>PVNI01000062.1 GCA_003001795.1 Actinomadura viridilutea | reverse complement strand
TGTACTGACCATGGACGTTGGTGACGGCGACACGGCTGGATGATCTTGAAATGGGGAGGACCTCCTGGCGTGGTGTGGAGCTACCAGACAGCCGCACCACCGCCCAAGGAGGTCCTCGTGCCCCACCGTAACGCCCCGCTGACCGAGCTGGGTCGTCTACGCCTGGCCCGCTGTGTCGTGGACCAGGGCTGGTCGCTGCGACGGGCCGCCGAGCGGTTCCAGGTCTCGGCCACCACCGCCAAACGGTGGGCCGACCGGTACCGGCAGCAGGGCGCAGCGGGCATGAGCGACCGTCCCAGCCGGCCGCACACCAGCCCCCGGCGTACGCCCCAGCGGATCGAGCGGCGCATCGTGCGCACCCGCGTCCGCCACCGGCTCGGCCCCGCGCGCATCGCCGCCCGCCTGGGCCTGCCACCGTCGACGGTGCACCGCGTGCTGCAGCGCTACGGCTGCCCGCCGCTGGCGCATCTGGACCGGGCCACCGGCCGGCCCGTGCGCCGCTACGAGCACCCCGCGCCCGGCGATCTGGTGCACGTGGACGTCAAGAAGCTGGGCAACATTCCCGATGGCGGCGGCCACCGCGTCCACGGCCGGGCGGTGGGCAACCGCAACCACCAGCGCACCGCGACCTTGGATCGGCGCGGCGGCAAGCCCCTGCTGGGCTACGGCTACCTGCACACCGCCATCGACGACCACTCCCGCCTGGCCTACACCGAGATCCTGCCCGACGAACGCAAGCAGACCGCGACCGCGTTCTGGCAACGGGCCCAGGCATTCTTCGCCAGCTGCGGGATCACCGTGCGCCGCGTGCTGACCGACAACGGCTCGGCCTACCGCTCGCGGCTGTGGCGCGACACCCTGACCGCCGCCGGGATCGCACACAAGCGCACCCGCCCGTTCCGCCCGCAGACCAACGGCAAGGTCGAGCGCTACCACCGCACCCTGCTGGACGAATGGGCCTACGCCCGCCCCTACGCCTCCGAGACCGAACGCCGCGCCGCGCTTGCCCCCTGGCTGCACATCTACAACCATCACCGCGGCCACACCGCACTCGGCGGCCTCCCACCCGCCAGCCGCGTCACCAACCTGTCAGGACAGAACA
>PVNI01000061.1 GCA_003001795.1 Actinomadura viridilutea | reverse complement strand
CCGCCCTTGGTCTCGATGCCCAGGCTCAGCGGGGTGACGTCCAGCAGCAGGACGTCCTTCACCTCGCCCTTGAGCACGCCGGCCTGCAGCGCGGCGCCCACGGCGACGACCTCGTCGGGGTTGACGCCCTTGTTCGGCTCCTTGCCGCCGGTCAGCTCCTTGACCAGCTCGGACACCGCGGGCATGCGGGTCGAGCCGCCGACCAGGACGACGTGGTCGATGTCGTTGACGGTGATGCCGGCGTCCTTGATGACCTGGTGGAACGGCTTCTTGGTCCGCTCCAGCAGGTCGGCGGTCATCCGCTGGAACTCCGCCCGCGACAGCTTCTCGTCCAGGTGCAGCGGGCCCTCGGCCGACGCGGTGATGTAGGGCAGGTTGATCTGCGTCTCCGACGACGACGACAGCTCGATCTTGGCCTTCTCGGCCGCCTCCCGCAGCCGCTGCAGCGCCATCTTGTCCTTGGACAGGTCGACGCCGTTGGCGTTCTTGAACCGCTCGACCAGCCAGTCGACGATCGCGTTGTCCCAGTCGTCGCCGCCCAGGTGGTTGTCACCGCTGGTGGCCTTGACCTCCACCACCCCGTCGCCGACCTCCAGCAGCGACACGTCGAAGGTGCCGCCGCCCAGGTCGAACACCAAGATGGTGGCCTCGTTCTCCTTCTCCAGGTGGTAGGCCAGCGCCGCCGACGTGGGCTCGTTGATGATGCGCAGCACGTTCAGGCCGGCGATCTGCCCGGCCTCCTTGGTCGCCTGCCGCTGGTGGTCGGAGAAGTAGGCGGGGACGGTGATCACCGCGTCGGTGATCTGCTCGCCCAGGTACGCCTCGGCGTCCCGCTTGAGCTTCTGCAGCACGAACGCGCTGATCTGCTGCGGGGTGAAGTCCTTGTCGTCGATCTTCTTCTTCCAGTCGGTGCCCATCTCCCGCTTCACCGACCGGATGGTGCGGTCGACGTTGGTCACCGCCTGGCGCTTGGCGACCTCGCCGACCAGCACTTCACCGTTCTTGGCGAAGGCCACGACGGACGGCGTGGTCCGCGCTCCCTCCGCGTTGGCGATCACCGTGGGCTCCCCGCCCTCCAGGATCGCCACGACCGAGTTGGTCGTCCC
>PVNI01000060.1 GCA_003001795.1 Actinomadura viridilutea | reverse complement strand
GGGTGCGGCCGCGGGTGTCGAACAGCAGTCGGGAGTGGCGGGCGAGGGTTTCGGGGTCGTAGGCCGTGTGGTCGGCCAGGACGATGACCAGGTCGGCGTCCTGGAGGGCTGTGGCCAGGGCTTGGTGGTGGGCTGCGGTGTCCGCGGCCGTGTGGTGGCGGTTGCGGTCGATTGGTGGTGGGCCGACGCGGGGCACTTGCACTCCGTCGACGTGCCATTCGGTCACGTAGGGGTCGTGGTAGCGCAGGTGGGCGCCGAGGCGGGCCAGGCGGCGGGCGACGGGCCGGGCGGGGGATTCGCGTTGGTCGGCGATGTCGGCTTTGTAGGTGACGCCCAGCAGCAGGATGCGGGCGTCTTTGAGGGGTTGTCCTTGCTGGTTGAGGAGTTGTTGGGCGCGTTCGACGACGTAGCGGGGCATGCGGTCGTTGATTTCCTGGGCGAGTTCGACGAAGCGGAAGGGGTAGCCCAGGGAGCGGACTTTGTAGGACAGGTAGTTGGGGTCGATGGGGATGCAGTGGCCGCCGACGCCGGGGCCGGGGCGGAAGGGTTGGAAGCCGAAGGGTTTGGTGGCGGCGCAGTCGATGGCGTCCCACAGGTCGATGCCGAGTTCGTGGCAGAAGACGGCCATCTCGTTGACCAGGGCGATGTTGACGTGGCGGTAGGTGTTCTCCAGGAGTTTGGCCATTTCGGCTTCGCGGGTGCCGCGGGCTTGGACGACGTGGTCGACGAACTTGCCGTAGAAGGCGGCGGCGGCCGAGGCGCAGCCGGGGGTGTGGCCGCCGACGATCTTGGGGGTGTTGCGGACGCCGTAGACGGGGTTGCCGGGGTCGATGCGTTCGGGGGAGAAGGCCAGGTGGAAGTCGCGTCCGGCGGCAAGGCCGGTGGTTTCCAGGATGGGGCGGAGGACTTCGTCGGTGGTGCCGGGGTAGGTGGTGGATTCCAGGATGACCAGCATGCCCGGCTGGAGGTGGCGGGCGACGGTTTCGGCGGCGCCGCGGACGGCGGTCAGGTCGGGGCCGCCGTCGTGGGACAGGGGGGTGGGGACGCAGATGACGGCGGTGCGGGCGCCGTCGAGGATGGTCTCGTCCAGGCTGGGTTGGAAGCCTGTGGCGAGCATGTGGTCGACGTCGTCGTCGGTGACGTCGTCGATGTGGGAGTGTCCTGCTTTCAGCCCGGTGACCACCCGCGGGTCGCGGTCCAGCCCGCCGACCCGCAGGCCGGCGCGGCAGGCCTCGCGCACCAGCGGCAGTCCGACGTATCCGAGCCCGATGACCACCAGATC
>PVNI01000059.1 GCA_003001795.1 Actinomadura viridilutea | reverse complement strand
ACATCCGGTTGGATCGGCTGCGGGTGGCCGACGTGGATCGGATGTTCGAAGCCATCGACGAGCTCAACGAACTCGTCGTGCAAGCCCGTGAGTCCGGTGACCCTGAACTCCGGGCCCGGGTGAAGGGACGGCGGGTGGTCGGGGCGGCGACCAAGCAGCGGATCCGCGCGACGCTGCGCAGCGCTCTGAACAAGGCGATCAAACAGCGGCTGATCGAAGTCAACGCCGCCGCGTTGGCGGAGCTGCCGTCGGGCAGGGCGCCCAAGGCGCTGGTGTGGACGGACGAGCGCATCGCCGAATGGCGCAAGAACCTCGCCGTCTACACCGCTGAAGTGAACGCGCGCCGCAGGCGCCAGTGGGAAGCCGACCCTGGGCGTGGACAGGGCACCCAGATCAATCGGCTGGACGCCTATATCGGTGCGCCCCGCCCGTCCCGGGTGATGGTGTGGACGCCAGCCCTGACCAAGCGGTTCCTGGAGTGCGCCGAACGGCACCGGTTGTACGCGCTGTTCCATCTGATCGCGCTCCGAGGGCTCCGGCGTGGCGAAGCGTGCGGGCTGCGGTGGAGCGATCTCGATCTGACTCACGGCACCGCCACTGTTCGCTGGCAGCTGACCCAGGTCGGTGCAGAAACCATCCAGGGCAAGCCCAAGTCCGAGGCCGGGGAGGCGAGCATCAGCCTGGATGCCTCCACGGTCAAGGTCTTGCGGGCTCATCGGGCTCGGCAGAACGCTGAGCGTCTGGCCGCCGGGGACGCCTGGAGTGAGACCGGGTTGGTGTTCACCACCGAGACCGGTCGGCCGCTGGTGCCCAACCAGGTGACCGACCTGTTCGAGCGGTTGGCGATGGAGGCGGGGCTGCCGCCGATCCGGCTGCATGATCTGCGGCATGGTGCGGCGTCGTTCCTGCTGGCCGCCGGTTACGACATGAAAGTCGTGCAGGAGACCCTGCGGCTGTCGTCCATCAGCATTGCGGCGGACACCTACACCAGTCTGTTGCCGCAGCTGGCCCGGCAATCGGCGGAGGACGCCGCAGCGGTCATTTTGAACGCCGACCCCCACCAGCCCACCCCGACGGGTGGACAGGTGGCCACGCTGGCCTGACAGCGCCGTAACTGCGGCCCGCCCTGGTGCGCCATGTGCCGGGGCGGGCCGACGCGTGTTCACAGTGGGCCGCTATGGCCCTCAGGGTGTCGGGCGGTGTCGTGGGCGACCAGGAAATCGGGCGGTGTGGCTGGGTGCAGGGCGGCGAGCAGCCATGGAGCAGCCAGGGGAGCGAAGCGGTGCAAAAAA
>PVNI01000058.1 GCA_003001795.1 Actinomadura viridilutea | reverse complement strand
GCGCCAGAACCCGGCGGCCAGTCCCGCGGCATAGGCGGCGCCCAGCGCGGTGGTCTCGGCCACGACGGGACGCGACACCGGCACGCCCAGGATGTCGGCCTGCAACTGCATGCACAGCTCGTTGGCCGTCACCCCGCCGTCCACCTTCAGCACGTCCAGCGACACGCCCGAGTCCTCGCGCATCGCCTCCACCACGTCCCGCGTCTGATAGCAGATCGACTCCAACGTGGCGCGCGCCAGGTGGGCGTTGGTGTTGTAGCGGGACAGGCCGACGATGGCGCCGCGGGCGTCGCTGCGCCAGTACGGCGCGAACAGCCCGGAGAACGCCGGCACGAAGTACACCCCGCCGTTGTCGTCGACCTGGCGGGCCAGCGCCTCGCTCTGGGCGGCGCCGGAGATGATGCCCAGCTGGTCGCGCAGCCACTGCACCGCCGACCCGGTCACCGCGATCGAGCCCTCCAGCGCGTACACCGGCTTGGCGTCCCCGAACTTGTAGCAGACCGTGGTCAGCAGCCCGTGCTCGGACCGCACGAGCTCCTCGCCGGTGTTGAGCAGCAGGAAGTTGCCGGTGCCGTAGGTGTTCTTGGCCTGGCCGGGCTCGAAGCACACCTGCCCGACGGTGGCCGCCTGCTGGTCGCCGAGCGCGGCCGTCAGCGCCACCTCGCCGCCCAACGGGCCGTCCGCGCGGGTCGCGCCGTAGCCGCTCGGGTCGGACGAGGGGCGGATCTCGGGGAGCATGGCCCGGGGGACGCCGAAGAACGACAGCAGCTCGTCGTCCCAGTCGAGGGTCTCCAGGTTCATGAGCATGGTGCGGCTGGCGTTGGTGACGTCGGTGACGTGCACGCCGCCGTCGCGGCCGCCGGTCAGGTTCCACAGCAGCCAACTGTCGGTCGTGCCGAAGACCGCCTCTCCGGCCTCGGCGGCCTCGCGGACCCCCTCGACGTTCTCCAGAATCCACTGGATCTTGCCGCCGGAGAAGTAGGTGGCCGGGGGCAGCCCCGCCTTGCGGCGGATCACGTCGCCGCGTCCGTCGCGCTCCAGCGCGGCGGCGATGGCGTCGGTGCGGGTGTCCTGCCAGACGATCGCGTTGTAGTAGGGCCGTCCGGTGCGCCGGTTCCACACGACGGTGGTCTCGCGCTGGTTGGTGATGCCGAGCGCGGCCAGGTCGCTGTACTGCAGGTTCGCCTTGGTGAGGGCGGTCTCGATGACGGCGCGGGTGCGCTCCCAGATCTCGGTCGGGTTGTGCTCCACCCACCCGGCGCGCGGCAGGATCTGCTCGTGCTCGAGCTGGTGGCGGGCGATCTCGTCGCCGCCGTGATCGAAGATCATGAA
>PVNI01000057.1 GCA_003001795.1 Actinomadura viridilutea | reverse complement strand
TGGGCCGGAGGGACGGACGTCGTGCCGTCGGATGGTTCGACGTTGGTGGGTTTGTTCGAGGCTCAGGCGGCGGTGCGTCCGGATGCGGTGGCGGTGTCGTGTGAGGGTGTGTCGTTGACGTATGGGGAGGTGAATGCGCGGGCGAATCGGTTGGCGCGGCGTTTGGTGGAGTGTGGTGCGGGTCCGGAGCGGTTCGTTGCGTTGCGGTTGCCGCGGTCGGCGGATCTGGTGGTGGCGGTTCTGGCGGTGTTGAAGTCGGGGGCGGCGTATGTGCCGATCGACCCGTCCTACCCGGCCGAACGCGTCGCCTCCATGCTGGAGGACGCCCGTCCCGCGCTGACGTTGGGGCCGGACGACCTGGACGCCTCCGGCTACGAGGACACGAACCTGGATGTTCCGCTGTCCCCGGACAACCCCGCCTACGTGATCTTCACGTCGGGTTCGACGGGGCGTCCGAAGGGTGTGGTGGTTCCGCATCGGAATGTGGTGCGGTTGCTGCGGTCGACGGAGCGGTGGTTCGGCTTCGGGCCTTCGGATGTGTGGACGCTGTTCCACTCCTACGCGTTCGATTTCTCGGTGTGGGAGTTGTGGGGGGCGTTGGCGTACGGCGGTCGTGTGGTGGTGGTGCCGTTCGCGACGTCGCGTTCGCCGGAGGACTTCTTGCGCCTGCTTGTGGCGGAGCGTGTGACGGTGCTGAACCAGACGCCGTCGGCGTTCTATCAGCTGATGGCGGCGGATCGGGAGGCGCCGGGTGCGGATCTGGCGTTGCGGTATGTGATTTTCGGTGGTGAGGCGCTGGATCCGGGGCGGTTGGCGGAGTGGTATGCGCGGCATCCGCAGGACGCTCCGGTGCTGGTGAACATGTACGGGATCACCGAGACCACCGTCCACGTCACCCGCCAGATTCTCGATCGGGACCTGGTGGCGTCCGGTACGGGCAGTGTGATCGGCACGGGGATCGCGGACCTGCGGCTTTACGTGTTGGATGAGCGTTTGCAGCTTGTTCCGCCGGGTGTGGTGGGGGAGTTGTATGTCGCGGGTGCGGGGTTGGCGCGTGGTTATGTCAACCGTCCGGGGCTGACGGCCGAACGGTTCGTCGCCGACCCCTACGGGCCGCCCGGGACGCGCATGTATCGGACGGGGGATCTCGCGCGCTGGTCGAATGACGGGCGATTGGAGTATCTGGGCCGCTCTGATCAGCAGGTGCAGTTGCGCGGGTTCCGGATCGAGCTGGGGGATGTCGAGGCGGCGCTGGCACGGCACGAGGCGGTCTCGGATGTGGCGGTGGTCGTCCGGGACGACCGTCTGATCGCCTACGTCGTCGCCTCGGCTGACATCGATCCTTCTGATCTGCGGGCGTTTGTCGCGGAGTGGGTGCCGGAGTACATGGTTCCGGCGGTGGTGGTGCGGATGGATGCGTTGCCGTTGACGGTCAACGGCAAGCTGGACCGCGCCGCGTTGCCCGCTCCCGAGTCGGCGGTGCGGGTGTCGTCCCGGGGGCCGCGCACGGCGGAGGAAGAGGTCCTGGCCGGGCTGTTCGCCGAGGTGCTGGGGCTAGAGCGGGTCGGGGTCGACGACGGGTTCTTCGATCTGGGCGGGGACTCGATCATCGCGATCCAACTGGTGGCGCG
>PVNI01000056.1 GCA_003001795.1 Actinomadura viridilutea | reverse complement strand
TCGAACGCACCATCGCCTGGCTCCTTGGATGCCGCCGTCTGCACCGCCGCTACGAACGCAAGGCCGAGCACTTCCTGGCCTTCACCGCCATTGCCCGCGCTCTCATCTGCCACCGCCGACTCACCAAATGAGACGAGTTCTTAGTGTGTAGATCACTGTGGTGTTCGGGCCTAACCGCGTGAGCGTGGCCTCCCGGTCCTCGAGCTGCAAGGCTGTGATCCCATACTGCACTGCGCCCGGTGCCGTCGCCCGGCGCAACTCGGTTGAATGACTGTGCCGCGACCGTCATGCACGACGATGAGCTGTCAACCCCAGTGACGAAAACTGCAGTCGCCAAACAGGTCACACAAGACGCGGAGCTGCCAGTCTGCTACGAGATCCGTGACGGGTAACCTAGCAGCGCACATCGGCGCAAGCGCGTAGGCTATTACCCATGCCCTATAGCGCTACTGTCCTTCGAGTGATGATTGCCTCGCCGTCCGATGTCCCCGAGGCCCGTGACGCGGTGAAGAAGGCAATCCATGGATGGAACAACGCTAACGCTCAGACGAAGGGTGTCATCCTTCAACCGTGGCGATGGGAAACCTCTGCAGTGCCGCTCCTGGGGGCCCACCCACAGAAACTCATCAACGCCCAAGGCGTCGACGACTCTGACATAGTATTCGCTCTGTTCGGTGGGCGCCTTGGCTCGCCCACGCCAGACGCCGTCTCTGGAACTGCGGAAGAGATCGACCGCGCACTGGCCATGGGTAAACCCGTACACCTCTACTTCTCCACAGCACCGTTGCCACATGACATCGACACGGCACAACTCGAAGCCCTTAGAGCCTTCAAAAACGAGGTGCAAAATCGCGGTCTACTCGGAGAGTTCAGCAACACAGATCAGCTCAACCACGAGGTATGGAAGGCGATCGAACACGACATCGCGACACTATTTCCGGAGGGGAGCACACCATCCCGAAAAGAGCCGACTGGCGTTGAGTTTGTTGTGCAACCGCAGCAGGAGCGCGAGGTGTCGGGTTTCAACTCAAAAGGGAAGCCTCGCTACAGGACCCGACGTTGGCTTGAGGTAACCAACATCGGTAGCCGCGACGCCGAAGATGTCACATTCGAAAGCGTTAACGACGGCGACCTGATCCTGACTGACCCTAGTGCTCCCACGATAATTCATCGAGGTCAAACCCGACGTGTGCACGTCATCCGCACTTCCAGCACCGGAGATCCGGTTGTCCGCATCCATTGGACTGAGGATGGCAAGCAGAAAATGCGAGACTTTCACGTCGGATGATCTGGCTTCACCTTCACCTGTAACCGACAGGTTCGCTTCAGCGACCACGGCGGCGCGACTTTCATCGCCATAAGCGGCTAGCGTTCGCGGTGGATGTGGTCGCTCGGTGGTCGCTCGACGGTTTCCGTAGAGGACGGTACGAAGCGTCACGGGGCGACACACAAACGGGGGCGGACGTATAGGCAGCGACACAATTCGACACCAGGCAGCATAGGGCGGCCAGACCTGGGCGGACTCTTAATCCGCGGGTTCGGGGTTCGACTCCCTGACGGCGCACCCGCCGCACGCTGGGCATTCGCGAAAATGTCGCGGATGCCCAGCGGCTTTTTTGCACCGCTTCGCTCCCCTGGCTGCTCCATGGCTGCTCGCCGCCCTGCACCCAGCCACACCGCCCGATTTCCTGGTCGCCCACGACACCG
>PVNI01000055.1 GCA_003001795.1 Actinomadura viridilutea | reverse complement strand
CAAGGCCACTGCAACTCCCCGATCGCCGGGGCACTGCACGACCACGCCCGACGGACAGCTGTCCCTGATCGGGATGGTGTTCTCGCGCGAGGGCGGCACCTTCGCCTACGCGCACGAATGGGACTCCCCCGACCGCGCCCCCGAGCTGGGCGCGTACGTGGCAGCGACGCTCGCCCGCAAAGGCGCACGGGCGATCATCGACGGCATCCCGCACTGACCAGACCACCGCGAACCCGGCCGCGCCGCTGACACCGTTGGCCTGGGTGAAACGACGCGCCGCTCCGGCCCGGCGGAAGAGGGGCCGGAGCGGCTGTGTGCAGGGACCCCCGCATGCGCGGGGAACATGGCGTCGCGACCCGTGGGGCTGGCTGGGGTCACCCCCACTCGCGCGGGCGCCCGGGGCAGGTCATCCGGCAACCCCGGGCACTGCCAGCATAGGCCACCCTGCTGACAGCCCTCCGTCACCGAAAGCCCGGGTGCCGGCCCGGCCTTCTTGCTAGCCTCAGGGTCAGCCGGAGCGGCCAGGACGCTTATCCCAACCTGGGTTATCGCAACATTCGTTGCAGCACTCACGGAGGCCCCCGGCCCCGTCCCAGGTGGGACGTCTCCTATGTTCGCCGGTGTTCATCCTGCGAGGAGTAGCGTGCAGCGGTTGAGAAACTGGCGCCACATCCGGTGACCATCCATCTGCCGGACGGTCGAGCGAAACGGGGCGCCTAGGGTCTGTCCGGTGGATCATGCGTTTATCCAGAACAAGGCGGTGACCAGCACGATCGCCGCACGGAAGTTGCGAGCGAGCTTGTCGAACCGGGTGGCGATCCCGCGCCATTGCTTGAGCCGGTTGATGCAGCGTTCGACCACGTTGCGGCGCTTGTAGACAGCCGGATCGAACCCCGGCGGGCGTCCGCCGCGCGAGCCGCGGCGGGCCCGTCCGGCCTGCTGGTCGGCGCGTTCGGGAATGGTCGCGGCGATCCCACGACGCCGCAGTGACCGGCGGATCGCCGCCGAGCTGTATGCCTTGTCGGCGATCACCCGATCAGGCCGGCACCGCGGACGCCCCGGACCACTACGCGGCACCACGATCTGCGACAGCACCTCGGGGAAGGCGGTGCAGTCGTTGACGTCGCCCGGCGTGAGCACGACCGACAACGGCAGGCCGCGCCCGTCCACCGCCAGATGGATCTTGGTGGTCAGCCCGCCCCGTGACCGCCCGAGCGCCTGCCCGGATGCCCGGTTCGTCCTGTCCGGTTCCCCTTTTTGCGGGCGCCGGCGGCGTGCTGGTGCGCGCGCACGATCGTGGAGTCCACGCTGACGGTCCAGTCGATGCGGCCGACCGAGTCGTCATGGACCTGCACGTGGGTCAGGATGCGGTCGAAGGCGCCGTCGGCGGCCCACCGCCGGTACCGCTCGTACACCGTTTTCCAGTTGCCGTACCGCTCGGGCAGGTCACGCCACGGCGCACCGGTGGCCAGTTTCCACAGGATCCCGTTCAGCACCGTGCGGTGATCAGCCCACCGGCCGCCCCGGGCCGGCTGGGCGGGCAAAAGCGGCTCGATCCGCCGCCAGGCCGCATCGGTCAACTCATGCCGTCGCACCACGACACGCCATCAAACCCAGTCCCAAGATCGTCCTCAGCCGAACACCAAGATCGACCGGGCAGACCCTAGTGCCGGCGCCACGGCCCGGTGATCGCGAACGTGGTGCCCGGTTCGTAGACGTTGACGAACATCGTCCGGCCGTCCGGGGAGAACGTCACCC
>PVNI01000054.1 GCA_003001795.1 Actinomadura viridilutea | reverse complement strand
AAGCCGCCCTCACCGACCACCCCCACATCCGCCACGCCGCCGCCACCATCCACCACGACACAGACGACCACCCCCGCATCGTCGGATACGTCGTGCCGGGCACGTCCGACGGCGGCGCGGACGATCCCGACCGGGAGCGGCGCATCGTCGGCGAGTGGGAGGAGATCTTCCAGTCGCAGTACAGAGCGGCGCGGGACGGCGTCTTCGGCGAGGACTTCTCCGGGTGGACCGCCTCCCACGACGGTCGCCCCATCCCGCTGGACCAGATGCAGGAATGGCGGCGCGCGGCGGTCGAACGCATCCTCGCCTTGAATCCGCGGCGGGTGCTGGAGATCGGCGTCGGCAATGGCCTCATCCTGTCCCGGGTGGCGGGGCACTGCGAGGCCTACTGGGGCACCGACCTCTCCGCGGACGCGATCGCGGCGCTGAGCGCGCACGTCCAGGCGCGTCCGGAGCTGGCCGAGCGGGTGCGGCTGCTGACCCGGCCGGCCGAGTCGCTCGCCGACCTGCCCTCCGGCTTCTTCGACACCGTCGTGCTCAACTCCGTGATCCAGTACTTCCCGAGCGCCGACTACCTGACCGACGTGCTGTCTGCGGCGTTCCGGCTGCTGGCGCCGGGCGGCGCGGTGTACCTCGGCGACGTCCGCGACCTCGGGACGCTGCGCTGTCTGCGCACCGAGATCGAGCTGCGGCGGGCCGACGACACCGCGGACGTCGCCGCGCTGCGGCGCGCCGTCGAACGGGCGGTGCTCGCGGAAAAGGAGCTGCTGGTCGATCCGCGCTACTTCGAGGAGGTGGTGCCGCGCCGGGTCGAGGGCGTCGCCGGCGTCGACATCAGGCTCAAGCGGGGACGCCACCACAATGAGCTGAGCCGCTACCGCTACGAGGTCGTGCTGTACAAGGAGGGCGGCGAGCCGCCGCGGGACCTGGCCGACGTGCCGCGGATGCGTTGGGACGAGCTGCTGGGCGGGATCGACGCCCTGGCCGCCCACCTGTCGGAGCGGCGGCCCGAGGCGCTGCGGGTCGTCGAGGCGCCGAATGCGCGGCTGGCCGGCGCGGTCGCCGCGATGTCCGCGCTGGACGGCGGCGAGCCGCTGCCCGCGGTGCGCGCGCGTCTCACCGCGCCGGACGCCGACGTCCCGGATCCCGAGGACTACCACCGGCTCGCCGAGCGGCTCGGTTACACGGCCGCTGTGACGTGGTCGGGCGAGGCGGCCGCGGGCGGCGTCGACGTGCTGTTCATCCGGGGCGGGGACGCTCGGTTCACCGGGGTGCGCGTCCCGGCCGGGCACGGCGGTTCCCGTGCGCCGCGCGACTACGCCAATGATCCGGGGCGCAGGCAGGCGGCCGAGAAGCTGGTGGCCTCACTGCGGGAGTTCCTGCGCGATCGGCTGCCGGAGTTCATGGTCCCCTCCGCGTTTGTGGCGATGGACGCCCTGCCGGTGACGCCGAACGGCAAGGTGGACCGCAAGGCGCTTCCGGCGCCGGCTCCGACGTCCTCCGGGGGCGGGCGGGAGCCACGCACCCCGCAGGAGGAGGTGCTCTGCGGGATCTTCGCGGAGGTGCTCGGCCTGCCCAGGGTGGGCATCGACGAGAGCTTCTTCGACTTGGGCGGGCACTCGCTGCTGGCGACCCGGGTGACCAGCCGGGTGCGCTCCCTGCTCGGCGCCGAGCTGGAGGTGCGGGATCTGTTCGACGCGCCGACGGTCGCGGCCCTGGCGAAAAGGCTCGATGGCACGCGCGGCACGCGGCCGCGGTTGCGTCGGCAGGAGCGTCCCGAGCGGATACCGCTGTCGTTCGCGCAGCGCCGCCTGTGGTTCCTGCACCGCCTCGAAGGCCCCA
>PVNI01000053.1 GCA_003001795.1 Actinomadura viridilutea | reverse complement strand
GCCCCGAGTTCGGCGGGATGGTCGACCCAAAGTCCGCTCCCGCGACTCTGAACCGAACCGTCGACTCATGGCTCTGCCGCGGACGTGGAAGACAGCGCCGCGAGAACCATCGGAAGATCGGCTCACGGCGCAACGCGGTGGCCCGGTCGCGACCAGCCGGGTCACCGCGTTCCGTTCGGCCTGTCAGCGGGTTCCGAGCGCCTCGGCCAGGAAGCCGATCGCCTGCCGGATCGCCGCGTCGGCCGCGTGCGTCCCGCGCAGCGCGTTGAGCATCACGAAATCGTGGATGATCCCCTGGTAGCGGACCGCGGTGACGGGGACGCCGGCCTCGCGCAGCTTCTTCGCGTACGCCTCGCCCTCGTCGCGGAGGACGTCGGCCTCAGCGGTGATCACCAGCGCGGGCGGCAACCCGGCGAGCTGTTCGACACTGGCGCGCAGCGGCGACGCCGTGATCTCGTTGCGCTGCGTTTCGTCCGTCGTGTACTGGTCCCAGAACCACTGCATCGCGTCGCGGCGGAGGAAGTACCCCTCCGCGAACCGGTGGTACGACTCGGTGTCGAAGGCGGCGTCGGTCACCGGGTAGAAGAGCACCTGCGCCGCGAGCTTCGGGCCGCCGCGCTCCTTCGCCATCAGCGTCAGCGCGGTGGCCATGTTGCCGCCGACCGAGTCGCCCGCGACGGCGAGACGCGTCGCGTCGAGGCCCTTCTCGGCGCCGTGCTCGGCGACCCACCGCGCCGCGGCGTAGTTCTGCTCGATCGCGACGGGGTAGCGCGCCTCGGGAGAACGGCTGTAGTCGGGGAAGACGACCGCGGCGCGTGCTCCGACGGCGAGCTCGCGGACGAGCCGCTCGTGCGTGTGGAAGTCGCCGAACACCCAGCCCGCGCCGTGGATGTAGAGGATGACCGGAAGCACGCCGGTCTCGCCCTCCGGACGCACGATCTTGACCGGGAACTCGCCGGTCGGACCGGAGAGGCGGAGCTCCTCGATCTCGGCGGCGGGCATGTCGATCTCGCCGGACTGCACCTGGTCGACCGTCTCGCGCCCCTTCACCGGCCCGAGGTCGAAGAGGTAGGGCGGCTTGGCCGTCGCCTTGGCGAACTCCTGCGCCGCCGGCTCGAGAACGACGTCGGTCGTGGTGGTGGCCATCGCTGTCTCCTCACTGCGGTTGCCTCGTTGTCGACCACAAAGCTAGCACGCAACTAAGTTGTGCGCAATCTAATCTTCCGCGATTTGATGCGGTACTCTTCCTCGCATGACCGCGACCGCAGACGCCGAGATCCCGATCGAGGACTACCTGTGCCTCGCCCTCTGGAAGGCCTCGCGCTCGGTGACCTCGCTCTATCGCGATCTGCTGGACGAGTTGAAGCTGACGTACCCGCAGTACCTGGTGATGCGACTCCTCTGGCAGAAGGGGCCGCAGCCGGTGAAGGAGATCGCCTCCGTGCTGCAGCTCGACTACGGCACGCTCTCGCCGCTGCTGAAGCGACTGGAGGCGGCCGGGCTGGTGACGCGGTCCCGCCGACGCGACGACGAGCGTTCGGTCGAGATCGGGCTGACCGACGCCGGCCGGGCCCTTCGCGCCAAGGCCGACGACGTCCCCACACGCCTCACCTGCGCCATGGGGCTCGACACGCAGACGAGTGCGCAACTGCTGCAGATGCTCACGAGGCTGACCGAGACCATCTGCGCGTCCCCCGAGCCCGGCGACCGGAAAGAACCGCTCGCGAAGAAGTGACCACAGGCGAGCGTGCTCGAACGAGCACGGAAGCCAACGGGAGATCCCCCGGGCGTAGCCGGGATGGGCGGGCGATGCCGGTCAGCCAGTCGCCAGCCCGACGCAATTCCTTGGCGCCCAGTGGTACGCCCACCGCCGCCCGGTGGCTGGTGAGGTCGCTTTGCCAGCGTTGGTGGGGGCAGCGGCGGAGCGGGGTCGAAGCGGGCGG
>PVNI01000052.1 GCA_003001795.1 Actinomadura viridilutea | reverse complement strand
GAGGAGCGACGAGATGTTCGAGAGGTTCACCGACCGCGCGCGGCGGGTTGTCGTCCTGGCTCAGGAGGAGGCCAGGATGCTCAACCACAACTACATCGGCACCGAGCACATTCTGCTTGGCTTGATCCACGAGGGTGAGGGGGTCGCGGCCAAGGCGCTGGAGTCGTTGGGGATCAGTCTGGAGGCGGTGCGGCAGCAGGTCGAGGAGATCATCGGCCAGGGTCAGCAGGCGCCGTCGGGGCACATCCCGTTCACTCCGCGTGCCAAGAAGGTGCTGGAGCTGTCGCTGCGTGAGGCGTTGCAGCTGGGGCACAACTACATCGGCACCGAGCACATCCTGCTGGGTTTGATCCGTGAGGGCGAGGGTGTGGCCGCTCAGGTGCTGGTGAAGCTGGGCGCGGACCTGAACCGTGTGCGTCAGCAGGTGATCCAGCTCCTGCACGGTTACCAGGGCAAGGAGCCCGCGGGCGCGGGCGGCGCCAGCGAACCCGCCCCCGCGACGTCGGCGGTCCTCGACCAGTTCGGTCGGAATCTGACGCAGGCGGCGCGTGAGGGCAAGTTGGACCCGGTGATCGGTCGTGACAAGGAGATCGAGCGGGTCATGCAGGTGCTGTCGCGGCGGACGAAGAACAATCCGGTGCTGGTCGGTGAGCCGGGTGTCGGTAAGACCGCGGTGGTGGAGGGGCTGGCGCAGAAGATCGTCAAGGGCGAGGTGCCCGAGACGTTGAAGGACAAGCAGCTGTACACCCTGGATTTGGGTGCGCTGGTGGCGGGGTCGCGGTATCGCGGTGATTTCGAAGAGCGGTTGAAGAAGGTGCTCAAGGAGATCCGCACGCGTGGCGACATCATCTTGTTCATTGATGAGTTGCACACGCTGGTGGGTGCGGGTGCCGCGGAGGGCGCGATCGATGCCGCGTCGATCTTGAAGCCGATGTTGGCGCGGGGTGAGCTGCAGACGATCGGTGCGACGACGCTGGATGAGTACCGCAAGCACTTGGAGAAGGACGCGGCGTTGGAGCGGCGGTTCCAGCCGATCCAGGTGGCCGAGCCGTCGTTGTCGCACACGATCGAGATCCTCAAGGGGCTGCGGGATCGGTATGAGGCGCACCATCGGGTGTCGATCACCGATAGTGCGCTGGTGGCGGCGGCGCAGTTGGCGGACCGGTACATCTCGGATCGGTTCTTGCCGGACAAGGCGATCGATCTGATCGATGAGGCGGGGTCGCGGATGCGGATCCGGCGGATGACGGCGCCGCCGGATTTGCGCGAGTACGACGAGAAGATCGCGGCGGTGCGCCGGGAGAAGGAGTCGGCGATCGACGCGCAGGACTTTGAGAAGGCGGCGGCGCTGCGGGATCGGGAGAAGCAGCTGTTGTCGGCCAAGGCCGCTCGGGAGAAGGAGTGGAAGGCCGGCGACATGGACGTGGTGGCCGAGGTGACCGAGGAGCTGATCGCCGAGGTGTTGGCGACGGCGACGGGGATCCCGGTGTTCAAGCTGACCGAGGAGGAGTCCTCGCGGCTGCTGCGGATGGAAGAGGAGCTGCACAAGCGGGTGATCGGTCAGCATGACGCGATCAAGGCGCTGTCGCAGTCGATCCGCCGTACCCGGGCGGGGTTGAAGGACCCCAAGCGTCCGGGCGGGTCGTTCATCTTCGCCGGCCCGTCGGGGGTGGGCAAGACCGAGCTGTCCAAGACGCTGGCGGAGTTTTTGTTCGGGGACGAGGACGCGCTCATCCAGTTGGACATGAGCGAGTTCATGGAGAAGCACACCGTCTCGCGGCTGTTCGGGTCTCCGCCCGGGTATGTGGGGTATGAGGAGGGCGGTCAGCTGACCGAGAAGGTGCGGCGCAAGCCGTTCTCGGTGGTGCTGTTCGACGAGATCGAAAAGGCGCACGGCGACATCTTCAACAGCCTGCTGCAGATCCTGGAAGAGGGCCGGCTGACCGACGCGCAGGGCCGGGTGGTGGACTTCAAGAACACCGTGATCATCATGACGACGAACCTGGGCACGCGGGACATCTCCAAGGGCGTGTCGGTCGGGTTCGCCCGGCAGGGGGACGAGCAGGGCTCGTACGAGCGGATGAAGGCCAAGGTGCAGGAGGAGCTCAAGCAGCACTTCCGTCCGGAGTTCCTCAACCGGGTCGATGACATCGTGGTGTTCCACCAGCTGACCCCGAAGGAGATCATCCAGATCGTGGATCTGATGATCGCGCGGGTGGACGAGCGGCTGCGGGATCGGGACATGGGGATCGAGCTGCGGCCCAAGGCCAAGGAGCTGCTGGCCGAGCGCGGGTATGACCCGGTGCTGGGGGCGCGTCCGCTGCGTCGCACGATCCAGCGGGAGATCGAGGACACCCTGTCGGAGAAGATCCTGTACGGCGAGATCAAGGCCGGGCAGATCGTGATCGTGGACGTGGAGGGCGAGGGCGAGGACGCCAAGTTCACCTTCCGCGGCGTGCCCAAGCCCTCCGGCGTGCCCGACAGCCCGCCCCCGATCGAAGGCGCGGTCAACTTCAACAAGGACTAACCCTCCCGCACGAGCAGAGAGGTTCGTCCGCACCAGGCGTTAGGGCCCGCACCGTGCACCACACGGCGCGGGCCCTT
>PVNI01000051.1 GCA_003001795.1 Actinomadura viridilutea | reverse complement strand
CCAGCCGAGGTGGGTTTCGAGGACCTGGCCGACGTTCATGCGACCGGGCACGCCCAGCGGGTTGAGGATGATGTCGACCGGGGTGCCGTCCTCCAGGAACGGCATGTCCTCGATCGGCAGCACCTTGGCGATCACGCCCTTGTTGCCGTGCCGCCCGGCCAGCTTGTCCCCATCGGTGATCTTGCGCTTCTGCGCCACGTAGACGCGGACCAGCTCGTTGACCCCCGGCGGCAGCTCGTCCCCGTCCTCCCGGGAGAACACCCGCACACCGATGACCTTGCCCTGCTCACCGTGCGGCACCTTCAGCGACGTGTCGCGCACCTCACGCGCCTTCTCACCGAAGATCGCCCGCAGCAGCCGCTCCTCCGGGGTCAGCTCCGTCTCACCCTTCGGCGTGACCTTGCCGACCAGGATGTCACCCGGCACCACATCCGCGCCGATCCGGATGATCCCCCGCTCGTCCAGGTCCGCCAGGACCTCCTCCGACACGTTCGGAATGTCCCGGGTGATCTCCTCCGGCCCCAGCTTGGTGTCGCGCGCGTCGACCTCGTGCTCTTCGATGTGGATCGACGACAGCACATCGTCCTGCACCAGCCGCTGCGACAAGATGATGGCGTCCTCGTAGTTGTGCCCCTCCCACGGCATGAACGCCACCAGCAGGTTCTTGCCCAGGGCCATCTCGCCCTTGTCGGTGCACGGCCCGTCGGCGATCACCTGCCCGGCCTCCACCCGCTGCCCCTCGTCCACGATGGGCTTCTGGTTGAAGCACGTGCCCTGGTTGGACCGCTTGAACTTGGCCACCCGGTACGTGGTGCGCGTGCCGTCGTCGTTGAGCACGGTGATGTAGTCGGCCGACACCTCCTCCACCACCCCGGCCTTCTCGGCCAGGATGACGTCGCCGGCGTCGGTGGCGGCCCGGTACTCCATGCCCGTGCCGACCAGCGGGGCCTCGCTGCGCAGCAGCGGCACCGCCTGCCGCTGCATGTTGGAGCCCATCAACGCCCGGTTGGCGTCGTCGTGCTCCAAGAACGGGATCATCGCCGTGGCCACCGAGGTCATCTGCCGCGCCGACACGTCCATGTAGTGGACCTCGCTCGGCGGCACCAGCTCCACCTCGCCGCCCTTCTTGCGGACCAGCACCCGGTCCTCGGCGAAGGTGCCGTCCTCGTTCATCGGCGAGTTGGCCTGCGCGATGACGTACCGGTCCTCCTCATCGGCGGTCAGGTAGTCGATCTCATCGGTCACCCGACCGTCCACCACCCGCCGGTACGGCGTCTCCACGAACCCGAACGGGTTCACCCGACCGAACGCCGCCAGCGAACCGATCAACCCGATGTTCGGCCCTTCCGGCGTCTCGATCGGACACATCCGCCCATAGTGCGACGGGTGAACGTCACGGACCTCCATGCCCGCCCGCTCACGGGACAGACCACCCGGGCCCAACGCGTTGAGCCGCCGCTTGTGGGTCAGACCCGCGAGGGGGTTCGTTTGGTCCATGAACTGGGAGAGCTGGCTGGTGCCGAAGAACTCCTTGATGGACGCCACCACCGGCCGGATGTTGATCAACGTCTGCGGCGTGATCGCCTCGACGTCCTGGGTGGTCATCCGCTCCCGGACCACCCGCTCCATCCGCGCCAGACCCAGCCGCACCTGGTTCTGGATCAGCTCACCCACCGTGCGCAGCCGCCGGTTGCCGAAGTGGTCGATGTCGTCCACCTCGATCGGCACCGGCACCGCACCGACCGTGGCCTCCTCCTCACCCGCGTGCAACCGCACCAGGTACTCGATCGTGGCCACGATGTCGTCCTCGGTCAGGATCCCGACATTCATGTCCACATCCAGACCGAGCTTCTTGTTGACCTTGTACCGGCCCACCTTGGCCAGGTCGTACCGCTTGGGATTGAAGTACAGATTCTCCAGCAGCGTCTGCGCCGACTCCTTCGTCGGCGGCTCACCCGGACGCAGCTTGCGGTAGATGTCCAGCAGCGCGTCGTCCTGACCCGACGTGTGATCCTTCTCCAAGGTCACCAGCATCGACTCATAGCCGCCGAACCGCTCGCGGATCCGCGCCTCATCCCACCCCAGCGCCTTCAACAGCACCGTCACCGGCTGCTTGCGCTTGCGGTCGATGCGCACACCCACGTTGTCGCGCTTGTCGATCTCGAACTCCAGCCAGGCACCCCGGCTGGGGATCACCTTGCACCCGAAGACGTCCTTGTCCGACGCCTTGTCCAACGCGCGATCGAAGTACACACCGGGCGAGCGGACCAGCTGCGACACCACCACCCGCTCGGTCCCGTTGATGATGAACGTGCCCTTGGGCGTCATGAGCGGGAAGTCGCCCATGAACACCGTCTGGCTCTTGATCTCCCCCGTGGTGTTGTTGATGAACTCCGCCGTCACGAACATCGGGGCGGAGTAGGTCATGTCCTTGTCCTTGCACTCCTCAACGGAGTACTTCGGCGGCTCGAACCGGTGGTCCCGGAACGACAGCGACATGGTCCCGGAGAAGTCCTCGATCGGACTGATCTCCTCGAAGATCTCCTCCAGACCCGACTGAGTCGGGACGTCCTTACGCCCGGCCTGCCGAGCCGCCTCGACCCGGGCCTTCCACCTCTCGTT
>PVNI01000050.1 GCA_003001795.1 Actinomadura viridilutea | reverse complement strand
GCGACCCACCCCTCGGCGTCGTAGGTCCAGCGCAAGCGCGGGGCGGGCGCCGCGTCGGGCAGCGCGGCGGTGGTGGTGGCCTCGCGCCGGTACAGGTCCGGTGCGTGCGGGTCACGCTCGGCGCAGATGGCTTTGAGGAAGATTCGGCGGCCGTCGTGCAGGGTCAGGCGGGATGCCATGCCAGGGGACCAGCCGCCTGTTTGCCGGTCCTCGCGGGCGACGTCGGCTCCCATCGCGCGGACGAACGCCTCCCGCACGGGTTGGGGCAGGTCGCCCCAGCCGATCCGACGGGTGTGGCGGGCCGGGCTCGCAGATGCCGCGGCGGGGGCACAGGCCACGAGATCCCCCTTCAGGGATGGGATGTCAGGGTTCGCGCATTCTGTTGCGTTCGATGTCGAGCAGTCTGCACGCGATGGCAGGCACCGGGGCCGCTATGTCTCAGTGCCGTTTGGTTCGTCGCTGGGCCCGCTCAGCGGCGTCAACTCAGGTAGCGAAGCCACCCGTTCATGCAGGTCCCGTACGACACGTGAGGGTGCGCGTGTGGCGATGTCGGCGTCCAGCAGGGTGAGGCGGGTTCTGGTGGTGGACCGCAGGGATGCCGCGGGGATCTCGTCGAGCACCTCCGTGGCGAGCGCGGCGGCGTCGTCAAAGCGGCCGCGTGCGGCCTCCGCACGGGCGAGCACGAGGGTGGCTGCCGCCCACCCGGGCCGGCCGCGCGGCACGCTGCGCGTTGATGTGTCGGCGTAGCGGCGTGCCGCGGCGTGGTCGCCGACGGTGAGGCTGGCCTCGGCAAGGTGAAGTTGCAGTTCGGCAAGGTCGAAGCCGGTGCGGCCGGGTTGGTCGCCGTTCGGGTCGGCGGCCATGGCGTCCCGCGCGGCGGCTGCGATGCGCGTCACCTCGTCACGCAGGCCCAGGGCGGCCGTGGGGCGCAGCTGCCCCCAGGCGAGCATCTGGGCGCGCCGCAGGGGCGTGTTGGCGAGTTGGTGTGCCCGCTGGGCCAGTTCGATCGCTTCGGCGTGCCGGTCGTGGTGGTGGGCGACCATGGAGCGGGCACCCAGTGCCCAGCATTGCAGCCAGGTGTCCCCGGCTGCGGCGCCGAGGCGTTCCGCCGTGGCCAGGTGCACAGCGGCCGCGTCGGTGTCGGCCAAGTGGAACGCCAGGTTGCCGGCGATCGCCGACAGCCATCCGGCGAGGCGGCGCAGGTCGGTGCGCTGCTCGGTGGGCGGGTCGTGGCGGAGCATGTTCCCGACGAGTGCGCGGGTCCGGTGCACCTCTGCGGCCAGCACGTTGGGGGCCCACTTGGAATAGTGCAGGTCGTAGTAGGTGACGGCGGCTTGGACGGCTTCGATGGTCTGCGGTCCGCCTGCGGGGCCTTCGACCTCCATGGTCAGTTCGACGGATTCGCGGAGTGCGGCGAGGCTGTGCATCGGATACCCGTACCCGTCTTTCGGTGCTGGGATCGTCCCCCACGCACCGTACCGACCCGGCTGGTGCGGGGCAGCACGCCACGTCGGCCACAGGCCGAGTTGCGCCGGGTCGGTCCCGTACACGCCGCACAGCGCGGCGGCGTAGTCGGGGCCGGGCCGGGTGTCCCCGTGCTCCCACCGGCACAGCATCGACTCGTTCAGCCGTGCCGTGCCGAGCTGGTGCGTCTGGTAGTAGCCCGCCACCATCCTCACGGTTTGGGCGCGCGACCAGCCGTAGGCCCACCGCCATGCCTCCAGCGGAAGCACCTCGGGTAACTCGGTTTGGATCACCGCGGCGATCCGCGCGACCGGCCATCCAGCGCGCTGCCCGCGAGCGCGGATCTGGTGGGCGGCGCGGGCGAGTTCCGCGCGCCGCCGCCGACTGATCTTCGTGGTCATGCGTGGCCCTCCGCGTCGGCGGGCGTGCGCAGTCCGAGAGTAACCCGGTCGCCCCGGCTGCAACATTGCCGCATCCGGTAATGCGGGGCGGCAATGTCCTGACCGGACGGTGACATTGAGCCTGTCTGCGCCCGGGGCGGACCGTGGACGTAACAGAAGCCGGCCAGTCGAAGGGACGGCACGATGGGCACCACGGACGCTTTGTGCAAACCCGGCGGGCCTGTGGCCCGCCTTCTTCCGGGCTCGGGTTTCCGGACCGGCATTAAGTGGACGGGCCCGGGCCACGCCGCGGCCATCACCAGCCACCTCCTCGCCAGCGGGGGCGGCGCCGTGGCCGCGGGTGTCGGGGACGTCGTGTGTTCGCCGCACCACCGCCAGGAGTGGGCCCGGCGGGCGGTCGCCAACCCGCATGTGTTGAACGTGGTGTGCTCGTTGCTCGGGCCGCGGGTGGCGGTTGCCGAACCGACCCTGCTGCTGGTCAAGCGGCCCGGCCGGTTCGCCGTCCCCCCTCACCAGGACGGTCTCAACGGCGGCTGGCACCTGGACCCGGACCGGGCCGTGTCGGTGTGGTTCGCGGTCACCGACGCCACCCCGGCCAACGGCTGCGTCCAGGTCGTCCCCGGGTCCCACCGCGGCGGGTACCGGCGGCACGTGCGCGGCGCCGACGAGGACGGGCGCGGCGCACCCCTCACCCTGGCCGACCCGCCGCCGGACACCGCGTTCCAGCCGGTGCCGCTGCCCGCCGGACACGCGGTGGTGATGGACGTGCGCCTGGTGCACCGATCCGCGCCCAACACCACCCGTATGGCCCGTGTCGGGCTGAACGTCTGCTACGTCGCACCCGGCGGCGTGATCGTCTACCACGGGCAGCCGCCCCGCCTGCTCCCCGTGCGTGGCGCATAGCCCCGTCTGAACGTGCCCACCCCCACACCCGAAAGGAGAACGGGCATGACCACCACCAAGACGATGTACGAGGCGCCCGCCGAGGCGGTGACCCGCACTCGGGTCCTGATCGGCGAGGACGACGACCCGGCCCGCCGCGGCACCAAGACCCTCGTCGCCTGGTCGGACTGCCGCTACTACTGCCCCGACGAGGCGACCGTGAAGGCGTGCGTCGAGGCCATCCGCCAGTCCGACGAGCGGCTGCGGTCCCGGCCCGACGAGATGATGCTGTGGGACTGGCAGACCACCTGGTTCGAGCCCGACCCGGCCAACGAGCACGGCGGCGGCACCGTCCTGCTCGGGGTCGCCTGGTACGACCAGGAGTTCTACGAGGAGCGCCGCGACGCCTGGTTCGGGCGCATGCACCGCAAGGTGTACCAGGACATCGGCGTGCCGTTGGAGAACGTCGAGGTCACCCACTGGCGACGCGACTAGATGTACTGACCATGGACGTTGGTGACGGCGACACGGCTGGATGATCTTGAAATGGGGAGGACCTCCTGGCGTGGTGTGGAGCTACCAGACAGCCGC
>PVNI01000049.1 GCA_003001795.1 Actinomadura viridilutea | reverse complement strand
TGGCGGGCGGCGACCGCCGACCTGCCCGAACTGGACGAGCCCGTGCTCATCGACTGGGAGGACTTCCCGCGCACCGGCACCTGGAAGGTCCGCCGTCCCCAACTGCGCGAACGGCTTTTCGGAACCCGGCTGGCGCACGGCACCGGCCGATGGACCTGATCCCTTTCCCGGATGTCACGCCCGAGGCGACGCGCGCGTCTCTTTAGGGGAGCCGAGGTGGGGAGCCACCAAGGTGCATGGGAGGAGAACATGCTCGACAGGCTGGCAGGGCTCATCCTGCGGAAGCCGAAGAGTGTCCTGGTCGTGGTGGTGCTGATCGCCCTCGTCGGCGGTGCCGTCTCCACGACCTTGACCGACCGCCTGACGATGGGAGGTTATACCGACGAGAACAGCGAATCGCATGAGGCCACCCAGGTCCTGGAGAAGACGTTCAAGCAGGGTGAGCCCAACCTGGTGCTGGTGGTGACCGACCGGCGGGGCGTCGACGACCCCGCGGTGGCGGCCGCCGGCGCCGCGCTGACCCGCCGGCTCCAGAACGAGCAGGGTGTCCAGAGCGTCGCCTCGTACTGGACCGCCGGCAAGCCCCCCGCGATGCGCAGCAAGGCCGGCGACAGGGCGCTGGTCCTGGGCACCATCGCGGGCGACTTCGACACCATGATCGACCGCGCCGGTGAGCTGAAGTCGAAGTACAGCGGCAAGGTCGAGGGCCTCGACGTGCACGTCGGCGGCTCGGCCTTGATGTGGAAGGAGAACACCGACACCGCCAGCCAGGACATCTCCCGGGCCGACGCCGTGGTCTTCCCGGTGCTGATGGTGGTGCTCGTGCTGATCTTCGGCAGCCTGGTGGCCGCCTTCCTGCCGCTGGCCGTGGCGTTCGCCACCATGCTGATGACGCTGCTGGCCCTGTGGGCGGTGACGTTCTTCGTCGACTCCTCGATCTTCGTGATCAACGTCGCCACCTTCCTCGGCCTCGGCCTGGCGGTCGACTACAGCCTGCTGATCGTCAGCCGCTACCGGGAGGAGCTGCGCCGCGGCCTGGCCATGCCCGACGCGATCCGGGTGACGATGCAGACCGCCGGACGCACCGTGCTCTTCTCGGCGGTCATCGTGGCGGCGGCGTTGTCGGCGGTGCTCGTGCTGCCGTTCACCATCTTCACCTCGGCGACCGCCTCGGCCGTGTCCACCGCGCTGCTGTGCGCGCTCTCCTCGCTGATCATGGTGCCCGCGCTGCTGGTCATCCTCGGTCCGCGCATCGACCGGCTGCGGCTCATCCGGCGCACCGAGCGCCCGGCGGCCGCGGCGGAGAACGGATTCTGGCACCGGCTGGCGATGTTCGTGATGCGCCGGCCGATCCCGGTGGCCGTTCTGGTGCTGGCCTTCCTGGTGCTGCTGGGACTGCCCGCCAAGGACATCAACCTGCGGCTGCCGGACGAGCAGGTGCTGCCCAAGTCCGCGGAGGCGGCGAAGACCGCGCAGATCATGCGCACCGAGTTCAACACCCAGGAGCAGCAGGTCATCCAGGTCGTGGCGCTCGACGTGGGGGACCCGGTCGCCCGCGGCGCGCAGATCGCCGACTACGCCCGCCGGCTGTCCGCCCTCCCCGACGTGGCCCGCGTGGACGCGCTGACCGGCAGCTACGTCAAGGGGCAGCAGGCCGCTCCGCCGCAGCCGGCCTCCATCCGCTTCCGGGCGGAGAACGCCACGTACCTGAACGTGGTGCCCGCGGTCGACGGCTACTCCGACAAGGGCGCCGACCTCGTCCGCAGCGTGCGCGCCACGTCGTCGCCCTTCCCGAACGTGCTCGTGGGCGGCGCTCCCGCCGTCCAGGTCGACACCTTCGACAAGCTCGCCGAGCGCATCCCGTACGCGCTGATCATCCTGGTGGTCAGCATGTACGTGCTGCTCTTCCTGCTGACCGGGAGCGTGCTGCTGCCGGTGATCGCCATGGTGCTGACCATACTGAGCCTCAGCGCCACCTTCGGGGCCCTGGTGTTCGTGTTCCAGGAGGGCAACCTGCAGGGCCTGTTCGGCGACTTCATCGTCACCGGCGCGATCACCTGGACCGTCCCGATCATGCTGTTCGCGCTGGCGTTCGGGCTTTCCATGGACTACCAGGTGTTCATGCTGTCCCGGTTCCGGGAGGAGTACGACCGCCTCGGCGACAACACGTCCGCGGTCGCGACGGGGCTGGAGCGCACCGGCCGGGTGGTCACGTACGCGGCGGTGTGCATCTCCCTGGTGTTCCTGGCCTGGATCACGTCGGGCCTGAGCTACACCAAGGCGCTCGGCCTCGGCCTGCCGCTCGCGGTGCTCGTGGACGCCACGCTCGTCCGGGGCGCCCTGCTGCCGGCGTTCATGAAGCTCACCGGCAGGGCCAACTGGTGGGCGCCGGGCGTCCTGCGCCGCGTGCACGCGCGCTTCGGCATCCGCGAAGCGGCGGAGGCCTCCCAGCCGTCCCGCAGTTCCGAGGAGGCCGTTCCGGCACGCTGACCGGGGCGCGCCGGTGACCAGCGAAGGGAGAGGAACATGTCCACCGTCCTGGTGACCGGCGCCACCGGTTTCGTCGGCGGCGCGGTCGCCCGGGCGCTCCTCGCGGCCGGACACCGCGTCGTCGCGTGGGTCCGGTCCCCGGCCAAGGCGCGCGCCTTGGCCGGGCAGGGCGCCCGGGTGGCCGCCGGCGACATGCGGGACCCGGCCACGTACCTGCCGCTGGTCGACGAGGTCGACGCCGTCGTCCACGCCGCCCAGCTCCGCGTGACCGGACGCCTGGGCCCCGGCAAGATCCGGCTGTTGCACCAGGCGAACCATGTGATGACCGATGCTCTCGCCCGCCGTTGCATGAGCGCCGGCAAGCGCCTGCTGTACACCGGGGGATGCTTCGTCTACGGGGACCACGGCGACGACTGGATCGACGAGTCGACGCCCCTGACCCCGTCCCCCCTGGGGGAGGGCGACGCGAACGAGATCGCCCGGCTTCGGGACAGGCACGAGGCAGGGCTCGACGTGGTGGTCCTCTCGCCCGGGTTCGTCTATGGGCCGGGCGGCAACTTCACGACCCTCTTTTATGACGACGCCCGCAGGGACAGGCTCCGCTGCATCGGCAGAGGGCGCAACTACTGGAGTTGCGTGCATGTCGACGACCTGGCCGAAGCGTACGTGCTCGCGTTGACGCGGGCCCCTGCAGGAGCGACTTACAACATCGTGGACGACGAGCCGCTGCGGCTGAGAGAGTTCGTCGACCTGCTGGCCGACGCCGTCGGCGGCGTCGCGGTGCGTCCGGTCCCGGCGTTCCTCGCCCGGCTGGTGGCGGGCGCCCCAGCGGTGACGTCGCTGACGAGTTCGTATCGGGTGAATAACACCAAGGCGCGCCGGGACCTCGGGTGGGCGCCTTCATACCCCACCGCCCGCGACGGCATCCCGCCCACCCTCTCCGCCCTTAAGCGCCTCGAATCCGCGGCCTCCACGGCTTCTTGAGGTGCCCGCAAACCCCAGAGGGCGTGCAGGCTGACAAAAGTTCGACCGTCTCACCGCGCAGACCGGGGTCGAACACCAGCCGGGAGCGCCGGGCGAAGTTTTCGGAAGCGTAAGCCGGGCGGTCGGCCAGCACGATGACCAGGTCGGCGTCCTGGAGCGCGGCCCGTCCGGGCCGACGGCACACCGCCATTTCACCGAGTGGACCAAGGCGCGGGTGTGGCCAAAGCTGCACCGGCTGATCCTGGACGAGCCGGCTCGTGCGGCGAGCCGGACTGGTCGCGGTGAGGATCCTGTCGACCGCAGAGAGAGGCCCGGTCAAGCTCTACGGCGGCAGACTCCGACTACGACCACCTGCGCTGGTAGCTGCGCGTTCGTGGCACTACCCGACGCCTGGCCCGTCAAGGCATCGAGTCCTTGGCACGGCTGGGGGCGCCGCCGGTGGGCCATCACACGCACCGTCGCGTGGCCGAGCGGATGCCGCCCGCCGCTACGAACGCAAGGCTGATCACTTCCTGGCCTTCACTGCCATCGCCTGCGCTTCCATCTGCCGGCGCCGACTCGTCAAATGGGACGAGTTCTTACAACAGTTCGACCGTGTCGTAGCGGAGGCCGTGGGTGCGGCCGCGGGTGTCGAACAGCAGTCGGGAGTGGCGGGCGAGGGTTTCGGGGTCGTAGGCCGTGTGGTCGGCCAGGACGATGACCAGGTCG
>PVNI01000048.1 GCA_003001795.1 Actinomadura viridilutea | reverse complement strand
GGTCGAGCAGTTCGTTGACGATGCGGGTGATGCGGGGCCGCATCGCATCGACCCGCTTCGGGTGGAACGCGTCCTGGACCGGGCGGCGTAGCCGCCAGTGATCGCCGGCGTCGGCGGTGAACATGTTCCGAGGGGCCACCCAGGAGATCAGCGGCCAGTCGTCGGGGATGTGCCCGCCTACCCACAGGCGCCAGTTGTCCGGGTTCTTGCTGACGGTGACGTCAGTCAGCACCGCCTTGATAGCGCGGTAGCTGGTTACCGCCCGTGCCGGGACGTCCCCCGGAAGGGCAACCGGAACCACCTCCCCCCGCGTGAGGAGTTCGCCCGTGATGCTGCCGTCGAGGTCGGATTGGACGGGGAGAGTCCAACGGTTCTGGGGTGCCATGAGGGGTGGGTGCCTTCCGGACGCAGGGTGGGGAACGGGCGGGGGGTGAACTCGACGTCGAGCCGGTCGAGTGCCCTGGCGAAGGGGGACGGTCGCCAGCGGAGTTGGTCGGCTAGGTGCAGGTCCCGCAGCTCGGCCAGCAGGGTGGTCACCGCGGTCTGTGCGATGACCAGTGCGTGCAGTCTGGCTGGGCACTGGTGCGGGCCGACACCGAACGCGACGTAGCCGCGGTTGTTGTGGAGCGCAGCGTAATCGCGGTTGTAGGGGCTGCGGTGGGCTTGGTGGATCTGGTGGCCGGCGGGGCCTAGGCCGAGCAGGGCCAGGGTGCCCCGCGGAATGAACACCCGGTCGATGCTGACGTTGTTCTTGGCGACCAGGGGCGGGTAGTGGGTGATCGGCGGCCGTGCCCACAGCGTGTGGTGCACCACGTCGTCGGCCGGTAGGGCCAGCGACGTCACTTCGAGGTGGAGCTGCGTGTTGGTAAGGATTTCCGCGACTGTGTTGGCGATGAGGTTGGCTGCGGGCTGGCTGCCCGCGCCGACCATCAGCACCAGCGTGCCCACGATCTCCTCGTGGGTAAGCTTGCCCGGTTGCCGGGTCAGGGCTGTGGTGAGCGGGCCATGGGCAAGGCCCTGCTGGTGACGCCGCACCGTGACGTCCATGATGCGTGCCAGGTCGTAGGCCGCCTGGTCGGCACCATCGGCGTCCCAGATCCGCTTCATAAGTTCCGGGAGCCGCCACCGCTCTATCTCGTCCAAGCCGAACAACCAGCTCATGGCGATAAGCGGCAGCACCACTGCGTACTCGCTGATCAACTCGGCCCGGCCTTGTGGGAGAAGCCGGCCGATCAGCTCCAAAGCGGACTGCTCGACGTACGCCTGCAACTCGCGTACATCGACAGTGCGCAGGGCCGCCACCACGGGAGCGCGCAGGCGCTCGTGTTCGGAGCCTTCCGCGAACAGCATGTTCGGCCACTCGCGGATCATCGCCGCGGTCTCCGAGCCTGCACGAATCCAGCCCTCGGTCCAAGCGCGCGACGTGCTGGTCCTTCTGGTCCAGGCACCGGTGGCATTCCGGCAGATGGACAGGATGAGGTAGTAGTCCAGTACGAGGATCGCGGGAACGCCAGGCTCGATCTCCACCCACGCGACCCGGCCGCGCTCGCGGAGCCGCTGCCAGGCGGCCTCCGGGTCGGCGTGGAACTCCGGGCTGTAGAGCCGGGCGTACGGGGGCAGGTCCCGCACATCGGGGGGCCCGTCGTGGGAGAGGTGGCCGGTCATCGCACCGCCCCCGCGTGTTCGAGGGCGGTCTCAAGGCCCTGCGCCAGCAAGTGGGGCTCGGCGAGGACCACTTTCCCCTTGGGGGTGAGGTGTGGGGTCTGGATCCAGTGCCGGACCGTCACGGTGGAGCGCGCGACATCGGCGGCAGGGTGCAGGTCGGTGCAGGGGCCCTCCAACGTGGGCGCCGGGACCGCTACGTCTTCCTGGCACAGGCAGACGATGCCCTTGACCTTCCAAGCCTTGGCGGTACCGGGCGGCACGAGGAAGAAGAACAACACCTGGTCGTCGTCGCTCGGGCCGCAGAACACCGGCCAGGCGCCGCTTTCCACGCCCTTGCCGAGGGTGTGTCCGTGGGAGAGGAGCGCCCGCCCGAGCGGTGCGGGGGCTTGGACAGCATCCCAGCGGCGGCCAGCGGGCAGTAGGGCCGCACCGCGAGTCCAGTCCGTCACGACCGTCTCAGGGGCGCGATCGGTTAGGGATCGGGCGATGGCGAACGGCGTTGGTGGGTGATAATGGGGCATATGAGTCGGACCTCCGACGTCCGGCAAGGCCCCGGGGATTCCCGCTGTTGGCGCAGCGGCCCGGGGTCGATTTCTTGTGTGTGGGGGGCGTGGGCTTAGGGGTGCCCGGCTATGTTCATTCCGACCGTTTCGTCGCCGAGCGGTTGCGCTTGCCGGTGGTGCGGCGGATCTTGGCGTTGCCGGTGACTCTGGTGGGCTGGCAGGAGGGCTTAGGCGCGCGGGGCGGGTGCGTGTCTGAGACCGTGGGTTGGTCTTCACGAGCGAGTTCAGCGCACGGCTGAAGAGAACGGTGCATCGTAGACCGGTCCGCGTTGGTCGAAACGTCCCATTCGGGAAATGCCTGTACGGAATCGTCCATAACGCTGCCGGTGACGGTGGCCGCAGCAGCGATCCTGCGGGCGTCTTCAGCAGCCCGCTGGAACTGCGCGCGAACGCGCTGGTGCTTCGTCGTCATCGAAGTGGCCTCCCGGACGAAAGAGAAGCCGACCGGGAGCGGTCGTCAAAAGGCGTGCGCGCAGGGTGGGTGCGTGAACTGGGGGGCGTGCGAGTGATTGCAAGCCTCGGACGTGCGCAGTGGCTCATGCCACACTGCAGCCACCAGCAGCCCTCAGGAGGCACACCGATGGCGTCTAGGAACATCGAGCCCAACCGTCGGCTGGCGAAGTTGATGGAAGAGGCCGGGTTCTCCAACAAGGGTCTGGCCAGCCGCGTTGTCAGGCTGGGGAAGGTACGCGGTGCCCCTCACCTGCGGTACAACCACAGTTCCGTGGCGCGGTGGTTGCGCGGAGAACAGCCCCGCCGTCCCGTTCCGCAGATCATCGCCGAAATTTTCACCATCGAGCTGGGACGTCGTATAACAGCCGCCGACATCGGCATGTCCGCACCGGTCGTTCCGCCCGATATTGGGCTGGAACTGCCAACTTCCCGGAGCGCGTGCGTCCAGGTCGCGTCCCAGCTGTGGAGGGCCGACGCTGAACAGCAGCGGCTGCTTGTCGACGCTGACTTCGATCCAACTGCCTTCGCTTCGGCCGCGCTCGGCTGGCTCGTAGGTCCCTGGGATTCGCAGCCCACGCCGGCTGCGGGCCGACGCATCGGCACCGCTGATGTCGAGGAGATCAGGCAGGTTACCAACGCCTTCCGCATCCTGGACAACCGGCTCGGCGGCGGCCATGTCCGCGGTCCCGTGGTGGAGTACCTGAACACGCATGTCGCGCCCCTGCTGCGCGACGGGCGTTGCACAGAGGAAGTCCGGCCACAGTTCTTCGCCGCCGTTGCCGACCTGACCAAGCTGGCCGCGTGGCTGTATCACGACATGGACAAACAAGGGCTCGCGCAGCGGTACCTGATCCAAGCCTTGGCTTTGGCCAAGGTCGCCGACGACTACGGGCTCGCAGGGGAGATTCTGGCCGCGATGAGCCAGCAGGCCCAGTACGTGGCGCAGTCGCGGCGGGCCGTCGAACTGGCCCGTGCCGCCCAGTCCGCTGCACAGCGGGCGGGAATGCCCGTGTTGTTAACGGAGTGTCAGGTTATGGAGGCCCACGGGTACGCCGCCCAGCAAGAGGCCCGAGCGTGCGCGTTGGCGCTGACCAGGGCCGAAAAGAGCTACGAGCGCGCCGCCGACACTGAGATGCCGGCATGGCTGGACTACTTCGACGAGGCGTACTTCGCCGCGAAGATCGCGCACTGCTTCCGCGAACTCGGCCGAGGAGAAGAGACAGAACAGTACGCGTTGCGGTCGCTGGACATGGACCCGTCTTACCGGCGGGGAAAGACCTTCAACATCGCTGTCCTGGGGACGGCGCTGGCCCTCCAGGGGAAGGTCGACGAAGCCTGTGCCCACGTTCGGACTGCTATCGACATGGCAGTCGCGCTCACTTCGTCCCGCGTGTACCGGTACATCGGCGACGCTTGCCGCGCGCTGAGCCCGTACGCTGCGGAACCCGATGTGCGGGAACTCATGGAGTACGCCGAGGATCGGTTGCCTGATCTGCGAGTACGTGAAGAACGCCCATGATCGTGGCGGCACCGACGATTTCGCCGCGCTTGATGAGCTCCTGAGCCTCCTGTAGCGGCACCCACCGGATCGCTTCGGCTTCGTCGATGTGTGGTTCGCCGACCAGTTCGGCGCCCCGTGCCAAGTACAGATCCTGGGGTGCGTCGGCGGACCCGATCATCGGCTGGAAGGAGAACAAGAACTCCAGGTTGCGGGGGCGCCAACCCGTTTCCTCTTCCATCTCCCGTGCGGCGGCCGCGGCCGGGTCCTCGCCGGGGTTGACGTATCCGCCGGGGATCTCCCAGTCCCATTGGTCGATGATGAACCGGTGGCGCCATATCAGCAGCACGTTCTCGCCGGCGTCGTCCAGCGCGATCGTCATAACGCATCGAGGGAGCCGAACGACGTACTGGTCGAATTGGACGCCGTTGGGCAGTTCAACGCTGGCGATCGACAGGCGGATGTGGCGATTCTCGTCGACCACACGCTCGCCGTGGATCTTCCACTTGGTTCGTTCGGACGAGGAGTCGTGCGTCACGGCTCGACGCTACAGCGTCGTGAACGATGACCGCACCCGATCTCCGCCGTGCTCGCAAACGTGCCGCACGGCCGCAGCCGAGAAACACGGTCTCCGCCCCCGCGTCCGCGGTCACCGCTACGATCCCCGTCCCGGCGATCTTGGCGGGCGGGGCGGGCGCGGCCAGAACAGGCGGCTGTGACGCCGCTGCTGGCCGGTCCTGGGCAGCGGGTGGCGATGGTCGCCCCCTGTTGAGCGGCGCCCTCACAGATGAGTGGTTGCGAGTCTGGTGCGGAGCCAGCGGAGTGCGGCTTCGCCCTTGGCCCGTTGGTGCTGCCTCAGTCCCGGGATGTTGGGCGGGGCGGTGCGGAGGGACTGGGTGAGGAAGTCGCCGGCGAGGGCGGCGAGCACCGCGTTGGCCTGATCATCGGGCACGTTGCGGGAGCGGGGGAAGGCGTGCCAGATCGGTTCGGGGTCGATGCGACTGGAGGCGGCCACGGATGGCAGCATCAGCAGCAGGTCGGTCCATGGGGTACTGGCCACCGCGTACGCCCAGTCCACGACCTTGACGCCGCCGGCGGTGATCAGGATGTTGTCGGCCCGCAGGTCGGTGTGGCTGAGCGTGTTCCC
>PVNI01000047.1:0-3372 GCA_003001795.1 Actinomadura viridilutea | reverse complement strand
TGTGGTCCGGGGCCTCTGGACTGCGGGGTCAGGTGGCCCGGCCTGGTGTTGGGTTGGGTGTCTGGTTGTCCCGGTTGTTTCTTGAGAACTGCACAGTGGACGCGAGCATCTCTGATGGACGACCTTTTGTGGGTTGTCTGTTGAATTGCAGCAGTTCGCCTCGTGTGTTCAAGTGTTTAAGGGCGCACGGTGGATGCCTTGGCACCAGGAGCCGATGAAGGACGTGGGAGCCTGCGATAAGCCTCGGGGAGTCGGCAACCAGGCTGTGATCCGGGGATTTCCGAATGGGGGAACCTGGCACCCGTCATGGGGTGTCGCCGCCGTCTGAATGTATAGGGCGGTTGGTGGGAACGCGGGGAAGTGAAACATCTCAGTACCCGCAGGAAGAGAAAACAATAGTGATTCCGTGAGTAGTGGTGAGCGAAAGCGGAGGAGCCTAAACCGTGCACGTGTGGATAGCCGGCAGGTGTTGCGTGTGCGGGGTTGTGGGACCACCCTGACCTAGCTGCCGATGGGTCGAAGAGTTATAAAGTCTCGTGATAGCCGAACGGCTTGGGATGGCCGACCGTAGACGGTGAGAGTCCGGTAGGTGAAATTGCGGGGCCTCTTGGGTGTGTTCCCGAGTAGCACGGAGCCCGTGGAATTCCGTGTGAATCTGCCACGACCACGTGGTAAGGCTGAATACTTCCTGGTGACCGATAGTGGACCAGTACCGTGAGGGAAAGGTGAAAAGTGCCCCGGTGAGGGGTTGTGAAAGAGTACCTGAAACCGTGTGCCTACAAGCCGTCAGAGCCTGGACCTTCTTCTTCGGAGGAGGGGAGACCGGTGATGGCGTGCCTTTTGAAGAATGAGCCTGCGAGTTACGGTGTGTGGCGAGGTTAACCGGTGTCGGGTAGCCGTAGCGAAAGCGAGTCTGAAGAGGGCGTCATAGTCGCATGCTGTAGACCCGAAGCGGGGTGATCTAGCCATGGGCAGGGTGAAGCGCCGGTAAGACGGTGTGGAGGCCCGAACCCACCAGGGTTGAAAACCTGGGGGATGACCTGTGGCTAGGGGTGAAAGGCCAATCAAACTCCGTGATAGCTGGTTCTCCCCGAAATGCATTTCGGTGCAGCGTCGCGTGTTTCTTGCCGGAGGTAGAGCTACTGGGTGGCTGATGGGCCCGACAAGGTTACTGACGTCAGCCAAACTCCGAATGCCGGTAAGTGAGAGCGCGGCAGTGAGACTGCGGGGGATAAGCTTCGTAGTCGAGAGGGAAACAGCCCAGATCATCGGCTAAGGCCCCGAAGCGTGTGCTAAGTGGGAAAGGATGTGGAGTTGCCGTGACAACCAGGAGGTTGGCTTAGAAGCAGCCATCCTTGAAAGAGTGCGTAATAGCTCACTGGTCAAGTGATTCCGCGCCGACAATGTAGCGGGGCTCAAGCACACCGCCGAAGCCGTGGCATTGCGCCCGTGTGGGTGTGATGGGTAGGGGAGCGTCCTGTGGCCGGTGAAGCCGTGGAGTGATCCAACGGTGGAGGCTATGGGAGTGAGAATGCAGGCATGAGTAGCGATTCACACGTGGGAAACGTGTGCGCCGGATGACTAAGGGTTCCTGGGGCAGGCTGATCCGCCCAGGGTAAGTCGGGACCTAAGGCGAGGCCGTGAGGCGTAGTCGATGGGCAACGGGTTGATATTCCCGTACCCGCTGGTACGCGCCAGCGCTGAGGCCGTTGATGCTAACCATCCGACCCGCCTGGGGAGCCTTCGGGTTTCCTTGTGTGGGTTGCGTGGGGCCCGAGACGGTAGTAGGTGAGCGATGGGGTGACGCAGGAGGGTAGCTCAGCCCAGGCGGTGGTTGTCCTGGGGTAAGCCTGTAGCCCGGGGGGTAGGCAAATCCGCCCCCTGTTAAGGGTGAGGGGTGATGCCGAGCCGTTTTAGGTGAAGTGAGTGATCCCATGCTGCCGAGAAAAGCCTCTAGCGAGTGTGCCGGCGGCCCGTACCCTAAACCGACTCAGGTGGTCGGGTAGAGTATACCGAGGCGTTCGGGTGAACTGTGGTTAAGGAACTCGGCAAATTGCCCCCGTAACTTTGGGAGAAGGGGGGCCGCGTCTGGTGATCGCCCTTTGCGGTGGGAGCTGGGTGCGGTCGCAGTGGCCAGGGGGAAGCGACTGTTTACTAAAAACACAGGTCCGTGCGAAGTCGTAAGACGCTGTATACGGACTGACGCCTGCCCGGTGCCGGAACGTTAAGAGGACCGGTTAGACCTTTTGGGGTCGAAGCTGAGAATCTAAGCGCCGGTAAACGGCGGTGGTAACTATAACCATCCTAAGGTAGCGAAATTCCTTGTCGGGTAAGTTCCGACCTGCACGAATGGCGTAACGACTTCCCCGCTGTCTCAACCGCAGGCCCGGTGAAATTGCAGTACGAGTAAAGATGCTCGTTTCGCGCAGCAGGACGGAAAGACCCCGGGACCTTTACTACAGCTTGGCATTGGCGTTTGGTGTGTCTTGTGTAGGATAGGTGGGAGACTGTGAAGCGGGTACGCCAGTATTCGTGGAGTCGTTGGTGAAATACCACTCTGGTCGCATTGAGCGTCTAACCCGCGCCCGTGGATCCGGGTGGGGGACAGTGCCTGGTGGGTAGTTTAACTGGGGCGGTTGCCTCCTAAAGGGTAACGGAGGCGCCCAAAGGTTCCCTCGGCCTGGTTGGTAATCAGGTGGTGAGTGCAAGGGCACAAGGGAGCTTGACTGTGAGACTGACGGGTCGAGCAGGTGCGAAAGCAGGGCCTAGTGATCCGGCATCGGCGTGTGGAAGCGGTGTCGCTCAACGGCTAAAAGGTACCCCGGGGATAACAGGCTGATCTTCCCCAAGAGTCCATATCGACGGGATGGTTTGGCACCTCGATGTCGGCTCGTCGCATCCTGGGGCTGGAGTAGGTCCCAAGGGTTGGGCTGTTCGCCCATTAAAGCGGCACGCGAGCTGGGTTTAGAACGTCGTGAGACAGTTCGGTCCCTATCCGCTGTGCGCGTTGGAGAATTGATGGGGGTCTGTCCCTAGTACGAGAGGACCGGGACGGACGAACCTCTGGTGTGCCAGTTGTCCCGCCAGGGGCATGGCTGGTTGGCTACGTTCGGTCGGGATAACCGCTGAAAGCATCTAAGCGGGAAGCCTTCCCCGAGATGAGTTCTCCCTCCCTGCGCTTTCGGGTGTGGGGGTAAGGCCTCCAGGAGATGACTGGGTTGATAGGCCGGGCATGGAAGCCAGGTGACTGGTGGAGTGGACCGGTACTAATAGGCCGAGTGGCTTGACACACGCAATCTGACTGCTGTTGGTGTTCGCGTCCCTGTGTGGTTCTCGGGGAGCAAACGGGAACCCGTTGTTGACAACAGGTTT
>PVNI01000046.1 GCA_003001795.1 Actinomadura viridilutea | reverse complement strand
GGCAACGGCGCCCACCCCGGCGCACGACCCTCCACCCGCGCCGCATACGCCGCGATCACATCACGCGCCAACGGAGCCATCGACCACCCGTCGCCCGCGATGTGATGGAGCACCAGCAGCAGGACGTGCGTGTTCTCGTCCAGGACGAACAGCCGGGCCCGCAGGGGCGGCTCGATCGAGAGGTCGAAGCCCTGCCGTGCCGCGTCGGCGAGTGCGGCCGCGAGCCCGGCCTCGTCCGTCTCCACGACGGGCAGGCGGGGGCGCGCGGTCACCGGGTCGAGGATGTGCTGACGCGGGGTTCCGGAGGCGTCCGGGAAGATCGTGCGCAGCGACTCGTGCCGGGCCACCACGTCGCCGAGCGCGGCGCGCAGCGCGTCGCGGTCGAGGGGGCCGGTGAGCCGCAGCGCCACCGGGATGGTGTAGACGTCCGTCGCGCCGAACCGGTTGAGGAACCACAGCCGCTGCTGCGCGTACGACAGCGGGATCAGGTCGGGCCGTTCCCTCCGGACCAGCGGGGGCCGGGCCCGTCCCTCGGCCTCGTCGAGACGTGCGGCGAGCGCGGCCGCCGTCGGCGCTTCGAACAGGGTGCGCAGCGGCAGTTCGACGCCGAGCGCGGAGCGGACCTTGCCGGCGAGGCGGACCGCGGTCAGCGAGTCGCCGCCGAGCGCGAAGAAGTCGTCGTCCGGGCCGACCCGTTCCAGGTCCAGGACCTCGGCGTACAGGTCGCAGAGGATCTCCTCGCGCGGAGTGCGGGGGGCGCGGCCGGTCGCGGCCTTCGCCTCCGGCGCGGGCAGGGCGGCCCGGTCCAGCTTGCCGTTCGGGGTGCGCGGCAGTTCGTCCAGCACCGTCACCGCGGCGGGCACGGCGTGGCCCGGCAGCCAGCGGGCCGCGAAGCGGCGCAGCTCCGCCTCGTCCGCCTCGGCGCCGGGCTCGGGGACGACGTAGCCGACCAGGCGCCCGTCCCGCACCGCGGCCGCGGCCTGCGCCACCGCCTCGTGCCGGGCCAGCACGGCTTCGACCTCGCCGAGTTCGACGCGCACCCCGCGGATCTTCACTTGCTGGTCGACCCGGCCCAGGTATTCCAAGACCCCGCCGGGGCCGCCCGGGCCGGCGGGCGCGGAACGCCACCGGACGAGGTCGCCCGTGCGGTACATCCGCTCGCCCGGCGGGCCGTAGGGGCAGGCGACGAAACGCTCGGCGGTCAGGTCGGGCCGGTCGAGGTAGCCGCGGGCGAGGATGGGGCCCGCGACGTACAGTTCCCCGGGGACGCCGGGCGGCACCGGCCGGAGCGCGTCGTCCAGCACGTAGACGCGGGCGTTGCGGATGGGAGCGCCGATCGGCGGGACCGCTCCGTCCGGCAGCGGCCCGCTCATCGTGGCGCACACGGTCGTCTCGGTGGGGCCGTACGCGTTGATCATCCGGCGGCCGGGCGCCCAGCGGTCGACCAGTCCGGGCGGGCACGCCTCGCCGGCGACCAGGAGCGTCCGCAGCCCGTCGAGCCCGTCGGGCGGCACGGTCGCCAGGGCCGACGGGGTGATGACCGCGTGGGTGACCGAGTGCTCGCGCATCAGGTCGCGCAGCCGCTCGCCGCCGTACACGTCCGCGGGGGCGACCACCATGGCGGCGCCGGCGGCGACGGCGGCCAGCCGTTCGAACACCGAGGCGTCGAAGCCGGGCGAGGCGAGCTGCAGCACGCGGGCGTCCGGTCCGATCGCCATCTGTTCGACCTGCGAGCGGGCCAGGCTCGCGACGCCCGCGTGGGTGACGACCACGCCCTTGGGGCGGCCGGTCGACCCGGACGTGTAGATCACGTACGCCGGGTGGGCGGGGTGCGGCGCCGGCCGGTCGCGCGGCCCGTCCGGGTCCTGAGCGTCGATCTCCGCGGCGGTCGCGGGGGCGTCGAGCAGCAGCCAGTCCGCCTCGGGGAGCCGGCCGACGTGCGCGGACGCGCTGACCGCCACGACCGGGCGGGCGTCGCCGAGCATGGCGGCGACGCGTTCCGGCGGGTAGTCGGGGTCGAGGGGGAGGAACGCGGCGCCGGTCTTGCCCGCGGCGAGGGTCGCCACGACCAGGTCGGCCGAGCGGGGCAGCGCCACCGCCACGATCCGCTCGGGACCGGCGCCGCGGGCGGCGAGCACGTCGGCGAGCCGGTTCGCCGCCGCGTCGAGCTCGCCGTAGGTGAGGACGGTGTCCCCGTCGATGACGGCGGGCGCGTCGGGACGCGCGGCGGCCTGCGCCTCGAACAGCCCGGTGATCGTGGCGTCCGGGACGGCGCCCGCGGTGTCGTTCCACACGGTGAGGACGCGGTGGCGCTCGTCCCCGTCGAGGAGTTCGACCCGCCCGACGGCCCGTCCGGGGTCTTCGACGAACGCTTCGATGAGCCGCCGCAGGCGGCCGAGCAGCCGGTCGGCGTCCTCCGGCCGGTACAGGTCGGGCCGGTAGTACAGGCGCAGGGTCAGCCGGGGGCCGGGCACGGCGGCGAGCGACAGCGGGTAGTGCGTCGCGTCGTAGGAGTCGACCTGGGTCACCCGCACGCCGTTGACCGACTCTCCGGTGGACGACGGGTCGTACGGGTAGTTCTCCAGGACCGTCACGGTGTCGAAGACCGCGCCGTCCCCGGCCGCCCGCTGGATATCGGTGAGACCGAGATGCTGGTGGGGCAGCAGTTCGACCTGCTGGTCCTGGATGCGTTCGAGGACGGCCGCGAAGGAGTCCGCCGGCCGGGCCCGCACCCGCACCGGCACCGTGTTGACGAACAGCCCGATCATCGACTCGACGTCCGGGAGGTCGGCGGGGCGTCCCGAGACGGCCGCGCCGAACACCACGTCGTCGCGCCCGGTGAGGTGGGCGACGAGCAGGCCCCAGGCGCCCTGGAGGGCGGTGCCGAGCGTGACGCCGTGCCGGCGCGCCAGCCTGGTCAGCCTCCGGGTCAGCCGTTCGTCCAGTTCGATCTCGGCGCGGCGCGGCGGCGTCGCGGGCCGTCCGGCCGCCTCGGGCGCCACCAGGGTCGGGCCGTCGACGCCCGCCAGGGCGTCTCGCCAGGCGCGCGCCGCGGCGTCGCGGTCCTGCCGGGCGAGCCAGGCGAGATAGGTCTTGTAGGGGGCGGGCCGCGGCAGCCCGGTGTCGTCGCCGCCCGTCGCGTACAGCGCGAACAGCTCGGTGGCCAGCAGCGGCGTGGACCAGCCGTCCAGCAGGATGTGGTGGTTGGTGAGGACGAGCCTGTGCCGCAGCGGTCCGAGCCGGAGCAGGACGAACCGCAGCAGCGGCGGGTCGGTCAGGTCGAACGGGCGGCCGCGTTCGCGCCGGGCGACGGCCGCGGCCTCGGCGTCCGGGTCGGCGGCGCCGCCGAGGTCGATCTCCTCCCACGGCGTCTCGACGCGGCGCGGGATCACCTGGACGGGGCGGCTCAGCCCTTCGTGCCAGAACGCGGCGCGGAGGTTGGGGTGGCGGCGCAGCAGCGTGCCGGCGGCGGCCCGCAGCGCGCCGGCGTCGAGCGGCCCTTCCAGGGTGAGGACGAGCTGGGCGGTGTAGACGTCCGTTCCGCCCGTGCCCGGCGACGCCTCGGCGTCGTGCAGCGCGTGGAAGAAGAACCCCTGCTGCAGCGGCGCCAGGGGCAGGATGTCCTCCAGGTCGGACCGGGTCACCGCCGCCTCCTCCATGCCTCCTGGAGCTTGTCGATCTCTCCCTGGTCGAGGTCCACCAGCAGGTCGGAGGGGGTGAAGCCGCCGGCCGACCCGCCGGCGACGTGCGCGGCCAGGCCGCGCAGCGCGGTGAACCACGCCTCGGCCAGCTCGCGCACCTCGTCCTCGGCGAGCAGCCGGTCCGGCCACGTCCACGTGGCGGACAGCTCGGGGCCGCCGGGCAGGTCCCGGGTGACCGCGTTGACCTCCAGGACGTGCGCCATCGGCATGCGCGGGTCCTCGCCGGGCGGCGTCTCCTCGGGCGCCAGGCTCCAGTCGGCGCCTTCGTCGCCGGGGGCGACGCGGCCGAGGTAGTTGAACGCGACCTGCGCGGACGGCGGTTCGGCCAGCTCCTCGGCGGCCGCCGGGTCGAGGTACCGCAGCAGGCCGTAGCCGATGCCGTTGCCGGGGATCTCGCGGAGCTGCTCCTTGACCTTCTTCAGCGCGGCGCCGAGGGCCGGGCCGCCCGCGCGGATCTCGGCCGGGTCGACGAGCCCCGGGTCCAGGCGGACGGGGTGGATCGAGGTGAACCAGCCGACCGTCCGGGTGACGTCCACACCGGGGAGAGCGTCGTCGCGGCCGTGCCCTTCGACGTCGATCAGGACGCTGGTGCCGCGGCCGCCCCGCCGCTTCCGGTGCTGGGCGACGGCCAGGGCGAGCCCGGTGAGCAGCACGTCGTCGACGCGGGCGTGGAAGGCGGCGGGCACGTCGGTGAGCAGCGGCCCCGTCACGTCGGCGGGCAGGCGCAGCGACAGCGACCTGGCCCGTGCCGCGATGTCCACGCGCGGGTCGAGGGCGCGGTCGGCGATGCGCTGCTCGGGGCCCTCCACGATGTCGAGCCACGTGTCCAGCTCCTCGGCGCGTGCCGGGTCGGACGCGGTGGCGGTGAGCCGCTGCGCCCAGCGCCGGAACGACGTCCCGACGGGCTCCAGCGCGCCGCCCGCCCACGCGGTCACCAGGTCCGGCAGCAGGACGCGCCACGACACCCCGTCCACGACCAGGTGGTGCAGCATCACCAGCAGCCGTCCCTGCGCCGGGCCCGCGTCGAACCACACCAGCTGCGCGACCGCCCCGGTCCGCGGGTCGAGCCGGTCGCGCGCCGCCAGGGCCTGCTCGGTGATGACGGCGCCGAGTTTGTCGGCGTCCAGCCCCGCCGCGTCCACCCGGACGACCTGGTCGTCGGCCCGCACGTCGCCCACCGGCCGCACGACGGGCCGCCATTCCCCTTGTCCGTTTCCGTCCCCGTCCCTGTCCTCGTCCCTGTCCTTGTCCTCGTCCTTGTCCAGGTCGACGTCGAGGCGGAGCCGGAGCATGTCGTGGTGGTCGACCACCGTCTGCCATGCGGCCGTCAGCCGGTCCAGGCCGAGGCCGGCGGGGGTGCGCAGCAGCACGGACTGGTGGAACCCGCTGATCAGGGCGGCGTCGCCGCCGACCCGCTCCCGCAGCCACGCCATGATCGGCGTGACGGGCACGGGACCGACCCCGGAGCCGGGCGGTTCGTTCTCGACCGTGTCGTCGTCGGTGACCGGTCGGGCGATGGCCGCGAGGCGTTCGACGGTCTGGTGCTGGAAGACCTCGCGCGGGGAGATCACCAGCCCGGCCCGCCGGGCCCGCGCCACCAGTTGGATCGCGATGATCGAGTCCCCGCCCAGATCGAAGAACCCGTCGTCGACCCCGACCCGCTCTAGCCCCAGCACCTCGGCGAA
>PVNI01000045.1 GCA_003001795.1 Actinomadura viridilutea | reverse complement strand
CCCCTGGCTGCACATCTACAACCATCACCGCGGCCACACCGCACTCGGCGGCCTCCCACCCGCCAGCCGCGTCACCAACCTGTCAGGACAGAACAACTAGAACCAGCCGCCCCGCAACCCTGCCGGACCCTCCCCGCGACCGCCTCCAGGGGAGGGCCCGGCCCCTGCTGTGAGGCTCAAAGCCGGGCGCGCGACAGCTCAGGCTCCCGCCGTCGAGCCGCACGCCCGCGCCCAAGAACAGCGGCCGCCGCCCACGCCGCCGCGGCCACCGCCACAGTCCCCGCCCCGGCGGCGACGTAGGCGGCGGCCGGGGCGGGCGCGGCCAGCATCGGCAGCACCAGGGTTCCCGCAGTGCCCGCCGTGCGCAGCGCCGTCTGGTCGAACATCATCCACGCGGCACGCTCGCCGCGCTCGAAGCCGCTGAGGTGGGTGCGCAGGGCGACCGCGGTGAACGGGCCCACCGCCCCGGCGGCCGCCGACAGCACGACGATCTGCCAAGCCGCCATGGCCGCGCCTGTCGCAGCCGTCACCACCCCGCTCGCGGCCCAGGCCGCGCAGTACGCGCCGGGGATCACGGTGGCCCAGCGTGCGTTCCCGGCAACAGCGTTGGCGGCGACGGCGCCGATCCCGGTGGCGGTCATCGCCGCCGCGTACATTTGCGCGCCGCCTCCTCCCCGGGCGGCCAGCAACGCCGGGAGCACAAGCGACACGCCCAGCAGCAGCTGCCCGGCGGCGTGCAGGGCGACCATGCACCCGGTCACCGGGTACGCGCGCAGCAGTTCCCGCGCGCGAGGCCGCACGCTCGGGGTCGGCGCCGTCACCGCCGACCCCTCCGTGGGGCGGACCCGCCGCGCCAGAAGGGCCAACGCTGCTGCGGAGATCCCGAAGGTGGCGGCGTCGACAAGGTAGAGCTGTACGTCGGAGATCACGGCCAGCAGCAGCCCGGCCGTGCCCGGCCCGGCGATCCGCGCGATCCGGCCCATCAGGTCCATCAACCCGGTGACGGCCTGGACCTGGTCGGGCCGCACCAGGTCCGGCACCAGCACGCCGAGGTTCGGGTCGAACAACGCGCCGAGCAGCCCGAGAACAGCGGCGACGACCAGCAACATCGGCACGCTCGGCCCGGACCACGCCCACACGATCGGCAGCGCGGCAACGGTGAGCATCCGTGCGACGTCGAGGACGGCCAGGCGGCCGAGAGCGGCGAACCGTGCGGCAAGACGGCGGCCGGCGGTGCCGACCAGGATGTAGGGCAGCGACTCGGCGACCGCGACCACGCCGGTCAGCGCTGCGGATCTGGTGGCGTCCCACACCAGCCAGATCACAGCGAGCGCGTACATGCGGTCGCCCAGGACGCTGAGGGTCTGCGCACCCCACAGCAGCAGGATTCGCCGCTGTCGCAGCAGCCGCACATACCCCACTGGCCCCTCCAGGCTGTGACGTCACGATGACGCCACCCTGCCGCAAGATCACCGGTCAGACCGTTGAAATCCGGGTGATAGGTGGGGCGGCGGCAGCCGTCGACGCCATCCGGCAAACGCGCAGCAGGCGGCTGGGCCGGGCGTCGCGGCCTTGTCGTTTGGGGACGAGGGTTAGGACTGCGAAGCCTGGTGGGCTCCCCAGGCGAGCGTGAGGACGGTCAGGGCGCCAAGGTGGTCGTCGGTGATGGTGCGCCACCACTCGCCGAACGACTTCTCGTCGTCCGGCCATTCAATGCCGGGGGTCGCGGCCTGGGCCCATTTGCGGACGGCGAGGTCGGTGTAGGGGTAGAGCGACCAGTCGTGGGTGTAGTCGGCGACGGCCGCGCCGGCCGTCCACGGCCCGATCCGCGGCACCGTTTGCAGCTCGGCGACCAGGTCGGCGGGGGGCAGTTCCGCCCACTTGGCGCCGTACTCCAAGTACGCCCCGGCGGCGGCCTGCAGCGCGCTGGCTTTGAACGCCAGGCCGAGCGCGGCGAAGTCGTCCCCCGTGAGCTTGAGGACGGTTTGGGGGGTGGGCAGGGCGTGCACGGGGCCGTACGGGGTGTCGACCCGGGGGCCGTGCGCCTGCCGGAAACGCGCGTGCTGGATTCGAGCCTGGTCCGCCCGGACGACCTGGCGGATGATGGCTGTCGCGATCGCGTCCCACAAGCTCGGGTTCCGGTGCCTGCGCACCGGGGCGATGCTGAGCAGCGCCCAGTGCAGGGCGGGGGGGACGGTGGACGGCAGCGGGTTCGGCAGGTGAAAGGTGTGCGGGGCTGGCCCGTTGACCGGGAGGGCGTAGGGGGGCTGGTCGGCGTCGCTTACCCCGCGCAGCCAGTGGCCGTTGACGAGCGTCCAGCCGGGATGTTCACGCATCTCGAACGTCATGCGGGCCATCGTCCACCAGTCGTGTATGCCGTGCCGTTCACTTGTCGAAGCCGTGTCCCAGACCGCCGGGGGCGACCGTCCGCGTCACCGGTCGCCCCCTCCGTCTGGCACCGCGCCCCGCGGGGTCGGGCCATCCTTGGCCCGGGGCGCGGTGGTCTGAGACGGCGGCGCGGTGAAACGGGGGGAACACCGGGCCGCCGCCGTGCCGCACCCTGGCCCGGGCGGGCTGGACTCCCAGGGGGCGGCGGTTGGGAGGGGGCGGCGATGCCTCGGGGACTTCTCTCATCGCCACCCCCTGGCTCACTGCTCGGCGTCGCCGAACTGGATGAAGGCGCCGGCCACGCGGCGCCGCAACGGCGGCTGGGGCCTTGCGTGACGGCCGCGCCCCGGGGGAGGGGCAGGCGCCGCCGCGAGCGTCGGTGGCGGTGTCGGTGTTGCGGGTGGGGTCTGCTGCGGGGCGGCGGGCCGCAGCCCGGCCGTCTGCAGCTGCTGGTCCAGCCCGTCGGGGGTGGCGGCTTCGAGCAGCCTGTCCCCGCCCTGGCGGCCGGTCGGCGGGAGCACCGCCGCCATCCACGACCCGTTGAGGGGGCCCCACCACAGCTGGACCCCGGGGTAGCGTGCCCGCAGACGCGCCTCGACGGCGGCCGTGTCCGACCGGGATTGTCCCGCGGGCGCCGTCGCCGCGGTCACGACGACACCGCCGCGGTCTGCCGGGCGTGCCCGGTGGGGTGCTGCCCGAGTGGCGTGGTCGCCTTCACAGGGGCGGGGTGCGCGGCGGGCGCGCATGATCGGTCATACTGCTTCATGAGTCGGACCTCCAGCGTCCGGCAAGGCCCCGGGATCAACCGCTGTTCGCCCAGCGGCCCGGGGTCGAATCTTGTTCGCGGTCTTCGTGGAAGCGCGCCCGGCTACGTTCGCTCCGCTGTTGCCGAGCGGTCCCGCCCACCGGGGGCCCGGTGGGCGGCCTCAGGCACTCGCGGCTGGTGGGTGCCTGAGGCCGCCGCCTCCCCCGGAACCACGGCCTGCTCCTCCCCGACCGTGGCACTTATGAGCTGGCCTCCCGGGAGTTCGGCGATGGTCGCTGCTCGCAGCCACGGCCAGCGGCCAAGCGGCGTGCGGGGTTAGGTTTGCGTTGACCATCTCTCCGAACTCCCCGGGTGTGACGGATAACGCAGACATTACGACGCTACGTGGTAGCGCAACAGGCACGAAGCGCAGTCTTTTTTTGAAGCTCGGCAGTAAAGGGATGCGTTCCGTCTCCTTGAGATCCCCGCTGGATGATCTTGGAGAGACGGAACGCATCCCTTAGGGGGTCGTCTCATCGAGAAGGTATGCGTTACGAATCCCTCGGGTCCTCGTCTGACAATAAGAGGGATACGTTCCGTATCCCTGGGATCGCGCCTGGAATGATCTTGGGATGCGTTCCGTGCATACGCACCCGATCGCCGAGGTCGACTCTGCTAGCGTCGTACATAGTCCCCTGCACCTTCCTGGGTTTTCGACACTCTCAGGTTAGATGCGGGGCCTTTAAATTGCGCTATGTCTTCCGGGGTGCGCGTTTGGTCGGGGCCTGGCTTGGGCCGCGTTGTTGATCTCAGTAGTCGCGCCGCCGGCCCGGGGCAAAACGAGCCGGGTTATGCAGGCCGGGTCTCAGACCTGGCCGGTTCCGTTGCAGCCGGGGCAGGGGCGTTCTTCTTGCCGGTTGTCGTTGTTGATCACCTGCTTGCCTGTGCCGTTGCACATTGAGCAGGTGACCTTCTTGCTGTGCTTGCCCACCTACAGCTCGTGGACGGGACGGTCGAGCCAGACGTGCGTGCCGTGCGGGGTCACCGACAGGCCGAAGCGAGATTTGCCCGGGCGTCCCCACGCCACCCACCGGTGGTAGGCCGTTGCGATCTCGTCCCACAGGTTGCGCGGTCCGCTCTGGGCGACCTCCGCCCCCGGGCGGCCGGGGGAGGCGACGACGAGTGCGTGGGAGTCGCCTTGGCGTGCGCCCAGCCGGTAGGTGCCGTCGGCGTTGGTGAACCCGCCGCCGGATACGCCCGGCACCAGTCCGGCGATCGCCACGGCCAGGCCGTCGCCCGCCGCCGCGAGCTCGCGCGGGTCAAGACAGGTCCGCGTTTCGCGCGGCTCTCCGGTGAGCGGCGTCATCGGTGGGCGCTGGTCGCGCATGAGCATGAAGGCGCACCGGCCGAGGATCGGGCCGGACGCGGTCTGGTCGGCGGTGACGGTGAGCCGGACCATGTGTCCGGTCGTCCAGCCGGGCGTCCACGGCGCGACGATGACTCCGCCGGGGCGGGTCTGCTCCACCCACGCGTACGGCACCGTGGCCACGCCGCAGGTGACGTGCACCCGGTCGTAGGGGGCGGCGGGCGTGTACCCGTGGGCGCCGTCGGCGACGACCACGGTCGGCGACAGTCCGGCGGAGGTGAGGTCGGCGCGTGCCTGGGCGGCCAGGGCGGCGTCGATCTCGACGGTGACGACGTCGGCGCCGAGGGCGGCCAGCAGCCCGGCGGTCCACCCGGTGCCGGTGCCGACTTCCAGCACCTTGTGCCCGCGCTCCACGTCCAGCAGTCCCAGCATGCGCTCGACGAGGCTGGGCGCCGAGCAGGAGCAGGTGGGCAGGGCGGCCGGGTCGGCGCCGGTCTTGTCGGCCAGGTCGACCGCGCCGTCGTTGAGCTGGGTGACGATCGCCCGGTCGTCGTTGACGGCCTGCCACCATCGGTCGGGATCGGCGGTCCGGTCGATCCAGGAGTCCGGGTCGTCGACGACCGCGCCGACCATGGCGATGTCCGGGATGAACAGGTGCCGGGGCACCGCCGAGACGAGGGTGTCAGGCACGTGGACGTCACCTCCCGTAGGTGCGGGCAGTGTTGAAGGTAGCCGGGGGTGGGCCTGCGCGGCGGTGCTAGTTCACTTCCCGTCCGCTCGCAGCCAGTGGCCGGCTACGCGCGTCCAGTCGGGGTGGTCGTGCGTGTCGAGGCTCACGCGGGCCATCGTCTACGACGGGCGGTGGCCGTGTCCGCCGGTCGCGGGAGTTGGCGCGGCCGGGCCCGGTCACTCGCCTGGACCAGTACCCCCCCATCGGGCCGGGCCGCGCCGCTTCGATGATCTCACGGGGGGCGGTCGCGGGTTCTCGCACGTCCGTCAGTGGTCCCGGCGGTGCGCGCGATCTCGACGTGTGCTGGTGGCGCGCGGGCATGTGTGCGTCCCTGCGCGTCCCGCTGGGCACATCCGGGGCACAATGCCCCGGGCCAGCGGGGGACACGCCGGGACGCTGGGGGACCGCGTTTTCGCAGGTCAAACGGCATGTTCATGTGTTATCGCAGGTCGCCGATCGGGCGGCAGCACTCCGGGCAGGTGTGGTCGTACGAGCCGGCGCGGCGGCGGCTGACGCTGGTGCTGGTGTTCGGGCCGGACAGCGACGTGCAGGCTCCGGGCGATTCGC
>PVNI01000044.1 GCA_003001795.1 Actinomadura viridilutea | reverse complement strand
GAACAGCGAGGGCCGGCCGACGTCCTCGCCCAGGTAGGCACCGGCGCCCGCGACAGCGGCGAGCGTCGGCTCGAGCCTGCGGTAGACCTCCTCCGAGCCGCCGTAGAAGAACAGCGTCTGCTGCCGGCTGTCGCGGTTGGGTCACCGCGGAAGGCCGCCGCCTCGGCGGGCCGCCGAGGTGATGCGGATCGGCCGCAAATGATCCACTTCTTACGCGGCCGCACCATACTGAGAGGCGCCGAGTCCGCCGAACGATGCGTGCGGGCGGCGGACGGGGGCGTCGCGGCCGTGTCCGCTCGCGCACCCGCCGTCCGCGCCACTGCGAAAGGGAACAAGCCCGTGAGCGAGCAGTCACCTGCACACGCCGCCGGTCTGCGTCCGATCAACCCGCCCGGACTGGCGCCCGGTCCCGGCTACAGCCACGCCGTCAGCGTCGACACCCCGGGCCGCCTCGTCGTGATCAGCGGCCAGGTCGCCCTGGACGGCGACGGCAACCTCGTCGGCCCCGGCGACCTGCGCGCCCAGACCCGGCAGGTGTTCACCAACCTGCACACCGCCCTGACCGCCGCCGGCGCCGACTGGCGGCACGTGATCAAACTCGGGTACTTCCTGCGCGACGCCTCGCAGGTCACCGTCGTCCGCGAGGTCCGCAACCAGATGCTGCCGCCAGGGCTCGCCCCCGCCAGCACTCTGGTGGAGGTGTCGCGCTTGTTCCGCGACGACCTGCTCATCGAGGTGGAGGCGCTGGCCGTCGTCCCGGCCTGACCTCCAAGCCCGGTGTGAGGGGCGCTGCCCGGCGCCCGCGCAGCGCGACGGGGACGCGCAACGGGGGACGCGCGGCGATCACGCCGCGCGTCCCCCGGTCGCATGCCGCTGCCTGCACCGCGCCCCGGCCCGGCGGTCGAAGGCGGCGCGGCCGGGTCGGGGTCAGACCCGCACGCCGTAGTCGGCGGCGATGCCGGCCAGGCCCGAGGCGTAGCCCTGCCCGACGGCGCGGAACTTCCACTCGCCGCCGTGGCGGTAGAGCTCGCCGAACACCATCGCGGTCTCGGTGGAGGCGTCCTCCGTCAGGTCGTAGCGGGCGATCTCGCTGTTGTCGGCCTGGTTCACCACCCGGATGAAGGCGTTGCGGACCTGGCCGAAGTTCTGCCGGCGGCTGTCGGCATCGTAGATCGACACCGGGAACACGATCTTGTCGACCTCGGCGGGCACCGCGGCCAGGTCGACCCTGATCTGCTCGTCGTCGCCTTCGCCCTCGCCGGTGAGGTTGTCGCCGGTGTGCTCGACCGAACCGTCGGGGCTTTTGAGGTTGTTGTAGAACACGAAGTGCCGGTCCGACAGGACCTTGCCGTCCTGCGAGCACAGCAGGGCGCTGGCGTCGAGGTCGAAGTCGGCCCCGGTAGTGGTCCGCACGTCCCAGCCCAGACCCACCACGACCGCGGTCAGTCCGGGAGCCTCCTTGGTCAGCGAGACGTTGCCGCCCTTGCTCAGACTGACTCCCACGGTGTCTCCCTCCGTATCGGTGTCCACGCCGGCCGCGTCGCCCGCGTGGTCTGTGTCGGGTCAAACGCTAGGTACCCGGCGACGGTTCCCCTGGCACTCGCCGATTGCCGCGCGTCGGGCGGGCGGCGCGCCCTGGCCCGCCGGACGGTCGGGCGGCGGGCCAGGGGGCCAGGTTCAGGTGGGGGAAGGGTCAGGTGTGCAGGACGAACGAGGCGGGCGCGGTGATCTCGGCGGGGAGGTCGAACGCCGCCGCGTACTCGGCCGCCCGCGGCATCAGCTCGTCGCACAGCTCCCGCCGCAGCCGCCACACCCGCTCCAGCAGCCCGGCCGGCACCACCTGCTCGTCCAGCAGGGTCGCGGCGCGCCGTTCGGCCCACCGCAGCGCGTGAAGGCGCAGCAGCGGCGCCGTCTCCGGCTGCGACGCGCACGCCTGGGCGGCGGTCTCCAGCACGACGCGGTCGGCGAACGCGGTCGCGGTCCGCTCGGCCAGGGCCAGGTTGTCGTTCCAGGCGGTGAACGCGTCGGCGCCGTCGCGCCGCGCCAGCCGCACCCGCTCCGCCAGGCGGTCGCGCAGCGCCCGCTCCACCGACCGCGCCAGATGCGACCACACCCGCGGCGAGGCCAGGTCCCCGCCGTCGGGCACCGTGTCGGCCACCGGCGGCGGCTCGTAGCGGTCCAGCTCGGCCATGGCCCGGGCCGTGTCGAACAGGGTCAGCGTGTTGTCGCCGCCGGCGTTCATGTAGGCGTGGGCCAGGGCGCGGTAGCCGTTGAGGCGGTCGGTGGCCGCGAATCCCGGGGCGCCCGAGTGCACCCGGCAGCGCGACACGGTCTCGTGGGCCTCGGCGGTCGCGGCGGCCTTCAGCAGCGCCAGGTCGCGGTCGACCGCCGACCAGGGCGCCCACGCGGTGGACGGTCCGCCGTCCGCGCCGTTGGCGGACGCGGGGCCCGTCTCGGAGGCGGGGTCGGTCCGGCCAGTGATGCGGCGCGCCACCGCCGTCAGCGCGTACGCCGAGGCCAGGGCTTCCAGGACCGCCTCCTGCTGGTTGCGGTAGTCGGTCAGGGCGCGCAGCGGCGCCAGGCGTCCCAGCGTCGCCCGGTCCGTCGAGTGGTGCAGCAGGATCGCCGCGGACGCGCGGGTGATCGCCGCCGACATCGACACGACCGCCCGCCACACCGGCGGGGCGATGCCCATCGAGCGGGTCAGCCGTTGCGTCGGCCCTCCGGCCGGATCGTGGAACGACCCGTCCGGGTCGATCCGCGCGCCGTCGCGCAGCCACGCCCGGTAGGGGACGCGCACACCGTCCAGGCGCACCGCCGCGTAGTCGACCGGCAGCCCGGAGATGTCGGGGGCGGGCGTGATCCGCACCCCGTCCGGGACGGTGCCGTCGGCTCGGCGCAGCGGCAGCACGAACACGAACACGCCGCGTTCGATGCCGTCGTGCACCAGCGTGGCGTACACGGCGGCGGTCTTGGGCAGGTCGGGGTGCCCGGTGTTGGTGGGGAACTTGGCGGCCTGCGCGTCGGGCGTGCTGAGGACGAACTCTGCGGTCGCGGGGTCGTAGTGGGCCAGGGTGCGCGGTGACAGGTGGCTGTTGCTGCGGCCGACCTCGGTCATCAGCAGCGTCCCGTAGGAGGCCATCGACTCCAGCGCCTGCCGTTCGGCGTTCGTGCCTTGCGGGTCGGTGCCGAACCGCAGGATCGGGCCGAGCGCCAGGGTGTAGTGCAGCAGCATCACGTGGAACAGCGCCGGGTCGGCGATCGCGGCGCGGTCCAGCAGGGCGCACAGCAGCGGCGGGTCGTCCAGCAGGTCGCCGGCGGGCGGGGCGGCCCGTCCGGCGTGCCCGAGCCGCTGGTAGGTGAGGGCCTGCCGTTGGGCGGCGGTCAGGCCGTCGGGGTAGGTGAAGAACTCCGCGGGGATCGCGGCGGCGATGCGGGCACGGTCGTCGAGGGTCACGTCCGTGCCGTGCACGAAACGCCGCAGACCGCTGCCGGGGGCGTCGGAGGTCGGGGCGGGGACGGTGCCGGTGGCCGCCTGCGGGACGGGGCCGGGTGCAGGGGCGGATGGGGGGCTGGGTGCCATGACGGCCCTCCTGTCGCGATCAGGTGTCGGACGGTGAGTCGGCCGGCGGGGGTGCGGGGCGGGGGGCTGCGTCGGCGGTTGGGGCGGCGGGCGGTTGCGGGGACGCGGCCGCGTCGCGCCCGTTGGACGGGCCGGGGCCGGCGGCGCGGGGGCGGGCGCCGCGCGGCGCCTGGTGCAGCGGCGCCCAGGTGCGCGCCTTGGGCAGTGTCAGGCGGACGCACTGGCACAGCGTGTCGCCCTGGGCGGCCTCCACGAACGCCGTGGCGCCCGCGTCGTGGACGGCGCGCAGGATCGGCGGCAGCCGCAGCGGGTGGGCCATGCAGTCGGCCAGCGCCCGGGGCAGGTCGTCGCCGTCGGTGTAGGCGCGGCCGCGCACCGGCGAGTACACCGGCAGCTGCAGGGGGCGGCGCGGCACGTCGCGGACCATCGCGTACCACTCGTCGCCCGCGGCGGCCATCGCCGGGTGGTGCGACAGGTAGGGCACCGCCAGCCGCGTCGCCCGGGCGCCGTCCGCGCGGGCGGTGTCCACGACGCGCTCCAGCGGGTCGTCCGGGCCGCTGACCACCGTCAGCTCCGGTGCGTTCACGCACGCCACGACCACCTCGCCGGAGGCGCCCGCCCGGTCGATGAGGGCCTGGGCGCGCGGTTCCGCGGTCTGCAGCAGGGCCATGCCGCCGCCGCGGCCGTGCCGGGCCAGCACCCCGACGGCGTCCACCGCCATGCGGGCGCCGTCGGCGATGGTGAACACTCCCGCGCTCACCAGCGTGGCGATCTCCCCGAAGCTCTGCCCGACCGCGAAGCCCGGGGTCGCGCCGGCGGCGCGCAGGACCCGGTCGACGGCGACCGAGGTGGCGTAGTCGGCCAGCTGCGCCACGCCGGGGGTGCGGGCGGCGGCGCGGTAGGACGCCGGGTCGTCCAGCAGGACGCGCCGCAGCGACGGCCAGTCGCGCGGCAGTCCCTCTTGGACGGCGTCCAGCACGTCGGTGACGATGCGGTGCGCGGCGGGACCGGATCCGGCCAGGGCCCCCAGCCCTGGCCCGCCGGACGCGCCGGTGCCCGGGAACAGCAAGGCGTACCCGTCCGGCGGCCTGTCCCCCGGCGTCCACAGGGCCGGCGGCGGGGACGGCCGGGGGGACGGCGGGGGCTGCGCGGACGGCGAGAGCAGGAAGGACACGGCGGTCTCCTTACTCCGGCGCCAGGCTCTCTTGGCTATGTAGCTAAAGTTCCCTGAGCCGCCGGATATGGACGAAAAGTTACGGAATGGGATTATTCGCTCATGGCTGCGGCCTGACAACCGTTCGTTCGGTCGGCGCGGCGGGCACCGGCGACCACCGGGCCTCTCGGACCGCCCGGCGGGCGAGCGAACCAGACAGTCCGGCGACCTGGCCATGCGGCCGGTGAGGGGAGCACGCGCGGATGAGCACGCCCCGCACGAACGAGCACACGCACCACGCCGGCGGCGGCCCGCGCTGGGCGATCCGCGGCACCGGGTCCTACCTGCCCGACCGCACCGTCTCCAGCGAGGAGCTGTCGCGCGACCTGGGCCTGGCCCCCGAATGGATCGAGCAGCGCACCGGCATCCGCCGCCGGCACGTCGCCGCGCCCGGCCAGGCCGCCTCCGACCTGGCCCTGGCGGCCGCCGAACGCGCCCTGCACGCCGCCGGAGCGCGGCCCGCCGACCTCGGCCTGATCGTGGTCGGCACCGCCACCCCCGACGAGCTCGGCCCGCCCACCGCCTGCCGCGTCCAGGCCCGCCTGGGCGCCCGCCGAGCCGCCGCGTTCGACGTCGCGGCCGCCTGCACCGGGTTCGTGTTCGGCCTGCAGGCCGCCGTCGGCTGGCTGGCCACCCAGCGCGGCTCCGCCCCGCTGGCGCTGGTGATCGGCGTGGAGGTGTTCTCCAAGTTCCTCAACCCCGCCGACCGGGCCACCGCCGCGCTGGTCGGCGACGGCGCCGCGGCCGCCGTCGTCGGCCCCGTCCCCGCCCCCTACGGCATCACCTCGCTGGCGCTGGGCGCCGACGGCACCGGCGCCGAGGCCGCGATCATCCCCGCCGGCGGCAGCCGCACCCCGCCCAGCGCCGCCACCCTGGCCGACGGCGGCCACACCATCCACATGGACGCCGCCGCCGTCCGCACGTTCATCGTCGACATCTTCCCCCGGCCGGTCGCCGAGGCCACCGACGCCGCCGGGGATCAAGCCCGCCGACCTGGCCCTGGTCGTCCCGCACCAGCCCAACCCCAAGCTGGTGGAGTCCTTGGCGCCCCGCGCCGGCCTGGACCCCGAGCAGCTCGTCATCGCCGGGCAGGATGTCGGCAACATCGGCGCCGCCAGCCTCCCCTACGCCCTGGACCGCGCCGTGCGCACCCGCGGCATCGCCCCCGGCGAACTGGTCCTGCTGGCGGGGTTCGGCGCCGGCCTCACCTGGGGCCACGCACTGATCAGCTGGCCGCCGTCCTGAGCCCCGCCCCCGCCACCGGTCCGGTGACCGGGCCGCGCCGACACTCGGCGGCGGCTCGGGGTCCCACCGGGCAGACCGGCACGACCGCCGCATCCTCGGCCCGGGCTCGACCGCGGTCCCGGGCGGGGCCGCGCCGTTTCGGCGCGGTCAGGCAGCGCGCGCCGTGGCCGCGGCGCGCGCCTCGAGTCGACGGGGAGCGGCGGCTAGTGCCGGCGCCACGGCCCGGTGATCGCGAACGTGGTGCCCGGTTCGTAGACGTTGACGAACATCGTCCGGCCGTCCGGGGAGAACGTCACCC
>PVNI01000043.1 GCA_003001795.1 Actinomadura viridilutea | reverse complement strand
GGTCGAGCAGTTCGTTGACGATGCGGGTGATGCGGGGCCGCATCGCATCGACCCGCTTCGGGTGGAACGCGTCCTGGACCGGGCGGCGTAGCCGCAAGTGTTCGCGGCCGTCGGTGGTGAACATGTTCCGCACCGCGACCCAGGAGATGAGCTCCCAGTTGGGCGGGATGCGACCGTCCGTCCACAGGTGCCAGTGGTTCGGGTCCTTGCTGACGGTGACGTCGGTCAGCACCGCCTTAATAGAGCGGTAGCTGGTCACCGCCCACGCTGGGACGTCCCCCGGAAGGGCCACAGGAACCACCTCCCCCCGCTTGAGGAGTTCGGCGGTGATGGTGCCGTCGAGGTCGGAGCGGACTGGGAGTGGCCAACGGTCTGGGGATGCTGCCATGAGGGGCGGGTGCCTTCCGGACGCGGGGAGGGGAACGGGCGGGGGGTGAACTTGACGTCGAGCCGGTGCAGTGCCCTGGCGAACGGGGACGGCCGCCAGGCGAGTTTGTCGTGCTGGACGGCCAGGCGCAGGTCCGGCAGCTCGCGCACCAGGGTGGTCACCGCGGTCTGCGCGATGACCAGGGCGTGCAGGCTGGCCGGGCACTGGTGCGGGCCGACACCGAACGCGACGTAGCCGCGGTTGCTGTGGAGTGGGCGGCCGTGGGCTTGGTGGATCTGGTGTCCGGCGGGGCCCAGGCCGAGCAGGGCCAGCGTGCCCTGCGGAACGAAGACGCTGTCGACGGTGAGGTCGCAGCGGGCGACCAGAGGCGGGTAGTGGGTGATCGGCGGCCGCGCCCACAGCGTGTGGTGCACCGCGTCCGCGACCGGCACGGCCGCGGACATCACGTCGGCGTGAAGCTGCGGGTCGGCGAGGAGTTCCGCGACCGTGTTGGCGATGAGGTTGGCTGCGGGCTGGCTGCCTGCGCCGACCATCAGCACCAACGTGCCTGCGAGCTCGTCGTGGGAAAGCCCGCCGGGCCGTTCGACGAGGGCTTTGGTGAGCGGGCCGTGGCCGAGGCCCTGCTGGTGCCGCCGCACCGTGGCGTCCATGAGGCGCACCAGGTCGTCAGCCGCCCGACCGGCGTCGTCGTCAGCGTCCCAGATACGCCTCATGATGTCCGGTAGCCGCAACCGGTCCATCTCGTCCAGGCCGAACAGCCTGGACATGACGATCAGCGGCAGCGGCACCGCGAACTCGGCGACCAGGTCGGCCCGGCCGTACGGGGCGAACCGGCCGATCAAGTCCATGGCGGCCTGTTCGACGTGGACCCGCAACTGGTCCATGTCGACCTCTTTGAGGGCCGCCACCACGGGAGCGCGCAGGCGCTCGTGTTCGGGGCCCTCGGCGAACAGCATGTTGCGCCATTCGGAGATCATCGCCGCGATCTCCGAGTTGTCGACCAGGCCCCACCCGTTCCATCGAGTGGTTTTGCGGGTCCACCTCGTGGTGTCCCGGGAGAAGGACACGATCAGATTGTGATCCAGCACCAGCAGCGTGAGCACGCCGGGCTGGAGTGCCACCCACGCGACCCGGCCGCCCTCGCGAAGCCGCTGCCAGGCGGCCTCCGGGTCGGCGTGGAACTCCGGGCTGTACAGCTGGGCGTACGGGGGCAGATCCTCCACGTTGGGGGGCATGCTGTGGGAGGGGTGGCCGGTCATCGCACCGCCCCCGCGTGCTCCAGTGCGCCCAGTGCGGTTTCGAGCCCCCCTGCCAGCAGGTGCGGATCGGCGAGGACGATCTCTCCCGAACCGTCCAGGTGGGGGTCCTGGACCCAGTGCCGGACCGGCATCGTGCACCGCGGGTCGGAGTCCGCGGCAGGGTGTTCCCCTGGCCACAGGGCCCCAGCGGGGGCTGGGACCTGCAGCTGTCCATGGCGCAGGCAGACGGTCTTGGGGACACTCCAACGCTGGCCGGTGCCGGGTGGCACAAGGAAGTAGAGGCGTCTGGCGTGCGGGGCGCACCATACGGGCCAGGAGCCGCTTTCGACTCCCATGCCCAAGGCGGCCCCGCGGGAGAGGATCGCCCGCCCCAGCGGTTCGGGGACACGGACCGCCTCCCAGCGGACGCCGGCGGCCAGCGGGGCCTCCGCGTCGCGGCCCCAGGCGGAAACGATCAGGCTGGCGTCTTCGCAGGGGCCAGCGAGGGCTCGGGCGATGTCGAGCCAGCCTGGTGGTGGATAATGTGACATAAGAAGTCGGATCTCCAGCATCCGGCGAGGCCCCGGGGCTTACCGCTGTTGGCGCAGCGGCCCGGGGTCGTTTCTTGTGTGGGGGCGTGGGCTTAGGGGTGCCCGGCTACGTTCGTTCCGGCCATGCCGTCACCAATCGGTCCTTGTCGCCTGTGGTGACGGGAACGGCGGGGGTGATCTGACCTGACTCGTCGTCGAGGTGTGTCACGTCGTGCATCAGCAGCACCGCTTGGCACTTCATCGGCAGACGGGCGGGGCGTCTTCGACCGTGAGCGCCTTGCGAATCATCTCGTACGCCCTGTCGGAGGCGCTGGCGTCGCAGATCGGGTCGCCCTGCGTCCAGCAGTAGACCAGGCGATCATTGATTTGCCTCACGGTGATGATCTCCGTCAGGAGAGGGCTGCCGTCGTCGTTCTGGAGGTCGCAGTTGATCACCGTGAGGCGGGGCGTCTCGCTCTCGAAATCAGACAGGTAGCTGGCCACCTAGGGACCTGCCTACGGTTGCAAGAAGCCGTTGACCTGACTGCCGCTGCTGCACCGGAGGTGTTATGCCCCCCAAGGCCCGTCTATGTCCGGCTTGTCGGAAAACTTTGTTGTCGCGCTACAATGACGGCCTTGTTTGTGGCCCGTGTCTACGTGCCACTCGTGCCGGTGCACCGGCGGCATCGGCGCCTGCATGGTTGTGGGATTCTGAGCCGATGCGGCGGGCGCTGGCGCGTCTTGATCTGGGGGCGGTCTTGACCGTGTTCCGGGCCGCTGCCGGGCTCACGCAGGAGCAGATGGCGTCTTTGGTCCCCGGCTGGACTAAGACCAAAGTAACCCGCATTGAGGCTGGGGCGCGCTCAACGCTGTACGACATTCGTGAGCTCCTGACGTGGGCTGATGCCGTACAAATGCCTCGTGAAGCCCTCCTGCCGATGATCTTGGGTACGCCGAACGTCACTCTAGAACTGCAGACTCCGACTCCCCTGGAAGGCTCGACTTTGGAACGCCGTACCTTCAATGGCGGTCTCCTGGCCGTCACGGCCGGTGCCATGCTGCCCGGGCAGACCCAAGTCCCCCAACAGGTCGGCTCGTCGCACGTCGCCTATCTCAAGGCGTGCGTTACCGAGCTGTGGGCTCGCGACTGGACCGTCGGTGGTGGTGCGCTCCTGCGACAAGCCGTGCTGCTCTTTGGCCACGCCAAAGGCATGCTGGACGAGAGCGAGTACCCCAAGTCGATCGAGCGGGAGCTGCTGAACGTCGCAGCCAACCTGGGCGTGTGCGGCAGCTTCATCGCCTACGACGCCAGTGCCTTGTCCTTGGCGCGGCGTCTGGCGCACGAGGCGGTGTTCCTTGCCGACAGCGCCGAGGACGACCTGCTGAGCGCGCATGTGTGCGTCACCATGGCACTGCAGTCCATCTCCCTGGCCCGGGCGAGCGGGCAGCGCGGCCCGGCACGAGAAGGACTCCGCTTTCTCGAACGCGCTGAGCACATCGCCAAGCACGAACCGTCCCCGAAGCTCCACGCTTTGATCCACATGCGCAAGGCGACGGCGTACGCATTGCTTGGCGACGGCGCGGCTGCGAGGGCATCGATCACGGAGGCACGCCGGGAACTGGACCGCGGCCCCCACCCCACCGACCGGCCATGGTTTGAGTTCGTCACCGAAACCGAGATCACCGGACACGAGGCGCGCGTAGCTGCGGACCTCCAAGACATCTCTACAGCGGTGAAGCTTTATGAGCAGGTCGCAGAGGACCCGAACTTGGCGCCGCGCAACCGCACGTTCTACGAGGCGTTGTATGCCGCGATCCGGCTTCAGCATGGCGACGCCACTGGGGCGGTCGAGATCGGCAGACGCGCGTTGGCGGCACTGGAGGGGCCTGTGACATCAGCACGGGCTCTGAACGCATTGCGGCCAGTGCGGCAGCATGTTGGCGACGAGGAGTTCGAGCAGCGGTTCGACGCGGTGGCCACCACCCTGACCGTCAAGTAGCGTACCGACCATGGGTGATCAAGTGGAGCTGACCTTCCGCCGCTTCAATGCCGAGCTGGCCCGACGGATCCGCGACGTCGTCGAACGGATCTACCGCGACTCCTACACTGAGGCGATCGCATCAGGGGACCCATTCGACTCGGTCGAGCAGTTCATGCACCGCTTCGACGCCTACACCAGCCGCTCGAACGGATTCGACCTCGTCGTCGCCTACACCAGTGACGGAGAACCGGTGGGGCAAACGTGGGGGTGGCCGCTCGGACCGGACAGCGCCTGGTGGTCCTCCTTGCAGGACGAACCCGAGGAAGGATTCACTCGGGAGGATGGAAAGCGGACATTTGCCCTGTCGGAGATCATGGTGCGCCGTGAATGGACCGGTCAGGGTATCGCTCACGCTCTGCACGATGAGCTGCTGAGGCGCCGGCCAGAAACGCGGGCCACTCTGCTGGTGGAGCCTGACAACACGCGCGCCTACCGTGCGTATGTGAGTTGGGGGTGGAAACGTGTCGCCCAGTTGCGGCCGGGTTGGCCGGATGCACCGATCTTCGATGTACTGATTTTGGACCTTCCGCTTGGCTCAAGGTGATTTCCGCCTTCCCTGGCTTCGATGTGCTGGACAACTGGTCAGCCGATGACTGGTCATCTCAGAACCTAAGCAGGACTCACGGATCGGTCATGATGGTCGTCATGCGCGCTGCCTGGGGCTGGATGCTGCGCTCCCGCACCCCGCGTCGCGTCACGAGGGACGTGGTGAACTTCCGCGACCCTCGGGACGCGGATCGAGGCATTCGCGGCGCGACCCTGTCCCCTGCGGCCTGGCCGCCGGGGCGTTAGCGTCAAACTATGTTCCCGGTTTTGATCACGGACGCCGAGCGTGGCGTCACACTGCGCGAGTTCACCGCTGACGACGTCGACGCCGTGCTCGCGGTGTACGGCGACCCGAAGGTCACCGAGCATCTGTCGTTCGAACCGCGGAACCGGGACCAGGTCACAGCAACCATCAACTCTGTGACGGCGGCGGCACGAGCCGAACCCCGCACGGAGTACTCGCTCGCAGTCGAGAACGACAGCGAGGTCATAGGGTTCGCCCGCCTCGCTGTCGACACGCAGCATCCCGGCCAGTCCAGTGCACAGCTCGGGTTCGCACTACGCGCCTCGCACTGGGGCCGCGGGCTCGGCACCGCCACCGTGCGGCTGCTGCTGCGCCTGGGGTTCGAGGAACTCGGGCTGTACCGGCTGTGGGGTGCACGCAGCCCGGAGAACCTGGCGTCGGCCCGGGTGATGACACGCCTGGGGATGGTGGAGGAAGGCCGGATCCGCGGGCACATCCGCGTCCGCGACCGGTGGCGTGACTCGGTGGTGCACTCGATCCTCGCCGACGAGTGGTCTGCCGATCAGCGACGCTAGATGGCGCCGAGCGGACCGGTGACCGTTTCCCCGTGGCTGGTCCCGGGCCGAAACGGCGGTCGCCGACGGCCAGCGTCGGCAGCACCAGGGGTGCCCGCAGAGGCCGCCCCTGCGCACACCACACTCGGCGTGCTCGTAACGCTCGATGCCGCCGAGGCAGGTGGGCGGGGCGGCCGCGGTGAACGGGCCCACCACCCGGGGCTGGCTGGTTACTGTAGGCGCCAGCCACAAACGGTGACTGTTTCGTCACCGTCGAATGTCTGGAGTGCCCTTTGAATACGGCTAGCTCTGTGTCCCCGCAGGTGTCGGGGCGCGGGCTGCGGTTGGTCGTCACCGGCGGCGGCACCGGCGGCCACACCTATCCGGCGTTGACCACGGTGAGAACCGTGCAGGCCCGGGTGGGCGCCGGGATGCTGGACGTTCTGTGGGTCGGCGCCGCCGACGGCCTGGAGGAGCGGGTTGCCGAATCGGAGGGGATCAGGTTCGCTGCCGTGGCGACCGGGAAGATCCGCCGGGCCGCCAACCCGTTGCGCATGGTGTCACCCGCGAACATGCGGGACATGGGGCGTGTGCCGTTGGGGGTCGCGCAGGCCCGTTCGATCATCGCCGCGCACAGGCCGGACGTTGTGCTGGCCACCGGTGGGTACGTCGCCGTCCCCGTGGGACTTGCGGCCTGGATGTGCCGGCGGCCGCTGGTGGTGCACGAGCAGACGGTCCGGCTAGGGCTGGCGAACAGGACGCTGGCCAGGGTGGCGGCCAGGGTCGCGGTGTCGTCGCCGTCCACGCTGGAGCTGTTGCCGCCTGCGTCACGGGCGACAGCGGTGGTGACGGGTAACCCGGTGCGGCCGAACCTGTTGGCGGGCGACCCTTGCAGGGCCGTCGAGGCGCTGGGCTTGCGCGGGTTCGACCCGCGCCGGCCGACCGTGTACGTCACCGGGGGTGCGCAGGGGTCGCAGCAGATCAACAGCCTCGTGGTGGAGATCCTGCCGTGGCTGCTGCAGCAGGCCAACGTGGTGCACCAGTGCGGGCCCGGCAACCTGGAGCTGTTGCGGCGGCAGACGGCGCGGCTGCCGGTGGAGGCGGCGGGCCGGTACTTCCTGACCGGGTACATGGGCGGCGAGCTGCCGGACGTGCTGGCGTTGGCGGACGTGGTGATCTCCCGGTCCGGGGCCGGGACGATCGCCGAGCTGACCGCACTGGGCAAGGCCGCGGTGCTGATCCCGCTGGCGTCGTCGGCCGGGAACGAGCAGGCTCACAACGCCCGGCACCTGGCGGACGCGGGCGCTGCGGTGGCGTTGCTGGGCGAGGTGTCAGCGGCGGATGTGCAGGCGGCTGTGACGCCGCTGCTGACCGATCCGGGGCGGCGGGCGGCGATGGCCGCGCGGGCACGTGACCACGGCCGCCCGGACGCGGCCGAGCGGTTGGCGGATGTTGTTCTGGAGGCCGCCCACGACTCCCTGTGACCGGGCGCCGCTCAGGGATGTGTGGTTGTGAGTCTGGTGCGGAGCCAGCGGAGTGCGGCTTCGCCCTTGGCCCGCTGGTGCTGCCGCAATCCCGGGATGTTGGGCGGGGCCGGGAGCAGAGACTGGGTGAGGAAGTCGCCGGCGAGGGCGGCGAGCACCGCGTTGGCCTGATCATCGGGCACGTCGCGGGAGCGGGGGAAGGCGTGCCAGATCGGTTCGGGGTCGATGCCGCTGGAGGCGGCCACGGACGGCAGCATCAGCAGCAGGTCGGTCCATGGGGCGCTGGCCACCGCGTACGCCCAGTCCACGACCTTGACGCCGCCGGCGGTGATCAGGATGTTGTCGGCCCGCAGGTCGGTGTGGCTGAGCGTGTTCCC
>PVNI01000042.1:5726-7552 GCA_003001795.1 Actinomadura viridilutea | reverse complement strand
GCGGCTACGCCGCCCGGTCCAGGACGCGTTCCACCCGAAGCGGGTCGATGCGATGCGGCCCCGCATCACCCGCATCGTCAACGAACTGCTCGACCAGCTCGCCCTCGCCGCCGACGGTGGCGGCCCAGTCGACCTCAAGCGGCACTTCGCGCTCCAGGTGCCGCTGCGGGTGATCTGCGACCTGTTCGGGGTCCCCGAACCCGACAGGCCCCGCATCCACGGCCTGTGCGACACCGCATTCGACCATGGACGACCCGGAGTCGACCACGCCGCGGCCTTCGCCGAGCTGCGGAAGGAACTCGCCAACCTGGCCACCGCCAAGAGGCAACACCCCGGCGACGACCTGACCAGCACCCTGGTCAACAACCGCGCCACCACGTTGACCGACGAGGAGCTGGTCGACACGCTGGTGCTGCTCGTCGGCGCCGGCCACGAGACCACGGTCAACCTCATCACAAACTCGGTCCGGGCCCTACTCACCCACCCCGACCAGTACACGCTCGTGCGGGCCCGCCAGCTCTGCGGCGGGCGCACCTGGCCGACGGACCTGGTGGAGGAGACCCTGCGGTGGGCCTCCCCCATCGCCGCCCTACCGCTGCGGTACACGACCGAGCCCACGCAGCTTTTCGGGGCCTCCATCCCCGCGGGCGAGGCGCTGCTGCTGTGTTACGGCGCGGCAAACCGCGACCCGGCCCGATACGGGCCGGACGCCGACCGGTTCGACCTGACACGCCGCCCGTCCGCGCACCTGGCGTTCGGGTACGGCCCGCACTACTGCCTGGGCGCCTCCCTCGCCCGGCTCGAAGCCGGCATCGCCCTGAAAGAGCTGCTCGGCCGCTTCAACCTGGCCCTGGCGGTGCCGCCCGAAGCCCTGGAGCCGCTGTCGTCGCTGGTCGCCTGCGGCGTCACCGAACTGCCCGTCACCCTGACCACCATCGACCGAACCCGCTAGAAAGCCCCTCCCCGAATGAGCAGCCCCCACACCGACGAAAGGCTCCTCCGCGTCCCCGGCCCCGCCAACCCCGCCCGCATGTACAGCTACTTCCTGGGCGGCAAGGACTACTACGAGGTCGACCGCGAAGCCGCCGACCGGATCCTCGCCAAGGCCCCCTGGATCCGCCCGGTCGCGCGACACAACCGGCACTTCCTGGCACGGGCCGTCCTCCACTGCGTGGAAGAGGCGGGGATCCGGCAGGTCATCGACATCGGCACCGGATTCCCCACCTCCCCCAGCCCGTGGGAGGTCGCCTGGGGCGTCGACCCGGACACCCGCGTGATCGGCGTGGACAACGACCAGATAGTCCTCGCCCACGCCCGCGCCTACTCCCACCAGGCGCAGATCGTCCACGGGGACCTGCGGGAACCCGACGCGATCATCGACCGCCTCGACAAGGACGGGCTGGTCGACTGGTCGCAGCCGGTCGCGCTGGCTCTCGTGGCGGTCCTGCACTTCCTCACCGACGAGGACGACCCCGCCGCGTGCATACGCGCGTTCCGCGACCGGATGGCCCCGGGCAGTCGGCTGGTGATCTCCCACATCAGCCGGGACGGCACCCCGCCCGACGTCATCGAAACCATCGAGCAGGAGTACCGCGCCAACGCCACCGCCCCGGCCGTGTTCCGCACCAACAAGCAGATCGGGAACCTGTTCGACGGGTTCACCCTGGTGGAGCCCGGCCTGGTCCCCGTCGAGGACTGGCGGCCCGACCCCCGGTTCACCCCGGACCTGTCCGACTGCGACGTCACCGCGCCGCTGGTGCAGGGCGTCGGAGCCGTAGGCGTCCTGGAGACCACACCGGAGGCGGTGTGAACCGCGACCCCTGGAC
>PVNI01000042.1:0-5306 GCA_003001795.1 Actinomadura viridilutea | reverse complement strand
CGCGCGGCGCCACCTCGCCCACGCCGGCTACCGGCCCAACGTCACCACCGGCGACGGCCTGCACGGGGACCCCGCCCACGCCCCCTACGACCGGGTCCTGGCGACCGTGGCACACGAACACGTGCCGTACGCGTGGGTGGAGCAGACCCGCCCGGGCGGGGTGATCCTGGCCGACGTCCGGCCCCGCGGCATGACCTGGGCCGGGGCGCTCGCCCGCCTCACCGTCACCGGGGACGGGACCGCCGCCGGGCCGCTGATCCCGGCCCCGTGGGGGTTCATGTCGACGCGCCGGGCCGTGGACCGGCCCGGCATCCCCGAGACCGCCCCCATCGACACGTCGGTCGTGCTCGCCCGCACCAGCCAGGTCGGCGACGCCGCACTGCGCACCCCCGGCCTGTCCTTCCTGGTCTGGCAGCGGTTGCCCGGCATCACCGCCTTCCCCGGTAAGGACAGGACCCGGATCGTCACCCCGGACGGCGCCTGGGCCACCGTCACTAGGACCGCCCCCGCCACGGTCGAGTACGGCGGCCCGACCGACCTCTGGCAGCAGGTTGAGGAAGCGCACGCCTGGTGGACCGCACACGGCCGCCCAGGCGTGGCCGCCTTCGACCTCACCGTCACCCCCGACGAACAGCGGATCCGCTACCGCCTGCCGGACGGGGAGCAGGTCGACCTTTGCGCATGACCGGCTCAACGCTCGAAAGGAAGAAGAAAGTGACCCCCGAACAGGAACAGGCGATCGCGGAACTGAAAGAAATGTTCCCGGACGGGTCGTTCATCGTCTCGAATCGCGGCCGCTATTGGGGCTTTCTTCCCCCGCCAGGGGCCAACCCGCTCCGCATCGACGCCGACGCCGACACCCCCGAAGAGCTGAGTGAAAAACTGCGCGCCGCACTGCGTCAGGTCAGCTGAAAGCATGCTGAGAACGCGGCGGCGCCCCAGGTGAGATCAGTAGGCTCGGCCCGCACATCTCGTAGGCAACCAGCCACACCGCACCCCCAATCGGGGTGAGCGACGGAGAAGACATGACGAACAGGATTCGGTGCATGCCGAAGCGAGCGGCCGGCACCACGTCGGTGACGATCGCCAGCGAGCAGATCCACATGACCACCACCGCCCGCAAGGACGGCAGCCTCGGCGAAGTGATCATCCAGTGGGGCACGTACGGCACCACCACCGCCGGACTCGCTCACGCCTACGCCGAAGCTCTCACGGTCGGGCTACAGCACGGCGTCCCCCTCTCCGAGCTGGTGCGCCAGGGTCGGGACCTGCACTTCGTCCCCCACGGGGCAACCACCGATCCGCAAATCTCCCGCGCCCGCTCCGTCGTGGACTGGGCGGTGCGTCGCCTCGACCTCGACTGGGCCCCCAACGAGCAGCAGGCACCGCCGGGCACCGCTGAGCAGCTCGACCAGGCCCGCACCCGGCCACCCCGCGAAGACGCAGCCGTCCCCCAGCCCTCCCCGGACGAACTCACCGTGTTCTGGAACGACCTGGCCACCGGAATCGGCACCCCTTCCGCCCGCTGACCTGACAGAACAGAAAAAGGAGGACACCGTGGCGACCCAGGTGACCCAGGCCCGCGCAGAAGGCGTTCATCGTCGACGCCGGCCGACTGCTGCTAGTCCGCAAGTCCGCGTCCGACCCGCTGCACCCGGGCCGGTGGGAGGTCCCGGGAGGCCGCCTGGACGTAACCGGCGACGCAAACCTGGACGACCACATCCGCCGCGAGGTCCGGGAAGAGGTCGGCCTCACCATCGACCCGGGGCCGCCGTTCTACCAGTGGGACTGGTGGATACCCGACCGCGATGGGTCCGGCCAGGTGAGGGTGGTGGCCGTTGCCCGCACGTGCCGCGCGGTGACCACGCAGGTCAGCACCGCCCACCGGGACCCGGGTGATCACCTGGGCGAGGTCGCCTGGGCGCCGCTGGACGACCTGGACCGGTTCGACCTGATCCCCAACATGCGGCCGGTCATACGCGAGTTCTGCGCCACCAACCGCATGGCCGGGGCCCCCGGCTACGTACGGTAACTCCGCACGCATCCCAAACCTCCTAAGCAACCAGGGGAACGAGATGGTCCCAATAGCGCTCAACGTCATCGACCCCGCCAGCTCCGAAATGACCACTTTCAGCGACCGCCTGCCCAAGGAGGACGCTGATCGGCTGGAGCGACACCTGGAAGACCTGCACAAGCAAGCCCCGCACGAAGGAGGCGACCTCCGCCACGCGGTACTCGTCCGCCCCAGGATGAACCGGACCCCGCTCATCACCACGTTCCGGATCCCCGAAAAAGAGGTGAAGCAGATTCGCCGGATCTTCCGAGGCGAGGAGTGAACAACCGCCTCGGATCGCGGTCGGCAGCAGTACCGGCCGCATAGACCCCGCGGCCCTGGAGCCCGCCGACGACCCATCGCCCGGGGCCGCGGACCCAGACCGCCGCACCCCCCGAAAGGGCTACTGATGGGCGTCCCCCCTCCCGGGGGGTGCGGCCTTAGGCGGCGGGACGGGCCATCAGGCGGCCATAGGCCCGCCCCGCCACCGGGGCCCCGAGGCAAAGGGCGCGCACTCGGGGCCCCGGAACCCAACCACCAAGCGCGCCGGAAGCACGGAGGAGCCGATGAGCAGCACAACCCTCGACAGGACGGCCCAGCCGGTCACCCGCGACCCGCGCGAGCTGATCTCGGACGAGCTGTTCGACCAGATCGTCGCGCGTATCCAGGAGCACATGCCGGTCGCCCGGTTCTACGCCGAGCTGATGGTCGAGCAGATGCTCGCCTACATCGCGACCGTCGCCGCCTACGACCCCGGCAACCCGCCGGCGTTCGTGGTCGACGGCGGCTACGAGTTCCGGTACCTCACCCCCTCGACGGCCGTCGACCCGGCGATCCACTACTTCCTGGACTTCACCGGCGACTACCGGGCGTTCTGCGCTCGGCTGACCGGAGGCCACTTCATCGACCATGTTCCGGTGGTCAACGAATCCATCACGTCCGGCAAATCCCTGCGCCTGACGGTCGACGTCATGCGCCACTTCGGCTGGGAGGTCGACGAACGTATGTGGCAGCAGGGCACGAGCTGCTGCCAGACCGACAACTGCTTCCTCAAGGTCACCCGCCTGAACTGAGATCGACATGCCACGTAGCGACTGGACCGCTCTCCCCGCAAAGGTGCGGGAGGCCATAGAGACCCGGACCGGCCCGATCCTGCGCGTCACTCCGGCCCCCGCGGGCAATCACGCCGACATCGCAGCCGCGGTGTCGGCGCCCGGCGGGACGACGTTCGTCAAGGCCGCGCGGAAACTGGAGGACCGGGACGGGCCGGAGGTCCGGTCGTTGCGTCGCGAGGCACTGGTGTGCCCGCGCGTGCCCCGGTTCGCCCCCCGGCTTCTGTGGACGGTAAAGGTCGGGGGGTGGCTGGCACTCGGCTTCGAGTACATCAAAGGCCGCGGCGCGGACTACTCGCCCGGGTCACCCGACCTGGCCATCTTGGCCAAGACGGTGCGCGAGCTGCAAAGAATGACGTGCCCGGACGTGGTGACCATGCCTGTCGAGCGGCGGTGGGAGAACCTGGGCGGCGACGTCTCGCCGATGGCGGGTGACGCCCTCCTGCACACCGACCTGAACCCCCACAACGTGATCATCACGCCCGACCGCCGCGCCTACGTGGTCGACTGGGCGTTCACCTCACGCGGCGCCCCCTGGGTGGAGATCGGCCAGATCATCCCCTGGATGTTGATGTCCGGCCAAACCCCTGAGCAGGCCGAAGACTGGGCATCCCAGTTCCCCTCCTGGCTCGACGCCGCCCCAGCCGACGTCGACCTGTACGTCACGCTGCACGAGGAACTGTGGCGGCGCCGCAGCCAGACCCGCCCGGACGCGTGGATCCCGCCCTACCTGACAGCGATCCAGCAGTGGGCGGCCTACCGCAGAGGACTCCACCGATGACCGATCTTCCTCAGGTACACCCCACCCGTCGAGTACGCACACCCACCGGCGAGATCATCCAGGTCGACGTCGGCATGGCCGACCTGGTCCAAGCGCTGTGGGCCAAGGGCTACACGACGCTGATGTGCTGCCAGGACGCCGGCGAGGCCATCCGCGGCGGCGCCACCCGAATACCGCCCGAGCGGTGGGAGAGGTACGCCGCGTTCTACGACGGCTTCGCCTGGCTGACCATGCCGGTCGCTGACATGCAGCGGCTCGTCGCGCTGACCGCGGACCTTGCCGAGGGCAACGGCTGGGCGCCCAACATCCGGATCCGACCGACGGGCCCCACCGAGTTCGCCAGCCTGCACTTCCCGGCCCGGCAGATCGACGAAGTCATTCGGCGACTCGACGTCTAGCTAGGTGGTGGGGCGAATTCTGGCGCGGCATGGGCCCGGCCTGCCCTCACGCGAAGGGACCATATGACCGAGATTGAACGCGCCACAGCCGCGGCGCTCCCCTCACCCGCCCCGGTAGCGGTCTACTTTGGGCAGGTGCTCAATGGACGGCGCCTCCATCTGGGGACCCGCACGTCCCCGATGGCCATGGCCCAGGCCCACCGGGTCCGCGACCTGCTGGCCGGGCAGGTCGACGGCCTGGACGTCGAGGTCGTCGGTATCCAGACCTCCGGTGACGTCTGGCGCGGCGACTTGGCCATGCTCGGTGGCAAGGGGGCGTTCCTCAAGGAGATCGACAAGGCCCTGCTCATGGGCCGGATCGACATCGCGGTGCACTGCCTCAAGGACGTGCCCGGGGACGTTCCCTTGGCGGTCGGCACGGTGATCGCCGCGTACTTGCCGCGCGAGGACGTGCACGACGTCGTGGTGTTCCCTGAAGGCTCCAAGTGCGGCAGCCTCGCCGAACTGCCGCCCGGCTCGAAGGTCGCCACCTCGGCCGTGCGACGCAAAGCGCAACTGTTGCGCGCTCGCCCGGACCTGCACGTCGACCGGATCCGCGGCAACGTCAACACCCGTCTCGCCCGGCTGGACGCCGAGCAGCGGTGGGACGCGATGATCCTGGCCAGGGCGGGGCTGCGCCGTATCGGCATGGAGCACCGCGTCGGCCAGGTCCTCTCATTGGAGGAGATGTGTCCGGCGGTCGGCGCCGGGATCATCACCTTGCACACGCGCGCGGATGACGAGGCCGCGGTCGAACTCGCGCGGCTGCTCGACGACCCGGCCACCCGCGTGCATGCGACCGCCGAGCGCACAATGCTCCACGGGCTGCAAGGCCACTGCAACTCCCCGGTCGCCGGGGCACTGCACGACCACGCCCGACGGACAGCTGTCCCTGATCGGGATGGTGTTCTCGCGCGAGGGCG
>PVNI01000041.1 GCA_003001795.1 Actinomadura viridilutea | reverse complement strand
TCGAACGCACCATCGCCTGGCTCCTTGGATGCCGCCGTCTGCACCGCCGCTACGAACGCAAGGCCGAGCACTTCCTGGCCTTCACCGCCATTGCCTGCGCTCTCATCTGCCACCGCCGACTCACCAAATGAGACGAGCTCTTAGGACGGGTGACCAAGTAGGCCTGACGGTGCAGCAGTCCGGCGCCGCGAGCAGGGCCGAGTCCGGAGGCGTACAGGCGGACGCCTTGCTGGCCGACCCAGCAAATGGCGGTACCGGAGTCACCGAGGAGGTTGACGGCACCGTGGGTGATGCGAGTGCCCGGGCCCAGTAGCAGCACCGCGACTAGGGCGGCGGGGATGCGAACGGTCTCGCGTTTGTTGATGACCACGACGGCGTTCTCGTCGCGGTCGACGTGGCAGCGTTCGACGTAGACGCTGGAAACGCGGTCCTGGAGGCGGTGCAGATCGTGCGGGTGGGCCTTCCACCAGATGTCGGTCATTAGCGTCCGTTCCGGGGCGCGAGGGTGAGCAGGCCGCAGCCGTAGGCCTTGGCCGGTCCGATGCCGTGCAGCAGGGCGCGGGTGAGCAGGTCGGCGTCCGTGACCCGCAGGTGGCCCTGGAAGGTGGCGGTGTGCAGGACGACCCGTCGGCGGTTTCCTTTGGTGAAGGTGACGCGCTCGCGGTGGGTGATCCGGACATCGGGGGCAGGTGTGGTGTCGGTGGCGGGCAGGTCGGGCAGGCCGGGGTCGGTGCGTGCAGGGAGGATTTCGAAGCCGTGTTTGGCGGTCCGGCGCAGCAGCCAGCCGAGTTGGGCGTCGGCGGTGCGGTGGCCGAGGCGGAAGGATCTGCGCTGCCCGTTGCCCATCTGCGCGATCTGGATGGCGGTGGGCTTGATGGGCCGGGAGGTGTTCTGCACCGGGTTGGCGGTCAGCCGGAAGTTGAACTCGCGGCCGATGGCCAGCTGCGCCAGGAGTGGGGAGTAGTCGGCGATGGTGTAGTGGTCGCCGTCGGCTGAAGGCCAGCCGGCGGCTTCGACCAGATGGGTCCAGTCGGGTTTGGACCAGGTGAGGGCGATCAGATGGGGGCGGTGCGGGTTGTCGGTGTCCAGCCGCCAGAGCAGGCGTTCGTTGTCGGGCGCGGCGGGGACGGCGGCGCAGACGTGGCTGTGCATGGCCCGCGGGTTGGTCAGCAGGTCGCGGGACTGCTTGCGCAGTGGGTTGATACGGACGCGTGACAGGTAGGGCATCGTCGATCACCAGCCCAGCAGCGCGAAGGGGTCGTGGCCCTCGGCGGTGGGCGCGTCGGGGTCGGGGAATCCGGTGGGTGCCGAGACCCAGGAGTGGGTGACGCGTCGGCTGGCGTACCGGCGGTCGCGGGGAGCGAACGACAGCGGCACGTCGTGGACGACGTCGTCGCCGTCGGGGGTCTCGATGGTCACGGACAGGTCGATGCGGGCGCGACGTCCGTGACGGCGTTGGAAGTCGCGGCGGACGGCGGGGCCGGCCTGCCAAGGCTGCTCGGTGAGCGCTTCGCTCAGTGTGCCGGGGTGTATGCCCAAGACGATCGGCTGAGTCGGTGGGCAGGAGCGTCGTCCGAGCGCCAGCGGGAAAGCGGGGCGCCGGACGGCGGCGGCGAGAGACTCCAGAAGCTCGGCCTGTCCGGCAACGCCGACGACGAACAAAGCGTCCTGCAAATAGAACCGCTGAGTGACATGGGTGTACTTGACCGGGGAGGTGGGCTTCTGTACGCCTTTGGCGTTCACAGCGGCCTGCGGTAGCGGACGACCGCGGTAGTCGCTGACGGTGTGATAGTCGCGCAGCAGCGTCCCTGCCTGGTCGACCCTCACTCCGATGGCCAGGTCGATGAGGTCGTTCAGAGGGTCTTCGCGGCGGCGGCCCTGGGCCGCGGCCAGGAGGCCGAGCACCCCGGACTTGGTGGGTTGAGGCCGGGTCTCACGCCGGTTGAAGCGGCTCTGCTCACCCCAAGACTGCAGAGGCCCTGCGAGCCGCAGCAGCAGGACGCGGTGATCGCGGTGTGCCATGGCGGTGGTCCTCAGCCCTGCTTCCACGCCTGGGTCAGGGTCTCGTTCAGGCCCTCCAGCGTCTGGTCGAAGGTCCGGTTGGGACCGAACGCCCGGGTGACGGACTCCACGTCTTCGTCGAAGGCGTGGGACACGGCCACGTGCACGGGCTCATCGCCCCACTGCTTGACTGAGCGCAGGTACTCTTTGGCGAGCCGGTCGGCGGAGGCGGCGGCGACGCCCGAGTCGGTGGCCGGAACAGGTCGTTCGAACGCCGAGACCAGGTTGACCGGCTGGTCGTCGCGGACCACGACCGCGACGAGGCTGGGCCGGGTGCGGTGGGCGAAGGCGTTGATGTGGCCGGTTGGCATGGATAGCGCGAACGCTCGGCCGAAGCGCTGCACTGCGTCCAGAGCCGCGTCGACGGACCCGATGTTGTCGATCAGCTGGTGCACGCCGATGGTGGCGTACCGGTAGAGGGTGGCGGAGTTGAAACCGATGTTGCCGATCATCCCGGCGCCGGTTTCGTCGCGTTCGTTGGCGTCGTCGACCGCGGTGTAGTAGTCGGACTCGAGTTCGACGCGGTGTGTGGACAGCGCATGGGCGACCTGTGCGGCGGCGTCGACGTTCAGGGAGGGGATGTCGGCGACCATGCGGCCGAACAACGCGACTCCCATTGGATGGCCAGTCTTCAGCTCGTCGGCGATCTTCAAGTTCTTGGCAGCGGCGACGAGCGCGTCGTCGGGGAGCTCGGCCAGTTCCGCGGCGCGGTCGGCCACCAGGCCGACGATGCGGTCGAGCTGGCCGTAGCCGTAGTACAGCAGGTAGGCGGTATCGCCGTCCTTGCGTCCGGCCTTGATGCCCAGGGGCTCCAGCAGTGCGTTGGCCAGCCGCTGCGCCTGCTCCTCGTTGAGAGCGGTGCGGTCGGCGAGCCGGTCGGCCAGCTGCTTGGCGATCTGTTTGGTTCGCGTGGACCGCTCGACTTGGGGCAGGTGCCGGTCGAACTCGATGCGGGTGGCGCGCTTCCAGGCTTGCGACGAGACACGGGAGCGCCTCACGCCGCCGAAGTAGGCCTCCTTCGGATTGCCCTGGTCGTCGCGGTTGAGGTTGGCCGGCGGCACGGTCTGCAGGATGTGGAAGTCGACGTACTGGTGCTCAGGCATGACGATCTCCTTGGTGGAGCGCTAGTTGGTACCGGAGTAGACGGCTCGAAGCGCCTGTCTATGAGCGGCTACCCTGCGTTTCGGTCGCCGGGTGCTCGGCTGTCGGAGGTGTCAGGGCTTTCCTCGTCTTGACCTGCCCAGACCTGGTACTCCACGGCCCAACGGCGGCGGGCCCTGCGGCGGCTCTCCTCGTAATGCCAGTCGTGGATCAACCGCATGAGCCCGTCGTAGTCCAAGGGCTGGTCGATGACGCGGAGCTGGTCGATCAGCCCGCGCAGCCGCATCAGCAGTGCAGTGGGGCTTGTCGTGGTGGCGGCGGCGTTGACGCGCGCGTCCACGGCCTGGGTGCTGAATCGCGAACTGATCCGCAGCTTGTACAGCGCCTTGCCCAGTGGCACTTGCGGGTGGTGCATCGACTTGCGCTTGGACTGCTGGTGCAGTCCGTACAGCGCTAGCGCCGCGTGCTCGGCCTCCTGTTCAACCGACACCTCCCCGCGCTTGGCCAGCTCGTCGTCGATCGGGCACGTGTAAAAGCGCCACATTTTTGGCACTTCTCCGGCCGAGCGGCCGAGCCCGGCGCGCAACGCGGCCAATTCTTCGCCCGGCGGAGGGCCGAGTGGAAGTCCGGTGCGCGGGTCTGTGAGCCAGGTGCCGTCAGGGGCGACACGGCTCCAATAGCGCTTGGTCATGAGTTTCCTCGCCGGTTGATGGGGGAGTGTTCTGGCGCCGATATTCGGCGGCGCGGGGGAGGATGAGGTTGAGTCTCCTGCGGAAAGCGTCCTCGGCGACGCCCAAGGGATAGGCGGCTTCTTTCGTTCCGTCGGGTTTCCTGACCTCGCGTCCTGCGAACACAGACTCCGGGACTGCGGCATGAACGGAGTCAGCGACCTGCAGTGCCAGGCGACGGGCCGTCAGTTCCCAGCCCAGTCTTGCGCGGTCGAGCGCCTGGGGATCGGTGACCCCCCGAAGGCCGTGGAGCAGGCGTCGGACCACCGGATCCAGCAGGTGCAGCAGTCGCTCGCCGGGTCGCTGCCCCTTGTCCCAGGGGATCGGGTCGAGGCCGACGGCCCGGCGCAGATCAGCCGACAGGCGGTTGACGGCCTGGGCGAGTTGTTCGGCCTGCTCGGTAGCTTCCAGAACGAATGAGTGGATCTCGGTGTCGGCGCGCAGCGCGGCTATCGGCAGGGGAATCAGATCGTGCAGGACGTCTTCGACGATGGCGGACTGATTTCCGTACACCATGCCGAAGGTCTCGGCGCGCAGTGGGTAGCGCTCGTCGATCAGCTCGTCGGCCATCAGGCCGCTGATTTGATCGAGCAGCTCACTGGTCCGGAGGCCGGCGGTGTCGTCGGCCTCCACAGCCAGCAGGGCGTTCATGCCGCGCCAGATCGCTTTGCCGGGAGTGTGTCGCAGTGGCCGCAGGGGGGTGCGCTTCGCGGTCCTCTTGGCGGGGTTAGCGGCCTTCCAAGCGGTGTGCGGTTCCCAGTCGGGCGTCTCAGCGATCCGGTCCCCGGCCGCGAGGATGACTTGGGTGACGCGCGGGCCGTCGGCGGTCTGCTCGGGGATGAGCCGGATGCGACGCGACTGCCAGGTCCACAGATCCAGCAGTCCCTGCGCGGTTCGCGTCTCCCATTGGGGGCCGATGTGGCGAGTCCACTGCGGGGCGCCGAGCCGTCCTTGGACGCCGATGGGAGTGTTGAGCAGCAGCGTCTCGTACAGAGTCCGGCCGATCGGTAGCACGACGCCCAGCTGCCCCAGTGGCCCGGTGGGATTGCCGGTCGTCTTGCCGGACTTGACCTGAGGATCACCGACCGCCCCTGTCTTTATGGCGGCGGTGTCCCAGCAGTGGGCGTGTACCAGCCACAGTGCTGCCTCGCCCGGTGTCAATGCAGGCGGATCAGCCTCAGTGCGCGAGGAGAACAAGGGCACGTTGTTCCCGGTCGCCTGCGTGGCGATCAGTACCCCCGATCCCTTCGTCTCGCCTCTCGCCGTGCGCAGGTCGGCGACCTGTCCGAACGGTGTCTCAGGGTGGAACAGGTCGAAGCGTTCTCGGTATTTGTGCAGGTAGGCGTCGATCTTCTCGAGCTCGTCCTCGGTGAAGGCTCCTCGGTCGAACCGCCGTGCCCATGTTCGGCGGTCGGCGGGTGCTCCCAGTGCGTCGACCACGACAGGGAGAAGCACGTGCCGCAGCAGCGCCGGAAACTGGGTCGGGAGATCGACGACGATTTCCGTGATCTCGCCAGCGCGTGCGAGGGCGTCCGCCAACCCCAGCAATTCGACCCGCGCATCCAACCGCGCCCGTAGCCACGGCTGCGTTATCAGGGAGAACTCGGACATCGCCGACCTCTCAATCGATCTCGTGTAGCGAGATGTGACCTTAATGGAGGAAAAAGATCGTTATTGGAGTTATGGCAAAGTGGCCAGACCCGGCCTTCCTTCCATGGAGGAAGGGCGGCCCCGCTCCGGCGGGGATGGCTCCCGATCACGTGTGAGCCGCATGTAGGCCCCGCGTCACGCGGGGAGGGGGGCGGAGGCGGCTACGGCCTCTCCGCCCCCTTTACCTGCGACGACTCTCCTCTACCAGCCCCAGCAATCGGTCGTAGCGAACGACGTGGTCACCGATTCGCGCCACGCCCGAGGCGTCGAGCACCAGTGCGCGGCTGTAGCGCAGCCACGGGTGATCACGCCATCCCTCCAGCGGCGCCAGAGTCCGCTCGGCTTCCTCGGTCAGTGCCGTGGGAAGACGCACGGTGCCTCCGAGAACGTCGTCAAGGACGTCACGGGAGGCGTCCCCGTGCACGCCCAGCCACCTGCCCGACAAGGTGCGGTAGCCGTGATCGTCGCGGCGGACCATCACCACCTCGATGCCGGGCTCGCCGTCCCGCACCATCGCGCGATGGTGCTCCTCCGACAACCCGTCCCGGGTACTGCCTCGGTGCAGGCCCTCCAGCGTCGGCCGTGTGTGCTCCCCTCTGCGCGACAGCAGGAACGGCTCCGCGCTCTCAGCGCGGGCGCGCTGCCTGGCGACCCAGTCGGCCTGCGCCTCGCGCTCGGCCTCGGCCCAGCTGGCCGGGACCACCTGGCGATCGCCCTCGTACACATCGGCCACCAGACGAGGCACCTGCCCCGGGACCGACCAGCTCCCGCCTGCGTACGCGCAGACCAGGGCCGCCGTGCGCAGCAGCAGGTAGCGGCCGTAGATGCGCGTCGCGGCCTGCGGAAACCACGGCGGCGCCCCGTCACCTGGAGCGAAACCGGTGACCACCACCCGCGGTTCGCTTACCCGCTCCGGCCGCCGTACGCCCGCGTGCCGATGGGTCCGGCCGATCCGCTGCAACATCAGGTCCATGGGCGCCAGATCTGTGATGAGCAGATCGGCGTCGACGTCGAACGACTGCTCGGCGATCTGCGTTGCCACCAGGATCAAGCGGTGAGGGCGACCAGGCCCCTCCGACGTGGGCGGTCCGAGCAGGCTCAGGCACTCTTCCGTCCGGTCTGCGCGGTCAGTGGCGCAAAGCCGCCCATGCAGCAGGCGGACTTCGTCGCCGAACACCGTCCGCAAGGCTCCGAATGTTCGCTGTGCGCGCGCAACGGTGTTGCGGATCACCAGCGCGCATCCCCCGTCGGCGAGACGTTCCCGCAGCAGGGCGACCACCTGCTCATCACCGGGAGACGGCGCATCAGGATCGTCGGTCGAGCCGCCGGGCCGTTCAGGAAGCACCTCCACCGCCACCTGCAGGTCCGGGCGCCATGACCGGCTGCTCTGCACGGCATGGCCGACAGCCGATCCGGCCCACCACACGGCCGTCACACTCGGATATCCGTCGGGCTCCGGGACCATTCCCACGTCGAGGGCGTCAACGTCCTCGTACGAAGCCGCGCCTGACAGGTAAGCGGCCAACAACTCTCGGCGCTGCGCCGGCGGCAGAGTAGCCGACAGCAGTACCACCGGCACGCCAGCCTGGCCCAGCCACCGCAACCCTTCGGCCAGGAACTGTGACATGTAGACGTCGGCGGCGTGAACCTCGTCCAGCAGGACAACTTTGCCTGCCAAGCCCGCCATCCGCAGCATCACGTGCTTGGTGCGGGTCGCCGCGAAAAGCAGCTGGTCGATGGTACCCACCACGAACGGGCTCAGCAGTCCGCGCTTGGCTCCGAGAAACCACTCCGCGGGAGCCCTGCGCTCCGGTACGGTCTGCGGGTCTGTTGATCCAGACGCCACCCCGTAGGGGTCTTCGAGCCCATACTCGTCCTCCTCGACCCCGGTGAAACGGTCGTCTGGACAGGGATCGTCGTCCTCAAGCAGGTCCCGCCAGTGCCTGTTGAACATCCGCTTGCCATGCAGCAACGCCACCTGCGAGGCCAGCGACGGATCGATCGCCTCCACCCATGACCGCACAGCGGTGAACATTGGGTCGCAGGTTGCCTGGGTGGGCATCCCGACGAACACGCCATCCATGCCCCATCGGGCGGCCAGCACCTCTGCCGCCAGCAGCGCCGCCTTGGTCTTGCCCTCCCCCATGGGCGCTTCGACCACGACCAGTCCCGGCGCATCCATCCGGGCCGCGATGTCCACCACCATCGCCTGCGCCTGACGCGGATCGTCTCCGAAGCGCTGCCGAAAGGCGTCCCTACCTGGAGGGGGCAGTTCACCCCAACCACCGCGCAGGCCCAGCCGCTTCCATGCCAACCCAGCGCGCTCCCGCGCACCGTCCATGCTGACGCGCGCCAACGAGTCCACACCGACGAAATGGGCCTGGTCGCTGGCGATCCAGTCCGACATCACCACGAACCCGCTGAGCTGCAACTGCACTGCCCGGTTGGGGACCAGCTTGGGCTCGGCGGCTGCGACATCGTCGTATCCCAGCGCCGTGGTGAAAGCGCTCAGCAACTCGCTTTGAGCCTTCCGCCATCCGGGAGTTCTGCCGCTGAGTCGGCCCCGCGCACGACGATCTGGTTTTGTGACTTCGCCGAGCGTCGGGAACAGTCCATGGTGGCCCGCAACCAGCGGCCACACCCAGTCGATATTTAGGTCGGACCACCGCGCTGCCGCCAGGTGCTCACGGATCAGCAGCCCGCCTGCTCGGTCATGCCGCCAGCGATGCCGGGCGACCACCCGCTCATCCCAGACGAGTCCTGCGCGGCGGACAAGCGCGGCACCAGCAGCATCTAGATGCTGGAACGCCGGGCAGGCCTTGCCGAAGTCATGCACTCCGCATATCCAGGCGAAGAACCGGCGCCCCACTCCGTCTCCCGCCACATCATCGAGCACTTGGCGTACCCAGGTCGCCAAGTAGTGATCCCAGATCAGCTCGGCTACAGCGGCGGTATCGAGCAGATGCTGCAGCAGCAGGTTGGTGTGCCCACCGGCCTTGCCCGCGCTCTTACCCCACAGCACGCCCAGCGGCGTCAAGCCGACTGGTTCATCTCCGACGAACGCTTCTTGGGGAACCCCCGTCAGCCTGTCTGCGCCCACGGCCGCCAAGCTAGCCAAACCCACCGACAAAACAGGTCGCCAGCCGCATCGGGCTCACTGTTCCACCCACCTGTCGAGCAACGGCGCATCACCCGGATGCGCCCGACAGTCCTGTGTCGCAGAGGCTATCTGCCTCAGGTCCTTGAGCAGGGTTGACCAGCAGACCAACAAGCGTCCCCGCGTGCGCGGGGCCGACACCAACGCCGCCCCCGTCCGGCTGCTGCTGGCAGGACCATCCCCGCGTGCGCGGGGCCGACTCGTGCTGTGTGGGGACCGTACCGCGCTAGGGCCTGTTTTGTGGATCGTGGTTGAGCCAGAGCATGAGGCTCGCGATGGTGACGGTGGCGTGGTAGTGCCTGGCGAGCTTGTCGTAGCGGGTGGCGATGCCGCGGAAGCGTTTGAGCCGGTTGAAGCAGCGTTCGATCA
>PVNI01000040.1 GCA_003001795.1 Actinomadura viridilutea | reverse complement strand
GCGGCTGTCTGGTAGCTCCACACCACGCCAGGAGGTCCTCCCCATTTCAAGATCATCCAGCCGTGTCGCCGTCACCAACGTCCATGGTCAGTACAGCTAGTCGATCTTGCGGCCGACGCCGGCGTAGCACCACTGGCGGTCGGCGTCGGGCGGCAGGCTCTCGCCGGGGTCGGGCCGCCACAGGGCCAGCGTGGTCAGGCCCGGGTCGACCAGCTCGAAGCCGTCGAACAGGCGCAGCACGTCCGCGCGGCCGCGGAGGGTGATCTGCGAGGTGGCCGACTCGTAGGCCGCGGCGGCCTCCCGGACGCGGCCGTCGGTGTCGAAGTCGCCGGTCACATGGGTCACGGTCAGGTAGCTGCCGGGGGCCATGGCGTCGCGGAACCGGGCGACGATGCCGTGCGGGTCGTCGACGTCGTCGATGAAGTGCAGCACCGCGAGCATGAGCACGGCCACCGGCTGCTCCAGGTCGATGAGCCCGTGCAGCTCGGGGGCGGCGAGGATCTCCTCGGGGCGCCGGGCGTCGCCCTGGATGACGGCCACGCCGGGCCGTCCGGCCAGCAGCGCGCGCCCGTGGGTCAGCACCACCGGGTCGACGTCGACGTACACCACGCGGGAGTCGGGGGCGACCCCCTGGGCGATCTCGTGCACGTTGCCCTGGGTGGGCAGGCCGGAGCCGATGTCCAGGAACTGCCGGATGCCGGACGCGGCCAGAAAGCGCACGGCGCGGCCGAGGAAGGCGCGGTTCTGCCGCGCCATGTAGGGCGTGTCGGGCGCGCGACGCACGACCTCCGCGACGGCCTCTCGGTCGACGGCGTAGTTGTCCTTGCCGCCGAGGAGATAGTCGTACATGCGGGGGACGTTGGGCGTCCGCGGATCGACCGTGTCCAGAATCCTCTCCCGGTCTGCGCGACGGTGCTTTTCCGGAACTTCCGCCATGGCTCGCGAAATACCTGAGATCATGAAGCATAGCGATTCACTCGGAGGACCGAACACCGCGACCCCGACGTGGGAAACGGCCGCCGCCGCGGCTCCTGCGCCGCCCCGTCCCGACGGGCGGACGTCCCCCGGGACGCGCGCCGCCGGCCCCCACCGACCGGAGTCGCGCACGGGAGGAGCGTCATGCGACGAGGCGACGGCTTGGCGGAGATCCCCGGGCCGCCCGCGGACCAGGACGGCGCCGAGGCCGTCGTGGCGGCGGGCGGGCTGCACAACTACCAGCTGAAGCTGCACGCCGAGTACGGCCCGGTGGTGCGGTTCCCGCTGCCGGGCGTGGACCAGGCGGTGTCGGTGGCCGACCCCGTGCTGCTGGAGGCCACCGCGAAGATCAACAAGCGGCCGGACAAGCTGTTCGAGTTCCTGGCCCCGCTGCAGGAGTCGGGCAACCTGCAGACGATCCCCGCCGAGGAGCACATCCCGTGGCGCCGGGTGATGCTGTCGGTGCTGGCCGGACGCCCGTCCCACGAGGCGCACTTCGCCCGGTTCACCGCCCTGGCCTCCGAGCTGGCCGACCGGTGGGCCGAGCGCGCCGCCGACGGGCCGATCGCGCTCCAGCATGACCTGGCCGAGCTGTCGCTGCGCATGATCTGCCATTACGCGCTGGGCAGCGGCCTGGAGTCCGAGGAGACCGCCGGACGGGTCGTCGCGGCCTTCGAGACCGTGCTGACCGAATACCTGGAGCGGCAGTACCAGGGGGACGAGAAGGACCGCCGGCGCGCCGACGAGGCGCTCGCCTACCTGCGCTCCGTCGTCGACGGGGTGCTCGAGGCCCACCGGGCCCGCGGCGTCACGGACGGCGAGGCCGAGCGCAGCGACCTGGTGGCGGCCCTGTCGGCGGCGGGCCAGTCGCCCGCGCGCATCCGCGACACGGTGCTGATGACGATGCTGGCCGCCCACCACACCACCGGCGTCGCCATCTCCTGGACGCTGTACCTGCTGGCCAAGCACCCGGAGGCGGCCGAACGCGCCGCCGCCGAGGTCGACCGGGTGCTCGGCGACCGCGCCGTCCCCGAGTACGCCGACCTCAAGCGCCTGACGTACCTGGACATGGTCGTCCGCGAGACGATGCGGCTGTACCCGCCCGGGCCGTACGGCGCCCGCGAGGCCACCGAGGACATCACGCTCGGCGAGTACACCGTCCCGGCCGGAACGACCATTTTTTACCCGTTCTGGGCCGTTCACCTTAACCCTGAGTACTGGCCCGACCCCGAGAAGTTCGACCCCGAGCGCTTCACTCCCGAGGCGTCGGCGGGGCGGCCCCGGCTCGCCTACATCCCGTTCGGCATCGGGCCGCGCAGCTGCGAGGGCTCGACCCTCGCCATGGTGGAGGCCGAGCTCGTGCTGGCGATTCTGCTGAAGCGGTTCCGGTTCGAGCTGGCGCCGGGGCAGACGGTCACCCCGATCGAGCGCTTCGTCCTGTGGGCGAAGGAGGACATCCGCATGAACCTGACCCCGCGGGAGACCGCGCGGGCCTGACGCACGACGCGGGGCCGGGCGGAGGCTCCGCCCGGCCCCGGTCGCACGCGCGGTCACGGGAGGTCCGTGCTCACCGGACCCTCACGATCAGGGTCCGCGCTCACCGGACCCTCACGATCAGTACACGCTGACCCCGTACGCGCTGAGCGCCTCGGTCACGGGCTGGAAGAACGTCGTGCCGCCGGTCGTGCAGTTGCCGCTGCCGCCGGAGGTCAGACCGAGCGCGATCGAGCCGGAGAACAGCGGGCCGCCGCTGTCGCCGGGCTCGGCGCACACGTTGGTGCGGATGAGGCCCGACACCGTGCCCTCGGCGTAGCGGACGGTCTGGTTGAGCGCGGTGACCGTGCCGCTGCGCACGCCGGTGGTGCTGCCGCTGCGGCGGACCGACTGCCCGACGACGGCGTTGCCCGCGGAGGTGATGTCCTGGTACCCGCCGCCGTACAGGTACACGTCACCGGTCTTGGAGATCGAGCTGTTGGTGTAGCGCACGATGCCGTAGTCGTTGCCCGGGAAGCTGCTTCCCGCGCGGGTGCCCAGCACCGTGCTGCCGCTGGAGTTGGCGTACCAGGTCGCGCCGATGTTGGTGCAGTGCCCGGCGGTCAGGAAGTAGTAGGTGCTGCCGCTGCGGACGTTGAAGCCGAGCGAGCAGCGCCCGCCGGAGGCGTAGATGGCCTGGCCGCCCGCGATGAGGGGACGGAAGGTTCCGGAGACGTGCTCCAGCCGGACGGCGTCGCCGTGCTTGGCGGCGGCCTTGCGCACCGCGTCGAGCTTGGCGCCGGTGACCGAGTCGTCGTACGACAGCACGACCTTGTTGGTCACCGGGTCGACGGCCCACGCGGTGCCGGGCACCGTCACCGACTTCTCCAGGGACTTGGTGACGCGCTCGAGGGCGGCGCCGTCGCGGGCGACGGTGCGGGGGACGGCCCCGGCCGCGCGCACCTGCTCGGCGGACGCGGCGTCGGTGACCGTGACGACGAGCTTGCCGGTGCCCTGGTCGATGTAGGAGCCCGCCGACTTGGTGCCGAGCCGCTGCGACAGGGTGGTCGCGAGGCGTCCGGGATCCGGCTGGGCCTGCGGCGCCGCGGGCGCGGCGGGGGCGGCGCTCGCGGACGGGGCGGCGACCAGGGCGGTCGCCGCGGCGAGAACGGTTGCTCCGACGACAGTGGCGGGGTGGATGGGTCGCATCCTCACTGTGCCTCCCAACAGATCAGGACGCCTCCGGGTGAGGTGTCCTGAGTGACTTGGATCTTGCGGGCACCGGTTAACCCCGCACAAGACGAAGAAGTTGACCAATGATCTGACCGACTCTGGCAACACTGCGAAAATGCCGTGTCACCGCAAGGTCGTCATGCCGCTGCCTTGTCGGCACTTGACCGAGAAAGTCGCGACTTGGCCGGATGCGGTCACCTAGGACGGTGTTCGCCAAGATCGTCGGGTGCCCCTGGGAGGGGTCAGCGGCCGCCGCGGCGCAGGCTGCGCAGGAAGCGCCACAGCGAAGGACGCGCCGTCTCCCCGCCTCCGTCCGCTGCGGGCGCAGACGGGGCGGACGCCTCCGCCGGACGGGACGCGGGCGGCGCGGCCGGCACCGCGCCCTCGGCCAGCTCGTACTGCACCGGCAGCGACCGCAGCCCGCGCATCAGCGGCGAGGAGCGCCAGGGGAGCTGGTCGGCGGGCAGGGTCAGGGCGAGGCTGCTGAACCGGGTGAACAGCCGGCTGATGGCGATGGTGACGATGGTGGTGGCCAGTTCCCGGCCCAGGCACTCGTGCGGCCCGGCGCCCCAGGCCAGGTGCGCCCGGGAGCTGATCACCGAGTCGGAGTGCATGCTGCCGGCGAACGCCGGGTCGTGGTGCGCGGCCGCCACCGACAGGAACACCGGCTCGCCCGCGGCGATGGTGAAGTCGCCGAGCCGGGTGTCCACCGTCGGGCAGCGGAAGGTCAGGTTGGCCATGGGCGGGTTCACCATCGCGACCCGGTTCACCGTCTCGCGGAGCATGCCCATGGACAGGCTGTCGCGGGCGCCGGAGTCGGCGGTGATGACCTCGGCGATGGTGTTGCCGATCAGCACCCCGGTGTGGTCGCCGGTCACGCCCACCAGCATCATCAGCTCGCGCGACAGCTCGTCGACGGTCAGCTCGGGGTACGCGGCCAGCAGGTAGGACGGGAAGTCGTCGCCGGGACGGGCCATCTTGGCCGCGCCGAGCTCGCTCAGCGCGGCCAGCAGCCGCTCCAGCGCGGCGGCGGAGTCGGGGCCGGCGTCCAGCACCCGCCACATGTCCATGAGGACCTCGTCGCCGCGGCCGCTCTGGAAGCCGAGCAGGTGGTCGACGACCATGAGCGGGAGCGGCCGGGCGTACTGGGCGCACAGGTCGACCAAGCCGGTGCGGCCGCCCCCCTCGGTCATCACGTCGATCAGCTCGTCGGCGCTGCGGCTGATGGCGTCGCGCAGCTGCCGGCCCTGGGGGTGCGCGGCGTCCTGGAACGGCTTGAGCGCCTCGTAGTAGGCCGCCCGCAGCGACCGCAGCCGGTCCCCCTCCTGGAAGATCACATGGTTGACCTCCAGCGCGGGCAGCAGCGGCCAGTCGCGCGGCACCCGCCCCTCGGCCAGCGCGGTCCAGTCGCTCAGCCGCTTGCTCCAGATGCCGCGCTGGTTGCGCAGCACCTCCAGGACCTGCGAGTAGCCCAGGGCCAGCCACACCGGCACGCCCAGCAGGTCCACCGGCGCGACCGGCCCGTACTTGGCGCGCAGCCGCTCGTACACCAGCGAGGGCCGGGAGTCGTAGTCGCGGGTGAGGAGCGGTTCGACCGCCATCGTCTCCAGGGAACCGCCGCCGGAGGCGGTGAGCCGGTGGACTTCCATGGCATCCCCTCGCCTATGAGACCTGCGAGTGATCACTGTAGCGACAGCTACCGATCATGCAGGGTGATTTCGGCATGTGCCGCACTTGTCATGGCGTCCTGCGCAAACCGCAATCCCCAGGGGACGGCCGCCGACGCGCGACCGGTCACTCCAGCTCCGAGAGGTCCACCACCTGATCCTCGGGCGGGGCCTTGACGGCGACCGGCTCGTCGAAACCCGACAGGTCCAGGTAGCCCTTCGCCCCGATGTCCACGCGGAGCACGTAGGGCTCGCCCTCCGTCGCCACGTAGATCCGGCCCCCCGAACCCCGCAGCGTCAAGGCCGCCCGGCCGCCGATGCGCGACGTCCCCTCCACCTTGATCGAGGTGCCCGCTTCCTTCAGCGTCTCGGCGAGGAACTTCTTGCGGTCGCCGGTTTCGGCCAGTTCGCCGAACCCCTCCGCCGTGTCCTTCAGCCACATGCCGCCCAGAAGCTGCGGCGTGCCCTTGCCGGTCTTGCCCGCCTTGCCGGCCGCCGTCTTCCAGAAGGCGTCGTCGCCCTTGAAGTACACGACCGAGTCGATGCAGATGATGGACACGTGCCCGCCGTCCATGGTTATCTCTCCAGCCGCCCGCGTCCGGCCGTCAAACCGCAGGTCTACATCGCCCCTCTCGCCGTCCTCTCTGATCTGGCCGCGCACGCGCAGCGAGCGCGCCGCGAGCGTCGCCGCGCGGGCGCGGGCCAGGATCTGCGCGGGACGCAACCGCTCGACGCCGTTCGCCGTGGCGGTCGCCGTGGCGCTCGGCGAGGGCGAAACCGAAGTGGTGGACGCCTCGGCCTCGCCCCCGCTCGCCCTGCCCCCATCGGCCGGTTCGCAACCGGTGAGGACGAGCACAGCCCCCGTCAGAAGGGCCGAGACGACGCCCATGTGCCTACGCATCAGAGGTCTCCCATGCATGGTCGGGCGCCCGACCGTCGATGCGCGACGGGTCACTCCAGCTTCGAGATGTCCACCACCTGATCCTTGGGCGGGGCCTTGACGGTGACCGGCTCGTCGAAAGCCGACAAATCCACGCGGCCGTCCGCTCCGCCGTCCAGGCGGAGCAGATAGGGCTCGCCCTCCGTCGCCACGTAGATCCGGACCCCCACGCCGCGCAGCACCAGGGCCGCCCGGCCGTCGATGCGCGACGTCCCGCCCGCTTTGATCAAGGGGCCGGTGTCCTTCAGCATCTCGGCGAGGAACTCCTTGCGATCGAAGAAGCCGGCCAGCTCGGCGAGCTCCTTCTCCTTGGTAGTGACCTTCGCGTACTTGTCTCCCAGAAGCTGCGCCATGGCCTTGCCCTCGGCCTTGCCGCCGACCTCCATGTAGAGGGCCTCGTCGCCCTTGAAGTAGATGTCCCGGCCGAGGCGGATGATGGACATGCGCTGGCCGTTGAAGGTCATCTCTCCGGCCGCCCGCGTCCGACCGTCGTACCGCAGGTCGAGACCCAGCTTCTGGCCGCCATCCCTCATCCGGCCGTGCACGCGCAGCGAGCGCGCCGCGAGCGTCGCCGCGCGGGCGCGGGCCAGGATCTGCGCGGGACGCAACCGCTCGACGCCGTTCGCCGTGGCGGTCGCCGTGGCGCTCGGCGAGGGCGAAACCGAAGTGGTGGACGCCTCGGCCTCGCCCCCGCTCGCCCTGTCCCCATCGGCCGGTTCGCAACCGGTGAGGACGAGCACAGCCCCCGTCAGAAGGGCCGAGACGACGCCCATGTGCCTACGCATCAGAGGTCTCCCATGGTCGGGTCCGTCACGACTGCAAACTCCAGGGGACGCCCGGCCGCCGATGCGCGACGCGGTCATACCAGCCCCGAGATGTCCACCACCTGATCCTTGGGCGGGGCCTTGACGGTGACCGGCTCGTCGAAAGCCGACAAATCCACGCGGGCGTCGGCCCCGCCGTCCAGGCGGAGCAGATAGGGCTCGCCCTCCGTCGCCACGTAGATCCGGCCTCCCGAACCCCGCAGCGCCAAGGCCGCCCGGCCGCCGATGCGCGACGTCCCGTCCGCCTTGGTCAAGGCGCCGACGTCCTTCAGCATCTCGGCGAGGAGCTTCTTGCGGTCGCCGATTTCGGCCAGTTCGCCGAACCCCTCGACCTTGGTGGTGGCCTTCAGCCACTTGCCCGCCAGAAGCTGCACCGCGCCCTTGCCGGCCACCGCCTTCCAGAAGGCGTCGTCGCCCTTGAAGTACACGACCGAGCCGGTGCGGATGATGGACGCGCGCTGGCCGTTCATGGTCACCTCACCGGTCGCCCGCGTCCGGCCGTCGAACCGCAGGTCTAGACTGATCTTCTCGCCGTCCTGCTTGACCCGGCCGTGCACGCGCAGCGAGCGCGCCGCGAGCGTCGCCGCGCGGGCGCGGGCCAGGATCTGCGCGGGACGCAACCGCTCGACGCCGTTCGCCGTGGCGGTCGCCGTGGCGCTCGGCGAGGGCGAAACCGAAGTGGTGGACGCCTCGGCCTCGCCCCCGCTCGTCCTGCCCCCGTCGGCCGGTTCGCAGCCGGTGAGGACGAGCACGGCCCCAGTCAGAAGGGCCGAGACGACACCCATGTGCCTTCGCATCAGAGGTCTCCCATGGTCGGGTCCGTCACGACACCGGGCCGGTGTCGCAGCGGAGACGTTATGCGGTCGCCTCTGCGAGGCCACTGTCGTTACGCTGCGGTCGCTGCGGGGCGACTGCCGCGGGGCTGCGATCCCACTGCCGCAGCGGTGGTACCTGGAGGAATGTCGGTGGCAGACAAGCCCGTGACCGCGCCGTCGCTGCGGTTCGAGATCCTGGGGCGGCTGCGGGTCTGGCGGGACGACGAGGAGCTCGACCTGGGGCCGGCCAAACAGCGCGCGGTGCTGGGCGTGCTGCTGCTGAACGCCAACCGGCCGGTCTCCACGGACGCGATCGTGGACGCGGTCTGGGGCGACGATCCGCCCGACAACGGAGCCAACGTCGTGCAGAAGTACGTGGCCGGCCTGCGCCGCGTGCTGGAGCCCGACCGTTCCCCGCGCAGCCCCGGACGGCTGATCACCCTGACGCCCGCGGGGTACGCGCTGCACGTCCCGCCGGAGGACCTGGACGCCGAGGCGTTCCAGCGCGACGTCCGGCGGGCCTTGGCCGTGCGCGGCGACGACCCCGCGCAGGCCGCCGTCATGCTGCGCGCCGCCCTGGCGATGTGGCGGGACACGGTGCTGGCCGGGCTGACCGGTCCGGTGTTCGACGCGGCCCGCGAACGGTACGCGGAAGAACGCGCGGCCGCCCTGGAGGCCTGCATAGAGATCGAGCTGGACCAGGGACGGCACGCGGAGCTGGTCCCCGAGCTGATCCGTCTGGTGGCCGACTTCCCGCTCCGCGAGCAGCTGCGCTACCTGCTCATGCTCGCGCTCTACCGGTGCGGCAGGCAGGCCGAGGCCCTGGCCGCCTACCGCGACGCCCGCGAGTTCTTCATCGACGAGTTCGGGGTCGAGCCCGGCGACCGCCTGCAGCAGCTCCATCTGCGCATCCTGCGCGCGGACCCCGCGCTGGCGGCTCCCGCGGCGGCCGACGCGCCGCCCGCTTCCGCACCCTCCGCGCCGCCCGCGTCCGCACCGTCGGCGGCGCAGGCGCACGCCGCGCCCTTCGCGCAGATCCCGCCGGCGCAGATCCCGCCGGCACAGGTCCCTTTCGTACAGATCCCGTACGCACAGGTTCCGTACGCACAGGTTCCGTACGCACCGGTCCCCTTCGCGCCGTACCCGTCGGCGTCGCTCTCGCCTTTCGTCCTCGCCGCGGGGCCGACGCCGTACCCGTACCGCCGGACGCCGTTGTGGAAGCGGCTGATCCTGCTGGCGATTCCACCGCTCACCTTCGGCACGGGCACCTGTGCGCTGGTCGCCTACTACGCGGGACGCCGCCGCAGCCGCTTCCTCTGGCTGGCGGCGACCGGCTACCTCCTGCTGAGCATCACGTTCTGGGCCATCATGGGCACGGCCGATGAGGAGGGGAACACGCCGTACGGCGTCCCCGCGGCCATCTCCTTCATCGCGACCGTCTTCGGCGGCATGGTGCACCTGGCGCTGCTGACCGACGCGCCCGCACCCGAGGTCGCGGCCGTCCCGCCTCCGGCGGTGGTGGAGATGATCGAACGGCGGGCGCGCCGCGAACAGGCCCGCGTCCTGGTCGGCCGCCATCCCGACGTGGCCCGGGAACTGCGCATCGGGCGGCCGGACCTGCCGCGGACGTTCGACGACGGCGGGCTCGTCGACCTCAACGCCGTGCCCGAGCACGTCCTCGCGGGACTGCCCGGCGTCGACCCCTACCACGCCAAGCTGATCGTGACAGTGCGGGAGACGCAGGGCCCGTTCGCCTCCCCGGAGGACCTCATCATCCGCGGCCTGCTTCCGGCCACGGTGGTCCGCGCGCTCGCCGAGGTCCTCGTCGCCGTCCCGGTGTCCACCCCCGTGCCCGAACCCTGATCCCCGCACGGGCGGCGGCCGTCGGGCTCGGCCGTACCCGAATGAACGTCCCGCGCGAAAATGGCAGCCCGTGGCGGCGATTACAGAATGCGCACACGCATATCCGCTGCGCGACCGATCGGCGTCGGTGTCCCGAATCCCCTGGCCCGAACCTCCGTCTCAGGTCGCAGAGTATTTCGCTGGCGGCGTACGCAGGAAGGTTCAGTGAACCACAAGGGGTTGAATGCGGGGTACGCACTCCTAAGGGGAGGAAGCCCCTCCTTGAGGGAACCGGCGCCCGAGGAGCGACGAGATGTTCGAGAGGTTCACCGACCGCGCGCGGCGGGTTGTCGTCCTGGCTCAGGAGGAGGCCAGGATGCTCAACCACAACTACA
>PVNI01000039.1 GCA_003001795.1 Actinomadura viridilutea | reverse complement strand
CAAGGCCACTGCAACTCCCCGGTCGCCGGGCACTGCACGACCACGCCCGACGGACAGCTGTCCCTGATCGGGATGGTGTTCTCGCGCGAGGGCGCCGCGTTCGCGTACGCGCACGAGTGGGACACCCCCGACCGCGCCCCCGAGCTGGGGGCGTACGTGGCGGCGACGCTCGCCCGTAAAGGGGCAAGGGCGATCATCGACGGCATCCCGCACTGACCGAGGGATCGTGGTGTTCCTGTCGATCGTCGGCACTGACCACGCTCGGCCATCGACGCATTCGCCGCGGCCGCACTGAACATGCACACCAGCCAGGCCGACCGTCGGCCTGGCGAGGACTGGCCCCAGGCCATGCAGCGGCCGCACAGGACTGGGCCGCCCATCGCGGCCCGGCCGCGCCGCTGACGCGCTCCCGGCTGCCACACCGGTTCAGGTGTCCGCATGTACGCCCTCGAGGTGTTCTACAGGGCTCCCCCGGATGGAAATGGGGGTCAGGCCCGATGTGCCGAGACGCGTCCTTCGCCCATGGTGGAGGCAGGCGAATCACGGGATGGCAGCCGTGCCCACCATCGGACTTTCCCGGCTTTCCAGACGGAGGCGGGGGCGGTCCGGTGTGGTCCGGCCCTTTGTCCATGGGGCCGGAGCCTGCCAGTCGTGCGGGAAGGATTCGACGGGCGATGACCACGAACGTGGACGACGGCGCCGGCGCGCGTGCACTGGACGACGCGGCGGCGCGGGAGGTGCGGCGGCGCCTGGAGGAGGAGCAGCGCAGCCGCGCCGCGCAGCTGGCCGTACTGGAGAAGGCGGTCGAGCAGACTCCGCTGGAGCAGGTGGAGGCGTCCGACTACACCCGCATGGACAACCTGCGGCACAGCCTGGCGGAGATCGACGATGCGCTGCGCCGGCTCGAGGAGGGCACCTACGGCAGGTGCGAGGGCTGCGGGCAGACGATCCCGGCCGGGCGGCTGGAGATCCTGCCTTACGTGCGTTACTGCGTGCGCTGCCAGGGGCGCGGCACCCGCTGACGTGTCCAGGCCGCGGCCATGGCGGACGGGCGTCGGTCTTCCGGACGGCGTGCGATCTCAGGATGAAGGCCCGCTGGCCGTTCACGGAAAGACCCGCCGCCGCGCCGCGGCCTCACCGGGGCGCGCCGTCCGGCACGGTACGGCGCCGCCAACATGAGCCGGATCCCGTCACCCCCTGGACGGGATCCTGGAGCGCCGCCGGGCCCGGGGAACCCGAACTGACCGCGCACGGGTTCACAGGAGCCGCCCGGGCCCGGCGGCCTTCCCTCACAGCAGCCGGATGGCCACGCGTCCGGCCGCGGTGACCCGGACCTCGTCGAAGCGCCCGGCCAGTTCGGCCAGCCAGACATGACCCGCCAGCGTCTCCGGACGGACCTTCTGCAGGCGGGCGCGCCGCCACGGCCGGTACCGGACGAAGACCGGCTCCACCGAGTCGTCGTAGATCACCCCGTAGGCCAGGGTGACCGTGCCGACGGCCGACGGGCCGAACGGGCGGGAGAGCCGGACCGCGTGGGCGCCGAGCAGCGGCTGCCCCTGTCCCGCCTGCGCGAGCAGCGGGTACGTCAGCGGCGAGCCGCCTCCCGGGTCCACCACCAGCCGGGACGGCCGGCCGCCGTCCTGGTGGAGGCGGGCGGTCCAGCCGGTGAGCGGCAGCGTCAACCGGCCAAGGAGATCACCGTTCAGCAGGTCGCAGTTCGTCAGATCACGAGCCATCGTCCACTCCGTTGTGAACAGGTCGGCAGAGTCTCCGACGCGGCGGTCGCGCCCGCGTTCCCGCCGCCGCGGCCGCACCGCCGTTGCGGACCGGTCGCCTCGGGTCGCGTGCCTGGGGACGGGTGAGAGACATGCACACCACCTTGATCGGACATCGGCGCCGGACGGACACCGGGAAGGGGACGACGCCGTTCCCGCTCAGGGCCCGGGCTGTCGCCGCCGCTGCTGGCACATCACGCAGCGGCGCGCATAAGGCAGGATCTCCAGGCGGGCCCGGCCGATCGGCTCGCCGCAGTCTTCGCAGCGTCCGTAGGTGCCCGCGTCCACCCGGCCCAGGGCGGCCTCGATCTCCCGCAGCGTCAGCCGCAGCGTGTCGCACCTCGCCAGGACCGACTCCCGCGCGTTCCGGCCGAAGCGCTTCTCGGCCTCGTGCTCGATGATCAACAGTTGCGCGGTGCGGGTGCGGCGCTGCCGCTCCAGCCGCTCGCGGGCCTGGCGGGCGGCCGCGTTCTCCGGGCCGCGCCCGGCGGACGCGGGGCGCGGCGGCGGACCGCCGACCGTGCCGCGCACGGCGCCGCTCGCCGTCATCCCAACAGACTCCCTTCGGCCCGGCCCGGGTGCCGCAGTGTGCTTCCCTCGTCCCCGCTCGACCGTGTCACCGGCGGACGGCCACGGGTCTGGGCGTCCGGCCGCCGGTGACACGGGATCGGGCAGGAGATGTGGCGTCTCCCTGGGTTCTTCTCCACCATGGGCGATCACGGCCGCGGCCACCATCGGTGGCACCACCCATTCGCCGTCGGTGGACGCTGTATTCCCACCTCACGACAGCCTCGAAACCGGACGGCATGGGTGCCGTCCCGGATCGAACTCCGGCCTCGGACGCGGCACGATGGTTGTAGGGCGTCCTCGCACGCCGCGGGCTCAGAGGATGCGCCTACCGTAGTCGGAGGGCCCTGCGACCGGCGTGCGGAGCGCTTATCGGTGACGAAGGGGGCGTGCCATCAGTGCGGCTGTTCTGGCGGGTGTTCTGGCTCAACACGCTGGTGGGAACGGTCGCCACCATCCTGTTGATGATCGGGCCGTGGACGGTGTCGGTGCCGATCCGGCTGACCGAGGCGCTCGTGCTGCTGGCGGGGCTGGCCTCGCTGCTGACCGCCAACGCCGTCCTGCTGCGCTGGGGGCTGGCGCCCCTGGAGCGGCTGACCCGCCTGATGAACACCGTCGACCTGCTGCGTCCCGGCCAGCGGCTGCCCGTCACCGGCAGCCGTGAGATCGCCACGCTGATCAACACCTTCAACCAGATGCTGCAGCGGCTGGAGACCGAGCGCAGCGCCAGCAGCGCCCGCGCCCTGTCGGCGCAGGAGGACGAGCGCCGCCGCATCGCCCGGGAGCTGCACGACGAGATCGGCCAGAGCCTGACCGCCCTGCTGCTGGACATCAAACGGCTCACCGACCGCGCCCCCGAGCCGCTGCGCGAGGAGCTGCGCTGCGCCCAGGAGACCACCCGGCACTGCCTGGACGAGGTGCGCCGGGTCGCGCGCAGGCTGCGCCCCGACGTGCTGGAGGACCTGGGCCTGGCCAGCGCGCTCGCCGCGCTGACCGCGCAGTTCGACACCCACACCACCATGCGGGTGCGCCGCCGCCTGCACCCTGACCTGCCGCGGCTGAGCCCTCAGGTCGAACTGGTGATCTACCGCATCGCCCAGGAGGCCCTGACCAACGCCGCCCGCCATTCGGGCGCCACCGCCGTCGAGCTCGACCTGTCGCCCGCCGACGCGTCGGGCGACGGCGGCGTGGTGCTGCGCGTGGACGACGACGGCAAGGGCATCAACGGCGCCCCGGAGGGCGCGGGGATCCAGGGCATGCGCGAACGCGCTCTGCTGGTGGGCGGCACTCTGCATCTGCAGACGCGGCCCGAGGGCGGCACGAGGCTCACCCTCCACGTGCCCGCCGCGCAGACGCCGGCCGATCCGCCCTCCGCGGAGTCGGTGCTCACCGGCCCCGCCACCGGCCAGGACCGCTCCGTCCGTCCACGTCCCGGCGAGGAAACCCGATGACCGCCGCCTCGGCTTCGCACGCCCCGTCCACGACCCGCATCCTGCTGGCCGACGACCACGCCCTGGTGCGCCGCGGCGTCCGCCTCATCCTGGACAACGAGCCGGACCTGCAGGTCGTCGCCGAGGCGGGGGACGGCGCCGAGGCGATCGCTCTGCTGCAGGGCACCGCCGGGCAGCGGGTGGAGGTCGACCTGGCCATCCTGGACGTGGCGATGCCGAGGATGACCGGCCTGCAGGCCGCCCGGGAGCTGACCCGCCTGCACCCCGACCTGCGCGTCCTCATCCTCACCATGCACGACAACGAGCAGTACCTGTTCGAGGCGCTCAAGGCCGGCGCCGCCGGCTACGTGCTCAAGTCCCTGGCCGACCGGGACCTGATCGCCGCCTGCCGCGCGGCGATGCGCGGCGAGCCGTTCCTGTACCCGGGGGCGGTCAGCACCCTGATCCGCACCTACCTCGACCACGCCCAGGCCGGGCAGATGCCCGACAGCGTGCTCACCCCGCGCGAGGAGGAGATCGTCAAACTCGTCGCCGAGGGCCACTCCTCCAAGGAGATCGCCGACACCCTGGTCATCAGCGTCAAGACGGTCGAACGGCACCGCGCCAACATCCTGGCCAAACTCGGCTTGAAGGACCGCCTGGAACTGACCCGCTACGCCATCCGCACCGGCCTCATCGAGCCCTGACCCGCGCCGCACCCGCACGCGGACGCCGTAGGCGTGCTGAGCCCGGCAGGGTGGAAAGGACGCAGGTGCGTTCTCGTGCGGCCGTCTCGTCGCGAAATGCGAAATGCATCCGGAGCAATGCGCGCGGCGGCATCGGCCCCCTCGAGAACGCGAAATGAAGGGCCGACAATACTTGCAAACGCTGCATATATGCGGCCGCCGACTGTTTCGGTCATGCCCTATCCTGGGGGCGTGACACGGGACGGAGGAACAGGCCCCATGACCACCCCAGACCCGGCGCCCGCCGCGCTCGCGCAGGGCTGGCGCACGCTGTCCCTGTTCCACGCGAAGATCGAGGCCCACATCGAGCACGCCCTCCAGTCCAAGCACGGGCTGAGCGTGCGCGAGTACTCGCTGCTCGACGTCCTCAGCCGGCAGCACAACGGCCCCGGCGGCCACCTGCAGATGAAGCAGGTGGCCGACGCCGTCGCCCTCAGCCAGAGCGCCACCACGCGGCTGGTCACCCGCCTGGAGGACCGCGGCCTGCTGTCCCGTTACCTGTGCCCGACCGACCGGCGCGGCATCTACACCGACGTCAGCGAGGCCGGGGCCAAGCTCCTCGCCGAGGCGCGCCCGACCAGCGAGGCGGCCCTGCAGGAGGCGCTCGACGAGGCCGCGCAGAACCCCGAACTGGCTCCGCTGGTCCAAGCCGTGAAGACCCTGTACGCAACCGCCTGAGGCGCCGCCCCTACTGGCGCCCCAGGAGGCATGGACGGCGGGACGAGTCATTCGGAAATTCACCGTCCCGCGGCTAACACATCTTCATGCCCGCATGCGGTCAACACGTCCGATCGGCGATACGTAAGGTGGCGCGCCGCGCATCCGGCCTGCGGAGCGATAAGGGAGGCCGCCGTTCGACGGGTCGCCGAGCGGCACGGTGCTCGGGGCGGGACGGACTCGGTGCGCCGCCAGGGATCCGCGGCCCTTCGACCACGGTCCCCGGCGGAGGTCGATGAGACGGCGGGAGGCGCGTTCAGCGGCCGCCGACCGACAGCACGAGCTTGCCGCGGGTGTGTCCGGCGCGGCTGAGGCGCCACGCCTCCGCGGCCTCGGCGAGCGGGAACACGCGGTCGACGTGCACCGTGAGCTTTCCGTCGTCGGCGAGGGCGGCCAGCTCCGCAAGGCCGGCGCTGTCGGGGCGCACCCACACGTAGTGCCCGCCCTTCTCCTTCGCTTCACGGTCGGCGATGGACGCCACCCGGTCGCGCCGCTTCAGCACCTGCTGGGAGATCTCCACCGCGCCGTCGCCGACGAAGTCGAGTGCCGCGTCGACACCGTCGGGAGCCGCCGCGCGGATGCGGTCGACCAGCCCGTCCCCGTAGGCGACGGGCTCGGCGCCGAGACCGCGCAGGAAGTCGTGGTTGCGTTCGCTCGCGGTCCCGATGACCCGGGCGCCGAGCGCCACGGCGATCTGCACGCCGAGCGAGCCCACTCCGCCCGCCGCGGCATGCACCAGGACGGTCTCGCCCGCTCGGACGCCGACGCGCCGGATGGCCTGATGGGCCGTCAGACCGGCGAGCGGCACGCCCGCCGCCTGCTCCCAGGTGAGCGACGCCGGTTTGCGCGCCAGCATGCGGACATGCGCGGACACCAGCTCGGCGTAGGCGCCGAGCTGGACATGGTCCTTGCGGATGTACCCGAACACCTCGTCGCCGGGCTCGAATTCGCCGACGTCGTACCCCACCCGCTCGACGACCCCGGCCACGTCCCAGCCGGGGATCAGGGGGAAGTGCGTCTCCATGATCGGGTCGAGCCGCCCCTCTCCGAGCTTCCAGTCCACCGGGTTCACCCCGGCGGCCATCACGCGGACGAGCACCTCCCCGGGCGCCACCTTGGGCTCCGGACGGTCGACCAGCTTCAGGTCCTCAGGTCGGCCGTACCGCTCCAGCACGATCGCTTTCATGCGCCCAATAGAACCATACGATGGCTATCGGCTTGAGCAATAGATGGCGTGCGCAACTGATTCGAGGCGTCAAGGCGCCCTGGCCGCAGCGCCGCGCGACGTCGACACCACCCGACGAACGGCAGATCGGCGGCCGAGCAGCGCGGGAGCGACGAGGCGGCCTGCACGATCACGTCCGGCGGACACCTCTGCACGCTCTCCGCACCGTCACGGAGCTTGCGATCTCGCCCACTCTGACAGGCGGCCTTCCGAGGCCCCTGGACGGCACCACCGCCCGGACACAGGGGCTTGCCGAGCGCGAGGCAGGGGCGACCGAGTTCGAGACCCGCCCGATCCAGTCGGTTGCATTTAACCCGCGTATGCAAATATTGTGTGCGCTCGTTACGTCCTCATGCAACCATATGAAGGGTTCGGAGCATGCCTCTCGCGCTGCTGGCCCTGGCCATCGGGGCCTTCGGGATCGGCACCACCGAATTCGTGATCATGGGGGTGCTGCCCCAGGTCGCGGACACCTTCGACGTCTCGATCCCCACCGCCGGCTGGCTGGTGACCGGCTACGCGCTCGGCGTCGTCTTCGGCGCGCCGCTGCTGACCGTGATGGGCACCAAGGTGTCCCGCAAGAAGATGCTCATCCTGCTGATGGGGCTCTTCGTGGTCGGCAACGCGCTCTCGGCCGCCGCCCCCGTCTTCGGCGTCATGCTGCTCGGCCGCATCATCGCCTCGCTCACCCACGGCGCCTTCTTCGGCATCGGCTCGGTGGTCGCCGCCGACCTGGTCGCCCCGCACAAGCGGGCCTCCGCCATCTCGCTGATGTTCACGGGGCTCACCATCGCGAACATCGTCGGCGTCCCGCTCGGCACCCACATCGGGCAGGCCGCGGGCTGGCGGGTCACCTTCGCCATCGTCGCGTCGCTCGGCGTGGTCGGGCTGCTCGGCGTGGCCGGGCTGGTGCCCGAGACCGGCAGGCCCGAGGGGGCCGACGTCCGGTCCGAGTTCGCCGCCTTCCGCAACGTCCAGGTGTGGCTGGCCATGGCGATGACGGTCCTCGGATACGGCGGCGTGTTCGCCGCGATCACCTACGTCGCGCCGATGATGACCGAGGTCGCCGACTACTCCGCGGGCGCGGTCACCTGGCTGCTCGTCCTGTTCGGCGTCGGCATGTTCGCGGGCAACCTGCTCGGCGGACGGTTCGCCGACAAGGCGCTGATGCCCATGCTGTTCGTCTCGCTCGGCGCCCTCGCCCTCGTCCTGCTGCTGTTCACGGCGACCGCCCACGACAAGTTCTCCGCGGCCGTCACCCTGACGCTCATCGGCGCGCTGGGCTTCGCCACCGTGCCGCCGCTGCAGAAGTGGGTGCTCGACCAGGCGTCCGCCGCCCCCACCCTGGCGTCCGCCGCCAACATCGGCGCCTTCAACCTCGGCAACGCGCTGGCCGCCTGGCTCGGCGGCATCGTCATCGACGCCGGACTGGGCTACACCTCCCCCAACTGGGTCGGCGCCCTGCTCTCCGGGACCGCGCTGCTGCTGTCGTTCCTTGCCGCCTTCCTCGACCGGCGCACCCCGCCGTCCCACCGGGGCGCCCCGGCGCCCGAGATCCGCGAGAACGTGCCGTCCGCCCAGCACTGAGCCGCTCCCTCGCAGGACCGCGCCCGGCCGTGCCGACGCCCCGCCGGCGCGTTCCTCCCACACCACCGGCTGATACGAGAACAAAGGAAACGCATTCACCATGACCGCAGTTCCCACCGTCACGCTCAACAACGGCGTCGAAATGCCGCAGCTCGGCTTCGGTGTCTTCCAGGTGCCGGACGACGAGACCACGGCCGCGGTGACCGCCGCGCTGGAGGCCGGCTACCGCTCCATCGACACCGCCGCCATCTACGGCAACGAGGCGGGCGTGGGCCGGGCGGTGGCCGCGTCGGGCCTCCCCCGCGAGGACCTGTTCATCACGACGAAGCTGTGGAACGCCGACCAGGGCTACGACGCCACCCTCAAGGCGTTCGACCGGAGCCTCGCCGCGCTGGGCCTGGACTACGTGGACCTGTACCTCATCCACTGGCCGAGCCCCGCCCGCGACCTGTACCGGGACACCTGGCGGGCCCTGGAGAGGCTGGCGGCCGAGGGCCGCATCCGCGCCGCCGGCGTCTCCAACTTCCAGCCCGCGCACCTGCGGCGCCTGATGGACGGCAGCTCGCTCGTCCCCGCCGTCAACCAGATCGAACTGCACCCCGGTCTCCAGCAGCGGGAGCTCCGCACGCTGCACGCCGAGCACGGCATCGCGACCGAGGCGTGGAGCCCGCTGGCCCAGGGGGCGGTGCTCGACGAGCCCCCGCTGGTCAAGATCGCCGAACGGCACGGCAAGTCGCCCGCGCAGGTCGTGCTGCGCTGGCACCTGCAGCTCGGCACCATCGTGATCCCCAAGTCGGTCACGCCCGCCCGGATCCGGGAGAACATCGACGTCTTCGACTTCGCGCTCTCGGACGACGAGATGGCCGAGATCGCCGCGCTCGACCGCGGCATGCGCACGGGCCCGGACCCCGACGCCTTCGAGTGAGGAGGTCGGACGCCCGACGTCCTCGCCGCCGGTGCGGGCGGATCGGTCTCCGTCCGCACCGGCGGCCAGTCGCCCCTCTCGTTCCCTTTCCGATCCGTTTCCCATCCGTTTCCCAGCCGCGTCTTCAGGTTCGAAAGGTGGCCGCCGCCATGCCCGCCGCCCTCCACCCTGCCTTGGACCGCCTGGTCGACCCGGACGGCCGCGTCACGCTCGGTCTGGAACTGCCTCTCGACAACGATTGGGGCGCGACACGGCTGCGCGCCGACCGCCAGGCCGGCCGCCCCTTCGGCGTCCCGAGACTCACCGAGCACGCCAGGCTCGCCCGGCTCGCCGACGAGCTCGGCTTCGCGGCGCTGTGGGTGCGCGACGTCCCCCTGTACGATCCGCAGGCGTTCGGCGACGCCGGATCGGTCTTCGAAACGTTCACGCACCTCGGCCACCTGGCGGCGGTCACGCAGCGGGCCGTGCTCGGCACCGCCGCGGTCGTCCTCCCGCTGCGCCGTCCGCTGCTGGTCGCCAAGGCCGCGGCGACCGTCGACGTGCTGTCCGGCGGCCGGTTCGTGCTCGGCCTCGCCAGCGGGGACCGCCCCGTCGAATACCCCCTCTTCGGCGAGGACTTCCACGCCCGCGGCCGCACCTTCCGCGACTATGTCGAGATCCTCCGCGCCGCCTGGGCCACTCCAGGGCCGGACCAGGGCGTTTCCGTGCCGCAACTCGGTCTGGACGCCGACCGGAGGCTCGACGTCCTTCCGAAGCCGACCGGTTCGACGATCCCCCTCGCCGTGGCGGGGCGCGCCCAGCAGTCCGCGGAGTGGATCGCCGAGCACGCCGACGCCTCCCTCAACTACCCCAGGCCCCTGGGAGCGTTGCGGCTCAAGACACGCGAGTGGCAAGAGCTGACCGCGGGGACGGGCAAGCCGTACCTCACACCGATGCAACTGGACCTTGTCGGCGACCCGTCCACTCCGGCCACCCCCATCCGCCTCGGTCTGCGCACCGGACGGCACGCCCTGCTGGATCACCTGCACGCGATGAGCGAACTCGGCGTCGCCCACGTCTCCTTCAACCTGCGTCCCGGCGACCGCCCCGTCGACGAGGTCCTGCACGAGCTGGCGGAGGAGATCCTCCCTCATTTCCCCTCACGGACGGCGCCCCTCGCACCGGCGGAGCACAGCAGGGCGACGGCATGACCGGCACGGTCCGCCTACGTGCGCTCACCGTGCCTGTCAATGGACGCACCTGAGCAGGCGGGCGGGACGCCGCGTCAACTCCACGGACGCGGCGCCTCGCCCGCTTCCCGACGAACGGCCGAGGCGCGCGGCGGTCGCCACGTTGCACTGCTTCGCCGTCCGATGCGTCGGTCCCGGTCCGGCGCCGACTCGAGCGGCCACGCTCCAGAACTTCGGAAGGCTGACGTGGTGTGCGGCGTGCGCTGCTCAGCCACGCACCAGGGGATCTGACGACTGGTGTCAGCCGCCTGACCACCGTACCCCGAATTCTTGGTCTTGCCCGCCGCTTTCCAGGCCATATCGCTGGCATGTTCACCAGGGGCGTCGCGGCGGAACTTGGCGGGCCGGCAGCCACGAAGCCCGGCTCGACATCTTGCTCGCGAGCATCGCTGGTGGACCGCACCGTCAGCCCGCCTGTATCAGCACCTCGGTCTGGTCCCTGTTCGCTGCTGAGAGTCGCGGGCTGCACGACGCTGTCGAGCTTCGAACGGCAGCCGGAGCGGCGACGGTCCCTTTGGTCACATCAACTGGTCACATCAACTGGTCACATCAACGCTGATCGCGTCACGCGTTCGCGTGGCCCCGGCCGGGGACCGGTTTGCGTTGTGGGATAGCGCACGACGGCCGGCGACCGACTCCCTTCGTCCAAGCAAAAGGACACAGCGGCATGTCGCGTCTTCTTTGCTCGAAACTGCGTGCACATTGACCCGGGCGCCGCAGATCCGGCTGTTAGCTGGAATTAGGCGTGTCCGGACCAGCGGACACTTGACATCGGGGCGGTCGTGCCATGAGGTTCGCAGTCATCGGCGGCACCGGGCTCATCGGGTCACAGGTCGTGCGGGGCCTCGACCTGGCCGGGCACGAGGCGGTGCCGCTTTCACCGCGCACCGGTGTCGACGTGCTCACCGGCGAGGGGCTCGACGATGCGCTGAAGGACGCCGAGACGGTAGTCAACCTCACCAACTCCCCGACCTTCGACGAGGCGTCCCTCGCGTTCTTTCAGACCTCGATGACCAACCTTCTGGCCGCCGCCCGGCGCTCGGGCGCCGGGCACGTCGTCATCCTGTCGATCGTCGGCGCCGACAAGGTTCCCGGGCTCGTCTACTTCCGCGCCAAGACCCTCCAAGAAGAAGCCCTCAGGACAGGCGCCATCCCCTACTCCATCGTCCGCGCCACCCAGTTCATGGAGTTCATCGGCACCATCCTGTCCTGGACCGCAGAAGACGACACCGTCCGCCTGCCCCGCACCCTCCTCCAGCCGATCGCGTCGGCGGACGTCGCCGCCGCCGTCGCCGCCGTCGCGGCTGGACCGCCCCTGAACGGCGCCCGCGACGTTGCCGGCCCCGACACGTATCCGCTGGACGAACTCGGTCGGATCACCCTCGCCGCCAGAGGCGATCCCCGCTCTGTGATCACCGATGACTCCGCGGGCATGTTCGCCGCCGTCCACGGCGACGTCCTCACCGTCGGGGAGGGCGCCGACGTCGCTCCCACGCACTACGCCGACTGGCTGGAGGCGGATCTCAAGCCGCGCGCATGAGGACCGACGCGCGAGTCGTGACTCGGCGATCGCGCGCGGCACCGGCACGCCGCCGGCGCCCGCGATGGGGCCCGTCGCGGGACGAACCGGATACTTGGGCAAGTGCTCGCGCGGCCAAGGGGCGGGCCGACTCGCCGAGATCCATCCGCCACTGTCGGTCGTGCCATGCCGGACGACGTCAACACTGCACCGCCTTCCTCGATCGCGGTGCACGGGCCGGTCCGGGGCGTCCACGGCGCCGACCCGACCGGGTGATCGCCGACAAGGACCTGCTCGGCGGCGATCCGCAACTGCCCGACGGCGTCGCCCGCACCTACCCGACGGCGGTCGTCCTGCTCTGGATCAACACATGATCCACCGGACACGGCCAAGCCGGGTGTCGATCTCGTCGACGTCGCCGCCCACGGCTTGATCACGTGCCGCGGCCGCCCTGGCCGCCTCCGGACGCGCCGTCGCCGTTGACGTGACCTGCATCGATGCTCCGGCCCGCGGAACGGCCGGTTTCGGACCACTCCCGGACGGCGGGTGCGCGCCCCGCGCCCAGGCTGCATACGAGCGCCGCCCGCCTGGATCATTCAGGAGACCCGACGCGGTCGGACGCGTAGGATCTTCACATCTCGTTCAGAGCCCCGCTGATGCGACTGACGATCAGGAGTCTGGACATGGCCGACGGGCAGCTCCCGCCTCCCGGTTCCGAACTGTCGACCGAGATCCAGTTCGACGTTCCGCACGCGGCACGGATGTGGAACTACTGGATGGGCGGCAAGGACAACTACGAGGCCGACCGCGCCGCCGGGGACGCCGTGGCCGAGGTGTATCCCGAGATCGTCGTCATGGCGCGGCAATCGCGCAAGTTCCTCATCCGCGTGGTGCGGTACCTGGCCGCCGAGGCCGGCATGCGGCAGTTCCTCGACGTCGGCACGGGCCTGCCGACGATGCAGAACACGCACGAGGTCGCCCAGGGCGTCGCGCCGGAATCCCGGATCGTCTACGTCGACAACGACCCGCTCGTGCTCGTGCACGCCCGCGCCCTGCTGGCCAACACCACTTCCGAGGGCGTCACCAGGTACGTCCACGCCGACTACCACGACCCGGAGAAGATCCTCGCCGAGGCCGCCGAGGTGCTGGACTTCGACCGGCCGGTCGCGGTGATGTTCATGGGCGTGCTCGGTTACGAGCCCGACCTCGAGGTGATGCGCTCCATCACCGGGCGGATGATGGACGCCGTCCCGTCCGGGTCCCACATGGTGCTCTGGGACGGCACGAACACCAGCCAGGCCGTGGTGGACGGCGCCGATCGGCTCGCGGAGAGCGGCGGCGTCCCCTACATCCTCCGCTCCCCCGAGGACCTCGCCAGCTGCTTCGAAGGCCTGGAGATGGTCGAGCCCGGCATGGTCCCGATCACGCAGTGGCGCCCGGAGGAAGCCGACGCCGAAGCGATCGACGCGTACGGCGCCGTCGCCCGCAAGCCCTGACCGACCGCAGGCTCGTCACGGCCCGGCCGGGCTCGACCGCCGACCACCAGTACACGGCGTCCACGCAGGCCGATGCGCTGATGCCGGTGCCTCCGCCGTCGGAGGACGAGCTGAGAGCACCATTCCGTCGGGTTCACGATCGCCCGTCACGCGAGCGAGTGGTCAGGCGCTCGTGTCTCCATGCAGGGTCGATCCGCTGATCTGCGCGTCGTGCTACTCCGCAGGGGCTTCGGCGTGAGCCCCCGGAGGGCGGGAGCGTCGGATCACGGCTCGTCCTCCGGATCCGCATCCCGGGGCACCAGCACCACCGGGCACGCGGCGTGGAGCAGCACCGCGTGGTTGACCCGCCCCAACGCGAGGCCGATGCGTCCACGACGCTGATGGGCGCCCATGACGACCAGTCCGGCGTGCCGTGACTCGGTTACCAGCGCCCGGGGCGCGGTGGCGTCGGCCACGCGCGGGACCACCCGCACGTCGGGATACTGCCGGGTCCAGCCCGCCAGCGCCTCGGCCAGTTCCATGTCCTCGACCAGCCGCTGGTAGGGCGAGCCGAACTCGCCGCCCACCGCGTGCAGCGCGATCAGCCGTGCGCCGGTCAGCGCGGCGTGCTCGAAGGCCCAGCCGATCACGTGCTCCTCGGGATGCCGTCCCTCGATGCCCACGACGATGGCGTCGGGGGCGTCGGCCGGATACGGCGCTGTGCGCGGCACCACCAGCACCGGGCATCGCGCGTGCCCGGCGACGTGCAGGCCCACCGAGCCGAACAGCAGGCCTTCGAAGCCGCCCTGCCCGCGCGAGCCGACGACGACCAGCGCGGCCTGCTCGCTCTCGGCCACCAGGGCGCTGCCGGGGTCGTCCTCGGACAGCCGCACGCCGATCTCCACTTCGGGGAACTGCTTGAGCGCGTACCGCCGCGCCTCGTTGAGCATGTCCGTCCGCTCGGCGGCCAGATGCTCGCGCGCGGACTCGGGCAGCCCCGGGCCGCTCCGCAGGGCGCGGGAGGCGTGCATCAGCAGGAGCGGGAGCCGATGCGCCCGGGCGTATGCGGCGGCCCAGTCCAGGGCCTTCCAGGCGTGCGCGGATCCGTCGATCCCGACGACGACGCGGGCGGGCATGGCGGTCCTCCTGCCGGACGATTCGGTCCTGCTCCGACGCTAGGCGTCCACACGGTTCGGGCCTCCGGGCGAAGGTCCCGTGCCGTTGGGCCTCCCGGCTCTACGTCCCCGCCTCGGCCGCGGTGATGCGAAAGACCTGAGAGGACCGTCGCCAAGCGGGGGTCATGCGACGGCGCATGGCGGGGCGGCCTTCGTGAGCACCGCGAAGCCGTCTGCGACGCCGTGTTCGCGTACGTGCCAGAGGCAGAGCGCTTCGGCTGCTGCCGCTGCTGCAGTCCCTTGCTGGGCGCCGAGCTGACGAAGCTGTCTGGGGTCTCGGTGCGCACGTTGCGGTGGGGCGTGAATCAGTGCCTGAGCTGGAAGTGCAGCGGGGCGCCGACGGCGGCTATCAGCTGGGGCCACGGGTGCCGCGCGACCAACGGCTGACGAGGGAGGACAAGGGCGGCGGCCGCGATATGCCCACCGGCCCGCTGCCTTCCCTCAGCCCGCGGCCATGATCAGCGCATCCTGCGAAGCGACGCCACGGCGATGCGGCGGTCGTCAGGCCGGGCGAGGGACTGAGCGTGGCGCCGACGCGAGGTCACAGGGAAGCGTCGTCGTTCAGCGGGACGCGCCAGACCACGGCGGTGCCGCCCGACGGGCGGGCCGTCGCCTGGAACGAGCCGCCCAGACGCTCGGCGCGTTCGGCCATGTTGCGCAGACCGCTGCGACGACCGCCCTCACAAAGGCCCACGCCGTCGT
>PVNI01000038.1 GCA_003001795.1 Actinomadura viridilutea | reverse complement strand
CTGCAACGTCGCGTTGACATCGGCGGTCGGCGTCGTCGTCATCGACTGCACCGACACCGGCGCGTCCCCGCCGACGGGCACGTTCCCCACCATGAGCCGCCGGGACCGGCGGCGTTTCGGGCGCTCCGGCGGCGGGGGCGTCTCCCGCGGCGCGCCGAGCGCGGGCATGCCGAGTTGGACGGTCATCGGGTCACGCTCCTCACGGCGGTCGTCGACGCCGTCGCGACCTCGGCGTCGTCGGTCAGGGCGGTCAGCCGCTCGACGGTCGCGAGGAAGATGTCGTTCGCGGTGAGGCCGCACTCGTCGAGCAGTTCGTCGCGCTTGGCGTGCTCCAGGAAGCGCTGCGGGATGCCGAAGGCGCGCACCGGCGTGGCGACGCCCTCCTGGTGCAGCGCCAGCGACAGCGCCGCCCCGAACCCGCCGGTCGTCCCGTTGTCCTCGACGGTGACCACCAGGCGGTGTCGGCGCGCCAGCTCGGGCAGCGCGTCGTTGAGCGGCTTCACCCAGCGGGGGTCGACCACGGTGACGCCCACGCCCTGGCCGTTCAGCAGGTCCGCGGCCTCCACGCAGACCTGGGCCATCGCGCCGACCGCCACCATCAGCACGTCCTCGGCCCCGTGGCGCCGCAGCACGTCCATGCCGTCCACCGAGTCGATCGCGGGCAGGTCCGGGCCGATCGCGCCCTTGGGGAAGCGCAGGAGCGTCGGCGCGTCCTCGACCGCCACCGCCTCCCGCAGCCCGGTGCGCAGCGTGGCGGCGTCCCGGGGCGCGCAGATGCGCAGCCCGGGCACGACCTGGAAGACCGACAGGTCCCACATGCCGTTGTGGCTGGCGCCGTCGTCGCCGGTGATGCCGGCCCGGTCCAGCACGAACGTCACCCCGCAGCGGTGCAGCGCGACGTCCATGAGCACCTGGTCGAACGCCCGGTTGAGGAACGTGGAGTAGATCGCCACGACCGGGTGCAGTCCGCCCATCGCCAGCCCCGCCGCCGAGGTGACCGCGTGCTGCTCGGCGATGCCGACGTCGAACACGCGGTCGGGGAACGCCTTGTGGAACCCGTCCAGCCCGGTCGGGTGCAGCATCGCCGCGGTGATCGCGACCACGTCGGGCCGGTCCTTGCCGACCCGCACCAGCTCGTCGGAGAACACCGACGTCCACGATCGGCCCGCGGGCCGTGTGGGGGCGCCGGTCACCGGGTCGATGACGCGGACCGCGTGGAAGCGGTCGACCGCGTCGGTCTCGGCGGGACGGTATCCGCGGCCCTTGGAGGTCAGGCAGTGCACGGCCACGGGGCCGCCGAAGTCGCGGGCCAGGCGCAGCGCGTTCTCCACCGCCTCGATGTCGTGGCCGTCGACGGGCCCGACGTACTTCAGCCCGAGGTCCTCGAACATCGCCTGCGGCGCCAGGATGTCCTTGAGGCCTTTCTTCACGCCGTGCAGGGCCCGGTACACCTGGCCGCCGACCGGCGTCAGCTCGTTGAGGGCCTTCTTCCCCCACTCCAGGACCCGCTCGTAGCCGGGGGTCGTGCGCAGCGCGGTGAGGTGGGCGGCGAGCCCCCCGATCGTCGGGGAGTACGACCTGCCGTTGTCGTTGATGACGATGACGACGGGACGGTCCTTGGCCGCCGCGATGTTGTTCAGCGCCTCCCAGGCCATGCCGCCGGTCAACGCGCCGTCGCCGACGACCGCCACGACCGCCCGGTCGGTGACGCCGCGCAGCCGGTCGGCCTTGGCCAGCCCGTCGGCGTACGACAGGGCCGTGGACGCGTGGGAGTTCTCCACGAAGTCGTGCTCGGACTCGGCCCGGCTGGGGTACCCGGACAGTCCGCCGCGCTGCCGCAGCCGGTCGAATCCCTCCCGGCGGCCGGTGAGGATCTTGTGCACGTACGCCTGGTGGCCGGTGTCCCACAGGATCCGGTCGCGGGGCGAGCGGAACACCCGGTGCAGGGCGATCGTCAGCTCCACCGCGCCCAGGTTCGGCCCGAGGTGGCCGCCGGTCCGGGCGACCTTCTCGATCAGGAACTCGCGGATCTCCCGGGCGAGGACGGCGAGCTCGTCGTAGGTGAGATCCGCCAGGTCCGCGGGTTGCTCGATGGTCTCCAGCAGTCCCATGCCGGTCTCCTCAGCGGTCATCGACGGGCCGGGCGGAACCGGATCACGGTCTCGGGCGCCAGTCCGAGCTCCGGCCCGGTCCGGGGGGCGTCGGTGGTGATCAGCACGTTGTAGTGGTTGGGGAAGTGGCAGGCGTCGAAACCGAGCACGGTGCCGATGAGGCGGTCGCCCACCCAGACCTCGTCGCCGCGGTCGATCACCCCCGCCGTGTCGATCTCCACGAAGCCCAGGAAGCCGACGCGGTCGACGCGGGCTCCGGGCGCGTCGTCGCGGTGGTCGGTGGTGACCAGCTCGTGCAGCTCTCCCGCGCGCACGCACCGGCTGGCGAAGGGCTCCAGCCGCATGCCGCGGTCGTCCCGGCGGTGCACCAGGACCTTGACCAGCGTGCCGCGCACGGTCCGCTTCGGCCCGTCCTCCCGCGTCGCGGGGGCGCCGTCCGCGCGGACCGGTTCGTGGTGGGTCATCGTCATGATCAGCTCCTTTCGGGGGCGGCCGGCGTCGCGGCGGCGGCCTGCGCGGCGGACGCGGCGCGCTCCGCGCTGTAGCAGGCGTGCACCAGACGCAGGGCGGCCAGGCCGCCGTCGTCGGAGGCGTCCCCGGCCCGCACTCTCCGGACGAAGTCGTCGAGCACGCCCACGTACTCGTGTTCGAGCGAGCTCTTGAACACCGGGAAACCGTCGAGCATGTCCGCGCTCAGCACGGTGCCGTCGGCCAGACGCACCTCGACGTCCTTGGCCTCGCCGTTCGGATACGACCAGTCGAGTTCGACCGTCGCGGAGGCGCCGGAGGACGCGCGCAGCGTTATCAGGGCCTGGCGGTCGACCCCTTGGTCGTCCCGCTGGATCTCGGCGGACTCCAGCTCGACGTCGCCGAGGAACATGCGGACCAGGTCGAAGGCGTTGGGGCCGTTGTCGGCGACGCAACCGCCGCCGCACCGTTCGGGGTCCAGATACCAGCGGTCGTCGCCCACGTGCTCCTCGATGCGTTCGAGGTAACGCACACGCATCCACTCGATGGGCGGCTTGCCGCGCAGCCGGCGCTGCAGCTTCAGAACGTTGTCGTTGTAGCGCCGATGGAACGCGGTGAACAGCACCGTGTCGTGCGCCCACGCGTGCCGGGAGAGCTCCAGGCCGTCCTCGTACCGTGTCGCGAGCGGTTTCTCCACGCACACCGCGCGCCCGCTCAGGACGGCGTCCCAGCAGATCTCCACGTGCCGGTCGTTGGGGACGTTCACCACGATCGCGTCGAGGTCCTCCCGCTCCAGCATGGCGCGGTGGTCCCGGTGGCACGGCGTCGTGTCGCGGAACGGCCGCAGCGCCTCCTCGCGCAGGTCGCACACGGCCGCCAGCCGCACGTCGGGGAACCGGTCGAGGGCCTTCAGGTAGAAGCGGGAGATCACGCCCAGGCCCACGACGCCGAGTCGCAGCGTGCTCATCACTCACCTCCGAACGGGGCCGCCAGGCCGAGGTCCGCGGCCAGGTCGCGCAGCTCGGCGTGGATGGAACGCGGCAGGGGAACGCCGGCGCTCGCGTTGTGCGCGGCGCGTTCGGCCTCGTGCCAGCCGGGGTAGCGCACCGGCGCGTCCGGGTTCAGCGGCGGGCAGTTCAGCAGCGTGCCGAAGAGGGCGGCGGCGTCCGCCGTGAACGATTCCTCGTCGCGCAGCAGCCCCGGCTTGATGGCCAGGACGAACATCCCGATGTCGTCGTCGCGTCCGGAGGGACGGCCGTCGCCGTCCAACGCCTCCGGCTCCGGTCCCATGCCGGAGCCGGACAGCAGAGCCGCCAGCACCTCGACGGTCAGCCCCAGTCCGTAGCCCTTGTAGACGCCGGTCTCCGGCCGTCCGCCGAGCCAGGTCAGGTGCGCCTCGCCGCGGTCGAACGCGGCGGGGTCGGTGACCGGCCGTCCGTGGTCGTCGTACAGCCATCCCTCCGGCGCCGGGCTTCCCTCGCGGGCGGCCAGCCGCACCTTGCCGGTCGGGACCACCGTGGTGCTCATGTCCAGGACGAACGGCGGATGCGGACCGGCGGGCGCGGCGACGCCGAGCGGGTTGGTGCCGAGCATCGGCAGGCCGCCGCCGGGCGGCCGGGCGATCCGCTGCCGCCCGCAGTTGGAGGCGATCACGCCGATCATCTGGGCGCGCGCGGCGCGCAGCACGTGCCCGCCGGCGCACCCGATGTGGGTCATGTCGCGCGCGGCGACCAGGCCCACCCCGTGCTCGTTGGCGCGCGCGATCGCCAGGTCCATCAGCTCCCCGGCCGCCCACAGGCCGAGGGTGCGGCGGGCGTCCACGGCCACGGCGGCGCCGCGGTCGCGCGTCACCACCAGGTCGGCCGCCGGATCGGCCCGGCCCGAGGTCAGCAGCGGCAGGTACAGGCGGGTGAGGTTCACCACCCCATGCGATGCGAAGCCCGCGAGGTCGCCGTAGCACAGGCCTTCGGCCGCGGCCCTGGCGCGTTCGGGCGGGACGCCGTGGTGGGTGAACACGTCGGTCACGAAGTCGAGGAGGTCCTCGTAAGGCACGCGGACGATGTCCGGTGCCGCCGTGTCGATGGTCTGGGTCATGGGTTGTCGCTCCGGCCTGGGGTGGACGTGCGGGGGACGGTGCGGGTGAACTCCTTGAGCACGCGGGCGACGCCCGCGGCGAAGCGCTCCAGCTCGGCGACGTCGGCGTACTCCCCGGCGGCGTGGGCGTTGTTGGCGCCCAGGTCGCCGGGGCCGTAGACCGCGGCGCAGACGCCGGGGACGCCGTGCATCCAGATGGCGTCGCAGGTGAACGCGGGTTCCTCGTCCGGCCAGCGGGGCAGTCCGGCCCGCTCCAGCAGCTCCCGCCCCCACGGATCGGTCTCCGACAGGGCGGGCAGCCCCCGCTTGGGCCATTCGAGCCTGGTGATCGACGCGGCGTCCGCGGCGGTGCGCGCCTGGTCGGGCACCCCCGCGAACGTCCGGGTGAACTCGGCGAGCGCGTCGGCCAGGACGGCGGGCACCGCCTCCTCCATGCGCCGGCCGCTCTCCGCCGAGGCATAGGAGATGTTCATCAGCAGGCGGCCGCTGCCGTACACGCGGTTGTGCATGTCGCCGGTGTGCAGTCCGGCCACGCACACCCGGCCGTCGGTCGCATGGCGGGGCAGCTCCGCGGCCAGCCGCTGCGCCACGAAGCCCAGCAGCACGGTGGCGTTGTGCCCGGCGTCGGGACGGTCGTCGATCGCGTCCTCCCCGTCCACGCGCACGCACGCGGTCATCGCGGCGGTGGAGCGGGTCAGGTAGCGCAGGCCGGTCGGCTCGCAGAACAGGTTGAGCCGCCCGACGAGACCGTCCATGACCAGCGGACGCGTCCCGAACGCGCCCATCGCGCCGCCCTCCTCGCCGGACACGGCCTGGATCAGCACGCCGACCTGGTCGCCGAGGCCGGGCTCGGCGGCCAGCGCCGCCCGCACGCCCGCCAGCAGCGCCACGGCGGGCCCCTTGGCGTCGATCGCGCCGCGCCCGCGGAAGCGGGCGCCGTCGAAGGACGGCGGCTCCCAGCCGGCCACCGTGTCGAGGTGGACGTTGAACATGACGGTCCGCTCGGGCGGCAGCGGCGGGCCGAGCCGCAGCACCAGGCTGGGCTGGTCGTCCAGGAACCGCGGGAGGCGCTCCGCCGCGTCGCGGACCGCCGCGGGCACGCCCGGAAGGTTCAGCACGTCCCGCTTGGCGGGGCCGTGCCGTTCGACCGTGAAGCCCAGCTCCCGGGCCGCCTCGGCGTAGGCGCGCTGCGCGTCCCACAGTCTCGGCGATCCGTCCGGCTCCTCCAGGAGGCCGACGGTGGGCAGCTCCAGCAGGTGGACGAGCAGGTCGCAGTCGCTGCGCGACAGCGCGGCCCCGGTCACGATCGGCCTCCGTCCACGGCGCCGACCGGGCGGTTCGCCGCCCGCGGGAGCACGTCCTCGCGGACCAGCCGTTCCAGCCGCCGCCCGTACTCGACGAAGGTGGAGACGCCGTCCGCGCCCGCGTCCGTGCGGTGCTCGTGCGGCCGCACCGCCAGGTGCGGCTCGATGGACACCGTTCCGGTGTACCCGTGCTCCAGCAGCAGCCGGAGGCAGTCGGCGACACGGGCCCGTCCGTCGCCGGGCATGGTGTAGACGGGCGCGTGCTCGTCTCCGTCGGCGTCCTTGACGTGGACGTGCGCCACGTGGCGGACGATGTCGGTGAGCATGTCGTAGGCGCTGTAGCCGTACGGCACCCCGTTGCCGATGTCGAACAGCAGCCGCAGCGCCGGGCTGGAGACCTCGTCGAGCATGGTCAGCATGCGCTCCGCGCTGCTGCCCGCCCAGCCGGAGCAGTTCTCGTGCAGCAGCACCAATCCGTACCGCTCCGCCCGGTCGGTGAGGATCCGCATCCGCCGCAGCACCTCGCGCCGCCATGCCGGCTCGTCCAGGCCGTCGTTCGGGTAGGACATGACGCGCACGTACCGGGTGCCGAGGTCCCTGCAGCGCCGGGCGAGCACGTCGAGTTCGGCGAGGTCGTCGTCGAAGCATCCGGTGACGGGACGGCCCCAGTTGGCGATCCGGGAGTCGACGCACACCGTCCGCATGCCCGCCTCGGCCAGTGCGGACGCCACCCGGTGGAAGGCGTCGTCGTCGAGGTCGGCCACGGGCACGTGGTCGACGGTGCGCAGCTCGATGCCCTCCCAGCCCAGTCGCCGCAGCGCCGTGAGCTGCGCCGTCAAACCGGGGCCGGCCTCGTCGCCGATGCCCGCGAAGGTGAACGGGACCGCGTCGGCGTTCCGCGCGTCGCCCGCCGGGTCAGTTGGCATATTCCACCGCCTTGTCCTTGATGGAGACCCCGTCCACGGTGTTCCCGTCCTCGGCGTCGCGCTCTTCGAGGGCGCAGCGGCGCTTGGCGTCGCTCAGCAGCTCGACCAGGCGGGCGTTGAGGTCCAGATGCGTCGTGACGCCGTCCCCCGACGCGAACCCGCGGTAGGTGCGCTCCAGGAACGAGGCGAGCGAGTCGTCGCGGAAGACGCTGGTCTCGTCCCGGCCGTTCGCCGTGACGGTCATCAGCGCGTGGTCGTCGTCGCGGCTGACCGGGTAGTAGCCGGTGACCTGGCCGCGCTCGAACCGCAGGACGATCCGGCGTTCGCGCAGCAGCGAGGTGAGCACGGAATGGATCTCGGTGCGGACCCCGCTCTCGTGGCGCAAAGTCAGCCGGGCCGCGCCCATCCGCGGGATCCGGCGGCCGCCCACCTCCATGTCCGACCAGGCGGCGTCCTCCACGACGGCCTCGCCCGCGAGCCGCAGCGCCACGCCCAGCGAGTGCGGCACCTCCACCTCGAACGCCGACGGGTGCCCGTGGGTGGCCAGCGACCGGGTGAAGCGGGGCTTGCGCTGCACCACGCGGATCGAGCGCAGCGCCCCCAGCTCGCCCGACCGGACGATCTCGGACAGCCGCCGGGTGAGCGCGCTGTCCAACCAGTGGCTGACCACCACCGGCTCCAGGTCCCACGCCTTGCACACGCCGAGGACGCCGGCCAGGCCGGTCGGGTCGGACGCCAGCGGCTTCTCCACCAGGATCTTGCGGAAGCCCAGCGCGGCCAGCTCGCGCAGCGGCTCCACCCGCGCCGAGGGCGGCGTGCACACGTGCACGACCGTCGTCTCCGGATCAAGCAGTTCGCGGGCTTCCTCCAGGCCGCCCGCCACGACCGGGGCGTCCTCCCGCGTCATGGCGGGGACGCGTCCGGGGTCGTACACGACGATCGGTTCCGGGGAGAACAGCTCGCCGGTGGACGCCGAGGCCCGGAGCCTGGTGAGCACGGGCAGGTGCAGGGTCCACCCGGCCTGTCCCAAACCGACGATCAGTGTGCGCAGCATCGCAACCAAGCCCTCGCATGTCGGTGTCGTTGTGCCCGGTCTTTTCAAGCGGTGGTCGTCTCACCGGTCGCGGCGGGCGACCTTGTCGGCCAGGTCGACCAGCGTCTGCCGCCACGGCTCGGCGATGGGGGCGGCGTCGAGCGCCGCGCAGGCGCGGTCCACCAGGGCGTCGATGTGCCGTTCCGCCTGGTCGCGCACGCCCGACTCGGCGAACAGCGCCGACAGCCGCTCGGCGTCCCAGTCCGCGGCCGATCCGGCGCTCACCATCGCGCGCACCCGGTCGTCCCGCTCGGCGGCCAGCGCCACCAGCGGCGTCATCTTGTGCCGCTCGGCGTCCAGCCCCGTCGGCTTGCCGCTGTTCGCGCTGTCCCCGAACGCGTCGATCAGGTCGTCGCGGAGCTGGAACGCCTCGCCGAGCGCGACGCCGTACTCCTCGAACGCGGCGGCGAGGTCGGGGCGCCCCGCCAGGCCCGCGCCGAGGGTCAGCGGCCGGTGGATCGTGTAGTGGCCGGACTTGCAGATCGCGATCCAGCGGGCCAGCCGCACGTCCGCGCTGGCCTCTGCGGCCGCCTTGACGTCCAGGTACTGCCCCACGATCATCTCGGCGCGCAGCTCGCTCCACAGCGCCCGCGCCTGCGGCGGGAAGTCGGCGGTGAGCATGTCGGCCAGCACGTACGCCAGGTCCCCGGCGAGGATCGCCACGCCCTCGCCGAAGCGGCGCGGATCGCCCCGCCACCCCCGCGCGCGGTGCTCGGCGGCGTACCGCTCGTGCACGGTGGGACGGCCCCGGCGCAGCGGCGAGTCGTCCAGCACGTCGTCGTGGATGAGCGCGAAGGCGTGCAGCAGCTCCAAGGCCGCGGCGGCGTCCACGATCAGCGGGTCGTCCGGGTCGCCCCCCGCCGACAGGAACCCGGCCGCGCAGAACGCCGGGCGGATCCGCTTGCCGCCCGCGGCGACGAGGTCGGCGACGGCGTCCAGGGGGACGACCAGGCCGGCGTCGCCGGCCGCGTCGCCGACCGCGCTCCAGTGGGCGCGCTCCCGGGCGAGATGGTCGCGCAGACGCCCTTCCACGTCGTCCAGGACGCGGTCCAGCGTCGTGCGCGCCAGAGTGGTGTCGTCGCTCTGGATGGTCATGGACAGCCCTTTCGACGGCCGCGGACCGGTGTCCGCGGAGGTGCGTTCGTCGGCGGAACGGGGAGGGTCAGCGACTCTTGACGGAACCCGCGGCCAGCCCGGCGGGGATGTTGAAGACGACGTTCTCGGTGGCGGTCGTCTCCAGGTCGATCTCGGTGTAGCCGAGCTCGGCCAGCCGGTCGAGCAGCTGGTCGACCAGGATCTCCGGGGCGCTGGCGCCGGCGCTGACGCCCACGGCGCGCACGCCGTCCAGCCAGTCCTCGTCCAGCTCCCCGACGTCGGGCACCAGATGGGCGGGCACGCCCGCGCCGCGCGCGACCTCGACCATCCGGATCGAGTTGCTGGAGTTGGTGGAGCCGACGACGAGCACCAGGTCGCTGCGCGCGGCGACGGCCTTGATGGCGTTCTGCCGGTTCTGGCTGGCGTAGCAGATGTCATCGCTGGCGGGGCCGACCAGGTCGTCGAACCGGGCGCGCAAGGCGTCGACGATGCCCCGGGTGTCGTCCAGCGACAGCGTGGTCTGGGTGAGGTACGCCGCCGGCGTGTCGCGCGGCAGGTCCAGCGCGGCCACGTCCTGCACCGACTCGACGATGACCGTCCGGTCGGGCGCCTCCCCGTAGGTGCCCTCCACCTCCTCGTGGTCGGCGTGCCCGATCAGCAGGATGGTCCGGCCGTCGCGGGCGAACCTGCGCGCCTCCTGGTGCACCTTGGCGACCAGCGGGCAGGTGGCGTCGATGACCTCCAGGCCGCGTCCGGCGGCGGACGAGCGCACGGCCGGGGACACGCCGTGCGCGGAGAACACGCACACCGCCCCCTCGGGCACGTCGGTCTCGGAATCGACGAAGCGCGCGCCGCGGCTCTCCAGGCTGCGCACCACGAAGTGGTTGTGCACGATCTCCTTGCGCACGTAGACGGGCGGCCCGTACACCTCCAGCGCCCGTTCGACGATCGCGATGGCCCGCCGCACGCCGGCGCAGAAGCCGCGGGGCTCGGCCAGGATGATGCGTTTCGGAGCGCCGGCGCCGCCCGCGGGCCGGTCCTCCGGTCGGTTCTGCTGTGCCATATCGACTCCTGTGCCCGGACTATGGGAGAGCACGGTCTCGCCGGCGGATGCGAGGGCGTTCCGCATGGTCCCCCTAAAAACTTCTCAGTGCCCGCGACGATGTCAAGAAAAAGGCGCGAGGATGGCCGGATGGAGGCATGCGGTCATTTGCCGACTGTCAAATTGCTGCCATGAGCGCGGGGCGCCGTGTCACGACTCTGCCACGCGCCGCGTGTCGGCGCCGCCGGATCTCGGGCGTATCACGCGCTGGGGGCGCGGAATGCTCGGGGAGGTCGGCTGTACCTTGCTACCGGATTGCCATCTCCTTGCCATGGCGATGATCGGACGGCCGCGTTTACGCTGCCCGGGTACCCGGGTTCCGACGGACACCTAATGGGAGGCTCAGGTCCCGCTCGCGGCCGCGGGCCATTTCATCGGCGAATGGCGTTCCGAGGCAGGAGAGGAGGCTGCATGACCGCAGCGCGGACCGCTGCCGAGACCGGCGGTGCGGTCGACACCAACAACTACGAGTGGAGCTCCCCGAAGGAGCGGCGCCACGTCGAGATGGTGGTGAGCCTGTACGACGAGGTCTTCAACAAGCGGGACGTCGACGCGGTCGACAAGTACTTCACCGGGAACTTCCGCCAGCACAATCCTCTGTACGGCGCCGGGGCGACGGGCTTCAAGGGCTTCACCCGGGAGTTCTGGCTGTCGAACTTCCCGGACCTCAACGTCAACGTCGAGGTGGCCTTCGCCCAGAACGACCGGGTGCTGAGCTTTTGCACCTGGACCGGCACCCAGGCCGGGACCGGAAAGCCGCTGCGCGTGCTGGTCGCGGACATCTACCGGTTCTGGGACGGCAAGATGGCCGAGCACTGGGACGTCATGGAGTACACCGAGCTGGCGCCGTTCGGCGTCGTCCGCCCGACGATGTGGCAGCCCAGCTCGCCCATCGACCGCGGCGGCACGCCCGCCCAGCAGGAGAACGTCCGCCGGCTCCTGAAGTACCTGGAGGAGGTCCCCATCCAGGACCTGTCGCTGGCGCACAAGTACATCGCCGAGGACTTCCAGCAGTTCGACCCGACGGTGATCGATGAGGGCCTGGAGGGCTTCAAGGCCTGCTTCGCCGGCTTCCGCCCGTTCGCCCCGGACCTGGCCGTCGCGCCGGACAACATCGTGGCGGGCACCGACTATGTGGGCGCCATCTGGAACTCCTACGGCCACTACCCCGAGACCGGCGACAAGTTCATCATGCCGACCTGCGATCTGTATCGGGTGAAGGACGGCATGTTCGTCAAGCATTGGGGCCTGGTGGACTACACCGACATCGTCGCGCTGCTGGGTTTCAACCCGAAGAAGTACCTCAAGGCGCAGAGGGCGCAGAAGGAAGCCGATCCGGTAGTCGGCGACACGACCTGATCCGGTCACGGTCTGCTTTCCTGGAATTCATCTGCCGGACATTCGCGCGGATGCAGACCGCGCGGGTTCCCGACCCTCGGAAGAAGCGTCGTGGGAGGCGTCCACCGCAAGCCGCCGCCCAGGTGTCCGAGCCACCGCCGGATACGCCTTCCACGCGGATCCGCACGCCGTCTCCGGTCTCAGAGAAATGATTCGGAGACGGCGTGCTGATTTGTTCTGCCGCCGATTCCGCCGATCTCCGCGGTGACCCCACGACCCTGCCATGTCATCCGCGGACTTGCCATCTTGTTGCTATTGCCCCGATTGTGCCGGCGGCTGAGAATTCTGGCGACGACCACCGGTCCGCCGCGCGGAAGCCGTCGTCCGGCAGCGAAGGAGAACGGTCATGCCACCGTGCGACCGGGGCGCGCGGAACGCCGCCGCCGGTGATCTCGAGTCGCGCGTCGAGCCGGTGCGCGCCATGGCCGGAGAGGCCGACCGGGGGAGGGAGACGAGGTTGTGAGCGACGTCATGAGCGACACCGTCGGTTCGCCGTCGGCGCCCGCCGCGGCGCCGGCACGGGAGGTGCCCTTCTTCACCCAGGCGTCCTCCTTCGAGGCGCTGTGGCCGGAGATCGCGCGGCAGGTGAACAAGGTCATGGACCGTGGGAAGTACTCCCACGGCAGACAGGTCGCCCAGCTGGAGAAGGCCATCGCCGCCTACACCGGCGCGCCGTACGCCATCGGGGTCAACAACGGGACCGACGCCCTGGTGCTGCTGCTGAGGGCGGCCGGCGTCGAGCCGGGGCAGGAGGTGGTCGTCCCCGCATTCAGCTTCGTGGCGTCCGCCTCCTCGGTGGTCCTGGCGCGCGCCAAGCCCGTCTTCGCCGACATCGACCCCGAGACGTACTCGCTGGACCCCGAGGCGGCCGCCGCCGCGGTGACCCCGCGCACCGCGGCGATCATGCCGGTGCACCTGTTCTGGCAGATGGCCGACATGCGCGGCATCCTCGAGGTCGCGCGGCGCCACGACGTGGCCGTGCTCGAGGACAGCGCCGAGGCCATCGGCATGCGCTGGAACGGGGTGCACGCGGGCCTGCTCGGCAAGGGCGGCGTGCTGTCGTTCTTCCCCACCAAGACGCTCGGCGCGCTGGGCGACGCGGGGATGATCCTGACCGGCGACCCCGCCGTGGCCGAGCGCGCCGCGATCCTGCGGCACCACGGCCGGATGGGCAAGACCATCGACCACATCGCCGGGATCTCCAACCTGTCGGGCGTCTCCGGCACCAACAGCAAGATGGACGACATCCAGGCGGCCGTCCTGCTGGCCAAGCTGACCCGCCTGGACCAGGACATCGCCCGCCGCGCCGAGCTCGCGGCCGCCTACGACGAACGCCTCCGCGACGTCCCCGGGGTGCTGCGCACGCCGGTGGTCGCGCAACGCGAGGACGAGACCAATCCGGTCTTCTACGTCTACCTCATCGAGGTGGAGGACCGGGACGCCCTGGCAGCCCACCTCGCCGACCAGGGCATCGGCACGGAGATCTACTACCCGACGCCGCTGCACCTGCAGCCGTGCTTCGCCGACCTGGGCCACCGCCCCGGCGACTTCCCCAACGCCGAGGCCGCCTGCGCCCGGACCATCGCCCTGCCCTTCTACCCCGATCTGACCATCGACGACGTGGACCGGGTCTGTGACGTCATCCGCGCGTTCTACACCGGAAGGACGACATGACGCTACCGTTCTTTCCCCCGGACCTGTTCGAGGCCGACCGCGAGATCCTCCTCAAGACGCTCTACGAGATCGGCACCGACCCCGAGCAGCGGTTCATCCTGGGCAAGCGGACCGCGGCGCTGGAGAAGGCGCTGCGGGAGGCGACCGGCGCCGGCGACGTGATCGCGTGCGGCAGCGGCACCGGGGCGCTGACCCTGGCGGTGCACGCCCTGGACATCGGCCCCGGCGACGAGGTGATCGTGCCGGCGTTCTGCTGCCAGCCGGTCGCCAGCACCGTGGTCAACCGGGGCGCCACGCCGGTGTTCGCCGACGCCGACCCGTGGACGATGGTGCTCGACCCCGACCACGTGGAGAGCCTGATCACCGAGCGGACCCGCGCGATCATGCCCGCCCACGTGTTCTCGATCATGGCGGACATGCCGCGGATCAACCAGATCGCCGAAAAGCACGGCCTGCCGGTCATCGAGGACGCCGCGGTCGCCCAGGGGGCCGTGCTGGACGGCCTGCCCGCCGGGCGGTGGGGCGACATCGGAGTGTTCTCGTTCTTCCAGGTCAAGGCTTTCGGCACCGCGGGCGAGGGCGGCGTGGTGCTCACCGACTCGCCCGAGCTGGCCCAGCGGGTGCGCCAGCTGCGCAACCACGGCCAGGACGGCGTGCACCGCTTCCTGCACCACCGCATCGGCTACAACAGCCGCTTCGACGAGATCCTCGCGGCGTTCCAGCTGCACCGGCTCCCGACGTTCGGCGACCGGCTCGAGCGGCGCGCCCAGATCGCCGAGTACTACACCGAGCGCTTCGCGCCGCTGCGCGACCGCGGCGTCGTGGCGCCGCCCCCCGGCCGCAACGGGCGCTGCTACTACGTCTACTCGCTGCTCGTCGAACGCCGCGAGGACCTGCGCGCCTACCTCACCGAGTGCGGCATCGGCACGCACGTGTACTACCCGGTGCCGCTGCCGCTGCAGCCGGCGTTCGCCGAGTTCGCGCCCGAGGGCGCGCGGTGGCCGGGCGCCGAGCAGGTGAGCCGCCGCAACCTGGCCATCCCCATCTGGCCGCACATGAAGGACAGCGACGTCGAGTACGTCGCCGACTCGGTGTGCGAATTCTTCGCCTGACCGCCGACACCGACCCAGTGAACTTCGGGAGTGGGCATGACCTCGCAGGACACCTCCAGTCCGGTCGCCGTCGAGGAGAGCGGCGACCCGGGCGGCTACGTCTTCGACCCGGTGTGGGAGCAGGAGACCGAGCGGCTGCGCACCAACGAGGCCATCTGGGACCCCGGGACGTTCGAGCGGTTCGAGCGGATCGGCGTCGGGCCCGGGTGGAGCTGCCTGGAGATGGGCGCCGGGTACGGCTCGGCGGCCCGCTGGCTGGCCGACCGGGTCCGCCCGTCGTCCGGCGACGGCGCCGACGCCCCGGCCGGCCGGGTGGTCGCCGCCGACCTGGAGACGGCGCGGCTGCAGTGGCTGACCGAGCACGGCGTCGAGGTCTGGACCCACGACCTGCGCACCGACGACCTGCCCCAGGGCGCGTTCGACCTCATCCACGCCCGGATGCTCATCCAGCACCTGCCGGACCGCGAGGCCGCCGTGGCCCGCCTCATCGCTGCGCTCCGCCCCGGCGGGGTGCTCTACCTGGAGGACACCGACTCGCTGCCGCTGTTCCGCAGCGCGCGGTCGGAGGACTTCCTGGCCGACGTGAAGGCGGCCGGCTACGGGCTGATGCGGCAGGCCGGCCACGAGCCCCGCGGCGGCCACTTCGACCTGCAGATGATGCTCGCCAGCGAGCTCGTCGACGTGTCGGCCGAGGGCCGGGTGGTCATGGTGCGGGGCGGGTCGGACCAGGCCCGCCACTACATGCTCTGGCTGGAGTACATGCGGCCGAAGATCGTCGGCGCCGGGCTGCTCGACGACGCGCGCATCGACCGGGCGCTCGCCGAGATGGCCGACCCGGACAACTACTGGCTCAGCCAGGTGATGATCTCGGTCATCGGCCGGCGCCCCCGGTGACCGGCGGCCCGGCGGCCCCTTCGTCCCGTCTCTCGCGATCAGACCCGAGGGAGCGATCATGACTCTCGAGGCCGCGTCCCGGCCCGTCACCCGGGGCGCGAAGGCGCGGGCCTACGCCAGGCTCGGCAAGCTGTCGTTCTACGACTACTACCTGTCCGCGCTCGTGGCGTGGACGCTGCTGACGCCGGCGCTGCGGGACGAGCCTCGCGTGCTGGCGATGCTGGTGCTGCTGTCGCTCGGCTGGGTCGGGGTCGTCGCGGCGACCGTGACGTTCGACGACGTCACCGGGTACCGCGACGGCAGCGACCAGCGCAACTACGACCCGGCGCAGTCCGGTCTGCGCAGCCGGTCCCGCAAGCCGCTGCTGGACGGCCAGCTCACCGTGCGGGAGGCCGTCCGGTTCGGCTACGCGGCCGTGCTGTGGGCCGTGGTGCTGCTGTCGCTCGCGGTCGCGGCCGCCCCGCACCGGCCCGCCTGGACCGTCGCCCTCGTCGCGCTGGTGCTGCTGACCAGCGTGCAGTACTCCTACGGGCTGAAGCTCAGCTACCGGGGCGGCCAGGAGACGGTGCTGTTCCTGAGCACCGGGCTGACCGTGCTGATCCCGTACGCGCTGGCGGAGGGCCGGGCGACGCCGCTGGTGCTGCTCGAGGCGTTCCTGTTCGGACTGTGGAGCCTGCTGGTCTCGGTGTACTCCAACATCAACGACCTGGTCGGGGACCGCGCCGCCGGCCGCCGCAACGTGGCGACCAGCATCGCGCCCGGCGCCTACCGCGGCTTCGTCGCCGCGCTCACCGCCGCGGAGCCGGCCGCCATGGTCGCGATCGTCGCGCTGGGCGAGCTGTCGCCGTGGTTCCTGCTCTTCATGACACCGGTGCTGGGCCTGCGGGCGCGCCAAGTGCACACCGGACTGGTCAGGCGCGACCCGCTCACCGCGCGGCGGCTCGGCATCCGCGTCCACCGGTGGGGGGTCGTCGCCATCCTCGCGGCCAATCTCGTCCTCGGTTCCTAGCCGGACACCGAACGCCGCGAACCGCTCTCCGGACACCGAACGGGAACCGCCGATCGAAGGGAATGCGTGATGGGGAAGCTGAGGAAGGGGCGCAGGGCGCGGAACATCGGGGTGTTGTTCGAGAGTTTCGCGGATGCGGAGCGGCCGGTGTTCTGTTTGGATCGGCCGTTCGATGTGGCGCCGAAGGACGGGGT
>PVNI01000037.1 GCA_003001795.1 Actinomadura viridilutea | reverse complement strand
GGTCTCGCGTCGAGAGCCGGAACACCACCGAGAAACTGCCCGTCCTGCGGTGTGGTCGTCGCGCGGGCGCCCATGTCGCTGGTCTCGGTCCTCTTGAACGGGTCTCGCGTTACGCGGACGCACTCGGTCGATTGCGGATGCGCAATTCGTACGTCGGTCGACAAGGTAAACCTCCCATGCTGTCACGGGCGACTGACAATACGTGCCGTCGAACTTCTCATACGACTGGAACCGTGGACTGATCATTGAGAACGGGGATCGGGGGAGCCGGGAGCGGGCGGCCGAGACGGCGACGACCGCGGTTTCCCCGCCGGTGGATAGGTAGGGCCGGGCGCGGCGGGTACAGACGTACTCCGGTGGAGGGACGACGGCCCAACCTATGATCGCCATGTCGGGCGGAGCGGCGTCCGGGGCGTTCGCCGGCGCCCGCCCGGCATTTGCCGAGGAGATGAGTGAGAACGATGGCTGATATCACCGAGACGGCCGAGTGGCGGGAGCTGACCGAGCACTACACCGCGCTCGCCGGACGGCATCTGCGGGAGCTGTTCGCGCAGGATCCGGACCGCGCGACCCGCATGACGGTGACCGCGGGGGACCTCCACCTGGACTACTCCAAGCACCGCGCCACCGACGAGACGATCCGCCTGCTGGTCGCGCTCGCCGAACGGGCCGGGCTGCGCGAGCGGATCGAGGCGATGTTCTCCGGCGAGCACATCAACGTCAGCGAGGACCGCGCCGTCCTGCACACCGCGCTGCGCCTGCCGCGCGACGCGCGCCTGACCGTCGACGGGCAGGACGTGGTGGCCGACGTGCACGCCGTGCTCGACCGCATGGCCGACTTCGCCGAGCGGGTCCGCTCCGGCAAGTGGACCGGCCACACCGGCAAGTCGATCACGCACGTCGTCAACATCGGCATCGGCGGTTCCGACCTCGGGCCCGCCATGGCCTACGAGGCCCTGCGCGACTTCGCCGACGCCGGCATCGCGTGCCGGTTCGTCTCCAACGTGGACCCGGCCGACGTCGCCGGGACGCTGGCCGACCTGGACCCCGAGCGGACCCTGTTCGTGGTCAGCTCCAAGACGTTCGGCACGCTGGAGACGCTGACCAACGCCCGCGCCGCCCGGCGCTGGCTGGTGGAGCGCCTCGGCGGCGAGGAGGCGGTGGCGCGGCACTTCGTCGCGGTCTCGACCAACGCCGAGCGGGTCGCCGAGTTCGGCATCGACACCGCCAACATGTTCGAGTTCTGGGACTGGGTCGGCGGCCGCTACTCGATGGACTCGGCGATCGGCCTGTCCTTGATGATCGCCATCGGGCCGGACCGGTTCCGGGAGATGCTCGCCGGGTTCCACGCCATCGACGAGCACTTCCGCACCGCGCCGTTCGAGGCCAACATGCCGGTGATCATGGGTCTGCTGGGCGTGTGGTACACCGACTTCTTCGGCGCGCAGACCCGGGCCGTGCTGCCCTACAGCCAGCGGCTGGCCCGCTTCCCCGCGTACCTGCAGCAGCTGACCATGGAGTCCAACGGCAAGTCGGTGCGCGCCGACGGCGCCCCGGTGGTGGCGCAGACCGGCGAGATCTTCTGGGGGGAGCCCGGCACCAACGGGCAGCACGCCTTCTACCAGCTGCTGCACCAGGGCACCCGGCTCGTCCCGGCCGACTTCATCGGGTTCGCCGAGCCGCACGAGGACGTCCCGGCCGAGGACGGCGTGGGCATGCACGACCTGCTCGTGGCCAACATGCTGGCGCAGACCTCGGCGCTGGCGTTCGGCCGGACCGCCGAGGAGATCGCCGCCGAGGGCACGCCCGCCGCGATCGTCCCGCACAAGGTCATGCCGGGCAACCGGCCCACCAACACGATCCTGGCGCCCCGGCTCACCCCGTCCACGCTCGGCCAGCTCGTCGCGCTCTACGAGCACATCGTGTTCGTCGAGGGGACGATCTGGGGGATCGACTCCTTCGACCAGTGGGGCGTGGAGCTGGGCAAGGTGATGGCCAACGAGCTGACGCCCGCGCTGACCTCCGCCGAGCCTCCGCAGACCGCTCCGGACGCGTCCACCGCCGAGCTGGTCCGCCTGTACCGCCGCATGCGGGGCCGCGCCGTCTGACGCGTGCCGCCGCGGGTGCCGGGCGCCGCGGGGGTCCGCCCGCGCGGCCCGGCACTCGGCGGTTCAGTTCTGCGACCTCCGCACGATCCAGCCCCACGTCTCCAGCAGCCCGCGGAACTCCGGGTAGGAGATGAAGCCGTCGCGGTTGGTGTCGGCCCTCTCGAACCTGTCCTGGACCTCGGCCCGCGTCCACGACAGCCCGAGGCTGTCGAGGCCCATGGTGAACTCCATCAGGTCGAGCTTGTCGTCACCGCCGAGGTCCGCCCGCGTGAACACGGCCTGAAGGTCGTCCTCGGTCGGCTTGGCGGTCATCTCGCTCCTCGTCGTCGGTCTGATGTGCCCCGCATGATCTCACAGGGCGCGGCGGTATCACGGAAGGAAACGCCGCCGGGCCGCCGCCGGTTCCCGCGGCCGCGCGGGGTCCGCTGCGACGGGCCGCCGCCTACGATGGGGGATATGCGGCGCTCGAGCAGCACGGTGGTCGTGGTCGCGGGCGAGCAGGCCGGGCGGGTGGTGTCCGGATTGGACGGACTGCACAACGTGCGGGCCGTCACCCGGCAGGACCGCACCCCGGAAGAGTTCGCCGAGCTGGTGCGGCGGGGCGGCATGACCTACATCGTGCACGACGACGACCCGCTGGCCGACGTCGCCGACGCGTGGGTCGACTTCTTCGAGGAGTCCTCGCCCGCCGGGCGGCTGGAGGTCGCCGTCGAGGAGGCCGTGGGCGCGCTGCGCGCCGGACGGCTCGAACTGCCCGACTACTACATCGTCCTCGACCCCGAGGAGATGCCCGCCACGCGCCGCCACTGGTGGCTGGGCGTGCTCGCCGGCGCCGCGCCCAGCCGCGTGGTGCCCGCGCCGTCGTCCGCCGCCCGGGTCGCCGACGCGCTCGGCCGGCTGGCCGCCGGACGCTGGTGGCCGGAGGACACGGCCGGGTGGCTGCGCGGCCTTCCCCGCGCCGTCCCCGACCGGGTCGGACTGCCCGGCGGAACCGTTCCGTGACGACGGCGACGCTTGCCGTTGCCTCCCGCGGAATGCCGGTCTAGCGTCACGTCCTGGCGATGCGCGTCCCGAGCGGACAGGCGGGAGGGGGCGGCGATGCGAACGGTCCTGCGGAGGGCGGCGGCGGTGACGCTGCCCGTCGTGGTGACTGCGGCGATGACGCAGCCCGCGGCGGCCGAGGGGCCGGCGGCGCGGGACGGCTGGCGGCTGGTGGCGGCGGAGTCGTTCGACCGTCCGCTCGACGACCGGCGCGCGCCCTGGTTCCGGGACGACGACGGCCCGGGCAGCCCCTACGACGTCGACGAGTACGACAACGACGGCGCGTTCTTCGACGCCGTGGGCGGACCGGCCTTCCGCGAACAGCTCGCGAAGGTGCGCACCTACCGCAAGTCGTTCTCCTTCGGTAAGCGCGGCTGGCTCACCGCAGAACTCGCCGCCCGCGACGACGACGGCGACGGGCGGCCCGACGGCGCCCCCACGCTCACCGCGCGCGACGGCGTGGCGCACCTCGACGAACCCAGCCACCGGGGCGGTGTCCTCATCCGCTCCTCCCGCCCCCTGCCCGCCGAGTACCGGGTGGAGATGACGCTGCGCGGCATCGACTTCGGGGGACAGCGCGGAGGATCGTGGGACTACCCGGACGGACGCGTCAACGGGTACTCGCCCGACGGCTGCAAGACCAACTTCCCATGGGCGTCGGGCGGCGATTTCAGCAGGCCCGAATGCTCCTGGCTGGACGTGCGCAGCGACGCCAACGGCTTCTACTACCTGGGCATCATGGACTACGACCGTCCGGCGCCGCACAACAACGTCTTCATCCACGTCCACCGCAAAGTCGCGATGGACTCCTACAACCGCTACAAGTACACGGGGACAGGGCTGCGGTACTGCAACCCCGCCACGCGGCAGTACGAGCCGTACTCGGCGGGCACGGGCAACGGCGTCAACGCCATCTTCATGACCGACGACCGCCGCTACGCCAACCAGCCCGGAACCGAGTACCTCATGCACAGCGAGTGCGGGGTCGCCAAAGGCGGCGCCATCGTCTCCCAGGTGGACCTGCGGCCCGAGCTGCTGCCGGACGAGAGCTACCGCTTCGCGATCGAACGCCGCGACGGCGCGTACACCATGGAGATGTCGGGCGTGTTCGCGCACGTCGGCCGGGCCACCTTCCGCTACACTCGCGCATTCGTGCAGGACGGCGAGCCGATCTGGCACTTCAACCAGCGGCCGGAGGAGTACGACGGCCGCTTCGACGGCGAGTGGACCTGGTCGGGGCCGGGCGGCACCCTCGTCGACCGCGACACCTGGCCCGCCGGATCGGCCTACCCCGACCACTTCATCATCGGCGACCCGCACATGAACTTCTACGAGGGCGGCGCCCGGGTCGACGACATCCGCCTCTACGTGCCCCGGTGACGCCGCGCACCCCCGTCGTCCGACATTCCGGGCAGAAGGTGCGCGGGATCCTCTGAGGGCGCCGGACCGTAACAGACGGTGCCGGACGTGCACTAGGCTACGCTGGGGCAAAAGATCATTTTGCGGACGCAAGTCCGCAGGTCCGCAAGGCCGACGGCGTCCCTCAGGACCGGGCCTCGGCCGGGCCGCCCCGCGGAGAAGTCGTGTTGATTCCGCCCGCCGGGGGACACGTGGCCGGGCGCAGAGGGAGAAAGCCATGGACGTCGAACGGACGGCACTGCCGGGGATCGGACTGCGGCACGTCTTCACCACCAGCCGCGGCCGCCAGATCGGGGTCGTGACGCACCGCACCGACCGCCGCGACCTGGTCATCTACGACAAGGAGGACCCCGACTCCTGCGTGGTCTCGGTCGCGCTGACCGGCGAGGAGGCCAACGCCCTCGCCGAGCTGCTGGGCTCGGGCCGGGTCGTGGAGCGCCTGGCCGAACTGCAGCGCGAGGTGGAGGGGCTGGTCACGGAACAGGTCCCGATAACAGCGGATTCACCCTATGACGGGCGGCCGCTCGGCGACGCCCGGGTGCGCACCCGCACCGGCGCCTCCATCGTGGCCGTGGTGCGCGCGGGCCGCGTGCACGCCAGCCCTCGCCCCGACTTCGTGTTCCACGAGGGGGACACCGTCGTCGTGGTCGGCACCGCCGAGGGCACTCATGCCGTCGCCGAGATCCTGGCGAGCGGGTGAGGGCGGATGCACTCGGCTCTCCAACTGATCGAACTCGGCGCGATCATCCTGGCCCTGGGCGTGCTCGGCGCGGTGGCCGTACGGTTCTCGATCTCGGCGATCCCGCTGTACCTGGTGGCCGGCCTGGCGTTCGGAACCGGCGGCGTGCTCCCCCTGACCACCAGCGAGGAGTTCGTCGCGATCGGCGCCGAGGTCGGGGTGATCCTGCTGCTGTTCACCCTCGGCTTGGAGTACACGGCCGACGAGCTGGTCGGCACCCTGCGCACCTCGGCGCCGGTGGGGCTGGCCGACCTGGTCTTGAACTCCGCGCCCGGGGTGGTGGCGGCGCTGCTGCTGGGCTGGGGCCCCGTCGCCGCCGTGGTGATGGGCGGGGTCACCTACGTCACCTCGTCCGGCATCACCGCCAAGGTCATGGGGGACCTGGGCTGGCTGGGCAACCGGGAGACCCCGAGGGTGCTGTCGGTCCTGGTGTTCGAGGACCTGGCGATGGCCGCCTACCTGCCGATCGTCACCACGCTGCTGGCGGGGGCCGGGCTCGTGGCCGGCGCCACCACCCTCGCGATCGCCGCCGCGACCATCACCGTGATCCTGATCGTGGCGCTGCGCTGGGGACGGCTGGTGGAGCGGTTCGTCGAGAGCCCCACCGACGAGGTGCTGCTGCTGAAGGTGCTCGGGCTGACGGTGCTGGTGGCCGGGCTGGCCCAGCAGCTGCAGGTGTCGGCGGCCGTCGGCGCGTTCCTGGTCGGCATCGCGCTGTCGGGCCCGCTGGCGCATTCGGCCCGCGAGGTGCTCACGCCGCTGCGGGACCTGTTCTCCGCGGTGTTCTTCGTCTTCTTCGGCCTGCACACCGACCCGTCCGACCTGCCGCCCGTGCTCGGCGTGGCCGCGCTGCTCGCCGTGGCCGGGGTGGCGACCAAGCTGGCCACCGGCTGGCTGGCCGCCCGGGACGCGGGCACGCCCACCGGGCGGCTGCGCGCCGGGGCCGCGCTGGTGCCGCGCGGCGAGTTCAACATCGTCATCGCCGGGCTGGCCGTGTCCGCCGGGATCAACCCGCAGATCGGGTCGCTGGCCGCCGCGTACGTGCTCATCCTGGCGATCGCCGGGCCGCTGCTGGCGCGCTGCGCCGAGCCGCTGGGCCGCAGGCTGCGCCGAGCCAAGCACGACAAGCCGGTCGTCGCCCGCGACGAGCCCGTCCTCGAGCAGTCCGACCCCGACGACGATCCCAGCCCCGCCCGCAGTCTGGGCTGACCGGCCGATGATTTCCGGGACCGCCCCCGGTCTGTCCGGTTGAGGGCCGCCGCGCGCCGAGCGGCCCTCGACCGGAAGACCGGACGAAGGAGCGATCCCATGACCGACGCACCCGACCTCGGACCGGCGGCCGGCCGCGTCGCCGCCCTGATCGCCGACGTCCCCGGCGACCGGCTCGCCGCCCCCACGCCCTGCGCCGCGTACACGCTGGGCGACCTCGTCGACCACGTCGGCGGGCTGGCCCTCGGCTTCCTCGCCGGGGCGAGGAAGGACCCGGGGGAGACCGCCGCCCGCGGCCCGTCCGGAGACGCCTCCCGGCTCGGCGACGACTGGCGCACCGACATCCCCCGGCGGCTGGCCGCGCTCGCCGACGCCTGGCGCGACCCGGCCGCCTGGACGGGCGCGACCCGGGTCGGCGGGATCGACCTTCCCGGACGGGCGGCGGGCCTGTTCGCGCTGAACGAGCTGGTCGTGCACGGGTGGGACCTCGCCCGCGCCATGGGCCGCCCCTACACGCCCGGGCAGGCCGACGTGGACGCCTGCCTGGGCCTGGTCGCGGGCGTCCAAGCCCGGGGCGGCCCCAGTCCGTTCGGCCCGCCGGTGGCCGTGCCCGACGACGCCCCGCCGCTCGACCGGCTCGTCGCCCTCACCGGGCGCGATCCCGCCTGGACGCCCCCGCCCGCCTGACCGGAGGGCACCGCGTCGCCCTGCCCCGCCCGCCGCTTTTCCATTCGCCGGAAAAGCGTCTTCTGCGCCCTCGCGGCCGTGCCCCAAGCTGCCGGATGACCGTCCGAGCGTTCCGAGCGGCGCCGAAGGAGAGCAGGCCATGACCGTGCAGGATCTTCCCCGTGCCGAGGTGGGCCTGGACGTCGTCGTGGAACGCAAGGAGCTGATCGCCGAGGACGTGGCGCGCCTGACGCTGCGCCGCCCCGACGGCGAGCCGTTCCCGTCCTGGGAGCCCGGCGCGCACGTGGACCTGGTGCTCGCGCCGGGCCTGGTACGGCAGTACTCCCTGTGCGGCGACCCGTCCGACCGGACGGCGCTGCAGGTCGCGGTGCTGCGGGAGCGGGACGGACGCGGCGGCTCCCGGCATGTGCACGAACGGCTGGCCGAGGGCGACGACCTGGTCGTCCGCGGCCCCCGCAACCACTTCCCGCTGGTCGAGGCGGAACGCTACCTGTTCATCGCGGGCGGCATCGGCATCACGCCGATCGTGCCGATGCTGGCCGCCGCCGAGGCGGCCGGCGCCGACTGGAGGCTCGTCTACGGCGGTCGCACCCGCGCCGCGATGGCCTTCCTCCCCGAGCTGGAAGGGGCGTACGGCGGCCGCGTCAGCGTCCGTCCGCAGGACGAGACGGGCCTGCTCGACCTGGACGCGCTGCTCGCCGCGCCCGACGACCGCACGAAGATCTACTGCTGCGGCCCCGAGCCGCTGCTGGCCGCCGTGGAGGAGCGCTGCCGCGCCTGGCCGCGCGGCGCCCTGCACGTCGAGCGCTTCACCCCCGTGGAGGACGCCGGCCCGCGCGCGTCGTTCGAGGTGGAGCTGGCGCGTTCGGGCAGGACGCTGACCGTCCCACCGGACAAGTCGATCCTGCGGGTGGTGGAGGAGGCGGGCATCAGCGTGCTGTCGTCCTGCCGGGAGGGGACGTGCGGCACCTGCGAGACCGAGGTGCTGGGCGGCGAGCCCGACCACCGCGACACGGTGCTCACCGACGACGAGCGGGCCTCCAACGAGATCATGATGATCTGCGTCTCGCGCTCCCTGGGGCCCCGCCTCATCCTCGACCTGTGACGCCGCCGCCCGCCGCCGCGCCGCCCGCCGGCCGCGACGGCGGAACGGACGCGGCGCGGCCGCGCAGCCCGTCCCGGGCGCGGTCGAACGACGCGGCGACCTCGCGTTCGGCCGCCGCCCGGTCCTGCCAGCCCCGCACGTCGGCCTCCTTGCAGGGCTCCAGCTCCTTGTAGATGTCGAAGAAGTGGCCGATCTCGGCCAGCATGTGCGCGGGCACGTCGGAGAGGTCCCGCAGATCCGCGTACCGGGGGTCGCGGGCGGGAACGGTGAGGATCTTGGCGTCCGGGCCCTGCTCGTCCAGCATCCAGAACACCCCGAGCGGCCGGACCGCGATCAGGCACCCCGGGAAGGCCGGCTCCTCGAGCAGCGCCAGGGCGTCCAGCGCGTCGCCGTCCTCGGCCCGCGTGCCGGGGATGAAGCCGTAGTCGGCCGGGTACTGCGTGGCGGTGAACAGCAGCCGGTCCAGCCGGATGCGCCCCAGCCGGTGGTCCATCTCGTACTTGTTCCGCGACCCTCTGGGGATCTCGACGACGATGTCGAACTCCACCCCGCCTCCTCGCATCCGCCGCTCTACCGCGATCGCGCGCGTTCCCGCCCGAGCCGTCCCGCCGCGGCGACGGCGGCGGCTCCGGCTGCGGTCACGGCGGCGGCGCGGCGCAGCGCGCGGCGTCCGCCGCCGTCCCAGCCGCCGTGCACCGAGCCGGTGTCGACGGTCGGGGCGTGCACGGTGCCGGACGTGGCGGGGACCCGGTCCTTGCGCGACAGGTGGTGGCGGTCGACGCGCCGGGCCATGCCGCGCTCCAGCATGCGCCGGTTCAGCCGGGCCTGCAGGCGCACCAGGCGGCCGGCGCGGCCGACCACGACCTCGGGGACCGGCGAGCGCAGCAGCGCGACGATCGCCCGCGCCACCCGCTCGGGCGCGTACACCGGCGGCATCGCCACCACCCGGCGGCCGGTGTAGTTGGCCGCGTGCTGGAAGATCGGGGTGTCGATCGTGGCGGGCAGCACGGTGCAGACCTTCACCGTGCGCTCGCCCCGCACCCGCAGCTCCTGTCGGAGGCCGGCGCTCAACGCCGACACGGCGGCCTTGGACATCGAGTACGCGGTGCTGTAGGGCTGCGGCGCGATCGCCGCCACCGACGACACGTTCACCAGCACGCCGCGCCGGGCCCGGCGCAGGTGCGGCAGCGCGGCCCGCGCGCCGTGCACGTAGCCCATCACGTTGACGTCCAGGACGCGCCGGAAGTCCTCCAGCGGCACGTCCTCGAACGGCCCGTACAGCGTCACCGCCGCGGCGTTCACCCACATGTCGATGCGGCCGAAGCGGTCCACGGCCCGCCGCGCGAGCTCCTCGACGGCGTGCAGGTCGGTGACGTCCGTCGGCACGGCCAGCGCCCGCCCGCCCCGTCCGCGGCACTCGACGGCGACCTCCTCCAGCGCGTGCGCACGGCGCGCGGCGAGCACCACCGAGGCGCCCTTGTCCGCGAAGGCCAGTGCGGTGGCGCGGCCGATGCCGCTCGACGCGCCGGTGATCACGACGACGGCGTTCCTGGCTCTCACGCAGACCTCCCTCGCGCCGGCCGGCCCGGCCGCGGCCCGCCGCGACCGGCCGTGCGGCCTCATACCCGAGGTCGCGCGCGCCATGCGGCTCCGGCGGGGACGACGCGAGCGGAGGGCGGAATGGGAGGCGTCCGCCCCGGACGCGCGGGCGCCCGGGACGGACGGAACGAGGGACCGGGTCAGCCGTTCGACGGAGTGATCGGCAGATAGATCTGGCCGCCGGAGGCGGTGAACTCGGCGGCCTTCTCACGCATGCCCGCCTCCAGCGCCTCCTCCTCGGACACGCCCCGCTCCTCGGCGTACCGGCGCACGTCCTGGGTGATCTTCATGGCGCAGAAGTGCGGCCCGCACATCGAGCAGAAGTGCGCCGTCTTGGCGGGCGCGGCCGGCAGCGTCTCGTCGTGGAAGGCGCGGGCCGTGTCGGGGTCCAGGGAGAGGTTGAACTGGTCCTCCCAGCGGAACTCGAACCGCGCGTCCGACAGCGCGTCGTCCCACGCCTGCGCGCCCGGATGCCCCTTGGCCAGGTCCGCGGCGTGCGCGGCGATCTTGTAGGCGATCACGCCCGCCTTGACGTCGTCCTTGTCCGGCAGGCCCAGGTGCTCCTTGGGCGTGACGTAGCACAGCATCGCGGTGCCGTACCAGCCGATCATCGCGGCGCCGATCGCGGAGGTGATGTGGTCGTAGCCGGGCGCGATGTCGGTGGTCAGCGGGCCCAGGGTGTAGAACGGCGCGCCGCCGGTCAGCTCCCGCTGCAGGTCGACGTTCTCCTTGATCTTGTGCATGGGGACGTGCCCCGGGCCCTCGTTCATCACCTGGTTGTCGAACTCGGCCGCGATCCGGGTGAGCTCGGCCTGGGTGCGCAGCTCGGCGAACTGCGCCTCGTCGTTGGCGTCGGCGATCGACCCGGGCCGCAGCCCGTCGCCCAGCGACCAGGTGATGTCGTAGGCGGCGAAGATCTCGCACAGCTCGCGGAAGTGGGTGTACAGGAAGTTCTCCTTGTGGTGCGCCAGGCACCACGCCGCCATGATCGACCCGCCGCGCGACACGATGCCGGTCTTGCGGCGCGCGGTCAGCGGGATGTACCGCAGCAGCACCGCGGCGTGCACCGTCATGTAGTCCACGCCCTGCTCGGCCTGCTCGATCACGGTGTCGCGGAAGACCTCCCACGTCAGCTCGGCCGGGTCGCCGCCGACCTTCTCCACCGCCTGGTACAGCGGCACCGTCCCGACCGGCACGGGCGAGTTGCGCAGGATCCACTCGCGCGTGGTGTGGATGTCGCGGCCGGTGGACAGGTCCATGACCGTGTCGGCGCCCCACCGCGTCGCCCACGTCATCTTCTCCACCTCCTCCTCGATGGAGGAGGCCACCGCCGAGTTGCCGATGTTGGCGTTGACCTTGCAGTAGAAGCGCGAGCCGATCACCATCGGCTCCAGCTCGGGGTGGTTGACGTTGGCGGGCAGCACCGCCCGTCCCGCCGCCAGCTCCTCCCGGACGACCTCGGGCGACACGCCCTCGCGCAGCGCCGCGAACTCCATCTCCGGGGTGATCTCCCCGCGCCGCGCGTACGCGCGCTGCGTCACCGCGCCGCTCTTGGCCCGGCGCGGACGGCGCGGCGGGAACTCCGCCTTGTCGCGCAGCGGGTCGGTGGAGCGGCGGCCGTCGTCCTCGGGACGCACGGGACGCCCGTCGTACTCCTCGGTGTCGCCCCGTTCGGCGATCCACTTCGCCCGCAGCGGGGGCAGGCCGCGCCGAACGTCCACGACGTGGTCGGGGTCGGTGTACGGCCCGGAGGTGTCGTACAGCACCACCGTCGCGCCATTGGTCAGCGGCACTTCCCGCATGGGGACGCGGATGTCGGGACGCGATCCGACGAGGTACGTCTTGCGTGCGGGGCTGGCAGCGGTGACAGGTGTGGACACGCTGTCGGTCATGATGACGTGATCTCTCCCTACGCCGGCATTACCCGGTCAGGTTCCAGCGGTCAGCGGCCGTATCAGCCGCAATCTCAGCCCGGTTCGCCGGGCACCCGCGATCTGTCCCGCTGACGCTAACCTGCGGCACCCCTGTTGCCGCAACCCCAGGTCATGAGGTAAGGGAGCGCCGCGGCCGCCCCGCCCCGCCTCCCCGGTCGGCCGCGCCACGGAACGCCGGTCGCGCGGAACCTCGATCCGTTCGGGCTTCGCGTCGCTCGTAGGCCGGAGTGCGCGGCGCCGCCGACCTGTAAGCCGAACGGGGCGTCGGTCGGGAAACGTGATGAACATCATCATGACCACCCAGGAGGGTCGGACGTCCCACACAAGGGGACCGACCGCCGTCCATCGGGCGGCCAGGCGTCCGACGGACGGATGGACATGCGCACCCGGCCTCGACGGGGTCTTCTCGCCGCGCGAGGGCGCCTCGACCGAGCCGTGCGGCGGCGAGGGCTTCCCCGCTCTGACCGGTAGGGTCGAGACCTAGAGGACGAGATGCGTGTCCTGCCTGGCCGGTGGGTCCCGGACCGAGGAGAGCGAGCGCGTCAGCATGGCAGTCGTTGGCGGGGGGACGGGGGGCGCGAGGCCCCGAGCCGAACGCGGGGCGTCGCCGCCCGGCGCACCGGGGGGCGGGCGGCCTCCGCGGGATCAGCGTCCTCAGGGGCGGGAGGCGCCCGCGGCCGTGTCCGGCCGGATCTGGACGGTGCCGAACCTGCTGAGCTTCGCGCGCCTGGTCGGCGTGCCGGTGTTCCTCTGGCTCGTGCTGGCCGGATCCGACTGGTGGGCGCTGGGCGTGCTGGTCTTCGCCGGCCTCTCCGACTGGCTGGACGGGCGGCTGGCGCGCACGCTGAACCAGACCAGCAGGCTCGGCATGGTGCTGGACCCGGCCGCCGACCGCCTCTACATCCTGGCCACCCTCGTCGGCCTGACCGTCCGCGAAGTGATCCCGCTGTGGCTGGTGGTCCTGCTGGTCGGCCGGGAGATCGCCATCACGCCGATCGTGCCGCTGCTGCGGCGCCTGGGGTACGGCGGGACGCTGCCGGTGCACTTCGTGGGCAAGGCCGCCACCCTGTGCCTGCTGTACGCGTTCCCGTTGCTGCTGCTGGGCGACCACGACGGCGACGTGGCCGCCGTCGCCAAGGTCGTGGGCTGGTGCTTCGCCATCTGGGGGACCGCGCTGTACTGGTGGGCGGCCGTCCTCTACTGGTGGCAGACGTACCAGCTCTTCCAGGCAGAGCGCGCCGGGGACGCCCCCGGCGCCGATCCGCCCCAGGGCGGGGGAGAGGGCACTGCAGGGACACCCGCCGAGAATGCGGCGGACGGCGGAGGGCCGACCGGCGGGCAGACGACCGGCCGCGACCGGCCGGAAGAGGCGCCCGGCGACGCGTCCGGCGCGCCGCCCTCGGCGGGCGAGCAATCCTCGTCCGGCGGACAGGAGGGAGCGGAAACCTCCCCATAAGGCCCATGAGACCGCCGTGACGGCCGGTGCGGACGAACGCGGCGACGCCCTCCACGGGGGACGAACGCGGCGACGCCCTCCACGGGGCTGGCTGCAAGATCACGGCACCCGTTAGGGTCGGGGACATCCCCGACAGGAGGGTCCGATGATCTCGTTCGGCGCGTTCCTCGGCATCGCGGCGGTGGCGCTCGGCCTGGTGCTGACGCCCGGCCCCAACATGATCTACCTGGTGTCCCGGTCGATCACCCAGGGCCGCCGGGCCGGGCTGATCTCGCTCGGCGGGGTGGCGACCGGTTTCGCCGTGTACGCCGTCGCCGCCACCGCCGGACTGACCGCGGTGTTCGCGCTGGTCCCCGCCGTCTACACCGCGATCAAACTGGCCGGCGCCGCCTACCTGCTGTGGCTGGCCTGGCAGGCCGTGCGCCCCGGCGGCACGGCGGTGTTCGCGCCGCGCGAGCTGCCCGTCGACCCGCCGCGCCGCCTGTTCGTCATGGGCCTGCTCACCAACCTGCTCAACCCGAAGATCGCCGTCCTGTACGTGTCCCTGCTGCCGCAGTTCGTCGACCCCGCCCGCGGCCACGTCGCCGCGCAGAGCCTGCTGCTGGCCCTCACCCAGATCGCCATCGCGGTCACCGTCAACGGCCTGATCGTGCTGGGCGCGGGCACGATCGCCCGGTTCCTGGCCCGCCGCCCGGCCTGGCAGCGCGCCCAGCGGTACGTGATGGGCACGGTGCTCGGCGCCCTCGCGGTGCACCTGGGCCTCGACCGCTCCCGCGCCGCCGCCGCGACCCCCTGACGCGCCGCGCGTCCGCCTCCCGCGACGCAGGTCACAGCGGCTGACCTGCGTGTCGTCCGCCGCGGGCTTGCCATGATGGGGCGGTGATCAGTCGAAGGCGCGACGATCCGGACGCCCCCCCGAGGCGTCCCGACGCCAGCATGGCGCTGCTCGCCGACCTGTTCGCCGGCAGGCTGCTCGACCCCGGCTACGCCGAGGCCGAGGCCCGCCGCGCCGCGTCCGGCCGGCCCGCCCCGCGCGGCCGGCCCCGCGGCGCCGGAGCGCTGCTCGTCCTGATGCTGGTCGGGGTGCTGCTGGCCGCGGCGGGCGCGCAGGCGCGGCGCAGCGAGCCGGTCGCGGCCGAGCAGCGGGCCAGGCTCCTCGCGCAGATCCGCGCGCGCGCCGACGACAACGACGCCCTGCAGCGGCGCCTGGAGCGGGTGCGGGCCGAGACCGAACGCGCCCGCGCCATGGCGCTGGCGCGCAGCGCCGAAGGCCGCCGGGTCCGCGGCGAGCTGTCGGCCGCGGCGGCCGCCGCGGCGGCCACCCCCATGTCCGGGGACGGCCTGGTCGTCACCGTCGACGACGCCGACCCTCCCGAGCAGGGCGGCGGGGCCGGCGACGGCGGCCGGGTCTATGATCAGGATCTTCAGGTGCTGGTGAACGGGCTGTGGGCGGCCGGGGCGGTCGCGATCGCCGTCAACGGCCAGCGGCTCACCCCCACCACCGCGATCCGCTCGGCGGGGGAGGCCGTCCTGGTGGACTACCGTCCGCTCAGCGGCCCCTACGAGGTGACCGCGGTCGGCGACCCCGCCCGCATGCTCGACGCCTTCGGCGGCTCGGCCGCCGACCGCCGAATGCGCGTCCTGGAGGAGCGCTACGGCATCCGGTACGAGATCCGCCGCGTCGAGGGGGTGCGGCTGCCCGCCGCGGGCGTCCTGCGGCTGCGGCACGCCCGCGCCGCGGCCCCGTGACGGCCGCCGGGGGCGTGAGGGGAGGACCGTGCGAGAGGAGACCCGCTCGTGATCGCGCTCATCGGCCTGGCGGCGGGCGTGGCGCTGGGCCTGCTGCTGGAGCCCGACGTGCCGCTGTGGCTGCAGCCCTACCTGCCCATCGCGATCGTCGCGGCGCTGGACGCCCTGTTCGGCGGGCTGCGGGCCCGGCTGGAGGGGATCTTCGATGAGAAGGTGTTCGTGGTCTCGTTCGTCGGCAACACCGTGATCGCCGCGCTGATCGTCTTCCTGGGCGACCAGCTCGGGGTCGGCTCGCAGCTGTCCACCGGGGTGGTGGTCGTGCTCGGCATCCGCATCTTCTCCAACGCCGCGGCCATCCGCCGCAAGCTGTTCGGCGCATGAGCGGCGGATCGGAGGACCGCGCCCGCGGGGTGCGGGGCGTGCTGGAGCTGCTGCGGCCGCGCTCCACCCGCGGGCAGCTGCTCGGCGGGCTGCTGTGCCTGCTGCTCGGCTTCGCCGTCGTCGCGCAGGTGCGCTCCACCCAGAAGGACGGCGAGTTCGCCACGGCCCGCCAGGACGAGCTGGTGGGCATCCTGTCGGATCTGTCACAGCGGTCCGAGCGGCTGCGCGCCGACATCCGCGAGCTGGAGGAGACCAAGGCCGGGCTGGAACGCGACGCGCAGGGCGACGCCGCCCTGCGCGAGGCCCGCGAACGCGCGCGCACCTACGGGCTGCTGGCGGGCACCCTGCCCGCCGAAGGGCCGGGCATCGAGCTGGTGATCCACGACCCGCGCGGCGCGGTGCGCGCCGTGAACCTGCTGGACGCCCTGCAGGAGCTGCGCGACGCCGGAGCCGAGGTCGTGCAGGTCGGCGACGTGCGGACCGGCGCCGACACCTACTTCCTGGACGCGCCCGACGGCGGCGTGATCGTCGACGGGCGGCGGCTGCGGCCGCCGTACCGCTTCCTGGCCATCGGCGACGCCCACACCATGACCACCGCCCTCAACATCCCCGGGGGCGTGGTGCGGACCCTGCGCGGCGTCGGCGCCGACGTCACGATCAACTCCCGCGCACGGTTGGCGGTCAGCGCGATACGGTCTGGTTAGGGGATCCCGCAACGGTGATCGGTTCGCGTCCCGCGCGGCGGCGTAGACCTGCGATCATTGTGAAAGGTAGCTTGGGGGGCAGCCGGCTCGCCGTTCCGGATGACCCCTCGGGCCCACCCGCGTACGTCGCGGCGACCGTCGTCAGCGGACGGCGGGCTGGACCGTGGCCGGGCGGGTCCCCGGCGTGGGGTTGGTAGTAGGGATGCGCGTGGCGCAGGCGGCACCCGCGGCAGCGGGCCGCGTGCGGCACGCCGAAGGTAGGAGGCCGAGCCGATCGATGCCGAGCGTCTACTGCACGCAGTGCGGTCACGCCAACCCGGATGATGCCCGCTTCTGCTCGAATTGCGGCACCCCGCTGACCCGGGGCGAGGGCTCGCCCCTGCCTCCGCGCGAGTCGCCGGGCGAGTCCACCTCCACGATCTCGATCGCGGGGATCGAGGCGCTCGCCGACGACGCCGACCAGGGGGCCGAGCCGTCCGGCGCCGACCAGGTCGCGGTCGACGCGCTGCCCCCGGGCACCGCGCTGCTGGTGGTCAAGCGCGGCCCCAACGCGGGCAGCCGCTTCCTGCTGGACAAGGACCGCACCTCCGCGGGGCGGCACCCCGACAGCGACATCTTCCTCGACGACGTCACCGTCTCGCGGCGGCACGCCGAGTTCTCCCGCGAGGGCGGGGCGTTCTGGGTGCGCGACGTGGGCAGCCTCAACGGCACCTACGTCAACCGGCAGCGGATCGACCAGGCGGGCCTGTCGGGCGGCGACGAGGTCCAGATCGGCAAGTTCCGGCTGGTCTTCCTGACCAACCCGCAGCACGGCTGACCCGGCTGCGGCCGGGCGCGCGGGCGACACCATGACGGCGACCACAGCGGCGAGCACACCGGCGCGCACAGCGCCGGCCACGACGGCGGCGACCATGACGGCGAGGGGGCACGGCACGGGCACACGGCCGGGAGGAGGGGCAGCATGACCGCGCAACCCGCCCGGGCCCTGATGACGATCGGGGACGTCCTGGCACTGCTGCGGCCGGAGTTCCCGGACGTCACCATCTCCAAGATCCGTTTCCTGGAGTCGGAGGGCCTGATCGAACCGGCCCGCAGCCCGGCCGGCTACCGCAAGTTCAGCCCCGCCGACGTGGACCGGCTCCGGTTCATCCTGACCGCCCAGCGCGACCACTACCTGCCGCTGCGGGTGATCCGCCAGCACCTGGAGGCCATGGACCGCGGCGAGCCGGCCCCGCCGCTCGGGTCCCGCCGCCTCGACGGCGCCGCGCGCCGTCCCCGCACCCTGGTCGCCGCCGACGCCACCGCGCCCGGGCCGCCGGTGCGGCTGACCCGCCGCCAGCTGCTCGACGGCGCGGGCATCGACGAGGGCCTGCTGGCCGAGCTGGAGGAGTACGGGCTGATCCGCCGGTCCGGCGCGTACTACGAGGGCGAGGCGCTGACGGTGGCGCGCACGGCGGCCGCTCTCGGCCGTTTCGGCGTGCAGGTGCGGCACCTGCGCGCGGTCAAGGCCGCCGCCGACCGGCAGGTCGGGCTGATCGAGCAGGTGATCGCCCCGCAGCTGCGCCGCCGCAGCCCGGGCGCCCACGAGCAGGCCGCCGAGGCCGCGCGGGAGATCGCCGAGCTGTGGGTGCGGCTGCACGAGGCGCTGCTGTCCGCGGGCCTGCGCGAAACCCTTGACCCTTGATCATGGTCCGGACGGAGGTTATTGCCGCGCGGTCGGCGGGCGCCACCGTCCGATGCGGGGTGTACGTTGGGCCTAAGGGTTCGGTCAGACATCGATCCGGGCACGTGGTGATCGGAACAGCGAGGACCAGCAGGGAGCCGCAGTGAAGCAGATGGAGGTCGTCGGCGTCCGGGTCGAGATGCCCTCCAATCAGCCGATCGTCCTGTTGAAGGAGACCGACGGCGACCGGTACCTGCCCATCTGGATCGGGGCTGTCGAGGCGACCGCGATCGCCTTCGCCCAGCAGGGGGTGCTGCCGGCCCGTCCGCTGACCCACGACCTTTTCCGCGACGTGCTGGACGCCCTGAGCGTCCAGCTGCGCACCGTGAACATCACCGCTCTGCGCGAGGGGATCTTCTTCGCCGACCTGGTGTTCTCCAACGGCGTGGAGGTGAGCGCCCGCCCGTCCGACTCGATCGCGTTGGCGCTGCGCACGGGCGCGACCATCTTCGCCAGCGAGGACGTCCTGGAGGAGGCCGGCGTCGCCATCCCCGACGAGCAGGAGGACGAGGTCGAGAAGTTCCGGGAGTTCCTCGACACCATCACTCCCGAGGACTTCGGCCGCGCCGGCTGACGGGCCGGGAGCGGGGCGCCGGGGCGCCTGACCCCCGCCGACGCGCCGTCGTCCGGCGGGCGGCCCCGCGGGCTCCGATCCGCGGCGCGGTCCGCCGCCCGTGAGCCGGACCGGCGGCTCCGCTTCGGGCCGCCCGCCGGGACGTTCGACGCATCCGTACGGCCGCAACGCATGGCCGCAATCCGTCGTGACGCCGATGCACGCGCGAGGGCTGCGGAGCTGCGCGCATCAGATGAAGCTGAGCCCGTCCTCACATGAGCGCAGGGGTGCGGCAAAAGAGTGGCCAGTACCGGTTAGGCGGCGCCGCTGCCAGGGCATGGGGCTGTGAGGACCCTCGGACGCCGGAAGACCGGAGAGTTCGGGTTGTGAAGTGCGGCACAGGGCCGCGGTCGCCCCGCCGCCGGGGCGCCGCCCGCGACACGCCGTGAGCGCTGTGCAAGGGCATGCTCTGAACTGTGTGAACTTGCGGCTCGGACGCCCGGTTGTTCGGCGCCGGAGGTCCCGGGGTAGGAGAGAATGAGTGCGAAGGTGTGCAGTTTGCCCACGTGAATGCGGTTCATCCGGGCATGCGACGCGCCGACGACGAACGTTGACCACACTCTGACCGGCACCTACCGTGCTGGTGGAACACTCGTGGCGCCATTCGTCAAACCCCCTTGACGGAACGCCACGGGCTGATAGAAGCCGGAGGTCCGCGTGGCGGTGAGCAGCGGCGAGGGCAAGGCGACCCCCGACAGGCGATTGGCGTCCCAGCGTGCCGGAGAGCAGGGACTGCTGTTCGACACCCAGGTGTCGGCGCCGCCCGAGGACGTCGGCTACCGCGGCCCCACGGCGTGCGCCGCCGCGGGCATCACCTACCGCCAGCTCGACTACTGGGCGCGCACCGGCCTGGTGGAGCCGAGCGTGCGGGCCGCGCACGGGTCGGGCAGCCAGCGCCTGTACAGCTTCCGCGACATCCTCGTGCTCAAGGTCGTCAAGCGGCTGCTGGACACCGGGGTGTCGCTGCAGCAGATCCGCACCGCCGTGGCGCATCTGCGCGACCGCGGCGTGCAGGACCTGGCGCAGATCACCCTGATGAGCGACGGGGTGAGCGTCTACGAGTGCACCTCCGCCGACGAGGTGGTCGACCTGCTGCAGGGCGGACAGGGGGTGTTCGGGATCGCGCTGGGCCGGGTGTGGCAGGAGGTCGAGGGCAGCCTCGCCGAGCTGCCCGGCGAGAGAGCCACCGCCGAGGGGCCCGTCGTGCATCCCCACGACGAGCTGGCGCACCGCCGGCGCGCCCGCCGAACGGGATGACCGGAGGGCCCGCTCGGCCGTCCGGCGCGGACGGCGGCGGCTAGGGCCTGTTTTGTGGATCGTGGTTGAGCCAGAGCATGAGGCTCGCGATGGTGACGGTGGCGTGGTAGTGCCTGGCGAGCTTGTCGTAGCGGGTGGCGATGCCGCGGAAGCGTTTGAGCCGGTTGAAGCAGCGTTCGATCA
>PVNI01000036.1 GCA_003001795.1 Actinomadura viridilutea | reverse complement strand
GCCACGACGGACGGCGTGGTCCGCGCTCCCTCCGCGTTGGCGATCACCGTGGGCTCCCCGCCCTCCAGGATCGCCACGACCGAGTTGGTCGTCCCTAGGTCGATACCGACCGCACGTCCCATCTGCACTTCCTCCGGCGTCGCCACGTCGTTGTCTCTGGAACGGACGCAGACAAGTTGAGTCGTACAGACATAACTTTGCGTCCCCGCAAGATCAGCCTGCCCGACCGACATCGCTCAGTCAAGCGAGTTGAGTCTGATCGACTCAACTTCTCTGAGCACGATCGATAGAGGTACGGCATGATCGTGCGCACACACGCCGTTCTCATCGCCGCCAGTCAGGTTCGGCCGGCGAGCAGTGCACCTCCGGGCATAGAGCTGCTCGACCAGGCCCCACCTGGAACGGCTGCGGGCGTTGGCCAGTGGTCGTCAGCGCCGTCCAGGTCGAGCCGCATGACTCACATCCGCACCTGATCGGGAAAATGCGCGCATCGGAGTCTGGTCGGCACCACTCCGCAGGCTTCCCGACCTTCTCAGAGAGCTGACGGCCGGGCACCTGGCGAACACTCTGCGGGGCAGGCGCAGCCCGTGGGGGGTGAGTGATCGGCCAAACGTGCGCGCCCGTCGCACGCTTGCGCCCGCCGCTGACCACGCCAAGCGGCACCATCGCGGGATGGTCAGAGGACTTGCCGCGACGCCACCGACCGCCCCACTCGCGCGCCGTACACCGCTCCATCTCTTGGTCACATGGACGGCGAACAAGAGGCCTGCGGGACGGCTCGCCGCATGGGCGAGTCCCTGACGGACGCCGCAACCATTCCCGAACGCGCCGATCAGCAGGCCCCAAGGAGCCCCGTGGCTCACCCGCCGGGCGGAGCCGCCTTTCTCAGCTTCGCAACATGATCGACGATGCATCGGACGCCTCGAACGGCGCCGACCGCTCGCCGATCCGCACGTACAGCCGGAGGCGGCCCGCCGCCACCGCCTCGCGCAACGCCAGCGCCAGCACCGCGTCGCTCATGCCGCGCGACGCCAGCTCGTCGGCCAGCTCCGCACACCGGCTTCTCTTTTGGTCATGTGGACGGCGAGCAAAGGCCCGCAGACCTCGCCACTTCACGTCAAGTTGCTGGACGGACGCCGCGACCGCGCCCCTGAATATTCGGCGACAACCGAGCCGAGCCCCTCGCACAGGGACTGCGCCTGGCTCGGCGGTGGCCTTCGTATTGCCTGAGCGGCGGGGTCAGCGCAGGGGGAGGGCGTCGACGCGTTCGGCCGGCAAGGCGAGGGCCGTGACGATGGCGCGCAGCTCGTTGCGCTCGGCCGCGGTCACGCGCGCGGCGCGGCTGTGCAGAGCCGAGACCAGGAGTTCGACGGCCTTCTCCCACCGTCCGGCGGCCGCGGCGTCGGTGACGCGGCGCAGTGTCGGCTGGGGCAGCCGGTCGCGGTAGCAGGAGGGCAGGCGCCGCAACGTCTGAGCCAGTTCCCGGTGTTGCCGGCGCGTCAGCGGCGGCATGGCGGGCCGGGGCTGCCAGTCGCCCATGGCCAGACTGACCACCTGGAACACCTGCATCAGCACTGCCTTCCTCCTCCCTTTCCCGGCACGACGGCGCGCGCTCCGCACAGATCTCGCCGTGCGCCCGGCGGCGGGCCGCCCGACCGTGCCGTGCCGTACCCGAGGCGCGCCGGTGGCAAGCCGCTGACCAGGCAAAAGGCCGTAAGCAATGGCTGAACGTCGAGGCAAGGGACGGTCGGGACGAATCGCCGATTCCCTGATGTTTGGGCGGCGACCGGGGGGTAGCCACAGCAGCACACCCACATGCGACCGCGAGGACGGGGCGGCACGTGCCCCGTCCTCCAGACGCGTGGATCACGTTGAGACAGTGCGGGGGCCGATATGGCGACAGTCGCCGAAACCAGAACAACGCGCAGACGCACCACGCAGCGGAAGGGGACGCAGAGCCCGACCCGGGCGGCCACCGCCACGCGGAGGCGCTCCCCGGCGACGACGAGAACGACGAGGACGGGTGCGGCAAGGACGCACGAGCAGAAGGAGACCACCGTTCCGGTCCCGGTCGTCACGCCGCACGTGACGGTGCACAGGGTCCGGGTGCCGACGCCTCATCTGGGGCTGAGCGGGCATCAGGTGGTCGACGCCGGGAAGGCCGTGGCCTCGTCGCTCCCGCCGCCCGGACGGCTGGCCTACTACACGGGGCTGGGCGCCCTGGCGGTGTTCGGCCTCGTCGACTGGCCCGTCGCCGCGGCGATCGGGGTCGGCGTCGCCGTCGCGCGGCGGGCGACCCGCGGCCGGCAGCGGACCGGACCGGCGCGCACCGGGCAGAGCTAGGACGCGGGGCGACTGACGGCACCGCCTCAGGCGGACGCGAGGCGTATTACCGACTGTTCACCTGCTGGTCACCCACGATTCGGCACCGGGACGCTCCAAATGGGATAAAACGGTCATGCCGTATGTCGATGACCGAGGTGTTCTCCCGTGACCGATCTTCTGGCCACCATCCTCGCGAAGGCGCTGGCCGCGCTCGTCGAGGCCGCCATCGCGCGGCTCGTGATCGCGATGATGCGCACACCCCGGGCCGCGGCCGCCTGACCTAGGGCGCCGCGTCCGGCCGCCGGGGTCTGAGATGCGCGATACGACCCGTCCTGGCAGCGCTGCCGTTCCGACGCTTGTACGCGTTCGGGCCTGCGTGCGCCGTCTGCTTATGGCTTGATCCGTGCTCGGCGCGTCGGTCCGCCGCCGCGCCGAGCTGTGAACGTCAACCGCACAGGCGCGCCGAGGCGGGCATTCTCGGTGTGCCCTTGCCTTGGCGCGCCCGCGCGACCGTCAGGGATACCCGTTCGAGATGGCGCCCGCCTGGATCCGGGGGGCGCCGCCGCTCAGCCCACCGGCTGGGCGACCTGCTCGGCGTCGGTCTTGGCCTCGTCCGCCTGCCCGTCGGCCTTGGCGTCGCCGGACGCGCCGTCCGCGGCCTTGCCGTCGTCCGGCCTGGCGTCGGGGTGGGCCGCGATGAACTGCTCGTACACCTCGTCCGAGATCTTGCCGCGGACGCTGACCTCGATGCCGTTCTCCTTGGCCCACTCGCGGACGTCGGTGTTGGTGTAGCCGCGCAGCTTGGGCGAGGTGTCGGCGGCGCTCTTGCGGGAGCGCCCGGCAGCCTTCACGACGGTGGCCTTCTCCAGGAAGGGCGCGAGCATGTCCAGCGCCTCCTGCAGACGCTTGTAGTTCGCGTCGCCCAGATCGATGGTGAACTTCGCGCCCGCGACCTCGAAGTCCCGCTTGGCGACGTCCTCACCGTCGTAGCCGTCGATGTCGTCCACCATGACGACCTTGGTGGCCATTGTGAAGGCTCCCCCTCCTGATCTCCTCAGCGATCAAGCATCATAGAGCGCCGCGACCGCCGTTCCGGTCCAAACGCGATCCGCGTTCCGCTCGGCGCGCCGGTCCGCCCGCGCGGCGGGGCCGCCCGCCGGGGATTGGGCATCCCCGACCGCGTGTCGTGGCAGTGTTTCTGCACGTCAGTCCCTGTCGGCCGCCGCCGCGACACGGTCCGGACGCGGCGCGGACGTGTCCAAGACCACTCGTCCCGCCGGTCATGACTCCGTGCCGAGTCCCATCACAGGGAACCGCCGCGTCGCCGTGCGATCGGGCGGCGACGCGGCGGTCGCTCCAGAACTCGAGCCCCGACGGTGCGGACGCCGTGCGGCGCCGCCGGCTTCGTCCACAGTGCTCCGACCTTCAGGCCGAGGGGGTGAAGCGGCCCCTCCCGCGTAGCGGGGCAAGGCGATCCTGCTGTTCGATGCACTGGCGCAGGACGCCTGATCGGCGCTCGGCCCACGCTCCCCGGCGAAAGAGGAGCCGACCAAGCTTGTTCGCCCGCTAGCAGTGACGGGCCGGCTCGGAGAACTCCCGTCGCAGCCGCCGGGAGGACACCCCTTCGGCGAGTTGACGAGCCGAGACAGTGCAACCATTGACGGGAAGTCCACCAGCAGGTGCACGTGGTCGGCCTAACCGTTGAACTCGGCCAATTCGCACTCGAATTCCGCGCACACGTCCCACACGATTTCTCCATGCGTTCCAGGTGTGCCCCCTTGAACACCGGATGCCGGAACTTGGTCACGAAAACCAAGTGAGCGTGCGGGACGAAAGCGCAATGCCTGCCGGTTCTGATGTCTCCATTTTCGACCATGAACCGCGTTTCCAGACCGGCGGGCCCGCGGCGGGCGAACGGGCCGATGCCGCCCAACGCGCCCGTTCTGACGGCACCGGCCGGCGGCGGACGCATCGCCTCCGCCGTCGGCCGGTGCGGGCGCCGGATCAGCGGCTCAGCATTTGCGGAGCTCGCGGACGCGGATGTTGCGGAACTCGATCTGGTCCTGGGAGCCGTGGTTCTGCACGCCGATGAAGCCCTTCGCGAACTGGCGCAGGTCGGTGGGCGGGTCGCCCTCGCGCGAGGACTGCTTGCCGGGCGTGTTGTCGAACTCGTTGATCACTTCGCCGTTGCGGATGACCGTGTAGTGCTGCCCCCGGACGCGGATCTCGAGGTCGTTCCAGGTTCCGGCGGGCGTGGGACGGGCCTGGTCCAGGCCGAGCGCGGCGAAGTTGTAGATCGAGCCGGTCTTCTGCGGCTCGCCGGTCGCGCCGTCGTAGATCTGGATCTCGTGGCCGCAGTAGATCGCCACCCAGGCCGGGGAGGTGCGGGCCGCGCCGATCGTGCCGCAGCTGTCCGGCGGACGCTGCTCCAGCGGGGTGCGCGGGTCGGGGAAGCGGACCAACACGCCGCTGTTGGAGGAGCCGCCGTCGGTGCGGGCATCGCGGAACTGCAGCCGCAACGAGAAGTCGGCGTACTCCTTGCCCGCGTACCACAGCATGCCGAGACCGTCGACGCTGCGGATCGTCCCGTCGGGCTGGAGGGTGAACGAGCCGCTGGGCGCCTGGATCCACCGCGACAGCGACTCGGCGGTGCCGTCGAAGATGGTCGTGTAGCCGCTGCCCCTGCCGATGCCGGAGCGGCCCGCGGCGGCGAACAGCCGGCCCTGCTCCTTGCCGCTGAGCAGGCCCGCCCTGCGCAGGCGAGCGGTCACGGCGGACAGGTGACGCAGGAACGCGCCCTTGCTCGCCCACGTGCGCTCGTCGTCGATCAGGTCGTTGATGGTGCAGCCGCCCGCGACCTGGCGGCTGGGCACGGTGGTGCGCTCGTCGAGGATCCAGACCGTGGGACGGGCGTCGGGGGCGGGACAGGAGGCATGGAACCCGCCGCCCCCCTCCGCGGAGGCGGCACCGGCGGGGGCGGCGGCCGCCGCGGCGGAGGGCGCGACCACCCCGGACGACACCAGCGCGGCGGTGAAGGTGAGGCCGATGAACCGGCGGACAGCTCGGCGGCGATCGGGAGCCACGGATCCTCCTCGGTCTGGTGGGATGGAGACCTGCTTTGCACTGTTACAGCGCTTGTTTGTCCCGTCAATGGCGAAAGTCGGTCAACACTCCTCTGATCGACACCGCGAGCGGCGTGCCGCGTCAGAGCGACGGGCCGCGACCGGATGTGGCCACAACCGGCGCTCCCGCCGTCAAATTCGGACACCAGGCCAGCTAGATGGGCATACCACTCGCTCGATCGCCACTCAGATCTTTTGCCTCTTTCAGGAAAAAGTCATTGATCGTACAGACGAAAGATCTAGGCGACCAGGGCAAAGTCATCTAGCATCCAGGAGGCCACTGATCAACGCTGCCCCGACCGGGACGGGGGAGGGCGCGGGGCTCACACGTCCAGGGGAGGGACGTCGTGCCTTGGAGACAAAGCCGACTATTGCTCCTGTCCACCTCCTTGATGCTCCTACTGTCCATGCTGGTCGCGGCGCCGAGGGCGGCGAGGGCTGAGACCGTCCGCTCGAAGGCCGCCGCCTCCTACCGGGTGCTGGTGTTCTCCAAGACGGCCGGGGAACGCGTGGACTCCATCCCCGCCGGCATCGCCGCCATCCGGGAGCTCGGCGAACAGAACGACTTCGCCGTCGACACCACCGAGGACTCCGGCCTGTTCACCGAGGAGAACCTCGCCCAGTACAAGGCGGTGGTGTTCCTGTCGGTGACCGGCGACGTGCTGAACGACGACCAGCAGCAGGCGCTGCAGGGCTTCGTCGAACGCGGCGGCGGCCTGGTGGCGCTCAACACCGCGGCCGACGCCGAGCCCGACTGGGAGTGGTACGGCGCCACGATCGGCGCGCGCACCAAGTCGTCCAGGCCCGCCGCGCAGGAGGGCGAGCTGCTCGTGTACGACCCGGCGCACCCGTCCACCAAGGACCTGCCGCGCCGCGTCAAGCACAACGACGTGTTCTACAACTACACCGCCAACGTGCGCGGCAGCCTCCACGTCCTGGCCGGGGTGGACGAGAAGTCCTACAGCCCGGGCGACGGCGCGATGGGCTACGACCACCCGATCAGCTGGTGCGGCGAGGTGCGCCAGGGACGGTCGTGGTACTCCGGCCTGGGCACCGTGGCCTCCGCCTACGAGGACGCCGAGTTCCGCAAGCACCTGCTGGGCGGCATCCAGACCGCGGCGGGCGTGATCGAGTCCGACTGCGGCGCGACCGTGTGGAAGAACTTCCAGACCACGCTGCTCACCAAGGACGTCGGCGAGCCGATGGACCTGGCGGTGCTGCCGGACGGGCGCGTCCTGATGACGAGCCGGCGCGGCGAGTTCCGCCTGTTCGACCAGCGGACCGGCGAGGTCACGATGGCCGCCACCATCGACGTCTACACCGGCGAGGAGGACGGCCTCCAGGGCGTCGAGCTCGACCCGAACTTCAAGGAGAACGGCTGGGTCTACTTCTACTACTCCCCCGCCGGGACCACGCCCGAGAACGTCCTGTCCCGGGCCAAGCTGGTGGGCGACAAGCTCGACCTGAGCACCGAGCAGAAGATCCTGCACGTTCCGACGCAGCGGCGCCTGTGCTGCCACGTCGGCGGCGACATCGGCTTCGACGCCGAGGGCAACCTGTACCTGTCCACCGGCGACAACATCAACCCGTGGCAGTCCAACGGGTACGCGCCGATCGACGAGCGGCCCGGGCGCGGCGACTACGACGACCAGGGCCACGCCGCCAACACCAACGACCTGCGCGGCAAGATCCTGCGGATCAAGGTCAACGAGGACGGGTCGTACTCGATCCCCGAGGGCAACCTGTTCCCGCCGGGCACCGAGAAGACCAAGCCCGAGATCTACACGATGGGCGAGCGCAACCCGTTCCGGTTCGACGTCGACAAGAAGACCGGCTGGGTCTACATGGGCGTCGTCGGCCCGGACGCCAACGAGGACAGCCCGACGCAGGGCCCCGAGGCGTTCGAGCGGCTCAACCAGATCCGCGGCCCGGAGAACCACGGCTGGCCGTACTGCCAGGCCAACAAGAAGCCGTACTTCGACTACGACTTCGCGACCGGCACCACCGGCCCGCCGTTCGACTGCGACAACCTCGTCAACGACTCCCCCAACAACACGGGGCTGCGGAACCTGCCCCCGATGACCTCGCCGCTGCTGTGGTACCCCAATGACTGCGCGACCTGGAACGAGTTCCCGCAGTTCTGCCCGCCGACGCCGGGCGGCCGCACGGCGATGGGGGCGCCGGTCTACCACTACGACGAGAACCTGCAGTCCGACACCAAGTTCCCCGCCTACTACGACGGCACGCCCTTCTTCTACGACTACTCCCGGCACCGCGCCTGGGACATCAAGCTCGACGACGAGGGCGACCTGCTCAACATCAACACGTTCCTGCCGAACATGTTCACCAGCACGGACGGCTCGGTGAACGGGCAGCCGATGGACATGGAGTTCGGCCCCGACGGGTCGCTGTACTTCCTGGACTACGGCGGCGGCTTCTTCACCGTGGGCCCGCGCGTCGGGCTCTACCGGGTCGACTACGTCAAGGGCAAGCGGTCGCCGGTCATCCAGGCGACGGCGACGCCAACGTCCGGCAGCGTCCCGCTGACGGTGAAGTTCGACGCGTCCGGCACCCACGACCCCGACGGCGACCAGATCTCCTTCGCCTGGGACTTCGACGGCGACGGCACGACCGACTCCTCCGAGCCGGTCGTCGAGCACACCTACACCGCCAAGGGCGCCTACCAGGCACGGCTGCTCGTCAGCGACGTGACGGGCAAGTCGTCGGTGCAGACGTTCCCGATCACAGCGGGCAACAACGCGCCGAAGGTGACGATCTCGTTCCCGGGCAACGGCGGTTTCGCCGCCTTCGGCGAAACGGTCCCCTACAAGATCAACGTGACCGACGCCGAGGACGGCGAGATCGACTGCGACGCGGTCGAGCTGCAGGTCGCCCTCGGCCACGACCAGCACGCGCATCCGATCCTGGAGAAGAACGGCTGCGAGGGCACGTTCGCGCTGGAGAACGTCGAAGGCCACGGCGACGACGCCAACGTCTTCACCGTGCTGCGCGCCATCTACACCGACAAGGGCGCTGACGGCGTGCCGGGTCTGGAGGGCAGCCACCAGATCCTGCTGCAGCCCAAGCGCAAGCAGGCCGAGCACTTCACCGAGAACAACGGCACGGCCGTCATCAACCACGGCGGCGCCCAGGGCGGACGGCGCATCGGCGCCATCCACAACGGCGACTGGCTGGCGTTCAACCCCGTCGACCTGACGAACATGACGTCGGCCACGTTCCGGGTGTCCTCGGGCGGCGCCGGCGGCACGATCGAGATCCGCAAGGGCTCGCCGGACGGTCCGCTGGCGGGCACCGCGAAGGTCGACAACACCGGCAGCTACGACCGGTACGTCACGCTCGACCCGGTTCCGCTCACCGACCCGGGCGGCGGCGCCGACAAGCTGTTCCTCGTGTTCACGAACCCGGACTCGTCGGACGCCCTGTTCGACGTCGACTCGGTCCGGTTCAACGGCAAGGGGATGGCCGAGGCGATCGGCGTCCAGGTCACGGCGAACGAGAAGAGCGGTCCCGCGCCGCTGACGGTCACGTTCACCGCCACCGCGCCGGACGCCCCGGCGAACGCCGTGTACACGTGGGACTTCGGCGACGGCGGCACCGGCCAGGGCGCGTCCGTGACGCACTCTTACACCAAGCCCGGCGAGTACACCGCCAAGGTGACGGTGACCGACTCCGGCGGCGGCGCGCTCGGCACGGGCACGGCGGCCAAGGTGACGGTGGCCCGCAAGGTCGAGGGGACGATCCGGGTGACGCCGGACCACGTCGAGCGCGGCACGGGCGAGCAGCACACGGCCGTCGCCACGCTGAAGCCCAAGCGCGGACCTGCGAAGGGCCATGACATGACCATCCAGGTGTTCCGCAAGGCGCCCGCGGCCCCGCTGCCCAACGGGTACACCAGCGGCACCCCGTACCAGCTCGCGGAGGAGGCGATCACCAAGACCGATTCCCGGGGACGCGCCAAGCTGGCCTACACCAGCCCCGTCGGCGCCGACGACATCGTCGTGGCCTGCGCCGGATACCAGAACTCCTGCGTCAAGGACGGCGCCAAGGTGCTGGTGGTGAACGGCAAGACCCCGGCCAACCTGCGCACCGACTACATCTCGGACACCGCGAAGGTCGCCTGGAAGCCGGTCCCCGGCTCCGACGGCTTCGTGGACCTGTTCGACGGCAAGACGCTGGGCGGCTGGGACCACGCCGGCTCCGGCTCGTTCACGATCAACAACGGCGTGCTGACGCCGCAGGGCGGACGCGGCGCGCTGTGGTACTCGCGTCAGCGGTACCGCGACTTCACGCTGGAACTGGAGTACGAGCAGGACAGCGTGAGCGCCGACTCCGGCATCTTCCTGCGGATCCCGGACGGCGACGCCGCCGTCGCCGACCCGCAGACGAAGGGCTACCAGGTCTCGATCCTGGACCGCGTGGACGAGGCCCGGTTCCGCACCGGCTCGATCGACGGGATCGACCCGGCCGACTTCCTCAACGTCAAGCCGGTCGGCGGCGGCTACAACAAGGTGCGCATCGAGGTCCGAGGCCAGGAGTACAAGATCTACTGGAACGACCAGCTGGTGAACACCTACACGGGTGACCGCGAACTGGCCGGTCACATCGGGTTGGAGAACAACGGCGGCGGCATCCGCTTCAAGAACATCAGGATCGCCCCGCTCTCGAAGTAGCAACCGCCCCCCGCAAGCGGCGGGGCCGGGTGCCCACCTCCCGCACCCGGCCCCGCCGCCGCGCGTTCAGGCGCTTTCGCCGCCGCGGCGCGGCCCGCCCGGACGGTCCTCACGGCCCGGCCGGCCGCCCGCCGCGGCCCGCACGGCCCGGGCCGCCTCCGCCGCCGACTCTGCGTCGGTGTCGACGCGGATCTCGTCCTCGCCGACGGCGCGGACGCCTTCGGCGGCCCGCAGGGCGATCCGGCGCAGCGTCTCCTCGGGCGGCCCCCGCAGGTCGTCGCCCGGGATGACCGGGTTGCGTCCTCGGCCGCGCAGCAGGTCCGCTCGGTCAGCCGCTCGGGCCCGGCACTCAGGCGGCAGAAGGTCAGCGCCGTCGCCGGGAACAGGCCGTCATACGGGCGGGGGTGCCCGGCCTCGCCCGAGACGATCAGACACCGCGCTCCTGCCGCGCGGAAGACCTCGTGCAGGGCGGCGAGGTCGGCCGCCTTGAGGGCGTGGCCGCCCGGGTCGCCGTCGGCGGCCGGACGCAGGAAGCCGATCTGCCGCACGTCGATGCAGGCGGACGTGACGCCGTCGCGGACGGTCTGCCGGAAGTTCTCGTATCCGACGGTGGACTTGCCCACCCTCACCGGCCCCCACAACCACAGCACCGGCATGGCGCCCGCAGAGCCCGTCCGCGCCCCCGGGCCGCCGCCCGGCGCCAATGACGCGTGCCTGGACGGTTCCGGATGGGACGGCGCCCGCGCCGCCGACGGGACGGCGGGCCACTCCCCCAGCCGGTCCAGCACCAACCGGGCCGTCTCGGGCACCGTCAGCCCGCCCGTGTCGCCGCACACGTCGGCGAAGGCGGTCCGGTCCAGGGCGCCGGCCGCCGCGGGGCCTCGGCGGGCCGTGTCGCGATCCCAGACCTGCCGCACGCCGGCGGGATGAGATCGCAGAAGTCCGACCGCGGAAAGAACACGGTCCCTTCACCAAGCGACCCCAAAGAACGAGGAAAGGATCGCCGCTCTACTTTGACCATATTTGGCGACGTATTACACATTTAACCCTTATCAGGCGCGTAGAGTTGAAATGTCAACACATCACCTGCTGTGCATGCACAGCGGACGGGGGGAGACATCGGATGAAGAAGATCCAGCGCTTGGCCGTCGTCGGCGTCACGGCGCCCGTCCTGGCCTTGGGCGCTCCCGCGATCGCACTGGCGGGCACCGCCTCGGCGACGCAGTCCGCCACCGTCACCCAGTCGACCAGTGTGAGCAAGTCAGGGCCGTACGACGACGGCTGGCGGCACCGCCGGCACTTCCGCCATCACAACTTCAAGTTCCACAACCGCCACCACTTCAGGCCCTACAACCGCCACCACTTCAGGCCCTACTACCGGCACCACGGATGGCACGGCGGATGGGGTGGCGCGCTCTACAAGAAGAGCGTCAGGTTCGCGGGTCCATCCGGCGCGTTCTCCAGCACTGTCGTCAGCGCGGCGAGGTAGCGCTTTCCACAAAAGAAATCGACGGGCCCGGTCGGCACGGCACCGGCCGGGCCCTCACCATGCCGATCAACGCCCCCGGATGACATAGCGAACTTTGGGGATGAGTTGCACTATCAACCACCTACCGGACGAATCGGGCTAATAGGGTCGGGGATGGAGTAGAGAGCTGTGCACACGGCACAGAGACAGGGGGAAAGCACAATGTCGAAGAAGGTTCGGCGTCTCGCCGTCACCGGCCTCGCGGCCGGCGCCCTGGCGGTGGGCGCTCCGACGGCGGCCCTGGCGAGCACCGCCACTGCGGCGCCGCAGAAGGCCCCTGCCAGCACCCAGTCCGTCGCCGGCGCGCACTCCGTCGTGACCAGCCCCGCCGATGGCTGGGGCTGGGGCTGGGGCTGGGGCGGCCCCTGGGGCGGCTGGGGCTGGGGCAACAGCTGGTGGGGCTGGTGGTAAACCACCCGGTCCCATAGCGAGTCAGCCCCATAGCTGACCCAGCTCAGTTCAGACGCCGAGGCCCGGCACGGTATTGCACCGGTCGGGCCTCGGCGCTGTCGGTGTCAGCGCACACTGCCCGTCGCAGTCATGGAAATCCCGCGCCGCACCGAACGTCATTTTTTACGTGAATGGCGCCTAACGCTCAGACTTATCGATGACAACGGTCGACGGGCGACGACACCTTACGGCGCGCCGACCGCGTTTTCGGCTCGGCAGGCCGTCGCATCAGCCGGCAGAAAAATCTGATTTTTCGACGCCGCCCGGCAATTTCGTCCTCTCACCCCTCGGCGCCCGTGTGCGCGGACCGGTACGCGGCGCGATGGCAAGGCCGGCGGCCGAGACCGGCAGAGCCTCGCGGACGCGCCCTGGACCGGCCCGAAACATCGATGGCGTGGGCCGCGCCCCGAGGGCTACGGTCCACCCCGTGCATGATCCAGACGGATATTTCGGAGAAGAGGTCGCGGCCCGGTACGACGAGACGTCGGCGGCGATGTTCGCACCGGAGGTGCTGGACCCGGCGGTCGACTTCCTCGCCGAACTGGCCGCCGGCGGCCGCGCCCTGGAGCTGGGCGTCGGGACGGGCCGCGTGGCGCTGCCGCTGTCGCGCCGGGGCGTCCAGGTCCACGGCATCGACATGTCGCGGGCGATGGTGGCGCGGCTGCGCGCCAAACCGGGCGGCGACGCGATCGGCGTGACCATCGGCGACTTCGCCACCACGCGCGTGGACGGCGAGTTCGCGCTCGTCTACCTGGTGTTCAACACGATCAACAACCTGACAACGCAGGCGGCGCAGGTCGCCTGCTTCCGCAACGCCGCCGCCCACCTGCAGCCGGGCGGCTGCTTCGTCATCGAGGTCGGCGTCCCCGAGCTGCGGAAGCTTCCGCCAGGGCAGAAGGTCGTGCCGTTCCAGGTCGGCCCCACGGGGTGGGCGTACGACATCTACGAAGTGGCCACGCAGTCGATGAGCTCGAACTACGTCGAAATCATCGACGGCCGGTGCGAGTTCCGCTCCATCCCGTTCCGCTACGTGTGGCCGGCCGAACTCGACCTGATGGCCGAGCTCGCGGGGCTGCGGCTGCGGGAACGCTGGGAGGACTGGACGCGAGCGCCTTTCACCAACGAGAGCCCCAAGCACGTCTCGGTCTGGGAGAAGCCGCGCACCTGACGTCCGCCCAGGCGTCCTGTCCGGTGGTTCACCGCCGGGGCTCCTCCTCCCGGACGGCGGTCCGCCGCCTGGTGGCGAGGAGGCTGGTGACGGCCGTCACCGCGAGGACGGCGACGATGAAGCCGAGCGAGAACGCGAGGCTGATCTCAGGGACGTGCACCCCGGACTCGTGCAGCGCGTGCAGGACCAGCTTCACCCCGATGAACCCGAGGATGACCGACAGCCCGTAGCTCAGGTGGACCAGCCGCTGGAGCAGCCCGCCGATGAGGAAGTAGAGCTGGCGCAGCCCCATGAGGGCGAACGCGTTGGCGGTGAAGACGATGTACGGGTCCTCGGTCAGGCCGTAGATCGCGGGGATGGAGTCGACGGCGAACAGCACGTCGGTGGAGCCGATCGCCAGCATGACGACCATCATCGGCGTCATCACGCGCCTGCCGTCCCGCCGCACGAACAGCTTCGTCCCGTGGTAGCGGTCGGCCACGCCGAGACGGCGCTCGACGGCCTTGAGCAGCCTGTTCTCCTCGTACTCCGCGTCGTGGCCACCGGAGCGAGCGTCCTGGACCAGCTTCCACGCCGTCCAGATCAGGAAGGCTCCGAAGAGGTAGAACACCCAGGAGAAGGCGGAGATCGCGGCGGCGCCCGCCGCGATGAGGACCGCCCGCATCGCCAGCGCCATGACCACGCCGACCATGAGCACCCGCTGCTGGTAGACGGCGGGCACCGCGAACCTCGACATGATCAGGACGAACACGAACAGGTTGTCGACGCTCAGCGACTTCTCGGTGATGTAGCCGGCGAAGAACTCCCCGGCCGCGGTGCCGCCGCCGAACGCCAGCAGCCCCAGCCCGAAGGCGACGGCCAGCGCCACCCACACCGCCGACCAGATCCCGGCCTCCCGGGTGGACACCTCGTGCGGCCTGCGTCCGATCAAGAAGTCCGCGACGATCAGCACGCACAGGCCGGCGACGGTCGACGCCCACACGCCGAAGGTCACGTCCACCGTTCCTCCCGAGGCCGGTGCGTCCGACTCTGCCAGTCGCGAACTGCCGTGACAATGCGCGCGTCTCACCGGTCGGGCGGAAATCGACGATGCGGGGATCCCATTCGCCGTGGCCGACGCCGAACCAGGCGCGAGCGGCCGGACGGGCCCGCCGCTTTCCAGGAGGTGAACGTCGACGAGGGCGGGCGGCGGACGCCGGGGCGGTCTCGGGAAAGCCAGGTGCACAAAGCCGTGCGAATGTCTCACCATGGAAGGGTGACGGGGATGATCCACAGCATGGGCGATCAGCCGCTGCTGCGGCTGGGCGCTCAGATGGCCGAGGTCGAGGCGCTGTACGCCCGCGTGCTGGACGCGCCCGACCAGCGCACGGAACGAGACGCTCTGCTGGAGCTCGCGGGGGCGGGCGCCCGGCTGGCCGACCTGGCGCGCGGTGCGGCGGGGGTGCCCGCGGGCGGTCCCAAGGCGACCGACGGCGCCGTCGCGGGGGGCGGCGCGCAGTCCGGCGGACGCCGCAAGGGGGCACCGGTCCGTGTCCGCACCGCCTGCTCCGCTCCGCCGCCCCGCCGGCGCAAGCTGGAGCGTCGCATCTCGGGGGCGCGGCGCACGGTCGACTGGATCGTCTCTCGCACGGGAGGCACCACCGGCTGACCTCGCGCTCCCCACGCCCTCAGGCGGCGCCCTCCGCCCGGCGCCCGGCGCGCCTGCGCGCAGTCGCTGGAAGCGCCGCACCGGCGTCGTCTCTCGTGCCCTGCTCACTGGGAAGAGGCTGCTCAAGGCGGCCGTGCGCGCGCCGCCACCGCGGCGACACGGATGGCCGGACGCCCCGAAGCGGACTCCAGGCGATGGCACGGGCCGCTGGGACGGCGTCTGCGCGGGGCGGACATGTCATCAATCGGCTCATCAATCGGCGCTTTTCTGTGGCCGCTGCTCCCGGATCGGACGCATCTCTCGGGCCAGCGCGCCGGTCGAGAACCCTGCGGCTGCGTCGCGCGGCTCCGCGGCGGGCCGGACGTTCACGCGCGCACCGCCGCTGGAGCCGCGCGGCGCTCGCCCGCGAGTGAACCGCGCCCGGGGAGGTATCTCCCACCCGGGAGGTGGTCGGCATGGGCGGAGAGGTCCGCGACGGCGTCGCGCTCACCAATCTCGACCAACCGCTGTTCGACGGCGCGGACGCCACCAAGCGGGACCTGGTCGACTACCTGGACGCCATCGGCGAACGGTTCGTCCCGCACCTGGCGGACCGGCCGTTGTCGGTGATCCGGGCGCTGCGCGGCCAGCAGCCGTTCATGCAGAAGAACCTGCCGAAATACGCCCCGCCGTGGGTGCGGAAGGCGCGGTTGTGGGCGGAGGCGTCCCGGCGCGAGGTGTCGTACGCGCTGTGCAACGACCGCCGGACGCTGCTGTGGTTCGCCAACCAGCGCGCCGTCGAGTACCACATCCCCCTGATCCGCGTCGGTCGGTGGGACGAGCCCACCCATCTGGTGCTGGACATCGACCCGCCGTCCGGGGACTCCGCGGAGTCCTTCGCGCTCGCCGTCCGCGCCGCCCGCCTCGTCCGGCAGGCGCTGGCCGAGTCCGGCCTGTCGGGGGCGGTGAAGACGAGCGGCTCCAAGGGTGTCCACGTGTTCGTGCCGGTGAGGGCGACGATGGAGGAGGCCGCGGCGGCGACGCGGGCGCTGGCCGCGCGCGCCGCACGGCTCGACCCCGCGCTCGCGACGACGGCGTTCATCCGCGAGGACCGGGCGGGGAAGGTGTTCATCGACTCCACACGAGCCGGGACCGCGACGGTGATCGCCGCCTACAGCCCGCGTCTGCGTCCGGGCGTGCCCGTCTCGTTCCCCGTGGCCTGGGACGACCTGGACGACGTCGCCCCCGGTGATTTCACTCTGCGCACCGCGGCCTCTCCGGTCGTCGAACGCGATCCCTGGACGGTCCTCATGCCCGCACCGCAACCGCTCGACGCCGATCTCGTCGAGGAGGGCCGGGCCATTCCGGTGGCCCGAGTGCAGGCCATGCACGAAGGAAAGCGCCGCGCCCGCGCCCGTCGCGCCGAGCAGTGAGCGCCGCATAACCTGGCGTGGTGCTCGACGCGGCTGGGGAGAACGTCGGCCTGCGGCAGGCCGACGACGCGGACAAGGAATTCTGCTATCGGCTGCACAAGGCGGCCCTCGGCGACTACGTCGCCGCGATCTGGGGGTGGGACGAGCGGGCGCAGCGGGACTGGCATGAGCGCCTGTTCGACCCGGGGAACTGGCAGATCATCACCATGGGCGGGGCCGACGTCGGCATGATCAGCGTCGATCGCCGCCCCGAGGAGATCTACCTGGGGCGCATCGAGATCCTGCCGGAGTACCAGGGGCGCGGCATCGGGACGAGACTGATCGGCGATCTGCTGGACGAGGCCGAGCGGCGCGGCGTGCCCGTCGTCCTGGACGTGCTGGTGGTCAACCGCCGCGCGTACGCGCTGTACGAGCGGCTCGGGTTCCGCGAGGCGGGACGGCACGGCGACGGCTACATCAAGATCAGAATGCGCCGCGAGCCGTCGGGGCGGTGACGCCGGGGCGGCCGCGAGGGGTGGTCAGGGGTTCCAGACCATGGTGCGTTGGTGGACGCGGCGCCCCTTGTAGCGCAGGCCTGGGATCACGCGGGCCGGGCCGTGCGCGACGAAGCCCTTGCGCTTGAAGAAGCGGATGGCTCGCATGTTCTCCGCGACGGTCTGAAGGTGGCATCCCGCGACCCCGTGGTCGGTCACGCGCTCCAGCCAGTGGTCCATGAGCCGGTCGGCGGCGCCGCTGCCGCGGGCCTCGGGGACGACGTTGATGTGCAGGTGCGCCGGCCACCGCGGGTCATGGAAGTCGCCGGCGACCGGTGCCCGCCGGAGGGCCGCCCAGGCGACGTCGACGAGACCGCGGGCGAAGAACCCCGCCGACCGCGGCCTCAGGAACGGCCGGTACCGCCGGATGGCCTGGTCGACGCGCGCGACCTCGCTGGGGAAGGCCGCGCTGTCCAGGCATCCGGCCAGGTAGCCGATCACCCGGCCGCCGTCGATCGCCAGGAGCAGCGAGCCGGGCTCCAGGTCCATGTACGGGCGGAGGTAGACCGCCGCCTCGGACTCGTCGTGGCCCCACAGCGAATCGCTGGGCGAGCCTTTGCGGGCACGGGCGAACAGGGCGTGGAGCACCGGCCTGTCCCGCTCGGTGAACGTCCGGATCTTCACCATCCCCGACTCCGCCTTCCCCGGGCCGTGCCCATCCTCGGCGCGCCCCTCCCTTCACCAGATCAACGATCAGTGGTTCCCGACGTCACGGTCGCGCACCGACGAGTCTCACGGATGGTACGACCATCCGGCGCCGCCGACGTAGTTGATCTTTGCTGCTCACCGGTGTCATCGCAATGCATCCGAAGGGTGCGGCCGATGCGCGGCACGGCCGGACGGCCGGGTCCACGCCAAGGCGGAAGTCCATTGACACAGACCTCTTCACGTGTCTACCGCCCCGTCAAGGTGGGGACGTTCTCTCAAGGGGGACGCGCCAGGGAGGAGCTCATGTCGCTGCGACACGGCCTGCTCGGCCTGCTGGCCGAGGGGCCCGCCAGTGGGTATGACCTGACCCGGCGCTTCCAGGAGGTGTTCGCGGCGGTCTGGCCCGCCCAGCATCCGAAGATCTACGGCGAGCTGGGACGTCTGGAGGCCGACGGGCTCATCGAGGTCGACAGCCGCGGGCCGCGGCGCCGCAAGGCGTACCGCATCACCGACGAGGGCCTTGCCGAGGTGCGGCGGTGGCTGGCCGAGGACGACGTCGACCACACGTTGCGCCTGGAGGCGCTGCTGCGCTCGTTCTTCCTTTGGCTCATCGAGCCGGAGGACGCGGCCCGCCACCTGCGGCGGGAGGCGGCCTATTACAGCGAGCGGGCCGACTTCTACCGCGGCCTGGCGGCGGCCAAGGACAGGGGCGACTTCGGCACGGCGCCTCCCGTCCAGTCGATGCGCCTGACCGTCGAGGCCGCCGTCCGGCTCTACCAGGCCCTGGCCGACTGGGCCCGCTGGGCGGTGGACGTCACCGAGCAGGGACGGCTGCACCAGCGCCGTCCCAAGGGAGCGCCCCTCGAACACGACGCCTGACCGCGGGGAAGACGGGCATCCCCTGCGCGTCGACGGTCCCCGTGTGCGGCGCGCGCACCCATGCGAACGGGTCTCGCCGTGCGTCCGAGTGCGCGGCGGGACCCGGATGGCGCGCTCAGTCCGTCTGGCAGGTGGAGCCGTTGAGAGTGAAGGTCTCCGGCCGGGTCGTGTCACCGGTGTGGGCGGCCTGGAAACCGATGTCGATCGAGCCCTGGGCGGGGATGACGGCGTTGTAGGAGAGGTCGGTGGCCGTGACGCGACCGGAGGTCGGCGTGTAGGTCGCGCCCCAACCGGAGGTGATGGTCTGCCCGGCGGGCAGGGTGAACGTCAGGGACCAGCCGTCGATCGGCGCGGTGCCCGTGTTCGTGATCCCGGCGCCGTGGTGAACGCGACCGCGGGCGACGGGTCGGACCGGTCGCCCGCGCCGTCGCGCGCCCGCACGTACACCTCGTAGCGGGTGTCGGGGGTGAGACCGGTCAGCGTGATGGAGGCGGCGGTGGTCCGGCCGAGCAGCGTGCCGTCGGACCGGTGGACGTCGTAACCGGCCAGGCCGGAGCCGCCGGTGTCAGTGGACGCGGCCCAGGTCAGCGTCGCGCCGGTCGCGGTGACATCGGACACGGACGGGGCGCCGGGGGCGGTGGGCGGCGCGGTGTCCGGGGCCTGGCCGCTGTAGATCGTGGCCTCGCGGGAGGTCTGCCGGATGCCGTTCGCCCCGTTGAAGATCCGCTCGCCCCAGGAGGTGAGCTGGGTCGGGTCGAAGTTCCGCACCATGTCGAGGTACTCGACGCCGCCGCCGTTGCCGCTCCACGACCATCCGATGTAGCCGACGCCGCGCGCCTGCGCCTCGGCCATGATGGTGTCCTCGTCCGGGTCGCCGTCGGAGTGGTCGAACCCGAACTCGCCGATCACCAGCGGCAGCCCGGCCGCGCGGAACCGGGCGAGGTAGTCGGTGATCTCGGCGGCGGTGTCGAACACCCCGTACATGTGGATGGAGAACACCGTGTTGCGGTCGGGGTCGGCGGCGAAGACGGTCTGCGCGTTGTCGCGCATGGTGAAGCGCCAGTCCTGGCCCCAGTTGGGGGCGTCCACCATGAGCAGGTGGTCGAAGCCCGCGGCGCGCAGCCGCTTGATGGCGTCGGACGTGGCGGTCGTCCAGTCCGGTGTCACGGGGTTGTTGCCGATCGGCTCGTTGCCGATGTTGATGACGACGTAGTCCTCCTCGCCGACGAGCACGTCGCGCAGGCTCAGCCAGTAGTCGACGGCGTCGTCGAGGGTGCGGGCGCCGTCCTGCTCGCCGTAGCCGGTGGTGTCGTGGTTCTCCAGGACGCAGATGAGCCGGTTCTGCTTGCACAGCGCGACGACGTTCGCGACGTCGGACGGGCCGTTGGCGGGCCAGCGTCCGCCGCTCAGCACGACGCGCACGGTGTTCGCGCCGAGCGCCTTGATGTCGGCGAACGCCCTCGTCTGCGACGTGTACCAGGCGTGCGGGTGGCTGACGCCGCGCATGACGAAGCGGTTGCCGTTGGACTCGACGATGTCCGTCCCGCTCACTCGCAGTCCGACCGCGTCCGCGCGGGCGGGGGCGGCGGTCGCGAGCAGCGAGGCGAGCAGCGACGCCAAGGCCGCCGTCACGGCGGCGCAACGGGACCTGGATCTCATCCGGTGTCCTCCTTGCGGGAATCGGGGTGCCGGAAACGCTCCACGGGCCGGGCCCGCCCGCCGACGGCCAGAGCACCCATGAAGCTAGGCATGCGCCGCGGCGTCGTACAGTGACGGCGACGCGCGGTCTCGGGACGGAATGCGCGGCCCGTCCGGGACATACCGATTGAGCTGGGAGGACGCCTTCGCCGGCGGGCCGGTGCGAGGCCGGGCGATGTCGGCGTGCGGTGAATCTTTCATTCGGTTTCGGGAAGTTCCACCACGCGCGCGCCGTACGGAGGCAGGGTGACGTCCGGGTGTGCGATGGCCAGTTCGGTGTCGGCCTGGCTGACGAGGACGGCGAAGCGGCGCCCGTCGGCGTGCACGAGCACGTCGGCCGACACGCGCGGATCGGGAACGGTGACGGGGCGGCGCACCCCGGCGAGCCGGGCCAGCGCGTCGTAGATCCGGTACGTGGGTTCGGGGTGCACCAGCGGCGTCGCCGCGGCCATGTGCCCAGCGGGTACGTGCACAGCACGACCCAGCCGTCGCCGCAGCGGCGCCGCAGCACGGCGGGGCGCCCGTGCCCGTCGGTGGCGACGACCTCGGCGGACACGGGCCTGACGGGCAGGAAAGCCCGGCTGTTGCCGTTGCCGCCGGCGCGGAATCCTCATTCCCCACGACATTGCCGCAAAGACGAGCAACGCAGCCGCTAATCTCGGCGGCCGCGTTGCGGGGCCGGAGAAGCCCGGGCCGCGGCCACGGGTCGCGCCGCGCGCCGACGGCCCCGATCAGCCGCTGATCTTGCGGCGGAGGGCGTCGAGGCGGTCCCTCGTGGAGGGAAGGGTGAGGGACCACATCTGGTCGCGGGTCTCGTCCTCGAGGACCTGCTCGTGGCCGCGTCCGTCGCCCGCGCGCCGCAGCGACGCCTTCGTGCGGCGCAGCAGCTCGGGGTCGACGTCGCGGGCGCCCGCGGCGAGGGCCCGCGCGGCGGGGAGCAGCTCGGCGTCGGGGACGCACCGGTACGCCAGCCCGGCGGCGACGGCGGCCCGCCCGTCCAGGCGCTCGCCGAACAGCACCATCGCCGCGGCCGTCTGCGGGCCGACCAGCCGGTGCAGCATCCAGGTGTGCCCGCCGCCGGGATGCAGGCCGATCTTCAGGAAGCGGGTGTCGAACCACGCCGACTCGGCGGCCAGGCGCACGTCGCAGGCGAGCGCCAGGTTGAGCCCGGCGCCGACGGCCGGGCCGTTGACCGCCGCGATCGTCGGCAGCGGCGAGCGGGCCACCCGGAGGAAGCCCTCGTAGACGGTGTGCACGCCGGACGCGTCGCCGTCGGCGGCGGCCAGCAGGTCGGCCAGGTCCGCGCCGGCGCAGAACGCCGGGCCCGCGCCCGTGATCACCACGGCGGCCGTCGTCCCGTCGGCCTCCAGGCGGTCGAACGCGGCGGCGATCTCGCCGACCAGGGCGCCGGACAGGACGTTGCGGCGGTCCGGGTCGTTCAGCGTCAGGACGGCGACGCCGTCCTCCACGGCCACGTCCAGCGGCGCGTTCACCGGCACTCCTCGGGCAACCGGAGACAGGTCATGCGCCGATCTTCTCATCACCGGACGGTGCGCCTCGGACGGGGGCGGTCAGGGCCGGCGGACGCGCGGAGGGCCGCCGCGCGGGGACGGCGCTAGTTGTTCTGTCCTGACAGGTTGGTGACGCGGCTGGCGGGTGGGAGGCCGCCGAGTGCGGTGTGGCCGCGGTGATGGTTGTAGATGTGCAGCCAGGGG
>PVNI01000035.1 GCA_003001795.1 Actinomadura viridilutea | reverse complement strand
GCGGCTGTCTGGTAGCTCCACACCACGCCAGGAGGTCCTCCCCATTTCAAGATCATCCAGCCGTGTCGCCGTCACCAACGTCCATGGTCAGTACAGCTAGTCGCGCCCCAGGGTCTCGCGCAGGCGGGCGCCCTTCGCCTTGGCCTGGGCGTACAGCTCCTTCTGGAAGTCCGCCATCTTGGCGCGCAGCGTCTCGTCGGACGCGGCCAGGATGCGGACGGCCAGCAGGCCGGCGTTGCGGGCGGCGCCGACGGCGACCGTGGCGACCGGGACCCCGGCGGGCATCTGCACGATGGACAGCAGCGAGTCCATGCCGTCCAGGTGCTTGAGCGGCACCGGCACGCCGATCACCGGCAGCGGCGTCACCGAGGCGAGCATGCCCGGCAGGTGCGCCGCCCCGCCCGCCCCCGCGATGATCACCCGCAGGCCGCGGGACGCCGCGTCCGTCCCGTAGGCGATCATGTCGTGCGGCATGCGGTGCGCGGAGACCACGTCGGCCTCGTACGGCACGCCGAACTCCTCCAGCGCCTCGGCGGCGGCCTTCATCGTCGGCCAGTCCGAGTCGCTGCCCATCACGACGCCCACCACCGGGCCGGTCATGCGTGCTCCTTCATCGCGGGGCCCCAGCGCAGGTAGTCGGCGGCGTGACGGGCGCGGGCGCGGACCTCGTCCAGGTCGTCGCCGAGCGCGGTCACGTGGCCGATCTTGCGTCCGGGCCGGGGCCGTTTGCCGTACATGTGCACCCGCACCGCGGGGTCGTGCGCCATGACGTGCACGTACCGGGCGTAGACGGCGTCCGCGCCGTCGTCCGGGCCGCCGCCGAACACGTTGGCCATGACCACGTACGGGGCGGTGGCCTCGGTGGAGCCGAGCGGCAGGTCCAGGACGGCCCGCACGTGCTGCTCGAACTGCGAGGTGCGGGCGCCCTCGATCGTCCAGTGCCCGGAGTTGTGCGGCCGCATCGCCAGCTCGTTGACGACCAGGCCGCCGTCGGTCTCGAACAGCTCGACGGCCAGGATCCCGGTGACGTCGAAATGCTCGGCGATGTCGAGGGCCAGGCGGTGGGCCTCGGCCGCGGTGTCGTCGTCCAGGCCGGGCGCGGGGCAGATCACCTCGTGGCAGACGCCGTCGCGGTTGACGGTCTCCACGACCGGGTACGCGGCGCCCTGGCCGTAGGGGGACCGGGCGACCATCGCCGCCAGCTCCCGGCGGAACGCCACGTGCTCCTCGACGAGCAGGTCCACCCCGTCGGCCAGCAGCCGGTCCACCAGCTCGCGCGCGTCGCGGTCGAGGTCGTTCAGCACCCAGACGCCCTTGCCGTCGTAGCCGCCCCGGGTCGCCTTGACCACCACCGGCAGGCCGTGCTCGCGGGCGAAGGACTCGAGGAACGGCAGCGGCTCCTCGCGCGGCACGCGCGCGAAGGCCGGGCACGGCGCGCCGAACGACGACAGGCGCTCGCGCATGACGAGCTTGTCCTGGGCGTGCAGGAGGGCGGCCGAGCCGGGGCGGCAGGGCGTGCCCGCCTCCTCCAGGGCCTTGATGAGCTCTTGGGGGACGTGCTCGTGGTCCCACGTCACCACGTCGCAGTCCTTGGCGAAGGCGCGCAGGTCGTCGAGGGACCGCTCGTCGCCGATCCGCACGTCGGCGCAGACCTGCGCGGCCGCGTCGTCCGGGTCGCGGGCCAGCACCCGCAGAGGCACTCCCAGGGAGATCGCCGCCTGGTGGGTCATGCGGGCGAGCTGGCCGCCGCCCACCATTCCGACAACCGGCGTCTGAGCTGGATGCTTCACGGGCAAAGGCTATCGGGCGGCGACAAATGAACCGACGCGGCGTTCCAGGCATCCGATGGGGTGTGATGTCCTTTCCCAGGGGCAGGAACTGACCCGGGTAGGACGAACGTTCAGCTTCTGACGTCTCACGGGCACCATGCGTCTATTCTCGTTTTGGCCCCGGCGTGAGCGCGGGGCTCCGGGCCACGTGCCGGTGAGCCCGATCCCAGCATCCGAAGTCCGAGAGGACGGTTCCCCTTCGTGAGCCTGGTCGTCAATCTCTACCGACGTTTCGCGCACATCGTGCACGAGCTCGCGAAGTTCGGCAGCGTGGGCGCGGCGGCGTTCGTCATCACGGTCGCCGTGGGCAACGCGCTGCACTCCGGGCTGGGCATGGGCCCGCTGTCGTCCAACGGCATCGCCACCGTGGTCGCCACCACGTTCGCCTACCTGGCCAACCGCTACTGGACGTTCCGGCACCGCGACCGCACCGGGATGGGCCGCGAGTACGTGCTGTTCTTCGCGCTGAACGGCGTCGGCCTGGTGATCACGCAGCTGGTGATCGGGTTCACCTACTACGTGCTCGGGCTGAACGGCGCGCTGGCCTACAACGCCTCGCTGATCATCGGCACCGGGGTGGCGACGCTGTTCCGCTTCTGGTCGTACAAGAAGTGGGTGTTCCTGCCCGTGACGGCGCCGCAGGTGGACCCGGCGTCCGGGCTTCCCGAGGCGGGCGGCTCCCCCGCCTCCGCCGGGACGCCCGTCCGCACGGCTCCGGCCGCCGGTGCGCCGGTCGACGACTCCGTCCACCCCGCCCGCGTGGACGGGACGTTCAACGGGCAGGCGGTGAACGGGCAGACGGTCAACGGGCAGACGGTGAACGGGCAGGCGGTGAACGGCCGGGCCGCCGAGAGGGCGCGCCGCACGGCCGTCAGACCGGGCCGCTGACCACCCGCTCCTCCGCCAGCCGCGCCTCCGACGCCTGCCGCAGGAACACCCCGAACACCGCCGGGCGGGCCTGGATCAGCTCCAGCCGCCCGCCGTCCACCACCGCCAGCGACCGGGCCAGGTACAGCCCGAGCCCCGTGCCCTTGCCGCTGGTGACGCTGCGTTCGAAGATCCGCGGTTCCAGCTCCGGCGGGATCCCCGGCCCCTCGTCGCCGACCTCGACCACCACCGAGCTCGCCCCCTGCTTCGTGGTGATCGTGACGGTGCCGGCGCCGTGCACCAGGGAGTTGTCCAGCAGCGTGGCGATGATCTGGGACAGCCCTTCCGGACTGGTCATGCCGATGAGGCCGGGCTGCCCGGTGATGCGGATGTCGCGGCCGTCCCGGCGGAAGATGGGCCGCCACTCCTCCACCTGCTGGGCGATGATGCCGTCGATCTTCGAGGGCACCGCCGCGCCGGTCCGGTCGTGCCGGGACCGGGCCAGCAGCTGCTCGACCACCGCGACCAGCCGCTCGGCCTGCGTGACCGCGGCCGCGCCCTCCTCGCGCACCACGTCGGGGTAGTCGGCCGCCTCGATCATCTCCTCCAGCCGCATGGACAGCGCGGTCAGCGGGGTGCGCAGCTGATGGCTGGCGTCGGAGGCGAACTCCCGGCTGGCCGCCAGCAGGTCGGCGATCCGCACCGCGCTGCGGTCCAGGACCTCGGCGACGCGGTCGACCTCGGGGATGCCGTACCTGCGGCGGCGCGGCCGGGCGTTGCCGCTGCCCAGCCGGTCGGCGGTCTCGGCCAGGTCGATCAGCGGCAGGGTGAGCTTGCGGGCCTGCACCATGGCCAGGCCCACGGTCACCGCGACGCCCAGCGCGGCCAGGGTGCCGATGAGCAGCAGCTGGCGCAGCGCGGCGTCGCGCACCTCCCGGGCCTCCTGGGACACCTGCACGTGCGCGCCCCCGGCGGCGGCCGTGGCGGTGAGCAGCTCGGTGCCGCGCGGCGGACGCGCGCCCGCCGTCACCATCCGGTTGCCCGGCAGGGTGATCGTGATGAACCGGCCCGGATACTCCTGGGCGATCTTCTGCGCGCTGATCGGCTGGCCGGACTCCAGGCTGAATCCGACGCCGCCCAGGATGGATCCGGCCTCGCGTTCCAGCGACTGCCGGGCCTCCTCGTAGATCAGCTTGTGCGTGGCGTAGGCGAGGGGTATGCCGAGCAGCAGGATCGCCACGACCGCCACCGCGAGCGTCGACAGGAGCAGTCGGCGCCTCATCAGGGCTCCTTCGGGGACGAAGCCATGATCACGCGGTCCCTCCTCCGCATGGACGGTCACGGGCCCGGCCCTGTGCGCGCACGCACGGCGCGCAGCGCGCGCACGCCGCGTGCGCCGCGCGGGCGGACCCCGTGCGGCACGGGAACGGGCGGCGACGCCGGCGGGCCCCGGGCACGAACGCACTCCCCCGGCGGGCCGGCGCGTCCTGGCGCGCTCGAAGCTCCCGCCGGGCATGCGACAACCCGGCCCGGCGCGGACCGCGGAACCGCGGGCTCATGGCGGCCGGGTTCTAGTCGCCGCGTTCGAACCGGAAGCCGACGCCCCGCACCGTGGTGATGTAGCGGGGGCTGCCGGCGTCGTCCCCGAGCTTGCGGCGCAGCCAGGAGATGTGCATGTCGAGCGTCTTGGTGGAGCCCCACCAGTTGGTGTCCCACACCTCCCGCATGATCTGTTCGCGGGTCACCACCTTGCCGGCGTCGCGCACCAGGACGCGCAGGAGGTCGAACTCCTTGGTGGTCAGCTGGAGCTCCTGGTCGCCCATCCAGGCGCGACGCGACTCGGCGTCGATCCGCACGCCCTGCACGATCGGAGTCTCGGTGCTGCCGCGGCGCAGGAGGGCGCGGACCCGCGCCAGGAGCTCGGCGAGCCGGAAGGGCTTGGTGACGTAGTCGTCGGCGCCCGCGTCCAGCCCGACCACCGTGTCCACCTCGTCGGCACGGGCGGTGAGGATCAGGATGGGCACGCCGTGGCCTTCGGCGCGGACTCGGCGCGCCACCTCCAGGCCGTCGAGCTCGGGCAGTCCGAGATCGAGCACGATGAGGTCCACGCCGCCTCCGAGCGCCCGTTCCAGCGCCTGCGGGCCGTCCGGGCTGACTTCCACGGTGTACCCCTCGCGCCGCAGCGCGCGAGCCAGGGGCTCGGAGATGGACGTGTCGTCCTCGGCGAGCAGTACTGAGGTCATGTGTCGATCGTATGACCATTCATGAACGTTTCCCGGCACCCTCCACGCTCTTGACCTGCGGTTTGCCACACGTAGTACATCCTCGAACACGCAGGAATCACGACTAATCAGGACTCACTCGGGCGTAACGCCCCAGTCACCGACTGTCACTACGATGGAGTCCGAGGGTCGCGCGGCGGTCAAGCGGTCGCACGCGAAGGCGACCGAACGAGTCACGCGCCGGCACCCGCCCCCGCGCGCGGCCACGAACGCCCGAAATGAGCAATCCACCCCTACTCACGCCATTGACCCGCCTTTGCGAATCCCTCGCGGTCGCCGTCGACCAGGGCACCGCCAGGCGAGATCGCCACGACGCGCCGAAGAGGCTTCGCCATCCGAGCAGGTCAGTGTGGCGGGCCTCGTGGACTTCGTCCCAGTCCAGGAAGAAATCCCGAAAGTTTTCCACAGCCTGTGGATCATGGGTCTCGGCAGGCGCACGGCGGCCGCGCATCTGCGCCGTCGGAGGACGTCCTGCGCGACCAGAACGGGCCGCTCATACGGGCGGACGAGGGTCGTCCCACTCTCGGGATCATGGTCGCCCTCGGCTCCGGTCGACCGGGCGCCGATGCTCGCCCTGACGGAGCCGCCCGTCGGCCTTGTCCCGCGTCAGCGCGAAACCGCGCGCGGCCAAGCAGCGCGCTCACGAGCAAGGCGCAGCCGTGCAAGGACAGCCGCGGCAGCCCCGGGCGCAGCCGGAGTCCAGGTAGGACTTCGCCGTCATCGGGGACGAAGCCTGGGCGGCCCGCTCCCGGGCCTGCTTCCGGCGAGAGAACGCAGGGGACCCAAGCTGCACCGGCATTACGGCTGCCTCGATCCACGCCGTCCTCGCGTGGCGACGGCGGCGAGGCGGTCGGCGGGGAGCAGGAGGCCGTCGGGTGGAGGTGGGTGAGTCGACGACCGTGGATTCGGCCATCGGCACGAGAGGGGCCGATTCGTTCTATCCGCCACGTTTGCGCAACTCAGCGGGCTGTCGGATGGTCGGCGCGAGGGGGCGCAGACCGCCAGGACGCCCGCCGCAGCCGCTGAGAGCGCCAGAGAGACGCGAAAGGGCCACGACGCGTATAGCTTCAGTTGCGAGGCGTATGCGAGCCTCTACAGGGCTCTCATCCATCCTGCTGGTCGGGGGTGCGGTCGCGCCTTGCACCACGTTCTCAGACCTGGACGATCGACCCCCTCTGCCCACCCTGTGATGCGTCCGGTCGACGGTGCTCTGAGTCGCCTGCACACCTGGTCGAACCAGCCGGACCTTGTGCGAGGTAGGTCACACCGATCGTGATTCCTCTGGTCAGACCGGACATCTTTCCACTATCTTAGGCATGCCTTACCTTATTGAGGGCAGCCTAAGTTGGCATCCGCGCGGTGCCGCCAAGTGTCGGAGAGGTCAGCGAGGAAGGTCCCCCGCCGCATGTACGTCTGCATCTGCTACGCCGTCACGGAGGACGACGTTCGCGGTTGCCTTGCACAGGGGGCCTGCACGGCACGCGAGGTCCGCGCGGCCTGTGGCATGAAGCCCGGCTGCGGCGCGTGCACCAAGCGGCTGTACGGCCTGATCCGGCAGTACGGCACCGAGGCCGACGACGAGAGGAGGACCGTCCGCCCGACAGCGGCCTGAGCGAGCCTTTCCCGTCCGGCCCTGTACGGTTCGGTTGACGCCGTACAGGGATTTGGTGCTGTCCACATCGACACGGACGTGGAACCATGTCGTCATGGAAGGCGACAAGGACATCATCAACCTGCTGAACGAGCAGCTCACCGCGGAACTCACCGCGATCAACCAGTACTTCCTGCACGCCAAGATGCAGGAGAACTGGGGATACACCCGGCTCGCCCGGCACACGCGGGAGGAGTCCATCGACGAGATGCGGCACGCCGAAAGGCTCACCGACCGCATCCTGTTCCTCGAGGGCCTGCCCAACTACCAGAAGCTCAACACGCTGCGCATCGGCCAGACGGTCGTGGAGCAGCTCCGCGCCGACCTGGAGATCGAGATGGAGGCCGTGGCGCGGCTGCGGCCCGGCATCGAGTTGATGCGCTCGCGCGGCGACGTCACCTCCGCCCGGATCTTCGAGGAGATCCTCGCCGACGAGGAAGAGCACATCGACTACCTGGAGACCGAGCTGGCCCTGGTCGAGTCGCTCGGCGAGCAGAACTACCTGCTGCGCCTGACCGACGCTCCCGGCGAGAACGCGCCCAGCCCGACGTGACCTTCCTTCCGTAACGCACGAGCGCCGTCGCGCCCGCCCGGACGTTTCGGTCACGCGAGTGTCCGTGGTTCGACGCCCCGCGCCGCGCGCGGACCGCACGTCGGCGCCGACGGTGTGCGTTTGGAGCCTGGTGGATTCCGGCAGGATCGCCCGTGCCGTCTCGGATGCGCGCGTCCACGCCGTCCACGCCGAGCGCCTCGGTGACCACCGCGACGGCGAGCGGGCCCCGCCAGGTCGCCGCGCCGCCGCGACCGTCACCGAGCTGGAGGCCGAGCCGCATCCGCTGCTCGTACCCTCGGCGGCGGCTCGTCATCTCACGGGAGCCGGCCGTCCAGGGCATGCGCGAGGCCGACGTCTTCCCGTCCGAGGAGACACCCGGGGCGCCGTCCCCCGCCGGACGGCCGCGCGGGACCCGCGGGCGGGTCAGGCGGACGAGGGGCGGGAGCCGTTGGGGGACATGCGACGCAGCACGTACGGCTGGATGATGCCCAGGCCGCGGACCGGGCGCCGCACGATCCGGGTGGTCTGGAACGCGGGCTCGTCCCGCAGCTCGGCGGCCAGCTCCGCGTCGATCACCACGGTGCCGGGCCGGGCCAGCGCGGTCAGCCGGGCCGCGCGGTTGACGGTGGTGCCGAACACGTCCCCCATCAGCGGCAGCACCGGCCCGTAGGCCACGCCCACCCGCACGTCCGGCACCTCGGTCTCGTCCTTGACGGCGGCGGCGATGCTCAGCGCGATCTCCGCGCCGACCGCCGGGTCGTCGGCGCAGAACAGCACCTCGTCGCCCAGCGTCTTGACCAGCCGACCGCCGCACGCGGCGACGATGTCGGAGGCGGTCTCCTCGAAACGCTCCACCAGCCGCGCCAGCTCCAGCTCCTCCAGCTCCCGGCTGACCTGGGTGAACGACACCATGTCGGCGAAGCCGACCGTGGTGGGGCTGCGGGTGGCCGGGCCGGACTGGTCGCCGTCGCGGGCGGCGGCCGAGGCCAGCGCCCGCGTCCCGGCGGCGGCGAGCTGGCGCCGCCAGGCGTGCACCACCAGCGGCTGGAAGTCGTCCAGGTACTTGTCGGCGATGTCGACGATCGACTGGATCGCCTCGGCCGGCGGAGGGTCGCCGAAGTCGCCCCGGCGCAGCATGCTGGTGAGCAGGTTGATCTGCCACTCGGCCAGGCGGGCCATGGTCTGCCCGAAGGCCCGCACCATGCGCACGACCGAGTCCTCGTCCAGCACGCCCTCGTCGATCAGGCGCTTGAGCCGGATGAGCGCGGCCACGTCCCCCTCGGTGTAGGCCACGGCCTCGTCCGGCATCGACGGGTAGCCGAAGGCCCGCCACACCCGTCCGGAGAACTCCCGGGTGACGCCGGACAGCCGCACGGCGTCGACGCGGGTGTAGCGCAGCCGCCCGCCCAACAGGAGCTCCTCGACCTCCTTGGGGTCGGGCAGCCCGGGGTCGGGCGGCCCATCCGGCAACCCAGCAGACATCTCCATGCCCTCCGCCTGCCGGCGACGTCCCGGACGTCGGCGGCGGTTCGTGGTGCGCTTACGGTACGCCTCCCTGCGCGACATATCGTGGCAGACGCGTTCCGGGAAGTGGCCATCGGTCCGCCAAAGACCTGACTCGCCCGCTTTATGGGCGTTCCTGCAAATCGACGCAAATGTCACCGTACGTGGACGACGTCTCCGGCGCTGACCATGTGCTCCTCGCCGTCCGCGGCGACCACCAGGCCCCCGGCCGCGTCCACGTCGCGGGCCGTGCCGTCCAGCACCCGGTCCCCCGGCAGCGTCACCCGCACCGACCGGCCGAGCGTGGCGCACAGCCGCTTGTAGGCGGTGCGCAGGCCGCTGCGCTCGGGGTCGCCGTCCAGCGCCTGCCAGTCGCGGTACCAGTCCTCGAACTCGCGCAGGATCGCGCGCAGCAGCGGCGCCCGGTCGCTGAGCGTCGCGCCCTCGATGTGCAGCGAGGTCGCGGTGGGCACCGGCAGCTCGTCGGCGCGCAGGCCGACGTTCAGCCCGACGCCCACGACCGCCGCGTCGTCGATCTTCTCGACCAGGATCCCGGCGAGCTTGCGCTCGCCCACCAGCAGGTCGTTGGGCCACTTGAGGCGCACGTCCACAGGACTCCCGCCCTTTTCGGCGGCTCCGTTCGCCTGCTCGGCGGCCGGGGGCGTCCAGGCGGTCATGTGCCGCACCGCCGTGGCGACGGCCACCCCGGTCAGCAGCGACAGCCAGCCCAGCCGCACCGTCGGGACCGACGGACGCAGCAGCAGCGAGAACATCAGCCCCGACCGCGGCGGCGCCGACCACCGCCGGCCGAGCCTGCCGCGCCCGGCCGTCTGCAGCTCGGTGACCAGCACGGTGCCCTCCGGCGCGCCCTCCCGCGCCCGGGCCGCCAGGTCGGCGTTGGTCGACCCGGTCTCCGGGACGACCCGCACGTCGGTCCACAGCGCTCCCGGCCGCACCAGCAGGCGGCGCAGCGCGCCCTCGTGCAGCGGCGGCCGGTCCAAGTCCGTGTACGGTGACTCGCTCACCGCTCCATCCAACCGCACCCCGCGATCAGCGCCGCGCGGGAGAGACCCTAGAGTGCTGGCGTGGACGGAGTGACGTTGCGGCGGGACGACGAGAACCCGCACGTGGCCGAGATCGTGCTGGACCGGCCCGAGGCCCTCAACGCGATCTCCTCGGCGCTGGCGCGGCGGCTGACGCGGGTCTGCGCCGAGGTGGCGGCGGACTCGTCCGTGCGCGCGGTGGTGCTGAGCGCCGCGGGCGAGAAGGCGTTCTGCGTGGGCGCCGACCTCAAGGAACGCAGGACCATGACCGACGACGAGCTGCTGGCGCAGCGGCCGGTGCTGCGCGCCGCGTTCCGCGGCGTGCTCGACATGCCGCAGCCGGTGGTGGCGGCCGTGCACGGGTACGCGCTCGGCGGCGGCTGCGAGCTCGTCCTGTCGTGCGACCTGATCGTGGCCGACGAGACCGCGGTGTTCGGCCTCCCCGAGGTGAGCGTCGGGCTCGTGCCCGGAGGCGGCGGCACCCAGCTGGCCATCCGCCGGCTGGGCGTGGGACGGGCCGCCGACCTGGTGCTGACCGGACGCCGCCTGGGCGTCGACGAGGCCGAGAAGTACGGCCTGGTGGACCGGCGCGTCCCGGCCGGGAAGGCCCGGGAGGAGGCGCTGGCGATCGCCGCGACGATCGCCGGGAACTCGCCCACGGCGGTGCGGGCGGCCAAGCGCGCGATGCGGCTCGGCTGGGGCGTCGGCCTGGACGCCGGGCTGGACATCGAGGAGAACGCGTGGCGGTCGGTGGCGTTCTCCCCCGACCGCCGCGAGGGCATCGCCGCGTTCAACGAGAAGCGCAAGCCGAACTGGCCGAGCTGAGCCGCGCGCCCGGGCGCGGGCCGCGGGGCGCGCGCCCGGGCGCCTAGTTCAGCCGGTGTTCTGCAGGCCCGCGGCCACGCCGTTGACCGACAGCAGGAGCAGGTCCTCCAGACGCTCCCGTTCGGCGTCGTCCTCGACGCCCGCGCGCAACGCCTTGAGGGCGCGCAGCTGCAGGTGGGACAGGGCGTCGACGTACGGGTTGCGCAGCTCCACCGCCCGCGAGAGCACCCGCCGGTTCGCCAGCAGCCGCTCGTGCTCGGTCACCGCCAGGACGAGCGACCGGGTCCGGTCGTACTCGGCCAGCACCCGCTCGGTCAGCTCCGGGCGGCCGCCGAGCGCCAGGTAGCGCTCGGCGATGGCGCGGTCGGCCTTGGCCAGGCTCATCTCGGCGTTGTCCATCAGCGCGGCGAACAGCGGCCAGGACCGGTAGGCCTCGCGCAGCTCGTCCAGCCGCCGGCCGCCGTCGGACACGGCGGCCAGTCCGCTGCCCAGGCCGTACCAGCCGGGCAGGTTGACGCGGGTCTGCGTCCAGGCGAACACCCACGGGATGGCCCGCAGGTCTTCCAGGCCCCGGGCCTTCTTGCGGCGCGCCGGGCGCGACCCGATGCGCAGCTCGGAGATCTCCTCCAGCGGGCTGACCCGGCCGAACCACTCGGCGAAGCCCTCGGTCTCGATCAGCTCGCGGAACGCCGCGCGCGCCGCGTCGCTGATCTTGTCGGCCAGCGGGCGGAACCGGGCGGCGGCGGCGCGGATGCGCTCCTGCACCGCGTCGGTGGACGCCAGCAGCACCGCGTTGGTGACCTGCTCGATGTGCCGGCGGGCGATCTGCGGGTGCCCGTACCGCGCGAAGATCACCTCGCCCTGCTCGGTGACCTTGAAGCCGCCCGCGACCGAGCCGGGCGCCTGCGCCAGGATCGCGCGTCCCGCCGGACCGCCGCCGCGGCCCAGCGACCCGCCGCGGCCGTGGAACAGCGTCAGCCGCACGTCGTTGCGGGCCGCCCACGCCACCAGCGCCTCCTGCGCGTCGTACAGCCGCAGCGTGGCGGTGGTCGGGCCGAGCTGCTTGGCCGAGTCGGAGTAGCCGAGCATGACCTCCAGGCGACGGCCGGTCTGCTCCAGGCGGCGCCGCACGGCGGGGATCTTCAGCATCCCGTCCAGCACGGCCGGGGCGCGGTCCAGGTCCTCGCCGGTCTCGAACAGCGGGATCACGTCCAGCACCGGCGTCTGTTCGAGGGACTCGGCCAGCTCGTACACGGCGGCGATGTCGTCGGCCGAGCGGGTGAACGACACGATGTAGCGGCGGCAGGCGCGCTCCCCGAAGCGGTTCTGGATCCACGCCACCACTCGCAGCGTGTCCAGCACCTCCTCGGTCATCTCGCTCAGCGCGCCGCCCGCGCGCACCTCGGCCAGCGCCTGCTCGTGGACCTCCGAATGCTGGCGGATCTCCAGTTCGGCCAGGTGGAAGCCGAACGTCTCGACCTGCCAGATCAAGTCCTGCACGCGGCCGTACGCCTGCCGCACCGCGCCCGCCGCGGCCAGCGACTCCTGGACGACGCGCAGGTCGGCCAGCAGCTCCTCCGGGGAGGCGTAGGCCAGGTCGGCGTCGCGTTCGCGGGTGGCGGCGATGCGGTCGGCCGCGTACAGCAGGAACTGCCGGTGCGGCTCGTCCGGCGACCGCTTGGCGATCTCGGCGAAGCGGGCGGGGTGGGCGGTGCGCGCGGCGGCGAGCCGGTCGCGCAGCGCCGCCGACGGCGGGGTGGTGGACGCGTGGACGGTCAGCTCCCGGCCGATCCGGGCGCAGGTGTTCCCCAGGGCGCGCAGCACGTGCTCGGCCTGGATCGCGATCGCGTCCCGGGTGACCTGCGCGGTCACGTACGGGTTGCCGTCGCGGTCGCCGCCGATCCAGCTGCCGAAGCGCAGGTAGGAGCGGGCCAGCGGCGGACGGGCGCCGGTCGCGGGGTCGAGCGCGGCGTCGAGGGCGCGGTAGACGCGCGGCACCACCCGGTAGATCGTCTCGTCGAACGCGGCCATCGCGGTGCGGACCTCGTCCAGCGGGTCCATCTGGGTGCGCCTGCGCAGCGCGGTGCGCCACAGCAGGTCGACCTCCTCGCGCAGCCGGCGCTCCAGGTCGGCGCGGTCGCCGGCGCCCGGCTCGGCGTTGAGCGCGGCCAGCAGGTCGCTGATCCGCTGGATCGCGGTGACCACGGCGCGGCGGCGCGCCTCGGTGGGGTGGGCGGTGAAGACCGGCCGGAACTCCAGCGCGTCCAGCACCCGCCCGATCCGCTCGGCGTCCCCCTCTTCGGCCCGGCCGGTCGCGGAGATCTCCTCCACCGCCGCGGCGATCGAGCCGCGCACGGGCGCGTCGCCGCCGCTGTCGCGCTCGCGCAGCGTGCGGATGCGGTGGTGCTCCTCGGCCAGGTTGGTCAGGTGGAAGTACACGGTGAACGCGCGGGCGACCTGCACGGCCCGTTCCAGGGACCATCCGTCGACCAGCGCGGCCACCTCGTCGATGTCGACCTCGCCGCGACGCGCGCCGATCACCGCGTGCCGCAGCCGCTCGACGTCGTCGAGCAGCTCCCGGCCGCCGTACTCGACCAGGCTGTCGCCCAGCATGGAGCCGAGCAGCCGCACGTCCCGGCGCAGCGGCTCGGGCATGTCCTGACGGAGGGTGTCCCGCGTGTTCGTAACCACACCGCCCAGCGTAGTGAGCGGCGGAAGGCCCGGTCTTCACCAGCCTGTTCCTTGCGCGGCCGCCCGGTGACGGCCCGTCCGGCGGCCCGGGAGGCCATGTCGCCGCAGGCGGGCGCCCCGGAAGAATCCGCACGCCGACGGCGGGTTAATCTGGCCCGCATGGCGATGGAAGCTCCGGAGCCGGCGGTCGACATCGACATCCACACGACCGCCGGGAAGATCGCGGACCTGGAACGCCGCCGGTACGAGGCGGTGCACGCGGGGTCGCAGCGTGCCGTCGAGAAGCAGCACGCCAAGGGCAAGATGACCGCGCGCGAGCGGATCGACGCGCTGCTGGACCCGGGCTCGTTCGTGGAGTTCGACGAGCTGGCCCGGCACCGGTCGACCAACTTCGGGATGGAGAAGAACCGTCCCTACGGCGACGGCGTGGTCACCGGCTACGGCACCATCGACGGACGGCACGTGGCGGTCTTCAGCCAGGACTTCACCGTCGCGGGCGGGTCTCTCGGCGAGGTGTTCGGCGAGAAGATCTGCAAGGTCATGGACCACGCGCTGAAGACCGGCTGCCCGGTGATCGGCATCAACGACTCCGGCGGCGCGCGCATCCAGGAGGGCGTGGTCGCGCTCGGCCTGTACGCCGAGATCTTCAAGCGCAACGTGCACGCCTCCGGGGTGATCCCGCAGATCTCGCTGGTGATGGGGCCGTGCGCGGGCGGCGCGGTGTACTCTCCCGCGATCACCGACTTCATCGTCATGGTCGACAAGACCTCGCACATGTTCATCACCGGCCCGGACGTGATCAAGACGGTGACCGGCGAGGAGGTCACGTTCGAGGAGCTGGGCGGCGCGCACGCGCACGCCACCCGTTCGGGCGTGGCGCACTACCAGGCCTCCGACGAGCACGACGCCTTCGAGTTCGTCAAGGCGCTGCTGTCCTACCTGCCGTCCAACAACCTGTCCGACCCGCCGGTGTTCGAGGCGCCGGACGACGCCGACGAGACCGACCCCGAGCTGGACACGCTGATCCCGGACTCGCCCAACCAGCCGTACGACATGCACACCGTCATCGAGCACGTGCTGGACGACGGCGAGTTCCTGGAGCTGCACGCGCAGTTCGCGCCCAACATCATCGTCGGGTTCGGGCGCGTGGAGGGCCGCGCGGTCGGCGTGGTCGCCAACCAGCCGATGCAGTTCGCCGGGACGCTGGACATCCACGCCTCGGAGAAGGCGGCCCGGTTCGTGCGCACCTGCGACGCGTTCAACGTGCCGGTGCTGACGTTCGTGGACGTGCCCGGCTTCCTGCCCGGCACCGACCAGGAGTGGAACGGCATCATCCGGCGCGGCGCCAAGCTGCTGTACGCCTACGCCGAGGCCACCGTCCCGCTGGTCACGGTGATCACCCGCAAGGCGTACGGCGGCGCCTACGACGTCATGGGCTCCAAGCACCTGGGCGCCGACATCAACCTGGCCTGGCCGACCGCGCAGATCGCGGTGATGGGCGCGCAGGGCGCGGTGAACATCCTGTACCGGCGCGAGCTGGCCGCCGCCGAGGACCCGGACGCGCGGCGCGCCGAGCTGATCACCGAGTACGAGGACACGCTGGCCAACCCGTACATCGCCGCCGAGCGCGGCTACGTGGACGCGGTGATCAAGCCGTCGGAGACCCGGCCGTACGTGATCAAGGCGCTGCGGGCGCTGCGCGACAAGCGCCGGACGCTGCCGCCGAAGAAGCACGGCAACATCCCGCTGTGACGTGATCGATCGACGAATCGATCGACGAGGTGGTCCCGGAGGAGGGGTGCGGCCGATGCCCGAGAACACGCCGTTCCTGCAGGTGGTGCGGGGCGATGCGACGCCCGAGGAGGTCGCCGCGCTGGTCGCGGTGCTGACCGCGCGCGCCCGGGCGGCCGCCGCTGCCGCCGCGGAGCGGAGCGGGCCGAGCGCGTCGCGGTGGGCCGACCGTTCCCGGATGATGCGCCGCCCGCTGCCCGACCGCGGTCCGGGGGCGTGGCGGGCCGCCTTCCCGCTGAGGTGACCCCGACGGCCGGGGGACGACAGCCGGGTGACGACGGCCCGGGGACGACGGCCCGGGGACGACGGCCGGGGGACGACGGCCGGGTGACAGGGCCTTCCGCGGCGGGGGACGCCGTCCTTTCCCCTCCGGCGGGTCCGGTTCAGGCCTGAGGTGTTGGCGCCGCGCGCGCTCGACCGGTAGCGTCGCGCGGACCTCCCGGGGCGGGCCGCGCACGCGTGTGCGACGCCCGTCCCGGGAAAGCTGAGCCTAGAAGGAGCAGGCCAATGTAACCGCGGTTCACTCACGGGAACAGGGCCTGCGCGAATAAGGTGAAAGGCCATGGCCACCTCGGAGTTCGTCCCACAGCCCGCGCGATACGCCGTGTTCGTCGACGCGGGATACCTCTACGCGGCCTCCGGTGCCCTGCTTCTCGGCTGCAGCTCCCGGCGCGAGTACCGGGTGGCCGCCGAAAAGCTCATCAAAGCGCTGACCAGCCACGCCGACGAGCAGCTGCTGGGCGAGCTGCTGCGCGTCTACTGGTACGACGCGGCGCCCAAGAAGCAGCCCACGGTCGACCAGCGCGTCATCGCCAACCTCCCCCTGGTGAAGCTGCGCCTGGGCAACCTGAACGCCCAGGGCCAGCAGAAGGGCGTGGACGCCCAGCTGCGCAACGACCTGGAGGCGCTGGCGCGGCACCGCGCGATCACCGACGCGGTGCTGCTGGCGGGAGACGAGGACATGCTGCCCGCGGTGGAGGCGGCGCAGCGCTACGGGGTGCGCGTCCACCTGTGGGGCGTGGAGCCGACGCACGGCTCCAACCAGGCCGAGTGGCTCGTGTGGGAGTCCGACACCGTCGAGGTGCTGCCGGCCGACTTCCTGCGCCCGTACTTCACCAAGGCCAAGGCGCTGCCGGTGCCGACGACGCCGCCGGACGCGGCCGCGGTGCGCGACGGCGCCGGGCCGCGCGCCCCCGTCCCGTCGCCGTCGGAGGTGTTCGCAGGACGCACCCCGGCCGTCCGGCCGTCGGCCGCTGCGCTCGGCCACGGCTCGCCGGTGCGGCAGGGCGCGCCCAACTCCTCCGGGCAGGTGAACCACACGTCCCCGGGCCACGGCCTGGGCGAGGGCAAGCTCGGCCCCGACCGCGCCCACATGCTGGAGATCGGCGAGCACGTCGCCCAGAAGTGGATCTTCGAGCGGGGCCGGGACAACATCCGGGACCTGCTGCCCGGCCCGATCCTGCCGCCGGTCATCGACAAGGAGCTGCTGATCGAGGCGGAGAAGGAGCTCGGCGGGTCGCTGCGCCCCTACCAGGAGGCCCGCACCTGGCTGCGCGACGGGTTCTGGGAGCGGGTCTACCGCGAGTTCGGAATCGGCATCGGAAAGTCGTCCTGAGCCCCGGCTCCCCCCGGGCTTTGAGAAACGTTTCGTGATGGGACGGGCACGGCGAGTGCTCCGCCGCTACAGTTCCCGCCGTGTTGGCAGGATCCGGACGACGGATGACCGCCGCGGCGATCGCGTGCTGCGTGGTGTCGGCGTGCGAGTCGCCCGTGCCGTTCTACCCGCCCGGTGAGGGCCCGCCGGACGACCCGGTGATCGGACTGGGCGGTCCCGCCCCGGTCGCGGTCGCGACGCGTCCCCGCCCGACCGCGGAGCCGCCGACCGCGCCGCCCGACGTGTACGCCGCCACCCGTGCGGGCGTGCTGAGCCCCGCGATCCGCGCGCTGCCGCCCCGCCTGTACGTGCCGAACGCCGCGACCGGCGCCGTGGACGTGCTGGCGCTGCCCGGCGGACGCCTCGTCGGCCGCCATCCCGTGCCCGGCGGGCGCCGCGGCCGTGTCGTCCCGTCCTGGAACCTCACGTGGCTGTGGATCGTGGGACGCGACGGCCTGACGCCGGTCAACGCGCGCAGCGGACGCCGGGGCCGGGTGCGTCCCGTCCCGCGAGTCAAGGGCCTCTACTTCGCCGGGCACGGACGCGACGCGGTGACGGTGACCGCGCGCAGCGTCGTCTTCCGCCATCCGGTGACCATGCGGGCCCGCGCCGCCCTCCGTCTTCCCTGCACCGGAACGCCCCACGCCGACCTGTCCGCCGACGAGGACGTGCTGCTGCTGTCCTGCGTCCGCCCGGGCCGGCTGGTCCGGATCGACGTGGCGCGCCGCGTCGCCACCGGCGTACTGACCCTGCCCGCCGGCTCCCATCCGCTGGACGTGCGGCTGTCCCCCGACGGCTCCCTGTTCTACGTGGCCGACCCGGTGAAGGGCGGGGTGTGGCTGGTGGACGCCGCCGGCCTGCGGACGACGGGGTTCATCCCCACCGGCCCGGGGGCGCACAGCCTTCTCCCCAGCCGCGACTCCCGTTCCCTGCACGTCCTCGGCGACGGCTCTCTCACCACGCTCGACGTGGCGACCCGCCGCGTGACTTCCCGCCGGCGCCTGCCCTACGACGACGCGTCGGCACCGGCCGGTCTCACCTCGGACGGCACCGCCTTGTGGCTCACCGCCCCTGGAAGGGTCTACGCGTTCTCGCCCCGCACGGGCCGTCCGACCCGCACGCTGCCGGTGACCGGCCGTCCCGCGAACGCACTGCTCTACCCCCAGCCCGCCCACCACTCCCTCGGCGGCACCAACCGCTTCCGCTGAACGGCCGTCCTCCTCAAATCGGAGGCGGGTGGCATCAGAACGGGCGGGGCCGATCGCGAGGGTCGGTGGTAGGAAAGGGCCCATGCCGAGAAGCCGCTCACACCTTGAGCCGTGGTCCGCTCCGGTGTTCGGGAGGGGGCTGCCGTGCCGGAACGGGTGACGCGCGAGCAGCTCGTCGAGGTGTTCGGCGAGGACGCGGTGGTCCGGGTCCCGGACGAGGCGATCCCCTCTGACGTCACGCACGCATTCACCCGGGCCTTCCTCGCCGAGACGGGGGTGCCGGGCGCGAGCGAGGTGGAGTTCATCGAGTTCGACGAGGGCATCGGCGACGGGCTCACGCCGTTGCGCGACTCGATCCTGTTCACCGGAGCGGGCTGGGACCTTCCCGCCGGGTTCGAGAACGCCTACTACCTCGGCGACGCCAACGGCGCCGTGCCGATCACGATCGCGCTGGACGGCGCGTCCGGCGCGGTCTACGCGATCTCCGAGACGGAGGACGAGCCGTATCTGATGAACTCCGACATCGAGTCGCTGGTGTTCTTCGCCTACACGCTGGAACGGCACCGGGAGCTGTTCAGCGACGACTACCACGAGCAGCACGGCGGGCAGGTCGACGGCGAGGACACCTACGAGCGGGCCGCGCGGATCATCGAGGAGGAGTGGCGGGCCCACGACCCGGCGCCGTTCGCGGTGCCGGAGGGCGAGATCATGAAGGTGTGGCCGAACGTCCTGGACGACATCTCGTCGGCCGCGCTCGGCTGACCCGGCCCGCGCCGCGTCAGCGGGCGGGGGCGCGCTGCACGGACGGGACGAGTTCCTCGATCAGCGCCTCGGTCTCCGGCTGCAGTTCGTCGTAGGCGGAGCGGCCGAGCAGGCGGGAGCGCATCTCGTCGACGACCATGCGCACCTGGGTCTCGTCGCCGGTGGCGTGGGTGGCGCGCAGCAGGTCGCGCCACAGCCCCTCGTCGTCGGGGGCCAGGCGGAGGCCGGCGCGGGCCGCGGTGACGGCGCCGCGGGCGTCGCCCTCGTCCAGGCGCAGCACGGCCAGGCGGTGCGCGACGTCGATGACGCGGGCGGTCACCTCGTACTCCAGGTCGTCGTCCGCCAGCCAGCCGTAGCGGCCGCGCGGCCGGTCGGCCAGCACGGGGCCGCGCACCAGGTCCAGCGCGTACGACATGTAGGCGGTCTCGGACGCGGGTTCGGCCGCCGACCGCCACACCAGCCAGCGGAACACCGCCCAGTCGACCCGCACTTCCGAGCCGAGCCGGATGCGGCCCCGCTCGTCGTAGTACAGGTTGGGGCGGCCCCGGGCGTCGCGGCCCAGCCAGTCCGACACGCGGGCGATGGACGCGTCGCGCACGCCGGCGCTGACGCCGCGCGGCCAGATCGCCCCGCCGAGCACCGTGGGGTGCACGCCGTTCGGGTGCGTGGCCAGGTAGACGAGGATCTCGGTGCACAGTTCGCGGCGGCTCTCGTCGATCGGGCCGGGCGCGTCGATCTCGATCGGGCCGAGCAGCCGGATGTCCACGGCCGACTGCCCGGTGCCGGGCGGCTCGGCCGCGTCGCCCCGCCCCCTGTCGGCGGCCCTGTCGTCGGCCCTGCCGTCAACCCTGTCGTCGGTGACGTCGGGCAGCGGCACCGGGTCCAGGCGCCCGGCGGTGCGGAACAGGTCGACGACGGCGCGGTAGTGCTCCTGCGGGATGAGCTGGGCCTGCACCTCGAAGCCGAGCACCCCGGCGTGCAGGCGGCCCGCCGCGTCCAGCTCCCAGGTCCAGGTGGCGCCCTGCACCTCGCCCGCCACCAGGTAGCCGGCGGCCATCCGGGTGCCGGTGCGGGCCAGCGCGACCAGCCGGTCGGCCTCCCGCTCGGTGGGCCGCTCCGCCATGATCAGGTAGTGCGGCATCCACGCCTCGCCGAACAGGCCGCGGCAGCGCCCGGTGAGCACCGAGTCGACGCCGGAGGCGGCCAGCGCCTGCCGCACCTCCTCGCTGCGGCCCTCCAGCTCGGGCAGGGCCTCGTCCAGGGTGTCGACGACGCGGATCCGGTCGGGCGCGATCTCGGCCAGGCCCGCGCCGAGCTCGCGGTCGAACCCGACGAGCGTGATGCGCATGTGGTCCGACCAGCGGTTGACGGCCAGTTCGAGGGCGATCGCGGCGAGCGCGGAGCGGCGCGCGTCCGGCGGCCCGTTCAGCGCGATCAGGCCGTGCGCGGCCTCCAGGTCGACCAGGATCCGGCCGGTGGGGTTGGTGCCGATCGACACCAGACCGGGGTAGGGGGCGAGGACGTCGCCGAGGTCGGCCGCCTCCAGGGCGGGCAGGGCGTCGGCGCGCAGCCGCCACACCTGGCCGTCGTCGTACGCCTGCCAGGGGGCGGGCGGGTTCGGGTCGGCCGGGGAGATCCACAGGTCGAGGCCGGCCGAGCCGAGGTGCACCGCGTAGACGGTGGGCAGGGCGCGCCCTTCGGCGGCCATCGACCGCGACAGGTGCCGCAGCCCCAGGTCGAGCAGGTGCGCGGCGTCCTCGTCGGCGCCGATCCGCAGCGCCTGCTCCGCCCGCGCGGCGGCGCCCTCCGGCCGCTTGATCATGTGTCCGGCCGCGCGGTGCCACATCTGGACGCGCCGCCGCCTGCCGAGCGCGCCGAGCAGCCCGGCGGCCAGCAGCGACGCCGCGGCGAGCCCGTGCGGCCAGTCCATCTCGAACGGCAGGACGGAGCCGTCGCCGCGGCCCGGCACGCTGGCGCCGCCGGTGTCGGCGCCGCCGCCCAGTTCGGCGGTCGGCCTAGGCGCGTGCGTGTGCGGCGCGGACGTGGCGGGCGCGGACGTAGCGGGCGCGGACGTGGCGGGCGCGGACGTGGCGGGCGCGGACGTGGCTGGCGCGGACGTGGCGGGGGCGGAGGTGGCGGGCGCGGGAGTCTCGGGCGCCTTGGTCTGGGACGGCTGCGGTGCGGGGGTCTGGACGGGCTTGGCCGTGGACGGTGCCGGAGCCGGAGCCTGCGGCGCCGGTGTCTGCGGGGCGGGCGTCCGGTGGGCCGGTGGCTGCGCGGGGGGTGCCTGGTGACCCGGTGTCTGCGGGGATGGTGTCCCGGGTGCGGCGGTCGAAGGGGCGGGCGTCGGAGCGGCGGGTTTTTCGGGCGCGCCCTGCTCCGGGGCGGGACGCGGCTTGGGCGCGGGCTTGTCGGGGACGGCGTGCCCGTACCGGAAGTACTCGTCGAGCTCCTCGACGGGGATGATTTTGGCGCCCACCGCGTCCTCGGGCATCTCCAGGATCCAGCCGGGACGGATCAGGCTGGCGATCGTCAGACGGCTGCCGTCCGGCTGGACGCGGCCCTTGTTGAGCGCGTAGATCTCCTTGTAGCGGCGGCCGTCGCCCAGGCACTTGTCGGCGATCTCCCACAGGCTCTCGTGGTGCCGCCCCTCCGGCGGCTGCACCCGGTAGATCTTGGTGGTGCGGGACGACCGCTCCGGGGCGTCGGCGTGCGCGGGCGCGGCGTGCTCGGCCGGGGCGGCCTGCGGCTCGGCGGCGACCGCGGCCACCGGCCGCAGCTCCTGCGCCTGCGTCTGGACCGGCCGCTGCTGGTGCAGCTCCCGGCCGGTGAACGCGGGCATGACCGCCGTGGTGGCGGTGAACAGCAGCAGCGCCGTCACCACGAGCCGGTGCACCAGCGACTGGGTGCCGCCCGCCAGCGGCACCCGGGCGGGCACGCCGATGCCGCGCACCGCCGCGTACACCTCGACGACCACGCACAGCGCGAACTGCAGCCAGGCCAGCCACACCAGGGCGACCAGCACGGTGATCAGGGCGCTCTCGCCCATCCGCTGGGTGAGGTCGGCGACGCTCGGCGGCCGGTCGGGGATGGGCGAGCCGAACACCGTCAGCAGCGCGTACGGCACGCCGACCAGCAGGGCGGCCAGCGCGACGATCGCGCCCAGCGCGGCGAGGATCTCGCGCGGCCCGCGGCGTCCGCCGCCGCGGGGGAACGCGCCCTGCGTCTGCGCCAGCCGCGGCGCCCTGCCCAGCCCGGGTTCGGCGCCGGTCGGGGGGTTGCCTGTCCGCCGTACCGTCATCTGACCCTCATCCATCGTCTCCGCTGGTGACCGGATGGGCCGACGCCGTCGAGGTCATCGTAAACTCCCCGAACCCCGGCACGATGGACAGCAGCTGCGGCCGGACCGTCAGCTGCACGGTCACCTGCACGCTCTCCTCGTCGGCCGCGCAGCTGCGGCCGGTGACGTCCTCGCCGTAGGCGTCCAGCAGCGCGCACGCCGCCACCCGCGCCCGGCCCGGGTCGATGACGGGCCGGCCGGTGCGGCGCAGCGCGTCGGCGTCGATCTCGTTGGCGCCCGCCCGCGCGGCCTGCTCGGCCATGTCGGCGGCGCGCTGCCGGGCGTGGATGGCCAGTCCTCCGTCCACCAGCAGCCCGGCCAGCAGGAACACCGTCGGGGTGAACAGCACCACGTAGGTGGAGATCGTGCCGCGGTCCCGCGGGCCGCGGCCGAGGCGACGGCTCATCGCTGCCTCCCCGCGTCCGCCGGGCCGCCGACGACGTCGGTGCCCCGGTAGGTGTAGGTGTCGATGGGCGCGACGGCCCTGCCGCGCAGCGTCTTGGTGCCGGGCAGGCCGATCAGCGTCAGGTCGCTCAGGTCGACGTCGCACACGATCGTGACCGCGACGCGTCCGCCGGGACGCCAGTCGCTGGTGTCGGTGTCGACGCGCGGGCCGCCCGCGCACCAGTGGTTGCCGGCGAGGTCGGCGCGGGCGGCCTCGTCGGCGAGCCGCACGGCGGCGCCCGCGCTGCGCCCGACGGACGCGGCCCGCACGGCGTCGCGCGCCGCGCCGTCCAGCTGGCTCTGCGCGTCCACCACCCGGCCCGCCGCGGCCAGCAGCATGAGGAACGCCACGAAGATGGGCGCGACCAGCACCAGCTCCAGCGACATGGAGCCCGCGTCCGCCGCGCGGCGCGCGCCCGCCGCCGGGCGCCCGCACGTCAGCCGAGTCATCCGGCCCCCCTCTCGCAGGCTGTGCCCTCCCCCACGTCCGGGCGGAAGCATTCGATGGGCCCCTGGGACCGCTGCGTGACGCGGAAGGTCAGGAACGGGATCACGCGCACCGCCTCCCCGCTGACCTCCACCCAGCGCTGGTCGCCGGTCTCGCCCGTCCGCACCGTCAGCCCGCTGATGAGCTGCGAGCCGATCTGGCGGACGTCGCCGGTCGCCTTGGCCACCGCCGCGTCCTCCCACCCGGCGCCGACCGGCTGGGTGCGCGCGACCCGGGCGCCCGCCTGCGCCGCCGCGAGCGCGACGTGCCGGGCGTGGTACACCATCGCGAACTGCACCACGCACAGCATCACCAGGATCAGGACGGGCGTCAGCAGCGCCCACTCCAGCGTGGACGCGCCGGCGTCGCCGCGCCCGTCCCCCGCGGGCCGCGGCGCGGTGCGCGACCGGATGCGGACACTGGGCGGAGCGGGCATCGCGGGCCGCCTCAGCCGGTCTTGATGTTGCCGGCGGCCTGCTCGACCTTCTGCTTGATGAGCACGCCGACGCCGAGGGCGATGGCGGCCAGCAGCGCCGTGATGATGGCCCATTCGATCGCCGAGGCGCCGCGGTCGCGGGCCTCCCCGGAGCGCAGCCGGTGCAGCCGGTCGCCGAGCAGGGCCCTCAGGTAGAGGATGGCCGGATCGTTCAGCGGATTGGTGGGTCGCATCGCTTCTTCTCCTCGCCGGAGTCGGGGTTTCGCGGGGCCGGGGTGCGGTCGTCGCTACGGCCGTCGTCGCTACGGTCGTCGTCGCTACGGTCATCGTCTAGGTGTACTGACCATGGACGTTGGTGACGGCGACACGGCTGGATGATCTTGAAATGGGGAGGACCTCCTGGCGTGGTGTGGAGCTACCAGACAGCCGC
>PVNI01000034.1 GCA_003001795.1 Actinomadura viridilutea | reverse complement strand
ATCTCCTCGAAGATCTCCTCCAGACCCGACTGAGTCGGGACGTCCTTACGCCCGGCCTGCCGAGCCGCCTCGACCCGGGCCTTCCACCTCTCGTTCCCAAGCAGCCAGTCGAACGAGTCGGTCTGCAGCGACAGAAGATCCGGAACTTCCAGCGGCTCCTTGATGCGCGCGAAGGAGACGCGGTGCGGACCGGTTGCGGTATTCGAGGCGTTGCGCGAGGCTGCCAACAGTTGTCCTTCCGAAAGCTCACGGCGGACGGTTTCCGCGCACGCCGAACGACATCACAGCCGAACGGGAGTGGGACGTCGAGGGCAAGCGCGGAAGGGCAGCATAGAACAGAGCGCAGACAAGTGTCCACACGTATACAGCTTTGTCAACCTCGATCCCGGCAGTAGGATCGCATGGTCGCGGAGAAACCGTCAAGCCAGGCGCACGGAACGCACTTGAGGGGTGGCTCGGCGTATATCCGGCCAGGAGGCGGCGACTGGCTGCGCCGCTTCGACCGCGCCAACATCTACCTCACATCATCGCCGGGACCTACGCGCCGTTCGCGTACCTGGTCCTCGAGGGCGCGGTACGGGCGATCGTGCTGTCGGTGGTGTGGGCGGGCGCCGTCGCCGGCCACCCGGTGCCGAGGCGTTGATCACGGCTCCGGTGACGCGCTCGATCGGTGCGATCAGCGGTACCGCGCCGCCGATCGTGTTGTTTGATCCTGCGTAACGCGCGCGCGGGACGACTGCAACGCATGGGGCGGCGACGGTGCCCGTCCCCGGTACAGCACACAGGGCGAACCGTCGGCATGTCTCCCGTTCCGGGCGGTGGACGGCGGAGGCGAAGGCGGCCGGTGGGGTGCGGGCGGCCTTGGTCAGCCCATGCTTTTGGCGCCGTCCAGGGACTCGCGGATGATGTCGGCGTGGCCGGCGTGCTGGGCGGTCTCGGCGATGACGTGCATGAGCACCCGGCGGGCCGACCACTGCGCGCCGGGTTCGAACCAGGGCGCCTTCGGCAGCGGGTGGGCGGCGTCCAGGTCGGGCAGGGTGGCGACCAGCTCGTCGGTGCGGCGGGCGACCTCGGCGTAGTCGGCCAGCACCCCGGCCAGCGTCTCGTCGGGCAGCAGGCGGAACTCGGCGTCCCGGCGGGCCCAGTCCTCTTCGGTCATGGCGGCGGCGTCGCCGATCGCCGACGGGCCGTTCAGGATGAAGTCCGCCCATGTGCGTTCGACGGCGGCGACGTGCTTGATCAGACCGCCCAGGCACAGTGCGCTGACGGTGGTGCGCCGCCGCGCCTGTTCGTCGGTGAGGCGTGCGTGAACGGATCGGCCGGTGGAGCACGGTCGAGGAGGTCGACGCCGAGCGCTGCCGGGTGCGCATGACCACCGAGTCCCTGGACTGGCCGGCCATGGCGCTGGGCGTGGTCGGCGCCGACTTCCGTGTCCTGGAGCCGCCTGAGCTGCGCGATCAGATCCGGGAGTGGGGATCCCGGTTCATCCGATCGTGCGAGGGCGACAGGACAGCCGGGCGGTAGACGCGCAGGTTCCCGGCGCGCCCTAGGTCATGCCCGGAGTACCCGCGTCCCTTGCCACCCCGCGGACGAGGCGCGCGTGCCGCCGAGGTGGGACTCCTCGCGGAGTGCGCCGTCGAGCGCCTCGACAGGCCGACCTGGCGTGCGGCTCGGCGGTTGTGACCTGCCCGCAGGGGCCGTCGCGGCGTCACCCGGCCGCCGCGTGGATCTGCAGCTTGCGGCCGATGCCGTTGCGGAAGGCGTCGAGGGCCTCGGGGTAGCGGTCCAGGGCGAACCGGTCGCTGATCATGATGTCGGGGTCGATGACGCCGCGGCCCATCAGCTCCACGGCGCGGCCGAAGCTGTGCAGGACGGCCATGCTGCCGACGATGGTGATCTCGTCGTTGTAGACGCGGAACGGGGAGAACCGGGCGGTGGCGTCGGCGGGCGCGACGCCGAACTGCTGGAAGGTGCCGCCGCGCCGCACGCGGGTCAGGCCGTCCTCGATGGCGGCGACGGCGCCGGTGCAGTCGATCACGATCTCCCAGCCCTGCGGGCGGTCGAACTCGTCGGCGGAGGCGGCCACCGCGTCGGCGCCCAGGCGGGCGGCGACCGGCAGGCGTGCGGCGTTCAGGTCGACCACGCTGATGGAGGCGGCCCCGGCGCGGCGGGCCAGCTGCAGCATCATCAGGCCCATCGTCCCTGCCCCGTAGATGAGGTAGTGGTCGCCCAGGCGGCGCGGCAGCAGGTCGAAGCCGCGCACGGCGCACGACAGCGGTTCGATGAGCGCGGCGTGGGAGAGGTCCAGGTGGTCGGGCAGCCGGTGGCAGTTGGCGGCGGGCGCGAGGGCGTATTCGGCGCAGGCGCCGTCGCGGGTGACGCCGATGGCGTTCCAGACGTCGCACAGGTTGCCTTGGCCGCGTTCACAGTAGTGGCAGTGCCCGCAGAACAGCGACGGGTCGACGGCGACGCGGTCGCCGACGCGCAGGCCGTGCACGTCCGGGCCGACGGCGGCGATCTCGCCGGCGAATTCGTGGCCGGGCACGATCGGGTACGGGGTGGGCGCGAAGTCGCCGTCGAAGATGTGCAGGTCGGTGCCGCAGATCCCGCAGGCGGCGACGGCGACGACGACCTGGCCGGGGCCGGGTGCGGGGTCGGGCACGGTGGTGACGGACACGTTCCCCGGCGTCTCGATGACTGCTGCTCGCATGTCGGCGCGTTCTCCCTTCGTCGCGCGGGGCGGGCTGTCACCCGGGATGGACGATGTGGACGGGGACGCCGAGGGCGCGCAGCGCGCCGATCTCCTCGGCGGGTGTGGCCGCGTCGGTCACGACCAGGTCGTAGCGGGCGGCGTCGCCGTAGGCGTAGGTGGCGGTCTTGCCGAACTTGGAGTGGTCGACCAGCAGCACGTTGCGGCGGGCCGCCGCCAGCATGGCCTCCTTGACCTCGGCGGAGTCGCGGCTGGGGTGGAACAGGCGGCCCTCCAGCAGGGCGGCGGCCGACACGAACGACTGATCGGCGGTGATGCGGGCGAGCGCGGCGGTCACGTCCGGTCCGCAGCAGGAGTTGAAGTCGCCCCGGTAGCGGCCGCCGACCAGCACCACCTCGACGCGGTCCGCGCCGCCCAGGATCGTCGCGATCGCCAGGGAGTTGGTGACGACGGTGAGCCCTTCGACGCGGGTGAGGCGGCGGGCCAGGGGACGCAGGGTGGTGGAGTCGTCCAGCAGCACCGTGGTTCCGGGGCGCACCTGGTCGGCGACCGCGGCGCACAGGGCCTCCTTCTCGGCGGTGTGCAGGCGTTCGCGGAACCGTTCGGCGCTTTCGACGGTCAGCGACGGCAGCGCGGCGACCCGGCCGCGCAGCTTGCGCAGCAGCCGGCGCTCGGCCAGCGCGTCCAGGTCGCGGTGCACGGTCATGAGGCTGACCCCGAACCGCGCGGCCAGGTCGTCGATGCGCGCCTCGCCGCGGTCCATGACGTGGCGCAAGATGGCCTGCCGGCGCCGTTCCACGGCGGCGTCGGAGGGGCGCCCCTTGCGGTTCACCCGGGTTCCCGGTCACGGGCGGACGACGGGTTTGACGGCGGTCTCGTCCCGCGCCGCGACGGTCAGCGCCTGTTCGGCGTCGGCCAGGTCGAAGCGGTGGGTGACGAGCCGGTCGAGGTCGACCTTGCCGGACGCGGCCAGCGCGATCGCGGCGGGCCAGGTGTTGGCGTAGCGGAAGGTGCCGGTGACCTGGATCTCGTAGCGCTGGACGTGGTCGAGCGGCAGGGGGATCTCGTCGCCGCCCATGCCGATGAGCACGACGCGTCCGGCGCGGCCGACCAGCCGGATCGCGGCGCCGATCGCGGCCGGGACGCCCGAGCATTCCAGCAGCACGTCGGGCTCGAAGCCGGTGACGGCGCGTTCGGCGACGTTGACGACGGCGTCGGCGCCGAGGTCGGCGGCCAGGTCCAGGCGGTGCGGGCGCACGTCGGTCACCACGATCTCGTCGGCGCCGAACGCGCGGGCCGTCTGCAGCGCGATCAGCCCGATGGGGCCGGCGCCGGTCACCAGGACGCGCGAGCCGGGCCCGACCTGCGCCTTGCGGCACGCCCACACCCCGACCGACAGCGGTTCCAGCAGCGCGGCGGCCTCGTCTGACAGGGTGTCGGGCACTGGGTGGGCCATGGCCTCGTGCACGAGGACGTATTCGCTGAACGCGCCGTCGATCGGCGGGGTGCCGAAGAACCGCATGTCCGGGCACAGGTTGTAGCGGCCGGTGCGGCATTGGTCGCAGGTGAAGCACGGCACGCCCGGTTCGATGGACACGCGCTGCCCGGGGCGGTTGCGGGTGACGCCGGGGCCGACGGCCGCGACGACGCCGCCGGACTCGTGGCCCAGGACGAGGGGTTGCCGCACGACGAAGCTGCCGATGCGTCCTTCTTCGTAGTAGTGGACGTCCGAGCCGCAGGTGCCGACGGCCGTGACCCGTACCAGGACCTGGTGCGGTCCCGGTTCGGGGACGGGGCGTTCGTCCAGCACCAGGTCGCGCACCCCGCGCAGCAGCGACACCCGCATGGTTGAGGGGATGGCGGCGGAAAGGGTCTCACTCACCTGTGACCGCTCCTAGCGTCAGGCCGGTGACCAGCCACCGGCGTACGGCGATTCCTACGAGCATCATCGGGACGACGACGATGGTGCCGATCGCGGTCAGCTGCCCCCAGTCGATGCCGGTCTGGGTGACCAGCTGGCTTGCCGCGATGGGCAGGGTCTGCGAGTCGGGGCCGCTGAACACCAGCGCGAAGGCGTAGTCGTTCCAGGAGAACACCAGGCACAGCACGAAGGTGGTGACCAGGCCGGGCTTGGTCAGCGGCAGCGCCACGTACCAGAACGCCTGCCATCGCGAGCACCCGGCGACCAGCGCGGACTCCTCCAGGGAGGGGGGCACCTGGGCGAAGAACGCGCTCATCAGCCAGATCGCGAACGGCAGGCTGAAGGTCAGGTAGGCCAGCACCAGGCCGGGGATCGAGTCGAGCAGGCCGAGGCTCCGGTAGATGAGGAACAGCGGGAGCACGACGGCGGCGATGGGCGCCATGCGGGTGGAGATGATCCAGAAGGACAGGTGCCGTTTGCCGCGGGTGCGGGCGCGGGCCAGGCCGTATCCGGCGGGGGCGCCGAGCACGACCGCCAGGACGGCCGCCGCCCCGGCGGCCAGGACGCTGTGCCAGATGTAGGGGGTCAGGTCGTTGGCGCCGGAGAACAGTTCGCGGTAGTTGCCGAGGGTGGGGGTGAACAGCAGGTCGGGGGTGGCCGCGGTGACCTGCTCGGACGGCTTCACCGACGACAGCGCCATCCAGGCCAGGGGGACGAGCGTCCAGACCAGGCCGACGGCGACGACGACGGTCGCGGCGATGCGGGAGCGGCGGCTGCCGCGGTCGATCGGGGCGGCGCGGGTCATCGGGTCAGTCCCTCCCGGTCCAGGACGCGGATGAACGCCCGGGCGACGACGATGGAGGCGGCGAGCATGGCCAGGCCGATCGCGGCGGCGTAGCCGAGGTCGAAGAAGCGGAAGGCGGTCTCGTACAGCCGGACCGGCACGGTCTTGGTGGCGTCGGCGGGGCCGCCGCCGGTGGTCGCCCAGATGACGTCGAAGTAGCGGATGGCGTCCATCGAGCGGATCAGCAGCGCCACCAGCAGCACGTTGGAGATCGACGGCAGGATGATGTGGACGAGCATGCTCCAGCCGCCGGCGCCGTCGATGGCGGCGGCCTCGCGCACACTGGCCGGGATGGACGTCAGGCCCGCCAGGGCGATGAGCGTGACGAGCGGCGTCCACTCCCACACGTCCATCAGGACCACGGCGGTGAACGCCGACGCCTTGGAGCCCAGGATGTCGCCGTCGTAGCCGACCTGCCGCAGCAGCCAGGTGTAGAGGCCGAAGGTGGAGTCGGTGAGGAACCGGCCGAGCAGGCCGACGATGACGGGGGCGGCGAACATCGGCAGGAGCAGCAGGGTCAGCGCCGCGTTGCGGCCGCGCGCCAGCCGCCATACCGCCAGGGCCAGGCCGAGGCCCAGCAGCATCTCCAGCCCTACGGTGAGGGTGAAGTACACGCCGGTGCGGACCCAGATCCAGCCGAGGTCGGGGTCGGTGAAGAACCGCTTCCAGTTGTCGACGCCGACCCAGTCCAGGCCGACGCCGCCCAGCAGCCGGACGCGGGCCAGGCTCATCACGATGATGGCCAGGAACGGCACGATCGACAGGGCGGCGAGCAGCAGCAGGCCGGGCGCCATCATGCGTCCTTCGAAGCCGGGCAGCAGGCGGACGCGCCGGGCGCGCGGTGTGGGGCGGGCGGTGCCGCCCGCGGCGTCGGCGGGGGCGGCGGGCGCCGTGGGTCCGGTCATGCCTTCCACCCCCGGGCGATGATGCGGTCGAAGCGTCGGCGTGCGGAGCGCATCGCCTCGGCGGGGGAGGCGTCGCCGGCCAGCATCCGCGACACCTCGGTGTAGACGGCGGTGTCGCACTCGTTCCACATGGGGATCTTGGGGCGCAGGCCGATGGCGTCGGGGCGCCAGGTCCGTTCGACGGCGTCGGTGGTCAGCAGGTTGGGCATCGGCGACGGGCGGCGGGCGGCGGCCTTGACGTCGGGCCGGTCGTACACCGACCGCCGGGTGGGGGTGCCGCCGCCGACCTTGCTGGCCAGGCCGCGCAGCTGGGTGTCGGGCGAGGTGGCCCAGACCAGGAACAGCCAGGCGGCGCGGCGTTCGTTGGGCAGGGTGTTGGCGCTGATGGCGATGCCGGTGCCGCCGTACATGCCGGCGCGGCGGGCCGGTCCCTTGGGCAGGGGCGCGTAGCCGACCTTGCCGGGCATGACCTCTTCGTTGGCGGCGGCGAACTCGTGCCAGTTGGGGCACATGGCCAGGCGTCCGGCGCGGAAGGCGGCGCCGACGCCGTCCCAGTCCCAGGTGCGGGAGGCGGGGTCGGCGATCGCGAGCAGTCTGCGGTAGAACTCGGCGGCGGCGATGGCGGCGTCGGAGTCCAGGCGGCACGGGCCGGGGTCGACGGCGCCGAGGCGTCCGACGGCGGGGTCGTCGTCGAAGTAGCCGCCGCCGTGGGCCCACAGCACGTTGGAGAAGTCGCACATCAGCGAGTCGTGCTGTTTGGCCTGGTGGCCGGTGCCGTAGGGGACGTCGTCGGCGTTGTCGTTGAACCACTCGGCGATGGCGTAGTACTGCTCCCAGGTGGTGTCCTCGCCGGGCATGGGGTCGAAGCCCAGGTCGGCGGCCATGCGGTCGCGGTACTTGTCGAACAGGTCGCGCCGGTACTGCCAGATCATCGTCGGGCAGTCGTAGGGCAGGGCGAACACCTTGTCGTCGTCGGCGAAGCGTCCGGCGGCGTCCAGCTGGGTGGGGATGAAGTCGTCGAATCCGCCGGGCGGCTTGGGCAGGTCGGGCTCGGCGGCCAGTTCGCGCAGCTCGACCAGGCCCTTGGAGTAGGGGGCGAGCACCTGGTAGGGGTCGGCGTAGATGACCTGGTACTGGGCCTGCCCGGAGGCCAGGTCCAGGGCGACCTTCTGCACCAGGGCCGACAGTTCCAGCGTGACGATGTTGACGCGGATGCCGGTGAGGCGGGTGAAGGGCCGCAGGTCGGCGGCGATGGCGGCGGTGGGGGCGGTGTTCTCGGAGATGAAGTTCAGCGTCGTTCCGGCGAACTGCCGCCACGGGTCCGCGGTGGCGTGGCGGGGCGCGTCCTTGCGGGAGGCGCAGGCGCCCAGCAGGAGCGCGCCGCCGCCGGCGGCCGCCGCGCGCAGGACGGTCCGCCGCGGGACGGCGCCGGCGGAGTCGGGTGCGGCGTGGGAAGCGGTCGGGGAGGCGGCGTCGGAGATGGTGACGGAGGGGGGTGCGGGGGTCTTCTCGTGCGGGGCGGGAGGGTGAACGGCCATGGACACTCCCTGGTGTGACTGCCGTCACCTCCACCACATATCAGACAAACTGCCCCTTGTTAACACTTTTCGTGTGAAAAATCTCGGGGTGATGTGTCCGGTTCCGCTCGCGGGGAGCCCAAGCGGGGGCCTCCCGCCCGGGCGAGCGGTCCGGCGGACCAGTGCCGCGCCGGGGGCGGCGCGGTGCGCGGAGGGCGGCCTTTGACGTGCCGGACCGCGCCCCGCACCGATCGGGCCTCCGCGACCGGTACCCGCCCGCCAAGCCGGTCGCGGTTTCAGGCGGCGTCTCGGGTGGCGGGGACGAGCTCGGGCCGGTCGAGCAGGCGCAGCCAGCTTCCGTCCGACTGACGGCGGACGACCTGGGCGCGGACGCCCGTCCCGTCCTTGGCCACGGTTCCGGTCAGGGCGATGTCGCCGCTGATCAGCGTGGGCAGCGGTTCTTCGGGCTCGAACCGGGGGCGGCCGGCCAGCACCTTCTCCCACAGCTCGCGGATGGCCTGCCGCCCCACGGTCTGGCCGCCGGGCGGGTAGGCCATCACCGCGTCCTCCTCATATAGCGCTGCGATCCCGGCTGCGTCGCCGGCGTTGGCGCGTTCGACGAACAGGCGGGTGAGGTCCTCGGGCCGCGTCGCCTTCTCGTATTCGTTCTCGGCCATTGGCGTCTCCTTCCCAGTCGTGGTCCCCGTCGTGGGGGTCGTCCGACGCGATCCAGCCTGCTCACCTCGGAACCAGAAGTCCAACAGATTGTTCTTCTGGAATCTAGAATCAAAAGTTATGGAGTTGCGGCAGCTGGAGTACTTCGTCGCGGTCGCCGAGGAGCGCAACTTCACCCGGGCGGCCGAGCGGGTGCGCATCAGCCAGTCCGGGGTCAGCGCCCAGATCCGCCGGCTCGAGCGCGAGCTGGGCGCCGAGCTGTTCGACCGGTCGGGGCGCACCGCCACGCTCACCGTGGCGGGCAAGGCGGCGCTGGAGCACGCCCGGGCCGCGCTGGCCGCCGCGCACGCGATGGGCCAGGCCGTCGGCGAGGTGACGGACCTGATCCGCGGGCGCCTGGCCGTCGGCATGGTGGTCGGCTGCACGGTCACGCCGCTGTTCGACGCGCTGGCCGGCTTCCACCGGGCGCATCCCGGCGTGGAGATCGCGCTGCTGGAGGACGGCTCCGACCGGCTGATGGACGGCGTGCGCGACGGCGCGCTCGACCTTGCGCTGGTCGGCACCGCGACCGCCGAGCCGGACGGGCTGCACGCGCTGACGGTCAGCAGCGAACGGCTGGTCGCGGTCGTGCCCGCCGGGCACCCGCTGGCGGAGCAACGGACGGTCGCGCTGGGCGACCTGGACGGCCGTCCGGTCGTGTGCATGCCGCCCGGCACAGGGCTGCGCACGGTGTTCGACCGGGGCTGCGCGGCCCGGGGCGTCCGCCCGGTGGTCGCTTTCGAGGCCAGCGCCGCCGACGCCGTCGCCGCTCTGGCCGGGCGCGGGCTGGGCGTCGGCATCCTGTCCACCTCGATGGCCGAAGCGATGGGCATGTCGCCGGCCGCGCCGACCCGCGAGCCGACGGGCCAGTCGGTGGGCCAGTCGGTGGGCGAGGCGCACCGCGGGCGCCTGACCGCCCGCCTCATCGACGACCTGGACGCGCACGCGCTGCTGGCCCTGGTGTGGAAGAACCCTCGGACCCCCGCGGTGCGCGCGTTCCTCTCCCACGCCCGCCGCTCGTTCGCCGCTTCCGCCCGCGAGTGAGAACCGCGGGCGTCCCAGGGCATAACCCCCTGACCCGCGCCGCCGGGACCGCAGGAACGAAATCGAGATCGATCTCGTCTTCGGGTCAACGGAAGTTATGGTGAGGGGCAGGACGACGTCATTGGGGGCGTGGCCGTGGACGACCAGCTCGAGGGCACCGGCGGCGAGGACACCCGCGCGGGCGGCGCGGTGGCGGCGCCCGGATCGGACGGGGAGACGGCCCGGTCCGCGCCTCATGCGGTGACGCTCCCCGCGCGTTTGGACCGGACGGCGCCCGAACGCGTCGACGAGCGGGTCGGCGACGTGCGGCCCGGGGTGCTCGCGCCGACCGGCGCCGACGCGGCCCGGCTGGCGGCCGCCGCGTCCGGGCCCGTGAGGCGGCTGGGACGCCAGGCGGCGACGCGGGCCGCGACCCGGATCGTCGAGGAGGTCATGCGCAGCCCGGTGCGGGAGGCCGTGGAGCAGGCGGCGCGCGACGCCGCGGTGCGGCTGGCGGCCTCGGCCGCGGACCGGGCGGTGTCGCAGGCGCGCGCCGCGGCCGAGTCGCACGTGCTGACCGGCACCGCGCTGGAGGTCACCACCGCCGCGGTGGAGATGGTCGAGCAGGCCGCGTCCCACCCGATGGCCGCCGCGGCGCGGCGCCTGGCCGCCCGCAGCCCCCTGGCGCGCGCCGCCACCGCCACCGTGCTGGACGTGGCCGAACGCACCGTCTCCTCGCCGGTCGTGCAGGCGGCCACCCGGCAGATCGTCGACGCCGCGCTGGACGCGGTCGCCGACGCCGCCGTGGACGTGGCGCTGGTCGCGGGGCGCGACATCGTCGCCCGCATCGTCCGGCAGACCGCGGTCGAGACGGCGCGCGAGCTGGCCGGGACCGCCCGCGCGCGGGCCCGCCGGGCCGTCGACCTGGCGGGGCTGACCCCGGTGACCTCGGCCGTGGCGGACATGGCGGTCGAGGTGGCCGACGCGGCCGCCGAGGCGGCCGGGCGGGCCTCCGGCAACGACCGCATCCGCTCGGCGGGCGACCTGCTGGCCGCGGTGGCGGGCAGCGCCGTGGCGCGCACCGCGCGCGACCTGGCCGCGCAGGCCGCCACGCGCGCCGCGACCGCCGCGATCGAGGCGGTCATGGCCGAACTGCTGCGGGACGCGCTGCGCGAGGCGATGAAGGCCGCGTTGCGCGGGCTCATGCGGGACGTGGCGCGGGAGGCCGTCCTGGACGCCGTGCGCAGCGGCTGGGCCGCGGCGACCCGTCCGTCCCCTGAGCCGCCGTCCCGGCGGGACGGCGAGGTCTCGGTCGCCGACCTGCTGGCGCGCGCCGCCCGGGCCACCGCGTCGCTGGTCGAGCCCGGCGCCGTGGACGCGTCCGCCCCGGTCACGGGTGTGGTGCGCGGCGCCGCGGAAACCGCTCCGCGCCCCGTCCCCAAAATGACCATTCGTGCGTTGCGGAACCCTTCCCGTTACAGCGCGGCTTTGCGGCGGCGCCCTTCGCCCGCCCGACGGCCGCCGGCGGCGGTGTTCGTCCGTCTCGAACCCGGCGTCCCCGGGCGCACCCCCGCCGACCGCCCGTCGTGACCGGGTCGTGGCGGAGTTTCCTGAAAGGGCGATGAGAATGGCCCGTCCCGGGCTTCGGCACGCGTGTGCGCTGGTTACGGTGTGCGCATGGAACCGGGGACGCGGCGGACGGCGGGCGCCCGCATTCTCGTCGTGGACGACGAGCCCGCCGTGCGGGAGTCGCTGACCAGCAGCCTGGAGTTCGAGGGGTACCGGGTGGCCGAGGCCGCCGACGGGGTGGCCGCCTTGGAGCAGGTGGAGCGTTCCCGGCCCGACCTGGTGCTGCTGGACGTGCTGATGCCGCGCATGGACGGGCTGACCGCGTGCCGGCGGCTGCGGGCCCGCGGCGCGACGTTGCCGGTGATGATGCTGACCGCCCGGAACATGGTCGGCGACCGGGTGACCGGGCTGGACGCCGGCGCCGACGACTACCTGGTCAAGCCGTTCGAGCTGGACGAGCTGCTGGCCCGGGTGCGCGCCCTGCTGCGGCGCAGCGCCATGGCCGCGGCCGCCGCCGACGCCGGTGACGGCGCGCCCGGCGTGCTGGCCTTCGACGACCTGCGGATGGACACGCTGACGCGGGAGGTGTCGCGGGCCGGACGTCCGCTGGAGCTGACCCGCACCGAGTACATGCTGCTGGAGATGTTCCTGCGGCATCCCCGGCAGGTCCTCGCCCGCGAGCAGATCCTGCGGACGGTGTGGGGCTTCGACTTCGAACCCGCCTCCAACTCCCTGGAGGTGTACGTGATGTACCTGCGCCGCAAGACCGAGGCCGGCGGGCTGCCCCGCCTGATCCACACCGTGCGCGGCGTGGGCTACGTGCTGCGCTCGGCGTGATGATGCGGCGGCTGCCGTTGCGCGGGCGGCTGGCGCTGCTGACCGCGCTGGCGGTGGCCGTGGCCGTGGCGGTGTGCGCCTCGGTCAGCTGGTTCCTGGTGCGCGACCGGCTGTACGACAAGCTCGACGAGCGGCTGGCGGCGCTCAGCGGGCCTCCGCCGCCGGACGGCCGCGGCCCGCGCGGGCCCGGCGGTCCGCGCCTGCGGCCGGACCTGCGCTCGGTGCTGGCGGCGTGCTCGTCCGTCCCCACCGGCCGTGCCGGGGCGCGGTTCCCGCCCGCCCCGTACGCGATCGTGCAGCTGGTGACCCCGCAGGGCCGTGCGTGCACGGTGCCCGACGGCGGGGCGCTGACGGTGACGCCGGTGGACGTGCAGGTGGCGCGCGGGCAGCGGCGCATGGCGCTGCACGACGGCACGGGGGTCGACGCCGACGGCGCCTCCAGGCACGTGCGGGTCCTCACCCGCGCGTTCCTGGCCGAGGACGGCACCCGCGCCGCGGTGTCGTTCGCCCTCCCGCTGGACGAGGTCACCGCGCCGCTGAACAGTCTGGCGCTGTTCCTGGCCGCGGTGGCGGCGCTGGGGGTGCTGGGGGCGGCCGGCGCGGGCCTGGTGATCGCGCGGGCCTCGCTGCGTCCGGTGGACGAGCTGACCGAGGCGGTGGAGCACGTCGCCCGCACCGAGGACCTGGACACCCGCATCCCCGAGGACGGCGACGACGAGATCGCGCGGCTGAGCCGGTCGTTCAACACGATGACCGCGGCGCTGGCCGCCTCGCGGGAGCGGCAGCAGCAGCTGATCGCCGACGCCGGGCACGAGCTGCGCACGCCGCTGACGAGCCTGCGCACCACCGTCGATCTGCTGCTGCGCGCGCAGGAGACCGGGCGTGAGCTGCCGCCGGACACGCGGCGGCGGCTGCTGGTGAACGTCAAGGCGCAGATGCAGGAGCTGTCCAGCCTGGTGGACGACCTGCTGGAGCTGGCCCGTCCCGCCGACCGCGAGCCCGCGCAGGAGATCGTGGCGCTGCACGAGGCGGTCGAGCGGGCCGTGGAGCGGGCGCGGCTGCGCGGCCCGGGCGTGGCCATCGGCACGCGGGTCGAGCCGTGGTTCGTGCGCGGCGACGCCGGGTCGCTGGAGCGGGCCGTGGTGAACCTGCTGGACAACGCGGTGAAGTTCAGCCCTCCGGGCGGCGCGGTGGACGTGCGCCTGCACGCGGGGGAGCTGACCGTGCGGGACCGCGGGCCGGGCATCCCCGCCGAAGAGCTGCCGCACGTGTTCGACCGGTTCTGGCGTTCGCCGTCGGCGCGCAGCCTGCCCGGGTCGGGGCTGGGCCTGGCGATCGTGGCGCGGGCGGTGCGCGAGGCCGGCGGGCGGGTGAGCCTGGAGGCGGCGGACGGCGGCGGCACGCTGGCGCGCGTCCGCCTGCCCGGCGCCCCCGAACCCCCGGACTGAACCTCGCGGACGGTCTTTCTCATACGGGGTTAAGGAAGGACTCAGGGCCTTCCCACACCGCCCGGTCAAGGTGTGCGTCCATGAGTCACTGCGGCACTGATCGGGCCGATCCCGCCGGGGCGCCGCCGCCCCCGCCGGACCCGGGCGGGCGGGGCCCCCTGGTGGAGATCGCCGTTCCCGTGCACAACGAGGAGCATGTGCTGGCGCGCAGCGTGCGCCGGTTGCACGCCTACCTCGAGCAGACCTTCCCCTACCGGTTCCGCATCACCGTGGCCGACAACGCCAGCACCGACGGCACGTGGCGGGTGGCGCGCGGGCTGGCGGCCGAGCTGCCGCGGGTGCGGGCGGTGCGGCTGGAGCAGAAGGGCCGGGGCCGGGCGCTGCGGCATGTGTGGGGCATGAGCGACGCGGACGTGGTCGCCTACATGGACGTGGACCTGTCCACCGATCTGGACGCGTTCCTGCCGCTGGTGGCGCCGCTGATCTCGGGGCATTCGGATCTGGCGATCGGGTCGCGGCTGACCCGGGGGTCGGCGGTGGTGCGCGGCCCGAAACGGGAGGTGGTCTCCCGGTGCTACAACCTGCTGCTGCGCACGGCTCTGGCGGCCCGGTTCACCGACGCGCAGTGCGGCTTCAAGGCCGCCCGCACGCAGATCGCGCAGGCGCTGCTGCCGTCGGTCGAGGACGAGCAGTGGTTCTTCGACACCGAGCTGCTGCTGCTGGCCGAACGCAACGGGCTGCGCATCCACGAGGTGCCGGTGGACTGGGTGGACGACCCCGACAGCCGGGTGGACGTGCTGCGCACCGCGCTGGACGACCTCAAAGGCATGGCGCGTGTGGGACGCCGCATGCTGACCGGCGCGTTCCGCGCTCCGGTGGACGGGCGGCCTCGGCCGCGGCTGCCGGCCGGGATGGCCCGCCAGCTGCCGGTGTTCGCCGTCATCGGGCTGGTCAGCACGATCGCGCAGCTGGTGCTGTTCGTGCTGCTGCGCACGGTGACCGGGCCGCTGTGGGCGAACGGGATCTCCTTGGTGATCACGACGGTGGCGAACACCGCCGCGAACCGCCGCTTCACCTTCGGGGTGACCGGCCCGGAGCGGGCGCTGCGCCAGCACCTTGAGGGCGGTCTGGCGTTCCTGCTGGGGCTGGCGCTCAGCACCGGGGCGCTGATGGCGCTGCACGCGGTCGTGCCCGGCGCGTCCCGTCCGGTGGAGTCGGCGGCTCTGGTGGGCGCCAACGCGATGGCGACGCTGGCGCGGTTCCTGCTGATGCGCGTGTGGATCTTCCACCCGCGGCGTCTGGGACGGCGCCCCGCGTCGACAGTCGCGCGTGAGACGCGATCGCCTCGCCACAGCCGTGAGGAGATGCGATGACCAGTCGGCCCGGCAGTGAGGTGAGGAGACGCATGCTGAGCGTGTCGGACACCGACACCAGGCCCCGGAGGCGGGCACGGTTCTTGGGAGGCGACCCGTGGTGGGCGCGTCCAGCGCTGATGGCGCTGCTGGCGGCCACGGCGGTGGTTTACGTGTGGGATTTGGGCGCCTCGGGATGGGCCAACGCTTTCTATTCGGCCGCCGTGCAGGCCGGGGCGAGCAGTTGGAAGGCGTTCTTCTTCGGATCGTTGGACGCGGCCAACGCCATCACCGTGGACAAGCCGCCTGCGGCGTTGTGGCCGATGGCGTTGACGGCGCGGGTGTTCGGGGTGAACTCCTGGAGCATTCTGGTGCCGCAGGCGCTGATGGGCGTGGCGACCGTCGCGACCGTCTACGCGGCGGTGCGGCGCGCGCTCGGCGGCGCCGTCGCCGCACCCGTGGCGGCGGGGGCGGGGCTGCTGGCCGGTGCCGTGCTGGCGGCGACGCCGGTGGCCGCACTGATGTTCCGGTTCAACAATCCCGACGCGTTGCTGGTGCTGCTGTTGACGGCGGCGGCGTACGCGCTGGTGCGCGCGCAGGAGAACGCCGCCACGCGCTGGCTGGTGGTGTGCGGGGCGCTTTCGGGGCTGGGGTTTCTGGCCAAGATGCTGCAGGCGTTCTTGGTCCTGCCCGCGTTCGGCCTGGTGTACCTGCTGGCCGCGCCGACGTCGTTGCGTCGCCGGATCGGGCAGCTCGCCGCGGCCGCGGCGGCGTTGGTGGCGGCGGCCGGATGGTGGGTGGCGATCGTGGCGGCGGTGCCGGCCGACGCGCGGCCCTATGTCGGCGGCTCGCAGCACAACAGCGTGCTGGAGCTGGCCGTGGGCTACAACGGGTTGGGGCGGCTCAACGGCAACGAGGTCGGCGGGCTGGGCAACACCGACCGGGACGCCGGGTGGGGCCGCATGTTCGGCCACGCCGTGGGCGGACAGATCTCGTGGCTGCTGCCCGCGGCGCTGATCCTGCTGGCGGCGGGACTGTGGGCGGTGCGGCGCGCGCCGCGGACGGACCGTGTGCGCGCGTCGCTGCTGCTGTGGGGCGGGTGGCTGCTGGTTTCGGCCGCGGTGTTCAGCCTGATGCGGGGGATCTTCCACGAGTACTACACCGTGGCGCTGGCCCCGGCCGTCGCCGCTCTGGTCGGCATGGGCGCGGGGCTGCTGTGGCCGCGACGGCGCGCGGCGGGGGCCGCCGTGACGCTCGCGGCGGTGACGGCTGCGACGGCGGCGTGGTCGTTTGTGCTGCTGCACCGCACTCCTGAGTGGCGTCCGTGGCTGGTGCCGGCGGTGCTGGCGGTCGGCTTGGCGGCCGCGGTGGTGCTGCTGGGCGCGGCCCGTCTGCCGGGACGCATCGCGGGGGCGGCGGCTGCGGCGGGGGTGGCGGCGTCGCTTGCGGGGCCGGTCGCCTACGTCCAGGAGACGGTCGCGACCCCGCACACCGGGTCGATCGTGACGGCCGGGCCGTCGACCGGATTCGGGCCGGGGCGTTTCAGGCGCGGTGGTCCGCCGGCGGGCAGACCGCCGGGCCGCCTGCCCGGGGGTGTGCGCCGGGGGCCGCAAGACGGTCCGCAGCCCGGAACGCTCGGCGGGGGCTTCGCGCAGGGGCTGCCGGGCCGACCGCCCGGGGGCGGCGGTGGTTTCCGCGGCGGCCAGCCACCCAGTGGCGGACCCGGTGGCGGGTCAGGCGGGCCGTTCCGCGCGCCCGCGCCGAGCGCGGAGCTGGTGGCTCTGCTGAAGGCGGACGCGGGTTCCTACCGGTGGACGGCGGCGACGGTCGGGGCCACCAATGCCGCCGGGTACCAGCTGGCCACGGGCACGCCGGTGATGGCGGTCGGCGGGTTCAACGGCACCGATCCGGCACCGACACCGGAGCGGTTCCGGGCGTATGTCGCTCAGAAGAAGATCCACTATTTCATCGTCGGCGGCATGGGCCCGGGGCGGGCGCCGGGCAGGGGCCGGGCTGCCGGCGGCAGCGACGCCGCTCAGCGGATCGCCGCGTGGGTGCAGGCGACCTTCGCCCCCCGCACGGTCGGCGGCGCCACCGTCTACGACTTGACGACCTGATCCGGCGGTGCGTCTGTGGGTGAATCGCGTGTGGGTGGACCGCGGCGGGTTACCGTCGGGAGGAGGTGGTGAGGAAGACGCCAGGCGGACAGTCGTGTGCGGGGAGGAGAGCGCGATGCCCGGCAGGTTGGAGGAGTCGGCCGTGACCGTCCGGTTGAGGGAGCTGCCGGGCTGGACGCGCGACGGCGACCGGATCGTGCGCACTGTCGAGGCGCCCTCGTTCATGGCCGGGATCGACCTGGTGGGCGAGGTGGCGCGGGCGGCCGAGGAGGCCGACCATCATCCCGACATCGACATCCGCTGGCGCCGGGTGACGTTCGCGCTGACCACGCACAGCGCGGGCGGGCTGACCGAACGCGACTTCGCGTTGGCGCGGACGATCGACGAGATCGCGGCCCGGCGCGGCGTCCGGTAGAGGCCGGGGCGGGTCCGGGTGGCGGTGCAGGTGGCGGTGTGCGGGCCGCGCGAGTGCTCGCGGACCGAGTGGGAGCAGGCCCGCGAGGTGGGCCGTCTGCTGGCCGGGCGCGGCGCGGTGGTGGTGTGCGGCGGCTACGGCGGGGTGATGGCCGCGGCGGCCGCCGGGGCGTACCGGGCGGGCGGCGTGGTGGTGGGCGTCCTGTCGGCGGCGGACCGTGCGGGCGCCTGCGAGGATCTGACCGTGGTGCTGCCGACGGGGCTCGGCGAGGCCCGCAACAACGTGATCGTCAACGCGGCGGACGCGGTGATCGTCGTCGGCGGGTCGTGGGGCACGCTGTCGGAGGTGGCGCTGGCGGTGCGGCGGGGCGGGGTGCCGGTGGTGCAGCTGGGCGGCTGGCGGGTTCTGGACGAGCACGGCCGCCCGCTGGAGGCGGTGCTGCGGGCCGCCACCCCCGCCGAGGCCCTGGACAAGACCGGCCTGTGGCGCTGACCCCGGGAGGGCACGGTTCAGGACTGCTTGCCGCCGGGGTGTGCGTCGCCCTGCTGTGCCTCGTGTCGGCGGTCGTTCTTCTTGCGCCGGTCGACCTCGTGGACGGCGACGCCTATGGCGATCAAGATCGGCATCCAGTACTTGCTGGTGGCCACGACCGCTTGAAGCCAGGGCGGGAGCGTGACATCGGGCAGCTGGATGTCGGGCCGCGGGATGTCCGGAAGAGGCAGGTCCGGCAGGTCGACATCGGGCAGGTCGACGTCCGGACGCGGCAGGTACGACAGCAGCAGCCGCACCACGGCGCCGATGAGCGCGCTGACGCCCAGGATGCCGAACACGACCTTGGCGGTCGCGGCCGCGACGTGCCGTGACGCGTACAGGGCGGGGTGCCGGCGGGCGAACCGTTCGCGGCGGGCGGCACGGCTTCCCTCCGGCGGTGTGAACGGGAGGTTCGTGTCGCCCTCGTCGGTGCCGCCGCCTCTGTCGTCGTCTGTGTCGTCGTCTGTGTCGTCGTCTGAGCCGTCTTGCGCGTCGTTCCCGGTCCCGTCGTCGGCGCCCTGCTCGGTTTCGTGCCCGGTGCCGTCGGCGGGGCGCGGCGGGGTCAGGACGCAGCGGGCGGCCTGGCCGTCCAGCAGGCCGAGGGGGTCGAAGGCGACCAGCACGGACCTGTCCCGGTAGGGGATCCGCGCCTGGTGCAGCGCCTCGGTCTGGGCGTGCTGGACGCCGTCGACGTACAGGCGCACGATCCGCATCCAGCCGACGCGTTCGGTCTCGACCTGCAGGCGGTGTCCGTCGTGGTCGAGCCGCCAGCGGCGGCCGGCCGCCGCGTCGGTCCCGGCGCTCCCCCTGGTGGTGGTCACTGTTCCTCCCCGTATCGTCCGGTCCCAGCTTGTCGGGGCGGGGAGCGGGGCGGCATCGGCCGATCGATCCGAGGGCATCGACCAAAGTCGACACCTCCAGACCTGAGGGGTTCGTCGGGACGGACGTCAGGCGGGCAGAGCCGCGCCGTCGACCTGCTCGTCGACCTGCTCGTCCGTCTGCTCGTATGTCTGCTCGTCCGTCTGGGCGACCGCGTGCGGGCGCGGGCTCTCATGCGCATCTTCATGAGGGTCTTCGCGCAGGTGGCGGCGCAGGTGTTCGGCGGTGATCGAGCCGGTGGCGGTGAGGAGGTCGGCGGGGGTGCCGGTGAAGACGACGCGGCCGCCGTGTTTTCCGCCGCCCGGGCCGAGGTCGATGACCCAGTCGGCGTTCTTGATCACCTGCAGGCTGTGCTCGATGACGATCACGGTGTTGCCGGCGTCGACGAGCCGGTCCAGCAGCGCGATCAGGCCGTCCACGTCGGCCATGTGCAGGCCGGCGGTGGGCTCGTCCAGCACGTACAGCGCGCCGGTGCGGTGCAGGCGGGTGGCGAGTTTGAGGCGTTGGCGTTCGCCGCCGGACAGGGTGGTCAGCGGTTGGCCGAGGCGCAGGTAGTCCAGGCCGACGTCGCTCAGGGCGCGCAGCCGGGCGGCGACGGGCCGTTCGGGGAAGACGTCCAGGGCTTGGCGGGCGGTGAGGGCGAGGACGTCGGCGATGGTGAGGCCGCGCAGGGTGTGCGCCAGCGCCTCGGGCCGGTAGCGGCTGCCGCCGCAGGCGCGGCAGGTGGTGGTGACGGGGTCCATGAACGCCAGGTCGGTGACGATGACGCCGTTGCCGTCGCAGGCGGGGCAGGCTCCGGCGGCGTTGTGGCTGAACAGGCCGGGGTCGGCGCCACTGGCCTTGGCGAACAGGCGGCGCAGGTGGTCCATGACGCCCAGGTAGGTGGCGGGGCAGGCGCGGCGCGAGGCGGCGATGGGCGACTGGTCGACCACGATCGCTTCGGGGTGGCGGGGCACGAGCTCGTGGTTGACCAGGGTGCTCTTGCCCGACCCGGCGACGCCGGTGACGACGGTGAGCACGCCGGTGGGGAAGTCCACGGTGATGCCGTCGAGGTTGTGGGTGCGGGCGTCGGCGACGGTCAGCCGGCCGGCGGGACGCCGCACGTCGCGTTTGGGCGGGGTGCGGCGGCGCAGGTGGCGTGCGGTGAGGGTGTCGGCGCGGCGCAGGGCGGCGACGGGGCCTTGGAACACCACGCGTCCGCCGCGGGCGCCGGCGCCGGGGCCCATGTCGATGACGTGGTCGGCGATGGCGATGACGTCGGGGTCGTGGTCGACGACCAGGACGGTGTTGCCCCTGTCGCGCAGCTCGGCGAGCAGTTCGCCCAGGCGGGCGACGTCGCCGGGGTGCATGCCGACGCTGGGTTCGTCGAAGATGTAGGTCAGCCCGGTGAGGCTGGAGCCCAGGTGCCGGACGACCTTCAGGCGCTGGCCCTCGCCGCCGGACACGGTCGCGGTGGGGCGGTCCAGGCTGAGGTGGCCGAGGCCGACGGCCTCCAGCCGCCGCAGCCGGGTGAGGGCGGCCTGGGCGACGGGGGCGCCGACCGGGTCGTCGACGCCGTCCAGCACGGTGATCAGTTCGCTGATCTCCATGCGGCAGTAGTCGGCGATGCCGAGCCCGTCGATCTTCGCGGCCCGTGCGGCGGCGTTGAGGCGGTCGCCCCGGCAGGCCGGGCAGACGGCGTCGATGATCATCGCGAGCGCCTCGCGGCGCTGCCGGTCGGGCAGGGTGTCGAGGCCGCGTTCGACGTACAGGCGGTGGAAGCGTTCGGCGATGCCTTCGTAGGCGTTGTGGCCCATCTCGCCGGTGCGGTTGCGGCGCGGCACGCGGAATCCTTTGCCGTGCAGGAGCAGGTCCATCTCCTCGGGGGTGAACTCGCGCAGGGGCTTGTCGGGGTCGAACAGGCCCGACTCGGCGTACAGCTGCCAGGGGAAGGTGCCGACGCCGAAGGGCGCGAAGCGGATGGCGCCGTCGTTGAGGCTCTTGGAGGTGTCGAGCATCTTGCCGACGTCCATGCGCGCGACACGGCCGAGTCCGTCGCATTCGGGGCACATGCCGTCGGGGTCGTTGAAAGAGTAGGCGGCGGCCTCTCCGGCGCTGGGGTGTGCGTAGCGGGAGAACAGCACGCGCAGCACCGCGTTGATGTCGGTGACAGTGCCGACGGTGGAGCGGCTGTTGGCGCCGAGGGGCCGCTGGTCGACGACGACGGCGGGGGCGAGGTTGGCGATGACGTCGGCGTCGGGGCGTTCCTGGCGGGGCATCCGGTTGCGGACGAACCAGCTGAACATCTCACCGAGCTGGCGGCGGGACTCGGCGGCCACGGTGTCGAACACCACCGAGGACTTGCCGGACCCCGACACCCCGGTGAACACCACGATCCGTTCCTTGGGAATGCGCAGGGTGATGTTCTTGAGGTTGTTCTGCCTGGCGCCTTCGATGACGATGTGGTCGCGCCGCACGGCCCTCATGGACGGGCTCCCTTCCGTGTCGCGGGTCTGCACAGCGGACCGGCCACGTTAGGAGGCAATGAGGCCAGGTTTCGTCCTCATTGCCGGGGATACTGGCCGGGTGACTGAGACCTCCGCCACCTCCGCGCGGTTGCTGCGGCCGCTGGCGCTGCTGCAGACACGCCGGGAGTGGAGCGGGCCGGAGCTGGCCGAGCGGTTGGCGGACCTGGCCGGCAGATTGCAGCGCGCCGCCGCCCCTGCGCTCCGGCAGGGCCCGGCGCCGGGGGAGGGGACCGAACCGTCCCCCTGACACGTTCTGAACCTTGGCCCTCCACTGCTAGGGCGTTGGGTGGTCGGCGTGCAAGGGCGTCACGGGGTTCAGGAAAGGCCCTGTCGAGGAGGCAAGGCCGTTCAGGCCGACGCCGACGGCGTCGGCGAAGGGGAGTCGCCGCAGGCCGCCGCCTACACGTTGCGGGTGTTGTTGCCAGGCCTTGGACGACGCACGGGGCCGGCTAGACGGCGCCGACAGGACGGCCCTCGTCGCTGGTGTGCGCGGTCGCGCCACGGCGCAGCGCTCCTCCGCCCGCGGGGTGTTGGCAATTGCTCACAAACCATTGGGACCTCGCGGCACGCCCCCGGGCCCGCGGGTCTGTGCCGCTTGTCCAGGCCTGTAGGGCTGTTTGGGTCTGGCTTTGTCGGGCAGGGCCACGGCCGACAGCGCAAGGGAGGAGAGACCAGATGACCACGATCGAGCAGTCGATCGACGTGCGGGTGCCCGTGCGCACCGCCTACGACCAGTGGACGCAGTTCGAGGACTTCCCGCAGTTCATGGAGGGCGTGGAGCGGATCGATCAGGTGTCCGACACCCGCACCCACTGGGTGACCAGCATCGCCAAGGTGCGGCGGGAGTTCGACGCCGAGATCACCGAGCAGCGCCCCGACGAGCGCATCGCCTGGACGTCGGTCGGCGAGCCGCGGCAGGCGGGCGTGGTGACCTTCCAGCGGCTGGCGCCCGACACCACGCGGGTGATGCTGCAGCTGGAGTTCGCCCCTCAGGGGATGGTCGAGAAGGCCGCCGACGCGCTGCACCTGGTGGAGCGGCGGGTCAAGGGCGATCTGCGGCGGTTCAAGGAGTTCATCGAGTCCCGCGGCCGGGAGACGGGCGCCTGGCGGGGCGAGATCGACCAGGACCCCACGTCCTGACCATGCCGTTCGGGCCGTGACGCCCGCCGGGGGCCTGGACGACCGCCGTCCGTGCGCGGGCGCGTCCGATCGCCCCGGTGTCCGCTTCGCGGGCCGACGTGGTGGGCCAGGGGCCGTCGGCATGCACGGTGCGGAGGACGGGGCGGCGTCCGATTCTGGCAATGTTCGCCCGTTTCTGTGTCGGTACGTCGTGTTAGAAACACGGGCGACAGATCGTGAACCGCGGCGGTTGCCGCGAACGGTTCGCGTTGGCGACGCACAGATCGGCGGAGTGGCCCATGTCCGTGCCCGTCACTCGACGGCAGCTTCTGGCAGGTACCGGCACGCTGGGCGCCGGGATCGCGTTCACCGGGGCGGTGGAGGCCTTGTTCTCCGGCTGCGCGCAGGCCGCCGACGTCGGCGGCGCCGCCGGATACGGGGCGCTGATGCCCGACCCGAAGGGCGTGCTGGATCTGCCGCGGGGGTTCCGCTACACGATTCTGTCGCGCGAGGGCGAACCGCTGCGTTCGGGGGAGGGGCCCGTGCCCAGCCACCACGACGGCATGGCGGCCTTCCCCGGGCGCCGTCCGGGCGAGGTGCGGTTGGTGCGCAACCACGAGAACCGTCCCGACGCCCGCCACCGGGTGCCCGCCGTGGACGGGTTGACCTACGACCCGGCGGGCAAGGGCGGCTGCACCGTGTTGGAGGTGGACGCCGCCGGCCGGGTGCGCTCCGAACGCGTGGGCATCGCCGGCACGGCGGTCAACTGCGCGGGCGGCCCGACCCCGTGGGGCACGTGGCTGACGTGCGAGGAGACCGAGGACACCGCGGGCACCAACGGGTACGAGAAGGACCACGGGTTCGTGTTCGAGGTGGACCCGCGCGGCCGCACCGAGCCGGTGCCGTTGACGGCGATGGGCCGCTTCCAGCACGAGGCGGTGGCCGTCGATCCGCGTGACGGCGTGGTGTACGAGACCGAGGACGCGTTCGCGGCGCCGTTCGGGCTGTTCTACCGGTTCCTGCCGCGCCGGCCGCGGGGCGGGATCGGCAGCCTGCGCGCGGGCGGGCGGCTGGAGGCGATGCGGGTGCCGGACGTTCCGGACCTGTCGGTCGTGCGCGAGCCGGGCACGGTGTTCGAGCGGATCGAGTGGGTGAAGGTGCCCGACCCGCTGGCCCGGCAGACGCCGATCCGTCTGCAGGACTTCGGTCGGCGCGGCATCACGCACGCGCAGAAGCTGGAGGGCTGCTACTGGGGCGGCGACCGGGTGTACTTCGTGTCCAGCTACGCCCGCCGCCGCGAGGGGGCGGGCGCCGACCACTTCGGGCAGGTGTGGTCGTACGAGCCGGCGCGGCGGCGGCTGACGCTGGTGCTGGTGTTCGGGCCGGACAGCGACGTGCAGGCTCCGGGCGATTCGC
>PVNI01000033.1 GCA_003001795.1 Actinomadura viridilutea | reverse complement strand
TCTCCAGGACCGCGCCCGGCAGGCGATCGAACGCGGCCACGCCGACGACTCCTTCGCCAGCCTCTTCGAAGTGCTCAGCGCCCCGACCGACTGACACCTTTCCCGGTGGCCCGGGGGGCGCGGTGTGCATCCCGGGCCACCACCTTGCAGGAAAAGCGTCCGGCTGTTCGCACCAAGCACTGCTGGTGGCCGCCGCGCTGAGCGCGGTGGTCAGCCCCGCCGCCCAGGGCCAAGGCCGAACACACGATCCTGGACTGCGCCCGCGCCGTGCTCGCCGCGCCCCCTCCCCCGCCGCCCGCCGCGCCGCCGCAGCGCCTCGGCCCGGACCAGTTCGCGCTGCTGCCCCGCCGCGAGCGGCTGTTGGCCGAGGCGGTGCGGCCCTTTCATGAGCGGGCTACCACCGGGTGAGCATGTCCGACATCGGCCGGGCCGCCGGTATCACCGCCTCCAGCGTCTACCCCACTTCGAGAGCAAGAAGGCCTGGTCGGCCTCCCGGATCGCCGCCGCGACCTCGTCGCGCACTCGCGGGTCGGCGGCCGGCCCCGCGAAGTCGGTGTCGGGCAGCCCGTGCGCGGCGGCCCAGACCGGCGTGGCCGAGGGCAGCGCGGCACGCAGAACGTCTTCCGATCAGCGACGGAGGTGCCCCCTCCGCACGCTGCCCGGGAGCCGCGCTTCCTCCTCGTCCGCTCAACGAGCGTGTGCGCCGGTCAGCTCAATGTCGGCTCCCTGTGCTCACACAGCCGGGCGTTCCCTGGTCGGAGCCGCGTGCTGGGTGTGGACGCGCACGGCATTGGCCTAGTGTTCTTCGGCTGCTCGTGGCGAAGTCGACGCCGGGGGTATCGCTAGTAGCGGGGCCCTATCCCGGCCGCGGTAGCCGCGCCTGTCGCCCGGCCGTGGGGTCTGCGGGCGAGCGCGTCACGCAGCCCTGACTCTCCGAACCGAACAAGCCGCCACCTTGACAGCCCTCTTTGGACACCGTTGACTATCTGAAAACGGACGTTTTCAGATGCATGCGGGGACGATGCGATGCCCACACGCACGACCACCGCCGCCGAGACGGTGCCGTTCGACAAGAACGCGATCGTCGGCGCCGGACTGCTCGCCGGCGGCGCCAACGTGATCATGCAGCTGGCCCGGCCCGGCGTCGGCTACGGGGTGCTGGAGAGCCCCGTGGAGAGCGGGCAGCTGCACCGCCACCCGATCAAGCGCGCCCGGACGACCTTCAGCTACCTCGCCGTCGCGATCATGGGGTCCCAGCGGGACAAGACCGCGTACCGCAAGGCGGTGAACAAGGCGCACGCGCAGGTCCGCTCGCGTCCGGACAGCCCCGTGTCCTACAACGCGTTCGATCCGGAGCTGCAGTTGTGGGTGGCGGCCTGTCTCTACCGCGGTTTCGAGGACACCTATCGCGCGTTCATCGGTCCGCTCCCGCCCGACGCGCGGGACCGGTTGTACAAGGCGGGGGCGGCGCTCGGCACCACCCTGCAGGTGCGGCCGGAGGACTGGCCGCCCGACCGCGACGCCTTCGAGGAGTACTGGCGGGAGAACCTGAAGAAGATCTCGATCGACGAGCCGGTGCGGCGCTACCTGACCGACCTCACCGACCTGCGCTTCCTGCCCCGCCCGGTCAGCCTGCTGTTCGGCCCGGTCAATCGGTTCTTCACCATCGGGTTCCTGCCGCCGGAGTTCCGCGAGCAGATGCGGTTCACCTGGACCGCCCGCGACCAGCGGCGCTTCGACCGGGTCATCGCGATCATGCGCATCGTCATCCGCCTTCAGCCGCCGGTGCTGCGGCGGTTCCCCTTCGACCTGCTGCTGTGGGACGTCCGCCGACGCATACGCACCGGCCGCCCCCTGGTGTGACGGCATCTGCGGAGGCACCCCATGACCGCCACCTCGGAAAGCGCGACCGGGCTGGCCGGTGCGCGCGAGCCGGTGCCGTTCCAGCCCGGCTCGCTGCTGTGGGACACCATCGGGCTGCGCACGTCCGTGCTCGCGGCCAACAGCGCGTTCATCCTTCAGGTCATGCACCCGTCGATCGGGACCGTCGTCGACCAGCGGTCGCGCTTCCGCGTCGACCCGGTGGGACGGGCCGTCCGCAGCTTCGCCTCGATGCAGACGTGGGTCTACGGCGGGCAGACGGCGATCGAGGAGGGCCTGCGGCTGCGCGAGATGCACAAGCCGCTCAGCGCCGTCGACGAGGAGGGGCGCACCCATCACGCCCTGTCCGCCGAGCCGTGGGCGTGGGTGCACCTGTCCGGCTACTACGCCTCCGTGACCGCGGCCCGCCGCTTCGGCCCGGCACCGCTGACGGCCGCCGAGGAGCAGCGGCTTTTCGAGGAGTTCATGCAGCTCGGTCGCATCCTGCGGGTGCCCGAGCGCATGCTGCCCGGGTCGATCCCCAAGTACTGGGCGTACTTCGATGACATGGTGGAGAACACCCTGGTGCCGCATCACGTCGCGCACGAGGTGCTGGATCTGATGGAACAGGTGTCGCTCAACACGCCCGCGGTGCTGCGTCCGTTTGCGGCGCCGATCGCTCGGACGGGTGGCCGACTGACCCGCTTCATCACCGTGGGCACCCTGCCGTCCGCGGCGCGCGAGAAGCTCGGACTGTCGTGGAGCCGCGCCGACGAACTGCGCCTGCGCGCGGTCTGCCGGGCGATAGGCGCCGCCACCGCGCGGCTTCCAGAACGTCTGCGCTACATGCCGATCGCGTATCGGGCGCGGCGGGCCGCCCGGGCGCGACATCGTTTCGACGAGGTGCTCGCCAACCGTCCCCTCTGACCGCCGCCGCGCATCATTCGATGCCCGTCGCCTCGGATTCCGCCGTCCGCCGTTTCCGCACGTCAGCAGCGAAGCACGAGCCTGTCACCAGAAGGAAGGCCGACCGCGCCGACGGCGAGGCGGATCGTTCATTGACCGTCGCCTTTGGCGCCAGCGCTGGTGGCGTTGATCGGGGTGGGCCGAGACGTCGTGGCGGCCGCAGTGCGCGACGGCGCAGCCGGCAGCGATGGCGCTGCTCATCGCGGCGGTGCTCTGCGACACGGGCCGGACGGGCCTGTTCATCGCCGTGATGGCGGCGATTGCGGCGGGCCGCGCGTCACCGGATCGGCGCGCGGCCGCGCCTGGCGGGCAGCGGGACGATCACGCCGCGTCGGCCCGCGCGAGGGCGGGCCGACGCGGATCGTGCGCCCGCGAGGTCGCGGGTCCGGATCAGGAATGGTTCGGGTTGTTGGTCGTCGGGATCTCGATGCTGATCGGCAGGTTCCCGCCGGGCAGGACGAGCAGGACGCCCAGGCGGAGGATCTCATCGAAGGCCCAGTACGCCTTCTGCAGGGCCCCCGGCGCCATCTCGAGGGAGAACAGGCCCTCGCGGACGGCGATGAACGGCTCCCAGGCCGTCTCGAAGAGCGTGTCCCACACCGGCTCGCGGGGGATCTTCAGCCAGCCGGCGATCTCGTCGCCGAGGACGTAGCGGGTGAGCGCGCCGAGGATGGGCTTGGTGAGGAGCTGTCCTCGCCGATCGACCACCCCGAGCGGCCTGGCGCCCCTTCCCCCGGGTGTCTCCTTGAGAGCTGTCATCCCCCCACGGCCGTCGCGCAAGAGGGAGCTGGGCTTGCGCCCGAGCCATGCGCAGCCGCGACCATGCGGATCGCGAGATCAGACCACCGTCCTGGGCCCCACCACCGGCGCCCCGATCACTGACCTCGCTAGACGGCGCGGCGCGAGGCGTCGCCATGAGCAACATTTCTTGTGCTCACCCGAGAAATGGCGGTGCTCACCGGGAGCTCGTACGGATGGGTTCATTGACGCAAATGGTCCGCCCAATCCGGCGGCACCCGGTCGGACGGTCCCGGCGCTCCCTGCTCCAATGGACGGTGCGTGGGCGCCGCCAACGCGGGACCGCTCTCGTACATCACTTGCTTGTCGTAATCCCAGAACCATTCCTCGCCCGGTTCGAAGCTGCGCATGAACCGGTGCCCGGTCGCCGCGCTGTGCGCGGTGGCGTGCTGACCGGGCGAGGAGTCGCAGCAGCCGATGTGACCGCACTGCGCGCACCGCCGAAGATGGAACCACCAGCCCGGCGGGTCCGCGGCTTCACATTCGACACAGCCAGAGCCGCTGGGCGGCACCGCGGGGTTGATCCCCTCCATACGGGTCTCCTCACTTCTCGCCGCCGGTTACGACGCGTTGCATCGCCGCCGCCCCGCACGGCGAGATCAATCCGAATCGCTCGCACGAACAGAACGACACCCGTGCGGATTTCCTGACACGCCTTTGGAAAATTCCAGTGACACCGACAACGGCCGACGGTTCGCCGGAATCGTCGCCGCCCTGCGCCGCCGCAGTGCCAGTCCGGCGGAGTCCGCGTCAGCCTGGGCTTCCTCCCAGCCTAACGCTGCGAGATCTGCATGCCGAGATGCCTGGACTGCGGCTCGGCTTCGTTGCCGTAGCTCCGATCCCCCTGCCCGGCGTCTCCCTCGGTCGACACTGGGAGCAGCGCCCAAGACTTCCTGCGCCTCTGCCGACAGGCACGCCGCGCTCGCAGCCCAGCTGGCGTCGACTCCGACCTGCTGGCCCGGCTAGAAACACCGGGAGGGGTCGAGGCTTGCCGTGGCTGTCGACCGCGCCGACGGCTTCTACCGCAAGGCCACCCGGCGGCACCGCCGCATCAGCGCGATGATGACATAGATCTGCCGCCGAGGAGCGACCAGCCGCACCCCAGGTGGAGACCAACCCGGCCCGGCCGACGACCGGCTGCACCTGATCACCACCAACCGCAGGCGATCGTGCCCCTCACGCTTGCAGAGGCTCACGCGGGGCGATGCACGCAGCAGGACACCGGAGGCCTGTTGAGAGATCTCGGCAACACGAAGAGGCCGCGCACACGGCGCTTGCCCGAGGGGTGACTGTCGCCTACGCGCTGTTTATGCACGGACCACGTGGAGCCTGTCACCGAGCAGCGACCAGCCACCTCCGCAGGTGGAGGTCAACGTGGCCGCGGCCGACGGCCAGCTGCGCCTGCGACTTGGAGGCCATCTCATTTGGTCAGGTGGCGGCGGCAGATCAGCGCGGCGGCGATGCCGACGAAGGCCGGGAAGTGCTGGGCTTTGCGTTCGTAGCGGCGGTGCAGGCGGCGGAAGCCGTTGAGCCAGGAGATGGTGCGCTCGATCGTTCAGCGGTGGCGGCCGAGCTGCTGGGAGACTCGACGCCTTTGCGGGCCAGGCGCGGGGCGATGTTCCTGCCGCGGAGCCATCGGCGCAGGTGGTCGTAGTCGTAGCCCTTGTCGCCGTGGAGCTTGGCCCGGCCGGCGTTGGCGGGGGGCCGCGGCGCGAGCGGACCGGCGGAATGCCGCGCACCAGTCCTCAAGGGTCTAGCGTCAGAGATCCCGACAGACAGCGGCGCACTGCACTGGAGGGTGACTGTTGCCTATGCGTTGCCTATGCGGTGCCTATGCGTGGGCAACGCTTGACACGCCGGGTCTGAAGTGCCCGGTGGCACTTACCAGACGGTCGGATGCGTCGCTGCCGATTCACCGCCGTCGCGGCACCGTAGGAGGGCGTTGTCGGCTCCCCCGCCCCTACCAGCCCGCTGTGGGATGGCGAGAAGGCGTGCGCATGCGCTGCGCTGTGGAGCTCCTGGCGTTAAACCATTCGCGCCGCCTTCGCGATGCCACGGCGCGACGTCGCCCGCGGGTCAGGAGACGTCCGGTCCGGTTCGGTCGGGCACGTCGTCGCAGATGCGGAGATGCCGGTCCACCGCGGTGATCTTCAACAGCCTGGCCACCCGCGGATCCGGACGCATCAGCACCAGGTCCCCGCCGGCCGCCTTGGCGTGCTTCCACAGCCGGATGAGGGTGTTGATCCCCGAGGAGTCGCAGAACGTGACGCCGGACATGTCCAGGGCGATGAACGGCTCGGGACGCGACGCGATCAGCTCGCTGATCCGCTCGAACAGTTCCGGGACGGTGGCCAGGTCCAGCTCTCCGCCCACCTGCACGGGCTGCCACGGCCCGGGCCGCCCCACATTGACCGTCAGCCTCGGCCCGGCCGACGGTGTGTCCTGCGCCGCCCCCATCTGGTCCGCCCCCTCTTGACCAGGCTTTGACTGCGCCCCAGTTCCGCCAGTAATGACCGATCAGTCTATCTCGGGTCTGAGCTGCTCGTCCTGTTGAAGTCGAGGGAGGGAGCACCTCCGTCGGCAGGGCGGCCACGACATACCCCGTCTCCGCGCGTTCGGTGTGCGCACCGATGAGAAGCCGCATGCGCGGTGGCAGGCCCGTCCCCTGGAAGTGCCGTCCCGGCATTGGCCGTGCACCGGGGCGAAGCGGCTGAGCGGGACCACCGGACCGGTCAGGAATCAAGAAGCGTCCATGACGGTGCCCCGCCTAGCGTGACTTCCATGAGCCTGGACGTGACCGACCGGAGGCAGCCGATGGCGCAGCAGGTGAGCAGCCGCAAGGGGCGCACGACTCCCGGACCGGTGTCACGGTGGATGCAGCGGAAGATGAACGCTCGGATGATCCGCAAGATCCGACGCGGTCGCGGCACGTTCATGGGCATGGACGTGCTGATCCTGAACACGGTGGGCCGCCGCAGCGGACAGCCGCGGGAAACGCCGGTGTCCTGGTTCGCCGACGGTGAGGACGCCTGGCTGATCGTCGCATCGGGCGGAGGCGACCAGAACCCGGACTGGTACGCGAATCTGATGGCGCACCCTGACCGGGCGTCGATCGAACTGCCCGGCCGCGGCCCCGTTCCGGTGACGCCGCACCGGCTGGACGGCGCCGAGCGCGAGCGGGCATGGCGGCGCATCACCGGCGCCCAGCCCCGCTACGCCAAGTACCAGCGCAAGACGGACCGGGAATACCCGGTGGTGCGCCTCACCCCGCGGTGACGGCAGGCGGCCTCGACGATTTCGGCGCCGCCGCCGCGTCGTCGGCCTCTGGGCAGCGCGTTTCACGACAATGGGCGCATGGAGCCGATACCAGAAGACTGGCAGCGCGCGCTGACAATCGTCGCGCACCCCGACGACCTGGAGTACGGGGCGTCGACCGCCGTCGCCAAGTGGACGTCGCAGGGCAAGACCGTGGTGCAGGTGCTGGCCACGCGCGGCGAGGCGGGCATCGACGCGATGGACCCCGACACGGTGGCCCGCATCCGCTCCGAAGAACAGCTGGAGGCCGCCCGGCTGGTCGGCGTGGACACCGTCGAATTCCTCGACCACCCCGACGGAATGCTCGAGTACGGGCTTGCGCTGCGGCGGGACCTGGCCCGCGCGATCCGCCGCCACCGGCCGGAGGTGGTGATCTCGCTGAACTTCCGCGAGACCTGGCCGGGCGGCCACGGCTTCAACATGGCCGACCACCGGGTGCTGGGCCTGGCGGTCGCCGACGCGGTGCGCGACGCCGCGAACCGGTGGGTGTTCCGCGACCTGGACGAGGAGCCCTGGCGAGGAGTGCGGTTCGCGGCGTTCGCCAGTTCTCCCCGTGAGACGCACTACGTCGACGTCACCGGCCATCTGGAGGCGGGGATCGCGTCCCTGCGGGCGCACAAGATCTACTTCGACAACCTGGACGGCGCGTTCGACCCTGACGCGATGCTCACGGACAGGACACGGGAGGCCGGTCGACGCGTCGGCGTCCCCGAGGCGGTCACGTTCGAGCTGATCGAGCTCTGAACGCGTCAGCGCCCCGCTCAGCAGCCGCGCTCGGGGCAGGTGTGCCGGTATCGGCGCTAAGCGGCCAAGCGGGGGTGTCCGGCCGTCGCCCTGCCGCGCCGCGTCGCGTCCGCCGTCGGCGTTTCCTGACGAAGAGCACCGCCTGTCGCTGCGTCCCTTCGGTGCGATCGAGATCGTCGGCATGCAGGGGGTACACCCATTCGCGCCGCCTGGCCACCCGTTGACCGGGATTGGCAACAGTTCACCGTTGCAATGCGTCCGGGGCTAGCGTGAGCGGTGACGGACAGGTCCCCCGCCAACGTTGAGAGGACCATGATGTCGGCATCCCGCCTTCCCACACCGATTGCACCCCGGTCGCATAGGGCCAGGGTGGACCTGCCGCGTACGGATCGGCCGTCCTGCCGCATCGGAGTCAGCTGGATCCGCCTCGCTCGAGCCGGGCGGCCGTCTGGCCGGATGAGGACGCACCGGCCCTTCCGGACGGCCGTCAGGTAGTCGACGCCTCCCTCACGGAGGCGCCTGGCATGACACACCGCCGCGCAGTGCGGCGGGTTTATGGACGTGCGACGCCGATCGTGCTTCCGGGCGTTGATGGCAGCGATCGTTCACTGCGGGTGAGGCGGCCCGGTGTCATCGACTTCGTGTGCCCGCCCGGAGGGTGAGCGTCATGAAGTCGGCGAGTCCTCTGCGCCGCGCGTTTCCGCCTCGGTGAACGGCCTGGACGTCTGAGTGCGCAGGCAGTGCTCGTCCTGCCCGCATCTTTTGCGGGGAGCCCGGTGCGTGTCGTGTCCCCTGCAGCCCCAGAAGACGTCGATGTTCGCCGGGGATCATCAGCCCCGGTTCTTCGGCTGGTGGACGGGCTCGCTTCGGCGGGGCCGCCCGCCGTCGCGGCGGTCGCCGAGGCGCCGGCCCTGGACGGCGTGGACGCGGCGACCGTCCGTTCATCGAGGCCGTGCGTCTCCGATCCCGAACCTGGCGTCGGCGTGTTCCGGGGCTGCCGTCCGCGGCACGGCACCGTTATGAGCGCCTGCGGGGTTCGCGGCCGCGGGGTTGGCGGATCCGGCAGTCCGGGGCCGTGACGGTCGGTGTCGGCAGGGTGGTGGGCTGGTCGCCGACCAGGAACTGCTCGCCGTGGTGGGTCACGGGCAGCGGCTCGCCTTCCAGGAGGCGGTAGGTCGTGGAATCGCCGGTGATGACGACCTGCAGCCGACGGCCGCGATAGCACAGCCGGAAGGCGAGCCGGGTGATGCCGTCGGGCAGGCGCGGATCGAACCGCAGGCGGCCGTCCGCGGCGCGCATTCCGCCGAGGCCGGTGACCAGCGCCATCCAGGCTCCCGCCAGCGAGGCGATGTGCACGCCGTCCCGGGTGTTCTTCTCCAGGTCGTCCAGGTCCATCAGAGCGGCCTCGCGGAGGTAGGCGTAGGCGAGGTCGAGCCGGCCGATCTCGGCGGCGACCACGGATTGGACGGCCGCGGACAGCGAGGAGTCGCGCACGGTCAGCGCCTCGTAGTAGGCGAAGTCGCGGACCTTCTGGTCGAAGGTGAACGCGTCGCCGCAGACCACCAGGGCCAGGACCAGGTCGGCCTGCTTGACCACCTGCTTCCGGTAGAGCTGGAAATAGGGGTAATGGAGCATCAGCGGATACTGGTCCGGCTCGGTGGCGTCGAAATCGAACATCGCGTGCCGGGTGAACCCCTCACTCTGCGGGTGGACCCCGAGCCGGTCGTCATAGGGCACGACGACGGCGTCGGCGGCCTCGCGCCATGAGGCGACCTCGTCGCCGGTCACCCTGAGGCGCCGGGCCCGGTCCGGATGGCGGTCGGCCGCGTCGGCCGCCGCGCGCAGATTCCGCTGCGCCATCAGGTTCGTGTAGACGTTGTTGTCGGCGAGCGCGCTGTATTCGTCGGGCCCGGTGACGCCGTCGATGCGGAACCGGCCGTGGGCGTCGAGGTGGCCGAGGCTGCGCCACAGCCGGGCGGTCCCCGCGAGCAGCGGCAGGCCGACGTCCCGTTCGAAGTCGACGTCCTCGGTCGCGTCCACGTACCGCTCCACCGCGACCGCGATGTCGGCGTTGATGTGGAACGCGGCGGTGCCGGCCGGCCAGTAGCCCGAGCACTCCTCCCCGTGGATGGTCCGCCACGGGAAGGCGGCCCCGTCCAGCCCCAGCCGCGCGGCGCGGTCCTCGGCCTGCGGCAGGGTGGTCCGCCGCCAGGACAGCGCGTCCGCCGCCGCGCGCGGGTGCGTGTAGGTGAGCACCGGCAGGACGAAGCTCTCGGTGTCCCAGAAGATGTGGCCGTCGTAGCCCGGGCCGGTCAGTCCCTTCGCCGGGATGGGCCGCCGCTCCGTGCGGGCGCCGGCCTGCAGGACGTGGAAGAGCGCGAACCGCACCGCCTGCTGCACCTGCGGATCCCCGTCGATCTCGACGTCCGCCCCGGACCAGAACCGGTCGAGGAACGCGCGCTGCTCTCTGGCCAGTCCGTCCCAGCCGGTCGCGTGCGCGGCGGCCAGCGCCGCCATGACCTGGTCGTGCATGGCGGGCCGCGAACGCGACGCCGACCAGCCGTACGCCAGGAGCTTGACGATGCGCAGGCGCCGCCCGGGCCGCAGCCGGGTCACCACGGTGAGGCGGCTGACGTCGCCCGAGCCGCCGAGTTCGAGGTCGGTGCCGTCCGGGCCGTCCACGTCGTGCCGCATGGCGGCCGCGACGCGCAGACCGCTCTCCCGGGTCCGATGGATCATCACGGCGCAGTCCTGCGCGGCGCTGTTCTCCTCCACGACCAGGGGGGACTCCAGCACGGCGGCCGCCCGCGGGTCGCGGCTCAGCTCGGGCGGCGCCTCGTTGGCGATGAGCTCCGATTGGGCGACGATGCCGACCGGGGCGTCGACGGCCTCGACCTCGTAGCGGATCGCGGCCACGGCCCGCTGCGTGAAGGAGACGAGCCGTTCGGAGGTGACGCGCACCGTGCATCCCGAGGGCGCGGTCCAGTGCGCGCGCCGGGTCAGGGTGCCCGCCCGCAGGTCGAGGACGCGCTCGTGCTCGTGCAGCGTGCCGTAGCGCACCTCGAACGGCTCGTCGTCGACGAGGAGCCGGATCAGCTTGCCGTTGGTGACGTTGACGACCGTCTGCCCGGATTCGGGATATCCGTAGCCCGCCTCGGCGTACGGCAGCGGCCGGTACTCGAACACCGAGTTGAGATAGGTGCCGGGCAGGCCGCACGGCTCGCCCTCGTCCAGATTGCCGCGCAGGCCGATGTGCCCGTTCGACAGCGCGAACACCGACTCCGTCTGCGCGAGCGTCTCCAGGTTCAGACCGCGTTCCCTGACGGTCCACGGCTCGACGGGAAACGCCGGGCTGATGATCATGTCGCCTCCACGGGCTCATCGGATCGCGGATCCGGCACGGCTCGGACCGCTTCGGGCCGTCCCGCCGCGCATGCCATGGGACGTACCGGACATAAGCACAGTCTTCACTCGCGCAGGGCAACGCACCGGAAGGAGGCGGTCAGGGAATGTTGGATCGCCGCCGACGGCTTCGATCAGCGTCTGCGCTCGTCTCGCCCGTGCCGCGCCCATTCGCGTCGGCCGTTCTTCGCCGTCGGTCTCGTCCCGGTTGGAGCACGCCGGAATTGATCGGTAATGCCGTATCCGCACTTTTTCCCGCATTTGCCGGAGAGGCGGCGAGACTGAGTGACATGTCTGTGATGCGGGGTGGACGCCGCGCCGGGCGGAGGCCGCGGAGCCCGGCGTCGTCCGCGCCGCCTCGTGATCGGATGCGGCCCGCGACGCCCGGACGGCGCCGACACGACGGAGGCCGGTGAGCGCGGCGCGGGGATCACGCCCGCCGCGCCCATCGGCGGCCGGGAAGCGAGGGGAGATGGACGCGCCGCAAGGCCGGGCCCTGGTGGTGTACGGCGTCGCCGGGGACCTCGCCAAGAAGAAGATCATCCCTGCCCTGTACCGGCTCGCCGCCCGCGGGGCGCTCGACGTCCCGGTCATCGGGGTGGACCGCGGCGACGTGGACGCCTCCTTTCTGCGCCGCCGCGTCCGCGAGAGCGTCACCGCCGCCTTCGGCAAGGCCGACGACGACGTGGTCGCCTCGCTGACCGCCAGGATGACGCCGGTCGCCGGCGACGTGACCGGCGAGGACGTCTACGCCGAGGTCGCGCGCACTCTCGACGCGGCCGGCGGGGACGGGGTGTTCGCGGTCCACTATCTGGCCGTTCCGCCGTCCCTGTTCGCGCCGATCGCCCGGGGGCTGGGCGCGGCGGGGCTCAACGCCCGGGGCCGTCTGGTGGTCGAGAAGCCGTTCGGGCACGACCTGGCCTCCGCCCGGCGGCTCAACGGCGAACTGCACCGGTACTTCCCCGAGGAGCGACTGCTGCGCGTCGACCACTTCCTCGACAAGGGACCGGTGCAGAACCTGCTGATCTTCCGGTTCGCCAACGGCCTGCTGGAGCCGGTGTGGAACCGCGACCATGTCGCCGCCGTGGAGATCACCATGGCGGAGGCGTTCGACGTGGCCGACCGCGGCGCGTTCTACGACGCGGTGGGCGCCGTCCGCGACGTCGTGCAGAACCACCTGCTGCAAGTGCTGGCGTACGTGGCCATGGATCCGCCGCCCGACGACTCCGCCGAGGCCGAACGCGACGAGAAGCGGCGGCTGATGTGCGCGATCCGCCCGGTCGACCCCGCCGACGTCGTGCGCGGCCAGTACGCCGGGTATCTCGGCACCCCCGGCGTCGCGGCCGGGTCGACCACCGAGACCTACGCGGCGCTGCGGCTGTGGATCGACAACTGGCGCTGGGCCGACGTGCCGTTCCTGATCAGGGCGGGCAAGGCCCTCGCGGCGACCACCACCGAGATCGCCGTCCGGCTCCGCCGGCCGCCCCGGATGCTGTTCCTGTCCGGTGAGACCGGCCGCCCGCCGCCCAACGTCGTGCGGTTCCGCCTGCAGCCCGACGCCGGGGTGACCTTCGACCTGCTCGCCAAGGCCGCGGACGGGTCCGGCGCCGTCCGGAAGGCGCCGGTGTCGGTCGACTTCGCCGCGGGCCCGGACCACGTGGACACCGCCTATGAACGCATCATCACCGACGCGCTGGCCGGGGACCCGCGCCACTTCGCCCGCGAGGACACGGTGGAGGAGGCGTGGCGCGTCGTCGATCCCATCCTGGACGCCAAGACGGCCCCGGAGCCGTACGAGCGGGGCGGATGGGGGCCGTCCGACGCGGACCGCCTCCCCGGCGACGGCTGGATCCCCACGCAGGTGCGCGGGTGAGGCGGCGGGCACCGGCGCGCCGCCGGGCGCTCCGGCTCTGGGACGCCGATCCGGTCATGAGTGAGCCGATCACGCCGTCCGCCGGCACGATCCGCGTCCCGCGGGCGGACGGCCGGGCGGCGGCCGCGGGGGCGCCCCGCCGTCACGGACGACGAGCTCCGCGCCGGGAGGAGGCGCGGACAGGCACTCGCTTCAAGGGGGACCGATGACGACCGACACGCCGATGCAGCTGGGCATGGTGGGGCTCGGCAGGATGGGCGCCAACCTCGTCCGGCGGTTGATGCGCGACGGCCACCGCTGCGTGGTCTACGACATCGACCAGGCGGCGGTGCGCAAGCTCGCCGGCGAGGGCGCGACCGGCGCCAACTCGCTGAACCGCCTCGTGGACGAGCTCGACCGGCCGCGCGCGGTCTGGCTCATGCTGCCCGCCGCGGTCGTGGATCCGACGCTGGACGACCTGGTGCCGCTGCTCGACCCCGACGACGTCGTGATCGACGGCGGGAACTCCTTCTACCAGGACGACATCGCCCGCTCCAAGCGGCTGGCCGAGGCCGGGATCCACTACGTGGACTGCGGCACCTCGGGCGGAGTCTGGGGCCTGGAACGCGGCTACTGCCTCATGATCGGCGGCGACGACGCGGCCGTGGCGCGGCTCGATCCGATCTTCCGCTCCATCGCGCCCGGCAGCGGCCGCGCCGAGCCCACCCCGAGCAGGACGCGGAACGGCACGGCGGCCGAGGGGTACCTGCACTGCGGGCCCAGCGGCGCCGGCCACTTCGTGAAGATGGTCCACAACGGGGTGGAGTACGGGATGATGGGCGCCATCGCGGAGGGCCTGTCGATCATCCGGCACGCCGACGTCGGCAAGCGGGCCCACGCCGCCGACGCGGAGACCGCGCCGCTGCGCACCCCGGAGGCCTACCAGTACGAGATCGACGTCGCCGAGGTCGCCGAGGTGTGGCGGCGCGGTTCGGTGGTCCAGTCGTGGCTGGTGGACCTGGTCGCCGACGCGCTCGCCCGGTCCCCCGGGCTGGAGGCGTTCGAGGGCCGCGTCTCCGACTCCGGCGAAGGGCGCTGGACGGTGGACGCGGCGATCGACGAGGGGGTGCCCGCCCCGGTCATCACCTCGGCGCTCATGGAGCGCTTCGAGTCCCGCGGGCTCGGCCACTTCACCGACGCGGCCCTGTCCGCGATGCGCAGCGAGTTCGGAGGGCACGCGGAGAAGCGGGCGTGACGGGCCGGGGCCGCGCGCGGCGCGGGCCCGGCCGCGCGCTCGGCGCACCGCCACGGGAAACGAGATCGGCGGACCGGATCAGGCAACGACGAGCAACGATTCGATTACGATTCGTGTTTCATCGCCGTGCCGGGCGGGGAGCACCACAACGTGTGCACACGCCACCGGTGAGCGGGAGGAACGCGAGGAGAGCGATGGGCGTGATGGAAGAAGTCCTGCGGCTCCTCGGGCTGACCGGCCACGACGACTCCTCCCCGTCCGGCGACACCCCCCGTCCCACCACGGGTCCGGCGCTGGCGCTGGCCAGGGAGCTGGCCTCGGACCCGCTGGAGCCGGCCGCGGGCCCCGCGGTCGGGCGGCGCCGGCTGGAGCAGACCCTGCGCGGCCTCCCCCACCGCTACCATGACCGGCTCGGCCCCGAGGCGCTGCGGCACGTCGCCGGCGCCGCGGCCGGGGGCCGCTGGGACAAGGCGGTCGACCACCTGGTCATGTCCCTCTACCTGCGGGACGCCCCGCTCACCGCCGCCGAACGCCAGGAGCTGTGCGCCGTGCTCCGGGCGCTGGGCATGCCGACCGACCGGGTCGACGCCCTCCCCTGCCGATGAGGGGCCGACCCGCGCCCGCGCCCGAAGTGATCGGCCGGTCGTCCGCCGGCGGCGGCATGGCGCCGTGGTTGCCGGGCATGAGAGGCTGCGAAGCGTGCAACAGGAGGCGGATGTCCAGGCCCCGGTACGGCCGCCGCCCTCGTCACCGGATGCCGCGCCGCTCCCCGGGCGCCGACCGCCGGGGACGGGGCCCGCCGACGCGCCGCCCCGGCCCATCGCACGGCCCGGCCGTCTCCGTCGGTAGGGACTGAGAGCGATGGCGCCGAATCCCGACGAGCGGCTGCTCGTCGACCTGCTGGACAGCAGCCACGTCATGTCCATGCAGCAGATCCCCGACGTGGTCGGCGAGCTCGCCGCGCGCGCCGGCTACCGCGACGTGCTGATCTACATCACCGACCTGCAGCAGAACGTGCTGCGCCTGCTGACGGGGCGGGACCATGCGGCGCCGCATCCCGGGGACGACCCGCGGGAGATGCGCATCGAGGGCACCGTGGCCGGCCGCGCCTTCCAGAACGTGGCCGTGGTGCGCGCCGCCTCGGGAGACGGCGGATGCGGCGTGTGGTGGGTGCCGATCCTCGAGGGCATCGAACGGGCGGGCGTGCTGAGGGTCACCGTCGACGACGAGCGGGACGTGACGCCCCGCCTGTGGCGCCTCGCCAGCCTGATCGGGCTGATCATGAGCAGCAAGCGCCCCTTCAGCGACACCCACGCGCGGCTGGTGCGCTCGCACCCCATGACGGTCTCCGCCGAACTGCAGTGGCGGCAGATGCCGCCGCGGACCTTCGCCAACGACCGCGTGGTGATCGGCGCGGTTCTGGAACCGGCCTACGATTTGGGGGGCGACGCCTTCGACTACGGCCTGGCCGGCGACGTCGTCCACCTGGCCGTCTTCGACGCGATGGGGCACGACACGACCTCGGGGCTGACCGCCAACCTGGCCGTGGCGACGTGCCGCAACAGCCGCCTGCGCGGCGACGACCTCATCCGCACCGGCGAGGTGATCGACAAGGAGCTGGAGCGGCAGTTCGCCTCCACCAGCTACGTCACCGCGCTGATCGCCGAGCTGGACACGCGCACCGGCCTGCTGTCCTGGACCAACCACGGCCATCCCCCGCCGGTGGTCATCCGCAACGGACGCTGGGTCACCACCCTGAAGTGCCCGCCGGCGGCCCCGCTGGGAACGGGCCTCGGCGGCGGCGCCCAGGTGTGCAAGGAGCAGCTCGAACCCGGCGACCGGATGCTGCTCTACACCGACGGGATCATCGAGGCCCGCGACAGCGGCGGGCAGGAGTTCGGTCTGCAGCGCTTCGTCGACTTCATCATCCGCCGCAACGCCGACGGCCTGCCCGTGCCGGAGACGCTGCGCCGCCTCGTCCGCAGCATCCTCGCCCACCACGTCGGCCGGTTGGACGACGACGCCACGGTGCTGCTGCTGGAATGGCGGGGGCCGACAACCGGCGTTCCCCCAGGGCTGATCCCCGGGCCTCTCCTCGAGGGCGGGTGACCTCGTGGAGGCCCCCGGCGCCGCCGGCGCCGGACGGCGATGAGGACGAGCCGCCCGCCGCGCTGACGCCGGCACGTGCCGCAGCCTTCCTGGTGGGTAGGGAGCCGAGTGGTGGCCACCGCTGCGACCATCCCTGCTCACCGAGGAGGTCGGCCATGACGACAGCGACCGGGCATCGAACGCACGGCGGGCATCCGCACGTCCACGGCGAGGGGTGCGGGCATGTGGCGGTCCCGCACGACGACCATGTGGACTTCCTGCACGACGGGCACTTCCACGTCGTCCACGGAGACCATGTCGACGAGTGCACGGTGATCGGACACATGCCTCATGGGGAGCACCGGCACCAGCATGGGCTCGGCTGCGGCCACGTCGCCGTCCCGCACGACGACCATGTCGACTACCTGCACGACGGGCACCGCCACGCCGCCCACGGAGACCACTGGGACTGCCACTGATCGCCGGTGTCGGGCGGTCGCCGCGGGGCGCGCGCCCGACTCCGCCGCCTGCGTTCCGGCCGGAAGCGTCGCCGTCCCGACGACGGAAGGCCTCAGATCCAGGAAGGCCTTAGATCCAGGGAGGCGTCAGATCCAGATCGCACACGGCAGCCCGTCGGAGAAGACCTGGGGCGGGTCGGGCAGCGACCTGGCCTCTCCCCGGGCGACGCGGCGGGCGGTCCACGCGGCGGCCGCGGCGTCCAGCACGTCGTCGGCCCCGGCCAGGGCTCCGGCGCGGCCGAAGTCGGAGGCGAGCACGATGCCCTGGCGGGCGAGGAGCGCGGCGCGCTGCCGCATGCCGGCCCACGACTTCTTGCCCGCCGGCAGCGCCTCACCGGACAGCGCCCCACCGGACGACGCGGCCATCTCGGCGAAGCAGACCTCGGGGTGCACCTCCACGACCCGCGTCCCGGCCCGATGGACCCACCGGTCCACTTCGAGGATCCTGCTCCGCAGCGCGTAGGCCTGGGCGGACACCCCGGTGCCGGTGATCCGCCGGCTCTTCCTGGTCGCGGCGGCGTGGTCGCCGGCCTCCAACGCGGACCTGACCGGGGTCAGGAAGACCGACTGCCACCGCCGCCCCGCCGCCTCGCGGGCCAGCACGTCGGCCTGACGGGGCCCCGCGTCCGCCAGGCCGATCGGGATGTCGACGGCGATGACGTCCAGCGGCGCCCGCCCGGCGGCCGCGCGGGCCAGGGCGCCGATCTCCGGCGCGTGCCAGGCGGCCGGGCCGTCGTCGTCCAGGACGACGCCGATCCACCCCGTCCTGCACGCGTCCACGCCCATCACCCGACCGTCGCACACGACTCCATGATGCGACCCCGCGGTCCGGGCAGCGCGACCCCGGTGGGGCCCGACGGCGGCGCGAGGCGGCGACGGCCCCGTGCGCTCCGGCGGGCCGACAGGGCTGTTGGTCCCCACAGGACCAGGGTCTTTGGTCTGTCAGGGCAGAGGACAAAGGCTCTCCCGGCCCGTCCCACGCGCTCTTAGCGTCGGTGGAGAGCGGAGGGAGGAATCATGCGACGATCACGCCCGGTGGGCGCGGGCGTCCGTCTGCGCTGGTTCGTCCGCAGGCTCGGATTCGGCCGCAGCGAGCTGCGCCGTCCCGTGGACCGTGTGCAACGCGCCGTCGGCATGGCGCTCGTCGCGGTGTTCCTCGCGCTCGCGGTGCCGCTGGCGGCCTGGGCGGCGGACCGCGCCTACCGGGCGGGGCTGCGCGCCGAGGCCGCCGCGAAGGCCGGCCGGTATCCGGTCGTCGCGACGATCACCCAGCGTCCGGCGGACACGGCCGCCACCTCCGGCGACCACTCGCCGCCCACGGTGTGGGCGCGCTGGCGGGCCCCGGACGGCACCGCCCGCGCCGGGGAGATCCCCGCGTGGCCGTCCGCCGGCAAGGACGGCACACGGCGCATCTGGGTCGACGCCAAAGGGAACGTCGTCCCCCGGCCGCCGCGGCGAGGACAGGTGATCACGCAGTCGGTGCTGACCGCCTGCTGGGTCGTCGTCGGCCTGGGGACCCTGCTGACCGTCGTCTACCTGGTGACCCGGCGCGAGTGCGACCGCCGCCGCGCGGCGTCGTGGGACCGGGCGTGGGAGCGGCTCGACCGCCGCTGCGCCGGTTGACCCGCGCCCGCCGCACGGCGCCGATTCCACCGCCGCACCGATTCCGACCCGGGACCGCGGAGAACTCAGGCGGCCGCGGACACAGGCTGATCCGCGGCCTCATCGGGGACCTTCGCCCCTGCCGCCGCGTCCTCGCCCCTGATGTCGTAGGGCCGGCAGTGACTCGCGGTCCCGGGCGTCCGGACCGCCCTTCGCCCCCTGGAGGCAGATGATGTCGGCTCCCATCACCGACGCCGGTGAGCACGCGCTGCTGCGCGACGGCGCGATGGTGCACATCCGGCCGCTGGCGCGGTCGGACCGCACGGCGCTGCACGCCCTGGTCGACCGGCTGTCCGAGCAGTCGGCCTACCTGCGGTTCTTCACCGCGGGCACCCGCACGCCGCACGCCTACATCGACCGGGTCACCGGCGCCGACTGGCCGGGGCACGCCCTGGTGGCCTTCCAGGGCGGGCAGGCGGTGGGCCTCGCGGAGATGATCCCCGACAAGGGCGGCGCCACCGCGGAGATCGGGATCCTGGTCGACGACCGGATGCACGGGCGGGGCCTCGGCACCCTGCTGCTGGAGCATCTGGCGGCCGACGCGTCCGCCCGGGGCATCACCGAGTTCACCGCCACGGTGCTGCAGGAGAACCGGGCGATGCTGGAGCTGCTCACCACGGCCGGATTCCAGACGCGGCAGCGGTTCGCCGGCCGCGAGTACGAGATCCGCGTGCCGCTGGAGTTCACCGGCGAGCTCATCGCCGCGATCGAGGCGCGCGAGCGCACCGCCGGCGCGGCGTCGCTCGGCCGGGTGCTGCGGCCGTGGTCGGTGGCGGTCATCGGAGCCGGCCGCGACCCGCGGACCGTGGGCCACCGCATCCTGCGCAACCTGCTGGACGGCGGATACCGCGGCGCCGTCTACCCGGTCAACCCGCACACCGACTCCATCCTCGGGGTCCCCGCGTACCCCACCGTGTCGGAGATCCCCGGCGGGGTGTGCCTGGCGGTCGTGGCGACGCCCGCGTCGTCGGTGCTCAAAGTGGCGCGCCACTGCGCCGAACAGGGGGTGCAGGCGCTGGTCGTGGTGTCCGCCGGGTTCGCCGAGACGGGCGAGGAGGGCGCCCGCCGGGAGGCCGAGCTGCTGGCGATCTGCCGCGAGTCGGGCATGCGCCTGGTGGGCCCCAACTGCCTGGGCGTCGTGAACACCGCCGAGAACCTGAACGCCAGTTTCCTGCCCGCCATGCCGGCGCGCGGACGGCTGGCGGTGATGTCGCAGTCCGGGGCGGTCGGGGTGGCGCTGCTCGAGCAGGCCGGCGCGACCGGGCTGGGCGTGTCCAGCTTCGTGTCCGTCGGCAACAAGGCCGACATCAGCGGCAACGACCTGCTGCAGTACTGGGAGGACGACCCCACCACGTCGGTCATCGCGATGTACCTGGAGTCGTTCGGCAACCCGCGCAAGTTCGCCGCCCTGGCGCGCCGGATCGGCGCCCGCAAGCCGATCGTGGTGCTCAAGAGCGGCCGCTCGGCCGCCGGGGGCCGCGCCGTGCGGTCGCACACCGCCGCCGCGGCCACGTCCGACATCGCCGTCGACGCGCTCCTGCGCCGCGCCGGAGTGGTGCGCGTGGAGACCGTGCGGGACATGCTCGACACCGCCCGCCTGCTGGCGCACCAGCCGCTGCCGCGCGGCCGGCGCGTCGCCGTCGTCGGCAACTCCGGCGGGCCCGGCGTGCTGGCCGCCGACGCCTGCGCGACGCACGGCCTGGAGGTCCCCGAGCTGGCCGAGGCCACCCGCCGCGCGCTGCGCGAGACGCTCGGCCCGGCCGCGGCGGTCGCCAACCCGGTGGACCTGACCGCCGACGGCGGCGCCGAGCGGCTCGCCGAGGCGCTGCGGACGGTGCTGCGCGACCCGGGCGTCGACGCGGTCATCGCCGTCTACACCCCGCCGTTCGGCTCCGGCGCCGCGGCCTCCAAGGCGGCGATCGCCGCCGCGGCGCGAGACGCCGACAAGCCGGTGCTGGCCTGCGTCGTCGGCGAGGACTCCTTGATCGACGACGGGTCCGTCCAGGTGCCCGCCTACGCCTACCCCGAGCAGGCGGTCACGGCGCTGCGCCACGCGGTGGACCAGGCCGAGTGGCGGCGGCGGCCCGCGCCCCCGGCGGCCGCGCCGCCCGGCGTCCGGCCGGAGCAGGTGCGGGGCCTCGTCGAGGCGGAGCTGCGCCTCGCCCCGGAGGGCCGCTGGCTGGACCCGGAGACGGCGCGGCGGCTGCTGGGCGGCTACGGCATCGCCGTGGCCGAGACGATCGGCGTGGACGGCCCGGAGAGCGCCGTCGAGGCCGCCGCCGCGACCGGCTACCCGGTCGCGCTCAAGGCGGTCGGCCCGGCCCTGGTGCACAAGAGCGACGTCGGCGGCGTCCGGCTCGACCTGCGCACGCCCGAGCAGGTCCGGGACGCCTACCGCGCCATGGCCGCGTCCCTCGGCGAGGCGATGACCGGCGCCGTCGTCCAGCGCATGGCCGGCGAGGGCGTCGAGATCATCATCGGCGCGGTGGAGGACCCCCGGTTCGGCCCGCTGGTCATGGTCGGCATGGGCGGGACCGCCGCCGACCTGCTCGGCGACCGGGTGTTCCGCGCGGCGCCGCTGGCCGACGGCGAGGCCGCCGAGATGATCCGTTCGCTGCGCTGCGCCCCGCTGCTGTTCGGCTACCGCGGCCGCCCGCCGGCGGCGGTGTCCGCCCTGGAGGACCAGGTCGCCCGGGTCGCCCGGCTGGTCGCCGACAACCCGGAGATCGCCGAGCTGGACCTCAACCCGGTGATCGTCACGCCGCGCGGCGCGGCCGCCGTCGACGTGCGCGTCCGCCTGGCCCCTCCCCCGCCGGTCCCGTCGCCGCTCGGCCGCGCCCTCGGCTGACCAACGGCGGGACCGGCGGGGCCTTTGGCCTCTAAGAGACCCCGGGCGGGGCGTGAAGCATGGAGACATAACGCGACGGCCGCATCCGTGCGGACGAACGACGGGGAGAGGGTGACGGCAGTGAACCGCCCATCTGTGGAGCACCGGCCCTGGCTGGAGACGTCGCTCACGTTCCTCCCCGATGAGACGAGGCTGCTGAGCGTGGCGGGAGAGCTCGACATCGCCACCGCGGACTTCTTCCGCCGCAGACTGCTCGCCGCGCTGCACCTCGACCGTCCGCGGGTCGTGGTCGACGCCGGGCGGCTCGACTTCTGCGACGGCCGGGGACTGGACGCGCTGACGGCCGCCGGCGATCTCGCCGAGGCGCTCGGCGGTCGCGTCACGATCGTCAACCCTCGCCCGCAGCTGGCCAAGCTGCTGCAGATCACCGGACTGAGCCGCCGGTTCGCGGCGGCGGCCGCCGCCCCGTCCGGCTGACCGGCCGGGGGCGGGAGCGGGCCCCGGATCCCGGGTCCGGCGGCCGGACGCCGTCTCAGGCGGGTTGGCCCTGCGCGCTTTCGACGCCCACCGTGATGCTCGGAACCTCCAGGAGCGAGTTGCGCACCGTGCAGCGCTCGACGGCCTCCCGCAGCGCCGCCGCGGACGCCTCCGGCAGGCCCAGCGGCGGGCGCACGGCCAGGTCGATGCGCGCCACCCGCGGCCGCGCTCCGGCGTGCATGATGAAGCGCGCCCTGACCTCCAGGCCGTCCGCGGGCAGCCCCCTGTCCCGCAGATGGCGCCGCCCGTGGTGGGCGGCGCAGGCGGCCAGGCTCGCCACGAACAGCTCGACCGGCGTCGGACCGTCGTCCACGCCGCCCGGCCCGAACGGCTGGTCCACGCAGATCACGTGTCCGCGGACCAGGACGGCGAACGCCTCGTCGGCACGGTGGATCACAGTGATGTCGTTCATGGCGCCCCCTCCGGTGACCGTCGATATCCCCAGGGTTTCCCCTGGTGAGGCGGTATCCGAAGGGCCGAAGGTCCCGCGCGCCCGAGGCGGTCGGCGGTCTCGGCGCCGCCCGGGGCGGGCGGCAAGCATTTCGTCATGCGCGGCGCCTCCGGCGCGTGGCGGTGCGTCCTGGGGGCACGTCCCCGACGAGGGCGTCCGCGGACGAGACGGTGACCGTTCGAGCAGCAGAGCAGGGCCACGACCGCTCGGGGGAGTTCACGCGCATCCCGGCGCCCCGCCACGACCCGGCCGACGACGGCCCCGCCCCGTGACGACCAAGGAGGCGCCATGCGACGAAGCAAGGTCGAGGACGTGATGACCAAGGAGGTCGTCACCGTCGCCGAGGACACGCCCTTCATCGAGATCGTGGAGGCGATGGCCGAGCATCGCATCCACGCGGTCCCGGTGGTCGGCGAGGACGGCCGCGTGACGGGCATCGTCACCGACGCCGATCTGCTGCGCAAACAGGAGTACAAGGACGCCGAGGGCCCCCGGACGCTGCTGCGGCTGCTGCGGAGCCGCGGCGCGCAGGCCAAGGCCGGCGCCGTGGACGCCCGCGGGCTGATGAGCAGCCCCGTCGTCACGGTGTCCCGGGACGCCTCGATCGCCGAGGCCGCCCGGGCACTGGCCCGGCACCGGTACAAGCAGGCCCCGGTCGTGGACGCCGACGGCCGCCTGGCCGGCATCGTCACCAGGGCCGACCTGCTGCGCGGCTTCCTGCGCTCCGACGACGAGATCCGCGACGAGATCATCCAGGAGGTCCTGGTGAACCGGCTCTGGCAGGACCCCGCCTCGGTGGCCGTGCGCGTCCAGGAGGGCGTGGTCCAGCTGACCGGACGAGTCGAGCGGCGCAGCATGATCCCGGTGCTGGTGCGGTTGGCCGCCGCCACGGAAGGGGTGGTGGACGTCCAGGAGCTGCTGTACTACAAGCACGACGACACCATCCCCGAGTCCTACCGCCGGGTCTGAGCGCGGCGGGACGGCGGCGCCGTCGGAGGCCGGGAGGAGCGGCGCGGCCGCGCCGGGCCGGTCAGCCCACGACCAGGACGGCGGCGCCCTCGACGCGGTCGGCGGCCAGGTCCGCCAGGGCCCGGTCGGCGTCGGACAGCTCGTAGGGCGCGCTCGCCACGCGCAGCGGCAGGCGCGCCGCCAGCCGCAGGAACTCCTCCCCGTCCGCCCTGGTGTTGGCGGTGACCGACCGGACCTGCCGCTCCTGGAACAGGTGCCGCTGGTAGTCGAGCGCCGGCACGTCCGACAGGTGGATGCCGGCGAGCGCCAGGGTCCCCCCGCGGTCCAGCCGCTCCAGGGCGACCGGGACGAGCTCTCCGGCGGGGGCGAACACGATCGCCGAGTCCAGCGGTTCCGGCGCGGGGTCGAACGAGTCGCCCGCGGACGCGGCGCCCAGCTCCTTGGCCAGGCTGCGGGCCGCGGGCGCGCGGGTGAAGACGTGCACGGTGGCGCCCTCGGCCATCGCGACCTGGACGGCCAGGTGCGCGGACCCGCCGAAGCCCCACACTCCCAGCCGTCCGCCCGGCGGCAGCGCGGCGCGGCGCAGCGCCCGGTAGCCGATGATGCCCGCGCACAGCAGCGGCGCCACCTCCAGGTCGGTCCGGCCGGCGGGCACGTCGTAGACGTAGGCGTCGCGGGCGATCGTGTACTCGGCGTACCCGCCGTGGGCGTCCCAGCCGGTGTAGGTCGAGGACGGGCACAGGTTCTCGGCGCCGCGGCGGCAGTACCGGCACGCGCCGCAGGTGCCGCGCAGCCACGCCACGCCGACCCGGTCGCCGGGCCCGTGGCGGCAGCCGGGCCCGGCCGCGACGACGTCGCCGACGATCTCATGCCCCGGAGTGACGCCCGGCAGGTGGACGGGCAGGTCGCCCTCGGCGACGTGCAGGTCCGTCCGGCACACCCCGCAGGCCCGGACCCGCACCACGAGGTCGCCGTCGCCGGGCTCGGGGACGTCCCGCTCGACCCGCCGCAGCGGACGGGTCTCGAGCGGTCCGGGCTCTTGCACGCTCCATGCCAGCATCACGGCCTCCTTCCGGCGCCGGAGCATCCGGTTCCGGCTATGCGCGCTGGAGGGTCATGAGCCCTCCGGCCACGGGTACGCGCCATACCACGGCGGTGCCGCCCGACGGGCGAGTCGTCGCCTGGAACGAGCCGCCCAGACGCTCGGCGCGTTCGGCCATGTTGCGCAGACCGCTGCGACGACCGCCCTCACAAAGGCCCACGCCGTCGT
>PVNI01000032.1 GCA_003001795.1 Actinomadura viridilutea | reverse complement strand
CCCCTGGCTGCACATCTACAACCATCACCGCGGCCACACCGCACTCGGCGGCCTCCCACCCGCCAGCCGCGTCACCAACCTGTCAGGACAGAACAACTAGCGGCGCAGGGCCCACTCCACGCCCGGGCAGCGGTCCATGACGACGTCCAGCCCGGCCTCCTGGGCGCGCCGCGCCGCCGCCTCGTCCACCACGTCCAGCGGCAGCCACACGGCCCGCGCGCCCACCGCGATGGCCTCGTCCACCGCCTGGCCCGCGTGCTCGGCCCGGCGGTAGATGCCCACCACGTCCAGCGGACCCTCCTCCGCCGGGATCTCGGCCAGCGAGGTGTACCCGCGTTCGCCCAGCACCGTCGCCCCGGACGGATGCACCGGGATGATCCTCTTGCCGCGCTGCTGCAGCAGCCGCGCCTGCGTGTACGCCTCCCGCTCCGGGTTGTCGCCCAGGCCCACGAAGGCCCACGTCTTCGACTCGTGCAGCAGCCGCCGGATCACGTCGACATCAGCGAATCCCATGCGACGCACAACGCCGCCGCGAGGGACTTGCTTCCCGGGCCGCGGGAGCGGTCGCGCCCGAGGGAGCGCGCCGCCGGCGGCGCACCGGGGTCAGGGGCGTCCGAGGGCCCGGTAGGTCCAGCCGGCGGCGCGCCACAGCTCGGGGTCCAGGGCGTTGCGGCCGTCGACGATGTTGCGCTCGGCGACGACGCCGGCCAGGTCCGCCGGGTCGAGGTCGCGGAACTGCCGCCACTCGGTCAGCAGCAGGACGACGTGGGCGCCGCGGGCGGCGTCCTGGACGGAGGCGCCGTACGTCAGCTCGGGATGGGCGCGGCGGGCGTTGTCCATGGCCTGCGGGTCGTAGACGGTGACGGCGCCGCCCTGGGCGTGGATGGTGGACGCCACGTCGAGGGCGGGGGAGTCGCGCACGTCGTCGGAGTTGGGCTTGAACGCCGCGCCGAGCACGCCCACGGTGCGTCCGGCGAACGAGCCGCCGAGCAGCTCGCGGGCCAGGTCGACCATGCGGATGCGGCGTCGGATGTTGATCTCGTCGACCTCGCGCAGGAACGTCAGGGCCTGGTCGACGCCCAGCTCCCCGGCGCGGGCCATGAACGCGCGGATGTCCTTGGGCAGGCAGCCGCCGCCGAAGCCGAGGCCCGGGCCGAGGAACTTGCCGCCGATGCGGTCGTCGTACGACAGCGCGAGCGACAGCTTGGTCACGTCGGCGTGCGCGGCCTCGCACACCTCGGCCATCGCGTTGATGAAGGAGATCTTGGTGGCCAGGAACGCGTTGGCGGCGACCTTGACCAGCTCCGCGGTGGCGTAGTCGGCGACGATGAACGGGACGCCCTCGCCGATCATGGACGAGTAGATCTCGCGCAGCACCTTCTCGGCCCGCTCGGCGGCGCCCTGGTCGTCCGGCACCCCGGCGACGATCCGGTCCGGGTGCAGGGTGTCCTCGACGGCGTAGCCCTCGCGCAGGAACTCGGGGTTCCAGGCCAGCACGGCGTCGCCGCCGGCGGGCGCCAGCTCGGCCAGCCGCGCGGCCAGCCGGGCGGCGGTGCCGACCGGGACGGTGGACTTGCCGACGACCAGGCAGGGGCGGTGCAGCCGCGGCGCCAGCTCCTCGATCACCGCGTCCACGTAGGTCAGGTCCGCGGCGTACTCGCCCCGCTTCTGGGGGGTGCCCACGCACACGAAGTGCACGTCGCCGAATTCGGCCGCCTCGTCGTAGGAGGTGGTGAAGCGCAGTCGTCCCGCGGCCAGGTTGCGGCGCAGGATCGGCTCCAGGCCGGGCTCGTAGAAGGGCAGGTCGCCCGCGGCGAGCCGGTCGACTTTCGCGGCGTCGGTGTCCAGGCCGACCACCTCGAAGCCCAGGTCCGCCATGCAGGCGGCGTGGGTCGCGCCGAGGTAGCCGGTTCCGATCACCGTCAGGCGGTGCGCCAAGACAACTCCTCTCGATCAGTCGCGGTCCCCGCCGGGACCTCGCCCCCGGCCCGTCGGAAACCTCCCCCGGCCTTCTCGTGGTCTCGTGCCTGCGGTCGTGCCCGTGGTCGTGCCCGCGGCCGACGGGTACCCCGCGACCGGTCGGCGCAGTGTACCGGCCGGTAGCATCTGCGGTATGAGTCCCGACATTCCCACGTATGCCCCGTCGGACGAGCACGAGATGCTGCGTGCCACGGTGCGCGAGCTGGCCGAGGCCAAGATCGCGCCGTATGCGGCGCAAGTGGACGAGGAGTCCCGATTCCCGCAGGAGGCTCTGGACGCGCTGGTGCAGAACGACCTGCACGCGGTGCACATCCCCGAGGCGTACGGGGGCGCCGGGGCCGACGCGCTGGCCACCGTGATCGTGATCGAGGAGGTCGCCCGGGTGTGCGCGTCCTCCTCGCTGATCCCGGCGGTCAACAAGCTCGGCACGGTGCCGGTGCTGCTGGCCGGCTCCGAGGAGCTGAAGAAAAAGTACCTGACCCCCGTCGCGCGGGGCGAGGCCATGTTCTCCTACGCGCTGTCCGAGCCCGAGGCCGGTTCGGACGCCGCCTCGATGAAGACCCGGGCCGTGCGGGACGGGGACCACTGGGTGCTCAACGGCACCAAGATGTGGATCACCAACGCGGGCGTCTCGCAGTACTACACGGTCATGGCCGTGACCGACCCGTCCGCGGGGGCGCGGGGGATCTCGGCGTTCGTCGTCGAGAAGGACGACGAGGGCGTGTCGTTCGGGGCCAAGGAGCGCAAGCTCGGGATCAAGGGGTCGCCGACCCGGCAGGTGATCCTGGACAACGTGCGGATCCCGGCCGACCGCATCATCGGGGCCGAGGGCACCGGGTTCAAGACCGCCCTGACCACCCTGGACCACACCCGCATCACGATCGCCGCGCAGGCGATCGGCATCGCGCAGGGCGCGCTGGACTTCGCGCTGGGGTACGTCAAGGAGCGCAAGCAGTTCGGCAAGGCGATCGCCGAGTTCCAGGGCGTGCAGTTCATGCTGGCCGACATGGCGATGCGGCTGGAGGGCGCGCGGCAGCTGACCTACCACGCGGCGATCAAGTCCGAGCGGGCCATGAACGGCGAGTCGGTGCCGGACCTGACCTTCGTGTCGTCGGCGTGCAAGTGCCTGGCCTCGGACGTGGCGATGGACATCACCACCGACGCCGTCCAGCTGCTCGGCGGGTACGGGTACACGCGCGAGTTCCCGGTGGAGCGCATGATGCGCGACGCCAAGATCACCCAGATCTACGAGGGGACGAACCAGATCCAGCGCATGGTCATGGCCCGCCAGCTCCTGAAGTAGCGGTCGCGAGCGGCCCGGAGCGCCGCGCCGCGGCCCCTCGGAGGCGGGCGCGGAGCGGTCCCGGCGGACGCCGTCCGCGGCCCGAGGGACCCGCGCGGACGCGAAGGGCCGCACGATCGCACTTGGGATCCAATAACCTGGGCACGTGAGTCTGCGCCTGTACGACACCGGAACCCGTAGCGTCCGCACGTTCGAGCCTCTGGAAGAGGGCCGCGTGGGGATGTACGTGTGTGGTGCCACGCCGCAGGCCGCCCCGCACATCGGCCACCTGCGCTCGGGCGTCATCTACGACGTGCTGCTGCGCTGGCTGCGCCGCTCCGGCTACGAGGTGACCTTCGTCCGCAACGTCACCGACGTGGACGACAAGATCATCGCAGTGGCGCAGAGCGAGGGCCGCCCGTGGTACGCCGTGGCCGAGGCCAACCAGCGGGTGTTCACCAAGGGCTACGACCTGCTCGGGTGCCTGCCGCCCACGGTCGAGCCGCGCGCCACCGGGCACGTCCCGGAGATGATCGTGCTGATCCGGCGGCTGATCGAGGCGGGCCACGCCTACGCCGTCGGCGGGGACGTCTACTTCGACGTGAAGTCCTGGGCCGACCGGTACGGGGCGCTGTCCAACCAGCGCCTGGACAACATGCGCCCGGCCGGGGACACGCCGAACGAGGAGCTCAAGCGCGACCCGCGCGACTTCGCCCTGTGGAAGAGCGCCAAACCGGGCGAGCCCTCCTGGGAGACGCCGTGGGGCGAGGGGCGCCCCGGCTGGCACCTGGAGTGCTCGGCCATGGCCACCAAGTACCTCGGGCCCACGTTCGACATCCACGGCGGCGGCGTCGACCTGATCTTCCCGCACCACGAGAACGAGGTCGCCCAGTCGCAGGCGGCCGGGGACGGGTTCGCCCGCTACTGGCTGCACAACGGGCTGCTCACCGTCGACGGCGAGAAGATGAGCAAGACGGTCGGCAACGTCGTCCTGCTCGACGACCTGCTCGGCAAGGCCCGCCCCGCGGAGATCCGCTACTACCTGGCGTCGGCGCACTACCGCTCCCTCATGGACTACACGGACGCGGCGCTGGCCGAGGCCGTGTCCGCCTACCAGCGCGTCGAGGGCTTCGTGACCCGCGCCGCCGAGGTCGTCGGCACGGACCAGGCCGCGGCGGAGCTGCCCGAGGCGTTCACCGCCGCGATGGACGACGACCTGGGCGTTCCGCAGGCGCTCGCCGTCGTGCACGAGACGGTGCGGGAGGGCAACAGCGCCCTGGCGTCCGGCGACCACGACGCCGCGCGCCGTCACCTGGCCTCGGTGCGGGCCATGATGGACGTCCTGGGGCTGGACCCGCTGTCGCGGCAGTGGGCCCGCGCGGGCGAAGAGGACCTGCTGCCCGTGGTGGAGGCCCTGGTCGCCGTCGCGCTGGAGCAGCGCCAGGCGGCCCGTTCCCGCAAGGACTACGCCTCGGCCGACGCCATCCGCGACCAGCTCGCCAAGGCCGGGATCGTCGTCGAGGACACCCCGCACGGCCCCCGCTGGGAGCTCAAGCGGAACTGAACCCGGCCGCCGCCGCGCGACGGGATCGAGGCGCTCCCGCGCGCGGCGCGTCCACCTCCCGCGGCGCGACGTGCCCGCCTCTCGGGCGCCGAGGCACGTCGGTCCGCGGCATAAGATCGCGTGTTCAGGGCGTTCGCCGCCGCGCCGCCCTGGCGCGAGCGACACTGCAGAAGGACGTACGGAAGCAGCCATGGCCAAGCGCAAGGGCAAAGGGCCCACCCCCAAGGCCGAAGACCGGCACTGGCACGCCAAGCGGCAGCTGGCCCGGGCGGCCAAGAACGCCCGCCGCACCGGCACCCCCACCCTGGGGCCGGGAGGACGGGCGAAGCTGGCCGAGGCGCGGCGCGCCGCCGAGGCGGCCGCCAAGGGCCGCCCCGCGGGCGCCCGCCGCGCGGACGGCGAAGTGCCCGAGCTCGTCACCGGCCGCAACCCCGTGCTGGAGGCGCTGCGCGCGGGCGTGCCGGGCAGCGCCCTGTACGTGATGTCCAGCGGCGACGACCGCGTCCGCGAGTCGATCCAGCTGGCCGCCGACCGCGGCATCCCGCTGCTGGAGACCGCCAAGCCCGAGCTGGACCGCCTCACCGACGGCGCCGTCCACCAGGGCATCGCCCTGCAGGTGCGGCCGTACCGGTACGCCCACCCCGACGACCTGCTGAAGGCGGACGTCCCGCTGATCGTCGCGGTGGACGGCGTCACCGACCCGCGCAACCTCGGCGCGATCGTGCGGTCGGCCGCGGCGTTCGGCGCCTCCGGGGTGGTGGTGCCCGAGCGCCGCGCCGCCGGGGTGACGGCGGGCGCCTGGAAGGCGTCGGCCGGGACGCTGGCGAAGCTCCCGGTCGCCCGCGCCACCAACCTGGCCCGGCAGCTGAAGGCCTACCAGCAGGCGGGCTGCTTCGTGGCGGGCCTGGACGCCCGCGGCGCCGTCACCGTCGCCGACCTGGAGATCGCCGAGGGCCCGTTCGTACTGGTCGTCGGGTCGGAGGGCAAGGGCCTGGGCCGGCTGGTCGCCGAGACGTGCGACATGCTCGCGACCATCCCGATGCCGGGCGGCGTCGAGTCCCTGAACGCCGGCGTCGCCGCGGGCATCGCCCTGTACGAGGTCGCCCGCCGCCGCGGCGCGTCCTGACCCCCGCTGATGAGCGGCCGACGCGGCGAGCGGCGGGCCGGCTCCTGACGGCGCGGCCGCATCTCGGCCGCATCAGCCCCGCCTCTGGACCGCGCAGGGCCCTGTCCCGATCCCGGGACAGGGCCCTGACGTGCGAGCCGGTGAGGGGACTTGAACCCCTAGCCGCTTGTTTACAAGACAAGTGCTCTGCCAATTGAGCTACACCGGCAGGTTCGTCCCGCATCGTAGTCGACGCCGCCGGTGGTGTGCGTCCGGATATCGCGCGCGTGGCGATCCTCTCGGCGGCGTTCTCGAGCATGCGTTGCGGAGTTTGAGGCATGTGCGCCGACCCGGCGGTGACGGATGCGCGGCGCCACCGGTTGGGGAGCGGCGCACCGCGACTCGACGGGGCCGGGGCGAGCGCGTTGTGCGACGGCTCGGGCTCGGCGCTTGTTTCGGTCTGCCTGTGCGAGTCGGTCGGCGCGGCCGACAGTCGGCGAACCGCGGGGCGGCCTCGCCCGCCGCGGGCGGAGGATGCGCTGCTCATCGCGTCGGCCGGGTGCCGACGTGACGATCCTCTCAACCGCCTCACCAGGGGACGTGGCCGGGTTAACACCGTTCGGCGCCTTTTGTTACTCGCGAGTAGGGCATGCTGGTCGCCATGAGAGCCAAACCCCTGTTCGTTGTGGCGGGCGCCGTCGGCGGCACCCTGGTGGCGACCGCCGCCTTCGTGCTGAACGGCAACGCCTCCGAGGCGCCGAAGGCCGTCGCCTACCGGGACGTCAACAAGATCGCGGCGGTTCTGCGCGACCACGGCGCGGACGGGTGCGAGGCCGACGCCACGCGCGTGGAGTGCAGGCACGAGGGCCGCTACGTCGCGGGCACCGTGCTGACTCCGGGGCTGACCATGGACGCGGCGCTGAGCACCTGGCGCACCGGCGTGGCCCAGAGCGCGCTGGGCGAACAGGGGCCGTTCGCGATCCTGCAAGGCCCCAACTGGCTCGTCACCGGGCCGGGCGCGCTCATGCGCGAGGCGTCCCAGGAGCTCGGCGGGCGGCTGATCAATTGCGACCGCCCCTACGGGGCCTGCCGCTAGAACCGTCCGCCCGAGGGCGGTCATGAGGCGCGCTGTCCAAGAGCGTGCCCCAATGTGCCGAGTGCCCGAGCCGAGCCGTGTCCCCATGGCAGAATGACACGCGTTCGGAGGGCGCCGTGACGCGCAATGGTCCGTGCTCGGACGCCCCGCCGGCGAGCATGCACGGACCACTGCCGCCTTCCGCGACGAGGCGGAGTCGGGGCTTCAGGGAAGCACCGGGGTTCGGGGCGCGCACCCCCGGACCGACTGCCGGGAGGAGGTGCGGTGGCGTGTCCCACGCCGATCGGCGCCTGCCCGTGCGCTTCGGTGCGGCGCTGTCGGCGGTGGCCTTCGCCGCCGTCTTCGCCGTCCCCCTGCGGCCCGCCGGAGCGGCCGCGGCGGCGCGCACCGACCAGATCCGCGCCCGGCAATGGCATCTGACCGCGCTGCGCGTGCCGCGCGTGTGGCGGACGTCCAAGGGTGGCGGCGTGACCGTCGCGGTCCTGGACACCGGGGTCGACCAACGGCATCCCGACCTGGTCGGCAAGGTCACCGCCGGGCCCGATCTGACCGGCGGGCTGCGGCGCCCCGGAAGCCGCTACTGGGGCCTGCACGGCACGTCGATGGCGAGCATCATCGCCGGGCACGGCCACGGCCCGGGCGGCGCGCAGGGCGTGATGGGCGTGGCGCCGCACGCCCGCATCCTGTCGATCCGGGTGACGTGGGAGAACGACGACCCGCTGCGGCGCAGCGGCGGGCAGATCGGCGTCCGCAACCGGGACGCGGTGGCGCAGGGCATCCGGTACGCCGTGGACCACGGCGCCGACGTCATCAACATGTCCCTGGGCGGCGGGAAGCTGTTCTACGACGGCAGCTCCACCGAAGAGGACGCGATCCGGTACGCGCTCGCCAAGGGCGTGGTGCTGATCGCGTCCGCGGGCAACGACGGGGCGGGCGCCAACCGCAAGAACTTCCCCGCGGCCTACCCGGGGGTCATCGCCGTCGGCGCGGTCGACCGGCGCATGCAGGTGTGGCCGGACAGCAACCGGCACTCCTACGTGGCCGTGTGCGCCCCCGGCGTCGACATCGTCAGCGCGGACGCCAGCGGCGGCTACGTGGTCGGCACCGGCACCAGCCCGTCCTCGGCCATCGTCGCCGGGGTGGCCGCCCTGATCCGCGCCCGCTACCCGCGGCTGACGCCGCAGGAGGTGCGGCAGGCGCTCGTCCAGGGATCGGTGCCGCGCAGCCGGCCCCCCGGCGTGACCACGTGCTCGACCACGCTGGACGCGGTCCGCGCCATGGCCGTCGCCGCCAGGATCAACCGAGCGTCCCAGGGGCAGGACGCGACGCCCACCCCGTCCCCTGAGCCGGTGCAGGCCGACGACGTCCCGGACGAGCGGTCGAGCCTGATGCTGCCCGCCGTCCTGGTGGGCGGCGGCGTCCTCATCGCCATCGGGGTGGTGCTGGGGTGGGTGCAGCGCAGGCGCCCGGAGGAGGACGAGGTCGAGGGCGACTCCCCGTACGAGGTGATGCGGCCGGAGTATCCGCCCCGGCGCGTCGGCGCGATGCCGGCGGACGACCCGGCCGGCATCGCGGTCGCTCCCGTGAACGCCCCCTTGTGGCAGAGCACCGAGGTCTTCCCGGGCGGGCAGCCGCACACGGCGCACCCGGCCTGGCCCCCACCGCCGTCCGAGCGGCACGCCGGGCAGTCTGAGCAGCCGGGGCCGTCGCATGCACCCGACCCGGCGCAGCGGCCGGGCGGCCTGGACGGCGGGCCGCTCCACACGCCCGTCCCGGAAGCCGACCCCCATCCCGACCCCGAGCCGGAGCACGGGTGGCGGCTGCGTCCGTTCGTCCCGGAGGAGTTCCTCGGCGACCAGTACGGCGGCGGCGCGGGCATCACGCTGAACGGGTTCAACGGGCTCGACGGGGTCGGGTTCAACGGGCTCGACGGGGTCGACGGAGCCAGCGGGGCGAACGGCTCCGGGGCGACGCGCGCCGAGCCTCCCGAGGGACACCGGATCAACGGCCTGAACGGCTCGCGCGGCGCGACCGAGACCGCCGATGCTCCCGAGGAGCCTCCCCTCTCGGACGACGAGCCGGTCATCGACGACGAGGAGTGGGAGAGGTTCCGCCGCAGCGTGCTGGGGGACGCCCCCTCGCCCGCGGACGGCCCCTCCGCACCGCCGCGGGACGACGCGCCCGAGGCCCGTCCGGACAACACGACCGACGAACTGCCCGCCGTCGCCTTCCCGTCCGCGCCCCCGCCCGACCTGGACGACACGAGCCCGCCGCCCGGCGCCTTCCCGCCGCCCGCCTCGGACGACGACCCTCCGGGAGGCTTCTCGCACCGGCGGCGGCCGAACGACGAGGACGACTACCGGCCGCCGTGGTGGTGAGGCCCGCGCTACTCCGCGCGGAGTAGCGGCAGAGCCTCCGGCCGTAGGACGACACGTCCCGAACCCGTCGCCGAGCATCGACCCGTACGAGAGCGACAGGAGGTCGATGACGATGACGGCACTTGTCACGGCGCTGAGCGCGCACCCGGGCGGTTGGCACGACGGCGGCTGGCACGACGCCCCCGCCTGGTGGCCGGTGTTCCCGATCGCCTTCGGGCTGTTCTGGGCGGCCGTGGCCGCGGCGGCCTTCGTCCTGATCCGCCGCCGCATCGCCGCGTCCGCCGCCCAGGCGGACCCGCTGGCCCGCGCGCACGCCACGCTGGCCGAACGCTTCGCCCGCGGCGAGATCGACGAGGACGAGTACCTCAGCCGCGTGTCGGTCCTGCGCAGCAGTTGAGCGCCGCGCCCGGCGCGGCCCCGCGCGTCCGGGAGACCGCGCCGGGGAGGCCGGCGGTCACTCGGCGCCCGCCTCCCGGAAGATCTTCTCGATGCCCTCCAGCTCCATGGGCGTGCGGACGGCGGCGTCGGCGAAGCGGGTGAGGAGCCGGGCGAACTGCGCGCGCTCCTCGGGCGTCCAGTCGGCCATCAGGCCGGCCAGGTAGGCGCGGCGGGAGCGTTCGGCCACCTGCCGGACGCGCCGGCCCGCCTCGGTCAGGCCCAGGTTGGCGCGGCGGGCGTCCACCGGCGAGGGGCGGCGGGAGACCAGGCCCGCGTCGATGGCGTGGCCGACCAGCCGGCTGGCGGTGGACGGGTCGATCTCCAGGCGTTCGGCGACGGCGCCGACGGTGACCTCGCCGCCGGGGCCGCCGGCGTTCTCCGCGGCGGCGCTGAGCTCGGCGACCGCGTGCACCACCATCAGGTTGGACAGCTGGAGCGGGCGCCCGCCCGGGCCGCCGGAGGTCTGCGCCCGGATCTTCTTCATCAGATCGGGCTTGATCCACACCCGGCGCAGGTGGAACAGCGCCAGGCCGATCTCCGACAGGACGCGGTCGGCACGCTCGGCGGAGTCCTCGAACGAGTCTCCGGACGCGTGCTCCGTCGCCATCGCCGCGGGCCTCCCGTTCACCGTGTCGTTTCCATCGTCGTTTCCGTCCGTGAATGCGATTGCAGCGTACACACGCTAACGCATGCAAAGTGCATGCGTTCGGCCGGTGTCGCGCTTCTCGCGCATCCCTCGCGCACGACGCGAATCGTCGCGTGCTCGTGCCATGCCCGCTGCACGGCGTCCCACCACTGGCGAAAAGGGGAGAAAGCGGGAGGCGACGAGCGACATCGCCGAGAATCGCGTCGAGACGAGCCCTTCGCGAGCCTGATTGTGGTGCACTGGTAGCCGTCCGTGACGGCGGAATCGCTTGGACGCGCGTCATCGGGGCGAGTGCCGTGCCGTTCCGGCGGAACTTCCGGCCGATGTCGGCGCGGACGCGTAGCATGACACCGGTCGAACCCGGACGACCCGGGATCAGCGACCACAGAGGGGACGTCATGCGCGAGACGTCGACCCCGGTCGGCGACCCCCCGCTTGCGGCCCCCGGACGGCCCTCGACAGGACGGCAGCATGAACGACGGCCCAGCCCTGCACCCGGTGACCGACGGCCAGGAGGACGAGCTCGCCTTCCCGGCCGGCAACCTGTCCGAGCGCGACCGCCGGATCCTCGCCTTCGAACGGCAGTGGTGGAAGTACGCCGGCGCGAAGGAGCAGGCGATCCGCGAGGAGTTCGACATGTCGGCGACGCGCTACTACCAGCTCCTCAACATCCTGATCGACCGCCCCGAGGCGCTGGAGCACGATCCGATGCTCGTCAAGCGCCTGCGCCGGCTCCGCGCCCAGCGGCAGCGGCAGCGCGCCGCGCGCCGGTTGGGCATGCGACCCTGAGGCGCCCGACACTGGTCGGGTGAACCTCTTCGCTGCGACCACGGCCGCCGGCACGGACGGCCTGAACGCGATCCGCGAGGACCCGGGCGGCGCGGTGCTTGGGTTCGACTTCGACGGCACGCTCGCGCCCATCGTCGACGACCCGGCCGCGGCGCGGGCCCACCCGCGGGCGGCCGCGGCGCTGGCCCGCCTCGCCCCCCGGGTGGGCGCGCTGCTGATCGTCACCGGCCGTCCCGCGGCCGTGGCCGTGGAGTACGGCGGCCTGGACGGCGTGGACGGCCTGGTGGTGCTCGGCCAGTACGGGCTGGAGCGCTGGGAGTCCGGCGCGCTGACCGCGCCCGAGCCGCCGCCCGGCGTCGCCGAGGCGCGCGCCAAGCTGCCCGAGGTGATCAAGGCCGCGAACGCGCCGGAGGCGACCTACATCGAGGACAAGGGGCGGGCCCTCGCGGTGCACACCCGCCGGTGCCCCGAGCCGCAGGTGGCCCTGGACCGGCTGCGCGGCATCCTGGAGGCGCTGGCCGAACGCACCGGCCTGACCGTGGAGCCGGGCCGGTTCGTCCTGGAACTGCGCCCGCCCGGCATGGACAAGGGCATGGCGCTGCGCCGTTTCGTGGACGAGGCGCGCGCGGCGCGGTCCGGCGCCGGCCCGTTCCCGTCGGCGGTGCTGTTCGCCGGCGACGACCTGGGCGACCTGGCCGCCTACGACGCGATCGACGCGCTGCGCGCCGAGGGCGTCCCCGGCGTGAAGGTGTGCAGCGGCTCGGCCGAGGTGACCGCGCTCGCCGAACGGGCCGACCTGGTGGTGGACGGCCCCGAGGGCGTGGTGCGCTTCATGGACGCGCTCGCCGACTCCCTGGAGGGGCGCTAGCCCGGATTTCCGCCGTCTCGGTGGCCCGCGCGGCGTGTTCTTCGTCACCGGCTGACAAGCGAACGGGCGCCGTATGGCGTACCTTGCGGTCCCCAAGGGGGAACGGAGGCATCGCGCGCCTGCGTCAGACTGTGCAGGGACACGGCGGGACGCCGCCGTGGCACGGGGGCCGAGAGACGGGAGTGTTCACGTGGACACCGACCAGGGAATCCCGCGACGTCCCGACGACCATCGCCGGCCGGGCGCTCCGGGCGCGCCCGGCCCGGCGGGCATGCCCGGCCGTCCCGTCTCGCCGTCCGCGACGAGCACGGGGCCGCTCGGCGTCCGCGAGACCAGCGGCATCCAGGTGCGGCTCGGGACGCGCCGCACACGCGACGACCGGCGCGCGCGACGCGGGCGCCGCCGCGCGGGCGTCCTGGCCGCGTGCACCCTGACCGTCGCCGCCGGGCTGATCGCCGCCGGGGTGCTGCTCGCGCCCGACCTGCGGGACAGGCTCGGCGGCGGAGAGACGGGCGGGTCCGGGGCGGGCGGCCGTGCCGACCTCGACGCGCCCGCCGCCGCGCTGCCCCGCGCCGGCGCGCCCGTCGAGGTCGGCACGGCGGACGGGTCCCGCTACCGGCTCCAGACGGTGACCGCGGGAACGGCGGACGGCACCGCCGCCCCCCAGCAGGCGTCGCGGTCCGCGCGGGGCACCTACGCCTACATCGACTACATCCTCAGCAACCCCACCGACGAGCGGGTGCTGCTCGACTTCCCCGGCGACGTGTTCGTCAAGCGGGACCTCGTCTCCGCCGAGGACCGCGGCCGCTGCGTGTGGCAGGCGGGCGTCCCCGAAGACATGTGCACCCCGCCCACGCGGAGCGAGGTCGTCCGCAGGCTCAAGGGCGGTCCGCTGATCGACGGGGAGGGCGGCGACCGCTACCTGCCGCCCGGTTCCGCCTACCTGGTGCGCGCGACGGTGGAGGTCCCCCTCGACCGTCCCGCGCAGGGCCGCGGCGACCTGCGCCTGTTCATCTGGAAGCAGCTCTACATGGCGGACCAGCCGGCCCGTGAGGTGCCCTTCCCGCGCTGACCGGCGCGCGGCGGACGGCAGGCCGCCGTCGGCGCCGACGGGGACGGCGCCGGCCGTGGCTCATTCGGCTTCGGGGTCGTCGGCGAGGATGCCGTAGATGCGGCGCCGGGCGTCGTTGACGACCTCCAGCGCGCGTTCCCGCTGGGACGGGCTGCCGACGGTCGCGACCTGGTGCAGCGCGCTCATCAGCTGCGCGAGCGCCTCGCGGCCGCGCAGTTCGTGCTCCCCGACGGTCTCGGCGACCTCGTCCCAGGGCGGCGCGTCCTGCGCCTCGACCTCCTCGCGCCCGGCGTCGGTCAGGCTGAACAGGCGCTTGCCGCCGTCCTGCCTGCTGCTGACCTTGCCCTCGTCCTCCAGCATCTGCAGCGTCGGGTACACCGAGCCGGGGCTGGGCCGCCAGACGCCGTCGGTGCGGTCGGCGAGCTCCTGGATCATCTCGTAGCCGTGCATGGGCCGCTCGGCCAGCAGGGCGAGCAGGGCGGCCCGGACGTTGCCGCGCCTGGTGCGCCGGCCGCCGCCGCGGCCGGGACGGCCCGCACCGGGACCGTGGCCGAACCCGTGGCCGAAGCCCGCGCCGAACGCGGGTCCGTGGCCTCCCCAGCCGCCGCGCCGTTCCCGGTACTCCTCGCCGCCGGGGAAGCGGCCGCGTCCGCCGTGGTGCCACGCGTGGTGCATGCCGTGGAACATCGTGCCCACCTTCTCATCGTCAATCCATCGCGATGCATTGACGATATATCGGCAACTATCGCGATGACAAGGGGCGGCCCCTTGACGGATAACTCATCGGGTGTTGAATTGAAGGGGGAGGTGGGAGCCATGGACACGAACACCACCTGCTGCGTCGCGGGCGGAGGGCCCGCCGGCATGGTCCTCGGCCTGCTCCTGGCCCGCGCGGGCGTCGACGTGGTCGTCCTGGAGAAGCACGGCGACTTCCTGCGGGACTTCCGCGGCGACACCGTCCACCCGTCCACGCTGGACGTGCTGGACGAGGCGGGCCTCGGCGCCCGGTTCGCGGCGCTGCCGCACCGCAAGATCGACCGGCTGACCATGGTCGCCGACGACGGCGAACGGCGCCTGGTCGACCTGCGCACGCTGCCGGGACGCCACCCGTACATCGCGATGGTCCCGCAGTGGGACTTCCTCGCCATGCTCGCGGAGGAGGCCGCCCGGCTGCCCGGCTTCACGCTGCTGATGAACGCCGAGGCGACCGGCCTGCTGCGCGACGGCGACCGCGTCGCCGGCGTGCGCTACCGCGACGCCGACGGCGCCGAGCACCGGATCCGCGCGCTGCTCACCGTCGCCGCCGACGGCCGCCACTCCACGCTGCGCCGGGCCTCCGGGCTGCGGCTGCGCGAGTTCGGCGCGCCCATGGACGTGGCCTGGTTCCGGATGCCCCGCCGCGACGCCGACCGCGACGACTCGTTCCTGCGCATCTCCGCCGGCCGCCTGATGGCGGTGATCAACCGCACGTCCTACTGGCAGATGGGCTACCTGCTGCCCAAGGGCGGGTACGAGCGGGTGCGCGCGGCGGGCGCGGCGGAGCTGCGCCGCCAGGTCGTCGACCTGCTGCCCTTCCTCGCCGACCGGATCGACGGCCTCGACCTGGACGCGGTGCGGGTCCTCGACGTGCGCGTCGACCGGCTGCGGCGCTGGCACCGGCCGGGCCTGCTGTGCATCGGGGACGCGGCGCACGCGATGTCGCCGATCGGCGGGGTGGGCATCAACCTTGCCGTCCAGGACGCCGTCGCCGCCGCCAACCTGCTGTACGAGCCGCTGCGGCGGGGGGCGGTCACGTCCGGCGACCTGGCCGCCGTGCAGCGCCGCCGCGCCCGGCCCACCGCCGTCGTGCAGCGCGTCCAGATCGCGCTGCAGAACCTGCTGGTCCGACCGACGCTGCGCGGTGAGCAGCCGGGCGTGCTGCGGCTGGCGCGGACGCTTCCGTCGCTGCCGGTGCTGCCGCGGCTGGCGGCCCGGATGGTGGGGTACGGGCCGCGTCCCGAGCACGTGCGCGTCCCGGACGACGCCGCCGCGGCCCGGCTCAGGGCGCCGTCAGCTTGAGGTTGTCGAGGATGGTCTTGGTCAGGTCGCGGTTGTCGTTCTCCTTGATGCGGATCCACACGCCGAAGGCGCCGCGGCTGTCGCGCAGGCCGACCTCGGTGACCGACGGGGTGCCGACCCGGCAGCCGGTGAACCGCGTGATCGTGCCGGTCAGGGTCTTGTCGGGAGAGGTGTAGTTCTGCGTGCCCGCCCGGGTGCAGGTGCGGTGGCCCGTCACCCCCGGCGGCGGGAGCTTGCCCTGGGCGACGTCTTTGGTCAGGCCGATGAACACCCCCGGCGCGGTCCCGTCGCCTTTGAACTGCGCCACATTCGGGGTGGCGCGCAGCACCGGCCGGGCCTGGGCGTCGTTCAGCGCGACCGTGCTGGGCACCCAGGTGGGCTCCTGCCGGTCCACCGTCCAGGCCCGCGGCACCGCCGCCCGGATCTTGCCGGACGCGTCCGCCACCTGGACGAAGTCCTGCGGGAGAGGCGGCTTGTCCGGCTTGTCGTCCTTGTCGTCGTTGAACAGCGTGCCCAACGCCAGGCCGCCGGCGACCGCCGCGCACAGCAGCACCACGGCGAAGACCATCGGCGCGGGGATCTTCTTGGCCGGCGACCCGGTCCCGCCGCCGGCCTGCTTCGAGCCTCCCGGCAGCAGCGACTTCCTCAGCCGCCCCAGACGTCCCTGACCCTGCTGGGCGGGCGGGAAGCCGAAGGGGTGCGGCTGCTGCCCCGGCCCCGGATACGGCCCGCCCTGCGGCGGCGGCGTGAGCGCCGCGGTCTTCTCCAGGTCGGGCGAACCGGCCTGCCCCGGGCCTTGGGGCCCCTGCGGCGGCACGGGCAGCGCCACCGTGCGGTCGTCGGTCCGCGGCGTGCCGGGAGGCGGCCCGCCCTGCGGCCCGTGCTGGGCGGGCGGACCGGGCGCCGGGGGCGCGCCGAACGGAACGGTGCCGGGGCGGCCGCCCGGGGGATCGACGATCGTGACCGCCTCCATGCCGTCACCCTGGCCCTGCTGGGACGGAGCGCTGCTCCCCCAGTCCAGGCGGGTGGAATCGACGTCCTCCGGGAGGCCGCGCCCCGGACCCTGCGAATAAGGCGGCTGGGCTTGGCCGGGGTGGGGCGTGTCGCTGACCGTGACGTCGGCGTTGAAGGTGCTCAAGGGCTCGTCCACCGCGGTCGGCGTCGGATCCGGCGGCGAGGACGGCGGTGCCGACTGCGAAGACGCGGGGGCGGACGACGCCGGGTTCTGCGGCGAGGACGCCGCGGCGGGCTGCGCAGACGAAGCGGCGGATGACGGAGCGGCGGATGACGAAGCGGCGGATGACGAAGCCTGGTCGGGCGGCGTCGCCCCACTTCCGCTCGCGGGAGCGGCGGAGGGCTCGGCGGTCTCGCCCTCGGGGGCGGCGGGGGACGCGTCCTGTCCGTGCGCCCCGCCGGGAGCGGGGGGCGGTGAGGTCGGCCGTAGGGTCGCGAGCGCCTCGGCGAACGCCTCGGCCGTCGGGTAGCGCTTCTCCCGATCGACCTCCAGCGCGCGCAGGATCACCTCGTCGAACGCGGGCGACAGCCCCTCGCGCAGCGCGCTGGGCGGCGTCTTGACGGGCGCCGGTCCCGGGGGGCGTCCGGTGATCATGTGGTACGTCAGGGCGCCCAGCCCGTACACGTCGGCCCGCACGTCCAGGCCCCCGCCGAAGCGCGCCTGCTCGGGCGACATGTACCCCGGCGTGCCCACCGGCAGCGTGAAGGCGCCCGAGGCGTGCGCCAGCGCCTTGGCCAGGCCGAGGTCGGCGATCAGCAGCCGCTCCCGCCCGCCGCTCGTGGACTGGAACAGCACGTTGGAGGGCTTGAGGTCGCGGTGGATGACGCCCAGCTCGTTGAGGACCTTCACGCCATAGGCGATCTCCTCGGCGTAGGCAAGGGCCTGATTGACCGGAAGTGGCCGTTCCCGCATCCGGTCGGCGAGGGTGCCGCGATCGGCGTAGGACATCACGAAATACGGACGTCCGTCCTCGAGCTCCCCGATGTCGTGGACGCGCACGAGCCGCTCGGAATCGGCGCGGCGCAGGATCCGCGCCTCCTCCAGGAAGCGATTGCGCACGTCGAGGTCGTCGATGAGGCTTCCGGACAGCACCTTGATGGCGACCTGCGCGTCCAGCGCCTCGTCGTGCCCCAGCCACACTGAGGCGAACGCCCCGGATCCGAGGACCCGCTCGATTCGGTAACGACCGACAGTAGGTGGAAAGGACACTCCCGTATCATGCCCAACGAACGGGGTGTGCGAGCGAGCTGAGGCGCGGCGATGGCACTTGACGACAGGACCGAGCAGCTGGCCGTCAAGGCGGCCCAAGGCGACCGGGCGGCGCTGGACGAGCTCCTTCGCACCATCGAGCCCGACGTGCTGCGCCACTGCTCCCGGTTCCTGCCCTGCCGCCAGGACGCCGAGGAGGCCTGCCAGGACGCGCTGCTGCAGGTCGCCCGCAACATCCAGCGGTTCGAGGGGCGCTCCCGCTTCAGCACGTGGCTGCACGTGGTGGTCGCCAACTCCGCCCGTTCCACCTACCGCTCGCTCAAGCGCCGCTCGCTGGAGCAGGCCGGCGAGCTGCCGCAGCAGCGCCCCGACCCGCGCCGCACCAGCGTCATCGCCGGCTCCCGGGTGGACATCCTCGACGCCATGGAGGAGCTGGAGGCCCGCAAGCCCGACCTGATCCAGGCGCTGGTCCTGCGGGACGTCTCCCAGCTGGAGTACGCCGAGATCGCCGAGCAGCTCCAGCTGCCGCTCGGCACGGTCAAGTCCCGCATCCACGAGGCGCGCAAGCAGGTCCGCCAGACCCTCGGCGAGTCCTACACCTGACCCGTCCGCCGAGCCGCGTCGGCGCGTCCTCGTCGGCCGTCCGCGGCCGCCGCGCTGAGCCGGGGCCCGGAACGGACCGTTCCGCCGGAATGTCTACAGGCGGCGGAATCCGGCGGTCAGGCATCGCCAAGCATTCGTAATGCCTCGGCAAGCGTGCGCCTAGACGCGCGATGCGCGGCGGGGGCGTCGGCCAGCATCCCGAGCATGTTTGCCCACACTGACCGCCCGATCTTCGTCATCGGGTGTCCACGGTCGGGGACGACGCTGCTGCAGCTGATGCTGCACTCGCATCACCGGATCGCCGTCCCCGCCGAGACGCGGTTCGTCATCCCGGCATGGACGTCACGGTGCGAATTCGGTGACCTCCGGGACGGCGAGAACAGACGGGCCCTCGGCGAGTGGATCACCACCGGCGAGGGCACCAAGTTCGCCGCGCTCGGCCTGGACCCCGACCGGACCGTCGAGGAGATCGTCGACAGTCCCCCCACGCTGGGCTCGGTGCTGGCCACCGTGTTCCGCGCGTACGCGCGCCGCTTCGACCGGGTGCGCTGGGGCGACAAGCGGCCCAGCTACTTCCGGTACGTCGGCCCGCTGCTGCGCATGTTCCCCGACGCGCAGTTCATCCACGTCGTCCGCGACGGCCGCGACTGCGTGGCCTCGCTCCGCGAGATGCCCTGGTACAAGCAGGACATCTACCACGCGATCTGCCTCTGGCGGGAGGCGATCGACCTCGGCCGCCGCTACGCCGCCGAGCTCGGCCCCGACACCTACTACGAGCTGCAGTACGAACGGCTCGTCGCCGACCCCGCCGACGAGCTGATGCGGCTGTGCGCGTTCCTCGGCGAGGAGTACGACCCCGCCATGACCGAGCCGCACAGGCTCGCGCGCAAGACCGTCCCGCCGAGCAAGAAATGGCACCGCCGCACGCACGGCGCCGTCGACAGCGGTCGCGTGGGCTCTTGGGCGCGGCGGCTGGAGCCGTGGGAGATCGGCCTGGCCGAGGCGGCGTTCGGAGAGCGGCTCGCCGAGTACGGCTACGAGCCGAGCGGCGCGCCCCGCCCCACGCGCGGACAGCTCGCCCGGCTCGCCAAGGTCAGCGCCCACCGCCGCATGTCGCAGACCAAGCAGCGGATTCGGGAGCGCTGGCGGACGCGCAACGAGCCCAATCCGGTCGTGTCGCTGCTCACCACCGAGCACACCGGGCCCGCTCCGCTCATCGTCGAGCCCCCGTCGCAGTCCGTCAGCACGGAGTCCCCGCTCGCTTCCGTTCCCCTGGCCGAACGGTGCGGCGAGCCGGCGCGCAGCGGCCACTCGGGGCGCTGAGGACGGCCGCCGCGCCGCCGCCGGTGCCGCGGCCTCGAGGGAGCCGGGGCGTCAGTCGAGGGCGGCCAGCTGCTCGGCGAACCAGCGGCGCGGCGGCAGCGCGGTGGCCGCGGCGGCCAGGCGCGCGCAGCGTTCGGCGCGGCGGTCGGGCGGCATCAGCAGGGCCCGGTGCAGCGCCTCGGCGGTCTGCGACACGTCGTACGGGTTGACCGTCAGCGCGTCGTCCGCCAGCTCGGCCGCCGCGCCCGCCTCCCGCGACAGCACCAGCGCGCAGCCGCGCTCCGACAGCACCGGCCCCTCCTTGGCGACCAGGTTCATGCCGTCGCGGATCGGGTTGACCACCAGCACGTCGGCCAGCCCGTAGGCGGCCAGCGACCGCGGATGGTCGTCCTCGACCTCCAGGATCAGCGGCTCCCACGCCGCGGTGCCGTACTCGTCGGCGATCTGCCCGGCCAGCCGCCGCACCTGCGCGGTGTACTCGCGGTACTCGTGCAGGTCGTGCCGCGACGGGTACGCGAACGCCAGGTGCACCACGCGGCCGTGCCACTCGGGATGGCGGGCCAGCAGCTCCCGGTAGGCGGCGAGGCCGCGCACGATGTTCTTGGACGGCTCGGTCCGGTCGACCCGCAGGATCAGCCGGCGGTCGCCGACCCGCTCGCGCAGCGCCCGCCGGCGTTCGGCCACGTCCGGCTCGGCGGCGCGCGCCCGCAGCGCGTCCCCGTCGACGCCGAGCGGGTGCACCCCGACTCGCGTGACGTGCCCGGCGCGTGTGACGGTCCGGGCCGCGCGGTCGACCCGCGCGCCCGGCAGCGGCTCGCAGCAGTCCAGGAACGCCGCCGCCCACCGTTCGGCGAGGAAGCCGGCGTGGTCGGCGCCGAGGATGCCGTCCAGCACCGCCGCGCCGATGTCGTCGGGCAGCAGCCGGAAGTACTCGGGGGGCGCCCACGGCGTGTGCGAGAAGTGCACGATCCTCAGGTCGGGGCGGCGGTCGCGCAGCATGCGCGGCGCCAGCGACAGGTGGTAGTCCTGGATCGCAACCTTGGCGCCGGGGGCGGCGTCGCGTGCCAGGGCGTCGGCGAACGCCGCGTTGTAGGCCTCGTAGGACTGCCAGTCGCGCCGAGTCCGCGCGTCGAAGTGCGGGGCGCGGGGCGTGTCGTACATCAGGTGGTGGACGAACCACAGCGTCGCGTTCGCCACGGCGTTGTAGGCCCGGTGGAATGTGGCCGCCGGTATGTCGAGCATGCGCACGGCCGCGCCGCCGGTGTCGTGGCCGTCCAGGCCCAGCCTGCCGCCGGGGGCGCGCCGGGCGGCCGAACGGTCCGCGTCGCCGAGCGCCGCGCACACCCACAGCACGTCCGGATTCCGGACGTCGCCCGTCATCGCGGCCAGCGCCGACACCAGGCCGCCCCCGCCGCGGCGCGGGATGAGCGCGCCGTCGCCGGAGAAGGAGAACGACACCGGGCCGCGGTTGGACGCGACCAGCACTTGGCTCATACGGGCAGGGTCTCAGGTGCTCAGTGGGAGCATCAAAGTGACCTTCGGGATAGGGGAGACCCCTTTGACCAGCGCTTCCTGTAGTTCAATCGCGGGACGGCGCATGCCCGACCGCCCGACGCCCGCGTCCTTTCACGGCGCCTGTTCGGACGAGTTCACGGGCCGCCTCAACGCGATGCGTCGGCCTGGAGCCGCGCACAGCCCGATTTCGTCCGGCCGCCCGGCCCGCCGCCGAGTGATCCGGCGGCGGCGCGGGTAATGTCTCACAGTGCGAGACCGACCTGTCCGCTAACCGGTCAGATCATGTAAAGTCGCGCATACGACGTGATACCGCTCATGCGGAACGTCCGGCGAAGGAACGTTCCCAGTGGGCGGACGCGGCGACACGTCGACCGACGCGACAACTGAACAACGCTCATCCAGAGGGGTGGAGGGACCGGCCCTGTGAAGCCCCGGCAACCACCCGGTTCGTCCGCGCTCGCGATCCTGCGAGGCCGGCCGGGAAATGGTGCCAACTCCGGCCTGCGACCAAGGTGGCGCAGGAAAGATGGGGAGAAAGGCCTCGCTACATGGCTGTGACGCCTGCCGTCGATCTCGGACCGGCGACCGCTCTCACCTGCCGCGAATGCGGCCACACCCGCGACCTCGGCCCGTTCTACGCCTGCGAGGAGTGTTTCGGCCCGCTGGAGATCGCCTACGACTTCGGGGACGTCTCCCGCGCCGGCATCGAGGCCGGGCCGCGCAACATCTGGCGCTACCGCGGGCTGCTGCCGGTGCCGGCCGCCGTGGCCGAGACGCCCAACACCGAGCCCGGCCTGACCCGCCTGGTCCGCGCCGACCAGCTCGCCGAGGCGCTGGGCCTGCGGCGGCTGTGGGTCAAGGACGACAGCGGCAACCCGACGCACTCGTTCAAGGACCGCGTGGTCGCGGTCGCGCTGGCCGCCGCCCGCGAGCTCGGCTTCAAGGTGCTGGCCTGCCCGTCCACCGGCAACCTGGCCAACGCGGTGGCGGCGGCCGCGGCCCGGGCGGGCATCCGCAGCGCGGTGTTCGTCCCGTCCGACCTGGAGCAGCAGAAGATCCTCACCACGGCGGTGTACGGCGGCACGTTCGTCACCGTCGACGGCAACTACGACGACGTCAACCGGCTGGCCTCCGAGATCGCCGGCGAGCAGGAGGACTGGGCGTTCGTCAACGTCAACGTGCGCCCCTACTACGCCGAGGGCTCCAAGACCCTGGGCTACGAGATCGCCGAGCAGCTCGGCTGGCGGCTGCCCGACCAGATCGTGATCCCGGTCGCCTCCGGCTCCCAGCTCACCAAGATCGACAAGGCGTTCCAGGAGCTGATCAAGCTGGGCCTGGTCGAGGACAAGCCGTACCGGGTGTTCGGCGCCCAGGCCACCGGGTGCTCGCCGGTGGCGGCCGCGTTCAAGCAGGGCCACGACGTCGTCCGGCCGGTCAAGCCCGACACCATCGCCAAGTCGCTGGCCATCGGCAACCCGGCCGACGGCCCCTACGTGCTCGACGTGGTGCGCCGCACCGGCGGCGCGGTGGAGGACGTCAGCGACGAGCAGGTCGTCGAGGGCATCCGGCTGCTGGCCCGCACCGAGGGCGTCTTCGGCGAGACCGCGGGCGGCGTCACCGTCGCCACCCTGCGGAAGCTGACCGAGACCGGCGCCCTCGACCCCGAGGCCGAGACCGTGATCATCAACTCCGGGGACGGGCTGAAGACCCTGGACGCCGTCGCCCCTGTCGTCGCCCCGACCGCGAACATCGCCCCCACCCTGGAGGCGTTCCGCGCCGCGGGTCTGGCCTGACCGGCCCCGCGTCCCGTCGTACGACCCGAGCACTTCGAGGAGCCACCATGAGCACCGTGTCCGTGCGGATCCCGACGATCCTGCGGAGCTACACCGGCGGCGAGGCGGAGGTCAAGGCCGAGGGCGCCACGCTGCGCGCGGTCGTCGCCGACCTGGAGGCCAACTACTCCGGGATCTCCGCGCGCATCCTGGACGACAAGGGCGCCATCCGCCGCTTCGTGAACGTGTACGTGGGCGACGAGGACGTCCGGTTCGCCCAGGGCCTGGACACCCCGACCCCCGAGGGCACCCAGATCTCCATCATCCCGGCCGTCGCGGGCGGCTGACCTCACCCTCACCGGCCCGCCGCCCGAGCCGAACCTCGGCCGGCGGGCCACACCTTTCTCCGCACACGAGCCCGCTACCCACACGCTTCAGCGCCATCGCCCGGCGAAACGCCCTCCCGCGGGGGTCCTGGTGAACGTGCGTCTCCCGCGCCGACGGAACGAATGGCCGGACGAACGGAGAGCCCGCCGAAGGCCATGGTCGGACGGCAGCGCGACCTGGCGATTGCCGGCGAGCGGCTGCCGGCGAGGCGTTGACAGGATGCGCGGACTGGCGCGGCCGCCCGGTGACCGGCGCCCACACCGCGTGCTCAGGGCGTCCGGGTGTCGCCCGCGTAGCGGCCCGAGCGCCGCCGCCCCTTGGTCCCGGACAGTCCGGTGAACGGTTGAGAAGACACCGGCCGTCCGCGAGACGAGAAGATCGCAGCGTTGTGATGCCGCGTGCCTCGTGGGCACGGTGACGCGTCTCGGGTGCGACCGCGCCGTTTCCGGGCGCGAGCTACGATGCGCACGCACTGCAGCGGCATCGCGCGACGGCGAAACCACCCTGGCTGCCCCCCTACGCGGGTGAAGCTTGAAGTGACGTGCAGCGGCGTGCGGCTTCTGCAGCGGACGCGGCGTCAACGCCAGCGGGCGCTTGGTCCGGTGGTAGCGCCCCTTGTACTCGAAGCCGTCCTGCGTCCACCACGGCTACCAGAGCATCGAGTTCGACAACTTCGGGGCTCGACCTCGGCGAGGCGCGGGGCCGCTTCAACGAGTGTCTGGACATGGTGGTCGGCCTCGCATCGTGTTCGTGGCCGCCGACTATCGAGCAGGCCCGCTTCGAGGGCGATGTCCGAGGGCGATGTTCGACCGCTCGCGCTCCGGCGGTGGAGTAATGAAGGGCGTTCTGGCCTAGCAGGCGACGGCGCGATTGTGTCGTCTTCTTTGCACCTCAGCGTTGTTGCGATGGGGGCGTGGACGCTGAGGCGGTGTGAGCGTTCAGCGTAGGCAGCGTAGGCGGTGTCGCACCGTGGCGTCGCCGCGCCTGTGCGTTTCTTCTGGCGTCCGCATGGCCAGGAGGGTGACGGCCTGTTGTCGGCCCGTCAGGGCGGGCGTGTGCGGCAGGTCGCGTCCCTTCCTCGCGTTCGCGTCATGCGGCCCGGCGGTGGCGGGCTGCGTTGTTTCGGAGCGGCGGAATGAGGGGGCAGGTGTCCGTGCGGGGGTATCGGGTACGGGCCCTGAGGCGACGTGGCGCTGAGGTCAGCGCTGGGCGAACGCCGGGCCCTGAGCGGCCGCCGAGGGGTGGCGCAGGGCGCTCCCGCGCTCGTCCGTCACCTCGCGAAAGTGCAGGTCAGAGTACGTTCGGCGGGCAAACGGGGCGTTGTTCGGCGCCGTTTGCGGTCGCTTGCACTCGGCGGGGTGGAGTGCTAAACACGTCGTTGGCACTCTACTGTGGAGAGTGACAATCCCACAGTGTGGGTCGGGGCGATGAGGCCATGCCTCCGGCGGCGGAATGGCAGCCGTCGGGCAGGTCGTCCGTCGCGGGCATCGGCTCGATCCGTAAGGCCACCCTGTTCCGGGAGGACTGGAGCCTATGGCTGCAAAGATGATCTCGTTCGACGAGGATGCCCGGCGCGGCCTCGAGCGCGGTATGAACCAGCTCGCGGACGCCGTCAAGGTCACCCTTGGTCCCAAGGGTCGCAACGTCGTTCTGGAGAAGAAGTGGGGCGCCCCCACCATCACCAACGACGGTGTCTCGATCGCCAAGGAGATCGAGCTGGAGGACCCCTGGGAGAAGATCGGCGCCGAGCTGGTCAAGGAGGTCGCCAAGAAGACCGACGACGTGGCCGGTGACGGCACCACGACCGCCACCGTGCTCGCCCAGGCCCTGGTGCGCGAGGGCCTGCGCAACGTCGCCGCCGGCGCCAACCCGATGTCGCTCAAGCGCGGCATCGAGGCCGCGGTCGAGCGGGTCAGCGAGGAGCTGTCCAAGCTCGCCAAGGACGTCGAGACCAAGGAGCAGATCGCCTCCACCGCCTCCATCTCCGCCGGCGACACCCAGATCGGCGAGATGATCGCCGAGGCGATGGACAAGGTCGGCAAGGAAGGCGTCATCACCGTCGAGGAGAGCCAGACCTTCGGGCTCGAGCTGGAGCTCACCGAGGGTATGCGCTTCGACAAGGGCTACATCTCGCACTACTTCGTGAGCGACCCTGAGCGCATGGAGGCGGTCCTGGAGGACCCCTACATCCTGATCGTTCAGGGCAAGGTGTCCGCCAACAAGGACCTGCTGCCGGTCCTCGAGGCGGTCATGCAGGCCGGCAAGCCGCTGCTGCTGATCGCCGAGGACGTCGAGGGCGAGGCCCTGGCCACCCTGATCGTCAACAAGATCCGCGGCATCTTCAAGTCGGTGGCGGTCAAGGCCCCCGGCTTCGGCGACCGCCGCAAGGCCATGCTGGGCGACATCGCCACCCTGACCGGCGGCCAGGTCATCAGCGAGGACGTCGGTCTGAAGCTGGAGAACACCACCATCGACATGCTGGGCCGCGCCCGCAAGGTCGTCGTCACCAAGGAGGAGACGACGATCGTCGACGGTGCCGGCGACGCCAACGAGATCGCGGGCCGGGTCAACCAGATCCGGGTCGAGATCGAGAACACCGACTCCGACTACGACCGCGAGAAGCTGCAGGAGCGGCTGGCCAAGCTGGCCGGCGGCGTGGCGGTCATCAAGGCCGGCGCGGCCACCGAGGTCGAGCTGAAGGAGCGCAAGCACCGCATCGAGGACGCCGTCCGCAACGCCAAGGCGGCCGTCGAGGAGGGCATCGTCCCCGGCGGCGGCGTGGCGCTGCTGCAGGCCGGCGCCAAGGCGTTCGACAAGCTGGAGCTGAACGGCGACGAGGCCACCGGCGCCAACATCGTCAAGCGCGCCCTGGAGGAGCCGCTCAAGCAGATCGCGGTCAACGCCGGCCTCGAGGGCGGCGTCGTGGTCGAGAAGGTCCGCTCGCTCGAGCCGGGCCAGGGCCTGAACGCCGCGACCGGCGAGTACGTCAACATGTTCGAGGCGGGCATCATCGACCCGGCCAAGGTGACCCGGTCGGCGCTGCAGAACGCCTCGTCCATCGCGGCGCTGTTCCTGACCACCGAGGCCGTCATCGCCGAGAAGCCGGAGAAGGAGAAGGCTTCCGCGGGCATGCCCGACGGCGGCGGCATGGACTTCTGAGTCCCTAGCCGTACGACTCGGTACGCCTGGAGAGGGGCGATCCCGGCACGGGACCGCCCCTCTTCGCGTACCAGGGGAGCGTCGCGACCGCGCCTAGGCTTTGGGGAGGAGGTGGGGCGGTGGCGGAAGCCGAGCACACGAACATCTGGATGCTGCCGGAACGCCCGGCGCGGGGTCCGCGGCCCGCCTACAGCCGGGCGCAGATCACCGAGGCGGCCGTGCGCATCGCCGACGCCGAAGGGCTGGACGCGGCGTCCATGCGCAGGATCGCCGCCGAGATCGGCACAGGCGCCATGTCGCTGTACCGGTACGTGCCGAGCCGCAGCGACCTCGTCGAGCTGATGGCCGACCACGTCCTCGGCGAGGTGGAGACGCCCGAGCGCCCCTCGGGCGACTGGCGCGCCGACCTCACCCTCCTGGCGCAGCGGATGCGGGCCATGCTGCTGCGCCACCCCTGGATGTGCGGGCTGCGGCGGCGCCCGGGCTTCGGGCCCAACCAGCTGCGGCTGGTGGAGTTCGGCTGCCAGGTCCTGGACTTCGGGCAGCCCATCGACGACATCCTCCTCGCCTACACGATGCTCAACGGCTACATCGATCAGGCCGTCGGCGAACAGATGGTGTGGCTGGACGAGGAACGCCGCAGCGGCCTGCGCCGCCAGGACTGGATGACGCGCAACGTGCCGTACGTCCGCAAGATCCTGGAGAGCGGCGAGCACCCCATGTTCGCCCGCATCGTCCGGGACGCCGTCCAGCCGCACATGGACGACGACCGGCGCTTCCAGTACGGGCTCGAGCGCGTCCTGGACTGCGTGGCCGCGCTCCTCCCGCCCGAGGCCGGCGGTCCGGGACGGGAGCCGTCCGGGGCGCCGCCGGACACGCGGTCGCAGACGGCCCGTCGCTACGGTTGACGCCCGTCGGCACCGCCGCCGTCGCCGAGACGTTGATCCGATGAGCCGTTGATCCGATGAGCCGTTGATCCGATGAGGCGTTGAGACCGGACGTCACCGGGAGGTACTCACATGACGGAGCCCTACCCCGGCACGCGCTCCGTGAGCGGTCTGTTCGCCGCGACGATCCTGCGCGTCGAGCAGCCGCGTCGCCTGCCCGCCGCCAAGTCCCAGTACACGATCTACGACGGTCCCGGGACGCTGGTCGCCAAGGCGTCGGAGGAGAACGTCTCGATCCGGCGTCAGGCCGCGCGCGTGTTCTGGGGCGGCGTGGGGGACTCCGCGCGCACCGTGCGGGTGACCGACCCGCAGGGAGCGCCGCTCCTGATCGTCGACAAGCCCAAGCGGTCGCAGAACGCCGCCGTGTACGCCCCCGACGGGTCGCTCATCGGCGCGTACCAGCAGCAACGCCACACTTTCCACTACGGCCTGCTGGACGCCGCGGGCCTGCGCATCGGCGACCTCAAGGGCAACCGCCTCGGCCGCAAGTTCGCGGTGCACGACGCGTACGGCGCGCACGTCGCGCAGGTCGACAAGAAGTGGGCGGGCGTCGGCAAGGAGGTCCTGACCACCGCCGACCGCTACGCCGTGGCGATCTACCGGCCGCTGGCGTACCCGCTGCACTGCCTCGTCGTCGCGGCCGCGATCGCCATGGACTTGATCCACTACGAGGAGAAGGACTACTTCAGCTGAGTTCGCGACCGTCCCTGGCCGTCGAACCGTCGTCCGGGACCGCCGCCGGACGGCGTCCCGCGCGTCGCGACCGGTCCCATAACAGCGGGGGTGTCGATCGCGCCGTCGCCGTGACACGGCTCGCTCCGCGCCGGGGGGTTCCGCTCGCCGTCCCGCCTTGGCAGGATCACCGGAGCGCCGCCGCGCTCCGAACCGGTGCCGGGTCCCGCCCGTACCGCCGTGCGGATCGGCTCCGCGGCAGCGCGGGAAGACGGCGGACGGAGCCGGCCACCCCGACACCGCGTCCGCGGACGAGGCCAGGAGGACAGGTGAGCGATTTCTTCAGCGCTTCGGTGCTCAGAGTCGAACAGCCTCGCAGAGGCCCGTTCGCCCGGTCCAAGTACAAGGTCATGGACGGCGAGGGGACCCTGCTGGCCCTGGCCGACGAGACCGGGGAGCGCAGCACCGTCGACACGCTCCGCTCGGTGTTCCCCGGCAAGTCCGAACTGGACGCCCGGGCGGTCCTGCTCACCACGCCCGACGGGCAGCCCCTGCTGATCGTCGACAAGCAACGCGGCCGGATGCTCACCGAGGTGCGACGCCCCGAAGGAGAGCTCGTCGGCTCGTTCCGCACCGAACGCATCGGCCGCCGCTACAAGATCCACGACGGAGAGGGCGCGAAGATCGGCGAGATCGCGGTGGATCTCGGACGCACCGACTTCGTGGTGACCGACACCGAGGGCAAGCGGGTCGCCCACGTGCGCAAGAAGTGGGCGGGCCTGGCCACGCACCTGCTGACGACGGCCGACAAGTACGCCGTGGAGATCCACGACCCCGTCCCCGAACCGCTGCGGACCATGGCGCTCACCACGGCGATCGCCATGGACATGACGCTGCACGAGTCCAAGGACATCACCTGACGCGCGACGCCCCGCACGCCGCGCCGCCGCCGCGAACGAGCCGCGCTCCGGAGCCGCCCCGGTGATCGCGATCGGATCCCGGGGCCGGCACAGCCCGGCGCATGGAGGTTTGAGCCGGGGGTGCAGCGAGGTAACTAACGGTCGTGCAGGCCATGCCCGAACGTTCGAGCGGTTGGTGGATATCACCTGCCATACCGACCATCGCCAACTGCGCGCTGGCCGCACTGTGGGTCTTCTCGACGATCGGGGGGTGGGGCGTCCGGGCGTTCTGCGGGGAGGGCGAGCAGCGCGACCCGAAGTGCGCGGCGGACGTCGACCTGGCGGAGGTGCTGTCGGTGCCCCTGGCGGTCCTCGCCGTCGCCCTCGCCGTCGCCGCCTGGGCCCTGCCCGCGGTGCGGCGCCGAGACGACCGGCTCGACGGGCTCCTCACCGTCGCCGCCTTCTTCTGGGTGGCCGCCGAGGGGGTCCTGTTCGTCGGCGGCTACGTAGCCAAACCGTGACCCGGACGGTTTTCGGGCATTCACCCTGGTAGCGGCCTCGGAGGTCCGACACGGACGGCCCGTGTGCGCGGACTGGTTTGACGAGGACTGCTCATGGGCATACTGTTCTCTTCGCCCCGCGGGGGAACGAACGCCGAGCGCGGTCGGCCCGGGGGTATCCACCGACGACCTCCACCACGGAAGCGGCGCACGCCGCCTCCGTCGCGTGCCGTGGACGCGGTGGCATCGGAACCGCCCAATTTGACAATCGGGCCGGATCTGATGAAATAGCACGGCCGCCTGGAAGACGCCGCGAAAGCGGTGCCGGAAGGGCGGATGCCAGAAAAGA
>PVNI01000031.1 GCA_003001795.1 Actinomadura viridilutea | reverse complement strand
GGGTCGCGGTCCAGCCCGCCGACCCGCAGGCCGGCGCGGCAGGCCTCGCGCACCAGCGGCAGTCCGACGTATCCGAGCCCGATGACCACCAGATCAATTTCTCGTTCTGCAGTCATGCGCCGTTTCCCATGCTTCAATTCCCCGGAAACCCTGGCGAGACGGTAGTCACCGATTTGTCGTCGCTCAATAGCAGTCGCGTGGCATGATGTTCGGACTGAATGGCAATAACCAGCCATCCGCCTTGCGCGCGGTGCCGTCGTCGCATTGAGTGACTTTATTCCCGGTTTTCTCCGCATCCCCCCGCGGCGCTGGTGAATGGCGGTGAGAGGATGACCGACTCCACGGTCTCGCCGAGCGGCATGTCCGTCCTCCTCGGGTTCGACCCCCTGGACCCGGGCTTTCGGGCGGACCCGTATCCCCACTACGCCCGGCTGCGCGCCGAGCAGCCCGTTTTTCGCAGCCCGCTCGGATTCTGGCTGTTCACCCGGCACCGGGAGTGCGCGCTGGTGCTGCGCGACCCGCGCTTCGGCTATCCGGACCCCGACGCGGTGAGCGGCGACGACCTGATCGCGGCCGGCTTCGCCGGCCAGCGCAACTTCTTCATCTTCATGAACCCGCCGGACCACACCCGGCTGCGCGGCATCGTCCGGGCCTGGCTCAGCCCGCGCGTGATCCACGGCCTGCGCCCCTATGTCCGGGAGGCGGCGGAGCGCCTGCTGGACCAGGTGCTGGCCCGGGAGGAGTTCGACCTGATCGGCTCCTTCGCGCACGCGTTGCCGTTCGGCGTCGTCTGCGAGCTGCTGGACATCCCGGAGGACGACCGTCCCCAGGTCATGAAGTGGGCGCAGGACTATCTGGGGGGCGTCGGGCCCGTCATCGAGGTCACCCCCGAACGGCACCGCCAGAGGGACCGGGCCCTGGCGGCGTTCACCAGGTACTTCCGCTCGCTGTCCGAGCGCCGGCGCGCACCGGCGACGGACCTGCTCACCCACCTGACCCGGGCGATGGTGGACGGCCGCATGTCCGAGGACGAGCTGCTGGGCACGTGCATCCTGCTGTTCGTCGCGGGCCACGGGACGACCACCAACCTGATCGGCAACTCCGTGCTGGCGCTGCTGCGCCACCCGGACCAGCTCGCCCGGTTCCTGGCGGAGCCGGACCTGGAGGGGACGGCGATCGAGGAGCTGCTCCGCTACGACGCCCCGACGCACATGTCGTTCCGGGTCGCCCTGGAGGACGTGCCTTTGGACGACGGCCATGTCGTCCGGGCCGGGGAGCAGGTGCTGGCCGTGCGCGGGGCGGCCAACCGCGATCCCGAGGTGCACGCCGATCCCGACCGGCTGGACCTGGCCCGGACCGACAACCGGCACCTGACCTTCGGGGGCGGCATCCACGTGTGCCTGGGCGCGGCGCTCGGGCGGATGCAGGCGCGTGTGGCGCTGCGGGCCGTCTTCGAACGCGCGCCGAACCTGGCCCTGGCCCGGCAGGACCTGCGCTACAAGAAGAGCCTCCTGGTGCGCGGGCTCGAGGAACTGCACGTCAGGACGGGCGTCAAGGGCCCGAAGACGGGCACCCGGACGCGTCCTGTCACGTGAGAGAGCAGGCGGTGAGGGCCGGGGGCGGACGCGGCGCAGCGCGGCGACGAGGCGGGAGGGACGCGCGCGTCGCGCGCCGACACCGCCGGCGTCTTCCTCGTCGAGAACGGAAACCGGTCGAGCATTGGAGCGCGGTCGTCCACTCGGCATCGGCGTCCGGTGACGCGTGGCCGCTCGCCGAATGTCACGTGAGTGATCTCCCGCGCGTCTTCCCTACCAGGGACCCTAAGGAGGCAGCATGTCCGTGGTCACCGAACCGGATACCGTACCGGTCGCGAACTTCGAAAAGCACCGCCCCCTGCTGCTCGGGGTCGCGTACCGGGTCCTGGGAAGCGTGGTCGACGCGGAGGACGTGCTCCAGGAGGCCTGGCTGCGGTGGAGCCGCGTGGACCACGCCGGTGTCACCGACCCCCAGTCGTATCTGGTTCAGGTCGTGACGCGGCTGTCTCTCGACCGGCTCCGGCAGGCCAAGGCGCGTCGCGAGGCGTACGTGGGCCCGTGGCTTCCCGAGCCGATCCCGACCGGGCCGGCCCTCGACGAGAGCGCCGAGCTCGCCGACTCGGTCTCGATGGCCATGCTGGTGGTGATGGAGACGCTGTCGCCGCTGGAGCGCGTGGTGTTCGTCCTGCGCGAGGCGTTCGAGTTCTCCTTCGCCGACATCGCCGCCATGCTGGATCGTTCCGAGTCGGCGGTGCGCCAGCTCGCCCGGCGCGCCCGGTCGCACGTGCGCGAGCGCCGTCCCCGGTTCCGGCATGACCGCGCCGTGCGCCGCAAGGTGACCGAGCGGTTCCTGGCGGCGTGTCTCGGCGCGGACATCGGCGGCCTGGTCGAACTGCTCGCCCCCGACGTCACCCTGTGGAGCGACGGCAACGGACGGCCGGGCGCTCCCCGTGTCCCCGTGCGGGGCGCCCGGAAGGTCGGCGGGCTGCTCGTCCAGGGCGTCCGCAAGCTCCTCGCGCCGCGGTCCGCCGGGGAAGCGGCCGACGCGACGGGGACCATCGTGGACGTCAACGGCGGGCCGGCCGTGCTGTTCACCGAGGGCGGCTCCCCGACCGCGGTGATGGTGCTCGACATCGACGCGGCCACCGACCGCGTCGCCGACGTCTGGCTGATCGCCAACCCGGACAAGCTCGCGGCGGTCGACGGCCTTCGTTGAACGGCTCCCGTTCGGGAGAACCGCGGCGGTTCGGAGAACCCGCGCCCGGCATCCCTTCTGCGAGCCGTCGACATCGCGGAGAGCATCGACATTCCGGCATGGCGGCTGCTGCGCACGGGGCGAGGACGGTGCCCGCTCGACGAAGCGGTCGAGTGCGTCGAACGCTTCCTCGGCGACCGCGGTCTGTTCGACGCCATGGCGTTGCGCCGCCGGGTGTTCGAGACCGGAGTCCTCGACGGCGGCAGGGCGGGCGTCGCGCGCCATCAGCGCGTCAGGCTTCGTGCTCCGTCCTGGGGTTTCGCCGAGCGCACATCGAGCGGGATCGTCAGGTCGTCGCACTGGACGAATGCATCGGCGGCGCGACCGCGACTACCCGGCGGCACCGTCGGGCGGGCGGTCGGGCGCGGCCGCAGGTCCGCCGGCGGGACGCCCGTCCGGCCCGGCGCGCGACGCGTCTTCGCGCGGAGCGCAATAGCAATAAATTGTAGATCCGGCGTCGAGAAAGAGAATTGCTCGGCGTGAAACAGAAGGTTAGCATGACGATCATGGTAAACGTCGTGGAGTTGTCGGAAGCGGAGAAGGGCGATGTGCTGAATACCGCGCTGGACATTTGCCGGTCGGAGGGGTACGAAAATGTCTCCCTGACCGTCGTCGCCGCGCACGCCGGCGTGCCCGCCGAGGTGCTGCGGCGCCACTGGCCCAGCGCGAGCGCCCTGCTCATCGACGCCTTCCGCCGGGAGATCGGCGCCGAGTTCCTGCTCACCGACACGGGGGACTTCGCCGCGGACCTGCGCGCCCAGCTCACCGCGGTGGCCAAGGTCTTCACCGACCCGGGCGTCGCCCCGCACCTGACCGCCCTGATCGCCGACATGCAGGGCTCGCCGGACGCCGCCGCGGTGTTCGCCGAACGCGTCTTCGGACCCAACCGGTTCATGGCCCGCGCCCGTTTCGAAAAAGCCCAGAAGGACGGTCAGATCAGGGCCGATATCGATCTGGACGCGGCGATCGACCTGACTTTCGCCCCGCTGTGGTTCCGCCTGTTGCTGCCCACCGGCCCGCTCGATCAGGACTACGCCGCCGCGATCGCAGAGCTGTCCGTCGCCGCGCTGGCTCCCTCTCACTGACCCGCACCGGACACAGGCGAATCGATCGTGCGGAGTAGCGGCATGCATCCCGAGGAGATCGCCTCCCTGCTGCGCAGGGCGGTGCGCGAACGGGTATTGCGGCCCGGGCAGACGCTGAACCAGGACGTGCTGTCCCGGCGGCTGGGGGTCAGCCGGGTGCCGGTGCGCGAGGCGCTGCGCACCCTGGTCGGCGAGGGCCTGATCTCGATGCGGTCCGGGATGGGCGCGGTGGTGTCGGAGCTGGACGCCGACGAGGTCGAGGAGCTCTACGACCTGCGGCTGCAGCTGGAACCGCCGCTGGCCGAGGCGGTCACGCGCAACGCCAGCGAGTGCGACGCCGAGGAGTTGGCCGGCCTCCTGCGCCGCATGGACGAGGCCAAGGAACCGGACCCCGAGGAATGGTCGGGGCTCAACTACGCGTTCCGCCGCCGCATGTACGAACTGTCGGGGCGACCCCACAGCGTGCGCTTGGCGACCCAGGTGCTCAACCTCGTCGAACCGTACTGCCGGTACTACGCGCACGTGCTGGGCGGGCAGGAGCGGATCCGCAACGAGATGGCCAAGGAGATCACGGCCCTGCGCGAGCGTTCCGCGGAGCGGCTGGCCGAGGCGATCAAAGCCCACCTGTGGGAGGCGCGCCGCGAGCTCGCCGCGGCGATGCGGTCCAACGACGCGCCGAGCGACGATCTCTCCGAGCTGTTGTCCGACATTTAGGGCCGGCGTCGGGTGAGCCCGGCTCCGGCAAGGGAGGAGACGTGGCGGCCCACGTGTTCCGGGGAAAGGGGGTGCGCCGCCCTGTCACGGGCGCCCTGGTGGTCCTCCTGCTGCTGTGCACGGCGTGCCAGGGAGGGCGCCGCGGCCCCGGTCGCCTGGGGGACGGGGTCCTGAACGTCGGGGTGTCGCTGTCGCTCACCGGTCAGTTCGCCCAAGAGGCGCGGTTGATGCTGGACGGCTACCGGCTGTGCGAGCGGCGCGTCAACGAACGCGGCGGGCTGCCGGTCGCGGGGCGGCGGGTCCGGCTGAAGCTGCACATCCGCGACGACTACTCGGAGCCCGCCGCGGCCGCCCGCATCGTCGGCATGTTCGCCGACCGGGGCTACCACCTGCTGCTCGGCCCCTACGGCTCGCAGGCCACCGCGGTCGCGGCCGCCGCCGCCGAGCGCAACGGGCAGATCCTCGTGAACGCGTTGGGCGCCAGCGACTCGATCTCCGAACGCGGGTACCGCAACACCTTCTCCGTCATCTCGCCCGCCTCCGAGTACGCCTCCTCGATCTTGTTCGCGCTGCGGGAACTGGCGCGTCCGCAGCCGCGGCGGGTCGTGTTCCTGTCGGCGGACGACGACTTCTCCCGGTCGGTCACGCGGGCAGGCGAGCGCACGGCGCGGTCGCTGGGGATGCGCGTCCTGCCCACCCGCTACTTCCGCAGCGGGGCCACGGACCTGTCGGCGGCGCTGACCCGCGCCCGCAAGGAGCGGCCCGACCTGATCATCGGGGCCGTGCACTTCGCCGAAGGGGTCGTGCTGGTCCGGCAGAGCCGGGAGCTGGGGCTGGACGGCACGGCGATCGCGCTCACCGTGGCGGCGGCGACGGCGGAGCTGCCGCAACGCCTCAACGGGCTCGCCGAAGGCGTCATCGGCGTCAGCCAGTGGGTGCCGCGTCCGGAGAACCGCGACGCCTGGTTCGGCACCGCGGACGACTACGCCGCCGCCTATCGCTCGGCCACCGGCCGGGAGCCGCCGTACCACGCCGCCGCCGCCTCCGCCTCGTGCCTGGCCCTGGTGCTGGCCGTGCGGCGGGCCGGGAGCGACCGGGCCGAGCCGGTGCGGTCGGCCTTGGCGGCGCTCGACGAGCCGTCGTTCTTCGGGCGGATCGCCTTCGACGCCCGCGGCCGCAACGCGTACAAGCACATGACCGTCACGCAGATCCAGCGCGGCCGGCCGGTGCCGGTCTGGCCCGCCGTCGCCGCCGAGTCGACGCTGACCTGGCCCGGGGCGCGATGACGGGGCCGGCCCAGGTGACCGCGTACGGCGTGCTCGACGGCGGCCTGCTGGCCGTGCTCGCCGTGGGCCTGTCCCTCACCCTGCGCATGACCGGGATCATCAACGTCGCCTACGGCGAGTTCGTGCTGATCGGCGCCTACCTGACCTGGTGGCTCGACGGGCATCTGGCCGCCGATCCGTTCCTGGGCGTGCCGATCGCCATGGCCGTGCTCTTCCTGCTCGGCTACCTGCTCCAGCGGCTGGTGCTCAACCGGTTCGTCGACGCGCCGCTGCTGCTGTCCCTGCTGCTGATGTTCGGCCTGTCGGCGCTGCTGCAGAGCGTGATCGTCACGCTGCACCCCAACGGCCCGCAGGCGCTGGTGACGCCGTACGCGCTGGCCGGCCCTTCGATCGCCGGGGTGGACGTGCCGCTGGGACGCCTGCTGGCGTTCGCCTTCTGCATCGTGTGCGTCTGCGCCGTCTCCGCTTTCATCAACCGCACCCGGCTGGGCCTGGTGGTCCGCGCGGTCGGCATGAACCGGAGGGCGGCCCGGCTCGCGGGCATCGATGTGCGCCACGTCCACGCGCTGACGTTCGGCATCGGGACCGCGCTGGCGGGGGCGGGCGGAGCCATGGTCGCCCTGGTGGGCTCCTTCGGCCCGGGCGACTCGGAGGTCTACACGATGGTCAGCTTCGCCGTGGCGGTGCTCGGCGGGCTGCGCGGCGTGCGAGGGGCGCTGGCCGCCGGCATCGTCGTCGGCGTCGCGCAGGCGTGGGCGGCCTACTTCTTCTCCGCGGTGATCGTGTACGCGGTCGTGTTCGCGCTGGCCGTCGGGGTCCTTCTGGTCGATCCGCGGGGCCTGTTCGCGGCCCGCGACCCCGTCGCGGGAGGGGCGCGATGAGCCTCGGGACGCTGGCGTCGAAGGCCGCGGCCGGGCGGGCGGACGGGGACGCCCCGGACCCCCGCCCGGCCGGCGTCCGGCCCGCGGCGGTCGGGTGGAGCCTGGCCGCGCTCGCGGTGGCGGCGCTGCTCGTCCTGCGCCCCCACCTGCCCGCCGGGCACGTCCGCCTGCTGGAGGCGACCTTCAGCATGGTGACGCTCGCCCAGGCGTGGAACCTGGTGGGCGGATTCTGCGGATACCCCTTCTTCGGGCAGGTGGCGTTCTGCGGGCTCGGCGGCTACTGCGTCGCGGTGCTCATGGCCAAGGCCGACTGGCCGTTCTGGGGGGCCCTCTGCGCGGCGGGGCTGTGCGGCGCCCTGGCCGCGCGCCTGATCGGGCCGCCGCTGCTGCGGCTGCGCCGGCACTACTTCGCGATCGCCACGATCGGGCTGGTCATCGCGCTGCGCGAGCTGGCGGTCAACACGCCGTGGCTGACCGGCGGCGGGGCGGGCGTCGTCATCCCCGTCGGCGGGGACGGCCGGTCCGCCGGGCTCCCCGGATCCGACGCCGTCTATGCGGCGCTCCTGCTGCTGGCCGTCGCCGCCACGGCGGCCGCCGCCGCGGTGTCGAGCGGCCGGTCGGGCTGGGCGCTGCGCGCGATCGCACAGGACGAGGACGGCGCGGCGGCCCTGGGCGTGAACGTCGCGCGCACCAAGACCCGGGTGTTCGTGCTGTCGGCCGCGCTCACCGCCCTGGTCGGCGGACTGCACGCCGCCGACCAGCCCGTGCTCTACCCGGAGGCGACGTTCGACCTGGAGATCACCGTGATGGTGATCGCCATGGTGCTGGCGGGCGGGCGGGGCACCGTCGTCGGCCCCCTGGTCGGGGCGGCGGGCGCGCAGCTGCTGCTCGGTTTTCTCCTGCACGCGCCGTTGCCGCACGTGCACGTGCTGGTCATGGCGGTGGGCATCGCCGTGGCGGTGCTCCTCTTCCCCCAGGGGATCACGGGATTGGTCGCGTCGGCGTGGCGCACCCGCGGGGCGCCTTCGCTGTCGATGATGCGGCGGTGCCGCCGGTGAGCGCCGATCGGCGGGTCTTCGGCCCGGCGGGTCCGCCGGAGGGGCACGCGCCCGCCGTGCAGGTGCGCGACCTGGCCGTCCGGCTCGGGACGTGCTGGGCGCTGAACGACCTGTCGCTGACCGTGCCGGCCGGACAGATCCTCGGCGTGATCGGTCCCAACGGGGCGGGGAAGAGCACCCTGATCAACGTGATCGGCGGCCAGCTGCGCCCGGCGCGCGGACGGGTCGTGGTGCACGGCCGCGACATCACCGGGGCCAGGCCGTGGCAGGCGGTCGCGGCGGGCGTCGCGCGGACCTTCCAGGTCCCCCGGGTGTTCCCCGACATGAGCGCCCGCGACAACGTGGCCGTCGGCGTGCTGCACGGCCGGTACCGCGTAAGCGGCCGCCGCGCCGTCGCCGCGCTCGCCGACGAGCTGCTGGAAGAGGTCGGGTTCACCGCCGCGCCCGGGACGCCGCCCGATCGCCTGGGCCTGGCCGACGCCCGACGGCTGGAGCTGGCGAGGGCGCTGGCGCTGCGGCCGAGCCTGCTGCTGCTCGACGAGCTGATGGCCGGGCTGCGGCCGTCCGAGGCGGAGCAGTGCCTCGACGTGCTGCGCCGACTGCGCGACTCGGGGATGACGATCTTGTGCGTGGAGCACGTCTTGAAGATCATCTTGGCGGTGAGCGATCAGGTGCTGACCATGGAGAAGGGCAGGAAGCTGCTGATGGGCGCTCCGTATGACGTCGTAGGGCATCCGCGTGCGGTCGAGAGCTGCCTGCGGGCCCGGTACGGCCGTCCCCAGGGCGGATGAACCTGCTGTCGGTGCGCGGCCTGGTCGCCGGTCCCGGGCGCGGCCGCGTCCTCAACGGCGTGGACCTGGACGTCGCCGCCGGCGAGATCGTCGCGCTGGTCGGTCCGGCGGGGGCGGGCAAGACCACGCTGCTGCACGCGGTGGCCGGGCTGATCCCCGTCCGGGGCGGGACGGTGCGGCTGGGCGGACGGGACGTCACCGGCATGCCGGTCGAACGGCTCGCGCGCCGCGGTCTGGCCCTCGTCCCGGAGGACGGCGCGCTGTTCGACGGGCTGACGGTCGCGGAGAACCTCAGGCTGGGGGCCCTGCGGGAGGACCGGATCGACATGGAGCCCGTCCTGGAGCTGTTCCCCGTGCTGCGTCGGCGCCTGGACCGCGCCGCCGGCACGCTGCCGTACGGCGAGCGGCGCATGTGCGCCATCGCCCGGGCGATGATGGGACGGCCCGGCCTGCTGATGATCGACGACGTGTCCTACGGGCTGGCGCCCAAGAGCGTCGACGAGATCCTGCTGCGGCTCGGCGACATCGGTGCGATGGGCACCGCGATCCTGCTCGCCGAGCAGGCGGCGGAGGTCGTGATGTCGGTGGCGGGGCGCGCCTGCGTGCTGGAGGCCGGGTCGGTGGTGTTCGAGGGCAGCGCCGGCCGGATGCTCGCCGACGTCCGCATGCGGTCAACGTATCTGTAGCCGTCCGCCCGGCGGCGATGTCACAGCGAGGGTGCCCCGTGCGTCTTAAATGGCGGAGTACTCGCCGGCGCGCATGTCCTTCGACTGGTGCGCCCAGGGAGGCATCCAGTTGATTTTTGAACTTCCCCGAACGGCGAATCCGTGCTGCCTGACAATTGTCACTGTGCGTGAGGGCGTATTAGGGATTTGCTGATCCGCCACTTGATGATCATGGCGGGGTAAGGTATATGTGACCCTGGCGCTCGCATATTGGGCCTCGTGTGTTCCGTGGTCGGGTCGGGCCGCGTGCGGGCGTGCCCATCTGCGTAAATCTCGACCCTCTCTTAAGAGTAGGTTCGGCCGCCGCGGGCCTTCCCCTCGTTACATGTATGGCAATACTTGTTGTTGTCGATGTCACATCGGGTGGTTATGCTGTATTCATTGTAGAAACGTATCCATGTGATATCGCAGGCTGTCGACGGGGTGATGTCAGGGGGCGCTCGTCCGAGGCCGGGAAATGAGCAGCTATGCATGCCATGCAACGATTCACGCGACCCACCACGCCACGCTTCGTGCAACTGGATGGCGGTGCGGACGGACGCGGTCCGGCCGACCTGTTCTTTTCCATCGGCCCGCTGATTGGACGCGCCGCGGAGCTGGAGGCGCTGCGTGAGCTGCTCCTGGCCCCCGCGGCGCGGATGGTGGCGCTCACCGGCCCGGCCGGCGTCGGCAAGAGCCGACTGGCGGTCGCCCTCTTCGAGGAACTGTGCGCCAAGCTCGACGGCGGCTGCTACGTGGACCTGGGGCGGCTGGAGCGCGGAGCCGGTCTGGCCGAACGGCTGAGCCGGGCGCTGGAGCCGGCGGACGGGCGGCTCGAACCGGAGGGGCGTCCCCCGCTGGCCCGCATCGCCGAGTGGTTCGGCGACCGGGAGGCTCTGCTCGTCCTCGACCACTGCGAGGACCTCATGGACGAGGTCGCCGCCCTCGCCCGCCCCTTGCTCGCCGAATGCCCGCAGCTGCGTGTGCTGGTCGTCGGACAGGAGGCCCCCCACCTGTACGAGCGTGCGCTGTTCCGCCTCGCCCCCCTGCCGGTCCCGGGGCCGGACACGTCCCCGGAGCACCTCGCGCACGTGCCGTCCGTCGAACTCCTCCTGCAGCGGGCCAGGGTGGTGCGCCCGGGATTCGACCTCACCGACGAGAACCGGGACACCGTCGCCGAGCTGTGCCGGCGGCTCGACGGCCTGCCGCTGGCGATCGAACTGGCGGCGTCCCGGCTGAAACTGCTGACGCCGGGCGCGTTGCTCGACGCGTTGGACGAGGGACTGGACTGCCTGTACGGAAGCCGGGCCGACACGCTGTCCCAGCACCTGAGCATGAAGGCCGCGATCGCGCGCAGCTGCGACCGGCTCACCGAGACCGAATGGTCCGGATTCATCCGGCTGGCGGTCTTCACCGGCGCGTTCGGGATCAGCGCGGCCCACGCGGTGGTGCCGCCGTCCGCCGAGCCGGTGGACGCGCTGCTGTCCACCCTGGTCGACAAGAACCTGCTGACCCAGGAGGACCAGGGCAACGGCGAGCTCGGCTTCTCCATGCTGGGCACCGTGCGCTCCTTCGCGCTCAACGCGCTGCGCCAGGCCGGAGAGCTGGAACGCGTGGAGCAGGCGCACGCCGCCTACTTCCTCGCGGTCGCCCAGGCGGCCGAGCACGAGTTGCGCGGCCCGCAACAGGGCAGCTGGAGCCGGCAGCTCACCCGGTGGAACCGGGAACTGGAGGCGGCCTTCGACTTCTTCGTGGAACGTTTCGACGGCGGGGAGGCCGCCGCCCTGGCCACCGCGCTGCGACCGTACCTGATCGCGTCGGGTCGACTGCGCGACGGTTTGGACCGGTTGAACCGGGCCCTGGCGGTGGGCGGCCTCACCCGCGAGCAGGAGGCCGCGGCCCTGGAGGCGGCCGCGGAACTGAGCGTCCTGCTACGCGAGGACGACGCCGAGGAACGGGTCGGACGCGCGCGGGAGAGGTGCCGGACCGTGGGCGACCACCGAGGCGCCGCCGCATGCCTGCACCATCTCGGCACGGCCGCGTACCTGCGCGGGGACCTGGACGCCGCGGCCGATCTGCTGCGCGAGGCCGCGGCGGCCCGCCGCTCGAGCGGGGACGCGCACGGGCACGGCCGCGCGACGCGCGACCTGGCCGCGGTGCGCCGCGACCTCGGCGACCTCGCCGAGGCGGCGCGGCTCGCCGACTCGGCGATCGAGACGTTCCGCTGGCTCGGCGACGCCCGGGAAGAGGCGATCGGCTGCGCCGTGCTCGGCGGCGTCGCCGCGCAGCGCGGCGACCTGTCCCGCGCCGAGGAACTGGTCGGCCGGGCGCTGGAGCTGCTGGCCGACGGCACCGAGGCGACCGCGGTGCCCGGCTGCCTGGAGACCGCCGCGGACATCCTGGCGCGCCACGGCCGCGACCGGGAACGCTGGCGGCGCTGCGCCGTGCTGCTGTCGGCCGCGGGCGCCCTGCGCGGCGAACTGGGCGTCCCGGCGCCCGACCACCTGCGGCCGGCGCTCGACGACCTGGTCGAGCGCGCCCGGATCCGGCTCGGCGGCGCCGCGTTCGGCGCCGCCTGGGACGAGGGGCGCCGCACGTCCGCGCGCCGCGCGATCGCGACGGCCCTCCAGCCCGTCCCCCAGGACGCCAGAACCCCCCGCAGGTTCGACCTCGAACTGGTGAGCCCGCTGACCCAGCGCGAGCACGAGGTGGCCGAGCTGGTCGCGCACGGCCTGACCAACCGGGAGATCGCCCGGCGGCTGGGCATCGCCGAATGGACGGCGGTCAACCACCTTCGAAAGATCATGCGCAAGCTCAACTGCTCGTCGAGGGTGCACGTGGCCAACTGGGTGACGCATCGGCAGACCCAGGAGAACGCCGGCTACCGGAGAACGGTCTCCTGACACCGCGGGCCGCCCTGTCAGGCGGACGGCCCCTGGGGAGCGTCCGACCGGCGCGGGGCGGACCCGCCCCTCGGCCGGATCTCGGTGAACAGCTGCAGCGTCACCGGCCGGAAGTGGCGGGCCGCCTCGGCCGGCCAGCGCAGCGCCAGCGAGGCGAACATGGTGTCCAGCACGATCTTCAGATAGGGCAGCTCGGAATCGCGGCACGGCACCCGCGTGCACATCCCCGACACGGTCGACCACGTCTCGCGGCGGCCCAGGCAGAGCCGGCCGCGTCCGATCAGCCCGCGTTCCCGCGACGGCCGCAGGTTGACCGACTCCCAGAAGAGCGACGGCGCGGCCTGCCCGCCCGGCCATGACGACCTCGCCTCCGGGGGCAGTTCCAGGTGCAGCGCGAACCCCGCCAAGTCCCCGTTCGGCCGCAGGTAGAAGGAACCGTGGAAATCCGTCAACCGGAGCAGGGGACGCGGTCCCCGCCGGTCCATCAGCGACAGGGTCGCCTCGCTGGCGTCCGCGTCGACCTTCCAAGCTTTCGGGTCGGCGTAGGCGGTCTCCGGAGCGGAGTCCATGTCTCACCTCACTGAAAGGGCTCGCCCCGCATGACGGGGCACCGCACGGGGGTGGAGAGCTGCGGCCGCCGGCCAGGTCGTGCCCGAGCCATGACCGGTCACCAATGAAGACGCGCGGCGCCCCTTTCGGCGTGACATCGCCGCCCCGACCACGGGCTCCGCCGCCCGATGTCACATTTCGGCGGCCGCTCGCGTCTTCACGGGAGATGGAGAGCTGTTCGGGTCCCGACTGGGCTGTCGAAGGCTGGTGAGTACACGGATGTCAGTGGAAGGCAAGGTGCTCGGCGCGGCCGACGCGATAGACGAGCGCTTCGGATCCTCGTCGTTCTTCCGCCGCGCCATGCGCAAGGCGTTCCCCGATCACTGGTCGTTCCTGCTCGGCGAGATCGCGCTGTACTCCTTTTTCGTCCTGCTGCTGACCGGGGCGTTCCTCACCCTGTTCTTCAAGCCCAGCATGGCGGAAACGGTCTACGACGGCGCCTACGAGCCGCTGCAGGGAGTGCGGATGAGCGAGGCCTACGCCTCCGTCCTGCACATCTCCTTCGAGGTGCGCGGCGGGCTGCTTCTGCGGCAGATCCACCACTGGGCCGCCAACATCTTCCTCGCGGCCATGATGGTCCACATGCTCCGCATCTTCTTCACCGGAGCATTCCGCAAACCGCGCGACGTCTCCTGGCTCCTCGGCGTCGCCCTGCTCGCGCTCTCCCTGGCCGAGGGCTTCGCGGGCTACTCGCTGCCCGACGACCTGCTGTCGGGCACCGGGCTGCGCATCGCGCACGGCATGGTCATGGCGATCCCCGTGGTGGGCAGCTACCTGGCCTTCTTCCTCTTCGGCGGGGAGTTCCCCGGCGAGGACCTGATGACCAGGCTCTACATCCTGCACGTGCTGCTGATCCCCGGGATCATGCTCGCGCTCGTGCCGCTGCACGGGATCGTGCTGCCCTGGCGCGTGATGCACACCCACTTCCCCGGACGCGGCCGGACCGAGCGCAACCAGATCGGCGTGCCGTTCTTCCCGGTGTTCGTGGCGAAGACCACGGCCTTCGCCATGTTCGTCGTCGGCGTCACCGCGCTGCTGGCCACGTTCCTGCAGATCAACCCGGTGTGGCTGTACGGCCCCTACCAGCCCTCGGAGATCAGCGCCGGATCCCAGCCGGACTGGTACCTGGGCTGGCTGGAGGGCGCGCTGCGCATCATGCCCTCCTGGGAGATCACCGCCTTCGGGCACACGCTGACCCTCAGCCTGATCATCCCGGGCCTGGTGGTGCCGGGGCTGCTCTTCACCGGGCTGGCGCTCTATCCGTTCCTGGAACGGTGGGCCACCAACGACCCGCGCTACCACAACCTGCTCGACCGGCCGCGCGACGCCGCCACCCGCACCGGCATCGGGGCGGCCGGCGTCACCTTCTTCGGCCTGCTGTGGCTGGCCGGCGGCAACGACGTCATCGCCAAGACCTTCCACGTCCCGCTGTTCGCGACCACGTGGGTCTTCCGCTTCGCCGTCCTCGCCGGGCCGGTCCTGGCCTTCTTCATCACGCGCCACCTCTGCCTGGGCCTGCAGCGCCGGGACCAGGAGACGTTGGCGCACGGCGTCGAGACGGGCGTGATCAAGCGGTCGCCGTCGGGCGCGATGACCGAGATCCACAAGCCGCCGTCCGCCGACCAGCTGCCCAAGCTGCGCGCCCGCAAGACGCTGCCGCGCATCCCCGCCGGTTCCGACGGCAACGGCGTCCCCGCGCCGGTCGCCCGGCGCGCGATCGGCAAGGTGCGGGTCGCCCTCAACCGCGCGTACGTCGACGGCTCCCTGACCAACGGCGACGGCGACGGGCACCTGAAGCGCGGCGCGATGGCCAAGACGCCCGCGGCCATCGAGCAGGGCTCGGGTGAGGACGCCTGATGACCGCTGAGGAGACCACGCGCGGCGGCGCACGCCGCGACGTGGTCATCCTCGGATCGACCGGATCCATCGGCACCCAGGCCGTCGACGTCGTCACGCGCAATCCCGAGCGGTTCCGGGTCGTCGGGCTGGCCGCCGGGGGCCGCCGTGTCGACCTGCTCGCCCGGCAGGCGGCCGCGCTCGGCGTCGAGGCCGTCGCGGTTCCGCACGAGAGCGCCGCCGAGGAGCTGCGGTCCCGGCTGGCCGCCGCGTGCACGGACCGCGAGGCCGCGCCGCCCAAGGTCCTGGCCGGCCCGGACGCCGTCGCCGAACTGGCGCGGTGGCCGTGCGACGTGGTGCTGAACGGGGTGACCGGGGCGCTCGGCCTGTCGTCGACGCTCGCCGCGTTGGACGCGGGGCGCGTGCTGGCGTTGGCGAACAAGGAGTCGTTGATCATCGGCGGCCCGCTGGTGGCCGAGCGGGCCCGGCCCGGGCAGATCGTCCCGGTCGACTCGGAGCATTCGGCGTTGGCGCAGTGCCTGCGCGGCGGACGGGCCGCGGAGGTGCGCCGGTTGGTGCTGACCGCCAGCGGGGGGCCGTTCCGCGGCCGTACCCGAGCCGAGTTGGCCGACGTCACGCCCGAGCAGGCGTTGAACCACCCCACGTGGAACATGGGGCCGGTCATCACGATCAACTCGGCCACCTTGGTCAACAAGGGGCTGGAGGTCATCGAGGCGCACCTGCTGTTCGACGTCCCGATGGACCGCATCGAGGTCGTCGTGCACCCCCAGTCCGTCGTCCACTCGATGGTGGAGTTCGTGGACGGGTCGACGCTGGCCCAGGCCAGTCCGCCGGACATGCGCCTGCCGATCGCGCTCGGTCTGGACTGGCCGCACCGCGTCCCCGACGCCGCGCCCGCCGTCGACTGGACCCGCGCGCACACCTGGCGGTTCGAACCGCTCGACGAGGACACGTTCCCCGCGGTGGAACTGGCGCGCGAAGTCGGTCGGATCGGCGGCACCGCCCCCGCCGTCTACAACGCGGCCAACGAGGAGTGCGTCGCGGCGTTCCTGGCCGGTCGGCTGTCGTTCCCCGGCATCGTCGACTCAGTGGCCCGGGTCGTCTCCGAGCACACGCCCATGCGGTCCTGCTCGTCCGTCGAGGACGTGCTGGCCGCGGACGCATGGGCGCGGATCCGGGCGCGCGAGGTGCTGGCCGCCGCGCCTCGACGCGGCGCCTCGCGCGACGGGTCGTCGCGGCGCGGCCCGGCCCCGACCGGGAAGGAGGACGAATGCCCCTAGAACCGCCCTCCGAGCGGTCGCCGGACGATGCCGCGGCCGTCGCATTCGATCAGCACAGAGACCTGCTCCTCTCGGTGGCGCACAGCATGCTCGGCCACCCCGGCGAGGCCGAGGACCTCGTGCGCGAGGTCGGCAGCCGTTGGCTCGACGACTCCGAGCCCGGCGCGCACCGCTCCAAGGCCGCCTTGATCCGGCTGGTCACCAGCGCCGCCATCGCCCGTCTGCGGACGGCCCAGGTGAGCGGGGAATCGCACATCGGCCCCTGGATACCGGAGCCGCTGCTGGGGGAACCCCTGCTCAGCCTCGCCGAGTCCGTCTCGGCCGCCATGGCGGTGGTGCTCGACGCCTTGCAGCCCAACGAACGGACGGTGTTCGTGCTGCGGCACGGTTTCGGCCTCACAGACGACGCCATCGCGAAGGTGACCGGACTCCGCGAGCAGGACGTGCGCCGGATCGCCGCCGACGCCACGGCCCGAGTGCGCTGCGAGGTTCCGGCGGTCGGCGGGGGAACGCTTCGGCGCCTGAAGGACAGCCTGTCCGCCCGCGACCGCCGTGCACTGCTCGACAAGCTGACGGACGACGTCGTCCTGACCCGTGCCCGCGCCGGCGGATCCGGTCCGCCGCTGCGCATCGAGGGACGCGAGAACGTGGCGGATGCGCTGCTGGAGTGCTTCGCCGCGGCGTCCCCGGACACCTGGTCGGAGGTGCTCGACGCGGAAGGCATCGTGGTCCTGCTGTGCGCCGGCGAACCCACCGTCGCCGCCGCGATCCTCCAGCTGTCCGACGCGAAGATCAAAGAAATCGACATCCTGGAGTCCGCCCCCGAAGCCCAGTGAGCGCGCCCAGGCGACCTCGGCGTCGACCGCGTACCGCACCCTGGCCTGCGCACCTGGCGGCATGCGACGGGCCACCGCGAACAAGTCCGCCGCTACGAACACCGGCGCCCCGGCGACTCGGTCCACATCGACGTCAGGAGACTTCGGCCGCAACCCTGACGGCGGCGGGCGGAGGTCCTCGGCCGCGCCGACCGGCACCGCGACAGCCACCGGCTGCACACCGCGCTGGACGACCCGTCTGGCCTACACCGAGATCCTGACCGATGAGACCGCCCCCACGGGGGCCGCGTTCCTGCTCCGTGCCGCGCCCTGGTTCGCCGCCCGCGGCACGCACCATTAGGCGCGTCCTGACCGACAACGCCTGGGTCTACATCACGCCCCCGGCGGCGCCAGACCAACGGCAAGGTTCGCGCCCCTGCTCGAATGAACGGGCCTTCCACCAGAAACCGAACGACAGGCCGCCTTCGGTGTGGCTCGACTGGTACCCACACCGGCATCGCGGGCCAAACCCCGGCCAGCCGCGACCTGCCCGCGCAGCACACCTAAGGCTTGTCCGTCGGCTTGCGGGCGAGGAGACGCCCCTGCAGGAACCTCTCGTTCTCACCCGGCTCGCGGCGTAGGCGACCGATCTCCGTGAGCCCGGCCTCGGACGCCAGATCCGCGACATGGTCGATGGAGAGCCGGTAGGCGAGGGAGACCTTGTGGTCGAACGGTTCGGCGGGGTGCGGCGAGTCGTCGTCAGTCGCGAAGAACCCGAGGAGCAGGTGACCGCCCGGCGCCAGCACCCGTGCGAACTCCGTGAAGATCGCCGGTAGGTCCTCCGGAGGCGTGTGGATGATGGAGTACCAGGCGAGAACGCCGCCGAGCGTGCCGTCCGCAATGTCCAGCGCGTGCATCGAGCCTTCGTCGAACCGCAGGTCCGGGTACCGCTCGCGGGCCAGCTGGACCATCGCGGGCGACGCGTCGACGCCGAACGCGGTCACGCCGAGAGAGGCCAGGCGCGCCGTGACACCGCCGGGACCGCATCCGAGATCGGCCACCGGCCCCGCGTCTGCGGCTCGGACGTACTCGGCGAACGCGGTGACCAAGGCGCTGTCCAGCGGCCGGCCTTCGATTGAGTCGCGGAACATCTCCGCGTACAGGGGAGCGACGGCGTCGTAGGCCGCCCGAACAGCGTCCATGGACGAAGACTCGATCACGCTCGACGACCCTAGTCCGCCCAGCCCGACATCCCCTACGCCCGCAGCAGCTCCTCAGGCGCTGTCATTTTGTTCAGGATCCTTACCGGCCGCTTGTCCGGTCGCCCTATCGAGTCATTGGCGCTCCGCCCGGGAATGCAGGCGGGCCGCGACGATGGCGCACAGCACGAAGGCGAGCAGGGCGATCTCGCCGAGCACGCCTCCGACCGTGCGTCCTGGTGACACGTCGAGGAGATCTCCGGCGACCCGGAGCAGCAGAGCGCCGTGCAAGAGGGCCAGTGGTAGGTACAGGAGGCGGTGGTACGGCAGTCGTACGCGCAGCACGCCAGGCAGGATCACGGGCGCGTGGCCGAACACCATCGACATGACGAAGCCGAGGAACACCGCGTGCAGCGCCGCGTCGTAGCCGCCGCCCGCGGGCTGCCCTGCGGCCACCCAGATCGCCCCGCCGACGGCCAGCCAGACGTACCCGGTGAGCAGGCAAACGGCGGTGAAGCGCGGCAGGCCCGTTCCGTGAACGGTGCGGCGCGCGACGTCGAACAGGGCCAGCCAGGCGGCGAGGAGCAGCATGCCGAGCCCCGCCAGCCGCCACCCCGCGTCCGGCCACACGGCCGAGACGACGACGCCGGCGCCCAGGACGGCCGCCGCGGCGAGCAGCCCGTCGCCCGCCCGACGGGCGATGAACGCGACACGCGCCAGTTCGAGCCGTTCGCCGACGATCGTGAGCACCAGGAACCCGGCCAGCCAGGGCACCACGTCGATGATCGAGTGACCGCGCATCCACAGCAGCCCGCCGACGTACCAGGCGAGGGCGCCGCTCATCTGGACGATCAGGTCGCGGTCGCGGCGGCGGGCGAACAGCACGAGGTAAACGGCGAGCAGCCAGCCTGCCGCCGCGGTGAGCAGCACGCGTCCGGGACGGTCGAGACCGGCGGCGACAGCGATCCCTCCGGTGGCGGCCAGCGCCGGTGCGGCGTACGCCCATGACCGGCCTGCCGCGACGGACCGCTCCAGGGAGATCAGCGTTCCGAGGAAGCCGAGCGTCATCAGTGGTCCGTGCTGTGCGGGGAACGCGGCGTCGGGCGGCGACACGTCGAGGCCGAGCCGGTAGAGGCCGCCCCAGAGGCCGACCAGCAGGGACAGAGCGGCGCCGACGAGCAGCGGCAGTCGGCCGATCGCGAGTCGGCGTGAGGTCTTTTGTTCGCTCACCGTCATCGGGTGCGTCCTCTCGTCGTCACCTACGGCTCGACCCCTGCATGCCCACGCAGCCCATCGACAGGAGTGCCCAGTTCAGCGAGCGCACCCCGCGTGGAACCCCGTGCACGCCTCACACCCCCTCCAAATCGGTTTCGGCAAATTCGGAGAGGGGCAACCGAGACAGGTCGAAGCGGGAGCGTCCGCCGAGGTCTGCGGCGTGAAAACTGCGCCCGCGAGCAGCGCGGCGACGCGCCGGGGCGCCCTTGCGGGATCTGTGCTTTCGAGCGGACGGCCTCCGTGGGCGCTCGCAGCATGACCGTGCGGTGGTGCCCAGACTGTCCTGCTCGGCGAGGCGGAAGGTGAGCGCACCGGGAGGCGGCCGGTAGCCGCGTCGCCCGCCTTCACCGGGCTCGCTCTCATCGCGATTCCAGGTCGCCGTGTGCAGCGGGTGCGGGCCTTCGGGCAGCGCCCGTTCGTCGGGCTCGGCGGTCGCATGGCCGTGCTCGACGAGCAGCGTGCGGTGAGCGCGCTCGGTCACCCCTTGATTTTGCACAATGCTTATTGTAAAAATAAAGCAGTGTATGAGAAAGTTGTCGACCGTCGGCGCCGTCCTGAGGAGTCCCTGTGACCTCGCAGACCACCGCGGCCGCCGCGCAGCAGACCGCCGCGCAGACCGTCCGCGACCATCACGAGCGACTCGTCCGCACGTTGAACGACCACGCAGTCACCATCAGGCGAGCGGTCGACCGGCTGTCGGCACCTGCGGCCGTGCAGAAGAAGCTGGTCGCGTTCTGCACCGACGAGGTGCTGCCGCACGCCGCCGCGGAAGAGGAGACGCTCTACAAGGCCGCGGCCGAACTGCCGGAGGCGCGTCTGCTCGTCCAGGCGATGCGCCGCGAGCACGTCGCCCTGCGGGAACTGGTCGCGGAGGTGGAGTCGGCGCGGACGGCGGGGGAGGCCGCGGCCGCGGCCGGAGCGCTCGACGCGCTGTTCAGCGCCCATGTTGAGAAGGAGAATGACCTTCTTCTCCCCGTGCTCCTCGACACCGGTGTCGATCTGAGAGCGATGCTGGCGGGGATGCACGAGCACCTGGGTGCGCAGGACCAGGGATCGTGCTGCGGGCACGCCTGCGCGTGCGGCGGCCATGGCGACCCGAATGCCACCGCGGAAGTGGTGGACGGCGAACTGGATGTGCGTCCGCTGCCACCCGCCCAGCGCCATGAGCGGATCTTCGCCACCTTCGCCGCGCTGGCCCTGGGGACGTCATTCGTGCTGGTCAACGACCACGATCCCAAGCCGCTGCGCTACCAGTTCGCAGCCGAGCACCCGGGGGAGTACACCTGGGACTACCTCGAGTCCGGTCCGCAGGTCTGGCGGGTGCGGATCGGCCGCCCCTGACCGCACGCGGCTGACGCCTCAGCTGCACCGGCGGAGCGTCGGCGGGCTCGAACCGTGCCAATCCACGGACGGCTCGCAGAAGTCCGGCGCGGTCGGCTCAGGCCCGCGCCAAGCCGTCAACCTTGGGGTCCCCAGCGCAGCAAAGGTCTCGTCGTTGACACCAGACGACTGCAACGGCTCCAACGGTGCAGGGTGCACGCTGCCTGGACGCAAGCTCGTCACTCCGCCCCGTGAGGGAGCCGCTGAACCGGAGCAGTGGATCACGGTCACCGGCGACTCGACGGGGCCTGCGGGATCGGTGCCGGATTCCCCGCCGGTCAGCCGAGCACCGTGATCGAAGGCGCCTGACGGCCTGGCGCGCCGCCCGCGCCGTACCAGTGAGCCCTCGACGCGCCTTCGGTCGAGGGCTCACTGCTCAAGGCGCCACCCGCGCACTGCCCTCATGCCGCACACCCTGAGATGTGAACGGTGAACCCATGTCCCCGAACGGCTGACCTGCCTGCGCTGTCATGCCGCGCAGCGTGTCGCCGCATACCAGGCAGTCCGTGCGAACAGTGAACGCAGGTGATCCGACAACCCCGCAGAATGGGGGTTATTGAGGCCCTGTCCGGTATCACAGGGAGGACCGCTGTTCACTCTTTCGTCGACGTTCTTGTACGATCCACCGCCTACCTTCTGCGGCGATGCCCTCCATGACGTGCAGAGTGTGATGGATGCCTGAGGCGTCTAGTGTCGCCTCCGCCACCACGCTGAGGGCTTCGTCGAGCTCTAGTTCCATTTCTGACGTCATCACTTCGACTTGGATCTGCTCCCCGTTGACGAGTGCGAGTTCGAATGTGCGTTCCTCGTTGTCTGCCTGGTGGACTCGTACGGCTGCGACCGCTTCGTAGCGGTAGTTGGTCCGGTTCCAACCGTGGAAGGTGCCTTGTTCGAAGTCGAGTTCGACGCTGAGCTGGCGTACTCCGTCCGTGGTAAGCAGGAAGAGAAGCAGTTGGTAGCGCGAGTAACGCCAGGGACCGTTGCGTACGCGGGCGCGCTTGGTGCGTGAGCCGGGTGCTTCGAGGAAGGCATAAGCGATTATGTCGCTCATGGTCAGTCCGTAGTGGCGCAGCGCCTCGTCCAGCAGCACTTTGCGGTCACAGTCCAGCCAGGCGGCCATCTCCTGATCTGAGGGGGCGTCGGCCAGCTTTTCCAGCCAGCGCTGATAGGCTGCTTCGCAGTCCTGCTGCGTCCGCGCGCGTTCGGCGACATCGGCCGCGTGCCTTCTTCGCTCCAGAACGATGTGCTGCCACGCGAGCGTCCCGATAACCCCGGCTACCAGAGCGAAGGCCGCTGAACGGCCTGCGCTCGCGGGCGCGATCCGTACCGCCCTTTCCAGCGCTCGGGTGGCTCCCAGGGCCAAGACGGCGAGGCTGAGGATCGTCAGTGCTTTCGTGGCCATGGGAGTCGCAAGTTCCTGCCTGTAATTCCACAGGGTTCCGTTCTCCCACCGCTTTCGGACGTCACCCACCCGGTGCCGGATCAGCCAGTTGATCTTTTCCACGCCGGTTCGCTGCTCCCGATAGACGTCGACGATCTCGTCGCGCAGGCTTTTGTGGATCCCCGCCGTCTCGGCTAGCCAGGCGGACCGGCTCGTGTTGCGTGGCACGTACTTGGCGAAGTAGTAGACGAAACGCTGGTCGACTTTGTTCGCGAAGCCGCCGGACGGCGCGCTGGCCTTACGCGCCCGAGTCGGTGCGTACTCCTCGTCCTTTGCCCGGCGCCGCTCGGCACGGTAACGCCATTCCAGGCCGCCCCGCGCGGCGCCGTAGCCGCCGGCGGCGCTCACCAGGTAGGCCAGCAACGCGAAACCCTCGAGTTCCCGTGCCAGCACGTAGCCGATATGGATCACCGTCACGGCGAAGACCGCCGTTGCCGTCACCGCCTTGACCCAAGTGCCGGCCGGAATGTCAGGTGGCCGCGGTTCACGGGTCCGGGGTCTGGCTGGCTTTGGCTCGAAGAATTTCCAGACACGATATGCCCGATCTCCCGCCATCTGGTTCTCTCGGGCGCCTGTCATCGCTCGGCGCCACATCTGATCTTTGAGCCGCCCTTCCAGAAACAGCTCGAGATGCCGCAGGATCATGGCGCGCTGGGGGTCACCGAGCCCATCGAAGTCCTTGAGCAGGGGACGCAGATCCGCGTCGGGCTGCCGCGCGGCTTCCAGCAGACGGCATACGGTCTTCACGCCGTCCGCCCACGCATCGCCACCGGTGACATGACATATAGCCGGCGCCTGCCGCAGCCACGCGAGGTCCTCGTCCGGCATCTCCTGTCGCGTCCTGCCACTGACGAGGGCCAGTTGCCAATAGAAGCAGACCTTGTTGCCCCTGTGACCCGCCATTATGGCATCGCCGATGAGCTGCCGTGCCTTACCCGGAATGCCGCCGTCGAGCAGCCTTGCACCGAGGTCGAACTTGTCTGCGGGAGAAGCGTTCGCAGGCAGCGAGTAGATGTGAACTCCGCCGTGCACCGTCGCGGCCTGGACCCCGACGAAGGCGGAATCCGCGGCGTAGTTCGCGGTGGTGGCATACGGATCGGTCATGACAGCCCCTGCACCAGTGCGATGACGCTCGCCACCTCGGCGGCCAGGGCCGCCACGTCCGCCACGAGTCCGCGGACCTTCTTCAGCGCCACCGTAACCGAGCCGGTGTCCGGCGGCATGGTCGTCCGCATCAGCTCGCGAGCGCTGGCCAGTTCGGCCTGCGCCGCTTGGAAGGTGTCCTCATCCAGGTGCCCGGCTGCCCGTGCCTGCCGCAGCCGGGCGGCCAATCTGGCGATCGCCTCCGCGGGATCGATCGGCGGGGCCTGCTCGCCGGACACCTGGATGCCTCCGTTCACATGACCGGCCTGTACGACCACGCGCGCGTTGTCCTTCGCGATGTTGCGGACCCACCCACTCATCTGCGAGCTCCCCATCGTTTCGGTTTCATCCACCCGATCGCGGTTCTCCTCCTCGGCGACCAGGTTTTCGGCGAGGGCGACGGCGAACGCGGCCGCGTTGGACACCGCCCGTGCCTGCCACCGCCTGCGATCGGTCGCTTCCTTGGTCCCGTCGGCCCGGTCGCTGACGCCCCGGACCACGACCACCGGAAGCGACCTGTTCAGATGCGCGGCCTGCGCCACGCCGGCCCCTTCCATCTCGATCGCGAGCGCGTCGTTGTAGTTGCGCCGGATCCAGCGGGCATGCGCCGACACCGTGGAGTTCAGAACCACCTCGCCGGCTGCTATCGCCCCGAAATGCACCTTGGGCGCCCGGCGGTGATCACGTACATGTCCTGCCCAGGATCGGTCGCGGGCGACGTGCCGGGCGATCTGCTCAGCGCCGTGCGAGACCTCCCACACCCGTGGACGGCTCTTGAACCCGTCGTCCTCGCTCGTCCCGCCATGGAACGCATAGACGTGGGTGGCGACCACGACGTCCCCGAGGGCGACGTGCGAGTGCAGGGCTCCGGCCACCCCCACGAAGATCAGAGCGATCGGGGAGAACTCGGCGATGGCGCGTTCGGCCAGTACCGCCGCGGACTGATTGCCTTTGCCGACCAGTCCGAGAGCGATCCGGCACCGGCCGCCCGCGAGCCGACCGATCTCGAATCGGGTTCCCTGGGGGTGCCGATGCAACCGCGGCCCGTCCAGCTTGTTGCGGACGGCTTCGTACTCAACGTCGAGGGCTGTGAGAACGACGATTTGACTGCCGCTCATTCTTTCGGCTCCTTGGCATTCGACGGCTCGACCGGCCGGACCATCGGCGGATACAGCACCTTGCGAGGTCCGGCCTTGAACAGTCGAGCGGGCCGCCCGGTCGTGGCCTTGCGTTCTGGACCCGCCGGAACGATGAACCCGCTGGTCTTCTGGACCTTGCGATAGAAGTTGCGAGGATCGAGCGAGACACCCCACACCGCCTCATAGACCCGCTGAAGATCGGTGATCGTGAAGGTCGGCCCGCAGAACGCCGTCGCCAACGCGGAATGCTCGAGCTTGGCGCGAGCGCGTTCGACGCCGTCCTCGACGATGCGCCGATGGTCGAAAGCGAGCCGCAGCTCCCCAGAGAGCACCTGGTCGGCGCGGTGCCACCGGGCACCGGCCGCGTCCGAGCCGGCAGTGGGCTCCGGCAGCCCCGGCGCGATGGCGAGGTAGGCGATGGAGACCACCCGTCCGCGCGGATCGCGACCAGGGTCTCCGTAGACGCCCAGATGCTCAAGATGCAGCGTCTCGATGTCCATGGCGGCCTCCTCCGCAAGCTCCCGGTGAGCCGCGGCAATGAGGTCCTCTTCGGCGTGTTGCAAGAATCCGCCGGGAAGCGCCAAAGCCCCCTGGTAAGGCTCGACTCCTCGCTCGATGAGCAACACGTGAAGGCGCGACTCGCGGAGCGTCAAGATCACTAGGTCGACCGCGAGCAGCACGGCGGGCGGCGTCCAATGCTCCTCGGACATGCGGCGAGGCTAACTTCTTGTCAAAGTGACAGGAAATACCCTTTGGGGTGCCTTGTCGGTTACTGCCTTGTCGCTCGCAGGCAAGACTGTCGGTCAGATGCCGCCCCTGGCTATTGAGCGTGCTGTGTGGCGGGGCGCTCGATCAGGCCTTTCACCTGCAGCTTCTACGGTTTCTGTCGGGGCGACTGCTCGGACAGGCGGTCGACCAGGACGTGTAGCGCCGTGTGGCCCGACCACGCCAGCGGTCGGGTGCGCGTGCAGGAGATCAGTGTCAGGGAGTCCGGAACCCGCGCGCCGACCACGGCTACAGGTGACCCCCACATGGCAGAGGCCAACGTCTGCCTCAGGCGTTGTGACCGCGTGAGTGGACGCGAAGTGCGATCGATTCGTCACCTCACGTCATCGGTAGAAGGGGGACGCGGCAGAGGGCAAAGGACTCAGAAGGGGGGCGGCTCTCCTCGGTGCGTATGCGGGGAACGCATGTCCTGCAGCCTGGTCCTTCGTCCCTAGGCCGGACCCCAGTTCGGGAGTGCGATGGATTGAGAAGGCATGAGAGGGGAAGCGCCATCGCAGGGGGCTCGGACGGGCTCGTCGGTTACGACGGGACCGAACAGAGCGCATACGCCGTGGGGTGGGCGGCGACGGAGGTCCGGCTGCGGCGGCTTCCGCTAAGAGCCGGGCACTAGGCGCCGGCCGTACGACATCGATTGCGGGGGCTCGATGATCGTCAAGCTCAGGGGAGAGGACATTCCCGACGGCGGCGTCGCCGAGCGCGCCGCGTCGGGGGTGCGCGTCGACGAACGGCTCATGGACGGACCCGCGTATGCGGCGCCGCCGTCGGCGGGCGGTGACGCCGCCATCAGGTTCGCGTTCGAGCAGGCGGCCATGCGCGGGTGGGGCCTGTCGGCGGTGTACGGAGGCTGGGAGCCGGGTGAGGTGCCGCTCGATGCACAGGAAGGCGAAAGAGACACGCGCGGCTGCGGCGTCCGGCTGGGACTGCTGCCGTGGCCCATGTGCCATCCGCAGGGGGCCCGTGGACGTCGCTGGTGCTCGACCCGCCCCGCAAAGCCTTGTTCGACGTGGCCGAGCACGCGGTCTCATGGTGGTCGACTACAGGGGGCGCAAAACCGCGGTCCCACCGCGGTGTGCTGCGGCAACCGCCTTGCTCGGTCGCCAACATCCGGCCCGCTCACCAGGACATTCGCACGAAGTGAACGGCGATGGCGAAACTGATGACGACCGGCCTGAGCGCGCTGTACGACGCCCTGCGCCGGGCCGGCTATACGGTGATCGGGCCGACCGTCCGTGACGGCGCGATCGTTCTCGACGAGCTGCGCTCGGCCGATGATCTGCCGGTCGGCTGGGGCGTCACGCTCGCGCCCGGCGGCTACCGCGTCCGGCGCCGCGACGATCAGGCCGCGTTCGGCCATTCGGCTGGCCCCCAGTCGTGGAAGCCGTTCCTGCACCAGCCGCGGGTGAAGCTGTGGGAGGCCGACCGCGTCGGCGACGGGTTCGAGGTGCGAGAGGAGCGGCCCGAGCCGCCGCGTTACGCCTTCCTCGGCGTGCGCCCGTGCGACCTGCGCGCCATCGAGATCCAGGACAGGGTCCTCATGGGCGGCCGCCATACCGACTCCGCGTACGCGGCGCGGCGCGAGGGCGTCTTCATCGTCGCGGTCGACTGCACCGAGCCCGGCGAGACGTGCTTCTGCGCCTCGATGGGGACGGGCCCGAAGTCGGGTCCCGGCTATGACCTGGCGCTCACCGAACTGATCGACGACGGGAGTCCCCGTTACGTCGTCGAGGTCGGCAGCGAGGCCGGATCGGCCGTCCTGGCGGAGGTGCCCACCGAGGAGGCGGACGAGGACCTTCAAGCATGCGCCCGCGCGGAGGTGGCTGCCGCCGCCGAGCACATGGGACGGGAGATGCCCGCTCTCGGCCTGCGGGACCTCATGGCGGAAAGCCTGGACTACGCGCGCTGGGACGAGGTGGCGTCGCGGTGCCTGAGCTGCGGAAACTGCACGATGGTGTGCCCGACGTGCTTCTGCACGACGGTCGAGGACACGACCGACCTGACCGGCGAGCACGCCGAGCGGTGGCAGCTGTGGGACTCCTGCTTCGACCTCGGCTTCTCCCACCTGCACGGCGGCGACGTGCGCTCCTCTCCCAAGAGCCGGTACCGGCAGTGGCTGACCCACAAGCTCGGCACCTGGCACGACCAGTTCGGCTCGTCCGGCTGCGTGGGGTGCGGACGGTGCATCGTGTGGTGCCCGGTCGGCATCGACCTGACCGAGGAGGTGGCGGCGCTGCAAGCCGAGCGCGACCAGCGCGCTTCGGGGGAGAGAGGCGCGCCATGATCACCGTGGGCGTCGAGCAGCTGGCGGGACAGGCCGTCTTCGCCGAAATGGACGCCGCGGACCTGGCCAGGCTCGCGTCCGCGGCGCGTCCGGTGGCGTTCCCCGTCGGCCGGCGGCTGTTCGAAGAGGGCTGCGCGGCGGACCGGTTCTGGATCGTCCAGGACGGACTCGTCGCCCTGGACCTGCATCTTCCGGGCCGGGGCACGCTGATCGTCGAGACGCTGGGCCGGGGCGCGATCATCGGCTGGTCCTGGCTGTTCCCGCCCTACCGGTGGCGGTTCGGGGCGGTGGCGACGCGTCCGGTGCAGGCCTTGGAGTTCGACGCCCGGCTGGTCCGCTTCATCTGGGCGCGCGACCCGCGGCTGGCGCACAAGCTGACCCTGCGGTTCGCCGAGGTCGTCGTGGACCGCCTGCAAGCCACCCGGATGCGCCTGCTCGACCTATACGGGGACGCGGCGGAGGTCCGATGGCGCGCATGAGACCTGTGCCGTACCGGGTGGTGGAACGCCGCCGAGAGACCCGGGATACCGTGACGCTCGCCTTGGAGCCCGTGGCCGCCCGGATCGCCGAGCCGAGCCCCGGCCAGTTCACGATGATGTACGCCTGGGGCGTGGGCGAGGTGCCGGTCTCCGTCAGCGGAGGCGGCGCGAAACCACGGGTCGAGCAGACCGTCCGGGCGGTCGGCGCGGTCACCCGCGCGCTGTGCGGCGCGCGCCCGGGGGAGATGCTAGGGCTGCGCGGCCCGTTCGGCGTCGGCTGGGGACTGGACGAGGTCCAAGGGTTCGACCTGATCCTCGCCGCCGGAGGCATCGGTCTGGCGCCGCTGCGATCCGTCGTCCTGCGGGCGCTCGCCGATCCCCGCCGCTACGGCCGAATCGTGCTGCTCGTCGGCGCCCGGACCCCAGCCGACCTGCTGTACCCGGACGAGTTGGAACGGTGGCGGCGGTGCGGCGTGCACGTGGAGGTCACCGTGGACCGCGCCGCGGCCGGCTGGACCGGACACGTCGGCCTGATCACCTCGCTGATCGACCTGGTGGACGCCGATCCGGCCCGGGCGGCGGCGTTCGTGTGCGGCCCGGAGATCATGATGCGGCTCACCGCGAGGGCCCTGGTGGAACGCGGGGTGCCGCCCCACCGCGTGCGGCTGTCCCTGGAGCGCAACATGCGCTGCGGCGTCGGCTGGTGCGGCCACTGCCAGCTGGGGCCGCTGCTGCTGTGCCGGGACGGGCCGGTCGTCCCGTACGAGCGCGCCGAGCCCCTCATGGCCGTCAAGGAGCTGTGACATGGACGCGACGAGGCCGACGCTGGCGGTGTGGAAGTTCGCCTCCTGCGACGGCTGCCAGCTCACCCTCCTGGACTGCGAGGACGAGCTCCTCACCCTCGCCGGGGAGGTTGAGATCGCGCACTTCCTGGAGGCGTCCGACGAGGTCGCGCCCGGCCCGTACGACGTGTCCCTGGTCGAAGGTTCGATCACCACGCCCGACGACGCCGAGCGGATCCGGCACGTCCGGGAGGTCAGCGGCACACTGATCACCATCGGGGCCTGCGCCACCGCGGGAGGCGTCCAGGCACTGCGCAACTTCGCCGACGTGCGGGAATTCGCCTCCCTGGTGTACGCCAGCCCGGAGTACGTCGCCACCCTGGACACGTCCACGCCGATCAGCGCGCACGTCCGCGTGGACTTCGAGCTGCAGGGCTGCCCCATCGACCGGCGGCAGTTGCTGGAGGTGCTGTCCGCGTTCCTGATGGGACGCAAGCCGAACATCTCGCAGCACCCCGTGTGCTTCGAATGCAAGCGCCGCGGCAACGTCTGCGTCATGGTCGCCCACGGCACGCCGTGCCTGGGGCCGATCACGCACGCGGGCTGCGGCGCCATCTGCCCGGCGTACGGGCGAGGCTGCTACGGCTGCTTCGGCCCGTCTCCGAACTGGAGCGACGGCCGGCCCAACACGCGGGGGCTTGTGCCCTGGCTGGACATGACGCCCGACGAAACCGAGCGAGTCCTGTCGACCTTCAACGTCGCGGCGTTCCGCGAGGAAGACCACGAACTCCGACAGCCGGACACTCGGGGGACGGACGATGACCCACCGGAATGAACGCACATTGAGCGTCGGTGCCCTGGCGCGGGTGGAGGGCGAGGGCGCGATGTACGTCCGCGTCGACGGCTCCACGGTCCAGGAGGTGCGGCTGGACATCTACGAACCACCGCGCTTCTTCGAGGCGTTCCTGCGCGGCCGGTCCTACACCGAGCCACCCGACATCACCGCCCGCATCTGCGGCATCTGCCCCGTCGCGTACCAGATGAGCGCGTGCCGTGCGATCGAGGACGCCTGCGGGGTCACCGTGGACGGCTCCCTGAACGACCTGCGCCGCCTGCTGTACTGCGGCGAGTGGATCGAAAGCCACGCCCTGCACATCTACCTGCTGCACGCCCCCGACTTCCTCGGATATCCCAGCGCCATCGACCTTGCCCGGGCCGACCGCGCCCTCATCGAGCGCGGGCTGCGGCTCAAGAAGGCCGGGAACACGGTGATGGAGACGCTCGGCGGGCGCGCCATCCACCCGGTGAACGTCCGCGTGGGCGGCTTCTACCGCACCCCGTCCCCGACCGAACTCCGTCCGCTCGCCGAGACGTTGCGGCACGCGCTCGACGACGCCCTCGCCACCGTGCGGTGGGCCGCCGGCCTGGACTTCCCCGACTTCAGCCACGACCACGAGTACCTGGCTCTCACCACCGATGACCGCTATCCGCTGGAGTCGGGCACCCCGCGGACGACCGGCGGGCGCTCCTTCACCGCGGACGGCTTCGAACACCACGTCGTTGAAACGCCCGTCCCGCACTCCACGGCCCTGCACGCACGCCTGACGGACGGCGCCCTGTACATGACCGGCCCTCTGGCCCGGTTCTCGCTCAACCGCGACCGTCTTCCGCCGATTGCCGCTCAGGTCGCCGCCGACGCCGGGCTCGGAGCCGAGTGCCGCAACCCGTTCCAGAGCATCGTGGTCCGCGCCGTCGAGATCGTCTGCGCCGTCGAGGAGGCGCTCCGCCTCATCTCCACATACCGTCCGCCAGAACGGCCCCACGTGCCCGTCCCCCCGAAGGCGGGCGTCGGCCACGGCGTGACCGAGGCTCCGCGCGGGCTGCTCTACCACCGGTACGACCTGGATGCCCAAGGCCGCATCACCATCGCGAGGATCGTCCCGCCGACCTCCCAGAACCAGGCGGCCATCGAGGACGACCTGCGCCGCTTCGTGGCGGCCCGGCTCGACCTGGACGACTCGGCGCTGACCCGCGCGTGCGAGCGGGCGATCCGCAACTACGACCCGTGCATCTCCTGCTCCACGCACTTCCTCGACCTGACCGTGGACCGGCGATGACCATCGTGATCGGAGTCGGCGACCGGTTCCGCCGAGACGACGGCGCGGGCCCCGCCGTGGTGGAGGCGCTGCGCGGGCGGACGCCGGACGGGGTGACGCTGGCGGTGACCGACGGGGAACCCGCGCGGCTCATCGAACTGTGGGCCGGCGCCGACCTTGCGATCGTCGTCGACGCCGTGCGCGCCGAGCCGTCCCGTCCCGGACGAGTCCACGAGACCGGACCCGACGCCGTGCCCCGTTCTGGTGGGTCCGCGAGCAGCCACACACTGGGCCTGGGCGAAGCCGTGGCGCTGGGCCGGGCGATGGACCGGATGCCCAAGGAGCTGCGCGTCCTCGCCATCGAAGGAGCCCAGTTCGGCTGGGGCTGCGAGCTGACACCTCCCGTCGCCGCCGCCGTCGAAACGGTCGCGGAGCGGATCGCGACCCTCCTAGCCCGTCGACGGACACCTCACGGAGGCAGGGACATGGCGTGACAAGGGACCGATACGAACTCGGCAGCGGCCCTGCCTAGTCTCCAGAAGGCACCGCGATGAGGCTGGCACGCGCCTCGCGCACGCGCTGCAGAATCCGCTCTCGCGAGCTCGCGGCGCGGCCGCCCGCCACCAGGCGCGGACGCTGTGAACCGGAGGGGCGGGCGGGTGCCGGGCAGCGGCCACCTGCCCAGCAGGCCGGGCAGCCGCCGGATGCGGCCGCCGCGCGGCAGCAGCCACGCCCAGCGCGCATACCGTTCGACCCCTCCCGTCAGGCCACCGCGGACTGAAATATGGCCCCTCCCGTTCCAGACTCGCCGTTATCCGAGCACGGACACCAGTTCCGATCCCGGACGGCAACTGCTCCAGCATGGCTCGCTCGGCCTTGGTCAACTCGCGGCGAACCGCGCATCACAAGACCGCTGCGCAGCGCACGGACCGTTAAGCACGTTGCCAAGCCAGGGGCAGTTCCAGTGATAGGCCGCAGAAATACAGCCATATCGTCCTCGCGGGACGAGGTGTAGTGGCAAAACTCGTGGCGAACAAAAAGAAGATGAACTTTGCATTCGTCCGCGTGCGTGGCCAAGGTGAAAGCACGCGAAGTGCAGGGCGTTGCCATATCCCCAGCTCAGAGAAGTGTTGACACGGGCCGCAACCGTAGTCATCCTGGCGGTCTTCGAGGAGGGGTGAAGAAGGGGAGGCCGATGTACTCGACCCTGCGGTGTGCAGGTGTCCTGTTCGACTGCGACGGAGTTCTCGTGCACTCCCAGCGGGTGAGCGACCGGATTCTGGGGGAGTGGGCCGCCAATCATGGACTGGATACGCAGAAGACCGTCGAGCTGTCTCGCGGACGCCGTGACGTCGAGCTCGTCCGGATGGTGGCGCCCTGGCTCGACGCGGACGAGGAGGCGCGGCTCCTGGAGGAGCGTGAGCTGCTCGAACTGGACGGTCTCGAGGAGGTGCCGGGAGCGCGGCGGCTGCTCGACGGGCTCCCCGCAGACCGCTGGGCTGTCGTCACCTCCGGCAGCGGAACCCTCGTGCGCAACAGGCTGCGGGCCGCAGGCCTGCCCGAGCCCCGCGTTGTGATCTCCGCGGACGACGTGCGCGAGGGGAAGCCGCATCCGGAGGGTTACCTGACCGCGGCCGTGCACTCGGGGTCGACCCCGCAGACTGCGTGGTCTTCGAGGATTCGCCCGCCGGGGTCGCCGCGGGCACCGCCGCGGGGGCTCGGGTGGTCGCCGTCCTCACCACGGTCGAGCGCTCCCAGCTCCCCGCCGACCTGTGGATCGACGACCTCCGCGAGGTCGTCCCACTCGGCGACGGCGCCGACGGCCAGGACATCACTCTTAGAGTCGGTGCACCGACCCAGTCCTGAAGCCCCCCACAGTTCATGGGGTCTTTCGGCCACGCCCGGTACAGGCGGCAGGCCGATTCACGAGTGGGTGGAGCTGCGCCCGTTCTTCACCACCCCGCCCATCCTCACGGAGTGACCGTCCGGTGGACGAGGCGCTGCTTCGGGAGTGGTGTCCTCGGTCGCGGCCCACGTGCCGAGGAGGCGCAGGGCCTCTGCGGAGGGAGACCCGGGTTCCGCCGAGTAGGCGTACACCCAGCGCTCCCTGTCCTGGAGCTGCAGCGCCTCAACGTGCAAGGTGAGTTCGCCGACGACGGGGTGACGGAACCGCTTGGGACCTTGGCACCGCGTCTCGACCTCGTGGTCGGCCCACCAGTTGCGGAACTCGGGACTGGCGACGGACAGCTCGCCGATCAGCGCGTGCAGTCGCCGGTCGCGCGGGTAGCGGGCCGCGGCCTCGCGCAGGACGCCGACGCTCACGCGCGCCATCATCTCCCAGTCGGTCAACAGGTCGCGCGTCGCGGGATCCAGGAACAGCCAGCGCAGGTGACTCGCCCCCGGTTCGAGGCCGGGCAGCAGCGCGCGTCCCAGCCGGTTCACCGCGTGGACGTCGCCGCGCACGTCCACGATGATCGCGGGAATGCCGAGGGCGTCGAGCATCACCCGCGTGCCCGCGCCCAGGGGCGCGAGACGCGGCTCGGCCGGCTCGGACACGGCGACCGTCGAACGGACGAGGTTGTGCAGGTACAGCCGTTCGACCTCGGCCAGCCGCAGTGCGCGCGCGATCGCGTCGAGCACCTGGTCGGATGGCTGCAGATTCCGGCGGCCCTGCTCAAGGCGCGTGTAGTAGTCCAGGCTCACGCCGGCCAGCATCGCGACCTCCTCGCGACGCAGTCCCGGGACGCGGCGCCGGCCGTCGGTCTGGATGCCCACGTCCTCGGGCCGAAGCCGCGCCCGCCGGGAGCGCAGGAACTCCCGCAGCTCGCCGTTCTTGGTCATGGTTCAACGGTAGGCGCCGGACGCGCCGATGAGGGTAGGACTGTGCGTCCCAGGAAGCCGCCACCTCTGGTTGAAGGCTGCGCGCGGGCCAGATAGTCGAGCCATGGCAACGATCGAGCAGACTGCGTCCCTTGGTGACAAGACCGTTCGACGCATCGGGTTCGGTGCGATGCAGCTCGCCGGTCCGGGGGTGTTCGGACCGCCCAAGGACCCGGACGCGGCCCGTGCCGTCCTGCGTCGTGTCGTCGAACTCGGCGTCAACCACATCGACACGGCGCAGGTCTACGGCCCCGACGTCGTCAACGAACTCATCGCCGAGGTGCTGCGCCCCTACCCGGACGACCTCGTCATCGCGACGAAGGTCGGCGGCGCCCGCGATGAGACGGGCGCCTGGGTCCGCGCCTCCCGCCCAGAGCAGCTCCGGGCGACCTCCGAGCAGGACCTGCGCACGCTGCGGCTCGAGCGGATCGACCTCGTGTACATGCGGCTGGGCGTCGGAGGCGGCGGGCCGGACCCCGTGCCGCTCGCCGATCAGCTCGGCACCCTGACCGAGCTGCGCGACGAGGGCAAGCTCGGCCTCATCGGCCTGTCCACGGCCTCGGTCGACGACCTCAAGACGGCCCTCGACATCACTCCGATCGCCGCGGTGCAGAACGCGTACGGCATCGGGAACCGCGAGGACGAGCCGGTCCTCGATCTGTGCCGCGAGCACGGCATCGCCTACGTCCCGTACTATCCGCTCGGTTCGGCGTTCACCGGCGGCCCGCAGGCCCTCGCGGACGAACCGGTGATCGCCTCGGTGGCGGCCAAGCACAACGTCTCGTCCTCCCAGGTCGCCCTGGCATGGCTGCTGGCCCACTACGAACGCATGCTGCTGATCCCCGGCACGAGCTCGGTCGCCCACCTTGAGGAGAACGTGGCCGCTGGCAGCATCGCGTTGGACGACGACGACCTGGCCGCTCTCAAGAACGTCCGCCACCTGAGCGCCCCGACCTTCTAGGCGTGTTGCGAAGTGGGCTGATCGTCGGCGCGGTGTGAACCGAACGCAGCGAGGTCTCCGGGAGACGGATCTCGACCAACAACAACCCTGAACCGGAGACCTCGCGGCCGGCCTGGCGATGACGAGACGGTTCGACTGACCGACCCGCAACGGGCGCATTTGGAGCCGCTGCTGCTGGCGATCCGGCTGCACGATCTGCGACATGGTGCGGCGTCGTTCCTGCTGGCCGCCGGGTACGACAGCAGACGCTGCGGCCGTCGGGACGGCGAGCAGCCATGGAGCTGCCAGGGGGACGAAGCGGTGCATAAACGCCGCTGGGCATCCGCGGCGTTTTTTGCGAATGCCCTGCGTGCTGCCGGTGCGCCGTCAGGGACTTGAATCCTGACCCTGCTGGTGGGTGTTCTTCTGGTGCTGATCATCGACAAGCCGCGCGGCCTGACCCGCCGTGGGCGATGCTCGCAGACTCGGCCTGAGCCCTACCTCGCGCCCGCGGCAGCGGACGAGTCGTGCCTGCCGGCGTCGAAACGCTCCCGCTGGATCTCGCCTTGCTCGACAGCGTCCGCGAGTTCGCCTCCGCAGTGACCTCCCGGCTCGGCGGGACGCCCATCGACGCGCTGGTCCTCAACGCCGCCACCCTGTCCAGGAACCAGCACGGACGGACCGCCGACGGCTTCGAGACCACCTTCGGCGTCAACCACCTCGCCCACTACCTGCTGGCCCGTCTCCTGGAGCCGCATCTCGCCGACCACGCGCGGGTGATCTTCACGACCAGCGACACCCACGACCCGTCGATCACACCCCTGGCGCCCAAGACCCTCGAGCCCGAGAAGCTCGCCCACCCGCCCAAGTCCCGGTTCGGTGACGGCATGCGCGCCAATGCCGCCTCGAAACTCTGCAACATCCTCACCGCCCGCTCCCTGGCGGATTCCCCTGACCTACGGGAACGCGGCATCACGGTCCTCACCTACAACCCAGGGCTCACCGGCGGGACCGACCTCGGTGACCCGGGCCCCGCAGCGAGGTGGTTCATGAACATGGTCGTCTTCCCGATCTTTCGTGTGATCGGCTTGTTCAAGCCCGCCTACGTCATGGGCCCTCCCGAGAACAATGTTCACCTGACAGATCGCGCGCGACGGCCGGGGCCATGACCGTGCTTGTCCCGTCATGCGAGGCCTCTCGGCCACCAGGTCGTCCCACCGATCGAGGGAGATTGATCCACTCGATTATGTCCCCACTGTTCTCAATATGCTGATTGTCTGGCGATATCTGTTAAGTGTCATATGTCTACACGATTGGCCCAAATTATGATCCGCTTTTGGTAGATCAGCTATGGCCAAGTGCAATTCGAAGAGTACAAACAATTTGTCCTACCACAAAGGAGGTCTCCATGGTGACCCCTTCGATCAGGAAAGCGGGCGGGGTGCCCCGCTCCGCATCGTCAGGCCGTCTCCGCCGGCGGGGATGGCGGTCCGGTCTCAGGCGCCTGCTGGTCGCCGTGGCCGTTCTGGCCGGAATGACGATGGCGATGGCCGCGCCGGCCCCGGCCACGACCGCCACGCAGCGGCAGCAGGTCACCTACGTCGCCAACCTCGGCTCGGACAATGTGTCGGTGATCGACACCTCGACCAACACCGTGACGGCCACGATCAACGTCGGTGACGGTCCCCAAGGACTGGCGATCACTCCGGGCGGCACGCGGGTCTACGTCGCCAACTTCAACTCAGACAACGTGTCGGTGATCAATACGTCGACCAACACGGTGATCGCCACGATCCCCGTTGGCGACGGTCCCCAGGGAGTGGCAGTCACTCCGGGTGGTACGCGCGTCTACGTGACCAACGGCGTCGGGGACAGCGTGTCGGTAATCGACACCTCGACCAACACGGTGAGCGCCACCATCCCTGTAGGTGACGCTCCTAACGGGGTGGACGTCACGCCGGGTGGTACCCGCGTCTACGTCGCCAACACCGACTCGGACGACGTGTCGGTGATCAGCACGGCGACCAACACCGTGACCACCACCGTCCCCGTCGGGGTGGATCCCACTCGGCTGGCGGTTACGCCGGGTGGTACCCGCGTCTACGTCACCAACTTCAGCTCGGGCTCCGTGTCGGTGATCAGCACGTCGACGAACACGGTGACCGATACCGTCACCGTCGGCGCCGGTCCGCAGGGGGTGGAGGTCACCCCGGGCGGTACCCGCGTCTACGTCGCCAACGCCGGCTCGGGCTCCGTGTCGGTGATCAGCACGTCGACGAACACGGTGACCGATACCGTCACCGTCGGCACCGTACCCCGCGGGGTGGCGGTCACTCCAGGCGGTACCCGCGTCTACGTCGCCAACACCGGCTCGAACGACGTGTCGGTCATAAGTACGGCGACGAACACGGTGACCGGAACCGTCACCGTCGGTACGGCTCCCATCGGGGTGGACAGCGGAGTCATTCCCGACTGAACCACCAGCGGCGGCGGGGGAACCGCAGCCCGTCGCCCGCGCATCGCTGCGCACGGACGCTGAGAGCTTGATCCGATCTCGGCTCTCCGGCCGCCAACGAATGCCTTCGGCTCAGCGCGGAAGGCGGCCTTCCGGCCCTCGAAAGATCGGGATCGCGAGGTCCCGAGAGGCGCAGGGCCGGTAGGCGCCTCCGCTGCAGGAGGACGGCCAGGATGCCGAGGTCGGCCACACAGCTCGGACGAGAGCCAGACAGATACCGTTGGACTCCGTCGATCGTCTCGCCTATATCTCTGAGTTGCGACCTTTCTCCTGCGATCGCGACGGGGACGGCACGGGTGGTGTGCGGTGATGTGCGCAACATCACCGCTGTGTTCGCTGAACTGCGAGGCAGGGTCGCGCTGGTGCTGACGTCGCCGCCCTATGGGTCTCACACGCACGGGCAAGTCAGAACCAGACGGGACAACAACATCCGGTTGGATCGGCTGCGGGTGGCCGACGTGGATCGGATGTTCGAAGCCATCGACGAGCTCAACGAACTCGTCGTGCAAGCCCGTGAGTCC
>PVNI01000030.1 GCA_003001795.1 Actinomadura viridilutea | reverse complement strand
TGTTCCGGCTCTCGACGCGAGACCACCGAGACACATTCCGCGACGGAAAGACACGAGAGCGTCTCCCTGTCCACTCATGGCCACTGCTCATTCACATCGGTCCAGAAGAAATATGTCGCCCCATATGCGCCCTCTGTTATGATCATTCGTCCGCAGTTTTCGAGAGGAACTCTTGATGAAACGAGTTGCGGTCGTCGCCGGCGTCGTCTCGGCGGCATCGGTCTTCTCCCCCGTCTCACCCGCGACGGCGCGGACCGCGGACGGTCCCGTCGCGGATCTCAGCGTGAGCGTCACCGGGCCGGCGGAGGTCACGCCGGGCGAGAGGGCCACCTACCAGCTGACGATTCGCAATGCCGGCCCGGACACCGTCAACGCATGGATGTCCGCGACGTGGTCGCGCACGTTGGCGGTCGGCAGCTATGACCTGACCGGGGTCGCAGGATTCTGCGCCTGGACCCTCGGTTCTCCCGGAATCGACTGCAACCTGGCCGGGGGTCCGATCGCTCCCGGCGACAGCAGGATCGTCACCGTCACCGGCACCGTCGACGCGCAGGCCGCCGGCTCGATCGACTTCACGGGCGAGGTGAAGTCGAGGTCCGCCGACCCGGCCACGGACGACAACACCGACACGACGACTTCCGTCGTTCGCCCGTCCGCATAAGGCGGCGACCGTTGTCAAGGACTCTCGGCACGCGCCGGCAGCGGAACGAGAACCGTCCCGTCGAGCGGCGTGATCGACGAGAGCCCGCCACCCGAGGGCGCAAGGGCGGGCTGACCTGAGCCGTGAGTTCGGTCAGCCCGCCGTCACATCAAGGTCACGAATCCAGCCGTCACTGGTGCGCTGGATCAGCCGAGTTCCTTGAGCCGCTCGCCGCACCGGAGGCGCCCGGCGTCGAGCATCGCCTCACCGAAGGCGGCGGCGCCCTATCCAATGGGCGCCCTATCCAATGGCGCCCTATCCGATGTGGTCGCGATCAACCGCTGACTGTGTCGTCCGCGGACACCGGCGGCGGCCTGCGCGGCCTCGTCTTGAACCCCGTAGGCGGGGCACCGCCGCCGCTGGCCTCCACTGGTTTTCCCCTTACACCGTCGGGCACGACGGGACGGTGGACCGCACGACGGCCGCCGGAGCAGGGGGCGACGCACATGACGATCGCGACGACCAACCCGGCGACCGGCGAGGTGGAGCGGACGTTCGACCCGCTGCCGGAGCCGGAGATCGACCGGCGCGTCGGACGCGCGGCGGACGCCTTCCGCTCGTACCGCCGGACGGGCATGGACGAACGCGCCCGCTGGATGAACGCGGCCGCCGACATCCTGGACGCCGAACGCGACCGGGCGGCGGCCCTGCTGACCCGCGAGATGGGCAAGACGATCACGGCGGCGCGCGCCGAGGCGGCCAAGTGCGCGGCGGCCTGCCGGTACTACGCCGAGCATGCCGCCGGGTTCCTGGCCGACCGGCCCGCCGACGCGGAGGCCGTCGGGGCTGCGCGCGCCTATGTGCGATACCAGCCGCTCGGTCCGGTGCTGGCGGTCATGCCGTGGAACTTCCCGCTGTGGCAGGTGATCCGGTTCGCCGCGCCCGGACTGATGGCCGGGAACGCGGGGCTGCTCAAGCATGCGTCCAACGTCCCGCAGACGGCGCTGTTCCTGGAGGAGCTGTTCCGCCGGGCCGGATTCCCCGAGGGCGTGTTCCAGACGCTGCTCATCGGGTCCGGGCAGGTGGAGCGGGTGCTGCGGGACCCGCGGGTGCGGGCGGTCACGCTCACCGGCGGCGAACCGGCCGGGCGGTCGGTGGCGTCGGTCGCGGCGGACGAGCTCAAGCCGAGCGTGCTCGAGCTGGGCGGCAGCGACCCGTTCGTGGTGACCGCCTCGGCCGACGTTCCGCGCGCCGCCGAGGCCGCGGCCACGTCGCGGTGCCTGAACAACGGGCAGAGCTGCATCTCCGCCAAGCGGTTCATCGTCGTCGAGGACGTGGCCGACGAGTTCGAGCAGGCGTTCGTGGAGCGGATGCGGGCGTTGACGGTGGGCGACCCCATGGACGAGTCCACCGACGTCGGGCCGCTGGTCAGCGAACAAGGGCGGTCCGACGTGGAGGACCTGGTGGCCGACGCCGTGAAGCAGGGCGCGACCGTGCTGTGCGGCGGGGCGCGGCCGCCCGGCAAGGGCTGGTACTACCCGCCGACCGTGGTCGCCGGGGTGACACCCGACATGCGGATGTACCACGAGGAGGTGTTCGGTCCGGTCGCGTCGCTGTTCCGCGTCCGCGACCTCGATGAGGCGATCGACCTGGCCAACGCCATCGGCTTCGGTCTCGGCTCCAACGCTTGGACGGACGACCCCCGCGAGCGCGAACGGCTCGTCGACGACATGGAGGCCGGGCAGGTGTTCATCAACGGCACGACGACCTCCTACCCGCAGCTTCCGTTCGGCGGCGTCAAACGGTCCGGCTACGGGCGCGAACTGTCGCGGGAGGGCGCCCGCGCGTTCTGCAACGTCAAGACGGTGTGGATCGGGCACGGGGCGGAGTCCGCCGAGTCGGACGCGCCGACCGAGTGATCATGCGGGTAGCGTGCGGACCGTGAGCGATCGACTGTTCTGGGTGGGGACGTACACCGGCGACCAGGGCTCGGGGCGCGGCGTCCACCGGGCGCTGCGCGCGTCCGGCAGCGGCGCGTTCGAGCGGATCGAATGCGCGGCCGAGATGGCCGATCCCTCGTACCTGGCGACGCATCCGCGGCTGCCGGTGCTGTACGCGGTCAGCGAGCTGGACGAGGGGGCGTCCGTCGCCGCGTTCGCGGTCGGCGCCGGCGGGGCGCTGCGTCCCCTCGGGTCGCGGCCGGTGCCCGCCGGCCCATGCCACGTCGCCGTCGCTCCGGGAGGCGACTGCCTGGCGGTCAGCTGCTATGTGGCCGGGGCGTTCGCCGTCGCGCCTCTCGCGGCGGACGGGTCGTTCGACGGCGACCCGTCGGTGCTGCCCGGTCAGGGAAGCGGCCCGCGCAAAAACCGGCAGGAGGGGCCGCACGCGCACTCCGCGGCGTTCGCCCCGGACGGCACGATCCTCGGCACGGACCTCGGCGCCGACCTGCTGCGCGCGTTCCGCGTGGAGGCGGGCGCGGCGCGGCTGGTCGCCGAGCTGCCGATGCCGTCCGGGTGCGGGCCCCGCCACCTGGCGGTCCACCCGTCCGGCACCGTGTTCGTGATCACCGAGCTGGCGAACACCGTCGTCGCGCTGAGCCCCCGCGACGGCTACGCGGACCTGGTCGTCACCGGGGAGTCGCCCGCCACGGCGGACCCGGCGCCCGGCGACGCGACGAGCGCGGCGATCAAGCTCTCTCCCGACGGCCGCCGCGCCTACACGTCCACCCGCGGCGCCGACGTGATCACCGTGCACGAGGTGGTCGGCGACGGCACGGGGCTGCGTCCCGTCGCCGACGTGCCCTGCGGCGGGCAGGGGCCGCGGGACCTGCACGTGGACGCGCAGTGGCTGCACACGGCCAACCAGTACTCCGGCGACATCTCCACGTTCAGCGTGACGGACGGGATACCGAAGCCGCAGGGGCGACCCCAACCCGCCCCGACACCCGTGTGCCTGATCCCGGCCGACTGATCGCAGCCTCCGGCGCGCGGAGGCGAACAGTGTGATCCCTCGCGCGCTGCCTTGGCGGCGACGACCGGCTCGGTGGCACCGGCCTCACGACGGGCGAATACGGCACGCGCCAGGGGTCGTCGCCGCCCACGTCAAACTCGCGCACGCCCGTCAGCCCTCGACGTTCGAGACCGCTCCGTAGGCAGACATGTGGGCGGTCGCGGCGACTCGCTTGCGACGGCGTCCTCAGGGCGGCGGTGACGCTCATCAGTACCGTGACCACGCCACGCGAGGATGGGCGGACCGCCTCCTCGACGGCGCAGACGACCACATGGTCGATCCTCTACTGCGTGTTGGTCCTAGTGGTGACACTCCCGTCGGCGAGCTGTCCGTCGCCCTGCAACCCCTGCCGCCCTATGGCCGGTCGCACGGGCTCGGCACCGGGCACGTGCATTCCCCCCACCGCCGTCAGCGTCTCGCTCCAATACGCACGTCCTCGCCGCTCGCATAGCGCGAGCCGGCGGTGGCCATGGAGGAGATCGCGGCAGTTGCCCGAAGGCTGCTGCGTGCCTCCCGCGCTGTCGTCGCCTGCGGGCGCCGCGTCGGGGAGGCGGGCACGACAGCCGGCAGACGGCTGATGAAACTGCAGCGGTCGCTGCCAGAGACTGCGAGAACACCAACACGTCCCGGCTACCCGACCTGTCTGCTGCGTCTCGCTCACCGAGTTCCACGGGCACCGCAGGACGAACGCACTCTGCGGTCCGATCACGGCCCTGCCCAATCTGACACCGAGCCGCCCGGCACGCGATCATCATTGCGGTCCTCAGCGGCCAGCGCGCCCGTTTCGCTTCCCCACACCATCTCACCGAGCCGATTCCGGGGACGGCGCCCCCATAGATCACCTAATTACGGTGGTACCGGAAATCAGATTATCGCTAAACCGTTCTCGAACGGTCCCGGAGCCGTGACAATATGCTAATTTTCATCTCTACCGTGGCGACATCGAAGCGACGGGGGGCAGGCATGCTTGACATTCGCATCAGCCTGGATGGTGACGAACAGACGCCAGACGCGGCGGCCTTGTACCAGTGGCTTTATGAGGACTTGGACGGCAGGCGTCCGGCACGACTGGCGCTCCGGCAGACGCCGCCGAAGCCCGGGCACATGGGAGCCGAGCAGTTCGTCCAAATCCTTCTGGACCATCCCGAGCTCATCGAGGTCGTGACGTCATCACTGATCAGGTGGTACGCGACACTGCGCCGCCGTCCCACCCTCCGACTGGAGCGCGCCGGGGACATCTACGTCATCGAGAACCTGACAGAAGCGGAATTGCGGAGAATACTCGGAACCGGCAAGGAGGGATCAGACCAGCAAGAAAAGGACGGTCCGAATGACGACCGGTGAGTCCCGCCTCGCCGACCCGGCGAAATCGCGCGCCGTTCTCATCGGCGCGCACCACTTCGACCAAGCCGACCAGCTGCCCGCGCTGCCTGCCGTCAACGCCAATCTCTCCGCACTGCAGCGCTACCTGACCGACCCCGCCGTATGGGGGCTCCCGCCGGAGAACTGCGTCGTCCTGCCGCAGCCGCGCTACCCGGCGGAGGTGGTGGATGCCGTTGAGCAGGCAGGGGCGCAGGCAGAGGAGGCGCTTCTGGTGTACTACGCCGGTCATGGCTTCCACGGCACCAAGCCGGGTGAACTGCTGCTGTCGCTGAAGACGACCCGGAAGGATCCGCACGGCACCGTCCGGAAAGCCACCACCCTCCCCTACGAGTGGCTGGCCGAGGAGATACGCCTCGCCCAGAGCGCCTGCAAGGTCGTGATCCTGGATTGCTGCTACAGCGGACGGGCCCTGTACACGCCCATGGGCCAGAACGACCTGGCCGGACAGACACTGATCAACGGCGCCTTCGTCATGGTGTCGTCGGCGGCCGACGCGGAGTCCCTCGCGGCCGGTCGTGACGGATATACCGCGTTCACCGGTGAACTGCTGCACGTGCTGAAAAACGGCATTCCCGACGCTCCGGCCGAGCTGACGATGTGGCGTGTCTTCCAGCAGGTCCACCAGGCGCTCAGCGCCGAGAAGACGGCGCCGGTGCCGACGCAGAGCAGCAAGGCGCTGGGCGCTGAGATCACCCTGTTCCGCAACCGCGCGCACAGGGACACGAGCCTGCCGCAGGCCGACATCGTTCCGGCCCCGCGGCGCCCGGCGACGGCACCCCGGGCCGCACCGGACCCGTACGAGGGCTGGCGGGTCAAGGACCCGACGGAGGGCTGGGCCTGGCGTGAAGACGCGTTCCGCTGGGGGCCGTTTCGCACACCGCTGGTCATTGTGGAGGGCGACGGCACCAACGTCATCACCGAGGACTCCGTCCGGATCATCGTCGACCACCAGGAGGTCGTGCTTCCCGAGGAGATCCGCGAGTGGAAGCGGGAGATCGAACGGGAGCAGGAGGACCGGCGACGGCGCGGCGACAACCACTTCTGGAACGGCAGCCAATACGCGATCGAGCAGGTCACCATCAGTCGCAAGGCCGACACGGAGGCTCCGATCATCTTTCTGCGGCTGCAACAGGCGGACTACTACACCTTCCTTGCCACGCAGCAGCTGGACCGGCCGTTCGCTGATGGGTCGACACCGCGCAGCCGCTACCTGGACGGCAACGACCCGTTCAGCGTGCCAGCGTTCATGTCCTGCAGCCTCGGCACCAACATCGCAGTGATCACCGCGGACAAGCAGCTGATCTTCTCCAGGCGCAGCCGCGCGGTGGGGTCGCACCCGGGCTTTTGGAACTCGTCAGCGAACGAGGCGCTGTCTCGCGACATCGACTCGGCGGGACGTAACGCACCGAATCTGTACAACGTCGCCAGGCGCGGCCTCCGGGAGGAGCTCGCCCTGGAGGAGAACGAGTACCGGCTGGACATGCTGGGCCTCTCGGTGGACCGCAAGAACCAGTGGGGCGTTCTGTTCGTGGCGCGACTCGACTCGTTGACCGGAGAGGAGTTCCTGGCTCGGCGCAGCCGCGGTGTGGCGGACAAGTTCGAGCACGCCAGCCACCACCTGGAGCCTTGCGAGACCTACGAAGTGGTCCGCTTCATGTTCGCCAGGGAGCGCCGTGACTGGTGGGCGCCGACCGCGCCCGCGTTGTTCTATCTCGCCTTGGTCTCCGAGTTCGGGCGCACCTCCGTCGAACTCGAGAGCAGGGAGGCGTTCTTCAGCCTCCGCCGGGAAGAGGAATGAGCCCCCGCGGGATGCTCGGCCGTGCCGTTCCGGCCGAGCATCCCGCACAGGATTCAGTTGATCCGCTGGGGGACGCCCCAGGGGTTGTCGTCGCGCAGCGGCGGGGGGAGGAGGTCCTGCGGCCACTGCTGGTAGGTGACGGGCCGCAGGAAGCGCTCGATCGCGGCCGTCCCGACCGACGTGGTCGACGGCGCGGTGGTGGCGGGGAACGGGCCGCCGTGCTGCATGGCGTGGGTGACGGCCACGCCCGTCGGCCACTGGTTCCACAGCACCCGGCCGCTGCGGTCGGCCAGCACCCGGGCCAGCTCCGCGAGCTCGCCGGCCTCGGCGTCCTCGGCGTGCAGGGACGCGGTGAGCTGGCCGGGCAGCGCGGCCACGGCGCCGGCGACGTCCGCCAGCCGCTCGTAGACGACCACCAGGCCGAGCGGGCCGAAGCACTCCTCGGCGGCGCCGGGGTCGGCGGCGAACGCGGCCAGGTCCATCGTGATCAGCCGGGGCGCGGCCGAGGAGTCGTCGGACGGCCACACCAGGCGCCGCACGCCCGGGCGTCCGGCCAGTGCGCGGGCCGTGTCCAGGAACCCGCCGCGGATCCTGTCGTTGAGCATCGGCGCCTCGCCGACCTCCCCGAGCTTCGCGGTGATCCTGTCGAGGAGGTCGCCGCCCGCCGGGACGAACATGAGGCCCGGGTTGGTGCAGAACTGGCCGGCGCCCAAGGTCAGCGACCCCACGTACCCCTGGGCGATCTCGTCGGCGCGCGCGGCCGCGGCCGCGGGCGTCACCACGACCGGGTTGACGCTGCCCAGCTCGCCGTAGAACGGGATGGGCACGGGGCGCTCGGCGGCGATGCGCGCCAGCGCGAGGCCGCCGCGCTGCGAACCGGTGAACGCGGCCGCCGCGATCCCCGGATGCCGCAGCGCCCGCACGCCCTCCTCCTCGCCCTCGATGAGCCCGAACACCCCGTCGGGCGCCCCCGCGCCGGCCAGCGCCGCCGCGACGATCTCGCCGGTGCGGCGCGACAGCCGCGGATGCCCCGGATGCGCCTTGACGACGACCGGGCAGCCCGCCGCCCACGCCGAGGCGGTGTCGCCGCCCGCGACGCTGAACGCGAAGGGGAAGTTGCTCGCCGCGAACACCAGCACCGGGCCCACCGCCGTGCGGTAACGGCGCAGATCGGGGCGCGGCCCCGGGGGCCAGTCGGGATCGGGGCGGTCGATGCGCACGTCGAAGTACTCCCCCGCCTGCGCCACCTCCGCGAACAGCCCGAGCTGGAAGGTAGTACGGGTCAGCTCGCCGTTGAGGCGGGCCGGGCCGAGGCGGGTCTCCTCGTCGGCGAGCGCCACCAGCTCCTCGCGCGCCGCTTCCAGGGCGTCGGCGACGGCGGTGAGCGCCGCGGCCCGCTCCTTGGGCGGTGCAGCGGCCCACGGCCCCGCGGCGGTCTGCGCTCTCGCCACGGCCTCATCGGGCGTCAACACGCTCATGCTCGCTCCAATCCTCAGCCTCGCGACTCTGCGTCGCCGGCGCGTTCGGCCGAATGACGGTACCCATAGCACCCGTACACCACCAGACCGAGCAGCATCCACCCCGCGAACCGCGCCCAGGTCACCCAGTCGAGGTTGGAGATCAGCCAGACCGAGAACCCGATGCCGAGCAGAGGCACGACCGGCACCCACGGGGTGCGGAACGAGCGGGGCAGGTCGGGACGGGTGCGGCGCATCACCATGACGGCGGCGGCGACCACGATGAACGCCATGAGGATGCCGATGTTGGTCAGGTCGGCCGCCTCCCGGATGGGCAGGAACCCCGCGATGAACGCCGAGCCGACGCCCACGAGCCAGATGACGCGGGTGGGCACGTGCCGCCGCGGGTGGTTGCGGGCGAACCAGGACGGCAGCAGTCCGTCGCGGCTCATCGCGAACCACACCCGGGTCACCGCGAGCATGTTGGCCAGCGCGGAGGTGGCGATGCCGAGCACCGCTCCGACGGCCACGACCGTGCCCAGCCAGGCCAGGCCCACCGCTGACAGCGCGCTGGAGAACGGGCTCTTGACGTCGATGTCGCGGTAGTCCTGCATGCCCAGCATCACCAGGCACACCAGCAGGTAGACGACGGCGGCGACGGCGAGGGAGATGACGATGGCCTTGGGCAGCACCCGTTTGGCCTCGGCGCTCTCCTCGGCCGCGGCGCTCATCGCGTCGTACCCGTAGACGGCGAAGAACACGGTGGCCGCGCCGGTGAAGGCGCCGCCGATCCCGTACGGGAGGAAGGGCGAGTAGTTGCCGGCGGAGACGTGGAACGCGCCCGCGACGATCACCAGCGCGACGATGCCGATCTTGAGGGCGACCAGGACCGTCTCGAACCGCGCCGACTCCTTGGTGCCGCGGGCGAGGACGAACGCCAGCAGCAGGCACAGCAGCGCGGCGAACAGGTCGATCTTGTGCCCGGGTCCGGTGCCGGGCGCGCCGAGGGCCCAGTCCGGCAGCTGCAGCCCGATCCGGTCGGTCAGGTAGGACAGGTAGCCGGAGATCGCGATCGCCACCACCGCGACGATCGCGGTGTACTCCAGCAGCAGGTCCCAGCCGATGGCCCAGCCGGCCAGCTCGCCGAGCGTGGCGTAGGCGTAGGTGTAGGCGGAGCCGGCCTTGGGGATCATGCCGGCGAACTCGGCGTAGCACAGCGCCGCGGCGCCGCTGGCCACGATGGCGATCAGGAACGAGATCATCACGCCGGGTCCGGCGTCCTCGTGGGCGACGACGCCGGCCAGGGAGAACACGCCCGCGCCGACGAGACCGCCCAGGCTGAGCGCGACCAGCTGCCACAGGCCCATGGTGCGGCGCAGCCCGCCGGCGGTCTCCTCCTCGGAGGAGTCGACGGGTTTGAGGCGGAAGACGCCCGCTCTGGTGAACAGCCCCGTCCCGGTGACGGCGGCTTGTGATCGGGTTCCTGGCGTGGCTTGGGACATGAGGGTCCCTCCCGACTGGATGCAGGGGTGATCGACGAGGGGCGCCGACGCGTCGTCGGCGGTGAAAGGCGCGCCGCGGAAGGGCGCGTCGAGAGCGGCCGGGGCCGTGCGGCTAGAGGACGAAGCCGTGCGGGAAGGGGTCGGCCGGATCGAGCATGTACGTGGCGGTCCCGGTGATCCAGGCCCGGCCGGAGAACTCGGGGACGACGGCGGGCACGCCGCCGACCTCCGCGGTGCCGACGAGCCGGCCGACGAACCGGGTGCCGATGAAGGACTCGTTGACGAAGTCGGTGTGCAGGTCCAGCTCGCCGCGCGCGTGCAGCTGGGCCATGCGCGCGCAGGTGCCGGTGCCGCACGGCGACCGGTCGAACCAGCCGGGGTGGATGGCCATCGCGTTGCGCGAGTGCCGGGCGTTCGAGCCGGGCGCCAGGAACTGCACGTGCTTGCAGCCGCCGATCAGCGGGTCGGCGGGGTGCCGGGGCGGGTTCCGCTCGTTGATCGCCGACATGATCGCCAGCCCGGCGCGCAGGATCTCGTCCTTGCGGGACCGGTCGAACGGCAGGCCGAGCGGCTCCAGCTCGGTGATCGCGTAGAAGTTGCCGCCGTAGGCCATGTCGTAGCGGACCTCGCCGAGCCCCGGGACGTCGACGACGGCGTCCCGCTCGAGGGCGAACGCGGGCACGTTGCGCAGGGTGACCCGCTCGGCCGCGCCGTCGCGCACCGCCACGCGGGCCTCGACCAGCCCGGCGGGGGTGTCGAGCCGCACGATCGTCTCCGGCTCGGTCACCTCGACCATGCCGGTCTCCACGAGCACGGTCGCCACCCCGATGGTGCCGTGGCCGCACATCGGCAGGAACCCGCTGACCTCGATGTAGAGCACGCCCCAGTCGGCGTCGGGGCGGGTGGGCGGCTGCAGGATCGCGCCGCTCATCGCCGAGTGGCCGCGCGGCTCGTCCATCAGGAAGCGGCGCAGCCCGTCGAGGTGCTCGATGGCGTGGCGGCGGCGTTCGGCCATGGTGGCGCCGGGGATGGGCGCCACGCCGCCGGTGACGACGCGCGTGGGCATCCCCTCGGTGTGCGAGTCGACGGCGGCGATGCTGCGCACCGACCTCATGCGGCGGACCTCCTCTCCCGCAGGGCCGTGATCGCCCGTTCCATGTCGGCGGCGGCCTGGGCGCGGTGCTCGTCGGTGAGCGGGCCGCGCGGCGGGCGGCAGGGGCCGCCGTACCTGCCGACCATGTCCATGCCGAGCTTGATGGCCTGGACGAACTCGGTGCGCGAGTCCCAGCGGAACGCCGCGACCAGCGGCTCGTACAGCGCCCGCGCCTCCCGCAGCCTGCCCTCCGTCGCGAGCGCGAACAGCTCGGCCGACTCGGCGGGGAACACGTTGGGGAACCCGGCGAACCAGCCCGTGGCGCCCATCAGCAGCGCCTCCAGGGTGCAGTCGTCGGCGCCGGCGACCACCTCCAGGCCGGGGGCCTTCTCGCGGATCTCCAGGACGCGCCGCACGTCCCCGGAGAACTCCTTGACCGCGACGACGTTGTCGATCTGCGCGATCTCGGCGAGCAGGTCGGGGGTCAGGTCGACCTTGGTGTCGATCGGGTTGTTGTAGACCATCACGGGCAGGCCGACGGACGCGACGGCTTCGAAGTGGGCGATGACCTCGCCGCGGTTCGCCCGGTACATGGTGGGCGGCAGGCACAGCACGCCGTCGGCGCCGTCCTCGGCGGCCAGCTCGGCCCAGTGCCTGGCCTGGTGGGAGCCGGGGCCGTGCACGCCGACGACCACCACGCCGTCGCCGCCGACGGCCTCCACGGCGGTGCGGGCGACGCGGCGGCGCTCGTCGTCGGTGAGCGAGGAGTACTCGCCCAGCGAGCCGTTGGGGCCCACGCCGCGGCAGCCGTTGTCGACCAGCCAGCGGCAGTGCTCGGCGTACCGGTCGTAGTCGACCGCCAGTCCGGCGGGCGCGGACGCGTCCTCCCGGTAGGGCAGCGCGGTCGCGACGATCACGCCGCCGAGTCCGTCGACCTTGGTGCCGGTGCTCATTCAGTGCTCTCTTTCCTGCTCGGTGTGGGGGCGGCGGGCCAGCTCGCCGAGCCGGACGGGCTGGGCGAGCGGCCGGTGGTGCGGGGTGGCGGAGGGCAGCCCTTCGGCCGCGGCCGCCTCGGGCGTTCCGCCCGCGGCGAGGAGCCGCGCGACCGTCGGGCCGCAGACGCGGGCCTGGCAGGGGCCGAGGCCGGCGCGGGTGGTCAGTTTGACGGCGCGGGCGGACGATCCGGCGGGCTCGCCGGCCGCCCGGCGCAGCGCGCCGTAGGCGGTCCCCTCGCAGCGGCAGACCACGGTGTCGGGGCGCAGCCATCCGTGCCAGGCGGCGCCGACGGGGTGCGCGGCGGCGAGGCGTTCGGCGAACGCGCGGTCCCGGTCGCGGCGGCGGCGCAGCGGGACCAGTTCCGGCGCGTCGGGCGCCCCTCCCCCGGCGGCCCATCCGGCGATGAGCCCTTCGGTGCGGGCCGCGGGGGCGCCGGCGATCCCGGTGATCTCGCCCGCGGCGTAGACGCCGGGGCTGGTGGTGCGCTGGTCGCCGTCGACCTCGACGAACGCCTCGGCCGGGGAGGCGGGGTCGGGACGGCGCAGCGCGCAGCCCGCCGCGACGGGCAGTTCCAGCTGGGGCGTGAAGCCGTGCGAGACGCACACGGCGTCGACGGGGACGGTGCGTTCGCTGCCGGGCACGACCGACCAGTCGGGACGCAGCCGGGCGGTGACGACCTCTTCCACCCGGCCGTCGCCGCGCGCCTCGACGACCGCGCGGCCGCAGCGGTAGGGGACGCGGTGCCGCGCCAGCAGCGCGGCGTACTCGGCCAGTTCGGCGAGCTTGCCCGTGTACGAGGCGAGCTCCCAGGGGCGGCGTCCCCAGCCGCGGAGCACGGTGCCCGCCGGGTTGGCCTCCAGTACCTCCACGACGCGCGACCCGGCCTCCAGGAGGGACTCCGCCACCGGAAGGAGGAACGGTCCGGAACCGGCGATCACGACCTGGTCGCCGACGACGAGGCGTTCGCCCTTGGCCAGCGCCTGCGCGGCTCCGGCGGTGTACACGCCCGGCAGGTCCCAGCCGGGGAACGGCAGCACGCGGTCGTGGGCGCCGGGCGCGAGGACGAGCGCGTCCGGGTCCAGGACGTGGCGGCGGCGTCCGGCGCCGTCGGCCGGTCCGCGCACGACGTGCACGCGCGGGGGGCGCTCCTCGCCGGGATCGGGTCGTTCCAGCGCCCATACGGCGCTCTCCGGCCACCAGGCGCAGCGCGGATGCGTCAGGACATGCCGCCGCACGCGGTCGAAGGTCCGCCATCCGCGGTGCAGCCGCTCGGGGTGCGCCGCGGCGAACTCCTCGGGCGGCGTCCGGTGGTACTGGCCGCCGGGGCGTTCCGCCGCGTCGAGGAGCGTGACCCGAGCCCCGGCCCGCAGCGCGGCGGACGCGGCCGCCAGCCCCGCCGGCCCGGCCCCGACCACGACGACGTGCCGTCGCGCGTCCGCGCTCATCGGCCCGCCTCCCGGGACTGGGTGGCGACGACGTCGCCGTCGCGGGCACGGCGGCGACAGGCGCGCACGTCGCGTTCGCCGTTCACCGTCACCACGCAGTCGAAGCACACGCCGATGCCGCAGAACACCCCGCGCGGCGCGCCGGACGGGCCGCGGCGCCACGCGCGGCGCCCGGCGGCCAGCAGCACTCCCGCGATCGTCTGGCCCGCCACGCCGGTGAGAGGCTCGCCGTCCACGGTGATGCGCAGCGGCGCGGCGCGGCGGCGGCCGATCGGGTCGTCCTCGGCGGGGACGAGTCTGGGGCTCATGCGGCACCTCCTGTCGGCGACGGGTCGCCCAGGGCGGCCGGGCGGTCGGCGCGGAACGGGGCCGGGTCCAGCGGCGGGGTGCGGCCCAGCAGCAGATCGGCCAGCAGGCGGGCGGTGCCGGGGGCCAGGCCGATGCCCGCGCCCTCGTGGCCGGTGGCGTGCCACAGGCCGGGCAGCCGCGGGTCCGGGCCGATGATCGGCAGATGGTCGGGCACGTACGGGCGGAAGCCGCCGTAGGCGCGCATCACCGGCACGCCGTCCAGGCACGGGAACAGCCGCAGCGCCTTGGCGGCGATCACCGACAGCACCTCGGGGCGCAGCCGGTCGTCGAAGCCGACGCGGCGCCGCGACGAGCCGATCAGCACCGTCCCGGCGCGGGTGGCCTCCACGACCGCCGACGCCCGCAGGTCCTCGGCGTCGCTGCCGACCGCGCCGACGTAGTCGGCGTCGTAGACCTTGTGGAAGACGGTCGGCGGCAGCGGCGCGGTCACCAGGACCTCGCCGCGCCGCGGCCGCACGTCCACGGGGGCGCCCAGCCGCGCCGCCAGGCCGCCCGACCAGGGACCCGCCGCGTTGACGAAGGCGTCGGCCTCCACCGTGCCCTGCGAGGTGCGGACGGCGGCCAGGCGGCCGCTCCTGGTGACGGGGCCGAGCACCTCGCAGCGCGTCCGCAGCTCGGCGCCCGCGTCGAGGGCGTCGGCGAGCAGGGCGGCGGCCGCGGCGGCGGGCTGCACCTGGGCGTCCTGGGGGTAGTGGACGGCGGCGGCGACGTCGCGGGTGAGATGGGGTTCGGCGTCGGCCAGGCCGGACGCGTCCAGCGGCTCGGCGGTGACGCCCGCGGCGCGCTGCCCGGCGGCGAAGCGCTCCAGCTCGCGGGCGCCTTCGTCGGTGGCGGCCACGACGATGCCGCCCTTGGGGTCCCACTCGACGGCCCGCGCCGTCTCGGGACGCCGCTCGGCGATCTCGTCCAGGATCCGCGGCCACAGCGCCAGCGACAGCCGCGCCAGGGCCAGCTCGGGGCCCGGGCCCTTGTCGGAGACGAGCACGTTGCCCTCGCCGTGCGCGGTGGTCGCCGCGGCGGGGCCGCCCCGCTCCAGGACGGTCACCGGAAGCCCGGCGCGGGCCAGCTCGCGGGCGCACGCCGCGCCGACGATCCCGGCGCCCAGCACCGCGACCCGCGGTCCCCGCATCGCACCCTCCCGGCCGTTCGGTAAATCGAACGCTGCTGAGGCTAAGCCCGTCGTTCGGGCGCTGTCAACGCCCCGTTCAGCCGTTGCCGCCCGGGCCGGGCGCGTGCGGGTCGGCGTGGCGGAGCCGCTGGTCGGAGCCGTACTGCAGGAGGAGCACCGACCGCACCGGACCGTCCAGCGCGACGTAGCCGTGCGGGCGCAGGGCGTCGAACCCGATGTAGTCGCCGGGCCCTAGCTCGACCTCCTGGTCGCCGACCCGGACGCCGAGCCGCCCCGCCTGGACGACGGTGTGCTCGATCCCGACGTGGCCGAGCGAGTCCTGCCGCGCGCCCGGCCGCACCCGCTGGTCGTAGACCTCGACGATCGCGCCGTCGACCTCGATGCCGTGCAGCGGCCGCAGGTCGACGGCGGCCCCGCGCAGCACCTCCACCTCGGCGCCGCGCACCACGGTCGGACCGAACGGCAGCTGGCGGTCCAGCAGGTCGGAGATGGGCACCTCCAGCGCCCGCGACAGGCTGAACACCGTCTCGATCGTGGGGTTGCCCGCGCCCGCCTCCAGCTGCGACAGCGTGGCCTTGCCGATCTTCGAGCGGCGCGACAGCTCCGACAGCGACAGCCCCCGCTCGATCCGGGCGCGCCGCAGGTTGGCCGCCAGCACGTCCCGTACCGACTCCCCCGGACCGCCCACGCGCGTCTCACCTCACCCTTTCCTCGCCCGACCCGGTCCTCGCCCGACCCGATCCTCGCCCGGAACCGGGCCCAGCGTACCGTCCGTTCGGTCTATCGAACGCCACGGCGGACATCGGCGGGCCGCGACCGGCCGCAGGCGGAGTCGTCGGGCCGCCGCCGCGGGTTCCGACGTCCTCCGAAACGCCGGGCCGCGCCTCGACCGGCGACGCCGATCCGGCGGAATCGGACCGGACGGAACGGGCAGGAGCCCGATATGGACTACATCACACTGCGCAGCCCCGCCTTCAGCGATCACACCCCGATCCCGGCGGAGTACGCGCACGCCCAAGGCGACGTGTCGCCGCCGCTGGTCTGGTCGCCCCCTCCCGGCGCAGTGGCCGAGCTCGCGCTGATCTGCGAGGACCCGGACGCGCCCGCCGGTACGTTCGTCCACTGGCTGCTGGCGGGCATCGACCCGGACGCCGGCGGCGTGGAGGCGGGCGGCGTCCCTGAGGGGGCGGCCGTGGGACGCAACGACTTCGGCTTCCGGGGCTACGGCGGCCCGCACCCTCCCGTGGGCGATGATCCGCACCGTTACGTCTTCCGGTTGTACGGGCTGTCGGGGGCGACCGGTCTCAAGGACGGGTTCACCGCCGACGACTTCCGCACGGCGGTCGAGGGGAAGACCGTGGCCTCCGGCGCCCTCGTGGGGACCTACGGACGGTAGACCTGCAGGCGGTGGACCATGGACGACCCGCGCCCTCCGCACCGGCAGCCGCCGGGCGATGAGCCCTCGACGGCGCGCAGCCCGCTGCGGCTGCGCGCCGTCCTGTCCGGCGTCGCGCTGGTCGCGGGAGCCGCCGCCGCGGTGCTGTTCGCCCTGTCGGGCGCCCGCGGGCGCGATCCCGGCCCGTGGGTCGCCGCCGCGATCTGCGCCGCCGTCGCGGTGATCGCGGCGATCGACCTGGTGGCCATCGCGCGCCGCGCCCGCACCTGACGCCCGCGCCGTGACGCCCGCGCCCGGTCCGCGGGGCGGCCCGACGCGGCGCGGCTCAGGCCACCAGGTCCCGCGCGGCGGCGACGATCGCGTCGGCGTCGATGCCGGCGACGCGCAGCTGCTCGGCGGGGGCGGCGGACGCGGGCATGGTCCGCACCGCGAGCCGCACCAGGCGCGGCACGGGACCGCCGTCGGCGAACGCCGCGGCCACCGCGTCGCCGATCCCGCCCTCCGGCCAGTGGTCCTCGACGGTGATCAGGCGGCCGGTCCGCTCGGCGGCGGCGCGCAGGGTGACGGCGTCCACCGGCTTGACCGAGTACAGGTCGATCACCCGCGCCGCGATCCCGTCGGCGGCCAGGCGGTCGGCGGCCGCGAGGGCCTCGTGCACCGTCACCCCGGCGGCCACGATGGCGACGCGGTCGTCGGCGGAGGACCGCAGCACCTTGCTGCCGCCGATCGGGAACTCCTCGTCCGGCGGGTAGATCACCGGGGTGGCGCCGCGCGTGGTGCGCAGGTAGCGGATGCCCGCGGCGTCGGCCATGGCCGCGACGAGCCGCGCGGTCTGGTTGGCGTCGCACGGGTACAGGACGGTGCTGCGGTGCACGGCCCGGAACGCCGCCAGATCCTCCAGCCCCATCTGCGACGGCCCGTCCTGCCCGATGGCGACGCCCGCGTGCGAGCCCACCAGGTTGATATTGGCGCGGCTCACGGCGGCCATGCGCACGAAGTCGTAGGCGCGGGTGAGGAACGCGGCGAAGGTCGAGGCGAACGGCACCCAGCCGCGCGTCTGCATGCCCACGGCGGCCGCCACCATCTGCTGCTCGGCGATGTAGCACTCGAAGAAGCGCTCCGGATGCGCCTTGGCGAAGAACTCCGACCGGGTGGAGTCGCTGACCTCGCCGTCCAGGGCGACCACGTCGCCCCGCGCGGTGCCCAGGGCGCTGAGCGCCTGCCCGTAGGCGTCGCGGGTGGCGACCTCGTCGCCCACGTCGAACCGGGGCAGTTCGACCGGCGCGTGATCCAGAGGCCGCGCCGACCGGACGCACTCGGGGTGGCGCGGCTCGACGCGGATGTGGCGGCGGCCGCCCAGTTCGACGATGGCGTCCTCGGCGTCCGGGAGCGGCTTGCCGTGGAGGCCCTCGCGGTCCTCGACGGCGCTCACGCCCTTGCCCTTCAGCGTCCGGGCGATGACGGCGGTGGGTCGGCCGGTGGTGCGCGCGGCCTCCACGTACGCGGCGTCGATCGCGGCGACGTCATGGCCGTCGATCTCGACGGTGTGCCAGCCGAACGCCCGCAGCCGCCGGGCGTAGGCGCCGGTGTCCCACTCGTGCCGGGTGGGTCCGCGCTGGCCCAGCCGGTTCACGTCGATGACGGCGGTCAGATTGTCCAGCTTCTCGTGGGAGGCGTGCTCGGCCGCCTCCCACACCGAGCCCTCGGCCATCTCGCTGTCGCCGCACAGCACCCACACCCGGGAGGGGACATGGTCGAGCCGCTTGGCGGCCAGCGCCGCCCCCACCCCGTACGGCAGGCCCTGGCCGAGCGAGCCGGTGGCCAGCCTCACCCACGGCAGCCGGGGGGTGGGGTGGCCCTCCAGCCTGCCGCCGAGCCTGCGGAACCTGAGCAGCTCCTCGTCCGGCACCGCGTCGGCGGCCGCGAACATCGCGTACAGCAGCGGCGACGCGTGCCCCTTGGAGAAGATGAACTGGTCGTTGCAGGGATTGGACGGCGCGTCGAAGTCGTACCGCAGGTGCCGCGCCAGCAGCACCGCCATCAGGTCGGCCGCCGACATCGACGAGGTGGGGTGGCCCGACCCCGCCGCGTCGGCCGCCCGCACCGCGTCCACCCTCAGCTGCTGGCCCAGCTCGCGCACCCGCTCCAGGTCCATGTCCTCGCGCATAGCTCTCCCTCCGGGCGTCGGCACAGGCACGGACCGTCCCTGCCTACCCGGACGAAAGGGAGGAATGCGGACTTGCTCAGTGCCGGTGGTCGGGCAGCGCGGCCGCCGCCTCCTCCGAACGGTCCAGCAGACGGGCGATCCGGTCGGCGGACTCCCGGTCGAGCGGGTTGTAGACGACCATCCGCAGCTCGGGCGCCGTCGTCACGTCGAGGCTCGTGGAGCGCATGGCGATCTCTCCGACCGCCGGGTGCCGGAACACCTTGTCGCAGGGGCGCGGCGGGGCCACGTCCTGCGTGGCCCACAGCCGCGCGAACTCGGGGCTGGCCGCGCACAGCCGCCGCACCAGTTCCTTCCAGCCCGGGTCGCCCATGTGCCGGCTGTAGCGGTAGCGGAAGACCGCGACGACCTCGTGGGCCTGCTCGGTGAAGTTGACGACGGGGTTGCAGCACCCCGGCAGCGTGAACAGCAGCCACATGGTGTTGCGCTCGCTCGGCGGGATCCGCTCCAGGCACCACATGACCGCCGCGTAGGCCCGGTTGCAGGCGACGATGTCCCCCCGCGCGGAGATCACCGCGGCGGGCATCGGGGCCAGGCGGTCCAGGATCGCGGGGATGTCCTCGGGCAGCCCTCCCGCGAGGTCGGCGGGAACGGGAGGCGGCATCCCGGCCAGCGCGTACAGATGCTCGCGTTCGGCGGGGTCGAGCCGCAGCGTGCGCGCCACCGCGTCCAGCACCTGCGGGCTGGCGTTGATGGGACGCCCCTGTTCCAGCCACGTGTACCAGGTGACCCCGACGCCCGCGAGCTGGGCGACCTCCTCGCGCCGCAGCCCTGGGGTGCGGCGACGCGGCCCGGGCGGCAGGCCCACGTCCTCGGGCCCGATGCGCTCGCGGCGGGAGCGCAGGAACGCGGCGAGCTCCGTGCGTCGCGCGCCGCGCCCAGGGGCGCGACCGCCCTGGTCGGGGGACGTCCTCATCTGTGTCATCGTCACGTTTCCAGCCTGCCCGGCGCCCGCCGCGCGTGCCAGGTAGCGCCAATACCAGTATCAGGCGGCTCTCGTTACTGGTATCGGCTCGCCAGCACGCTGATGCCCATGACGCAAACGACTCATCTGTCCGGGGTCGCTCCCGGGCCGGGGACCTTCCGGAAGAGGGCCGAACAGGGCGGTGCCGGCGGCTCGGCGTTGGCGCTGCTGCTGCTCGGGCAGTTCATGGCCATCCTGGACGTCAACATCGTCAACGTGGCCCTGCCCACCCTGCGGGCCGACTTGGGCGCGTCCGGGGCCGGCCTGCAGCTCGTGGCGGCGGGGTACGTCATCGCGTACGCGGTCACGCTGATCACGGGGGCGCGGCTGGGCGACCTGGCCGGGCACCGGCGCATGTTCCTGCTGGGCGTGGCGGCGTTCTCGGCGGCGTCGCTGGCGTGCGGGCTGGCGCCGTCGACCGGCTGGCTGGTGCCGTTCCGGTTCGCCCAGGGCGCGGCCGCGGCGCTGCTCACCCCGCAGGTGATGAGCATCATCCAGCGGAGCTTCACCGGACCGGCGCGGGCCCGCGCCCTCGGCTTCTACTCGGCGGTGATCGCGGGCGGCGTGGTCGCCGGGCAGGTCGCGGGCGGCCTGCTGGTCAGCGCCGACCTGTTCGGGTGGGGGTGGCGCTGGGTGTTCCTGGTGAACGCGCCGGTCGGGCTGGCGCTGCTGGCCTCCGGGCCGCGCGTGCTGCCCGCCGACGGGGAGCGGCGCGGCGGCGGTCTGGACCCGGCCGGCCTGGCCGTGCTGGCGCCGGCGGTGCTGCTGCTCGTCGTCCCGTTGATCCTCGGGCACGAACTGGGCTGGCCGGCGTGGGGCTGGGCCGCGCTGGCGGGCGGCGCGGCGCTGTTCGCCGCTTTCGCGGCGGTCGAGCGGCGGGTGGCGCGGCGCGGCGGACGCCCGCTGATCTCCGGGCGGGTGCTGCGGGCGCCGGGGCTGCTCCCGGGCATGCTGACCGTCCTGCTGGCGCCCGGCTCGTGGGGCGCGTTCCTGTTCACCACGACCCTGCACCTGCAGGGCGACCTCGCGCTCGGCCCGATGGGGTCGGGACTGGCGTTCGTGCCGGGCGTGGCCGCGTTCGCCCTGGTCGGGCTGACGTGGCAGCGGCTGCCCGCCCGCTGGCACCGGCCGCTGATCCCCGCCGGTTTCGCGCTGGCCGCGCTCGGCTACCTGTTCCTCGGGCCGCTCGCCGGCGGCGGCGCGCGGTACGAGGCGCTGACCGTGGTCATCGGGCTCGGCCTCGGCGTGCTGCCGATCGTGATGACGGCGACGCTCGAGGGCGTGCCGACCGAGGACGCCGCCGACGGCAGCGGCCTGCTGCTGACGGTCATGCAGCTCGGCCAGGTCGTCGGCGTCGCCACGGTGGGCACGCTGTTCCTCACCCTCGCCGAGCACGAGCACTCCACCCGGCAGGCCGAGTACGGCACCGGCTGGGCGCTGGCCGCGACCGCGCTGCTCGGGGCGGGCTCGGCGCTGGCGCTGCTGCGCCGCCGCGCCGCGCGGCGGCCCGCCGCGTGAGCCGCCGCGAGCGGTCGGGGCGGGGTCACGGGTGGAGGACGACCTTGACGGCCCCGTCCAGCTTCTTCTGGAAGATCTCGTAACCCGTGCGCGCCTCCTCCAGCGGCAGATGGTGGGTGGCCAGGTCCATGACGCCGAGCGGGTCGCTCTCGTCGGTCACCAGCGGCATCAGGTCGTCGATCCACCGCTTGACGTGGGCCTGGCCCATCCGCAGCGTGAGGCCCTTGTCGAACATCTGCAGCATGGGCATCGGGTCGGTCATGCCGCCGTACACGCCGACGACGGAGACGGTGCCGCCGCGCCGGACGATCTCGACGGCCTGGTGCAGCGCCGCCAGCCGGTCCAGGCCCACCCGGGTCATCAGCGGCGCGGCGGCCCGGTCCGGCATCCACCCGGTGAGCGTGTGGGCTATCTTGGCGACGGGCGACCCGTGGGCCTCCATGCCGACCGCCTCGATCACCGAGTCGGTGCCGCGGCCCTGGGTCTTGTCCCGGATCATCTCCACCACGTCGTGCGGCGTGTGCGGCGGCCCCGCGTCGACCACCTCGACGCCGTGTCGGCGGGCCATGGCCAGGCGCTCGGGCACCAGGTCCACGCCGATGACGCGGCGGCCGAGGTGGCGGGCGATGCGCCCGCACATCTGCCCGATCGGGCCGAGGCCCAGCACGGTGACGCTGCCGCCCTCGGGGATGTCGGCGAACGCCACCGCCTGCCAGGCGGTGGGCAGCACGTCCGACAGGTACAGGAACCGCTCGTCCGGCGGCCCCTCGGGCACCTTGATCGGCCCGAACTGGGCCTGCGGCACCCGCAGGTACTCGGCCTGCGCCCCCGGCACCTGCCCGTAGAGCCTGGTGTAGCCGAACATCGCCGCGCCGGTGCCGTACTCGCGCACCTGCGTGGTCTCGCACTGGGCGTACAGCTTCATGGCGCACATGGCGCAGTGGCCGCAGGAGATGCAGAACGGGATCACCACCCGGTCTCCGGGGCGCACGTGGTCGACGTCGGCGCCGACCTCCTCCACGACGCCGATCGGCTCGTGGCCCATGATGTCGCCCTCGGTCATGAACGGCCCCAGCACCTCGTACAGGTGCAGGTCCGATCCGCAGATCGCGGTGCTGGTGATCCGCACCACCGCGTCGGTCGGCTCCTTGATCACCGGATCGGGTACGGTCTCCACGCGCACGTCGCGCCGTCCGCGCCAGGTGATGGCCTTCATCGGTGCCTCCTGCACTGTCGTCCCTGGTCGCGCCCTACCCCGCCCACCGGCGTGAAACGCGGGGCGGTGCCGGGGCGCAGCGGCGACCGGGCGTCCGGGCGCCCGGACGGCGGCGTCCGCCCGCGCGCGGCCGGGGCCGGCGACCTCGGCACGGATCCGCGGTGCGTCGCGCCGGGCGGTCAGGCGGTCGCGGTGTCAGTAGTCCCCCAGGAGGGCGCGGGCGGCCTCGACCCGGCGCGGAACGGGGCGGCGGGAACGCGCCACGGCGGGCAGGGCGCGGACGGCGTCGGCGACGCCGCGCCGCCCGTGGGCGCTGGTCAGCGCGCCTGCGGCGGTGCGCAGCAGCACGGGCAGCGGGCGGCGCAGCCAGGCGGTGAGCAGCCGGTTGCGCACCTCGCGGCGGCGTCTTGCCGCCGGGTCGCGGCCGCGGGGCGACGGATGGTGGTGGACGACCAGTTCGGGCAGATACGCCATGCCCCAGCCGGCGGCGGCCAGGTCGAGGGCGAGCAGCTCCTCCTCGCCGCCGAAGTGCAGCAGCTCCGAGAAGCCGCCGGCGTCGAGGAACGCCTCGCGCCGCACGACGGCCGAGCAGGCCAGGAAGCCCATGATGGCGGGGCCGGGCAGGCCGTCGGGGCGCCCCAGCGGGGAGCGGGCCATGGCCTGCGACACCGGCTCCAGGCGGGCGTCCTCCCCCACCAGGACGCGGGCGGCGAGCAGGGCCGTGCGGGGGTGGGCGTCGAGGACGGCGGCCGCGCGCTCCAGCGAGCCCGGGGCCCACCAGGAGTCGTCGTCGGCGAACGCGACGTAGCGGGTGGCCGCCTCGCGGACGCCCGCATTGCGGGCCGCGGCGCCCAGATTGCGCGGCAGGCGGATGAGGCGCGCGCCCGCCTCCCGCGCCGCGGCGGGCGTGTCGTCGCGGGAGGCGTTGTCGACGACGATCACCGGGGCGCCGTGCCGGGCGAGGCTGCGGCGCAGCTCGGCGGCGCGGTCGCGGGTCGCCACCACGATCGTCACGTCGGACATGCGGCCCTCCGTCGGCGCGTCCCGTCCGTCAGCTCACGTACTTGCGCGCCCGGGACCGCCGCTGCGGCTCGTCGAGGGCGCGCAGGCGCGTCTCGACCTCCGGCGGCACGGGGCGCCGTTCGCGGACCACCCAGGGCAGCCCGGCGGCGGCCTCCGCCAGCGCGAGCGCGGTGACGCGGTCGCGCGGCAGCTCGATCAGCAGCGCCCGGGTGCGGCGCAGGGCGCTGAGGAGCGGACGGCGCAACCAGGTGCACCAGAGCGTGTTGCGGATGCCGTGGCGGCGGCGCAGGTGCGGGTCGCGCAGCCGCGACGGCGCGTGGTGGACGACCACGTCCTCGGCGTAGCACAGGTGGAGGCCGCGGCTCAGCAGATCGGCGCTGAGCAGTTCCTCCTCCCCGCCGAGCCACAGGCGGGGCGAGAAGCCTCCGGCCTCGCGGAACGCGTCGACGCGCAGCACGGACGCCCCGGCCAGGAACGAGCCGAGCGCGGGGCCGGGCAGCCCCGGGGGGCGCGGCAGCGGCGACTCGCGCAGCTCCCGCACGATGGGGTCCTCGCGGCCGTCCGGCTCCACCAGGATGCGCCCGGTGACGACGGCGAGCCGCGGATGGGCGTCCAGCAGCGCGACGGCCCGGGTCAGGGCGCCAGGGTCCCACCAGGTGTCGTCGTCGCAGAACGCCACGTACGGGGTGCGCACGTGGTCGACGGCGACGTTGCGCGCCACCGCGCCGAGGTTGGCGCGGGGACGCAGCAGGGTCGCCTCCGGATGCAGCACGGCGACGGCCTCGGCGGTGCCGTCCCGCGAGGCGTTGTCGACCACGATGACCGGCGGCCGCTCCGGCAGGTCGGCCAGGCGGCCCAGCGTGTGCAGCAGCGACGCGCGCCGGTCGCGGGTGATCACGACGACGGTGCAGCGCATGCGCGCCGCGTACCCGTCCCGAATCGAATCATGTGCGCATGTCCGGCAATGCGCGGTGAGGACCCATGGGACGGGACCGACGCCGACCGCCAAGAGTGACTTAGGGCACCGTAAACGTTCTGATGCCGTTGTTTGCGGCACGCGGTTCCGGATATGCCCGAAATCACCTATTGGTGATTTGCGTGCGCGATGACACCGGTCCTGGAAGGCCGGTGCCGACAGGGCGGCGGTGCGGGAACCCGGCACCGCCTCGGATCGATGTCTCTGCGACGCAGGCGTCCTCCGCCGGGCCAGGGCCGCCCCTGAGCCGACAGGGCCGAGGAAAGCCGTTTCGGAGGTCCCGCATTGCGCGTTCTCGGAATAAACGCCGTTTTCCATGACCCGTCGGCGGCGCTCGTGATCGACGGCAGGGTCGTCGCCGCAGCCGAAGAGGAGCGTTTCAGCCGCCGCAAGCACGGCAAGCGGCCCGTCCCGTTCTCCGCGTGGGAACCCCCGGAGAAGGCGGCACGCTGGTGCCTCCAGGCGGCGGGCCTGGAGCCGGGCGACCTGGACGCGGTCGCCTACTCCTACGACCCCCGGCTCGTCGAGCCTGGGATGAAAGGGCACGACGCCCAGTGGGAGCATCTGCGCACCCTGTACGCGCAGCGCGCGCCGTTCTTCCTCGCCGCCGCGCTGCCCGGGCTCGACCCGGGCATCGTGCGGTTCGTGCCGCACCATGTGGCGCACGCCGCGTCGGCCGCGCTCGCCGCGCCCGACCCCGGCGAGGGCGACGTCCTGGTGCTGGACGGACGCGGCGAGATCCACTCGCACCTGGCGGGCACCTACAGCGGCGGCAACCTCAGCCCGCTGTACGCGCAGCGGCTGCCGCACTCGCTCGGCCTGATGTACGAGGAGCTGACCGAGCACCTGGGGTTCCTGCGTTCCAGCGACGAGTACAAGGTGATGGCGCTCGCCGCCCACGGCCGGCCGCGCTTCCTGGACGAGGTCCGCGTGCACGTCCGCGCGACCGGGGACGGCGGCTTCGCCGTCGACCGCATCGACTGGGGCGCGCTCGTCAAGGCCCGCCGGCCCGGCGAGGAGTGGACCGACGACCACGCCGACCTGGCCGCGAGCGTGCAGGTCCGCCTGGAGGAGGTCCTGCTCGACCTGGCCGGATGGCTGCACCGGCGCACCGGGTCCCGGCGGCTCGCCCTCGCCGGCGGCGTCGCGCTGAACTGCGTGGCCAACTCGCGGCTCGCCGAGAGCGGCCCGTACGAGGAGGTCTGGGTGCAGCCCGCCGCCGGAGACGCGGGCACCGCGCTCGGCGCCGCCCTGCACGTGGCGCGGCGCGCCGGGGACCGGATCGAGCCGATGCCCGGCGCCGACCTGGGCCGCCGGTGGGACGAGGCGGAGCTGGCCGCCTGGCTGGACGCCGCCCGGATCCCCTACCAGCGGCCCGACGACCTGGTCGCGACGGTGGCCGACGCGCTGGCCCGCGACCAGCTCGCGGCGTGGTTCCAGGGCCGCGGCGAGTGGGGGCCGCGGGCGCTCGGCCACCGGTCGCTGCTGGCGCACCCCGGCTACGCCGACAACGTGGAGCGGCTCAACGCCGTCAAGGGCCGCGAGCAGTTCCGGCCGGTCGCGCCGATGGTCTCGGCGGAGCACGCGGCCGACGTCTTCGAAGGCCCGCTGCCCAGCCCCTACATGACGTTCGTGCACCGGGTCAGACCCGGATGGCGCGACCGCATCCCGGCCGTGGTGCACGTGGACGGCACGGCGCGCGTCCAGACGGTCTCCCGCGCCGACGAGCCGCTCCTGGCCGACCTGCTGGACGCGTTCCGGGCCCGCACCGGCCTGCCGGTGCTCGTCAACACCAGCCTCAACACCGCCGGGCGCCCGATAGTGGACGACCCCCGCGACGCCCTGGAGTGCTTCGGCTCCGCGCCCATCGACCTGCTGGCCATCGGTCCGTTCGTGGTGCGGCGCCGGGAGGTGTTCGCCCGATGAGGCGGGCGGACTACACCGTCGTCATCCCGACCGTGGGACGCGCGAGCCTGCGCACCCTCCTGGACGCGCTGCTGGACGCCGCCGCCGCGGACCCGGGCGGCGCCCCGGCCGAGATCCTCGTCGTGGACGACCGGGCGCGGCCGGGCGCGCCGCTGCCGCTGCCGTCCGCGGCGGGACGCGACCTCAGGGTGCTGCGGTCCGGCGGCCGGGGCCCCGCCGCCGCCCGCAACGTCGGATGGCGCGCCGCCGCGACCGAATGGGCGGCGTTCCTGGACGACGACGTGGTTCCCGCGCCCGACTGGACCGCCAAGGCCGCCGCCGACCTCGCCGACCAGCCCGGCGACGTCGGCGGCTCGCAGGGCGCGGTCGCCGTGCCGCCGCCGGAGGGCCGCCGCCCCACCGACTGGGAGCGCGGCACCGCCGGGCTGGCCGACGCGTCGTGGATCACCGCCGACATGGCGTACCGGCGGCGCGTGCTGGCCGAGGTCGGGGGGTTCGACGAGCGGTTCCGCCGCGCCTACCGCGAAGACGCCGACCTGGCGCTGCGGGTCATGGCGGCCGGGCACCGCCTGGTGCGCGGCGCCCGCACCGTGACGCACCCGGTGCGGCCCGCGGGCTTCTGGACGTCGGTGAGGGCGCAGGCGGGCAACGCCGACGACGTGCTCATGCGGCGGCTGCACGGCCGCGACTGGCGGCGCCGCGCGGGCGAGACGCCGGGACGGTTCCGCCGCCACCTGCTGACGACCGCCTCCGGCCTGCTCGCGGCCGCCGCGTACGCGGCGGGCGGGCGGCGGGTCGCGCTCCCCGCCGCCGTCGCCTGGGCCGGGCTGACGGCCGAATTCGCCGCCGCCCGCATCCTGCCCGGACCGCGCACGCCCGGCGAGACGGCGCGCATGGTCGTCACCAGCGCCGTCATCCCGCCCGCGGCGGTCTGGCACCGGCTGCGCGGGCTGCTGGCGCACGCGCGCGCCGGCCCCTGGTGCGGCGACCGCGCGGTGCTGTTCGACCGCGACGACACGCTCGTGCGCGACGTGCCGTACAACGGGGACCCGGAGCGCGTCCGGCCGGTCCCGGGCGCGCGCGAGGCGCTGGACCGGCTGCGCCGCCGCGGCGTGCGCATCGGCGTGGTGTCCAACCAGTCCGGCGTGGCGCGCGGGCTCATCACCCGCGCGGACGTGCGGCGCGTGAACGAACGCATCGAGGAGCTGCTCGGCCCCGTCGACGTGTGGGAGATCTGCCCGCACCGGCCGGACGACCGCTGCGCGTGCCGCAAACCGCGGCCCGGACTGATCGAACGGGCCGCGCGCCGGCTGGACGTCGCCCCGTCCCGCTGCGTGGTGATCGGGGACATCGGCGCCGACATGCGCGCCGCGCAGGCCGCCGGCGCCCGCGGCGTGCTGGTGCCCACCGCGCGCACCCGTCCGGAGGAGATCCGCGACGCCCCCGAGGTGGCGCCGGACCTGCGCGCCGCCGTCGACCGGGCGCTGGCCCTCCTGGCGGAAGGGCGGCCGCGATGAGAGTGCTGGTGGCCCGCATGGACAACCTGGGCGACGTGCTGCTCGCCGGGCCCGCCGTCCGGGCCGTGGCCGCACGCGCCGACGAGGTGGCGCTGCTGTGCGGGCCGCGCGGACGCGCGGCCGCGGACCTGCTGCCCGGCGTCGACCGGGTGCTGGAGTGGTGCGCGCCGTGGATCGACCCGGACCCCGGGCCGGTGGACCCCGCCGAGATCGCCCGGCTGACGCGGATGGTCCGGGGCTTCGACCGGGCGCTGATCTTCACCTCGTTCCACCAGTCGCCGCTGCCGCTGGCGCTGGTGCTGCGCCTGGCGGGCGTGGGGTGGATCGGCGGCATCAGCGAGGACTACCCCGGCTCGCTGCTGGACCTGCGGCTGCGGCTCGACGGGCCGGGTCGGGGCGACATCCCGGAGACCGAGCGGATGCTGGCCCTGGCCGCCGAGGCCGGGTTCCCCTCCCCCGACGGCACGCGGCTGCGCGTGCGCGAGCCGCTGCCGGACGTCTCCCGGCTCACCGGGACGCCCCCTGGCGAACGCGGCCACGTCGTCGTGCATCCGGGGACGTCGGTCCCGGCGCGGGCCTGGCCCGCGGAACGCTGCGCCGAGGCCGTGCGGCTGCTGGCGGCGGCCGGGCACCGCGTGGTGGTCACCGGGCACCGCGAGGAGAAGGACATGACGGCGCGCGTCGCCGGCGACGTCGGCGTCGACCTCGGCGGCCGCACCTCCCTGGCCGAGCTGGCGGCGGTGCTGGCGGGCGCCCGCGTCGCCGTCGTCGCGAACACCGGCCCCGCCCACCTGGCCGCCGCCGTCGACACCCCGGTCGTGTCGTTGTTCGCCCCGACGGTGCCCGCCGCGCGGTGGGCGCCCTACGGCGTGCCGACCGTGCTGCTGGGCAACCAGAACGCCCCTTGCAAGGACACCCGCGCACGCGTGTGCCCCGTCCCGGGGCACCCGTGTCTCTCCTCCGTCACCGGACGGCACGTCGTGACGGCCGTCCAGCACCTGATGGAGGTGGCCCCCCGATGAGAGTCCTCCTTTGGCACGTGCACGGCTCCTGGGCGACATCGTTCGTGCAGGGGGCGCACACCACGCTCGTGCCCGTCACCCCTGACCGGGGACCTGACGGCAGGGGACGCCCGAGGACCTTCACCTGGCCGGACCGCGCCGTCGAGGTGCCCTGGGACCGGCTGCGGGACGAGCACGTCGACGTGGTCGTCCTCCAGCGCCCGCACGAGCTGCGGCTGGCCGAGGAGTGGCTGGGCCGCCGTCCCGGGCGGGACGTGCCCGCCGTGTACGTCGAACACGACACCCCCCGGCGCACCCCCGCCGACGCGGGTCTGCCGGAAGAGGTCGTGCCCAACAGCCGGCACTTCCTGCACGACCGGTCCGACATACCCGTCGTCCACGTCACGCACTTCAACCAGCTGTTCTGGAACTGCGGCAGGGCGCCCACCACGGTCATCGAGCACGGGATCGCCGATCCCGGCTACCGCTACCAGGGCGACGTCCCGCGCGCCGGGGTCGTCATCAACGATCCGCTGCGCCGCGGCCGCGTCGCGGGCACGGACCTGCTCCCGCGCCTCGCCGAGGCCGTTCCGATCGACCTGTTCGGCATGAACGTCGCGGACGCGCCGCGGCGGCTGGGCGTCGCGCCCGAGTCGCTGTGGACGTTCGAGGACCTGCCGCAGCGGGCGATGCACGCCCAGCTGGCGCGGCGCCGCGTCTACGTCCACCCCTACCGGTGGACGTCGCTGGGCCTGGCGCTGATCGAGGCCATGATGCTCGGCCTGCCGGTGGTGGCCCTGGCCGCCACCGAGGCGGTGGAGGCGGTGCCGCCGGAGGCGGGCGTGCTGTCGACCCGCGTCGACGTCCTCGCCGCCGCGGCCCGGGACCTTGCCCGCGATCCGGCCCGCGCGCGGCAGGCCGGCGAGCACGCCCGCGCGGCCGCCGCGGACCGCTACGGGCTGCCGCGCTTCCTGCGCGACTGGGAACGGCTGCTCCAGGAGGTGACCCCGTGAAGATCGCCCTGGTCTCCGAACACGCCAGCCCCTTGGCCGCCCGCAACGGACTGGGCACCGCCGACGCGGGCGGGCAGAACGTCTTCGTCGCCGACCTGGCGGCCCGGCTGGGCGCCCTGGGGCACCACGTCACCGTCTACACCCGCCGCGACGACCCGCGCCCGCCCGACCGGGTCCGCCTGGCGCCCGGCGTGACCGTCGAGCACGTGCCCGCCGGGCCCGCCGAGGCGATCCCCAAGGACGAGCTGCTGCCGCTGATGCCGGACTTCGGCCGGCACCTGGAGCGGAGCTGGGCCGAGGACCCGCCGGACGTGGCGCACGCGCACTTCTGGATGAGCGGCCTGGCCACCGCGCAGGCCGTCGAGAACGTCGGACGCCGCCGCATCCCGATGGTGCAGACCTACCACGCGCTCGGCACCGTCAAGCGGCGCCACCAGCGCGAGAAGGACACCAGCCCGCCCGGCCGCCCCCAGCTGGAGCGCGCGCTCGGGCATACCGCCGAGGCCGTCATCGCCACCTGCGCGGACGAGACCGAGGAGCTGGTGCGCATGGGGGTGCCGCGCGACCGCATCACCGTGGTCCCGTGCGGGGTGGACCTGGCGGTGTTCCGCCCGGACGGGCCGCGCATCGCCAAGGGGAGGCGGCCGCGCCTGGTGGCGCTGTCGCGGCTGGTGGAACGCAAGGGCGTGGACACCGCGATCCGCGCGCTCGCGCGCGTGCCCGGCGCCGAGCTGCTGGTGGCGGGCGGGCCGCGCCGCGAGGACCTGGACGGCGACCCCGAGGTGCGGCGGCTGCGCGCCGTCGCCGCCGAGTGCGGCGTCGCCGACCGGGTCCGCTTCCTCGGCCGCGTCGGCCGCGCGCAGGCGCCCCGGCTGCTGCGGTCGGCGGACCTGGTGGTGGCCCTGCCCTGGTACGAGCCGTTCGGCATGGTCCCGCTGGAGGCGATGGCCTGCGGCGTGCCCGTCGTCGCCACCGCCGTCGGCGGCCACCTGGACACCATCATCGACGGCGTCACCGGCGTCCACGTCGCGCCCCGCACGCCCGAGCAGACCGCCCGCGTCATCCGCGCCCTGCTCGCCGACCCGACCCGCCGCGCCGCCATGGGATTCGCCGGCAGCGACCGCGCCCGCTCCCGCTACTCCTGGGACCGCATCGCCCAGGAGACCCTCACGGTCTACCGGCGGGCCATGACGCGCAGCGAGGTGCTCGCATGACCGCCCCCGCCGTGCGCCGGGAGACCAGGCGGCAGGACCTCTGCCTGGAGGCGCTGGCCGACGCGGCGCTGCGGTTCCGCAGCCGCACCCCGACCATCGTCGCGTGGGGCCGCCGCCTCGCCCGCGTGCTCGACGCCGGCGGCCGGCTGCTGGCCTGCGGCAACGGCGGCAGCGCCGCCGAGGCGCAGCACCTGACCGCCGAACTGGTCGGCAGGTTCGCCGGCGACCGGCGCCCGTTCGCGGCGATCCCCCTGCACGGCGACACCTCCGCGGTCACCGCGATCGGCAACGACTACGGGGCGGTCCACGTGTTCGCCCGCCAGGTGCAGGCGCACGGCCGCCCCGGCGACGTGCTCATCTGCCTGTCCACCAGCGGCCGCAGCCCCAACGTGGTCGCCGCCGCCGAACACGCGCGGCGGCTGGGGCTGACCGCGTGGGCGATCACCGGCCCGGGGCCGAACCCGCTGGCCGCGGCCTGCGACGACGCCGTCACCGTCGACGCGGTGTCCGCCGCGACCGTCCAGGAGATCCACCTGGCCGCGATCCACCTGCTGTGCGGCGTGGTCGACGAGACCCTGGGGGTCCCCGGATGACCGGCGCGTCCGCACCGGCCGCCGCCCGTCCGGGAGGAGCGTCATGACGGCACCGCTGGTCGTCATCGGCGACGCGCTGCTCGACGTCGACATCATGGGCGTCAGCAGGCGGCTGTGCCCCGACGCCCCCGTGCCCGTCATCGAGCAGCCGCAGGAGCGGCCGCGTCCCGGCGGCGCGGGCCTGGCCGCGCTGCTGGCCGCCGCCGACGGCCGGGAGGTCGTGCTCGTCACAGCGCTGGCCGACGACGACCCCGGCCGCCGGCTGCGCGCGATGCTCGCCGCCCACATGGAGGTCGCGGCGTTCCGGCTGCACGGCGCCACGCCGTGCAAGATGCGCATCCAGTCCGACGGGCAGCCGGTGGCGCGGTTGGACGTCGGCGAGGGCCGGGCGGTCGACGGCCCGGTCGGCCCGAGCGTCGCGCGGGCCGTCGCGGACGCGGGCGCCGTGCTGGTGTCCGACTACGGCCGCGGCGTCACCGGCCACGCCGCCGTCCGCGCCATGCTCGAGGAGCTGGGCGGACGCGTGCCGATCGTGTGGGACCCGCATCCGCTCGGCGAGGCTCCGGTGCCCGGCACGCGGCTGCTCACGCCCAACTCGGACGAGGCGGCGCGGCTCGCCGCCGAACACGGCGCGGACGTCGACGGCACGGGCCTGTCGGCGGCGGCCCGGCGGGCCCGGTTCCTCGCCGAGACCTGGGGGCTGGGCGGCGTGGCCGTCACCCTGGGCCCGGACGGGGCGCTGCTGGTGGAGGGCGGTTCCGACCCGCAGGCCGCCCCGTTCCTCGCCCCGGCCGAACCGGCCCGGGGCGACGCGTGCGGGGCGGGCGACAGCTTCGCCGCGCGCGCGGCGCAGGTGCTCGCCGACGGCGGGCGCCTGACCGACGCGGTCGCCGCGGGGGTGCGCCGGGCCGCCGAGTTCGTCGGCGCGGGCGCCGCGTCCGCCGTCGCCGCGCAGCTGGCCGCGACCGGCTCCCCGCGCGTCGCCCCGGGACGCGACGCCGACGCCTGGGACGTGGTGGAGCGCACCCGCCGCGCGGGCGGCACCGTCGTGGCCACCGGCGGCTGCTTCGACCTGCTGCACGCCGGGCACGTCAGCCTGCTGCAGCAGGCCCGCCGCCTCGGCGACTGCCTGATCGTGTGCGTCAACTCCGACGCCTCGGTGCGGCGCCGCAAGGGCCCCTCCCGACCGGTGACGACCGCCGCCGACCGGGTGCGGGTGCTGCAGGCGCTGTCGGACGTCGACGCGGCCCTGGTGTTCGACGAGGACACCCCGGAGCGGCTGCTGGAGCGCCTCCGCCCCGACATCTGGGTGAAGGGCGCCGACTACGCCGGGGCCGCGCTGCCGGAGGCCGACACCGTGCGCGGCTACGGCGGCGAGGTCGTGCTGCTGCCGTTCCTGGAGGGGCGCTCGACCACCCGCCTGCTGTCGCACCTGCCCTCCGGCCTGCCCACGCCGCCATCCACGTCGAAGGGAATGCCGACATGAACATCCTGGTCACCGGCGGAGCATCGGGTCTCGGCGCGGCGGTCGCCGAACGGGTCGCCAAGGAAGGGCACCGGCCGCTGGTCATCGACCGGCGCCCGCCCGGCCCGGAGGGCGCCGGGTGGCAGTACTGCCTGGCCGACCTGGCCGACCGCCACGCCGCCGAACGCGCGGTGCACTGCCTGGCCCGCGGCGCCGGCGGTCTCGACGCGGTCGTCGCCGCGGCGGGCACCGACGCGTGCGGCAAGCTGTGCGACGTGCCCGCCCGGGACTGGGACCGGGTCGTCCAGGTCAACCTGCTGGGCACCGCCGCCGTCGTCCGGGCCGCGCTGCCGTATCTCAAGGCGGCGCACGACGGGCGGATCGTCACCGTCGCCTCGACGCTGGGGCTGCGGGCGCTCAGCGACGCCACCGCGTACTGCGCGTCCAAGTTCGGCGTGGTCGGGTTCACGCGGGCGCTGGCCGCGGAGCTGGCCGGCAAGGTCGCGGTGACGCTGCTGCTGCCGGGCGGCATGGACACCGCGTTCTTCGACGGCCGCGACGAGCAGTACAAGCCGCCCCCGGACGCGCAGCTCAACCGGCCGGAGGACGTGGCCGCCGCCGTGATGTTCGCGCTGTCCCAGCCGCCCGGGTGCGAGGTGCGGGAACTGCTGGTGTGCCCGTCCCGGGAACCGTCGTGGCCGTGACGGAGCCGCGCGTGCTGGTGCTGCGGGCGCTGGGCCTGGGCGACCTGCTGACCGCCGTCCCGGCGCTGCGCGCGGTGCGGCGCGCGCTCCCCGGACGGCGGATCACCCTGGCCGCCCCGGCCGCGCTGGCGCCGCTGGCCGGGCTGACGGGCGCCGTGGACGACGTCCTGCCGGCGCGCGGGCTGCGTCCGCTGCCGCCGACGGGCCCGCTGGATCTGGCGGTCAACCTGCACGGGCGCGGCCCCCGGAGCCACCGCGTGCTGCGCGCCCTGCGCCCGCGGCGGCTGCTGGCGTTCGCGCATCCGCGGGTCCCCGACGTCGCGGGGCCGCCGTTCGACCCGCCGCACGGCGGCGAGGAGCACGAGGTCGCGCGCTGGTGCCGGATGCTGGCGGCCTACGGGTTCGACCCGGATCCCGACGACCTCGACCTGCCCGTGCCGGACCGGTCGTCGACGTCCGCTCCACCGACCGGACCCGACCGGCCTGCGCGCGCTCCGGGCGCCGTGGTGGTGCATCCGGGCGCCGGCTCCCCCGCCCGCCGCTGGCCGCCGGAGCGGTTCGCCCGGGTCGCCGCGGCGCTGCGCGCCGACGGCGCACGGGTGGTGGTGACCGGCGGCCCCGACGAGACCGCCGCGGCCGCGCGGGTGACCGCGCTGGCCGGTCTGGACCCGCGCGACGACCTGTCCGGCCGCACCGACCCGCTGGACCTCGCGGCGCTCGTCGCGCACGCCCGGCTGGTGATCTGCGGCGACACCGGGATCGGACACCTGGCCACCGCGTACCGGACCCCGTCGGTGCTGCTGTTCGGCCCGACGCCGCCCGCCGTCTGGGGGCCGCCGCCCGGCCGCGCCGCGCACCGCGTCCTGTGGGCGGGCCGCCGCGGCGACCCCCACGGACGCGAACCCGATCCGGGACTGCTGGAGATCTCCGCCGCCGACGTCCTCGACGCGGCGCGCGCGGCGCTGGACAGCGAAGGAGGACACGATGAGACATCGGCGCGCCGTCGTGACCGGGGGCGCGGGCTTTCTCGGCTCGCACCTGTGCGAGGCGCTGCTCGCCCGGGGCATCTCGGTCGTCTGCGTTGACAACCTGCTGACCGGCGCCGCCGGCAACATCGCCCACCTGACCGCGCGGCGCGACTTCCAGTTCCTCAAACGCGACCTGACCGAGCCGGTCGACGTGCTCGGCCCGGTCGGCTACGTCTTCCACCTGGCGTCGGCGGCCTCGCCCGCCGACTACCTGCGGCTGCCGCTGCAGACCCTGGAGGTCGGCAGCCGGGGCACCCGCAACGCGCTGGAGCTCGCCGAGCGCAAGCAGGCCCGGTTCGTGCTCGCCTCCACCTCGGAGGTCTACGGGGACCCGCTGGAGCACCCGCAGCCGGAGTCGTACTGGGGCAACGTCAACCCGGTGGGGCCGCGCAGCGTGTACGACGAGGCCAAGCGGTTCGGCGAGGCGCTGACCTCGGCGTTCCGCCACGCGCGCGGCCTGGACACCGCGATCGTGCGGATCTTCAACACCTACGGCCCGCGGATGCGGCCCGACGACGGCCGGGCCATCCCCACGTTCCTGCGGCAGGCGCTCACCGGCGAGCCGCTGACGGTCACCGGGGACGGGTCGCAGACCCGCTCCATCTGCTACGTGGACGACACCGTGCGCGGCATCGTCGCCCTGGCGCTGTCGGACCACCCGGGGCCGATGAACATCGGCAGCCCGTACGAGACCTCGATGCTGGCGCTGGCCCGGCTGATCATCGAGCTGACGGGCTCGCGGTCGCGGATCCGGTTCATCGAGCGTCCCCCCGACGATCCGGCGGTCCGGCGGCCGGACACCACGCTGGCGTACAAGACTCTCGGCTGGGAGCCGCGCGTGCCGGTGAGGGAGGGCCTGCTCCGCACGATCGAATGGTTCACGCGAGAACTGCCCGCGTCCCGCAGCGCGTGAGCTCCCCTGCGGAGGCGGCGGGGAGAGCGGCTCGAGGTCGGCTCGACGGGCGGGCCGACGGCGCCGCCGCAGTCAGCGGGCGGACGTCAACGCCCCTCGCGCCGGGGTCGCCGTCAAGGGCGACGGCGGTCAACCGCAGCCCTCGTCGTCGGCGCGGCCGGTGCGGACCCGCCGTCGCGAGGCCGGAGGGCACGACCCCGGCCAGGAGTCCGGCGCCCTCCCAGCCGCGCAGCGTCGCTACCGGTGTCGCGTCATGTCCAATGCGTCGATCAGGTCGGCGGTGAGCGGCACCGGCTCGGGACGCGCCCGGTTCCGTGCCGTGCCCGCCTCCGACAGGCACCAGCGCCACCAGTGCTCCAGTTCCGCGGGGTCGAGCAGGTCCGGCCCCGGAGCGTGCTCGGGCACGGTGACGACGGCGGGCCACGACCACGCGCGCGCCTGTGCCGTCACCTTGGCGCCTCCCGCGACGGGATCGACGGCCAGCGCGGGCACCTGATTCTTCAGCGCGAGCACCAACCCGTGCATCCGGGTGGTGACCACCAGGTCCAGCCGCCGCAGCACGCTCTCCAGTTCGGCGGCGGTGGCGGCGAGCCGCCAGTCGCGGGCGTCCAGCCGGGTCTCCACGGGGACCCGGGCGCACTCGCGTCCGGCCAGCCACCCGGTCAGCTCCTCCCGCACGCGTCGGTGCCGACCGCGCGGGCCGTACTCGCGCTGGCGCCCGGCCAACACCACGCCGACCACGGGCACCTGCGGAGTTCCGACGGACGCGGCCAGGTCGCATCGGGCGGGCGCGCCGGGCGCGTCCCGGGGGATCACCGCGTGGAACCCCGCGACCGCCGGATCCGCGTAGTCGATCACCGAGACGCCGACGGCGACGCGGCGGCACCGCGCGTACCGGCGGTGCAGCCCTTCGACCTGCTCGCCGTGCAGCGGGCCGCATGCGAACACCACGTGGGTGTAGCCGTCGGGCCGGGCCTGCTCGAGGGTGAGCGCGCCTGGACGGAACACCGGGCTCCAGGCGGTGTCGCAGGGCAGCCCGGCGTCGGTCAGCCGCCGCCGCACCGCCTCGAGCGCCAGCACGTCCCCCGCCGTGGCCTCGCCGTGGACGAAACTGGGCCAGCCGACCAGCAGCACCCGCATGCGGGCGTTCGTTCCCCCGGGCCGCCGGGGAAACGCCGGCCGGGCCCGGTCAGCGGGCGGGCGGCCTGGGAAGCGTGCAGCCCTTGGCGGTCAGGACGACGTCGTTGCCGCGGCCGAGGCAGCGGGCCAGCTGGTAGGTCTGCTGGCCGTAGTCGGCTCCGGGACGCACCGTCACCCGGCCGTCGACGATCTCGCAGGGGTTGTTGAGCGTGCAGCGCTCGCCGTTCTCGTTGCCGGTGTTGTTGATCCCGACGACCCGGCCGGTGGCGGCGTCCACGATCGGCGAGCCGGACGTGCCGCCGATCGTGTCGCAGGAGGAGGTGTAGCGGATCGAGTCCCGCCAGGTCCACTGGGCCTCGCGGAGCCGGTCGACGATCCCGTCGATCTTGCAGGAGTAGATCCTCCGCCAGTAGCCGGAGACGACGCGGATGTCGGTCCCGACCCGCGGCCGCGACGGCGACAGCCTCAGCGCCCGGGTCCCGTACCGTTCGGCGAGCCGGGCGTAGCTGGTGTCGAGCCGGTACAGCGCCACGTCGGTGTCCGTCATGGTCGCGTATTCGATGCGCGTGGCGCGCAGCGTGCCCAGCGTGCGCTGCCCGGACGAGTCGAGCAGGGTGAACGTGCGCGTGGACGGCCGGTCGACGAGCACCTCCCCGGCCTGCGGCATCCCCGTCTCCAGGCAGTGCCCGTTGGTGAGCACCAGCGCGGCGTCGGTGTCGGCGGTGCGGGGCCCGCGCACCAGGGACCCCGAGCAGTTGTCGAGCGCGACGATGCCGGTGAAGTCGACCTGCGCCGCCCGCTCGGCGGCCGGCGCGGTCCGGTCGGCGGGGAGGGACTGCGGCGACGCGGTCTGGGCGTGCGACGCGGGCGCGACGCCGCTCAGGGCGGCGAGGGCGACGCCGACGGCGGCGAAGACTTGTGCGGCTCCGGCGAAACGACTGGTCATGCGGGCTCCTTTCAGGCGGGACGGCACAGACAAGATCATCACTGTGTCTGCTGGGAAAACCAAGGACGTGCGTTAATGGTGTGGCGCGAGAGTCACCGCTTTCCTCCCCCGCCGTCCGCTATTCCACGTCGATCCAGCCGAAGGTGCGCTGCACGGCCTTCTTCCAGCCCGCGTAGGCCCGCTCCCGTCTCTCCTCGTCCCATTGCGGCAGCCAGCGCTTGTCCTCGTTCCAGTTCTGGCGGAGCTCGTCGGTGCTGCGCCAGAACCCGGCGGCCAGTCCCGCGGCATAGGCGGCGCCCAGCGCGGTGGTCTCGGCCACGACGGGACGCGACACCGGCACGCCCAGGATGT
>PVNI01000029.1 GCA_003001795.1 Actinomadura viridilutea | reverse complement strand
CGCAAGTTCCGGGCGATGGTGCGCAGCCTGCGGTACTGGCCGTTCACGATCGCGCTGGCGGGCGCCATCGCGTTCCTGTACTTCGTGCTGATGCGCCCGGTGAAATGGCGGGCGTGGGCCCCGTTCGTTGCGGCAGCGCTTGAACTTGGGGTCGGAACGGGAGGGCGCGCTTATGCGGGATTGCTGGGGCGTCGCGCCGCGAGGCGTCGACTTGTCGTAGCCGGACACGTCGAGAGTCGGCGACCCGAGCACGGGTGTGGCGGCCGGACCACAAGGGTCCGTGCCGGCCGGGCCCTGGTCGTCAGGGGACGGGTGGGGACGGGGGACGGGGATGTGGGGAAGAAGGGCGGCCTACGGCCGCGAGGTGCGGCCGTAAGCCGATGCCACAGGTGGACTGTGGCGGCCCAGGGGGGCGATGGGCCGCCGAGGCGCCGCGTCGGCGCGCCGCCGTCGTCCAATTGGGCGTAAACCCAAAACGGCCGACCCATCGTGGTCGGCCCCCGTCGTCAGCGCTCTATTTTTTCGTGTTTGATGAGATCCGTATGGCTGGACGAACATCCCGGTCCCACTACCCATACGTCCAGGCCACCGGATCTTTCTGTGGGCAAGGCGATCACCGTTGCCGGTGAGCCCTCGTAGGACGCCACGTCCACCACCTTGGGGATCTTGCCTTGGGCGATCCGGTCCACGCATCCGGCGAGCTTGTCGGCGGTGTCGCCTCCGGAGAGCGTGAGCTGGCGGCCCCCGTCGCCTGCCAGCCCCGTGATCTGCCGGGCGAGCGTCCCCGCGCGGTAATCCGTGCCGCTGCGCAGGACGGTATATCGAGGCCCTTGCGTCGCGTTCGGCGACGGTGCGGCGCCGGGCGTGTTCTGACCAGGGGAATGCGGCCTTCGGTCGGGGGCGTCCTGCACCGGGGTGCTCGCCGCGGTGGTGTGGCCTCCCTCCGAGGAGCCGCCGAGCAGCTGATATCCGACTGTTCCGCCGCCGCCGATGACGACCGCCGCCGCGGCGGCCGCCGACAATATCTGCCAATGCCGCCTGCGGCGCCGCTGTTCCAGGCTCACCACGGCCGCGTTGTGCATCGACTCCGCGGCGAGGGCCGAGTCGATGCGCGAGGCCAGGTCGGCGGGCATGGCCGGTACAGGTGCCTCCGCCAGGATCCGGGACACGTCGGACAGCTCTTCCGAGCGTTCCCGGCATTCGGCACAGGTGTCGAGGTGCGCGGTAGCGGAGGCGGCCTGGTCGTCGTCGAGAAGCCCCTCGGCCAGGTCGGCCAGGGTTTCGTAGTCAAGGTGGGCGGGGTTCATCTGGGCATGCCACCTCCTTCCACACCTCCGACGTTCTTGCGGCCCTGACGGTTCCTGTGGTGCGCGAGCAACGGAGCGAGGCGTGCCCGTCCGCGCGCGCAGCGGCTCTTGATGGTGCCCGGCGGCACCTGCATGACCTGGGCGGCGTCGTCGACCGAGTAGCCCATCATGTCGACGAGCACCAGCGCCGCCCGCTGTTCGAACGGCAGCTGCGCCAGGGCGGACTGCACGTCCAGCGACACGCCGTGCGCGTCGGTCGGGTCCGGCATCTTGGGCGCCACCGCGTCGAAGGTGGCGTCGTCGCCCATGGGCGTGGCCGGACGCACGGACTTGCGGCGCACGCGGTCGAGGCAGGCGTTGACGACGATGCGGTGCAGCCAGGTGGTGACGGCGGCGTCGCCGCGGAAGCGGGCCGCCGCGCGGAAGGCGGACAGGCAGGCGTCCTGCAGCGCGTCCGCCGCCTCCTCCGGGTCGCCCAAGGTGCGCATGGCGACGGCCCACATCCGGTCGCGGTGCCGGTTCACCAATGCGGAGAACGCGTGCGGGTCGCCTTTGACGTGCCGTGCGAGCAGTTCCTTGTCCGGTACCTCGTCAACGCTCATGCTCACCGACGCCATGAGCGCCTGCTTTCTCTCGCGGCACCACCGATCCGCGTCCGATAACTGCGATCGATCCTGCCAACTCGGGTCGACACCACGAAAATCCTGGGGGGAGGGGACAATCTGCTCAGAGGCACGATACCGACTGGCACAGTCACTCGTCACAGCTCGTTCGATCTTGACTACGCGGACCGTAACGACGGTCATGCGGTGTCGGCCCGTTGTGTTCCGCCGAACCATCACCGCCCGCAGTCGACCACGCGGTCATATTCGGTGCGGGCGATCCGGCCGGGACGGGGTCAGCCGGCGGTGCCGTAGACGGCGACGTCGTTGAGCTTGGCCTTGAACCCGGGCGGCACGGGGGTGGTGAACCAGACCATGACGTACCGGCCGCGGGCCTCCTGGGTGGCCTTGATGGTGAACTGCCCGCTGCCCTCCTGCTGCCCGACGACGTGCAGGGCGCTGAGGCTCTTGGCGTCCCCGACGCGCAGCTGGAGGGGGACGGAGCTGCTCACGGGCGCGTCGACCACCACATGATCGACCTTGACGGGGCGGCCCATGTCGAGGACCACGCCGAAGCCGTTGGACAGGTTGCCGAAGTTGCTGGACGTGTAGGTCTGGGTCTCCCACTGGGTGCTGGGCTTGCCGTCCAGCACCGCCTCCGGGTTCTTGTTGATGTGCGAGTCGTGACTGCCGCGCTTGGGGTCCTCCATGCCGTCGGCGCCCTGGGGGGTCAGCCTGGTCGCGGACGGTGACGGGGACGCGCTCGCGTGGCCGCGGCCGGGATCGGTCACCCCGGCGTTGCGGGTGCCGCCGTCGGGCGAGTCGCCGGCGTTGCCGATGGCCCACGCGCTCATCCCGACGATCACGGTGGCCGCGGCCGCGGCGACGCCCAGCAGGGCGCGGTTCAGCGGACTGCGCGACCCGGACGTCGTCTGCGGGCCGCCGACCGGGGCCGTCGGCGGGGCGGAGTTCTGCCGCGGTCGGGCCGCGCGGGGTGAGGGCGCGGCGCCGGGGGTGCGGCGCTGCGGCGGGGCCGCGTTGCGACGCGGCGGGGCAGCGGTCGGCCGGGCGGCCCGCGGGGCCGTCGACGGCGACGGGCGGGACGGCGCGGACGGGGCCGCGGAGTGGACGCCTCCGAGGCCGGCGAACAGCGGCAGCGGCGTGCGGGGCACGCCGCGCATGGCCTTGGCGAAGTCGGCGGGGGTGGCGAGGGGCTCCTGGGCCGTCGTCTCCAAGCCCAGGGCGCGGCACACGATGGCGTCGACGGCGTGCGAGATGCCCGCCTGCACCTGCCGCGGCGGCAGCACCGCGCCGTCCGCCGTCGGCGCGGCGGGCAGCGACGACAGCTCGGGCGCGCCGGGCCAGCGCGCGGTCAGCGCCGCGTACAGCAGGCAGCCGAGCCCGCGGACGTCCTCGCGCGCCGGATCGGGGGAGCGGACGTCGGCGAGCGCGGCCGCGGTGGCCACGCCGAGCAGCTTGACGGTTCCGCCGGTCGTCCACACCAGGTCACGGGGGGACAGGCACAGATGCGCCAACCCGGCGGCGTGCGCGGCGGCGATCGCCTCGGACGCCTCGTACAGCAGCGTCGCGGCCCGTCCGGGCTCGAGCGGCGCCTTGGCGAGCATGTCCTCCAGCGTCTCGCCGGAGACCCACTCGCTGACGACGTAGGCGCTCTTGCCGCTGTCGTCGGCGTCGAACACCTGGGTCAGCCGGGGGTCGGTGAGCCGGGCGGCGGCGCGGGCGGACGTGACCACCTCGGCGACGCGCGGGAACTCGGGGTCGAAGGTCCGGACGGCCACGGCTCGCGCCAGGATCTCGTCGATGGCCTTCCACTGTGCGGACCCGCCCGAGTCAGTGATGCGCTCCTCCAGCCGGTAGCGGCCGGCCAGACGGGTTCCGGGCTCGATGACTGACGTGCTCACGGCAACGTCCTGCGCTGGTGGTCACAATCCATGTTCGTGGCGTGGCAGCTTACGCCTCCGACCCTCCTCTTTGCGTTCCCCAGGGTGTCGCCCCGCAAGCCGTAGTCTCCACCATGGTAGTGGTAACACAGATCAGCGACGGCGTTATCGGCGCGCGTGCCGTGTACTTTGCCACGCTATACCTGTGATCTATTCCTGGGTTGTGAGCTGACCCGGAGCGACATATATCACCCGGGCCCGAGAAGTGTCATCCGACCCGCCAAGTTCGCCTGGCCTGCGAAAACTTCTCTTACCGGCGTCACCGCCCGGCTACCGCGCGCCCGCATGGCCGTCCCCTGGCCCCTGACGAAGTCCTTCCAGCGCGCGCCGTCGCGAGTGGACGAACCCGCCCGGCCGGCGGCGTGGGACGGTTGCCGATCTCGGTGTGCTCGGCCCCAGGCGGACGGGAGCCGAGGAACGACATGATCTCGGACGTCGGCGGCGAGCTCAAGCACACCGCGGTGCAGCCTGGTCCTCAGGCTGCACCGGAACCGGCCGAGAGCCTGCCCGTCCCACGGTCAGGGGGCGTTCGACGTGGCGGGGGTCAGCCGCGGCCGGGGAGGCGGCTGGTGATCATGCTGGTCATCGTCTGGACCTCGTCGACGCGCAGGAGCCGCGCGAACACCAGGTACAGCAGGCCGCCTCCGGCGCTGCCGGCGACCAGGGCGATCAGGCCGGGGACCAGGCCGGTGCCGAGCGCGGCCTCGGTGATGGTGCGCGCGGCGTAGGCGAACCCGAGCAGCGGCCACAGCGCGACGATCAGCTTGAGGTGGGCGCCGGCGATGCGGCGCCCGTCCATGCCGCCGAGCCGCCGCCGCAGCACCAGCCAGCTGATCAGGGTGCCGGTGACCTGGGCGAGCGCGAAGCCGCCCGCGATGCCGACGACGATCTTGTCGGTGGGCAGGACGCTGTACATGGTCAGCGCCATGCAGATGTTGGTGGAGACGACGGCGAGGCAGATGAACGCGGGCGTGCGCGTGTCCTGCATCGCGTAGAAGACCCGCATCATGAGCTGGTACACCGAGAACGGCACCAGCGCGATCGCGAACATCTGCATGACCCGGGCGATGACGAGCGCGTCGGCGTCGGAGGTGTTGCCGTGGGCGAACAGCACGGTGGTGATCTCCGGTCCGAGCACCAGCATCAGCGCCGCCGCGGGCAGGATGATCACTGAGGAGAGCCGCAGGCCGCTCGCGAACGCGGCGCGCACGTCCGCGTGCTTGCCCTCGGCGGCGAACCGGCTCATCCGGGGCAGCAGCGCCGTGATCACCGAGACGCCGACGATCGCGTACGGGAGCTGGAACAGCTGGTAGGCGTTGAAGTAGGGGGTGTAGCCGTAGCCCTCGCCGAGTCCCTCGGCGACGCCGCGGTCGCCGGCGCGGTTGGCCAGGGCGGTCACCACGCCGAGCGCGATCTGGGTGGCGACGACGTACATCAGCGTCCACCCGGCCATGCGGGCGACCTGGCCGATCTCGCCGCGCTTGAAGTCCAGGCGGGGCCGCCAGCGGAAGCCGACCTTGCGCAGCGACGGCCACAGCGCCACCGTCTGCAGGACGATGCCGCCGGTGGTGCCGACGGCGAGCAGCATGAACTGGGTGTCGGAGATGCTGGACGGGTCGACCCGGCCCGAGGAGATCGCCAGGAACGCGCCGCCGACCGCGATCACGACGATGTTGTTGAGCACCGGGGCCCACATGGGCGCGCCGAAGCTGCCCCGGGTGTTGAGGATCGCCCCGGCGAACGCGCCCACCCCGTAGAAGAAGATCTGCGGCAGGAAGAACTGGGCGAACAGGATCGCGATCCGCCGCTGGTCGCCCTTGTAGCTGCCGGCGAGGACGTCGATGAACAGCGGCGCCATCAGCACCGACACCACGGTCAGCACGCCCAGGCCGATCACCGCGAGGGTGAACATGCGCTGCTCGTACTGCTCGCCGTGGACGCGGTCGCGTTCCTTGGCGCGCACCAGCAGCGGGACGATGACGCTGGTGAGGATGCCGCCGAGCAGCAGGTCGTAGACCTGGTTGGGGATGGTGTTGGCGGTGTTGTAGGCGTTGGCGAGCAGGCCGGTGCCGAGCGCCGCGACGATCACGGCGGTGCGCAGGAAGCCGGTGATCCGGGACGCCAGCGTCCCCAGCGCCATGATCGCGCTGGACTTCAGCAGACCTCCGCCCCCCTTGCCGGACGGCGGCTCCGGCGCGTCCACCCGGGTCGTCTCGGCGGGGACGGGTTCCGCCGGGCCCGGGGCGGTCGGCCCCGGGCCGCCCGGGACGGGGCCGGCGTCGGCCGCGGCCGCGTGCGGCGGGACGGCGGGCTGCGGCCCCGGTCGGCCCGAGGCTGAGGGCATCGGTGCTGACGGGTTCATGCCACTGGGACTGAAACCGCCGGGATTCGGTTCTCCGGAGCCGACGTCCATCGGCCTGCCCGGCTGGAAGCCTCCGCTCCCCGGAGGGCCGTCCCACCCAGGACCTGGGGCCTGCCCAGAAGTCGGGGACGGCATCGCGGGTGTTCCTCCGGGGACGTTCGTCATGGGCGGATTGGGACGTCCCGCACCGGGCTGACCGTGCGGGGACGGCTGCGGCCCGGCGGCCGCCCAGGTTCCTCGCGGCGAAGGCCCGGCTTCGTTGCCGCTATTCGCCGCCCCCGGCATTGGCTGCCCTTGGGCGACGCCACCCGGGTAGGGCTGCGCCGCGCCTGGCACATGGCCCCCGGGGGCGGGAGAGCTCGGTCCCACGGGGGGCGCGGTGTTGGACGGGCCGCCCGGCGCGGAGAAGCCCGCCCCGGGGGAGGACCCGGCCGACGCGCCGGACGGCGACGGACCGACCCCTGAGGCGCTCGGCGTCGAGACCTCCGGGACGGACGAGCCGTCGTGCGCGGGCGGGCGGGACCGGCCCGCTGACGGGGGAATCGGCGGGAAGCCCATGGGAGACGTCGTCACTGCAGAAGGAGTAGGGCCTGCGGGGAACGCGGGTGGGCCGCCCCGCGGTGAAGCACCGCCGGGCGGCGGGGACGCCGGCGGCTGCGGCTGGTCGTGCCGTCCGGCCGGGACCGGGCCTTGGGGCATGCGGCCGTACCGACCGGGCCCGTGCGGGCCGCCGGGAGGCGGGGAGGCGGGTCCGGCCGCAGCCTGCGGTCCGGTGCCGGACGGGGGCGCCGCGGCCGCGCGGGGGTCAGGGTTCGTCCCCCAACCCTGAGCGGCCGTCGGTGAGCTGGCCGTCTCCGGAGGAAAGGGCTGCGGTCCCGGCTCCCGCCCCGGGACGCCCGGCTCCGGGGGCCGCGGCGTCTCCGGCTCCTGGGGATCCCGGGTCGCCGGAGGCCACGACTCCGGTCGCCGCTGGTTCCACTCCTGTCGACCCGTCACCGGCTGCCTCCGCTTTCCGGCGGCGCCTTGCTCGCATGGCCCGCACTCCGACGCCCACGAAGAGTACGGCAAGCGAGCTGCCGGTGATGAGCAGGGCGAGCCGTCCGTATCCCGTGGTGCGCACCGTGATGATCTTGTCCTCGCCGAACACCCTGCCCTGGTCGGTGATCAGGCGCAGCCGGACCCGGAAGTTGCCGTTGCCGGCGGCCTGCACGGGGATCTTGCGGCTGACCTTCTCCCCGGGGCCGAGCTCCAGCACCAGGTCCTCGGCGGCGAACCGGCCGATCTGCAGCTTGGCGCTGTTCTCCGACATCACGTCGAGGCGGACCTTGACGTTCTGGTCGGGCAGGTCGTTGGCGACGCTGACCAGGATCCGGCCCGAGCTTCCCGCCAGGGCGTTCTGGGACGGGATGACCTTCACCGCGGCCATGTGGGCGTCCAGCTCGCGCGCGAGCTCCTCGCGCGCCGCCCGCGCGCGCTTGCCGTGGCCGCGCCAGGCGGCCGACTCCATGCGCAGCACGGCCCGGGTGTAGTCGATCCGCACCGGCTCGGTCGTCACCTGGGAGAACAGGGAGGCGTTCCGGGCGATGCGGCGCACCTGCTCCAGGTAGGTGGTGCCGAGCTCGTACTGCTCGTAGGCGTCGGGGTACCCGTTGAAGACCCGCGGCTGCGGCGTCGCCTTGATGATCTTTTCGAGGGGGACGGTGCGCAGCCACGGCGCCGACTGGGTGTGGGCGAGCACCGAGCGGGCGAACTCGGGCGCGGGGTTCCAGTGCCGGTTGGGGACGATCACCAGGGAGCGGGAGATGTTCGGCGCCTCCGCGGTGATCATCGCGGTCTCGGCGAGGAAGCGCTGCTCGGCCAGCGCCGCCGCGCCCGGCGACCGGGTGCCCGAGCTGACGATGTCGTTGAGCGTGTCGTCGTAGGTGACGGCGCGGCGCATGCCCTGCCGGGTCTGGACGGCGGTGGTGGCGCGGGTCGTGTAGCCCTGCGGGTTCTCTTGGAACGCCGAGTTGCTCAGCAGGAACGCGCCGTCCGTGCCGAGCTGCCCGTACCGGGACAGCGCGTCCAGCGTGTCCGGTCCTGCCATGCCGGACGGCGGCCAGGCGACCTTCATGGACGGCGCGCGGTTGAGGACCTCGGCCGCCACGCCGGTGTTCTTGTACGCGTAGTCCAGGTGCCGCGCCATGGACCCGCCGTACCGGACGAGCGCGACGGCGTCGGGGTCGGCGTAGGGCAGGACGAAGTACGGGTCGTTCTTGCTCGCCTTCTTCAGCTTGTCGATCCACTGCCGGGCGGCGGGGTTGGCGGGCGCGCGGGTGCCCTTGTCCGCCCCGGGGCGCTTGACGTAGTAGGGCTGCCGCATCGCCTGGACGTCGTCCAGCAGCGCCGGGTCGATCGCCCAGGTGAGGGGGGTGGCGGTCGCCTCGGCGGCGTCGACGAGCGTGTGGAGCCGGCCGCGCGCCAGGTCGGCGGCGAGCCGGTCGTCGAGGAAGGTGGCGTCGTTGGCGCGGTGCTGCCGGTCGATGAGCGGCCACACCCAGGCGATCGACAGCGGTCGGGGGCCGCGGCCGCTGCCGGTGAAGGTGACGAACGTGGTGAAGCCGGCGAGGACCTGCTGGTAGGCGTTGACGATCTCGACGCCGACCGGGTACACGCCGAACTGCCGCATGCCGACCGCCGCCGCGTTGCCGGTCAGCTTCCAGGTTTGGCGTCCGCCCGCAGCGGACGCCTGCTGCAGCGGGCGCGGCGCGGTGACGCCCGGCAGCCTGGACGGCGGGGCCGCCGCCCATTGGGCGAGCTCGCCCCGGCTCGTGATGCGCTGGGCGCTGTAGCGCAGCCGGACCGCAAGGCCGGGGATCGCATGCCCCGAACGGTTCTCCACCGTGCCGGTCAGCTGGAAGCGGGAGTTCTTGCCGGACGCGGTGACGGCCGACGGGGTCACCTTGGTCAGCGCGAGCGCCACGGGGGACTGCCGCTGCTTGCTCGACCGGTGCGGGTCGGGCTGCGTCTGCGCCCGCGTCGCGCCTTGTGCGTGCGTCTGCGCCTGGAGGGCAGCCTGCGTTCGCGAGGCGTCCCGCGCCGCAGCGGACGCCTTCTGCGCCGCCGCCGGAGCGTGCAGCCGGGCGGGGGAGCCCTGGGCCGCCTTCGGCGTCCGGGGCGCCGCCGCCACCGCGGGCGCCGCGACCGCAACGACGCAGGACACCAGTACGGCCAGCCAGGCCGCGCGTTTGACCGTTCTCACGCCATGTCCACCCGATGGCCGCCTGCCGCTGGAGGCGCCGCCTGAAGACAGCGGGCGTCGTTGTCCCGCATCACGCGCTCGATGGTAGCCGCGTGACGGCTGCCCTCAGACCTTCCTCCGGCCTCTTCGCCCGATTCCGTCACAAAACCACCGCGGGTCGCTGTCTGCGCGGGCGACCCACGCCTGGTAATGCGCTACTTCCCAGCAACGCCCGCGCGAACCCGGATGGTTCCTCGCCCGCGTCGTCGTGCGTGCTGGCGAGGCTCCCGTCGAGGCGCTGCGAGCCCGTCGGGCGTGTTCGTCGCGAACTCCGCTTTCTGGGGGAATCTCCTCTTGGCGGGCATTGCCGGGATAATCCTCGCCGCCGCCGACCCGTGGCGGGCCGCGGCCCGCGGACCCCGCTACCTTTGGTCGTACGGGAGGCTGCGGCGGCGTCCCCCGTGGGTGCCCGGCACGCGACTCCGGTGAGGGACGGCCTCTTCGCGCCTTCCGCAGGACGTTTCCGGACCGCTTCCCCGGTGCCGAACAATCTTTTTGTCAGCCCTCTAGCAAGGAAATACGCTCGATGGCCGTGCCCGACCAGAACCTGACCCAGCAGCAGTCGACCCCGCGTGCACGGCCGTCCCAAGCGCAGCGGGCCGCCATCGCCGAGCTGCTGCGCCGGGCCGCCCCGCTCGCCGACGAGCTCGGCGAGCGCTTCCGGGCCGCCGGGCACGAGCTGGCGCTGGTGGGCGGCCCCGTGCGCGACGCGCTGCTGCGCCGCGCGGGCAAGGACCTGGACTTCACCACCGACGCCCCGCCGGAGCGCATCCTGGAGATCATCCGCCCGTGGGCCGACCACGTGTGGACGATCGGCATCGAGTTCGGCACCGTCGGCCTGCGCAAGGGCGACCACCAGCTGGAGATCACCACCTACCGCAGCGAGGCCTACGACCCCAAGTCGCGCAAGCCGCAGGTCACCTACGGCAGCTCCCTGGAGGAGGACCTGCGCCGCCGCGACTTCGCGGTCAACGCCATGGCCGCCCGGCTGCCCGGCCGCGAGTTCGTCGACCCGTTCGGCGGCCTGGCCGACCTGGAGCGCAAGGTGCTGCGCACCCCCGGCCGCCCGGAGGACTCGTTCAACGACGACCCGCTGCGGATGCTGCGCGCCGCCCGCTTCGCCGCCCAGCTCGGCTTCACCGTGGCGCCGGAGGTGGTGCGGGCCATGACCGAGATGGCCGACCGCATCGAGATCGTGTCGGCGGAGCGCATCCGCGACGAGCTGTCCAAGCTGGTGTGCGGCGAGCATCCGCGCCGCGGGCTGGCGCTGCTGGTCGACACCGGCCTGGCCGACCGCGTCCTGCCCGAGCTGCCCAAGCTCCGCCTGGAGATCGACGAGCACCACCGGCACAAGGACGTCTACGAGCACTCGCTGATCGTCCTGGAGCAGGCGATCGCCCAGGAGGAGGACGGGCCGGACCTGGTGCTGCGGCTGGCCGCGCTGCTGCACGACATCGGCAAGCCCAAGACGCGCCGGTTCGAGCCGGGCGGACGGGTGTCGTTCCACCACCACGAGGTCGTCGGCGCCAAGATGGCCCGCAAGCGCCTGACCGAGCTGCGCTACCCCAAGGACGTCGTCGCCGACGTGTCCCGCCTGGTCGAGCTGCACCTGCGCTTCCACGGGTACGGGACGGGCGAGTGGACCGACTCGGCCGTCCGCCGCTACGTGCGCGACGCCGGGCACCTGCTGCCGCGGCTGCACAAGCTCACCCGGGCCGACTGCACCACCCGCAACCGCCGCAAGGCCGAGCGCCTCCGCCGCACCTACGACGACCTGGAGGCCCGCATCGAGCGGCTGGCGAAGGAGGAGGAACTCGCCAAGATCCGCCCGGAGCTGAACGGCAACGACATCCAGCGCATTCTGGGCATCACGCCCGGGCCGCTCGTCGGCAAGGCCTACAAGTTCCTGCTCGACCTGCGCCTGGACCGGGGGATCATCGGCCGGGAGGCCGCCACCGCCGAACTGCTCCGCTGGGCGGCCGCCGAGGGCATCCCCGTCCCCGGCTCCGCGGACGCCTCCGGGCCGAAGGAAGCGGCGGACGCGGGCGTCGCGTCCGGCGACGGCGAGGAGGCCGCCGGGGCGGGGGACCGGTCGTGATCGACGTCAAGCTCGGGCGGATGAGCCCGGCGGAGATCGAGCGGCTGCGGGCGTTCGACCGGGACCACGTCTGGCATCCGTACGCCCCGATGCCCGCCGCCGTGCCGCCCGAGGTGGTGGTGTCGGCGTCGGGGGTGCGGCTCACGCTCGCGGACGGCACCGAGCTGATCGACGGGATGTCGTCGTGGTGGGCGGCGATCCACGGCTACAACCACCCCGAGCTCAACGCCGCCGTCACCCGGCAGCTCGGCCGGATGGCGCACGTGATGTTCGGCGGGCTCACCCATCCGACGGCGGTGCGGCTGGCCGAGCGGCTCGTCGACCTGACGCCCGAGCCGCTGACCACGGTGTTCTTCGCCGACTCCGGGTCGGTGGCCGTCGAGGTCGCCATCAAGATGACGCTGCAGTACTGGCGGTCCCAGGGGCGGCCCGAACGGCACCGGCTGCTGACCGTCCGCGGCGGCTACCACGGCGACACGTTCGGCGACATGGCCGTGTGCGACCCGGTCAACGGCATGCACCAGCTGTTCACCGACGTGCTGGCCAAGCACGTGTTCGCGCCGCCGCCCCCGCTCGGCTACCTCGCCGAACCGGACCCGGCGTACCTGGAGGAGCTGCGCCGGCTGGCCGCCGCGCACTCCGGGGAGCTCGCCGGGATCATCGTCGAGCCGATCGTGCAGGGCGCGGGCGGCATGCGCTTCTACGCCCCCGAGTACCTGCAGGCGCTGCGGGAGCTGGCCGACGAGCACGACCTGCTGCTGGTCCTGGACGAGATCGCCACCGGGTTCGGCCGCACCGGCGAGATGTGGGGCTGCGACCACGCCGAGATCGCCCCCGACATCATGTGCGTCGGCAAGGCCCTCACCGGCGGGTACATGACGATGGCGGCGACGCTGTGCACGGACCGCGTCGCGCGCGGCATCACCTCGGGCGAGGCCGGCGTCCTCATGCACGGCCCCACCTACATGGCCAACCCGCTCGCCGCGTCCGTCGCGTCGGCGTCCATCGACCTGCTGCTGTCGCGCGACTGGCGGGACGAGGTCGACACCATCGAGGCCGTGCTCACCGCGGGCCTGGACGGCGCCGCGGACCTGCCCGGCGTCCGGGACGTGCGGGTGCTCGGCGCGATCGGCGTCATCGAGGCGCGCGAACCGGTGGACGTCCCCGCCGTGCAGAAGATCGCGATGGATCACGGCGTGTGGCTGCGCCCCTTCGGCCGCCTCGTCTACACCATGCCGCCGTACGTGTGCACGCAGGAGGAGATCGAGCAGATCGCCGACGCGATGTACGCCATCGCGGAAACGCTGTGACGCGGCCGGGGACCGTGTCGGGGCCCGTTCAGACGGCGGCGGACGCGCGGGACGCGCGTCCCGCGCCGCCTCGGTAGGCGACGGCGCCCAGCATGTAGGCGGCGGCCACGGCGACCAGCGTCGCGTGCGACACGCCGCTGACGGGGAGCCAGGTGGCGGCGACGGCCGCGGCGGCGGCGAACGTCGCGTTGAACAGCATGTCGTAGACGGCGAACACGCGGCCGCGGTACGCGTCCTCGATCGACTCCTGCAGGATCGTGTCGACGCACAGCTTCACGCCCTGGGACACCACGCCGAGGAGGAACGCGCCCGCCGTCCACGGCGCCGCGGCGAACGGCAGCCCGAGGACCAGCAGCGTCGCGCCGCCCCCGGCCAGCAGCCCGCAGATCCACGCGTCCTTGCCGATGCGCCGCACCACCGGCGGGGTGATCAGCGCGGCGGCGAAGTAGCCGGCGCCGGACACGCCGAGCATCACCGCGAACGCGGCCATGCCGGCGTCCGGGTCGGCGGTGAAGCGGTTCCGGCACAGCAGCAGCGTCATGATCAGGACGATGCCGTACAGGAAGCGGTGCGCCGAGATCGCCGCCAGGGCCAGGGCCGCCGACCGGCACCGGACCAGGTGGCGGGCGCCGTCGGCCAGTCCGCGCAGCACGTTCCCGAGGGCCTCCCGGGTGTGCGCGGGCGCCTCGTCCAGGTGCGGGCCGAGCAGCCGCCGCGGCAGCGTCGCGGCGACCAGCGCCGACGCGACCCACAGCGCCGACGCGCACAGCAGGATCAGCGCCGTGCCCTCGTCCTGCGGGCCGAACGCGCGCCGCAGCAGGTAGCCCAGGCCCGCGCCGGCGAACGCGACGACGGTGCCGGACGTCACGGCGAACGCGTTGGCCGTCACCAGGTGCTCGCGCCGCACCACGTGCGGCAGCGCGGCCGACAGCGCCGCCAGGAAGAACCGGTTGACGCCCAGCACGACCAGCACGGTCGCGAAGAACACCGCGCCGTCCTGCCCGGCCGCCGCCAGCGCCGCGACCAGCAGCGTCAGCACCGCGCGGACGACGGGCGTCCACATGAGGATGAGGCGGCGCCGCCACCGGTCGATGAACACGCCGACGAACGGACCGAGCGCCGAGTACGGCAGCAGCGTCACCGCGAACGCGGCCGCGGCCTTGCCCGCCGTCGTCTGCCGCTCCGGCGAGAAGAACACGTATCCGGCGAGCGCGACCTGGAAGACGCCGTCGGTGAGCTGGGACGTCAGCCGGGTGCCGTACAGCCGGCGGAAGTCCCGTCCCCGCAGGATCGCCCGCAGCTCGCTACGCCTCACTCGATCACCTTATGCGCTGATCGCCCGCCCCCGGCATCGCGTCCCGCACGCGCCTCGGCACGGCACTCGTCGAGCATGTCTGCGGGGGGCGCGGCGTGGCTCCGTCGGGGACGACCTCGGCGGCGGTCAGGGTCGCCTCGTGACCTGGGACGGCGGCGAGCAGCGAGCCGTGCGGACGTTGTCACCGGGCCGACCGCCCGTTCATGGCGCCGCCGGTCGGGGACGCGCTGCCAGTCGGGGACGCGCTGCCAGTCGGGGATGCCGGGCGGCCTGCGTCGTAGATGCCGGGTCCGGGCTCGCGCTGGTGAACGCGCCGACGCGCGCCGTCGACAACGGGCGGCGCAGGGGGCCCCGTCCCGGCGTCCGCGGCGGCGAGATCGATGCCTCGCCGAGGACCCACGACGCGGCGACGGACAGATGGCGCCTCCAGGGGACGAGCCATCGCCGTCCTGTGGTCCGGCAGGTGCCCCGCCGCGTCGTGCGACTGCGGCCCGTGCCCGCCGAACCGAACCACGCTGCCGGCGCGGTGGGTCTGCGCGGCCGGCTTGACACCGCGGCGGCCGCCGCCGGAGCAGGCGACGGAGGACGCGACGGAGGACGCGACGGAGGAGGGTGCCCGGTCATCGCCGCGTGCGCGTCGTCCTCTCCGGCGGACGGGGTGTGGTCGCCGGTGTGGTGACGGGCGTGGTGCCGCGGGTCAGTCGGCGAGCCAGATGCGGGTGTAGTCGTAGCCCGCCGCGGTCGGCAGGAACGCCGCGCCGCGGACGCGGGCGGAGCGGTAGACGGTGTGGGCGCGGTTCAGCAGCGGGATGATCGCCGCGTCCTCCATGATGATCTCGTCGGCGCGCCGCCAGTACCCGGCGGCGCGGGCGGGGTCCGGGGCGGTGAGCGCGGCGTCGATCAGGGCGTTCACCTCGGGGTTGTCGTAGCCGCCGTAGTTGCTGGTGTTCGGCCCGTAGGCGCGCCCGTCGAACAGCGGCTGGATGATGGAGCGGCCGTTGTTGCCGTACCAGTCGGGCGTCCAGCCGGGGGCGGCGATGTCCCAGTCGCCGGCCTCGGTCTTCTCCGGCGTGGCGATGGTCTTGGCGTAGAAGTCGCCGCCGGTGTCGGGGATGAGCTCGGCGCGCACGCCGCACGCGGCGAGGTTCTGCCGGATCGACTCGGCGATCAGCTTGTGCACGCTGTTGGTGCGGTAGGGGAATTTCAGCGTCAGCCCGTCGGGGTGGCCGGCGTCCGCCAGCATCCGGCGGCAGCGCGCGGGATCGCCGGCCTCGCCCGGCGTCGGGTACCGGTCGGCGGGGGCGTAGCCGGAGTTGCCCGGCGGGATCACCGTGTGCAGCGGCTCGGCCACCTCCGGCCCGCCGACGATCTTGATGAGGGCGGTGCGGTCGACGGCGTACTGCAGCGCCTGGCGCACCTCGCGCTTGCCGAGCGCGCCGCGGTTGTTCGGGCTGCGGGTGTTGAACACCAGGTACGGGCTGTTGCTGGGGGTGCGGTGGATGGCGAACCGCTCGTCGCGCCGCGCCCGCAGCCGGGGGATGGCGGTGGTGGGCACCGGCTGGTCCCAGGCCAGGTCGGCGGTGCCCTGCTCCAGCTGCTGCTGGACGGCGGCGGGGGAGTCCTGCCCCAGCGTGATCTGGATGCGCTCGACGTGGCGTTCGCGCAGCGGGTCGGTCTCGGGCCGCCACACCGGGTTGCGGGTGAGCACGTACGACAGGCCGGGCCGGTAGGAGGTGATCTGGTAGGGGCCGTTGGAGATCGTGTGCTGCCGGAACTCGGGGCTGTCGGGCACGTAGGCGTCGTATTCCTTGGGGGCGGCGGCGGTGTACGGCAGCGCCAGCAGGTTGAGGAAGTCGCTGGCCGGCTCGCGCAGCGTGAACACCAGCGTGTGCGGGTCCTTCGCCTCGATCCCGTCGATGTCGTGGGTGTTCTGGTAGTCGGCGATGGCCTTGGCGTCGTCGGCCCGGACCTTGGCGAAGCCGCGGCAGTACGCGTCCATGCCGCGGATGGTGGACGTGTAGTAGCCGCGGCCCGGCGCGGGCGCCGCCGGGTTGCACAGCCGTTTGAAGCCGCGGACGAAGTCCTCGGCGGTGACCGGGCGCGGCGGACGGGTGTTCCACAGGACGCCGTCGCGCAGCCTGAGCGTGTAGGTGCGGCCGTCGCGGCTGATGCCGCCGTTCTCGCGGCTCGGCACCTCGGCCGCCATGTCCGCCTGGACGGGCAGGGTCTCGTTGAAGTCGTTCGACGCCTTGGTGCCCAGCAGCGTCCGCGCGTAGGTGCGGTTCAGCCCGTACGCGCCGACGCTGTTGGCGGCGGCGGTGTCGAGGTGCGGCACGTCGGACGATCCGACGATGCGCAGCGTGCCGCCGTCGCGCGGCGGTCCGTCCACGGTGCGGGCGGACCCGCCGCACGCCGTCAGCCCCACGGCCAGCCCGGCGAGTCCCGCTGTCACTTTTCCCAGGTCGCGTGCCATCCAAGTCCTCCAGTCGGCCACTGGAACGGTGCGCGCAATCACCGACGGTGCAACAGTAGGACCAGAGCGTGACAACGTCCGCTACATCGACATTTTCGCGATGGGAGACGAGCCGGTGACGCGCGTGGATCGCCGTCGGCGGGCCTGATCGCCCGCCGGCTGACCATCTTCGCCGACCGCGGCCCTGACAGGGGGTCGGCACACGCCGTATGGGCGTATCGCGTGCCGCCGGGCGGCCCGACGGGGGTGACGACGCGTTCGTTCCGGCCGTGAACGCCGGTTTTTTCGGGCGCCGCCAGGCGGCCTGGGGATCGTCGGATTCATTCGCCGGGACGGGGCGGGCGTCCGCCGTCCCGGCCGGAAAGCGCAACGGCCGCCCGGGGCCGGGCGGCCGTTGTCACCAGGAGGCGATCAGCGCTCGACCTCGCCGCGGATGAACTTCTCCACGGCCTCGCGCGCCGTGTTGTCGTCGTACTGGACCGGCGGGGACTTCATGAAGTAGGAGCTGGCCGACAGGATCGGGCCGCCGATGCCGCGGTCCTTGGCGATCTTGGCGGCGCGGATGGCGTCGATGATGACGCCGGCGGAGTTGGGCGAGTCCCACACCTCGAGCTTGTACTCCAGGTTCAGCGGGACGTCGCCGAACGCCTTGCCCTCCAGCCGCACGTACGCCCACTTGCGGTCGTCCAGCCACGGCACGTGGTCGGACGGACCGATGTGCACGTCGCTCTTGGCCATCTCCCGCGGCACCTGGGAGGTGACCGACTGCGTCTTGGAGATCTTCTTGGACTGGAGGCGGCTGCGCTCCAGCATGTTCATGAAGTCCATGTTGCCGCCGAAGTTGAGCTGGTAGGTGCGCTGCAGCTCGACTCCGCGGTCCTCGAACAGCTTGGCCAGCACGCGGTGCGTGATGGTCGCGCCGACCTGCGACTTGATGTCGTCGCCGACGATCGGCACGCCCGCCTTGGTGAACTTGTCCGCCCACTCGGGGTCGGAGGCGATGAACACCGGCAGCGCGTTGACGAACGCCACGCCGGCGTCCAGCGCGCACTGGGCGTAGAAGCGGTCGGCCTCCTCCGAGCCCACCGGCAGGTAGGACACCAGGACGTCGGCCTTGGTCTCCTTGAGGACCTTGACGACGTCCACCGGCTCCTCGGTGGACTCCTCGATCGTGTTGCGGTAGTACTCGCCGAGGCCGTCGTAGGTGTGGCCGCGCTGCACCACGACGCCGGTCGGCGGCACGTCGCAGATCTTGATCGTGTTGTTCTCGCTGGCGGTGATCGCCTCGGACAGGTCCATGCCGACCTTCTTGGCGTCCACGTCGAAGGCGGCGACGAACTCCACGTCGCGCACGTGGTAGTCGCCGAACCGGACGTGCATGAGACCCGGCACCTTCGTCGCGGGGTCCGCGTCTTTGTAGTACTCGACGCCCTGGACGAGCGAAGCGGCGCAGTTGCCCACTCCGACGATGGCCACGCGCACCGAACCCATCCGGTTGCTCCTTCTCTGCTACGGGACACGAGGTGTCCGCCACCTGTCCCCGGTCGCGGCGGCCGCGGTGGTCAGCGGCCCTCGCTCCGGGGCGTGTCCTGACTGGTCTTCGAAGATTTCGCGTGCTCCTGTGCCGCCCGCTCGCGTCCGATGAGCTCGTTGAGCCACCGGACCTCGCGTTCGACCGACTCGAGCCCGTGGTTGTGCAGCTCGAGCGTGTAGTGGTCGACCAGCTCCCGGGTCCGCGCCAGTGCGGCGCGCAGTCGCTCCAGCCGCTCCTCCAGCCGGCTGCGCCGGCCTTCGAGGATCCGCAGCCGCACGTCGGCGCGGGTGTGGGAGAAGAAGGCGAAGCGGACTCCGAAGCCCTCGTCCTCCCACGTCGCCGGTCCGGTCTCGGCGAGCAGGTGCTGCAGCCGCTCCTTGCCCTCGGCGGTGAGCCGGTAAACGATCTTCGACCTGCGCGACTGCAGGGCGATCGCGACGTTCGGCTCCTCCGGCCGGTCCTCCGCGATGAGGCCGTTGGCCAGCAGCTGCTTCAGGCAGGGGTAGAGCGAGCCGTAGGAGAACGCGCGGAACATGCCCAGCAGCGCGTTGAGCCGCTTGCGCAGCTCGTACCCGTGCATGGGGGACTCGTTGAGCAGGCCGAGCACGGCGAGCTCCAGCACGCCGGAGCCCTTCCTGCCTGCCATCGAACCCCCTTCGGGCCGCCCGGTCGATCCCTTCCCCCCTGCGGGGGCGTGCCCCGGAGGGCGTCGCGGCCGCGGCGTGCCGACCGAACGTCGGCTGTGCCGAGCACGCGATGTATCGAGTCAATGTATCGCTTCGATACATCGCAAAGATACGTAGGTGCCGTGCTTCCTGGCAAGTGGCCCAACTGCGGAAATCCGCCCGCCTCCCGCCAGGTCAGTAGGTGATTTGTCACCTTCAGTGCTGGTTTGTAATCTTCCATCACGGGTGACGCGGACGTACGCTGCTGGCATGTCGGGGCGGAGCGACCGCCGATGAGGCCGCGCCTGGTCGTCGATTACGGCCTGGCCAAGCGGGCGGCCCTGGCCGAGCTGAGGTCGGGCCGGCTCGCCCGCGACGACGCCTGCGACGCGCACCCCTATCTGCTGCGCGCCGCCAAGTACCACGGCGAGCCCACCGACAAGCGCTGCCCGGTCTGCCGGCGCGAGCGGCTCACCCATGTCACCTATGTGTACGGGGACGAACTCGGACGGTATGCGGGCCGCGTCAAGGCGACCTGCGAACTCGCCGACATGGCACGCGAATATGGAGAATTCCGTGTCTATGTTGTCGAGGTATGCCAGGGTTGCGCCTGGAACCATCTAACGGTGTCATACGTCCTCGGGCACGGAGGCGAGCCCCGCGGCCAGCGGGGATAGCTCCGGGTCACGCGTTCGGCCCGGCGCGGCAGCGCGGGGTCGGGCGAGCGGATCGTGCACAGCCGTCTCCCGCTCATCAGCGTGCACAGTAATCTTCGGACGACGCACCATCCGTACCCCCCGTTGATGAGGTCGCGTGAGTACTCCAAGCCAGCCCCGACCAAGACCCGGGTCGCCGTGGCCGGGCGGGCAGAACGGTCCCCGCTCCGGCCGGTCCGGGACGCCCAGCAGGACAGGCATGCCGAACGGCGGTGCCGCCGCCTCGGGCATGCCCGGCCGCCCGACGCCGCCGGGTCGCGGTCCCGGCGGGCCCGGCGGCCCCGGCGGTCCGGGAGGCGGCATGGGTAGGCCGTACGGCGGGCCGGGACGCCACAGCGCCGGCCGGGTGCCCCCCGGCCCCGGCGGAGGCGGTCCGCGCCGCGCCGCGAGCGCGATGCCCGGCCGTCCCGGCGGCCCCGGCGGACGCGGACCGGGCGGTCCTGGCGGACCGGGGGGACGCGGCCCCGGCGGCCCCGGCGGGCGCGGTCCGGGCGGGCGCGGTTTCGACGATTTCGACGGCCCGGAGGACCGGGAGCGCCGCTGGTACGACCATCTGCGGTCGCGTCCCACCGGCTGGCGCCGCTTCCTGCCGTCGTGGAAGCTGGTGGTCGGCGGCGGTCTGCTGAGCTTCCTCGGCCTGAGCGCCCTCATCGGCGTGGCGTACGCGCAGACGCCGGTGCCGGACGAGGGCAACGAGGACGCCACCAAGACCGCGGCGATCTTCTACTACCGGGACGGCAAGACCGAGATCGGCCGGATCGGCAAGAACCGCGAGCCGGTCACCATCGACAAGGTCCCCGAGCACGTGCGGTACGCCGTCATCGCGGCGGAGAACCGCACCTTCTACACCGACAGCGGATTCTCGTTCAAGGGCATCACGCGCGCGGTGTGGAACAACCTCACCGGGGGTGAGACCCAGGGCGGCTCGACGATCACCCAGCAGCTCGCCAAGAACTACTACCTGACGCCCGAGCGGACGATGAGCCGCAAGTTCAAGGAGATGTTCATCTCCTTGAAGCTCGAGGACAAGCTGGGCAGCAAGGACAAGATCCTCGAGCTGTACCTCAACACGATCTACTTCGGCCGCAACTCCTACGGCATCCAGTCGGCGTCCAAGAGCTTCTTCGGCAAGGACGTCAGCAAGCTCAACCCGGGCGAGGGGGCGCTGCTGGCCGCCATCATCCAGCAGCCCGGCCGCTTCGACCCGCGCAGCGACGACCCCGACGCCGTCCGGCAGACCAAGGCGCGCTACCTGTACGTGCTGGACGGCATGCGCAAGATGGGCAAGCTGAGCGACGCCGACTACGCCAAGTACAGCCAGGCGCTGCCGCAGACCAAGGAGATCGGCGGCAACGCCACCTTCGGCGGCCAGAACGGCTACATGATCAAGCGGGCGCTGAAGGAGCTGCAGCGCGACCAGGGCATCAGCGAGGACGAGGTCATCCGCAACGGCCTGCGGATCATCACCACCTTCGACCGCCGGAAGATGATCGCCGCCAAGAAGGCCGTCGAGGAGGCCGTCCCGGGCGTCAACCCGCGCAAGCTGCTCAAGTCGCACGTGCGGTTCGGCCTGGCGTCGGTCAACACCACCAACGGCGAGGTGGAGGCCATCTACGGCGGGCCGGACTACCTCAAGCAGTCCTTCGACAACGTCTGGCAGGGGTCGGCGCAGGCCGGATCGGCGATGAAGCCGTACGTGCTCGCCACCGCCCTGAAGAACGGCTACAGCCTGCGGACCACGGTGGAGAACCGGTCCGGGGTCTCGTTCAACGGATCCGGCCAGGTCGTGCCCCCCGGCACGCCCGGCGCGCTCGCCCCCATCCGCAACAGCCACTCCGGTCCGCCGGCGATCGACCTGATCAAGGCCACCCAGGAGTCCAGCAACACCGCGTTCGTGCAGCTGGCGCTGAAGGTGGGGGTGCCCAACGTCGCGCAGACCGCCGAGGACGCGGGCATCTCCTCCGACCTGATCGAGCCGTACAAGACCCAGGCGGGTCTGGCGCTGGGCATCAACGACATCCGCGCGATCGAGCAGGCGGCCGGGTACGCCACGTTCGCCAACGGCGGCACGTACTACCAGCCGCACGTCGTCCGCCAGGTGCGCACCAGGGACAACAAGGGCGAGTACAAGAAGCTGCAGTGGAAGCACCGGGAGGACATCTTCAGCGACGAGGTCACCCGGGACGTCACCTACGCGATGCAGCACGTGGTCAAGCCGGGCGGTACCGCGACGGCCGCGGCGCTCCCCGACCGTCCGGTGGCCGGCAAGACCGGTACCACGGAGAAGAACGCGGCGACCTGGTTCGTCGGGTACACCGCCAACCCGAAGCTGTCCACGGCCGTGACGATGTTCAACGACAAGAAGAAGACGTTGTACATCCCCGGCCTCGGCGAGGTGTCCGGTGGTCTCGTCCCGGCCCGCATCTGGAACGCCTACACCTCGGTCGTCGCGCAGGGCACCGCGCCCGAGCAGTTCCCGCCGCCGGCGTTCATCGGCAACCAGCAGTCGTTCGCCCAGACGCCCAAGCCGGAGAAGACCGAGGAGCCGGAGGACCAGGAGGACCAGGAGCCCAAGTGCGAGGGCCTGCGGCGCCGGTTCGACCCGCGGTGCGCCGACCAGACGCCGACGCCGCCGCAGACTCCGTGCCCGCCGGGCCAGGGCGACGGCGACCAGAACTGCACGCCGTCGACGCCGACGCCGCCGAGCCAGGGCGACTTCTGCGACCGGTTCCCCAACGCCCCGCACTGCAAGAAGGACGACGACGGGGATGGCGGTAACAACGGACCGCCGGCGCCGCAGCAGCAGTCGGAGCCGCTGTGGTCGGCGAGGTCACGACCATAGGGTGATGAACCACCGCGAACGGCCCCGGCCCCGGGCGACCCCCGGGGCCGGGGCCGTTCGTCATGTCGGGCCTGCGTTCCGCTCGTCCGCGCGGTCGTCCGGCCGCCGCCCCGGCATGCGGCCGCGCGATCACGGACTGCGCAGTACCCTCGGACGACGCAGAGCCGTACCGTTCCTCGACACCGAGCAGGAGGGGAGACCCGCACGATGGCACGCCCCGAACGGCCGCCGGCGCTCCCGCCGCTCACCGCGCGCGGCGACGCGCGCTGCGCGCCGTCCCTCGGCGGGGCGGCGGGTTCCCTCGCGATCCGGCCGTGGACGACCCGGCCGTGCGCGTTCGGAGCGAGGCGGCGGGACGCCGCACCTCTCCCCGATGGGGGCCGGCGCGCCGGCCCCGGCCGCGGCGTCCTGGACCGCCGGCGGGACGCCCATGGACGGTCAACGGAAACGCCAAGGCAACTACCTGATGAGGTCGCGTGAGTTCCCGAAGCCAGTACGGACCGGAATACGGAGAGGACCCCGCGCGGCTGCCGAGCGGCGGCGGTGCCCCGGACGCGGGTTCCGCCTCAGGAGCCGCGAGCAGATTCGGCGGCAGGATCTCGGCCCGCGGAGCGCCGGGGCGAAAACAGAGCGGGGCTCCGCCCCATGGACGGCATGCCGCCGGACCTATGCCGGACGGTCCCCCCGGTGGGGGGCCCTGGGGTCCCGGCGGGCCGGGCGGGCCCGGCTCAGGCGGCGGTAGAGGCCGCCGGGGACGGCATCCGGGCGGCTCCGCCAAGCCCGGGTGGCGGCGGTACGCGCCGTCGTGGAAGGTGCTGGCGGGGTTGGCGGCGCTCGTCGTCCTGGCCGGGGTGACGCTGTTCGCCGTCGGCTACACGATGACCCCGATGCCCACCACGCCGCAGGACGGCGTCACCGACGAGGGTTCGGCCATTCTCTACGCCGACGGCAAGACCCCGATCGTCCGCCTCGGCGCGCACCGCGAGTCCGTGCCGTTGGAGCGGGTGCCGCAGCACGTGCGCAACGCCGTGCTCGCCGCCGAGGACCGCGGCTTCTACAAGGAGAGCCTCGGAGTGTCGCCGCGGGGTCTGGCCCGCGCGGTGTTCAAGACCGTCATCGGCGGCGACACGCAGGGCGGGTCCACGATCACCCAGCAGCTGGCCAGAAACTACTACAAAGGCCTCAGCCAGGACCGGACCTTGAGCCGCAAGATCAAAGAGATCTTCGTCTCACTCAAGGTCGGCGAGCGGCTCTCCAAGAACAAGATCCTGGAGATGTACCTCAACACGGTCTACTTCGGCCGGCAGGCCAACGGGATCCAGGCCGCCGCCCGCGCGTACTTCCACAAGGACGTGAGCAAGCTGACCGTCGCCGAGGGCGCCCTGCTCGCCGCGATGATCCAGCGGCCCACCTACTTCAAGACGCGGGGCAACGACGAGGCCAACCGGGCGCTGCGCCGCCGCTGGAACTACGTCCTGGACGGCATGGTCGAGATGGGCACGCTGTCGGAGGCCGACCGCAGGAAGCAGACGTTCCCGGTCACCGAGCGCGAGTGGACCGACGCCAAGCAGACCAACCAGACCGGGTTCATCAAGGAACGCGTCATGGACGAGCTCCGGCAGATCAAGGGCCTGCCGGACGACGTGGAGAACGCCGGGCTGCGCATCACCACCAGCCTCGACCCGCGCTGGATGTCCTACGCCCGGCAGGCGATGGCCGAGGCCGAGGTGAAGCGCTGGCCGAAGAACATCGGCGCCGGGCTCATCGCCGTCGACCCGCAGAACGGCGAGATCAAGGCGTTCTACGGCGGCGACCCCAAACGCAGCCAGGTCGACACCGTCTTCACCCCCAGCGCCCAGGTCGGCTCCTCGTTCAAGCCCTACGTGCTGGCCACCGCCCTCAAGAGCGGGCAGAGCATCAAGTCCACGATCGACGGGCACTCGCCGCAGTGCTTCGACGGCGCCGGCGAGAGCCACCCGATCTCGTCCAGCTGCTACGCCGTCAAGAACGACGAGGGCGACCCGCCGATGGGCGTGATCGACCTGGTCACCGCCACCGAGAAGTCGGTCAACACCGCCTACGTCAAGCTCGGCCTCAAGCTCGGCCTCGCCCGCGTCGCCAGGACCGCCGAGGAGTTCGGCATCCCCAAGCGCTACCTCGACCCGCACCGCAACGCCGGCGGCCTGTCCCTCGGCATCGCCAACATCCCGGCGGTGTACCAGGCGGCCGGGTACGCGGCGTTCGCCAACGGCGGCACCGCCGTCACCCCCCACCTGATCACCAAGGTGCAGGTGCGCACCGAGGACGGCACGTACCGGACGCTCCCGCTGCCCTGGGGCAAGGACAAGGGCGAGCGGGTGCTCAGCCAGGACCAGGCCGCGCAGGCCACCTACGCGATGCGCAAGGTCGTCACCAGCGGCACCGCCACCAGCGCCCGGCTGAGCGACGGACGGCAGGTCGCCGGCAAGACCGGGACCACCGACAAGAACGCCGCGGCGTGGTTCGTCGGGTACATCCCGCAGCTGTCCACGGCCGTGACGGTGTTCAACAAGAACGGCACCAAGCCGATCACCGGCATTCCCGGCTTCCGGGGCAACAGCATCTACGGCGGCACGGTCCCGGCGAAGATCTGGAAGAGCTTCATGGAGAAGGTCATCGCCGGGGAGGACCTGCCGCCGAAGACCTTCCCGGAGCCCACCTACAGCGACACCGTCGCCAAGGCGTGGGACGCCCCGCCCCCGCCGAGCCCGAGCCCCACGCCGACCCCGTCGTCCCCGGAGCCCTGCCCGCCGGACCAGGGCGACGGCGGCCTCCCCGACGGACGCCCGTGCGTGCCGTCGCCGACCCCGTCGCCGAGCACGCCGACCGGCCCGCCGGACGGGCAGGTCCCGTGCGACCGGTTCGGCATGCCGCTGGGCTGCAACCCCGACATCCCGCCGTACGAACCGCCGCCGCGGTGGTGGTGCGACTCCCATCCGCAGCACCCGCAGTGCATCGGAACCGAGCCGCGTCCCAGGACCCGGACGCGCGGGTGACGGAACGCGGGCCCGGTCCTTCGCCGAGGACCGGGCCCGCGTGCCATAGTGTGCGAGCATGTCGCCGTCTTCTTCCGATGCGGAGGGACACGCCGGGCCCCGGACCCGGGTGAGCGCCGCCCCCGCCCCGCCCTCGACCGCCGACCGCCGCCTGCGCGGACTCGTGCCCGTGCTGACGGGCGTCACGGCCCTCGTGTGCCTGCTGGGCTGGCTGCAGAAGCAGCCGTGCGCGTCCGCCGGATTCGACTTCGTGAGGACGACGACGCGCGCCTGCTACACCGACATCTACCCGCTGTACTTCGTCCGCGGCCTGAACGAGAACAAGGTCCCCTACTTCGACTCCTTCGACGGCGACGCGTTCCGCTACGTCGAGTACCCGGTGCTCAGCGGCGCCTTCATGCAGGTGGTGAACTGGCTCGTCCAGCCGTTCGCCGCCGCGTCGCGGGGCATGGCGTTCTACAACACCACCGCGCTGCTGCTGGCGGGGCTGGCCGTCGTGACCGTCCTGGCCACGGCCTACGCGGCGGGACGGCGGTCGCTGCGCACGGGGCTGATGGTGGCGCTGTCCCCGGCGCTGCTGCTCACCGCCTACATCAACTGGGACCTGCTGGCCGTCGCGCTGACGGCGCTCGCGGTGGCGGCGTGGTCCGCGCGCCGTCCCGCGCTGGCGGGCGTGCTGCTCGGCCTGGCCGTCGCCGCGAAGTTCTACCCGGTGCTGTTCCTGTGGCCGTTCGTCCTGCTGTGCGTGCGCGCGGGCCGGTGGCGCGCCCTGGGACGCCTGCTGCTCGGCGCCGCGGCGAGCTGGCTCGCCGTCAACCTGCCGGTGATGCTGTTCGCCTGGGACGGCTGGCTGACCTTCTACTCGTTCAGCCGCAGCCGCGGCGTCGACTGGGGGTCCATCTTCTTCTTCCTGCAGGACCACGGCCTGGAGGGCGTGTCCGACCGCGACCACCTCAACATGATCGGCACCGGTGTGTTCGCGCTGCTCGCCCTGGCCGTCGGCGTGCTCGCGCTGGCCGCCCCGCGCCGTCCGCGCCTGCCGCAGCTGATGCTGCTGGTGCTGATCGCGTTCATGCTGCCCAACAAGGTGTGGTCGCCGCAGTACGTCCTGTGGCTCCTGCCGCTGGTGGCGCTGGCCCGGCCCCGCCTGCCCGCCTACCTGCTGTGGCAGGCCGGGGAGGTCGTCTACTTCTTCGGCATCTGGTGGTACCTGCTGTCGGTGTCGCTGCGCGTGGAAGGCGCCGACTTGTCCGGGACGTTGTCGACGCTGCTCTCCTTCGACCTGCCCACCGAAGGCATCGACACCGCCACCTACCACGTGGCCCTGCTCGCCCGCTTCCTGACCGTCCTGCTGCTCGCCGTCCTGGTCGTGCGCGACATCCTGCGCCCGTCCGGCGACCCCGTCCGCGCCGGAGGCGACGACGACCCGGCCGGCGGCGTCCTCGACGACGCGCCCGACGCGTTCCGCTTGGCGCGCCCCGCCCGCACCCTCCAGCCGGCAACCTGAACGGAGCCCACGCGAGCGACGGCGCCGCCCCACCACCGGCTCACAGCCCAGGCTCGAACACCGGGACGGAGCGGTACGCGGCGAAGGCGGGGCCAGACGCGTCGCGCAGTGACTCTGTTCACACGGTTCGCGGCCCGAGCTCGTACTGGGGGAGGGCGCGGACGGACGCGTCCCGCGGACGGCGCCCCCCGTACGCGGCGCGGCCGAGACGAGGCGCGCTCCGACCACAGCGGCTGGTCGGAGCGCGCTCGAAGGGCCTCAGCGCGGGGCCGGCACCCTAGACGCGGGCTTCCAAGGCGCGGATGAACCACTCGAAGAACGGCGTCAGCGTCGGGATCTCCGGCCAGCCGTTGATGACGCCGATGAGCTGCCAGTAGCGCTCGGCGCGCGAATCGGTGCCGATCCGCAGGTTCTCCAGCAGCGTGCGGCGGAACTCCGGCCCGTCGGTCTCGCCGTACGCCTCGGCGTACGCGGCGGCGAGCTCGTCCACCACCGCGTCGGCCTCGGGCGACTCCGGCGCGGTCCCGGACGCGCGGGCCGCCTCCACCCGCTCGCGGATGAGGTCGGCCAGCTCCATGAAGTTGTCCGGGACGCGGATCCGGTCGCGCATGCGCGCCTGGTGCTCCATCATCTCCCGGATCCGCCGCCGGAAGCCGGGGTCCTGGACGAGCTCGGCCAGCTCGACCCACGCCTCGACCTGCTCGGGCGTCGGGTCGTCGGGCAGCTCCGGCACGCCCGCCCGCATCTTCGCGGCGAACTCGGGGTTGACGTCCAGCCCTTCGAACATCTCGTCGAGGAAGTCGGCGATGATCCGCCGCCGTTCCTCGTCCGACAGGTGGACGAGTTTGCGCATCAGCTCCAGCTCCTCTTCATTCGAGCCGCGTCCGGCCACCGCCCGCAGCACCGCCCGGCGCAGCCGCAGCGTGCGGATCTGCGCGTCCAACGCCTTGGCGTGCGCCGCCGCGACCTCGGACACCGTGATCTCGCGTGCCAGCACCCGCCGGATCGTGGCCAGGTCCACCCCCAGCTCGCGCAGGGTCCTGACCAGGTCCAGGCGGACGACGGCCGCCAGGTCGTACAGCCGGTAACCGGACCGGGTCCGTCCGGACGGCGGCAGCACCCCGCTGTCGGAGTAGAACCTGATCGTCTTGACCGGCAGCCCGGTGCGCCGGGCCACCTCGCCGATCGTGTACAGCCGGTCGCCGTCCATGCCCTTCACCGTGCGGCCTCCAGTAAGGGGAGACTCAAGTCGCTTTCCGCCGCGGCGTGACGATCTCGCCGCGCGATAATCCGCCGGTCACGCCCTGTCGTCCTCGCAGATCGCCACGGTATGTGGTGTCGTTGTGGGGTGTGAGCCCGGCTATGCACGGCCGTCCCGGTCGTACGCTCGATACGGCGCCGCTTTGGGCCGCGAGAACGCGACGCGGAAAGGAACGGCTGTCAGCACGTGTGCTGCGGGTGGTGTCGGGAACGGTGGGAGCCATGGTCAGCTCGTCCCCTCGGCTGACGGCGGCGCCCCGCCCGGACGCCGCCGTCCCGACCGCCGCCGTCGTACCGGCGGGCAGGGCCGCGACGGCCCGGCCGTGCCCGCGGTCGCTCACACCACCCGTCATCGGCCGTGGAGGCGCGGGCGCCGCCGGCCGCCGCCGCGGCCGCGCGCGGATGGCGTCGATCCCGCCATCGGCGGCCGGCCGCCTCGCAAGCCGGATTGACGACTTTGCCGGGAGATGACGCACGTGGACGCGAACCGAGCGCTTGACGAGTTGCTCATCGGACGGTTGAAGCCGGGCGTCTACCAGTGGCGGACGCCGCCCGTTCCGGGCGCCGTCGGCGACACCAGTTGGATGGAGCGAGCGGAGCAGGCGGGATGGCGCGCCTACCATCTCGACGGTCGCCGCGCCCGCGACAAGGACGCCTTTCTGCGCCTGTGCGCCGAGGTGTTCGCCTTTCCGGCGCGGTTCGGCGGCGACTGGGACGGTCTGGAGGAGTGCCTCACCGACCTGGCCTGGGCTCCGGCGCGCAACGGCTACCTGGTGCTGTACGAGTCGTGGGCGGAGCTGGCCGAGGCCGACCAGGCGTCGTTCCGCACCGTCCTGGACATCTTCGGCAAGGCCGTCGAGTCGTGGCGGGAGACCGCGACGCCCATGACGGTGCTGCTGTCGAACGTCGGCGTGGAGGTGGCGGGCGTCCCCCGACTCGCCTGACCGGTGCCCCGATGCGCCGACGCCCCCGGGCCGGCGTCCCGTGCGCCGGATGCCCGGGGGCGTCGCGTCGGCAGGTGCTCCTCGGCGGGCGGACTCAGTAGCTCGATCCGCCGCTGTTCATGCTCCACACCGTGACGCCGTAGAACGCGATCAGCACGAGGTAGACGATCCACAGGAGCGTGACGAGGTAGCCGAGCACGAGGCCGCCGATGGCCAGGCCGCGTCCCTGCTCACCGGTGCGCTTGATCTGGCTGGTCGCGACGTGACCGCAGATGATCGCCGGGATGGAGGTCAGACCGCAGAGGAGGAAGCCGATGACGCCGAGCACCAGCGAGGCGACGGCCACCCCGTTGGTGTGCGCGGACGCCGGGGGAACGCCGTGGTAGTGGTGGTGCACAGAGGGCTGCTGGTACGCCTGCCCGTAGCCGCCGTAAGGGTCGTACGAGGGGTGTGCCATGAGAGGTCCCTGATCGGTCTGGGCACGCTCGCCCGAGTGTGGTTCCGGTGATTGCTGTGGTTCCGGTGAATGTTGTGGTTCCGGTGAATGTTGTGGTGTCGGTGATGGTCGTTCCGCGTGATTGGATGCCGCCCATCTCCGACGGGTTCGGGCGTCGCGCGCTGAAGATCAACCGGTCAGGTTGGCGCGGAGCCAGGCGATGTCGTCCGCCTGGCCCGCCTGGGGCGTCTCCACGACGACCGGCGCGCCCGCGGCCCGCACCACCGCGAGGATCAGCTCCGGGTCGATCGTGCCGCTGCCCAGGTTGGCATGCCGGTCGGCGCCGGAGCCGAACGCGTCCCGGCTGTCGTTGCAGTGCACCAGGTCGATCCGCCCGGTGATGGACTTGATCCGGTCGACGGCGTCGATCAGCTCCTCGCCGGCGGCGTGGGCGTGGCAGGTGTCCAGGCAGAACCCCACCTTGGAGTCGAGGTCGGCGACGCTCGACAGCGTCTCCCACAGCCGGGCGATCCGGTCGAACTTGCGCGCCATCGCGTTGTCGCCGCCCGCGGTGTTCTCGATGTAGATCGGGATCGGGCACTCGATCCGCTCGAAGACCTTGCGCCAGTTCTCGAAGCCGATTTCCGGGTCGTCCTTCTTCAGCATGTGCCCGCCGTGCACGATCAGCGCCTTGGCCCCGATCGAGGCGGCCGCCTCCAGCTGCTGGGACAGCACCTTGCGGCTGGGGATGCGGATCCGGTTGTTGGACGTCGCCACGTTGATGATGTAGGGCGCGTGCACGTACACGTCCACGTCCGAGTCCCGCAACGCCTCCACGCCCTCGGGCAGGACGGGCTTCTTCCAGCCCTGCGGGTCGCCCAGGAAGATCTGGACGACCTCCGCCCCGATCGAACGGGCGGTGGCGAGCGCGTTGCTCTGGTCGACGTGGGCTCCGATGCGCATGCCACGAGCCTATCCACGCCCCCCGACATCGTCCCCTGATCCAGCCACCCTCGCCCGCCCCCAGCCCTCACCTCACGGGAGCCCTCGACCACGCCGCGCCCAGTCCGCTGGCACAGTGAGGCGGCAAACAAGACATAGCCGCAGTTCCGCTCTGCAGCCTTCCTGGAGCGTGGCACCAAGCCGGACGCCCCGTCATCTGTGGCCTGACGGCACAACGAGGACAGACGGGGAAGCGCGGACGGGCAGCCGTGACGCCGTCGAGGCTGCACCGTCGATCACGAATCTCCAGCGAGCGCCCAGGGCGCGGGCGGACGCGTCATCGCCCTGAGCGCGCGGCCGGTACTCCGGCCGCTGAATCATGACCGCCACAGCGCGCTCTCGACGACGGCCAATCGCCAGACGTTCTACTCACATAACGCTAGTCACATAACGCTAGTCACATAACGCCCAGGCAGGCCTCAGCGCCGGGAGCGTTCCCCGGCGGGGGCAGATGGCGTAGTGCCGGGTGGAGGAAGGTGGGTCGACGCGAGGCGGACTGCAGTTGGACGGAGCGCGGGCGGAGAGGATGGGGCGAGTTTGGAGTCGACCGGACCGTGGGCGGCGCGTGGCGTTGGGGCGCCTGCGGCGCAGGGGGGTGCGCGGCAGCTGCTCGGTGATCGGCGCGCTGCTCTGGGGGCGGTGTTCTGGAAGTCGTTGTGGACGGCGGATGACTGATGCGGGGGGGCGGGGGCGGGCGGCTCAGATGCTGAATCCGCCGTGACGCAGGGCGAAGGCGGCGCCCACGAACGAGGTGACCATGCCGATGACGTTCAGCCAGCGTTCGCCCGTCGTGGCGGAGATGAGCTGGGAGTACAGGGCCAGCGGCAGTCCGATCACGCCCGCCACGGCCCCGAAGAAATGGGTCGCCGGGATGAAGCCCAGCACCAGAGCGATCAGTCCGATGGTGATGGCGGAAACCGCCAGCGCGTTCTCCACCGGGTGCCGCTGTCCGTCGGTGTTGAGTGTGATCAACGGGCGCTTCTTCTGGGTCGCCTCGTCGGTCATCGGTCCACCCCCTCCGGGTGCGGTGGTCGGATCCGTCGGGTCGGGGTTCACCTGCTCGCCGGACCGGCGGCAGGGGGACCGCGGCGCCGGTCGCGTCGGCGCGGTAAAGGGATTCCCCAGAGCCCGAAAGATCAACCAGGGGTGCTGAGGAGGAAACTGTCGGCGCGGCCCGGTAGTGTCGAACATGGATTCGAGGCCGCGTGGACTCGCAGGAGGTGCCGAAGATGAGGGAGGACGACCTCGCGCTCATCGGCGACGCGGAGCTCGTCGAGGAGCTGTCGCTGCTGACCACCCAGACCGCCCGCATGCGCGCCCGGATGGCCGACATCATGGCCGAGCTGGAGCGCCGTCGATGCGCCGCCAAGGCGGCCGGCGCCGCGGCGCCCGCGTCCCGCCGCTGACGCCACGTCTCATCATCGCCAAGCGGTGGCGGGGCGCCGTCGACCGCCTCCGGCGACGTGCCGCGCGAGAACGCCGCGGCGCGGCGACCGGCCGGTCCGCGGTGACGTCTCGAGCGTGGACGGCGGCATCATCGCGACGGCGCGTCCGAACGCGATCGGCGCGGCCGCCCTTTCGACTGCGCCCCCGGGCTCTCCCTCTGTACTCCCCGACTTTCAGAGAGACTGGTGAAGCCGATGCCCGCACAGCCCCGCGCCGCAGTCACGCCGCGGCGCGTACCGGGGCTGCGCCCGAACGCCCATGCTCGGGGACGAGCCGGGCGAATCGCGGCAGAGCAGGCGGAGGGCCTCGGCGGGCGCGCGGAGAAGGGGTTCGGAGGGCGTCTGAGCTTGGTAGCCTGTACCGGTCCCACGGGCGGCGCCCCCCGATCACCGGTCCGGTCCGCCGCCGTGGGGGAGCACGAGCCCTCCTGTCACGGAGAGACCGTGACCGCATCAGTCCAGAGGAGGTAGGGACACAAGCATGCGTCGTTACGAAGTCATGGCCATCCTCGACCCCGCGATCGACGAGCGGAACGCGGCCGCGGCGCTGGACCCGTTCCTGAAGGTCATCAAGGATGGCGGCGGCAGCGTGGAGAAGCTCGACATCTGGGGTCGCCGGCGTCTGGCCTACGACATCCAGAAGAAGTCCGAAGGCATCTACGCGGTGATCGACCTGACGGCCGAGCCTGCCACGGTCAAGGAGCTCGACCGGCAGCTCAACCTGAGCGAGTCGGTGCTGCGTACGAAGGTCATCCGACCCGAGGTCCACTGAGCGGGGCCCGGTACCGCACACCCGCCCTACCAGCCGGAGCGAGCCCATGGCAGGCGACACCCAGATCACCCTTGTCGGAAACCTCGTCGAGGACCCGAACCTCCGCTTCACCCCGAGCGGGCAGGCGGTCGCGTCGTTCCGCGTCGCGTCCACGCCGCGGTACTTCGACCGTCAGTCGGGGGAGTGGAAGGACGGTGAAGCCCTCTTCCTGACCTGCAACGTCTGGCGGCAGGCGGCCGAGAACGTGGCCGAGAGCCTGCAGCGCGGCATGCGGGTGATCGTGCAGGGGCGGCTCAGGCAGCGCTCGTACGAGACCCAGCAGGGTGAGAAGCGCACCGTCTACGAGCTCGAGGTCGACGAGGTCGGCCCGTCCCTGCGCTACGCGACCGCGAAGGTCAACAAGACGCAGCGGCAGGGCGGCGGCTTCGGCGGCCCCGGCGGCGGTGGCGGCTTCGGCGGTGGCGGCGGTTTCGGCGGCGGCCAGGCCGGCGGCCCCGGCGGCGCCCCGGTGGACGACCCCTGGGCCACCACCGGCGGCGGCGGAGGTTTCTCCGACGACCCGCCGTTCTGACCGGCGCCCCGCGGACGCCCGTCTCGGCTCCGGCCCGTTCGGCCGATCCCGGTCGCGCGTCAGCCGCGCCCGCACACGGCCGGACCTCGCCGGTCGGCTGCGACGCGTCGACGGTCGCCGCGGCGGATCGACGGCGGGCCGCACCGGTCGGCGGGTCGGCTGAACGGCGAGCGGTCCGTCACCGGACGATCCGGTTCCGGCCGGGGCGGTCGTCTCCGATCGCCCTCAACCGGTATCGGCTCGGCGTCGCTCGGCGAATCCAACTGAAAACACACGTCCATTCCCGCGCGAGCGGGGCTCTCGATCAAGGAGCACCACGATGGCGAAGCCACCTCCGCGCAAGCCCAAGAAGAAGGTTTGCGTGTTCTGCCAGGAGAAGATCTCCTACGTCGACTACAAGGACACGGTTCTGCTGCGCAAGTTCATCTCCGACCGCGGCAAGATCCGTGCCCGTCGCGTGACCGGCAACTGCACCCAGCACCAGCGGGACGTCGCCACGGCGATCAAGAACGCCCGTGAGATGGCGCTGCTGCCGTACACCAGCACCGCGCGCTGAGTGGGGAGGGACCAGCGAACATGAAGCTCATCCTGACCCAGCAGGTCTCCGGGCTCGGCGAGCCGGGGGACGTCATCGAGGTCCGTGACGGCTACGGCCGCAACTACCTCGTGCCGCGCGGGCTCGCGATCAAGTGGACCCGCGGTGCGGAGCGGCAGATCGAGTCCATCAAGAAGGCGCGCGCGGCCCGCGAGATCGCGACCATCGAGCACGCCAAGGAGATCGCCGCCCAGCTGCAGGCCATGAAGGTGACGCTGCGCACGCGCAGCGGCAGCAACGGGCGCCTGTTCGGCGCGGTCACCGCCGCCGACATCGTCGAGGCGGTCAAGGCCGCCGACGGTCCCGACCTGGACAAGCGCCGCATCGAGATCAGCAGCCCGATCAAGACGCTCGGCGCGCACCAGGTCAGCGTCCGGCTGCACCCCGAGGTCAACGCGACGATCGACCTGAACGTCGTCGCCGCCTGACCCGGTCGGTCGCACTCGGGATCGCTCTGCGAGACCATCACGCACACGCGCGCGACGCCGCGTCCGGGGCCAACCAGCGGCCGGTGGCCCCGACGCGGCGTCGCGCCGTGTACGGCGCTGACGACCCAGGCGGTGCGAGATCGTCATCAGCCGAACACCGAGTCAGGACGGTCCGCGTCATACCGCGTCGCCACCCACGGCGTCGGCCCATCCGGCTGCGCCGCCACAACGAGATCCACTGGACAAGGCTGGTCGGAGCCTGTCGTCTGCGCTGCGCCTGGACGCGTTGACAGCCGCTCGGTGATCACAGCGCGGCCCTACGCGGACGACGGGCCGCCCCCGGTAGCGCCTTACATGCAGCGAGTTCGCCGGCTGTGGCGGGCTGCGACTTCGACAATGGCGCCCTGTTCTATGGGCCGGGCGATCCTCGTTTCATGTGAAACGTCCATGACACGCCCTGTCCTTGGTGCCCCGTCTGTCGGACAACTACCTTCTGTAGTGATCCGACCTCGGAGGGGAATGAGATGGGCGCGTTCGCGGACGGCAGCGATGACGATGACCTAGGGCCGATGCGCCGGACGGTGACGGGGGCGCTGGGAATCGGACTGCTGGACGCCTTCCTTCTGGAGGCGCTGTCCGCCGGGGGCGCTGCCTCGGCCGATTCGAGCCTGGCCGCGCCCGGGGGCGACGCCCGGCGCGCCGCTCTCACCGCGCTCCGTCCGCGAATCCACACGCGCCGCGAGTGGGGCGCGCGCCCTCCGCGCAAGCGCGCCAAAGTCCTGCGCCGGGCGCCGAAGAAGATCGTCGTCCATCACACGGCCACCCCCAACTACCGGGACGATTCGCTCGCCCACGCCTACTGGCTGTCCCGCTGGATCCAGCGCCACCACATGCACGTCCGAGGGTGGGCCGACACCGGGCAGCAGCTCACCATCAGCCGCGGCGGCCACGTGATGGAGGGCCGCAACCGCACCTTGAGCGCCCTTCGCAGGGGACGCCTGGTCGTCGGCGCGCATGTCCGGGGCCACAACCGCCACGCGATCGGTATCGAGAACGAGGGCACCTACATGAACGCCGAGGTGCCCGGTGCGCTCTGGGACTCGCTGGAGCGGGTCTGCGCGTGGCTGTGCGCGCGGTACGACCTCGACCCGTACCGCGCCATCGTCGGTCACCGCGACTTCGCCGACACCGAGTGCCCCGGCGACGTCCTGTACGACCTGCTTCCCGACCTGCGGCACCGCGTCGCGCACCGCCTCGAGGGGGCGACCGGACGCGGCCGACCGAAGAAGAGGCGGGCAGGTAAGAAGGCGGAGTCCTCGCCTGCTCGCGGGGAGACCGACGCTTCCACCGCGCCGAGCACGTCTCCCGCGCCTCGAGCCGATGGGCCCGACACAGTGCACGCCGCGTCCAGTGAGCTCCCGCGCACTGCGCCATCCGAGCCGAGCGCCGCCGGCCCCTCTGCCTCGCCACCACCGGTATCTGATCAGCCGGTTCCGTTCCCGTCTCCGATCGATCAGGCGGAGTAGCATCGGCGAGGGATTCTCGGCACCGTCCGTCACCCATCGCCGTGCGGCTGTCTTGGTCGCGCGCGGCCGTCTTTCACCTTGCGCCGAAGCCGCATGCCTTTCGGAGTCTGTTGAGTGACCGGTGCGTAGGGCAGCCGCGGGCCGAGTACGCAAGAGAAGACAGCACCGCCGTGCGGCCGTCCACGAGCTGCTGGCCGCCGCCTGTGCGGGGGCGGGTCAGCCCTCCAGGGCGCCACCGGTGTGCTCGTTTCGCGTCATCCGCTGGCAGGCGACTCGCTGGTGCCGAAAATGCGCCGACTTGGGCTGCTGAGTCTTGGCTGGGATCGAGCCACTGTCGTCGGGGAGGCCGCTCTCGACGCCGCTGGCACAAGCCTGCGAGCGCAACTTCGAGCGGGGCCCAGCTGGCCATCACGCGTGGGCTCTGCTCGATGTTTGCAGGTGGATGGTGCTCCCGCCGCCTGCTTCCACCACCGCCTTCGGGCAGCCAGGCGACGACGGTCCGATCGAAGGTGAGGCGCCGTGGCCGCTGCGGGAGCCGAGGGATAAGCGAGGTGCGGTGACAGGCTCCGAGCGGGGCCCGGAAAGTCAGCGGGCGGGATCGGCGTTGCGGCGAGGACGCTCGGCGGCTGCGACGCCCGTTCGTGGTAGCCGGTACGGCTTGTCAGAAGCCCTGGGCCGCGTCCCTCATCGGCGTGGGGCGTGGGTGACGGAGGGACGCGGCGAACGCAGCGGGCTCCTGTCGCGGCCTTGGACTCAGTTGTCCGTGGTCATGTAGCGCGAACGGCGGCGGGCGATCTCTGGGTCGATGCCCTCGACGAGCGACCAGATGCCCGCGATGCGTTCCACCAGGGTTTCCGGAGGCAGGCCGGCCATGCCCTCGGCTGCCAGGTCGTCGATCGCCTGGGTCAGAAGGGCCAGTCGCTCACCGTTGTTAGAACGCATGTTCGAATCCTAGCGACTCGGCGGTCCCGGTGCGGTCGATTCGGCGGTGTGGTCCCGTCCAACACAAGAAACGTGAGGCTGCGGCACTCGGCCGCCGACTCCGCGGCCCGCAACGGCGCCCGACCTGGCGACCGCCGGCTGTGCTACCCGTCCACCGGCGACCTCCTGTGGGCATGGCACGCAGCCTGGCGCCATCCGGTCAGCGGCGGACGGCGCCGGTGACCATCCAAGCGTTGCCGAGCGACCGCACCCCCAGGGTCACCATCCGAGTGGTCATCCACAGCCCGAGGGCAAGCCACAATCCCACGAGCCCCGCGTCCGCGCCGTACGCGAGCAACGCGGCGGGCAGGAACGTCAGCGTCGCGATGACCGTGCTGGCGGCCAGGTACGCGCCATCGCCCGCGCCGATGAGGATGCCGTCCAGGACGAACACGACACCCGCGATCGGCTGCATCGCCGCGATCACGATGAGGCTGGCCAGCAGCGCGTCGCGCACCTGTTCGTCGTCGGTGAAGAACGCGGGGAGCCACGGCCGCACGACGAGGACGGCGACCAGGAACAGCGCCCCGCACGCGACCCCCCACTGCACCATCCGACGGGTGGCGCCGCGAGCGCCCGCGGTGTCGGCCGCGCCGAGATGGCGTCCGATGATCGCCTGTCCGGCGATCGCGACGGCGTCGTGGGCGAGCGCCAGCAGGTTCCACACCTGGAATCCCACCTGGTAGGCCGCGATCTCGGTGTCGCCCATGCGCGCCGCCACGGACGTGCCCACGATCAGCACCACCCGGAGCGCCGCGGTCCGCACCACCAGGTTCACCCCTGCCGTGGCGGCGGTGCGCATTCCCGCCAGGTCCGGCCCCACAGGGGAGCCGTGCCTGCGGGCCGCGCGGAGCACCACCGCGACGTACACGCCGGCGCTGACCGTCTGCGCGATCACGGTGCCCCAGGCCGAGCCGGCGACGCCCCAGCCCAGGCCCAGGACGAACACCAGGTTCAGCGCGAGGTTTCCCGAGAAGCCCGCGACGGAGACCAGCAGCGGCGTGCGGGTGTCCTGGAGGCCGCGCAGCACCCCTGTGCCCGCCAGCACGACGAGCATTCCGGGGATGCCGAGCAGGCTGACCGTGAGGTACGTGCGGGCGTACGGGGTGACCGCGTCCGAGGCGCCGAAGACGTCGACCAGCCAGGGGACCAGCGGCCATCCCGCGACGGCGAGCACCGTCCCGATGGCCAGCGCCAGCCACATGCCGTCGATGCCCTGCCGGATCGCCGCCCGCACGTCCCCGGCCCCCACCTGACGGGCCACCCCGGCGGTGGTGCCGTACGCGAGGAAGACGCACAGGTACACCAGCGTCGCCAGCGCCTGACCGGCCACCCCCAGACCGCCGAGCTGCGCCGTGCCCAGGTGGCCCACGATGGCCGAGTCGGAGAGCAGGAACAGCGGTTCGGCGATCAGCGCGCCGAACGCGGGCAGCGCGAGCCGCAGGATCTCCCGGTCGTGCGCGTTCCAGCGCAACCGCAGTCGTGAACCGCCCATCACCGCCGCAACGGTATCAACTCGGTAATCGATATCAAACCATTGAGGATTACAGAGATCGGGACCTATACACCCGGCGCCTCCAGCGCTGGGACGGGACCGAGAAGGTCGTCGAGCAGGTCAGACGGGACGATCGCAGGGCCGCTGTGTTTGATGTCGTCCAGATCGCACACGCGTGGGCCGTCGCCTCGAGGCCCTCCGCATGTCCCCGAAGACTCACCTCAATGCCGGGCTGGGGCGCGGGCGCCGTGCGCACTCTCATTGACGTCGGCCAAAGGCTGCGCTTCCGCTCTTCCCCCCGGCGCCGCTGCTCTCCCCGTCTCCGCCGTGTGCACAACTGCTCGTGGCTGCTCCCTCTGTAGAGAACCGCCTGACGTGGACGGCGCGAACGCGTGCCATCCGCCTCGCCGCACTTGCCTCGCGGCGCGTCCCAAGGCCAGGTCATCACGACAACAGCAGAGCGGGTGAGGCATGAACGCAGGCAGGAAGAACAGCGCGTCGCCGCGCTCGAGGCGTCGGCGCAGCCGAGGATATGACGTCGCATCGGGCTTGCAGAGGGCGGCGCATCGACGTTGAGGCGGGCGTTGCACCGCGGGTCAGAGGGCTGAGACGGATGCCGTCGGCGTACTATCCGTTCTTCATGGCCGCTGCGTGGCGCGGACGCGACCGTGGATGAACGGCCCGGTGTCGCGGGGGCGGCGAACTTTCTTTCCCGCACACCCGGTGGACAGCATTTGCGCAGGCCAGGACACCGACACGCGATCTTGAATGGAGTTGTCCTCAGGGTTGTCCCCAGGTTGTGCACAGCCCTTCCGGCGTGTGTGCACATGCCGTCCACACCCCGTCCACAGCCGCCTTTGCGCCCCCGGCACGCCCGCCCGGAGAATGTCGGAGGCTTCCGATACATCTGGGAACCGGGGCGACCGCGGTGCCGGTGAGGCATGCGGTGATCGATCGAGGGGGGTGGGACAGGTGAGTGTGACCGATCTCGGACCCCAAGGTCAGGAGTTCGAACGCACCCCACCGCACGACATCACCGCCGAGCAGGGCGTGCTGGGCGGCATGCTGCTGTCCCAGGACGCGATCGCCGAGGTCATCGAGGTCCTGCGCACCCAGGACTTCTACCGTCCCGCGCACCAGATCATCTTCGACGTCATCCTCGACCTGTACGGGCGCGGCGACCCCGCCGACGCCGTCACCGTGGCGGGCGAGCTGACCAAGCGCGGCGAGATCGGCCGGGTGGGCGGCGCCCCCTACCTGCACACGCTGATCTCCTCGGTGCCCACCGCCGCCAACGCGGGCTACTACGCGAAGATCGTTCGCGAGCGTTCGGTGCTGCGCAAGCTCGTCGAGACCGGCACCCGGATCGTGCAGATGGGGTACGCGGCCGACGGCGCCGACGCCGACGAGATCCTCGACCGGGCCCAGGCCGAGATCTTCGCCATCGCCGACAAGCGCAGCGGGGAGGACTACGCCCCGCTCAGCGAGATCATGCCCGGGACCCTGGACGAGATCGAGGCGATCGGCAGCCGCGGCGGCCAGATGGTCGGCGTCCCCACGGGCTTCGCCGACCTCGACGCCCTCACCAACGGCCTGCACCCGGGCCAGATGATCGTCGTCGCCGCGCGGCCCGCGATGGGGAAGGCGGTGAGCCTCGACACGCCGCTGCCGACCCCCACCGGCTGGACCACCATGGGCGAGGTCGAGGTCGGCGACCTGCTCATCGGAGCCGACGGCAGGCCGACCCGCGTCGTCGCGGCGACCGAGGTGATGTACGGGCGGCCCTGCTATGAGGTCGAGTTCTCCGACGGAGAGGTGATCGTCGCCGACGCCCAGCACCAGTGGCGGACCATCACCCGCGTGAGCCGCCGCGGGCGGTTCGAGGGCGTGTCCGCGAAGCGCGCGGTGGACGCGGCCGTCACGGTCGTGAACGGCTCCGGCGGGCACGCCCGGCACCGGGACGCCGCGGTGGCGGTCGGCCAGAAGCCCTTCCATGCCTTGCACGCGGTGACCCGCGAACTCCGCCAGTGGGCGGGCCGCGCCACCACCGCCGCGCACGCCGTGAGCCGGGCGCGGGAACCCCGCGCAGCCGCCTGCGCGCCGGTCCGCAGGGCGCCGCTGCAGCGGACCAGCCGTTCCGACTGCGCCGTCGACGGCGGCGCTGCGGCGGCGGGCGACGCGCACGGCCTGCCGGGCGGGAGGCCGTCCAGGAGGTGCGACGGGCGGCTCGGGCGGTCCGGCACCCGGTCGACGCCGGCAGCGGCCGTCCCGGACCCGGCCCGGTACGCCGCGGCGGCCGTCCACCACGAGTCGATCAAAACCACCGAGCAGATCGCGGCGACGCTGCGGTGCGACGGTGACGGCCGTCCCCACCACGCCGTGGCGGTCGCGGCCCCGTTCGACCTGCCGCCCGCGGACCTGCCCCTCGACCCGTACGTGCTCGGCGTGTGGCTCGGCCGCGGTGACGACGACGGCGGCGAGGTCACCGGCCTTGGCGAGGAGGTCCTCGCGGAGATCGAACGCGCGGGGCAGCCGGTCGCCCGGCATGCCGCGCCGGGCGGCTGCGACCTGCCCGGCCTCCGCGCGCGACTGCGCGACCTGGGGCTGCTGCGGAACAAGCACATCCCGGCCGTCTATCTGCGGGCGTCGGAGGAGCAGCGGCGGGCGCTGCTCGCCGGGCTGCTCGACGTCGGCGGGGACGTGTCCGACGACGGACGGGTGCGGCTCGGCCTGGCGGACCGCGGGCTGGCCGACGACGTCCGGGAGCTGATCCTCACGCTCGGCCACCGGGCGGCGTTGACCGTCGAGCGCCCCTCGGCCGGCCCCGCGGAGACCTCGACGTTCTACCGGGTCGAGTTCACACCCATCGGACCGGTCTTCCGAATGCCGGCCAAGGCGGCGCGGCAGTGCGCAACCGTCCCCTCGTCGGCCCGCGTGCGGTACATCGTGGACGTGCGGCCGGTGCGGAGCGTGCCGGTGCGGTGCGTGCAGGTGGACAACGACGACCACATGTACCTGGTCGGACGGTCGTGCATCCCCACGCACAACTCCACGCTCGCGTTGGACTTCGCCCGGGCGGCCTCCATCAAGCACGGGCTGACCTCGGCGTTCTTCAGCCTGGAGATGGGCCGCAACGAGATCACGATGCGGCTGCTGTCGGCCGAGGCGCGGGTGGCGCTGCACGCGATGCGGTCCGGGACGATGACGGACGAGGACTGGACGCGGCTGGCGCGGCGGATGAGCGAGGTCGCCGAGGCTCCGCTGTTCATCGACGACTCGCCGAACATGTCGATGATGGAGATCCGCGCCAAGTGCCGGCGGCTGAAGCAGCAGCATGACCTGCGGCTCGTCATCGTCGACTATCTGCAGCTGATGACGTCGGGCAAGAAGGTGGAGAGCCGCCAGGTCGAGGTGTCGGAGTTCTCCCGTTCGCTGAAGCTGCTGGCCAAGGAGCTCGGCGTGCCGGTCATCGCGCTGTCGCAGCTGAACCGCGGTCCGGAGCAGCGGACGGACAAAAAGCCCATGGTGTCGGACCTGCGCGAGTCCGGTTCGATCGAGCAGGACGCGGACATGGTGATCCTGCTGCATCGGGAGGACGCCTACGAGAAGGAGTCCCCGCGTGCCGGTGAGGCGGACCTGATCGTGGCCAAGCACCGCAACGGGCCGACGGCGACGGTGACGGTGGCGTTCCAAGGCCACTACAGCCGCTTCGTCGACATGGCCCAGTAACGGCGCCCCTCGGCCTCGCCGCCGCCGCTGCCCACGCCGCCGGTCTCCAACGGCCGTCGCCTCGGCGAACGGCACTCTGCCGTTCGTTCGGGGCTTGTGGTGCCTGCACGCTGCGGGCCAGGTGTACTGACCATGGCTGGTGACGGCGGCACGGTCCGTTGAGCTTGAAAAGGGGGAGGACCCCCTGGGGTGGTGTGAGTCGACCGAGATTCGCACCACCCGTCGGGAGCTCCTCGGTCGCCAAGGTCATCTAGCTGTACTGACCATGGACGTTGGTGACGGCGACACGGCTGGATGATCTTGAAATGGGGAGGACCTCCTGGCGTGGTGTGGAGCTACCAGACAGCCGC
>PVNI01000028.1 GCA_003001795.1 Actinomadura viridilutea | reverse complement strand
AACTTCAACAAGGACTAACCCTCCCGCACGAGCAGAGAGGTTCGTCCGCACCAGGCGTTAGGGCCCGCACCGTGCACCACACGGCGCGGGCCCTTTCGTCTGCCCACCGCGCTTTCCACGAATCGCACCCGCATTCACCAGCGGAAATTCACGGTGCGAAACGAAGCCGCGACCCTTCGACCGCCTTTTCGGAACGATCCAAAATGGGCCCCGCGCATTCCCCGGATGATCTTTCCGCCGCCGGCCACTAGGATTGGCCGGCGCACAGAGAATCTCACGGTGATTCCGGCCGGACGCGCGAGGTGGCCGGGGGTCGAGGAGCGGAATGACCATGGCCCAGACGGCGGACCACCGGCCGGTGAGTCCCCTGATCGCGTCGTCCCGCGGCGGCCCGACGGTGTGGCGCGTGCTGCTCGGCGCCCAGCTGCGCCGGCTGCGCGAGGAGGCCGGCATCAGCCGCGACGACGCCGCGTACGCGATCCGCGCGTCGGTGTCGAAGATGTGCCGCCTGGAGCTCGGCCGCGTCGGCTTCAAGGAGCGCGACGTGGCGGACCTGCTCACCATGTACGGGGTGGTCGACGAGGACGAGCGGGCCGGGCTGATGACGCTGGTGCGGCGCGCCAACGAACCGCAGTGGTGGCAGCCGTACGGCGACATCATGCCGAGCTGGTTCGAGCAGTACGTCGGCCTGGAGGAGGCCGCGGTGCGGCTGCGCACGTACGCGACGCAGTTCGTGCCCGGCTTGCTGCAGACGGAGGACTACGCCTTCGCCGTGGCCCGGCTGCGTCATCCGCACGCCTCCACGCAGGAGCTGGAGCGCCGTGTGGAGCTGGAGATGACGCGGCAGCGGCTGCTGACCCGACCGGAGGCGCCCAAGCTGTGGACGGTGATCGACGAGGCGGCGCTGCGGCGGCGCCTCGGCGGCGCCGCGGTGCTGCGGGGCCAGCTGCGGCGCGTGCTGGAGGTGAGCGCGCTGCCGAACGTCACCGTGCAGATCCTGCCGTTCGACCGGGGCGTCGGCGCGCCCGGCGGCCCGTTCACGATCCTGCGCTTCCAGGAGCCCGACCTGCCCGACGTCGTGTACGTGGAGCAGCTCGACAGCGCGGCGTACCTGGACCGGCGCAGCGACCTGGACCTGTACGGCCGCACCATGGACACGCTGTGCGCTCAGGCGTGCGTGCCCGGGGAGACCCCCGCGTTCATCGAGCGCCTGCTCGCCGATCTCTGACCGCGGTCCGCCGTGCCCTCGGCCCGCGCCGGCCGGGACGGGCGCGGCCGCCGACGCTCGCGGATCCCCCCACAGAGACGATCTTCGCAGGTCACGCTCGGGTCGCATTCCGGGGGGCGCCTGTTGAGGTTAGGCAAGGCTAAGTTAAATTAGGTCGGCCTTAGTTTGAGCGAGCACGGCTCAGCGACCGACACGACCCACTTGGAGCCGACCATGAGAGCCATCCGTCTCCCCCATGGCGCGGCGGTGGCCGTCACCGCCGCCGTGGCCCTCGTCAGCGTTTCCGCCTGCGCCGACAAGGACGGCGGGGGCGGCGGCTCGGACGCGATTCAGGTGACGGCGAGCGACACCGAGTGCAAGGTGTCGCGCACCGAGTTCCCGGCCGGGCACGTCACGCTGGCGGTTCACAACACCGGGTCCAAGGTCACCGAGGTCTACATCTACGCGCCCGGCGACCGGATCGTCACCGAGCGGGAGAACATCGGGCCGGGCACCCGGGCCGAGATCACCGCGGAGGTGAAGGCCGGATCCTACGAGATCGCCTGCAAGCCCGGCATGCGGGGCGACGGCATCCGGCAGAAGGTGACGGCGACCGGTCAGGGCGCGCCGCGCCCGAACGATCCGCGCTTGGATCGTGCCATCGCCGAATACCGCAGGTACGTCCAGGAGCAGGCCGACGCCACGCTGCCCAAGGCCGAGAAGTTCGCCGCCGCCGTCAAGGCGGGCGACGTGGCGGAGGCCAAGAAGACCTACGCGGTGTCGCGGATCGGCTGGGAGCGCACCGAGCCGGTCGCCGAGTCGTTCGGCGACATCGACCCCAAGGTCGACGTGCGCGAGGACGGCCTCGAGCAGGGCCAGACCTGGACCGGCTGGCACCGCCTCGAGAAGGCGCTGTGGAAGGACGGGAAGATCGGCGAGGAGGAGAAGAAGCTCGCCGACCAGCTGATCGTCGACCTGAAGGACTGGCAGAAGCGCGTCGGCACCGCCGACATCACCGCGACCGGCATGGCCAACGGCGCCAAGGAGCTGCTGGACGAGGTCGCCACCGGCAAGGTCACCGGTGAGGAGGAGCGCTACAGCCACACCGACCTGGTGGACTTCCAGGCCAACGTGGAGGGCGCGCAGAAGGCCTACGAGCTGCTCAAGCCGGTGGTGTCGGAGAAGGACCCGGCGCTGGCCAAGGAGCTGGACGAGCGGTTCGCCGCCCTGTACGAGCTGCTGGACGAGCACCGCGACAAGGGCTCCCCCGACGGGTTCGTGTCCTACGACACCGTCGGCAAGGACGAGCGCAAGAAACTGTCGGACGGTGTCAACGCGCTGGCCGAGCCGCTGTCCAAGCTCGCCGCCGCCGTCGCGAAGTGAGGAGGCGGCTGCGATGAGCGCTGATTCCGCGACCGGTGCCGCGAAGGTCTCGCGGCGCAGGCTGCTCGGGTGGGGCGGCGCGGGCCTGGCGCTCGGCGTGGCCGCGACCGGCGGCGCCGCGGCGGCCGCGATCGGGGTGAGCGACGACCCCGAGCCGCGGCTCGGGGACGCGGTGCCGTTCTACGGGCCGCACCAGGCCGGCATCGCCACCCCCGTGCAGGACCGCCTGCACTTCGCCGCCTTCGACGTCACCACCGACGACCGCGACGCGCTGGTCGCCCTGCTCAAGGAGTGGACCCGGGCGGCGGCCCGGATGACCGCCGGGCGGCCGGTCGGCGAAGGCGCGGTGGGCGGGCTGCCCGAGGCCCCGCCGGACGACACCGGCGAGGCCCTCGGCCTCAAACCGTCCCGCCTCACCCTCACCGTCGGGTTCGGCCCGACCCTGTTCGCCAAGGACGGCGAGGACCGGTTCGGCCTGGCGGACCGCCGCCCGCCCGCGCTGATCGATCTGCCGGCCTTCCCCGGCGACGACCTGGACCCGGCGCGCAGCGGCGGCGACCTGTGCGTGCAGGCGTGCGCCGACGACCCGCAGGTGGCCGTGCACGCGATCCGCAACCTGGCGCGGATCGGCTTCGGCAAGGTGTCGGTGCGCTGGTCGCAGCTGGGGTTCGGCAAGACGTCGTCCACCACGCCGGAGGCGCAGACCCCGCGCAACCTGATGGGGTTCAAGGACGGCACCCGCAACATCTCCGGCACCGACACCGCGGCGCTGAACGAGCACGTGTGGGTGCAGCCGCAGGACGGCCCGCCGTGGATGGTCGGCGGCTCGTACCTGGTGGCGCGCCGGATCGCGATGAACATCGAGACCTGGGACCGCGCGCCGCTCAAGGAGCAGGAGGACATCTTCGGCCGCACCAAGGGCGAGGGGGCGCCCTACGGCAAGAAGCACGAGCACGACGAGCCGGACCTGAACGCCCTGCCCGCCGACTCGCATGTGCGGCTGGCCCATCCCGACAGCAACGGCGGCGCCCGGATCCTGCGCCGCGGCTATTCCTACACCGACGGCACCGACGGGCTGGGACGGCTGGACGCCGGGTTGTTCTTCCTGGCCTACCAGCGCGACATCCGCCGCGGCTTCCTGCCGCTGCAGACGCGCCTGGCGCGGAGTGACGCCCTCAACGAGTACATCCGCCATGTCGGCTCGGCGGTCTTCGCGATCCCGCCCGGGGTCCGGGACGCGGCCGACTGGTGGGGCAAGGAGCTGTTCGCCTGATGGTCGCCAACTATCTGATCGGGCTGCGCGAGGGCCTGGAGGCCAGCCTGATCGTGTGCATCCTGGTCGCCTACCTGGTCAAGACGGGCCGGCGGGACGCGCTGCGTCCCATCTGGACGGGCGTGGCGATCGCCGTCGGCATCGCGCTGGCGTTCGGCGCGGTGCTGCAGTACGGATCGACCACGCTGACGTTCGAGGCGCAGGAGTTCCTCGGCGGGACCCTGTCGATCATCGCGGTGGGGCTGGTCACCTGGATGGTGTTCTGGATGCGCCGCACCGCCCGGCACCTGAAGTCCGAGCTGCACGGCAAGCTGGACCAGGCGCTGGTCATGGGCACCGGCGCGCTGGTGCTGACGGCGTTCCTGGCGGTGGGCCGGGAGGGCCTGGAGACCGCGCTGTTCATCTGGTCGGCGGTCCAGGCCACCGGCGACGGGGCGCGGCCGCTGATCGGCGCGCTGCTCGGCCTGGCCACGGCCGTGGTGCTGGGCTGGCTGTTCTACCGCGGCGCCCTGAGGATCAACCTGGCCCGGTTCTTCACCTGGACGGGCGCGATGCTGGTGGTCGTGGCGGCCGGAGTGCTGGCCTACGGGTTCCACGACCTGCAGGAGGCGCGGTTCCTGCCGGGCCTGCACACGCGCGCGTTCGACGTCAGCGACGCGATCCCGCCGGGCAGCTGGTACGGCACGCTGCTCAAGGGCACGATCAACTTCCAGCCGGACCCGACCGTGCTGCAGGTCGTGGTGTGGCTGCTGTACCTGGTGCCGGTGCTGACGCTGTTCCTGCTGCCGGGCAGGTTCGGGCGGCGCGCCGACGCGCAGGCCGCCCCGGCGAAGACGGCCGAACGGTCGTCCTGATCAGCGCGCGTCCCGGACCCGGGCGAGCGACCGGCGGGCGGCGGCGACCACGGCGTCGACGGTGACCCCGAGTTCGGCCCGCACCCGCTCGCCCGGGCCGGACAGCCCGAACCGCTCCACCGACACCGCCTCGCCGTAGGTGCCGAGGTAGCGCCACCAGCCCTGGGCCACGCCCGCCTCGACGGCGACCCGCGCGAGCACGTCCGGCGGCAGGACCGCGTCGCGGTAGGCCGCGTCCTGCTCGGCGAACCACTCCAGGCAGGGCATGGACACCACGCGGACGCCGATCCCGTCGGCGGCCAGCCGGTCGCGGGCCTCGACCGCCAGCGCCGCCTCCGAGCCGGTCGCGATGATCAGCACGTCGGGCGGCGACGACGGCGCGTCCGCGAGCACGTAGCCGCCGCGCGCCACGTCCGCGGCGATGTCGGGCGCCGCGCCGCGTCCGCCGCGGTCGAGGGCGGGCGCGGGCCGGCGGCCGAGGGCGAACGCCACCGGCCGGTCCGCCCGCTCCAGGACGCGCCGCCAGGCGGCGACCGTCTCGGCCGCGTCGGCGGGCCGGACCACGTCCAGCCCCGGCACCGCGCGCAGCCCCCACAGCTGCTCGACGGGCTGGTGGGTGGGGCCGTCCTCGCCGACCGTCACCGAGTCGTGGGTGAACGCCAGCACGACCGGCAGCCGCATCATCGCCGCCAGCCGCAGCGCGGGCCGCAGGTAGTCGGAGAACGCCAGGTAGGTGGTGCCGAACGGGCGGAACCCGCCGTGCAGGGCGATGCCGTTGAGGATCGCGGCCATGGCGTGTTCGCGGACGCCGAAGTGCAGCGTCGTCCCTGCGGGGTCGGCGGCGGAGAACGCGCGGCGGCCGGGGAAGGCGACGTTCGTGGACTGCGACAGGTCGGCCGAGCCGCCCCAGATCTCGGGCAGGTGTTCGGTGAGGGCGGCCAGCACGGCCCCGTTCACCGCGCGCGTCGGCCGCGCGCCGTCGGCGTCCGGTTCCGGCAGCAGGTCCCGCCAGTTCGGGGCGAGCGCGCCGGCGGCCAGCCGCTCGTCCAGGTCCGCCAGCTCGGGGGGCGCGGCGGCGCGCCAGGCGGCGTGCGCCTTGTCCCAGTCGGCGTGCAGGCGGGCGCCGCGCTCCAGCGCGGCCCGCGTGTGCTCGAGGACGCGCTCGGGGACGGCGAAGGAGGCGTGCGGGTCCATGCCGAGGAGCCGTTTGACCTCGGCGGTCTCCTCGGCGCCGAACGGCCCGGCGTGCGCGGCGGCGGTCCCGCCCCGGCGCGGCGCCGGGGCGCCGATCACCGTGCGGACGGCCACCAGGGACGGGCGGTCGCGTTCGTCCCGCGCCGCCGCCAGCGCGGACCGCAGCGCGTCCAGGTCGTCGCCGTCGTCCACGACCTGGACGTGCCAGCCGTAGGCGCGGTAGCGGGCCGGGACGTCCTCGGTGAACGACAGCGACGTGGGCCCGTCGATGCTGATGCCGTTGTCGTCGTACACCACGACCAGCTCGCCAAGGCCCAGCGTGCCCGCCAGCGAGGACGCCTCCGCGCTGACGCCCTCCTGCAGGTCGCCGTCCCCTGCCACGCACCACACCGTCCGGTCGGCGAACGGGGCGTCGGCCCGCAGCAGGGCGCGCTCGTGGCGCAGCGCCATCGCCATGCCGACCGCCGTCGCCACGCCCTGGCCGAGCGGCCCGGTGGTCATCTCGACGCCCGGCGTGTGGCCGTACTCGGGGTGGCCGGGGGTGCGGGACCCGAACGCGCGGGTCCGGCGCAGGTCGTCGAGGGTGAGGCCGTAGCCGGTCAGGTAGAGCTGGATGTACAGGAGCAGGCTCGCGTGGCCGGCCGACAGCACGAACCGGTCGCGTCCGCGCCAGCCTGGGTCGGCGGGGTCGTGCCGCATCAGCTCCTGGAAGAGCACGTGCGCGACGGGCGCGAGCGCCATCGCGGTGCCCGCGTGGCCGTTGCCCTTGGCCTCCACGACGTCCAGCGCCAGCACCCGCGCCACGTCGACCGCCGCCCGGTCCAGGTCCTCCGCCATCTGCCCTCCCAGGACGCTTCTGCCTGAAACTAGACGAACTTCTGATCGTTGACCAACAAAAGTACCCTGGACGCGTGGTCAAGAAGCGAGCGGCGGCGCCGCGCGCCGGCGCCGGGACGTTGCTGGCCCTCATCCGCAGCGGCCAGGCGAGCACCCGGGCGGACCTCGTCCGGCTGTCCGGGTTCGCCCGTTCGACCGTGGCGCAGCGGCTGGACGCCCTGCTGCGGGCCGGACTGATCGTCCCCGCCGGGGACGGCGGCTCCACCGGCGGGCGCCCGCCGGAGACCTTCGTGTTCAACCGGTACGCCGGGGTGCTGCTCGGCGCCGACATCGGCGGCAGCCACACCCGCGTCGCCGTCACCGACCTGGGCGGGCACGTGCTCGCCGAGACCGAGGCCGACCTGGACGTCGCCGACGGCCCCGACGCGGTGCTGGGCTGGGTGACCGACGCGTTCGGCCGGCTGCTGGAGCGCGTCGGCCGCGCCCCGGCCGACGTGCACGGGATCGGCGTCGGCGTGCCGGGCCCGGTGGACACCGCCACCGGGCTGCTGGTCAGCCCGCCGATCATGCCGGACTGGGACGGGGTGTCGGTGCCCGAGCGCCTGTCGCGCGCCCTGTCGCCCGGCGTCCCCAAGGACGTCCCGGTGGTCGTCGACCGGGACGTCAACATCATGGCGCTGGGCGAGCAGAAGGCGGGCGGCCACGACCACCCCGACATGGTGGTCGTCAAGATCGGCATCGGCATCGGCGCCGGGCTGATCGTCGGCGGCCGGGTCTACCGGGGCGCGCAGGGCGCCGCCGGGGACCTCGGCCACCTGCGCCGCGGCACCGACGAGCCGTGCCGCTGCGGCAACCGCGGCTGCCTGGAGGCCACCGCGGGCGGCTGGGCGATCCGCCGCCGCCTGCTGGAACGCGGCTACGACGTGCGCACCAGCCAGGACATCGCGCGGCTGGCGCGGCGCGGCGACCACGAGACCGTCCGGCTGGTGCGCCAGGCGGGACGGCTGATCGGCGAGGCGCTGGCGGACGTGGTGGGGCTGTTCAACCCGTCCCACATCGTCGTCGGCGGCAACCTGGCCGAGGCGCGCGAGCCGCTGCTGGCCGGCATCCGCGAGGTGGTCTACGAGCGGGCGCAGGTGCTCGCCTCGCGCGACCTGCAGATCGTTCCGTCCACGCTCGGTCACCGGGCGGGCACGATCGGCGCCGCGCTGCTGGTGCACGAGCACCTGTACGACCCCGACCGGATCAACGCCGCCCTCGGCTGACCGAACCTCCTTCCCGGTGTGCGGACCGCTTGACCATGCGGTGCGACCGCATACCCTCGTCCGTTGCGTCTGCCGCCTGACCTGCGGGTTCGCGGGCGGCGGGGCGGGAGGCCGCGCATCGTGGCGGGCGCCGGCCGCGGCGCGGCGCTTTTGACGGTCTACCCTCCGGCTTTGGCATCGTTCTGGACATAAGTGGGTCTTTGGCTGTTGAATGCGCCCAAGGAGGAACCGGACATGACGGCTAACTCGCAACAGATCGCCCTACTGGACGCGCTGCCCGAGACGGCCGTGGCGGTCGGGGTGCGGGCCGCGGACTGGCGTGAGGCGATCACCGCGTCCGGCGACCTCCTCGTGGCGTCCGGCGCGACCACCGACGCCTACACCGCCGAGATGATCGACACCGTCGAGCGCCTCGGCCCCTACATCGTGCTGGCCCCGGGGCTGGCGCTGGCGCACTCGCGCCCGTCGCCGTCGGTGCTGCGCACGGGACTGTCCTGGGCGGCGCTGGCCGCGCCGGTGCCGTTCGGCCACGAGGCCAACGACCCGGTCCGGCTGGTCATCGGCCTGGCCGCGGTCGACCACGACGCGCACTCGGGCGCCCTGGCCAAGCTCGCCCGCATGCTGGCCGACACCGACCGGATGCGGGCCCTGCAGGACGCCACCTCCGCCGCCGAGGTCAGGCGGCTCATCTCCGAGTACGAAGGAGGCCTGCAGTGAAGCTGCTCGCCGTCTGCGGCATGGGCATCGGCACGAGCATCATCCTCAAGACCAACGCCGAGCAGGCGTTGCGGAACCTGGGCGTGGACGGCGAGGTGGAGGTGGCCGACATCGGCACCGCGCGCGGCGCCGCGGTCACCGCCGACGTGGTGCTGACGTCCGCGGAGCTGGCCGCCGAGCTCGGCGAGGTCGACGCCGAGGTGGTCGTGGTGGACAACTTCGTGGACGTGGACGAGATCACCGGCAAGCTGTCGGCCGCCGTCCGGGCGCGCGGCTGAGCGGCGGGGGCCTGCCATGGACTGGGTCGTCGACGTCGCGCAGTTCGTCGTCAACGAGATCCTCAGCGTCCCCGCCTACCTGGTCGGGATCATCACCGCGGTCGGGCTGCTGGCGCTGCGCCGCTCCGCCGGGCAGGTCGTCGGCGGCGGCCTGAAGGCAGCGCTGGGCTTCCTGCTCATCGGCGCGGGCGCCACGCTGGTCAGCAACGCCCTGGAGCCGCTCGGCACGATGATCCAGGGCACCACCGGCGCGCACGGCGTGGTGCCGACCAACGAGGCCATCGTGGGCATCGCCCAGGACCGGTTCGGCGCCCAGGTGGCGTGGATCATGATCCTGGGGTTCGCGCTGGCGCTGGTGCTGGCCCGGATCACCCCGCTGCGGTACGTGTTCCTCACCGGCCACCACATGCTGTTCATGGCCACGCTGCTGACCATGGTGCTGGCCACGACGGACATGCCGACGTTCGAGGTGGTCGCCGTTGGAACGGTCCTGATGGGCGTCATGCTGGTGGTCATGCCGGCGCTGGCCCAGCCGTGGACCCGCCGGGTGGGCGGCGACGGCAAGATCGCCGTCGGCCACTTCGGCACCCTCGGCTACATCGCCGCGGGCGTCACCGGCCAGCTCGTCGGCCGCCGCAGCCGCAGCACCGAGGAGATGAAGATCCCCGAGGGGCTGCGGTTCCTGCGCGACTCCATGGTGGCCACCGCGCTGTCCATGGTGCTCATCTACGTGGCGGTGGCGCTGATCTACCTGGGCCGCGCGGGCCGGGACGAGGCGTTCGCCGCGTTCGGCGACCGCTCCGCCGGCGTCGGCGACTACCTCATGCAGGCGGTCATGCAGGGCCTGCAGTTCGGCATCGCCGTCGCGGTCATCCTGTTCGGCGTGCGGACCATCCTGGGCGAGCTGGTGCCCGCCTTCAAGGGCATCGCCGAGCGGGTCGTGCCGGGCGCGGTGCCCGCGCTGGACGCGCCGATCGTGTTCCCGTTCGCGCAGAACGCCGTGCTCATCGGCTTCCTGTCCAGCTTCGTGGGCGGCCTGGTCAGCCTGGGCCTGCTGGCCTGGGTGTTCGACCCGGCGTTCGGCATGGCGCTGATCCTGCCCGGCCTGGTGCCGCACTTCTTCACCGGCGGCACGGCCGGGGTGTTCGGCAACGCGACCGGCGGGCGGCGCGGCGCGATCGCGGGCGCGTTCGTCAACGGCGTGATCATCACGTTCCTGCCCGCGCTGCTGCTGGACGTGCTCGGCTCGTTCGGCCAGGCCAACACCACGTTCGGCGACGCCGACTTCGGCTGGTTCGGGATCGTCACCGGCTACGCGGTCAAGGCCGGGCCGGTCGGCGGTCTGCTGCTGCTCGTGGTGGTCGTGGCGGCCCTGCTGGCGCTGGCGATCTGGGTGCAGAAGCGGGTGGTGCTGGCCGGCTGGGACCCCGGCGCCCGCCGCGACGCCGCCCTCGCCGCCGCGAAGGAGAAGGCCGACACCGCGCCCGACGCCTCGAGCAAGCCCGCGTCCAGGGAGAAGCACACGTCCAAGGACTGACGACCTGATCCGACCGTTCCGCCGCGTCCCCTGTGGAGGGGGCGCGGCGGATTCGTATGCGTGGGTCAGGGCGTCAGCACGATCCTGCTGAACACCTCGCCGGCGTCCATCTCCACGTGCACCGCCTTCACGTGCACCGCGTCCCCGGACCACGCACCGCTGCCCCCGATGGGGTCCGCGCCTCACCAGGGCGTCCGCCGCGGCGCCCGGCGGCTCACCGCCCGACGATCAAAGAGCGCCCGGCCGCGCGCGCCCGATCAGCGATCACTGTGACGTCCTCCGACTGCGGCCCGGGCTCCCACTCCCCCGCACCCCAGAAGACCTGATTCCCACGCGGCGGACCGTTCGCGCGCCGGTCGGCGTGTCGCTCCTGCTCGCGCTCGTCGCCATGGCGCCGCGCGCCGACGCGTCCGGGGCGGTCGTGCACGGCCATGCGCGTCAGCCGGAGACGGTCGCGGCATCTGCCGAAGGCCGTGCCGGCTTCGCCGCGACTGCTGCCAAAGGCCGCCGCCGACCGGACGGGCGCAACCGCCTACCGGACCAAGCCAAAACCAATGCCCGTCGAAGCCTTCGAAAAGCGTGCCGCCGGAGGCGCGACACCCCCGTAAACGAAAGACAGAGTAGGGCCGCCGAATGCGGAATCCCGCGCCTCCTTCCGGCGGCACGATCCCCTGGGAGCCTCAGTGAAGCAACGATCCGAGCATGACCGGCGCACGGTGCCGCGCGGGTTCGGCGTCGGCGCCGCCGCCCTGGCCGCCGTGCTGCTCGCGGGCGGGTGCGCCGACGGCGGGCGCGCGGGCGGCGACGCGGCCGGGGGCCGCTCGACCGCCGCGCTCGCCCGGCTGCCGCAGGCCACCACGTCCACCACGGTCGCCGGCCTGCCCGAGGACACCGCGCCGTTCGCGACGAGCGACGGAACCGTGGTGCACCCCAGGCAGCCCGTCCCCGTGTCGGCCCGGCCGGACGGCGAACCCGTCGCGATGCTGCCCGACAAGCAGCTCGGCGGCCCCACCTGGGTGCCCGTCGTGGAGAGCAGGCCGGGCTGGCGTCGCGTGCTGCTGCCGAACCGTCCCAACCGCGCCACCGGCTGGATCGCCGACCGCCCCGGCGTGTTGGACGTCGCGCGCAGCACCCAGGTCGTCCGGGTCGACCTCGGCGACCGCAGGCTCACCATCGAGGACTCGGGCCGCAAGGTCGGCTCGTGGACGGTGGCGGTCGGCGCGCCCAAGACGCCGACGCCGACCGGCCGCACGTTCATCCTCGCGTCGCTCAAGCCCACCGAGCCCACCCACAGCCCGCTCATCCTGCCCGTCGGCGCCCACTCCGAGACGCTCGACACCTACGGCGGCGGGCCCGGCACGGTGGCGTTCCACACCTGGCCGGACGCGTCGGTGTTCGGCAAGGCGGTCACCCACGGCTGCGTCCGGGTTCCTCGTGACGCGCTGGCCCGACTGGCGAAGGTTCCGCTCGGCAGTCCCGTCATCGTCACCGCCTGACATCCGTGTCCATCGAGCCGATCCATCGATCCGATCCATCGATCCGATCCATCGATTCACACCATCGATTCAAGGAGAGAACTGTGCGTTTGCAGCAGCTGACCAGGTTCGCAGCCGCCACCGGCGCGGTCGCCGCGGCGCTCGCCGCGCCCGCCGCGACCGCCGACGCCGACACCCGGGGAGGCGGTGCGGCGTTCGGTGTCCGCGCCATCGGACCGGTGGACGTCCCGGCGGTTCCCTCGGTGTCCTCCAGGGGGCGGGAGGCCAACGAGCACCTCGCCGAACTGCCCGGCAACTCCCTGCTCAAGGCGACCGGCCTGAAGACCGCCGCCGGGGCCGAGGGCGGCCGGGCCTCGCTGTCCAACGTGGAGTCGCCGCGGCTGCGCCTGAAGGCGGGCGCGATCACCGCCACGTGCGAGAACGGCGCGGGCAAGTCGCGCCTGGCCGACGCGACGCTGGCCGGCCGCCCCCTCGTGGCCGAGGCGCGGCCCAACACCACGATGACCGTTCCGGTGCCCGGGCTCGGCAAGGCCCGCGTCACGCTGAACAAGCAGACCCGGGACGAGCAGGGCAGGCTGCGCGTGACCGCGCTGGAGGCGGCCGTGCCGCTCGGCGGTGAGCGGACGCAGCGGCTCAGCCTCGCGTCCGTGCGGTGCGCGGCCGTGCCCACCCGGCCGCAGGACCAGAACTCGCCGTCCACCGGAGGCACGGCGGCTCCGGGAACGGGGGCGACGGCTCGCCCGGGTACGCCGGCGCACCCCGGCACGGCGGCGAACCCGGGCACGGCGGCGAACCCGGGGGCGGTGCCGCAGGCGCCCGCTCCCCGGCCCGTCGCCGGTGACCTCCCGGTGACCGGCTGACGCCGCACGTCCAGGCAGGGCCCGCGCACCCGGCGGTGCGCGGGCCCTCGTTTGTCCGCGGGCCGACGGGGTAGCGGCGTGCCCAGGAGGCTGCTCGATGGATCCCACGGTCGTCCGCCGCATCCCGCGCACCGACGCGCTGCTCGCCGAGCCCCGGCTGTCGGCGGCGGCGCGGCGCCTCGGCCGCGACCTGGTGAAGTCGGTGATCGTCGCGGCGCAGGACCGGGCCCGGCGGGGGGAGATCGCGCCCGAGGCCGTCGCGGACGCGGCCGTCGCCGCGCTGCCGGACACCGCCGGGGGCCTGCGCCCGGTGATCAACGCGACGGGCGTGCTGCTGCACACCAACCTCGGCCGGGCGCCGCTGTCGCGGGCCGCCCGGGAGGCGGTGCTCGCGGCGTCCGGCGCGACCGACGTGGAGCTCGACCTGGCCTCCGGCGCCCGGTCGCGGCGCGGCCGCTCCGCGCTGGACGCGCTGCTGCGGCGCGTGCCCGCCGCCGAGGCGGCGCACGTGGTCAACAACGGCGCCGCCGCCCTGGTGCTGGCCGCGACGGCGCTGGCCGCGAGGCGCGAGATCGTGCTCAGCCGGGGCGAGATGGTGGAGATCGGCGACGGGTTCCGCATCCCGGACCTGCTGGTCTCCACGGGCGCGCGGCTGCGCGAGGTCGGCGCCACCAACCGCGCGCGCCTGGACGACTACGCGGCGGCCGTCGGCCCCGACACCGGGTTCGTGCTGAAGGTGCACCCGTCCAACTTCGTGATGACCGGCTTCACCGGCTCCGTCGGGGTGCGGGACCTGGCCCGGCTGGGCGTGCCGGTCGTCGCCGACCTGGGCTCGGGGCTGCCGGCGCCCGACCCCGTGCTGCCGGACGAGCCGGACGCGGCGACCTGGCTGCGCGACGGCGCGTCGCTCGTCACCGCCAGCGGAGACAAACTCTTGGGCGGCCCCCAGTGCGGCCTGGTGCTCGGCAAGGCCGACCTGGTCGAACGGCTCGCCCGGCATCCGCTGGCCCGCGCCCTGCGCGTCGACAAGCTCACGCTGGCCGCGTTGGAGGCGACGCTGCGCGGCCCTGAGACGCCCACCCGTCGAGCCCTCCATGCGGACGTGCGGGTGCTGCGGGACCGCGCCGAGCACATCGCGCAGAAGCTCCGCGCCGAAGGCGTCGACGCCCATGCCGTGGACAGCTCCGCCACGGTCGGCGGCGGAGGCGCCCCAGGGGTCGCCCTGCCGAGCGCCGCGATCTCCTTGCCCGAGTCCTACGCCGTGTCGCTGCGCCTGGGGTCCCCCGCGGTGGTGGGGCGGGTCGAGAACGGCCGGTGCCTGCTCGACCTGCGCGCCGTTCCGGACGAGCAGGACGCGGCGCTGACCGCCGCCGTCCAAGCCGCGGGGGAGGTGTGATGCGCGTCGTCGCGACCGCGGGGCATGTCGACCACGGCAAGTCCACGCTCGTGCGGGCCCTGACGGGGATGGAGCCGGACCGCTGGGAGGAGGAGCGCCGCCGCGGCCTGACCCTCGACCTCGGTTTCGCCTGGACGCGCCTGCCCGACGGCGAGGACGTGGCGTTCGTGGACGTCCCCGGACACGAACGCCTCGTCGCCAACATGCTCGCCGGGGTCGGCCCGGTGCCGGCCGTGATGTTCGTCGTGGCCGCCGACCAGGGCTGGCAGCGGCAGTCCGACGAGCACCTGTCGGTGCTGGACGCGCTGGACGTCCGGCACGGCCTGCTCGTCGTCACCCGGTGCGACCTCGCCGCCCCCGACGCGGCCGCCGCCGTCCGCGACGACGCCCTGGCCCGTCTCGCCGCCACGTCCCTCGGCGAGGTCGACGCCGTCATGGCGAGCGGGGCGACGGGCGAGGGCCTGGACGACCTGCGCCGCGCCCTGGTCGATCTGACCGCCGCGCTCCCTCCGCCCGACACGCGCGCCGACGTCCGCCTCTGGATCGACCGCGCGTTCACCGTCCAGGGCCGGGGCACGGTGGTGACCGGAACCCTCCGCGCCGGCGCCATCCGCGTCGGCGACGAACTGGCGCTGGTGGACGGCACCCGGGTCACGGTGCGCGGCCTGGAGGCGCTGAAGCGGACGCGCGAGCAGGTGGGCGCGGTCGCCCGCGTGGCGGTCAACCTGCGCGGCGCGCCCGAGACGCTGCGCCGGGGCGACGTCCTGCTGACGCCGGGCCGCTGGCTGACCACCGACCTGATCGACGTGCGCCTGCGGGGCGACCCGGCCCGCGACCTCCCCCGGCACCTGACCCTGCACGCGGGATCGGCGGCCGTGCCGGTCGTCGTCCGGCCGCTCGGCGCCGACACGGCGCGCCTGTCGCTCGCGCGTCCCCTCGCGCTGCGCGTCGGCGACATCGCGCTGCTGCGCGACCCCGGGCTGCACCGCGTCCCCGCCGGGATCACCGTGCTGGACGTCCGGCCGCCCCGGTTCGACCGGCGGGGCGCCGCGGCCGCCCGCGCCCGCGAGCTGGCCGCCCTGCCCGGCGTCCCCGACGGCGCCGCCGAACTGCGCCGCCGCGGCCTGATCCGCCGCGCGGACCTGCTCGCCATGGGCCTGGACGTCCCGTCCGCGCCGGTGGCCGGCGACTGGCTGGCGGACCCCGACCACTGGGCCGATCTGCACCGCCGCCTGGTGAAGGCCGTGGAGGAGCACACGGCCCGCCACCCCACCGACCCGGGCCTGCCCGCCGAGGCGGCCCGCCGCGCCCTCGGGCTGCCCGACCGCGCCCTGGTCGACGCCCTGGCCCGCGATGGCGTCCGCCGGCACGGCGGCAAGCTGTACGGCGCGGCGACGCGCCCCCGGCTGCCGCCGCACATCCAGCGCGCCGTCGACGCGATCCGCCGCGACCTCGCCGAGGCCCCGTTCCGCGCCCCGGAAGCCGGCCGGCTCGCCGAGCTGGGCCTCACCCCCCGGCTGCTCAGCGCCGCGGCCGCCGCGGGCGCCCTGCGGAAGATCTCCGACGAGATCGTCCTGCTGCCGGACTGCGAGGCCCGCGCCGCGGCCGTCCTCGCCCGCCTCCCTCAGCCGTTCACCCTGAGCCAGGCCCGCCAGGCCCTCGGCACGACCCGCCGCGTCGCCGTCCCCCTCCTCGAGCACCTGGACCGCCGCGGCTACACCGTCCGAGTGGACGAAACCCACCGCCGCTGCCTCCGCAGGCATGACGCAGCGCGTCCCGGTGCATGAGCCCGGCACGACTTCGCTGTCGTGGGTCTTTTGGTCGAGGCGTGGGTTGGCTCTTGTAGGCGATGTCCGTGCGGTGACGCCGTTCCTAGCGTGAAGCAACTTGAGAAGACGCATGAGGATGACGGCCGGGGTGGCGGCCCTGGCACTGGTCGTCACGGCGCAACCGGTCGCGGCGGGCACGCACTACGCGGAGCTGCGGCAGGTGATGCGGCGGTTGACGACGAGGCCGCCGTCTCCGCCGCTCTCTGCGCGTGACGGCCGCCCGAGGAGTCGCTCCGGGGTTTCGGGGCATAACGCAGCGCGTGCCGGTGCTCGAGGGTGTTCCGGCACGGCTGCCGGGCCCGGGCGCCGGGCGGTTCGCAGCGGAGGCGGACGGGAATCGAACCCGCCTGTCCGAGGACCTCGGACACCGCGGTTTTGAAGACCGGGGGGGCCACCAGGCACCCAGACGCCTCCAGCACCGGCGCATACCCGGGCCGACGGCCGTCACACCGAGGAAGGGCGGCGATGGCGACGACCGAAGGGACGACCACAGGCGCGATCCGGCTCACGCGGTACGCGCGGGGCGGCGGGTGCGCGTGCAAAATTCCCCCCGGGGAGCTGGAGGACGTGGTGGCGGGGCTGGTCGCGGCGCCCGAGACGGCGCCCGAGAGGACGTCCGAGGCGCGGCTGCTCATCGGACTGGAGAACGGCGACGACGCGGCCGTGGTGCGGACGCCGGGCGACGACGGCCCCGCTGTGGTGGCCACGGCGGACTTCTTCACGCCCGTCGTGGACGACCCCTACGACTGGGGCCGCATCGCGGCGGCGAACGCGTTGTCGGACGTGTACGCGGTGGGCGGGCGGCCGCTGGTGGCGGTGAATTTGCTGGCGTGGCCGCGGGACGTGCTGCCGTTCGACCTGGCGCGGGAGGTGCTGCGCGGGGGCCTCGACGTGGCGGCGCAGGCGGGCTGCCACGTGGGCGGCGGGCACAGCGTGGACGACGCCGAGCCCAAGTACGGGATGGCCGTCACGGGCATCGCCGACCCGGACCGGCTGCTGCGCAACGACAAGGGGCGCGCGGGGCTGCCGTTGTCGTTGACGAAGCCGCTCGGCATCGGGGTGCTCAACAACCGGCACAAGGCGACGGGCGAGGTCTTCCCCGAAGCGGTGCAGACGATGGTGCGGCTCAACAGGGACGCCTGCGAGGCCGCGCTGAAGGCGGGCGTGGAGTGCGCGACGGACGTCACCGGGTTCGGGTTGCTGGGGCACTTGTCCAAGCTGGCCCGGGCGAGCGGCGTCACCGCCGTCATCGACGCGGCGGCCGTCCCGTATGTGGACGGCGCGCGGGAGGCGGTGCGCGACGGGTTCGTCAGCGGCGGCACGCGCCGCAATCTCGCCTGGGTCGAGCCCCACACGGATTTCGGCGACTGCGACGAGGCGACGCGGCTGCTGCTGGCCGACGCGCAGACGTCCGGTGGTCTGCTCCTCGCCGGGGAGGTGCCGGGCGCGCCCGTGATCGGAGAGCTCGTCCCGCAGAGGGAGCACGCGATCGTCGTCCGTTAGCGGCCTCAGAGTTCGGTTCCGGTGGTGTCGGTGATGCCGGCGCGTTCGCGGTAGGCGCGGACCAGGTCAGGCGCGTGTCGGCCGCGGGGGCGGCGGCCCGGGCGGATGTCGCATGCGATGGCCTTGGCCTCCTGGATGTGGGTGTTCGGGTCGAGCGACAGGTGCAGCAGCTCGTTGGCGGCGTCGCCGACGCTGTAGCCGTTGGGTCCCCAGTGGTAGGGCAGGCCGATCTGGTGGAGGGTGCGGCCGTCCACCGTCAGCGGCTTCATGCGCTCGGTGACGAGGACGCGCGCCTCGATCACATTGCGGGCGGAGACGATGGTGGCCCAGCCGAGGTGCTCCAGGCCGCGTTCCCGCGCGAGCTCCGGTGAGACCTCGCAGAAGAATTCGGGCTGCAGCTCGGACAGGTACGGCTGCCAACGGGACATCCCTCCCGCCGTGTGGTGCTCGGTGAGGCGGTACGTGGTGGCGACGTACGGATACACCTCCGAACCCACGGGCTGGTAGAGGTTGTCGGGGTGCGGAGGGGGAAGGTGCCGTGCCGGGTTGCGCTGCTGCCCGTACAACGGGTTGATGAACGGCGAGTCCTGAGGCTCGTAGTGGGTGGGGAGCGGGCCGTCCACCAGCCCCGAAGGGGCGAACAGCCACCCCTTCCCGTCGGCCTGCATGATGAACGGGTCGTCGCCCGCGAGGGCGTCGGCGGCGCGGGCCCCCTCCGGCGGCGTGTAGTCGGGGGGCCGGTCGGGGACGAAGTCGGGCACGTCATGCCCCGTCCAACGGCCTTGGGCGGCGTCCCACCAGACGAGGGTCTTGCGGTCGCTCCACGGCCTGCCGTCCGGGTCGGCCGAGGCGCGGTTGTAGAGGATGCGGCGGTTGGCGGGCCACGCCCAGCCCCACTCGGGGGCGACCCAGTTCTGGTCGCGGCCCGGCGTGCGGCGGGCGGCCTGGTTGACGCCGTCGGCGCGGACGCCGCAGTAGATCCAGCAGCCGCAGGAGGTGGAGCCGTCGTCCTTGAGCTGGGTGTACGCGCTGAGCGGGCGGCCGTCGGCGCCGTACCCGTTGATCTCGGCGAGGACGGCCTCGGCGTCGGGTTCGGCGAGCCGCCCGCGGACCGGGTAGTCCCAGGCGAGGTCGAGGACGGGGCGGTCGATCGGGTCGGTGGACCCGGCGAGCCTGTCCCGGATGATGCGGCCGAGGTGGTAGACGAACCACAGGTCGCTGCGCGCGTCGCCGGGCGGCTCGACGGCGGCGTGGTGCCACTGGAGCATGCGCTGGGTGTTGGTGAAGCTGCCGTCCTTCTCGGTGTGCGCGGCCGCGGGCAGGAAGAACACCTCGGTGGCGATGTCCTCGGTGCGCAGCTCCCCCGTCTCGATCTCGGGGCCGTCCTTCCACCAGGTGGCCGACTCGATCAGCGAGAAGTCGCGCACCACCAGCCAGTCGAGGCAGGCCATGCCGAGCCGCTGCATCTTGGCGTTGGCGGACCCGACGGCGGGGTTCTCCCCCATGAGGAAGTAGCCCTTGCACACCCCGCCCAGCTGCTTCTGGACGGTCTCGTAGGTGCTGTGGGTGCCGGTCAGACGGGGCAGGTAGTCGAAGCAGAAGTCGTTGTCGGCGGTGGCGGCGTCCCCCCAGTAGGCCTTGAGCAGGCTCACCAGGTAGGCGCGCATGTCGCCCCAGAATCCCTTCTGCGCGGCCTGGGCCTGGACGAACGCGTCCAGGTCCTCGTGCAGGTGCGCGTGCGGCATGGGGATGTAGCCGGGCAGCAGGTTGAACAGGGTCGGGATGTCGGTCGAGCCCTGGATGGACGCGTGGCCGCGCAGCGCCAGGATGCCGCCGCCGGGGCGTCCGATGTTGCCGAGCAGGAGCTGCAGGATCGCGGCGGCGCGGATGTACTGGACGCCGACGGTGTGCTGCGTCCAGCCGACGGCGTAGGCGAACGCGGTGGTGCGGTCGCGGCCGGAGTTGGCGGTGATCAGCTCGCAGACCTTGCGGAACAGGTCCCGCGGGACGCCGCACACGCGTTCCACCATCTCGGGGGTGTAGCGGGCGTAGTGCCGTTTGAGCACATGGAACACGCATCGCGGGTGTCGAAGGGTCGGGTCGCGCTCGGGACGCCCTTCGGCGATGGCGGCGCCGCCGGAGCCGTGCGCCTCGCCGCGGGCCGCGTCCGCCACGCCGGCCCCGCCGCGCGTGCGCTCGTCGTACTCCTGGTCGCGCTCCTGGTCGCGCTGCCCCGCGGCGGCCTGCGTTTCCAGGCCCTCGTATTGCCATGTGGCGTTGTCATAACAGCGGTTGTCGGGATCGAAGCCGGAGAACAGCCCGTCCAGGTCCTCGGTGTCGCGGAAGTCCTCCCGCAGGATGACCGGTGCGTTGGTGTAGGCGACGACGTAGTCGCGGAAGTACGCGTCGTTGCTCAGGACGTGGTTGATGATGCCGCCGAGGAAGGCGATGTCGCTGCCCGCGCGCAGCGGCACGTGCACGTCGGCCATGGCGCTGGTGCGGGTGAACCGGGGGTCGACGTGGATGATCGTGGCGCCGCGGGCCTTGGCCTCCATCACCCACTGGAACCCCACCGGATGGCATTCGGCCATGTTCGAGCCCTGGATGACGATGCAGTCGGCGTTCTGCAGGTCCTGCTGGAAGGTGGTCGCGCCGCCGCGTCCGAACGAGGTTCCCAGACCGGGAACGGTGGAGGAGTGTCAAATGCGCGCCTGGTTCTCGATCTGTATCGCGCCCAGGGCGGTGAACAGCTTCTTGATGAGGTAGTTCTCCTCGTTGTCGAGCGTGGCGCCGCCCAGGCTCGCCAGGCCCAGGGTGCGCCGCACCCGTTTGCCGCCGACCTCCCACTGCCAGCCCGCGCGGCGCGCCTCGATCACCCGGTCGGCGATCATCTCCATGGCGGTGTCGAGGTCGAGGCGCTCCCAGTCGGTGCCGTAGGGCCGCCGGTACAGCACCCGCTGCTCGCGGGCCGGCCCGGTGGTGAGCTGGAGGCTGGCCGAGCCCTTGGGGCACAGGCGGCCGCGGGAGACCGGCGAGTCGGGGTCGCCCTCGATCTGGGTGACCCGGCCGTCCTGGACGTAGACGTTCTGTCCGCAGCCGACCGCGCAGTACGGGCAGACGGACCTGACCACCCGGTCGGCGGTGGCGACGCGGGGGTCGATCCGTTCGGTGCGGCGGCTCTTGGCCGCCGGGCCGCGCCCGAGCGGGTCGCCGCCCGTGATCTGCCGGTAGACCGGCCAGGACGTGATCCAGGTGCGGACGCCCATGTCAGTCCCTTTTCACCCTTTCGCCCGTCTGCTGCCTGCTACCCGTGCGCGGCGGCCGAAAACCCGCGGCCCTGCTCCAGGCGCTCCCGCTGCGGGACGACGGTGTACACGGGGTCTTGGGCGGACGCGACGCCGGCGTGGAAGACGCCGAACCGCAGCGCCGCCGATCCCCCGAGGAGCGCCGCGCCCGCCGCCGTCGCTATCGCCCTCGGCATCGCCGTCGATATCGTCATCGGCATCGCCCTCGGCATCGCCATCGATATCGTCATCGGCATCGCCCTCGACCCGGCGGCCCCGGAGAGCGCGGCCAGCACCGCCCCGGTCGCGGTCAGGATCTCCGAGGCCCGCATGAGACGCCCCGCCGCGCCCTTCTCCAAGGGCTCCGACGCCAGGCCCATGCGCTTCTTCATCACCCTGGCCGCCCCCAGTTCCGCGGCCGCGCCGAGGACGCCCATGCGCCGCGCGGGCGGGGCGGGCGCGCAGATCAGCGCCAGCCCGGCCGCCGCCGCGGCTCCGGACCCGGCGAACAGGAACGGCATCTCCCGGTGGCCCTCGTGCCAGGACGGCACGGCCGTGTCGGAGAGGAGCACCGCCGTGTACGTCGTGACGGCGGGTCCCAGCACCGCGGCTCCCGCCGTGGCCAGCGCGCCCAGGCGCGGGAACCGCCCCGTCGCCTCCGTCGCGGCGGCCGCCCCCGCCAAGGGCCCGTAGCAGGCCAGCAGCCACGACCCCACGCTCATCGGGGAGGTCGGCTTGGCCACGCGCAGCATGTTGAGGAATCGGGCGGGCCGCCCCAGGTCGTGGACGAGCGCGGCCAACGACAGGGAGATCGCGCCGAACGCTCCCGTCTTGGCCGCGCGGGCGAGCGCCCGGCGTCCCGTCGCGTGGGCGCCCGCGGCGAGCAGCGACGACCCTCCGGCCAGGCCGCCCAGGAACAGGTATCCGGCGATGTCGAGCGCCTTCCACACGGGCCTGTTCAGCACCGGCATGCCGTAGTAGGAGGTGAAGCGGGCCTCCGGCACCATGGCCTGCTCGCCGCGCCGCCGCTTCGCCCGTCTCTCGTCCGTCCGTGTCATCGCGCCCTCCCGTCCCGGACGAAACAGGCGGCGACCCCGGCGGCCAGCGCCGCCGCGGCCACGGCGGCGCGCCGCCACATCGACGGCAGGTCGCGCGTGGTCGCCACCGGGTCCGGCGGCAGCCCGTACACCTCCGGCTCGTCGAGCAGAAGGAAGAACGCGCCGGCGCCGCCCACGCCGTCGTCCGGGTCCGCGCCGTAGAGGCGGGCTTCGGTCACCCCGGCGTCGTGCAGGTCCTCCACCCGGGACGCGGCGCGTTCACGCAGCTCGTCCAACGGGCCGAACTGGATGGAGTCGGTGGGGCACGCCTTGGCGCAGGCGGGTTCCATGCCGACCCCCAGGCGGTCGTAGCACATCGTGCACTTCCACGCCCGTCCGTCTCCCTTGCGCTGATCGATGACGCCGTACGGGCACGCGGGTATGCAGTAGCCGCATCCGTTGCAGATGTCCTCCTGCACGACGACCGTGCCGAATTCCGTGCGGAACAGGGCTCCGGTGGGGCACACGTCCAGGCATGCCGCGTGCGTGCAGTGCTTGCACACGTCCGACGCCATGAGCCAGCGGAGTTCGGAGCCGGCGTCCGCCCGCGCCGCCGCCTCGAACACGTCCACCGGCGCCTCCACCGGCTTGCGCTGCTCGATGAACGCCACGTGCCGCCAGGTGTCGGCGCCCAAGCCCTGGGTGTTGTCGTACGACATGCCCGTCAGCACCAGGCCGTCCTCGGGGATGGCGTTCCACTCCTTGCACGCGACCTCGCACGCCTTGCACCCGATGCACACCGACGTGTCCGTGAAGAAGCCCACGCGGGGGCGCTCGCCGGTCTCGGCCATGGCGTCCAGGTCCCCGTCGTACCGCGCCCCAAACGCCCCGATGTGACCGAGACAACGCGATCATGAGTCGGGGACGCGGCTACAGTCGGGGCAGAACGGTCCAAGGCTGTGACGGGAGGGCATCGCGATGCCCGAGGAGCGCGACCTCGCCTCCGCGGCCGGCGCGTCCGAGCCCGTCGTCATCGACGGCGGCGACCAGTCGTGCACCCGGCTGCTGATCCAGCTCCGCGGACGGCTCGCCGCCCTGCCCGCGGGCACGATCGTGCACCTGCTGGCGTCCGACCCGGCCGCGCCGCTGGACCTGGCCGCCTGGTGCCACCTGACCGGCCACACCTATCTCGGGCCGCTGCCCGACACCGGCGGCACCCCCGCCTACGCGTTGCGCGTCAGCTCCTCCCCTCGCCCCACCGATCCCAGCTCACCCTGGCGTCCGGCCGACGAGAACTGACGACGAGAACTGACGCTGTCCGCGACCGCCCCGCGAAAGCGGCGGGGACGGCCGCACCGGTTGCTCACTCCCGAGTGGGAGCCGCCGACGACGCGGCCGTCTCGGCGGCGGGCGCGCCGGCGTCGTCGCCCACCCGCCGGGCGAGCACCCGGTAGGCGTTGGACCGGCCGCAGCGCCGGATGACGGGCAGCAGCAGCTGATCGGTCATGGCGGCGGCGAACATCAGCGGGCCCGCCGCCAGATACACGGCGGTCCGCGCCGCGATCCGCAGCCGCCGGGCGCGCGGGCCGCGCCACGGCTTGTCCGGGTCGGGGACGAGCCGGTGCGCCAGCAGCATCACGATCATCAGCAGCTCCACCGGCTGGTGCGCGGGGCCGCGTTCGACGGCGACCGGGCGGAAGCCGCGCTCTCTCAGGGCCGCGACGAGGTTGCCGACCGTGACGAAGTGCAGGTGCTGGGGCTGGAACCAGGCGTGCCACCAGCTGCGCGCGAGCCGTCCCATCGGCCACTCGGGGTCGGGCACTTCGATGAGCAGGTGCCCGCCGGGCCGCAGCACCCTGGCGGCCGCGTCCAGTTCGGCGCGGGGGTCGACGGTGTGCTCCAGGTAGTGGTGCATGCTGACCACGTCGTACTCCCCGGCGAGCTTGTCGGCCAGGTCGGGGAACAGGCCCTGGTAGGCGCGGTCGACCCAGCCGCGCCGTTCGGCCTCCTGGATGGACACGCCCATGTCGAGCCCATCGAATCGGGTGCTCGGCCAGATGTCGCGGGCGGCGTTGCAGAAGTGGCCGTGCCCGGCGCCGACGTCCAGCCATGCCTTCGGTTCGGCGTGTCCGCGCAGCATCTTGGCGCGGTCCCGGTAGTGCGGACCGGCCAGGCGGAACCCGCGTTCCACCTCCGGGCCGCCCAGGCCGTCGTAGAAGTCGCGGTAGTAGAAGTCCAGTCCGGCGGCGTTGAGCCGGGGGTTCTGGAAGACGTGCCCACAGGACGCGCAGCGCTCCAGCACGAACCTGCCCGGACGGTGGTGCTGGCGGTCGCCGCCGGCCAGCAGGCGGCGCAGCTCGGTGCCGCCGCACCAGGGGCAGTCGGTGCGGCGCTCCTCGAAGAACCGGTCGACGCCCTGCGCCAACGCGGCCGCGTACTCCTCCCGCAGCGCGGGCAACCGGGGATCGGGCTCCTCCCGCTGCGCGGCCACGCGCAGCCACCGGTAGGGCGCGGCGACCGGCCGGGACAGCGCGAAGCGGCGGCGGTCGTGCGGACGCAGCGGGGTCCCGGCCGTGGCCAGGTACGGCTGGGCGCACGCCGCGGCGAGCACCGCCAGGGCGGCCGCCGCGTCCCCGCGCCGGGTGCCGCCGCCGCGGCCCGTCAGGCAGCAGAGCAGCGCCGCCCCCAGCGCGCCGAGCCCGAGGATGTTGCCGGCGAGGTAGACGGGCAGGTCGCTGGGCCAGCGGCGGCGCAGGATCCGCCGGCGGTCGGCGGGCGGGCAGCCGACGGGCGCGATGCCCGGCGCCACGCACAGGTCGGTCGCGGTGGGGGCGTAGCACTTCAGCCGGGCGATCAGCCGGTCCATCTCCGCGGGGCTCAGCCCGTCGAACCGGGAGATCCCGGCGCGCCGCGCCACGTCGGCGTCGACGAGCACCGCGTGCCCGCCGCCCCCGCCGACGGCCAGACGCGACCACCGGTACGTGGCGGGGTCGACGCGCCGCAGCAGCTCCAGCGCCCGCAGGCTGTCCAGCCCCGACGGCACCAGGTCGAGCACCCGCAGCCCGCGGCGCCGGGCGTGGGCGACGGCGGCCCGGCGGGTGGCGGGGTCCAGGCGGACGCCCGCGGCGGTGACGAAGCGGTGCTCGCCGCCGTCCTCGGGGTCGGGCCCACCGTCGGACGCGGCTTGCCCGCCGGACGCGGGGTCGCCGTCGGGCCGCAGCGGTGTGAGCCTGGCGCCTCTCGTCCGCCGCCACAGCGCGTTCGCGGTGAACCCGGCGGCGGTCAGCAGCATGATCGATCGCAGTCGCATGTCGGCCCCTTTCGCGGAGGGCGCGGGGCGGGACCGGCGGCGCGGCCGCCCCGACGGGAGACCAGCTCGGCGGAGGCACGATGATCCGCCCGTGGCGGCGGGACCGGAATGCGGCCGCCGCCAAACTCCCAGGGGCCGCCGCTCAGTTGGGTGAGCGGCCGGACGGGTCGTCGGCGGCGTACCGCAGGTAGGCGTGCAGCGCGATCATCAGATCGAGGCGGGTGCCGGGGGTGCTGATCTCGCCGCCGTACAGCTCCTGGACGGCGCGGATGCGGTAGCGCACCGTCTGCGGGTGGACGTGCAGCGTCTCGCCCGCCGCCACCGCGTTGTCGCCGCAGTTCAGGTAGGTCAGCAGCGTCTCGGCCATCGACCGGCGCCGCGGCGGCGGCAGCGTCATCAGCGGGCCCAGGTAGCGGGCCGCGGCCGGGCCGACCAGCTCCTCGCACGACGCGGCCGCCAGCGTGGCCAGGTTCTCCACGCACCGCACCACGCCGCCCGCGGGCAGCAGGCCGCGCTCCATCAGCGCGACGCCGCGCCGGGCCCAGCGCAGCGACACCGCCCCCTGGTTCAGCGGGACGGTGGGGCCGAGCACGCCGGGATGCCGGTCGAGCAGCGCCGCCAGCACGCGGTCCTGGCCGGGGCCGTCCGGGTCGGGCACCACCAGGTACGGCGCGGCGTCGTCCCAGGCGGCCAGGATCGTCGGCGGGACGACCCGCGACGCCGTGCCGACCGGCGTGCGCAGCGCCACCACGCCGATGGTCCGCGGGGCCTCCCAGTCGGCCGCGCGCGCCAGGTCGGCCAGCGCGTCCAGGCTGGTCGGCGGGTCGTTGACGAGCAGGTCCCGCAGCCGGCCGCGCAGCCGCTCCCGCTCGGTGGCCATGTCCTCCTGGACGGCGGCGTAGCCTTCGGCGGCGGCGTTGGCGACCTTGCCGAGCAGCAGGAACAGCGAGTCGGTGAGCAGCGCCAGCGTCTCGCGCGGCCAGCCGAGCCGGTACGCCTGGTCGATGAACCGGCGGCAGGCGACCTGGCTGCTCAGCCGGATCGCGGTCTGCAGGCCGTCCAGGCCGCGGCCGCGCCGCGCCTCCCGGGCGCCCAGCCGCGCGTAGGCGGCGGTCAGCGCGTCCCAGTCGGGCGCGTCGCCGCCGACGGTGGCGACGAAGTGCTCGATGGTCGCGGCGATGGTGCGCCGCATCCGCCGACCGGCCTCGCTGTCGGGCGGCTGGGCGTACTCGGGGACCTGCGCGCGGATCTCTCGGGTGATCTCGTCGATCACCGAGTCCAGGTGCGGGCGCAGGAGCGCCGCGAGCCCGTCCTGCGCCGGGAGTCCGGCGTGCCGCCGGCGCGGGTGGCGGCGGCGTCGGGCGGGCGGGTGCTGCGTGATGGCCACAGGGTCGCTCCTCGTGCTCTCCAACCCCCCGTCCGGCCTGGCGGCCGCCCCCGGCCAAATGGTTGACGACGCCAGTGTGAATTGGATGACACGGCGGTCAAGGGGCGGCGTCGCATGTCGGTGCGGACGCACAACGCCGCTGGGCCGCCGCACGACGTTTCCACAGCGCGTCCGCGGTCGGGTGAAGGCGGCCGGCCCGCGCTTGTCAGGCCGCTGACAAAACTTCACCCGCCGTTGTTGGCGGCGCCCGAAGGCAGGCGCGCCGTTCCGGTATAGGGTCGCCCCTCCGGGCGACGGCTCCCGGTCACCCCGCCGCCCGCACGCGACCGGACCTGCTTTCGGAGACCAGCATGCGCACTGCCCGGTTCCTGCTCGCCGCGGCGGTCTCGGCCGCGGCGATCGGCGCGGTCGGGACCGTCCCGGCCGGCGCCGCCCCGGCGCCCGAGTCCGCCCCCGCCGCCGCGCCCGCGTTCGTCCCGGCGGACGACGGCGCCGCCGTCACCGCCGAGGAGCGGCTGGACGAACGCACCTACGACCTGACCGTGTCGTCGCCCGCGCTCGGCCAGTCGGTCAAGGTGCGGGTTCTCGTCCCGCACGGCTGGTCGCGGGACGCCGCGCGCACGTGGCCCGTCGTCTACGCCTACCACGGCGGACGCGACACGTACGTGTCCTGGACACGCAGCACCGACATCGAGGAGGTGTCGGCGCGCCACGACGTGATGGTGGTGATGCCCGAGTGCGGCAACGGGGCGTTCACCGACTGGTGGAACTACGGCATGGGCGGCACGCCGAAATGGGAGACCTTCCACACCGTGGAGGTGCTCCAGCTCATGGAGCGCAACTACCGGGCCGGGACGACCCGCGCCGCGATGGGCATCTCGTCCGGTGCGACGGGCGCGACGACCTACGCGGCGCGTCATCCCGGCATGTTCCGGTACGCGGCGGCGTCGAGCGGCATCCAGCACATGACCAAGCCGGGCATTCCGACGCTGGTCATGTTCACCCAGGCGTTCTTCACCGACACCGGCGACCCGCTCCGCGTGTGGGGCTCACCCGTGCTCAACGCCGACAACTGGCGGGCGCACGACCCCTACGAACTCGCCCCCAACCTGCGCGGCACTGGGCTGTACGTGTCGTCCGGCACCACCGGTCTGCCCGGCGAGTACGACGACCCGGCCCCCGGTGAGCAGTTCGTCGTGCACCCCCAGGAAGTGGCCGCCGGCGACACCACACGGGACTTCGTCGCCCGCCTGCGCGCGCTGGGCATCCCGGTGACCGCGCACATCTACCTCAACGGCTGGCACGACTGGAAGTCCTGGGAGCAGGAGATGCACCGCTACTGGCCGCTGATGATGGCCGCCCTGGGCGTCGCCACCGATGGGTAGGCCCCGCGCAGACCTCCCGCGAACACGTTCATGACGCTGACACCGACCCGTGCGCATGAGCACACCGTCATCCAGGACGCCGTACGGGAGCTCATGCGGCGGATCCCCGAGCTGACGGACCGGCTGATCGCGTGCCTGCGCGACGGCGCCCGCCCCGACGAGCTGCGGCTGGTGAGCAGCCCCGCGTTCCGGGCGTCCGCGCAGACAGGGCTGCGCGCCGTGCTGGAGGCCGTGGCGAGCGTCGGCCGGGAACGTCCCGACATGCCGTTCGCCCGCCAGGTCGGCCGCCGGTACGCCGAGCGACGCATCCCCCTGGAGACCGCGCTGCGCACCTACCGGCTGGCGGGGACGCTGCTGTGGGAGAGCATGGTCGACGTCATCACCGCCCGGCATCCGGAGGATCTGCCGCTGCTGGTGACGGGCGCGCGACGCACCATGTCGATGGTCGACCAGCTGTCCCTGTCGGTCACCGAGGCGTACCGCCAGGCCCAGCGCGACCTGCGCGACGGCGAACTGGAACGGGCCCTCGGCGTTCTGGACGACCTGCTGGACGGGCGCCCGGTGCCTCCGGAGCGGCTCGCCCGCGCCGCGGCACGGCTCGACCTGCCCCGGTCCGGCCGCTACGCGGTCCTCGCGGTCCGCGCGCCCGTGCCCGCTCCGCCGCCCGACAGGGCCGGCGACGTGCGGCTGATCTGGCGTCCCCGCTCCGACGTCGTCCTCGGCGTCGCGCATCTGGGCGCCGCGGACCTGGCGGCGCTGACCGCGCGACTGAGCCCGCTGATCCACGGCCCGGCGGGCATCGGGCTGCCGGTGGAGGGTGTCGACGCCCTTGCCACGGCCCGCCGCCTGGCCGACCTCGCCCTGCGCTGCGCGGTCCCGCCCGTCCGGCGCGCTGGTCGGGCACGGCTCGGTCAACGGGAGGCGGCGGGCCGTCACCGGCCGGCGAGCACGCACGGCGGTGACGATCGTCCGCCGGAACCGCACGCCGCCGGCGGACCCGGTGACGGCGGGGGGATCGTGCGGCTGGACGAGTGCCTCCCGGCGGCGTTGGTGGCGGCGCAGCCCGACCTCGCCCGGCACCTGCGGGACGTCGTCGTCGGCCCGCTGCTCGACCTGGACCCGGCCGAACGCGACACGCTCCTGGAGACGGTCGCGGTGTGGCTGGACTGCGGCGGATCGACGGCGCGGGCGGCGCGGCGGCTGTTCTGCCACCGCAACACCGTGCTGGGACGCATCCGGCGGGTCGAGCGGCTGACCGGGCGCAGGCTGGGGCATCCGCGGGAGGCGGCGGAGATCGTCCTGGCCCTGGAGTCGGTGCGGCTGGCCCGGGCCGCGGAGGCCGCGCCGAACCGCGGCCCGGGCGCGAGCGCCCGCGGTTAGACCCTGTCCGCCGCGAACCGGGCGGCCTGGTCGGCGTAGTTGCCGTAGCTCAGGTGGGCGAGGATGTTGGCCCCGCCGCCGCAGATGGGGTCGCCGTCGGCGCAGATGTCCAGCGTGCGGCTCGCGTACGTGCCGGTGACCCGGCGGCCGATGGCCCGGATCGGGTTGCCGAACAGCAGGACGGCGGCCACCCGCGGCTCGACGGAGGCGGGGATGGTCTTGGTGATGGGGCCGCCGACCAGGGCGCCGTCGCTGCTGACGCCGATGGAGTTGTCGACCACGTTGGCGCCCTGCGAGTACCCGACGAGGACGAACTTCTGGTTCGGGCAGGACCGGGCCTCGGCGGTGACGTGGTCGACCAGGTCGGTGTTGCCCTGGGAGGCCGAGCCCGGCAGGAGGCTCGCCGGGTAGTCCACCGCGTACGCCTTGAGCGAGCGGAACGCGATCCTGCGCTGCAGCGCCGCGTACACGGGGTCGCCGACGATCAGCCCGAGGGTGCCGGGCTCGCCGGTGCCGCGGGCGACGACCACGTCGACGTCGGCGCAGGCGGCCGAGGCGGGGGCGGCGGGCTGGAGCGCGACGGCGGCTCCGGCGGCGAGGGCCGTCACCGCGACGGCCTTGGCGGTGATTCGGCGGGCGGGGATTGAGGGGAGACGCATCGGACTCCTTTCCGGGGTGGCATTCGCGCGACCTTTCTTCGGTCGCGGGATGTGCAAGGATGATCGGCTTGCACGCGGCCCCCGGAAATGGCGCCGCTGATAAAAAGCGAGGTCGCACCCGCTCACCTGGATGAGTGCTGATCAGGCGCGGTTTCGCCCGCCGACGGGCGCTTTGAAGAGGCAGATGCGACGGAATACGAGAGGGAATTGATTCCACGCCGGCGGCGGCATGCCCCGGACAACGGAATGCCCGCCGCCCCGGGTGCGGGCGGCGGGCATTCCGTAATGCGCCGTGGATCAGGTGAAGTCGTCGAAGTGCACGGTGACGGTGTGGGTGTCCGACGGCCAGTTCGGGATCACGATGCGGTCGGTCCGGCCGTCGCCGCCGCGCTGCCTGGTCTCCAGCGTCACGCTGCCCGTGCCCTGGGCGGACGCGGGCATGAAGATGTCCACGCCGCTCATGAACGGCACGAGGGGGAACAGCCCGATCGACGCCTGCGTGTCGGTGCGGCGGTCGGAGTGCCAGTCGTAGGCGAACAGGCCGATCGCGCGCTTGCTGCGCGGCGCCGTCGTCGCGTTCAGCACGCTGGTGCCGTTGATGGTGAGGGTGTCGCCGGCGGCGCCCTGGTCGCCCCACCACTCCTTGTTCCGGTAGGCGAGCAGCGCCACGTGCCGCCGGTTGCGTTCCACGAGCCCATCCACCAGGCTGCCCGGCTCGGACGTGAGCAGCCGGATGCCCAGGTCGGTGCGGCGGAACGGCTGGAAGTAGTAGTGGTGCACCTGGGCGCTGTCGGTTCGGGACAGAAGGAACTCGTAGCGCGTCGTCCCGTCGGCGTCGAACGGACCGAACGAGCCGTCGCCGGAGATGGCGAAGGAGGCGACGGGCGGGCCGGTGCGCCGTCCGGTGGCGGCGTCGAGCGCGTACACCTGGAGCCGGGCGTTGTCGTAGCCGAGGTTGTAGGGGAACGACACGACCCGCCCGGCGAGCCGGATCGTTCCGGGCTGCGGGACGACGTCGACGGTCTGCGGCTCCGAGCCGGTGAAGAAGCGGTAGACGGCTCTGAAGGTGGCGACCGACGAGACGGTCTCCACGTGCGACTCGTTCGGCTGGTACACGTTCGTCGCGCCGGTGACGGACCGGCTTTCGTTGCCCTCGCCCCAGATCGCCAGGGTGGGCACGCCGCCGGGCGGGGCGGACGCGGTGGCGCCGTCGATGTTGACGTAGTGCGCGACGTCGGCCGCCCGCGACGCCGAGCTGTTCAGGTAGCCCTGCAGGATCGCGGTGCCCATGGAGTGGCCGAGCAGGTCCACCTTGGCGGCGCCGGTGGACGCCTTCAGCCGCGCGATGCGCCGGTCGAGCGCCTCGTAGATCTGGTCGATGGTGTTGTTGAGGAAGGTCGAGTCGTACTCCTGGACCTCGATGCGGTCCGCCGGGTAGCCGTTCGAGGCGAACCGCTTGGCCTGGGTCTGGAACTGGCTGCCGGAGCCGAAGAACCCGTGCACGAAGATCATCGGGAGCGGCGCGGCCTTCGGCGCCGGCGCGCCGCCCGGGGCGGCCGCGGCGGCCGGCGGGACGACACCGGCGAGCAGCACCAGCGCCGCCAGCAGCCCCAGCAGCGTTCGGACGCGATTCATGGGGGCGTTCCTCCGATCGGTCGGGAGCGGACGCAACGGCGTTGCGCCGAGTGACGCCCGGGCGTGGCGACGACCGGGCGTTCCTGCGCCCCGCACCGTACGAACGTCGAACCGCTTCGCCTATCAGCGGACCGCACGACTTCCGGCCGCGAATCGCTCAGCCGAGTGCGTATCGCACCGATCGGGCCTTCTGGACACTCGGGGCGTCCCCCCACCCCGGCAGGAAGGAGTGCGAACGATGCGGTACCCCGCCACCCGCCGCGTCCGGCGGATCGCGCAAGGCGCCGCCGCGACCGCGCTGGTCGCCGCCGGCGTCACCGGCCCGTCCCCCGTCGGTGCCTCCGCCGCCGCGGCGGCCGACTGCGCGACGGTCAGCGTCATCTCCGCGCGCGGCACCTGGGAGCCGCAGGACGGCAGCTGGCTGCTGAAGCCGATGGGCGACCAGATCCTCCAGCGCTTCCCGCAGGGCACGTACACCGAGCTGGCCTATCCCGCGCAGACCCCGTTCGACGACAGCGCCCCCGTGGGCGTGGGCAACCTGATCAGCACGCTCAACGCCGAGGCCGCGCGGTGCCCGGACCAGCGGTACGTCCTGCTGGGCTACTCGCAGGGCGCCGGAGTCGTCGGCGACGCGCTCGCCGCCCCGTCCGCCCGGATCTGGGGACGGGACAAGGGCACCGTCAGCGCCGCGGCGAGCAGCCGGATCGCCGCCATCGTGCTGTTCGGCGACATCCGCTTCAAGGCGGGCGAGCCGTACAACGTCGGCACGTTCGAACCGGGCAAGGAGTCCGGCAACCCGCCGCCGCGGCCCGCGGGCGCGCTGAGCGCGTACGCGTCCCGCATCCAGGACTACTGCGTCAAGAACGACTTCGTCTGCCAGGGCACCGGCGATTTCATCGCGCACTTGGAGTACTTCGTCAACGGCATGCCGTCCCAAGGCGTGGCCTTCGCCGTCTCCAAGCTGCAGGGCGGCGCGCCCCGCCAGAGCGGGAGCGCGTCACCGGCGATGCACTAGAAGGACGCGTCGGCCGCCACGCGGATGACGGCGCGCACCTGGGCGATGATGTCGCGCCTGTTCTGCTCGAACTGCGGATCGGTCACGGCCTCGCTCTGCCCGAACTCCAGCACGGGCGTGTGCAGGTGCCCGCCGGGGATGTCGAGGCCGAGCCGGTCGCGCAGCAGCGTGGCGCGGTAGGCGATCTCGTTGGACAGGTAGTCGCCGCCGCCTCCGGCCCGCGCGGTCGATCCCTCGGTGGGGCCGTCCGGCCGGACGACCGGTTCGGTGCCGCCGGCCGGGATCTCCGTCACCTGCGTGTTGTCGTAGACGGGGAAGCGTCCCGTCGGCGCGGCGACGATGTCCTTGTACGGCAGCGTCGTGACGGTCCACTGCGGCTGCGGGCCGTGGACGGGGATGGTCTCCAGCCTGGACACGTTCTCGTTGTCCAACGCCCCGCCGCGCCACGCGCCGTTGTAGCGCTCGACGTCGAAGCGTCCGACCCGCCCCTGGCTGACGGTGGTGAACATGTCGACGTGCGGCAGGTGCGGCCGCAGCGTCCGCTCGAGGGTGCCGTCGGTGAAGTCCCGCCACCGCACCGGGAACACCGCCGCCTCGATCCGCGCGGGCCCGGCCGCGGTCGTGATCCACGTGCCGTCCAGCGCGAGCGCGGAGGCCCCCGACGGATTGCCGATGCGCACGTCCCGGTCGAGCGTGAAGGGGTCGAACCCCGTCACGAGGATCTTCCGCACGCCCGCCGGGAAGCGGATCGAGTCCTCGCCCCGGGAGGCGACCTCGAGCCGTTCGATCAGCCGGTTCCTCGCCGCGTCCGAGAGCGGGAAGGGCGGCCGCCACTCGCGCAGCGCCCGCGTCATGCCGAGCCGCGCCCAGTACAGCGGCCGGTCGTCCTCGCGGCTGAGGCCGTCGGCGGGGCCGCGCCCCTGCGCCCGGTCGACCGCGCGGCGCCACAGCCGCTCCCCGTGCCGGGCGACGACCCGCTCCGCGGCGTCGCGGGAGCGGACGCCGCGCAGGGCGTCGGCGAATCGGGCCGTGACCTCGTCGAACCCGCTCAACCGCAGGATCTCCCGCGGAACGGGCCTGTCGAGCCGCTGCTCCTCGACCGTCGCCGTCGCGCCGTGCGCGGGGACGCCCCCGACCCACGTCACCGCCGCGACGATCACCGCCGGCACCCACGCCGCTCGCATACCGCCCCCTCCTTGAAGATCGACGGCATTGTCCGGACCGCCCGGCGGCACCGGCAACGGTGGAATCTGACGAACGCGTCCGGCCCCGGCCGTCACTCCTGGAAGACGGCCGGGGCCGGACGATCGAACGCGTCGCTCGCGAGGGGCGCGTCCCCCGCCCCGGTCACTGCGACTCGATCTCCAACGCGGCCACCCGGGACCGCGCCTGCGCCATGGCCTCGTGGTACCGGGCCTCCCAATCCGGGACGCCGTCGGGGATCTCCGCGACGACCTGACGCCCCAGCTCGGTGATCCGGTCACCGGAGCCGGAGACCCGGCGCACGACGACGACGGTGACGCCGCCGCCCGACTCGGTGTGGGTCTCCCACCGCGCGGGCGCAGCGGTCCGGGACCGTCCGCCGGTCACGCCGTACCAGAGCAGCCACCCGATGACCGCGAACAGCGCGAGCGCGGCCAGAATCAGCAGCAACCGCACGGTCGCCTCCCGGTGACTCGATCAGCGGCGCGACCCGAACAGGGCGCCGTTGGGGTTGCCCGGCGCGTACACCGTGATGCCCTGCGGCAGCGCCTTGAGCTCCTCGATCCTCGCGCAGGTCGGGCACTTGTTGTAGCCGTCCTGCCGGGCCTTGTTGGCCTGGGCCTCGGCGCGCGCCGACGCCACCTTGGCCTGCGCCTCGCTGACCTGCGCGAACGCCGCCTGGGCGCGGTCGACGGCGTCCTGCACGCGGGCGGGCAGCGTGACCCGGACCAGGTTGAAGTGCAGGTTGGTCAGGAACTTGCCGCCGAGGGTGTTCTCCAGGTCGGTGGCCAGGCTGGTGTTGATGGCGTTCTGCACCTTGGCGATGTTGGCGTTGTTGCTCTGCGCCTGCAGCACGCCCGTCTTCTGCCGCGTCCCGGCCGTCGTCCCCGTGTTCTGGACCAGCGCGCAGGAGGAGACCAGCTCCGCGCAGCGGAAGCTGTTGATCTGGGTGCGCAGGTCGTTCTCGATCACGGGTCGGACGATCTGGTGCAGGAACGCCGACCACCCCTCGTCGCCCTCCCAGGCGAAGTAGCTCTTGCCGTCGGGGCCGCGGAACTTGCGGGTGCCGAACTTGTCGTCGAACTTGCGCAGCGCGTCGTGGTCGAGGTTCAGCGTGAAGTACAGCACGCCCTCGATGCCCATGTTGACGCCGTCGCTGCTGGGGACGGTGACGACGTCGACGTTGCCCCGCTCGGCGTCACTGGCCTTGGAGGTGATGGTGTAGAAGCGCTGCTGCGCCGGGTACCGGTGGATCTTCGACCACCAGCCGGTCCAGGTCCGGCTGGACGCGGGATCCACGACCTGGCGGATCTTGTTGTCGTCGAAGAACCCGCCGTTGCGGACCACGGCGACCTCGCCGCCGCCGGTCCGCTCGAAGCTGCCGAGCAGCCCCTTCACCAGCGGCAGCCCGACCACGGCCAGCACGACGGCCAGCGCGATGGCGCCGCCCCGCGAGAGCCGCCGGCCGCCCTGTTCCTGCGTCTTCGCACTCGACTTCGACCCCGCCATGAACGTCTCCATTCATTCGGCTCACGCCGGTCATCTGCATGAACGTGCAGCAATAGGACGCAATCCGCCCGCATCCGGTTGCGCCACAAGAGCGTCGCGACACGCACCGCGACCGCATACGCACTTCCTCACGGCCCCAGCGGACCCGCGACCGGACGCACTCGCCGCATTCGAACACGGCACTGAGTTCGGGAGCGCTGCGTCTCTCGCGGGTCGGTCAGTCCAGCAAATCGCGGAGGGCGGGGTAGACGGTGACGGCGTTGCGGCCGTGGATGAGGGAGATGGTGTCGTCGTCGAAGCCGAGGGCGGCGACGGCGCGGGCGTTGTGGGCGACGCCGGGCATGCCGGGCCAGTCGGTGCCGAAGACGAACTTGCGCGCCAGGCGGGACAGGTCGTGGCGGGCGTAGTACTCGGGGATCCTGCGCGGCGGCAGGCCGGACAGCTCGATCCAGACGTTGTCGCGGGACAGGGCCAGGAACGCGGCCGCGTCGTACCACCAGCCGCGGCCGCCGTGCGCGAGGACGATGGTCAGGTCGGGGAAGTCGCGCAGGACGTCGTCCAGCAGGATCGGGTCGGCGAACTTGTTGGACGCGCCGGGGAACGTGCTCGTCCCGCAGTGGACGATGACGGGGACGCCCGCCTCGCGGCACAGCGCGTACGCCGGGTAGAGGGCGTTGTCCGACGGACTGAATCCGCCGTGCACGGGGTGCAGCTTCAGGGCGATCGCGCCGAGGTCGAGCTGCCGGGACAGCTCCGCGTCGATCGGGTAGTGCAGGTGCGGGTTGACGTTGGCGACGACGCGGAAGCGGCGCGGATTGTGCTTCACCAGCGGCAGCACGTCCTCGATCGGCTGGATGCCGGTCGCCTTCGGGCTGTACTCGGTGAGCAGCAGCGCCGCGTCCACGCCCTCGGCCTCGAAATGCGCGTCGACCCGTTCGGGGATGGGCGCGCCTTCGTCGTCGAAAAGGTCCTGCCAGGCATGGGAACGGCCGAACTGCTCGGCCCATTGCCGCCACGCAGGGCGCACCGTGGGCAGCCGCGCGATGTGCACGTGCGCGTCGACGAGCAGTCGGCCGTCCAGCATTCGTCCTCCTTTACGGGGGCTCCTCGTCACGTGGCGACGATGTCATTGTCGGCGGTCACCGGCCTGTCCGAGGACGCGCGTGAGGACGCCGCGGCGGCGGGCTCGGCGAGGCGTTCGCGGACGGTCTCGCGGACGGCGAAGCGCCGCAGCTTCCCGGTGGCGGTCTTCGGGATGGCGTCGACGAACAGGACGTGCCGGGGGCGTTTGAACGCGGCCAGCCGCTCCCGGCACAGGGCGATGAGCTCGTCGGGACTCACGGCGGCGCCGGGCGCCGCGACGACGCAGGCCACCGGCTTGTCCAGGCCGTTCTCGTCCGGCACGCCCACGACCACGGCCTCGACCACCGACGGGTGCGCGACGAGGACCTGCTCGACCTCGGTGGGCGACACCCAGATCCCGCCCGCCTTGATCATGTCGTCGGAGCGGCCGAGGCAGGTGTGGTAGCCGTCGTCGTCCACCACGTACTTGTCGCCGGTGCGCAGCCACTCGCCATGGAAGGCACGGCGGGTGGTGTCGGTGCGGCACCAGTAGCCGGTGGTGATCGAGGCCCCGCGCACCAGCAGGTCGCCGGGCACGCCGGGCGGCACGTCGTCGCCGTGCTCGTCGACCACGCGCACGTCGTAGCCGGGCACGGGCGTCCCGGACGTGCCGGGACGCACCCGCCCGGGCCGGTTGGACAGGAAGATGTGCAGGGCCTCGGTGGAGCCGATGCCGTCGATGACCTCCACGCCGAACCGTTCGGTGAACCGCCGGTACAGCTCGGCGGGAAGCGCCTCCCCCGCCGACACCGCCAGCCGCACCGAGGAGAACGTGTCGGGCGGCAGGTCTGCGGCGAGCAGGGCCGCGTAGAACGTAGGCACCGCGAAGAACAGCGTGGGTTCGTGTTCGCGCACCTGTTGCGCCACGGAGGCCGGGGTGGGGCGGGCCGGGTCGAGGACGGTGGCGGCCCCCACCGACAACGGGAAGAAGCACGCGTTGCCCAGCCCGTAGGCGAAGAAGAGCTTGGCGACGGAGAAGCAGCGGTCGTCGCGGGTGATCCCCAGCACGTGCGCGGCATAGGTCTCGGCGACGTGCCGCACGCTTCCGTGCCGGTGCATGGCGGCCTTCGGCGTGCCCGTGGTGCCGGACGTGTAGAGCCAGAACGCCGGGGACTCGTCCCAGGTGTCGTACGGCGCGGTGTCGTGGCCTTCGCCGTCGGCGAGCAGCTCGTCCCAGGAGATGGGGCGCACGCCCGGCGGGACGTCGAGCTGCGCGCCGCCCGCCAGCACCGCGGACGTCACCTCCGGGGCCGCGCGCAGCGCCTCGGCCGCGGCGTCGGTGAACTGCGGTGACACCAGCAGCGTGCGGGCGCGCGAGTCGCGCAGCAGGGCGGCCAGCTCGGTCCCGTTGTACATGGTGGACACCGGCACGGGGACCGCGCCGATCCGCATCCCGGCCAGCAGCGCGACCAGCAGTTCGGGGCCGTCGGCGGCGAACAGCATCAGCCGCTCTTCGGGGCGGATCCCGGCGGCGCGCAGCCCGGCCGCGGCGCGTTCCACGAGCGCGGCGAGCTCGGCGTAGGTGAGGGTGCCGCCCGGTCCGGCGACCGCGATCCGGTCGCCGTGGCCGAGTTCGACCTGGCGGTCGACCAGATAGCGGCAGGCGTTGAACGAGGCGGGGCCGGCGTTGGGGTGAAGCAAGGGCTCGGGCATGGTCGGCTCCAGCGTCCGCTCGGTCAGTGGAGGGGGACGTGCTCGTAGGCGAACGGGCGGCCGGTGATGCCGGAGCGGGGCGGCGCGGCCCGACGGGCGGTCTCGCCGGGCCTGTCATCGGCGCGCATCAGCGGCCGCATGTGCGGCGTGCCGTCCTCGGCCGGCGGTGGGGTGCCCCGTCGCGCGGCCCGTCCGTCGCCGTCCGGCGGCCGGCCGTCCGGTGCGACGCGTGGACCGGCGGACGCGCCGACGCGCCGCCGGCGCGGGAGCGTCCGTTCGGTGTCGTCGGCGCTCGTGGCCATGGATTCACACCCGCTTCCGGTCGAGGGCGGTGGTGCGGTCGGTCCCGCAGCCGTGCGGCGCACCGTCGGCTCCGGCGGCGCGGGGCCGCCGGACGGTCCGGTTCCGCCGAGACGGCGACCGGCCGAAGATCTCGGTCTCCCAGGTCCCGGGGGCCGGCGAAGCGGCGGGTGGCCTCCCTCCCTGTCGGCGCGGCGGGGATGGGCGACGCGCGTCCGTCCAGAGCGAGCGTGCCTCCAGAGCGATACGCACCTCGTTCTCCCAGTCGATGCCGTGAAGGGCGAAGGTCACAAGCCCCAGGACGGCGGCTTTTACCGCGTCTATGGGTTGGTCGGCGAGAACACGCTGCTGCTCGAGGGGCTCCTGGGCGCCGTGGAGGAGCGAGCCGGTGCCCGCAGGTCCGGAGCCCGGGATCGGGACGCCGTGCTCGTCGACGCGCGGCGCGATCCGGGCGGTCCCGCGTCGATCGTCAGGGTCGGGCGCCGGCGCACGCCGGCCCGGGCGTCGCGAAGGCCCCGCGATGCCTCCGCGGGGTCGTGGTCGGTCTCCGGTTCGGCCGCCGCCGCGGTGAGGGGCATGTCGGCGCCTCCAGGCAATCGAGTGTGCTCTCGGTCACACTCATCTTTGACGTAGATCTTTAGTCACGTCAATGCTCTGTAGCACGTACGACCGGGATTTTTGTGGCGAATCGAGCCCAGTGAGACAGACCGACAGCTCGGGGTGATGATCTCTGATGGCACCATCCCGCAGGTCAACGCCAACGGCAGAGGTTCGCGCCCGCCAGAGCTTGCAGCGCCGGGCGAATTCGAGCTGCCCCTCCAATGGCCCGGTGCGGACACCGCACTGTCGTACGTCGCTGCGAGCCGACCGCTCCGGACGGAGCATGCGGATGAGCGCGACGGCGTAGGGGCAGAGGCGGCCTGCAGCAGTGAAGAGGCTCCTGTACCGGTGTCCACGGGCGGATACCGAGGCCGGGACGGCGAGGGGGCAGGCTTCCCCCGGCGGTTCGCGATGGGTGCAGGCCACGGTGCCACTGTCTGGCCGGGCGTTCGGCTCCCTGTGCGGCCGTACCGATCGGCCGTCTCGTCCCGCATAGTCGCAGGCCGCGAGCCCGGCCGAATGATGTGGGCGGTTACTCGGACGGTGGAGACACCGATGCCGGGAGTCGTGCCACGCGCGCGGGCACCGCGTTGTCGACAGCAGCGACGTGAAGCCGAGGCGGACTCGTCACGGGCTCGCCGCGACCGTCCTCGTGTCGGTGCAGGGAGGACACTGCTAGACACGCGAAGGCCGGGGCGCCCGTTGCGAGGGACGCCCCGGCCCGTCGTCATCGCGTCACTTGAACGCGGGCATGACCTTGTCGTGGATCAGGCGCAGCTGGGTGTCGACGTCGCCGATGCCCTCGATCTCGCGGCCGGTGAACGACTTGACCAGCGACGAGTCGGTGATGGCGCAGATCATGTGGTTGACACCGGTGGGCTCGATGTCCCGCTTGATCTTCTCCACCACCTCTTCCGGGGTGCCCGCGATGGACAGCTTCTCGGTGATCTCCGGGGTGGTCAGCTCGATGCCCTTGGCCAGGTCGCCCGCGCCGATCGCCTCGATGATCGGGGCCATGTCGGCGGGGTCGACGCCGTTGCGCTGGAGCTGCTCGGCGGGCATGGCCGAGGCGTACAGGCCGACCATGCTGCGCGCGGCCTGCTTGGCGGCCTCGGAGTCGTCGCCGACCGCGAACACCACCCAGGCGCCGATGTCCAGGGACGAGTAGTCCTTGCCCGCCCGCTCGGCGCCGATCCGGAAGTGCTCGACCAGGTACTCGTAGGCCTCGCGCGAGTAGCTGAGCGCGTGGTGCACGCCGTCGGACAGCTCGCCGGCCGCCTCGAACGACTTGGGCCCGCGCATCGCGCCGATCTTCACCGGCAGGTGCTCCTGCACGGGGCGGGCGAAGGTGAACAGGCCCTCGTAGGAGTAGAACTCGCCCTCGCGGGTGATCGTGCCCTCGTCCAGCAGGGTGCGGACGACCTGCACGGCCTCCTTGACGCGGGTGAGCGGCTTGGTCTTCTTCCAGTCGATCTTGTACTGGGCGAGCACGCCGAAGTTGCCGCTGCCCAGGACGACCTCGGCGCGGCCGCCGGTCAGCTCGTCCAGGGTCGCGGCGGCCTGGGCGATGAGGGTGGGCTCGCGCAGGGTGACCGCCGACACCGACGGGCCGAGCCGGATCTGCGAGGTCTCGGCGGCGGCCGCCGCGAACAGCAGCCACAGGTCCTTGTGCCAGGGTTCGTCGGCCGCGTAACAGGCGTAGAAGCCGAGCTCGTCGGCGAGCTTGATGGAGGCGAGGGACTCCTTCAGCGGGTAGTCGGGCAGCATCGCATAGCTGAACTTCACGGCCGAAACATCTCCTTCGATGTCGGGGACGGGGTTGGTGACAGAAAGTCAGGGGTTTCGGATGACCGCTATCCCTTGATCTCGGTCCAGGCCTGGGCCCAGCGCGTATAGTCGACGCACGTACGGCCCTCGCCGCAGTTGGCGACCGGGGTCTTCCAGAACGCGATCTTCCGGTAGAAGTCCGCGTCGCCGACGCGGTACTCGTTGCAGAACTCCCTGCCGGTGTACTGGCACGCCTTGGGGTTGGCCGGCGCCTGCCCGAACCACTGGGCGACCTGCGCCTGCACCTTCGGCGTGGTGATCCAGTTCATCCACCGGTACATGCAGTTCGGATGCTGCGCCCGGGATGAGATCATCCAGGTGTCCGACCAGCCGGTGGAGCCCTCGACGGGGATGGTGGTGGCGACCGGCACCTTCTGGTCGCGGGCGAGGTTGGCGATCACCTGCCAGGCGGTGCCCGCGTGGGTGTCGCCGACCCGGAACGACTGGACCAGGTCCAGGTAGTTGTGCCAGTAGTTGCTGACCTTGGTGCGCTGCTTGCGCAGCAGCGCGACCGCCGCGTTGAACTGCTCCTCGTTGAGCTCGTACGGGTCGGTGATCTTCAAGTCGGGCCGCTTGGCCTTGAGGTACAGCGCGGCGTCGGCGATGTAGATGGGCGAGTCGTAGGCCGTGAGGTTCGTCCCCGCCGGGGAGTTGTCCTCCCAGACCACGCCCCAGGACGTGGGCGGCTGCGCGAACTTGTCGGTGCGGTACATCAGCACGTTGGCGCCGTAGCCGTGCGGCACCCCGTACATCTGCCCGTTGACCGAGTTGTACGGCTGGTTCTTCAGGTAAGGAGCGATGTCGTCCCAGTTGGTGAGCAGCCCGGTGTTGACCGGCGCGACGTCGCCGCCGTAGATGAGCCGCAGGCTGGCGTCGCCCGACGCCGACACCCCGTCGTACTGGCCGGTCTTCATCAGCGCGACCATCGCGTCGGAGGTGTCGGCCACCTTGGCGTAGACCTTGCAGCCGGTGGCCCGGGTGAAGGGGTTGACCCAGTCGACCTTCGGGTCGCTGGAGCCGTTCTCCGCGTACCCGGCCCACACCACGAGGTTGAGCCTGCCTTCGGTGGCGCCGACGGCCTGCTGCACCTTCAGCTGCGGCACCCCGCCGGCCTGGTCGCCGTCCGAGGAGTCGCTGCACGCGCCCGCGGCGGCGGCGGTCATCACGGCCGCCGTGGCGGCGGCCGCCAGCCGCCGGAGAGTCCGTCTGGCCCGCGCCCGTCGCCACCGCGACGCCGGACGTCCGGCCTGGTCACGAGGGTGGAGCGCGGACACGGGGGGTGTCTGACGCCTGGCCTGGGGACCCTGGGGCGGGCTGACATCGATCACGATCGGCTGATTGTAGGGGTCCGCGACACCGGCGTAGGGTGCTTTTCGGCGGATTCATAGTTCACGTCACTTCTGCCCCCAAATCACGTGTCGCGGTAGTACCCTCTGCTGCGATCAGTGGCCGTCCCCTAACCGAGAGCTTCGTTGTGCGTGAATCCGACCGTCGAGCGGAACCGTCGTCCACCGGCCACCGGCGGCGCAGACCAGGGGCCGGACGTTTTCGGACGGTCCGTTTCAAGGTCGTCCTGCTGGTGCTGGTCTCGTTGGTCTCGCTGGGCGCACTGTGGACCTTCGCTGCCAGCGTCACGCTTGGCGAGGGCCTGAACCTCCGCAAGATCGAGAACGTCCAGGAGCACTTCGAGTACCCCTCGGGCGCCCTCGGCAGCGCGCTGCAGGCCGAACGCCGGGCCACCTTGGTGTTCCTCGGCAGCCGCTCCCCCGCCGACCGTGCCGCCATGGAAGGCGTGCGCCTCATCACCGACCGGCAGGCCGAGGTGTTCCGCCGGCTGGCAGGCGACAAAGACGCTCAGGCCGACGCCCCCGCGTCGGCGCGCCGCCTGGCCCAAGAAATCATCAACGGCCTGAACGGGCTGCCCGCCCGTCGCGGCGCCATCGACAATCTGCGCTTCGACCGCGCCCGCGCGTTCGCCGACTACACCGAGATCCTCGAACGCATCGCGACGCTGCGCGCCTCGCTGTCCACGCTGGACAACCCGGACGTCGCCCTCGACGCCCGGAACCAGGTGGCCCTGTCCCGCGCACACGAGATGCTGGCGCAGGAGGACGCCCTCCTGGCGGGCGCGCTGGCCGCGGGCCGGATGACCCGGGCCGAGCACGCCCAGTTCGTCAAGCTGGTCGGTGCGCAGCGGACGATGTACGACATGGCCGCGCGGGAGCTGCGGCCGTCCGAGCGCGCCTACTACCAGCGCATCACCGCGACGCCCGAGTACGCCCGTCTGCGGCGGCTGGAAGACCAGTACGTCGACTCGACCCGCGCCATGCGGGGCGACCCCGACGCCCCGGTGCTGTGGAAGATCACCGCCAACTCCAACCTGACCCGCCTGCGCGGGCTGGAGCTGACCATGACCGCCGAGGCCGAGCGGCGCGCCGAGCCGATCGCCGACGCGATCCTGCTGCGGGTGACGCTGGCCGGCGCGCTCGGCCTCATCGCGGTGGTCGCCTCGGTGCTGCTGGCGATCTGGGTGGCCCGGTCGGTGCTGGGCGACCTGGCGCGGCTGCGGCGCGCGGCGCAGGAGCTGGCCGACGAGCGGCTGCCCGGCGTGATCGCCCGGCTGCGCCGCGGTGAGAAGGTCGACGTGGCCGCCGAGGCGCCGCCGCTGTCGTTCGGCACCCCCGAGATCGACCAGGTGGGCCGGGCGTTCAACGCCGCGCGGCGCACCGCGATCCAGGGCGCGGTCGAGGAGGCCGCGCTGCGCCAGGGCATCAGCGAGGTGTTCGTCAACCTGGCGCGCCGCAGCCAGAGCCTGCTGCACCGGCAGCTGAAGCTGCTGGACGCGATGGAGCGCCGCATCTCCGACCCCGACGACCTGGAGGACCTGTTCCGGGTCGACCACCTGGCCACCCGCATGCGCCGGCACGCGGAAGGTCTGATCATTCTGTCCGGGCAGGCGCCGGGCCGCGGGTGGCGCAACCCCGTCTCGGTGATCGACATCGCCCGCGCCGCGGCGTCGGAGGTGGAGGACTACACCCGGGTCCAGGTGGCGCCGATGCCGCGCGCCTCGGTCGCCGGCGCGGCCGTCGCCGACCTCATCCACCTGCTGGCGGAGCTGATCGAGAACGCGACGATGTTCTCCCCGCCGCACACCACGGTCAGCGTGACCGGGCAGGCGGTGGCGCACGGGTTCTCGCTGGAGATCGAGGACCGCGGGCTGAGCATGGAGCCCAAGGCGCTGGCCGAGGCCAACGCGCGGCTGGCCAACCCGCCGGAGTTCGACCTGTCCGACAGCGCCCAGCTCGGCCTGTTCGTCGTCGGACGGCTGGCGCAGCGGCACGGCATCAAGGTGACGCTGCGCACCTCGCCCTTCGGCGGGATGACCGCGATCGTGCTGCTGCCCGAGGAGATCGTCGTGCACGAGGGCCAGGACGCCGCCCCGGCCGGCGACGCGCCGCTCGCGCTGACCCGCCGCGCGGAGGACGCCCTGGTCACCTCGGGCGTGGTGCGCGGCCACCAGGACCGGGCGGCGCTCACCGCGGGCTCGTCCGGCGACCTCGACGGCGCCCCGCCCGCCGGGCTGCCGGCCGGAGCGTCGGTGCCGCCGATGCGCGGAGAGGCGCAGCCGCCGCGGGAGGGTTCCGGCCCCGGGCAGGGACCGCGGCACGCGCGCCCCGCCCCGTCCGCACCGGCGGAGCCGCCTTCGTCGGCCCCGTCGGCTCCGGCGGCCTCCTCGGCGCCGTCGTACTCGGACCCGCTGACCGACCCGCTGACCGGCCCGCTGCCTCGCGTGGGGACGCCGTCCGCGCCTCCGCCCGAGCCCCCGCGGCAGGAGCCGCAGCGGCGCCCCGAGACGCGGGCCGACGAGCAGTCCGAGTCGCAGCCGCGGCGGCGCGCCAAGGGCGGCAGGCCGGCGCTGCCCAAGCGGGTCCGGCAGGCGAGCCTCGCGCCGCAGCTGCGCGGGGAGCAGCAGCTTCCGGAGCCGCCCGCGGCCCAGGAGCGCGTCCGCCCGGAGCGGTCTCCCGAGGAGGCCCGTGCCATGATGTCGGCGATCCAGCGGGGCACCAGGCGCGGACGAGCAGAGACCGCGGGCCCCGGTGAGGAGTCGTGACGGACGATGATCGGCCGGGACGATCACGAACGTACGGAGTGGCTCGACGAGGAGGCGGGCCCGCTGGTGCGGGCCTATGCGCTGACGCGCGGGCGAGCGCGGCCCGCCACCCAGGGCGAGGACTTCGAGATGATCGCGATCATCGCGACCGTCTCCACGCCCGCTTACGCCACGCCGGGGCTGGGCCCGGAGCACATGTCCATCCTGGAGCTGTGCGTGCGGCCCCGCTCCGTCGCCGAGATCTCCGCCCAGCTCGGGCTGCCGCTGGTGGTCGTGCGGGTGCTGCTCGGCGACCTGCTCAGCCATCGCTTCATCGTGGTCCGGCGCCCCCAGCAGGAGCACCAGACCGTCACAGAGGAACTGCTCAGGGAAGTACTCCATGGACTCGAGGCGCTCTAACAGTTCTACGGGCGACGCCCGGGGGGCCTGGGGGTCCTCCCCCAGAGCAGACGCCGCCGCCGACATGCCGCTCGCGGTCAAGATCCTCATCGCCGGAGGGTTCGGGGTCGGCAAGACCACGTTCGTCGGCGCCGTCAGCGAGATCCGGCCGTTGCAGACCGAGGAGCTGCTCACCGAACGCAGCGTCGGCGTCGACGACACCAGCGGGGTGGACCGCAAGACGACCACCACGGTCGCCATGGACTTCGGCCGCATCACCATCCGCGACGGCCTGATCCTCTACCTGTTCGGCACGCCCGGGCAGGACCGGTTCTGGTTCATGTGGGACGAGCTGTCCCACGGGGCGCTCGGGGCGGTCGTGCTGGCCGACACCCGGAGGCTGGCCGACAGCTTCCCGGCGGTCGACTACTTCGAGCACCGCGGACTGCCGTTCATCATCGGCGTCAACCGGTTCGACGACGGCTACGACTACACCGTCGAGGAGATCCGCGACGCGCTGGACCTGTCGCCGCACATCCCGGTGGTCCTGTGCGACGCGCGCAGCCGCGAGTCGGCCAAGCAGGTGCTGACCTCGCTGGTGCGGTTCCTGCTCAGCAGCCGCGACGTGGAACACCCCGACGCGTCCGCCGTCGCGGGCTCCTGACGCGGGCCCGTCCGCCGAAAAGATGGGCCTGCCGACGCGAGTGATCGGATGACAGTGTCGTCGCGTGCGAAACACACCCCTCCGTGCGCTCGTCCTGTCATCGATCGTCCTGACGTCCGCCGCCCTGCCCGTGCGGGGCGCGGCGGCGGACGTCGCACCGGGGGACGCGACCGTCGTCCCCGTGCAGGTCACCGGTGATCCCGACGAACGGTTCAACCTGGTCGTCCTCGGCGACGGCTACACCGAGGCCGACATGCCGACGTTCCGCGCCGACGTCGACAAGCACCTCAACGTGCTGTGGAGCATCGAGCCGTTCAAGTCTTACCGCAGCTACGTCAACGTCTACCGAGTGGAGATCGCCTCCGGCGAGTCCGGGGTGAGCTGCGACCCGGACCTGACGTCCCCGCGCAGGAACACGCCGCTGAAGATGGCGTTCTGGGGCGGGTGCCAGGCGCAGGGTCCGCAGCGGCTGCTCACCCTCGACCAGGCGGCGGCCGCCCGCTACGCGGACATGGTCGCGGGGACGACGCCGTCCAACCGGCAGATCCTGGCGCTGGGCAACAGCCGCACCTACGGCGGGGCGGGCGGCGCGTACGCCACCGCGTCCGGCGGCAACGCCATGTCGGCCCTGATCAGCCCGCACGAGCTCGGGCACTCGCTGGGCGGGCTGCAGGACGAGTACGACTACTACCAGCGGGGCGAGCCGGGCGGCCGCTACACCGGCGGGGAGCCCGACTCCGTGCACCACACGCTGCTCACCGAGCGGCAGATGCGCGAGCGGCGCGCCAAGTGGTGGCGCTGGCTCGGCGAGCGCAGCGAGGCGGGCGGCAGGATCGGCCGGTACGAGGGCGGGCTGTACCACAGCACGGGCGTATGGCGCCCCAGCCGGCATTCGATCATGAAGTCGCTCGGCTACTACTTCGACCAGGTGGGCCGCGAGCGGATGACGCAGGCCATCTCGCAGAAGGTCAGCCTGCTGCAGGACGCCGCGCCCGCCGACCGCCCCGTGGGCGCCGACCGCGTCCTGTGGGTGGAGACGATGCACCCCGTCGGCCACGCGCTGTCGGTGACGTGGACGGTGGACGGCCGGACGGTCCAGCGCGGCGGCCACGACCTCGACCTGCGCCGCCTGCGCCTGCGTCCCGGCAGGCACGCGGTGACGGTGACGGTCTCCGACCCCACGCCCTTCATCCGCGACCCGCAGGTGCGGGACTCGCTGACGCGCACCCGCACCTGGACGGTCGACACCGCGCTCACCACGCCGCCCGACGCCACGCCCGACGGCCTCACCGACACCACCCCGACGAACGTTCCGGTCGGCGCGCGCAGCGTCATCTACGCCGAGACCACGCACCCGGCGACGCGTCCGGTGCGCGTCCACTGGACGATCGACGGCCGCCCCGTCCAGGCCGACCGCGACCTGGACCTCAAGCGGTTCCGTCTGCGTCCCGGCACCCACCGGGTCACCGCCACCGCCGGGAACACGACGCGCACGTGGACCGTCGACGCCACGCCGCCCGTCACCTCCTACGAGGTCTCCCGACCCGCCGAACAAAAAGGCGAGCACTACACGTTCGACGAACGATTCACGCTTCGACTCACCCCTAAGGACGATCAGAACGGATACGTCGTGAGCGAATTCCGCGTCGACGGAGACGGCTGGTACCACTATTACGGCTGGCCGACCGACTCGAATGCGCCGTTCCTGTTCACTCCTGACGGCACCGTCATCGACCACCTGGTCTATGGGAAGCTGCCGCGCGGCAGGCACACCATCGAGTACCGGTCGATCGACGCGGCCGGCAATTACGGAACCGCGAAACGCTTCACCGTGACGCTGCGCTGACCGCGCCTTCGCACCGCGCGTCCCCGCCCCGCGGCCCGGGCCTGGGCGAGGCGCGCGGCGCGAGGCCGCCTCGTCGGCGCCGGACGAATCGGGCGCCGGACGAAGCGGGCGTCGGACGAAGCGTCATCTGCGCAAGGCAACGTTTCCCCGCCTCACGGCCGGAATCGGTCATATGATCTTCTCGTCCGCAGACAACCGCGACGACGCGGCGCAGAGAAGGGCATGGGATGGGTGATCAGCCGACACCGGCCGAACTGGAAACCCATATCGCCCATCCGGCGCGGATGTACGACTACTACCTCGGCGGAAAGGACAACTACGCCGCCGACCGGGAGGCCGCCGAGAAATCCCTGGCGATCGCCCCGGAACTGCGCCTGCTCGCCCGAGAGAACCGCGCCTTCCTCCAACGCGCCGTCCGGTTCCTGGTGAACGCCGGCATCCGCCAGTTCCTCGACCTCGGCGCCGGGCTGCCCACCCAGCGCAACGTCCACCAAGTGGCGCAGGAGATCGCGCCCGAGACGCGCGTGGTGTACGTCGACAACGACCCGATCGTGCTCGTGCACGCCCGCGCGCTCCTGGCGTCGCACAGCGAGGGCGAGACGCGGGTGGTGCAGGCGGACGTGCGGGACCCCGAGGCGATCCTGGCGCATCCCGACGTGCGCGCCCTCATCGACTTCGACCAGCCGATGGCGACGATGCTGGTGTCGGTGCTGCAGTTCGTGCCCGACAAGGACCCCGAGGAGATCGTGGGTCCGCTTCGCGCCGCCATGGCCCCCGGCAGCCACCTGGTCATCTCGCATCCCACCCAGGACCTGCGGCCGGACCACGTCCACGGGGTGGCCCAGACCTACACCCAGGCCAAGGCCCCGGCCGTGCCCCGCCGCAAGGCCGAGATCGAGGCCATGTTCGGCGACTTCGAGATCTTGGAGCCCGGCATCGTCCAGACGTCGCTGTGGCGGCCCGACGGCCCGGTGACCGCCGACCTCGACCTGGTGTGGATGTACGGCGCGGTGGGCCGCAAGCCCTGACGTTCGCGCCGCCTCCCGAACACGACCCCGCCCTTGCCACGCGCCACCGGAGGATGACATGGACGTCATCGAGGCCATGAAGACCACGGGGACCTGCCGGTACTTCCGGCCCGACCCCGTGCCGGACGAGGTGCTGCTGACCGCGTTCGAGGCGGCCCGGTTCGCGCCGCAGGGCGGCAACCGCCAGCCGGTGCGCTGGGTCGTCGTCCGCGACAAGGACCGCAAGCGGCGGCTCCAGGAGTGGTACCTCGGCCCGTGGAAGGCGTACCTGGACGGCATCGGGGCCGGGGACATCGCGGTGGGGGCGCTGCCCAAGACCGTCGCCGACGCCGACCACTTCGCCGAGCACCTGCACGAGGTCCCGGCCATCGTCGTGCTGTGCGCCGAGCTGGACGGGCTGCACCCCACCGACACCGACCTCGGCCGGCTCAGCGTCGTGGGCGGAGGCTCGATCTACCCGACCGCGCAGAACTTCTGCCTCGCGCTGCGCGCCCAGGGCGTGGCCAGCGCCATGACCACGCTGCTGTGCCACAGCGAGCCCCAGGTGAAGGAGCTGCTGGGCATCCCGGACGGCGTCATCACCGCCGCGCACATCGCCGTCGGCTACCCGGAACGCGGCTTCCCCAAGAAGCTGTCGCGCCGCCCGGTCGAGGAGATCGTGTTCGACGAGCGCTACGGCGAGCCGTTCAGCGCCTGAGTCGTCGGCCCGGAGCGCCGGGCCGACGACTCGCGGCGTCCCCGATGCGGCGCCGATCGGGGACGCGTCCTCGGGCACCGGTCAGGCGGCCGACACCGACGACCGGCGGGACGGGCGGCTTCCCGACTCGGAGAGCGCCGCGCTGCCGCGTTCCGCCCGGATCTGCCGCACGTAGCGCTCCACCTCCTCCGCCACGTCGTCGTCGCTCCACCCGAGCAACGGCGCGATCAGCTCGGCGACGGGACGCGCCGCCGCCTCGCCGCCGTCCCACTCCTCGATCGAGATGCGGGTACGGCGCGACAGCACGTCCTCCAAGTGCAGCGCGCCTTCGTGCGACACCGCGTAGACCGCCTCGGCCTTGAGGTAGTCGGCCGCGCCCGGGATCGGCTCGCCCAGCGACGGGTCGTCCGCGATCAGCTCCACGACCTCGCGCACGCAGGTCCCGTACCGCCGCAGCAGGTGCTCGACGCGCGCCACGTGCAGCCCGGACTCGGCGGCGAGCCTGCGGCGGTCGTTCCAGAGCACCTCGAAGCCCTCCGCGCCCATGATCGGCAGGCGGGCGGTGACGGAGGCGGGCACGTTGTCCTCCAGGCCGCGAACGGCCGCGTCCACCGCGTCCTCGGCCATCACCCGGTACGTGGTGAACTTGCCGCCCGCGACCACCACCAGCCCGGGCACCGGCTCGGCCACGGTGTGCTCGCGCGACAGCCGGGTGGTGTCGTCGGTGTCGCCCGACAGCAGCGGCCGCAGCCCCGCGTAGACGCCTTCGATGTCGTCGTGCGTCAGCGGGACGCGCAGCCAGGCGTTGGCCTGCTCCAGGAGGTAGTCGACGTCGGCGCGGTCGGCGACGGGCTCGTCCGGCCCCTCCTCCCAGGGCGTGTCGGTCGTGCCGACGATCCAGTGCCGTCCCCAGGGGATGACGAACAGCACGCTCTTCTCGGTGCGGGTGATCAGCCCCGTGTCCATGGGGATGCGGTCGCGGGGCACGACGATGTGCACGCCCTTGGACGCCTGCACGGTGAACGCGGCGCGCGCGCCGGTCATCTTATGCGTGCCGTCCGTCCACACCCCGGTGGTGTTGACGATCCGTCGGGCCCGGACGGCGATCTCCCGTCCGCTCTCCAGGTCGACGACGGTGGCGCCGGTGACGCGCGCGCCCTCGCGGAGGAACCCGGTCACCTTGGCGCGGGTCGCCACGCGCGCCCCGTACAGGGCGGCGGTGCGGGCGACCATCATGGTGAAACGGGCGTCGTCCACTTGGGCGTCGTAGTACTGGATGGCCCCGACCAGCGCGTCGTGCCGCAGCGCCGGGGCCTCGCGCAGGGCGGCCCGCCGGGACAGCTGCCTGTGCCAGGGCAGGATGCGCGCCCCGCCCATCGTGTCGTACAGGGTCACCCCCGCGCCGACGTAGGCGCGCTCCCAGATGCGGTTGCGCAGCGGGTACAGGAACCGCACCGGACGCACCAGGTGCGGCGCGAGGCGGCTGAGCAGCAGGCCGCGTTCGCGCAGCGCCTCGCGCACCAGCCCGAAATCGCGCTGCTCCAGGTAGCGCAGGCCGCCGTGGATGAGCTTGCTGGACCGGCTGGACGTGCCGGCGGCCCAGTCGCGGGCCTCGACCAGCGCGACCGACAGACCCCGCGAGACGGCGTCCAGCGCGGTGCCGACGCCGACGATGCCTCCGCCGATCACCAGGATGTCGAACTCGGTCTCACCGAGGCCGTCCAGAACCGCGTCGCGGTACCCCGGTTCCAGGGCTATGGATGTCACGTGTCTCTCCCCGATCGAAGGTCGGTCACGGTGCCCGGGCCCGTCAGTCGATCTCGACCCAGTCGAGCGTGCGGGCCACGGCCTTCTTCCAGCCGGCGTAACCGCGGGCGCGGCGCTCGTCGTCCCACTCGGGCAGCCAGCGCTTGTCCTCGTTCCAGTTCTGGCGGAGCTCGTCGGTGCCGCGCCAGAACCCGGCGGCCAGTCCCGCGGCATAGGCGGCGCCCAGCGCGGTGGTCTCGGCCACGACGGGACGCGACACCGGCACGCCCAGGATGT
>PVNI01000027.1 GCA_003001795.1 Actinomadura viridilutea | reverse complement strand
GTGGCCGCGTGGGCCTTCTGCTGGGCGTGGGTCTGCTCCAGCGCCCAGCGCGCGATGAACAGCGGCAGCAGCACCAGCACCGCCGCGAACGTGCCCACGTGCGGCCACAGGCCCGCGATGAGCAGGCCGAACATGCCGTAGCCGAGGCAGCTGACCGCCAGGTCCCGGCTTTCGCGCAGCAGCTCGCGCGGCGCCGCCTGCTTGGACAACAGCAGGATCCCGGCGAGCAGCAGCAGGTTGACCCCGACGAAGGTGACGGCCGCGGCGACGAACGGGACGATCACCTGTTCGACCCAGTCGGCCTGGCCGGGTTGGAGCGGGCTGCCGCCGAGGAGTTCGAACACGGCGCCGGCGGTGTACCCGCTGATGGCGAACTGCGCGCCGTTGAAGAGCCGCTTGATCGGGGCCAACAGGCGCTGCCCGGTGACGAGGGCGGACAGCCCGAGGAGCGCGGCGCCGCCGGGGCCGAACAGCACGACCGACGCCAGACTGGCCGCGAACGCCAGCGACACTCTGGCGCTTTGCACGACGCCGAGCCGCGCCGGCGCCGAGTCGCAGACCCAGAACAGGACGGCCAGCACCGCGAGCGTGGTCCAGTCGCGCGTGGAGAATTCCGCCGTGGCGGCGGTGAGAGAGACGGCGATCAGCCAACCGGCCAAGGTGAGCGTGGCGCCGACATAGGCCCAGGCTGGACCGGGGAGTTTGCGCATGGTGCCGCCTCCTGCGGGTGAGGTGCTGGGGCACTCCTCCTCCACAGCGTAACGACATGATCACGCCAAGCGGTCGCTGATCGGTGAATCCTGGACAAGTTGTGACGTGCGATTGGAAGCTGTCGCCGCCTCAGGTCGGGCGTGTCCCGGGACGGCGCGTGACGCCTGATCGGACTCGCACCTGCAGCAGTCGGCCATCTCGGACGATGATCTGCGCAAAACTCCAGCTGCAATGCCACGGGTCGTGCATGACGCTGACGAGAAACGTCTGCGTGCGTCAGACGAGCGCCGACCGCTGTTGAGGACGGCGTCGTGCGACGCCTACCGACACGCACACAAGACGGGCGCCATCACCAGGCGGGACGGTGGGCTTGCGGATCAATGCCGAGAACGTCGTAGAGGTGCTTGCCGCGGCTGGCCCAATCGATCAGCCCCGTGCGGTCAATGAGGAGCAGCCCTGACATTGCCGCGAAGTCCTTCGCGGGTTCGATGAAAGGGTTCGTGGTCACCACCAGCACCAAGTTGGCCTTGGCTCCGCGGGTCTGCCGATGTCGGACCGATGGGTGACGCTGGGGCGGTGCTGCCCGCGTCCGACTACCGAGAAGCATGGGGAAAAGAATGACGTGACCGGGGCGGTAGGCGTTGGGGGGCGAGTGAAGCTTGAACCAGCAGCCTTCGGATCGAGAAGTCGGATCCACCGACTTCGATCAGCGCCGTCCGCTGTCCGCCCTGACAAAACCTAGGTCGGCAGTACTTGTTGCGATGTGGACCGTGCACCTCGGAAGCGATGGCGCCGACGCGCTTGACCTCGGGTGCGGCAGTGGCGAGGATGCGGGTTTGTCTCGGGCGGAGGGCGAACCGGAGGAGTCACGGCGTGGCGCTGGCGATCGAGCGAAACCAACACACGATGCTGGGCCATCGCCAGAACTTCATCGGACGCTCGGTTTCCTACAACACGGCCGCCTGGGACTACCGCGGTCGGACTTGGGCCGTTGAACGGCCCGCGGACGGAGAACCAGCCCGTCGCTGCACTGTCACATGCTCAGTGTGCGGGGAAAGGCTGACCTACAACGTGCACAGCCTTGCGGCAACGCGTCGAAGGCGTGTCCGCCGTTGGATCGCGGCCGCCGTCTTCCTGGTCGCCACCGTACCGGTGTTCGGTCTGATCGCGCTGGACCCCAGCAGTCCTGTCGTGCTGTCCATCGGGTACGGCGGTGGAAGCCTGACGTTCGTCACCAGCTGGGGCCTTGCCCTCAGCGCCGGCCAAGAAAGAGGGCTCGTCGGCCATGGATCCATCTGGCCCGGCTACGCGAAACACAAGTTGTTCGTTCGGAACACCGAGGACGGCCGCTGGGTGTAGCAAGCGAGGCGGCTTCGCCAGAGCCGGTGCCACTCCCATGAGATCCACCAGCTCAAGCACTGCCCGGCTCGGCGTTCGAGGGACGAAGAGCAGAACTGTCCCGTGATGTCGTGGGCACTCCTCACCGCAAGATCACCGGTCAATCCGATGAATCCGGGATAGGAGGGCGATAGGAGGCGCCCGCCTGCGGCGGAGGCGCGGTTCATCTCGCATCAGCAGCATTGCTGGAGCCGTAGATGTGAAAGCGTCCTGCCCTGCTCGTCGCCGACTGCCGGTGACGGTCATCGCCGCAGTTGATGGTTGCGGCATGCCGTCGATGAAGGGAACGCACAGGACGGCCACCACCCGCATGGAGGAGCGCGGGCGGCGTTGTCATGCTCAGGTGCCGTCCCAGCCGTGGAGGGTGAGCGGGGCGCCGGTCAGGTAGGCGCGGATACCGGCGGCCGTGTAGTCGATCGTGTTGGACGGCAGGATGGCAGGGTCCGTCCACAGCAGCTTTCCGCACTTGTGCGGTTCGGCGTTGTAAGGCTCGCCCTTCCAGCGGGAGGCGGCGAAGAAGAAGCCGATCCGTGCCAGGTCCGGGTGCTGCCGGTGGTGCACCACCGCGGCCAGGCGCAGAGCGTCCGGGTCGATGCGGACGCCGACCTCCTCGAACGCTTCCCGGGCGGCCCCGTGCGTGACGGGTTCACCGTCGTCGAGGTGGCCGGACGGCAGGTGCAGCATGCCGTCGCAGTACCCGGTGCCCCGCCGCTCCAGCAGGAGGATCTCTCCACCGCGTTCCAGGATCACGTGGACGTCGATGATCGAGCGGTACCGCTTCTGCTCCGCCATGGAGTTCCTCCGGACGCTGTGGTCGGCGCTGCGGCGCGACCATAACGCCTGGAGGGCGCTTGAGCTGTGAGAACACACAGTTGGCCTGTGGCCGGTGCCGTCTAGAGGGTTCTCAGCCTGTCCCGCAAAACGCGTACCAGGTCGTGCGGCGCAGTGGATGCGCTCTCGAGGCCGCCCACGACACCTCCTGACCGGTGCGCGAACATCTGGGATGCCGTGCGTCCCCGGCCTAGACTGCGTTGCGATGAGCGTCGACGGCACCCAGGCCGATGCTGCGCGTCGAGGGCTGGTCGATCACCTCGTCGCCGAAGGCGTCATCCGCACCTCCGCGATCGAGGCGGCCTTTCGAGCCGTGCCGCGCCACCGGTTCCTCCCCGGCATGCCCATCGCGGATGCCTACGCCGACCGGAGCGTCGTCACCAAGTGCGGCAGCGACGGAGCCCCGCTCAGCTCCGCGAGCCAGCCCACCATCGTCGCCCAGATGCTGGAACAAGCCCGACCGCGGCCCGGATGGCGTGTGCTGGAGATCGGCGCGGGCACCGGATACAACGCCGCACTGCTGCACGAGCTCGTCGGCGGCACCGGACAGGTCACCACGATCGAGATCTACGACGACGTGGCGGCCGCCGCCCGCCGCAACCTGGACGACACCGGGTACGAGGACGTTCTCGTGCTGACCGGCGACGGCGCGCTCGGCGCCCCCGAGCACGCGCCCTTCGACCTGATCATCGTGACCGCGGGCGCCTGGGACATTCCCGCCGCCTGGTGGGCCCAGCTCGCCCCCGCCGGCCGTGTCGTGGTCCCACTGCGCTGGCGCGGCCTCACCCGTTCGCTCGCCCTGGACCACCAGCCCGCCGGACCGGGACGCCCAGCGTCGCTGATCTCACGGTCGATGCACCTGTGCGGCTTCATCGCCATGACCGGCGGAAACGACGGTGAACGTACCGTCGCCCTCGCCGACGACGTCGTCCTGTTCACCGACCCGGACCAGTCCATCGACGGAGAACTCCTGCACGGTGTGCTCGACGCTCCTCGCGTCGAGACGTGGTCGGGAGTGGTCATCGACGGTGACCAGCCCGTGGAAAGGATCCGGTCCATAGAAGGGATCTGGCTGCGGTTGTCCACCATCGAGCCCGGCACCTGCCAGTTCAGTGCCGGTCCCAGCGCGGTTCGCGGCGGTCGGGCCACCCCGGCATCCCCCGTCAACCCGGCATTGGTCGAAGGCGACTCGATCGCCTATCTGGCGTCCCGCCGTGTCGCCGCAGGCGTTTCCCGCTGGGAGATCGGCGCGATCGGCCACGGTCCCCGCGGTGTCGAACTCGCCGAACGCATCGTGGAGCAGATCCGCCTCTGGGCCGAGAATCGGGACGCCCAGCCGACCGTCACCCTGTATCCGGCGGGCACTCCGGACGAGCAGATGATCAGTGGCCCGACCATCGACAAGCGCGACAGCCGCATGGTCCTCACATGGTGACCGCTGGGAAGCCCCTGGTCGGCCTGCTTCACGGTCGTCAAAGTCAGTGAACAGTTCTGGGCTCGCGCCTGCGCTTTGTGATGCGAACGGGAGCATCGCGGCATGCCGGTGGCAGTCATGCCGCCGTGTGCGTCTGCGGCACGTCACCGCAGCGGACGGCCAACAGCGCGATGGCGTCCACTAACCGAATTGGTATGGCAGGCGGCTCAGGGGGAGAGCCCGCTGACCAGGATTCGGTGGACCGGCACGGTATGGGGCTGGGCGATGAGCGCTTCAGGTGTGCGTCTGGGGGGGCCTCTTCCCGTCCGTGTCCGTCGGGCATCGAGCGGCCGCATGCTGGCCGGGGGAGCCCCAGTGACATCGACGGAAGCAGGAGCTAGAAACTACAAGCGTAATAGTATGGCGGCGTTCGGCTGGCGCCGTCGGTCGGCGCGGTGCCTGGTTCGCGAGCCGCGTGACCAAGGAGGGGGCGTAGTGGTCTTCAAGAAGATGATGGGAGCGCTGGGGGTCGGCGGCCCGAAGGTCGACACCGTGCTGGCGGTGCCGAGTTGCCGCCCCGGCGAGTCGCTGTCCGGGGAGGTGCGCATCACCGCCGCCGACTACGACGTCGACATTCAGCGGGTGACCCTGAGCCTGGTCACCAACGTCGAGGTCGAGCACGAGGGCGGGGAGTCCTCCGGTGCGATCGAGTTCCACCGCGTCGACGTGTCCGGGCCGTTCCAGCTGGGCGCCAAGGCCGACAGGCTCATCCCGTTCCGGCTGCCCGTCCCGTGGGAGACGCCGATCACCGAGGTGTACGGGCAGCCGCTGCACGGCATGGTGCTGGGCGTGCGGACCGAGCTGGCGGTGGCCAAGGCGGTCGACAAGGGCGACCTCGACCCGGTCTCGATCGCGCCGCTGCCGTCCCAGGAGCGTGTCCTGCGCGCCTTCGAGCAGGTGGGATTCGTCTTCAAGGGCGCCGACGTCGAGTACGGCCACATTCACGGCGTCGCGCAGCAGCTGCCGTTCTACCAGGAGATCGAGTTCTATCCGCCGTCCGCTTACGCCGGTCGCATCAACGAGGTGGAGCTGACGTTCGTCGCCGACCCCGGCGCTTTGACGGTCGTGCTGGAGGCCGACAAGCGTTCGGGCCTGTTCGGCTCCACCGACCAGATCTTCCGCGTCCAGGTTCCCCACGGCGAGGCGATGGCCGTGAACTGGGAGGCCGACCTGACCGCCTGGCTGGACGCCCTGGCCGCCGGACGCCTCGGCGGTCACGGTGGCCACGGCGGGTACGGCCACCACGGGGGACATCACCATGGCCCCGGCTGGGGCGGTGTCGCGGCCGGCGCGGCGGCGGGCGTCGCGGTCGGCATGGCCGGAGAGATGATCGCCGAAGAGGTCGTCGAGGAGGTCGCTGAGTCGATCTTCGGGGACGAGGAAGACTGACCCGCCCTGACGGTTCCGCCTCGGTGCGTGGAGCGGAATCGCGGCTGAGTCGGGAACCGTCAACGCGCCTCGACCTCGCCTCCGCGCCAGAGTGTCTGAAGGCGATCACCTGCGCGTGAACGCGGCACCGTCCAGGACACTCTGGCCGGGGGCGACCGCCGGTGTTCGGGCGTCGTGGAATGCCGGACGAACCGCGGAGGGATCCTCCCCGTCCGCGGTGCCGGCGGCCGGAGTGGACGGGACGGTGTTCAGTCGGTCGCGCATACCGAGCCGACGCTGAGGAGCCTGCCTGATCGTGCCCCGGCCGCCCTGGGCCGGGGCCCCTCAACGAGATCGAATTCTCAGCACGCCGTCGATCCCCTGATCGTCGTGGACTGCAGGATCGGCGGAGGGGAGCAGGCCCCGACGCGTGCCGTCGATGTCGGCGTGCCGGACCGTCCGGCGGGGTATGCGCCCACCGTGTGCGGGCGCCCGTGCCCAGGAGGCCGCCCGCTGGCTCCTGAGCAGGTATCGGAGAATTCGCTCACTTATGCGGTGATGCCTTCTGCCATCATTTTGACAACCGTAGTTGTCGTAGGGGTTGAGGATTTTGGCGCGAAGGGCACTCGGACAACTGGAGGCGGAAGTCCTGGCGGCGCTCGCGGCTCTCGGCGGTTCGGCCGGAACGGCCGAGCTGCGGTCCCGGCTGGAAGGGAATCCGGCGTACACCACAGTCAACACGATCCTGTTCCGTTTGCATGAGAAAAAGCTGGTCACCCGCGAACGCTCGGGCCGCCACTACCGGTACCGCCTCGCCGTCGACGAGTCCGAGCTTGTGGCCGGCCGCATGCGCGACCATCTGCGGCATGCCAGCGACCCCGGCGGTGTGCTGAGCCGGTTCGTCGAGACCCTCAGCCCCGACGAGGCCCGCAAGCTGCGCGAGATCTTGGACGAGACACGGACCGACGAGTGACGTGAACTGGTTCACCTTCCTGCCGTTCGGCGTGATGCTGGCGCTGAGCGTGACGCTCGGCCGGGTCGCCTTACCGCTGCACCCCCTCTGGTCGGCGCGCCTGCTGTCCACCACGGGGGTGATGACCGTGGTGGCCGCGTTCGGCACCGGCGTGTTCGTCGCGGTCAACTACGGGGCGACGCTCGCGCCGGACGCCGCCGCCCACGTGCCCGAGTGGGCCCTGTTCGGAGACGACCGACCGGTCCCCGCCTGGGTCGGCATCCCGGCGATCGTGCTCTCGGCGGCCGGTCTGCTGGTCGCGGCGCGATTGGCCGTCCGGTGGGTGATCGATCTGCGCGCGGCCCAGGCCGACGCGCGACGACCCCTGGACACCGAAGTGCCCATAGCCGTCGCGGTCCCGGGACGGCGCGGCGGCGTGCTGCTCTCCCGGGGACTGCTGAGCCGTCTCACGGCCCGCGAACTGCAGGTGGTGTTCGAGCACGAACGGTCCCATCTGCGGCATCGCCATCACCGCTATCTGGCGTCGGGCGAGCTGGCCGCGACGGTCCTGCCGCCCCTGCGGGCGTTGAACGACAGGTTGCGGCTGTCGGTGGAACGCTGGGCGGACGAGGACGCGGCGGAGGCGGTCGGCGACCGCAGGCTGGTCGCGCGGACGATCGCGAAGGTCGCGCTGGCCCAATGCCCGGACGGCCGGCACGGACCCGCCGTCCCGTTCGCATGGTCCGGCGTGGTGGAACGCGTGGAGGCGCTCCTGGCGACGCCGCCGGCCAAGAACACCGTCAGCGGTCCGCTGCTGTTCGTCGGCCACGGCCTCGTCACCGGCTCGCTGACCGCCCTCACCCTGCAACTCGACCGCGCGATCGCCTCGACCCTGTTCCCCACGCTCATCATCCGGTGACCTGCGCGCCCCGCCGAGGCCCGAGGGGACGGGGCGCGCAGAGGCTGCCGGGCGCGCTCTGCAATCGCGGCGACCACAGTGCCTCGTTCGGTGAGGTCGCCGGGACCTGTGGCGCGTTGCTCGCCCTTGGTCGACATCCGTTCCGGGCGATGAACTGCCGCGTTCCGTCGCGACCTCACCGAACGTCACGACGTGCCGACGACGGCCGGTTCGTTCAGACCTCCTCGTCGAAGAACTCCACGGCCTCTTCGTAGGCGTCTTCATAGGCCTGCTCGTAGGCGGCCTGCCGGTAGGCGTCCTCGATGGCCTGCTGCTGCGCGTCGGCGATGGCCGCGGCGAACGAGTCATCGTCACCGCCGTCCTCTCCCTCGTCGCCGTCGTCGAGCAGCTCGTTGACGACCGCACCGGCCGCGAACCCGGCGGCCGCGCCGACCACCGCCCCGGCGGCCACCCCGCCCCAGCCCGGACCGCCGCCGTGCGAGTCGTGATGGCCGTGCGCATACCCGGCTCCGTGGCCGCCGTGCAGGTGCGCGGCCACGGCGTGCAGCCAGTTCTGCAGCTCCTGCTCCCAGGCCATGTGCAGCGCCTCGTCGTGCGAGACGTGGTAGCGGCCGTAGACGTCGTCGCCCTCGGTGAAGATGTCGCCGCGACGGTCGGCTTCCAGCACCACCGCCAGCCCGTGCGGGCTCGCCACGAACGTCAACTCGACCTCGTTGATCTGCCCGCTGAACTGCGGCGGGGCGTAGAACTCGATCTCCTGGTAGAAGGGCAGCTCCTGGTGCACGCCCGCGATGTGCCCCTGTTCGACGTCGGCGCTCTTGAACTGGAAGCCCAGCGCGCTGAACGCGTCCAGCACACGCTGCTGCGACGGCAGCGGGCTCACCGAGATCGGGTCCAGATCGCCGGAGTCCACCGCACCGGCGACCGCCAGGTCCGTGCGCACGCCCATGGCCATGCCGTGCAGGTGCTGCCCGTACACCTCGGTGAGGGGAAGCTCCCACGGCAGCGGCAGCTGGAACGGGATCACGTGGTACTGCCCGGCCCCCAGGTGGAAGGCGCCCGCGACAGAACCCCGATAGAACTCCAGGTCCGCGGCTCCCTCGTGGTCGTCGTGCTCGTACTCGGTACGGGTCAGCAGGCCCACCGTCACCTGCTGGACCTCCACGTCATGATCGCCGCCCTGGATCCTGACCTCTCCGGACAGGACGTCGCCCGGACGGCCGTGCGAACCGTTCAGCACCGTCTCGACCGAAGGTCCGCCCACTCCGAAGGCGCCGAGCAGCTGCTTGAAGACCATGCTTCCTCTCTTCTGTTGTCCGTCGGATGTCCGCCGAGCACAGATCGACCGCGTCTCGCCGTTGCGAGGTCGCAGGCGCCGCCGTCCGCCGTACCGCGTCCGCCCCAATCGAACGAGGGCAGGAGCGCATCAGCGCACTCGTCCGTAGGCGGTGGCGCCGAGTTCTTGCACTGGGCAGAACCCAGGTGCGGCAGTGAAGATCATGGACACCGTTGCGGTGCCCACGGTGGGGTCGGCATCGGTGCCCTCGCATCGGGCGGACCCCCGCCGGTCCCATTCGCTGTGAGGATCGTCGCCGCATTGATCGGCACTGCGGCTGCCGGAGCCGTGGGTGGATCGGCTCCGGGCAAGTGGACGGGAAGGGGCCGACGCGTCGCATCGGCTTGGCCGCCGTCGGTGCGGTCCCGGTCGACGACCGCGGACGCCTGATTCTCCGTTGCGGGCCGCGATCTGCACCGACCCCGCACCCCCCGACGCCACTCCACCCGCCGTGCCGGTCGGCGGACGTGCCGAAAAGTTAACTACTACAGATGTAGCACAAAGCCGAGTGGCCGACCAACGGAGATCCGTCACGCCCGGCGGTCACAACCCCGTAACCGTCGTCAGGCCGTGGTCGCCGTCGTCCATGACGCGACCCTCGGTCAGGCGAGCCGTCACGGCTATGTGGTGCGAGTTGATGAGGGGGACGTCGGCGTGGTCGAAACGGCGCAGTCAGTCGCCGACGTGTCGCGACCAGCGGCCCCGGTGGGTTGGCCGCGGACACGCCGAACAGCAGCACCGAGGCCAGCGCGTAGATCGCCGCGCACAGCCGTGCGCCCACGGTCGGTCTGAACGCGACCAAGATCTGGCCCGCCACCAACGCGAAAGGGAATGTCCCCGCGTGCAGCCAGCCGCGCTGCTTGCCTTCCAAGAGAGTCGCGCACCGTCTCAGCAGGGAAGCCGAGTGCGCAAGCGAAGAGGACTCAAAGGGATGTTGCCGTGCCTCCCTTCCCTGTACACGCGGTCATGCTTCGCGTCGCCGCAGAACTTACGGGTGATCACGGTGAAACTCGGGACGGTCGCCTCTCCGAACGCGTACAGAAGCTCGGCGCCGTACCAGTCCAAGCCGTCCCACTCCTGGCGGGCGCCGGGCAGGTAAGCCGGGACATCGACCACGACCACCAGCGACGCGTCGAAGGTGGTGCACATTCGGGCAAGTGATCTGCCGGTTCTCGGCGTCGTGAGAATACGGTGCGGGCCGACAGCAGCGCTATCGGCACCGTGAACGCCACCAGCCACCACGACGACCCCGCCCACCCCGCGGCGGCCCACGCCGAGGCGGTCGCGCCGCGGGTGGCGGCGGTCTCCCGCGTGTAGTGGCCGACGCGGCGCTCCAGCAGTCCGCTGGCACAGATGCTGCGCGCCAGCGGCGCGAAATCGCTGCGGGCCGCGCCGCCCGAGGCGCCGCCGCCGACCGGGGCGTCGGAACCGGCGGCAGGCAGGGTGAATAGCATAAGAAGCGAGCAGCCCCTCTCGGTATAGAGGGAGGTCAGGCAGCCGCCGTTGCGCAGCGACTTGTTGGGGGCACCCCGACGATTTGCCCGCCGAGCTGCGCGGGCCCGGCCACGATGTCGGGCGCCCAGCCCGCCAGAGCTCCTTGAAGCGCTCGTCGTCCAGCGGGCGCGCACCAGCGTTTGAGGTCGTAGGTGCGGTGAGGCTGTCAAGTATGAGCACGCCGGCGGCCGGTCGGCGACGGCCCGCGCATCGAGCTTCTCGCAGCGGTGAATGTAGTCGACGAAGCAGCCGGTCCATCCCTTCCGACCGTGACGACGGCAGTCGGGGTGCGTCCAGGACCCTGAAGCCTGGTCAGATGATCAGTGCGTCGCCGTCCATCCACCTGGCCAGGCGGTCCCGATCGATCAGAACGAGCCTGTCCCCGCATTCGTCGAGCGCGGGGGCGGTGAAGGTGTTCGAGGTCACCAAGACGCCGACATGGCCGGTGTAAGAGCTGTGGACGGCGCCGATGAGGTTGCGGACGCGATCCGCGCCGACAGTGCGGCTCTGGCGTTTGCACTGCACGGCAATTTTGCGGCCGTCCGGTGTACGCGCAGTGATATCGACCCCTCGGTCCCCGCTCCTGCCGACGATAGTGACGTGTCGGTAGCCGTCACGGCGAAGAAGTGCTGCGACGAGTTCTTCGAACTGGGGACCGGTCATGGTGTCTACGCGCTCCAGGTGCGCGATCTCGCGGAGTCGCTGCCTCTCCACCTGGGCCTTGTGCGCTTCGATCCCGGCGGCGGCCGAGCCGAGCACCGCCAGCACGATCAAGACGACGATGGCGCCGACGATCCACTGCCAGTATGCGGCGACGAATCTGATCATTGTGGCGATCGGCCAGGCGAGGGCGACCCCTAGAGCAAGGCTTCCTCCGGCGATGCCCAGGTTGATCAGGATGGATCGCGTTCGGCCGGCGGGAACGCGAGGAGAAGGGGGGACTTCCACTCAGAACCTCCGGTATATGCTGCCTGGCTCCGAGGATGACATCTGCTTCCGACATTCCGCCAAGACAAGAACAAGGAGCTGAATTTCGGTCTTTGGCTATCTCTCTAAGGCGATGACCTAATCGCGGCTAATGTGTGCCAAATATGCGTTGAGGTCACCTGTCCGGGTGAGGAGAATCGCAGGGCGGTCGAATCGATCGCGGCAAGGTCGATCACGAACCGGTCAGGCCCCGGCGTGCCGCCGTCCTGCGACGTTGACGCCGCGAGGCGCCAGCCCCAGCGGCCGGTCGGCGGTGGCCCGCGGAACGCCCCAACCCGCGGCGGTGCAAGAGGTCAATGAGCTGGCGGGGGCGCCGGAAGGTGTCGTCCTCAACCGCGGCGACAATGTGCGAGATGCCCGGCGGTCGTCAGCCCCTGGGCGCCCGGCCCGGCCATGTCGATCTCCTTGCCGGTCACGCTCATCACCAGGTCCGGGCCGGTACGAACAGCTGGCGCGTCCGGCGCATGATCACTAGATCGGCCAGTGCGAGGCCGTAGGCAGCCGCGTCCATCGCCGGCCTCGGCGCCACCGACACGGTGGGATCCGGGCGGACGCGCGGATCACGGCCGCGAACATTCGGCCGATGCCCTCCCGGAAGCCCTTGGCCGGCCCTCCGGAACCATGTCAGGCGGGATGGGGCGTCCTGGTGGTGAGTCCTTCCAAGATGAGGCGCAGCAGGCGGTCGGTGCGGTCGCGGTCGGCGGGGGCGTTCTCGCGCACCCACGCCACCCCGGTCAGCAGGTCGAACATCTCCTCCGGGGTCAGGTCGGCGCGCACCCTGCCGGCCCGCTGCGCGGCGCGCAGCAAGGCGGCGCCGCTTTCGTGCATGGCGTTGCACATCTCGTGAGACGGAGTGCCCTCGTCGTACATGCTCTGCGCGAGGATGCCGACGAGCCCGCGGAACGTGCTGAAGTGCCGCACCGCATGGCGCATCCACTCGATCAGGGCTTCCAGCGGGTCGGGCGCGTCGGACAGGCGTCGAGCCAGCTCGACCAGGTCGCCCAGCCCGTCTCGGGTCGCCGCCTCGACCAGGGACGCTCGGTTGGGGAAGTGCCGGTACAGGGTGCCGATCGCGACCCCGGCCTGCGCCGCGATCTCCTCCAGTGAGGCCTCCGCGCCGTCGCTCTCGAACGCCTTGCGGGCCGCGGCGAGGATCGCGTCGTAGTTGCGCGCACCGTCCGCCCGCTTGGGACGGCGGGCGATGTACGGCGCACCGGCGCTCATGGCTGACCTCCCGATTGACTACCTGAGGCTGCCTCAGGTTAACTGCGTGGAGAGAACCTGAGGCTGTCTCACGATAGTACCGGCCACTCTGCACGTCCGGTGCCCCCCCGCTCCGTCGGCCATCGGACGGAGGACGTGGTCCATGCAAGAGCGGAGGTTCGATGAGCGCAGACACCGTGACCGGCGAGACGCGGACCCGCCCGGCGTCCTCCAGAACCTGGGGCCTGATCCTCGGCGCCATCGTCGGCGCCGAGTTCATGCTGCAGCTGGACGGCACGATCGTGAACATGGCGCTGCCCGCGCTCCAGTCCGACCTCGGCCTGTCGGCCGCGTCCGGCTCGTGGGTGCCGAACGCCTTCCTGCTGGCCTTCGGCGGCCTGCTGCCGTCGGCCGGCCGCCTCGGCGACGTGTTCGGGCACCGCCGGGTGTTCGTCGCGGGCGTCGCGTTGATCGTCGTCGCCTCGCTCATCGCGGGGCTGGCCGTCAACGTGGAAATGCTGCTGGTGGGCCGCGCGCTGCAGGGCGCGGGCTCCGGCATCGCGGGCCCGACCGGACTGGCCCTGCTGGCCATCGTGTTCGAGGGCGAACGGCAGCAGCGTGCGTTCGGTATGTACTCCACCATCACCGGTCTCGGGGCTTCGGCGGGCATGGTGCTCGGCGGCCTGCTCACCTGGGCAGGCGACTGGCGGTGGAGCCTGCTGGTGAACGTGCCGGTGGGACTGGCGGTCATCGCGATCGCCCTTGGTGTGCTCGGACTGAAAGACGAGGCCACCCGCTCCCGGCCGCTCGGCCTCCCGAGCGCCGTGCTGGTCACCGCCGCTGTCACCGTGGCGGTGTACGGACTGGTGCACGCCACTGAGGAGGGGTGGGCCGACACCTGGACGGTCGTGCCGCTGGCGGTCTCCGCGGTGCTGTGGATCCTGCTGCCCGTGGTGGACTCGCGGGCGAGCGAGCCGCTGCTGCCGGGGACGGTGTTCGCCGACCGTGCGCGAGTGGGTGCGTTCCTGAACCTGCTGCTCCTGGCCTCTGTGCTCACCGGCTTCCTGATCTACCTGGTGCAGTACCTGCAGGGGGCGCTGCGACTGGACGCGCTGGAGAGCGGCCTGGGCATCCTGCCGTTCGGGCTTGCGCTGCTGGTCACCACGCAGTGGCTCACCAAGCGGCTGGACCGGTTCGACATGAAGGCCCGGGCGGTGGCAGGGCTCGCGCTGGTGCTGGTCGGCGTGCTGTGGCTGAGCCGACTGGACGGCGGCAGCGGTTACCTCGCCGACGTCCTTCCGCCGCTGGTGGTCATGGGAGTCGGCGTCGGGGCGGCGATCGTGCCGTTCAACATGGTCATCCTGACCACGGTCCCCGCCGAGTACGCGGGCGTCACCGCAGGGCTGCTGCAGGCCGCGCTGACGATCGGCGGCTCGCTCGGCCTCGCGGTGCTGCTGATCCCGTTCACCCGGCACGGGCGCGGGCCCGCGGAGAACATCTCCGGAGTGTTCGGCTGGGCCGCGGTGGTCACTGCCGCGGCGATCGTGCTCGCGCTCCTGTTCTGGTTCGGACCGGGCGCGCGGCGCGGTGCTCAGGGTGCGCCGGATGCGGGCGCCAAGGAGCCCGGGGCCGTCACGGAGAAGAAATGACGGAGGCGGCGCCGAGCCGTCGTTGGTTAGGGGGTCAGCCCGCCAACTGGAAGTCCGCGTCGGACTGGAGGATCGCGGCCTGGAGCCCTGCACATGGCGGCGCGGGGCCAGGCCGTGTTCCTTCCGCAGCACCCGGCGCCCAGACCGGGAGACCTCTAGCGCCTTGACGCGCCGACCGCACCGGTACAGCGTCGGAATCAGCTACGCCCGCAAGGTCCTATTGACTATGCGCTCTTCGATCCGAACATTCATGACAGGCCGGCGCCCTGCCCGCTGGACGGCGGTGTCTGTCATCGTCGGCCCGGTCAGACGGACGAAGAACGCGTTCCTGTCGACGTGCGTAGTGGGGGAGTGGCGACGGATATCGCCGTTCCTGCCGAAACTCGAGAGAGGCGAGAAAGCGTCGGCGGGTGGACGAGAGAAGATGGAAGCCGCCGGGAAAGCACCGTCCTTGACGGGGCTGCCAAACTTTGGTTAGCCCACGACGGCGGACAGGCGTCTGGTCGGGTTATAGATGTGGTGGGCGATATTGGGACGAACCAGAGACCTCTACCATGTCAAGAAAGTTCACGATCGGGCCATGCCCGGTTTGCCGGGCTGTCTGCAGTGGTGGAGTCGGGTGCCCAGGTCACGGTGGCTCATGGCTGCGATGCGCGTTTCGCGGCAGTCGGCCGGCGGGCGACTCGGCGGGGATTCCCTCCGAGCGGTAGACGACTCGGGGGTTCAAGCCTGGCTTTGAGTCGTGAAGTTGACACAAGCTGGCCTGAGATATTCCGTTGTCGGGCCGTGGGGCGGCTGATATGAAGGTGCGGTGACTTCGCTGGATGCGCTCGTCAGGCCTGACAAGTATCCGCGTGCGGCGGCCTACGATCCGCAGTGGATGGTCGACAACTGTATGGGGCCGAACCCGCTGTGGCTGCTCGAAGACCTCGGCCGGGACTGTGCCTTCCGGCCCGGAATGAAGGTCCTCGATCTCGGATGCGGACGGGGGATGACCTCGATCTTTCTAGCGCGCGAGTACGGCGTCGAAGTGTGGGCCGCGGATCTGTGGATCCCGGCCGAAGACAACGCTGCGCGATTCGAACAGGCAGGCGTCGGCGACCAGGTCCACGCCGTGCGTGCCGAAGCGCACGACTTGCCGTTCGCATCGGGCCAATTCGATGCGATCGTCGCCGTGGACAGCTATCACTACTTCGGTACTGATGATCTCTACCTTGGCTACATGGTCGAGTTCCTCAAGACAGGCGGTCGGCTGTCCATCGCCGTGCCGTCACTGCACCGCGAATTGCGCGAGCTCGGCGGTATCCCGGCCCATCTGCGATCCGGGGTGGGGTGGCAGGTTCTCTGCTTTCACTCGCCCGAGTGGTGGCGCTTCGAGTGGGAACAGACCGGGCTGGTCCAGGTCACCGCAAGCCGAGCGCAGCCGGATGGTTGGCTCGACTGGAAGCTGTGGTGCGAGGTCTGCGCCGAACATTCCCCCGACGAGGCCGTCCGACAAGCATCTCGTGCCACGATCTCCATGCTCGACGCCGACCGTGGCGAACTTCTGACGTTTGCGCTCGTCACTGGTCAGAAGGTCGCGTCTTCAGAGTGACGTCTCGGTCAGTGACCGGCGGCCTCACCGTCCAGGACTCCAAGGACGCCGCCATCACCGCCTTCCGGGCCGCCGGCGCTGCCTGGAATGCCTTGATCCGCGACCACCAGATCAGCGGACGCATCCGTCGGACGGGTGGGTGCAACGCCCAGGTCATGGTCAACACCAGCGCCTGGACCGGGTTGCAGCAAAGAGAGCCAGCTGATCTGTCCCGCGCCAGCAGCCACCGGCGGGGGAGTCTGGTGATCGCCCCCGACATCGGATGCCCGTACGAAGGCGGCGCGAAGCCATGGCCGGACCCGCCCAAGAGCGAGGCCGGCGCCCGCCGCATCGGGGCTGCCGGCCTTCTTGAAACAGATCATCGTTAGCCACGACCATGACCGGCTGTTCGTCAGCCACGGGAGAGAGCGGCTACGGCGCTCCGAGTTTCCCGCCGTGCCTGGCGGACGGCCTGTGGCGGCGACCCCGCACAGCGGATTCCGCCGATCCTGCCCGGTGGTCGTGCACGGACTGCGTCACCACCACGAGACCGTCCTGGAAAAGCCGGACGTCTTTGAAGTGAACGGAAATGAACGGCCGCCAGATGCAGGCCCTCAAGCGTCTACACCCACGTCACCGACGCCATGCGCCGGAGCCTCGTCGTCCAGCTCCAACGCCGCTGGGCCATCTGGAACCCCGAACCCTCGACGACGAGTGATTCCTGCGGGGCAGGCATGAGAAGCAGCTGCTGCCATCCGGGCACTGCCCGAGATCAGCTGGTCCGCGACGGCCGGTGGAGCAGTGTGCTCCGGATCACGTCCCCCGTCTGCGCTAAGGCCCCGCCGCCGGACGGGAATGGCCAGCCGCGACGAACCGTGGAGCTCGAGCTGGTGGTCCGGGAGGGCACCGCCGCGCCGTCGGGGCGCTGAAGCGCCGCACCCCGAACGCCGTGAGGGGGAGACCTATGCCGCAATGAAAAGAGCCCAAGCCGCCGTTCGTGGGCTGACCTGGGCTTGTGTGTTGGTGGGCGATACTGGGATCGAACCAGTGACCTCTACCGTGTCAAGGTAGCGCTCTCCCACTGAGCTAATCGCCCGGGACCGTGCTTCCTGAGGGAAGTACGGCGCCTGAGGTGGAGACGGGATTTGAACCCGTGTACACGGCTTTGCAGGCCGTTGCCTCGCCTCTCGGCCACTCCACCAGAACGAGACCTGGTGGCCTCCCAGAGCGGAAGACGGGATTCGAACCCGCGACCCTCACCTTGGCAAGGTGATGCTCTACCAACTGAGCCACTTCCGCCTGTCTCGCTTGGGGCCTCCGCCCCTCGCGGCGACGAGAAAACCTTAGCGTGTCCGGGCCGCTTACCCAAACTCGATTCCCGCGAGGCGCGGGGGGACGCGCCGACCTGCGTGGAAGCGCGGGCGCATAGCGTGGGGGCATGGCCGTGCACGGCTGCGACATCGTGCTGGTCGCGGCGCCTTCGGCCGTGCGGGCGGTCCCCGAAGACGGCCTGCTGGACGAACGGCCGCCCGCCGCCGGGGAGCGACCGCAGGTTCGGCGGGACGGCCCGCAGGCCGTCCGCGCCCATAGGCGGCCCTGCTACGGCGGTCGAGCAGGGGGCGAGGCACCGGCTCAACCGGCTCCGCGATACCGGCGTCGCCCAGTACTGGAGGGCGGTGAGCCGCGGTTTCAGGGGAGCCGGGGCGACGGCGCCTGTCGCGGACGTGCTACGACCATCTGGCGGTATGGCCAGGGGCGCCGTCCGTGTCCCCGGCCGACGGCGGCCTGATCGAGGATGACGGAATGTTCAAGGTCACAAGAAGGGCCCAGCAGCGTTCGGGGCGGCCCGAACGAGGGCGGACACGGCACGCGCCGCAGATGACCCTGCGAGGCTGCGGCGTTTTCGGGAGCGTCCTGTGAAAGGCGCGTTCGCGCATGTCGGCGGAATGCTCGCCACCGGGCTGCGGGACGTGACCAGCGATCCCGGCGCGCTGGAGTCCCGCGGGTGGTGGGCGGTCGTCGTCACCTACGAGGGCAAGGTGACGTGCGCACGGTTCGACACAGTGCGGCCCGCGCCCCACCCGGAGGGGGCCTGGCACGGCGTCCGCGGGTGGGTGTCGTCGATGGACGAGGACGCCTATGTGCGCGGAGTCCAGAAGATCCGGGAAGCGATCGCGGACGGGGTGGTCTACCAGGCGAACCTCTGCCGGATCCTGTCTGCGCCGCTCCCGGCGGACGCCGACATCGCGGGCCTGGGGGCGCGGCTCGCCGAAGGGAATCCGGCGCCGTACGCGATGACGCTCAGCGTGCCGGGCCTGCAGGTCGCCAGCGCGTCCCCCGAGCTCTACCTGTCGAGGAACGGGGCGGTCGTCGAGTCGCGGCCGATCAAGGGGACGGGACGCACGGAAGACGACCTGCTGCCCAAGGACCGGTCCGAGAACGTGATGATCGTCGATCTGGTCCGCAACGACCTGGGACGGGTCGCGGAGGTCGGCAGCGTGACCGTCCCCGCCCTGTGCGCGGTGGAGTCGCATCCGGGACTGGTGCATCTGGTGTCCACGGTGCGCGCCGAGCTGGCCCCGGGGGAGGGGTGGCCGGAGTTGCTGAAGGCGACGTTTCCTCCCGGTTCGGTGACGGGCGCGCCCAAATCGAGTGCGCTGACCTTGCTGGATGAGCTCGAACCCGAACCCCGCGGGCCGTACTGTGGGGCCGTCGGCTGGGTCGACGCGGACTCCCGGCGCGGGGCCTTGGCGGTGGGCATCCGCACCTTCTGGGCGGAGGACGGCAGGTTGCGTTTCGGTACCGGGGCGGGCATCACGTGGGAGTCCGATCCACGACGGGAATGGCAGGAGACCGAGCTGAAGGCGGCTCGGCTGTTGGAGGTGGCTTCCGGTGTCCGCGGAGCGAGCGGCAGGCCCGGCGAACGGGCGGGCGAAGGTCTGGGTGAACGGGGACCTGCTCGAACCTGAGCAGGCGCGCCTGTCGGTCTTCGACCACGGCGTGCTGGTCGGGGACGGGGTGTTCGAGACGGTGAAGGCGACCAACGGGGAGCCCTTCGCGCTGACCCGTCACCTGCGCCGGCTGGCCCGGTCGGCGGCCGGGCTGGGCCTGCCCCAGCCCGACCACGACATGCTCGCCCAGGCCACGCTGGAAGTCCTCAACGCCGCGCCGAAGTGGCCGCTGGCGCGGGTCCGGATCACCTACACCAGCGGACCGGGGCCGCTGGGGTCCGACCGCGGCCGCCAGGGCGTCACGGCGGTCGTGGCCGTCGACGAGCAGAAGCCGTTCCCGCCCGTGGCCGACGTCACGGTCGTGCCGTGGCCGCGCAACGAGCGGGGCGCCCTGGCCGGCCTCAAGACCACCTCCTACGCGGAGAACGCGATGGCCCTGGCGTACGCCAAGGAACGCGGCGGCGGCGAGGCGATCTTCGGCAATCTGGCCGGGAACCTGTGCGAGGGCACCGGCAGCAACGTCTTCCTGGTGCGCGGCGGACGGCTGCTCACCCCGCCGCTGTCGTCCGGCTGCCTGGCCGGCGTGACGCGCGCGCTGGTGCTGGAGTGGTACGGCGGCGAAGAGGAGGACGTGCCGCTGGAGGACCTGTACCGGGCCGAGGAGGCGTTCCTGGTCTCCACCACCCGCAACGTGCAGCCGATCCGCGCCGTGGACGGCACCGCGCTGCCCGCCGCCCCCGGCCCGATCACCACGAAGGTCATGGAGGTGTTCGCGGCGCGGTCCGCCGAGCTCATGGACCCGTGACGGGCCGCTGAGCGAACCGCCCGACGCGGGTCCCGCCGCCGCGTCGTGGCACGCGACGGCGGGCGCCGTCTTCTCAGCCAGTCACGGTCCAGCCCCGTCGGGACGCTGCGGGCCGTCGGCTTCGGGCCGTGCCGGGCCGTCAGCCGGTCGATCCGGAGCGGGGCGCCTGGGTGGCGGCGAGCCGGTCGGAGTAGAAGGCGGCGGGCTGGTCGATCAGGCGGCCGGGGGCTGCGGTCTCGGCCGCGCCGTCCGGCGCGCCCCGCGCCGCCTCGTCCGCGGCCGCCATGGCGGCACCGACGATCCCGGCGTTGTTCACCAGCGCGGCCGGGACGATCGGCGCCCGCACGCCCTCGATCAGCGGCAGGAACTTGTCGGCCTTCTTCGACACCCCGCCGCCCAGGACGATCAGCGACGGGGAGATCAGCGCCTCCAGGTGGCGCAGGTAGCGGGACAACCGGTGCGCCCACTTGTCCCAGCTCAGGTTCTTCTCCTCCCGCACCCGGGCGGACGCGCGCGACTCGGCGTCCTTGCCGTCGAGTTCCAGGTGCCCGAACTCGGTGTTCGGGACGAGCACGCCCTCGGTGAACAGGGCGCTGCCGATCCCGGTGCCGAGCGTCAGCACCACGACCGTGCCGCCCGCGCCGCGCCCGGCGCCGTGCCGCATCTCCGCGATGCCCGCCGCGTCGGCGTCGTTGACCACGGTCACCGGGCGGCCGGTGGCCGCGGCGAACAGCTCCCGCGCGTCCACCCCGATCCACTTCTTGGACACGTTGGCCGCCGACAGCGTCACCCCGTCCTTCACCACGCCGGGGAAGGTGACGCCGACCGGTCCCGTCCAGCCGAAATGCTCCACGATCTCGGCGAGCACGCGGGCGACCGGCCGCGGTTCGGCCGGATGCGGCGTCTCGACGCGCAGCCGCTCGGCGGCGAGCACGCCCCGGTCGAGGTCGACGGGCGCGCCCTTGATCCCCGAGCCTCCGATGTCGATGCCGAGCAGTTCCATGCGATGCCTCCCGTGATCCCGCACGCCTCCCCGGCGAGCCTCGATGCAAGCCTGCCCTGGACGCGCCGGATTAAGGGGGACATTGTGGTCACGGCCGGTCAGCCTTCGACGGCCCGCAGGCCGATCACGCCGATCAGGATCAGCGCCAGGAACGCCAGGCGCGGCACCGTGACGCTCTCGCCCAGGACCACGATCCCGGTGACCGCGACGCCGAACGCGCCGAGCCCCACCCACACCGCGTAGGCGGTGCCGACCGGCAGCTCCCGCATCGCCACCGACAGCACGACGACGCTGAGCAGGCTCACCGGCAGCCCCACCAGGCTCGGCACCAGCCGGGTCAGGCCGTCCGACTGCTTGAGCGCGGTCGCCCACACCAGTTCCATCAGCGCCGCGACGACCAGCAGCAACCAGGCCACGCGATCTCCTCCCAACGTCATCCGTCCGGCACGGAGCGGGCCGCGCCGGGGACCCGGTCGGCGTCCCGCACCCATGTCGCGTCCGCCGCGCCGGCATCGACTCGTCCCCGCTCTCCCTGGTAAGCGGAGAAGTCTCCATTTAATTCCGGACGTCACCATATCCGGAGAGTCCTCCGCTTACAAGGCCGGATCCGGAGGGTCTTCCGGTAATCTGCCGGGGAGACGGCGGACGCGGAGGAGGTGAGCCGGGTGAGCGAGACCCGAACCGACGCCCCCGAGCACACCGCGGCGCCGCCGTCCGGCCGCCGCGAGCTTCCTCAGCTCGTCCGCTCTCCCGCGCGAGGAGCCCCGGCCGCCGGCCGGAGCGAACGCGCCGACGCCGCGCAGAACCGGCGCAAGATCCTCGCGGCCGCGGCCGACCTGATCGCCGCGCGGGGGGTCGAGGCCCTGACGATGGACGAGGTGGCGCGGGCGGCCGGGGTCGGCGTCGGCACGGTCTACCGGCGCTTCGGCGACCGCGCGGGGCTGCTCTACGCGGTCCTCGACGACCGCGAACGCGACTTCCAGGCGGCCTTCCTGCACGGCCCGCCGCCGCTCGGCCCCGGCGCCGAACCCCTCGACCGCGTCCGCGCGTTCCTGCGGGCCCTGGCCGACCGCACCGAGGAGCAGCTCGACCTGCTGCTCATGGCCGAGGCCGACTCGCCCGACGCGCGGTTCGCCGACGGCTCCTACGAGGTGTACCGCAGGCACCTGGAGACGCTGATCGCCCGCATCCGCCCGTCCGCCGACGCCGCCTACCTCGCCGACGCCCTGCTCGCCCCGTTGGCCGCCAACCTGTTCCGGCATCAGCGGCGCGGACGCGGGATGAGCCTCGAGCGCGTCAAGGCCGGACTGGACGACCTGGTCGCGGGCCTGGCCGCCCCCTGACGCGTCCGAGCGCCCCGGCGGCGTCGCGTTGACGATCTGAAATGTTCCGCTCAGGGGCTTATGGGCGTACCGCGAATCCCGTCACACTATGGGGCGTGAGCGACTTCGATCTGCTGGTGCTCGGCTCGGGACCCGGAGGACAGCGCGCCGCGATCGCCGCCGCCAAGCTGGGACGGCGGGTGGCGATCGTCGACCGGCGCTCCATGCTCGGCGGCGTGTGCATCAACACCGGGACGATCCCGTCGAAGACCCTCCGCGAGGCCGTCCTGTACCTCACCGGGCTCAATCAGCGCGAGCTGTACGGGCAGAGCTACCGGGTCAAAGAGGACATCACCGTCGCCGACCTGGGCATGCGGACCCGGCACGTGATCGGCCGGGAGGTCGACGTGATCCGCAGCCAGCTGGCGCGCAACCACGTCACCGTCCTGTCCGGCACCGGCCGGTTCCTCGACCCGCACACCATCGGCGTGAGCGACGGGGACGGCCGCGAGCTCAAGGTCACCGCCGACAAGATCGTCATCGCCACCGGGACCCGTCCGGCCCGGCCCGACAGCGTCGAGTTCGACGACCGGACCGTGATCGACTCCGACGGCATCCTGCGCCTGGAGCGCATCCCCGAGACGATGGTCGTCGTCGGCGCCGGGGTGATCGGCATCGAGTACGCGTCCATGTTCGCCGCGCTCGGCACCAAGGTCACCGTGGTGGAACGGCGCGAGCGGATGCTGGAGTTCTGCGACCTGGAGATCGTCGAGGCGCTCAAGTACCACCTGCGGGACCTGGCCGTGACCTTCCGGTTCCGCGAGACCGTCGCCTCGGTGGAACGCCGCCCGGACGGCGCGATCACCGTGCTGGAGAGCGGCAAGCGCATCCCCGCCGACACCGTCATGTACTCGGCCGGGCGGCACGGCATGACCGACGACCTGAACCTCGAGGCCGCAGGGCTGACCGCCGACGCGCGCGGCCGCATCACGGTGGACGGCGACTACCGCACCGAGGTCCCGCACATCTACGCCGTCGGCGACGTGATCGGATTCCCCTCGCTGGCCGCCACGTCCATGGAGCAGGGGCGGCTGGCGGCGCACCACGCCTGCGGCGAACCGGTGGCGGAGCTGCACGAGCTGCAGCCGATCGGGATCTACACCGTCCCGGAGATCAGCTTCGTCGGCCGTACCGAGGACGAGCTCACCGAGGCCAAGGTGCCGTTCGAGGTGGGGGTGGCCCGCTACCGGGAGCTGGCCCGCGGCCAGATCATCGGCGACTCGTACGGGATGCTCAAGCTGCTGGTGTCGCCCGAGGACCGCTCGCTGCTCGGCGTGCACGTGTTCGGGACCGGGGCCACCGAGCTGGTGCACATCGGGCAGACCGTCATGGGCTGCGGGGGGACCGTGGACTACCTGGTCAACGCGGTCTTCAACTATCCGACGCTGGCGGAGTCCTACAAGGTGGCGGCGCTGGACGCCATGAACAAGATGCGGCACATCGCCCGGCTCAGCGGGTGACCGCTCACGACGACCACAGCAGGTCGTCCAGCTCGGCGTCGATGTCGATGAACTCCGACTCCCGCCCCGCCGGGACGACCTTGTAGGTGCGGTGGAGGAAGTCGGCCAAGGGGGACAGGGGCACCAGGAAGCGCGCGTTGCCGAAGGGCGAGGACAACGCCAGGTTGAGCGTGCCCTCGTCATCGTCGGGTCCGGCCGGCCACACCTGCACGTCGCCGTCGCCCGCCCGTCGCACGATGCCCACCGTCAGCAGCTCCCGAGCGAAAATCCATTCCACCGGTTCGCCGTCGCCGACGTGGAAGGCCATGCGGATGGCGTACGGGTCGTCGGCCGCGTACTCCAGCCCGGCCAGCAGGGGCACGGTCGTGCGGTCGGGGACGACGAGTCGGAGGCCCAGCTCGGTCGAGACGGTGGTGCTGCTGTTCATGGCCATTCCTTCGGACGTCGGTCCCGCTGACGCGCGGGCGTTCCCGGTGGGACTTCACTCCACCCCCGGGTGTCCCCGCGATCTATGACCCGTAACTGAGTGAACGCGGGGGAACATTCCGTTCCGGTCACCGCGTGTGATCCATCTCACTGTCCGTGAAGTAGCCTCTGACCTGGGCAAAAGCGGATCATAGGGGCGGCCGGGCGCGGGGCGCCGGGCGGTGCGGAGGGGATATGCGAGGATGGGCGGGCCGCTGACGATTGCCGAATTGGGACGAGTGGTCCGAGTCGACCGCCTTTGTGGCCTAGGGTAATAAGATGGCAATTAAACAAGAAAAGGAACTCTCATCGTCGGCCGTCGAGGGGGCCGAGGAGAAGCCGGGAGGCTTCGTGCGGTTCCGGGCGTTCATCCGCCGCAACCGGCTGCTCAACACCACCTGGCAGATCGGCGTCTTCACGGTGGGCGTGACCGTTCTGCTCGGCGGCCTGGTGATGATGGTGACGCCCGGCCCCGGGATCGTGGGCATCGTCGTCGGCCTCGCCATCCTCGCCACCGAGTTCGCCTGGGCCCAGCGCGCCCTCCACCGCGCCCGCCAGGCGGCCGAGCGCGCCAAGGAGAAGGCCCTCGACCCCCGCACCAAACGTCGCAACGCCATCATGGCGGTCCTCGCCGGCATCCTCGCCGGCGCCGCCGTGACCGCCTACTTGATCATCTACGGCTTCGCGCTCCCCTGGAACATCACCGACCTCACCCCCTGGCAGTAGCCCCCAACGTTCACCCGACCCCCTTCAGCCACCTTCCCACCGCCCGGCCCCGCAGCACCTCAGCCTGTTCTGAGACCGGACGAGCCCACCGAAGAGCGCGCCCCCCTCGGACGCCGATCCCAACCGAACCCCGACGGATCCCCAGCGTCCGCGTGTGCCCTCGCCGCCTTTCCCAGCCCCGTTGGGCGTGGACCGCATCAGACCACGCTCAGGCCGCTTCCTTCCGCCGTCCCCGCACGCCCGGGATAGCGTGAGCCAGCACACCCTCTCGCTTCCGGTCCCCGGCCACCGTCGCCGAACGCGCCCATGACCTGCCAGATCACGCCGCCGAGGAAGACTGCGACGAGGCATGCCGACGGCCGGCGCCGCCCGCCGTTCCGGCGGATCTCCCCTCCGATGCGCGAACAACCCCCAACATGCGCTACTCTTCTGGTCGTCGGGAACGCCGCAAGGCGGACCGGCAGGGGCGATTAGCTCAGTGGGAGAGCGCTTCGTTCACACCGAAGAGGTCACTGGTTCGAACCCAGTATCGCCCACGCAGGTCAGAGACCCGCTCCTCGGCCGTGAGGGGCGGGTCTTCTGCTGTTCGTGCGTTGTACCTGCGTGATCATTTACATCGTGCGTGCCCGGCGGTCCCATAGCTCCTTCGGTGCTCCTTCAATGCCAGATGCGCCAACCGCTGCGTCGTAGGTGTGCGACCCATGATGAGGACTATCCCCGCGTGCGCGGGGCCGACCGGGGATCGCCGTGGCTTCCTTCCTGTTGGGCTGGACCATCCCCGCGTGCGCGGGGCCGACCAAGGCGTGTTCGTGCAGGGGCTGGATGTGCCGGGACCATCCCCGCGTGCGCGGGGCCGACGTGCTCACCGGCACGACTGGTGTTGTCCGGACGGGACCATCCCCGCGTGCGCGGGGCCGACGCGAACACCGTCTCGACCGTGGTCGGTGCGAGCGGACCATCCCCGCGTGCGCGGGGCCGACTGGCGGTCACCGGCCACCTGCCCAACGACCTGAGGACCATCCCCGCGTGCGCGGGGCCGACGCGTCAACGACAACCTTCGCGGCGGATCCGGATGGACCATCCCCGCGTGCGCGGGGCCGACCCCGTGGGACCACCTGGCGTCACATCTAGGGGGGACCATCCCCGCGTGCGCGGGGCCGACCAACTCTGCTGCGTGACATGCTGCCCGAGATGAGGACCATCCCCGCGTGCGCGGGGCCGACGCGCGCACGCGCGCGCGGAGATGATGAGGAGTCGGACCATCCCCGCGTGCGCGGGGCCGACACTTGCTGACCTGCGAGTCTATGACGGCGAAGCCAGGTTTTCATTAGCTTGCACCGACGGCTCCCCGCTGGGCCGACGGGCGATCCACTGAACGAGACGGTCGTGAAGCGACGAGTGACGCCAACAGCGGGACCCGAAGTCGTGGCCCCCGCGCCGTTTGGAGGCTAAGTTGTGGCCCCTCGCCACTCCAGTCCAGCTGTCCTGTCGCCTTTCCGGCCCGAGCACTACGGCCACAGTGTGTGCGTCATCAGCTGGCCGCTGCACCTATGCGCCGCCTGCCATGGCTCCTGTCCGGCAGGCAACGACATCCTGTCCCATCACGGGAGATCCCGAACTCCGCTTCACTCGTCGGCCCCGCGCACGCGGGGATGGTTTGGCAAGTTGAGGTGCGTGACGGCCGTTTCGGCGTGAAGGATCGGCAGGCGAGTCTTCGGTGCCGCAGGATGGGCGAGTGCGGATGCGTCTTGCGACCAGCGCCGACCGGCGCCAGGTCGCCCAAATGATCGAGGCCCGGTGCGCCTGGATGGAGCAGCGTGGACTGCCGAGCTGGCGGGGGGCGGTTGATGAGTTGGTCGCCCAGTGCGACAACCCCTGCGGGGACGTGTGGGTGCTCGAGAGCGACGAGCATGGCGTCGTCGGCCAGATGGTGGTGCAGGACCAGGGGCCGCCGTGGGGATGGACGGCGGAGGAGCTGGCCGAGCCCGCGCTGTATCTGTCGGGGTCCATCACCCACCCGGCCCTGCGCGAGCGGAGACCGGGGACGGTGATGGCGCTGTGGGCGGTCGACCGGGCCGCCCGGCTCGAGGTGCCGTGGGTGCGACGGCACTGCCACGCCCCCGAAGTGGCCCGCTACAACTTGTCCCAGGGGTTCACGTTGGTGCGCGAGGAGCAGCGGACGCACACCCGGCTGTACATGATGGCGCGTTGGGCCGAGCGGCTCGAGCTGACGGAGATGCTCTGGGAAGGCAGGAGCGCGCAGTCAGGTTGAGGGTGACCTTTTGGACGGGCCTTCGCGGAGCCGGCAGCGGCGTCCCGTTGACGGTGGTGGAATTGTCTCGGCTCACCCCTGATGTGCGCGGTCAGCAGGGCTTCAAGCGCCAAGCGCCGGGATCAGTGTCGGCACGCATCGCAAATGGCCACGCTTTCGACCGGGTAACAGTGCTTCCAGGAGGAGAGGCGCTTGGCAAGCGAAGGCCTCGGGGGCGGCGCGAGGCTCGCTGCCTGGGAGGCGCCCCTTGCCTGCCCTGAGGTGCACGTCCACCCGTGGGCGTCACACCAGTGGTAGTGGCGCATCAATCGTCCGATCAGGCTGTGGCAGTTGGACCGTCCCGATCGCTTGAGCAGCGTCCTGGTCGTTACTTGGTCAGGCCGCATCGGCTGAGTCTGAAAACGGTGACGGCGTGTGGGCGTTGGCTCAGAGACCGTCGGCTTCTGTGTGTCCGGGGCTGTCGGGAGTGTTGCGTGACGCCGTGCCTGCGCGGATGGCGGACAGCAGGCCGGGGAAGCGGGCCTCGATGTCGTCGCGGCGCAGGCTGACGGCGGTGCGGTTTCCGTACTGCTCGACCGTGATCAGGCCTGCCTCGCGGAGCACGCGGAAGTGGTGGGTGCGTCCTGCCTTGCCGACGGGCAGGCCGAACCACTACCCGAGTCGAAGAGGTGAACGTCCCGTGACCACCGGAACCGTGCGGTCTGCGCGCCGGGTGCTCCCGGTGCTGGTGCCGATCCTGGTGCCGGTCGCGCTGTGGTGGCTGCTGACCTCCGTGCTCGCGTCCGGCCACGTCGTGCTGTCGGGGTTCGCGCCGCAGCGGGCGGTGCCCGCGCTGTTCGACGCGGCCGTGCACGGTCGGCTGCTGCCCGACACCGCCGCCAGCCTGTGGCGGCTGTTCCTCGGTCTGGCGATCGCGGCGGCGTGCGGTGTGCCGCTCGGACTGCTGGTCGGGCTGGTGCCCGCCGTCGAGCGGGCCACCCGGCCGCTGTTCCACTTCCTGCGGATGATCTCGCCCCTGTCAGGGGCGCCGGTCGCGATCGCGCTGTTCGGGATCGGCCACCGCCCGGTCTACTTCCTCGTCGCGGTCGCCGCCGTGTGGCCCATCATGCTGAACACCGCCGCCGGGGTGCAGGCGATCGACCCGGGCTTCCTACTGGTGGCCCGCTCTCTAGGAGCCACGCCCGTCGAACGGCTTCGCACGATCGTCCTGCCCGGGGTGCGGATGCCGCTGCTGACGGGACTGCGCCTGGCGCTCGGAACCGCGTGGATCGTCATCGTCCCTGCGAGATGCTCGGCGTCGAGTCGGGGCTGGGCTACGCGATCCTCAACGCCCGCGATCAGCTCGCCATCGACCAGCTCATGGCGGTCATTTTGTGGATCGGCATTCTCGGCCATCTGATGGACTCCTTCTTCCGGGCCCTGCTGGCGGGAGGCGTCCGGTCGACGACCGAGAACCGCCGTGCCGACCGCACGTCCACTCGAACCGAGCAATCGCACCTCGCGACACAGCCAGACTCCCGGAGCGCTGAGACCGCCGCCAAGGAGGTGCGCCCATGACGGGCGCGAGACGCGACGAGGACGGGTGCTGCGTGCCGATCGACCTGCGCAGCGAGGCCGAAGTCCGCCTGGAAGGGCCAGGACCGCTGACCCCAGCGTCCCACCAAACTGTTCGTTCCCCGGCCCAAGGTATTTCTCCGTGATCGAGCCGTGGGGCCGCCGGGTGTCGGCGAGGCGAGCGTGACCGACATGGGTGATCGCTGCCGTCGCAGGCGCGGTGCAGCGATGCATCGCGCCCGCGACTCCTGGGGGAGGACTCCGACGAGCATCCGCGCAATCGACCTCTGAACGAGGTCACCATGCCCGTCGGCATCAGCCTCGCGTCCCGCCGCGCAGAGCTTGCATCAAGCACAGCGGAAGCGGCGCGCGAGGCTGGCCGTCTGACCACACGCGCGGCAGCAGCTGTTCGAGGTTCTGAGGCGCCCCACGAATGCCCCGAGCAGAAGTCCTGTCAGCGAGATCTGGGATTGACAGATCGCGGGACTCTGTGGGGCAGGTCACAGAGCCGGACCTTGACCTTGACGTATACGTCAACCTTTTACCGTGGCGGCGCACAACGGTTCGAAAAGCAGGAGATTCCTGGTGCGTCGATGAATTCCAAAACTGTGGACGAACGCGGCCCGCAAGGAATGGGCTGGTTGTTCGGGCTGCTGCTCGCGACATTCGCGATCGGCACCGATGACTTCATCATCGCCGGCATTCTCCCGGAGATCGCCTCCGATCTGGAGGTCAGCGAGGCGGTCGCCGGCCAGCTGGTCACGGTCTTCTCGGTCACTTATGCCGCGGCGGCGCCGATCCTGGCGGTGGCGACGGCGCGCGTTCCCCGCCGCCTCCTGATCGTCGGCGGCCTCGCGGTGTTCGCAGTGGTCAACGTCGTCACGGTCTTCGCGGCCTCCTACCCGCTGCTGATGGCGTTGCGCGTGGCGGCGGCGCTGGTGGCCGCGGCGGTGAGCCCGGCCGCGTTCGCTGTGGCGGGCACTCTCGCCCCGCCCGAGCGGACGGGACGCGCCATCGGCACGGTCGCCGCGGGACTCACGGTCTCGCTGGTCGTCGGCGTACCGGTGGGGTCGTGGCTGGGTGAGAACTTCGGCTGGCAGTCGGCGTTCGTGTGCGTGGGCGTGCTGACCGGCCTGGCGGTGGCGGTGACGGCGACCACCCTGCCGCGCCTGCCGGAGATGCCGGTGGTAGGAGTGCGGGCGCGGCTGGTGCCGCTGCGCCGACCGCCGGTGCTGGCGTGCGTGCTGAGCACGGTGGTCGGCGCCTCGAGCGGCCTGATGCCCTTCATCTACATCGCCCCCGTCACGGACGACCTGTCCGGCGTGGGGAGCAGCTGGGTGTCGGCGTTCATCGTGGTTTACGGCGTCGCCGGCGCGGTCGGCACGGTCGTGGGCGGGCGCCTGACCGACCGGTGGGGCATTGACCGGGCGCTGCTGGGTCTGCTCGGCGCGGTGGTGCTGTCGACGGTGGCGATGACCGCGGTCGGTCTGCTCGCCGACGGCCACGCCCCTTTGTGGCTGATCTGCCTGCTGCTGGCGGTGTGGGGGATGGCCGGATGGGCCTACAACCCACCGATGAACGCTCGCGTCCTGCGACTGGCGGGCGAAGCGGGCACGGAGGCGGTGGCACTGAACACCAGCGGGCTGTACGTGGGGATCGCGCTCGCCGGGATAATCGGCGGCGGTGCGCTCAGCAGGACCGGCGGGACGGGAGTCCTGGCCGCGGCCGCCGTCATCGGCATGGTCAACTTCGCCTTCACGGCCGCCACCGTGCGCCGCTATCCCGCCCGGCGCCCGAAAACCGAACCCCGCGTCCCGGTGAAGACACCGTGACCCCGCCGAGATCCGGAACACCTCGAAGGGCCTGAGCGATGGCGCTGCACTTCGTCGAGCAGGGGGCTGCGGCTCGTCCGCGAGGGCAATCCCCGGGTGTCCAGGAGTTCGGGTCTCCCCATGACGCGATCGGCTTCGGCTTCTACGAGGCGGTGCGCGGCGTGCTGCCCCACCACATGGTGATCCGCGACGACAAGAGCGCCGACCGTCACCCGTATGCCGCCGATGAGTCCCATCAACATCCGCGTCGCAATGCCGTCGTCATGATGTTGTGGCGCTGCCCTGGATGCTGAGCCCGGTGAACCATGACCCGTACTCGAGCTGCGGATCGCCCCAGTGGTTCGGGCGCTGGGCTTGCGCGTCTGCACGACGCGGTTGCCGAAGTGGCTTTCCCTTGCCTGATCGGCAGCTCGTGCACGCCGCTGAGTTCGCGACGGCGGCCGTCGCGAATGCCAGATGCTCGACCCCGTGCCTGCAGGTCGTCAACCTCTCGCCCTCGTCGACAGACGCCCTGGGGGCACGTTGTCCGTCGAAGAACCTGGGCAGAGCCGCATCTTGGCAAGGGCGCCTTACCGTCGAAGGTGCGAGCATTGGGCGATCTTGGACGCGGCGCGGGGGCGGATGCCGGTGTTCGTCTCGATGGTGACGGAAAGACCGCGAGCCAGTGAGCGCCCCGTGGTACCGGTCGCGGATGCCGGTTTCGTGCCGCACGAAGAAACCACAATCACCGCATCATCGAATGGTGCGTACGGAGATGGGAGGTCGAGGCGTGCGCATCGGCGAGCTGGCCAAAGCGTCCGGGGTCTCTACCAGGGCCTTGCGCTACTACGAGCAGCGCGGCCTTCTGAAGCCACGGCGCCAGGAGAACGGATACCGCGACTATGACGAATCCGCGGTGACACGGGTACGCAACATCCGGGCGCTGCTGGACGCCGGGCTCAACGCCGAAAGCATCAAGAAGATGAATGCCTGCCTCGACGAGGATTTCGACAACGTGCCCGTGTGTGTGGACGCGATCGCAGTTTACGAGCAGAGGTTGCGCGTGGTGCGCGAGCAAGTGACCGCGCTCACCGAAATTCAGCGCAAGCTGGAAGACAGACTGCACCACCTGCGTGCAGGCATCCCTCACTAGGCGCTGACCGGAAGGCGGCCGCGTCGATGATCATGCCCCTCCATCGGTTGCGGTCGTCGGTGCGGGGCCGGTCGGCCTGGCCGCGGCCGCGCACCTGGTCGAACGCGACTCGGACTTCCCTGGAGGCCGGAGAGCGGATCGGCGCCTCGGTCGCCCAGTGGGCCCATGTCCGGCTGTTCAGTCCCTGGCGTTGCGACATCGATCCCGCCGCAGCAGCGCGGTTGGGTGCTCCGGCTGCCGCCGTTTTCTTGGAGACGGCGGTGTTGGTGCTTTGGAGCCGGGCCATTGGTGTCGTTGGTGGCGCCGGCGTGATGACGCAGGTCGTCGTCGTGCTCCTCCCGGCGGGTTGGCTTAGGGGCCGCCCGTAGGCGCTGACCTGCCTGCGACGTCAGCTGGTAGCGCGAGATCCGAGGTCACGCACCCGCAGGTGGGGAGCGGACATTGGTGACCGGACCGGAGTCGACAGCCGGTGTGCCCAGCGGATGAGGGGCCGTCGACTGATCGTGGGATGAATGTCACATCGGAAGTGCGGCCGCCCGCCGTGCCTTCCGGCAGTCTGGCTGTGGGCATCACGCCCGGCGGGGTGTGAGGCGGCATGGTCCTGGACAGGGACGGGCGGCAGGCGCCGATGTCATCGTCCATGGCGATTGAGCGGAGCCTGCGACAGCGGGCGCCGGCGCGGGGGAGTGCTGTGGGAGGCGGGATGACTGGTTGTCATCCTGACATGACATACTGAGCCCATGGTTGGGGGCCGTATCGATCGCCGTTCGCCGTTGCCGTTCTACGCGCAGCTGAAGCAGCTGCTGATCGAGCGGCTCGAGACCGAGATCGAGCCGGGCGGCAGGCTTCCCGGCGAGATGGCGCTGTGCGAGGAGTACGGCGTGTCGCGGACGGTGGTGCGGCAGGCCCTGGACGAGTTGGAGGCCGACGGGCGGATCGTCCGCCGCAAAGGGCAGGGGACGTTCGCCGCGGCCCGCAAGACCGACGAGGCGCTGTTCCAGTCGCTGACCGGGCTGTACGAGGACGTCCGGGCGCGCGGCGAGGTGCTGCGCAGCCGCGTGCTGGCGTTCGACGTGATCCCGGCGCCCGCCGAGGTCGCCGCCGCGCTGGAGCTGAAAGAGGGCGACCAGGTCGTCCACCTCGAGCGGCTGCGCTACGTGGGCGGGGAGCCGTGGGTGCTCACCCGCACCTACCTGCCTGTCGACATCGCGCCGGGGCTGCTCGACGAGGACTTCACCGAGCAGTCGCTGTACGGCGTCCTGGAGGGCAAGTACGGGGTGGAGCTCGACCACGGGCGGCGGCTGGTGGAGGCCGTGCCCGCGGCGGCCGCCATAGCCGAGGCGCTGGGGCTGCGTCCGCGCGATCCCGTGCTGCTGTTGCACAGCACCGCGTGGGACGTGACGGGCCGGCCCGTGGAGTTCTTCATCGCCTACCACCGCGGGGACCGCAGCCGGTTCCAGGTGAACCTGCGACGGCACCGCGAGCGGCAGGGCGCGCTGCCCAACATGCTGGTGCACGACGACCGCTGATCGGGGCTCGGGGCCCGGATACCTGCGGCCTCGCACTTGACATCCTGTAATGACAGGACGACAGTATCCCTACGAGCTCGCGAAGGAGGTCGTCCTTGTCGTCGTTCGTCACCCCGCTCGTCCCCCCGATGCGGATCGCCTTCGACGCCCGGATGGAGCCGTCCGGACCGGTGCTGACCCGCCGCATGTCGAACTTGCGCGGGCTGTTCGCCGACACCGCCGCCTGGGAGCAGGCCGTGGCCGACGACCCGGCGGTCTACGAGGTTGCCTCGTCGCCGGTGCCCGAGGCCGAAGGGGAGCTGCCGCGGCACGCCGAGTACTAGCGCCGCCGCGCGTCCTTCCTGGACGGCTACCGGCGGCTCGAATCATGGTTCGAACAGGAGAACGGATGAACGGCATCGTGCTCGTCACCTCCCGGTCCTTCGGCCGGGGACGAGCGGACTGCGAGGCGCGCCTGGCCGCCGCGGGGCTGCGCGTGGTGCGCGGCTCCACGACCCACGACCTGGACGAGCTCCGCCCCGTCCTCGCGGAGGCGCACGCCTGGATCGCCGGCACCGCGCCGGTCACCGCCGAGCACCTGGCGGCGGCCCCCGGGCTGCGGGTCGTCGCCCGCTACGGCGTCGGCGTCGACAACGTCGACCTGCGGGCCGCCGCCGCCCGCGGCGTCACCGTCACCAACACGCCGGGCGCCAACAGCGAGGCTGTCGCGGACCTGGCCGTGGCGCTGCTGCTGACGGCGCTGCGCGGGGTGGTCGCGGCCGACCGGGACGTGCGCGGCGGCGACTGGCGCACCCGGCGCGGCCGGGAACTGGGCGCGCTGACCGTGGGCGTGGCCGGGTTCGGCCGCATCGGCCGCGGCGTCGCCCGACGGGTGCGCGGGTTCGGCGCGCGGGTCGTGGCCTACGACCCGTTCGTGGCCGCGGACGCCCTGGACGGCGCGCGCCCGGCGGCGAGCGTCGCCGACCTGGCCGAACGCTGCGACGCGGTGTCCCTGCACGCCCCCGGCGGCGCCGTGCTCGTCGACGCCGCCTGGCTGGCGCGCGTCCGCCCCGGCGCGGTGCTGGTGAACACCGCCCGCGCCGACCTGGTGGACGAGACCGCCGTCGCCGAGGCCCTGCGCGACGGGCGGCTGGCCGCCTACGCCGCCGACACCCTCGCCGGCGAGGGACGGCACGACGAGCGCGCGGGCAGCCCGCTGCTCGCGTCCGACCTGGCCGACCGCGTCGTCATCACCCCGCACATCGGCGCGCAGACCGTCGAGGCCGTCGACCGCATGGGCCGGGACGCCACCGACGCCGTCCTCGACGCGCTCGCCGGACGCACCCCCGCGCACGTGGTCCCCGTCCCCGCATGACCGCTCGCGGTCATCGACACCGCAACCTCGGAAAGGAAGGCATGTCCATCGACGATCTCCGCGCCGCGGGCGTCATCGCCGTGCTGCGCGCGCCCACCCCCGACTCCGCGCTGGAATGCGTGTCCGCGCTGGTCGAGGGCGGTGTCACCGGGATCGAGATCACCTACAGCACGCCGGACGCGCCCGCCGTCATCGACAGGGCCCGGCGCGACCACCCCGAGGCGCTCGTCGGCGCCGGGACGGTGCTCACCGCCCGGCAGGCCCGCGAGGCCGCCGACGCGGGCGCGCGGTTCCTGGTCAGCCCCGGCACGGACGACGACCTGGCCCGCGCCATGCTCGACACCGGCCTGACCACCCTGCTCGGCGCGCTGACGCCCGGCGAGCTGATGCGCGCCGTCGCGCTCGGCGCGCACGCGGTGAAGATCTTCCCGGCGTCGCTGGGCGGCCCCGGCTACCTCAAGGCGCTGCGCGGCCCGTTCCCGGACGTGCCGCTGATGCCGACCGGCGGGGTCGGCGCGGACAACGTGGCCGACTGGCTGGCCGCGGGGGCGTTCGCCGTGGGCGCCGGGGGCGAGCTGTGCCCGTCCGCCGCGATCGCCGCCGGGGACCGCGCCGAGATCACCACGCGGGCCCGCGCGTTCGCCGCCGCCCTCCGGAAGGCCCGGGCATGACGGCGGCGCGCGAGCAGCGGGAGCGCGCCGGGCTGCGGGTCGAGGACGGCTGGCGGTACTTCGTGCACGGCTGGTCCCAGGCGATCACCGAGGTGTTCGACGTGCCGCTCGCCCCGGGTGGACGAGCTGTCCCGCGTCGCGGAGGAGATGCGATGATCAGGACCGCGCTGGGCGACGTCGACGCCGCCGACCTCGGCCGCACCGACTACCACGAGCACCTGTTCCAGATCACCCCGCTGCTGCCGGGCGACGAACTGGACGACGAGGAGCGCGGCGGCCTGGAGGCGGCCCGGCTGCGCGCCGCCGGCGTCGACGCGATGATCGACGCCACCCCGGTCGGCCTCGGCCGCGACGCCGAGGCGGTCGCGCGCATCTCCCGCTCGACCGGGCTGCGCGTCGTGCTCACCACCGGCGCGCACCGCCGCGCCCACTACCGCGACGACCACCCGCTGCTCGGCATGGACGCCGACGCGCTGGGACGCCTGTTCACCGCCGAGCTGACCGAGGGCGTCCGCGACGACTCCGCGCTGACGACGCCGCGTCCGCACGCGCCCAAGGCCGGCATCCTCAAGGCGGGCATCGGCTACTGGTCGATCGGGGAGTTCGAAGGGCGCGTGCTCGAAGGGGTGGCGCGGGCGCACCGCGCCACCGGCGCCCCGGTGATGGTGCACCTGGAGCACGGCAGCGCGGCGTTCGAGGTGCTGGACGCGTTGGACGGCCTCGGCGTGCCCGCGCACCGCGTCGTCCTCGCCCACATCGACCGCAACCCCGACCCGGGCCTGCACGCCGACCTCGCCGCCGCGGGCGCCTACCTCGGCTACGACGGCATGGCGCGGCACAAGTCCTGGCCCGACTCGACCGTCCTGGACTGCCTGCTGCGCACCGCCGAACTCGGCGGCGCCGACCGGCTGCTGCTCGGCGGCGACGTCGCCCGCCGCACCCGCTACATCGCCTACGGCGGCATGCCCGGCCTGGAGTACCTGCCCGCCCGTTTCGTGCCGCGCCTGGAGCGCGCCGCGGGGCCCGACCTCGTCCGGCGCGTCCTGGTCGACAATCCGGCCCGGCTCCTGGACTGGACGTCATGACCCTGGTCAACGGCCGCGCGATCGACGGGATCGCGTTCGACTGCGACGGCGTGCTCGCCGACACCGACCGGCCGTGGGCCGACGCCGAACGCGCCGTCGTCGAGCGCCACGGCGGGCGGATGACCGACGCGCTGCGCGACGCCGCCCACGGCCTCGGCCTCGCCGCGACCGTGGACCTGCTGGCCGCCGTCCTGCCCGGGTCCGTCGACCGCGCGGCGCTGCGTGAGGAGCTGCTGAGCGAGGCGGCGGCGCGGATCGCCCGCGCGCCGCTCGCCTTGCCCGGGGCGGTCGAGACGGTCGCGGAGCTGGCGCGGCACTGGCCGGTGGCGGTCGTGTCCAACACGCCCGCCGAGGTGCTGCTGCCGCTGCTGGACGCCATCGGCGTCCTGGACCTGGTGCGCACGGCGGTCTCCGCCGACCAGGTCGCCGAGCCCAAACCCGCCCCCGACCCCTACCTGGAGGCCGCGCGCCGACTCGGCGTGCCGCCCGCGCGGATGCTCGCCGTGGAGGACTCGCCGACCGGGGTCGCCGCCGCGCGCGCCGCGGGCTGCCCCGTCACCGGGATCGCCGCGCCCGGCCGTCCGCACCTCGCCGACGCCGACCGGGTGCTGCCCGACCTGCCCGCGCTGCGCCGGTGGCTGCGCCCGCCGGCCCGGCTCTGACGGCGCCGCGGACCGCTCAGGCGGAGTCGCGGACGATCAGTTCGGTGGGCAGGATGAGCGGCTCGGCGGTGCGCTCCTCCTCGGAGCCGAGCAGCCGGCGCACGACCGCGCGGGCGACCTCGGCGACCGGCTGGCGCACGGTCGTCAGCGGCGGGTCGGTGTAGCGGGCGGCCTCGATGTCGTCGAACCCGACGACGGCGACGTCGTCGGGGACGCGGCGGCCGGCCTGCCGCAGCGCGTGCAACGCGCCGATCGCCATGAGGTCGTTGGCGGCGAACACCGCGTCGAGGCCCGGGTCGTCCTCCAGCAGCTGCCGCATCGCCGCCGCGCCCGACTCGCGGGTGAAGTCGCCCATGGCGACCAGCGACCTGCGGTCGGTGCCCGACAAGACCTCCCGGTACCCGGTCATGCGGTCCAGCGCCGCGCTCATGTCCGGCGGCCCGCCGATGGCGGCGATGCGGCGCCGCCCCCGGTCCAGCAGGTGCCGCACGGCCGACCGGGCGCCCGCGACGTTGTCGCAGTCGCAGTAGGGCAGGGGGACGGTGGTGATGGGGCGGCCGTGCGACACCACCGGCACGTCGGTGCGCGCCAGCGCGGCGGGCAGCGGGTCCGAGCCGTGCATGGACAGCAGGATCACCCCGTCCACGTGCCCGCCCGCGACGTAGCGCTCGACGCGCGCGTGTCCGGCGGGCGAGGACGCGGGCAGCAGCACCACCTGCTTGTCCGCCCCCTCCAGCTCCTGGCTGACGGCCCGCGCGACGACCGCGAAGAACGGGTCGTCGGAGAACACACGGGACGGCGGCTCGGAGACCACCAGCCCGATCGAACCGGTCCGGCGGGTGACCAGGCTGCGCGCGGCGGAGTTGGGCACGTACCCGAGCTGGTCGACCGCCCGCAGCACCGCGGCGCGGATCTCCGGCGTGACCGTGGCCGACCCGTTGACCACCCGCGACACCGTGGCGCGCGACACGCCCGCCCGCGCGGCCACCTCCTCCAGAGTCGGCCGTCTCATGCCCTGTCCCCGCTCATGCCGTCCTCCCCCGTGACGATCCCCGCGACAGTGGTCGTCGACCCCGCACACAGCCGATCGCGCACGACGTCAGCGTAATCGCGGGGACGACCTGCACGCGCGCCGCGGCGGCCCGGGCCGCCGGAGAAGTGATGAGAGGGGAGGCGACCCGGACCGCCGTGTCTGAGAGCGCTCTCACACAGACTGGTCTCCAGATCTTCGTGCTGTCAAGACGTACCGCCAAATGCCGTTCTACCAGGGAATTTATTCGGGCCGCCGACTGAATGGTTCCTCGGAGAGGTCGTGAAGCGCTCTCTCATTGGGTCTTGACAGGGCTGCGGGACGGCGTCAGATTGGCCCCGGATCCGGCAGGCGGCGCCTCCTCGGGCGCCGCCGGTCAGTCTGAGCGAAAGGTCCCCCCGCCATGTCCTTTCCATCCCCGCTCAGGCGATCGCGCCGCCGTCGGCTGACGACGGCGCTCGCCTTCATCTCCGCTCTGGGCCTGACGGCCGTCGCGACGCCGGCGCAGGCCTCCGTCCCCCCGCCCCCGTCGGGGTGGCGGCTGGTCTGGAGCGACGACTTCGACGGCCCGGCCGGTGCGCTGCCGTCGTCCGCGAACTGGCAGATCGACACCGGTCACGGCTATCCGGGCGGCCCGGCCAACTGGGGCACCGGCGAGGTGCAGCGGTACACCGCCGACCCCGCCAACATCAGCCTCGACGGCGCCGGGAACCTCCGGATCACCGCCCTGCGGTCCGCGTCCGGCGAATGGACCTCGGGCCGCATCGAGACGCGGCGCGCCGACTTCAAGCCGGCCGAGGGCGGAGTGCTGCGGATCGAGGCCCGCATCCAAATGCCGGACGTGTCCGGTGAGCAGGCGCTGGGCTACTGGCCCGCGTTCTGGGCGCTGGGCTCGCCCTACCGGGGCAACTACTGGAACTGGCCGTCGATCGGCGAGTTCGACATCATGGAGAACGTCAACGGCATCAACTCGGTGTGGGGCGTTCTCCACTGCGGCACCAACCCCGGCGGCCCCTGCGGCGAGACCGACGGCATCGGCGCCAGCAGGCCCTGCCCGGGCACTCCGTGCCAGGCGGGCATGCACACCTACCGCTTCGAGTGGGACCGCAGCGTCACCCCCGAGCAGCTGCGCTGGTACGTCGACGACCAGCACTTCCACACCGTCACCGAGGACCGGGTCGGTGCGGACGCCTGGGCCGCCATGACCGACCACGGCGGCTACTTCCTGCTGCTCAACCTGGCGATGGGCGGCGGCTTCCCCGACGGCGTCGCCGGGCGGGCCACCCCCACCCCGCAGACCGTGCCGGGGCGGTCGATGGTGGTCGACTACGTCGCCGTCTACCAGCGCTGAGACACCGCGTTCCGGGCCGCCGCGCGTGCCGACGCCGCGGCGGCCCGGACGCGCGTGCGCCGACGATCGTGACGTTCTTCATATAAAACGGTGCTTCCTTTTCGATTCCCGCACGCGACATCCTTGGTTCGGGCGGCCTTCACGAAGAAGTGGAGTCTTCGGTGCTGCCTGTGCGGGATCACACCCCCTGCCCCGACGGCCGACCCGCCGCCGACCGCGACACCCGCCCGGAAGGAACCGGGCGGCCCGATCGCCCCCCGACGCGCCGATGGCTCCGTCCCCTCCGGGAGCTGCTGCTCGTCGCGTTCCTGTTCGCCGCCTACAAGCTCGGCCGCCTGGTCGGCGCCGACCACGTCGGCGAGGCGTTCGCCAACGCCGGACGGCTCTGGGAGATCGAACGCGCCCTGCGGCTGCCCAGCGAGAAGACCCTCCAGGACTGGGTGCTGCACCTGCCGTCGGCAGTCGTCGCGGCCAACGCGTATTACAAGTTCGTCCACTTTCCGGCCACCGCGGTGTTCCTGATCTGGACGTACGCGCGGCGGCCCTGGCACTACCGGTGGGCGCGGACGGCCCTCGCGGTGCTGACGGGCGTGGCGCTGGCCGTCCACATCGCCGTGCCGCTCGCCCCGCCGCGCATGCTGAGCGGCCTGGGGTTCGTGGACACGGGCGCGGTGTACGGCCCGAGCGTGTACGGCTCCGCGCACACCGACGGCTTGGCGAACCAGTTCGCGGCGATGCCGTCCCTGCATGTCGGCTGGGCGGTGTTCGTGGCGGTCAGCCTCATCCTGTCCACCCGCACCAGGTGGCGCTGGCTGTGGCTGGCGCACCCGGCGGTCACGCTGTACGTGGTCATCGTCACCGCGAACCACTATTGGCTGGACGCGCTCGTCGCCTTGGTCATCATCGCCGTCGTCATGCTCGTGCTGCGTCCGCCCGCGCGCCCCACGGCCGGGCCGGAACGCCTCGTGCCTCGGCGCTTGGACCCACCTCATGACGACCACGAGCGGCCGGACGTCGCATCCGGCCGCCGCCGAGCCGCGCCGCATGGTCCGGTGCGCGCGAGGAGGCACGCCGCGTCGGCGGGGAGGGGCGGCGCCGACGGCCGAGCCGGTTCCGGGGCGCCCGGCCGCACCGCGGCAGCGGCCCGCCGCCCGCCCGGGACGGCATGACCGGCCGGGGCGGGCGGGAGACGGGGCCGCCCGGGTTCAGGAGCCGCCGGTGCGGCCGGGATTCTCCAAGCGGAAGAAATTGCTCGGCGACCCGTCGGCCTTGTGCTCCTGGAAGATGAAGTTGAGCTTGCGGTCGTCGAAGGTGCGGAACCAGTCGTCCCAGGAGATCTCCTGCAGGTCCTCGCCCCCGCCGCCGGGGAAGTCGAGCAGCAGGCGGCCCGGCCTGCCCTCGTACTCGCTGCCCGGCACGGTGGCGGGTTTGGCGCCGCGCTCGTCCGCCCAGTGCCGGATCACGTCGTGGTCGGTGGTCACCAGACTGCGGCCGGGGCGCTCCTCGTGCTCCTCGGGCGAGGTCACGTGCTGCTGGTAGCGGTGCTCTCCTTCGACGGGGCGGCTCGAGTCCGACATCGCCCGCCTCCTCACGTCGCCGGTCCGTTCGGCCTTTGTCGGTTCGACGTCCGCCCCTACCCATGACAAATCGGGCTAATAGTGGACAAACCAAACCTTGGGCGAGCGGCGGCGGCGCCTTTTCACTCAGCGGCGCTCACGCCAGGGTCGTTCGACTCCGCCGCGGTCGGCTCGCGGCGCCGCCGGTGGTGCTCGCGCCATTCCTCGATCCCGCCGAGCGTCCCCGAACGCAGCGAGGCGATCAGCCGGCGGATCCACGCCTCTTCGGCGAGGTCCATCGCGATCCGGTAGTCGTCCTCGACCAGGTGGACGTCCGCCACGCCCATGGCCTCGGCCTCGGCGATCCGGGCGCGGTACCGCTCGGCGCGTTCGGCGACCCGGTCGGCGCGGCGCTCCAGCAGCTCGACGGCCTCCTCCGGGGGCAGCGCGCCCATCAGCGACAACCCGGCCACGAACCGGGGGAACTCGTGGTGGGGCTCGCCGAGCAGCTCCCGCAGCCAGTCGCGGAGCTCCCGGCGCCCGCCGTCGGTCAGCGCGTACACGGTGCGCTCCGGCCGCCGACCGGCCCGCGCCGTCCCGGCCTCCTTGATCAGGCCCTCGCGGCGCAGCGCGCGCACGACCGTGTACAGCGACCCGTACTTGAGGTTGATGCTGTCCTGTTTGTCGCGCTCCCGCAGCGTGGTGACCATCTCGTAGGCGTGCATCGGCCGTTCCTGCAGCAGGACCAGCACCGCCAGCGCCAGCGGGTTGCTGATCTTCCGTTCCCCGGTCATGGCCCCCTCTCGATCCGGCCGGCGCGCGCCCCACCCTAGCCGCCCGCGCCGCCCGGCGCGCCGACGGCCCCGGCCCGCCGGTAGCCTCGCGGACCATGGCGATCCTGCGTTCCCTGGCGCTGTTCGCGCTGGCCGCCGTCGCGGAGATCGGCGGCGCCTGGCTGGTCTGGCAGGGCGTGCGCGAGCACCGCGGCTGGCTGTGGGCGGCCGCCGGGCTGGCCGCGCTCGGCGCGTACGGGTTCGTCGCCACCTTCCAGCCGGAGGCGCACTTCGGTCGCGTCCTGGCCGCGTACGGCGGCGTGTTCGTGGCGGGGTCGCTGGTGTGGGGCGTCGTGATGGACGGCTTCCGTCCCGACCGGTGGGACATCGCGGGCGCCCTGGTCTGCCTGGCCGGGGTGGCGGTCATCATGTACGCGCCGCGCGGCTGACGGCGCCGCCCGAACGTGCGGTGCGGGCGCGGCACGTCCGCGTGACCGCGGTCACGGGGCCCGTCCCGTCGTTCCCGGACCTCGGTCAGGGCCGGATCGCTAGCGTTTCTGCGCACGCGTAGGCTGACCTGCGTCTCTTCGGAGGTGCGTCATCTTCCTCGTTCGTGGCAGGGGGATCCGGCGGCCGCCGGCGGCGCTGCCGGTGGACCGGTTCCGGCAACCGGCCCAGGCGATCGTGGCCGGGTTCGGCGCGGCCGTGGCGACCGGCACGGCCCTGCTGTCGCTGCCCGCGGCGACCGAGTCGGGCCAGCGGGCCGCGTTCCTGGACGCGCTGTTCACCGCGACCTCGGCGGTGTGCGTCACCGGGCTGGTGACGGTCGACACCGGCGGGCACTGGTCGCTGTTCGGCGAGCTGGTCATCCTGGGACTGATCCAGGTGGGCGGGCTGGGCATCATGACCATGGCCACGCTGGTGGCGGTGCTGCTCTCGCGCCGGCTGGGGCTGCGCGCCCGGATGGTGGCGCAGGCCGAGACCAAGGCGCTGCGCGCCGCCGACCTGCGACGCGTGCTGCGCAACGTGGTGCTGTTCAGCCTGATCGGCGAGATCGCGGTCGCGGTGGTCCTGACGGCGCGGTTCGCGCTCGCCTACGGCGACCCCTTCGGCCGGGCCGTCTACCACGGCGTGTTCCACTCGGTCGCGGCTTTCAACAACGCCGGGTTCGCGCTGTGGCCCGACAGCCTCGTCCGATTCGTCGGCGACCCGTGGATCGTCATGCCGATCTGCCTCGCCGTCATCGTCGGCGGGCTGGGCTTCCCGGTGGTGTTCGAGCTGGCCCGGTCCTGGCGCCGTCCGCGCGGGTGGTCGGTGCTGACCCGCGTCACCCTCGGCGTCACCGCGGCGCTGCTGGTCGGCGGCACCCTGGTGCTGACCGCCGCCGAGTGGAACAACCCCGCCACGTTCGGCCGGCTCGACCCGCCCGACCGCTGGCTGGCGGGGTTCACCGCCGCGGTCATGCCGCGCTCGGGCGGGTTCAACAGCGTCGACGTGGGGCAGATGCGGGCCGAGAGCTGGCTGATCACCGACGTGCTGATGTTCATCGGCGGCGGCAGCGCGGGCACCGCGGGCGGCATCAAGGTCACCACGTTCGGGCTGCTGGCGTTCGTGATCTGGGCGGAGATGCGCGGCGAGAAGCACGTCAACGTGGGGCACCGGCGGCTGCCCGAGGCCACGCAGCGGCAGGCCGTGGCGATCGCCCTGATGGGCGTCGGGCTGGTCGTGGCGGCCACGTTCACGCTGATGGCGCTCACCGCGCACGGCCTGGACCGGGTCCTGTTCGAGGTGACCTCGGCGTTCGGCATCGTCGGGCTGAGCACGGGCATCACCGCGGACCTGCCGCCGGCGGGCCGGATCCTGCTGATCGTGCTGATGTTCGCGGGCCGCACCGGCCCGCTGACCGTGGCGACCGCGCTGGCGCTGCGCGAACGCGTCCGGCGCTACCAACTACCCGAGGAGCGACCCATCGTTGGCTGAGATACGACACGACCCCGTGGTGGTGATCGGGCTGGGCCGGTTCGGCTCGGCGCTGGCCCTGGAGCTGGTCGCGCGCGGCACCGAGGTGCTGGCCATCGACCGGCGGCCCAAGGTCGTCCAGGCCCTGGCGGGCCGGATCACCCAGCTCGCCACCGCCGACGCCACCGACCCCGACGTGCTGCGCGAGCTGGGCGTGGGCGACTTCTACCGCGCCGTCGTGGCCATCGGCGGCGACCTGGAGTCCAGCATCCTGGCGACCTCCCTGCTGGTGGAGCTGGGCGTCGACGACATCTGGGCCAAGGCCGTCACCCACCAGCACAAGCGCATCCTGGAACGGGTCGGCGCCCACCACATCGTGCTGCCCGAGCACGACATGGGCGAGCGCGTCGCCCACCTGGTCAGCGGCCGCATGCTCGACTACATCGAGCTGGAGGACGGGTACGCCCTGGTCAAGACGCACCCGCCCCGGGAGATCGTCGGCGTGCCGCTCGGCGAGACCAAGCTGCGCAGCAAGCACGGCGTGACCGTGGTGTGCGTCAAACCCAAGGGCGAGGAGTTCACCTACGCCACCGCCGACACGGTGCTCCAGTACGGCGACGTCATTCTGATCGCCGGACCCGCGGCCAAGGCCGAACGGTTCGCCGAACGTCCCTGACCGCGGGCGTCACAGGTACCGCAGCCACAGGTACGGCACGGCCAGCGCGACCGTGACCAGGGTGACGACCAGGCCGTACTTGGTGAACCGCCAGAAGCTGATCGGGGTGCCGTTGCGGGCGGCGATGCCGAGCACGACGACGTTGGCGGAGGCGCCGACGGCGGTGGCGTTGCCGCCCAGGTCCGCGCCCAGCGCCAGCGCCCACCACAGCACCTGCCCGGCGTCGCCGTGCTGCTGGACCAGGTCGGCCACGATCGGGCTCATCGTCGCCACGTACGGGATGTTGTCCACGATCGCCGACAGGACCGCCGAACCCCACAGCAGGACCATCGCGGCGAGGCCCAGCCGCCCCTCGGTGGCGTCGGCGACGGCCTTGGAGACGTCGGCGATGACGCCCGTCTTGGCCAGGCCGCCGACCATGACGAACAGCCCGGCGAAGAACACCAGCGTGGGCCACTCCACCTCGCGCAGGGCGTCCTCGGTGGTGACGCGGGTGGCGGCCACGAGCAGCCCGGCGCCCAGCAGCGCGACGACGGACGGCTCGTAGTGCAGCACGGGGTGCAGCACGAAAGCGGCGATCACCACGCCCAGCACGGCCAGGCTCTGCGCGAGCAGCCGCCGGTCGGTGATGGCCTCCTTCTCCTCCAGGGCCATGACCTCGGCGGCGCGGTCGGGGTCGTAGCGGAACGCCGAACGGAACATCCACCGGCACAGCAGGCAGAACACGATCAACAGGAGCGCGACCAGCGGGGCGAGGTGGACCAGGAAGTCGTTGAAGGTCAGGTCGCCGCGGCTGGCGATGATGATGTTGGGCGGGTCGCCGACCAGGGTGGCCGTGCCGCCGATGTTCGACGCCATCACCTCGGCGATCAGATACGGCTCGGGGCGCAGGGCGAGGCGCTCGCAGACCAGGAAGGTGACCGGGGCGACGAGCAGCACGGTGGTGACGTTGTCGAGCAGCGCCGAGGCCCCCGCGGTGATCAGCACGAGCATGACCAGCAGCCGGTAGGGGCGGCCGCGGGCGCGTTTGGCGGCCCAGATGGCGATGTACTCGAACACCCCGGTCTGGCGGAGCACCGAGACGATCACCATCATCCCGAGCAGCAGGAAGATGACGTTCCAGTCGATCCCGGTGTCCTCGGCGAAGAAGGCGGCCTCGGCGTCGGTGATGTGCAGCAGCAGCATCAGCCCGGCGCCGCCGAGGGCGACCGCGGTGCGGTGGATCTTCTCCGTCGCGATCAGCGCGTACGCGGCGACGAAGATCACGAGTGCGGTGGCGGCGGCCAACGAACCTCCCGTTCAGCGGATGCCGCGGCGCGGACGGCCGCGTGGACGACGGCGAAGGCGACGGTGGGGACGGACGGCTAAGGGACCGTCCCCGCCGGGCGCCGTGTCCGGAGGGCGCCGAGGCCGCGCGGGCACACGAAGGGCACGGGGGCGCGGCAGGACGGGACGACGCGGGCCTCGCGCGTCGAGACCGCGAGGGCCGGGCGCGCGCAAGCGCGGGGAGGCGGATGCGGTCGGCGGCGAGATCATCGGCGGTCGACTCCCGGCATTGTTCCGACAAAACGGTCAAGAGACCGCCGACCAGACTTCCCGGCACACCGGGCATGACCTTAACGACATTCGGACATCCGCGCCACCGGCGGGGCCGCGCATACGGCGCGCGGGCGGAGCGGGCGGCACGCCGCGAGAGTGCAGACCCGCTCCGCGCCGCGGGCCACTTTACCCATCCGCCCGGCGGCAGATCATCCGCGGGCCGGCGGCCCCGAGACCGCCGGGAAGACGGGCGCCTCTCCTCCCGCGGGCGGCGGTCGGCGGGAGGAGAGGCGCGTCGGAGGTGCCGGGAACCGTCAGCCCAGGGACAGGTCCCTGCGGCGGAAGCCGCCCAATCCGGCGGCGGCCGCCACGGCGGCGATCGCCGCCAGCCACACCAGAGGCGCGGCGCTGACCTCGTTGCCCGGCAGCTTGGGGATGTGGGTGAACGGGGAGACGTCCTGCACCCACTGGTTCAGCCGGAGCGCGGGCCCGAACAGCGTGATCAGGGCGACGGCGCCGAACACGCCCCAGATCGCCCCGGTCAGCCGGGGAGCCAGCCCGAACAGGGCGACCGCGACCGCGGTGACGAGCCACACCGCGGGCAGTTGCGCCATCGCGGCGCCGGTGATGCGCGGCAGCCAGTCGCCCGCGTCCCCGGAGATCAGACCGTGGGTGAGCCCGGTGGCGGCGCCCGCGACGGCCAGCCCGAGCGCCGGCCCCAGCAGGGCGAACAGCAGGTGGGCGCACGACCAGCGGACCCGTCCCACGGCCGTGGCCAGCACCGGCTCGGCGTGCAGGGACGTCTCCTCCGCGCGCATCCGCAGCGCCGCCGACACCGCGTAGCCCGCCGCGATCAGGCCGACGATCGTCATCGACGAGGCGAAGTAGGCGTCGAGGATCGAGGTCTGCCCGCCCAGCCGCGCCATGATCTCTTCCAGGTCGGGGTTGTCCTTCACCAGGTCGTCGGCCCCGTCCGCGACTCCGCCGTACACCACGCCGAGGGCGGCGAACCCGGCCAGCCAGCCGTACAGGGGACGGCTGTGCAGCCGCCACGCCAACCCCACCGGTCCGGACAGGTAGGCGGGCGCCTCGGCCGCGCCGAGCGTGGGCGGCAGGATGCCCGCGGCCACGTCGCGGCGCCCCGACAGCGTGCCCGCGGCCGCGACGAGCACGGCGGTCAGCGCGGCGCCGAGCAGCAGGACCCACCACCGCTCGTCGCCGAAGGGCGCCAGCCGGGTGCCCCAGCCGAGCGGCGACAGCCACGACAGCCACTGCAGGCCGTTGCCCTGCCCGCCGACGTCGGCGGCCATCCGGACGACGAACGCGGCGCCGAGCACGGCGGTCGCGATGCCGCGCGCCGCCCGGGACCCCTCCGTGAGCTGCGCGGCCACCCCCGCCACCGCGGCGAACACGCAGCCCGCCATCGCCAGCTGCAGGCCGAACGCCACCGCCCCGGCCACCGACACGTCCTGCGCGATCATCCCGGCGGCGGTGAGCGCGCCCAGCGCCAGGCTCGCCGCCATGGCGACCGCCAGCGCCGCCGCCAGGGGCGCGCCGCGCCCCAGCACCGTCGCGCCCAGCAGCTCGCGGCGCCCGGCCTCCTCCTCCGCCCGGGTGTGCCGGATCACGGTGAACGCGCAGATCAGCCCCACGATCACGGGGAGGAAGCCGGCCCGCTGCGCGGCCAGCGCGCCGACGTCGGTGCCGTGCAGCGGGCCGTACAGCGCCAGGAACGTGGGATTGGTCCCGGAGGTCGCGGCCCACCTCAGGCGGTCCGCGTCGGTCGGGTACAGCTCGCGGAAGCTCGACACGAACGTGGCGGGCATCACCGCGATCAGCAGCACCCAGATCGGCAGGATGAACCGGTCCCGGCGCAGGATCAGGCGGATCAAGGCGCCGGTGCCGACCAGCGCGTGTCCCGGCGCCGCGCGGTCCGCTCGGCGGCCGGCGCCCTTCCCGGCGCTCATCGCGTCACCGCCTGCGGCATCTCGTCCTGGTAGTGGCGCAGGAACAGCTCTTCCAAGGTGGGCGGTCGGCTGGTCAGGCTGCGCACGCCCAGGGACGTCAGCAGCCGCAGCACCTCGTCCAGATCGGCGGTGTCCACCTCGCAGCGCACCCGGTGGCCGTCCACGCGCAGGTCGTGAACGGCGGGCAGGTCCGACAGCCCGTCGGGCGCCGCCGCCAGCTCGGCGTCGATCGAGGTGCGGGTCAGGTGCCGCAGATCGGCCAGGGCGCCGGTCTCGACGGTGCGTCCCTTGCGGATGATCGTCACCCGGTCGCACAGCGCCTCGACCTCGGACAGGATGTGGCTGGACAGCAGCACGGTGCGGCCCCGGTCGCGTTCCTCACGGATGCACTGCTGGAAGACCTCCTCCATGAGGGGGTCCAGGCCGGAGGTCGGCTCGTCCAGGATGAGCATCTCCACGTTCGACGCCAGCGCGGCGACCAGGCCCACCTTCTGCCGGTTGCCCTTGGAGTAGGCGCGGCCCTTCTTCTTCGGGTCCAGTTCGAACCGCTCCAGCAGCTCGTCGCGGCGCCGCCGGTCCAGGCCGCCCCGCAGGCGGCCGAGCAGATCGATGATCTCCCCGCCGGACAGGTTGGGCCACAGCGTCACGTCGCCGGGGACGTAGGCCAGGCGGCGGTGCAGGCGCGTGGCGTCCTTCCACGGGTCGCCGCCCAGCAGCCGGGCGGTGCCGCCGTCGGCGCGCAGCAGGCCGAGCAGGATTCGGATGGTGGTGGACTTGCCGGAGCCGTTGGGGCCGAGGAAGCCGTGCACCTCGCCGGCGCGGACCGTCAGGTCGAGGCCGTCCAGCGCCCGTGTCCGGCCGAACGTCTTGACCAGCCCGGACACCTCGATGGGGAACGTGTCGTGTTGCGTCATCGTGACACCTCGTGAGGGTGCGCAGGAAAGCGGGGTCTCCCGCCCGTCCGGCGCCGACGCGCGGCGGGCGGGCGGTGAGAGGACAGGAAGAGAGGACAGGAAGGGACAGGGAAAGGGAAGTGAGCCGACACGGCCGTACCGGGTCGCCGCCGCCGGCCGCGGCGGCACGGCGGCGCTCCGTGTCGAGATGGGCGCGAGGGGCGGCGCGCAGGCCGCGGGAGATCAGACGGGCGGGTCGGAGTCGGCCTTCCGGGCGGCGGCGTCGGAGGTGGGGATGCGCTGCCGGTCCGGCTGGGCGCCCTCGGCGGAGGCCTTGAGCTGCTCGACGGCGGCGCGGGCCTGCGCCATCAGCTCCGGGCTCATCAGGTTGTCGGTGAGGATGTCGAACATGGCCAGGGCCATGCGCGGATAGCCCTCGAGGCTGAACGGATGGGCGCCGAGGTTGCGCGTCAGATGCTCGTGCAGGACGGTCGTCCCGAAGCTCATCGCGCACAAGACCGCCGCGTAGGCGTGCGGGTCGGAGGTCTTCGCCGGGGACATGCCCTCCATGCCGTTCACGATGAGGTCTTCGGTGAACTCCACCGCCTCGTCGAACAGCCGAGCCGCCTCGTCCGACCCGTCCACCAAGGCCCGGGCCAGGTAACGCTGCAGAGGCAGAGCCGTCTTCAGCAACGCGGGCAGGACCCCGGGAGCGGCGACGCCGCCCTTGAGAGCCTCCCGCTTGGTCTCCCTGATGACGTCGATGACGTACTCGTCGCATGCCCGCCGCAGCGCCTCCTTCGTGCCGAAGTGGTGCTGCACCAGGCCGGGGGAGACCCCGGCGGCCTTGGCGATCCCGCGGATCGTGGCGCCCTTCACGCCGTGCTCGGCGAACTCCCGCAGCGCCGCGTCGCGGATCCGCGCACGCGCCGTCAGGTCCTGGTTCGCCGGTGACTCGTCGACTGCCACGCCGCCATCATGCAATACAAGCGTTCAATACGCAATACGCTTGTATGGTCCGCGGAGGGAGCGCCTCGCGAGGGCGCTCGACGACGGCGCCGGCCCCCGTGGCGGGCGGCCGCTCAGCGCGGAGCCGACGCGCCGCGAGGCTTCTCCAGGTCCTTCATGCACTTCTTGAGAGCCTCCTGCGCTTTGAAGGGGTCGAAGCCGGGCGGCGGGGCCGTGGCCTGTCCGGGATCCGGCAGATCCACCCCGTGCCTCTCCAGGCAGGACGCGAGGGTCCGGTACGCGCTCGGCGTCACGGTGGGCGCGGCGGGACGACGAGACACCTGCCCGGCCGCCCGGCCGCCGGGCGTGGCCGCAGCCGTCGACGCCGCCGTCTCCGGCAAGGACGTCGGCGACGACGCCGCGGGAGACGGGGCGGTCCCGGGAGACGTGGACGCGACGGGCAGCGGTGCCGTGTCACCGCCCTCGCCGTCCTCCCCGCCGCAGGCCGTCAGGGCCAGCGCCGGGACGAGCAGCAGCGCCGTCGCGTGGCGTCGGACCGTTGCGTGTGTCACCTGTGATCCTCCCGTGGCGAGGGCGCGCCGTCCGCGGGCGGGAACCGCGGGGCCGGTCGGTGCGGAGTCGCCTCAAGGATTCCAAGGACCGCCCGCCGCGGTAATTCACCGCGCGACAAAGATTCGACGCCCGTCGCTCACCCCTGTGAGCAACCGCGAGTACCGTCCAGCGGACACGAGCGCGGACGCGGCCCATACCGACCTCGCGGGGATGCCCCGGCGGCGCGTCCGCGGAATCACGCGTGCCCGGCGACCGGTGACGGCGCGCATCCGCCTGGCTGCCACAATGTCAAGGTGAGGGTGGTGGTCGTCTCGGACACGCACGCGCCGCGGCGCTGGCGCTCGTGTCCTCCCCGAGTCGCCGAGCACCTGCGCCGCGCCGACGTGATCCTGCACGCCGGGGACGTGTGCACGGCCGACGTCCTCGACGAACTGTCGGCGTACGCGCCGGTCCACGCCGTCCTGGGCAACAACGACGGCCCCGACGTGGCCGAGTGGGGCGCTCCGGAACGCCTGCGGCTCGAGCTGGACGGCTTGCGCGTCGCCATGGTCCACGACAGCGGCCAGGCCAAGGGGCGCACGACGCGCTTGCGCCGCTGGTTCCCCGACGCCGACCTGGTGGTCTTCGGACACTCCCACATCCCCCTCGACCAGACCGGCGACGGCGTCCGGATCTTCAACCCGGGGTCGCCCACCGACCGCCGCCGCCAGCCCCACGGCACCATCGGGGTCCTCGACATCCGGGACGGACGCCTGGCCGACGCCAGGATCATCCCCGTCACCTGACCGCGGACGGCGGACACCGCGGCTCCGGTGCGGCATTCCATGTCATAAGGGGTTTTCTCTACCATGTCGGACGGTACAGCAGGACAGCCCCCGCCGACCGGCTCCACCACACCCGACAACGGACGGTTCCGCCCACCCTCCGGATCGTTCCAAGATCCTTCCGAGCGCGCCCGGGCGTGCCCCGGGACCGGGCGAGCCCCGCCGGGCCGGACCGGCGCTTCACCTCGGAAGGCAGAGCGGACATGGCCCCAGACGAACCCCGCAGGCACCCGGTCGACGAGGTGCTGCCCGTTTCCCGGCTCGCGCTCTACGGTTTCCAGCACGTCCTGGCGTTCTACGCCGGCGCCGTGGTCGTGCCCATCCTCGTGGCGGGCGCCATCGGCCTGTCCGACGAGCAGCTGGTCTACCTGATCAACGCCGACCTGTTCACCTGCGGCATCGCCACGATCATCCAGGCCTGGGGCTTCTGGCGGATCGGCATCCGGCTGCCCCTCGTGCAGGGCGTGACGTTCACCGCCGTCGCCCCGATGATCGCGATCGGGCAGGGCGCCGAGAACGCCACCGCCGCGCTGCTGGCGATCTACGGCGGCACGATCACCGCGGGGATCGCGACGTTCCTGGCCGCCCCGTTCCTCGGCCGACTGGTCCGCTTCTTCCCGCCCGTGGTCACCGGCACCGTCCTGACCGTCATCGGCGTCGTGCTGCTGCCCAACGCGCTCACCGACGCGGCGGGCGGGGCCGAGGCCAAGACCGTCACCAACGACTTCGGCAGCTGGAAGCACCTGCTGTACGCGGGCGGCACGCTGCTGTTCATCCTGGCCCTCTACCGGCTGCGCCGCCCGTTCCTCAGCAGCATCGCCGTCCTGCTCGGCCTCGTGGGCGGGACCTTCGTGTCGTACCTGCTGGGCGACACCGACTTCGACCAGGTCGGCCGGTCCGACTGGATCGGCGTCACCACCCCGTTCCACTACGGCGCGCCGACGTTCCAGATCGGCGCCATCGTCGCGATGCTGCTGGTCATGCTCGTCACGGTCGTGGAGACCGTGGGCGACTCCAAGGCAACCGGCGAGATCGTCGGCCGCCGCGTCACCGACGACGACATCACCCGCGCCCTGCGCGCGGACGGGCTGTCGACGTTCCTGGGCGGCCTGCTCAACGCCTTCCCCTACACCTGCTTCGCCCAGAACGTCGGCCTGGTCCGCCTCACCGGCGTGCGCAGCCGCTTCGTCGTGGTCGCCGCCGGATTCTTCATGATGGTGCTGGGCCTGTTCCCCAAGGCCGCCGCCTACGTCGCGTCCATCCCGAGCGACGTGCTCGGCGGCGCCGCCGTCGCCATGTTCGGCATGGTGGCCGTCGTCGGCATTCAGACCCTCGCCAAGGCAGACCTGCGCGACGAACGCAACGCCCTCGTCGTGGGAATCAGCGTCGGTGTCGCGCTGCTGCCCGCGACCGTGCCGGCGTTCGGCGAGAACATGCCCCGCGACGTCGCCGCCATCCTCAACAGCGGGATCACCCTGGGCAGCCTGACGGCCATCGTGCTGAACCTCGTGTTCAACGTGCTCACCCGCCGGCCGCCGCGGCAGGTCGACGCGCCCGGCTCCGGCCCCCGCGCCCCGGAGACGGCCCCGGCCTCCTGATCCCTGCGACCGCGCGCCAATGCGGAGAGAGGCGGCGCCTCGCCGTCGCAAGCACGCCAAGGACACGAGTGGCCCTACGAGCCTGGTAGCGACATCACGCGTGACCGTCACGTCCGCGTGGTGTGACGAGCGCGGGAACGTGCTCGGGCATCAGCGTCCGCCAGGTCCGCACCAGCGGCACTGCGAGAACATCGTGCGGTCGAACAAGCAGGCGCACGACCGCCATCACGTCGGCCGTCCGCCAAGCGGCGAAGCCCGCCTGGCGGACGGCCGACAGGCCCGCGCCTTCGCCGCCGGGCGAGGTGGCCCAGGCCGGAATGCGAGGCCGCCGCTCAGAAGGCCGCGACCAGCGCTGTCCGATGACCGCGGCGTCCGCGATCAGGCGTGCGGGAACGCACGGCGGCAAAAGGGCGCTGTGCCCGCATTGCACAGGGAGTCACCCCTCCTCGGAGGAGAAGGTGACGTGCTGCGCGCCGAAGCCCCCGAGGGGCGACGGCGCGAGCCGGACATCGTCGATCCGCGGATCGCCGCACGGCCGGACGCCGTGCCCGGGACCGCGGTTCAGGCGGCGAGGAACGCCCCGAACGGCAGGTTCCGCACCAGCCAGAACACCATGATCAGCGCGAACAGGGCCCAGATCAGCCGTGGATCCCCCGGTTTGGTACGGGTAGGCCGATCGGCCGCCCGCGCGATCGTCCACCGGAGCCAGAAGAACGCCAGCACCGGCAGCATGGCCACGACGAACACGTTGAGCCCGAACGCCTGTCCGAGCTGCCCGTGCGCCAAGGCATGGATGGTCCGCAGTGAACCGCAGCCAGGGCACTGGTACCCGGTCAGGGCCAGGAACGGGCAGGTCGGATAGTTGCCGTGCTCATTGGGGTCGACGGCGGCCACATACGACACCACCGCCCCGGCGAGCACCAGGACTCCGAACGGGGCGGCGAGTCGGCCGACCAGTCCGCCCGGCATCGGCAGGGCGGACCAGCGATCGTTCGTCATCGGACTGCGTGTCGTGTGGACGTCGGCTGAATCAGGAGTTGCTCGCCGCCGCGGCGATGACCACGATGAAGTAGACCACGACGACCAGGGCGCCGAGGACCGCGGAGACGATCGCCCAGGTCTTGGCGTTCTTCGAAGCGCTGTACGCCCCCTGGTAGTCGCCCGCCGCCCACTTGGAGTTGACCTGCGCGGCGAAGACGATCGACACCACCCCCGCGGGGAGGCAGCACAGGATCGTGGTCAGGATGGCCCACACGAGGTGGTTGGGGGGAGGGGCAGCCGGTGGCTGGTAGCCGCCGTAGCCAGGCTGCTGCCCGTAGTAACTCATTGAGCACCTCCGGTACTCGGGGAATGAATCACCCTTGATGATGGTTGATCGGTTTTGGCGGTTCTTGATCCTAGAGATAGCAGGCCGCACTCGGCCATGGGCTGTCCGTGTCGAACCGCATGACACGGTGCCTGCGCCTTGGACGGACCGTGCGGCAGTTCCGTTCCGTCCATCGAGAGGCGAATGCGTCGCCGCAGGTCATACGGGGCCAGGGGAACGAGGGCGAGGCCGTGCGCCGTGGTGCCGCCGAGCAACCCGCGGATGCGCGATCGGTGCGGGAGAGGCCCTCGCACCGCCGATTTGACGTCCCGCGCCGGAGGACGTAACTTGTACGTTCGGCCCCACGAGGATGCCGAGATGCCGACGCGCGGCAGCCGGCCCGCGGGGATTCTCATCGATACTCTCTCCGGCGTGACCCTTCGACACGTGCCGTGCACGCGTGGCGGGCGGTCGCCGGGGCGGCCCAATTTGACAATCGGGCCGGATCTGATGAAATAGCACGGCCGCCTGGAAGACGCCGCGAAAGCGGTGCCGGAAGGGCGGATGCCAGAAAAGAACGGGAAATTGACAGCCCGGTCGGATCTGGTAAAGTGGAAATGTCGCCCCGGGGCGGTGACCGCGAGAGTGGGATCCGCGCGGTGGGTGTCCGTTTCTTGAGAACTCAACAGCGTGTCAAAAGCCAGTGCCTTGTGAGGTCAGGCGATTGTCTGGCC
>PVNI01000026.1 GCA_003001795.1 Actinomadura viridilutea | reverse complement strand
CGAGCGGATCGGCGGGATGCCGGGGACGAAGGGCTGCGGGGCCTGGCTGTCGTGCAGGTCGGCCGGGGAGATCGCGACACTGATCGGCAGACCGGCCCTTTCGGCGATCACGTGGATCTTCGACCTGTTCTTGCCGCGCTCGACAGGATTCGGGCCTGCCGGCTCCCCCCCTTTGAGCGCCCGCATGCCGGCCGAGTCGATCGCGCACCGCGACCAGTCCAGCTCTCCACGCGAGCCCAGCTCGTCCAGGATCAGCCGGTGCAGCCTCGGCCACACCCGCGCCTTGGTCCACTCGGTGAAAACGGCGGTGCGCCGTGGGCCCGGACGGGCCGAAGACCGGCGGCAGCTGCCGCCAGGTGCAGCCGGTGGTCGCCACGAAGTGATCGCGGCCAGCACCTCACGGTCGCCGTACCGGCGCCGGCCGCCGCCCTGGGGCCGAGTCGGGGCAGGTGGCACCACCCGCTGGAACAGCTCCCACAACTCGTCTGGAACCAGCCGCTCGACCATTACCACGAGCGACAGAGTACCGTTCAAGCCAAATGAGACAAGCTCTTAGGCAGGTATTCACCACGGACGGAGTGCCCGAGTGCCGGGTGACCAGCGCCAGATCGGCGAACAGCCAGGTAACCGGCGATCGGGGTTCGAGAGCTGTCGCTTAATCTCTGGCAGTACGGGGGCTGCGGCCCTAAATCCAGGCCCGGAAAAATCGTTTGGCGGGCGAGAGCGCACTGTCTCGACCGCCAAACAATTACGTGGTCAACTTTAGTTTGTGGCGGTCATCCTTCGGAAGGACGGTCTTTAGCCTGCTCAAGGGCTTCGGCGATGGCAGTGAACTCGGCCAATGCTGCCTGTAGGTCCTCCACGATCTCCCGGGCGATCACGTCCGGAGGCAACAGGCTGTCGGCATCCTCCAGGCTCTGGTCCCTGAGCCAGGTGATATCGAGATTGACCTTGTCGCGAGCGAGTAGTTCCTCATAGGTGAACGCCTTGAATCGTTCAGTCTCGATCCGATTCTCGCGTGGCTCACCGGGGCGGTAGCACTTCACGAAGTCATCCAGGTGCTCACGAGTGAGCCGGTTCTGCTTGAGGGTGAAGTGCTGGCCGGTTCGGAAGTCGTACACCCACAGCTTCGAGGTCCAGGGTGACTCCGGCCGGGCCGGCTTCTTGTCGAAAAAGAGCACGTTGGCCTTGACACCGCCCGCGTAGAAGATCCCGGTCGGCAGCCGCAGTAGCGTGTGCACGTCGAACTGCTTGAGTAGCCGCCGCCGGATCGTCTCGCCGGCTCCGCCCTCGAACAGCACGTTGTCGGGCACGACCACGGCGGCCCGGCCAGGAATGCCGAGCATGGATGCGATGTGCTGGACGAAGTTGAGCTGCTTGTTCTTGGTGGTAACCCAGAAATCCTGCCGGGCGTACTCAATGTCCTCCCGGCTGGCTTGCCCATCCTCGGCGACGACGGTGATGGACGACTTGCGGCCGAACGGCGGATTGGCGAGGACTATGCTTGGATAGATGTGGGACGGCTCAGCCAGCGCGTCCCGCACCTCGATCAGGGAACGCCCGGTGGGCTTGCCGATGCCATGCAACAGCATGTTCATTGCCGCCAGCCGGGCCGTACCGTCCACCAGCTCGACTCCGCTGATGCCACCACCGGCGAGCCTGTCGCGCTGCTCGGGCGTAAGGTTTCTGTTGTGATGTCGCTGAATATAGTCGTGTGCCGCCAGCAGAAACCCACCTGTACCGCAGGCTGGGTCACAAATCGTATCCTCCGGGCCCGGCTGAATGCAGTCGACTATGGCGGAAATCAGCGCACGGGGCGTGAAATACTGTCCGGCCCCGGACTTGACGTCCTCAGCCCCCTTGGCCAGTAGTTCCTCATAGGCGTCGCCCTTCACATCGACGCCCTGGCTGGACCACTGCTCCTTGTCGATCAGATCGACGATCAGCCTCTTGAGCTTGGCCGGGTCCTGGATGCGGTTCTGCGCCTTGCGGAAGATGACCCCCAGCGTGTCCTTGCGCTGCCCGAAGTCCCGCAGGATGTGGTTATAGGTGTCTTCCAGCGCCTGCCCGTCGGCGTCCAAGAGCGACTGCCAGGCGTCCGCCACCGGCTTGAGCGCCAGGTCTGGGAAAGCCTTGCGGGTGGCCCGCTCGTGCCCCATCTTCAAAAACAGCAGGTACGTGAGCTGCTCCACGTAGTCGATCGTGGAGACCCCGTCGTCCCGCAGCACATCGCAGTAATTCCATAGCTTCGCGACCAGCCGCCGCGTCTCCGGAGTATTCACACCAACGTCTCTTTCTGGGGTACCGTGCCGTTCTTTCCTCGCCGCCCCCGCCGCCCGGGCTGCCGCGCTGCCCGCTCGGCTCGAATTCGTTCCAGTAGCACTGAGGCGGGCTCATCCGCCGGGTCCTGCTCCACCAACCGCCCCGCGAACGCCTCCGCCAGCAGTGCGCGTCGCAGAGCCTGTGCTCGATTTGTACCGGCGTCGACCGCGTCGGCAAGGCGCTGGATGGCGGCGAGCTTTTCATGCACTTCTGCGACGATGCGTTCCTGCTCCTCCATCGGGGGGATTGGGAACTCGACTTTCTTCAGCCGGGTAGCCGAAAGGTGTGCGATGTTCGTGGTGATACGGAGCTCGCGGATGAAACGTCCGGCGTGCATATGGCGGCGGAAAACCAGCAGCGCCCATTCCGGCAGGACGCCGGGTCCGGCGCGGAACCGGAGTAGACTGTTGGTGAATGCCACGTTCTCAGGGACGCCTCGATACATTGCAGGACGGCCGAGAAATTCAGGGCTCTGACCCTCGTTGAGGAGGATGTCCTTGTCCATGAGGCGGTATCGTTCGAAAACTTCCGGAGGGAAGTCCATCTCCATGAGGTCGGATGTATCAATACGGTCCTCGAAGACGTTGGCCACTCGCAGATACGGGCGCATGTGAGGGCCGGTGTGCCAGTCCGGATGTCGTGCTCGTCCGAGCTCGACGCTCCCTGCGTCGGCAACGGACACCAGCTTCCAGTGGTCCGGCCCCGGTACTGGCACCGCCTCCACCAAAATCCGTTTGGTCAGCAACTTCAGCCGTTGTGCGACGCGAGACACTCCTGCGTCCGCTGCAGTTAGGCGGGAGAGGTGGTGTTCGAGGGCGGCGACGATGCGGCGCTGTTCGGCGGTCGGCGGAAGATTAACGGGCAATCGACGGAGCTTTTGCTGGGGCAGATGTTTGATGGTGCTCCCTGTCGCGTACTGGGTGAGCAGCCCGGAAAGGCTCATGTGCTCCAGCAGATAACGCAGGTAATTGGCCTCAACCCCACTATGTGGTCGGACGCGATGCAAGGCCTTTTGGTAGGCCATGTACTTGGCGCTACCTGGCCAGATGGCGCAGCGGCCGATTTCTCCACCCTCGCACACCAACAGATCGCCCGGCTGGAGTCGAAAAAGCTCCCTCTCCTCCGGGGGGATGTCCATCGTAAGGATATTATTGAGATCGATACGCCCCCATTGAACATTCACGTTTCGCAGATATGGGACAGCGTATTTCCCGGTGGCCTTGCTGCGGTCGAGCATCTTGCCAAGCGACGTTTCGGCGATCTCTCCTAGAGTAGTTTTAGCCCAGCCAGGAGGAAGGTCTGTCATACGGTCAGGTTCCGCTTCTGATCAAGGATGCAAATCCGCAGCGTAGCTTCCATTACGACGGTCTGATGTGGTTCGGGTAGCAGGTCATGCGATAAGGTTCTCGTTCAAGTTTGTGAGGAGGGTTTCAGCCTTGTCGTCGCCGAATGCATGCAGGAAGCCGTCGATGCCGCCGCGGCCGGTGAAGGGGGGCTTGTCCAGTTCGGTGGGATCGATGGCGGCGTGGGTGATGATCACGTCGCGGATGCGGTCAAGCCACCACCGTTGGTCGGCGGTGAAGGTGACTCCGGCCTGCTGCTGCTTCACAAGCCAGGCAGCGTAGCGCTCCTCGACGACATCCCGGTGCGGTTTGGGCTCATCATCCAAGCCTAGCTCGTACCGGATCAGGCCGATCAGGTCGATAGGGCCGTGCTTTGCGCCGGGCTTGCTAGCGACCAGGTTGAGGCGCTGGTAGGCCTGCCAGAGCTCTTCGGGGGTCCACTCGTGCGGAGGGCGGGCGATGCGTGCGGCGAGTTCCTTGAGTTTGGCGTAGGCGACGCGGCCGGGCATGCCGCTGCGGTAGGCGGCTTCGATCGCGGTGATCTCGTCGCGGTGTTCGGCCAGGTAGGCCCGCCAGGACGTGATGATCTCCTGGGCGCGCAGTTTGGGGTCCTGGGGTGCGGCCGCGATGAGGGTGTCGCGGTTGACCTCGTCCCAGATGATGTCGTGGGCGCGGCGGATCTCCAGCAAGCGCTGACGCAGGGCAGGATTCTCGGCGAGTGGCCGGACCGCCTGGACCACCAAGGCGCGGACGGCGGCGTCACCGCCGCTCTCCTGGGCGGCTTGCAGGGCGTCGGGGTCGGCGCAGCTCGACACTGAGGAGATCACCTCGTGCAGAGGGTGGCCGGCCAGCTGTTCCAGCTCGGCGCGTTCGTCGGGGGTGATCTGTGCGTTGAGGCGCGCGAGCCGTCCGGCCAGGGTGGATGCCTCGTCCGGGGTCAGGGTGAGGGTTCCGGCCTTGTCCAGTAGTTTCTTGAAACTGATCTTCTTCTCGCCGTACTGGGCGAGCGGGGTGGCGTCCACGCGAGGCGAGTCGGTGACGCCGACTGCGTCGACGATGACGAAGTGGGTCTTGGCATCGGTGTCCGGGGTGACCTGCTTGAGCTCGGCAGGGTCGACGGTGCGGACGCCGCGGCCCTTCATCTGCTCGAACAACGACCAGCTCTTGACCTCGTTCAGGAAGAACACGCACTCCAGTGGGCGGATGTCGGTGCCGGTGGCGATCATGTTGACGGTGACGGCGATCCGCAGATCCGGGGAGTTGCGGAACTCGGCGATCAGGGCGTCGGGGTCGTTGGTCCGATAGGTGATCTTCTTGCAGAAGTCGTTGCCCTTGCCGAACACCGTGCGGGTCATCTGCACGATTTCCTCGGCGTGGTTGTCGTCCACGGCGAAGATCAGCGTCTTGGGCACGTACGTACGGCCGGGGAAGATCTCGGTGAACAGCCGGTCGCGGAAGGTTTCCAGCACCAGCCGGAGCTGTCCGGTACTGATCACCTTGCGGCCGAGCTGAGACCCGGTCCAGGTCAGGTCATCGTCCAGCTCCTCGTACCGCCTGCGGCGGGTGGGACGGCTCATGACCGGCACGACCGTGCCCTGCTCGATGGTGGCGCCCTGCTCGGTGTGCTCAGTGCGGATGCGGTAGACGTCGAAGTCGACGTTGACGCCATCAGCCACCGACTCCCGGTAGGTGTACTCGCTGACCAGGTTCTGGTGGAAGAACCCGAAGGTCTGCTTGACCGGAGTGGCGGTGAGGCCCACCAGGTAAGCGTCGAAGTACTCCAGCACCTGCCGCCACACGCCGTAGATGGAGCGGTGGCACTCGTCCACGATGATCAGGTCGAACGTCTCCGGCGGCAGGTCGGTGCTGTAGTCCACCTCGACCACGCCGCCGGTGTCGGTCTGGTAGGAGTCGAGGTCCTCGTTCTCGACGTCCGGATCCACCGGCTGGCCCCGCAGCCGTGAGTACAGGCGCTGCACGGTGGAGATTACGACCTTGGTCGAGTCCTTCATCGGGGCGGCGCCGAGCCGTTCGACGTTGTACAGCTCGGTGAACTTACGGCCGTCGTCGGGCGTGACGAAGTTGTCGAACTCGCTGTACGCCTGCTTGCCGAGGTTGTTGCGGTCCACCAAGAACAGCACCCGCCGAGCCTTGGCGTGCTTCAGCAAGCGATAGATCTGGGTGACCGCCATGTAGGTCTTGCCCGCCCCGGTCGCCATCTGGATCAGGCTCCGCGGCTCGTCACGCGCCAGCGATGCCTCCAACCCGGTGATCGCGCGAACCTGCGCGGCGCGCAGACTCCGGGGATCGAGCGGCGGCAGCTCCCGGAGCCGGGCACGGAACGTGGGGACAGCGGGCTCGGCGTCCGCCTCCCGCATCCAACGGGCCAGCGTCTCCGGCCGATGGAACGAGAACACCCGCCGAGCACGCGGGGCCGGGTCGAGCGTGTAGGTGAAGTGCGTCTCCACCGCCGTGGTCTCGTACCGGAAGGGCAGCGGCATCCGCCAGGCGGCGACCTGCTGGGAGGCGGTCAGCGAGTCGGCGTAGCGGGCCGACTGGGTCTCCACCGGGGTCAGGATCGTGCCTTCCCGCTTGGCCTCGATCACCCCTACCAGCGACTGATCGACCCACAGCAGATAGTCGGCCACGCCTTTGGCGGTCGGCACCTCCCGGACGGCAACCCCCTGGGCGGCGAATAGGTTGACCTCGTCTGCGTCCTGTACGGCCCAGCCGGCCAGCCGCAGCATCTCGTCCACCCGTTCGCGGACCTCGGCCTCGGTCAGTGGCGTCCCCGCAGCCTGCTGAGCACGGGCGATGAAGGCGTCCCGCTGCGCCGCGCCGACCTTCGGTGCCCGGGCCATCTTCGCGTCTAGGCGTGCCCAGGCCTCGGCCGCCCGCTGTTCACTCTGCTCGACCAGGGCACGCAGCTGCTCCCGGTCGGCCAGCACACGGGCCAGTTCCTCCTCGGCCTGCCGCCGGGCCCGGGCCTCAGCCTCCAGCTTGGAGATCTGACCGTCCCGCAGCACCTTGACCTCGGCCAGCCGCTGCCGGTACTCCTCCAGCTCACGCCGCAGCTCAGCCAGCTCATCCCGTTCCGCTGCAGACCCAGGGGCCTGCGTCGTCGGATCGGGTGGCGGAACGAACCCGAGCGGGCCGGTCTCGCCGGTCACGGCACGGTGAAACCACACCCCCAGCTCAAAGCACGTCCGCACGCACTTCAAGGCCTCCCGTGCATCACCCCAGTGCGTATGGACGGCCCGATTCCCCGAAATACGGACGTCATCAAAAGCCTGACGCACAGCCGGCACCAACACACCCGCTTGGCTGAGCGCCTGAATCCGAGCACTCTGCGTTGTCCCCTGCACAGGCGTCTGTGTTCGACTGACCAGCAACTTCGCCAACGTCTCGGTGAACCGCCGGGCCTTGCCCATCGATGCGTCCGGATCGCTATAGACATAAGCCTCAGCAGCCGCCCCGTCCGCGACCAGCAGCGGCTCGTGCTCCTTCAGGAACCCGAAATTGCGCGACCGCCTAGCCAGCTCATCGATCGGCCCCACCACGACTCCTCATCCGCCCTCGACGCTGAGCCGAACGTTGCAGGATAATCGGCCTAACTATCCACCTGCAAGATGTCCTTTGGCCAGTTCCGGCCACTTCCCGTGGATATGCAACCAACAGGAAGGTGTTGTGACATGCTCAATCTCGACCCTTGCATAACCTCGAGAAGTAGGGCGGAACGCACGAATTGCGTTCCGGCTAGAATAAGACGCTTAATAATTCGAAAGAAGTTGTCGCGGCAGAAGTAGGCGCAGCGGTAAGTGAGATGGGTAGCAAGTGTGACGGCGCCCCTCGCAACTGCGAAATTTTAAGATTCCTCGGTGAACATCACACGCGGCGCTGTGCGGAAGAAAAGATCACCGGGGCAAAGGCTGTCACGAATGCCATGGCGGTCGGGCTGGTCATCGAAGTCTGGCGTAACGGCCCCGTTGAGAGTATGCATGCCAGCCGACGCGGTCCCAGCGATGCGGCAATGTTTGCCGAGTCGACTGCCCTGCACGAGAAGGCGATCGAGGTGCTGACCGCAGAGAACGTCGTCTATGCCCTCTTCGACTTCGAGGAGCATCTGCTCGACCGTACGCGACCATGGGCAGGCACCGGCGGGAAAACTCTCCGGGATCTGGGCTACGGCTTTCTCGGCCAGTACTCCAAGCATGTCAAGGAGCGGACGAACGCTCTGGCGAGCCTCATCGACCATACGTGCGTTCAGAACCCTCTAGAGGTCTACTTGGTGAATAAAGCCCTTATGTTCGGCCGCGCACATAAGGGCATGCCTCGCTGGCCCATCATCGTTGAGCGCATCGGCGCCCTCCTAGCCGACCCGAACCACCCGGCATGGTACGAAGACGGCCACGGAGCACGCGCACTTGCTGAGATGCCACAGCAGACACCACCGATCGACCAGCTCACTGCCACCCTCCTCACCTCTCCATTCACCCTCCCAGATGAGGTCCTGGAGTGGCTGAGCTGCCATTTGTTGTTCTGTGCCGGGCCGCCGTACTCGCCCGTATGGGAGGAGAGCCTGTAACTCGAAGTGTGTAAAGGTGATCTTGTCGTGGGTCCGGTTGTCTTTACTGGATGCGGCCTGGGTAGGCGGCGGCGAGTTCGTTGAGCGCTTCGGCCCAGCCGTAGGTCTTGGTGCCCTCGATGAGCCGTCCGGGGTAGCCGGTGCGGGCTCCGTCCTGGCGGGTGCGGGCGGCGCGTTGGCGGGCGCGTTTGTCCTCGATGTTGACGATGGCCGGCCACAGCAGCTTGACCACCGCGTCGTCGGTGGGGAAGTGCCCGCGGGCCTTGGTGACTTTCCGGAGCTGGTAGTTGAGGGATTCGATGCTGTTGGTGGTGTAGAGCAGCTTGCGGACCGCGGGAGTGAAGGCCGGGAACGGGATGAACCGTTCCCAGGCCGCCTCCCACGCCCGCACGGCCTGCGGATATCGGCGGCCCAGGTCGGTGCCGGCGAAGGCGGCCAGGGCGTCCAGGGCGGCGTCGGCGTCGGGCGCGGTGTAGATCTTGCGCAGTTCGGCGGCGACGGCGGCGCGGTGCTTGCGCGGGACGGGGCGCAGGCTGTTTCTGATCAGGTGCACCACGCACGACTGGACGGTGGTGCGCGGGAACGCGGTGGTGATGGCGTCCTCGAACCCGGCCAGCCCGTCGCAGCAGGCGATGAGGATGTCGGTCACGCCGCGGTTGCGCAGGTCGGCGACCACGCCGCGCCAGAACGCGGCGCCCTCGCCGGTGGGGCCGTCGGCGGCCTTGGGCACCCAGATGCCCAGCACGTGCTTGTCGCCGTCGGTGTCGATCCCGACCGCCAGGTAGGCGGGTTTGTTGTGCACGACGTGGTTGTCGCGGACCTTGACCATGAGGGCGTCCAGGAACACCACCGGGTAGATGGGGTCGAGCGGGCGGCGCTGCCAGGCCTTGACCTCCTCCATCACCTGCTCGGTGATCCGCGACACCGTCTCCGCCGACAGCCGGGTGCCGTAGACCTGGTCGAGGTGGTGGACGATGTCGCGGACGGTCATGCCGTGCGCGTACAGGCTGATGACCATGTCGTCCAGGCCGCCGGAGACACGCCCGGCGCGTTTGGGCACCAGCACCGGCTCGAACGTCCCGGCGCGGTCGCGGGGCACTGCAAGCCGTACGGGGCCGACCCCGGTCTGCACCGTCTTGGAGATCTTGCCGTTGCGGGAGTTGCCCGTCCCGTATCCGGCGGCAGCGTGCTTGTCATAGCCCAGGTGGGCGGTCAGCTCGGCCTCCAAAGCCCGCTCGAGCACGGCTTTGACCAGGTCGCCGAGCATGGATCCCTCACCGGTCAGGCGCAGCCCGCCGGCCTCGTCGCGGGAACGGGCCAGCAGTTCGTCCAGCAGCCGGTCATCGACCAGCTCCCGGATCGGACGGCGCGTGCTCTCACGCTCGGACTCGCTCATCTCCGCCACGGTAGACGCAAGATCACTCACAGTGGCCGAGGTCGGGCTGTCGACACGGTCGATCACGGACATGATGTGTGTTTCTCCCCCCGAAGAACTGGGTGTGGTCACCCACTGATCACCTGCTGCCCAGCAAGATCACTTTCCACACCTGGAGAGATACCTCCTGGGAGGAACATCACTCGGAAGAACAGGGACAGTGAAGTTGACTCAGTATGTCGCTCAGTCTCGCTGGTCGTTGCCGATAGACCTAGATATTTGAGGTCTGACGTTGGTGTGGAGCCGGGGGCTGAGGTGGTGTCCACGGCGGTGGTGTACGAGATGCCGCAGGTGAAGAAAGTGTCGTCGTGACGTGAGACGGCCATCGCGTGATCGGTCGAATCGACCGAGATCAGAAGGAGACAAGAACGCGACGACCGTAGACAATATCCTGAACCCTGCGGGCTGGTTGGCCTAGCAGATTGGGGAGTGCGAGCCGGATCTTCCAACCTGCGCAGTGGGGCCTACTTCCCCGAGTGATGCTCCGGAGTTGCTGCTGGTCCGTTCGAGGCTCAGGCCCGTGGAGCGGGGGCGTCTGGCCGCACGGTTGAGTGAGGCTCCCGGTGCCCAGGGTAGATCGTGGTTGCCACGCAGCATGTGCTGAAGGTTTTCGAATTACCGAGCCGCTAGGTATACACGGCAGGTACGCAGTCCCTGCTCTTGGCTTGTTCAACAGCGCTGGCAGTGCCTTCTCCAAGGTGGTTGCGGCTGTGGTGTGTGGCTGGGGTTGGATGGTGGGGATGCCTTCGTCGTCTTCTTCCAGTGCGCAGGCTGCGCGGCAGCGGTTGGCGGATCGGTTGCGTGAGCTTCGCGTGGCTGCGGGGATCTCTGGGGTGGAGTTCGCGCGGCGGGCGGGGTGGCGGGATTCGTCGAACGTGTCGAAGATCGAGCGGGGTGTGCGTCCGGCGTCGGTGGAGCATGTGCGGCTGTGGTGTGCGATCTGCGGGGCGTCGGAGCAGCGTCTGAACGAGCTCTTGGCGGAGCAGGCTGCTGTCGAGCGGATGTGGGTGACCTACCGGCAGCTCAACCGCGGTGGGCTCAAGGGGGCCCAGGAGTCGGTGCGGGACCGGTATGAGCGGGTCAAGCTCATGCGGGTCTACTGTGCGCACGTGATTCCGGGGTTGCTGCAGACGCGGGCGTACACGACGGCGGCGTTGGAGTCGATCCGCGTTGAGCAGCATGTCGAGGTGGACGACGTCGCCGAGGCCGTGGCTGAGCGGATGGATCGGCAGCGGGTGTTGCGGCGGCCGGATGCGCGGTTCGTGTTCGTGTTGGAGGAGCAGGTCCTGCATCACAGGGTCGTCCCGGCCGAGGTGCACGCCGAGCAGTTGGAGCATCTGCTGGCGGTGGCGCGGTGGCCGTCGGTGTCGCTGGGGATCATTCCGCTGGATGCCGGCCGGACGGTGGACGGGCATCGGGTGTGGCCGGAGCACACCTTCGTCATCAGCGACGCCGAGTTGGTCACCGTGGAGTTGGTGTCGGGGTTCTTGTCGGTGTCGCAGCCGGCGGAGATCGCCGATTATCTGGCCGTGTGGAAGAGGCTGATGGCGTTGGCGGTCACGGGGGAGAAGGCTCGGCGGATCATCACCAGTGTCCGTGAAGCGCTTGACGCTTGAAGCCGGGGCGGGCGAGGGTTCGACACGGGGTCGGCGAACACGTGTCAGGCTCGGTGTCGGAACGGAGGACCGTGATGCCGCTCGATCTGGTCGGTGAGGATCCTGACTCGCCCGAGGGGCGCTGCCCCGCCGTGTACGTCGACCCTGAGAGCGGGGACTTCTACTTCCAGGGGCTGCTCGTCACCGATCCGTTGGTGCTCGCCGAGATCGGCAGAAACGGTACCCTGCACGCTGATGAGGCCGTGGTGCGGCTTCCGGCGCGCATGGCGTCGATCATCGGCGAGGCGGCCGCCGGCACGTACGAGCCGGGGCGTCTTGGGCACGGTCCGGCGGACAGCACCGAGGTGCTCAAGGTCGCCAAGCACAGCGCGCTGCACTTGGAGATGCGCGACACCTACGACCCGTCTCATCCCGCCTACCAGGAGTTCTTGGCGGGCGGGTCGGGCTGGTACGAGATGACGAATTGGCGTCAGATCGTGCAGGACGCGGTGGGCCGCGGGGTGACGATCCGCCGCGCCCGTGTGATTTCTGTGCCGCCGTCGGACTACATCCGGTGGGAGCACATGCTCACGTCCCAGAACGTCGAGGCCGGAGAGGACGTGCGGTGGCTGCCGCGTGACCGGGCCTGGGACCTGATGCTGCCGGGCGCGGACTTTTGGCTGTTCGACAACAAGCTGGTGATGTTCAACTTCTGCGAGGGGGACGGGACCGAGATCCCCGAGGAGAAGAGCAGCAACGATCCGGCCGTGGTCGCGCGCTGTCTGGCGGCGTTCGAGCAGGTGTGGCAGCGGGCGATCCCGCACGACCAGTTCCAGCTCCCCTGACCGCACCGCTCCGCCCGCCTCACCTTTCTGTGGTGGGCGGGGCGGGGGCCAAATTCCGCCAAATCTCTTCCCGGTGGCGGTCCAGGCGCGCGAGGGTTCTCGGTGACACCGCGCATCGCCCCGAGGGAGCCGTCTTGGTCGCCTTTCTGCCGGTACACGCCGTCGGCAACACTGTGACGTTCGTGCACAGCTGGCCGGGTGTCCCGGCTGGAGCTTCGGTGCCGGACGCGCTCTTGCATGATCAGGATTGGGCGCGCCGGGTTGTGCAGCGGACATGCTCCTGCTCGAGCAGACAGGCCGACGAAATTGGGCAAGTCGGTCTCGTGTGAGCTGCTGAACAACGTCGAACAACGGGGGAGAGCACGTGATTCAGGCAGTGGACAGGACCGGCGACTCTGAGCAGGCGGCGCGCTTGCGTGACGAACTGGTCGACACGCTGCTGTCGAAGGGGCAGATCGTCTCGCCTGCGGTGGAGAAGGCGTTCCGCACGGTTGCGCGCGAGGCGTTCGTGCCGGCTGACACTCCTCTCGACGTGGTCTACAGCGTGGACCGCGCGGTGGTGACCAAGACCGATGAGCACGGCGGACACCTGTCGTCGGTCAGCGCCGCCTACATTCAGGCCCGCATGATCGAGATGGCCGACATCCGTCCCGGCATGACCGTGCTGGAGATCGGCTCGGGCGGCTACAACGCCGCGCTGCTGGCCGAGGTCGTCGGCCCGGGTGGGCATGTGGTCAGCATCGACATCGACAGTGAGATCGTCGAGCGTGCCGTCGTCCTGTTGGATCGGGCAGGGTACGGCGATCGGGTCAGCGTCATGCAGGCGGACGCCGAACATCCTGTGCCCGGTTTCGGTCCGTTCGATCGGACACTGGTCACCGTGGGGGCGTGGGACATTCCCCCGGCCTGGCTGGACCAGCTGATCGCCGACGGTGTGCTGGTGGTGCCGCTGCGCATGAACGGCATCACCAGGACCATCGCTTTCCGCCGCGACGGAGATCATCTGGTGAGCAGTGACGTTGAGGTGGCCGGGTTCGTGCCGATGCAGGGGCAGGGGGCGCACGTCGAGCGGACGTTCCTGCTGCCGGACTGGCACGGCAAGCATCTACGGCTGCAGTTCGACGCTGAGGTTCCCGACACGTTGCATCTGCTGGATGGGGTGCTGGCGAGCGAGCCGGTGTCGGTATGGTCCGGCGTCACCATCGGGAAGAGGGTCTCGTTCGCCGACCTGCATCTGTGGTTTGCAGCGTTCTTGCCCGGCTTCTGCCGGATTACCGCTGACCCGGACACCGAACTGGCGGCGGAGCTGGGCAAGACGTGGTTCCCGGTCGGCGGTGTGCGTGGGGACTCCGTCGCCTACCTGGCAGTGCGTCCGGCGATGGACGGCGAGGGCGTGGAGTTCGGCGCCACCGCCTACGGCGTCCACGGCCAAGCCGCGGCCACAGCTGTTGTGGAACAGGTCCAGGCGTGGGATCGCAACGGACGTCACCGCGCGCCGTCGTTCGCATTCTGGCCGACCGGGACCCCTGTTCCCCCGCTTCCGGATTACTCGGCGGTGCTGGAAAAGCACCATGGCGCCGTCTCGATCTCCTGGCTCCCGTCGAGCTGACCAGCCTGTCCGGCGAGCCAGAGAGCACCGCACCGTTCACCCCCGAAGTGTGTGAGGAGTGAGCTGATGGCTCTATCCCTGACCCTGGACGCCATCGAACCCGTCGACGACCAGGCCGAGGTCGCCGAGGAGGAGTTCGTGCTGGACATGCGCGTGGTGGAGTCCACCACGCCGCTGGTGGCCATGATGTGCTCCACCAGCGACGGCTGCGGCAGTACCTGCAGCACCAGCGCATGCAGCACCAGCTCCAACGACCCGTTCTAACTGCTTGAACGCCTACCCGGGGGCGGCGCCACCAAAAGGGCTGTCGCCCCCGGGCAGGGCCTGGTGTGAAGAAGGGAAGAGGGCTGTGGCGGTTCCTCGTCGTTTTCGCCACGCCGGATTCGTGCTGGTCCGTGCGACCACATGCCCCCCGGGCATGACGCCCCCCGGCGACTTGGACCTGACCGACCCCACCGCCGTGGAGCGGGAGGGAGCCGCGTGGTTGGCGCACATCTGGGCGCGCTGCGAGGTGCGCGAGGCCGTAGGACTGTCCAGCCCAGACCTGGCCGCCGGTGTTGAGCGCCTCCTGGCAGACGGCTGTCCCGCAGGGCGGCGGCTTCGCCGCACGGTGGCATCGCTGGCGTCATACATGCTGCGGTGGGAGCGGCGCGCCACTCCCTTCGGGATGTTCGCCGGAGTCACCACCGCTGCTCTCGGGCCGGCGGCGGCGAAAGTCGGCACTGGTCACCGCGTCGTCGTCCGTGCCGACGCCGAATGGCTCACCGAGCTGATCAACCACATAGAGCAGAACCGTGCCCTGCGGATGCGGCTGTCGGTCGTCACGGACAACACCGGAACCGTCCGCGACGGCCACTTCATCGTCCTCCGCAGAGCCGACCTCGGGGCGCGATCGCCGGGGCCGCTGAGGGAAGCATCGGTGCGTCTCACCGCACCCATCGCCTACGCCCTCGACCAGGCCGTCAGGCCCCAGCGGCTTGCTGTGCTGGCCGATCGCATGTCCCAACGGTTCCCCAGCGCCGGCGTTGACCAGATACACCGGCTGCTGCATGGCCTGATCGACGGCGGATTCCTCATCACCAGCCTGCGTCCCGCCTCGACCATTGAAGACCCGCTCAACCACCTCATCCAGGAGCTCCGCCGTGCAGGTGTCCACGAGACCGCAGACGAGGAGCTCGCCGAGATCGCCGACCTGCTCGACCAACTGGAGGCCGTCAACGCCCGGCTGGTCGAACACAACACCACCGCCGACCCGGTGCGATCGGCGACCCTGCGCGCCGAAGTCACCGACACGATGCGCAGCCTGGCGACCGGCACGGGGCATGTGCTGGCGGCTGACCTACGGCTCAACGCCTACATCACCATGCCTGAACCGGTGCTAAAGGAGGCCGAACGCGCGGCCGATGTCCTGCTGCGACTATCGGCACAACCGTTCGGCACGACGGCGTGGCTGGATTACCACGCCCGATTCCGCGCCCGCTACGGCACCGGTGCGCTCGTCCCGATCCGGGAGCTGCTCGCCGACTCGGGACTGGGGTATCCCCACGGCCACCTGGGTGCGCCCCGTGCACGCCCCGCATGGCGTGCGCTGACTCAACGCGACGCCACATTGATGGCGATGATCCAGCAGGCACTCGTGGACGGGCTTGAGGAGATCAGGCTGTCCGACGCCGATGTGCAGGCGCTGATGATCGGCGACCAGAACGAGGCAGTGGTGCCGCCGCGTATCGAGCTCGGCGTTGCGCTCCATGCCGACTCCGCAGAGGCGATCAACCGCGGCGACTTCACCCTCCACGTGGTGGCTGCGCCGCGCGCCCACACCAGCATGATCGGCCGGTTCGCCTACCTGCTTGACGAGGCCGACCGCGCTCGTCTCGCCCGCACCTACGCGCCCGCCGACGGCGATGCTGTGGTGGCGCAGCTGTCGTTTGCGCCCCGCCGCCCGCACAACGACAACGTCGTGCGCGTTGCCCCACACGCTGGGACGGTCGTGCTGCCGCTGGCCGAACACCCCGACACCGCCCACGATCACTCGTGTGCCAGTGGTGCTGGGCGTGGCGTGCTCAGCTTGGACGACCTGGCGGTCACCGCAGACGCCGATCAGATGTACCTGGTGCAGCGCTCCACTGGTCGGCGCGTGCTCGCCTACATCCCCCACGCTTTGGACACCACGGTGCAGACGCCGCCGTTGGCGCGGTTCCTGGCAGAAGTCGCCGATGCGCGCAGCGCCGTGTTCGGCCCGCTCGATTTGGGAGCAGCCCGCACCCTGCCGTACGTCCCCCGCATCCGCTACCGGCGCACGGTGTTGTCTCCCGCACGCTGGCTCCTCAACCAGGGGGACCTGACCGCAACCAGTGACGACTGGGAAGAGGCCTTGCGTAGATGGCGCGACCGATGGAAGGTGCCCGCCCGCGTCGTGCTGTGCCACGGGGAACTGCGTCTACCGCTGAACTTGGACCAGCCCTTGGACCGCTGGCTGCTACGCACCCGGCTGAACAAGACCGAACAAGTCGAGCTTCGCGAAGACGCCTCGACCGCCGGCCAGGGCTGGGCAGAACGCGCCACGGAACTGGTGATCCCGATGGTCGCAGCCACTGCACCGACGCGGCGGCTGCCGGCGACCACGCCACCCGGTGTCGTCCACCAACCGGGTGATGCACTGCTGCTGCGGGCGCACCTGGTGGGCAACCCCGCGCGGTTCGACACCATCCTCGCCCGCCACCTGCCCGCGTTCGTTCACCAGGTCGGCGCACCGATCCGGCGGTGGTGGGCGAGCAGGCACCGCGACCTGATCCGCCTAGAGGCCGACCAATACCTCGTGGTGCTGTTCCGGCTCGCCGATCAATCCCAGTACGGGCCGGTGGCTGCACGGCTGGCCGCCTTCGCCCAGCACCTACAAGCACGCGGCCTGCTCGCACAGCTCGTACTGGCTCCCACCGCAGAACAATCCGGCCGCTACGGGCACGGCCCGGCCTTGGAAGCCGCCGAGGAAGTGTTCACCGCCGACACCGCAGCCGCCATCGCCCAAATCACGATGGTCCAAGCCGCCGGAGTGGCGGCACAGGCCGTCGCGGCCGCCTCAATGACGCATCTCGCCGCATCGTTCGCCCCCGATACCGCAACCGGCTACCGCACGCTAGTCCGCTGCGCAAAGCAACGGCTCGGACCCGTGGCCCCAGACGTACGCGACATCACCTTCCGCTTGGCCGACCCCGCGGACGACTTCGCCGCCGTCCGTGCCCTGCCATGCGGAGACGCAGTCGCCACCGCATGGCAGAACAGGGCCCGCGCATTGGCCACCTACCATCACCTACTCGCCCAACAGCGCAATCCTGAAGACCTGTTGACGACGCTCCTGCACGGACACCACGTCCGGGCGCTCGGCCTCGACCCCGAGCATGAAGCCACCACCATCCGCCTGGCTCGCGCTGCCGCCCTCCGCAACCTGGCCACCACATCACCCTCTGCAGGTGCCCAGTGACGTCGACTGCGGCAATCTCCCCCGATCAGGCGCACCACCAATCCCTGGCGGACGGTACAGCCGGCACTGCGCTCCTTCACATCGAGCGTGCCCTGACAGGTCATGGCTCCTGGGCCACGGCACACGCACTGATCCGGAAGGTGGCCGCCGGCCCGATCGATGCAGGTGACCACGTAGGCCTGTACTACGGGGCACCCGCCGTCGCGTTCATGCTGCACACTGCCACCAGCGACGGCCAGCCCCGGTACGAGCAAGCACTCGCAACGCTGGACCGCCACGTGGCACGCCTTGCCCGCCGCCGCCTTAACACCGCCACCACCAGAATCAACGCAGGCCAATACACCCGGTTCAGCGAGTACGACCTGTTCTACGGCCTCGTCGGCATCGGCGCACTCCTGCTCCTGCGCCAGCCCGACAGCGACACCTTCGGCGACGTACTGCGATACCTGGTACGGCTTACCCACCCCATCCGCCACGACGGGATGGAACTGCCCGGCTGGTGGGTCACACACGACCCCGACCCAACCCTCCCGACACCCGGTGGACACGCCAACCTCGGCATGGCACACGGCGCGGCCGGAATCCTCGCACTCCTAGCCCTGGCCACCCGCGCCGGCCACGTCGTCGAAGGACAGCACGAAGCGCTCGAACGGCTAACCGACTGGATCGAAAACTGGCGGCAACACTCACCAGACGGCCCCTGGTGGCCCCAATGGATCACCCTCCCCGCCCTACGCACCGGCCGCCCCACCCAGCAACGCCCCGGACGCCCCTCATGGTGCTACGGCACCCCCGGCATCGCCCGTGCACTCCAGCTCGCCGCCCTCGCCACCGGCGACACCACACGACAACACACCGCCGAACAAGCGCTACTGGCCTCCCTGACCGACCAGAACCTGACGCAGATCAGCGACCCCGGAATCTGTCACGGCCTCGCCGGGCTCTACCAAACCGTCTACCGCGCCGCCGGCGACAGCACCAACCCGGCACTCCACCAGCAGCTGCCCGTCTTGGCCGCCGCGCTCACCGCACACACCACCCCCCACCACGAAAGCTCAGACGAGGGGCTGCTGACCGGCAAAACCGGAACCGCACTGGCCTTGGAAACCACGCGGCGCACCGCGCCACCCCACTCGGGATGGGACGCATGCCTGCTGATCACCTGACCGAAGCCACCCCCACCCAACTCGCCGCCGGCGTACTCGCCGTCCTCGCAGGCACCCCACCAGAAGCAGCCGCGCGAAAACACGGCCTCCAACCCGACCAGCTCACCGAAGCCGTCCAGGTGTACCTGGCCGCCGGGTACGCCGCGCTAGAACGCCACACCGAGCAACAGTGGCAACAAGTGCTCGTGGAGTGGCCCGCATGGCAGCAGGCCGAAAAACTCGCCGCTACGCACCTTCGGCCACGCCTGGACGACCTGCACCATCACGAAGTCATCGGCGGGTGGTGGTTTCTACGCAAACACCCCTACTGGCGGATACGACTGCGCGTACCCGTCCCCGGCCTGGCTGCCGCCTCGGCCGTCGCCGACGCCGTCACCGAGACAATGACCGAACTGACCGACCTCGGGCTGATCGCAGGATGGCGGCGTTCGATCTACGAACCGGAGCACGCCGCGTTCGGCGGCCCCACAGCCATGGCCACCGTCCACGACCTCTTCTGCGCCGACACCCGCGGCGTCCTCGACTACGCCCTCGCCGCATCGCCACCACTCGGACGCCGCGAAATGTCGATCATGCTCCTCCAGTCACTCCTCCACGGCGCGGGACTGGACTGGTTCGAAAGCGGCGACGTCTTCCACCGAGTCGCGCAACTACGCCCCGCCCCATCCCGCTCGACAACCCCAGAAGCAATCGACACCCTGGCTGACCAGATCCGGACGCTCATACACGCCGAAGCCGAAGCCACCGACCCCCTCTTTGGCCCTGGCGGTCCGGCCGCGTTCGCAACTGCCTGGCGGGAAGAACTTCACGCAGCAGGACGGCGACTCGGAGCAGCCGCAGCCGACGGTCACCTCGACCGCGGCCTGCGTGCGCTACTCGCCCACGTGGTGATCTTCCACTGGAACCGGCTCGGCCTATCGGCCACCACGCAAGGCGTCCTCGCTCGCGCCGCCACCGCCGCCTTTCTGCCACGCAGCTAACTCACCCAGCTCCTTTGAACGTCTAGGAGCACCTCATGTCATCGACACCAAGCTGAAAGGCGCGGCCCGACACGTCACTCTTCCCGGGATATCTTCGTTCAACGCGTCCGTCTATGAGGTCTTTGGCGAGGGCGCGGTTGATGGTGGCGTCACGCTCCCGATAGGCCGGGATGGCGCGGTGCCCGGCTCGTATGTAGAGGCTGAGCGCTTCGGTGTTGCGCGAGCCGGTTTCGAGGATGATCCGGCGGGCGCTGGCGGCATGGGCGGCCTGTTCCAGGTTGTCCAGGATCCGCCGCCCTAGACCGCGTCCGCGGTGCGTTGGGGTCACGTACATTTTCTTGATCTCTGCGACGCCGGGCCGATAGGCGCGCATGCCGCCGCAGGCGCAGGGGATGCCGTCGGCGTAGGCGACGAGGAAGACGCCCAATGGCGGGGCGAAGTCTGTGGGGTCTTCGTTCGGTGCGTCGGCGAAGCCATATCGACCGACCTGTTCCAGGTAGAGGTCGTCGACAAGGCTCCGGACGTCGGGATGGTCGTAAGGACGAGGTTGGATGACGAGGTGTGGATCGTCGTCACGGGGAGGTTTGGCCGGTGCCATCCCTCCATGGTCACGCAGTACGGAGGGCGTCATCCAACTCGGGATGCAGGCCGCATGCACGCGCTCCTCAGCTCCAACGCGGAAGACGGCGTAGGGCTCGCTCTTCCGAAACTTTGAGGCCTTGCTCAACTGCGATGACTTGTTCACTCGTACTTTGAGCAAAAATCCGTCGCCGCCGATATCGCCCGCCTCAAGCTGTTCGAAGATCGGCTCGAGAGAGCCTAGGAACTCACCGCCATGGTGGAGAGGTGAAAGCGCATTACTGGTGGTGACCTGGTCGCGACTGGCTTACACGCGGATCATGGTCGGGATTGCCGGGTTTTGGTGGTCGTGGGGAGGCCATCGCTCTGCGGCGCGTGTCTGACCTTGCGACCACAGCTACCGCTCGACAGCTTCGACCAGGCGCTGATCTTTAACGCGAGGGTCGGGGGATTTCTCTACAAGCGATGACCATGGTCTTTATCTTATCTCTTGGCAAGAACAAGTGCTGTTTCCTTCGATTGAAAACGTGCGCCGTTAACTTGACGCGTCCCCTTCAGGTGAGCCCTTATGGCGGTGCGCCGCACGGGATCCAACAGATGAGCCGAAGCGGCAAAGTGAGGGGAGGGGAAACGTGGTGACACTGAGGGAATCTGCGTTGCAGGCAAGACACTGGCTGGTCGAGGGCGAACCGATGTCATGGCGCCGTGTCTTCGCCGGAAGGGCGGACCAAGCCGCCCCCGCGCGCAAGTTCGCCGCCTACATGCTTGCGGACACGGGTCGGGCCGACGACGCCGAGTTGATCGCATGTGAACTGGTCAGCAACGCGTTGCTTCACTCACGGTCCGGAGAACCGGGCGGATGGTTCGGTGTCGAGATCACGCGCCACAGCAACGTGCAGATCGCCGTCTACGACCTAGGGGGAAAGGGAACGCCGCGCTTCCCAGACGCCATCGCAAACGAGTCGAGCGAACGTGGTCGCGGACTGCATGTAATACGCAATCTCGCGGCACGGATAGGAGTGCGAGGTAGTCCGGAAGACGGTCATCTCGTCTGGGTTCTTCTCGACATTGAACGACAAAGCTCATGACCGCTGCGGAGGCATATCCGGCTGCCGGATTGGCGTGGTTGCCGGCCCGTTGGTCGCACTGGAGATTTCTGTGTCCAGCCGAGTTGGGGTGCAGTGCAAGGAAGTAGGTCATTATCCGACCAGAATGGGTGGCCCCTATGCAGGGTGATGCTGGCCAGCCGGTTCCTTCCTGAGTAGAGGGATGGCTTTGAGGAGTTGACTCATGCCCCTCAAGGAACGCGGTTGGCGGCTGGACGCTTCTGGACGTGGGTGCTCGGCAGAGGCTGGTTGCTCATCCCATCCCCTTGCGATTGGAGGATAAGCCCGACATTGCACCGTCCATCCAAGGGCGGTGTGGTTCGCAGCAGCTCACCTGTTAGGGCTGATGTGCAGTCCATCGGTGGCGGTAGCCGCCGCGTCCTAGGTAAGGGCTGGTGAGGACGTGGTGAATGGCGGCCCAGGTCATCAGCGTCTTCCATGGGACAGGTTGAAGCTCACGGATCGCATGGGTGAGGGCGGTGTTGTAGGTGGTCAGCGCTGTCCGAATCTGGTGGTCGGGGATCGGGCCGTGTGTCATGGCAAGGGTGACGATCAGTTTGGCCAGGTCGTATCCCAGCGGCGCCAGAGTGACGGTGTCGAAGTCGACCAGGACGGGGCCGTTGGTGCTGATCAGGAAGTTCCGGGGGTTGCTGTCCTTGTAGAAGGCGGCGGGTCCGGCCAGCGTTTCGTCAAGCGCGTTCATGGCGTCCGAGAGAGACAGCGCTGGTTCGGGCACGGCTCGCTGGGTTAGCAGGCGGATGATGGCGATACGGCGGTGCGAGACGAAGTCGGGAATGGTTACGCCTGTGGTGGTGTGGTGGGGGCGGTCCAGCCGGGCCCGGTGCAGCTCGTGTTCGTAGGCGACGCGGTGTAGGTCACCCAAGAGACAAGCGAGTGCAGGAAGGTCCTGGGGGCGGGCGTGGACTCCGGCGATGTGCTCAAACTCCAGCTTGTGAGGGTGTGCCACGAGCAGCCTAGGGACGGGCGCACCGAGGCTGGCGAGCCAGGCGTGGTGTGCGGCGGCTGTGCGGCATCTCGCCGTTCCGTCTGGGCTGTCGGGGTAGTGCTTGGTCCAGCGCCGAGGCTTGGCTGTCATGACGGCTGCCTGGCAATGACGTAGGTGATGGTGGACGTGGCGGTCAGGGGGGCGTTGCCTCGGCGGCGCCGTAGCTGCTCCGCCAGTTTTGTTGGGTCGGTATCCAGCGGCGGGGGGAGCTGGTACTTGGGGACGGTGACCAAGTAGTCGGCCAGGTGCGCCGCGTCTCTGAAAAGGAAGACGTGTTGGTCATGAAGGACGGCCTCAACCGTCAGCACATTGCTGCACAGGGCGGGGAGGCGACGACTGTCCGCAGCCGCGTACAGGCTCGGGCGGGTGGTGGCGCCAGAGTCCAGGCCCGTGACAGTGAGAAGATGATCGAGCTGGTGATAGCTGTCGGCAGACTTGGTGACCAGCACCGCGACGCTGCCGGGGCGCAGGCAGCGGGCGATCTCGGCCAGGACATGCGCGGGAGCCGGCGCGTGATACAGGCTGAACACCGCGGTGACGGCGTCACAGGAAGCCGCAGCTAGGGGCAGGGAATGGAAATCGGCCTGCAGGTAGCCGACTTGGGCCTTGTCTGGAGTGTGTCGGTTACGAGGCAGAGAAGTGGCCAGGTGGTGCCGAGCGGCGTCCAGCATGGTCGGTGAGGCGTCGACGGCCAGCAGCCGCGCTCGTGGGAATCGCTGGGCGATGACACGAGTGGGGCGCCCGGTGCCGCAGCCGAGGTCGGCGATGAGCGGAGCCGGGTGATCGGTCAGATGCGGAGACTGGCGGGTGAGCAGGTCGGCGACCATGTTTCCGACATGGGCTCCGCGGATCTTGGCGGTCAGCAGGGCGTTGCTGCGCCGCTGGACGCGGACGCGGTCGGCGTACAGGGCAGGCACCGTGTGTGGATCGGTGAACGGGTTGCTGCCGTTCGAGGACTTAGGCGGCATGGTCACCGCCGTCCGTGCACGCCGGAGGAGGAGCGGGCTATGTGAGTTGTTCGACGAGCCGGTTGGCGGCGCGCCGTGAGCGGACGATGTGCACCTGGGCGTGTCCGGCGTGTTCGGCGATCAGTGCGCGGACTCGGGGGGCCATCTCGCGGCGGTAGCCCCAGATGTAGCGAATGAAGCCCCAGTTGATGTTGTCGTAGACGCCGTCGTTCTTGTGCTGGCCTCCGCGATAGCGCCAGCGGCGCTGGGCTATGCCCCACAGGCAGGTGATCGCGGGCAGGTCCAGGAAGATCACGTGGGTGGCGCGGCGAAGCCGGATGGGGAGTGTGCCGGCGTAGTTGCCGTCGATCACCCAGCTGTCCGCTGCGACGAGTTCTTCTTGGATTTGCGCGAACTTGTCTTGTGGCAGCTTGTTCCACTCGTCGTCGTAGTAGACGGCGTCCAGGTGGATGATCTCGGTGCCGATGCGCGCGGCGAGACGGCGGCCGATGGTGGTCTTGCCGGACCCGCCACAGCCGATGATCGCGACTCTTTTCAGCGGTTGCGTCGGGCTGGGCTCCATGGAGGTTGACGGTACCGGCTGCGAGGCCGTGTGTCGGTCGGGCACGCCAAATGCTCGGCACGATCTCCGCTGTCCTTGCCGCAGTGTCGGACGCGGTCATCGTGCAATCCATCCGCCATGTGGGGCCGTGCTGTGATACAGCAGGTCGTTCAGGGTCTCTAGCTGCGTCGACAGTCGGAAGATCTCCAGGTGGCGCAGGCAGCGGCCGATGAGATCAGCGTGGCCTGTGCCGCCTGCGAGCGCGGCGAGGTTGTCGAGGACATGGCGGACGTCGGCCGCGTCAGTGATGATGAGCTCTTCTGGGACGACCTTGTCAGCTGAGCGGAGTTCGGACGGGGTGATTGGCAGGCATCCGGCCAGTACCGCCTCGAAGATCCGCTGGGTGAACTGGCCACGCGCGGCGGTCCGGTCGGGGGCCAGCAACACAGTGGCCAGGCTGCGCCGATACAAGCGATCTACCTCGGGAAAAGGGATGCGGCCGATGAAGTGGACGTGGGGCCATCGGTCGGTGGTGGTCCACTTGCCGGCGACCAGGTGATCGACCTCGGCGGCGGCAGGCGCGAAGTAGCGGTCGAACTGCCGGTCGCGGTCGTACTGGTTGCCAATGTAGACGAGCGGCAGGTCACGGTGGAGGGCGGCAAGTCGGTGTGGGTCGGCGGTGTTCAGAACGTTGTCGTTGATCGGGAACAGCAGACGGGCTGCGCCGGGCCCGGGGTGCAGTGCGGCCTCGCAGACGGTCACGTGTGGCGCGTGCCGCAGCGAGGCATCGGTGGCGAGCTGAAGATCCTTGTCCCAGATCAGGGTAGGGATGTGCCGGTCGCGGGTGTAGTGGGCCAGGAGCTCGGCTTGGCGGTGCAGGTCGCACGTGTGGCCGGGGCTGCCGCAGGTGGTGGTGTTGCGGCCTTCGATCGGCCAACGCCATTCCAGCATCAGCGCGTCCACGTTCGGAAAGCCGCTGTCCCAGGTGTAGTGGTCGCGCAGGTCCTCGTCGGCCTCGTCCAGGTCACGGTTGGCCTGAAGGAAGACGACTTCGTGGCCGAGGTCGGTGATGATGCCGTCGATAAGGGTGCGGCGGTGGCTGCGCCCGCCATCGGGGGTGTCCGTGATTCCCGCGCCGAGGAAACCCCAGAAGCTGTAGCCGATTCTCATCACTCGGCCTCCATGTCTGGTTTGAAGTCGGCGCCCGATGACGGAGCGCTCTGCGCAGTGGCGGTGAGCGGGGATACGTTGGAGCGTGCGGTCTTGGTCACCCACCACTCGCCGATCAAGGCCGCGTCCAACCCGGATGCTGTCAGGCAGTCCAATGCCTGGTCGACGGTGCCGCAGATCGGTTTGCCCTTTACGTTCAGCGAGGTGTTGATCAGTACCGGGTGGCCGGTGATGGCGGCGAACTCGGCCAGGATCTCGGCCAGGAGCGAGTTCTGCTCGTGCGTGACTGTCTGCACACGAGCCGTGCCGTTGACGTGCACAACCGCGGGGACCGTCTGCCGGGCGAGGTCGGTCACACCTGAGGCGATCGACATGAACGGCGACGGCTGGGCGAGGGTGAAATAGTCGCTGGCGTGGTCGGCGAGTACGACGGGCGCGAATGGCCGGAATGGCTCTCGATACTTCACCGTGGCGTTCAGCCGGTCCACAACGCCGGGCGTCAGCGGTGACGCCAGGATCGAGCGGTTGCCCAGTGCACGCGGCCCAGCCTCCAGCCGCCCTTGGAACAGACCGACGATCTGCCCATCTGCGAGCCGCTGCGCGATCAGTTCGGCGGGCTCGGAGAGCCGAACCGCGATCAGCCCCGGCCGCGGTTGGCGAGACAGCCGTACCTCGTCGTAGCTGGGACCGAGATAACAGGCTCCTGCGACGCCGGACGGGAGACGCCCGGTGAGCGTTCGATGCAATGCCAGGGCCGCACCTGCCGCCGTACCTGAATCCCCGGGGGCGGGCGGGACGGTGACCTGCTCGAACTCGGCCTGCTGGCAGATCTTTCCAATGGCTACACAGTTCATCGCGACCCCGCCCCCGACCATCAGCACCGGCTCGCCGGTCAGGGCCCGCGCCAGCCGTGCAAGGTGCACCATGACGTGCTCGATACGCTCCTGAAGCGCGGCGGCCAGATCCCGGTGGACCTGTTCCACTGGGGCGTCTGGGGCGCGAGGTGGGCAGGTCGCGGCGATAAACGCCTCGCTGACGCGCGGCCACGCCCGTGACAGCACCCGCAGCGGGAACCACCGCACGTCCACACGAAAGCCGCTGGAAGTGAGCGGGATGGCCTGGCGGAACAGGTTTCGAAAGCGGGCCGGGTCGCCGGTGGCGGCCAGCGCCATCACCGTGCCTTCCTCGTCACCGCGTCGCCAGCCCAGGTGCGCCGTGACGGCACCGTAGACATACCCGAGGGAGGCGGGATCGTTGACGGTGAGCAGGCGACGCAGGTGCAGGCGCCCGTCGGCGGCACGGCGTGCGTGGGTGATGGTGGTGGTCGCAGACTCTCCGAGGCTGTCGACTACCAGCACCGCCGCCCCGCGTGCAGGGGCGAGACGGTCGGCACCAGCGGCGAGGGCGTACAACCCGTGCGCCAGGTGATGCTCCACGCCGGTTATGGCCGCGTTCGGGAAGCAGCGTGCGAACTGGGCGTACCGCTCGCGGGCCAAGACGTGGACGCGAGCGAACGAGCGGGCGCGCGGCAGGGAACGCCGCATTGTGGTCGGGCACAGCAGATGGGCCAGTGAGGCGGCGGCAGCCGTCAGGTAACGGCGCGGGTCGAAGTTGTAGGCGACGTGCGTGACCTGGCTCGGCGACAGGTTCGCCTCATCCAACAGCCAGGAGATCGCCTGCTGTGGGTAGGCGCGGGTGTGCTTATCGCCGTTGAGGCGTTCTTCCTCTACCAATCCCACCAGGCGCCGGCCCGCGATGAGCGCGGCGGCAGAGTCGTGCGTGCCCGAGCACAAGCCGAGCACCACCGGCTCCGTGGGGGCGGCCGTAATCGCGTTCATGGGCGGTCACTTTCCGGGATCGGGTCGGGCAGGTGTTGGGCGGCGCGGTCCAAGTGCTCGTACCAGGCGAGCAGTGCTTCACCCAGCGGCCCGCCAGTGGCATGGGCCAAGCGGTACGCGTCGTCGTGGTCACCGCCACGGCGGATGCGGTAGCTGCGCATCACGGCCGCCGCCTTGGCCCAGCCGGGGTGATCGAGGTCGCGGTCCTCGATCACCGCCTGCAAGAGCGTGTCGAAGTCCTGCCATGGCACGCTCAACTGCGGCATCACCGGGCTCGGGCGGACCGCGAGACCCGTCAGCAGGTCTTGGGCGGCAGGCAGATGCTCGTCGTAGAGATGCAGCGACATGACGTGGTGGTGGTAGGTGCCCAGTTCCGCTCCCACCCAGCTGGCCATCAGCTCATGCAGGACGGTGTCGGTGAACAGGTCGTAGCAGAAGCCCAGCCACAGGTCCTGGCTACGCATCGTGGTGTGCAGGTCCAGCCGTCCGTCGCGCAGGATGAACTGCCATCCGAGCGTGCACGGCACGTCTTTGTTCCCCTTGTGGTCGCGGAGCGGGTCCCACAGCTGTACCACTGCACGCCGTGATTCCGGATCGTCCAGCAGCAGACGGCGGGCCTGATCGAGCTGGTCAATGCGCCCGGCCCAGGCTCGCAATCGAGGGCCGTAGGCGCCGCGCAAGACGTGGTCATCAGCGAACTGTCGCAACCGCTGGTTGTAGGTGTAGATCCATCCGTCGTCCACTCCGGCCAGAATCCACACTGTCTCCGCCACCGCGAACGCCGCGTTGATCACCCGGACCGGCGGGGCGCACACCAGCCGCCGTCGCGGGGAGGTCAATTCCAGATGGACGTCAACGACTTCCCGCGTGGACAGGCCGCGCGGCGCAGAGGCGGCCCCTTGTTCCACGACGACCGCGACGGCATCACGCCACAGTTCGGTTGCCGAGTCATTGGTCAGCGCGATCATTGCGTGGCCCCTCCGCGCGAAGGCTCCGCCCTGCTCGGCGCCGCCCCGGACCAGTCGGGCGGTGCGGATGGGGCAAACATTTTGCGAAGGTGCTGCCACTGTCGCCGCAGGCCCTCGTCCAGCCCGACCTTCGGGAACCACCTGAGCACCAGCGCGGCCCGGGTCAGGTCGGCGCGTGTGGCGGCGGCATCGCCCGCTCGGTCACCAGTCTTCCGCAGCGGCACCGGTGCGCCGACCAGGTCTCCGATTCTCTCGGCGACCTGCCGGAGCGACGCCGCGTCGCTTCCGGCTGCGTTCACGACCAGGCCTTGGCCCGCGTCCAGTGGCGCGGCAATCGCCGCCAGGGTGGCCTCGACCAGGTCGGAGACGTACGTCCAGGTGTGGGGTACGGTGCCGGTCCCGTACAGAGGAAGCGGCTGCCCGCTGACGGCGGCGGTGAACATCCGGTTGATCACCATTGCCGGACGGCAGCCTGGCCCGAATGCGGTGAAGAACCTCAGCGCAACAACGCTCATCGTGGAACGCGGATGTCGGGCGTAGGCGAGTGCCAGTCGCTCCGCCGCGAGCTTGGCCACGCCGTACGGGGAGGTCGGCTCGGTCGGCGCGTCCTCACTGACCGGCCCGGTCACACCCGGCCCGTACACGTGGGAGGAGGAGGCCAGGACCACCCGAGGCACACCCACCAGCTGACATGCGCGCAGTAGCCGTTGCGTGCCCAGCACCGACGCTGCGTGGTCGGCGAACCCCGTATCCCACGAAGCGGCCACATCGGTGGCCGCCGCCAAATGCACCACCGCGCCGACCTGTGCCAGGAGCCCGGACAGCTCGCTCAGTTCCATTGTGGTCAAATCGGCCTTAACCTGGCACAGGCGCGAATTGACGATCAACGACGCTCCGTCATTGGGCTCGGGGCAGCGTGTGTCCACGCCGATCACCGGCACGTTCCGCTCCACCAACGCCGCGCGCAGGTGCCGACCGATGAACCCCTCCGTGCCGGTCACCAGCACCGGCCTCGACAAGGTCGTCGACGTGGGCGGCAACTGCGAGAGAAGATCAGAACGCTCCACCATGGGGTACCGCCTCTCCGGTCCGAGGGCGCAGAGGTGATCTCCGCAATCGGATCCCAGGACCTCACGCCTCATAGACAAGCCCGACGACAGGTCCGCCCGACAGTGGTGCCGATGGTGCGGACCTGAGCCCCCTGTAGCGGCCAGTAGTGGCCTGGTAGCGCGCATAGCGAACCGGTAGTGGCCATAGCTCACCAGCATCAGCTCGTCTACTGTCGCCAGTACCGTGTCCAATGTGCTGCGGAGGAAGCGCCGCGCGGAGCCGGTTGCGCCACTCATGGAGGTCCCATGCCTGACGCGCCGCTGAAGGAGCTGCTGGCTACGATCGGCATGAACGGCGAACGTTTAGCCGGACGAGTTAACGCGCTTGCCGAAACGCTCAGGCTCCCGCAGCGCGTGCATCCGAAGACCCCTTACAAGTGGATCCAGGGGCAGACGCCGAAACCCCCCTGGCGATCGCTGGTCGTCCAAGTACTCAGTCAGGAGCTGGGCAGGACCATCACCGTCGAAGAGATGGGCTGGCCTCCTGACGAGCCGGACACCGTACCTGCGGCCGCCGGTCTACAGACTCCATGGACTGCGGCGGGGACCTTGCGCGCACTCCGTGCGGTCACCCACGCTGGCCTCATGGACCGGCGCCACTTCATGATGCTGATGGGCACAGCGCTGACCGCACCTGCCCACGAATGGCTCATCGCTCACCCCGCACAGGCCGCCGCACGCGCCGCTGGTTCCAATGTCCCGATCAGTGTCGTCGACGACCTGGATCACATCACCGACCGACTGCGCCGCATGGACGACCAGATCGGCGGCGGGCAACTCCTCAGCCTGATCCACGAACACCTGCGGTACGTCACCACCCTGCTGGACGAACACAGCTACACGGCCACAGTCGGCCGCCGCCTGCACGCCACAGCCGGCGAGCTGCTGCGCCTGGCCGGATTCGCCGCCTTCGACGACAACCAGCACGCACGCGCTCAGCGTTACTGGATCGCCGGACTCCACGCCGCTCACACTGCTGGTGACCGCGCGCTGGGCGCCAACATACTCGGGTTCATGTCCTGCCAGGCCAAAGACCTCGACGGCGGCCGCGAGGCAGTGATACTCGCCGAAACCGCCCGCAGCGCCTACCCCGGCGCCAGCCCGAAGGTCAGGGCCATCCTTGCGCTCCGCGCAGCCGAAGCCAGCGCCAACGACCAGACCGCTACCGCTACCCGCCGCGCCGCCACCACGAACCGCGCGATCGACGCCGCCTTCGATGCCCTCGCCGACCAACCAACTTCCACCGGAGATCCCGGGTGGAGTTACTGGATGAACCTTTCTCAAGCTCACGCGCAGGCCGGCTACTGCCACATGAAGATCGGAGACTACCGCCAGGCGCGGTTCCACCTCCGCCGCGCGCTTAAACTCCAAGACTCCACATACTCGCGCGAACGCGCCCTACGGAAGTTTCTCCTCGCCACCACCTACATCAAACAGCAACAGCCTGACCTCGACGCCGCGTTGGCCCAGGCGAACGAAGGAGTCGCCATCCTCAGCTCTGAGGTCAACTCCGCGCGGTGCCTGGGCCATCTACGCCGCTTCGCCGACGCGTTGACCCCGTTCCGCCGGTCCGCCCCGGCCAAGGACTTCCTCGCGCAATCCCGAGCGCTCATCAACAGCCGTCCGTAGCCGATCTGGTACCGATGTCGGCAAGCGGCCCACACTCGCGATCGGAGGTCCTATACGGCTGGCGACAATCGGCCCCTGACCCCACCGGATGGGACGACTACGAGCTGCTCAGGGAGCTGCCATGCGAAGTGTCGATTGGTGCGCGGCGGCACCCGGTGCGCTCTCCTGGCGCGGCTCGGTGATGAGCCCTACCGGGTGCCGCCGTGTTCTCATCTCCTCGCAGGTCACAAGATCCTGTCGGGTGGGGAGAGCTTGGGGACACCGTTGTTAGGCAGCATGTGCTCCACTCCGACGACGATGCATACGACTCCGTAGGGCGAACATGGCCGCTGCGTCCAGGTCTGCAGGCAGGGAACTCATGTGACGGTCCCGTTCAGTTCACGGGTGAGCCTGTCGATGCACCCGGCGACATCCTCGACACGTGCGATCGGTGACCCGTCGGCCAGCCAGCAGAACCACCAGCCGCCGTTGCGGTAGTCGCAACTCACGTTGACTGCGCGGCGCGGCTTTCCGTACCGCGAGACGTTGACCCAGGACACTCCGCGTTGCTGGACGAGGCGGCCATCCATGTCAGGGCGGACCTGGATGGCCGCGTGGAGTGCGGCCAAGTGCTCGCGTCTGCGGTTGTGCGGCGTCGGCCGGTCGGTGGTCGCCGCGTGCCTTCCCCTGTCAAAGCTCATGGTTCACCTCACTTCTCAGATTGCGATTGCCGGTGGAGGCGGCGCGGTCAGTGGATTGGGGGGACGATCCCCGACGGCGCCGCCTCCACCTTCCTTGCTGGGCCGCTGGTCTTCCCACAACGGCCCTGCCCGGTGACACGTGAAGTCCCGCGAATCTCCACGGGTCACCGAAGCCCTTTTCAACTCGTCTCGGGCTCGACGGCTCCCGGAAGAGCAACTGGCATTGCGTGTCCTGACCGCTGGAGGCAAGAACGGTCATGCCTGGTTGCGGTGAGCAAGGTGCACAGAGCGTCGACAGCCAGTTCAAGATCGGGGTACAAGGCGAGATAGACGCCAGCGCCCTTCTCGTACCACCACTCGGCTCCGCCACCACGCGCCACAGTTATGGTTTCGTCGCAACGCGGCGCCTGTTCCGAGCACACTCTCAAACGAGGCGGGTTCTCGTCGCACTGCCTTAGCAAGGTCCAGTCGCGACGGTGCAGTACCCGAGCCAGCCGGTCCAGCCGACGCCGAGCGGTCCATCGCGCCCATGCCGAGCCCAGCGGCGGCGCCTGCGTTGTGCATGCGGCAATGGCGTCTTGCGCTGCCCCGCCCCCGGGCCCCAGCCGGGAAATGAGGGAGTTGAGCGTGCAACTCATAGCCGCCACCTGGCCCACACGACCTTGCCGGTGGGGTAACTGTCGCACCCCCACTCGTCGCTGTAGGACTCCACCAGGTAGAGCCCGCGGCCGGCCTCGTCGTCCAGGTTTGGCTGTCGCGCCTCCGGAACATCGGGTGACGAGTCGCCCACGGCGATCTCCAACTGGTCGCTGCACATTGACAGGCGCATCGTGATGTGAGTGCTGCGGTCCGCATGCCGCACCGCGTTGGCGAGTAGTTCGCAAGCCACCTGTTCCGCGTCTGCGGCACGGTTCGCTGCCCCCCAGGCGCGGACACGATCGGCCACGTCACGGCGTCCTCGAGAGACCGATGCCGCGTTGGGCGCGTAGAGGAGTAGCGCGGTCAGCGGGTTCGGTCGTTGATCAGTGGGAGTTGCCTGCATCTCGTGTGACATGACGGATCCTCGTGGCGGGTTGTGTGTGTCTCATGACAGAGAGTCGCGATGGCGGGGTAGGTTGTCACCCTGTTCTTGGTAAACCTGGTAAACGCTGGTAAAGGGGGGCCGCGGCATGCCCACGAACCCGTCCCCGGATCCACGCCTATCGATGTGGGCGTGGATAGCCCGTGACCTGCGGCTTTACCGCAAGCGGCGGGGACTGTCCGGTGACAGTGTGGCCAGGCTGCTCAACGTGGGGCGGTCGGCCATTTCCAGACTGGAGAACAATCAGGAGCATCTGTCGCCGGAGCAGGCGGAGATCCTGGACGAAGCATGGAACACCGGAGGGCACTTCAGTCTCTTGGTGTGGTATGCCGCAAAAGGTCACGATCCTGACTGGTTTCGGCAGCACGTGGAAATCGAGAGGCAGGCGTCGATCATCAAGATCTGGGAACTGGCATGGGTTCCCGGACTGCTCCAGATCGAGGACTATGCACGAGCGTCGCTCGCGACCAGCGGAGCACGGAACGTCGAGGAGCAGGTGGATGTGCGGATGAAGCGTCAAGCCCTGCTCGCAAAGGAACCGCCTCCGATCCTCTGGGTCTTGATCTGGGAGGCCGTACTGGAGGTGCCGGTTGGCGGACCTCAGGTCATGGCACGCCAGCTCCGGCATCTTCTCGACGTCTCTGAGAGTCCCAACATCAACATCCGGGTCGTCCCCAAGATGGCTGGACCTCACCTGGGGCTGGACGGAGCTTTCAAGCTGATGACGGTTCCTTCGGGAGAGGTGGCGTACGTCGAGGCGCCAGGCCCGCTGCCGCAGGCGGACCAAGCCTTCGTACCGGGGGGAAGACTGGTAGTGGGCGCGGCAGAGGTGCGCACCTATGCCATACGGTATGACCACATTGGACAGGAAGGGTTGCCCCCCAAGGAATCCCGAGAACTGATCATCCGACAGATGGAGGCCATGCAATGAGCGCTCCTGCAGGTGACCTCGCCTGGCGCAAAAGCAGCCACAGTACCGCACAGGGCGGTGACTGCGTGGAGGTTGCCAGCTTTCCCAAGGCCATCGCTGTCCGGGACAGTAAGGCCCCCGAGCGGGGGTACCTGACGCTGTCGAATGAGGTCTTCGCCGATTTGGTCGCCCGCGTGAAGCGAGACGAGATGGACATGTGACCCGAGTGTGCCAATCAGCGACCCCTCCCAGAGGGGTCGCTGTCATTTTGGTCGAGCGCAAGCCGTAATAGGAAGGGTGCCAGACGGCCTTCGATACTCGGGTTGCGTTGGAAAGCATCAAGGGGATGTGTGGAAGGGGTACGGGTGGCGACGCGGTAGTCAGAGCTTGCCGCTAGCGCTGGATGATTTCGTCGCAGTTGTTGGCGTACTAGCGCTGCCGCTTACCACAGGGAGTGCGCCCTAGTTCACCTGACGTTGGAGCAAACGGTTAAGACAAATGCCACTAGAAAGCTGGCGGACTGCAAGCGCCGGCTCACCAGTACCGGGCCGCTCTACATCCGGGTCGATTCCGTCGAGGTTGCCAAGTAAAGCGCTGGCGCCGAGCAGGAATGCGCGCGGTTTGAATCCGAGCAACGAAGCATCAGGAGCTTCGAACCGGCCAGGATAGAGGAGATCACTTCTTGGTTGCGTTGGCGGGCTGGCTCAGACCGCGGCCACCACCGACCCGATCTCTATTGGGAGCCAGGGTGCAAGACCTCCTACTACCAGAAGCAAGTAGTGGAGGCCCGAGTTGTGTCGGACCCCACATGAGCGAATGGTTTGTGTCCCAGGAGAGGACGACGTGAAACTCGCGGTAGGCGTTCCTAACGTGCCGCGGTGCCACTCGGGCGGCCATGTGGTAGACCGCTCGGTAGACCGCTTATGAGCGACACCCTAAAGCGGTGGCGTTCCTGCAGGTACTCGGCACCCCTAAGGGGGCCACTGGGAGGTCCGACTATCACCAAAGGGGATACTGAGTAAGCAGCGATAGTGCGTGGCCGGCCAGCCGTGCCGGGCTGAACGCGCCTTCCTGTGGCCGCATGTAAGCTGCGACAAGAGGTGACGGCCAGCCGCGCGAGTTGTGGACGAGGCTCTCAAGTGTGCGGTGTCTGACAGGTTGTCGGGCCAAGGCTGAAGAGGCTGTCTTGAGTAGAGGCGCGAACGCTCTAGTAGCTGCGCCGGTTTTGGTGCAGACTTTATGTAGTGGCATTTGTTAGTGCAAGGAGGGAAGCAAGTCCAGACGTTCAGGTGACGCAAAAACTAGGCGGATGTCCTTGCCAGTTGGTGTCGGGGCGAGTCACAGTCGAGCTGCAAACACAAGAACGGTGTCGGAAACCCGGCTGTCGAAACCTGGAGGGAAAACGACATGACTGCTGTCGACATTCGCCCGACCGCCATCGCGGAAACGTGCCACAACGATGACACGGGAAAGCAGGACGTCGCTGCCGCATCTACATCCCACCCGCGTCCTTCGGGCGCCGGAGCCGTAGTTTGGGAGGCGCTGAACGACGCTCCCGGAAGCACGGTCGCCGCCATCGCCGAGGCGACAGGTATCAGCAAGGCAACCACGGCACGGACGCTGACGACCCTGGAAAAGATGGGTCACGCAACCCGACTTCGTGGCACCCGCAAAGGCGGCAAGCGAACCCCGGATATCTGGCACCCCGTCACCGTCGCCATGACCTCTGAACACGCTGACACTGACGACAAACCGAGCACCGCAGAGAAGCCGGCTCAAAGGCCCAGCGGCGATTTGGACGAGCCTAACGCCGGCCACGACCCTGGTTCTGGCGAGACGGCGGAGACGCAGGACATCGCTCAGTCCACCCCCGAAACAGAACTGGACGCAGCTGCGGCGGCCGAGGCGCGCGAGGCCCTGTCGACCTTGGCCGCCGCAATCAACGCGGCTTTGAAAGCTCTCAATTCCGGTAACCGAAGCGAGGCGCTTACAGCCACCGAAACGGTCTACAGCGGTTCCGCGAAGGCGCGGCGTCTGGTCCGTGCTGCGGTCAACGGACGGCCGCGCAGTTCGTCCGGCCGGGTCCGTTGCCTGCCCGGTGAGATGCGCGCCAAGGTGGCCGCGCACCTGGCCGCACACCCGGGAGCCGAGTTCACGCCACACGAGGTGAGCAAAGTCATCGGTCACTCGGCTGGTGCCGTTGCCAATGCCCTCGACCGCCTTGTGAGCACCGGCGAGGCCGAGATGACGTGCGAACGTCCTCGCCGCTACACCGCCGCCCGCCCCAGCCAGGACGCGGCCGCACTGCCGGAGAGGACCACGGCGTGAGCACCGGGCGGGCGACCGGGACACCGGTGCCCGCCCCGCCCCCACCCAAGGCCGCCGCTACCACGTGCTTCGGAGAGCCACGATGACTACGACTGTTCCCGCCGCCACGCCGTCGCCTACTTCCAGCGGCACCGCGGCGCCTGCCGCAGCGACCAGCCGCACCCGTACTGGCCGACTTGGCCAAGGTGAACTCCGCCGCAGAGTCGCCGTTCATCTGGCAACCCACCCTGGCACGGCGTTTACCCCGGGCGAGATCGCCCGAGCCCTCGGCCGATCGGCCGGAGCCGTGGGCAATGCCCTGGAAACCTTGGCCGCACGGGGCCATGCAGAGCAGGTCAACACCAAGCCGCGTCGGTTCCGCGCCACGGCGACCACCACCAGCGCCACGGTTAGCCCCAGTCCCACAAAAGCCACTCCGCATGCGTCGTCCTCACCGCAGGCCACCCCGTCCACCACGGCGACGCCGCACACATCAGCAAGCTCGCCATCGAAGGAAAGCCTGGCAACCGGCACCACGCACAACCCGGCCCCGGTACCACGCCCGAATGGCCAGACCTACCACCCGCGGCAGCTGGCCGACCTGCCCGACGTGACGGCCCTGCGCCGCCTGCGTGACGCGTCCATCCCCGCGCTGTTGTACGGTCCGCCCGGCACTGGCAAGACGTCCCTGGTGGAGGCGGCCTTCCCCGACCTGATCACGGTGGCGGGGGATGGGGACACCGCCGTCGCAGATTTCATCGGCGAGTACACCCAGACACCGGGCGGCGGCTATGAGTTCGTGTACGGACCGCTGGTCACCGCGATGACCGTAGGCCGATGCCTGTTCATTGACGACGCCACCCTCATCTCGCCGAAGGTCCTGGCCGTCGTCTATCCCGCCATGGACGGCCGACGCCAGATCACCGTCAAGACGCACAAGGGCGAAACGATCAGCGCCGCCGATGGCTTCTATGTGATCGCCGGGCACAACCCCGGCGTACACGGTGCAGTGCTCACCGAAGCGCTGGCCAGCCGGTTCGCCGTGCAGATCAAGGTCTCCACCGACTACGACCTGGCCCGCAGGCTCAAGATCGATTCCAAGGCCGTCAGGGTAGCGCGCAATCTGGCCCACCGGCAGAACTCGGGCGAGATCGGTTGGGCGCCCCAGCTGCGCGAGCTGATCGCCTTTCAGAAGGTCGCCAGTGTCCTCGGCACCGATGCGGCCATCGCCAACCTTCTCGGTATCGCTCCCGAAGAAGACCGCGACGTTGTCGCCGAGGTCATCAGTTCCATCTACGGCCGCACCATCGCCCCGCTGGCCCTCGGCCACCAACTCTGACCCACACGCGCCACTACCGGAGGGGACGACAACATGACGGCACACCTGATCGCCGCACCAACCCCGACCGCCGACCCGCGCGGCTCATGGTTGAAACTGTCCGCCGCCCTCACTGAGGCGGTCACTGACCTGGCCGACCGCGAAGACCTTACAGTCACCTGCGCCCCAGGACTCGGACGCGGCGCCCCGGGATGCTTCATTCCCGCCCTGGCCACCGTCGAGCTGGACGGCACACACCTTGGCCACGACCCCGCCACCTGCGACCCATCCCGCCCGGCCGATCGCAACCGCTACCCCGCGTTGTGGGGTGTCCTCGTCCACGAAGCCGCGCACGCCCGCCACAGCTGCTGGGCCACTCCCAACGGAACGCCCGCCGCCCATGTAGACGCTGCGATGACCCTCGAAGAATCGCGCATTGAAGCCGCTCAGATACGACGCCGCCCCGCCGACCGGCGCTGGCTGCGCGCGGCCGCCAGTCACCTCGTCCTGGCCGACTTCACCACCGCCTCCGGCGGCCCGGCACCGTCCGCCACGGCAATGACCCCGTGGAACGCCGCCCGCGCCGCCGGACTCCTGCTCGCCCGCACCGACGCCGGAATCCTCGACCACGACGAAACCGCCGCGCTGGCCGCCACCATCACCAAGATCCTCGGAGCCAGCCGCCTCAGCGCCCTCGCGGCCCTGTGGCACATCGCGCACATCACCGCCGACGACGACCACGAGACAATGCTCGACCTCGGCCGCCGTTGGTGCGCCATCGTCGGCACCGACCCCGACCAACCCGCACCCACTCCCACACCAGGCGCCACGGGCGAGTCCGAAGAACCCTCTGCGCTGGCCGAAGCGATCACGTCTACCGTGACCACCGTTACGATCGCCGAGACCTCCCGCAGTGCCTCGCCCGAACCCAACCCGCGCCAGCGGGAACGGGACGCGCGCGACGCCGCCGAACGCGCCGCCCGCCGCGTCTTCGGCGCAACCCACACCGACACCGGCCGCCGCGGACCGACCGCCATCAAACGCACCCGCCCGCCACGCCCCGACGAGCAGGCCGCCGCCCGCCGCCTGGCCCGTCGGCTACGAGCAGCCGCACACCGCGAACGAACCACCACCACCCACACCTCCGCCACCCCACCCGGCCGCCTGCGGATGCGCGAGGCGTTGGCCGCCGACGCCCAGCGAGCCGCCGGCGTCACCCCGACCGCCGAACCATTCATCAGGACCGTCCGACGCCACGTCCCCACACCGCCCCTGCGCGTCGGCATCGCCTGCGACGTCTCCGGCTCCATGAACGCCGTCGCGACCCCCGTCGCGTCGGCCGCCTGGATCCTCGCCCGCGCCGCCGCCCACGTCCCCGACGCGCGCTCGGCCACTGTCATCTACGGGGCGAAGGTACGGCCGATCACCCGCCCCGGCCGGACCCCGACCCGCGTTGCCGAGTTCACCGCGACCGACTCCACCGAAGACTTCATCGAGGCCGTAGAAGCACTCGACGCCGCACTTGACCTCAGCCGCCCCGGTGCCGCCCGCCTCCTGGTCGTCGTCTCTGACGGCATCTACACCACCCACCAACGCACCGCAGGCCAGCAACGCATCAACCGCCTCACCGCCGCCGGGTGCGCCGTCCTGTGGCTCGCCCTCGACAAGCGCGCACACCCCATGAAGGGCACCCAATTGGTCACCCTGGCTGACCCCGCCACGGCCGCCGACACCATCGGCCAAGCCGCCGCCCAAGCCCTCCGCAACGCCTAATCCGCGTTCCGGGACGGGGCCGCCCAACCTGCATGCCTCGCCCTCCGTATCCGCACCACGCCACCCGCAGGGCAGCTGCCCGAATGTGGGGAGATATAGCTTTACCCGGCCGACCCAGCCTGACGTGCGCTCCCCCGTCCACCCCCATTGCGTGCTGATGGCTACTGACCGAAGAAATCTTCCTCGAGTCGCTGCTTTGCATTCTCTGCTAGGCGACATTCGCTTCGATGTCGACAAGTTGTGCACGGCTCAACGAGCGCTTTTCGCTCATGCTCGTCTTCGACGATTGCAGCACACGTCATGTCGAAAGACATCCATCCGCTCGGCCAGTTGGTCGAGTGTATCGCCCCACCAAGATTTACTGCTTCATGAAAATCGAATTGTGTTGCACGGGCGCGATTGAATCGTACCCCTTGGTGGAAGGCAACGGACTCGAAGTGTCCCAAAGGGCCGAAGTTTGTGTCAACGAAACGCACATCACCTCTAAAGTCGCTTCCTTCGAACGTCGCACCATCACAGAAATTGGCATTATCAAAGATTCCTGTATCATTCAATAGTATCATCCTAAATGATGCCTCTTGCGTGTGGTGCGAATTGCCGAAGTTGGCTATTCCTTTGAACTTTGACCTGCCAAAACTGCATTCCAGGAATGAGGATCCGCTGAAGTCTGCTCCGTCATTGAATTGGCATCTTGCGAAATACGTTTGTCCTGCAAAGGTTGTGTTGGAAAAATTGGCATGGTCTACGAAGATGGTCTCTGAAAAGCTTGTTTCGCCATCGAGGTGGGCGCCGGGGAAGTCCAGCTTTCCTATTTGGGCGCCTTCAAGTTGGAAGTCTGTCAAACGGGCCCCGTGCAGATCTAGATTCAGATTTGTCCACTGATCGCCTTGGCGATCAGCGCCCAATAGGGTAAGAGGTCCACTGAGTTGGCGGCACAGCACAGCCTGGACTTCCTTGCGAAACGTGGCATCGTGCGAGTCGGTGGGGCAGCGTAGAAGGGTGCAAAATAGGTTGATCACTCGTTGGCGCATCTTTGGATACAGTTCCCCGATGAGCTCTACTGTGTCGAGTGCTGGTCTCCAAGTCCGATCGTTTCGCTCGGTGAGTGCATATGCTGCGCTCTGGAACTGTGCGAGAATGTGTGAGCTGCTGGCGGCGTTAGGAAATCCATCGAGAGTTGCAGTAAAGTCTGTTGCTGCATCTTCGGTTCCCTCCTCGGTGGCGCCGTGTGCTGCAGAGTTGTTAGATGGCCGCTCCTTCGGCTTCTCCTGAGTTGTGGGCGGAGTGGAGGAAAAGGGCCAGTCAATGATGGTCGTCTGGATCCTCATGCCAGAGAGATGCTGTCGCAGCATTGTCTCTGTTACTTTGGCGCCTGAAGTGGCATAACGGCGGGAAAGATTTTCCAGGGCCCTGAATAGGTCGTTGGCTGCAGTCACGCTGCCATCGGGGACGATGTTCCGTAGGCGTGCGACAGTAAAGCTCGCATCAGTTTCATCCACTCCTTCTAGTCGAAGTTCCCTCACCCAAAGAGCGTGCAGTATACGCCAACTCAGCTCAGCTGTCTCGATTGAGGCCGGAAGCTCTTTCGTCTTGTCGGCGGCCTTTTTGGTCAGTGCATCAAAATGGGTAAGTCTGTCTCGAACATCCTGACTGATTCGTCCGGGTGTTGTGACTGCAGTGCGGAAGGCTGCATTATCGGGCTGATCTCGCGCGATGACAGCAAGTTCACGGATCTGTTGGACAGCTTGATTGGGACTGGCTACAGCCAAGCCAAGGCGCCAACGACCAGCGGAGACCTCTTCCCAGTTAGCGCTGACCACTCGTAGGTAAGACACTAGTAGGTCAGCAGTAGGTGCTTCGCTTCTCGTGAACTTCGGTGCTCGACGTACACCGATTGACAGCCATCTTTCGGCACCGTCGGGGGTGCGGCCGACCGCAACCAAGTCATCTACGGGGCTAGAAATTTTGTCTTGAAAGCGTATGGATATAGGATCTGCATCTGCGCCCAACTCGGGTATGGGATCACCTATGAGAAGGTGACTGAGTAGAACAGCACCGTAGCGATGTTCCAGGACGGAACCGCCTCCGCCCGTTGAGTATGGGCTTGCCATCTGCTCCTGCCCGTGCCGCTTGACCATGCCGACACCATATAGCGACGGGTAACCTCCTGCGTTCCTGTCCGGATGGGGGGCGGCCTGCGAGAAGGCGGCCGCGGTTTCGGAACGGCATAGGTCACCGGTGCGTGGTGGGACGGGAGAAGCCGATCAAGGTGCGGCGGTTGTAGGACTGGATCTGGACGACGGTGCCTCGGTGTGGGGCGGCGATCATCTTGCCTGGGGCGATGACGATGCCGACGTGGCCGGGGTTGTCGGGGGAGGTGCCGGGGCCGGAGTTGAAGAAGACGAGGTCGCCGGGCTGTTCTTGGCCTTTGGGGATGTGGGGTGTGTGCTTCCATTGGTCGCCGGAGACGCGGGGGAGGGTGATGCCGGCGGCGCGGTAGGCGGCGAAGGTGAGGCCGGAGCAGTCGAAGGCGTCGGGGCCTTCGGCTCCCCATACGTAGGGCTTGCCGAGTTGGGCATGGGCGTAGGCGACGACCTTTGCCGCGACGGCGTTCGCCGGTAGGGCGGGCGCGGTGCAGGCTGCCGGGGGTGCGGTGGCGCCGGGGGCTTTGGCGTAGGCGCGGGCTTGTGCGAGGACTTTGGTCACGTAGTCGTGGGAGTGGTTGTAGCGGAAGATCGCTGTTCGCAGTTTCTTGGGGGCTCCGTTGTGTTTGAGGTAGCGGGCGGCTGCGGGGATGGCGTCGGCGGGGTTGTAGCGGTCTTTGCGCCCGTCGTGGTCGCCGTCGACGCCGAAGGTTCGCCAGGTGGTCGATAGGAACTGCATGGGGCCTCCTGCTCCGGCGTGGTTTTCGCCGGAGCGGATGCCGGGGAGGCGGGATCGGCCGTGGTCGGATTCGGCCTTGCCGATCGCGGCCAACACCTCCCATGGCACGCCGTACTTGGCGGCTGCCTGACGGTAGAGCGCTAGGTAGTTGCCGGGGATGTCGGCCACCGCTCGGCCGGGCGGGGCGCAGGACGCGGGGAATGTGTCCTGGCGGGAGGTCATGGCGCCGGTGAGGCCCGCGAGCAGGGCGACGATCAGGAGCAAGGTGACCGCAAGCGCACCGAGGAGGATGTTCAACGGGTCACCTCTCGCCGGGGTGGGCGAGTTCTTCGGCGTCGGCGAGTTCGGCGAGTCGGAGGCGGGGGCCGGGTGAGGTGAGCGGCAGCCACAGTGGGCCGACTGGGCCTTGTGGGTGAGTGAGCGGGGTCTGGACGGCGGTTGCGACGGGGACTGGGCGGGGTTGTTCGGTGAGGTGTGTGCGGAGGTTGGCTTCGCGGGCGGTGCTGGGGAGCCAGAAGAGCACGATGGTTGAGATGCCGCTGGATTCGGCGAGGGCGGTGTAGCCGTCGAGCTTGGCGGCGACTTGGGTTAGGGGTTCGCTGCCGGTGTCGTGTTCGAGGAAGAAGTCGAGTCCCGCTTGTTCTCCGCGGGCGTTGGGTTCGATCCAGTGGCCGAAGGCGTCGGGGCGTACGAGGTCGCCCCACAGTGCGGCGCAGCGGCGTTGGGACCACCATGCGGCGAGCTGGGTGCCGTCGGTGCGTGTCCGGGCGTGGCGGTGGAGGGCGGCGAAGAAGTCGTTCACGCCGACCAGGTGGCCGAGCTGGCGGGAGTGGCAGACACTGAGTGCGGTGGTGCGGCGGTAGCCCAGCTCGGCAAGGTCGATGCCGCGTTGTGCGGCGAGGACGTGGGCGCCGGCGGGGCCGAGGACCCAGTGCCAGGGCAGTGTTCCGATCGGGGTCCAGGGTTGCATGCGTTCCAGTGCCGCCATTCGGTACAGCTCCAGGAGCCGGTGGCGTGCTTTGGTGGCGCTGGAGAAGAAGATGGCGGTGAGCTGGTGGGTGGTCAGGACGCGGTGCTCCCAGACCAGTTCGAGGATGTCCCGGTCGCGGTCGGTGAGGCGGCGGGCGAGGTCGGCGAGCAGTTCGGCCGTCACCCGGGGCGGTGGGGTGGTGCTGGGCTTGCGTGATCTGGTGGCGGGTCGGGTCATTCGCGCCTCCTCGGTCGGTTGGGTGCGGTGCTGTGGCTCGTCCGGTGACGGGGGTCGGCGAGAAGGCGCTTGGTGCGGGGTGTCGTGGGGGTCGTGGGGCGTGTGGTCGGGGTTGACCAGCGGCGGGCGGCTGTTCGTACGGCGTCTTGGCGTCCGGGGGTTGCGGGTGGGAGGGGGCGGGTGCGGAAGGTGAAGGCGCGGGTTTGTTCGGCGCCGGTGACCAGGCGTGCGGCGACTTGGTAGGCGCCGAGGTGGGCCAGGTCATGGGCGGACAGCAGGGGTGTGACGTGTCGCGCCAGGTCGGAGGCGTCTTCGGGGGAGGCGGCGAAGTAGAGCTTGTTGCGGGCGTCGGCAGACAGCGCCTCACGCAGGTCTTTGGGGAGTTGGGTGAGGTGCTGGTGGGCCAGGACGAGGGAGAGGCGGTAGCCGCGGGCCTCGGCGAGCACGTCGGCGATGGAGCCGGGCAGGTTGAGGAAGTTGTGGCACTCGTCGACGTAGGCTGCCGCGTCCGGGCGCTGGTCTTCGGGGACGTTGGCGCGGCGGGTGACGGCCTGCCAGGTGTGGGCCAGGAGCAGGGAGCCGAGGAGGCGTGCGGCGTCTTCGCCGAGGACGCCTTTGGGGAGGCGGGCCAGGATGATGCCGCCGGAGTCGAGGTGCCGGCCGATGTCGACGGTGGATTCGCTGGAGGAGAGGGCGTCTCGGACGAAGGGGCGGAGCAGGACGGCGCGGAGCTTGTTGAGGACGGGCCCGACGACGGCTGCGCGGCTGGCTGGGGAGAGTTGGTCGTAGTCGGCCCAGAAGCCGGACAGCAGTTCGTCGTTGAGCTGGGCGGTGATCCGGGCGCGGTACGGGGTGTCGGTGAGCAGGCGGGGGACTTGCGCCAGGGTCGCTTTGGGGCCGTTGACGCGGGTGAGGGTGAGGCAGGCCGAGCGCATCAGATCGTCCAGCCGGGGTCCCCAGGCGGAGGAGAAGCAGCGGCGGAAGATCGTGATGATCGAGTCGACGGCGAACGCGGGGTCGGGGCCGGCGAGGACGTTCACTGATGGAGGCGGTGCCGCGTCGGAGGGGTCGAACAGGACCGTGCGGTTGACGGCCTTGGACGGGAGACGGTCGAGGACGTCGACGATCAGGTCGCCTTTTGGGTCGATCACCAGGGCGCCTCTGCCTGCTTCGGCGTCGGAGAGGATCATCGAGGCGAGCAGGGTGGACTTGCCGACGCCGGTTTCGCCGAGGACGTGGACGTGCTGGCGCGCCGCCTCGACGGAGAGGGCTACGGGACGCGGGTGGCCGGTGTCGGCATCGCCGAGTATCCGGACGTTGCCCGAGGAGGGGATGGCGGGTGAGGGTGCCACCGGGCGGGCTCCGGCGCGGGTTACTCCAGGCGCGTCGGGGTCGAGGGGGAGATGAGCGAGTGCCGCCAGCTCGTCCGCCGACAGGAGGAAGCCGCGGCCCAGTCGGCGGGAGGTGAGGTGGGCGGCGGGGCGGTGGAGTCTGCGGCGTTTGAGGTGCTGGTGTGCGGAGCTGTAGAGCGCGAAGGTGGAGGCGAGGGTGTGGGCGTGTCCGCGTAGCCAGCCGCGCGCGGCGGCTTCGGGGCGGGAGTCGGTGGCGACAGCGTAGCGTATCTGCGCTTCGAAGCGCGGCTGGGCGGCCTTGGTCAGGATCGCGCGGACCTGGTCGGCGCGTTCGGGATGCATGCGTGTCAGCTCGTCGGCGCGGGAGTAGCCCGACATGCCCGGGCTGATCAGATCGAAGAGCCACGCTTGGGGCGCGCGGGAGCGTCCTCCGCGCAGGGCGGCTGCGGCTCGGTGGGCGCGCGCGAGTCGGCGGCCGGTGACCGGGCGGGCCAGGATCTGCACGGCGGCGTACTCGCCTTGGCCGAGGCCCGAGACCGCCGAGAGCAGTGCCCGCAGCGGGTCGGCGTCATGATCGCTGGCCAGCGGGAAGTGCTCCGGTCGGGCTGGCACGAGGCAGCCGCCGACCGAGGCCGCGGATACGGGGATGGGCGGTGTGGCCGGTTCGGTCTTGACGGTGGCACCCGGCCACGCTGCCCGGACCGTCTTCTCGACCATGCCCGGCGGCACCGTGCCGGGCACCCAGACCTGGATCCGGACGCCAGCGGCGTCGGCGACGTACTCGAAGCCGACATGGGGTTGACCGAGCAGCAGGCGTTTCCACGCGGGGCGGAGCAGTCCTGCCTGGTGAGCCCACCATCCTGAAGCGCTGGACGGCTCTACCACGGGTGGCAGGGAGATCTGAATGACGCGGGCGCCTTGCCTGAGCCTGTTGCTCCGCCAACGCCAGACCAAGGACCGCGCGCCGTAGAACCCGGTGCTGCTGGCGAATGTGATGGCCGCGAGGGTGGGGCCGTGGTCCGCGATGAGGTCAATGAACTGCTGCGGGTTGTCCAGCAGGTCGGGTAGGACGTGGGCTGGCCTGGTCACAGTGGGTCTGCCTCGTCGTTCTCGAGGCCGGATGCTTCGAGTTCGGCCAGTTCGGCGGGGTTGGTGGTGACGAGATTGTGCTCGGCGGGAGACGCTTCGCTGTAGAAGGCGGCTCGGTCGCCGGCGGTTCCGCCGCACAGCAGGCCCTCGCCTCGGTCGGCGGACAACAGGAATGCCTTTTCGCCGTCGGAAAGGTTGAAGGCGTCGGCAACGGCTTGGATGGCCTGCGGGGATTGCCGGAGCAGGACTTGAGTGGCGGCATTGGACACCACAGCCTGTCCCAGTTCGCTGGAGAGCAGGTCGGCGGCGTCCTGGGTGACGACCGCTAGCCCGGCCCAGTGCTTACGAGCGGACTTGGCGAGTCGGTAGAGGAACTTGGCACCTTCGGCTTCCTTCATCAGCAGCCACGCCTCGTCCACCACGACCAAGCGCTTGCGGCGGTCGTTGGGGTTGGCGACGCGCCGCCAGATGGCGTCCAGAGCCAGCAGCACCCCGACCGACTTCACCTCGTCGGGCAAGTCCCGGAGAGAGAAGACGATGAGGTGTCCGTCCGGCTTGGTCGTCGTCGGACCGGCGAACAGACTCCGATAGGAACCGCTGACGTAGGGCTCCAGCCGTCCGGCCAGCTCAACCGCTTCGGAGCCGCTGTCTTCGTGGAGCTGTGCGACGAGGTCGGCAAGCAGCGGAGCGGGGCGTTTCCAGGTCCGGGGGTCGGCGGTGATGCCCTTGGCCGCGTAGGCGGCCACCACTGCACGGTCCAGGGCCGCGCGAGCGTCGGAAGCCAGGGGCTCCCCGATCATCGTGGAGACCAGGGTCTGGCAGAACAGCGCCCGGCGGGTCAAAGCGTCTTGGCCGTGCGCTGCGGGAAGGTCGAAGGGGTTGAAGCACTCGCCCTCGGCGCCCAGTGGCAGGCGGGTGCCGCCGACCGCCTCGCACAGACGCCGGTACTCGTCCTCCGGGTCCACGACGGCGACTTCGACGCCTTGGTAGAGCAGCCGGAGAAGTTCGAGTTTGGTGAAGTAGGACTTGCCGGCGCCGGAGCGGGCGATGGTGACGGAGTTGTGGTTGTCCTGGGCGAAGCGATCCCAGACCACGACGCCGGAACTCGAAAGGTTCAGCCCGTAGAGCACGGCGGTATCGCCGACGGGGGCGGCCAGGTCTGGGGAGACGAAGGGGAAGCTGGCTGCCAGCGCGCTGGTGTCGAAGGTCCGCCGCAGTCTGAGGGGATCGGTGCCCAGCGGCAGGGTGGTGACCCAGCCTTGCAGGGCCCGGAACGTGGTGGGTTGCGCGTCCAGCAGCAGCGATGCCGCCAGGGCGCGGACCTGCTGGACTTCGCCGTCGAGGGTGTCCTGGTCGGGGGCGTGGACGGTCAGGTAGAGGCCGACGCGAAACAGCTTTCCGTGGCCGCGCGCCAGCGCGGCGGACAGTTCGGCTGCGTCGTCGGCGGCGGCTTCGGCGGCGAAGTCGGTCAGCCGCCCGGCCTGGGCGTCGGAACGCGACGAGGACTCCAGCCGGGCGAGCTGACGGCGTAGCCGCTGCACGGCGACCATCGGCGGGATCGGTTCGATGTGCAGGGAAAGGTCCAGATGACCGGGGTAGGTCAGCAGGGGTTCCAGCCATCCCGCACCGACCTCTCGCGGGTAGCCGGTTATCGCGAAGGACGCGCACATGCCTTCGGGGAGCTGAACGCGCCGAGAACCGACCCGAAGTGCTGACGGCCCGAGAAAGTCGGCCAACCGTGGTCGGTGCTGGACAGCGGGACGGCCGAACCGGGACAGGGACGAAGGAATCTTCATCGAGACACCGCTTCCATGCTTGGCGGGACTCCTGGCCCACGTGGCGTAGTGGTGTGAAGGCAGCGAGGTTCTGCGACGATCAGCGGTCGTCCGCTTCCGCGGCGGTGATGGTGTCGTGAGGGCCGGCGAGTCCAGGTGGCCTGGCTTCTCCCGGTGAAAGGGCATTGGACAGGATCTCGATGCAGGCCCGCGCGTGCAGTACCTCGGCGTTGATGCCGATGGCCGACAGCGACCGCACGGCGTTCTCCGCGCGGCGGGCCAGCAGATTGGCGGTGACGTCGCGGGCGCGGCTGCGCCGCACCGGCCTGGCCTCGGGCTGCTCGCGGAGCACCAAGAGCACATGCCGGATCAGCAGGTCACGCGAGGTGTTCAGTTCCCGCAGGTAGCCAGCGTGTTCGAGTGCGGCCTGCTCAAGAGCTGGATGCGCCAGCTGAGGAGCGGTGTCTTCGAGCCGATCGATGAGTCCGCCCAGGTCGGCCGACCGTGCCTGCACCAGGATCTGTACGGGTGCGTCCAGCGAGTTCAGCCACCGCCCGAACATCGCCACCAGCGACGCCTGTTCCGCCGGGGTGCGTAGCGTGAACGACACCGTTCCGGCGCGTACGAGGATGGCGGTCCCGCCGTCGGCAAGCTCAATGACGCCGTCCTCACGGATCGCGCGGACTGGAAGCTTCAGCGGGCCTGGCATTCGTCCGCGCAGCTTGCACCACGCTGGGAGCGGTGCCACTCCCTCGGGTGCGGCGACCAGCGCCTTGCGATGACGCATGTGATGGAGGCCAGCGAGAACGAGCCGGTCCAGGCTCAGCCCGTCGCGGCGTCCGAGCGCGAGCGCGCAACCGACGGCGACCATGGGGAACACCACAGCTGCGATCACAGGTAGGGGAAGGTGATCCTGGGCGAGGAGATACACCCATGCGGCCAGTAGTCCTGTGCCGCCCAGGATGAGCGCCTGTCGGGCCGTCAACCCCGCGATGAGCTTGTCGGGCATCTCCACATCAGCAGGGATCTTGGCGACCAGCAGCTCGTCGTCCGGCGTGGTCATCGCCTGCCTCCTCTCCGGCGCCGCGGCCGGTCAAGCCGCAACACCACATGCCGTGCGGGTCTGGTGCCGCGCTGTGCTGGTGGAAACGCCCTCTGCCGCCGACCACCGTCTGCAGCAGCCCGAGCGCTTGGCTGGGCATGCGGGACTCGCTTGGCCGGTGTTCCGTACGTCGCCTGCGGCTGTGCGGGGTGCGGTCTTGCACCGGGAGCCCTGTGGTCGCGTCGGTGCTCTGGACGTGGACGCTCGCCTCGATGCCCGTGCTGTGGACCTGTGTGATGCCGTCCGTAATGGCTGCGGTGGCGCCGCTCCGGTTGGTCACCGCTGTGCCTGTTGGCCGGCGTCGGGCCCCCGCCAGGATGACGTGGCCTGGGATTGCCAGCGGTGCCTCCAGGGCTGCTGCCAGGGCCGCCTCCCGGCTGCCACCCGCCCGGCCCAGGACGGGAACGCGGACCACCGCCCGGCCCGCCCCGGTGCTTGCCCGTGTGGGTGGCTCGGCCACCACGCACCGCCCGTCCGACGGTGCTGATCGCCGCGCTGACCGTCCGGTACACCAGAAACGATCTGACCAGCTGCCCGAGCATGCGCGGCTGAGCCGAGCGCCAGATGGTGCGGGCCACCCAGGACGGAATGCGGATCATGACCCACAGCAGGCAGATCACCAGAAGTACGTCGATCAGGTCTTGCTCGGTGGTCGGAACGCCGTGGAAGGGGCCGTCGTCCTTGGTATCGGCGAACAGCACCTGGAGCGCGGAGACCAGGACCAGTGATTGGCAGACCTGGATGGCGAGCATCCCGGTGATCCCGCGCCACCACAGCCGTGCGATTCCGTCCGTCATGGGCAGGGCGTGGAACATCAGGGCCAGTGGCGCGGCGGCGATCAGCACCATGGTGATGGCCAGCCGGGCGACGTAGATGAACGCCACGATCAGCGCCAAGGCCACTGCCACCAAGGCGACGAGGACGAAGAAGGTGCCGACGGTGTTGATGGACGCCTCGACACCGTTGCCGAGAACCGTACCGGCCTGCGCCGGGTCGATCTTGTTTCCTCCGGCGGTCAGGAACGCCTTGGCAAGTCCGTTGGCCAGCAAGATTCCGTGCCCGATGAGAATCAGGCTGAGGTTCGAGGCCAGAAACGCCAGCAGCAGCCGTGGCAGCAGCTCCTTGGGAGACAACTCGCCTGGCAGGGACTGGCCCGCCATGAGCAGGATCCCGGTGATGGTGACCATCAAGAGGAAGCAGGTGTTGGCGATCCACTGAGAGGTGCCCCACAGCTCCCGGGCTCGCTTCATCTCCGGCGAGTCGATTTCGGGCGTGCCCAGCACGGTGGTCGACAGGAACGCGAAGGTCGGCTTGGACGCCGACTCCACCAGGTCCCGAAACCATCCGGTGACCGCGTCGCCGGCCATGCACGCAAGGTCGGCGAAGCCGCACTTCTTGCGCGGTGTGCCGATGTTGTCGTGCGAGGAGCCAGGGGCCTGCACCTTCGGCTCCACGGTCCCAGGCGTCTGCGCTGGTGGGGAGTTCAGACTGCCGGCCGGTGCGGTCGGTGACGGCTCGGGCGACGCGGGTGTGGCCGCCATGTGCACTCCCGCGCTGGCTGCGGCAGCCCGCGAGAGGCCTGGAGTGACACCGGTGACGAGCAGCGCGGCACCGATCATGCCGGCCAGGACCATCACCAGGAGGACCCGACACCGGGGACGAGGGCCGGCCATTCATGCCCCCACGATCTTTCTCAGAATCTGCACCAGCACGGGGGCCAGAACCGCGATGCCGTAGCCCAGCGCGGCGTGCCTGAGCGTCTTTTTGGTCGCCTCCACTTCGCCGGGATCGCCTCCGGCCAAGATGTAGCGGACGCCGCCGATGGTCGCGAACAGCGTCGCCAACCCCACCAACAGGCCGACCAGCACGTTCCGCAGATTGGTGATCACCTGGTTGAGGTCGGCGACCGCGACCAAGTTCGTGGCCGCGCCGGCCACCTGCGGCACCAACGCCACCCAGGAGCCGATACCGGCAGACCACAGCGCCACGGCACCGGTGAGACGAACCCAGCTCACCCCTCGGCGCGCCGGGCGCCGCCGGGACGAATCTGTCTGCATTGAGCAACTCCCACGAGTTGACGAGCAAGGAAACGCCCAGGGCAGGGAAAGTCCGCAGGCCGCGATGGCCAGGCTTGCGGGTGTCCTCCTTCGAGGTTCTCGGAGGAGCGGTGTGCAACGGGGATCGAGTGGCCGTCTCAGCCGGACCGTCGCGATGCCCGCGGACTTCCTCGTCGCCCTCTGAAAGCCCGGCTACCAGTAGAGATTCCGATCCAGGCCACCAGAATTGGACGTGACTTTGCCGTCCTGAATGGCCGCGGTGAGCCGTTTCTCGGCCCGCGCACGCCGGTCGTACAAGCGTCGCGGCACCTCACCACGCTCACGGGCAAAGGCGCTCAGTGGAACCTTCTCCAACCGCGTGACCCCGATCAGCTCCGCTTCCTCGCGGGTGATGACGCCTTGACGGACGGCGTCGGCGAGCACCAGATCCTCATGCCCGCCTACCGGACGCGGAGCGACCGCCGACAGCGTCTCGTCGAGGAGAGGAACGCAGTCGGCCGCCTGGCGGCGGGTCTTCACGGCGGCGCGTTTGGCCGCCCACAACAACCGCGGAGCCACCGAGTGACGCTCCAGGTCGACGCTGGCCAGACCGGAGACGAAGGCGGTCAGGAGCGAGGAGATGACGTCCTCGGCGTGCGCCGCGGTCAGGCCGCGCAGTAGACGTGCGGCGATCTGCTTGAGCCCGGGCATGGCCACCCCGACACAGCCGATCGTCCACGCCGGCCCATCCGATCGGGAGCGGCGGACCAGTTCCCGCCAGGCGGCGTCGCGCGCGGACAGGTCCGTGGCCGGATGCAGCAGTAGCGCCCGTAGTTCCCGCAGATCGATGTCCCGGGCCGGAAGACCATGCCCGATCACCGTCCCATCGAGGGCCAGTGGCGACGGGCCGCTCACCAGGAGATCGAAGTGTTGGTCGGCGAGATCAAGTGCATTGCACCACGCGGAGTCGTACTGCTGCTCATTCGAGGTGAGGTTGGAGTGCATGACAGACCCCTCAATGCTGAGAGTGGATCGGACGCCGCCAGTCCTCCACCCTCGTTCGGGACTATCTCGGGATCTTTTCGGGACCGCTTCGGTGGGCTCGCTCTGATCCTGCAGCCCTCAACTTCACCTCTGACCTGCAGAACCTCGGGCGCGGAAGAGGCGACCGGGGCCTTGAGTAAACACAGAACAAGTCCCAAACCCCGACCTGACCAGCCACGACTGCAGCGTCAATGCACGTTCGTAAAGCATTGTTAATTCGCCGGTACCGCCCTCACGCATCGAGGAGAAATGCCTGTCTTAGGCGTTGAGGGGGCAAGCGCCCTGCTCTGGTGATTCGTCCAGGTGGTTGGCGGACTCTTTACGAGGGACGCCCGGAATGAGTCTGCCCGGCAGGGCTTTCAGAGGTGCGACAGGGATCGAGCGACCGCTCCGGGTCACCGCATGATGAATACGCCATCCAGCTTCGGGTCCTCGAACCCGAACAACCGGCGAGCGGGCGTGAACGCCAAGAATCGGCAGCTGCTACCACTGACGGTCTGGCTGTGTCCCGACACCGCCTACGAAGCGGGCACCACCACGGCAGGCCAAGATCACCAGCGGGCTGAGCTGTGTCTGCGCCACACGCGAGCCGTGGGGACCGAGCTCGCCCGCCAGCTGATCTCCACATGCACGCCTCAAGATGCTGTCGTGGCGGAGGCCTTCACCTCCAGCGACGCCACCCTTCGCGCAGCCGCCGAACTCGACCGGCGGGCGATCGCCTGCGTACCCCATCTCCCGCTGGCTCGGTACATCGGTGGACGCCTTCGCGCCGACTGCTCACCACAGCAGCTGTCACGGATCGCGATGCGTCCCTGCCGACCCGATCAGATGCATCGCGGTCTGGCAGATTACGCCGGCGAGGTGGCCCTGGTGATCGCGGCACCGCCCCCATACTCTCTGGGCAGTCCGACCAGTGCAGGTCGGTGCCCGGGCTGCCTGTCGGACGCCTTGACCGGCAGCGAACTGCGCATCGACGGCTTCCTCTTGGCGGCCTGGCGCATCCTGCGCCGCGGCGGCCACCTCGCCCTGATCACCACATCCCGGCACGAGAAGGGACGCTTGGTCGACCCGGCACCCCAGATCATCCGGCAGGCCAGAACACTCGGATTTCGATACTCCCAGCACGTCATCGCCCTGCGTGTCCCTGTCCAAGGCGACGAACTGCTCGTACAAGCCAGCCCTACACAAGTGGCACAGCTTCGTGACACCAAATCGCGCGCCTTGCCGCCGGCCGTCAGCGTGCATGCCGATGTGTGCCTGTTCACCAAACCACCCGCAACCCGTGCCGGCGGCAAAGGGGCAGACCGATGAGGAACGCCGCCGCCCAGCGGTCAGCGAAGGAACCGTGCCGATCGGCCCGTCCAAGACTCTCGGTTCTTGCTACCGCACAACGACCCTCCCGACAGCAGCGCCAAGGCCGGTACGTGCCCGAGTCGATGAAGCACCCGGCCCGCATGCTGCCCGCCATAGCCGCCCACGTCATCACCGACTACACCGACCCTGGCGACCTGGTTCTCGACCCCATGTGCGGGATCGGAACGACGCTGGTGGAGGCGATCCACCTGGGCCGCGACGCCGCAGGCATGGAGTACGAATCCGACTTTGCGCACCTGACGTCGCGGAATCTTCAACACGCCGAAGTCCAAGGCGCGACGGGGACGGCACGGGTGGTGTGCGGAGATGCGCGCAACATCACCGCTGTGTTCGCCGAACTGCGAGGCAAGGTCGCGCTGGTGCTGACGTCGCCGCCCTATGGGTCTCACACGCACGGGCAAGTCAGAACCAGACGGGACAACGGCGGTGGACAGATCAAGAAGACCAACTACCGTTACTCCAGCGACCCGGGCAACCTCGCCCACTGCGGCCTCGAGGAACTGCTGACCGGATTCGGACGCATCCTGGCCGGCTGTGCTGAGCTGCTTCAACCCTTCGGGGTGGTCGCCGTCACTGTTCGCACCATCCGCGTCAGAGGCGAGCTGATCGATCTTCCCGGACGTGTCGTCGAGACCGCGGAACGTTCCGGGCTGGTGTTGACCGATCGGCTCGTGGCCCTGCTGTGCGGACTGCGGGACGGCCGCCTCGTCAATCGGGCTTCCTTCTTCCAGATGCTCGAGACCCGCCGCGCCCGAGACAAAGGCATCCCTGCCTGCGCGACTGCACACGAGGACCTGCTGCTGTTCCAACGCATCACCGACCTCCACACAAACTCCGAGTGAGTGCACCGATCCCATTGCAGACGTTGTCCGCCGACGGAATCGCCGCTGAATCCGGACGGATTGCTGCTGCCGCTTCCTGTAGTGGCAGGCTCGCGCGCACTGGCGAAGAGGCGGCGTCATGGAGAAGTGGGGCCCTGATGGAGCCTTGACGCTCACGGGTGAGGTGAGCGTGCATGCGCACGTGACCGTCGCCGTTCGCATGATCGCCTGACGGCGAGGCCTGCCGTGTCCTTGGCCTCCTCCGATGTCGTCACGGTGAGGGACCGGTGCACGGCGCTTTGCGGGACACCCCACCTTGCCGCAAGCCACGAGAGCGCGTCCGCTCTCTTCCGTGCAGCCAGGTTCGGACGTTCATGCACGGAGTGGTCACGAGATGCGACAGCAACGATCGAACGGAAGAGCCATGTCATCCATCAGGCCAGATGGCGGCACGGTCCGGAAGACCGACCACCCGGACCAGAACGGAACCGAGCTTCACACCGACAAGACACGTGGGACGGTGCGGTTCGCCTTCTACGGTTGCACGCCGCAACGCGCGGAAACCGGCCGTATCACCCACGTGCAGCGTGCCCAGCAACGCGCCGTCGCCCAGGAGGTGATCAAGCAGTGCGGCGGACAGATCGTCGCCGAGTTCTTCGACACCTACACCCGTCACTGGACCGCCGACATCCCACCGGATACCCACCGGCCCTGGGGACAGCGGCCCCACGCCCGCGCGCTCATCGACGCCCTCACCACCGACACCTTCGACGCCGTGGTGATCGGCGACCTCAGCGCCGCCACCTTCGGCAGCACCAGCGTGTGGGACGTCGTCGAACTCCTGCGCCAGCATCACAAGACGCTGTGGGCTCCAGGCATCGAGGGTGCGCTCGATCCTGACGACCTGGCCCAGCTGCTGCTCGTCAAGGTCGTCACCGGCACGTCCATCCCGCGGCTTCGAAGTGCGGACCAATGATGGGCTGAGCAGTTCTCCGAGCTAGCCGGCCGTACCGGACGGCTCTAGTGGCCATTCGGTACGGCCGAGCTGCCTGTTCTCGACTCCATGCGATCACTCACAGACTCGGCGAAGGGAGGCTGCATGACCGATCCCTCCACCAAGACCGACCACGGCCGTGCTTGCCGTCAACGCCTCGAGCGTCCTCAATGTTCGACAAGGCGGCCGCGTCGGCGCTGCCGACACACCAAGACTCGTGGTTTGTCAGCCGAAGAGGTCCGCAACCTGCCCGTGACCATCGACCTGCTCACGGCCAGTCGCGCGCTGGGAATCGGGCGCACCAAGGCCTACCAGCTGGCTCGTACCGGCCAGTTCCCATGCCGTGTCTGGCGGGTGGGGCGCAGCTACCGGGTCCGCACCACTGACCTTCAGACATTCCTCGGCATGGAAACCGCGAGACGCTCGCGGCGGTCGGCATCGCGGCGAAAGGACAGATGAGCATGGCCGCCAAAGGGCGCACCTTCAAGATCTGCGGGTGCCGGAACGAGACGGGAAAGAGGCTGGGGAATCGGTGCCCGAAGCTGCGCCGCGCCGACGGCCGATGGAGCACCACTCATGGCACCTGGAGCTACCAGCTGGAGCTGCCACCCAATAGTGATGGCAGTCGGCGTGGCCCTCTGCGACGCGGCGGATACGCCAGTCAGGACGCCGCCGAGGCGGAGATGAATCAGGTCAAGGAACTGCTCGCCATCGCGGCGGACGACGCCGCCATCGCTGTGCAGATCGCTGACCTGATCGTGGCCACTGTCCGGGCGACCAAGCAGCTCCCCGCTGCTGAGGAGGTGCGGCGCAAGGTTCGGGCCGGCCAGGACCTTTCGCAAACGATCACGGTAGGGGAGTACCTGGACCAGTGGCTGGCCGGGCGCAAGGCCCTTCGTGAGAGCACGCGTCGCAGCTACGCCAATCACATCCACCTCTACCTGAAGCCCCACCTGGGGGACATCCGGTTGGATCGGCTGCGGGTGGCCGACGTGGATCGGATGTTCGAAGCCATCGACGAGCTCAACGAACTCGTCGTGCAAGCCCGTGAGTCC
>PVNI01000025.1 GCA_003001795.1 Actinomadura viridilutea | reverse complement strand
CCGGGGCCGGTGTTGACCGGCAGCAGCGGCTCGATCCTGGCCCAGGCGGCATCGGTCAGCTCGTGTCGGCGAACCATGGCCCCTTATCAAGCCACAACCACAAGATCCAGATCCGCCAGATCCGCAAAACAGGCCCTAGATCGCCTCCTTGCGCTGGAGATAGGCGAAGGCGGCCCAGCCCGGCAGGACGGGCAGCCAGAACGTCAGCAGACGGAACAGCAGCACCGCCGAGGTGGCGGTGTCGGCGGTCAGCCCCGAGATCGTCAACGCCAGGGTCAGGGCGCCCTCGACGGCCCCCAGGCCGCCGGGGGTGGGGGCGGCCGAGCCCAGGGCGTTGCCGGTGAGGAACACCAGGGCGACGGCCGTCCACGGCAGCGACCCGCCGAACGCGCGGACGCACGCGTCCAGGCACACCACGAACCCCGCGGTCAGCAGCAGCGTGCCGCCCAGCCCGGTGACGATCTTCCGGGGGGACTGCACGACGTCCACCAGCCGCGGCACCACGCCGGAGAACATGCCGCGCAGCCGCGCCGCCACGAACCGCCGCGCCTTCGGGACGGTCAGCGCGATCCCGGCCAGGACCGCCAGCCCGAGCAGCACGATCACCACGGTGCGGGACGGGGCCAGGTCCTTGGTGGCGTTGCGGATGGACCCGGTGAGGAACCCGAAGACGATCAGCAGCACGATGTGCGCGACCATGCCCATCAGCTGCGACGCGCCGACGCTGGCGACCGCGGGCCCGGGCCGCACGCCCGACCGCTGCAGGTACCGGGTGTTGAGCGCCACGCCGGTGACGGCGGCGGGCGCGACCAGCTTGACGAACGACGCGGCCAGCTGCACCAGCACGGTGCGGCCCAGCGGGAGCCGTTCGGGGACGAACCCCATCAGCATCAGCGCCGCCGCCAGGTAGGTGACCGCCGCGGCGGCCAGCGCCACCGCCGCCCACCACCACTCGGCGTCGGCGATCAGCGTGGTCAGGTTCACGCTGGACAGCTGCGGCACCACGATGTAGGCGGCCGCGGTGAGCGCGACGATCGACAGCAGCGTCCGGGGCCGGAACCGCTCCAGCCGGACGGGCGCGGCCTCGGTCTCCGGCGTGAGCTGCAGGATCTGCTCCCGGATGCGGGTCAGCAGCTCCCTGTCCTGCCGGACGGCCGCGCGCGTCGCCCGCGACAGCGCCACCCGCTGCAGCAGCGGCACGGCGCCGGCCAGCGTCGCGGCGCCGAGGACGCCCGCGGCGGTGCGGACGGCGCGCTCCGGGCCGACCCGCAGCGCGACGGTGGTGAGCAGCTGCGCCAGGTCGATCCGCAGCGCCAGGTCACCCGCGGCGATCTCCCCGGTGCCCGGCGCGACGATGCGGACGCGGCCGTCGTCGCCGACCAGGATGGCGTCGCCCTCCAGACGGCGGTGCGCCAGCCGGGCGGCCTGCAGCCGCCGCAGCTGCCGCCAGACGTCGTCGAGCAGCTCGTCGGTGATCTCCGCCTCGCGGACGGCGTCAAGGGGGCGCCCGGGCACGTGCTCGTAGGCCAGCAGGGCCGCCTCGGTGCCGACCTCGCAGGCGCCCACCAGCCGCGGGGTGCGCACGCCCGCCGACTCCATGGCGTAGGCCATGAGCGACTCCTGCTCCAGCGAGCGGCGCAGCGAGCGCAGCGCCCGCCGGGTGGAGCCGCCGCGCAGCCGCACCAGCCGCCACACCCGGTACAGCAGCCCGGCGGTCTGCTGGTCGCGGTCCAGGACGGTGACCTGCAGCTGCCAGTCGCCCGGCGGCAGCGCCCGCCCGGTGGCGTCCGCGGGGGCGCCGCCCGGCGAGGGGGCGGTCGCCACGGTGTAGCGGCGCGGCTCGTCGGCGCCGCCGGGCAGCTGGCGGCCGCGGACGGGACGCAGCCCGAGCCGCCCCAGCGCGGCCAGCACGGCGGTGCCCGGCGGCCGCGGGTTGGGGGTGCCGACCGCGTAGAGGGTGCCGTGGCCGATGGCGCTGCCGAGGCAGTACGTGGCGGCCAGCGCCGCCACCGAGGCGGTCGCGGCGGTCAGGCCGGTCAGCGCGGCCAGCGCGATCATCGTCCAGGTGACGGCCTGCCAGCGGGTCCGGCCCGCCATGCCGACGGCGGTGACGAACGCGATGACGGGCGTGATGTCGGTGTGCAGGGGGGCGGTGTCGGTGCCGCCCCAGATGAGCGAGTCCAGCACCCCGCCCGGGGCGGCGGGGACGACCAGGTCGTCCAGCAGGATGGTCAGGATGAACGCGATCACGGCGGCCAGCAGCGCGATCGCCACCCGCACGCCGTCCTTGTGGAACAGCCGCTCGATCGCGAACGCGACCGGCACGGCCAGCACCCCGAAGCTGGACACCAGGGTGGCCAGGGTGAGCAGGAAGCGCGGGGCGTGCGCGGTGCCCTCGGCGATGTCGGTCTGCAGGCCGTGCGTGGTCTGCTGGGCGAACGACACCAGCAGCATGATCCCCGCCAGCCCGACCACCGCGGCGGCGAACCGGATCGCGTCCGACGGCCGCCGGATCCGGTCGGGCCGGGCGGGCTCCTCGACGGGCACGCCGACACCGGCGCCCATGTCCGACGTCGCCGTCTCCCCCTGGGTCTGCGTCACCGCCGCACCGCCGTCCGGACCTGTCATCGTGATCAGCGTTCCAGAACCGGCGGCGGCGCGTCGAGAGACGCGTGCGCCATGGCGCGCGCCGGTCCGCCGCCGGCCGAGAACCCGTGTCGCCCCGCGGGCCGCGGCCGATCACCCCGTGCGTGAGCTGTGGTTATCGTACTGGCAGGTCGCCCGGACGGCTCCCGGTCCGGCGAACGGCGCCGCCGGGCGCCGCTTTCCGCCGCGCGCGGCGGCCCCCGGGGGGCGTCAGACACCCGTCTTTTGGATAGAGTTCCCATAAAGGACGCCGTTGACCCTGTGCGGGAGAGACCCCGCGCCGCCAGCGCGGGGCGCCGAAGGAGCAACCCTCCCCGGAACCTCTCAGGCAAAAGGACCGCTCAGGCGAGGCACCTCTGGAAAGCAGGCGCGCCTCCCGGCGACGGGCGGGAGCGCCTCACCGAAGGGGAAACCCCGTTCCGCGGGCGAAGCTCTCAGGTGCCGAGACAGAGGGGGAGAGCGGGCCGCCGGGCCGCAGCGCGGCGGGCGGCCGGCCCTGAGCGACCGCAGCAGCCCAGGAGGATCCCCATGACCGCCGAGTTCTTCGCCCCGGTGGCGTCCCCGCAGCATCCCCGCACCCGGTTCGCCGACCGGCACGTCGGACCGTCCCCCGACGACCACGCCCGGATGCTGGCGGCCATCGGATACTCCGGCGTCGAGGCCCTGATCGACGACGCGGTGCCCGCCGCGATCCGCACGACCCGCCCGCTGGACCTGCCCCCCGCGCTGAGCGAGTCCGCGGCGCTGGCCCGGCTGCGGGAGCTGGCGAGCCGCAACACCGTGCTCACCTCCATGATCGGCCTGGGCTACTACGGCACGATCACCCCCGGCGTGATCCTGCGGAACGTCCTGGAGAACCCCGGCTGGTACACCGCCTACACCCCGTACCAGCCGGAGATCTCGCAGGGCCGGCTGGAGGCGCTGCTGAACTTCCAGACGATGGTCGGCGACCTGACGGGGCTGCCGGTCGCCAACGCGTCCATGCTCGACGAGGGCACCGCGGCCGCCGAGGCCATGGCGCTCGCGCACCGCGCGTCCAAGCGCAAGGAGCCCGGCGCGTTCCTGGTGGACGCCGACGCGCTGCCGCAGACGATCGAGGTGATCCGCACCCGGGCGGTCCCGCTGGGCATCGACGTGGTCACCGCCGACCTGTCGGACGGGCTGCCCGACGGCGACTTCTTCGGCGTCCTGCTGCAGTACCCGGGCGCGTCCGGCGCCGTCCGCGACCTGGCGCCCGTCACCGCGCAGGCCCACGAACGCGGCGCCCTGGTGGTGGTCGCCGCCGACCTGCTCGCCCTCACGCTGCTGCGCCCGCCCGGCGAGTACGGCGCCGACATCGCGGTCGGCTCGGCGCAGCGGTTCGGGGTGCCCTACGGGTTCGGCGGCCCGCACGCCGGCTACCTGGCCGTGCGCGACGGGCTCCAGCGGCAGCTGCCCGGCCGCCTGGTGGGGGTGTCGGTGGACGCCGACGGCGCCACCGCCTACCGGCTCGCCCTGCAGACCCGCGAGCAGCACATCCGCCGCGAGAAGGCCACCAGCAACATCTGCACCGCCCAGGTGCTGCTCGCCGTGATGGCCGCCATGTACGCGGTGTACCACGGGCCCGAAGGGCTGGCGGCGATCGCCCAGCGCGTGCACCGCCGGGCCGTCGAGCTGGCGTCCGGGCTGCGCGCCGGCGGCGTCGAGGTGGTGCACGAGGCGTTCTTCGACACCGTGCTGGCCCGCGTGCCCGGCCGCGCCGACGAGGTCGTGGCGGCGGCGCTCGAGCGGGGGATCAACCTGCGCCGGGTCGACGCCGACCACGTCGGGATCGCCTGCGACGAGACCACCGCGCCCGAGCACGTCGCCGCCGTGCTGGAGGCGTTCGGCGCCGCGCCCGCGCCCGCCGGCGACCCGGCCGACCGGATCCCCGGCGAGCTGCGCCGCGAGAGCCCGTACCTGACCCACCCGGTGTTCCACGAGCACCGCTCCGAGACGGCGATGCTGCGCTACCTGCGCCGCCTGCAGGACAAGGACATCGCGCTCGACCGGTCGATGATCCCGCTCGGCTCCTGCACGATGAAGCTGAACGCCGCCACCGAGATGGAGCCGATCACCTGGCCGGAGTTCGCGAACATCCACCCGTTCGCGCCGCTCGACCAGGCCGCCGGCTACCTGGAGCTGATCGCCGAGCTGGAGGAGCGGCTCGCCGAGATCACCGGCTACGCCAAGGTGTCGGTGCAGCCGAACGCCGGCTCCCAGGGCGAGCTGGCCGGGCTGCTGGCCATCCGCGGCTACCACGCCTCCCGCGGCGAGGGGCACCGCACCGTGTGCCTCATCCCGTCCTCGGCGCACGGCACCAACGCCGCCAGCGCCGTCATGGCCGGGATGCGGGTCGTGGTCGTCAAGTGCGACGCCGACGGCGACATCGACCTGGACGACCTGCACGCCAAGATCGACAAGCACCGCGCCGAGCTGGCCGCGATCATGGTGACCTACCCGTCCACGCACGGGGTGTTCGAGGAGACCATCACCGAGGTCTGCGCGGCCGTGCACGAGGCCGGCGGCCAGGTGTACGTCGACGGCGCCAACCTCAACGCCCTGGTCGGGCTGGCCCGCCCCGGCGAGTTCGGCTCCGACGTGTCCCACCTCAACCTGCACAAGACGTTCTGCATCCCGCACGGCGGCGGCGGGCCCGGCGTCGGCCCGATCGGCGTGCGCGAGCACCTGGTGCCGTTCCTGCCGAGCCACCCGCTGCGCCCCGAGGCGGGCCCGGGCGAGGGGAGGGGCGCGGGGCCGGTCTCGGCGGCGCCGTGGGGCTCGGCGGGCATCCTGCCGATCTCCTGGACCTACATCGCGATGATGGGCCCGGACGGGCTGCGCGCCGCCACCGAGGGCGCCATCATCGCGGCCAACTACGTGGCCAAGCGGCTCGCGCCGCACTACCCGATCCTCTACACCGGCCGCAACGGCCTGGTCGCGCACGAGTGCATCGCCGACCTCCGCAAGATCACCAAGGAGACCGGGATCACCGCCGAGGACGTGGCCAAGCGGCTGATCGACTACGGCTTCCACGCCCCGACGCTGGCGTTCCCGGTGGCCGGCACGCTGATGATCGAGCCCACCGAGAGCGAGGACCTGGCCGAGCTGGACCGGTTCTGCGACGCCATGATCCAGATCCGCCGGGAGATCCAGCGGGTCGCCGACGGCGTCTACGACCGCGCCGACAACCCGCTCAAGAACGCCCCGCACACCGCCGAGTGCCTCATCACCGAGGACTGGAAGCACCCCTACTCGCGCGAGGAGGCCGCCTACCCGCTGCCGTCGCTGCGCGAGAACAAGTACTGGCCGCCGGTGCGCCGCATCGACCAGGCGTACGGCGACCGGAACCTGGTGTGCGCCTGCCCGCCGCCGGAGGCGTTCGAGGACTGACGTCCGGGGGCTTCGTCGCGCCTCCCGGGCGCCCGGCGCGCGCCGCGGCGCCCGGGAGGCGCGCGAGACGATGATCAAGCATCCCGGTTTCCGTGTCGTCCGCCGGACGCGGCCGGCGGCTCGATAGGCTGAACGGCCTATGAGCGACACCTCGGCCCCGCCCCCCGGTGACACGCCGGAGCAGCTGTGCGAGGAGGCCCGGCGGCTCGCCGAGGACGGCGAGCTCGACCGCGCCGCCGACCTGTTCGAGCGGGTCCTGGCGCTCGGCGACACCCCCGTCCGGGCCCGCGCCGCGCTCGGCCTGGCCGTCGTGCTGGACGACACCGGCGACGTGGCGGGCGCCCGGGACGCCGACCGCCTCGCCATCGCCACCGGCGACCCCGAGTACGGGCCGCGCGCCGCCTACCACCTCGCCCTCACCCACGAACGCGCCGGGGAGTACGAGCTCGCCGGGCCCGCCTGGCAGGTCGTCGTCGACTTCGGCAACCCCGCCTACCTGCCCCCGGCGCACCTGGCGCTGGCGCGGCTGGCCGACGACGCCGGCGAGTTCGACGCCGCCCGCGAGCACTGGGAGGCCGCCATCGCCACCGGCGACCCCGAATACGGGCCGGTGGCCGCCCACGACCTGGCGCAGCGGCTGCTGGAGCGCGGCGAGCCGGCCCGCGCCCAGCGCGTCCTGACCGCGGGCCTGCGCCTGGTGGACCGCGCCGCCGCCCCGCACGCCCACGCGCGGCTGGCTGTGGCGCTCGGCATCGCCTGCCTCGACCAGGCCATCGGCGCGTTCTCCGCGGCGCTGGGCGACGACGACGCCCCCGTCGACGCCGAGGCCGGGGCGCTGGCCATCGAGCTGCTGGCCCGCACCCTGCCGCTGCGCGGACGCGGCGCCGAGAGCCGGGAGGTGTGGCGGCGCGGCCTGGCCGACCCGGGCGTGGCCGCGCAGGTCCGCGCGCGGCTGCGGCGCGACTTCGGCGACGACGAGGACGGCGACCCCGAGAACCTGTGGTGGGAGCCGGTGCTGGAGCAGGCGGTGGCCGACGGCACCCTGCCCGCCGTGGCCGGCGAGGCGTTCGGCGCCCTGGACCACATGTACTCCCTGCTGGCCGTGCGGTACGCCGACGAGCCGCGCGAGGAGCGGCCCGGCGAGATCCGCGAGCTGCTCGGCAGGGCCATCCGCGTCCCCAGCGACTACGCCTGGGGGCCGCTGCTGCACGAGAGCTTCGCCGAACGCCTGCGGGTGGCCATGGGCGCTCCCGCCCCGATGCCGCCTCCCGAAGGCCCGGACGCCGCCGTGTGACCGGCGCTCACTCCGCGATGTCCTTCTCGGCGATCACCTTGGTGGGGCGGACGCGGACCAGGACCTCGCCGGGGCCTCCGTTGCGGGCGCCGAACTCCTCGGCGCGGTCCTCGCCCATGTAGCGGCCGCCGATCACGGTGGCCCAGCGGCGCAGCTCGGCCGGGTCCTCCGACAACGCGGCCTCGCCTCGTATGAGCACGAACGAGTACGGCGGGGTCTGGTCGTCCACGCAGACGGACACGCGCGGGTCGCGGCGCAGGGCGCGGGCCTTGAGGCTCTCGCCGCCGGTGGTGAACACCAGGTCGTCGCCGTCCAGGACGAACCAGATCGGCGTCACATGGGGCGCGCCGTCCTGCCGGACCACCGCGACCTTGCCCGTGCGGGTGCCCTCCGACACGAACGCGCGCCATTCGCTGTCGCTCATCTTCGCCATGGCCCCACCCTTCCCCGGAGGACGGGCCCGCTACCGTGGGCGCATGCGGATCGACACGGCGCAGGGCCCGGCGGAGGTCGCCGTCGACGACGTCGACGACCCCGCGTTCCTGCTGGTGCTGACGCACGGCTCCAACGGCGGCGTGGACGCCGCCGACCTGCTGGCCGTCCGCGAGGCCGCGCTGGGCTTCGGCGGGGCGGTCGCGCGGGTGCTGCAGCCGTTCCGGGCCGCGGGACGGCGCGCGCCGGGCTCGCCGGTCCGCCAGGACGCCGCCTGGCTGGAGGTGATCGCGGCGCTGCGGGACCGCTTCGGGGACGTGCCGCTCGTCCAGGGCGGACGCAGCAACGGCGCCCGCGTGGCCTGCCGCACCGCGCGGGCGGCGGGCGCGGTCGGCGTGGTGGCGCTGGCGTTCCCGCTGGTCCCGCCGGGCAGGCCCGACCGGTCGCGGGCGGACGAGCTGCGCTCGGCCGGGGTGGAGGTGCTGGTCGTCAACGGCGACCGGGACCCGTTCGGCGTGCCGGACCGGGCGGACGCGACCGAGGTCGTCGTCCTGCCGGGGGAGCGGCACGACCTGGACAGGAACCCGGCGGCCGTCGGCGCGGCCGTGGAGCCGTGGCTGCGCCGCTGGACGGCGCGCGCCCCCGCGCCGGGCGGCGGCGCGCGCTGATCACAGCGGCCGGCCCCCGGCCCGGGACGGGCCGTGCGGGGCCGGGAACGGCCGGGTGGAGCGGACGTCGGCGCGGCGGGCGCCGCCCCCGAAAGTGATCACCCCGTCGGTGCTGGTCCCCTCGTGGAGAGCCTTCCCCCGTGGCGACCGGTCAGGCGGCGGACGGCGCGGGCGCGGGGCGCGCCGGGACGTCCGTCGGCCTGTGCGGTGCGATGACACCCCCGTCGGGCAGCAGCTCGCCGGTGTCCTCGAAGAGCACGACGCCGTTGCACAGCAGGCTCCACCCCTGCTCGGGGTGATGGACGATCGCCCGGGCCGCTTCGCGGTCAGGGGCGTCGGCGGACGGACAGGGCGGCTGGTGCGGGCACATCTGCGTGCCTCCGGTCTCGACGACTGATGTGGGTTTGCTTGTGTTTGACGTCACCCAGTGTGGAACGGTTCGACCGGCCCGGGCCATAGCCCGAAGGGACGATTGTCGAGTGGTACCCGAGGACGGTCTGGGGTGTGATGGGACTCACTCGATCGTGCCGGTCTTCCCCCGCGGCCCCCATCGGCCACCAGGCGAGCGGCGACTTTGCCCCGAACGGAGCCGCCGCGGCCCTTACGATGGCCCGGGGGCCAGGGGGAGGTGAGGCCGCAGATGCGCGTCGCGTTGTTCGTCGCGTGTTTCAACGACGCGCTGTTCCCCGGCACCGGCCGGGCCGTGACCGCCCTGCTGGAGCGCTTGGGCCACGAGGTGGTCTTCCCGCCGGACCAGACCTGCTGCGGCCAGATGCACTGGACCACCGGGTACCGCCGCGAAGCCGCCGATCTGGCGCGCCGGTTCGCCCGGGTCTTCCGAGACTACGACGCGGTGGTCACTCCGGCGGCGTCCTGCGCCGCCACGGTGCGCGCCTCCTACGCCCGCATCGCCCGCGCCGACGGCGACGACGACCTGGCGCGCGCCGCCGAGGGGCTGGCCGTGCACGAGCTGTCGGAGTTCCTGGTGGACGTGCTGGGCGTCACCGACGTCGGCGCCTACTTCCCCCATCGCGTGGCCTACCACCCGACCTGCCACTCGCTGCGGACGCTGGAGCTGGGCGACCGTCCGCTGCGGCTGCTGCGGGCGGTGAAGGGGCTGGAGCTGGTCGACATGCCCGCGGCGGAGGAGTGCTGCGGGTTCGGCGGGACGTTCGCGATGAAGAACGCCGACGTGTCGGTGGCGATGGTGGCCGACAAGGTCCGGCACGTCCGCTCCACCGGCGCCGACGTGCTGTGCGCCGCCGACAACGCCTGCCTGGCCCACATCGGCGGGGCGCTGTCGCGGCTGCGCGGCGGCGTCCGCGTCATGCATCTGGCCGAGATCCTGGCCGCCACCGGCTCCCCGGCCGCGGCGGTGCGGGCATGAGCGGCGACTCGTCCGTCGGGGGGAGGGCCTCCTCCTCGGGGGCGGCGCCCGCGCCCATGCCCAAGTTCGCCGTGGCGGCGCGCGGCGCGCTGGCCGACACGGCGCTGCGCCGCGACCTGCGGGCCGTCACGGGGGAGCTGCGCCGGCGCCGCGAGGCCGCCGTGGGCGAGCTGGGCGACTGGGAGGAGCTGCGCGAGGCCGGACGCGCCATCCGCGACGAGACCCTGCTCAACCTCGACGCCCACCTGGAGCGGCTGGAGAAGTCGGTCACCGAGGCGGGCGGCACCGTGCACTGGGCCGCCGACGCCGCCGAGGCCGCCCGGCTGGTCACCGGCCTGGTCACGGCGACCGGGCACGGCGAGGCGGTGACGGCGGCCGTGCCCGCCGCCCGCGAGATCGGCCTGTACGAGGCCCTGGCCGAGGCGGGGGTGACCGCGCATCCCACCGACCTGGCCGAGCTGGTCGCCCGGCTGGACGGCGGCCCGGCCCCCGCCGATCCCGCGCCCCCGGCGTTCCACCGCGACCGGGCGCGGCTGCGCGAGCTGTTCGTGCGCGCGCTGCCGGACGCGCCGCCCGACCTGCCCGACGACCCGGCGGCGCTCGCCGCCGCGGCCCGCGCCCACCTGCGGCGGCGGCTGCTGTCGGCGCGCGTCGCGGTGTGCGGCGCCGACTTCATGGTGGCCGACACCGGCACGCTGGTGCTGCTGGAGTCCGAGGGCAACGGACGCGCCGCCGTCACCCTGCCCGGGACGCTGATCTGCGTGGCGGGCATCGACGCCGTCGTCCCCACCTGGGACGACCTGGAGGTGCTGCTGCAGCTGCTGCCGCGCTCGGCGACCGGGGACCGGATGAGCCCCTGCGTGTCGACCTGGACGGGCGTCACGCCCGGCGACGGCCCGAGCGAGCTGCACCTGGTGCTGCTCGACAACGGCCGCTCCGCGGCGCTGGCCGACGAGGCCGGACGGGCCGCGCTGCGCTGCGTGCGCTGCTCGGCGTGCGCGCACGTGTGCCCCGTGTACGAGCGCACCGGAGGCGAGCCCTACGGCCCGCGCGGCGGCGGACCGATCGGCGCCGTCCTCACCCCGCTGGTCGAGGGCGTGGAGGACGCGGCGCGCGCCTCCCTGCCGTACGCGTCCACGCTGTGCGGCGCCTGCGCCGACGTGTGCCCCGTCAAGATCGACATTCCGGACCTGCTGGTCCGCCTGCGGGGCAGGGTGGTGGAGTCGCGGCGGCGCCGCCCGGTGCCCACGCCCGAGCTGCTGATGATGCGCAGCGCGGCCTGGACGATGGCCGACCGCGGCCGCTACGAGGCGGCGCTGCGCTCGGGCGCGCGCTGGGCGCGGCTGCTGTCGCGCGGCGGCCGCATCCGGCGGCTGCCGGGCCTGCTGGGCAAGTGGACCGACGCCCGGGACCTGCCCGCCCCGCCGGTGCACAGCTTCCGCGCCTGGTGGCGGGCGCGGCCGCGCCATGGGGGTGACCGATGAGCTCGCGGGAGCGGATTCTGCGGCGCGTGCGCGAGGCGCTCGGCGAGGAGCGCGGCACGAGCGTCGACGTCCCCCGCCGGTACCGGCGCCGGCTGACCGCCGCCGAGGCCGCCACCCGCGCCGACGTGATCGCGCTGTTCACCGAGCGGGTCGCCGACCACCGCGCGACCGTCCGGCACACCGGCGCGGACGACCTGGCCACCTCGATCGCGGCCGCGCTGTGGGCGCGCGAGGCCCGGCGCGTCGTCGCCCCGGCCGACCTGCCGTTCGGCTGGCTGGCCGAGCTGGACGGCGTGCAGGCCGTGGCCGACACCGGCCTGACCGACCTGGACACCCTGGCCGCGGTGGACGGCGTGGTGACCGGCTGCGCCGTGGCGATCGCGCGGACCGGCACGATCGTGCTGGACGGCGGCCGGGCGCAGGGGCGGCGGCTGCTGTCCCTGGTCCCCGACTACCACCTGTGCGTGGTGCACGCCGACCAGATCGTCGGCACCGTGCCCGAGGCGGTCGCGCGGCTGCGGCCGGACCGCCCGCTGACCTGGATCAGCGGCCCGTGCGCGGCCGGCGGTCCCGAGGCGCGGCGGGTGGAGGGCGGCCAGGGGCCGCGCGCCCTGGAGGTCCTCGTCGTCGAGGACTGACCGCGAGGACTGACCGCGAGGACTGACGGCGCCGCGCGGACGCGCCGCGGACGGGTCAGGGAGCGACGGCGGTGAGAATCTGGTCGAACGCTGCGGCGAAGCGGGCCGGCCAGTCGACCGGGCCGTCGGGGCCGGCGGCGGCCGGTGCGGTGGCGCCGTCGTCGGTGGTGCCGCGCACCTCCAGCGCGACATGCCCGATGACGAACGCCAGCAGCGTGTGGGCGGCCGCGTGCGCGGCGTCGTCCGGCAGGCCGCCCCGGCGCATCAGCTCGCGCAGCGAGGCGGCGGTGGGGGCCAGCGCGGCGGGGTTGCGCCGGGTGACCAGCAGCGGCAGCACTCCGGCGTGCTCCAGCAGGCGCTCGCGGTAGGCGGCGGCCCAGCGGCGCAGCGCGTCCCGCCAATCGGCGGAGTCGTCGACCGGGGCGGGCGCGTCGGCCACGTGCGCCACCAGGCCGTCCAGCAGCTGCTCCTTGCCGCGGGGCAGGTGGTGGTAGATGGCCATGGCCTCCACCTCGAGGGCGTCGCCGAGGCGGCGCATGGTCAGCCGCCCCAGGCCCTGGCCGTCGACGATCCGCAGCGCCGCCTCGATGATCCGCTCGATGGTCAGCGGCGGGCGGTGCTGGGCGTTGATGCTCGGTTGCCGAACCATGACGAGCACTGACCTTACTACGTAAAGGGCGCGGGCGGGGTGTCCGCTGTCACGACACGCCGGCGACGGGCGTACGCTTACCCCGATCACACCTCGATCACGTGCGACGGACGGCCGTCACGGCCGGGTAGAGTCGAGCACGGCCGGTCACGGCCGCGGACGAAGGAGGGGACCGCCATGGCCTTGGGTCGCCGGGTGAGCAAGGACGTCGCCGAGCGGTACGCCGCCGACGAGCGGCTGGCCGCGACCTACCGGGAGCGGTTGGCGGCCGCCGCCGAGGCCGAGAGCGCGCTGCGCGCCGCGGAGACCGAGGGGCGCCCCGCCGAGGAGCTGCGGGCCCTGTCGGTGAAGTTCGACAAGGCGCTCACCGAGGTGCTGCTGGCCGCCGAGGCCGCCGAGCGGGTCGCCATGGGCCCCCGGGTGTACGTGTCCGACGGCGCGGACGCCAAGGCCCGCCGCGCCGCCGAGATCGCGCGCCGCGAGGCCAAGGCCAAGCCGGCCGTGCGGCCCTGGACCGACGAGGTCGACCGGCTGCGCACGGCGCGCGAGGCGCACCGGCTCGGGTTTCGCACCCGGCCCGGCGTGGCGGCCTGACGCGGGCCCGGGGAGGCCGGGCACCGGGGCGGAGGGCTGACGGGGCGGACGACACGGCGCCGCCGAGTTGGCACCGGCCGCCCGAGTTCTGAGAACGTAGCCCCTCGAAGAGTTCCGGGACGCTCCGCGCCCCCGCGCCGCGGGGGCGCCGGCGACGCGTCCCGGCGAGGGGTTCGCACGCACGGGCAGCACACCGGTTCGGCGCATCGGCCGACCAGCGAAGGTGCTTCGACCACGGGGGGAAGTCACGTGGAGCGCACGCCGCCTGACCGTCAGCGCGTCCTGGAGTCCTACCGGGACGGGGTCCAGGCGATCCGCGCGCTGGCCGAGCGGGTGGAGGACTGGACCGCCCCCACCCCGTGCACCGAGTGGCAGATCATCGACCTGGCCGGCCATCTGCGCTGCGTGGCCGAGAACTATCTGGAGTACCTGCAGGATTCCCCGGACAGCCGGCTGGCCAAGCTGTTCGCCCGGGACGCGGCGGCCCCGGTGCTGATCCGCCAGCTGGCCCGCCAGAACGCCGCGGAGCTGGCCGCGCTGCCGCCCGAGCCCGGCCCGGACCGGATCATGGCGTTCACCGTGTCGGCCGGGGCGTACGCCGACCTGATGCCCGACATGTGGGACCGCACCCACCTGGTCTACCGGGGCACCAAGTACACCGTGGGCGACCACGCGGGCGTCGCGTGCGTGGAATGGCACCTGCACGCCTGGGACCTGGCCCGCGCGATCGGGGTCGACTACCGGCCGCGCGACCCCGAGCTGCTGGTGTCGGCCTGGCACTGGGGCGTGCCGCACCTGCCGCTGTCCTCCGGCGACGCGTGGGAGTCGGTGCTGCGCTCGTCGGGGCGTTCGCCGTCGTGGCCCGACACCGACGCGTGAGCCGCTGAGCAGGCGTTTCACCGGCGAGGGGCGCGCCCCTTCTCTCACACGGCGGCGCCGTGCGTGTGCGCCGGATGTAGCACCACGGGCACATGACGCGCCGTCCCGCGTAACCCGCCGTCCCTAACGTCGCGGTGTCCGCAGGAACGCCCGGCATCGCCGCCGGCCGCCATGACACCGAAGGAGACGCCATGACGGCGCTGACCGACGACGCAGCCCCGCGGGCGGGGGCCAGGCCCCGGGGCGGTCGCTGGATCGACCACTGGGACCCCGACGACGACCGGTTCTGGGCCGCGACCGGGCGCCGGGTGGCGGCCCGCAACCTGGTGTTCTCGATCTTCACCGAGCATCTGGGCTTCTGCGTGTGGCTGCTGTGGAGCATCGCCGTGCTCCACCTCGCCGACAACGGGGTGCGCCTGTCGGTGGGCCAGGCCCTGTGGCTGACGACGCTGCCCAACCTGGTGGGGGCCGCGATGCGCATCCCCTACACCTTCGCCCCGGCGCGTTTCGGCGGCCGCAACTGGACGGTGGTCAGCGCGCTGCTGCTGCTCGTCCCGTGCGGGCTGTTCGTCTACGCGATCGAGAACCCCGACCTGCCGTTCTGGGCGCTGCTGCTGATCGCGGCGACCACCGGCCTGGGAGGCGGCAACTTCGCCTCCTCCATGGCCAACATCACCCACTTCTACCCGGCCCGGCGGCAGGGCCTGCCGCTCGGCCTGAACGCCGCCGGCGGCAACCTGGGCACCAGCGTGACCCAGCTCGCCATGCCCCCGCTGATCGTCGCGTTCGGGCTGGCCGCGGTGGGCTGGGTGTGGATGCCGTTCATCCTGCTGGCCGCCGCGTGCGCCTACTTCTTCATGGACAACCTGACCCGGGCGTCCTCGCCGTACACGCCGCGCGAGATGGCCGCCGGCGCCAGGGACGGGCAGACGATCGTCATGTCGGTGCTGTACATCGGCACCTTCGGGTCGTTCATCGGCTACTCGTTCAGCTTCGGGGTGCTGATCGAGAACTCGTTCCCCGACGTCGCCGCGTCCCGCTTCGTCTGGCTGGGCGCCTTCGCCGGGTCGCTGGCGCGCCCCCTCGGCGGCTGGCTGGCGGACCGGTTCGGCGGGGCCCGGGTCACCATGGTCGACTTCCTGCTGATGGGGCTGGGCGTCGCGGCGGTGGCCGCGGCGGTGCGGGCGGGGAGCTGGCCGACGTTCCTGGCGGCGTTCCTGTTCGTGTTCGTCGCCACCGGCGTCGGCAACGGCTCCACCTACCGGATGATCCCGGCGATCTTCCGGGTGCGGGAGCTGGCCGAGGCGGACCGCGGCGACTCCGCGGCCGCCGAGCGGGCGCTCGCCCGCGCCCGGCGCGCCTCGGCGGCCGCCATCGGCCTCATCTCGGCGGTGGGCGCCGTCGGCGGCGTGCTGATCCAGCAGACCTTCCGGATCTCCATCGAGCAGACCCGGGGGATCGCGCCGGCGCTGGTGAGCCTGGCCGCGTTCTACGGGGTGTGCGTCGCGCTGACCTGGTTCTGCTACCTGCGGAAGGTGCGGGTGGGGCAGGTCCGGATGAGCCTGGCGGAGGCCGGCGTGTGAGGGGGCGGGTCGGTCGCCGTCCGTGCGGGGGCGGCGGCCGGCCTGCACGCGCGGCGGCCGCAGTGCGTGTGACGCACGCACTGCGGCGCGTCGCCTTCCGCGTCGGGACCGGGCGGGTCAGGCGTGGTCGGCGACCAGTTCGGCGCTGCTCGGGTCGGCGGAGCGGGCGCAGTGCGCGCAGCAGTACCAGCGTCGGCCGACCTCGACGCCGTGGCCGAGGATGCGGCACTGGCAGTGCTCGCAGATCGGCGCCATCTTGGTGATCGCGCATTCGAACGAGTCGAAGACGTGCACGGCGCCCTGGGCGTGCACCTCGAAACTCAGCGCGTAGTCGTTCCCGCACACTTCGCAGGCTGCCATCGGCGCTCCCCCCGATCTCTGGTCGGTCGCCTGCCACCTACCCGGTCGCGGGCGCTTCTATCCCGGCCCGCCGGGGCGGGGGGCGGAGGCCAGGGGAGCGGAGCCGTAGCCGGGCTCGCGGCCGTCCTCCAGGTAGACGGCGCGGTGCTCGACGAGACCGCGCAGGCTGGGCTCCATGCGGCGGGAGACGTGCGGCGGGGCGAGTTCGGGCACCTTCTCCGGCGCCACCAGCACGTGGTCGGACAGCTCGTCGGGGGGCAGCCGGATCGCGGCGATCTCGGCGGCGGTCAGCGACCCGGCGAACACGAAGACGTTGACCGCGTCCACGCCGTCGCGGGGCGGCCCCCAGTCCACGCAGACCAGGCCGTCCAGCCGCGGGACCAGGCCCAGCTCCTCCTCGCACTCGCGCACGCACGCGGCCAGGGGCGACTCGCCCGCCTCGATCACTCCGCCGGGCAGGAACCAACCCTCCTTGTAGGTGGGCTTGACCAGCAGCACCCGCCCGAGGTCGTCGAGCAGCAATGCGGCGGCGGCGCCGCGGGTGCGCGGCAGGGAGGCGTAATACGCAAGGTCGGGCATGCTCCGAGGTTAGGCGCGTCCGCCGCGACGTGATCGGGTCGGCCCGGCGGGCGGGGACGGTTCCTGCCGCGGAGGCGGCGCGGCGCCGCCGATCCGTGCGACGGCCGCGCCGTCGGCGACGAAAGAGCCTCAACTCGCCTCTGACAACGCTTGACATGTGTGCGTCGGAGACCGTCCGTGCGGCGGCCCGGCCGTACGCGTTCTGACGTCGATGATCCACGGTGGGTGAGCCCCTTTTAACAGCGGGGTCACACGCGGGACGCCGCCGCGAAACCGGGCCCGAACAGCCTCGGACACATGACCGACACCCCCACCCACTGCCCTTACTGCGCGCTGCAGTGCGGCATGACCCTGGGCGGCGCCTCGGCCGCCCCGGGCCCGGGCCGCCGCCGCAGGCCGGCGCTGCGGGTGACGCCGCGCGAGGACGTCCCGGCCAACCAGGGCGGCCTGTGCCAGAAGGGCTGGACGTCAGCCGAACTGCTGACGGTGCCGGACCGGCTGACCACCCCGCTGATGCGCGCCCGTCGCGGCGCGCCGCTGGAGCCGTGCGCCTGGGACCGGGCCCTGGACCGGATCGCCGCCGAGGTGCGGCGGCTGCGGGACGCGCACGGCCACGACGCCGTCGCGGTCTTCGGGGGCGGCGGCCTGACCAACGAGAAGGCCTACCAGGTGGGGAAGTTCGCCAGGATCGCGCTGCGCACCTCCCAGATCGACTACAACGGCCGGTTCTGCATGTCGTCGGCGGCGGCCGCCGTCGGCCGGGCGTTCGGCCTGGACCGCGGCCTGCCGGGCCCGATCACCGACCTGGCGCGGGCCGACGCGATCCTGCTGGCGGGCGGCAACGTGGCCGAGACGATGCCGCCGTTCATGCGGCACGTCTCCGCGATGCGCAGCGCGGGCGGCGCGTTCGTCGTGGTCGACCCGCGCCGCACCGCGACCGCCCGGCAGGCCGACCTGCACCTGCAGCCCGCGCCCGGCACCGACCTGGCCCTGGCCAACGGCATGCTCCACCTGGCGCTCACCGAGGGCCTGGTCGACGAGGAGTACATCGCCGCCCGCACCAGCGGGTTCGCCGCGGTGCGCACCGTCGTCAACGCCTACTGGCCCGCCCGGGTCGAGCGCATCACCGGCGTCCCGGTGCCGCACATGCGCGAGGCGGTGCGGCTGCTGGCCCGCGGCCGCAGGTCCTACGTGCTGACGGCGCGCGGCGCCGAGCAGCACGCCCGCGGCGTGGACACGGTCACCGCGTTCATCAACCTCGCGCTGGCCCTCGGCCTGCCCGGACGCGAAGGGGCCGGCTACGGCTGCCTGACCGGGCAGGGCAACGGGCAGGGCGGACGCGAGCACGGGCAGAAGGCCGACCAGCTGCCCGGCTACCGCGGAATCGACGACCCCGCCGCCCGCGCGCACGTCGCCGGGGTGTGGGGCGTCGACCCCGCCGTGCTGCCGGGGCCGGGACGGTCGGCCTACGAGCTGCTGTCGGCGCTGGGCGCCGCGGACGGGCCGAAGATGCTGCTGCTGTTCGGGTCCAATCCGGTGGTGTCGGCGCCGCGGTCGGCAGCGGTGGAGGAGCGGCTGGACGCCCTGGACTTCCTGGTCGCGGCCGACTTCGTGCTGTCGGAGACCGCGGCCCGCGCCGACGTGGTGCTGCCGACGGCGCAGTGGGCCGAGGAGTCGGGCACGATGACCAACCTGGAGGGCCGGGTGCTGCGGCGCCGCCGGGCCGTGCCGCCGCCTCCCGGCGTGCGCACCGACCTGGAGATCATCGCGGCGCTGGCCCGGCGGCTGGACGCCCCGGGCGCGTGGAGCGCCGATCCCGCCGAGGTGTTCGACGAGCTGCGCGCCGCCAGCGCGGGCGGCCCCGCCGACTACTCGGGCATCACCTACGAGCGCATCGAGCGGGAGGGCGGGGTGTTCTGGCCGTGCCCGTCGCCGGACCACCCGGGAACGCCGCGTCCGTTCCTGGACCGCTTCGCCACCCCGGACGGCCGTGCCCGCTTCATCCCAGTCGAGCACACGGGCGCGGCGGAGGACGTCGACGCCGAGTACCCCGTCCGCCTGACGACGGGCCGGGTGCTGGCCCAGTACCAGAGCGGCGCGCAGACGCGGCGGGTGCGGCCGCTGGCCGAGGCGGCGCCCGAACCGTTCGTGGAGATCCACCCCGACCTGGCGGGCCGGCTGGGCATCGACGACGGCGCGGACGTGCGGGTCACCAGCCGGCGCGGCGCCGCGACCGTGCGGGCGCGGCTGACCGACGAGATCCGGCACGACACGGTGTTCATGCCGTTCCACTGGGCGGGGGAGGGGCGGGCGAACCTGCTGACCAATCCGGCCCTGGACCCCGTGTCCCGGATGCCGGAGTTCAAGGTGTGCGCGGTGCGGCTGGAACCGGTGGCCGCGTCCGGACGGCCGCCCGGGGACGGCGCGGCGGCCGGGCCGGACGCGGACCGCGCGAGCGTGATCGACGAGCCGGGCGCGGCCCGGGAACCGAGCGGAGCGAGCAGATGAGCCGATCCTCCACCGACGGCGGGGAGCGCGCGGCGGCCGCGGGCATCGTGGTCGTCGGCAACGGGATGGCCGGGGCGCGGCTGGTCAGCGAGATCCGGGCGCGGGACCGGCGGGTGGCGCTGACGGTGTTCGGCGCCGAGCCGCAGCAGCCCTACAACCGGGTGCTGCTGTCCGACGTGCTGGCCGGGGCGACCGGGCCCGACCAGATCGGGCTGGTAGACCCGGCCTGGTACGACGCCAACGACGTCGACGCCCGGCTGGGCGTGGAGGTGGTACGCGTCGACCGGGACGCCAAGCGGGTGCACGCCTCCGACGGAACCGTCACCCCCTACGACACGCTGGTGCTCGCGACGGGGAGCACGGCGTTCGTCCCGCCGATCCCGGGCACCGAGCACGGGCTGCCCGGCGGGGTGGTGGCGTTCCGCACCCTGGAGGACTGCCGGGCGATCCTCGCCGCGGCCGACGGCGCCCGCCACGCGGTGGTCGTCGGCGGCGGGCTGCTGGGCATCGAGGCCGCGCGCGGGCTGGCCGGGCGCGGCCTGCACGTCACGGTGGTGCATCTGGCCGGGCACCTGATGGAACGCCAACTGGACCAGGGAGCCGGCGCCGTCCTGGCGCGCACCCTCGGCCGCCTCGGCATCCGCACCCTCCTGGGCACGAGCGCCAAGGCACTGCGCACCGGCACCGGCGCCGGGGACGCCAGGCGCGTGACGGCGGTCGAGCTGGAGACGGGCGAACGGCTGCCGGCCGACGTGGTGGTGCTGGCGTGCGGGGTCCGACCTGAAGTACGGCTGGCGCGCGCGGCGGGCCTGAAGGTGGACCGGGGCGTCGTCGTGGACGAGACGCTGCGGTCGGTGACCGACCCGGACGTCCGCGCGATCGGGGAGTGCTCGCAGTACGGCGACACCGTGTACGGGCTGGTGGCGCCGGCGTGGGAGCAGGCGACGGTGCTGGCCGACCTGCTCACCGGCGCCGACGCCGCCGCGCGGTTCACCGGCGCGCGGCAGATCACCCGGCTCAAGGCCGCCGGCGTGGACCTGGTGGCGATGGGGGAGACGCACCACGGCGACGACGACCCCCAGGTGGAGGTGATGCGGTTCGCCGACGCCAGCCGCGGAACCTACAAGAAGGTCGCGATCCGCGACGGCCGCCTCGTCGGCGCGATCCTGCTGGGGGAGACCGGCACCGCGGGCACGCTCACCCAGCTGTACGACCGGTCGGGCCCGCTGCCGTCGGACCGGCTGAGCCTGTTGTTCCCCGGTATGGGCGGGGCGCAGGCCGCGGACTCGCCGGTGCGCATGCCGGACGCGGCGACGGTATGCCACTGCAACAACGTCTCCAAACGGCAAATCCGCGTGTGCTGGGAGAATGGCGCGCGCACCGCCGACGAGGTCGCGCGGCGGACCCGCGCGAGCACCGGATGCGGCGGCTGCCGCGACGCCCTGGAGGGCCTTGTGGCCTGGCTGGACGAGCAGGACTCGGTGACCGTCGGATGACCCCGCCGCGTCCGTCCCCAGGGGGCCGGGACGGACGCCGCCGAGGGCGAACGGAGCGAAATCCCGCCGCGGCGACGGCGGGATTTCGCGTTTTCGCGACCTCCACGGAAATTCCTCCGCCGACCATTGCGAGATGACCTCCATTCGATTTCGGCGTGAGCGTCTTTTAACACGCCGGTGACAGACGGGACGCAACCGCGAAACGACCCCTGCTGAGGATCAGCAGCATGACCGGCGCAGGAGAAGACGGGCACAAGAGGTTGGTCGTCGTCGGGCACGGGCCCAGCGGGCACCGGCTGGTCGAGGCGCTCCGCGAACGCGACCGCGCGGGCGCCTGGCGGATCACGGTGATCGGCGAGGAGAGGCGGCCCGCGTACGACCGGGTCGCGCTGACCTCCTACCTGACGGAGGACGCCGACCTCGCCTACCCCGCCCACGACGACGGCGTGACGCTGCTGACCGGAGACCCGGTCGTCGCGATCGACCGGCGCGCGCGCACGGTGCGCACCGCCGCCGGGCGCGACGTCCCCTACGACGCGCTGGTGCTGGCCACCGGGTCGGCGCCGTTCGTGCCGCCGGTGGACGGCCGCGACCTGCCGGGCGTCTTCGTCTACCGCACCATCGACGACCTGGACGCGCTCCGCGCCCACTGTACTGACCTTACAACGTCAAGGCCGCAGGTCGGAGGCATCGTCGTCGGCGGTGGCCTGCTCGGCCTGGAAGCGGCCCGCGCGCTGCAGGGCCTCGGCGTCGACACGCACGTGGTCGAGGTCGCCCCCTGGCTGATGCCGCGCCAGCTCGACGAAGGCGGCGGGGCGATGCTGCGCCGCCACATCGAGGCGCTCGGCATCACGGTGCACGCCGGGACGCCCCTGACGCGCCTGGAGGCGGGGGAGGACGGCGGCGTCGCACGCGTCGTCCTGGCGGACGGGACCGGCATCGACGCCGGAGTGGTGGTGTTCTCCGCCGGGATCCGCCCGCGCGACGAGCTCGCCCGCGGCTGCGGTCTGCCGGTCGGCGAGCGCGGCGGCATCGTCGTGGACGACACCTGCCGCACCGAGGACCCCGCGATCTGGGCGATCGGCGAGTGCGCCCTGGTGAACGGCCAGGTCTACGGTCTGGTCGCACCGTGCTTCAGCATGGCCGAGGTGGCCGCCGACCACCTGCTGGCCGCCGCCGCGGGACACGACAGCCCGGCCCGGTTCACCGGCGCCGACCTGTCCACCCAGCTCAAGCTCATGGGCGTCGACGTGGCCAGCTTCGGCGACCCGTTCGCCGGCCCCGATCAGGGCGCCCTGGACGTCACCTACACCGACCCGGTCGCCGGGATCTACAAGAGGCTCGTCGTCAGCGACGACGCGCGGACCCTGCTCGGCGGGGTGCTGGTCGGCGACGCGTCCGCCTATCCCGCGCTGCGCGCCCGCGTCGGCGCCGAACTGCCCGGCACGCCCGAGCAGGCGCTGTTCGGCGGCACCGCGGCGCCGGACGGCGACCTGCCCGGCGCCACCCGGATCTGCAACTGCAACAACGTCACCGCCGACGCGCTCCGCTGCGCGATCCGCGACGACGGACTGACCGACCTGGCGGAGGTCAAGCGCCGCACCAAGGCCGGCGCGACCTGCGGCAGCTGCGTCCCCCTGGTCAAGAAGATCCTGGACGCCGAGCTCGCCGCCGCCGGCATCGAGGTCGGCAAGGCGCTGTGCGAGCACTTCGACCACAGCCGCGCCGAGCTGTTCGACATCGTGCGGGTCCGCGGCATCACCACGTTCACCGAACTGATCACCGAGCACGGGCGGGGCCGCGGCTGCGACATCTGCAAGCCGGCGGTGGCGTCCATCCTGGCCAGCCTCGGCCGCGGGCACATCCTGGACGGCGAGCAGGCCGCGCTGCAGGACACCAACGACCACTTCCTGGCCAACCTGCAGAAGAACGGCACCTACTCGGTGGTCCCGCGGATCCCCGGCGGGGAGATCACCCCCGAGAAGCTCATCGTCATCGGCGAGGTCGCCCGCGACTTCGGCCTCTACACCAAGATCACCGGAGGGCAGCGGATCGACCTGTTCGGCGCCCGGGTGGAGCAGCTCCCGCGCATCTGGAAGCGGCTGGTCGACGCCGGCTTCGAATCCGGGCACGCCTACGGCAAGGCGCTGCGCACCGTCAAATCGTGCGTCGGATCGACCTGGTGCCGCTACGGCGTGCGCGACTCGGTCGGCATGGCGATCCGGCTGGAACTGCGCTACCGCGGCCTGCGCGCCCCGCACAAGCTCAAGGCGGCGGTCTCGGGCTGCGCGCGCGAGTGCGCCGAAGCGCAGAGCAAGGACTTCGGCGTCATCGCCACCGACAAAGGCTGGAACCTGTACGTGTGCGGCAACGGCGGGATGCGGCCCCGGCACGCCGACCTGCTCGCGTCCGACCTGGACGACGAACGACTGGTCCGGCTCATCGACCGGTTCCTGATGTTCTACATCCGCACCGCCGACCGGCTGCAGCGCACCGCGAGCTGGCTCGAGGCCCTGGACGGCGGCCTGGACTACCTGCGCGAAGTCATCGTCGACGACCGGCTCGGCATCTGCGCCGAGCTGGAGGCGGCGATGGAGCGCCACGTCGGCTCCTACACCGACGAGTGGCGGGCGACCCTGGAGGACCCCGACAAGCTCCGCCGGTTCGTGTCCTTCGTCAACGCGCCCGACGTCCCCGACCCCAGCATCGTCTTCGAGTCCGAACGCGACCAGATCAAACCGGTCCTCGTGGCCGGCCCGCGACTGGAGGTGGCGAGACGATGACCACGACGACCCTCCGCCCCACCGGACCCGCCCCCCGCGACGGCGGCGCCCGCTGGCACCCGGTGTGCCCCTACGACGACCTGATCCCCGAACGCGGCGCGTGCGCGCTCATCGACGGCGTCCAGGTGGCGATCTTCCGCACGTTCGACGGAGAGCTGTACGCGCTGTCCAACCTGGACCCCTTCTCCGGCGCGCACGTCATCTCCCGCGGCATCCTCGGCACCCGCGGCGGCGTGCCGACCGTGGCGTCCCCCATGTACAAGGAGGTCTTCGACCTGCGCACCGGCACGTGCTTGGACGACCCCCAGGTGGCGCTGCCCACCTTCCCGATCCGCCGGGATCCGGCGACCGGCCTCGTGGAGGTGGCCCTGACTCATGAGCACCGACAGTGAGCCGCTGGCGGGTTTCGCCGTCGGGGTGACGGCCGCCCGGCGCCACGAGGAGCTGGCCACGCTGCTGGAGCGGCGCGGCGCGCGCGTGGTGCACGCCCCGGCGATCCGCCTGATCCCGCTGTCGGACGACGCGCGGCTGCTGGAGGCCACCGGCGACTGCGTCAAGGCGCCCGTCGACTACGCCGTGGTCACCACCGGGATCGGCTTCCGCGCCTGGCTGGAGGCGGCCGACGGGTGGGGGATGCGCGACGCCCTCATCGAGCGGCTCGCCCCGGCGGCCATCCTGGCGCGCGGCCCCAAGGCGCGCGGCGCGATCCGTTCGGCAGGCCTGCAAGAATCGTGGTCCCCGGAGTCGGAGAGCTGCGCGGAGGTGCTGAAGTACCTGCTGCGCGAAGACCTCGTCGGCAAGCGGGTGGCGGTGCAGCTGTACGGGGAGGAGCTGCCGGAGTTCTCCGCCGCGCTGCGCGCCGCCGGGGCCGAGGTGATCGAGATCCCGGTGTACCGCTGGTCGCGCATCGACGACCCGACGCCGCTGCGCCGGCTGGTGGGCCAGGCGGTGGCCGGCACCGTCGACGCGATCACCTTCACCAGCGCCCCGGCGGTCTCGGCGACCCTGGCCGTGGCTGCCGAGGACGGCCTGGAGGAACCGCTCCTGGAGGCGCTGCGCGCCGACGTGGTGGCCGCGTGCGTGGGACCGGTGACCGCGCAGCAGCTCACCGAGCGCGGGGTGCCGACCGTGCAGCCGGAACGCGCCCGCATCGGCGCCCTGGTGCGGGCGCTGGTGACGGACCTGCCGCGGCGACGCGCGCGCCTCATCCACGTGCGCGGCTGCACGCTGGAACTGCGGGGACACGCGGTGGTGCTGGACGGCCAGCTGCGTCCGATCGCGCCGGCGCCGATGGCGATCCTGCGGGCGCTGGCGCGACGCCCCGGCCACGTGGTCTCCCGGGCAGAACTGAGCGGCGTGCTGCCGGGCCGCCTGGTCATGGGGGTGTCGGGCAACGGACGGGAGGCGCGTCCCCAGGCCGACGAGCACGCGGTGGAGATGGCCGTCGCTCGCCTGCGGCGGGGTCTGGGCCGCTCGGGCATCGTGGAGACCGTGGTCAAGCGCGGCTATCGGCTGGCGTGCGACCCGGTCCGCGTGGAGATGAGCGGCTGATGCGCGATGTGCCGACACTGCTGGCGGTGGCGCACGGCACGCGCGACCCGGCCGGCCCGCGAACGATTCGGGCGCTGCTGCAGCGAGTGCGAGCACTGCGCCCGTGGCTGCCGCTCGCCGAGGCCTACGCCGAGATCGCCGACCCGGTGCTGGAGGACACCGCCCGCACCTTGGAAGGGCCGGCCGTGGTGGTGCCGCTGATGCTGGCCCGCGGCTACCACGCCCTGATCGACGTCCCCGGCCGGGTGGAGCGCGTCCTCGGGGACGCGATCATGGCCGCCCCCTTGGGCCCGCACGGCATGCTCGCGTCCGCGCTGGCGGCCCGCCTGGGCACCGATACGATGCCGGGCCGGGATCACGCCGTAGTGCTGGGCGCCGCGGGCTCGTCCGACCCGGCGGGCGTGAGCGACGTACGCGCGGCCGCCCGCCTGCTGTCGCGGCGATTGCGCAGACCGGTGCCCTACGGCTTCGTCGCCGCAGGCGGCCCCGTCCTAGCCGACGTGGTGGCCGAGCAACGCGCCCAGGGCGCCGCTCGCGTAACGGTGGCGTCATACCTCCTGGCACCAGGGTTCTTCTACGACCGCATGACGGCCTCAGGCGCCGACCAGGTGTCCCCGCCACTCGGCGCCCACGACGCCGTGGCACGCCTGGTCCTCCGCCGCTACGACGAGGCCCGCCTACGCCTCTCCGGAGCCGTCCCCGTAGCCTGACCCGCCCACCAACGTCCACGCCCGCCCACCGGGCTACGCTCCCCCAAGCGTGCCGTCGTCCCGTTCTCAAGGCCCATCTTCGCGGCACGCGATCGGGGACCGTGCCGACGCGGGGCCGCAGCGCGACGCCGGACCGGCGCCCCAAGAGGGTCCGGCGCCGAAGCCGCGGTGTACCTACGCAGTCGAGCGGTAGTGGAGCCGATACCGGTTGATTAGAGGCCGCCCGTCGGCCTCGCGGCATCGACGTGCAACAGCCGTCCGCCTCGATGGCGTTCAAAGCATGCGGGCGGTCCAGTGGCTTGAAGGAGCACGTAGAACACAGGCGTCCATTCGGACGCACAGAGAACGGCGAACTGGTCGAACTCCTTTCCCAGGGAAACCATCGACATGCGCCGCCTGCCTGGCCGTGCTCCGGGTGCTGGCCGACGTCGCGCTCACCCGCCTTGCCGACTGCTGCAGGTCATCGACTTGGCTGCCCGACGCCTGCAGCTGACGACGGACTGAAGTCCGAGAGAGACCTTGAAGGGCCGTCATCGTCACGGTTGTCGGCACGGAAGCCATGTGGAACCGCGGGGCCGGTACGCCGATGCACATCGGCGTTCGAAAGTCGTCTCGGGCAGGAGAGACGGCGACGCAACTGTGAGGTCGGGCTGCCCTGCCCGCAACCCCCTCATTCACCGCACCGCACACCAACGATCTTCAACCGTGGGTAGCTTTCCGTGCACGGAGGTGAGATATGGGGAAGCACGGCGACTCGGCCAACCCGAAGGACGGGAAGTTGACCAAGCAGCAGTCGGACGGCACGTCCGGCTCCCAACACGGATCCGGCAAGGAGAAGTGAAGCGTGACCGTCCAACCGGCCCTCGGCGACCTGTTCGCCCGACTCGACGCGGCCGGTGCGCTGCCTCCGGCGTGGCGGGACGCGTTCCACGACACGCCGCGGCACGCGTTCATCCCCGACGACATCTGGGTGGAGACCGCCGGCGGCTGGCGGCGCCTGTCCCGGACCGCCGACCCCGACACCTGGTCACGGCTCGTCAACGCCGACGGATACGTCGTGACGCAGGTCGATGACGGTCACCCCGCTGACCCGGACCACGGCGAATACTCCACCAGCAGCGCCAGCCAACCCAGCCTCGTGCTGGCCATGCTCGACCAACTGCAGGTCGAACCCGGCATGCGCGTGCTGGAGATCGGCACCGGAACCGGCTACAACGCCGCGCTCCTCGCGGCGCGGCTCGGTGTCGACAACGTCACCACCGTAGAGGTCGACCCGCAGCTCGCGGGCCGCGCTCGTGAGGCGCTGGTTCGCGTGGGACGTCCGGTGCCGGTCATCACCGGCGACGGCACCGCCGGGTACCCGCCGCACGCCCCCTACGACCGGATCATCGCCACCGCGGCCACGCGACGGATCCCCCGCGCCTGGATCGAGCAGACCCGGCCGGGCGGCGTCATCCTCACGCCTTGGGGCAACGCCTACCACAACGACGCCCTGCTGCGCCTCACGGTGAACGGCGACGGAACCGCCACAGGACCGTTCACTGGCCGCGCCCCGTTCATGTGGCTCCGTCACGACCGGGTGCTGCTCGGCACGCTGCGCGACTACGTCCATACCGGCGACATCCCCGACACGTCCACCACCCGCGTCGACCCGCGCGACATGTTCGGGCAGCCGGACGTCGACTTCGCGGTCGCCATACGGGTGCCGGGAGTGTCCTGGCACCGTTTCGACGCACCCGACGGGTCAGAGGAGTTCACCGTCTGGCTCGTGCACGTCGACGCCGACGCCGCGGAACGATCGTGGGCGTCGGTCGACTATGAGGGCGGCACCGTCCACCATGTCGAACAGTTCGGGCCGCGGCGCCTGTTCGACGAGGTCGCAGCCGCGTACGAGGAGTGGACACGTCTGGGCCGCCCCGCCTTCACCCGTCACGGGGTCACCGTCCATGCGGACGGGCGGCACACCGTGTGGCTGGACACGCCCTCAGGACCGTGCCGACCGCTGCCCGCCTGACCCTTCTTCTACCGCCCGCAACCGAGCCATTTGTTGTCACGATCGGTACCGTCACCTTACACGTTTGTCCAACAGTTGCCCACCGGGTGTGTGTCCGCCTCGCACCGCCAACAACGTAAGCAAGGCTGATCCGCCCGATCGTGCAGTTGGCCGTCCAGTTCTGCAGCCAGGCAACTCGCCTCTGGCCTGCAGAGATACACCGTTGACCGCCAACCGGATTGTGGGCGGGAATTGTAGAGACCTGTCCGCACCTACCGAGCTGCCCCCACGCGGTCGATCCGATATGCCAGTTCCGGACATGCACACTGCGCCCATCAGTACCGCAACGTAGCGGATTGCGCTGTGATGCAAACATGCGGAAACCGAAGTCGAACCAGCCCTCCCGGCGGTGGCTGCCGAACATGGTGTTCGCGGTTCTCATGCTGCTGGTTGGCAGCGGGGTGGTTCTGCTGCTATGGCGGGGGCCATGGTGGTTTGACGGCAAATACCTCGAAGGAGCTGACTACAAGTCTGCGGCCGGGCATATGATCAGCAGCTTCCGCGCCTCTGTAACTCAGCTCCTGCTCGGGTTGGGTGGCGTGGTCGCGCTCTGGTTCACCTGGCGCAACTATCGGCTCTCCCGTCGAGGTCAGGTTACGGACCGGTTTATCAAAGCCCTGGAGCGCTTGGGATCGTCGGAGATGTATGTTCGCTATGGTGGGGTCCTAGCCCTTGAGCAGATTGTGCAGGATGCGCCCGACCAGGCCACCCACGCCACCCAGGTCCTCGTCGTGTTCGTCCGGGACCGCGCCCCCAATTGCCGCCGCCCCGACCAGGAGCCCTCTCTTGAGCGCCGCCCGCCCCTGCCGTACGAGCCGGAAGCCGACGTGCAGGCTGCGCTCACCGCACTCACCCGAACCGCCTCGCGTCGACACGTCGACCGCACTGCGGCGCCCCTAGATCTCAGCTATAGGCATCTGGCGGGCGCTAGTCTGCGTGGCGCCGACGTGCGTGACGCCATTTTGGAAGGCGCAAACCTCAGTGGCGCCACTCTATGGTACGCAGACTTGCGTGAGGCTATTCTGAAAGACGCGGACCTGAGTTACGCTCGTCTAAATGGTGCGCTCTTGTATAAGGGAAATTTGCGATGTGCAAACCTGAGTAACGCTGCACTCCCAGAAGCGGTCCTGATTGAGGCCAGTCTGATAGGCGCAGATCTGCGTAAAGCCGTCCTAGTAGACGCGATTATGGTCATGGCTGCAGTGGGTGGTGCCAAGCTGCGTGGTGCAAGGCTGTCGGGTGCCAATTTGATACACGCGGACTTGTATGGCGCTGACCTGATGTGCGCAGATTTGCGTGACGCCAATCTGATGTGCGCAGATTTGCGTGACGCCAATCTGAAAGATGCGAATCTGGCTGGCGCGAAAATCAAGGATGCGGACTTGAGTCGGGTGCGTTGGCTCACGGTAGAACAAGTAGTAGCGGCACGGCCAGGGGTGACGACCAAGTTGCCATCAGAAGTTGCGTCTGACCCTCGGGTGGTCGAACGTATAAAACAGGTAGAAGGTGAAAAATAAGCGCAATAGCGATGACGGCATTGACGAATACTCAACGTGGAGTAGTCAAGCGGAAGTTTGGGCTCCGCAGAGCCTTCCCGTATTGGTCCAGCTTCTGTCGACTGCCAACCAAGCTGTGGGACGTAAGGACTGTCCCGTATCGCTTTATTGTACTTGTATGTCTTTCCAATTGTGTATCGCCTAGAGGGATTTGGTCGGGGGCGCGTACCAGCCTGTCCACCTGTCGCATGGCCTGCATTCGACAACCCCACACGCTCACGGTGGTTGGTCCGATATGCCGGCCCCGGTCGCGCAGCAGGCTGCGTGTAATGTCGCGGACTGCGTTGTGAAGCGAATATGCCGAACATGAAGTCTGGCCGTTCCCTGCGGGGATGGCTGTCGAACATGACGTTTGTGGTTCTCGTGCTACTCGTTGGCACCGGGGTGGTTCTGCTGCTATGGCGGGGCCCCTGGTGGTTTGACGGCAAGTATCTCAAGGGGGTCGACAACCAGTCGACGGTTGGGCCGCTGATCGCCAGTTTTCGCCATGCCGTCACCCAGCTCCTGCTCGGGTTGGGTGGCGTGGTCGCGCTCTGGTTCACCTGGCGCAACTATCGGCTCTCCCGTCGAGGTCAGGTTACGGACCGGTTTATCAAAGCCCTGGAGCGCTTGGGATCGTCGGAGATGTATGTTCGCTATGGTGGGGTCCTAGCCCTTGAGCAGATTGTGCAGGATGCGCCCGACCAGGCCACCCACGCCACCCAAGTTCTCGTCGCGTTCGTCCGGGATCGCGCCCCGGATTGCCGCAGTTCTGACGAGGCCTCCCGTGAACGTCGCCAGTCTCTGTCAGACGAGCCGGAAGCCGACGTGCAGGCTGCGCTCACCGCACTCACCCGAACCGCCTCGCGTCGACACGTCGACCGCATTGCGGCGCCCCTAGACCTGAGCTATAGGTATCTGGCCGGCGCCAGACTTGACAACGCTGACATGCGTGACGCCGTTTTGGAAGGCGCCAAGCTGAGTGGCGCAAGTCTGTGGTATGCAGACCTCCGTGACGCCACTCTGGACGACGCGGACCTGAGTGGTGCCGATTTGGAAGGCGCGAACCTGATTGACGCTGTTCTGCTAGGGGTGAATCTGAGTAACGCCGTACTGGTGGAAGCGATCCTGATTGAGGCCAGGCTGATAAGTGCAGACCTGCGTAACGCCAAACTAATGAACGCAATCCTGGGTGGCGCCATGCTGGCACGTGCCAAGCTGTGTGGCGCTAATCTGCGTGGTGCGGACCTGAGTAACGCCTTTATGGAATTTGCGGACTTGAGTAATGCCAATCTCCAAAACGTAGACTTGCGTGAATCCTGGCTGGAGAGCGCATGTCTGCGCCACGCCAACCTGAAAGGTGCGAACTTGCGCAGTTCCTCGCTGGAAGATACGGACCTGACAGGCGCAAACCTCAAGGATGCGGACCTGAGTCGAGTGCGTTGGCTTACGGTAAAGCAAGTAGTAGCGGCGCGGCCAGGTGTGACAACCAAGTTGCCATCAGAAGTTGCGTCTGACCCTCGGGTAGTCGAACGTATCAAACAGGTAGAGGGTGAACAATAATCGCAATGTCCATAGCGGTATGGACGAATGCTCAACGTGGAGCAGGTCAGCGGAAGTTTGGGTTCCGCAGTGCTGGCTTGTACTAGTCCGAGACCTGAGCTGCAGTCTCCGCAAGAATGGGTATCCGTGACCGGTCGAGATGACGCGACAAGGTGACAATCGGTTTCTCTGGCTTCATCGATTGTGCCAACTTCTCGGTTGCGGTATGGTGAAATTATTTCACCGCAGAAAAATCCTCCAGAGAACTTTCGTGCTCGTAGCGCAGTGTCGGTCTGTTCCCCCTACACTTCGCCGTGCCACTCCGCGATCGTGGTGAGGTTCCGTAAGGTTCCGGTCATTGGTGTACTGTCTGTGTCGATTGGCTCCGTCCAGCTTGCATGTCCAGCATGGCGGCGCGAATGCGTCTATAGTGAGATGCCTCATCTGAGTAGTACGGTCAGCCCGTATGTTGCGAAGGCGGCGAATGCTGTGCCGGCCACGAAGCACAGCGTCCACGCTCCCATGCCGCTGCGCCACCAGCCCGCCAGGAAGACATCCTGCGGGTTCGCGGGGTTGTAGCAGACGGTGACGCGTTGTCCGGGGTGCGCACCGGGAGATCTGTCGCCATGACGGCTGGGTGCCTGCACGCTCGTGCCGTTCGACGTGCGGAACCGGACGACGGGGTGGTAGCTGCTCCCGTCGCCGTACCAGTCCTGGCGCACGTCCACGACCTCGCCCTCCGCGCGATGGAAACGGCGCAGATCGCGGAGGATCTGTCCCAGCTCTCGCACGGCCCATGTGGCCGTCAACACACCCACCAGCAGCAGCCCGAGCGAGACGACCCAGGGGACCAGCGACACAGACACGCCACCAGAATGCCCGACGGTCGATCGCCCCTTCCCACTGACGCAGGCTCAGACCAGCAGCAGACGCGCGAGCGTCCCCACGATCATGCATGGCCTTCACGGGATTCTTTCGGGTTCTCCCTTTCGCTTCGTGTGTTGGGCCGCGGCATCCAGCTCAGGGCTTCCCGTCTGGTGTCTGGTGGTGAAGTCGCTGGGTCAGCGCAGGCAAGGCCTCTCCGCCTGGGGCGTTGTGTGCAGTCCACCATGCGTGGGCTTCTTCGACCTGCTGCCAGAGGTCGGTCGGGCCGCCGTGCTCGACCGTGGCGGGGGCTGTGGTGGTGACGGTGGCCCAGGAGGCGTCCGGGGTGACGATCTGGGCGCCGTCCGGGCGGGGGAACACGGTGATGCCGGGCAGGCGCTGCCAGATCAGCAGGGACAGGCCGGGGGTGCGCAGGGCGGCGCCGCCGACCGGGCTGGTGCGGGTGCGCACGACCGACGTGTCGATGGGCGCGGCCTCGGGAATGCCGGGCCGGTCCACCTCCCGGCGCGTCGACATGAACCCCCACGTCGCCGGGATCAACGGCCCGCCGGCGGTCCCGTCCCCGGTGACGGTGAGGCGGGCGAGCGCCCCGGCCCAGGTCATGCCGCGGGGCCGGACGTCGGCCAGGATCACCCCGCCCACGCGGGTCTGCTCCACCCACGCATACGGCACGCGTTCGGTCGCCACGGTCGCCAGAACCCGGTCGAACGGGGCGTGGGCGGGGTCCCCGAGCAGCCCGTCGCCGGTGATGACGGCGGGCCGGTAGCCGGCGTCGGCGAGGCGGCGCCGGGCGGCCTCGGTCAGCTCCGGGTCGATGTCGACGGTGCTGACGTGCTGCGAGCCGAGCCGTTCGCACAGCGGCGCGGCGGTGTACCCGGTGCCGGTGCCGATCTCCAGCACGTTCATGCCGTCGTGGACAGGCCAGTTCCAGTCGGCGGGGGTGATGAGCGGTGAGCTCCAAGCGGGGCGGCGTCCCGAGGCGCGCAATCGTGCCTCGGGACGGCCTCGACCAACTGTCGCTACGTCGAATCGATGATGGCCCCGTTCTCGGTGAGCAGGTCGGAGATCACCCCGTCTCCGATGCCGCCTGCAGTACGCCTACTGCTCCCACGCCCTGCACCAGCGTCGCAGTGTCGCCGCCGATGGTGGACAAGTCCGGGGCGAACCGGGGATCGGGACGCCAGTCCTCGACTGGTACCAGGCCGGGTTCCTCCAGGGTGAACCCGTCGAACAAGTTCAGGATTTCCTGGTTGGTGCGGAACACGAGCGGGGCGGCGGCGTTGGCGCTGTACTCCTGTTCGATCGCTTCGATGACGTCGGCCGGGGGTGCCGTCCCGGCTGATATGGGAGATCACCAATCGGCTTCCCGGGGCCATCGTGTTGCGGAACGCGCGCACGCACCCGGCGGGGTCGTCGTCCTCGGTGAGAAAGTGCAGGACGGCGGCCAAGGTGAGCGCGACGGGCCGGGACCAGTCGACCAGTCCGTCGAGGCGGTCAAGGATGGCGTTCGGGTCGCGCAGGTCCCCTTTGATGATCTCGACCTGGCGGGTGCGGGCGTGGGCGAGGACCGTCTCGTCGTTGTCGACGCCGATGACGCGGGTCTCCGGGGCGATGTCCCGTGCGACCTCCCACGGGCTGGGGGAGGTGGGGAATCCGGTGCCGATATCGACGACCTGCCGGATCCCCGACTTCAGACAGTGGCGGACGGCCCGTGCCAGAAACCAACGGTTGTGCCGGGCGATCGGCCGGAGCCAGGAAGCTTTGGCCAGGATCCGTTCAGCGGCTTCGCGGTCGACCTCGTAGTTGTCCTTGCCGCCCAGGTAGTAGTCGTACATGCGGGCGACGCTCGCGGGTTCAGGGACGCTGACGAAACTGTCGGCAGAGGTGGGGCTGCTCATCTTGGTCCCTTCTCTCAAGCTCGGGTGATGCACCGGGAGGTGTGACGCCGCAGAGACCAGCGATGGATGGGACGGTCGGACCGCACATGCGTGCCGCGCGGGTCACCGACAGGCCGAAGTGGGCTTTGTTCGGGTCTCTTCACGCCCATCCATCGGTGGTGGGCCGTTGTGTTTTCGTGCCGCAGGTTGTGTGGTCCGCTCCGGCTGACCTTCGCCCCTCCGGGGGGCGGCCGGGCGACGCTGGGGGCATATGAGGCGTCCTTGTGCGCCTCCAGCCGGTAGATGCCGTCTGTGTTGGTGGAGCCGCCTGAGACGCGCCGCAGCAGCTCAGCGATCGCCACGGCCAGGCCGTCCTGCCCCGCCGCGAGCTTGCGCGGCTCGAGGGAGGTCCGCGTTTCGCGTGGCTGTGCGGTGGGCTGCGCTGCTGCCGGGGCCTGGTCGCGCATCGGCATCAAGGCGCGCCGGTCGCCGGTCGGGCCGGACGCGGTCCCGGCGGCGATGACGCCGCTGGCGCGGGTCTGCTCCGCCCAGGTGTCGGGGAAGGCGGTCACGCCGCAGGTGATGCGCCCCCGGTCGTAGGGGGCGGTGGGCTTCCAGTCGTCGGCGCGGTCTCCAACGCGCACTGTCGGCGACAGTTCGGCGGAGGCGAGGTCGGCGCGTGCCTGGGCGGCCAGGCGGCGTCGATCTCGATAGTGACGACGTTGGTTCCGAGGGCGGTCAGCGGCTCGTCGGTCCATCCGGCGTCGAACTCCAGCACCTTGTGCTTGCTGTGTGCCTGCAGCGGTTCCAGCATGTGGTGGACGAGGCCGGGGGCTGAGCAGGAGCACGCGGGCAGGGCAGCCGGGTCGGCGCCGGTCTCGTCGGCCAGATCGACCGCACCGTCATGGAGCCGGGCGACGATCGCCCGGTCGTCGTTGACGGCCTGCCACCAGCGGTCGGGGTCGGCGGTCCGGTCGATCCAGGAGTCCGGGGCGTCGACGACCGCGCCGACCATGGCGATGTCCGCATGAAGATCCGCATGAAGGGGTGCCGGGGCGTTGCCGAGACGAGGGTGTCAGGCACGAGGGCGTCACCTCTGGCAGGAGCAGGCACTCCGAAGTTATCGGGGGCCTGCGCCCACCTGAAGGTGCTCATCGGCTTCCTGGACTCCGGCGGTCGGCAACCTGGGGCGGTCGTCGTCGGCGGGTGCTCGGGGACGTAGCCGGCTTCTCGTGCTCAGACGGGGTCAGGGCGGGGAGAGCGGGCCGCGCCGCCGAGATCGGCGAATCGGGGGTCGTGGTGGGCGAGGACCCGCACGATCATGTCGGTGAACTGGTGCAGTTCCTCCGCCGAGAGCGGGGCGAACAGCCGCTGGTTGAGGCGCAGCCCGGCCTCGCAGCAGCGGCCCAGGAACAGCCGTCCGTCCTCGGTGACGTCCAAGGCGTAGCGGCGGCGGTCCTCGGGGTCGCGGCGGCGTTCGACGTATCCGCGTTCTTCCAGCGTGTCGACGAGGCCGACCACGTCGGCGGGGTCCATGCGCAGGCGCTCGCTGACCTGCCGCTGCGACAGGGGACCGTCGGAGGCCACGCACGCCAGCACCAGGGCGGCCGGGACGGGCAGGCGCTCGGCGGGCTCCCCGGCGGACGGAGCGTTGGCCGATTCGCGGCGGATCAGCTTCATCAGCTCGGTGACCAGATAGGCGGGGTTGCGCAGCAGGGGCTCGGGCGGCGTGGGCGCGGGGCCGACGTACGCGCAGTTCCGTCGCTCCGCTGGTCGTGGATGCGCCACGGCAAGGCTCCTTCGGCGTGTCCGATAATCTCTTGACGGAAAAATGGGACATCCCTATGGTTGGGCAGTCCCATCGATTGAGTCAAGGGAGGCCCGCATGCCGAGCGGGGAGTCGGCCGTCGAGGTCGACGGCTTGGTCAAGCGGTTCGGTGACGTCGAGGCCGTACGGGGGATCGAGTTCGCCGTCCGGCCCGGCGAGATCTTCGGGTTCCTCGGCCCGAACGGCGCCGGCAAGTCCACGACGATCAACATGCTGTGCACCCTCCTGCGTCCCACCGCGGGCACGGCGCGGGTCGCCGGGTTCGACGTGGTGGCCGAGCGCGACCAGGTGCGCCGCAACATCGGGCTGGTCTTCCAGGACCCGACCCTGGACGGATATCTGAGCGGCGAGCAGAACCTGCGCTTCCACGCCGAGCTGTACGGGGTGCCGCGCGCGGCGGCGCGCGAGCGGATGCGGCAGGTGCTGGAGATGGTCGGGCTGTGGGACCGGCGCGGCGACCTGGCGCAGACGTACTCGGGCGGCATGAAACGCCGCCTGGAGATCGCCCGCGGACTGCTGCACTCGCCGCGGGTGCTGTTCCTCGACGAGCCGACGGTCGGACTGGATCCGCAGACCCGCTCGTCGATCTGGGACTACATCCGCCGGCTGCGCGACGCCGAGCAGATCACGATCTTCTTGACGACCCACTACATGGACGAGGCGGAGTACTGCGACCGCATCGCGATCATGGATGCGGGGCGGATCGTGGCGCTGGACACGCCCGAAGCGCTCAAAGCGGGCGTGGGCAAGGACCGGGTGCAGATCCACACCGACGACGACGGGGCGGCGATCACGGCGCTGAAGGAGCGGTTCGACGTGGAGGCGGTGGTCGCCGAAGGCGCGGTGACGTTCGCGGTGGCGGCGGGGGAGGAGTTCGTGCCGCGGCTGTTCGCCGAGCTGGGCGTGCCGATCCGCTCGGTGAGCGTGTCGCGGCCGTCGCTGGACGATGTGTTCATGTCGTTCACCGGGAAGACGATCCGCGACGCCGAGGCGTCCGGGGCCGACTGGATGCGCTTGGTCGCGCGGGGGAGGAGATGACGATGGACGTCGCGCTGGCGCCTCAGGCGGTGCGGGTGCCCGAACGCAGCGTCCGGCACGACCTGCGGGCGGTGAAGATCGTCCTGCACCGGGAGCTCATCTGGTTCTGGCGGGACCGGATGCGGTTGGTGGCCAATCTGCTGCAGCCGCTGCTGTGGCTGCTGGTCATGGGCACGGGCCTGTCCACGCTGATGACGTCCGGGCCGGGCCCGGCGGGCGAGGTGGACCTGAAGACGTTCATCTTCCCCGGCGTGTGCGCCACCTCGGTGATGTTCACCGCGATGTTCTCGGCCGGGTCGATCGTGTGGGACCGCGAGTTCGGGTTCCTGCGGGAGATGCTGGTCGCACCGGTCAGCCGGACCGCCATCGTGGTCGGCAAGTGCCTGGGCGGCTCCGTGGTCGCCACCGTGCAGAGCGTGCTGATCCTGGCGCTGGCCGGGTTGGTGGGGGTGCCCTACGACCCGGTCCTGCTGGCCGAGCTGCTGGGGCTGATGTTCCTGACGGCGTTCTCCTTGACGGCGTTCGGACTGCTGCTGGCGGCGCGGATCACCAGCGTGCACTCCTTCTTCGGGATCATGCAGGTGGGCATCATGCCGCTGATGTTCCTGTCGGGCGCGCTGTACCCGCTGAACGGCCTGCCGGCGTGGCTGAGCGTGCTGACCCGGTTCAACCCGCTGACCTATGCGGTGGACCCGCTGCGCCACGCGGTGTTCTCCCACCTGGACGTGTCGCCGGAGCTGCGGCGGGTGTTCGATCCCGGGGTCACCTGGAACGGGTGGCTGGTGCCGGTGTGGTTGGAGGTCGTGCTGATCGTGCTGATCGGCGTGGTCCTGATGACCGGGGCGATCGTCCAGTTCCGCCGGGGCGACTGACCTGCGGACGCGAAGCGGGGCCCGCCGGACTCGTGAGCGGTCCGGCGGGCCCCGTCGTGCCGGGAAGGCGCGTCCGAAGGGAGCGGCGCGGGTCAGCTGGCGAAGTCCAGCAGCGGGTAGGCGTTGCTGGGGTGCCGCAGTTTCGACAGCGACTCCTTCTCCAGCTGCCGGATCCGCTCGCGGGTCAGCCCGAGCGCCTTGCCGATCTCGTCGAGGGTGCGGGGCGTGCCGTCGTACAGCCCGAACCGCATCGCCATGATCTTGGCTTCGCGGGGGGACAGCACGTCCAGGGTGCGGCGCAGCTGGTCGGCCATGAGCTGCCGGTCGACCAGCTCGGACGCCTCGGGCGTGTCGGCGTCCTCGATCAGGTCGCCGATGCGGGTCTCGCCGTCCTCGCCGATGGTGGAGTCCAGGCTGATCGGCTGGCGGCTGGTGCGCAGCAGCTCCAGCACCTGCTCGGGGCTCTTGTCCAGCTCCACCGCCAGTTCCTCGGGGGTGGGCTCGCGGCCGAGCCGCTGGTGCATGTCGCGTTCCACGCGGCTGAGCTTGCTGAGCATCTCCAGCACGTGCACCGGCAGGCGGATGGTGCGGGCCGAGTCGGCGAAGCCGCGCTGGATGGCCTGCCGGATCCACCACATGGCGTAGGTGGAGAACTTGTAGCCCTTGGTGTAGTCGAACTTCTCCACGGCGCGGATCAGGCCGAGGTTGCCCTCCTGCACCACGTCCAGCAGCGACAGGCCGCGGTCGGTGTACTTCTTGGCGACCGACACCACCAGCCGCAGGTTGGCCTCGAGCATGTGGGCCTTGGCGCGCCGTCCGTCCTCGGCGATCCACTCCAGGTCGGCGCGCAGCTGCGGGTCGTCGATGGTCTCGGTGGCCAGCTTGTGCTCGGCGTACAGCCCGGCCTCGATGCGCTTGGCCAGCTCCACCTCCTGCTCGGCGGTCAGCAGCTGGCGCCGTCCGATCGCCTTGAGGTAGGTGTGCACCGAGTCGCCCATGGAGGTGGACTGGTCGTCCAGGTCGGCGGCGGTGTCCTCGCCGTCCACCTCGACCTCGGTGACCTCGAACGCCTCGTCGTCGGCGTCGTCGTTGTCGGCGGCGTCGGCCGCGACCGCCAGGGCGTCGACCGGATCGACGGGGGCGGCCGGGTCGACGGGGTCGGCCGCCGCGGTCGAGGCGCGCTTGCGCGCCTTCTTCGCGGGCTTGGCGGCCTTGGCCTTTGCGGTCTCGGCGCTGCCGGCGTCGGAGGCCGCGGTGTCGGCGTCGCCGGGGGCGGCGTGCGCGGTGCCCGCGGCCCGGGACGGCGGGGTGTCGGCGCGGCGCGCGCGCGGCGCGCGGGCGCGGGCCTTGGCCGGGGCGGCATCGTCGTCGGTGGCCAGGCCGATGCCCTCCTCGGACAGCTCGCGCAGGATGGAACGGCCCTGTGCGGGGCTGATGCCCGCCGCCGCGAAGGCACGGCGCACCTCGTCCAGCGAGAGGCGCCCGTGAGCGCGGCCGCGCTCGATCAGGTCGTCGAGCGCTGGGCTCGCCGACTCCACGAGCGGGGTCTCTGCGGCGGTTCGTGGCATGGGGACACCCCCCTCCCTTCCGTGGTGTGGTGCGACGCTCAGATGCACTTGCGGCTGCACGCGCGCAATAGACGGAACGCCGCGGGGGCGCCGTCTGTTCCCGTCGGCCGAGATCAGGCGTCCCGCCGCGGCCGCGGGCACCGGTGCGGCGCGGCCGCGGACGCCCACGTCGCAGGCGGGTCCGGCCCCGGACCGCCCCTCGCCGCCAAGCCGAACCTTACAACGTAAAGGCGCCGGGTTGTGACACTCCTCTCACCAGCCAGTTCACCCACCACCGACCACCGAGACGCACCGACGGGCATCGCCCCCGCGGCCGCCTCGCGGGTCAGGAGACGGCGCCGCGGAGGGCCTGGCGGTCGGGCTTGCCGGACGGCAGCAGCGGGATCGCCTCCACCAGCTCCAGCTCGCGCGGCGCGGCGGGGGCGGGCATCGCGGCGCGGACCCAGGCGCGCAGGTCGTCCAGGGTGGGCGGCGGCCCGGCGGGCACCACGACCGCGGTGACGCGCTCGCCCCACTCCGGGTCGGGACGGCCCACCACGACCACGTCGCGCACGGCCGGGTGGCGGGCCAGCACGGCGGCGACCTCGCCGGCCACGACCTTCTCCCCGCCGGTGTTGATCACGTCGTCGGCGCGGCCGCGCACGCGCAGCCGCCCGTCCGGCTCCACGACGCCCAGGTCGGGCGCGACGAACCACTCGCCGTCGCGGGCCGCCGCGGTCAGGTCGGGGCGCAGCCGGTAACCGGTGAACAGCACCGGCCCGGCCAGGCGGATGCGCCCGTCGTCGCCGACCGCGACGCGGACGCCGTCGAGGGGAACGCCGTCGTAGACGCACCCGCCGCAGGTCTCGCTCATCCCGTAGGTGGTGACGATCCGCGCGCCGTGCGCGCGGGCCTCGTCGAGCAGGGCGGGGGAGGCGGCCGCGCCGCCCAGCACGATCACGCCGAGCCGCGCCAGGTCGACCCCGGCGTCCAGCAGGCGCCGCAGCTGGGTGGGGACCAGCGCGGTGTGTCGCGCCCGTCCGCCGGCCAGGGCGGCGTCGAACGCGGCCGTGTCGAAGCCCGGCAGGATGACCGGTTCGGTTCCGGCGACCAGGGACCGCACCAGCACTTGGACGCCGGCGATGTGGCTGGTGGGCAGGCAGCACAGCCAGCGGTCGCCGGGGCGGGCGCCGATGCGGGCCAGGGAGGCGGCGGCCGAGTGCCGCAGCGCCGCCGCGGACAATTCGACGATCTTGGGGGTGCCCGTGGACCCCGACGTGGCGATCAGCACGGCGGTGCCGTCGGCGACCGGGACCGGCGCCGGGTGCTCGCCGCGGCGCGGACGCAGCCCGTCGGCGGTCTCGACGGCGTGCGGGGCCAGCGCGTCCAGCAGTGTGCGCAGCGCGGGGGCCGGAAGGTCGGGCGACAGCGGGCAGATCGCCGGGCCGGTGCCGTCCAGCGCCGCGGCCAACGCCTGGAACAGCCGCTCGCCCGGCGGGAGCAGCACCGCGTGCACCGGCCGCTCACCGGCGCGGTCACCTGCGGGGACGGGCGGGGCGGGCGGTGTGCTGTCCATGACGCGGCCAGCCTAGAGCACCCCGCTGAACACGTTCGAATCGGCGGGGCGGTTGAATGGGGGCGCAACGCATCCGCACGCCGATGAGGAAGAGGGCACATGCCAGAGGCTGGCAAGGTATCCGAGCTGTTCGACCCGGACGCCTGGAAGCCGGTGGAGGGCTTCGATTTCACCGACATCACCTACCACCGGGCCGTCGACCAGGGGACGGTGCGGATCGCGTTCAACCGTCCCGAGGTGCGCAACGCGTTCCGCCCGCACACCGTCGACGAGCTGTACCGGGCGCTGGACCACGCCCGCATGTCCAGCGACGTGGGGTGCGTGCTGCTGACCGGCAACGGCCCGTCGCCGCGCGACGGCGGCTGGGCGTTCTGCTCCGGCGGCGACCAGCGCATCCGCGGCCGCGACGGCTACCGGTACGCGTCGGGGGAGACCGCCGACACGATCGACCCGGCCCGCGCCGGGCGGCTGCACATCCTCGAATGCCAGCGGCTGATCCGGTTCATGCCCAAGGTGGTGATCTGCGTGGTGCCGGGCTGGGCGGCCGGCGGCGGGCACAGCCTGCACGTGGTGTGCGACCTGACCCTGGCCAGCCGCGAGCACGCCCGGTTCAAGCAGACCGACGCCGATGTCGCCAGCTTCGACGGCGGCTTCGGATCGGCGTACCTGGCGCGGCAGGTGGGGCAGAAGTTCGCCCGCGAGATCTTCTTCCTGGGCGAGACCTACGACGCCGAGACCGCGCACCGGATGGGCATGGTGAACGCGGTGGTGCCGCACGCCGAGCTGGAGAAGACGGCGCTGGAGTGGGCGCGGAAGGTCAACGGCAAGAGCCCGACGGCTCAGCGGATGCTCAAGTACGCCTTCAACCTGATCGACGACGGGCTGGTGGGGCAGCAGCTGTTCGCCGGGGAGGCGACGCGCCTGGCCTACGGTACCGAGGAGGCGGTCGAGGGCCGCGACGCGTTCCTTGAGAAGCGCACCCCCGATTGGTCGCGTTTCCCGTGGTACTACTAAAGGCTCCAGCTGTAGGGCAGGGGGTCGGATTTCGGTGCGAGTGTATGCCATCCCGATGCGCACGCGGTTTCGCGGCATTACGCGGCGGGAGGGCGTGCTCGTCGAGGGTCCGGCCGGGTGGGGCGAGTTCTCACCGTTCGCCGAGTACGGTCCGACCGAGTGCGCCCGTTGGCTCGCGGCGGCGCGGGAGGCGGCGTTCGAAGGATGGCCGGCGCCGGTGCGCGACCGGATCCCGGTGAACGTGACGGTTCCCGCGGTGGAGCCGGGGCGGGCGCATGAGATCGTCCGCGCGTCCGGGTGCCGGACGGCGAAGGTGAAGGTGGCCGAGCCGGGCCAGAGCGAAGACGACGACCTGGCCCGTGTGGAGGCGGTGCGCGACGCGCTGGGCCCGTCCGGACGGGTGCGGGTGGACGTCAACGGCGCGTGGGACGTCGACACCGCGGCGCGGATGATCCGGCGGCTGGACCGGTTCGACCTGGAGTACGTCGAGCAGCCGTGCGCGACGCTGGAGGAGCTGGCGCGAGTACGGCGATTGGTGGACGTGCCGGTGGCGGCCGACGAGTCGATCCGCCGGGCCGAGGACCCGCTCAAGGTCCGCGCCGCCGAGGCGGCGGACGTGGCGGTGCTGAAGGTGCAGCCGCTGGGCGGGGTCCGCGCGGCGCTGCGGGTGGCGGAGGCGTGCGGCCTGCCGGTGGTGGTGTCCAGCGCGGTGGAGACGTCGGTCGGCCTGGCCGCGGGCGTGGCGTTGGCGGCGGCGCTGCCGGAGCTTCCGTACGCGTGCGGGCTGGCGACGCTGTCGCTGCTGGAAGGCGATGTGGTGGACGAGCCGTTGACGCCGGTGGACGGCGCGATCGACGTGCGGCGTCCGCGCGTGCGGGAGGCGGCGCTGGCACGCTACGAGGCCGACGCCGCGACGGCGGACCGCTGGCGTGCGCGGGCCGCCGAGGCGCAGGAGGTGCTGGGCGGGGACCCGGCGATCGGGGTGGTGCGCTGATGAATCCGGCGACCGCGCTGGCCACGGTGCTGGTCGACGAGCTGGTGCGGTGCGGCATGACCGACGCGGTGCTGGCGCCGGGGTCGCGGTCGGCGCCGCTGGCGCTGGCGTTGCACGAGGCGGCGGTGGCGGGCCGCCTGCGGCTGCACGTGCGGATCGACGAGCGGTCGGCGTCGTTCCTGGCGCTGGGACTGGCCAAAAGATCGGGGCGTCCGGCGGCCGTGGTGTGCACGTCCGGGACGGCCGCGGCCAACTTCCACCCGGCGGTCATCGAGGCGCACCAGGCGGGCGTGCCGATGATCGTGCTGACCGCCGACCGTCCGCCGGAGCTGCGCGACACCGGCGCCAACCAGACCATCGACCAGATCAAGCTGTACGGGACGGCCGCCCGGTGGAGCTTCGAGCTGGGCGTGCCGGAGAACCGCCCCGGGATGGTGGCGTACTGGCGGTCGGTGACCAGCCGGGCGTGGGGCCTGGCGCAGGCGCCGCACCCGGGCCCGGTGCACGTGAACGTGGCGTTCCGCGAGCCGCTGATCCCCGACGGCGACGACTCGTGGTGCGAGCCGCTGGACGGCGACGCCACCGGGGCGTGGACGAAGGTGCGCGCGTCCACGCCGGGCTCGGTGCTGCACGTGCCGCCGACGCGGCGCGGCGTGCTGGTGGTCGGCGACGGCGCGGTGAACGTCAAACGGTACGTGGCGGCCGCGTCCATGGCGGGGTGGCCGGTGCTGTCGGAGCCCAGCGGCAACGCCCGCTACGGTGACAACGCGATGTCGGCGCACCACTTCCTGCTCGGGGTGCCGGAGTTCGTGGAGCGGCACCGCCCGGACGTGGTGGTGACGCTGGGCAAGCCGAGCCTGTCGCGTCCGCTGCTGTCGCTGCTGCGCCGCGCCGAGGAGCACATCGTGCTGGCGCCGGACCTGTCGCGGTGGCCGGACCCGGTGCGGTCGGCCACGCAGGTGGCGCAGGACGTGGAGATCCCGGTGCTGTCGGGGGACGACGGGTGGCTGCGGTCGTGGCGGCGGGCCGACCGGGCGGCCGCGGCGGCCGTGGACGCGGTGCTGGACGACTCGCCGCAGGTGACCGAGCCGCGGCTGGCGCGGGACCTGGTGGCGGCGCTGCCGAGCGGGTCGCTGCTGTTCAGCTCGGCGAGCATGCCGATCCGGGATCTGGACCAGGTGATGCGGCCGCGCCGCGGCGTCCGCGTGCTGTCCAACCGGGGCGCCAGCGGCATCGACGGACTGGTGTCGACGGCGATGGGCGCGGCGTTGGCGCACAGCGGCCGCTCGTACGCGCTGCTGGGGGATCTGGCGTTCCTGCACGACCAGAACGGGCTGATCCTGGGGCCGGACGAGCGTCGTCCCGACCTGGCGATCGTGGTGGTGAACAACCGCGGCGGGGGCATCTTCTCGCTGCTTCCGCAGGCGTCGCTGGACGGGCCGTTCGAGCGGGTGTTCGGCACCCCGCACGGCGTGGACCTGGAGCATGTTGCGGCGGCGCACGGGGTTCCGTACCGGCTGCTGGAGGCGGCGGCCGACCTGCCGAAGGCGATCGCGGGCGACGGGCTGCGGATCGTGGAGGCCCGCACCGACCGGGACGCCAACGCCGCGTTGCACGCCGCGATGCGCAAGGCCGCGCACAAGGCGGTCCTCGACCTGCTGTAAGGCCCGGCCGGCGCGCCACCAACAAGGCGCTCCTTCTCCAGATGACGTGGAGCTCTCTCACCGTGTCTCGAATCCTCCGTGCGCCGCGGGGATCAGCGTGTGACCTGCAGCTTTCTTTGCTTCGGGAGAGAAGTACCCGGGCGGAAATTCTGTTGGGCGGGTGGCGCCGTGTCCCCTAGGATCGCCGGCATGGCAGCTATGACCTGCTTCGACGGCGCCCTTGTCCGCGGCGCCGTCATGTACTGGCGGCCGCGTGAGGGGCGTCCGGCTCTGGACCTGCCGGGCCGTCGCGCCGCCGCTTGATCTGACACCTGATTCTCTTCCGCGCGCCGATCCGCGTTCTCGGCGGCGCGCCGCACCGTGTGTTCTGATGCCGTCGCGTGCCGCGCGACTGGCTCTACGTGCGGTGCCGCACCGTGGTGTCTCCGCGCCTGCGCGTTTCTTCGTGGTGTCCGGATGTCCAGGGCCGGGACCGGCCTGTTGTCGACCCATCCGGACGGGCCTGTGCGCCCGTCCCGTCTGGCCGGTCGCGCCCCGCCCTCGCGTTCGCGCCGTCGGTGACGGCGTCCTGCGCGGCCTGGCTGCGGCGTGTCCGGCCGCGGAGGACATCCACGATGAACCGAGACTCCACGCCACGCGCCTCTGCCGACTCGGCGGGTCCGCGCCGCCAGGGACCGCGGACCGCACGCGACCGCGCCCGCCGCATTCTGGGCCAGAACTTCCTGGCCCACCCGCACGCCATCGACCGGCTTGTGCGAGCCGTGGGCGCCCGTCCCCGTGACCTGGTGGTCGAGGTCGGCGCGGGGGACGGGCGGCTGACCGCCGCGCTGGCCGCGTGCGGGACCCATGTCATCGCCTACGAGATCGACCCGGTGCTGGCCGGACGGCTGCGTGAACGGTGCGCCGACCTGCCCAACGTGCGGTGCGTGCGCGGCGACTTCCTGCGGGCGCGTCCACCGCGCGGCCCGTTCGCCGTGGCGGGCAACATCCCGTATTCGGTGACATCTCCGATCGTCCGGTGGTGTCTGCGCGCACCGGGCCTGACATCGGCGACGCTGCTGACCCAGCTGGAGTACGCGCGCAAGCGCACGGGTGACTACGGCCGCTGGAGCCTGGTGACCGTGCAGTCGTGGCCGCTGTTCGAGTGGCGGCTGGGGGAGCGGTTCGGCCGCGAGCTGTTCCGCCCGGTGCCGCGGGTCGACTCGGCGATCCTGCGGTTGGAGCGCCGCGCGCGGCCGCTGCTGCCGGCGTCGGCGCTAGCCGACTACCGGCGGTGCGTGGCACTCGGCTTCTCGGGGGTGGGCGGCACGCTGCGGGCCTCGCTGCAGCGCGAGCATCCGCGGGGGAGGGTGGACGCGGCGTTGCGCGCTGCAGGGGTGGAGCGGCACACGGTGGTGGCGTTCGTGCACCCGGACCAGTGGGTCCGCCTGTTCCGCGTGCTGCACGGGCTGCCGCCCGTCCGCGACGGGGACGGCGCTTCCGCCGCTACCCGCTCCACCTGAACCTTACATTGTCAAGGTGCGGGGTAAGAGGCACCCACACTCAAACACCTCCTACCGACCACTACACCAACAACACAGCCGCTAGGGCAGGCCGCTTTCGCGGAGTGTGATGTTGAGGCGACCGTGGGTGAGACCTATGTCGCTCGGCCCCGTCCCGGGGAGGATCTTGGTGATGCCGTGGTAGACCATGCGGGAGGGTCCGCCGAACACCAGCAGGTCACCGGATTCCAACGGCAGGTCCTGCCAGGGGCGGCCGCGGCCGCGGGTGTTGCCGAGGCGGAAGATTCCGGTGTCGCCCAGGCTCAGCGAGACCACGGGGGCGGGGCTGCGTTCGTCGCGGTCCTGGTGCAGCCCCATCGAGGCCGCCGCGTCGTAGAAGTTGACCAGCGCCACGTCGGGCCGGTACCCGCCGTGGTCGCCGTAGGCGTCGGCGACGGCGCGGCGGCCGAGGTCGGCCAGCCAGTCGGGGAACGGCTTGACCCGTTCGCCGTCGACATGGCGCACGTAGCGGTACGGCTCCCAGTGCCATCCCAGGCACACCGTCCGCACCGACATGACGCCGCCGCCGGGCATGCGGATGCGCCGCATCCCGGCCGGGGGACGCGCCCACTGGCGGCAGGCCTCGACCAGTTCCCGCTGCTGCGCGGTGTCGAGCCAGCCGGGCAGGTGCACCACGCCGGGGGCGGGTTCGGTCCGAGGGCGCGGGATCAACGCGTCCATGGCCTTCACCGTACGCGGCTGGGGCAGGTCATATGCCTTGGGTGCCTGCGCAGGTCGCCCATTGGCGGGCGGTGAGGCGGTACAGGACGTGGCGGCGCAGCGGGTGCCCGGCGGGCAGGGCGGGGTGGTCGAAGTCGTCGCGGGGGTCGCGGGTCATGCCGAGGCGGCGCATGACGGCTTGGGAGCGCTGGTTGGGGACGGCGGTGAACGACACGATCTCGCTCAGGCCGGCGGCGGTGAAGCCGTGGGCGAGGGCGCTCCGGGCGGCCTCGGTGGCGTAGCCGCGGCCCCAGGCGTGGCGGGCCAGCCGCCAGCCGATCTCGACGGCTGGGGTGAAGTGGGCGTGGAAGTCGGCCGTCGACAGGCCGGTGAAGCCGAGGAACGCGCCGGTGGCGGTGTGCTCGATCGCCCACAGGCCGAAGCCGTGCCGGTCGAAGTGGGTTTCGATGCGGTCGATGAGGGCGTCGCTCTCGGCTCGGGTCAGAGCGGCGGGGAAGTACCGCATGACCTGCGGATCGGCGTTGAGGTCCGCGAAGGCGGGGCGGTCGCTGTCGCGCCAGCGTCGCAGCCGCAGCCGTGGGGTGGTCAGTTCCGGTGCGCTGCTCACGCGGGTGGAGCCTACCTGCGCGGCGGGGGAGGGGAGGGCGTTGCCGCCGGAGCGTGGCCTGAACGGGCTGCCGGCGCCCAGCACGGTGGATCGCGGCAGATGAGAGGCATGGCATGTCCGCTGGCGGGTAGTGCCGATGCCATCCGGTCACCAATCTCCGGACAAGAATCCGGTCGGCGAACTCGGTCGACAACTGGGTCGACACGATCGTCGTCCGGCGACTCGATGAGGAGCGCTTTCATGAACACCCCCTCGACTCCCGGCGGCGGCCCTGGCGCCCCTGTCGGAGGCACGGCCGGGAAGGCGGCGGACAAGATCAAGGGCACCGCCCGGGACACTGCGGCCCCTACAGGGCAGGCGGCCGGCACCGCACGCGAAACCACCACGGCGACGCAAACGACCGTCCAAGAGTCCGCACATGGGACGGTGCGGGACAGCGCGCGGACCACCGCCAGGGTCGCGGCCGGTGCGGCCGGCACCGCGGCGGGCACCGCACGTCGGGCGGGCAGGCAGGTCGCGCGCGCCACCGAACGCGCCGCCCACGATGTGGCGGCGCTGCCGGGCAGGCTGGCCAAGCTGGTGTCGCTGCAGCGCTTGCTGCGCGCCGCGCCCGTCGTGATCGCGGCCGGTGTCGCGATCGTGATCGGACGCCGTCTGATCCGTAAACGCTGACTCTGCGGCGCTGCTGCGCGGCCCCTTCGTCGGGGGACCGCTTCTTGTGCTGTCTCTCCGTGCGGTCGCCCGCAGTGGGCACGGTGCGGACGACACGTGGTCATCCGGGTGTGGTGGCGGCCTGATCGTCGAGTGATCGGGCGCGGGGGTTCTCGTGGACGCGGTGAAGCGCGGCTGGAAGAGAAATGATTTTGCGGTGCGGTCGTGGGTTTGACCTTGCGGTCGGGGTGGGCGCGAAACCGTGGCGCAACGCAATCAAAAACGCCCGTTTAGCCCGATAAGCGCGGGTAGGTACGTGTTTTGCACCTTCTGACATCCCCGCGAGGAGTGGATGATATGACTGGGCCGATCGCCCAGCAGACTGCGGGCACCGTCCAGCGCGGCGGCTCCAGCGGCCTCGCCGACGTCGTCGACCTGATTCTGGAAAAGGGACTGGTCATCGACGTCTACGCGCGCGTGTCGCTGGTCGGCATCGAGATCCTCACCGTGGACGTGCGGATCGTCGTCGCCAGCGTCGACACCTATCTGCGGTTCGCCGAGGCCGTCAACCGTCTGGACATCGCCCACGACGGCACCGCCAAGGGCATCCCGCAGATGGTCGGCGACATGCAGCAGTCCGGCGCCAAGAAGAAGACCAAGGGCGCCCTGCAGGGCGCCCAGGAACGGCTCCGCGAGAGCTTGGGGGCCGGCGACACCGCGTCGCAGGACGAGGCCGCCGAACCCGAACCCGTCCGCGGCCGCGCCTCCGGGAAGGAGGAGTGATGACCCGACCCGACCTCGCCGCCGACACCGGCACCGCCGCGACCGGCACCCCGCTGTACATCTACGGTGTCACGCGCCGCGACGCGACCCTGCCGCAGGGGCTGCTCGGGTTGGACGACCATCCGGTGACCCTGGTCACCGACGGCGGCTGCGCCGCGGCCGTCAGCCCGCTGCCGCAGGACCGGCCGCTGGGGCGACGCGCCGACTTGATGAGGCACCAGCGGGTGCTGACCGCGCTGGTCGAAGCGGATCTGGCCGTGCTGCCGTTCCGGTTCGGCGCCGCCATGACCGGGCAGGAGGCGGTGGCCAAGGAACTGCTGGCCGCCAACGCCGATCGGTTCGCCCGGGCGCTGGACGGCGTGGACGGGCGCCTGGAGCTGCGGCTGAAGGGCACCTACGTGGAGGACACGGTGCTGCGCGAGGTCATGTCGGACGACCCTGAGGTGGCCGCCCTGGCGCAACGGTTGCGCCAGGCTCCCGCCGACGCCGCCGACGCCCTGTACTACGACCGCGTCCGCCTCGGCGAGCTGATCTCGCAGGCGTTGCAGCGCCGCCGCGAGCACGACGCCCGCGTCCTGCTGGAGCGCGTGGCGCCGGCCGCCGAACGCGTCGTGCCGAAGACGCCCGCACGTGACGAGGACGTCGTCGACGCGGCGTTCCTGGTCGGCCGCGACCGGCGCGGCGACTTCGAGGAGGCGGTGGAACGCCTCGGCGCCGAATACGCCGACCGCATCCGCCTGCGGCTGGTCGGACCGCTGCCGCCCTACGACTTCGTTCCGGACAGCTGACAGGGGGACGTGATGGGTTTGTTCAGCGGACTGGTGACGCTGCCGCTGGCGCCGGTGCGCGGCGTCATCTGGGTCGCCGAGGTCCTCACCGAACACGCCGAGGCGCAGCTGTACGATCCGGCGCGCATCGCCGCCGAGATGCAGGAGATCGCCGACCGGCTGGCCGCCGGGGAGATCGACGAGGACGAGGCCGCCGCCCGCGAGGAGGAGCTGCTGGACCGGCTGCCGCGCACCGGCCCGTCGGCGGAGCCCCAGGCCGGCCCGTCCGCCGATGCCGCGGCGGGGCCCGTGGTCGACGATCCGGTCGGCCCGTACGACGACGGAGCGAGCGGTGGGGCGGCGTCCGGCGGGCCGCCGGATGAGGCGTCGCGGGGGTGAGCGATGACGCGCCGGTCGCCCGCCGACTGCACGGCCGCGCGCCGGGCCGCACGCAGCGCGGTCGGCCATGTCGCCGACATGACCGGCCGCGACGCCGAAGGCGTGGTCGGCGTGCAGCGCCGCGAGGACGGGGGCTGGAGCGTCACCGTGGAGGTCGTGGAGATCCACCGCATCCCCGATTCGGCCGACATCCTCGCCGCCTACCAGGCCGATCTGGACGCCGACGGGCAGTTGGTGGCGTTCCACCGCACCCGCCGCTACACCCGCGGCCACGTCGACCGGCCATGACCCGCGAACTCGACCGCCACGAAGGACGATCCGTTGACTGAGATTCCCTACACCGGCACGGCCCGCGCGCCCGCCCGCGCGACGGGGGAGCGGTCCGGCACCAGCCTGGCCGACCTGCTGGAGCGGATCCTCGACAAGGGCATCGTGATCGTCGGGGACATCCAGGTCAACCTGCTGGACATCGAGCTGCTCACCATCAAGCTGCGGCTGCTGGTCGCGTCCGTGGACCGCGCCAAGGAGATGGGCATCGACTGGTGGGAGCACGACCCGTCGCTGTCCTCGCGCGCCCGCGCCGAGGTCGCCGCCGCCGAGCAGTCCGACCGCGAGGAACAGGACCGGCTCGCCGAAGAGAACCGCATGCTGCGCGAACGTCTGGCGGCGCTGGAAGCCGCGGTCTCGCCGCCCGCCCACCAGATCGCCTCCCAAGCCCACCCCGAGGCCGCCGGACGCCCCGCCGCACGCATGGACGCCTCCACGGGGTCCAACCCCGACACCCGACACTCCGACGACGCCGCCGGCGCCGCAGACCACGACGGGGAGGAGGGGCGATGAACCATCCCATGAGCGACCGCGACCGTCAGCCGCAGACCCGGCAGCCGCCCGTACGCGGCGAGCAGACACCCGGATCGCAGGCGGGCACCGCCGTCTACCTGTACGGCGTGGCGCGCGGCCTGGACACCGCCGTGCTCGGCGGCGTCACCGGCGTGACCTCGGCGCCCGTGCGCGCCGTCCCGGAAGGGGATCTGATCGCCCTGGTCAGCACCGTGGACCTGGCCGACTTCGGTGAGGACGCCCTGCGCGACCACCTGGAAGACCTGGCGTGGCTGGAGGCCGCCGCGCGCGCCCACCACGAGGTCGTCGACCGCGCCGCGCAGGCCGCCCCCACCGCCCCGGTCCGCATCGCCACCCTCTACCGCGACGACGACCGGGTCCGGCAGGTGCTGGCGGACCAGCATGGCGAGTTCACCCGCGTCCTCGACCTGATCAGCGGCCGCACCGAATGGGGCGTGAAGATCTACGTGCACCCCGAGGCGTTCGACGCCGGCGCGGCCTTGCCCGAGCCGCAGCCCGCGGCCGCGCGCGGCAGCGGCGGGCCGGGCGCCTCCTACCTGCGCCGGCGGCAGGCCCAGCGGCGCAGCCGCCAGGAGGCCGACCGCCGCATCAGCGACTACGCCCAGTCGGTCCATGAACGGCTCACCCGGTACGCCCGTGCCTCACGCCGGCACCCCCCGCAGGACCAGCGGCTGTCCGGCCACACCGGTGTGCCCGTGCTGAACATGGCCTACCTGCTCGACGACGAGCACACCAAGGAGTTCCTCGACACCGCGCGCCGCGCCGACGCCGAGCTGACGGGCGTCGACGTCGAGGTCACCGGTCCCTGGCCGCCCTACTCCTTCATCGACACCACCGACACCACCGGCGGGACGGGCGGCGGGCGCCGCGAGGGGGAGGGGAGATGACCGTCGCCGTCGACACCGGGCCGTCCGGGCCGCCGATGGAACGCGTCTCCTTGGTCGACCTGCTGGACCGGCTGCTGGCCGGCGGGGTCGTCCTCACCGGCGACCTGGTCATCTCCATCGCCGAGATCGACCTGGTCGAGGTGTCCCTGCGCGCTTTGATCACCACCGTCCGCGACGAGCTCGCCCCGCACGGCGCGGGCGTCGCCGCGGGGGAGGAGCAGCCGTGACCCGCCGCGAACCGTTCACCGGGGACGTCCACGTCCACGACCCCGCCCCCGGCGGCCTGTTCCCCGACACCCGCGAGAAATCCGCCGGCCGCCGCGACACGGCCGCCCGCCGGGACACCCGCGCGAACGCCTCACCGATGCGGGCGACGCCGATACGGTCCACGCCCGCGTCGTCCCGTGTGCGGCAGCGCCTGGAAACCGACGCCGAACAGGTGGAACGCGACCTGGTCAAGCTCGTGCTCACCCTGGTGGAACTCATCCGCCAGCTCATGGAGCGCCAGGCGCTGCGTCGCGTCGACTCCGGCACCCTCACCGACGACCAGATCGAACGGCTCGGACTGGCCCTCATGCGCCTGGAAGAGGCCATGGAGCGCCTCAAGGACCACTTCGACCTGGAGGACAAGGACCTCAACCTCGACCTCGGCCCCCTCGGGCCCCTGCTTCCCGACGACTGGGACTGAGGCGGACTGCTGCCCGGGCGGGTCGGGGCAGCGCCGCCCCGCGGCCAAGCGGCCCTACCGCCGCCCGCGTCCAGAACCCGAACCGCCGGACGACCGCCGCGACGAGGCCTTGGACACGGCGCCCGACGATCCGCGGGAGGACCGAGAGGACGATCTGCGAGATGCCGCGGACCGCGACGGGCGGGAGCGGGCGGACGCGGTTCCCCTGACGGCGCCGCCGGTCGCGCGGCGCACCGCCTCGGCCAGCTCGCGCTTGCTCATCCTCGACCGCCCGGGAATTCCCAGGTCCCGAGCCATCGCATACAGCTCCTGGCGCCCCACGTCGGCCGCTCCGAGCGTCCCGCCGCGCCTGGAACCCGCGCGCGACCTGACGGTCCTGCCCGCGGGCCTGGTCGCGGGCTTGGCGGCGCGTGCGCGGCGAGGCGAGCGCACGGGTGCGTTGTCGGTACGGCCGCCGACTCCCTGCAGCAGCCGCCCCACCCGGCCGACCTGCTGGACCACGAGCGTCCACGCCACCTGATGCGGCCCGGCCTGGCCGCCGTGACGGCGCCGGGCCGACGCGCGCGCCCGCGACCACATGTCACGGGCCGCCTCGGGCGTGTGCGACACGGCCGAACGCACCTCCCGCAGTCCCGGAATCCCGGGCATCACAGTCCGCCCCCTCTCGAGATCGACTGATGCCCCCTCTACCCTGCGCACCGCCGTCCATGCGCCTGGCCGCGCGACACGGCGGCCGGGCCGGTCCAAGCAACAGCCCCCCCAGGTGTCGGCGCCGCCGGGGCGGCGTTCTCGTGGCGGGCAACGGCGGTGACGCGACGAAACGGCCGCGGCGGCCGGTGGAACGGCCTGATGCGTAGAGAGGACGCGCGGACGGCTTGGGAGTCAGGTCGTGAGACGTTCGGCGTCCCACATGTCCCGGTACGGGCCCGGGCGCGTCAGCAGGTCGTCGTGACGGCCGCGCTGCACCACCCGCCCACGGTCCAGAACGAGCACCTCGTCGGCGTCGCCCAGCGCCGCCAGCCGGTGCGTCACCAGCAGCAAGGTCCCGCCGCCCGGCCAGGTCAGCAGGTCCCGGGTGATCGCGTCGGCGGTCACCGGGTCGAGGCCTTCGGTCGGCTCGTCGAGCACCAGCACCGGCGGGTCGGCCAGCAGCGCCCGCGCCAGCAGCAGCCGCTGCCGCTGCCCGCCCGACAAGCCGACGCCGCCCTCACCGACCCGCGTGTCCCACCCGTCCGGCAGCTCCCGCACCACCTCCAGAAACCGGGCGCGCCGCGCGGCCGCCTCCAGCTGCCGCATCGTGGCGTCCGGACGCGCCATCAGCAGGTTGGCGCGCACCGTCCCGGCGAACACGTGCGCGTCCTGGGTGAGGCCTCGCACCGCCGCCCGCACGTCCTGCTCGGCGTGGGCGGCGAGGTCGCGGCCTGCCAGCTGCACGGTCCCGGCCACCGGTGTCACGTCCCCGGTCACCGCCGCCAGCAGCGTGCTCTTGCCCGCTCCGCTGGCCCCCACGATCGCGACGCGACGGCCTCGCTCCACCCGCACGTCCACGCCGTCCAGCGCCACCCCGCCACCGGCCGCGCCGTCCAGGCCCGCGGCACCCGCCGGCTCGGTGTCCGGCGCGCCGGCCAGGGGATCGAACGCCACCGTCACCCCCAGCAGCTCCACGCTCAACGGCCCCGGCGGCACCTTCGCCGCCGCGGTCGCGCGCGGGGACGGCGGGGGAGCGGCCAGCACCGCCGCCACCCGACGCGCCGCGGCCAGCACCTCGCGCAACCGCTGTGCCGCCGTGGGCAACGGCAGCACCGCCTCCACCGCCACCAGCGCCGTGAGCGCCACCACCGCCACCTGCACCTGGTCGGCGCCCGAACGCGTCGCCTGCCAGGCCACCCCGACGGCCGTCGCCCCCTGCACCGCCAGCCCCGCCGCGGCCACCGCCCCCGCCACGCGCGTGCCGGCGCGCTCGGCCCGCTCCAGGCGCCGCGCCGCCCGCACCGCCCGCGCACCGAAACGGTCCGCGGCCCCGAACACCGCCAGCTCCCCGGCGCCGTCCAGCACGTCCAAAGCCCGCACCGCCAGCTCACGCCGCTGCGCCGCCACCGCCGCGGCCGCACGCGCGCCCGCCGTCCACGCAACCCACGGCAACACCCCGCCCGCCACGGCCAGACCCGCCGCCAGCACCGGCGCCGACGACGGCACCGCCGCCGCGCACACCGCCACGCCGGCGACCGCGCAGACCACGGCGGCCACCGCGGGCAGCACGCACCGCAGCAGCAGGTCCTGCACCGCCTCCACATCGGCGACCAGCCGCGTCAACGCGTCCCCGCCGCGCAACCCGGCCGCGCCCCCGGTCCGGCCGCGGGCCGCCGGGCCGCGCGCGGCCAACGCGTCGAACACCCTGCCGCGCAGTTCCGCCAACGCCCGCAGCGCCACGTCATGACCGGCCAGCCGCTCCAGATACCGCAGCACCCCCTTGGCCAGCGCGAACCCCCGCACCGCCACGATCGCCAGGGACAGCGCCGCCATCGTCGGCTGCTGCGCCGCCCGCGCGATCAGCCAGGCCGCCGCCGCGACCAGCCCCAGCCCGCACAGCTCCGCCGCAACCCCGGCCGTGCCCGCCAGCACGAGCCGGACCGCGTGGGGGCGCACCGCGCCCCACAACCCGCCCAGCACTGTCGGGCCCCGCCGCGCCAGGACGGTCATGCCGCCACCCCGCCGCCGCACCGGCCTCCAGGGCTCTCGTCAAAGCTTCCGCTCGGACGGGCGCCCGTCCCGTCGCCGGGGACCAGACGGCCGTCCACCAGCCGCACCACCCGGTCCGCCACCGACAGCAACGCCGGACGGTGCGCCACCACCACGGCCGACCGCCCCTCCAGCAGCCGCCGCGCCGCATCCACCAGCAGCCGTTCACTGCGCACGTCCAACCGGGCCGTCGGCTCGTCCAGCAGCATCACCGGCGCATCCGTCGCATACGCCCGCGCGATCGCCAGCCGCTGCCGCTGCCCCGCCGACAGCCCCGCACCGCCGTCACCCAGCACCGTTGCGTACCCGTCCGGCAGCTCCTCGATGAACTCCTCGGCCGCCGCCGCGCGCGCCGCCTGCCGGACCCGCTCGTCCCCGGCGTCCGGCGCGCCCAGGCGGATGTTGTCGGCCACCGACGCGGCGAACAGGTGCGGACGCTGCGGCACCCACCCCAGCCGCGCCCGCCACGCGGCCATGTCCAGCTCGCCCAGCTCCACACCGTCCACCAGGACGCGACCCGACTCCGGCGTCACCAGCCCGGCCAGCACCAGCAGCAGCGTGGACTTGCCCGCACCCGACGGTCCCGTCACCGCGACCCGCTCACCCGGCGCCACCCGCAACGACACCTTCTCCAGCGCCGGACGGTCCGCCCCCGGATACCGCACCGTCACGTCCTCCAGCACGATCTCCGGAGGCCCCTCGGCGGCGACGACCCGGCCGCCGCCCGTCGGCGCGGCGGGGGAGTCCAGCACCGCGAACACCTCGCCGGCCACCGCGACGCCCTCCGCACTGGCGTGGAACCGCGACCCCAACGCCCGCAACGGCGCGTACACCTCCGGCGCGAGCAGCAGCACCAGCAGCCCCGCCGCCAACTCCATCCGGCCGTCCAGCAGCCGCAACCCCACCGGCACCGCCACCAACGCGACCGACAGCGCGCACACCAGCTCCACCACCAGCGACGACAGGAACGCCACCCGCAACGCGCCCACCGTCGCCCGCCGATGCTCGTCGGCCAGCCGCCGCACCACCGCCGACTGGTGGCCCGTCCGCCCGAACGCCCGCAACGTCGCCAGCCCCGCCACCACGTCGCGGAAATGCCCGCCCAACCGGCGCAACAGCTCCCACTGCCGGCCCGTCCACTCCGCGGTGCGCAACCCGACCAGCGCCCCGAACACCGGCACCAGCGGCACCGTCACCGCCACCACCACGGCCGACGCCCAATCGGCCGCCACCAGCCCCGCCAACACCACCGGAGGAACCACGCACGCCGCCACCAACTGCGGCACATATCCGGCGAAGAACGGATCGACCGCGTCCAAACCCCGGGTCAGCAGCGTCACGCGGCCTCCACCGGACCCACCGGCCGACCCGCCACCAGCGGCCCCGGGAGCGCCGGCCCGAGCCAGCACCGCCTCCCGCAGCCGCGCCTTCACCCCTGCCGCGGCCCGCCCCGCCACACCCGACCCCGCCCACGCCAGCACCGCACGCCCCGCAACGGCCGCCGCCACCACCGGCAGCAGCCGCGCATCCAACCCCGCCACCGCACGCGCCAACGCATCCGCCTGCACCACCACCAGCACCGCCTGCGCCAACGCCACCGCGACCAGCAGCACCAGCACCCGCCGCGGCAACCACCGCACCAGACGCCGCTCCACCGCCTTCACCCCGGCACCCCCGACCGGCGTCACAGGTAGCCGGGGGACTCGGCCCGGCCCCGGAACGTCCACCACACCAGCGCCTGCGCCGCCGCCAGCAGCGGCACCATCAGCACGCACATCACCGCCGTCACCGCCAACGCCTCCGGCGACGACACGACCTGCGACCACGGCAACCGCGCCCCCGCCGCCACCGGCAGCGCCGCCAGCGCCGCACCCGACACCCAGTACCGTCCCGGCACCCGCCGCGCCCGCTCCGCCAAGCCGCTCGCCAGCCGCCACCGCGCGAACCCGGCCCCATGCGCCGCGAACACCAACGCCAACGGCAGCCCCAGCACCGTCCCGGCGTTCACCCCGTCCTCCACCCGGCTCCCGCCGACCAGCACCGTGCCGAGCACCGCCCCCCACGACAACGCCAGCGCCCAACTGCCCGCCACGATCGCGCCGTCACACACCGCACGCCACGCCGCCGCGTCCACACGGCCCCGCAGCCACAACCCGGCGTCCCGCACGACCCACCCGGCCACCAACGCCACGAACACCGGGAACAAACCGCTCAGCAGCGCATGCTCCAACCCCGGAAACGCACCCGCCACCACACCGGCGACCGCCACCAGCCACACCTCGTTCGCCAGGAAGAACGGCGCGAACGCCGCGATCACCAGGCGCCGCTCCCGCCCGTCACGCCCCAGCACCGGCAGCAGCATCCCCATGCCGATGTCCGCCCCCGCCAACACCAGATAACCGGCGGTCAACACCGCCAGCACCACCAACGCCAACGTCTGCATTCGCACTCCTCACCCCACCGGCCCACCGACCGGGGAACCTCGCTCATCCGGCACCGGCCACCACCCGAACGGCGCCGCCCCTCCAGCAGCCGACTGCGCCGCACCCCACCCGATCCCAGCCGCACCGCAGACGCCGGGCTCAAAACGTCGGCGTCAGCGCCGGCCGCTCCGGCTCAGGCGCGCCCGGCGCCCCCAGCCGCACCGCCTCCGGCCCCCGCCGCGCGAACCGCGCCAACAGCCACACGTTCACCACCACCAGGGCCGCGAACAGCACCGTGAACACCGTGAACGACACCGCCACCGCGCCCGCGCCCACATCCGACAACGCGTCCTCGGTCTTCAGCACCCCGTACACCATCCACGGCTGCCGGCCGACCTCGCGGAACACCCACCCCGAGATCATCGCCACGTAGGGGAGCGGCAACGCCGCCATCATCAGCACGTGGAACACCCGGCCCCGCTCCAACCACCGACCGAACGGCAGCTTCACCAACATCGCGAACGCCAGGAAGAACATCAGCGACCACGCCACCTCCATCAGGACCTCGCCCGCCGTCGCCAGCCCCGGCGGCGTGTAATCACCCGGACCGAACCGCGCCTCGAACTGCGCCACCTGCGCCGCCGACTCCTGCGCCCCCGGATGCTTGGTCGGCTGAATGTAGGCGTACTGCATCCCCCCGAACGCCGCCACCGGCATCACCGACACGACCACCGCCACAAGCCCGGTGCGCATCGACCGGCGGAACAGGTCCGCCTCCGCCGTCCGGCGGAACAGGTGATAGCCGCTGACCGCCGCCATGAAGAACCCCGCCGTCAGCAGCCCGCCGAACACCACATGCCCGAACGCCAGCAGCGCCGTCGGATTCGTCAGCAACGCCCCCAGGTCCGTCAGCCGCGCCTGCCCGTCCACCATCGTGAAGCCCACCGGCCGCTGCAGGAACCCGTTGGCCACCAAGATGAAGTACGCCGAGAAGTACGCCGTGGCCGCCACCACCCAGATCAACCCCAGGTGGACCCACCGGTTCAACCGGTCCCACCCGAAGATCCACAGACCCAGGAACGTCGACTCGACGAAGAACGCCACCACGGTCTCCATCGCCAGCGGCGCCCCGATCACCTCGCCGACGACCCGCGACATGCCGCTCCAGTTCAACCCGAACTGGAACTCCATCACCAGCCCCGTGACGATCCCCACCGCGTAGTTGATCACATACAGCTGGCCCCAGAACCGCGTCATCCGCTCGGCCACCGCGCTGCCCGACAGCGTCGCCCGCGTCTGCGTCAACGCCACCAGCGTCGCCAGCCCCAACGTCAACGCCACGAACAGGAAATGCGTGCCGGCCGTCAACGCGAACTGCACGCGCGCCAGCATCAACGGATCGTCCACCGCAGGCCCTCCACCGCACACCCGAACAACACGCCCCAGATGATCGACGGCCTGGCCCACCCGGCGAATCCGGCCAGAGCCGACACCCTGCCTGCACCTTTCGCGCATCCGCCTACAGCGGCATACATCCGGAGATGTACGACCAGCGCCCCGCCCTCCCCACCACGCACGACCCGCGGACGGCGCTCCACCCCGACCCCACCGCCGCATCAACAGACGCCAAGGCGCGCGCCCGAAGCGCAACACCCCAGCTCCACACGCCATCACCGCAGGCCGACGGCACCCGCCGCCCAGACCGCCAGCCCCTCAGGGGAACCCTGAGCACACCTCAGGGTCACCTCGACCAGCACCGATCAAGACAGCCACGGCCCCGCTCGAGGGCAACAAGCAGTGCGAACGACCGACTCGCCGAATGCCGGGGGAGTGCCGGCCGCCGTCGAAGCCGCAGCGGCGCTCCCACGCGCCGCGCCCGGACGGCCGGCTGATCGACCATCTGCGCCAGCCGAGGCCGCCGCCACATCCCAAGGCGAGGACGTCATGAACCGCTGCAACCCGCGGTGATCGATGCCCAGCCGCTCGGCCATCGGCTGCATCGACGTGCGCCGCCCGTCCAGCAGCAGCCCCCGCACCTACAGCTCGCCCGTAGCGTGCTCGTCCGACCGCGGCACACCCGCGAACACCTCAGCGGCGAACTCCTCCAACCGCGACCGGGCCGCGGCGATTCGGGGACGTCCCGGCCCGTCGTCGGATTGCGGGTGAGCCCACGGAGACGCAAGTCAACGGCCGAGCGGCAACGGCGAGTCATACCCCAGCCGGCACGTTCACAGGTGTGCGGATCCGCCTGCGGCTGCTGGGGCCATCGGCCTGCTGATTCACCGCGGACTGACAGTGAACGGCCGCATCATCTCGTTGTCCTCGTGTTCCAACATGTGGCAGTGCCACACGTACTGGCCCGCATGACTGAATCGCACCTTCACACGAGTGATCGCCTTCGGATACACCAGCACCGTGTCCTTGAAGCCGCGCTCCCACACCTCCGGCGGACGAGGCAACTCCCCGAAACGCCTGCGGTCGACGACCTGGAACTGGACCTCGTGGACGTGAATCGGATGGGCGTCCACCGTGAAGTTCCACAGCTCCCATATCTCGGTCGATTCGAGCGTGGGATTTTCCGTGACGGGCGCGTCCCATCCCAACGGATCCGGCCTGCCGACGGACTCCACGGTGCCCAGGAGCGTGACGCGAGGGCCGACACCCGGCAGGCGGAGGGAGTCCGCCTCGTTGAGGGACAACCGCCGCGCGCGGAACGCCCCGCCCAAGGGCTTGAACGAGGGCAGCGTGAGCTGGGACGGGGGAGTGGACCGGTCTGGCGCGGTCAACGGCCTCACCACGAATTTCATGACCTGACCAGTGGTCTTCGGATCCGCCGGCGAGAAATCGGCGCCCACCCTGCCGCCCTGGAACGGATCGTCGGGCCCCTCGTTGATCAGATACAGCTCGGCACCGGTCGGCAGCCCCGTGAAGTCGACGACGACGTCGACGCGTTCCGCCGGAGCGACAAGCAGTTGACCGAGCTCGACGGGGGCCTGCAAGAAGCCCCCATCGCTGCCGATCTGCCACAGTGTCAGCGCGGGGGACGCAGGCCTGCGCGCCAGCGGGTCGGCGACGACCTTCAGGATCAAGGTGCGTGAATTGCAGCCGTTGAGGAACCGGAACCGGTAGCGGCGCGGCTCGACCGGCAGCACCGGCCAGGTGCGGCCGTTGGCCAGCATGGTGTCGCCGAAGAACTCCGGGTTCCAGATCGGCGGTATGTCGCTGGCGGGGATGTATGGCCCCTTGAATCCGTCGAAACGTGCCCGGCTCGCCGGATACAACAGGCTGCCGTCGGCATGGAACGACCGGTCCTGGATCACCACGGGGATCTCGTAGTACCGGGCACCGGGCGGGTCTCCCATTCTGGGGGCAGGCCCGGGAAGCGCGTCCCCCTCCACGTCCGACGGCCCACCGCGCATGAGGTAGAAGCCCGCGAGACCGGCGTACACGTTGAGGCGCGTGATGCCCAGGCAGTGGTCGTGGTACCACAGCGTGGAGGCCCGGCCTTCATTGGCGTACTGGAATACCGCGTCCCCGGGGCCCCAGCGCGCATCCGACAGCGCTTCCGCTTTGATTCTGAACTTGTCGTAGAAGGAACCGGTCCGCGCGTAGGAGGCGGGGACGTCGCGGGCGTCGGGCAGGTACCACGCCTCGGGGTAGCCGTCGCTTTCCTCAGTGTTCAGCCCTCCGTGCAGGTGGGTCACGATCGGCACCGGCCCCGTGTACGGCCCGGGCGTCGAGGTGAACTCGGGACGTGAGTCCCGCCCCAAGCGTCCTCCCGGCGGGTTCGCCCAGTGCAGCGTGGGGTCCACCGGCAGCAGGTGCGGAAGGTACCTGCCTTCGGCGTCCAGCAGTTCGTTGACCCATCTCACCCGGACAGGCCGATCGACCTTCGCCTCGATGGTGAAGGCGGGGTAGTGGAAGGTGCCCGGATGGCGCGCAGACCCGTACCCCCACACGGTCGTGGCCGGACTGCCAGGGGGGAGCACCTGCTGTCTGAACTGCCGGACGCCGATCGTGTAGAAGTCCAGGTCGGTGTGCGCGTCCCGTGGGTCCTGCGGCATCACCGGCGGTATCGGCAGCCTGGCCGCGTACTTCCTGATCGCAGCAGGATCAAGCCGGCCGCCGCTGCCGGCCCTCATCCCGCTCCGCGGAGCCGTGCGGGAGGGCAGCAACACGCTGATCCCTCCCACCGCGCCGGCCTGCAGCATGCGTCGCCTGCTGATCGGCTTCTCACTCATGCGGCCCCCAAGAAACCTGCGTGAGCAGACCGCGTACCCGCCTGTGGCCAGAGGATGCTGCACCACTCCGCCGACAGCCGATCCCGAGCTCATAAGGCTCCAGGCCGTCAGCGGCACCAGAGCCGTCAGGGGGAGTGTTGTTGCGGCACCTGCCGTGCTCGGGGGCCGAAGCCAAGCCGGTCGGCGGAAGAAATTCGGAAAGGCGGCGGCCCGGCTTCGGCGGCGCCGTAGTCCATCAGCGTCGACGCGAGGGCGTGCATGGACGGTGCCTCACGCTCGTCGGGGAGGGGCGCCTGCGGCCTCAGGGGCGGCTCGAGAAGGTTCTACTTAACATAATGTCCATTATCGACCATGTGGCGAGGCGACTGGGGAGGGGTGCGCATCGGGCGGAACGCGCGGTTCGTCGGCTGTTGGCGGATCGAGCGCCCCGGGCGCGGCTGTGCGTGCGAGCGGGTGTCAGGCGTCGCTGCGGATCGGTTGCAGGGCGCGGATGTAGTCGACCAGCCGCACGCCGATGTCGAACGGCACGTCCGGCCCGTCCAGGTCAGGGTCCAGCCAGGTCTCCGAGATGCGCCGCCATGCAGTGCGGCCCAGGAACACCCCGGCGACGGCCTCGTCGCCCAAGACGGGCCGCCACACGATTCCCGGGCGCGCAGGCCGTCCAGCAGCGCCTGGTTGTCGGCCTCGCGCGGATGCTCGGCGTGCCAGCCGATCTCCAGAGCCCTCACGCGGGCGTCGGGGACGATGTCCGCGGCGATGATCTGCGCCTCGTAGTGCTCCCTGGGCGGCGCGGCGTCGCCGTACCAGACTTTGACGCCGCCTGGCCGCACGCGCACGCGCAGCTCGCCGGCCCCAGGGCCGGCCGGCCTGGGCGCCGATCCCCTGATCACCTCGGCGACCTGGTCGAACAGCATCGAATCGGTCATCACGCCGCACCTCCCCCGGGTCCGTGAGCGGCGCCACCGGGCGGTGGGCCGCGGCGCGGGCGTCCATGATGGCATCCGGGTCCGACAGGATGATCAAACCGAACAGAATCCTACTTCTGTGTTGTTTGTGGCGTTTTGTCGTGTTTGCGGGTGGTGGGGTTCTGTCCGTGGCGGGCGGTACCGTGCCGGGATGTGCGTCCCCGTGATGTCGAGCGTGTCACCGTCGCCGAGGCCGTCGACCGGTACGCCGAGATGGTCCGCGCCAAGGCGGTCACCGGCGCGTTGGCGCCCGGCAGCGCCGAGGTGTACGTGCGCGACGTGCACACTTTCGCCGAGCTGGCCGGGCCGGAGCGGGTGCTGGACGACCTGACCGGCGAGGACATCGATCAGGTGCTCCTTGCGTTCGCGCGCAAGCCCGATGGGCGCCGCCGCTCCTCCCCCTCCCCCGACGAGGGCCGCCGGGCGGGTGCGGCCCCGACGCAGAGCGCGGCGTCGCAGGCGCGGTTCCGCCGGTCGGTGGCGGCGTTGTTCCGTCACGCCGTGCTCGCCGGGTGGGTGCATCTGGACCCGATGTCGGCGGCGACGGTGCGTCCGCGGCAGCGGGGCGGGCTGCGCGCCGAGCGGCGCGCGCTCACCGCCGAGCAGGCCGAAGGGCTGCTGGGGGCGGCGCGGCGGCTGGCCGAGGAGCCCGCCGAGCCGGGGCGGCGCCGTGACCAGCGGGTGCAGTTGCGGGACGGGCTGATCGTGCTGCTGCTGGCGGCGGTGGGGCCGCGGGTGTCGGAGCTGGTCCGCGCGGATGTGGACGACTTCTTCGTCAACGACGGGGTGCGGTACTGGCGGGTGTTCGGCAAGGGCGGCCGCACCCGGGACGTGCCGTTGCCGCGTCCGGTGGCCGAGGTCTTGGACGCGTATCTGACCGAGGGGCGTCCGCTGCTGGACCGCGGTCGCGAGCCCAAGGCGCTGCTGTTGTCGTGGCGGGGGCGGCGTCTGGCGCGGGGCGACGTGCAGGCCGTGATCGACCGGGTGGCGGCGCGGGTGGATCCGGAGCGGCGCCGTGCCGTCACGCCGCACGGGTTGCGGCACACCACGGCGACGCATCTGCTGGCGGCCGCGACCGACATGGACGCGGTGCGGCGTGTGCTGGGCCATGCGGACCTGTCGACGCTGGGGCGTTACCGTGACGAGCTGCCCGGGGAGCTGGAGGCGGCGATGCGGGTGCATCCGCTGCTGGCCCGGCTCGATCGGCGTCCCGTCGACCAGGAGCGGTGATCCCCCCTCCCCCGCCTGCCTGAGGCGTCAAGGCAGGCGTAGGACAGGACGGCTGAAGATCCGAGTCGACGACGAGGCGGCGGTCACGACCTGACGGCGTGATGCTCGGGTGCCCGGGGACAGTGAGGCGGGGTCTCGGGCAGTGGCCGGTCAGCGTGACGGCCCGTCGTGTGAGCGGACGGGTCTTCCACTCCCCTGGTGCGGCGCGGTGGCCCCATTCGTCGGTCCTGCTGATCGTTCGAGGGGCGCTCACGGGGCGTCGCCGGTGAGTGCGGTGGCGCCACCGTCCTGTGCGGTGGAGATCCCGTCGGCCACTGTCTGCGGGGTGGGGACTCCCCTTGACGAAGGTGGGGGTGATGGCGGGCGTTCGTCCAATGTCGCCGCAGCTGATCGCTTCATAGCGTCGGGCCGCATGGACGGTGTGACGGACCTGGTGGAGCAGGTGCTGCACGCTGCGGTGACGTCGCCGTGGTTCTATGCGGCGCTGCTCGCGGTGGCGATGATCGACGGGTTCTTCCCGGCGGTGCCGAGCGAAAGCATGGTGATCACGGCGGGGGTGTTCGCGGCGTCGGGCGAGGTGGACCCGGCGGCGGTCATGCTGGCGGCGGCGCTGGGCGCGTTCGCGGGTGACCACGTGTCGTACCTGGTGGGGCGGGTGTGGGGCGGGCGGTTGGTGGGGCGGATGCCGGCGAGGTCGCGGCGGCGCAGGGCGCTGGGGTGGGCGCGTGGGGTGTTGGCGGAGCGGGGCGGGTTGATCCTCGTGGTGGCGCGGTACGTGCCGGGCGGGCGCACGGCGGTGACGATGACGATGGGGTCGGTGCGTTTTCCGGCGCGGTTGTTTTCGCTGTTCGCGGGGGTGGCGGCGGTGAGCTGGGCGGTGTACGGCACGCTGCTGGGGTTGGTGGGCGGCGCGGTGTTCGAGGACGACCCGGTGCGCGGTGTGGCGATGGGGCTGGGGTTGGCGGTGGCGGTCACCGTCGTGGCGGAGGCGGCGCGGTGCCTGCGGAGGCGTCGCGGTCTCCGCGAGGCCGCCGTCGGGCCGGTCGAGGATGCCGCCGGCGGCGTGGCGGCCCGGGCTGCGGAGGTGCCGGAGGGGGCCGCGAGGCGCGAAGCACATCCTTGATCGACAAGGCTGCTTCGGGTGGATGTTTCGACATAATCATGAACGTCGGGTGAACTTCCGCAGAGTGGTGCAGGATCGTCATTCGACGTGGGGTGTCACACAAGCCGCTTCCAAGCGTGAGGGAGAACATGCGCGCGCCTGAGTTCAGCGCCGACCTGTACCGCGAGATCACGGAATTCGCCCATGGGACGCCGTCGTGGGTGCACACGTTCGCCGAGATCGGCACGGACGCGGGCCTGTTGGTGTTCGCCGTGTTGTTCGTGGTGGGCTGGTGGCGGGCCCGTGCCGGCGACGCCCGGGCGATGGGTCTGGCGCTGCTGGCGCCGGTGGCGGTGGTGGCGGCCTATCTGGTCAGCGAGGTGTCCAAGAGCGCGCTGCGGGAGGAGCGGCCCTGCCGGGCGGTGGCGGGGGCGATGAACATCGTGGCGTGCCCGGCGCCGGGCGACTGGTCGTTCCCCAGCAATCACGCCACGATCGCGGCGGCGTCGGCCGCGGTGATCGTGGTGGCGTGGCGGTCGATGGCGGGTGTGGTGCTGCCGTTGGCGGCGCTGATGGCGTTCTCGCGGGTGTTCGTGGGGGTGCACTACCCGCATGACGTGGCCGCGGGGTTCGTGCTGGGGGTCGTGGTGGCGCCGCTGGTGGCGTTGCTGTTGGTGCGGCTGGTGGCGCCGGTGGTGACGGCGCTGCGGGGCGTGGCGGCGGGTGCGGTGCTGTTGGGCGCCGGGGTCCCTACGCGGGCGGCCGGGCAGGCGGCGGGGACGCCGGGCGGTCCGGTCGGTGATCCGGGTGCGGCGCCGACGCTGCCGGACGTGATGGCGGCGGGCGGTCGCCGCGTCGAGCCGCCGCGCTGACGGCCGCCGCGCCGTCCGCGGGGTGGGGCGGTGCACGGCAGGTGATCTTTGAGGTGTGCGGGGCCGTTCTCGCGACGGGCGGGGACGGCCCTTGTGCTGTGCGGGGGGCTGGGGCGGGGTCAGGGGGTGGTGCCGTCGAGGAGTCCGGCTTCGTAGGCGAGGATGGCGGCCTGGACGCGGTTGCGGACCTGCAGGCGGGTCAGGATGGCGCTGACGTACGCCTTGACGGTGCCTTCCACGACGTTGAGGCGGGAGGCGATTTCGGCGTTGGACAGGCCTGCGCCGACCAGTGTCAGCACTTGCCGTTCCCGGGGGGTGAGGGTGTCGACGCGGCGGCGGGCGTGGGCGCCGTGGCCGATGCGGTTGCTGCGCATTTCGGTGATGACGCGGTGGGCGACCTGCGGTGACAGGTAGGCGGCTCCGGCGGCGACGGCCCGCACCCCGGCGATCAGTTCGTGCGGGTCGCCGGATTTGAGGAGGAAGCCGTTGGCTCCGTCGGCCAGGGCGCGGGCGATGTACTCGTCCTCCCCGAACGTCGTGAGGATCACCACGGCGGTGTCGGGTGCGGCGCGGCGCAGCTCGGCGGCCGCGGCGAGGCCGTCGAGGCGGGGCATGCGGATGTCCAGGAGGGCGACGTCGGGGCGGTGGCTGCGGGTCAGTTCGATCGCTTCGCGTCCGTCGCCGGCTTCGGCGACGACCTCGATGGCGGGGTCGGTGGCGGGGTCGGCGGTGAGGATGGCCCGCACCCCGGCGCGGATCATCACCTCGTCGTCGGCGAGCAGTACGCGGATCACCTGGTGTCCTTCCCGGGCGGTGGGCTGGTGTCGCGGGGCGCCGGTCGTCGTGGCGTCGGTGGTGCGGTGGTCGCGTGGCATCGTGCGGTCTGCCGTGCTGGTGCGGTCAGGGTTGGTCGGGCGGGTCGGGGCGGGCGGGGGTGTGCAGGATGTTCTTGGACGACAGGCGTCCGTCGGTGAAGCACAGGCGGTACACGGTGTGCAGGCCGAGGAGGTTGGCGTCGGGCCGGTAGTAGCGGCAGTCCGCGCCTGGCGGCTCGGGGTAGCGGGCGAGGTAGGCGCCGGCGTTGAGGAGTTCTTCGCCGGGCAGTTTCCGCGCTGTGCGGGCTTGGTCGTCGCCGATGCGCAGGGCGGCGAAGTCGGAGGGCGGCAGGACCGAGTTGAGGGTGCGGTAGACGTAGTAGCCGACCATCACGGTCGACAGGGCCGCCAGGAGCGCGGACGGCACGGCGATGGCGTGGACGAGGCTCTGCCGCAGGCGCCGACGCTGGCCGGCCAGGCGGCGCGCCGACTCGGTCTCGGTGGCGGTCGTCGGGTCGGTCGCGGTGTGCGTCGGGGGTGTGGGGGTGGCGGGCAGGTCGGCGGTCACCTTGAATCCGCCGTCGGGGGTGGGGCCGGCGTGCAGGACGCCGCCGGCGAGGCGGACCCGTTCGGTCAGGCCGGTCAGTCCGTGCCCGCCGCCTGTCGGCAGGGGGTGCGGCGTGTCGGTGGGCGGTGCCTGGTTGGTCACGGTGACGGTGACGCCCGCCGGGTGGTGGCGCACCTGGATGCGCACCGGTGCGCCGGGGGCGTGTTTGGCGGCGTTGGTGAGGGCTTCCTGCACCACGCGGTATGCGGCCAGGCGCACCATCGGCGGCAGATCCTCGGCGGTCTTCCCTGCCGTGTCGGCGGTCGGGGGCGGGTCGTGGACGAGATCGACGGACATGCCTGAGGCGCGGGCGCGGTCGGCCAGTTCCGCCGCGGCGCGGTCGATCGGTGCGTCGGGGACGGGCGGGTCGTCTCCCGGTGCGGCGCCGGGCGTGGTGTCCTCGCGGAGGACGCCGATGATCTGGCGGAGGCGTTCGGTGGCCTCGGCCGCGCCGGCGCGCAGTTCGGCGGCGGCGGCGCGGTGGCGTTCGTCGAGGCCGGGCGCGACCTGCAGGGCGCCGGCGCGCAGCGCCAGCAGGGCCAGTTCGTGGCCGAGGGAGTCGTGCATGTCCTGGGCGATGCGGGCGCGTTCGCGGAGCCGTTCGCGTTCGGCGACGATGCGTTGCTCGCGTTCCAGTTGTTCGGCGCGTTCCCATCCGGCGTGCACGAGTTGGCGGTATTGGCGCCAGTAGCGGCCGACAAGCCACGGCAGGACGCCCAGCAGGACCAGCCAGATCGTCAGCGGGAACCAGACGGTGACGTCGATGCCGCGGGCCAGGTTGAGGGCGGCGCCGGCGGCGGCGATGCCGGCGAATCCCCAGAGGACCGGGCGGGCGTGGGCGCGGCGCAGCCCGGTCAGGTAGGCCAGGACGGGGACGGCGAAGGCGAAGTTGCCGTGGACGGCGGTGAGCGCGAGCGCGGTGACCAGTGCCGTCAGCGGCAGGGCGCGGCTGATCGCGACGGCGGCGGCCAGGGCGGCCAGCCCGGCGGCCTCCGACCACCAATGGGGGTGGTCGACGCTCGGGGGGACGAGGTTGCCGACGATCACCGGGTATGCGAGGGCCGCTCCCATGAGGGCGTCCAGCCATGCCGCGCGTCGCGACGGCCGCGCCAGGAGTCGGGCCGCCGTCTGCCGCCACGCCGGTCGTGTGGGTCGTGCGGGGCGGGGTCGGTGCCGCGTCTCCCCTGCCGTGTCGGTCTTGGGCGCCGGCGTCGGGGATGCGGTGGGGGCGACGGGGCCGGGCCGTGGCATGGCCGGGGACGTCGGGTCGTTCATCCCCTTCACGCTACAAGCCGGTGATGTGCGGGGATACTGACGAAAGTCAACCGTCTTGCCCTCTCCCCCGGCGTTGCGCGCGCCCCGGGGGCGTGCGCGGTGCGGAACGATCACGCTGGGGGCGGTGCTGAACTACGGTTGTGCCGTGCATTCCCCCGGCTGGGTGCGGGGAGGCGCCGGCAACGTGGGCGTGTCTGTGCGCTGCCGTCGCCGTGATCGCCCCGGCGCGGCCGGCGGCGCCCGCCGTGCCGACTCCGTCTTCGGGCGGTGATGTGAAGGAGTTCACGTGATTCGCGTGCTGCTGGCCGACGACCAGACGCTGGTGCGGGCCGGGTTCCGTTCGATCCTGGAAGGCGAGGACGACATCGAGATCGTCGGGGAGGCCGGGGACGGGCGGACCGCCGTCGACCTGGCCGCCCGGCTGCGTCCCCGCGTGGTGCTGATGGACATCCGCATGCCCGTCCTGGACGGTCTGGAGGCCACCAAGCGGATCGTGTCCGACCCGAACCTGTCGGACGTCAAAGTGGTGATCTTGACGACGTTCGACCTGGACGACTACGTCTACGGCGCGATCAAGGCGGGGGCGAGCGGTTTTCTGGTCAAGGACACCGAGCCGCCCGAGCTGATCCACGGTGTGCGGGTGGTGGCGCGGGGGGACGCGCTGCTGGCGCCCGCGGTGACCCGCCGGTTGATCGCCGAGTTCGCCGCCCGGATCACCGAGCCTCCGCCCGCCGTCGAGCTGAACCTGCTCACCGACCGTGAGCGCGAGGTGCTGGAGCTGGTCGCCGCGGGGCTGTCGAACGAGGAGATCGCCGAGCGGCTGGTGCTCAGCCCCGCCACCGCCAAGACCCATGTCAGCCGCATCCTGGCCAAGCTGGGCGCCCGCGACCGGGCGCAGCTGGTCGTGCTGGCCTACGAGAGCGGTCTGATCCGCCCCGGCTGGCTCAGCTGACGCGGACGGGCGCCGGTCGGCGGGTCAGGCGTTCTTGCGGCGGCGGATCGTGTGCCAGGCGGCGCGAAGGCGGCCGTGGACGCGTTGGCTGACGCGGCGCGCCGCCGGGAACTCGGTGCCCAGCAGGCCCAGTCCGGCGAGGATCGCCACCACCCCCGGGCCCGGCAGCACCAGCATCGCCACACCGGCCACGATCAGCGCCACCCCGGCGACGGCGACCGCCGCCTTGCGGGCCAGCCGCACCGCCGGCGCGCGGCGCCGGGAGGCGCCGACCGCCCGGGCCGCCGGCACGGCCCCGCCGTTCCCCTCGGCGCCGTCCCCGGTGCTCTCGGCGGCGAGGTCGGCCTCGGCGTGCATGGCGGTGCGGGTGTCGGCGGCGGTCACATGGGCCTCCTCACTCGGAACGGGGACGCGGTACGGCTTCGCCCTGTGAGACGATCGGCGCGCCGGTCACGTCCACACCGTCCGGCTAGTGTGACCAGAGCCACGTCCGGGTGTCCTCGTCGGGACGGGAACGCCGGTCAGGAGACCGGGACTTCGCGGAAGCCTTCGGCGCCGCGCCGCAGCTGAGCGCGGCCCCCGCTGACCTGCGCCACCCACGCCTGGAAGTCGTCCAGCTCGGTCACCGCGACCGGCACGTCCGCCTCCACCAGCTGCCCGTAGCGCACGTCGGCGGGTTCGTGTCCCCGCGCGTGCAGGTCGCCCAGCAGCCGGCCCGCCAGCGCGTGGTCGGCGCACACCGTCATGGTGACCACCGGCCGCAGCTCCACCACGCCGACCGCGTCGATCGCCTCGGCCACCGACTGCGCGTAGGCGCGCACCAGGCCGCCCGCTCCCAGCTTCACCCCGCCGAAGTACCGGGTGACCACCGCCGCGACCCCGGTCAGGCCGCGCCGCACCAGCACCTCGAGCATCGGCACGCCGGCCGTCCCGGACGGCTCGCCGTCGTCGCTGCTCTTGGTGATCTCACCGTGCTCGCCGACCACGTAGGCGGTGCAGTTGTGCGTGGCGTCGCGGTGCGCCCGCCGGTGCTCGGCGATGAACGCCACCGCCTCGGCCTCGGTCTCCACCCGGGCCAGCGTGCAGATGAAGCGGGATTTGCGGATCTCCAGCTCGTGTCGACCCGACTGCCTGATCGTGCGCATGGTGTGCCCCGAGTCTACGCGGCGCCGCACCCGCCGGCACCGCGCCGAACGGGGCCGAAGCGAAGCGGGCGGACGCCCCCCGGCCGGTGTTTGCGCACTGCGGTCGGCGCGCCGTGCGGGTCAGTCGGAGGCGGCACCGCCGTCGATCATGTCGATCACGTCGGCGATCGACGACACCACGTGCGAGGGGCGGAACGGGAACCGATCCACCTCCTCCTTGCGCGTCACCCCGGTCAGCACCAGGATCGTCTCCAGCCCGGCCTCCACGCCGGCCACGATGTCGGTGTCCATCCGGTCGCCGATCATCGCCGTGGTCTCGCTGTGTCCGCCGACCACGTTCAGCGCCGTGCGCATCATCAGCGGGTTCGGCTTGCCGACGAAGTACGGCTTCACCCCCGTCGCCTCGGTGATCATCGCGGCGACCGCGCCGCACGCCGGCAGCGCCCCCTCCAACGACGGCCCGATCGGATCGGGGTTGGTGGCGATGAAGCGCGCGCCCCGCTCGATCAGCCGGATCGCCTTGGTGATCTGGGAGAAGCTGTAGGTGCGGGTCTCCCCCAGCACCACATAGTCCGGGTCCAGGTCGGTCAGCACGTACCCGACCTCGTGCAGCGCCGTGGTCAGCCCCGCCTCCCCGATCACGTACGCCGACCCCTCCGGGCGCTGGGTGTCCAGGAACCGCGCCGTCGCCAGCGCCGACGTCCAGATCGACTCGGCCGGCACGTGCAGCCCCATGGCGGCCAGCCGCGCCGCCAGGTCCCGGCGGGTGTAGATGGAGTTGTTGGTCAGGATGAGGAAGCGTTTGCCGGAGGCCTCCAACCGCCGGACGAACTCGTCGGCGCCCGGAACGGGCTGCCCCTCGTGCACCAGGACGCCGTCCATGTCCGACAGCCACGACTCGATCGGCTTACGCGCGCTCATGCCGTCATTCTCGCAGCAAGAGATCTTTGTCGGGGAGTCCTCATGTGCGCGCAGTCGCCATGGAGCGGCCAGTGGACCGACAGGTCGACGCCGGCGACACTCCGCCGTGAGCAGGCAGGGTTGCAGCGCCACGCCCCCGGGCCACCGGGAAAGGCGTCAGTCGGTCGGGGCGCTGAGCACTTCGAAGAGGCTGGCGAAGGAGTCGTCGGCGTGGCCGCGTTCGATCGCCTGCCGGGCGCGGTCCTGGAGA
>PVNI01000024.1 GCA_003001795.1 Actinomadura viridilutea | reverse complement strand
CGGCGACGAGATCCCCGAGTTCGCCCGGGTCATCTCGGTGGCCGACGCGTTCGACTCCATGACCTCCACCCGCTCCTACCGGCCCGCGCTCAGCACCGAAGAAGCCGTGGAGGAACTTCGACGTTGCGCGGGCGAGCACTTCGACCCGGTGATGGTCGAGGCGTTCCTGCGCGCGCTGGAACGCGAAGGCTGGGAGGCGCCCGCGCCGGTGGTGATGCCCGAGGACGGCTCGGCCGAGACCGCGCAGCGGGACCACGATGACCCGACCGCGCCCCTCGCCGCGGACACCCCGAACCGGTCGGCACGCCGCTGACCAGGGGTCACTGCTCCGGGGCAGGGCCCTGCACATGTCGGGCCATCGCACGCAGACCCGCCGCCAACACCGTCGGCGGTATCGGCCGCGACTCCATCAGCACCGCGGCGTAGGCGGCACTCGCGTGAACCATCGCCGTGACCTCGGCGGCCGACGCCGCAGGCGTCTCTCCGGGCATGGTGCGCGGCCGGTGCAGGTAGCTTTGCAGCGCGGCCTCGGTGTCCACGTCGGTGACCTGCGCGAGGACCTCGTGCACTCGCTCATCGAGCGACCGGGCGTCACCGACTCCGGGGACGTGACCGTCTGCACCGGACACCGCGGTGCGGGTGGACCGGGCCAGCGCGCCGAGGGCGTCCAGCAGCTGCTGCCGCTGGCGGTCGGTCAACCCGTTGATGAGCGCATCCGCCTGCCTGCCGTCGCGATCGACGTATGCGGCGACGAGAAGCGCGGCCAACGCTGCCGGTGCGTGTGGGGCGGTCACGGCATCGAGGGTGCCCGGTGGGCCGGTCAGCCATGCGCAGAAGACATACCTGGGCTGGAAGACAAGCGTTCCCTTTGGAGTCCGCAATGCTGTCCAGCGGTACCCCAGGCCCTCCTGTCGAAGCCTTGCCCCACACGGCCAGACGCACGCCCGAGCGGAGCATCCCCGCAAACGCAGCGCCGCCAGACAACCGCGCCTCGACCTTCTGGGTTGCCTGCGGACCAACCTCGCACACACCATGCGGCAGCACCACAGCGAACTGCGTCCGGAGTTCGTGGAACCATCCCGCGTACGCGAGGCCGCCCATGCAGCGGGCCCATGGTCTACTCGTCCGGACCTTCCCACGCTGGGCCGACACAGCCGCCAGCGACCGCCAGGCGTGGGATCCCAGTCCCAAATGTCCGCGCGGCCAACTCATTGTTGGGTCGAAGCCCCTCGCAGCCGTGGCCACCTCGACTTGTGCGGGCCAACTCGACGCCGGATCGGCGGGAACATCGTTCCGAATCACCCGCGTGCGCGGAGCCGACATGTTCCGGTGGGGTCAGCTATACGCGGTGACGGGACCATGCCCGCATACGCGGGGCCGACCCGCACGTGTACTCCATCCGCCACCTGACGAGGGGACCATCCCCACATGTGCGGGGCCGCCCCAGGCTCTCCAGACGGTCCGCAAGGTCCGACTGGGACCATCCCCGCTGCGCGGGGCCGACGCACGCATGGCCCGGAGCGTCTCGTAGGCGATGGGACCATCCCCGCGTGCGCGGGGCCGACCGGCGCCTGCTGCCGCCGTCATGTCCGGCCATGGGACCATCCCCGCGTGCGCGGGGCCGACGACACTGACGGTGACGCTAAAGTCCATCTGGACGGACCATCCCCGCGTGCGCGGGGCCGACCACTGCCCCGGCGACTCTTGACGCGGCCTCGGGGGACCATCCCCGCGTGCGCGGGGCCGACCTGCGCCTGCTGCCGCCCAGCTGCCCGGCGATGGGACCATCCCCGCGTGCGCGGGGCCGACCGGCGCCTGCTGCCGCCCAGCTGCCCGGCGATGGGACCATCCCCGCGTGCGCGGGGCCGACGGGCCCACGGCCAGGCCGCCGCCGTAGTAGTACGGACCATCCCCGCGTGCGCGGGGCCGACGACGGGGATGTAGACGAGCAGATGTCCGGCTCGGGACCATCCCCGCGTGCGCGGGGCCGACCGGCCGATGAGCTGTCCGACATGGCCGGGCGTGGGACCATCCCCGCGTGCGCGGGGCCGACCCCGGACCTGTCCATGACCGAGCTGCGCAGGAAGGACCATCCCCGCGTGCGCGGGGCCGACACGCTCGACCTGTGGCCAAAAGGCAGACCACACGGACCATCCCCGCGTGCGCGGGGCCGACACTTGCTGACCTGCGAGTCTATGAAGGAAACGGCCAGTTTTCATTCAGTTCGGTTCGCAGGTACTGACCTGAACATCTGGCTGCGGAAGCTGGAACGCCCCCGCTCATGCAATCCATGACGGATGCCGAACGGCAAGGAAGGAGGCGTCAGTCAAGCCGTGGTTCGTGTGCTCAGTTGCAAGGCACATCGGCCGTAGGTGCTCCGTGCACAACATGGAGCGGATGCGCGAAGCATGTCTGACGGTCGACGAGCTGCGGAAAGCGGCAGGCAGGTCCTGCGGAACATCTACGCGGTGGTCACGCCGGCGTGGGCGTCCTCAGACCGCACTCCGGCAGGACGATCCGATCCCTGGGGCACGTCTCGCCTTCTGGCGGACGTTGGAGAGCGAGGGCGCGGGAAGTCGCCTGCAGTTCGCTCGCAGACGAGGCGAGTGCACAGATCGTTCGCACAGGACCGCCTACGCACCGTACACTCCTGATCAGCGCGCTTCCCTAACCCCTTTTGGGCGTTTGTCTGCCCAAACGACGCCACGAAAACGGTTTATGAACAATCCGCAGCACCCTCAGCAGCCGGGCAACAACGCCTGGGGCACCCCCTGGCAAGGTGCACCGGGCGGGCCGCAGCCCGGTCAGCCCCCTCAGTACGCTCAGCCGCCGGGTCACCCCGCGAGCGGCGGCGGCCAGGTGACGGTCGACATCAAGCACCATCCGCTGGCCTTCATGTACAGCGCCTTCACCCCCGTGATCACGATCAACGGGTACCGCCAGCAGGGAAGGTGGGGCGTCAACGTGCTGCCTCTGCCGCCGGGCAACCACCACCTGCGGATCCACATCCCGTACCTGCTGCCGTCGGAGATCGGCCACGCCGACCTGACCGTGCCGGTGCAGCCCGGTCAGCAGGTGGCGCTCGAATACCGCGCACCCATGGTCGTGTTCATGGGCGGTGCGTTCGGCGTGGGACCGCAGAAGTGGCCCGGCGCGGCGTTCACGTACGTGCTCCTGGGCGTCGCCGGCGTCTTGCTGGTGCTGATGCTGCTCCTCGCCGTGGCAGCAGCCGCCGCCTGAACGAATCATCGGTCCCTTCGATCGGGGACTGCCATGCAGGTCCGCAAGGACGTCGGTCCCCTGGTCCTGGTCACCCTGGGGACTGCGGTCGAACGCAAGCCCGGTGGGGTGTCCGCGTTGAGGCTGAACACAGCCTGATCGGGCGGCCCTTCCTGCTCTGCCGACTCGTTCAGCCGAACCGCACAGTGCGTGCGGTAGGGCGGGGGGTCGCCCCCGATGTACGCCCGCTGGTGACCGATCAATCTCCCGGGTGCCCGAGGCGGGCGGGCTTCCAGACGTCACCCTTCGGTCGGCATTCCCAGGGACGACCCGCGCCCGTGGCGGTCACGAACAGGACCAGGCCCGACGTCCGCTCAGGCGGCGTCCAGGCTGAACCGCTGCTTCTCGGGGTCGATCGCGAGGATCTTGACCGAGACGCGGGTGCCCACGGGCCACGAGTGCCCATGGGCCAGTCCGGTGCAGCCCTCCGATTCCACGAAGGCCCCGAACGGCATCTGCTCGGTCACCACGCCTTCGATGACGTCGCCGACCTGGTGACGGGCGATGAATTCCTGCCAGCTCACTGTGCACCTCCTTCCGTTGCGAGCAGTCCTCGGCGCATCTCGCAACGGGAGGGCGGGCCTCGCGCCCGCGCGGCGATCAAGCAGCGGCCGGGTAACCCTTCTGTGCGCGGCTCGTAGCCAACCCGGCAATCACGGGGTCGATGCTAGTGAGCACTGTGAGAGGCGGCAACAGGCCAGACGGACACAGACGACCCGCCTCCTGCTCCGGGCAGGCGCCTCGCCAGTGTGGAGGCGGGGCGGGCATGGCGACATCTGGACCCGTCTACGGCTTCCCGCACGCTCCGCCGGATTGCGAGACGGGCCCAAGGATCGGCTTGTCCTCCCTGAGCGCGGCTTGAGGATGCCTACGCCCAGCGTGACCGCGGCGCAGATGGGCCGGAGGACTTCCCGCACGGTCATCGGCTGGGCGACATGCTCCGCGCATCCGCTCCATATGTGCGGAGCATCTACGGCCGACGTCACTTCGTCACCGCTGCCTGACCGTTCGTCACGGGCTTGCGCGAGCGAGGGCGGCCGGGGTTTCGCTTCGGGCTCGGCTGGTCGTCTCTGAGCGGACGGCTGTGTGGGGTCAGCCTGCGGGTCCATCGGTTCACGCCATGTTTCCGCTGGTCGAAGCGGCGGTCTCTTGGCCGGTACCGCGGGCGATGTGATGCCGCACTCCTGCCCTTGGCGACGCCTCGCTCGTCGTTGCCCCAGGGCAGTGCCACCGTCCGCGGTTCCGGACGTTCGACCCCAAAGATGCACTTACTAGGGGCATACCGTATCTTGACTTAGACTTGCATTATTCGCTGTCTCGAATCGTTCGCGTTTTCAAAGGTGGTTCTAGGGCCCATGACCGCATCCCAGTCCCCGTCCACCGCCGAGGAGCTGCGCGGTGCCGGCCTGCGGGTGACGGCGGCCCGCGTCGCGCTGCTCGAGACCGTCCGAGAGGGCGACCACCTCGACGTCGAGTCGATCGCCTCAGGCGTGCGCGACCGCGTGGGCCACATTTCCCTTCAGGCGGTCTACGAGGCCCTCCACGCGCTCACCGCGGCGGGGCTGGTCCGCCGCATCGAACCGGCCGGGAGCCCTGCCCGGTACGAGGGGCGCGTCGGCGACAACCACCATCATCTCGTGTGCCGGAACTGCGGAACGGTCAAGGACGTCGACTGCACCGTCGGGGACGCGCCCTGCCTGGACCCGGTGGACGACGCCGGCTACCTCGTGGACGAGGCCGAGGTCACGTTCTGGGGTCTGTGTCCGCAGTGCCGGGAGACCGGCTGACCTCTCTGGGCACGCTCACCGACCGCCCCCACTCGGGCGAGTCCTCCCGCTGTAGAGGTGATCCAGTGGCGAGGCGGCGGGAGTAGTCGTCGGCGACGGCGAGGAAGTGCCGGGCGGAGCGTTCGTAGTGTCGATGCGGGCGGCGAAAGCCGTTGAGCCGTGCAGTGGCGCGCTTGATCGTCCAGCGGTGTCGGCCGAGCCGCTGTGAGGAGTGGACGCCTTTGCGAACCGGGCGCGGGGCGCTGCTTCTGCCGGACCCGAAGCCTGCGTACGGCAAGCGCCTGAGAACGCGAGCGTCCAGGCTGGCCCGTGCGGGCCGGCCTGGACGTCAACGCGGGTGAGACGTCAGACGAGGTCGAACCGGTCGAGGTTCATCACCTTGTCCCACGCGGCGATGAAGTCGTGCACGAACTTCTCCCGCGCGTCGTCGCTCGCGTAGACCTCCGCGACCGCGCGCAGCTCCGAGTTGGAGCCGAACACGAGGTCGACGCGGCTGCCGGTCCACTTGACCTCGCCCGTGACGGAGTCGCGGCCCTCGAAGGTCTCGGACTCCTCGGACGTCGGGTGCCACGTCGTGCCCATGTCGAGCAGGTTGACGAAGAAGTCGTTGGTCAGCACCCCGGGCGTCTTGGTGAAGACGCCGAGCTGCGACCCCTTGTAGTTGGCGCCGAGCACCCGCAGACCGCCGACGAGGACCGTCATCTCGGGCGCGCTCAGCGTCAGCAGGTTGGCCCGGTCGATCAGGAGGTACTCGGCCGGCAGCCGGTGGCCCTTGCCGAGGTAGTTGCGGAAGCCGTCCGCAGTCGGCTCCAGTACGGCGAAGGACTCGACGTCGGTCTGCTCCTGCGACGCGTCCATGCGCCCCGGCGTGAAGGGCACCTCGACGTCGACCCCGGCGTCCTTGGCGGCCTTCTCGACGGCGGCGCACCCGCCCAGCACGACCAGGTCGGCCAGCGAGATCTTCTTGTTGCCGGTCTGGGCGTCGTTGAAGGACCGCTGGATGCCCTCCAGCGTGCTCAGCACCGCCGCCAGCTGCTCGGGCTCGTTGACCTCCCAGTTGTTCTGCGGCTCGAGGCGGATGCGGCCGCCGTTGGCGCCCCCGCGCTTGTCGCTGCCGCGGAACGTCGAGGCGGCGGCCCAGGCGGTCTTGACGAGCTGGGACACCGACAGGCCGGACGCGAGGATCTGCTCCTTGAGCGCGGCGATGTCGGCGGCGTCGACGAGCTCGTGGTCCACCTCGGGGATCGGGTCCTGCCACAGCAGGGTCTCGCTCGGGACCTCCGGGCCGAGGTAGCGGGTGACCGGCCCCATGTCGCGGTGGGTCAGCTTGAACCACGCCCGCGCGAAGGCGTCGGCGAACTCGTCGGGGTTCTGCCAGAAGCGCCGCGAGATCGGCTCGTAGATGGGGTCGAACCGCAGCGCCAGGTCGGTCGTGAGCATCGTCGGCGGATGCGTCTTCGTCGGGTCGTGGGCGTCGGGGACGGTGCCGGCGCCGGCGCCGTCCTTCGGCCGCCACTGGTAGGCGCCCGCCGGGCTCTTGGTCAGCTCCCACTCGTAGCGGAACAGGTTCTCGAAGTACCAGTTGTCCCACTTGGTCGGAGTGGGCGTCCACGTCCCCTCAAGGCCGCTGGTGATCGTGTCGGGGCCCTTGCCGCTCTTGTAGCTGTTCTTCCAGCCGAGGCCCTGCTCCTCGAGGGGCGCGCCCTCGGGCTCGGGGCCGACGTTCTCCGCGGGGCCGGCGCCGTGCGTCTTGCCGAAGGTGTGGCCGCCGGCGATCAGGGCGACGGTCTCCTCGTCGTTCATCGCCATGCGGCGGAACGTCTCGCGGATGTCGCGGGCCGCGGCGAGCGGGTCGGGGTTGCCGTTCGGCCCCTCCGGGTTGACGTAGATGAGGCCCATCTGCACCGCGGCCAGGGGGTTCTCCAGCTCGCGGTCGCCGGAGTAGCGCTCGTCGCCGAGCCAGGTGGTCTCGGGCCCCCAGTAGACGTCCTCCTCGGGCTCCCAGACGTCCTCGCGGCCGCCGGCGAAGCCGAAGGTCTTGAAGCCCATCGTCTCCAGGGCGACGTTGCCGGCGAGGATCATCAGGTCGGCCCAGGAGATCTTCCGCCCGTACTTCTTCTTCACCGGCCACAGCAGCCGGCGGGCCTTGTCGAGGTTCGCGTTGTCCGGCCAGCTGTTGAGGGGCGCGAAACGCTGCTGGCCGGTCCCGGCGCCGCCGCGGCCGTCGTCGATGCGGTAGGTGCCCGCGCTGTGCCACGCCATCCGGATGATGAACGGACCGTAGTGGCCGAAGTCGGCGGGCCACCAGTCCTGGGACGTCGTCAGCACCTCCGCGATGTCGCGCTTCACCTCGGCGAGGTCGAGGCTCAGGAACGCCTCGCGGTAGTTGAAGTCCTCACCGTAAGGGTTGGCCGCGGGGTGGTGCTTGGCCAAGATCTTCAGGTTCAGCCGGTTGGGCCACCAGTTGCGGTTCCCGCCGCCCTCGGTCGGGTGAGGGAGCCGCTCGTGCGCAACCGGGCAGCCTCCGGCGCTCTCCTCGTTCGTCTGGTAGGCGGTGGTCTCGTTGGTCTCAGCCATGTCTTTCCTTTCGGGGCTCAGCGGGGCGTCTCAAGGACTTTCGGCGGCGGAACAGCCGGGGCACAGGCCCCAGTAGATGACCTCGGCCTCGTCGATCGCGTAGCCGCGGTCGTCGGAGGCGGTCAGGCAGGGCGCCTCGCCGACGGCGCAGTCGACGTCGGCGATGGCCCCGCAGGACCGGCACACGATGTGGTGGTGGTTGTCTCCGGTCCGCGTCTCGTAGCGGGCCACGGACCTGGAGGGCTGGATGCGCCGCACCAGGCCCGCCGACGTCAGCGCGTGCAGCGAGTCGTACACGGCCTGGTGGGACACCTTCGGAAGCTCCCTGCGCACGGCGGAGAGGACCGAGTCGGTGTCCGCGTGCGGATGCGCGTGCACCGCGCTCAGCACCGCCACACGCGGGCGGGTCACGCGCAGTCCGGCCTCACGCAGCATCCGCGGGAAGTCCATGGGCTTGGCCACGTCGGACAGCCTGGCTCATTTTTTGGAATCAGTCAAGAATTTGAGGCATATCAGCCATCCTGTCCGAGTGGATCTACGGCGGCCGCCCGGCGCGAGCCCCGCCACCGCCCTGACCAGGGACTATCGGCTTGCCGACCGTGGCCTGTCGGAAGGGCCGTCCGACGGCGACGCGATCAACGGCCTCTGCCGTCCTTGTCCGGTCAGGCCGAGCGGCGGTTCCCGGCGCGGCGTTCAGGACCCGTCGGTTCGCTCCGCCGTACGACGCCTGGGGGCCGGGGCCCGCATGGACCGCCGCGCCGATTCCAACGGCGGATGACACCGTCATCCGGGTCTGCGGTGTGCACGTGGAGACCGCGCCTGCACCGGGGTGCCAGGTTCGCGCGGACACCGGAGGAAGCGGCCGGACACCGGGGGCAGCCGGGCCGGCGTCGCCCGGCGTCGTCCGGACAGTAGATCTACGGGGGCGAATCGGGTCCGCATTCTGGGGTATCACCGCGAACTCCCCCTGGGGGCCGGCTGAGTGCACAACATGTGAGAGAGAGTGGCCTGTCGCGGTGGCGGGACGGCCGACGGCAGCGTCCAACGCATGGCTCACGGCCGGGTGGCTCCTTGCTCGTCATGCGGCCGGAGGACCAGGCCATGCGAACACGCCCATCAGCAGAGAGGAGACGCTGTGAACAAGGTCATTTCGATCGTGATGCTCGCCGCGATGGCGGCGCTCACCGCCTCGGGCGCCGCGCACGCCACCGATTGCACCGACAAGGAGCCCGTCAGCCCGGCGCAATACCGGACGCTCCTCGACCAGTGCCGGTACGCCGACGGCAAGGCCGCCCGCCAGGCCTGCCGCGCCGAGACCAAGAAGAAGTACACGATCGGAGCCTGGAACCCCGCCCTGCGCTGCCGCACGTATTCGAGCGTGACCGTGTGCGGCGAGCTCAAGCTCAGCGCCCGTCAGCGTGCCTGCGTGCGCGAGTACGTCCGACGCGGCATGAGCTACCAGCGCGCCCAGGTTGAGTGCTACGTCTTCGGGAAGCGCCGGTGAGGCGACCCCCGCTCTCACCGTCGGCACAGCCTCGGGCCGTCCGGTGGCGGCAGGTCGGCGCCGGGCGCGGGCCTGACCGCCGAACGGCACCCGGCGGGGCGGGATCAGCCGGACGCCGCGGGCGCTTTGCGATCGGCGAGGGCGGTGAAGATCTCCACGCACTCGGCCACGATCTCCGCCTCGCTCAGCGACAGCGTGCCCGCCAGCCAGGCGGTCAGCGTCTGTGCGAGGCCGCCGACGACGAACTGCGCGACGAGCTCCAGCTGCGGACTGTCCGGGACACCGTAGGACTGGCGCGCCTGCCCGATGAGCAGGCGCGCGAAGAACCGCGACGACTCCAGCCTCCGCCGCGCCAGCAGCGGGTCGGTCAGCGTGACGGAGAACAGCACCCGCCCGTGCCGGCGGTCCTCCGCCACGGCCCGGACGATGCTGGTCAGCCCGGCGCGGATCTTCGCCTCGGCCCGCGGTCCGGCGGCCTCGACGGCGGCGAGGGCCCCGGCGGCGATGGTCTGCACGACGTGGTCGTAGACGGCCGACACCAGTTCGTCGCGGTCGGCGAAGCTCTCATAGAAGTAGCGGGGGGTGAGCCCCGCCTTGCGGCACACCCGGCGCACGGTGAGCTGGTCGCCCTCGGTGCCGCCGAGCAGGTCCAGTCCGGCCTCGATCAATTGCGCCCGGCGTTCGGCCATGCGGTCGGCGCCGGTGACACCCCCGTAGACCCGCATCTCCGAACCACCCATGCGGCCATCTTGACAGACCCTGCCGACCCCTCATATCCGGCCGCCGCGGTGCGTCCGCGCGGGTGACGCTCCTTCGTGTCGGGTGCGGACTCGACGTGCCGGGCGACGCGGCGCGGGCGTCCGTGACGATGGGTCTGGCCCCCGCATACGTCACCGCGTGGGTCGACTGCCGAGCTGCACGGTTCAGCGCATGCCGTTCCCGACGGCGCCCAGTGCAGGGTCACCTCACGCCCGTTCGTCCCCGTCGCTCCGGCGACGACGACCAGGATGATCACCTCCTGGTGTCATCCCAGCGCGGCCGGACCCCGGTCCGGGCGGACGAGCCCGTCTCGACACGGCGTCCGGGGAAACAGGTCACGTCCCGGCACGGTCCTGGTTTTTCCCCATGCCGTCGGGAACAGAGCGGACCGTGACCACTGTGACTGCCCGGACTCGAGATGAAGCCGAGCCGGCGAGCCTGCGACTGCCGGGCATCGTGCTGGGAGTGGGGCTCGGCGGGTTCGTCGACGGCATCCTGCTGCACCAACTGCTGAGGTGGCACCACATGCTCACCGGCACCGACAGCGACAACATCGGCGTGAAGTACTACGACCCCCGCACCGTCTCCGGGTTGGAGATGAACACGGTGTGGGACGGGATCTTTCACGTCGTGTGCTGGCTGGCGGTGCTGACCGGGTTGGCCCTCCTGTACTCGCGGGTGACCGGCGGCCGCCGCCGGGTCTGGGCCTCCCGGGTGCTGTGGGGCTGGATGCTGGTCGGCTGGGGGCTGTTCAACCTCGTCGAAGGCGTCGTCGACCACCACGTTCTCGCGATCCATCACGTGCGCGGCGGTCCCTACCAGCTCTGGTGGGACATCGGCTTTCTGGTGCTGGGCGCCGTGCTGGTGGCCGCCGGGCACCTCGTGCGGCGCACCGGCGATCCCATCACCCCCGAACCGGCCTCCGGGGACGGCGACGCCCCCGGTCGGCCGCGGAGCACATGATGCACGATCATCCGCTGCCCGAGCGCGGCGACGGGCTCTGGGACGTCCTGCCGCCGCTTGCCCTCGTCGCGCTGCTCCCGGCCGTCTACCTGCTGCTGGTGCGGCGCGCCGCGCGTTCGGGGCGGCGCCCGCTGCCGCGCCGGCGTACTGCGAGCTTTCTCACCGGATGCGTGCTGCTGGCCGTGGCCCTGCTCCCTCCGCTCGCAGCGTTCGCCCACCGGGACTTCCGCGGCCACATGCTGCAGCATCTGCTGATCGGGATGTACGCCCCGGTGGCGCTGGTGATGGGCGCCCCGATCACCGTGCTGCTGCGGGCGCTGCCCGTGAAGCACGCGAGGCGGCTCACCGGCGTGCTGCGCAGCCGGGCGCTGCGGCCGCCGACCCACCCCGTCACCGCGCTGACCCTGACCGGCGGCGGCATGGCCGTCCTGTACTTCACGCCCCTGTACGACGCCACCGCTGCCGACCCGGTCCTGCACCGGCTGGTCCACGCCCACTTCCTGCTGTCGGGCTGCCTGTTCGCGTGGGTCATCGCCGGCCCCGATCCCGCGCCCTCGCGGCCCGGCGTCCCGGCCCGGCTCGTCGTCCTCGGCGCGGCCATCGCCGCGCACGCCGTCATCGCACAGCTGATGTACGGCGGATACCTCGTCGACGTGCGCGCGCCCATCGCACAGGTCCGCGGCGCCGCGGAGATCATGTACTACGGCGGGGACATCGCCGAACTGCTGCTCGCCGCCGCCCTGGTCGCCACTTGGCGTCCCGCTTCTCGCCGCCCCACGCGCCCTCGGTCCCCTCGCGGGACGCGGTCTCTGGCCGGTGGGCGGGCGGCCGCGGCTGCCCGGCGGCCGACGAGGTGAAGAGGACGTTGCCGCAAAAGTATGACGTGAAGCAGCGGATCACGCCCCACTGGCAGTGATAGGAGCCGGACCCGGCCAGGCCGCGAGGCACAGGCGGAGCGCCGACCGGCACCGGCAAATCCGCGATCTACCAGGCGACCGCACGCCATCCGCGGCTGGAGAGCCACGGGCGGGCCGCCCATCGGCCAATGTCGACGGCGAGGGTGACGGTGGCGTGGATATCGGCAGTCCACAGGCTCATGCCTGCCTCGTCTCCCTCGGACGCACATTCACTGCTGTGCTCCTGTGACCCCCTCGGACGGCTCCTGGTCGCGGTGCCCCCCGTCACGGGCGCACTCACCTGCCATCGCACATCCGTCCCGCGCACGTCACGGGGCCACGCGTCGCCAACCGCGGGCGTGGGCGCACCGGGTCGGGTAACGGGTCGGGTAAAAGGCAAGGATGCACCCGCAACGCGCACTGATCACCTTCGGGCACGGCACCGCGGACCGCGATCTGCTCACGCGCTTGCTGAACGGCGCGAACGTCAGGCTGGTCGTGGACATCCGTATCGCCCCCGGCAGCCGACGCAACCCGCACGTGGCGCGGCGCGAGCTGGAGCGGTGGCTGCCCGAGCAGGGCATCGCCTATCGCTGGGACAAGCGCCTCGGCGGGTTCCGGCGTCCGCCTGGCGACTCGCCGGACCTGGCCTGGCGGGAAGAGATGTTCCGCGGCTACGCCGCGCACATGCGCACCGCGGAGTTCTCGGCCGCCGTCGATGATCTGCTGGCCGAGGCGGACAAGGCGGACGCCGCCGGCGGCGCGACGGCGGTGATGTGCAGCGAGAGCGTCTGGTGGCGTTGCCACCGCCGCCTGCTCGCCGATTTCCTCGTGATGGTACGGGACGTGTCCGTGGCCCACCTCATGCACGATGGGCACCTGACCGGCCACACCCCTTTCCCGGCGGCCCGACAGAGAGAAGACGGCTTGCTGGTCTACGACGGCGGCCAGTCCTCATTGCTGTGACCCCGGGTTCTTCCCAGCGCGGCGTTTCGGCGGGATCAGGGCGCCCCGCGCAGTGAGCGGCCCCGGCACGAACAATGGCTGGTTCCACGCCGGGGCCGCTGCGACCGACCGTCTCAGGCGGTGTGGGCGGTCGGAGGCTCCATCATCACGTCTTCGTCGTCGTCTTCGATTTCTTCGATTCGATCGTCCTGCTTCTTCGTGGGGAGGATCCGCACGTTGCCCGTGGGTTCTATCCTCCCGTCCCCGGCGTCGGCCTCGGCGTCCTCTTCCTCGCCCGTCATGACCGCTCGCAACGCCTTGCGTCCGCGTTCCCACAGCTCGACATCGACGCCGCCGCCCAGTTGGGACAGCCACGGCGCCAACGCCAGCGCAGCGAGGACCAACACGGCGATCAGAACCGAGATCATCAGAGCGTCCCCCCAGCCCGGTGATCCGTACGCCGATCAGATCAGCGTGAACGAATCTGACATCACCATAGATACCGCACTATTTCACTTCTAATCACCACACAGTGGTATCACCGCACAGAAAAGCGAATATCACGGAGTGGTCAGTGCACTCTCGCACACCTTTCAGAGATACGTCACACAAAGACCTACCCAGCTTGGAATATATAAAGCCAAACGGGGCAGAAACAAAGAGTCGACCAAATACTGCCCGGGTGCCTTCGGGCTCCGCCGGGGTCAGCGATGCGCATCCCTGGACGCGGCGGGCACAGGGCCCTCGGGTGTGCCGCAGGCGGCGCCAACCACCACCGCAACGGCAGCGGGCGAGGTTGCGGGCGCGGATCGTCGCCGGTCTGCAGGCACGGGCGGATGCGGCAGGCGTGATCACGTGGGCGGTGAGCGTCAACCCGTGTGATCGTCCTGGCGCATCAGGATGCCGCCCGTAAGCGTCGAACCGACAGAAGAATCCGCCGGGTGCGGTGGGCGAGGAACCCGCTGATCACGCTTTGGGGCGTTCACGCGGTGGGCTGACGACCACGATCCATCTGGCATCCGAGCACGGGCAGCGGGCGCTGCCGCTGCCGGTCACCGCGCACCAGGGCACCATGGCGCAACGTGCCCGCCTGCCACGGATCCTGGCAGGCGGTCAACGGGTGTACCACTGCCAGCAGCGTGAAGCCGTCAGGGTCAGCTTTGCGACGGCGGGGTCGCGGCGTCCAGAGCGGTGACCAGGGCCGGGTACCAGCGGTCGGAGATCTTCTGGTTGCCGGAGTCGTTGGGATGGACGCCGTCGTAGGTGTCGGCCGAGGTGTCGAAGCCGGTCCACTGGTCGACGACGATGATCGGGGACTCGGCGGTGAAGTTGGCGGCGGCCCAGTCGGGGATGACCCGGTTGAGGGCGATGACGCGGCCGGCGCACTCGGGGCAGTCGGGCGGGTTCATCGGGATGATCTGCGCGACGAGGACCTTCATCGCGGGGTTGCTCGCCCGCATCTGGCCGGCCAGCGTGGTGTACGCGGCGAGGATCGCGCTGGTGGGGCGGTTGCTCCAGACGTCGTTGGTGCCGAAGGGCATCATCACGACGTCGGGACGCGTGGCCGCCAGCCATCCCGGGAGCAGGTTCCGGTCGGCCACGTCGGTCACCAGCGCGCCGCCGTGGCCCTCGTTGTCGCCGTCGTAGGGCACCGAGCAGCCCTGCGGCGGGAGGGTGCCCACGAAGTCGACGTCGGTGTGCCCGAAGTCCTGGAGGCGGTTCCACAGCAGCGCCCGCCAGCAGCCGGGGGACCCGGTGATCGAATCACCGAGCGGCATGACCCGCACCGGGGCGTCCGCCCGGGACGGCAGCGGCGCCCCCGTCACCGCCGCTGCCGCCGCCCCCGTCAGCAGCGCCAGCAGCGTGATCAACCTCACGAGCGGGGCCGTCAGCCTGACCATGGGACCCTCCGAAAATGGGAAGCGCTCCCATATGGCGAGCGACGACCGCGCCGCCGTCGACGCCTTCTCGCCCGGCCCCGAGGACTTTCATTCGTCGATCGTTGGTGAAGGCCCCGCCAACACCGCGTCACGCCTGCTCGTGCACGTGCAGGTGAGAATGCAGCCGCATAGGGTGGCAGGTATCCGGGCCGATTCCGGGCGCATGGTGATCCCATCGGCGTGGGGCGATGAATGGCCGCTGCGACATCGAGCGCGTCGACGAGACGACGGCGCAGGCGCAGGCTTCCAGCCGAGCTGACGAGCTTCGTTGGACGTCGGCATGAGGTTGCCGAGGTCCGGCGCATGCTCTCCGCGTCACGGCTGGTCACCCTCACCGGCCCCGGGGGCGTCGGCAAGACCCGCCTGGCCGTCCGCGTGGGCGCGACCCTGGAGCGCGCCTTCGCCGACGGCGTGTGGCTGGTGGAACTGGCCGACATGGAGAAGCCCGAACTGCTGATCCCGACGGTCATCGAGACCTTGGAGCTGCGCGACCAGTCGACCCGTCCGCCGATGGACGTCCTCACCGAGTACCTGGCGGACAAGCGGGCGCTGATGATCCTGGACAACTGCGAGCACCTGCTGCAGGAGTGCGCGGTCCTGGCCGAGGCGTTGCTGCTCGCGGCGCCGGACCTGCGGATCCTGGCCACCAGCCGCCATGTGCTCGGGGTCGCCGGCGAGCAGGCCTTCCCCGTGCCGACGCTGGCGCTGTCGGAGCCGGGAACGGACGCGGCGGCGTCGGAGGCGGTGCAGCTGTTCACCGAACGCGCCCGGGCGGTGATGCCGCGGTTCTCGGTCACCGACGAGAACCGGACGGCGGTGGAGTCGATCTGCCGGCGGCTGGACGGCCTGCCGCTGGGCATCGAGCTGGCCGCGGTGCGGCTGCGGGCGCTGTCGGTGCACCAGGTGCTGGATCGGCTGGACGACCGGTTCCGGCTGCTCACCACGGGGTCGCCGGCCGCGCTGCCCCGGCACCAGACGCTGCGGGCGCTGATCGACTGGAGCCACACGTTGTGCAACGACGAAGAGCGCACGCTGTGGGCCAGGGTGTCGGTCTTCAGCGGCGGGCTGGACCTGGAGGCGGCCGAGGCGGTCTGCGCGGGCGGCGACATCTCCGCCGACGAGGTCGCCGACCTGATCAGCGGACTGGTGGACAAGTCCATCCTGGTCTGCGAGGAGGACCCGACCGCGGTCAGGTACCGGCTGCTGGAGACCATCCGCCAGTACGGCCGCGAGCGCCTGGCCGCATCCGGGGAGGCCGAGCAGGTCCTGCGGCGGCACCGCGACTACTACCGGAATCTGGCGTCCGAGGCGCGCGACCGCCTGTTCGGCCCCGACCAGGTCAGGTGGCTGACCCGGCTGCAGCGGGAACACGCCAACCTGCGGGCCGCCCTGGAATTCTGTTTCACCCGGCCCGGGGAGGCCGCGGCGGGCCTGGCCATGGCGGCCGACCTGCTCTACCACTGGATCACCAGCTCCTACCTGGCGGAAGGGCGCCGCTGGCTGGACCGCGGGCTGGCCGCGGACACCGGACGCACCGAGGTGCGGGCGCGGGCGCTGTGGGCCGACAGCTGGCTCGCCATCATCCAGGCCGACGTCGACGCGGCGACGGCGATGCTGCAAGAGAGCGAGGCCATCGGGGAGGAGCTGGGCCTGGAGTCGGTGCTCGGCTACGTCGCCGTCTACGCCGGGATGATCGCCATGTGGCGGCGGGACGTCACCGCCGCCATCGCGCTGTACGAGGCGGCGGCGGCTCGGCATCGCGCCGCCGGGGATCCGGTGGGTCTGGCGCTGGCGCTCATCAGGCTCTCCCTCGCCTACTCCTTCCTCGGCGACTCGGCGCGCGCGATCGCCTTCGGCGAGGAGGGCATCGCCGTGTGCGAGACGTACGGGGAAGGCTGGCACCGGGCGTACGCCATGATGGCGCTGGGGATCGAGATCTGGCGCCAGGGCGACGCCCGCCGCGCCGCCGCGATGGAGCAGGAGAGCCTGCGGTTCAACCGCTCCCTCGACGACGCGTTGGGCATCGGCATGAACCTGGAGGTGCTCGCCTGGATCGCGGCAGGCGAGGAGCAGTTCACGCGGGCCGCCCGGCTGCTCGGCGCCGTGCAGAACGTGTGGAAGTCGGTCGGCGCTCCGCTGTCCGGCTACGGGCACCTGGTGCACTTCCACGACGAGTGCGAGGCCCGTACCCGCCAGGCGCTGGGCGCGTCGGCGTTCTCGTCGGCCTTCCAGCACGGGGCGCGCCTGTCGCACGAGGCGGCGCTCTCCTACGCCCTGGAGGAGCGGCCCGCGGAGGCCGCCGCGGCCTCCGGCGCGGCGGAGGCGTCGCCGCTGACACCCCGCGAGACGGAGATCGCCGGGCTGGTCGCCCAGGGGCTGAGCAACAAGGACATCGCGGCGACGCTGGTGATCGCTCAGCGCACCGTCGAGGGGCACATCGAGCACATCATGGACAAGCTGGGGTTCCGGTCCCGTGCTCGGATCGCTTCCTGGGTGAGGGAGCGGGACGGCGCGTCCGGCAACGGCGGCCCGTCCGGGTGACGGGTTCAGAGGGGGCGCACGACGCGACGCCGGGGACGCCGCGCTCGACGTCATGATCTCGACGTCATGATGAGGACGACACCGCGGGCCAGTCGCCGATCGTCAGGGCCCAGCCGTCCTCGTGGACGGTTCGCGCGGCCAGTCCGAGGGATTTCAGCCACTCGGCGGCCTCGGGTCCGTGGGCCGCGGCGGCGATGCACGCCGTGTCGGCGTCCACGCAGCTGTCGGCCACGACCGAGATCGTGCGCCACGGTCCGCGCGCCGATCTGCTCGCCAGGCGGTCGATCAGCCAGGTCACGCCCGTCCCCCCGTTCAGCGCGGGGCGGTCCGCGGCCGTCAGCGCTCGGGTGACCAGTCCGCACTGCATCCGCAGCACGATGTCCTGGCCGAACGGGTCGTCGTCGCCGCGGGCGTCGTCGAGATCGTCGGTCAGCCGCAGCCGCCAGCCGCGGGCGGGGAGCGCCCCGGCCACCGAGATCTTCCCGTCGAGCGAGACGAGCACGCCGCACCCCGCCTCCCCGGCGGCGAGCTCGGCGGCCCGGTCGACGGCGAACACCTTCGCCGTGGGCCACAGGTCGAGGGTCGTCCCCGGCGGCAGCAGCACCGTCCCCGGGGGGTCGTCGATCACGATCGACCGCCAGGCGCCCTTGGGCGCCCGGACCAGCGGATCGGCTCCTCCCCCGGTCACCTCGGCCGCGTGCAGCGCCGTCCACAGCAGGGCGTGGAAGGTGGCGCCGACCCGGACCGGGTGCCCGGCCGCCGCGTGGACCCGCGCCAGGTCGGACCCGCCGCGGTAGGCGTCGCACGCCGCTCCGATGTCGGCGACGACGCGGTCCACGGCGTGGCGGGCGACGCCGAGCCGGCGGGGTTCGGTGACCGCCACCGTGGCCGTCGTCCCCCAGAGCGGGAACCGCTCCCGGCCCGGCCCGGGTTCGCCGAGACCGGTTCGCCGCCCTCGTTCCTGCTGGTTCAGCGGGTTCACGTTGTCTCCTCAGAATCTCGAGCATGAGCCACGACGAGCTGGTGCACCCGCGCGACGGCACCCCGGGAATCCGGGTGGCGTGGCCTCAACCGACCGGCGCGGCCGCCTGAAGTCGGGACAGGGAGACGAGGCGATCCCCAGGCGGCAGCTCCCCGCCGTCATCGAAGATCACGACGCCGTTGCAGAGCAGCCCCCACCCTTGTTCCGGGTGGTAGGCCACAAGACGCGCCGAACCGTGCTCCGGCGCGGTCGCCGGTGGGCACGGTGGCCAATGCTCGCACATGATGAAGCCCCTCGGTGCACGCTGGAAGCCGCGCATCTCGGACACAGGAAGCATGTCGCGCGCACCGTGCCGGGGGGACGGGGGAAAACCCCCATGTCGCTACCCATCCGACCGAGGTCCGGTCGCGTCCGCGTCGCGGCGCTTGTCGCGGACGGTCAGGAGGCGGCGGGTTCGCCCACCCCGGTCTCCAGCCAGTGCAGGGCGGTCCGGAGATCGGGTTTGCGGTAGAGGGCGTGGCGCGGCCCGGCGAGGGAGAACAGCCGCTCGACGTGGCGGGGCAGGCCGACGATGACCATGGTGGTGCCGCGGGCGTCGGCGCGGCGGTGGGCGCGGACGAGGGCGTCGAGGCCGCCGGAGTCGCAGAGCTCGACGGCGCTCATGTCCACGATCACCGCGAGGCCGGTCTCGTCGATCGCCCGGCGGAGACGGTCGCTCAGCAGCGCGCGGGTGCGGAAGTCGATGGTTCCGGCGGGCGCGACCAGGGCGCAGCCGGCTTGTTCGGACACCTGGACGGTCAGGGCGCGGTCAGTGCTCATTGGGCGGCGCCTGTTCTGCGGCCGGGCCGCGGAGGGATGCGCGCTCGTCCCCAACCGGTGCGTACCGCGCCTCGTCGTGACGGGTGAACAGGGAGGTGAGCGCGTTGATCTGCTGGTCCTGCTCGGCGGGGTGGCGGAACGGCCGGTCCGGATTGATCGTGTAGGTGTTGCGGCGGCCGACGCGGGTGCGGGTGAGGTAGTCGGCTTCTTCCAGGTCGTTGAGGATCACCTGGGTGGCCCGTTCGGTGATGCCGACGGCGGCGGCGATGTCGCGGATGCGGGCCTGCGGGTTGCGGGCGATATGGATCAGGACTCGGGCGTGGTTGGTCAGGAACGTCCAGGTCTTCCCGTCGCGTTCCGCGGGGGTGCCCACATGATCACCTCTTGGCCGGGCGCGGGGAGAGTGCGCGCGTTGAATGAACGATAGTTCAGGTATTCGACTGCATTCGTCGAGGAGTGTTCCGCGCCCGCGCACGCCGCAACCGGGCCGGCTCTCGACGGCGGGCGGTCAGCGGACCGTCCGCCGGCGCCGGGCGGCGGCGCGTTCGCCCAGCAGGCGCACGACGATGGCCGCGGCGACCAGGCCGGCCGGCAGGAGCGCGACGGCCCCTCTGGCGACCACGAACACGGCCGAGGCGAGCATCGCGCCGGCCACCAAGGCGGCGATCTGGCGCAGCGCGGCGAGGGGGTCGGCGGACCGCCCGGTCACCAGGTCGTGCAGCGCCCCCGTGATCATCCCCGTCATGTAGGTGGTGACCGAGTGGAGCCTGAGCGCGGTGATGCTCTGCCCGCCCATCGCCGTGGCCAGCAGGACGAGCAGAAGCTGCGCCGCGACCGGCCCCGGCCGTCCCCGCGCCGCCAGCCAGCCGCCCGCCACGACCGCCAGGACCGCGAATTCGGCCGCGAGCTGCCCGAGGATCGCCCGAGGCCGGCGCCGCCACAGGCGCGACCAGGCGACCAGGCCCGCGGTGAACCCGGCGGTGGCCAGGACGGCGCTGCCGATCTTGCCGAAGCCGCCGGTGCCGATGCCCGCGCCGGCGACGACGAGATTGCCGGTCACGACCCCGGCGAACACGCCGCCGAGGCCGGCGAACGCCAGCAGATCCACGGCGCCCGCGCAGGCCGCGAGCGCCATGGTGACCAGGGCCGTCCCCCTGGGCAGGTCTCTCTCGGCGATTCTGGTCACAGCGCCCCCGACGTCGCACGTGCCGGCTCGTTCCTTGTGGTTTCCCGCGGGCGGCCCTCCATCGCGCCGGGGCCTCGAAGGCGGATCGCCGCGGTCCGGTTCAGGGCGTCCGGCCGATCTGCTCGTCGAGACGCTCCAGGTGGGCGCGGGCGTCGGGGTGGCCGAACCGCAGCGCGTCGGTGAAGACCGCGAGGGCGCTGACATAGTCGCCGCGGGCCTCGTAGATCAGCCCGAGGCGGATCATGGCGCCCGAGTGCCCCGCGACCGCCGCGGCGTAGTAGTAGACCTCGGCGCCGCGCGGGGACGGGCGGGCGGCGTCGGCGTCGCGATCTTGACGGTAGCCGGGAAGCGTGAGGTCGTAGGCGATCTCGGCGGCGAGCTGACGCCGCCGGCTTGGACGGGCGGCGACCAGGATCCGGGCGGTCTCGTCGCCCGCGTCCGCCGCCGACGCCAGCCACGCCTCCGCCTCGGCGGGATGGTCCCGGCACAGCAGCAGGATGCCAAGCCTGCACTTGGCCTCGGGGTCGCCGCGCTCGGCGGCGGTCAGCAGTTCCACGCCGTGCCGGCCGAACAGCTCGTTGTACCGCTGGTGCGACATGGACTGCATGGCGGGCAGCTCGTCCAGGCTCTGGAGCAGCCTGTCGTCGCGCATGTCTTCCGGGCGCAGCACCTGCGGTTCTTGCGGAGCGGGCCGCCCGGTTCCGCCCGGCGGGGCGGGCGGGACGGGAGGGACGCCCCCGCCGGCGGCCGGCACGGCGTCGACCGGCACCTTCTGGGCGATCTGCGCCTCGGCCGCCCGCGGCGCGGGCGCGGCCTCCTCACCGGCCTCCTCCGGCGGCAGGCGGTCCAGCTCGGCGCGCATCGCCTGATAGCGGACGTGCCATTCCCGCAGGTCGGTCGGGCCCGGGTAGTCGGGGCGCACGCCCGTCTGCTCGGCGTAGTGCAGGCAGGTCAGCACCAGGGTGGCCACCCATCCCCAGCGCGGCGGCCCGAGGCGTTTGCGGTTGAACACGTCGCTGATCGCCGTGAGCGACAGCGGCAGCAGCAGCGGCATCCGCCTCTTGTGGCGCCGCAGGACCTCCTGCGCCAGCCTTTCCAGCTCACGGTAGGCGGGCGAGCCGCACGCGTGCCTGAACCGGGCGAGGTCCCGGATGAGCCGATCGACGGCGTTGTCATCGGAATGAACGGTCGTCATCGCACCGACCCTTACATGATCATTTTACTTGATCGTTAATGGTGGACTGAATGGTCTCACTTGGCGCCCGTTCCGGATGGTTCAACACCCATATCCCCATCGCTCCAGATTGTTCCGTTACGTCGCTAAGACGGCAGGTCACCGACGCGGAGGAACAAAGCGGATCACAACGGAACGACGCGGAGCAAACTTGTGCGTCATACGACACAAACCGCCCAGTAACCAAAGTGAATTCACCCGCACATACGACAGGTATCGCCATTTGTCCGCTTTCGGCGGGGTCACGGTGCGGTGAACTGTTCCGTTCGCTTCCGATCGGCCAGAGAGCGCTTCGCGGGCGGCCGCAATCTGGCCTACTTGTCGGCGTCCGTCCACCGACCAGCAAGGACCAGTCCGCCATGTCCTTCCGCCGACCGGCCCCCTTCCCCCGCGGCTGCCGCTTCACCGGCCGCCGCCACCGGGTGCGCTTCAGCCCGCAGGCCGTGCCCGCCGCCACCGCCAGGACCGCGCAGTTCACCGAGGACGACCAGCTGCTCCTCTTGCTGATCGCCATGTGGGAGCTGCGCACCGCCCGGCCCGCGCCGACCCGTCCCCTGCAGGAGATGACCGAGGACGAGCTCATCGAGTTCTGGAGCGAGCCCGACGAGGACGTCCCGCCCGCCGACCGCACCGCCCCGTTCCCGGAGACCTCGGCATGACCGCTCACCCCGCCTGGCTGGCCGCCCCGTCCCCGACCACGACGCTGGCCGCCCTCGACATCTGCGGGTTCGGCACTCGTCGCGACCCCCAGACCCACCTCTATCTGCGCCGCGCGATGTACGCGCTGATCGACCAGGCGTGCCGGATCACCGGCGTGCCGTGGGGCTCGTGCTATCACGAGGACCGCGGGGACGGGGCGCTGTTCATCGCCCCGCCCAGCGTGGCCGCCGACCGCCTGCTGGACCCCTTCGCGCACCATCTGACCGCCGTGCTGCGCCGCCACAACCGGCTGGCGGGCCCCGCCACGCGGCTGAGGCTGCGCCTGGCCGTGCACATCGGCCAGGTCCACCCCGACGCCCACGGCGTCGCGGGCCCCGCGCTCGTCCACCTGTTCCGACTGCTGGAGGCGCCGGCGTTCAAGGAGTTCGCCGACGCCGCCGCGGGCGCCCTCGCGATGATCGTCTCGGACCGCCTGTACACCGACGCCACCGACACCGGCGGTCTCGTCGACCCCGCCGCGTACCGTCCGCTGGACGTCGTCAGCAAGGAGACCCGTACCCGCGCCTGGGCCTGGACCCCGCCGACGCCCGCAGCGGTGGGGCATGCGGGCCGGGTCTGACCACGCCGGCGTCCGGCGCGGCCGGGCCGCTCGCCCTGGGCTCGCGCACAGGCAGCCGGGCGCGGCCGCGCTCGGATCGGCGGCCGTCTCGTCGCCTGATGTGGCCAGAACAGGACGCCTGCGTGCCCGGTAAGCCATAATCGGTCAGAGATGCCCGGCTTTCCCTCGAGGAGGGTGTTCCGTGACCGACAACGACACGCCCGCCCCCGAAGGACCGGGCACCGGGCACCCCAAGATCGACACGACTGTGCCGCATTCGGCGCGGATCTGGAACTACTGGCTGGGCGGGAAGGACAACTACCCGGTCGACCGGGAGGCGGGCGAGGCGTTCCGCCGGATCTACCCCGGCATCACCGATCTGGCCCGCGCGTCGCGGTATTTCCTCGGCCGCGCGGTGCGCTTCCTGGCGGGCGAGGCGGGGATCCGGCAGTTTCTGGACATCGGCACCGGCCTGCCCACCGTCGACAACACGCACGAGATCGCCCAGCGGGTGGCCCCCGAGTCGCGGATCGTCTACGTCGACAACGACCCGCTCGTGCTGGTCCACGCCAACGCGCTGCTGACCAGCAGCCCGGAGGGCGCCACCAGCTACATCGAGGCGGACCTGCACGACCCCGACACCATCATGCGCGAGGCCGCCAAGACGCTGGACTTCGACAAGCCGATCGCGCTGATCTTGATGCAGATCCTCGGCCACGTCAGCAACGAGGGCGACGACGAGGAGGCGCGGTCGATCATCCGGGGCCTGATGGACGCCCTGCCGTCCGGCAGCTACCTGGCGCTCAACGACAGCACCGACACCAATCCGGCGAACGTGGAGGCCACACGCCGCTACAACGAGGGGGGTGCCGCGCCGTACCACCTGCGGCGCCCCGAGCAGATCGAACGGCTCTTCGACGGGTTGGAGCTGGTCGAGCCCGGCGTCGTCCCCATCAACGAATGGCGCCCCGACCCGAGCCCGTTCGAGACGCCCTCCGACGAGGGGGTCCTCGGGGGCGTCGCCCGCAAGCCCTGACGCCTTTTCTCGTCTCCTACTGACGCGTCCCGCTGAGAGGGCGAGCACTGACACGGCCCGTTGACGCGCCGCCATCAACTGGTTGGCTGTCACTGGACTCCACCATCGTGCGCGCCCACCAGCACGCCGCCGACGCCCGAAAGAGAGCGTCCGGCGCACGGCCGATCGCGGGGAGGATCGACCAGCGAGATCCGCCTGGCCCGCGACGGCAGAGGACGCCCGCTGGGGTGGTGGTGACCGCCAGCGACGTTACCGCGTGCCGCCCGGCCACCTGGTCGCGGACAAGGGCTGCACCCCGCGCCATCCGCGCCTGACCGCACCGCCGTGGTATCGGCGCCACCATCCCAGAACGCGCCGACCGGATCCGCAACCGGCTGGCCAAAGGGCGCCGATGACCACCTCGACGCGTCCTTACCGAACGCCTGGCCTACCCACGACCATCCGGCGCACCACATGCGCCAAGCTGGGAATGGGCCTACGACCAGTCCGTCTCACAAGCAGCCGAACGGCAGGCCGCCTTCTGCGACTGGCTCGACCGGTGACGGCTACCACCGATCCCACATCGGCATCGTGGGCCATGCCGCAGCCGGCCGCGTCACCAGCATGTCCGAACAGCACTCCCAGGTCGTCGACGTGCTCAGACGGCGAGGAGCTCTCGACGACGCGGGCTACGAATCGGCCAGGTAGCGCTCCTTGAGGAGAGCCTTGTGGATCTTTCCGACGGGGGTCAGCGGGACGTCGGTGGTGATCACGAACTGGCGGGGCACCTTGTAGTCCGCGAGCCGCTCCCGGCAGTACTCGGTGAGTTCTTCGGCGGTGGGCGGCTCGACGTCGGGCCGCGGCACGACGTAGAAGCGGCCGACCTCGCCGAGGACGTCGTCGGGGACGCCGATCCCGGCGGCCATCGCGACCTTCGGGTGCGCGGTCAGGACGTTCTCGATCTCCACGGGGTAGACGTTGAAGCCGCCCTGGATGTACATCTCCTTCTTCCGGCCGCGCAGCACCAGGTGCCCGGACGGCTCCATCTCCACCATGTCGCCGGTGGCCAGCCAGCCGTCCGGCAGGAACGCCTCGGCGGTCTCCTCCGGCATCTCCCAGTACCCGGCGGCCACGCAGCCGCCGCGGATCTGCAGCTCGCCGGCCTCGCCGGGCGGCAGGACGGCACCGTCCCGGCCGACCACCCGCGCCTCGAAGTCGCCGATCGGCACGCCGAGGGTGCGGGTCACCGTCTCGGGGGTGTCGTCCCTGCGCGACAGCACGCAGGCGCCCGACGACTCCGACAGCCCGTACAGTCCGCACAGCGACGCCTTCGGGAAGCCGCGGCGGATCCGGTCGGCCAGCGCCGGTTCCAGGTTGGACCCGCCCGCGATGCAGACGCGCACCGACGACACGTCGCGGTCGGCGAAGTCGCCGTGGCCGAGCATCAGCACGTACATCGTCGGCACCGCCGCCAGGACGGTCACGCGGTGGCGTTCCAGCGCGCGCAGCGACGCGTCCGGGCCGAACGCGGGCACCAGCGCGACCGACCCGCCGCTGACCAGCGCGGTCATGACGGTGCAGGTGATGCCGCCGACGTGGTTGAACGGCAGGTGCCCGAGCTGCACGTCGCCGGCGCCCAACCCGAGGTGCTCGGCCTGGGCCGACGCCGAGGCCAGGATGCTGCGATGGGTGATCACCGCGCCCTTGGGGCGTCCGGTCGTGCCGGAGGTGTAGAGGATCAGCAGCGGGTCGTCCGGGGCGACCTCGTCGCGGGCCGCCGACAGCGCCGCGTCGGGCGGCGTCGCGGCCAGCTCGTCGAACGCGGTGCTGCCCGCGAAGCCCTTCCCGAAGAACACGTAGTCGCGCACCCCGGGCAGCTGCGAGCGGAAGCCGTCCAGGAACGCCGCGAAGTCGAAGTCGGGCGTGGCGTCCAGGCAGATCACCATGCGGGCGCCGCTCTGCCCCAGCATGTAGGACAGCTCCCGCTCCCGGTACCGGACGTTGAGCGGGACGATGACGGCGCCGATCCGCGCGGCGCCGAAGAACGCGGCCAGCCACTGCGGCGTGTTCAGGCCCAGCAGTCCGATCCGGTCGCCGCGCCGGATCCCGCGCGCCAGCAGTCCCGCCGCGACCCTGTCGACCAGCCCGTCGAACTCCTCGAACGTGACGGCGTCGTCGCCGTCGCGCAGGAACACCCCGCCGCGGGCCGCCGCGTCCGCCAGCGCCGATCCGACCGTCGTCGCTCCCATCTCGTCCTCCCCGTCGGTCACTTTCCCCCAACGATCAACTATCGGGAGCGGTCCGCCAACATTTCAGGGCTTGCGGCCGACACCGGCGTAGAACCAGATCCGCACGGCCTCCTCAAGGCTCACCGGCTCCTCGGGGCGCCACAGCGGCGCCCACACCAGCCCGGGGTCGAGCAGCTCGAAGTCGCCGAACAGCTCCATCACCTGCTCGCGGGTGCGCGGCGTGCCGGGCGCGGACGTCTTCTTGTAGACCTCGACGACCTTCGCGACCACGTCGGGGATGCCGTCGGCGGAGGCGTGCGTCAGCGCCAGGTGGCTGCCCGGGGCCAGCGCGTCGCGCAGCTCGGCCATGATGGCGGGCGGATCGTCCTCGTCCGGGATGAAGTGCAGCGTCGCCACCAGCAGCAGCCCCACCGGCTTGGAGAGGTCCAGCAGCGCCCTGGTGTCCGGGTGGTCGAGGATCTCCCGGGGGCGGCGCAGGTCGGCCTGGACGATCCGGACGTTCTCCGACCGGGCGAGCAGCGCCCGGGCGTGCGCGACGACCTGCTCGTCGTAGTCCACGTAGACGACGCGGGCGTCCGGATTCACCGAGTGCGCGATCTGGTGCACGTTCTGCTGCGTGGGCAGGCCGGTGCCGATGTCCAGGAACTGGTCGATCCCCTGCTCGGCCAGGTAGCGCACCGCGCGTCCGAGGAAGGCCCGGTTCGCCCTGATCGTGGACAGCAGTGTGGGGTCGGCGGCCTTCGCCTCCTCCGCCCGCACCCGGTCGGCCTCATAGTGGTCCTTGCCACCGAGGTAGTAGTCGTACATGCGGGCAATGTTCGGCACATTCGGGTCGAAGCCCCTCGACCGAGGCCGCTCGTCCGCCACCGTCGCTCCTCACCGGCCGTGCTCACTGACGATCACGGGCCACACCGTGCAATCTTCGCGATCATCCTAGTCTGAAGATCATTCCCGCCGAACCCCCTTCGGCTCCGCAGGTCGCTCCAGCACCGTGCACCGCAGCACAGACGCTTTGGCGGCGCCGGCCTCGCGCGGTCGCCGGTCACGCGGGGCGCGCTCCCGTCTCCTTTGGCGAATTCCAGGTTGAACACACGGAACGGTCGCCTGTTCGGACAGCAACCGTCGTTTCAAAATCTGCGCAAGCCCGTGTCCGCTGATGGCGACAAGTCGGGACCTTCGCCTCTGGGTGGTCGCCTCCGCCCGCCACCACGATGGTTTCTCACGGGGGTGATGCAGGGCGGTCCTGCTGCCTGGGGCGTGCGGTCGCAGGTGGTGCCGCACGCCAGCCTCACCCGTGGGCGGCCGCCGGAGAGCACCTGGCAGTCAGGCGTGCCCGTCCGGCCGGGAAAGCGATCTACCCAGCGGGGAGGGACCATGCTCATCAGGAACGTGTACCGGCCGATGGTCTTCAGTTGCCAGACGACCGAGCCGCTGGCCGACGTGGCGCGGCAGATGGTGGAGCACAAGGTCGGCGCGCTGGCCGTGCTCGACGGTGAACGCCTCGTCGGAATCATCACCGAGCGCGACCTGGTCACCGCTCTGGCCGCATCAGCCGACCCGACTTCCCAGAGGGCCGCGGACTACGCCTCAACGCAGATCAGGACCGCCGCCCTGGAAGAGGACTCCCTCGACGTCGCGCGCCGCATGCTGGAGGAGGGCATCCGGCATCTACCGGTGTACGAGGGCGGACGCTGCGTCGGCATGGTGTCGATGCGCGATCTGTTGGCCCTGGAGGCGTGGGCTGCTTAGCGTCCCTCCCCCGTCGGCGATGCCGACTTCGCCCCTCGCTGCAGACCGGCAACGGATGCCGTTGCGCTGTCAACAGCCCGACTTGGTCGACCACGCCTCGGCGCAAGTGTGACGACCGTGGCGTATTGCGTCGGGCAACCGCGCTCCCCCACGTGGGCTGACCGTACCAGTGGGCCCGTCGGCGAGCCGGGCGTCCCGGCGGGCGCCGGTAGGGCAGGCGGTTGGACCAGACCAGGGACGCCCCCGGCGGCCCGCGAGTCCGGCGTCCGGACTCCGGTGCGATGCCCGCCCGCAGGAGCCGAACCGGCCCTTCCTGCCGCGCATCGACAGGGCGGCCTTCGGCACCGCCCTAGCCTGCGGACGGCCCCCGCACCGCGCCGGTCACTACGCAGCTACGGCGCCTGCTGGACGCCGGGGTCGGTCTGGCGTGGAGGTCGTTGCCGCCCTGCTCGCCGAGGTCCGCCTGCGCAGCGGGCGGATCATCACCGTCTACGGCGTGGGCGAGGCCTGCGGCGGGGTGTGTCTCCTGCTCCAGCCGTGGTCTGTGGTTCGGCGCGGTGGTCCGAAGGTCCCTCGCCTGAGGGACCGCCGTCCCTGTCCGGCGCGTTCGGCGCTTTGGTGAGCTGGACGCATCCCCGTCGCGAAGGGAGGCGGCCGATGAGCGGCAACGGCGACGGATGCCCCGTCCTGGTCGGTTATGACGGGTCGGTGGCCGCGGATCAGGCGCTGCACTGGGCCGTGCAGGAGGCTCAGCTGCGCGATCTCCCTCTCATCGTCTGCCACGCATGGCAGTGGCCGTATCCGTTCTCCATGCCCGACGAGGACGCCCTTGACATCCTCCACGGCGCGGGGGCGATCGTCGCCGACGAGGGCGTGCGCAAGGCGCATGCCATCGTCGCCGAAGCGGGGGTGCGCAAGGCCCGGGCGCTCGCCACGCGATTGGAGGTGCGCCGGATCCTGGAGCGGGGGTCGGCTTCGGCCGTGCTGCTGCAAGCGTCCCGCGACGCGACGTTGATCGTGCTCGGAGCACGGGGGCAGGGCGGCTTCGAAGGCCTCACCGTGGGCTCCACCGCGGTGCAGGTCGCCGCCCACGCCGACCGCCCGGCCATCGTCGTGCGGCGGGCGCCCGCCGGGGATCGCCCGGACGCGCGCATCGTGGTCGGCGTGGACGGGTCCCCGGCCGGACGGGCCGCCCTGGGTTTCGCCTTTCACGAGGCCGAGCTCCGCGGCGCCCCGCTCTGCGCCCTCTGCGGTTGGTGGGACCCGGCCGCCCTTCCCAGCCCGGACCGCGCGCCCTTCATCGACGCCGAGAAGATCCGGCGCGAGGCGATCAACAAGTTCGAGCAGGCCGTCAAGCCGTGGCGCGCCGAATATCCCGAGGTGGCGGTCGACGCCGAGTTCGTCGTGGACACGCCTCGACACGCCCTGACCAAGGCCTCCGAGGACGCGGGGCTCCTGGTCGTGGGCAACCGCGGCATCGGGTCCACGCCGCAGGCGCTCCTCGGCCCTGTTCCCCAGTACCTGCTCCAGCGTGCGGCCTGCACGGTGGCGGTAGTGCCGCCGCATCAGCCGTGGTGACCTAGCCGCCGGGCGGTGTTCGCGAGTTGTCAGACAGAGTGCGCGTCTTGTCAGACAGAGTGCGCGTCGCGTCCCCGTACAGGTCCAGCAGGCGCATCCGGGTGGCTTGCAGGCGTTCCACGACCACTTCGGCGAACCGCCGCGTCAGCTGTTGCGCCAGCCGCGGGTCGAGCGCCCACAGGAAACGCACCAGCCGGGCGTCGAACTCGAGGGCCCGCACAGGCCGGGTCGCCACCGCCCCGAACCGCCACCGGTAGGGCGGGAACAGCCAGGACCAGCCGACGATCTCACCGGTGCCCAGCGTCTCGACGATCAGCGTGCCCCGGTCCGGCAGATGCAGGTCCAGGGCGACGGCCCCGTCCTGGATGATCCAGAACCGGTCGGCCGTGCCGCCCTCGTCGAACAGCCGCCGGCCGGCGGGGAAGTCGACCGGACGCGCCGCGGACGCGAGCCTGCCCAGATCGGCGGCGTCCATCCCGGCGAAGACGTCGTGCCCCGCCAGCTGCTCAATGCTCACCGTGGCCATGGCACGCCTCCTTTCCTGAAGCACGCTCGCAGCGCCCGACCCGCGGGACCGCGGCTTTCCCGGCCAAGTCGATGGCGCTTGGGGAACAGCGGGCGCCGCCCCCATGCACTTCGGGGTAGACGTCCCGCAGCTGCCAGCACTTGGCGTGCTCGCCGGTCGGTTCGGTGCGGAGGTACGTCGCGCAGAGGCGGTAGCCCAGGCAGCGGGACACCGCCTCGTCCCAACGCGCGATGCCCGGGCTGATCGCCATGAGGTCGCGCAGGTCGAGAACGCGCCATGTGCTCGCCGGCCATGGCTTCTTCTGCGCGGGCGCGCCGCAGCAGCTCCTCGCGTGCCTCGCTGGCAGGCGCCATGGACAGGACAACTGCTCCCGTTTCGTGCCCTCCTTGGCGATGTCGCGAGGGCTGTCGTCGTCGCTGATTTCGACGAGCGTTGAAGCGCACCCGGGTTTCGACTTCGCCCCCATCCCCTTCAAGGCGTAGAGGCGCGTCCTCTGGCCTCGCCTGTGACCGGTGCGAGAGCGGCTTCCCTGTCAGGGGGTTCGGCGAACGGACGAACGCACGCTGAACTCCGCGGCGCCGGATTCGCTCGCCGCCGAACGCCAGCGGGACACTCCAGCTGAACGGCGCAGCGCGTCGCCCTGTGCGCTCGGAGCGCTTGTCCTCCGCCTCGCCTTCGCCGGTCATTCCTTGCCGCCCTCCTCGAGAACGGGCTGGACGACGGCGACCGAGCAGGGCGCGTGCTGGAGCATCGCCGTGCTGGTCGCCCCGAGGAGCAGCGGATCCACGGTGCCGTGGCCGCGTTTGCCGACCACGACCAGGTCGGCGTGGTCCGCCGCGTCGAACAGGGCCTCGCGGGGCGGGTCCAGCACCAGCGACGTCCACGCGTCCACCTGCGGATACCGCACCCGGAAGGGGGCCACGGCGCGTTCCAGCCGGGCGCCGCAGACCCGCTTGAGCTTCTCGTCGTCGTGGAACAGGTCCAGCTCCTCGCGCGGCACCGCGCCCGGCTCCCAGCACCCGTACACCGCAAGCAGGCTCCACCCGCGCAGGGCCGCCTGCTCGAACGCGAAGTCCAACGCCGCGTCGGAGCCCGCCGAGCCGTCGACCCCGACGACCACCCGCCGGTGCCCGGCGACCGGCCGGCGCACGACCAGGACGGGGCTGCGCGCCCGGGACGGCAGCTGCAGCGCCGTCGAGGCGACCGGCAGATCGGCCTGCCCGTGCGAGCCGATGACGATCAGTTCGGCGTCGTCGCCCTCCGCCATCAGCGCCACGTACGCGGGTCCGTCCTTGAGCCGCCGCTGGATCCTCGTCCCCGGCGCGACGCGCTCGGCCAGCGAGACGCCGTGGTCGAGGACGTGCTCGCCCATGCGCCTGACGATCGCCGCGCCCTCGTGGTCGATGTGGCTGATGGGGTAAGGCCAGCGCCAGGAGTGCACGACCTTCAGCGGGAGCCGCCGCAGCCGGGCCTCCGTCGCCGCCCATTCCACGGCGTGTGCGCTGTGCACGGTCCCGTCGTAACCGACGAGCACATACGAGCCCCTGCTCATGACGCCCCCCGGACTGGTTGCCTTCTCAACTCATTGCACTCGTGGGCGGTTCGCCAGCCCAGGGACGAAAGACCCCAGGGTCCGGGACCTCCGCACACCGCGGGCTGCATCGTGAGGTGCTGTGCGCCTGGGAGGCGGCGTCCTGATGAGGGCTTCCCCGGCGCGGCTTGGGTTCTACCGCCGGTCGCCCGGCCACGGGCGCGATGCGGTCCAGGGGGCCGATGAGCAAGCTCGGACGAAGAGAAGGCCGGTGACGACCTCTATCCGGCGGGCGCCGGGCAGTCTGTACCTGTCAGGAGTGTCGGTGGGCGCGTTTAGGCTGGTCGGCCACGTTCGGGTGGAAGGGACGCACGGCATGGAAGACACGGACGCCGCGGCACGGCTGCGCGAGATCTGCCTGTCGCTGCCGGAGGCGGTGGAGAAGCCGTTCGGCGGCCACACGGCCCCCGCGTACCGGGTGCGGGGGAAGCTGTTCGTGATGACCAGCGAGGACGGGCGGACGATCACGTTCAAGGGCGCTCCGGGCGTGCAGGAGGCCCTGGTCGCGGAGGCCCCGGAGCGCTTCTTCGTCCCGCCGTACGTGGGCCACAAGGGATGGGTGGGCGCCCGCCTGGACGTCGACCAGGACTGGGACGAGATCGCCGAACTCGTCGAAGACAGCTACCGCCTGGTCGCTCCCAAGCGTCTCGCCGCCCTCCTCGACAGCCCTCAGCGCTGATCCGCCCCGTCCGGAGGGCGGCAGGACGCGGCGCCCGACGGTGTCGTTCCACTGACCACCGCGACCGGCCGCGACGTCTCCTGGGAGCCCATCGGGCGTGGCGTGCAGCAGCGACGACGGATGCCCGTCATGCCATGCCGCCGCACATGACAAAGCGGTCGGCGCGGTGTCAGTCCGCCGGAGGGATCGGGAAGTTGGTGCGGAAGACGTAGCCTTGTCCGCCGATGGTGGCCAGCCCGCCGACGCCGACGTCGCCGTAGTCGCCGGAGCTGATCGCCAGGCGGTGCGGGGCCAGCGCCTGCGCGACCTCGCCCCAGCGGGCCCCGGGGCCGACGCGCACCAGGCGCCGTTCGCGGTCGACGACGTCCACGCTGTTGAGGGCGGACAGGTCGATGACGATGCCGCCGTCGTTGGTGGAGCGGCCGCTGATGCCGTGGCCGCCGCTGCGCACCGCGATCGGCACGCCCGGGGCGCGTCGAGACCGTAGTCGCCCATGTCCGTACCCCCACCGCGGAAAGCACGTGATCGGAACCGGCAGACCGTTGAACATCATCAACGATTGGCGATATTCCATCGTTGAGGGGCGTGGATAGAATCCGGGATGTGATCCTGAATCGTGTCAGCGCGGCGCTGGCCCGCTCGGGCCGCATCGCCGACACGGCCATCCGCGAGGCGCTGGCCGCGCGAGGGCTCAAACCCGGTCACGCGCACGTGCTGTCGCTGCTGGCCGAGCGCGGACGTCTCAGCCAGCGCGCGCTGCTGGAGGAGCTCGGGGTCGATCCCAGCGTCCTGGTGACGCTGCTCAACGTTCTGGAGGACCGCGGCCTGGTCACGCGCCGCCGCGACCCGCGGGACCGGCGCCGCCACATCGTGGAGATCTCCGCCGACGGCGTCGCGCTCGTCGCCGAGGTCGACGAGGCCGTGCTCGCCGTCGAGAAGGAGCTGTTCGCCGACCTCGACCAGGAGGAGGTGCGGACGCTGCGGGCGCTGCTCGACCGGATCGCGGCAGCGGACGCACGCGCCTGCACCGAGTGACCGTCTCAGGGCCGTTCGGCGACCGCGCCGGAGCCGCCCGCCGGGGCGGGCTGCCCGGTGACGCTGATCGCGGCGCCGACGCCGAGCCCGGCGAGCAGCGCCACGGTCACGAGGAACAGCAGGAACTTGTGCATGGAGGGGGCCTTCCGTGCTCGGCAGCGGGCGGGGCGGACGTCGGCCGGGGGCCGTCAGGGACGCGCGGCCGCCGGTTCGGCGGGCTCGTCGACGGGCGCCACGGGCAGCCCGTCGGAGCGGTAGGCGCTCCCGTCGTCGGCGACGGCGGCCGACTCGTAGCCGGACGCGGCGAGCCCGGCGAGCCACGGCAGGCCGTCGCGTCCCATGGCCAGCGCGGCGGTGGCGTAGGCGTCGGCGATCGCCAGGTCCGGGCCGGTGACGGTGACCGAGCACAGGTCGCGGGCGGGTTCCCCCGAATGCGGGTCGATCACGTGGTGGCCGCGTTCGTAGGTGCCGGACGTCGCGACCGCCAGGTCGGTGCCGGTGACCACCCAGGCCAGCTTGTCCGGCTCCCACGGGTGGCGGATGCCGATGCGCCAGGCGCGGCCGGGTTCGGGACGGCCGCGGCTGCGCACGTCCCCGCCCGCGTTGATGCAGTGGTTGAGCGCGCCGGCGCGGGCCAGTCGGCGTGAGGCGACCTCGACCGACCAGCCCTTGACGTAGCCGGACGGGTCGAGCCGCCCGGTCGCGCGCGCGTCGAAGTACCCGTCGGTGCGGCGGCGGAGGTCCTCGCAGGCCGCCAGCACGGCGCGCGTGTCGGCGGAGCACTCCTCCGGCGCCAGCTCGCCCCGGTCGAGCCGGGTGATCTCGCTGTCGTCGCGGTAGGTGCTGAACCGCCGGTCCACCTCGTGCAGCCAGGCGCAGGTCTGCTCGACCAGCCCGGTCAGCGTGGCGCGCGGAAGCAGGTCGGCGATCTCGATGCTGACCGCCGTGCCCATGACGTGCTCGATGTGGTGCATGCTCGCGTGCCCTTCCCGCGGTCAGGCGCGCGCGGCCGCCAGCGCGGACTGCAGCGAGGCGGCGAACGAGCGGCTGGTGTAGGTGGCGCCCGACACGGCGTCGATCTGGGCGCTCTGCGCCTTCAGCGTCTCCTGCCGCAGCAGGGGGATCGCACGTCGGTTGACCTGCAGGGTCCTGGCCGGGGACGTGGCGTGCGTGGCGGCCACCCCGGTGATCCGCCCGCCGGCGACCCTGATCGTGACCTGGATGGGGCCGTAGGGGTTGACCGAGGCCTTGCCTCGGAACAGGCCGTCCTTCAGCCCGTTCGCCGCGCCGCCGCCGCCGGGACGCGCCCCCTTTCCGGCGCCTCCCGCGCCCCCGCGTCCCGGGGCGGTCGAGGACCGGCCGCTCCCGGGGGCGGCGGGCGCTTCGGCGCCGGGGGCGAGCTCGCCGCCCGCCTGGGCGGCGGCCTGGTCCGCGCCGGCCGCGCCCTTCCCCAGGGCGGCCGCGTCCGCCCCGAATTTCGCGGCGAGCAGCAGGGCGGTGCCGGTCAGCGTGCCGAAGACGGCCGCGGTGGTTCGGCGCATCGCGATTCTCCCGATGACAGGTCAGACGGTGGACATCAGACGGCGAACAGGGGTCAGAACTCGAAGGGGTCGAGGTGGATCTGCCGGCGGCGCACCCGCAGACGGCGCAGGACGGCGATCGCGGACTCGACCATCCCGGCCGGTCCGCACAGGTACACGTCGCGGTCGCGCACGTCCGGGACCAGCTCCCGCAGCCCTTTGGGGGTGAACAGGCGCCGCGGTTCCGGCTCGTTCCGCGAGCCCAGCACGTAGCGCAGCTGGAAGCCGCGCCGCCGCGCCAGACTGTTCAGCTCGTCCTTGAAGACGATGTCGTCGGGCGACGTCGCCCGGTAGATCACGATGGTGTCGCTCGGCAGCTCCTCGAGCAGGGCCCGGATCGGGGCGATGCCGCTGCCGCCGGCGATGAGCAGGGCGCCGTGCCGGGTGCGGTGCTCGGCGGTGAACGTCCCCGACGGCCCGTGGACGAGCACCCTGGTGCCCGGACGCATCCGGCGCAGCCCGGCCGTGTACCCGCCGACCGCGTTCACGGTCAGCCGCAGCCAGTGCTCGTTGGGCGCCGCCGACAGCGAGAACGGGTGCGACTGCCACCAGCCCGTCGCTGTCAAGAACCGCCACCGGAAGTACTGCCCGGCACGCGCGCCCAGCTTGTCCAGGGCGTGCCCGCCGACGTAGATGGACACCGTCGTGTCCGACTCGGGCATCACGTCCACCACGCGCAGCCGGTGCCGCAGGTTGAGCCACAGCGGTTCCACCACCCGCCCCCAGAACAGGCAGGCGATCACCAGCGCGTACAGGCCCGTCCAGAACCAGCGGGCGAAGCCGTCCTGGGACAGCTCGGACCCGGTGGTGAGCTGGTGCCCGTACCCGAGGAGCAGCACGGCATAGGCGGCCAGGTGCAGCCAGTGCCACAGCTCGTAGGGCAGGCGGCGGCGCAGCCCCCGGACCGCCAGCACGCTGATCCCCACCATGACCCCGACCGCGGCGAACGCGCCGACCATGTCCTCGTAGGTGGTGATCAGGATGGCCGTCTGGTCGGCGATGGACACCTGGTCGGTGAGCGCGTAGCCCACGATCGTGTACCCGACGTGCGCCAGCACCATCACCAGCGTCCAGGCGCCCAGGCGGCGGTGCCAGCGCATCAGGTCGTGGCCGCCCACCCAGGTCTCCATCCACGACACCCGGCTCATCATCAGGACCTGCACCATCAGCAGGTATCCGCCGATCAGGCCGGTGACGCGCCCGACCCCGGTGATGATCTCGGCCGGGGTGGTGAGGTAGACGGCGGGGGTGGCGAACACCCACAGGCCGGCGCTGGTGGCCAGCAGCGCCCAGAACAGCAGGATCACCAGCAGCCGGTCGCCCGCGACCCGCGGACCCGGGGGGTCCTCGAGCACGGGGCGGGCCCGGCGCGGCGGGGCCGCCGCGGCGCGTGCCGCCCTCCGCCGCTCGTCGCGGGAGTAGCGGGGGACCGTGCCGACCGTCCCCTGAGGCGGACGGGGCCGACGGTCCGCAGCGGGCGCCACGGCCAAGGGGTCGTCGGCCGTCAGCGGCATCGTCAGGTTCTGCGTGAGCACCGGCTGGTTGCGCGCGGACAGCGGCTCGGTGCGCGCGGCCGCGCCCCGGTCGCGCGGAGACACCGCCGGACGCGCCGAAGCGCCCAGCGACGTCCACGCGCCTTCGGGACCCGTCTCGGGCGCGGAACGCATGGCGGTCCGGCGCCGATCCCAGGAGCCGCCGTACGGTTCGTCGGCGGTGCGGTGGCGGTCGGCCCACGCCGGGCGCTCGCCCGGTCCGCCGCCGTCGGCGAGGTACGGCGCTCCGTTCCGCCGCGAACGCCCGTCCATCACCTGATCCGGGGGGCGGCGGCGTGAACCGTCATGTCTGCGTGCACCTCGTCCTCCTCGACCGGAACCGTCCACAGGCCGCGCGCATCATCGATCACCACGCGCGTCCGGCCCGGGGGCCTGACGACAAGCCGTACGGCCCCGCCACGACACGCGGTTCAGAGTCGATCTCGTCCTGGACGGCGGCGAGGCCGAAAGCGCCAGGCCAACGGCGCGAGGTCGCAGGCGCGGGTCAAAGGCGCCAGGTGTAGCGGCGTTCGGGACGGCCCGCGGCGCCGTACCGCAGGGACACCTCGGCGCGGCCGACGGCGGTGAAGTGCTCCAGGTAGCGGCGGGCGCTGACCCGGGAGACGCCGGTCAGGGCGGCGCACTCGCTGGCCGACAGGCTGCCGTCGGCCTCCCGCAGGGCCTGCTCGATCAGGTCGGCGGTCTCCACGCTCATGCCTTTGGGCAGCGCGGCGCGCGGCGGGGGCGCGGCGGCGCCGGCCAGGACCCGGTCCACGTCCGCCTGCCCGCGCACCACCGTCGTCAGGAGCCGCCGGCGGCGGTCGGCGTAGCGTTCCAGGCGGGACCGCAGGTCCTCGAACTCGAACGGCTTCAGCAGGTAGTCGACGACGCCGTGGCGGACGGCGCCGCGCAGCGCCTCCGCCTCCCGCGCGGCGCTGATCACCATCACGTCGCAGTCGTGCCCGGCCGCGCGCAGCCGGGGGATGACGTCCAGGCCGAACATGTCCGGCAGGTACAGGTCGAGCAGCACCAGGTCGGGGCGCAGCCGGTCGACCGCCTCGATCGCCTGCCCGCCGGTGCCGGCCGCGCCCGCCACCCGGAAGGACGGGACGCGCTCGACGAACGCGCGGTGCACCCGGGCCACCATGAAGTCGTCCTCGACGACCAGGACGTCGATCCGGTCGCTCGCCTGGGGCCGCTGGGTCGCGCCGGTCCGGTCGGCCGGGGCGGCCGGCTCGGCCGGCTCGGTCGGCTCGCTCATCGGCGGGCTCCTTCCGTCGTCTCGTCGGCCAGGGCGCGGACGGTCATGCGGGCGGTGAACACGGCGCCGTCGGGCGTGTTGGCCACCGAGATCTCACCGCCGTGCCGCTCGCACACCAGGCGGGTGAGGGCCAGGCCGATGCCGCGCTCGCCGCCCTGCGCGGCCTTGGTCGTGAACCCGTGAGAGAACACCTCCTGGGCCAGCTCGGGCGCCACCCCGGGACCGGAGTCGCGCACCACGATCTCCACGCTGGAGGCATCCTGCCGCAACTCCACCTCCACCCAGGCGCCGTCCGCGGTCCCCGAAGCCGGGTCGGCGGCGGACGCGGCGGCGTCCACGGCGTTGTCCACGAGGTTGCCGACCACGGTCGCCACGTCCGCGGCGTCCTCGGCGGCCAGCCGGTCCAGGGCGGTGCGCTCGGAGATGCGCAGCGCGACGTGGCGTTCGGCGGCCTGGGACGACTTGGCCATCAGCAGGGCGGCCACGGCGCCGTCCCGCACTCGTCGGCTGAGCGTGACGTCCAGGTCCTGGCGGTGCTGCTTGAGCGCCTGGATGTAGCGCACCACCTCGTCCTGCTCCCCGATCTGGATGAGCCCGGAGATGGTGTGCAGCTGGTTGGCGAACTCGTGGGCCTGGGCGCGCAGCAGCTCCGAGGAGCTGCGGAACGAGCCGAGCTCGCGTTCCAGGCGGGCCAGCTCGGTGCGGTCGCGCAGGGTGGTGACCGAGCCGAGCACACGGCCGTCCTTCTCCACGGTCATCCGGTTCATCACCAGCACCCTGCCCCGGCGGATGACCACCTCGTCGCGCCGCTCCCCCGCCTCGTCCGGGACGCCGGTGAGCACGTCCCGGAGGCGTCCGTCGATGCCCAGGTCCGCCAGGCTCTGGCCGACGCAGTCGGCGGGCAGGTCGAGCAGCCGCCGGCCCACCTCGTTCACCAGGGTGATCCGGTGCTGCGGGTCGAGGGCGACCACGCCCTCGGCGATCCCGTACAGGATCGCCTCGCGGTACTCGGCCAGCCCGGTGATCTCCCGCGGTTCCAGGCCGAGGGTCTGCCGCTTGACCCGCCGTGCCAACAGCCAGGACCCGGCCAGCCCCAGGCCGCTGGCGATGCCGAGGTAGACCAGCAGGTACGAGGACGCGCCGCCGAGCCGCTGCCACACCGTCGGGGACGCCTCGCCGATCATGACCACGCCCAGCTGGCGGCCCAGGGCGTCCCCCGACTCGCCGAGCACCGGCACCTGCGCGACCAGCTCGCGGGTGCCGCCCAGGGTCAGCTCGCCGGACCAGCCCCGGCCCTCGGCGGCGCCCGCCCCCAGCGGCATGCGGCTGCCGATCAACGTGGGGTCGGTCGCGCTGACGATCCGCCCGTGCGCGTCCGCCACGGTGACCGAGGAGACGCGCGCCTGGGTCCGGGTGGCCTGGACGAGCGGGGCGAGGGACTCCTGCGGGCCGGGCCGCTCCAGGCGGCTGCGCACCAGCGGATTGGCGGCCAGCTGCTCGGCCAGCGCGACGACCCGGCGTCCCTCCACCCGGTTGAAGGTGGCCTCGGACTGGGCCAGCGAGACCGCGGCGACCGCCAGCAGCACCACCACGATGATGGCGAGCTGGAGCACCAGCATCTCGCCCGCGAGGCTATGGCGGCGGAACGGGGCGACCACAATGAACCCAACCTTCAGTCTCTTCACGGTCCGGGCGGTTCAGGTGCCGAGCCGCACAATCATCGCGCCCGCGGGGCCGCGGGCGGAAGAGAGGGGTGTGATGGGCACTGCGGCGGCTCTCGTGCGCGCCCTTCTCGCCGTCGTGGCGGCGCTGACGCCGGCGGCCGCGGCCGCCTGCGGCCCGTGGCCGGGGGCGGGCGCGCCGTCCCGGCCGGAGCTGCGGATCATGGTGCCCAACATTCCCGGCGGGGGATACGACACCACCGCCCGCACCGTGGCCAAGGTCCTGAGTGACACCGGGATCGCCTCCGACGTGCAGGTGTTCAACCTGCCGGGCGCGGGCGGCGTGGTCGGCCTGCAGCGCCTCGTCAACGAACGCGGCAACGGCGCGCTGGCCATGCAGATGGGCCTCGGCGTGCTGGGCGCCTCGTCGGTGGCGGGCGGACGGGTGAGCGTCGCGCAGACCACGCCGATCGCCCGGCTCGTGGCCGAGCCCGGTGCCGTCGTGGTGCCGAGCGACTCTCCCTTCCGGACGATCGGCGAGCTGATCACCGCGTGGAAGAAGGACCCGGCGCGGGTGAGAATCGGCGGCGGATCGTCCCCCGGCGGGCCCGACCACCTGATGTCCATGCGGCTCGCCGAGGCCGTCGGCATCGACCCCCGGGAGGTGCGCTACACGTCCTACGACGGGGGCGGCGGTGAGCTGCTGCCGGTCCTGCTGGACGGCCGGCTGACCTTTGGGGCCAGCGGCTTCGGCGAACTGCTCGGGCAGATCCGGGCGGGGCAGCTGCGAGTGCTGGCGGTGACCTCCGACCGCCCCGCCGCCCCGCTCGGCGACGTCCCGACCCTGAAATCCCAGGGCATCGACCTGGTCTTCACCAACTGGCGCGGCATCGTCGCCCCGCCCGGCATCAGCGCCGACGAACGGCGCACCTGGATCGAGGCGCTGACCGCGATGCGCCGCACCCGGCAGTGGAGGGCCGAGCTCGCCAGGCACGGCTGGATCGACGCGTTCGCCACGGGCGAGGAGTACGCGACCTTCCTGGACGACCAGAGCAAGGCCGTCGCGCGGTTCCTGGCGGACCTCGGCACGTCCTGACCGGTGCTCCGTTCTCAAAACGGCGCGTTTACCGGCAAACCTCGCGAACACAACGAACACAACCTTCGTTGGTTCCGGAATCGAGACAGGACGTCGACGCACGGGCACCATGTGGGCCACCTCACACCTCAGCCCCCGTGACGCTCATCGACGTACCGAACAGGTGGTGGCGAACGTGCGCCTGCGCACCGTCCTCGCGCTGCTCGGAGCCGTGGTGCTCGTGCTCGCGGGGCCGCCGCTGTTGACCACCGGCGACGGCGCCGACACCGGCACGCGCATCCCCGGCCTGCGCTTCATGGTCCCCAACACGCCCGGCGGCGGATACGACATCACCGCCCGCACCGCCGCCAAGGACGCCGAGGACGCCGGACTCACCCACAACATCGAGGTGTTCAACCTGCCCGGCGCCGGCGGCACGGTCGGCCTGACGCGCCTGGTGAGCGAACACGGCAACGGCAAGCTCGCGATGTCCATGGGACTGGGCGTGGTGGGCGCGGCGCGGTCCAACCGCAGCCCCAAGACCCTCGCCGACACCACGCCGATCGCCCGGCTCACCGAAGAGCAGGACGTCGTGGTGGTCGCCAAGGACTCCCCGTACCGGACGATCGGCGAGCTGGTCGAGGCGTGGCGGCGGGACCCCGGCAAGCTCCCGGTGGGCGGCGGGTCGTCCCCCGGCGGCCCCGACCACCTGGCCACGATGCTCATGGCGCAGGCCTCGGGCATCGCGCCCAAGCGGGTCAACTACATCCCCTTCGACGGCGGCGGCGAGCTGCTCGCCTCGATCCTCGGCAGGAAGGTCGCCTTCGGCGTCTCCGGCGTCGGCGAATACCTGGACCAGATCCGCGCCGGCGAGCTGCGGCTGCTGGCCGTCACCGGCCTGAAGCGGGTCGCGGGGCTGGACGCGCCCACCCTGCGGGAGGCCGGGATCGACGTCGACTTCACCAACTGGCGCGGCGTCGTCGCCCCGCCCGGACTGTCGGACGCCGAGCGCGGCAAGCTCGTCCGGCTGTTCCAGAAGCTGCACGACTCGCGGCAGTGGCGGGAGTCGATGCGCCGGAACGGCTGGGACGACGCCTTCCTCACCGGCGAGGACTTCGGCCGTTTCCTCGCCGAGCAGGACCGGCGCGTGGCCTCGGTGCTGAAGGAGCTGGGACTGTGACCGCCGGCCGCAAGCGCCCCGACCCGCGCGGCCTGATCGCCGCGCCGGCCTCGGACGATCGGCACCGGCCCCGGATCGACGTCGGAACGAACGGCAGGACGTGACATGAGTGCTCGGCTCTCGCGGCGCGATCAGCGGCCCGCCCGCTCCTCGCGCGACCGGAGGTTCACCTCCGAACTCGGCGTCAGCGCCGTCCTCCTCGCGATCGGCGTCCTGGTCCTCACCGACGCGCTGACCATGGACGTCGAGATCGCACAGCGCGGTCCGGTGGGCCCGCGCACCGTGCCGATCGCGGTCGGCGCCGGCCTGCTGGCCGTGGCGGCGCTGCTGGCCGTGGACGTGCTGCGCGGCGGCCGCGGCGCGGCAGAGGAGGGCGAGGACGTCGACCTGTCCGAACCCGCCGACTGGCGCACCGTGCTGATGCTGGTCGGGGTGTTCCTCGGCACGGCGGTGCTCATCGAACCGCTCGGGTTCCCCGCCGCCGGGGCGCTGCTGTTCTGGGGCGCCGCGTACGCGCTCGGCAGCCGCCGGTTCGACCGGGACCCGCTGATCGCCGCCACGCTGTCGCTGGTCACCTACGTCGTCTTCAACAACCTGCTGGGGGTGCCGCTGCCCGGCGGGCCGCTCATGGGAGCGCTGTGACATGGGAGCGCTGTGACATGGGAGTGCTGTGACATGGACGCCTTCGGCTCCCTGCTGGACGGATTCGGCACCGCCCTCACCCCGATGAGCCTGCTGTGGGCGGCGATCGGGGTGCTGCTCGGCACCGCGATCGGCGTGCTGCCCGGCATCGGCCCGGCGATGGCCGTCGCGCTGCTGCTCCCGGTCACCTACGGCCTGGACCCGACCGGCGCGTTCATCATGTTCGCGGGGATCTACTACGGGGCGATGTTCGGCGGGTCCACCACGTCGATCCTGCTGAACACGCCGGGCGAGAGCGCCGCCGTGGTCGCGGCGATGGAAGGCCATCCCATGGCCACGTCGGGACGCGGCGCGCAGGCGCTCGCCGCCGCGGCCATCGGCCACTTCACCGGCGGCATGATCGGCACCCTGCTGCTGGTCGCCCTGGCGCCGACCATCGCCGACCTGGCCGTGGACTTCGGCGCACCCGACTTCTTCGCCATCATGGTCCTGGCGTTCATCGCGGTGACGTCCGTGCTGGGCGCGTCCCGCATCCGCGGTCTGGCGTCCCTGCTGATCGGCCTCGCCATCGGCCTGGTCGGCCTGGACCAGATGACCGGGCAGCAGCGCCTGACCTTCGGGTCGCTGCAGCTCGCCGACGGCATCGACGTGGTCGTCGTCGCGGTCGGCCTGTTCGCGATCGGCGAGGCGCTGTGGGTCGCCGCGCACCTGCGCCGCACCACCGCCGAGGCGATCCCGGTGGGCCGCCCCTGGCTGGGCCGCGCCGACCTGCGCCGCACCTGGAAGCCGTGGCTGCGCGGCCCGCTGATCGGCTTCCCGTTCGGCGCCGTCCCGGCGGGCGGCGCGGAGATCCCGACGTTCCTGTCCTACGTCACCGAGAAGCGCCTGTCCAAGCACCCCGACGAATGGGGCCGCGGCGCGATCGAGGGCGTGGCCGGACCGGAGTCGGCGGCGTCGGCCTCGGCCGCCGGGACGCTCGGCACCATGCTGACGCTGGGCCTGCCGACCACCGCGGTCGCCGCGGTCATGCTGGCGGCGTTCCAGCAGTACGGCATCCAGCCGGGCCCGCTGCTGTTCCAACACGAACCCGACCTGGTATGGGGCCTGATCGCCTCGCTGTTCATCGGCATGGTGCTGCTGCTCGCGCTGAACCTGCCGCTGGCGCCGCTGTGGGCCAGGCTGCTGCGCATCCCGCGCCAGTACCTGTACGCGGGCATCCTGTTCTTCGCCGCCGTCGGCGCGTACGCGGTCGGCGGCGAGGTCATCGACCTGGTGATCCTGTTGGTCATCGGGCTGGTCGGGTTCGGCATGCGCCGTTACGGGCTGCCGGTGCTGCCCGCCGTCATCGGCGTGATCCTCGGCCCGAACGCCGAGCAGCAGCTGCGGCGCGCCCTGCAGATCAGCGACGGCAGCCTCAGCGGCCTGGTCAGCACGCCGTTCGCGGTGACCGTCTACGTGATCATCTTGCTGATCGTGCTGTGGCCGCTGCTGCGCAGGTTGCCCCTCCCCCGCCGCCGCACCGGCTGACGGCCTTCCCCGCCTCGCCCCCGCGCCGGCGATCCGGGGACGGTGGACGCGCTCCCTCGCCCACCGTCCCCGGATCGTCTTCCTTCGTTCCGGGTCAGCGCAGGACGCCGACGCCCCCGTACAGCCAATGGGCGACCGGGTGCGAGGGCTTGGACGGGTCGGGCCGCCACTTGTCGATCGTCACCAGGCCCGGCTCCACCATCTCGAACCCGTCGAAGAACCGGGCGATCTCGTCGCGGGTGCGGAAGTAGATCGGGGTCGGCGTGGTCGCGTACACCTTCTCGATCTTCTCGACCGTCTCGGCGGAGTTGCCGTCCACGGTCACGTGGGTGGCGGCGATGTGACTGCCCTTCGGGAGCGCCTCCCGCAGCCGGCCCATGACCATGGGCTGCTCCTCCCGGGCGAGGAAGTGCACCATGGCGATCAGCAGCACGCCGACCGGGGCGGTGAAGTCGATGAGCCGCAGCGTCTCGGGGTGCTCGAGCACCTCGGACGGGCGCCGCATGTCCGCGGTGGCCACGGTCGTGTTGTCGTCGGTCGCCAGGAGCGCCCGCCCGTGGGCGAGCACGATCGGCTCGTTGTCGACATAGACCACCCGCGCGTCGGAGTGGACCTCCTGTGCGACCTCGTGGGTGTTGCCCGCGGTGGGCAGACCGGAGCCGATGTCGATGAACTGCCGGATCCCCTGCTCGGCCATGTAGCGCACGGCACGGCGCAGGAACGCGCGGTTCTCCCTGGCCAGGACGCGGATTTCCGGCATCGCCTTCGCGACCCGGTCGACCGCCTCCCGATCCACTTGGTAGTTGTCCTTTCCGCCCAGGTAATAGTCGTACATAAGGGCCACGTGGGGCCGGCTGATGTCGATGCCGGGCGGGGGCGGATCGTCGTTCGCCTGCACGTAGCGACCTCCAAATCGGGAGCACACCCTCAACAATGATCTTAACGGTCCACGCTCCCAACAAAATCGCTTTTCCCGACACTCCCCTGCCGGAGAACCTCCCCCATTTCCGGGCAGGCCTTATTCCCCTCCACGACTTTCCCTCGAGGCCCGATTCTTGGTCGCCGCAGGCGCCATCCGCCGCCCCGCGCAGGGTGACATCACGGCACCCCATCTCACCTGCGACGAAGCACCTACCGCTACAACGCCAAGACCGCTTGTCACCACTCCGAGCAGCCCCAGTACAGTCACACGACCACACACGCGGAAGGGGGCGGTCGATCATTCGGTGTCTCAGGGTGCTGCCATACTTTCATCGTCGTCGCGACTGGGAGTACACGCATGTGGGCCTGGGTGCTGATACTGGTGGGTGCGGCTGCGTTCATCGCTTGGTTCGGCTTCGCGACCGTGCGGCTTGAACGCCTGCTGCTCCCGTGGTTGCCCGGCCGCGTGCGCGGAAGTACCGTGCGGGCGGCACTTCTAGGCGCGGGCCTGCAGATGGCCGCGCTCTTGGCGTGTTCGCTGCTCAGCCTGGCCACAATCCCTATAGCGGAGGCAGCCGGAGATCCTCGCTGGGGAGCGGTCACGGTGGTGCCCGCCGTACTGCTGTACGCACCGTTTTCGGGGCTGTTCATCCCGAGCGAATCGTTCGGTTTCGCGATGAGCATACGCGCCATGGAGGGCGCGGGAATCACGAGGTCTCAGGCGCGAGCCTTCTTGTGGTCCGGCGTTCCGTTCACCTTCCTGGGCCTGGCGGTTTTGACCGCAGGTTTGCTTTATACGTTCGCGTCCTGAACCTCGTTCCTCCGACGCTCCGACCGCTTCTCACCGGCTGCGCGATCAGGTGCTCCGACAGGAAACAGCTCACGATCATTAGCTGTCGGGGACCAAGGACATCATCTTCTGAAGATCATGACGGCCGTAGGCGTGATCGTCGCGAGACCTTCGCCGGTACCGTCTTCTGCCCTGCGGTCGGCGGCTTGTACGCGGAGCCGTCCGGTTTCGCCTCGGCGCAGCGGACATCCGGATGCGGCTTCGTGGAGATGAAGGCTGCGGGCGGCCACATCTCACCGACCTCATGAGCGCTTCACCGACCGGGAGCGGTCGGCCCCCGCAGCCGCATCCTCCGCCGCCCGAAGGAGCGGCGCCGTCACATGTGCGACCGACGCATCGAACCACCGTCCAGGCCGGGACATTCGGTCTTCCGATCAGCGACGGACGGTCCTTCACGGCGGTCGCAGGTCGGGGGCGGCGCCGGTTCAGCCGGTCGGCAGCAGGTCCAGCGCGACCTCCAGCGCGGCGGCCTGGACGGCCTCGTCGTCGGCGTCGATCGCATCCCTGATGAACAGGGTCATGTGCAGACTGAAGATGGACAGCCGGGCGCGGATCTGGTCGGGAAGGCTCGCGTCCTTGTCGACCAGGACGTCGGCGAGCGCCTGGAAGCGCTTGCGCATGTCGTCGCCGGCCTTCAGGTGCCGCACGGCCGGTCCGTTCTCCTGCATGAACCGCATCAGGGTGCCGCCGGTCCCCTGGATGATCTCGGCGTAGCGGCGGATGAACTCGCGCCGCATCTCGGGGGTGACCGACTGCTCGCGCGCCCAGGCGAACAGCTCGTCGACCTCGGTCTTGAAGTCGTCGAAGAGGCTGGTGACGATGTCCTCTTTCGTTTTGAAGTGGTAGTACAGCGCCGCCTTGGTGACGCCGAGCCGCTCGGCGATCTCGCGCAGCGAGGTCTTCTCGTAGCCCTGCTCGGCGAACAGCTTCAGGGCGACCTCGCGGATCTGCTCGCGGGTGTCGCCGCGTCGTCTGGCCATGGCACCCTCCCGCCCCAAACTTACTTGACGCCCGGCTAGTTCGCACGTACCGTACGGCAGGCACCACAAAACTAGCCGGGCGGCAGGTAAGTGTTCCCGGCGCTGCGAAGGTGAGGGCACAGATGTCACGTTCGACCACGGGCGCGCCGGACGATGCGCCGCCGGCGCCGCTGAGCCGGCGCCAGGTCTGCACGGTGCTGAGCGGACTGATGATCGGCATGCTGCTGGCGATGCTCGACAACATGGTCGTCGGCACCGCCATGCCCACGATCGTCGGCGAGCTGGGCGGACTGGCGCACCTGTCGTGGGTGGTCACCGCGTACACGCTGGCGACCGCCGCGGCCACCCCGATCTGGGGCAAGCTCGGCGACATCTACGGCCGCAAGGGCATGTTCATGGCGTCGATCGCGCTGTTCCTGCTCGGTTCGGCGCTGGCCGGGACGGCGCAGAGCATGGGGCAGCTGATCGCGTTCCGCGGCGTCCAGGGGCTGGGCGCGGGCGGTCTGATGGTCGGCGCGATGGCCATCATCGGCGACCTCGTGCCGCCCCGGGAGCGCGGCCGCTACCAGGGGCTGATGGCGGCGGTGGCGCCGCTGGCGATGATCGGCGGGCCGCTGCTCGGCGGCTTCGTCACCGACCATCTGAACTGGCGCTGGGCCTTCTACGTGAACCTGCCGCTCGGCGGCGCGGCGCTGGTCGTCACCGCGCTCACCATGCACCTGCCCAAGCGTCCGCGCGGCGCGTCCCGCATCGACTACGTCGGCGCCGCCCTGCTGACCGCGTCCATCGTGTGCCTGTCGCTGATGACCAGCTGGGGCGGCACCGAGTACGCCTGGGGGTCCGGTGTGATCATCGGGCTGGGCGCGGCGACCGCCGTGACGCTGGCGCTGTTCGTGCTGTGGGAGATGCGGGCCGCCGACCCGATCCTGCCGCTGCGGCTGTTCCGGAACCGCAACTTCTCCCTGGCCTCCGTGCTGGGCTTCCTGGTCGGTTTCGCCATGTTCGGCGCGGTGACGTTCCTGCCTCAGTACCAGCAGCTGGTGCAGGGCGCCTCGGCCACCAACAGCGGTCTGCTCCTGCTGCCGCTCATGCTCGGCATGCTGGTGACGGCCCTGGTCGTCGGGCAACTGGTGACGCGCACCGGGCGCTACCGCGTCTACCCGATCGCGGGCGGGCTGGTCATGGCCGTGGGCATGCTGCTGCTGTCCGGGCTCACCGTCGACTCCACGCGGCTCACCGCGGCGCTGTTCATGGTGGTGCTAGGCGTCGGCATGGGGTTCCTCATGCAGAACACGATGCTCATCGCCCAGAACAGCGTGCCGATGAGCGACATGGGCGCGGCCAGCGGCGCCGCCACCCTGTTCAGGACGATCGGCGGGTCGCTCGGCGTGTCGATCCTCGGCGCCGTCTACAGCCACCGGCTGACCGGCTCGCTCACCGACCGGCTCGGCGAGCGGGCGGGCGAGGCGCTGTCCAACGGCGGCGGCCAGCTCACCCCTGCGCTGCTCAAGCATCTGCCCGCCAACGTGCGGGACACCGTCGAGCACGCGGTCACCGCGGGCGTGCACAACGTGTTCCTGTGGGCCGCCGGGTTCGCCGCGCTGGCGTTCGTCACCGCCTGGTTCATCCGCGAGACGCCGCTGCGCGGCGCCGCCCCGTCCGATCGGCGCACCGGCGAAGACCGCCCGGTCGCCGAGCCCGCCGCCCTGTAACTCTCGTCAACGGACCCGTCAACGTCGAAGGGGCCGTCCCCCGCCGCAGGACGGCCCCTTCGACGTGTCGTCGCCTCGTCGCTAGCCGCGTGTCCCCGCGGGATGCGGCTGCTTCACCGGCGCAGCGGGACGCTCCACCACGGGCGTGATGAGCCGGTAGTGCACGCGCGTGCGCACCGGCGCCTCGACCCGGCGGTTCCGGTACAGCCAGGCGACGTCGCGGCCGAACGACCATGTCAGCCCGGCCAGGGCCGCGCCGACCAGGACGGCCGCCGCCGGACGGGGCAGCACGTCCGCGGTCGCCACGACCAGGACGACGCCCTGCGCCGCCGCCACGGTCTTGCGGGCCATGCTCGGCGGCAGCGGCGCGTTCAGCCACGGCAGCGGACGACCGGCCGCGAAGAAGACGTAGCGCATGAGACCGATCGTCAGCACCCACGGTCCCAGCGACCCGGCGACGTGGACGCTCAGCGCCAGGATGAGGAACGCGTCGGCCTCCATGTCGAACCGCGCGCCGAGGGCGGACACGGTCCCGGTGCGGCGGGCGACCTTGCCGTCGACGGCGTCGAGCACCAGCGCCACGGCGGCGAGCCCGACCAGCACCGCGGTCGGCGCCGGAGCGCGGACGACGGTGTCGACGACGAGGGCCGCCACTCCCCCGGCCAGTGTCATCCTGGCCAGCGTGACCCGGTCCGCGGGGCCCAGCCCTGACGTCCCGCCGCGGCGGCGCAGCCCGATGTCGAGCGCCACGCAGACGGCCAGGGCGTGCGCCACCCCGACCAGCCATCCGACGGCGCCGAGACCGGTCGTCGCCGTCAACGTCGCCAGCAAGCCGACCTGCGCGACCGCCCCAACGACGGGGCCCTGGTGCGGTCGGCTGATGATTTCCGTGCCCACGTTTAGCCTCCCCCTAGCGGCGTGGGATCACCGCGTACGATGACCCATCCGGATTGGAGGGGTCGCTAGTGCTACGTACGGCTCACGCGTTCTGGCTCAACGCACCCGGAAGCGGTGAGATCCGCCCCGTCGACGTGGGGTCGCCGGGCGAGGGCGAGGTCCTCGTGCGCACGCTGTATTCGGGGGTGAGCCGGGGCACGGAGGCGCTGGTGTTCCGCGGCGGCGTCCCCGCCTCCCAGTATGAGGCGATGCGGGCGCCGTTCCAGGAAGGCGAGTTCCCCGGGCCGGTCAAATACGGCTATCTGAACGTCGGCGTCGTGGAGGAAGGGCCGTCCGACCTGGTCGACCGCACCGTGTTCTGCCTGTACCCGCACCAGACGCGCTACGTCGTCCCCGCGTCGGCGGTGACGCCGGTGCCGGACGGGGTGCCCGCCTCCCGCGCGGTGCTGGCCGGGACGGTCGAGACCGCCGTCAACGCCGTGTGGGACGCCGCCCCGATGCTCGGCGACCGCATCGCCGTCGTCGGCGCCGGGATGGTCGGCTGCACCGTCGCCAAGGTGCTGGCCGGGTTCCCGGCCGTCCGCGTGCAGCTCGTCGACGTGGACCCGGCCCGCGCCGCGGTCGCCGAGGCCCTCGGCGTCGACTTCGCCGCCCCCGACGACGCCCTCGGCGACTGCGACCTGGTCGTCCACGCCAGCGCGACCGACGAGGGATTGAGCCGATCGCTCGAACTGCTCGTACCAGAGGGCGTGGTGCTGGAACTGAGCTGGTACGGCGACCGCAAGGTGAGCCTGCCGCTGGGCGAGGCGTTCCACTCGCGGCGGCTGGTGGTGCGCGGCAGCCAGGTGGGCACGGTGGCGCCCGCCCGGCGCGGGCGCCGCAGCCACGCCGACCGGATGCGGCTGGCCCTCGAGCTGCTCGCCGACCCGGCGTACGACGCGCTGATCACCGGCGAGTGCGGTTTCGCGGAGCTGCCCGCGGTGATGCCGCAGTTGGCGGCCGGCCGGACGCATCCCTTGTGCCACCGGGTCGTCTACGACCAGCCGTGACCCGGGGCGCCGGGCGCGACCCGGCCCGGTCCGCGCACCACCGGCCCGACACGAGACCCGACCGAGCAGAAAGGCTCCCAGTGTTCAGCCTCACCGTCCGTGATCACTTCATGATCGCGCACAGCTTCCGCGGCGAGGTCTTCGGCCCCGCGCAGCGGCTGCACGGCGCGACGTACGTGGTGGACGCCACGTTCCGCCGCGCCGAGCTGGACGCGGACAACCTCGTCGTGGACATCGGGCTGGCGACCCGGGAGCTCAAGCAGGTGCTCGGTGCGCTGGACTACCGCAACCTCGACGAGGAGCCCGAGTTCGCCGGCGTCAACACCTCCACCGAGTTCCTGGCCAAGGTGATCGCCGACCGGCTGGCCGAGCGCGTGCACGCCGGCGCGCTCGGCGAGGGCGCCCGCGGCCTGTCCGGCATCGCCGTCACCCTGCGCGAGTCGCACATCGCGTGGGCGACCTACGAGCGGGCGCTGTGAGCGCGACCGTGGCGGGCGCCATCAGCCCCGACTGGCTGGCCCTGCGCGAGGACGCCGACGCGGCCGCCCGCGCCGTCGAGCTGCTCGACCCGCTGCGCGCGCACCTGGCCGGACGGCCCGAGCGGCCGCTGGTGGTGCGGGACCTGGGCTGCGGCTCCGGGTCCATGGCGCGCTGGCTGGCCGGACGCCTTCCCGGCCCGCAGCACTGGGTGCTCTACGACCACGACCCGAGGCTGCTCGCCCTGGCCGCGGCGCGCCTGCCCGACAAGGCGCAGGACGGCGGCCCCGTCACGGCCGAGACGCGCCGCCGCGACATCACCCGGCTTCGCGCGGCGGACCTTGAGGGGACGTCCCTGGTGACGGCCTCGGCACTGCTCGACCTGCTCACCGGTCCGGACGTCGTCGGGCTCGCGGACGCCTGCGCCGGGGCGAACGGCGGGGCGGGCTGCCCGGCGCTGCTGGTGCTGACGGTGGTCGGCCGCGTCGAACTGACCCCGGCCGACCCGCTCGACGCCGCGATCGCCGAGGCGTTCAACGCGCATCAGCGCCGCACGAGGGGAACGCCTGTCCCGGTGACGCTGCCGCAGACGACGGCGCGGAAACTCGGCCCGGACGCGGTGGAGGCGGCGGTCGAGGCGTTCACCCGCGCGGGCATGGCGGTGCACCGCCGCTCCAGCCCGTGGCGGCTCGGCCCCGAGCAGGCCGCGCTGACCGCCGAATGGCTGCGCGGCTGGGTCCGGTACGCGGTCGAGCAGCGTCCCGAGCTGGCGTTCGCGGCGCGCCCCTACCTGCGGCGCCGGCTGGACCAGTGCGCGGCGGGCGAGCTGCACGCCGTCGTCGGCCACGAAGACCTGCTGGCGCTTCCGGCGGGCGGGTGAACGATGAGGCGATTCCAGATGGGGCGGTTCCGGACGCTCGCCGCGCCGGCCATCCTCGGCGTGCTGGTGTGGCAGGTGGGCACCGGCGCGTTCGTGTCCGGACTCCGGATGATCGACGTCGACGCGGTGCTGGCGGCGCTGGGAATCGGCCTGGCCACCACGGTGCTGTGCGCGGGGCGCTGGTGCCTGATAGCGCGGCGGCTCGGGCTGCGGCTGCCGCTGGGCGAAGCCGTCCGCGACTACTACCTTTCGCAGTTCCTGAACGCGGTGCTGCCCGCGGGCATGCTCGGCGACGTGCACCGGGCGGTGCGGCATGGCAAGCAGGAGGGCGACGTGGGGCGCGGGGTGCGCGCGGTCGCGCTGGAACGCGCCGCCGGACAGGCCGTGATCATCCTTGCGGGGATGGCGGTGCTGCTCACGCGTCCGGCGGTGGTCCCGGCGCGGTTCCACGGCACGGTCCTGGCCGCCGGGGCGGTGATGGCGGTGGCCGCGGTGGCCGTTCCGGTCCTGGCCGTCACGCTCGGGCGGCGCTGGGCCGCGGGCCGGTCCCGCTGGCTGCGCGGCCTGGCGACCACGCTGGAGGACGCCCGTATCGGACTGCTGTCGCGGCGCGCGTGGCCGGGTGTCGCGCTGCTGTCGGCGGCGACGCTGGCCGGTTACCTGGCCCTGTTCGTGGTGGCCGCCCGGACGGCCGGGTCGACCGCGCCGGTCACCCAGCTGCTCCCGCCGATGATCCTGGCGCTGCTGGCCATGGGGCTGCCGGTGGGCGTCGGCGGCTGGGGGCCGCGCGAGGGCGTGGCGACGCTGGCGTTCGGCGCCGCCGGTCTGGGGGCGGCGCAGGGTTTGGCCTCCGCCGTCGTGTACGGCGTGCTCGCACTGGTGGCGAGCCTGCCCGGCGCGGCGGTCCTGCTGGCCGCCAAAGTCGACCTCAAGATCCCTGTCCGGGTCGATCGCCTCTGGCGCAGAAGAGCGGGAGCGGTCGGCGAACGGACATGGGCGACCACGTCGACGCAATAGTCCCCGGAACCGGACGTGGGGCCGCGCACGGCCGTTGGAGACGTCCCTCACTACGGCCGTCGCCTGATCGCAGGGCCCTACTGGGGCATTTCTCTCATCCTTAAACGTGCTGCGGCCCGTGAAGACACGGGCCGCAGCAGCGCACAGCCGCCGGGCTGTCTGTCCCGAATCGGGGTGCGGTGCCCAGGTCGGCGGCTACCCCGTCCAAGGCGTCACAGTGATCCATGCGCGACGCGTCCGGGGCGGATCACACGGTCGTACCTTGCCCGCCTGGAGGCGTGGTGTGCGCCACCCCCCGCCGACGGTCAGCAGGCTCAACGCTGTGGGGGATGTCCACCCGGCGGAGGGCCTTGCGGTCCAGGCGTCGGCCCATGCCCGTAGGGAGGCGGAGGCGCGTAGCCCCCGGCAGGAGGCGGCGGGGGAACGTTGTGGGAGGGGCCGGAGCCAGGGGGTCCGTATCCGGGCGGCGGCGTCGGCGTCTTGGGCGGCCGCGGGGGCCGGAGCGGGGTGCGACGCCCGTGGTAGTGCCGCATGTAGAGGTAGGCGATCACCATCGCCACGCCGAGGAGGAAGACGGCGCCGCCGTAGATGACGTTGCCGCCGGACTTCTTCGCGGCCGTGGCCGCCTGCGGCGCGGACGTGGTGCTGGAGCCGTTCGCGTTCTGCGCGAGAGCCTTGTCCAGGCGTTCGTACACGGGGTTCGGCGCGTCAGCGGGCACCGACTGCGACAGGGCGTTGCGCAGGCTCAGCGCACCATAGCCGAACTGGTCGTCCTTGCCGCTCGGCCCCAAGTCCTTGGCGGTGTTGACGGCCAGCCGCACGATCTCCCGCGCCGACTTGTCGGGGAAGGCGCTGCGCAGCAACGCGAAGCACCCGGACGCCAGGGCGGTCGCATGGCCGGTTCCCTCCCCGTTGACCCAAATCTGGCCATCACGCCCCAACGCCGTGATGTTGACGCCAGGTGCGGACAGGGTCACATAATCCTGCCGCTGGGTGTGCTCCCACGCCTGGCCCTGATTGTCGAAGGCACCGACCGCCACGCCCCCCGGGCAGGAGGCCGGATACGAGGGCTCGTTGGTCGAGTCGCCCTCGTTGCCCGCCGCCGCGACCACGATCGCGTCCTTTTCGGCCGCGTGCTTGACGGCTTCGAGAACGGCCGGGGGACACTGATGGGGATAGGACCCGGCGGGCGACCCTTGCGAAATGCTGATGACCTTCGCGCCGTGATCGGCCGCGTAGCGGATGGCGGGCGCCGTGGTCGTGGAGCCGACGCCGGGCGCGACGATCGGCAGGATCTTGGCGCGCGGCGCGAGCCCGGTGAATCCGGTCTTGGTCCCGCGTGACGCGATCAGACTGGCCATGGCGGTGCCGTGGCCGAAATCGCCCGCGCCGTCCTGGGTGTCCCGGCGACCGTCCGATCCGCCCCCGGTCATGTCCGTTCCGGGAAGCACGGCGTCACGCAGGTCGGGCAGGTCGGCCTGCACACCGCTGTCGATCACGGCCACGGTGACGCCGGCGCCCTTGGTCTTCGGCCAGACCAGCTCCTCGATGGCCCGAGAATCGAACCACCACTGCCGCTCGCTCAGTGGAGAGGCTTGGGCCGACGCCACGGGGGCGAGTGCCAGGGACACCGCCAGAACCGCGGAAGCGAATCTCATCAGCCTTCGCACTACCAACCCTTCTCATCTGGAATGTGGGCGGCGGGTTCCGCAGCCGGCCGTCCCCATTCGCGCCTCTCCGCCTTTCCGGCTCAGCCGGTCACCAGAGGGGGCACCGCCCGGACCACCCGACCGCCACTGGGCATGCCGGACAGGTTACTGAGGGTGTCATCACTCAAAGGTCACAGTCCCCTCATTCGCTCCTTTCAGGGCACGTATCCAGCAGGCCGCACGTGTCACGTGCGCGGCACGGTGAGGACAAAGGCCCAGTACAGCGGCCGAAGACTCCCTCTGCGTGGACTCGAGGGCTTGCCGCTCATCGCAGTGCGTGATCCTGGCCACAAGGCGGCTTACCGAAGACGACGAGGTCGTTCAGGTCGACCGCATTCAACCGAAAGCGCATGCCGTCATCTCCGACGGTAGGCCTCGTCGCCAGTTATAGCCCTAGGCATGGATTCTCGGCGGACTCGTCCGGGTGGCGAGGGTGGTCGCAATAGTCGGTGGCCGCGTTGTCGTTGCGGACGTCGGTAATTTGGCTTAGCAGCTTGGCATTTCAGCGGTCCCGGAAGTGGGATCGGGCGGTGCCTGCGTTCAGGCGCGATTCCTTGCCCATCAGGGGGTCGCTTGCAGGGTGATCGGCGAAGCGGCGGGCCTCGATCAGGGGAATCGCCGGTTCTTCCAGGCCTCGAGTTCGGCGCGGGCCGCTGCGAGCAGCTCGGAGGTGACGGGTTCGCCGGACGCGGCGTTGACGATCAGCGCGTAGTGCACCGCGCCGGGGGTGCGGGCCGGCGGCTCGATGATCAGACGACGGGCGGTGCGGGAGCCGATCTCCTGGGCGATCCGGATCACGCCGTCGGACGGGACGCCGTCGAGGGCGCCGAGGTCGCTGACGACGACCGTGCCCGCGGGGGCGAACGATGCGGGCATGTGCAGCTCGGTGGGGGCGCGCGTGGGCGCCTCCCGCCATGCCAGCACGCCATACTGACGGTCCTTGACCAAGGCGGCGACGTTGGGCATGGACGGCGGGACGGTCAGCCACGTCTGCTGTCGCCCTGCGCCGTCGTGGCCGGAGCGGGCCAGGTCCTCGTAGGCGAACGCGAGGGTGTCGCCGGCCACGGCCGCCGGGTAGAGCCGGTCCAGGACGCGCCGGTCGAGCCGAGGCGTGACGCGGCCCGCGTCGTCGGTGCGCACGACCGAGTGGTCTTCGTCGTTCCAGGCGTCGCCGTCGGTCTGCACCTTGTCGGGGTTGCCGTTCATCGGCTCCCGGTGGCGGCCGCTGTAGATGTCCCAGTGCCATTGGATGCCCGACAGCACGGTGCCGCCGGAGGAGGGTCGGTCCCACCACTTCTCGCCGGGGACGCCGTGGTCCAAGGCCTGGTACATGCTGCGCACCATCCACGGCGTCCGGTCGCTGGTCGCGCCCGTGAGCCGGTTGCCGAACTCCGAGACGATCGCGGCGGTGCCCAGGGACGCCGCCCGGTCGCGGATCCTGTTCATGGGCGCGGCGTAGGTGCCGTCGGAGGCGGGCGACGGGTCGAGCGTCATGCGGGCGCCGTCGTAGTAGTGGCTGTTGAACACCATGCGTGTGCCGAGTGTTCCGACGGTCGCCAGGCCGCCCTGCTCGAAGAACCCGGTGTTCCAGAACACCAGCGGTTCGGCGAACAGAGGTTTGCCCGACCAGCCCGCGGCGTCCATGGCGGCGCGGAAGCGCCGGTAGAACGGCATGAGGCGGGTCTTCTCCCATTCCAGCCCGGTCGCGCCGTCCAGGCCGCCGTCGAACGGCTCGTTGAAGGGGTCGATGCCGACGATGGCGTCGAACGCCTGCGCCGGGAGCCTCCGCTCGAGGTAGGCCATCATGGCCGACGCCTGCTCGAGGAAGGCGTCCTGCACGCCGATCGGCCCGGCCGAGGTGGTGAGCACGCGGTTGTTCCAGAAGTCGCGGGCGGCCTGGCGGACGGCGGCGTTCGTCATCATGTTCTGCCCCCACAGCAGGCAGATGCCGCAGAACTCCCTCGGGTAGTTCCCCGCGCCGATGACCCACTTGGGCGCGCCGTCGCCGGTGTACCAGCTGTCGCGGTGGAAGAGGTGCGCCGAGTACAGGTCCTGGTGGTAGTCGAGCAGGACGCGGATGCCCCGGTCGGTGAACGCCCTGATCTGCTCGATCGCTCGGTCCAGGTAGGCGTGGTCGATGCGGTCGGGGGCGGGCTGCACGCCTTCCCAGCTGATGAGAAAGCGGATCACGTTGGCGCCGGTGAGGTCCCGCATGGCCTGCGCCGACGTGGCGGCGTCCGCCGTGCTTCGGAACGGCAGCAGGCCGTTCTCGTACAGCTTGGTGCTGCCGGAGACGTTGAATCCGCGCAGCGTCACCTCCCGACCGGCCCCGTCCCGGAAGACCCAGGACTGCTGCTTGGGCGCGACGACGATCGGGGAAGGGGCGGTGGTGTCGGCGTTTGCGTCGGGCATCGGGGGCGTGACGGTGACCGCCAGTGCCGCCGCCACCGCCGCGGCGGTGAGGGGACGGACGGCGTGCAGACGCGCGAACGGTGCTCGCATGGCGGGGCCTTCCGCCGGGGGGCCATGGACGCGCCTCCACTGTGCAAGAACCCTCTTGCATAAGCAAGAGCTATCTTGCAGAGGTGCCCTCCCCCACGCGCGAGCGCATCATGGACGCGACGCTGGAGCTCGTCTTGGAGCGCGGCTTCGGCGGCACCGCCGTCACCGCCATCGAGTTGCGCGCCGGGCTCTCCCCCGGCAGCGGCAGCTTCTACCGACATTTCCGGTCCAAGCGCGAGGTGTTCGAGGCGGTCTTCGAACGCGAGCTGGAACGCGCCCGGCGGCTTCGGGAGACGTTCGAACGCGGCCCGGTCGGCGGCGACGCCCAGGCCGCGCTGACCCGCCGCTTCCTGCAGCAGCTCGACTACCTGGCGGCGATCCGGCCGCTGATCATGCTGCTGGCGCACGAGCACGGCCGGTTCCCCGAGCTGACGGACAAGGTGCGCGGCGCGCTGCTGGACGACGGCATCGCCGACGAGGCCGAGCACCTGAGCCGCGACCTGGGCGCCGTGCCCGGCGACGGCGACCCGCGCGCCCTGCTCGCCGTGGTGGTGTCCGCCCTGGCCGGCTACCACCTGTCCCGCGAGTTCTTCGGCCGGTCTCCGGCGGGCGTCGCGCCGGAGCGTTTCGCCGCCGCCTTGGCCGCGCTGCTCGCCGGCGGCCAAGACGGCTGATTCCTGGCGAACGGACTACGACGGGGGATGTCATGCACCCCGCCCGCCGTCACTGACGGGTTGGATGACGGCGGATCAGCGCGGCGCCCAATGGGGGTCGCGGCCCGACAGCGCCAGGGCGCGTTCGAACGCCGAGGCTCCGGCGTCAACCGGCACCGGGTCGGCGAACCCGCCGTACTTCCGGTACATCTCGGCGTGCTCGTCGACCACCCGCAGCAGGAACTCCTCCGTCTCGGAGGAGACGGTGTACTCCTGGCCGGTGGACACCGCGACGTCCCACCCGTGCACCGCCATCTCCTTGATGATCAGCGACGCGATCTGGCGCGCCGGGGAGGTCGCGAAGCCGAGGTCGATCTCGCCCTCCCATACCGCCGGGTCCGCCCAGGCCGCCACGGCCCGGTCGAGCTGCGCCGCGTACGCGTCGGCCCAGTCGGGCTCGGCCGTGAAGTCGCGTTCGGTGAGCGCCTCCGGCAGCGGCTTGCGCAGGGCCCGGTGCTCCAACCCGTGGGAGGTGTAGAGAACCCAGTGGTTCACCAGCGCCCGCACGTCGAACTCCGTGCAGGGGGTCGGTGCGGCCAGCCGGTCGGCGTCGACGCCGCGGGCGACGCGGGCGGCCTCGGCGGCGCATTCCTTCATGTAGGCGTACAGCTCGTGCATGCGGGCCACGCTAGGAAGGCCGCACGCCGGGCCTCTTGGACAAACGCGCCAGATACCCTGGTCGCGTGGGGGACTTGGGACGCGGCGTTCTGTATCCGGACGAGCAGGCCGCCTTCGTCGAACTGGACCGCCGCGCTCCCCGGGCGGAGCTGGCGCGGTTCGTGGAGTTCTACTGGCATGTGCGCTGGAACGTCGCCGAGCCCTATGAGACGAAGGTGCTCTCCCATCCCAACGTCCACCTGGTGTTCGAGGAGCCCGCGCCGTACGTGTACGGGGTGCACCGCAGCCTGTTCGTCCGCCGTCTGGAAGGGCGCGGGCAGGTCCTCGGGGTCAAGTTCCGGCCCGGCTGGTTCCGCCCGTTCATCGACGTCGCGGTCAGCGAACTCGCCGACCGGAGGGTGCCCGCCGAGGAATTCTTCGGTCCTGCCGTTGAGGACGTCTGCCGCGCCGTCCTGAAGGCCGACGGCCCGGACGAGATGATCGCCCTCGCCGAGGGCTTCCTGCTGCCCCGGCTGCCCGAGCCGGACCCGGTCGCCGAGGAGGTGGCGGGCATGGTGGAGCGCATCGTCGCCCGCCCGGCGCTGTTCCGCGTCGACCAGGCCGCCGAGGCGCTGCACGTCTCCACCCGCACCCTGCAGCGGCTGTTCGCCGAGTATGTGGGCGCCAGTCCGAAGTGGGTGATGCGCCGGGCCCGGTTGCACGAGGCCGCCGCCCGCGCCGACCAGGGCGACGACGTCGACTGGGCCGCGCTCGCCGACGAGCTCGGGTACTGCGACCAGTCGCACCTCATCCGCGACTTCACCGCGACGGTGGGCGTTCCCCCGGCCAGATACGCCCGCTCCTGACGGCTCAGCCGGGCGGATCCTCGTCGGCGAGGTAGTGGTGCAGGTGGCTGGAGCCTTCCAGCATCGCCGCCGCGCGCTGCGCCAGCGCCGCCCGCCGCTGCGCGATGGCCGCGTGCAGCGCCTCGCGGCTGCCGGTGCGGCGCAGCTCGTCCAGGACGGCGCGGATCCGCGGCAGCGGATAGTGCCCTTGCCGGAGCATGTGGATCATCTGGGCGTCGCGGACATCGGCGGGGCTGAAGCGGCGGTGGCCGGTGCCGGGTTCGCGCGCGGGGCGCAGCAGCCCCGCGGCCTCCCACACGCGCAGGGCGGACGCGCGTACGCCCAGGTGGGCGGCGACCTCTCCGATGCGCCATCCCGACCGCGGCACGGCCGGGTCGTCCGGCGCCCGCCGCGCGGCGGCCTCCAGCGCCTCGCTCGTCGCGCGCAGCACCCGGCGCTGCTCGTGCAGCGCCGCGTGGGCGGCGTCGACCAACGCGAGCGCCTCGGGCACGTCGTCCGCGTGCACGGCCCGCATGATCGCCTGCGCGGTCACCGGCCCGTACCCCTTGGCCAGGGCGCGGTAGGCGAGCAGGGCCCGCCGGTGCCGGACGCCGAACCTGCGGTGCCCGGACGGCGTGCGGGGCGTCGGCGGCAGGACGCCCGCGTCGGCGTAGTTGCGGATCTGCTGGGTCGACACGCTCGCCGCGCGCGCCAGGTCGACGGGACGCAGCGCCCGGGCCACCGGTTGCTCCTCCGTCCGGGAGTTGACGCTCTTGCGATCGGCTGCCCAGCATAGCGAGCACTGCTACTGCGAAGTCGCGACCGGCTCCGAAGGGCGCTGCCCCGACACTGCGACGCACTCGCATCACCCGCAGCCCGCGTCACGTACGGGTGTCCGCGGGTGTCAGTGACACCGCGGCCCGCAGTGCCGCAACGCGAGCACCGGGCCGTGCTCCGTCTGACGCGCGTCCGAGTGGAGAAGCGGCGCGAGGCCGGGGGCGAACCCCGGTGCGAGGACGCCGGTCTCGCCGGACGATCCGGCCCATGCAGGGGCGAGCAGCGCGGCGGCGAGACCGCAGACGATCAGAAATCGCTTCATGAGACCCCCGATGAACACACTGAGCAACTGATCATCACTCATGGTAGGCGAATGGAGATCGCCACCGTCGTCGGGGGCCGCCTGTGGCGCGGGGCCGCGCCCGCCACCGGGACCCGGGCGGCGGGCGCGGCCCCCGCGCGCCTCGCTACCCGACCCCTGCCGGGTGCCGTCCGGCGTGCTCGGCGAGGACGGCGAGGTCGCGGTCTCCGTCGCCGCAGTCGACGGCCCGCTGCACCAGGTCCAGCGCGCATTCGGCCAGCGGCAGCTCGGTCCCGACCTCCTCGGCCAGCTCCACGGCGTAACGCAGGTCCTTGGCCATGAGGCGGGTGCGGAACGCGGGGGGCTCGTAGCGGCGCTCCCGCATGATCGGCGCACGGAACGACATGACCGCCGAGCCGATGCCGGTCGAGGCCACGCACTCCAGCACCGCGTCGCGGTCCAGCCCGGCGCACCGGCCCAGCTCCACCGCCTCGGCCATCGCCGCGATCTCCGCGCCGATCAGCATGTTGAGCACGAGCTTCATGGTGGCGGCCGCGCCGGGCGGGCCGTAGTGCCGCACCTCGCGGCCGACGGCCTCCAGCAGGTCGCGGGCCGCGTCCACGTCCGCGGGGTCCCCCGCCGTCAGCACCCGCAGCTCCCCCGAGCGCGCCTGCGCCGGGTTGCCGAACACGCACGCCTCCACTCTGCGGGCGCCCGACGCGGCCAGTCGGCGCGCGGCCCGGCGCGCGAAGTCCGGCGACACCGTCGAGGTGTCGATCACCAGGGTGCCGGGCGCGAGCCGGTGCACGGCGTCGGCGAACAGCACCTTCTCCACCGCGGGCTCGTCGGCCAGGCTGACGAAGACGGCGGTCGCGCCGTCCACCGCGTCCCCCGGCGACTCCGCCGCGTGCGCCCCCGCGGCGACGACCGGTGCGGCCTTTTCCGCCGTGCGGTTGTAGACGCGGACCGAATGCCCCGCCTCGACCAGCCGTATCGCCATGCCGGTGCCCATGGCGCCCAAGCCGAGAAACCCGACAACGTGTTTATTGGCGTCGTTTTTCATTCAAGCCCCCGCTTCGTGGATGTCCTGCCGCGGCGTCGCCGAGCGGGAGCGGCCGCCCGCCCCGCTCGTCGTCGCCGACCGTGACGACAATGCCCGGCAGAACGTTGATCACACTGATGTCCGCGCGGCGGCGGCGTCTATTTGATGATCTCCGCCTGCGCCATCATGCCCATGGACGCGTGATCGAGCAGGTGGCAGTGGTAGAGGTAGCGGCCCAGGTGGCGGTCGTAGCAGACCTTGATGGTGACGTTGCCGCCGATCGGGACCGAAACGGTGTCCTTGCGACCCGTCTCATGCCCGGACACCCGTCTGCCGTTGCGTTCCACCACCTGGAAATGGGTGCCGTGCAGATGAAGGTTGTGCAGCGTCGCCGGCCTCCGGTCGCGGTTGTGCACGCGCCAGAGCTCGGTCTGGCCGCACCGGATCCGCATGTCGATCCGGTCGATGTCGAACGTCTTGCCGTCGATGAGGAAGCGTCCCCGCTTCGCGTCGGTGCTCAGGTTGACATCGCGGACGACCTCGGCGTCGCCGAGGTCGAACTTGTCGCCGAGCTCGTCGGGCAGCTCGCCGCAGTCCGGCACCCGCTCCCCCACGTGGAAGCACATGACCCGCCTGGTGGCGTCGCTGGAGCCGGCGGTGTTGTACAGCACCACGCGGGATCCCTCCCGGTAGCGCGCGAAGTCGACGACGACGTCGACGCGTTCGGCCGGTGACAGCCTGACACTGGTGGCGGGCAGCGGCTCGGGCAGCAGCCCGCCATCGGAGGCGATCACCGCGAGCTCCGCGCCGTTCCCCAGCCGCAGCGCGAGGTGACGCATGTTGGAGCCGTTGAGCAGCCGCAGCCGGTACTTGCGGCGGCACACCTTGAAGTACGGCTGGGGCCGTCCGTTGACCAGCAGGATGTTTCGGCCGTTGTCGTCGTCCATGCCGAACACCAGCTGCCCGTGCTTGTCGAAGCGCGCGTCGCGCAGCATCAGCGGGATGTCGTAGCGCCCCGACGGCAGGTTCGGGCACCGCTCCGGCCGGTCGTCGATCAAATAGAAGCCGGCCAGCCCGCGGTACACCAGCTCGGCCTCCTTGTGGTGCGAATGGTCGTGGTACCACAAGGTCGCGGGCGGCTGGCGGTTGGCGTAGACGTAGTCGCGGTACCGGCCGGGCGCGATGGGGTCGGCGGGATGCCCGTCGTGTTCGGGCGGGACGAGCCCGCCGTGCAGGTGGACGACGGCGTCGCGGCGCAGCCTGTTCCACTGCCGGATGACGACCCGGCGGCCGGCGCGGGCCCGGACGGTGGGGCCGGGGAACATGCCGTCATAGCCCAAGACCCGGGTCTTGCGGCCCGGCAGGATCTGGACCGCGGCCTCCCGGATCGTCATCTCATAGAAGTCCGTCGTCTTCGACCGATGCACGGGAACGGCCGTCTTGGGTACGTACAGCGGCCTGGAGAACGGTTTGGGCCGGGCCACGGCCGCGTCGGCGTGCCGCTCCGCGACCAGGTCCGGGATCGTCGCTCCGGCGGCGGACACCGCGCCCGCCTTGAGGATTCCACGTCTGCTCAGCATTGCCGTCCCTTTCGTTCGGTGACAGGGCAGCACCACCGAGGCGCGCAGCTCGCCGGAGGCTTGGGGGGAACCGCCGGCGCAGACGCGCTCGCTCGGGGAATCGAGCAGCGATGTGCGACCACGAGTGGGAGTGCGAGTCAAAAAGCTAGTCGAAGGTCGAGGAAGACACGCCAGGCTTTCTCGACCCATATTCCAGAATTCATCGGCGCCGGTTTTCCGACTTACCGGCGCTTGATGCGCGCGGGCGCCGAGATCTCGCGCGTTTACGCCGCCATGCGTGTCGCTTGGACGAGGTTCACGCGCGGTTCGCCCGGCGACGAGAAGGACCTGACCTCCCCTATACCGCCACGACGTAGGACAGGTCGCTGCGGTTCGCAGTAGTCGATCACACAGGGCACTTTTCTGACATGTCGTCACGATCATCACCCGATATGACGGCTTTCACCGCGCCCACCGGATTCGACATGCCGATATCATCGGCATCGCCGCATTTTCGATGACTGTTTCGACTCGTCGCCGCCCGTTCCCACGGGCGGCGCGGGCGGTCGCGCGGGAACGGGCGGCGCTAGGAGGTGTAGTGCCGGTAGACGGCCTGGGCGACGCAGGCGGGCTTGTCGCCGCGGTCGACCTCGACGGTGAAGTCCATGGTCGTCTCGACACCCCCGGGGATCTCCCTGGCGTCGGCGACGACGCCGTGCAGACGGATCCGCGCGCCGACCGGGACGGGGGCGGGGAAGCGCACCTTGTTCAGCCCGTAGTTGACGCTCATCGCCACGCCGCTGATCTCCAGCAGCTCGCTGAACAGCGGGATGAGAAGCGACAGGGTGAGGTAGCCGTGCGCGATGGTGCCGCCGAACGGGCCGCGCGCGGCCCGTTCGGCGTCGACGTGGATCCACTGGTGGTCGTCGGTGGCGTCGGCGAAGACGTTCACCCGCTCCTGGGTGATCTCCATCCAGTCGGTGCGGCCGAGGTCGGCGCCGGCCAGCGCGAGAATCTCGGCCGGACCGTGGGCTTTGACGGTCACGAGCGGTTCGCCTCCTTGTCCGCCGGGCCCGCCCCGGTCAGCCCGAGCAGGCGGGCGGCGTTGTTCTTGAGGATCTTCGGTCGGACCTCGGGCTTGATCTCCAGCCGGTCGAAGTCGGCCAGCCACCGGTCCGGGGTGATGACCGGGTAGTCGGAGCCGAACAGCACCTTGTCCTTCAGGAGCGTGTTGGCGTACCGGACGAGCTGCGGGGGGAAGTACTTGGGCGACCAGCCCGACAGGTCGATGTGGACGTACGGCTTGTGGACGGCGACGGCGAGCGCCTCGTCCTGCCAGGGGAACGACGGGTGCGCGAGGATGATCCGCAGATGCGGGAAGTCGACGGCGACGTCGTCCACCAGCATCGGGTCGGAGTACTTGAGCCGGATGCCGCCCCCGCCCGGCACGCCCGCACCGATGCCCGTCTGCCCGGTGTGGAACAGCGCGGGCACGCCCATTTCCTCTATGGCCTCGTACAGGGGGTAGGCGATCGGGTCGTTGGGGGCGAAGCCCTGCATGCTCGGGTGGAACTTGAAACCGCGCACCCCGTACTCCTCCACCAGGCGGCGCGCCATGCGCACGCCCGCCTTTCCCCGCCAGGGGTCGATGCTGGCGAACGGGATGAGCGTGTCGGAGTGGCGCGCGCAGGCCTCGGCGACCTCCTCGTTGGGAATCGGCGGATGCCCGGTGGCGTGCTCGGCATCGACGGTGAACACGACCGCAGCCATCTTCCGCTCGCGGTAGTACGCGGCCATCTCGTCCACGGTCGGCTGACGGTGGCCGTGCGCGCCGAAGTACTTCTCCGACGCCTCCATCAGCTCGGGAGGCAGGGAGGCGTGCCCGTCGGCGGAGATCTCGGCGTGCGTGTGGACGTCGATGGCGACCAGTTCGTCGACGTTCACGCCACGGCCTCCCGGGCGTCGTCGGGGACCTTCGGGGCGGGTATGCCGTAGGTCTGCGGCTCCCGGCCGACCGTGGTCGCCCAGGCCGCGGCGATGGCGTCGGCGTCCCAGCCGCCGTCGCGGACGGCGACCACGGACTCCTGCGGGTGCGTCCACAGCGACAGCCGGTCGCCGCCGATGCCGATGGCCTGCCCGGTGACGTCCGCGGCGGCGTCGGAGAGCAGGAACACCGGCAGGCCCGCGACGTCGTCGGGAGTGCCGAAGCCTTCGGCGGCGCGCAGCCAGGACGGGAAGGGCCGCCCGTCCTTCTCCCACGCCTCCACGTAGGGAGCGAACGCGGGGATCGTCTTGGTCATGGCGGTGGCCGCCACGGGGATCACGGCGTTCACGGTGATGTTCGCCTTGGCGCACTCCAACGCCCAGGTGCGCACCATCCCGACGATCGCGGCCTTGGCCGCCGAATAGTTGGTCTGGCCGAAGTTGCCGCGCTGTCCGGCGGGAGAGCCGACCACGACGATGCGGCCGCCCTCGCCTTGCTCGCGCATGCGGCGCACGGCGGCCCGCACGCAGGTGAACGTGCCGCGCAGGTGCACGTTGACGACGGCGTCGAAGTCCTCGTCCGACATCTTCCACAGCACCCGGTCGCGCAGGATGCCCGCGTTGGCGATCAGGCCGTCCAGCCGGCCGAACTCGGTCACGGCGCGGTCGACCAGCGCGCCGGCCACCGCGGTCGGGCCGACCGCGCCCGGTGCGGCGACCGCCCGGCCGCCGCGCGCCGCCACGTCCTCGACCACCCGCTCGGCGGCCGACTCGTCGGCGTCGTTCACCACGACCGCCGCGCCCGCGTCGGCCAGCGCCAGCGCGTAGGCACGGCCGAGGCCGCGCCCCGCGCCGGTGACGATCACCACCTTGTTCGCCAGATCCATGCGGCTGTCCGCCCTTCCGTCCGGGAGTCGGCACGATGTTAGGCGTGTTCATTATGACAGTCAATAAAGTGCCCAACATTGCCCGCGGGCCAGGGACGCCGGGCGCCCCGGACGGCGCCCTGGCCCGCGGGCAAGGCGAGGCGCAGCGGCTACCCGGCCGCGCCTTCGGCGGCCGAACGCCCCACCGCACCCGCGGACTCCTGCGGCTCCTCCGTCAGGTCCAGCCGGTGACTCTCCCTCGCCACCAGCACGCACACGACGGTGATCACGCAGGCCAGGGCGATGAGCACGGACACCCCGACCGTGCCGCCGCCCGAGGCGCCGGTCATGCTCGCAAAGAGCACGGGCGCGAAACCCGCGCCGGTGGCGGAGATCTGGTAACCGAGCGACGCACCGGTGTAGCGGGTGCGGGTGCCGAACATCTCGCTGTACAGCGCGGCCAGCGGTCCGTACATCGCCGGATGCGCGACCGACTGCCCGAGCACGACCGCCACTGTCAGCAGGACGACCGATCCGCTGTCGACCATCGGGAAGAGCAGGAACGCGACGACCGCCATAGCGATCGCTCCGGCGAGCACAACCGGACGCCGACCTATCCGGTCGGACAGCGCCGAGTAACCGACGATGCCCACGACGGCAAGGACCGACGACAGGGTCAGCGCGTTGAGGACCGTCTGCCGAGGAAAGCCCGCGTCGACCGCGTACGAAATGAGGAAGGTGGTCAGGGTGGCTTGGGCGACGAACGCACCGAACCCCACGCCGACCGCCAGCAGCAGGTTCCTGGGATGGCGGCGCAGCACCTCCAGCAGCGGCGGCGCCTCGGCGGCCCGCGATGCCCGAGCCGCCTCGGCCTCAGCGAACACCGGCGTCTCCTCGACCTTCAGGCGCACGAACAAGCCGAGCACCAGGAGCAGTACGCTCAGCAGGAACGGCACGCGCCATCCCCACGACAGGAACTGGTCCTCGCTGGTCGCCGACGACGTCAGCGTCAGCACGAGCGTCGACACGACCATGCCGCTGGGCGCGCCGGCGTTGGTGAAGCTGGCCCACATGCCGCGCCGCGAGGTGGCGTGCTCGGCGGACATCAGCACCGCCCCGCCCCACTCGCCGCCGACGGCGACGCCCTGCAGCACGCGCAGGACGACCAGCAGGATCGGCGCCCACACGCCGATGTGGTCGTAGGTGGGCAGCAGGCCGATGAGCGTGCTGGCCACGCCCATCAGCACCATGGTGACGACGAGCATGCGCTTGCGACCGAGCCGGTCGCCGAAGTGCCCGAAGACGATGCCGCCGAGCGGCCGGGCCAGGTAGCCGGTGGTGAACGTGCCGAGGCTGGCCACGGTGCCCGCCAGCGGATCGAGGCTGGAGAAGAACACCTTGTTGAACACCAGCGCCGACGCCGTGGCGTACAGCAGGAAGTCGTAGTACTCGATGACGCTGCCCAGGTAGCTGGACAGCACCGCGCGGCGCAACTGGACGGGTGAGGGGCGCGGCCGGCCGTCCGGCCGTCCGGCTGACGGTTTCCCTGAGGTGGTGCCTGACATGGCGTGCCCTGCCTCTCGGTGACCACTGACGCGTGACTGTGGCCCAGGCCACATTGCCGAAGAAAGTAAGCATTGCTCTCACCGCCGTCAAGACTTTGCCCAACATCGTCGCGACTACCCTGAACGCGTGCACGACGACCTCAGCCCCAACGGAGCGGGAGAGACAGACGAGGACGAGCATTCGCCCGCCGGCACACCTCGTCCTCAGGCGCTGCTCCTGACGTTCTTCGGCAGACACGTACTGGGGCGCGACATGCTGGTGGCCACCTCCAGCGTGCTCGACGTCCTCAGCCGCGTCGGCGTCTCCGAACACGCCACCCGCTCCACGCTCAGCCGCATGGCGCGGCGCGGCCTCCTCCAGCGCACCCGCCGCGGCCGCAACGTCTACGTGGGCCTGACACCGCGGTCACGCGAGATCCTGCGCGACGGCGAATCCAGAATCTGGCGGATCGGCGCGGTCAACACCCACTGGGACGGCACATGGACGCTGCTGGGCTTCTCCCTGCCCGAATCGTGGCAGCGGCAACGCCACGTGCTCCGTTCACGGCTGCTGTGGGCCGGATTCGGCAGCCTGCAAGGCGGACTATGGATCTCCCCGTCGAAAGTCGACGTCCGCGCACTCTTGGAAGGCCTGGAGGCGGCCGAGCACGTCAAGGTGTTCCAGGGGCGGGCGCTCCCGCCGACCAACGTGGCCGAGCTGGTGCGCGACGCCTGGGACCTGACCGCCGTCGCCGCCCGCTACCGCCGCTTCCTCGACCGATGGGACGCCCCGTCCCCGCCGCCAGGCATTCCGACCGACAGCCTGGCCCGGCAACTTCTGCTCGAGACCGAATGGCTCCAGGTCATCAGACAGGATCCGCGCCTGCCGCAGGAGCACCTGCCCGAGGACTGGCCCGCCGAGCGCGCCCAACACGTCTTCCGCACACTGCACGCCGACCTCGACCCGGCAGCCCGCGCGATCGCGGCCGAAGTGCTCGACACCATCCCCGACGAGCAGCCAAAGACCGCCGCTGTCGCCCACTGAGCCCACTCGCGGACAGCCCATCCACCCAACGCGTGTGCCCGAAGAAGCCCGCCGGGCTCCCACCACTCGCGAAACGGTCCTCGAACGGGTTCTTCCCGCCGGCCCGCGGAGCCTGCACCCCGCCGATCGCCAGCGCTGAGCGCTTCGTCTTCCCGTGGTCGACGTGACCCATGACGGTCACGACAGGCGGACGCGGCTGCAGGTCCTCCTCGCCGAACTCAATGTCACCGGCTCCAGCAGCTCCGCGGTCCTCGTCCACCGGGCCGATGATCTGGACGATCCTCGCCTACCATCTCCGCGACAACGCCGGGCGCGCACCACCCCGCCCCGTTGTAGCTGACGACCGGATCGTCTCCAAGATCGGGTCGACGGATGGGGCACTTTGGGGGCGCCACAGCCACGAGCCACCACACGTCTACCGACTCCGCTGCACCGCTCCTGGAATCGGACGACATCATCCGCCACTTGCGCTGCCGCAGCCGACACGGCGACGCGAGCAGCCCACCCACCCGACGTGTCAGGCCGAGAAGCCCATAGGGCGCCACCACTCGCAGGGGGCTGCCCACGCCGCCATCTCCCCTGCCCTCGCAACAAGGTCGCGACACACTGCATGTCCGCCCGTAGCGCTGATGGCGCATCGTCTGCAGGATCGGGTCGAATCGACCGGTGGGTGTGCTGTCGGGGGCCACAGCCACGAGCCAACACACATCTACCGACTGTGCTGAGCCGCTCCTGGAGCCGCAACGATCGTCCGCCATGTGCTCTGCCGCAGCCGACGCAGCTACGGGCTGGTCCGCCCCCTCGAGGAGATGCCGTGCACAAGGCGGCCTCATCCCCGAACACCCTGACGGACAGGCAGACGCGTCACGTACTTCGCAAACGCTCCCAATTTCGGAGTACGCCGCGGCCGCTGACAGCAACTAGCACTCCGAGTGCCACAAAGAACATCAGCACGGCGACGCGTGCCGTCTCGTACTGGGATGGGAACGTGCCAATCCCAGGCAACAGGACGACGCTCAGCACAGCGCAGCGCAACACCACAGCCTCGTCGAAACGAGTGCGCAGCAGCAGGGCCAGCGCGGGGAGGAACGTCGCGTCGTACCACGGGTACTGAACGGGCGACACCACCACGCAGGCGATGGCGAACGCGACCAGCGGACGCAGGTCCAAGGTGCCGTCGCCAGTGCCGTCGCGGCGGAGACGCCACCACACCAGGCCAGCGACGCACAAGGTGCTGACCAGCACAGTCGCGCTGTAGACGGCGGGCCGGTCCCGCAAGATGGACGGTATCGGCAAGAACAGGTCGCTGTCGTGGGACATGCGCTGAGACAACGACGCCATCGCCGTTCGCCCGGCGAGGAGATAGCCGACTCCCACGGTGACGGCGGCCCCCAGAGCACCCGCGACCACCACACGAGGCCGACGGCGACAGCCCAGAGCTAGGCCGACCGCAGGAAACAGGTACGTCACCTTGGCCGCGATCGCAGCCCCCACCAGCGCTCCAGCGACCAGGCCGGACGCGGCGATCCCCCATCTGCTCCGGCTGAGCACCCACACGGCTCCGACCAGCAACGCCACCGCGATGACGTCGACGTGGCCGCTGCCCACCATCCAGAAGAGCATCAGCGGGTTGACCGTCCACAGCACCGCCGCCCGCATCCGCGCCACTCGATCAGGCCCGACCAGCCGGTCGATCATCACTGCGATCGCGACGAACGCCGCCGCGTGGGCCACCTTGAGCCACGCCACGATCCAGGCCATGGAAGCGCCGCCGAGCCGAGCGGCCACGGCATGTACGGCCGTCGCCACGGGCCCGTACACCGTGGGCTGCTCCGCCCACGACCGCGGCCGCCAGAGGCCCACCGGGTCACCTGCCTGCCGAAGCTGGTTCGGCGTCATGTGGTACGGGTCGAACCCGAGGTCGGCGATGCGGCCGTAGATCGCGTAGTTGAGGATGTCGATCGACCCGGCCGGCGGCAGCAGACAGAACAGGACGGCGCCGACCACCCCGGCCCACAGCAGCACCCGGGGCGCGACACCGCTCCATCCGCGCCGCAGCGCCAACAGAAGCAGCACAACGCCAACCGCCGAACACGCGGCCGCCGTACGGGCGATCACCGTGACGGTGTGGCGAGACAAGTCAGCCGCCACCGCGAGGAACGGTCCGCCAGACCCCCACCGCGCGACCAGCCCAGACGGGCCCGCAGCCATCCCAACTGCGAACACCGCCACGCTGACCAGCAAGAACGCGAACCCCAGGAGGGCGCATACACGCCCAGGGCGTCCGTCCGCCGCCCGCCCCGCCGACCGACGGCCACTCCTCGCCAAGATCAACACGCTGTCACACTACGAGATCCACCGCCCCATCGTGATCTTGTTGACGAAGGAAGAAGCGCCGCCCCTCAACGTCATCAAAGGCGACGTCCGACACATGAGATGGGTTGGTGGTAGGACACCGGTCCGATGACGGTTCAGGATCTGATGTCAGCGGAATCAGCGACACTGCGACCGAGCATGATGTTCCCAACGCCGCCCGCACGGTCGGCAGGATCAACCCTGCATCCCGCTGCCTTGCCGCTAGACGCCCTGGGGTCCGTTTGCAACTCCAACTGAATGGAATCCTGGATTCGACACCATAGAATCGCAGGTCACAAAGTGTCGGCCCCGCGCACGCGGGGATGGTCCTGGCGGTCGGCGGTTGGGGCGAGCCATGAGACGGTCGGCCCCGCGCACGCGGGGATGGTCCCTGATGCCTCAGGTTCTGTCTCCGGCACGGGGTGTCGGCCCCGCGCACGCGGGGATGGTCCCTTGGTGCGGTTCCAGTTGCGGTGCACGTGCGGGTCGGCCCCGCGCACGCGGGGATGGTCCCAACAAAGACGGTGAGCGGACCGCAGAGCCACGTCGGCCCCGCGCACGCGGGGATGGTCCCGGGAACAGCGGCCGATGGGTGTACAAGGTCACGTCGGCCCCGCGCACGCGGGGATGGTCCCTCTCCGCTGCGGATCAGCTGCTGCGTTTTGGCGTCGGCCCCGCGCACGCGGGGATGGTCCCAGGCGGGTGGCCTGGTCCTGGAGCGGGGCCTGGTCGGCCCCGCGCACGCGGGGATGGTCCGCGTTCCGAGCAGCGCCGCAGGCGGAACGCTGTGTCGGCCCCGCGCACGCGGGGATGGTCCCTTGGGCCGACTGGACACGCCGTAGGGGCGCAGGTCGGCCCCGCGCACGCGGGGATGGTCCGATGTCGGGCAGGATGTCCAGGTTTGGCAGTTCGTCGGCCCCGCGCACGCGGGGATGGTCCGCTGATCCAGCAACCTTACGCGGACGTTTTCGAATCGGCCCCGCGCACGCGGGGATGGTCCTTCCCGTTGAGTCCCTTCGGGCGCGACTCCGGGGTCGGCCCCGCGCACGCGGGGATGGTCCCAGGCCCTCCAGGCGCCTCAACACCGGGGACTCGTCGGCCCCGCGCACGCGGGGATGGTCCTCAAGTGGTTGCCCATGAGGATGCTTGGCTCACGTCGGCCCCGCGCACGCGGGGATGGTCCCCATTCCGGGATGACGTCCCCGTAACTGTGCCAGTCGGCCCCGCGCACGCGGGGATGGTCCGTCCCTGTTGGGGGCAGCTCAGCCCATGGTTGAGTCGGCCCCGCGCACGCGGGGATGGTCCCGCCTAGGGCCTGTTTTGCGGATCTGGCGGATCTGGATCTTGTGGTCGTGGCTTGATAAGGGGCCATGGTTCGCCGACACGAGCTGACCGATGCCGCCTGGGCCAGGATCGAGCCGCTGCTGCCGGTCAACACCGGCCCCGG
>PVNI01000023.1 GCA_003001795.1 Actinomadura viridilutea | reverse complement strand
GCCGCGCTGCAGGCCGGCGTGCTCAAGGGCGAGGTGAAGGACGTCCTGCTGCTGGACGTCACCCCGCTGAGCCTGGGCATCGAGACCAAGGGCGGGATCTTCGCGAAGATCATCGAGCGGAACACCACCATCCCGACCAAGCGGTCGGAGGTGTTCTCGACGGCCAGTGACAATCAGCCGTCGGTGGGGATCCAGGTCTTCCAGGGCGAGCGGGAGATCGCCGCCTACAACAAGAAGCTGGGCACGTTCACCTTGGACGGGATTCCGCCGGCGCCGCGCGGCGTGCCGCAGATCGAGGTCACGTTCGACATCGACGCGAACGGGATCGTGCATGTGTCGGCCAAGGATTTGGGCACGGGCAAGGAGCAGTCGGTGACGATCACCGGTGGGTCGGCCCTGCCCAAGGAGGAGATCGACCGGATGGTCCGGGAGGCGGAGAAGTACGCCGAGGAGGACCGGCGGCGTCGGGAGGAGGCGGAGGTCCGCAACGAGGCCGACACGTTGTCGTATTCGATCGAGAAGTTCTTGCGGGAGAACGAGGACAAGGTCTCCGACGACCTGAAGAAGGAGGTCGAGGAGGCCATCGCGGATGTGAAGAAGAAGCTGGAGGGCGGCGACACGGACGCGATCCGCTCCAGCACGCAGCGGTTGAGCCAGGTCAGTCAGAAGGTGGGGGCGGCGATCTACGCCAACGCCCAGGCCGCCCAGGGCGACGGCGCGTCCGCGGGGACTTCTGGCGACGGCGGGTCCGAGCAGGACGAGGAGGTCGTCGACGCCGAGATCGTCGACGAGGGCAAGAGCCGGGACGCACGCTGAGGCGGTGCCGGATGAGCACGCCGATCGACGACGACACGCCCGTCTACGTCATCTCGGTCGCGGCGCAGCTGTCCGGACTGCATCCCCAGACCCTGCGCGCCTACGACCGGATGGGGCTGGTGTCGCCGGTCCGCGTGGGCACCCGCAACCGGCGCTACTCGATGCGCGACATGATGACGCTGCGCGAGATCCAGCGGCTGTCGCGCGACGAGGGCGTCAACCTCGCGGGCATTCGGCACATCCTCGACCTGCGGCGCGAGACCGAGGCGCTGCGGCAGGAGGTGCGGCGGCTGCGCGACCTGGCGGATCAGCTGAGCAACGAGCTGGAGGCCGCCCGGAGCGTGGCCGCGCTCCTCGCGCGGCGGGTGCGCGGAAACGCCGCCGCGGGCGGCGTCCGGGACGCGTCCGCGCACGAGGACGGGCGGCCTCGCCCGCGGTGACGAGGACGGGCCGATGGAGCGGCCGGCCCTGAACGCGGCGGCGGGCCTGCACTCCATCGCGCCCGCCGCGGCGGGGGCGGGCGGCTAGCCCAGGTCGGTCACCGCCCGGTCCTCGCCGTCCGGGCGCCGGACGAGGAACGTGCCGCAGAACACCGCCAGCCCCGCCACGATCAGCACGAGGCCGGCCGGGGCGACGTCCACCGGCACGAGGGACGTCCGGCCGAGCGCGTCGGCGGCGGCGCTCGCCGCCGCTGCGGCCACGGCCCACCCGGACCGCAGCACGGCGTGCAGGGCGGTGAGGCCGAGGGCGCGGCCGGGGCCGGCCAGGGTCTCCTGCAGGTAGGTGATCCCGCCGATCAGCGTCGCGGTGGCGGCGGCCGCGAGCAGCACCGTGCCCGGGAACCACCACGCGGTCGACGCCAGCGCGCCCATCGCGATGATCACCAGGCCCTGCGCGGCCGCGCCCAGCCGGATCTGGCCGATCAGCCCGGCCCCCCGGCACAGGCGGGCGCCGAGCACGCCCGCGAACGCGCCGACGCCGAGCAGCGCCACCAGCGCGCCGAACCCGGCGAAGCCCGCGCGCAGCACGTCCCGGACGAACGGGGCGCCGACCGCGAACAGCGAGCCCAGCCCCAGCGAGACCGCCGCCACCGCGGGCAGCACCGCGCCCACCGCGGGGAACCGCAGGGCGGCGAGGAGGCCCGCACCCCGGGCGCCGCGCCGCGGGCCGAGACGGGGCAGGCCGCGCACCGCGACGAGCGAGATCAGGTACGCCGCGGCGTCGAGCGCGGACACCGCGACGAGGTGGTCGCGGCCCGTCCAGGCGAGCAGGTCCGACAGGAACACCAGGGCGCCGAACGCCCCGGCGCCGATCGGAATCATGGCGCAGGACAGGGCCATCGTGACGCCGTTGGCCAGTTGCAGCGTCCGGCCGCCGGGCTCTTCGCCGCGGTGCCTGAGCAGGACGGGGACGGCCGCGTCCCGGGCGGGCAGGAACATCAGGCCGACGACTCCGAGGGCGACCGCCCACCCGCACAGCCACCACAGCGACGGCAAGAAGGGCAGGGCGGCCGCCAGGCCCGCCCGGACCAGGTTCGCGGTCATCAGCACGCCCCGGTGCCGCCACCTGGTGACCACGCGCGCGACCAGCGGCGCGGCCAGGGCCGAGGGCAGCAGGCGCAGCACGAGGACGCCGCCCGCCGCGGTGGCGGAGCCGGTGCGCTCCAGCACCAGGGCCACCAGCGCGAACGTGCCCAGCCAGTCGCCGAAGGAGGCGACCGACTGCGCCACCAGCAACCGCCGGAAGGCCGGACGGTTCAGCAGGTCCCTGATCCCCATGGGCACCCCGTGTCGGCGCGTCCGGCGGACGGTTCGCGGGTCGCCGCAGGCGCGAGCGGCCCGTCACGCGGGGAAATGCCACCGCAGGCATTGACGGTGCCCGGGCGGGGCTCCTCGCCCAGTCGGCGGCGTGCGCGCACCGGCCCGCCGGGACGCACATCGACCTCGCCCGCCAGTCGGCCTCGCCCCTGTCCGGAGGCGAGTGCCCGCGCCCCGTCCACCTGCGGCGGCAAACGCCCCGAAATCACCCCAGTCAGCGGAATGTCCACAGCCACCTGCTTCCCCGTCGGCCGCGCGGCATGCTCGAAAGGCCTGGTCACGAGCTCGTAGGCTGCGGGCATGAGGTTCCGTCGGCGGCCGGTGCCGCGGGGCGCGGTCGCGCTCGTGACGGGCGCGTCGTCGGGGCTGGGCCGGGCCATCGCCGTGGCTTTGGCGCGCGACGGCGCCCAGGTCGTGGTGCACGGCCGCGACGAGCGGCGGCTGGCGCGGACGGCCCGCGACACCGGCGGCATCCCGATCGCGGCCGACCTGGCCGACCCGGCGCAGGTGCGGCGGCTGGCCGACGAGGCGCTGCGGCGGGCCGGGCGGGTGGACGTCCTGGTGCACAACGCGGGGGTCGGCTGGGCCGGACGGTTCACCGACATGCCCGACAACGCCGCCGGCCGTCTGCTCGCGGTCGACCTGGCGGCGCCGATCGCGCTGACCCGGTCGCTGCTGCCGCCGATGCTGGCGCGGGGGAGCGGGAGCCTGCTGTTCGTCACCTCGATCGCCGGGCGGACGGGCGTGGCGGGCGAGGCCGTCTACGCCGCGGCCAAGGCGGGGCTGGACGCCTTCGCCGAGAGCCTGCGGCTGGAGCTGCGCGGCACCGGCGTCACCGTCGGGGTGCTCGTCCCCGGCGTGGTCGACACCGACTTCTTCGAGCGGCGCGGAGCGCCCTACGAGCGCCGCCGCCCCCGGCCGCTGCCGCCCGAGCGGGTCGCCGAGGCCGCGGTGCGGGCCGTCGCCGAGGGCGCGGCGGAGGTGCACGCGCCCCGCTGGCTGCGGCTGCCGGTCGTCGTCAAGGCCGCCGCCCCCGGGCTTTACCGGACCCTGGCGGGCCGGTTCGGGGAACACGTCTGACGGCCCATTTGCCGCGTCGCCGAAAACATATCCGACACCCTCCGCCTGCTTTTCCAAAAAGGGGGAAGCGATTGGCGGACGAACGGGCATGACTGCTGCTGAGAATGACCGGCGGGTGGTTTGCCCGATCCCGTCGCATCCCGGTCGCGGTGACTGACCTGGTGGTCCTGGCGTTCAACTGGCCCGGTCCCGTGCCTTTGGTCGGCTGCCTTGGTCGGCCGGACATCGAAGGGAGGACATGTCCGCGAACGCGCAGGCGTGGGATCCGGCAGCAGGTCCACGAACCTTGGACGAATTCGCGCGCCGGGAGAATTTCCCGGTCGCCACCCGGTTGCTGCCCGCCCGCCATCGCACCCACCTGCTGGCGGTGTACCGGTACGCCCGCTTCGTCGACGACATCGGGGACAGGGCGCCCGCGCGGGAGCGCAAGGCCCTCCTGGACGAGGTGGAGGCCGATCTGCGCCGTCTCTACGACGGCGGCGCGCCGGAACTGCCGCCGCTCGCCGGCCTGGCCGCGACCGTGCGCGACTGCCGCATCCCCGCCGAGCCGCTGCACCGTCTGATCGAGGCCAACCGGCAGGACCAGACCGTCACCCGGTACGGAACCTTCGACGACCTGGTGGCGTACTGCGCGCTGTCGGCCGACCCGGTCGGCCGGATCGTGCTGCACATCTTCGACGCCGTCACCCCGGACCGGGTCGCCCTCTCCGACCGGGTCTGCACCGCCCTGCAGATCATCGAGCACTGCCAGGACGTCGGCGAGGACTACCGGCGGGGGCGGATCTATCTGCCGCAGGACGACCTGCGGCGGTTCGGCTGCGTCGAGCGGGACCTGGCCGCCGCCGACACGCCGACCCGGCTGCGCGGCGTGATCGCGCTGCAGGTCGCGCGGGCGCGCCGCCTGCTCGACGAGGGCGCGGCGCTGGTCGGGGCGGCCCCGGCCGCCGCGCGCCCGCCGGTCCCGGCGCCGCCGCGCCCGGCGCGGGCGGCGCGCCGGGCGCGGTCGGCGGACCCGGTGCCGCCCGCGGCCCCGGTGCGCGACCCCGGTTCGGCGCGGCTGCCGGGCTTCGCGCGGATCGCGGTCGCCGGCTACATCGCGGGCGGCCGCGCCGCCCTGGCGGCGATCGAACGCCGCGGCTACGACGTCCTCGCGGATCCGCCGCGTCCCGCCAGAACACGGCTGCTGATCGAGTGGTCACGAATGCTCGGAAGGAGATGACCAGTGGATCCGTCCGACGGCTACCGGTACTGCGAGCAGGTGGTCCGCTCGCGGGCCCGGAACTTCTCATACGGGATCAGGCTGCTGCCACCGCCGAAACGGCGGGCGTTAAGCGCGGTGTACGCGCTGGCCCGGCGCATCGACGACTTCGGCGACGACGACGCCGTGCCCGCCGAACGGCGCCTGGCCGCGCTCGTGTCCGTCCGCAAGCAGATCAGCGACCTGAACGGCCGGCCGGAGGACCCGGTGTTCGTCGCGATGGCCGACGCGGCGCGGCGCTACCCGATCCCGCTGGAGGCGTTCGCCGAGCTCGTCGACGGCTGCGAGGCCGACGTCCGCGGCGCCTCCTACGCGACGTTCGACGAGCTGCTGGCGTACTGCCGCCGCGTCGCCGGGACGATCGGCCGCCTGTCGCTCGGGGTGTTCGGCGCCGCCGACATGCGGGCCGCCGAGCCGCTCGCCGACGCGCTCGGCGTGGCGCTGCAGCTGACCAACATCCTGCGGGACGTCCGCGAGGACGCGCTGCGCGGCCGCGTCTACCTGCCCGGCGAGGACCTGGCCCGGTTCGGCTGCTCGCTGCAGCGCGACGCGGCGGGCCGGTGGACCGACCCGCCGTCCCGGCTGATCGCGCTGATGCGCTTCGAGGCGGCGCGGGCCGCCGAGTGGTACGACACCGGGACGCGGCTGATCCCGCTGCTGGACCGGCGCAGCGCCGCGTGCGCCGCCGCGATGGCCGACATCTACCGGCGGCTGCTGTCGCGCATCGCGGCCGACCCGCTCGCCGCGCTGAACGGGCACGTGTCCCTGCCGCCGTGGGAGAAGGCCGCCGTGGCGCTGCGCTCGCTGTGGACGGTGCGGTGATGGGGGCGGCGCCACGCGCGGGAGGCGGCGCCGACGCGCACGTCGCCGTCGTGGGCGGCGGCCTGGCCGGGATCACCGCGGCGCTGGCGCTGCAGGAGGCGGGCGTCCGCACGACGATCTTCGAGGCGCGTCCCCGGCTCGGCGGCGCCACCTGCTCGTTCCGCCGCGGCGGCCTGACGGTCGACAACGGGCAGCACGTGTTCCTGCGGTGCTGCACGGCGTACCGGGGGCTGCTGCGCAGGCTGGGCGTCGAGCACCGGGTCCGCGTCCAGGACCGGTTCGCGGTCGACGTGCTCACCCCGCACGGCCCCGCGGGACGGCTGCGGCGCGCCCGGCTGCCCGGCCCGCTGCACCTGCTGCCCGCGCTCGCCGGGTACGAGCTGCTGCCGCCGGGCGACCGGCTGCGCGCGGCCCGCGCCGCCCTGGCCCTGCGGCGGCTCGACCCCGCAGAGCCCCGGCTCGACCGGGTCAGCATGGGCTCCTGGCTGGCCGAGCACGGCCAGCGGTGGTGGCCGCGCCAGGCGTTGTGGGAGCTGTTCGTCACCGCGGCGCTCAACATCCGGCTCGACGAGGCCGCGCTCGGGCCCGCCGCCATGGTGTGCCGGACCGCCCTGCTCGGCCGGTCCGACGCCGCCGACATCGGCATCGCGTCCGCGCCGTTGGGCGACCTGCACGGCACGGCGGCGCTGCGGCGGGTCCAGCGCGCCGGCGGGCAGGTGCGGCTGCGGGCGAAGGTCGAGGCGGTGCGGGCCGGGCCCAAGCTGGTGGTGGACGGCACGGCGGTCGCCGCCGACGCCGTCGTGGTGGCCGTGCCGCACCAGGCGGCCGCCGGACTGGTCCCCGAGGAGGCGTGCCCCGACCGGGACCGCTGGTCCGGGCTGGGCGCCAGCCCCATCATCAACGTCCACGTCGTCTACGACGCCCCCGTGACGGACCTGCCGTTCGCCGCCGCGGTCGGCTCGCCCGTCCAGTGGGTCTTCGACCGCACCGCCGTGAGCGGCCTGGGCCGCGGCCAGTACCTGGCGGTGTCGGTGTCGGCGGCCGACCGGTGGATCGACGTGCCGACGGCCGAGCTGCGCCCCGTCTTCCTCTCCGCGCTGGAGCGCCTGTTCCCCGCCGCCCGGCAGGCCGGGGTCGTCGACTTCTTCGTCACCCGGGAGCGCACCGCCACCTTCCGCCAGGCGCCGGGCAGCGGCGCGCTGCGTCCGCCCGCCGCGACCCGCATGCCGGGCGTCGTCCTCGCCGGCGCGTGGACCGACACCGGCTGGCCGGACACCATGGAGGGCGCGGTGCGCAGCGGCCTGACCGCCGCCCGCCTCGTCCGCCGCCACCTGCGCGACCGGGGCCTGCTCTCCCCGCGCATGGCCGAGGGGGTGGGGGCGCGATGACCGCCGCCCCTCTCGTGACCGCCGAAGAGCGCGCGCTCGTCGAGAAGGCGATGCGCGACGCCGTCGAACGCCTCGACCCGTGGACCCGCCGCATCGCCGCCTACCACCTCGGCTGGGCCGACGCCGAGGGGGCGTCCGTCACCGGGGGAGGCGGCAAGGCGCTGCGGCCCGCGCTGGCGCTGCTGTCGGCGCGCGCGGCGGGCGCGCCGCCCGAGGCGGCCCTGCCCGGCGCCGTCGCCGTCGAGCTGGTGCACGCCTTCTCGCTGCTGCACGACGACATCATGGACGGCGACCGCACCCGGCGGCACCGGCCCGCCGCGTGGACCGTCTTCGGATCGCCCGCCGCCATCCTCGGCGGCGACGCGCTGATGACGATCGCGTTGGAGGTGCTGCTGGACGCGGGCACCCCGGCGGCGCACCGGGCCGCGCACGACCTCGTCGAGGCCACCAGGCGGCTCATCGCGGGGCAGGCCCGCGACATGGAGTTCGAGTCCCGCGACGACGTCTCGCTGGACGAGTGCCTGGCCATGGCCGCCGACAAGACCGGCGCGCTGCTGGCCTGCTCCTGCGCGATCGGCGCGACGCTCGCGGGCGCGCCCCCGGCGCTGGTGGACGTCCTGGCCGTGTTCGGCGCCGAGCTGGGCGTGGCCTTCCAGCTCGTCGACGACCTGCTCGGCATCTGGGGCAGCCCGGAGACCACCGGCAAACCCGTCCTGTCCGACCTGCGCGCCCGCAAGAAGTCGCTGCCCGTGGTGGCCGCGCTCGCCGCGGGCACCGCCGAGTCGCGGCGGCTCGCCGAGCTGTACGCGCGTCCGGCGCCGCGGCCGGAGGACGAACTGCGGGAGACGGCCCGGCTGATCGAGGCGGCGGGCGGCCGCTCCTGGGCCGAGACGGAGGCGGCGCGCCGCCTGGAGCGGGCCGAGGCGGAGCTGGCGCGGGGGCGGATGGACGACGGCGTCCGCGCCGAGCTGCGCGACATCGCCCGCTTCGTCACCGCCCGCGACCACTGACCGACGACACGGGACCACCGGAACGGATGGCGACATGACCCCGACCCAGACGACCACGACGCACCCGTCGACCGACACCGCGCCGCTCGCCGACGCCGCGGCGGCCGCCCTGCGGCGGGCCCGCGACCGCCTGCTCGAGCTGCAGTCTCCCGAGGGCTGGTGGAAGGGCGAGCTGCAGACCAACGTCACCATGGACGCCGAGGACCTGCTGCTGCGCCAGTTCCTCGGCATCCGCACCGCCGACGACACCGCGGAGGCCGCCCGCTGGATCCGCTCCCAGCAGCGGGACGACGGCACCTGGGCCACCTTCCACGACGGCCCGCCCGACCTGTCCACGACGATCGAGGCGTACGCGGCGCTGCGGCTGGCCGGCGACCCGGTGGACGCCGAGCACATGCGCCGCGCCGCCGCGTTCGTGCGGGAGGCGGGCGGCATCGAGGCCAGCCGCGTGTTCACCCGCATCTGGCTGGCGCTGTTCGGGCAGTGGCCGTGGGACGACCTGCCCGTCATGCCGCCGGAGATGGTGTTCCTGCCGTCCTGGTTCCCGCTGAACGTCTACGACTGGGCGTGCTGGGCGCGGCAGACGATCGTGCCGCTGACCGTCGTGGGCGCGCTGCGGCCCGTCCGGCCGCTGCCGTTCGACCTGGCGGAGCTGCGCACGGGCCGCCGTCCGCGCCGCTCCCGGGACGCCTGGGGGCACGCGTTCGACGCGCTGGACCGGGCGCTGCACGTCTACCAGCGGCGGCCGGTGCGCGCCCTGCGCACCGCGGCGCTGCGCCGCGCCGCCGAGTGGATCATCGCCCGCCAGGAGGCCGACGGGTCGTGGGGCGGGATCCAGCCGCCGTGGGTGTACTCGCTCATCGCCCTGAACCTGCTCGGCTACGGCCTCGACCACCCCGTCATGAAACGCGGCCTCGACGGCCTCGACCGGTTCACCATCCGCGACGACAAGGGACGCCGCCTGGAGGCGTGCCAGTCCCCGGTGTGGGACACCGTGCTGGCGGTGACCGCCCTGGCCGACGCGGGACTGCCCGCCGACCACCCCGCGCTGATGAACGCCGCCGAATGGGTGCTCGGGCAGGAGATCAAGGGGCCGGGGGACTGGTCGGTGCGCAGGCCCCACCTGCCGCCCGGCGGCTGGGCGTTCGAATTCGACAACGACATCTACCCCGACACCGACGACACCGCCGAGGCGATCCTGGCGCTGCGGCGCACCGCCCACCCCGACGCCGGACCGGCGATCCGGCGCGCCGTGCGCTGGCTGACCGGCATGGGCTCGCGCGACGGCGGCTACGGCGCCTTCGACGCCGACAACACCCGCACGCTGTGCACCCGCCTGCCGTTCTGCGACTTCGGCGCGGTGATCGACCCGCCGTCCGCGGACGTGACCGCGCACGTGGTCGAGGCGCTGTGCGGGGAAGGGCTCGGCGGGTCGCGGGTGGTGCGGCGGGCCGTGGTGTGGCTGCTCAACGCCCAGGAACCGGACGGCTCCTGGTTCGGACGCTGGGGCGCCAACCACGTCTACGGCACGGGCAGCGTGGTGCCCGCGCTCGTCGCCGCGGGCGTCCGCCCGGACAAGCCGGCGATCCGCCGCGCGGTCGCGTGGCTGGAGGCGCACCAGAACCCCGACGGCGGCTGGGGCGAGGACATGCGCTCCTACGACGACCCGGCGTGGATCGGCCGCGGCGTGTCCACCCCGTCCCAGACGGCCTGGGCCCTGCTGGCCCTGCTCGCCGCCGGGGAAGAACGCTCCGCGGCCGTGCGCGACGGCGTCGCCTGGCTCGTCCAGCACCAGCGCGAGGACGGCGGCTGGGACGAGGACTACTTCACCGGCACCGGCTTCCCCGGCGACTTCTACATCAACTACCACCTGTACCGGCTGGTGTTCCCGGTGAGCGCCCTCGGCCGGTACGTGAGGGCCGCGGCGACGTGACGCCGGAGCGACGGCCCGCGCGGCTGGTGGTGTGCGCGGCGCTGGGCATCGAGGCGCGGGCCGCCGCCCGTCCCGGCCTGCGCGTCGTCACGGTCGGCGTCGGGCCGCGCCGGGCGCGGAGGGCCGCCGCCCGGCTGCCCCCGTTCGACGCGCTCGCGGTCACGGGTTTCGCCGGATCGCTGGACGCCCGCGTCGGGCCCGGCAGCCTGGTCGTCGCGACGGAGATCCGCGGCCCGGACGGCACCGTCGCCTGCCGCTCGGCCGAGCTGATCGCCGGGCTGCTGGAACGGGACGGCGCGACGGTGCACCGCGGGCCGCTGCTCACCCGCGACCGCGTCGTGACCGGACGCCGCGAGCGCGCCGCCCTCGCCGCCACCGGGGCGCTGGCGGTCGACATGGAGTCCGCGCCGCTGGCCGCCGCGGCCGCGGGCCGGCCGTGCGCCGTCGTCCGCGCCGTCGTCGACACGCCCGAGCACCCGCTGTTCAGCCCCGCCACCCTGACCGGCGGCCTGGCCGCGCTGCGGCGGCTGCGGACGGTCGGCGCGGCCCTGGCGTGCTGGGGCGCGGCCGTCGGCCCGCGGCGCGTCCTGCTGGCGGCGCCCACGGCGTCACGCGGGGAAGCGTCCGGCGAGGCCGCGGTGCGCGCCGTCGGCGCCGACCTCGTGCTGGTGGTCGGCCCGGCCGGCCCCGGCGGCGACCGCCTCGTCGGGGCGGCGGAGGGCGGCGGGACGCCGGCGCTGCGCGTCGAGCGGCCCGCGGACGTGCCGCTGGACCGGCTCGCGGCGGCCCGCACCGTCGGCGTCGTCGCGGGGGCCACGGCGCCGCCCGCGGCGGTCGACGCGATCGTGGCGGCCCTGCGCGGCCTCGGCCCCGTCGAGCTCGAGGACCGCGCCGCCGCCGAGACGTCCGAGTTCACCCTGCCGAAGGAGGTGCGGCCCTGATGGGCATGCCGCTCCGCCAGAGCCTGCGCGTCGGCTCCCACATCCTGCGCAACAAGCTGCGCGGACGGGACAAGTTCCCGCTGCTGGTCGAGCTGGAGCCGCTGTTCGCCTGCAACCTGTCCTGCGCCGGATGCGGGAAGATCCAGCATCCGGCCGACGTGCTGAAACGGCGCATGCCCGTGGAACAGGCGGTCGCCGCCGTCCAGGAGTGCGGCGCGCCCATGGTGTCCATCGCGGGCGGCGAGCCGCTGATGCACCCGCAGATCGCCGAGATGGTCGACGCGCTGGTGCGGCTGCGCAAGTACGTGTTCCTGTGCACCAACGCGGTGCTGATCCCCAAGAAGATCGACCAGTTCACGCCGTCGCCGTACTTCGCCTGGGCCGTGCACATCGACGGGCTGCGCGACCGGCACGACGCGTCGGTCTGCAAGGACGGGGTGTTCGACCAGGCGGTCGAGGCCATCCGCGAATGCCGCCGCCGCGGGTTCCGGGTGACGACCAACACCACGTTCTTCAACACCGACACCCCGCGCACGGTCATCGAGGTGCTCGACTACCTCAACGACGAGCTGGGCGTCGACCAGATGATGATCTCCCCGGGGTACGCCTACGAGAAGGCGCCCGACCAGGAGCACTTCCTGGGCGTCCGGGAGACCCGCGAGCTGTTCCGCAAGGCGTTCGCCGGCGGCAACCGCAAACGCTGGCGCTTCAACCACTCGCCCCTGTTCCTCGACTTCCTCGAGGGCAAGGTGGACTTCCCGTGCACCGCGTGGGCGATCCCGTCGTATTCGCTGTTCGGCTGGCAGCGCCCGTGCTACCTGATGGCCGACGGCTACGCGCAGACCTACCGGGAGCTGCTGGAGCGGACCGACTGGGACGCCTACGGCAGGGGACGCGACCCGCGCTGCGCCAACTGCATGGCGCACTGCGGCTACGAACCCACCGCGGTGTTCACGACGCTGTCGTCGCTGAAGGAGTCGCTGAGGGCGCTGCGCTCCGGGTGAGGACGCGTACCGTCAGAGTCCGGCCTTCTCGCACTTGGACGCGTAGGCGCCCTTGCAGAGGTCCTCCCTCTTGACGAAACCGTCGTCCAGGACCCGCTTGATGTCGTCCTTGAAGATCGAGATCGGCATCAGCAGCACCGACGGCACGTCCCGCTTGCCCTCCGGGTCGCGGACGGTGCCGTCCGTCACGGGCTTCTCGCCCTTCAGCAGCGCGACCGCCAGCTTGGCCGCGGCCTCGGCCTCCCGCTTGACCGGCTTGTAGACCGTCATGCACTGGTTGCCGTCCAGGATGTTCTGCAGCCCCTGGAGGGTGGCGTCCTGGCCGGTCACCGGCACCTTCCCGGCGGCGCCGTTCTTCTTCAGGATCGAGATCGCCGCGTTGCCGACGCCGTCGTTGGCCGCCAGCACGCCGTCGATCTCGCCGTCGTGCTGCGTCCACATCTGCTCGAAGATGGTCGCGGCCTGCTGCGCGTCCCAGTTCGGCACGGCCTGCTCGGCGACCTTCGTGAAGCCGGGCATCCCGTCGAGCACCTTGTGGGCGCCTTGGGCGAACAGGGTGGCGTTGTTGTCGGTGGGCGCGCCGTTCAGGTAGACGATGTTGGCCTTCTTGTCGCCGAGGCACTTCGCCAGGCCCCGGCCGAGCTCCTCGCCGACCCTGACGTTGTCGAAGGAGACGTAGTAGTCGGCCACGCCGCCCAGCGTGAGCCGGTCGTAGTCGATCGTCTTGACGCCCTGCTGCTGCGCCTTGCGCTGCACCGCCGCGGCCGAAGCGGAGTCCAGCCCGCTGACCGCCAGGACCGTCACCCCGTTCGTGATCATCTGGTCGGCGATCGTCTGGAACCGCTGGGTGTCGCCCTCGGCGTTCTGGATGTCGTACTCCACGCCGGCCGCCTTGAACGCCTGCTCCAGGTACGGCCGGTCGAAGTTCTCCCAGCGGACCGAGGACTTGGTGTCGGGCAGGATCACCCCGACCTTGCCCTTGGGGGCGCCGGAACCGCCGCCGCCGTCGTCGGAGTCGCCGCCGCACGCGGTGAGGGTCAGCGCCGCGGCCGCCGTGATGGCGGTGAGGCCGACGATGCCCTTTCTACGGGACAACATGCGGGAAACCGTGCCGCTCATGTCCGGCGCGGACGCTCGTCTGCGCACGCCAACTCCAAGGGGGTGGGAAGGGGGCGTTCAGCCCGCCGCTGACTTTGGTGCACTGTAGAAATCCGAATTAATCAGCGTCAAGGACGAACGTGACCGCATGCGGCCGTAATTAATACGGATCTCGGACAAAATCCCCTTAGGCTGCACCCATGGACGACAGGCCCGGTTCCCTGACATCGCTGCGCTCGCGCAACCGCCTGCTGGTCTTGGAGACCGTCCGGCGGCACGGCCGGATCAGCAGGGTCGGCATCGCCCGCGCGACGGGCCTGTCGCGCACCACCGTCTCCAGCCTCGTCGCCGACCTGCTGGCCGAGGGCGTCCTGACCGAGTCGCCCGCGGCGTCCCCGCCGGGGGCCGCCTCGCGCGGCGGACGTCCCGCCACCCCGCTGTCGCTCAACCCCGAGGGCGGCGGCCTGCTCGGCGTCCACCTGCGGCACACCGACGTGCGCGTCCTGCTGGCCGACCTGTCCGGCGGCGTGCTCGGCGAGCGCCATCGCGTGATCGACGTGGACCACAAGCCCGACCAGACGCTGGAGTTCGTCGCCGAGACCGCCCTCGACCTCGTCGCGACCGAGGGGCGGGACCTCGGCCGCGTCTTCGGCATGGGCGTCGCCGTGTCGGCGCCGGTCCAGTCGCGGTCGCACACGCTGAACAGCCCGTCCATGCTGACCGCCTGGAGCGGCATCGACATCGCCGCCCGGCTCCGCGACCGCGTCGGCATGCCGGTCCACGTCGGCAACGACGCGAACCTGGGCGCCCTGGCCGAATGGACCTACGGGGCCGGGCGCGGCGTCCACGACCTGGTCTACGTGATGCTGTCGGACGGCGTCGGCGCCGGCCTGATCCTGGACGGGCGGCTCTACGAGGGGCCCACCGGAACGGCGGGCGAGCTGGGGCACGTCCCCGTCGTCGACGGCGGGTACGTGTGCCGCTGCGGGAACCGCGGCTGCCTGGAGACCGTCGTCGGGGCCCGCGCCCTGACCTCGGCGTTCTCCCACGTCCGCGGGCCGGACACCACCATCGCCGACCTGGTGGCCCTGCTCGCCGCGGACGACCCGGGCGCCCGGCGCGTGGTCGCCGACGCGGGTCGCATGATCGGCCGGGCGCTGGCGGGCGTCTGCGCGATGCTCGCGCCCCGCCTCGTGGTGATCGGCGGCGAGGTCGCGGCGGTCGGGCGGATCCTGCTCGACGGCGTCCGCGACGAGCTGGCCCGCCGGCTGTCCCCGGCGATCGGCCACGACGTCGAGGTCGCCGCGGGCCGCCTCGGCGACCGCGCCGAGGCGTTCGGCGCCATCGTCCTGGCCACCCACCAGACCTCGGCCCACCTGCTGAAACCTTGACCCGCCCGCGACGTGCGCGGCCCGCCGTGCGGGGAACGGTGACGCCGGGAGGCCGCGATGGACGTCTCGATCATGCTGTTCACCCGCGACCTGCGGATCCGGGACAACCCCGCGCTGGCGGCGGCGTGCCGGGCCGAACGGGTCGTGCCGCTGTTCGTGTTCGACGACGCCATCCTGAACGGACGGTTCGCCGCGCCCAACCGCGTCCGGTTCCTCCTCGACTGCCTCGCCGACCTGCGCGCGTCGCTGCGCGGCCTGGGCGGCGACCTGGTGGTCCGCCGCGGCGACCCCGTCGCCCACACGGCCCGGATCGCCGAGCAGACCGGCGCCCGCACGGTGACGCTCGCCGACGAACGGTCGGCGTTCGGGGCGCGACGCCTGGCGGCGCTGCGCCGCCTGCGGCTCGACGTGTCGGCGCACCCGGGCGTCACGGTGGTGCCGCCCGGTGCGCTCCTCCCGTCCAACGGGGACCACTACCGCGTGTTCAGCCCGTACTGGCGGGCCTGGGAGGCGGCCCGATGGCGTCCCGTCGCCGACACGCCCGCCCGCATCAGCCTCCCCGACGGCGTCGACCCCGGCCCGCTGCCGCGACTGGAGGACCTGACCTCCGGCCCGCTGTCCCCGTGCCTGCCGCCGGGAGGCGAACGGGCCGGACGTGAACGCATGGAGAGGTGGCTGCGCACGGACGCCGCCGCCTACGAGGAGACCCGCGACGACCTCGCCGCCGACCGCACGTCCCGGCTCAGCCCGTACCTGAAGTTCGGCTGCATCTCACCGCTGGAGCTGGCGAACGCGGCCGGCGGGGCCTACCGGCGGCAGCTCGCCTGGCGCGACTTCCACCACCAGGTCATGGCGGCGTTCCCCGAGCTGCCCCGCCGCGACTACCGGCCTCGCGGACGGCGCTGGAACCTCGAGCGCGACGTCCTGGACGCCTGGTGCGAGGGCGCGACCGGCGTGCCCGTCGTCGACGCGGGCATGCGCCAACTCCACCGCGAGGGCTTCATGCACAACCGGGCCCGTCTGATCACCGCGTCGTTCCTGACGAGGACCCTGGGCGTCGACTGGCGGGAGGGCCTGGCCCACTTCGGCGACTGGCTCGTCGACGGCGACGTCGCCGACAACGCGGGCAACTGGCAATGGGGCGCCGGAACCGGCAACGCCACCCGCCCCGACCAGGTGATGAACCCGCTCAGGCAGGCCGCCAAGTACGACCGGAGCGGCGACTACGTCCGCACGTACGTGCCCGAGCTCGCCGACGTCCCCGCGCCGCACGTCCGCCACCCGTGGACGCTCCCCGACGAGGCACGCCGCTCCATCGCCTACCCGCCCCCCATCATCGACCTCACCTGACGGAAGACTCAGCGCATGTCGGCGTAGCGTCGGGCGGCGGCGAGAGCCTCGCGCAGCTTGGCGGCGTCCACCGGAACCGCCTTCGCCCAGCTTTCGTCGGCGGCGTAGAGGGAGGCGTAGGCGGCCGTGTCGCGCTGGAAGCGCCACCCTTCCGCGAGCGGGCCCACGTCGACCGCGTCGTAGCCGATCCGGTCGAAGAACTCGGTGACCGCGGCCTTCGCGGCGCCATCGTCCCCGGCGATCGGCAGCGCCGTGCGGTCCGGCGACCCCGCCGGGCGCGCCAGCGCGAGCAGGTGCTTGAAGTAGATGTTGTTGAACCCCTTGACCACCTTCGACGTCGGCAGGTGCGCCTGCAGCAGCTCGCTGGTGGTGGTGGACTCGTCGTCCAGCTCGGGGAACCGCCCGTCCCGTTCCGGGTAGTAGTTGTCGGTGTCGATAACGATCTTGCCCGCCAGCGGTGCGACGGGCACCTCGCGGTAGGCCCGCAGCGGGATCGTCACCACGACGAGGTCGCCGGCCTCCGCCGCCTCCGCGGGAGTGGCGGCCCGGGCGTGCGGGCCGAGCTCGCCGACGAGTCCCTTCAAGGTTTCGGGGCCGCGCGAATTGCTCAGCACCACGTCGTAGCCCGCGGCGACGGCCAGCCTCGCCACGGTGCCGCCGATGTTGCCGCTTCCGATCAAACCGATGGTCGTCATACGCGCGACAACCCGCGGCCGCCCCCAGCGCATTCCGCCCGTCGCTGAGGCGGACCGAGAATTCGCCGGGGCATGTGGTGTGATCTGCGGCGTTAGAGTGGAACGGTGACTTCTCGGCCGGACGACCCCCCGTCACTGGTCAGCGAGGACGACCGTGACGCGGCTGTGAAGCGCCTCCAGGAGGCGTACGCCGAAGGGCACATCTCCCATGAGGAGATGGACGAACGCCTGCAGCGCGCGCTCACCGCGAAAACGCACGGGGAGTTGGGGCAGGCCCTGGTCTCGCTCCCAGGGGTGAAGCCGGACGCCGCGTCCACGATCTCCGTGATGGCCGGACGGATTCGGCGGCGCGGCGCCTGGCGGGTGCCGCGGAGACTCACGATCGAGTCCGCGTTCGGAAAGGTGGACCTGAACCTGTCGCGGGCGGTCATCGAGCATCCGGTGGTCGACATCGAGCTGCGGCTCGGCACCGGCGGAGCGAAGATCACGGTGCCGCGCGACGCGGTCGTCGACCTCGACGGGCTGCGCACCACGTGGAAGGACGCGCTGTACACGCCCCCGCGCCGCCCTCGTGCCGACGGGCCGACGATCCGGATCTCCGGGAGCACGGGGTTCGGACGGGTGAAGATCCGCCACGCGCGGCGTTGACGGCTACCGGCCGCCCGTCGCCGCCGGCCGGGCGGTGGCGAGGGCGGACATGATGGCGTCCTCGGTGATCTGCGGGCCGACCAGTTCGGCGGCGATGGCGCCCTCGCGCATCACGACGACCCGGTCGGAGCCCTCCGCCAGCTCGCGCGGGTCGGAGGAGATGAGCAGGACGGCCAGCCCTTCGACGGCCAGCTCGTCCAGCAGGTCCTGCAGTTCGGCCTTGGCGCCCACGTCCACGCCCCGCGTCGGCTCGTCCAGCAGCAGGACCTTGGGGTGCGTGGCCAGCCAGCGGGCCAGCAGCACCTTCTGCTGGTTGCCGCCCGACAGCTCGCGGACCTTCTGGTGCGGCGAGGCGGCGGTGATGTGCAGGCGGCGCATGAACGCGCCCACGACGCGGTCGATGCGCGCGGTCGAGACGACGCCGAACCGCGACAGGCGGGGCAGCGCCGCGAGGGCGATGTTGTCGCGGACCGACAGCGACGGGACGAGACCTTCGGCGGCGCGGTCCTCGGGCAGCAGGCCGACGCCGGCCCGGATGGCGCCGGTGATGGACCGCTTGCGCAGCGGCGTGCCCGCGACGATGACCTGGCCCGCGTCCAGCGGCAGCGCCCCCGCGATGGCCTTGGCGGTCTCGGTACGGCCCGCGCCGAGCAGCCCGCCGAGCCCCAGCACCTCGCCTCGGCGCAGCGCGATCGACACCCCGGACAGGGAGTGCTTGCGGGTCAGGCCGGTGGCCTGCAGGTAGGGCGGGTCCTCCTCCACGGGCTCCGGCGGGGGAGCGGGGACGGCAACGGGCACGGCCGGGGGCGGCGCTGCGGTCCGGACGCGGGGACGTGGGACACGGCCCCGGCCCAGCATGAGCGAGACCAGGGAGAGGCGGTCCAGCGTCGCCAGCGGCCCGGTGTGCACGACGCGGCCCCCGCGCAGCACCGTCACGCGGTCGCAGAACTCGAACAGGTCCTCCAACCGGTGGCTGACGTAGACGACGGCGCGGCCCTCGGCGCGCAGCGACTCGACGGCGCGCCGGAGCGTCGCGGCCTCGGCGGGCTCCAAGGACGCGGCGGGCTCGTCCAGGACGACCACCCGCGTGCCCACGAAGCAGGCGCGGGCCAGCGCGACCAGTCTGCGGGTGCCGGCGGGCAGGGACCCCAGCGGGCGGCGGACGTCGGCGGCCACCCCGTACCGGTCGAGGATCTCCCGCGCCCGGGCGTTCATGCGGGCGACGTCGATCAGGCCGAGCCGGGTGCGGGGCTCGCGGCCGAGGAGGAGGTTGCGTGCCACGCTCATCAGCGGCAGCAGGCTCGCGTCCTGGTGGACGGCGCCGATCCCGGCGCGCTGGGCGTCCCCCGGCCCGTTGAAGCGGACCGGTTCGCCCGCGACGCGCAGTTCGCCCGCGTCCGGCCGGTGCACGCCCGCGAGCACCTTGAGCAGGGTCGACTTGCCCGCGCCGTTCTCCCCGACGAGCGCGTGCACCTCGCCGGGGACGAGGGTGAGGGACGCATGGTCGAGCGCCACGGCCCCGGGGAACCTCTTGAGGATCCCGGCGGCCTCCAGAACTCTCTCCGCCACGCTCGCCTCCCGGAACCTCCGGCCGCCGCGCGGCTCGGCTCCCGATGCACCGATGCTGATCGGTCCGGGTAACGATCGTGGAACGATTCGGGGCAGGTTCGGTCACAGCCGATCGGATTCGATCAGGTTCGGGCGGGCCGGCGCGGTCAGAGGCGGGCCACGTGGAGGCGGACGCCGCGGGCGCTCAGCTCGTCCAGCTCCTCCTGCGGCGCGCGCTCGTCGGTGACCAGGTGGTCGATGCGCTCGGCCGGCACGGTCTGCACCATGGTGTCCACTCCGATCTTGGTGTGGTCGGCGAGCACCACGACCTCCTCGGCCGCCGCCGCCAGGGCGCGGTCGGCGCTGGCGACCTGCAGGTTGGGCGTGGACAGTCCGCGCTCGGCGGTGAGCCCGTTGCCGGAGATGAACGCCCGGCGCACCCGCAGCCCGGCGAGGGCCCGCTCGGCCTCGCTGCCGACCAGCGCCTGGGTGGACCCGCGCAGCAGGCCGCCGGTCAGCATCACCTCGATCCGCGGCGATCCGGCCAGCGCCTGCGCCACCAGCAGCGAGTTGGTGACCACGGCCAGCTCGGTGCGGCCGGTCAGCCGCTGCGCCAGCGCCAGCGTCGTGGTGCCGGGCCCGACGACGATCGCGTCCCCGTCCTCCACCAGGGCGGCGGCCAGGTCGGCGATGGCGGCCTTCTCGGCCGCGGCGACCTGCGCCTTCTGCAGGTGGGTGGGCTCGCGGGACAGCTCGCCGGGCAGCGAGGCGCCGCCGTGGTGCCGACTGAGCAGGCCGTCGGCCTCCAGCGCCCGCACGTCCCGGCGGACGGTGACCTCGGACGACTGCACCGCCTCGGCGAGCTGGCGCAGCGACAGCGCGCCGTTGGCCCGGACCAGCTCCAGAATGCGTCTGCGGCGTTCGGCGGCGAACACCGGCCTGCGCGCGTCCGCCGGTCCCTGGTTCTCGCTCACTGTCTCCCAGCTCCGCCTTCGACTCGGCGGCCGAAACGATTCGACCGATTCTGATCGTAGTCAGTCAGAGGCGCCGGTGGGCGCGGGGCTCGAATGCGGCCGGGACCTGTCAGGTCGGATCGTTTCAGATCGAATCTGACCGTTCTCTCTTGACGGACGCGATCGTTCGGTGCTTGGTTGGGATCGATCAACGGTTCAGATCTGTTCGTTTCGATCGGCCCCGCGATCCATCCGTCCCCGATCCACCCACCCCCACAGCAGAGGATCACCAGGGATGACAGCGCTGAGACCCCCTTCCCGTACCAGACCCCGACCCCTGATCCTGCTGGCCCTGTTCGCCGCCCTCGTGTGGCAGTGCGTCGCCGCGCTCCCGGCGTCCGCCGCCGCCCCGGCGAAGGCCGAGTCCCGCGGCGGCCTGCGGGGCGACTACTACGTCAGCACCGGGCCCGGCCGGTTCGACTTCGGCGAGCTCAAGGCGACCGTCGTCGACCCCAACATCGAGATGCCGGACCTGGAGGGCGCGTTCCGGGAGCTGACCGGCCAGACCGACGACGTCACGGTGCGGTGGACCGGCAAGATCCGGCCCGACCGCTCCGAGCCGTACACCTTCTCCATGATCGGTGACAACGGCTTCCGCCTGTGGGTCGACGGCCGGCTGATCATCGACAACTGGACCGACACCTGGGACGTGGAGAAGGTCGGCGCGCCCATCGACCTGCGGGCCGGCGTCGACTACGACTTCAAGATCGAGTACTTCGAGCACTACGGCGGCTCCAACCTGCGGCTGCGCTGGGAGAGCCCGTCGACGCCCAAGCAGATCGTGCCCGCGTCCGCCTTCACCCTCCCCGACGGCTTCGAACCGGCGGGCCCGCGCGCGGCGGCCGTGGACGAGTCCGGCACGACCCTGCGGCTCGGCTTCGCCGCGCCGCTGGCCGCGCCGCCCGCGAGCGCGCGCGAGCACTTCACGGTCACCCTCAGCGGCACCCCCTGGCCGGTCGAGTCCCTCGCCCGCGACGCCGCCGACCCGTCCGCGCTGGTGCTGACGCTCGTCCACCCGATCCCCAAGCCCGCCGGCAACGGCGTGCGCGTCACCTACGACGGCGCGGGCGGCGTCACCACCGGCGACGGCACGGCGCTGGAGGCGTTCAAGTACGTCCTGGCCTGGAACGAATCGATGTACACCATCAAGACCCGGTGGGCGAGCAAGGTGGACCCGCGCGCCCCGCTGCCCGAGTACCCCCGTCCGCAGCTCACGCGCAAGCAGTGGAAGAGCCTGAACGGGACCTGGCAGTTCGCCTCGGCCCGCGAGGGGGAGAAGCCCCCGGTCGGCCGGAACCTCGACGAGCGGATCGTCGTGCCGTTCCCCGTCGAGTCCGCGCTGTCCGGCCTCCAGCGCAGCGAGGAGCGGATGTGGTACCGCCGCACCTTCACCGTCCCGAGCGGCTGGCGCGTGGGGCGCGGCGGACAGCGGCTCCTGTTGCACCTGGACGCCGTCGACTGGGAGTCCGCGGTGTACGTCAACGGCAAGCGCGTCGCCGTGCACAAGGGCGGCTACGACCGCATCAGCGTGGACGTCACCGACGCGCTCAAGCCGGGACGCGGTCCGCAGGAGCTCATCGTCGGCGTGTACGACCCCACCGACCTGAACGGGCAGGCCGTCGGCAAGCAGCGCAAGACCCCCGGCAACATCTGGTACACCCCCGCGTCGGGCATCTGGCAGTCGGTGTGGATGGAGCCGGTCGCGCCCGCCCACGTCACCGCGCTGCGCAGCACCCCCGACGTCGCCGGCCAGGCGCTGCGCGTCACCGTCCAGGCGCAGGGCGCGGGGAAGGGCGTCCGCGCCGTCGTCACCGCCCGCGACGGCCGCCGCGTGGTCGGCCGCGCGACCGGAGCGGTGGGCGCCGAGCTGCGCGTGCCGGTGCCGAAGCCGAAGCTGTGGTCGCCCGACCGGCCGTTCCTGTACGACCTGGACGTCGCCCTCGTCGACGCCCGCGGCCGCGCCCTCGACCGGGTCGACAGCTACTTCGGCATGCGGACCATCGAGGTCACGAAGGTCGGCGGCGTCAACCGGATGCTGCTGAACGGCGAACCGGTGTTCCAGATCGGCCCGCTCGACCAGGGCTTCTGGCCGGACGGCATCTACACCGCGCCGACCGACGAGGCGCTGCGCTTTGACCTCGAGCAGACCAAGCGGCTCGGGTTCAACGCCGTCCGCAAGCACGTCAAGGTGGAGCCGGACCGCTGGTACGCCTGGGCCGACCGGCTCGGCCTGCTGGTGTGGCAGGACATGCCGTCGATGTTCGGCGCGGCCGACGCCGCCGACCGCGCCCAGTTCGAGACGGAGCTGCGCGCCATGGTCGACCAGCACCGCAACCACCCGTCCATCGTCATGTGGGTGCCGTTCAACGAGGGCTGGGGCCAGTACGACCAGGCCCGCATCGCCGACCTGGTCAAGAGCTGGGACCCGTCCCGCCTGGTGAACAACATGAGCGGCATCAACTGCTGCGGCGCCGTCGACGGCGGCAACGGCGACGTGATGGACTACCACATCTACCCGGGCCCCGGCACGCCGGGCGCGCCGTCGGACACCCGCGCGTCCGTGCTCGGCGAGTACGGCGGACTCGGGCTGCCGGTCCTCGGGCACACCTGGTCCGGCGGCGGCTGGGGGTACGCCGTCGAGCCCGACCCCAAGGCGCTCACCGACCGGTACGTCGCGATGACCGAGGAGCTGCGCAGGCTGCGCACCTGCACCGGGCTCAGCGCGGCGATCTACACCCAGACCACCGACGTGGAGACCGAGCTGAACGGACTGATCACCTATGACCGCGCGGTGGTCAAGCCCGACGTCGACCGGATCCGGGACGCCAACCGGGCCGTGATCGACGAGACCCCGGTCAGCTGCGACTGAACCGTCCCGCCGGCGGGCGGCGCCGCGGCGCGCCGCCCGCCCCCGCACCCGGCGGGGCGCGCCCCGCCCGACCCGACCTCCCTCCGCCCGAACGTTAGGTTTTCCGATGAGCAAGCAGTCAGGCCGTTGCCGTCACCTGCCCCTCGCGGCCGTCACCGCCGTCGCCCTCGCCCTCGCCGCGAGCGGCTGCGCCAAGACCGAGGACGACGCCTCGTCCCAGAGCGGCGCCGACGCGCAGGCGCAGCAGCAGGTCGCCCAGTCCCCGGCAGGCGGCGCCGGGGCGACCTGCACGCTGCGGCAGTTCGGCGGCCAGAAGTTCGACCTCAAATCGGCGGTGGTCGGCTTCTCCCAGTCGGAGAAGGAGGCCAACCCGTTCCGCATCGCCGAGACCAAGTCCATCAAGGACGAGGCGGCCAAGCTCGGCATCACCAAGCTGCGCGTCACCAACGCCCAGTCGCAGTTCTCCAAGCAGATCGCCGACGTGCAGCAGCTCATCGCGCAGGGCGCCCGGCTGCTGGTGATCGCGCCGCTCAACTCCGACGGATGGGAGCCGGTGCTGCGGCAGGCGGCGGCCAAGAAGATCCCGATCATCACCGTCGACCGCAAGATCAACGCCAGGCCGTGCGGCGACTACCTCACCTTCATCGGCTCGGACTTCTACCAGCAGGGGCGGCGCGCCGCCGACCAGATGATCAAGGCGCTGGGCGGCAAGGGCAAGGTCGCGATCCTGCTCGGCGCCCCCGGCAACAACGTCACCACCGACCGCACCAACGGGTTCAAGGACCGGATCAAGGAGAAGGCGCCCGGCATCCAGATCTCCTTCGAGCAGACCGCCGAGTTCACCCGCGAGAAGGGCCAGCAGGTCACCGAGCAGCTCGTGCAGTCCAACCCCGACATCGACGGCATCTACGCCGAGAACGACGAGATGGCGCTGGGCGCGGTGACCGCGCTGAAGGGCGCGGGCAAGCAGCCCGGCGACATCAAGATCGTCTCCATCGACGGCACCCGCGGCGCGGTGCGCGCCATCGTCGACGGCTGGCTGCAGGCGGTGATTGAGTCGAATCCGCGGTTCGGGCCGCTGGCGTTCTCCACCGCGCAGAAGTTCCTGGAGGGCCACCCGATCCCCGAGAAGGTCGTCATCCAAGACCGCGAGTACACGAAGGAGAACGCCGAGGACTCGCTGGGGCTGGCCTACTGATGGGGGCGGCGGACGCTGAGATCCCGGTGCTGGAGGCCGACGGGGTGTCCAAGCGCTTCCCCGGGGTGCTGGCGCTGGACGAGGTGTCGTTCGCGCTGCGCCCCGGCGAGGTGCACGCCCTGGTCGGGGAGAACGGCGCCGGCAAGTCCACCCTGATCAAGGTGTTCACCGGCGCGCACCGGCCGGACGGCGGGCGGGTCCTGGTGGAGGGGCGCCCGGTGGCGTTCGGATCTCCGCTGGAGGCCCGGCGCGCCGGGATCTCGGCCGTCCACCAGGAGGTCGGGCTCGTCCCCGACATGAGCGTGGCCCGCAACCTGCTGCTCGGCCGCGAGCCGCGCACCCGGCTCGGCCTGATCGACCTGCCGCGGCTGCACGCCGAGGCCGAACGGACGCTGGCCGAGCTCGGGGTGCGCGCGGACGTGCGCGCGCCGCTGCGCACGCTCGGGGTCGGCACCCGGCAGATGGTGGCGCTGGCGCGCGCGGTGTCGGTGCGCGCCCGTGTGGTGATCATGGACGAGCCGACGTCCTCGCTGGAGCCCCGGGAGGTGGAGACGCTGTTCGGCGTCGTCCGGGAGCTGCGCGACCGCGGCATCTCCACCGTCTACGTCAGCCACCGTCTCGACGAGCTGTACCAGTTGTGCGACCGTGTGACGGTGCTGCGGGACGGACGGGTGGCGCACACCGGGCCGCTGGCCGAGCTGGACCGGCTGCGGCTCATCTCGCTCATGCTCGGCCGGGACGTGGCCGAGGTGCGCGCCGGCGGGGTCACCCGGTTCTCCGGCGAGCACGCGGCCGCCGCCGAGCAGCCCGTCCTGGAGGCCCGCGGCCTGACCCGCCGGCACGTCCTGAACGGCGTGTCGGTGTCGGTGCGCCCCGGCGAGGTGGTCGGCCTCGGCGGGCTGCTCGGCGCGGGGCGCAGCGAGACCGCCAAGGCGATCGTCGGCGCGCTGCCGCTGGACGAGGGCGAGGTGACCGTCGCCGGGACGACGCTGCGGCGCCGCCGGCCCGTCGGCGCGGCGATCCGCGCGGGGGTGAGCCTGCTGCCGGAGGACCGCAAGGCCGAGGGGATCGTGCCCGGCCTGTCGGTCCGCGAGAACATCGCGCTGGCGGCGCTGCCCCGCCTGGCCCGCGCCGGCCTGGTCTCCGAGGCGCGGATCGACGCGCTGGTGGAGACCTTCATGCGGCGCCTGCGCATCAAGGCGTCCTCGCCGCACCAGCGGGTCGACGAGCTGTCGGGCGGCAACCAGCAGAAGGTGCTGCTGGCGCGGTGGCTGGCCATGAACCCGCGGATCCTGCTGCTGGACGAGCCGACCCGCGGCATCGACGTCGGCGCCAAGGCCGAGGTGCAGGCGCTGGTCGACGAGCTGGCCCGCGACGGCCTGGGCGTGCTGCTGATCTCCTCGGACCTGGAGGAGCTGGTGGAGGGCTCCGACCGCGTGGTCGTGCTGCGCGACGGGACGGTGGCGGGACAGCTGGGCGGCGGCGAGGTGACCGAGGACCGGATCATGGCCGTCATCGCCGGTGACGGCGCCGGCGACCCTTCCGGAGAGGAGCGCCATGGCTGAGGCCGTGGCCGGACGCCGCCCCGGGCTCGACCGGGCGCGCGTCCTGGCGTGGGCGCGCGAGTACGGGGTGTACGTCTCCGTGCTCGCCCTGCTGCTGTTCAACGTGGTCTTCACCCCGAACTTCGTGGACCCGGGCAACTTCCGCACCCAGCTGGTGCAGGTCGCCCCGATCGTCATCGTGGCGCTCGGCATGGCGCTGGTGATCGGGACGGAGGGCATCGACCTGTCGGTCGGCTCGGTGATGGCGCTGGCCGCGTCCATGGTCGTGCTGTACCTGGGGTACGGGCCGGTCCCGGCGGTGCTGGTGGCGCTGGCGGCGGGCGCGGCGACCGGGGCGGTCGGCGGCGCGCTGGTCGCCTACGTCGGGGTGCAGCCGATCGTCGCCACGCTGGCGCTGCTGGTCGGCGTGCGTGGGCTGGCGAACGTGCTGGTGCCGCAGCTGAAGGAGATCAGTAACCCGGGGCTGCTGGCGCTGGGCAGCGGGTCGGTCGCGGGCGTCCCGTACGTGGTGCTGATCGCGGCGGCGCTGACCGCGGTGATGGCGTTCGTGGTGCGCCGCACCACGTTCGGGCGGCGGATCGTGGCGATCGGCGGCAACCGGACCGCCAGCGAGCTGTCCGGGCTGCCGGTCAAGCGGCTGCTGCTGGCCGTCTACGTCATCTCGGGCACGCTGGCGGCCGGCGCCGGGGTGCTGGCCACCGCGCGGCTGCAGGCCGGCGACCCGACCTCCCTCGGCCTGTTCATGGAGCTGTCGGCGATCACCGCCGTGGTCATCGGCGGGACCCCGCTGAGCGGCGGCCGGATCCGCGTGCTCGGCACGGTCATGGGGGCGCTGCTCATGCAGCTGCTGCAGGCCACGTTGATCAAGCACGACCTGCCGCAGTCCTGGGCGCAGATCGTCCAGGCGGCCATCATCCTCGCCGCGGTGTACGCGGCCGGAAACCGAGGTGCGCGATGACCGACCCCACCGCGATCACCACCGACGGCGCGACGGGACGCCCGGCGCCGTCCGCCGGCCCGTCCTCGCCGTCCGCCGACGCGGGCGCGGCCGCGCGCCGCGAGCGGCTCGGCCACCTGCTGCAGCACCACGGCGCGTCGCTGGTGCTGCTCGGGCTCGCGGTGTTCGGCACGGTCGCCTTCGACGCGTTCGCCACCGGCGCCAACCTGCGCGCCATCGTGGTCTCCTCGTCGTTCCTGGCGATCGTCGCGCTCGGCATGACCTTCGTGATCATCAGCGGCGGGATCGACCTGTCGGTGGGGTCGCTGTTCGTGCTCGGCGGGGTGCTCGCCGCCTACGGCTCGCGCGCCGGGCTCCTGGCCGCGCTGGCGCTTCCGCTGGCGGTGTGCGGGGCGATCGGACTGCTGCAGGGCGTCCTCATCGGGCGGCTCGGCATGGCGCCGTTCATCGTCACGCTGGCCGGGCTGCTCGGCGTCCGCGGGCTCATGCTGGCGGTGTCCGACGAGGGCGCCACCACCTACCTGGTCGAGGACCGGGCGTTCGCCTCGCTCGGCCAGGACGGGCCGTTCGGCGTCACCTGGCCCGTCTGGATCACGGTGGCGCTGGCCGCCGCGGGCGTCGTGCTGCTGCAGCGCACCGGCTTCGGGCAGAACGTGTACGCCGTCGGCGGCAACGAGGAGGCCGCGAGCCTGATGGGCGTGCCGGTCGTCCGCACCAAGATCCTGGTCTACCTGCTCTCGGGGCTGCTGGCCGGGCTGGCGGGCGCGCTGAACGCGGCCCGCCTGTCGTCCGGCGTCACCATCCTCGGCATCGGCCTGGAACTGGACGCCATCGCCGCCGTGGTCATCGGCGGGACCCTGCTCACCGGCGGGGTCGGCGGCGTGACCGGCACGATGGCCGGGGTGCTGCTGCTCGGCGTGATCCAGAACCTGATCAACCAGGTCGGCAACCTCACCTCCGCCGTCCAGCAGGTGGTCAGCGGCGCGTTCCTGGTGCTGGTCGTGGTCGCCCAGCGGGTGCTGAGCAGGACCCAGCGGCTCACCTGACCCCGTCCCGGCGCCGCCGGGCCCGTCGCGCGGCCCGGCGGCGCCGCCCGTTCCGCTCGGCCCGCCGTGCCGTCCAAAGGGCGGGGCAGAGGGCTGCAATGGGCGCGCAATGGATTCCCGCGGCGGACGCCAAAATGCCGCGGAGGTCCGGATGCCGGCGGCGGCCGGCGGGGAATTCGGGCTCTGCGGGGGAAGTACATCCGTCACGGGGAGCGTCGATGCCGCACGGCCACGCCACCGGACGCGCCGGCGACCATGTGGTGGTCGTCGGCGCCGGGCTGTCGGGGCTCTCGGCGGCGCTGCACCTGCTGGGGGCGGGGCGCCGCGTCACGGTGGTGGAGCGGTCCGACGAGCCCGGCGGCCGGGCGGGGCGGATCGACCTCGGCGGCTGCCGCGCCGACGGCGGCCCGACCGTGCTGACCATGCCGCACCTGGCCGACGAGGCGTTCCGCGCGGTCGGCGAGCGGCTCGCCGACCGGGTGGAACTGGTGCAGCTGCACCCCGCGTACCGGATGGTGTTCCCGGACGGCTCCGCGCTGGACGTCCACACCGCGGCCGAGGCGATGGAGGAGGAGATCCGGCGTTTCGCCGGCCCGGGCGAGGTCGCCGGCTACCGGCGGCTGCGGGCCTGGCTGCGGGACCTGTACGCGGTGCAGATGCGCCGGTTCATCGACGCCAACTTCGACTCCCCGCTGCAACTGCTCACCCCGGACCTGGCCCGGCTGGCGGCGCTGGGGGGATTCGGCCGCCTGGACGCCCGCGTCGGCCGGTTCCTGTCGGACGAGCGGCTGCGCCGCGCGTTCACCTTCCAAGCCCTGTACGCCGGGGTCCCGCCCGACCGCGCCCTGGCTGCCTACGCCGTGATCGCCTACATGGACACCGTGGCCGGGGTCTACTTCCCCCGCGGCGGCGTGCACGCCTTGGCCCGGGCCATGGCGGACGCGGCCGCCGACGCGGGAGGCGAGTTCCGCTGGGGGAGCGAGGTCACGTCCCTGGAGCGGCGCGGCGACCGGATCACCGCCGTGCGCACCGGCGCCGACGGGCGGATCGCCTGCGACGCGGTGGTGCTCACCGTGGAGCTGCCGACCGCGTACCGGCTGCTGGGCCGCGCACCGCGCCGCCTGGTGCCGCTGCGCCACTCGCCCTCGGCGGTCGTCCTGCACGCGGTCACCCGCCGCACGTGGCCGCGGCTCGGACACCACACCGTCTTCTTCGGAGCGGCCTGGAAACGCACGTTCAGGGAGATCACGCGGACCGGGCGGGTGATGAGCGACCCCTCGCTGCTGGTCACGCGTCCCACCGCGAGCGACCCCGGGCTCGCGCCCCGAGGCAGGCAGCTGCTCTACATCCTCGCGCCGTGCCCCAACACCGCCATCGGGCCGAGCGCCCGCGAATGGGCGACCCTGGGGCCGCGGTATCGCGACGCGTTGGTGGCGGAGCTGGAACGCCGCGGCCTGCACGGCCTCGACGCCGCCATCGAGAGCGAACGCCTGGTCACTCCGGCCGACTGGACGGCGCAGGGGCACGCCGCGGGGACGCCGTTCTCGGTGGCGCACACCCTCGCGCAGACCGGCCCGTTCCGGCCGCGCAACCTCGTGCGGGGCGTGGGCAACGCGGTGCTCGCGGGCTGCGGCACGACGCCCGGCGTCGGCGTCCCCACCGTGCTGATCTCCGGGAAGCTGGCCGCCGCCCGTCTCGTCGGGCCGGGACGTGCCCGCGGCCTGCGACGACGCGGCACGAGGCGGTGGCTCCCATGACGCGGCGGGAACTGGACGCGGCGGGCGTCACCGACCCGGAGCTGCGCGCGGCCTACGAGCGCTGCCGCCGGCTCAACGCCCGACACGGCCGCACATACTTTCTCGCCACCCGGCTGCTGCCGGCGGCGCGGCGTCCCGCCGTCCACGCCCTGTACGGGTTCGCCCGATGGGCCGACGACATCGTGGACGACCTCGACATCGGCGCCACGACGCGGCAACGCGCCGCGGCCCTGCACGCGTTCGAGGAGCGGCTGGTCGCCGGGCTGCGCAGCGGCACCAGCGACGACCCCGTCGTCCGGGCGCTGGCGCACACCGCGGCGGTCTACGACATCGACCACCGGTACTTCCGGGACTTCCTGGCCTCCATGCGCAGCGACCTGGAGGTCACCCGCTACCGCACCTACGCCGACCTGAAGAGCTACATGCACGGCTCGGCGGCCGTCATCGGGCTGCAGATGCTGCCGGTGCTGGGCACGGTGGCGCCGCGGGCGGAGGCGGCGCCGTACGCGGCGGCGCTCGGCATCGCCTTCCAGCTCACCAACTTCCTGCGGGACGTGGGCGAGGACCTCGACCGGGGCCGGGTCTACCTGCCCGAGGAACTGCTGAGCGCGCACGGGGTGGACCGCGAACTGCTGTACTGGAGCCGCGCCACCGGCCGGAGCGACCCCAGGATCCGGGCGGCGATCCGGGAGGCCGCCGACCTGACCGAAGGCGTGTACCGCGAGGCCGCGCCGGGACTGAAGCTGCTGCACCCCGTCTCGCGCCCGTGCATCCGGACGGCGTACGTGCTGTACCACGACATCCTGCGCGTCATCGAGGCGGAGGACTACGCGGTGCTGCACCGGCGGGCCGTGGTGCCGCGCAGGCGGCGGGCGGCGGTGGCGCTCGACGGCGCCGCGCGCGCGGCGGTCGCCAGGCTGCGCACCCGCGTCGCGCCGCCGATCCCCCCGCGCCGCGAGCAGACCGCACGCGCCGACGCACCAGGGGGTGTGCCATGACCGGCTCCGAACACGCGCGGGCGCGGCGGGCGCCGCGCCTGGTGCCGCTGCGGCTGCGGCGCCCGGTGCGCTGGCAGGACCAGCGGGCCACGTGGCGGGACGCGCGGCCCTCGATCATCGCGGGCGCGCTGAAACGGGCGGCCGCCCGGCCGTCCGGCAACTGGTACGTCCTGGGCGCCAGCGCGGACATCGGCGGCGGGCGTCCCTTCGCGCGCACCATCGCCGGCGTGGAGGTCATCGCCTGGCGGGGCCGCGACGGGCTGCTGCGGGCCGGCCCCGGCGTCTGCCCCCACCTGGGCGCCCCGTTGCGGGACGCCCGCGTCCTGTGCGGCAGGGTCGTCTGCCACTGGCACGGCCTCGTCATCGACGGAGCGCCCTACGCGGGCTGGGAGCCGTTCCCCGCCTATGACGACGGCGTACTGGCGTGGGTGAGGCTCGACGCGGTCGGCGGGGAGCCGCCGCTGGAGCGTCCCCTGCTGCCGACCCGGCCGGACCCGGCGCGCCGTCTCGAGGCCGTGTTCAGCGCGGAAGGGGTCTGCGAACCCGAGGACGTGATCGCCAACCGCCTCGACCCCTGGCACGGCGGCTGGCTGCACCCGTACTCGTTCGTGGATCTGACGGTGCGGCGGGCGCCGGCGGAGCGTACGGAGGACGCCGAGGACGACTGCTTCCTGGTGGACGTGTCGTTCAAGGTGGCGGGCCGCGCCGTCGTCCCCGTCCGGGCGCGGTTCACGGCCCCCGGCCCGCGGACGGTGGTCATGCACATCATCGAAGGCGAGGGCCGGACGTCGGCGGTGGAGACGCACGCCGTCCCGCTCGGCCCGGGCCCGGACGGGGCGCCGCGCACCGCCGTCGTGGAAGCGGTCCTGGCGGCCTCCGACCGCCCGGGGTTCTCGGCCGCCCGCGCGATGGCCCCGCTGGTGCGGCCGCTGATGCGGCTGGCCGCCGGACGGCTCTGGCGGGACGACCTCGCCTACGCCGAACGCCGCTGGCGGCTGCGCGCGACGGGCCGATTCCCCGGCTGAACGGCGTCCACCACGTCAAATCCGCCGGGCGCTACCAAGGCGGCCAGCGTGCGGAGCAACCTGGAGCGGCCCGCCCGGGGCACTGTCCACAGGGTCTCCCCTCGCACGCCCCACCGGGCGAGCAGCGCGTTGGCGGCCAGGAAGCCGCTGGTCGCGGCCCGCTCCATCAGCGCCACCGGCAGGTCCGTGCGGACCAGGTCGCCCGCCAGCATCACGTACGGATGCGGGGTGGCCACCGTCGGCCGGTCCCAGTAGCCGCCCGGGGCGAACAGCGGGCAGTCCTCCCGCCACAGGTGCCGGACGTCGACGATCCGCGCCCGCCGCGTCTCCGGGTACACGCGGTGCAGCTGGGCCAGGAGGCGGTCCTGCTCGGCCCGGCGGTCGCAGGTGACGGGCAGCGCGTAGGCGTGCAGTTCGACGATCGATCCGCCGGTGCGGGCCGCCCAGCGCGCCGCCTCGCCCTCCCACCGGTCCGGCAGGCTCACGTTGTCCAGCGTCCCGAAACCGCTGGTGGCGAGGAACGCGGGGCGGTCGGGGCGCGGCGGGCGGTCCAGCCACAGCCGGGACACCAGGAAGGGCGGCGCCGTGCGCAGCCGCTGGACGCGCGCCCGCCACTGCTGGTCGCCGAGTCCGGGCGAGCGCGCGACGACGCCGCGCAGCCCGTCGACGTCCAACGCGAGGATCACCGCGTCGCAGCGGTCGGCGGCCCCCTCGCCCACGATCTCGACGCCGGCTCCGCCGAGCGGCCGGACCTGCTGCACCGGGGTGCCGGGCCGCACCCGCACGCCCAGCCCGTCCAGGTAGGAGCCGAGGGGGTCCCAGAGCGCTTGCGGGAAGGGATCGCGGACCACGTCGAACAGCAGTCCCTCGGCCGAGCCGAGGAAGTAGATGTGGAACATCAGGGCCAGCTCGGCGGCCGACAGCCGCTCCGGGTCGGCGAAGAAGCTGCGCGAGAACACCTCGAAGGCCAGGTGCCGCGCCGCGTCCGGGAAGCCCGTCGCCGTCAGGAACCGCGCGGCGTCGACGGCGTCGAGCCGTTCGTAGATCTGCGGGACGCGCACGTCCAGGAGCGGCCCGGCCGCCGCCGGATTCATCCGGGACAGGTCCCGCCAGCGGAAGCTGGGGCTGAGCGCCACGAACCCCAGCGCGTTCCACGGCGGCGTCTTCGGCACCCGTGCGAAGCGCTCGGACCGGCCGTCAACGTGCTGGAGCGGGTAGTCCGGCAGGCCCGTCAGCATGCCGAGGCCCGCGTCCACCCGGCGCAGCAGTCCGCGCAGGTTGTAGTACTGGCGGAAGAAGGCGTGGAAGCCCCGGGTCATGGTGGCGCGGGACCCGTCGGCCAGCGGCACCGGCCACCCCGCCACCCTGCCTCCGAGCACCTCCTCGCGCTCGTACAGCGTGACCCGTGCGCCGCGTTCGGCGAGCACGGTCGCGGCGGCCAGTCCCGCGATGCCGCCGCCGACGACCGCGACGGCGGGGGCGTCGCCGGTGAACCGGTTCCGCCCGCGGGGCGGGGCGATCATCTCGGCGTGCCGGTCCCGGCCGGGACGCCCGGCGCCGTCCCGGCGGCCCAGCATGCTCCGGCTGTTCACGGCTCGGCTCCTTGAGGCCCCGCCACTCGGTCCGGCGAGGGCGCCCGAAGGGGGCGGACCGGCAGGTCCCGGCGGGGGAGCAGCGGTACTTCCACGGCGGTGCGCAGCATCGGCACGACGGGGGTGTGCATGCCGATCGCGATGTCCTCCCAGAGAGACGTGTCGCCGTCGAGGAAGCGCAGCAGCCGCGCCGTCTGCACCCCCTTGAACAGGTCGGTGAAGAACTGCCCGCCGTCCGCCCGTCCACGGGCCAGCAGCCTGAGCAGGACGGCGTCCATCGCGCGGGCCCGGATGGAGTACGGCGCGGGCGGCACGGGCACGGCCCCCCGCCGGTAGGCGGCGGCGATGGCTCTGCTCTGCCGCTGCACGGCCGCGAAGGTGTAGCCCGTGGCGGGGCGCGTCGCGCCCCCGGCCGTGCCGATGCGGAATACCGAACGGCCCACCCGGCGCGGGAACAAGGCATCGGTCATGGGGATCACCCCCTGCTCGCAGCCGTCGACCCGCAGGGGGCCGAGCCTCAGGATGTCGCGCGTGTAATGCCGGAGCCTCTGTTCGTAGGCGTCGCGGTTCAGCGGCGCGGGGGAGAACTCGGTGTACTCCACCAGGGCCTCCGCAGGGCCGAACGGAAGCACGTAGCCGAACGAGACGCCCCGCGGCGGCTGGGGGGTCCGGAAATCCATCAACACGACGGCGTCGGGGTCGAAAACGGGCGACTCCGCGCGGACGAACCAGCCGCGGAAATGCTGCGCCAACGCGGTTCGCGCCCGTGGCAGGAGGCGCGGCGGACGCGAGTCGAACACCCAGCGCGCCCGCATCGTCAGCCGCCGTCCCCCGGCCGCCGTGCCGCCGACCTCGGCGCCGCCGGGCACGTCGCGCACCGCGTCGACGTCGGCGCGGACGACCCGCACCTCGGGCCGCCCGGCGAGCCGGCGTTCCACCAGGTCCCGGAACCCGGTCGAACTGATCATCTTGTAGCGGTAGGGGCGCGTCCGGCCTGACGCCTCGGTGCCGTCCCCGCCCAGCACCCGCAGCCGCCCCCAAGACGCGGCGACGGCGTCCTCGAACTCGCCCGCGCCCTCCTCCCAGAAACACCAGGTGCGGTCGGGCGGACGCAACGCCTCGTCCACGGCGTCCACCAGCGTCACCGTGGGCGGCGTCCCGGAGTCGTCCATCGCGACGAGGTGGTACGCCAGCGACAGACCGGCCGCCCCCGCGCCGACGATGATGACGTCCGACTCGTCCATGCCCCTCCCCGTCCCGCATGGGATCACCGCGTCCTGTCCCCGAAAGGCCGCCGGTCACACCGGGCAGTCGCCCGGATTCCTCACGGCACGATCACGACGGCGGTCGTGTTCTGGTGGAGCAGGGCGTGGTGGAGGCCGCCCATGGCCATGTCGGGGCCGTGGCGCCGCGCCGCGCCGACCACCACCATGGCGGCCTGGCGGCCGGCGGCCGCCAGCGCCCGCGCGGGGTGCCCCTCGACGGTGGTGTGCGTCACCTGGACCTCCGGGTACTTGGTCCGCCACGCGTCCAGCGACTCCGGCGGCGACGCCGACGGCGACTCTGACGGCGACGCCGACGGCGACTCTGACGGCGACGCCGACGGAGACTCGGACGGCGGCTGCGCCGGCGTCCGGGAGGGTGCGGCCGCGGCGTCCCCGCGGTCGGGCGCGCCGGACCGCCCGCACGTGTGCACCGCGGTGAGCCGCGCGCCGCGCAGGTGCGCCTCCTCGAAGGCCCAGCCGACCGCCCGCTCGCGCTGCGGCTCCTCGATCCCGACGACGACGTGGGCGGGCGCCGCGTCGGGCTCCGGGGCCCAGTCCGGGACCGCCAGGACGGGGCAGCGGCTCCACACCATCGCGCGCACCAGGACCGAGCCGAGCCGCAGACCGCCGAACCCCTCCTGCCCGCCGGTGCCGAGGACGAGCAGCTCCGCGTGCTCGCTCTGCGCCACCAGGGCCCTGCCCGCCTCCTCGGCCAGCAGGCGGATGCGCACGTCCAGGCCCGGGTGCAGGGCCAGCGCGTAGGCCCGGGCGTCGGTGAGCAGGCGCGTCCGTTCGGCCACCAGCGCGTCGTGGGCGGCTTCGCTCAGCGACCCGTCGCGGTAGACGAGCATGGTCGCGTGCACGAGTTCCAGCGGACGGCGGCGAAGGCTCGCCTCCGCGGCCGCCCACGCGACGCAGCGCGGCGACGCGGCCGATCCGTCCAGCCCCGCGATCACGGGTGCCTTCATGAGCCTTCCTCAGCTTCCGTTGTCTCCGCGGGGGTCCCGGCCCGTGTGCGGGGCCATGAGCCGCCGTCTCCTCCACGGCCGGGCGCGCCAGCCCTGACTATTCCGACATTCCCTCAGGTAACGGTCACAGTCCCCGGAGGGGCGAGAACGCCTGGGCCCGGCCTCCAACCGGACCCTTGGCCGTGTCTTTGTCCCTTCTGGCGGATCGGCGCCCGATCGCCCGGGTAAGCCGTGCCTGCCGCCACCGGAGCGCACGCGCCGGCGGCGGTGCGTGACCGCCGGCCGCCGAGGCCGCGCCGAAGGTGGACGGAATGGGACTGCCAGGTGACGAGCAGGCCGTGCTGCGGGAGATCGACGCGGCTTTGGAGCGCGATGACCCGGTCTTGGCCTGGAGGCTGAAGACCCTCCCCGGCCTCGTCCGGGACGCTCGCCGGGACGCCGGGCCGGTGTCGTGGCGGCCTCCCCGGGGAGCGGTCGCCCTGGCGGCGGTGGTCGTCGCGGTGGCGGCGTTGCTGGTCGCCATGGTGGCGCTGGGGACGCGCCATCCCTGCGAGCCGGGCGTCGGCGCGACGGCCCCCACGGCGCATCACGTCCGCTCGTCCGGGCCGCCCGGCGCGGCCGACCGCGGCGGCGCACGTCCGGCCGTTCCCCGCACCTCCAGGGCGACATGCTGACCGACAGGCCGACCGCGCGGCGCGCCGGTCGCCGCGCCGCCCCGGCGCCGCCGCGGCGACCGGCGCGCCGCCGCCCATGGAGCAAGCCATCGGACGAGGGAGGCACCCTGTGACCGACGTCCGGCCCTCCGCCGAAACGACGACGCCGCCCGCCGAGCCGAGGCGTCGGCGCAGCAGGCTGGTGGAGTGGCTGACCACCACCGACCACAAGAAGGTCGGCTACCTCTACCTCACCGCCTCGTTCGTCTTCTTCCTCGTGGGCGGGCTCATGGCGATGCTCCTGCGGGCCGAACTGGCCCAGCCGGGGCTGCAGCTGATGGGGCCGCAGCGGTACAACGAGCTGTTCACGATGCACGGCACGGCCATGCTGCTGTTCTTCGCCACGCCCCTGTTCGCCGGGTTCGCCAACGTGATCATGCCGCTGCAGATCGGCGCCCCGGACGTGGCGTTCCCGCGGCTGAACGCGCTGAGCTTCTGGCTGTTCCTGTGCGGCGCCCTGATCGCCCTGAGCGGGTTCGTGACCAGCCTCGGCGCGGCCGCCTTCGGCTGGTACGCCTACGCGCCGCTGACCTTGAAGACCTACTCGCCGGAGACCGGCGGCGACCTGTGGACGGTCGGGCTGATCATGTCGGGCGTCGGCACGATCTTGGGCGCGGTCAACTTCATCACCACCATCGTCGGGATGCGGGCGCCGGGGATGACGATGTTCCGCATGCCGATCTTCACCTGGAACGTGCTGTTCACCTCGATCCTGGTGATCCTGGTGTTCCCGGTGCTGGCCGCGGCGCTGGCCGCGCTGTGGGCCGACCGCAACATGGGCTCGCACATCTACGCCCCGGCCACCGGGGGCGCCCTGCTGTGGCAGCACCTGTTCTGGTTCTTCGGGCATCCCGAGGTCTACATCGTCGCGCTGCCGTTCTTCGGCATCATCACCGAGGTCATCCCGGTGTTCGCCCGCAAGCCCCTGTTCGGCTACGTCGGCATGGTGTTCGCCAGCATCGCCATCACCGGCCTGTCGATGACGGTGTGGGCCCACCACATGTTCGTCACCGGGCTGGTGCTGCTGCCGTTCTTCTCCTTCCTGACCTTCCTCATCGCCGTCCCCACCGGGATCAAGTTCTTCAACTGGACCGGCACCCTGTGGCGCGGCCAGATCGACATGAAGTCGCCGATGCTGTGGTCGATCGGGTTCCTGGTCACCTTCCTGTTCGGCGGCCTGACCGGGGTCATCCTCGGATCGCCGCCGCTGGACTTCCAGCTCAACGACTCCTACTTCGTGGTGGCGCACTTCCACTACGTGCTGTTCGGCACCGTGGTGTTCGCCATGTTCGCCGGGTTCTTCTTCTGGTGGCCCAAGATGACCGGCCGGATGCTCGACGAACGGCTGTCCAAGATCCAGTTCTGGATGCTGTTCGTCGGCTTCCACACCACCTTCCTCGTCCAGCACCTGCTCGGCGTCCAGGGCATGCCGCGCAGGTACGCCGACTATCCCGACGAGTTCACGACGCTGAACCTGGTCTCCTCGGCCGGGGCGGCGCTGCTGGGGCTGTCCACCCTGCCGTTCCTCTACAACGTCTGGTACACCGCCCGCAAAGGACGCCGCGTCGACACCGACGACCCCTGGGGGTGGGGCAACTCCCTGGAATGGGCGACTCCCTGCCCCGTCCCGCGGCACAACTTCACCGCCATCCCCGCCATCCGGTCCGAACGCCCCGCCTTCGACCTGCACCACCCCCACCTCGACCAGAAGCGGTCTCGCGTCGCACCCGGCGGTGCCGAGCGCGACCGGTGACTCCTCTCCAGGGGATGCCCCTCTGCCCGTGGCGGTGACAGCGGGGATCGCCAGGACATGCACGGGCAGGGGGCGCGACCCGGTGGCGACGGCCGCTCGCAGCCGGCAAAACCCGGCTGGGCGAGCCGCCTTATGGCCCGTTGGTATTCGTGGTCGCCCCCCTCCGCAGTGACAGATCTCAATGAGTGTGTCAATCGGGATCGCTTTGCGAATCCTTTGCCTTTCCTTGCGTTTATCATGGTCATCCCTCGGGCCGGGTTGATCGCTATCTGTGCAGGTCAGAGGGCGGTGGATGGTCAAAGGAAGCCGTTTTTCAGGCGTGGTGCGGGCGTCCTGCTTCGGGGAGCGGTGTCCCGCGGCGGGGCCGAGGAAGCGGGGCTCGGAGTTTCGGAAGCGGGTTTATCGGCACGCTCTCCGGATAAGCCACAATCGTCCTGTATCTCCGAGTCGAGGAGAGGCTATGGCACAGGAGAGAGGGCCCGTGGGGCGAGGCGTCCCGGTCGGCCAACGCCACGGGCCGGAGGAGTTCCCCGAAGAACACTCCCTGTGGGAGGACCGCACCCGCGTCTTCCTCCAGCCGGTGGCCGCACCCTCCATCCTGGGGCTGTTCGGCCTCGCCGCCGCCACCATGATGGTGGGCGCCTGGATGGCGGGCTGGTACGGCACCCTGGCCACGCCGCTGGCCCTGTTCCCGTTCGTGCTCTTCTTCGGCGGGCTCGCGCAGTTCCTCGCCGGCATGTGGTCCTACCGCGCGCGGGACGGCCTCGCCACCGCCGTGCACGGCATGTGGGGGGCGTTCTGGCTGGCGTTCGGCCTGCTGTTCATGCTGGTCGCCGCGGGCGCGTTCCCGGCCGAGCTGACGCCGGTGATCGGCACGTCCCGCCCCGGCTTCGCGTTCTGGTGGGTCGCCCTGTGCGTGATCACCGGGCTGACCGCCCTGGCCGCGGTCGGCCGGAGCATGGGGATGTCGGCGCTGCTGCTCGTGCTGTCGGTGGGGTCGGCGTTCGCCGCGGCCGGCTTCTGGTCCGGCGCCACATGGCCGGTGCGCATCAGCGGCTGGCTGCTGGTGATCTCCAGCGCGATCGCCCTCTACATCGCCGCGGCGATGATGATGGAGGACACCTTCGGCCGGACCATTCTCCCGCTGGGCAAGTACCGCGCCGAGGCCAACATCCCCGGCCGCCGGGCCACCCGGCCGCTGGAGTACCGGTACGGCCAGCCGGGCGTCAGAAGCGGCCAATAGCCGACCGCCGGACACGGCGGGGCCTCGCCGCCGGCCCGGCCGCCGGGGCGCGCGTCGCCCGACGGCGGACGCGGACCGGCCCTAGGGCGAGGATCCCGCCGACCGTCGGCGGGCCCTCATCTCCAGGGGTCGGCGCCGCGGCACGGCGGGCGCCGACCCCGGAACCCGCCTGCCCATGCTCCTCCATCGGTGTCCTAACCTTGGGTTTCGTCCCAGCACGGCACCGATGGAGGAGCGATGTCAATCGCGGCACGGTTCTGGCGGCGGGTGGTCCGCGCCTACCATCTCGCCTGCGCCCGCGACGACGCCGCGGCGCGCGGCGTGTCCGCCCCGACCGGGGTGTGGGTCTGCGAGTTCTGCGAGATGCCCGTGCTGAAGATGACCACGCTGATCAAGCATGTGCGGGCCGAGCACTGCCTGCCCTGACCGTCCGCCCGCCCGCCGCTCACGGCGGCCAGGCGTCGCCCCAGTCGATCTTGCGGGCCGCCCGGTAGAGGTCCCCCTGACGTTTGGAGACTGTGACGTCCGTCACTCCGCTCGTCTCCGTGCACAGGCGCAGGGCCACCATGCCCTTGCGCTTGAGCGGACGGCGCACGACCCGGCCGGAGGCCCGCGGGCGGTCGTTCCGCGCCGCCGCGACGTAGCAGAACTTCTCGTCCTCGAACCCGAGCGACGCCACCTTGATCCTTCGATGCAGGGCCGTCCGGTTCAGACGCTCGGCGAAATGGCACCAGTCCTCGCCCCGGGGGATGGGGCACGGCCCGTCGTGCGGGCAGGGCGCCACCACCGACAGGCCCAGCTCGATGAGCAGGTCACGCGTTTCGACGATGCGCTCGTATCCGGCGGGCGTGCCGGGCTCCACCAGGACGACCACGGCGGCCTCGGCCGCCAGCGAGCGGACCGCGTCCGTGCGCGCACCGGGCGGCAGCTCCCCCAGCACGTAGCTCATGGTGACCAGGTCGGACGCCGGTGTGCGGACCGGCCCGTCGATCACCGTCCGCAGCCAGCGCGCCTCCCGCACCGCCGGGGAGTCCGACCGCCCGGCCAGCCGCCGCCCGAACGCGATCGCCTCGGGGGCCTGCTCCAGGACGGTGGTCTCCTCGATCGACGGCCACACCTCGGCGGCGGCCCAGATCGCCGCCCCGGTGCCTCCGCCGACGTCCACGTGCGTCCGCGGAGCGAAACCGGGCAGCAGCGCCGCGCTGTGCCGCAGCGCGGCCGCCACCGCCGCGTACGTGGCGGGCATCCGGTACGCGGCGTACGCCGCCACGTCGGCCGCGGAGCCGAGCGGCATCCGCTCGGCGGGGTCGAAACCGTCCCGGTACTGCCGTATGAGCTTCTGCGCCGCCCTCGTCAAACCGCCCGAGTCGGCTCCGCGGAGAGCCTCGTCGAGTGCGGTGCTCAGGTCTGGGGGCAGCTCGGCCATGCGGTGATGATGCCAGTCACTGGGGAGGACGGCACACCGCCCTCGGTGCGGGATGCGCGCGGTGTGCCCGCATGCGCCACGCCATCGCGGCGAAGAGTCAGGCGGTGCACCGCCCGAAGCGCATGGTCATCGGCACCGGGCTATAAGGGCGATACGCAATGACGCGCCCCGACTCCTGGGGCGGTGATGGAGGATCGGTGTTCCGCAGGCCACCGCTGGAGGAGCGCATCGCGCGACGTCAGGCGGAGCTCCCGCCGCGCACGGGCGGGCGCAGCCAGTTCGACCAGCCCGCCGCCAAGTACCTGCTGATCCTGGCGGCGGCCGTGACGGTCGCCGCCCACGTGATCGGCGGCATCCTGCTCGCCGTCCTGGCGCACTGAGCTCACCGGGCATCCCCGTGGGCGCTCGCCGCCCCGGGAACCCAGACACCTCGCGCGGGCCGGAGGCGCTTCGGACCCCGGGCCGCTAAGCTCTTCCGCGCCCTCGGCCTCTCCACGGCCGCCGCTGGAACGCGCCCTCTCCGGAGGACTGGGCTGCTGCGGACGGGTATCCGATGGGACGAGGTGTCGAGCTGTGCCGCGGCGGTGACGTGCGGTCGTTGAGAGGGCGGCCCCGCGCGAACGCGCCGTAGAGTTCAGGTGTCGGTGGTGGGAGGTTGCAGTGGCGAGGTCGGGGAGGATCCTCAGGTTCGATGACGTCCGCGGATACGGGTTCATCGCTCCGGACGGCGGCGGCGAGGACGTCTTCGTGCACGCGAACGACCTGCTGGAGGACAAGTCTCTGTTCACCCCGGGCACCCATGTGACGTTCGAGGTGACCGAGGGGGAGCGGGGCCTGAAGGCGTTCGCCGTGCAGACCGTCGCGCGCCCCTTCCCGGCGACCGGGCCCGCGACGTCCTCGACCCGCGGTCACGACGCGGACGACGACGTGTGCGACGTCCTGTCCGTCGCCGAGTTCTCCCAGGAGATCACCGAGGCCCTGCTGGCGGGGGCGTCCACCCTGACCGGCCAGCAGATCCTGCAGGTGCGCCGGACCGTCACCGAGCTGGCGGTCAAGCACGGCTGGGTGGAGACCTGAGCCCGTCCCCCGGTGCCTCCCCGCGTCCGAGGTTGGACGCGGCGGAGCGGGCGCTGTTACTGTGACGCCATGTCCAGTCCGGAGGCGTCAAGACTTTAGCCACCGGTCGTCCGGTGGCCGATCGACACGGCGCCGCGCGCAAGCGCGCGGCCGATGACGCCGCGGTGTGCGTCTCCGCCATCGGATCACCGTCGTAAGGACTGCGTTCCGCACCCGCCGTTCGGCGATGTCGGCGGGTTCCGCCGCGCGTCGGCCGTGCGTTCCCGGACCGGACATCCCTGCCGGATGCCCCTGGATGTCATCGCGGCCGGCCGCGTCCCCTTATCCGTGACGTGATGACGGAGTCTCGTCGTGCCATTCGCGATTCATGTCCTGGGGCTGGCGGTGTTCGCCCAGGCCACGTCCGAATTCATGCTGTCCGGCCTGGTGGCGGACATCGCCCGCGACCTGGACGTCTCGATCGGGACGGCCGGCATGCTGACCTCGGCGTTCGCCCTGGGGATGATCGTCGGGGCGCCGGCGGCGGCCACCGTGAGCATGCGGTGGCCCCGACGCCGCGCGCTGCTGGTCTTCCTCGTGCTGTTCCTGGCCGTGCACGTCCTCGGCGCGGTCACCACCAGCTTCCCCGTCCTGATGGGCACGCGCGTCGTCGGGGCGCTGGCCAACGCCGGCTTCCTGGCGGTCGCCGTGGCGGCCGCGGCGGGCATGGCCGGGCCGAACGCCAAGGGGCGCGCCACCTCCGCCCTGCTCGCGGGCGTCACCCTCGCCTGCGTCGCGGGCGTGCCCGGCGGCGCGGTGCTCGGGCGCCTGTGGGGCTGGCGTGCCGCGTTCTGGGCCGTGGTCGTCCTGTCCGTCCCGGCGGTGTTCGCCATCCTCCGCTCGGTTCCCGCCGACGCCCCCGGCGCGACCGCTCGCGGTGTACGCGGGGAACTGCGCGCCCTGCGGAACCCGCGATTCCTGATGACGCTGCTCCTGGGCGCTCTAGTGAACGGCGCGACGTTCTGCAGCTTCACCTACCTGGCGCCGCTGGTCACCGGCGTCACCGGGTTCGCGGAGACATGGGTCCCTCTCACGCTGGCGCTGTTCGGCCTGGGCTCGTTCGCCGGTGTCACCGTCGGCGGCAGGCTGGCCGACACACGCCCGCTGCGGCTGCTGGTGTACGGCGGTGTCGCGCTGCTCGCCGGCTGGGTCGTCTTCGCGCTGACGGCGGGCAGCCCCGTGGCGACGCTCCTGCTGGTCTTCGTCCAGGGCACCCTCTCGTTCGCGGTGGGCTCCACGCTCATCTCCCAGGCGCTGTACGCGGGGACCGAGGCCCCCACACTGGCCGGCGCGTTCTCCACGGCCGCGTTCAACGTGGGTGCCATGGCCGGCCCCTCGCTCGGCGCACTGGCGCTCGACGGCGGGCTCGGTCACCGCTCACCGCTGTGGATCAGCGCGTTCCTTGTGGCCCTCGCCCTCCTGGCCGGAGGCGCGGCCCAGGCGCGGACCGCAGGCCGCGCCTTCGGATCACCGGGCCGCCGGAGCCGGCCCCCACGTCGAGGACAGGCCCCAGAGCACGACCGGACACAGTCGCACTAGCGCCCCAGGCGAACGAGGCCAGCGGGAACGCCCGCGCGCCACCGCTTTCGACCTGGACGTCCACGCCACTCACGCGGCGGCGGGCGCTCGCCGCCACAGGGCGCAGGCCGCGCGTTTCCTCGCTGCCGCCCACGCCCGCCGCGAGCCCGCGCCTCAGTGCTTGACGGTCGCGGACGCTCATTGGCGGCGTCGTGCGAAGAGCATGCTGACCGTCTTCGACCTGGACGATCACGTTCGGGACGTCGAACGCGGCAGCCGGAGCTGTTCGCGTGCAGGTCCTCGCCAGTGCTCGCGCCCGTCGCGTGGGCGGTTTCCACGGCGTGGCGTGGATGCTGCCCGGCGGTGTCGTGCGGGTGCGTCCCCGTTGCTCTACCGACCGCCTTCGGCTGGCGTGCGTCGACGTCGCGGGCGGCGCCATGATCGACGGCACGGCCGTCCAGCTCTACGACTGCAACGGCACCACGGCGCAGCGGTGGACCCTCGGGACGGACGGCACCGTGACGGCCCTCGGCAAGTGCCTGGACGTGGCGGGCGGGTCGACCGCGAACGGCGCGAAGGTCCAGCTGTACGAATGAACGGCATGGGGCCCAGCAATGGAGAGCGACGTCCGGCAGGGATCTCGTCAACCCCCAATCGGGCAAGTGCCTCGACGCCACGGACAACTCCAGCGCCAACGGCACCCGCCTGCAGATCTGGACATGCGCCGGAACCGCCAACCGGAAATGGACCGTCCCCTCGGGCTGACCGGCTGCGTCCCGAGGACGTGAGACCGAGCCGCCGTCGAGCCGCGAGATATGAGAGCGCCTCGCGGCACGGCGGCGCTGACACCTGGTCGAAGCGCGGATGCCCTAAAGGCGACGGCTGAAACCGCACTGCCCACCATGACCGAGGTCATCGACCTCGCCGACCGGACATCTCAGCCGCTGTCCAGGCCCGCCTCCACGCGTCCAGTCGAAGAAGCGGGCCCATGAGCATCGCGGCTCATCCATAGAGCAGCGCCTTTGCGGCGTCCGGCCGACTTCCCGTCCCGCCATCCGGACGCGGGTGCGTGCGCGGAGCGAGGGCCGTGCTCGCGACCCGCCGCAGGGCGCACGGTGGCCGCGTCCGGAGGCGGGATGCCGCCTCCGCGGAGGCCGGGCCCCGCCTTCCGCCGGCGGGTGGCGGTCCGTACCCCCGGTCGGATTCGAACCGACAACACGTCCCTTTTAAGGGGACTGCCTCTTCCAGTTGGGCTAAGGGGGCTCGCAGACAATCTTAATCTTTAGTGGACCATTCTTCGACCCGTCGAACGGCGGCCGTCCAAACGATTCGCAGGGGCGGGGAGAAACATTCCGCTGACCGAGCGAGCCTGGCCGTGTAGAAAAGAGGCCGATTCTTCCGTCGGCTTCCTCATACGGCGCCGAAATGCGCGACCGGGCGATCGAATCAACGCCCGGCGGCCGGGCCGCCCGGCGCGATTCGCTGTCGGTCTTCAGCGCGGTCGCCGGACCGCCGCCGGGGCGACGATCCGCGTCAGAGGGGACGACCGCCCACGCGTCCGGTCGACCGGTCGCGGGTCGTCCTGCCGTCGGCACGGACCAGACTGATCTCTGGAACCGTCCCGTTCGGCCGAACCGCGCCGACCTCGCCCCTCGGTCGGGCGGGAGCGTCTGTGCCGTGCCGTGTCGGCCGCTCGACGGAGCCGTCCGGGGAGCACGTGACGGTACGAGCGCCCGGAAAGCGATTACCAGATCTCCGAAGCAAGATCAATGTGATGTGTGTCACATAAAGATCATGCTTCTCACCTGCGGAGATGGTGATATGGGCCCAATAGTGCCACGTACAGTGGGGTTCGTGGAGGACCCGGTAGGAGCCTTAACGGACGTCGCTCGGAAGCTGGAGAACATCCAGGCGCTCACCGACGAGGCGTTCTCCCACATGGACGTCGAGGAGTTCCTGGACACTCTGCTCGAACGGCTCCATGAGGTCCTGAACGTCGACACGGCCGTCGTGCTGCTGCTCGACCGGCAGGCGCGACTGCTCGTGGCGACCGCTGCCCGCGGCTTCGAAGAGGAGGACTCCCAGGCCGTCCGCGTCCCGCTGGGCGACGGCTTCGCCGGACGCGTCGCCGTCGAGCGGCGGCCCATCTACATCGAAGACGTCCCGAAGGCGCAGGTGTTCAACCCGTTGCTGGTCCAGCGGGGGCTGCGCTCCCTCCTCGGCGTCCCGCTCATCGCGGGAGGGACGCTGCTGGGAGTCCTGCACGTCGGGACGCTCACCCCCCGCCGCTTCGGACCGCACGAGATCGAGCTGGTGCAGATCGCGGCCTCGCGTGCGGCGATGGCCGTGCAGGCCTTGCACAGCCAGTCGGAGCGCGCGGGGGCCCTGGAACTGCAGCGCAGCCTGGTGCCGTCCGCGCTTCCCCCCATCCCGGGCGTCGAATGGGCCGCTCGCTATCGCCCCGGTCGGGCCAATGTCGGCGGCGACTGGTACGACGTGTTCCGCCTTCCCTCGGGCCAGATCGGCATCGTCATGGGGGACGTGGCCGGACACGGACTCGCGGCCGCCGTCGTCATGGGGCGGATGCGCAGCGCCCTGCGCGCCTACGCGCTGGAATCCAGCGACCCTGCCGAGGTGCTGGAAAAGGTCAATCGGAAGATGCAGCACTTCGAACCTGAGGCGATGGCCACCGTGCTGTATGCGGTGTGCGATGCGTCCCTGGACTGGGTGCAGATGTCCTCGGCCGGTCACTGTCCGCCTGTCCTCGCCGTGCCGGGATCTCCAGCGCACTTCGTGGACGTCAAGCCCGACATCTTGATCGGCCTGTCCGACGGCGGACCCCGCCATACCACGACGGTCGGGCTGCCCCCGGGCACCGTGATGTGCTTGTACACCGACGGTCTGGTGGAGCGGCGGAACAGATCCATCGACGACGGCATCGCTCAGCTGTGCGACGCGCTGTACGCCGGTCCGCCGGAGGCGGTCAGTGCGGCGGTGATGGCGTCGCTCATCGGACGGCACGTCGCCGAGGACGATGTCGCCGTGCTGCTGATGCGTCGCACTCGTACCTGAGCCGCTCGTCACGGCGCCGGCGCGCGGCCCTTCCGCCGGGTGGAGCGGGCCGCAGATCGTGCTGAACACGCACTCGAGCGCCGATGCGCCCGCCCGCCGCGTTGGTGTCGGCGAGGCGGCGGCGCGGACGCGGGGCGGTCAGGAGGTGACGGCGCACTGGCGGCGGTCGGCGGTCCGCGGCCCGTCGGCGGTGGGACGCACGTCGAAGTCGAAGATCGCCGTGGGCAGGTACAGCGTGCAGCAGGCGTTCGGGATGTCGACGATGCCGCTGATCCTGCCCTCGATGGGCGCCGAGCCGAGCAGGAGGTACGCCTGCTCGCCGGTGTATCCGAACTTCTTCAGGTACTCGATGCCGTTGAGACAGGCCCGCTTGTAGGCCGTCGTCGCGTCCAAGTACAGGTTGGTGTCGTCGTCGGGGTCCACGGAGATGCCGACGAAGCTGATGAACTCCGAGTACCTCGGTTCGACGTTGCCCGGCATGAACACCGGATTGGTCGTGACGCCGTACTTCTCCATGCCGCCCTTGATGAGGTCGACGTGGAAGTCGATGAAACCGCCCATCTCGATCGCGCCGCAGAAGGTGATCTCCCCGTCGCCCTGGCTGAAGTGCAGGTCGCCCACGGAGAGGTTGGCGCCGTCCACGAAGACCGGCACGAAGACGCGCGATCCGCGGCTGAAGTTCTTGATGTCCTGGTTGCCGCCGTGCTCGCGGGGCGGCACGGTGCGCGCGCCCTCCCGGGCGATGCGCTCGGCGTCGCCGGCGGGGGCGAGGCCCGTCAGAGCGCCGTGCGGGTCGGGAGGCAGCGCCAGCGGCGGCACCCGGTCGGGATCGGTGGCGATCAGGGCCCGTTCCCGGCGGTTCCACCGCTCCAGCAGCTCCGCCGACGGGGCGGTGCCGAACAGCCCCGGGTGCGCGACGCCGGTGTACCGGACGCCGGGCAGGTGCCGCGAGGTGGCCTGCTGCCCGTGGAAGTCCCAGACCGCCTTGAGTGCGTCGGGGTAGTAGTCGGTCAGGAACGACCCGCCGTTCGACTTGGCGAACACGCCGGTGTAGCCCCACCCTTCGCCCGCGGCCTCCCCGTGTCCCGGGAGCGGTCCGAGGTCGAGGACGTCCACGATGAGCAGGTCGCCGGGCTCGGCGCCCTCGATGCGGATCGGGCCGCTCAGCATGTGGCACACGCTCAGGTCCGCGTCGCGCACGTCGTCGGCGGAGTCGTTGTCGCCGATCTGGCAGTCGGTCCAGTCGCGGCACTCGACCCTGAACTCGTCGTCCGGACGCACGGAGGCGGCGGGCGGGATGTCGGGGTGCCACCTGTTGTGCCCGGGGATCTCCTGATCGCGCATCGACTTCGACTGGTCGACCTGGAACACGACGTCGGGCATCGTCTTTCTCCTCGCCGGTCGGGTGTGCGCAGGTGCCGGACGACGACGCCCGTTCTCACGGTCGCGGCAGGCGTGCCGGCGCCGGGTGCGGCCGTGCGCCGGTCCGCCGGCGGGGCGGCACCTCGGACACCACCTCCGGCGCCTCCCTGCTGCGCTCCTCGCGTTCGCGGCTCTGCCGCACGGCCTTCGGCGTGCGCGCCAACGCCGGCGGGGAGAACAAGCGCCGGCCTTCGCGTCCGCACAGGGGGCAGGCGCGGGTCGCCGGGGCGGTGCCGAGCGCCAGGCGCACCTCGAAGGCGCCGCAGCCGGGACACGCGTACTCGTAGGTCGCCATGGCACCTCCGCTGCTGGGCGTACTCGTCACGACATTCCCCGACGTAGATGTGGATTACGTGATATTGGGACTTTTGGACGAATGATTGCGAGGGCGGTGCCGGACCGCGTGCCTGCGCCGACAGGACGTGAGCGGTGTCTCCGCCCCCGATGTGTGGGAGCGCGTCCAGGGCCATCCGGGCGGCACTGGGGACTCCCCGTTCCGACTTGCTGACGCTTGCAGGGGGCGATGGCTGGGACGGGCGCGTCGGCGGTTACGGTGTCTGGGACCATCCGGGTCGCACCGGAATCTCCATCCGGCTCGCCGACGCTGGGAAGGGCCGAGACAGCGCGTCGGGTTGTCGGCGCGGTCCGGTGTCCGGGAGCAGCCGGGGTGCACCGGGTCTCCGCCCCGATTCGCCGGCACTGGGAGAGACGGCGCGTCGGCGCCTCCGCTTCGGGGTCGGCGGCGCGGCGGTCGATTGCCGTGCGCAGGTCGGCGGGCGGTAGATCGAATATATGGATTTTCTTGTCAAGGCTAGATTTCCGCCGCGCCCGGTGCTGCCTAGCATGAAGGGATGGCAGACGGCGTCGAAATGGAGCGGATCGTCGATACCGCGACCAGGCTGTTCGCGGAACTCGGTTTCGACGGCACGTCTCTCGGCATGGTCGCCGATGCGCTCGGTCTCCCTCATTCGGCCATTGCCGACGCGGTCGGCGACAAACGGCGGCTGTACCTGACGGTGATGCAGCGCGCTTTCGAGGCCGAGCGGGCCGCCTTGCAGAGCGCCGTGGACAGCTGTCCGCAAGGCCGCGCGTGCGTGCACCACATCGCCGACGCCTACCTCGACTTCCATGCCGCGCATCCCTACATCAGGGCGCTCTGGGCGCACCGCTGGATGTCCGACGCCGCCGACATCCTCGACCTGGAGGACCGCTATCCCCGCCCGTTGTTCCGCTTGGTCGCGCGCAAGATCAGGGATGTGGTCCCGGAGGGTGTCAACGTCTATTACATGCTGGGCATGATGGTGTGGACGGTGCACGGCTTCCTCGGCTCCGGGGTTCTCGCCCAGCGCCATGGAATGTATCGGGCGGACGATCCGAAGGTGCTCGAGGATTTCCGCACCCATCTCCATCTGATGCTGGAAGGAATGATGGCCCCTCAGCGGTGACCCGGGAGCGTCCACCGAGCGCCGTAAGGTCGCGCCGCTCTCACCGCCGTTCTCCCGCCGGCAGGGAGAACGCCGGCCGGCCGCCGTCGTGGAACGGACCGGCGCACCCGAATTCGACCACACCGGGTGTGATCGGCGGCCGCGCGTCACGGCCGAATCATGCGGTCGGCCCGTAGAGACGTCGGGGTCCTTCCGGACCGAGTCTTTCGGTGGCAACACCGTTCCACTCTCCGGAAGGAGCCGCATTGCGGTCATTCCGATTTCTGAGCTTGTTCGCGGCGGCCGTGCTGGCCGTCGCGGGACTCGCCGCGCCGCCCGCATCGGCCGAGTCGGCCGCGAGCAGTCCGAAGAAGGGCGTCAGCGCGGCCAACGTCGCCGAGGTCACCGCCGCGCTGCGCGATGTCGGCGCCACCTGGTACTACACCTGGGCGTCCAACCCCCAGGGGATCAACGCGCCCCCGGGCGTCGAATTCGTGCCCATGATCTGGGGGCCGGGGTCGGTCACCGACGCGCAGCTGAACGAGGCGAAGGCCCTGGGCAGGACACTGCTCGGCTTCAACGAGCCCGACCTGCCCGAGCAGGCGAACATGTCCGTCGAGCAGGCGCTCGACCTGTGGCCCCGGCTGCAGGCCACCGGCCTGCGGCTCGGCGCGCCGGCGGTCGCCTTCGGCGGCGACCGGCCCGGCGGCTGGCTCGACCGGTTCATGCAGGGCGCCGCCGCCCGCGGCCTGCGCGTCGACTTCATTCCGCTGCACTGGTACGGCAGCGATTTCTCCGCCGCCGCCACTGATCATCTTCGCGGTTACCTGCAGGCGGTGTACGACCGGTACAACAAGCCGATCTGGCTGACCGAATACGCCCTGATCGACTTCACCGGTCCCGCCCCGAGATATCCGACCATGCAGCAGCAGACGGATTTCGTCCGGCGGTCCACCGCCATGCTGGAAAGCCTGCCGTTCGTCGAGCGCTACGCCTGGTTCTCATTGTCCACCCAGACCAGCCCGACCGGCCTGTACACCGGTGCCGTGCCCAACGACTCCGGTGTCGCTTATCGCGCGGCGGGGTGACGTCGGCCACTCCGCCTCCCGCCGGGCCGGCGAAGGTTCGGAGAACATCCGTTGAACCCGGCGACCCCATCAATGCGGTACCACCGTAAAGACGCCGGGGCGCCCTTCGCTGATTATCAAGGCGCGGGGCGGCCCCGGAATCCCGGTGGTCCCCCGGGCCGATCGGGCCAATTCGCAGTTCCGTTGCGTGAAGGATGAGGTGCGATTCAGCATGGGCAAGATCGCGAAGGCGCTGGGGACGGCTGCCGCGGCGATGACGATCCCCCTGGTCATGCAGGGCACCGCGTATGCGGACATCCCCTTCGGGCAGCCGATCCAGGGCAACGCGACCTACTACGACAACTCCGGCTACGGCGCCTGCGGCACGTGGATCAACGCGGGCACGGAGATGCTCGCGGCGGTCTCCGCCTCGTACTGGACCTCGCCGAACCCGAACAACGACCCGCTCTGCTTCGGCGTCTTCGTCGAAGTGACCGCCAACGGGCGGACCATCCGGGTCCCGGTGAAGGACAAGTGCCCCAGCTGCGCCCCCGGCCACATCGACCTGAGCCTTCCGGCCTTCCGCGCGCTCGATGACCCGGCGCGCGGCAACATCCCCGTGACCTGGAAGTTCGTCCGCTAGCGATGACGAGAGTGCCGTCCCTGCCCTCGGGGACGGCACTCGCATGCTTGGAACGGCCCGCCTCTCGACGACAGGAGCTCCCCGCCATGGGTCACGCCGAAGGCCTGGACCGCGACCGAACGGATTTTGGATCGATCCAACCGCCGACCGGCGCCGGCGAGGTCCGGCAGGCGCTCGACCAGGCGCGCGCTCGGCGCACGGCGCCGGCGCGCCAGGGCCGCTGGAGCGGGGCCGACGAGCTGGTCACCCGGACCGTGGCGGACGCCTTGGCCGCTCCGGTCACCCTCCGCGGTCCCGACCTGACCGACCTGGTCTACCTGCCGGGGGCGCCGCGGCCGGACGCCGTCGGGAAGCGCACGTCGGGGGAGCGGTGCGCGATCCCGCCCCAACGCCGCGACGCCATGCGCGCCGTGCAGCTGGCCAACCAGGGAGTGATGCGGGAGGAGGTGGTGCGCCTCGCCCGGCAGGTGCTCGCCTCGCCCGCGTGGCGCGACGCGGGGACGTTCTGGCACGCGGTGGTCGCGCTGATCTACGCCGACGAACTCGACGAGGCGCACGAGCAGTGCGAACGGGCCCTCCGCACGACCGGGTGGACGGTCACGCCGCGGCATCGCGACGCGTTGACGCTGCTGCGCGCCCGCGTGGCGTGGCTGCGCGGGGCGCCGGGGACCGCGGCCGACCTGCTCGCGGACGCGGTGGAGCGCGGGGTGCACCCCCAGTTCGGCGGGCTGGCCGCGGCCTGGTGGGCGGCCGCGCTGGTCGACCTCGGCGAGCTCGACCGCGCGCACGGACTGCTCATGGAGAGCGACGTCGACGGCGAGCGCGCCGGCGCCGGCACGCGGGTGGAGCTGCTCGCGGCCCGGGGCGGCCTGCACTTCGCCGCCGGACGCGTGGAGCTCGCCGGCGAGGACTTCCGCGCCTGCGGCCGCATCCTCCTGGAGTGGGGGGTGGTGAACCCCGCCGTCCTGCCGTGGCGGTCGCGGGCGGCCCTGTGCGCGCACCTGCTGGGGCACAAGACCGTGGCCGACGCGCTCGCCAGGAAGGAGCTGGTCGCCGCGAACCGCTGGGGCGGCGAGCGTGCGATCGGCGTCGCGATGCACGCGGTCGCGCTGGTTCTGAGCGGCGGAGCCGAGGCGCTGCGGGAGGCCGAGGCCGTCCTCGAGCGGACCGGGGCCACCGGGGACCTGCTCCGCGCGCGCTACGACCTCGCGTGGGCGCTGGACGCGGAGAAGGAGAACCGGTCGGCCCGCCGGGTGCTGGAGCGGACCCGGGACCTGGCCCGACGCGCGGGATACCGGCTGTGGGCCGAGCGCGCCGAAGCCGCGCTCGCGCGCATGGCGCGGCCGGACGGCGTCGACCTGCTCACCCCGCAGGAGCGCCGGATCGCCGAACTCGCCCGCGCGGGCCTGAGCAACGGGCAGATCGCCCGGGAGCTGTCCCTCACCAAGCGCACCGTGGAGTTCCACCTCACCGGCGTCTACCGCAAACTCGGCATCGCCGGTCGGCGCGATCTGCGCACCATCCTCAACCCGCTGCGCTGACGCCCGGCCCGCGATGGTCCGCGAGAGCGGGCGACGTCACACTCGAACGCCTGGACCGTTCCGTCAAGCGCTCGGTAAAATGCTGCCGATCGTCCTGGGAGTCCGCCGCGGCGGCGCCGCGGCGAAGAGCGGGCGATCCATCGGCTGGCAGGGTCTCTTTGGAGAAGCGCCTCGCCTCCGGTCGAGGCGGGGACCGACGGCTGCGTGACGAACCGGCGGCCGTCGACGCCATGCGCCCGCGGTCCAGGGACGCTGGTCCGCATCCCCTGATGCAGGCGGCTCGTCGTCTTCCGGCCGAGCTCCGCGAACCGTTCTCACCGATCACTACGTCGCTGCACGCATTCCGAATGCCGGCCGCCACCGGTCGCACCACTCGAAGAGGAGATGCCGCATGAGCACCGGGCGGGAGCGCAGCCGCATGGACGTCGCCTCGGCGCAGCCGGACCGAGAACCCGTCGCGGCGGGGTGGAGCGTGCCGCGCGCGGACGCCGCCGACGTGCGCGGTCCGGGACCGGTGGACATGCCGCTCCTCGACCGCGGCTCCGGCCTGGTCTCGCCGCACCCGTGGGCGGCCGAATGCCCCGCCGCCAAGGCCATGCTGTGCCTGACGGCGGGCCGGGACTGGCCGCTCGCGGTGCGCCTGGCCGAAGAGGCGCTCGACCGCTCGCCGTGCCGGTACATGCCCGTGTGCGTCTCGCGGGCCCTGAACACGCTGGTCTTCGCCGGGGAGCTGGTGGTGGCGGACCGGCTCAGCCTGGTGATCGCCGAGGAGGCCTCGGCGGGCTCGCGGTACGGGCTGATGGACCACGTCACCCTGATCCGGGGGCTGATCGCGCAGCTGTGCGGGGACCTGGCCGGCGCGGAGCAGCTGTTCGCCACGGTGCTGCATCCCCAGGCGGAGCCGGCGACGCGGATGCTCGCGGTCGGCCGCACCGCCGAGCTGCTGGTGCAGACCGGCGCCGCCGGACGCGCCCGCGACCTGCTGGCCGAGCACGACGTGGACGGGGCGATCCGGTCCGGCGTGCCGTGCCGGGCCGAGCTGCTCGCCGCCCGCGGCGCGGTCGCGATGGCGACCGGCGACGCCGAACGCGCACTCGGCGATTACCTCGCGAGCGGGCGGGAGCTGGTGGCGCGGGGCGTGGTGAACCCCGCGGTCCTGCCGTGGCGGGCCAGGGCGGCGCTGGCCGCGCGGGCCGCCGGACGACCGGTGCTCGCGGCCGTGATGGCCTGGCAGGAGGAGGCGGGCGCGATGCGGTGGGGCGAGCCGCGCGCCATCGGACGCGCGCTGGCCGCGGTCGCGCTGGTGGACGGCAAGGACCGGGAGATCGACCTGCTCGCCGAGGCGGCGGAGCTGCTGGAGGTCGCGGCCGCCCCGGCCGAGCTCGCCGCCGTGTCCTACGAGCTGGGGGTCCGCCTGGTCGACCGGGGCGAACGGGCGCGGGGGCGCCGGCAGCTGGAGAGGGCGCGCGCCCTGTTCACCCGGGTCGGACTCGACCACCGTGTCGGCGACGTCGAGCAAGCGCTGCGCACGGCCGGCCTGCCCTCCCCGAGCCAGGCGCTGACCGCCCAGGAATTGAGGATCGCCAAGCTCGCGCAGGCGGGGATGACCAACAAGCAGATCGCCGCGCACCTGTATCTCGCCCTGCGCACGGTGGAGGTCCATCTCTCCCGCGTCTACCGCAAGCTGGGGATCTCCGGTCGCGAGGAACTGCGCATCGCCGTCTTCTGAATCTCGTCACCGGCGGCGACGCAGGCCCGGTCCTCGTGGAGGCCCGTCGAACGCCCGGACACGCGCGCGAGCGGACGCTGAAACGGTGCGGGTGGCCGAAGAGACGCGTGGCACCTTCCGCGCCTTCGGCCACCCGCACCTGGCTGTCGGCCGTCAGGGGGATCGCCCGGTCAGCAGGTGAGGTTCCCGCCGGGGGAGACCCCGAGGATGGCGGCGAAGTTCCGGTAGAGGTCGACGCGGTGCTGCACCTGCGCGGGGTTGCCGCCGTTGCACTCCAGCGCACCGTTGATGGCGCGGATCGTCTCACCGAATCCGCGCTGGTTCACCATCGCGTCGTGCGGGGTCATGGTGCCGGCGCCGCGCTGGGTGTTCCAGAACCACAGCGCCGTCTTCCAGGAGACCGCCGGGTCCTGCTCCACCAGCCAAGGGTTGTGGAGCAGGTCGATGCCCAGGGCGTCGCCCGCCGCCTTGTAGTTGAAGTTCCAGCTCAGCTGGATGGGGCCGCGGCCGTAGTAGGCGGCCTGGCCGGCCGGGCAGCCGTACGGCTGGCTCCAGTCGCAGTAGTGCGGGTAGTTGGCCTGGTTCTGCTCCACGATGTGGACCAGGCCCCCGGTCTCGTGCGAGACGTTGGCGAGGAACGCCGCCGCCTCCTGCTTCTTCACCGTGTCGCTGCCGGTGTTGGCGAAGCCGGGGAAGGCGCTCATCGCCGCCACCAGGCCCTGGTAGGTGTAGAAGCCGTTCCGGTTAGGGAACATCTGGTTGAACTGCGCCTCGCTGACCACGAAGGCGGCGGCCTTCGGGGCCGCGGTCTGCGCCGCCGACGCGGGAGCGGAGACGCCGAGCGCGGCGGACACCGCGCCGGCGGCCACGGCGACGCCGGCGAGCACTCGCTTGATCAACGGGTTGCCTCCTCTGGGAAAGAGCGGGGAGAGAGCCTCCCAGAACGGCCCTATTCCGCCATATCGCCCGCGTCCCGTCTTTACGGTGCGACCGCAATGTTGCGCCGGATGTGCGGTCCGGCCGTAGAGAATTTCCGTCTTCCGCCGACCACACTCCGCCGCTGGAGACGTCCGCCGGCGAGCGGAGCGCGGGTCGCCGAAACCCCGCCCGCTCCGTCTCGTCGCACCGATGAAGGAGGATCGTCATGCGCAAACGCCGCATCCGCGGCGCCCTGGTCGGCCTGGTGCTGGCCGCGGTCGCCGGCCTGGGCGTCGCGGCGGCGGAGCCCGCCCCCGCGCCGGCCACGGCGGCGGCCGACCACACGGTGACCTTCGTGAACCGCAGCGGCGAGACGTTGTGGATCGGCAGCCTCGTCAACGCCGACGGGTCGGTCAACCTCACCAACCTGCCGACCCTGCAGCCGGGGCAGTCCGCCACGGTGACCATCCCCGAGAACAGCCCGCCCGGCCACTGGCGCGGCAAGTTCTTCGCCCGGCAGGGCTGCACCGGCACGCCCGGGCGGGACTTCCACTGCGAGGTCGGCGACTGCGGGCCGTACCCCGACCGCTGCGTGACCGGCGAGCAGCCCGCCAGCCTGGCCGAGTTCAACTTCGACACCAAGGACGGCCTCGCGCCCTGGTACAACGTCAGCTACGTCAACGCGTTCTCGCTGCCCATCACCATCGAGCCGGTGAACGCCACGGTGCCGTGCGGCTCGGCGGGCTGCACGGAGAACCTGCTGCCGTACTGCCCGCCGGAGAACCTGCAGCGCCGGGCCGACGGGTCCCCGGTGAACTGCATCAACCCGAACCGCGACGCGAAGACGCCCTACAGCAACATGATCCAGTCCCGGTGCCCCAAGGCCTACGCGTGGTCCAGGCAGGACCACGAGCCGGGCAACCAGGTCGTGTACCAGTGCCACTCGTGCAGCGGCTTCACCGTCACCTTCCACGGCGGTCGCTGACCGTGACCAGGCACGCCCCGGCCTCCGCCGGGGCGTGCCCCCGACCGTTGTCGCGGCGGCCCCGCCCGTCTCGGACGCGCAGCCGCCGCGCGGCGGTCGTCCCGACTCTTCGGGCGGCCCCGACCGCCGGGGCGAGACGCGCTCTCGGGCCGCCGCGGGACGCCGGGCTGATCCCTCTCCTCGGCGATGACGACGCCGCCCGGCAACGGCTCCAGCGCGTCGGGCCGGACGGCCGCGTCGACGATCGGCGTGTGCGGCCGGTCGAGCGGCGCCCAGTACGCGAACGGCTCCGCACCGATCTTGCTGTGGTCGGCGAGCACGTAGGCGGCGCGTCCGGCGTGCAGCAGCACGTGCTTCAACCGGGCCTGCTCGGGCGACGGGCAGCACAGGTCGCGGGCGGTCACGCCGTCCGCGCCCAGGAACACCTTGTCGGGGCCCAGCCGGCGCAGCTGCTCCTCGGCGAACGGGCCGACCACCCCCTCGCCGGGGTGGCGGACCCGCCCGCCGAGCACGATCAGCTCGACGCCGCGGGCCTCGGCCAGCAGCGCGATGGCGTTGAGCCCGGCCGCGATCACGGTGATGCCGGTGCGGTCGCGCAGCCGCCGGGCCGGCCGCGCCGTGGTGGACCCGGCGTCCAGCAGCACCACGTCGCCGGCGTCCACCAGGTCGGCGGCGACGGCGGCGATGGCGTCCTTCTCGCGCCGGCGGCCATGCTCCCTTTTCGCGCAGCGGCAGCTCGTGCGGTACGGGCCGCCCACCGCACCGCCGTAGGTGCCCTCGGCCCGCGTCGTGCGGTCACCATCCCCCATCAGGCGGTCCGTTGTGCGGCAACCGCATGATCCCCGGCGGCGGGCGTCGGGCGCAGGCAGAACCAGGAGACCGCCGCCACGGCGGCCAGGAATCCCGCCAGAGCGACGAATCCGGCGGCCTGCGAGCCGGTCAGGTCGATCAGCCGGCCGACCAGGTACGGCCCCATGAAACCGCCCAGGTTGCCCAGCGCGTTGATCAGCCCCATGGCCACGGCGATCACCTCGAACCGCAGCACCTGCGCGGGCATCGCCCACGGCCCGTAGGGCGCGTACACGCCCGCCGCGACCACGCACAGCAGCGCCATCTGCGCGACGCCGCTGTGCACCAGCTGCCCGGCCAGCAGCCCGACGATCGCCACGACCTGGGCACCGCGGCGGCGCGCCGGTTTCCGGTGCGGTCGGAGCGGGCCGCGTTGCAGATCATGGCCGCCAGCGCGACCGCGTAGGGGACGCGAGCCTCGCGCGATGAGCGCGGTGTCGTGGTCGTGGCGACCGTCCAGGACCGGGCGGTCGGCGCCCGCGCCGTGCGCCGACCGCCGGTCGGGCGACGCTAGAGGGCGCGCAACCCGAGGAGTCCCCCGAGGACGCCGTTGGGGCTGTGGGCGTACTTGACGCTGATGTTGTCGACGCGGAACGTGTGATCCCTGTTCACTACGTATGCCGTTGGCACGGGGGGCGTGGTGAGCACCCCGCCTGCCAGCGCAGCCATCGCCAACGGGCGCAACAGACACCGCATAGCAAGATCTCCTCGACAGTGACTTCGGCACTGCGGGCTTGCTCCCCACCGTCCTGAGCCGTCACGCGCCGCCGCAGGTCAAAACCAGGTACGTCCCCGTCCGCGGGACCGGACGGCCGGAGCTCGGAGAGAATGAGGCCGTTCAGAATCCTGCGGAAATGCCGGAGTCGTCGTGCCGCATCTCGGGATCCTCGCCCACAGCACGGGAGGGGCCGCGTTGTGCTTCCTCGCCTACTGCGAGGAGGGATTCCGGCGGACGGGCCGCAACGAGCATCCCGACGTCACCCTGGACTACATCGCCTTCGGGTACAGCATGCCCGCGTGGGACGCGGGGGATCACGCGTCCGTCCGGGCCACCCTGGCGACCAGCGCGGAGCGGCTCGCCCGGGCCGGCGCCGACTTCTTCGTCTGCCCGGACAACACCGCCCACATGGCCCTGGAGGTTCCGGGGCCGGACCTTCCGCTGCCGGGCCTGCACATCGCCGAGGTCGTCGCGGACCAGGCCGCCGCCGAGGGACGCACCCGCGTCGGCGTGCTGGGCACCAAGTACACGATGGACGGCCCGCTCTACCCGCGTGCGCTCGGCGCCCGCGGGATCGCCGCGGAGGTGCCCGACGCCGACGACCGCGACCTCGTCAACGAGGTCATCTTCACGGAGCTGGTCAACGGCGTGATCAGCGATGCGTCGCGCCAGAGGTACCTGCGCGTCATCGAACGGCTCGCGGACCGCGGCTGCGACGCCGTCGCCCTCGTCTGCACCGAGATCCCGCTGCTGATCACGCCGGACGTGTCACCCCTGCCGACGCTGGATTCGACGCGTCTGCTGGCCCGCGCCGCCTACGACGTCGCCGTCGGCGAACGGCCGATGCCCGACTGGCGCGGCGGCCCGCGGTGAGCCCGGAACGACACGTCTCTTGAACGGCGCCTCGAACCGGGGGAGCGGGCGCTTCAGCGCGCCCAGCTGGTCATCACTGCACGTCGTCCCCGCCTGACCGTTCTACGTGCACGCCTCCCGGACGCAAGGGGAGGCGCCGGCCGGTCACGTGGCGGGCCGCGACGCGCACGAAGTAGGGCTTGGCGTCGGTGGCCCAAGGCTCCAGGCCGCGGCTCTCCAGGCGCCGCAGCTCGTCGACGTCGGTGATGATCTCGGCGGGGCCCTGGACCAGGACGCTCCAGCCCGTCCTGAGCGCCGGTTCGGCGTCGTCGGCCTCGAAGGTCATCGGACGCCGCCGCGCGACGGCGGCGAGTTTGGCGCCCGACGACGTCCGGAAGACCACGGCGTCGCCGTCCATGACGAAGTTGACCGGCAGCACCGTGACCCGCCCGTCGTCGTCCGCCCACGCGACACGCCCGATCGACACGCCGCCCAGCAGCGCCAGGCACGTTCGGCGGTCGAGAGTCAGGATCGGCTCGTCGGTGACAGGCATCTCGTCCTCCCCGAGCGGTCGGGACGGTCCGCGGAGGCGATCGGGCAGGGCCGTCGGCGTCCGCGGCTCAGAAGTCCTCGGTCATGGACTGGTCGGCCGGGCGGCGCACGCTCTCGGGCTCGGCTCCCGCCCTGCCCAGGCGCAGCAGCATCTGCGGGTACCGGCCGCCGCAGAACCGGCGGCGGATCAGCTCCCGCAGCTCCGGGATCTCCAAAGGCTGCGTGTGGAACGCGGCCGCGACGTCCTTCTCGGCCGCGCGCAAGAGCACCCGTTGCAGCGCCTGCCCGGCGCCCAGCCAGTCGCCCGGCGTGTCCCCCGACGTGGTGATCAGCATGACCAGCCCCGTCACCGCGCCCCGGCCGCCGGTCTTTCCAGGGTCGGTTCCCCAATCGTGGCCGCGGGCGAAGTCGCGTCCGGGGAAGTGGTACGGCTCGGTGCGCGGCTCGCCGCGCGGATACGTCTCCGCATGCACCCCTTCCGGACGTGAAGAGCCCGGCCGAGGCGACCAGCGGGCGCACTCGCGCCGGTAGGGCGCGTCGAGCCGCTGCAGGTTCTCGGCCGCCTCCGTCAGCGCCGCCAAAGCACGAAGAGCATGCGGGTCCTCTACGGCCTGCAGCTCGGCCCCCTCCTGCCGCGCCTCCATCTCCAGCCTCGCCCGCAGGGGCGGCGGGACGTCGCCGCCGGGCGGGAAACCGCCTCGGTGGGTGCGCCTGCGCCGGATCTGCTCGTACAGCAGCCGGTCGTCCTCGCTCTCGGCGATCCTGGCGCCCAGGACGACGTCGGCGAGCAGGTTGGGGCGGTCCGGGTCGGGCAGCAGCCGCACCTGCGGCTCGTACCCGAGCCGCCGCACCGCGACCCGCAGGGTGAGCAGGGCGGCGCCGCAGCTGATCAGCATCTCCCGGCCGCCGGGGTCGGCGACCGCAAGCCGCCGGTCCGGATCGGCGCGCACGGTGATCCGTGATCCGCGCCGGCTGAAGCTCCACGGCTGGGTGTTGTGGACGGACGGAGCCCACACCGCCGCCTCGACGGCCTTCTGGACGTCCTCGGCCGGCGATTCCGCCGCCCCGTTCGGGCCCTGCCGTCGCGTCGGTTCCATGCTGGCTCCTCGTGCCGGGCTACGCGTCCAGCACATCCCCCCGACCCGCGCGCAGGTAGGGACGAAAGGCACATTCCACAGCGCGGGAGGCCGCCCGGTTCGGATCGGACCCGGGGGAACGCTCGGCCTTAGAGAGCGGCGACGAGGGCGGTCAGCGTCGGGCCGAGCGGTGCGTCCAGGGTGAGGAGGGCGTATTCGTCGCCCCGCGTCGCACCCTGGTTGACGATCGCCACCGGAATGCCGTTCCGGTGGGCGTGGCGGACGAACCGCAGCCCGGACATCACCGCCAGCGAGGACCCGAGGACCAGCAGCAGACCGGCCCGCTCGGTCAGGGCGTAGCAGTCGCGGACCCGGGCGGGCGGCACGTTCTCGCCGAAGAACACCACGTCGGGCTTGAGGACGCCGCCGCAGTCGGCGCAGTCCACGACCCGGAACGCGCGGATCTCCTCGTCGGACAGCACGGCGTCGCCGTCCGGGTTGATCTCGCCGACCCGGGCGACCCAGCCGGGATTGGCCGCGCGCAGACGCTCGTCCAGGAGCCGCCGGGGCGTGCGGCGCCCGCATCCCAGGCACAGGACCCGGTCGAGACCGCCGTGCAGCTCGATCACGTCCCGCGCGCCCGCGGCCTGGTGCAGACCGTCGACGTTCTGGGTGATGATCCCGGTGACCAGCCCGCGGCGCTGCAGCTCCGCGACCGCGCGGTGCCCGGCGTTCGGCCTCGCTTGGGCGATGTGCCGCCAGCCCAGGTAGCTGCGCGCCCAGTACCGCCGGCGCGCCTCGGCGCTGCCGATGAAGGTCTGGTACGTCATCGGCTTCGCCCGCCGCCGTCGTCCGGTCTCCCCGCGGTAGTCGGGGATTCCGGACTCGGTGGACAGCCCCGCCCCGCTCAGCACCACCACGTCGCCGTCCGCGACGAGGTCGGCCAGCTGCCCGAGACGGGAGGGGACGTCAGGCGCGGGAGCGGGCCCTTCCTGCACGACATGAGTCACCCCTCCATGGTGCATGACAGGCGCGTGTCTCCCACCGTGACCGCCGGCGCAGCCCGGCATAGCCAGGGGCACTGTCTGTAGCCGACGAGGACACAGGCCGGCGGAGGACGCTCAACAGCGCCGTGAACCGGGGATGCGCTGAGCGGATCAGCGGTGGCACGTGATCGGGGCGGTGGTCTGTGGGTGGTGTCGAGCCGCTTTCTGCTCGCGAGGACGCGTCCAAAGGGGCCGCTCAGTGTGTCGGCGGCCCTCACTGAGGGGTCGACGCCTCGTCGCCTGCGCGGCGGCTGCTGAGAGGAAGGCGCAGAGCGAAGCAGGCTCCCTGCCCGGGGCGGTCCTCGATGGTGAGGCTGCCGTGGTGGACCTCGGCGATATGGCGGCTGATCGGCAGGCCGAGCCCGGTGCCGTAGGGGTCGCGGTCGCGGGAGGACGCCAGACGGGTGAAGCGTTCAAAGATCTTTTCGTGCTGATCGGGCGGGATGCCGTCGCCGTCGTCCTCCACTGTCAGCACGGCGACGCCGTCCTGGACCTTCTGCGAGGTGAGGGTGACGGTGACGCGCGAGGCGGCGTGGCGCTGGGCGTTGTCGAGCAGATTGCCCAGGAGGCGCTGGATGAGCAGCGGGTTGCAGTCGACCATGACCTGTTCGTCCGCCTCGCAGGTGATGGGAACCCGGTCATTGGACTGGGCCTGCACTTCCGTGGAGACAAGAGAGGACAGATCGGTGCGTTGCATCAGCACGGGTTGGCCGGTGTCCAGGCGGCTCAACGTGAGCAGGTCGGTCACGATCGCCTGCTGACGATCCACCGCGGCCAGCACGCCCGCGGCGACCTCGGGCCAGTCCACGTCGTCGCCTCGGGTCAGCGCCTCCTCGAGGAGGACGCGGATGCCGGTCAGCGGGCCGCGCAGGTCATGGGACGCCTCGCTGGCGAGGTACCGCAGATCGGTGACCACGGCCTCCAGGCGCCCTAGGGCGGCGTTCAACGTCTGCGCCAGGTCCCTGAGCTCCCGGGCCTCGGGCACCGGAACCCGCCGGCTCAGGTCCGTGGCGGTGATCTCGGCGAACTCCCTGCGGATCGCCTCCACCGGGGTCAGCGTCCGCGCCATCGACCGCCAGGTCATCAGGAACGCCAGCGCGCTCACCAGGGCCGAGACGCCGCCCGCCGCGATCGCCAGCTGCCGGGAGGCGTACCAGGGGACGCGCGGGGCGGCCGTATAGATCATCAGCGGGCTGCGGCCCCGCTGGCGCCGGGCCACCTCGGGGACCATGCGCACGCCCCAGGCGGTCATGCGCCGCCCCAGTCCGGTGGGGTCATGGGGCAGCGTCCGCTGGGTGTGGACCTGGCCCGGCCGCGGCGTGAAGGAGGCCATGGGAGGCTTGCCGCGCAGGTCTTTGGTGGCCGCCAGCACACGGCGGTCCGCGTCCACGACCTGGACCGCATGGCCGTCGCGCGCCCGCAAGACCTCCGGCAGCGGCCCCCGCAGCATCCGGAAGAACACGTCATCGACCGCCGAATGCATCGTTTCGCGGGCCATGATGGCGCGCTTCCTGCTCACCAGACGCAGGAACAGCACGCTGAAACCGGAGGCCTCGAGCGCCGTGACACCGGCGACGACAAGACCGCACCGGACTCGAAGCGGCATATGTCTCCAACCCATGACTTCCCCCGCAAATGCGTGGAAACCGCCAGCGGCCCCCATACCCATACAGCCGACCCCATTCATCGGCGGCTGCGGGAGGGCAGGGGCGCTTGCCCATCGCCCGGCCGGTACGGGCTTCCGCTCGCTGATCATGCCCCGTCCGCCGCCGACGGCGTCGCCTGCCATCTGACTGCTCGTCTCTCAACGGTCATGCGGCGACTCCCAGGCAGCGACCGGGGGGCGACCTCGTCCGCCTCTGACAGCCACCGCGTCTCCGGAGGACGGCCGCGGCGTCCGGCGGCGACGGCCGGGGCGCTCCCGGTGACCATGGCGGCGGCGCGTGCGGCGGCGGCCGAGGAGTTCATCGAGGAGGGAAGTCTTCACGCGGGAACAAGAAGGGCCGGGGCGGTGCGCATGCACCGCCCCGGCCGTCATGCGGAAGCCTGTGCCTCAGCCGCGATGCCGCTCGCCGCGGTGAGCTCAGGCGCGTTCTTCGTCGTCGCGCGGCGGTTGTCGACGCACGGGGACGTCTGCGGCGGCGCACCGCCGCAGACGTCCGTCGAGGCGCGCGCTGCCGCGAACGCTGATCAGCGCGTCGCCGCCGCTCAGTTGAACGGGGTCAGCGTGATCTCGGCCGAGCTCGGGTCGCCGTCGTGCACCAGCGACTCGAAGCCGGCGACGTCGTCGAACGGGAAGCCGTACGCCTTACCGTCCACCATGTGCTCGTGGATGATCCGCGAGTAGTGGTTGGTCAGCGACCCGCGGTAGAAGTCGGCGGCGTCGTAGCTGGGCTGGGTGTCGATGGCGCCGAGCGTGGAGCGGTGCAGCGCCGCGCAGACCGTGCGGGCGATCGGCCCCTTCACCTGGTCGTTGGGCGCGAAGAGGGCGCCGGCGCAGCCCCACACGTCGCCGCTGCTCGGCTTGTTGATCGTGTGCACCTGGTTGCCGGACGTGTCGGTGAAGACCATGACGTCGCCCTGCGTGCGGCCGAAGAACTTGACGTCCGGCCGGTCCTGGAACGGGACGATGGTCAGGGTCTTGCCGGTGTAGGCGTTCCAGGCGCTGTCGATGTAGGGGGCGAGGTAGTTGGGGTCCATCAGCCCGGCCTCGGCGGCCTTGCCGGGCGCCAGGACCCGCAGCACCGTCCCGTCGCCGCGGGTGTAGACGGTCCGCTCGAAGCCGGGCTGCTGCCGGATGGCGTTGATCACCTTGTTCCGGCCGCCGGGGACGAGCTCCCCGGTGCGCTTCGTCGCCCCGTTGCCGCCCGTCACGGCGACCGCGTGCGGGATGGCGAACTGGTCGACCTGCGTGCTGTTGATCCACAGGCCCGAGCCGTCGTAGGTGAACTCGCTCCAGTCGAACAGGATGTCGCGGTTGGGGTCTCCGCCCGCCCACGGCGCCGGCTGCACCAGGCCGTCGGGGGTGAGGAAGAGCTTCAGCTTCTCCCCGATGGAGAAGTACACCCGGCCCGACAGGAAGCGCGGGACGCGGATGGTCGTGCTGGCGCCGTTCGAGGGGCCCGGGATCGACACGTCGGGCGCCGGCGACGGCGGCACCGACCCGCCCTGCCACGGAGAGAACCTGCCGTTGGCGTCCACGTAGCCGAGCCTGCCGGACCGCAGGTCCGTGCCGAGGACATAGAGGTAGACGGGTTCGCCGCGTCCGGTGTTGTTGGTGACCTTGATCGGCAGCGGGTCCGCGGCCGCGTGCGCCTGCGTCGTCCCCGTCGCGACGGTGACCGACAGCGTGGCCGTGACAGCGGCCAGCATGGTGAGGAGCTTTCTGCGGACGGATTTCACCGTCTTTCTCACGCGGGGTCTCCTTACTGTCTGTGACATGCGGTGTCTTCGTCGCAGCCCGTGGGGCGATACGGTGCCCCCGGCTGTCATGGTTCGGTGCGGATCGCCGCGGTCGCCGTTTCCGCGCCGCCGGATCCTCGCCGCAGCCGGAGCGGGGTCGGGCGATCCCGGTCGATGGCGTCAGCGGGCGGATCGACCAGGGGCGTCGGCGTCGTGAGGTCGGCTGCGGCGCGATCGGCCGCCGGCGTCGCGACGGTGTCGGCGGCCACGTCCGGTCCGCCGTGTCATGGGAACCTGACGGTCGCGTGCGTGCCGGTCGGCTTCGCTGCGGTGCCCGTCTCGTGGGCCCTCAGGTCGGGCGGGGGACGGGCCGTGGGGGAGGCGACCGGTGCGGCAGCGGACACCGCCGCGCCGGTCGGCACGGTGAGTCTCATGTCGATCTTTTGAGCGGGGACGGCGGGGGTAGATCGAGAGAGCGCTCTCAGAAAAGAGACTTTACAGTTACCTCCGCCGTGAGATCCACCGTTTCGGGGCAAATAGGGCCCCCTGGTGGGCGATCGACTCGGCCCCTGTGGCGCGGCGGCGAGGCGCACCGGGCGCTGGACCGCTGATCCCGCAGGTCAGCCACCATGCGGCGTGACCAGGACGCGGCAGCGAGAAGAGCGTCCCATCCTGTGGGTTCCCGCAGGCTACGGCGCGGGCCACCCCGCCGCACGTCGGGCGCCGTGGGGGCGGGCCAGGGACGCGAGAGCGCTTTCACGCAACGTCGTGTTGGCGGAGCGGCGATGCTGTGCCGACGCAGCCGGGCGACGCGCGTGGCGAAGGCGGCTTCCTGCTGTTCGTGCTTCTGCCGCCGGTGCCCGCCGCACGTCGGGCGCCGTGCATGTCGCGCTCCCGGCGTGCGGCGGGGCGGGCTGCGGTGCGCCGTCGAGTCGTTCCTCTCTGGCAGGCGGCGTCGGGGTCTGTCTCAGGTGGTCGGCTCGGCGGTCGGGGCGGTCGTGTCCGCTTTTCGCTCCGGTAGGACGACGGTGAGCACGAACAGCAGCACCGCGACGGGCACTGCCCACGCGAACATGTCCGGTATCGCGGTCGCGACGGGTTTATGGGCGTCGAGCGAGCGGTCGAGCAGCGCGCCGAAGAACGCCACGCCGAGCGCGGTCCCCAGACCGCGCGTCGACATGATCAGAGACGTGGTCGCGGCCAGGTCCGCCGGCGGGACGGCGTTCTGGGCGATCGTGACGAGCAGCTGCATGATCAACCCGACGCCCAGGCCCAGCACGACGGTCTCGGCGGCGACCAGCCCGTACGAGGCGCCATCGCCGAGTCGGCCGAGCAGGCCGATCCCCGCGGTCATGACGACGGCCCCGGCGACGATGAACGGCTTGTGCCGGCCGAGGGAGCTCGCCAGTCTCCCTGACGCCCCGGACGCGACCACGAACGCGCCCACGAAGGGAATCAGCGCGAACCCCGCCTCGGTCGCGGTCATCCCGTGCGCGTGCTGGAAGTACGTCGGCAGGAAGAACACCGAGCCGTACAGCAGCGCGCCGAGCAGCACGGCGGCGGGCACCGCGATCCGCAGCACCGGACCGGCCATCAGCCGCAGCGGCAGCACCGGGTCGGGCGAACGCCGCTCCCACCACACGAACGCCGCGAACAGTACGACCGCGGCCGCGAGCAGTCCCAGGATCGTCGCGGAGCCCCAGGCGTGGTCGCGTCCGCCCCACTCGATCGCCAGCATCACGGCGACGACGGCGGCGACGACGAGCGCGGAACCGGGCAGGTCGAGACGGGTCCGGCGAGCGCCGGCGGGCAGCCGCAGCGCCGTCGCGGTGAGCAAGATCGCCAGCAGGCCGAGCGGGATGTTGACGTAGAAGATCCAGCGCCAGCTCAACCGGTCGGTCAGCACACCGCCCACCAGCGGGCCGCCGACGCTGCCGACGGCGAAGACTGCGCCCAGATACCCCTGAACCTTGCCGCGCTGTTCGGCCGGGAACAGCTCCGACAGCGCGATCGAGGGCAGCACGAACAGCCCGCCCGCGCCGATCCCCTGCAGGGCGCGGAAGGCGATGAGCAGGCCGAGCGTGTCGGCCGTGGCGCACAGCGCGCTCGCCGCCGTGAACACGCCCACGGCGGCCAGGAACGTCGCTCGCCGTCCGAACCGGTCGCTGATCCGTCCGTACAGGGCGCCCGTCGCGGTGGAGGCGAGCAGGTAGGCGGTGGCGACCCAGCCGATCGAGCCGAGGCCGCCGACGTCGGCGGCGATCTCGGGCAGGGCGGTGGCGACGACCGTCTGGTCGAGCACCGACAGCAGCACGCCGAGCGACAGTCCGGCCGAGGCCAGGGCGACGTGTCCGCGCGTCGCCCCGGTGCCGATGGTCACGTCGGAAGTCATGACGAACAGGCTCCGTACCAGTAGGGGCGTACCGGTCAGCTCCGCACGCCCGAGATCGGGGCGGTCAGCTTCACGTCCGTCCACAGCAGCTCTTTGTCGATGACGATCGCTGCGATCGTGCCGCCGGCCACGGCCGCGACGACCGCCGCGGCCGGAACCGGGAACGTGGCGCGCCGGGCCATGTCGCCCGCCGCGTACACGCCGCTGACACTGGTCTGGCAGAACTCGTTGATTTCGACCGTGCCGTCGTCGAGCGTCGCGCACCCGAGGCGTTCGGGCAGTCGCGAACGCTGACGAAGCACCGACTTGACGAAAATCGCGCTCCTGGCGAGGACGGAGCCGTCGGCGAACTCGACGCTCTCCAAGCCGTTGTCGCCGCCGTGCAGGCGTGCCACGCGCTCGGTGGCGACGGTGACGCCATGGGTCTCCAGCAACCGCGTGTCGGCCTCGTCGTAAGCGGGCTCACCGTCGGTGCACAGGACGACGTCGTCGCTGAAGCGCCGCAGGTGCAGCGCCAGCTCCACCCTGTCCGAGGTGCCGCCGAGCACGGCGATCGGGGTGTCGCGCAGCTCGTAGCCGTGGCAGTAGGGGCAGTGGTACGCGCCGCGGCCCCACAGCCGGGCCAGACCGTCGATCGCCGGCAGTTCGTCGGTCAGGCCGGTGGCCAGCAGCAGCCGCCGCGCCGACACCGCGGACCCGTCGCCGAGGCGGACCTCGAATCCGTCCTCCTGCGAGCCGGCGGCGTCCTCGGCCGCGACGTCGCGGATCTCGACGGCGGGGTACGCCGCGAGCTGCTCGCGGGCGATGCGGCGCACCTCGTCCGGCGGCGTGCCGTCGCGCGTCAGCAGATTGTGCACCGCCGCCGACGGCGCGTTGCGGTAGTCGCCGGAGTCCAGCACGAGCGTCGAGCGCCGCGCCCGCCCCAGGGCCAGGGCGGCCGACAGGCCGGTCGGCCCGCCGCCGACCACGATGACGTCGAACATCGAGTCGCCCTCCCGGTCGCGAGTTGACATCCGCGACGAGCGTGCAACTTAATGTCGACATGAAGTCAAGCGTCCAGATCACGGGGTCCGCGGATCGGGACGAAGACGAGGCCGACCTGTCCATCGGCGAGCTCGCCGCGCGCTTCGGACTTGCGACGCACGTCCTGCGCCACTGGGAGTCCGCGGGGCTGCTGACCCCGGCGCGCCGGGTCGGCGGGCGGCGCCGCTACACGCGCGAGCACGTCACGCGCGTCGCGATGATCCTGCGCGGCAAGCAGGCCGGCATGAGCCTTCCGCAGCTGCGCGAGATCCTCGACGCCTCCGACCCGGCCGCCCGAAGGGATCTGCTCGAGCGGCACCGCAGGGAACTGGACGAGCGGCTCGCGCGGATCCAGGCGTCGAAGGAACTGATCGAACACGTGCTGAAGTGCGGTGCGCCCGACTTCACCCAGTGCCCGGACTTCCAGGAGCTGGTCCGCGCGACGGCGGCACGGGTGCCGCTGACGAGCTGATCAGGCGCGCGTGGGGGCCGACGCGGATCGGTTCGACTAGCGGATCGGTTCGACTACGCGCGCAGGCTCCCGCGTCAATGCCGCCAGGAGATCCGTGCCGAAACGGTGCTGCCAGGCGCTCTGGCCCGCAACGTGATAGCGGTGCGAGAGATGAAGGCGGCGCCGGTCAGCGGTCGGCCCGGTCGCCGTGCTCCGCGGGAGCGCCGGCGGGGATCTCGCCGGAGCCGCGGGGGATCAACGTGACGGGAATGGTCAGCCGCTCGTACGGCGCCTGCTCGTCGGGCTGCGCGTTCAGCCTGAGGAAGAGCCGCTCGGCGGCGGTGCGGCCGATCGCGGGGACGTCCTGCGCCACGACGGTCAGGGCAGGGGTGAGCAGGTGCGCCAGGTCCTGGTCGTCGAAGCCGATGAGCGCGACCTTCTGGCGCAGGTCCAGGGCCTGCAGGGCGTGCAGGGCCCCGACGGTGATGAGGTTGTTGCCGCACAGCAGCGCGGTCGGCGGGTCGTCCGAGCCGAGCAGGGCCCGCGCCTCCTGCTCGGCCTGCGCGACGGTGTGCACGTCCATGCGGACCAGACGCGGGTCGACGCCGCCCGTGGCGGCGCGGAGCGCCTCCTCGTAGCCCTGCAGCCGCGCCTGGGCGGTGTAGAAGCCGCGCAGATCGCCCAGGTAGCCGATGCGGCGGTGGCCGTGGGCGAGCAGGTGCCGCACGGCCTGCGCGGTTCCGCTGGCGTTGTCGGAGACCACGGCGTCGGCCTCGATGCGCTGCCCGAGCCGGTCGACGAACACGATCGGCAGGCCGCGGTCGGTCTCCGCCTTCAGATAGGACTGGTCGTCCCCCGACGGGACGATGATCAGCCCGTCCACGCGCCGGGTGAGGAACACGGCGACGAGTTCGCGTTCGCGCTCGGGGTCCCCGTCGCTGGACCCGATGAGCACCAGATGCTGCCGGCAGAGCGCGCTGTCCGCGACGGCCCGGGCCAGCTGCGCCATGAACGGGTTGGCGAGGTCCTCGACGACCAGGCCGATGGAGGCGGTCCGCCCGCCGCGCCGCCGGATCATGCTGGCCATGACGTTGGGGCGGAAGTTGAGCTCCTTCATCGCGGCCTCGATGCGCGCCCGCGTGTCGGGGTGCACGTCATCGTGGCCGTTGACGACCCGGGAGACCGTCTTGATGGACACGCCGACCCGCGCCGCCACGTCCTTCATGGTGGCGGCGCGGGTCGCGGCCGGGCGCTTGGGCTCGCTTTCCTCGTTGGTCACGACGTGGTCCGTTCCGCGGGGCGAATCTGCAGTTTGCGTCCCTTCCCCTGCCGGAAGGCGCCGATGGCGCGCTCGTACTCGGCGAGCGGGAAGCTGTGGCTGATCATGGCAGAGGCGTCCACGGCCCCGCACGCCAGCAGCTCCACCGCCCGCCCGAAACTGTGCAGGACCGCCATGCTGCCGACGAGGGTGATCTCGTCGTTGTAGATCCGGAACGGCGACACCCGCGCGGTGGCGTCCGCGGCGGCCACGCCGAAGAACTGGAAGGTGCCGCCGCGCCGCACCCGGGTCAGCCCGTCCTCGATGGCGGGCACGGCGCCCGTGCAGTCGATGACGGTCTCCCACCCGCGCGGCCGGTCGAACGCGTCGGCGTTCCGCGCGACCTCGTCGGCGCCGAGCCGGCGCGCCGTGTCGAGGCGCTCCTCGTTGAGGTCGACGACGCTCACCGAGGCGGCGCCGCTGCGCCGCGCCAGCTGCAGCATGAGCAGCCCCATGGTGCCGGCGCCGTAGATGAGGTAGTGGTCGCCGGGGCGGCGCGGCAGCAGGTCGAAGCCGTGCACGGCGCACGACAGCGGCTCGATGAGGGCGGCGTGCTCCAGCGGCATGCCGTCGGGAATGCGGTGGCAGTTGGCGGCCGGCGCGACGGCGTACTCGGCGGCGGCGCCGGGACGGCTGACGCCGATCGCGTTGAACCGCTCGCACAGGTTGCTGCGCCCGGTGCCGCAGAAGTCGCACTCCTTGCAGGGCAGCGAGGGGTCCACGGCGACCCGGTCGCCGACGGCGAGCTCGCCGACCTCGGACCCGACGGCCACCACCTCGCCGGCGAACTCGTGCCCGGGCACGATCGGGTAGGGAGAGGTGTACTCGCCGTCCAGGATGTGCAGGTCGGTGCCGCAGATGCCGCACGCCGCGACCGCGACCACCACCTCGCGCGGCCCCGGCGCCGGGTCGGGCACCGTCTCCAGGGACAGCCGCCCCGGCCGCTCGATGACGATCGCCTTCATCCCTTCACCGCCCCCAGAGACAGACCGCGGACCAGCTGCTTCTGCGCGACCCACCCGGCGATGACGACCGGCAGGGCCGCCAGGGTCGACGCCGCGGACAGCCGCGCCCAGAACAGGCCCTCGCTGGTGATGAACCCGACGAGGAACACCGGCACCGTGGCCGCCCGGGTCGCCGTGAGGCTGACCGCGAAGAAGAACTCGTTCCACGCGAAGATGAAGCAGATCAGCGCGGTCGCGGCGAGCCCCGGCGCGATCATCGGCAGGACGATCCGGGTCAGCTGGACCGGCAGGCTCGCGCCGTCCACGCGGGCCGCCTCCAGCACCTCGCGCGGGATCTCCATCAGGAACGAGCGCAGCATCCACACGGCGATGGGCAGGTTCATCGCCGTGTAGACCAGCGAAAGCATGGTGATGTTGTCAAGCACGCCGAGGCTCTTGGCGATCAGGTAGAGCGGCACGATGGACGCGACCGCGGGCATCATGCGCGTCGAGATGAAGAAGAACAGCACGTCCCGCCACTTCGGCACGGGCGCGAGCGACAGGGCGTAGGCGGCCGGCACGGCCAGCGCCAGCACCAGCAGCGTCGACAGCAGCGAGGACGTCGCCGAGTTGACGAGGAAGGGCGCGAAGTCCCGGGCGAAGATGGCCTCGTACTGCTCGGTGGTGGGCGTGAACAGCCACGTGGGCGGATCGGTGGACGCCTGCGACTCGTGCTTGAACCCGGTCAGGAACATCCACAGGACCGGGAAGAAGAACAGCAGGCCGGCCGTCCAGGCGACCAGGCCCAGCAGCAGCCGGGGCAGCCGGGACCCCGCGGCCGGGGAACGTCCGATGCTCATGCGCCCATCCCCTCGGAGGAGAACAGATTGGAGATCAACCGGAGGGCGAACGTGGCGATGACGATGGTCGCGGCGACCACGACGACGCCGAGCGCCGCGGCCTCCCCGAGCTCGAAGCCGCGGAACGCCTTCAGGTAGATGAAGTACGGCAGGTTGGTGGTCGCCTGGCCCGGACCGCCCTGGGTGATCATGAAGATCGCGTCGAAGGTCTGCACCACGTAGATCGAGCCCAGCAGGATGCCCAGCTCGATGTACCGGCGCAGATGCGCAAGAGTGACGAAGCGGAAGGTCTGCCACCAGCCGGCCCCGTCGACCCGGGCGGCCTCCAGGACCTCCGGCGACTGGCTCTGCAGCCCGGCCAGGACGATCAGCATCATGAACGGCGTCCACTGCCAGACCAGGACCATGACGATCGTCGCCATGGGGTACCGGCTGGCCCAGTCCAGGTCCCCGACGCCGAACGGCGACAGCGCCCAGTTCAGCAGCCCGTAGACCGGGTTGAGCATCGACGTCTTCCACAGCAGCGCCGCCGCGGCGGGCATCACCAGGAACGGCGTGATCAGCATCGTCCGCACGATGCCGCGGCCGAAGAACCTGCGGTCCAGCAGCATGGCCAGCGCCACGCCGAGCAGCATCGACAGCACGACCGCGCTCGAGGTCAGCACCACGGTGTTCACGGCGGCGTTGCGGAAGGCGGAGTCGGTGAAGACCTTGGCGTAGTTGGCCAGCCCGACGAAACGGTCGGTGCCCGGACGCAGCAGGTTCCGCGAGTGCACGCTGTACCACAGCGTGAACACGAAGGGCACCTGGGTCAGGGCGATGGTGAGCACGAGCGCGGGCAGCAGCGGCAGCCGCCGCCTCCACCGCCCGCGCGGACGGGGCGGGGACGCGTCTTTCTTCGGCGCCCTCCGGACGGCGGGCGCGGTGACCGTCGCGGTCATCGTTGTTCTCCTGAGGGGTGGGAGGGGGCGGCGGCGCGCCGGAGGGGGCCGCGCCGCCGCTTCGGCGCTGCTACTTCTTCAGCCCCGCCTTCTGCGCGGTCTCCTCGGCGTACCGCTGGGCCTTGTCCAGCGCCTGGTCGACGCTCTGCTTGCCCGCGATCGCCGCCGAGATCTCCTGCGACACCTTCGTCCCGAGGTCCTGGAACTCGGGGATGGCGACGTACTGGACGCCCACCCACGGCTGGGGCTCGAGACCCGGCTGCTTGGGGTCGACCGAGTTCATCGATTCCAGCGTCAGGTCCGCGAAAGCGGCCGCCGCCTTCGTGTACTCGGGGATCTGGTAGGTGGACCGGCGGGTGCCCGGCGGCACCCGCTCCCAGCCGAGCCGCCGGCCGACGAGCTGGATGTACTCCTTGGACGTCGCCCACTGCATGAACTTCCACGCGGCGTCCTTGTGCTTGGACGTCTCGGGCATGGCCAGCGACCACGCCCACAGCCATCCGGAGTTGCGGGTCTTGACGACCGGCGCCTTGACGTAGCCGACCTTGCCGGCGACCTTGCTGGTCTTGGCGTCCTCCAGGGACGACGCGGCCACCGTGGCGTCGTACCACATGGCGGCGTTGCCCTGGCCGAACGCGGTCATGCACTCGGTGAACCCGGCGTTGGGCGCCCCCGGTTCGCCGTGCTCGCGCACCAGGTCGACGTAGAACTTCACGGCCTCCTTGGTGGCCGGGTCGGTCAGGTGCGCGTTCCACTGGGTGTCGTACCAGCGTCCCCCGAAAGTGTTGATGAGCGTGGTCAGCGGCGCCATGACCTCGCCCCAGCCCGGCAGGCCGCGCAGGCAGATGCCCGCCACCTTGCCGTCCGGGTCGTCCAGCTTGGCGGCGAACTCGGCGACCTGCTGCCAGGTCGGCTGCTCGGGCATCTTCAGACCGGCCTTGTCGAACAGGTCCTTGCGGTACATCAGGAACGACGACTCGCCGTAGAAGGGGACGGCGTAAAGACCGCCGTTGTAGGACAGCGCCTCCTTCACCGGGGCGATGATGTCGCCGACGTCGTACTCGGGCGTCGAGGCGTAGGAGTCCAGCTTGGTCAGCCATCCGTTCTTGGCCCAGATCGGCGTCTCGTAGGTGCCGATCGTCACGACGTCGTACTGGCCGGCCTTGGTGGCGATGTCCTGGGTGACGCGGTCGCGCAGCTCGTTCTCGGGGAGGATCGAGAACTTCAGGTCGATGTCCGGGTTGGCCTTCTCGAACTCCTGGGACAGCTTCTCGATGTCCTGCATCTGCGGGTTCGCGACGGTGGCGATGGTGACGACGGCCTTGCCGTCGGAGGAACCGCCGCCGGCACCGGCGCACCCGGTGGCGGCCAGCGCCACCGCGGTGCCCATCGCGACCACCGCTCTCAGCCGGGGGAAGCGGTCGCGCCTGTACGTCATGTGAGGCCTCCCAGTTCGGGATCGGGGTGGGGGACAGCCCGGAAGGACGCGCGGCACGGCTGAGGCTGTGGGCCGGGAGGGCGCGGGCCGGGGGTGGTCCGTCAGCGCGGGCCGGCTCTTCCGGGTGACAACGATGACGTCAACGTTGACATGATGTGACGGATACTACAGGCTTGCTTGCGCGTGTCAACGGTCGGTTCGGAGGAACACAAGTGATCACGGTCGTGGGTGAAGCCTTGATTGACCTGGTCGGGCCCGCCGGCGGGCGCGAGTTCGCCTGCCTGCCCGGCGGCAGTCCGGCCAACGTCGCGGTGGGGCTCGGCCGCCTCGGCGCCCGCGTCGTCCTGGCCACCCACCTGGGCGACGACACCCTCGGCCGCATCCTGTCCGAGCACCTGGAGGGCGCCGGGGTCGACGTCCGGCCCCTCCCCGGAGCGCACGGACCGACCAGCCTCGCGATCGCCACCGTCGACGCCGACGGGGCCGCCGACTACGACTTCCGCATCGCCTGGGACGTCCGCGAGCCGCCCGCTGTCGACCCCGGGTGCCTAGCCCTGCACACCGGCTCGCTCGCCACCGCGTTGACACCGGGGGCGGACGCGCTGGAGGCGCTGCTGGCCGCCGAGCACGCGCGCGGGGCGGTGACCCTCTCGCTCGACCCCAACATCCGCCCGTCCCTCATGCCGCCGCGGCGGGAGGCGGTGGCGCGGGTCGAACGCCAGGTGAGCATGGTCGACATCGTGAAGGTCAGCGCCGAGGACCTCGCCTGGCTGTATCCCGGGGAGGACGGCGCCGACGCGGCCCGCCGCTGGCTCGCGGCGGGCCCGGCGCTCGTCGTCGTCACCTTCGGCGGCGAGGGGGCCGTCGGCATGACGGCCGCCGCGCAGGTCCGGCAGCCCGCGCTTCCCGTGGACGTCGTCGACACCGTCGGCGCCGGCGACGCGTTCACCGCCGGCATGCTCGACTGGCTCGCGAACGCCGACCTGCTCGGCGGGGACCGGCGCGCACGGCTCGCCCGGCTCGACCGGACGTCCCTGCGGGACATGCTGCGGGCCGCCGCGACCGTCGCCGCGATCACCTGCACCCGCCAGGGCGCCGAACCGCCCACCCGCGCGGAGATCGCCCGCCACGCCCCCGCCGCCTAGGGTCTGTTGTGCGGATCTGGATCTTGTGGTTGCGGCTTGATGGCGGCCCTGGTTCAACGACACGAGCTGACCGATCACGAGCTGACCGAGCCGTCTGGGCCAGGATCGAGCCGCTGCTGCCGGTCGACACCGGCCCCGGCAACCTCGCCCTTGAGCGCGCCCGCCACTTGCTCCGTCAGTGAATCGGCTGCCGTTCATGTCGCTGTTCAGGGGGGACGATGCGTGCGCATCGCCTCTCTTCGCGGTGTCACTCTTCAACGCGGTCGGCGGCATGGGTGTCGTCCACGTGCTCTCTGACAGAGCTCGTGACACTGGCCGCTTCCTTCTGGACGTCCGCCGGCTTCGGCTTCTCCAAGAGCAGGCACAGGAACGCCGCGGCGATGAGGGCGACGCCGCCCGCCCATCCAGCGGCCTGCAGGCCGTCCAGCAGCTCATCGACCGGAGGGACGGCGCCCTGCTCGGCGTGCAGCCCAGTGGTGGCGACCGCGACCAGGGCGGCCAGGCCCACGGCGCCGCCGACCTGCCGGGACGTCATGGCCATCGCCGAGGCGACGCCCTGCTCCAGGGCCGCCACGCCGGCGCCCGCGCCCGCCAGGATGGCGGGAATCGCCAGCGCGCCGCCGATCGACCAGATCGCCAAGCCGGGCAGCAGCAGCCAGTACGAGCCGTCGGGCACGAAGGCGAATGCGAGGATCGCCGCGCCCGCACCGGTCACCAGCACACCGAGGAACATCGTCGTGCGGAGACCGCGCTTGTTGAGGAAGGCGGTGCTGACCTTCATGGCGAACACCATGGAGATGAGCGTCGGGGGGAGGAAGGCGAGGCCCGCCGACATCGGGCTGTAGCTCAGCACGTCCTGCAGGTACGTGGTGAACAGGTAATAGACGCCGGTCAGACTGCCCTGGTAGAAGAACGCGGCGCCCATGGTGACCGCGAGGCCGCGGTGTCCGAGCAGCCGCAGCGGCATCAGCGCGTCTCGGCTGCGCGCCTCGACCACGAGGAACACCGCGAGCAGCACCGCGCCGACGGCCAGGCAGCCCGCACCGCTGAAGGTCGCCCAGCCCGCGTCCGGCCCGGTGGCGAGACCGAACACCACGAGCGTGGCCGCCGCCGTGGCCAGCGCCGCGCCGAGGACGTCGAACTTCCGGTCGCCGCCCGGCGGCGGCGAGGCGGGCAGCACGGCCGGCGCGAGCGCCGCGCCGAGGGCGGCGAGCGGGACGTTGATGAAGAAGATCCACGCCCAGCCCGCGTAGTCGGCGAGGACGCCGCCGAGCAGCGCACCCGCCGACAGGCCGGCGCCGCCGATCGCGCCGTAGATCACCAATGCGCGGTTGCGCATCGGCCCCTCGTCGAAGCAGGTGAAGATGAGGCGCAAGGTCGCGGGGGTGAGCAGCGCTCCGCCGACGCCCTGGACGGCGCGCGCGCCGACCAGCGGCCCCGGGGCGTTCGCGAGGCCGCCGACGAGCGAGGAGCCCGCGTACAGCAGCATGCCGAGAACGAACATCCGCCGCGCGCCGAGGCGGTCCGCCGCCCGTCCGCCGAACAGCAGGAGGCCGCCGAGCGCGACCACATACGCGTTCACCACCCACTGCAGCGTGTGCGCGGTGAAGCCCAGCTCCCTGCCGATGTCGGGGAGGGCCACGAAGACGATGTTGAAGTCGAGCGTGATCACGAACTGGGCCAGCGCCAGAAGCGCGATGCGCTGACCCGGTCCCGATCTCGTGGGGGAGGCGGTGGAGGCGACCACTGTCGTTCCCTCTCCTTTCCTCGGTGAAGTCGGAGCGCGTCGCAGGCCGCGGTCGTGGGTGAGCACCGTCGACTGTCGGAACGGCCGGGCCTCGGCGATGCCTCATATCCCCGGGCCGTGACCGCCGGTGGCGACGTGCGCCCACTACCGGACAGGCCCCGGAACAAGCCGTGGCCCTAGGGGACGTCTTGTTACCGGGCACATCTTCTGTCACCGTGAAGGCGGGCGGAAGGAGGAATTTTCGTGTCACAGGGGAACTCGCGTGTGACCGACCAGGACATTCACCCTGTCGCCTGCCCGATTCGGGAAATCATCGACAGCGTCGCGGGCAAGTGGAGCGTCCAGATCGTGCTGTTGCTCGTCGCGCGCGGTCCGATGCGATTCACCGAGCTCGAGCGCGGCATCGAGGGCATCAGCCGACGCATGCTCACGCTGACCCTGCGCAACCTCGAACGCGACGGGCTCGTCGTGCGGACGGTCTTCCCGACGGTGCCCCCGCGGGTGGAGTACACCGCGACGCAGATGGCCCGTGAGCTGCGAGGGGCGTTCGCCGAGCTCGCCGACTGGGCCCGGCGGCACCAGGAGGCGATCATGGCCGCGCGGGCCGCCTACGACCGGCGGTACGCCGCGGAGCAACGGACCGCCGGACGCCCCGAGCAGGACACGGGATCCGCCGAGTCGGCGACCGTGCCGGCCACCTGACCCTTTCTGATCCCGCCATTTCGACCTGCACGGACCCTGGGCGGAGCTGTTCGACGCCACCGTGGCCACTGCTCGAAAGCGCCCGTGGAATCGGTCGCGCACTTCGCCGGAGCTTGAGTTTCTGCTGATCTCCGCCACGCCTTTCTGGCCCTCCAAGGATGAGGGCGGGTGACTTCGCGCGTGCTCATCCTTTCGCCGATGTGACGGAGCGTCATCGGCCCATCAGGAACTCGTACATGCGGTGTGAGGTGAAGCCGGAGCCCGTCATCTGCACTAACGCAGAGTGCCCCGCCGGCGACTTCGAGGGCGCGTGATGCTTCAAGGGGTGTGCACCGCATGGGCGCCCGCGGCTGTCACCACGCGCCAACGAAGCGGCGAGGCGAGCGTGGGAGACGCCCCGACGTCGTCCGGTGACCGCCCGGTGGGAATGCGAATGGTTTGACGATGAATCGGCGGCTATTCGATAATGGAGTGACGTGTTCTTATAGAGAGAAGGCCATGCCCGCTGCGACGCCATATTCCCAGACGCTGGACCGCGGTATCCAGGTGCTGGAGATACTGGCGGAGGCCGAGCACCCGCTCACCACGGCCGAGATCGCCGCCGCGCTGGGGGTGCACCGATCCATCGTCTATCGCATTCTCCGGACGCTGGAAGACCACCGGCTGGTGAGCCGCGAGAACGGCGCCTACGCGCCGGGCATCGGCCTGGCGACCCTGGCCCGAGGGGTCTCCAAGGACCTGCACACGGCGGCGCTCCCCGAACTCGCCGCGGTCGCCAATGAGCTGGGCATGACCTGCTTCGTCGTGGTGCCGGACGGCGAGGAGTGCATCACGCTGCTCAGCGTCGAGCCCCGGCAGTCGGTGGCCGTCGTGGCGCAGCGTCCCGGGACGCGCCACTCCATCAACGCGGGCGCCCCGGGCCTCGCGCTGCTGGCGGGCATGCCCGCCAAACCAGGGGAGCGCCCGGAGGTCGGCGAGGCCCGGCTGCGGGGATACGCGTCCACGCGCGGCGAGGTGCTGCCGGGAATGGCCTCCGTGGCGGTGCCCATCGTCAGCGGAACGCGGGGCACGGTGGCGGCGATAGCGGTCGTCCACACCACCGGCGTGGAGACGGACGAGCCCGCCATCGCCGCGCGCCTCCAGCGGGCGGCCCGGGCCGTCGCGGCCGAACTGCCCTGAGGCGGCCGAGGACGACGCTGTCCCCGGCCGCCGCTCAGAATCCGCCACCGAGATAGGCCTGTTTGATCTGGGCGTCGTCGGCGAGCTCCTCGGGGGTGCCCGACATGACGATCTTTCCGCGGTCCATGACGAGGACCCGGTCGGCCACTTTGAAGGCGGCCCGGGCGTTCTGCTCGACGAGCAGGATCGTCAGCTCGTGGCGGAGCCGGGCCAAGGCGGCGAAGATGTCGCCGACCACCTTGGGGGCCAGCCCCAGGCTGGGTTCGTCCAGCACGAGCACCTTGGGCCGGGCCATCAGCCCCCGCGCGATCGCGAGCATCTGCTGCTCGCCGCCCGACAGGGTTCCGGCGGGTTGGCCGAGCCGCTGCCGCAGGCGGGGGAACAGGTCGAGCATCCGCTCGATGTCCTCGGCGCGGGTGCGGGGACGGGTCCAGGCGCCGAGCGCGAGGTTGTCGGTGACGGTCAGCGACGGGAACACCAGCCGGTTCTCGGGGACGTGCGCGAGCCCCGCGGCGGCGACCTTCTCGGCGGGCAGCCCGCCGATGTCGCGGCCGTCCAGCCGCACCGTGCCGCCGAAGGGCCGCAGCAGCCCGGAGACCGTGCGCAGCAGCGTCGTCTTGCCCGCGCCGTTGGCGCCGAGCAGGGCGACCAGCTCCCCCTCGGCGAGGGACAGGTCGACGCCGCGCAGCACCTCCAGATTGTCGTAGCCCGACCGCAGACCCCTAGTCTCGAACATCCGCGTCCTCTCCGAGGTAGGCGGCGATGACCGCCGGGTCCTGGCGGACCTCGTCCGGCGGGCCGAAGGCGATCAGCTTGCCGTCGTCGAGCACCGCGACCCGGTCGGCGAGCGAGAGCACCGCCGCCACGTCGTGTTCGACGAGAACGATCGCCATCCCGTCCTCGCGCAGCCGGCGCAGCAGCGCGGCCAGCTCCCGGCGCTCGGCGCCCGACAGGCCCGCCATCGGCTCGTCGAGCAGCAGCAGATCGGGTTCGAGGGCGAGCGCCCGCGCGATCTCCATCCGCCGCTGCAGCCCGAACGGCAGGTCCACCGCCATCTGACCGGCGTGCTCGGCGAGGCCCACGGCGTCCAGGCAGCGGACCGCCGCCGCGGTGATCATGCGTTCCTCGGCGCGGGCCGGCAGCGTGAGCGCCCCCCGCAGCAGCCCGGCGCGGCTGCGCAGGTGACGGCCCACCTTGACGTTGCCGAGCACGGTCGAGGAGCGGAACACCTGCAGGTTCTGGAAGGTGCGGGTGGCCCCGGCCCGGGCGAACACGTGGGGCTTGCGCCCGTCGGTGCGCACGCCGTTCACCGTCACCTCGCCGGAGGTGGGCTCCAGCACGCCGCTGATCATGTTGAAGCAGGTGGTCTTGCCGGCGCCGTTCGGGCCGATCAGCGCGACGATCTCGCCCGCCCGCACGTCGAGGCTCACGTCGTCCACCGCGACCACGCCGCCGAACCGCTTGGTGAGCCCGCGCACCTCCAGCAGCGGCGAGCCCCGTTCGGGACGGGCGGCGCGCCGCGGCTCCGGTTCCCCGTCCCCGGACGAGACGGGGACGGCGGCGGGACGGCGCCGGGCGAACAGCCGGCGGGTCGCCTGGTGCAGACCGCCGGGCAGGAGCACCACGATGAGCACGAGCACGATCCCGAAGCCCACGAGCTGCACCTCGCCGGCCGCCCCCGGGACGAGCACGGGGATGAACTCCCGCATCGCCTCGTCGAGGAACTCCACGGCGAAGGCGCCGGTGAGCGCCCCCCAGACCGTGCCGAGCCCGCCGAGCACGCTGATCAGCAGGAACTCGACCGACATGGAGAAGTGGGCCGCGCTCGGGCTGACCACGCCGAGCCAGTGGGCGTAGAACACGCCGCCGAGCCCGGCGTATCCGGCCGACAGCACGAACACCTGCAGCCGCAGCCGGAACGTGTCGACGCCGAGCGACTCGGCCGCCACCTCGGAGTCGTTGACCGCGCTGAGCGCCCGGCCGATCCGGCTCTCCACGATCCCGCGGGCCAAAAGGAGGCCGACCAGCACGATCGGGGCCATCAGCCAGAAGTACTCCTCGGGCGAGTCGTAGAGCCGGCCGCCGAACTCGGGCTTGGGGATCCCGAAGATCCCCGTGGTGGCGCCGGTGAACTCCATCTCGTTGACGGACACGGCGAGGACGATGCCGAGGCCGAGGGTGGCGAGCGCGAGGAAGTGCCCCCGCAGCCGCAGCAGCGGCAGGCCGATGAGCAGCGCGGCGAGCATGGCCAGCCCCACGGCGGCGATCGCCGCCGCCGGCAGCGGCACGCCGTACCGGGTGACGAGGATGGCCTGGGTGTAGGCGCCGATCGCGAAGAACGCCGCGTGCCCCAGGCTGACCTGCCCGGCCAGCCCCATGAGCAGGGTGAGGCCGATCGCGGTCAGCGCGTAGATCAGCGCGTACACGCCGATGTTGACCAGGGCGGTCGGCACCACGAGGGGGAAGACCGCGAACACCGCCGCCAGCGCCGCGATCGCGACGAAGTCCGATCTCTTCATCAGACGCGCGCCTCCGTGTGCTTGACCAGTCCGCCGGGACGGGCCAGCAGGATCGCGATGAGCACGACGAAGGCCACGGCGTCCCGCAGCCCGGTCGCGACGTATCCGGCGACGAGGTTCTCCAGCACGCCCAGCAGGATCCCGCCGAGGATCGCGCCCCGGACCGACAGCAGCCCGCCGAGCGTGGCGGCGACGAACCCCTTCAGCCCGAGGGTCAGGCCGATCTCCCAGGAGGAGGAGTAGATGGGGCTGGTGACGACCCCGGCCACCGCGCCGGTGACGCCCGCGATGCCGAAGGACACCAGCGACGCCTTCGTCAGCGAGATGCCGATCAGCCGGGCCGCGACGGGCTGCTCGGAGCAGGCCCGCAGCGCCTTGCCGTGCAGGGTGCGCTCGTAGAACCACCAGACCGCCCCGCCGACCAGGGCGCAGGCGGCGAGGATCCACAGCTCCTGGGCCCGGATGGAGACGCCGGCCACGGTCAGGTCCGACCCGGGGAACGCGCGCAGCGTGTGCCCCTGCGGCCCCCAGATCAGCAGCATGACGGCCTTGAGCGCGGTGGAGACGCCGAGCGTGAGGATGATCGACGTGAGCGTGGTCATGCGCCGCACCGGCCGGATCGCCAGCCGCTCGATGGCGATCGCCACGGCCGCCACGACCGCCACCGCCACCAGCAGCGCGGGGAGCAGCGGCAGGCCCGCGCCCGCCGCGCTGATCGCGCACAGGCCGGCCAGCGCGGCGAACTCGCCCTGGGCGAGGTTGATGACGCCGCTCACCGCGAAGATCGACACGAAGCCGATCGCGATGAGGGCGTACGCCCCGCCCTGGGCGAGTCCGGCGACGACGAACTGGAGGAGGTCAGCCACGGTTGGCGTCCACCAGCTTCCACTTGCCGTCCTCGACCTTCACGATCGCCAGGGCGTCCTTGCCCAGGCCGGAGTGGTCCTGGGGCGACATGTTGAACACGCCGCTGACGCCGACGAAGCCCTTCACGTTCTCCAGGTGGTCGCGGACCTTGGCCTTGTCGGTGCCCACCTTCTGGAAGGCGTCGATGGCGAGCTTGAAGGCGTCGTAGGCGTGGCCGGCGAACGTCGAGGGCGGCGTCTTGTACTTGGCGGTGAAGTCGGACGCGAACTTGGTCAGCACCTGCTTCTGCGGGTCGCCGTCGGGAAGCTGGTCGGCGACCAGGAGCCGGCCGAGCGGCAGCAGCACGCCGTCGGCGCTGTCGCCGGCGGTGTCGAGGAACGCCTGGTTGCCGACGCCGTGGCTCTGGAACACCGGGGTCTTGATGCCCAGCTGCCGGTAGGACTTCTGGGCGAGGCCCGCCGCGGGCGGGATGCCCCAGATGAGGTTGACGTCGGCCTTGGCGTCGCGGATGTTGACCATCTGCGCGGTGAAGTCGGTCGCGTCGGGCGCGAACTTCTCGGTGCGGACCACCGAGACGCCCTTCGGCTTGCCGAGCTCGTTGAGCTGCTCCCCGACGCCCTCGCCGTAGCCGGAGGCGTCCCGGATCAGGCCGAGCTTCTTCCAGCCCTGGGCCGCGGAGTAGTCGATGATGTTCTGCAGCACGACCGCGTCGTTCTGGGCGGTCTTGAAGACCCAGCGCTTGCCTTCGGTGATCTTGACGTTGGCCGCGAGCGAGATCATCGGGATCTTGCTGGACTCGGCGATGGCGCCCATGGCCAGGCTGGGCCCGCTGCGGCTGGCGCCGATGATGATGTCGGCCTTGTCCTGCGAGACGAGCTTCGTCATCGCCTTGGCCGCGCCGTCCTCGGTGGACTGGTTGTCCTCGATGATCAGTTTGATCTTCCGGCCGTTCACTCCGCCCGCCGCGTTGGTCTGCTCGGCGAGCAGTTCCAGGGCCTGCTTCTCCGGACCGCCGAGGGTGGCGCCCGCGCCGGTGATGTCGAGGACCGCTCCGATCGTGATGTCCCCGGTGCCGGAGCCACCGCTCTCCGTCTCCTGGGATTTCTCGGCACAGCCTGTCAGAAGGAGGAAACCCGCCACGGTGGCCGTAACAGCGCGTCGCCGCATGATGGCTCCTGTTCGATAATCGAACGGGTTGTTCTGGTGCCCACGGAAGTTATGCGGATCACACTGTCTCCGGCAAGAGTGTGGTGAGTCACAAATTGGACTCAAATGCCGCGTGGCCAGCATGAAAGCGCCGTCGCCGTGGAAGGGGCGCCTCTCGGCATGGTCCGGCGCGCGAGGGGGGCGGGTCCCGGCGCCTCAGAACCGCTTCTTCGAGGCGGTGGCCTCGGTGCTGTGCATGAGCTTCTCCAGCAGGCCGATCAACGTCGCCCGCTCGTCCTCGCTGAGCACGCTCGCCCACGCCTGCTCGCGCTCGTTGTGCGCCTGGAACACCCTGGCGATGGTCTGGCGTCCCGCCTCGGTCAGGCTGAGCTGCACCGCCCTGCGGTCGTGCGCGGCCTGGGCGCGCCGCACCAGCCCGTCCCGCTCCAGGGTCTTGACGAGGGCGGAGACCGCGGCCCGGCTCATCCCGGACAGCTCGGCGACCCGCTTGGACTCCTGCGGCCCGGCGACCCAGAGCGCGAACATCACCCGGAAGCCCGGCCAGCTGGAGCCGTTGGGCCGGTGCACCGACGACTCCAGGTCGTACACCAGCGCGCTCGTCACCCGGTGCAGGGTCAGCACGAGCCGCATCGCGGTGGGGTCGATGGACGGGAGGGCGTCGGCCGTCTTCGCCACGGCGTAGTCCACGAAGGAGAGGTAGGTCAGCTCCTCCAGGTCGGCAGGCCGCGCGGTCATGTGCCGAGTCTAGGCGCTGGCCGGCGGGCCGGTGCCGTGCGCGGTGTCGCGATGGGGGGTTCCCAGGAGGGTGTGACGCGCGCTACTCTCGCGGGAAAGTTAATCAAAGCCTTGACTAAATGGGGGTGGACCGTGGCGCGCAAGGCGTTCGCATCGTCGGCCGATCTCGACGAGAAGCAAGAGACCCTCGAGGTGCTGGCCGAGGGGGTCTACGCGCTGACCGCCGAGGGCGATCCCAATGTCGGCGCGATCGAGGGCGAGGACTTCCTCGTCTGCTTCGAGGCGAGGGCCACGCCGGTCACCGCCAGGGAGTGGCTGGCCAAACTGCGCGAGCACACCGACAAGCCGGTGCGCTACCTGGTGCTGTCGCACTACCACGCCGTCCGCACCCTGGGCGCCTCGGCGTTCGACGCCGACGTCATCGTGGCGCACGAGAACACCCGGGCGCTGATCGCCGAACGCGGCAAGGAGGACTGGGAGAGCGAGTTCGCCCGGATGCCGCGGCTGGCTCGGGGCGCCGAGACCGTCCCGGGGCTCACCTGGCCCACGCTGACCTTCAGCGACCGGCTCACCATCGACCTCGGCGGCGACCGCGGGAACCTCGTCCTGCAGTACTGCGGACGCGGGCACACCGAAGGCGACATCGTGGCCTGGCTGCCGAAGCAGCGGATCCTCTACGCGGGCGACCTCGTCGAGGCCCAGGCGGCGCTGTACACCGGGGACGCCTACCACCGGGAGTGGTCCACCTCGACGCTCGACGCGGTCGAGGCGTTCGGCGCGCGGCAGCTCGTCGGCGGGCGCGGCGCCGTCACCCGAGGCGAGGACGGCGTGGCGGCCGCGATCGGGCAGACCCGGCACTTCCTGCAGGTCATGCTGCGCGAGGTCGGCGCCGTCCACGAGGCGGGCGGCACCCTCAAGGAGGCCTTCGACCGCACCCACGCCGCCCTCTACGACACCTACGGCCACTGGCCGATCTTCGAGCACTGCCTGCCGTTCAACGTCTCCCGGCTCTGGGACGAGCTGTCGGGGATCGAACGGCCCCGGATCTGGACCCCGGCCCGTGACCGCGAGGTCTGGGACCAGCTGCAGGACTGAGAACGGCGGGCGAGTGCGATGGACGAGACCAAGGTGAGCCGGATCGACGAACCGACGGCCGGAAGAGTCGCGGTCGTGGGCAACGGGCCGACCGGGCAGACCACGGCGCTGCTGCTCGCCCGATGGGGCGTCCCCGTCACCGTCCTCGACACGCGTCCCGAACGCGATCCGATCGGCTCGAAGTCGATCTGCCAGCAGCGGGACGTGGTCGACGTGTGGGAGTCGGTCGGCGCGGGCGCGCGCATCGCCGACGAGGGCGTCACCTGGGCCACCGCCCGGACCTTCTACAAGGACCAGGAGCTGTTCTCCTACACCCTGACCGACCCGGGGCGTTCGCCGTTCCCGCCGTTCGTCAACATCTCCCAGGCGCGGACCGAGCAGATCCTCGACGAGTGCATCGCCCGCCGGCCCCTGATCGACGTCCGGTGGGGCCACGAGGTCGTCGACGTGGCCCAGGACGACACGGGCGTCGTGCTGACCTGCCGGACCCCGCAGGGCCAGGTGGAGGTGACGGCCGACTACGCCGTGGCGTGCACGGGCGCCCGCGGGGACCGGGTGCGGGCGGCGCTCGGCGTGACGTTCGACGGGCAGTCCTTCGACGACCTGTTCCTCATCTGCGACATCAAGGCCGACCTGCCCGGCTGGGCGAACGAGCGGCGGTTCTACTTCGACCCGCCGTGGAACCCGGGCCGGCAGGTCCTCATCCACCCGTGCCCGGACTCCACCTTCCGCATCGACTGGCAGGTCCCGGGCGACTACGACCTGGCCGCCGAGGAGGAGAGCGGCGCGCTCGACGAGCGGATCCGCACCGTCATCGGCGACCGGCCCTACGAGATCGTGTGGAAGTCGGTGTACCGCTTCCACGCGCGGGCCGTGAACCGGATGCGCGTCGGACGCGTGCTGCTGGCGGGCGACAGCGCCCACCTCGTGGCGCCCTTCGGCGCGCGCGGCCTGAACACCGGTGTCTTCGACGCGGAGAACGCCGCGTGGAAACTCGCGTACGTGCTGCGCGGCTGGGCGGACGAAGAGCTGCTGGACAGCTACCACGACGAGCGGCACGCCGCGACCATGGAGAACCTCGAGGTCACCTCCGCGACCATGGACTTCCTGGTGCCGCGCACCGAGGAGCAGCGGCGGCGCCGACGGGACATCCTGACCCGCGCGTTGACCGATCCGGCGGCGGTGGCTCAGGTGGACTCGGGCCGGCTGTCGGAACCGTTCTGGTACGTCGACTCGCCGCTGACCACGCCGAACCCCTCCCGTCCCTTCACCGGCAGGCCCCCGCGCGGTGCCGTGCCCCCGGCCGGCCCGGGAATCATCGCCCCGGACGTGCCGATCTCGGACCCCGAAACGCAGCGCACCAGGTTCAGGGAGATCGCCCGGGACGGGTTCCTGCTGCTGACCACGGACGGCGTCGACACCGACGCCGTCAGCCAGGCCGCCGCGCAGGCCGCGCGCGGCCCGGTCCGGCTGGTCCGGTTGGCGGACATCGACGTGACGGGCGCACTGGCCGAAGCGCTCGCGGCACGGCCAGAGGAGGTGTGGGTCATCCGACCGGACGCCTACGTTGCCGCAGTGCTCAACGCGCCCAGCCCCGCAGAGGTGGTGTCCGCCCTGCAACGAGCACAGGGAAGACGCACCGTCCCCGCCGAAGACGCCGATCAGGAGACACTCCCCGCAGACGTCTGACGCCCCCACAAAGCATCCCGCAGCCCACCGCGCCAGAGACATCCCCGGGTGTGTGCGCCTCGATGCGGCGCTGCACCGAGGCGCACGCCGGAATCAGCGCTGGCGCAGGTCGACCACGCGGCGGAGCTTGCCGACGGAGCGCTCCAGCGTGTCGGGGTCGACGATCTCGACGCCGACGGTCACGCCCACGCCGTCCTTGACGCCCCTGGCGATCGCGGCGGCCGCGGCCCTGCGGTCCTCGGGGCTCGCGTCGGGGCGCGCCTCGGCCCGGACGACCATGTGGTCCATCCGGCCCTCGCGGGTGAGCCGCAGCTGGAAGTGCGGCGACACGCCGGGCGTGCGCAGCACGATCTCCTCGATCTGGGTGGGGAAGACGTTGACCCCGCGCAGGATGATCATGTCGTCGGAGCGGCCGGTCACCTTCTCCATGCGGCGGAAGGCGGGACGCGCGGTTCCGGGCAGCAGGCGGGTCAGGTCGCGCGTGCGGTAGCGGATGACCGGCAGGGCCTCCTTGGTGAGGGAGGTCAGGACCAGCTCGCCCTCCTGCCCGTCGGGCAGCACCTCGTCGGTGACCGGGTCCATCACCTCGGGGTAGAAGTGGTCCTCCCAGATGTGCAGGCCGTCCTTGGTCTCCACGCATTCCTGCGCCACCCCGGGGCCGATCACCTCCGACAGGCCGTAGATGTCGACCGCGTGCAGGTCGAGGCGCTCCTCGATCTCGCGGCGCATCTCCTCGGTCCACGGCTCGGCGCCGAAGATGCCGACCTTCAGGGAGGTGCTGCGCGGGTCGACGCCCTGCCGTTCGAACTCGTCGATCAGCGTCAGCATGTAGGTCGGGGTGACCATGATGATCTCGGGCTCGAAGTCCCGGATGATCTGCACCTGGCGGGCGGTCATGCCGCCGGAGGCCGGGATGACGGTGCAGCCGAGCCGCTCGGCCCCGTAGTGCGCGCCGAGGCCGCCGGTGAACAGCCCGTAGCCGTAGCTGACGTGCACCTTGTGCCCCGGCCTGCCGCCGGCGGCGCGGATGGAGCGTGCCACGACGTCGGCCCACACGGACAGGTCGTTCTCGGTGTACCCGACGACGGTGGGACGGCCGGTGGTGCCGCTCGAGGCGTGGATGCGGCGGACGTCCGCCATCGGCACGGCGAACATGCCGAAGGGGTAGTTGTCGCGCAGGTCGGCCTTGGTGGTGCAGGGGAACCGGGCCAGGTCCTCCAGCGAACGGCAGTCCTCGGGTTTGACCCCGGCCTCGTCGAACTTCCTCCGGTACAGCTCGACGTTGTCGTACGCATGCCGCAGCGTGGCCTGGAGGCGCTTCAGCTGGAGCTCGCGCAGCTCCTCGCGGCTCATCCGCTCAGCGGCGTCCAGAAGTTCGGCCGGAGGCGCCTCGCCCAGCCGCGGCCGGCTGCCCGCGGGGCTCGTCGGGGTACTGGTCATCCTGCCTCCTTCGCTTCCTTGATGCTGCGGCTGTGCCCGCGGAACTCGGCGATGACCTGGTCGCCGCGCGTCACGCGCACGTCGTAGATGCCGCTGCGCCCGAAGCGGGTGCGCTCGCGCGCCTCGGCCAGCAGGACATCGCCTTCGTGGGCGGGGGCGATGAACGTGATGTCGGCCTTGGCCGCGACGGTCACCGGGCCGTAGCTGTTGCAGGCGCAGGCGAAGGCGGTGTCGGCGAGGAGGAAGATGTAACCGCCGTGCGCGATCCCGTGCCCGTTCACCATCTGCGCGGTCACGGTCATGCGGAGGGTCGCCGTGCCGTTCCCGGCCTCCAGCAGCTCGATGCCGAGGGCGCGTGACGCCCGGTCGGCGGCGAACATCGTCTGCGCGGGTCCCAAGGCCGCGTCGGAAGAGTGCGTCATAGGCTCCCGTCACCCTGATAACCAACCGACCATTCGGTTGGGTTCGGTTAAGTAATCCAGCGTTCGACCTGCGTGTCAAGAGGTGGGACCGAAGATTCGCAATCCGTCCGGGACGGAGCGGCCCCCGCGGGGCGGCCCGGGTCGGACGGCGTGCGGCGCGCCTGATCGAGCAACGGCCGTCGGCGGGTAGGCTCGGGGCGTCGACGACCTGCCTGCGGGCGGGACGCCGCGGCCGTCGGCTCGAACGCGGTCCCGCCCGCGAGCGTACGTGCCACCGTGACCGGGTCGGCGTCCGCGTGCGAGGCAGTCCGCCGCACGCGGTGCCGCCGGGGCAACATGAGAAGATTGCACTGAATCGGATGCCTTGCCGGGATCTGTGCTGCCGGACGGAAGACGAGTCCGCCGACGCACGCCACGGGCATCCTTTTTGTCGCTTCCGTACCACTCGGTGGAGTCGGAACCGAGCCCCGCTAGAAAGGAGCACCCATGCCTCTGGCCCCAGGGAGGCCCGCCTCGCCCGCCACCCAGGCCGCGTTGCGCGAGGCGTACGAACGGGTCGTGCGCCGCAACCCAGGCGAACCGGAGTTCCACCAGGCGGTGAAAGAGGTGCTCGAATCCCTCGCCCCCGTGCTGGACCGGCGCCCCGAGCTGCTCGACGCCAAGATCATCGAGCGGGTCACCGAGCCGGAACGCCAGATCATCTTCCGGGTGCCCTGGCAGGACGACAAGGGCGAGATCCACGTCAACCGCGGCTTCCGCATCGAGTTCAACGGCGCCCTGGGTCCCTACAAGGGCGGGCTGCGGTTCCACCCGACGGTGAACCTCGGCATCGTCAAGTTCCTCGGCTTCGAGCAGATCTTCAAGAACGCGCTCACCGGGCTCAGCATGGGCGGCGGCAAGGGCGGCAGCGACTTCGACCCGCACGGCCGCTCGGACGCCGAGGTGATGCGGTTCTGCCAGTCGTTCATGACCGAGCTGCACCGCCACCTGGGCGAGCACACCGACGTCCCGGCCGGCGACATCGGCGTCGGCGCCCGCGAGATCGGCTACCTGTTCGGGCAGTACCGCAGACTGGTCAACCGCTGGGAGGCGGGCGTCCTCACCGGCAAGGGCATCGGCTGGGGCGGTTCGGCGGGCCGCACCGAGGCCACCGGGTACGGCAGCGTGCTGTTCACCGCCGAGATGCTCAAGCTGCGCGGCGAGGACCTGGAGGGCCGGCAGGTCGTGGTCTCCGGATCCGGCAACGTCGCGATCTACACGGTGGAGAAGGCCCAGGCGCTGGGCGCCAACGTCATCACCGTCTCCGACTCCGGCGGCTATGTCGTCGACGAGAAGGGCATCGACCTCGACCTGCTCAAGGAGGTCAAGGAGGTCCGGCGGGGACGGGTCAGCGAATACGCCGAGCTGCGCGGCCCGTCCGCCCGCTACGTCCCGGGCGGCCGCGTCTGGGAGGTGCCCGCCGACATCGCCTTCCCCTCGGCCACCGAGAACGAGCTCAACGACGCCGACGCGCTCACGCTCATCCGCAACGGTGTCAAGGCCGTCTCCGAGGGCGCGAACATGCCGACCACGCCGGAGGCGGTGCGCCTCTTCCAGGAGGCCGGCGTGGCCTTCGCGCCCGGCAAGGCCGCCAACGCGGGCGGCGTCGCCGTGAGCGGCCTGGAGATGGCGCAGAACGCGGGCCGCGAGAGGTGGACGTTCGAGAAGGTCGAGGCCGAGCTGGCCCGCATCATGAAGTCCGTCCACGACAAGTGCTACGAGACCGCAGAGCGCTACGGCGCGCCCGGCGACTACGTCACGGGCGCCAACATCGCCGGCTTCGAGAGCGTCTCCGACGCCATCCTCGCCCAGGGCCTCATCTGACCCCGCGCGACCAGGCTCCTCAACGATGACGAGCCTGCTCCGGCGGCGCATCGCGTGACGCCGCCGCCCTGTTCCCAGCATCGTCGATCCCGCCCGGCCCCAACGTCGTGGCCGTTCGGCAAAGCATGACCGTGCCCTGTCGCGGATCGTGTGCTTGCCCCTCGCCGACGGCCGAGACTCCGCATGCGATCCGCGACTCCCGGCGCGCGCCCGGCCGCCCTGCGGTGGGACGGACCGCCGCCTCGTTCGACTGTCGCACCCGCGGCTTGAAGAGGCCGAGCGATTTCACCGGCGCGGATTGCGCCTTTCACATCGGCAGAGCACGCCGCGTTCTGCGGGAACCGACGCGGCACCAGGACATTTGTGACGTCCTGGTCAGCACTCCCGGGGAAGGGTATCGTTGCCCGGCGCCGCCCGGCGGCGGTGCGCCGAGTCCGACGAGGACGCGCGCGGCCTTCGGCCACACCGGGAGCGACTGGTCCGCATGATCTACCGCCGTTCGGCGAGCCGACCGCGGGGCACGGTCGAGCGGGCGATCGACCGCGCGGACCTCATCCGCGACGCGCGCACAGGCCGGCGATCCGGAACCGCCCGGAGCGACCAGAGGCGCATCCGTCCCGTTCCGAGTCCGGCACGGCACCGACCGTCATCGTGGATGGCGACCGGCGCCAGGACGTCGGCGCGACGCGGCACCGCCCGGACCGTTCGGCGGTGGACGAGCGTGCATACGGGAGGTGAAACGGGGTGCGCCCTCGCCACACCGCTCTGGCCCTGGTCGTCATCGTCATCTGGGGCGTCAACTTCGTCGTCATCGACCTGGCGCTGCGCGAGTTCCCGCCGCTGCTGCTGGCCGCGCTGCGGTTCGCGCTGACGGCCGTGCCCGCGATCGCGTTCGTCCGGCGCCCGCCGATCCAGTGGCGGTGGATCATCGCCGTGGGGGTCTTCCTCGGCGTCGGGTACTTCGGGCTGCTGTTCCTGGGCATCCATCTGGGCATGCCGGCGGGGCTGTCGTCGCTGGTGCTGCAGTCGCAGGCGATGTTCACCCTGCTGTTGGCCGCCGTCCTGCTCGGCGAGCGCCTCGGTCGGCGGCGCATCGCCGGAACGGCCATCGCCACCGGCGGGCTGGTGCTGATCGCCGCCGCCGGCGGCGGCGCGGTGCCCCTCGGTCCGTTCCTGCTGGTCGTGGCGTCCGCCGTCTGCTGGGCGGCCTCCAACGTCTGCACGCGGGTCTCCGGCGCGCCCGCCGGGCTCGGGCTGCTGGTGTGGTCGAGCATCATCCCGCCGCTGCCGCTGGCCGCCATGTCGTACGCGGTGGAGGGGCATGACGAGGTCACCCGCGCGCTCACCTCGTTCAAGCCGGGAGCCTTGCTCGCCCTGGCCTATCTGGTCGGCCTCGCCACCCTCGTCGGATTCGGCGTTTGGAACTCGCTGCTCCGGCTCTATCCGGCCGGTCTGATCGCCCCCTATTCGCTGGCGGTGCCGGTCGTGGGCATGAGCGCCGCATGGGCGTGGCTCGGCGAACGGCCCGGCGTCGCCGAGCTGGTCGGCGCAGTGGTGATCTTGATCGGTCTGGCGCTGGTCATCGCACCGCCCCGGAGGAGACGTGCGGCCCGGCCCGCCTCGGCCGATCGGGAGGCGCCAGCGTCGTGACTTTGGAGGAGCGGACGGGGGCGGCGCCGCTTCACCGGAGCCGTTCTGCGTCGGCGCGGCGGCGGTCGTCGCCCGCATATCGGCGCATCCAGGGCTTCGGAAACGGGGTGCCGAGATCCGCCTGTGCGGCGGTACCGCACGCCGTCGTCCGGTTTGTGTGCGGACGCCCGGAAATGAATGCGGGCAAGCCGTTTCGGGGAAAGTCTCTGGGATTTCGGCGAGCGCCGCTTCGTCGCCGGAACGCGAACGCGTAGCCGGTTCCGCCTCACGGTCGGCCGCGTGTCGGGGCGCACGGTCGTGACGATACGCCAGTGCTCGACTACTGTGCGCCCGCAGTTCTTCGAAGGGTGCGGCCAGAAGCGGTCAGAAGCGTGGCTCGCGCGTCGTGTCGCTGACGAAAGTGGATACGCCCAGTCAACCGAGCTGTCGTGACTTGGTCGGCGCGGTGCGGCCGTCCGCCCCCGCGCGGCGGGGAGGCGAGGTCAGAGCGCGATTCGCGGGGGCGGACGCTCCCGGCGGGAGGCCCGTCGCGGAGGCGTCGCGGCGAGCGCGAGGGCGCCGGACGGGCGGTCCGCGATGACCCGATCGGGTCGAAGAAACGTCATTGATCATCCGAGGGGCCGCTGTTAATGTGCTCGACGTCCGAGCAAACATCGGCGACTCGAAATCGGTAATCCCTGCTCCGGGAAAGAGTGTGATCACTGACAGCCTTTTTTGACCGTTCCTCCGTGCTCGGGCCGACACCCTCGGCCGGGCGCGGCTCAGCCCGCACAAACCTGCGTAGACAGTCGAACGGTACAAATAAATGACAGTCCAACCTCAGACATCCACTGCCGACGCGCACGTCGGCGGCACGCTGGGGGAGCGGATCCTCGCCTTCGCGCGCCATCCGCTTTTCCGCGGTGACGCCAATGTCCTGCACGGCGCCAACCCCTACCGCCGGATGCTCGTCCCGGACGCGCTCGCCGCATCGGACTTCGTCCGGCCCGTGGGGGCCGACCAGTGGCACACGCACCGCTCGCTCGCGGCCCACCGGCTGCTGGGGACCTGCTACGAGATGGACACGGTCCTGCTGCCCGAACAGGGACTGGCCGGACTGCACGACGACTTCGACGCCTTCTACGGCGCGGAGCTGCGAGGGCTGCGGGAAAGCCTCGTCACGGAGCTGGAGCGCTTCGCCTTCGCCTGCCTCGACGACGCGGTGGACATCAGCGGAGCGACCACGACCGAACTGCTCGACGCCTACCTCCGGCATGTGACGGACGAGGCCGCGGCCGGCCCGTCCCCCGCGCTGGCCGCCGTCGCCGCCGCGCGCGACCGGGAGACGGCCGCCGACCTGTACCTGGTCCAGCTCGCGCTCGACGGCCTCACCGAGGCGTCCGCGATGTCGCGCAACCTCGCCGGCGCCTACGGCCCCGAACAGTCGGCCCTGTTCAAAATCTTCATCGACGAATTCGGGTACGGCGTCTACGACGCCAAGCACACCACCATCTTCGCCAAAATGCTGCGCAGCCGCGGCATGGCGACCCACGTGCACGCCTACTGGAATTTCTATCTCGCCGGGCCGCTGGCCACCAACAATTACTACTACTACCTGTCGCGCGACCACGCGAAATTCTTCCGCTACGCGGGCGCGGTCACCTATGCGGAGGCGGTCTTCGCCCCCGGGTTCGTCGAGATGATCAAGGTGTTCCGCGACATCTTCGGCGACGACGTCGACCTGCACTACTGCGACGAGCACGCCCACATCGACGAGCACCACGGGCGCATCACGCGGGAGCAGGTGCTGCTGGCGCTCGCCGAGCGGCACGGTCCGCGGGTGGTGCCCGAGCTGATGCGCGGCGTCGCCGAGGCCAGGCTCATCGGCGGGTGGTTCGAGGAGGACACCGCGGCGCAGATCCGATGGGCGGACGACCTGCCCGGCCACCGCGCGCTCGCCGCGTCCGCCGCGACGACCGACGCGCCGCCGCACCGTGTGGCCCTGTCGCCCGACGCCCCCCTTCGGCACGCGCACCCACGACGACCCCGTGGTGCTGGAGGTCGAACGCGGCGAGGTGGACCTCGTCGCCACGCCGACCGGCCCGCCGGAGCGGCTGTCGCGCGGCGAGTCGATCCTGATCCCCGCGGGAAGGCTGTACGGGGTGCGGTCGGTGTCGCCCGACAGCGCCTACCTGCTGCACACCGCGCTTCCCGGCGGCTGACCGTCCGCACCGCGGTGACACCCTCGGCCGTTCGCGACCGCCTCGTCCGGCACCGCCCTCGCGCCCCAGCGCGTCAGGCGGCGGATCCGTCCGTGCCCCCTGCCCGCCGCCTGACTTCCGCCCTCGCCGTTGCGGAACCGGCCGTCGCCGCCATCGCCCCGCGCGTCCGCGCGCCGGACGCGCCCGACCGACAAGAGGAGCCGATGACCCGCGTCGTCGTCATGGATCTCAGCCGGCACAACACCGTGATGGTGGGCCACGACCGCTACTTCGTCCTTCGCGCGCAGGGGCGGCCGCTGCTCGTCCGCGACCGCTGCCCGCACCGGGGCGGGCCGCTGAGCCTGGCCCGCCCCACCCCGGACGGGCGGCGGCTGACCTGCCCGTGGCACGGCACCAAGGTCGGGATCTCGGCCGTGCGGCGCACCTGCCTGCCGATGGTGCGCAGCGGGGACGAGGCCGTCGTCCTGCTCCCCGACGTCGGGGAGGACGTCCCGATCTCGGTCGCGCACAAACAGGTTCTGGCGAACCTGCCGCCGGACGGGGCCGACGCCCCGGTCGCGAGCGACGCCGCGCACGACGCCGAGGAACGGACCGCCGGACGCCGATGACAGCCGACCGACCGCGCCGCCCCGCGGCGCCCGACCGCACCGACCCACCGACCGTTCCGCATTCGGGAGGCACGGCCGTGACAGCGAGCCATGACGCTCCTGCTCCAGGCCCCGCCGGGACCCTGGAACTCGACGAGTTCCTGCGCTGGGGCCGCGAGCTGCACGATCAGGGCCGCTACGAGGACGCGGCCAAGGCGTACCGGCTGATCCTCGGGCTGGACCAGGACAACGAGGAGGCGCGGATCGGACACAACCGCGCCGTGCGGCGCGCCGTCCCCCGCTGGCACTGGGAGATGCTGCACGACGAGGAGCGCGCCGAGCTGTACGACCTGGCGATCACGCGGGCGGTGGCGGCCGACCCCGACGCGCTGGTGCTGGACATCGGCACCGGCTCCGGGCTGCTGGCGATGATGGCGGCCCGCGCCGGGGCCCGGCGCGTCGTGGCCTGCGAGGGCCAGCCGTCGGTGGCCGAGACCACCGTCCAGGTGATCCGCGCGGCCGGCTACGCGGACGCGATCACCGTCGTGCCGAAGATGTCCACCCGCATGTCGGTGCCCGAGGACCTGCCCCGCCGCGCCGACCTGCTGGTCACCGAGACCGTCGACTGCGGGCTGCTGGGCGAGGGCATCCTCCGCACGATCGCGCACGCGCGCGAGCACCTGCTCGCCCCCGACGCGACGATCATGCCGTCGCGGGGACGCGTCATCGCCCAGCTCGTCGAGAGCGTCCCCCTGTTCCGCAAGAACCACGTGGGCAAGCTGTACGGGTTCGACCTGACCCCGTTCAACCGGCTGTCCACGCTGGAGTACTTCGACTCCCGGCTGCGCCGCCACGAGCACCGCACGCTGTCGGAGCCGCTGCAGGTCTTCGACTTCGACTTCTACACCGCCGACGCGAGCCCGCGCCGCACGACGCTGACGGTGCGCCCCACCGCGGTGGGCAAGGTGCACGCCATCGCGTTCTGGTTCGAGCTGGAGCTGATGCCGGGGATCACGCTGAGCAACGCGCCCGACCACGTCCACTCCCACTGGAAGCAGGCGATCCAGGTCCTGCCCGCCCCCGTGAGCGTGCAGCCGGACGAGCCGGTGTCGCTGGAGGCGGCGCACGACGGGGAGAGCGTGCGCTTCTCCCTGGCGGCGCCCGCCGGCGCCCGGTCCGGCCGAGAGGAGACCACGCGATGACGACCACCACGCAGACCCGCCACCGCGCCGACGCGTTCGCCGCGTACTGCGGGCAGCGCATCTTCCAGCCCGGGCCGGAGGTCTACATCCTCGGCAACCCCTACCGGCGGCCGATCGGTCCGCCCGGATACGCCGACCGCGACTTCTCCACCCCGGCGACCGAGGCGGAGTTCCTCAGCAGCGGCCAGCTCGTCGCCGGGCGGGTGCTGTGCAACGCCTACGAGAGCGACATGATCCTGCTGCCGGCGGCCGGCCTGGCCGCGGCCAAGGACGACTTCGACCTGTTCTACAGCGACGAGGTGCGGCGGCTGCGCGACGAGATCCGCCCCGGTCTGGAGCGCTACGCGTTCTCCTTCCTGGACGACGCCGTGTCGGTGCCGCCGGTGCGGACCCTCGACGAACTGCAGGAGTACTTCCTCACCGAGGTCGGCCAGGCCGGAGCGCCCGCCGACGCGACCGGCGTCAACCCGGCGGTCGACCCCGCCGCCCCGGTGAGCGGCACCATGCGCGCCATCACCGAGTGCCGGCACGCGGAGGAGGCGGCGGCGCTGCACCTGATCCAGCTCGCGCTGGACGCGCTGACCGAGGCGTCGGCGATGGCCCGCAACCTGGGCGGCTCGTACGGCGCCGAGCAGTCCGAGCTCTTCAAGATCTTCAATGACGAGTTCGGCTACGGCGTCTACGGCGCCAAGCACAGCACGATCTTCAAGGACATGCTGGCCAGCGTCGGGCTGCACACCGACCTGCACGCCTACTGGAACTTCTACCTGACCAGCTCCCTCATCGGCGTCAACTACTTCAACTGGCTCACCGAGGACCACCGCGGAATGTTCCGCTACATGGCCGCGGTGACCTACCTCGAATGGCTGTTCGCGCAGGGGTTCGCCGACACCGGGGCCATGCTGCGCGCCGTGTTCGGCGACCGGGTGGACGCGCGCTACTGCGACGAGCACGCCCACATCGACGTGCACCACGGCCGGATGACGTACCAGAACCTGCTGCTCGGCCTCGCCCGCGCGCACGGCGAGCTGGTCATCCCCGAGCTGGTGCGCGGCATCGAGGACACCAAGCTGCTGCTGCGGCTGGGCGACGAGGACTTCCGCGCCCAGATCGCCTGGGCCGACTCCCTCGACCGGCACACCGAGCTGGGCGCGTCGCTGGCGACCTCCGCGAGCGACGACGCCGTGGTCGCCGCGCTGCGTCCCGACGACCCGTTCAGCACGGTCGTGTACGACTCCGACCGGCTCGTCGAGGTCGCCGACGGCGAAGTGGACGTGTACGCGTGGGCCACCGACCGGCCGCACCGGCTCGGCAAGGGCGACGTGCTGCTGGTCCCGAAGAGCCGGCTGCACGGCCTGAAGGCCGCGTCGGCGACGGCGCGCGTGACCGTTCGGAGCATCGAAGGGAAGCCTCAGCATGACTGACACCGTCGCCGACGCGCCCGCGGCCCGCGCCGCCTCGCCGGTCCGCTCGTACAACGAGTGGGACCCCCTCGAAGAGGTGATCGTCGGCGCCATCGACGGCGTCGCCGTCCCGCCGTGGCATCCGGCGATCGAGGCCACCGTGCCGCCCGAGGCGTGGGAGTTCTACCGCCGCAACGGCGGCGGCGCGTTCCCGCAGGAGCAGATCGAGAAGGCCCGCGAGGAGCTCGAGGGCTTCGTGGAGATCCTCGAGGGCGAGGGGGTGACGGTGCGCCGCCCCGACCCGGTCGACCAGTCCCGCCCGTTCGGCACGCCCGACTGGTCGTCCACCGGAGGGTCGTCGCACACCTTCCCCCGCGACATCGCCCTCGTGGCGGGGGACCGCATCGTCGAGGCGACGATGGGGTGGCGGTCGTACTACTTCGCCACCCACCCGTTCCGCACGATCTTCAAGGACTACTTCCGCCGCGGGGCGCGCTGGGTCGCCGCCCCCAAGCCGGAGCTCACCGACGCGTCCTACAACCCCGACTACGCCGCGGCCAAGCCGGACGGACCGCCCGATCCGGACGACCCGTTCCCGCCCGAGGCCTCGGTGATCACCGAGTTCGAGCCGCTCGTGGACGCGGGCGACTTCATGCGCTTCGGCCGCGACATCCTGGTGCAGCGCAGCCACGTCACCAACCGGTTCGGCATCGAGTGGATGCGGCGGCTGCTGGAGGGCGAGTTCCGGGTCCACGAGGTGACGTTCGTGGACGACCATCCGATGCACATGAACGCCACCTTCGTCCCGCTGCGGCCCGGACGGGTCCTGATCAACCCCGAGCGGGTGCGCGAGCTGCCGGAGATGTTCGCCGGCTGGGACGTGCTGGTCTGCCCCGAACCGGCGATCCCCGCCGACCAGCCGATGTACTTCTGCAGCCGCTGGATCGCCATGAACACGCTCATGCTCGACCAGGAGCGGATCTTCGTGGAGGCGCAGGAGACCGAGCTGCTGCGGCTGCTGGACAAGGAGGGGTTCACCCCCATCCCGGTGCCGTTCCGCACGGTCAACACCTTCGGCGGCGGCTTCCACTGCGCCACCCTCGACGTGCGACGGCGCGGAGAACTGGAGGACTACTTCACCTCCTGACCGACCGTGCCCCCGAATCCGAATCCCACCGAGGTCCGCATGCCCCACGAACCGACGGCGACTGACGACCGCCCGCTGCTCATCCTGGTGGCCAGCAGCTACTGGGTGCTCCGCGAATACATCCTGAAGTCGGTGTCCGCGCGGTACCGGCTGTGGCTGCTGAACCCGACCCCGCCCACCTGGGAGGACCCCTACATCGTCGGCCACACCGTCGTCGACTGCCTCGACCTGGACAAGCTGACGGCGGCCGCCCGCGAGGTGGCCCGCGAGCACGAGGTCGCCGGGGTCTTCTGCTACGACGAGGTCTACATCGAGATCTCCGCGCAGCTCACCGCGGCGCTCGGCCTGCCCGTCCTCGACCCGGACGAGGTCGCGCGGTGCCGCGACAAGGCCGCCACCCGGAAGGCGCTGCGCGAGGCCGGGCTGCCCCAGCCGGCCTCCACGGCGGTGTCCTCCCTGGAAGAGGCCCGCGCCTTCGCCGACCGGGTCGGCTACCCGGTGATCCTCAAGCCGCGCAATCTGGGCGGCAGCCTGGGCGTCCGCAAGGTCGAGCGGCCCGAGGACCTGGCCGACGCGTTCGCCGTCACCGACGGGGTCCGGATGGGCGGCATCCGCCAGTTCGAGGACTACGTCATCGTCGAGGAGTTCCTGGACGGCCCGGAGATCTCCGTCGAGTGCGTGCTGCGCGACGGCGAGTGCACCCCGCTGATCGTGGCGCGCAAAGTCCTCGGCGAGGGCCCGCGGATGGCGTTCGAGGAGGTCGGCCACGACGTCGACGCGAACGATCCGCTGCTCACCGACCCGGTGATGGTGGAGACGCTGCAGCGGGCGCACGAGGCGGCGGGGTTCACCAACGGCTACACGCACATCGAGTTCAAGCTGACCCCCGACGCGATGCACGTCATCGAGATCAACGCCCGGCTCGGCGGCGGCATGATCCCGTACCTGGGGCTGCTGACCTCGGGCGTCGACGCGTCGCTGGCCGCCGCCGACGTCGTGGCGGGCCGCGCGCCGACGATCGAGTTCCCCGGCCCCCTGCGGGCCGCCTCGATCCGGTTCGCCTACCCCCCCTACGACATGGAGATCACCTCGGCGACCGCGCGCACCGACCTGGTGCGCCCGCCCGTCCACGAGGTCCGGCTCGGCACGCAGCCCGGCGCGCGGGTGCGGCTGCCGCCGTACGGGCTGGCCCGCTGCGGCTTCGTGATCGCGGTCGGCGACACGCTGGAGGAGACCCGCGCCGCGGTGGCCGACCCGGACCGCTTCTTCGAGTTCGCCGGCACGCCCCTGGACGAGGCGCCGTGAGCGGGGACCGGGAGCACCCGACCGTCCTCGCCACGCTGCGGGAGATGGACGGGACGGTCCGCGTCCTGGTGCTCGGCAACCTGATCAGCAACCTCGCGTCGTTCCTCAACGCGTTCCTGGTGCTGTTCCTGACCGACGAGGGCTTCACCGCCTGGGAGAGCAGCGTGGTGTTCACCGCGCTGATGATCGGGCGGATCTCCGGGTCGGCGGTCGGCGGCGCCGCCGCCGACCGGTTCGGCTACCGCCGGGTCATCGTCGGCTCGATGGTCGGCACCGCCGTCCTGACCGCCGCCCTGGTGCACGTGCCGAACATGTGGGCGGGGATCGCGGTGGCGGGCGGCGCCGGACTGACCGCCACGGCGTTCCGGCCCGCGGCGCAGGCCTGGGTGGTGGAGCTGACGCCGAAGGACCGGCAGGTCATGGTCTTCTCGGTGATGCGGCTGACGTTCAACGTCGGCTCGACGCTCGGACCGATGGGCGCCGCGCTGCTGCTGACCTACTCCTCCTTCGCCACGCTGTTCTACGTCGACGCGGCGACCTCGCTGGCCTTCGGCGTCGTCGCCCTCGTCCTGCTGAGGTCCGTCGAGACGCGCCGCGCCGGCGGCGCCGAGGACGGCCGCGCCGACCGCGCCGGCTACCGGCAGGTGCTGGCCGACCGGCGGTTCGTGGTCGTCGTCCTCGGACTGTTCCTCACCGCGATCGCCTACATCCAGAGCTCCGCCGCGCTGCCGCTGTACGTCACGGGCTCGGGCCGCACCGAGCGCGTGTACGCGATGCTGCTGACCCTGAACGGCGCCATGGTGATCCTCTTCGAGGTGCTGCTGTCGAAGTGGACGCAGCGGCTGCCGATCGGGCTGCCGATGGCGGCGGGCATGGCGCTGCTGGGGGTCGGCCATCTGCTCTACACCGGGCCGGACGCGCTGGCGATGCTCCTGCTGGCGACGATGGTGTGGACGTTCGGCGAGGTCGTCGCCGCGCCGTCGATGATGGCCTACCCGGGCCTGGTCGCCCCCGCGCATCTGCGCGGCCGCTACATCGCCGCGGCGACCGTCCCCCAGCAGATCGGATACGCCATCGGTCCCATGATCGGCATCGCCGCCTGGCAGGCCTGGGGCTCGGGGGTGTGGCTGCTCACCGGCGCGTGCGGGCTGGCGGCGGCGGTGCTCGTCGCGGCCGGCGCCGGGGTGGCGCGCCGCAGGAGCGAGGCGGAGGCCGAACCCGCGGCGGTCACGGCCGCCGCCGACGGCGACTGAGACGGCATCGAACCAACGAACAACCGGAAAGCGGGCATTCATGGACAGACCAGTAGTCGCGATCGTGCGGCCCTACTCCTCGGCGGCGCTGCTGGCCCCCGCGCTGCGCAAGGCCGGGTTCAGCCCCGTCGCCGTCATGGACTACGAGGGCCCGCCGCTGGGCCCGATGCAGTCCGGGCACGACCCCGCCAAGTACGACGCCGTCGTCAACCACCACCCCGGCGACCTGGACGGCACCATCCAGCGGCTCGGGGCGCTCAAGCCCATCGCGGTCATCCCCGCGTTCGAGGCGTCGCTGGACCTGGCGCAGCGCCTGTCCGACGCGCTGACGCCCGAGTCGTCCAACGTCCCCGAACTGCTGGACGCGCGGCGCCACAAGCACCGCATGCACCAGGCCGTCGCCGCCGCCGGCCTGCCGATCGCCCGGCAGATCTGCACCGCCGACCCGGACGAGGTCGCCGCGTGGATCGAACGCGAAGGGCTGACCGGCAAGGACCTGGTGATCAAGCCGCCGAACAGCGCGGGCACCGTCGGGGTGAGCCGCGCGCCGGGCGGCGCGGGCTGGCGCGAGCGGTTCGACGCGCTGCTCGGCACCGAGGACAAGCTCGGCGTGGTCGCCGACCAGGTGCTGGTCCAGGAGCAGATGACCGGCACCGAGTACGCCGTCGACACCGTCAGCCACCACGGCCGCCACTCGATCACCGACATGATCAAGTATCGCCGGGTCCCGTTCGGCGAGGCCATCGCGGTCTACGACTCGGTCGAATGGCTGCCCTACGACCGCGACGCCTACGGCGAGCTCATCGACTACGCGCTCGGCGTGCTGGACGCGGTCGGCCTGCGCAACTGGGCCGCCCACACCGAGATCATGATGACCCCGGACGGGCCGCGGCTGCTGGAGGTCAACCCGCGGCTGGCGGGGGCGGGCAACCCCGCGGTGACCGAGATCGCCAACGGGGAGAGCCAGGTCACCCGGATCGTGGACGTCTGCCGCGGCCTCGGGCCGCAGCTGCCGCCCGGCTACACGCAGCGGCGCCACGTCATGGCCGTGTTCCTGATGGCGCACTCCACCGGGATCGTCCGCAACGCCGAGATCTACGACCAGGCGCGCGACCTGCCCAGCTACCACTCCGCGGTGAACCGGGTGCGCACCGGCGACCGCGTGCTCGCCAGCACCGACATCTTCGCCAGCATGACGATGGGCTACATCATCCTCGCCCACGACGACGACGCGCAGATCCAGGCCGACCGGGAGGCCATCCGCAAGCTGGAGAAGGACCTGATCATCGACCCCGACGAGTAGACGACGGGAAAGGGGGAGCGCCGCGATGGTCACCGGCAAGTACCTGGACGCGTGCGCCGCCGAGGACGGCGGACTGCGCGACGTCATGGCGGCCGCCGAGTTCTCCGCGCCGTTCCGCGAGGGGTGGGGGCGCTACCTGCTGCCCCGGCCCATGTTCATCGAGCAGGAGCGCATCCGCGCCGCCGCCGACGACGTCGCCGGCCTGTTCGACCTGCTGGCCGGCCTGCCGGACCGGCTGTTCGACGGCGACCCGCGCAAGCTGTGCGCCGCGATCGGCGCGGACGAGCGGCAGGCCGCCCTGATGACCCGGCTGGCCGACCGGCCGCCCCGCTACGGGCGCGCGGACCTGTACGACGACGGTTCGGCCCTGCGGCTGCTGGAGTTCAACGTCGGCAGCGAGCTCGGCGGCGTCGACGTGTCCGAGGCCGGCCGCGCCCTGCTCGCCACCGAGGCGTTCGGCGCGTTCGCCGCGGAGTTCGGCCTCGGCCACGTCGACACCGTCGAGGCCATCGCCCGGCAGTTCGTCGCGGCGACCGGGAAGGACGCGCCGGTCGTGGCGTCCCTGGAGGCGATCGGCGGCATGCCCAAGTACCTGGCGCTCCAGCGCTCCTTCCAGGAGTCGGTCAAGCGGTGCGGCGTCGAGGTGCTGCTCGGCGAGGTCGACGAGGTGGAGCGCCGGGGCGGCCGGCTGTACCTGCGGGACCGGCCGGTCGACCTGGTGCTGCGCTACTTCACCGTCGGCCAGCTGTGCCGGGACCCCCGCAACGACCCGCACGTCGAGCGGATCGTGCGCGCCCACGAGGCGGGCGAGGTGGTGCTCTGGACCCCGTTGACGAGCGCCATGTTCTCCTACAAGAGCTGCCTTCCGCTCGTCTCCGACCCCGAGCTGCGGGGCGAGCTGTCGGCCGAGGAGGCGGCCCTGGTGGACCGGATCCTGCCGTGGACGCGGATGCTCACCCCCGACCTGGCCGACCTCGTCCGCGCCGAACGGGCGAACATGATCATCAAGCCGATCGGCGGGCTGGGCGGGACGGGCGTGCACGTCGGCTGGGACCAGACCGACCGGGAATGGGCCGAGACCGTCGCCGCGTGCACGGGCCGCGGCCACATCGTCCAGCGCCGCGTCCGTCCCCGTCCGGAACCGGTGATGGACCCGCGGACCGGCGCGATCGAGGAATGGTCGGCCGTCTGGGGCGTCTTCACCGTCCCCGACGGCTACGGCGGCGCGTTCTGCCGCGCCATGCCGTCCGGCACCGGCTCCGTCGTGAACCTGTCCGGCAAGGGCGCCAGGATCGCCCCCGTCTTCCACTATTGAGCGGCGCTCCCCGGCTCCGGCGGAGGCCGACCGGCCTCCGCCGGCCGCGGGATACGGTTCCGGCATGCCGATCTCCCTGGACCTGCTCGGGGCCACCGACGACGACGTGCGGTTCGCCGTGTCTCCCTTGGTGGAGTTCGGCTGGGCGTGGCATGTCCTCAGCGACGTCGGCAACCACCCGGACCGCGCCGACTGGGCGGCCGGCCTGCGGGAACGCCTTCCCGACGACCTCGTCCGCGACATGACGGACTGGTCGTTCGCGGTCCGCGCGGTGCGCGCGACGCTGCTCGCGGACCCGACGGCCGTGCCGCGGCGCCACTGGGCCGACCAGCTGGAATGGATCCGGCGGATGCCCGCCGAGGACTTCGCCGCCGCGGTGCTGCGGCCGCTGCTGCGGCTGCGCGGACGCCCCGCCAACCTCGCCGACGGGCGGGTGCGCACCAGCGTGCTGCGTCTCGCCCGCGCCCGCGGCCCGGCGGTCCGCGCGCTGGTCCGGCGCGTCCTCGACGACCCCGCCGCCGCGCGGGACGCGCTGGTCGGCCTGCTGGCCCGCTGCTGGAGCGCGTTCTTCGCGGACCAGTGGGCGCGGGTCTCCCCGCGGCTGGCCGCCGAGGTCGCCGCGCGGACGGCCCTGTGCGCCCGGCACGGCTGGACGCGCGCCGCGACCGGCCTGTCCCCGGCGATCAGGGTCCACCCGGCCCAGGACCGCATAGTGGTCGACAAGGTGCAGAACAAGCGCCTGCAGGTCGCGGGCCGCGGCCTGGTCCTCACCCCGACCGCCGTCGGGAGCGTCCACCTGTACGTCACCGACGAGCCCGGGCGGCCCGTCGTAGTGCATTACCCGCTGCGATCTCCCGAGCGGGCCGCGGGCACCCGGGCGACGCTCCGCCGGATGCTCGCGCTGGCGCATCCCGCCCGCCTGGAGGTGTGCCGGGCCATCGCCGTCGAGCCCAGATCCGCCCGCGAGATCGCGCGACTGTGGGGGTTCTCCGAGTCCGCGGTCACCAAGCACCTGTCCGTGCTGCGCGCGGCCGGACTGGTGCGGACCGAGCGGGCGGGGCACTACGTCCGCTACGCGCTGGACGACGCCGAGATCGCCCTTCTCGGGTCGGACCTGCTCGACGTCCTGCGGCGCTGACGGCGCAAGTCTGCCGGCGATCGTCAGCCTTTCCCGATTCGCGGACCGCCGCCGCTAGCGTCGCCGACATGACGACTGGCGCTCACGGCATCCTCCCGATCCACGAGGCCAGGCGCCGCACGGTGACGGACCGGCGTCTGCTGGCGGCCAAGGTGGAGAACCTGGCAGAGGACGAACTCGTCGCCCCGTACCGGGTGCGCGGCGGCCCCCTGGGCGACTTCTGCGACTCGCTGCGCGACCTCGTGGCCCACGTGATGATGTGGGACGAGATCAGTCTCGCCGTGCTGACCGAGGCGCGCTTCGGACGCGTCCACTGGAGCCTGGACGAGCGTTGGGAGACCCCGTCGTCCGGCCAGGCCCTCAACCTCGCCGGTGTCATGGCGGGACGCGAGCTTCCCGTCGAGCTGCTCCTGCACCGGTTCGAAGCCGTGTGCGACGCGCTGAACGACGAGCTCTCCCGCTACGACGAGGAGCAGTGGACCGCTCCATTCCCCCTGGACCATCCGAAGGCGACCAGCACGGGCGCGTTCGCCCAGTACGTGCTGTCCATCCCGGACCAGAGCCCCTACTGGCACGCCGCGATCCACCTCGGCGAACTGGCCGTGATGAGCGAAAAGGAAAGCTGACAGATGCCGCTCGATCCGCATGTGCGAGAGTTGCTCGCCGAAGACGCCGACGCCCCGCCGCTCGAATCCATGACGTTGGAAGAGGCGCGCGCGGAGATCAGGGGCGTCACCGCACTCCAGGGCGAGCCGGCCCCGATGGCCGATATCCGTGACATCACCGTGGGTAGGAACGCGGTGCCGGTACGGCTCTACTATCCCGTCGACCGAAGCGCCCCGGCGCCCGTGCTGATGTGGCTGCACGGCGGGGCGTGGACCCGGGGCGACCTCGACACCTGGGACACACCGCTGACGAACCTCGCCCACCGAACCGGCGCGGTGGTCGCGAGCGTCGATTACCGGCTGGCGCCCGAGACGCGTTTCCCCGGACAGATCGACGACGTGCTCGACGCGCTCGCCCACCTGACCGAGCACGCCGAATCGCTCGGGGTGGACGGCGGACGCGTCGCGATCGGCGGTGACAGCGCCGGCGCCAACATCGCCGCCGGCGCGGCCCTGGCCGCACGCGACCTCGGCGTCGGCGGCCCCCTCGTGGCGCAGGTCCTGATCCATCCGCCGATGGACCCGGCGTGCGCCACCCCCAGCGGCCTCCGGTACGGCGACGATTACGGGATGACGACGGCCTTCGTGCGCAAGGCCTGGGAGCTGTACCTGCCCACCCCCTATGCCGCCGACCACCCGTACGCCGCGCCGCTGCGCGCCCGCAACCTGACCGACCTGCCACCGGCGATCATCGCCACCGCCGAATACGACCCGCTGCGCGACGAGGGCGAACGGTACGGCGAGCGTCTCGCCGAGGCGGGCGTTCCGGTGCGCCTGCGCCGTTTCGACGGCATGATCCACGGGTTCCTGCACCACAACGGCCGCGTCCCGGCCAGCAAGGCCCTGCCGGAATGGCTGGCCGCCGAACTCCGCCCGTGGCTGCATCCGTGATCCCCGGCAGCCCCACCCGCCGGCGGCGCGAGCCGGCATGACACCCGCAAACGCGGTCGTCCCAGCCTTGCGGTGAGGCGGGCGGGCAGGGCGCCCGCCCGCCTTCACCGGACCACGTGCACAGCGGCATGCGCCCCAGTGAACGGTGGGCCGTCCGCGGCCCATGCGCTGACCACTTTCCGTCAATCACTTTCCGTCAATGTGCAATCAGTTGGAGGCGCGCGGATTCCTGGTCGTGTTCTCCTTATTCAAAATTCCGGCACAGGCCGTTCCCGGGTGACATTGATCACCGGGCGGTGCGTGGCCGTCGAGGATCAGCCAGACTTCCACCCATGACTGACGTCACGGAGATCAAAGCCGGTGTCCATCTCGTCCACGGCAGCGACACGAACTGGGTGATCCTCACCGAGGATGACGCGGTCACGCTCGTGGACACCGGCTATCCAGGCGATCGGGATCGCCTGTTGTCCTCCGTGGCGGCCGTCGGACGGCGACCGGAGGACCTGGTCGCGATCCTCATCACCCACGGGCACGCCGACCATCTGGGGTCGGCCCGGTATCTCGGCGAGACCTACGACGTGCCGGTGCTGATGCATCCGCTCGAGGTCCCGCACGCGCGCCGAGAGATGCTGCAACAGATCAGTCCGGCCACGATCCTGGCCAACAGCTGGCGTCCGGGAGTGCTGCCGTGGGCGCTGCGTGTGCTGCGTGTCGGAGGCACGAAGGACGTCAGCGTCCCGCAGGCCTCGGAGTTCCCCGGGCGCCTGGACATTCCTGGGCGGCCCGTCCCGGTGCACACGCCGGGCCACACCGACGGCCACTGCGCCTACCACCTGCCCGAGGCCGGCGTACTGATCACGGGCGACGCCCTCGTGACCGCACATCCCACCTCCCGGACGCGGGGCCCGCAGCTGCTGCCTCGGATGTTCCACCACGACTGGGCCGGAACCGTCGCCGCGCTGGACGAATTGAGCACGCTCGACGCCGACGTTCTCCTCCCCGGTCACGGACCGGCCCACCACGGTTCGCCGGCCGAAGCAGTGGAACGCGCGCGCCCGGCGTGAGCCGACGGTCGGGGGACGCCCGACCCAGCCGCCGAGCTGTGCCGGACGCCGCACCGGCCGCCGTCGGCAGGCGCAGCCGCGGAAGTCGGCATGATCCCGTCGCACCGAGCCGGCGAACCGTGGCCGCCATCAAGCAGCAACCACAAGATCCAGTTCCGCGAGAAAGGCCCTAGTCGGGGGCGGCGTGTCCGGATGAGTTCTGTGGAGCGTCGTCCATTGCTGGGGGAGCGGGGAGGCTGCGTTGTCGCGGAGCAGCGTCGAGCGCGCTGCAGCCTCGTGCCGAGGCCGGCCCCATGGAGTGGGCCTGTCACCGCATATACGCCGTCCCGGGAGGCGTCGCGAGCGGACGACGCCGACCGCTTGATGATGCGGACGTGCGGCGAAATCCGGCCTGCCATCGCTGGCTGTGGCGCGCCGGCCCGGCGGTGAGCGAGGGGAGTGGGCACGGGGGGACCGGCCTGACGTGGTGCTGGGCAATGTCTACGACGCGGCGGCCATCTATGGGCCTTCACAAGACCGCGACGATCGCAGCCTTGTTCCGTGGTGTCGCTTAGCCAGGACGACACCGGAGTGTTCTGCCTCTGCGTCCGAGGTTCAGATGACTCTTGCGGTCGGTCGGCAGGGGTGAGGAAACGTCCTGCATGAGTGACGTGGGCGGGCTCCGCCTGCCGCCGAGCCCGCCCACGTTGGGGCCGCACCGGTACAGGCCCCGGTCACTCCGTCAGCGTCGCAGGGTCAGCAGACCCGGCCGGTAGGGGAGGAGACCGTAGTCGCCGCCGGAGTTGGGGTCGCGGCCCTGGTAGAGCAGCTGCAGGTTGCAGGGGTCCACGGTGAACGTCTGGTCGGCGCTCGTGCGGACCAGTTCGCCGTGGCTGATGTCGTTGGTCCACGTGGCGCCGCTGTTGGCCTTGCCGGCGAAGGGGTTGCTCTCGGTCGCGGCCTGCGGCGTCCACGACCCGTTCAGGCTGGTGGCCGTGAACGAGCGGAAGTAGCGGCCCTGCGAACCGATCGCCTCGACGAGCATGAGGTAGCGGTTCTGGCCCTTGAGCTTGTAGACCTGAACGGCTTCGAACAGGTTGTTCGTCGTGTCGCTCATGACCACCGTCGAGGCCGTGCCGAAGCTGCGCGGGAAATCGCCGATCGGCATGCTGGCCCGGTAGATCTTCCCGTTGTCACCGGCGAAGAACAGGTACATGGTCGTGTCGTCGGCGATGAGCGTCTGGTCGATGGGACCCGTCGGGGAGCCGGAGATGCTCCCGGAGAAGAGCTCCTGCTCTGCCGACCAGCCGTTCGGGTTGGTGGGGTCGGTCGACGTCCGGTAGGAGAAGGCGGTTCGTCCCCACTGGTAGGCGAGCACCCAGATGTTCTTCGGCGCGAAGTAGAACAGCGTGGGCGCGACGGCGGCGTTCGTCATCGCGTTCTGGCTGGCGTAGGCCATCTCCGACCAGTCGCCGAACGGGCTGAAGTTCATCGAACCCCACCTGGTGCCCGTGTCGTGAGTGGTCGCGTAGACGAGGTGCTTGCCGTTGTAGGGGGCGACGGTGAAGTCCTTGAGCGAGACCCATCCCGCCTTCGGCTGCGCCAGCGGGCCCGTCGATGTCCAGCGGTACTTCGACGGGAGGTCGCACGTCGGAGACGAGTCGACGCGGTCGACAGGGACCAGCTGCCACTGCTGGTTGTCACCGCCCCAGTCGTCGTACTGGACGATGTTCGCGTTGTTCTCGGTGGACCCGCCTTGCACTTCGAGAGCCTTGCCGCTGTGGCGCGAGATGAACCGCACGTAGCCGTTCGGGCTGTCGGCCAGCCGCCACTGCTGGTTGGCGCCGTTCAGATCCGTCCACTGGACGATCGGGGCGCCGTTCGCCGTGGAGAAGCCTTGGACGTCCAGCACCTTGCCGGAGTGGCGCGACATGATGCGGTAGTAGCCGTCGCCTGAGGCGACGAACCGCCACTGCTGCTGGTACTGGTCGTTCCTGGTCCACTGGGTGATGCGGGCGCCGTCGCCGGTCGCCAGGTTGTAGACGTCCAGGGCCTTGCCGCTCCTGCGGTTGACCAGGACGTACCACGTGTTCACATCCACCGTCGCGGCCTCGGCGGGCAGCGGATTCATGGCGAACGTGAGCACCGAGAGCAGGAGCGATGCCAGCACCGCACCGATCCTCAACATGGGCTCTTCCTTTCGGTCGGCGTGCGATGTTAGCGCTAACATTTCCGGACCGGACGGTCCTCGTCTCCATTGGTGATCAAGGGGGGCGGCGGTAGCCGGAGTAAATATGAGAGGGGCCGGTGCGTCAAGGGGGCCCGGTCCCTCGAAATCTTTGGGGTGCGAATCAGCAGCTAGTGCGTGTATGCCGCCCGGCGGCCGGACGAGCGCCATGAAATATTTCGCGCCCATCGGCTCGATCATGAGAGCACGGTTGAGTCCGCGGACGTCCTGACGGCATGCGTTGCCAGTGACGAAGCGCGGTGCCTGCTGCGCGGGCTGTGGCAGGTTCTCCACCCTGCACCGCTGCTGCGGCGCGACCGCCGCCGTGCTGCCCGCCGAACTTCCGGCAGTTTGCGTGCCGATCTCTGGTCACCGCTACGACGAGTCCGGCCGTCCGCTACGAGGTCACCCTCCATCGCCGTCATCAACGCCTGGCTGCTGTACTCACGCGCGACGCGGCGTAGACGTCCGCCCGGACCTGTCCGGCGTGGCGTCACTGTCGGGGGCCGGCCCGGTCTTGGGGGCGCGGTAGAAGTTCGAAGACGAGGAGCGTCGCTGGTTCATCGGCCAGTGCGGGGGGTGCGGTGTCCAACTGCCTCACAGGGGCGGCGGGTGGGGTGCTGTTCGGGACTCGCATCAGGTGCTCAGGTGTCCACTGATTGCGAGCAGTGTTAGGTGCCCTCGGCTTCGCCGTACGGCACGTCGAGGAGGCGGCGGGGCGGTCACCGTGCCGAAGGGTGCCGGGGGCGGGGGTGGCTTGCGTACACCGCCTAATTGGCCGCGCCGCCTTGACGAGGTCGGCGCAGCGCTGTTCGTCCTCAATGGGGAAGACGCATTCGGCCCGGACTTGGACATCAACGCGCCGAGGAGGCCCAGTGCGGCGCAGGGACGGACTCAGGCTCAAAGCCGCCGCCCGTCATGGAGAGGTCGCGTCGTCCGGGCATTGAACTCCGCATTGTCGCTGATGGCGGTGCTCAAGATGTCTTCGGCGCCTTGGAAAATCGGCTATCAGCCGATGTCAGGAGCCGGTCCATGGTTGTGCGGATACGGCGCGACGCGAATCAGGTGACCGGCCTCGTGTGCCTGTGACCTGCGGTTTTCGGCTTCCTGTGGCCGTCATCACGCGCCCCTGGCATGAAATTGCTATTGCCCTCCTCATTGATTTGCCCCCGGTCGTTCATCAGTATGGGAGTGCTTCCTTTTCTCTGGGAAAGGTATGTCGTCATGGCCTGGGCGGTGATCAGGGAGGATTCTCGGTGATGACGTCAAGCCGCTAGCGCGACGCGGCGACGGGCCGACGCCCTGATCGTCTGAGTGCACTGGGACCGGGTGGCGGCCAGGGCCGCGCCCCTTTCGGTCCACGCCGTCTGGTGCGCCGGCCAGGTCGTCAGCCGTTCGACGTCGACGCGGCGCCCGCCGGGGGCCGAACGACCGGGCTCTCGGTCGGGGAGCAGTCGAAGGCGCGGCAGCAGGTTCCGCAGCCGGTCGACCGGGCGGACCGGTCGGCGATGAGACCGGCGCGGTGTCCGTCGGGCGGCCGCGATTGTCCATCAGCAGTCACAGCGTCCTGGAGGGCCGGACGGCCGTTCCTCCAGGCCGCGAACGGCACGCCGTCATCAGCCACACCCGGTCCTTTCGGACCGACGACAGTCTCAAGGGAGCCTTCATGGGCATTGAGGAGCGGCTCCCCGGCGGTTTTCTGCTCGGCAGCGTCGAGAAGATCGCCGGCTGGGCGCGCAAGAGTTCGCTGTGGCCCGCCACGTTCGGTCTGGCCTGCTGCGCCATCGAGATGATGGCCGCCGGGGATCCGCGGCACGACCTGGCGCGCTTCGGCATGGAGCGCTTTTCGGCCACGCCGCGCCAAGCCGATCTGCTGGTCGTCGCGGGCCGGGTGAGCCAGAAGATGGCGCCGGTGATCAGGAGCATCTACGACCAGATGCCCGACCCCAAATGGGTGATCGCGATGGGCGTGTGCGCCTCGTCCGGCGGGATGTTCAACAACTACGCCGTGGTGCAGGGCGTGGACCACATCGTCCCGGTGGACGTCTACCTGCCGGGCTGCCCGCCGCGGCCGGAGATGCTGCTGGACGCCATCGTCAAGCTCCATGACCGGATCGGCCAGGCCCGGCTCGGGGAGCGGCGGGCGCGGCAGGTCGCCGAGCGCGACTCCGCCGCCCTCACGTGGACCCCGCCGGCCGAGGCGCTGGGAGGGGCGCGGTGACCCGCACCGAGGAACGCGCGGCGCCCGTCGAGTACTACGCCGCGGACGTCGGCGACTGGGACGACATCGCCGCGTCCGCGGTCGCCTCCGGCACGGACCGCCTGGTCGTCAACATGGGGCCGCAGCATCCCTCCACGCACGGGGTGCTGCGCCTGGTGCTGACCCTCGACGGCGAGACCGTCGAGAACGTGCGGATGAACGTCGGTTATCTGCACACCGGCATCGAGAAGAGCATGGAGTTCCGCACCTGGACCCAGGGCGTGGCGTTCTGCACCCGCATGGACTACCTGGCGCCGCTGTTCAACGAGGCGGCCTACAGCCTGGCGGTGGAGCGGCTGCTCGGCGTCGCCGACCGGGTGCCCGAACGGGCGCAGGTCATCCGGGTCATGATGATGGAGCTCAACCGGATCTCCTCGCACCTGGTGGCGATCGCCACGTTCGGGCTGGAGCTCGGCGCCAGCACCGTGATGACCAACGGGTTCCTCGAACGCGAGCGCGTCCTGGAGACCTTCGAGCTGATCACCGGCGTGCGGATGAACCACGGGTACATCCGGCCGGGCGGCGTGGTGCAGGACCTGCCGCCCGGGGCGCTGGACAGGGTGCGCCGCGTGGTGGACGAGATCCGCGAGGGCATCGCCAAGCTCGCCAAGCTGCTGAACGCCAACCCGGTGTTCGTGTCCCGCACCCGGGACGTGGCGTTCCTGGACCTGCGCGGGTGCGTGACGCTCGGCGTGACCGGGCCGGTGCTGCGTTCGGCGGGGCTGCCGTGGGACCTGCGCAAGTCGCAGCCGTACTGCGGTTACGAGACGTACGACTTCGAGGTGCCCGTCCAGCACACCGGCGACGCTTACGGACGGCACCTGGTCCGCATGGCGGAGATGGAGCAGTCGCTGCGGATCGTCGAGCAGTGCGTGGAGCGGCTGGCGTCGCTGCGCGGCCCGGTGATGATCGAGGACAAGAAGATCGGCTGGCCTGCCCGGCTCGCCCTCGGCGCCGACGGCCTGGGCAATTCGCCCCGGCACATCGCGGAGATCATGGGCTCGTCCATGGAGGCGCTCATCCACCACTTCAAGCTGGTGACCGAGGGGTTCAAGGCGCCCGCCGGGCAGGTGTACGCGGCGGTGGAGTCGCCGCGCGGCGAACTGGGCGTCCACCTGGTCAGCGAGGGCGGCACCCGTCCCTATCGGGCGCATTTCCGCGACCCGTCGTTCACCAACCTTCAGGCGCTGCCGGCGATGTGCGAGGGCGGCCAGGTCGCCGACGTCATCGCCGCGGTCGCCAGTCTCGACCCCCTCATGGGCGGCGTGGACAGGTGAACGCCCTCATGTGAGGGAGAAGACCGAGTCCTTCAAACCGCCTCTGCCAGATCGGCTTGCTCGACCAAGGTGTGCGGGGCGGAACGCGCTGGCGGAGCGTCCCGCCCGCACCGGCCCCGCCGGCAGGGAGCGAGCCGACGGGGCATAGGGGAGGGACCTAGAGCCGGTCCGCCCATTTCCGGACGATCTCGAACCAGTCGGTCGCGTTGCGGTGCAGGTTGAGCGAGTGCCCCGCACCCGGCAGGACGTGGGTCTCCAGCCGCGCCTCCGGCGCGTAGAAGGACTCCTCGAACGCGTGGACCGCGGCGGTCTCGGGAGGGAAGCCCGCCCCCTCGCCGCCGAAGAGCGCGTCGTGCTCTCCTACGACGACGAGCACGGGCACCTTGATCGCCCGTGAATAGGCGGCCTCATAGGTCATGGGCAGGGACTCGCCCTCGCCGAGGGTGGCGGTGGCCTTGATCTGCTCGTTGTGCGCCGAGATCTCCGGATCGATCGTGTCGGCGTGTTCGAGCATGCGGGCGCGGTATCCGGGCCGCTGCGTCATGTACCACTCCGGCCAGCCGCCGGGGGGCGCCTTGGGGGCCAGGATCGGGTCCTCCGAGGCGTGGTGGAAGAACGCGCGCACCTTCTCGTAGAGGGGGGTGGTGGCGTGGAGCATTCCGCTGACCACGACGCCGTCCACGTCCTGGTGGCGGGCGGCCTCCACGATCGCGATGCCCGAGCCGTAGGAGTGGCCCACGGTGATGACGCGGTCGAACGCGACGTCCGTGTGCTCGCCCTTGCGCAACGCCTGGACGATCTGGTGCAGCACGTGGACGTGGTTGTCCGTGCAGACCTGCTCGGACGGCGGCCGGGTGCTGGCGCCGGTTCCGATCCGGTCCATGGCCAGGACCGCGTACCCGGCCCGGCACAGGTGATGGGCGTAGTTGTACGGCTCCGGCAGCGTCCAGTAGCGCCGGTCGTAGGTCAGGCCCGGCAGCAGCACCTGCACGGTGGACGCGGGCGAGTCCGGCAGGTAGAGGTCCGCGGCGACCTCCCACGCGTCCGCGGGCCCGTCGACGGGGCCGACCGGGAAGCGGACCGGCTTGGGGGCGGGGACGGCCGCGGGAGAGGGCCGCGGTTCGGCGAGTGAAGCGGACCCGGTGGTGACGTCGTCCTGAGGCCGCATGCCTTCTCCTTCTGGTCAGTGACTGTCGGCGTGGGCGAGGGAGGGGGTGGCGCTGAGGGTGGGCGGCTGTTCGGGCGAGGGCCGCGGGCCGCGCAGCACGGCGGCCACCACACGGGGGCGGAACACCGCCTTCGCCGAGGCGACCATCTGGTTCACGTCCAACAGCGCCCGGGCCGCGGCGGGGCTCCAGGTGGAGACGTCGACGACCCGGTACAGGTAGCGCAGCGCCAGCCGGGTCGTCAGATCGGCCTCGCTGACCGCCCACGGGTACGCGAGGTCGCCCGTGGCGGCGATCGCCCATGCCGTGTCGATGCATTTGGCGATCTTCTTGCGCAGCGGCCTGGCGATGCCCGCCGGGTCGCCGCCCGCGGCGGTGAGCGCCTCGTCGAGGGCGACCGCGCTGCAGGCCGCCACCGACATGCCCTGACCGTAGGACGGGTTGAGGGCCCCGGCGCCGTCGCCGAGCACCAGGAACCGGTCGGGCCAGCGGCGCAACCGCTCGTAGTGCCGGCGGCGGTTCTCGGTGCGTCCGGATCCGTGCACGGGGGTCACCGGGCGGGCCCGGCGCAGCACGTCGTGGAGCACGTGGGACCGCAGTGTGCCCGCGAACCGCAGGAACTCCTCGTGGTCGCGCGGCGGGCGCCGTCCTCCCATGGCGGCGAGCGAGACCATCCACCGGCCCTCTTCGATCGGGTTGAGGATGCCCTGGCGCGGCGCCTGCGGGGTCGACTGCAGCAGGATGCATTTCCAGTCGGCCTCATGGCCCGGCGGCGGGTCGAACACGCAGGTCGCGTAGGCGACCTTCGCGTCCACGACGCTCTCCGGCGGAGGCTGGCAGCCCAACGCCCGCAGCCATTCCGGCGCTCGGGAGGTGCGTCCGGTGGCGTCGACGACGAAGTCCGCCGACAGCTCCCGCACGCCGTCCCGCGTGCCGCTGCCGCGTACGCGCACCCCCCGCACCACCGTGGCGTCGGGTCCTTCGGTGACGAGCCCCACCGCCTCGGTCTGCTCCAGGAACCGGATTCGGGGATCGGCGCGCAACCGGTCGCGCACCACCTGATCGATGAGAGCGCGGGAGCCGGTCATCATGAACAGCGGCGTCGGGAACCGGGGCATCCAGCCGCCCGCGGTCAGCAGCAGCATGTCGCGGGGCATCCCGACCTTGACCATGCCCGCCGCCTCCAGGTCCCGCCGCAGGCCGGGAAGCAGCCGGTCCATCGCCGTGTGCCCGGCCGTCATCAGGTTGTGCGCGTGCCGGGCCTGGGGAACGCCGCGCCGCCATTCGGCCCCGGCGGGGAGCCGGTCCCGCTCGACGATCAGCACCCGGTCCATGTGCCGGGCCAGGGCCGCGGCCGCGAGCATTCCGCCCAGGCCGGCTCCCAGCACCACCGCGTCCCAACGGTCACGGCCCGTCATGCCGGTCCCCTTCGTCGTCCCCGCTCGACGAGCCGATGCCGTCGACGTCGACGCCCTGCTCCTCGGCGATGCGCATGGCCTCCTCGACGAGGGCCTCCACGATCTGGGACTCGGGGACGGTCTTGACGACCTCGCCTTTGACGAAGATCTGGCCCTTGCCGTTGCCCGACGACACCCCCAGGTCGGCCTCCCGGGCCTCGCCGGGGCCGTTGACGACGCAGCCCATCACGGCGACCCGCAACGGCACCGGAAAGCCTTCCAACGCCGCGCTCACCCGGTCGGCCAGCTTGTAGACGTCCACCTGGGCGCGTCCGCACGCCGGGCAGGACACGATCTCCAGGCCGCGCTGCCGCAGGCCGAGGGACTCCAGGATGGAGATGCCGACCTTGACCTCCTCCTTGGGAGGCGCCGACA
>PVNI01000022.1 GCA_003001795.1 Actinomadura viridilutea | reverse complement strand
GAACAGCGAGGGCCGGCCGACGTCCTCGCCCAGGTAGGCACCGGCGCCCGCGACAGCGGCGAGCGTCGGCTCGAGCCTGCGGTAGACCTCCTCCGGGCCGCCGTAGAAGATGAGCGCCCGCTCGCTTCCGATCATCGTCGGCACCGCCATGATCGCGCCGTCGAGGTAGCGGACGCCCCGCTCCGCGGCCCGTGCCGCGGCCTGCCGCGCCTCCTCCGGAGTGCTGGACGTCAGGTTGACGACCACCCGCCCCGCCAGGGCGTCGCCCGCCGCGTCCAGGATCGCGCGGACCGCACGGTGGTCGAGCACGCAGATCACGATCAGCTCGGCGGCGGAGGCGGCCTCGGCCACGGTCGCCGCTCGGACCGCGCCCTCCGCCACCAGCCCGTCCGCCTTCTCCGGGGTGCGGTTCCACACCGTGGTCGGATGGCCGGCCCTGAGGAACGCCCGGGCCAGCGCCGTGCCCATCGAGCCGAGGCCGATCACGGTCACCGGGGCGCGCTGCTCCGAGGTCGCGTGCACCCTCTCCTCTCCTGTCACGTTGCCGATCAGAACAAGGACGTGTCGGCTCCCAGGGTCGGCGGGCGGTCTCTCGAACCGGTCAGAACGGGCTCTCAAACCCTCCACCCGTCATGAGAGCGCGACGCCGCGGAGCGATCGGGCGCCGATATCGTTGACCGTGTGCGCTTCGGCATCCTGGGGGCCCTGGCCGTGTGGACGGCGGGCGACCGCCCGGTCACGGTGCCGGGGCGCAAGGTGCGCCTGCTGCTGGCCGACCTGCTGGCGCACGAGGGCGCTCCGGTCTCCGCCGACCGGCTCATTGAAGACCTGTGGGGCGACGCGCCGCCCCGCAACCCCGCTCGGGCCTTGCACACGACCGTGTGGCAGCTGCGCCGCGCGCTCGAACACGGGGAGGCGGGCGCGGGCTCGCTCGTGGCCTCCCGGCCGCCCGGCTACGCGCTGGACGTGGCCGCCGACGACGTGGACGCGCGGCGCTTCGAGCGGCTCTTGGGCGAGGCCCGCCGGGCCGACGCCCCGCAGGCCCGGCTGGCCCTGCTTCGCGACGCGCTCGCCCTGTGGCGGGGACCGGTGCTGGCCGACCTGGCCGACGCCGACTTCGCCCGCCCCGTCATCACCCGGCTGGAGGAGGCGCGGCTGACCGCCGTGGAGGACCGCGCCGAGGCGATGCTGGCGCTCGGCGAGCACGGCCCGCTGGTGGGCGAACTGGCCGGCCTGCTCGAACGGCATCCGCTGCGGGAACGGCTGCACGCGGCGCACATGCGCGCCCTGTACGGGGTCGGCAGGCGCGGCGAGGCGCTCGCCGTCTACGACCGGCTGCGCCTGCGGCTGGCCGAAGAACTCGGCCTGGAGCCGAGCGCCGAGCTGGCGGCCTTGCGGCAGTCGATCCTGGAGGACCACCCGACGCAGCCCCGCCCACAGGGCCGGACGACCGCCGCCGCGCGGCCGCTGACCAACCTGCCGTCCCCAGTGAGCTCGCTGGTCGGCAGGGACGCCGCCATCGAACGGGTGTCCGCCCTGCTGAAGGAGGGGCGCCTGGTCACGCTGAACGGGATGGCGGGCGTCGGCAAGACCCGGCTCGCGCTGGCGGTGGCCGAGCGGGCGGCCGCGACCGGGCGGGACGACTACCCCGACGGGGTGTGGCTCGCCGAGCTGGCCCCGATGGAGCCGGAGAACGACGACGGGGCAGGGGAGCGGGCCCGCCGCTCGGTCGTCGACGTCGTGGCCACCGCGCTCGGCGTGCGGGACGAGATCATCGCCGCCGGTCGGCCGTCGTCGCCGGCCCGGCGGCTCGCGGACGCGCTGCGCACCCGGCGGCTGCTGCTCGTGCTCGACAACTGCGAGCACGTCATCGGCCACGCCGCGCGGCTGGTCGACACGCTGCTCAAGGCCGCGCCAGGGGTGCGGGTGCTGGCGACCAGCCGGGAACCCTTGGGCATCGCGGGCGAACGGCTGTGGACCGTGCCGCCGCTGACCCTGCCGGACCGCGCGGCCGCCGATCCCGCCGAGGCCCTCCGGGCCACGGCGGTGGCCCTGCTCGTGGAACGCGCCACCGCCGCCGCCCCCGACTTCACCCTCGACGAGACCAACGTTGCGGCGGTCACCGCGATCTGCCGCAGCCTGGACGGCCTGCCGCTGGCGCTGGAACTGGCCGCCACGCGGGTGCGCGCGCTCGGCGTGCACGAGCTGGCCGCCCGTCTGGAGGATCGGTTCGCGGTGCTCACGGCGGGCCGCCGCGACGCGCCCGCCCGGCAGCGCACGCTGCGCGCCGCGTTCGACTGGAGCCGGGACCTGCTGAACGGCCAGGAGCGCGCGGTGCTGCGCAGGCTGGCGGTCTTCAGCGGCGGCTTCACCCTGGAGTCCGCGGAAGAGGTGTGCTCCGGGGACGGCGTCGACCGGACCGACGTCCTCGACTTGGTCGCCCGGCTGGTCGACCGGTGCCTGGTGGCGGCGACCGACACGGCCGGCGCGCGCCGCTACCGGCTGCCCGAGTCGCTGGCCGCGTACTGCGCCGAATGGTTGCGCGAGTCGGGCGAAGAGGCCGCCGTGAAGGACCGGCACCTCCGTCACCAGGTGAGGTTCGCCGAACGGGCCGAAGCGCACCTGCGCGGCCCGGATCAGCGGCGCTGGCTGGAACTGCTCGACGCCGAGGCGGCCAACCTGCACACCGCCCTGGACACCGCCGTCAAGCGGGGCGCCGCCGAGCCCGCTCTCCGCCTGGCGAACGCCCTGGCCTGGTACTGGTACCTGCGCGGGAGGCTCGGCGAGGCCGAGAAGGCGTTCGCCGCCGCGCTGGCGGTTCCGGACGACGGCGCCGGGCCCGAACGCACTCGCGCCGCGGCCTGGCACGCGGGGTTCGCCCTGTGCGCCGGGGACCCCGTCCAGCCGGTCGACCTCTTCGACGAACTGGCCGACCGGATCGACGACCCGCGCGCCCGGGCCGCCGCGCGGTGGTTCCTCGGGTTCGTGAGCATCGGGTACGGCGACCCGGACGGCAGCGTGCGGCGGCTCGACCGGGCGCTGGCGGAGTTCCGCGCGCTCGCCGACCGCTGGGGCACCGCGGCCGCCCTCGCCGCGCTGGCCGCGCCCCTGAGACTGCGCGGTGATCTCGACACGGCCCGCCGGTACGGGGAGGAGAGCGCCGCCCTGTTCCGTGAGATGGGCGACGGCTGGGGACGGCTCAAGGCCACAGGGACGTTGGCGGTGCTCGCCGAGGTGCGCGGCGACTACGAGGCGGCGTCCCGCCTGCACCGCGAGGGGCTGCGGATCGCCGAGACGCTCGGTCTGTGGACCGAGGCGTCCGCCTCCATGTCGGGCCTCGGGCGTATCGCATTGTTGTTGGGCAGGTACGCCGAGGCGCGGGAGTTGCACGAGCGGGCGATGCGGCTGGCCGCCGAGCACGGGTACACGTACGGCGAGCAGTTCGCCGAGGTGGGGCTGGCGTTGGGCGCGCGGCGCGAGGGACGGCTGGACGCGGCCGAGCGGCACCTGCGCCGGTGGCTGGAGTGGTGCAGGCGGCTGAGCGGCGGACACGGCGAGGCGCTGATCTTGGCCGAGCTCGGGTTCGTCGCCGAGCAGCGCGGCGACGGCGCCGCCGCCCTGGCCCTGCATCGGGAGGGGCTGGAGGCGGCGCGCGCGACGGATGATCCGCGCGCGGTCGCTTTGGCGCTGGAGGGCGTCGCGGGAGCGCTGTCGCTCGTCGGACGGCACGAGCGCGCGGCGCGGCTGCTCGGCGCGGCCGCCGCCGCCCGTGAGGCCGCGGGCGCACCGCTGCCGCCTGCCGAACGCGGGGACGTCGACCGCGTCTCGGCCCGCTGCCGTGACGCGCTCGGCGACGAAGCGTTCGCCGAGCTGTCGGCGCGTGGCCGGGACCTCGGCCTGGAGCAGGCCGCCGCCCTCGCCGAGGACGACGGGGACAGGGGACCACGGGGACAGGGACGGTGACCGACCGCTCATTGCCCGCTCTGGAAGCGGGTCCTCGAGCCTCCAGTGACCCGGCCGCCGTGCACGGGGAACGGCCGATCGCGAACGGTCTGCTGACCGCTGTCGTCCATGCGCTCGGCGGGCCGGCGGCACTGTGATCGCGCTCACTGGCGGGCGGGCCGATCCCGATCTCGTGGCCATGGCGCTCGCGGGCCCGGTGCCTGCAGATCTGGACCGTCGACCTCGCGGAAGTGAGGGGAATCGGCGAATCGCTGACGCGAACGGCCAGCCGCTGGATCCGTCGGGAAGATCGTCGCTTAGATCACAGGAGGCGGGCGAGGAATCTCCGCCCGGAGCACCGCATGGTGGGCGATACTGGGATCGAACCAGTGACCTCTACCGTGTCAAGGTAGCGCTCTCCCACTGAGCTAATCGCCCGAGCCCGCGCCGACCTCGACACGCGGTTGAGGTGGAGACGGGATTCGAACCCGTGTACACGGCTTTGCAGGCCGTTGCCTCGCCTCTCGGCCACTCCACCGGGGAGACGGCCCGGCCGTATACAGGGCCTCTCAGAGCGGACGACGGGATTCGAACCCGCGACCCTCACCTTGGCAAGGTGATGCTCTACCAACTGAGCCACGTCCGCGTGCTTTCCGGGTTTCCCCCGGCGCGCAGTGATTACTTTAGCGGAAACTGCGGGCGCTTGCGTAATCGTCGGCGCGGGACACCTCGTGGTGCAGGGAGCTCCAGAACGCGAGCTCCTCGTCCTCTCGCAGGTGGGCGATGCGGCCCCAGAACTCGCGGTCCTCGGCCTCCTGGGCGGCCGCGGCCGACAGGGCGGGCATGACGACGGTGCCCGCGTCCGCGGCGTCCAGGTCCGCCGGGGTGATGTCCGGGGGCAGGGCGACGGGGGCCGCGGAGCGGTGGTGCTTGCCGCGCTTGCGGAAGCGCACGGGAGACGACGAGGGGGCCTTGGCGGCCACGGCGCGTCCGGCGGCCAGGGCGAGCGTTCCGCACAGGGCGAAGGCCAGAATGCCGCCCAGCACCGTGTCCTGGGCCACGAGGTGCTGATCGAGGCCGAAGAGGTCGTGCTTGCGCGTCTCCGTCCGGGGTGCGGCGGGGGAGTCGGTGAGCTGTCCGAGGGACGGCGGGGGAGCGGCGTGCTTGGGGGTGTACTTCTTCTCGGCCTTGACCTTGCCGGGGAAGCCGAAACCGACGACGGTGTCCATATCGCGGGTCTTGCGCATGAGCTTGTAGCCGTCGGCGTTGGCCTCGATCGTGTGCAGGGTGTCGCCGTCGACCTTCTCCACCAGGCCCACATGGTCGATCCGGTCGATGTCGCCCGAGCCGCTCCAGTCGAAGAAGACCAGGGCGCCCGGTTCGGGGGCGGTGCCCCAGGCGCCGTGCTTCTTGAACCACTCGGCGTGCTCGACGGTGGAGGCGAACCGGCCCGCCTGGTCGGCGACCCCGGCCTTGTCGGCGGCCCAGGCCAGGAACATGTCGCACCACGGCGCGGTCGCGAAGTAGGGGTCGCCGTCCTCGATGTTCTGGGCGTACCAGTCGCCGTACTTGGTGTAGCCGCCGCCCTTCTCGGCGTATCCGAGCTCGTCCTTCGCGATCTCGAGCAGCTTCTCGCCCACGGGGTCCATGACGCTCCCTGTGCCGCCGGCCTGGTCGGCTGACGGGTCAGGGCGCACGCGCCCCGCCCGGTCGACACGTCACCTCGGATGTCAAGGTCACGTTCTGGTCTCGGAGGAATGTAGCGAAGGTAAAAGCGAGGGGCAAGTGAAACCAGGAAAAAAGGGGTGAAGCGGACTAATGGTTCATGATCGGGCGGCGTGAGGGTCGGCCGTCAGGTCACGTGTACCCCCGGGGGAGGACCGCGACGGGGCACGGCGCGGCCCGCAGCATCTTCAGCGCGTTCTCGCCGAGGAACACGCGGTGGGCGGCGGCGTCCTCGCTGCTGGCGCAGACCAGGAGTTCGGTGCCGCTCCAGTCGACGGAGTGCAGGGCGTCCTCGATGTCGTCGCCCTCGCCCAGCTCGGTCTCGACCGCCTCGGCGTCCAGGGCGGCGGAGTCGTGGGCCAGCCGCACCGCGAGGGCCAGGTCGTCGCGCAGCCGTTCGGTCTGGTCGTCGCCGACGGCGAGGGTGAGCAGCCGGAGCGCGACGCCGAGGGCGGCGGCGGCCTGCGCGGCGCGCTGCACGGCCTCGTCGCACTGGGGGCGGCGGACGTAGGCGACGGTGATGCGGTCGAGGTCCTCGCGGCGCTCGTAGCCGGCGGGAGCGAGCATCACCGCCTCCGTGGCCGAGTGCAGCAGGTGGTCGCCGGTGCTGCCGATCGCGATGCGGCCGCGGGCGCCACCGGCGCGGGAGCCGATGACGATGAGGTCGGCGCCCGCCCTGCTGGCCAGGACCGACAGCCCTCGCCCGACGCCGCGGCTCTCGTGGGCGGCGAACTCGGCGGGCTGGTCGTCCAGCAGCGCGGCGGCCTGCCTCAGGGACGCCTGGGCCTCGCCCGCGGCGGCGGGGCGGTCCGGCGGGTGGACGGCGGCCACGGTCAGGCGCCCGCCGGTGCGCGCCACGACCGCGCGGGCCAGGGCGAGGGCCTCGCGGCCGCCGGCGTCCGGGGCGAAGCCGACCAGCACGTGTTCGCCGATCACGAGCAGGTCATTCCCGCGTTCGGCGGACGGCCACCGCGGCGCCGCCCGTCGCGGCGCGCAGGCGTCTGAGCAGGGGGATTCGCGGGGGGTTCGCGGACCGCGATGGGGCGACCGCGTGGCGTTTGCGGTAGATTCACCACCTCCGACCCGACTGTTGACTTCTGGGGGAGTTTGTGGTTTCGGAGACGGGAATGCCGGATCTGGTCGCCGGGCGGTGGACCATCGATCCGGCGCACTCGGAGGTGACCTTCGCGGTCCGGCATCTCATGACCACGGTGCGCGGCAGCTTCACCGAGTTCACGGGCGAGATCCTGGTCCGCGAGGACCCGCTCGCCTCGACCGCCGCCGCCGAGATCGCCATGGCGTCCGTGGACACCCGCAACGCCGAGCGCGACGCGCACGTGCGCTCGGCCGACATCCTCGACGTCGCGAGGTTCCCGTCGATGACGTTCGTCAGCACCCACGCCGAGCGCGCCCTCATCGGGCGGCGCGCCCGCGTGCCGCGCTACCACGTCGACGGCGACCTGACCATCAAGGGCGTCACCCGGCCGGTCCGGCTGCTGACCGAGTACCACGGCGTGTCCACCGACCCCTGGGGCGGCACCCGCGCCGGGTTCACCGCCACCACCTCGATCAGCCGCAGCGACTTCGGCATCGAGTTCAACATCCCGCTGCAGGGCGACAAGGTCGTCCTCGGCGACTCCATCGCCGTCGGGTTGGAGATCCAGGCAGTCCTCGAGGACGCCTGAGCCCGCCTTCGGCGGCGCCCGCCCCCGAGGGGCCGCCCGGTCATCCAGGAGCGGCGGCCGCTCCCCTGAGGGGCGGCGCCCGGCGGCCCCCGGGAGCGTCATTTGCCGACGACCCCGTCGGCCAGCTCGCGCACCACGTCCAGATGGCCGACGTGCCGCGCGTACTCCTGCAGCAGGTGGAACAGGATCCAGATCAGCGAGGGCGGCGGCTGCGAGCCGTCGAAGCGCCCGCCCGTGCGCGCGACGTCGTCCAGTCGAGCTTCCGCCACGATGCGGCGGGAGCGCTCGCAGGCGTCCAGGAACAGCGCTCGTACGTCGTCGACGCTCTCATCGTCGGCGACATGCCAGCGGCCCTCGGGGCCCGGGGCGGCGGGCGAACGGTCGCCCCACGGCTCCGGGACGGGCTCGGCCGCGAACCCCCAGCGCAGCCAGCGCGTCTCCACGAACGCCAAGTGCTTGAGCAGCTCCAGCGGGGTCCAGCCGGACGGCAGGAACGCGGTGCGCAGCTGCTCGTCCGAAAGCCCGTCGAGTTTTCGCAGCACCGCGTCCCGGTAGTAGTCGAGATAGCCCTCGAGCAGGACGCGGGGATCGGTCAGCGTCGGGTCCGGTTCAGGCGGAGGATCAACAAAGGTGACCATGCGGCGACCCTAGTGGCGCCTCGCATGCATGGCTCCGCCGATATGCGGACGGTCGGCGCGCTCCCTCCCGGAAGTGCCTCACAGGGGGGCCTGAGCCGGCGCCTACGTCTCGGAAGGGCGGGCGCGACGCTCGGCCCGCCGGCCCTCGGACGCGGTCGGAGAGGGCGACGGGCCGGGTGGACGGCCGAGGTCCGGCAGGTCCACCCGGCCACCCCCTTCCAGCGTGGCGGCGACATCCCCGGTCGGTCGCCGTACCGTTCGCCTCGTGGTACGCGCCGGCGCGCCTCCAGGTTCATCCCGGAGGCGGAGATCATGGAGAAGATCATGGAAAGTCGGGACGCGGAAGCGGTCCGGTAGAATAGTTGAAACTTCTACAAAATTGGGAGAGGTCGGGTCATGCAGTTCGGGATCTTCAGCGTCGGCGACGTCACCCCCGACCCCACCACCGGCCGGACGCCGACCGAGCGCGAGCGGATCAAGGCGATGGTGACGATCGCGCTGAAGGCCGAGGAGATCGGGCTGGACGTGTTCGCCACCGGCGAGCACCACAATCCGCCGTTCGTGCCCTCGTCCCCGACCACGATGCTGGGCTACATCGCGGCGCGCACCGAGCGGCTCATCCTGTCGACCGCCACCACGCTGATCACCACCAACGACCCGGTGAAGATCGCCGAAGACTACGCCATGCTGCAGCACCTGGCCGACGGCCGCGTCGACCTGATGCTCGGCCGCGGCAACACCGCCCCGGTGTACCCGTGGTTCGGCAAGGACATCCGGGACGGCATCCCGCTGGCGATCGAGAACTACCACCTGCTGCGCCGGCTGTGGCGCGAGGACGTGGTCGACTGGGAGGGCCGGTTCCGCACCCCGCTGCAGGGGTTCACCTCGACGCCGCGGCCGCTGGACGGGGTCCCGCCGTTCGTCTGGCACGGGTCCATCCGCAGCCCGGAGATCGCCGAGCAGGCCGCGTACTACGGCGACGGATTCTTCGCCAACAACATCTTTTGGCCCAAGGAGCACTTCCAGCGCCTGATCGGCTTGTACCGGGAGCGCTACGAGTACTACGGGCACGGCAGCGCCGACCAGGCGATCGTCGGCCTGGGCGGCCAGGTGTTCATGCGCAAGAACTCCCAGGACGCGATACGGGAGTTCCGGCCGTACTTCGACAACGCCCCCGTGTACGGGCACGGGCCGTCGCTGGAGGAGTTCATGGCCCAGACGCCGCTCACCGTCGGCAGCCCGCAGCAGGTGATCGACCGGACGCTGCAGTTCCGCGAGCACTTCGGCGACTATCAGCGGCAGCTGTTCCTCATGGACCACGCGGGCCTGCCCCTCAAGACCGTCCTGGAGCAGATGGACATCCTGGGTGAGGAGGTCATCCCGGTGCTGCGCAAGGAGTTCGCCGCGCTGCGCCCCGCGCACGTCCCCGAGGCGCCCACGCACGCGGCCCTCGTCGCCGCCGCCCGCGCCAAGGCGGAGGAAGGCGAGGCCGCGCGATGACCTCGGAAGCGAAGGACGTGGAAGGGGAGACCGCCGACGGGAGGACGATCGCGGTCGTGTCGGCCGGGCTGGGGCAGCCCTCGTCGACCCGGCTGCTGGCGGACCGGCTGGCGTCCGCCGCCGTCGACGCGCTGCGGGGCCGCGGCGTCGAGGCCGAGGCCGTCGCGGTGGACCTGCGCGACCACGCGCACCAGATGGTGGACGCCATGCTGACCGGGTTCACCGCGGGGGCGCTGCGCGACGCCGTCGATACGGTGGTCGGCGCCGACGGACTGGTGGCCGTCACGCCCGTCTTCAACGCCTCCTACAGCGGCCTGTTCAAGACGTTCTTCGACGTGCTGGAGCGCGGCTCCCTGGACGGCATGCCGGTGCTGATCGGGGCCACCGGCGGCACGGCGCGCCACTCCCTGGTGTTGGAGCACGCCGTCCGCCCGATGTTCGCCTACATGCGGGCCGTGGTCGCGCCGACGGCCGTCTACGCGGCCGCGGAGGACTGGGGCTCCGGACGGTCCGGCGGCGTGGACGGGCTCTCCGAGCGCGTCGCCCGGGCGGGGGCCGAGCTCGCCTCGCTGGTCGCCGCCCGCGCCCCCGCGGCGGCCCGCCGCGACGCAGCGGACGCGGACCCGTACGCGCATCCGGTGCCGTTCGAGCGGTTGCTGGCCTCCGGGGGCCAGTGAGCGGCGCCCCTGAAGGTCAGGAGGCGGGACGGAACGGCACGATGCCCGCCGCGAGCATGCCCTCGGCGGCGGCGCCGTGCAGCCGGTCCTGGAGGTCGCCGGGGGCGTCGGCGACGCCGACCCTCCCGGCGAACACCAGGACGTACCCCAGCGCGGCGGCGCGCTCGGCCCAGCCGGGCGGCGCACCGACGCCCTCGACGCGGCAGAACGGGCGATCCGGCCGGTCGAGCGGCGATCGGACGGTGAAGGCGCCGTCGCGGTCGAGCGTCGCCGCCCAGCCCGGAGCGAGCGGCACATGCAGGTCGGGGGCGTCTGTGGCCAGGCCGAGACCGCCCCGCAGGCACGCGGCGAGCAGGGCGCTGGTCGGCTCGCCGCCGTGCGCGTCCGGGACGGGCGTGCGATCGGGATCGTCGAGCAGCGCCAGCGGCACCGTCCCGCCGGGCGTGGGCAGCGTGCTCAGCATCACGTGAAGCCGGAACACGTGCGAGTCCCCGGGCGGCGACGGGCCGCCGCCGTGGACGTCGTTCATGCCTGCGCCCCCGTTCGGCACCAAACGCCATCTCTCTGGGGAGAGGCGGCCGGGCCCGGGGCGGTGCAAGGGGAGTGGCTTTCCCCTAGGGCCCGGCGGCCTCGGTCCCCTCATCGTGGATCGCCGCAGGGTCACGGCCGGGGGCGAAAGGGCCGAAACCCCTGGGTGAGGAGAGGGACTTCGACCATATCGCCGCAGGTCAGCCGCGTGAAGTGACGCGATCCTTACAATTTTTCCCTACCCTTGTCAGGATTCAGTCGTGACAAATCACCGTTTGTGGACAAAGATCAACTGACGGTGACGCCGCCCAGGGTGCGGGCGTCGCGGCCCCCCGCCCCCGCGGGGCGGCTCATTCGAAGTCGTCCGGATTGAACTCTTCTGGACGCTGCCCCCGCGGCTCGCCGGGTGAGCCCGCCATCAGCGTGGGCTCCGGAGCGGCGGTCGGGGGTGCGGTGGTCTTCTTCTGTGCGGGCGCCTTGTCGGCGGTGCCGGCCTCGGCGGCCGCGCGCGCCTCTTCTCCGCTGATCATGATGCGCTCCCGGTTCGCGCTCGTCTCGGACGCTCCCGCTACCCGTTTGCGGACGATCCATTCGTGCTGGTCGCGGCGTGTTTCGTCGGCTTGGGGGGACCGTTCGATCCGGCTCGCGGCGCCGTCTGGCCGAGGGGCGACCATGGTCTGCTGTCACTCAAGGCAGAGAAATCACTTTCCGACGCGCCAGTCATTACCGGCGCTCTCACGTCTCATCGGCGTCGCACCGAGAGTGATAGGAAGGTCGCCCAAGGTCATGGACCAGTCGGCTCGGGGACGGATCTCGGGAGACGGGGATGCTCTTCTACGGCGCGGCCGCGGCCTGCGCGATCGGCGTGGTGATGATCGCGGCTTTGTTGTTCCGGAAGGCGGAACGGGCCACCGACGACGACTCCCCCGACGGCGCCACCGGAGGGCACACCGGCGCCATGCTGTCGGCGCTGTTCCTGCTGGCGTTCGCCATGGCCGTCGTCGTGCCCTGGACGACCAGCGACGCGGCGCGCGCCAACACCTACGTCGAGAGCCAGGCGGTCGCGGAGGCCTTCTGGGCCTCCACCCGGCTGCCCGCCCCGGACGCCGCGCGGATCCAGGCCGGACTGCGCGAATACGTCGACCTGGTCCGCGGCCCCGAGTGGCGGATGATGGCCGACGGACGGCTCAGCCCGGACGGCTGGCGGCGCCTGGAAGCCCTGCGGCGCCAGGTGGCGGCGCTGCCCGCCGCCGACGAGGAGGCGAAGGACGACCGCGACGCCCTGGCCGACCGCCTCGAGGAGATCGCCGCCGCCCGCCGCCAGCGCGCGATGGACGCCAAGGCCGCGCCGCCGCCGGGCCTGCTGATCGCCACGGCGGGCACCGGCCTCGCCGTCCTGCTCTTCCCCTTCCTCGCCGGCGCCCGTCCGCGCGGCATGACGATCGTGCCGCTGGCCCTGATGGCCGCGCTGCTGGGCTTCGGGGTCTACCTGGCGTTCGACATCCAGCACGCCTTCGCTGGCGGCCTGGCGGTGCCCCCCGACGCGTACACCGATCTGCTGCCCGAGCTTGACCGCATCCAGGGAGGCGGCTGACCGTGCGCGCCGTCGCGATCCTGCTGGCCGGGACGCTCGCGGCCCTGTCGTCCGCCGCCGACGCCCGCGCGGAGCACGCCGGTGACCCAGGCCGCCGTGTGGACACGGCGCATGCGCGGCGTCCGCCGTCCCAGCGCCCGCCCGAGACCGTCGTCTCCATCCCCGTCGCGGCGCACGTCCGGCGTGCGCGACCGCAGGACGACCCCTCAGGGATCGGTGTCTGCGTCCAGGTGGGCGGGGTGAGCGTGCAGGTCGGCATCGGCATGTGGGCCTGCGCGCCGCCTCCCGAGGCACCCGAGCCGGAAGAGCCGCCCAAGCCGCGGCCTCCGCGGCCGCCCGTGGTTCCGCAGCAGCCGGAGCCGCCTCCTCCCGCACCGCCCCCGCCGCCACCAGGCCCGACACGCCCACCGGCGGCGGCGCCCCCGCCGACCCCGAGGCAGCCGCAGTCGTCGCCCGCTCCCGCCCCCGCGGCACCGTCCGCGACTCCGCGGCGGCCTCGTCCAGAGGCTCCACCCGCCGCGGCCGAAAGCCCGGCGCCCTCGCCGGCCCCGGCGGCCCGCCGGCCCGTTCAGCGCGCCGAGCCGCCGCACCGGGGGCGCTCCCTGTCGACCCCCGTGATCATCATGGTCATGACCGCGGTGATCGCTTCGGGAACCGCCTTGGCCTTCGTCCGCTGACCCGCCGCTCCGAGCGGTCGCCCCGCCCCCGCCCTGCACCGAGGTCGCCGAGCGGCGGTCCGCGCATGGTCGCTGACGTCTGGCATGCCGCTCTGGGAGCGGTGACGAAGGCGAGGAACACAGGCGAGGCGCCTAGGAGCCGAAAGATGAGACCGCCGATCGCGACCGCCGAGAAGGGCCGCTGGGCGTCGGAGGACGGCGGCCTCCGCGGAACCGCCGGGCCGCCGTCGCCGATCGTTCGCACCGTCCGGCAGCCGCACCCACAAGTGCATGCCGCCGGACGACCGGGTGGCTCGCGGCCCGGGTAGGTCGCGGGCGAGAGCGGCGGGCATGATGATCTCGTGACGGATGTCCATCTTGTCCCGGCTCCGCGCCGCCTCCGGGTGACCGGCGGGTCGGGGCCCCTGAAGGGCGAGCCGCGGGTCGAGATCGATCCGGCGCTGCCGCCCGAGGGATACCGGCTGACGGTCGGTCCCGACGGAGTGAGCATCACGGGCGGCGGCGAGGCCGGGGTCTTCTGGGGGCGGCAGACCCTCCGCCAGCTTCAGGGGCCGGACGCGTACCGCCGCGCCCCGGTCCGCCCGGAGCCCCCCACCCTGCCGTACCTGACGATCGAGGACGAGCCGCGATTCGGCTGGCGCGGACTGCTGCTGGACGTGGCGCGCCACTTCATGCCCAAGGACGGGGTGCTGCGCTACCTCGACCTGATGGCCGCGCACAAACTGAACGTCCTGCACCTGCACCTGACCGACGACCAGGGCTGGCGGGTGGAGATCAAGCGGTGGCCCAGGCTCACCGAGGTGGGGGCGTGGCGGCGGCGCACCGGACTGGGGTGGGGCGACCCGCCGATCTGGGACGAGCGGCCGCACGGCGGCTTCTACACCCAGGACGACCTCCGCGAAATCGTCGCCTACGCCGCCGCCAGGCACATCACCGTCGTCCCCGAGATCGACATCCCCGGGCACTCGCAGGCCGCCATCGCCGCCTACCCGGAGCTGGGCAACGCCGACGTCGTGGACACGGCGAGCCTGGAGGTGAAGACCGACTGGGGCGTCAGCCCCAACGTGCTCGCGCCCACCGACCACACCCTGCGCTTCTACGAGGACGTCCTCACCGAAGTGCTGGACGTCTTCCCCGGCCGGTTCGTGCACATCGGCGGCGACGAGTGTCCCAAGGACCAGTGGCGGGCGTCGGCGGCCGCGCAGGCCCGCATCCGCGCGGAAGGGCTGCGGGACGAGGCGGAGCTGCAGTCCTGGTTCATCCGCCACTTCGACCGCTGGCTCACCGAGCGGGGACGGCGCCTCATCGGCTGGGACGAGATCCTCGAAGGCGGCCTCGCCGACGGCGCGGCCGTGGCGTCCTGGCGGGGGTACGCGGGCGGCATCGCCGCCGCCCGGGCGGGCCACGACGTGGTCATGTGCCCCATGCAGCACGTCTACCTCGACCACCGCCAGGCCGACGGGGACGACGAGCCGGTGCCGTTCGGCTGGGTCCGCACGCTGCGCGACGTGTACCGCTTCGAACCCGTGCCGCCCGAACTGGCGGGCACCGAGCACGCCGCGCGCGTGATCGGCACCCAGGCCAACATGTGGACCGAGGCGGCCGACTCGCAGCAGCGCGTCGACTACCAGGTCTTCCCCCGCCTCGCCGCGTTCGCCGAAGTGGCCTGGTCCCACCTGCCCCCTCCGGACGAGCGCGACTTCGACGACTTCCAGCGCCGCATGGACCAGGCCCACTACGCGCGGCTGGACGCCATGGGCGTCGCCTACCGTCCGCCGTCCGGCCCGCTGCCCTGGCAGCGGCGCCCCGGCATCCCTGGACGCCCCTTCCCCGGGCCGCCGCGGGAGAAGCACCGCCCTTGAAGCGGCTCTGAGGCAACGCCCCCCAAGACCGCGGCCTCGGCTCACACCGCGAAGACGCGGTCGCCGCCTCCCATGGAGGATGCCGCACCCGAGCGCGACCGACCGTCAGAACAGCGGGCACCCCGAACGATGCCCGCACCGCGGCCGCTAGCTAGGGGGCGACGGGGTGGTGGGACGGCTGGAGGAGCACCGCGTCGACCACGTCGGACATCCGCTCCCTCCGGCGGTAGGCCGCCCGCTGGCGGTCCGCGCCCGTGCCGTGCTCCAGCAGGGACCGCACACCGGCGGTGACGCGGTCCAGGTCGCCGCTGTCGCGCAGTGCGGGCCGCACGTGCGCCAGCAGGTCCTCCACCAGGCGGCGCTGGGGGACGGGCCGTCCGGTCAACGCGTCGATGCCGCCGCCGGACAGCCCGTCGCGCGCCGCCAGCCAGTACGCGGCGCGCAAGATCTCCTGCGGCGGGTTGGGCGGGACGGCGCCCTCCTCGACCGCGGTCAGCGACACCTGCACCAGTGCCCGGATGAGGGCGGCGAACAGCACCGCCTCCTCCGTGGTCGGCACCACGTCGCCGAGCCGGACCTCCACGGTCGGCAGGTGCGACGACGGCCGCACGTCCCAGAACAGCGTGCCGACGTCCATGAGCGCGCCGCAGCCCAGCAGCGTCCCGACCAGCTCCTCGAAGTGCTGCAGCGACGCGAAGAACGGCGGGGGACCCGCCACCGGCCAGCGCGACCAGGCCATGACCCGCCAGCACGCGTACCCGGTGTCGCGGCCCGCCCAGTACGGAGAGTTGGCCGCCATCGCCATCAGCGTCGGCAGCCACGGCCGCAGATGGTTGCTGACCTGCACCGCGTGCGCCCGGTCGGGCATCTCCACGTGGACGTGGCAGGAGCAGATGCACTGCTCGTCGTCCAGCGCCCGGTACGTGGCCAGCCCGTCGGCGTAGCGGGCGCCCGCGCTGATCGGCGGCGGCAGCACGTCGCCCAGCACGGGGGTGCCGGTCGCCGCCAGCCGCACGCCCTCCCGCTCGGCGGCCGCGGCCATGACCGCGCGCATGTCGCGGATCTGCTCGTCCAGCTTGGCCAGGTCGTCGCACGGCGAGGTCTTCGCCTCCGCCAGGCAGGCGATCATCTCGGTGGAGACGCGGTCGCCCAGCTCCTCCGCCGCCCGCCGCACCACGGCGGCGCCGCGCGCGACGACCTTGCGGGAGTCCGGGGCGACGACGAAGTACTCCTCTTCGACGCCGAATCTGAGGGCCATCCCACCACCTCGTGCGGGTGCCGAAGGGCACCGCGTCACCTCGAAGGTACGCGGCGGCGGGCGGATTGACACCCCGCGGGGCGGTCCGGCTCACGTCCAGGACACTGCTTTGGGACGTTCTTGCCGAAGACCGCGGTCACGCTTGATGGTCGCTGGGCGGACGGGGCACGGCCGCGAGCGGGGAGATCACCCGGAAAAGCAGTCGCCCCCGACTGCCCGTGCCGGGCGCATCGGGGGCGGTACCCGTCGGCCGGCGGACGGTCAGCGCCCGCCTTCGTCGACGATCACGTCGCTCATGATGTCCACGGCGAAGGCGATGATGCCGCCGACCACCACGATGGCCGCGCCTGCGAGGAACAGGGGCCAGTTCGGCCCCATCGTGATCGCGACCCCGCCGACGACGAAACCCGCGAGGATCACGGCCACCGCGACCCACGACTTCAACCGTCCGGCGTGGCTGCCACTCGACATGCGTCTCTTCTCTCTCGAACCTCGGACAGGGGACGTGACTACGGTGCTGAACACTAGCAACGCCACGCCCGGGCCGCGTTCCGGGGTCCCCTCGGCGGCGGGGCGCCGCGGGCGCGGCGGCTCCGGGCGTCCGGAGGTGCGCAGAGGCGGCCCCGCGCGAATCGGTGATCGGGCGTCTCGCTTACGATCCAGGCATGACGGTGCCGCCTGAGGAGCTCGAACTCGCCGCCGTCTTCCCCCCGGTCCAGCGGGACCGGTGGCGGGAGATGGTCCGAACGGTGCTGCGCAAGTCCGGCGCGGCCACGGACGAGACGCCCCTGAGTGAGATCGAGGGCTTGCTCACCCGCGAGACGTACGACGGAGTGCCGATCGCCCCTCTCTACACCAGGGACGACGCCGTCCCCGGACGCCCCGGGCTGGCGCCGTGCGTGCGGACGGTGCGGCCGGAGGGCGAGGGCCTGGCGGGATGGGACGTGCGGCAGCGGCACGCCCACCCCGACCCCGAGACGACCCGGCAGGCGATCCTCGCCGACCTGGAGAACGGCGTCACCTCCGTGTGGCTGGCGCTGGGCGACGAAGGGCTGCCCGTCGACGCGCTGCCGCAGGTCCTCCGCGACGTCCACCTGCACCTGGCGCCCGTAATCCTCGACGCGCGGGCGCGGACCGGGCGGGCCGCCGACGCGTTCCTCGAACTCGTCGCCGAACGCGGCCAGGCCGGTGAGGCGCTGGGCAACCTGGGCGCCGACCCGCTGGGAGTGACGGCCCGCACCGGCGAGGCCGTCCCGCTGGAGCCCGCGGCGGCGCTGGCGGCGCGCTGCGTCCGCGACTTCCCGCGGCTGCGGGCGATCACCGTCGACGCCACCGTCTACCACGACGCGGGCGGCGCCGACGCCGAGGAGCTGGGCGCCGCGGTCGCCACCGCCGTCGCCTACCTGCGCGCCCTCACCGACGCGGGGCTCGACGTCGGCGCCGCGTTCGAGCAGCTGGAGTTCCGGCTGGCCGTCAACGCCGACCAGTTCATGTCGATCGCCAAGCTGCGCGCCGCGCGCCGCCTGTGGACGCGGGTCGCGCAGGTGTGCGGCGCCGAGGAGGCCGTGGCCCGGCTGCACGCGGTGACGTCCTCGGCGATGATGACCCGCCGCGACCCGTGGGTGAACATGCTGCGCACCACGGTCGCGGCGTTCGCGGCCGGAGTCGGGGGAGCGGACGCGGTCACCGTCCAGCCGTTCGACGCCTGCCTGGGGCTGCCGGACGACTTCTCCCGGCGCATCGCCCGCAACACCCAGACGCTCCTGTTGGAAGAGGCGAGCCTGGCTCGGGTGGTCGACCCGGCGGGCGGCTCCTGGTACGTCGAACGCCTCACCGAGGACCTGGCGCAGGCCGCCTGGGACTGGTTCACCCGGATCGAGAAGGCCGGGGGGATGGCCGCCGCCCTGGAGTCGCGCATGGTGGCCGAGCGGCTGGCCGCCACATGGGAGCGCCGCCGCAGGGACATCGCCCGCCGCAAGGCGCCGCTCACCGGCGTCAGCGAGTTCCCCAACCTGGACGAGGAACCGCCCGAGCGCGCCCCCGCCCCCGCCCCGAAGACGTCCGGGAAAGGGCTGCCCGTCGTGCGGTACGCCCAGGATTTCGAGGCGTTGCGCGACCGCAGCGACGCGCACGCCGAGCGCACCGGGTCCCGTCCCAAGGTCTTCCTGGCGACGCTGGGCCCGATCGCCGTGCACACCGCGCGCGCGACGTTCGCCGCCAACCTCTTCCAGGCGGGCGGGATCGAGACCGTCGCCGGGCCGCCCGAGGAGTTCGCCGCCAGCGGCGCGACCGTGGCGTGCCTGTGCTCCAGCGACGCGCTCTACGAGGAGCAGGCCGCCGACGCCGCCCGCACGCTCAAGGACGCGGGCGCGGTGAAGGTATGGCTCGCGGGTAAGGGTTCGTATGACGGGGTGGACGCCAGGATCTTCGCGGGCTGCGACGCCGTCGACGTCCTGGAGACCACCCTCGCCGATCTGGGAGTGAACTGATGATCCCCGACTTCTCCGAGGTCGAGCTCGGCGCCCCCGTCCCCGCCGACGAGGCCGCCAAACGGTGGCGCGCCGCGGCGGCCGAGGCGACGGGCGAGGACCCGGACGCCCGGCCCTGGGAGACGCCCGAGGGCATCGCCGTCCGGCCCCTCTACACCGCCGACGACCTGACCGGGGTGGACTTCCTCGACACCTACCCCGGCGTCGCCCCGTACCTGCGCGGACCGTACCCCGCCATGTACGTCACCCAGCCGTGGACGATCCGCCAGTACGCGGGGTTCTCCACCGCCGAGGAGTCCAACGCCTTCTACCGGCGCAACCTGGCCGCCGGGCAGAAGGGCCTGTCCGTCGCGTTCGACCTGGCCACCCACCGCGGCTACGACTCCGACCACCCGCGCGTGCAGGGCGACGTGGGCATGGCGGGCGTCGCGATCGACTCGATCTACGACATGCGCCGGCTGTTCGACGGGATCCCGCTCGACCGGATGAGCGTGTCGATGACCATGAACGGCGCCGTCCTGCCGGTGATGGCGCTCTACATCGTCGCCGCCGAGGAGCAGGGGGTGAAGCCCGAGCAGCTCGCCGGGACCATCCAGAACGACGTCCTCAAGGAGTTCATGGTCCGCAACACCTACATCTACCCGCCCGGGCCGTCCATGCGGATCATCTCCGACATCTTCGCCTACACCTCCCGGCGGATGCCGAAGTTCAACTCCATCTCGATCTCCGGCTACCACATCCAGGAGGCGGGGGCGACGGCCGATCTGGAGCTGGCCTACACCCTCGCCGACGGCGTGGAGTACATCCGCGCCGGCCTGGACGCCGGGCTGGACATCGACGCGTTCGCGCCGCGCCTGTCGTTCTTCTGGGCGATCGGCATGAACTTCTTCATGGAGGTCGCCAAGCTGCGCGCCGCGCGGCTGCTGTGGGCGCGGCTCGTCAAGGACTTCGGCCCCGAGAACCCCAAGTCGCTGAGCCTGCGCACGCACTGCCAGACCTCCGGCTGGTCGCTGACGGCGCAGGACGTGTTCAACAACGTGGCGCGCACCTGCATCGAGGCGATGGCCGCCACGCAGGGCCACACCCAGTCGCTGCACACCAACGCCCTGGACGAGGCCCTGGCGCTGCCCACCGACTTCTCCGCCCGCATCGCACGCAACACCCAGCTGCTGCTGCAGCAGGAGTCGGGCATCACCCGCACCATCGACCCGTGGGGCGGCAGCGCCTACGTCGAACGCCTCACCTACGACCTCGCCCGCCGCGCCTGGGGCCACATCCGCGAGGTCGAGGCGGCCGGGGGCATGGCGCGCGCGATCGACGAGGGCCTGCCCAAGCTGCGCATCGAGGAGGCCGCCGCCCGCACCCAGGCGCGGATCGACTCCGGCCGGCAGCCGGTCATCGGCGTCAACAAGTACCGGCCCGACACCGACGAGCACATCGAGGTGCTGAAGGTCGACAACGCCGCCGTGCGGGCCCAGCAGATCGCCAAGCTGCGGCGGCTGCGCGAGGAGCGGTCCGCCGAGGACGTGGAGGCCGCCCTGGCGGCGCTCACCCGCGGCGCCGAGGCCGCGATGCGCGGCGACCGCGGCCCCGGCCTGGAGCAGAACCTGCTCGCCCTGGCCGTGGACGCGGCCCGCGCCAAGGCGACCGTGGGGGAGATCTCCGAGGCGCTGGAGCGGGCGTTCGGCCGGCACGCCGCCACCATCCGTACCATTTCAGGCGTGTACCGAGAGGAGGCGGGCGAGGTCAGCGCCATCGAACGGGCCCGCGAGGCGGCCGACGCGTTCGCCGCGGCCGAGGGGCGGCGGCCCCGCATCCTGGTCGCCAAGATGGGCCAGGACGGCCACGACCGCGGCCAGAAGGTGATCGCCACCGGCTTCGCCGACCTGGGCTTCGACGTGGACGTGGGTCCGCTGTTCCAGACCCCCGAGGAGGTCGCCCGCCAGGCCGTCGAGGCCGACGTGCACATCGTCGGGGTCAGCTCGCTGGCCGCCGGGCACCTCACCCTGGTGCCCGCGCTGCGGGAGGCGCTGGCCGCCCTCGGCCGCGACGACATCATGATCGTCGTGGGCGGGGTCATCCCGCCGCAGGACTTCGACGCGCTGCGCGCGGCGGGCGCCTCGGCGATCTTCCCGCCGGGCACCGTGCTGGCCGACGCCGCCGTCGACCTGCTCAAGGACCTGTCGGCACGGCTGGGGCACTCCGCGGCGTGAACGACGACCTCACCGTCGCCGCCCCCGGCGCCGCGGGGCGGCCGGACCGCGCGGCCCGGCGGCGCGGCCTGCCCGACCTGGACGAGTACGTCAAGGGCGTGCGCGAGGGCTCCCGGGCGTGGATCGCCCGCGCGATCACGCTCGTGGAGTCGACCCGGCCCGACCACCGCGACCTGGCGCAGCGGCTGCTGGTCGAGCTGACCCCGCACGCGGGCCGCGCCCGGCGGGTCGGCGTCACCGGGGTGCCGGGCGTGGGCAAGTCGACGTTCATCGACGCCCTCGGCACCAACCTCACCGCCGCCGGGCACCGGGTCGCCGTGCTGGCCGTCGACCCGTCGTCCACCCGGACCGGCGGCAGCATCCTCGGCGACAAGACGCGGATGCAGCGGCTGGCCGCCGACCCGCGGGCGTTCATCCGCCCGTCGCCCACGGCGGGCACCCTCGGCGGCGTCGCCAAGGCCACCCGCGAGGCGATGGTGGTGATGGAGGCGGCCGGGTACGACGTGGTGCTCGTGGAGACGGTCGGGGTCGGGCAGTCCGAGACGACCGTCGCCGACATGGTCGACTCGTTCCTGTTCCTCACCCTGGCCCGCACCGGCGACCAGCTCCAGGGCATCAAGAAGGGCGTCCTGGAACTGGCCGACGTCATCGCCGTCAACAAGGCGGACGGGCCGCACGAGATGGAGGCGCGCAAGGCCGCCCGCGAGCTCGCGGGCGCCCTGCGCCTGCTGCGCAGCGACGAGCGCGCCCGTTCCGTGCCCGTCCTGACCTGCAGCGCCCGCGAGAACCGCGGCCTGGACGAGATCTGGCGGCGCCTGGTCGAACACCAGGACCGGATGGCGGCCACCGGCGAGCTCGAGGCCCGCCGCCGCCGTCAGCAGGTCGGCTGGACGTGGGAGTTGGTGCACGACCGGCTGCTGACCGAGCTGAGGGAGCACCCCGCGGTCCGCGACATCGCCCCCGACCTGGAACGCCGGGTGGCCGAGGGCCGCATCACCCCGGCCATGGCCGCCGAACGCATCCTCGCCGCGTTCACCCGCTGACCACGGCGGCGAAGACGCGTCGGCGCACGACGAGGTGCGGTCGCCCACCGGGACGGCGTCCATCCATGCCCCCGGAGACCGCACCGAATCGCATTCCAGGGTCACAGGTTGGACGGGCGGCACCTGCGGCGCTCGGGGATCCGGTACAAAAGGCGGATGGACGTCATCGCCCTCGATGATCCGACCGACGCGGAGGTTCGGCGCTGGCATGCGGTCCTGGCCGCCGCGCACGCCGCCGACCTGTGCGACGAGCCCGCGCCGGACCCCGAGGAGACGGCCGCCCGACTGCGCGCCCCCGGGAGGCGGCTGTGGGGCGCCGTGGACGGTGACGTCATGGTCGGCGTGGCGGAGCTGCGGCTGCCCGGAGGCCCCGGCGCCGACCGCCCCGCCGAGATCGACATCCGGGTCCTCCCCGACCGGCGCCGCCGGGGCATCGGCACCCGCCTGCTGACGGCCGCCGCCGAAGGGCTGCGCGCCGACGGCCGCAGCAGCGTCATCGCGCAGGTCATGGCGGGCACCCCGGCGATCCCGTTCCTGGAGTCGCACGGCTTCCGGTGCGTGCTGACGCTGCGCGGGCTGCTGCTGCGCATGGACGACGTGCCGGCCGACCGCCTGGAGAGGCTCGTCGCCTCGGGTCCCCCCGGGTACCGGCTGGTGCGCTGGCGCGGCACGGCCCCGGACGAGCACGCGCTCGCGCTGGCCCGCGCCAAGCACGCCATGGCCGACATGTCCGCCTACGAGGGGCTGCCGTGGGACGCCGACCGCGTCCGCGAGATGGCCGAGCTGGTCGCCAAGCGCGGCGACGACCTCTACACCGTCGCCGCCGTCCACGGCGACGAGATCGCGGGGTTCACCGAGGTCGTGGTCTCCGGGGAGACGCCCGAACGGGCCGCCCAGTACGACACCGCGGTCGTGCCCGAGCACCGCGGACGGCGCATCGGCATCTGGGTGAAGGCGGCCATGCTGCAGTGGCTGCGCAGGGAGCGGCCCGAGGTGCGGGAGATCGAGACCGACAATTCCGGCGACAACGTGCACATGCTGGCCGTCAACGAGGAACTGGGATTCCGCCGCCAGCGCGAGTCGCGCGAGTACCAGGCGTTCGCCGCCGACCTCCCGTCGCTCTGACCGGGCCGGCGGCGTCATCCCCAGAACACGGTTCGCCTTCCGCCCCCGCGGGCCCGAGGTCAGCCTGGACGCATGACCACGCTCCCGCTGCACGTCCCCGACACCGTCGCCTCCGGCTTCCTGGTCTCCGCCGACGACCCTCCGCCTTCGGACGTCTCCACCGTCCTCACCGGCGGCGGCCTCGCCGATCTCGCCCGCGAACTGCTGGACCGGTCGGCGATGACCGTCCGCGCTCACTCTCCGACGGCCGAGTGGCTCGCCCGGTCAGGCGGCTCGTCCGGTCACCTGCGGCGGTTGCGGAACGCCCGGCATCACATGCTGATCCGCGTCCAAGGGCCGCCGGACGACGCCCCGCGCCACGCCCAGGCCGCGCGGCAGACCGCGCGCCTCTTGGCCGCGGCCACCGGCGGCCTCGTTGTGGACGTCGATTCCCACCAAGTCGTCGGCATATCCGACGCGGAGCCCGCGCGCTTCGTGCTCGGGGAGGGGTGGATCGGCGTGTTCGTCACGGAGGAACGCGGACTGGTCCGCGCCGACACCTGGGGCATGCACCGGTTCGGCCTGCCCGAAGTGGCCGTCCGGGGCGCCCCGTACGGCCACCTTCTCACCGCCGCGAACCTCCTCCGCGTCCTGGCCTTCCGGTTGTTCTCAGAACGCCGCGAAAAGGCCATCCCGGACACGCTGTTCGTGGACGGCTCCGACCTCCTGCGCTTCTGGGGCGCCCGTCCGCTGCCCGCGGGCCGCTTCACAGTGGCCCTTGCCAGGGGCGACACCACCTGCCCTGACTGCCACCGCGCTCTGGAAGTGGCGTCGGCGCACGGCGCCGACGACTGGTGGGACGACAAGCCCGGACGAGCCCTCCCCAAGCTGCTGTCGGCGCGGCCCGAGCCGTGACGACCGGAAAATCCGTTGCCCGCCACCGACCCGATCGGCACCCTTAAGACAGCTCGGATTCCGGCAACCAGAAATCCCTAATCCATTCCTCTGCAGTTCAACGGAAGAACGCCGCACCGTTAATGCGGACATCCGCGTTCGGATCCGGTGGGGAGCGGCGAGGAGGTGACCGATGACCGTTCTCGTCCTGAATGCGTCCTACGAGCCGTTACAGCGCGTCAACGTGCGGCACGCCATCCGCATGCTGGTCCGCGGTGTGGCCGTCGTGGAGGAGGCGGAGGAAGACCGCACCATCGGTCCCTTCCCGGTGCCGCGCGTGCTGCGTCTGGTCAAGTACGTGGTCATGCGCTGGCGGCACGGCAGGCGCCCGCCGTGGAGCAAGCGCGGCGTCTACCTGCGCGACCGCGGCCTGTGCGGCTACTGCGGCCGCCGGGGCAACACCATCGACCACGTGGTGCCGCAGTCCCGCGGCGGTGGCGACACGTGGGACAACACCGTCCTGGCGTGCAGCAGCTGCAACAACCGCAAGGGCGACCGCACTCCGGCCGAGGCCGGCCTGCGCCTCCGCGTCGCCCTCCGCACCCCTCACTGGAACGAACTGGTAGACCTGTGATCGGGCTCCCGTCCTCCGCGACGGGAGCCCGTGACCATGAGCTGCGCCTCCCCTCGGAGGTCTTGCAGCACCCAAACAGCCGCCGAGCGAAGGAACCGCCCGAAAAGGCTCGGCGACTCACGCTCTGCAGACATTGCAAGGCGGCTGAGCCGGAGGTGACCATTCGGCTCACGAGCTCGCGCAGCGACCGTTGTCATCGTGGACACCGCCGGTCGGCAGGCTGACTCCCGACAGTCCCGATAGAGGCTGAAGGCAAGCGGCGCCTCCGTCGGCCGGAGCATCTTTCCCCCCTGATCGAATTCGGCCGAACAAGCCCGCGGCTTCCACTCGCGCAATCACACGTTTCTCCTGCGAAACGGACCGAGATCGACCAGCTTGCCGCCAAGGGAGAGGCTGGGCCGCCAGTTTCCTGGCCATCGAACATCGTGATTTGAATGCCGTCGAGTGCGCTATCGACAGGCGTCGAATGACGCCGTTCCGCGGCAACGCGGTAGGGCAAGCTGTCACCGCCAAGCCCCTCCCTTCATTGCCGCTTTGGTGACAAGCTCTGCCATGTTCGCAGCAGCCGCTGGAGGCAGCGGACTTGCTTTTGGGTTGTGTCGGACCGTCAGAGCTTTTCGCTGAGCACCGATGTGTGTGTGGTGGCCCCCTCCCGGCGGCGATGGCGGTGTGCACACTGATCGCTCGGTATCGGACGTAGGGCGCGGACTCGCCCATCGCACGCTCATTGTGTCGCTCTTGTCGGGCTCCAGCTGTAGGCACCGTTCTCCTGGAGATGGGCGCCACAGTGGGAGTGAAGCTGCCGACTGTGGTGACGGCTCGCGACCGCGTGTGCAAGAGGCCGTGCGGGCTTCGGGGGAGACTTGTCGCCGCCGGTGCAATGGTGCTGCAACTCTTGCGGATGGCTCGTGGCTGCACTTTCTGGCGGCTGTGATGAGTGCCTTGCGCTGGCTGTTCTGCTGTCGCTAGGGAGAGCCGAAGGCTGGCCCGCCAGTGTGTGAGCTCGTCGGGAAGGAAAATCGGACCTCAGAGATCACCTGGGGGAGGGGGGCGATGTCGCGGGGTGGCGGTGTGCGAGTGGGGCGTTGACGTCGCTGTGGGCATCCGAGTGGCGGTGGGACGGCGGTCTGTAGCGGAAGAGTTCGCTGTCGGAAACGCGACGGGCCGGCGCTGTATTGCGATGTCTTGGACGGTGGGATGTCAGGGTTGGGCCGGCATGAGAAGGAACGCTGCTGGATGCAAGTTTGCGGGGTGTGGTTCTCGTTGAGCCTGGCTGAGTCGATGATGTGTGGTTATGTGCAATGACCTGCGGATGGTGGCGGAGGCGTGAGTGTGGCTTGTAGTACAGGTCTGGGGGATGTGTTCTTGGAAGGAGAGCGTGAACGAAATCGGGTGGTGTGTGGGTTGGAGATCAGTGCTGCCGGGATTGTGTGCGGGTGTGTGTTGGTGGTTGGAAAGAGGATGTGAGGGTTGGTGTGTTCGGCTGAGTCGAAGGGCGTGGATTTCGGTGGGGCGATTGAAAGAACCGTGGGAGATCTCTGGTGAGAGTCGGAAACCGTCCTCGGATGGGGCGGGTGAGCCGAGGGAATGGCTGAGGGTGCCGGGGGCGACGTGGCTGGTGATCTTCCCGTGATGGGCGCTTTGTAGTTTTCGTGTGACGCTACGTGTTTGGCGAATGATGCGAGAGCAATTGGTGGCTTGTGGTAGCGTGCCGCCAATCTTCTGGATGTTTCTAAGGAGAGTTCTGTGGCGGCCCACGATCCCCTCGGCCGGAAGCGGCGATGCGACGGTGGACGGGCGGTGCGGCGAGGCGCCGCCCTCGCGCTCGTGCTGGCGGCGTCGGCGATGCTCCCCGCGGCCCCCGGCGCCGCGGCGCCCACGGCGCCCGCGGAGCCCAAGGACTCCGCGGCCGAGCTGGCCAAGCTGCGCAAGCGGGCGGACAAGCTCGACAAGGAGTACCGCGGCGGGCTGATCGCGCTGGAGGAGGCCAAGGAGGCCGCGCAGAAGGCCGCCCGCGACGCCGAACGGCTGTCCAAGGAGTTCGAGACGCTGCGCGGCGACGTCAGCCGGCTGGCCGCCGCCTCGTACATGACCGGGCGGCTGACCGCCATGGCGATGGTGACGGCCGACGATCCGGGCGCCGCCATCCGGGACGCCACCGTGGTGGAGCACCTCGCCCGCAACAACGGCATGCGGATCAAGAACCTGGAGAAGCTGGCGGCGCGGGCCGAGCAGTCGCGCAAGAACGCCGACGCCAAGGTGGCGCAGGTGCGGCGCGAGATCGAGGACCTGGAGTCCCAGCGGCAGCGGGTGCGGAAGCTGCTGGCCCGGCACAAGCCTGAGCGGCCCACGACGTCGTCCGGCGGGTCATCAGGCGGGTCGTCCGGCGGGTCGTCCGGCGGATCGGCGGCGGGGCGGCCCGACGGGGCGAGCGGCACCAAGTCGCCGATCGTCGGCAACACGATGACGGCGCGGATGCGCACGCTCATGCAGGTCATCGACAGCAAGTTCGGGCCGTTCCCGACGATCGGCTGCTACCGCGCCGGCGACCCGCAGGACCACGGGTCCGGCCAGGCGTGCGACTTCATGGAGAGCACGGCGGGCAAGATGCCGAGCGCGTCCGCGCAGCGGCACGGCGACCAGGTGGCGCAGTTCGTCATCGACAACGCCGCCAAGTACGGGGTCAAGTACGTGATCTGGAAGCAGCGGATCTGGGACACCCGCACCAGCGGCGGCTGGCGGCAGATGGAGGACCGCGGCAGCATCACCCAGAACCACTACGACCACGTGCACGTGTCGGTGCTGTAGCCGCCCAGGTCGGGTGACCGGCTCGCCGGGGCGGGATCCTCGGCGGCCGCCCTCTCGGTGAGGCCGCCGAGGTCCGGAGCGTCGACGTTCGGGAGGCTCCGCCTACTGGAGGGAGACGACGCGGCCCTCGCGGGCGGACCGGATGGCGGCCTCGATGACCTCCAGCCCGGTGATCGCGTCGGTGAGCGAGACCGGCGGCGGGGCCTCGCCGCGCAGGGTGCGCGCGACCTCGGCGTAGAACTCCTGGTAGGCGCCCCGGTCGGTGGGCTCCGCACGGTCGGCGCCGGGGGTGCCGACACGGCCGTACGAGCGCGGCGGGGCCGCGCCCCAGTCGGCGTCCGCGGGGGTCAGGCCCCGGCGCAGGGCGTCCTCCTGCACGTCCATGCCGAACACCGTGTACGCGGCGCGGTCGCCGAGGACGCGGAAACGGGGGCCGTGCTGGGCGGCGGTCGCGCTCATCCACAGGTGCGCGCGGACGCCGTCCTCGTGGGTGAGCGCCACGAACGCGTCGTCGGCCGCGGCCGCGCCGCGGCGGCGCACGTCGATCTCCGCGTACACCTGGCGGGGCCGTCCGAACAGGTGGACGGCCTGGTCGATCAGGTGCGAGCCGAGGTCGTAGAGGATGCCGCCGGCGTCCCGCGGGTCCGCGCTCTCCTTCCAGCTCGCCTTGGGCTGGGGACGCCACCGTTCGAACCGCGACTCGTAGCGGAGGACGTGGCCGAGCGCGCCGGAGCCGACCAGGCGCCGCACGGTGCGGAAGTCGCCGTCCCAGCGGCGGTTGTGGAAGGGGATGACCGGCAGGCCCCGCACCGCGCTCAGCGCCGCGAGGGACCGGGCCTCCGCCGCGGTCGCCGCCACGGGCTTGTCCACCACGACGGGGATGTCGCAGGTCAGCGCGTCGCGGGCGAGGGGCACGTGCAGCCGGTTCGGCGCGGCGATCACCACCAGGTCGTAGGCGCCGGTGGACTCCCACAACCGGTCGGCGGTGTCGAGCACCCGGGCGTCGGGGTAGCGCGACCGCACCGCCCGCTGCCGTTCCGGATCGCTCGTGACCACGGCCGCCAGCCGCAGATCCGGGACCGAGGAGATCAACGGGGCGTGGAACACCGCGCCGCCCGTGCCGTATCCGACCAATGCCACCCTGAATGCCATGGATTGATGATTTCGGATGCGTTTTCGCCCGCCGCGCCCGGGGTACCGGTTGGCGGAGCCGTGAGAGTGCGGCAAGGGCGCCGTACGTCGCCCGGAGAGGGAGAGCGAGGGGACGGCGCCGTGGCCAAACCCGTGATCATGACGGTCGACGACGACCCGGGCGTGTCCCGGGCGGTCGCGCGCGACCTGCGGCGCCGCTACGCCGGGACGTACCGGATCGTGCGCGCCGAGTCCGGGGCCCAGGCGCTGGAGGCGCTGCGCGAGCTGAAGCTGCGCGGCGACGACGCCGCGGTGCTGGTGGCCGACCACCGGATGCCCGGGATGACCGGGGTGGAGTTCCTGGAGCAGGCCATGGACGTCTACCCCTACGCCCGGCGGGTGCTGCTGACCGCCTACGCCGACACCGAGGCCGCGATCCGCGCGATCAACGTGGTGGACCTCGACCACTACCTGCTCAAGCCGTGGAACCCGCCGGAGGAGAAGTTCTACCCGGTGATCGACGCGCAGCTGGACGCCTGGCGGCGCACCCCGCGCCGGGAGAGCGCCGAGCTGCGCGTGGTGGGGCACCGCTGGTCGGCGCGCTCCTACGAGGTCCGCGACTTCCTCGCCCGCAACCAGGTCTCCTACACGTGGCTGCTGGACACCGCGCCCGAGGGCGCCGAGCTGGCCCGGGCGGCGGGCGACCCCGAGCTGCCGCTGGTGGTGACGGCCGACGGCACCGCCCTGTCGGCGCCCACCGACGCCGAGCTGGCCGCCGCCGTGGGCCTGCCCACCGCCCCGGCCGCTGAGTTCTACGACCTGATCGTGGTGGGCGGCGGCCCGGCCGGGCTCGGCGCGGCGGTCTATGGGGCGTCGGAGGGGCTGCGCACCGTCCTCGTCGAACGGCACGCCTCCGGCGGGCAGGCCGGGCAGAGCTCCCGCATCGAGAACTACCTGGGCTTCCCCGACGGGGTGTCCGGGGCGCAGCTGGCGGACCGGGCGCGCCGCCAGGCCGAGCGGTTCGGCGCCGAGCTGATCACCACGGCGGAGGCGGCCGGGCTGGAGGCGCGCGGCCGGGCCAGGGTGGTGCGGCAGGCCGGCGGCGCCGAGATCTCCGCGCACGCGGTGATCCTGGCGACCGGCGTGTCCTACCGCCGCCTGGACGTGCCCGGGCTGGACGCTCTGGTCGGCGTGGGCGTGTACTACGGCGCGGCGATGGCCGAGATCCCCGGCTGCCGGGGGGAAGAGGTGTACGTGGTCGGCGGCGCCAACTCCGCCGGACAGGCCGCGGTGAACCTGTCCCGGTACGCCCGGTGCGTCCACCTGGTGGCGCGCGCCGACGGGTTGGAACGGTCGATGTCGCACTACCTGATCCGGCAGATCGCCGAGATCCCCAACATCCAGGTGCACACCCGCACCGTGGTCGGCGCCGCCCACGGCTCCGCCCACCTGGAGGGCCTCACGCTCAAGGGGCCGCTGGGCGAGCGGCGGGCGGACGCGCAGCGGCTGTTCGTGTTCATCGGCGCCGAGCCGCGCACCGACTGGCTGGACGGCGTGGTCGAACGCGACCCGCGCGGGTTCGTCCTCACCGGGCCCGACCTGGTCGCGGGCGGGCGCCGCCCCGCGGACTGGACCGCCGACCGCCAGCCCTACCACCTGGAGACCAGCCTCCCGGGGGTGTTCGCCGCCGGGGACGTGCGCGCGGCCTCGATGAAGCGGGTCGCCTCGGCGGTCGGCGACGGCGCCATGGCCGTCGCGCTGGTCCACCGCTACCTGGAGCAGGCATGACCGACACCGCCGAGATCCCGCCCGAACGGCTGCGCGGGCTGTTCCTGTTCGAAGGGCTGGACGACGAGAAGCTGGCCTGGCTGGCCGAGCACGGCAGCGTCCGCGAGCACGCGCGCGGGGAGGTGATCTGCGCGGAGGGCGACGCCGCCGAGTTCCTGTACGTGCTGCTCGACGGCGAGCTGGTGATGACGACGGCGGTGCGCGGCGGCGACCAGGTCGAGATGACCCGCGGCGACCGTCCCGGCCTGTACGGCGGCGCCGTCCAGGCGTACCTGGGCGACCGCATCGACCAGCGGTACCGGCACACGCTGCGGGCCGGCCGACGGCCCACGACGGTGTTCGCGCTGCCCGCCCGCAAGTTCGGCAAGGCGGTGCGCGACTGGTTCCCGATGGCCACGCACCTGCTGGAGGGCGTCTTCTTCGGCACCGACCACATGCGCCGCCTCGTCGACCAGCGCGAGCGCCTCACCGCCCTCGGCACGATCACCGCCGGGCTGACCCACGAGCTCAACAACCTGGGCGTGGCCGCGGCGCGCGCCAGCGCCGAGCTCGGCGACCGGCTCGCCGGCGGCCACCGGCGCCTGGCGGAGCTGGCCGCGGCGGGCGTGGACTGCCGGCGCCTGGCCGACCTGGTGTCGCTGCACGAGCGGCTGCGCGGCCGGGGCGCCGGCGAGGCGGCCGAGCCCGGGCGCGACCCGCTGGAGGTCAGCGACGCCGAGGACGAGCTGGCCGACTGGCTGGAGGGGCACGGCGTCGAGGACGCGTGGGAGCTGTCGCCCGGCCTGGTGGCCGCCGGCCTCGGCGTGGCGGAGATCGAGCAGGTCGCCCCCGTGGCGGGGGCGCAGCTGCCGGTCGCCGCGCGCTGGCTCGCCGAAATGCTGGAGGTGGCGCAGCTGCAGGCCGAGCTGGCCGACGCCACCGGCCGCATGACCGCGCTGCTGGACTCGGCCAAGCAGTACTCCCAGCTCGACCGCGCCCCCTACCGGCGCGTCGACCTGCGGGAGCTGCTGAAGAGCACGCTGGTCATGCTGAAACGCAAGGTCCCGCCGGGGGTGCGGGTGGTGAAGGACTTCGCGCCCGACCTGCCGCCGGTCCCCGTGTACGCCGCCGAGCTGAACCAGGTGTGGACGAACCTGATCGTCAACGCGCTGGACGCCATGGGCGACGCGGGCGTCCTCACCGTCCGCACCGCCCGGCGCGGCGACCACGCCCTGGTGGAGATCGGCGACACCGGCCCGGGCATCCCGGAGGAGAACCTGCCGCGGATCTTCACCCCGTTCTTCACCACCAAGCCGGTCGGCGAGGGCACCGGCCTCGGCCTGGACATCTCCTGGCGGATCGTCGTCGACCGGCACCGCGGCGACATCCGGGTCGAGTCGCGGCCGGGCGACACCCGCGTCCAGGTGCTGCTGCCCCTGACCGAGCCGGCCGCCGTCGACGCGGCCGACGCCGAGGAGGGGGCGGCCGCGCCCGGTTGACGCGCCGCGCACCCGCGTCGCCGGGCCCGGGTCGGCGGATCGTCCGGCGGCGGGGACCGCGAATCGATAGGTTCACGGTGATCATCCGAACGGGGGAGGTGTCGCTCCTCCGCACGGGACTGCTCCCGGAAGGAACACCCCACGACCATGAAGCAACCCCCCGCATGGTGGGCTGCCCTCACCGGCGACCCGGTCGGGGAGCGGCTCGGCATCGACTGGCGCGCCCCCGACCACTGGGAGCCCGCCGACGAGCTCGGCGACGGCGACGAACGGGTTCACGACGCGTCCGGCACCATGAGCGTCGAGCACCTGGACGACGACGACCTGCGCCTGCGCGAGGGCAAGGCGCTGGTCGGCACCGGCCCCGCGGCGGCACGGCGCGGCACGGGCTACGAGGTCGAGGCCGCCTGGTACCTCGACCCGTCCGAGCCCGACCGGCTGTGGTGCGCGCTCGGCTCCTTCTATCCGGCGTGGCTGTGGATCCCCGTGGAGCCGACCGCGGACGGCGTCGCCGAGGCCCTGGAGGGCGTGTTCCCACGTCCGGCACTCCGGCGCGCCGACCTGACCTCCTTCGCCCGCGGCTTCCTCGGCTTCCGTTACGAGGTGCTGGTGCCCGACGTCCACGAAGGGACGTTCGTCGAGATCAACGGACCGGACCTGGACCGTTACTTCACGCTCGTTCAGTTCGTCGAGCCGCAGTCGTGGGGCAGCGCCCACCTGGACGACCCGCTGCCCGACGACGCGGGGCTCGCCGCTCCTCTGGACATGCTCGCCGCCGACCGCGACAGCGGCCGCAAGCGGCAGCGGCTCGGCCGCGTCCCGTCGATGACGTGGCGGACGCTGCACTCGCGGTCCTACCTGTCCTTCGAGATCCACACGCGGGACATCGTGTGCGCGGCGGTGCGGTACCGGCCGTCGCCCAAGCCGCACCAAGCGGTGGTGCGGCGGCTCAACGAAGAGCACGAGGAGAGCTTCCCGGTCGACCTCCCCCTGGACGTGGTGGGCGCGCTGACCGGGTTCGACTACTGCGGCGAGGACGACCTGGTCGACCCCGACGAGCTGGACGTCGACGCGCACGTCGCCGGCGCGCTGCGCATCCGGGCCGCGCTGTGGCACGGCGACCTGCGCCGCACGCTGCGGCTCGGCGAGTACGCCGACCGGCCCGAGCCGGAGCTGCGCCGCCGCCTCGTGGAGATCGCCGGGTGGTACAACCACCGGTGGCTGCTGCAGGAGCTCGCGCTCACCGAGACCGACCCGGACCTGCTGGCGCGGATCGAAGAGCGCCTCGACCGGCCGGAAGAGGACGCCTTCAACGCGTTCGGCGACTACTTCGGCGACGGGCCCGTCATGGTGGACGCGGCCGGGAACGCGGTGGAGACGTGGGACGACCGGGACGGGGAGGACGGACCGTGAGCGTCGAACGCGGCGCGGTGCTCGCCGACCACGCCGACCGCGGTGCGCTGGCCGCGCTCGCCGCCGCGCGCGGCTGGACCCGCACGGCCGCCGAACCCGCGGGATTCGCCGAGCCGGAACGCGAGGTCTGGGACGCCGGCGGCGGCACGCGGGTCGTCTACGCCGAATCGCCCGTGCGCGGCACCCGGTTCGTGTGCGTCACGGGCCCGGACGCCGGGTCCGCCGAGGAGGCGTTCGCCGCGGTGGCGGCCGTGCTGCCGACCGTGCCGGTCGAGGAGATCCTCGCCGGGCTGCTGGCCGAGCCCGCGCCCGCGCCGCGCGAGCTGATCCGCGGGCTCGACCGGCTGGCGACGGCGGCGCGGGCGAACGGCGAGCGCCGCCCCGAGGACCCGCGCTACCGGCGGGTGGTGGAACGGCTGGCCGCCCACCCCGAGCGGCAGGTGCGCCGCGCCCTGCTGTTCGCGGTCGAGGAGCTGTCGGCGGTGCGGCCGGAACTGGCCGATCCGATCCTGGCGCGCCGCGACGAGGAGACCGAGCTCGCCGAGCTGGTGCGGACGTTCGCCGAAACCGTCCGCGCCCGAAGCTAGCGGACCCCGGCCCCATGGACGTCGACGGGCCGGACCCGGCGGGGGCGCGGCGAATCGCCGCCGAGTCCGGCCCGTACCGGGGCCGCGCCGGGGGGAGACAACGCGACCCGTGGGGAACGGCTCGTCTCGGGGGAACGTCCGAAAGAGCGCGCCGTCCGCGGCGCGTCAGTCGAACAGGTCAGGCTGCTCCCGGGTGATCTGGTCGTAGAGCGGCTGGTAGTTGATCCAGCCGACCAGGTCGTTGCCGATCTGCTGGTGGGTCAGCACCGCGTTCTCGTGCTCGATCGGCACGACCTCGCCCGCCGCCTTGGCCAGCAGCTGCACCTGGCACGAGCGCTCCATGGTGATGAACCACCAGGCCGCCGCGTCCACGCTGTCGCCGACGGTGAGCAGCCCGTGGTTGCGCAGGATCACCGCCTTGTTGTCGCCGAGCGCGGCGGCGATGCGCTTGCCCTCCTCCACGCTGGTGACCACGCCGGTGTAGTCGTCGAACAGGCCGTGGTCCTGGTAGAAGGCGCACACGTCCTGCGTGATCGGCTCCAGCTTCTGGCCGAGCGCCGACAGCGCCCGCCCGTACACCGAGTGGCTGTGCGCCGCGGACACCACGTCGGGACGCGCCTGGTGGATCTGGGAGTGGATGGCGAACGCCGCCTCGTTGACCGGGTAGCGGCCCTCGACCACCTTGCCCTCGTGGTTCACCAGGATCAGGTCGCTGACCTTGACGTGCTTGAACGACATCCCGAACGGGTTGACCCAGAAGTGGTCCGGGTACTCGGGGTCGCGGGCCGTGATGTGCCCGGCCACGCCCTCCTCGAAGCCGAACTTGCCGAACAGGCGCAGCGCCGCGGCCAGCCGCTCCTTGCGGTGGCGGCGCTCGTCCTCGACGTTGTCGAAGGTCGGCGGCAGGCGGAAGATCAGATCCTGCGGCGGCAGCTTCTCCAGGAACTCGTCGCTCTCGGACACGGGCTGACTCCTTGCGCTTGTCTGCGGCCACCAAAGCGCACCGGCTCCGCGCCCGCCTAGGGTTGGACGGCCCAATCCCGGCGGGCATCATTGTCCGTGCCGGACAGAGCCCACACACAGAGCCCACACACAGAGCCCGCACAGAGCCGAAACGGCGCCGGGGCGGCCCGCGGAACGGGGTGGCTGACCATGGACAAGGCGGAGGCGGACCGGCTGCTGCGGATGCTGGCCGATCGCACCCGCAGCCCCGAGGTGCTGGAGGCGACGGTGCGGGCGGCCCGCCGCCGCTCGCCCCTGGTCGCCGCGCTCCCCGAGGAGGAGACCCGGCGGCACGTGCGCGCCCTGATCGACGGCGTGGGGGCCGCGCTGTTCGACGGCGGCGAGCCGGGGGAGGAGGCGCTGGCGGCGGCCGAGCGCCTCGGCTCCGACCGGGCCCGCCAGGGCGTCCCCGTGGCCGCGTTCCTCGACGGGTTCCAGGCGGGCCGCTCGCACGTGCTGCGGACGATGGTCGACACCGGCCGCGCCCTCGGCGTTCCGCCCGAGGTGCTGCTGGACGGCGTCACCCGCATCGACGAGATCACCACGGTGCTGGTGCACCGCATGGTGCACGCCCACCGCGTCACCGAGCTGGAGATGGCGCGCACCGCCCGGGAGCGCCGCGTCCAGGCGCTGCGGCAGCTGCTGCACGGCGAGCCCGCCGTCCCGCCCCCGCCGCTGGAACAGGGCGCCGCGTACCACTGCGTCGTCAGCGACGTCAGCGACCCCGCCGTCGCGCAACGGCTGGAGGCCGCGCTGACCGCCCGCGGCCCCGCCCTGTGCGGGCTGGTCGACGGGCGGCTGGCCGCTCTGGTCGCCCGCCTCCCGCACGCGGCGGACCTGCCGCCCGACGGGCCGCTGCTGGTGGCCGCTCCGCCGGCGCGGCCGTCCCGGGTGTCCGAGCTGTACGAGCTGGGCCGCCGCGCGCTGCGCGCCGGACGGGCCGCCGGGCTCACCGGCCTGCGCGCGCTCACCGACCTGGCCCTGCTCACGGCGACCGAGGCCGAGCCGCGGCTGGGGAGCCTGCTGGCCGACCGGCTGCTCGGCCCTCTGGACCCCGCCGACCCGTTCCACCGGGAGCTGGCCCGGACCGCGCTCGCCTACCTCGACCACGGCGCCCGCATCGAGCCCGCCGCCGAGGCCCTGCACGTCCACGGCAACACCGTCAAGTACCGGCTGCGGCGCCTGCACGAGCTGACCGGCCGGACGCCGCCGGGCTCGGCCGCCGACCCGGCGGACGGCGCGGCGGTCGAGCGGACCGCGCAGTGGTGGTGGGCGCTGCGCGCCTGGCTGTCGGCCGCCCGCCCGCGGGACGCCGGCGACGGCATGACATGATCATGTCCGGACCGGAGGGAGCGCAGGTGACGGCACCGCAGATCAGCACGGTGATGTGGCCGACGGAGTCGTGGCCGCGGGAGGGGGAGGCCTGGCGCCGCGCCGAGGAGCTCGGATTCGCGACCGCCTGGGTGTACGACCACGTCGCGTGGCGCGGCGCGACCCCGTGGCACGACGCGTACACCACGCTGGCGGCGGCCGCCGCCGTCACCTCCCGCATGCGGATCGGCACGCTCGTCACCTCGCCGAACTTCCGCCATCCCGTGCCCGCCGCGCACGCGATCAAGACGATCGACCACATCAGCGGCGGGCGGCTCACCGTCGGCATCGGCGCGGGCGGCGGCGCCCGCACGTCCGACGCCGGCATCCTCGGCGGCCCCGACTGGTCGCCGCGCGAGCGCGCCGCCCGGTTCGAGGAGTGGGTGCGGCTGCTCGACCTGCTGCTGCGCGGCCCGGAGACCACGTTCACGGGCGCGTACTACTCGGCCCGGGAGGTGCGGACCGCGCCCGGCTGCGTCCAGCGGCCCCGGGTGCCGTTCGCCATCGCCGGCGACGGCCCGCGCGGCATGCGCCTCGCCGCCCGGTACGGCGCGATGTGGGTCACCGTCGCGGGCGGCGCCGACGACCCGCGCGCCGCCGTGCGCGACCGGCTCGCCCGCCTGGACGAGGCGTGCGCCGCCGAGGGACGCGACCCCGCCGACGTGCGGCGCCTGCTGCTGACCGGCTTCTCCGGCGAGCCCTGGCTGGAGTCGGTCGAGGCGTTCGCCGACCTCGCCGGGACCTACGCCGAGATGGGCGTCACCGACATCGCCGTGCACTGGCCCCGGCCGGGCACCGAGTGGGACGCCGACATGAGGGTGTTCGAAGCCGTCGCCGCCCGCTCGGCCTGACTGATGGGATGGCGGGCGGAGGGACGGCGGGCTCGGCGGAGCCCCGCCGCGCAGGCGAGCGGAAGGTGGGATCCATGCCGTACGTGCTGCTGGGACTGGCCATCATCGCGGAGATCACGGCGACGCTGTCGCTGCGCGCGTCGGAGGGGCTGTCGCGCCTCGGGCCCACGGCCGTGGTCGTCGCCGGGTACCTGATCTCCTTCGGGCTGCTGGCGAAGGCGCTGATGTCGCTGAACGTCGGCCCGGTGTACGCGATCTGGTCCGCGCTCGGCACCGTCGGCGCGTTCGCGGGCGGCGTGGTGTTCTACGGCGAGCCGGTGCGTCCGGTGACGGTCTTGGGCGCCGCGATCGTGGTGGCCGGCGTGGTGGTGATGACCCTCGGCGGAGGCGTGGGCCACGGCCGGTGACCCGGGCGCGGCACGCCTCCGGACGACCGCGGCGGGGTCACAGGCGGTACCGGCCGCCTTCCTGGCCCCATTCGCCGAAGGGCGGGTCCTTGCCGGCGTCCATCGCCGCGCAGGCGTCCTCGTCCAGGAGGGCGAACACCAGCCTGCGCACCCGGAGGCGCCGCGCGGCCTCGATGGTCCGGCGCATCTCGGACGTGCCGGCGAAGACCAGGTCGGCCTCCTCGGCCCAGACCGGCAGGCCCCGCGATTCGGGCGCCCACACGGCGAGATGGCGGCCCGCCGTGATCCGGTAGCCGACGGGCGCCTCCCCAGGGAGCGGAAGCGGCTCGACGTGCAGCGCTCCGTGCCGGAACGAGGCGACGGCCGGCTCCGGCATGCCGCACTCGTCGGCGATCCGGCGCAGCTCGGAGTGCAGGGCGCCTTCCCGGCTGCGCACCAGCCACGCCTGGACGGTCTCCGGCGGTTCCGACCCGGGGCCGCCGTCGAACCCGACGCGCGTGTGCCCGTACTCGAGGAGCAGCCCGGCGGGCGCGAACCTCGGCGACGCCGCCGTGCCGACCCCGAGCAGCATCAGGCGCACAGTTCGATCGTCACCCCGGGACGCGCCGCCGTAAACCCCGCTCGGTCAAGGCATGCACCGGCGGCGGTCAGGAACGGCCGCGTCCAGCCCCGCCGCCGGCCGACCGCTCGCGGCGGACTACTCGTACATCTGGCCGCAGACCGCGATACGGGCCAGGTCCCCCCAGGTCATGGAGGTGAGCGGACGCACGTACGAGCGTGTCGGCGCCTCGCCGGAGAGCGTGGGCAGCGGGACGCGGGCGCCGTCCGCGGCGTCCCATCCGCCGAGGCTCCCGGCGACGGCGCACTCGAGGTAGGTCGCCGGGTCGAAGTTGTACCAGCGGGCCGGGGTGGCGCGGGGTCCGCTGCCCGGCGGGCGCGGCGCGTCGACGCCGAAGCGGGCGTGGGGCCCGGGCGGGGCGGCGAGGAAGTCCTGCAGGTCGGCGATCTGCGACAGGATGACGCGCTCCCAGTCGGCGTGGTCGCGCGGTTCGTCGCCCGGCAGCGACAGGTCCTCGGTGCTCCACGCGGGGACGAAGTCCGGCGGCGGGGCGGTGGAGGCCGCGGAGAACATGGCCGCGACGTCGTCGGGCGCGAGGGACTCGCGGTCGCTCAGCGGGCCGCTGACCTTCCACAGCGACCGCAGGAACGCCGACAGCGACCAGGACGCCGCGCGCGCCTCCTGCCCCAGGTGCAGGAAGTGCAGGTACAGGTCGCGGTTGGTGCGGACGGCCGGCTCGGACGGCCCGCAGACCCGGTAGGTCCGCCCGCGCGGCGCACGGCACTGCAGGACGAGGACCTGCGCGAGGGCGGCTATCCGCGAGTCGTGCGTGGCGACGCAGGACTCCCCGCCGTCGTCGTCCTGGCGCATGACGTCCCACGTCTGCATGCATCCCTCCCAGCGGTCGGCTCCGTGCGGTGTCGGCGTCCCGGGCAGAGAGTCTCGCATCCGGTCAGGGCCGTGCCAGTAGTTGAAAGGTCACTTTTTCCCGCCCGGTTCCTTTCCTCCCGCCCAAGCGCGGGAGAACGGCCCGAGGCCCTCGGACGCGCCGAGGGCCTCGGCGCACGGAGCGCGCCGCGGATCAGCGCTTGGCGCGGTGGATCACCTGGATCTCCGTGAACCCGTACAGGCCCCACGGGCCGTTCTCCACGCCCACGCCGCTCCACTTGAACCCGCCGAACGGCTGGTGGGGGGCGAGCGCCAGGTGCGTGTTGACCCAGGCGGTGCCGCATTCGAGGCGGGCCGCCACGTCGGCGGCGCGGTCGGCGTCGGCGCCCCACACCGAGCCGGACAGGCCGAAGTGCGTGCCGTTCGCGCGGGCGACGGCCTCGTCGAGGTCGCGGTACTTGACGACCGGGAGCGCCGGGCCGAACTGCTCCTCGTCCACGATGCGGGTGCCGTCGGACACGTCGGCCAGGATGGTGGGCCGGAAGAAGTACCCGGGCCCGTCGATCGGGCCGCCGCCCGCCGCGGCGCGCGCTCCGCCGGACAGCGCGTCCGCGACCAGCTCCTTCACCCGCTCGTACTGCGGCGCGTTGTTGATCGGCCCGTACTGGACGCCCTCGCTCATGCCGTCGCCGACCTTGGCGGCGCGCGCCCTGTCCGCCAGCGCCTCCACCACCTCGTCGTAGATGCTCTCCGGCGCGTACACGCGCTTGATCGCCGAGCAGACCTGGCCGTTGTTGGCGAACGCCGCGCCGAACAGCCGGTCGGCGACGGCGGCGGGGTCGACGTCGTCCAGCAGGATCGCCGGGTCGTTGCCGCCCAGCTCCAGGGTGACCCGCTTGAGGTCGGGCGCGGCGGCCGCCGCCACCCGCTTGCCGGTGGCCACGCTGCCGGTGAAGCTGATCTTGCGTGGCGTCTCGTGCGCGGTCATCCAGGCGCCGAGCTCGTCGCCGCCGGACACCACGTTGAGCACCCCGGGCGGCAGGACGTCCCGCAGGACCTCGCCGAGCCGCAGGCTGGACAGCGGGGTGAACGGCGAGGGCTTGAGGACCACGGTGTTCCCGGCCAGCAGGGCGGGCGCCAGCTTCCACACCGCCAGCAGCAGCGGGAAGTTCCACGGGGTGATCGCCGCGACCACGCCCACCGGCCGGCGCACCACCTCGACCAGCGCCCTGTCGTCGTCCTGGATCACCTCCCGGGGGATCTCCAGGTCGGCGAAGTACTTCAGCCACACGCCCGCGCCGACCACCTCGGTGGTCGCGTCCTTGAGCGGCTTGCCCTGCTCCAGGGTGATGATCCGGCCGATCTCCTCCGACTGGGCGAACAGCAGGTCCGCGGCCGTCTGGAGGGCCTTGCGGCGGGCGGCCTCGTCGCGGCGCCACGCCGGCAGCGCGGCCCGCGCGGCGGCCATCGCCCGGTCGAGCTGCTCGCGGGTGCAGTCCGGGGCCTGCGCGGCCACCTCGCCCGTGGCGGGGTTGATCACCCCGAACGTGTCCGGTGCGCGGACGGCCTCGCCGTCGATGGTCATGGTGTAGTCGGACACCCTGGTTCCTCCCTGGCGCGATACCGAATGAGATTCAGTATTTCGTCTCCGCCGCGAGGAGGACCAGACCTGAACGCGGTGCGGAGCCTGGAGGGCGGATGCTCGCACGGTCGGCGCATGCGAGGGTTCAGCCCTTGATGAGAGCAATATGCGCAATCATGCGCCGTGACGTGAGATGCGCGTGATGTGATGGTGCGCTACCGACGTTGCCCCGGCCCGCCCCCCGGGCCGTCCGAAGGATGTGATGTGCGGTGCGTCATGCGTTCGGATCGCTGTTCGGCGTCCTGCTCACCCCCGCGCTGCTGTACGGGACGGCGTGGGGGTACGCGCAGGCGGTCCAGTCGTTCGACGCGGTCGGGCAGGAGATCACCGACCGCACCCGCATCCACGGGGCCTTCGCCCTGCTGGCCGCGGTGGGCCTGGTGATAGGCGTCTTCATCGTGGCGCGCTGGGCCTCGCCGCTGGTGTCGCTCGTCCCGGCGCTGGCGCTGCTCGCCCTGACGGCGTACTTCCTCGTCGACCCCGGACGCGCCCTCGACCTGCCGGACCGCGTCCCGCCGGCGGGGGAGCTGGACGTCGGCCTGCGGGCCCTGCTCGGCTCGGGCCTGTACGCGATGATCGGGTTCGCCCTGCTCGCCCCCGCCTGGGCGCCGCGCCGCTGGTCGGGCGACCCCGACGACGACCTCCCGCCGTACTGACGGCAGCCGCCCGGCGGTGCGCTCCTCCCAGGACCGCCGCATAGGCGGGTGGTCACCGCCTCCCTGACGTCGAGCACGTCGTGCCGCTCGATGACCGCCACCGCCGCCCGATCGCTGCGCCGGAGTCGCAGACACCGCCGCGCGCTGTCCATCTGCACCGCCTCCACCCCGGGCGACGGCAGCGCCGGGCGGAGGAAAAGCGAGACCGGCCAGCGCACAGCACGTGATCATCTATCCGTTCCATGGAATTGTCCGCACGTGCGGGCGGGCCCCGGGGATTGCCCATTCCCCGGGGCCCTGGCGGTTCCGCTCGAGTGCGCCCGCCGGCGGTGTTCAAGGGAACGGATCAGTCCTGATTTTCCGCGCTCTTCCATTGAGCTACCGCAGCACGAGAGCCGCGGACCAGAGTCGAACTGGCACCTCGGAATTGCCGCCCGTTCCCTTCGAGCCGGCGATGAGCGGAGTGTGCTGAGTCTGGAGCGATAGTCTGAGCGTGAAATGCGGCCGCCTCTTCCGGTTGGGCTACCCGGGCCAGAAGTGCCCGGGGGAGGGATCGAACCTCCGCTGTCACCGCAAGGAATTCAGACTGAGCCTCATCCTCAGCTTCGCGCCCGGGTTCCCCCGGGCGCGCCCCCGTGCTCCAGCGGGGGAGCCTTTAGTCGTCACGGCCGAGCAGGTAGGCGAACACCGCGTCGCCCACCTTGCGGTCGGTGACCTCGATGCTGTTGGCCTCCTCGCGGGCGTACTTGACCGCCGCCTGCAGGCGCTCCACCCGGTCGCGCAGCTCGTTGACGCGCCGCGCGGGCATCGCCCCGGAGAACGACACCTTCGTCCACGTGCCCACGACGACGTCCTCGTGGTACATCTCCACCTGCGCCGGGTGCTTGTCGGTCGCCTCGTACAGCACGTGGCTGCGGGGCACCTTCTTGGTGCGCGCGGTCTCCACCGGCTCGCTGCGCCACACGTCCTGGCCCTCGTCGAACGTCCAGGTCTCGGCGGCGTCCAGCACCGGCAGGCGGTCGATCAGCGTGTGCAGGTCGCCGAGCTGCTTCTCCAGGAACAGCAGGTACGTCACCGGCACGTCCGACAGGATCGTCCGCCCGTCGACCACGACGTCCGCGCGGGCCGCGCAGTTGGCCCAGTCCTTGGTGGCGACGACGTCGAACAGCCGGGTCAGCGACCGGGCCGCCTCGCGCAGCACGTTCTCGGCCTTGACCTTCACCTTGGTCGACTCGGGCGGCAGCGTCTCGCCCTCCTCGTCGCGCGGCCGGTAGGTGCGCGAAATTCCGGTCAGCAGCGCGGGCTTCTGCAGCTCGTGGCAGGCGTCGGTCAGCTCGCGCTGCGTACGCGACTTGACGCCCTTCTCCACGGCGATGATCTGGTTGAGCCTCGCCATGGGACGCTTTCACCTCTCCCCGTTCGTGATCGAGTGTCACGGTACTGGTCGAGGAATGCGGACGCACTCCATTTTCCGGGTGCATTCCGCATCTGGCGCTGGAACCGGTGCCGGCCCGCCCCGTCTCGGCGTTGTTCTAGGTGAATGTCGAAAAACGTGAGCCCGTCCGCCGGGTTCCGGCTGCGCGAAAACACGAGTGGACATGAGAAGGCCCCTCCGGGTGTAGGGCGGAGGGGCCTTCCGGTGCCGGCGGAGCCGACCCTGTCCTCAGCGGTGAGCCTTACAAGGACTGAGGACCTGCGAGGCGGGATCCCAGGGGCGAGCAAGGATCCCGAGGAGGCCAGGTGGACGCGCAGTGGAGGTGCGCGAGCGGGGAACCGCCTGGCCGGCTGACGGGGACGCGGGGCCGCTCCCGCGACGGCCCGTCAGTGGAACTGCTGCTCCTCGGTCGAGCCCTTCAGGGCGGTGGTGGAGGCGTCCGGGTTGATGGCCGTGGTGACCAGGTCGAAGTAGCCGGTGCCGGCCTCGCGCTGGTGCTTGACGGCGGTGAAGCCCCGGTCGACCGCGGCGAACTCGCGCTCCTGCAGGTCGACGTAGGCGGTCATGCCCTCGCGGGCGTAGCCGTGGGCCAGGTCGAACATGCTGTAGTTGAGCGCGTGGAAGCCCGCCAGCGTGATGAACTGGAACTTGTAGCCCATGTGGCCGAGCTCGCGCTGGAACTTGGCGATGGTGGCGTCGTCCAGGTGCTTCTTCCAGTTGAACGAGGGCGAGCAGTTGTAGGCGAGCATCTTGTCGGGGAACTCGGCCTTGACCGCCTCGGCGAACGCGCGGGCCTGCTCCAGGTCGGGCGTGCCGGTCTCCATCCAGATCAGGTCGCAGTACGGCGCGTAGGCCTTGGCGCGGGCGATGCACGGCTCGATGCCGTTGCGGACGCGGTAGAACCCCTCGGCGGTGCGCTCGCCGGTGAGGAACTCGCGGTCGCGCTCGTCGACGTCCGTGGTGATCAGGGTCGCGGCCTCGGCGTCGGTCCGCGCGATGATCAGGGTGGGGACGTCCTCGATGTCGGCGGCCAGGCGGGCGGTGTTGAGCGTCTTGATGTGCTGGGAGGTCGGGACCAGCACCTTGCCGCCCAGGTGGCCGCACTTCTTCTCGGAGGCCAGCTGGTCCTCCCAGTGCACGCCCGCGGCGCCGGCGGCGATCATGCCCTTCATCAGCTCGAAGGCGTTGAGCACGCCGCCGAAGCCGGCCTCGGCGTCCGCCACGATCGGGGCCAGGTAGTGCACGTCGCCCGAGCCCTCCGACCACTGCACCTGGTCGGCGCGCAGCAGCGCGTTGTTGATCCGGCGGACCACGGCGGGCACCGAGTTGGCCGGGTAGATGCTCTGGTCGGGGTAGGTCTGCCCGGCCAGGTTGGCGTCGGCGGCGACCTGCCAGCCGGACAGGTAGATCGCCTTCAGGCCCGCCTTGACCTGCTGGACGGCCTGCATGCCGGTGAGCGCGCCGAGGGCGTTGACGTAGTCCTCCTCGTGCAGCAGCTTCCACAGGCGCTCGGCGCCGAGGCGGGCCAGGGTGTGCTCCTCGCGGATCGAGCCGCGCAGCCGGATCACGTCCTCGGCGGTGTAGGTGCGCTCGACGCCCTTCCACCGTTCGTCGGTCTCCCACCTGCGCTGGAGCTCCTCGGCTGCGCCCTTGAGGCGACTGTTGCTCATGATCTTGCCCTTCTGTGTCGTCCCCTGGGTGCTTGCCTCGACTATGCCCCGGTCCGCGGCTTAAGTGAACTGGTGAGTAGCAGAAGAAGTGATGATTTTCCGTTAACATCAAGCCATGTCGACCTTGCGGTCAGAAGAACCTCTCAACTTGACGAGCGATGTAGACCTGGTCACGTTCGGGCAGCGGCTGCGGCATCTGCGCCGCGCCCGGGGGATGACGCTGGCGGACCTCGGCGAGCGGGTCGGCCGCGCGCCGTCCCAGCTGTCCCTGCTGGAGAACGGGCGGCGCGAGCCCAAGCTGTCGCTGCTGCAGTCGCTGGCGGCCGCCCTGGAGGTGCCGGTGGAGGAGCTGCTGCGCCGCCAGCCGCCCAGCCGCCGCGCCCAACTGGAGATCGCCCTGGAGGAGGCGCAGCGCGACCCGCTCTACCGGTCGCTCGGCCTGTCCCATCTCAAGGTGAGCAAGCGGCTGCCCAACGAGGTGATCGAGCACATCCTCGCGCTGTACGGGGAGCTGCGCCGCAGCCGCACCAAGCCCACCGCCAGCCCCGAGGAGGCGCGCAAGGCCAACGCCGAGCTGCGCCGGCAGATGCACGAGCGCGGCAACTACTTCGGCGAGATCGAGAAGATCGCCGCCCAGACCCTGGACGCCGTGGGGTACCGGGGCGGCGCGGTGTCCCAGGGCGTGATCATGGCGCTGGTCGGCCACTTCGGGTTCGAGCTGCGGTACGTCCAGGACCTGCCGCGGTCGGTCCGGTCGATCACCGACCTGCGCAACCGGCGCATCTACCTGGAGCGCGAGCACCTGGGCATGCACACCCCCCGGACGATCCTGCTGCAGACGCTCGGGCACATCGCGCTCGACCACGAGGTGCCCCGCGACTTCGGCGACTTCCTGCGCCAGCGGGTGGAGGCCAACTACTTCGGCGCCGCCGTGCTGGTGCCCGAACGCGCGGTCGTGCCGTTCCTGCAGGAGGCCAAGGCCGCGCGGGAGCTGTCGGTGGAGGACCTGGCCGACGTGTTCTCGGTGTCGTACGAGATGGCCGCCCACCGCTTCACCAACATGGCCACCCACCATCTGGGGCTGCAGCTGCACTTCACCAAGAACGACGAGAACGGCACGATCTACAAGGCGTACGCCAACGACGGCCTGGTGTTCCCCCAGGACGAGAACGGCGCGATCGAAGGGCAGCGGATGTGCCGCCACTGGGCGGGCCGCCACGTCTTCCAGGCTCCCGACAGGTTCTCCGTCTACTACCAGTACACGGACACCCCGAAAGGCACGTACTGGTGCCTGTCGCACATCGACCCCAGCCACGAGCGCGACTTCGCCATCACCCTCGGCGTGCGGTACGAGGACTCGCGCTGGTTCCGCGGCCGGGAGACCACCAACCGGTACCGCTCGGCCTGCCCGGACGGCGACTGCTGCCAGCGCCCGCCCGCCGAGCTGGCCGAGCGGTGGGAGGGCATGGCCTGGCCGTCGGCGCGGGCGCACTCGCACGTGCTGTCGGTGCTGCCGCCCGGCGCGTTCCCCGGCGTGGACGAGGCGGACGTGTACGCCTTCCTCGACCGCCACGCCGCCGAATGACCGGTGTGTTGTCGGCCTGTTAACTCTTCGAGACGGCTGCCGCGCGGGTGTTCCACCGGCGAATGAACTGCGATGAGCCGGCGTTCTGCAAATGTGGGGACGCGCCGCGCCCGTCTCCGCCCGGAAGTGTGAGGGGCCGTCCGCGCGGGAGCGGACGGCCTTGCGAAGGGAGAGCGTGTGCTGCCTGAGGTCGCGTCGTGGCTGCGCCGGCGGACCAGTGCGTCGGATCAGTGGCCGCTGGAGACCCTGCTCGCCGCCAAGGGCGGCACCCGGATCAGCGTGGTGCTGCCCGCCCGCGACGAGGAGGCGACGGTCGGCGCCATCGTCGCCGCCATCCGGGAGGACCTGGTGGAGCGGGCGCCGCTGGTGGACGAGATCGTGGTGATCGACTCGCGGTCCACCGACCGCACCGCCGCCGTGGCCGCGGCCGCGGGCGCGCGGGTGGTGGCCCAGGACGCGGTGCTGCCCGAGCACGGCCGCATGTCCGGCAAGGGCGAGGCGCTGTGGAAGTCGCTGGCCGTCACCGCCGGGGACGTGATCGTCTTCGTGGACGCCGACCTGCGCGGCTTCACCTCCTCCTACGTCACCGGGCTGCTCGGCCCGCTGCTCACCGACCCCGCCGTCGGCTACGTCAAGGGCTGCTACGACCGTCCGCTGGTCGCCGGGGACCGCCCGATCGAGGGCGGCGGCGGCCGGGTCACCGAGCTGGTCGCCCGGCCGCTGATCAACCTGCACTGGCCGCTGCTGGCCGGGGTGATGCAGCCGCTCGGCGGCGAGTACGCCGGGCGGCGGGAGCTGCTGGAGCGGCTGCCGTTCGTCACCGGCTACGGCGTGGAGCTGGGGCTGCTGCTGGACGTCTTCCAGCACGCGGGCCTGGACGCCATCGCCCAGGTGGACCTGGGACGGCGGGTGCACTCGCACCAGTGCACCGAGGCGCTGGGCGCCATGTCCGGGCAGATCATGCTCACCGCGTGGTCCCGGCTGCAGCGGCACGGCCGGATGCTGCCGCTGGAGGCCCCGGCCACCGTGCTCACCCAGTTCCGGCGCGGCCCCGGCGGCCACGACGTGCGGGTCAGCGACGTCGGGGTGGGGGAGCGCCCGCCGATGATCGAGATCCCCGAGTACGCCGAGTCGCGGCGCTCCCTCCTCTCCTGACCGCCCTTCCCGCCGCGCCCCGCGCGGTGTGACTCCGGCCACGGTGTTACCGGTGGTAACCCCATAGGTGCTACCGTTGGTAACACATGCTGTCCACGGAAGGGTCAACAGGATGACGAGTACCGAGGCCGCGCCGTTCTCCCTCGACCTGGGCGAGGACCTCCGCGAGGTGCAGCAGTGGGTGCGCGAGTTCGCCCGGGACGTGGTGCGTCCCGCCGCCGAGGAGTGGGACGAGCGCGAGGAGACCCCCTGGCCGATCATCCAGGAGGCGTCCAAGGTCGGCCTGTACTCGCTGGACTTCTTCGCCAACCAGTGGCTGGAGCCGACCGGCCTGGGCATCCCGGTGGCGTTCGAGGAGCTGTTCTGGGGCGACGCGGGCATCGCGCTGTCGATCGTCGGCACCGGCCTGGCGGCCGCGTCGATCGCCGCGGTCGGCACGCCCGAGCAGGTCGGCGAGTGGGTGCCGCAGATGTTCGGCACGCCCGACGACGTGCGGCTGGGCGCGTTCTGCGCCTCCGAGCCCGACGCCGGCAGCGACGTCGGCTCCATCCGCACCCGCGCCGTCTACGACGAGGCCAAGGACGAGTGGGTGCTCAACGGCACCAAGACCTGGGCCACCAACGGCGGCATCGCCGACGTGCACGTGGTCGTCGCCTCGGTGTACCCGGAACTGGGCGCGCGCGGGCAGGCCAGCTTCATCGTCCCCCCGCGCACCCCCGGGCTGCGGCAGGGGCAGAAGTTCCGCAAGCACGGCATCCGCGCCTCGCACACCGCCGAGGTGATCCTGGACGACGTGCGCATCCCCGGCGGGCTGATCGTCGGCGGCAAGGACCGCTTCGACGAGCGCATCGCCCGCGTCCGCGAGGGCAAGAGCACCCGGGGCCAGGCCGCGCTCAAGACCTTCGAGACCACCCGCCCCGCGGTCGGCGCCATGGCCTTGGGAGTGGCGCGCGCCGCCTACGAGTACGCGCTGCAGTACGCCCGCGAGCGCGAGCAGTTCGGCAAGAAGATCGGCGAGTTCCAGGCCATCGCCTTCAAGCTGGCCGACATGAAGACCCAGATCGACGCCGCGCGGCTGATGGTGTGGCGGGCCGCGTGGATGGCGCGCAACGGCCACGACTTCGCCAACGCCGAGGGCTCCATGGCCAAGCTGATGGCCAGCGAGACCGCCGTGCGCGTCACCGAGGAGGCCATCCAGATCCTCGGCGGCAACGGCTACACCCGCGAGTACCCGGTGGAGCGCATGCACCGCGACTCGAAGATCTTCACGATCTTCGAGGGGACCAGCGAGATCCAGCGCCTGGTCATCGGCCGCGCCGTCACCGGCCTGGCGATCCGCTAAGGGGCGAAGCGCGACCGCGCCGAACGAGCCGAACGAGCCGAACGAACGATGTGAGCGCGCCCGCGCCTCCGCGCCCTCCGGCCGAGGGGCGGGGCGCGGGCGGGCTCGCCCATGGCCCCGGAACGTCCGCGCGGCGACCGCGCGCCGGGGGATGCGGCGATGCAGGCGCGGAACGCGCGACCGGGTAGCGTACCGTTCTCGACATGGTGACGCGGGAGACGACGGGGCGGGGGACGCGGCGCGACCCCGATCGCAGGCGTGCCCTGCTCGAAGCGGCCGACCGGGTCATCCAGAGGGAGGGGCCGGAGGCGTCGATGGCGGCCATCGCGGCCGAGGCGGGGATCAGCAAGCCCATCCTGTACCGGCACTTCGGCGACAAGAGCGGCCTGTACCGGGCGCTGGCCGAACGGCACACGCGCAAGCTGATCGAGGGCATCCGGGAGGAGTTCTCCCGGTCCGACTCGGTGCGCGCCCGCACCCGCTCCACCATCGACACCTACCTGGCGGTCATCTCCAAGAACCCGGCCCTCTACCGGTTCCTCATGCACCGCGCCAGCGCCGAGGACCCGTCCACGCACAGCGCGATGAGCACGATGATCCGCGAGGTGAGCCGGGAGCTGGCCGAGGTCATGATCGCCGAGGGGAGGCTGCCCGACCGCGCCCGCGCCTACGTGTGGGGGCACGCGGTCGTCGGCATGGTGCAGACCGCGGGCGACTGGTGGCTGGACCACGCCGACGAGGTGCCGCGCGAGACGGTGGTGGACGGCCTGGTCGAACTGATCCTCGACGGCCTGCCCGCCGCCGCCGGTTACGACCTGGCCCCGGAGGGTTCTTCGCACGACGATGGCTGAGGTGAGCGTTGACTGACGGGACTGTGTCCGAGGCGCCCGCGAGCGGGGAGACCGGACCGGGGGACGAGCCGAGGGTCGAGGTGGACCGGCGGCCCTGGGGACGCTTCGAGCGGTTCACCCACAACGAGCCGTCCACGGTGAAGCTGCTCCACGTGGCGCCGGGCCAGCGGCTCAGCCTGCAGCGGCACCGCCGCCGCGACGAGCTGTGGGTCGCGCTCGACCCCGGCGCGGTGTTCGAGGTGGACGGGCGGCGCGTGCTGCCGGAGGTGGGCGAGCGGGTGTTCATCCGGGCGGGCCAGACGCACCGGCTCGGCTCGTCCGGGCCGGCGGTGCGCGTGCTGGAGATCGCGTTCGGGGACTTCGACGAGGACGACATCGAACGCCTCGACGACGCCTACGGCCGCACCTGAGCGCACGCCGCCGCGCCCGGGGGCGGCGGACGCTCCCGCCGACGCGCCCGCCCCTGCGATGGTGCCGCAAGCGTTCGCTTACCGGGGAGGGCGGATGGACGTCGAACGGCTGGCCCGGCCGCTGGCCGAGGTGCTCGCCGACCGCTTCGGGCCGGACGTGCGCATCGACGCCCTGCGCCGCGCCAGCGGCGGCGCGTCCCGGGTGACGTGCGCGTTCGAGGCCGTCACCGGGGCGGGGGAGCGGCACCGGCTCGTGCTGCGCATGGCGGCCGGGCGCGCGGACGTGGGCCTCGCGCCGCCGCGCGAGGCGGAGCTGACGCGCGCGGCCGCGGCCGCCGGGGTGCCGAGCCCCGAGGTGGTCGCCTCGGGCGGCGCCGACGGCCCGCTGGGCGCGGACTTCGTCGTCATGCGGCACGTGGAGGGCCAGACCATTCCGCGGCGGATCCTCAAGGACCCGGCGCTGGCGGACGTGCGGCCGCGGCTGGCCGCCGAGTGCGGCCGCATCCTCGCCGCCGTGCACCGCATCCCGGTCGACGCCGTGCCCGGGTTGGAGCGGACCGACGTTCTCGCCGCGTGGCGCGGCGTGCTGGACGCGTGCGGGGAACCGCACCCCGCGCTGGAGCTCGCGCTGCGCCGGCTGGAACGCGACCGGCCGCCCGCGCACGGCGCGGTGGTCGTGCACGGCGACTTCCGCAACGGCAACCTGGTCGTCGGTCCGGACGGCGTCCGCGCCGTGCTCGACTGGGAACTGGCCCACCTCGGCGATCCCCTGGAGGACCTCGGCTGGCTGTGCGTGAAGGCGTGGCGGTTCGGCGCGGACCCGCCGGTCGGCGGGTTCGGCGGCTACGAGGAGCTCTGCGCGGCGTACGAGCGGGCCGGCGGGGCGCCGGTCGACCGTGCGGCGCTGCGCTGGTGGGAGACGTTCGGCGTCGCCCGCTGGGCGATCATCTGCGTCATGCAGGCCCGGCGGCACCTCACCGGCGAGCGGCGGTCGGTGGAGCTGGCGGCGTTGGGCCGCCGGGCGGCGGAGAGCGAGTGGGATCTGCTGCAGATGCTGCCCTGACCGCGGACGGCCCGTCAGCGCCCGTCCTCAACGCCCGTCCCCAACGCTCGTCCTCAGCTCTCGCCCACCAGGTGCGCGTAGACGATGACGTTGTCACGGTAGGTGCGCCCCCTGTGGTTGAACGCGCCGCCGCACGTCACCAGACGCAGTCCGGCGTACCGCACCGCCCCGTAGACGCGTTCGCGCGGGAACCGCCGCTTGGGCACCTGCTCCTTGGCGTCCACGCGGAACACCGCGGTGCGTCCGTCCTTGCGTGTCACGCGCACCTTCGCGCCGGGCTTCACCTTGTGCAGCCGGTAGAAGACGGCCGGTCCGCGCGTGTCGTCGTAGTGGCCGAGCAACACGGACGGCCCCCGAGCACCGGGGGCCGGGCCGTGCTTGTACCACCCGGCGACGTCGGAGTGCTCGAACGGCGGCACCTCCACGGTGCCGTCGCGGTTCCGGCCGACCGGCATCACCCGCGCACGCACCCCGACGGACGGGATCTCGATGCGGGTGGGCGGCGACGGCGGCAGCGCCGGCCCGTCGGGGATGCGCCAGAGCACGCGGGGACCCCCGTAATCGCTGTAGGGTCGGGCCGAGGAGACGTTGCTCCGCACCCCGTTCCCGACCGCTACCGCGCCGATGACCGCCAGCCCGGCGGCGAGGAGCAGGCCCCGATCACGCCCGCGCACGGGCCCGGGAACGGATCAGCACCGTCCCGCCGATGCCTGCGGCCGTGACGAGCAGCACCACCCCGGCCGGCAGCCACGGGACCTCGGGCCCCTGCGTGCCGCCGCCGCCCGCCGCGACATAGCCGCGCGGCGTCGGGCTCGGACCCCGGCCGACGACCCCCGGTCCGCCGGCGCCGACACCGCCGCCGCCTCCGCCGACACCGCCTCCGCCGACACCGCCTCCGCCGACACCGCCTCCGCCGACACCGCCGCCGACGAAGCCGCCGCCGCCCTTCTTCTTCTCCTCGAAGTCGCCGATGACGACCTTCTCCTGCTTGAACAGGCCGCCGCCGGCGTGCTTGCCCTTGTCCTTGTCGTGCCCGCCGTGGTCGCCCTCGTGGCCGAACTCGTCCTCGCGTCCGAAGCCGTCGCCTTCGTGGTCCGGCCCGGGGTCCCCGTCGTCGTCGACCGGGCGGACGTCGAGCCTGCCCGCGAGGGCCCTCCTGGACTCCGCGCACCTGGCCCGGAGCACATGGCTGCCGGCCAGGGCGTCGTTCACCAGCGCGTTCACCGAGAACCAGCCGTCCCGGACCGCGCCGACGCCCCGCGCCGCGCCGGTCACCCGGACGAGGTCGTCGGCGTCGGTGCAGGTGCCGGTCACGGTGACGCGCTGGCCGGGACGGACGACCCGCGGTTCGATGGCGAGATCGTCGGCGTGGGCCGCGGTGGCCTGGACAATCGGGACGGTTCCGCACAGCATGGCGCCTGTCATCAGGGCCGTGCGGACGGCTTGTGTCGCGCGCACCCTTCCCTCCCAGTGAAGATCGTGGACTAGATCACGGAGGGTGCTTCCCTGGATACGCTGCGACACGACCGATATGGGGGACCATGGTCGGAGCTTTGACAAGTCTTGCTCGTGGCGGACGGCCGGGCCGGCGTCCACCCGCGCGGCCCGGCCGTCACCGTGCGCTCAGCGCACCGGGATCCACGCGTCCGGGGACAGATCCGGCGCCCGTCCGGTGCTCGGCCGCGCCGCGCGATACAGCTCGCCTTGGTGGGTGACGACGGCGCCCCGAGCGTAGGCCGCGCCGCTCTGCCAGGCGGGCACGTCCACCGGGGAGATCCGGCTGGTGCGCCCGTCCGCGGCGCGGGTGCGGGTCAGCGCGTACGACCCGACGGCGGCCGGACCGGTGTAGGTGCGCCACCGTATCCCGTCGGTCGAGTACTCGACCGTCATCCCTGGATTGCGGACGTTGGCGGTCAGCGTCCCGCCGGAGATCCTGCCGCCGGGCAGCGGGACGCGGTAGTTCACGCCCGTTTCACCGGGCAGCCCCACCGGCCGGTAGAACGACAGCAGCGGGAAGGCGACCTGCCCCAGCGTGTTGCTGAACACGTTCCACGCCTCGGGCATCCGCTCGGGCGACGGGGTCCGGCGGTTCCACGCCCGTTCCGCGACGCCCAGCATCTTGGGGATGGCCTGGTACTCGCGGATCCGCGGGGTCTTGCCGTTCTCGCCCCACAGCTGCGCTTCCAGGCCGAGGATGTTCGCGCGGCCCTTCTCCGTCAGCCGCTCCCACCGCGGGTCCGGGGTGAGCGGGTTGCCCCAGCGGTCCTCGGTGGCGTTGGCGTACATGTCGAACGGCTGGTAGGTGAAGGTGCTCTTCTCGTCGACGTAGGCCGCCCAGTAGTAGCCGACCTCGTCCGGATCCTTGTTGTAGGCCAGGTCCATGTACAGGTTGGTGGCGTGCGCCAGGATCACCGGGGTGCCCTCGTTGGCGAACCGGTACGCCCAGTCCTCGCGGCCCCAGCCCCACACGTTCTGCCATGCCAGCGGTGCGAAGTTCTTCAAACGCAGCGCGCGGTCGGGGGCGGTGGCGTCCTCCCACCCGGCGGTGGTGCGCGCGGCCTTGAGCGCGATGCGGTTCCACTTGATGAAGAACAGGTCTGCCAGCTCCTCGCCCGACTTGCCCGCCGTCTCCGGGTTGGCCTGGCACGCGGGCGAGCCCGACCACCAGCCCTCCGGCGGCCCCGGGGGCTCGTCCCCGCCGAGGTTGATCCGGTTGAGCGGCGCGCCCGCCGCCCGGTACATCTTCGCCACCTCGGTCACGACCTTGTCCAGGAAGCGGTACGTGCCGGGGACGCACGGGTTGACGAGGTTGTCGGTGTAGCCCTGCACGCTGACGTGCCGGGAGGTGTCGGCGGGGTCCACCAGGCGGTACGTGGCGTCACCGGTGCGCTCGTGGCGGCGCTCCATCGCCAGGACGGCGGCCCGGGCGTGCGCGGGCATGTCGAACTCCGGCACGACCTCGATGTGCCGCTCGGTGGCGTACCGCAGGATCTCCTGGAAGTCGCGCACGGAGTAGTGGCCGCCGCCCTTGCCGACGAAGTTGATCAGCGCGTGCTCGTACCCCTGGTAGGAGGGACGCGGGCCGAGGTTGGCGGCGGCCTCGTCGCGGGGCTTGCCGCCGATGCCGTCGCCGCCGCCCAGGTCGTCGACCGACCCCATGGCCGGGTGCAGCGCCCGCCGCTCGGCGGGGTCGAAGGCGCGGCGCGCGCCGAACCCGGTCAGCTCGGGCAGGCCGGGGATCTCCAGCCGCCAGCCCTCGTCGTTGGACAGCCCCAGGTGCAGCCGGTTGAGCTTGGTGAACGCCATGAGGTCGAGGAACTTCATGATCGTTCGCTTGCTCTCGAAGTGCCGCGACACGTCGATCATCAGCCCGCGGTAGCCGAACAGCGGCGCGTCGGCGATCACGGCGCGCGGCACCGCCACGGTGGAGGCGCGGTCGCCGCCGGCCGCCGCCCGGTAGGCGGACGCGGGGACGAGCTGCCGCAGCGTCTGCACCCCGTACAGCACCCCGGCCCGGTCGGCGCCGACGATCCGCACGCCGCCGCCGGTCGCCGTCAACCGGTAGCCCTCGGCGTCGGGACGGCCGTTCCCGTCCACGTCCAGACGGGGGTCGAGCCGCAGCGTGATCGGCGCGCCGCGTCCTCGCGCCACGTCGCGCAGCGCGGAGCGCAGGTAGTCGGCCTCGCCGCGGAGCTCGCCGTCGTACCGGATCGGGGAGGCCCCGCCGATCCGCACCGTCCCGCCGGTCTCCGCGGCCGACAGCGGCTGGGGGACGAGCCGCTGCCGCAAGGTGAGCCGCACGGGCCGGATGGAGGAGTTCTCGGCGAAACGGGTGGCCGCGTTCTGCACCGGCCGGTTGTCGCCGGAGAACGCCTTGGTCTGCTTGGGGTCGTTCGGGTCGAGCAGGGACTTGGCGGGCACCCAGCGCGGCGCGCCGCGGCCGAACGCGATCGCCCACCCGGCCGGCGCGTCGGACTTGTGCACGCTCCACAGTTCCATGTCGATGTCGACGGCGCGGCGCTGCCCGGGGCCGACCGGGCGGAAGGCCGCGGTCGGTTCGAGCACGTAGAAGTCGCCGCTCTGCGCCTTGTCCGCGCGGGCCACCGTGAGGCCCTGGTCGGCGAGCCGCCGCCGCGCGGCCTCGCCCACCGTCCCCGACAGCACGGCCGCGGGCCGGCGCACGGACGTGAAGTACAGCGCCCAGTCGCGTCCCAGGCCGCAGCGCCGGTCGCGGTTGGCCAGCGTGAGCCGGGCGCGGACGTACTGGGCGTCCGCCACGGTGTGGTCGATCGGCTGGTAGGTCAGCAGGAGGTCGCCGGCGTCGGGGCGGCAGGCCGCCGCCGCGCCCGGCGCCGGGGCCGCGATCACGGCGAGCGCTGCGGTCAGCGCGGCGGCCGAGGCGCCCGCCGTGGCTCTCATCGGGATCCTCATCGGTCGTCCTCCGTGAGCACGGGGGAGTGTCGCGTTGAAACAGGAAACTAACCTGTTTATTCGTCCGCGTCCCGTGCCTGATCCGGTCGGCGGGAAAGGCCCAGGCGGCGCCGCCGGGCCGGACCCGGCCGCGCGCCGCCCTTGACGGCCCTTCCGGCGGCCCGCCTCGCGATCCCGGACGCGTGGTCAGCGCAGGGCGAACTCCCAGGTGCGGCCCTCGGCGTACTCCTTCAGGACGCGGCGGGCGGTGGCGGCGACGTGCACCTCGTCGGGCCCGTCGAAGATGCGCGCGGCGCGGGCGTGCCGGTACATGCGGCCCAGCGGGGTGTCCTCGGTCAGCCCCTCGGCGCCGTACACCTGGACGGCCCGGTCGATGACGGCGTTGAGCATCCGCGCCGCCACCACCTTGACCGCCCCGATCTCCACCCGGGCCTGCTGGCCGGAGTCGATCTTGTGGGCCGCCTGCAGGGTGAGCAGCCTGGCGGCCTGGATCTCGGCGTAGGAGTCGAACACGTGCTGCTGCATGAGCTGCTTGTCGGCCAGCGGCCCGCCGAAGGCGCGGCGCTCGTTGAGCCGCGCGCACATCAGGTCGAAGGCGCGCTGCGCCTGCCCGAGGAAGCGCATGCAGTGGAAGATCCGGCCCGGTCCGAGGCGCTCCTGCGCGATGGCGAACCCGTGGCCGCGCGGCCCGAGCAGGTGGTCCTCGGGGACGCGGACCTCGTCGTAGAGCACCTCGCAGTGCCCGCCCTCGAGCCCGAGCACCGGCATCTCCCGCACGATTGTGCAGCCGGGCGTGTCCGTCGGCACCAGGATGATGCTGAACGCGCGATGGGGCGGTGCGCCCTCGGGCTCGGTGCGGCACATCACCGCGGTGTACGCGGCGCTGCTCGCCAGCGTGGTGAACCACTTGCGGCCGCGGATCACCCAGTGGCCGTCCTCCAGCACGGCGGTCGTGGTGATCTGAGTGGGGTCGGAGCCGGCCACGCCCGGCTCGGTCATCGCGAAGCTCGGGTTGATCTCGGCGCGGACCAGCGGCTCGAGGAACCGCTCGCGCTGCGCCGCGGTGGCGTACCGGTGCAGCATCAGCGAGTCCTGCAGCGTGAAGGTGCCGAGCGCCAGCTGCCCGAACTCGCTGCGCCCCTGGACCTCGTTGACGTACACGTAGTCGAGGAACGGCAGTCCGCCGCCGCCCAGCTCCCGCGGATGCCCGAGCGCCCACAGCCCCTCGGCCTTGGCCTCGCGCCGCAGCTCGGCCATCAGCGCGGCGGCCTCCTCGTCCCCGCGGCGCAGCACGGGCTCGGCGGGCTCGACGCGCTCGGTCATGAAGGCGTGCACGGCGTCGCGGACCGGACGCACCGACGGCGGGATCTCGAAGCTCATCGCGGCCACCTCTCCTGGATTCTAGAATCGCATTCTGTCGCCTGGGTCGGCCGCGGGCGACCCCCGTCGAGGGAGGGTTCAGGTCCGATGTCCCCGCCGCACGACGCCCCCGACGCCCGCGAGCTCGTCGCCGCGGTCCGCGAGTTCCTCGAGCGCGACGTGCTCGGCGCGCTGCACGGCGGCACGCGCTACCACTGCCTGGTGGCGATCAACGTGCTGGGCGTGGTGGAGCGCGAGCTGCTGCTGGGCGCCGAGCACCGGGAGCGGCACCGGCGGCGGCTGGCGGCGCTGGGGTTCGCCGACGACGCGTCCCTGGCCGCCGCGCTGCGGTCGGGCGCGCTCGACGACCGGTACGAGGAGGTCAAGGCGGCGCTGACCGCCATGGTCCGCGACAAGCTCGCGGTCGCGGCTCCCGGCCGCGCCGACGACGACCGCCCTGCCGGCGGCGGGGACGGGCCGTGACGCGGAGCCCCGATGCCCCAGAGCTCTCGTCGGGGAAAGCGCGAGACGGGAACGGCCCGGCCGCCACGCGGCGGCCGGGCCGTCGAGGGGGACGGAGGGCTCAGGCGCTGGCGCTGAGGTCGAGCTCCTTGACCTCGGGGTCGCCCTTGTCGGCGGTGTAGTCGGCGTCGCTGGTGGCGTCGGCGCCGTCCGCCAGCTTGGCGGCGCGGCAGACGAGCGTGCCCGCCGCGGCCACCGCCAGGTTGACGGCCAGGGCCAGCAGTCCGACGTAGACCGTCATCTTGGTGTCCAGGCCCAGCTCGCTCAGCTTGTAGGCCGACCCGCCGAAGTGCTCCTTGCCCTTGGCCGGGTTGGGGATCTGGTACAGCATCCACAGCCCGGCGGCCATGCCCGCCGCCCAGCCGGCGATCAGGCCGCCGCGGTGGAACCACCGGGTGAACAGCCCCAGGCCGACCGAGGGCAGCGTCTGCAGGATGATCACGCCGCCGATCAGCTGCAGGTCGATGGAGAACTCGGGGTCCAGCAGCAGGATGCAGGCCACCGCGCCCACCTTGACGATCAGCGAGACCAGCTTGCTGACGTTGGCCTCCTGCTTGTCGGTGGCGTCCGGCCGGATGTACTCCTTGTAGATGTTGCGGGTGAACAGGTTGGCCGCGGCGATCGACATGATCGCGGCGGGCACCAGCGCGCCGATGCCGACCGCGGCGAACGCGACGCCGGTGAACCAGTCCGGGAACATGTTGTCGAACAGCACCGGCACCACGGTGTTGGTGTCGGCCTTGCCGTCGGCGCTGATCGGCTTGACCCCGGCGGCGATGGCCATGAAGCCCAGCAGGGCGATCAGGCCCAGCACGAAGCTGTAGGCGGGGAGCGCCGACATGTTCCGCTTGATGGTGTCGCGGCTGCGGCTGGCCAGGATGCCGGTGACGCTGTGCGGGTACAGGAACAGCGCCAGCGCCGACCCGAGCGCCAGGGTGGCGTAGTTGAGCTGGTTGGTGCCGTCCAGCAGGACGCCGTCGCTGGGCGCCGGGGTCTGGTCGAACTTGGCCTTGGCCGCGTCGAAGACGTCCCCCCAGCCGCCGAGCTTGGACGGGATGTACAGCACCGCGACGATGATCACCAGGTAGATCAGCACGTCCTTGACGAACGCGATGAGCGCGGGCGCGCGCAGCCCCGACTGGTAGGTGTAGGCGGCCAGGATCGCGAACGCGATGATGATCGGCAGGTGGCCGTGGACGCCCATCGCCTTGAGCACCGCCTCGATGCCCACCAGCTGGAGCGCGATGTACGGCATGGTCGCCACGATGCCCGTGATCGCGACGGCCAGGGCCAGGGTGGGGGAGCCGAACCGGGCGCGGACGAAGTCGGCGGGCGTGACGAAGCCGTGCACGTGCGACACCGACCACAGCCGGATCAGCATCAGGAACACCAGCGGGTACACCACGATGGTGTACGGGACGGCGAAGAAGCCGGCCGCCCCGGCGCCGAACACCAGCGCGGGCACTGCGACGAACGTGTAGGCGGTGTACAGGTCGCCGCCCACCAGGAACCAGGTGATCCAGCTGCCGAAGCTGCGGCCGCCCAGCCCCCACTCGTTGAGGTTGTCCATGGTGTCCGGCCGCCGCCACCGCGACGCGACGAAGCCCATCACGCTGACCAGCAGGAACAGCGCGGCGAAAATGATCAGCTCGGTGAGGTGATCGGTCGACATCGCTCAGTCCCCCCGGCGGGTCATGCGGTAGACGATCGTGGTGCAGGCCACGCCGAGCAGGATGAAGGCGAGCTGCATCCAGTAGAAGGCGGGAAAGCCGAACAGCCGGGGCTCATCCCTGTTGTACAGGAACGTCAACAGCGGGATGATGATCGCCGGCAGCAGCATCAGGTTCCATGGACTGCGGTCGGATCCGCGCTTGGGCGGAGGCGATTGCGCGGGCAAGGGATCCTCCTCGTCACGGGCGCGTCACCGGACCTTCTCGCATCGTGAGACGACCCGGTGGCAGGGGTGGTGCGGGAGACTACCGCCACGTCGGTCACAAGCCGATATCGGCGACGGCACGACTGTGTGTGGACCGATCCAGATCGTGGAACGCCCGACGGCCCGGCCCGGCGGCCGCGTCCGCGACGCGGGTGCAGGTCAGAAGGGGACGGGTGCAGGTCAGAAGGGGACGTCGGCAGGTCAGAAGGGGAGACGGAGCGAGGCGCGGCTGCCGGTCAGACGGTGCGGTCGGCGGCGGTGCGCGGCTCGTGCCGCACGTCGTCGGGGGAGTTCAGCTCCCGCGTCCAGGCGGCGAACTCGACAAGGATGCCGTCCGGGTCCTTGAAGTAGATGGAGCGCACGAACACCCCGTCGTGCGTCTCCGGGGCCACGCCGAACTCGCTGTCGTCATGGTTGAGGATCACACCGACGTCCACGCCCTTGGCGATGAGGCGGTCGCGGTACTCCTCGATCCGCTCGGGCGGCACGTCGAAGGCGATGTGGTTCATCGACCCCACGGCCGACACCAGCCCGCCGCGGTCGGGCAGGTCCGTGGGCCCGGTCACGCCGGGGACCGCCTCGGGCGCGTCCGGGAACCAGAAGAACGCCAGCGCGTTGCCGCCGCCGCAGTCGAAGAAGAAATGCTGCCCCCAGCCGTTGGGCAGCTCGATCGTCTTGATCAGCGGCATGCCCAGCACGCCGGAGTAGAAGTCCACCGTCCGCTTCATGTCGCGGCACACCAGCGCCAGGTGGTTGACGCCGCGCAGCTCGAACTCGGTGTTCTTGCGCGAGGGGGAGGCCGTCATGGAACCACTCCCGCGGTGTAAGCGTTCCCTTGCGGGCCATCGTCGCAAAATCCCCACGCCTTGAGAACCCGCTGTCAGCGGCCCCTGAGGTGGATCGATGCAAAGGCTGGGTCGGTGAAAGGAAAGGCGGGCGGTGAAAGGGCCGTCCGGCCCGCCGGGGAGGTGGCCGGGTGCGAGGCCGCCCGGTAAGCTCGGCGGTATGCGAACCGGACGCGGTCACACGCTCGCCGCCCCGACGGCGGCGATCGGCGTGTGCCCGTGCCGCCGGTGGTGGTGGCGCCGCTGAGAGGCGGCGCCGGTTCGTCGACGTTGACTTGCAGGCGACCGCCCTCATCCGGCGGTCGTTTCTCGTCTCCGGCGGATGAGGGCCCGATACGCGAGGGGCCACCCGGTGGACACCGTCTCACAGCAAGCGCAGATCCGTCGGTTCGCGACGTCCGGGGGCGTGCGGGTGACCCGTACGGCCGTCCCGGTGGAGGCCGAACGCGGGTCCGAGCTCCTCAACGGCCTCGTCGCCGCGGTGGGGGAGCGGCGCGGCGGCGTGCTCAGCTCCGGCATGGAGTACCCCGGCCGCTACACCCGCTGGCACATGGCCTACGTCGACCCCTGCGTGGAGATCGTCGCCCGCGGCCGCGAGGTCGAGGCGCGGGCGCTGAACGACCGGGGGCGCGTCCTGCTCCCGGCCCTGGCGGGCGCGCTGCGCGGCGCCGGGGAGGTGACCGCCGAGGAGGGGGACCGGCGGCTGGCGGTGTTCGTGCCGCCCACCGAGGAGTTCTTCCCCGAGGAGGAGCGCAGCCGCCAGCCGACGGTGTTCACCGCGCTGCGCGCCGTCGTCGACCTGTTCCGCTGCGACGACCCGCACCTCGGGCTGTACGGCGCGTTCGGCTACGACCTGTCGCTGCAGTTCGAGCCGCTGCGGCTGCGCCACCGGCGGCCCGCCGACCAGCGCGACCTCGTCCTGCACCTGGCCGACGAGATGGTCGTCGTGGACCGCAAGCGGGAGACCCAGCACCGGCTGTCCTACGACTTCGAGGTCGACGGTCGCGGCACCGCCGGGCTGCCGCGCCGCACCGAGCCCACCCCCGTCCCGGACGTCCCCGGCGAGCTGCCGCCGCAGCCGGTGCCGGGCGCGTACGCGCGGATGGTGCGGGAGGCCAAGGAGAGGTTCAGGCGGGGCGACCTGTTCGAGGTGACCCCCGGGCACGCCATGCACGGCCGCTGCCACTCGCCCGCCGCGTTCTTCGAGCGGCTCCGCGAGACCAATCCCGCGCCCTACGAGTTCATGTTCAACCTGGGTGACGGCGAGTACCTCGTCGGGGCGTCCCCGGAGATGTTCGTGCGGGTCACCGGAGACCGCGTGGAGACCTGCCCGATCGCCGGGACGATCCGCCGGGGCCGGGACCCGCTGGAGGACGCCGAGCAGATCCGCGCCATTCTGGCCTCGGCCAAGGACGAGTCCGAGCTGACCATGTGCACCGACGTGGACCGCAACGACAAGTCGCGGATCTGCGTGCCCGGCAGCGTCAAGGTGCTGGGGCGGCGGCAGATCGAGCTGTACTCGCGGCTGATCCACACCGTCGACCACATCGAGGGGCGGCTGCGGCCCGGGTTCGACGCGTTCGACGCGTTCCTCACCCATATGTGGGCGGTCACCGTCACCGGGGCGCCCAAGACGTGGGCCATGCAGTTCATCGAGGACCACGAGGACGCGCCGCGCCGCTGGTACGGCGGGGCGGTCGGGTACGTCGGGTTCGACGGCTCGATGAACACCGGGCTCACGCTGCGCACCGCGCAGATCCGCGACGGCGTCGCCACGGTGCGGGCCGGGGCGACCCTGCTGTACGACTCCGACCCGGAGGCGGAGGAGCGCGAGACGTACCTGAAGGCCAGCGCGCTGCTGCAGGCGCTGGAGGCGTCCCAGGACCCGCGGGCCGCCGCGGACGCCGACGCCGGGCCCGAGCCGGAGCGGGCGGGGGTCGGCCTGAAGGTGCTGCTGGTCGACCACGAGGACTCGTTCGTCAACACCCTGGCCGACTACTTCCGCCAGCAGGGCGCCGAGGTGTTGACGCTGCGGCACGGCTTCCCGCACCGGCTGCTGGACGAGCACGCCCCCGACCTGGTGGTGCTGTCGCCCGGCCCGGGACGCCCCGCGGACTTCGCCACCGCGGAGCTGCTGGACGCCCTGGACGCCCGCGGCCTGCCGGTGTTCGGCGTGTGCCTGGGCCTGCAGGCGATGGTCGAGCACGCGGGCGGCGAGCTGTCGCTGCTGAGCGAGCCCGCCCACGGCAAGCCGGGAACGGTCAAGGTCGCGGGCGGCGAGCTGCTGCGGGGGCTGCCCGACGAGTTCACCGCGGCCCGCTACCACTCCCTGCACGCCACGCCCGACCGGGTCAAGGGCTTCCAGGTGACGGCGCTGACCGGCGACGTGGTCATGGCGATCGAGGACCCGGCGCGGCGCCGCTGGGCGGTGCAGTTCCATCCCGAGTCGATCCTCACCGCGCAGGGCCGGGCCGGGCACCGCGTCATCGCGAACGTGCTGCGCCTGTGCCGCCGCGAGGCGCGCTGAGGCGACGCGGGGACGGGTTGCGGATGGTCCCGCGGGGCTAATCGGTCGGCTGAAATTAGTCCCCTGGGGCCTGTCCGAAGCGCGTTCTAAGACGGGATACTGGCGGGGCGGCGTCCATGTGTCGAGTGTTCCCGGCATGGGGGCCGCTGCGTTATCCCCGGTCGGAGGGGGTTCGACCCCCTCCGTCCAGCTCGCCTTCCCTGGCGCGGCGGATCTCCGGGCTCGGCGTGCGGATGATCCGGACGCGTCGCGCCCTCGCTTCCCGCGTGATCGGCTTCGTCGGATCGTTCGGGTGTGAATACCTGACATTCACTGACAGGTATCGCTGCGAGCATCGGCGGCATGACCGCGAACGAGACCGTGAACGAGACCGATAACGCGCGGGCGAAAGCGTTGTCAGGCAGGATCGCGCTGGTGGCCGGGGCGACCCGCGGCGCCGGCCGGGGCGTCGCCGTCGAACTCGGCGCCGCGGGCGCGACCGTCTACGTCACCGGACGCACCACCCGGGGGCGGCGGTCCGAGATGGACCGCCCCGAGACCATCGAGGAGACCGCCGAGCTCGTCACCGCCGCCGGCGGCGAGGGCATCGCGATCGCCGCCGACCACCTGGACCCCGACCAGGTCGCCGCGGTGGTGCGGCGGATCGACGCCGACCACGGACGCCTCGACATCCTGGTCAACGACATCTGGGGCGCCGACCACCTCGGCGAGTGGGACACCCCGATGTGGCGGATGGATCTGGACAAAGGACTGCGCATGCTGCGCCTCGGCGTGGAGACCCACATCGTCACCGCCCGCCACGCGCTGCCGCTGCTCATCCGCAACCCCGGCGGGCTGGTGGTCGAGATGACCGACGGCACGCTGGAGTACAACTCCGCCTACCGCAGGGCGACCGGCTTCTACTACGACCTGGCCAAATGGTCGGTGATCCGGATGGGGCTGGCCTGGGCCGAGGAGATCAAGGAGCACGGCTGCACGGCGGTGGCGCTGACCCCGGGCTGGCTGCGCTCGGAGGCGATGCTCGAGCACTTCGGGGTCACCGAGGACACCTGGACGGACGGCACGAAGGTCGACCCGCACTTCGCGATCTCCGAGTCCCCGGCGTTCGTGGGACGGGCCGTCGTCGCGCTGGCCGCCGACCCCGACCGGCACCGGTGGAACGGGCGGTCGCTGTCCAGCGGCGGCCTGGCCCGGGTGTACGGCTTCACCGACGTCGACGGCAGCCGCCCCGACGCCTGGCGCTACATCCGCGAGGTCCAGGACGCGGGCAAGCCCGCCGACGTCACCGGCTACCGGTGAGCTATCGGTAGAGCGCGGCCAGCCGGGCGGCGCTGTCGGCCATGCGGGCGCGCAGCTCCGGCGGGTCGAGCACCTCCACCTCCGGCCCCAGGGCCAGCAGCTGCGCGTGGGCGACGTCCGGGGACTCGACGGGCAGCCTGGTGGTCACCCAGCCCCGCTCGTCGGGCTCCCCGGCCCGCTCGACCGCCCGGCGCGCGGCGTACGGCTCCACGGCGTGGCGCAGCCACCGCAGGCCCGCCGGGCTCAACCGCACCGTGATCTCGTCGCGCAGCATCGAGCGCAGGAACTCCTCGGCCTGCTCCGCCCAGTACCCGGCGAGGTCGAACTCCCGGTCGCGCGGGAACGGCTCCCCGAGCGCCCGCACCGCCGCGATGCGGTCGACGCGGTAGGTCCGGTACGGCCAGGGAGACGACCGCCGCGCGACGCGCGCGACCAGGTACCAGATGCCGTTCTTGAGGACGAGGCCGTACGGGTGCGCCGTCCGGGTGACCTCGCGGTCGCGGCGGTACCGCAGCTCGACGGCCTCGTCCCGCCACACCGCCCGGGCCAGGTCGCGCAGCAGCGGCGGCGGCTCGGCGTCGGTGAACCAGCCCGGGGCGTCGAAGTGGAAGCGCTGGCCGGCGCGCAGCGGCGCGTCGCGCAGCGCGGAGGGCAGCGCGGCCCGCAGCTTCAGCTCGGCGGCGGCGACCGCGTCGGCCAGGCCCATGTCCTCGGCCGGGCCGGGAAGGCCCGCGAGGAACAGCGCCTCGGCCTCCTCGCGGCTCAGCCCGGTCAGCCGCGTCCGGTACCCGCCGACCAGCCGGTAGCCGCCGTTCCTGCCCTGCTCGGCGTACACCGGCACGCCGGCCGCCGACAGCGCCTCCACGTCGCGGTAGACGGTGCGTTCCGACACCTCCAGCTCCCGGGCCAGCTCGGCGGCCGTCATCCGTTCCCGCGACTGCAGCAGCAGCACCATGGAGATGAGCCGGGACGCGCGCATGAGCTCCATCTTGCCGCACGCGTATCTGACACAATCGTGTCCGATAACGGGAAATTGCCTGTCATCTGCGCGGAAAGCCCTGTTAGCGTCGCCCCCGTGCCTAGCGACAGAACATCCATCGAACAGTTCATCGACGCCCTCCCCAAGGTCGAGCTCCACGTGCACCTGGTCGGGTCGGCGTCCCTGTCCACCGTCTTGGAGCTGGCCCGCCGCCACCCCGACGGGCCCGTCCCCACCAGCGAGGAGGAGCTGCGCGCGTTCTACCGCTTCCGCGACTTCCCGCACTTCGCGGAGGTGTACGAGGCGGTGTCCAGCCTGGTCCGCACGCCCGCCGACGTGGCCACGCTCGTGCTGGGCGCCGCCCGCGACCTGGCCGCGCAGAACGCCCGGTACGTCGAGCTGACCGTCACCCCCTACACCCACCAGCGGATGGGCATGGCGATGCCCGCCGTCACCGAGGCCCTGGACGAGGCGGCGCGGCGGGCCCGCGACGAGCTCGGCATCCGCGTCGCCTACATCTTCGACATCCCCGGCGAGTTCGGCGCCGACGGCGCCGCCGCCACCGCCGAGCACGCCGTCAAGCACCCGCCGGAGGCGCTGGTGGGCTTCGGCATCGGCGGCATCGAGCAGATGCGCCCGCCCTACCGGGACGACTTCCGCGCCGCGTTCCGCGCCGCCCGCGACGCGGGGCTGCACAGCGTGCCGCACGGCGGCGAGATGACCGGCCCGGAGACCATCTGGGAGGTCATCGAAGGCCTCGGCGCCGAGCGCATCGGCCACGGCATCAGCTGCGTCCAGGACCCGCGGCTGATGGACCTGCTGCGCGAGCGGCAGATCCCGCTGGAGGTGTGCCCCACCTCCAACCTGCGGACCGGGCAGGTGCGCGACCTGGCCGAGCACCCGCTGCCGACGATGCTCGAGCAGGGCCTGTTCGTCACGCTCAACAGCGACGACCCGCCGATGTTCGACACCACCCTCACCGGCGAGTACCGGGTGGCCGCCGAGGTGTTCGGACTGGGCCGGGCCGAGCTGGCGGACCTGGCCCGCAACGCCGTCACCGCGTCGTTCCTGGACGAGGAGGGCAAGCGGGCGATTCTCGACGACATCGACGCGGTGCTCGCCGAGTGACCCCCGCTGCGCCGGCCGCGGAGGGGGCGCCCTAGAGGCGACACCGGTCGGCCGGGCGTGCGCAGGGCGTCACGGCGCGGGCGACGCCGACACCTCCACGCGGGTGTCGTGGAAGACCGGGCCGACGCCGGCGTCGGTGGCGCGGTCGTCGACCACGGCGTTGGCGTTGGCCCCTCCCGACAGCTTGGGCCAATGCCCCTTGCTGGTCGCCGCCACGCCCGGCCGGACCTCGTCGGTGACCAGCAGCACCGCCTCGAACGCCCCGCGCTCGTTGGCGACCCGCACGCGCTGCCCGGACGACAGGCCGCGCGCCGCGGCGTCGTCGGGATGCAGCCGCACGGTCGGCCCGCCCGAGCGGCGCCGCAGCTCGGCGTTGTCGCCGAACTGCGTGTTGAGGAAGTGGTGCGGGGCCGCCGACACCAAGGCCAGCGGGTAGCGGCGCGCGCGCTCGGGATCGGTCACCTCGCCCGGGGGCGTGTACCCGGCCACAGGGTCGAGCCCGAGTGCCTCGGCGCGCCGCGACCGGAACTCCAGCCGCCCCGACGGCGTGGGGAACTTCTCGGCGTACGGCAGGAACGGCGCGGGCACGGCCATGCGGACGAAGCCCTCCTTGCGCAGCCGGTCCAAGGTGATGCCCGTCATCCACGGGTGATCGGACGCCAGCGCCTGCTCGGCGAGCCGTTCGTCGGAGTCGTACAGGCCGGGCTCGGTCAGCCCCATCCGCCGCGCCAGGCGGCGGAACGTCTCGGTGGTCGGCAGGCATTCCCCCGGCGGCGCCACGGCGGGCTCGTTCCACGTCAGGTACAGATGCCCGTAGCCCTCGTGCAGGTCCGCGTGCTCGTGCTGCATCGTCGCGGGCAGCACGATGTCGGCGTAGTCGGTCGTGTCCGTGGGGAACTGCTCCAGCACGACCGTGAACAGGTCCTCCCTGGCCAGACCGCGGCGGACCTTGTTCTGGTGCGGGGCGCTGGCGGCCGGGTTGGCGGCGATGACGAACAGCGCCATCACCGGAGGATCGTCGAGCTCCAGGAGGTTCTCGCCGAGCCTGCTCATCGACAGCCTCCGCACCGGGCCGGGGCGCAGGTCGTCCCGGAACAGCGCGGCCCGGTTCAGCTTGACGTGGCCGGACGTGGAGAACGTCAGCCCGCCGCCCAGCCGCCCCCAATCGCCCGTCACGCCCGGGATGCAGGCCAGCGTGCGCAGCGTCTCCGCGCCGCCGCCGTGCCGCTGCAGGCCCTGCGTGGCGCGGATGGCGGTGGGGCGCGTCCGCGCGACCAGCTCGCCCAGCGCGACGATCTTCTCCTCGGGCACCCCGGTGATCCGCGCCGCCCGCTCCGGGGGGAACGCCTCGATGCGCTCGCGGAACTCCGGCCAGCCCAGCGTGTGCCGTTCGATGTACTCCTCGTCGTGGGCGCCGAGACCCACGACGACGTTGAGCAGCCCCAGCGCCAGCGCCGCGTCGGTGCCCGGCAGCGGCGCCAGATGCTCGTCGGCCTGCCGGGCCGTCCGGGTCGCCACCGGGTCGATCGCCACCACGCGGGCGCCCTCGCGCCGCGCCGCCTGGACGAACTTCCACACGTGGTGGCCGCTGGTCAGGGGGTTGGTCCCCCACAGCAGGATCAGCCGCGCGTGGGCCAGGTCCTCGGGGTCCATGCCTCCCGGCGAGCCGATCGTGCACAGCAGACCGTAGTTGCCCGCCGCCGAGCAGATGTCGGCCCTGTGCGCCGAGGCGCCCAGCACGTTGAAGAACCGCCGCCCCGCGGCCCCCTCCAGGCCCTGGATGTAGCCGAGCGTCCCGGTGCCCCAGTACGGCCAGACGGCCTCGCCGCCGTGGTCGCGCGTGATGCGGCCGAGCCGGTCGGCGATCTCGTCGAGCGCCTCGTCCCAGGAGATCCGCTCGAACCGCCCCTCGCCCTTGCGCCCCACCCGGCGCAGCGGGTGCAGGATCCGGTCCGGCGAGTTCGCGCGCTCCAGCCACCGGTTGACCTTGGTGCACAGCGCGCCCCGGGTGTAGGGGTGGTCCGGGTTGCCGCGCAGCCCGACCGCCCGGCCGTCGCGCACCGTGACCACCCACGAGCAGCCGTCGGGGCAGTCGAGCGGGCAGGCGCCGAAGACCTTGAGCTCGTCGGACACTAGACCACCCCTTCGAAAGTGTCGCGCAGGTAGGCGTCGACGTCCGGCGCCTCCGGGCGGGTGAGCACGTGCCGCAGCCACGCCCGCCGCTCGTGGTCGACGACGGCGCCCTCCCACACGCAGAACACCGCCGGCGTCGGATGCGGCCGCAGGGCGCGGGGGGCGTCCAGCGGGGACGAGTAGAGCCGCTGGCGGAGCTCGTTCTCCCCGGCCCACCAGTCGTACAGCGCGAAGCAGAAGTCCCCCGCCCGGTGCACCACCACGAACCCGAGTCCGTAGCGGTCGGGCTCGGCGCCGTCGCGCAGCACCGCCGGCGCGGGCAGCACCTCGGGCGCGAGGGTCAGCGCGGCGTCCACGAGCCCGGCCGGCGGCCGCGCGCCCTCGGTGGTGATCCCGTAGACCTTGAGCCGCCACCCCGCCGTCTCATGGGGGCCGAGGAAGGAGATCGGTCGGCCGCGGTACGGCCCCCGGACCGCCACGACCCGCTCCGCGCCCTGCGTCGACTGCATCGCCGCTCCTTCCGTGACCCGCGGACTCCCAGTCTGCTGCACGAACGACAGGAGTGTCATCCCCATTCGTGCATGACGCGTCGGGGGCGGGGCTGCGCGGTCGCGGACCCGTGCCCCGCACCGTACCCTCCCAAGGCACGGACTGTCGGCGGGAGCTGGTTTGCTAGGTGCCGACGAACCGGAACGGTAGGGGGGAGCGCACATGAAGAGCGTCGAGCCTGAGGTCTACCTCGTGGCGCGGCCGGCGATGGACTACGACGAGGTGGCCCGTTACCTGCGCGAGGTCGGCGGGGAGAAGTGGCTGGAGCGCCTCGACCGGGGCGAGCTCGACGCCGAGCTGAACGACCCGCAGAACCTCGCCGAGTTCGCCGGACGGCTGTGCTACCGGTCCTGGGAGCCGGGGCTCAACCCCAACGTCACCCGCATCCGCACCGACCAGGGCGCCTATCTGGAGAACATCCTGCGGAGCATGCACGGTTCGGTGCTGGAGCACGTCAGCTTCAGCTTCGTCCTGCACAACGTCAGCCGGGTGCTGACCCACGAGCTCGTCCGGCACCGGCCCGGCGTGGCCATCTCCCAGGAGTCGCTGCGGTTCGTCCGGCTGCAGGACATCCCGTTCTGGTTCCCCCAGTGGGCGCGCGAAGACGCCGAGCTGATGAAGCGGGCCACCGCGCTGCTGGAGCAGATGGAGGAGTTCCAGGCCTGGATGGCCCAGCATTTCGGGCTGGACGACGAGGGCGTGCCGTTCAAGGAGAAGAAGCACAAGACCTCGTTCATGCGCCGGTTCGCCCCCGAGGGCGTGGCCACCGGCCTGGTGTGGACGGCGAACGTGCGCACCCTGCGGCACACGATCGAGAACCGCACCGCTCCCGCCGCCGAAGAGGAGATCAGGCTGCTGTTCAACCGCATCGGCGAGGTGATGCGCCGCGAGGCCCCCGCCCTGTTCGGCGACTACGTCGTCGAGGACGGCGCCTGGATCCCCAAGTGGCGCAAGGTCTGACGGCCGCCACGGCGCCGCCGGCCGCCGGGCGACCGGTCCGGCGGCGCCGTCCGCTGCTCGCCGGGTCCGGCGCGCCGGGCCCGCGCACGAGGGGCGGAGGACGGACGGCGCGGGGCTTCCGCCCGGTCGTCGCCGGCTGCGGCGGGGACCGGCTGAGGCCGTCCCGCGCGACCGCCGGACCGGGACGCGCCGAGAAAAGGCGGGCGTGCCGCACGACGTCGACAACCACGCCCGGACGCGGCGCGGCTCCCAGACCGGCGCCCGTCTCCCGGCGCCCGTGGTGTCGGTCGACGAAGCCCGCGCCGCGCTAGGCGTACGGCCGCGCGAGGCGCCGGACGGCGGGCGCCGCCTCCGCGCTCTCGTTCCACGCGATCCGGCCGAACACCCCGCCGACCCGGACGACGACGGCGCCGATCTCGCCGCCCGGTTCCAGGAGCGGCGCGAAACCTGCTCGTCGCCGTCCGCGGCGAAGCGGCGCACCTGGTCGACGGCGGCAGGCCGAGGCGCTCCCGCTGACCGCGGGGGGCCTCGATGCGCGGTTCACCACCAGCCGCTCGATGCCCTAGGTCGAGCGCCCGACGCGGGTGGTCGACAGCGCCGAAATCGGCGCCTGGCGGACGCGCCGAGGAGCGGCGGCAGATCGCCGACGTCCCTAGGCGACGCCCTCGGATCTGAGGAAGGCGCAACCCCGCCGAAGTCCGCCGCCGGTTCTCCATCGGCGGCGCCCTAAGGAATCTACAATGTAAAGGGCCGGGCCCGTCAGCCCTTGATCTGACGCACCAGGTCCCGCACGCGGTCCATCAACGCCGCCAGCGGCCCCACCGCCAGGTTCTTCCCGGCGGTCTCCACGCCCGGGTGCGGACGGGTCGGGGCGGTCGCCTCGGCGGCCTGGACGGCCTTCATCAGGGTCGTCAGCTCCTTCTGCCCGAACTGGCCGCGCAGCCGTTCGAACTCGTAGCGCTCCTCCGCGCGGGCGTGCGTCAGCACCTCGATCCGCAGCCTGTCCAGCTTGGGGAGGAACTGCGGGTCCTCGGTGTCCATGCCGTCCAGCTCGGCGAGCAGCTCCTTGGCCGAGCGCTCTTCCTCGAGGCGGTCGTCGGCGATCCCGTCGCCGCCGTCCAGCCGCTGCCGGGCCACCGGGTGCACGATCTCCTCCTCGGCGGTCTCGTGCACCGCCAGCAGCCGCACCAGCTCGCGGAAGGCGTCCCGCCGTTCGTCGCCCGTGCCGCCCTCCACCCGCGCGAACAGGTCGCGGATCTGGCCGTGCTGCTGGCACAGCAGGTCGATCACGTCGCGGGGCGGGGCCTGAGTGGTCGAAGTGCCCATACGTCGCTCCTTGCTCTCGGGTGTGCGGGCGTCGCCGTACCCGGACGACGAGGGCCTAAGCGGGCATTGCCGAAAGTTGGGCGCTGATCAGCGTGAAGGAGCCTTCTCTCCGGGTACGGCGCCATGGGCCCGATCTGCACACAGGGGCGTTCTCGGCAGAAAGGTGAGGTACATGTCCTTCAACCCGTTGGAGCACCGGGGCATCCCGCTGGACCAGCAGGTGCGCAACTGGCGGGAGATGAACGTCGTCCCCGTCGACCCCGACCGCGCCGACCCGTACACCAAATGCCGCATCATCGCGATGAACGGCATCGAGGTGGAGGCGATCTTCTTCAGCCACCACTTCTCCCGGGTCTGTCCGGACCCCGACATCAGGCGGCAGCTGGCCCAGGTCCGCTACATCGAACAGCAGCAGCAGAAGACCGTGAACTGGCTGCTGCCCGGGCAGGCGAGCCCGCTGGAGACCACCATCTCCTACGAGCAGGTCGCCGTGGACCTCACCTCCTGGGTGGCGCGGATGGAGCCCGACCCGTACCTGCGGCAGGCGTACGAGTTCGGTGTGCTGGAGGACTTCGACCACCTGTACCGGTACGCCAACCTGTACGAGATGATCGAGCACCGCAAGGCCGAGAAGCTCGTCGGCGACCTGACCGAGATCATGCCCGGCCGCCCCACGAAGGTCGAGCACCGCGACGCCGCCGACAACGTGCGGGACCCGTACGACCGGAACCGGGCGCAGCCGATCTCCAAGCTGCACGCGCTGACCATCACCGCGGCCGAGCAGCAGACCATGAACTTCTACATGAACGTCGGCCCGCAGTACATGGAGCCGATCGCCCGCCAGCTCTACCAGGAGATCGGGCTCATCGAAGAGGAGCACGTCACCCACTACGAGTCGCTCGTGGACCCGGGGGAGACCTGGTGGGAGCGGCTGGTCAACCACGAGTACAACGAGTGCTACATGTACCACTCGATGATGGAGACCGAGACCGATCCCAAGGTCAAGGCCATCTGGGAGCTGCACCTCAACATGGAGCTCGAGCACCTGCGGATCGCCTGCGACCTGATGCGGCGACACGACGACCGGGAGCCGGAGAGCATCCTGGCGCCCGAGCTGCCCGCGCCGGTGACCTTCGAGCCCAACAAGGAGTTCCTGCGCGACCTGCTCAGCACGCAGATCGACCTCACCACGCTCGGCGCCGGCTACGTGCGCGAGGCCCACGAGCGCTTCCAGCACATGCAGCAGCAGATCCACGGCGGCGAGGAGCCGCCGAGCGAGCGCGTCATCCAGGAGCACCGCGAGCTGTTCGGCGAGGACTACCGCCACGAGACCGAAGGCCCGCATCCGGTCAGCGACCTGCGCGTCCCCGCCCGCCGGTGACGGCGAAGGCGAGGGCGACGCGCTGACGGGCGCCCGTCACCCCGGGGCGGCCCGCACCGCGGTGCGGGCCCCGGCTCGGTTCCCGAGGTCTCGGGGTGCGGGGTCCGTCGCGCGCCGACCGGCTCCCGCGAGGCCGGCGCGCCGCGGGTCAGCGGGAAAGGACGGCCTGGGTCTGCGTCACCTGGGCGATCCGGCGGCCCTCGCCGTCGTGCAGGTCGGTCTGCACGACGATCGTCGAGCGTCCGACGTGCAGGGGACGCGCCACCGCGCGCACCTCCCCGCCGCGCACCGCGCGGAAGAAGCTCGTCGTGGAGTTCAGGGTGCTCGTCGAGGCGTCCGCGGGAAGGTTGAGGTACGCGCAGGCCGCTCCCAGCGAATCGGCCAGCGCCATCAGCGCGCCGCCGTGCATGACGCCCCCGGCGGTGCAGCGCTCCGGCGCCCACTCCAGGCGGCCCGCGACCTCGTCCGGTGTCGCGGCGTCGATCCGGACGCCCAGGGCACGAGCGAACGGCATGGCTTCCAGTAGGTCGTCGGTGGTCATACGGGTCCCTCCCTCGGCGGATGCGCCGGTAGCCTGCCGGACCCGCGCGGCGAACGTCGATGACCTCTCAGGTAAGCGTCCTCACCACCGCCCCGTCTCCAGAAGCGCCGTCACCGGTTCGGAGCAGCTCGGCAGGATGGGCGCCCCTTGGGAGCGCCCATCCTGTGCGGCCGTCCCGGCGCCGGGAGGGCGGTCGCACCGTCCGCGGTCAGGTCCGCCGGACGGTGCGGACCGGCTCGCCCGGACGCCAGAACCGGATGACGAGCTCGTCGTCCTCCACCGAGGTGAAGACCGCCTCGGTGAGGTCCAGCCGGAAGGCGTGGAAGTCGCCGGGCGGCTCCGTGCCGGTGGTGTAGGTCTTCTTCTCCTCCGGATCGGTGACCTCGACGGCCACGCCCGCGACCTTGGCGTCCCCGCCCTCGGCGGGATGGGCGTGGATCGCGCACCGGCCGTCCCGCCGCAGGTCGCGGGCCTTGACCGCGTTCAGCATCGAGCCGAACGCGAGGTCGGGGCCGAGGAAGTCCACCTCTGACCCGCTGACCCGTGGGGACCCGTCTCGCCGCAGGGTGGCCAGCACGTGCGTCTCGGCCGCCTCGAACCGCGCCCGGATCTTCGCGGCCAGCTCCGGGGCCTCCTCCTCGAACTGCTTCCATGTCGCCATGGGGGGCAGTCTGACACCCCGCACCGACATTCCATGGCACGTTCAGGGACCATGACCTGGCGGGTAATCGCCGCCATGACGGGGCGCCGATAGCGTCGGAGCGTGACGCCCATGACGATGTCCCTGGGCGACGTGCGCCCGGTGGGTGAGCAGCTGCGGGCCTGGCGGCAGCGGCGGCGGCTCAGCCAGCTGGAGCTCGCCTCCGAGGCCGACGTGTCGACCCGCCACCTGAGCTTCGTGGAGACCGGCCGGTCGAAGCCGAGCCGGGAGATGGTGCTGCGCCTGGCCGAGCATCTGCAGGTTCCGCTGCGCGATCGCAACCTGCTGCTCGTGGCCGCCGGCTACGCGCCGATCTACACCGAGACGGCGATGGAGGAACCGCGCATGGACGCGGTGCGGACGGCGCTGCGGCGCATCCTCAAAGGGCACGAGCCGTACCCGGCGGTCGTGGTGGACCGGTTCTGGAATCTGGTGGACGCCAACGACGCGGCCCGCCTCTTCATGGAGGGCGTGTCCCCGGAGCTGCTGGAGCCGCCGGTCAACGTGCTGCGCCTGAGCATGCATCCCGACGGGATGGCCCGCGCCATCCTCAACCTGGCCGAATGGCGGGCGCACATGATCGACCGGGTGCGGCGGCATGTGGCGCTCACCGCCGACGCGGCGCTGGCCGACCTGTACCGGGAGCTGCGCGACTATCCCGTCGCCGAGCCCGCGGCCGAGCCCGCCCCGCCGCCCGCCGGCGGCGAGGTGTGCGTGCCGCTGCGGCTGCGGTTGGAGGACGGGCGGCGGCTGTCGTTCTTCACCACGATCGCCACGTTCGGCACCCCGGTCGACATCACCGTCGCCGAGCTGGCCATCGAGTCGTTCTATCCCGCCGACGAGGAGACCGGGGCGTTCCTGCGCGAGCGCGCCGGGTGGTGACGGGCCGCGGTCCGCGGGGACGGGACGCTCACGCGGACCGGTCGGACGCCCGGCGGGCCCGGCCGCCGGCGTCCTGTTCGGCCTCGAGCAGGTCGTGGTGGATGCGGTCCAGCGGCACGCCCAGGCGCTGGGCCGCGTCCACGGTGGCTCTGATCATGCCGGGGGGACCGGCCACGTAGACCTCGTGGTCGTCCCACCGGTCCCGGAGCCGCTCCAGCGCCGCGGAGACGGGGCCGCGCGGCCCGTCGCAGGGCGGGGCGTCCGCCGGCACCGGCACCACCCGAAGCCCCGGATAGCCGGACTCCAGCCGCCGCAGGTCGGGCAGGTCGTACAGGTCGAGCGGGCCGCGCGCGCCGACCACCAGGTGGACGCGGCGCCCGCGCGCCCAGGCGATCTCCTGCTCGGCCAGGGACTTCAGCGGCGCCAGGCCGGTGCCGCCCGCGACCAGCAGCAGGTCGCGGTCGCAGTCGGGGTCGAGCGTCAGCGTCCCCTGCGCGGGGCCGAGGAGCAGCGTGTCGCCGACGCGCGTGTGCCGGACGAGCGCGCCGCTGACCCAGCCGCCGGGCACCGCCCGCACGTGCAGGCTCAGGGTCCCGTCGGGGCGCGGGGCGTTGGCGATCGAGTATCTGCGCCAGACGCGGGGCCAGCGCGCGGTCTGCACCTGCACGTACTGGCCGGCGGTGAACTTCAGGCGCCGGTCGGGCCGCAGGGTCAGCACCGCCAGGTCCGGCGCGCGGCGCTGGTGGTCGACGACCTCGGCGACCCACCAGGGCGGGGCGGCGGCCGCGTCGCGCTCGGCCGCGGCGATCATGATGTCGGCGGCGGAGCGGTAGGCGGAGGCCCAGGCCGCCTCGACCTCGGGCGTCCAGTGTCCGCCGGAGAAGGCGCGCAGCGTGGCGACCAGCGCCCCGCCCATGGCCCGGTAGTGCTCGGGCAGCACCCCGTACTTGCGGTGGTCGCGGCCGAGTCTTTCCAGGTAGTCGGTCATCTGGCCGGGCGCGTCCAGGCTCCACACGATGCGGGCGAGCGCCTGGAACATGCGCTCGCGGTGGGCGTCCATCGCGGGCGGGAAAAGCGCGCGCAACCGCGGATGCTCGGCGAATAGGCGGCCGTAGAAATAGGCGGTCGCCTGGTCCGCCACGGGCTCGATGCGGGTGAAGCTCTCTTTGACGATTCGGGGTATCGATGACATTTGCCAGATCGCCCCCCAGGGCTTTTTCTCGGCGGGGCCCTCGGCCCGCCGGGTCCTGCCGGACGCCCCCACGTCCGAACTCGTGAGATTCTCGCACTGATATGCGCTCGTTATCAACCGGCTTCGACGGTATCGCGAGCGCCGCGCCGAGGGCGCCGGGACGGATATTCTCTGGCGTCGTCGCAGCGGAGGGCGGGAGAAGAATACCCTTCGGTATGTCGGGCGGCCGGTTCGGCGATCATTTGTTCGCATTATTTCGGGCGATTCAGGATGGAACGTGCGCAGTGGTGATCCGGGCGGGCGCGCGCGTGGCTCGCAACGCGTTTTACCGGATGGTGGATAAACTTCAACCCCGAGGGTAGATTTCGAAATTGGCCAGGCTGGTTCTCCTGGTTCGGCCGGTCCGCCCGGTCGGCCGGCGGGGCGGGGGCGTGGAGATCGTCGGGGGCCGGCGCTCATCGAGGGGGAAGGCATGCGAGAGGCGATCCGGGGGGTTCCGCGGGCCCGAGGGGCCGCCGTCGGCGCCCCGCCGCTCATCGGCGTGACGACCCATATGGAACCGGCCCGCTGGGGCGAGTGGGTGCGGGAGGCCGCGCTGCTGCCCGTGCCGTACGTGCGGTCCGTCGAACGCGCCGGGGGCGTGCCGGTCATGCTGCCGCCGACGGCCGGGCTGCGCGGCCTCGACGCCCTGATCGGAGCGCTGGGCGGAGTCGTGTTCTCCGGGGGAGGCGACCTGGATCCGCAGCTGTACGGGATGGGGCGCCACTACGAGACGGGGCCGCCCCAGCCGCAGCGCGACCGGTTCGAGCTGGCGCTGCTGCGCGCGGTCATCGACGCCGACCTGCCGTTCCTGGCGATCGGCCGCGGGATGCAGGCGCTGAACGTGGCGCGCGGCGGCGCGCTCGTGCAGCATCTGCCCGAGGCGGTGGGGCACGCCGGGCACGCCCCGCCCGGCGGAATGTACGGCGGGCACCCGGTGCAGATCGACCCGACCAGCACGCTGGGCAAGATCCTCGGCGAGACGGCGCAGGTGGCCACCCGGCACCACCAGGCCGTGGCCCGCCTCGGCAAGGGCCTGGCCGCGGTGGCGTGGGCCGAGGACCAGGTGGTGGAGGCCGTCGAACTGCAGGGCCACCGTTTCGGCCTGGGAGTGCAGTGGCATCCCGAGGAGGGCGAGGACCGGCGGCTGTTCGAGGCGCTGGTCGCGGAGGCGTGGGGCCGCTGAGCGGCCGCGGGCGCGCGTCCGGCCGCGTCGGGCCGTGCGCACGGCGCCCCCGTGCCCTTCGTGACATCTGCGTCGACATGTGCGTCGACATCTTCATCGACATCTTCGTCGACATCTTCGTCGCGGCGGCCGCGGGTAGGTCCCCGGTGTCCCCTCGGCGGCGCCGCGCCGCGCCATGCGAGCAACCGGAGGTCGCCCCATGACCGTGCATCCGCAGACCGCGCGCTATCTGGAGATGCTCGCCTCCTGGTCCGCGCTGGACGGGCCGCAGCCGTCCCTGCCGGAGACGCGCCGGAGCCTGGACGCGGCGCTGCGGGCGCTGCCGGGGCGCCGCCGCGACCTGCCGCACGTCGCCGACCTCGCCGTGCCCGGCGACGACGGTCCCGTCCCCGTACGGCTGTACCGGCCCGAACCGCCCGGCGGGGCGCCGCTGCCCGCCCTGGTGTACCTGCACGGCGGCGGGTGGGTGCTCGGCGGGCTCGACAGCGTGGACGCCCTGTGCCGCGACCTGGCCGCCGACGTCGGCTGTCTTGTCATCAGCGTGGACTACCGCCTGGCCCCCGAACATCCGTTCCCGGCCGCGGTCCGCGACGCGTGGGCGGTCGCCTCCGCCGTCGGGCGCGACCCCTACCGGTTCGGCGCCCGGCCCGGAGCCGTCGCGGTCGCCGGCGACAGCGCCGGCGGCAATCTGGCGGCCGCCGTCGCGCTGCTGGCCCGCGACCACGGCCTCCCCCTGGCGCACCAGCTGCTGGTGTACCCGGTCACCGACACCGCCATGGACACCCCGAGCTACGCGGCCTACGGCACCGGGTACGGGCTGGACGCCGCCGGCATGGCCGAATGCCTGCGCATGTACCGGGGCGACGCCGACCCCGCCGACCCGCTGCTGGCTCCGCTGCGCGCGCCCGACCTGTCCGGCCTCGCCCCGGCCACCGTGATCACCGCCGAGCTGGACGTGCTGCGCGACGAGGGGGAGGCGTACGCGCGGCGCCTGGCGGAGGCGGGAGTGCCCGTCGAGGCGCGCCGGTACGAGGGCGTGGTGCACTCGTTCTTCCTGCTGCCGGACCTGTTCGACGCCGCCGTCGACGCCATGCGGTTCGCGGTCGGCCGGCTGCGGGCCGCCTTCGCCGCGGTCGCCGTGTGACGCGGGCGCCGGAGGCGGCGCGCGTCAGGAGAAGCGTTTGCGGAGCGCCCCCAGGCCCGTCGCGTAGATGGCGTCGGACAGCGTCTTGCGCATGGCCTCCTCGTCGGCCGCGTCCGCCGAGAACTCGCCGCGCCACTCGACGAACGACCGCCCGGTGTCGGTGACCGGCGCGACCCGGATGCGGCCGCGCCCGTCGCGGATGGGCAGCGGGGACTCCAGGATCTCGTACCAGTAGGACCGGTCGGAGTCGTCCAGGCCGCACAGCCGCTCGCGGAACACCGTGTCGCCCGGGCCGATCAGGCGCCGCACGCACCCGACCCGGTCGCTGGGGCCGCCGTCTTCGATGACGCCGGTGTCCACTCCCGGCATCCATTCGGCGAGGTTGCCGAAGTCGCGCAGGAACGCCCACACCTGGTCGGCGGGAGCGTTGAGCACGGTGCTGGCGTACGCCTTGGCGGCCATCGCGGTTCTCCTCGGCGGTCGGGGGCGGGACCGGTCGCCACCCATGCTGCGCCGCCGATGTGATCAAGGCAACAGGGGAGGATCAAGAATCGGCGTCGGCGGCGGGGCCGGAGGACGCGTCGGGCCGGTCCGGCCGGTCGGCGGCGGCCAGGTAGCGCGTGACGATGCGGGCGATCAGGTGGCCGACCCGCTCGGGCGGCTGGTCCGGCAGCATCATGTGGCTCATCGTCAGCCGCACGGCGGTGTCGGCCATCTCGGCGAGCGCGCGCCGGTCCAGGTCGGGCCACTGGGCGCCGGCGTGCTCGACGAGGCGGGCGCGGGCGGTGAACAGCAGCGGTTCGGCCTGCGTGGTCAGCAGCGGGAGCAGCTCGTCGCCGCCCGCGCCGGTGAGCACGGTCTTGTGGATCGGGTCGTCGGCGGCGGTCTCGATCGTGTAGACGACGGCGGCCGCCACCGCCGAGTACAGGTCGTCGTGCTCGGACAGCACCCGGTCGATGCCGTCCAGGTAGCGGTCGTTGAGGCGGACGACGACCGCCTGGACGAGCCCCCACTTGTCGCCGAACTCGTTGTAGACCGTCTGGCGGCTCACCCCGGCGGCCTCCGCCACGTCCCGCATCCGCAGCCCGCGGTAGCCGTCCCGGGTGAGGATCTCGGCCGCCGCGTCGAGCAGGGCCTCGCGGACGGGGCGCCGCTCGGTCGTCATGCGCGTCTCGCTTTCGGATCGGCTCGTGGCGCGGGCCCGGAGGGGCGCGGCCATATGTGTGGCGCCATTATCGCCGGACCGCCGCGCCTGCCCCCGACGCCCGGAGCTCGAGGGGGCATACCCAGGGGCGCACGGCTCCTCACCTCAGATCCGCACCTCAGATCCGCGGCCTCCCGGCGAGACCCGGTGAGGCGGGGTCAGCGGCCGACCGCCGTCGCCGGACGCCTGCGGCAGGCCTGCCACACCTCGAACGGCGAACCCGACGTCACCACGCGGCCGCCGCTCATCAGGTGGAGGACGTCGCAGACGCCGATCATCGGCTCCAGGTCGCGTTCGATCAGCAGGACCGCGGGGCCCTCGGCGGCGAGGTCGCGCAGCAGCACCTCCAGCGCGCGGGACCGGGGGACCGGCAGGCCCGCGGAGGGCTCGTCGAGCACCAGCAGGCGCGGACCGGTCGCCAGCGCCCGCGCCAGCTCGGCCAGCCGCGCCACGTCGGGCGGCACGCGCCCCGCGCGCAGCCGCGCGTACGCGGCGATGCCGACGCGCTCCAGCAGCGCGTCGGCGACCCGCCCGGCCTTCCGCCGCGCCTCCCGCCGGCGCCTGCGCCGGTCCCGCCGCGTCCGCCCGGGCATCTCGCGGGTCAGCGCGTGCGTCTCCGCCGCGACCAGCACGTTCTCCCATACGGTGAGCCCGCCGAACAGCGCGGGGCGGCGGAAGGTGCGCGCGACGCCCCGGCGGGTCCGCTCATGCGGGGCGGCGCGGGTCAGGTCGGCCCCGTCCAGCCGGACGCCGCCGCGGGCGGGCCGGACCAGGCCGCAGATCACGTCGGCGAGGACGGTGGCGGCGTCCGCCTCCCGCGCGACCAGCCCGGTGACCGTGGCGGGCGGCGCCGTCAGCTCCGCGCCGTCGAGCACGGTCACCCCGCGCCGCCGCACGGTGACGCCGCACACGCGCAGCCCGGTCTCGCCGTCCCGCACGATCCGCCGCCTCTCGATGTGACGTGGATCACTAACGCGTCGCCACGATACTGAGCCGGCCCCAAGGCGATCAAGGCGGAGATCTTGATCACGTTTCGGTTGCGGAACGAGACGCGACATTGATCGCGCAAACCGGGTTGCATAGCTTCGCCGCGAAACAGGGCGCCCCTGAGTCCGCGCAGGCCGACCGCCGGCCGTCCGGGCCGCGCCGCGGCCCGGGGCCGCCGACGCGCGGCCTGCCATCGAACCCCGAGGAGACGCCATGCCCCAGGTCAAACGCCGCGACCTGCTGGCCGGAGCGGCAGCCGCCGCGGGCTTCGCCACCGTCGGACTCCTGCCCGGCACCGCGGCCGCCGCGACCCGGCGGCGCCCCGGCGCGGTCCGCCCCCCGTCCCTGACCGTCGGCGACAAGGCGGTGGTCGCCCGGGTCGACGCCCGCCGCGCCCTCCAGCACCTCAAGGTGCTCAGCGACCAGATCGGCTGGCGGGTGTGCGGAACCTGGCGGGAGCACGCCGCCGCCGAGTACATCGCCGGTGTGCTGCGGGGCCTCGGCTACAAGGTGACGCTGCAGCCGTTCGGCGTTCCCGACAAGAAGCTCGCCGAGCTGCGCGCGGGCCGCGAGCACTGGCAGAGCGCCGCCGCGGCGAACGGCGCCGTCGGCCGCGTACGGGGCGACGTCGTCGACCTCGGCGCCGCCACCTCCTTCGCCGCCGACCTCACCGGCAAGATCGCGCTGTTCACCCGGGTCCCCGGCCAGGAGCTCGCCCAGGCCAAGGCCGCCGCCGCCCAGGGCGCCGCCGCCGTCCTCATCGCGAACGTGCGCTCGACGACCTACCCCGAGCGCAAGGCGGCGACCTTCTTCCCGAACCTGGCCGAACCGGTCGCCGTCCCCGTGCTGGGCATCGCCGAGTACCACGGCGCGCGCATCCGCGGCGGGGTCCGCACCCTGTCCCTGGAGGTCACCGGCCACACCGGCCTGACCTCCTACAACGTGCTCGCCGAACGCAAGGCCACGTTCCCCAACCCGCAGGGCAAGGCGGTCATCGTCAGCGCCCACTACGACAGCGTGCCCGGCTCGCCCGGCGGCAACGACGACGGCAGCGGCACCGCGTTGTGCCTGGAGCTGGCCCGCGTGCTGCGCCGCCTGCCCACCCAGCAGGACATCCGCGTCTGCCTGTGGGGGGCCGAGGAGATCGGCCTGGTCGGTTCCCGCTACTACGTCAGCCGGCTGGACGACGCGGAGGCCGCCAGGATCACCGGCTGCTTCCAGAACGACATGGTCGCCACCAGCCACCCGCCCGCGGGCACGTACTGGCTGCTGTCGGTGGACGGCGCGGACAACACCACCACCGCCGCGGTGGCCGCGGCCGCCGAGCGGCTCGGCTACGTCGGGCAGACCAAGGGGCCGACCGCCCGCGGCTCCAGCGACCACGAGGCGTTCCACGAACGCGGCATCGACGCCGGCAACTTCAGCTGGCGCGGCGACGAGGCGCCGAGCCGGCTCGAGCCCCTCTACCACACCCCCGAGGACACCGTCGCGGGCAACATCAGCCTGCAGCGCATGCAGGTGTCCCTGGAACTCATCGGCTGCGCCGCCTACGACGTGGCCCGCCACCGCTGAGCGGCCCCGCCGCCGAACGCGCGGTCCCGCCGCCCCGCGTCCCACCGGACGCGGGGCGGCGCGCGCGACCGCATCCGGACGGCCCCTCCGCGACGTCCGGACAAGTGATCACGGAACCGGTAGGCTGAGCGACTTCGCCCTGACGTCGCCCGGCACCTGATCCGGCGCCCGGCATCGTCCGGCGCTCGACGTCAGCCGTCACCAGATCCACCACCGCACGCGGAGGAGTTCAGCCATGCCCGCCGATCCGACGGCCGTAGCACGTGAATCGCCGGGGGAGGCAGACGCCGACCAATCCGACCTGGCAGACGACCGAGCACAGGACCGAGCACAGGACCGAGCACAGGACCGCGCCGGCGACGGCGGCGAAGCGGAGGTGCTCGCCGCCGAGCGGGCGTACCTGTCCGAGGCCCGCGCGGCCCTGCGGCGCATGCGCGAGCACGCGCGCTCGCTGTCCGCCGACGTGGCCGCCGACTGGGTGTCGCGGCAGTACCTGGAGTCGCTGCTGGACCAGCGGGTCGCCGCGCTGGCCGACCGGCCCGACACCCCCTTGTTCTTCGGCCGCATGGACGCGTGCGAGGGACGCGGCGACGACCTGCCCGCCACCATCTACGTCGGACGGCGCCATGTCCACGACGGCGACGAGGGCCGCCCGCTGGTGCTCGACTGGCGCGCCCCGGTGGCGCGGGCGTTCTACCGCGCCGGTCCCGCCGACCCCATGGGCTGGCGGCGGCGCCGCCGGTTCGGCTTCCAGGGCGGCGAGCTGACCGCCTACGAGGACGAACCGCTCGACGGCCGCGCCCTCGGCCCGTCGGCCATCCTCACCCGGGAGATCGAGCGTCCCCGCACCGGCCCGATGCGCGACATCGTCGCGACCATCCAGCCCGACCAGGACGAGATCGTCCGCGCCGACCTGCCCGCGACCGTGTGCGTGCAGGGCGCCCCCGGCACCGGGAAGACCGCCGTCGGCCTGCACCGCGCCGCCTACCTGCTGTTCGCGCACCGCAAGCGGCTGGGCCGCTCCGGCGTGCTGATCGTCGGGCCCAACCGGGCCTTCCTGGCCTACATCTCCGCGGTGCTGCCGGCCCTCGGCGAGATCCACGTCGAGCAGGCCACCGTCGACGACCTGCTCGGCGCGCCCACCGCCGACGAGCCCGCCGACGTCGCCGCGCTCAAGGGCGACGCGCGGATGGCCGAGGTGCTGCGCAGGGCCCTGTGGCGCCAGGTGCGCAAACCCGAGGAGGGCCTGGTCTACACGCGCGGCGCCAGCCGGTTCCGGCTGCCCGACTACGAGGTCCGCGAGATCGCCGCGTCGCTGCGCGGGACCGCGCGTTACGCCAACGGTCGCGCCGCCTTCGCCCAGCGCCTGGCGCACCGCATCCTGGTGCTCATGGAACAGCGCGGCGAGGCGCCGGACGACCGCGTCCAGGACCAGGTGGCCCGCTCGCGGCCCGTCAAACGGCTCGTCGATCAGGTGTGGCCCAAGGTCACCGCCGAGCAGGTGCTGCACCGCCTGCTGTCGGACGCCGACCTGCTGCGCGCCGCCGCCAAGGGGCTGCTGAGCGAGGACGAGCAGGCCGCGCTCCTGTGGGCCAAGCCCTACCGGTCGCACCGGTCGGCGAAGTGGACCGCCGCCGACCGCGCCCTGCTGGACGAGCTGAACGACCTCATCGAACGGACCCCGACGTTCGGCCACCTCGTGGTGGACGAGGCCCAGGACCTGTCGGCCATGCAGCTGCGCGCGCTCGGCCGCCGCTGCGCCGGCGGGTCGGCGACGGTGCTGGGCGACCTCGCGCAGGGCACCACCGCCTGGTCGGCCAGCTCGTGGGAGGAGGTGCTGCGGCACCTCGGCCGGGACGGCCAGGTGGCGGAGCTGACGCTGGGCTTCCGCGTCCCCGGCCCGGTGCTGGACTACGCGGCCCGCCTGCTGCCGCACATCGCGCCCGGCCTCGCCGCGCCGCGCTCCCTGCGCGCGGGAGCCGGCGCCCTGACCGTGCGCCGGGCGCCCGATCTGGCCGAGGCCGTCGTCGCGCAGGCGCGCCGGTCGCTCGACCGCGAGGGCTCCGTCGGGCTGATCGCGCCCGACGGCATGGCCGCCGACCTCGCCGGGGCGCTCGCCGCGGCGGGCGTCCCGCACGGGCTGCTCGGACCCGACGCCGACCAGGCGCACAGGCTGCTGGTCGTCCCGGCGACCCTGGCCAAGGGCCTGGAGTACGACCACGTGATCGTCGCCGAGCCGGCCCGGATCGCGGCCGCCGAACCGCGCGGCCTGGCCCGCCTGTACGTGGCGCTGACCCGCGCCGTCACCTCGCTGACGGTGCTCCACCGTGAACCGCTGCCCGCCGAGCTGGGCGGCGTCCCGTCCGCCTGACGGGCACCGCGTCTCCTCCGGGTTCCGGGCGCCCGTCGGCGCCCGGAACCCGCGCGGCGCGCTGTTGACGCGGCGGGCGGCTGTTTCTAGGGTGACCATACCGACCAGTTGGTATGTCGGGTCGCGGCCCCGGCGCCGCCCGTCCCAGGGAGGTCCGCCCCTTGAGTCCAGCACCCCCCGACGCCGAGGACCTGCGCGAACGGGTCCGATCCTTCCTCGCCGACCACGATCCGTCCGCCATGGACCGGCTGGAGTTCCTGCGCGCCAGGTTCGACGCCGGGCTGGCGTGGGTGCACTACCCGCCGGGCCTCGGCGGTCTCGGCGCGCCCCGCGCGCTGCAGCCCGTCGTGGACGAGGAGTTCGCCGCCGCCGGGGCGCCGCGCAACGACCCCGAACGCAATGCCATCGGCCTCGGCATGGCCGCCCCCACGATCCTGGCCCACGGTACCGAGGAGCAGAAGAAGCGCTTCCTGCGCCCGCTGTGGACGGGCGAGGAGATCTGGTGCCAGCTGTTCAGCGAGCCGGGCGCCGGGTCGGACCTGGCCGCGCTCGCCACCCGCGCGGTGCGCGACGGCGGCCACTGGATCGTCAACGGGCAGAAGGTCTGGACGTCCATGGCGCACGAGGCGCGCTGGGCGATCCTGGTCGCCCGCACCGACCCCGACGTGCCCAAGCACCGCGGCCTGACCTACTTCGTCTGCGACATGACCGCGCCCGGCGTCGAGGTCCGGCCGCTGCGCCAGATCACCGGCGAGGCCGAGTTCAACGAGGTCTTCCTCACCGACGTGCGCATCCCCGACGAGCACCGGCTCGGCGCGGTCGGGGAGGGCTGGCGGGTGGCCACCACCACGCTGATGAACGAGCGGGTCGCCATCGGCGGCAACGCCGCGGGACGCGAGGACGGCATGATCGGCGTGGTGGCGCGGCTGTGGCGGGAGCGTCCCGAGCTGCGCACCCCGGGTCTGCACGACGCGCTGCTGCGGCTGTGGGTGGAGGCCGAGGCGGCCCGCCTGACCGGCGAACGGCTGCGCCAGCAGCTGGCCGCCGGAGCCCCCGGCCCCGAGGGATCGGCCGTCAAGCTCGCCTTCGCCCGGCTCAACCAGGAGATCTCCGGGCTGGAGCTGGAGCTGCTCGGCGAGGACGGCCTGCGCTACGACGACTGGACGATGCGCCGCCCGACCCGGGTGGACTTCACCCGGCGGTCGCCCGGCTACCGCTTCCTGCGCGCCAAGGGCAACTCGATCGAGGGCGGCACCTCGGAGATCCTGCGCAACATCATCGCCGAACGGGTGCTCGGCCTGCCCGGCGAGATCAGGGTCGACAAGGACGTGGCGTGGAAGGACCTGCCCAAGTGACCGGCGCCGTGAGCGACCCGCGGGCGGGAGGAGGAGCGGCCGTGACCAACCTGCTCTACAGCGAGATCGAGGACGAGCTGCGCGACGGGGTCCGCCGGGCGCTCGACGACACGTGCCCCTGGACGGACGTGCTGGCGGGCACCGAGAAGGACGAGCCGTACGACGCCGCCGCGTGGCGGGCCGTGGCGGGCCGGCTCGGGTGCGCGGGGCTGCCGGTGCCGGAGGAGCGCGGCGGGGCCGGGGCGTCGTGGCGGGAGACCGCCGTGGTGATGGAGGAGCTCGGCCGCGCCGTGGCGCCCGTCCCGTTCCTCTCCAGCGCGGTCCTGGCCACCGCCGCGCTGCTGGCCGCGGAGCGCTCCGCCGGGGACGCGGCCGGCGGCGATCTGCTCGCCGAGCTGGCCGAGGGGGAGAAGATCGCCGTGCTCGCGGTGCCGTTCAGCACGGCGCCCGGGGACCAGCTCGGCACCACCGTCGGCGTGGAGGGCGGAACGCTCACCGGCCGCGTCACCAGCGTCGCCGACGGGATGGCCGCCGACGTGCTGCTGGTGCCCGCGCCCGGCGGCCTGTACGCGGTGGACGCCGCCGACGCCCGACGCACGCCGGTGACCTCGCTGGACATGACCCGGCGCCTGTGCGACGTCGCGCTGCCGTCCGTCCCCGCGCGCCGCGTCGCCGAGGGGGAGGCCGCCGCGCGCGCCGCCCTGGTCACCGGCGCCGCCATGCTGGCCTCCGAGCAGCTCGGCCTGGCCGAACGGTGCCTGGAGATCACCGTCGAGCATCTGAAGACCCGCTACCAGTTCGGCCGGCCGGTCGGCTCCTACCAGGGGCTCAAGCACCGCCTGGCGGACCTGTGGACGTCGATCGCCCAGGCCCGCGCGGTGGCGCGCTACGCCGCGGCCTGCGTCGCCGTCGGCGACCCGGACACCGACGTCGCCGTCGCCCTCGCCCAGGCCCACTGCTCGGCCGTGGCCGTGAAGGCCGCCGAGGAATGCGTGCAGATGCACGGGGGCATCGGCTTCACCTGGGAGCACCCGGCCCACCTGTACCTCAAGCGCGCCAAGTCCGCAGCCATCGCCCTGGGCACGCCGGACCGGCACCGCGCGTCGCTCGCGCGACTGGTGGATCTGCCTTCGGCCTGACCCGGGCGTCCCCGACGTCGGCGAGGCGCGACAGGCCGCGCGCTCAGGTCGTATGCCGGGAGCCGCCCCAGCCGAGCATGCGGCGCAACCGGGAGCGTTCCGGGCCGTCGTCCTGCCCGGACAGGCCGTCGAGCAGCGAGTCGAACGCCGGCGGCCGCACGCACACGAAGGTGGCCCGAGTGCGGCGCGCGCAGTGCAGGCGGACCGACGGGCGCACCAGCCGCGACCACAGTCCTCGCGAGCCGTGGCCGACGACGAGGATGTCCTCCTCGCGGGCCAGCCGCACCAGGGCCGCGCCAGGCTCGCCGACCAGCGCGAGCGCCGACATCTCGACGCCGCAGGGGGTGCCGTCGGCCACCTCGTCGAGCAGCTGGGCGATCAGCTCCGCGCCCGCCGACCGCAGGGCCTCGGTGACCCCCGAGCCGAGCTGGCCCGCCGCGGACACGTGCGGCGGGAGCGGCGCGGCGTGCACGATCAGCAGCGGCAGGCCGCGGAGCCGGGCCTCGCCGATCGCCCACGACAGTGCGCACCGCGCCCCGGCGGAGTCGTCGACCCCCACGACCACGCGCGGGCCGCCCTCCGGTCTCGCGATCATGGTGCCTCGCTTCCGCGCCTCCCTCTTGGAAGTGTGCCCCTCAGCTTGGCAGGCATGACCCCCGTGGGAAAGGGGGTTCGCAGAAGCGGCGAGGGCTCCGCGCGCGGGGGCCGCGCGGGGCTAGGGGGCCGCGGCGGCGTCCGGCGGCGCGAGGACGTCGTCGGCCAGGGAGCGCACATCCGGATGCACGCCCGGGGTGGCGCGAACCAGGAACGCCAGCGACTCCAGCACGGTGACGGCGCGGCTGCGGGCGGCCTCGACCGCCGCGATGAACCGCCAGGTGACCAGCTCGGCGACGTCGGCGCGGGTGCTCGGGTCGACCCAGGCGGTGGCCACCATGGCGAGGAGCGCCGTCTCCGACACCCAGTCCTCCGGACCGTAGGCCAGGTCCACCAGCAGGGCCCGTCGTTGCGACTCGTGCCAGGGCTCGTCGGCCTGGAAGTGCGCGATGCCCAGGCACGTCCAGGCCTGCGCCGAGCGGATCCAGTCGGGGCGGTGCCGGGCGGGGACCTCGTCCGGCACCGGCGGATGCGCCAGGAGCCCCACCAGGTCGTTGAGGCTCAGCCCGGACAGCCGCACCGCGTCGTCGTACGCGGCGGGCAGATGGCGCCACGGGCGGCCTGCCAAAGCCCGGATGGCCTGCACGGCCTCAGGGGACGGCGGAGCGACGGCGGGCCGCGCCCGAGTGCCCTCGTACGTCCACACGCTTCCGCGCACGGCGCGCACCGGCCCGCCGCCGAAGACCTCGGGCACGGGGCGTCGCGCGTCCGGCTCGGGCACGTCGGTGACGGTGATGCCCTCGGAGACCCCGAGGGCGGACGTGAACGCCAGCACGGCGCTCGGCGGTTCGGGGGCGGAGATGGTCAGGGACATGCCGCCGATGTCGCTCACGTCATCGCTCTCGGCGAGGACTTGACGCAGCACGTTGATGACCGCCTCGGTCGGCTGCGGGATATGCCCCAGCCAGTACATCCGCTGCGAATGATGGGTGAGGACATCGTCGGCGTGGCCGTTCTCAGGGTGCTCTCGCAGGTAGTCCGACAGCGCCACGAGATGGGCCAGGTCCCCGTCGCGGGCGAAGCGCATGCCGCAGGCCGTGGGGAAGGCGCATTCGTTCTCCGGGTCCTTCTGCAGCGCGCGCTCGACCCACTGCAGCCCTTCGTCCGCACGGCCGGCGTTGGCGAGAAGCTCCCCGATGTCGGTGTACAGGGCAAGGTTGTCCGGCTCGAACCGCAGCGCGCGCAGCCACGCCTGCTCGGCCTCGTCGTAGCGCCGCTCCGCGCGGTAGGCGTACCCGAGCGCCATCGCCGCGTAGAAGGAGGGCTGCACGGTCTCCGACCGCGCCGCCAGTCGGATCGCCTCGCCCGTGGCGCCGAGGCGGCGCATCAGGATCGAGGACGTCCACAGCATCGCGGGGTGGTCGGGGTGGGCGTCGCACAGGGCGAGGGCCAGGTCGGCGAACGGCCGCAGCGGCGCCCGCGCGTCCTCGGGCACCGGATCGTCCAGCCTGCTCGCCAGCCTCATGATCGTCATGCTCGCCTGGTCGGGCGCCAGCCGGGCGGGCAGGGCGGGGTCGCGCACCCACGGCACGTCCGCCCACGCGCCCCTCGGGTCGTGGCACTGCGCCGACACCAGCAGCTCCAACGCCTCCGCCGGGCGGCCCTGGGACGCCAGGACGTGCGCACGGGCGATCACCGTGCCCAGGAAGACGGGCTGCTCCAGCGGGAAGAGGTCCGCGCCGCCGTGGGGATGCGCGGCCAGCGCCGCCAGCAGCTCGTGCGCCTCCGGGAGGGCGGGGGCGCACACCAGCGCCCGCGCGACATGGTCGGCCGCGTGGCGCAGCTCCCCGTCGTCGAGCGCCAGCCGCGCCATGCTCAGCTCGCCCTGGGCCTGCAGCCGAGGATCGGTCATGCCCTCGTCCGGAACCGTCACGTGCCCCCTCCAAGATCCGCTGTGCTGGGTGAACACTGCCATAACGGTCCGACGGAATATGCGGATATCGCAGAACCGGCAGATGGCGCGGACGGACGGCCGCGCGCTGGACCTCGGACGGAGGGGCGGGTCAGACTGCCGGTATGACCGAACCCGACCCGGCGTGCGCCGTCGCACACGGCGAGGCGGCTCTCGACGTCACCGACCGAAGGCTCGTCGCCGTCTTCGCCTCCCCCGTGTCCCGCTACCTCCTGCGCTACGGGAGGGACCTCGGCTTCCGGTGCACGCTGCTGGAACCGGACAAGGAACGCGCGAAGGGCCTGACGGACGCCGTGGCCGAGGTGCCCGCCGACCTGGACGGGACCACCGACGTCGTCGTCACCGACCACCATCGCCCCGAACTCGGCCCCGTGCTGCGGGACGTGCTCGCGCACGACGTCCGCTGGGTCGGCGTGATGGGCAACCCGCGCCACCCCGCGCCGCACGTCGCCGCGCTGAAAGAACTGGGCGTCCCGCCGGACGGCATCGCCCGCGTGCACCGGCCCATCGGCCTCAACATCGGCTCCCGCACGCCCCCTGAGATCGCCGTGGCGACGCTGGCGGGGCTGCTGGCCGACCGCAACGGCCGCCCCGGGGGCTTCGAGTTCTGAAGGGCGTTTCTAACGGGCGTTTCTGACGGGCGCAAGGGCCGGCGGCGCTGGAGGCCTCCTCCGTCGCCGCCGGGCGGCGCGGACCCGAATCGCCCTGGTCGCGTTCCGTCGCTTTGTCGGAGGGCAGGCCTAACGTCGGGACCTGACCGGCTGAGCGCCCTGCGATGAAGGTGACGACCATGGCCCAACCGATCGTCGAGCGGGACCGGGACCGCGCCGCGGGCGGCGCGGGGGACGGCGACTTCCAGCGGCTCGCCGACCCTTACCGGCGGGAGCTGCTCGCGCACTGCTATCGAATGCTCGGGTCCGTCCACGACGCCGAGGACCTGGTCCAGGAGACCTATCTGCGGGCGTGGCGCTCCTACGGGCGGTTCGAAGGGCGGTCCTCGCTGCGCACCTGGCTGTACCGCATCGCCACCAACGCCTGCCTGACCGCGATCGAGCAGCGGGGCCACCGGCCTCTGCCGTCCGGACTCGGCGCGCCGTGCGACGAACCGGAGAGGCCCGTCGTGGCCGCGCCGGAGGTCCCGTGGCTGGAGCCGATGCCCGACGCGGCGGCGGGCGGCGACGCCGCCGACCCGGCGTCCATCGTCGCCTCCCGGGAGAGCATGCGGCTGGCCTTCGTCGCCGCGCTGCAGCACCTGCCGCCCAGGCAGCGGGTGGTGCTGATCCTGCGGGACGTGCTCAAGTGGAAGGCCGCCGAGGTCGCCGAGCTGCTCGGCACCTCCACCGCCGCGGTCAACAGCGCCCTGCAGCGCGCCCGCGCCCAGGTGAAGGAGGCCGCGCCGACCCGGGACGAGGTCGTCGAGCCCGCCGACCCCGAGCGGCGCGCGCTGCTCGACCGCTACGCCGCCGCGTTCGAGAACGCCGACATGACGGCGCTGGTCGAGCTGTTCAAAGAGGACGCGGTCTGGGAGATGCCGCCGTTTCCCCAGTGGTTCGTGGGACGCGACCACATCGTGCGGCTCATCACCGCGCAGTGCGCGCCCGAACCGGGCGAGCTGAGGATGGTGCCCACGTCCGCCAACGGGCAGCCCGCGTTCGCGATGTACCGGCGCGGCGAGGACGGCGTGCACCGCCCGTTCCAGATCCAGGTCCTCACGCTCGGCGCGCGCGGCGTGGCCCGCGCCTCGGTCTTCTTCGACACGACGCTGTTCCCCCGTTTCGGTCTGCCCGACGCGCTGCCCGCCCCCGCCTGAGTTTCCATTGAGTGGAAAGCGGGCCTCCTCGCCGCCCCCTTCCGCTGCAAGGGTGGGGGAGCGGCGGCGGGCCCGGACGCGTTAGGCTCCGGCCTCGCCGCCGACGACGGAAGGCAGCGGCGCGCCCGGCGGCGTCCGCCCCCCTCGGCGGCGGGCGAACCGGCGCGAGCAGCGGCGGCCGCGCCGGCGGACGGGCCCGGGGCGCGCGACGTGGCGGGAGGCACATGGACAAGGTCGTGGCCTCGGCGGCGGAGGCCGTCGCCGACATCGGCGACGGCGCCTCGCTGGCCGTGGGGGGCTTCGGGCTGTGCGGGGTCCCCACCGTGCTGATCGATGCGCTGTTCGAACGGGGGTCCCGCGGGCTGACGGTGGTGTCCAACAACTGCGGGCTGGACGGCCGGGGCCTCGGGCGCCTGCTGGCCGCGGGCCGCATCGCGCGGGCGATGGGCTCCTACGTGGGGGAGAACAAGGAGTTCGCCCGCCAGTACCTCGCCGGGGAGATCGAGGTCGAGCTGATGCCCCAGGGCACGCTGGCCGAGCGGCTGCGCGCGGGCGGAGCGGGCATCCCCGCCTTCTACACGCCCGCGGGCGTGGGCACGCTGGTCGCCGAGGGCGGGCTGCCGTGGCGGTACGCGCCCGACGGGAGCGTGGCCGTGGCGTCGCCGCCCAAGGAGGTGCGCGAGTTCGGCGGCCGCTCCTACGTGCTGGAGGAGGCCATCACCACCGACTTCGCCCTGGTCCGCGCGGCCAAGGGCGACCGGCACGGCAACCTGGTGTTCGACAAGGCGGCCCGCAACTTCAACCCGCTGTGCGCGATGGCCGGGCGGATCACCCTCGCCGAGGTGGAGGAGCTGGTGGAGCCGGGCGAGATCGACCCGGACGCCGTGCACCTGCCCGGCGTGTTCGTCCAGCGGGTGGTCGCCCTCACCCCCGAGCAGGCCGCCGACAAGCCGATCGAGAAGCGCACGACGCGGCCCGCGCCGGACGCGGGGAAGGGGGTGGGCTGATGCCCTGGTCCCGGGAGGAGATCGCGGCGCGCGCCGCGGCCGAGCTGCCCGACGGCGCCTACGTGAACCTGGGCATCGGGCTGCCCACGCTGATCCCCGGGTTCGTCCCGGAGGACCGGCACGTGGTGCTGCACGCCGAGAACGGCATCCTCGGCGTCGGGCCGTACCCGACCGAGGACGAGGTCGACCCCGACCTGATCAACGCGGGCAAGGAGACGGTGACGGTGCTGCCCGGCGCCTCCTGCTTCGACTCCGCGCTGTCGTTCGGCATGATCCGCGGCGGGCACATCGACATCGCGGTGCTGGGCGCCATGCAGGTCTCCGAGCGCGGCGACCTGGCCAACTGGTCGGTGCCCGGCAAGATGATCAAGGGCATGGGCGGCGCGATGGACCTGGTGCACGGGGCCCGGCGGGTGATCGTGGTGATGACCCACACCGCCCGGGACGGCTCCCCCAAGATCCTCAAGGAGTGCTCGCTGCCGCTGACCGGCGCGCGCTGCGTCGACCGGATCATCACCGACCTGGGCGTGCTGGACGTGACGCCGGACGGCCTGGTCCTGGTCGAGACCGCCCCCGGCGTCACCGTCGAGGAGATCCGCGCCCGCACCGAGCCGCCCGTGGCCGACGCGACCGGCGGCGGAACCGGCGCCGGCGCCACCGTGGCATGACCGCCCCCGCGCAGATGTCAGCATGAGAAGGGACCAGGCCATGACCCATCCTCCGTACCTGCATCCCGACTACAAGAGCACGGTCCTGCGGGCCCCCTCGAAACCGCTGGTGATGCCCAAGCTCGGCCCCGAGAGCGTGGAGCTGACCTCGCCCGTCTTCGGCCACCAGGAGCTGGGCCCCCTGGACGCCGACCTGACCCGCCAGCACCCGGGCGAGCCGCTCGGCGAGCGCATCATCGTCACCGGCCGGGTGCTCGACACCTCCGGCCGCCCGATCCGCGGGGCCCTGGTCGAGATCTGGCAGGCCAACTCCGCGGGGCGGTACGCGCACGGCGGCGACCAGCACCCCGCGCCGCTCGACCCCAACTTCACCGGCGCGGGCCGCTGCCTGACCGACGACGACGGCCGCTACCACTTCGTCACCATCAGGCCGGGCGCCTACCCCTGGCGCAACCACCTCAACGCGTGGCGGCCCGCGCACATCCACTTCTCGGTGTTCGGCACGGCGTTCACCCAGCGGCTGATCACCCAGATGTACTTCCCCGGCGACCCGCTGTTCCCGTACGACCCGATCTTCCAGTCGATCCCGGACGAGAAGGCCCGGCAGCGGCTGATCGCGCGGTTCGACCTGGACACCACCAAGCCCGAGTGGGCCCTCGGCTACCAGTTCGACATCGTGCTCGGCAAGACCCCGATGGAGGAATCGTGACGGCGGTTGGCGGCGAGACGACCCCCGAGTTGGGCATCACCCCGTCGCAGACGGTGGGGCCGTTCTACGGCTTCGCGCTGCCCTACGACGACGGACCGAAGGTCGCCCCGGCCTGGCAGGCCGGCGCGATCCGGCTGCACGGCCGGGTGCTGGACGGCGCGGGCGAGCCGGTGCCCGACGCGCTGCTGGAGATCTGGCAGGCCGACGCCGCCGGGGAGATCCCGCGGCGCCCGGGCGGGCTGCGCCGCGAGGGGCACGACTTCTCCGGCTTCGGCCGCTGCGGCACCGACCCCGACGGCCACTACTGGTTCAGCACGGTCAAGCCGGGCCGGGTCGGCGACGGCGCCCCCTACATCGCGATGGCGGTGTTCGCGCGGGGCCTGCTCAAGCCGGTGTTCACCCGCGTGTACTTCCCCGAGGACGCCGGCGCCCACGCGAGCGACCCGGTGCTCGGCGTGGTCCCGGAGGAGCGCCGCGGCACCCTGATCGCCGAACGCGACGGCGAGGCGTCGTATCGTTTCGACGTGCATCTGCAGGGCGATCGGGAGACCGTCTTCCTTGACCTTTGACCACTCCGGGACGTCCGGCCGCCGGCGGCCCGCCGGCGGCGCCGGGTCCGGGGCGGCGGCCGCGCCGGACGCGGGGCTGCTGTCGCCGGTGCGCGCGGGCACGGAGACCGAGGCCGCCACCGGGGACCCGGCGTGGCTGCAGGCGCTGCTGGACGCCGAGGCGGCCCTCGCCCGCGCGCAGGCCGACATCGGCGCCGTGCCGCGCGAGGCCGCCGACGCCATCGTCGCGGCGGCCCGCGCCGACCGGTTCGACCTGCCCGGCCTGGCGCGGCGGGCGCGCGGCGCCGGCAACCCGGTCGTGCCGCTGATCGCCGACCTGCGCGCGGCGGCGGGCCCGGCCGGCCGGCACGTGCACCAGGGCGCCACCAGCCAGGACATCGTCGACACCGCGGCCATGCTCGTCGCGTCCCGCGCCCGCCGCGTGATCCTCGCGCACCTGGACCGGGCGCTGGACGCGCTGGCCCGGCACGCCGAACGGCACCGCGGCACCCCCATGGCGGCGCGGACGCTGGCGCGCCAGGCGGTCCCCACGACGTTCGGGCTGAAGGCGGCCGGATGGCTGCTGGGCTGCCTGGACGCCCGTGAGCGGCTCGCCGCGCTGCGGCTGCCCGTCCAGCTCGGCGGCGCGGCGGGCACCCTGGCCGCGTTCGGCGAGCACGCGCTCGACCTGGTCGCCGCGTACGCGGCGCGGACCGGGCTGGACGAGCCCGCGCTGCCCTGGCACACGCGCCGCACGCCCGTCGCCGAGCTGGCCGGGGCGCTGGCGCTGACCGCGGGCGCCCTCGGCAAGATCGCGACGGACGTCGTCCTGCTCGCCCAGAGCGAGGTGGACGAGGTCGCCGAGCCCGCCGCCCCCGGGCGCGGCGGCTCCTCGGCGATGCCGCACAAGCGCAACCCCGCGCTGGCCACGCTGGTGCGCTCGGCCGCGCTGCAGGTCCCGGCGTACGCGCAGATCGTCTTCGCCGCGCAGGCGGCGCCGCACGAGCGGCCCGCGGGGGAGTGGCACGCCGAGTGGCAGCCCGTGCGCGAGATGCTGCGCCTGACCGGCGGCGCCGCGGAGACCGCCGCCGAACTGCTGGACGGCCTGGAGGTCGCGCCCGACCGGATGCGCGCCAACCTCGACGGCCTGCTGAAGGTGCTGGCCGAGCACGGCCAGCCCACCGACGCCGGCGCCGCTCCGGCCCTGGTCGACCGGGCCCTCGCACGGTACCGGGAGCATCGGAGGAACCGCACGTGAGCCTGTACTGCCAAGCCGACGGGCCGCGCGACGCCCCCGTCGTCGTCCTCGGCCCCTCCTTGGGCACCACGACCGGCCTGTGGGCCCCGCAGCTGCCCGCGCTCACCGAGCGCTGGCGGGTGCTTCGGTATGACCTGCCCGGCCACGGCCAGTCGCCCCCGCCCGGCGGGGGGAGGACCCTCACGGTCGACGACCTGGCCGCCCAGGTGCTGGAGATCCTCGACGCCGAGGGCGTCACCAGGTTCGCCCACGCGGGGGTCTCGCTGGGCGGGGCGGTCGGCGCCGCGCTCGCCCTGATGGCGCCCGACCGCGTCGCCAGCCTGGTCCTGTGCTGCACGTCCCCCCGCTTCGGCCCGCCGGAGCGCTGGCGCGAGCGCGCCGCGCTCGTGCGCCGCGAGGGCGTCGGGCCGGTCGCCGACACCGCCGCGGCGCGGTGGTTCACGCCCGGCTTCACCGGCGCCGAACCCTACGTGGCCATGCTGCGCGCCACCGACCCGGCGGGTTACGCCGCCTGCTGCGACGCCCTCGCCGCTTTCGACATCACCGACCGGCTCGCCGACATCGCGGCGCCCACCCTGGTGATCGCGGGAGCCGAGGACGCGCCCACGCCGCCCGCGGGCCACGGCGACGTGCTCGCCGCCCGCATCCCCGCCGCCGAGCTGGTCGTCGTCGACGGCGCCGGGCACCTGGCCAACGTCGAGCGCCCCGGCCCCGTCACCGACGCGATCGTCCGGCACCTGGACCGCACCTGGAAAGGACTGCCCGCATGACCTCCCCGACCGACGAGCCGACGGACGACCGGCGGCGGCACGCCGCAGGCATGAAGGTGCGGCGCGAGGTGCTGGGCGACGCGCACGTCGACCGCGCGGCGGCCCGCACCACCGACTTCACCGCCGACTTCCAGGACCTGATCACCCGGTACGCCTGGGGGGAGATCTGGACCCGCCCCGGGCTGGACCGCCGCACCCGCAGCTGCATCACGCTCACCGCCCTGGTCGCCCGCGGCCATCTGGAGGAGCTCGCCATGCACGTGCGGGCCGCGCTGCGCAACGGGCTCACGCGCGACGAGATCAAAGAGGTGCTGCTGCAGAGCGCGATCTACTGTGGGGTGCCCGCGGCCAATTCCGCCTTCGCGGTCGCCCAGCGGGTGCTGGCCGAGGAGGCGGACGGACCGGACGCAGACGACGCGGCGAGCGGGACGCGGCCCGCCGCCGGTTAGCGGCCCCAGCGAGAGGGAGCGGGCGATGACGGACGGTGCGGCGCACCGGGCGCGGCCGCCGAGCGTGGCGCGCAAGGTGATGGCGATCCTGGACGCCTTCGCCCTCGGCGGCGTCCGCCTCAACCTCAGCGAGATCTGCCGGCGCGCCGGGCTGCCGCTGGCCACCGGGCACCGGCTGGTGGGGGAACTGGTCGCCGGCGGCTTCCTGGAGCGCGTGCCCGACGGCACGTATCGCATCGGGACGCGCCTGTGGCGCATCGGCAGCCAGGCCCCGGCCGTCACCGGCCTCCGGGAGCTGGCGCTGCCGCACATGGAGGACGTCTACGAGGTCACCCACGACAACGTGCAGCTCGCCGTGCTGCGCGACGACAAGGCGCTGGTCGTGGAGCGGCTGCGCGGCGCCCGCTCGGTGCCGGTGGTCACGCAGGTCGGCAGCACGCTGCCGCTGCACACCACCGGCGTGGGGCAGGTGCTGCTGGCGTTCGCGCCGCGGGACGTGCGCGAACGGGTCCTGGCGGCCGGGCTGGAGAGGTACACCCCGCGCAGCATCACCGACCCGGACGAGCTGCGGCGCGTCCTGGCCCGGGTGCGGCACAGGGGCTACTCCCACACACGCGACGACATGACGGTGGGCGCGTCCTCGGTCGCCGTCCCGATCCGCGACGCCGAGGGCGGGGTCGTGGCGGCCCTGTCGCTGGTCGCCCGCACCCGCGGCGCCGACGTGCGGCGGCTGCTGCCGCCCCTGATGACCGCCGCCCGGGCCCTGTCGCGCGACGTGGCCCTGCACTGGCGCGTCGACGCGGCGGGCGGCGCGCCCCTCGCCTTGGACGGCTCGCCGCCCGCCGCCTCCGGCGAATGACGCCGCGCCGCGGGCACGCCGCACCCCCGGTTTCCGGTGGACGGAAGGACGGGACGGGACCGGGCGGCGCCGCGGGCCAGGATCACAGGAACAACCGACGAGGAGGAGTCATGCGCACCCAGGTCGCGATCGTTGGCGCGGGGCCGGCGGGCCTGCTGCTGTCCCAGCTGCTGCACCGGCAGGGCATCGAGTCGGTGGTGCTGGAGAGCCGCGACCGGGAGTACGTCGAGCGCCGCCAGCGCGCCGGGATGCTGGAGCAGGGCACCACCGACGTGCTGCGCGAAGCCGGGGTGGGCGAGCGGCTCGACCGCGAGGGGCTGGTGCACCACGGGCTGGAGCTGCGGTTCGGCGGCGCCGGACACCGCGTCCCGCTCACCGAGCTGACCGGCCGGACGGTGACCGTCTACGCCCAGACCGAGATCGTCAAGGATCTCGTGGCGCGGCGCCTGGCCGACGGCGGCGACATCCGCTTCGAGGCCGAGGCGGTGGCGGTCGACCCGTCCGCGCCCAGCGTGACGTTCCGGCAGGGCGGCCGCACGCACACGCTGGAATGCGACTTCGTCGCCGGATGCGACGGGTTCCACGGGGTGTCGCGCCCCGCCCTGCCGGGCGCGCGGACGTACACCCGCGAGTACCCGTACGCCTGGCTCGGCATCCTCGCCGACGTCCCGCCGTCCACCGAGGAGCTCATCTACGCCAACCACGAGCGCGGCTTCGCGCTGCACAGCCTGCGGGGGCCCAAGGTCAGCCGCCTGTACCTGCAGGTCGCCCCCGACGAGGACCTGTCGGCCTGGTCGGACCAGCGGATCTGGGACGAGCTGGCCGCCCGCTTCGCCACCGACGACGACTGGGAGCTGACCCCCGGGCCGATCACCGACAAGTCGGTCACCCCGATGCGCAGCTTCGTCGCCGAGCCGATGCGGCACGACCGGCTGTTCCTGGCCGGGGACGCCGCGCACATCGTCCCGCCGACCGGCGCCAAGGGCCTCAACCTCGCCGTCGCGGACGTCACCGTGCTGGCCGCCGCGCTGACCGAGTACTACGCGACCGGCTCGCGGACGCTGCTCGACTCCTACTCCGACATCTGCCTGCGCCGGGTCTGGCGCGCCGAGCACTTCTCCTACTGGATGACCACCCTCCTGCACGTCGAGCCGGGCGCCGACGAGTTCGCCCGGCGCCTGCAGCGCTCGCACCTGGACTACGTCGTGTCGTCGACGGCCGCGTCGACCAGCCTGGCGGAGAACTACGTCGGCCTGCCCCTGGAGGGCGTCGCCTCCTGAGCCGCCGCCGGCGCGAGTAGCCTGCCGGTCACGTGGGAGGGGGCACGTGATCGACATCGGATATCCGGCGGCGTTCCTCGGGGGCGCGCTCGCCCTGGTCAGCCCGTGCGGCGCGGTGCTGCTGCCGGCGTTCTTCGCCTACGCGTTCGCCGCGCCCGCCCGGCTGCTGGCCCGCACCTGCGTCTTCTACGCGGGGCTCGCCAGCACGCTGGTGCCGCTCGGCGTCGCCGGCTCGGCGGCCGCGCGGCTGCTCAACGGGCACCGCGAGCTGCTGGTCACGGCCGGAGGCGCGGTCGTCGTCGCACTGGGCGCGGCGCAGATCCTCGGCCTCGGATTCGCCTCGAGACGCGCGCGGGAGGCGGCGGGCCGGCTGCGCCCGGTGTCGGCGGCGTCGACCTATCTGCTCGGCACCGTGTACGGGCTGGCGGGGTTCTGCGCCGGGCCCGTCCTCGGCGCGATCCTCACGGTGGCCGCCGTGGACGGGGACCCGCTGTACGGCGGCGTGCTCCTCGCCCTCTACGCGTTCGGCATGGCGCTGCCGCTGTTCGTGCTGGCGTTGCTGTGGGACAGATTCGACCTCGGGCGGCGCCGCTGGTGGCGCGGCAGGCCGTTCACCGTCGGCCCGCTGCGGCTGCACACCGCGTCCCTGGTCTCGGGGCTGCTGTTCGTCGCCGTCGGCGTGCTGTTCGCCGCCTTCGAGGGCACCGCCGCGCTGCCCTCGCCGCTCGGCGCCGACCGGGAGGTCGCGCTCGAAGAGTGGGCGCAGCGCGCGGGCCGCGCCGTCCCCGACGTGGCCTTCGTCCTCCTCCTCGGCGTCTCGACGGCCGCCGCCTGGTGGGCCCTGCGCCGGACGCCGCGCCCGCAGCGGCCGGTCAGGGACGGGGAACCGCGCCGAGGGTCTGGAGAAGGTCGGTGACCGGCTGCAGCTTCTCGTACAGCAGCAGCACCGGCTCGCCGGGCCCGGCCACGGCCAGGGCCGTGGTCAGCGCCCCCTTCAGGTCGCCCGCCGGGAAGTGCCGCACGTCCGGCCGCCGCGCGCGCAGCCCGCGGATGATCAGTCCGGTCATCTCGCCGGGCCGGCGGCCGCGCAGGTCCTCGTCCTCGTAGACGACCACCCGGCCGAACGTCTCCGCCAGCGCGCCGGCGGTCTCGACGACCAGAGCGTCGTCGCGGTCGCCGGGCAGCGTGACGGCGGCGACGCCGGGACGGTCCCACTGGCGGCGCACGAACGCGCCGATCGCGGCGACCGCGGCCGGGTTGTGCGCGTAGTCCACCAGCACCTGGTTGTCGCCGACCTGGTACACGCAGCCGCGGCCGGGGTTGCGGTCGTGCGGGACGAACGACCGCAGCGCGTCGGCGACCACGTCGGCGGGGGTGTCGAGGGCGCGGGCGGCGGCCGCCGCGGCCAGCGCGTTGGCGACCACGTGCGCGGCGCGCCCGCCGAACGCGCCCGCGATCTGCGCGACCGGAACCAGCGGCGTGCGCTCGCGCGGCCCGGCCGCCTCCACGAGCACGTCGCCGTCGACGAAGTAGGCGACGCCGCCCGCGGCCATGTGCCGGGCGAGGGGCTCGCCGTCCGCCGAGGCGCCGAACAGCCGCACCACCGGGGCGCGCCGCCGCACCGCGGGACGCTCGGCCAGCCCCGCCGCCCGCGGGTCGTCGGCGTTGAGCACCAGGTGCCCGCCGTCGCGGATCTCCTCGGCGACCAGCGCCTTGATGTGCACCAGGTCGTCCAGCGACAGCGCGCCGTCCACGCCGAGGTGGTCGGGGGTGATGTTGGTGACCACGGCCACGTCGGCGCGGTCGTAGCCCAGCCCGCGGCGGACGATGCCGCCCCGCGCGGTCTCCAGCACGGCCGCCTCCACCGAGCGGTCGGCCAGCACCATCTCCGCCGAGCGGGGCCCCGACGCGTCGGCCTTGTAGATCAGGCCGTCCGCCCCGCGCCCTTCGAGGTACACGCCCTCGGTGCAGGCCAGGCCGACCCGCAGCCCCCGGCGGGCGAGGATGTGGGCGATCATCCGCACGGTCGTGGTCTTGCCGTTGGTGCCGGTGACCGACACGATCGGGATCCGCGACGGCGCGCCCGGCGGGAACAGCAGGTCGATGATCGTCGCCGCGACGTCCCGGCCCCGGCCCTCGTGCGGCTCCAGGTGCATGCGCAGGCCGGGCGCGGCGTTGACCTCCAGCACGCCCGCCGCGCCGGGGTCGGCCGGCGGCGGCGCGGCGATGTCGGGCAGGCGCAGGTCGATGCCGCACACGTCCATGCCGATCGCCGCGGCGGCCCGCTCGCACATCCGCGCGACCCGCGGGTGCACCTGGTCCGTCACGTCCCGGCTGGTGCCGCCGGTCGACAGGTTGGCGTTGCGGCGCAGCCACACCACCTCGCCCTCGGCCGGCACGGTGTCGCGGCGGTGCCCCTGGCTCGCCAGGTGCGCGATCTCCGCCGCGCCGAGCCGCAGCCGCGTCAGCGGCCGGTCGTGGCCCTCGCCCCGCGCCGGGTCGGCGTTGACGCGCTCGACCAGCGCCGCGACCGTGGACCTGCCGTCGCCGACGACGTGCGCGGCGGTCAGCTCGGCCGCGGCCGCCGTCTTCCCGCCGACCACCAGCACCCGGTAGTCGCGGCCGGGGATGTAGGACTCGACCAGCACCCTCTCGTCCACCCGCGCGGCGGCGCGGAACGCGGCCAGCACCTCGGCGGGCTCGGACAGCTCGATCCCCACGCCCTCGCCCTGGTGCCCCGACAGCGGCTTGACGACCACGGGAGGGCCGAGCTCGCGCAGCGCGTCCAGCGCCTCGGCCGCGTTCTCCACCAGCCGCCCGTCCGGCACCGGGATGCCCGCCTCGGCCAGGACGGTCTGCGCCAGCCGCTTGTCCGCGGCGATCTCCATGCCGATCGCCGAGGTCGCGTCGGTCATCGCGGCCCACACCGTGCGGCGGTGCCGCCCGTGGCCGAGATGCAGCAGGTTCAGGTCGCCCACCCGGCGCACCGGGACGCCCCGGCGCCGCGCCGCCCGCGCCAGCGCCGCCGTGCTGACGCCCAGCCGGGTGCGCTCGTACTCGGCGCGGAGGCGGGCCAGCCGCGGCTCCAGCGCCGGCGGCCGCCCCTCCAGCACCCCCGTCACGGTCCGCACCGCCAGCGCCAGCAGGCCGCCGGGGACCGGGCTGCCGGGCGGCTCGTAGCGCGGGCACTCCAGGATCACGTCGTAGCTCCCGGGGGAGCCCGCCCACACCGTCCGCCCGAAGCACACCTCGCGGCCGATGAGGCAGGACAGCTCCAGCGCCACGTGCTCGGTGACGTGGCCGAAGTACGTGCCGCGCGCCATCGCCTCCAGCAGCCCGCCGGGACGCCCCGCCGAGCAGTGGTGGTCGGCCAGGCCCGGCAGCAGCTCCACCAGCCGTTCGGCGAAGCCCGGATGGTCGGTGGTCTCCCGCTCGGTCAGCTCCGCCAGCTCCAGCCGGGCCACCACCACCGGCCGGGACAGGTACACGTTCGGGCCGCCGAGGCGGCGCAGCGCGTCGATGCGCATCGGTCAGGACTCCTCCCCGGGACGGCGGCCGATGACGGGTCGGCGCCGGTCCATCTCGAAGCGGCAGCCCGCCGGGAGCAGATGCAGGTCGACGTTCAGCATCGCCATCGGCTCGTCGTCCCCCGCCGCGTACCCCACCGTGGCGCGTCCGGCGTCCACGACGGTGACCAGGCCGGAGCCGACCACCTCGAAGGCCCCGTCGCTCACCACGACCGCGGTGTCCTCGTCGATGCCCACGCCCAGCAGCCGGGTGTCGAGCGCGATTCCGCTGAGCAGGCGGGGCAGCCGGCCGCGCTCGAGGAAGTGCATGTCGATGAGCACGTCCTCCATCAGCCCGAGCCCGGGGCCGACGCGCACCGTGGACGCGGCGACCTCGTGGCCCGTGCCGCCCAGGATCATCCAGCGGCCCATCGCGGTGGCGCCCGCGCTGGTCCCGGCGATCACCAGGCCGTCGTCCTCCAGCCGCCGGCGCAGCAGCTCGTTGGTCTTGGAGCCGACCAGGGTGCGGATGCGCGACTGGTCGCCGCCGCTGAACAGCACTCCGGTGGCGTCCTCCAGCGCCTCAAGCACGCCCGGGTCGTCGGCCGCGGCCCGGCCCAGCAGCCGCAGCTCCCGCACCGCGGTCACGCCGAGCCGGCCGAAGGCGGCTTCGTACTCGGCGGTGACCTGCTCGGGGAGTTCGGTGGCGGTGGTCACGACCACCACCCGCGCGCCGGCGGCGCCCGCCAGCCGCACGAACGTCTCCAGCGGCCCGGAGCCGCAGGTGCGGTTCTCCGCGCCGCCGATGATCAGCAATCGGCCTCTGCGGCGGCGCCCCCCGGTGCTGTCTGTCACACGGGGTAGTTACCCTCGATCACAACAGGTAGTCATTTGAGTGCGGATGGTGAACACAGGGATGAGCGTACGAACTCCGACCGCGCGGGCATCGAACGGGACATCCGCGACGAGGGCGTCGACCGGCCCGGCGACCGGCCCGTCGATAGGGACGTCGATAGGGGCGTCGAGAGGGGCGTCGAGAGGGGGGTCGACGGGCGCGTCGCCGCCGGGCGACGCCCGCGGCCCGGACGCCGAGGCGCTCGCGGCGGCCGCCGCGCACGGCCGCGCGCGCTATCTGTCCCGGCTCGCCGAGCTGGTCGCGGTGGACAGCGGCAGCGCCGACGTCGCGGGCGTCAACCGGGTGGCGGGGCTGGTCGCCGGGTACGCCCGCGACGCGGGCATGCGGCTGGAGCCCGTCCGGCTCGCCGACGGCCGCGCCGCCCTGATCGCCCGCCGCGGCGGCGCCGGCCGCCGCAAGATCCTGCTGGTCGGCCACATGGACACCGTCTTCCCCGCGGGCACCGCGGCCGCGCGGCCGTTCCAGGTGGACGGCGACCGCGCCCTCGGCCCCGGCGTGTGCGACGGCAAGGGCGGCCTGCTGGCGGGCCTGGCCGCCGTCGAGGCGCTGATCCTGCTGGGCGCCGAACGCTACGGCGAGCTGACGCTGGTGTGCTCGCCGGACGAGGAGGCCGGCTCCCCGCTGGGCCGCGCGGTGCTGCGGCGCGAGGCGCGCGACGCGGCCGCGGCGCTGTGCCTGGAGTGCGCCCCCGCCGACGGCTCCTTGATCGCCGCCCGCAAGGGGGTCACCGAGGTGGAGATCGTCCTGCGCGGGCGGGCGGCGCACCCGGGCGTGGACGCCGAGCGGGGCGCCGACGCCGCCCTGGCCGCGGCCCGGCTGACCGTCGCCCTGCAGGAGCTGAACCGCGGGCGGCCCGGCGTGACCGTCACCGTCGGCGTGCTGAGCGCGGGCACCGCCCCCAACATGGTCGCCGAGTCCGCCCGCCTCGCCGTCGACGTGCGCGCCGACCGCGCCGCCGACTTCGACGCCGCCGTGCGCGACGTCCGCCGCCTGGCCGACGGCCACGGCGTCCCGGGGGTGACGGCCGAGATCGCCGAGCGCGCCCCCATGCCCCCGTGGGAGGGCGGCCCGCGGACCGACGCCCTGGCGGACGCCGCCTGCGCGCTGGGACGCGAGCTCGGCCTGCACATCCGCGCCCGCGCCGTCGGCTGCGGCGCCGACGCCAACCTCGTCGCGGCCGCCGGAACCCCCGTCCTGGACGGTCTGGGCCCGATCGGCGGCGCCGCGCACACGCCCGGCGAATGGCTCGACCTGTCCTCTCTCGTCCCCCGGACGGCCCTGCTGGCCGGTCTGATCGACCGCGTCGCCGCGGCCGCGACCGGTTTGGGGGGTCTCGGGGTCGAGGGCGCCATATGACGGGCGTTATAGGCCGCCGATGCGGGGAACCGGGGTGGGTGATCATGCGTTGGCACTGGGCGCAGGCACCCCGGTGTCGCGGACGGGACGGCCGCAGCGGAGGTGACCCCTGCCATGGGAACCTGGAGTCGGCGCGCGCACGCGGGCGGGCGCCTCCGGCGCGCGCTGGTGCGCCTGGGAGTGGGGGCCGCGGTGCTGGCCGTGACGGCCTTCGGGCTCGCGGTGTGGCGCGCCGAAAGCTACGACCACCGCATCCAGCGGCTGCCGGGGGCGCTGCCGCCCGGCGGGTCGCGGCATGCGGCGGACGACCCCGGCCGCACCTGGCTGCTCCTCGGGTCGGACATGCGCGGCGTCCCCACCCGGGAGAAGTGGCGGCCCGGGGGACGGGCGCACGCCGACACGATCATGCTGCTGCACCTGCCGGACGGCGGGCGCCGCGCCTACGTCATCTCGATCCCGCGCGATCTGTGGATCGACATCCCCGGCTACCGGCGCGCCAAGATCAACGCGGCGTTCGCGCACGGCGGACCGGGCCTGCTGGCGCGGACCGTGCAGCAGATGTCCGGGATCCGGATCGACCACGTCGCCGCCGTCGACTTCGCCGGGTTCGCGCGGATGACCGACGCGCTCGGCGGGGTGGACATCTACCTGGACCAGCCCATCTACGACCCGAGCAACGGCTGGTCGTGGCCCGCGGGGCGCAACCACCTGGACGGCGCGGCGGCGCTGCGGTTCGTCCGTGAACGCAAGGGCCTGTCCGGCAGCGACCTGGACCGGGTGAAACGGCAGCACGCCTTCCTCAAGGCCATGGCGGCCAAGGCGGTCGACGCCGGCACGCTGACCAACCCGCTCAAACTGGACGCCTTCCTGCGGGCGGCCAGCGCGTCGGTCGCGGTCGACTCCCGCGCGGGGTTCGGCACGCTGCGGTCGCTGGCGGTGCGGCTGGCGGGCATCGGTCCCGACCGGGTCACCTTCGCGACCCTGCCGACGGGGCCGTCGGCGTGGTTCGACGGGCAGAACGTCCTGCTGCCCGATCCCGAGCGCAGCGCCGCCCTGTTCGAGGCGCTGTCCGCCGGCAGGCTGGGCGAGTTCGTCCGGCGCCACGGCCTGGAGACCGACCTGGACCTGTCCCGGCCGTCCTGACCGCCACCGGTCGAGGCGATCGCGCGGTCGCGATGCCCCTCGCCGGCGAGTGTGCGATTCTGAGCGCGTGCACGGGGTGCGGCGAGACCGCGACGGCGCGGGCCGCAGGGCGGCCGGTCCGGCGGACGCGGTCGCCGCGGCGACCGCGCGCTACCTCAACTGCGAGCCGATCGACATGTCCGCGCTGGCCGCCGAGCTCGGCGTCGGCCGCGCCACGCTCTACCGGTGGGTGGGCAGCCGCGAGCGGCTGCTGGCCACGGTGCTGGCGGACATGACCGAGCGCACCTACCGGGCGGCCGTGCGGGGCGTCGAGGGCTCCGGCCCGGACCGGGTGCTGGCCCTCCTCGACCGGTTCATGCGGGCGGTGGTCGACGCCGTCCCGCTCAAGGCGTTCACCGAACGCGAGCCGCGGCTGTTCGTGCGGCTGGCCACCATGCCCGGCGCCATCGAGGACCGCGCCGCCGAGCTGCTGGCGGACGAGCTGCAGCGGCAGATCGACCGGGGGCGGCTGCGCGTCTCGCTGCCCGCGCGCACGCTGGCGCAGGCGATCGTCCGCGTGGCGGACTCGTTCATGTACGCGCACTACCTCGGCGGCACCCGCCCGGAGATCGACACCGCGCTGGAGGTCATCGAGCTGCTGCTGCGCCCGCCCGGCCCGGACGAGACGCGTCCGGAGGGCGGGCGGCCCTCGTCCGGGCCGCGGGACGGGCGAGGCGAGGCGGACGGGTCCGGTTCGTAACGCGGGAACGCCAGCAGCGCCGAGGCGGCCAGGGCGATGCCGAGGATGCGCGGCACCCCGTACAGGGGGTCGGCGGGCCAGTCGCCGCCGTACAGCAGGCTGCCGACGACGATCAGGTACGTCTTCGCGACGATCGTGCAGACCGCCGCGGACACCGTCAGGCGGCAGCGCTGCAGGGCGATGGTGCCCTGCGCCATCGCCAGGATCACGGCCGCGCCGATCAGGTAGGGGTACGGGGTGGTCAGCAGCACCGCCGGGCCGGGCTGGACGCTCTCCAGCGTCAGGCCCTTGACCGCGACCTCCACCGTCCCGACGAGGATGCCGACGCTGACGCCGTACTCCACGCCCGCCGGGGGACGGGCGTGCCGGGGCGGCCGGCGCCGGTCGCCCCACGAGAACAGCGCGATCGGCACCGCCAGCGACGGCACCGTCACCGCGCACAGCAGCGCGGCGGGCGGGGCGGTGCCGATGTCGCCGTCGGGGCGCACGGACGCGGCGATGAGCAGCGTTCCGGCCGCGAACACCGCGAATCCCAGGCACTCGCGAGCGGTCGGCCGTTCGCGGAACCAGACCGCCGCGATGACCGGCAGCACCGCCAGGGCGGCGGAGAACAGCGGCTGCGCCCTGCTCAGCGGAAGCTCGGCGAAGGCGATCAGCTGCAGTTCCACGCCGACCGCGAACACCACGACCCCGGCCAGCCACCGCCCCGATCGAGTCGTCTGGACCAGCAGGTGCCACGGACGGTCGCCGCGCAGCGGTTCCATCCGCGCCCCGGCGGACTTCAGCAGCGCCGCCCCCACGTAGTAGAGGGAGACCGCCAGCAACGCCGCCGTGGTGCCGTTCATCGCCGGCCGGACGCCCCTCTCCGCCACATGTCCGAGACAAAACCGTGAGGTGTCTCACGTGGTCATGCGCCATGGTGGTCCGGCCGCGGACGGGCGTCAAGCGATGGGCGGAACGGGCATGGCGGAGATACCGTTGATGCCGTTCATCCCGGAAACCCGCTGCCGACAGTCAGGACGGTCCAGACGTGAGCGACATCCCCCGTCGTGCGGTGAGCCGGACCGCCAAGCTGGCCACCCTGCCGCTCGGCTTCGCCGGCCGCACCGCCCTCGGACTGGGCAAGCGGACGATCGGCCGCCCCGCCGAGGCCGTCGCGCAGGAGGTGCGGCGGCGCACCGCCGAGCAGCTGTTCAGCGTGCTCGGCGAGCTGAAGGGCGGCGCCATGAAGGTCGGCCAGCTGCTGTCGATCTTCGAGGCGGGGCTGCCGGAGGAGGCGGCCGGGCCGTTCCGCGCCAGCCTGACCCGGCTGCAGGAGGCGGCGCCGCCGATGCCCGCCGCGACCGCGCACCGCGTCATGGCCGAGGGCCTCGGCGAGGACTGGCGGGAGCTGTTCGCCGAGTTCGACGATCGTCCCGCCGCGGCCGCGTCCATCGGCCAGGTGCACAGGGCCGTGTGGCGCGACGGCCGCCCCGTGGCCGTCAAGGTGCAGTACCCGGGCGCCGGCCCGGCGCTGATGAGCGACTTCAACCAGATCGCCCGGCTGAGCCGGCTGATCGCGCCGCTGTTCCCCGGTCTCGAGGTCGAACCGCTGGTCGCCGACCTGAAGCGGCGGCTGGAGAAGGAGTTGGACTACCGCGACGAGGCCCGCGCCCAGACCGCCTTCCACCGCGCCTACGCGGGCGACCCCGACTTCCTGGTGCCCGCCGTCGTGGCGCAGTCAGGCAACGTGCTGGTGACCGAGTGGGTGGAGGGCACGCCGCTGTCGCGGATCATCGCGGACGGCACGCGGGAGCAGCGCGACCGCGCCGGGCTGCTGCTGTTCCGGTTCATCCTGTCCGGCCCGGCCCGCTGCGAGATGATCCACATCGACCCGCATCCGGGCAACTTCCGGCTGCTGGACGACGGCAGGCTGGGCGTGCTGGACTTCGGCGGGGCCGCCCGCGTCCCGGCCGAGATGCAGTGGGCGCTCGGCCGGATGCTGCGCATCGGCACCCTGGGCGACGCGGAGGAGATGGTCGCCCACGCCCGCGCGGAGGGGTTCCTGGCCGAGGACGCCGACATCGACCCCGAGCAGCTGCGCGCCCTGATCGCCCCGCACGCCGCTCCGTTCACCGTGGAGCGGTTCCGCTACAGCCGAGAGTGGCTGCGCCGCGAGACCGCGCGCGGCATGGGCCTGGCCGCCGACCTGCGGCCGGGCGGCCTGGCCCGGCACCTGCGGCTGCCGCCGCAGTACCTGTCCGTCAGCCGGGCCCTGGCCGGGTGCGGCGGCGTGCTGTGCCAGCTGGAGGCCGAGGCGGACTTCCGCGCCGAGGCGCTGCGCTGGCTGCCGGGCTTCGCCGACGACGACCCCGACGCCGCCGAGGCCGGCGAGGCCACCGCCTGACCCGCGGGCCGCACGCCGCTGGACGCGCGGGAGCCGCGCGTCGGCGCGCGTGGACGACTCCTGCTTGTCGGCAGGCCCTTGCACATCGTCGACACGCGAGCGGGTGCCCCTCGGCACCCGCTCCATCGAGGCGGCGGTCGCTGACAGCGCCTCCCGTCGTCCGTCGGCGGGTGCGGCCCGGCTCCGGGCGGCGCAGAGGCGCCGCCCGGTCCCGCGAAGAAGATCGCGTCGCCCGGCCGCCGCAGGCCGCCCCCGCCCGGCCGGGCCCCGGTCGCCGTGGCGGACGAGGCAGATCGTCAGCTCACGACATCGAGGGGTCCAGGCGCGGACGGTGTGGGTGCGGGCGCTCGGCCACTGGCCGCGCGGCAGCCGGGTGCGGATCGTCTCCAGGTCGAACGGCTCCGGGGAGAGACCTCCCTGGCCGGTCGGGACGCCTCCGATCGATCGTTCAGGCCAAGCGGGCCCGACCGACGTCGGAGGCGTCCCGCCGGATCAGCCCCAGACCTCTTCGGCGGTCTCCACGATGAGCTGGAGCTTGGCCATCTGCTCGTCGTAGGTGAGCACGTTGCCCTCGACCGTGGAGGAGAAGCCGCACTGCGGCGACAGGCACAGCTGCTCGATCGGCACGTACCGCGACGCCTCCTCGATCCGGCGCTTGAGGTCGTCCTTGGACTCCAGCGCGCCGCGCTTGGTGGTGACCAGCCCCAGGACGACCATCTTGCCCTTGGGGACGAACCGCAGCGGCTCGAAGCCGCCCGAGCGGTGGTCGTCGTACTCGAGGAAGAAGCCGTCCACCGCCAGTTCGCTGAACAGCGCCTCGGCCACGAAGTCGTAGCCGCCCTCCGCCGTCCACGACGAGCGGAAGTTGCCCCGGCACATGTGGGTGGTGACCGAGAGCCCCTCCGGCTTGTCCGCCAGCGCCGCGTTGATCTGCTTGATGTAGCGCAGGTGCAGGTGGTCGGCGTCGTCGCCCCGCTCCCTGATGATGCGCCGCTGCTCGGGGTCGTTGAGGTAGGCCAGGCTGGTGTCGTCGAACTGCAGGTACGTGCAGCCCAGCTCGGCGATCCGCCGCACCTGCTCGGCGTAGGCGGCGGCCAGGTCGGACCAGAACTCCTCCACGTCGGGGTAGACGTTCCGGTCGATGGCGGCGGGGCCGCCCCGGTAGTGGACCATGTTGGGCGACGGGATGGTCAGCTTGGGGGTCAGCCCGGTGCCCTCCGCCGCCTCCTTCAGGAACGCGAAGTGGTCGCCGAAGATCGTCTCCTCGAGGCGCACCCGGTCGTGCACGCGCAGCGCGGCGGCGGTGAACTCGATGTCGCCGGACTCGTTGCGGAACTTCACCTTGATCTTCTCGTCGGCCGGGGAGACGCCGCCCAGCCGGTAGATGAAGTCCATGTGCCAGGCGGTGCGGCGGAACTCGCCGTCGGTGGCGGTGCGCAGCCCGGCCGCCTTCTGGGCCTGGACGACCTCGCGGATCGCCTCGTCCTCGACCTGCCGCAGGTCCTCGGCCTTGATCCGGCCGGCGGCGAAGTCGTCGCGGGCCTGCAGCAGCCGCTGGGGACGCAGCAGGCTCCCGACGTGGTCGGCGCGGAACGGCGGGGTGTCGCGGAGAAGGCTCATGGGATCTCCTTGCGCTCGCGGCCTGTGGTCTTTCGGATGGTGCTTCGGATGGTGGCGCCGACGGCGCCCGGAAATCCAGACGTGTCGCGCAATCGTGATCAACGACAGGGAGACCGGCGTGCCGGACGTCTCCGGCACGCCGGTCTCAGGAGGGGAGGTCGTGGTCGGGGTGGGCCAGCAGCCACCGCCAGAGCTCGACCGGGTCGTCGGACCGGCGCTGCGCGCCGCAGAAGCAGATGCCCGTCAGCAGATCGGTGCCGGGAGTCCACTCCACCCGCAGCCGGCGGCCGGACGCGCTCATCGGGCCGTCATCCGCTGGAGCATCCGGCGCGCGGCCAGCCCGCCGGTGTCGATGTTGATGCTCAGCTCCTGGTAGCCCTCCGGCTCGGCGGCGATGACCTTCTCCAGCAGGTTGAGCGCCTCGACGTCCTGCAGCACGACGGTGCGGTTGCTCTCGGCCAGGAACGCCGACACCTCCTCGTCGTCGAGCGCGAAGTCGCGGGCCACCATCCAGAAGTCGTGGGTGGTCGTCTCGGTCTCCGGCGTGATCGCGTACACGATCTCGGCGTGGCAGGCCCGGCTGTCGTCGCCGTCGGGTCCCGGCTCAACGCCGGTCGGCGCGATCCGGCTGTGCAGCAGGTACAGGCACGGCGGGTGGTACTCGATGTCCTGCCAGCGGTCGATGCGGCCCTCGATGCCCGTGGACTTGGCGTAGAAGGGCGGGCACTCGGCGTCCTTCATGCGGCGGCTGACGTAGATGACCCCGGCCTCCTCGTCCACCTCCGTGGTGATCGGGGTCGCGGCCACCTCCGGGGTGCCGATGTAGCCGGCGTGCAGATACGTCTCGTGCGACAGGTCCATCAGGTTGTCGACGAGCAGCTCGTAGCGCGCGGCCAGGGGCTCCATGCCCCGCACCGTCACGTAGTCGGGGGAGTCCAGCCAGGGCGCCCGCGGGATCGCCGCCGGGTCGGCCTTGTCGTCGTCGCCGATCCACACCCAGATCAGCGAGTCCTGCTCGACGACGTGGTAGCGGGGGACGCGGGCGGTGCGGGGCACGCGGCGCTGGCCGGGCACGGCCACGCACACGCCGTCCGGGTCGTAGGTGAAGCCGTGGTAGCCGCAGACGATCCGGTCGCCGTCGCGGTGGCTGGCCGACAGCGGGTAGCGCCGGTGCACGCAGCGGTCCGCCAACCCGACGGGCCTCCCGTCGCGGGTGCGGTAGAAGACGATCGGCTCGCCGCAGATGGTGCGGGCCAGCAGTCCGTCGCCGACCTCCGATCCGTACGCCGCGACGTACCACTGGTTTCGTGGGAAGGCCATGGGTGCTCCTCGACGCGTGTCAGGTCGGTCGACCCCGACCTTCCCGGGCCCGCGCGCCCGCGGGCCACCGCCATTCCGCCCAGCGGAAAAACCCGGGCGGCGCCCTCGCGGATCAGGCGCGGGCGGCGGCGCTGGGCGGGCGGCGGAGCGCGTGCGGCGCGCCCAGCGCGCGGGAGATGCCGCGGGCGCAGGCGCGCACGGCCGGGATGAGGGCGCGCGCGTCGGACGTCTCGGACGGCACCACGATGGACACCGCCGCCACGACGGTGTCGTCCGGGCCGTAGACGGGAGCGGCGACCGACAGCGCGATCAGCTCGACCTGCCCGTCGCTGATCGCCACGCCGGTGCGGCGCACCTCGGCCAGCACCCGGCGCAGCTCGGCGCCCGAGCAGATCGTCTTGGGCGTGAACCGCCGCAGCGGCCCGGCGATCGCGCGTTCCTGCAGGGCGGGGTCGGCGTGCGCGAGCAGCGCCAGGCCCACTCCGGTGGCGTGCGCGGGCCAGCGGCCGCCGACGCGGGTGAACACGTGCACCGCGTTGCGGGAGGAGATGCGCTCGATGTAGACGACCTCCAGCCCGTCCAGCACGGCCAGCTGCACGTTCTCGTGCGTCGCCTCGTACAGGTCCTCCAGGAACGGCATCGCCGCCTCGCGCAGCGCCTGCCCGCGCGGCGCCAGGGCCGCCACCTCCCACAGGCGCAGGCCGATGCGGTACAGGCCGTGCTCGTCGCGTTCCAGGGCGCCCCACCGGGTCAGCTCGCCGACCAGCCGGTGCGCGGTGGCGGGCGGCAGGCCGGCGCGGCGGCTGATGTCCGACAGCGACAGCGCCGGCCGCTGCGGGGAGAAGGCGTCCAGGATGCCCAGAACGCGCCGGGCGACCGACGGGCGCCCGGCGACGGCGTCGGGCGGCGTGCGCGGCGGGGGCGCGGAACCGGTGAGCGCGGCGGCGGGACCGGTGGCGTTCATGGGCGGCTCCTGGGGCGGGTCACGTCTCCGTCGGGGGAGTCTGCGCGTCGGGGCCCGACGCGGGCCGCGGTCCGGCCGCGCCGTGCGCGGCGCGCAGCCGGGCCTTGAGGATCTTGCCCGCGGCGTTGCGGGGGAGGGCGTCGGCGAACTCCACCGACTTGGGGATCTTGTACTTGGCCAGTCGGCCGGACAGCGACGCCAGCAGCCGCTCGGCGGTCAGCCCGGAGCCCGGACGGGGCACGACGACCGCGTGCCCGACCTCGCCCCACCTCGCGTCGGGCACGCCGATCACCGCGCACTCCAGCACGTCGGGGTCGGCCACGATGGCGTTCTCCACCTCCGCCGGGTAGATGTTCTCGCCGCCTGAGATGATCACGTCCTTGATCCGGTCGACGATGTAGGCGTAGCCGTCCTCGTCGACGCGGGCGGCGTCGCCGGTGTGGAACCAGCCGTCGGTGAACGCCCGGGCGGTCTCGTCCGGCAGGCCCCAGTAGCCGGGCATCACGTGCGGGCCCTTGACGACGATCTCGCCGGTCTCGCCGGGCGCCACCGGCCGCATGTCCGGGCCCACCACCTTGACGTCGCTGAAGAAGTGCGGCACCCCCGCCGACCCCGCCTTGGAGATCGCGTGGGCCGCGTCGAGGAACAGTACACCGGGCGACGCCTCGGTCATGCCGTATCCCTGCAGGAAGGTCAGCCCGCGCTCCTGATAGGTCGCGATCAGCGAGGTGGGCACGGGGGCGCCGCCGCAGGTCAGCAGCCGCAGCGACGACAGGTCCGCGGTCGGCCACCGGGGCGACCGGGCGATCTGCTCGAACATCGTGGGCACCCCGAACATGAACGTGATCCGGTGCCGTTCGATCAGGTCGAGCGCCCCCTCGGGGTCGAACCGCTCGACGAGCACGCAGCGGCCTCCCTTCAGCAGCACCGGCAGGGTCAGCATGTTCAGTCCGGCGGTGTGGAACAGCGGCGCCGTCACCAGCGCGGCCTCGTCGGCGACCAGGTCGTGGTCGATCAGCACGTTGACGGCGTTCCAGGTGATGTTGCCGTGGGTGAGCGCGGCGCCCTTGGGCCGGCCGGTGGTGCCGGACGTGTACATGATCATGCACGGGTCGTCCAGGCCGACGGGCTCGTCGATCGGGTCGGCGGCCGCGGCGGCCAGCAGCTCCTCGTACCCGTCCTCGTGCCCGCCGCCGGTCGCCTCCAGCGGGACGTACGCCCGCACTCCGGCGGTGTCGCGGATGCCGTCCACCAGCTCGGCGTGGCCGGGCGCGTACACCAGCACGCCCGCCCCCGAGTCGGCCAGCTGGTAGGCGATCTCGGGTCCGGCCAGGCGCGTGTTGAGCGGGACGAACACGCCGCCGAGCGCGCCGGTGGCGAACAGCGTCTCGAGGAAGGTCGGGTGGTTGGGGCCGAGGTAGGCGACGCGGTCGCCGCGCCGGACGCCCAGGGCGCGCAGGGCGTGCGCCAGCCGGGTGACCCGTTCGTGCAGTTCGCCGTACGTGCGGACCTGGTCCCGGTGGACCAGGGCGGTGCGGTGCGGGGTCTTGCGGGCGCGGCGGGCCGGCCAGGAACCGAGTCCTTCGTTGCGCATGATCGTCCCCCTAGGGGCGGAGCGAAGGCAGTGGCGACAGCCCGAACATAGGCGTAGCATTAACGGCCGTCAATAATGTGCCTAACTTCGGACGGGGCGGGGGGACCGGACCGGTGCGCAGGCGAACGTCCACGCCAGAGCGGGAGGCCGCGGGCGGCGCGGAGGCCGCCGCCCGGACCGACGCGGACGCGGCGCTCGGGCCGCCGCGGCTGCGGCCGCAGGCCCTCATGCTGACGTTCCTGGGCAACTACGTGCTTCGCCGCGACATCGCGGTGTTCTCCGGCAGCTTCATCGAGGTGTTCGATCGGCTCGGCGTGGGGGAGCAGGCGGTCCGCTCCACGCTCACCCGCATGGTCGCACGCGACCTGCTCGCCCGCCACAGGCGCGGCCGCCGCATGCACTTCGGTCTGACCGAGCGCTCGGCGCGGATCCTGGTCGACGGGGAGCGCCGCGTCTGGGAGCGCGGCGCGGTCAACACCGCCTGGGACGGGCGATGGACGGTGCTGGCGTTCTCCATGCCCGAGTCGTGGCAGCGGCAGCGCCACGACCTGCGCTCCCGCCTGATCTGGGCCGGCTTCGGACCGCTGGGCAACGGCATGTGGGTGACGCCGTCGCGGGTGGACGTCGCCCCGATCATCGAGGACCTGGGCCTGGACGGGCGGGTCAAGGTGTTCTGCGGCGCCGCCGAGGCGCCCACCGACGTGGCGCGCATGATCCGCGACGCCTTCGACCTGGACGGGCTGGCCGCCGGCTACCGCGCCTTCCTGGACCGCTGGGACCGCCGCGACCCGATGCCGCAGGCCCCCGACGACCTGGCCCGCTACCTGTGGATGCTCACCGAGTGGCTGCAGCTGGTCCGGGTCGACCCCTGGCTGCCCGTGGAGCACCTGCCGGCCGACTGGCCGGCGGTGCGCGCCCAGGCGGTGCTGCACGAGCTGCGCTCCCGCTACGAGTCGGCGGCGCGCCGCATCGCCGACCGGACGATCGAGTTCATCGAGGCGCCTCCCGTCGCGACCCCGGAATCCGCCCCGCGTCGCGCTTAGGCCGGGCCGCGCCTCGGCGGCTCGGCACGCTGCGCAGGACGACCAGGAACCTTCCCCTACGAGAAGCGCATGCACACCCCCGGCGTCTCCGCGCCGCGGCAGAGTCCGGGAAGAGCCCCTCCCACCGTTGTGGAACGCCGCGCTCCGCGTCGCTTATCACGTGGCGTTACGGGAATGCTCGACATCCCGGACGGTCGTCACGCACGGTGACGGCGGGTGGCCGCGGCGGGAGGAGGCGATCATGGGGGCACGACCGGGACGACCGCCGGCTCGGCTCCCGCGGCTCGCCCGCGAGATGGCCGCGGAGTTCGCCGGGACGATGATCCTCATCCTGTTCGGCGTGGGGGTGGTCGCGCAGGTCGTCGCGGGCGGCCTCGGCGACCACGACAGCATCGCCTGGGCCTGGGGCATCGGCGTCACGCTGGGCGTCTACGTGGCCGCGGCGCTCAGCGGCGGCCACATCAACCCGGCCGTGACCGTCGCGCTCGCGGTCTTCAAGGGGTTCCCCTGGCGCAAGGTCGCCCCGTACGTCGTCGCGCAGGTCGCCGGGGCGTTCGTCGCCGCGCTGCTGGTCCGCTGGAACTACACCGAGGCGCTCGCCAAGGTCGACCCCGAGCACACCATCAAGACCCAGGTCGTGTTCTCCACGCTGCCGGGCAACGGCGCCCTGCCGGTGGACATGTGGGGCGGCCTGCGCGACCAGATCATCGGCACCGCGATCCTGCTGTTCGTCGTGCTCGCCCTGATCGACGCGCGCAACCTGCCGCCGCTGGCCAACCTGGCCCCGGTGGTCATCGGCCTGCTCGTGGTCGGCATCGGCATGGCCTGGGGCACCAACGCCGGCTACGCCATCAACCCCGCCCGGGACTTCGGACCGCGCCTGGCCCAGTACCTCACCGGGTACGGCGGCGCCTGGCGCGACCAGAACGGCGACCTGTACTTCTGGGTGCCGATCGTCGGCCCGCTGGTGGGCGGCGTCATCGGGGCCGCCCTCTACATCCTGCTCATCGGCCGCAACCTGCCCGCGCCCGCCGACCTCGACGCCGCCGCGCGACAGCCCGACGAGGCTCCCCCCTGATCCCCGGCCCCTGATCACCGCATGCCCGCGCCGGTTCCGGCGGCGGATCGAGTGCGAGGAGCGGAGATCGTCCGCTCGCCAGAGTGAGGAGGATGAGATGGGCGACGTCGTGGGCGCTCTGGACCAGGGCACCACCAGCACCAGATTCATGATCTTCGATCACGGCGGCGACGAGATCGCCCGCCACCAGCTCGAGCACGAGCAGATCCTGCCGCGCGCCGGGTGGGTGGAGCACAACCC
>PVNI01000021.1 GCA_003001795.1 Actinomadura viridilutea | reverse complement strand
CGCAAGTTCCGGGCGATGGTGCGCAGCCTGCGGTACTGGCCGTTCACGATCGCGCTGGCGGGCGCCATCGCGTTCCTGTACTTCGTGCTGATGCGGCCGGTGAAGTGGCGGGCGTCGCTGCTGGAGCGGCTGTACGAGCACAGCCCGACGATGCGTCCCGCGGCGATCTGCGCGCTCACCGTCGGCGTGATCGGGACGCTGGTGAACGACTCCGGCGTGGTGATCCTCTCGGTGGCGTTCAGCCTGGGGACGCCGTTGGTGATCGCCGCGGTGGTGCGGGCGCTGGAGCGGGACCTGGCCGCCGAAGGCACATCCGCAGCGCGGCGATCAGAATCACCGTCAGCGCCACGGGGATGACGCCCGGGCGCACCACCTCCAGCAGCCAGTCCAGCGACGCGGGCAGCCCGATCAGTTTCGGGTCGCGGGCGGGCAGGTAGCCGAGGCTGAGCGCGCAGGTGTGCGCGAGCAGCAGCCAGTCGAACCGCGACCACGGCAGCAGCGCCAGCGCCGCCCACGCGAACCCGCTGTACCAGGGCAGCTCGTACGGCGCCGCGAGCAGCCAGGCCAGCACCAGCGCGGCCGCGACCCGCTCGGCCTCCGCCCCGGTGTCCGTGCCGGGGCCGCGGCGGGGCAGGGCGCGGGCCAGCAGGATCGTCAGGACCGCGAACAGCGTCAGCCAGGCGAATTTGATGACGACGCGGTTGTCGCGGCCGAGGACCAGGTCCACCAGATGCCAGGGGGTGGCCAGCGAGACCTGGTCGGCGGCCCGCCGGATCGGGTCGAACGTGTGCGACCCGGCGATCGCGTACGTGACCAGCGTGACCGCCAGGGCCCCCGCCGCGAGCGCCGCCGCCGAGAGCGCCGCCCGCCACCGGTCGGCGGCCACGCGTCCGCCGTCGTCGCGCCCGGCCCCGCGGTGCGTGAAGGCGCCGCGCAGCACCGCCCACGCGAGCCCGCCCCCGGCGATCGCCGCGGGCAGCTTGATGGCGGCGCCGACCGCGATCAGGGCGCCGCTCGCCGCCGCCCGGAGCGGCACGCCCCGGCGGCCCGCCTCGAACCGCGCCGAGAACAGCGCCACCCCGGCGACCATCGGGCAGACGGCCAGCGTGTCGTTGTGGGCGCCGCCGACCAGGTGGAACAGCAGCAGCGGGTTGCACGTCCACAGCAGCGCCACGCGCAGCCGCCGTTCGTCGGTTCGTGCGGCGCGGTGGAGGATCCACGCGGTCAGCGTGAACGCCAGGGCGTTGAGCAGGGACAGGACGAACACCGTCAGCCGCACCGAGTCGCCGCCGCTCCAGGACGCCATGGCCTGCCCGGCCGTGGCGATCGGCCCGTACACCGACGGCGCCCGCCGCCACTCCTCGACCTCGCTGATCACCGGGTCGCCGGGCACGTCCACCGCCCGCGTCACGTACGGGTCGTGCCCGATGACCGCCATGCGCCCGTACGCCGCGTAGTTGAGGTGGTCGGCGGACCCGATCGGCGGCATGAGCGTGAACGCCGCCGTCGCCAGCAGGCCCGCGGCCGTCAGCGCCGAGGTGCGGCACCGCCAGCCGCGCCGGACGGCCGACCAGCACAGCCCAAGGCCCAGCGTCCCGACGACCAGACCGGCCGCCACCAGGCCGATCACCAGGTGCGGCGGCGGGTGGACGGTCAGCGCGTACGGCGGCTGCCCGGGGTCGCCGCGCAGTTCGGGCTGCATCGCCGACGGGCCCAGCAGGGCCGTGAGCAGGAAGCATCCGATGCTCGTCCCGATGGCCGCCAGGCCCGCGCGTCCCAGGGCGGCGCGGCGGCCGTCCGCCGCCTCGGGGGCGGCGCCGGCGTCCGCCGCGGCGGCGGGACGAGGAGGGGTCACGACCGGCGGCTGCCGCGCAGCACCCGCGCCACGGCGGGCTCGCGCACGGCCAGGGCGCGCGCCACGTCGCGGAACTGCCGGGCCCGGTGCAGCTGCGATCGCCAGTCGGTGCCGGTGGCCCGGTGCGCCAGCGGCACCTCCACCTCGGTCACCCGGAACCCCTTGCGCAGCAGGTCGATGGTGAGGGCGGTCTCCACGCCGAATCCGACGGCGAGCGGCCGCGCCGCCTCGAACGCGGCCCGGGTGAGGCAGCGCTGCCCGTTGAGCGGCTGCGTCGCCTCCCAGCCGGTGGCGCGCCGGATGCCCTCGCGCGCCAGCCGGACCACGAACCCGTGGCCGCCGAGCTTGACCGTGGTGGCGAACACCGCGATGGTCATGTCGGCCTCGCCGCGCCGCACCGGCTCGATCAGCGGGGCGGCGTCGCGCGCGGTCGCGGCCAGGTCGGCGTCCAGGAACAGCAGATGGCGGGGCATGTCGCGGTCCTCGTCCAGCAGCCGCACGGCCTCGGCGCCGCTCTCCATCGCCGCGCCCTTGCCGCGGTTGCGGCCGTGCCGCACGACCTTCGCGCCGGCCTGCTCGGCGATCCGGGCGGTGCCGTCGGACGAGCCGTCGTCGACCACCACGACCAGGTCGGCGCCGGGCAGCTCCAGCGCCGCCTTGACGGTCGTCGCGATCCGGTCCGCCTCGTCCTTGGCCGGGATGACCACCGCTACGTCCTGCATACGGGCGATCGTAGTGCGCGCTGACGAGGGTGTCCGTCAACGACGACGACCCGCGGGGCTCCGCGGGTCGTCGTCAACGCGTGGTCGGCCGAGGTCGCGTGCGGGGACCGGCTCCCGCACTCCGGTCGGCCGGGTCCGGTCAGCTCGGATCGAGCACGGGGACGGCGTCGGACACGGTGAACACCGAGTCCAGGCCGGTGACCTGCAGGATGCGCCGCACGGCCGGGCGCGGCGCGGCCAGCTCCAGGGTGCCGCCCTGTTCCTTGAGCCGCTTCATGGCGGCGAGCAGCACGTTCATCCCGGTCGAGTCGCAGAATTCGACGCCGCTCAGGTCGACGACGATGCGGTCGACCTGCCCGCGCAGCAGCCCCGCCAGCGCGGCCTGCAGGCGCGGCGCGGTGTACAGGTCGAGCTCCCCCGTCGCTGTGACGACGGCGTTACCTCCCTGTGATGCGGTCGAGACATTCAGCTCCACATTCGGCACACTATCGGGCCGAGAGCCGACGGGCCAGAGGGTTGCCCGAACCGTCGTGTCCTCGCGTCCGATGCGTATGACCTTGATGTATTACGTTGAGAAATGAATTGATTACAGCTCTTGCCGGACATCTCCCGCTCGGCCGTCCGGGGTCCGCGCGGACTGCGGAATTCCGCATTCACGCGGCCCGGGAGTGCGGGAGGCTGAGCGGCGAGGGCAGGCGATGGGCCCCCGGGCGGACGCGCCCGGCGGGGATCCGCAGGCGACGGGGGTGTGTCGCGCGTGAAGGTTGAGCGAGATCCGCGGGAGGACCGGCTCCGCGAACGCATCGAGGCGGTCCGCGCGCGGTCGGAGAAGGCGACGTCCTGGCGGTCCGCCACCCAGTACCTGTCGCGCCTGATCAACGACACCGGCCACGTGCCGGTCAAGGCCCGCCTGTCCCGCGAGGACCTGACGTTCCTGGCGGGCGCCCGGGACGAGGTGATCGCGTTCGCCGACCTGGCCGTCCGCCTCATCGAACTGCACCGCCCGCAGGACGCGGGCGGCATCACCAGCGATCTGGACCGCCCGATCCGCCGCTGCCGCGCCTGCATGTGGCGCTGGCCCTGCCCCACCTTCCGGACGGTCGACGAGACCTTCACCCCCTGACCCGGGCGCACACGCGCGCCCGTCCCCGATCCGTCTCAGGGTGGCGTTCCGACGTCGGTCAGGGAAAAGCGGGGGCCGACTCGTCCTCCAGGGTGATGACGCACCCGATGCCGCCGCCCTAGCGTGGTGGACATGGCACGGACAATTCTGATGGTCCTCGGCGTGATCCTCGCGCTGTGGGTGCTCATGGGCGTCATCGGCTGGATCATGTCGATGGTGAAGCTGTTCTTCTTCGTCGGCCTCGCGGCGGTGGTGGTCTACCTGGTGGTCACCCTGGTCTCCAAGGCGGCCAAGAGCGGATAGCCGCCGGGCCGCGTGTCCGGTTCGGCGCGACCCCTTGCCGCCGCCCTCCGGTGACCTCATGATGCGCACACAACAGGTGGTCACCGGCGAAAGGGGATCTTCGTGCCAAGCCTGACCCAGGTGCTGCGCGACCGCGCGCGACGGCATCCGGACCGCGTCGCCTTCATCGCGGGCGACACCCAGATCACCTACCGGGACTTCGACCGGCGCGTGGACCAGGTGGCGGCGACGCTCGCCGCGGCCGGCGTCGGCCCCGGCGACCGGGTCGCCATCCTCGACAAGAACTCCCTGGAGTACGCCGAGCTGCTGTTCGGCGCGGCCCGCGTCGGCGCGGCACAGGTCCCCGTCAACTACCGCCTCGCGCCCGACGAGGTCGCCTACATCGTCAACAACGCGCAGGCGAAGGTCTTCGTCGTCGGCCCCGAGTTCGTCCCGGTGCTCGACGCGATCGCCGGGAAGCTGGAGCACACCACCCACCGCGTCGTCGTCGGCGGCTCGGACCACTCCCATCTCGACTACGCCGAGTGGACGAGCGCCCACGAACCGCCGGCCGAGCCGCCGGACCAGAACGCCGACACCGCCGACGTGTTCGTCCAGCTCTACTCGTCGGGCACCACGGGCCTGCCCAAGGGCGTGATGCTCACCCACGACAACTTCAACGCGGTGCTGCCGCTCAGCAACGAGCTGTGGAACATCGACGACGACACCGTGCTCATGGTGGCGATGCCGATGTACCACGTGGCGGGCTGCGCGCTCACCGTGTGCGCGGTGTACGACGGCATCACGGGCGTCATCATGCGCGAGCCCGACCCCGTCGCGATCGCCCGCGCCATCGAGCGGCACCGGGTGACGCACGTGTTCCTCGTCCCGGTGCTGCTGCAGTTCATGCAGCTCATGCCCGAGGTGCGCGAGGCCGACATGTCCAGCCTGCGCCTGCTGCTGTACGGCGCGTCCCCCATCAGCGAGGACGTGCTCCGCGGCGCCATGGAGCTGCTGCCGAACACCGGGTTCATGCAGGTCTACGGGCTGACCGAGACCACCGGCGCCATCACTTACCTGCCGCCCGAGGACCACGACCCCGACGGCCCGAAGGCGCACCGGCTGCGCAGCGCGGGCGTGCCCAACCCGGGCTGCCGGCTGCGGATCGTCGACCCGGCGACGCTGGAGGAGGTGCCGCGCGGCGAGGTCGGCGAGATCCTCTGCCAGACGGCGCAGAACATGAAGGGCTACTGGAGGATGCCGGAGGCCACCGCCGGGGCGCTGCTGCCGGACGGCTGGTTCCGCACCGGCGACGCCGGCTACCTGGACGAGGACGGCTACCTCTACATCCACGACCGGGTCAAGGACATGATCATCTCCGGCGGGGAGAACATCTACCCCGCGGAGGTTGAGAATGTCTTGATGAGCCACCCGGGCATCGCCGACTGCGCGGTCATCGGGGTGCCGGACGACAAGTGGGGCGAGACCCCCAAGGCGCTCGTCGTCCCCGCCGAAGGCGCCGAGTTCTCCGAGCAGGAGATCATCGACTTCTGCCGGGAGCGGCTGGCGCACTTCAAGTGCCCCACCTCGGTGGAACGCCGCGACGCGATCCCCCGCAACCCCACCGGCAAGATCCTCAAGAAGGACCTGCGCGCCCCGTACTGGGAGGGGCAGGACCGCGCCGTCCACTGAGCGCTCATACCTCGGGTGAGGCGCCGCCGCGGTCGGCGGCCCTCACCCCGGGTCAGCGCTCCCCGGCGTCCACCTCGGAGTCGGGGAAGCGGACGACCGCGCCGACGGGCCGGTGGTCGGACGCGCGGACCGGCGTCTCCGGCACGCCGCACGAGATCCCGGCGGCCCCGGACGCGAACAGGTAGTCGGTCTTCTCCAGGGCGGCGCCGCGCCAGTCCTGCTTGGTCTCGGCGCCGGTGCGGGCCGTGCCCGGCCCCTGGTCGCATTCGGCGTACTGGCGGTAGAGGGCGTCGAGGTTGCGGGACTCGGGCTCCTCGGCCAGGTCCCCGCCGATGAGGACGCGTCCCGTCCCGGCGAACTCGGCGAGCCGTCGGCTCTGCCGGGGCCGGTAGTCGCCGCGCGGGTCGTCGTCCCAGCGCGTCGTGCTCAGCCGCGTCGTGCACAGCTTGGCGTGCCAGGCGTCGACCTGCGCGCACAGCGCCACACGGCGCAGCTTGGGCGGCGACGGCAGCTCGGTGACGCGCGCGTCGGTGAGCCGCTCACGCGCCCCGATGGCGACGCCGAGGCGGCCCTGCCCGTTGGCGCAGTCCCGCGGCTTGCCGTCGGCGTCGCGGTACGCCGCGAACTCCCAGCTCCACGACTGGAACGGGGCCGCCTTGCCGAGGGCGGACACCTGCTCGGAGCAGACCTCCTGCAGGAACACCGCGTCCAAGTTCACCTTCCGGCCGCCGACCCGGACCTCCGCCAACTGCTGGGGGATCTCGCGGACCAGCTCGGCGGGGCGGGACCCGAGGGGGCATCCGGGCGCGGCGTCGCCGCAGACGTTCCAGGTCATCGCGGTGACGGTGGCGGCGGGGAGCTCCCGTGCGGCGTCGGCGTGGGCCGGTCCGAGATCCGGGGCTCCCTCGATGGCGGCACCGGCCCCGGCGGTCACCACGACCGCCGCGGCGCCGCACACGGCAAGCAGGGGGATCAGGGCGCGGGGGGCTCGCACTCGTTCTCCAGGTCGGGGAATCGATCAGGGGGGAATGATCACGAATCCCACCACAAAGGGAACCATATCCGCCAGTGATTCGCCCGACCGCCCCCTCGAGAGGGGCCTCCCAACCTCGCCGTCCACCCCGACGGGCCCGGCATGGGCTGGCTTCGTCCGGGGGTACTCGTATGTCTGCGGCTTGTGCAGCGCTGCTCAATCTCGTCGCACCGCCCACGTGCCGCGTCCCGGCGTGGTGACGGCCTGTCCTCGTTGCACGATTTCTTGAACGGCGTGGGCGGCGGTGGCGTGCGCGGCGTCGTATTCGATCGCGAGTGCGCGCACACTGGGCAGGCGTGGCCCGAGTTCTCCGGCCGCGATGCGTCAGGCGATGTCGTCCGCGATCTGCACGTAGATGTGCCGGGGGTCCTGGTCGAAGTCGAGCCGTGCCACCTGGTAAGGCTAGGACGCCTTTGACGCGCTAAACGGGCTGTAACGGGCTGTTCGCACGGGCACGAGGTGACGGTGCCGGCGCCGACCGTGCTGACCGCCCTCACGAACGCCGAAGCCGCACCCCTCGACCACGGCTACGGCGGCGCCCGATTACGAGTCCTTGTGTTCTTCTGGCCGCACGAACACCCCGCGGCCGCGCACTCCGACCACCTCGCCGGCTTCACGGAGGATGGCGAACGCGTCCGTGACGGTTCTCGAGGAGATCCCGAACTCCTCGGCCAGCTCGCGGGCAGTCGGCAGTTTCGAGCCCGGCGGATACTCGCCACTTGCGATTCGCTTCCGCACGACCGCGACGAGCTGATCCCTGAGCGGCTCTATGCCATCCAAGCTGCCCATGTCGTCACTGCTTCCGGTCGTCGTCCGGCCGCCGAGCAATGAAGGCGCCCCGGCCGCGAGTGGTGACGATCAGGCCACGGTGCCGCAGTTCGCGGAGCGCGTCCCCGATGGTGGCGTGGCTGACCTGGTACTCGTCCGCAAGGATGCGGAAGCTCGGTAGCCGCCGTTCCCATTCGCCCGCGGCTATGCGGGTTGCGAGGTCTTCAGTGACCTGCCGCCACAGAGGCTCCGGCCCATCGAGGTCGATTGCCATGGCCAGACCCTAGTTGACTAGGGCGACACAAGCAGGTCAGTCGGCCAGTTGGGCTGACGAAGGATGCGCGTACCCGCCGACGGACGGCGCGGCCGCCACACCTCCACGGCCAGGAGTGCGGGGCACTGGTACCGCCCCGGATGAGGGGTACGTCGGTTGTCCAACTACCCATCGGCTGCGCAGGGCCAAGGCGCGCTAGTCGTCCGTGTCGCCGTCCTTGCCGTCTTCCGTGTCGGCGGGGTCTTCTTCGTTCTCCTTCGGAACCCTCAGCACGTACGTCCCGCGTCCGCCCATGCCGCGCAGAACCCTGCGTTCGCGAAGGATGCGGACCGCTTTCGCGACGGTCCGCGACCCTACGTCGGTCTCCCGCGCGAGTTCCTCCATGGTCGGGATGCGTGACCCGACGGGCCACCGCCCAGACCGAATGCCGTCTTCGATGTACGCGACGACCTGGTCGCGAAGGGGGCGAGGGTCCGTCAGGTCCATGCACACCACGGTATGTACGCTGACCTGGTGCTTCATGGTGTGCATGTTGTTCATGTAGTGCGATCAATGCCAGATGAGCGTAGTGTGCATGGTTGACATATAAAAGCGGCCCCGCCCGGCGTCGCACCGTCGAACGGGGCCTAGAGACGACTGCCTAGGAGTCGCCCCATGGACCAGCAGGGTACCGACCCGACCGCGACCGGGAAGATGCGGTCGAACGCCGGCATTGGCCCGAAGCCCGGCGAATCCGTCCCGTCTTCGCGGTGGGCAGTGCCGTTCCGGACGCTGCTCGACCACACGTACTTGTGGGCTATCGCGCTTCGGCAGGATCGCCCCCTGTCCACCCGCCAGCGGCTGGCCGGGTGCGCCAGCGTCGTCTACGCGGACACCTACGACGCGCTGATGGAACTCACCATTCAGCACGACCGGTTGGCGGAACTGGTCGCGGCCTTCCCATCCGCGGAGATGGAGACAGCATCCGAGCCGCCGCGGAACACCGGCCGGGAGGAGGGGGGCGCGTGATGGCCGTCCTCGTCGTCTCCCTGCTGGCCGCTATCACCGTCGCACTGTTCACCTGCGCGGGCGTGGCCGCGAGCGCGCAGCGGCGGCCGCGCTATGTGGGGCGACATCGCGCCCCGTTCTAGGCGTCCGCGCGGGCGACCGGGACGCTCCCCTGATCCGACAACAACCACTGCGCACCGCGCCCGCGCGGGCTGAGGCCCCCGGCATCCCCTCAGGGTGTCGGGGGCCGACCCCCGTGAAACGCATGCCGGCGGGTCCCTTGACGGAACCCGCCGGTGCGCGAACGACGTCCCTACTCGTCCACCAGCGCGATGACGGTGCCGGCGCCGACCGTGCGGCCGCCCTCGCGGATGGCGAAGCCGAGGCCCTCGGCCAGGGCGACCGGCTTGCCGAGCTCGACCGCCATCTCCACGGTGTCGCCCGGCATCGCCATGGCGCCCTCGCCGCCGAGGTCCACGCCGCCCACCACGTCGGTGGTGCGGAAGTGGAACTGCGGCCGGTAGCCGTGGCAGAACGGCCTGCTGCGTCCGCCCTCCTCCGCGGTCAGCACCCGCACCCGGGCGCGGAACCGCGTGTGCGGGCGGATCGCCCCCGGCGCGCTGACCACCTGGCCGCGCCGGACCTGGTCCCGCTTGACACCGCGCAGCAGCATCGCGGTGTTGTCCCCGGCCTGGGCGTAGCTCATCGCCCGCCCGAACGTCTCCAGGCCGGTGGCGACGGTGGCGATCGTGTCCCCGAAGCCGACGATCTCCACGGGGTCGCCGACCCGGATCGAGCCCTGCGCCACCACCCCGGTCACGACGGTGCCGCGGCCGGTGATGGTCAGCACGTTCTCCACCGGCATGAGGAACGGCCGGTCGACCGCCCGCTCCGGGACGGGCACGTACGCGTCGATCGCGTCGAGCAGGTCCACGATGCGGGCCGTCCAGTACGGGTCGCCCTCCAGCGCCCGCAGCCCGGACACCCGGACCACCGGCACCTCGTCGCCGGGGAACCCGTACTCGGTGAGCAGCTCGCGGACCTCCAGCTCGACCAGGTCGAGCAGCTCGGGGTCGTCGACCGCGTCGGCCTTGTTGAGCGCCACCACCACGTGCCGCACGCCCACCTGGCGGGCCAGCACGACGTGCTCGCGGGTCTGCGGCATCGCGCCGTCCTGCGCCGAGACCACCAGCACCGCCCCGTCGACCTGCGCCGCACCGGTGATCATGTTCTTGATGTAGTCGGCGTGACCAGGCAGGTCGATGTGGGCGTAATGCCGGGTGGCGGTCTCGTACTGGACGTGGGCGATGTTGATGGTGATGCCGCGCTCGCGCTCCTCGGGGGCGCGGTCGATGCGCTCGAACGGGACGGCCGCGGCGAGCCCGCGCTCGGCCAGCACCTTGGTGATGGCCGCGGTCAGCGTGGTCTTGCCGTGGTCGACATGACCCATCGTGCCGATGTTCAGATGCGGCTTCGTCCGTTCGTACAGCGGCTTGGCCATGAGGCTGCGTCCTCACTTCGATCGGATCGGTCGTGAGAACCGCACGGGCGCTCCGGGCGCGCGTCCCCCGCGCGGGTGCGCCGGGTGCGCGTCCGTCGGGCGGCCCGTGGTCTGCGACAACCCCCCTCCGCTGGTTCTCCTGGAGGCGGGGCGGAGGAGGGTCAGCCTCGGACGCCGCCAAGAGCGTCCGCTGCCGCTGCCTGGAAGGCAGCCGACGTCGCGCTCAGCAGATCGGCCTCTGCGAGCGTGCGGGCGTCGGCTGCGGTGAACATGCGTCGAGCGTACGAACCGCCTCCCGGCGGTGTCGATCGGTTTTCCGTCCGCTCAGGAAGGGCTGCGGGGTGCCGTCCGGTCGTCGGCGGCGCGTGTTGCGCGGCCGGGACGGCGGCCGCGGGCGGGGGCGCGGAGCAGCAGGACGCCGAGGGCGGCGCCGATGAACTGGCAGGCGGCGATGGCCAGCACCAGGCCGATCGCGCCCAGGCGGTCGGCGAGGACGCCGGTCAGCGCGGCGCCCACGGCGAAGGCGCCGATCTTCAGGCTGCCGCCGGTCGTGTTGACCTGCCCCAGCCGGTCCGGCGGCGACTCGCGCTGCCGCAGCAGGAGCGTCGCCGCGAACACGGGCCCCTCGCAGAGCCCGGCGGCCAGGAAGCACAGCATGGCCCACGGCAGCGAGGGCGCCGCCGCGAGCGCGGCCAGCGTGCCGCCGAAGGCCACCAGGCCCGCCACCGTCACCCACTCGGCGTGCCGGGCGCGCAGCCAGCGGGCGGACGCCAGGGACCCGGCCAGCGAGCCCACCGCGCAGGCCACCATCAACTGGCCGCCCGCGCTCGGCGCGGCGTCCAGGCGCTCGGCCAGCAGCACGGCCGTCACGGCGATGCCGCCCCAGCCCAGCCACGCCAGCGACGTCGCCACGGTGAGCGCGCGCAGCACCCGGTTCGCCACCAGGACCGACAGCCCGCCGATCACCGCGTCGGCCGCCGCCGCCACGCCGTTCTTCCCGCCGTTCTTCCCGGACCCTCCCGGCGACGGACGCTCGGCGACACCCGCCCGCTCCGCTGGCGCCGGGCCGTCGCCTCCGTCTGGCCGCGCGGCGGCCTCGCCCGCGCCGTCCTGAGCGGCGTCCGCCGCCGACAGGACGGTCGACCGGCCGTCCTCCGGGGCCCCGCCGGGGATGGGAAGCAGGGGCAGGACGAGCAGGGCGGCGAACGCGCTGGCCATGACGGCGAGGCCCGCGTACGTTCCGGTCGTCGTGGAGGCCAGGACGGCGGCCAGGCCGGGGCCGGCGATGGCCGCGACGTTGTAGCTCGACGCCTCCAGCCCGTACGCGCGCGGCAGCCGCTCGGCCGGGACGTACCGCGGCAGCAGGCTCGTCAGCGCGACGACGACGGGTTCGGTCACCCCGATCACGGCGGCGACGGTCAGCGCGAGCGCCAGCGGCGAGCGCCCCGCCATGGCCAGCAGCGCCGCGGCGGCGGCCGCGTAGCACGCCGCCAGCGCCATCACGACGGGGCGGGGACGGCGGGCCCGGTCGAGCGCGTGCCCGATCAGCGGTCCGCTCAGCACGTACGGGAGCGTCGCGGCGGTCTGGAGGAAACCCGCGGTGGCGGCGTGCCCGGTGCGGGCCTCGACCGTCAGCACCAGCGCGGTGGCCATCCCCTCCGCCGAGATCCGCAGCAGCGTGGCCGCCGTCAGATGCCAGGTGAGGGCCCCGCGTGCGCGCACGCTCGTGATCGTCGCACACCTCCCGGCCGCCCGGTAGGCGCGGATCCCCGGCTTAGACTGCCGGTGTGGCCGACACGACCGGACATCACCGGGTCACCAGCGAGGTGGGACGGCTGCGGACCGTCCTGCTGCACCGCCCGGGAGCCGAGCTCAAGCGCCTGACTCCTCGCAACAGCGACAAGCTGCTGTTCGACGGCATCCCCTGGGTGGGCCGCGCCCAGGAGGAGCACGACGCGTTCGCCCAGGCGCTGCGCGACCGGGGCGTCGAAGTGCTGTACCTCACCGAGCTGCTGCAGGACGTCCTGGAGTACGAGACGGCGCGCGAGGAGGCCATCAACGGGGTGCTGGACGACCCCCGCCTCGGCGACCAGCTGCGCCGCGTCGTCGCCGGCTGCCTGCGCGACCAGGACCCGGAGATCCTCGCGCACACGCTGATCGCCGGGCTGGCGCACGAGGAGCTGAAGACCGGCCACGGCCTGGTCTACCGGATGATGGACCGGCACGACTTCGTCATCGACCCGCTGCCCAACCTGCTGTTCACCCGCGACAACAGCACCTGGATCGGCGACCGGGTGGCGGTGACGAGCCTGGCCATGCCCGCCCGGCACCGCGAGTCGGCGCTCATCGGCCTGGTCTACGCGCACCATCCGCGGTTCGCCGGGGTGGAGCGCGTGTACGACCCGTCGCTGGAGCACGTGGAGGGCGGCGACGTCCTGCTGCTGGCCCCCGGCGTGATCGCGGTGGGCACCGGGGAGCGCACCACGCCCGCCGGGGTGGAGCGGCTGGCCCGCCAGGTCTTCGCCGCCGGGCTGGCGCACACCGTGCTGGCCGTTCCGATCGCGCAGGAGCGCGCCACGATGCACCTGGACACGGTGTGCACGATGGTGGACGTCGACACGGTGGTGATGTATCCGCCGATGGCGGACTCGATGACCGCGTTCACCGTGACGTCCGAGGACGGCGACCTGCGCGTGTCCGAGCCCCGCCCGTTCCTGGAGGCCGCCGCCGAGGCGATGGGCCTGGACCGGCTGAAGGTCATCGACACCGGTCTGGACCCGGTCACCGCCGAGCGCGAGCAGTGGGACGACGGCAACAACACCCTGGCGATCGCCCCGCGGGTGGCGGTGGCGTACGAACGCAACATCGAGACGAACGCGCGGCTGGAGGCGGCGGGCGTCGAGGTGATCCGGATCAGCGGCAGCGAGCTCGGCAGCGGCCGCGGCGGCCCCCGCTGCATGTCCTGCCCGCTGCTGCGGGACGCCCCGCCGAGCTGACCTCGGGCGTCGCCCTTCGGCGCGCGCGGGCCGTGGAGGGCTCGGGCGGTGCCGACGGGGACAAGGCAGCGCCCGAGCTTGCCGAGGACCCTACCAGTGCGGTGACCGGACGGTCAGGCGGGGTGGACCCGCGGCTGGGCGGACGGCGCGCGGTGGCCGTTGACCAGGCCGTTCGCCGAGGCCTCGGCCTCGTCGGCCGGGTCGAAGCCGGAGATCAGCGTGTGCCCGTCGCTCCGGTCGCGCAGGGACGCGCCGCCGGCGGCCTCCTTCGGCGTGACCAGGACGGCCCACACGGTCGTGACGCCGTCCTCATGCCGGACGCCCCAGCCCGCCGACAGCGCCTCGACGATGCCGAGGCCGCGCCCGCCGAGCGAGGACAGGGTGCCCGGGCCGCGCCGGGGCTCGGTCATGGCGCCGCCGTCGCTGACCGCCACTTCCAGCCGTTCCCCGTGGTGCGTCCAGGTGACCCGGATGCGTCCGCACGGCAGCGGCCTGGCGTGCCGGAGCGCGTTGCTCAACAGCTCGCTGAGGATGACGCTCGCGTCGTCCACGACGGACTCGAACACCCCGGAGGCGAGCAGCTCGGAGCTGAGGCGCCTGCGCGCCACGGCGACGCTGGACGGCGCATGCGGCAGCATGACGACGCTCGACGCCCTCACCTCCCCGGTCGACGCTCCCCCGAGTACCGATCATCCTCGCCGGTACGGACCGAAATGCCCCGATGATATTGACCAGAAACCCGGGCGAATCACCCGCCACCCCCACAACGAGCGAGGGATGCTCTGGTCACGCATCCGGGACCATCTGAGGATCTATCCACCGAACGGGCGATTACTCCTCCGGCAAGCGTTTCGTCCGTCACACTGCTGGAACGCACACCTTTTCACCAGTGCATCGGCAATCACGACAGTCACGGCATCCGTCCGGATCCGGTCAGCCTCCGCCCCGGTATCCGGTCAGTCCCCGTCGCCGTCCGCCCGGTTCAGCACGAGCCGCATGCAGGTGCCGCGGCCGCCGGGCCCCGGCTGGGCGGTCACCTGGCCGCCCTGGGCCTCGATCAGCCGTTTGACGATGTAGAGGCCGAGGCCGACGCCGCCGAACCGGCGGCGGTCGCCGGTCTCGCCCTGGACGAACCGTTCGAAGACCCGCTCGAGGTCGCCGGGGGCGATGCCGATGCCCTCGTCCTCGACCGTGACGACGACCGTCCCGCCCTCCGGCCAGGCCCGGACGGTGACCGTGCCGCCGTCCGGGGAGTACTTCATCGCGTTCTCCAGCAGCTGCCCGAGGACGACGTCGGTGGCCAGCGCGTCGCCCCGCGCGGGCGGCAGGTCCGGGGCCACCTCGAGCCGCACCGGGTGCGCGTCCGACAGCGACCGGAACCCGGCGACCACGCCCTCCAGCACGCGGGACAGGTCGAACGTCTCGATCGTCACCGCCAGCTCGTCGCGTCCGGCCCGCGACCCCAGCAGCAGGTGCTCGACGAGGCGGCCGAGCGACTGGGCCCGTTCGGCGATCGTCGCGACCGCGGCCCGGCGGTCGGCGTCGGCCAGCTCGTCCCACCGGTTGACCAGCGTGCTCGCGAACCCCTGCACCACCGTGATCGGGGTGCGCAGCTCGTGGCTCGTGGTGGCCAGGAACAGGTCCTTGGCCTCCTCCAGCGCCTTGGCCTCGGTGACGTCGCGGAAGTCGACCACGACCTCGCCGGTCTCCTCGATCTCCGCGGCGAGCACGTTCAGCCAGACGCCCGACGGCAGCGGGAACGTCGTCTTCTCGCCGGGAGCGGGCGCCTCGAACGGCAGCGGCCGCCCGATCGCCTCGTGCGGCGGCACGCCGGTGAGGGCGTGCGCGGCCGGGTTCCACTGCCGGACGACGCCGTCGCGGTCGAGCACCGCGATGCCGTCCGCGCTGGAGTCGATCACGGCGCGTTCGTGGGCGCGCTGCCGGACGACCTCGGCGTAGGCCACGGCGTTGCCGACCGCGACCCCGGCGTGCCCGGCGAGCAGCTCCAGCAGCTCCAGCTCGGTGTGCCCGACGCGGCGGCCGGAGAACAGCGCGTACAGCGCCCCGTACGGCTCGTTCTGCAGGAACGACAGGCCCAGCGCGATCGTGTGCAGCCCCGGCAGCTCCGACCAGATCAGGTCGCCGAGCCGCCGCTCCCCGCCCGCCAGCATCACGGTCTTGCCCGAGCGCAGCAGCTCCCCGACGAGGCTGGAGCGCAGGTCGGCGGTCGTGCCGCGCAGGTGCTCGGGCAGCCCCCGGACGGTGACCAGCCGCAGCCGGTCGTCCTCGATCCGCACGAAGCCGCCCGCGTCCGCGCCGGTCAGCTCGATCAGCGCGGCGGTGATCCGGTCCAGCACGGTGCCGAGCTCGAGCTCGGCGTTCAGGTCGGCCACGATGTCGTTGAGCCGCCGCACCAGCCGGGCCCGCTCGGCCATGTGGTGCTGGGCGACGTCCTCCTCCTCGACCGGGTGGTACACCCCGACCCAGCCGAGCAGCCGGCCGTCGCGGTCCTGCAGGACGCTGGTGTCGATGCGCACGTCGATGAGCCGGCCGTCGCGGTGGAACCGGCGGGTGGCGATGGTGATCTGCCCGGTGTCGGCGCCGTCCGGGCCGCCGGCGCGGCGGGTGAGCAGCCGCTCCTGGACGGCGTTGTGCTCGGCCTTCAGCTCGTCCGGCACGATCGGCGCGACGCGGCCCAGCACCTCCTCGGCGGTCCAGCCGAACATGCGCTCGGCCGCCGGGTTCCACACGGTGACGCGCTGCCGGTCGTCGACGGCCACGATCGCGTCGGCCGCGCACTCGACGACGGCGCGGGCGATCGGGCCGTGGACGTCATGCTGCACGTCTGTCATCGTGCCACCCGACTTCGCCCCGACGAGAGCCAACGACTTGCGAAAGGTTCTCACGTCGCGGCGCCGTCCGCCGGAAGAAACACGCCAATGGCGCGACCGCTCTGGGCCGGCGGCGGAACGGAGCGATCCAAGCGGCCGAAGCGTAAAAATTTCGCCAAATCAGGACACCGTCGCGGCGCATCGGGCGCGACGATGCGGGCCCGGCGGCGCGTCACGGCCGGGCGGCTGCGGCCGGGTCAGGCCACGTAGGCGGGACCGTCGCCCTCGGCGCGGATGGGCCGTCCGACCTCCACCCAGCGCTTCATGCCCCCGTCGACGTTCTTGGCCAGCCAGCCGGCGTTGTTGAGGGCGATGGTCACCTGCGCCGAGCGCATGCCGGACCGGCAGATGACGTAGACGTCCCGGTCGCGCGGCACCTCGGCCGCGCGGTCGCTGAGCTCGCCCATCGGGATGTGCACCGCCTGGGGCGCGTGGCCCGCGTCCCACTCGTCCTGTTCCCGGACGTCCAGCAGGTAGGCGTCCTGCGGCACGTCCGCGGCGTCGACGGCAGGAACGTCTTCCCCGAAAATCATCACACCCCCATGGAACCGTGCGGACCCCTGTTACGTCGAATCACGCATGCGGTACCGGAGGCTCCTTTTCACGACGCCGGCGCTCGCGGCGCTCCTCGCGCTGCCGGCCTGCGGCTCCGAACAGGCCGCAGGCCCGAGCGACTCGGCCACCACGTCCGTCCAACCGACCCGCTCCCCGGCCGACCGGCTGACCGTCGAGGTCCGCGCGTCCGCCAACGCCACGCCCACGACCTGGACGCTGACCTGCGGCCCCGCCGGGGGCGACCACCCGAAGGCCGCCAAGGCCTGCGAGGCCCTCGGCAAGGCCGAGGATCCCTTCAAGCCGGTCCCCAAGGACCAGATCTGCACGGAGATCTACGGCGGCCCCCAGGTGGCCACCGTCAAGGGGACCTGGCGCGGCCGCCAGGTCGACGCCGGGTTCAATCGTAAGAACGGCTGCGAGATGCACCGCTGGGACCAGGTGGAGCCCCTGTTCGGCGACACCGTCAAGCGCGACTGACGAGTCCTCCCCGTTCGCACTCGTCGTCGCGTGCTGCGGGCGGCCGGAAGAGCCGCCCGCAGCACCTGCCCGTCTGCCGCGACACATGACGGCAGCCGAGCACAACACGGCACACGCCGGCTCAGGCGCGGGTGTGTTGACACGCGTCCGCGCGTCCGAACACGCCTTCAATTAGCCACGTCTCCAGCGGCACGACCAGTTGGCAGCCAGAGGCACGGACCTGATCAGCGATCCGTTCACACCCTCGACCAGCACGTCTTTCACGTCGAGGGCGGCCGTTCGCAGTGGCAGCGCCGCCGACGCACCGCGTCCGAGGGCTACGGACGGCGCGGTTGTCGTGGGACGGGTGCTCCCGAGGGCCATGTGAGCACGCGGTCGGTGAGCTCACCCGAGTACGCCGGCCTGCACACCGTCATCCGTGACAGACGCAGGCATGACCGCGACGTCACACAGCGTCTAACGGCAGCTGAGCTGCTCTGAGCACCGCGAGCGCGGGGGCGTCGGCGCCGGGCGGCGCGGTGGGCGTGGGACGAGTGGTCCCTCGGGTCATTTGAGCAGGCGGGACAGGCGGCGGTCGGCGAGGGGTTTGCCGCCGGTCTGGCAGGTGGGGCAGTACTGGAGGGAGGAGTCGGCGAAGGACACCTCCCGGATGGTGTCGCCGCAGACCGGGCACGCCTCGCCGGTGCGGCCGTGCACGCGCAGGCCGGTCTTCTTCTCGCTCTTGAGGTCCTGGGCGGCCCGTCCGGTGGAGCGGGCCACGGCGTCGCGCAGGGTCGTGACGATCGCCTCGTGCAGGCCCGCGACCTCCTCGTCGGTCAACTTGTCAGCGATCTTGAAGGGGGACATCCGGGCGGCGTGCAGCACCTCGTCGGAGTAGGCGTTGCCGATCCCGGCGATGATCTGCTGGTCGCGCAGCAGGCCCTTGATCTGCGTGCGGCGGCCCGCGACGATGCCGCGCAGCGCCTCGACGGTGAACGCCTCGTCCAGCGGGTCCGGGCCGAGCGTCGCGATCCCGGGCACTTCGGCCGGGTCGCGGACGAGGTAGACGGCCAGCCCCTTCTTGGTGCCCGCCTCGGTGAGGTCGAAGCCGGACCCGTCGTCCAGGTGCACCCGCACGGCCAGGGGGTTCTTGCCGCCGGGGCGGGCGGGCCGAGTGGGGAGCTCCTCCCGCCGGCGCAGCCAGCCGGCCCGGGCGAGATGGACGACCAGGTGCAGGCCGTCGACGTCGATGTCGAGGAATTTGCCGTGCCTGGTGACGTCGGTGACGGTGAGCCCGGCGAGCGCCGTGATCGGCGGGTCGTAGGTCTTGAGGGCGGAGATCGCGAGAACATCGACCCGGGCGACGGCGTGGCCGACGGCGTGCTCGCGCAGGAAGACGGCGAGGGCCTCGACCTCTGGCAGTTCGGGCATGCCCCACAGTATCCGAGGCGCCACCGGGCGACTGTCCACAGCCCTGTGGAAACCTGTGGACGGCCCTGTGCACAACCGTGAATCGGCCCGCGTCCCAGGGGGTTTGCGATCGGAAGACCACGGCAAACAAGATCATTTGCCTTCGCACCCCCTTGCGGACGCCGTCCACGGGCCTGTGGATAACCTGGCCTCGCGGCCCCGTCCGCGGCACGGTCCGCAGCGCGCCGTGCCGCGAATCACCCGATCCGCCGCAATAACCCCTAGGGGGTAGGGGTTGCAAGCGTCATGCCGATGTGACAGCATGGCCCCATCGAGATACCCCTAGGGGGTAATTGTCCTGGAACGAAGGGATTCGGCGATGAGCACCGCCGCGTACACCGCCACCTACACCGTCACGGGTATGACCTGCGGGCACTGCGTCAGCTCCGTCAAGGAGGAGGTCGGCCAGATCGAGGGCGTGACCGCGGTGGATGTGGACCTGGCCAGCGGCCGGGTCACGGTCACCGGCGAGAGCCCGATCGACGACGCCAAGGTCCGGGCGGCCGTGGAAGAAGCCGGATACGAGGTGACCGCCTGACCCGGCCGTCCCCGCCCCCCCGGCCCGGCGGACGGGCGCGCTCCGACGGGCCGGCCGGCGGAGGACGACCGCGTGCAGGCGGGCGCCGACGCGACGAGAGAACGAGCGGCACACCATGAACACTGCGATCAAAATGGGGGCGTTCGCCCTGGGCCTGGCGGCCGTCTTCGCCGCCGGGGCGGGGGTCGGCGTGGCCGTCGGCCCGATCGGCGACGACAAGACGAACACGGCCGAGAAGGCGGGCCACGACCATGCGTCCGGGCACGGCGCCGCCTCCGGGCACGGCGGGGCCGCCTCGCACGTCCCGGTGGGGCTCCAGGTCTCCCAGGACGGCTACACGCTCACCCCGGAGACCACGATCATCAGACCGGGCACGAAGACCGACTTCCGGTTCTCGGTCACCGGGCCGGACGGCAAGCCCGTCACCCGTTTCGAGACCCTGCACGGCAAGCCCCTCCACCTGATCGTGGCGCGGCGGGACCTGTCGGGCTTCCAGCACCTGCACCCGTCCGAGGCGGGCGGCGGCGTGTGGACGGTCCCGCTGACCCTGCCCGAGCCGGGGGCGTACCGGTTCTTCACCGACTTCAAGCCCGCCGGGGCGGCGGAGCAGCTCACGCTGGGCACGGACGTCCTGGCACCCGGGCGCTTCGAGCCTCGCGCGGTGCCGCGGCCCGAGCAGGTCACCCGCGTGGACGGCTACGAGGTGAAGCTGACCGGCGCCCTGGTTCCGGGACGGACGAGCAGGCTGACCCTGTCGGTGAGCAAGGACGGGCGGCCGGTGACCGACCTGGAGCCCTACCTGGAGGCGTACGGGCACCTGGTCGCGCTGCGCGACCGCGACCTGGCGTACCTGCACGTCCACCCGGCCGGCACGCCCGGCGACGGCCGCACCAGGCCGGGCCCGGACGTGACGTTCGAGGTGCAGGCGCCGAGCCCCGGAACATACCGCCTCTACATGGACTTCCAACATGGGGGCAAGGTCCGCACTGCCGAGTTCACGGCGGTGGCGGGGCACGCGGCCGCAGCCGCGGCGCCGTCCGCTCCGGCCGGGGAGGCCGGCCACGGCGGCCATGACGACCACGGCGGCCAGAGCGGCCACGGTCACGCGCATTAGTCATCCCGCACGGCGATCGACGAGAAGGAGGCGGCCATGGGCACGGGCGACGCGTCCGAGCGGATCGAGCTGGAGATCGGCGGGATGACCTGCGCGTCCTGCGCCGCCCGCATCGAACGCAAGCTGAACAAGCTCGACGGTGTGACCGCGACGGTCAACTTCGCCACCGAGAAGGCCACGGTGCAGGCGCCCCCGGGCGTCGCCCCTGAGGAGCTGATCGCGGTGGTGGAGAAGGCCGGGTACACCGCGACGCTGCCCCGGCCGCCGCGGGACGACGCGTCCGGGGAGCCCGCGGACGACGACGCCGAGCGGGAGCTGCGGCCGCTGCGGCAACGGCTGATCACGTCGCTGGTGCTGGCGGCCCCGGTGGTCGCGATGGCGATGGTCCCGGCGCTGCAGTTCACGTACTGGCAGTGGATCTCGCTGACGCTGGCCGCGCCCGTCGTCGTGTACGGCGGCTGGCCCTTCCACCGGGCGGCCTGGACGAACCTGCGGCACGGCACGGCCACCATGGACACCCTGGTGTCGCTCGGCACCCTCGCCGCGTTCGGCTGGTCGCTGTGGGCGCTGCTGTTCGGGTCGGCCGGGGAGCCGGGCATGCGGCACGGCTTCGAGCTCACCATGACCCGCTCGGACGGGATGGCCGACATCTACCTGGAGGCAGCCGCCGGGGTGACCGCGTTCCTGCTGGCCGGACGGTACTTCGAGGCGCGGTCCAAGCGGCGGGCGGGCGCGGCGCTGCGCGCGCTGCTGGAGATGGGCGCCAAGGACGTCGCGGTCCTGCGCGAGAACGGCCGCGAGGAGCGCATCCCCATCGACCGGCTCGCGGTGGGGGACGTGTTCGTCGTCCGCCCCGGCGAGAAGATCGCCACGGACGGGGTGGTCGAGGAGGGCTCCTCGGCCGTGGACGCCTCGATGCTCACCGGCGAGTCGGTGCCGGTCGAGGTCGGCCCGGGCGACGCGGTGGTCGGCGCGACCGTCAACGCGGGCGGCCGGCTGGTGGTGCGGGCCACCCGGGTCGGCGCCGACACGCAGCTGGCCCAGATGGCCCGGCTGGTGGAGGAGGCGCAGACCGGCAAGGCCGCCGTGCAGCGGCTGGCCGACCGGATCTCCGCGGTGTTCGTCCCGATCGTGATCGCGCTGGCCGTGGCCACGCTGGGCTTCTGGCTGGGCGCGGGCGCGGGGGCGGCGTCCGCCTTCACCGCCGCGGTCGCGGTGCTGATCATCGCCTGCCCGTGCGCGCTGGGCCTGGCCACCCCGACCGCGCTGATGGTCGGCACGGGACGCGGCGCCCAGCTCGGCATCCTGATCAAGGGGCCGGAGGTGCTGGAGTCCACCCGGCGCATCGACACGGTCGTGCTGGACAAGACCGGCACCGTCACCACCGGCGTGATGGCGCTGGTCGACGTCCACCCCGCCGACGGCGTCGACGCCGACGAGGCGCTGCGGCTGGCGGGCGCGCTGGAGAGCGCCTCCGAGCACCCCATCGCCCGCGCGATCGCCGCCGCCGCGGCCGACCGCGTCGGCCCCCTGCCGCCGGTGGAGGACTTCGCCGCCCTCGAGGGGACGGGCGTGCAGGGGCTGGTGGACGGGCACGCCGTGCTGGTCGGACGGCCGCGGCTGCTCGCCGAGTGGTCCCAGCACCTCACGCCCGAGCTGGAGAAGGCGATGGCGGAGGCCCGGGAGCGCGGGCGCACCGCGGTGGCGGTCGGCTGGGACGGTCGGGCCCGCGCGGTCATCGCGGTGGCCGACCAGGTCAAGCCGACCTCGGCCGAGGCGGTGGCCCGGCTGCGCGCGCTGGGGCTGCGTCCCGTGCTGCTGACCGGCGACGACGAGACCGTCGCCCGGGCGGTGGCCGAGCAGGTGGGCATCGACCCGGAGCGCGACGGGGTCATCGCCGGAGTGATGCCCGCCGAGAAGGTCGCCGTCGTCAAGCGGCTGCAGGCCGAGGGCCGGACGGTCGCCATGGTCGGGGACGGGGTGAACGACGCGGCCGCGCTGGCCCAGGCCGACCTCGGCCTGGCGATGGGCACCGGCACCGACGTGGCGATCGAGGCGTCCGACCTGACGCTGGTGCGGGGCGACCTGCGCGCCGCCGCCGACGCCATCGCCCTGTCGCGGCGGACGCTGCGCACGATCAAGGGCAACCTGTTCTGGGCGTTCGCCTACAACGTGGCCGCGCTGCCGCTGGCCGCCGCCGGGCTGCTCACCCCGATGATCGCCGGCGCGGCCATGGCGTTCTCCTCGGTGTTCGTGGTCACCAACAGCCTGCGGCTGCGCCGCTTCCAGCCGGTCGGCGGCGCGCCGGCGCCGGTCGGCGGGACGGCGCGCCCCGCCGCCCCGGCGCAGGTCCCGGCCGAACGCTGAGCCGCGGCGGGGACCACCGCGAAGGACCACGGCCCTCGGGGGCGTCGTGGTCCTTCGCGTTGTCGGGCGCAGCGCTCACCGGCGTTGCCGCGGGACGATCGGCCCGGCCGGAAGGACCTTCCCCCGCAGGCCGTGGCAGGCCGGGCAGGCCGGGTCGATCCAGGGCGGCTGCGCGGCCACACCGTCCAGGCGCCAGGCGACCGCGGCGCCGCCGTGCCCGCCCGCGTCAGCCGGGCGTCGGGGACTGGGAGGCGTGGGCGCGGAGGGCGGCGACGAGGGGGCCGACGCGGGCGTCGTCCGCGGCGGCGTCGAGGGCCCTGCGCAGGGTCTCGTCGTAGATGGGGGCGATCTTCTGCTGGAGGGCGCGCCCCTCGTCGGTGATCACGGTGTAGACGCCGCGGCGGTCTTTGAGGCACACGTCGCGGCGGGTGAGGCCCGCGGCCTCCAGGCGGGCGACCAGGCGGCTGACCGAGCTCTGGTTGAGCCCGATGAGGTCGGCGAGCTCCTGCATGCGCAGCTCGCCCTCGGGCGCGCACACCAGCCGGCACAGGGCGCGGTACTCCGACAGCCCGACGCCGTGCGGGAGCAGCGCCTTGGCCAGCTCCTGCTCCACCCGTCCGTACAGGCCGACCACCTGCTCCCAGACTGTGCGGTCCGCGCCGTCCACCGTCGCCTCCTCGCCGTTGACACCAGAGTACATGGCCGTGCAATATCTGCATGCGCATACAACATTTGTAGGTACATGCAACTGGGGGGAGCCCGATGACCGCCAGCCCGCTGCTGCGCCCGTTCGACGACGGCCGCCTGCGCCTGCCGAACCGCATCGTGATGGCGCCCATGACGCGCGGGCGGGCCGACGACGAGACCGCCGTCCCGCACCCGCTGACCAAGGAGTACTACGCCCAGCGCGCCGGAGCCGGCCTGATCGTGTCCGAGGGGCTGTGGCCGGACCCGCTCGGCAAGGGCGGCCCGGGCATCCCCGGCCTGGTGACCGACGCGCACGTGGCGGGATGGCGGGAGGTCACCGACGCGGTGCACGCCGCGGGCGGACGGATCTTCGCGCAGCTGTGGCACGTCGGCCGGATGACGCACCCCGTGACGCTGCCGGACGGCGAGCAGCCCGTCGCGCCCTCCGCCGTGCGGATCGAGAACCAGCGGATCTTCACCAAGAAGGGCCTGCTCGACCACGTCACGCCGCGGGCGATGACCACGGCGGAGGTCGAGGCCCTGGTCGCCGCGTTCGCAGCCGAAGCGCGCAACGCGATCCGCGCCGGATTCGACGGGGTGGAGGTGCACGGCGCGAACGGCTACCTCATCCAGCAGTTCCTCGCCGAGAACACCAACCGCCGCACCGACCGGTACGGCGGGTCGCTCACGGGACGCCTGCGGTTCGCCGTCGAGGTCGTGCGGGCCGTGGCCGCCGAGATCGGACCCGACCGGGTCGGGCTGCGCATCTCCCCCGACAACCCGGAGAACGAGATCGCCGAGGAGGACCCGCGGCGCACCTACCGGGCGCTGGTCGACGCGCTGAACCCGCTGGGACTGGCGTACCTGCACGTCATCGAACGCGGCGACTACCCGGCCCTGGCCGATCTGCGGCCGCGCTGGCAGGGCACGCTCATCGGCAACTTCAACGGCCCCGAGCCGACCACGCGGGAGGCGGGGGAGAGGGTGCTGAACGCGGGCCTGGCCGACCTGTTCTCGTACGGGCGGCTGTTCATCGCCAACCCCGACCTGCCGGCCCGCTTCGCAGCGGACGCGCCGCTCGCCGAGTACCGGGAAGACCTCGTCTACGGGGGAGACGCCGAAGGCTACGTCGACTACCCCGCCATGACGACCGTCTCCGCCGGGTGACCGCCCTCTACGAGACGCCGCCTCCCGGGTCACTTCGGGGGGCGGCGCTACCGGCTTTGTCCGCAGTGCTCTGGCCTTCAGGCCGGGGAGCACGTCAAGGAACGTCCCAGAACGCCAGCTCGTGGCGCATGCCTTCGAGGAACAGGCGCTCGGCCCGGCCCGGGTCCGGAGCCGCCTCGTCGATCATTTCGCCGATGCGCCGGGCGAGGGCGGCGAACGCGGGGTCGGCGTAGGTGTCGACCCAGCGGCGGTAACGGGGATCGCTCGGGGGGTTCTCGGCCAGGCGGGCGCCGAGCGTCGAGTACCCCCACATGCAGGGGTAGAGCGCGGCCAGGCCCTCGGCGTACGAGGCGGCGCTGTCCAGCAGGAACTTCGTGTACGCCGCGCAGGCCGGGCCCTTGGTCGCGCCCTCCAGGTCGGCGCCGAACGGTTCGGCCAGCGACCGGTGCAGGGACAGTTCCTCGTGGAACGTCGAGTGCGCCAGGTCCACCAGGTCGCCCAGGTGCCCGGACGGCGCCTGCCAGGCCAGCCGGCAGAACACCCGCACGTAGTCGAGCAGGAACAGGTAGTCCTGCTCCAGCCAGGAGCGGAACACCGCCTCGTCCAGGTCCCCGCGGGCGATGCCCGCCACCGTGGGATGGGCGAGCTGCTCCTCGACGAGGGGACGGCCGAGTTCCTCCAGATGTGCCGCGACGCTCATGCCGTCAGTCTCCCACCGCGCACGGCCGAGACGGCCCTCAGGATTCCTCCCCGACCCCCTATTTGTAGTGGCCGCTACAGATATGGGTTTAGAGTTCTGTATCGAGCACTACATAAATGTCGGGAGGAGCAGATGAGCACGTTCGCGCGCACGGTCCGCGGCACCGGCGGCCCCGGTGTGGCGCTCGCCCACGGCGCAGGCGGCGGCGTCGAGCCCAACTTCGGCCCGATCCTGGACGGCCTGGCCGAGGGCCGCACCGTCGTCGGGGTCGACTACCCGGGCGCCGGCGCGACGCCGCGGTCCGCCGTCCCGCTCACCCTCGACGGACTCGCCGACGAGCTGGTCGGCGCGGCCGTGGACGAGGGCCTGGACGCGTTCTCGATCGTCGGCTACTCGCTCGGCGGTCCCGTGGCCGTGCGCGCCGCCACCCGCCATCCCGACCGGGTCAGGGCGCTCGTGCTGACCGCGACGTTCGCCCGTCCCGACAACCACCTGCGCCTGGTCGCCGACCTGTGGTCGCACCTGCTCGACGCCGACGACCGCACGCCTCTTGCAAGGCTGCTCACGTTGACGGCCCTGAGCCCGTCCGCGCTGGCCGCCCTCCCGGAGCACGCCCTCGACGAGACCGTGGCCGCGACCGCCGCCGACGTCCCGCCCGGCGCGCCCGAGCACGTCGACCTGGTGTCCCGCGTCGACATCCGCGCCGAGTTGGCCGAGCTGGCGATCCCGGTGCTGGTCGTCGTCACCACCGCCGACCGGCTCGTCCCGCCGCCTATCCAGCGCGACCTCGCCACCCGCATCCCCGGCGCCCGGCTGGCCGAGCTGGATTCCGGCCATCTGCCGTTCGCCGAGCGCCCCGGCGAGTGGCTGACGCTCATCACGTCCTTCCTGGACGAGGCCGCCGCCCGACCGGAACCGTGAGCCGCCCGCCGCGGCCGCCGGGATCCGCGCCCGGCACGCCGCGCACCGCGAGCAGGTGATGGAACTGCTCGGCGACGTCGGGCTCGCCCTCCTCGTGGCGCGCACGCACGCGTTGGACGCCGACCACGTCGCCGCGTGGGATCTGCCGTCCGATCCCCGCCGTCGTCGCCGACGCCCACAGGAACGTCGCCGAACGGCTGTCCCGGTGAGGCTGGACGGCGCCGCGTTCGTCACCGAACCGCTGGTCAGCAAGCTGGTCACCAATGCGATCCGGCACGCCCGCGGCCCGATCCGGCTGCGTCTCATCCGCGACGACGCTGATCTGCGAGGTTTCAGACGGCAGCGACACCGCCCCGCACCTGCGCCGGGCCCGCGCCATGGACGAGGGCCTCGTCCTGGGTTGGTGTGGGCGCCGCTGTGGCGGCCCCGAGGAGCCGGTGAGCTCGAAGCGGCCGTGCGACGGCACGGCCGTCCCCTACCTGGGCACACCCCCGTAGGCGACTGGGCTCTGCCGGGAGTCTGCGGGGGCGTCAGGATTCGGCGGACGGCCAGGCGCGCATGGCCAGGTCGGCGATGCGCTCCAGGTCGTCCCGGGTCGCACCGTCCTGGGCCTGACGCGACATGCCCTGCATGGTGGCCGCGAAGAAGGCGGCCAGCCCGTCCACGTCGGTGTCCGCGGGCAGCAGCCCGGCCCGGACGTCGGCCGCGATGCGGTCGGCGATGGACCGCCGGGTGGCCAGCCGCATCGCACGCAGTTCCTCGGCCACCTCGGCGCTCTCGGGGCCGTGACTCGCGGTCGCGGTGATGATGAGGCACCCGGGCGGGTGGGAGGGGTCGGTGTAGTCGGCGGCCAGGTCCCGCAGCATGCGTCCGATGGCGCGTTCGGCGGTGGGCTCCTCGGCGAGCGCGCGCCTCACCAGCGCCCCGTGCCGTTCCTGGTAACGGCGGACGCATGCGCCGAACAGCGTCCGCTTGTCGCCGAACGCCGCGTACAGGCTCGGCGGCCGGATCCCCATGGCGGCGGTCAGCGCGGAGACGGACGTCGCCTCGTACCCGTGCCGCCAGAACTCCACGAGCGCCTTCTCCAGCGCCGCGTCCCGATCGAAGGCGCGGGGACGGCCCCGAGACCTCACGGTCATGGCACCAATTCTAGAACGCTCACTACAGATCTCACGTTGCTTCGACTTGACCTCAAGTCAAGTTGAGGTCCCAGTCTTCTTGCAGACGACCCGGCCCGCCGGCGGACGACCGCTCGGCGGGCGCCCGGTGTCGTCCGTCATCCGCGGACACCCCGGATGACCGGCATGAGCGCAACGGAGACTGACATGAGCGACACCCCACTGCGTGTGGCGATCATCATCGGCAGCACCCGCGCGGGCCGGTTCGGCACCCGCGTCGCGAAGTGGTTCGCCGAGCAGGCGCGCAAGCGTCCCGACATGGCCGTCGAGGTGGTGGACCCGGCTCTGCGGCCCCTGCCCGTCGTCCTCGACGCCCCGGCGTCCGGCCCCGCCGAGGCCGACGCCCTGGAGCAGACGCGGCGCACGCTCGACGCCGCCGACGCCTTCGTCATCGTGACCCCGGAGTACAACCACAGCTTCCCCGCCGCCCTGAAGAACCTCATCGACCTGCATTCCACCGAGTGGCAGGCCAAGCCGGTCGCGTTCGTGTCCTACGGCGGCCTGTCCGGCGGGCTGCGCGCGGTCGAGCACCTGCGGCAGGTCTTCGCCGAGCTGCACGCCGTCACCATCCGCGACACCGTCAGCTTCCACAACCCGTGGGAGGAGTTCGACGCCGGCGGACACCACACGAACCCCACCGCCTGCAACGCGGCCGCCAAGGTGCTGCTCGACCGGCTCGCCTGGTGGGCGCACGCGCTGCGCGACGCCAAGGCCAAGCGGCCCTACGCCGCCTGAACCATGCCGGAGGACGACATGACGACCCCGATCTCACCGGTCGCGTCCGACGGCGCCGCGTCCCGCGTCCGCCCCGGCCCGACCGCGATCGCCCTGGTCCTGGTGCTCGGGTCGATCATGGTGGCGCTCGACCAGACCGTGGTGAACGTCGCCGTGCACCGGCTCTCACAGGACTTCGCCGCCTCGCTGGCCGCCGTCCAATGGGTCATCACCGGCTACTCCCTGGCGCTGGGCGCGGTCATCCCGGTCACCGCATGGGCGGCGGGGCGCTTCGGAGCGAAACGGCTCTACCTGGTGGCGATCGCGCTGTTCGGGACGGGCTCGCTGCTGGCCGGCACCGCCTGGAACATCGAGTCGCTGATCGCGTTCCGCGTGCTGCAGGGGCTCGGCGGCGGCATGGTGATGCCGCTCGCCATGACGATCCTGCTGCGCGCCGCCCCGCCCGGCCGGCTCGGCCGGCTCATGAGCATGCTCGGCCTGGCCATCCTCGTCGGCCCGCTGGCCGGCCCCCTGCTCGGCGGCCGGCTGGTGGACGAGGTGTCGTGGCGCTGGATGTTCCTGCTGAACGTCCCGATCGTGGTGCTCGTCGAGCTGCTGGGCCTGCGCGTCTTCCCGCGCGACGAGCCCGCCGCGGACCGCAGGCTCGACGTCCCCGGCCTGCTCCTGCTCTCCCCCGGCCTGGCGGCGCTGATCTACGGCGTGACCGCCGGCGGCGAACGCGGCGACGTGACCTCGCCCGGCGTCCTCGGGCCGCTCCTCGCGGGCGGCGCGCTGGTCGCCGGGTTCGTCGCCCGGACGCTGACGTCCCGCCACCCGCTGATCGAACCGCGGCTGTTCCGGCGGCGCCCGGTCGCCGCCGCCGGCGCCGTGCTGGCCCTGTTCGCCACCGGCTACTTCGGCTCGATGCTGCTGCTGCCGCTGTACTTCCAGGTCGTCCGGGGGGAGACCGCGACGGCGGCCGGGCTGCTCGCCGCGCCGCTCGCCCTGGCCTCGGGCACGTCCATGCAGATCAGCGGGCGGCTCATCGACCGGATCGGGCCCCGGGCGATCGTGACCGCGGCCGCGATCACGGCGTCCTGCGGGTTCGTCCTGTTCGCGGTCCAGCTGTCGGCGGACGCCTCGTACTGGGGCCTGTGCGGGGCGCTGGTCCTGGTCGGCCTCGGCGGCGGTTCGACGATGATGCCGACGATGACCGCGGCCGGCGCGGGAGCGCCCCGCGACCTGGCGGCGGCCGTCAGCACCGCGGTGAACCTCGTCAGCACCACGGTCGCCGCCGTCGGCACGGCGGCCGCGTCCGTCCTGCTCACCGCGGCGATCTCGGCCCGCGTCCCGGCCGCCGGGGACGACGGCTTGCGCGCCTTCCACGCTCTTCCCCCGGACGCCCGGGCCGCGGCCGCGCCGACGCTGGCGGACGCGTTCCAGCACACCTACGTCTGGGCCGTCGTCCTCACCGCCCTGGCCGTCGTACCGGCCCTGTTCCTCCCGCGCCGCGATGAGTTCCTTCGCGGAGCCGAGTCCACCCAGCCGGACACGCGACCGGGAGGCGAGCCATGCCAGACGACCGAGAGCAGATCCGCGACTTGATCGAACAGTGGGCGAACGCGGTGCACACCGGGGACATGAACGGCGTCCTCGCCGGCCATGCCGACGACATCGTGATGTTCGACGTCCCACCGCCCTACGAGGGCGTGCGCGGCATCGACGCCTACCGCGAGACATGGCCGCCGTTCTTCCAGTGGCAGGCGAACGGCGCCGTGTTCGACATCGAGGCCCTCGACGTCACCGCCGGCGAGGACGTCGCCTACGCCTTCGCCCTGGTCCGCTGCGGCACCCCGGAGGACTTCGCCCGGAACCCGGCCGACCGCCTGCGCCTCACCCTCGGCCTCCGCAAGGAAGACGGCCGCTGGGTCGTCGCCCACGAGCACCACTCGTTCCCCCACCTCCCCGACGGCTCCTGACGTGGAGGTCAGCGCGTCGCCAGGAAGACCTCCAGGTCCTTCAGGCGACGCCTGGCCACGTCGGAGAAGAGCCGTCGGAGGGCGTCCTCGATGCGCGTCAGCTGCTCCTCGGTGAGCTGAAGCCGCGCCGTGATCCGGGACGGTGCCGTCCCGCCGTGCCAGGCGATCAGCACCGTCCCGCCGGGCCGCACCACGCGCCGCAGCTCGCGCAGCCCCGCGTCGAGGTCCGGCCAGATGGCCACGTTGTTCACGGAGACGACCCGGTCGAAGGACGCATCGGGAAGACCGGTCCGCTCCGCCGTGCCGAGCCCCAGCACGACCCGCCCCTCTTTGACGGCGGCACGGTTGGCTTTGATCGCCGCGTCCCGCGCCGTCTCCGACGGATCGACCCCGTGGATGGCCGAGGCGCCGGTGTGCCGGGCGAGCAGCCGGATCAGCCGACCGGGCCCGTATCCGACCTCGAGCACCCGCTCGCCGTCCCGGACGCCGAGGACGTCCAGCACCTCCCGCTGCGGGTTGCTCCAGCGCATGACTGAAATCGCCAGCCGCCCCGCCAGTCCCTGGGGCAATGCGAACGGCGAAGTGTTCGCCCCCTCACCGGCCCACGAACGAAGCTCCTCCATATATCCAGCCTGGCAGCCCGCCTCGACCGCACGTGAACGGCACGCGGAAGACCCCGCGCGAACCCGCCGCCCGCGCCTGCCCCTCACTCACGCCCGCCTCAGGAGCGACCAAGACGAGCCGGAGGAGAGAACCTGCCAGGTCAGGGAGTGATCGGCGAGAGCAACGTCGTCGACCGTGCGAGAGTCGGGGACCACCTGTGCCCGTGAGCGGGACCGTCGCGCTGGAACTCGGAACGCGGAATGCATATGCATTCGGGCACGCATATTCGATCGTCAGATATCCATTGGGGCCCGAAAGCACCTCACGTTGCGGCCGTGGGGTCTTACTTTACGCTCGACCGAGGAGGAGTGCGCCAAAACGGTGTACGCCTCAATTATCTACGCACCCGGCCGACCGCGCGAGCGCCCGCCAGTGCGCGACCTCCACGCCCTGCTCGCCCGATGCTGCCGCCCCAGGTCGAAAGTCGAATGAGGGATCGCTTGCCGCCCATACTTTGGGGACTCATTTGCGCAAACATGGGTTGCGTCACGGCTAGCGTGGAGGTTGTCCGGACCTCGTTGACGCCAGGGGCCGCCTCGACACCGACCAAATCTCACAAAATCGGATGAGCGCGGACTCCACGGAGGGTGAGGAATCATGGCGGAGCAGCGAAAGCAGGAGACTCGCAGGGCGCAACGGCTCGGCGAATTCTCCGTCCTCGAATGGGAGCAAAGGCTGCGGGACGAGCTCGTGACCGGAGGGCTGTGGATCCCGGACACGCAGGCTCCGGACTACCGCACGCTCCGGCCCTACGGTCCCGTGACCACGCCCGGATTCCCCATCTACGAGAATCTGGAGGAGCGGCTTGCGGAGACGAAGGAACACCCGGACGAGGTGGTCGCCCACGTGCTGGCCACCTGCGCGGCGTACTCGTACTCGGACACCGCCACCGTATCGATGATCATGGCGCGGCTGGGGCTCGAGCAGAACGTGTGCCGCACGTTCACCTCATTCGTCGACCCCATGTTCATCCGCTCCACCGCGTTCCTGATCCAGAGTCGCAGCGGGCGGGTGGCGATCCTGTGCTACCGCGGCACCGAGTTGACGAGCTTCGTCAACTGGCTCACCGATGCCGACGTCGCCGTGACGCGGATGGAATACGGCCTAGGGGATCGAGGCGCCAACGTGCACGCCGGGTTCTATCGGAACGTGCGGGCGACACGTTATCAAGTGGTGCAGGCGCTGAAGCAGGCGCAGGAGAGCAGGTCCGTGCGCGTCCCCCTTCCCTGCGAGACCAACGGCACCGCTCCGTCGCGGACGGAGAGGAGGCTGGAGGCCCTGTACATCACCGGGCACAGTCTCGGTGCCGCCATGGCCGCGATGATGACCGTGATGCTGAAGCATGAACGCAAATTCGCGGTAGGCGAGGATGAGCTCGCGAGCCTTCTGCGGGCCACGTACACGTTCGGCCAGCCCATGATCGGCGACCCGGCCTTCGCGAAAGGCTGCGAAGAGAACGAGTTCCTTCGCACCAAGGTGCTGCGCTTCATCTATGACAATGACGTCGTGCCGCACCTTCCGCCTCGCAGCACGGGCCCGTTCCAGCACTTCGGGCGGGAATACCGCTACCACATCCCGAACCTTCAGAACTCCATCTGCGAACTGCTCGGCTATCTCGGCTGCGTGCAGGGCGGCCAGAATGGGACCTGGCGAGAGGAGAAGAAGCCGACAGGGCAGTCTCTGACCGCGTTCGGAGGGTTCGGCCTGGCCGGGGCGTCGTTCCTGCTCAAGAAGATCAAGCCGATGCGGTCGCTGCCCTTCCCGTACTCCTTCGACGACCATTCGCCCATCAATTACGTCCAAGCCCTCACTCCGCCCGGCGTGCAGAACGAGTTCGGCGACTGATCGGCCCCGGTCACGCCCGCGACGAGCACCTGGCAGGCGGAAACGGACGAGATGCAGCGGTCGCCGGCGAGGACCCGGGACCGACGACCCGACGGACCCCGTCACCACCGGTTCCTCCGAGGACGGAGGGCGCCGATGAACCACGAACACCAGTGGGTGTCCGCCCGCGCCGTCGCATAGGTCATCCACGACGTCCCGTCCCCGCCGCCTGCGACGAAAACGGCCGGGGTCGCACAGGTCTGTGTCGACTACCGGCCCCCGACAAGGAGATCCGGCGGTTCCGCGCCCAGCTCGACGCATGCGAGAACACCGCCCAGCACGGCACCCGGCGCCCCTCGAGGTCTACGCCGACGAGACCACCGCCACCCGGCGCCGTTCCCAACTGGGGCGCCGCGGGCCGCTCGGCGGGAAAAGTCGCCGGGCCCATGAAGGTATCGCCCACGGCGTCCCCGTTCTGACCTGCGCAGGGCCACCGCGTTAGCGACTGTCCAACCGATCTTCGTGTTCGTCCTGGGATGTGAGTTGATGCCGTGCCGTGGTGCGACGACATGAGTTGGCCGATGCACGCGGCGGCGGATCAAGCCGTCTCGTCCGCCCCAACTGGCGCAGGACGGCCCGTGTGCCGACCACTACACGTGCCGAACGGCGTGCTGCGGAAGCTCGCCGGCGTTCCGTCGCGTGACTGCGTCTACGAGCGGTGCCGACGGCGGGACGCCGACGCCTGTGCATATCCATGACGACTGGGCCAGCCGCATCTGCCAGACCGTCAGCGCGCAATCATGCGCGCACCGGCACGCCGCCGACGCCCGCAAAAGGGGGGCCGGACGGAACAAGCCCGGCATCCGGGCAGGCACTCGGCCAGTCGCGAGACGGGCTGACCGCCACGATTCACCTGGCGGTCGACGGACGCGGCCTGCCGCTGTCGAACGTGCTCACGCCCGGCACCATCAACGACTGCACCGCCTTTCCTCGAGCTCTGGCGGAGGTCGCCGTCCCGCATGCCGAAGCGGGTCATCGTCGACAAGGGCTACAGCTCCGCGGCGATCCGCCGGTCGGCGCCGCAGGATCGCCGCGTCCGTTCACGCATGCAGGAACACACATGCGGGAATTGGTTGCCGCGGTGCACGCGCAGGGCGCTCCGCCGCCCTTAGCCCCCGACGTCTATCAGCGCCGCAATGTGATCGAACGCCTCAAGCAATCGCGCGGCATCGCCACAACCCGCCCGCAACCAGTGGGCACCGAGCGGAACGTGCCGCAGCCCGCGGCGGCGCATCCGCCGCACCATTCCCGAACGCATTGATCATCTGACCCAGCGGGCCCCGCGCGGGCATCGCCGCTGCGGCTTCCGTCGCCACCTGCGACGTTCTCGGCGGCGGTGCTGGGGTGCCGAGAGGCGTGGCGGCGGACGGCACGACGCTCATCGGCAACGGCCACGTGCCCACGCAGATATGGCGCTGGACCTGATGCGGCCGGCGCTTGGGGGTGCTGCGCTGATCAAGTGAATCCACGGGTGCGACGGGTCGCCGGCAAGCGGTTCAGCAGCCAGACCTACCAAGTCAGGGCATTGTGGCGGCGCCGGGCTTCGGGAGCGGGGGCAGGGCGCGCCATCTTCCACCACATCAACCCCGCCGCACCTTCATCAAGCAGCGGTTCTTCCGGCGACCACCGCTATGGCGAGCGGCCCCACGAGGTCGCCGCGCAGCTCGGTCCCGTCCGGGGCGAGCCCGTTCACCAGCCGCGCGACCTTCGCCTCGACGAAGACGGTGAAGCGGGCGGGTGGTCGGCGGGACTAGGTCACGGCGGGTTGCTTCCGTCCAGCTGGGGCTTCCGGCTGTGTTGCCGCGCGTGCGGCGTTCTTCTTCGCGCATGGTGGCGCGATGGCCGTGTGCGGCTGCCGGCGACGTGCACTCTGCAGTCGCTCATGCCCCGGCTTTCACAGCACTCGCATCATTCGAGCCCGCCCCAGGCAACGGGTCAGGGAGCGCTGTACGGTCGGGAGAAACAGAAGAGGCTTGTTGCGGGGGACTCATCAGGCCACTGTGAGGTGATGACTCGCGTCACACGTTCCGCGAGCATCCCTCAGGGAAGCACGGATCAGCGACCAATCACCGCCCGTGCGCCCGCCCGCGCCCCAGGGCGCAGTCAAGAAGGAAGGCGGGGCACCGGCCAGAGCGGTCCGCGTTCCAGGGGTCCAGAGGCGGCTCCGCGCCTTGCCCCCGGTCCAACCTGCGGGCGGAGGACCGGCAGGAAGCATCCCGCAGATATGACAAGGAGCAGCCGCCCTGTCTGTGGGCGCTGCTCCCAGTCTCGGAGTGGGCGAGGAGGGATTTGAACCCTCACGTCCTCGCGGACACACGGACCTGAACCGTGCGCGTCTGCCGTTCCGCCACCCGCCCGGGTGCGTCCCCCTCTCGGGGGGTGCGAGAAAAGGCTAGCACGGTCGCGGCAGTGGTTAGGTATCCAGATACTTCGAGCGAACCATCACACCGATACGATCGTCTACCAGTGGAGAAGGGAGGTGCCCGTGGGCGTCATTCAGCGCTTCGAGCGACGGCTGGAGGGCATGGTCGAAGGTGCCTTCGCCCGGGCCTTCAAGTCGGAGCTGCAGCCGGTCGAGGTGGCCAGTGCTGTACAGCGCGAGATGGACGACCGCGCCGCCATCGTGGCGGCTGGACGCACCCTGGTGCCGAACGACTTCGTCGTCGAGATCTCCGAGCAGGACGGGCAGCGGCTCCAGGTGTACGCCGACAGCCTGAGCCAGGAGCTGGCCAACCTGGCCCGCGAGTACGCCAAGGAGCAGGGGTACTCCTTCGTGGGGCCGGTGCGCGTCCGGTTCGAGAACGCCGGGGACCTGGCCACGGGCATGTTCCGCATCCGTTCCGGCGTCATCCGCGGGTCCACCGTGGAGGGCGGGGAGATCCGCCGTCCGGTGAGCGACGTGCCGCAGGTAGGGGGCGGGGCGTTCGCCGGTCGGCCGCGGCTGCTGGTGACCACCGCGGTGGAGGGCGCGGACGCCACCCAGCGCACGTACGAGATCACCACGCCGGTGACCCTGCTGGGCCGTGGCACCGACTGCGACCTGCGGTTGGTCGACCCCGGCGTGTCCCGCCACCATGCGGAGATCCGCGTAGAAGGTCCCGAAGTCGTGCTCGTGGATCTAGGGTCGACGAACGGCTCCTTCGTGAACGGTCAGCCGATCCGGCGGGTCACGCTCGTCGACGGTTCGCGCGTCACGATGGGCCGAACAACCCTGGTCTTCCGCCGCGATAGGGAGTAGCCCCGACTCCGATGTCCGAATTCACCCTCACGCTGATCAAGCTGGCGTTCCTCGCGGTGCTCTGGCTGTTCGTCATCGCGGCCGTCGGCGTGATCCGGGCCGATCTGTTCGGTTCCAAGGCCGCCCTCCGCGCGGCCCAGCCCGCGCAGCGGCCCGCCCGGCAGTCCAGGCCGCCGCGGGCGCAGCGCAGCGCGCCGACCAAGCTTGTGGTCGTCCAGGGGGAGCGGGCCGGCACCGTCATCGACCTGACGGGCATGCCGATCACCATCGGCCGGGCGAATGACTCCACGCTCGTGGTGACCGACGACTACGCTTCGAGTCGGCATGCCCGACTTTACGCGCAGGACGGTCAGTGGATCGTGGAAGACCTCGGCTCGACCAACGGGACCTATCTCGGGCGTACTAAGGTGAGCCGGCCCATGCCGGTTCCGGCGGGCGTACCGATCCGTATCGGCAAGACGGTGATCGAGCTGCGCAAATGACTCTGGGAATTCGCTACGCCGCGCGGTCCGACGTCGGCATGCTGCGCGAGGGCAACGAGGACTCGGCGTACGCGGGCGCCCATCTGCTCGCCGTGGCCGACGGTATGGGCGGGCACGTCGGCGGTGAGATCGCCAGCGCCGCCGCCATCGCCGAGCTGCGCAAGCTCGACAAGGAGATGCCGGCCGACGAGCTGCTGTCCGCCCTGGAGCGGACGGTCAAGGCGGCCAACGAGAACCTGCACCACATCGTCGAGTCGGACCCGGCGCTGCAGGGCATGGGCACGACGCTCACGGCGATGCTGTGGGCGGGCAACCAGGTGGCGCTGGTGCACATCGGGGACTCCCGGGCGTACCTGCTGCGCGACGGGAGCCTGTTCCAGATCACCCACGACCACACGCTGGTGCAGTCGCTGGTGGACGAGGGCCGCATCAGCCCCGACGAGGCGGCCTCGCATCCGCAGCGTTCGCTGCTGCTGCGCGCGCTGGACGGCCGGGGCGAGGTCGACCCGGACCTGTCGCTGCGCGAAGCCAAGATCGGCGACCGCTATCTGCTGTGCTCCGACGGGCTGTCCAGCGTGGTCACCGCCGAGACGATCTTCCAGGTGCTGACCGAGGTGGACGACCTCGAGCAGGTCGTCCGCCAGCTGATCGACCTGGCCAACCGGGGCGGCGGACCGGACAACATCACCTGCGTGGTGGCCGAGGTCGTCGACCTGGGCCAGCATCCGCCGCCGCCCGCCCCCGGCCGCGCGGTGGGCGCCGCGGCCAACACGCGGCCCCCGGAGCCGCCCGGCAACCCGGGCACGACGCAGCCCGCTCCCCCGGCCGGCGGGGCGGGCCCCGAGGGCGGCGCCGACACGCCGGCGAGCCGGGCCGCGCAGCTGCGCGACACGCGGCCGCAGCCGCCCGTGGCGGTGGACGAGCGGCCGCCGCCTCCGCCCGCGGCGCCGATGCCGATGGGGCAGCCGATGCCGGCCGGTCCGGGCGCGCCGCCGGACGTGATGGCCCCGCCCGAGGCGGCCGGCCGGGTGCGGCGCCGCGGTCCGCGCCGCTGGACGTGGCTGATCGTGTCGGTCGGCGTGGTCGTCGTGGGGCTGGGCGCCGTCGGGTTCGTGGGACTGCAGTCGGTGCGCAACGGCTACTACATCGGCGAGGAGAACGGGCGGGTCGTGCTGTTCCGCGGCACCAACCAGGAGGTGCCGGGCCTGAGCCTGTCCCGCAAGGCCGCCGCCAAGGACCAGCCCAACCCGCCGATCCTGGTCGCCGACCTGCCGGAGGACAAGCAGCGGGCGGTCAAGGAGACCTACACCGTCAGCGGCCCCAAGGCCGTGCGGGACCTGCAGAACGCGGTGTGCCGGTACTCGCTGCGCGACCAGGACGGCAAGGTCGCCATCGTCAAGGGCGCGGGGCAGAAGAACTGCCGCGAGCAGACGATCACCAGCAGCGCCATCGAGCTCGGCGAGCTGCCGAAGAGCGACGCCGACGGCGTCCGCCGAGGGGCGTTCTCGTTCGTCGGCCAGGCCCAGGCCGAAAAGAAGCTCAGCGAACTGGAGGGGCGCAAGGCCGCCTGCCGTTCCGCCACCCCCACGGTCCCGGACTGCCCGGCCGACGAGAGCAACGGGGGCAACGGGGGTCGGTCGTAGATGAGCCAGCTCGGGGAGCAGATCCGCCGCCAGCTGCCGTACCAGCGGCGCAACGCGGCGTCGCTGGCGCTGCTGATCTTCGCGATGGTGCTGACGCTGTCGGCGTTCGCGGAGGTGGGCCTGGCCCGTGACGGTCAGATCCCCGCCGGGCTGTTCGGCTACGGCGGCGGGCTGGTGGTGCTGGCGCTGGCCGCCTACTTCGTCCAGGCCAGGTTCGCGCCGTACGCCGACCCGCTGCTGCTGCCGCTGGCGGTGGCGCTGAACGGCCTCGGCCTGGCGATGATCTACCGGCTGGACCTGGACACCAGCGCCGACCGCAAGGCCGCGGCCGCCGCGGGCAAGCAGATCCTCAAAGACGCCGCCGACGCCTCGTCCCAGTTGATGTGGACCTTCGTCGGCATCGCGCTGTTCGTGGCCGCGGTGCTGATCATGCGGGATGTCAACCGCACCGACGCGCCGCTGTCGTTCACCCCCAAGACCGCACAGCGCTACACGTACATCATCGGGCTGGGCGCGATCCTGCTGCTGCTCCTGCCGATCGTCCCGGGCATCGGCGCGGAGATCAACGGCGCCCGGGTGTGGATCAACGTCGCCGGGTTCTCGGTGCAGCCGGGCGAGTTCGCCAAGCTGATGCTGGTGGTCTTCTTCGCCGGGTACCTGGTGAACAAGCGGCAGGCGATGTCGCTGATCGGCAAGAAGATCGGGCCGCTCAGCCTGCCCCGGGCCCGCGACCTGGGCCCGATCCTGGTGATCTGGGTCTTCTGCCTGGGCGTGCTGTTCATGCAGAAGGACCTGGGCACCGCGCTGCTGTACTTCGGCCTGTTCGTGTCGATGCTCTACATCGCCACGCAGCGGGTCTCGTGGGTGCTGATCGGCGTCGGGCTGCTGGCGGTGGGCGTGTTCATCGCCACGCTGCTGCCGTTCATGGGCCACGTCAACCAGCGCATCGACATCTGGCAGAACCCCAAGCCGTACTTCGACGGCGGCTGCCTGCTGGAGGACGGCAAGGTCGAGCCGGTCAACCCCGACACCGAGATCTACAAGCAGTACGACGCGGAGCTGGAGCGCAAGGCCGACGAGTACGAGCGGGCCGGGCAGACCGACAAGGCCGAGCAGACCCGCCTCATCGGCCCGGGCTACTACGCCTGCAGCAAGCTCGGCGGCTCGTACGCCGACAGCGCCCAGCTGATGAAGGGGCTGTTCGCGCTCGGCGAGGGCGGGGTGCTCGGCACCGGCCTCGGCCAGGGCGAACCGTGGCGCACCCCCCTGTCGTTCAGCGACTTCATCTTCGACTCGCTGGGCGAGGAGCTCGGGCTGACCGGGCTGATGGCGCTGCTGCTGATCTACGCGCTGATCGTGCAGCGCGGCATGAAGACGGCCGTCGCCGCGCGCGACCCGTTCCTGAAGCTGTTCGCGGGCGGCGTGTCCTTCGTGCTGGCGCTGCAGGTGTTCGTGATCGTCGGCGGCGTCACCCGGCTGATCCCGCTGACCGGCCTCACCACGCCGTTCCTGTCGCAGGGCGGTTCGTCCCTGATGGCCAACTGGATCCTCATCGCCATCCTGGTGCGGATGAGCCACGACGCGCGCAAGCCGGCGCCGCAGTCGATCCAGGACGAGGGCATGACCCAGATCGTGAGCACGAGGTGATCCCGCAGCCATGACCAGCGAAGTCGCGCCCGACACCGACGCCGAGCGGAGCGCTGCAGCATGAACATGGACAAGCCGCTGCGCCGGGTCGCGATCTTCGGGCTGCTGCTGTTCTTCGCCCTGATGGCGCAGGTCAACTACGTGCAGGGCAGCCAGGCCGAGAGCCTGCGCAACGACGACAAGAACACCCGCAAGTTCGCCGAGGTGTTCAACGCGCCCCGCGGCGACATCATCGCCGGCGGCCAGGTGATCGTGCAGTCCGAGCCGACCGGCAAGGACAACCCCAAGTACGGCCGCACCTACAAGAACGGCCCGGTGTACGCGCCGGTCACCGGCTACTTCAACGGCGGCGCGTCCAAGGTGGAGCTCGCCTACAACTCGCTGCTGGGCGGCACCGACAAGCGGATCACCCACCAGCGCTGGTTCGACGCGTTCATCGGCAAGAAGGCCGAGGGCGCCAACGTCGAGCTGACGCTGAACACCGACGCCCAGCAGGTCGCCTACCAGCGGCTGCGCAACAGCACCACCCGCCGCGCCGGCGCCGCGGTGATCGACATCAAGACCGGTGCGGTGCAGGTGCTGGCGTCCTACCCGTCCTTCGACCCGAACGAGGTGGCGCCGCAGCGGGGCACCAAGGGCAGCCAGCGGCTGGTGGAGCTGGACCAGGCCAAGGGCGTCATCAAGCCGCTGATCGACAACGCGATGAGCCAGACGTTCCCGCCCGGCTCGTCGTTCAAGACGGTGACGGCGGCGATCGCCATGGAGCAGCTGGGCCTGACCAGCAGCTCGATCGTCAACACCGGCCAGCTGATCCTGCCGGAGTCGGGCAAGCCGCTGCCGAACTCGCACGACACCGGCAACTGCGCCGGGCGCGCCACGCTGCGCGGCGCGTACGCCGAGTCCTGCAACACCACGTTCGGCGAGCTGGCGCTGCAGATGGGCATCAAGCAGCTGAACGCGGGCGCCACCAAGTTCGGCTTCAACCGCCGGTTCGAGATCGAGCCGGACGTGCGGCCCGCCGAGAGCGACGTCCCGGTGGCGGTGCGCAACCTGGAGACGGGCCAGATGACCCCGACCGGCAAGGACGGCACCGCCCGCTCGGGCATCGGGCAGGAGAACGTGCGCGCCACCCCGCTGCAGATGGCCATGGTCGCCGCCGCGGTCGCCAACGAGGGCAAGATCATGAAGCCGTACCTGGTGCAGACGGTGCGGGCCAAGGACCAAAGCGAGCTCTACAGCGCCGAGCCGAAGGAGTTCTCGCAGGCCATCAAGCCGGAGACGGCCGAGCAGCTCGCCGACATGATGCGCGCGGTGGTCCGCGAGGGCACGGCGCGGAACCTGCAGGGTATGAACATCGCCGGGAAGACCGGCACCGCCGAGCAGGGGGACGGCAACCCCAATGCCCGGTGGTTCGTCGGGTTCGCCCCGGTGAACAAGCCTCGGTACGCCTTCGCCGTCATCACCGAGGGCCCCGGTGACGGCGCCACCAACGCCGGTCCGGTGGCGGGCGCGATCATGGCCCAGGTGTTGAAGAAGTGAACTCCGCTCTCGTCCTGAACGACCGGTACCGGCTCGTGGAGCCGGTGGCCACCGGGGGGATGGGCGAGGTCTGGGCCGCCCGCGACGAGGTGGCGGGCCGCCCGGTCGCGGTCAAGCTGCTGCGCGACGACCTGCCGGAGGACGTCGCCGCCCGGGAACGGATGGCGGCCGAGGCCGAGTACGCGTCGCGGCTGCGGCACGAGGGCATCGCGCGGGTGTACGACCACGGCACCCACCGCGGCCGGACGTACCTGGTGATGGAGCTGGTGCGGGGCGAACCGCTGGCGGCGGTGCTGGCCCGGGTGGGCAGGCTCACCGCCTGGCGCACCCTCGACCTGGTGGCGCAGGCCGCGCGGGCGCTGGCCGCGGCGCACCGGGCGGGCATCGTGCACCGCGACGTCAAGCCGGGCAACCTGCTGGTGACCGCGGACGGCACCGTCAAGATCACCGACTTCGGCATCGCGCGCGGTCCCCAGCCGGCCTGCCTGACGGCGGCCGGCCGGGTCATGGGCTCGGCCCACTACCTGTCGCCCGAGCAGGCCACCGGGCAGGAGCTCACGCCGGCGGTCGACCTGTACGCGCTGGGCGTGGTGGCGTACCAGTGCCTGGCGGGCCGGGTGCCGTTCGACGGGGACACCACGGTCGACATCGCGCTCAAGCACGTCCGGGAGGTGCCGCCGCCGCTGCCGGACGACGTCCCGGCCGACGTCCGGGCGCTGGTGGCGGCGCTGCTGTCCAAGAACCCGGCGGAGCGGTTCGGCGGCGACGCCGACCGGGCCGCCGAACGCGCCGCGGCCCTCCGCGACACCTCGCCGTCGCCGGACGCCCCGAGCGGTTCCGCGACGTCGGACGCCTCGGGCGTCCCGACGGGTGTTTCACGCGAAACCTCGGCGCTTCGGCACGACTCGGCCGCGTCGCCCCGTCCCTCGGAAGGCCGCTCGGGCGCCTCGCGGAGCGCGCGGGACGGCGCGGCGGGCCCGCAAGCTTTCGACAACGGTTCGCGCGACGCCGTGCGCGGCCGGCCGTCGACCGGCGCACCAGGCGCCGCCGAGGCCGCGCGAAGCGCATCGGGCGGATCGCGGAGCACTTCCCGCAGTACGCGGATCTCGGGGGACGCCCTGGGCGGATCGCGCGCCGGCGGCGCGTGGGTTCGCCCTCAGAGTGCGCAGATCTCACGCGGTGACATGCCGCGCCTTCCGCGCGGCTCTCCGAAGGCGGTCCGGGGCTCACCGCAGTCTCTCCGCGGATCATCGGGAAGCCCTGGCGAGCCGCGGCGGGCGTCCGGCGCACCGAGCGGATCGCCGGAATTTGACCACAGCATGACTCCCGGTACCCTGCGCCTCGGGAACAGGACAGGGCAGGGACGCACCGCACCGGCGCACCGCACCCGGGCAGGCGCACCGATCCGCGGGCCGAGCGGGCCCGGCGGGCCGGTTCCGGAGGGATCCGTTGCGGCGGGGTCGGGATCCCACGGCGCGCGGCCCGAGGGTCTTGTCTCGGTGCGCCCGATTCGGGACGATCGTGAGCCGCATCCACGCCTGAGAGCCGGGTCAACGACCCCGTATCGCAGCGCGTCCCCTTCACAGAAGCCGACCACCGATCCGACCGGGGCGGCCCCGGGCCCCCCGAACCCAGCACCCGTACCGACGGGGAGGACCACGACTCCGTCAACTCCGAGCCCGGATCCCTCGCAGGCCCTTCGCGGGGGGCTAGGTTCTGAGGACAAGGTGTAGACGTACGAGGGAAAGTGCACATATGAGTCAACCTCGGCTGCTCGGCGGCCGCTACCAGCTCGAAAGCGTCATCGGGCGCGGCGGCATGGCCGAGGTCTACCGTGCCAGAGACCTGCGTCTCGACCGCGTCGTGGCGGTCAAGACGCTGCGCTCTGACCTGGCCCGCGACCCCACGTTCCAGGCCCGCTTCCGGCGTGAGGCTCAGTCGGCCGCGTCCCTGAACCACCCGTCGATCATTGCCGTCTACGACACGGGCGAGGACTCCGTCGGCGACACCTCCATCCCGTACATCGTCATGGAGTACGTGGACGGCAGCACGCTGCGCGACCTGCTCCGGGAGAACCGCGCGCTGCTGCCGGAGAAGGCGCTGGAGGTCACCGACGGGATTCTGCGGGCGCTGGACTACAGCCATCGCGGCGGCATCGTGCACCGCGACATCAAGCCGGCCAACGTGATGCTGACCCGCAACCACGAGGTCAAGGTCATGGACTTCGGCATCGCCCGGGCCATGGCCGACTCGGCCGCCACGATGACGCAGACGGCGCAGGTGATCGGGACGGCGCAGTACCTGTCGCCCGAGCAGGCCCGGGGCGAGCGCGTGGACGCGCGCAGCGACATCTACTCCACCGGCTGCGTCCTGTACGAGCTGCTGACCGGCCGGCCGCCGTTCACCGGGGACTCCCCGGTGGCCATCGCCTACCAGCACGTCCGGGAGGAGCCCGTCCCGCCGTCGCAGGTGGACGCCGACATCCCGCAGTGGGCGGACGCCATCGTGCTGAAGGCGATGGCCAAGAACCCCGACCACCGCTACCAGACGGCCCAGGAGTTCCGCCAGGAGATCCACCGGGCGCTGCACGGGCAGCCGGTCGCCTCCACCGCGGCGTCCACCATGCTGATGGGCGCGCAGCCGCAGGCCACCCAGGTGATGGGCGGCGTGCCGCCGCGCACCCAGGTGCAGCGGCCGGTCGGCAACGGCTACGACCTGCCGCCGGTGCAGTACGACGAGCCGCAGTCGGGCGGCGGCAACGGGAAGAAGGTCGCGCTGTGGCTGGCGCTGGCGGCGGTGTTCATCGGCGGCGCGGCGCTGTTCGGCTGGGCGTTGTCGGGCCGCGGCGGCGACGAGGTCAAGAAGGTGGCGGTGCCGAGCAGCATCCTCAACCAGTCCCGGGACGAGGCGGTGGCCGCCCTCATCCAGGTCGGGTTGAAGGTCGGCCAGACCACCGAGGAGTACAGCGAGACCGTCCGCCGCGGCTACGTCATCAGCTCCGACCCGCGTCCCGGCGTGCAGGTCCAGGCGGGGTCGGCCGTCAACCTGGTGGTGTCGCGCGGCAAGAAGCCGCCCGAGCAGGTCGAGGTTCCGGACGTCACGGGCCGCCCGTACGACGAGGCGGCGCAGTTGCTGTCGGATCGCGGTTTCCGCGTCGGCCGCGACTTCGAGTCGTCCTCGGAGGTGCCGCGCGGCATGGTGATCCGGACGAACCCGCCGGGCGGCACCCGGGCCGAGGTGAAGTCCCGCGTGGTGATCGTGGTCTCGACCGGCCCGAGCCAGATCAAGCTGCCCGACCTGTACAACCAGAGCCAGCGGGCCGCCTGCAACCGGTTGAAGGGCCTGGGCCTCAAGTGCGAGGTGCAGAAGCAGCCCGCGCCGCCGGACAAGCCGGTCGCGCCGGGCCAGGTGTTCGCCCAGAGCCCCGAGCCCGGGGCGACGGTCGCGCCGGGCGACACCGTGACCGTGGTGGTGAACGAGCCTCAGCCGACCAGCCCGACCCCCGGCACCGAAGGCCCCAACTTCCCCGGCGGCCGCCCGAACTCGGGCTGAGCGACCGGACACAAGAGCCCCGGCTTCCCCCGAAGCCGGGGCTCTTCGCTGGACGGCGGGGCGGGCTTCTGCCGGGGCCGAGCGGTGCGGGAGAGCGAGGGGTCGGCGGAGGGGCCGGCTCTGGCGGGGCCCCGGATGCCTGTCCAGGGATCCGGGGCCCTTGCTCGTGCGGAGGAATCTGTGGTCGTGGACGCCCCCGATGACCACGCCTCAAGGATGACGTCTCGACATCACGGAGCGCAACACGACAGTTTCATTAAGTGAGAAAGTTTGGGGAGTCCGCCGGACATACAAGAGAGGGCTTCCGCCACTCGGGGGCAATGGCGGAAGCCCTCTCGTGATGGTCTTCGGACGCGCACCAGAGCGTGTTACGGATTTCAGCGGAATTTTTCCCCCGGAACCGGCGATGGGCTCGCCGCCACCCCCCTCACACGGTAGAAGCGCAGGTGGCGAGCCAGTTCCGGAGCAGCGCATGGCCGGATTCGGACAGCACCGACTCGGGATGGAACTGCACGCCCTCCAGCGGACGGCGGCGGTGCCGCAGCCCCATCACCACCCCGTCGGGGGTGCGGGCGGTGATCTCCAGGACGTCGCCGGGCACGGTGGCCGGGTCGACGGCCAGCGAGTGGTAGCGGGTGGCGTCGAACGGGTTCGGCAGGCCGGCCAGCACGCCGCGTCCGTCGTGGTGGACGGGGCTGGTGCGGCCGTGGACGATCTCGGGCGCCCGCGTCACCGCCGCCCCGTGGACGTGGGCGATCACCTGGTGGCCGAGGCAGACGCCGAGCAGCGGCACGTCGGCGTCGCGGACGAGGTCGAGGCAGACGCCGGTGTCGGCGGGGTGCCCCGGGCCGGGGCTGATCAGGATGCCGCCGACGCCGCGGGCGTCGCCGGGGCGCACGTCCGCGCGGTCCTTGACGACGCAGTCGGCGCCCAGCTGCAGCAGGTACTGGACGATGTTGAAGACGAAGCTGTCGTGATTGTCCACGACGAGTACACGCACACCCCTATTGTCGCCGCAGGTCAGCGGTGCGGTGACGCGGACGCGGAGGGGGTGGGGCCGTCGACGACGCCGTGGTCGAACTGCACCTTGGGTTCCAGCCAGGGGAACACCACGTACCACAGCAGCGCGACGACCACGGCCGCGAGCGCGAGGGCGGCGAGCGCCTTGGTCCGCAGCCGCTCGCCGGGCAGGTGCCGCCAGATCCAGGCGTACATCGCGGAATCCTCCAGGGTCAGTCGGCGGCCTGCGGGCTGGTGGGGGCGGCGACCCGCTCCCGGGTCTCCACCAGCCGCCCGTGGACGATCAGCCGTTCGGCGGCGGAGTACTTGGGATGGCAGGTCGTCAACGTGATGAGCCGTTCGGTGGGGCGGCGGCGCGGATGGTTCGGCACGGGCGCGATGACCTCCACGTCGTCCGGTTCGACGATCCGCCGTCCGGTGACCTGGTAGACGAACTGGCGGCGCCGGGTGTCGATGAGGATGCGGTCGCCGCGCCGCAGCTCGCCGATGCGGTTGAACGGGGCCGAGTAGGTGGTGCGGTGCCCGGAGACGACGAAGTTGCCGACCTCGCCGGGCATGGCCGTGCCGGGGTAGTGGCCGGGCCCCTTGCGCAGGTCGGCGCGGGTCACGCCTTCGACGATGACGTACCGGTAGTCGCGGCCCAGCTTGGGGATGCGGATCAACGCCAGACCGCGGCCGAGCTTCACCTTCTCGGTGGTGACCGCCGGCGCCTGCCACGCCTTCGTCAGCTCCTTGCCGAGCCGGTCCTGCTGCTCGCGGGTGTAGCGGCCGGTCCCCCACAGCTCGTAGGCGACGAACAGCAGCAGAACCAGACCCGCGGTGATGCACAGCTCGCCGAGGCCACGGATCAGCGTCCGCACCGCGCGCGTCCCCTTTCGTCCGCGATCGCCGCCGGTGGACGGCCGAGGTCAGGTGTCGGCGTCCCGCGGCACCGTGGCGTACTTCATGGTCACGTTGCCGGTGAACGCGGGCAGCTCGACCCGGTCCAGCGTCCGCACCGTGTACCCGAGCCCGTACTCGCGCACGTACCGGCGGTAGACGGCGATCTCGGGCGAGGCGTCCAGCGCGGCCCGCAGCCGCTCCGGATCGCCGACCGCGGTGATGCGGAACGGCGGCGAGTACACGACGCCCTGGAGGATCAAAGTATTGCCCACGCAGCGCACGGCGCTGGTGGAGATGACCCGCTGGTCCATGATCTGCATTCCGGCGGCGCCGCCCGCCCACAGCGCGTTCACCACGGCCTGCACGTCGGCCTGGTGGACGACGAGGTCGTCGGGGGCCACTCCGCGCGGCAGCTCGCCGGACTCGGGCTGCGGCGCGTCGTCCAGGACGACCCGCACGCCGCGGCCGCGCAGCGGGGCGAAGCCGGACGCGGCGGCCAGCCGGTCGGCGCGGGCCTGGGCCTGCTTGACGCGCGCGTCGCGCCGTCCGGCCAGGCGGGACGCCCGGTCGACCTCGCGGCGCAGCCGCCGGTACTCGGCGCGGTGCCGGGCGCTGCGGCGCTGCTCGGCGACGATCAGCTCGGTCAGCCGGGTGCGGCCGGTGTCCCGCAGGTCGGTGCCGCGGGCCGTGCTCGCGCCGGCCGCGAACAGGGTTCCCGCCGCGAGCATCAGGAGTGGGAGGATGCTTCGCCACGCTCTACGCCGTACGCTGCTCACCAGCGACTACGCTAACCCACAAAGACCCATGTGCGGACCGGCGCTCCGGCCGCCGACCGCCCGAGGAGATCGATCCGACCGTGGCCAAGTCCAAAGTCCGCAAGAAGGCCGTCTACACGCCGCCGCAGAAGTCCAAGGCCCCCGAGGTCAGCCCGCGTTGGCTGGCCCCCACGATGATCACTTTGTGGTTGCTGGGGCTGGCCTGGATCGCGACGTTCTACGTCACGGCGAGCACGGGCACCGACGTGCCGGTGATGACCGACCTGGGGAACTGGAACCTGGGCATCGGCTTCGCCTCGATCATCCTGGGCGTGATCCTGTCCACGCGGTGGCGCTGACCGCCCACGGGTGACGTCCGGCCGCGTCCGGCCGCGTTGTCCACAGCCGCAGGGCGTGCGGCACGGAGTTGTCCCCAGGTTTTCCACAACCGCGGCGCGATGCGTCGTGGCCGGATGCGGCCATTTCGCGGGTTGTTCCTCTTCTGGTCGCCGCGTCACAGCGGCGTGCCGGCGGACGTCAGCTCCGCGGTCTTCACGGCCACCAGCAGGACGAGCACGGCCAGCACCGCCACCGGCGCCAGGATGTGCACCGCCTGCCGGGCGCGCGCGGGCGCGTAGGCGTACGCCGCCGCCAGCGCCGCGCCGGTGACCAGTCCGCCGACGTGGCCCTGCCAGGAGATCCCGGGCACCGTGAACGTGATCACCAGATTGATCACCAGCAGGACCACGATGGGCCCGACCTGGCCGCCGAGCCGCCGTCCGATCACGAAGTACGCGCCGAACAGCCCGAAGATGGCGCCGGACGCGCCCACCGCGCCGTCGGCCGGGGCGTTCAGGTAGAGCAGCACCGAGCCGCCCAGCCCGGACAGCAGGTACAGCGCCAGGAAGCGCCACCGGCCCAGCAGCTGCTCGAGCGCCGGACCGAGCGCCCACAGCGCCCACATGTTGACCAGGATGTGGCCGATGCCCCACGGGCTGTTCGGCCGCTGGTGCAGGAACATCGAGGTGACCAGGCGGTACCACTCGCCCTCGGCCACCCCGATCAACTGGCCGGAGCGTCCGATGTTCTGGCCGACCATCATGAAGTCCCACACGACCCTGGTCGTGGCGGCTTCGGCCAGATAAACCAGCGCGCAGACGCCGATGAGGGTGTAGGTCACCACCGGCGTGGCCGTGCGCGGCGTCCGCGCGCCCAGGACGGTGCGGGGCTGGCGGACGCCCCGGTTGCCCTGGGCCACGCAGTCCACGCACTGGTGCCCCACGGCCGCGTCCCGCATGCACTCGGGGCAGATGTACCTGTCGCACCGGGTGCACCGCACATACGTCTCCCTGGCCGGGTGCCGGTAGCAGACGGGCACCGGCGTCTCGGCCCCGGACGCGGGGTTGGGGTCTGTGCTCATTCGGCGGCTCCCGGGAATCGGGCCGGGTGGCGGGTCGGGTACTGCTCGGGTCTGCGCGCGTGGCTTCCCACTTGTACTACGACTGGCGGCGCTCGATCGTCACCGACTGGATCACGACGTCCTGGAGCGGCTTGTCGTTCGGGCCGGTCGGGACCTTGGAGATGCGGTCCACCACGTCCGTGCCCTGGATGACCTTGCCGAAGATGGTGTGCCGGCCGGTCAGGTGCCGCGTGTTGGCGACGTTGGTGGTGATGAAGAACTGCGAGCCGTTGGTGTTCGGTCCGGCGTTGGCCATCGCCAGCAGGTACGGCCGGTCGAACTTCAGCGACGGGTGGAACTCGTCCTCGAAGCTGTAGCCGGGCCCGCCGGTGCCGCGGCCGATGGGGTCACCGCCCTGGATCATGAAGTTCTCGATGACCCGGTGGAAGATCGTGCCGTTGTAGAGCGGAGTGTTCGTCTGGGTCTGCCCCGTCCCGGGGTGCCGCCACGTCTTGGTGCCCTCCGCCAGCCCGACGAAGTTCTCCACGGTCTTGGGCGCCTTGTCGGGGTAGAGCTGGAGCACGATCGGGCCGAGCGACGTCTGCAGCGTCGCGAAAATCTCCTCCGCCACGAGCGGCGCCTCCTCGTCGTCGAGTCGGATGTTCTCTCGATGCGTTCGGCGCGTCGGCGCGCGCCGAGTGCGGTGTCACACGCGCGACCTGCTCACCCTGCGTGACCGTTCAGACGCGCAAAAGGGGTTTACCCCCCGTCTCACGGGAAGGGTGCCGACAGGACCTCGCAAACAGGGAGGTTAGCGTGTCCCTAAAGAAGAGCATCCGCCGTAAGCCGCGGGACGCGGCGGTTTCGCGGTTCGAGCGTGTGCAGGACGCATGCCGGCAGGGCGCGTCGCTGTGCCGGCAGGGCGCCGCCATTGCCGCCGAGCGTATCGTCCCCGCGGCGCGGGAGGGCCGCGACATCGCCGCCGAACGCCTGCTGATCGCGCGGAGTTGGAGCGCGCCCCGGCTGATACGGGCCGCCGGATATGTCGAGTCGGATCTTGCGCCGCGCGTGAGCTCGCTGTTGACCGACATGGCGCACCGGCTCGAGCCGCACCCCCGCAACCGGCGCGGCCGCAACGCCGCCCTGATCATGACGGCGGGTGCCACCGCGATCGGCGTGGCGGGCGCGCTGCTGACGCGGCGGAGCGTTTCACGGACCATGACGGACGAGTTGAGGGAGTCCGAGTCGGAGCACCATCCGACCCCCTCTGACGGCCAGATGCGCTCGTCCTGACACAGAGAACGCCCCTAGACCACGTGCCCAGGGCCCGGCCGTGACAGCCGGGCCCTGCTTTCGCCTTCCCCAAATCCCGCCCGCCGCCAACGACGGTCATCACTCCGCTCAGGGGCGGTGGCGTCCTCCCTGTGGATCAGCAGCCGGACGTACCCGTTCGGCGTCGATCCGCTGACGGACGCGCCTGCTCCCTTTGTGCCGCTGTGCTCGGCCTTCGCCGTGTTCGGCAGCCGCCGTCCCGATGATTGCTACCAACCGGTACCGTGAACGCCATGTCGCCGAAGGCCCGTTCGCTCCGGCAGCTCATCGCCCTCCAGGCCCGCCGCGCCGCGCACGCGGCCGTGCACCGCGGCTGGGAGTTGATCCAGCGGTATGGCGAGATCACCCCGCACACCCCGGGACGCCGCCGGTTCGCCTACCTCGGAGAGGGCGTCTGCATCGGATTCCCGATCGGCGCCATCTACGGCGAGCCGTGGATCTCCATCGGGGACCACACGCTCGTCGGCACGCACTGCACGATCTCGGCCGGCTTCGTCCCCGGGCTGGACCTCGGCCCGGACATCATCGTGCGGATCGGCAAGGGCTGCTCGCTGGGCCGCGGCACGCACATCGTCGGCCACCAGTCCATCGAGATCGGCGACGACGTGTTCACCGGGCCGAACGTCTACATCACCGACCAGAACCACAGCTACGGCGACCTGGACACGCCGATCGGACGGCAGTGGCCGGAGAACAAGCCGGTCGTGATCGGGGACGGCTGCTGGATCGGCACCGGAGCGATCATCCTCCCCGGCACCCGCCTGGGCCGGAACGTCGCCGTCGCGGGCGGTGCGGTGGTGCGCGGCGAGTTCCCCGACCACTCGGTGATCGGCGGCGTCCCCGCCAAGGTGCTGCGCCGCTACGACGCGGAACGAGGCTGGCAGCCGCCCCTTCGGAAGCGCTCCCTGGCCTCGCTGGACGAGCTGGCCACGCTCTCCTCGGTCGAACCCCTGGAAGAGGCCCGCGAAGAAGCCGGCTGACACCCCCGCCCCAACCGACACGCCACGCCGACATACCACCGCACCCGCCGAGGCGGCACCCAGCTGCTGCTTTCGACGATCGCGGCTCAGGAACGACGAGCCATGGCAGAGCCGACCACCTGGGCACGGTGAACTCCAGGCCGCAGGGCAGGACCGCCACGGCAGCGGCCGGCTCGGTTCAGGCGCGGCGGGGGTTGCCGCCGCGATGGTGTGCGTGAGCCGCGGGGCCGCGAGCACCTCGCCGATCACCGTGTCGGCGGTCGCCGTGCTCGCCGTTCGTCCGGGCGCGGGGGCCGCGGCGGTCGCGGTCACCCGCTGCGCCGCGGCGGACGCGGCCGCGAGGCCCGCCGGGGCGGCGCCCCCGGGGACGCTCCGGGCGTTCGGGGATCAGCGGCTCCTCGATCGGGATGCCGGACGGCGGACGCGCCCCCGTCAGCCGGACCAGTTCTTCGTCGCCGGACCTCACACGGACGCGTCGGGCGTCGATGCCCGCCCTGCGGGTCATGGCGGCGGTGGCGCGCACCTGGTGCGGCAGCACCAGCGTCACGACGGTGCCGTGTTCACCCGCGCGCGCCGTTCGGCCCGCGCGGTGCATGTAGTCCTTGTGGTCGGCGGGCGGGTCGACGTGCACGACCAGGCTGACGTCGTCGACGTGGATGCCGCGGGCGGCCACGTCGGTGGCGACCAGCACGTCGATCGCCCCTTCGCGGAACCCGGCCAGGGTGCGGGTGCGCAGGCCCTGGCTCTTGCCGCCGTGCAGCCCGGCGGCCCGTACCCCGACGGCGGTGAGCTGCTTGGTCAGCCGGTCCACGCCGAGCTTGGTGCGGGCGAACAGGATCGTCCGCCCCTCCCGGTTGGCGATCTCGGCGGTGATGAGGGCCTTCTCCTTGGGCGACACCAGCAGCAGGTGGTGGTCCATGGTGGGGACGGGCTCGTCGACCGGTCCGATGGCGTGCGTCACCGGGTCGTCCAGGTAGCGCTGGACGAGCACGTCGACGTCCTCGTCCAGGGTGGCGGAGAACAGCAGCCGCTGCCCGCCCGGCCGGACCCGGTCGAGGATGTCGGTGACGTCGGGCAGGAAGCCCATGTCGGCCATGTGGTCGGCTTCGTCCAGCACGACGATCCGCGCGTCGCCGAGGTCGCAGGCGCCTTGGCGCATGAGGTCCTTGAGCCGCCCGGGGGTGGCGACGAGCACCTCGACGCCGCGGCGCAGCGCGTCGATCTGCCGGGCCATCGAGGTCTGCCCGATGACGGTCGTGAGCCGCAGGCCGACGGACCGGCCGAGCGGCGCCAGGTCGGCCTGGACCTGCTGGGCGAGTTCGCGGGTGGGCACCAGGACCAGGGCGAGGGGGCGGCGCGGCCCGGCCTTCTGCCCGGCCAGACGCGCCAGCAGCGGCAGGCCGAACGCCAGCGTCTTGCCGGAGCCGGTCTTGCCGCGGCCGAGCACGTCCCGTCCGGCCAGCACATCGGGGATCGCGGCGGCCTGGATGGGGAAGGGGGTGTCGATGCCCCGCCGGGACAGCGCCGCGACGAGCGGTTCGGGCAGCCCGAGCTCGGCGAAGGAGGGCAGGACGGTGCGATTGTCAGCAGGCAGTAGGGTCACGCAATACCTTCCGAGAGGGGGGCACGTCCCGGGAGGCCACCTCGATCTCGGACAGGTGGGCTGCGCAGACGGGCCTGACGCGTGGGCGTCGCAGAAATGGTCTGATCAGTCTAACGGCGCGGCGACACCTGTTTATGCCCGGTCCTCTGGGGCCTCACGGGCCGCAGCCGTTTCCAGGACGGCGTGCGGAGGCGGTGATTGGACGGTGACACCGCCGACGAGTGAGAACGCGCGCACCCGCAGTGTGGGGGCATCCGGCGGCAGCGGCTCGCAGGCGTCGTCGGCGCGTCCGCCGAACAGCCCCGCGCCCGACAGCAGGCTGCCGCCCGCCAGGACGACGCGCACGCCGCGCGGCACGCACACCGTCACCCCGCCCACCAGGGAGACCTTGGTCAGCGTGACCTCGGGCGCGGTGAGCTGCGCGTCGCGCAGGTCGAGGCTGGCGCCGCCGACGACGCTGAGCGACACCAGGTGCCGGTCCACGTGCCAGCGGCCGTGCCGTCGCAGACCGCCCACCGGCGTCACGTGCCACGCGATGCCGGACCCCTCGCCGGCGCCGTCCGGGGCGGTAGCGGTCCCGGCCTGGGCGTCCTCGTCGGGCAGGTCGCGGACGAGCCGTTCGAGTGCGTCCCGGGTGTGGGCGAAGTGGGCCTCCTCCACCCGCGCGCTGAACTCGCGCAGGCTCAGCAGCCCTTGACCGCAGGCCCGGTTGAGCCGGGCCACGACGGCGTCGCGCACCGCGTCCGGCCCCGTATCGCCGTCCTCCGGGCGCGAACTCCGGCCTGGTTCATCCATGCCGCACGACCTACCCGCGCATTTCAAGATCGTGCAAAGCCCGGCATGGTCGACAACAGATCAGCCCTCCGGCCGTCCCGCCCATCAGATCGGCACGCCGCTGTCGGCGTGCGCGGCGCAGCCCGCCGCCTGGGCTGTCGGTGTGCCGCCTCTCCCGCAGACAGGTGCACGCCAGTAGTTCGAGGTGGCGCGCTGACAGCGCAACGCCGTTAGGCGTGCACCGCGACGAAATCAAGGGGCGGGCCAGGTGGCGCCGCGCGCTGGGCGGACGCGGGCGGACGTCCTGAAGAACGAAAAAGCCCAGGCAGCAGTCAGCCTCTACCTGGGCCTTCGGGTGTGGGTGGAGCCACGGGGATTCGAACCCCGGACACCTGGCTTGCAAAGCCAGTGCTCTGCCAACTGAGCTATGGCCCCTGGAAGTCGGCGCGTTGCCTGTCCGGCAGGCGTCAGCTTACCGGTGTACGGCGCTCAACGTGTCATCGTCGGGCGTGCCGTCGGAGGATGCGAGGAGCAGGTCGGGGAAGTCGGCGACGCTGGGCAGGACGTGGGTGGCGCCGGCGCGCAGGAGGCGGTCGCGGTCGTGGGCGCCGGTGAGGACGCCCGCGACGACGGAGGCGCCGGCGCGGCGGCCGGACAGCATGTCGTTCTCGGTGTCGCCGCAGACCGCGATGTGCCGCACGTCGTCGACGCGCAGGCGCAGCGCGGCGGACAGGATCAGGTCGGGCCAGGGACGGCCGCGGCCGACGCCGTCCTCCGGGCACAGGGCCAGCTCGACGCGGTCCCACCAGCCCAGCGCGTCCAGCACCCGGCCGAGGGTGCGGCGGCCGAAACCTGTGATCAGGCACACGTGGACGCCCGCGTCGGCCAGCCGCTCGAGGGCGGTCTCGGCGCCGGGCACGGGGACCAGCCCCCGCCGGTCGACGATCAGGTCGTAGGCGCGCTCGAACGCCAGGTGCGCGGCCTGGGCGCGGGCCTCGTCACCGGGGAACAGCTCCCGGAAGATGTCGATCTTGGGGCGTCCGCGCCCGTCGCGCACCCGCGCCATCGCGCGGTCGTGCGCCGCCGTGCCGGGCGCGACGCCGAGCGCGGCGACCGCCTCGGCGAAGGCCGCCTCCACGGCGTCCCCGTCGGCGAGCGTGGTCCCGGCGAGATCGAGGCAGGCGACGGTGATCCGACCCGCTCCGCTCACGCCGGGCCCCTCCTCGAAGTCAGTCTCCCGTCCGCCGCGTCACCCGCGTCGGATGCTCAGTTGTCAGAGGACGTCGCCTCGGTCCACAGGTCCAGCTCGGCACGGTCCTGCTGCAGCCGGCGCCAGACGACGAAGCCACCGAGAGCGACGACAGCGAGAACAAGCAGCTTCTTCACGGTGGGACCCCTTACCTCGACTATGAAGCCAGCCCCGGGGAAGGAAGGAAGCGAAAAAGAGTCTCCCCCAGGCTCTTCCGCAGCCTAGCAACCGATGCCGGTCTGTCCGCACCCCAACGCCGGTATCGGAGGGCCGGTATCGGAAGGGCGTCCGGACCGTCCCGCCCGGATCGCGCGGCCACGAGGAGAAGGGTGAAGGGAAGCCCATGGGCGCTGACGACGACTTCGCTCTTTGGGAGCAGGAGCTGCGCTGCGGCCAGGGAGCGGACGCGGCGGAAACCCGCGGGAACCAGCGCGGCATGTTCGTCATGGCGGCCCTCACCTCGCTGGGCTGCACGGCCATGATCCTGATCGGTCAGACGCCGCTCGGCGTGGCCGGCCTGCTGGTGGTCGGGTTGATCATGTTGCTGTGGCGAACCGGTTGGTGAAAGTCGGGTCAAGTCGGACAGATGTCCCCTTTCGGATGATCCAATGAGAGAAGGAATCCGATAGGAATTTGGGGGATGGAATGAGCGACCCGACCGCACGTCCCGTGGCCGCCAGCGGCACGTTCACCATAGGCGGCGATTTGACCGTCCATCGGCTCGGCTACGGCGCCATGCAGCTCACCGGGCCGGGGATCTGGGGCGAGCCCGCCGACCGCGACGAGGCGATCCGGGTGTTGCGCCGCGCCGTCGAGCTGGGCGTCGACTTCATCGACACGGCCGACTCCTACGGCCCGTTCGTCAGCGAGGAGCTGATCGCCGAGGCGCTGCACCCGTACCCGGAGGGCTTGGTGATCGCGACGAAGGGCGGTCTGACCCGTCCCGGGCCCGGGCAGTGGCTGCCGGTGGGGCGTCCCGAGTACCTGCGGCAGTGCGTGGAGATGAGCCTGCGCCGGCTGCGGCTGGAGCGCATCGACCTGTACCAGTTGCACCGCATCGACGCCAAGGTGCCGTTGGACGAGCAGCTGGGCGTGCTGCGCGAGATGCAGAGCGAAGGCAAGATCCGCCACATCGGGCTGTCCGAGGTGTCGGTGGACGAGATCCGGGCCGCCCGCGAGCACATCGAGGTGGCGTCGGTCCAGAACCTGTACAACCTCGCCGACCGCAAGCACCAGGACGTCCTGGAGTACTGCGAGAGCGAGAAGATCGGGTTCATCCCGTGGTTCCCGCTGGCGACGGGCGAGCTCGCCAAGCCGGGCGGGGTGCTGGCGGACGCGGCGGCGCGGCACGACGCCAGCCCGGCGCAGCTCGCGCTGGCGTGGCTGCTGCACCGCTCTCCCGTGATGCTGCCCATCCCGGGCACGTCCAAGGTCGCCCACCTGGAGGACAACCTGGCGGCCGCGACGATCTCGCTGAGCGAGGACGAGATCGCCGAACTCACCGCCCTGGCGTAGGCCGCGGTGAGCCGCGGCGGGCGGTGGCCATGGCGGAGCCGCAGAGGATCAGCGCGAACGCGGCCGCGATCGTCACCGACAGCGGCTCCCCGAGGACCAGCACGCCCGCCGCGACGGCCACCGCCGGGTTGACGTAGGTGAACACCATGGCGCGGGCCGGGCCGACCTCCCGGATGAGTTCGAAGAACACGAGGAAGGCCGCGGCCGTGCACACCAGGCCGAGCCCTCCGAGGGCCGCCAGGACGCGGCCCGCGGGGGGCTCGGCGGGCCAGGTCGCGATCGCCGGGGGCGCGTAGATCAGCGCGGCGAGGGCGAGGCAGGAGGCGGTCAGCGGCAGGCTCGGCACGTCCCGCAGCCGACGCGCCATGATCATCGGGGCGGTGGCGTAGCCGAGGACGACCAGCAGCACCTCGGCCACCGGCCACGGGGCGGCGTCCGCGCCGCCCACGTGCGGAGCGGCGAGGACGGCGACGCCGGCGAGCCCCAGCAGCAGCCCCGACCAGCGCAGCGGGCCGAGGCGCTCGGAGACGCCGGTGGCGCGGGCGAGGACGGCGCTGACGATCGGCACGGCCGCGATCAGCAGGCCGGTCATGGAGCTGGACAGGCGGCGTTCGGCGTCCGACAGCAGCGCCCACGGCCCGATGATCTCCACCGCGGCGAACGCGAGCAGCGGCCGCCAGTGGCGGCGCACCTGGTCGAACCCGCCGACCCTGATCGCCGCCGGCAGCAGGACGAGGGCGCCGAGCGCGGTGCGCGCGAACACCACGACCGGCACCGACACGTCCTCCACCGCCACCTTGATCAGCAGGTAGGGGACGCCCCACAGAACGCTCATCAGCGCGAACAGCACCCAACCGCGGCGACTCACCGACCCCTCCACTCCGTACCCGGCGCACCGCACCGCCCGGCGCGTGCGGTGCTCAGCCTGGGACGCCCCAGGCGATTCTGTCGCGAACGCCGTTTCGGTGATACGTCAGGAATCCTTCGGTACGCGACGAAATGTCATGTCAAGCCGCCACACCTGTCGCCTCCACACCGTGCGCCACCGCGGTATCGATGACGCGCACGATGCCGCTGTCATGACATGACGAAACGCCTCCGCCCCGGTGCATCCGGAGCGGAGGCGTCCGTGTGCTTGGAAGCGGCGGAGGCCGTGTTCCTCGGCGGTCGCTGGTGGACGATGTCCCGGCCGCCTCCGCCACGCCCGCGGACTCGCGACGGCGGCGGTGTCGCAATCGTGCTCGTGCGGTGCCCTGCGGGCTTCGCCCGCGCGGGTCTCACGCACCGCGTCCGGACGGCGCCGTCACGGGCCTGCGGTCGGCTGCGGGCGTCAGGCGGGGAACACGTGCCGGAGCCGCCAGTTGTCGGCGTCCCGGCCGAGCTCCACGACCGCCACGCCGTCGGCGCCGGTGACCCGCACCCGGTAGACCGTGCCATGCGGGGGCGCCGCGTAGGTCTTCAGCACCTTGGCCACGGCGTACCGCGCCCCCCGCCATTCGTACGCGGTGAGCCGTCCCGCGGTGTCGTGCTCGGTGCGGATCGGCTCGTTGAGAAGCTGCCCCATGGTTCCGCCACCCTAGCACCTTCTCGAACATATGTTCGCAGGTTGGAGGGCTGTCGCGGGGCGGTTCGAAGGCTCGCATCCGCGGCCCCGCAGGGCTTGGACGCCGGACGCGGCACCGCCGAGATTTTACGTGTCCGGATCCGGCCGGACCCCTCACCCGCACCCCTCCGCGCGCCTCTCGTCTCCTCGCGCAGGCGGGACGGTTTCGGCTCGATGCCGGCTCACGCCGGGGCCGCTCCTTCGTTCAACAGCCTCGCCGCGCCCAACAGCCGGACGCTGTGGGGGCAGCGGGTGTGGGCGGCTGTGCATGTCTCGGGCGCCGGAACACGGGAACGGTCTGCCGTCCTTGGGCACAAGGGCGGGGAGCGTGCCTCATCGACACGGTGACGCGGGCGCGTTCCTTCGTGATCCGCCTCCGAGCCTGTGGATATTCACAGGGTGTGGATAACGTCGTGCACAGGCCGCGACCTGCCCGCACGGGCGACCGACCACCGCCCCTCCACACGCCGATCCCCAGAACGCAGGGCTTTCCACGGTCGGCGCTCCGCGTTTTGCACAGCCGTCCCACGAAGATGATCACCTGTGGACGATCCCCAGGCGTCCACAGCCTGTGGATAACTGTGGTGCACAACCTGGGGGCGACCGTGGAGGCGATCGTCCACGCTCCCTCCCCACCTCTACCCCCAGCCCGCACCCCGTTCATCCACGCAGTGGATAACCCCGTGACCAGGAGACATGGAGCCGCCGTTCACTCGGCGCAATCGCTCATGCACAATCTGTGGATGGATCCCCTCCACAGCACAGCGTGAGGAGTGGATGGCGCAACACACCGCCTGTCCCCAGTCCGGTCCCCAGGCTCAGGTGGGTGTGGACGCCACGATCTCGGCAGCACCCCTCCCGAATCCACCCGACACACCGTGAAAACGCGGACAGATCTACAAGCCGTCAAGGCCGACTCCGGCGGGGATGGCGCGCGCGACCGTCCGCGCCGTTGAGGCGGCAGACCGCCCCACGCCGCGCAGCCGCCTCCGTGGCCGGGGCCGGACATGCCCGCGAACGCGCCCCGTTCCCCTGCCCGGCGAACTGTTTCCAAATCCCGGTGGTATTCGTGGAACGCAGGACGAACCTGACGGTGCCATCCCAGCGACGAAACCAATGGCGGCATACTCCGGCGCACGAAGCCGGTGCACCGCTCGCGCCGATCCCCATGTCGGCGCGAATATCTCGTCCACAGACTGTGGACAATGCACGGAAGGTGTCCGATCAGCGAGGACGCGAACGAATGGGTGCCCTGCGGAAGACGTCGTCCCGAGACCCGCGGACGCGGCTCATGATCTCACGCGCCCCCGCCGCGCACGTCCCGACCGCAAGGCACGCAGCCGCCGCACGACGCCGGTTCGCAGGCCGCACGCCGCCGGACGCGGGGGAGGTACCGCGGCGGCGCGGCGCTGTCGGCGGCCGACTTCGGCACGACGCACATGGCGCACTGACGAACCGGGAAGAATCCGCGGCGAGCACCGGAAACGCCTCCGCAACGGCCATGCCCGCCTTTTCGAATGGTCCGGCCATCCGCACACCGCCACGGTCCCTCGGAATACCATGGCGCATTTCCGCAGAACTCGACCTGTGAGAAGGTGATCACACCGCTATTCCCCTAGGCTCGTCGAAGGAGCGGCGGCCTAAGCCGTGCACACACCACGCCCACCCCCGAAGGCCGACCATGGAACCGCGCCACCACACGATCTTCTGCGTCGACATGGTGCACTTCACCAGTCAGGCCAGCGACTTTCATCAGCGCGTGGCGCGGGACGGCATGTATCGCGCGCTGCGCCGGGCGTTCCTGCGCGCCCTGCTGCCCTGGTACTCGCCCTGGCGGCGGCACCGCGAGGACCGCGGCGACGGCGCGCTCATTCTGATCAGTGCCTCCGTCCCCACCGTGCGGCTGCTGAAGGCGCTGCCGCATCTGGCCCGCGAGCTGGCCGTGCACAACGCCACCACCAATGTCGGCGTGCACATCCGGCTGCGCGCCGCCATGCACGCCGGAGAAGTGGCCCACGACCCGCACGGCGTGTCCGGCAAAGCGGTCAACGACGCCTTCCGACTGCTGGACGCGCCCGAATTCAAGGCGGAGGTCGACAAGACGAACGCTCCGCTGAACGTCATCGTCTCCGAGTCGTTCTTCAACGACGTCGTCAAACAGGGCGGCCCCTCCAACCATCCGGAGCAGTACCGGCCCTTGCCGGCGACGTTCAAACGGCGCGGGCCGGTGCAAGCGTGGATGCGGACGTTCCCCGCGCCGGAGCCGCCCCGCCACCGCGTGGGAGTGCCGCGCCGCCTCGGCGGGATCGCGGTGGTGGGCGCGGTGGCGCTGCCGCTGCTCAGCCTGGTCCCCGGGGAGCCCCGGCCGCCGTTCTGCGACCGTCCGCCGGTGCAGGTCCGGGTGCGGGTGTCCCCGGAGAAGGCGCAGGTGGTCCAGGCCCTGACCGACAGCTTCGAAAGCGGCTACCACCAAGGGACGGACGGCTGCCGGGCCGCCGACGTCAACGTCGTGACGGCGTCGCACGCGGGCGGCATCGAGGAGTCGATCAGGGAGGGCTGGCTGACGCGCGGCCCGGCCCGGGCGACCGTCGAGCAGGCGGCGGCGACGACCCTGCAGGCCACCGGCAGCGAGGTGTCCGACGAGGCGGACGTGTGGCTGCCCGACTCGTCGCTGGAGATCGAGCAGCTGCGGGAGGCGCTGCGCGCCCAGCGGGTCGGCACGGTGACGCTGGACGTCCGGGGGTCCGTCGCGGGCTCGCGCCTCGTGGTGGGCGTGCCCCGTCCCATGGCCGAGAAGCTGCGGCTGCTCGACCGCGGCGACAGGCTGCTGACCTGGAACGAGGTGCTGTCGTGGTCGCGGCGGGGCTACTTCTTCGGCCGGGCCAATCCCCGCACGTCCAGCACGGGCCTGGCGGCCACGGCCGCGCTGTACCGGGCCGCGCTGGGCCGCGACGTGCTGAGCGAGGAGGCGCTGGACGGCACGGAGGCGGCCAAGCGGCTGCACGCCGTGGAGCAGGCGGTCGCCCGCGACGACGACGAGCCGGAGCGCCTGCTGTGCGCGGTGCGCGCGTCCCGGCCGGGCAGCGACCTGCACGACCGGACGGCGGTGCTGGTCTCGCAGAAGACGCTGATCGACTACCGCAGGGGCGACTCGCTCGACGGCCGCTGTCCGCTGCCGCCCGGCGCCGGCCAGCCCGACCTGCTGACGTTCGCCGTCCAGGGGGAGACCCCCCTGTTCGACCACCCGTACGTCGTGATCAACCGCACGCCGCCGATGAGCCCGGAGCGCCGCCGGGTCGTCGACGACCTGTACGCCTTCTTGCGCGGGCCCGAGGCCCAGCAGCGGCTGCGGGAGGCCGGGTACCACGACGTCCACGGGCAGGACCCGGATCCGCCGCAGGACGTGCTGGTGACGCCGCGGCTGCTGGACCTCGCCGGAAAGATCCACTACGGGCCGCTGCTGGAGGCGTGGGACCGGGTCCGCAGGTCCGCCGCAGTGCTGATGGCCGTGGACGTGTCGCCGGCGATGGACGCCTCGTTCCCCGGCGCCGGCGGCACCCGGCTGGCGGCCGCCGAGACGGCGATCAGGCGGTCGCGGCGGCTCATGGGCGCGCGCGACCAGATCGGGGTGTGGACGTTCGCCCGCGACCTGGACGGGGGCCGCGACCACCGCGAGCAGGTGCCGCTCGGGCCGCCCGACCCCGCGCAGGACGACCGGTTCGCCAAGGTGCGGCTGCGGCCGGGCGGCAGCGGCACCGTCCTGTACGGGCCCATCCGCAAGGCGGTCCGCGAACTCCGCCGGAGCGGCGGCGCCCGGGAGGAGGGGTCCGCCGACGAGCCCACCAAGGCGCTGATCGTGATCGCCGACGGCACCGACGACGGCGGGAACGCGCGCGAGCGGGCGGCCCGGCTGCGCGCCGAGCTGCCGGACGGCCCGCCCGTCCGCCTCTACATCCTGGCGTTCCACAGCGGGAGCTGCGAGGACGGCCTGGAGGAGCTCGCGCAGGCGGGCGGCGGCGCCTGCTATCCGATCGACGACATGACCGCCATGCGCAAGGCGCTCGACGGCGTGGCGGCCGGGCTGTGGGGCAATCCGCCGTGAGCCCGTTCGCGCGCGTGCCGACGACGAGGGGCGTGGAAGTCGTGGGAGTCGTGATGGGATTCGCTTCGCCGGCGGTCCGCCGGGCGGTGGCGGCGGTGGCGGCCGCGTCCGCGGCCATGGCGGTCGCGGCGGCGTGCACGTCCGCGGAGCAGGACGGCGCGGACGACGGCGTCGGCCGCATCGTGTTCGCCGACAGCCGCGACACCACCCGCGGCCGCCAGATCAAGCGGCTGGTCGACCAGTGGAACGACCAGAACCCCGACGAGCGCGTCGAGATGGTGGAGCTGCCGGAGAACAGCGACGACCAGCGCGCCCAGCTCGTCGCGCACGCCCAGGACGCGTCCGCCGACCGGGACGAGGACGCCTCGGTGGGCCCGGACGTCTGCTACGACGTCATCTCCATCGACATCGTCCGCACGGCGGAATTCGCCCGGTGGGGCTATATCGTGCCGCTCTCCCGCAGGGAATTCGACGCCGACGCGTTCCTGCCCAGGCCCATCGAAGGCGCCAGTTACAACGGCAAGCTGTGGGGGATCCCGCTGCGGTCGGACGTCGGGTTGCTCTATTACCGCAAGGACGTGCTGGACCGCGCCGGGGCGCGGGTCCCCACCAGCTGGGCGGAACTGCGCCGTCAGGCCATGTCGATCGCGCCGGCGAACAACATGGCGGGCTACGTCACGCAGTTGGGGGCGTACGAAGGGTTCACCGTCAACGCCATGGAGGCGTTCTGGGACACCGGCGCGGAGGTCCTCGGGCCGGACGGGGAGATCCTCGCCGAGCCGTCCGCCCTGCGCCCGGGGATCTCCCGGCTGGCCCAGGGCGTCGCCGAGGGCTGGATCCCGCAGGAGGCGTTGACGTTCAACGAGGAGGGCGCGCGGAGCGCCTTCCAGGACGGGTCGGTGCTGTTCATGCGCAACTGGACGTACGCGTACCAGGTGCTGAACTCCAGCGGATCGCGCGTCGCGGGCCGCTTCGGGGTGGCGCCGCTGCCGATGTCGTCGTCCCTGGGCGGATGGAACCTGGCCGTGTCGCGCTGCTCCCGGCACCGGGCCACGGCCCGCCGCTTCATCAAATTCCTCACCGGCTTCGAAAGCCAGCGGACGTTGTTCACCCAGACCGGGGTCGCCCCCACCCGCAAGGCGCTGTACGACAACCCGCAATTGCAGCGCGCGTATCCGCATCTCGCGATCCTGCGGACCAGCATCGACCGGGCCCGCACCCGGCCCGTCACGCCCTATTACGACCAGGTGTCCAGCACCATCCAGTCGCGGCTGCGCCGGGCGGTGACCGATCCCAAGGTCATGGACCGCGAGCTGGCCGCCCTCCGCACCGACATGCTGCGGGCCGCCGACGGCAGGTAGCCGATCCGCGCCGCGCGGTGTTTCCGCCGGTGTGGGGGAAGATGAAGGGCATGGGACAGGTCACTGCGACCGCCGAGAAGACGGTCGGCGCGAGCCCCCAGCGGGTGCTGGACGCCATCGGCGACTACGAGGGCGTGCGCGCCAGGACGCTCACCGGGCACTTCAGCGAGTACGAGGTGCGGAAGGGCGGCAAGGGCGACGGCACGGTGGTGCACTGGAAGCTGGCCGCCACCAGCAGGCGCGTCCGCGACTGCCTGATGTCGGTCAGCGTCCCGGACGAGAACACCCTGATCGAGCGCGACGCCAACTCCTCGCTGGTGACCACCTGGACGGTCTCCCCCGCGGGCGAGGGCACGTGCGTCCGCATCACCACCACCTGGAGCGGCGCGGGCGGCGTCAAAGGCTTCTTCGAGCGGACCTTCGCGCCCCGCGGCCTGGAGCGCATCTACGACGAGCAGCTCGCCAAGCTCGACTCCGAGCTCGCGCGGTGACGCGCGCCGCCGAGAACACGGCCTCCGGATCCGCGGCCGACGGGAACGAGCGCTACCGGCGCAGGTCGGCGCGCGTGCTGCTGGTGGACGACTCCGGCCGCATCCTGCTGTTCCGGATGCTGCGCGCCTCCGGCAGGCCCGACCTCGGCCACTACTGGATCACTCCGGGCGGCGGCGTCGACGGCGGCGAGAGCCTGCGCGAGGCGGCCGTCCGGGAGCTGCGGGAGGAGACCGGTCTGGCCGTCGCGCCGGAGGATCTCGGCCCCCGGGTGGCGGTCACATCGGGCCACGCCGATCTCGGCTGGGCTCGCGGCCTGTTCCGCGACGACTTCTTCCTGCACCGCACCGCCGCCTACGAGATCGACACCTCCGGATTCCAGGTCGTGGAGCGCGACCACGTCACCGGGCACCGCTGGTGGACGCTGGACGAGCTGCGGTCCACCGACGAAACGGTCTACCCGCTCGGCCTGGCGTCCCTGCTGGCCGACCTGCTCGCGGGACGGATCCCCGACGCCCCTGTACGCCTCCCTTGGCACCACTGACCCCGCACCGCCTCGGCGGCGTCCGCCGACCGACTCCGGGTCGACTGAGAGACGGTCGTGTTCATGTAACTCGTTTCAACGCCTCGCGCACGGTTCGAAGTCGGGTCTTGTCGGAATCACGGCCCCTACTTACTCTCTAGTAGCCCCCATTTAGAACACGTTCTATTCGATCGGGGCGACGTGGTCTGCGGGGCACTCGTCCGACCGTGACCCACGCGCGACGAGCCGTGCGACGAAAGGCAGGGTGACGATGTCCGTGAGCAAGAGCAGGCGTTCGCGGCGGCTGAAAGGGCGTTCCGGACGGCGGCTTCTCGGCGGAATGGCGGCCGCGCTCGCCATGGCCGTCGCGGGCTCGGGGACGGCGGCCGCCGCGGCGCCCCAGGCGGACGCCGCCGACTTGCAGGAAGTGCTGTTCGTCGGCAACAACTGGGACGGCACCGCGGACGTCATCAAGTCCACCGGCGACTTCGCCAAGATCGGCCGTATCAACGTCATCCCCGACAAGAACGAGCGGCTGAGGGAGATCTACCTCAACCCCATCCGGCTCGCCTACTTCCTCGGCATCCGGGAGACCGTGGGCGAGGGGCACGACCAGTTCGTCGACGACATGTACACCACGCCCGACGGCACGGCCGTGGTGGTGTCGCGTCCCAGCTTCGCCGACGTCGTCTCGATCGACCTGGCCACCGGCAGGGTCAAGTGGCGGTTCCCCGTGTCGGGCTACCGCTCGGACCACATGGCGGTGTCGCCCGACGGCAGGCGCGTCGCGGTGTCGGCGTCCACGTCCAACACCGTCCACGTCCTGGACATCGAGACCGGCCGGGAGCTCGGGTCGTTCAAGACCGGCGACAAACCGCACGAGAACATCTTCAGCCGCGACGGCCGCTACCTGTGGAACATGTCGATCGGCGAGGTGAACACCGACCTCGACGACCCGATATGGGACTGGACGAAGGGCGACCGGCGCATCACCGTCGCCGACACCTCCACCTTCCAGGTCGTCAAGGTCATCGACATGCGGCAGCGGCTGGACGCCTTCGGCCACCGGAACGTCTCGGACGCCGTCCGGCCCGCCGTCTTCACCCCTGACGAGTCCAAGCTCTACTTCCAGGTGTCGTTCTTCAACGGGTTCTACGAGTACGACGTCGCCACCGACAAGATCACCCGGGTGAAGACGCTGCCGGAGAACCCGCAGACCAGCAAGGACCGCAGGGACTGGGTCAACGACTCCCGCCACCACGGCCTGGCGATGAGCCCTGACGGCACCAAGCTGTGCGTCGCGGGGACGATGGACGACTACGCGACCGTCGTCGACCGCGCGACCCTCCAGGAGGGGCCGCTCGTCACGGCGTCCAAGCCGTACTGGGCGACCGTGAGCGGCGACGGCACGGCGTGCATCGTCTCCGAGAGCGGCTCCGACCAGGTCACCGCGATCGACTTCGCCACCGGCCGCAAGCTGGTGTCGGTCCCGGTCGGCGACCACCCCCAGCGCGTCCGCCTCGGCCACGTCCCCGCCGGCTGGACGGGCCCCTCGGGCGGCTGACGCCCACGGCACCGGGCGGCTCGGTCCGCGCGACGGCCTTCACCCGCGCCGAGCCGCCCGGTCCCCCTCCCGGGCGGTGCCGAACACCGTCCCCGTCGTCGCCTCGGCGACTTGTTACGTCGGCTACCTGCTGCTGCGATACGACTCCTGGACGACTCGGTGGCCGCCACCATCAAGTACGCGGTCGACGTGCGGCGCCCGCCGACACCATGGCGGGCGGGAGGTGCGGCACCTGGCCTCCCTGACGCACGGCCCTCCCGGCATGACCCACTTCTTCGACGCTGAGCCGGGCGGGGACGCGCGCCGTGACGGCCGCATCCGTCAGCAGCCCCGCGTCACCTGTTACGTCGGCAACCTGGTGCCGCGATACGACTCCCGGACGACTCGGTGCCGGCCACCGTCGAATACGCGGTCGACGTGCGGCGTCCGCTCCAACTGCGGCGCCATGGCGTGCGGGGAGGTGCGGCACCTGCCCCGCCGACTCTGGAAGGACCCGCTGCCCCAACGCTGGACCAGGAGGGGACGCGCGCCGCGACAACCGCAGGTTCGTGCGGACGCGCGGCTCGTGGAGTACTCCACCACGAGGGCGAGGCCGCCGGCGGATCCGGCCGCGTGCTCCCGTATGGGCGGCGAGGCCGCCTCAGAGTCGCCCATCGGGACGAGCCCCGCCGGGGCTCCGGCTCCAGGGGCCCGACCATGACGCTTCCGATTTCTCTGTTTCCTCCCCCAACTCCGCGGGCGCACCGCTCGTCAATCCCTAATGCTGGTCGCACCGCCCCGCCCGTCCGGGGCGGGGACGTCGCGCGGCCGCCGACGTGAAGTCGTCGTGTCGGAGTCACGCAGTATGGTCGGCTCGTTCGGTCCCTGCGACACGAGCCGTTGGGAAGGGGAATTGTGAACAGCGAGGGTGGGCGTCCCGAAGAGCCTCGTCATCCTTCCGGGCACGGGTCCGGGGCCGACCCCGCGGGCCCGGCCCAGCCGGGGCAGGGCGCGCCGAACCAGCCTCCACCGCCCCCGGGCACGAATCCGGTCGCCGGGCAGAGCGGCCCCGGGCAGCCTCAGCCCGCCCAGCCGCCGAGCGGCCCCGGGGCGCCCGGGCAACCGCCGCAGCCCTGGCCTCCGCAGCAACCGGCCCAGCCCGGACAGGCGGCACCGCCTCCCGGCCCGCCCGGGCACGGCTTCGGGGTGCCGCCGACGTCCCCCGGAGGCATGGGGCCGGGGCAGATGCCGACGATGCCGGCGCCCGGTTTCCCCGTCCAGCCGCCGCCCGCCGGGTCGCGGAAGACGGGCCGGCTGATCGCGCTGCTGGGCGGGGGCGCCGTGGCCGCCGTCCTGCTGGTGGTCGCCGCCGTCGTGGTCGTCGCCGGCGGCGGCGACGAACCGGACGGTCCGCTCGCCGCCGGGCAGTGCATCGACAAGCGCCTGGACCTGGACACCAGGTCCACCTTCATGCAGAGGGTGCCCTCCGCGCTGCGGGTCGGCTGCAAGTCCGCGCAGGCCAAGGGCAGGGTCCTGAAGATTCTGCGCAGCAGCGAGGGCGCCTCCATCGGCGGGTTCACCTTCTCCACCGACGGGTGCCCCGACGAGACCGACGGCGGCGCGCGCGTTCGGGTGGCGAGCGACGACACCCGCTACTGGGACGTCTGCGTCCGCAACCTCAACGGCCCGCATCCCGGCGACCCCGGCGCGGGCGGCGGGATGATCGCCGCGGGCGACTGCATCAGCGACTCCATCGCCTTCAACCGCGAGGTGCCGTGCACGTCGGCGAACTGGTACGGCAAGATCATCGCGCGGGTGGCGGACCAGTCGCAGTGCCCCGTGCCGCGGACCATGGAGACCGCCAAGATCTCCGGCACGTCCGCCCGGCCCGTCCTGTGCCTGGGCGCGGGCGGCAAGGTGCTCGGCCCGGGCGACTGCATCAAGGACCCGACGTTCGGCGTCAACGGGCCGGACAAGGCCGACTGCGGCACCGACGACGCGGTCGCCAAGGTCACCGGCCGGGTCCGCACCCAGCGGGACTGCCCGTCCGGCTCGGACAAGTACATGGAGGCGAAGGGCGCGTACCTGCCGATCCTGTGCCTCAAGCAGCTCAAGCCCACCCTCAGGGAACAGCTGGGCGGCCTCGGCCGCGTCTGACCTCGCCCGCGACCAGGCCCCGCGCGACGACCTGCGGCGTCGCCTCGAACGCGCCGAGGGGCGCGGGGCCGGGGGGCGCAGGTCCGTGCGGACCGACGTCTCAGTCGAGCATCTGCGGTGTGACGGGCACGGACATGGCGGCGCGCTCCGCCAGGCCGCGTTCCAGGCCGGCGTAGAGGCCGCGCTCGCGGCCTGGCCGCACATCTCCAAGCGCGCACACCGCACTCGGTGACCTTTCACCGGGCAGCCGCGTGACCGCTGTCCGAACAGAACACGTAGCCCCGGGTGGCGCGGCCCCGGGGCTCGGTGTTTCCCGACCCGGCCGAGGGTGGCGACGGCCGGGCCGGGAGCTCAGGCGGACGGCGCAGCCTTCCCGGGCAGGATGGGAGGGCTGCGCCGTCGGGACGGGTCAGGCGTCGAAGTCGAGTTCCAGGCGGTCGGTGGCGGGGGTGGCCTGGCAGGTCAGGACGAACCCCGCGTCGACCTCGGAGGGTTCGAGGGCGAAGTTGCGGCGCATCTCGGCCCGCCCGGAGACGACGCGGGCGCGGCAGGTGCCGCACACGCCGCCCTTGCACGCGAACGGCAGGTCCGGGCGGACGCGCTGGGCGGCGTCCAGCACCGGCACGTCCCGCGGCTGCGTGACGGTGGTGGCGCGGCCGTCGAGGACGATCGTGACCTCGCTGGCGGGCCCGTCCGTCTCCGCCGGCCGGTCGTCGCGGCGGACGGGTTCGGGCGGCACGTCGTCCACGTGGAACAGCTCCTGGTGGATCCGCTCGGCCGGCACGCCGAGGCCCGTCAGCACCTCCCGCGCGTCGGTGACCATCCCGAACGGGCCGCACAGCCACCAGTGGTCGATGTCGCGGACCGGCAGCAGCATCGGCAGCAGGGTGCGCAGCCGGTCCGCGTCCAGCCGGCCGCTGAACAGCTCCGCCTCGCGCGGCTCCCGCGACAGCACGTGCACGAGCTCGAACCGGTCGGGATAGGCGTCCTTCAGGTCGGCGAGCTCGTCGGCGAACATCACCGTGTCGCTGCTGCGGTTGCCGTACAGCAGGGACACCCGGGACGCGGGGTCGCGCAGCGCGGACGCGGCGATCGACAGCACCGGCGTGATGCCCGAACCGGCGGCGATGAGCGCGTGGTGCGCGGGCCGCCCCAGGTCGGGCGTGAACGTGCCGGACGGCGGCAGCACCTCCACCATGTCGCCGGGCCGCACCTTGTGGACCAGCCACGAGGACACGGCTCCCCCGGGGATCTCGCGGACGCCGATGCGCGGCGGGGCCCCCTCCGGGGCGCAGATCGAGTACGAGCGCCGCTCCTCGCGTCCGTCGACGACGCGGCGGACGGTGAGGAACTGCCCGGGGCGGAACGCGTAGTCCTCGGCCAGGTCGTCCGGCACCTCGAAGGAGATCGCGACCGCGTCCCGGCACAGCCGCTCCACCTCGGAGACGCGCAGGAGGTGGAAGGCGGCGCGGCGGCGGCGCGATGCGGGGGCGGGCGCGGTGTCGAGCGCGGTCACGGCTCAGATCTCCTTGAAATGCTCGAACGGTTCGCGGCAGGAGCGGCAGCGCAGCAGCGCCTTGCAGGCGGTGGGGCCGAACCGGGACAGCTCCTCGGTGTCCGGGGAGCCGCAGCGGGGGCAGCGCACCGCCGTCCGGGTCGGGCCGAGCGCGAGCGGGATCGGCCCGGAGCCGCGGCGGGGCGCCGGCCCGGGCGGCGCGATCCCGGCGGCGGCGAGCTTGCGCCGCCCGGACTCGCTGATCCAGTCGCTCGTCCACGGCGGGGTCAGCACCGTGCGGACCTCCACCGGCGCGAAGCCCGCCTCGGTGAGTCGGGCGCGCAGGTCGTCGCGCATGGTCTGCAGGGCCGGGCAGCCGGTGTACGTGGGGGTGATCGTCACCACCACCCGGCCGGACGGTTCGGCCTGCACGTCGCGCAGCACGCCCAGCTCGCCCAGCGTCAGCATGGGCAGCTCCGGGTCGGTCACCGTCTCGGCGACCGCGCGGGCGTCGGCGACCGTCACCATGTCGCCCCCGGGTGCGCGCGGGCGACGCTCTGCATCTCGGCGAGCAGGGCGTCGAGCTCCTCGGAGTGGACGCCGTCGCGACCGCCGCCGACACCGGGCCGCGCGTCCGCGTCGGGGCGGGGGAGGGTGGCCTCCGCCAGCACCTCGCCGATCACCGCGTCGAACTCGGCGCGCAGCGTGGACGGGTCGACGCCGACCCCCTCCTCGGCCATGCGGCGTTCGATGTCGTGCGCGGTGAACAGCTCCTCGGTGTACGGCCAGACGTCGTCGAGGGCGCGCCGCATGCGCCGGTGCGACTCGTCGGTGCCGTCGCCGAGCCGGACCGTCCACAGGGCGGCGTGGTCGCGGTGGTAGGCGACCTCCTTGACGCCCTTGGCGGCGATCGCGGCGAGCACCGGGTCGCGGGACGCGGTGAGCCGATCCAGCAGCGCCAGCCGCCACGTGGAGAACACCAGCAGGCGGGCGATGGCGAACGCGAAGTCGCCGCGGGGAGCCTCGACCAGCCGGACGTTGCGGAACTCCCCGGCGTCCCGGAAGAACGCCAGGTCGTCTTCGCTGCGGCCGGTGCCGTCGGCCTGCCCGGCGCGGGTCAGGAAGAGCCGCGCCTGCCCGAGCAGGTCGAGCGCGATGTTGGCGAGCGCGACCTCCTCCTCCAGCTCGGGGGCGTGCGCGCACCACTCCTGCAGCCGATGCGACATGATCAGCGCGTCGTCGCCGAGCATGAGGCAGTAGGCGGCCAGGGCGTTCCCGTCGACGCCGTCCGGCAGGGCGGTGTCGACGCCGGCCATGGGGTCGTGGAAGCCGGTGCCGAACGCCCAGCGGACGTGCTCGTCGTGCTCCTCGCTGAGCGCGACCAGCGCGTTGTCGGAGGCGTCGGGCTGCGTGTCGGTCTGAGACTGCATGTCGCTCCGGGGCGGCGTGTCGTTCTGGGGCGCCATGGCGACGCTCACATGTGCGGGACGTTCTCGGGGATGTCGTAGAACGTCGGGTGTCGGTAGACCTTGTCGCCGCTGGGCGCGAAGAACGGGTCCTTCTCGTCCGGGCTGGACGCGGTGATGTGCCTCGCCTCCACCACCCAGATGCTCACGCCCTCGTTGCGGCGCGTGTACAGGTCGCGGGCGTTGCGCAGCGCCATCTCCGGGTCGGGCGCGCGCACCGACCCGACGTGCACGTGGTTCAGGCCGCGCTTGCCGCGGACGAACACCTCGTACAGGGGCCACTGCGCCCGCACCGTGCCGTGCTGCTCCTCGCTCATGCCGCCTCCTTCGCGCGCCGCGCCCGCTTGGCCGCGTGCGCCGCGGCCGCCTCGCGCACCCAGGCGCCCTCCTCGTGCGCGGCCCGCCGCACCGCGATCCGCTCGGCGTTGCACGGGCCGTCACCGCTGATCACTCGCCGGAACTCGTCCCAGTCCACCTCGCCGAAGTCGTAGTGGCCGCGCTCGGGGTTCCAGCGCAGGTCGGGGTCGGGCAGGGTGACGCCGAGCGCCTCGGCCTGCGGCACCGTCATGTCGACGAACCGCTGCCGCAGCTCGTCGTTGGTGTGCCGCTTGATCTTCCAGGCCATGGACTGGGCGGTGTGCGTGGACTCGGCGTCCGGCGGCCCGAACATCATCAGCGACGGCCACCACCAGCGGTTCACCGCGTCCTGCACCATCTCCCGCTGCGCGTCGGTGCCGCGCATCATCGTCATCAGCAGCTCGTAGCCCTGCCGCTGGTGGAACGACTCCTCCTTGCAGATGCGGATCATCGCCCGCGCGTACGGGCCGTAGGAGCTGCGGCACAGCGGCACCTGGTTGCAGATCGCGGCGCCGTCCACCAGCCACCCGATGACGCCCACGTCCGCGAACGTCAGCGTCGGATAGTTGAAGATCGACGAGTACTTCTGCGCGCCGGCGATGAGCCGCTCGGTCAGCTCCATCCGGTCGCCGCCGAGGGTCTCGGCCGCCGCGTACAGGTACAGGCCGTGCCCGGCCTCGTCCTGCACCTTGGCCAGCAGGATCGCCTTGCGCCGCAGCGACGGCGCCCGGGTGATCCACGCGCCCTCCGGCTGCATGCCGATGATCTCCGAGTGGGCGTGCTGGGCGACCTGCCGCAGCACCGTCTTCCGGTAGGCGTCCGGCATCCAGTCGCGCGGCTCGATCCGCTGGTCGCGTTCGATCGTCCGCTCGAAGTGCTCCGCCAGCGCGTTCTGCTCGGCCATCAGGACTCCTTCCCGGCGGGCCGCTTGGCCACCAGGGTCAGCACGTCGTACTTGGCGACCGTGACGCCGTCCTGCCGGGTCACCTCGGTGTCCCAGCGGACCTCGCCGTAGTCGGCGCCCTCCCGCGGCGTGATCTGCTTGGCGGTCAGCTTCACGGTCAGCTCGTCGCCGGGGAACGTCGGCGCCAGGAACCGCAGGTTCTCCAGGCCGTAGTTGGCCAGCACCGGGCCGGGCTCGGGGGAGACGAACAGGCCCGCCGCGAACGACACCACCAGGTAGCCGTGCGCGACCCGCCCGCCGAAGAACGGGTTGGCCTTCGCGGCCTCCTCGTCCATGTGGGCGTAGAACGTGTCCCCGGTGAACTCGGCGAAGTGCTCGATGTCCTCAAGCGTCACCGTGCGCGGCCCGGCCACGACCGTGTCGCCGACGCGCAGCTCCTCCAGGTACTTGCGGAACGGGTGGACGTCCTCGGTGTTGCGCGGCGCGCCGTCCACCCACCGCCCCGTGACGGCGCTGAGCATGGCCGGGTCGGCCTGCACGGCCGTGCGCTGCATGTGGTGCAGGACGCCGCGGATGCCGCCCATCTCCTCGCCGCCGCCGGCGCGGCCCGGCCCGCCGTGCACCAGCATCGGCAGCGGGGACCCGTGCCCGGTGGACTCCTTGGCGTCCTCGGCGTTCAACACCAGCAGCCGGCCGTGCGAGGACGCCGCGCCCAGCACCACGCGCCGGACGAACTCGGGGTCGGCGCTCACCACCGACCCGGCGAGGCTGCCGCGGCCGCGGTCCGCCAGCGCCACGGCGTGGTCGGCGTCCCGGTACGGCAGCAGCGTGCTGACCGGGCCGAACGCCTCCACCTCGTGCGGCTCGGGCCGCTCGGGGTCGTCGGCGCGCAGCAGCACCGGCGACAGGAACGCGCCGCGCTCCGGGTCGGCGTCGATCACCTCGACGCGCCGCGGGTCGCCGAACACGATGCCGGCCGCGTCCGTCAGCGCCTTCAGGCCCCGCCGGACCTCCTCGCGCTGGTCCAGGGTGGCCAGCGCGCCCATCCGCACCTCGGGGTTGGCCGGGTTGCCGATCTTCACGCGGGCGAGCCGCTCGCGGACCGCCTCGGCGACCGCGTCGATCCGGTCGGCGGGCACCAGCGCGCGGCGGATCGCGGTGCACTTCTGCCCCGCCTTCACCGTCATCTCGGCGACCAGCTGCTTGACGTACAGGTCGAACTCGGCGGTGCCGGGCTCGGCGTCGGGGCCGAGGATCGAGCAGTTCAGCGAGTCGGCCTCGGCGTTGAACCGCACCGCCCGCTCGACGATCACCGGGTGGGTGCGCAGCAGCCGCGCCGTCGCCGCCGACCCGGTGAACGCCACCAGGTCCTGCTCGGTGAGGTGGTCGAGCAGGTCGCCGGGCTCCCCGCACAGCAGCTGCAGGGCGCCCTCCGGCAGGATCCGCGACTCGACGATCAGCTCGACCAGCCGGGCGGTGAGGTAGGCCGTCTGCGGCGCGGGCTTGATCAGGCTCGGCATGCCCGCCAGGAACGCCGGCGCGAACTTCTCCAGCGGCCCCCAGACGGGGAAGTTGAACGCGTTGATCTGGACGGCGACGCCGCGCAGCGGCGTGCACACGTGCTGGCCGACGAACGTGCCGTTCTTGCTGAGCGGCTCCACGGCCCCGTCGACGTACACGGTGTCGTTGGGCAGCTCCCGCTTGCCCTTGCTGGCGTAGGTGAACAGCACGCCGATGCCGCCGTCCACGTCGATCTTGGAGTCGGCGAGGGTGGCCCCGGTGCGGGCCGACAGCGCGTACAGCTCCTCGCGGTGCTCGCGCAGGTGCAGGGCGAGCTGCTTGAGCAGCGCGGCCCGCTGGTGGAAGGTCAGCTCGCGCAGCGCGGGCCCGCCGACCCGGCGGCCGTACTCCAGCGCCGCCGCCCGGTCGACGTCGGCCGCCGCGGCGAACCGGGCGACCTCCTCGCCGGTCACCGCGTCCAGCAGCGGCGCGCCCTCGTCCCCCGGAGCCTGCCAGGCCCCCGAGACGTAGCTGCGCAACGGAGCCATCGCGCCCATACGGGCCTCCTCACCTCGTCTTCCGACCCGAATTACTGACCGGACGTTCAGTTGGGATAGTAACCCGTGGCACGAGCTCACGCCAGGCCCGGTCCCGTCCCGGAGCCTGCGATACTGGGCGGCGTGACCACGGCGGACGAACGGCAGACGCGGCGGGGCCGTCCCGGCTACGACAAGGACTCCCTGCTCCAGATCGCCGTCAAGGTGTTCAACGAGCGCGGCTACGACGGCACCAGCATGGACGAGCTGTCCAAGCGGCTCGGCATCAGCAAGTCCGCCATCTACCACCACGTCTCCGGCAAGGACGAGCTGCTGCGCCTGGCCGTCGACCGCGCCCTCGACGGGCTGTTCGCCGCCGCCGACGAGGCCGCGGCCGTGGAGGGACGCGCCGTCGACCGCCTGGAGCACCTGGTGCGCGCCAGCGTGACCGTCCTGGTCGACCGGCTGCCGTTCGTCACCCTGCTGCTGCGGGTGCGCGGCAACACCCCCGTCGAGCGCCGCGCCCTGGCCCGCCGCCGCGAGTTCGACCGGATGGTCGCCGACCTGGTCGCCCAGGCCGTCGCCGAAGGCGACATCCGCCCCGACGTCGACCCGGCGATCACCAGCCGGCTGCTGTTCGGCATGGTCAACTCCCTGGTCGAGTGGTACCGCCCGCAGGGACGCCGCAGCGCCGCCGAACTCGCCGACACCGTCTGCAAGATCGCCTTCACCGGCGTCCGCCGCCCCCACCCCGCAGACGCGCAGACCCCCGCCGCCAACGCCGACAACACGCAGCCCTAGCCGGACGGCCCGGCTCACCCATCCGCGCTGTCAGAGGACAGCGTCGCCGCGCGCAGCCGCAGGTAACGCTGCTCGGGCAGGTTCGTCGCCAGGCGCGCCGCCGCACGGAACGCCTCGCGCGCCTCCCTTGGCCGCCCCGCCCTCTCCAGCAGATGCGCGCGGACGGCATGCAGCCGGTGATGCCGTGCCATGCGGTCATCGGCCTCCAGCTCGTCCACGATCCGCAGACCCGCCTGGGCACCGTGCACCATCGCGACGGCGACGGCCTTGTTGAGCGTCACCATCGGATTCGGCGCGACCCGTTCGAGCAGCTCATACAGCGCGAGGATCTGCGGCCAGTCGGTCTCCTCCACGGACGCCGCCTCGTCGTGCACAGCGGCGATCGCCGCCTGGAGCTGGAACGGGCCGAGCGCCCGGGTGCGCGCCAGCGTCGCGGAGACGAGGTCGACGCCCTCGGCGATCAGCTCCCGGTCCCACCGGCCGCGGTCCTGCTCCTCCAACGGGATGAGCGACCCGTCGTCCCCGGTGCGGGCGTCCCGCCGCGCCTCGGTGAGCAGCATCAGCGCCAGCAGCCCGGCCGCCTCGTGTTCGTCCGGCAGCAGGCGGTGCAGCAGACGGGTCAGCCGCAGCGCCTCCGCGGTGAGGTCGGGACGCTGCAGCGCGTCGCCGGAGCTGGTCGTGTAGCCCTCGTTGAACATCAGGTAGAGGACGTGCAGGACCGCCTTCAGCCGGTCGGCGCGCTCCTCGGGCGGCGGGAGGGCGAACCGGCCGCCCGCTTCCCGAACCGTTCGCTTGGCCCTGCTGATCCGCTGCGCCATCGTCGCCTCCGGGACGAAGAAGGCGTGCGCGATCTCCGCCGTGGTCAGCCCGCCGACCGCCCGCAGCGTCAACGCGACCTGCGACGCAGGGGACAGCGACGGATGGCAGCACAGGAACAGCAGCGTCAGCGTGTCGTCGTGCCCGTCCGCGGGCGGCTGGTCGGCGGGGGCGGCGACGAACATCGACGGCGGGGTGGCGAGCAGCTCCGCGTCCTCACGGCGCCGCCGGGCCGCCTCGCTGCGCACCCAGTCGGTGAACCGCCGCGTGGCGACGGTGACCAGCCACCCGTAAGGGTTGTCCGGCACGCCCTCCTGGGGCCACTGCACGGCCGCCGCCAGCAGCGCCTCCTGGACCGCGTCCTCACAGCCCTCGAACTGGCCGTACCGGCGCATCAACGCGCCGAGGACCTGCGGCGCCAGCGGGCGCAGCAGGTCCTCCAACCGTTCCGCGGTCACTCGCCGTCGGCCGCCTCATGCAAGATCGGCCACACCTCGACCGCCCCGATCGACGCGTACGGCACCTCGGCGGCGATCTCCAGGGCGCGTTCCTCGCTCTCCACGTCGACCAGGTACCAGCTGGCCATGTACTCCTTGGTCTCCAGGTACGGGCCGTCGGTCACGGCCGGCACCCCGTCGCGGACCCGCACGGTCTTCGCCTGGGACGCGTCGGCGTTGCCGTACGCGCCGAGCAGCTCGCCCGTCTCGGCGAATTTGCGGTTGAACGCGTCCTGCTCGGCGACCGCCTTCTGGAACTCCTCGGCGGAGAACGAGTCCCACAGCTCCTGGTTGCCGTAAATGATGATCATGTATTTCACGGTCGGCCTCCTTCACGGGCGGAGCGCCCCGGCGGCGCCCTCCGTCAACGAGTCGGAGCCGGCGCGCACACCTCGACATCCCCCGCGAAGATTTTTTCTCACCGCCCGCGACGTCAGGCCCGGTCCCGCGCCCGGTCGAACGCGGCCCTGTACTCCCCGAGCCACTCCGCCCCCGCCTGCTCAGGGGGCATGGCGCGCAACCCCTCACCCAGCAGCGCGGCCGCGTCCGAGTACTCGCCGATGTCGCCGAGCACCATCCCGATGTTGAGCTGGAAGAACGCCTCCGAATACCAGTACACCGGGGGCGGCGGCTCAACACCGTCGGCGGCCCGCTCGGCGGCCGAGTCGAGCAACCGCCGCGCCCGCTCAACGTCCCCAAGAGCCGCGTACCCCTGAGCGGCCTGCAACTGGTCGAACGTCCGCTGAACAGGGTGGCCGCCGGGCGTCGCCAGGGCCGCGCTGGCCGCGCGGACGACCGCGTGAGGGCGTCCCTGCCGGCGGGCGACATACCCGCGGAAGCTCGTCGCGACGGCCGCGATGGTGCCGTCCCCGAACTCGTCGGCGAGTTCCTCCCCGCGCCCGAACAACGCCAGCGCCTGAGCGTCCCGCCGGAGCGCCGCGTGCAGCCACCCGGTGTAGACGGTCCATTCGGCCACGATCCGGCCCAGCTGATCTCGCAACGGCCCGGAGGCGTCCCGAAGCATCACCATGAGCACGTCAAGCTGCCCCGCCACAGGGGCCAGAAGGGCTGCGGCGCCGACCGCGTCCTCCAGCCGCCGCTGCGCGGCGAGCACGGTCGCCAAAGTCTCCAGCGTGCCTGAATCCAGCCGGGCCGGACGCAGCGACACCAGAGTCAGCCGCTCCTCGTCATCCGGCGTGAATTCGCCGTTCAAACCCGCCGGACGCCACAAAGAAGACCGAGCACCCGCATCAAGATCGAACAGATCATCCACGCCCATTCCGAACGCGGCGGCATACGCAACCCGGTAACGATCGCTGACGCCGACCTTGCCCGCCTCCCACCGCTTGACGTACGAGATCAGCGTGTCCAGGTCAGGGCATTGCTCGGACACATGCTCGGCGAGCCGACGAGCCATTTCCGGCTTCGACCAGCGGCGTCGCTCACGCTCAGCACGCAGCCGCGCACCGATCCTCCGCCCCCCTCGGCAATGGCCATCGCGCTACCTCTCAGTCACTATGCGAGATGGCGCGGACGGCAGGCGCGTCCCCGGCACGGCCGCAGACCTCTCGCCCGAGCCGGCGGCAGGTCTCGATGCTCCGGCGGCACGGCTCCTGGTGCGGCCGTCGTTGCCCGTCGTGCCTATCCGCGGCGCAACACCCGATGGGGTGACCGATCCGCCTGGTGCTCCCTGCCCCTCAGTCACCGTGCCATCCATTGTGTCCCCGCCTATACGGCATGCGACGCGGATTGACTGGTCGCCCCCACAACTCAAAGCGGCCCCGGACTCGACGAGCGCTGTGTCGCCTAGGGGTCTTGCCAGAAAGCCAGCGTCTTCTCGTCCCAGGTGGCGGACGGCTAGCCGCATGGCGCTCCCTCCAGGGTGATAAGGACCACGACGGACCAAAGCGACGCGGCTACTGACGCTCGTTGTGATCTCTCTAGGGGTGATGAGGACTCCAGAAGAAGGACAACGCACCCTGTTCGACGGCATCGGGGTGCGACCCCGCCTCTAGAGCCGGGGCGACAGCGCGTCCACGTTGAGGGGGGTGACGCGAATTCCCTTGGACGCCCACGGCTCGGGGGTGTCACCCTGCGACAGTCGCTCCAACCAGCGGATCTGGTCCACAAAGTAGGCGTGGGACGAGGACCCCTCGGCGAACGTCACGATCGGCCCCTGCGTGCCGCGCTTGCCGTGCCCGTACAGCATCACCCGACAGACGTCGTCGATCTCTTCGATCGCGAACGAGCACGGGAAGTTGTAAAGGAAGATCCGAAGCCGTTCGTGACGGGCCGCAGCCGCGCTGAGGGGGCGCAGCACCTCGCGGACGTAACGGTCAGGATCTTCCATCGCGGCCTCGGCGGGCTCGATCCGGTACCGATCACGGCGCGAGTCGCAGTAGGGATCCATGATGAACAGCTGGACCGGCACCCCGGCCGCCGCTTTCTCCGCAAATACCGGCAATACGTCCTCGCGCGCATAGAAATTTCGGGTAAGTCCGAACATGTTGATCCGCTCGCGCGCGTTGCGAATGCGGCTGATCAGATCGTGCTCGGATTCCTCGGTGGTGTGCGGGTAGGCGTCGATGATGCCCGCGCGCTGGAGATGGCCGACCTCACCGGGGGTGTGGTCGGTGCCGTAGCCGAGCCGATCCGGCCGGGTGCGGTAGAGGCGGCACAGGTAGTCGATTCGCTCTTCGCTGGGGCGGCGCTCGCCATGCTCCCAACGGCACAGCGTGGCCGCATCGATGCCGGGCGGGGCGAGTCCATCGCGTTCGTAGAGCGAGTCCAAGCGCGCCGACACCTCCGCACGAGACCAGCCGTTCGCAAGACGCCACGCTTCCAGAGGGAACAGCTCAGGGCCGAGCGCGCGCAGCATACGATCAACGATTTCTTCCGTGGCCAGCCCGCGGCGGATGCCGTCAAGGCGAATTTCCGTGGCCTTGCGTTCGATCTCGCGTCGGCGGGCGGCAGGGATGCGGTTCGCCATGCGCCGCATTGTCGCTCATTGCCGCGCGACGGCAAAGCGAATGCCGCATGCGGCCATTGCCGAAATTGTTGCCCGGCGGCAATGTGTGACTCGCGACGTCGATCTGCCCAACGAACGATGGACGGCTTCGACGTCATCCCCGAAGACAGGACGGCCCCGGAACGACGAGTGCGGCGTCGGCCGGGGCCTTGACCGGAAGGACCCTCCGGCCATGAACGATCGTACGGGCGAATTCGACCACTCTGGCCCGTTGGCCGCATTGGCAATGAATCTGTCCGCGCGGCGGCTCGCAGTCACCACAACGCCGCGCGGGCTGCGCGTGGTGAACAAGGACGTCCCGGGGTGCTGCGACGACAGCCGGTACGCGTCGGACACGGTGTCGTGCCGACCGCGTGCCGAGGACGGCGGGACACTGTGGTTCTTCACCTCGTGGGGTGAGCCGATCGCCCCGGCCGACCAGGTGGAAGACGCCGCCATGTACATCCACGCCTGTCTGTCGCGGCGGCCGGAGTCGTCGTCGTGACCGCGCCGGCGATCGGCGTGCGCTCGTGGGCGGCCGAGGTCGACGTCGACTGCGTGCTCGCCGCGCTGCGCGCCCGGTTCCCCCGGGCGATGATCTGGCACGGGGAGTTCACCGGAAGCCTGTGGGCGGCCTGGCGCGATCGTTCGGGCGCCGTCCGCATGGTGGAGGCACACGACCCCGACGAGCTGCGGCGGCATCTGGAGAACGCGGGCATCCCACACGTCCTCCCACCGCAGGCCCCGGCCACGCCAGGGGCTGCTGGAATGACAGCGGGCCTCTGGTCCCCTCCCACGCCCCCACGTCCGTGCACGACACCGCCGTCTCGGGCACCGTCGCCCACCGTGTCACAAGGTCGCCATGAGGCTCGGCGTCGAAGGTGGCTACAGCGCTTCCTGGACAAGCCGACGTGAAGGGAAAACCGAGCATGGCGGATCCATTCCAAGGCCTCGAGGCGGCGGATCGGGTCATCGATCTCAGCGTCGCTCACGCGGTCGGCCATGCCCGGGGACACTGGCGATCAGCACCGACACCTCTGGCGTCGCCGGCTTCAGGACGCAACGGCGATGCAGCGCCGGTCGGAGCCAGCGGAAGGCGCAGCTCACCGACTCGATGACGCGGGCGGAACCGCGTCCAGCCTCGGGCCGTCGGTGGACCTCTTCCCGCAGTTGCAATGGGACACGATCGGGCGGCGGACGTGGCGACAGCGCCTGGCCGTCCTCTCGTCCGGACGGCTTGCCGTGGGGCGGCGGCGCGGAGTGGGGCGCTGCTCCGCACCCCGCCCCACGGCGGTCTTGGCACGTCCCGACCGGTTACCCGCTGCTCGGCGACGATGTGTCGTCTGCGAGCCGAGGCGGCCCGCCCAAGGAGGACGGTCGCCGCTTACAGGTGGGTGATCAGGACCTCGGGGCGTTCCACGCAATCGGCGACGAAGCGCAGGAAACCCCCGGCGACACCGCCGTCGCACACACGGTGGTCGAAGGTGAACGACAGCTGCGTGACCTTGCGCAGCCGCACCTCCCCCTCGTACCCCCACGGCCGGTCGGCGATCCGGCCGACGCCGAGCATGGCCGCCTCGGGATGGTTGATGATCGGCGTGGAGCCGTCCACCCCGAACACGCCGTAGTTGTTCAGCGTGAACGTCCCGCCGGTGAGCTGCTGCGGCGTGAGCTTGCCGTCGCGCGCGTCCGCCGTCAGCTCCCGCAGCCGCGCGGCGAGCTCGGCCAGCGTGAGCCGGTGCGCGTCGTGCACCACCGGCACCACCAGGCCCCGATCGGTCTGCGCCGCGAACCCCAGGTTGATGTGCGGCAGCCGCACGATCTCCTGCCGTTCGACGTCCACGTAGGCGTTCAGCTCGGGGAAGCGCCGCAACCCGACCACGCAGATACGGGCCAGCAGCGCCAGCATCCCGATCCGGGCGTCGGGGCAGGCCCGGTTGATGCTCTCCTTGAGCTCCACCAAGGCCGTGGCGTCCACATCCACCCAGGTGGTGGCGTCCGGGATCTCCCGCCTGCTGCGCGACAGCTTCTCGGCGATGGCCCGCCGCACTCCCACCAGCGGCACCCGCTCCGCCTCCGCGCTCTCGTGAGACGGCGCGGCAGCGGCCGGCGCAACCTCAGGCTGCGCGGTCTCGGCGTTACGGGACGCGGCGATCGCGGCTTCGACATCGCGGCGGAGCACGACGCCCCGCGGTCCGGTCGGCGTCACCAACGTCAGATCGACACCGTGCTCCTCCGCCAGCCGCCGCACCAACGGCGAGATGACCCGCGGAACCTCGCCCATCCGCTTCGCGGCCGTCTTCCGTCCGGGCCCCGACGCCTTTCCGCCCGCGGTCTCCGCGGGCTTGGCGGCCTCCCCGGCCTGCGGCGTCCCCGCCAGGCGGGACGTCGACACCGACGGCACCACCGCACCGGACACCCCGCCCTCCAGGGCGGAGACAGGCCCGAGCAGCGGGTCGCTCTTGGAAGAAGAGGCGGCCTTCCCAGGACCGGACGCGGCCGGCTGCTCATCCTGCCGTTGGCGGACGCGAGCCCGGCGGCGCGAGCGGCCCCCGCCGCCACCGGTGCCGTAGCCGACGAGGACGTTGCCCGACCCGGCGCGCTCCTCCTCCCGGTACCGCTCGTCCGGAACGGCCACCGCGATCAGCGGAGCGCCCACGGCCACGGACGTCCCCGGCTCGCCGTACAGCCGCACGACCTTCCCGGCCATCGGAATCGGCACGTCGACGGCCGCCTTGGCCGTCTCCACCTCGACCACGACCTGGTCGACGGTGACGAAGTCCCCCACGTTCACCCGCCACTGGAGGATCTCCGCCTCGGTCAGCCCCTCCCCGAGATCGGGAAGGCGGAACACCTGCTCGGTGACCGTCGCCGTCATGCCGCACCCGCCTCGGGCAGATACCGGACATCGGGCTCGTCGTCGCGCTGCAACCGCTCCAGCACGTCGAGGATCCGCTCGACGTCCGGCAGGTGGCGGTGCTCCACCATCGGCGGCGGATACGGCACGTCGAACCCGGTCACCCGCAGCACCGGCGCCAGCAGGCTGTGGAAGCAGCGCTCCTGCACGCGGGCGGCGATCTCCGCGCCGACACCGGCGAACCCGGCCGCCTCCGCCACCACCACGCACCGGCCGGTGCGCCGCACCGACGCCGCCACCGTCGCGTCGTCGAACGGCACGATGGTGCGCAGGTCGATGACCTCCAGGTCCCAGCCCTCCTCGGCGGCCGCCTCGGCGGCCTCCAAGGCGACCGGCACGGACGGACCGTACGCCACCACCGTCGCGTCCCCGCCCGGACGGCGCACCACCGCACGCCCGAACGGCTCGCCCCGCACCGGCAGGTCCACCGACGCCTTCGACCAGTACAGCTTCTTCGGCTCCAGGAACACGACCGGGTCAGGGTCCTCGATCGCCTCCCGCAGCAGCGAATACGCGTCCTCCACCGTCGCGGGCGTGACGACCTTCAGCCCCGGGGTGTGCGCGTAATACGCCTCGCTGGAGTCGCTGTGATGCTCCACGCCGCCGATGCCGCCGCCATACGGGACGCGGATCACCATCGGCAGCGTGACTCGCCCCCGCGTGCGGTTGCGCATCTTCGCCACATGCGAGGCGATCTGCTCGAACGCCGGGTACGCGAACGCGTCGAACTGCATCTCCACGACAGGCCGGAACCCGCCCATGGCCATGCCGACGGCGAACCCGACGATCCCCGACTCGGCGAGCGGGGTGTCGAAGCAGCGGTCCTCGCCGAACTTCGCCGTCAGGCCGTCCGTGATACGGAAGACGCCGCCGAGCTGACCGACGTCCTCGCCGAACATCAGCACGCGCTCGTCGTCCTCCATGGCGTCACGCAACGCGGCGTTGAGCGCCTGCGCCATGGTGATCGTCGTCATGTCAGCGCCTCCTCGGCCTTGAGCTCGGCCTCCAGCAACTCGCGTTGCTCCTCAAGCTGCGGCGTGCGTGTGCCGTACACGTGGTCGAACAGCTCCAGCGGCTCCACCCGCGGATCAGCGTTCATCGCGGTCCGCACCCGGTCGGCGAACTCCTCCGCCTCCGCCGCAACGGACGCCACCTCCTCGTCGGTGAGCAGGCCGCGCCGCTTCAGGTAGGCCTCCAGCCGCGCGATGGGGTCACGCTGCCGCCAGCGCTCCGTCTCCTTCTCCTCGCGGTACCGGCTGGCGTCGTCGGCGTTCGTGTGCGGCTCCATCCGGTAGGTGTGGGCCTCCACCAGGAACGGCCCCGCACCCGAACGGGCGTGCCGGACGGCCTCGGCCAGCACCGCCAGGACGGCCACGGCGTCGTTCCCGTCCACCTGCTCGGAACGCACCCCGTACCCGATGCCCTTGTACGCCAGCGACGGCGCGGCGGTCTGCCGCTCCAGCGGGACGGAGATGGCGTACCGGTTGTTCTGCACGAAGAACACCACCGGCGCCTTGAACACGGCGGCGAAGTTCAGCGCCTCATGGAAGTCGCCCTCGCTCGTGGCGCCATCGCCCACGCACACGAGCGCGACCCGCCCCGTCCCCTTGCGGCGTTCCGCATACGCGAGCCCCGCAGCGTGAAGCGTCTGCGTGGCCAGGGGAGTGCACTGGGGAGCGACCTGGTACTGGTAGGGGTCATAGCCGCAATGCGCGTCCCCCCGGAGCAGCGACAACGCCTCCACCGGGTCGACACCTCTCGTCACCAGGGCCACCGTGTCCCGATACGTGGGGAACAGCCAGTCGCCCTCGTCCAGAGCCAGCACGCCACCGACCTGGCAGGCCTCCTGGCCCTTGCTCGACGGGTACACCGCCAGCCGCCCCTGCTTGGTCAGCGCCGTAGCCTGGGAATCGAACCGGCGCCCTACCACCATGTGCCGGTACGCACGGCGCAGCAGCTCCGGCGCCGGCTCCGGATAGGCGGGCTTGCCGCGCGCTGGCGCGCCTGTATCCGTCAGGAACCGGACCGGACGCTTGGACGGCAACAGCGCCTCGGGTCTGGTATCGCGACGTCGATCCGACATACGGCACCGACCTCCACATTCACCCGTCTTTGGGAGGAATATGGAGCAACCTGGCTATACGTCTCAACAACCGGGCTAAAGTCCGGACATTCGGCTCGACATAGGGGCTCGCATGGACCATCTGTCGCTCAACATCCCACCCACATCCCCATCCCCCGGACATTCGGCGGCACCCCTCGACGCCATCGACCGCGCGATCCTCCGCGAGCTGAGCGCGGACGGCCGCCTCTCCGTGCGAGCCCTCGCCGAACGGGTGCGCATCTCCCGTTCCAACGCCTACGCCCGTCTGGAACGCCTCATCGCCGACGGCGTCATCACCGGCTTCAGCGCCCGCATCGACCCGGTCCGCGCGGGCCTCGGCACCACCGCCTACGTCCTGGTGAACATCGACCAGCACTCCTGGCGGGACGTGTCGGTGAAAATGCGCGAAGTGCCGTACGTCCAACACCTGGCGTTCGTCGGCGGCGACGTCGACCTGGTCATGCTCGTCCGCACCCCCGACACGGCCACCCTGCGCGACGTCGTCCTCGCCGGCATCCACGCGATCACAGGCGTCCGCTCCACCCGCACCTGGATCGTCTTCGAAGAGACCACCGGCGGCTGACCCGCCGCCCCGTGCGGTCGTCGGGGGCCATGCGAGCCGCTGGGCATTCGTGCAAACCAGTGGCGGCCAGCCCGTCGATCCCGATCGCCCGGAACCGCCCGACGGCTCATTCCGGCAGCGGCATAGAGTCATCGCCAATCATCGAGCCCTGTGGTCCGCGCTGAGGGCCTGGAGGCCGCTGTACGCCCGCGTGCTGGGGAGGCGGCGTCGCGACTGCGCGGCCCGCGGCGTGGTGTGAGCGAGCCACACCGCAGGCAGGCCGGAGGTGCCGACCAGGACTGACGAACGCCCGGGTCCAAGGCCGCCGAACTGCGCACGACCGGTTCGGAGGCCCGCCAGGACCAACAACACCAAGCGCCTGGCTCAGGGCGCGTGTGGATGTCGTACAGACCTCTGGCAGCCCCAAGACCATGACCGTGCAACCCCGCCGAACACGATCAGCTTGCGAGGGCGTTTAACTTGCACAAAGCGAGTACGACCGGTTGCCCTCGAGGGAGTCGTGCCTCCCCCAGGGGGGCGATCGCACACCCGATTCGCACCCCGCGCGGATGGGCCGGTCGGATGGGCGCGGTCACTTGGCGGCCCCCGGAGCCGCCATGCGGGCGGCGATCAGCGACAGTCCACGGTCATCTACGGCCGGGGCGATCAGAGTGAGCGAGCGCGCTGCCGGACTGTGCCTAGAACTCCTCGGTCACCGCGACCGGGTGCGAGACCATGACACTGGGGCCGTTGAGACAAGAAAAACCACTCACCCCGAAGAAGGAATTGAGGGCGAGTGGTGCGGAACGTGGGCGTACGTGGACTTGAACCACGGACCTCATCCTTATCAGGGATGCGCTCTAACCGACTGAGCTATACGCCCTTGGGGGCGCCGTCCTTGCGGCGTACCGAGAGAGTACCTCATCCCGCGGCACGACCGGTAATCAGTTCGGCGGACGGCGGCCCCCGAGGCTACTCCGCCTCCTTGAGTGTGACCTCCACACCTCCCACGAGGTCGGCGACCAGGTTGTAGATGACCGAGCCGACCGTGGACAGGGCGGTGATCAGCAGCACGTTCAGCGCGCCGACCAGCAGCGTGTAGGTGAAGATGCGGGCGAACGAGAACCAGCCGCCCGCGTTCACGCCGCCGCCGGTCTCCCCCTGCTGGCGGGTCAGGTCGTTGACCGTGTCGCTGATCGCCGAGAACACGCCCAGGCCGGACAGGATCACGTACAGCACGATCACCGCGACCAGCAGCACCACGAAGCAGACCAGCGACATCATGAAGCTGAACTTCATGACCGACCACGGCTCGAGGCGGGCCAGCTGAAGCTGGGCCTTGCGGGTCGGGCGGGCCTGCGCCGACGACTGGCCCGGGGCCGTCCCGGCGGGCTTCGGGCCGGTCGAGCCGGCGGGGCCGGCCGGTGCCGTGGCCGTGGCCGTGGCCGCGGCCGCGGGCGCCGCGCCCGGAGCAGCCGGGGTGCTCGGCGTGGCCACGGTGCGGTCCTTGACGGCGGTGCCGGTGAAGCCGGAGCCCGCGGGGCGGCCCGTCGGCGTGTCGGCGGTCTTGGACCAGCCGTCGGCCGCCGCCTCGTCCTTGACCGGGGCGATCTCGTCGTCCTTGGCGGCGCGCAGGTCCGGCCGGGTCTCGTCGGACACCGGCGTGTCGGGAACGCTCGCGGGCGCCTCTTTCCGGTCGGGGCCGGCCGAGGCGGTCGAGGTCGGGTTGGGCCCGCCGCCGGAGCCGCTGGGCGAGGCGCCCGAGGATGAGCCGGACGAGGAGCCGGATTCCTTCCCCGTGCTCTTACCGGGCTGGGTGCTCACGTCTCCTCCTGGGCCGCCGGACTACGGACGTCATTCACTGTCGCTCTCCTCGGCGCCATTGTCCGCGTCCGAGTCCTCCATGGACTCTACGTTGCGCGCGATGGCGACGACGCTGTCGCCGTCGGCGAGGTTCATGAGGCGGACGCCCATGGTCTGCCGGCCGGAGCGCTTGATCTCGGCCGCGGCGGTGCGGATGACGCCTCCGTTGGAGGTCATCGCGAACACCTCGTCATCGGGGCCGACCATCAGCGCCCCCACCAACTTGCCGCGCGCCTGCACGATCTTAGCGGTGAGGACCCCCTTGCCCCCACGGCCTTGCACCGGATATTGGTTCACGGGAGTGCGCTTGGCGTAGCCGCCTTCGGTGGCCACCAGGACGTCGTGCGTCTCGTCCTGGACGACCAGCATGTTGAGGACCTCGTGGTCGCCATCGAACCGCATGCCGATGACGCCGCTGGTGGCGCGGCCCATCGGGCGCAGCGACTCGTCGTCGGCGCGGAAGCGGATGGCCTGCGCGCCGGTGGAGACCATGAGCAGGTCGTCTTCGGGGGACACCAGCCGGGCGGCGATCACCTCGTCGCCCTCGGCGAGGTTGATGGCGATGATGCCGCCGCTGCGGGGCGAGTCGAAGTCGCGCAGCGGCGACTTCTTGACCTTGCCCTGCTTGGTGGCGAGCACGAGGTAGGGCGCCACGTCGTAGTCGCGCAGGTCCATGACCTGGGCGATGCGTTCGTCCGGCTGGAAGGCCAGCAGGTTGGCGACGTGCTGGCCGCGCGAGTCGCGGCCGCCCTCGGGCAGTTCGTAGGCCTTCGCCCGGTACACCCGGCCCTTGTCGGTAAAGAACAGGATCCAGTGGTGGGTGGTGGTGACGAAGAACTGGTCGACGATGTCGTCCTGCTTGAGCTGGGCGCCGCGCACGCCCTTGCCGCCGCGGCGCTGGGCCCGGTACAGGTCGGTCTTGGTGCGCTTGGCGTAGCCGCCGCGGGTGATGGTGACGACCACGTCCTCTTCGGGGATGAGGTCCTCGTAGGAGACGTCGCCGTCGAAGGGGATGATCTGGGTGCGGCGCTCGTCGCCGTACTTCTCGACGATGGGGGCCAGTTCCTCGCCGACGATCCGGCGCTGCCGCTCCGGGGAGGACAGGATGTCGTTGTAGTCGGCGATCTCGGCCATCAGCCGGTCGTACTCGTCGGTGATCTGCTGGCGTTCCAGGGCGGCCAGCTTGCGCAGCTGCATGTCGAGGATGGCCTGCGCCTGGACCTCGTCGATCTCCAGCAGGTTCATCAGGCCCTGCTGGGCCTCCTGCGCGCTGGGGGAGCGCCGGATGAGGGCGATGACCTCTTCGATCCGGTCGAGGGCCTTGAGGAGGGCGCGCAGGATGTGGGCGCGCTCTTCGGCCTTGCGCAGCAGGAAGCGGGTGCGGCGGACGATGACGTCGATCTGGTGCGCGACCCAGTGGCGGACGAACTGGTCGAGGCGCAGGGTGCGCGGGACCCCGTCGACCAGGGCCAGCATGTTGGCGCCGAAGGTCTCCTGCAGCTGGGTGTGCTTGTAGAGGTTGTTGAGGACGACCTTGGCGACGGCGTCGCGCTTGAGCACGATCACCAGGCGCTGGCCGGTGCGGCCGGAGGTCTCGTCGCGGACGTCGGCGATGCCGTCGAGCTTGCCCTCCTTCACCAGTTCGGCGATCTTGAGGGCGAGGTTGTCGGGGTTGACCTGGTAGGGCAGTTCGGTGACGACGAGGCAGGTGCGGCCCTGGATCTCCTCGATCTCGACGACGCCCCGCATGGTGATGGAGCCGCGGCCGGTGCGGTAGGCGTCCTCGATGCCCTTGCGGCCGACGATGAGGGCGCTGGTGGGGAAGTCGGGGCCCTTGATGCGCTCGATGAGGGCTTCGAGGAGCTCCTCGTCGGAGGCGTCGAAGTGGTCCAGGTACCACTGGACGCCTTCGGCGACCTCGCGGAGGTTGTGCGGGGGGATGTTGGTGGCCATCCCGACGGCGATGCCGGCCGAGCCGTTGACCAGCAGGTTGGGGTAGCGGGACGGCAGGACGTCGGGTTCGGCGGAGCGGCCGTCGTAGTTGGGGGAGAAGTCGACGGTCTCCTTGTCGATGTCGCGCAGCAGCTCCATCGCCAGCGGCGCCATGCGGCATTCGGTGTACCGCATGGCCGCGGCGGGGTCGTTGCCGCGCGAGCCGAAGTTGCCGTTGCCGTCGACGAGCGGGTAGCGCATCGCCCAGGGCTGGGCGAGCCGTACGAGCGCGTCGTAGATGGCGGAGTCGCCGTGGGGGTGGTAGTTCCCCATGACGTCGCCGACGACGCGGGCGCATTTGAAGTAGCCGCGGTCGGGGCGGTACCCGCCGTCGTACATGGCGTAGAGCACGCGCCGGTGGACGGGCTTGAGCCCGTCGCGGACTTCGGGCAGCGCGCGGGACACGATGACCGACATCGCGTAGTCGAGATAGCTGCGCTGCATCTCGACCTGGATGTCGACCGGCTCGATCCGCTCGGGCCGCCCCCCGCCTTCGGTGGTCACGTCCGTCACTGTTGAAGACCTCTTCTAGTGAGTGAAGTACGGTCGGCGCCCGGCTCGCAGGTGCGGCCTGCCGCCGACCGGGGGCCGCGCGCCCCCGGTGTTCGTGGGCCCCTGTGCCGTCCGTCCGTTCCGCCGGGTGCGTGCGGTGCCGCCGTGGCGGGGCCTGCGGGCCGGTGTGGGGCTCGCGTGTCCGCGCCGCCCGTTGCGGGGCGGTGCGGGGGCCGGCGCCGTGGGCGGCGGGTGCCGCGCGCGTCGGGGGTGGCGTCCGGTGCCGGTGCGCCGGGTCGGCCGTCCCGGTCGACAGGGTTGTCGACAGGGGCGTCGACAGGGGCGTCGACGCGGCGGTCGGCGCGCCGGTGCCGGGGGCGGAGGGACGGAGGCGGAGTCATCGGACGCACGCGGTGGTCAGATGTCCAGGAAGCGCACGTCCTTGGCGTTGCGCTGGATGAATTCGCGGCGCGGTTCGACGTCTTCGCCCATGAGCACGCTGAACAGTTCGTCGGCCTGGGCGGCGTCGTCGAGAGTGACCTGGAGCAGGATGCGGGTCTCGGGGTTCATGGTGGTCTCCCACAGCTCGTTGGCGTTCATCTCGCCGAGCCCCTTGAAGCGCTGCACCTGGTCGCGGGGGCGGGGGTCGCGCTTGCCCGCGGCGATGCCGGCCTCGATGATCGCGTCGCGTTCCCGGTCGGAGTAGGCGTAGTCGACGTCCTGTCCGCGGGCGTCCCACTTGATCTTGTAGAGCGGGGGCTGGGACAGGTAGACGTGCCCGGCCTCGATGAGCGGCTTCATGAACCGGAACAGCAGCGTGAGCAGCAGCGTGTTGATGTGGTGGCCGTCGACGTCCGCGTCCGACATCAGGATGATCTTGTGGTAGCGCAGTTTGGAGATGTCGAACTCGTCGTGCACGCCGGTGCCGAGCGCGGTGATGATCGCCTGGACCTCGTTGTTCTTGAGGATCTTGTCGATCCGCGCCTTCTCGACGTTGAGGATCTTGCCGCGGATGGGCAGGATCGCCTGGAAGTTGGCGTCGCGGCCGCCCTTGGCCGAGCCGCCGGCCGAGTCGCCCTCGACGATGTACAGCTCGGACCTGGCGGGGTCGGTGGACTGGCAGTCGGCCAGTTTGCCGGGCAGCGAGGTCGACTCGAGCAGGCTCTTGCGGCGGGTCAGGTCGCGGGCCTGACGCGCGGCGATGCGGGCGCGCGCCGCCTGCATGGCCTTGTGGACGATCTCCTTGGCCTCGCCGGGGTTGCGGTCGAACCAGTCGCGCAGGTGTTCGTGGCAGGCCTTCTGCACGAACGACCGGGCCTCGGTGTTGCCGAGCTTGGTCTTGGTCTGGCCCTCGAACTGGGGGTCGGCGAGTTTGATGGAGATGATGGCGGTGAGGCCCTCGCGGACGTCCTCGCCGGTGAGGTTGTCGTCCTTGTCCTTGAGGAGCCGCTGCTCCTTGGCGTACCGGTTGACGATGGCCGTGAGCGCCGCCCGGAAGCCTTCTTCGTGGGTGCCGCCTTCGGCGGTGTTGATGGTGTTGGCGAAGGTGTGCACCGATTCGGCGTACGAGGCGTTCCACTGCATGGCGATCTCGACGGCCATGCCCTCGGTGTCGTCGCTGAAGTAGATCACCGAGTCGTGGACGGCGTCCTTCTTGCTGTTGATGTAGCGGACGAAGTCCTCGACGCCGCCGTCATAGTGGTAGCGGACGACCCGGGGTTCGCCGTTGATGTGGTCCGGCCGCTCGTCCCGCAGGGTGATCGACAGCCCCCGGTTGAGGAAGGCCATCTCCTGCATCCGGCGGGAGAGGGTCTCGAAGTTCCACTTGGTGGTCTCGAAGATCTCCGGGTCGGGCCAGAAGGTGATCGTGGTGCCGGTCTCGTCGGTCGGTTCGCCCTTGGCCAGGGGCGCCTCGGGGCCGCGCCAGGTGTAGGCCTGCCGCCAGACGTGGCCGTCGCGTCGGACCTCGGCCTCCAACCGGGTGGACAGCGCGTTCACCACCGCCGAGCCGACGCCGTGCAGACCGCCGGAGACCGCGTACGACTTGCCGTCGAACTTGCCTCCCGCGTGCAGGGTGGTGAGCACCAGCTCGATGGCGGGCCGCTTTTCCACAGGGTGCTCGCCGACCGGGATGCCGCGGCCGTTGTCGTAGACGCGGACTCCGCCGTCCGCCAGCAGCGTCACCTCGATGGTGTCGGCGTATCCGGCCAAGGCCTCGTCGACGGAGTTGTCGACGATCTCGTAGACGAGGTGGTGGAGCCCCCGTTCTCCGGTGGTGCCGATGTACATGCCGGGGCGCTTGCGAACCGCCTCCAGCCCTTCGAGGACAGTGATCGAACTAGCGTCGTACGCCAAAGGAGATCCTCCTGCCGGGGACGCTCGCCGTCCCGCGTCCGCGGCGGAACGCGGTGTGCCCCGTAACACACGTGAGAGCGCCCTTTCTCCAAGCAACACTGCGGGCCCTGGTGGATTCGGCCGCACGCCGATGAGCGGCAGGACCCGCCACGTGCTCCGGTGCGTCGGAGGGGAGCCGGGCGACCCGTGACGGCGCAGCATCCTGAACCCAACGTCATTCTACCGGCTCCAACCGACAAAAAGTGGCACTGACGAGCGCTGTGTGCGCGTGTGGCGGCCGAGCGGGCGAGGAGACACATCCCCCCATTCGACTGGGGGTGTCGTTTGGCCTACGGCGCGCTAGAAGCGGAACTCGGCGGTAGCCGTTCCGAACAGATGTTCGTCTCGGGCGTGCGTCTCCCCGCGGCCACGGTAGGTCGCGCCGCGGTGTGGTCCTGCCATCGTCCAGCACTGGTCCGCTCCGCTTCCGGCGCCGCCGCTCGCTTGTTCGGCCGCCGGCCGCGGCGGGGCTCCGCCCGCCGGGCGGCAGGTCGAAACTAGCGGCCGCCGCCGACATCCGGCCGTCTCGCCGCGCCAGCGGCCGCGAGCCCGGTCCGCGGCCGCCCCCCAAACCGGCTCATCACGGGCGACGCGGGATCGCCCGGGGTCAGCGGACGCGCCAGCCGCCCTGCCGGCGGGGGCCTGTGGACGGCCCGACGACCTTGACGCGTCGCACGGTGCCGTGGCCGAGTTCTTCGTTCAGGCGCTTGACGAGCGTGGACGACAAGAGGCGCAGTTGGGTCGCCCAGGTGGTGGAGTCGGCGGCGACCGTCAGCTCGCCGTCCTCGAAACGTTCCGGGCGGGTGTGCTCGGCCAGTTGCGGGCCGACGATGCCCGGCCAGTTGCCGAAGACGCCGCCCATGGCCGCGCGCTGTTCCCATCCCCGGGAGGCCAGCAGTTCGCGGATGGCCGCGCCGAACGGTTTGGGGTCGCCGCCCCGTCCCGGTTCGCGCAGCCGGACGGGACGTGGTGCTTTGCGCTGGCCGCCGCCCTGCCCCTGCCCGGGAACCGAGCCGCGTTTACGGGCGTCCGCCTTGGCCTGGGCCAGGGCCTCACGTGCGAGCTCTATCCCCGACTTGGCGGATGGTCGGGGGTGGCCCGCAGGCCGCGCGGGGCCGCCGTCCCCGGGGGCGTTCGTCCCCTGTGGACGCGGCGCACTCGACTCGCCGCTCCCGCCGGCCTCTGCCGCACCGCCGGCGGTTTCTGAAGGGGGCGTCCCACCTTTGCGAGGCGCGGGCGGGCGGGCCGGCTCAGAAGCATCGGATGTCCCCGCAGAGGGCGCGGGGGAGAGGTGCGGCGCGGAATCCCCCGATGCGGGGGAGTTGTGGACATCCTGTGGATGATCGTTCATGTCGGCTCGCTTGCGGGACGCCGCGGCCGGTCCGGCCGGAGGGTCATGCGGGGGTCACCGTGCCTCCGGACACGGCGAACGAGGCGCCGGTCAGTTCGTCCGGGACGTCGGCGGGGACGGCCGCGGTGATGAGGACCTGCTCGGCGGGCGCGACCATCTCCGCCAGGCGGCTGCGGCGGCCCGCGTCCAGCTCGGCGAACACATCGTCCAAGATCAGGACGGGGTCGTCGCCGTCGGCGCGCAGCAGCTCGTAGGACGCCAGCCGCAGCCCCAGGGACAGCGACCAGGACTCGCCGTGGCTGGCGTAGCCGCGCGCGGGCAGGTCCCCCAGCCGGATCACCAGCTCGTCCCGGTGCGGGCCCACGAGGCTCACTCCGCGTTCCAGTTCCTGGCGGCGCGCCTCGTTCAGCGCCTTGAGCAACGCCTCGGCCAGTTGTGCACGGTCTGTGGACAACTCGACGTCGCCCAGGGAGCTCTTGTAGGCGAGGTCGGCCTTTCCACCGGCCGGCGCCAACGCCTCATACGCGCGCGCCATGAGCGGACGCAGCGCCGCCACCAGGTCGAGCCGGGCCGCGAGAAGCTCCGCGCCGGTACGGGCGAGGTGGGAGTCCCACACGTCCAGGGTGGACAGAACCTCGGGGCCGGGGGCGCGCCTGTGCGCGGCCGCCGATTTCAACAGGGCGTTGCGCTGCTTGAGGACGCGTTCGTAGTCGGACCGCACGCCCGCGAATCGGGGGGCGCGGGCGGTCAGCAGCTCGTCGAGGAACCTGCGGCGCTCTCCCGGGTCGCCCTTGACCAGGGCCAGGTCTTCGGGGGCGAACAGGACGGTGCGCAGCATCCCCAGGATGTCGCGGGGCCGGGAGACGGGGGAGCGGTTGAGCCTGGCGCGGTTGGACTTGCCCGGGTTGATCTCCAGTTCGATCAGGGCTTTGCGGTCGTCCCGGACCACACCGGCGCGCACGATCGCGCGGGGCGCACCCTGCCGGACGAGGGGGGCGTCCGTGGCGACGCGGTGGCTGCCGTGCGTGGACACGTACGCGACGGCTTCCACGAGGTTGGTCTTGCCCTGTCCGTTGGGGCCCACGAACGCGCTGACTCCCGGCTCGAGCGCCACTTCGGCGGAGGCGTAGGAGCGGAAGTCCTGGAGCGAAAGGTGGGCGACGTGCACGGAACACGAGCGTAGAGCCTTCCGCCGCCCTCGTTCGCCACGCCTCGTCTCCCACATCCGCCCCAGAGTTGTCCACACCCCCTGTGGACAACTCTGGGGGCTCGGGGTGCGCGCCTGGGGATCAGGCGGGGGGCGCGGCGACGTCGGCCCCCGGGGAGTCGGCGCCCTTGGCGCTCTCCACGGCGTGGCCGCCGAACTGGTTGCGCAGGGCCGCCACGACCTTCATCGCGGGGGAGTCGTCCTGGCGGGACGCGAACCGGGCGTAGAGCGACGCGGTGATCGCGGGCAGGGGGACGGCGTGGTCGACGGCGGCCTGCACCGTCCACCGGCCCTCGCCGGAGTCCTCGGCGTAGCCGCGGATCTCCTCCAGGTGCGGGTCGTCGGCGAGCGCCCGGTTCATCAGGTCCAGCAGCCAGGACCGGATGACCGTGCCCTCCTGCCAGCTGCGGAACGTCTCGGCCACGTTGTCGACCAGGCCGCTCGCCTCGATCAGCTCGTAGCCTTCGCCGAAGGCCTGCATCATCGCGTACTCGATGCCGTTGTGGACCATCTTGACGAAGTGCCCGGCGCCGTTCCTGCCGGCGTGCACGAACCCGTACTCGCCCTCCGGCTTGAGCGTCTCGAAGATCGGCATGAGCCGCTTCACGTGCTCGTCCTCGCCGCCGACCATGAGGGCGTAGCCGTTCTCCAGGCCCCACACTCCGCCGCTGACGCCGCAGTCGACGAACCCGATGCCCTTGGCGGCCAGTTCCGCGCCGTGCCGCTGGTCGTCCACGTAGTGGGAGTTGCCGCCGTCGACGACGACGTCGCCCGGCTGGAGCAGTTCCCCCAGCCTGTGGATGGTGTCGCGGGTGGGCTCGCCCGCCGGGACCATCACCCACACCGCGCGGGGCGGGGTCAGCCGCTCGACCAGCTCCTCCAGCGACGCGACGTCGCTGACGTCGGGGTTGCGGTCGTAGCCGACGACGGTGTGGCCGCCGCGGCGCAGCCGCTCGGCCATGTTCCCGCCCATCTTGCCGAGGCCGATGATCCCCAGCTCCATGTTCAACTCTCCCTGTCGCGTTCGGCGCGTCGGCGTCCCGGCGCGTCCGGCCGGCCGGCCGCGTCCCGGCGGTTCCCGCTCCCGGGCCGGGTCGCTGCCGTCCCGGCCCGCACGGCCCGCCCACGGTCGACGCCGGCGGTGACCGGGCGGTCCCGGCGCGGTCCGCGGGTCGGCCCGTCCGGTGCGTCCACAGGACGCCCGGCTCCGGCCCGGACGCGGATGGCGCCGCCCCGGCGGCGCCCGGCCCGTGCCCCGGCCCGGCTGGTCCCGGTATGACCGTGCCCGCCGTAGCCCGTGGCCACCCGCGGTACCGCGACCGCTTCCGGGCGGACCGCCGGGAAGCGTCCGAAGGGGGCCGGTGCCGAGGGGTTCGGCGACCGTCGCCGGCGCGACGCGGCGGGCCGACCCGTTCGCGGGCCGGGTCCTCGCCGGTCACGCGCGCGTTCGGCTTCTTCGCTTGGTCTGTGGCTTGTGCTGACTGTTTCGCTGCCCTTGCGGTTGTGAGGCTACGACTGTCGCGAAGAAACCGGTATGCCGGGTCCTGGTCGCGCGCCCGTCCGGCGGCCCGGGGCGCGGGCGCCGCGCCGGGCCGCCGGGCACGCGCCGGTCAGCTCGACAGGCGCACCGGCATGATCAGGTACCGGTAGTTGGGGTCGGAGCCCTCCTCCGGCGGCTTGCCGGTGAGGACGGCGGGCTTGGTCGGCGTGGTGAACGACAGCCGCGCCACGTCCGAGCTGATCGCCGACAGCCCGTCCAGCAGGAAGCCGGGGTTGAACGCGATGTCGATGTCCTCGCCCTCCAGCGTGGCCTCCAGGGCCTCCACGGCCTGCGCCTCGTCCCCGGTGCCCGCCTCCAGGACCACCTCGCCCTGCCGGAACGACAGCCGCACCGGCGTGTTGCGCTCGGCCACCAGCGACACGCGCTTGACCGCCTCGATGAACGGGGAGGTCTGCACCTCGGCGAGCCCGGCGTACTCGCTGGGCAGCAGCGACCGGTACTTGACGAAGTCGCCGTCCAGCAGCCGCGAGGTGACGCGGCGGCCGCCGCCCGCGAAACCGATCATCCCCTCGCCGGTGCCGCCCGCGCCGCCGAGCGCGATCGACACCTCGGCGCCCGCGGTCAGCGACTTGGCCGTGTCGGCCAGGGTCTTGGCGGGGACCAGCGCCACCGCCGAGAAGTCCGGCCGCTCCGGCTTCCAGTGCAGCTCCCGGACGGCCAGCCGGTAGCGGTCGGTGGAGGCCAGCGTGACGGTCTCGCCCTCGATCTCCACGCGGACGCCGGTGAGCATCGGGATCGTGTCGTCCTTGCCCGCGGCGATGGCGACCTGGCCGACCGCGGCGGCGAACTCGTCGCTGCCGACCGCGCCCGCGGCCGGCGGCATCTCCGGCAGCGTCGGGTAGTCCTCCACAGGCATGGTCAGGAGCGTGAACTTCGCGCTGCCGCAGCGCAGCATCACCTTGGCCCCGTCCGTGCTGACCTCCACGGGCTGCGGAGGCAGGCTGCGCGAGATCTCGGCCAGCAGCCGCCCCGACACCAGCGCGGTGCCCGGCTCCTCGGTGTCGATGTCGGTGGCGACCTGCGCCGACACCTCGTAGTCGAACGCCGACAGCGTCAGCCGGTCGGCGGCCTCGATGTGCATGCCCGCGAGCACGGGCACCGGCGGCCGGACCGGAAGGGTCCGTGCCGTCCAGGCCACGGCGTCGGCCAGGGCGTCTCTGTCGATGCGGAACTTCACAGGGACCCGCCTCCTGCAGGTTTCGGACTAGGGGTGAGGTGGAACAGATCGTTCAGCCGGAGCGCCCGGGGCACGGGATCCCCAGGCCCTGAGTTGAGATGAGTTTTCTCTTTGGAGATACATAGGGAAGCACTCGTCATAGGGGCCGTGGAAAGTGTGGACACCGGGCGTCGTCCCAGGTGAAGCGGCGGTTTTCTGTCCACGGCGGCTGTGCGCGCGGACTGTGCACGACGGCGTCGCCTGAGGACGGAGCGTTCGTCCCCACACGGATTCCTCATCTCGTCCCCCGGTTGTCCACGAGTTGTCCGCAGGCCGTCCCGCCTTCGAGCGGCGGAGGGGTCGTCCTCCGCGTCCGGGCCGGCGCGCGTCCCCAGGGCGTCCCCAGCGATTCCCCAAGCGGTCCACGGGGTCGTCCCCAGGCGGCCCGTCGGCCATCCCCAAGGGTCCCTGATCCGTCCACGTGTCGTCCTCAGGTTCTCCGCAGGTTGTCCGCAGGTTGTCCCAGGGCTTTTCCACGGAGATCCCCAAGGTTTTCCACAGGTTGTGGGCGGAGAGGTCCGCGTCGGGCTCCCCGGAGCGGGCGGCGCGGCGCCTTCCGCCGGCCGCCCGAACCGTCGTGAGCCGCTCCGAACGCAAGGCCCGCACCGCGCCGGCGCACCCGGCCGAGCGCCCGCTCAGCGCTTGCGGGCCTGGTGCTTGATCCGTCCCGTCAGCTCGGTGACCTGGTTGTATATCGCGCGACGCTCGGCCATCAGCGCCCGGATCTTGCGCTCGGCGTGCATCACGGTGGTGTGGTCGCGGCCGCCGAACGCCTGCCCGATCTTCGGCAGCGACATGTCGGTGAGCTCGCGGCACAGGTACATGGCGATCTGCCGGGCGGTCACCAGCATCCGGGAGCGCGACGGTCCACAGAGGTCCTCGATCGTCGTCCCGAAGTACTCCACAGTCTGCGCCATGATCATCGACGCGGTGATCTCCGGGCCGGTGTCGTTGGGGATGAGGTCCTTCAGGACGATCTCGGCCAGCTGCATGTCCACCGACTGCCGGTTCAGGCTGGCGAACGCCGTCACCCGGATCAGCGCGCCTTCCAGCTCCCGGATGTTGGTGGCGATCTGCGAGGCGATGAACTCCAGCACGTCCGGCGGCACCGCCAGACCCTCCTGGCGCGCCTTCTTCTGCAGGATCGCGATCCGGGTCTCCAGCTCCGGCGGCTGGACGTCGGTGGTCAGCCCCCACTCGAACCGGTTGCGCAGCCGGTCCTCCAGCGTCACCAGCTCCTTGGGCGGACGATCACTGGAGATCACGATCTGCTTGCTGGCGTTGTGGAGCGTGTTGAAGGTGTGGAAGAACTCCTCCTGCGTCTGCTCCTTGCCCTCGAGGAACTGGATGTCGTCGACGAGGAGGATGTCCACATCCCGGTAGCGGCGGCGGAACCCGTCGGCCTTGCCGTCGCGGATGGAGTTGATGAAGTCGTTGGTGAACTCCTCGGAGCTGACGTACCGGACGCGCGCCCCGTTGAACAGGCTCTGCGCGTAGTGCCCGATCGCGTGCAGCAGGTGCGTCTTGCCCAGCCCCGAGTCCCCGTAGATGAACAGCGGGTTGTACGCCTTGGCGGGCTGCTCGGCCACGGCCACGGCCGCCGCGTGCGCGAACCGGTTGGACGAGCCGATGACGAACGTCTCGAACGTGTACTTGGGGTTCAGCCGGGCGTGCTCGCCCACGCCCCCCGGCGCCGGCCCCGTGTACCCCGCGACAGGCCCGGCACCGCCCGGCAGCGGACCCCCGCCGCCCGGCACGGGGCCGTGCCCGGTCTCCGGAGCGCCGCTCGCCCCGGCGCCCTCGCCGGGCGACTGCTGCTCGTCGTCCTGGAACGACTGCTCGTCCTGACGTCCGGGCTGGGACGACTCCCCGCCGTGCCCCTGCGCCTCCGCGCCTCCACGACGCGGAGCGCCCAGCATGCGGTCGTTCAGATGCGACGGGGCGCGCCCGTGCGCGGCGGGCCCCGCCTGCGGCCCCTGGGACGGCCCCTGCTCACGCTGCCCCTGCCCGAACGCCTCGCCGGAGCCGAAGCCCTCTCCAGCGCCGTACCCTTCGCCCGGACGAGGCCCCGGCCGGCCGCCGTGCCCCGGGTAGCCGCCGTGCTGCCCCCGCGGGTCGAACGGGAAGTGCTGTTCCCTCTGAAGCTCAGGCCCCATGCCGTACGGCACGTGCCGCGGCCCGTAATGGTCGCTGTCACGCTGGGGCCAGCTCCGGTCGTCATCCCCAGGCTGGGGATAACTCGCGGGGCCGCCCTGATGCCTGCCGCCGTACCCCTGCTCGGAGTAGCGGTCTCCGCCGTACGGACGCTCCCCGTAAGGCCCTTCCCCGTACGCCTCGCCCCCGTAGGAGCGCTCGCCGTACGACGGCCCCCTGTCGTGATGCTGCTGGCCCTGCGGTTCGGACTGGCCCCCTTGGGCGGCGGGCGGCTCCGGCTGGACGGTCACCGCGACCCGGATCTCCCTGCCCAGCTCGTGGGACAACGCCTGTGTGATCAGGCTGCGCAGCCGCGTCTCCAACGCGTCCTTGGCGAACTCGTTCGGCGCGGCCAGCAGCGCCGTCCCCTCCACCAGCGCCAGCGGACGGACCATCGGCAGCCACGCGCGGTAGCTTGCGGGCAGATCCCCCTCGGAGAGCGCAGTGAGGGTGCGGGCCCAGACCGATGCGAGATCTTGACCGTCCATGCGCAAGGTCCCTCCCCAATCTCCGTCAACCGGAGTACCCGACTGCCCGACAACCCCGCGGGCACCGGATGGCTCAGAGACCCCTGCGGCGCCGCGGGAGACCTACTCTCTCATGAGTTGTCCACAGAGTTGTCCACACGCTGTGCATGAGCATGGGGAATCCCCTGTGTAAAAGTCACAACGCCTGCGACCGGTCGGGCGGTGATCGGGGAGTGTTCGCGCCGCGCGAAACCGCGGGCTCCTTCTGGAGAGGGGGCGCCGGCACACAAGACCATGCCCTGGCCGGCTCGATCGGTGACACTAGCGCCCGCCTGGGGACGCTCGCAACACAAGTCGCAGATCAGCCCAGAAATCCACAGGACCTCTGAGGACAGCCGCCGAACCTCCCCTCACCCATCGGAACCATCCCCCGGAACCCCCTGCCCCGCCCAGGCCACACCGCTTCAAGAGGGCCCTTCCAGCAGCCCCCTGACCCCAGCCACGCACCGTCCCAACGGCTACGACGGACAACCGCAGACAGCCCGACGCCAAGACCGACCAAGCGCCAGCACGCGCCATGACCCACCCGTTGGGAGCGCCGTACCGAATCCCGACGGTTGCCTCGCTGAGGTTCGCGCAAGTCTGGTCCACCGATCCAAACGCAGGCTGTGGCGCTGCGACGGCGAACCTCTCTAGGCGTATACCTGAAGGCGCCCAAGGAGGCGGGTAGCAGGCTGCGCCGTGTATGGGGCGCCCTCGAGGCCAGGTGCGGCGGGTCACCTTGCCCCCCGGGGGGAGTGTGGCGCCGAAATCCCCGGAGGCGCGCGACGGTCGCGCTGGGGCTTTTGCAGCGCACGGCGCTGGGACGGCATGCGGGTGCCCGAACCAACGTCGCGGCCGAGCACTACCACCGAAGCCTCTCTGGGCCCATGCTGCCGAGCCGACGACTGAGGCGCCCGCCATTGAAAAGCAGTGCCGGGCAAGACCAGGTGTGGCGGAATACACCCCACGCTCCTTTGTGGACTGACCACGAATCCGTTCGCACGGCGGCCGCAGCGGCATCACGGCGGTCTGACACGCTCAAGGAGCCTGAGGGCGCCCAAGGAGGCGGGTGGCAGGCTGCGCCGTGTATGGGGCACCTTCGGGGCCAGGTGCGGCGGGTCGCCGTGCGCCAGTCCCCCCCCGTGGGGAGTGCGGCGCCGAAGCTCTCCGATGCGCCGATGGGCGCGCTGGGGCTTTTGCAGCGCACGGCGCTGGGACGGCATGCGGGTGCCCGAACCAACGTCGCGGCCGAGCACTACCACCGAAGCCTCTCTGGGCCCATGCTGCCGAGCCGACGACTGAGGCGCCCGCCATTGAAGAGCCGGGCAGGTCGCCGTCCGGCGCCGTGGTGCCGCCGAACAGCGCCTGCGTGGGCGTTCGGGGCAGTTCGGCGTCGACGCGGGCGCGCAGCGCGGGAGAGGCGGACGCGTCGCCGACCAGCACCTCGCCGAGCAGGGGCTGCGTTGTCGCTGATGACGATCCTCTTGGAGATCCTGGCGACCGGGGCGGTGTAGGCGACCGCAGAGCTGGCCGCCCCTTGGAAGGCCAGGTGTGGTGGACTCCGCCCGCGCTTGTCTTTGTGGAATGGCCGCAGCGGCATCACGGCGGTCTGACACGATCAAGGAGCCTGAGAAGGCTCCCGAGAGGCGGGTAGCGGGCTGAGGCGCGCTGTGGGACGCCATGGGGGTCAGGTGTCGCGGCGTCGCCTTGGTCGCCAGGTGGGGACGGGGCTCGGGTTCCACCGCGAGTCCGATGTGGGATGGCTGGTGCGCGGGAGGCTGCGGTTCGGCGCACGGGCGCCCGGCATCACGGCGACGTCGACAACTGCCGCCGCACCCTTCTAGGGAGCGGATGCTCAGAGACGTCAGGAGACGTCTTCTCGGGCCCAGGAGCGGCTGCTTCGTCCTGAGCGTGCCCCGGGGGCAGCGCGGCGCCGAACCATCACGGAGCTTTCCAACGGGCGCCCGCACCGAGGGCTTGGGCAGTGCGCGTCCGCTGATGCCATCGCAAGACGCGACGATGAGGCGGCCACATGGGTATCGCAGATGGGGACGTGTCGAAGGTCTCGGCGATAGAGGGGGGCACTGGCGGAGTCGGCGGTGGTGCTCGCCCCTGCGGTCGGTGCGAGTCAGAACGAGCGGCAGGTGCGCTTGGCGCCACCTAAGTAGCGGTCAAGCGCCGGCGCCAGGCATGTAGCGGGGGCGGCGTCCGATTGGGAGGTAAGCGCGGGGGAGACCACACAGGGCGACGTGGGCTGTGTGAGAGGCGGCGAGCCTAAGGGGCCGGTTCGGGGAGTCGGAACAACAAGAGGGCAGGCTGTCGGTACAGCAGGGGGGCGCCGCGCTCGCGCACCAGCGGCACCGGGCTGGCACGTAGGGGTCGTCGTCGGTGGAGAGCAGGGGCGCGTCCGGGAAGGAAAGGCCGGGAGCTGAGGCTGCGTCCCGGCGCCGGGCCGGGGCTGGACGCAGAGAAGGCCTTCAGAGCGTCGTTCCGTTTGACCAGAGGGGTTCGTAGCCCGTAACGTGCTGAGGTCGAGTCGCATCGACGGAGATGACGCGTGCCCGCCGTCGGCCCCCTCGGGAAGTACGGACGGGCCCCCGGCTGCGGGGGACCAGACGCGGCCCGCGATGCGAGCATTCGCGCTTGAAGAGCAGCCGACCGCAGCACTGGAGCCTGGAGTGAGCAAGCGTACTTACCAGCCGAACAACCGTCGCCGCCACAAGAAGCACGGCTTCCGGCTGCGCATGCGCACCCGTGCCGGGCGTGCGATCCTCGCCGCGCGGCGCCGCAAGGGGCGCGCCCGCATCGCGGTTTGATCGACCCCTTCCACGCTCATGCTGCCGTCCGGGAACCGGATGCGGCGGCGGGAGGATTTCACCCTGGCCGTCCGGCGCGGTCGCCGCGCCGGACGGCCGACTGTCGTCGTGCACCTGCTCCGCCGAGACGACGCCGCGCAGGCCGACCACGCACCGCTGGTGGGGTTCATCGTGGCGCGGACGGTCGGTAGCGCGGTCGTGCGCAATCGCGTGCGCAGGCGGCTGCGGCACCTCGTCCGAGCACACCTCGATCGACTTCCGCAAGGTAGCCTGCTCGTAGTGCGCGCGAACCCCCGCGCGGGAACGGCGCGCCACGGCGAACTGGCCGCGGATCTGGAGTCGGCGCTCGACCGGCTGCTGCGGCCCGCGTCCAAGGGGCGGAGATGATGAGCCAGCAAGGGGGAGCGGCCCCCTCGCACCACGCGGCCGGGCGAGTCGGCCTCGCGGCCCGGTCGCTCATGCTTCTCGTCCGCGCCTACCGACGCTTCCTCAGCCCCCTGCTCGGGCAACAATGCCGCTTCTATCCCACCTGCAGCGCGTATTCCCTTGAGGCGCTGCAGACGCACGGCGCCCTGCGCGGCACCTGGCTCACCGTCCGGCGGATCGGACGGTGCCATCCATTCCACCGCGGCGGATACGATCCGGTTCCGCCCCCCAAGGTGCCGAAAGCCGGCGAGGCCGCCACGGACCCCGGCGGCCCGGCGGCCGCCCCTGAGGCGCCCGCCACGACCGCCCCCGGCCGCGAGGAAAGCGGCCCCGCGCTAGCAGAGCCCAAGGAGCTGCCCGGTGCTTGATTGGCTGTACGAGATAGTCGCTCAGCTCATCGTCTGGATCCATAGCGGTCTGAGCCTTGTCTTCCCCAAGAACAGCGGGTGGGCCTGGGGCGGCGCCATCATCCTGCTGACCGTGCTCTTCCGGATCCTGCTCTTCCCCCTGTTCGTGAAGCAGATCCACGCGTCGCGGAAGATGCAGGAGCTGAACCCGAAGGTTCAGGCGCTGCGCAAGAAGTACAAGAACGACAAGCAGCGCCTCAACCAGGAGGTCATGAAGCTCTACCAGGAGCACGGCGCCAACCCGCTGTCGGGCTGCCTGCCGCTCCTGGTGCAGATGCCGGTCTTCATCGGGCTCTTCCAGGTGCTGCGGCGGATCTCGGACGCCCGCCCGGGGGAGGGCGTCTTCGCGGTCACCCCGGACCTGGTCAAGAGCGCGCAGGAGGCCAACATCTTCGGCGCGCACATCCCCGACACCTTCCTCAACGCCTGGCAGAACGACCCCAAGAGCTGGAGCGCGATCGTCGTCACCGGCCTCGCCGTGATCATCAGCTCCTGCACGACCTTCTTCACGGTCCGGGCCAGCATGAAGCGCGCCCAGATGCAGCAGGGCGCGGTGGACGAGGCCAACCCGATGATGCAGGCGCAGAAGATGATGGTCTTCCTGGCGCCCTTCTTCGGCCTGTTCGGGCTGGGCTTCCCGCTGGGCGTGTTGATGTACTGGGTGACGTCCAACAGCTGGACGCTCGCGCAGCAGCACTACATCTACAAGCGCTACCCGCAGCAGCCCTCCAACGGCGCCAACGGCTCTCGCACCGGCGCCCCGGCGGGCAAGGCCAAGACCGCGAAGGCCGCCGCCACCGCGGCCGCGGGGGCCGGACGGGGTAAGAACGCCAAGGGCCGTACGAAGAAGGACGCTGCCGCGCCCGCCGACACCGCCCCCAAGCCGAAGGTCGTTCGCAACCAGCCGACTCGTAAGCCGCGCAGCAAGCGCAGCGGCAGTCAAAAGCGCTAGGTTGTGATTGCGGTCCACGCCGAAGAAGGAGACCCCGTTGAGCCAGACCGACACCACTGAGGTCGACGTCCAGGCGCTCGAACAAGAGGGCGAGATCGCCGCCGACTACATCGAGGGCCTGCTGGACATCGGTGACTACGACGGCGACATCGACATGGACGTCGAGGGCGAGCGCGCGGTCGTCGCGGTGGTCGGCGCGTCCCTGGACGAACTGGTCGGCAAGCGCGGGGAGGTGTTGGAGGCCCTACAGGAGCTGACCCGTCTGGCGGTGCACCGGAAGACCGGCAACCGCAGCCGCCTCATGCTCGACATCGGCGGCTACCGTGAGCGGCGCCGCGCGGAGCTGACCAAGCTCGGGCAGGACGTGGCCGACGAGGTCAAGCAGAGCGGCACGCCCAAGCCGCTGGCCCCGATGACGCCCTTCGAGCGCAAGATCGTGCATGACGCGGTGGCCGCCGTCGGCCTGCGCAGCGAGTCGGAGGGCGAAGAGCCTGAACGGTACGTGGTCGTCTACCCCTCCTGATCGGCCTGCCGCTAACAGTCCGGCTTCACGACTCCGAGGCCCCGATTCCGCATGGCGGACATCGGGGCCTTTCCTTATCCGCCGTCCCGGATCATCCGACCGACACACTGACCGGTTCCGGACTCCAAGCATCGACCTTGCGCACCCGCCGTCCTCGCACGAGCGTCGACGGACGGGGAGGTGACTCGTCGTCGAACCCCGAAGGCCGCCGCCGCACCGCATGTCTGCGGGAGCACACCGCCGCGGCGCCCTTCGACATGCTGGTCGGCCCAACACGGGCGTACTGTCACCTCGGAAATGCCACACCTTCCTTGCTTCCAGCCCCCGCCATGCAGCCACACCGTGTGCCGTGACGGTCGCGCCGGCTCCTGCCGGTTGGACGGTCATGCCGTCACCTCTCCTTACCGTCGGCCGTACGTACCGGCCCACTTCGCGCGACACGTTGTCCGGCGCCGCCCGCACCAGCCCTACTGGACCACGAACTACGCAGCGGTCCCGAGACCGCCGACCCCCGACGCCCTCCGTGTGCGAGCCGGACGGACCGTCCGACTGCGGCTTGGCCGGCTTCTCGTCCTTCGGGTGGCCGACGAGTTCTTCACATAAGCGTCCTTCCGCGTGAAACCCCAGCCGGCTGCCGCGACATGCCCGCCAGAGCGGCCGCTCGCGCAGCCGCGCGCTGATCGACGAGCTCGTCAACAACTGCGCCTGGGCACGAGGTGCCGTCCCGTTCCGTGCAGGGGGATCAGCGACGGTCACGCGGCGTCTGATGTCGGCCAAGGTCGGACGGGACACTCGCGGGCCGGTTCTGAAGCGCGGGGTCTTGGGCGTAGCCGGGATCCTGAGCGACGCCCGGATCCTGGGCCGCGCGGGGATTCTGGGGCAGATGCGACTCCTGAGCAGCGTGCCCGTGCGGCGTCGACGGCTGCGGGACAGGACGTTCGATAATCCGTTCGACACGCTCGACATGCGGTTCAGGTGAACGTTCGATGACGCGTTCATCGTGAACAGTCGGATCCGCCTCGTCGGGGCGTTCCACATACAGCGGGTCGGTCCCGGCAGTCACCCGGCCGGCGCCTCGACGCGGCCGGATGTACCTGAGCGTGAAGAACAGGCTGATCAGTCCGACCAGGATCAAGATCCAGCCGACCATGCGGATGTCCACGCCGCTGAGATCGACGCGCAGCGCGAACGCCAAGATCGCCCCGGTCGCGATGAACACGAGGCTGACTCCGATTCCCATGCTCCGGTTCTCCTTCTTCGGTGATGGGCATTGCCTCGCCTTTACCCGCATGACGGCGAATATGCGGGTGACCTCGCGATCGGGGGCTGACCTGCGGCGGCCGCCTGGGTTGTCCACAGGCTCGTTTCATGGGTGCGACCTCGGGACCCATGTGGAACGATTCGTACGGTGGGGATAGCACGTGAGGTCTTCGGTGATTCGCTGCCCGTCGCGGAACGCTACGCGGAGTTCCTCGCCGACGCCGGGGTGGTACGCGGCCTGATCGGCCCCCGGGAGGTCGACCGGCTGTGGGAGCGCCATCTGATCAACTGCGCGGTGGTGGCGGAAGTGATTCCGCAGGGCGCGCGGGTCATAGACATCGGCTCGGGTGCCGGCCTGCCCGGCGTGGTCCTGGCGATCGTCCGGCCGGATCTGAAGATCACGCTGCTGGAGCCGCTGCTGCGCAGGACGACGTTCCTCAACGAGGTCGTGGACATGCTGAAGTTGAGCAACGTCGAGGTTCGCCGTGCCCGCGCCGAAGAGGTCGCCCGCGAGTTCGCCGTGGACATCGCCACCGCGCGCGCGGTCGCCCCGCTGGAACGCCTGGTCACCTGGGCGTTGCCCTTGCTGCGGCCGGGTGGTGAGCTGCTCGCGCTCAAGGGAGAGCGCGCGGCGGCCGAGCTGGAGGAGGCGCAGCCGGTTCTCAAGCGCTTCGGCGTGCGCAGGACCGAACTGCTTCAAGTCGGGCGCGGTAAGGTCGATCCGCCGACAACGCTTGTCCGTGTGGTCGCCGAACGCGTGCCCCGGCGCGCGAAAGGGTCGAGGAAGAGGTCTTCATGAGCACGGGACCAGGACTGGGTTGGCCGGACCGCGCCAAAGAATCCCCCGACAACCGAACGACCGGCCCGGGCTGGCCCGCTGAAAGCGAGGCACCCGAGGAGACGGCGCCGGGGAGCCCGGCGTCGGCGAGCGGGAAGCCAGGGGAGACCGCCCAAAAGGAGGAGGTCAAACCTCCGTCCGGGCATGCGATGTGGGCAAGTACGACGTCCGGGACGGCGGAGAGCGTCGGCTACGTGCCGACGGGTGGTGGCGCCATGCACCAGCCGCCGGGTCCGCGTCAGGGACCAGCTCAGGGGGAGTCAGAACTCGTGCGCGAGGCGCTCAAGGATGTCGAGGTTTCACGTGAAACATCGGTCACCGCACTGAAGCCGATGTCGGGCCGGCGGAACAAGGAGTGGCCTCGACCGCCCAAGTGCCGGGTCATCACGATCGCGAACCAGAAGGGCGGGGTCGGCAAGACGACCACGTCGGTCAATCTCGCCGCCTCGTTGGCGCTGCACGGGGCGCGGGTGCTCGTCGTCGACCTCGACCCTCAGGGCAATGCCTCCACGGCCCTGGGGGTGGAGCATCGCGCTGACGTCCCGTCGATCTATGACGTGCTGATCGAGGACAAGCCGCTGGCCGACATCGTGGTGCCCGCTCCGGACATCCCGGGGCTGTACTGCGCGCCCGCCAACCTCAATCTCGCCGGGGCCGAGATCGAGCTGGTCTCCAAGGTGGCGCGGGAGTCGCGGCTGCGTCGGGCGTTGGACGCTTACGACACGAGCCAGTTCGACTACGTCCTGATCGACTGCCCGCCCTCCCTGGGGCTGCTCACCGTCAACGCGCTCGTCGGCGGGGACGAGCTGCTGATCCCCATCCAGTGCGAGTACTACGCGTTGGAAGGGCTCGGACAGCTCATCCGCACCGTCGACCTGGTCAAGGCCCACCTCAATCCGGGCCTCAACGTGTCCACCATCCTGCTGACCATGTACGACGCCCGTACTCGGCTGGCCGCCCAGGTGGCCGAGGATGTACGCAACCACTTCGGTGACATCGTGCTCAACACTGTGATCCCGCGGAGCGTCCGAGTTTCCGAGGCGCCCAGTTACGGACAATCCGTCATCACCTACGACCCGGGCTCCAGCGGCGCCCTCGCCTACAGCGAGGCCGCCTCGGAGATGGCCCACCGAGGAGCCGCCAAGTGAGCCAGCAGCGTCGCGGCCTGGGCCGAGGACTGGGCGCCCTCATCCCGACCACACCCCCGGTGGGCGCCGATGACTCCGCGCGACCCAACGGAACCGCGCCCGGCACGGACATGCAGCCGGTGGTCGGGGCCCACTTCGCCGAGATCCCCCTCGACTCCATCCGGCCCAACCCCCGCCAGCCGCGCGAGCACTTCGACGAGGAGGCGCTCGACGAGCTGGCGACGTCGATCAACATCGTCGGCCTTCTGCAGCCGATCGTGGTCCGCAAGGTCGACTCGCCCGAGCACGACTATGAGCTGATCATGGGCGAGCGCCGCTGGCGGGCGTCCAAGAAGGCGGGCCTGGACACGATCCCGGCCATCGTCCGGGACACCAGCGACGTGGACATGCTCCGCGACGCGCTGATGGAGAACCTGCACCGCCAGCAGCTCAACCCGCTGGAGGAGGCGGCCGCCTACCAGCAGCTTCTGGAGGACTTCGGCGCGACCCACGAGCAGCTCGCCTCCCGTATCGGCCGGTCTCGGCCGCACATCACGAACACGCTCCGGCTGCTCAACCTGCCGCCGGGCGTCCAGCGCCGGGTCGCGGCGGGCGTGCTTTCCGCCGGGCACGCCCGGGCGCTGCTCCGCTTGGACAGCGCCGAGGCCCAGGAGCACCTCGCGCAGCGGATCGTGGCCGAGGGACTCTCGGTCCACGCCGTGGAAGAGATCATCGCGATGCGGGAGGCCGACGAGCCGCCCAAGCCCCGCCAGGGTCGCCGCAAGAAGACCGAGGACCCCGCCCTCAAGGAGATCGCCGACCGGCTGTCCGACCGGTACGAGACCAAGGTCCGCGTCGACATGGGCCGCACCAAGGGGAAGATCGTCGTCGAGTTCGCCTCCAGGGAGGACCTCGACCGCATCCTGAAGGCCATGGTCCCCGACGACGAATAGCCCCACCCCCGAACCCTCACCCGACGCCCCGGAGCAATCTCCGGGGCGTCGCCGTATCCGCCGACGCCGTCGCACCCAGTCCGTCGACCAATCCCGCCCCCGTAGTGCATCACCGCATCCCGGGCTCGCCGTACATGCCCGCAGAGGTCCGTGCTGCCTCCCGGTGGTCGAGCACACCGCCCCCAGCGAATGTGGTCGCTGGCGTGAGCACGGGCCCGCCCGTCGACGAAGCCCGTCCTCAGCACGAGCCACTCGCAGTAATCGGATCCAGGCCTGGTGAAGAGGGATATCAACGGGCCAGCTGTGCTGTTCGGACAGGTTGGTGACGCGGTCGGCCGGCGTCTGGCCCGCGATGCCGGTGTGGGGCCGGTGGCGGTTTGTACCAGTCCAGCCAGTCGCCGAAGACGGTCTGTCGTTCGGCATCGCAGGCGTAGGGCCGGTGGTAGGCCCACTCCTCCAGCAGCGTGCGGTGGAAGCGATTGACCTTGCCGTTGGTCTGGGATGCCAGGGCCGGGTCCAGCGCGGGCTGATGCCCAGCGTTGCGCAGGTGGTGCGCCAAGTGCTCTTGGTGCAGGCCTAGGCGTTGTCGGTCAGGACGCGTCGGATGGCAAGGCTGCGTGCGGCGAACCGCTGCGTGGCGCGGCTCAGGAAACGCGGACCAGGAACACAGGCGCAGGTGGCCGCGGTCTGGTCGGCCAGGATCTCGGTGTAGGCCAGGCGGGAGTGGTCGTCCAGCGCGGTGTGCAGGTAGAGGCAGCCGGCGCCGCTGTCGCGGTGCCGGTTGACGCGGCCCGCAGCGTGCCCCAGGGGCCCTGTGTCCGCCGGCGTCCGGGGTTGCGGTTGAGCCTTTTGACGTCGATGTGGACCAGGTCGCCGGGGCGGGAGCGTTCGTAGCGGCGGATGGGTTCGCCGATGGCCCGGTCGCACGCCGCCGGCAGCGGCAGTCCGTCGCGGGCCAGGATGCGGTGTGCGGTGGACGGCGCGACGGCGGTGCGGGCGGCCCCCCGGGTCGGCCAGGCCGATGCGGTGTGTGCGACGCAGGGCGAGCACCTGCGCATCGACACCCGGTGGTGTCCGGTGGGGGCTGTGATGCGGGCGGCTGGACGTACTCCCCGATGGGTCGCGTGCGGGAGATGAGTAGCCTGGCTCATCCTCACAACAGCGCAGAAATCGATGAGGTGCCCTTGGCGCCGGTCTGCTGGCCGGGCCCCGGCGCGCACGGCCCCCCATTGCTGTGGTGGTCAGATTCAGGTAGCAGGTCCTGATAAGACAGTCTGCGGCGTGCGCTGCAGCGCCGCGCGGCCCCGCCCTCACAGCGCCACCCTGCTCGTCATGCCAGCCAGCAAGTCCGTCTCCGTCTGTGTCGCTGGCACTGCCTCCCACGACCCGGTTGCCCCCGTGGGACGAGTTCGTCCGGGAGCCGGGCGGTGGGGAGAGGCGGCACCGCCCTCGATGGCGTGTCCACGCGGGTGGTGATCGAGCAGCCCGATCGCCATGCGCAGCCGCTGCAGCGCCCACGCGCCAGGTGTTCTGTCCTGACAGGCTGGTGCCGCGGCCAGTGGGTAGGGAGGCCGCCAAGTGCGGTGTGGCCGCGCTGTCTCATGTGCGGCCAAGCGCAGGCGCAGGCGTGGCGTTCCGTCTCGCAGATGTAGGGGCGGGACAAAGCCCAGGCGGGTGGCGATCGGCTGGTCCGAGGGCGGACTCTGATGCGCACGATGTGGCGTTCGAGGTGGCGGGCGTGCCCCCGGTGCTGCTGTACGGACGGCTCGGACACCCCCTCAAATCGTGCAGCTACGGGCGCGAGGAGGGACATTCACCGCGGAAGCGGGTGGCATGCTCACCGTCTCGGAGCGATGTTTCACGTGAAACCTCCGCTGCTCGCGGCGACGCTCCCTTCTACCTCCACACAGCCGCCCTTCGGCATGCCTTGCGAACTGCGCCTGGTAGAGCTTCTCACCGCTACTGGCGCGCTGCCGACGACAGGTAGTCCTGCTGTCGCGGGTTGGACATTCGTCGTGGCCGATCACTGGTCATAGAGGAACCGGCGGCGCCCCAGACGCTCATGGGAGGAGGTGGGCGCTCCACCTCCAGAGCGAATAGGCCCGACGCGCTCCTGATCGCATCCCAAGCCGCCACTTGGGCCTACATTTCTGCGACCGTGTGCGAGACCATGTGCGCCTCGGTCGCTCTACCGCTGGGCCGCGCGCCAGCCGATAGGCAGCGCTGATGATTCACTTCGCCGGTACATGGCGCGTCGATGGGCAGCCTTCTCTCGCCGTGGGCGGCCGGATGACACGAATTGGGGCAAGGGCAAGCCCATACCGTTTGCTCAGCCTGCCGTCACATCACTCCGAGCTAGCGAAGCCGGCCGCCGATGAAGGTGGAGATCGCCGACCAGCTGGCGTTGGGGAGATCGACGAGGACGCGGCGGCCGCCTGCGAGGAAGGCACTGCTCGCCTGGCAGCGCCCGCACGGCCGGCGGCCCCCAGCCATCGGTCCACCCGCGGGCGTCCCCGCAAGGGGCCTGCGGCTGCCAACCGGTTGATCCCTCGGCCGGACCGACGACGCAAGGCACCTCAGCATCACGATGGGGGAGTGGCCGCGCTACTGCGGCTGCATGAGGTGTCGGTTTCTCGTGGCTCTGCGGCAGTGGCGCCGATGCTCTGGCGCGCTCTGCTGGCAATTGCCTAGGGAGCCGACCTCTCTTCAGCGCGCGGTGGACAACAGGTGGACTCCCGGGATTGTGCCGGAGCGAACCACATCAGCCGGGCGGGCTCCGCGGGGCCATGAGCGAAGACAGCCGACCGTTGCGATGACGGTGCTGACGGCTTAACGGCTACGTGATCTGTTGACGGCAGAGGCACATGGTGGCGTCTGCCAGACACGCGCCTTGCGAGGCCACGTACGTCGTTGGGCTTCCATCTCCGGCGGCACCGACCTGTACTTGACGCTTTGCAGCCGGCTGGGGGCGCTTTCGCTGTGCTTCACATGACCCGAGCGACGGCGGCTCGGCTGGGCGCAACTGGCGGAGCTCTCGCCCTCCACACCACCGGTCGAATCACCCGGTCTTGAGTACGAGCTCCGACTGAGCGACTCATGAGTCCACGATCAGCCGTGCGCTGAGGCTGCCAAGGTTTCACGTGAAACCTCCGCCCGCGACCCCGGACAGTTGTGCACCAGCCATTCCGGCGACGCCTAATGCGCGTTCTTCTCTCAGCACTGGCGAAGCCGCTGTTTCATTGATGGAGGTGCGAGCGTTGGTCGGGGGCGCGGCGCCATAGTGGCAGGGCCTGTGTTCCACCGCAGCGCTTGGTGAGCACCGCGATGGCGAGCGGCCCGCCAGCTCGCCGTGTCTCGCCGAGGCGAGTCCGCCCGGCAGCCGCGGCCTCCGCTCGATGAGGCGGTGACGTGGGAGCGGGTGCTCGGGCCGCAGCGGGTAGGCGAACGGGGGCAGTGGCGGGAGTGGACAGGGCCGTCGGTTGGCAGCAGAAGCAGGACCGAAGATGCCGTGCCCGCCGGCGGCCGTCGGTCAGTGGGGGATTGACGCGCCCCAGCCCCGACTCGGTCCGGGAGAAGATGAGCGGCCTGCGGTGGGGGAGACGGCTCATAGCGGCCTGAGCCGGTTCGGAGCCGCAGGGCATCTTTTAGGAGGTCGACTCCAGTGGATCACCAGCCGCGGCAACTACGGACCCCCTGCGACGCCGGCCGACTGGATGTCGGCATGCGCGCATGCGACGCAGCTGCTGGCGTCCACGTTGCGCGACAGGTCGCTCATGCGCTTTGGAGGAATGTCAGTCGTGCTCGCAGTCGCCGTCACGTTTCCGGCTCAGGTGCTCATGGAAGCGCTGGGGCATCAGCATGGAGGGCAGCGAACGCACACCCCTGGGAAACGGTGGAGCGTCGCACGGCGATCATGATTCGTTGCGCGCGCCAGCTTTGAGAGACGCGCCTTAGGGGGTCGCGTCAACCGCACCTACGGCGCGAATTGCGATGTCCCAGCGACCACAACGCCAGAGCCGATCATCGACACTCCCTCCAGCTCCGCGGCCGCCCCGCCGCCGGTGCCGGGCCTGGTCGGCCGGGACCGGGATCGTGGCGGCGAGATGCCGCGCTGGCGCAGGTGGGCACGGATCACCCGGGAGGAAGAGGCCGCATCGGCCCGCACCCGTATCGGGCCGGGTCCGGGAACGCCCCGGTCTGAGGCGGGCGACCCTGATGCCGACCATCACTGCCTTGAATCGCAGGGCATCCCCTCGTTGGCCGGCGGTCACCACCACCCGACAACGGCATCTGCCCCCTGCTCGTAGGGGGCAGATGCGCCGTGGTCGACAACCCACCGCGGTAGCGGCCCAGCGCGTGGTCGACCGGCTCGGCGAGCATGCAGCCGGCCGGCTCGCGCTGCCGCGCACCGTGCCGCTTGGCCCCGGTGGCGTTCCGGTTGGGCAGTGCATGATGTGGAGTCGACGCTTACCTGCTGGCCTGATCATCCCGGCCGCGTCGGCCCGGGCCCTGCGAGGCGACCGGGATGCGCCCGGACGCCTTCACGCTGCCGGCGGCCGAACAGCCCGTAGACCGCCTGCCAGGATTCGTAGCAGGCGGGCACGTCACGCCACAGCGCCGGTGCGCGCCCGTCGCCGGATCCTGTCGATGAGCTGTCGTTTGGTCCACGTGGATGGTCGGCCCGGCCGCCGGGCGACGGCAGCAGCGGCTCCAGGACCGCTTAGTGCGCGTCGGTCGGGTCGAACCGCCTGGTCGCGGCTGGAGTGGCCATGAGGTCTCCGGTTCAGGGTGGTTCTTGTGGACAAGCCCGTCTACCGGAGACCTCGTTGCGTTCGACTCACAACACGCCGACGCTCACCGCACTTCGAAACACACTCTGGCTCGAAACACGGCAGCGGCCAGCCGCGCCGTGGCGGCGACCAGTGGCAGTCAAGTGCCCGTGCCGGCCAGGTCCCTCACCGAGGGGTGGGTGTTCGGCAGGCGCGATGTTTCACGTGAAACGTTGGATCAGAAGGTCGCGGCAGATGTGGGAGAGCTCCAAACCGGCAGCGGCGATGGCGCGGGGCAGAAGGCTCGTCTCGGTCATGCCGGGGGCGACGTTGACCTCGAGGAAGTGGACCTCGCCGGAAGGGGTGACGATCAGGTCGGTACGGGAGAGGTCGCGCAGCCCTAGGGCGCGGTGGGCGGTGAGCGCGGCGGCGGTGACCCGTTCGGCGGCCTCTGGGGACAGGCGGGCCGGGATCACGAACTCGGTATCGCCGGCGTCGTAGCGTGCGGTGTAGTCGTATCGCCCTCCGGCGGCGACGATTTCTACCGCGGGCAGCGGATACGGTTCGCCGCCGCGCTCGATCACGCTGACCGCTACCTCCGTGCCCTCCACATAGCGTTCGATGAGAGCCGTGTCCCCGTAGGCGAAGCAGCCCACCATGGCGGCCGGGAGCTGCTCGGCGTCGCGGACGACGGAGGCGCCGAGGGCCGATCCTCCGCGGGTGGGCTTCACCATGAGAGGAAGCCCGAGGTGTTCGACGATCCGGTCGAGGACCGAGGCGGCGCCCAGATCGTGGAAGATCTCCTTCGGCAGGGCGACGGATTCCGGGGTGGACAGGCCCGCCCGGGCGACGACCGCCTTGGCGGTGGGCTTGTCCCAAGCGACCCGGCAGGCGTCAGGGCGGGCGCCCACATATGGGACGCCCACCAGCTCCAACACGTCTCGGATCGAGCCGTCCTCTCCGGACGCCCCGTGCAGGACGGGGAACACCACGTCCGGGGGATCGGTGGCCAGCGCGTCCAGCAGTGTCGCGTCGGTGTCTCGCAGTTCGACAGGGATGTCGAGGGCGCGCAGCGCGTCCGCGACCCGCCGACCGGAGCGCAGGGACACCTCGCGCTCGTACGACAGGCCACCGGCGAGGACGACGACGTGTCCGAGTTCCACACCACTGCCTTTCACGTTGAACGGAAAACGCCGGCCCCAGCGTGCGGAGCCGGCGTTCCCGACGAGTTCCGTCAGACGAGACCGGGACCCGGGGTGTCGACCCCGCCGGGCGCCCTGTCGTCACGCCTCACTCCTCCGAAAGTGTCCCGCAGGCGGATCTCCTCCTCCACCACTCCGGCGAGCCTCCGGACGCCCTCGCGGATCCGGTGGGGCTCGGGGTAGCAGTACGACAGCCTCATGTGGCGTCGGCCGTCTCCGTTCGAGTAGAAGCCCGTGCCCGGGACGTACGCGACGCGTTCCGCGATGGCGCGCGGGGCCATCGCCTTGGTGTCCAGACCCTCCGGCACGGTGAGCCAGACGAAGAAGCCGCCCGATGGACGCGTCCAGGTGCAGCCCTTCGGCATCAGGGTCTCCAGGGCGTCGAGCATGGCGTCGCGGCGCTCCCGGTACATGACCCGGAAGTCCTTGATCTGCTCGCGCCACGGCTGGGTCGCCAGGTACTCCCGCACGGCGAGCTGCGAGAGGTTGGCGTGGCAGAGCACGGCGGATTCGGCGGCCAGCACCAGCTTGGCCCGCACCGAGTGAGGAGCCAGCGCCCACCCCACCCGCAGTCCAGACGCGATCGTCTTGGAGAACGAACCGAGGTAGATGACCCGTTCGCTGTCGTAGGCGCGCAGCGCCCTCATCGGCTCGCCGTCGAAGCCCAGCAGGCCATAAGGGTTGTCTTCCAGGACGAGCACGTCGTACTCGGCGCAGATCTCCAGAATCTGCGCGCGTCGCGGAGCGGTGAGCGTGACCCCGGCGGGGTTCTGGAAGGTGGGCACCGTGTAGAGGAACTTGACCCGGCGGCCGTCCCGGCGCAGGCGTTCCAGGGTCTCCCGCAGCGCGGCCGGGATCAGTCCGCCGTCGTCGAGCGGAACATGGACGACCTCGGCCTGATACGCGGCGAACGTGCCCAGCGCCCCCACGTAGGAGGGCGCCTCGGCCAGCACCACGTCACCCGGGTCCACGAAGATCTTCGTGACGAGGTCGAGGGCCTGCTGGGCGCCGACCGTGACCACCACGTCGTCGGGGTTGGCGCGAATGCCCTCGAGCTCCATGACCTCGCAGATCTGCTCGCGAAGGACGGGATCGCCCTGCGCCGAGGCGTACTGGAGCACCTGCGCACCATTGCGGGCGACCAGTTCGCCGATCATCTCGCCGATCCGGTCCAGCGGCAGCGCCGAGACGTAGGGCATGCCGCCGGCGAGGGAGACGACCTCGGGACGGTCGGCCACCGCGAACAGAGCCCGGATCTCCGAAGGCACCATGCCGGCGGCACGGGCGGCGTAGCGACCGATGTAGGCGTCTGTTCGCGAGTGCAGTTCCACGAGGCACCTCCAAGGGTGATCGGATAACCCTGAAACCTACGGCATGGCCTTGGAACGACGTGGCGGAACCCCTGAGCGGCGATGCTCAGATCCGTGTCCCGGCCGGACATTGCCGTCCGGGAGGCTCTCTCCCCCCGCCGGCCGAAGCCGGAAGCCGCGGTCGCGGGGCCGACGGCCCCTCCCGCGGCGGCGGGACGCATGAACCCGAGGCATCGATAAAGCGAACGGTCTACCCACCAGGAGCCGGATCACAGCACCCTCGACGAATGACCGCGGCATTTTTGCCCAACGTTGCCTCGCTTCCCACGCACCGACGGTCGTCCGCGCCGGGAAGAAGCCCGCTGTTCGATACGATGCCTCAGGGTCCCGGTTCGTTGCCGGGAATTCCACGAAGTGGCGCTGCGCATAGCAAGCCCCGCAGCGAACACGCTCGTTCACCGGTTCCGGAAGCGCGCCACAGAAGCGGACCGGCCGAGCGAGCCTCAGGGGGTGCCGATTCGGTGTCGCGTCGTCTCGTCAACATCACGTTGGACAACCTCGACGACCTCCCGCGTCGCTGCCGCCGCTGTGTCTTCTGGGAACTCGACCCGGTGAGCCGGGACCGCGCCGTGGAAACGGGCGATCCGGCCCTGGAGAAGGAGGCGTGGATTTCGTCCACGCTGCTCGAGTGGGGCAGCTGCGGAAAAATCGTTTATGTCGACGACGTTCCGGCGGGTTTCGTGATGTACGCGCCGCCGCTGTACGTCCCACGTTCCGTGGCGTTCCCCACCAGTCCCGTCAGCGCCGACGCCGTGCTGTTGATGACCGCGCACATCCTGCCGGAGTTCGCCGGGGGCGGCCTGGGCCGGATGCTCGTGCAGGGCGTCGCCAAGGACCTCACGCGGCGTTCGGTCAAGGCCATCGAGGCGTTCGGCGACCTCAAGGGGGAGGACGGCGCGTGCATGGTGCCCGCCGACTACCTTCTCGCGGTCGGCTTCAAGACCATCCGGCCGCACCATCGCTTCCCGAGACTGCGCCTGGAGCTGAAGTCGGCTCTGTCGTGGCGTGAGGACGTCGAGGTGGCCCTGGAAAGACTCCTGGGGTCCATGACCCCGGAAGGCGCCCTCCGGCCCGTCTGAGCGCCTCTGAGCGCCGCAGTACTAGGCATTCGAAGGACCTCGCCGGCCTGATCAAGAGCGAGGCCGTCGGCTTTCCGAAAAGATCTACCGAAGTTGCCTGCGCGTGGTGCGCCTCAAAGGCCGACTTCAGATGTTTCACATGAAACGTTGGTCGGGTCAGGGCGCCGCCGCAGGCCCGCGCCGGTGTCTTCATGGGTGCGCGAGCGCGCGGCTTCCCTCTCGAGGGATGGTCGGGAGGTCAGAGTGCAGGAGGCCGGCCGGTGCCTTCACCACCTGAGGCGCCCTCATGCTTTCGAGACGGTCGCGACAGTGAAACAGGCCATGCCCGTTCACAGCCTCCAGGAGGCGCTGTAAAGGGGGCGCATGGCGGTGTGATCGTGACGCCCGGTGCGGCGGTTCCGTCATCACCGCCGGCCAGGCCGCGCCCGACCGCGCCCGCGCTGCCCGCGAGCGGCTGCGGGCCATGGTCGAGGACGTCCTCTCCGGACACGGCTCGTTGTTCGCTGACGCCGTGCGCCATGAGGCGTGCCTGACCATCGCCGAGCGCCTTTACAGGAGGCCTCGGGACGAGCCTGTGTTGTTCACGGCCGGCGGCTGCGCCCCACGTCGGCGAACCGATGCTGTGCTGCCTGCCCACCCAGCCACAATCGTCCGCTCGGACTCGGGGACGCGGCACCGGGCACGCTTGCGCTGGATCTCCTCGGCCAGGGCGGGCTCGTCCGCGTCGTGCATGTTTCCAGCCCTTCCGGGCCCGAGCCGGCCGAGCCTCCCCGCATGCGTGCGTCCTGCGGTTGCACGTCCCGGACGGCGTGCCGCCTGCTTCTGCGTCGGCTGTGGGTGGTACGGCGTTCGAGGATAAGGCAGATGGCCCCGTCCCGGAGACCGGGGACGGGGCCATCTATGGTGCGCTCGCCGCGGGAGGCGAGGGTCAGATGAAGTCGGCGAGTTCGCGCAGCAGCGCGGCCTTCGGCTTGGCGCCGATGATCTGGTGGGCGGGCTGGCCGTCCTTGAAGACGAACATGGCCGGAATGCTGGCGATGCCGTACTGCCGCGGCACGTTGGGGTTCTCGTCGATGTTCATCTTGACGATGTCCAGCTTGTCGCCGTGCTCAGCGGCGATCTCCTCCAGGACGGGAGCCACCATCCGGCACGGCGCGCACCACTCCGCCCAGAAGTCGACCAGCACGGGCTTGTCACTCTTGAGGACCTCGGCGTCGAAATCCGCGTCGGTCACGGCTTTCATGGCTTCTCCTTCGTGTTCCTCGGGCCGGGCGGGGTGCCCTCGCACGCTCAGCGCTGGCGGGTGAGCTCGGCGGAATCCTGCGGCACGGTCTCGGCCTGGCCGTGTTCCTGCAGCCAGCGTTCGGCGTCGATGGCCGCGGCGCAGCCGCTGCCCGCGGCGGTGACGGCCTGGCGGTAGATGTGGTCCACCACGTCACCGGCGGCGAACACTCCCGGGATCTTGGTCCGCGTGGTCGGAGCCTGCACGATCAGGTATCCGTTGGCGTCGGTGTCCAGCTGCCCGGCGAACAGCTCGCTGCGCGGGTCGTGGCCGATCGCGATGAACAGGCCCGTCACGTCGAGCACGCTCTCGTCCCCGGTCTGGGTGTTGCGCACCCGTACGCCCGACAGCCGGTCCTCGCCGAGCAGCTCGACCACCTGGCTGTTCCACAGGAACCGGATCTTGTCGTTGGCGAAGGCCCGATCCTGCATGATCTTGCTGGCGCGCAGCTGGTCCCGCCGGTGGATCACGGTCACCGACGTGGCGAACCGGGTCAGGAAGATCGCCTCTTCCATGGCGGTGTCCCCGCCGCCGACCACGGCGATGTCCTGATCCCGGAAGAAGAAGCCGTCGCAGGTGGCGCACCACGACACCCCCCGCCCCGACAGCCGGTCCTCGCCTTCCAGGCCCAGCTTGCGGTACCCCGACCCGGTCGCGATGATCACCGCACGGGCGCGGTAGACCTCGTCCCCCACCTTGACGATCTTGGGGTCGGCGGTCAGGTCGACCTCGGTGACGTCGTCGGCGATCAGTTCGGCGCCGAACCGCTCGGCCTGCTTGCGCAGGTTGTCCATCAGGTCCGGACCCATGATCCCGTCGGGGAAGCCCGGGAAGTTCTCCACCTCGGTGGTGTTCATCAACGCACCACCCGCCGACACCGAACCCTCGAACACCAGCGGCTTCAGATCACCGCGCGCGGCGTAGATCGCGGCCGTGTAGCCCGCCGGGCCCGACCCGATGATGATGACGTTACGCACGTCGCTCACTGTTCTGCGCCTCTCCTCTGCTCGCCTCGGCTGCAGGACGATGCCGTGACCATCACGGTGTCGGTGATACGCGCCTTCCCTGACATCTTGCCCTTTGTACGGACTCGTACCTCTTGGGTGCTCGACGCCTCCGGAGCGCGTGCCTTCGGCCTGCCAATCGCGTCAACCGATCCTAGGGCCCTGTGATTCCCTGGGCCGGGCACCCGGGCCGACCCCGTCGATTCTGATCATCTAGGCACCGCTGAGGGCGGGAAAGCCGCCACGATCCGGGTCCAGGCCGAAAGGCCCGACACCAGCAGCGGCCGGGGCAGCCGCGGCGGCCGTCCACCCGGCTTCGATCCGGCCGACTACCGGGGCCGTCACACTGTGAGTGCGGTACCAACCGTCTCAAGCGGCATCGGCCCGTGGTCACCCGCTACGGCTGTGAAGATGTGCGGGTGCCGCCTCGGGTGGTGGTCTGACCCGCGTTGCGACTGGACATAGGGCCTTGAGTTTGATCTGTCGACCATCATCTGGGGCGGTGCTTGCTGCCGCCGGACTGGGCCGGCGTGTCCCGATGGGGGCCTTGCATCAAGCTCGCCGTCCGCTACCAGGCCGTCCTTGAGATCACCGCCATCAACGAATAGCTCCACCTACTTCGAAACACGCCTAGTTGTGGTCCTCGGTGCTGTGTTCGGCTGAGCGGGGGCGCGGACGATTGCGTCTTGCCGTCGGGGCGGGCGGGGCGGTGGGGGAGCGTTGTGGGGGCTGGGTGACCTTAGGCTGTGGGGCCATGGCGAGGATTCTGCTCTTGCACTCGATGTACGGGCTGCGGCCCGCGGTCCACCAGGCGGCGGATCGGCTGCGTGCGGCGGGGCACGAGGTGCACGTGCCCGACCTGTACGACGGTCGGGTCGTGGACACCCCGGAGGCGGGCATCGAGATCAAAGAGGAGATCGGCCGGGACGAGCTCCTCAAGCGCGCGGTGTCGGCCGCGGCGCCGCTGTCGCAGGACGGCCTGGTCTACGCGGGATTCTCGCTCGGTGCCGCCCTGGCCCAGAACCTCGCCCTCGCCGACGACAAGGCGCGCGGGCTGCTGCTCATGCACGGCACCTCGGACATGGCGGACGACGCGTCCACCGACATCCCCGTGCAGCTGCACGTGGCCGACCCCGACACCTACGAGCCGGTCGACTGGCTGAACGCCTGGTACCTGCGCATGCGGCGCGCCGGGGCCGACGTCGAGGTCTACCGCTACCCGGGGGCGGGTCACCTGTTCACCGACCCTGACCTGCCCGACTACGACCCCGAGGCGGCTGAACAAGCGTGGGCCGTGGCTTTGACCTTCCTCGCCGAACTCTGAGCTGAGCGGAGGCCGCATTTCGGCACGTCGGGCGCCGACCAGGGCCGCCGCGGCAGCGCGGGCCGCTCATCACGCTGATCACGGCGGTGGTGCTGGCGCTGGACGTCATGACCGGGTCGCGGCTGCAGCTCAACACGCTGATGGGCTACAACGCGATCA
>PVNI01000020.1 GCA_003001795.1 Actinomadura viridilutea | reverse complement strand
GCGCACGGCCCGGCGCCGGTGCCCGGCGGTCACCCGAGCGGCCCCCCCCCCCACCCCCCCCCCCCCCCCCCCGGGCCCGCCCCCCACCCCCCCCCCCCCCCCCCCGCACACGGCCTCGGCCGCCTCCGGCGTGCATCCGTCGGCGTGCACCGACAGGCGGCGCAGCACGGCCCGCTCCGGCTCGGTCAGCAGGTCCCAGCTCCAGTCGATCATCGCCAGGAGGGTCTGCTGGCGGGGCGGGGCGCCGCGGCGGCCGCCGGCCAGCAGCCGGAACCGGTCGTCCAGGCGCGCCACCAGCCCGTCCACGCCGAGCGCCCGCACCCGGGTCGCCGCCAGTTCCAGGGCCAGCGGGATGCCGTCCAGCCGCCGGCACAGCACGGCGACGGCCCCGGCGTTCCGCTCGTCGAGCGCGAAACCGCGCGCGGCGGCGGCCGCGCGGGCCGCGAACAGCCGGACCGCGTCGCACCGCGCCACCTCCCGCGGGTCGGCGTCCCGGGCGGGCACGCGCAGCGGCGGCACGCTCCACACCACCTCGCCGGCCACGGCCAGCGGTTCCCGGCCGGTCGCCAGGACGCGCAGCCCGGGGACGCCGCGCAGCAGCCGGTCGGTCAGCTCGGCGGCCTGCTCGACGACGTGCTCGCAGTTGTCCAGGACGAGCAGCATCCGCCGGGCGCGCAGCGCCGCGACGAGGCGCTCGACGGGCGTGCCGCGCCCCGGCGGGTCGCGGACGTCCAGGGCCGCCATCACCATGTCGGTCAGCGGGCCGAGCGGGTCGCCGGCGGTCGGCGGCGGCTCGTAGGCCGCCAGCTCCACCAGCCAGGCGCCGTCGGGGAACGCGGCCGCGACCCGGTCCGCCACGGCCAGCGCGAGCCGCGTCTTGCCGACGCCGCCGGGCCCGGTCAGCGTGACCAGCCGGTCGCCGCGCAGCCGGGCCTCGATCTCCGCGATGGCCGCGTCCCGCCCGATCAGCTCGGAGACGGGGGCGGGCAGGTTCCCCCGGGGCGGGCCGCCGAGGGACGGGTCCTGCGTCAGGATGGCCCGGTGCAGCGCGACGAGTTCCGGGCCCGGGTCGAGGCCCAGTTCGTCTGCCAGCTGCGCGCGCAGCGACGCGAAGCTCTCCAGCGCCTCGCGCGGCCGCCCCGCCAGGTAGAGGGCGCGCATGTGCAGGGCGCGCAGCCGTTCGCGCAGCGGGTGGGCGGCCACCAGGTCGCCCAGCTCGGCGGCCGTCGCGGCGTGCTCGCCCAGCGCCAGGCGCGCTTCGGCGTGGTCCTCCAGCGCGGCGAGCCGCAGGTCCTCCAGCCTGGTGATCGTCGGCTGGGCGAACGGCTCGTCGGCGAAGTCGGCGAGCGCGGGGCCGCGCCACAGCGCCAGCGCGTCGCGCAGCAGCTCCGCCCGGGCGGCGGGGTCGTCGGTGCGCCGCGCCCGCGCGAGCATGTCGGTGAACCGCACGGCGTCCAGGCCGTCCGCGCCGATGTGCAGGACGTATCCGGCGGGCCGCGTCTCGACCAGGGCCCGGCCGCCGGGCTGGGCGTCCTCCAGCACCCGCCGCAACTGGGACACCTTGGCCGACAGCGCGAGCGCCGGGTTGCCCGGCGGGCGCGCGCCCCACAGGTCGTCGATGAGGCGGTCGGCGGGCACCGGGCGGCCCTCGTGCACGAGCAGGTCGGCCAGGAGCGCGCGGACCTTCCGGCCGGGCACCGCGACCGGCGAGCCGTCGTCGGTCCACACCGCCACGGGCCCCAGCACCCCGAACCGCATGAGCGGCACGATAACCGCTCCGACCAGCCGAAGACAGACCGTAAAGATCCCGTAAACGCCTCCGGGCACCCTCGTCTCGTCACGCAACGGGGACCACGGGGGGCGGAGATGTCGGACAGGCCGCGGCCGTCGTCATCCGCGCGCCGAGCACCCCTACCCGACGGAACCGCACGGAGGAGAGCACATGGGCAACATCGTCGCGCTGAGCTACGTCTCGCTGGACGGCGTCGCGGAGCGTCCGGACCAGTGGACGATGGAGTACTTCGTCCCCGAGCACGCCACGTTCGCCCACGGCCAGCTGTTCGCCAGCGACGCGCTGCTGCTGGGCCGCGTCACCTACGAGGGCTTCGCCGCCTCGTGGCCGAACATGGAGGAGCAGACCGGGGAGTTCGGCGTCCGCATGAACACCCTGCCCAAGTACGTCGTCTCCACCACCCTGGAGAAGGCCGAGTGGAACAACTCGACCGTCATCCGGGAGAACGTCCGCGAGGAGATCGCCGCCCTGAAGAAGCGGTACGACAAGGACATCCTGGTCTACGGGAGCATGGGACTGGTCGACTCGCTCATCGAGTACGGCCTGCTGGACGAGTTGAAGCTGTGGCTGCACCCGGTCGTGGTCGGCTCGGGCAAGAAGATGTTCCGCGACGGGGCCCCGCTGTCGAAGTGGACGCTGGCCGGCACGACCGTCATGGCGTCGTCCGGCACCATCGTCCTGGACTACCGCCCGGCCGCCGCCGGGTGACACCCGCGGGGAGCGGAACGGCGGCCCCGGCCCGGGCCGCCTCCGCCGGGGTCACGCCTCGCCGCGCACCATGGCGATCAGGCGGTCCAGGACGCGCGCGTCGGCGGACAGGCCGTTGTGGGCGTACTCGTTGGTCACCCACGTCCGCAGGCCCGCGATGCGGTCGGCGGTCTGCAGCGAGTGGTCGCGGTCCACGTACATGTCGTCGTAGTACACGGCGGCGGCCACCGGCACCGCATTGGCGGCCAGCCGGTCCACGTCGTACAGGTCCGGCCAGTCCTCGTATGCGGCGAGCAGTTCGGCGCACTCGCGCAGAGGCCGCAGCGCCGGGTCCTCCTCGAAGAACCACGGGTAGATCATCTCCCCGACGAAGCGCACCGGCCCGTCGCCGTCCAACGCGAACTGCGGGAACTCGTCGCGTACCCGGTGTGCCGACCACCGGGAGGCGGTCCCTTGGCAGTAGCACGCCTCGTGCAGCAGCGCGTAGATGGGGCGGGCGGCGTACGACACGGCCGCGTCCACCGCGCGCAGGAAGGCGTCGGACAGCTCGTCGCGCCCGATGAACGCCTCTTCCAGCAGGTAGTGCAGGTTGTGGAACTGCACGGACGAGCCGAGGCCGATGCCGAGCGTCTGGAACCGGCGGGCCGTCAGGCGTTCCCCGCCGGGCAGCCGCACGTCGCGCTCGCGCAGATGCCGCACGATGCGGCGCACGATCTCCTGATCGTCGGGATAGCGCGCGAAGTACCGCTCGTTGGCGGCCAGCACGCGCGGATAGGCGGCGCGGTAGACCTCGTCCGGTCCGGCCGTGAGGCTCGGCAGCCCGCCGGTGATGAACGCCTCGCGCAGGCCCTCCGGCGCCAGCGACAGGTACGTGACCGCGCAGAAGCCTCCGAAGCTCTGGCCGAGCACGCTCCACGGCCGGTCTCCGATGAGCCGGCGGCGCAGCAGCTCGGCGTCCCGGACGATGGAGTCGGCGCGGAAGTGCCGCAGGTACGCGGCAGCCTCGGCCGGGTCCGCCGGGAGCGTCTGCCGGTTGGCGGGAGTGCTGCGTCCCGTGCCGCGCTGGTCGAGCAGCAGCACCCGGTACTCGCGCAGGGCGCGGTCCAGCCACGCCCCCGGGTCCGCACCGGGCCGGATCGCCTTGTGGCCCGGCCCGCCTTGGAGGAACAGCAGCCACGGCAGGTCGCTGTCCTCCTTGCCCGGCGCCACCACTTCCCGCGCGTAGACCTCGATGGCGGGTCCGGCCGGGTCGGCGTGGTCCAGCGGCACTTCCAGCACGTGGTCTTTGCAGACGAGCCCAGGACGACGAAACGCAGACTGCATGCCCCCACTATGTCGCTTGCGGCGGGCGCCCGGGTCACCGGACGGAGGCGACCCGCGGTCCGGGCGGCCGGTTCGCTTCCCCGCCCGGACCGCGCGCCGGCGGACCAGCGGCCGCGCCTCGTCGTCGGCGCCGCGCTCCTGAGGGCGCGACGGGTCAGCAGTTGCCGGTGGCGGGCTTGCCCTCGAAGCGGTCCGCCAGGAAGCGGGTGACGTCCCCGGCGGCGAGCCAGTCGGTGGTCAGGTGCTCACCCACGTACGTGGCCTTCCACGTTGTGGTGATGCCCGCCGCGCAGTAGGCGGCGCGGGTCGCGTCCTCGGTCTCGGTCGGGATGATCTCCTCCAGGAGTCCGCGGTACTGGAACACCGGGAAGCCGATCTTGTACCGGGCGTTCGACGCGGGCGTGCCGATGTCCACGCCGAGCCTGCTGCGGTCGGCGAGCTCGCCCCAGGTGCCGTCCGGGCCGCGCAGCTGCCAGATCTGGTCGAGGGTCAGCTTGTCCTTGGTGAAGTTCTCCACGCGGGCGCCGAGGAACCGTCCCAGCGTCCCGTACAGGCAGAGCTTCTTCGCGTCCGCCACCGCCTTGCGGCCCACGTCGTTCAAGAGCTCGTCGAACGGCATGTCCGGGTAGGCGGCGTTGTGCCCGATCAGCGCGTCCGCGGCGAACCCGGCGAACAGGCCGCCGTTGAGGCCCGCGGCCGTCACCTTCAGATCGCCGGGAACGCCCCCGGCCGCGGCGCCCGCCACGTCCAGCTCGGGCGCGTAGGAGGCGGCGAGCTGCGCGGCCCACAGGGCGGCCTGGCCGCCTTCGGAGTATCCGGCGATGCCGACCTTGCCGTCAGGCCGCAGGGAGCCGCCGGGGATCTGCCGGGACGTGCGCGCGATGTCGAGGACGGCTTGGCCCGCCTCTCGTCCCACCATGTACGTGTGGACCCGGCCGTCGATGTAGCCCTGTCCGTCGGTCGCGGCCACGGCGAAACCGGCCTTGAGGAATTCGGCGATGTTGGGCGCCTCGTAGTGGTCGACGTAGGCCCCGGTCATCTGCTTGGAGAACGCGCACTGGGGGCCGAGGCCCGCCGTGCCCGGGTGGAAGGCGACGACGGGACGTGACCCGCCTTTGGTCCACGCGGTCTGCGGCACCGCCACGAATCCGGTCGCGACCGTCTTGGCGCCTTTGACATTGGTCGACACGTAGCGCACTTTCCACGCCTTCAGGAAGACGCCGCTCACGCCGGGGAGCTTCACCTCGCGACAGGCCAGCAGATCGCCAGGGGCGCCGTCGACCTGAGCCGGGGCGGCGGCGTAGATGTCGCCCTCCGAAGCGGTGCACAGCGAGGGAGCCGCGGACGCCTGCTGCGCGGTCGCCACCGGAATCGTCAGCGCCGCACCGAGCACGGCCGACGCCACACCAGCACGAAGTCTCATCGCCACTCCAGGGGTGGTGGCCGCCGGCCCCCTCGGCCCCCACTCGACAGGGCCCGGCGGCGTTGGACAGCGTTCGGTGACGACTGTCGCTCCGCAGTCCCCGCAGGTGTATGAGCTGGCGCCACACGCCCGGAGCCGTCGTTAGCAACTCATTGACAAATCGTCCAGTAAACCGCCGCATTTCGGCAGGCCACCGGGGGCGGCGCCCGCGGAACGGTCCGCGCGCTCTGCCCGCCTCCTTCGAGCCGGTCCGGTAGGCGTACCGTGGTGCCGGCCGAGCATCGTCTCGTAGGAGAGGTCGCCAAGTGATCGATGCCTCCGACGTGCGGGCCGCCGCGGCGCGCATCTCCGGTCGGATCCGCAGGACGCCGGTGCTGGAGACGCGGCCCTTCGCCGACGGCGCCCGCACGTGGCTGAAGCTGGAGCAGATCCAGCACACCGGCTCCTTCAAGGCGCGCGGAGCGTTCAACCGCCTGCTGTCGGCGGCCGAGGCCGGGGCGCTGCCCGACGCGGGCGTGGTCGCGGCGTCCGGGGGCAACGCCGGGCTCGCCGTGGCGTACGCCGCCGCCGAGCTGGGCGTCGCGGCGGAGATCTACGTGCCCGAGACCGCCCCGGCGGTCAAGGTGGCCGGGCTGCGCGCGCTCGGCGCCGAGGTCGTGCAGGTCGGCGCCAAATACGCGGACGCGTACGAGGCCGCCGCCAAGCGCTGCGCCGACACGGGGGCGCTGTTCTGCCACGCCTACGACCAGCCCGAGATCTGCGCCGGCCAGGGCACGCTCGGACTCGAACTGCTCGAACAGACCTCGGGAGAGGTCGACACGATCGTGGCGGCCGTCGGCGGCGGCGGGCTGATGGCGGGCATCGCCGCCGCCGTCGAAGGGCGCGTCCGCGTCGTGGGCGCGGAACCCGAGGGCATTCCGACGCTGCACCGGGCCCTGCGGGCCGGCGCGCCCGTCGACGTGGAGGTGTCCGGCGTCGCGGCCGACGCGCTCGGCGCCACCCGGCTCGGACAGATCGCCTTCGACGTCGCGGTGCGCACCGGGGTGCGGTCCGTCCTGGTGCCGGACGAGGCGATCACGGCGGCGCGGCGGTGGCTGTGGGAGCGGTACCGGCTGCTCGTCGAGCACGCCGCCGCCACGGCCGTCGCCGCGGTGCGCACCGGCGCCTACCGGCCCGCCCCCGGCGAGCGGGTCGCCGTCGTCCTGTGCGGCGGCAACACCGACCCCGCGTCACTTTAAAGTGACCGGAATAGTTCATTAAAGTGACCGCATGGCGGATTCCTACGTCGTGACGGGAGGCGGCCGCGGCATCGGCCGGGCCGTGGTGGAGCGGCTGCTGGCCGACGGCGCCCACGTGGTCGCGATCGAACTGGACGAGACGGCGCTGGACTGGACGCGGCGCCATCCCGCCGCGGCGCGCGTGCACGCGGTGACGGGCGACGCCGGGGACGAGGCCGTGGCCGCGCGCGCCGCGGACCTGGCCGAGAAGGCGGGCAGGCTCGCCGGCTGGGTCAACAACGCCGCCGTCTTCCGGGACGCCTCACTGCACTCCGCGTCCCCCCGGGAGGTCATGGACCTCATCGCCGTCAACGTGGGCGCGCCCCTGACCGGATGCGCCACGGCCGTACGGCGTTTCCTTGCGGCCGGGACGGGCGGCGCCATCGTCAACGTCACCTCGCACCAGGCCCGTCAGGCGGTGCCGGGATGCACGCCGTACGTGACCGCCAAGGCGGCGATCGAAGGACTGACGCGCGCGCTCGCCGTCGAGTACGGCCCGCGCGGCATCCGCGTGAACGCCGTGGCGCCGGGCTCGGTGCGCACCGAACGCTACGACGAGTTCCTCGCCCGGCAGGGTCCCGAGGGGGCGGCGCACATCGAAGCGGAGATGGCGCGCCTGCACCCCCTCGGACGCGTCGCCCGCGCCGAAGAGGTCGCCGCCACGATCGTCCACCTGCTGTCGGACGAGGCCAGCTTCATCAACGGCGCGACCATTCCCGTCGACGGGGGCCGCTCCGTGCTGGCGCACGACCCTGAGGCGTACGAGCCGCCCTCCTGACGCAGGGCCTTCCCGACAACGGGCCTGCCTGGCTCAGGCCCGGGGGCGTGCCTTGGCTCAGGGGCGGGGCGCCTGCAGCTGCAGGGGCGTCACCCGCACGGGCCGCTGCGCCATCTGGGCGGTGGCCGTCGGCTCCTGCGCGCCGCACAGCGCCTCGACCGCGTGCGCGGCCAGGGCGTTGTCGATCGGGTGCGGGATCGGGCGGCCTTCGCCGTTCAGCTCCTGGTACTTGGTCAGGTTGAAGCCGAACGCGACCTGGCGGCCGCCGCCTTCGCTGCTCAGCACCTGCGTCCCGGCGCCCCACACCGCGCCGTCGTGGCCCCAGAACGTGCCGCACGGCAGGTCCAGCGCGTAGAGCCCGAGGCCGTAGGACATCACGACGTTGCCGTCGGCGTCCCGGACGGGGACGGTGCGGCGCATCTCCTCCAGCGCGGCCGGTCCGATGATCTTGCCGGTGAACAGGGCGCGGTAGAAGGCGTTGAGGTCGTCCATGGTGGACACCAGAGCGCCGGCCGTGCCCGCCCAGGACATGTCGTAGAAGCTGTAGTCGCGCGGCGTCGGGATGAACCCGTACAGCGCCTCGTACATGCGCGAGTGGGCGCCGCGGAGCGCCGGGCCGTCGGGGAAGTAGGTGTGCTTGAGGCCCGCCCGGCGGATCACCTCGCGGGTGATGTACGTCTCCGCCTTCGTCCCGGTCACCTTCTCCAGAAGGCGTCCCAGGACGATGTAGTTGGTGTTGGAGTACGACCACTGGGCTCCCGGGTCGCCGGTGGGCGGCGCCTCCAGCCCCCATTCGATGAGCCGTCGGGGCTTCAGCTTGCGGAGCCGGTATTCGTCCAGGCTGTCGGCGGACGGTTCCTGCAGTGACGGAAACGCCGAGGCGATGTAGTCGGCGATGCCGCTGGTGTGGTTGAGCAGCATCCGCACCGTTATCCGCCTGCCGCGCTCACCCGACACGTCACCGGGCAAGTAATCGCCGATAGGGGCGTCCAGCCGGATGCGGCCCCGCTCCACTTGTTGCAGAACGGCCGCGGCGACGAACGTCTTGGTGATGCTGCCGACCCGGTGCTCCATGTCCGGACGGACGGGCCGGCCGGTGCGCACGTCCGCCACCCCGGACGCGCCCTTCCACGTGCGGTCGCCGTCCCGGACCGACGAGTACAGCCCGGGCATCCCGGCGGCGTGCGTGGCGTCCAGCGTGGCCCGCAGCTTGGCCGCGTCCAGGCCCGCGGGGGCCGCGGAAGGCGCGAGCGGCGCGGTGCGGGCCTGCGCGGGCCCCGGCACGAGCGCGGCCAGGAGGGCCAGGGCCGCGGCTCCCGCGCTCGCCAGCCGTCCCAGCCGCCTGAACCGCCTCGCCGCCATTTCCGCCTCTCTTCACTTGATCGCGGATATCCGAGTCTTCTAGGCCGCGCGCGAGATGTCATCCGATTTCAGTGTGAGATCGACATCTTTCCTGGGCCTCATCAATCTGTACGGCAGGACAGGGCCGACAAGACGAACCGGCGGCTATATGTGACCTACGACATCGCGAACACTCGGAGGGCGGACGAACCCACGGCCTGCGTCGTCAACGGCCGACCAGCGAAGACCGGACGGCACAGCCCGTACGGCACTCGAAGGGGGCGCCGCGCGGGCTGAGACCGGCGCGGGCGGCCCGGCGATCGCCGAAGGCCGGCCGGGGCCGGATCAGGCGGCCGAGGGAGACGCCGCTCGCGACCGGTTCCTCCAGCCGAACCAGGCGGCGGAGAGCGCGGCCAGTCCCCCCGCGACCGCCGAGATGGCGAAGCTGGTCTGGTAGGCGTGCCCCGTAGGGACGCCGGTGCCGCCGACCGTCTCGGACGCGAGGATCGCCGCGGCGACCGAGCCGGCCGCCACCATGGTCGCCGCGGACGTCGTGCGCACGAGCCCGCCCGCCAGCGGAGAGACGAGGAGCATCAGCACGGTCGTCGGGAGCAGGTACACGCCGGCCATCAGCACGGACGCCCCGAAGCCGCACCCCGCCGCCGGAGGAGAAGGCTGGGTACGTCTCTCCCGTCGACGACCGCTCGGGCAAAAAATGAGCGGAGACTCGGAATAGTTCGGATGACCTTGGAGTTGCACTGTGACGCGTGCAAGATCCGATTTGTCGGGTAGCACCTTGTCACTGCGCGTGTTCTAGGAGGTCATCGTGCACAGCAGCATTCCCAGGCCGCGCCCGAACCGCTCCCGAAAGCACATCAAGTCGACCTCGCTACGCGCGCTCGCGGTCGCGGCGCGGCTCGAACGGCATCACGAGAAGGAGGCGCCGCCGGGCGTGGAGCGCCGGGCGGAGCGCCGGCGGTCCGAGCCGACGACCGAAACCGCCTGACGCGAACCGGACTGGAGCCTCCGCGGCGGTGCGCGAGCACCGTCTCGGAGGCTCGTGCATTCACGGGGGGGACGCTCGCCACGGAGACGGGCCCGCGCCGCCCGGCCCGCCCGACGGCGGGCGCGCCCCGTAGCGGCGCATGCACGTCATACCGGGCCGCACGGTGATATCTCCGCCTTCGGCACCGCATGCCGCGCTCGACACATAGTCTGACTAGGCACGTGTCCGATGCGACGGAGAGAGAGTGGTGTGACGGACCAGACGATGCCGGATGCCCGGCCGCTGCGCCCGGGCGATCCGACCCGGCTGGGCGCGTACGAGATCGTCGGGCGGCTCGGCGAGGGCGGGCAGGGCTCGGTCTTCCTCGGCCGCCGGGTCGGCGGCACCGATCCCGTCGCCGTCAAGCTGCTGCACGCGGGCCAGGCCGTGGACGAGGCGGCGCGGGCCCGGTTCGTCCGGGAGCTGGAGGTGGCCAAGCGGGTCGCGCGGTTCTGCACCGCGCAGGTCCTGGACGCCGACGTCGACGGCGACCGGCCGTACATCGTCAGCGAGTACGTGCCGGGACGGTCCCTGTTCCGCCTGGTCCAGAAGGAGGGCCCGCGCACCGGGGGCGCGCTGGAGCGGCTGGCCGTCGGCACGCTGACCGCGCTCATCGCCATCCACCAGGCCGGCATCGTCCACCGCGACTTCAAGCCGCACAACGTCATGATGGGCCCGGACGGGCCCCGCGTGATCGACTTCGGGGTGGCCCGCGCGCTGGACGCGGCGGGCGAGACGCAGAACGTCGGCACCCCCGCCTACATGTCGCCGGAGCACTTCACCGGGGCCGAGGTGGGCCCGGCCTCGGACATGTTCGCCTGGGGCAGCACGATGGTGTTCGCCGCCAACGGCCGTCCCGCCTTCGGCAACGACGAGATGGCGGCGGTGATGCACCGGATCCTCACCGGCGAGCCGGACCTGGGGGCGTTGCCGAGCCCGTTGCGGGAGGTGGTCGCCGACTGCCTGGCCAAGGACCCGCGGCAGCGGCCGACGGCCCGGCAGGCTCAAGAGCGCCTCGTGGGGGCGGCCGCGTCCGGGGCCCCGGCCGCCGCGCCTGCGGCCGCGACGCCCGCCGCGCCGCCTCCCGCGCCGTGGGTACCGCAGGACGGTCCGCTCAGGGAGAACACGTCGCCCGAGACCAACCCGCAGACCCAGCCTCAGACGACTCCTCAAACGACTCCTCAAACGGCTCCGCAGGCGACTCCTCAAACGACGCCGCATCCGCTGCCTTTCGCGGCCCCGCCTTCGCCGCCGGGCGGGGGTGCGCTGAAGCCGTCGAAGGCGAGGCGCCTGGCTCCCCTGGCCGCGGCCGCCGCGGTCGCCGCCGTGGTGGGAGGGGGCTCGGTGTGGGCGGCGACCCGCGCAGGCGGCGACGATCCCGGCAAGGAACAGGCAGCCGCCGTCGGTCAGCAGGGAGGGCCGTCGTCCCCGAATGACGCCGCGGGTTTCGGCAACGGCACCGATGCCTCCGGCCGACGTTCCGGCGCCGCGTCGAGGTCGCCGCAGCGCAAGGCGGCGGACGGGCGGAACGGCCGAACCGGCGACAGGCGAGGAGGACAGACACGTCCCGGCGGCGGGGAGCCCACCGGCGGCGGCCAGAGCGGGCCGGGCAGGACCAAGGAGCCGCCCAACAAGTACACCCCGCAGCAGGTCTGCAACTCCGGGCCGCACGGCGGGGGCTACTACGTGCAGCGCTCGCTCGCCGTCCCAGGGGGAACGGCGTACCTGCTCTACAACAGTTCGGGGTACAACTGCGCCGTCATGATGAAGACGCGCAACGTGGGCACGCGTTCCCCGGCGTCGGTGTGGATCCAGCGGAAGGGCGGCGGGCAGGTGACCGACAGCGGGTCGTACGCCTGGTATGCGGGGCCCGTGTACGTGTCGGCACCGGGCGTGTGCGTGCGTTTCGGAAGCGGCTCCACGGCCGCCCCGTACGGGAACTGCGGGTGAGGTTCGGCGTCGCCGAGTCGACCGTACGACGGGCCCCGTGAGACAGCTGCAAGATCACGTCAGCGGGGAGGACGTGATCTTGCAGCTGCCCCCGTGCGGGTCCGCGAGCGGGTCGCGGGCGTTCAGTTCCGGGCGGCGATCAGATGGTCGAACTCGCCCTCCTTGGCGCCGAGGATCAGCGCCTCGATCTCAGGACGCGTGTAGATGAGCGCGGGCCCCTCCGGATGGCGGGAGTTGCGCATGGCCACCCGCCCGCCGGGAAGTTCCGCGATCTCCACGCAGTTGCCCTGCGAGTTGCTCCGCCGTGCCTTCTGCCACCGCGCTCCGTGGAGCTTGGCGGCGGACATGCCGTTGTACGCGGCGGGGACGCAGGAAGTGGTCGATGAACTCTTGCCGTTGTCGGTCTGGAGCATCATGTCTCTCTGAGAAGGTCACCGAGTAGCTCGACGGTGCGTTCCGGGGTCGCACTGTCGACACACAGGCGTTCCATGGCCTGCAGATACGTGTCGACGTCGTCGCGCTTGTCCAGATACATCGCGCCGGTGAGGTTCTCCACGTAAACCACGTCCGGCAGGTCCTGCTCGGGGAAGCGCAGGATGGTGAAGGCCCCGCCCTCGGCGGCGTGCCCGCCGAACCGGAACGGCATGATCTGGATGGTGACGTTGGGCAGCTTCGACATCTCGATGAGATGCTCGAACTGGCCCCGCATCACCTCGGGCCCGCCGATGGGCCGGCGCAGCGCCGCCTCGTCCAGCACCGCCCACAGCCGTGGCGCGTTGGGGCCGGTGAGGCGTTCCTGGCGCTGCATCCGCAGTTCGACGCGCTGGTCGATCTCGTGCTCGGGGGCGCCGGCGTTGCCTTGGCGGATGACCGCCCGCGCGTACCCCTCCGTCTGCAGCAGCCCGGGGACGAACTGCAGCTCGTAGGTCCGGATCAGGGTCGCCGACTCCTCCAGGCCCACGTAGGTCTGGAACCAGCTGGGGAGCACGTCGTTGTAGCGGTGCCACCATCCCGGGGTGTTGGCCTCCCGCGCAAGCTGCACCAGCGCCTCCCGCTCGGTGGGGTCGGTGACGCCGTACAGCGTGAGCAGGTCTTCCACGTCGCGCTCTTTGAAGCTGACCCGCCCGAGCTCCAGTCGGCTGATCTTGGACTCGGACGCGCGGATGACATAGCCGGCCTCCTGGCGGCTCACGCCCTTCGCCTCGCGCAGGCGACGCAGCTGTGAGCCGAGCAGGATCCGGCGCACCGTGGATCCGGCACCCGGCGTCTCTGGAGTCACGCCCAACCTCCCGGCTACATGGCGGACAGCGTTTCCGGCAGAGCCGGAAAATGAACTTAGTGTGCCACTGGGGTCAGTGTCCTGCCGCTACCTCCCAATCCCGCCGCGTGGCGGCGTCTCGTCGAGCTCGCCCGTTCAGATGCACGTGCATTGGGCCTTGCATTAGCACGCTACGATGCGCAGGATAACGCACGAGACTTCCGAGCCACGGCTGCACAACGAGATCACTCTGCGGGGTCCGGGGAATGACGTCACGCCACGCGCACGACGACACACGATGGGGAACCGCCCCCCTCGTGGAGTCGGCGGGCACACAGGACGATGCCGTGCAGTCGACGCCCGTCCCCGAATCCTTGGACCTGCCCCCGTACCTGGACGAAGCCCTGCGCGTGCTGGTCTCCCCCACGGGCCGTGCGCTCTCTTTCACCGTCCTCCCCGAACCGGAGTCCGTCACCGAGGCGCGCCATTTCGCCCTCTGCCACCTCGACGAATGGGGGATGGCGTCTCTCTGCGACGACGTAGGTCTCGTGGTCTCGGAACTGGTCACCAACGCGTTGCGGCACAGCGGCGGCGCCGCTTCCCACGGGTCGGCCCAGCCGGGCCCCACCGCTTATCGCGGCACGCCGACCTTCCCGGGCACGGCCGGTTATCGCGACGTCACCGGATGCCGCGACGCCATGGCGTACCGCCCGTCCCCCTATACAGACTCGTCCCCCTATACAGAGGGGTATGGCGCGGCCGCTCCTGAAAGCGCCTGCCACGGAGCGGCTTACCGCCCCCACGGAGCGGCTTACCGCCCCTCGCTCGACCCGCTGGGGTCCGCCCCCATGGACATCCGGCTGCGGCTGCTTTACCAGGGCTCCTGGCTGCTGTGTGGAATCATGGACGCCAGTCCCGCAGCCCCCCGCCGCAAGGAGCCGGACTTCATCGCCGAGACCGGCCGAGGTCTCCACATCGTCGAATCGTTCAGCGACCGATGGGGGTGGCGGGCCCTGCCCGGGGGCAAGGTCGTCTGGGCGTTGTTCCGCCGTCCCTGAGCCGCACCGGACCGGCCGCCCGGCCCCGAGCCCGCGGCAGTTCGGCGCGGTGGGCGCCTGGGATACCCGCGTGCGCGCGGGGTATAGGGCCCATCTCACAGCTGACAGGGAGAACGCGGTGCAATTCTCCGTCGACCACCGGGTCGAGAAGGACCTCACCATCGTCACGATCCGCGGGGAGATCGACGTCTTCACCAGCCCCCGGCTGCGCGAGACGCTGCTCGACATCATCGACGAGGGCCGCCTGCACCTGATCATCGATCTCGGCGAGGTCACCTTCCTGGACTCCACCGGCCTCGGCGTGCTGGTCGGCATCTACCACCGGCTGCGCGGCCGGGACGGCTCGATGGCGTTCGTGGGCGTCAACGACCGGGTCCGCCGCGTCTTCCACATCACCCAGCTGACCAAGATCTTCGTCCTGCACCGCACCCTGGACGAGGCGATCGCGGCGCACGAGTCGGCCGCGGCGGCGCAGCGCACCGACGGAAGCACCGGCCGGACCGACCCGAAGCGCACCGCCTGACCCTCCCGCCGCGGCTCTGCCAGCACGACTCCGGCACCACCCTTTCCGCCCCGGTTTCCCGGCTCCTCGGCGCCGTCGCGACGGCCCGTCCGAAGCCGCGTGCGCCCCCGTGGCCGGACCCGCCTCCACGGGGCGTGCGACCCGGTACGGTGAACACAGATCAAGCCCGCCGCCCTGGCCAGTGCCGCCGACGCGCGCGGTGCTGTCGCCGACGACAGATCCATCGACCGGACGGGAGCGCTCCGTGGCAGAACAGCCGCTGCATGAGCACACGCTCGGCAATGGCCTGCGCGTGGTGGTCTGCGAGGACCACGTCGTGCCGCTGGCCGCCGTGAACATCTGGTACGGGGTGGGCTCGCGGCACGAACGCGCCGGACGCACCGGCCTGGCGCACCTCTTCGAGCATCTGATGTTCCAGGGGTCGGCCAACGTCGCCGAAGGCGAGCACGCCGCGCTCCTGGAGAGCGCCGGGGCCACGTTCAACGCCAGCACGTCGTTCGAGCGCACCAATTATTACGAGACCGTCCCCGTCAGCCACCTGGAACTGGCGCTGTGGCTGGAGGCCGACCGCATGGGGACGCTGCCCGCCGCGCTCACCCAGGCCAACCTCGACAACCAGCGCGACGTGGTGAAGAACGAACGCCGCCAGCGCTACGACAACCAGCCCTACGGGACCGCCTTCGAGCGCCTGTGCAGACTGACGTTCCCCGAAGGCCACCCGTACGCGCATACCCCCATCGGGTCGATGGAGGACCTCGACGCGACCCGGTTGGAGGACTGCATCGATTTCTTCGCCACCTGGTACGCGCCCGGGAACGCGGTGCTGTCCATCGTCGGCGACGTCGACCCGGAGGCGACCCTGGCCGCGGTGGAGCGCTACTTCGGCGGCATCCCCGCCGGTCCGCAGACGCCGCCCGCCCGCCCCGGCGACCTCGGCCCCCTCACCGAGATCAAGGCCGAGAAGGTGGACGAGGAGGTGCCCTCTCCCGCCTACTTCGCCATGTTCACCCTGCCGTCCGACGGCGGCGACGACATCGAGGCTGCCGAGCTCGCCGTGGACATCCTCGGCGGCGGCTCCGGATCGCGCCTCTACGACCGGATGGTGCGGCGCGACCAGATCGCCACGGAGGTGTGGGCCGGGGTGACGCGGCTGGCGTCGGGCCCCTCCCTGGCCCTGGTGGAGGCCATCGGCCCGGACACCGACCGGATCGCCGAGGTGCTGGACGAGGAGCTGGCCCGCTTCGCCGAGGAGGGCCCGGACGCCGACGAGACCGCCCGGGCCACCGCGCAGGCCGAGCGCGGCTTCCTGGAGCAGACCGAGACGGTGACGGGGCTCGCCAACGCGCTGTCGCAGAACGCCACCCAGTTCGGCGACCCGGCGCGCGTGTTCACCGCGCCCGAGCGCGCCGCGTCCGTCACCGCCGACCAGATCACCGCCATGGCGCGGCGCTGGCTGGCGCCGGGCGCCCGGACCGTCCTGACGTACGGAGGTGCCTCTTGACCGAGTCCGCCGCGAACACGGCCGGGGCCGCCGGCACGGGTATCGCGCTGCAGCCGCGCCCCGTCCCGGGGCCCGTCCCGGCGTGGGCGTTCCCGGCCGGCGCGGAAGGACGCGTCCCGGACGGCCCCGCCACGCTCCGCTGCGACCTTCCCGGGCGGCGCCTCGCGGCGGTCCGCCTCGTCCTGCAGGCGGGCGCGGGCCGGGAGAAGGACGGTGCGGACGGCGTCGCCACGCTCACGGCGCGCGCGCTGCTGGAGGGCACCGAGCCGGGAGGCGGCACCGCGCTGACCGCCGCGTTCGAACGGCTCGGCGCGAGCCTGTTCGCCTCCGCCGACCTGACCGCGCTGCGCATCGCCCTGGACGTTCCGGTGACCCGGCTCGTCCCGGCCCTGGAACTGCTGTCGTCGGTGATCCGCCGTCCCGCGCTGGCCGACGCGGACGTCAAGCGGCTCGTCCGCGAACGCCTGGAGGAGATCGCCCAGGAGGACGCCGACCCCGGCAGCCGCGCCATGCGGGAGCTGCGGGCGGTGATGTTCCCCGCCGAGGCGCGCGCGTCCCGGCCGACCGGCGGCACCCCCGCCACGGTGGAGGCGATCGGCGGCGCCGACGTCCGGGCGTTCTACGGCTCCGTAGTGCCCGCGGAGGCGACCGCGGTCGTCGCCGGGGACCTGTCCGGGGTCGACGCCGACGCGGCGCTCACGGCGGCGCTGGAGGGCTGGAGCGCCTCGGGCGAGCCGCTGCCCGCCGCCGACACGATCATGCCGACGGCCGGTCCGCGGATCGTCATCGTCGACCGCCCCGGCTCCGTGCAGACGTACCTGAGCATCGGGCACCCCGTGCCGTCCCGGGCGCACGCCGACTGGCCGCTGCTGACGGTGGCCGGGCACGTGCTCGGCGGGGGGCTGACGTCGCGGCTGAACGCGGTGCTGCGCGAGGAGAAGGGCTACACCTACGGCGTGCGCGCCGGGCTGCTGCGGCTGCGCTACTGCGGCCTGTTCATCACCCAGGGCGCCGTGCACACCGAGGTGACGGCGGACGCGGTGAAGGACGCGCTCGCCGAGCTGCGCGGCATCGCCGAGCGGGGCGTCAGCGAGGAGGAGTGCGCCTCGTCCGTGCGCGCGCTCGCCGACCGGGCCCCCGCCGAGTACGAGACGGCACGGGCGGTGGCCGCGGAGCTGGCCGACGCCTGCGCCGGCGGCCTGGGGCCCGACTACCCGAGGCGCTACCTGGACGCGGTGCGCGCCGCCACTCCGGACGATGTGACGCGCGCCTACACCGAGCACGTCGCCCCGGAGGCGCTGACCGTCGTCGCGGTCGGCGACGCCGCGCAGATCCGCGGACCGCTGGAGGACCTCGGGTACGCGCCCGTCACCGTCACCGCCAAGGAGACCGCCAAGGAGAACGCCGACGGCTGACCATCGCCGCGCGGGGACGGTCGCCTGTCTTCCGTCCCGAATGTTCCGCTTTTCGGCGCGAACCGATGGCATGGTGGAATTCGACGGAGAGGTGCGGGGAGCGGCCCCACGATCGCGAGAGGGGAATCGGCCAGTGTCCTATGGGCAGATGCCGGGCGGTTACGGGGCCGGCGGCCCCTCGGGCGGGCCCCTGGGCGGCCCTCCGGGCGGTCCCATGAGCGGCCCCTCGGTGGAGACGATCCTGGACCAGCCGCACTGCCGTCCCGGCGGCGCCGTGGCGGGCAAGGTGCACCTGCGCGGCGGCGCCGCCCCGGTGGAGATCCGGCACGTCACCATGGCGCTGATGCCGCGCATGGACAGTGCCTACGGCCGGCCGACCGCCGGCCCCGAGGTGTATCGGGGGGCGCTGACCCGCGCCTTCCGGCTGGAACCCGGGCAGGAGCGGACGCTGTCGTTCTCGATTCCGCTGCCGTACGAGCTGCCGTTCACCACCGTGCTGGGACGGGAGCTCCCCGGCTTCACCATCGGCCTGTGCACCGAGGTCGACGCGGTCGGCCAGCCCGACCCGGGGGACGTGGACCCCATCTCGGTGGAGCCGCTGCAGTCCCAGCAGTGGGTGCTGGCCGCCGTCTCCCGCCTCGGCTTCAAGATCGACAACGTCGCGTTCGAACAGGCCAAGCTGCCCGGCGTCGCCCAGCACCTGCCCTTCTACCAGCAGATCCGGCTCGTGCCGCCGCCCGCCTACCGGGGGCGGATCGGCGAGGTCGGGCTGAGCTTCGTGGCGAGTCCGCGGGAGCTGGCGGTGGTGCTGGCCGCCGATCCGCGGTCGGGCCGTGCCGGCTCCGAGGACGGCCTCGGACGCTTCCGGTTCCCGCATGACGAGGTCGCTCAGATCGACTGGACGGTGAAGATCGGGCAGTGGCTCGACGCCGCCGCGGCCCGGGGACCGGCGCACGGCCCCTCCTCCTACGGGCCGCCGTCCCCGGCCCCGCAACCGGGCCACCACGGCGTGCTGCCGCCCCCAGGGCCCTCCGCCACCGGCCCGCACAGCGCCCCGCCCGGGCACGGCGTCGGCGCCGCGGCCGCCGCCTACGGCAATCCCGGTCCGCAGGGGCAGGGGTTCCCGCCGCCCGCGCCCGGCCCCGGCTCCCCCATGCCCGGGCACACGCCGCCCCATGGGACGCCCCATGGCACCGGCCCGGCTCACCACACTCCGCCCCCGGGGCACACTCCTCCCCCGGCGCACGGCCCGGCGCCGGTGCCCGGCGGTCACCCGAGCGGCCCCCACCCGTACCCCCCGCCGCCCCACCCGGGACCGGCCCCCAACCACTACGCTCCCCCGCCTGGGCCGCACGGCCCGCACCCGCAGCCCCTGCCGCCGCGCTACCACGGCAAGCACCATCCCCACTGGGGCGGCATCGCCGCCGCCGGAGGAGTGGCCGCCGCGGGCGTCGCGGGCGGTATGGCCGCCGGCGCCGCGTTCGACGCGATGGGCAACGCGGTCGGGTCGGCCGCCGCGTACGCGCAGGACGCCGCCGCACAGGCCGCCGCCGGATATGCCGCCGATGTCGCGGCGGAGGCGGCGCGCGGCGCCGCCGGGGAGGTGGCCGGCCAGGTGGCCGGGGAGGTCGCCGGAGGCATCGGCGAGGCCCTGGGCGAACTGCTCGGCGGCCTGTTCGGGTGACCATGCGTCGCCGGCTGGTTAGGGTCGGGAACGCCCGCCCCTTCCGAGGAGCCCGATGACGACGCTGACCGTGGTGCTGCTCTGCCTGGCGATCGCCGGACGCGAGCTCTACCTGGCCTTCGACAAGAGACTCCCGCGCGCGCAGGCCGAACTGCGCCTGCTGCACGGCGAGGTCGCGCGGCTGACCGAGAAGCTGGACGCGGTGCGCGCCGAGGCCGCGGCCCGTCCGCCGGACGCCGCGGCCGCCGCGCCCGCACCGGCCGAGCCCGACGCGGGCGTGGTGCACGAGCTGTTCGACCGGCTCGGCGCCATCGAGGACCGGCTGGACCGGCTCGACCAGGAGCTGACCGCGCTGTCCGGGCGGCTGGACGGGCTGGAGCTCGACCGGGAGGCGCAGCGCGGACTGGCCCGTTCGCTGGACGCGGTGGAGCAGGTCACCGCGGAGCTGCGGCAGGAGATGCTCGACCGGCTCGCCCGCGACGAGGGCGTCGCCCCCGGCCTGCTGCTCAGCGAGGAGGGCGAGGCGGAGGCCCTGCTGGCGGAGGCGTTCGAGCGCCTCGCGGCCGAGCACGGGCTGAAGGTGCGGCTGCGCGAACGGCGCGACGCCGCGGCGGGGAACGGCGCGTACCGCGGCACCGCGTTCCAGCTGTCCGGGCGGCGCCCCGATGCGCTGGCCGAGGAGCTGTTCGCCGACGCGCGCGGCCTGCACGACGCGGGGGACCCGTCGGCGCTCGCCGCGCTGCTGACCGAGCTGGCGCACCTGCGCGGCGGCGGCGTCGCCCGCCTGGGCGCGTTCACCGCCGTCCGCACGCCGAGCGCCCTGATCTGCGGCCTGCTCGCCGACGAGGCGGGCACCGCCGACGAGCCGTGGGAGCTGGCCGCCCGCATCCGCGAGCTGCCCGACGACCGGCGCTGCGACCTGAGCTGGCTGCTGTCGGAGGACTGACGTCAGGGGCGCAGGAAGCGCGGCGCCTGCGCCCCGGTGCGGTCGATGCCGAACGCCAGCAGGCAGCGGGGCGTGCGGGACGCGTCGACGCGCAGGCACAGCCCGAGCCCGAGGCCGGGGTCGACGACCACGACCCGCCGCAGCGCGCCGAGCGCCCGGCGGGCCCGCGCCCGGCTGTCGGGCCGCGCGGGGTCGTGCAGCGCGGCCGCCACGATGCGTCCCGCGTGGCGCCACAGCGCCGCCGAGTCCAAGATGCGGACCCCCGCCGCGGTCAGATCGGCGACGATCACCACGCCGGTGTCGTCGTCCTCACCGGGCGGCGCGGCGGCCAGCGCCCCCTCGCGGGGCCTGCCGGGCCGGGCGCCCGGCGCCATCGGCCCTCCGACGGCCCGGTGGTACCGCAGCGGGTCGAGCGTGTCGATGACGAACGCCCCCGCGTACGGCCACGACGCCCGCGCCCGCTTCTGGGGTCGGACGGTCCGCACGCCCCGGGACCGGTGCGCGCTGAGGTCGAAGACCATCCCCGCGTCGTCCAGCCACACCGGCACGCCGAGCCGCGTGCCGCCCGTCCGGTCGAGGACGTCCGTGATCTCCCACAGGCCGTCGGCCCCGCGATCCAGCCGCGCCGCCAGCCCCAGCCCGGGGAACGCCCCTTCGAGCACGGCCAGCATCGCCTGCCAGGCGCCGCTGCCGACGAACTCGCCGATGAACTCCTCCACCAGCGCTTCACGCCGCTCCGGGGCGGCCATGACGCCGTCCGGCTCCTTCGAGAACGTCACCGGCGGCGGGTCACCATCGATCGTCGCGGCGACGGCGCGGACCTCGCGAGGCTCGTCCTCCACTCTCCCCCTTCCGTCGATCTGGCCCGACTCCGCCGGGCGCGGAGGCTCCGCCGCACCGCCGCTCTCCACGGCGTGATCGGCCGGACGCTCGGCGTTGTGACCGGCCGGCTCCGCCGAGCGCCCCGACCGTTCCGTCACGGGCGCCCAGTCCGCGGATCCGCCGGAGGTCTCCGCCGACACGGCCGAGGACGCATCCGTCGAAGCACCCGCAGCAAGATCAGCCACCTCGCCGGACTGCGACGCACCCGGCTCGGCGCGCTCCGCGCCATGCCCGAACGGCTCTAGCGGAGAAACCGGTCGCTCTCCGGCGGGAACCCAGTCCGCGGACGCTCCAGACGGCCCCGACCACGTCGCCCCGGCACCCGACGTACTCGGCTCGGCGGGAGGACTAGACGTCTCCCCCGCGGCCGCAGATGACGCACCACCAGGCTCAGCCGGCTGCGAGCCGTGACCCGATGGCTCTAGCGGAGGAATCGGTCGCTCACCCGCCCGAACCCAGTCCGCAGAACCGTCAAAGGCCCCAGTGGCCCCATTCGACGACGTGGGCGCGGCACCCGCAGCGAACTCAGCCGCACTACCCGACTGCGCAGGCGCGGGTCCCGACGCCCCCGACACCCCCGGCTCGACACCCGTCCCGGCAGCGGGGCCGGGCATGTGGACAGGGGCAGTGCGATCGGGGGCTTGCCCACGCGCCTGCGGTGGAGGGCCTGCTTGCTCCCATGCTCCGGGTGGTCGGGCGGCGTGGGGTGGCGCGGAGGCGGACGTGCCGGACGCCATGGAGCCCGCGGCCGTCTGGGGCAGGTCGTGGGCACCGGGTGCGGCGGCCGCCGACGGGGTGTCGGTGCGGACGGGGCTCCAGTCGGCGGGCCGCTGTGCGCGGCGGACGAAGCGGCGTCCGGCGACGTGGACGTCGCCCGGGTGGGGGACGGGAGGATCGGGCTCCTCGGGCCCCCCGGGCTCGGGTTCGGGACGCGGGCGGTCGCGCGGGCCGGTTCTCACGTTCCCGATCCTGCGCCGCGGAGATGATCGTCGGCAAGGCGACGGGCGGGACGCGCGATCATGACCATCCGGCCGCTGGGGACGAGGAGCCGAACAGCGCCGCGCACAGGTGCTCCAGCCGGTCGGGGCCGTCGTCCGCCGCGAGCACGGTGAGGACGGGTTCCTCGCCGTCGCCGGTGTCGACCGGGTCCAGGCGCAGCCGCACGGCCACCTCGCGGCGCAGGACGGTCCGCTCGCCGTGGGCGGCGGCCACGTCCTGCAGGCCGACGGAGACGATCTCGGGCAGCTCCACGACCGGCGGGGGCGCGCCGGCGGACAGCGCGGCGAGCCACAGGTCGAGCAGGCGGCGGGCGACGCCGTTGAGGAACCGGCCCCAGGTCTCGACCAGGGGCGGCGGGACGTTCTCGGTCTGCAGCTCCGGCAGGCCGAAGCGGGCCAGGCCCCGGGTGGTGAACCAGAAGCCGTGCCGTCCGGCGGTGTGCGGGAGGAGCATCCAGTCCACGAGGCGGACGGCGCCGTCCGGGTCGGGCAGGGAGCGTTCCAGGAGGTCGGCGGCGAGCACCTGCGGGGTGAAGACGTCCACGACGGGGCGGCCGACCGCTCCGGCGGCGGCGCGGGCCGCCCACTCGTGCGCCGGGGGCCAGCCCGGACGGTAGGAGGCGTGCACGACCAGCAGATGGGACGCGGCCGCCAAGGCGGCCAGGTCGGCGCGGGTGGCGCCGTAGGCGGCCAGGAGCCGGGCGGGCGGCGGGGGGACGTCCTCCGCGGAGCGCAGGTCGAGCGCCATCAGGGGACTGTCGAGCATGCCCAGCACCAGGTCGCGCAGCGGCGGCGCGACGTGCCGGGCGACCCGCTCGCGGACCAGCTCGCGCGGGTCCGCGGTCGGCGCCGGAAGCGCTGCGACGTACGTGGCGCGCAGGGTCTCCGGAACCGGCAGCGTCAGCAGTTCGCCCACCTGACCCCCAAGTCGCCGTGCCCGCCCGCGGCGGACGGGCCGTCGACTACCGATCGCACCACCAACCGGCGTCCGCCAGAATCTGTCGCAACAGCGACAATCTCCTGTCGAGCGCCGGGCGTGTTCGATCTCCAGCGAAGACCGGGTGGGCGGCGCGCACGCCGCGTCCAGGGCTTTGCGGCGAGGAGGGCCCTTCTGCGAGGCGCTCTTAGTCCGCTCGTTCCGGGCGAGTGGCAGGGGTCGCCCCCGCTCGTCTTGACGCGGCCCTATACCCTGGAACGGAACGGAAAGAGCCGCGTACTAGTAAAATGTGACGGACGCCACGCAACCGATCTGCTAACCTTTGGCGTCTTATTTACTGGGAACGCCATCGACGAAGTGGCGGCGCCGATCGGGCGCGACCCGCGACATCCCGATGACGGGATCGCTCCAGGAACCGCGCCGGTCCGCGCACCCGCTCGGCCGGCGCGCCACGGCGCCGAGATCCGACCAGGTTCGCCCGGTCTCACCGGGGAAGGTCTCCGGGAGCCGTCTTCGCGGAATGCGACGACACCCGCCGCACCGCGTCACCCACCGGCGCCGAACCGGCCGGAACGGTGAAACGTAACCCCTTGCAGGGGGCGGCCGAACCGCCCGGAAAGCACGCACCGGCCGTGCCCAAGCAACCGGCCCGCTCCGGGTCACGACCTCTTCGGGGAGCGACTTTGCCATCTGCGACCATGCCTGCCCAGCACCGCCCGGCGGACACCGCGCGGTACGAGCGCGACGTCCTGCCGCTGGTCGACCCGCTGTACGCCAGCGCCGTGCGCATGACGCGCAACAGCGCCGACGCCGAGGACCTCGTGCAGGAGACCCTCGCCAAGGCGTACGTGAACTTCCACCAGTTCAAGGAGGGCACCAACCTCAAGGCGTGGCTGCACCGCATCCTCACCAACAACTTCATCAACAGCTACCGCAAGCGGCAGCGTGAGCCGCAGCGCGCCGGCTCCGAGGAGCTGGAGGAGTGGCAGATCTCCCAGGCCGCCACGCACGCGGCCGGGTTCCGCTCCGCCGAGTCCGAGGCGCTGGAGCGCATCCCGGACGGGGAGATCGTCGAGGCGCTGCGGGCGCTGCCCAAGGAGTTCCGCGACGCGGTCTACCTGGCCGACGTCGAGGGATACGCCTACAAGGAGATCGCCGAGATGATGGGCACCCCCATCGGCACGGTGATGTCACGGCTGCACCGGGGGCGCCGCCAGCTGCGCGAGGCCCTGGCCGACCACCGCCGCGCGCACACGCTCGCGGCATGAGCGCGGCACGCCCGCGACGCACGAGCAGAACGTCGCCCCGCATTCCCGAGAGCCTGCGGTCACGTCGGTGACCGCAGGCTCTCGCCTTTGCTCGACCCTCTCCCGGACGCTACGTAGTCACTTGACTACAGTGGGGCATGTCCATTCCTGGACCACGACCGAAGCGATAACACCGGGGGATTTCATGCTTCATCTCGTCGCGACCGCGCTCGCCGGCGCGGCCCTGGCGGCGCTGCCCGCCGCGCCCGCCCTCGCCGACCGCACCGCCGATCACACCGCCGATCACACCGCCGATCACTCGACGGCCCGCGCCGCCGGGCGGAGCGCCGCTCCGAAACACCGCGTCCGCTCCGAGCTGCGCCTGACCTTGACGTACCCGGCCAAGGACACGTCCGGGACCCGCATGGTCACGCTGCGCTGCCACCCGCACGGCGGCAGCCATCCGAAGGCCGCGAAAGCGTGCGCGGAGCTCAACCGCCGCAACGGCAACCCGGCGCGCGAGCCGGACGGCACCGTGTGCACCATGATGTACGCGCCCGTGGTGGCGGCGGCCAAGGGCACCTGGCGGGGACGTCAGGTCAACTTCCGCAAGCAGTACCCGAACGACTGCGTGCTGCGCTCCCAGACCGGATCGGTGTTCGCGTTCTGATCGTCCGCACCCTTGTCGACCTTCCGACCCCCTGGGCCTTCACCTGGTGGAGGGCGCGCGGCGCGGCCGAGGCCGGGCCGGACGGCCGTGCCGCGCATACCCCCGCGACGCACGGGTAGGCGCGAGGCACGCCATCTCAACGCCGCACGAGCGCAAAGGAGCTGTCAAACGTGTCGCGAAGAGTCAGCGACGTCATGACCCGGGGGTCGCGGGCATTGCCACTGGACGCCACCCTGTACGACGCCGCGCGGATCATGCGGGACGAGGGGATCGGCGACGTCCTCGTCACGCTGGACGGACGGCTGTGCGGGCTGGTCACCGACCGCGACATCGTGGTCCGGGGCGTGGCCGAGCGGCGGGACGCCCGCCACACCCCGCTCGGCGAGGTGTGCAGCGCGGACCTGGTGACGATCGGCCCGGACGACGACCTCGACACCGCCGCCCGGCTGATGCGCGAGCAGGCGGTCCGTCGGCTCCCGGTGGTGGACGACGAGCAGCGCCCGCTGGGCATCGTCTCCCTCGGCGACCTGGCGCGCGCGGGCGGCGTCGACCCGGGCGTGCTGTCCGGAATCAGCCAGGCGCCGCCGAACCTCTGAGGCCCCGCGCCCCCGTACGAGTCCCCCGCACGGACTTCTCTCCCGCACTCCCGCGGCGCCGCCGACCAGGCCCGCGAAGTCCATTGTCGGCTGTTGCGCGTCCCGATATATGAGTGCGTGTTCCCCGGCGATCCGCGCCGATCTCGTGGACAGATCGCGCCGTGAGGGTATGAAGCGGTCGTTCGAGAGGATACCGTCGTGGATGTGGCGCCGGCCGAATCCGTTCTCACCGACAGGCTCGCCTTCGAAATCGCCCGTCTCGGGGTCGTGGGGGAGTCCTCGGACGTGGGCACGCTGCACCGCGTCACCGAACTGGCGGCCCGTGCGGTGCCGGGGTGCGCGGGCGCGTCCGGCGTGCGCTGGAGCACTCCGCGGTCCGCCGACGAGCGCCCCGAACCGCTGGCGTCCTCGGCCAGCCATCCCGACCTGGCGGAAGAAGTCGACCGGCAGCTGGCGCGCGGCCACGGGCCGCTGTACGACGTCGTCCGCACCCGCCGGGCCGTCGTCTCCGAGGACGTCCTGGCCGAGACGCGGTGGCCCGAGAGCACGGCCGACCTGCTGCGCCGCGGCATCCGCTGCTTCACCACCACGCCCCACGTGAAAGAGCACGTGCTGGTCACCCTCAGCCTGTACGGGGTGCGGCCGCGCGCCCTGACCTCCGGCGGCCGCGGCGATCAGGGGCAGCACGCGCTGACCTCGCTTCTGGTGGCGCAGGGCAGCGCCGCCATGTCGAACAGCCTGCAGTACGACGAGGTGCACCGCACCGCCGTGCAGCTCCAGGAGGCGGTCGAGTCCCGGGCGGTCGTCGACCAGGCCAAGGGCATCTTGATGCACGCGCTGGGCTGCGACGCCGACCAGGCGTTCGCCGAGCTGCGCCGCCTCTCCCAGACCCGGCACGTCAAGCTGACCGCGTTGGCCGGCCGGATCGTGGGACACCAGGGACTCCCCTAGACCGTCCGAGGGGCCGCAGGCGTCCCGGGGAGCACGGGCTCCGCGGCGGCGGCCGAACCGTCAAACCGTCCACCCGTCCCGTCCCCGCCGCCGCGTCGCCCAGGAACACCAGGAGTGCCCATGCCCGACCAGCTCGAACCCGAGAGCCTGAAACGCGAGATCGGCGACCTGGAGGCGCGGATCGCCGAACTGCGCCAGGCCGCCGGCATGCGCGAGGCCGATCCGCGGGCCGCCCTCGACGCCGCCCTGGCGGAGCTGGAGCTGGCCCTGACCGCGCTGCGCGCCCTGGGCGCCGGGCAGGGCGCCGAGACGGGCCGCGTCGTCGACTCCGCCGAGACCGAGCGCCGGGTCCTGCGGACGGTCTTCCAGGAGGCGCCCGTGCCGCTGTTCCTGCTGGACCGCGGCGCGGGCGTGCGCCGCGTCAACCGGCAGGCGGCGGCGCTGCTCGGCACCTCCCCCGGTTACGTGTCGGGCAAGCAGTTCACCGCCTTCTGCGATCCGCCGACCCGGGCCGCGCTGCGCTCGCTGTTCGCCGCCGTGGTGCGCACCGGGCGGCGGCACCGCGCGCAGGTGCGCTTCCTGGGCGGCGCCGCCCCCGTCGACGCCGTGGTGACCCTGGCCCGGGTGTGGATCCGCGGCGAACCCGACCCGATGGTGATCGCGGCGGCCGCGCCGTCCGACGGCGTCCCGCGCGCGCCGGAGCGGCCCGCCCGGCGCGCCTCCCGAGCGGCGTCCGCGCCCCCGACGCCGTCCGGGCCGCGGGCGGCGCGCGCCGCCTTGGCGCGCGGCGAGCCCGTGCCCCCGCCGGCGCGCGACGAGCCCGTGCCCGCGCCGCGGCGCGATGACGAGGCCGTGGCGACGCTCGTGCACCGGATGGACGTGCTGGCCGACGCCGGCGAGCTGCTGCTGCAGGAGCCGGTCTTCAACGAGACGGTCGCGGTGCGGCGCTGCGCCCGCCTGTTGGCCGCCGAGCTGGCCGACTGGGTGATCATCGATCTGGTGCCCGACGCGCCCGGGCGGCCCGGCGCGGGCGCCGAGGAGGCCGACCGCGCCGAGGGCGTCGAGCTGCGCCGCCAGGTGGTGCTGGGGCCGCGGGACGACGCGTCCGTCGAGGCGGCCCGCCGGATCGAGGAGCTGTCTCCCGGCCCCGACACCCTCCCCCGCACCGTCTTCGCCAGTCGGCACGGCGCCCTGCGCCCGCACGTGGACGACCTGGAGCTGCTGGGCGCGTGCGAGGACGGCCGGCCGGTCTGCCTCGCGATCGGCGCCGCGTCGGTGCTGTGCGTGCCGGTGGACGACGGCGAGCGCTGCCTGGGCACGATCACCCTGGCGGTCGGCGGCGAGCACGGCCCGTTCGACCTGCTCGACCTGGCGGTGGTGCAGCGGCTCGGCCGCCACGTCGGCCTGGTGATCCGCGCCGCCCGGCTGTACCGGCGTCGCGCCCAGGTCGCCGACTCGCTGCAGTCCAGCCTGCTGCCCAAGGAGCTGCCCGCGATCCCGGGGCTGGCGCTGGCCGGACGCTACCTGGGCGCCACCGGCGGCGTGGAGGTCGGCGGCGACTTCTACGACGTGTTCCCGACGCCGGACGGCTGGGGGCTGGTCCTCGGCGACGTGTGCGGCAAGGGCGAGGACGCCGCGGCGGTGACCGCCACCGCCCGGCACGGCGTCCGGCTGCTGTCGCGCCGCAAGGCCGGTCCGACCGAGGTGCTGGCCGAGGTGAACGAGGTGCTGCTGGGCGAGGACCGCTTCGTCACCGCGGTCATGGGCGTGCTCGTGCAGGGCAGCGAACGGGTCACGGTGTCGCTCGCCACGGCGGGCCATCCGCCCGCGATCGTGGTCCGGGCCGACGGGGTGATCCGCACGACCTCGGGCGGGGGCGTGCCGCTCGGCCTGTTCGCCGTCTTCGACGCCGGGTGCGACACCGTGCACCTCGGCGTCGGCGACACCCTGTTCCTGCACTCCGACGGCGTGCTGGACGCGTGCGACGCGACGCGGCGGCAGTTCGGCGCGGACCGGCTGACGGACGTGCTGGCCGCGCACGCCGCCGCCCCCTTGGAGGACATGCTCGGCGCCGTGGAGCACGAGCTGCTGGAGTTCTGCGACGGCGACCTGCGCGACGACGTGTCCATGCTCGCCGTCCGCGTGCCGCCGCCGCCGCTCGGCTGACGCCCCCGGCCCCCATGTCGCACATGCCCGGCATCGCCTATGACATGGCTTGAGAGTTAAATGACCGGGTAATTGCGTTGCATGGGACGCATGCCGTCCGCACCGGGCGACGAGAAGCCGCGCAACGAGACCGAGCACGAGCGCCTCGATCGACAGCTGATGGAGCTGCTGCAGGGGTTCCGCGTGGCCGTCACCGGCGTCCAGGTGCTCTTCGCGTTCCTGCTCACCGTGCCGTTCGCGGTCGGGTTCCGCGACGTCGACGACGGCGGGCGCGCGCTGTACTACGTGGCGCTGCTCGGGGCGGCGCTGGCGTCGATCTGCTTCATCGCCCCGGTCACCCAGCACCGGATCCTGTTCCGGCTGGGGCAGAAGTCGCTGCTCATCCGGCGGGCCAACCGGTTCGGCATCTGCGGGGCGGTGGCCCTGGCGGTGTCGATCACCGCGGCCACCGCGCTGATCATGGAGACGCTGCTGTCGGACGCCGCGGCCGCCGTCGGCGGCGCGGTGATCGCCGCGCTGTGCGCGTGGGCGTGGTTCGTGCAGCCGCTGCTGTCGCGCCGCGCCGTGCTCGCCGCCCGCAACGGTTCCGGCGGCGGCTCCCGCGACGGCGGCCTCGGCGCGGCCGAGCCTCCGGCACGGGCCCCGGCCGAGGGTTCCGGCGCCGCCTCGCGCGCGACGGCGCCGGAACGCGACGATCCGTGAAGCCCGGTCGGCGGCTCAGGACGCGCTCACCGCCGGCTCAGTACGCCTTGCCGAACAGGATGCGCTTGCCGTACGCCGACGGACGCCCGCACTTGACGCACACGCCGGTCTCCTCGGGCGCCTGCTGGGGGATGACCCGGGGAGTGGCGGCGGTGTCGGCCTTGATCTCGTCTTCGCACTCGCCGCGCCCGCAGTGGAACGCGTTGGCCCAGCCGCCGGCGACCTGGGCGGTGAAGTCGTCCCAGGAGTCCACGTCGGCGGTGTGCTCGTCGCGGAACGCCTCGGCGCGGGCCAGCAGGAACGCCTGGAAGTCGGCGAGCACGCCGGGCAGCAGCTCGGGCACCTTCTCCAGGGGGATCTGCTCCTTGCCCTGCCCCTCCACGGTCGGCAGGCGGCGCACGACGGTGGCGACGCCGTTCTCCAGGTCGCGCATGCCCAGCTCGATGCGGACCGGGACGCCGCGCATCTCCCACTCGTTGAACTTGTACCCGGGGGACAGCTGCGGGCGGTTGTCGTCCACGTGGACGCGGATGCCCATCGCCTTGATCGCCGCGCCCAGGCGGCGGGCCTCGGCGGCGGCGCGCTCGCCCTGCTCCTTGCGGCCGATCGGGACGATCACCACCTGGTAGGGGGCCAGCCGCGGCGGCAGCACCAGGCCCTTGTCGTCGCCGTGCGTCATGATCACGCCGCCGATCATGCGGGTGCTCATGCCCCAGGACGTGGTGTGGGCGAGCTGGAGCCGCCCCTCCTCGTCCTGGTACTGGATCTCGAACGCCTTGGCGAAGTTGGTGCCCAGGTAGTGGGACGTGCCGGCCTGCAGGGCGCGGCCGTCGCGCATCATGGCCTCGATCGTGAAGGTGCGCACGGCGCCGGCGAAGCGCTCGCCGGGGGTCTTCTCCCCCGCCACCACCGGCATGGCGGCCAGCTCGCGGGCCACGGCCGCGTAGGTCTCCAGCGCCCACATCGTCTCGCGCATCGCGTCTTCCTCGTCGATGTGGGCGGTGTGGCCCTCCTGCCACAGGAACTCGGTGGTGCGCAGGAACATCCGGGGCCGCATCTCCCAGCGGACCACGTTGGCCCACTGGTTGAGCAGAAGCGGAAGGTCGCGGTGCGACTCGATCCACTTCGCCATGTACTCGCCGATGACCGTCTCGGAGGTGGGCCGCACCACCAGCGGCTCCTCCAGCTCCTTGCCGCCCGCGATGGTCACCACGGCCAGCTCGGGCGAGAAGCCCTCGACGTGCTCGGCCTCCCGCTTGAGGTAGGACTCCGGGATGAACACCGGGAAGACGGCGTTGTCGTGCCCGGCCTCCTTGATCCGCCGGTCCAGGTCCGCCTGGAGCAGCTCCCAGACCCGGTACCCGTACGGTCGGATGACCATCGTCCCCCGCACCGGACCACGGTCGACGAGCTGCGCCTTGACGACCAGCTCGTTGTACCAGGCGGAGAAATCTTCGCTCTGCGGCGTCACACCTTCACGACTCACGCTGACGAGGGTACTAAGTGTCGCCGCCCGCCAAGCACACATTCCGCCCGCACGTCAAGCGCACCTTCCCGCCGGCGCCCGGCCGCTGCGGTAGCCTGGCGCGCCATGCGCTGGTCCAGGCTGCATGTTCCGACGCTTCGCGACGACCCGGCGGAGGCCGAGTCCGCCGGCCACCGGCTGCTGCTGCGCGCCGGGCACATCCGGCCGCTGCACGCCGGGCACTACAGCCTGCTGCCGCTGGCGGTCCGCGTCCGCGCCAAGATCATCCGGATCGTCCGGGAGGAGCTGGCGCGGATCGGCGGCCAGGAGGTGCTGCTCCCGGCCCTGCACCCGGCCGAGGTGTGGCGGCGTTCGGGCCGGTGGGACCGGCTGGGCCCGGAGCTGTTCCGGCTGCGGGACCGGCGGGACGCCGAGCTGGCGCTCGGCGCGTCCCACGAGGAGGCCGCCGCGGCGGTCGCGCGGGAGCTCGGCTCCTACAAGCAGCTGCCGCAGCGGTGGTACCAGGTCCGGACCGCGTTCCGCGACGAGCCGCGCCCCAAGGGCGGCCTGCTGCGCGTCCGCGAGTTCACCCTGGCGGACGCCTACAGCTTCGACCTCGACCAGGCGGGTCTGGAGGAGTCGGTCGCGGCCTTCCGCGACGCCTGCGCCCGGATCTTCGAGCGCCTCGGCGTCCCGGTGATCCCCGTGGCGGCGTCCGCGGGGACCGCGGGCGGTCCGGACGCGACCGGGTTCGTGTGCCTCACCGACGCGGGCGAGAACGTGATCGTCCGCTCGCCGGGCTGCGGTTACGCGGCCGACGCGGACGCCGCCGCCTCCCGCGTGCCGGAGGTCGAGGACGGCCCGGGGCTGCCCGCCCCCGAGCCCTTCGACACGCCGGGCGTCCGCACGATCGAGGATCTGGCCCGCGACCACGGCGCCCCGGCGGACCGGCAGATCAAGACGCTCGTGTACGCCGTCGACGACCGGCTCACGCTGGTGCTGCTGCGCGGCGACCACGCGCTGAACGAGCGCAAGCTCCTCGACGCGACCGGCGCGGCGACGCTGCGCCCCGCCGAACCGGAGGAGATCCGGGCCGCGCTCGGCGCGCTGCCGGGCAGCCTCGGCGCGGTCGGCGTCACCGACCTGCGCGTGATCGCCGACGAGGCGCTGCGCGGCCGCCGGGCGATGTTCACCGGCGCGAATGTCGACGACGTCCACCTGCGCGGCGTGGACGTCGAACGCGACATCGCCGTCGGGTCCTGGGCCGATCTGCGGCAGGTCGCCGCCGGTGAGCCGTGCCCCCGGTGCGGCGAGCCGCTGCTCGCGGAGCGGGCCGTCGAGGTCGGCCGCGCCGCCCGGCTCGGCGACCGCTACGCCCGCGCCCTCGGCGCCGAGGTGCTGGACCGGGACGGCAAGCGCGTCCCGCTGCTCATGGGCGGCTGCGGCATCGGGATCGAGCGGGCGATGGCGGCCGCCGTCGAGGTCCACCACGACGAGCGCGGCATCGTCTGGCCGCCGTCGATCGCCCCGTTCCACGCGGTGGTGGTGGTCGCGCAGGCGGGCGACGCCGACGTCGCCGAGGCGGGCGAGGAGATCTACCGGGCGCTGCTGGACGCGGGCGTCGACGCGGTCATCGACGACCGGCCCGACCGCGCCGGCGTGAAGTTCCGCGACGCGGAGCTGACCGGCATCCCGTTCCGGATCACGGTCGGGCGGCGCGGCCTGGCCGAGGGGACCGTGGAGCTGACGCACCGGGCCGGCGGCGCCACCGAGAAGCTCCCCCGCTCCGACGCCGCCGCCCGCGTCGCCGCCCTCCTGACCTGAGGGTTGACGACGCGCCACGAAAACTTGTTGCCCCGGGAGGCGACGGCTTTCCAGACTCGGAGCGTCCGCATGCCGATGCCGCCGAAGGGGGACGCGTGGGGCACGTCGAGGTGGGACATCTCAGCCATACCCTCCCCGACGGGCGGGTCCTGCTCGATGACGTGTCGTTCCGTGTCGGCGACGGGACGGTCGCCGCGCTGGTCGGCCCGAACGGGGCGGGCAAGACCACGCTGCTGCGCCTGATCGCCGGGGATCTCGCGCCGCAGCAGGGGACGATCTCGCGCAGCGGCGGCGTCGGCGTGATGCGGCAGTTCATCGGCGGCATCCGGGACGCCTCGTCCGTCCACGATCTGCTGCTGTCCACCGCTCCGGCCGCCGTGCGGGAGGCGGCGGCCGAGCTGGAGGCCGCCGAGCGGGCCATGATGGAGCGCGACGACGAGCCCGCCCAGATGCGCTACGCCGAGGCGCTCGCGGGCTGGGGCGACGCGGGCGGCTACGACATCGAGGTGGTGTGGGACGCCTGCTGCGTGGCGGCGCTCGGCGTCCCCTACGAGTCGTGCCGGTGGCGGGAGGTGCGGACGCTGTCGGGCGGCGAGCAGAAGCGCCTGGTGCTGGAGGCGCTGCTGCGCGGCCCCGACGAGGTGCTGCTGCTGGACGAGCCCGACAACTACCTCGACGTCCCCGGCAAGCAGTGGCTGGAGGGGCGGCTGCGGGAGACGCCCAAGACGGTGCTGCTGGTGTCCCACGACCGGGAGCTGCTCAACCAGGCCGCCGACCGCATCGTCACCGTCGAGGCGCGCAAGGTGTGGGTGCACGGCGGCGGCTTCTCGACGTACGCCCAGGCCCGCCGGGACCGCAACGCGCGCCTGGAGGAGCTGCGGCGCCGCTGGGACGAGGAGCACGCCAAGCTCAAGGAGCTGGTCAACTCGCTCAAGCAGAAGGCCGCCTTCAACGACAACCTGTCGTCCCGCTACCAGGCGGCGCGCACGCGGCTGCGCAAGTTCGAGGAGGCGGGGCCGCCGGAGATCCCGCCGCGGGACCAGAACCTCAAGATGCGGCTGCGCGGCGGCCGCACCGGCAGACGCGCGGTGATCTGCGAGAAGCTGGAGCTGACCGGGCTGATGCGGCCGTTCGACGCCGAGTTCTGGTACGGCGAGCGGGTCGCGGTGCTGGGCTCCAACGGCTCGGGCAAGTCGCATTTCCTGCGGCTGCTGGCGGCGGTGGCCGAGCAGCGGCCGCGCGGCGCGGCGCCCGTGGAGCCGGTGGCGCACACGGGCACGGCGCGGCTGGGGGCGCGGGTGGTGCCGGGGCTGTTCGCGCAGACGCACGCCCGGCCCGACCTGGCGGGACGCACGCCCCGCGAGATCGTCATGATCGAGCACGCGCTGCTGCGCAACGACGCGATGGCGGCGCTGGCGCGCTACGAGCTGCAGGTGTGCGCCGAGCAGCCGTTCGAGACGCTGTCGGGCGGGCAGCAGGCCCGGCTGCAGATCCTGCTGCTGGAGCTGGGCGGGGCGACGCTGCTGCTGCTCGACGAGCCGACCGACAACCTCGACCTGGCCAGCGCCGAGGCGCTGCAGGAGGGCCTGGAGTCGTACGAGGGCACGGTCGTGGCGGTCACGCACGACCGCTGGTTCGCCAGGTCGTTCGACCGGTTCCTGGTGTTCGGGGCGGACGGCTCGGCGTACGAGTCGCCCGAGCCGGTCTGGGACGAGCGGCGGGTGTCGCGCGCCCGCTGAGCAGGCGGTCGATCAGACGGCGACGTCGAAGGACACCCGAACGTCGTCGGCGAGTTTGAGGGCGCCGAAGAACGCCGAGTACGGCTTGATGCCCCAGCGGGTCTGCGTGACGGTGGCCTCGCCCTTGACGCGGTCGCCGTCCGCCCGCGCCGTGACGGTGAGCGGCTCGGTGCGTCCGGCGATGGTCAGCTCGCCCTCGACGGTGAACCGCTCGGGCGTCCCGGTGACGCCGGTGGAGCGGAAGGTGATTTCAGGGTGCTCGGCGGCGCGCAGGATCTGCCGCAGGTTCCCGGCGATCTGCTCGCGGTCGGCGTCGGACAGCGGCAGCACCCCGCCGGTCCCCTCGCGCACCAGCAGCCCGGAGACGTCCACGGCGACCTCGACCGACGACTCCTCGGCGGACCCGCCGACGACGGCGGTGCCGCGCCAACGCGTGGCCTCGATCGTCAGGTCGTGGCCGGCGCGGCGGCCCAGCCCGCTGCGGCTCGTCATGATCAACAGCCGCCCGTCGTCCGGTCCGAACTCGTGCGTTCCCTCACGCAGTGCCATGCCCCCTCCTGACACGTCCCACGATACGCCGTCCGCGATCACCGGTCGGCGCCGGCGCGGCGGTCGCCGGAGAGGCCGACGCACCGGACCCGCGCCTGCGGCTGGTAGGTGGTGTGGAACCGTTCCCGGCGCACGGTGCGGCCGTCGCGTCGCAGGACCCGCCACACGTCGACCTCGAAGCCGCGGGCGCCGCGCGTGGGCAGGCATCGGGGGCCGCGGTCGGTGACGGTCCGGTAGGGCGTGAACCCGTACCGGCGCGAGGTCTTGGCGCGCACGTCGTAGCGGCGCACGCCCCACAGGCTGACGGTCAGGGACGAGTCGGTGGCGAAGGCGCGGATCGTCACCGGGTGCCCGGAGTCGTTCTCCCAGGTGAAGTCCAGCTCGGGGTAGGAGACGGCGGCCTCGCGGCCGACCGGGTACTCCGGCATCCACAGGGTGTGGGAGCGGGTGTCGCGGATGCGCATCCCGGCCTCGAACACCGCGTTGAACAGCGTCGAGGAGACCTGGCAGATGCCGCCGCCCACGTCGTCGGCGATCATCCGGTCGCCGCGGATCGACGGGGCGGGGACGTAGCCGCGCGCGCGGGTGCGCGGGCCGATCACCTTGTTGAACGAGAACGTCCGCCCGGGCCGCACCACCGTGCCGTCCAGGATCCGCGCCGCGATCTGGATGTTGCGCACCCGCGGCTCGCCCGGGGTGAACCGCGTCGTGTACGAGCTGATCAGCCTCGGCGCGCCGGTCCGCCGGGGCGCGGGCGCCGGGTCGGGCGCGGGCGCGCGGTCGGCGACGGGCGCCTGGTCGAGGGCGGTCCCCCGCTCCGCGGCGGACGCCCGGTCCCCGGCCCGCGTGCCGATGTCGGCCGCCAGGTAGGCGCCGAGCACGGCCGCGACCGCGCCCAGGGCCACCGCGACGAACGGCCAGCCGCGCCGCGCGCACGCCGCCAGGCTGGGCCGGGCCGCGCGCGGCGGCGGCCCGGGCCGCGCGGCGCGCGGTCCGCGGACGTCGCCCGCGCGTCGGACGCCGCGCGAGCGCCTGGCTCGTCTCCTGCGCCTCGCCTGTCGTCCGGGCATGCTCGTGCCACACCTCCCCGAAAGCACCGGGGAAGCGTTGCACGCGGGGACGCGGGCATGCCCGGCCCCTGCGACGAGATTTACCGAGCCGAGGGGCGCGCTTCACCGGCGGGACACGCACCCGCGGGCGAGCGGCCGGGAAACGCGGGAAGACATGGCCCGCGGCTTGGCTAGCTCAGCCGCGGCAGGACCTGGTCGCGGTAGAACTCGAAGAAGCCGTCCGGCTCGGGGCCCATCTGGCTGATGTAGATCTCGTCGAACCCGGCCTCGACGAAGGGCCGGATCGCGGCGGCGTGCCGTTCGGGGTCGGGGCCGCACGGCACGTTCCGGCGGACCATCTCCTCGGTGACGAGCCCGCCGAGCTGGTCGAAGTGCCGGGGCAGCGGCAGCAGCTGGAGCGCCTCGCCCTCGATCTGCGTGACGCGCCACAGCCGGTGGGCCGTCTTGACCGCCTGGCCCTCGTCCTCCCCCCAGCAGGTCTGCAGGCCCGCCTGCATGGGCTTGCCGTGGCCGCCGGCGCTGCGGAACGACTGGATCGGGCCGGGGTCCGGCTTCGTGGTCATGTAGCCGTCGGCGATGCGGCCGGCCAGCGCCGCGGCGCGGTCCCCGAACCCGGACAGGTAGATCGGCGGCGGCGCGTCCGGCAGCGTGTAGAGCCGGGCGGTGTCGACGCGGAAGTGCCGGCCGCGGTGGGTGACCTGGCGGCCGCCGAACAGCGCCCGGATGATCTCGACGGCCTCCTCCAGCCGCTCCAGCCGCTCGGCGGCCGCGGGCCAGCGCTCCCCGACGATGTGCTCGTTCAGCGCCTCCCCGCTGCCCAGGCCGAGCCGGAACCGCCCGTCGAGCAGCACCTGGCTGGTCGCGGCCGCCTGCGCCACGATCGCCGGGTGGATCCGCCCGATCGGGCAGGTCACCGCCGTGGTCACCGGAAGCGACACGGCCTGCGACAGCGCGCCGATGACCGACCAGACGAACGGGCTGTGCCCCTGCTCGTCCAGCCACGGATGGAAGTGATCGGAGATCCACAGCGCCTCGAACCCGGCCTTCTCGGCCAGCCGCGCCTGCCGGATCAGCTCGTGGGGGTCGTGCTCCTCGCAGCTCAGGAAGTAACCGAAGGTCGTCATGAGCGATCTCCCCTGCCTGACGTCGCGCCCGGCGCCGCTGCGCGCGGCCTGCGTCGGCATCGGGCGCGGCGCCTCACGCGGACGCGCCGCGCCCGGTGACCCGCCGGCCGCGGCCGGCGGGTCACCGGGCGCGGGCGCCCTCGCGCAGACGTTCGGGATCGATTTCGCGGGACGGGTTGCGCCGCAGGTACTCCGCCTCCAGCTGGTTCATCCGCCGCGTGTGCTCGCCGAACGCCTGGTCGGCCGCGTGCCGGAGGGCGTCCATCCGGGTCTGGTACAGATGCCCCAGCTCCCGCAGGAGATCGTGGTCGCTCAGCGCACTGGGAGGAACGCCTGTCGCCATAACCCCATCCTTGAGATCTTCCCGAATCATCCTGATTCGTGGTGTTTGTCAGCCTGGCGGTGTAGCGCTCCCTACCCGGCCCCAGCACCGCAAACCTGCTCAAGGCCCCGGGGACACGGAGGTCAGTTCAGCGCGCCTCCACGCCGCGCATCGGCCTGCTGCGAGTGGTCGCGGTCCACGTACATGTCGCCGTGGTATACGGCGGCGGCCGCCGACAGCACCCGATGCCCACCAGAGCACGTGCACCGCTGGGGCGACCGCGGGCGGCTCGACCAGCGCAGGCAACGGCGCCCCTGGCCGCGCCGGGCCGGCAGGCCGAGCGCAGCCTGCCTCAAAGGCGATCATCGGGGGGTCGCCGCAAAGGCGCGGTCAACGCGCGATAGAACGTACATGGGGCCCGGCAGGTCGGCACGGCGGGCCGCCCCGGACGTCCGTCGGTCCCGCCATCGGCAGAGCCCCGCCGCGGCCGCCCGCGGGATACGATCCGGCGGCGTGTCGCCGCGTCCTCGGGCCGGCCCGGCGGCGTCGGCCGGGCGGACGCGCGCCGGTGATTTGCCTGCATGGCCCGGGTATCCCCGAGGAGTCGGACATGGTTTCCAAAGATCTCAAATCAGGGGTCACATGCGTGCGATCGTCCCGTACACGAGGCGGACTGCAATAGGCTTCCCGGCATGAGTCACCCGGAACGGCTCAGCTCCCCGGGTGGCGAGCCGGTCGGCACCCTCACGGACCCTTCACTCGCCAACGGACGGGTCGGTGAGTCCCTGGCCGAGTTCGCCAAACGGCACGGGCTGACACGCAGCGCCGCCCGCCCTCCGCTGCGCAAATACGTTCAGGAGCTTTGGCAGCGACGGACGTTCATCTGGGCGTTCGCCTCGGCCAAGACGGCCTCCACCTACTCGGCCTCGCGCCTGGGCCAGCTCTGGCAGGTGCTCACCCCGCTGCTGAACGCGCTCGTCTACTACCTGATCTTCGGTGTCCTGCTGCAGACCAACCGGGGCATCGACAACTTCACCGCCTACCTGATCACGGGCGTCTTCGTCTTCACCTTCACCCAGCGGTCGCTGACCGCCGGGGCCAAGTCGGTCGGCAACAACCTCTCGCTGATCCGGGCGCTGCACTTCCCGCGCGCCTCGCTGCCGTTCGCCTACGTGATCATGGAGCTGCAGCAGCTGCTCATCTCCATGGTGGTGCTGCTGGTGATCGTGCTGGCCACCGGCGAGATGCCCACCCTGCACTGGCTGCTGGTCGTTCCGGTGCTCGCGCTGCAGCTGCTGTTCAACGTGGGGATCAGCCTGGCCGTCGCCCGGTTGGGCGCGTTCGTGCGCGACATCCAGCAGCTGCTGCCGTTCATCACCCGGTCCTGGCTGTACTTCTCCGGGGTGTTCTTCTTCATCCCGCGGATGGTGGAGCGCTTCAACCGGGACGGCCACGCCTGGGTCGGGCACATCCTGGAGGCCAACCCCGGCGCGGTCTACATCGAGCTCATGCGGACCGCGCTGATCAGCAGCTTCCGGCAGGACCTCGTCCCCTACGACGTCAATTACGCCCGCCTGTGGCTGTACGCGGTTCTGTGGGCCGTCGTCGCCTTCGTCGGCGGATTCTGGTACTTCTACCGAGCGGAGGAGAGGTACGGCCGTGGCTAAGGCGCTCAAGGAGAAGATCGCGGTGACGGGAGCGCAGCCCGAGGTCGTGATCGACCCGTCCCGCGAGCCGATCGTCGTGGTGGACGGCCTCCACATCGTCTACCGGGTCTACAGCTCCGGCGGCGGCAAGGGCACGGCGGCGACCGCGCTGCTGCGCATCCTGCGGCGGCAGAACCGGCCGCAGATGAAGGAGGTGCACGCGGTCCGCGGGGTGTCGTTCATCGCCTACCGCGGCGACGCCATCGGCGTGATCGGCACCAACGGCTCGGGCAAGTCCACCCTGCTCAAGGCGATCGCCGGGCTGCTGCCCCCGGCCCGCGGCGCCGTCTACACCGACGGGCAGCCGTCCCTGCTCGGCGTCAACGCCGCGCTGATGCGCGACCTGTCGGGCTCGCGCAACATCATCCTGGGCTGCCTGGCCATGGGCCTGTCCCCGGAGGAGACCAAGAAGCGCTACGACGAGATCGTCAAGTTCGCCGACCTCAAGCCGGGGTTCATCGACTATCCGATGTCCACCTACTCCTCCGGCATGGGCGCCCGGCTGCGCTTCGCCATCGCCGCGGCCCGCACCCACGACGTGCTGCTCATCGACGAGGCCCTGGCCACCGGCGACGCCAAGTTCAAGCGCCGCAGCAAGGCCAAGATCGACGAGCTGCGCAAGAACGCCGGGGCGGTCTTCCTCGTCGCCCACAACCTCGACGTGATCGAGGAGACCTGCAACCGCGTCATCTGGCTGGACGAGGGCCGCATCAAGATGGACGGCGACCCCCAGGAGGTCCTCGCCGCCTACAACGAAGCCACCGGCAAGTGACCCCCCGCTGAACCCCCGTCGACGCGCGTCCCCGCCCGGATCCCCCCGTGACCGGGCGGGTTTTCGCATCCGCGGCCGCTTTCGCGCCGTGCGGGCCGCCGCGCGCGGGGCGCCCCTGATACAGATGAGGGTGGGAAAGCAGATCATCTGACGAGTCGTCCGACGAGGAGGTCGCATGGCCGCCAAGCCACCGCTTCCGCACGAGTACCTGCCGCAGGTGCCGTCGTTCACGCTGACCAGCGACGACATCGCCGACGGGGAGCGGCTGTCCGAGGAGCACGTGTTCGACGACTGGGGGTTCACCGGCCGCAACCGGTCGCCCCACCTGAGCTGGTCCGGGTTCCCCGCCGAGACCAAGAGCTTCGCGGTCACCTGCTTCGACCCGGACGCGCCCACCGGCAGCGGCTTCTGGCACTGGGTGCTGTTCGACATTCCCGCCGCCACCACGTCGCTGCCGACCGGCGCGGGCACCGAGGACTCCAAGGTGGGCGTGCACGCCCGCAACGACTACGGGATCAAGGCGTACGGCGGCAGCGCCCCGCCGCCCGGCGAGCCGCACCGCTACGTGTTCACCGTGCACGCCCTGGACGTCGAGTCGCTGGGCCTGGACTCCGACGCCTCGCCCGCCGTGGTCGGGTTCAACATCACCGCGCACACCCTGGCCCGGGCGTCGATCGTCGCGCTGTACGGGGTCGACAAGTCCTGACCCTTTCCTGAACTCAGAGCGTGGAGGGCCCCCTCGCGAGGGGGCTCTCCACGTGTTCGGCCGCGCGTCGGCCGCGAGGCTCCCGCGTCCCGTGCCCGGGACGGTCAATGGCCGGTCGCGCCGTCGATGCGTTCGCGGAGCAGGTCGGCGTGGCCGTTGTGCCGCGCGTACTCCTGGATCATGGTCGTGTACACGAACCGCAGGCTCATTTCGATCCCGCGGCGCGGGTCCAGGAACGTCTCGTCCAGGGAGCGTCCCGCCGTCGTCCGGCGGACGGCCTCGATCTCGGCGAGGTAGGTCGCGTAGTCGGCCTCGGCGTCGGCGCCGTCCACGGCGAACTCGGCGTCCATGTCGTCGTCGGTGACGTAGAGGTAGCCGGGACGCTCGCCGGCGAACCGGTACCGGAACCAGTCCCGCTCCACCTCCGCCATGTGCCGGAGGATGCCGAGCAGCGAGAGAGCGGACGGCTCGACGCAGCGCAGCTTCAGCTGCTCGCCGGTCAGCCCGCCGCATTTCCACAGCAGCGTCTGACGATGGAAGTCGAGCCAGGCGTCGGCGAGCGCGCGCTCGTCACCGGTCACGTGGTCGGTCCAGGGGCGTTCCAACGTGATTTCCGGTGCCACCCATCCCATCGCGTCATTGTCTCCACCGGCTCGCGCCCCCGGCAAAGCATTTTGTGCAGCGGGAACGTCGGTGCAGGCAGCGCGCATCGGCGCGGAGCGGGTGGCACACGCGTGGAGCGGCATGTGCCACCACTCGCCCCGCGCCGAGACCGACGGACAAAAACGTCGTGCGCGGAGAGCTTAGGCGCGCCTGTCGAACGCGCATTTCGAGGGCGGCCGCAGCGGCGGTTCCGTTCCGCCGTGCCGCGCGGAACCGGGATGCGGGTCTCCGGTGCGCCCGTCCGGTCAGGTGAGCAGCCAGCCGCCGTCGACGTTGAGGTTGACGCCGTTGACCGACCGGTTGCGCAGGAGGAAGGAGACCGCGTCGGCGATGTCGTCCATGGTGGCGAGGCGACCGGTGGGCGTGCGGGAGACGACGGCGTCGAGCGGCTTGTCGCGCCAGTACGGGCTGTCGCCGACGATCCCCGGGTGCACCCCGTTGACCCGGATCGGCGCCAGCTCGACGGCCAGCGTGTGCACGAGCCCCACCACGGCGCCGTTGACGGCGGACACCATCGTGGACCCCGGGTAGGGGCGCTCCTTGGCCAGGCCGCCGAAGACGACGACCGCGCCGTCGCGGCTCATGCGCGGCAGCAGCGCGTGCACGACCTCGGTGTAGCCGACGAGCTTGAGGGTGGTCAGGCGGCGCGCGTCGTCCAGCCGGTAGTCGGCCGCGGTGTTCTGGTCGCGTTCGATCGCGGCCAGCACCAGGTGGTCGACGCGCTCCACCTCGGCGAGCGCGGCGGCGATCTCCTCGGGCCGGGTCAGGTCGAGGGCGAGGCCGCGGGCGGCGCCGACCTCCTTGGCGGCGGTGGCGGCGCGGGAGGCGTCCCGTCCCGTGACGATCACTTCCTCGCCCTCGGCCGCGTGGCGCCGGGCGATCTCGCGGCCGATGCCGGACGTGCCGCCCACGATCACGATCGTCGTCATGATGCAGCTCCTTTGCCCCGCAAGGGCTCCCAGTCGCGGACGAATCTGTACGAATGACGCGAGGGCGGTTGCGGAGCCTGCGTCTCCAGCCAGCGGACGCGCCCGGGGCCCGCGTTGGTGAACGAATGCACGCAGCCCGCGCCCGCCCAGGCGATGTCGCCGGGTTCGAGCAGATGGCGCTCCCCGTCGAAGACCGCCTCGGTGCGGCCTTCGAGGATGAGGTACGTCTCCTCGAACGGATGGTCGTGGGGGCCCGCGATCCCGTCCGGGTCGTACTGGACCATGAACATCGTCGACAGCCGCGCGCCGAGCTCCCCGTCCACCATCATCTTGACGGTGATGCCGCTGTAGACGAGCAGGGCGGTGCGCATGCTCGCCGAGACCGCCAGCAGGTCCTGGGTCTGCTTCGCCGGGTCCATGTTGGCGGGTTCGATGTGGCCGTAGCGGCGGGTCCGCGGGTCGCGCACGTTGACGGGCCGGGGAGGCGGCGCGTCGAACGCGTCCACGGCGAAGGTGTCGTCGCCGTACTGGGCGCGGGGCACGGGCGCCTGCATCTCGGCCCAGCGGCACGGGGCGTCGCCGTCGTTGCGCCACACGTGCGGGACGCCGACGGGCACGAGCCCGTAGTCGCCGGCGACGACGCGGACGGAGCTCTCCGGCGTCGCGAGGACGGCCGATCCGTCCAGCACGTAGAACGACTCCTCGAACGAATGCATGTGGGCGCGCAGGGAGCTCCCCGGGTCCAGCTCGCAGATCGCGAAACCGGTGTGCACGGCGCCGGTGGACTCGCCGACGGCGTCCCAGCGCCGGTATCCGGGGGCCGGGGCGGCGAACTCGGCGTCCGCCGCCCTGCGCACCGTGTGCCGTACCGTCATGCCGCCTTCCTCACCTGCGCGACGAGCCGGTCGCGGGCCTCCTCGACCAGTCCCCGCACCCTGCCGACGTCGGCGAGCAGCCGCCCGTCGCGCTTGCGGACGACCCCGCCGACGATCACGGTCTCCACGTTCGACACGTCCGCGCACAGCGCCACCGCGGCGGCCGCGTCGTGCACCGGCGCCGTGTTGATCCCCGTGGCGTCCAGCACGACGATGTCGGCCTGCTTGCCGGGCGTCAGCGAGCCCGTGCGCGCTTCGAGCCCGGCGACGTGCGCGCCGTTGATCGTGGCGATCTCCAGCATCCGGCGGGCGGTGAGCATGGTGTCCGGGACCGGCGTGTCGGCCTCCCAGCAGGCGGCGTTGACGCGGGCGCGGTCCGCCGCGAACGCCGCGCGGATCTGGGTGAACATGTCGCCGGGCACGGTGGTGACGACGTCGACGGACAGGCTGGGCCGCAGTCCGTGCTCCAGCGCCTTCATCACGGGCGGCCAGCCGTGGCCCATCTGCATCTCCACCTGCGGCGCGACCGAGACCGTGCCGCCGGTGTCGGCGACCAGGCGCCACTCCTCGTCGGAGAGGTGGCAGCAGTGGATGTAGGTGGTGTCCGGGCCGAGCAGGCCGAGGCCGTCGAGCCGCTTGACCATGTCGAACCGGCCGGCCTGGCGGCCCATGGCGACGTGGACGGTGATGGGCAGGGCCAGCTCGCGGGCGAGCGCCCATTCCGCCCGGACGACGTCGTCCGTGCAGAACCCGGGGCCGCGGGCGGCGAGCGCCATGGTGAGCAGGCCGTCGTCGGACGAGAAGTACGTGGAGCGCACGCGCCGCACGTCATCGGCGGGGATGACCAGCTTGCTCTCGAACCAGTAGTCGGCGAGGGACGTGTTGGCGCTGCCGTAGGCGTACTGCGCGCGGATGCCCGCTTCCTGAAGGCCGCGGACGGCGGCGTCGGCGTGCTCGGGCGTGTTGTTGATGTGCGACCAGTCGACGAGCGTGGTGATGCCCGCGTTGAGGCATTCCAGCGCCCCGGCGAGATTGCTCGCGTAGACGTCCTCGGGCGTGTAGACGGGCGCGAAGGTGTCGAGGATCTCGACGAAATAGTCGTCCAGGGTGGCGTCGGGGGCCACCCCGCGGATGGCCGTCTCCCAGGTGTGCCGGTGGGTGTCCACGAATCCGGGGATGACGATGCGCCCGGCGACGTCGATCACCTCGGCGTCGGCGTCGATGCGCGGCGCCACCTCGGCGATCGCGTCGTCCTCGACGAGCACGTCGCCGGACGGCAGGTCGCCGATGTCGGGATCCATGGTGAGCACGTGGCCGCCTCGGAGAAGTAGGCGATGACTCATGGCCGTCTCCTGCGTAGGGGTGGGTGGGCGGGGAGCGGACTCGGCGGAGACTCGGTTGCGGGGGTTCGGCGGTGCGGACGGCGGGCGGCGTTCATGTCGGCGGTCCCGGGTCAGTAGTCCGCCAGGGCCAGCGCCGCCTGGACGACCTTGTCGACCGTCGGGATCACCTGGTCTTCCAGGACGTCCGCGAACGGCAGGGGGACGCAGGCCGCGGCGAGCCTGCGCACCGGCGCGTCGAGCAGCTCGAACCCCTCGTCGGCGACGATGGAGGCGACCGTGCCGCCCCAGCCGCCCTGGTAGGGGTTCTCCTCGACGATCAGCAGGTGGGAGGTGCGCTCCACCGACCGCAGCACCATCGCCATGTCGAGCGGGACCAGGCACCGCAGGTCGACGACCTCGGCGGAGACGTCCCGGGCGGCGAGCCGGTCGGCGGCGGCGAGGGCGGTGGGCACCGTGGACGCCAGCGCCACGATCGTCAGGTCCGCGCCGTCGCGCACGACCGCGGCCCGCCCGAGCTCCACGACGTGGCCGTCCGGCGGGAGCGGCCCCTGCCCGGCCATCAGGCCCTTGTGCTCGAAGAACACGACCGGGTCGTCGCTGCGGATCGCCGCGGCCATCAGGCCGATCACGTCGGCGGGGGTGGACGGCGCGGCGATCTTCAGCCCGGGCACGGTCAGCGCCCAGTTCTCCACGGCCTGGGAGTGCTGGGCGCCGAACCCCAGGCCGCCCCCGTTGGCGGTGCGGACCACCAGCGGGACGGCGACCTGCCCGCCGGTCATGTACCGGACCTTGGGGATCTCGTTGGCCAGGTAGTCCCAGCAGCAGGCCAGGAAGTCGCTGAACATGATCTCGGCGACGGGCCGCAGCCCGGTCATCGCGGCGCCCATCGCGGCGCCGACGATGGCCTGCTCGGAGATCGGGGTGTCCCAGACCCGCTCGGGCCCGAACTCCTTGAGCAGCCCGACGGTCGTCTTGAACACGCCCTCGGCCGCGCCGATGTCCTCGCCCAGGCACACCACGGCCGGGTCGCGGCGCATCTCCCGCGCGATGCCCTCGGCGACCGCCGCCCGATAGGTGATCATGTCCGCCATGCCGCGCCTCCGTCCGCCCATACGTCGGTGAACGCCTCGGCCGGGTCCGGGCCGGGCGCCGCCTTGGCCGCCGCGACGGCCGCGTCCACGTCGGCGCGGACGCGTTCGTCGACCTCCCGCAGCGCCGCGTCCGGGACGCCGAGCGCTTCGAGACGGGCCCGCGCCAGGTTCAGCGGGTCGCGCTCGAGCCAGCGCTCGACCTCCTCGGCGGGCCGGTACTTGGCGGGGTCGGCGCGGCTGTGCCCGTAATGCCGGTACGTCCGCGCCTCGATGAGCGAGGGGCCCGCGCCGTCCCGGGCGCGGGCGGCGGCGCGTCCCACCGCCTCGGCGACCGCGACCACGTCGTTGCCGTCGACGACCTCGCCCGTCAGCCCGTAGGCGGACGCGCGGTCGGCCGCCGGGTTCGGGACGGCCGTCACCTTCCCGATCGGCGTGTACTCCATGTAGAAGTTGTTCTCGCAGACGAACACCGCGGGCAGCGACCACACCGCCGCCAGGTTGAGCGCCTCGTGGAACGCCCCGATGTTGGTCGCGCCGTCCCCGAAGAACGCCACCGCGATCTGCCCCGTGCCGCGCAGCTTCGCCGACCAGGCCGCGCCCGCCGCCATCGGCAGGTGCGCCCCCACGATCGCGTACGAGCCGAGCATCCCGGTCGACGCCTTCGTCAGGTGCATCGAGCCGCCCTTGGCCTTGCACACGCCGGTGGCCTTGCTCATCAGCTCGGCCAGGCACTCCTCGGCGGTCGCGCCGCGCGCCATGGCGTGGTGATGGCCGCGGTAGGTGGCGAACACGTAGTCGTCGTCGCGCAGCGCCGCGCTCGCGCCCACCGCGACCGCCTCGTGCCCTGCGGCCAGATGCGTCGTGCCCTTGACCAGGCCCGCCATGAACAGGTCGTGCGCGGCCTTCTCGGTGCCGCGGATGAGCGCCATCCGCTCGTACAGCCGCAGCAGCTCCTCGGCGCCGATCATCGGGGACCGCCGTTCGCCCGGTTGCGGTGCGACTCGGGTTCGCGCAGGGTGTTCAGCGCTCCCCCGGCCGTCCAGTACGTGCGTCCGGCCACCAGCAGCTCCTCGGCGGGGAACTTGGTGATGACCTCGCAGCCGTCCGCGGTCACCACGACCTCCTCCTCGATGCGGGCCGCGGACCAGCCGTCGGAGGAGGGCCAGTACGTCTCCAGCGCGAACACCATGCCCTCCTCGAGGGTCTCGGGATGGTCCAGCGACACCAGCCGGCTGAAGATCGGTTTCTCCCAGATGGACAGGCCGACGCCGTGCCCGTACTGCAGGGCGAACGCGGCGGTCTCGTCGGCGAACCCGAACTCCTCGGCCCGCGGCCACACCGACACGATGTCGGCGGTGGTCGCGCCCGGCTTCACCAGCGCGATCGCCCGGTCCATGTACTCGCGGCAGCGCTTGTAGGCGTCGCGCAGCGCCGGCGACGCGCTGCCGACCGCGAACGTGCGGTAGTAGCAGGTGCGGTAGCCCAGGTGGCTGTGCAGGATGTCGAAGAACGCCGGGTCGCCGGGCCGGACGATCCGGTCGCTGTAGACGTGCGGGTGGGGCGAGCACCGCTCCCCCGAGATCGCGTTGACGCCCTCGACGTACTCGCTGCCGAGGTCGTAGAGCACCTTGCTGACCAGGCCCACGCACTCGTTCTCGCGCACGCCCGGGCGCAGGAACCCGTACAGCTCCTCGTAGGCCGCGTCGACCATGGAGCACGCCTGGGTGAGCAGCGCGATCTCGTCCCGGGTCTTGATGCGGCGGGCCTCCATGAACACCTGCTGGCCGTCCACCACGTCGACGCCCTCGTCGCGCAGCGCGAAGAACACCGGGGGCTCGACCACGTCGACGCCCAGGGGCTCGTTCGCCAGGCCCCGCTCCCTGAGCACGGTCGCGACCTTCGTCGCCACGTCCGCGGCGATGCCCGCGTCCGGGTGGAAGGCGCCGCGCAGCGTGGAGATCCCCGCCCGCGCGCCGTCGCCGAGCCACGGGTTGTAGATCTGGTGGTGGCGCGCCGCCGACCCGAAGTCCCAGATGACGGGGTCGCCGTCGCGGGTCAGCAGGGCGAAGCGGATCAGCTTGTCCATCGCCCAGGTGCCGATGTGGGTCGCGGTCATGTAGCGGATGTTGGAGAAGTCGAACGCCAGCACCGCGCCGAGGTCGGAGCGGTCGAGGTGCTCGCGCAGCCGCCGCAGCCGTTCCCGCCGCAGCCGGTCGAGGTCGATGCGCTCCTCCCAGTCGACCGCGTTGGGCCCGAAGGTCTTGATCGCCATCGCCGGTCACCTCCCAGCTCTCCCTTCAATGAAGTACAGGTGAACAGGAGTGTCAATAGTCACTGAACAGTCACCCTGAGGAGCGACCGTGTTAACAGTTGCTGTACGCTCGGTGCGGAGGGAGGTGGGGATGTCGATTCCGCCCGTCGGCGCGCGCATTCGCGAAGAGCGCCTCAAACGCGGCGTGACGCTGCGCGCCCTGGCGCGCGCCGTCGGCGTGTCCGCGAGCATGGTCTCCCAGATCGAGACCGGTAAGAGCCAGCCCTCGGTCAGCACCCTCTACGCCATCACGCAGGCCTTGGGCATCTCCATAGAAGACGTTTTCGACGCCGCGCCCCGCCCCGCGGCGGACGGACACGGCTCCCCTCCGCCCCAGTCGCCCGGAGCTTCGGCCGATGCGGGCTCCTCTCCCCCGGACGAGGCGGCGCCCCTCTGCCTCTCGCCCGGCACGGCGCCATCGGAGGCGGCAGCCGCCGGCCGCGCGTCCCCGTCAGGGGAGGCGTCCGCCGCCCCGTCCGAGGCGTCGGCCTCCGACTCCGAGCACGGCGTCGTCGTCGCGCATCCGGCCGTCGACGAGGACGCGGCCGCGGGCCTCGCCCCAGAAGGCCCGGCCGCCGCCCTGGCGGCCCCTCGCGCGGCGGCGGCCGCGTTCGCGGGGCCGCTGCTGCGGACCGGGGAGCGCGAGGTGCTGGAGCTGGAGTCGGGCGTGACGTGGGAGCGCCTGGGACACGTCCCCGGCACGGACGTCGACTTCCTGCTCGTCACCTACGCGCCGGGCGGGTCGTCGTCCAGCACCGGGAAGCTCATGCGGCACGGAGGCGTCGAGCACGGGTACCTCATCGAGGGCGAGCTGACGCTGACGCTGGGGTTCGACACCTATCGGATGCGTCCGGGCGACTCGGTGTCGTTCCCGTCGGCCACTCCGCACCGCTACCACAACGAGGGCGACGTCCCGGCGGTGGGCGTCTGGTTCGTGCACGACACCGACACTTCGTGGCCGCCGGTTCGCTGAGGAGGGACGGACATGGACGTCGGCTGGATCGGAACGGGACGCATGGGCACGGCCATGGTCGAACGGCTGTTCGGCACCGACGTGGCCCTGACCGTGTGGAACCGCACCCCGGCCAAGGCCGAGCCGCTGCGCGAGCGCGGCGCGGCGGTCGCCGGATCGCTCGCGGAGCTGCGCGGCGCGCCGATCGTGTTCACGATGGTCGCCGACGACGCGGCTCTCGAGGCCGTGCTGACGGGCGACGGCGGGCTCCTCGCCGGCGACCGGGTCCCGGACGTGATCGTGGACTGCTCGACCGTGTCGCCGGAGGGCTCGGCGGCCGTCCGGCGGGCGTGCGCCGAGCGGGGGGCCGCGTTCCTCGCCGCCCCCGTCAGCGGCAACCCCGGAGCCGTCCGGGCGGGCCGGCTGGCGATCGCCGTGTCCGGCCCTCGGGACGCCTACGACCGCGCGGCGCCCCTGCTCGCGCGGATCGCCGGCTCGGTGACCTACATGGGCGACGGCGACTCCGCCCGCCTGGTGAAGATCGCCCACAACCTGCTGCTCGGGGTGCTGACGCAGGCGCTCGCGGAAGTCAGCGTGCTGGCGGAGAAGGGCGGCGTCCCGCGGCACGCCCTGTTGGATTTCCTGAACAACAGCGTCCTCGGGTCGGTGTTCACCCGCTACAAGACGCCCGCGTTCGTCAAGCTGGACTTCACACCCACCTTCACCCCGCCGCTGCTGAAGAAGGACTTCGACCTCGGCCTCACCGCGGCGGACGGCATGGACGTCCCGATGCCCGTCGTCGAGCAGACGGCGCGGCTCATCCAGTCCCTGGTGGAGGACGGCCACGTCGACGAGGACTTCGCCGTCCTCCTCACCCAGCAGGCAGCCGCCGCCGGGCTGAAGCTCGCCCCTGAGAAGGTCGACGTGGACGACGGCCTCCAGAGCTGACCGTGGTCGTGCGGGCGGTCACTCGGGGCGGGGGTCGCCCGCCGCGGCGATGAGGGCGTCGGCCGCGGTGGTGCGCTGGTAGAGGACGGCGCGGCCGACGCGGGTCTTGGCCACCAGACCGGCGGCGGCCAGGACGGCCAGGTGGTCGGCGGTGCCGCCGAGGCTGGCGCCGAGGCGGGCGGAGAGCTGGGTCGTGGTGGCGGGCGCGTCCAGGGCGAGCAGGACGCGGGCGCGCGAGCGGCCCAGCAGGCGGCCCAGGGCGTCGGGCGGCTGCGGCGGACGGCGCTCCCAGAGGGCGGAGATGCCGCGGGCGCGGTAGATGAGAGTGTTGGGCCAGTCGCTTCCCAGCTGGGCGCCGAGATCGGAGAAGACGGTGGGGACGAACAGCAGGCCCGCCCCGCCCAGGCGGTAGCGGCCCGAGGTCAGGAGACCGGTCAGCTCGATGACGCCGCGGTCGGCCCGCCAGCGCACGCGGGGGGACAGGTCGTCCAGAGCGGCGCCCCAGCCGTAGGCGGCCAGGCGTCCCGCGCGGTAGACCAGGTCCTGGTCGAGGACGGCGCTGAGGACGGGCCAGTCGGGGGCGATCAGGGCCGTCCACGTCTTCTCCAGTGCGCGCGCCAACCGGTCGACCATGTCGGGGGCGGACAGGACGGCCGTCACCTCGGGGTCGGGGGCGGGCAGGCCGGCGGCGTTGCGGGCGATCTCGGCGCGGGCCAGGTCGGGCGGGGTGGCGCGCACCTGGGCCAGCTGCTCCTCGACGGTGGCCTTGGGGCGGCCGGGGGGCGGGGTGATGAAGTCGGCGATGTAGCCGCGGTTGCGTCCCAGATGGGCCAGGGCGCGGACGGCGGGGTCGTCGAGAAGGCGGGCGAAGATCGGTTGGGCGCGGGACGCCCAGGGCCGCAGGGGGCCGGGCGGGAGGCGGCGCACGAGCACGCCGAGGGCGGAGTGCACCTCGGTGAGCGGCGCGATGGCGAAGCGGCTGGCGGCCACGTCCCCCGGGCCGACCTCGATCTCGATCATTGTTTCGCTCCTGAGCGAAACGTTAGCCGCGCCGGCCCCCCGCCGTGACGATCGCTCGCATGTCGTATCGGGCGGTCTTCGGGGTCGGCGAGTTCCGGGTTCTGTTCGGGCTGCACACGCTGTTCGTGGTCGGCGACACGGTGCGGATGCTCGGGCTGTCGGTGCTCGTGTACGAGAAAACGGGGTCGGCGCTGGCGTCCGCCCTGGCCTACGGGGCGGGGATGCTGCCGTACGTGGTCGGCGGCGCGTTCCTGCTGGCACTGGCCGACCGGGTGCCGCCGCGGCCGCTGCTGGTGGCCTTCCACGTGCTGCGGGCGGCGGTGACGGCCGTCCTGGCGCTGGGGGTGCCGACCTCGGCGGCGATCCTGCTGACGGCGGCGATCGGGCTGTTCGCGCCGGTCGCGACGGCCTCGGTGACGGCCGTGCTGCCGGACCTGCTGCCCGGGGACGGCTACGTGCTGGGACGTTCGCTGTTCACGATGACGGCGGCCGGGGCGCAGATCGGCGGGAACGCGGCGGGCGGGCTGCTGCTCTTGGCGGTGGGCCCGGAGGGGGCGCTGTGGCTCGCGGCGGGCAGCGCCCTGGTGGCGGCGGCGGTCGCGCGGGCGGGGGTGCGGCGGCGGCCGCCGAGGAAGGCGGCGGACGGGGCGTCGGTGCGCGAGACGTGGCGGGTCAACCGGATCCTGCTGGCCGACCGGGGGACGCGGCGGCTGCTGCTCGCCCAGTGGCTGCCGATCTCGCTGGCCGTCGGGTCGGAGGGCGTGGTGATCCCGTACGCGGCGCAGCTGGGGCGTCCGGACGCCGCGGGCGCCGTCCTCGCCTCCTACGCCGCCGGGATGCTGGCGGGCAACCTCGTCGTCGGACGGATCGCGCGCCGGGAGCGGCTGACGCGGCCGCTCGCCGTCATGACCGGGCTGCCGCTGCTGGCGTTCGCGGCGCGGCCGGGGGCGGCGGCCGCGTGCGCCCTGGCGGCGCTGGCGGCGTTCGGGCTGAGCTACGAGCTCGGCCTGCAGCGCCCCTTCCTGGACCGGGTGCCGGAGGACGCCCGCGGGCAGGCCCTGGGCCTGGCGAACATCGGGGTGATCACCGGCCAGGCGGCGTGCGTCGCGGCCGCGGGGGCGCTCGGCGAGATCCTGCCGCCGGGCGCGGTGATGGCCCTGTTCGGGGCGGCGTCGGCCGTCGCGGCGTGCGCGCTGGTCCGCGCGATCCGGGAACCGGCGGCGTGCCGGCCGTGACGGCCGGCACGCCGAGGCTCCCTGCTTACCGCTCGAAGGGGAAGCGGTCGGCGAACGCCGGCTTGAGGTCGTCCAGCCAGACGGCCTCGGGGTCGTACTGGGCGAAGAACGGCCGGTTGACCAGCTCGGCGTCGCGGCACTGGATGAAGTGCAGCGCGAACACCTTCTGGCCGGCGACCTCCACGACGCCGTCCACGCACACCTTGCCGGGCGTGGCGGACATGGACGGGCCGCGGACGGTCCGGGACACGCCGGCGACGTTCTTGTAGGCGTCGCGGAAGATGTCCACCGCGCGGGCGAGGGGGACGGCGAAGTAGTCCTGCGGCCCCGTGTCGCGCTCGACGAACATGTAGTACGGCACCATGCCCATCCGCGTCTGGGCGCGCCACATGGTCTCCCATGTCTTGGCGTCGTCGTTGATGGTGCGGATGAGGGGCGCCTGGGTGCGGATCACCGCGCCGGTGTCGCGGATGCGGCGCACCGCCTCGGTGACGACCAGCGGCTCCAGCTCGCGCGGATGGCTGAAGTGCGCCTGGAACGCCAGGTTCTTGCCGGCCTCCACGACCCGCTCGAACAGCCGCAGCATGTCGTCGGCGTCGGGGTCGGTGACGAACTTCTGCGGCCAGTAGGCCAGCGCCTTGGTGCCGATGCGGATCGACTCCAGCTGCTCCAGCTCCAGCAGCGGCTCGATGTAGCGGCGCAGCACCGGCTCGCCCATGATCATGGCGTCGCCGCCGGTGAACAGGACGCTGGTGACCTCCGGGTGCGCCTTGACGTAGTCGCGCAGCTGGAGGGCGTCGTCCCCGGCCATCTTCAGGTCGGGCTCGCCGATGAACTGCGCCCACCGGAAGCAGTAGGTGCAGTAGGCGTGGCACGTCTGCCCCTGCTTGGGGAAGTACAGCACCGTCTCGTCGTACTTGTGCTGGAGGCCGGGGATCTTGCCGTCGCCGAAGCTGGGGATGTTCAGCTCCATCTGGCCCGCGGGATGCGGGTTGAGCCGGACGCGGATGGCGTGGGCGGCGGCGTCGATCTCCGCCTTGGGGGCGCCGCGGCGCAGCAGGTCGCTCAGGTGCGCGACGTCGTCGGCCGGGAGCATGTCCGGCTGCGGGAACACCAGCCGGTAGATGGGGTCGTCGGGCGCGGCGTCCCAGTCGATCAGCTCCTCGATGACGTACGCGTTGGTCCGAAAGGGCAGGACCGTCGCCACGGCCCGGGTCGCGAGCCGCTCGTCGGGGGTCAGGCCTGCGCGGGCGGTGAGCTCCTCCAGGTGCTTGGCCGTGAAGGCGCGGAACTTGCGACCGGTGGATCGCACCGCGGGAGCCGCGTCGTTCACCAATGTCACGTGTCGGTACTCCTTGACTGTCAGCGGGGAACGCACCGGGCGGCGCGTCGTCACGGTGGGTGATCACGGCGAGGCCCGCCCCGATGCCGGTGGTCGAACCCCCGTGGATATTAGAGAGATACCCCTCTCAAGGTACAAAGATGCTGGTTAACCACAAGACTGACAAATGCCGACATCCAAGGACAACCGGACCTTCCCCCGCCCGATCGATCACGGGTGACGCAAAGACGCCCGCCTCAGACGTCCCTATGCTGGGCACCGTCACGGCCGCTCAGACCGGCGTGAAAGGGGGCACGTGGACGCACCCGAGCTCGGCCGCGCCCAGGGCGTGCCGGCCTTCGCCGTGGCGCTGGCCGGGCTGGCGGCCGTCGCCTACAGCACGTTCCTGCTCGAGCACCTCCTCAGCCCCGACATCGACGTGGTCAACAGCTACGTCAGCGAGCTGTCGGCCGTCGACCAGCCGTACCACGCCGTCTACAGCGGCGGGGACTTCGTCACCGGCGTGCTGACGATCGCCGTGGCGCTCGTCGCGCTGCGCGGCACCCCGCGCGCCGGTCCGGGGCTGCGCTGGGCCGTCACCGGCTGGATCCTGCTGGCCCTGTTCGGACTGTGCGCCGTCGGCGACGCGGTGTTCCCCCTGGACTGCGCCCCCAGCCTGGAGTCGGGGTGCGCGCTGCGCGAACGGTCCGGGAACGTGTCGTTCTCCCACGAGTTCCACGCCGTCACCAGCAGTCTCGTGATCGCCTTCGGGGTGGCGGCGCTCGCGGCGCTGGCGGTCGCCGCCCGCCGCCACGGGCGCTGGCCCGCCCTGGCGCGCTGGGGGCTGCCGCTGGCCGCCGTGGAGACGGCCCTGGCGCTGGCCACCATGGCGGCGATGGTGGAGGGCCGGTGGCTCGGCATCATCCAGCGCGGCCAGATCGCCGTACTGGTGCTGGGGCTGCTGACCGTCACCTGGGCGCTGGTCCAGGAACGACGCGCCGCGCGCCGCCGCGCCGTCCCGCCCCCGCCGGAGAGGGCGCAGTTGTGAGCAGGGTGGAGAACGCGGGCGGCGAGCAGGTCCACCTGGTCGCGCGCGGTCGGGGCGGCGGCCCGGTCGCGCTGCTGACGGCCGGGCTCGGCGGCGCCTGGTTCGACTGGGACCCGGCGGTCGACCTGCTGGCGGACCGCCGCCGGACGATCGCGTTCGACCGTCCCGGGCTCGGCCTCAGCCCGGCCGGGCACGCCCCGCCGAGCCTGCGCCGCGACGTGCGCGTCCTGGCGGACCTGGCCGCGGCGGCGGGGGCGCCGGTCGTGCCGGTGGCGCACTCGATGGCCGCCTTCCCCGCCGAGGCGCTGGCGCGGCTGCATCCGGAGCTGGTCGCCGGGCTGGTGCTGGTCGACCCGAGCGCCGAGCGCGCGCCGCGCGTGCGGCTGCGCACGGCCGCCGCGCTGACCCCGCTCGCCCGCGCGTTCGGCGCGCTGCTGGACCTGACGCGGCTCGCCCGGATCGTCGGCCCCGCGGGACGGCGGCTGGTGGTGCGCCGGACCAGCCGCGGCGGCGACGTGGTTCCCCCCGCGCTCATCCGGCGGGTGTACGGCCGCGGCACGGTGATCGCCACGGTGCTGGCGGAGAACGCCGCCTACCGCGAGATGGCCGCCGACCTGCACCGGCTGCGCCGCCGCCGTCCCTTCCCGCCCGTCCCGCTGGTGGTGCTGACCGCGCTCGGCGACGTGCGCTCCCGGCACCGGGCCGAGCGGTGGACGCGAGCCCACGAGGAGCTGGCCGCGATGAGCCCCAACGGACGCCAGGTGGTGCTGCCGGACGCCCGGCACATGGTCATGATCGACCGTCCCGACGCCGTCGCCGACGCCGTCGACGCGGTCGCGAAGGCCGCACGCCCCGACGGAGACGCGGCATGCGACGGCTGACCGCGCTCGCCCTGGCCGCCCTGGCGGCGCCCGCGCTGACCGGCTGCACGGTGATGCAGCGCATCTCCGAGGGCGCCTACCGCAACGCGGTCGCCGACGGGGCGGCCGCCGAGCTGGCCGCGCGCGGCGTCCGCCTCGACGGGCGCCTGTCGTGCGCCACGCCCGGCACCGGATCCCCGTCGGTGGTCCGCATCCGGTGCACGGGCCGCACCGTCGACGGCTCGCCCGTCGCGGTGACGGGCGTCGCCACCGCGGCCGACACGCCCCGCCCGCGCGAGCACTACGTCGTCGCCGTCGACGGCCGTGCCCTGCTGCGGACCGACTGCCTGGGCCGCGCCTGCCGCTGACCGCCGCTCCCCCGCCGCACGTCCCCCGCCGCGTGTCCCCGGCCGCGAGCACACGCGGCGGGCCGTCCGCACGCCACGACGGCGATGACTCCGCAAGAACATCGCATGATCAGGGAAAACCTGCCCGGCCGCGCGCATGCCCGGCCGCTGCCGGGTGACGTCACCAGCCGTGAAGATCACGCGGGTCACAGCCTTGGTCGTCGGGATCGCCGCCCTGGCGGCGGCCTCCGTGATCACGGGCGTCGGCTACCTGGTGCTCGCCGACCGCACCCACCTGCGGTACGACAGCCAGGCCGCGCTGCGCCGGGCCCTGCCCGGCAACGCCGCCGCCGAGCTGCGCGCCCGCGGCATCGCCCTGAACGGCGCGCTGCGCTGCCGCGACATCCCCGGCTGGAGCGAGCGGCGGCTGCGGGTCAGCTGCCACGGCGTCACCGCCGACCGCAAGCCGGTGCAGGTCATCGGCACCGGCGACCACGCCACGCGGCAGCACTACTTCACGATCCTGGTGGACGGGCGTCCGCTGCTGCAGAACAGCACCTGCCTCGGCGACGACTGCCGCAGGGCGACGGGCCGCTGACCTTTCCGCGGGCGCGCCGCTGGACGCTGCCGCCGAGAGAAGCGTCCGCAGTGCGCGCCTGCCGCGGATTCGTCCCGGCGTGCGCGCGGCCCGAACGCGGTCTGAGCTCGGCGTGCGCGCGACACGGCGGCGCCCGGCGGCGACCCGGCGGTCAGGGCAGCCGCGGCGACCGCCTACCATGCGATGAGCTGCCGTCATCGCCGTTCTGCACCGGGACGGCGGCCGCAACGCACCGGTTCCGCTTCCCCGCAGGTTGGAGGGGGACGCACGCATACGCCTGGAGCACGCTCTGGAGACGCCCTGGAGCCCCGCATGACCGGCAGAGCCGAGCCGCCGTACCGCGCCGCCCGGCGTTCGAGGCCCGCCCCGGTCGCGGTGGACGCCATGGGCGGCGACCACGGCCCCGACGAGATCGTCACCGGGGCGGTGGCCGCGGTGCGCGAGCACGGAGTCCGGCTCGTCCTGGTCGGGCCGGCCCCCCGGATCCGGGCCCGGCTGGACCGGCTCGGCATGGCCGGGCGCATCCCGATCGTGCACGCCGACGAGGCGCTGAGCATGGACGAGGGCGCGCTGGCCAGCTGGCGCAAGCCGCGCTCGTCCGTGGCGATCGCCTGCCATCTGATCAAGCAGGGCCGCGCGTCGGCGCTGGTGTCGGCGGGCACCACCGCGGGCGTGGTGGCCACGGCGCGGCTGCGGCTCAAAGGCCAGCAGGGCGTGATGCGCCCGGCGATCGCGGTGACGCTGCCGACCCGGCCCCGGCCCACGGTGCTGCTGGACGCGGGCGCCACCGCCGACGTCAAGCCGGAGACGCTGGTGCAGTTCGCCGCGTTCGGCACCGCCTACGCGCAGGTCCGGCTGGGGCTGGCGCGGCCGCGGGTGGGGCTGCTGAACATCGGGTCCGAGCCGGGCAAGGGGGACAAGGTCACCAAGCGGGCGTACGAGCTGCTGGCGGCGGGCCAGCCCGGCATCGAGTTCGCCGGGAACGTGGAGGGCGACGGCCTGCTGACCGGCGCCGTCGACGTCGTGGTCACCGACGGGTTCACCGGCAACGTCGCGCTCAAGACGCTGGAGGGCGCCATGCGGATGGCCTCGGCCGAGGTCCGCGCGGCGCTCACCGCCACCCGCACCGCCCGGGTGGGCGCCCTGCTGCAGCGCCGCCGCCTGCTCGGCCTGCGCGAGCGGTTCGACTCGGAGACCTACGGCGGCGGGGTGCTGCTCGGCCTGAACGGCACCGTGGTCATCGCGCACGGCGCCTCGCACGCCCGCGCCATCGCCGCGGCCTGCGCGCTCGCCCAGGACCTGGCCGCCGGACGGATCGTGGAGAAGGTCCGCGAGCAGGTCGCGGCGACCCGCACGTCCCGCTTCGGCCGCTGGACGCACGGCGACCGCGACGACAGGGACCGGCACGGCGACGCCGCCGAGCCGTCCCCCTCGCCCGGGCCCGACGGCCCGGCGTCCGGCAAGGACGCCCCGCCGTCCGCGACCGGGTTATCGGCCGACCCCGCCGAGTCTTCGGAGCCCGCCGGGCCCGCCGAGCTCGTCGCCGGGCGTCAGGAGCCGCCCGCGGGCGCCTGACGCCCGGCTGGGCCCGGTGTTCGTTACCGGTGCACGGGCGCGGTCCCGATAACCTTGGGCCATGCCCGATCCGCAACTCGTCCTCGCCGCCCGGGTCCGGGACGCGCTCGCCGCCGTCCTCGGACCGTCGTACGCGGACGCCGACCCGGTCATCCGGCCGTCGCAGTTCGCCGACCTGCAGGCCAACGTCGCCCTGGCGCTGGCCAAGAAGGCGGGCCGAAAGCCGCGAGAGCTGGCCGACGAGATCGTGGCGCACCTCGACACCGGCGACGTCATCGCCAAGGCCGAGGTGAGCGGGCCGGGCTTCATCAACCTGACGCTCAGCGACGCCTGGATCGCCGAGCAGACCGCGCAGGCGCTGGCCGACGAGCGGCTGGGCGTCCCGCCGGTCGAGTCGCCGCAGAAGGTGATCGTCGAGTACTCCTCGCCCAACGTGGCCAAGGAGATGCACGTCGGGCACCTGCGCACCACGATCGTGGGCGACTCCATCGCCCGGATCCTGGAGTTCCTCGGCCACCGCGTCGTCCGCGACAACCACATCGGCGACTGGGGCACCCCGTTCGGCATGCTCATCGAGCACCTGCTGGACATCGGCGAGGACGCCGCCGAGCGCGACGACTCGTCGGTCGCCGACCTGACCGCGTTCTACCAGGCCGCGCGGCAGAAGTTCGACGGCGACCCGGAGTTCGCCGAGCGGTCCCGGCTGCGGGTCGTGCGGCTGCAGGCGGGCGACCCCGAGACGCTGCGGCTGTGGCGGATCCTGGTGGACGTCTCCAAGCGCTACTTCAACACCGTCTACGCGCGGCTCGGCGTGACGCTGACCGACGACGACATCAAGGGCGAGAGCTTCTACAACGACATGCTCGGCCCGACCGTCCAGGAGCTGGAGGACAAGGGCATCGCCGTGGTCAGCGACGGCGCGCTGTGCGCGTTCCCGCCCGGGTTCACCGGCCGGGAGGGCGAGCCGCTGCCCGTGATCATCCGCAAGCGGGACGGCGGCTACAACTACTCCACCACCGACCTGGCCACCGTCCGGTACCGGGTGGACGTCGAGCGCGCCGACCGGATGATCTACGTGGTGGGGGCGCCGCAGGCGCTGCACTTCCAGATGGTGTTCGCGGTCGCCCGGATGGCGGGCTGGCTGAACGACGAGGTGCGCGCCGAGCACGCCCCGATCGGCAACGTGCTGGGCACCGACGGCAAGATCCTGCGCACCCGGGCGGGCGGCACCGTCAAGCTGGCCGAGCTGCTCGACGAGGCCGTCGAGCGGGCCGGCCGCGCCTTCGACGAGGTGCCGCACGACGAGGAGTTCGACGAGGAGACCCGCGCGAAGATCGTCGAGGCGGTCGGCATCGGCGCGGTGAAGTACGCCGACCTGTCGGTGGCCCGCGACAGCGAGTACGTCTTCGACTTCGACCGGATGATCGCCTTCAAGGGCAACACCGGCCCGTACCTGCAGTACGCGGCCGCGCGGATCCGGTCGATCTTCCGCAAGGGCGGCGCCGACCCGGACGCGGCCGCCGGCCCCATCAAGATCGGGCACCCGGCGGAGCGGGCGCTGGCGCTGCGGCTGCTGGGCTTCGGCGCGGCCGTCGCGCAGGCCGGCGAGACGGCCGAGCCGCACCGGCTCGCCGCCTACGTGTTCTCGGTGGCGGACGCCTACACCGCGTTCTACGAGAACTGCCCCGTCCTGCAGGCGCCGGACGAGGAGACCAAGGCGTCCCGGCTGGCGCTGTGCGCGGCGACGCTGCGCACCCTGGAGACCGGCCTGCACCTGCTCGGCGTGCCGACGCCCGAACGCATGTGACGCGGCCGCATGTGACACGGCCGCATGTGACACGGCGCCGACGCCCCTGACGCGGATCGGACGCCTCGCCCGGGCGGGGCTACTGCAGGTAGTCCTCGACCTCGTCGACCGGGCGCGGCGCGGCCTCGTCCGGATCCTGGCCCGCCGCCAGCCGGGCCCTGCGCTGGCGCAGCAGGTCCCAGCACTGGTCGAGGGCGGCCTCCAGCTCCCGCAGGCGGCGGCGCTCCTCGTCCCCGCTCAGCTCGCGCCGCAGATGGCGCTCGCGCAGCCGCTGCTCCTCGGCGACGAAGTCGCGGATGCGGTCGAGTATGGCCTTCTCGTTCATGGGGACCTCCGGCCCCGTCATCGGGCATGCCGACGGCAGGCCGCGGCGAAGCCCCGTCCCCGGCTCCTCACGCGGCCGCGCCGCGGTCGACGAGACGGGGCACGCCGCCGGTCAGGAACCCTCCCTCGAGCCGCCGGACAGCCCGGAGAGGAAGCCTCCGTCGGTGGCCGTCGAATGCGGCAGGCCGAGGTCGGATTTCGGCTCCACGTACGGCGCCTGCCGCTCGGACGCCTGGGTCTGCGCCGTCTGCTCGGCCGCGCTCTTGTCGGCCGCGCTCTTGGCGGCGCTCTTCTCGGCCGTGCTCTTGGCGGCGCTCGCGGTCGCGGTGGACCGGGCGCGGGTCGTGCGCGGCTTGGCGGCGGTCGAGGTGCGGCGCGTCGCGCCCGACCGCGCGGTGCCCGTCGTCTTGCGCGTCGTCGTGCCCGCGGCGCGGGACGAGCTCGTCGTCCGGCGCGCGGCGGTGGACGTGCCGCGCTTGGTGCCGGCGGTCGAGGCCCTGGTCCGCGACGCCGTGGTCCGCCCGGCGGTGCTGCGGCCCGTCGTGCTGCGGCTCGCGGTGCTCCGGCCCGTCGTGCTGCGGCTCGTGGTGCTGCGCGAACGTCCGGCGGTGGTCGTGCCGGACCGGGACGCGGTGGACCGGCGGGACGTCGTCCCGGAGGCCGTCGGCGGCTTCACCTTGGTGATGGCGCGGGCCGCGGAGTTCATCGCCCTGGCGGCCTCGGCCATCGCCTTGGTCGCGGTCGTCATCGCCTTCGTCATGGCGGTCATGGCCTTGGCCGACGACGACGCCTTCGACGCCACCGACCTCATCTGGGTGGCCGCCGACTTCGCCTGCGTCGCGGCCTGGGTCACCTTGCTGGCGGCCGCGGTCTGCGTGCGGCTGGCGGCGGTCGTCGAGCGGGACCTGGCCGTGGTCGAGCGGGACGTCGACGTCCGGGACGCGGTGGACCGCGACGACGCCGGCTTGCGCGCCGTCGTGGTCCGCCGGGCGGTGCCGGTGGAGGACCGGGACGACGTGCCGCGCCGGGCCGTCGCGGTGGTCCGCGACGCCGTGGCGGTGCGCGCGGCGGCGGTGCGCTTGCTCGTGGTCGTGCTCTTGGCGGCGCTCTTGGCCGCGGTCTTCGCGGCGGTCTTGGCGGCGCTCTTGGTGCGACCGGCCGTGCTCCGGCTCGATGTCGCACCCGATGCGGTTCTGGTAGCCACTGATCTACCCCCCGTAATGATCAGTTGTGGGGGGACTATTCCACTGTTGGCCGGGCTCTACACACCACCCGCTTCCTCACTCTCCGAGAATGCCCAGCTCAAACGCGTCAGACACCCACCGGATGCCACACCGTCTTGGTCTCCTGGAACGCCGTCATGCGCCCGATGCCGGGGTCGGCCGTCCAGTCGACGGCGGCGGGACGCAGCACCCGCTTGAGGTTGCCGGCGGCGGCCTCCTCCAGCGGCCCGGCCTCGTCCGCGGGGATCCCGGCGAGGTCGAGCGCGTTGACGTCCCGGTGCGACGCCAGCCACGGCGCGAGCTCGGCGCGCCGCCCCGTCAGGATGTTGACGACGCCGCCGGGCAGGTCGGACGTCGCCAGCACCTCCGCCAGCGTGACGGCGGGCAGCGGCGCCGGCTCCGACGCGACCACCACGCACGTGTTGCCGGACACGATGACCGGCGCGATGACCGACACCAGCCCCAGCAGCGGCGAGTCGGGCGCGACCACCGCGACCACCCCGGTGGGCTCCGGAGTGGAGACGTTGAAGAACGGCCCGGCGACGGGATTGGCCGACCCGGCGACGGCGGCGAGCTTGTCGGCCCAGCCCGCGTACCACACCCACCGGTCGACGGCGGCGTCCACCTCGTCGGACGCCGCGTTCCTGCCCAGCCCGGCGGCGCGCAGCTCGTCGACGAACTGCGCGTGGCGCCCCTCCAGCATCTCGGCGACCCGGTAGAGGATCTGGCCCCGGTTGTAGGGGGTGCGGCCCGACCAGCCGCCGAACGCCTTGCGCGCCGCGCTCACCGCGTCCCGCGCGTCCTTGCGCGATGCCTGCGAGACGTTGGCCAGGAACCGGCCCTTGGCGTCGTTCACGGGATAGGTCCTGCCGGACTCGGACCGGGGGAACGCTCCCCCGATGAACAGCTTGTAGGTCTTCCGAACAGCCAGCCGCCCGCGCTCAGCCTTGGTGCTCACGGGAGAACGCCCTCCCACTTCAGACGTGTCACTTGTGGGGGGACGTCCCTCCCCCGCTTCAGAGGTGTCGCTTGTGGGGGGACGACCCCCCACACCCCCCGCGTCAGACATTGAGATACGCCTCCAGCCCGTGCCGTCCGCCCTCACGGCCGAACCCGGATTCCTTGTATCCGCCGAACGGCGACGTCGGATCGAACTTGTTGAACGTGTTGGCCCACACCACTCCGGCCCGCAGCCGCTCGGCCATCCACAGGATGCGCGAGCCCTTCTCCGTCCAGATCCCGGCCGACAGCCCGTACGGGGTGTTGTTGGCCTTGGCGACGGCCTCGTCCGGCGTGCGGAACGTCAGGACCGACAGCACCGGCCCGAAGATCTCCTCGCGGGCGATGCGGTGCGACTGCGCGACGCCGGTGAACAGCGTCGGCGCGAACCAGTAGCCGCGCTGCGGCAGCTCGCACGGCGGGGACCAGCGCCGCGCGCCCTCCCGCTCGCCGATCTCCGACAGCATCCGGATCTTCTCCAGCTGCGCGGCCGAGTTGATGGCGCCGATGTCGGTGTTCTTGTCCAGCGGATCCCCGACGCGCAGCGTGGCCATCCGCGCCTTGAGCCGGTCCAGCAGCTCCTCGGCGATCGACTCCTGGACCAGCAGCCGGGACCCGGCGCAGCACACGTGCCCCTGGTTGAAGAAGATCCCGTTGACCACGCCCTCCACCGCCTGGTCGAGCGGCGCGTCGTCGAACACCACGTTGGCGGCCTTGCCGCCCAGCTCCAGCGTCAGCTTCTTGCGCGTCCCGGCCACCGACCGCGCGATCTGCTTGCCGACCTCCGTCGACCCGGTGAACGCCACCTTGTCGACGCCGTCGTGCTCGACCAGCAGCCGTCCCGTCTCGCCCGCGCCGGTGACGATGTTGACCACGCCCTTGGGCAGGTCGGCCTGCTGGCAGATCTCCGCGAACACCAGCGCGGTGAGCGGGGTCGTCTCGGCCGGCTTGAGCACCACCGTGTTGCCGCACGCCAGCGCCGGCGCGATCTTCCACGCCAGCATCAGCAGCGGGAAGTTCCACGGGATCACCTGCGCCGCCACGCCGAGCGGCCGCGGATCGGGCCCGAAGCCCGCGTAGGCCAGCTTGTCCGCCCAGCCGGCGTGGTAGAAGAAGTGCGCGGCGACCAGCGGCAGGTCCACGTCCCGCGACTCGCGGATGGGCTTGCCGTTGTCGATCGACTCCAGGACGGCCAGCTCCCGCGACCGCTCCTGAATGAGCCGGGCGATCCGATACAGGTACTTGGCCCGTTCCCGGCCCGGCATGGGGCCCCACACGTTGTCGTAGGCGGCGCGCGCGGCGGCCACCGCGCGGTTCACGTCCTCGGCGCCCGCCTCGGCGACCTCGGCCAGCACCTCCTCGGTGGCCGGGTTCACCGTCTTGAACGATCGTCCCTCGGCCGGGTCGGTGAACTCGCCGTCCACGAACAGCCCGTACGACGGACGGATGTCGACGATGGAGGCGGACTCGGGCGCGGGCGCGTAGTCGAAGTTCATCTCGTCAGTCCACGGTGAAGTAGTCGGGGCCCTGGTACACGCCGTCGGCCAGCTTGCGCCGCTGCATCAGCAGGTCGTTGAGCAGGCTGGACGCGCCGATGCGGAACCATTCGGGGGTCAGCCAGTCCAGCCCGGCCGTCTCGTTGACCAGCACCAGATACCGGATGGCGTCCTTGGTCGTGCGGATGCCGCCCGCCGGCTTGACGCCGACCCGGCGCCCGGTCGCGGCGTGGAAGTCCCGCACCGCCTCCAGCATCACCAGCGTCACCGGCAGCGTCGCCGCGGGCGACACCTTGCCCGTCGAGGTCTTGATGAAGTCCGCGCCCGCGCGCATCGCCAGCCAGGACGCGCGCCGCACGTTGTCGTAGGTGGCCAGCTCGCCGGTCTCCAGGATCACCTTCAGGTGCGCATCGCCGCACGCCTCCTTCACCGCGGCGATCTCGTCGAACACCTTGGCGTAGTCCCCGGCGAGGAAGGCGCCGCGGTCGATCACCATGTCGATCTCGTCGGCGCCCGCCTCGACCGCGGCGCGCGTGTCGGCCAGCTTGGCCGCCAGCGGCGCCCGACCGGACGGGAACGACGTCGCCACGCTGGCGACCTTCACCCCGCTGCCCTTGAGCGCCTCGACGGCCACCCCGACCAGGTCCGAGTAGACGCAGACGGCGGCGGGCCGCGGCACCGCGGGGTCGTCGGGATCGGGCCGCAGCGCCTTGGCGCACAGCGCCCGCACCTTGCCCGGGGTGTCGGCGCCCTCCAGCGTCGTCAGGTCCACCATCGCGATCGCCGCGTCGATGGCCTGCGCCTTGGCGGACGTCTTGATCGAACGCGCGGCCAGCCGCGCGGCCCGCTCCTCCACCCCGACCTGGTCCACACCGGGCAGGCCGTGCAGGAAGGCGCGCAGCTCCGCCGCACCGGCAACAGTCTCCGTTGACACGCCCCCAGCATCGCCTACGCGGCCCACCTGCACAAACTGGGAGAGTTCTACGCGTCCTCCGCCGACACGGTCCGCCGGTAGTGTTCCGCGATCTCGTCGCTGGTCGTCAGCCAGACGTCCGGCTGCCCGGCCAGGAACTCCAGCGCCTGGTCCAGGTACTTGGCTCGGAACGGTTGGCCGATCACGAACGGGTGCAGGGCCAGCGCCATCACCCGTCCGCCGCCTTCCGAGTCGGCGCGCAGCCGTGCGTCCTCCCCTCCCCGTTGAGTATCTGAGCGGGCGCGGAATGAGTATCGGGTCCCATGTGCGGCCTACGGGACGGCGGCCACTGTGGTGTCGTGGGTGCGAAACAGAAGCGGTCGGCGGTGATGTTCCTGGTCCAGACTCTCGTCTGGCTGCAGGTGGGGTTGTGCACCGCCGCGTGGGTGTCCATGCTCGTCCTCGCCGCAGAGATCGGCGCCGACGCCACCGAGGCGAAGGCAGGCGAGTATGTGGTTTTCGTGCTGCTGTCGGCGCTGCTCCCCTTCGCGTTCTCGGTGGCGGGGGGCGTGCTGGCCGTCCTGCTCCACAAGCGGCGCCCGGCGGCACGGTGGGGGCTCATCGCCTACGAAGCGATCCTGCTGGTCCTGAGCGGCCTGTGGTGGGCGCACGAGTGGGGCGGGCCGGGGCCGCTGTCCATGCTGGTCAGCGCGGCGGCCATCGCGGGCCTGCTCAGTCCCGCGGGCAGGACCCACATCCGCCGCGCCGCCCCGGCGGGTGACGGCGAGTCCCGCTGAGCGGCCGGCGCGAGCAGGTGCGGAGCCTGCCGAATGTCGCTCGACCTCAGTGTGTCGGGGCCGGGGGCGTTACGGGCGGATCAGCGTGTTGAGGTGGTGTTCGTAGAGTTCGCGGACGCGGGCGGGGGGCATGCGGTCGGGCGCGGTGACGACGTGCAGGCACAGGCCGTCGAACAGGGCGTGCAGGCGGTCGGCCTCCAGGTCGACGTCGGCGCCGGGGGCGAGGTGGCCGGCGTCGGCCAGGTCGCGCAGGGTGGCGCGGAACAGCTCGGCCAGGTACCGGTCGCCTTCGGCGTTGAGCTTGCGCGCGCCGGCGTCCACCAGCGCCCGTGAGAGGAACGCCACCCAGACCTCGTTGGCGGTGCGGGCCTCCGCGTCCAGCGGCAGCAGCAGTTCCAGCAGGGCGCGGGCGGCCTCGCGGGGGTCGTCCGGCGGGTCGAGGGCGGCGATCCTGCTCTCGGTGGCGTCGTAGATCACCCGCATGGCGAACTCGAGCAGTTCGCCCTGGCTGGAGAAGTAGTGCTGGACGGAGCTGTGCGACCAGCCCGCCTGCCGCGCGACGCTCCGCAGCGACGCGCCCTCCACGCCGCGTTCGCGCACCACCTGCCAGACGGCCAGGGCGAGCTGACGCCGGCGTTCCTCGTGGTCGACGATCTTCGGCACCCGACCATGCTACTTATTTCTTCCAGGTGGCCGAAAAACATGCTAGTTTTTTCTGCCATGTGGCCGACAAAAACTTCCGCCCGCGCCGCACGGGGGCACGTGCCGCCGCGTCCCGCCCCCGCCGTGATCGGACGGGCCGCGCTCGGCATGCTCGTCATGGCCGTCGCGCTCGGCACGGCGAGCGCGGTGGACGACGCCGCCCGGCGTCTCGGGCTCGACGGCACCGGCCGGCGGCTGCTCACCGCGGCGGTGTGCTGCGCCATCGCCGTGCCGCTGATCTTGTTCCTGCGCCGCCGCGTCGACCGGCTCCCCCTGGACGGGCTGGGGCTGACCGGCCGCGCCGAGAGCGTGCGCGCGTTCGCGACGGGCGTGCTGATCACCGCGGGGTCGGCCGCCGCGGTGTTCGGGCTGGGCACCGCCGCGGGCTGGGTGCGCTGGGGACCGCTCGACGCGCCGCGGCTGATCGCTTACGTGGCGGTGAACGCGGTCATCGCGCTGGCGTTGGAGGCGCTGCCGGAGGAGCTCACCCTGCGCGGCTACGCCTACCGCACTCTCAACGCGCGCTTCCGGCGGCGGACGGCGTTCGTCGGCACGGTGGCGCTGTTCCTGGTGACGCCCGGGGCGGCCACCGTCGTGCAGGCGGCGGTGTCCGCCCTGCTCGGCGGACCGGTGGCGCGGCCCGGCCTGGCGCCGCAAGGCGAGGATCCCGTCTCCTACCTGATCCTGCTGGCGGTCTTCGGAAGCGCGCTGCTCACCGCCAGGATCACCACGGGGTCGCTGTGGAGCGCGATCGGCCTGCACCTGGCGTTCCTGACCGTGAACCGCGTGACGCTGTACGGGGAGGACCGCGACGCCGGGTGGTCCGCCGAACTGACCACGCCGGACGCCGTCCTGCTCGTCCCGGGCTACCTGCTGCTGGCCGCCGCGGTGTTCCGGCTGATCGGGCGGCGGATCGGATGGCGCGAGCGCGCGCCCGAGCGACCGCCGCGAGGTCAGGTATTGCTGTCCTCGCCGTGTTGTCACGGAGAGTAAAGGGAGCGGCTACTTTACTGGTGTTCTGTGAGGTGAGCGAGGGACACGGACACTCTCAGCGAAAGTGGATCATTGACGCACGAGTCGCGCTTCCACATTCTGGGGCCGCTGGAGGTCACCGTCGACGACCGGCCGGTGCGGGTGCCGGCGGGGCGGCAGCGGGCGCTGCTGGCGTCGCTGCTGGTGGACGCCAACGAGATCGTCCCGGTGGACGAGCTGGTCGAACGGGTCTGGGGGCGGCAGCGGCCGCGGCACGCGCGCGCCGCGCTGCACACCTGCCTGACGCGGTTGCGGCACACGCTCGACCAGGGCGGCTGCGACGCGTCCGGGATGATCCGCACCACGGCCGCCGGGTACGGCATCGAGGCGCCCCCGGACTGCCTGGACCACCTGCGGTTCCAGGAGCTGCTGCGGCACGCGCGGGCCGCGGCGTGGCGGGGCGACCCGGCGGGCGAGTCGGCCGCGCTGGCCGAGGCGCTGTCGATCTGGCGGGGCGCGCCGCTGGCGGACGTGCCGTCGGAGGCGCTGCACAGCGAGGTGGTGCCCAAGCTGACCGAGGAGTGGCTGCGGGCGGTGGAGCGCAGCAACGCCCTCGACCTGGCGCTGGGACGGCACGGCGAGCTCATCGGCGAGCTGCGCGCGCTGATCCGCCGCCATCCCTACCATGAGCGGTTCTGGGGGCAGCTCATGCTGGCCCTGTACCGGTGCGGACGGCAGGCCGAGGCGTTGCAGGCGTACGCGAGCGTGCGGGAGCGGCTGCGCCGGGAGCTGGGCGTCGAGCCGGGCCGGGAGCTGCGCCGGTTGCAGCTGGCGATCCTGCGCGAGGACCCGGGGCTGGCCGTCAGGTGAGGCGGGGCGGCGGGTCCAGCAGGAGCACCGAGGGGATCCGGTCGGGCCGGGCGAGGCGCAGGAAGTGCATGCCGTGGCCGGACAGGCCGAGCATGAGGCCCGGGAAGAAGCCGTCGCGTTCCGATGCCGCGCCGAGGTTCTGCCACTGGGTCTGCACCTGGACGTCGGCCTCCAGCCGGAACGCGGGCCGTCCGTTCAGTTCGGCGTAGCGCAGGAACAGTTCGGCGTTGCCGCAGCGGCCGTGGCACAGCGAGTCGTTCATCAGGCGGGGGAAGCCGCACATGGTCGCCGAGACGGCCTGGAACGCCTCGTCCAGCAGCTCCTGGTCGTCCCGGCCCAAAAGCGCCCAGCTGTGCACGCGGCTCAGGCCGATGCCCGCGGCGCCGTTGCACCAGGCGTTGCCGTAGCGAGGGCGCCCGCGCGGGTCGTGCCCGTCCAGGGCGGTGTGGCGGAGACGGCGGGACTCGTAGGCGAAGGCGCGTCGGCCCGCCTCGATGTACTCCTCCCCGCCGGTCCGGGCGCCGAGGGAGATCAGGGCCCAGCCGATGCCGCCGGGGCCGTGGGCGAAGCCGATCGGGTCCGGGCGGCCGTCCGAGCGGTCGGGGCCGGGCCAGCACAGGGCGCCCCGGTCGGCGCGGGCGTGCCGCAGCAGGTGGTCGGCGCAGCGGTGGGCGACGTCCAGGCCCGCGGTGCCGCCGGTGGCCTGGGCCAGGCCGAGCATGACGGGGATGACCCCGGCGGCGCCGCCGAGGACGTCCAGGTGCCGGTCGCGGTCGATCCGGTCGGCGATGTCGCGGCTCAGCTGGACGGCCAGGTTGAGCAGGGAGAGGTCGCCCCACAGCGCGTACAGGTGGGTGAGCACGTACACCAGGCCGGCGAGCCCGGTGTAGGCGCCGATGCCGCGGCGGCCGCAGTCGGCCGCCGAGTGCCGCAGCGCGCGCCGCGCCGCCCCGCGGAACTCGGGCCGGGGACGCTCCTGGTCGAGGTACGCCAGGAACAGCGCGATGCCCGCCGTCCCCAGGTACAGGTCGCCTTCCACGTCGACTTCGACCTTGCCGTCCCGGGTGCGCTGGTAGGACGTCCAGGGGGCGGGCGCGCCGGGCTCGCGCAGCATCGCGCACAGCCGCTCCCCGATCCGGACGGCGTGGTCGACGGCGGTGGCGGCGAAATCGGGGTCGGTGACCTCGCCGGAGGCGAATCCGGCCAGCGCCCCGAGGCGGCCGTGCCCGCCCAGCCCGGCGGCGATGTAGCGGGCCTGCTGGGCGCGGTCGCGGGGCGACAGCCGCCGGATGCGGGCGGCGGCGTGGTCGAGCGGTGTCGCGTCCAGGCGGGTCCCCAGCGGCGTGCGGTGCTCGTGCATGACGCGGTCGTCGTCGGCCCGCACCGTGAACAGCGGCACGTCGAGCCGCCACAGGGACGCCGCCTCCCGTTCCGGGGCCGGGCCGTCGTCGTGGACGGCGTCGAACAGCAGGTCGACTTCGAGGGGGTCCATCAGGCGCCGGGGCTGCCCGGCCCCCCGCAGCAGGTCCGTGTACGCGCGGGGGTCGCGAGGGTGCAGGCGGACGCGGCTGCCCGCGAACAGGTCGGTGACGCACGCGATCGCGGTGTCGGGCCACTGCTCGAACCACTGGTGGACGCGTTCGAAGCCGTCCGTGACGGCGCCGACGTGGTCCGCGATGGGGACGGGCACGCCGTCGAGCAGGACCCGGGGCAGGACGGACGCGCCCTCCTCGGCCGCGGGCCAGTCGAGCAGGGCGGGGCCGAGCACCGAGTCCATGAGCGTGCCGAACGGGCGGGGGCGTCCCGGGGACGGCGCGCCGAGCGCGGTGGTGCAGTCGGCGACGTGGACGCGGCCGTCGGCGACGAGGAGGGTGCCGGGGCGCAGCTCGCCGCCGAGCACGTAGAAGACCGCCAGATGGCCGCCGAGCTCGCGGTGCACGCGTTCGGCCGCGGCCTCGTCGGCCGCCGTGTCGCGGCCGGGCGGGATCAGCGCCTCGTACCCGTAGCCGTCGCGCGCCAGGACGGGGCGGACGGCGAAGTCGAGCACGCCGTCGTCGCGCAGCCGGGTGAGCAGCCCCTGGTAGGCGGCCTCGGCGCGCACGCAGCGCGGCTTGTAGACGACGACGCCGCGGGCGTCGCCGAGCTCGACCTCCACGACGGTGACCGACCGCGCCCCCGCGTGCGGCGCCGACAGCCCCGGCCGCACGGACCGGATCGCGGTGATCCGGCGGCCGCCGAACAGCGTCTCCGACAGGGCGTCGCCGTCGGCGCGCAGCCGGGTCAGCAGCAGGCGGCCGTGGTCGGCCAGCAGGGCCGTGACGTGCGCCAGCCACCGTCCCAGCATGGGGAAGTCCAGGTAGAAGCGGTGGTAGGAGTCGGCGTCGGCGAACATCTTGCCGAGGTGGGCCAGGGCGTCGGCGCCGCCCGCGGCGCCCCGTTCGGGGCCGCTCGCCAGGTCGCAGCGGACGCGCCGGTCGGTCTCGACGGCGCGCACGAGCGCCGGTTCGAAGCGCTCCAGCAGGTGGTGCTGGAAGTCGTCGACGACCTGCGGGCGCACGGGCAGGCCGCCGCCGCGCAGGTCGGCGAGGCGGCGGGCCAGCTCGGCCAGGAACGGCTCGCACGCCGTGGCCAGGCGGCCGACGCGCTCGTCGGACGCGTGCCGGCTCGCCTCTGAAGCGGCGGGGCCGGTCTCGCGCAGGCCGTCGAGGGCGGCCTCGTACGTGGGCAGCCAGGCGTGGTGCAGGTCCCGCAGCACGCGGGCGGTCCGGTCGCCTGGGTCCCCTTTATGCAGGTCCCGTTCGTGGCGGCGGTAGGCGGTCAGCGTCTCGACGAGCGCCCGCCGGGTGTAGCGGGCCGCGCCGGGGACCGTGCCGGCACCGCCCCGGCCCTCCGGCCGCCGTTCGGACGCCGCGCCGTCCGCGGTCTCCTCGCGCGGCCGCCGGGCGGCGAGCCGACCCGCCAGGCGCTCCGTCCTCCAGACGCCGTAGGCGTCCAGCGGTGGCGTGCGGCCGGGCCGCCGGTCCGCCCTCTGCTCGCCGTCGGCCCCCGCGTCGGCGGCGCCGAGCGCGGACACCGCCCGCACCCGTTCGGAGAGGTTGGCGGCGCGTGCCGCGATGTCCAGCGGGTAGGTGCGGTCCATTCCCCCGAATCCTCCGCTTCAGCGAGCCCTGCCTGCTCGACGGCCTGCGGCGCGGCGGGCGCGCCGCCCTCCCCCGCCCGCGGGGCGTTCGTCCGCCGCCTCGCAGAAGGCGACCCCAGACTAGGAACGGGCTCTTTCACTCCGCCTTCACCTCGCTTGCACACGCCAGACTTCAACCAAGCGCTCGCTTGACGACGCGGGCGTCTCACGTCACGGTGTCCCCATGGCGCTGCTGGACGGACTGCGCGTGCTGGACCTGACGATGTGGCGGCCCGGGCCGTACGCCACCCAGCTGCTCGCCCAGCACGGCGCCGACGTGATCAAGGTCGAGCCGCCCGGCGGCGAGCCCATGCGCGCCTTCCGCTCCCATTTCGACCTGCTCAACCAGCACAAACGCAGCGTCGTGCTGGACCTGAAGGACGACGCCGACCTCGCCCGCTGCCTGGAGCTGGCGGACGGCGCGGACGTGTTCGTCGAGGGGTTCCGTCCCGGGGTCGCCGACCGGCTCGGGGTCGGCCCCGCGGCGCTGCTGGCCCGCAATCCCCGCCTGGTCTACTGCTCGCTGTCGGGGTACGGGGCGCGCGGGCCGCTGTCCGGCCTGCCCGGCCACGACGTCAACTACCGGGCGTACGCGGCGGCGATGCCCGCGGACGCGGGGCCGCCCGACGCGGACGGCCTGCCCGTGGCCGACATGGCGGCCGCCACGATGGCCGCGTTCGCGATCGCAGCGGCGTGCCTGCGGGCCCGCGCCACCGGCGTCGGCGACCGCATCGACCTGGGCATGGCGGACGTGCTCGCCCACTGGGTCGGCACCGTTCCGCCGCCCGCGCGCCGTGCCGCGGCGGGGAAGGGCCCCGTCCCCGGATACGGCGTCTACCCGACGAAGGACGGCCGCCGGATCGCCCTCGGCGTGGCGTCGGAGCAGCGGCTGTGGGCCGCCGTCTGCCGGGCCCTCGGCCTGGACGAGCACGCGGACGCGCCGTTCGCCGAGCGCCTCGCCCGCGTCCGCGAGCTGGACGACGCCGTCGCCGCCGCGGTGGCCGCCCTGCCCTTCGACGACGCCGTGGCGCGGCTGACGGCGGCCGGGGCGCCGGTCGCGCCGGTGCTGACCCGCGCGGAGATGATGGCGCATCCCCATTTCCGGTCCCGGGGCGTGGTGGACGGCGGGACGGTCGGCTCCCCCGTCCGCACCGCCGCGCATCCGCCGCTGCCGCCCGGCCCGGTCCCGGAGCTGGACGAGCACCGCGGTCAGGGGTGGGCGTCCGGACCGCCCGCGGATCCCGCCGCGTGACGCCGATCCCGTTTTGTCGGACCCGGGTGGCATCCTGGGCGGGTGAGCGCGCGCGTGTTGAGTCCCGCACTGGTCGGCCGTTCGGCCGAACTGGAGCGGTTGCGGGAGGCCCTGGCGGACGCGCCGGGCGCCGTGCTGCTCGGCGGCGAGGCCGGCCTGGGCAAGACCCGGCTGATCAGGGAGTTCGCCGCCGTCCTGCGCGGCCCGGACGGCGCCGCGGGCGTCGGCGAGGGCGGCGGCGAGGGCGGCGGCGCGGGCGCGGCGCCGGCGAGGCTGCTCATGGGCGGCTGCCTGGAGCTGGGCTCCGACGGCCTGCCGTTCACGCCGTTCACCGCCGTGCTGCGCGAGCTGGTGCGCGACATCGGCATCGACGGGGTCGCCGAGCTGCTGCCGCGCGGCGACGCCTCCGGGCTGGCCCGGCTGCTGCCCGAGTTCGGCGAGCCGGAGACCGAGACGGCCACCGGCGAGGAGCGGGCCCGGCTGTTCGAACTGGTGCTGACCCTGCTGGAGCGGCTGGCCGAGCGCGGCCCGGTCGTGCTGGTGGTCGAGGACGCGCACTGGGCCGACCGCTCCACCCGCGACCTGCTGGCGTTCCTGATCCGCAACCTCGGCGGCGCGCCGGTGCTGATCGTCATCACCTACCGCACCGACGAGCTGCACCGCACCCACCCGCTGCGCCGCCTGCTGGCCGAGCTCGACCGGCTGGAGCACGTCCGGCGGGTGGAGCTGACCCGGCTGTCGCGCGCCGCCGTCGCCGAGCTGGCCGCCGGCATCCTCGGGCACGAGCCGTCCGCGCGGCTCGTCGACGCCGTGCACGCCCGCAGCGAGGGCAACCCGCTGTTCGTGGAGGCGCTGCTGGACAGCGACGGCTCGCTGCCGTCCGAGCTGCCCGAGTCGCTGCGCGACCTGCTGCTGGTGGGCGTGCAGCGGCTGCCCGAGGAGACGCAGGAGGTGCTGCGGGACGCCAGCGGCGGCGGCACCCGCATCGAGCACGCCCTGCTCGCCGCCGTCTCCGGCCTGGACGACGCCCGGCTGACCCGCGTGCTGCGCCCCGCCGTCGCCGCCAACGTGCTGGTGGTGGACGGCGACGGGTACGCCTTCCGGCACGCGCTGATCCGCGAGGCCATCCACGAGGACCTGCTGCCGGGGGAGCACACCCGCCTGCACGCGCGGTACGCGGAGGCGTTGGAGAACGACCCCGGGCTCGTCCCGTCCGGACGGCTGTGGGTGGAGCTGAGCCACCACTGGTACTGGGCGCACGACGCCACCTGGGCGCTGGTGAGCGCGTGGCGCGCCGCGGACGACACGCGCCGGGCCGCCGCCTACGCCGAGTGCCTGAGCATGCTGTCGCGGGTTCTGGAGCTGTGGGACCGCGTCCCGGACGCGGCCGAGCGCATCGGCGTCGGCCATGTCGAGGTGATGGAGCAGGCCGTCGCCACCGCCGAGCTGGCCGGGGAGTACGAACTCGGCATCAAGCTCGCCACCGCGGCGCTGCGCGACCTGGACGCCGAGCAGGGCGGCGACGGGGCCGTCCGCCGGGCCCGCCTGCTGGAGCTGCGCGGGCGCATGTCCTACGAGCTGGCCCGCCCCGGGTTCATCGAGGACCTGCGGGAGGCGGTGCGGCTGCTGCCCACCGACCCGCCGAGCGCCGACCGGGCCCGCGCACTGGCCACGCTGGCGCGGTACGGGCGGTTGCTGCACGGCACCGAGGAGGCCTCCCGCGCCGCCGAGGAGTCGCTGGCCATCGCCCGCCGCATCGGCGACCCGGTGGCCGAGGCGCAGGCGCTGCTCACCATGACCTGCGTCACCTTCGACTACTCGGACGACGAGACGGTGCTGGAGGAGGCCGAGCGGGCGGTGCGGCGCGCGGGCGCCACCGGCCCGCTGCTGCAGATCGAGGTCACCCGGTCGCACTTCCTGGAGGGCGCGGGCCGGCACGAGGAGGCCGCCGAGGTGGCCCGCCGCGGCATCGCCAGGGCCGGCGAGCTCGGCATCGCGCGCACCATGGGAACGTTCCTGGCCATCAACCTGGCCGAGCCGCTGGTGTCACTCGGCCGATGGGACGAGGCGCTCACCGTCCTGCGCCAGGCCCTCGACCAGGACCCGCCGCTGACCATCCGCACCTCCTTGTTCGTGCTCGCCGGCGAGATCGCCCTGGCGCGCGGCGACCTGGACGAGGCGGAGGCCAAGCTGGCGCCCGCCCGCGAGGTGATGTGGCGCAAGGCCCAGGACCTGTTCGCCACGCTGCGCCTGCAGGCCAAGCTGCGGCTGGCGCAGGGCCGGTACCGGGAGGCGCTGGAGTCGGTCGTCCCGGTGCTGGAGCACGCGGGCCTGCCGGACGACGCCCGCTACGCCTGGCCCGTCCTGACGCCGGCCGCCGCCGCGTGCGCCGCGCTGGGCGACGACGCGCTGCTGTCGGGCGAGCCGGCGCTCCCGCTGATCGAGGCGCGTGCCGCGGGGCTGGCGGTGCAGGGCCCGGCGCAGCGGGCCGAGCGGCTCACCTTCCTCGCGCAGGCGGCGTGCGCGCGCGGCGCCGCCGACCCGGCGGCCTGGGACGAGGCGGCCGCGGCCTGGGAGGCCGTCAAACGTCCGTATCCGCTGGCCGAGACGCTGACGCGCGCCGCCGAGGCGGCCCTGGCGCGGGGCGACCGCGACGGCGCCGCCGAGCGGCTGCGGCGCGCCGCCGAGCTCGCCGCCCGGCTGCGGGCGCGACCGCTGTCGGACCGCATCGACGACCTGGTCCGCCGCGCCCGGCTGCCGCGCGGCACCGGGGCCGCGGGCTCCGACGGGTCGGCGCCGGGCGCGTCCGCGCTCGGGCTCACCCCGCGGGAGCTGGAGGTGCTGCGGCACGTGGCGCAGGGCCGCAGCAACCGGGAGATCGCCGAGGCGCTGTTCATCTCGGCCAAGACCGCCAGCGTGCACGTGTCGAACATCCTGGGCAAGCTCGGCGTCGCCAGCCGGGGCGAGGCCGCGGCCACCGCGCACCGGCTGGGGCTGTTCGCCCCTCCGCCGCCGTCCGGCCCCGCGACGCCCGCCGACGCGCCGCGCAACGGGACGGGAGGGCTGGAAGGCGGACACGGACGGCGCGCCTACGCCGCCCGCCGCGCCTAGCGCTCCGCCGCTCCGGCGCCGCGCCACCGCGCCGGAACGCACCCGGCTGCGCTCACCGCGTCCTATTCACCGCGTCCTATTCACCGCGTCGGTTCACCGCGCCGGTTCACCGCGCCGGGTGCGACCGCGCAGGAACCACGGCGTGCTGGTTCACAGCGCCTGATTCACAGCGCCTGATTCATGGGGCCTGATTCATGGCGCCTGATGCACGGCGCCGGGCACACCGGCGCGCCGGAGCCGGTGGCGGGGGCCTCCCCTCCCGGACCCCCGCCACCGGTTCGTCGGACCACACGGGAACTTCGGTGGCTGGCCTCCGCGCCACGGTCCGTGGAAGCTCGCGGCGCTTCTCCGCTCGGAGAGGCGGTCCGTGACCCGTCTGGCCGTCACCCAGTCTGTACGCACCCGCGCGACGCGGCCATCGCGAAACGTTCCCATTGGCATACCTAAAACCAACAGAATTGACTCCCAAGGGAACACGAGGAGTCAGGCGGGCGGCGGCGGGGCGCGTCAGCCGGGGACGCGCGCCACGCAGAAGACGGTCTGCCCGAACGGCGGGCGCACCACCCGCTCGATGGTGCGGGTCACCGGGATCACCGTCCGGTCGTAGATCTTGACCAGCCGCGGGTCGGGGTATCCGGCGCCGCCGCGCCGCACCGCCAGCCACCAGGCGATGCCGCCCAGCAGGTTGATGGGCTTGAGCACCTCGGGCACCAGGCCGGCCTCGCGGACCGACCGGCCGAGCGTCTGCGGCGTGTACCGGGTGACGTGCCCGACCTTGCGGTCGAAGTCCCCGTACAGCTGCATGTAGCCGGGGACCCAGATGATGATGCGGCCGCCGGGCTCGGTGACCGCGGCCAGGTCCTTGAGCGCCTGGACGTCGTCCTTGATGTGCTCCAGGACGTTCATCATCACGACCGTGTCGACCCGCCGCCGGATCTTGATGTCCGCGGGCAGCTCCAGTTCGATGACCTCGACGCGGTCGTTGCCGTCGTAGCGCTTGCGCAGCTGCTCCACGCAGTACGGGTCGTTGTCGCTGACCACGAGGTAGTCGAGGCGTCCGGCGAACTGCTCGGAGAAGTGCCCGAGCCCCGAGCCCACCTCCAGCAGCGACCGCCCGACGTGCGGGGCCACCATCTCGTACTCGTACCTGCGGTAGTTGCGCGCCTCGTCGCCGCCGAGGTGGTTCTCCAGGGCGCCCTCTCCGGCGGCGGGCTGCACGATCTCACCGTCCCCCGCGGAGGGGACGGCGCGGCCCGGTCCGCCCGATGGGCCCGACCCGCTGCCGAGAAGTTTGAGAAGCGTGCTGGAAATGGACTTCTTGTGACCTGGTTGCTGCATCTTCCGCTCGCTGAGTGCGTCGTCGCTGCCTGGCGTTCGGCTTGGCGTTCGCCGGATCGGCGGTCCGCGTGTCAACAACCGGGAGCGGACCGAATCTCGGGCGCGGGGTCGCGTCAGTCTACCCATCGTGCAACACCAGAACCGGCAGGCGCGTCTGTTTTCCCATGACGCATCCCATCACACGGCGTCCGTGCAGGTCACGACGGGTGAACGCGTGTCGCGGCCGGTGCGCGCGGACGGCTCCGCCTCGCCTCGTCACCGGTGATACGACGCGCTCAGCGGCAGATCTGCTCCCAGCAGACGCCGCGGCGGGCGGGCGCTCCCGTCAGATGCCACGAGAAGTCACCGTACCGGACGGCGTAGAGATGGTCGCGGCACGCCTGCTCGATGGCGTTGGGGCGGCGGACGCAGGCGTTGCCGTAGGCGTCGACGGCCGCGGTCAGCACCGCCGACCGCACCGCGTCCGTGGTCACGTCGACGCCGTGCCCGGCGAGCGACCCGCCGCCCGCCGTCCCCGCGCGGCGGTGTCCGCCGCCGGGCAGGTAGCGGTCGCCGAGCGCGCACTCCTCCGTGACCTGGACGGCGACGTGGGCGAGGACCGCGCGCCGGGTGCGCAGCCGCGCGATGCTGACGGTGCCGTCCCGGAACAGGACGGGAGACCGGCCGGGACCGGACGGCAGCGCGAGGCCGGCGGGAACGCCGAGCCGGCGCACGGCCATGATCACGAGCGCGTCGATGTCGGGGAGCGCGACGGGACGGCGCTCCGCCGCCGGCGGGACGGCCGGGGGCAGCCTGCGCACCAGCGTGAACAGCAGGCTGCCCGGGCCGGTGAAGACGGCGTCCCCCCCGGTGGCCCGCCGGACCACGCGCACCCCGTCGCGGGCGCAGGCGGCCAGGTCGACCGCGCTGTCCAGGTCCTGGAACCGCCCGACGACGACGCTGGGGTCGTTCTGCCAGACGCGCAGCACGGGCGCCGCGGCCACCGACCGCACGACGTCCCGCGCCGCCGCGCCGTCCGGCGGCGCCGCGCAGCCGTCGCCGGGGCGCGCCGGGGGCGGCACCAGCCCGGCCCTCGCCCAGCCGGGGCCGAGCGTCATCGGCGAGGGGACTCCCGCGCGTGCGAGCGCCTCGTCCAGGGCGAGGTTCCACACCGGATCCCGCGTGTCGTCCTCGACGACGCTGAGCATCGGAACGGCCTCCGCACTCGTCCCCACCGGTCTCACAAGACCGGTCTTGACCCGGCGGGCACCCGTCTCTCTGGCGCGCGCCGCGTTTCCGCAACATAGCGAGCGGGCGCATAGATCGCAGTCAGGCGGTTTTCATATGGCGACACTGCTTCATACGGCGACACTGCTCATACGGCGACGCTGCTTCATATGGCGACACTGCGCGCGGCCGCCTGTCCGGTGCGCGCAGTGTCGGAGACGACGAGCGTCGGCGGACGCTCACCCGATGGTGCGGTGCACGTTCTTCCTCTTGCTCGGCCCGGGCTCGGGGTGCGCGATCCACGGTCCCGGAATGGACGGGTCGAGCACGCCCTCCTCCTGCCAGATGAAGTCGCCGTTCAGGACCTGCCGGGCGAGCCTGCTGTCGAGCACGTCGGTGTTGTGCCACATGCCGGTGAACAGCTCGTCGATCCGCACGCGGGCCTGCCGGCAGAACGCGTCCGCCAGACGCAGCGCGGACTCGCCCGGGTCGCGCCCGTTCAGGCCGAACATCGCGCCGTTGACGGCGTCGGCGTGGGCGCGGACGCACACCGCGCTCATCGCGAACAGCTCGGCGCCGATGTCGACCATCCGGGCGAGGAAGCCCTGCCGGCGCTCCAGCCCGCCCTGCCAGCGGCTGACCGCGTAGAACGTGGACCGCGCCAGCTTGCGCGAGGTGCGTTCGATGTAGCGCAGGTGCTTGGCCAGCGGCCCGAACTCGGCGTAGGCGCCGGGACGCTGCCCCGGCCCCGCCAGCAGGGTCGGCAGCCAGCGGGCGTAGAAGCCGCCCGCCCGCGCCACCGCCCGGGCCTTGCGCGCGGGGGACGCCTCGGGGTCGATGATGTCCCCGGCGACCGACAGGTGCGCGTCCACCGCCTCCCGGGCGATGAGCAGGTGCATGATCTCGGTGGAGCCCTCGAAGATCCGGTTGATGCGCAGGTCGCGCAGGTACTGCTCGACCGGCACGCCGCGCTCGCCCCGAGCGGCCAGCGACTCGGCCGTCTCGTAGCCGCGGCCGCCGCGCAGCTGCATCAGCTCGTCGGCGATCCGCCAGGCCGTCTCCGTGCCCCACAGCTTGGCCAGCGCCGCCTCGATCCGGATGTCGTTGCGCTCGTCGTCGGCGAGCTGGGCCGACAGGTCCACCATCGCCTCCAGCGCGTACGACGAGGCCGCGATGTAGGCCACCTTGCGCGCGATCGCCTCGTGCTCGCCGATCGAGCGGCCCCACTGGACCCGCTCGCGCGACCATTCGCGGGCCACCTTCGTCCCCCACTTGCCCGCCGCCGCGCACAGCGCGGGCAGCGACAGCCGTCCGGTGTTCAGCGTGGTCAGCGCGATCTTCAGCCCGGCGCCCTCGGACCCGATCAGGTTGGCGGCCGGGACGCGCACGTTGTGGAAGCGGGTGACGCCGTTCTCGATGCCGCGCAGGCCCATGAAGGCGTTGCGGTTCTCCACGGTGATGCCGGGGGAGTCGGCCTCGACCACGAACGCCGAGATGCCGCCGCGGTGCCCGTCGCCCCGCGGGACCCGCGCCATCACCACCAGCAGGTCGGCGACGACGCCGTTGGTGGTCCACAGCTTGACGCCGTTGAGCACGTACTCGTCGCCGTCGGGGACGGCGGTGGCGCTCAGCCGGGCCGGGTCCGAGCCCACGTCCGGCTCGGTGAGCAGGAACGCGCTGATCTCGTTGACGCAGCGCGGCAGCCACTTGTCCTTCTGCTCGGCGGTGCCGAACAGCTTGACCGGCTGCGGCACCCCGATCGACTGGTGCGCCGACAGCAGCGCGCCGATCGCGGGGCTCACCGAGCCGACCAGCATGAGCGCGCGGCCGTAGTAGAGCTGGCTGAGCCCCAGCCCGCCGTATCGGCGCGGAATCTTCATGCCGAACGCGCCGAGCTCGCGCAGCCCTTTGACGACCTCGTCGGGAATGCGCGCCTCGCGTTCGATCACCAGCGGATCGACCTTGGTTTCCAAGAATTCGCGCAGCCGGGCCAGGAACTCCTCGCCCGCGCGGCGCGACTCCTCGTCGGGCCGCGGATGCGGGTGGATGAGATCGAGCCGGAAATCCCCCAAGAACAGCTGCTTGCCGAAACTCGGCAGCCGCCATTCGGTCTCCCGGGCCTCCTCGGCCACCTTGCGCGCGGTGCGCTCGTCGACCGCGGCCGGGGCGGCGCCCCCGGCCGGACGGGTGCTGTGACTCGACTGGCTCATGTCGGCTCCTCCGACGCGCTCCGTCGCTACCCGCGAAGTTACTGCCCAGTTGTACCGCTGAGTAGCCCCCTGTGCTGTTTTCGGAGATGCCCTCTGTGACGGTCCGGAAACACCGATATGCGGAGCGCCGAGAACGCCGGTAAAGGGGCATCCCAAAGGGCGGGTTAAATCCCTCTCACTTCCCTGAAGGCCATGCCAAACGACGGCAAAGATGATCCAATGAGGTCAGTGTCGTCGAACCACTTGACCCTGCGACACCAGAGGAGTTCGCTGTGCGTGATGGGTGAGACACGGAAGCCGACCCTCATCGCCTCGGTGCAGCGCGCGCTGCACCTGATGGAGGCCGTGGCGTCCCATCCGAACGGCGCCCCGGCCAAGCAGCTCGCCCGCGAGGCGCGCCTCCCGCTCGCCACGACCTACCACCTCCTGCGCACGCTGGCGCACGAGGGCTACGCCACGCGGCTGTCCGACGGCGTGTGGGTGCTCGGCGACCGCATCCGGGCGCTGCACGGGCAGAGCCGGACCCAGCAGCTCCTGGCGCGGATCCGCCCCAGCCTGGTCGCGCTGCGGGACGAGCTCGGCGCCGCGTCGTACTTCGGCATGCACGTCGACGGCGAGATCCGCATCATCGACGTCGCCGACGGCCCGCGCACCCCGCGGGTGGACCTGTGGGTCGGCTTCACCGAGGCCGCGCACGCCACCGCGATCGGCAAGTGCCTGCTCAGCCAGCTCGACGAGGAGCGCCGCCGCGAGTACCTGTCGCGCCATCCGCTGATCGACCTGACCCCGCACACCATCACCGAGCCGCGGCGCCTGCTGCGCATGCTCGAGACCCCGTCGGGGATCTCCCTGGACCACGAGGAGTACGCGATCGGCACCGGGTGCGCCGCCGTCCCGGTCACCGACGCCACCGGGTCGGTCGTCGGCGCGCTGGCGGTGTCCTGCCGCAGCAGCAAGCTGCCCCGCATCGAGGCGTCGGCGCACCGCATGAAGGCCACCGCGGCCCGCATCCAGCGCACCCTCTCCCTGGCCCTGTGACGCTCCCTGGCACGTGACGGCGCTCGGACCGTGCGACCGGCCCGCCCACCGCGCCATTCGGCGGCGGGAGGCCCGCGCGTCGGCCGGCGGAGCAGCCGGCGCCTGCGCGTCGGCCCGGGCGGCGGCGACGGGTCAGGAGCGCGGGGAGATGCCGTGGGCGCGCAGGCGGGCCTCCAGGTCGCGGATGCGGCGCTGGTCCTCCTCGTGGCGGCGCTCCAGGTCGCGCACGCGCGACTCCAGCTCCAGGATGCGCCGGATCGCCGGCAGCGTCAGCCCCTCCTGGACCAGTTCGACGACGTACTGGACGCGGGTGATCTCGACGCGCGAGTAGCGCCGCTGCCCGCCCTCGGTGCGGCGCGGCCGGACCACCTGGTACTCGTCCAGCCTGCGCAGGAACGCCTGGCGCAGGTCGAGCATCGCGGCCACCTGGCCCACCGTGTACAGGGGGGCGTGGTCATCGTCGATCGGCAACGTCGCCATCTCACCCGTCCGATCCTGGTCCCTGCCCGATCATGCCGGAAGGTTCCCGGTACGCGCCCGCCGCATGCGCGAGGGCGCGGCGGGACGGTGCCCGCCGCGCCCTGCATTCTCCCGGGTGCGGCTCAGCGCCCCAGCAGCGCCTTCTTGTCGGCGCGCTTGATCGCGATCTTGCGCGGCTTGGCCTGCTCGCGCACCGGGATCCGCACCGCCAGGACGCCGTTGTCGTAGGCGGCCTCGACGGCGTCGGCGTCCAGGTGCTCGGGCAGGTAGACGCGCCGGGTGAAGGTGCCCATGACGCGCTCGCGCACGAACGCCCAGTCGTCCTCGCCGATCTGCTCCTCGCGCCGCGCGCTGACCGTCAGCACGCCGCGGTCGACGGTCACGTCGATGCTGTCGGGGTCGATGCCGGGCAGGTCGAAGCGGAGCACGACGTCGTCCTCGCGGCGGATGCCGTCCATCGGCATGGCCGCGCGCTCGCTCGCCTGGCTCCAGAACTGCCGGGTCATCCGGTCGAACTGGCGCTCGAACTCCTGGATGATCGGGTCGATCGAGGTCAGCAGCATGGTCCCACCTCCGTACGACTGCGGTCGCGGAACTTCGACCTTCGCTTGGACCAAACCTCCAACTCGACTTGTATATTTCCTCTCATCCGGTGTTCAAACATCTTCCCTGACGAGCTGGAGACTTCTACGCGCCGCGGAACCGCGGGGCGCGTCCCTCCAGGTAGGCGGCGATCCCTTCCTTGGCGTCCGCGCTGCCGGCCAGCTCGACCAGCTCGCCGAGCAGATGGGCCACCTGGTCCTCCAGCGGACGCCCCTCGACGGCGAAGAACGCGTCGCGCCCGCGGCGCAGCGCGAGCGGGCTCTTGGACGCGATGAGCCGGGCCAGCTCGTCCACCCGCGCGTCCAGGTCCGCGCGCGGCACCACCTCGGTGACCAGGCCGATGTCGCGCGCCTCGGCGGCGCCGATGCGCTCGCCGGTGTAGTAGAGCCGGAACGCGTGCTTGGGCGGGACGTTCCGGTTGACGATCGCCATGATCATCATGGGCCACAGGCCCACGTTGACCTCCGGCGTGGCCAGCGTGACGTCCTCGGCGGCGATCACCAGGTCGCAGGCGGCGGCCAGCCCCAGCCCGCCGGCCACGGCGTGCCCGGCCAGCCGGGCGATGATCGGCTTGCCCAGCCGGGGGAACGCGGTGAACAGCCGGTACGGGGCGCTGGCCCGGATCGCCTCCGGATCGGCGACCGGGCGCCCGTCGCGCTGCGCCGCGCCGAGGCCGCCCAGGTCGGCGCCGGCGCAGAAGGCCCGGTCCCCCGCCCCGGTGAGGACGATCACGCGGACCTCGTCGTCGTCGCGGGCCCGGCCGAACGCGTCGAGCAGCTCCTCGATCATCTGGTCGGTGAGCGCGTTGCGGGCCTGCGGCCGGTTGAGCGTGATGCGGGCGACGTGGTCGGCCGTCTCGTACAGGATCGCGTCGTACATGTGCCTCCTCGAACAGACCCCTCTCAGAAGACGAGCGGCGGGCGGAGCCCGGAAGGCTCCGCCCGCCGCAGGTCGCCGGCCGCGGGTCAGACCCGCTCGATGATGGTGGCGTTCGCCTGGCCGCCGCCCTCGCACATCGTCTGCAGGCCGTACCGGCCGCCGGTGCGCTCCAGCTCGTGCAGCAGCTTGGTCATCAGGATGCCGCCGGTGGCGCCGAGCGGGTGGCCCAGCGCGATCGCGCCGCCGTTGGGGTTGGTCTTCTCCAGCGACGCGCCGGTGTCGCGCGCCCACGCCATCGGGACGGGCGCGAACGCCTCGTTGACCTCGAAGACGTCGATGTCGTCGATCTTCAGCCCGGCGCGCGCCAGCGCCTTCTCGGTGGCCGGGATCGGGCCGGTCAGCATGTAGACCGGGTCCGAGCCGCACACCGCCAGGGTGTGGATGCGGGCGCGCGGCGTCAGGCCGTGCCGCCGGACGGCCTCCTCGGAGGCGATCAGCAGCGCCGCGGCCCCGACCGAGATCTGCGAGGCGACGGCCGCGGTCAGGTCCCAGCCCTCGCGCAGCGGCTTCAGCTCCGCCATCTTCTCCAGCGAGGTGTCGGGGCGGGCGCCCTCGTCCTTGGCCAGCCCGGCGATCGGCGCGATCTCCCGGTCGAAGTGGCCCGCCTCGATGGCCCGCACCGCGCGCCGGTGGCTCTCCAGCGCGTACTCCTCCATGTCGCGGCGGCTGAAGCCCCACTTCTCGGCCATCAGCTGGGCGCCGCGGAACTGCGAGATCTCCTGCTGGCCGTACCGCTCGCCCCAGCCCTCGCCGTAGGGGAACGGCATGCCCTTCTCCAGCGCCATGGTGACCGACGAGCCCATGGGCACCATGGCCATCTGCTCGACGCCGGCCGCCACGACCAGGTCCTGGGTGCCCGACAGCACGCCCTGCGCGGCGAAGTGGATCGCCTGCTGGGAGGAACCGCACTGGCGGTCGATGGTCACGCCGGGCACGCTCTCGGGCAGGCCCGCCGACAGCCAGGCGGTGCGCGCGATGTCCAGCGACTGCGGGCCGACCTGCATGACGCAGCCCATGATCACGTCTTCCACCGCCGACGGGTCGACGCCGGTGCGGTCGACGAGCTCCCGGAGCACGTGGGCTCCCAGGTCGGCGGGGTGGATGTCCTTCAGGGCGCCCTTCTTGGTGCCGACGGGGGTACGGACCGCGCCGACGATGTACGCCTCGGCCACTGCGCCTCCATGAGTCCGGTCGGTTCCGTCCCGAAACCGAGCGCGATTCGGTCGTCAGTACGAGGTTACCTCCCCCGGGGACCGACCACCTATCACCCGGGGTCGCCTCCGCCGGAGGCTATCCGAGCAGGTCCTTGACGACCCCGGCGGCGCCGATCGCGGCGCAGGTCCCGGCCGCGGCGGCGGTCCCGGCGGTGGCCCACGGCGACACGCCGCCGCGGGTCTTGAGGGCGGCGGCGGTGTCGAGCGCGTCGGTCAGCAGGCCGAACCGCATCCACGTCCGGCGGCCCGAGGGGCCGCTGAGCAGGTAGCCCGCCCCCAGCACGAGCTCCCTGGCGGCGAACAGGCGCACCGCGTAGTCGCGGCCCGCGTCGGCGCCCCGGCCCATGCCCACCAGCCGGGCCGTCAGCCGCGGCGCGGCGAACGCCGCGACGCCGAGCGCGACCCGGCCGCGCGCCACCTGGACGAGAAGATCGTCGATTCGGTCACGGTTCTGGTCGGTGTTCGCATCTGCCACGCCCGTGAGGCTAGCCCCGAACCGAACGAGATTCGAGTACCCGGGCCGGGCGTCCGGGCCCGTCTATCGTTCAAGAGACAGCACCCCTCCGGAACGAAGGTGACCATGGAAGGGATCCTCGCTCTCGGCGTCACCGCCCTGCTGTGCGCGTTCTGCGTGCGCTGGGCCGCGGCGAAGCTGCGGCTGACGGTGCCGACGCGCACGGCGGTGATCGTCGTCTTCGTCCTCGCCGTGCTGGCGCTGTACGGGCGGACCCTGCGCTAGGTCCGAACTTTCTCCCCTCCCGGTGAGTCACACCGGGAGAAGGCTCACCCGCCCCCGCCGTCCCGCCGGAGCCCGAGGCCCCGGCGCCGCGAGGGGCCGCCCGGCCGAGCCGACCTGAGCCGAGGGAGACGAACGTGCCGCAACCGGCGACGCCCAGCCACCGACCCGGCGGCACGGTCGCCCCGCCTTTGCGGCGGCTGCTGGAGTTCACCGAACCGTCGTCCGACGACGTCTGCCTGGACGTGGCGCGCGGACCCGGACCGCTGCCGCGCGCGCTGCGGCCGTGGGTGCGGCACGTCGCCGCCGTGGACGCGCCGCCGCCCCTGATCCGCGAGAGGAACGGCCGGATGCCCACGGTCGCCTTCGGCGCCGGCCCGGCCCGCGTCCACGGCGGGAGCGACCCGGTGCGCGCCGCGCCCCGCCCGCGGGCCCGCGGGCGCGGCGGTCCGGACGGCCCGGCCTCCCCCATCCGCGCCGTGCGGCCGGTGCCGTACGACGGCGACGGCGCCCGCCGCCACGACCCCGACACCCCGACCGTCCGCGCCGACGCGACCGCCCTGCCCTACCGCACCGGCGCCTTCACGCTGGTCACCGTCCGCTCCTCGCTGCTGCGCCTGGGGGACCCGCGGCGGGTGCTGCCGGAGCTGCTGCGGGTGTGCCGCCCCGGCGGCAGGCTCGTCGTCGCGGAGCTCGTCCGCCCCGCCGCGGCCGGGCGCGACCGCGACCGGCTGGAACGGCTGCGCGACCCCGACCACCCGGGGACGCCGTCGGTCGCCGAGCTCACCGAGCTGATCGCCTCGGCGGGCGGCGGCATCCGGCGGCTGGACGTGTTCACCGTGGAGCGGCCGGTGGAGCCGTGGCTGGCCGAGTGCCGCGACCCGCGCGCCGCCGAGCGCATCCGCGACGCGCTCGTCGAGGAGGTCGGCGGCGGCCCCCGCACCGGCGCCAGGCCCCGCCTGATCGGCGGCGAGCTGTGGTTCACCCAGAACTGGGCGCACATCGCCGCCGAACCGGTCCAGGGACGGGTTCCGGCGCCGGTTCAGGGGACGAGCACGGCGGCGCCCGTGAAGTGACCGGCGGCGAGGTCGGCCAGGGCCTTGTCGGCCTCGTCCAGGGCGTATTCGGTGGTGGTGACGGTGATGCCGAGCCGCGCGGCCAGCGCCAGGAACTCCTCGCCGTCGGCCCGCGTGTTGGCGGTGACCGAGCGGAGCTGCCGCTCCTGGAACAGGTGCCGCTCGTAGTTGAGCTGCGGGATGTCGGTCAGGTGGATCCCGGCGACGGCGAGGGTGCCGCCGCGGTCCAGCCGGCGCAGCGCCACGGGCACCAGGTCGCCGGCCGGGGCGAAGATGATCGCCGAGTCCAGCGGGTCGGGCGGCACGTCGAACGAGTCGCCCGCCCAGACCGCGCCGAGCGACAGCGCCAGGTCGCGGGCGGCGGCGCTGCGGGTGAACACGTACACGGCCGCGCCCTCCGCGATCGCGATCTGCGCGGCCAGGTGCGCCGAGCCGCCGAAGCCCCACACGCCGAGCGCCCCGCCCGGCGGCAGGGCGGCGCGGCGCAGCGCCCGGTACCCGATGATCCCCGCGCACAGCAGGGGCGCGACGCGCACGTCGTCCAACTCCTTGGGCAGGGCGTAGGCGTAGGCGTCGACGGCCAGCGCGTACTCGGCGTAGCCGCCGTGCGCGTCCCAGCCGGTGTACACCGACTCCGGGCACAGGTTCTCCGCCCCGCGGCGGCAGTGGCGGCACGCGCCGCAGGTGCCGCGCAGCCACGCCACCCCGACCCGGTCGCCGACGCCGAAGCGGCAGCCCGGACCGGTCGCCGTCACCTCGCCGACGATCTCGTGCCCGGGGGTGACGCCGGGCAGGTGGACGGGCAGGTCGCCCTCGGCCACGTGCAGATCCGTGCGGCACACGCCGCACGCCCGCACCCGGAGCAGCAGCTCGCCCGGCCCCGGCTCGGGCACGTCCCGCGCGATCAGGCTCAGCGGCCCCGTCTCGATCGGTCCCGGTCGTTCGACACTCCACGCCCGCACGTGTCCCACGGTACGCGCGCCGCCGTCTTGATCAAGAGTTCTCAGGCGCGCAACGGAAGCTCGAACCACACCGCCTTGCCGTCGGCGGTGGGCCGGGCGCCCCAGCGGGTGGCGAGCTGGTCGACCAGGTACAGGCCGCGGCCGCCCTCGTCGGTCTCGCCCGCGCTGCGGATGCGCGGCAGCCGCATGTCGGCGTCGAACACCTCGACCCAGACCGCGTCGGCGCCGCGCCGGAGGCGCAGCCGGAACTCCTTGGCGGCCGGTTCGCGGCGGCCGACCGGCGCGTCCAGCGGGCCCGGGTCGAACAGCGGCTCGGGCGTCGGCACGGGCGCGGGCAGCGGCCCGGACGCGGCGCCGGCGGCGGCCAGGGCGCCGGGCACGGCCCAGTCGTCGTCGGCGTCGGCCAGCGAGTCGGCCGCCGAGTCGGCCGCCGAGGGGCCGCTGTTGAACCGCACCGGCGGCGGGCCGTCCAGGACGAGTTCGCGGCGCGGCGCCGGGGTGGCGGCGGCGTGCAGCACCACGTTGGTGACCACCTCCGACACCAGCAGGCACGCCAGCTCGGCCTGCTCGTCCAGCATGCCCCAGGAGGCGAAGGTGTCGGCGGCCATCCGCCGCGCCTCCGACACCATGATCGGCTCGGCCGGGAAGGTGCGCTCCTCGACGGCCAGCTCCTCGGGCGAGGTGCGGATCACCACGATGGCCACGTCGTCGTCGATGTCGCCGGGCACCGCGTCGAACGCCGCGCCCGCGATCGTCTCCACGTCCCGGTCCGCCACCGCGGCCACGGCCTGGCGGACCAGCTCGCGCGACTCCTCGCGGGTGTAGTACTCGCCGTCGGGGCGGGGCCGCCGGTCGATCAGCCCGTCGGTGTAGAGCACCAGCGTGGACCCGGGCTTGAGCTCGGCGGACTCCTCGTTGAACAGCAGCTCGCCGCCCATTCCGGGCGACCGCAGGCCGAGCATCCCGCCCTCGCTGCGGAACGTCAGCTCGCCCACCTCGCCGTCGGTGATCAGCAGCGGCGGGTCGTGGCCGGCGTTGGCGAACTCCAGCACCCGCGACCAGGCGTCGTAGACGAAGTAGGTGCACGACACCAGCGGCGGCCGGACCTCGTCGTCGCCGACGGGCGCCCAGCCGGACCTGTGCCGCTGCGGCCGGGTCATGGTGCGCACCCATTCGTCGAGCTTGCGCAGGATGTCGGCGGGCGGCTTGTCGTCCTGGGCGAAGGCGCGCAGCGCGGCGCGCAGCTGGCCCATCACGGCGGCGGCGCGGGCGCCGCGGCCCTCCACGTCGCCGATGACCAGCCCGACGCGGCCGGCCGACAGCGGGATCACGTCGTACCAGTCGCCGCCGACCTGGGTCTGGATGCCGTGCCCGTGCGACTCCAGCGGGCGGGCGGGCTCGTACCGCCAGGCGATCTCCAGGCCGTCCAGCCGGGGCGGCCGCTCGCCGGGCAGCAGGTCCTTCTGGAACGCCAGCGCGGTCTCGCGCTCGGCCTCGAACAGCAGCGCGTTGTCGATCGCCAGCGCGACCCGCCCGGCGATGGCGCCCATCAGGTCGCGGTCGAAGCCGTCGTAGTGCGGGTCGGGCCGCCGGGTCAGGTTGGACAGCGCCACGCTCATCACGCCGAGCAGCTCGCCGCGCACCAGCAGCGGCGCCGAGATCACCGAGGTGATGCCGAGCTCGTCGCCCAGGCGCCGGTCGGCCATGCCGGCCGCGGAGTAGCGGTGGCGGACCATGTCCTCCACCAGGACCGCGTCGCGCCGGTTCATGGCCTTGGCGGCGAAGTGCCCGGCCGGGTAGGAGACCGGCTCGCCGACCTCGGCCCAGGTGCCGGGCGGCGGGGTCCAGCCGCCGGCGTGCCGGGACACCCGCCGGTACAGCCGGTCGCCGCTGAACAGGTCGATGAAGCAGTGGTCGGCGAACTGCGGCACCAGCGTGTCGGCGACGTGGCGCAGGGTGGTCTCCAGCTCCAGCGACCCGGCCAGCCGCTCGCCCACCCGTTCCAGCAGGCCGTAGCGCTCGTGCTCGCGCTGGTTGCTGCGCAGCGCCTCGCGTGCGAAGATCACCACACCGTCGACGGCGCCGGACGGGTGGCGCAGCGGCACGGCGTGCGCGCGCGTGTAGACGGTGGTGCCGTCCACGCGCAGGTTCGAGAACGTGCCCTCCCACACGCCGCCTTTGAGGACGTGCCGGGCGAGCTCGGTGGCCTGCTCGTGGTCCTCCTCGCTGATGCCCAGCGACAGGACCGAGTGGCCGATCAGGTCGTCGCCGTCGATGCCGAACAGGCGGCGGGCGAAGTCGTTGCGGTAGATGATGTTGCTGAACCGGTCGCAGACGATGACCGCCATCTCCATCTGGTTCAGCACGGTCTCGGGCGGCAGCTGCGCCTCGAACGGGGGTTCCTCGGGTCGTCTCATCAGGCCGTCCGCCGCCTTCCGGCCCGCGTTCGCGCGCCCCCCGTCGCCGCCCTCGGGCACGCCGACGCCAGCGGTGCGGCCGTTCTCGGGGTCGCCGCCCGCCGCGTGGTGAACCGCCCTGCCGTCGTGCCCGCTCTCCTCGTGTCCGTGTGCGTCGCCGGGCCCGGTCGCGTCCCCCGCTCGGGAGGCGCCGCCGTGGGGCCCTGCGGCCGCGCCGTCCGCGTGTCCGCGCCCGAGGCGGCGCCCACGGTGCGTCGCGACGCGGACGCCTTGCGTATCTCACTCGTATTGAACGACGAACCCCTCGCCGGGATACGCCCGAACGCCGAGACGATATGGAGATCTTCGGTATAGACACGCGCGCGCAGGGGCGGGAATCGGGGCGTACCGCACGGCACGCCCGCCCGTCGCGACGGCGCCGACGGTTCCGCGCGGGAGTCAGCGGCTGCTGACGAACACGTGCTCGGCGATGGACCGCGGCAGCTCGCTGTAGGGACTGTCGGCCTCGTCGTCACACGTCACCCGCACCCCGTCGTCGGTCGCCCGAAGCGTCACCTCTCGCCCCGGTTGTATCCCGATTTGCTTGAGTTTAAGCATCAGCTCGTGATCGCTTTGCACCTGCTCGCTGATGCGGCGGATGACGGCCGGGGCGCCGTCCGGGCTCGCGGCCTCGCTCATCGACGACAGCGGGGCGCTGTCCTTGTCGTCGCCGTGCGCGCCCAGTTCGTCCAGACCCGGGATGGGGTTCCCATGGGGGCAGTGCGTGGGGTTGCCGAGCAGGGCCACCAGGCGCCGCTCGACGTCCTCGGACATCACGTGCTCCCAGCGGCACGCCTCGATGTGGACGTCCTCCCAGGGCAGCCCGATCACGTTGACCAGCAGGCACTCGGCGAGGCGGTGCTTGCGCATCACGCGGGTGGCCAAACTGCGCCCGGTCGGGGTCAGCTCGAGGTGCCGGTCCCCCTCGACCCGCAGGAGCCCGTCGCGCTCCATCCGCGCCACCGTCTGGCTCACCGTCGGACCGCTCTGCGAGAGCCGTTCGGCGATGCGTGCGCGAAGAGGAACGATGCCCTCCTCTTCGAGCTCCAGAACCGTACGGAGGTACATCTCCGTGGTATCGATCAGGCCGTGTGAGGTCACAGCTCCCTCCAGACTTGTGCTTTTGAGTCTACGCGTTTTGCGCGACCCGCGACGGCGCCTGCGCATAACCCCGTGACGGCGGGTACGGGAAAACGCGCAATGACGGCGAATCCTTCCCATGACGCCGGTCCGTTCCTGCCGGACGACCCCGGGTCGCGGACGGATCTGAAGGCGCTGCGCGAGGCCGCCGCCGGATGCCGCGGCTGCCCCTTGTACGCAAATGCGACCCGAACGGTTTTCGGCGAGGGCGCGGCGCACGGCCGCGTCGTTCTCGTCGGCGAGCAACCCGGCGATCAGGAGGACCGCCGGGGCAGGCCGTTCGTCGGCCCGGCCGGGCGGCTGCTGGACCGGGCGCTGGAGGAGGCGGGAATCGCCCGCGGCGACGTGTACGTCACCAACGCCGTCAAACACTTCAAGTACAAGCGGACGGCGGGCGGCAAGCGCCGCATTCACCAAACGCCGAACGTCGGGGAAATGCGGGCGTGCCGCCCGTGGCTGGCGGCCGAGCTGCGCGCCGTGGAACCTGACGTGGTGGTGGCGCTGGGCGCCACGGCCGGCAAGGCGCTGCTGGGGCCGGCGTTCCGCGTCGGCGAGCGGCGCGGCGAGCTCATCCCCATGCCGGACCCGGACGCGCTCGGCACCCCCGCGGCGGCGCGCGAGGCCGAGGCCGCCGGGCGGGCCGGCGACCGGGACGCGGGCTGGAACGGGGCGCTGCTGCTGGCCACCGTCCACCCGTCGGCGGTGCTGCGCGCCGACGACCGCGACGCGATGTACGCCGGGCTGGTCGGCGACCTCGAGGTCGCGGCCGCCGCCCTCGGCCGGGACGCCGCGTAGCGGCGGGCCCCGGCGGGCCTGGGCTCGTCAGGCTTCGCTGCCGGCGGCGGGCTGCTTGTCCGCGGGCGCGCCGCGCACGTCGGCGGGCGCGGCGGTACGGGTGTCGTAGCGCAGCAGGGCGGGGACGCACAGCCCTGCCGCGACCACCAGGGCGGCGCAGGCGAGCCCGCCGCCCACCCACGAGGCCGTGGCGCCGGCGACGGCGGCGGTGGCCCCGGCGCGCAGGTCGCCGAGGCGCGGACCGCCCGCCACCACGACGGTGAAGACGCCTTGGAGCCGTCCGCGCATCTCGTCCGGCGCGTACGTCTGCAGCATCGTCTGCCGGAACACCGCCGACACCAGGTCGGCCGCGCCGGCGACGGCCAGCAGCGCCACGGCCAGCCACAGCTGGCGGGCCAGACCGGCGGCGGCGACCGCCAGGCCCCAGGCGGCGATCGCCGCGACGAGGGCGACGCCCTGCCGGTGCACGCGTCCGATCCAGCCGGACATCAGGCCGCCGATGAACGCGCCGATGGCGATGGAGGCGAAGAGCCAGCCGACCGCGTCCTCCCCGCCGAACCGGGTCTCGGCCACTTCGGGGAAGAGCGCGCGGGGCATGGCCACGCCCATGGCGATGATGTCGACGACGAACGACATCATCAGAACCGGCTGGGTGGCCAGGTAGCGCAGTCCTTCGACCACCGACCGCAGGCCGGGGGTGCCGGTCACCTCCCCCAGCGGCGGGATGGCGGGCAGGCGCAGCGCCGCGTACAGGCCCACGGTGAACAGCGCGGCGTCCGCCGCGTAGGCGGCCGCGTAGTTCCAGCGGGCCAGGACCACCCCGGCCACGAGCGGTCCGGCGAGCATGCCGACCTGGCTCGCGGTGAAGTTGAGGGTGTTGGCGGCCGGGACGAGGGAACGGTCCAGCAGCCGGGGGATGATCGCGTTGCGCGTCGGCGAGGCGACCGCGAAGCCCGTCGCCTGGACCGCCACCACCGCCATGATCAGCCACAGCCGGTCCAGGCCGAGCAGGGCCTGGACGAGCAGCAGCAGCGTCGCCGTCCACATCACGCAGGACGAGCCGAACAGCAGCCGCCGCCGGTCCATGTGGTCGGCGATCGCCCCGCCCCACAGTCCGAACACGATCAGCGGGACGAGGTTGACCACGCCGAGCACGCCCACCCAGAAGGACGAGCGGGTCATGTCGTACACCTGGACGGGCACGGCGACGGCGGTGACCTGGAAGCCGACGAACGACACCGCCTGCCCCAGCCACAGCCGCCGGAAGGCGGGGTGCGCGAGCGGGCGGGTGTCGATCGCGACGCGGCGCATCCAGGCCCGGCGGTCCGCGCGCGGCGTCCGCTCGCGCGCCCGGTCCGAAGGCGCGTCGGGGGCCTGGGGATCAGAAGGTTCGGAGGCGTTCTGCACGGTCTCTCGTTCGCGTGGATCGTTAGCCCGGTTAAGTATCAATTCGCCTAGCCTACGAACCCGCGACCCCGCTTTGCCAATCCGGCTTTCGTTCCGGACATGTCCGCACAGACACGAGCCAACAGACACGTGCCTGGAGACAGTCAGAAGGTCCGGGACAGGAGGTCCCGGACCTGCGAGCGCGGAGGCAGAGCGCCGCTGACGGCGCGCCGGACTAGGGGGACAGGCGTTCCAGTCGCCAGGTCGTCGCGTCCGGGGACGGGCGGCGGTAGCGAAGGCGGTCGTGCAGCCGGTTGGGCCGCCCCTGCCAGAACTCGATGGCCGTCGGCACCACGCGGAAGCCGCCCCAGAAGTCCGGGAGCGGCACCGCGTCGGCCTCGGCCGCGGCGCGCTCCGCCCGCGCGGCGCGCTCGTCGCGGGTGCCGGGTCCCGTCGCGGCCGCGGCCGGATCCGGCCACCGGGCGGCCAGTTCGGCCCACCGGGCCTCCAGTTCGTCGCGGCGGCCGATCACCGACGACTGCCGCTCGCTGGCCCACGCGCCGATGCGCGACCCGTACGGGCGGCTGCGGAAGTACGCGGCGGTCTCCTCCCGCGACACCGGCTCGACCGGGCCGGACACGATCACCTGCCGGTGCACCGGGTGCCAGGGGAACACCAGCGTCGCGCGGGGGTTGGCGGCCAGATCCCGCCCCTTGCGCGAGGTCAGGTTGGTGAAGAAGCGGAAGCCGTCCGGGCCGTATCCCTTGAGCAGCACGGTCCGGGCGCTGGGGTCGCCGTCCGCCGACGCGGTGGCCAGCACCATCGCGTTCGGCTCGGGCAGCCCGGCGTCGGCCGCGTCCGCCAGCCACGCCGCGAACAGCTCCAGCGGATCGTCGGGCACCGCGTCCTCGTTCAATCTCCCCACGTCATAGGTGACGCGCAGCCGCGCCAGATCGATCTCCGGCACCTGCGGAATACCCGTGGAGGCGGCGCCTCGCGCGCCGCCCGCCTCATTCGTCCAGCGGTCCACAGCGTCTGAGCCTCTCACCAGGGCATTGTGCATCTCATAGGGGCCTGGGTACTCAGCAGTAAGGGGGACAGGGTTCAATGGCACGGCACCGCCTTATCACTATGGGGACGAAAGGCAGGACAACGACATGTCCGACTTCAAACCCGGCCTTGAGGGGGTCGTAGCCTTCGAGACCGAGATCGCGGAACCGGACAAGGAGGGCGGCGCCCTCCGGTACCGGGGCGTCGACATCGAGGAGCTCGTCGGCCGCGTCTCCTTCGGCGACGCCTGGGGTCTCCTGGTCGACAACAGCTTCGATCCCGGCCTGGCCCCCGCCGAGCCGCACGTCCTGCCGGTGCGGTCCGGCGACGTGCGCGTGGACGTCCAGAGCGCCCTGCCGATGCTGGCCACGGCGTACGGCATGCGCCCCCTGCTCGACATCTCCGACGAAGAGGCCCGCGCGGACCTGGCGCGCGTGTCGGCGACCGCCCTGTCGTTCGTGGCCCAGTCGGCCCGCGGCGTGGGCGTCCCGATGGTCCCGCAGAGCCGGATCGACGAGGGCAAGACGATCACCGAGCAGTTCATGATCCGCTGGCGCGGTGAGCCCGACCCCCGCCACGTGAAGGCCATCGACGCCTACTGGGTGTCCGCCGCCGAGCACGGCATGAACGCCTCCACCTTCACCGCCCGCGTCATCGCCTCCACCGGCGCGGACGTGGCCGCCAGCATGTCCGGCGCGATCGGCGCCATGTCCGGCCCCCTGCACGGCGGCGCGCCCGCCCGCGTGCTGCCCATGATCGAGAAGGTCGAGCAGCTCGGCGACGCCCGCAAGGTCGTCACCGACATCCTGGACTCCGGCGAGCGGCTGATGGGCTTCGGCCACCGGGTCTACCGGGCCGAGGACCCGCGCGCCCGCGTGCTGCGCCGCACCGCCAAGGAGCTGGGCGCCCCCCGCTACGAGGTCGCCAAGGCCCTGGAGGAGGCCGCGCTGGCCGAGCTGCGCGAGCGCCGCCCCGACCGCGCCATCGAGACCAACGTGGAGTTCTGGGCCGCGGTGATCCTCGACTTCGCCGAGGTCCCCACCGCGATGATGCCCGCCATGTTCACCTGCGGTCGCACCGCCGGCTGGGCCGCCCACATCCTGGAGCAGAAGCGCACCGGTCGCCTCGTCCGCCCGAGCGCCCGTTACGTCGGCCCCGGCAGCCGGTCCATCCACGACGTGCCCGGGGCAGCGGAGGTCCTCAAGCGCAACGCCGGTTGACCCGGCCCGCCCCACCGCCCCGCTGAAGCGCGAGAGGCCCCCGGCACCGGCGCCGGGGGCTTCGTCGTTCCCGGTCCGCGCCGCCCCTGCCCCGCCCTGCCCGCCCTTGTCATGATGGGGTGTCATGATGGGGCGGTGACCGACGACGAGCCCCTGGAAGGGGACATCGGCCCCGCCGCGGCGGAGTCCCCGCTGGCGGACGCCCGCGGCGAGCAGTCCCGCCGGGAAGAGCTCGCACGCCAGGCCGAGGAGCTACGGCGCTATGAGCGGGAGCGGGAGGCGCGGCGGCGCCGCACCAATGCCGTCGCGGGGCGCATCACCGTCGTGCTCGTCGCGCTGCTGCTGGCGTTCCTGGCCTACGACTCGGTCACCACGGCGCTGCAGGCCCGCGAGCGCGGCGACCCGTGGATCTACCCGCCCGCCGTGATCGCCGCCCTGTGCCTGGCCGGCCTGGCCGGGCTGGCCGGGCTGGCCGTGCGGGCCGTCCGCCGGCGCAGGTGACCCGGGCGCCCGCCCGCCGCGTCCCAGCATGTGAACGCCCCCGACGGACTGCGGCGCAGGTCAAGTAGCCTTCATCGGGTGACCGAAAGCGCTGACACAGCCATTGTCATTCCCGAAGACCTCAAGCCCGCCGACGGGCGATTCGGGTGCGGCCCGTCGAAGGTGCGGCCCGAGCAGCTCGCGGCCCTCGCCGAGTCCGGGGCGCGGTACATGGGCACCTCGCACCGGCAGAAGCCGGTCAAGTCGCTGGTCGGCCGGGTGCGCAGCGGACTGACCGAGCTGTTCTCCCTGCCCGAGGGGTACCAGGTGGTGCTCGGCAACGGCGGCACCACGGCGTTCTGGGAGGCCGCCGCGTTCGGGCTGGTGCGCGAGAAGTCGCAGCACCTGTCGTTCGGCGAGTTCTCCAGCAAGTTCGCCAAGGTCACCGCGAAGGCGCCGTGGCTGGCCGAGCCGTCGGTGATCTCCAGCGAGCCGGGCACCCACCCGCGGGCCGCCGCCGAGGAGGGCGTGGACGCCTACGCGCTCACCCACAACGAGACCTCCACCGGCGTGGCCATGCCGATCGAGCGCCCCGCCGGCACCACCGCCGACGAGGCCCTGGTGCTGGTGGACGCCACGTCCGGTGCCGGGGGCCTGCCCGTGGACATCACCGAGGCCGACGTGTACTACTTCGCGCCGCAGAAGTGCTTCGCGGCCGACGGCGGCCTGTGGGTGGCGCTGATGTCGCCGGCCGCGCTGGCGCGCGTCGAGGAGATCGCGGCCTCGGGCCGGTACGTGCCGGAGTTCCTCAGCCTGTCCACGGCCGTGGCCAACTCCGCCAAGGACCAGACCTACAACACCCCGGCCGTGGCGACGCTGCTGCTGTTCGCCGAGCAGATCGAGTGGATGAACGAGCAGGGCGGGCTGGCCTGGACGACCGCCCGCACCGCCGACTCGTCCCAGCGGCTGTACACGTGGGCGGAGAAGGCGTCCTACGCCACGCCGTTCGTGGCCGACCCGGCGCAGCGGTCGCAGGTCGTCGGCACGATCGACTTCGTGGACTCGGTGGACGCCGCGAAGGTGGCCAAGACGCTGCGGGCCAACGGCATCGTCGACACCGAGCCGTACCGCAAGCTGGGCCGCAACCAGCTGCGCATCGGGATGTTCCCGGCGGTCGACCCGGCCGACGTGGAGGCCCTGACGGCCTGCATCGACTACGTCGTCGAGCGCCTCTGAGGCCCCGCCGTCAGCCGGCGGCGGCGAACTCGCCGGCGCCGAAGCCGAGGACCGCCGGCGTGAACCCGGCGCCGCCGAGCACGTGCGGCCGGCCGTTCGGCGGTCCGAGGCCCGCCCGCAGGTAGGTGCCCTCGCGGAGCATGACGGCGGTGGCGAACCGCACGCGGGTGTGCCGCTCGACCTGGCGGAACCAGCGCGGGTCGGACGCCCAGTAGAGGTTCTGCTCGGCGTCGACGGCGACGGCGAGCGGGCTGAGCGCGCCGCGGGCCAGGCGGACGCGGTCGGGCCGGGCCCGGTCGACCCACGCCAGCGCGGCCCGTCCGGACGGCGCGCCGCCCAGCTCCGCGGCGATCGCGGCGTCGTCCCGGAGGTCCGCGAGCCGCCGGAAGAGCGGATCGCCGTCCGCGGCGGCGGACGCGGCGCCGCCGTCGCGCGCGCCGACGATCCCGGAGGCGCTCCCGGACGGGGCGCCGGGCACGATCACCGGGCCGAGGGCCGCCAGGTCGGCCCGGTGCCGCCGCGCCGCGCGGACGGCGACGCCGAGCGCGACCGGCGCCGCGTCCAGCAGCGCCAGCAGGTCGGGCCGCCACATCCGCGAGAACGGGCCGCGCCCCTTGACGAGGCGGCAGCCGTCGTAGGACAGGTCCCAGCGGCGGTCGTCGCGCGTGCCCGCGGGCGGGCGGTCCGACGTGACCGCGCGGCCGGTGAACAGCGCCACCCCGGCGGCGTCGCGGCCGCGCCGCTCGGCGAGCGCGCCCAGGATCACGAACGCGTCCGACACCGCGCCGGGGTCGCCGGCGCCGGGGGCGCGCAGCACCCCGAACAGTCCGCACATGCCCGTTGAGACGCCGATCACGGCGGAGCGGTTCGAGCGGACGGCGGGGCCGAATAAGCTTCGAGTCGTGAACCGTCCGCCCCACTGGCTGCTCCCCACCGTGCTGACCGCGCTCATCCTGGCCGTGGTCCTCGGTGCCGTGTTCGGCTGAACGCGGTCGCGGCCGGCGGCGCGCTGTCCGCAACCGGCCGCGTCGACGCCGGGCGGCCGGTCCCGGTCGTCGAGTCGGATGGGACGGTCCGCGGACGGACGGTCGGGGTGCGTCCGGTCGGGCGGGTCGCGTGAGCGCTCGGGTGCGGAACGGGGGAAGATCGAAGCATGTCGTCGCCGCGTCCGTGCCGAGCCGTCCTCCGGCCCCGCGGACGCCTCCCCGTCCGGCTGGGCGCGGCGTGCGCGGCGCTGACGGCGGTCGGCGCGACCGCGGCGGCGCCCTCGGCCTCCGCGGCGCCCGTCCCCGCGGCCTCCGTCGCCGGGACGTCCGCGGCCGCCGGGCGGGCGGGCGACGCGACGGTGGCGTTCACGATCAAGGATCCGCGGATCGGCGAGTCCAGCGGGCTGGCGGCGAGCCTGCGGCACCCCGGCGTCGTCTACACGCACAACGACTCGGGCGGGCGGGCGCAGATCTTCGCCCTCGGCCCCGACGGCAGGACCCGCGCCGTGCTCACCCTCGCGGGGGCGCAGGCCCGCGACTGGGAGGCGATGGCCCTGGGCCGCGACGAGCGGGGCCGCCCGGCCATCTACGTGGGCGACATCGGCGACAACCTCGGCGGCGCCTGGCCCCACGTCACCGTCTACCGGATCCCCGAGCCCGCCGAGCTGCGCTCGCAGACGCTGCGCGCCACCGCGTTCCGGCTGAAGTACGCCGACGGCCCGCGCAACGCCGAGACGATGATGATCAACCCGCGCACCAACCGGCTGTACGTGGCCAGCAAGGTGTTCTCCGGCAAGGTCTACGAGGCCCCGGCGCGGCTGCGCACCGGCGGGTTCAACACGCTGCGCCCCGTCGGCGACGCCCCGGCCATCGCCACCGACGGGGCGTTCTCGCCGGACGGCCGCCGCTGCGTCATCCGCACGTACTTCGGCGCCCGTGTCTACGAGGTGGACGCGCGCGGACGTCCCGGCCGGTCGCTCGGGTCGGTGTCGCTGCCCGCCCAGGAGCAGGGCGAGTCGATCACGTTCACGCCGGACGGGCGGTCGCTGCTGGCCGGGTCCGAGGGCCCGGACCAGGCGGTGTACCGGGTGCCGCTGCCGGACGACCTGCTGCCCGCCTCCCCCCGTCCGCGGCGGACGACGGGCACCGGGGCCGAGAAGGGGCGCCGCGACTCGACCGGGGCGAGCCTGGGGCTGGTCGCGGCGCTGGCCGTCGCCGCCGCCCTCGGTTACGCGGTGGTGCGGAAGCGTTGATGATCGTAGGCGTGGGATCGGAAAAGGAGATGACGGGGCCGCCGGGCTCCGTGTGAGGATGCGGACTGTGGAGCACGAGCTGGTCGGCCTGCACGCCCCCGCGGGCCGGTGGCGTCCGGTCGCCGCGGGACGGCTGGCCGTTCCGGTGCTGGCGCTGGCGCTGCTGCCGATCCGGCCGGTGTGGCTCTGGGCGGCGCTGCTGGCCGCGGGCGCGGCGGCGCCGTGGATCGCCGGGGCCGTCCCCTACCTGCGGCGCCGCCGTCCCCGGCCGTACTGGCGGCTGTCGGCGGCCGGACTGGAGAAGGTGGCGCCGGACGGCACGGTCGCGACCCGCTACGAGCGGTCGCGGATCGAGGGCCTGGCGATCACCGTGGAGGACCGCGTGCTGACCGTCCTGCACCGCTTCGGCCGCGCGCCGGTGGGCGCCCTGGACGCCCTCGGCCTGGAGCCGCTGACGGTGTTCGTGACCGCGCGGCGCCTCGGCATCCCGGTGTTCCTGCTGGACGGCTCCGTCTCGGGCCTGACGAACGACGACCGCGGCAAGGGCGCGCCGGTCTCCGGCGACGACCTCGGCCTGCCCCGCCATCACGTCGCCGAGCAGCGGCTGCTGGACCAGGAGGCGGCGCTGCTCGCCGCCGCGCACGAGCCGTCCCGCGACGGGGCCGCGCCGTCCGCGGCGGGCGAGGAGACCCGCCTGGCGTCGCCGGCGCCGGTGCCGGGACGGGGCCGCACCGCGCTGCTGGGCGCGCTGGCGGGCCTGCTGGGCGTCACGATGATCGCGCACATCGCGGTCGAGGGGACGGCCCGCTTCGACCAGCGGCTCGCGGCGGGCTGCTGGGCGGTCGTCGCGCTCGCGGGGGTCGCCGGGGCGCGGCGGCGGCTGCTGCGCACCGTCCAGGTCGACTGGACGATCCGCGCCGACCGTCTGCGGGTGCGCACCCGGCCCGGGCGCAAGGACGGGCAGCTGCTGGCCGCCCGGGACGTGGCGGCGCTGGTGGTCGGGCCCGGCCTGGCGCTGGACGCGCTCACCGACCGGCCGCGGCGCGTCCCGCTGACGGTGCTGGCGTTCGACCACCGGCTGCGGCTGCTGGCCCGGCTGCCCGCGCACGGCCTGGACTCGTTCCAGCTCGCGCACGCCCTCGACGACCACGGCTACCGGGTGGTGACGCCGGCGCCGCGGCCGCCGCGCTCCCCCGCCTACGGGCTGGAGGGGCTGCCGGAGGTGTTCGCGCAGGTCCCCGGCGGGCGGCTGGTGGTCGCCGACGGCGGGCTGGGCTGGGTCGACGCCGCCGGCGACGTGGTGCTGCGCATGCCCGAGGACCGCATCGGCGGCATCGAGCTGCTGACGATCGCCGGGCACGCGTGGGTGCGGCTGTACGACTCCGACGGCGACGAGTTCTTCGCGGCGCCGCTGTCGGCGCTGCGCATCTCGCGGACCGACCTGCGCGAGTCGGCGCGCCGCGCCGGGCTGCCGGTGACGGACGCCGAGTACGACGCCTATCTGAGCGCGGCGTTCCATTCGGCCGTGGCCACGCTGTCGTCCGTCCCGTCGGAGCCGGTCCCGTCGGAGCCGGTGCCGTCGCATGCCGGCGCGTCCGGCGGGCAGGCGTCCGCGGAGACCGCCGGAGGCGCCGGCCTGGGGCCGGCTGAGGTCGAGGCGCCCGCGCCGCCGAAGCCGTCCACCGCGCCGGGGGTGGTGCTGGACGCCACGCGCCGCGCCCGGCTCGGCTCGTACGCGATGAGCGTGCTGCTGTGCGAGTTCGTGGCGCTGCTGGGCGCCGTGTGGCTGGGCCCGGACCTGGGCGGCTTCTCCGGGACGGCGGGCTGGGCGGTGCTCCTCGGTCTGCTGGCGGGGCTGGTCGGCTCCTGGCTGTACGACCGCAACCGGGCGCAGCTGCGCGTGTCGGCGGCCGGGGTGGCGGTGGTGACGCTGCGCGGCCGCGTCGAGTGGGAGCTGCGCCGCGAGCTGATCGGCGGGGTCGGCGTGGACGAGTCGTCCGAGCGGCTGCCGCGTCTGGTGGTGTGGGGCGCCACCGGCAGGGTGCTGCGTCAGGTGCCGTTCCTGCCGGACCTGGCCGAGCTGCGCCGGGCCTGCGAGCGGTACGGGATGCCGTGGGGCCCGCCGGACGCGGAGCGTCCCGCGCCGCCGCCCCCGGAGCTGTAGGCGGCGCGGCCGTCGGTCAGCGCAGGGACCAGCTCTCCAGGGACTCGTACTCGACCGTCGTGCGGCCCTTGCCGGGCAGGTGGCTGCGCATCAGGTGCACCGACTCGGCCGTCCACGACGCGCCCGCGAACGCCGTCAGCGGCTCCAGCAGGAGCCGCACGTCGAGAGGGCGGCGGCAGCGGGCCAGCGTGAGATGGGGCCGGAACGTCGGGTGCCTGTCGGGCACCATGCCCTCGCGGCGTCCCGCGGCGGTCGTGGACGCGGCGAGGCGGACCAGGGCGCGGCGGTCGCCGTACACGCCGGCCCACAGCACGCGCGCGTGCGTCGTGGTGGGGAACGCGCCGGCGCCCGCGAGCGACAGCGTGAGGCGCGGGTGGCGGGCGACGGCGCGTTCCAGGCGCGGCAGCAGGCGCCGGTACGCGCGGTCGTCGACCTCGCCGAGGAAGGTGAGCGTGATGTGCTGCTGGTCGCGGCGCAGCCACCGCAGGTCGGGCAGCTCGTCCTGGAACGGACGGAAGAACCGCTCGAGCTCGTCCAGGACCCGCGGGGGCGGCAGGACCGCCACGAACAGCCTCATGCGAACGTCCGGAAGGCCACGGATTCCAGACTTCCAGCAGGGGGTGCCGCTTGTCACGTCCCCGTCAGGTCTCCGATGCGTCGACGGCGTCGGCGGTGCGCCGCGGCCGCAGCGCCTTGAGCACCGCCGACGGCCGGCGGACGGCGGCGGGGAGGGCGAGCGCGGTGACGACGAGCACCGACGCCATCGCGATCAGACCGCCGACGACCAGGCTCAGCCGCGCCCCGAAGTGCTCGGCCATCCAGCCGACCACCGGGGCGCCGATCGGGTTGGTGCCCAGGAACACCAGCATGTAGAGGGCCATGACGCGGCCGCGCATCTCGGGCGCGACGCCGAGCTGCATGGTGGCGTTGGCGGCGGTGGTGAACGTCATCAGCGCGATGCCGGTCGGCACGAGCAGCACCAGGAACGACCAGTACGCGGGCATCAGCCCGGTGACGAGCTCCAGCACCCCGAACAGCAGCGCGGCGCCGATCAGCAGCCGCATCCGGGGGCGGGCGGCGCGCCGGGCGGCCAGCAGCGCCCCGGTCAGCGCGCCCAGCGCCAGCATGCTCGAGGCCAGGCCGAACGAGGAGGCGCCGGTGTGGAAGACCTCGCGGGACACCAGCGCGACGGTCACCTGGAAGTTCATCCCGAAGGTGGCGATGAACAGCACCAGGACGAGCACGAGCGTCAGGTCGCGGCGCCCCCACACGTAGCGCAGGCCTTCGCGGAGCTGCCCCTTGCCGCGGGCGACGGGTTCGGCGGTGTGCAGCTCGTCCTGGCGCATCGCGTACAGGCCGAACAGCACGGCGCCGAAGGAGGCGGCGTTGAGCAGGAACACCGGGCCGGTGCCGAGCACGGCGATCAGCACGCCGGCCACCGCGGGGCCGATGAGCCGGGCCCCGTTGAACGAGGCGCTGTTCAGGGCGATCGCGTTGGGCAGGTCGCGCCTGCCGACCATCTCGATGACGAACGACTGCCGGGTGGGGTTGTCGACGACGGTGGCCAGGCCGAGCAGGAACGCCAGCAGGTACACGTGCCACACCCGGGCGGCGCCGGTGACGGCCAACGCGCCGAGGACGAGGGCGAGCAGCCCCATCGACGCCTGCGTCAGCATCAGGACCCGGCGTTTGGGGTAGCGGTCGGCGATCACTCCGCCCCACAGGCCGAACAGCAGCATCGGCAGGAACTGCAGGCCCGTGGTGACGCCGAGCGCGGTGCCGCTGCCGTGCGTCAGGTCCAGGACGAGCCAGTCCTGGGCGATGCGCTGCATCCACGTGCCGATGTTGGAGACGACCTGGCCGGACGCGAACAGCCGGTAGTTGCGGTTGCGCAGCGAGCGGAACATGCCGCCGGCCGCGCCCGCGGCTACCGGCTCGTCGTCCTCCGCGTCGGCGGCCTCCCGGTCGCCCGCTACGACTGGCTGAGCCGGTCCAGGATCGGAGCCGCCTTGCGCAGGATCTCCCGCTCCTCGGGCGTCAGCGCGCTCAGCCGCCGGGACAGCCAGGCCTCCTTGCGGCGCCGCTCCTCCGCCAGCAGCTCGCGGCCCGCGTCGGTCACGCTCAGCACGACCTGGCGGCCGTCGGTCGGATGCGGGCTGCGCTCCACCAGGCCCCGGCTCTCCAAGTACGCGATCACACGCGTCATCGAGGGCGGCTGCACCTTTTCGTGGTCGGCCAGCTCCCGGGGGGTCATCGTGCGGTGCCGTTCGAGGGCGGCCAGCGCGGCGAACTGGGTGAGCGACAGCGGGCCTGCCGCCCCGGCCGCGTCGGGCCTCAGCCTGCGCAGGCGGCGCGACAGCCGGGCGATCGAGATGCGCAGGTCTTCGGCCAGGCTTTGGACCGACACCGTGTGGCTTGTGGTCGGTGACGTTGTCATGTTCGTTCGCAGAAGTCATTGCTTTTGCTAACGATACGACGGTGGATCGTATTCCGCCATATCGCCGGCAGGGCGCCCCGGCATCGCGGCCGCCCCCCGGGACCTGCACCTTTTCGCGGCGCGCGGGGGGTATGGGCGCACGAGTGCGCGGGGCGGCGCGACTTCATCCTCCGATCGGCTCGCTGATGTCCCGCCCTCCATGCTGCCATGTCGGGACTTGACCGGATCTGCGCGGAGGTCGTCGGCGGCCTGCGCGAGGCGCGGACGCCGCGGCCGGCGGACCCGCCGATAGGCTGACCGCATGACCCGACCGCGCCGTCCCGACCCGCCGCCGCTGGAGACCGACGACGTGCGCGTCGCGGCCGTCGGGACGGTCGCGTGGGCGGTCGCGCTCGCGGTGCTGCTGATCGTCGGCCTGCCGGACGAGCACCGCTGGTGGCTGTGGGTGTGCGCGGCCGGCATCGCGACCGGGCTGTTCGGCATCTGGTACATCCCGCGGCTGCAGCGCGCCCGCGCGCGCCAGCAGGCCCGCGACCGCGAGAGCGGCGGCGACGCGTCCCAGACCTAGGTCGTCGGCGACGCCTCCCAGACCTAGGTCGTCGGCGGCGGCGGGTCACAGGTCCAGGTCGTTCTCGGCCAGGAGGGTGGGCAGCGCGTCGGGGTCCCGCAGGACGGCCTCGGCCGGGAGCCGGGCCTCCCAGCGGCCGGTGAGCCAGGCCAGCGCCCGGGCCAGGCCCCACGGGCCGGTGGCGTGCGGCCGGCCGTCCCCGCACCACCACGGCACGGACACCCCGTCCACGACCAGCCGGTCGTGCGCGATGTAGGCGTCGGGCGCGTCCGGCAGCACCGCCCGGACCTGCGGCGGCACGGGCCGCTTCTCGCCGTCCGTCGCCACGACGCCCTCGACCTCCTCGCTGGCGAGCGGCAGGTCCAGCAGGTCGGCGAGCTCCTCGGCGGCGTCGCCGCGGGAGGCGATGACCAGCGGCTGCCCGGGCAGCAGCGGCAGCAGGTCCGGGCGGTCCAGGACGAGGGCGTCGGCCGCGTCCACCACCTCCGCCTCGCCGTCGACGACGGCCCGCACGCGGTCCGGCGGCTCCACCGACGGAGCGCTGTCGGCCACGGCCGTCCACAGACGTCCGAGCCGCCGCCGGGGCACCGCGCGCGCCGGATCCCCCATCCGCTCGAGCAGCTCCTCGGCGCCGCCCGGCTCGGCCAGCAGCTCCTTGAGCGAGGTGCGGACGCCGAGGGCGAGCAGGAACGCGCGGTCGAGCCCCGCCGGGGCCGGGTCGTACAGCCCGGCCAGCAGGTCGTCCTCGCCGGGGAAGCAGAACTCGGTCGGCCGCCGGCCCTTCAGCACCGGGTGGCGCCGCAGCCACCACGCCGTATAGGACGGCACCGCGACACGGCGCCCGTCGTGCAGGACGACGTGGGCGGGCTCCACGACGGCGGCCCGTAGCTCCGGCCGTTCGGCCAGCAGGCGCAGTGCTCCGTCCCAGTTCTCCACGAGCTCCAGGTCGCGGACGGCCTGGAACTCCGGCAGCAGCGGCGGCAGCTCCTGCTCGCCGAGCCGCGCCAGGACGTCGTCGGCCCACCGCTCCTCGTCGTGGAGGTGCAGCGTCACGTCGCCGGCGGCGAGCGCGGCGGGCTCGACGTCCTCGGCCCGGGCGACGGCGAAGACGTCCAGCACGCCCGCCGCCGTCAGCACCTCGGCGCCCCACCGCTCCACCAGGTCGGCGTCGGCCACGCCGAACGGGGCGTCCTCGGCGACCAGGTCGCGCAGCGCGGCGGCGGGCAGCAGCAGCTCACCCGCGGGATACAGGTCGCCGTCGGCGCCGGGCAGCGCCACGTCCGCCAGCCACGGCTCCTCGCCGGGCTCGATCCCGGCCGCCCGCACCAGGTCGAGCACGGCCTCGGCGATCGCGTCGGGGTCGTCGGCGTCGAGGGAGCCCTCGACGGCGGCGCGCACGGCCGGGTCGGCCAGCACCGTCCGCGCCCCCGCCTCCACCGCGCCCAGCCGCATCAGCAGCGGATGGACCGCGTCCGGGTGGACGAACCGCAGCCCCAGCGCGTCCAGGCGCGACGGGTCGACCCCGTCGGCGACGAGCAGCCCGCGCGGGCCGCGCACCACCCGGTCGCCGTCGGCCAGCGGGACGGGCAGGGCTCCCAGGGCGTCGGCCGGCGCGCCGGTCAGCGTCTCGTACAGGTCGCGCCACCAGGACGGGGGGCGGTCCAGGGCGGCCAGTTCGTCGATGACGTCGGCGAGCTCCAGCCGCCGCACGCCCAGCGCGTCCAGCGCCGCGTGGCGCACCGGCCAGGACGGCGGCAGCAGTCCGGGGACCACGGGGTCGTCCTCGTCGCCCAGCAGCCGGACGAACGCGGCCGGGCCGTCGACGGCCACCGCGTCCCGGCCCCGCACCCGTCCGCCCCCGCCGGCGGGCAGCAGCGGCGCCTCGGGCAGGCGGTCCAGGACGGCGCGGCGGATGCGGGCGTCCAGCTCCCCGGCCGCCACGGGCCCCGGCACCAGATCCAGCAGGCGCGGGGAGGCCGGCAGGTCGCGCAGCAGGCGGACGTAGGCGTCGGCGGCGCGTTCCACGAGGAAGTCGGTGAGCGGTCCGGGCGCGACGTGGCGGCGGTCCGGGGCGAGCGGGAACGACGCGATCAGCAGGGCGGGCAGGTCGAGCCGCTCGTCGCCGGGCGTGGGCGCGTGCACGACCGCGGGCGTCCCGGCCAGGTCCCCGCCCTCGGGCACCGCCCAGCGCACCTGCCACACGGGACGGGCGCGCTCCTCGGTGGGGCGGTCGGCGAGCAGATCAGGGTGCAGCACGCCGTGGTCCTCGACGGTGCGCCACCGCATCCCGTCGATCGTGACCGCGCCCGTCGCCGTGTCGCGTTCGGCGGTGAGGGCGCGCACGCCGCCGTCGACGTCGATCTCGACGCGGGTCAGCGCGGGCAGCGCCAGCAGCAGCGCGGGCCCGGTCCGGCGGAGCTGGTCGCGGACCCGCGCGACGGCCTCGGCGTCGCGCAGCGGCAGCCGCACGACGGTGTCGAACCCGTCCGGGACGTCCACGCGCTCGTCGAGCGGGAACGGCAGCCGCAGCAGCGGGACGTGGCCGCCGCGGCGCTCCAGCTCCTCGCGCAGGGCGGGCGTCCGGGCCGCGAGCGCCCGGGCCCGCCGCGCCGACCACTCCACGCCCCCGGCGCCGGCCGACGCGATCATCGGCCGGTCGCTCACCGCCACGACCGCGGAGAACCCGACGCCGAACCGGCCCGCCGCCTCCCGGTCGTCCCGTTTGGCGGACGCCCGCAGCGTCGACAGCGCCTCCACCCCGGCCGCGTCGAGCGGCGCCCCGGTGTTGGCGGCGGTCAGCACATCGCCGCGCAGCGTCAGCCGCAGCACGCCCGGCACGCCGGCCCGCACGGCGGCGTCGGCGGCGTTCTGCGCCAGCTCGACGACCACGCGGTCGCGGTAGCCGCCGAGCGCGTAGTCCTCCTCGGCGTTGGCGTCCTCCCGGAACCGCGCCGGGGACCGCGCCCAGGCGTGCAGCACCCGGTCGCGGATCTCGGCGGTGCCGAACGGGTCGTCGCTCACGGTCGATGCCCCCACGGCGGGATCAGCTGTGGCCGAGGGCCTCGTCCTCCTCCTCGTCGGAGGCGGCGCCGTCGCGCGCGGGGGTGATCTTGACGATGTCGTAGCCGACCTCGTCCAGCACCGGCGGGCCGTGCTCGGACGCCGGGGGCACCACGACCGCCTCCGAGTGGGCGCCGCATCCGTGGTCGGCGGACACCACGCGCCCGTCGTCGGGGGCGTACTCGTTGGCGCACACCCCGAACATCTGCCGCAGCTCCCCGGCGAGCGGCACGTAGAAGCCGCAGGTGGAGCACTGGGCGGGGGCCGAGGCGGCGATGGGGGCGCGCGGCCCGGCGACCCCCTGGTACCAGCGGGCGGCGGCCTCGGCGCGGCCCTCCCGGGACAGCACGCGGGGGCGGCCCAGCCCCAGCTCCCACTGCATCTGCTGGTCGCCCGAGTCGCCCACGTCGGTGTAGCCGGGCGCCAGCCGGGCGTCGTCGGCGGCCGTGGGCAGCAGGTCGCCGGGCCCCAGGTCGCCCGGGCGCAGCCGCTCCAGCCACGGCACCCATTCGGGGGCCAGCAGGGCGTCCTCGCCGGGCAGCAGCACGCACTCGCTCACCGTCACGACCTTGGCGCGCGCCGCCCTGGTGACGGTGACGGCCCAGTGCCAGCCCCGGTAGGCGGGCGACAGGCACGCGAAAAAGTGTGTGACCACCCGGTCGCCCTCGGCGCGCAGCCCGAGGTGGTCACCGACCCGCGTCGCCCCGGAACCGTCCGCCGCGTCGCTTCCGGCGACCTCCTCAGCGGCCTTCCGGGCGAGGTCGACGGCCTCGGCGCAGGCCGGGTCGACGGCGAAGCTTCGGCGGCGCGTCCCCCCGGAACGCTTCGTCCCTCCGGAACGCGTCGATCCGGCGGTACGGGCGCCGGCGGAACGCGCGGGACTCGACTGACGGAGTGGGCTCACGTCTCAATTCTCGCTCATGGAAGGGCGTGGCCGAGCCCGCCGCCGGCCGCGGTCGGCCGGTCGGCGCGCACCGGGTGAGCACGGCGCTCATCAGGGAAACGTACTCTCGATCGGGTCGGCTCCCGAACTCGCCGCACGGGGAGATCAGCAGGTATGGGCATCCAGGGGCGCGCGGCAGCGCTCGGACGGTCGGCGCGCGCCGGCGTCCGCGGCGCGGGCCGCGCCGTGCGGGGGGCGGGGCGCCTGGCGCGCCGCGCCGCGCACGCGCAGGGCGCCGGACGCAGCGGCCTCGGCGCCCTGACGGAGGCGGCCGCGGTGAACGCCGCCGGCGACGCCATGGTGGCGGTCGCGCTGGCCGGGACGGTGTTCTTCGGCCTGGACGTACACCAGGCGCGCGGCCAGGTGGCGCTGTACCTGCTGGTGACGATGGCGCCGTTCGCCCTGGTCGCGCCGCTGATCGGCCCGGCGCTGGACCGGATGCGGCACGCCCGCCGCTACGCCGTCGCGACCACGCTCGCCGCGCGCGGGCTGCTGTGCTGGGGCATGGCGGGGGCGGTCGCGCACGGCGACGAGCTGACGTACCTGCCCGCCGCGTTCGGGGTGCTGGTGCTGTCCAAGGCGTTCGGGGTGCTGCGGTCGGCCGCGACCCCGCTCGTGCTGCCCGAGCGGATCTCCCTGGTGACGGCGAACGCGCGGGTGTCGTTCGCCGGGCTGGTGGCCGCGTCGGCCGCCGCGCCGATCGCGGCGGGGCTGTCGATGCTGGTCGGCTCGGAGTGGCTGCTGCGCATCACGACCGTGGTCTTCCTGCTGGGCGCGGCGGTCACGGTCCGGTTGCCGCGCCACGTGGACGCGGCGCCCGCGGAAGCGGCGCCCCCGGACCTCACGGAGGCGACAGACCTCAAGGCGGCGACGGACCGGGCGGACGCCCCCGAACCGCCGCGGCGGCGCGGACGGCGGCGGACGCCGCCGCGCCTCGGCCCCGCCGTCGCCGAGGCCGTGGCGGCCAACGCCGCGCTGCGGGCGTTCTCCGGGTTCCTCATCCTGTACCTGGCGTTCCTGCTGCGGCAGGAGCGGTTCGAACCCGTGTCCGGCACCCTCGCCCTCGGCCTGCTCGCGGGCTGCGCGGGCGCCGGGGGCCTGGCCGGCACCGCCCTGGGCGCCTGGGCGAAGGCCCGCGCCCCGCGGCTGCTGGTGCTGAGCACGCTGGCGTTCGCCACGGCCGCCGCGGGGCTGTGCGCGGCGCTGTTCGGCCTGTGGGCGGCGCTGGCGGCGGCGTTCGCGGGCGCGCTCGGCCAGTCGCTGGGCAAGCTGTCGATGGACGCGGTGGTGCAGCGGGAGGTCGGCGAGGAGGTCCGCTCGTCCACGTTCGCGGTCACCGAGACCCTGCACCAGCTCGTCTGGGTGCTCGGCGGCCTGCTCGGCCTCGGCATGTCGATCGTCGCCGACGGCCGGGCGGCGCTGGCGGCCGTGGCGGCCGCCCTGGCCGCCACGCTGGCCGCGCTGCTGCTGCGCCGCCCGGACGGCCGCCGCACGGGCCCGCGCCGCCGCGCCCGCGGCGCCCGCCGCGTCCCGGACACTCACCCCGAGACGACATAGCGCCCCGCAGGCGGCGTCCGCGACGGGCGCCTCGCGACCGACGCCCGCGACGCGCCGCCTCAGGGCGCCAGATCGTCGGCGACGGCGCGCAGCACGGTCGCGATCTTCTTGGCCTCCGCGGGGGACGGATGCTTGCCGCGGCGGTAGGTGTTGGAGATTCCGTCGAGCAGCTTGATGAGGTCCTCGGTGATCACGACCATCTCGTCGGGCTTCTTGCGGCGCGCCTTGGCCAGCGCCTTCTCCACCGACGGCAGATTCTCCAGTGTGCGCACCGACAGCGCCTGCTGCCCCCGCCGCCCCTCGACCACGCCGAACTCGACGCGCTGGCCGGACTTCAGCGATGTGACGCCGTTGAGCGCGGAGGAATGCACGAAGACCTCACCGCCGTCGTCGCGGGTGAGGAAGCCGAATCCCTTGTCGGCGTCGTACCACTTGACCTTGCCAGTGGGCACGGGAGACCTCGTTCAACTCTCGTCTTGAATCAGCCTCAAGATTAGTGCCTCGCTCCGGGCCGGTGAACAGGTGTGCGACCGCCCGGAAACCTTACGAGGCCATGGTTTCGACGCTACCTGCGGCGGGCCCGCGCGGGCACCTCGATTTCGTCCGCGAAGCCGCCGCGCGGCAGCTGTAGGGGAAACGCTTCACCCGCCGGAACCGTTTCCCGAAACTCCGCCGGGCACCCCGGACGGGACGCCGCCGGGAACGCCGCCCGCCCCGTCGCCGAAACCGCGCAGCCAGTCGGGGAACGCCAGCAGGTCCGGCAGCACCACGTCGGCGCCGTACGCGGACAGGGCGTCGGCGTCGAACGCGCCCGTGGCCACGCCCACCGCCACCGCGGCGGCGGCGCGGGCGGCGTCCACGTCGCCGGTGTGGTCGCCGACGTAGGCGCACGCTCCGAACCTGCGCAGCGCCACGCCCTTGTCGGCGCCGAACAGCCCGCCGACGACCTCGTCCACCTCCAGCCCCAGGAACCGCACGGTCCGCTCGGTGTCGGCCTGGTTCTTGCCGGACACCACCAGGACGCGGCCGCCGCGCGCCCGCACCGCCTCGACCGCCTCGGCCGCGCCGGGCATGAGGGTGCTGACGGGCACCGCGACGTCGGGGTAGAGCGCCCGGTACCGGTCGGCCATGGCGGGCACCTCGGACGGCGGGAACCAGTGCGCCAGCTCGACCTCCAGCGGCGGCCCGAGCCGCGCGACGACCGCGTCGACGTCGATCGGCACGCCGGTCTCGGCGGCCAGGGCCGCGTAGACGGCGGCGATCCCGGCCCGGGTGTCGGCGAGGGTCAGGTCGAGGTCGAACCCTACGGCGAATCGCGGCGAAACTGGCTCCAGCACGCCCCACAGGGTAAAGGGATGGGTATGGGGACGATGCGACGGCCACCCGCCGGGACGCGGTTCCGGCGTGCCGGCGGGGCGCGTCCCGCACAGCCCCGCGCTCCCCTGGTAGTGGCGATGCGACGGGATCCGAGTAGGGGAGCGCGGGAGTCCTGTGTACGGCCGCCGCCCGGTCGCCCGATCCGGCGGCGTTGTGCGGCCGGTATACCCGACGACCTCGGCACGAACCCTTTCAGCAGCAAAAACGCGCGTCTCGATCGGACGCGCGCCCCCCAAACGATCCCCCTCGCACGGCAATCGGCCCCCTAGCGAGAAAGAGGGCGCCATGGCGGAGAACACCGAGAACGGCGGCGGCCGGTCCGCGACCGGCGCGCCCGATGCGGCGGTCGGGCACGGCGCCGCGCCGCGGGCCGCGACGACCGGCCAGGGTGAGGGCACCGACCGCGGCCCGGGCCGCTTCGCCGGGCTGCGCACGCGCATGTCGGGCGACGGCGTGCGGGCCGTCCGCAGGCGCGCCGCGTCCCTGCTCGCCGGGCTGGTCTCGCTCTTCACCACCGCGGCGGTGCTGGTGCTGGCCGTGCACATCGTGTTCGTGGCCTTCGAGGCCAACACCGGCAACGCGCTGGTCCGGCGCGTCGCCGGTTGGGCGCACGACCTGGCCTGGCAGTTCAAGGACGTCTTCCAGCCCGCCGATCCCAAGGTCGAGGTGGCGGTCAACTACGGCCTGGCGGCCCTGGCGTACCTGCTGGTCGGCCGGATCGCCGTCGGTCTGGTCCGGCGCCTCGGCTGACCCGGCGCGGCCCTTCGGACGGCGCCCCGCGGCGGCGCCGGGCGTTCAGCGGCGGGCGGCGCGCCGGACCACCGAGGGGTCGCGGCCGGGCAGGCGGACGGTGGAGAACGGCCACGTGGTGACGACCCATTCGCGGACGAAGTCCTCCAGCTCCCGCTCCAGGGACGGGTCGTCGTGGTCGTCGCGCACCCAGAACACCACGACGGCGTCGGCGTCGGGGGTGTCGGACGGCGCGATGTGGATGCGGCCCAGCTGGCTCTCCTCGTCCGGCGTGGTGACCGCATAGCTGAAGGAGCGCCGCAGCTGGCCCTCCTTCTGCAGCCAGGCGATGTCGATCAGCGCCTGGTCGAAGGTGAAGTCCTCGGCCGGCCAGCCCCAGTCCGGCCCGAACCGCTCGCGCAGCCGCTCCAGGCTCGGCCGCACCGCGGCGTAGTCCTTGACCACGTCGTGCACGGTGATCGGGCGGATCCTGAAGCGCGGCCCGGCCACCAGCGTGGGCACGACGAAGTCGTCGGGCAGGAAGGTCTTGCGCGCCGCCGTGCCCCCGACGCCCGCGCGGGGTCCCGCGCCGGGCTCAGGGGCGGGGCCGGGCGCGTACGGAGCCTCGACGGGCTCGCCGGGGCCGCCCGACGCGGCGCGGGCGGCCTTGTATCGCTGCGCGTGTCGGGTCCCGCGGTTGATACGCAGCGCTCCGCCGATCAGCGTGCGCGGTGATCCGCGGATCCTTCTCCGCGGCAGTACGGCCATTCGCTCGGTCCCTCCCGTACACCCCTTTCCGGATAAGGGGCGTAGCACGAACTCTAGCCGCCCGCGGCGGTGCGAGTCGCGTCACGATCCGGGTGTGCCGGGCTTCCGGCGGGGACGGCCGGCGCGGACATGCCGTACTGTTCTTGCGGAGGACCACGTGACCAAGCCGACTTCAACGCGCGAGCGTATCGTGGCCGAGTCGCTGCGGCTGTTCGCTGACCGCGGATACGCCGCCACCTCGGTCGCCGAGATCGAGGCCGCGGCCGGCCTGTCGCCGGGCGCCGGCGGGCTGTACCGGCACTTCCGCTCCAAGGAGGAGGTGCTGGCCTCCGCCATCCGCGAGCACATCGAGCGGACCCGCAAGCAGGTCGACGAGGTGCTGGAGCAGGCCAAGCGGTACGAGGACCGCCCGCTGGAGGTCCGGCTGCGGATGACCTGCCAGGCCGGGCTGGCCAAGATGCGCGAGGAGCAGGACCTCATCCGGGTGCTGTTCCGCGACCTGGACCAGTTCCCGCACCTGGTGGCGGAGATGCGGGAGGGCATCGTCAACCCGCTGTACGACGGCATCGCGCGGTGGCTGTCGGAGCAGCCCGAGCTCGCCGACGCCGACGAGGACTGGCCCGCGATCGCCGCGGTCCTGGGCGGCGCGGTCGTCAACTACTGGCTGGCCAACGAGTCGATGTACGAACCGCCGACGCGCATCGACGAGAAGCGCTTCGTGGAGAGCTGGGCCCGCCTGGGCATGGGCTTGGTGAAGCGGACCCCCGCCTCCTCCGCCTCCTGACCCCGGCCGCGTCCGCGGCGTCCCCCCGCCTCCGGCCGCACCCGCCGCCCCGGCGGGGGCGGCGAGCCCCGACTAGGTTGGAAGCGGGATGGAGACCTACGCCGACTGGCTGCGCGCCCGCGACGACGCCGACCTGCGCGCCCTGCTGTCCGCGCGCCCCGAGCTGATCACTCCCGTCCCGGCCGACCTGGGCGCCCTCGCGGCCCGCGCCGCCGCGCCCGCGGCGGTCTCCCGCGCGCTGGACCGGCTCGACCGCTTCACCCTGGCCGTGCTGGAGGCCGTGCTGGTGCTGCCCGACCCGGCCCCGGGGCCGGTCGCGGAGGCGCTCGGCGCCGCAGAGGCCGAGGCCCGCGCCGCCCTCGACCGGCTGCGCCGCCACGGCCTGGTGTGGGGCGAGGAGCGGACGGACGCCGCGCCGGGCGTCCGGCAGGCCCTGCCGCACCCCGCGGGCCTGGGCCCGCCGGCGCGGGAGGCGTTCGCGGCCTACCCCACCGAGCGGCTCGTCGCGCTCATCACCGATCTGGACGCCAAGCCGCGCGGATTCCCCGACGCCGACCGGCTGCTGCGCTGGCTGTCCGAGCTGCTCGCCGACCCGGAACCGCTGATCGCCGACGCGGGGGCGGACGCGCGCGCCGCCCTCGACCGGCTCGTCTGGGGGCCTCCGGTGGGCCGGGTCGCCGACGCCCGCCGCCCCGTCCGGACGGACACCGCCGCCACCCCGATCGAACGGCTGCTGGCGCGCGGCCTGCTCGCCGCCGAGGACGACCGCACCGTCGCGCTGCCCCGCGAAGTGGCCCTGTACTTGCGGGGCGGACGGTTGTTCCGTGACGTCACCGCCGAGCCGCCCCCGCTGACCGGCCGCACCGGCGACGTGCCCGTCCGTCCCGGCGAACGCGAGGAGGACGCGGTGGCGCGCGCCGCCGCCGGGGCCGCGCACGCCGCCGTCCGCATGGTGGAGGACCTGCTGGACCGCTGGGGCCTGGACCCGCCGTCCGTGCTGCGCAGCGGCGGCCTGGCGGTGCGCGACCTGCGGGCCGCCGCCGCGCTGCTGGACGTCGAGGAATGGCAGGCCGCGCTGCTCATCGAGACGGCGTACGCGGCGGGCCTGCTCACCGGCAGCGGCGAGGTGGACGGCGAGTGGCTGCCCACCCCCGCCTACGACGTGTGGCTGCTGAAGGACACCGCGGAGCGCTGGGCGGAGCTGGCGCACGGCTGGCTCGCGTCCGACCGCGTCGCCGGGCTCGTCGGCGAACGCGACGACCGCGACCGGCTGATCAACGCGTTGAGCGGCGCCGCCGTGCGCGGCTTCGCGCCCTCCGCGCGGCGCGCGGCGCTGGACGTGCTGGCCGAGGCCGACCCCGCGCTGGCCGTCGACGCCGACGCGGTGCGGGCCCGCCTGGCGTGGCGGCGGCCGCGCCGCACCGGGCCGCTGCACGACCGCATGGTCGACTGGACGCTGCGCGAGGCCGCCGCGCTCGGCCTGACCGGCTTCGGGCGGCTCGCCCCGCACGCCCGCGCCCTGCTCGACGGCGCCGACCCCGCCCCCGTCCTGGACGCGCACCTGCCGCGACCGGTCGAGGAGATCCTCATTCAGGGGGACCTCACGGCGGTCGCGCCGGGCCCCCTGGTCACCGAGCTGGCCCGGGAGCTGGCCCTCGCCGCCGACGTGGAGTCCACCGGGGGCGCCACCGTCTACCGCTTCACGCCCGACTCGATCCGCCGCGCCCTGGACGCCGGCCGCTCCGCCGACGAGCTGACCGCCCTGCTCGCCCGGCATTCGGCGACGCCGCTGCCGCAGCCGCTCACCTACCTGATCGAGGACACGGCCCGGCGGCACGGCGCGCTGCGCGTCGGCGCCATGGCCTCGTACGTGCGCACCGACTCGCCCGCCGCCCTCGACGAGATCCTGGCCGACCGGCGCGCCGCGCCGCTGCGGCTGCACCGCCTCGCGCCGACCGTGCTGGCGTCCGAGCTTTCGCGCGGCGAGCTGCTGGAGGGGCTGCGGTCGCTGGGGCTGGCGCCGGTCGCCGAGTCCCCCGAAGGCGGCGTGATCATCACCCGGCCCGACGCGCGCCGCGCGGAACCGCCGCCCACCGCGGAGATGGTGCGGCTGCGGCCCGAGGACACCGCCGACGACGCGGTGATCGCCGCCGCGGTGCGGGCGCTGCGGGCCGGCGACGAGGCCGCCCGGCTCGGCGCCGCGCACGCCGCGTCCGCCCCGTCCGGCGAACCGCCCCGCTCCCCCGCCGCCGCGACGATCGAGCTGCTGCGCGACGCCGTCGACCGCGGCGCCCGCGTGTGGATCGGCTACTTGGACCAGCAGGGCCGCTCGTCCAGCCGCATCGTCGAGCCGGTGCGGGTCGAGGGCGGCTACCTCACCGGCTACGACGCCACCCGCGCCGCCGTCCACCGCTTCGCCCTGCACCGCATCACCGGCGCCTCGGAAATCGACTCATAAGAACCCGGCGAAAATCATGTTGCACGCGCGCGGGCCTGTGCGGCACCTTTAGTGGTGTCACGGCGACGACGAAAGGAGGACACGGTGCGAGCCGCAGGACCACGAAAGCCACAGCGGCACGCGCACGCCGCGATCGTCCTCCCGACGGCGCCATATTCTGGGCGCTGACGGCGAAGAACGCGGGTCGGCGCCCCCGTGACGGCGAAGACGCGGCGCGCCCGGTGCGCAGGCAGCGGTTACTTCCATTTTCTGGTGGTGTCGCAGGTTCGACTCCTGCCCGCCCGCTATTCGGGCGGTAGCTCAGTTCGGCAGAGCACACTGACCGCAGCCGACCAGTTCTCGGGCGCGCCCCTCTTCACCCTCACCGGCACCTCGGAAATCGACCCGGGAACCCGGCGAAAATCCTGTTGCACGGGCACGGGCCCGTGCGGCACCTTAGGGGTGCCACGGCGACGACGAAAGGAGGACACGGTGCGAGCCGCCGAACGAAGATATGAACAGCGGCATGCGCACGGCGAAAACGTCCTCCCGAAGGCGTCGCGCCGGGCATATCCCCGGCGCTGACAGCGGAAAACGCAGCGCCCTCGTGGACGACGCAGACGTGCGCGCCCGGTGCGAAGGCAGCGGATACTTCCTGGTGTGTCGTAGGTTCGAATCCTGCACGTTCTATCGACTGGGCGTCAGCTCAATTCGGTAGAGCGCTGACAACCGCCGCCGACCGGTTCTCGGGCGCGCCCCTTTTTCCCTCGCCCCTCCCGGTGCGCAGGCCGGAGTTACTTCCTTGTTTCAGAGTTAACCCGCCTATGGGGTTAGCGGACTCCAGCCGATCTGTCCTCGGGAGGGGCCTCCGACCCCGCCGCCCGATGCGCCCCCGGCGCGCGCACGCGCCTGCTCTCGGGCGGCCGACAGGAGGCACGCACGACCATGGCGAAGTTCAACCGTTCCCGCGTGACCGGCGCGCTGAGCGCCGTGCGGTCCCGATCCACGCCGACCGGCAGCACCCACGAGGGCGCCCCCGGCTACGAGCGCGACGCCAAGAGCGAGCTCTTCCTGCTCGCGGTGTCGAACATGGTGGGCGAGCAGACCTTCTACGAGGGCGCCGACGAGCGCGACGACCGGTTCCGCACCCTGGTCGGCCGGGTCGCGCTCGACGACCCCGACTGGACGGCCCGCCTGATCGGCTGGCTGCGCGGGGAGGCCGGGATGCGGTCGGCGGCCGTGGTCGCGGCGGCCGAGGCCGTGCGGGCGCGACTGGTCGAGCGCCGCTCCGGCGGCAACCGCCGGATGATCGACGCCGCGCTGCAGCGCGCCGACGAGCCCGGCGAGCTGCTGGCGTACTGGCTCGGCCGGTACGGCCGGGCGCTGCCGCAGCCGGTCAAGCGCGGCGTCGCCGACGCGGCCCGCCGCCTCTACGGCGAACGCTCGCTGATCAAGCACGACACCGGGAACGTCCGGTTCGGCGACGTCATCGAGCTGACCCACCCGCGGCCGCGCACGCCGAAGCAGGGCGACCTGTTCCGCTTCGCGATCGACCGCCGTCACGGCCGCGACCGGGACATCCCCGCGTCGCTGTCGACGCTGCGCGCCCGCGCCGAGCTGGTGGCGCTGCCGGTGCGGGAGCGGCGCGCGCTGCTGGACCGCCCGGACGCCGAGCGGGTGCTCGCGGACGCCGGGATGACCTGGGAGTCGCTGGCGGGGTGGATCCAGGGCCCGCTGACGGCGGCGTTCTGGGAGCGGATCATCCCGTCGATGGGCTACTTCGCCCTCCTCCGCAACCTCCGCAACTTCGACAAGGCCGGCGTGTCGGACGAGGTCGCCGCACAGGTGGCCGAGCGGCTCGCCGACCCGGAGCAGGTAGTCCGGTCCAAGGTGCTGCCGATGCGGTTCCTCGCGGCCTACCGGGCGGCGGCGTCGCTGCGCTGGGCGTGGGCCCTGGAGCGGGCGCTGAACGCGTCGCTGGTGCACGTCCCGGCGCTGCCGGGCCGCACGCTGGTGCTGGTCGACCGGTCCGGGTCGATGTCCATGCGGCTGTCCGCCCGCTCCGAGCTGACGTCCGCGGACGCCGCGGCCGTGTTCGGCGCGGCGCTGGCGCAGCGCGCCGAGGACGCCGACCTGGTGCAGTTCGGCACCGACTACGCGAAGGTGCCGTTCCGCCGCCGCGAGTCGGTGCTGAAGGTGGTGGAGCGGTTCCGCGACATGGGCGGGACGAACACCGCGCGGGCGGTGCGCGCCAACTACCGCCGCCACGACCGCGTCGTGATCGTCACCGACGAGCAGGCGTGGTGGGGCCAGGACGGCGAGGAGCCCACGCGGCACGTGCCGCCGCACGTGCCGGTCTACACGTGGAACCTCGGCGGCTACCAGTACGGCCACGGCCCGTCCGGCACCGGCACCCGGCACGTCTTCGGGGGCCTGTCGGACGCGGCGTTCTCGATGATCCCGCTGATCGAGGCCGGCCGGAACGCCGACTGGCCGTTCTAGAACACCTGGGGGCGCACGGCCTTGCGGCCGTGCGCCCCCGATGTGCCGGCACCGATCTCCGCCACGACCGCGTCTCCGGACGAATCAACCGATAGCCTGCACAGTCCGAGCAACCGACAGACCGGACGGACGCCCGACTGGCCGGGGCGGACGGCCGGCCGAGCGCGACATGGAAGGGACTGCGTGTGAGCGGGATCGGTGGGCAACCGTCCGGTTGGAGCGACCCGTACGGTCGGCCGGGCACGCCCCCGGCGGGCTGGTCCGACCCGGCCGCGCCGTCCAGCTGGGACCCGTACGGCCAGTACACGGCCCCGCAGCAGTACGGGCTGCCCGGCGTGCCCGGCGCCCAGCGCGGCAACGGCCTGGCGATCGCCGCGCTGATCTGCAACGTCCTGCTCGTCACCACCTGCTGCAACGTGCTGGCCATCCCCGGGATCATCACGTCCTCGCTGGCCATCAGCCGCGGCAACAGCGACCCCGAGTCGGCCCGCACGCTCACCGTGTGGAGCTGGGTGCTGTGCGTCCTGGCGCTGGTCATCGCCATCGCGGTGATCATCATCGCCCTCGTCGTGGACGCGAGCTCCTCCTCGTCGAGCGGCCCCGAGGTCTGACGGCGAACCGTCCGGGAAGACACCGGCGGGCCCGGACGTTGCAGAAATGGTCGTCCGGCCGCGCGGAGACCCCGCCCGGCCCCCCGACCTGGAGTAGCGTGCTGCTCCGGTCGACGGCGCCGAACGCCGTGGACGCGCCCGCCCATATCCGACGCCTGACGGGGGCTGCCTGCTGTGTCCGACGGTCCGCTCATCGTGCAGTCCGACAAGACCCTCCTGCTGGAGGTCGACCACGACCTCGCCGACGCCTGCCGCACCGACATCGCCCCGTTCGCCGAGCTCGAACGGGCGCCCGAGCACATCCACACCTACCGGGTGACGCCGCTGGCGCTGTGGAACGCCCGCGCCGCCGGCCACGACGCCGAGCAGGTCGTCGACACGCTGCTGCGCTACTCCCGCTACCCGGTGCCGCACGCGCTGCTGGTGGACGTCGCCGACACGATGGCCCGGTACGGGCGGCTGCGCCTGGAGAAGCACCCGACCTACGGCCTGGTGCTGGTCTCCTCGGACCGCGCGGTGCTGGAGGAGGTGCTGCGCTCCAAGAAGGTCCGCGGCATGCTCGGCGAACGCGCCGGCGACGACACGGTGATCGTCCACCCGTCCGAGCGCGGCTCGCTGAAGCAGGCGCTGCTGAAGCTCGGCTGGCCCGCCGAGGACCTCGCCGGGTACGTCGACGGCGAGGCCCACCCCATCGACCTGGTGGAGGACGGCTGGACGCTGCGGTCCTACCAGCGCGACGCCGCGGACGCGTTCTGGCACGGCGGTTCGGGCGTGGTCGTGCTGCCGTGCGGCGCCGGAAAGACCCTGGTCGGCGCCGCCGCCATGGCCCGGGCCCGGGCGACCACCCTGATCCTCGTCACCAACACCGTGTCGGCGCACCAGTGGAAGCAGGAGCTGCTGCGCCGCACCTCCCTGACCGCCGACGAGATCGGCGAGTACACCGGCGCGAAGAAGGAGATCCGCCCGGTCACCATCGCCACGTACCAGATCATGACGACCCGCCGGAAGGGCGCCTACACGCACCTGGAGCTCTTCGACGCCCGCGACTGGGGCCTGATCATCTACGACGAGGTGCACCTGCTGCCCGCGCCGATCTTCCGGAGGACCGCCGACCTGCAGGCGCGGCGGCGCCTCGGCCTGACCGCGACGCTGGTCCGTGAGGACGGCCGGGAGGGCGACGTGTTCTCCCTGATCGGCCCCAAGCGGTACGACGCGCCGTGGAAGGAGATGGAGAGCCAGGGGTGGATCGCCCCCGCCGACTGCGTCGAGGTGCGGGTGACGCTCACCGACTCCGAACGCCTCGCCTACGCCACCGCCGACCCGGACGAGCGGTACCGGTTCTGCGCCACCACCGACACCAAGACCAAGGTCGTCCGGGCGCTGGTGGAACGGCACCGCGGCCAGCAGACCCTCGTCATCGGCCAGTACATCGACCAGCTCGACGAGCTCGGCGAGCTCCTGGACGCCCCCGTCATCAAGGGCGACACCCGGGTGCGGGAACGCGAACGCCTCTTCGACGCGTTCCGCTCCGGCGAGATCGGCGTCCTGGTGGTGTCCAAGGTCGCCAACTTCTCCGTCGACCTCCCCGAAGCCGCCGTCGCCGTGCAGGTGTCGGGCGCTTTCGGCTCCCGCCAGGAGGAGGCGCAGCGGCTCGGCCGTCTCCTGCGCCCCAAGGCCGACGGCGGGACGGCGCGCTTCTACGCGGTCGTCGCCCGCGACACTTTGGATCAGGAGTATGCGGCGCACCGGCAGCGCTTCCTGGCCGAGCAGGGCTACGCGTACCGCATCGTCGACGCCGACGCCGTCCTGGCAGGCGAAGAGATCTGACCCGGGAAGGTCTGCTCGCCCCTGCAAGCAAGCCTGCGCTCACTCGCCGTACGGAAGCCGCAAAGCGTTCCGGACAAGGCTTTACCCCGCCAGACCACCCGCGTGACCCCACCACGCTGCGACCGCCGAGTACGGCGACCGGAACCTGTACCCCAATGACGCGGCGCACCGGCGGCGCGTCGAGCCCCCTTCGCCGGGCCCCAGTCCTTTGAGGGCCTGTCCAGCCGATCTCGGTGTTCGGCTGAGGACGATCTCGCATCGCCAAGGCCGTCAGCGCGGGCTCCACGACCGTGCGCGCGCACCAGCACACCGCCGGTGCCCGGCGGCATGGTCGCCGAGCCGGCCGATCACGCGCTGGGCCGCTTCCGCGGCGGGTTGTCGTCCAAGGGGCATTTGGCCTGTGAGCAGGGGCAGCTGCCGTTGTCGCTGGTGGTGACCGCCGGGCAACGCGGGGACGCCCCGCAATTCGAGGCCGTGATGGCCGGCATCAGGGTCGCCCACCTAGGACAAGGGCGTCCCCGGACCCCGCTCCAGCCGCCCGATCACAGCCCCCACCGGACGCCACCGCACATCGAGGCGCAGGTGCTCGCCCCTGCGCCGGGCGCACCGCATCGCCCGGTCCGCCTGGCCGCCCGCACCGGGTCGCACCGTCCACCGTGCACCGCATCCTGGTGCGGCACGGCGTGGCGCATGCGACCGCGCCACCGGCGAACCCATCCGCCGCTACGAGCACCAACGCCCCGGCGACCTGGTCCACGTCGACGTCAAGAAACTCGGCCGCATTCCCCGACGGTGGCGGGCACAGGGTTCTCGGGCGTGCCGCGGGCCGCGCCAACCGGCACCGCGACAGCGGCGGCTACCTCTACCTGCATACTGCGCTGGACGACCACTCCGGCCTGGCCTACACCGAGATCCTGAGCGATGAGACCGCGGCCACCTGCGTCGCGTTCCTGGTCCGCCACGGAGTGGTTCGCCGCCCGCGGCATCGCCATCCGGCACCACGAAAAGCAGAAGGCCCGCCGACCAGCGGCGGGCCTTCCACCCAAGTAAATGTCCGGCGGCGTCCTACTCTCCCACACAGTCACCCATGCAGTACCATCGGCGCTGAAGGGCTTAACTACCGGGTTCGGAATGGGACCGGGTGTTTCCCCTTCGCCATAACCACCGGACAAACCCACAAAACCTGTTGTCAACAACGGGTTCCCGTTTGCTCCCCGAGAACCACACAGGGACGCGAACACCAACAGCAGTCAGATTGCGTGTGTCAAGCCACT
>PVNI01000019.1 GCA_003001795.1 Actinomadura viridilutea | reverse complement strand
CAGGCGACAACCCGAACCGTTTTCCAGTGGGAGGGAGGATTCCCCGGGGCCGTCCGCCGCTTCCGGCGTCCCGCATCCCCTCGGGGCAGGAAGAACATTAGGCAAGTGCGACGTCGTCGTCAAATCCGTCATCTGGGACTCGACTGTCACTGCCCGCTACAGGTCAACTGCAGTATCGGCAGTCGTCAGCGCGCCGGCTCCAGTGGCCGACGCCGCATTCGCCGGTACAACGTCCGACGCGCCTCAGAACGCCAATCCGAAGTCCGCCTGCCCGGAAGGCGAACCCCGGCGCGGGTGGCAATGGCCCGTCGGCCGCGGCGCACTGACCCGCCACAACCCTTGTACTGCCACCTCACCGAGCGCAGACCAAACTTCGGCTCGTCGACCGACGGACCCCCCATTGGACGTATCGCATCCGGGAAGACGGGCCCGTCTCAGCCCGCATCTTGCATTCCGTGGTAGCGGGGTCACGGCATGTCGCCGACCAGCAGCACACCACAGCTGAAGCGACTGACCGGCTTGTTGAGGCGGGTAGGGATGGGACCCGGCCCTACCCAAGCCGCTGACAGCAGCGCGACCAAGGCGGCCGCGGTGGAGTCGGCGCGGGCCACGTACCTGGGGTCGCCCGCCGCCGCGACCGCCGCCTGGACCGCGTCCAGGGTCAGCGCGACCAGCGCGACCGCGACCAAGGTGCCCCCACGGGCGTGTCCAGGCCGCGCGCAGGCCCTCCACCCAGTCGGCCGTGGCCCTCTCCCCCGCCGAGGTGATCGTGACCGACCGGCCGCGCACCGGCTGGGCTGTGGAGAGGCCGCGTGCCGCGTCCACACGTACGCGGGTGCTGCTGCGCTTCGAACGCGGCGCCCGGCGAGCACCTCGAGGGCGAGCCTGCACCCGCCGTCCACCGCCGGGACTCGTAGCGCTCCTCCGCGCGGGCGTTCGTCAGCACCTCGATCCGCGGCTTGTCCAGCTTGGGCAGGAACTGCGGGTCCTCGGTGTCCATTCCGACCAGCTCGGCGAGCAGGTCCTTGGCCGAGCGCTCCTCCTCGCGGCGGTCGCGCCGCACCGTCGACCTCGTCCGGCCCGGATCAGCCTCAGCGCGTCGAGCGACGGCTTCCCGCCGGGCACGTCGCTGCCGAAGCGGCCCAAACCGTCTCAGCAGAACCGGGAAGCCCACCGTGCGGCTCGCCGCCGCCGTTCTTGGCGGGCGCGGCGCCCGGGGCGAACCCGACGCCGTCGGCGGTCACCGACCGGCCGACACGCTGACCGGAACCGTCCACACCGCGCGCCCGTCCGCCCATCCGCGCTCAGCTCATGCGGCCCGTCGTCCGGCAGGTCCAGCAGCGCGCCCTGCGTCTCAGCGCGCGAGGCCAGGTGCTGCTCGACGCTGCGTGCCAGGGCCTGGCCGACCACGTGCACGACCGCCTCGGCACGCACGTCGGCGAGCTCCAGCACGACGGCGCCGTCCTCCGTGCGCAGCCGCACCTCGATCGTTCGGGCGGACGCGTGGCGCAGCGCGTTGTGCAGCTGGAACACCACGGCCTCGTGCTCTTCGGGGAGGGCCACGGCGCCGCCGTCCATGGTGAAGCGCACATCGGCGTCGTGGGCGCGGTCGAGGACCTCCATGTGCTTGCGCAGCGAGGCGGCCAGGCCGTCGGACTGCAGCTGGAAGATCACCACGCGCGGCTCACGGAGTCCCGAGATCACCACGCGAAGAGGGCGCCTACGGCTGCGGAGGCGCCGATCTTCCATCAGCGGTCGGGCCGCAGCCATCAGGACGGCGCCCGACGTGCCGCAGAGCACCACCCGTGGTCCGCCTGCCCGGGAGTCATTCCGCGGCTTGGATGAAGCACCCGCAAGACCGCAGCGCAGTGGCGCCGCAACCCACGGGTGACTGCTCGAGAGCACCACCGTCGCGGGGTGTCGATCAGGGCTCGGTCTGTCTCCCCAATTCATTGGGCACGTCGGCCCCGGCTGGTCCGTCTGCGGACTCGTTGTCCCGCGGTCGCCGGGACGGCGGTTCTGCGCTTGCTGGAGGCGTGTTTCGGGCGACGTGATCTTTTGGGTGCGGCCAGAAGGCGCGGGGCCGTGTCCGCCCGGACACGGGTCGGTGTCCGGGCGGACGTGCGGCGCGCGCCTGGTTCAGGAGCGGACGACCTCGATGCCGCCGATGTTGCGCTTCCCGCGGCGCAGCACGAGGAAGCGGCCGTGCAGCAGGTCGGCGGACGACGGGACCGCGTCCTCGGCGTCGACCTTGGCGTTGTTGAGGTACGCGCCGCCCTGGGCGATCGTGCGGCGGGCCTCCGACTTGCTCTTGCACAGGCCGGACGCGGCGAGCAGGTCCGCCACGGGCGGCAGGTCGCCGGCCGGGACCTCGGCGCGCGGCACCTCGGCCAGGGCCGCCTGCAAGGTCCGCTCGTCCAGGTCGCGCAGCTCGCCCTGGCCGAACAGGGCGCGGGACGCCGCGACGACGCGCGCGCATTCGTCCGCGCCGTGCACCAGCGTCGTGACCTCCTCGGCGAGCGCGCGCTGCGGGATGCGCGCGGCGGGCCGTTCAGAGCCCTGCTTGACCAGGTCCTCGATCTCCTCGCGGGAGCGGAGGCTGAACACCTTCAGGTAGCGCTCGACGTCGCGGTCGTCGGTGTTGATCCAGAACTGGTAGAAGGCGTACGGCGTGGTCAGCTCGGGGTCGAGCCAGTAGGTCTCGCCGCCGGCGGTCTTGCCGAACTTGGTGCCGTCCGCCCTGGTGAGCAGGGGCGTGGTCAGGGCGTGCGCGGTGCCGCCCTCGACCCGGCGGATCAGGTCGACGCCGGCGGTGAGGTTGCCCCACTGGTCGCTGCCGCCCGTCTGCAGGCGGCAGCCGTAGCGCCGGTAGAGCTCCAGGAAGTCCATCGCCTGCAGCAGCACGTAGCTGAATTCGGTGTAGCTGATGCCCGTGGTGTCCAGGCGCTTGCGGACGGTCTCGCGGGCCAGCATCCGGTTCACCGAGAAGTGCTTGCCGATGTCGCGGAGGAACTCGATGGCGCTCATCGGGCCCGTCCACTCGAGGTTGCTGACCAGGAGGGCGCCGGTCGGGCCGTCGCCGAAGTCCAGGTAGCGCGTCACCTGGTCGCGGATGCGCTCCACCCAGCCGGCGACGGTCTCCTCGGCGTTCAGGACGCGCTCGGCGCTCTTGCCGCTGGGGTCGCCGATGAGGCCGGTGGCGCCGCCGACGAGCGCGATCGGCCGGTGCCCGGCCTCCTGGAAGCGGCGCAGGGTCAGCAGCTGGATCAGGTGGCCGAGGTGCAGGGACGGCGCCGTCGGGTCGAAACCGCAATACAGCGTGACCGGTCCCGCGGCGAGCAGCGTCCGCAGGTCATCCAGATCGGTGGACTGCGCGATCAGGTCGCGCCATACCAGATCGTCCAGGATGTCGGTCACGGTCTTCCTCGTCTTCCGTTGCGATTCTCGCCCGCCGGTGTCGCGGTCGCCGCCCCCGGCGGAGCCGGGCGCCGCTCCCTCCGAACGGCCGGCGGCCTGTCCCAACCAGGGTGCCCCATGGTCCGCCGATCACGGTAACGCCAGTCAGCGGCCGGAATGGAAGAATTTGCTGGGGACGAACACCTCGTGCCCGGAGGTGAAGCGGGCCCGCACCCCGTTCGGGCGCCACTCGGCCTCCGCGAGCACCGGCCGGTCGACTCTCACGGAGTCGAGGCGCACGTGGCGGCACGCCGCTCTGCGCGGTCCCCCGCGGGTGTCAGGCATCCGCGCTCACCCCGGTGGACCTGCCGCGGCGGCGTGGAACGTGAGGGCGGTAGGGGGAGACGGTGGGGTCGCCGTCGATCCAGAACCGCCACGGGGTCTCCTTGCCGCCGTTCACGCCCGTGCGCGGGCCCGTCCGGATCAGGGACGGGTCGACGGGCCCCTCCCCCGCCATGATCCGCAGTTCCCCGTCGGGCGAGCAGACGTCCAGGCCGTTGTGCTCGCGGACGATGGCGAGGGCCTGGCAGAGCCTCGCCGGGCCGCGGGCCAGGTCCCGCACGGTCGAGCGCGGCCGGCGGCGTCGCGCCAGGTCCTCTCCCGCGACGATCTCCCCGGCGCGGAGCAGCACCGCCGAGGCGGTGCCGTCCGGCCCGCACACCAGGTTCACGCAGAAGTGCATGCCGTAGGTGAAGTACACGTAGGCGTGCCCCGGCGGGCCGAACATCACCTCGGTGCGAGGGGTCCGCCCCCGGTAGGCGTGGGACGCGGGGTCGAGGGGGCCCGCGTACGCCTCCACCTCGCTGAGCCGTACCGCGACCTCGCCCTCGTCCGTCCGATGCGCCAGCACGCGTCCGAGCAGGTCGCGTGCGACCTCCACGACGGGGCGGTCGAAGAAGTCGCGTGGCAGCGTCGCTCCGTCCATCACCTCACCGCGGTGCCGTCCCGGTCCGTCTTCCGGCCGCTCCGGCGCCCTTCACGATCGTCGACGTGTCCCGGCCGGCGGGCGGTGCGCTGGAGGGGCCTGGGCGCCGCGGCGCCCAGGGGTCTGCCGACCCGTCACCGTACCGCCCTGCGGCGCGGCGCCGGGATCAGCTTTCGTCGGGTCCGGCGGCCCACGCCGCGTGCTCGTCGACGACCGCGCGGAGCGCCTCGAGCTGTTCGCGCACGCGATCGGGGGCCGTGCCCCCGTACGCCTTGCGCGACGCCAGCGCCCCCTGGACGTCGAGGACCTCCCGCACGTCCGGGGTGAGGTGCGGCGACACCTTGGCCAGGTCCTCGTCGGTCAGGTCGCCGAAGTCCTTGTCGTTGACCTGGCACCACACCACCAGGTGGCCGACGACCTCGTGCGCCTCGCGGAACGGAACGCCGCGCCGCACCAGCAGCTCGGCCAGGTCGGTGGCGAGGGCGAACCCGTCGGCGGCGGTCGCCTCCAGCCGCTCGGTGTTGACCCGCATCGTCGCGATCAGCCCGGACATGGCGGGCAGGACCAGCAGCAGCGTCTCGACGGCGTCGAAGGCGCCCTCCTTGTCCTCCTGCAGGTCCCGGTTGTAGGTGAGCGGCAGGCCCTTGAGGGTGGTCAGCAGGCCCACCAGGTGGCCGATGAGCCGCCCGGCCTTGCCGCGCGCCAGCTCGGCCACGTCGGGGTTCTTCTTCTGCGGCATGATGGACGACCCTGTGGCGTAGGTGTCGTCCATCTCGATCCAGCGGAACTCCTGCGAGGCCCACAGGCAGATCTCCTCGCCGAGCCGCGACAGGTGCACGCCGATCATCGCGGCGGCGAACAGGAACTCGGCGACGAAGTCGCGGTCGGCGACCGCGTCCATGGAGTTGGGGGCGGCGGAGTCGAAGCCCAGCTCCTCGGCGGTGGCCTGCGGGTCCAGCGGCAGCGACGAGCCGGCCAGCGCGCCCGAGCCCAGGGGGGAGACGGCGGCGCGCTTGTCCCAGTCGCGCAGCCGGTCGATGTCGCGGGTCAGCGGCTGCACGTGCGCCAGCAGCTGGTGGGAGAACAGCACGGGCTGGGCGTGCTGCAGGTGGGTCATGCCGGGCGCGGCCACGCCCAGGTTGCGCTCGGCCTGGTTGATCAGCGCCGTCTCCAGCTCGACCAGCCGGTGCACGATCCGCCGGACGTGGTCGCGCAGGTACAGGCGCAGGTCGGTGGCGACCTGGTCGTTGCGGCTGCGGCCGGCGCGCAGCTTGCCGCCGAGGGTGCCGAGGCGCTCCAGCAGGCCGCGCTCCAGCGCCGTGTGGACGTCCTCGTCGGCGGCGGTGGGCCGGAACTCGCCGGTCCGGCACGCCCGCTCCAGGTCGTCCAGGGCACCGAGCATGCGCTCCAGTTCCTCGTCGGTGAGCAGGCCCGCGCGGTGGAGCACGCGGGCGTGGGCGCGCGACCCCATGAGGTCGTAGGGGGCCAGCCGCCAGTCGAACTGGACGCTCACCGAGAGCCGCGCGAGCGCGTCCGACGGGCCGCCCTCGAACCGTCCGCCCCACAGTCGCGTCGGTGCCTTGGTCACGGATTTCCTCTTCCCACCGTCATGGCTGAGTTCTGTCTGGCGCGGTCCGTCGACCGCTTCGGTGCCGTCCCGGGCCGTGCGGGCCGGGGACGCGGGACGTTCCGCAACAGCGTACGACCACTCCCCTCCTGAGAGGCGCACCCCCCGTCCGGTCCGGTGTCGCCCGGGTGCGCGGTCGGACGCCGTCCCGCGTGCCGCCCCGCCCGGCGGGTCCCGCCGCCCGGCGAGGCCTTCCGGGGCCGCCGGCCCCGCCGCCGCTCGGCCCGGTCAGGTCGCGATCGGCGGTGACGTCCTCCGCTCCTCGCGGCTGTCCATGCCGGCCGGGACGCGCCCGGCCCTGTCGACGGAGGCGCCGCGGGTGCGGATCGGAGTCGGGGCTCGCGGCCCCTAGCTTCGTCGTTCGCGGCCGTTCGTCAGGCGCAGCAGCGCCTCGGCGACCTGCTCGCCCCCGTCGGGGTCGCGGGTGATCACCAGGACGGTGTCGTCGCCCGCCACCGTGCCCAGGATGTCGGGCCACTCGGCGTGGTCGATGGCCGAGGCCAGGTACTGGGCGGCGCCCGCGGGGGTGCGCACGATCACCAGGTTGGCCGACGCCTCGGCGGACACCAGCAGCTCCGCGGCCACCCGGGCGAGCCGGCCGGCGAAGGTCTCGGCGGCGCCGGTGCGGGCGCGGCGGATGCGCTCGCCGCCCTCGCCGGGCACCGCGTAGATCAGACTGCCGTCCTCGGCCCGCAGCTTCACCGCGCCGATCTCCACCAGGTCGCGCGACAGGGTCGCCTGGGTGACCTCGACCCCCTCGTCGGCCAGCAGCTTGGCCAGCTCTCCCTGGGAGTGCACGGGATGCCGGGTGAGCAGCTCGATCACCCGGGCCTGGCGGGCGGTCTTGGTCAGCGGGGTGGTCATCGTCAGTGCTCCAGCAGCGTCAGTGCTCCAGCAGCCAGGTCAGCAATGCCTTCTGGGCGTGCAGGCGGTTCTCGGCCTCGTCCCAGACCACGCTCTGCGGGCCGTCGAGGACGGCGGCGGAGATCTCCTTGCCCCGGTAGGCGGGCAGGCAGTGCAGCACGCAGGCGTCGGGGGCGGCCTTGGCGAGCAGCGCCTCGTCCACAGCGTACGGCTCGTAGAGGGACGTGTCCTTGCCCTCCTGCCCCATGGACACCCACGTATCGGTGGCCAGCACGTCGGCGCCGGCGGCGGCGCGCTCGGCGTCGGCGGTGACGGTGACCGACCCGCCGGTGGCCGCGGCGATCTCGGCGGCGCGTTCGACGACGGCGGCGTCCGGCGGCAGCTGCGCGGGCGCGGCGATCCGCACGTGCATGCCCGCGGTGGCGCCGCCGAGCAGGTACGAGTGCGCCATGTTGTTGGCGCCGTCGCCGAAGTAGGCCAGGGTGACGCCGCTGAGGGCGCCCTTGACCTCCCGGATGGTCTGCAGGTCGGCGAGCACCTGGCAGGGGTGGAACAGGTCGGTGAGGGCGTTGACGACGGGCACGGCCGTGCCGTCGGCCATCTCCTCGATGCGCTCCTGCCCGGAGGTCCGCCACACGATCGCGCTGACCTGCCGTTCCAGGACGCGGGCGGTGTCGGCGATGGTCTCGCCGCGGCCGAGCTGGCTGCCGGCCGCGTCCACGATCAGCGCGTGGCCGCCGAGTTCGGCGATGCCCACGGCGAACGACACGCGGGTGCGGGTGGACGGCTTGTCGAACAGCACCGCCACGGACCGGGGGCCCTCCAGGGGGCGGCGGGCGAACCGGTCGCGCTTGAACTCGGCGGCCAGGTCCAGGACCTCGGCCTGCTCGGCGGGGGTGAGGTCGTCGTCGCGGAGGAAGTGCCGAACCATCGTCGTCAGTCGTCCTTACCGGTCGGGGCGGCCTGGGCGGCCGCGTCGAGGATCGCCGGGAGCGCGTCGACGAACGACCGCGCCTCGTCGACGGTGAGGATCAGGGGCGGGGCCAGGCGGACCGCGTCCGGCTGCACGGCGTTGACCAGGAACCCGGCGTCGCGGGCGGCGGCCTCCACCGCGGCGGCGGCCGCGCCGTTCAGCAGCACGCCGAGCCACAGCCCGCGGCCCCGCACCCCCGCCAGCAGCGGGTGGGAGACCGCGGCGACGCCGTCGGACAGGACCGCGCCGACCTCGGCGGCGTGGGCGAGCAGCCCGTCCCGTTCGATGGTGTCCAGAACGGCCAGGGCCGCGGCGGCGCTGACGGGGTTGCCGCCGAAGGTGGAGCCGTGGTCCCCCTTGGCGAACACCTCGCCGTAGGGGCCGAGGGCGACGCACGCGCCGATCGGCAGGCCGCCGCCCAGGCCCTTGGCGAGCGTGAGCACGTCGGGGCGGACGCCGTCGTGCTGGTGGGCGAACCAGGCGCCGGTGCGGCCGATCGCCGATTGGATCTCGTCGGCCACCAGGAGCGCGCCGGTCGCGTCGCAGATCCGCCGCGCCGCGGCGAAGTAGCCGTCCGGCGGGGGCACGACCCCGGCCTCGCCCTGGGTGGGCTCCAAGAACACCGCCGCGCACTCGTCGGTGACGGCGGCCTCCAGGGCCGCGGCGTCGCCGTAGGGGACGAACCGCACGTCCGCGCCGAAGGGGCCGAACGGCTCGCGGATGGACGCCTTGCCCGTCAGCGCCAGCGCGCCCATGGTGCGGCCGTGGAAGCCGTTCTCGGCGGCGACGAAGTACGTGCGGCCGTTCGCCCGGCCGTGCTTGGCGGCCAGTTTGAAGGCGCACTCGTTGGCCTCGGCGCCGCTGTTGGCGAAGAAGACCCGGCCGTCGCCGCCGAGCAGGTCGCGCAGCCGCTCGGCCAGCAGCACCTCCGGCTCGTGCAGGAACAGGTTGGAGGCGTGGGCGAGCCGGGCGACCTGCGCGGTGACGGCCTCCACCAGGGCGGGGTGGCCGTGGCCGAGGGAGCTGACGGCGATCCCCGCGATCAGGTCGAGGTACTCGTTGCCGTCGACGTCCCAGACCCGGCTGCCCTCGCCGCGCGCCAGCGCCACCGGCGGGACGCCGTAGTTGGGCATGAACGCGGCCGCGAACCGCTTCCTCAGCTCGTCGTTCATTCCGCCGCCTCCCCGGGGAGGACCATCGTGCCGATCCCCTCGTCGGTGAAGATCTCCAGCAGCAGCGCGTGCGGCACGCGGCCGTCCAGGACGTGCGCGCGCGGCACCCCGCCGCGCACCGCCTGCAGGCACGCCTCCATCTTGGGCACCATGCCCGACGACAGCTTCGGCAGCAACGCGGCCAGCTCGTCGGTGGTGAGGCGGTCGATGACGTCGTCGCTGTTCGGCCAGTCGGCGTACAGGCCCTCCACGTCGGTGAGCACGACGAGTTTGGCGGCGTCCAGCGCGACGGCCAGCGCGGCGGCCGCGGTGTCGGCGTTGACGTTGTAGACCTCGCCGTCGTCGCCGCGGGCGACGCTGGACACCACGGGGATGCGGCCGTCGTCCAGCAGCGCCCGCACCGCCCCGACCTGCACCTCGACGATCTCGCCGACCTGGCCGATGTCGACCGGCTCGCCGTCGACCAGCGCGCGCTTGCGCTCGGCGGTGAACAGGTTGGCGTCCTCGCCGGACATGCCGACGGCGAACGGGCCGTGCCGGTTGATCAGGCCGACCACGTCCCGGCCGACCTGCCCGACCAGCACCATCCGCACCACCTCCATGGCCTCGGGGGTGGTGACGCGCAGCCCGGCGGTGAACGTCGACTCGATGCCGTGCCGGTCGAGGGCCGCGTTGATCTGCGGGCCGCCGCCGTGCACGATCACCGGGCGCAGGCCCGCGTACCGCAGGAACACCACGTCCTCGGCGAACGAGGCGCGCAGCGCCTCGTCGGTCATGGCGTGCCCGCCGTACTTGATCACGACGGTCTTGCCGTGGAAGCGCTCCAGCCAGGGCAGGGCCTTGATCAGCGTTTCCGCCTTGTCCAGCGCTCCGGCCCGGTTCGTGCGCACCCGCGCCCCGGAGACGATGTCGCTCATGTAGGAATCCCCAAGTTCACATGACCGCTGCGCGGCCGACCGCCGAGGGGCGAGCGGCGGCAGCCTGTGGAGACGGTGCGGGACCTCGACGGACGTCCCCCGGACGGGCGGACGCCGGCGGGGACGGCGTCAGGTCGAGTACGCCGAGTTCTCATGCACATAGTCGGCGGTCAGGTCGGTCGTGTAGATGACGGCCGAGTGCTTGCCCGCGGACAGGTCGACCGTGATCGACACGTCGCGGGGCCGCAGGTCGACCTTGTCGCGGTCGTCGCCGACCGCGCCGTTGCGGCACACCCACACGCCGTTGATCGCGACGTTCAGCTCGTCGGGTTCGAACACCGCGTCCGTCGTGCCGACCGCCGACAGCACCCGGCCCCAGTTGGGGTCCTCGCCGTGGATGGCGCACTTGAGCAGGTTGTTGCGGGCGATGGCGCGGCCGACGGCGACCGCGTCGTCCTCGCTGGCGGCGCCGACCACCTCGATCGCGATGGCCTTGGCCGCGCCCTCGGCGTCGACGAGCAGCTGCCGGGCCAGGTCGGCGCACAGGTCGGTGAGCAGCGCGGTGAACGCGGCCTCGTCGGGGGTGACCCCGCTGGCGCCGGACGCCAGCAGCAGCACGGTGTCGTTGGTGGACATGCAGCCGTCGGTGTCCAGCCGGTCGAAGGTGACGGCGGTGGCGGCGCGCAGGGCCCGGTCGAGGGCGGCGGCGTCCAGGTCGGCGTCGGTGGTCAGCACGCACAGCATGGTCGCCAGGGACGGGGCGAGCATGCCCGCGCCCTTGGCCATGCCGCCGATCATGTACCCGTCGCCCGACCGGAAGGCGATCTTGGCGACGGTGTCGGTGGTGCGGATGGCGTCCGCGGCGGCCAGGCCCCCGTCGCCGCGCGACAGCTCGGCCGCGGCGGCCTCGACGCCGGCCAGCACCTTGTCCATGGGCAGCCGCTCGCCGATCAGGCCGGTGGAGCACACGGCGATCTCGCCGGCCGAGTCCTCCAGCAGCTCGGCGGCCTTCTCGGCGGTGGCGTGCGTGTCCTGGAACCCGGCCGGTCCGGTGCAGGCGTTGGCGCCGCCGGAGTTGAGCACCACCGCGCGCACGCGGCCGCCTTTGAGGACCTGCTGCGACCACAGGACAGGGGCGGCCTTCACGCGGTTGCGGGTGAAGACGCCCGCCGCCGCGCGGGAGGGGCCGTCGTTGACGACCAAGGCCAGGTCGCGGATTCCGCCGTCCTTCAGCCCGGCGACGACGCCGGCGGCGCGGAACCCCCGGGGGGCGGTGACGCTCACGGGGACACTCCGATCGTGGTGAGTCCGAGTTCTTCGGGCAGGCCCAGGGCGATGTTGGCGCTTTGCACGGCGCCCCCGGCCGTGCCCTTGACGAGGTTGTCGATGGCGGCGACCACGACGAGGCGCCCGGCGCGCTCGTCGAGGGCGGTCTGCACGAGCGCGGTGTTGGCGCCCAGGGTCATGGCGGTGGCGGGCCAGGTCCCCTCGGGGAGCAGCCCGACGAACGGTTCGTCCGCGTACGCCCGCTCGTAGGCGGCGCGGAGCGTCTCGGCGGTGACGCCGGGCCGGGCCTTGGCGGTGCAGGTGGCCAGGATGCCGCGGCTCATCGGCGCGAGCGTCGGGGTGAACGACACGGTGACCGGCTCGCCGGCGACGGCGCTCAGGCCCTGCGCCATCTCCGGGGTGTGCCGGTGCACGCCGCCCACGCCGTAGGCGCTGACCGAGCCCATGACCTCGCTGCCCAGCAGGTGCGGCTTGAGGGCGCGGCCCGCGCCGGAGGTGCCGGACGCGGCGACGACCACGACGTCCGGCTCGGCCAGCCCGGCGGCGAACGCCGGGAACAGCGCCAGCAGCACCGCCGTCGGGTAGCAGCCGGGGACCGCGATCCGGCGGGCGCCGCGCAGGCGCTCGCGGTGGCCGGGCAGCTCGGGCAGCCCGTAGGGCCAGGTGCCCGCGTGCGGGGTGCCGTAGTAGCGCTCCCAGTCGGCCGGGTCGGCGAGGCGGAAGTCGGCGCCGCAGTCGACCACGAGCACGTCGTCGCCGAGCCGCTCGGCGATCGCGGCGGACTGCCCGTGCGGCAGCGCCAGGAACACCGCGTCGTGCCCGGCCAGCACGTCGGGCGTGGTCTCGTCGAGGATCCGGTCGGCCAGCGGACGCAGATGCGGCTGGCGCGCGCCCAGCGGCGTGCCCGCGTTGGCGCCCGCGGTGACCGCGCCGATCTCGAACTCGGGGTGGCCCGCGAGGATCCGCACGATCTCGCCGCCCGCGTAGCCGCTGGCGCCCGCCACCGCCGCCCGGATGCCCATCCGCACCACCGCCCTTCTCTCGCCGCTTGGCAAGAGTATGCAACATGGTGGATGAATATTCAAAGCCGCTTCCGCCCCCGCGCCTGTCGACGGCGCGTCCGGACGGCGGTGTCGGCGCAGCTCAGGCCGCTCCGCGGGGGATCACATGGGGTCGATTTCGGTCAGTCCGGCGGAACGGTCCATGCGGAGCCACCGGGTGATGCCCAGCGTGCGCAGGAACGGCAGGTCGTGGCTGACCACGATCAGCGCCCCCCGGTAGGCGTCCAGGGCCTCGCCGAGCCTGCGCACGCTCGCCATGTCGAGGTTGTTGGTCGGCTCGTCGAGGAGCAGCAGTTGAGGCGCGGGCTCGGCCAGCAGCAGCGCCGCCAGCACCGCCCGGAACCGCTCCCCGCCCGACAGCGTGCCCGCGGGCCGGTCGGCCCGCGCCCCGCGGAACAGGAACCGGGCCAACCCGGCCCGGATCGCGTTCACCGACGCCGACGGGGCGAACGCGCGCACGTTGTCCACGACGCTGAGCGCGTCGTCGAGGACGTCGAGGCGCTGCGGCAGGCAGCGCACCCCGCCCACCGAGGTCCGGACCTGCGTGGACGCGGTGAGCGCCCCGACCTCGGGCACCCGCTCGCCGATCACCGCCCGCAGCAGCGTGGTCTTGCCCGACCCGTTCGGGCCGACCAGCGCGATGCGCTCCGGGCCGCGCACGACCAGCTCCTCCAGCGAGCCCGGCTCCAGGGCGCGCAGGCCCGTGACGGTCAGCACGACGCGGCCCGCCGGGACCTCGGTGGCGGGCAGCTCCACCCGGATCTCCTCGTCGTCGCGGACCGCCTCCTCCGCCTCGGCGAGCCGTTCGCGCGCCTCGGCCAGGCGCTGCTCGTGCAGGAGGCGGTGCTTGCCCGCCGACACCTGCGCCTCCCGCTTGCGCGCGTTCATGACGATCTTCGGCTCGCGCTTGTTCTCGTACATCTTTCCGCCGTAGCGGGCGCGGCGGGCCAGCTTGACCTGCGCCTCCGCCAGCTCCCGCCGCTGCCTGCGCAGATGGCCCTCGGCCGCCCGGACGGCGCGTTCGGCCGCCTCCCGCTCCACCGCCAGCTGCTCCTCGTAGGCCGACAGGTTGCCGCCGAACGCGCGGATCGCGCCGTCGCGCAGGTCGGCGATCTCGTCGACCAGCTCCAGCAGCTCCCGGTCGTGGCTGACGACCACCAGCACGCCCGGCCACGCGGCGACCGCGTCGTACAGGCGGCGGCGGGCGTCCAGGTCGAGGTTGTTGGTGGGCTCGTCGAGGAGCAGCACGTCCGGGCGGGCCAGCAGCAGCGCGGCGAGCCCCACCATGACCGCCTCCCCACCCGACAGCGCGGCGACGGTGCGGTCGAGGTCGATGTGCGGCAGGCCGAGGCGGTCGAGCTGGGCGCGGGCGCGCTCCTCCACGTCCCAGTCGTCGCCGACGGCGTCGAAGTCGGCCTCGTCGGCCTCGCCCCGTTCGATGGCGTGCAGCGCCCGGCGGGTCGCGGTGATCCCGAGCAGGTCGGAGACGGTGCGGGCGGTGCCCAGCGGCAGGTTCTGCGGCAGGTGGCCGACCCGGCCGGTCACGCTCACCGAGCCGGACGCGGGCCGCAGCTCCCCGGCGATCAGCCGCAGCAGCGTGGACTTGCCGGACCCGTTGGCGCCGATCAGGCCGGTGCGTCCGGTGCCGAACGCGGCGTCCAGCCCGTCCAGCACCACGGTCCCGTCCGGCCACGCGAACGACAGATTCGAACAGACGATGGAAGAAGACGCGGGAGAAGACATTCCAGGGCGGCCCTCCGTGAACGCACGACATCGCGGATGCGGACTGTGGAGACACCGCGGGTGCGCGCACGGACGGCGCGCGGGCACGAGAAAAGCCCGGGACGGGAGTCTCGGCCGAGGTCGCGTGCGCGCGCCACGCCGACGGGCGTGGTGCCGCGCGGTGCCGGCGACCTCAGTTCTTCAACGGACTCCCCTACCGGGCGACGACAAGACCCGCTCAGGCTAGCCGGAAGCCCGTCGCGGCACAAAAGGTTTTCCGGCGCGGGTCCCGGAAAGACGGAACGGCCCCGCACCGCGCGGGTGCGGGGCCGTTCCGGCGAAGGTCACGCGCCGCGGAGGACGGCGCCCGTCCGTTCGGCGGCCAGGGCGACCGCCGCGTCGCGGGCGGCGCTCGCCTCCTCGGCGGTGAGCGTGCGGTCGGAGGCGCGGAACCGCAGCGTGTAGGCCAGGGACTTGCGCCCCTCCCCCACCTGCTCGCCGGTGTAGACGTCGAACAGCCGCAGCGACTCCAGCAGCTCCCCGGCGCCTTCGCGCAGCGCCGCCTCGACGTCCGCCGCCGGCACGCCCGCGTCGACGATCAGCGCCACGTCCTGGGTGGCCACCGGGTAGGACGACACCCGCGGCGCCCGCGTCACCCCGGGCTCGCCCAGCCGGCGCACCTCCAGCTCCATCGCGCAGGTGCGCGGCGGCAGGCCGTACGCCTTGACCGTGCGCGGGTGCAGCTCGCCGGCGTGGCCGACCAGCGTGCCGTCCACGTACAGGGCGGCGCAGCGGCCCGGGTGCCACGGCGCGTGCTGGTCCGCCTTGACCGTCAGCTCCACCCCGGCCTCGCGCGCCACCACGCGGGCGGCCTCGATCGCGTCGGCCCAGCCGGCGGCGCGGCCCGGGCCCCACCAGCCGGCGCGTTCCCGCTCGCCCGACAGCACCACGGCGGCGCGCAGCGGCTGGTCGGGCAGCGCGGCCTCCAGCGAGGCGATCTCCTCGGCGGTCGGGCCGCGGTCGACCCGCAGGCGCGGCGCCCGCTCCGGCGCGTCCGGGCGGGGGAGGAACACCAGCCCCAGCTCGAACAGCGCCGCGTCGGCGAAGCCGCGTCCCACGTTGCGGGCCAGGGTGCGCAGCAGGCCCGGCAGGAGCGTGGTGCGCAGCAGCGGCTCGTCGTCCGACAGCGGGTTGGCCAGGCGGAGCGCCCGGCGCCGCGGGTCGTCGGCCGCCAGCTGCAGCGCCTCCCAGTCGCGCTCGGCGACGAACGGGAAGTTCAGCGTCTCCACGTAGCCCGCGCCCGCCAGGGCCCGGCCGATGCGGCGGCGCAGCCGCTGGGCCGGCGTCAGGCCCCGCCCGGCGACGGGACGCGGCGCACGCGCCGGGATCTCCTCGTAGCCCTCCAGCCGGATGACCTCTTCGGCCAGGTCGTTGGGGTCGGTGAGGTCGGGACGCCACGACGGCGGCGTCACCGTCAGCACCTCGTCCCCCTCGACCGCGCACCCGATCTGCTCCAGGCGGCGCACCACCGCGGCCCGGTCGTACGGCACGCCCGCGACGCGCCCGGGGTGGTCGGCCCGCATGGTCACGGTGACCGTCTCGACCGGGTGCCGCACGTTCGTGACGCCCGGGACGATCTCGGCGCCGCCCAGCTCGGCCAGCATCCGCGCCGCCCGGTAGGAGGCGTACAGCGGCAGCTCGCGGTCGACGCCGCGTTCGAACCGGTAGGACGCCTCGCTGTGCAGCTTGTGGCGGCGGCTCATCCGCGCGACGCCGATGTCGTCGAAGTGCGCCGCCTCGATCACCATGTCGGTCGACGTCTCGTCGATCTCGGTGGCCAGGCCGCCCATGGTGCCCGCCATCCCGATCGGCCCGGACGCGTCCGTGATGAGGATGTCCTCCGGGTGCAGGGCGCGCTTGACGTGGTCCAGCGTCTCCAGGCTCTCGCCCTCGCGGGCCCGGCGCACCTCGATCGGGCCGGTCAGCTTGCCGCGGTCGTACGCGTGCAGCGGCTGCCCGAGCTCCAGCATCAGGTAGTTGGTGACGTCCACGGCCAGCGACACCGGCCTCATCCCGGCGCGCCACAGCCGCACCCGCATCCACAGCGGCGTCTGCGCGTCCGGGTCGAGGCCGCGCACCTCGCGCAGCACGAACCGGTCGCACGCGGACGGGTCGGCGATGCGCGCCGGGTAGGACTCGGCGGTGTCCTCGGGCAGGTCGACGGCGGCCGGGTCGGTGAACGGGACGTCGAAGGCGATGGCGACCTCGCGCGCCACGCCGCGGATCGACAGGGCGTAGCCGCGGTCGGGGGTGACGGCGATGTCGAGCACCTCGTCGCGCAGGCCGAGCAGCTCGATCGCGTCCCGGCCGACCGGCGTGTCGGGCGGCAGCACCAGGATGCCCGCGTGGTCGTCGCCGATGCCCAGCTCGCGCGCCGAGCAGATCATGCCCTCCGACATGCGGCCGTAGGTCTTGCGCGCGCCGATCTGGAACCCGCCGGGCAGCACCCCGCCGGGCAGGATCACCACGACGCGGTCGCCGACGGCGAAGTTGGTGGCGCCGCAGATGATGTTCTGCGGCTCGCCCGTGCCGTTGGCCTGCCCCACGTCGACCCGGCAGTACCGGATCGGCTTCTTGAACCCGGTCAGCTCCTCGATGGCCAGCACCTCGCCGACCACCAGCGGGCCGGCGACGTCGGCGCCGGGCTGCTCGACCGTCTCGACCTCCAGGCCCGCGGCGATCAGCTTGGCGGCCACGTCGCGGCCGGTGACGTCCGCGGGGAGCTCGACGAACTCCCGCAGCCACGAAAGCGGGACCCGCATCAGATCTCCATCCCGAACGGAAGGGTGAACCGGACGTCACCCTCGACCATGTCGTGCATGCTCTCGACGCCGTGGCGGAACATCAGCGTCCGCTCCACGCCCAGGCCGAACGCCCAGCCGCTGTAGCGCTCGGGGTCGACGCCGCAGGCCACCAGCACCCGCGGGTTGACCATGCCGCAGCCGCCCAGCTCGATCCACCCCTCCGAGGAGCACGTGCGGCACGGGTCGGCGCCGCGCTCGACGGACGCGCCGCGGCACACGAAGCACTGCATGTCCACCTCGGCCGACGGCTCGGTGAACGGGAAGTACGACGGCCGGAACCGGGTCGCCAGCCCCTCCCCGAACATGCCGCCGACGAACGCGTCGATGGCGCCGCGCAGGTCCGCCATGGTGAGGCCCTCGTCCACCGCCAGGCCCTCCAGCTGGTGGAACACCGGGCTGTGCGTGGCGTCCAGCTCGTCGGTGCGGTAGGTGCGGCCGGGCACCACCACGTACACCGGCAGGTCCCGCTCCAGCAGCGCCCGCACCTGCACCGGCGAGGTGTGGGTGCGCAGGACCAGGTCGGTGTCCTCCGACCCGACGAAGAAGGTGTCCTGCATGGTGCGCGCCGGGTGGTCGGGCTTGAAGTTCAGCGCGTCGAAGTTGAACCAGCCCGCCTCGACCTCCGGTCCCTCGGCGATCTCGAAGCCCATCGAGACGAACACGTCGGCCATCCGCTCCTGGATCGTGGTCAGCGGATGCCGGGCGCCGCGCGGGGCCCGGTCCCACGGCAGCGTGACGTCGACGGTCTCCTCGACCAGCACGCGCCGGTCGCGCTCCTCCTCCAGCTCGGCCTGGCGGGCCTTGAGGGCCTTGGCGACCGCGCCGCGGGCGGCGCCGACGCGCTTGCCCGCCTCGGCGCGGGCCGCGGGCGGCAGCGCGCCGATCTCGCGGTTGGCCAGGGCGAGCGGGGAGCGGTCGCCCGCGTGCGCCAGGCGCACCTGCTTGAGCTCGTCGAGGTCGGCGGCCGCGGCGATGGCGGCCAGCGCCTCGTCGCGGGCCCGTTCGACCTCCTCGGGCGCCAGCGCGGACACCTCGACGGGGTCGTAGGACTTGTTGGGTGCAGACATGGTGGTGTTGACAACTTCCGGTCGGCGTGGAACGCCCCGAGTTTAGTGGCGCCGCCCGCGGCGCGGCCTCAGGGCGCGGCGGAATGATCTGCGGTGTCGGCCCGCTCGGCGGCTCGTGACGCCCGTCCCTGTCAGACGGCGTAGTCGGGAGCCCCGGCGGGCGCGGTAAATCGGAACTCGGCGCCGCCGCCCGGGGCGCGTTGCACGGTGATCGTGCCGCCGTGCGCCTCGACCAGGCCCTTCACGATGTAGAGGCCGAGGCCGGTGCCGCGCCGGCGGTTGCCGCCGGGACCGCGCCAGAACTGCCGGAACACGCGCTGCGCCGCCTCGGGCGGGATGCCCTCGCCCTCGTCGCGCACCGACACGGCGGCTCCCTCCTTATGCGCGTCCGGCTCCACCACTATGGTGACGGTTCCCGCCCCGTGGCGCACCGCGTTCTCCACCAAATTACCGATGATCTGCCCGATCTTGTCGGGATCGAGCCACATCTCCGGAAGGGGGCCGCGCACCTCGAACCGGAACCGGTCCTCCGGGTCGCCGGCCGCGACCCGTCCGGCGATCACCTTGCGGACCTCCTCGGCCAGGTCGACCACCTGGCGCCGCATCTCCAGCCGCCCGGCCTCGATGCGCGACACGTCCAGCAGCTCGGTGATCAGCCGCGTGACCCGGTCGGCGTCGGCGTTGACGGTCTCCAGCATGACCCGCTTCTGGTCGTCGTTGAAGCGGTGCCAGCGCGCCAGCAGCGTGGCGGTGAAGCCCTTGACGCTGGTCAGCGGCGAGCGCAGCTCGTGCGCCACGGTCGACACCAGGTCGGCGCGGTCGCGTTCGCGGCGGGCCCGCTGGGCGGCGTCCCGCAGGCACACGGTGAATCGTTCCACACGCCTGCCCTCGCCGCGCCGGTACCCCGCGGTGACCAGCACCTCGGTGCCGTCGGGCAGGTACAGCGACCGTTCGGGGTGCCGGGTGCGGGTCGCCAGGCCGTCGTAGGGGGCCAGGCACTTCCACCAGTCGCGTCCCTCGGCGTCGCGCAGCGGCAGCACGTCGCGGAAGTCGCGGCCGAGCGCCGCGCGCGCCGGGACGCCGGTGATGCGCTGGGCGGCGGCGTTGAACACCACGACCCGCCCGGACCGGTCGGCCACCAGCAGCCCGTCGGGAAGGTCGTCCACCACGCCGTCGACCGCGTCGAGGGGCGGGTCGAAGGCCGCGTCCGGAACCGGCGCGCCGGTCGCGCCGGAGGCCGCGTCACGGGTGCGCAGGGAGGGCACGCGCCCGGATGCGTCCGGGGAGCGCTCTCCGTCCACGACGGCCTCCAGTCACCGATGGGAACACGGCTCCGTTCAAGCCTTTACGAGAGCAGACTCTATCCGGACACGGCCGCCTTGGGGCACCCGGAACCCCCGCTGCGGCAAGGCTTTTGTGTCCCCGCCGTCCACGCGGCGGGCCGGGGTCAGCTGGAGGGGGTGGTGGAGGTGCGGGCGTCGGCGACGGCCTCGGCGAGGTCGTCGTAGGAGGGGAACAGCCGGTCCAGGCCGGTGATGCTCAGCAGGCGGCGCTGCTGCGGGCGCACCCGGGCCAGGCGGATGCGGCCGCCCTCGCGGGTCACGCGGTTGTGCGCGGCGACCAGGGCGCTCAGGCCGCTGGCGTCGCAGAAGCGCACCCCGGCGAAGTCCAGCACCAGGCTGCGGCGCCCCGCGGCGTGCAGGGCGAACAGCTCGGCGCGCAGCGTGTCGGCGGTGCGCAGGTCGATCTCGCCGTCGATGGTCACCACGGCGGCCTCGCCGAAGGCCACCGTGACGGTCACGGTCAGGTCCGGCAAGGCGCTGCGGGGCCGCCGGGTCGCGCTCGAGCGGCACCGGATCTCCGGCCGCCGCCGCCCCAGGCCCGCGCGCCGGGTCGCCCTGCCGTCGTCGGTCATCATGTCCGCCCCCAACGTCATGCGGCCTCGTCGCCGCTCTCGCCCCTCACCGTAGGCATCGGGTACGACGCCCGGAATCCGCCGCCCGGGTGGTCTGCCTCTCCTCCTCGAGGACGAGCGCCTCCCCGGCGCCGACTCCCCCGCGGCGCCGCCGGCGGGACTCCATGTTCCCAGTTCACCGGCGCTTCGGCTGGGTGGAAGGCGACCGCATCCGGCCATCGGTAAAACTGCGCACAACCACCGCGCGACGCCGCGGCCGCCGCGCGGCGTCGCCGGCGCTAGCCCGCGCGCTGCGCGCGGGAGGAGGCGTACAGGCACACGGCCGCGGCCGTGGCCAGGTTGAGGCTCTCGGCGCGTCCGTAGATCGGCACGCGCACCACGTCGTCGACGCTGTCGAGGATCTCCTCGGGCAGCCCCCACGCCTCGTTGCCGAACACCCATGCGGTGGGACGGGCCAGCAGGCCGTCGTCGATCGCCTCGTCCAGCGTGCGCTTGCCCGCCCCGTCGGCGGCGAGCACCGTCAGGCCCCTGTCCCGCAGCGCGGGGAGCAGGTCGCCGAACCTCGGCCCGACGACGACGGGCAGGTGGAACAGGCTTCCCGCCGACGCCCGCACGCACTTGCCGTTGTACGGGTCGACCGAGGCGTCGGTGAAGACCACGGCCTCCGCGCCGGCGGCGTCGGCGGTGCGCAGCACCGTGCCCGCGTTGCCCGGGTCCCGCACGTGCGCGAGCACCGTCACCAGTGTGGGCGCGGGCTCCAGCGCGTCCTCCAGCGGGACGTCGACGAACTGGCACACCGCCAGCAGGCCCTGCGGGGTGACGGTCTGCGCCAGCTCGGCCATGACCTCGCCGCTGACCCGCAGCACCGGCACGCCCGCCCGTTCGGCGGCGCGCACCAGGTCGCCGTGCCGCGACTCGGCCTCGGCCGTGGTGAACAGCTCGGCCAGCCGCCCGGGCGCCTCCAGGGCCTCGCGCACCGCCTGCGGCCCCTCGGCCAGGAACCGGCGCTCGCGGCGCCGGAACGCGCGTTTGGCGAGCCGGCGAGCCGCCTTGACCCGGGGTGACCGGACGGAGGTCAGCTCGCCGCTCGCCATCGTCGGTCCGGGTCGGATCAGGCCGCCGCCGAACCCTCGGCCGGCAGCGCGTCCTTGGCCACCTTCACCAGGGCGGCGAACGCGGCCGCGTCGTTGACCGCCAGCTCGGCCAGCATCCGCCGGTCGACCTCCACCTCGGCGGCCTTCAGCCCCTGGATGAACCGGTTGTAGGTCATGCCGTTGGCGCGGGCCGCGGCGTTGATGCGCTGGATCCACAGCCTCCGGAACTGGCCCTTGCGGTCCTTGCGGTCCCGGAAGGCGTAGGTCATCGAGTGGAGCTGCTGCTCCTTGGCCTTGCGGTACAGGCGCGACCGCTGGCCGCGGTAGCCGCTCGACCGCTCCAAAACGACCCGGCGCTTCTTGGCGGCGTTGACCGCTCGCTTCACGCGTGCCACGTGACTACTCCTTCGTGGGGGCCGGGGCCGTCAGGCCCTCGGCCGGTCGTACAGATCCGGTTGGCGGCTACTACTTGCGCAGCAGCTTCTTGAGGTTCTTGGCGTCGGCCGGGGACACCACGGTCGTGCCGTCCAGGCGCCGAGTCCGCTTGCTCGGCTTGTGCTCGAGCAGGTGGTTGCGGTTGGCGCGGCGGCGGATCACCTTGCCGGAGCCGGTCAGCTTGAACCGCTTCTTGGCGCCGCTGTGCGTCTTGGTCTTCGGCATGGTCGCCGTCGTCTCCCTCAAATCCGGGCCCCCGGATGCACGGGGGCGCGCCTGACCGGCGCGCGCCCCACGGATGCCGCGGGGTACGCGCCTGGATCAGGCATCAATGTACGTGCGTCTCGACCCTGCAGGAGCGCAGGGTCGCCCGCGAAACGGCCGGACGGCCGTCCGCGCGGCCCGGCCGCGCCGCCGGAGGCGGCCCGGGACGGGGCCGTGGCGAGGGCGGCTCAGGCCGAGCCGGACCTCGACTTCTGCGCGCGGGCGGCCGCGCGCTCGGCCCGGGCCTCCGCCTTCTTCTTGTGCGGCCCGATCACCATGATCATATTCCGCCCGTCCTGCTTGGGCCGGGACTCGACGAAGCCGAGCTCCTCGACGTCGTCGGCGAGCCGCTGCAGCAGGCGGAAGCCCAGTTCGGGCCGGGACTGCTCACGGCCACGGAACATGATCGTGACCTTGACCTTGTCGCCGGCCTTGAGGAACCGCACCACGTGACCCTTCTTGGTCTCGTAGTCGTGCGGGTCGATCTTCGGTCGGAGCTTGATTTCCTTGATGACCGTGTGCGCCTGGTTCTTGCGCGCCTCCCGCGCCTTCATCGCGGACTCGTACTTGAACTTGCCGTAGTCCATGAGCTTGGCGACGGGCGGCCGCGCCGTGGGGGCCACCTCGACCAGGTCGAGGTCTGCCTCGCGCGCGAGTTCAAGGGCCTTGGCGATGGGCACGATGCCCACCTGTTCGCCGTTCGGACCGACGAGCCGGACCTCGGGCACTCGGATGCGCTCGTTGATACGCAGTTCGGCGCTGATGGGACCTCCTAGGGGCCGTTGCTCAAGTCTTCGGACCGGTCGTACCCCGGGCTTCTCATACGAAAAGCCCCGCACGGCATCGCATGCGGGGCCACCTTCGGCCGTGACCGGGACGGTGCCCGGTGACGACGGCGCGCCGGACGCCCGCGAGCGCCCGTTCGCCGAAACCGAGACCCACCGGCCTGCACGGCCGGTCAGGTGGGAGGCGGCCTCCGCTTGCGCCCGGCCCGGGTGAACACTAGGACACCCATGCCGGATCGGTCGACTTCCAAGACTATCACCTGGCGCGTCCCAATGTGATATCCGACGGCGCCCTCGAGATCACCGCGGGAGAGCGAAACGGACGCGTCATGCCGTGCCGTACGACGACTGTTCGCAACCGCTCACGCCTTCCGTTCATTCCCGGCTCCAGAGCGCGTCAAGAGTCACCGACGGGCGCTGGGCGGCCGCAAGCGGCCTTGTTACCGTGGACCTGCCCTCTGGGGACGCCGTGGGCCGACCGCACGGAAAGACATGGCGCGATGCCCGTAATCAGGACCGAGGCCGCAGCGACCATCGAGCCGACCGGGGTCCCGGTCCGGTTGGAGTTCGCGCAGAAGGCGTTCATCGTCCACGACGACCGGCTGCTGCTGGTCCGCAAATCCGCGTCCGACCCGCTGCACCCGGGCCGGTGGGAGGTCCCGGGAGGCCGCCTGGAGGTGGCGGGCGACCTGGATCTGGACGACCACATCCGCCGCGAGGTCTGGGAGGAGGTCGGCCTCGAGATCGAGCCGGGGCCGCCGTTCCACCTGTGGCAGTGGTCGATGCCCGAGCGCCGCCCGCAGGGCGATCCCGCCCTCGCGCGCGGCCCGGACGGCGGGCGCGGCCTCGTCAGGGTGGTGGCCGTCGCCCGCACGTGCCGCGCGATGACCACGCAGGTCAGCCTGGAGCACCGGATGGCCGACGACCACCTGGACGAGCCCGCCTGGGTGCCGCTGGGCGGCCTGGACCGGTTCGACCTGATCCCCGACCTGCGGCCGGTCATGCGCGCGTTCCTGCGTCTGCGGCCGGCGGCCGGGTGACCGGACCCGGCGCGGGAGTGGCCTCGTCTCCCGGCTCTCCCGACCCTCCCGACGGCGCGGCGGCCGTGCACCCGCCCGTCCGGTGGCCGGGGCTGGACGGCGCGGCCGAACGCCGGTTCCGCCTCGTCGTGCTGGGCGACGTGATGATCGAGGCGCGGGCGGACCTGCCCGGCGTGCGCTTCACCGACCTGGCCGCCGACCGGCTGGCCTACGCCCCCGCCCGGGCGGTGGTGGCGGGCACGGCGATGAACATGGCCCGCTGCGCCACCGGCTACTTCCGCCGGGTGGCGCTGCTCGCCAAGATCGGCGACGACGCGTTCACCCCCGTGATCCGGCGCGAGCTGCGGCGGATGGGCGTGCGCGACCTGCTGTGCGTGGAGCCGGGCGCGGCCAACGGCGTGTCGGTGATGCTGCGCGACGGGACCGGACGCCCGGACGCGGTCGGCGTCGCCCGGGGCGGGCCCGTCGGGCGCGACGCGCTCGGGCCGGGGGTGCGGCTGCTGGTGGTGGACGACCAGGGCCCGGGCCGCCGCCTGACCGAGGACGACGTGCGCCGCGCGGCCCCGGCGATCCGGCGCGCGGACGTCCTGTTCGCCGACGGCTACTCCCTGCTGGCGCCGGCGTCGCGGGCGGCGCTGCGCGCGGCGGTGGACGTCGCCCGGCGGGGCGGCACGCTGGTGGCGTTCGACCTCGTGCCGCACGACATCGACCGCAGGCTGCCCGCCGCGGAGGCGGCGCCGGTGCTCGGCTCCGTCGACGTGGTGATCACGGAAGTGCCGACGCTGGCGCGGCTGCTCGGCCTGCCGGTGCCGTCGACGCCCGCCGAGGTGCGGGAGATGCTCCCGGCGCTGGACCGCAGGGTCGGGGGACGGCCGCTGTGGCTGCTGCGCCACGGTCCGACCTCGCTGGAGGACGTGGTGGCCTACCGGCGCGGGCAGGTGCTCGTGGAGTACGCGACGGGGTACGGCCCGGGGGTGCGGCGCACAGGGTTCGGCGACCGGCTGGCGGCCGGGGAGCTCTACTGGTGGCTGTCGTCGCGGTGCGGCGAGCGCCTGCCGGGCATCCGGTGACCCCGCCCGCCGCCCTCCGGAACGGGCGGCCTGGTCGCCGCGGCGGCCTTGCGCATGGCGTCGAGCGTGCGCAGGAAGCGGGCTTTGCTCTCCGGCAGACCGAACATCTCCTGCCAGCGCCAAACGCCCGGTGAGGTGCCGCGGCGGCGGCTGAGGGCCACGGCGGCGGCCCAGCGCAGGTACTGACGCGGGGCGCCGTCGCCCGGGTACATCACCGGTTCGTTGCGTTCGTCGACCAGCAGGTAGGACCGACGCGCACGGAAGCACGCCCGGAGCGCACGGTGTGTCGCGGGCCTGCCGGCCGGGCCCTGCTTTTCCAGGACGGCCCGTACGCTCGCCGCGGTCGGCAGCAGGTGCCAGTGGGCGTGGTCGATGCACGCGCCGCCGCCTTGGGCGCTGCCCGGCCCGTGCTCCAAGACGAGGACGTCCGCGGTTCCGTAAGCGGCGGCGTAGAGCTGGGAGACGCGCTGCCGCCATAGCAGCGCGCGTCCCCACAGCGCCGCATCGAACGCCCCCGCGCATTGGTAATGGGCGGTCGTCACCAAAAGCAGATGCCCGTCGGCGAGGGGCGCCAAGTCGGGCATGAGCAGGAATACGTCGTCCTCCGCCAGAACGCTCCCCTCCCGGGGGAGGTCGGCCATGGCGTTGAAACGGAATCTCAGCGGCGGACAGAAGACGCAGTCCGCCTCGGGTGCGGTGCGCATCGCGGGTTCGGCCACGACGCCTCCTGGGGGTCATGAAGTGGGGCGTCACAGAGCCTGCCCTCCGGCGTGCGGGCTGATACGGCACATCTACCTGTCCGAGAGGGCGGATAGTGGCCGTCATTTCCGGGTGCAGAAGCGTGCCCTAACGGGCACATAAACAAGAGATGACGGTCGTGTTGACAAAGCCAGACCTAACGTGACGACAGTGCCTCCCACCAGCGCCTCCCCCAGCATCGACATGGCCGTGCTCCAGACCCGGCTCGACGAGTCGCTCGACGTCCTGCGCGACACCTACGTCCCCTCCGGCGACGTCGGGGGCTGGTACCACGACCTGACCCGTCCCGACCCGGGCGCGACCGCCACCGCGGTCGCCCTGATGGCGTTCACGGAGACGGGACGGCCGTTCGAGCATTTCGACGAGGGGCTGGCCTTCCTGGCCGAGCGGCAGGCCGCCTCCGCCGACCGCCTCAAGGACGGCGGCTGGGCCACCAGGACCAGTCTGGGAATGCCCGTCGTCGAGGCGACCGCGTGGATCGCGCGGTTCCTGGCGCGCGCACGCTGCGGACTGCGCGACGACGCACCCGACATCCGCCGCGCTTACGAGTGGCTGCTGCGCAACCAGAACCCGGACGGCGGCTGGGGGTCGCTGTACGGGTGCCCGTCGCGGGTGTGGCTGACCTGCCTGGCGCTGCGCGCGCTCACACAGCTCAACCCGTACCATCCCGCGGTCGAGCGGGGCGTGGAGTGGCTCACGTCCGACCGCACGAGCAAACGGCCCGCCTGGGGGCCGACGCGCGCTGCGGCCCCGACCGTCACGCACACAGCGTTCGCTCTGCTGACCTTGGCCGAGGCGCGCGCGTTGCGCGACGACGAGCGGTTGCTGGCCGCCTACGACTGGCTGCGCGCCAACCTGGACACCGAGGACTCGCACACCTGGATCGAGACCTATGACGTGACGCCCGGCGGGCCGGGCACGCGGCCGGTGTGGCGGCTGGCGCTGTGGCACTACGGCCTGCCGGTCGCCGTCTCGGCGCTGCTGCGGGATCCGCGGGGCGTCCCCGGCGCCGTGGTCGGCCGCGCGTTCCAGACGTTGGTGCGCGGCGAGGTGGCCACGCCCCGGTGGATCGGCTATCCCGGCAGCGGCCGGACCTCGCTGTGGACGCTGTGGTGGCGTCTGGAGGCGCTGACGGATCTGCGCCGCATGCCGCTGGCGGCGTCCAGGGACGTGCTGCACTGGCTGCCCGACGCGGCCGTGGTGCAGCGCGGGCACGCCCGCGACCGCCCCCTGACCGCCCTGCTGCCCGCGCGGGGGCTGCGGGTCCGGGTGACGCCGTTCCTGCTCCGCAACTGGAGCCGGCTGCTGCTGGTCCTGGTGGCGGTGGGGAGCCTGGCCGGCGTGGCCACCGGCACCTGGGACTGGAAGGACTTCTGGCTCAGCGTCATCCTGCCGATGGTGATGACCACGGCGCACGAGGCGGCCAAACGGCGCCGCTCGTCGTCCGCGGCGCTCACCGCGCCGGGGCAGCAGGCCGCGCAGTCGCCGCCGAGCGCTCAGTGACGCCCCGAGGGGGTCAGGCGCCGCCGGAGGCCCGGGCCCGCCGCGCCAGCTCGGCGGTCCCGGCGGCGCGCATCGCCTCGACCGGCACGTCGTCGCGTCCGGTCATCAGGGCGACCTGCCGCACGGCCTGGTGGAGCAGCATCGGGAAGCCGTCGACGGCCCGGCCGCCCGCGCGTTCGACCGTCCCGACGAGCGCGGACGGCTGCCCGTACACCACGTCGAACACGGCCGCGCCCGAGGCGGCCACCTGCTCGGCGTAGGGGTCCGCGGCGCCCGCGGGCAGCGTGGAGACCACCAGGTCGACGTCCAGCAGGGCGGGCAGGTCGCCGAGGGAGGCCGCCTCGACGGCCAGGCCGAACCGGCGTCCGACCTCGACGGCGTCCCGGGCGCGTTCCGGACGGCGCGCCGCGAGCCGCGCCTCGGCCGCGCCGAGCCGCGCCAGCGCGGCCAGGGCCGACGCGGCCGTCGCGCCGCCGCCCAGCACCAGCACCGACTTGGCCCGGTCCAGGCCGTTCTCGGCGAGCGCGGCGACGATGCCGTGCACGTCGGTGTTGTCGGCGTGGCGGCGGCCGTCCCGCAGCACGAGGGTGTTGGCGGCGCCCACGGCGGCGGCCAGGTCCGACACCGTGTCCGCCAGCGTCAGCGCCGCGCGCTTGAGCGGCATGGTCAGCGACAGCCCGGCCCAGTCGGGGCCGAGCCCGCCGAGGAGGGCGGGCAGGCCCTCCTCGGCGCACTCGAACGCCTCGTACGTCCAGTCCTCCAGCCCCATCGCGGCGTACGCGGCCCGGTGCAGCACCGGGGAGAGCGAGTGCGCGATGGGGGAGCCGGCGACCGCGGCGTGCGGCACTAGTTGCCCCCGTTCCTGGCCAGGTACGCGTTCAGCTTGGCCCGCAGCCGGTTGAACTCGGCCTCGGTCTCGGCGTACTCGGTGATGCGGTTCTTGGGGTCGGTGGTGACGAAGAACAGCCAGTCGCCCGGCTCGGGCTCGAACACCGCCTCGATGGCGGACTCCCCCGGATTGGAGATCGCGCCCGGCGGCAGTCCCGGATGCTGGTAGGTGTTGTACGGGTTCTGCGAGCGGATGTCCTCGTTGCTGGCGACGTAGCCGAACTTGTTCAGCCCGTACAGCGTGGTGCTGTCGAACTTGAGGAACATCGGCTCGGGCTTGTGCCGCAGCCGGTTGTAGATCACCCGGGAGATCTTCGGCATGTCGGACGGGCGGCCGCTCTCGGCCTGGATGAGGCTGGCCATGGTGATCACCGAGCCGGGGTTCATGCGGGCGCGCCGGGCCCGCTCCTCCAGCTCCATCCGGTCGGCGGTCTGCTTGAAGCGGTCCACCATCTGCTTGAGGATCTCCTCGGCCGAGCCGTTCGGGTCCAGGTCGTAGCGGCCCGGGAACAGGTAGCCCTCGACCTTGCCCTTGGCGTACGGCGGCAGGCCGAGGCCTTTCGGGTTCCGCACCACCTTGGTGAACTCGCTCTCGGGGATGCCGGTCTTGCGGGCCAGGCGCTGGACGACCTGGCTGACGCGCAGCCCCTCGGGGATGGTGATCTGGTTGCTCGCCCGCGACTTGGGGTCGAGCAGCAGCGCCATCGCCGCGGCCGACGACATCCGCTTGCGCATCTGGTAGAAGCCCGGCTGGATGCTGGAGGCCCGCGGCTCCCTGCCGTACGCCTTCACGAACGCGCGGCTGCTCTTGACCACGCCGTGCTCTTCCAGGGTGGCGCCGATGACCGCGCCGCTGTCGCCCTCCTTGATCTGGACCGTGACACTGCCGGTGCCCTGGCCCTCGTAGTCCGGCGGATGCAGCCGGTGGTCCAGCCAGGCCAGACCGAGCACGCCGCCGGTGCCCACCACCGCCACCAGGAACGCCAGCGCGAACAGCACGGCGGCGCGGCCGTTGCGGCGCTTGCGGCGCTGCCGCTTGCGCGCGTTGCGCCGGTCGCGGCGGCTGGGGGGCGGTCCCTGCCGCCCGTCGCGGCCCGAATCGTCGTAGCCCGAGTGCCCGTAGGGCCGTTCGCCGTAGGGGTCCGAGAACAGATCCAAGTCGCTCATGAGCCTCCCCGGACGATCTCGCCTGGGGGGCTCCCCGTCAACCTTTCCCCATCCAGGGCCGATTGCAACAGAACCGCCGCGGCCGTCTGATCGACGACCTGACGGCGCGCCCGGCCGCGCACTCCCCCGGCGCGCAGGCCGTTCTCCGCCGTGACGGTGGTGAGCCGCTCGTCGCAGAGCCGGACGACGCGGGGCGCCAGCCGCCCGGCGAGCTCGGCGGCGAACCGCCGGGCCGCCTCGGCGGCGGGCCCCTCGCGCCCCGACAGCGACGTGGGCAGGCCCACGATCACTTCGATGGCCTCGACCTCCTCGGCGAGCGCGGCCAGGCGGTCCAGGTCGCCCTTGCCGCGCCGCACCGTCTCCAGAGGCGAGGCCAGGATGCCGGCGGGGTCGCTGCGGGCCACCCCGATGCGGACGGTGCCCACGTCGACCCCGAGCCGCACGCCCTGCCTCATGGCCGGGCTCCGCTCCGCCGGGCGCGGCGCCCCCGGGACCGGCGTCCGGTCGGGCGCCCGCCGCGGGCGCGGTGCCCGCCCCTGCCGTACGTCCGCGCGACCATGGGGCTCACGCGGCTCCCACGGCCCGTTCCACGGCGGCCATGGCCTCGCCGACCGCGCCGGCGTTGGAGCCGCCGCCCTGGGCGAGGTCGTCCTTGCCGCCTCCGCCGCCGCCGAGGGCCTTGGCGGCCACGCCGACCAGCGCGCCCGCCTTCAGCCCGCGCTCGCGGGCGCCCTCGGTGACCGCGACGACCACGACGGGCCGGTCCTTGGGCACGCCCGTGATCATGACGACGGCGGGCCGGGCGGCCAGCCGGCCGCGCACGTCCACCGCGAGCCGGCGCAGGTCGTCGGCGCCGGTGCCGTCGGGCGCGCGGTGCCCGACGAACGCCACGCCGCCCACGTCCTTGGCGCCGTCGGCGAGCGAGCCCGCGACCGCCAGCACCTGCGCCGAGCGCAGCCGCTCCAGCTCCTTCTCGGCCTCCCGCAGCCGCGCCACCACGCCGGAGATCCGCTCGGGCAGCTCCTCCTTGCGCGCCTTCATCTGCTCGGCCAGCTGCGCGACCAGGACGCTCTCGCGGGCCAGGTAGCGGAAGGCGTCGATGCCGACGAGCGCCTCCACGCGGCGCACCCCGGCGCCGATGGACGACTCGCCGAGGATCTTGACGAGGCCGAGCTGGCCGGACCGGTGCACGTGGGTCCCGCCGCACAGCTCCCGCGAGTAGTCGCCGATCTCCACGACGCGGACCTCGTCGCCGTACTTCTCGCCGAACAGCGCCAGCGCGCCCATGGCCCGCGCCTCGTCCAGGGAGGTGTGGAAGGCCCGCACGTCCAGGTCGTCGGCCAGGACGGCGTTGACCTCTTCCTCGACGTCGCGCAGCACGCTGGGCGGCACGGCGCCGGCGGCGGTGAAGTCGAACCGGAACCGGCCCGGGGAGTTCTCCGAGCCGGCCTGCGCGGCCGACTCGCCGAGGGCCCGGCGGAACCCGGCGTGCACCATGTGGGTGGCCGAGTGCGACCGGGAGATCGCCCGCCGCCGCTCCACGTCGATCTCGGCGTAGGCGGAGTCGCCGACCTGGGCCTCGCCATTGCGCACCACGCCGCGGTGCACGATCAGCCCGGCCAGCGGCGACTGCACGTCGCGCACCTCGATCACCGCGCCGCCGCCCAGCCGGATCACGCCCTGGTCGGCGAGCTGGCCGCCGCCCTCGGCGTAGAACGGGGTGCGGTCGAGCACCGCCTCGACCTCGGCGCCCTCGCCCGCGGCCTGCACGGACGCGCCGTTGACCAGCAGGCCGACCAGGCGGGCCTCGCCGGTGACGTGCTCGTAGCCGACGAAGTCGACCCGGCCGCCCGCGCCGGTGAGCAGCTCGTCCAGCACCGACACGTCCAGGTTGCCGGTCTTCTTCGCGGCCGCGTCGCGCTTGGCCCGCTCCCGCTGCTCGGCCATCAGCCGCCGGAAGCCCTCCTCGTCGACGGTGAGGCCCTGCTCGGCGGCCATCTCCAGGGTCAGGTCGATGGGGAAGCCGTAGGTGTCGTGCAGCTTGAACGCCTGCTCGCCCGGCAGCGTGGTGCCGCCCGCCCGCCGGGTCTCCTGCACCGCCGTGTCGAAGATCGCGGTGCCGGTGCGCAGGGTCGCCAGGAACGACTCCTCCTCGGCGTCGATCACGGTGTGGATGGTGGCGGCGTCGTTGACCAGCTCGGGGTACTGCTCGCCCATCGTGGCGATCGCCACGGCGGTCAGCTCGTGCATCAGCCCGGCGTCCTGCCCGCCCAGCAGCCGCAGGTTGCGGATCGAGCGCCGCAGGATGCGGCGCAGCACGTAGCCGCGGCCCTCGTTGCCGGGGCGGATGCCGTCGGCGACCATCATGGTGCCGCTGCGCACGTGGTCGGCGACCACTCGCAGGGACACGTCGGCGCGGGCGTCGCGGCCGTACACGGCGCCGGTCAGCTCGGCGGCGCGGTCCAGGATCCGGCGCAGGGTGTCGGTCTCGTAGATGTTGTCGACGCCCTGCAGGATCGCCGCCATGCGCTCCAGGCCCATGCCGGTGTCAATGTTCTTGGCGGGCAGGTCGCCCTCGACGTCGAAGTCGACCTTGCTGCGCACCGCCGACAGCTGGGACTGCATGAACACGAGGTTCCAGACCTCGAGGTAGCGGTCCTCGTCGGCGACCGGGCCGCCCTCGCGGCCGTACTCGGGGCCGCGGTCGTAGTAGATCTCCGAGCAGGGGCCGCCGGGCCCGGGCACGCCCATGTGCCAGTAGTTGTCGGCCAGGCCGCGCCGCTGGATGCGCTCCAGCGGGATGCCGACCTTGGTGTGCCAGATGTCGGCGGCCTCGTCATCGTCCTCGTAGACGGTGACCCACAGCTTGTCCTCGGGGAACCCGAACCCGCCGTCGGACTGCGGCGTGGTCAGCAGCTCCCACGCGTAGGGGATCGCCCCCTCCTTGAAGTAGTCGCCGATGGAGAAGTTCCCCAGCATCTGGAAGAAGGTGGCGTGCCTCGTGGTCTTGCCGACCTCGTCGATGTCCGGGGTGCGCACGCACTTCTGGACGCTGGTCATCCGCTGCGCGGGCGGGGTGCGCTGTCCGAGGAAGTACGGCTTGAACGGGACCATGCCGGCGTTCACCAGCAGCAGGGTCGGGTCCTCGGCGACCAGGCTGGCCGAGGGCACCACGGTGTGCCCGCGCCGTTCGAAGAACGCGAGGAAGCGGCGTGCGACTTCTGCCGACTCCATGATCAGTGGCCATCCTTGTCGTCGTCGATGATCGTGTAACGCGCCTTGAGCACCCGGCGCCGCGGGGCCGGGTCCGCTTCTGGGGTGTCGATCGGCACGGTGTCGATCCGTACGGCCTCCCGCAGTTCCGCCTCACGGTTCCGCATCTCTCTACGGACGTCGTCGGCGAAATGCCTCAACCGATCCCCCATGTCGTGTCCCGCGGTGATCGCGCGGGACGCCACGCCCTCGGGCGACCAGGTGCGCGCCAGCCGCTCGACCCGGCGCCGGACCCGGTGGCTGACGTAGATGCCGGCGCCCGCGCCGACCGAGAGCCAGAACAGCCTTTTCATCGCCCGCGCCCCCTGCTCCTGGCGCCGTTGCGGGCGGGGCCGGGCGGCAGCTCGGACCGTCCCGATCCCCGTCCTCCGTCGGAGCGGCCGGCCAGGGCCTTGCGGACCCCGTAGGAGAACGCCGCCGCCTTCACCAGCGGGCCGCCCACCACAGAGGTCATCACGGTGGTGACCGCCGAGACGTTCTGGGTGACGCCCGCGACCTGCTTGGTGATCGCGTCGGTGCGGCCGAGCTGCTCGTTGGCGCGGCGCACCGTGCGGGACATGTCCTCCATGAGGGGGCCGGCCCGGTCGGCGATGTCGGCGACCAGGTCGCCGGCCTCGCGCAGCAGCCGGGCGAGCCGCAGCAGCGTGTAGGCGAGGAAGGACACGAGCACGGCCCAGAACACGGCCACGATGAGGCCCGCGAGCTGTCCACCTGTGAGCATCAGGACTTCCGTTCGCTGTGTCTTTCGGGCTGGCTGGTCCGGTCTGACTGACCTTACCGTGGGCGCCGGTCCGGGAGACGCGTGCGCGCGGCCGCTCGGACACGCGTCGCGCCGTCGTCCCCCGCGGGCGGCGCCGCCCTCGTTCCCCCGGTGACCGGGGTGTCACATCGGCAGGTTATCGGGCCGACCCCCGCGGCGCCCGAATGATTTTCCAGATCGCGCGGACGGTGTCGGCGGGCCGCCCGCGCGGGGTCAGCGGGGCTCGGCCGGGGTGTCGCGGGGACGGCCGCGCAGGACGGAGCGGATGCGCTCGACGATCTCCGAGAAGCGGGCCTCGGCGCCGTACCGGGTCGGGCGGTAGTACTCGCGTCCGTTCACCGCGTCCGGGGCGTACTGCTGGCGCACCACGCCGCCGGGGTAGTCGTGGGCGTACTTGTAGCCCGCGCCGTGGCCGATCTTGGCCGCGCCCTTGTAGTGCGCGTCGCGCAGGTGGGCGGGCACGGGGCCGACCAGGCCGCGGCGGACGTCGCCGATCGCCTCGTCCACCGCGGTGATCACGGCGTTGGACTTGGGCGCGACGGCCAGGTGGATCACGGCCTGGGCCAGGTTGATGCGGGCCTCGGGCAGCCCGACGAACTCCACGGCCTGCGCGGCGGCGACGGCGGTCTGCAGCGCGGTGGGGTCGGCCATGCCCACGTCCTCGCTGGCGTGCACGATGAGCCGCCGGGCGATGAACCGAGGGTCCTCCCCCGCCTCCAGCATGCGGGCCAGGTAGTGCAGGGCCGCGTCGACGTCGCTGCCGCGGATGCTCTTGATGAACGCGCTGACGACGTCGTAGTGCTGGTCGCCCTCGCGGTCGTAGCGCACCGCGGCCCGGTCGACCGCCTTCTCCAGCACCTCGACGGTGATCGTCCCGCCGTCCGCGACCAGGGCGGCCGCCTCCAGGTAGGTCAGGGCGCGCCGGGCGTCGCCGCCGGCCAGGCGGATGAGGTGGTCCTCGGCGGCGTCCTGCAGCTCCACCGTCCCGGCCAGGCCGCGTTCGTCGACCAGCGCCCGCCGGACCACCTCGCGCAGCTCGTCCTCGCCGAGCGGCTCCAGGGTGAGCAGCAGCGAGCGCGACAGCAGCGGGCTGATCACCGAGAAGAACGGGTTCTCGGTGGTCGCGCCGATGAACGACACCCAGCGGTTCTCCACGGCGGGCAGCAGCGCGTCCTGCTGGGCCTTGTTGAAGCGGTGCACCTCGTCGACGAACAGCACGGTCTGCCGCCCGGTCATGCCGAGCTCGCGGCGGGCCAGGTCGATCTCGGCGCGGACCCGCTTGACGCCGTCGGTCACCGCGGAGATCTCCACGAAGCGGCGCCGGGTGACCCGGCTGACCACGGTGGCCAGGGTGGTCTTGCCGGTGCCGGGCGGCCCCCACAGCACCAGCGACATGGGCTGGTCGCGGTCGACGAGCTGGCGGATGGGGGTCCCGGGGCCCAGCAGGTGCGCCTGCCCGACGACCTCGTCCAGGCCGCGCGGGCGCATCCGGACGGCCAGCGGCTCCCTGCCGTCGACGGGGCCGGCGCCGCCCGGTCCCGCCGGTCCCCCCGTGCCGCGTCCTGTGCCGCGGCCCGCGCCGCGGTCGCCGGTGATCTCCTCCAGCGGATCGTCGAAAAGCCCTTCCGGCTGGTCCGGTCGCGCCCTGCTCACCCTCCGACACTATCTCGCCGCGCCGACATCTCCGGCTTCGGTCCGGCGGGCCCGGGGCGCCCGCGGGCCGCCTCCTCCGCCCGTCCGGAATGACGGTGGCGTTCGGTTTGGACCGATCCGGTGCGGTGTCCCGGGAACTCGGCGCCGGGGCTCCGCGTTGACCGCTTGGTCAGGCGGATCGCGCCGGGGCGCACCGATAGCGCCGATCCGCCGCCGCGTCGGTCGCGTCGGCATCGCCCGGAGGTGAATCGGTGACCCGTACGGCGGCCGCCCCGCAGCCGCGCCGCGGGCCGGCCTGCCTGCTGGTGGCGCTGTTCCTGGTGGCCGGGCTCGTCTCCAGCTACGGGCTGGGCCACGGCGCGCCGCTGCGGGTGTGCACCCAGCACGCCGTGTCGGTGCCGTCCGCCGTCGCCGACGTGATCGCCGCCGACCTCCCGCCGAAGGCGCACGCCCTCCACCCGGAGGCGGCGTCCTCGGCGACGACGTCGAAGGCGCCGGTCGATCTGCCCCCGCTGGGCCCCGCCCACGCGTGCCTGTGCCTCGCCGTTCTGATCAGCCTTCTGGCGATCGCGCTGGCCGTGGGCCGACGCCGCCGCCGCGCGCTGCGGGCGGACCGCGCGCCCCGGGTCCTCGTCCCTTCGGCGACCGGCCCGCCTCTGACGCCTTCGTTGGCTTCTCTCCAGGTTCTGAGGCTGTGACAGGCCGGCGGCCTCGGAAGGTCAGGGCAGCCCCCTGTCTTCCGTACCGCCCTGCCCACGTACGGCCATAGCGCCGTTTTCCCCTGCCTCATCTCAGCTTGCTTGGAGAGAACGCATGTCCAAGAGCGCCCGCACGCGGGCTCGCAACCAGCAACGGCACAAGAACCTGCAGAACCGCGGCCGGTCCTCCCGGGCGCGCAACCGCAAGAACGCACTCATCAAGCGGGAGGTCCCGTGGGGAGGCATCGTCTTCTTCACGGTGATCGGCGTCGTCTCGGCCGTGGCGATCGCGTTCGCCTTCCTGCAGACGCGGGGACCGTCCGCCGCCGAGGCGGCGATCTCCGGCGTCGTGGAGAAGGAGGGCCTCAGCCGCGAGCACACCACCGGCGCGGTGGAGTACGACACCGCCCCGCCCATGGGCGGGGCCCACGACCCCGTCTGGCAGAACTGCGACGGACGCGTCTACGACCGGCCGCTGCGCGACGAGAACGCCGTGCACTCCCTGGAGCACGGCGCCGTCTGGGTCACCTACCGTCCCGGCCTGGCCGGCGACCAGCTCGACCGGCTCAAGGACAAGGTGGACGGCACCGACTACACGATGCTGAGCCCTTACCCGGGCCAGGACGCCCCGATCGCCTTGACGGCGTGGGGCCGGCAGCTGATGCTGCAGGACGCCTCCGACGCGCGGATCGACGCGTTCCTGCGCGCCTACGTCAAGGGACCGCAGACGCCCGAGCCCGGGGCGGCCTGCGACGGCGCGAAGGACACGCCGTGAGCGGCGCCGAGACGGGCACGGCCGTCTCCCCTCCCCGTCCGGAGCGGGAGGACGGCCCACGTGGGAGGACGGGCGTGCGGCGCGCCGCCGTCGCGCTGGCGGCGCTGGTGCTGCTGGCGGCCGCGGTCCTGACGGTCCTGGCGGCGAAGCGGTCCGGCGAACCCGGCACCGATTCGCCGGAGGCCGGGTTCGCGCGCGACATGAGCGCGCACCACGCCCAGGCCGTGCGGATGTCGTTCATCGTCCGCGAGCGCACCCGCGACGAGCCGGTGCGGCTGCTGGCGTACGACATCATCACCGCCCAGCAGGCGCAGATCGGCATGATGACCGCCTGGCTGGACGACTGGGGCCTGCCCAAGACCGACCCGGGGGGCCGGATGCGCTGGATGTCCGGGCATCACGGCGGCGCGCACGCTCCCGGCTCGGGCGCGGACGGAGCCGTCATGCCGGGCATGGCGACGCGCACGCGGCTGCGGGAGCTGGAGCGGGCGTCCGGGCGCGACGCCGAGATCCGCTACCTGCGGTTGATGATCGCGCACCACCGCGGGGGCGTGGACATGGCCCGCGCCGTGCTGGCCCGCACCGACCGCCCCGAGGTGCGCCGCCTGGCCCGCACCATGGTGGACGGGCAGCAGTCGGAGATCGCCCTGATGAACCGGATGCTGGCCGAGCGCGGCGCCTCGGCATGAGCGTGACCGCGCGAGTGTGAGCGCGTCGGCGTGAGCCCTCCGTCGCGCGGCGGCGCGGTCCCACCGGGCCGCCGCGCGACGGGGCGCGTCAGCGGGAGAACTCCGCCAGGGTCCGTTCGGCCTCCGCCAGCCAGGCGCGGCGGGCCGTCAGGGCCTCCTCGGCCTCCTTGGCGTCCTTGTCCCGGCCGGCGTCGCGGGCCTCGGCCAGCCGCTTCTCCAGCTGGTCGATGGAGCTGCGCAGCTGCGCCACCGTCGCCTCGGCGCGGGCCCGCGCCTCGGGGTTGGTGCGCCGCCACTCGGCCTCCTCGGCGCCGCGCACCGCCTCCTCGACCTTGCGCAGCCGCCCCTCCAGGCGGTCGCGCTGGTCGCGCGGCACGGGGCCGATCGCCTCCCAGCGCTCCTGGATCGAGCGCAGCGCCTGCCGCGCCGACCGCACGTCGGTGACGGGCAGCAGCCGCTCGGCCTCGGCCAGCAGCTTCTCCTTCTCCTCGGCGTTGACCCGCAGCTCGGCGTCCCGCTCGGCAAACGCGGCGTTGCGGGCCTGGAAGAACACGTCCTGGGCCGCCTTGAACCGGGCCCACAGCTGCTCCTCCACGTCCCGGGCCGCCCGCCCCGCCATCTTCCACCGGCGCATCAGGTCGCGGTAGGCGGCGGCGGTCTCGCTCCAGTCGGTGGAGTCGCTCATCGCCTCGGCCTCGGCGACCAGCCGCTCCTTCTCCCGGCGGGCCTCCTCGCGCTGGTCGTCCAGCGAGGCGAAGTAGGCCTTGCGGCGCTTGGTGAAGGCGTTGCGCGCCGCCGACAGCCGCTTCCACAGCGCGGTCTCGGTGGGGCGGTCGATCCGCTCGGCCGCCTTCCACTCCTCCACCAGCTGCCGCAGCCGCTCGCCGCCGTTCTTCCAGTGCGTCTCCTCGGCGGCGATCCGCTCGGCCTCGGCGACGATCCGCTCCTTGACCAGGCGGGCCTCCTGGCGGGCCTGCTCGCGCGCCGCGCGGACCTCCTCGCGGCGCCGGCCCACCTCCTCCTCCAGCGCGTCCAGGCGGCGCATCAGCGCGTCCAGGTCGCCGACCGCGTGCGCCTCGCTCACCGCCTCGCGCAGCCGCTGGATGCCCTGCTGGGCCTGGCCCGGCTGCAGGTCGGTGGTGCGCAACCGCTGCTCCAGCAGGCTCACCTCGGTGGCCAGAGCGTCGTACTTGCGCCGGAAGTAGGCCAGGGCCTCCTCCGGGGCGCCGGCCTGCCACGAGCCGACGACCCGCTCGCCCTCCGCGGTCCGCACATAGACGGTGCCGTCCTCGTCCACCCGGCCCCAGGGATCGGTCGCGCTGGACACCCTTGCCTCCTGAATCACGGTCCGATCGTGCTCACACTCACCGGACCCTCCACACCTTAGTATCCCGTTCGCCTATTTCTTGGCGATCGAGACGTCCTGGATCGTCACCTTTGTCTTGGGCTTACCGTCGCCCTCCGGCTCGGACCCGCCCTTGGCGATCTTCTCGAGCACGTCCATGCCCGAAGTGATCTTGCCGAACACCGAGTAGTTCGGCGGCAGCTGGGAGTCGGCGTACACCATGAAGAACTGGCTGCCGTTGGTGTCCGGGCCGGAGTTGGCCATCGCCAGGGTGCCCTTGTCGTACTCGGCGCCCTGGGTGTTCTCGTCGGCGAACTGGTAGCCCGGCCCGCCCGTGCCGTCCCCCTTGGGGTCGCCGCACTGCAGGACGCTCAGGCCGCCGCTGGTGAGGCGGTGGCATTCGGTCTTGTCGAAGTAGTCCTTCTTGGCCAGGTAGGCGAAGGAGTTGACGGTGCAGGGAGCCTTCTTGCCGTCCAGCTCCAGCTCCACCTCGCCCTGGTTGGTCTTCAGGGTCGCCTTGACGGCCTTGTCGTACGCGGGCTTGGCGGGCGGCTTGCCGACGTCCTTGGCCGCGTCGCCCGTGTCGTTGTAGGCGCACTCGCCCGGCTTGGCCGAGCTCGCCTGCGCGCTGGGCGACGCCTGGGGACTGGCCGCGGCGTCCGCCTTGGAGTCGTCGTCGCCGCCCACCAGCGCCACGACGCCCGTCACGCCCCCCGCGACGACGGCCACCGCGAGCACCGAACCGATGATCTTCACGCGACGGGCCCGGGCCTCCTGGGCCCTTCGGCGCTGCTGCTGCCGCTCGTAGCGCTGCCGCGCGAGCTGCTTCTTGCGGTCCTTCCCCGCCACGTGCCTGCCCTCCCGGTGATGCGGATCCGTTGCGTCGAACCGTCTGCCCGACCCCTGACGCGCGCCGGGCCGAACAAGTGATCAGGTGAACGTGCAGCGCATAGTAGCGGTACCGGCATACGGCCCGTGTATGGTCAAGCCGCCCGCGCCCGACGTCGGCGTCCCAGCCGCGCCTCGACCACGGTCCCCGCCGGGCCTCGACCGCGTCCGCGCCCCGCGTCCACCGGGGGAAGCGACACGGCGATGGCGGATCTCGTTCGCGATGCCCCTGGCCGCGCCGGTACCCTCGAAACGCCGCCGCCTGCGCCGACGGGCGGCCGGGAACGGCCCCGCCGGCCAGGCGAGGCCCGCAGCACAGCTCGAAGGGAAGGACGACCGTGCTCGTCGCCGGGTTCCCCGCAGGATCGTTCGCCGCGAACTGCTACGTCGTGGCGCCCGCCGCGGGCGAGGAGTGCGTGATCGTCGATCCCGGCCAGGACGCCGAGGCCGGCATCGACGAGCTGCTGCGCGAGCACCGGCTCAAGCCGGTCGCCGTCCTGCTCACGCACGGCCATATCGACCACGTCTGGTCGGTGGCGCCGGTGTGCGGCGCCAAGGACGTGCCCGCCTACATCCATCCCGACGACCGCGACCTGCTCACCGACCCCGCCAAGGGGCTGGGCCTCGGGCCCGGGCAGGAGCTGTTCGGCGGGCTGACGCTGTCCGAGCCCGACGACGTGCGGGAGCTGACCGACGGCGCCGTGATCGAACTGGCCGGGCTGCGCATCACCGTGAACCACGCGCCGGGCCACACCCCCGGATCGGTGACGTTCCGGACGCCCGCCGCGGACGACCGCCCCGACGTGCTGTTCACCGGCGACCTGCTGTTCGCCGGGTCGATCGGGCGCACCGACCTGCCGGGCGGCTCCTACGAGCAGATCCTCGACAGCCTGGCGCGGGTGTGCCTGCCGCTGCCCGACGACACCGCCGTCCTGCCCGGCCACGGCCCGCAGACCACCATCGGCCGCGAGCGCGCGACCAACCCGTTCCTGGCAGGCCTCTCGGCCCCGAGCGGGGCCCCCGCCGACGGTCCCCGCACGGGGATGTGACACCCGAATAAGGATCATGAGTTCGAGCTTCCAGGCCCCCAAGGGGGTCAGTGAATACGTCCCGCCGCGCGCGGACCTGCTGCAGGCCGTCCGGCAGCGGTTCGCCGAGCAGGCGCGGCTGGCCGGATACGGCTACCTGGAGCTGGCGGTCTTCGAGGACACCAACCTGTTCCGGCGCGGCGTCGGCGAGTCCACCGACGTGGTCAGCAAGGAGATGTACACCTTCACCGACCGCGGCGGGCGGTCGCTGACGCTGCGCCCGGAGTTCACCGCCGGGGTGCTGCGCGCCGTCCTGGAGCACGGCCTGCACAAGCGCGGCGGCCTGCCGGTCAAGGTGTGGACGACCGGCCCGGCGTTCCGCGCCGAACGGCCCCAGCAGGGCCGCTACCGGCAGTTCTACCAGCTGGACCTGGAGGCCATCGGCAGCGAGGACCCGCAGGTCGACGCCGAGACCATCGCGATCGCCTGGAACTGGTACCGCTCGCTGGGCCTGACGCGGGTGCGGCTGCTGCTCAACTCGCTGGGCTGCCGCGAGTGCCGCCCCGCCTACCGCGCCCGCCTCCAGGAGTTCCTGCGCGGCCTCGACCTGGACGAGGCCACCCGCACCCGCGTCGAGATCAACCCGCTGCGGGTGCTGGACGACAAGCGCCCCGAGGTCCGCGCCCGGCTGGCCGACGCGCCGCTGGTGTCCGACCACCTGTGCGCCGCCTGCAAGGCCCACCACGACCGGGTCCGCGGCCTGCTGTCCGACCTGGGCATCGCCTGGGAGGACACGCCCACGCTGGTGCGCGGCCTGGACTACTACACGCGCACCACCTACGAGTTCGACCACCCGCTGCTCGGCGCCCAGTCGGGCATCGGCGGCGGCGGACGCTACGACGGCCTGTCGGAGGACATCGGCGGCCCGCCGCTGCCGGGCATCGGGTTCGGCCTCGGCCTGGACCGCACCCTGCTCGCGCTGGAGGCCGAGGGCGCCGAGTTCGCCGCGCCGCCGCGCTGCGAGGTGTTCGGCGTCGCCCTCGGCGAGGAGGCGGAGCGCCGCGTGTTCGGCCTGGTCGCCGAGCTGCGCGCGGCGGGCGTGGCGGCCGACATGGCCTACGGCGGCAAGAAGCTCAAGGGCGCCATGAAGGACGCCGACCGGTCCGGCGCCCGGTACGCCGTGATCCTCGGCGAGCGAGATATCGCCGCCGGGTCCGTCCAGCTGAAGGACCTGGCAAGCGGCGACCAGACCGCCGTACCGCTCACCGAGATCGTCACGACGTTGACAGAAAGGCTCGCACGATGATCCGCTCGCACGAGGCGGGGACGCTCCGCCGGGAGCACGCCGGTCAGCAGGTCACCCTGGCCGGGTGGGTGGCCCGCCGCCGCGACCACGGCGGGGTCACGTTCATCGACCTGCGCGACGCGTCCGGCATCGCCCAGGTGGTCTTCCGGGAAGAGGACACCGCGCACGACCTGCGCTCGGAATACTGCGTCAAGGTCACCGGCGAGGTGCGGGTGCGCCCGGCCGGCAACGAGAACCCCGAGCTGCCCACCGGCGAGGTCGAGGTCGCCGCCACCGACATCGAGGTGCTGTCGGAGTCGGCGCCGCTGCCGTTCCCGATCGAGGGGGCGGCCAACGTCAACGAGGAGGTGCGGCTCAAGTACCGCTACCTCGACATCCGCCGCGACGCCGTCGCCCGCGCCATGCGGATCCGCTCGGACGCGACGTTCATCGTGCACGAGGTCATGCGCGAGCACGGGTTCGTCAACGTCGAGACGCCGACGCTGACCCGTTCGACCCCCGAGGGCGCCCGCGACTTCCTCGTGCCCGTCCGGCTGCAGCCGGGCCACTGGTACGCGCTGCCGCAGTCGCCGCAGCTGTTCAAGCAGCTGCTGATGGTGGCGGGCATGGAGCGGTACTACCAGATCGCCCGCTGCTACCGGGACGAGGACTTCCGCGCCGACCGGCAGCCGGAATTCACCCAGATCGACATCGAGATGTCGTTCGTCACCCAGGACGACGTGCTGAAGGTCGCCGAGGACCTGGTCGCCCGGCTGTGGAAGGAGATCGTCGGGTACGAGATCCCCCGGCCGATCCCGCACCTCACCTACGCCGAGGCGATGGCGCGGTACGGCTCCGACAAGCCGGACCTGCGGTTCGGCCAGGAGCTGACCGACATGACCGAGTACTTCTCCGGCACGTCGTTCCGCGTCTTCCAGGCCCCGTACGTGGGCGCCGTGGTGATGCCGGGCGGCGCGTCCCAGACCCGCAAGGAGCTGGACGCCTGGCAGGACTGGGCCAGGGCGCGCGGCGCCCGCGGCCTGGCGTACGTGCTCGTGCAGCCGGACGGCTCGCTGACCGGCCCGGTCGCCAAGAACCTGTCGGACGCCGAGCGGGAGGGCCTGGCCGCCAAGGTCGGCGCCGCCCCCGGCGACGCGATCTTCTTCGCCGCGGGCCGCCCGCAGGAGTCCCGCGAGCTGCTGGGCGCGGCCCGGCTGGAGATCGGCCGCCGCTGCGGCCTGATCGACGAGTCGGCCTGGGCGTTCGCGTGGGTGGTGGACGCCCCGGTGTTCGAGCCGCTGTACGACGACAAGGGCGAGCAGATCGGCTGGACCTCGGTGCACCACCCGTTCACCGCGCCCAAGCCCGAGTTCGCCGACGACTTCCAGGACCGTCCGGGCGAGGCCCTGGCCGACGCCTACGACCTGGTGTGCAACGGCAACGAGATCGGCGGCGGCTCGATCCGCATCCACCGCGCGGAGATGCAGCAGCGGGTGTTCGACGTGCTCGGCCTGTCCAAGGAGGAGGCCGAGTCCAAGTTCGGGTGGCTGCTGGAGGCGTTCAAGTACGGCCCGCCCCCGCACGGCGGCATCGCGTTCGGCTGGGACCGCATCGTCATGCTGCTGGCGGGCGCCGAGACGATCCGCGACGTGATCGCCTTCCCGAAGGCCGCGTCCGGGTTCGACCCGCTCACCGCGGCCCCCACCCCCATCACGCCGCAGCAGCGCGCCGAGGCCGGCATCGACGCCGTCCCCGAGGAGAAGTCTTGACCCGCGCCCGTCCCGGGGCGCGACACGCGCGATGAGGGCGGCCGCCGGAGCGACCGGCGGCCGCCCTCTTCCATGCTCGGCGGGGGCGGCGGCGCCGACGCGGCGGCGACGGCGGTACGAGGGGTGTCAGCGGTGGGCGCCGCTGGTGATGCGGTAGACGTCGTAGACGCCGTCGATCGAACGGACCGCCTTGAGGACGTGGCCCAGGTGCTTGGGGTCGCCCATCTCGAAGGTGAAGCGGCTGACGGCGACGCGGTCGCGGCTGGTGGTGACCGAGGCGGACAGGATGTTGACGTGCTGGTCGGACAGCACCCGGGTGACGTCCGACAGCAGGCGCGGACGGTCCAACGCCTCCACCTGGATCGCGACCAGGAACACCGAGTCCTCGGTGGGCGACCACTTGACGTCGATCAGCCGGTCCGGCTGGGACCGCAGCTGGGCGACGTTGACGCAGTCGGTGCGGTGCACCGACACGCCGTGGCCGCGGGTCACGAAGCCGACGATGTCGTCGCCCGGCACCGGCGTGCAGCAGCGCGACAGCCGCACCCACACGTCCGGGTCGTCCGCCACGACCACGCCCGGGTCGCCCGCCGGACGCACCCGCTTGCGGCGGGTCGGCAGGGCGATCTCGGCGAGGTCCTCCTCGGCGCTCTCCACCCCGCCCAGGGCGTCCACCAGGGACTGCACGACGTGCTGGGCCGACACGTGGCCCTCGCCGACCGCCGCGTACAGCGACGACACGTCGGGGTACCGCATGTCGCGGGCGAGCGCCAGCAGCGCCTCCCCGGACATCATGCGCTGCAGCGGCATGTTCTGCTTGCGCATGGCGCGGGCGATCGACTCCTTGCCGGACTCGATCGCCGTGTCGCGGCGCTCCTTGGAGAACCAGTGCTTGATCTTGTTGCGGGCGCGGGCGCTCTTGACGAACCCCAGCCAGTCGCGGCTGGGCCCGGCGTCCGGCGACTTGGAGGTGAACACCTCGACGGTGTCGCCGTTGTCGAGCGTGGACTCCAGCGGCACCAGGCGCCCGTTGACCCGGGCGCCGATGCAGCGGTGCCCCACCTCGGTGTGGATGGCGTAGGCGAAGTCGACCGGGGTGGCGCCCTGCGGAAGGGCGATCACGTCGCCCTTGGGGGTGAAGACGAAGACCTCCGAGACCGACAGGTCGAAGCGCAGCGACTCCAGGAACTCGGCCGGGTCGGCGGTCTCCTTCTGCCAGTCCAGCAGCTGGCGCAGCCACTGCATGTCGCTCGCCTTGCGGCCGGCGACCGTCTCCTCCTTGTACTTCCAGTGCGCGGCCACGCCGTACTCGGCCCGCCGGTGCATCCCCCACGTGCGGATCTGCAGCTCGACCGGCTTGCCCTCCGGGCCGATCACCGTGGTGTGCAGCGACTGGTACATGTTGAACTTCGGCATCGCGATGTAGTCCTTGAACCGGCCGGGGACCGGGTTCCATCGCGCGTGGATCGAGCCGAGGGCGGCGTAGCAGTCGCGCACGTTGTCGACCAGGACGCGGATGCCGACGAGATCGTAGATGTCGTCGAAGCTCACGTCCCGGGCGATCATCTTCTGGTAGATCGAGTAGTAGTGCTTGGGGCGGCCGGTCACCGTGGCCTTGATCCGCGCCTCGCGCAGGTCGGCCGAGACCTTCTCGATCACTTCCTGCAGGTAGACGTCGCGGCGCGGGGCCCGCTCGGACACCAGGCGGGCGATCTCGTCGAACCGCTTGGGGTAGAGGGTGGCGAACGCCAGGTCCTCCAGCTCCCACTTGAGGGTGTTCATGCCGAGCCGGTGCGCCAGCGGCGCGAAGATCTCCAGCGTCTCCCGGGCCTTGCGCTCCTGCTTGTGCCGCGGCAGGTAGCGCAGGGTGCGCATGTTGTGCAGCCGGTCGGCCAGCTTGATGACCAGCACCCGGATGTCGCGGGACATCGCCACGACCATCTTGCGGACCGTCTCGGCCTCGGCCGCGTCGCCGTACTTGACCTTGTCGAGCTTGGTCACCCCGTCCACCAGCGCGGCGATCTCGTCGCCGAAGTCGGCGCGCAGCTCCTCGAGGGTGTACGGGGTGTCCTCGACGGTGTCGTGCAGCAGCGCCGCGCACAGCGTCTCGGTGTTCATGCCGAGCTCGGCGAGGATGGTGGCGACGGCGAGGGGATGGGTGATGTAGGGGTCGCCGCTCTTGCGCTTCTGGTCGCGGTGGTAGTGCGCGGCGACGTCGTAGGCGCGTTCGATCAGCCGCAGGTCCGCCTTGGGATGGGTGTTGCGGACCGTCTTGATCAGTGGTTCGAGTACCGGGTTCATAGCGGTGCCGCGCGGCCCCCCGAGCCGGGCGAGCCTGCGGCGCACCCGGGCGGCGGACGGCGGAGTCGTGGCCGGGGAGGGCCGGGACGGGACGGTGGGGGCGGAGGCGGCGGTGCGGGACGGCGGCTGGGCGGTCTGGTCGCGGGAGGCGGCGCGCGCGGCGGACTGCTCCGGGGAGGCGCCCGGCGGTCCGGCCTGGCCGGAACCGCCCGTCCGCGGCCGCTCCGGCGCGGTCGCGGGCGCGTCGGAGCGGGGCGCGCCGCCCTGGTCCGTCGCGGCGGCGCCCGTCTCGCCCGCCGGTTCGCCGGTGCGGGTCTCGGCGGCCGCGTCGCGGGCCCCGGCGTCCCCGACATCGGCGGCACGGGGGGCGGCGCCCTCCGCGGGGCGGCCCGCGGCCGCCTGCTCCACCGCGGTGTCGGTCACCGCGTCGGTCGATACCACCTCACCTGGCACCCAGCCTCCTCGGTCCAGTGGACGCCGTCCCCGTCGGTACCGCCCGCGCGGGCGGCGCCCCGTCCCACCGGATCCTGATTCCCGCCAGTCTATCCGCCCATGTCCGGTACCTGACCAGCTGATCGGGCAGGTCAGACCGTGACCAGTGCGTGCACGTCCACGTCTCCGAGCCGTTCGCGGCCGCGCAGGAAGGACAGTTCCAGCAGCACCGAAACACCCACGACCTGCGCACCGGCCCGGCTCACCAACTCGGCGGCCGCGCGCGCGGTGCCTCCGGTGGCCAGGACGTCGTCGACGATCAGAACCCGTTCTCCGGGACCGAAGGCGTCGGCGTGCACCTCGATGGTCTCGGTCCCGTACTCGAGATCATAGGTCTCCTCGTACGTCCGCGAGGGCAGCTTTCCCTTTTTCCGCACCGGAACGAACCCGGCGCCGAAGTGGTAGGCGACCGGGGCGGCCAGGATGAAGCCGCGCGCCTCGATGCCGACGATCTTGTCGATGGTGCCGCGGCCGTGGTGGTTGACGATCGCGTCGACCACGCCGGCGAACGCCACGTGGTCGGCCAGCAGCGGGGTGATGTCCTTGAACAGCACGCCCGGCTTGGGGTAGTCGGGCACGTCGCGGATCCGTTCGTGGATCAGCTTGTGGAGGTCCACTGGCGGTGCTCCCCTCACGCGTCGGCCGTGCGCGGGCCTCCGGCGAGGTCCGCGCACGGCCGGTCTCGGTTCGGTCCGCGCCCGGCGGCGCCGGGCGCCGTCTCGGATCAGGCGGTCGCTCGGATCGTCACGTCGGTCGGGCGGTCACTTGCCGCCGCGGCGCCGCTGGCGGGTGGTGCGCCTGGGCTGCCGCCGCGGCCCCTGCTGGACGACCTTGCGCACCGTGACGGACGTCGGCGCGTCCCCGGCTGGCTCCGCGTCGTCGTCCGCCGCCTCGTCCGGCGCGGCCTCGCCGGACCCGCCGGACGGTCCGCCGGCCGCCGCCACCGCGGCCCGGGGCCGGACGGACTTGGCCTGCCGCTTGGCGCTGGCCTCGCGCCGGGCGATGTTCTCCCGCAGCTGCCGGTACCGGGGCTCGCGCTCCTTGAGCTGCACCAGCAGCGGCGTGGCGACGCAGATCGACGAGTAGGTCCCGACGATCATGCCGACGAACAGGGCGAGCGACAGGTCCTTGAGCGTTCCGGCGCCGAACAGCGTGGTGCCGATGAACAGGATCGCCGCCACCGGCAGGATCGCCACGAACGAGGTGTTGAGGGAGCGGACCAGCGTGCTGGCGAGCGCGTGGTTCGCCGCCTGGCTGTAGGTGATCTTGGAGGACGGGCCGAGCGGCCGGGTGACCTCCTTGATCATGTCGAAGACCACCACCGCGTCGTACAGCGAGTAGCCCAGGATGGTCAGGAAGCCCAGCAGCGTCGCCGGGGTGACCTCGAACCCGGACCAGGCGTAGACGCCCGCGGTGATCACCAGGTCGTGCAGCAGCGCCACCAGCGCGGCCAGCGCCATCCGCCATTCGAACGCCAGGCTGAGATAGATGATGATCAGCACCATGAAGACGGCGAGGGCCTGCCAGGCCTTCTGCGAGATCTCACCGCCCCAGGACGCTCCGACCACCTGCGTGCTGACCTTGTCGGCGGGCACGCCCAGATCGTCGGCGATGCTCTTCTTGACCTCGTTGACCTCGTGGGAGCTGAGGCTCTCGGTGGTGACCCGCCAGTCGCCGCCCGCCTTCTGCACGATGGCCTGGTGGGCGCCGCCGGCCCGCACCGCCCCGCGCACGTCCTCGATGGAATGCGCGGGGGCGTTGAAGGTGAACACCGACCCGCCGCGGAACTCCACGCCGAAGTTCAGCCCCTGCACCACCAGGCCGGCGATGGACAGCGCCAGCAGCAGGCCGGACAGGGAGTACCACAGCTTGGGGCGGCCGACGATGTCGGCGCTCACCTCGCCGCTGTAGAACCGGGAAACGATCGCGCGCAGCCCCAGCATCACGCCTCCTGACCGGTCGGGCGGGCCGCGGCCGCGGCCTGCGTCCTGCGCAGCCGCTTGGGGTCGAGACCCGACAGCGGATGGCCGCGGTGGAAGAACTTCCGCCGCGCCAGCAGCGTCACCAGCGGCTTGGTGAAGAAGAACACCACCACCACGTCGATCAGCGTGGTCAGGCCCATGGCGAACGCGAAGCCGCGGACCCCGCCGACGGCCAGGAAGTACAGCACCACGGCCGCCAGGAACGTGACCGCGTCGGCCACCAGGATGGTGCGCCGGGCCCGGCGCCAGGCGGGCTCCACCGACGGTCTGAGCGCGCGTCCGGCGCGCAGCTCGTCACGCAGCCGCTCGAAGTAGACGATGAACGAGTCGGCGGTGATGCCGATGGAGACGATCAGACCGATGATGTGCGGCAGCGACAGGCGGAAGCCCATGTTCTCGCCCAGGATCACCACCGACACGTAGGTGATCGCCGAGGCGACCAGCAGGCTGCCGACCGCCACCAGGCCGAGGCCCCGGTAGTACAGCATGCAGTACAGCACCACCAGCGCCAGGCCGATCGCGCCCGCGATCAGTCCGCCGCGCAGCTGGTCGGAGCCGAGGGTGGACGACACCTCGTCGATGGAGCTCTGGGTGAACTCCAGCGGCAGCGCGCCGTACTTGAGCACGTTGGCCAGGTCGGTGGCGTAGCTCTGGGTGAAGCTCTCCGGCGGCCCGTAGATGCTGGCGGTGCCGCCGGTGATGGCGCCGTTGTCGATGCTGGGCGCGGAGATCACCTGGCCGTCCAGCACGATCGCGACCTGCCGCCGCGGGGAGCCCGCCGGGGCCTGGTAGGCCTCGCTGGTCACCTGGCCGAACTGGCGGGCGCCCTGCGACTTGAACTTGAGCGCCACCGTCCAGCTGCTCTGGCCCTGCTGGGGGTCGGGCGGCAGGGCGTTGGCGTCGTCGACCTGGGTGCCCTCCACCCGCACCGGGCCGAGGATGTACTTGGCCTGGCCGTCCTGGTCGCAGGCGGCCACCCATTTGCGGTTGGGGTCGTTGGCGCCGGGGGCGCGCTTGTCGGGGCCCGAGCAGTCCAGCTTCTCGAACTGCTGGATCACCGCCTTGTCGTCGATGCCGCTGTAGTCCTGCCCGAGGGGCAGGTCGGCGGGCGGCGCCGACGGCGAGGCGGACGGCGAGGAGCCGCCGCTCGCCGAGGCGGACGGCGACGGCGACGGCGCCGCCAGCGCCTGCGACACCGCCTTGCCGCGCGGCGAGGGGGTGCCGGAGGACGAGGCCTTGCCCGACGGGCTCGCCGACGGGCTGCCGGACGGCGCGGCGCCGCCGCTCGCGCCGGGCGAGGGGCTCGGCGAGGCCGACCCGCGCGACGGCCTGCCGTCGGCGATGGCGAACACCTTCCGGAACTGCAGCTTGGCCGTGGTCCCGATGAGCTGGACGACGCGGTCCTGGCCCTCACCGGGGACGTTGACGACGATGTTGCGGTTGCCCTGCTTGGCGACTTCGGCGTCGGACACGCCCAGCCCGTTGACCCGCTGCGTCATGATCTTGACGGCCTGGTTCATCTGGACGGCGGGCGGTGTCTCGCCGCTTTCGGTCCTGGCGGTGAGCGTGACGGTGGTCCCGCCGGCGAGGTCCAGCCCCAGCTTGGGGGTGGGCCTGCCCTGGAGGAACATCACGCCGGTCAGGGCCGCCATGACCGCGAACAGCCCGAGGAGTGTGCGCCCCGGTCGGGAGGCGCTGCTACGAGGCGGAGCCAATGATCGTGTTCTTCCCGTTTCGGTGGTACGCCGCACGGCGTCGGACGGCAGCGTCGCATCCCCCCGGCCGCCCGAACGACCGCGCGACGGACGGGCGGCCGGACCGGGGGGGACGGAGGACGCGTCAGGACGACGGCTTGCCGGCGGCCTTGGCCTTGGGCGCCTCGTCGGCCTCGCCCTCGGCCTTCGCGCCGTCGCCGGCCTCGGCGTCCTGAGCGCCCGCGTCGCCGTCCTTGGACAGGTCGATGCGCTCGTCGGCGTCGTCCCCGCCCTCGGGGTCGTCGCCGAGCTCCTCGTCGTCCTCGGCCTCGGCCTCGGAGACGATCTGCATCACGGCCTGCTTGACGAACCGGGCCTCGACGCCGGGGGCGATCTCCAGGACCACGCCGTCGTCGTCCACCGCGGTCACGGTGGCGAACATGCCGCTGGTCGTCATCACCCGCACGCCGGGCTTCAAGGAGCTCTGCATCTGCAGCTGCTCCTTGCGCCGCTTGCTCTGCGGCCGGATCAGGAGGAAATAGAAGACCAGGGGGATGGCGAGCAGCAGCAGCAGGTTGACGACACCGCTGCTGCTCTGCTCTGCTGCAAAGTTCATGTCGCTGCCCTTCGCTCGGGCATCCTTCCGATGTGCTGTGCCAGCCGGTCGCCGGAATTCGGCCTCGCCGCAGGATCGTCGGCTGGAGCGGTGACCAAGTCCCGGAGTCTAGAGAGTACGTCACACCCCGGCAACGACGTGACGAGCGCCGCAGCCGGGAAGTTCCCAACCCGTTATCACTTGATCATCGTTCCCTGGTCGCCGCCGTCGTCCAGGTCGAACAGCGTGCCCGCCAACGGCGCGTTGGGCGGGGGCGTCAGGCCCAGGTGGGCCCAGGCGGCGGGGGTGGCGATGCGGCCGCGGGGGGTGCGCGCCAGCAGCCCCTGCCTCACCAGGAACGGTTCGGCCACCACCTCGACCGTCTCCGGCTCCTCCCCCACCGACACCGCCAGCGTCGACAGGCCCACGGGCCCCCCGCCGAACTTGCGCAGCAGCGATTCGAGCACGGCCCGGTCGAGGCGGTCCAGGCCGCGCTCGTCCACCTCGTACAGGGCCAGCGCGTCCCGCGCCAGCTCCCGCGTGATCACGCCGTCGGCGCGCACCTCGGCGTAGTCGCGGACGCGGCGCAGCAGCCGGTTGGCGATGCGCGGGGTGCCGCGGGACCGCCCGGCCACCTCGGCGGCCCCCTCCTCGGTGATCTTCACGCCGAGCAGCCGCGCCGACCGCTTGACGATCACCTCCAGCTCGGCGGGCTCGTAGAAGTCCATGTGCGCGACGAACCCGAACCGGTCGCGCAGCGGACCGGGCAGCATGCCCGCCCGGGTGGTGGCGCCCACGAGCGTGAAGGGGGCGATGTCCAGGGGGATCGCGGTGGCGCCGGGGCCCTTGCCGACGACCACGTCCACCCGGAAGTCCTCCATCGCCATGTAGAGCATCTCTTCGGCGGGACGCGCCAGCCGGTGGATCTCGTCGAGGAACAGCACCTCCCCCTCGGAGAGGGTGGACAGCACGGCGGCCAGGTCGCCGGCGCGTTCGATGGCCGGGCCGGAGGAGATGCGCAGCGGCTTGCCGAGCTCGGCCGCGATGATCATGGCGAGGGTGGTCTTGCCGAGGCCGGGGCCGCCCGACAGCAGCACGTGGTCGGGCGTGCGGCCCCGCTTGAGCGCGCTGCGCAGCACGAGCGACAGCTGCTCGCGGACCCGGTTCTGCCCGACGAAGTCGTCCAGCCGCTTGGGCCGCAGGGCCGCCTCGATGGCCTGCTCGTCGGGCCCCTCGGCGTCGGCCGAGACGATCCGCTCCTCCGCGCTCATCGGCCGCTCCTTTCCGCCGCGCCGCCGGCCGCGGCGTCGGCGCGGGAGGGGCGCGCGGCCGGGCGGAGGGCTCCGCGGGCGCCGGGCCGCGGCGGGGCGGGGCTGGTACGGGGCATGGGGACGGTCACTTGCTCAGCTTCTTCAGGGCGGCCTTCAGGAGGGCGGAGACGGGCGGCGGGTCGCCGCCGTCGAGGTCGGCGGCGACGGCGGCCACCGCGGCCTCGGCCTCCTTGGCGGACCAGCCCAGGTTGACCAGCCCGGTCCGGACCTGCTCGCGCCACGGCTCGGCGCCGGCCGGGGCGGGCGCGTCGGCGGCGCCGCCGGCGGGGGCGCCGAGGCGGTCGCGCAGTTCCAGCACGATGCGCTGGGCGCCCTTCTTGCCGATGCCGGGGACCTTGGTCAGCGCGCCGACGTCCTCGGCGGCGACGGCGCGGCGCAGGGCGTCCGGAGAGTGCACGGCCAGCATCGCCAGCGCCAGCCGGGGCCCGACGCCGCTGGCGGTCTGCAGCAGCTCGAACACGGCGCGCTCGTCCTCGTCGGCGAACCCGAACAGCGTCAGGGAGTCCTCGCGGACGACCAGCGAGGTCGGCAGCCGCACCTGCTCGCCGACCCGCAGCCCGGCCAGGGTGGCGGGCGTGCACTGCACCGTCAGGCCCACGCCGTGCACGTCGATCACGGCCGCGTCCGGCCCGGCGGCCGCCACCGTGCCGCTGACGAACGCGATCACTGCGCGAATCCTCCTCTGCTCCTGCCGGGGACGGCGCCGCCGGGACGGGCGGCCAGGCGGGCGGCGGCGAGCCGGGCCTGGGCGCCGCCGCGCCACACATGGCAGATCGCCAGGGCCAGCGCGTCGGCCGCGTCGGCGGGCCTGGGCGCGGCGTCCAGCCGCAGCAGCCGCGTCACCATCTTGGTCACCTGGGCCTTGTCGGCCCGTCCGCTGCCGGTGACGGCCGCCTTGGCCTCGCTCGGGGTGTGCAGGGCGACCGGCAGGCCGCGCCGGGCCGCGGCGAGCATCGCCACGCCCGCCGCCTGCGCGGTGCCCATGACGGTGCGCACGTTGTGCTGGGAGAACACGCGCTCGACGGCGACGACGTCGGGCCGCACCTCGTCCAGCAGCGCCTCGATGCCGGCCTCGATGCCGAGCAGCCGGGTCGGCACGTCGTCGTCGGCGCTGGTGCGGATCACGTCCACCGTCACCAGCGTCAGCGGGGCGCCCGGCGCGCCGTCCACCGCGCCGACCCCGCATCTGGTGAGCCCGGGGTCGACTCCCAGCACCCGCACGGCCGCTCCTTCGATCGTCTGTTCGGCGTCGGACACCGTACCGAACGCCCCCGACATCCTCGCGCACCCGCGGCGCCGTGTCGCTCGCGCGCGGCCGCCGGGCGGCCGGACGCGAGCGGGATCAAGGGGCGGCGGGACGGCCGGCGGTCGCCGGTGCCTTCTGCGGCCGGGCGCGGCCGCCCGGGCCGAGGAGCGGCCGGGAGCGGCGCCCGCCCTCGGCCGCGGCCGAGGGCGGAGGTCAGGCGCCGACCTTGGCCATGACCTCGTCGGAGACGTCGAAGTTGGCGAAGACCTCCTGGACGTCGTCGGAGTCCTCGAGGGCCTCCAGCAGGCGGAACACCTTCTTGGCGGTCTCCTCGTCCAGCGGGACGGTGACGCTGGGCAGCCAGTTGGTGTCGGCGGACTCGTAGTCGATGCCCGCCTCCTGCAGGGCGGTGCGCACCGCGATCAGGTCGCCGGCCTCGCAGACCACCTCGAAGTTCTCGCCGAGGTCGTTGACCTCCTCGGCGCCGGCGTCCAGCACCGCCAGCATCAGGTCGTCCTCGGTGGCGGCCGCCTTGGGGACGATGATGACGCCCTTGCGGTTGAACAGGTACGACACCGAGCCCGGGTCGGCCATCGAGCCGCCGTTGCGGGTGACCGCGGTGCGCACCTCGGCGGCGGCGCGGTTGCGGTTGTCGGTCAGGCACTCGATGAGCAGGGCGACGCCGCCGGGCGCGTACCCCTCGTACATGATCGTCTGCCAGTCGGCGCCGCCGGCCTCCTCGCCGGCGCCGCGGCGCCGGGCGCGCTCGATGTTGTCGTTGGGGACGGAGTTCTTCTTCGCCTTGTAGATGGCGTCGTACAGCGTCGGGTTGGCGTCGGGGTCGCCGCCGCCGGTGCGCGCCGCCACCTCGATGTTCTTGATCAGCTTGGCGAAGAGCTTGCCCCGCTTGGCATCCAGGACGGCCTTCTTGTGCTTGGTCGTCGCCCACTTGGAATGGCCGGACATCCGTCGATCCTCCTGCTCACAGTGCTCGTTCCGACCCCCGCATGGGGGACCCGCCCCCGGCCGCCGCCCGGCGCACCAGGTCGGCGAAGTAGCGATGCACGCGAAAGTCGCCAGTCAGCTCAGGGTGAAAGGCGGTCGCCATCAGGCGGCCCTGACGGACGGCGACGATCCTACCGGCGTTCGGACCGCTCTCGGCGCGGCCGAGCACCTCCACGCCGTCGCCGACCGACTCCACCCAGGGCGCCCGGATGAACACCGCGTGGTAGGGCGCGTCGCCCATGCCCGCCAGCCGCACGGGGGCCTCGAACGAGTCGACCTGGCGGCCGAAGGCGTTGCGCCGCACGGTCATGTCGATGCCGCCGATCGTCTCCTGCCCTTCGACGCCGTCGCAGATGCGGTCCGCGAGCATGATCATCCCGGCGCAGGACCCGTAGGCGGGCATGCCCGCCTCGATCCGCTTGCGCAGCGGCTCCAGCAGCTCGAAGGCGCGGGCCAGGCGCCACATGGCGGTGGACTCCCCGCCGGGGATCACCAGGCCGTCGCAGCGCTCCAGCTCCTCGGGGCGGCGGACGGAGAGCGTCCGCGCCCCGGCGGCCTCCAGGGCGCGCGCGTGCTCGCGCACGTCGCCCTGCAGGGCGAGCACGCCGATCGTCGGCTCAGACGGCACGGTGGGCACAGCAGTCACCGATGAACCTTCCGGGAGTTGCGCGTGGACACACGGGGCGTCACAGCCAACCCTAGCCGTTTCCGGCGACGGCCCCGGACGTCGCCGATCTTCCGGGGCCGGGTCAGCAGAGTTTGAAGCGCCGCAGGGGCAGCTCCAGGGGCAGGAAGCCGTCGGCGCCGCGGTCGGCGATGCCGCGGCCGAACATGTGGCTGCTGGCCAGCGCCAGGCCGAACTCCTCGGGATCGAACGGCAGCGGGACGTCCGGGGCGCCCTGGTCGATGGCCGCCCAGAAGGGGCGTTCGACGGGGAGCCGGTCGCCCTGGTCGACCACCACGCCGTCCTCCCTGGTGACGAAGACGTCGCGGCGCAGCGCGCCCGCCTCGTACCAGCGGAACCAGCAGCCGGAGATGACGCTGTGCAGGACCAGCACGCCGCAGCTCGCCCCCGGCAGGGCCGCGGCGACCGAGTCGGCGATGCGGCGGGCGTCGTCGTCCAGGCCGAACAGGCGCCGGTCGCACAGCAGCAGCGCCCGGTCGTAGGCGCCCACGAACAGCTCGTCCTCGTAGGGCCACAGGGCGAAGTCGAGCACCGTGTCGCCGGTCTCCACCAGCCGCGCCGCCGGATACAGCCCGTGCGCCAGCCGAGCCGCCGCGACCGGATCGGGCCGCAGGCCAGGTCCGAACACCTCGGCGGGCTGCCCCGCGCTCGCGCAGGCGAGCGCGACCGACCAAGCCATCGTCGTCCCCTCCCACGGCCGGAGCCGCCCCGGGGTCGCAGCGCCCCAACCGGCCGCGCGGCCAGCGTAAACCTTCCCTAGGCGCGGTGTGGAGGGGGGACGGGGAACATTCCCGGGCCCCTCCGCCGGGCGTCGCGCGGGCCGCGCTCACGCCCCCGCGGCGGCCGTCACCAGCCGCGGCCGGCGTACTTCTGGTCCTCGCCGAGCGAGGCGACGTTGATGCCGACCATGGGCTCGCCGAGGCCCCGCGAGACCTTGGCGATCACGTCGGGGTCGTCGTAGAAGGTGGTGGCCTTGACGATCGCCTCGGCCCGCTTGGCCGGGTCGCCGGACTTGAAGATGCCCGAGCCGACGAACACGCCCTCCGCGCCCAGCTGCATCATCATGGCGGCGTCGGCGGGGGTGGCGATGCCGCCGGCGGTGAACAGCACGACCGGCAGCTTGCCCGCCTCCGCGACCTCCTTGACCAGCTCGTAGGGGGCCTGCAGCTCCTTGGCGGCCAGGTACAGCTCGTCCTCGGGCAGCGACTGCAGCCGCTTGATCTCGGCGCGGATGCGGCGCATGTGGGTGGTGGCGTTGGAGACGTCCCCGGTGCCGGCCTCGCCCTTGGAGCGGATCATCGCGGCGCCCTCGGTGATGCGGCGCAGCGCCTCGCCCAGGTTGGTGGCGCCGCACACGAACGGGACGGTGAACGCCCACTTGTCGATGTGGTGCTCGTAGTCGGCGGGGGTGAGCACCTCGGACTCGTCGATGTAGTCGACGCCGAGGGCCTGCAGCACCTGCGCCTCGACGAAGTGGCCGATGCGCGCCTTGGCCATGACGGGGATGGACACCGCGTCGATGATGGCCTCGATCAGGTCGGGGTCGCTCATCCGGGCGACGCCGCCCTGGGCGCGGATGTCGGCGGGCACCCGCTCCAAGGCCATGACCGCCACCGCGCCCGCATCCTCGGCGATCTTCGCCTGCTCGGGCGTGACGACGTCCATGATCACGCCGCCCTTGAGCATCTCCGCCATGCCGCGCTTGACACGGGCGGTCCCGGTCTGGGGGACGGCGTTCTCGGCGGCGACGTCGGAAGTGGACACGGGCAATCCTCACATTAAGGGACGACAAGTCCTTTCCATGATATTGCGTGCGCGAGCAGGTCGACGACCTGCCAGACCGTCAATCTCCGGGCCCCCGGCCTTACGCGTTGCCGATTGCCGGGTCCGCCGCGCGGGGGCTAGGGGATGACGGGCTTGCCGTCGTTGACCAGCACCACCCACACCTGGCCCGGGGCGAACGTCATCGGCCGGCCGTCCGCGGTGGTGAACGTGGTGCCCTGCGTCTCGGAAGGCCGCGACCAGCGCGCGTCGTAGGCCATGCCGTCGCGCAGCACCGTCGCGCGTCCCGTCCCGACGGTCTGGATCAGCGGGGTGTAGCTGCCGAGGAAGTCGTGGAACTTCGACCGGGTCGTCTTGGCGTACTGGACGACGATGGTGCTGCCGCCCAGGACGCCGCCCTCGGCGCCCACGTTGAGGCGCCCGTCGAAGGACGACAGCCAGCGCTTCCTTTTGGCCGACCAGGTGAACGACATGGTCGCCGACGGCCACCTCGCGGTGAAGGTCTTGGTCGGCCGGCCGCCGGGGGGAGGCGGGCCGAAGCGGAACCCGATGTCGCGCGGCGGCTCGGCGCCGGGGGCCAGTTTGAGCAGGGCTCTCGGGTCGGCGTACAGGTTGTAGGGGATCGGCTTGGGCCCGGCCCGGTAGTAGGCGGACGCGCCGTTCTCCTGCGAGACGTCGTACACCGGCGCCCGCTTGATGTAGGGCTTCATCTTGCTCTGCACGCCCGAGAACGCGAACGCGGGCCTGCCGAACTGCGGGAGGATGTGCAGGTCCGAGATGCGGGCGCTGCGCACCGGGCCGACGCGGCGCGGCAGCCGGGAGGAGTACACCGCCATCAGCCGGGTCTCGCCGCCCTCCACCTGCTCGACGTAGACGATGTCGGCCGCGGCCACGCCGCTCTGCGGCATCGCCGGGCGGGTGTTCTCGATCTTGACGGCCAGCACGGGGTTGCGCAGCCCGCGCGTGCCGCCGGTGAAGGGGTGGGTCGCCGGGGCGGGCGAGCCGCTCCCGGCGCCCGGGCCGCCGGACGCGGCGGGCGGCGCGGCCTTCTCGGGCCCTCCGGATCCGGAGCAGCCCGCCGCGAGGCCGCCGAGGACGGCGGCGCAGGCCAGCCCCGCGACCGCCCGGACGCCTGCCGAACGCACGTTGTCACCCTCCTCCTGCGACCCGCCCGAGGGTAGCGAACCCGCGCGGATGCGAGTCGCGGTCGGACGGCGCGTCGCACAGGGAGATGTCCACAGGGAGATGTCGCACAGGGAGATGTCGCACAGGGAGATACGGACGGCGCGGGCGCCCGGCTCGCCCCGCGCGCCGCCGGACCGCGTCACAGCCGGGGCGGGTCGTCGTCGATCTCGAAGAAGTCCGGCAGCGGCGCCTTCCCCGCCAGCGGCAGCACGCGGATGAGCAGCTTGCCGCGGGCGACGCGCGCGGCGGCGACGGCGTCGTTGTAGAAGCGGCGCGCGTAGACGACCTTGGCGGCGGCGCCGGCCAGCTCCTCCAGCACGGCCTTGCCCTCGTCGCCGGCCGCGACGGTCGCGGCGAACTCCGGCTGGTCGGCCACGGCGCGCAGCGCCCGCGACAGGTCGCTCTCGGCGAACTCGCGGGACTCGGCGTCGGCGGTGCGGGCCTGGTGCGCGGCCGTCGCCAGCAGCAGGCTCGTCGCCGGGTCCAGCAGCCGCGAGGCCGCCAGCTCCAGGGCGACCGCCGCGCGGCGCACCAGCGCGGCGTCCAGCGCCGCCCGGGCGGTCTCCACGCGCACGTGCAGGCGGTCCAGGCGGGTGGCCCGCCACGACACGTACACGCCGACCAGGAAGACGACGGCGATCCAGAACAGGACGTCGATGATCCAGTCGTAGCTCACGGCCGCGCCTTACGTCCCCACCCGTCGGCCGCCGGACGACTCGACGACCCCCGCGCCGTCCAGGGCGACGGTCTCGTACACCCGCAGCACGTCGCGCGCCACCGCCGACCAGTCGTACCGCCGCACCGCCGCGCGCGCCTCGGCCGACAGCTGCTTGCGCCGCGGCGCGTCGTCCAGCAGCTCCCCGGCGACCTTGGCCAGGGCCTCGTGGTCGCCGACGGGGAACAGCGCCCCGGCGCGCCCGCCCAGCAGCACCCGGTCGAACGCCTCGATGTCGCTGGCCACGATCGGCGCGCCCGCCGACATCGCCTCGGCCAGCACGATGCCGAAGCTCTCGCCGCCGGTGTTGGGCGCCACGAAAACGTCCACCGAGTGATAGGCGCGGATCTTGTCCTCTTCGCTGACCATGCCCAGCGTCACCACCCGGTCGCGCAGGTCGCGCGGCACCTTGGCCAGGGCCTCGGCGGCGTCGCCGGGGCCGGCCAGCAGCAGCCGCAGGCCGGGCCGCTGCCGGCCGAGGATCTCGAATGCGCGCAGCAGGACGGGCAGGCCCTTGCGCGGCTCGTCCATGCGGCCCAGAAAGCCCAGGGTCTGGACGCCGTCGGAGCGGCCCGGCCGCCAGCCCGGCAGCGGCTCGGCCATCGCGTACCGCTCGGTGGCGACCCCGTTGGGGATCAGCACCGCGTCGCCGCCCAGATGCTCCACGAGGGTCTTGCGGGCCGCCTCCGACACCGCGATCCGCCCGGTGATCTTCTCCAGGGCGCTCTGCAGGATCGGCGCGGTCACCGACACCACCCGCGACCGCTCGTAGGAGGCGTGGAAGGTGCCGACGATCGGGCCGTCGGCCGCCCAGCACGCCAGGATGCTCAGCGACGGCGCGGCGGGCTCGTGCACGTGCAGCACGTCGAAGGCGCCCTCGTTGATCCACCGCCGCACCCGGCCCGCCGACCGGAACCCGAACGCCAGCCGCGCGACCGAACCGTTGTAGGGCACGGGCACGGCGCGTCCGGCCGACACCGCGTACGGCGGCAGGGCCGCGTCGTCGTCGGCGGGCGTGATGACCGACACGTGGTGGCCGAAGCCGATGAGCGCCTCGGCCAGGTCGCGGATGTGCTGCTGCACGCCGCCCGGGACGTTCCAGGTGTACGGGCAGACGATGCCGATCCTCACCGGGCGCCCTCCCCGGCGGAGCGGCCTGCCGCGTCGGCGAAATCCTCGACCCACACCTTCTGCAGCATGTGCCAGTCCTCGGGGTGGGCGGCGATGCCCGCCTCGAACACCCGCGCCAGCCGCTGCGTCATGGTCTGGATCTTGCTGCGCCTGTCCCCTTCCTCGGGCACCGGGATCTCCTCGTGCACACGGGCCGCCCAGTACTCGCCTTCGTACCACAGGGTCACCGGGAACAGCGCGGCGCCCGTCTGCAGGGCCAGCGCGGCGGTCACCGCGGGCATCCGCGCGGCGGCGCCGAAGAACTCCACCTCGACCCCCGTGTTGGTGAGGTCGCGGTCGACGACCAGGCAGACCAGCCCGCCCGCGCGCAGCCGCTGCGCCAGCCGGCCGAACGCCGACGCGCCCCGGTGGGCCAGCACCTCCATGCCCAGGCTCTCGCGGAAGGCGACGAAGCGGTCGAAGAGCGACTCGGGCTTGAGGCGTTCGGCGACGGTGGTGAACCGGTGGCCGTGGTGCGCCAGCCACGCCCCCGCCGCTTCGTAGTTGCCCATGTGCGGCAGGGCGAGGATCACGCCGCGGCCCGACTCCAGCACGGCGAGCATCTGCTCCTCGCCCTCGACCCGGGTGCGGCCGACGACGCGGTCGCGGTCGTACTCGGGCAGCCGGAAGACCTCCAGCCAGTACCGGAAGTACGAGCGCATCACCTTCCTGCTGAGCGCCCGCACCTCCGGGTCCACGGCCCGCTTGCCGAGGACGCGGCACAGGTTCTTCTCCAGCTGCCGCACGCCCTCGCCGCGCTGCCGCCAGGCGCGGTCCGCGATGGCCGTGAACATGGCGCGCGCCGCGCGTTCGGGCATCTTGCGGACGACCGTCCACCCCAGGGCGTACGCGACGTCCACGGCCTCGTCGCGCAGCCCCGCCGTCACGACTGCGGCTCCGACGCCGAGTCCAGCTTGCGCACGTGCCACTTGCGCCGCGCGCCGCCGCGGGCGCGCCCGGCGCCGTTCCGGGAGGCGTCGCGGGACGGCTCCTCGGGCGCCGCGTCCGACCGGCGGCCCTTCCGGCGCGCCGCCGCCTCGGCCGGCGGCTCCGGCTCGGCCCGCCGCGACGATTCGGCCGACGCGGGGGGCGCGGCGTCGGCGAGGGCCTGCGCGCGCACGGCCGCGACCCGCTGCCCCACCGTGATCGTGCTGAGCACGGCCAGCAGCCACAGCGCCACGGCCAGCACGTACGGCACCCCGAGCCCGTCCAGGCCCGCTGCCACCAGCACCACGATCAGCCGCTCCGAGCGCTCCGCGATGCCGACGTTGCAGGTGTAGCCCAGGCCCTCCGCCCGCGCCTTGGCGTACGACACCACCACGCCCGCGACCAGGCAGTACAGGGCGACCCCGGCCAGCCGCTCCTGGCCGTCGCGGTACAGGCCGATCATCAGCCCGGAGAAGATCGCCGCGTCGGCGATCCGGTCCAGGGTGGAGTCCAGGAAGGCGCCCCACTTGGAGATCCTCCCGGTCACCCGGGCCACCGCGCCGTCCAGCATGTCGAACACCACGAACGCGGTGATGACCAGCACGCCCCAGAAGAACTCCCCGCGCGGGAAGAAGCCCAGCGCCCCGGCCAGCACCCCCGCGGTCCCGATGATCGTGATCGCGTTGGGCGAGACACCGGTGCGCGCGACGGTCCGGCCGACGGGTGTCAGGACGCGTCCCAGCGCGGGCCGCACTTTGTTGAGCATCGCCGTCCGATTCTTCTCGTTTACGTGTGGAGTCGGGGCCCGCGGGCCGCGCAGGGGGCCATCGTAGTGCGATCGATCCCCCCGGGGGCGCGGACGAGCCGCGGGATCGCGCACGGCGCGCACACGCACCTGCGCGGCGCGCACAGGCGCGGGTCACCCGGCGGCCGCCGCACTCCGGCACCCGCACACAAGTCTGGCGCAATCGTCCGGCACGCCGTCGCTCACCCCCTCATGCATGGAAGAAGCGTACGTTCTGCCAACAAAAGGTGTCCTGGTGGGAACGGTCGAGCGGCCAAGAGATGCCACGCTTTGGTGTCCGCCTCTTGTTATCCGCGCCATCACGGGAAATGGTGGTGATACGGGTGTGACGCCGGTCACGCGCGTCGGGGAGGTGGCCGAGCGCCGCACTCGGACGTCAGGGCCGGGCCCGCGGGGTCCGGCTCCGTTCCAGACGGCCCCGGACGGGGCGGTCCGAGGAGGTAGCTATGGCGGACAAGGGAGGCCACTCGGGAGGCCCCGGCAGGGCACCGGAGGCCGGCCGGCCCGACAAGGTGCGCAACGTCGCGCTGGTCGGCCACTCGGGGGCGGGCAAGACCACGCTCGTGGAGGCGCTGCTCGCCGAGACCGGCGTCATCCAGCGGCCGGGCCGCATCGAGGACGGCACGACCGTCAGCGACTTCGACGACGTCGAGATGCGCCAGCAGCGCTCGGTCAACCTCGCCCTGGCCCCGCTCACCTACGGCGGTGTCAAGGTCAATCTCATCGACACCCCCGGTTACGCCGACTTCGTCGGCGACCTGCGCGCCGGGCTGCGCGCCGCCGACGCCGCGCTGTTCGTGATCTCGGCCGTGGACGGCATCGACGGCCTGACCCGCCAGCTGTGGGAGGAGTGCGCCGCGGTCGGCATGCCCCGGGCCGTGGTCATCACCAAGGTCGACCAGCAGCGCGGCGACTTCGACGACGTCGTCATGACCTGCCAGGACGTCTTCGGCGAGGGCGTGGCGCCGATCTACTTCCCGATCAGCTCCGGCGACGGCCTGCAGGGCCTGATCGGACTGCTGTCGCAGCGCTGCTTCGACTACTCCGGCGGCGAGCGGGTCGAGCGCGACCCCGACCCGCGGTTCCTCGACCAGATCGCCGAGCAGCGCGCCGCGCTCATCGAGGGGATCATCCAGGAGAGCGAGGACGAGACCCTCATGGACCGGTACCTGGCCGGCGAGGAGATCGACGTCAAGGCGCTCATCCAGGACCTGGAGACCGCGGTCGCGCGCGGCAGCTTCTACCCCGTCCTGGCCACCGCGGTGCCGCACGGCGCCGCCCCCGGGCCGGTCGTCGGCATGCAGGAACTGCTGGAGGTCATCACCCAGGCGTTCCCGTCGCCGTTGGAGCACGCCGTCCCGACGGTGACGGACATCGACGGCGGCGACCCGCGGCAGGTGCGCTGCGACCCCGACGGCCCCCTGGTCGCCGAGGTCGTCAAGACCACCTCCGACCCGTACGTGGGGCGCATCTCCCTGGTGCGGGTCTTCTCCGGGACGCTGCGCCCGGACACCGTCGTGCACGTGTCCGGGCACGGACTGGAGGACCGCGGGCACGAGGACCACGACGTGGACGAGCGCGTCGGCGCCCTGTCGTCCCCTCTGGGCAAGCACCAGCGCCCCGTGTCGGCGTGCGTGGCGGGCGACATCTGCGCCATCGCCAAGCTGTCCCGCGCCGAGACCGGCGACACCCTGTCCGACCCCGGCTCCCCCGTGGTCATGGAGCCGTGGACGATGCCCGACCCCCTGTTGCCGGTGGCGATCCGGGCCCGCTCCAAGGCCGACGAGGACAAGCTCAGCCAGGCGCTGGGCCGCCTGGTCGCCGAGGACCCCACGCTGCGGCTGGAGAACAACGCCGAGACCCGCCAGCTGGTGCTGTGGTGCATGGGCGAGGCGCACGCCGACGTGCTGATCGACCGGCTCAAGGCCCGCTACGGCGTCGAGGTCGAGCGGGTCGACCTGCGCATCCCGCTCCGCGAGACGTTCGGCGGCACCGCCAAGGGCCTGGGGCGGCACGTCAAGCAGAGCGGCGGGCACGGCCAGTACGGCATCTGCCACATCGAGGTCGAGCCGCTGGCCTCCGGCGAGGGCTTCGAGTTCGTCGACAAGATCGTCGGCGGGGTGATCCCGCGCCAGTTCATCCCGTCGGTGGAGAAGGGGATCCGGCAGCAGATGGCCCGCGGGGTGGCGGCCGGATACCCGCTGGTCGACATCCGCGTGACGCTCTACGACGGCAAGGCGCACTCGGTGGACTCCTCCGACATGGCCTTCCAGACCGCCGGGGCGCTGGCCCTCAAGGACGCCGCCGCCAAGGTGCCGATCCTGCTGCTGGAGCCGGTCGACGAGGTGTCGGTGCTGGTCGCCGACGAGTACGTGGGGCAGGTCATGTCCGACCTGACGTCCCGCCGCGGCCGGGTGCTCGGCTCGGAGTCGGTGCCCGGCGGCCGCACGATGATCAAGGCCGAGGTGCCGCAGCTGGAGATCGTCCGGTACGCGATCGACCTGCGCTCGATGTCGCAGGGCACCGGCACGTTCAGCCGCACGTTCCTGCGGTACGAGCCGCTGCCGTCCCATCTGGCCGACAAGGTCGCCGCCTCCGGCTGAGCCCGCCCGCGCGCTCCCGTGGCGCCGTCCGGGCCGTGGCCGGATCGGGCGACGCCACGGGACGGCGAGCATGATCAGGTTAGGCTGCCGCCGTGAATACGGGGGTTTCCAGTCTGAAGGCGGCATGCCGCCTATGGCGCACCATCGCCGCCGCCGCGGTCATCGGGACGCTGTGCTACACCAGCCTCCGCGGCACCGACGACGACTTCCCGCTGGGGCCGATGACCCAGTTCGCGTTCTCGGTGAAGGACGACGGCGGCGAGATCCACGCGCACTGGCTGGAGGCCGACACCGCCGCCGGGACGCATGTGAGGCTGCCGATGGACGCCGTGGGGACGGGCATGAAGCGCGCCGAGATCGAGGGGCAGATGACGCGGATCGTGCGCGACCCCTCGCTGCTGCAGGGCATCGCCGACGCCCAGCGGCGGCTGCACCCCGAGCGTCCCGCGCTGACCAGGATCTACCTGGTGCACCAGGTGAAGAGGCTGCGGAACGGCAAGATCGTGTCCACCACCGTCCGCAACCGCGCCGTGTGGACCGTCCGGTGAGCGCGGCCACGCCCTGGGGCCGCTGGTGGTACGCCCCCGTCCCGCGCGCCCGCGTCGCCTGGCTGCGCCTGCTGGCGTACGGGTTCCTGCCCGTCGACATGCTGCTGTTCACCAACAGCACGCTCGCGCACGCCCGGCTGCCCGAGGACCTGTACCAGCCCGTACGGCTGGCGCGCTGGCTGCACCTGCCCGCTCCCACGCCCGGCGCGATGTACGCGCTGCTCGTCGTCACCCTCGCGGCCGGTCTGGTGGCCGCCACGGGGCGCATCGCACCGCGTCTCACCGGCCTCGTCGCGGCGTGCGGATACCTGTGGTGGGTCACGATCAGCATGTCGTACGGCAAGGTCGACCACGACCACCTCGCCTTGGTCGTGGCGTTGTTCGTGCTGCCCACCGTGGGGCGGGCGCGCCTCGGCGATCCCACCCCCTGCGAGGCGTCCGGCTGGTCGGTGCGGTGCGTCCAGGTCGCGGTGATCGCCGCCTATTTCCTGTCGGCGTGGGCGAAGATCCGCATCGGCGGCTTCCCGGACTGGCCGAACGGCTCCACCGTCCAGTGGGCCCTCAGCCGCCGCGGCACCCCGCTCGGCCGGACGCTCATCGACCACCCGCTGCCGCTGAAGGCCGGTCAGTGGATCATGTTCGTCGCGGAGCTCGCCTCACCGCTGCTGCTGTTCGCGCGTGGCCGTCCGCTGTACGCGGGCGTGGCGTTCTTCGCGGGGTTCCATCTGGTGACCTACGCGCTGCTGTCCATCCACTTCCTGCCGCACGCCATCTGGCTGCTGGCGTTCCTGCCGCTGGAGCGGCTGCCGTCGCTGATCGGCGGACTGCGACGCCGCCGCGCCGAGGCGCCGTCCCCCGCGTCCGCCGGCAAGGAGCCGCTGCCGTCCTGACGGCGCCGGGCCCGCCGCCGCTGGCGGGTGCGGCGCGGGTGACGCTACGCCTCGGGACGCCGCGCCCCGGGACGCTGGGCGGCCGGCAGGGCGCACGCGGCGGTGCCGCCCGGCATGCGATGCCGGTTGGCGGCCACCAGCCGGTACACGCCGTGGGCGATCCACCGGACCGGCGGCACGCGCAGCAGCGCGCCCAGCGGCCACCAGGCGCCGCCGGCGTCCATCAGCAGCCGGGCGATCGCCTGCGCCCCGCCGGACACGCGGCCCGACCGGTCCACCCACAGGACCTCGTACTCGGCCCGCTCCGCGGTCGTGCCGAGCGCGTCCAGGTCGGCGAACTGGAACGCCACGATCTGCGCCGAGGTCGGCACGTGCCGTTCGACGAACCGCACCGACGCGGTGCAGAAGCCGCAGTCCCCGTCGTACACCAGCACGGGCCGCTCGCGTCGCGTCATGTCGCCGTCACCGCCGGTCAGCGGGCTCACGCGTGCGGCCAGGCGTCGGCGAGGATCTGCCGGGTCTCGCGCAGCAGCTGCGGCAGCACCCTGGTGTGCCCGACCACCGGCATGAAGTTGGTGTCGCCGCCCCACCGGGGCACCACGTGCTGGTGCAGGTGCGCGGCGATGCCCGCCCCGGCGACCTGGCCGAGGTTCATGCCGACGTTGAACCCCTGCGCGCCGCTGGCCTTGCGCAGCGCCGTGAGGGCGCTGCGGGTCAGCTCGGCCAGCTCGGTGTACTCGGCCGCGTCCAGCTCGGTGTAGTCGGCGACGTGCCGGTAGGGCACCACCATGAGGTGGCCGGAGTTGTACGGGTAGAGGTTGAGCACCGCGTACACCGACGCGCCGCGGGCCACGATCAGGCCCTCCTCGTCGGACAGCTTGGGGATGTCGCAGAACGGGCAGCCGTCATCGGCCCCCGCCCCCGACGGCTTGTTCTCTCCCTTGATGTAGGCCATGCGGTGCGGGGTCCACAGCCGCTGGAAGTTGTCGGGAACGCCCGCGCCGCCGCGTTCTTCCTCGACGACGGGCTCGTCCCCGGCCCGCTTCCCCGACTCGGGCGCGTCCTTGCGCGCCTCCTCCACCACGGGCTCCTCCGGCTCTACGCTCAAGGCGGCGCTCTCCTTATTGTCCACGGCCTGACCAGCAGCATAGAGAGAGAAGCCGGACGGCCTGAAGTCGGGATGCCGACGCGCGCGTCCCCGCCGCACGACACGAGAACAGGGCCGATGCCCACTATCCGTGACGTCAGCGGCACTAGTAGGACACCATGGATTTTCCTGACCGAAGGGTGGACTCGCAATGACCGACCTCGACAAGGGCCGTCCCGGGGACGGCGGCGACGCGCCTCACCCCGAGGTCCGGTCCGCCCCCTTCTTCCCCGGACCCGGCGGACTCACCGGAGGCGACCCGTCCACGGCGGGGGTGCCGCTCGGCTCCCCGCCGCCCATGCCGGCGGCCCCCGGCCTGCCCCCGCTCCCCGCGGCTCCGGCGGTTCCGCCGCCCGCGGGACCGCCCGTCCAGGAGCGGGCGCCCGCCGACGCGTCCGCGGGCGAGGACGCCCCCTCTTCCGGCACGGCGGTGCGGGGCCGCGTGACGATCGAGGACGAGGTCGTCGAGAAGATCGCGATGCTGGCCGCGCTGGAGGTCGGCGGCGTCGCCGGTCTGGCGGGCGGCCCGGACCCGGGCGGCGGGTCCGGCACGCCGGGCGTGCGGGTCCACCTGCGGGACGACGCGGTCACCCTCGACCTGGCCATCGCCGTCGAGTACGGCAGCGTGATCATGGACGTGGCCGAGGCGGTCCAGGCCAACGCGGCCCGCGTCGTCGGGCTGATGCTCGGCAGGCGGGTGCTGGCCGTCAACGTGTCGGTCGAGGACGTGCGCGGACCCGAGTGAGCCGCGCCGGGCCGCCGGTCACGCCGCCGGGCGGGCGTAGCAGGTCTGCCCGGACACCCCGACCGAGATCGTGGTGATCTTCACGCGCTCCACCTCGGCCGCCGGGACGCCCGGGAACCGGAACGTGTGCGGGGCGCCCTCCCTGACCGTGGCCTGCTGCTCGGCGGTGTGCCCGCTGCGCAGCGCCACCTGCGCCCGCGCGAACCCGCTGGCCGACACGTTCACCGTCACCTCGAGGCCGTCCCGTCCGGCGCGGTAGACCGCGCTGCCCGCCGGGCACCAGGTCACGGTCGTGCCGCCCTGGGCCTCGGGGCGCGGCCCGGACTGCCGCTGCCGCGGAGCGGGCGGGCCGCCCTCGTTCCGCCGGGGCGCGGCGTCCGTCGGCCGCGCGGCCGGCGCGTCCGACACGGGCCCCGCCGGCGGCACCGGCGCCGCGGCGGACGGCGTCGCCTCCGGCGCCGCCCGGTCGTCCGCCGCGTGGGACGCGGCCCCGCGCCCGTCGTCGAACAGCGGCATGAGCAGCACCGCGACGGCCGCCGCCACCAGCACCAGGGCCCCGCCGTAGCCGAGCACCATGGCCACCGCCGGACGGCGCGTCCTGCCCGGCCGTCGCGTGGATCTCATCGCGCCCGTCTCTCCGATCGCCTCGATTGCCCGCTGAGGCTACCAACTCACCCATGCGGCGCGCGGCGGCTCCGGCGAGCGTCGTTCACCGCGTCCGCGACGACCTGGCCGCCCTGGAAGCCGCCGTCTCGCCTCCCGCCCGCCAGGTCGCCGGAACCGGATCCGTCGTCCTGCCGCGCTCCGACGCGGCCGCGCCGATCTCGGCCGCGGTCGCGGGCGTCTTCGGGGCGGCCGCGCCGCCCATGCCGCCGATGCCGCCGCGGCCCGGGCGGTCGCCGCCCGGGCCGCGGAACGCCGGCCGGAGCCGGGATCAGATCTGGATGCGGGCCTCCACGGCCTTGACGATCTCCTCGACGGCCTCGTCGATCGGGACGCCGTTCTTCTGCTCGCCGTTGCGGTAGCGGAACGACACCGCGTCCTTGGACACGTCCTGGTCGCCCGCCAGCAGCATGTACGGCACCTTCTGCTTCTGCGCGTTGCGGATCTTCTTCTGCATCCGGTCGGACGAGGCGTCGACCTCGGCCCGGATGCCGCGTTCGCGCAGCCGCGCGGCGACCTTCTCCAGGTGCGGCACGTGGGCGTCGCCGATGGGGATGCCGACCACCTGCACCGGCGACAGCCACGGCGGCATGGCCCCGGCGTAGTGCTCCAGCAGCACGCCGAAGAACCGCTCGATCGACCCGAACAGCGCCCGGTGCAGCATGACGGGACGCTGCCGCGAGCCGTCGGCCGCCTGGTACTCCAGGTCGAAGCGCTCGGGCTGGTTCGGGTCGACCTGGATGGTCGACAGCTGCCAGGTGCGGCCGATGGCGTCCTTGGCCTGCACGGAGATCTTCGGGCCGTAGAACGCCGCGCCGCCCGGGTCGTCCACCAGGTCCAGGCCGGACTCGGCGGCGGCCTCGCGCAGCGCCGCGGTCGACCACTCCCAGTACTCGTCGGAGCCGATGAACTTCTCCGAGTCGTCCCGGGTGGACAGCTCCAGGTAGAACTCGTTGAGGCCGAAGTCGCGCAGCAGGTCCAGCACGAAGCCGAGCAGATTCTTGATCTCGTCGACCATCTGCTCGCGGGTGCAGTAGATGTGCGCGTCGTCCTGGGTCATGCCGCGCACCCGGGTGAGGCCGTGCACCACGCCGGACTTCTCGAACCGGTAGACGCTGCCGAACTCGAACAGCCGCAGCGGCAGCTCCCGGTACGACCGCCCCCGCGCCTTGTAGATCAGGTTGTGCATGGGGCAGTTCATCGGCTTGAGGTAGTAGTCCCCGCCGTCCACCTCCATGGCCGGGAACATGTCGTCCTTGTACCAGCCGAGGTGCCCGGAGGTCTCGAACAGGGCGCCCTTGGTGATGTGCGGGGTGTAGACGAACTCGTACCCGGCCTCCTCGTGGCGGCGCCGGGCGTAGTCCTCCATCACCTTGCGGACGACGCCGCCCTTGGGGTGGAAGACCGCGAGCCCGCTGCCGATCTCGTTGGGGAAGGAGAACAGGTCCAGCTCGGCGCCCAGCTTGCGGTGGTCGCGCTTTTCGGCCTCCTCCAGGAACTTCAGGTACTCGTCCTGCCGCTCCCGAGACTCCCAGGCGGTGCCGTAGATCCGCTGCAGCTGCGGGTTCTTCTCGCTGCCGCGCCAGTACGCGCCGCCCGAGCGCATCAGCTTGAACGCGGGGATGGCCTTGGTGGTGGGGACGTGCGGCCCCCGGCACAGGTCCTTCCAGCGCGGCTCGCCGGTCTTGGCGTCGAGGTTGTCGTAGATGGTCAGCTGGCCGGCGCCGACCTCGACGTCAGCGCCGTCCTCGGACCCCGCCGAGCCCTTCAGCTCGATCAGCTCCAGCTTGTACGGCTCGTCGGCCAGCTCCCGGCGGGCCTCGTCGTCGCTGACGGGACGGCGGGAGAACCGCTGCCCCTGCTTGACGATCTCGCGCATGCGCTTCTCGATGCGCTTGAGGTCGTCCGGGGTGAACGGCTCGGGCACGTCGAAGTCGTAGTAGAAGCCGTTCTCGACGGGCGGGCCGATGCCGAGGCGCGCCTCGGGGAACAGGTCCTGGACGGCCTGGGCGAGCACGTGCGCGGTGGAGTGGCGCATGATCGCGCGGCCGTCCTCGGAGCCGATCTCGACGGGCTCGACCACGGCGCCGTCGGTCAGCACGTGGTCCAGATCGCGCAGCTCGCCGTCCACCCGCGCGGCGATCACGGTCCGGCCGTCGGCCCCGAGCGCCTCCCCGGCGGTGGTGCCGGCCGGCACCACCCGCTCGTCGCCGTCGAGGGTGATGCGCAGTTCGGACACGGTGGACACGGACACTCCTCGCGATGGTGGAACGGGATCTGCGGGTTTCTCTGCGGGGTTCGATGCTAGCGACTCGCGGGCCGCGTCGGACGCATCCGGCTCCATGGTCAGGCTCCTGTTCGTTCGGGCGGGCGGCGGCCCGGGAGGCGCCGGCGGCCCGGAACGCGGCAGGGCCCCGGGAGCACCTCCCGGGGCCCTGCCGCCTGCGATGTCTAGGGCATGCGGCCGTCGCGCCGGGAGTCCCCCGGCGTCGTCGTCAGCCCGCGGCTCGCGCCCGCCGCCTCGGGGCGGGGCGCCGCCTGTGACACGACCGCCATGCGGGCCATGCTACCCGACGGCCTGCGCGGACGGCCGCTTCGGCCGCTCCGGTGCGCCGCGCGCCGCCGCGGGCTGGGCGACGGCGCGCGGTTCCGCGGCGGCGCCCCGCCGGCGCAGCTCCGGCAGGACGCCCTCGCCGAACCAGTACGCCTCCTCCAGATGGGGGTAGCCGGACAGGATGAACTCCTCGATGCCGAGGGCCGCGTACTCCTCGATCAGGTCGGCGACCTCGGCGTGCGAGCCGACCAGGGCGGTGCCCGCGCCGCCGCGCACCAGGCCGACCCCCGCCCACAGGCCGGGATGGATCTCCAGGTCGCGGGGCGAACCGGTGGCGCGGTACCGCTCGTGCAGGCGCACCATCCGCCGCTGGCCGACCGACTCGCTGGCGGCCAGGGCGCGTTGGGCCTGCTCGATGTGGGCCGGGTCCAGCCCGTCCAGCAGGCGCGCCGCCTCCGCCCACGCGGCCTCGGACGTGTCGCGGCTGATCGTGTGCAGGCGGATGCCGAAGCGCAGCTCGCGGCCCTGTTCGGCGGCCAGCCCGCGGATCCATTCGATCTTCTTGGCGACCTGGTCCGGCGGCTCCCCCCAGGTCAGGTAGACGTCCACGTGCCGGGCCGCGACCGGGCCGGCGGGCCGCGACGACCCGCCGAAGTACAGCTCCGGCAGCGGCTCGGGCGGGCGCGCCACCGTCGCCCCCTCGACGTGGTAGTAGGCGCCCTTGAAGTCGAACGGCTCGCCGCTCCACGCGCCGCGGACGATGGACAGGAACTCGTCGGTGCGCGCGTAGCGTTCGGCGTGCGACAGGTGGTCGCCGAAGCGGCGCTGCTCGGCCGACTCGCCGCCGGTGACGACGTTGAGCAGCAGGCGCCCGCGCGAGATGCGCTGGTAGGTGGCGGCCATCTGGGCGGCCAGCGTGGGCGAGAGGAAGCCGGGCCGGAACGCCACCAGGAACTTCAGCCGGGACGTCTCGCGGACCAGCGCGGCGGTGACCAGCCAGGCGTCCTCGCACCAGGTGCCGGTCGGGGTGAGCACGGCCTCGAAGCCGAGCTGCTCGGCCGAGCGGGCGATCTGCGCCAGGTAGTCGATGTCCGGGGGGCGGACCCGGTCGGCGGTGCCGGGGCGGGGCTCGGGCCGCCCGACCCCGCGCGGGATGCTGTGGCCGCCGCCGATCAGCGCCCGGCTGTCCCCGGTGGTGGGCAGGAACCAGTGGAAGCGCAGCGTCATCGGTTGACCTCGATCACTCGTCGATCATTCGTGGGGGCACGCGTCGGATCACATGACGTCTCACATGACGTCTCACAGGACGTCTCACATGACGGCTCACTTGACGTCGATGTCGTTGAAACGGCGGTCGACGTAGTCGGCCATCCGGACCTTGCCGGGGATCAGCTTCTCGGCGGCGAAGGCGTCGGCGACCTGCTGTTCGTGGCGGACGAGCGCGTCGTCGACCGGGACGAGCCGGGCGGCGCGGCGTTCGGCGGCCTTCTCGGCGATCGGGACGGGCAGCCCGGTGTCCTCGGCCCACACGGCGCCCCATTCCTTGATGTGGTCGTTGGCCCAGAGGATGGCGCGCTGCCTGCGGGTGACGAAGTCGCGCAGCGCGGCGGTCTTGGCCTTGTCGTCCAGCGCCTCGTCGGCGGCGACGATGACGTTGTAGCCGGTGGTGTAGCCGCGGCCGTCGACCAGGATCCGGGCGCCCGCCTGGGCCTCGCCCTGGGCGGTGTAGGGGTCCCAGACGGCCCACGCGTCGATCTTCCCGGAGCTGAACGCGGCCAGCGCGTCGGGCGGCGCCAGGTACTGCGGCCGGATGTCGGTGAGCCGCAGGCCGGCCCGCTTCAGGACGGTGAGCAGGTGGTAGTGGGCCGAGCTGCCCTTGGCGACCGCGATCCGCTTGCCCTTCAGCTCGGCGGGCGTGCGGATCGGCGAGTCCTTCGGGACGAGCACCGCCTGCCCGGTGAGGCCGATGTCGGCGGCGGACACGATCTTGATCTCGGCTCCGGCGGCCGCGGCGAACACCGGCGGGGAGTTGCCGACCGCGCCGAGGTCGAGGGCCCCGGCGTTGACCGCCTCGAGCAGCGGCGGCCCGGAGGTGAACTGCTTCCACTCGATCGTGTAGGGCACGCCGTCGAGCTGGCCGGCCGCGCCGAGCAGGGCGCGCTGGCCGCCCTTCTGGTCGCCGACGCGCAGCGTGACCTTGGACAGGTCGACCGAGCCGTCCGCGGCGACGGCGGCGCCGTCCCCGCCGCCGTCGCCGCAGCCCGCCGCCGCGGTCAGGGCGGTCGCGGTGAGCAGGGCCGTCAGCAGGGTGCGCAGGCGGATCATGCGGTTCCTTCGTCGGTCGTGACGCCGAGCTGGGCGAGCAGCGCGGCGCGCAGGGCGGTGAGGTCGGGGTGGTCGCGGTGGCGGGGGCGGTCCAGGTCGACGCGGGACTCGTGCGCGATGCGGCCGCCGTCCAGCACCAGGACGCGGTCGGCGAGCAGCAGCGCCTCGTCCACGTCGTGGGTGACGAGCAGGATGCCGGGGCGGTGCCGTTCCCACAGGTCCAGGACGAGCCGGTGCATGGTGATGCGGGTGAGGGCGTCCAAGGCGCTGAACGGCTCGTCCAGGAGCAGCAGGTCGGGTTCGCGCACCAGCGCGCGGGCCAGGGACGCGCGCTGCGCCTCGCCCCCGGACAGGGTGAGCGGCCAGGCGCCGCCGCGTTCGGTCAGCCCGACCTCGGCGAGCGCCTTGTCGGCGGCGGCGCGCGGGTCCGGGACCCGCAGGCCCAGCGCGACGTTGGCCCGCACGCGCTTCCACGGCACCAGGCGCGGCTCCTGGAACGCCACGGCCACGGTGCCGTCGACCGACAGCTCGCCGCCGGTGGCGTCGTCGAGGCCCGCCAGGGCGCGCAGCAGGGTGGACTTGCCCGAGCCGCTGCGGCCGAGCAGCGCGACGAACTCGCCGCGGGCGATGTCGAGGTCGACGCCGTCCAGGACGGTGCGCTCGCCGAACCGCTTGGTCAGCCCCCGCACCCGCACCACGCGGGGGCGGCCGGTGTCGGCGCGCTCCGCCTCGGCGGTCACACCGGGAAGCCCTTGCGCCATGTCAGCGCCCTCCTTTCCAGCAGCCGGACCAGCGCGTCGGTGAGCAGGCCGAGCGCCGCGTACACCACCAGCCCGAGCACGACCACGTCGGTGCGCAGGAACTCCCGGGCGTTGTTGATCATGAAGCCGAGGCCGGAGGAGGCGTTGATCTGCTCGGCGACGATCAGGGCGAGCCAGGCGACGCCCAGGCTCTGCCGCAGCCCGACCAGCGCCTGCGGCAGCGCGCCGGGCAGCACGATGTGCCGGACCAGGCCCCACCGGCCGAGCCGCAGCACCTCCGCGACCTCGGCGAGCTTGCCGTCGACGCCGCGGATGCCGGAGAAGGTGTTGAGGTACAGGGGGAAGGCGACGCCGAGGGCGACCAGCGCCACCTTGGGCGTCTCGCCGATGCCGAACCAGAGGATGAACAGCGGGATCAGTCCGAACAGCGGCAGGGCGCGCAGCATCTGCATCAGGGGGTCGACGGCGTGCTCGCCGAGGCGGCTGAGGCCCGCCGCGACGGCCAGGCCGATCCCGGCGGCCGCGCCGAGCGCGAACCCGGCGGCGGCGCGCCGCACCGACACGGCGATCGCGTCGGTCAGGGTGCCGTCCCGGATCAGGTCGAGGGCGGTGGAGGCGATCGCGGTGGGCGCGGCGAGCTGGCGTTCGGACAGCAGCCCGGCGCCGGACGCGAGCTGCCAGACGACGAGCAGCGCCAGCGGGGCGACGAGGCGGGCGAGCGCCGCCCGCCGCCGCCGGGCGAACCCGGGGACGGCACGCGCGCGGCCCGGGGCGCGGGCGAGGGACGACGGACTGGACACGGAAGTGGACACGACGAACGGACCCTTCTCGGGCGGTTGCTTCGAGGGAACGCGGTGATCCGGAGAAGACCGGAGGAGAACCGTGGGAGATCGGCCGGCGGAGCCGGATCAGGCGACTCGACACAGGCAGCTCGCCTGCCGCCGGAGGTCGACGTGCAGGCGCGCCACAAGAGGGGCGAGGGGGTTCACAGGGCCCAGACTGTCACCTATTTCCTATTAAGTCAATGGGTAATACATGGAAGTGGGTTCATACTTCGGGAGCGGTCGGCATCTCCCCCTTCGGAGGCACGCCGCCACCGTCGGGCAGCGCTTAGGCTCGCCATGAGATGAACGCCCCAGACCTCTCCCGGCGCGGCGCCGAGTGGCTGCTGCACGCGCTGCGGCCGGCCCTGGACCCGGGCACCGCGGAGCCGCCCGGCCTGCTCCTGCCCGCGCGCACCTGGCTGCGCGCCGCGCTGCTGGCGCTGCTGCTCGCCCTGACGGTCGGCTTCACCGCCGGGGCGATCGCCATCCCGCTGAACATCTTCGATCCGCGGCCCGCGCCGTTCGTCGCCTCGGCGCTGGGCCTGCTGCAGGCGGCCCCGCTGCTGTTCGCGGCGCGCTGGCCGCTGCGGGCGTGGCGGGTGAGCGCCGCCGGCCACCTGCTGGGGGCGTTCGCGCTGCAGGAGCGGTACTTCTGGCCCTGGCCGGTCACCTCGTGGCTGGCGTTCCTGGTGATCCTGTTCTTCACGGCGGTGGGGCACGAGCGCCGCGTCACGGCGGGCGTCGGCGCCGCCACCGTCGTCGGGCTGATCGCGCCCGCGGTGGCGATCGGGGCGATGCCGGACTGGTACGGCCTCATCCTGGCCGGCCTGGTGGGGCTGGCGCTGGCGTTCGGCGACGCGATCCGCGGCCGCTACGTCGCCGAGCTCAGCCTGCGCCGGCAGGAGGAGCTGCGGCGGCGCGACCTGGCGCGGCAGGCCGTGCTGGAGGAGCGCGCCCGCATCGCCCGGGAGCTGCACGACGTGGTCGCCCACCACATGTCGGTGATCGCGATGCAGGCGGAGGCGGCCCCGTTCAGGATCCCGGACCTGCCGGACGAGGCGCGCCGCACGTTCGGCGTGGTGCGCGACGCGGCCCGCGAGGCGCTGGCCGAGACGCGGCGGGTGGTGGGCCTGCTGCGGTCCGACGACGACGGCGCCGAGCGCGCCCCGCGGCCGGGACTGGACCGTCTGGACGACCTGGTGGCCTCGGCGCGCCGGTCCGGACTGGAGGCCACCGCGACGGTCGTGGGCGTGCCGCGTCCGATGGCGGCCGGGGTGGACCTGTCGGCGTACCGCATCGTCCAGGAGTCGCTGAGCAACGCCGCCCGCCATGCGCCCGGGGCGCGGGTGCGGATCGAGGTGCGGTACGACGCCGACGCGCTGCGGCTCACCGTCGCCGACGACGGTCCCCGCGAGGAGCCCGGGGAGTCGCACGGCGGCGGCCACGGCCTGGTCGGCATGCGCGAGCGGGTCGCCATGCTGGGCGGCACGCTCACCGCGGGCCCGCGGGAGGGCGGAGGCTGGACGGTCGCCGCCGACCTCCCGTACGACGCCGTCGGCTGACGGGACGGGGCGCCGCGTGCGCGGGACGTCCGGCCGACGGGAATCGGCCTTCCCCCTGTCTTGAACCCCCTGTCTTGAACCCCCTGTCTTGAACGGATGAGACGACCATAGGGTGCTGTCGTGACGATTCGGGTGCTGATCGCTGACGACCAGGTGATGATCCGCGACGGGCTGGCCGCGCTGCTCGTCTCCGACCCGGAGATCGAGGTGATCGGGCACGCGGGCAACGGCCGGGAGGCGGTGCGGATGGCCCGCGACCTGGACCCCGACGTGGTCGTCATGGACATCCGGATGCCGGAGATGGACGGCCTGGCCGCCACCGCGGAGCTGGTCGGCGGGCCGCCGCCCGACGGCGCCGAGCCCGCCGACCAGCGCCCCAAGGTCCTGGTGCTGACCACCTTCGACCTCGACGAGTACGTCTACGAGGCGCTGGCCGCGGGGGCCAGCGGCTTCCTGCTCAAGGACGCCCCGGCGGCCGACCTGATCAACGGCGTGCGGGTGGTGGCGCGCGGGGACGCGCTGCTGGCCCCGTCCGTCACCCGCCGCCTCATCGGCGACTTCGCCCGGCGCCGCCGCCACCAGCGGCCCAACCCGGCCGCGGCCGCCGCGCTCACCCCGCGCGAGCTGGACGTGCTGCGGCTGATCGCCCGGGGCCTGTCCAACGCCGAGATCGCCGCCGAGCTGGTGCTGGCCGAGCAGACCGTCAAGACCCACGTCGGCCACGTGCTCACCAAGCTGTCGCTGCGCGACCGCACCCAGGCCGTCGTCTACGCCTACGAGAACGGCCTGGTGGGCTCCTGACGCCCCGTCCACGGCGCCGGGCGCTGTGTCGCTTGTCAGCGCGAGGGATCAAGCACGAGCTTGCCGGCGGTGCGGCGCGCGCGCAGGTCCTCGTGGGCGCGGCGGGCCTCCGACAGGCCGTATTCGCCGCCGTTGACCACCCGGATCCTCCCGTCGGCGGCCAGCGCGAACAGCTCGTCCAGCGCGGTGCGCATCAGGTCCCCGGGAGCCTGGAAGACGTGCGCCAGCCACATCCCGACGACCGCGGTCGAATGCCGCAGCAGGCTCGCGGGCTTGACCGGGGAGGGCTCCTGCCGCGAGGCCATGCCGTAGAAGGCCAGCCGCCCGAAGGGGGCGAGCGCGGCCAGGCTCTGGTCGGTGACGGCGCCGCCGGTCATCTCCAGGACCACGTCCACGCGGCGCCCGCCGTTGGCCTCGATGAGCGCGGCCTTCATGTCCGGCTCGGCCGCGTCCACCGCGACGTCGGCGCCCAGCTCCAGGGCCAGCTCGCGCTTCTCCTCCGACGACGCGGTCGCGATCACGCGTCCCGCGCCCCACGCCTTGGCCAGCTGCACCGCCAGCGAGCCGACCCCGCCCGCGGCGGCGTGCACGACGACCGACTCGCCCGGCTCCAGGCGGACGCTCTTGCGCAGCAGCACCCACGCCGTCGCGCCCTGGATCACCATGCCGAGGGCGGTCACGTCGTCGATCGCGTCGGGGACGTCCCAGGCCATGGCCTCGGCCGCGACCGCCTTCTCGGCGTACCCGCCGGTGCCGGTCAGCGCGACGACCCGGCGGCCGTCGGGGGTGCGGCCGACGACCTCGCCGCCCGGCACCAGCGGCAGGGACGCGGCGGACAGGTAGCTGTTCTCGGCCTGGTGGGTGTCGGCGTAGTTGACCCCCGCCCGCGACACCTCCACGAGCACCTGGCCGGGCCCGGGCTCGGGTTCGGGCAGGTCGGCGAGGGCGAGGACTTCGGGGCCGCCGAACGCGGTGATCTGTATCGCGCGCATCGTCTCCTCCTGCGTGGTGGTCGCCGTGGTCAGCGGGGGCCGGGGACGCCGCGGAACCGGAACGGCTCGGCGGGGCGGCCCGGCACGACGTACCACGCCTCCCCGGTCCCGCCGGCGGCCAGGATCCGCATGAACGCCTCCACCACGTCGGAGACGTCCAGGATCGGAAAGCCGGTCCGCTCCAGCTCTTCCCTGAGCGGCGCGATGATGTCGGTGTCGGCGAACGACGGGCACAGCGCGTTGACGCGGACGCCCTCGCCGACGTGGTTGGGGGCCAGCGACCGGACGAGGGCGACCACCGCCGCCTTGCCGGCGCCGTAGACCGGGTCGAACGGCGTGGGGGTCAGCGCCGCCATGCTGGCGGTGGCGATGATGTCCCCGCCGCCGCGGGCGCGCAGCGCGGGCAGCGCCGCGTGCACCCCGTAGACGACGCCGTCGAGGTTGATCGCCATGGCGCGGCGGTACGCCTCGGGGTCGAAGTCGCCGTCCAGGCCGCAGCCGCTCGCCACGCCCGCGTTGAGGAAGGCCAGGTCGAGCCCGCCGAACCGGTCCCGCGCGGCGGCCACCGCGGCCTGGTTGTCGGCCGGTTCGCGCACGTCGCACCGGACGAACGCGGCGTCCAGCTCCTCGGCCAGGGCCGCGCCGCGCTCGGCGTCCACGTCGGCCAGCACCAGCCGGGCGCCTTCGGCGGCCAGCCGCCGGGCGACGGCCGCGCCGATGCCGCGCGCCGCGCCGGTGATCAGCGCGACCGCGCCGTCCAGGCCGTCCGGGCGGGTGCCGGCGGCAGCGTCGTTCGGGGTCATGCGAGGACTCCCCTCCACAACTGACTGACTCGTCAGTTACTCTAACCGAATGGACTTCGGTTTGAGCGAACGGGCCCGCGAGCACCTCGCCCGGCTGCAGGACTTCATGGACTCCCACGTCTATCCCGCCGAGCCCGTGTACGCGCGGCAGCGCCGCGAGCTGCGCGCCGCGGGCCAGGAGCACACCGTCCCCCCGATCGTCGAGGAGCTCAAGGCCGAGGCGCGCAAGCGAGGGCTGTGGAACCTGTTCCTGCCCGCCGAGCACCCCGGCGGGCAGGCGCCGCTGCATCCGCCGGTGTGCGAGGAGGAGACGCCCTCGCACGGCCTGAGCGTCACCGACTACGCGTCCCTGGCCGAAGTCACCGGACGCGTCCCGCACATCGCCCCGGAGGCGCTCAACTGCTCGGCGCCCGACACCGGCAACATGGAGGTGCTGCACCTGTTCGGCACCCCCGAGCAGAAGCGGCGCTGGCTCGTCCCCCTGCTGCGCGGGGAGATCCGCAGCGCCTTCGCCATGACCGAGCCGGACGTGGCCAGCTCCGACGCCCGCAACATCTCCACGCGGATCGAGCGCGACGGCGACCACTACGTCATCAACGGCCGCAAGTGGTGGATCACCGGCTCGGCCGACCCGCGCTGCAAGATCCTGATCGTGATGGGCCGGACCGACCCGGAGGGCCACCCGTACCGGCAGCAGTCCATGGTGCTGGTGCCGGTCGACACGCCCGGCGTGGAGATCGTCCGCGCGCTGCCCGTGTTCGGCTACTCCGACCAGGAGGGCCACTGCGAGATCCGGTTCACCGACGTGCGGGTGCCGGTGGAGAACCTGATCGGCGAGGAGGGCGGCGGGTTCGCCATCGCGCAGGCCCGGCTCGGCCCCGGCCGCATCCACCACTGCATGCGCGCCCTCGGCATGGCCGAGCGGGCGCTGGAGCTGATGTGCCGGCGGGCGGTGTCGCGCGTGGCGTTCGGCAAGGAGCTGGCGCGGCAGGGCGTGATCCAGCAGTGGATCGCCGAGTCGCGGATGGCGATCGAGCAGGCCCGGCTGCTCACCCTCAAGACCGCCTGGCTGATCGACAACAAGGGCGTGCGGGCGGCCCGCTCCGAGGTCGCGGCCATCAAGGTGGTGGCGCCGCGCGTCGCGCTGGACGTGCTCGACAAGGCGATCCAGGTGCACGGCGGCGCCGGAGTCAGCGACGACACGCCGCTGGCGGCCATGTGGGCCTGGGCGCGGACGCTGCGCCTGGCCGACGGGCCCGACGAGGTGCACGTGCGGTCGGTGGCGCGCACCGAGCTCGGGAAGTATTGGGACGCATGACGGACGGCACGGGGGACGCGGCCGCACGGGGGCCGGCGCCGGACGCGGACGCCGGCGGCCGGGCGCCGGAGCAGCCGGAGCAGCCGGAGCAGGCACCGGAGCAGACGCCGGAGGCGGGCGCTCGGCGGCGGATGTCGTACGCCCGGCGCCGCGAGCAGCTGCTCGCGGCGGCCCTCGCCGAGTTCGGGCGGCGCGGCTACCACCTGACCCAGATGGACCACGTGGCGGCCGCCGCCCGGGTCTCCAAGGCGCTGCTCTACCAGCACTTCGGCTCCAAGGAGGAGCTGTTCGTCGAGGTGACCGAGGCGATCGTCACCGAGCTGACGGGGCGGCTCAACGCCGCCGTCTCCGCCGAGCGCCGCAGCGTCGACAACATCCGCGCGATGGTGCGGGCGCTGTTCGACTACGCCACCGAGGAGCCGGACGCGTGGGCGCTGGTCATCCGGCACCTGGACAAGCCGGAGGTCGGCCCCGGCCTGCGCGAGCTGCGCGAGCGGATGGGCACGGCGCTGGTCGACATCCTGCTGCGCCGCCGCCGCGCCGACCCGACGCTGTCCCCCGCCGCGCTGCGGGCCAACGAGCGGCGCGCGCGGCTGCTGGTGCCGCTGATGTACGGGGCGATGCTGTCGATGGTGTCGTGGTGGCTCGAGCATCCCGACACCCCGCGGGACCGGGCCGAGCAGATGGCCGTGGAGTTCGTCTGGCTCGGCCTGGACCGCGTACGGCAGGGCGAACGCCTGGACCGGCCCCGGGACTGACCCCGCGTCCCCGTTCCGCATCGAAGGGCGGCGGATGGGGCGCCCCCACGTGCGCCCACCGCCGCCCGCGGCGCCGCGTCAGTGCAGGATGGCCCGCAGGGCCTCGGCGGCGCGGTGGCAGTCGAGGAACGTGGAGTACAGCGGCGTCGGGGCCAGGCGCACCACGTCGGGCTCCCGGGCGTCGGCGATCACCCCGGCCTCGTCGGCCAGGCGGCGGACCAGGCCCTTGGCGTCGGCCACCCGGATCGACAGCTGGCAGCCCCGCCACGCCGGGTCGGACGGCGTGATCACCTCCAGGCCGGCGATCCCCTCCAGGCGGTCCGCCAGGTAGCCGGTGAGGCGGCGGCTCTTGGCGCGCAGCGCCTCCATGCCGACCCGGTCGAAGATCCGCAGCGAGGCCAGCACCGGCGCCATGGCCAGGATCGGCGGGTTGGACAGCTGCCAGGAGTCGGCCGAGGCGACGGGGACGAAGTCCGGCTCCATCGCGAAGCGGGTGGCCGGGTCGTTGCCCCACCAGCCCGCCAGGCGCGGCAGCGCCGGGTTGCGGACGTGGCGTTCGTGCACGAAGCAGCCCGCCACGGCGCCGGGTCCGCTGTTGAGGTACTTGTAGGAGCACCAGGCGGCGAAGTCGACGTCCCAGTCGTGCAGGCGCAGTGGAACGTTCCCGGCGGCGTGCGCCAGGTCCCAGCCGACGACGGCGCCCGCGGCGCGGCCCGCCTTGGTGATCGTCGGGATGTCCATGAGCTGCCCGGTCAGGTAGTTCACGCCGCCGAGCAGGACCAGCGCGACGTGGTGGCCCTCGCGTTCCAGATGGCCGACGACGTCCTCGGTGCGCAGGTGCTCCTCGCCGGGGCGCGGCCGCAGCCGCACGATCGTCTCCGCCGGGTCCAGGCCGTGGTGCACCGCCTGGCTCTGCACCGCGTACGAGTCGGACGGGAACGCCGAGTCCTCGATCAGGATCCGCGTGCGGTCCCCGGACGGCCGGTAGAAGGTGGCCATCATCAGGTGGAGGTTGACCGTCAGCGAGTTCATCGCGACGACCTCGTGCGGAAGCGCCCCCACCAGGCGGGCCGCGGGCTCGCGCAGCAGCTCGTGGTAGTCCACCCAGGGGCGGCGCGCCCGGTGGTGGCCCTCGACGCCGAGCCGCGCCCAGTCCAGCAGCTCCTCCTCGACCAGCCGCGCGGCGGCGCGGGGCTGCAGGCCGAGCGAGTTGCCGGCGAAGTAGGCGACCTCGCCGCCGTCCGGGCCCGTCGGGACGTGGAACTCGGCGCGCAGCGTCGGCAGCGGATCGGTCTCGTCCAGCCGCCGCGCCTCGGCGGCGCCCGGATCTTCGGACGGCAGGAAGTCCATGTGGGGCATGCTCACCAGTTCTCGTTCTCTTCGGACGGTTCCGGACTCGCGGGGACGGCTCCGTCCGGCGCGTCCAAGGCGAAGAACGCCCGGGCGTTGCCGCCGAGCAGGGCCGCGCATTCATCGTCGGTGAGGCCGTCGCAGGCGCGGATGACCGCGCCGGGCTCGGTCTCGCCGAGCGGGAAGGGGAAGTCGGTGCCGAGCATCACCCGGTCGGCGCCCATGACGTCCACCAGCAGGCGCAGCGCGCGCGGGTCGAACACGGCCGAGTCGACGTAGAAGCGGTCGGTGTAGGCCGAGGGCGGGCGGGGCGAGTCGCGGCGCACGATGTCGCGGTTGCGCCAGGCGTTGTCGGCGCGCCCCAGCAGGTAGGCGAAGCTGCCGCCGCCGTGGCAGAAGCACAGCCGCAGCGTCCGCGGCAGGCGTTCGAACGCGCCCGACAGCATCAGCGACAGGATCGACAGCTGCGTCTCGGCGGCCATGCCGACCAGCCACGGCAGCATGTAGCGGCCGTTCATGCGGTCGCCGCCGAGCATGTCCCACGGGTGGACGAGCACGGGCACGCCCTCGTCGGCGCAGTGGGTGAGGAACTCGACGACGGCGGCGTCGTCGAGGTACCGGGGGCCGACGTGGTTGCCGATGTGGACGCCGCGGTGTCCGGCCGCCGCCGCCTTGGTGACCATGGCGCACGCCGTCTCGACGTCCTGGAGCGGCACCTGGCACAGGGGGACGAGGCGCTCGGGGGCCTGCGCGCAGAAGTCGAGGATGCGCTCGTTGACCAGTTCGCACCAGTCGGCCGCGCGCTCGGGCTCGGCGGCGTACCCGAACATCAGCGGCGTGGACGACACGACCTGCACGTCCACCCCGCCGCGGTCCATGGCGGCCAGGCGCGCGTCGGCGTCCCACAGCTCGGCGCGGACCGGACGGTACTCCTCGTCGCCGCTCATCATCATCCCGGTGCCGTCGCCGTGCTCGCGCAGCCACGGCTCCCCCGCGCCCGCCAGCATGCGCGCTTCGTCGCGGGAGACGCGGGGGAAGACGTGGGCGTGGACGTCGACGACCGGCGTCCGTCCGCTCATCGGGTCCGCGGCCGCATGTGCTCGGGCCACTCCTTGCCGGGGTGGACGGCGCCGCAGTTGCGGCACGTGCGGTCGCCGTCGTAGAAGCCCTGGAACACCGGGGGCAGGTCGTCCACGATCGACCGCACCTGCAGTTCCGCGCGGTGGACGAGGTGGTGGCACTCGGTGCAGTACCACTCGAACGCCTCGCGCACCCCCTCCGGGCGGGCGATCTCCACGACCAGGCCGATGCTGCCCGGTTCGGGGCGCTGCGGGGAGTGACGCACGTTCGGCGGCAGCAGGAACACCTCGCCCTCGCTGATCTGCACGTCCACCGGAGGCCGCCCCTCCTCCTCCATGACGCGCAGGACCATGTTGCCCTTGAGCTGGTAGAAGAACTCCTCGGTCGGGTCGACGTGGAAGTCGGTGCGCTGGTTGGGGCCGCCGACCACCATGACGATCATCCCGGAGTCCTGCCAGACCTGGACGTTGCCGACCGGCGGCTTGAGCAGGTCGCGATGGTCCTCGATCCAGCGGGCGAAGTCGAACGGGCGCCCGTGCGACAGTTTCGGCAGTGTCTTCGGCACGGTCATGCTCCGACCTCCTCGTGGGAGCCGCGGTCCCGCGGGATGTGCGCCACGCAGGACATCTCGATGAGCAGATGGGGATGGGGCAGCTGGTGCACGGCGACGGTGGTGCGCGCCGGGCCGTTCTCGTCGAAGTACTCGCCGTACACCTCGTTGTACCCGCCGAAATCGTTCATGTTCACCAGGTACGTGGTGACGCTGACCAGGTCGGACAGGTCGCCCCCGGCGGCGCGCAGCAGGTCGCGGATGTTCTCGATGACCGCCCGCGTCTGCTCCCGGATGTCCAGGTCGGTGACGCCCATGGCGTCGGCGCGCGCGCCCGCGAACGTGCCGTCGGGCCGCCGCGAGCTCGTCCCGGAGACGAAGACCAGGTCGCCGGCGCGCTTGAGGTGCGGGAACCGCCCGCGCGGCTTGGCCTTGCCCGCCACCAGGTAGGCCTCGTTCGCCGAGTCGGTCATCGGGCCGTCACCTCCACGCTGCCGAGGCCCGCGCCGGTGACGCGGACGTGGGCGCCCTTGGGCAGGGGGACCGCGGCGGTGGCCGCACCCGCGAGCACGACCCAGCCGGGCTCCAGCGCGATGCCGGCCGCGGCGGCCAGGCGCGCGGCGGCGCGCAGCGACCGCACCGGGTCGCCGAGGATCGCGGCCGACGAGCCGGTCTGCACGGGACGCCCGTCGATCTCCATGAGCAGTCCGACGTTGGACACGTCGCGCGGGCGGCGCCACGGGCCGACGCCGAACCGGGCGGCCGAGGCGTTGTCGGCGATGACGTCCGCCAGCGTGAACGAGAAGCCGTCGTAGCGGGAGTCGAGGATCTCGAAGCCCACGGCGACGCCGTCGATCGCGGCGTCCGCGTCGGCGGGCGAGCGGACCTCGCGGCCGATGAGGAAGGCGATCTCCGGTTCGATCCGGGGGTGGATGAGCCGGGAGACGTCGACGTCCGGGCCGGCGGGCATCGCGTCGGTGAGCAGGCCCCAGATCACGTCGTCGACGCCCATCTGGACCATCTTGGCGCGGCTGGTGAAGCCCATCTTGACGCCGACCAGCCGCTCGCCGCGCGCCCGGCGCCGCTCGATCACGGCGTGCTGGACGGCGTACGCGGTCGGCACGTCCAGGTCCGCGGCGTCGGTCAGCCTGGGAATGGGCCGGGCGTCGCGTTCGGCGGCGTCCAGCGCCGCGGCCAGCGCGTTCACATCCGTCACGGGGCCTCCTCGGCGGGCTCTTCCGCGGGCTCGTCGGCGGGCTCTTCCGCAAAGGCGACGCGGACGTCGCCGAGCCCGTCGATGCGGGCCTCCAGCACGTCGCCGGGGGCCGGGACGACCATCGGGCCGAGCGCACCGGTCAGGACGGTGTCGCCCGCCCGCAGCGGCGTGCCCTGGGCGACGAGATGGTCGGCCAGCCACAGCGCCGCGTTGAGGGGGTGGCCGAGGCACGCGGCGCCGGTGCCGGTGGACACCTGCTCGCCGCGCCGTTCCAGCACCATGCCGCACATCCGCAGGTCGACGTCGGCCAGGCGGACGGGCCGGTTGCCCAGCACGTACACGCCGGATGAGGCGTTGTCGGCCACGGTGTCGACGAGCGTGATGTCCCAGTCGCGGATGCGGCTGCCGGCGACCTCGATGGCGGGCAGCGCGAACGCGGTGGCGCGGATCAGGTCGGCGACGGTGTGCCGCTCGTGCGTCAGGTCCCGGTCCAGGACCAGCGCGACCTCGGCCTCGGCGCGGGGCTGCAGCACCGCCCCGGCCGGGATCTCGGCGCCGTCCGGGACGGCCATGTCGGCGAACAGCGCGCCGCAGTCGGGGGTGTCGACGCCGAGCTGCCGCTGCACGGCGCGCGACGTCAGGCCGATCTTGTGGCCGACCAGGCGGCGTCCCCCGGCCAGCCACACCTCGGCGACGCGGCGCTGCACGGCGTACGCGGCGTCCGCTCCGTCGATCAGGTCGCGGACCGGCGCGCACGGCGTGCCGGAGGCGTGGGCGCCGAGGATGCGGTCGGCGGCGGCCTGCACGCCGTCCGCGGTGATGGTTCGGGTGGTCTCGGTCACGGGCTCGCTTTCCTTGTCGGCGGTCAGAACCGCACGCACACGTTCACGGGTTCGGAGAAGAAGTCCAGGGAGTACTCTCCCCCTTCGCGGCCGATCCCGGACGCCTTGATCCCGCCGAACGGGGTGCGCAGGTCGCGCAGGTTCCAGCAGTTGACCCACACGATGCCCGCGGCGATGCGCGGCGCCACCCGGTGCGCCCGCGCCAGGTCGCGGGTCCACACGGTGGCGGCCAGGCCGTAGGGGCTGTCGTTGGCCAGGCGCAGCGCCTCCTCCTCGGTGTCGAACGGCGCGACGTGGCACACCGGCCCGAAGATCTCCTCCCGGACGGCGCGGGCCGTGGGGGGCAGGCCGGTGAGCACGGTCGGCTCGACGTAGAAGCCGTTGTCGCGCCGGTCCCCGAACACGGGGACGCCGCCGCCCGCCAGCACCGTGGCGCCCTCCTCCACCGCGAGCCGGTAGTAGGACAGCACCTTGTCGCGGTGCGCCGCGGAGATCATCGGTCCGTAGTCGCGGAGGCCGCGGGCGCGTTCGGCGAGCGCGGCGGCGAACTCCTCGAAGAGGGGCCGTTCGACGTAGACGCGTTCGGTGCACAGGCAGATCTGCCCGGAGTGGGTGAAGACCGAGCGGACCGTGCCCTCCAGGGCCGCCTCGACGTCGGCGTCGGCGAAGATCAGCGCGGGGTTCTTGCCGCCGAGCTCGAACGACACGGGGGTGACGTGCTCGGCGGCGTTGCGCATGATCGCGGCGCCGGTGGCCGACTCCCCGGTGAACGCGATCGCGTCCACGCCGGGATGCCCGGTCAGGAACTCCCCGGCGGCGCCGGGGCCGTGCCCGTGGACGAGGTTGAACGCGCCGGCCGGGAGCCCGACCTCGTGCACCACGCCGGCCAGCAGCGTCGCCGTGGACGGCGTCTCCTCCGACGGCTTGGCCACCACCGCGTTCCCGGCCGCCAGCGCCGGCGCGACCTTCCAGGTGAGCAGCAGCAGCGGCAGGTTCCACGGGGAGATGACCGCGACGACGCCCAGCGGACGGCGGACGGTGTAGTTGAGCGCCTCCCCGGCGCCGCCGCTCCAGCCCGGAACGCGCGTGGTGTAGGCGCGCTCGCCCCGCCCGTACAGCAGGTCGGCGTAGGCGCGGAAGTTGCCGATCGCGCGCGGGACGTCCACCGCGGCGGCCAGGTCGCGGGGCTTGCCGGTGTCGGCGACCTCGGCGTCCACGAACTCGTCGAAGCGGGCCTCGATGCCGGCGGCGATCTCGCGCAGCGCGGCGGCCCTGTCCTCGGGCGAGGCGGCGCCCCAGGCCCCGTCGAGGGCCTGCCGGGCGGCCCGGACGGCGGCGTCGACCGTCGCGCGGGACGCCTCGGGCACCCGGCCCCGCTCGGTTCCGTCCACCGGATCGATCAGCGGGAAGTCGCGCTCGCCGTCCCCGGTGAACGCGCCGCCGACGTAGTGCTCTGCCTTCATCGCCATCCCTCGGGAGCGTCCCCGCGCGTGCGCGCCGGACACTGCGATGATGCTCCCGAGGAGCTATACCTGACAAATACCCTTTACCTTCACTGCTATCACCGAACGGTGATAGAAAGGAGCATGCGCCCCATCGACTTGCTCAACGGGCGGCTGAAGCTGCGGCACCTGGTCCTGGTGGTGGCGATCGCCGACCACGGCAGCGTGCTGCGCGCCGCCCGGCACCTGCGCCTGGCGCAGCCCGCCGTGACGCGGAGCCTGCGCGAGGTCGAGGACGTGCTCGGCGTGGAGCTGTTCACCCGGGGACCGCGCGGCGTCACCCCCACCCTGTTCGGCGAGGCGTTCGTGGAGCACGCCCGCGCCGTGCTCGCCGAGCTGCGCCGCGCCGGGGAGCGCATCGCCGAGCTGGCGGACGCGCGGGTGGGCACGGTGACCATCGGCACCCTGCTGGCCGGGTCGAACGTGCTGCTGCCGCGCGCCATCGCCGCGCTCAAGCGCGACCGCCCCGGCATCACCGTGATCGTCCGGGAGGCCACGTTCGACATCCAGGCGCCGCGCCTGCTGGACGGCGAGCTCGACATGATCCTGGGACGCCTCAACCCGATCGACGACCTGCGCGGCCTGCGGCAGATCACCCTGTACAGCGAGCCGGTGCGCCTGGTCGCCCGGCGCGACCACCCGGCCCGGTCGCGCGGCGGCCTCGCGCTGCGCGACCTGCTCGACTACCCCTGGGTGCTGCCGCTGGAGCAGACCGCGCTGCGCCAGGAGCTGGAACAGGTGTTCCGCGACGAGGGCCTGCCGCCGCCGACCGACCTGGTGGAGTGCACGTCGATCCTCACCGTCCGCACGCTGGTCCGCGACACCGACATGATCGCCGCGCTGCCGGAGCTGGTGGCGGTGACCGACGGGGAGATCGCGCCGCTGCCCGTTCCGCTGGAGCCGGTGCGCCGCCACGTCGGCGTGACGCTGCCGGACGGGCGGCCGCTCACGCCCTCGGCCCGCGTCATGCTCGACCACCTGCGGCGGGAGGCGGCCGCGCTCACCGGAGAGGCCGCGCTCAGCGGCCGGTCCGGGCGATGAGCCCGAGCAGCGCCCGGCTCACCGCGGAGCGGGGATCGGCCAGGTCCAGCACCACGTCGAAGTGGTTGCGCTCGGGGACGACCATCAGCTCCGCGGCCTCGCCCCAATGCCGGCGGAATCTGCGCGACTGCTCGAGGAATCCGGTGCCGTCGTCCTCGGCGACCGCCACCACCGCCGGGCACCGCCGTTCGGCGGGCAGCAGTTCGGGGCTGAGCGCGGCCGCCCTCTTCACGTCCAGTCCGAGCCACTCGTTGACGTAGACGCGCACCAGGGGGCGGATGTCGAACAGCCCGCTGAACGGCATGGCGGCCTTGACGACGTCCTGGGGCAGTCCGAACGTCCGCTGCCACCCGTCCACCATGAGCATCCCGGTGAGGTGCCCGCCCGCCGAGCTGCCGCCCACCACGATCCGCTCCGGGTCGAGCCCGTGCTCCTCGCCTTCGCGGTGCACCCAGGCGACCGCCGCCCGCACCTGCCGCACGATCTCCTCAAGGGTGACCTTGGGCGCCAGCGTGTAGTCGGGCACGACCGTCGCGACCCCTTGCTCCCACAGCATCCGCGCCATGAACGCCGAGTCGTGCCGGGACAAGGCCCGCCAGTACCCGCCGTGCAGGTACACGAACACCGGCCTCGGCGCCCCGCCCGTGCCCCACACGTCGAGCTTCTCACCACTGGTCCGGTCGTACACGACCCCCGGCTGCCCGGGCAGCCCGTCGACGGCCTCGTCCGACATCCGCCGGTAGCGGGTCATGAGCCGGGCGAACTCCTCTTCCCCGGCCTTGCGCCGGACGTTGTAGGCGACGTCCAGCTCCTCGTCGGACAGCTCCCGCCCCGGCCAGTCCTCCAGCGACACGCTCATGGCCACAGCCTCCGCCACCCCGCCGGACGCAGGCAAATACCGTTACGGGCGTCCGATATAACAAGCCGCGTCCGCCGAGGCCCGCCCCGGCGTGTGCGCCCGGCGCACCACGCCGCCCGCGCCGCAGGTCAGGCAGGGGGAAGCCCTGCACCAGCGCGGCCCGGCGCAAAATCCCGTGGCAGCGGGGCCGCGCACCGCTCTAGATTCAGACACGCCTTCTCCTCGCGGCTGCTGAACCCGAGGCAACGGCGGCGCCCTCTTGCGCCGCCTCTCCGGCGCTTTCGACCGCGCCTGTTTCCGCATGCCCTTCTCAGCAGCTCGAAGGACCCACTTTCATGCGCATCCGTCAGGACCGCCGCCTCGTGCGGCGCGACGACCACTGGCTCACCCTGCCGAACCCCTGGGACGTCCCCGTCGACATCTGCGCCGATGAGCGCGTGCCTCTCGAACCGGCGGCCGTGGACGAGGCGCTGTCCGTCCTGGAGACCGCCGAAACCCTCGCCCGTCTCGCCGAGGCGATGCCCGGCCACGACGGTCCGGCGCCACGCATCACCCGCATGGTCCTCACACCCGACTTCCACAAGGGCGCGGGCATACCGATCGGCACGGTCGTCGAGACCGAGGGCGCGCTGCTGCCGCAGGCGGTGGGAAACGACGTGAACTGCGGCATGCGGCTGGAGGTCACCTCGCTCACCGTGGACGAGGTGCGTCCGCGTCTGGACGCCCTGGAACGGCGGCTGCGGCACCTGTTCTTCGAGGGCGGGCGGCGCATCGCCCTCACCGCCGTCCAGCGGGAGGCCCTGCTGCGCGAAGGGCTCCCGGGGCTGCTCCTCTCCGGCGACACCCCATGGCAGGGGTACCAGCCCACCGACGCCGACGACTGCCTGGACCGCATGCACGCGCCGGCGCTCCCGGCGGGCACCGCCGACGCGTTCGCCGACTGGATCGAAAGCGCGGGCGGCGCCGGGGCCGCCAGCCACGACAGCGTCATCGGCGGCATCGGCGGCGGCAACCACTTCGTCGAACTGCAGTACGTCGCGCGGGTCCACGACGCCGCGGCCGCGTACGCGTGGGGCCTGGCCCCGGGTGCGGTCGTGCTGATGGCGCACAGCGGTTCGCTGTCGCTGGGACATCAGGCCAACGCCACGGCGCTGGACCGGCTGCGCCGGACCTGGCCCGCCGGGCTGCCCCGGCCCCGCAACGGTATCCTGCCGTTCCTGCTGGGCGGCGGGCCCGACGACGGCCTGCGCCGCTACCTGGACGCGTTCGGCAACGCCGCCAACTTCGCCGCCGGCAACCGGTTCTTCCTCGCCCTCACCATGCGGGCCGGACTCGCCGCCGAATGCGGGCAGTTGACGGCGCGGCTCATCTATGACGCGCCGCACAACCTGTTCTGGCGAGACGGAGACCGCGTCGTCCACCGCAAGGGCGCGACGCCCTCGGGCGGCCACGAGGAAATGGCGGGCGGCCCGTACGCGATGTGGGGCGAACCGGTGATCGTGCCCGGCTCGATGGGCGCGTCCAGCTACCTGCTGCGCGGCCACGGCAACCCCCGCACGCTGGCCAGCGCCTGCCACGGAGCCGGGCGGCGCGTCCCCCGGGGTGCCGCCGCGCGGGCGAGCGACGACGAACTCGACGCCTTCCTGCGGGAGTTCCGCGTGGTCACGCCGCTGGACCACCGCGACCCGACGGTGGCGCGCCGCGGGGACGTGATGGCGGCCCGGCGCCGCGACTTGAAGGAGGAAGCGCCGTGGGCCTACAAGGACATCGGCCCCGTGGTGTCCAGCCTGCACGCAGGCGCAGTGGCGGCCCCGGTCGCCGAACTGCGGCCTCTCCTGACCGTCAAGGGCTGACCGATCTCGGCCGCTCCGTATACGGGCCGGCGTTACCGGCGAGAGTCGGGCGCATGTATCCCGCCACCTCGTCCCCCGACCGCCGCGGACGCCGTTACCATTCCCGGAGTGCCAAGATCCCCCGTTGGCATGACCTGTACTGGAACGGCGTGAAATGGATGACCTCGACCTCCGGCACCAGCTGCCGGGCGGCCTGGAGCAGCTGTTCGCCGACCCGAGCGTCGAGCGGTCGCTGTCCACACCGCTGCCCGACGGCGACCTGGTGTGGCCGGACCCCGGCTATCCGCAGCGCCAGCTCGTACGGCGTCCCGCGTTCTGGCTGAGCGACGACCCGGTGTCCGGCGAGCTGTGGGCTCAGCTGCGCGCCGAGCACCCCACCTCGGGCCTGTGGCCGCTGCTGATGGACGAGTCCGCCCAGCCGTGGGCGGCGGGACAGGTCGCCCCGGAGCCCGTGGAGGACATCGCCAACTACGCCCCCGACGCCTTCATGTACGAGGTGTGGGCCGACTGGGTGGAGCAGGCCACCGAGGAGGACCTGGAGGATCTGGCCCCGTTCGGCGCGCACTGCCCCGGGACGGCGCCGCCCGCGTCCCTGGTGGACGACCCCGGCGCCGTGGCCGACCGGCACGCGCGCACGCTGGCCCGCCGCGGTCTGTCGCTGGCCCTGGTCGCCGTGTCCCGCGGCGCCGACGCGCTGACCGCGGTCGGCTGGCAGGGCGCGCTGAACCACAACGAGTGGACCGCGCCGCTGTCCGCGGTGGTCCGCGGCTGGGAGGACCGGTTCGGCGCGCGCGTCGTCGGCCTCGGCTTCAACACCCTCGAGCTGAGCGTGGCCGCGCCGCCCGTCACGTCCCGGCACGCCCTGCACGTCGCCGCCGAGCACTGGGCGTTCTGCCCGGACATCCTGTTCCAGGGCCCGGGCACGCTCGCCGGGTACGCCGAGGAGATCCGCGGCAGGACCTGGTGGTCGTTCTGGTGGGACTGAGCGCGGTCTGACGCCGGCCGGCCGACTTGGACCGGTCCCTTCCGCCCGGCCCTGGTCCGGCCGAGCGGCGTCGGCCTACTATGCGCAGGGACACGCCGCCGGAGCCGAGCCCGCCCCTCGCTCCGCCAGTGGACGCTCGGAAGGGAACGCAACCAGGTGCGGACACGGGGGTCGCTCGAGGCCGTGAGGCGGCGGCGCGCGGGCCGGCGGAGCCGGGTGGTCCCCGCGGTGATCGGCACGGCGGTCGCGGCCACGCTGGTCGCGGACGTCGTCGTGGCGGCGTCCGGGATGCTCGAGCCGTCCGGCGGCAAGGGCGGGCGCGGCCGCCTGGTCTCCGTCGACACCGACGCGGCGGCCCCGGCCGTCGCGCCCCTCACCAGGCTGTTCACCCCCGTCCTGCTGGTCGCGGGCGACGCCCCGCTGCCGCCCGACGCCGTCGAACGCGCCCGGAGGGTCAAGGGCGTGGCGGGGCTGACCGTCGTGGACGCCGCCCAGGCGCAGGTGGCGGGGCGGCGCGTGGGCCTGCTCGGCGTCGACCCGTCGGAGTTCCGCGCGTTCACCCCGCGGCAGTCGGCGGAGTCGGACCCGCTGTGGCGGAGCGTGGCGACCGGCGGCATGGCGGTGTCGTTCGAGCTGAGCCGGGACGGGTCGGTGCCGCTCGGCGGCGTCGTGCCGGCGGGCGGCTCCCGCAGCCCCGGCCGCGTGCGGGTGGCCGCGTACGCGTCCCTGGGCATCGACGGCGTGGACGCGGTGGTGTCCCGCGGGCAGGCCCGCGCGCTCGGCATGCCGCAGGGCAACGGCCTGGTGGTCGGCGCGTCCACGGCCGACGCGGCGGCGCTGTCGAAGCGGCTCAGGCGCGTCCTGCCGCCCGGCACCCGTGTCGCGGTGCTGCGGGACGCCGCGTCGCGGTCCGCGTCGACGGGCGCGGGGCGGCGGGCGCCCAGGCCGGCGGGGCCGCGCGTCACCGGACGGCCCGACGGAGCGCTCGGCGCCCGCTCCACGGTCACGGGCAACCTGATGACCGCGACCATGCGCGACCTGGTGCTGGAGATCGACCGGATCTTCGGCCCGTTTCCGACGATCGGCTGCTACCGAACCGGCGCGGACGCGCAGGACCACGCGGTCGGGCGCGCCTGCGACTTCATGGAGGGGCCGATCGGGCGCATGCCGAGCGCGTCGGCGCAGCGGCACGGCGACCAGCTCGCCCAGTACGCCGTCGCCAACGCCCGCCGCCTCGGCATCTCCTACGTCATCTGGAAGCAGCACATCTGGAACGTGCGCTACCCCGGGTGGCGCCGCATGGAGGACCGCGGGAGCATCACGCAGAACCACTACGACCACGTGCACATATCCGTGCTCGAGTGAACCTCCGCGGGCGGGGCTGCGACGTCCATCGAAACCGCGCGACGGCGGCGTGCGTGCCGGGCGGGGCTAGGGCAGTTCCAGTTCCGCCCACACGACCTTGCCGGTGGGCGTGCGGCGGACGCCCCAGCGGCGGGCGATGCTGCCGACGACGTGCAGGCCGCGGCCGGACTCGGCGTCCCGCAGCGCGTCGCCGTGGCGGCGCACCCGGGGACGGGCGTCGGAGGAGTCGAACACCTCGCACACCAGGCCGCCCTCGCGGACCAGGCGCAGGGTGACGCGGCCGCCCGCGTGCCGGATCGCGTTGGTGACCAGCTCGGACGCCAGCAGCGCGGTGGAGTCGGCCAGCTCGGGCAGGTCCCAGCGGGCCAGGCGGTCGCGGACCAGGCCCCGGGCGCGGCGGATCGCGGCCGGGTCGCCGGGCAGGTCCCACGACACGTGCGCGTCGGCGGGGATGCGCCGCAGCCGCGCGACGAGCATGGCGATGTCGTCGCGGTGCCGGTCGTCGTACACCCCGTCCAGGCTCGCCTGGCACAGCGACTCCAGGGACCGCCGCCGCGCGCCCGGGCCGAACACCGATCGCAGCCGGGCCAGCCCGTCGTCGATGTCGCGGCTGCGGTTCTCCACCAGCCCGTCGGTGTAGAGGACGAGCAGCGTGTCGTCCTCCACGGCGAACTCGCGGCTGACGATGGGGCCCGCGCCGACGCCGAGCGGCGGGGCGGGCCGCATGTCCAGGTAGGACGCCGGCCCGCCCGGCGGGACGAGCAGCGGCGGCAGGTGCCCGGCGCTGGCGGCCTCGCAGCGTCCGGTGACGGCGTCGTAGACGGCGTAGACGCAGGTGGCGAAGTGCGGTTCGCGCTCGCCCAGCGACCCCATGAGCGAGTCGAGCCGCTCCAGGGCCTCGGCCGGGGGCAGGTCCATCCCGGCGAGGGTGTGCAGGGCGGTGCGCAGCCGTCCCATCGTCACGGCGGCGCGCACGCCGTGCCCGGCGACGTCGCCGACGACCAGGGCGACGCGGGCGCCGGGCAGCGCCATCGACTCGTACCAGTCCCCGCCGACCTCGATGAGGCTGCTGCCGGGCAGGTACCGGTGGTGCACCTCGACCGTGGACGGCGCCGACAGCCCGGTCGGCAGCAGGCTGCGCTGCAGGGTGAGGGCGGTGGCGCGCTCGCGCGAGTAGCGGCGGGCGCTCTCGATGAGGATGGCGGCGCGGGCCGCGAACTCCATGCCGATCTCGACGTCGTAGGCGTCGAAGGGGCGGTGCGCCGCGCCGCGCACGCACACGAAGAACCCCTGCGCCGTCCCGTCGGACACGATCGGCAGCAGCAGCATGGACGCGCCTTCGAGCAGCGCGGCCACCGGCGAAAGGCGCCACGTCTCGGCGAAGGGCGAGTCGCCGCCGGGGTTCAGCGGGGCCAGCACGGGCTCGGCGGTCTCCAGGCACCGCGCGTAGGGGCTGCCGGGCGAGTAGGTGAGCGTCTCGCCGGTGGGGAAGGCGGCGTCCCACACCGGGTCGCCGTCGTCGAAGCCGACCGCCATCCGGCGCATCGGCACGGGGCCGTCGGCGCCGCCGTCCGGTTCGTCGGGATCGACGACGGCCTCGCGCAGCAGCAGGGAGCCGGAGGTGGCGAAGTGCGGCACGACCACGTCCATCAGGCGGCGCGCGAGCTGGTCGAGGTCGAGGGTGGCGCCGATGCGCGGGAGGGCGTCCTCCAGCAGGGCGCGGCGGACGACCGCTGGGTCCAGGAAGCGGTCGGCTCCGGGGACCGGGACGCGGATGACGGCCAGCGCAGCCAGCCCGGGCAGGTCCCCGCTCATCGGATGGACGGTGACGACGGCGTCGTGCCGGGCGCCGTCGGCGGTCGCGAGCACGGCCATGGCGGTGCGTTCGCGTCCTTCGCGGACCGCGTCCAGCAGGCGATCCGGCGCGTCCCCCTCCGCACCGACGAGCACGTCGCCGAGCGCCCTCACCGGCATGCCGTCCGGTCCCCTGCCGAGAAGCGCCGCGGCGTTGCGGTTGAACTGAACTATTTTCCCCGAAGAATCCAGGCCGACTATCAGATTCCGGGTGGAGGACTGCATTGGTCGATTATGTGACATTCCACGGTGACATGAGATGGAAAATGGACAAACAGGCCCCCACCTGCGGAAACCACACGGTCGACTACAAGATCATTTTTATGGCGCTCTCCTCGACCGGGACATTACGGCGGCCGATCGCGCACAGAATCGGATTCGGCGGAACGCGCCGCATTCTCGCCCGTCGCGCCGCGCGGGGCGTCCCGTGACGGCGGGCGGACGGGCTACGGGCGGCCGAAGACCTGCTCGGGCGGGACGGGCGCGGCGACGTCCTCGCCGTCCTCGATGGGACGGGCGCCCGCGGCGAACCCGGCCAGGTCGTCCCCGGTCAGCAGCCGGGCGCGGACGGCGCCGCCCGCGGCGCGCCGCGTCAGCCCCTCGACGGGCAGCGGCCGCCGGGACGCCGCGACGACCAGGTTGCCGAACCGGCGCCCCCGCAGCACCCCCGGCTCGCCCAGGAGCAGCACGTGCCGGAACACCGACCGCACCGTGGCCACGACGCGCCGGGCGTAGGCCAGGCGGAACCCGTCGGCCACGTTCATCAGCAGCACGCCGCCCGGCCGCAGCACCCGCGCCGCGTCCGCGACGAACTCGCGGGTGGCCAGCTCGACCGGCATGGACGCCTCGGCGAACGCGTCCACCACCACCAGGTCGTCGGCGTCGTCGGCCAGCGCCGCCGTGCCCGTGCGGCCGTCCACGACGCGGATCTTGAGCCCGGGGACGTTCTTCACCGGCAGCCGTTCGCGCACCAGCCGCACCAGCGGGCCGTCCGGCTCGAACACCACCTGGCGCGACCCCGGACGGGTGGCCGCCACGTACCGGGGCAGCGTGCACGCGGCGCCGCCGATGTGCACCGCGTCCAGGGCCTGCCCCTCCGCCCCCATCAGGTCGACCACGTCGCCCATCAGCCGCATGTACTCGAAGTCGAGGTAGGTGGGGTCGGCGAGGTCGACGTACGACTGGGGGACGCCGCCGATCAGCAGCATCCAGCCGCCCTCGCGGTCGGCGTCGCGCAGCAGCTCCGCCTCTCCCCCGGCCACCTTGTGCACGCCGGGCCGCGGGCCCGCGCCGTCCCTGGATCTGCGCCCCATGCGCCCACTCTACGGACCGCAGTCGGCCACCCGGACGTCACCGTCGGGCGGCAGCATGAACCACCATGAAGAGAACGCTCGTCGCGGCGGCGGTGTCGGTGGGCTCCGCCGCCGCCCTCCTCTCCCCCTCCCCCGCCGCGGCGTCGCAGGCCGGCGGTCCCGCCGCCCGGCTCCCGCTCGGGCCGCCCGGACTGCGCGAGGAACGCGCCACCGAGCGGCTCGCGCCGGGCGTCACGCTCACCTCGATCGTGCGGGGCCACAGGTCCGACGCCGACGCCTGGACGCTGCACGTCCGGCTGCCCGTGTCGGGCGACCCGGGACCGCGCCCCGACCCCGATCGGGCCACCGCCGTCATCGCTCCGAAGGAGACCGCCGAGGGCGTGGCGCGCCAGCTGGCCGAGGCCGGGTTCCGGCCGCGCGTCGAGGCCGTGCACGGGCCGCGGTTCGCCGACGTGCGGCCCGGCCTGGTCGGCTACACGGTCCGGGTCGGCCGGTACGCGACCGAGGCGCAGGCGCAGAAGGACCTGGCCGCCCTCACCGCCGCCGGGTTCCGCGCCGGGACGTCGTACACCGCACAGGACGGCGGCGCCACCACCGGGCCGTGGCGGGTGCACGTCCTCACCATCGACCCGCGCCGCTTCCGGGGCCGCGTGGCGGCGTCCGCCGGCGGGGCGCTCAGCGAGCTGGACAAGGTGTCCGACCTGGTCCGCGCCTCCGGGGCGATCGCGGGCGTCAACGGCACGTACTTCACCCCGCAGGGCAGGGGCGGCCCTGCGGGCCTGTACGCGCTGGACGGGCGGGTGCTCAGCGAGGCCAGCAACGGCCGCAGCGCGATGTTCCTGCCGGAGAGCGGCGGCGGCGTGCGGTTCGCCCGCGTGTCCTCGCGCTTCGCCGTGCGGGCCGCCGACGGGGCGCGCCGCGAGCTCGACGGGCTCAACCGCGTCCCCGGGGAGGTGCACAACTGCGGCGGCGTGGGCGGCGACCGGCCGACCGAACGGCCGCAGCACGACGTCACCTGCACCGACCCCGACGAGCTGGTGGCGTTCACGGCCGAGTACGGGGCGTCCAGCCCGTCGGGCGCGGGCGCCGAGGCCGTGCTCGACCGCGACGGGCGGGTGACCGAGCTGCGCGACGCGCGCGGCACGGCCATCCCGGCGGGCGGCCGCACCGTGCAGGCGGTCGGCGCCGCCGCCGACTGGCTGCGCGCCCACGCACGTCCCGGCACGCGTCTGTCGTTCACAAAGCGGCTTCTGGCCGACGGCCGTCCGGTGACGCTGAAGCCGCGCGTCTCCGTCGTGGGCGGCGGCCCGCGCCTGGTGCGCGACGGGAAGGTCTGGGTGGACGCCGCCAACGACGGCCTGGTCCACATCGATGACGACGAGTCCTTCTACTACAACTGGGTGCTGCGCCGTAACCCGCGCACGATGGCCGGCGTGGACGCGCGGGGACGGCTGCTGCTGGTGGCGGCGGACGGGCGCGCCGCGGGCCGCAGCGAGGGCCTGTCGATCGCCGAGGCGGCCGCGGTGATGAAGGCCCTCGGCGCCGTGCAGGCGATGAACCTGGACGGCGGCGGCTCCACCGCCATGGCCCGCGCGGGCGGCGCGCTCGTCAACCGGCCGTCGGACGCCGCGGGCGAACGCTCCGTGGGCGACGCCGTCCTGCTGCTCCCCGACTGACGGTCCCGGCGCTACCCGACCGACTCGTCGACCGGGCCGGCGGACGCGGCCGGACCCGCCGCCTGCGCGGCGGCCTCCGCGGCGAAGTGGCAGGCGCTGGGGTGCGCCGAGCCGTCCCGCACCGTGAGCGCGGGTTCGCGTTCGGCGCACACCTCGGCGGCCTTCCAGCAGCGGGTGCGGAACCGGCAGCCGGAGGGCGGGTCGATCGGCGACGGCGGCTCCCCTTCGAGCGCCATGCCGTCGGCCCACCCGCCCGGCGCCTCGGGGTCCGGGACGGGCACCGCCGACAGCAGCGCCTGCGTGTAGGGATGGGTCGGGCGCTCGTAGATCTGCGCCTCGTCCCCCGTCTCGACGATCTTGCCGAGGTACATGACCGCGACCCGGTCGGAGATGTGCCGGACGGCGGCCAGGTCGTGCGCGATGAACACGTACGCCAGGCCGAGCTCGCGCTGCAGCTCGGCCAGCAGGTTCATCACCTGCGCCTGCACCGACACGTCCAGCGCCGACACCGGCTCGTCGCACACGATCACCTCCGGCCGCAGCGCCAGCGCGCGGGCGATGCCGATGCGCTGGCGCTGCCCGCCGGAGAACTGGTGCGGGTAGCGGTTGATGTGGCCGGGGTCCAGGCCGACGAGCTCCAGCAGCTCCTGCACGCGCGCCCGCCGCTCTCCCTTCGGCGCCGCCTCCGGATGGATCTCGAACGGCTCCCCCACGATGTCGCCGACCGTCATGCGGGGGTTGAGGGAGGAGTAGGGATCCTGCAGCACCATCTGGATGCGGCGGCGCAGCGCGCGCAGTTCGCGGCGGGGCAGCGCGAACACGTCGCGTCCGTCGAAGCGCACCGTGCCGGCCGTCGGGCGCTCGGCCGCCAGCAGCAGCTTGGCGAGCGTCGACTTGCCGCACCCCGACTCGCCGACCACGCCGAGCGTCTCGCCGCGCCGCAGTTCCAGGTCGACGCCGTCGACCGCCTTCACCCAGCCCACCGTGCGCTTGAACAGCACGCCCTGCGTGACCGGGTAGTGCTTGACCAGCCCCTCCACCTGCAGGATCGGCGCGTCGTCAGCGGGCTCCGGCACCGTGCACCTCCTCGGCGAAGTGGCAGGCGGCGCTGTGCCCCGGCCCGCCCACCGGCGCCAGCGGGGGCCGCTCCGCCGCGCACACCGCCCGGGCGCGCGGGCAGCGCGGGTGGAACGGGCAGCCGGGCGGCAGCGCCGCCGGGTTCGGCGGCGCGCCCTTGATCGGGACGAGCGGCGCGCCCTTGCGGTCCAGGCGCGGGACGGACGCCAGCAGCCCCGCCGTGTAGGGGTGGGCGGGACGGGCGTACAGCTCCCGGGCCGGTGCCTGCTCGACGGCCGACCCGGCGTACATCACCACGATGCGGTCGGCGACGCCCGCCACCACCCCGAGGTCGTGGGTGATGAGGACCATGCCCATGCGCAGCTCGTCGCGCAGGTCGGCCAGCAGCCGCATGATCTGCGCCTGGACGGTCACGTCGAGCGCGGTGGTCGGCTCGTCGGCGATCAGCACGTCGGGCTCCAGCGCCAGCGCCATGGCGATCATGATGCGCTGGCGCTGCCCGCCGGAGAACTGGTGCGGGTAGTCGTCCAGCCGGGTGCGGGCGGCGGGGATGCGGACCCGCTCCATCAGCTCCACCGCCCGGGCCCGGGCCTCCCGGCGCTTCATGCCCCGGTGCACCTGGAACATCTCCGACAGCTGGTCGCCGACGGTGAACACCGGGTTCAGCGCGGTCAGCGCGTCCTGGAAGATCATGGAGATGCGGGCGCCCCGGTAGGCGCGGCGGCGCCGTTCGGGCAGGCCGAGCAGCTCCTCGCCGCGCAGCCGCACCGACCCGCCGGTGATCCGGGCGGGCGGGCTGTCCAGGATGCCCATGACGGCCTGCGCCGCCACGCTCTTGCCGGAGCCGGACTCGCCGAGGATCGCCACTGTCTCGGCCTCGCCGAGCGTGTACGACAGGTTGTTGACGGCCCGCACGGTCTGCCCGCGGACGGCGAACTCCACGCTCAGGTCCGTCACCTCGAGCAGTGCGGCCGCCGTGTCCCCGGCCGTCATGTCCCCGGCCGTCTTCTCGTCGGTCCTTGCGGCCTCGGTCGCCTTGTCCTCGGTCACCTTGTCCTCGGTCACCTTGTCACCGCAGCCTGGGGTCGAGGGCGTCGCGCACGGCGTCGCCGAGCATCAGGAAGCTGAGCACGGTCGCCGACAGGAACACCGCGGGGAAGATCAGCAGGTGCGGGTGGTCGACGAAGTAGGACTGCGCCTGGTTGAGCTGCAGCCCCCACGACACCTGCGGGTACTGCAGCCCCACGCCGAGGAAGTCCAGCGTCGCCTCCCCCGCGATCACGTTGCCGACGTTCAGCGTGGCCACCACGATCACCGGGGCGATCGCGTTGGGCAGGATGTGGCGGCGCATGATCCGCAGATCGGACGCGCCGAGCAGCCGCGCCGCCTGCACGTAGTCGGCGTCCCGCACCGCGATCACCTGGGCCCGCATGATGCGGATCATGGTGGTCCAGCCGAGCAGCACCAGCACCAGCGTCATCGCGCCGATGCCGTGTCCGGGGAAGGCCACCAGGATGACCGTGGCGCCCAGCACGAACGGCAGCCCGAAGAACACGTCGGTGACGCGCGCGATGACCGCGTCCAGCACCCCGCCGTAGTAGCCCGCCAGCATCCCGAACACCACGGCGATGGCCAGCGCGAACACCGTCACCGCCACGCCGATCAGCAGCGTGGGCCGGGCGCCGTGGACGACGTGGGCGAAGTAGTCGCAGCCCGACACGTCCGTGCCGAACAGGTGGTCGCCGCCCGGCGGCAGCTTGGAGGCGTTGGGGTCGCAGTTCTCGTTCTTGCCGCGGTCGGTGAACAGGCCCGGCGCCGCCGCCATCAGGCCCACCACCAGCAGGATCGCCGCCGACGCCCAGAACAGCCAGCGGCGCCGCAGGTCGTGCCAGGCGTCCTGCCACAGCGACGCGCCCGAGACCAGCCCCCCGGCCTGCGCGGCGGCGGCCGCCGTGGTGCCCGGGACGACCGCGCCCGCGTCCGGCGCCTCCGCGGCGCCCGCCGCGCCGGCCTCCGGCGCCGCCGGGTCCTCGATCCGGTCAGTCATAGCGGATCCTCGGGTCGAGCAGCCCGTACAGCAGGTCCACCAGCAGGTTGACGAGCAGGAAGATCAGCACCAGCAGGGTGACCGCGCCGACCACCACCGGCCCTTCCTTCAGCTGGATCGACTGGAACACCTGCTGCCCGATGCCGGGCAGGTTGAAGATCCCCTCGGTGACGATCGCGCCGCCCATCAGCGACCCGAAGTCGACGCCCAGGTAGGTCACCACCGGGATCAGCGAGTTGCGCAGCGTGTGCCGTCCGACGACGCGCGCCTTGGTCAGTCCCTTGGCGCGGGCGGTGCGCACGTAGTCGGCGCGCAGGTTCTCGGCCAGGCTGGTGCGGGTCAGCCGCGCCACGTAGGACAGGCCCAGCGACCCGAGCACCAGGCCCGGCAGCACGTAGCTCATCGGCCATCCGTCGTCCGTCCCGGCCGTCGGGAACAGTCCGAGGTTCAGCCCCAGGACGATCTGCGCGGTGTAGCCGAGCACGAACACCGGCACGGCGATGACCAGGGTGGTGCCGCCCAGCACCAGCGTGTCGGCCAGCCGCCCGCGCCGCAGCCCCGCCCACACCCCGAGCGCGATCCCGATGACCAGCTCGAACAGCCAGGCGGTGAGCGCGAGCTGCGCGGTCACCGCCCAGCGGCCGGCCAGCACGTCGGACACGTTCTGCCCGTCGAAGGTCTCACCGAGGTCGCCGCGGAACAGGCCGCCCAGGTACTTGGCGTACTGCACCAGCAGCGGATCGTTGAGGTTGTAGCGTTCCCGCAGCGCGTGCACCACCGACGGGGCCAGGGGCTTCTCCCCCGCCAGCGCCTGGATCGGGTCGCCGGGCAGGGCGAACACCATGGCGTAGATCAGGAACGTGGTGCCCAGGAACACCGGGACCGCCTGCAGCACCCGCCGCGCGACGTAGCGCCACATGCCCGGCTACTTCACCGTCACTTCGTGGACGAGCAGGCCGGTGGCGAACGGGGTGATGACGACGTTGTCCACCTTGTCGGACCGGCCGCCGAAGCCCTGCCAGATCCACAGCGGGATCATGGGGGCCTCCCGCAGCGCCACGTCCTCGGCCTTGTTGTAGTAGGAGATCGCCTCCTGCTCGGTCGGGGCGGCGTTCCCCTTGGCGATCAGGTCGTCGAACTCCTTGTTCCTCCAGCCCATCCGGTTCTTGGTGGAGTGGAACTGCGGCTCGAGGTAGTTCTGGGCGCTGGGGTAGTCGGCCTCCCAGTTCTGCCGGTAGGGGCCCTTCTCCTTGCGGTCGCTCAGCATCGACAGGTAGTCCGACACGGGGATCTTGCGGAACTGGATGTCCTGGATGCCGAGGTTCTGCTTGAGCTGGTTGGCGACGATCTGCATCCACTGCTCGTAGCTGGGCTGGGCGTTGGAGAAGTACAGCTCCAGCGTCCCGGAGAAGCCGCCCGCCTTGTCGAACAGCTCCTTGGCCTTCGTCGGGTTGTAGGTGCACAGCTCGCCGCAGGCGCCCTTGCGGTGGCCCTTGATCAGCGGCGGCAGCATCGAGTCGGCGACGGTGTAGGTGCCGTTGAAGACGGCCTTGTTGATGCCGTTGCGGTCGATCGCCATGGAGAACGCCCGGCGCAGGTCGGGGTTGGCGAACCGCTTGTCGAACAGCGGGAAGCCCAGGTAGTCGAACGTGCCGGTCTGGCGGGGCAGCACCCGGTCGCCGAGGACGCGCCGCGCCTCGGGCACCTTCGCCGCGGGGATCGACTGCATGACGTCGATGCGGCCCGCCCGCAGGTCGGTGTAGGCGGTGTCGGCGCTGGCGTAGCTCTTCCAGACGACGCCCTTGTTGCGGGGCTTGCGCGGGCCGGTGTAGCCGGGGAACACCTTGAGCTTGATCTGCTTGTTGTGCTCCCAGGCGCCGTCCATCATGTACGGCCCGTTGCCGATCGGCTTGTTGTCGAACGCCTTCATGTCGGCGAAGGCGGCCTTGGGCAGGGGCGCGTAGGCGGGGTGGGTCAGCAGCAGTTTGAACTGGCTGAACGGTGCGGTGAGGGTGACCTGCAGCGTCAGGTCGTCGAGGACTTTGACGCCCGACAGCTTGTCGGTCTTCGGCTTGGCGTTCTCGTCCTCGGGATTGAGGTCGGCGTAGCCCTCGATCTGAGAAAAGTAGTCGTTGCCCTCGAACCCGTTGGGGCCGTAGGCGGCGTAGTTCCAGGCGTCGGCGAAGCCGTGCGCGGTGACCTGCTCGCCGTTGTGGAACTTCTGCCCCGGACGCAGCTTGATCGTCCAGACCTTCTGGTCCTCGCTCTCGACCGACTGGGCGGCCTGCAGGACGACGTTGCCGTTGCGGTCGAGTCCGACCAGGTTCTCGAACAGCTCGTCGGTCACGTCCCAGGCGTAGCTGCTGGTGGTGTTGCCCGGGATGAGATGGTCGGGTTCGGAGTGGCCGGCGACGAACGTGCCGTCCCCCGAGCCGCTTCCCCCTCCGCAGGCCGCGGTCCCGATCGCGAGCGTCATCAGCATCGCCGTGAACCCGGCCGCCCCCTTGCGCGTGGTCATGGTCCTCCTCCAGCACCGCCCTCTGACGCGGCCGCGGCCGGTGGTCCCGTCCCGGCCGGGCGCGTTGCACGAAGCGTCATACCGCTGGAACGATTTCGGTACGCCGATGAACGATTCGTCACCGGATCGCAACATGCGCGGCGGACCATGGCGGCGTCGGTCCCGGTCGGCGCGCGACGATGCCGCAGGAAGATGCCGCAGGAAGATGCCGTAGGAAGAAGCCGAAGGAAGACGACGGAACCCTGCGAAAGGCGGTCTCCGATGACCCAGGCCCCGGCCCGGCGGCGCACGGCGGCGCAGGAGGTGGCCGATCTGTGCGGCACCCTGATCAGGTTCGCCACCGTCAACCGCGGGGAGGGCGACGCGCTCCCCGAACGGCCCGCCGCCGAGTACGTGGCCGGGCTGCTGGACGAGGTGGGCGTCGAGCCCGTCGTCGTGGAGTCCGCGCCCGGACGGGCGAGCACGCTGGCCCGCATCCCGGGCACCGACCCGTCGGCCCCGGCCTTCCTCATCCACGGGCACCTGGACGTCGTGCCCGCCGACCCGTCGGAGTGGTCGGTGCACCCGTTCTCCGGCGAGGTGCGCGACGGCTGCGTGTGGGGGCGCGGCGCCGTCGACATGAAGGGGTCGCTCGCCATGACGCTGGCGGTGGTGCGGCAGCGGATGCGGGAGGGCCGCCGCACGCGCGGCGACCTGGTGCTGGCGTTCCTGGCCGACGAGGAGTGCACCGGCCGGTTCGGCTCGTACCACGTGGTGCGCGAGCACCGCGACTTCTTCACCGGCTGCACGGAGGCGATCAGCGAGTCCGGCGGGTACAGCGTCACTCCGCACGCGCCCGACGGGTCCGTCCCCGAAAAGCGCGTCTACCCGATCGCCACCGGGGAGCGCGGCACCCTGTGGATGCGCCTGATCGCGCGCGGCAAGGCCGGGCACGGCTCCAAGCCGGCGCCGGACAACGCCGTCGCCGAGCTGTGCCACGCGGTGTCGCGGCTGGCCTCCTACGAGTGGCCGGTGCGGCTCACCCCGGGGGTGCGGGCGCTGCTGGACGGCCTCGCCGAGGCGCTGGGCACCGCCATCGACCACGACCGGCTCGACGAGGAGGCCCGGCGGCTCGGCCGGGTGGGCCGGCTGTTCGAGGGCACCATCCGCAACTCGCTCAACCCGACGCGGCTGGACGCCGGCTACAAGGTGAACGTCGTGCCGAGCGTGGCGACCGCGCAGGTGGACGGGCGTTTCCTGCCCGGGACCAAGGAGGAGTTCCTGGCCACCGTGGACCGGCTGCTCGGCCCGGCGGTGACGCGCGAGTTCATCAACGAGGACGACGCGCCGTCCGCCGACCCGTCCGGGCCGACCTTCGCGGCGCTGGCGGACGCGCTGCGCGCCGAGGACCCGGCCGCGCACCCGGTGCCGTACGTGATGTCGGGCGGCACCGACGCCAAGGCGTTCCACCGGATCGGCATCCAGACCTTCGGTTTCGCGCCGCTGCTGCTCGGCCCGGAGCTGGACTACCTGGGCATGTTCCACGGGGTGGACGAGCGGGTCCCCGTCGAGGGCCTGCGGTTCGGCACCCGCGTCCTGGACCGCTTCCTCGACACCCGCTGATCCGGCCGCCGGTCCTGGGCGGCGGGGGCGGGGGCGGCGTCGATCCCGAGCAGGGTGAGCAGATCCTCGAAGAAGACGTCGGCCCGGCGGTCGGCGGGCTCGCTGAGCAGCGCCGCGATCGGCGCGGCGTCGACGCGGCGGCCGGCGGCGGCCGCCCAGCCCGCCGCGCGGGCGGCGGCCTCGTGGGCGCACACCTCCCCGCTCGGCTCCTCGCCCGCGCCGCCGCGTCCTCTGGTCCGCGGCCATGCCTGCCAGTAGCCGTCCGTGCTGAACCCCTCGACCGACGCGCAGTCGCCGTCGGCGACCGACGCCAACAGGGCGGGCGCGTGCGTCTCGGCCGACAGCTCCACCAGCAGCCGCACGGTGTCGGGGACGGCGGCGCCGGAGCGCAGCGCGCACACCTGCCAGTCGTCGGCGCGCACCCGGGTGCAGGCGACGTCGCGGCGGTAGGGCCGCATCGTGTACAGCTCCGGGAGCGGCCGCTCGTCGCGCGCCACAACGAGATGGCCCCAGAAGCTCATCGCCCCGCTCCCTTCGGCACCGCAACAAGATCAGTTGTCTTGATCAGCGCCGGTGCGCCCGCGGGCGTCACGCCCCGCGACGCGGCGTGCCGAGCGGGTAAGGGTCGGGCGTGGACTTCTCCAGCGCCGCGCACGAGCTGTACGGGGTGGCACCCGAGGAGTTCGTGGCCGCGCGCACGCGGCTCGTCCGGCAGGCCCGGCGGGCGGGGGACGCGGCGCTCGCCGAGCGCCTCGGCGCCCTGCGGCGTCCGACGGTGCCCGCCTGGGCGGTCAACCTGCTGAGCCGCGAGGCGGGCGAGGAGGTGGGGTGGCTGCTGGACGTCGGCGAGCAGATGCGCCGGGCGTGGGCGTCCGGCGGCCCCGTCGGCGGCCTGGAGCAGCGGCGCCAGGAGCTGGTGGCGCTGCTCGTGCGCACGGCGCGGCGGCTGGCGCGGGAGGCGGGCCGTCCGCTGCGCGACGACGCGGTCCGCGAGGTCGAGGACACCCTGCGGGCGGCCACCGTGGACGCCGGCGTGGCGGAGGAGGTCCGGCAAGGGCGCCTGACCCGGCCGCGCAGTCACGCCGGTTTCGTCCCGGCCGGGTTCGCCGCCGCGCCCGCCCCACCCTCACCGAAGCCTGCTCCCGGCAAGGCGCGCAAGCGCCCCGAGGCGCCGGCCTCCGATCGCGACCGCCCCGGACGGGCCGCACCCGACAAGGCCCGCGAGGCGCGCGAGGAGCGCGCCCGGCGGGCCGCCGCGCGCGCCGAGCAGGCCGAGCGCGCGCTCGCCGACCGCGAGGCCGAGGCCGCCGCGGCCGAGGAGCGCCTCGCCGAGGCGGCCGCCGAGGTCCGGCGGCTGCGGCGCGAACTGGACCGGGCCGTCGAGCGCGAGGAGGCGGCGCGGCGCCGTCTCGACCGGGCCGAGGCGGCGCGCTCGCGGGCGGCGCGGGCCGCGGCGCGCGCCCGGCGCGCCGCCGACGAGGCCGCCCGGGCGCGGTGAGCCGGCGGCCGCCGAGCCGCCCCCGGATTTAGAACGCGATTCTGGGATGGGGTACCGTCGCCTCTGGACACGACGGTCAGCACCGCCGGAACGGGGAGGAGCTCAGGTGGCGATACCGGCCTTGGAGCAGCCCGCGGACTGGACCGAGCCGGGCGCCCACCCGGTCGCCCCCGGCGTCCACCGCATCCCGCTCCCGCTGCCGGTGCCGTCCCTGCACGCCGTCAACGTCTACGTGATCGAGGACCCGGAGGGCCTGGTCGTCGTGGACGCCGGCTGGGCGATGCCGGACGCCCGCAGGTCCCTGGAGGGGGCGCTGCGCCTGCTGGGGCACCGTCTCGACGACGTCGCGCAGTTCCTCGTCACCCACGCCCACTGGGACCACTACTCGCAGGCGCTGGCGCTGCGCCGGGAGTTCGGCACGCGGGTGCGGATCGGCCGCGGCGAGCGGCACTCCCTCGAGGCGTTCGACATCCGCAAGGGCCTGCATCCGCGCCAGGTGGAGCTGCTGCGCCGCTGCGGCGCGTCCGCGCTCGCCGACGAGGTCGCGGCGATGGGTGTGCGGGCGCGGGAGCGCGACGTGCCCCACACGCTCCCCGACGCGTGGCTGGACGACGGCGAGCGGATCGAGCTGGCCCGCCGCGGGCTGGACGTGTTCCACACGCCGGGGCACACCCGCGGCCACGTGGTGCTGCGCGACGCCGCGGCCGGGCTGCTGTTCTCCGGCGACCACGTGCTGCCGCACATCACCCCGTCGATCGGGCTGGAGACCGAGCCGGAGCCCAAGCCGCTGCGCAGCTACCTGGCGTCGCTGCGGCTCGTCCGCGACATGCCCGACACGCTGCTGCTGCCCGCGCACGGCCCGGTCGCGCCGAGCACCCACGCGCGGATCGACGAGCTGCTGCGCCACCACGAGGAACGGCTCGACGCCGCGGCCCGGCAGGTGCGCGCGGGCCGGTCCACGGCGTTCGAGGTCGCGGCGGCCATGCCGTGGACGCGGCGGCGGCGCAGGCTGGACGAGCTGGACGTGTTCAGCCGCATGCTGGCCGTGCTGGAGATCGACGCGCATCTCGACGTGCTCACCGACCAGGGCGTCCTGGAGGCGGCCGAGCACGACGGCGTGCGCCGCTACGCCCCTCGTCCGTGAGGTTCGGCTCCGCCGCGGTCGCGACGGCGGCGCGCGCACGTCCGAGCGCGCGGAAAACGCGTTGACGGCCGCGCTCGCCGCCGCCAACGTGGAGCGTCATGACGACCCCGCAGAGCACTTCGTCCTTGGCCGGCCGCGTGGCGATCGTGACCGGCGTGAGCCGCCGGCAGGGCATCGGGTTCGCCGTGGCCCGCGAGCTGCTGGCGGCCGGCGCGCGCGTTCTGGCGCACTCCTGGACGCCCGCGGACGCCGAGCAGCCGTGGGGCGCCGACCCCGCCGGGATCGAGGGCGTCCTGGAGGAGCTGGGCGGCCTCGGGCCGCGGCTGGCGCACGTCGCCGCCGACTTCGCCGACCCGGACGCGCCCGCGCGGGTGGTGCGGCGCGCGGTCGAGGAGTTCGGCGCGGTGGACGTGCTGGTGGCCAACCACGCGCGCAGCTCCTTGGGGACGCTGTCCGAGGTCACCGCCGAGGAGCTGGATCTGACCTGGGCGGTCAACGCGCGCGCCTCCGTCCTGCTCGCCCAGGCGTTCGCCGCCGCGCACGACGACGGGCGGCCCGGGGGCCGCGTGGTGCTGTTCACCTCGGGGCAGCATCTGGCGCCGATGAGCGGGGAGCTGCCGTACGCGATCAGCAAGGGCGCGATCCACCAGATGACGCTCAGCCTGTCGGACGCGCTCATCGACCGGGGCATCACCGTGAACGCGGTGAACCCCGGACCGGTCGACACCGGCTACGCTGACGACGAGCTGAGGCGGCGGGTCGCCCAGGCCATGCCGGCCGGGCGCTGGGGCCGGCCCGAGGACGTGGCGCGGCTGGTGCGCTGGCTGGCGTCCGACGACGCCGCGTGGATCACCGGCCAGGTGATCGACAGCGAGGGCGGCTTCCGCCGCTGGGCGATGTAGGGCGTTTGTCAGGTTTTGCTCGTGTGGCCGGCGGGAGGCGTGGGGAGAACCGCTGCGGTTCCGGCTCCCGAGGAGGTCCCCCCATGCCGTTCCGCACACCGTCCGCCAAGCGCGTCCTGCCGCTGTGCGCGGGGCTCGGCGTTCTCGTCGCCGGACTGTCGGGCGCCCAGACGACGGCCGGCGCCGCCGTCCGCGCCCAGTCTCCCGGCGCCGCCGCCTCGTCCCAGGCCCGGACGGCCGCGCCCGCGCCCTCGGCGGTGCGGGACGTGGTCATCGCGGTGCACGGCGGCGCGGGGTCCCTGCCGCGCGGCAGTCTGACGCCCGAGCAGGAGAAGGCGTACCGCGACGGTCTGACCCGCGCGCTGAAGGCCGGGTACGCGCTGCTCGAGCAGGGCCGCCCGGCGCTGGACGCGGTCGAGAAGGCCGTCAACGTGCTGGAGGACGACCCGAACTTCAACGCGGGCAAGGGCGCGGTGTTCAACACCGACGCCGAGCACGAGCTCGACGCGTCCATCATGGACGGCAAGGACCTGCGGTCGGGCGCCGTCGCCGGGGTGCGCCACACCAAGAACCCGGTGTCGCTGGCGCGGATGGTGATGGAGAAGTCGCCGCACGTCTTCATGGCGGGCAAGGGCGCCGACGAGTTCGCCCTGCGCAACGGCGTGCCGTACACCACGCAGGACTACTTCTGGACCCAGAAGCGCTGGGACCAGCTCATGGCCGCCAAGGGGCGGGGCGGCGCCGCGACCGCGTCCGCCGCCCGGCAGACCGAGGTGGGCGGCACGGTGGGCGCGGTGGCGGTCGACCGCGGGCGCAACGTCGCGGCGGCCACGTCGACCGGCGGGCTGACCGACAAGGCGGTCGGCAGGGTCGGCGACTCCCCCGTCGTGGGCGCCGGGACGTACGCCGACAACCGCACCGTGGCGGTGTCGTGCACCGGCACCGGCGAGGTGTTCATCCGCGGCGTCGCCGCCCACGACATCTCCGCGCTCATGGAGTACGCCCGGCAGCCGGTGCACGCGGCCGCCGCCAAGGTGATCAACGAGAAGATCCCGGCGCTGGGCGCGACCGGCGCGGCGATCGCGCTCGACCCGCGGGGCAACCTGGCCGCCCCGCACAGCACGAAGGGCGTCATCAACGCCTACCTGACCCGCGACGGCAAGGTGGTGACCCGGTTGTACGACGACGAGACGCCCGCCGGATGACCGGCGCGCCGTGGGGTCGGCCGCCCCGGTGGACCTGACAGTGTCGACCATTGCGCCTACATTTGTCCGGGTGACCCGCGCCCGGTCGGGCCGCGCATCGCGGGAAGGGGATCGGTGTCGGACGACGCGCACGCTGATCACGAGTCCGCGGCGCGGGCGGGCGCCGCGCCTCGGCCCGCCCTGACCGTCCGGCTCGCCTCGCTGGCCGAACCGCGCGAACCCTCGCCGGACGAGATGGCCCGGGGGCCCACCGTGGCGCGCATGCTGCTGGGGGCGCGGCTGCGCCGGCTGCGCGAGGCGCGCGGCGTCAGCCGGGCGGAGGCGGGCCGGCTGATCCGCGGCTCCGACTCCAAGATCAGCCGGATGGAGACCGGGCGGACCGGGTTCAAGGAGCGCGACCTGGTCGACCTGCTCGACCTGTACGGGGTGACCGACGAGGCCGAGCGGGCCGTGCTGCTGGCGCTCGCCGAGCAGGCCGGACGGCCGGGCTGGTGGCAGCCCTACCACGAGATCATCCCGCAGTGGTACGAGACGTACCTGGGGCTGGAGCAGTCCGCGGAGATGATCCGCTGCCACGAGTCGCACGTGATCCCCGAGCTGCTGCAGACGCCGGACTACGCCCGCGCGGCGCTCGCGCTGACCCACGGCGGCGAGCCCGCCGAGACCGTCGAGCGCCGGGTGGAGCTGCGCCTGCGGCGCGCCCGGATCCTGGAGCGGTCCCGCCCGCCGCGCCTGTGGGCGATGATCGACGAGGCGGCCCTGCGCCGCCCGTTCGGCGGCGCCGCGGTCATGCGCGACCAGCTGCGGCGCCTCATCGAGGCGTCCCGGCTGCCGCACGTCACCGTGCAGGTGATGCCGTTCCGCGCCGGCGGCTACCCGGGCGTGGGCGCCCCGATCACGCTGCTGCGGCAGCCGGAGGCCGAGCTGCCGGACGTGGTGTACCTGGCGCGGCCGAACGGCGCCGAGTACGTCGACAAGCCCGAGGACGTCGACGCCTTCCGGCACGTCCTCAACCAGATGGCGACGCAGGCCGCGCCCGCCGCCGAGACGCCGCGCATCCTGCGGGCCGTCATCGACGAGACCTGACGCGGGCGGCGTCCGCGCCGGACTCAGCAGTTGGGGGTGCAGACGCGGCGCGACATCGCCTCCAGCAGCAGCCGCTTGCTCTCCTCCGGGGTGTGGGCGACCTGCACGATGCCGCGGGTGGCCCGGGCCAGCTGCTCGAGCTCGTCCACGGCCACGTCCTCGCCGTACCCCTGCAGGATCACCTGGACGGGCCGCTGCGGGTCGTACTCGCGGCGCAGCTCGGCCAGCGTCTCGTCGAACGAGGCGCCCTCGTCGTCCTCGTTGCGGCCGTCGGTGAACACCAGCACCGTGTTGACCATCTCCGGCTTGTAGGTGCGCCGCATCATGCGGAACGCGGCCAGCAGCGAGTCGTACAGGCCGGTGCCGCCGCCGCGCTTGACCTCGATGCGGCTGAGCTGGGAGAGGATGCGCTGGCGGTGGGTGACCGACCCGATCCGCTGCCCCAGCGGGGCGAGCGGCACTTCCTCCACCCAGTCCTGGTCGCCCTTGAGCCGGGTGGAGAACAGCCAGATGCCCAGCTCGCTGTCGTCGGCCAGCAGCTGCAGCCCGGTCTGCGCGACCGCCGCGGTGGCCTGGAGCCGGTTGACGCCGGGGGCGACCTTCTCCGCCATCGAGCCGGAGATGTCGAACAGCACCAGCAGCCGGGTGGCCAGCGACAGCCGCGCATAGGACTGGGCGATGCGCCGCACGTCGGCCGGAGACGGCGGCGGCAGCGCGCGCGGCGTCCCGTCCTGGGTGCCGGTGCCCGGTCCGAACGACGCGGGCCCCTGCGCCCAGGAGGTGCGGAAGCCGTAGGCCCGCAGCTCCGCGGCGGTGCGCTCGTCGGCGAGGGACTTCTCCAGCAGGCGGGCGGCGCGGGCCCGGTCGCGGTCGCCGGTGGTGATGGCGAAGGGGTAGTCCAGCCACACCGTGCCCTCGGTCGGATATAGCGCCGCGGCCGGATACGGCGGCCCGCCCCGGTTGTAGGCGAACACGGCCTGCTCGGACGCGAGGACGGTTCCGGGCTTCCCCTGGGCGGCCTCGGACAGCGCCTTGCTCACCGACGGGACGGCGTTCTCCCGGATGGCCCGGACCAGCCCGGTGAACACCGCCTGCCGTTCGGGCACGTCCGCCAGCAGGTTCTCGGCGATGACGAGGGCGGCCATGCCGGTGGCGCTGCGCGCCGGGTCGGGCACGCGCGGGCGGGCGGCCTGCGCGGACGGCGTGTCCGCGGGCTGCTCCGGCCTGCTCGGCCCCTCGCCCGCCCCGACGACGGCGGCCGCGGGTTTCAGCAGCCGGTCCCAGGACGTCTGGTGCGCATCGGGCGCGGCCGCGCGGGGCACGGCGATCACGATCGGCGAGCGCGCGACGGACGTGGGCCGGACCTGGAAGGACCGGGCGCCGCGGGGGGAGGTGCGCACCAGCGAGGTCCACAGCGTCGAGTCGGGGATCCACGCGTCCGGCCGGGATCCCGCGCCGGGCGCCGAGCCCTGCCCGGTGAGCAGGGTGGTCATGGCGGCGGGGTCGGCGGCGCGCACCCGCGCCCGCACGCACCGGCCGTCCACGCGGTGCCGCAGCAGGCCGAAGCGGTCCGCCGCCGCGCGCAGGGCCGGCGCCAGCTCGGGGGCGACCGCGAGGTCGAGCGTCATGCGGTCGTCGATGGCGCATCCGGCCGCCCGGGTGAAGGCGTACGCGCCCACGCCGCCGAGCACGGCCAGGCCCGTGGTCGCGCCCAGGATCGCCCGCACCGGATGCCGGGACGCGCGCGCCCGGTGACCGCGATGTCCGCTCATCGGCCCTCGCTTCGTCGACCACCCCCGCTCGCCCCCGACGGCGCACGGCGCGGACGCGGCGCGCCGTGCCGAACTTGAATTAGACGAAGTCTCCGGAAATCTGTCAAGATCTCCCAAATATTCGCTACGGCCGCCCGCCCGATCCGCCCGATCTTCGGGGCGCGCCCGGAAAATGCGCGACCATTTGAAAGATCAACCTTCAGCTATTTTGTCCCACTTCATCGACTTTTGGTGGGTCGTGGGCGATCAGGTCGAGAACGGTGGCGGCCGTCCAGGCGAATCCGGTGGCGCCGTGCCCCTCGCCGGTCAGCGGGTCGACGTACTCGGCGAACCGCGAGCGGGCCGCGGCGCGCAGCATCGAGCGGCGCAGCGCCGCGGCCCGCTCCGCGGCGCCGTGCTCGAGCAGCCCGAGGTGGACGAGCCGGCCGATGTTGAACCAGCTCGGGCCGCGCCAGTAGCGGGCGGGGTCGAACGCCGGCCCGGTCAGGTCGTAGCTGGGCACCATGTGGACGCGGCCCAGCCCGAACCGCGCGCCGCACGCGGTGCGCAGCAGGTCCGCGGCGACCGGCAGCCCCGGCACGGCCAGCGGCACCAGCCCGGTGACGCCGTGCTCGCGGATCAGCCCGCCGCCGCGCAGGTCGCGGCACAGGAACAGGCCGCTCGACGCGTCCCACAGCCGGTCCAGCAGCGCGGCGACGACCTCGTCGGCGCGTCGGCGGTGCGGCGCCGGGTCGGCGCCGACCGCGGCGGCGATGCGCGCCAGGGCCAGCTCCGACAGCGCCAGCAGCGCGTTGAACGCCGGGTCCTCGACGGCGAACGCGTGGGGGGCGGAGGCGTCGTCGTACCCGTGGTCGCGGTAGTGGGCGGCGAGCCGCACGTACCGCCCGTAGTCCAGGTCGGTGGGACGGTCGCCGGGGGCGGCGTGGTCGAGGTCGCGGCGCCGGAACCTTGACGGCGGCACCGGATCGACGCGGGCCAGCGGACCGTCCCAGCACGGACTGTTGTCCATGCCCGACTCCCACGGGTGGACGATCGCCGCCAGGCCGTGGCCGCCCAGGTCGCGGCGCGTCCTCAGGTACCGGTGCCAGGCGGCCAGCCGCGGATAGGCCCGAGCCAGGAAGCCGCGCCGCTCCGCCTCGGCCGGGTCGGCCCGGAACACCTCCCACACGGCGAAGGCGTGCACGGGCGGCTGGACGATCCCGGAGGTGCGCACTCCGGGGAAGGGGCCCGCGCGCCAGAAGTCCGGGCCGGGGAAGTAGGCGCCCTCCGGGGTCGCCGCGTCGAACACGATGTGCGGCAGGCGCCCGTCGTCCCACTGGGCGCCCAGCAGCGACTCCAGTTCGCGTTGCGCCCGGCGGGGCGACAGGTGCCGCAGGCCGAGCGCCACGAACGCCGAGTCCCAGCTCCACTGGTGCGGGTACAGGGTGCGGGACGGCACGGTCGACGAGCCGGTCCAGTTCCCCAGCAGGACCCGGGCGGCCGCCCGGCGCAGGCCGACGAGGTCCGCGGCGTCCGGGCGGACCCCCTCGAGGATGGCGGAGGAGCTCACGAGGCCGGCCTCCCCCGCGCGGGCAGCGCCCGCCGCAGGAACCCCGGGACCGCCGCCAGGGCCTCCTCCGGTTCGCCCGCGGGCGCGCCTTCGACGACCAGGTCGCCGTCGTACCCGGCCGCGTCCAGGGCGCCCAGCAGCGCGGGCCAGTCGAGGTGGCCGGCGCCGGGCGGGCGGCGGTTGCTGTCGCTGACGTGCACGTGCCCCAGCCACGGCGCCGCCGCCAGCACGGCCGCCGCCGGGTCGGCCTCCTCGATGTTCATGTGGAACGTCCCGGCGGCCACGCGCACCGAGTCCAGCCCGAGCGCGCGGACCAGCGCGACCGCCTGCTCCAACCGGTTCACCCGCGGGTGCTCGTACCGGTTCAGCGGCGCCAGGAACAGCGTGACGCCCTCGTCGGCCGCGTGAGCGCCGAGCTCGGCCAGGTCGTCCAGGTCGTCCTGGGACGCGGCGCCGTCACCGTCCCCGCCGGGCTGCGGCGGGAAGGCGGGTGTGATCACGCCCGTGCCGCCCAGCTCGGCGATCACCGACAGCTGGGTCCGGACCCGTGCGACCGCGTCCCGCCGTGCCTCCGGGCCGTGCGTCCGCGGCGCCCCGGCGTGCACGGTGGGCATGACGACCCCGGAGCGCGCCGCCTCGCGCAGTTCGGGCAGGCGTTCGCGCAGATCCTCGCGTCCGCACAGCTCGATCGCCCCGTACCCGGCCCGCACGGCGAAGTCCCATTTCTGCCGGAGGGTGCGTCCGGGCAGCAGTCGCTCCTGGCATGAGATCCGGTTCACGTCAGCACTCCAGCATGTTCCGCGGCGCGCGTCGCAGGGCGCGCGTCCGCGGCCGCCGCCCCTCGCCCGTCACGATGCCCCATCAGAGCAGCTCGGCGTCGCACGGGCAACTCGTCGGCGCGGTGCGCCCATCCTGGTGACGGAGCGGTAGCGGACACGGATGCGCGGGTGCTCGGACGGGGCCGTCGCGTCACCTCCGCCTCGACCTCGCGCAGCCGGGCCGAAGCGTCCGACGAGAGCGTTCAGGACGTCCGGACGGGGCGGCTGGAGGCGCGTTCGACCAGGACGGGCGGCAGGCGGCGAGAGCGGGACGTCTTGCCTTCGATGAGCTTGATGAGGGCCGCGGCCGCGGCGCGGCCCATCTCCCGCATGGGCGAGCGGACCGTGGTCAGCGACACCGGCAGGTCGGCCGCGATCGACACGTCGTTGTAGCCCACGACGGAGACGTCCTCGCCGACCCGCAGGCCCGCGGCGCGGATCGTGCCCATGGCGCCGATGGCGGCGAAGTCGTTCACCGCGTACAGGGCGGTGGGAGGGGGGTCGAGGGCGAGCAGGGCCGCGGCGGCGCGGCGTCCGCCCTCGGCGTCGAACGGGGAGGTCAGCACGTACTCGTCGGGGATGGGCACGCCCGCCTCGGCGTAGACCTCGCGGAACCCGCGGGTGCGCTCGACGCCCGTGGACGCGTACGGCTGTCCGGCGATGACGCCGACGCGGCGGTGCCCGAGCTCCAGCAGGTGCCGTCCGGCCAGCCGCCCGCCCTCCAGGTCGTCGCAGGTGACCGACACCACGCCGGGCAGCCGCCGGGAGGCGAGCACCACCTTGACGCCCTGTTTCCGCAGCTCGTACACCAGGTCGGAGTCGGTGCGGGCGTCGCCGAGGATGAGGCCGTCGACGCGCATGCCGAGCAGCGTCTCGGTGCGCAGCCGCTGGGTGGCCAGGTCGTCGCCGCTGTTGGCGACGACGGTCTGGTATCCGGCGGCGGCCGCGCCCTCCTCGATGCCCTCGTAGATCGTGGCGAGCACGATGTCGGTCAGCCGCGGCACCACCACTCCGATCATGCGGGAGCGCCCGGTGCGCAGGCTGATCGCCGCCGGGTGGGGGGTGTAGCCGAGCTCGGCCGCCACCCGGCGGATCCGCTCGGCGGTCTCCTCGCCCACGCCCTCGCTGCCGCGCAGGGCCCGCGACACGGTGGTGGTGTGCACGCCGGCGGCGCGCGCCACGTCGGACAACCGGGGTCGGTCGGGCAACGGGTTCTCCTTCTGGAGCGGACGTCCCTCCACATTCTTGCCGACGGCGGCGCCGCCCGCGCGCGCCCCGGGCGCGCCGGCGCCGACCCGGCGTCGCGGGCGCCGTCCGGGGGTTGACGTGGCCCGTTGCAGTCCCCACTATGGACGCAATCGTTTGCGCAAACGTTAGCGCAACGCCGGGCACCGAGGAGGACGTGTGCGTCGACTGATCCTGCTGGGCACCGGCGGGACCATCGCCACCACCGACGCGCCGGGCGGCAGGCGGGCGGGCGTGTCCACCGCCGAGCTGCTGGCGGCGTCCCGGGACGTGTGGACGGACCCGGACGTGCGGGTCGAGGCGCGCGAGCTGCGCCGGACGGTCAGCTTCGCCGCCACCGTCGCCGACGCGCTGGCGCTGGCCGCCGCGGTGCGCGAGGCCGCCCGCGCCGCCGACGGCGTCGTCGTCACGCACGGCACCGACACGCTGGAGGAGGCGGCGTTCCTGCTGGCCCTCGGGCACGACTCGGCCGTGCCGGTGGTGCTGACCGGGGCGCAGCGGCCGTTCGGCGTCCCCGGCGCGGACGGCCCCCGCAACCTGGCGGCGGCGCTGCGGTGGGCCGCGTCCGACGCCGCCCGCGGCACCGGCGTCACGGTGGCGTTCGACGGCCGGGTGTGGCCCGCCACGGGCGTCCGCAAGGTCAGCAGCCTGTCGCCGGCCGCGTTCGCGGCGCCGGGACGCGGCCCGCTCGCCGAGGTGGACGAGGCGGGCGTGCGGCCGCGCGCGGTCCCGCCCCGGCCCCGTCCGCTGCTGACCGGGCGCCGCACGGACCTGCCCAGGGTCGATGTCGTCCCGCAGTACCTCGGCGCCGACGCCGCGGCGGTGCGCGCCGCCCGGGACGCGGGCGCGCGGGGCGTCGTGATCGCCGGGTTCGGCGTCGGCAACGCCACGCCCGGCACGGTCGCCGCGTGCCGCGACCTGCTCCGGGAAGGCATCCCGGTGGCGGTGGCCAGCCGGACCGGGGAGGGGCCTGTACTCGGCCTTTACGCCGGGGGCGGCGCCGACCTGGCCGCCGCGGGCGCGCTGTTCGCCGGGGACCTGTCGCCCTGGCAGGCCCGCCTGCTGCTGGCGGCGGCCATCGCGGCCGACCCGGCGGCGGCCCCGGCGGCGGTGGTCGAGCGCTGCGAGACCTGGCTCGTCGAGGCGGGCGCACTGAGCCGCCCCGCACCGTCGGCGCGGTCCCTGACGGCCGGGCCCGTCTGAAAGAGGGAGGACATGGCGAAGGAAATCCTTGTCGCATACGGCGTGGACGTGGACGCGGTGGGCGGCTGGCTGGGCTCGTACGGCGGAGAGGACTCGCCGTGCGACATCTCCCGCGGCCTGTTCGCCGGCGAGGTCGGGGTGCCGCGCCTGCTGGAGCTGTTCCGCCGGCACGACCTGCCGTCCACCTGGTTCTGGCCGGGGCACTCGATCGAGACGTTCCCGAAGGAGTTCGACGCCTGCGTGGCGGCCGGGCACGAGATCGGCGCGCACGGCTACAGCCACGAGAACCCCATCGCGATGACCCGCGAGCAGGAGGCCGCGGTCCTGGACCGCTGCGTCGAGCTGATCGAGAGCCGCGCGGGGCGGCGCCCCACCGGCTACGTGGCGCCGTGGTGGGAGTTCTCACCGGTCACCAACGAGCTGCTGCTGGAGCGCGGCTTCAAGTACGACCACTCGCTCATGCACCGCGACTTCGAGCCGTACTACGTCCGCGTCGGGGACTCCTGGACGAAGATCGACTACGACCGTCCGGCGGAGGAGTGGATGCGGCCGCTGGTGCGCGGCGAGGAGACCGCGCTCATCGAGATCCCGGCGTCCTGGTACCTGGACGACCTGCCGCCGATGATGTTCATGAAGGCCAGCCCGAACAGCCACGGCTTCGTGAACCCGCGCGACGTCGAGCGCCTGTGGCTGGACCAGTTCGACTGGGTCTACCGCGAGTGCGACTACGCGGTGTTCACGATGACGATCCACCCGGACGTGTCGGGCCGGCCGCAGAACCTGCTCATGCACGAGCGCATCATCGAGCACATCAACCGGCACAGCGGCGTCCGCTGGGTCACCTTCGACGAGATCGCCGACGATTTCGCCCGACGCAATCCCCGCTGACCGCCCGCCCGGCGCGGGCTTGCACGTCCGCGCCGGATCACTCGCCCGCGTGACACAGCGGCGAGCCGCATGTCTCTCCCCTGTTCCCCGTCACGAAGGCCACCCATGTCCGGAGCAACCGTGCCCCCGCCCACCGCGGCGCACCGCTCGCACCGCCGGCGGTGCGCCGCGCCTCCTGCTCATTTGCATGGGCGGCCGCCGCGGCACCGTCCCGCAGCGGGCGGCCGAGGAACCAGTGCCGCCGCCGCACCGGTGCGACGCGTTCGAAACGGACACGTCGACCGCCATCTCTCCGCTCCCGGCGTCGGGCGGACGGTCGGACACGACGGCGACGTGACGCCGTAGCAGCCGTCGTGTGCGGAATGTGCGGCTCGGCCGCGACCTGGACGGAGCGGATCGCCCCTTTGGACGGAGGCGGGGCGATCCGGCGGCAGCGTGCGCTGACCGCCCTGCTGGCCAACGCGCCGTCGCCCCGCCTGCGGCGGGTGGCGGCGGCCCCGTGGCCGGGCGGCGGATGGCGCCTGACCGCTCCCGACGGTCTGCGCTTCGCCCGCTCCCTCGACGAGGCCGTGGCCCTGCTGACGGGCCGCTACGGCCCGCTGGTAGCCGCCGACCCCGGTGACGCGTCCACGACGGCGTGCCTCGAGGCCGGGGCGTCCCCTCACGCCTTGGCGGTATGGGCGGCCGCCCTGCGGCACGCCGGGTTCACCGCCACGGTCACGACCGCCCGCTTCACCCTGACGGTGAGCCCGGCCGACGCTCACGTCGCCGCTCCCCCGCCCGGGGCGGCGCACGAGACGGTGCGGGTCGCCGCGGCGGGGGCGCGAAGCCTCGTCCGGTACCTGGAAATCGCCGACGGGAAGCAGCGGACGAACCAGTCGTGACGCCGCGTCCCAGCTCCCAACGCGCTTGCGCTCTGAAGGAGGGCGACGCCCCGACGAGCTCAAGCGGCGCGTGCCCGACGGCGTGGTCACCCTCGACCTGCCGTACCCGCACACGGTGACCTGGCGGACACGGTCAAGCCGAGGCGGCCGTCCGCACCCGCGCCGCACTGGCCCAGCCGTGTGACGTGGTGGCGCCCCAGGTGCCGTTGCTGCTGTCCGTCGACCAGGGCGACCGCGCCTTGGTGCAGGTGGTGCGGTCGCCGCCCGGGTGGCACGTTGGTGGCCGAGCTGCACCCCAGGGGGCGACCACGGCCATGAGCTCAAGCGGCACGTTTCTGGCGGCGTGACCGCCTTCAACCTGGCCGCCCCTGGCACGGTGACCGGGCGGACACAGTCGAGCCGAGGCGACCGCCCCTGGACCAGGCGCGTGAAGCGATGGCGACCGAAACGTCTCTGCGACTGACCGTCTACCAGGGCGACCGCGCGTTGGCGCAAGTGGTGCGGTTGCCCCCGGGGGGGTGAACGTCCGCAACCGATGCGCCCCCAGGGTGGCGGCTCGGCGGCTGCACGGTGGAACCGTCACTGGCGTGCGACCGTGGACGCCGGGTGTCTTCACACCGCCCGCACCATGCCCGTCCCGCGTCTCAGCGGGCCCGGGGGCCGTGGGCCTCGCCCAGGCCCAGTGGATGAGCGGCGTTTTCTGCGCCGCCGAGCCAGGGCCCTACTGGAGCGATTTCTCCAGCTTCCGTGTCTCCTCGACGATCCGCCGCCACGCGGCCCGGACATGCTCCTCCCGAGTGGCGGGGGCGCCGATCGCCATACGCAGCAGAACCCGGCCGCCGACCTTGGTGTGGGTAAGGAAGAGGTCTCCGGAGGCGTTGAGCGTTTCCATGAGGCGCTTCGTCGCCTCGTTCGCCTCGTCCTCCGGCAGGCCGTCCCACGCCGGGCGGAAGCACACCAGGCTCAGCGGATGGTGGTCGAACAGCACGAACCCGGGCTCGTCCCGGATCCACCCGGCGAGCCGCTGGGCCAGCGCCACGCCGGTGCGGATGTGCTCGCGCAGTCCCTCAGCGCCGTACCAGCGGATCACCGACCACAGCTTCAGCGCGCGGAAGCGCCGTCCGAGCGGGATCTGCCAGTCGCGGTAGTCGATGACCTCGCCGGACTCGCTGGCCTGGTTGCGCAGGTACTCCGGCAGGATCGACAGCGCCCCGACCAGGGGCTCGCGGTCGGCCACCCACAGCACGTTGCAGTCGAAGTTGGTCAGCAGCCACTTGTGCGGGTTGGTGGTGTAGGAGTCGGCGTAGTCGGCCACGCCCTCGTTCAGCCAGCGCAGCTCGGGGCACACGGCGGCCACCCCCGCGTATGCGGCGTCGACGTGCAGCCAGACGCCGTGGCGGCGGCACACCTCGCCGATGGCGGCGACGGGGTCGATGGCGGTGGTGGACGTGGTGCCGACCGTCGCGCAGACCATCGTGGGCACCGCGCCCGCGGCCGCGTCCTCGGCGATCATCGCGTCCAGCCGCGCCGGGTCCATCGCCAGCGTCCGCGGGTCGACGTCCACCGTCCGCACGCCGGCCGCCCCGATCCCGGTGATCTTGGCGGCCTTCTCCAGGGACGAGTGCGTCTGCGAGCTGATGTACAGGGTGTGCCGCCCGGTGAGGCCCTCGCGGCCGGCGCGGCCGCCGTTGGCGCGTTCCAGCGCGGCCAGGATCGCCACGACGGCGGAGCTGGACGCCGAGTCCTGGATCACCCCGCCGCCGGGGCCGTCGCTGCGGAACGCGGCGGGCAGGCCGAGCAGTTCGGCCAGCCAGTCGGCCATGCGGGTCTCCAGCTCGGTGCACGCCGGGCTGGTCGCCCACAGCATGCCCTGCACGCCGAGCCCGGCCGACAGCAGGTCCCCCAGGATCGCCGGTCCGCTGGCGTTGGCCGGGAAGTAGGCGAAGAACGACGGGTGCTGCCAGTGCGTGATCCCCGGCATGACGACGCGTTCCAGGTCGGCGAGGAGGTTCTCGTAGCCCTCGCCCTGCTCGGGCGGGTGGACGGGCAGCGCGGCCAGCACGTCCCCCGGCCGCGCCTGCGACAGCACCGGATAGGACTCGATCTTCTCCTGGTAGTCGGCGATCCAGTCCACCACCTGCCTGCCGTAGCGGCGGAACTCCTCCGGCGTCATGTGTCGGGCCACGTCCAGCTCCCCATGATCCGCGAATTCTTAAGCGCACACACTATGTCCTCGGTTGCTCCGAAATGCCGGCACCGCCGGTCCCGCGCGGACGGACGGGCGCCGTCACGCCGGACCGGGCCGGTGCCGGCGTCCGCGGATCAGCGGATCGCCAGGTGGGCGACCACCGGGTAGTGGTCGGACGGGTACTGGCCGTTCTTCTCGTAGGTGTCGATCTCGGTCCAGAACGTGCGGACCTCGCCGCGCGTCAGGATCCAGTCGATGCGGTCGCCGCCGAGGACCGGCGGCTTCCAGCCGCCGAAGGTGTTGTACTCGGGGCCGCGCCGCTCGGCCGTCTCCCAGGTGTCGGCGAACGCGTCGGGGCCGGTGAGGATGTCGTACGGCTCGCTCTCCCTTGCGGGCACGTTGAAGTCACCGGTGAGCACGACCGGCACGCCCGCCTCGAGCCCGCGCACGCGCCGCAGCACCAGTTCGGCGCTCTTGACGCGCGCGTTCTCCGACTGGTGGTCGAAGTGCGTGTTGACGTGGTAGAACACCCGGCCGGTGCGGCGGTCCCGGAACTTGGCCCAGGTGACCATGCGGGTGACGGCGTTGCCCCAGGTCGCCGAGCCGATCAGCAACGGGGTGTCGGACAGCCAGAAGTGGTCGAAGTCCAGGACCTCGAAGCGGTCCCGGCGATAGAAGATCGCCGAGAACTCGTCGCGGGTGCCGCCCTGGCGGCCCATGCCGACCCAGTCGTGGGCGGGCAGCGCCGCGTCCAGGTCGCGCATCTGCCGCCACAGCGCCTCCTGCACGCCCAGCAGGTCGGGCCGCTGCTTGCGCAGCACCCGCGTCATCAGGGGCAGCCGGGAGGCCCAGTCGCGGGGCGGCGCGTCGGCGTCCAGCCGGATGTTGTAGGTCATGACGCGCAGCCGCACGTCGCCGGCCGACGCCGGGCCGGAGGCGGTCACGGCGACCACGCTGGACACCACGATCACCAGGATGACAAGAAGGGCCGGCGGGGAGAGGCGGACGCGCCGGGACGCGGCGCCCGCGGGGGGACTCAGCGGCATACCAGTCCTTTCTCGGACATGAACCGACAATCGCCCCAAAAGGTGATCACCGCCAGATGGCGCCTCGGCGACGCCCGCCTGTACCCGCCGCATAGGTCAGGTGACCGCGCCGACACGCGCCGACCGGGCCCCTGGGACCGTGCCGCACGTCCGGGGAGGCGAGAACGAAGGGCGGCCGACCTGCCGAGAGCGGCGCGGCCTTACGTGTTCGCGCGCCCCATGTACTCGATGGCCCGGATGCGTTTGCGCCTGCGCTCGCGGCCGACGGCCGCCCGCAGCTCGCCCGTCTTGCGAGTGACTCGACCGAGTGACTCGACATCGTCAGGAAGGGCGACGCTCACCCTCGGTATGGCGACGCAGCCGCCGTGATCGTCACCTCGTTCAGGCGGCTCGCCTGGAAAAGGCCTCCGACCGTGAACGAGGTGCCCGTGAGATGGCGCACCGTCGCCGCGTCGAACCGGCGGCCCAGCCTTAGACTTATCGGCGCCGCGGTGTCAACGTCCCACGCGCACCCTGCCCCACGGGCCCTGCGCGTCGCACACCGCGCCAGGCCACCCTCACCCTGCCCCGCCTCGGCCGCCTTCCCGCCCCCGGAGGCGCGGACGCTCTCATGCGCCCGTCCTGGCTCCACAAAGAGCCCGACGGCGCAGCAGACGCCTTCACCCCGGTCGAACGCGCGCTGGCGGGAGAGACCCCGAGCCAGACGCATCACCGTGTGCACCCGCACGCACCAGGAGCCGACGCGGCGCGGTGGGTGTCTCCGAGACAGCCGCCGAGGCCGGGGACCGTCCGGGCAAGCGATGCGGAATGTCAGTTATCGACGAGAACGGAGAGGACGGCCAAGCCTGAAGGAGACAGGACCGGTGAGCACGGTCCCAGGATGGACGACGAACTGAGGCGCGGGACGGAGGGCATGGTGCGCGGCGGCGGACCCACTCACGCCGAGGAGTGGCGGCAGCCCGAACCGGTGTCGACGACGTCGGGCGCGACCCCACGTCCCCGGGCGCCTCGATGCCGCCCGGGTCTCCGGCCGGGATGGCCCCGGAGGACGTGCAGAAGCGCAGCGCCGTCGCGCAGTCGCCGGTGGGGGTGCGCTATCCGGCGTCGCGCAGCGAGCTGATCGACCACGCCGCCGCCGGTCACGCCACCGACGCGATCATGGCGACGCCGGGGCGGCTGCCCGACCGCGAGTACGAGAACATGGCGGACGTCGGCGCGGCCCTCGGTTTCGGCCGCGAAAGCCGCCGCTCCTGACCCGCTCGCCCGGCGCGGCGCGCTGCGGTCTCCGCCCTGCCGCCTAGGCTCTCCGTGGCCGGGGCCGGTCTGGGTGCGGTCCCGGAGGACGACGAACGGCCCGCCGCGATCAGTACGTCGTCCCTCGCCTGCCCGGCGCCTGCCCGGGCCGCGTGCCGAGGGGCCTGCCGGGGCTGGGCGGCCGGACGTGCGGGACATGCTCGGCGGGCGGACCGCACCAGCGCGTCAGAGCCTGGCGGATGGCGGCGGCGCGCAGGTCGGGCGTGGTCTCGTCGCACGCCCAGGCGATGTACCCGTCGGGGCGGACCAGCGCGGTGGTGCGGGTCGCGCCCCCGGCCGGTGCGCACAACACCCGGTCGGCCCACAGCTTGGTCGTCAGGTACGTCACGGCCGGGTCGTTGGCGGCCGTCACCAGGACGAACCGTCCGCTGCGCAGCGCCTCGTAGAGCCGTCCGAGCGTGCCGGCGAGCGGCACGTCGGGGGCGCGGCGGCCGGTCAGCCGGTGCGCGCCGCGCGGCGCCGGATACGCCAGGCCGATGCCCGACAGGGTCAGGGCCAGGCGCCGCGCGACCGGCCTGATCCGCGTGGCGGCACCGACGGCGGCGGCGCGGGCTGCGCGCAGCGCGGGGGCCTCCACCAGCGCCAGCCGCAGCAGCGCGCCGCTGACGCGCATCACCGCTCGTCCGACCGGATGCCGCTCTTCCTGGTAGGTGTCCAGGAGGTCCGGCGGCGCCCAGCCGTTGATCTCGGCGGCGAGCTTCCAGCCGAGGTTGGCGGCGTCCTGCAGGCCGGTGTTCATGCCCAGGCCGCCCGCCGGGGAGTGCACGTGCGCGGCGTCCCCGGCGAGGAGCACCCGCCCGACCCGGTAGTCGGGCACCTGCCGTTCGTCGCTGTGGAAGCGGGACGTCCACCGGGGGTCGTGCATGCCGTGGTCGGTGCCGAGCGCGCGGCGCGTCGTCCGGCGCAGCTCCTCGAAGTCGACCGGTTCGGAGTCGGGCAGCTGGTTGCGCCGGTTCCACGCGATCACCCGGTACCAGCCGTCGCCGAACGGCGCCAGGAACGCGAACGCGTCGCCGACGGAGCCGACCGACAGCGTCTCCGGCGGCGGGTCGCTCAGGCGCACGTCGGCGAGCATGACCGACTGCACGACCGAGTGTCCGGGGAACGGCAGCCCGAGGGCGCGGCGGACCGTGCTGTGCACGCCGTCGCAGGCGACCGCGTATCGCGCGCGGCGGGTGTGGGTGCCGTCGGCGGTGCTGACGACCAGGTCGACGCCGTGCGCGTCCCGCCGGACGTCCACCACCTCGGCGCCCGTCACGATGTCGGCGCCGGCGGCGCGGGCGCGCTCGGCCAGCACCCGCTCGGTCTCGTACTGCGGGACGACCAGCGCGAACGGGAACCGGCCGGGAAGCCGGGACAGATCCAGCGCGGCCGTCCCGAAAAGGGCGATCCGCCTGACCCGGGTGCCGGCGGCCAGCAGCTCGTCGGCGAGGCCTCGCGCGTCCAGCAGTTCGAGCGTGCGCGCGTGCACGACGAACGCCCGGGTCAGCGGCGTCCCGCCGGCGCGGCGTTCCAGCACCGTGCAGCCGACCCCCGCCGCGGCCAGGTCACCGGCCAGCTGCAGGCCGGTCGGCCCCGCCCCCACGATCACCACGTCACTGGCAGGCATCGCGCCCCCTCCGTCCGAGCCGTCGGACTGTGCAGGCGGCCATTCCCGACCCCGCCGGGCCTACGCGCGTCCCGGCGGGATTTCCTACCCGGCCGCGTCGCAGAGGGGGGCGTGTCGCCGCGGGGACCTCCCCGCGGGCTGCAAAGTCAACGCAGGCCGACGCGGCGCGGGGACTCCAAGCCGAGGTGGATCCGGTAGCGGTCGGCGCGATACGTGGTGTGCGCCACCTCGACGCACGCGCCACGGCTGTACGTGCGCTGCTGCACGAGGAACACGGGACTGCCCGGCTGGATCTCCAGCAGCTCGGCCTCCCGCTCCCCCGCCGCGACGGCCTCGATGGTCTGCTCTCCCGCGTCCAGGACGATGCCGTACTCGTCCTCCAGCACCTGGTACAGGGAGGCGTCCGGCGGGCGGCGCTCCAGCAGGTCGGGCGCGCGGGAGGCCAGGATGTGCGAGCGTTCCACCGCCATCGGCTCGCCGTCGGCCAGCCGCAGCCGCTCCAGCACGTGCACGTGGGCGCCCTGGTCGGCGCCGAACATCCGGGCGAGGCGGGCGTCGGCCTCGACGGTGCGCCCGGCCAGGTCGACCGAGCCGGGCCGCATGCCCCGGGACTGCATGTCCTCGGTGAACGACGTCAGCGTCTTGGGCATGTGCACCTTCGGCCGGGCCACGAACGTGCCCTTGCCGGGGATGCGGCGGAGCCTGTCCTCGGCCACCAGCTGGTCGACGGCCTGCCGCACCGTCATCCGCGACACCCCGAAACGGCGGCACAGCTCCCGTTCGGACGGCACCGGCGCGTCGACCGGAAGCCTCTCCTCCTCGATCATCTCCAGCAGGATGGCCCGAAGCTGCAGGTACTTCGGCAGCGGCCCCGACGGATCGATCACACCCTATTCTTATCCGATCTCCGCCCTCCGCCCGTCGCCCGTCCGGAAGTGGCGGCCCGGCGCTCGCCCGCGCCTGTCGGCGGTCCTGCTCGCCGGCAAAGCCCCGGGGACCTGGCCGTCTACGGCGTGATCACGCCCGGCGCGCCAAGGGCGTACCGACAGTGAAGGCGGGCACCAACTCAGCCGAGGTGACCGTGCTCACCGAACCGGGGACGCATCCCGGTGTGCGCGACGGCCTGTGGCCGACGCCGCACATCGTGTCGACGGCGGCGAAGATCCGTCGATGGCGATCGAGGATGCGGCGCCGGCCCGTACTCCATCCCCTCGCGGGTGCCCACGCCCTGCGCGGCGAGCTCGTCGCCGACGTTGGCGATCAAGGCGCTCTGTGGGGATGGCCGTCGGAAGGCGAAGCCCCCGCCGGCAGGCGAAGCAGACCGACCAGGACGACGCGTCCCATCAGCCGCCCGGACGGCCCTGTACCGACAGCGACGGTCGCCCCCTCGCGCCGTCCGCCGGGGACATCGGTGGTGTCCGCACACGGCCGACGCCACGTCATTCCCTGGCCGACGGACCAGCGCCCCTGCCCAGGCCGATCAGGACGAGCCGACACCACTACCTCGATCGGCCGCCTCGTCGCACCGCGCCGGTGGCCCGCTTCAAGTACGAACGGGCAACACGTCAGCCATGCGCCGCCTCCCAGCGGCGACCGGGCGGCACCGCCTCGCGTGGCCGTGCCGCCCCGTGCGGGAGACGCCGACGTCAGCGGACGCGCAGGTTCAGGCCGAGAGCGCGGAACTGCTCCACCGGACGGTGGTAGCCGCGCTCGATGTGGTGGACGCCGCGCAGCCTCGACGGCCCCTCGGCGACGGCCGCCGCCAGCACGGCGGAGAACCCCGCGCGGATGTCCGGCATCGTCACCTCGCCGCCGCGCAGCTTGGACACGCCCCGCACGACGGCCGAGTGCACCGCGGCGGTGTCGTGGTACCGGCAGGCGGGGCCGCCCAGGCAGGTGTCGTAGACCTCGATCTCCGCGCCCATGCTCTGCAGGGCGGGCACGTACGCCAGACGGTTCTCGTACACGGTCTCGTGCAGCACCGACATGCCGTCCGCCTGGGTGAACAGCACCATCAGCGGCGTCTGCCAGTCGGTGGCGAACCCGGGATGGGTGTCGGTCTGCACCGCCGCGGGCCGCAGCCCGTCCGGCGCCGACGCCATGATCCACTCATCGGTGATCTCGAAGCGGGCGCCCATCCGGTCCAGCGTGGTGATGGCGGTGACCAGACGGTCCTGCGGGCAGCCGTGCACCCGCACCTCACCGCGCGTCACCAGCCCCGCGACGAGGTAGGAGAACGCCTCGATCCGGTCGCCGGCCAGCCGTGTCCGCGCCCCGCTGAGCCGCGGCACGCCCTCCACCTCGATGCGGCGGTCGGGGGCGAACGCGATCCGCGCGCCCATCCGCTGCAGGAACAGCGCCAGCTCGATGATCTCCGGTTCGGTGGCGGCGCCGCGGATCACCGTCTTGCCCTCGGCCCGCACGGCGGCCAGCAGCACCGTCTCGGTGGCGCCGACGCTCGGGTACGGCAGGTCGATCCTCGTGCCGACCAACCGCGACGCTCTGGCGTGGATGCCGTCGTCGGCCACCTCCACCTCGGCGCCGAACGCCCGCAACGCGTCCACGTGGAAGTCGATGGGGCGCCGCCCGATCGGATCGCCGCCCACCAGCGGCACGAACGCCTCGCCCGCCAGGTGCAGCAGCGGGCCGAGCATCAGGATCGGGATGCGGTTCAGCCCGGTGAACGCCTTCGGCACACCCGGGTCGGACACGGGCCCCGGCACCACGGTGATCTCGTCACCGGAGCGCTCCACGGTCATGCCCAGGTGCTGCAGCATCGCCGCGGTGATCTCCACTTCGCCCACCTCGGGGGCGTTGCGGATGGTGCTGGGCCCGTCCCCCAGCATCGCCGCGACCATGTGCTTGCTGACAGCGTTCTTCGCTCCGCGCACCGTCACGTCGCCGCGCAACGGCCCGGAGGGTTCGATCTCCCACACCTTTTCAGCCACGCTGAGCAGACTATGGCCCTCGTCCCCGCGCACCAACCGATTCGCATCCGACTCGCCGCGGCCCCGCCCCCTGAAGCGGTTCTCCAAGGCGGCCCATGCCCCCGGCGGCCCGAAAAATCGGATCGCGCCGGTCACGGACGCCTCGCGATAATCGCTCGAGTGCTGAGCTTCGCAGATTTCGACACGCGCGGGTACCGGACGGTGGACGTCCGGACCGGCTACGGGCAGTGGGTCGCGACGTACGAGGACACGGTCGAGGACGCGATGGACATCGCGCTCCTCGAGGAGCTGGCCGAGCCGTCCTGGGGGAATGTGCGGCGTGCCGCGGACCTCGGCTGCGGCACCGGACGGACCGCGGCGTGGCTGCGCCGCAACGGCGTGTCCTCGATCGACGGCGTAGACCTGACTCCGGAGATGCTGGCCGTCGCCCGGTCCCGGAAGCTGCACGACCACCTGCGCGAGGCCGACGTCACCGACACGGGCCTGGAGGACGGCGCGTACGACCTGGTGATCGCCTCGCTCATCGACGAGCACCTGCCCGACCTGCGGCCGCTGTACGCGGAGGCCCACCGGATCGCCGAGCCGGGCGCGCTGTTCGTGATCGTGGCGTTCCACCCGCATTTCATCATGACGAGCGGAATGCCCACCCATTTCACCAGCGCCTCGGGCGAGCACATCGCCATCACGACCCACGTGCACTTGATCAGCGACCACGTCATGGCGGGTCTCGGCGCGGGGTGGACGCTGGCGGAGATGCGCGAGGGCATCATCGACGACCGCTGGATCGCGCTGAAGCCCAAGTGGGAACGCTTCCGCAACCACCCCATCTCCGCCGCGCTGGTCTGGCGCAAGCAGGGCTGACCTCGCATCCGTAGAGCGGACTCCTGCTCAAGGCGCAGGCCGGAGCACTCTGCCCCGGAAAGTGAAAGCCCGCCTGAAAACGGCGGGCCCACACAACACGAAGAGGGCCCCACCACGAAGGTGGAGCCCCCTCCCACGAAAATGTCCGGCGGCGTCCTACTCTCCCACACAGTCACCCATGCAGTACCATCGGCGCTGAAGGGCTTAACTACCGGGTTCGGAATGGGACCGGGT
>PVNI01000018.1 GCA_003001795.1 Actinomadura viridilutea | reverse complement strand
CGAGCGGATCGGCGGGATGCCGCGGACGAGGGGCTGCAGGGCCTGGCTGTCGTGCAGGTTGGCCGGGGAGATCGCGACACTGATCGGCAGACCGGAACTTTCGGTGATCAAGTGGATCTTCGACCCGTTCTTGCCGCGGTCGACAGGATTCGGGCCTGCCGGCTCCCCCCTTTGAGCGCCCGCATGCCGGCCGAGTCGATCGCGCGCCGCGACCAGTCCAGCTCTCCACGCGAGCCCAGTTCGTCCAGGATCAGCCGGTGCAGCCTGGGCCACACCCGCGCCTTGGTCCACTCGGTGAAGCGGCGGTGCGTCGTGGGCCCGGACGGGCCGAACACCGGCGGCAGCTGCCGCCAGGTGCAGCCGGTGGTGGCCACGAAGATGATCGCGGCCAGCACCTCACGGTCGCCGTACCGGCGCCGGCCGCCGCCCTGGGGCCGAGTCGGGGCAGGTGGCACCACCCGCTGGAACAGCTCCCACAACTCGTCTGGAACCAGCCGCTCGACCATCACCACGAGCGACAGAGTACCGATCAAGCCAAATGAGACAAGCTCTAAAGAGCGATTGAACGTCGCTCGTGCCATGTATGCCATGCGCTTTCCCGGTGAGGACGTCTCCACGGCGACGATGCAGCAATTCGCGGCCGCGAAGGCACCCGCATCCGCAAGCTCTACCAGATGCACTCAGAACGCACCGGCGTCCCTTGGAAGCGCCGCCACTACAAGGCCGGAGACCCCTACGCAGTCGGCGACGACCTCAACCGGCTGTTGTCGGCCGCCAACGCTGCTCTCTATGGCATCTGCCACGCCGTCATCGTCGGCCTCGGCGCCAGCCCAGGCCTCGGGTTTGTACACACCGGATCGGCGATCTCCTTCGTCCTGGACATCGCAGACCTGTACAAGGCCGACTACACCATCCCTCTCGCCTTCGACCTGGCAGCGAAAGGACTCACCGAAGAGCGAGACGCCCGAACCGGGCTACGCGACCTCATCGCCGAAAACCGCCTTCTGGGCCGCATCGTGCACGACATCAAAACACTGCTCGCTCCCGACGAGTCAACTCGCATTCCCATCGACGAAGACGTCAACCAACTCTGGGACGAACACTCCGGAGCAGTCGCCGGAGACGTCAACTGGTCCGGCACCGAAGACCTTGTCCAACCCGGCATGGGGGACCAACACATTGCCATCATCGGCCCCGAATTCGACCCGCCCGCGGGCGATCCCCCTCACACGCCATGACAACCGTCATAGTTCTCATCGCAGCCCCGGAAGGACTCCGCGGCCACCTCACCCGCTGGATGGTCGAAGTACACGCCGGAGTGTTCGTTGGCAACCCCAGCCGCCGCATACGCGACCGCCTCTGGGAACTACTGGCCATGCGCATTGGCGACGGCCAAGTCATCCTCGTAGAACCCGCAACTAACGAACAGGGCTGGGCCGTCCGTACCGCTGGCAAAGATCGCTGACGCCCCACCGACTTCAACGGCCTCATCCTGTCCGCCCGCCGCCGAACCCAAGCGAATGAAAACCCGCCACTTCCGAGGTAAATACGCAGGTCAAACAAGTGTCGGCCCCGCGCACGCGGGGATGCTCCTGGCCAGCTTGCCGTACAGTGGCGAGAGGCTCGGTCGGCCCGCGCACGCGGGGATGCTCCCCTCACGATGGTGACCCGGTCGCCGGCGCCGGAGCTGGCCCAGCACAGGCGGGAAACTCCCCGTCCCCACCGGCCGGTCTTCGTCAATCAATTCGCCTCTGTACAGACGCGGAGACTTCTCTAGGTCTCGCGGCGACAGCTCCCTTCCCATGGCTCCCGCACGCAGACGCATTTCCGCACCAGGGCGTTTCGGGGAAGCCCGCGGACTGAGTCAGCTCCCACGCGCGCGTAGATGTTCCATACAAGTGCACGCTACTGCACGCGTATTCGCACGTCGGCCTGGCGTACGCAGGGATGGTTCTTGATCTACCTGGATTGGCTGGCCGAGGGCGTCCGTCCGCCCCGGGCACGCGGAGATGCCCCCGCCTGCACACCGGCAGTGCCACCTGATCGCGTCGGCCCCGCACGCGCGGGGATGCGTCCTTGCCCGCGACCGGCCGATCTTCCGTCGGCAGTCGCCTCCGTACAGACACGGAGGCTCCTCTAGAGTTCAGCGGCGACCAGCTCCGCGCCCCGTTGACCCCGCGCACGCGGGGATGCTCCCACCGCGTCTTGCAGGTAGCACTGCTGTGTGACGTCGGCCCCGCGGATGCGGGGATAACCGCAGAGTGAGCGGCCCTGCGCCGCCTTCCCTGATGGCGGCCACGCGCAAGCGGTGATGGTTTCACCGCGTCTTATGGCCAGGTGTGCTGTTCGGGGACGTTGGTGACAGGCGACATGCCTTGGGCGGTTCTTGAACGGCAAGAGGGCCTTCTGGTTTCGGTGTGGATTGCGACTTCTGCACCGACGTCCAGGAGGCCCTCGTGTCCCACCACAGGCGCCCCGTTGACCCCGACCGGACGCCTGCGCCCGGCCCGGTTGTCGTGGACGACGGTCAACCGTTGCAGATCGCTTCGGCGTCCGCCATGCCACAGCCGCGCGTTGGGCCGCCCGCTACCGGCACCTCGGCCAGGCTGGCATGCACGACCGCCCCCGGCCGACCGCATCACAGCCCCAGACGGACGCCACCGCACATCGATGCCCTGGTGCTCGCCCTGTGCCGGGCGTATCGCGTCGGTCCAGCCGACTCGTCCATGCACACTGGCCGCCCGCACCGGCGTCGCGCCGTCCACCGCGCACCGCATCCTGGCCCGCCACAGGTGTGGCGCCCCTGGCGGCGTGCGACCGGGCCACCGGCGAACCCGTCCGCCGCTACGAACGCTCCCGCCCCGGCAAGCTGGTCCACATCGATGTGAAGGCTCGGCCGCACCCCCGGACGGCGGCAGACACAGGGCCCCTGGGGCGTGCTCCGGGGGCCGCGCCAACCGCACTGGCACGGGCTACCTCATTCTGCACATCGCGCTGGACGATCCCCTGGCCTACACCGGAGATCCCTGGCCGATGAGACCGCGGCCACCCGCGCCGCGTTCCCGGTCCGTGCCGCGGCCTGGTTCGCCGCTCGCGGCATTGCCATACGGCGTGTGCTGACCGACAACGCCTGGGCCCACACCAGGACCACTTGCGCACCAACTGCGCAACGCTGGGCATCAGCCCGCGCTGGAACCGGCCCTGACGGCCCCAGACCAGCGACAAGGCCGAACGCTCCCACCGCACCCTGCTCGAAGAATGGGCCCACCACCGGCCTACGCCTGCGATGCCGAACGACAGGCCGCCTCCGGCGACCGGCTCGGCTGGTACAACCACCACCGACCCCACACCGGCATCGCGGGCCAAACTCCAGCCGCGCGCGTCACCAACCTGTCCGAACAGGACACCTCAGCTCCCGAAGAGTCAACTCGCATTCCCATTGACGAAGGCGTCAACCAACTCTGGGACGAACACCCCGGAGAGTTTCCGGAGGTGTCAACTGGTCCGGCAGCGAAGAGCTCGTCCAGCCCGGCATGGGCAACTAAAACATCGCCGTCATGAACAGGCGACGTTCAGGGCGAGGGCCGAGTGGTCGGTGAGGCCTAGTTCTCGTGGCTGATGAAGGTAGTCGCAGGCCAGAATCCGCGCCCGACGGGAGGTGGCGACGAACGCATGGTCGATGCGATACCCAAGGCCTGATCGGCCGTACCAGGAATGTTCGACGGCCCGTGGGTGCAGGTGACGGAATGCGTCAGTGAGGCCGGCGAGGGCGAAGGAGCGGTAAAAGTCATACTCCCAGTCGCCGAAGACGCTGTGATGCGGAATGTGACCAGGCTCGACGACATTGAGGTCTCCCGCAACGATCAACAGGCCGGTGCCGTCGGAGACCAGTGCGGGGAGGGCTGCAGAGACCGCCGCCTGGAATGCGCGCTTGTCTTCGTTGCGGCGTTGTCGTGGCCCTCGTGAGGGAACGTACAACCCCAGCAAGGTGACGGGGCAGTCGCCGATCTCTAGGGACGCACAAGGAGCGCGATGCGGGAGGACCGTGACGCCACTGTGCACTGGAGTCAGTGCGGCACTACGGGAGGCCAGCACGGCTCGGTAGTCACGGTCTGGGGCCTTAGGGACGAGCACTGAAGCGTAGCCGTGGTCGGTCAGGGCCGCGATGAGCGCGTGGCTGCCGGGCCCGGCCCCGACCTCGGTGATGACCAGCAGGTCGGCGGCCGGTTGGTCGGCCAGCCAGGCCGCTTGACGGCGAGCGCGTGCGGGCGAGGCGTGTTGTGTGTTGAACACGAGGACTCGCGCGGCGGTGGCGGACGCCTTGTGCCGAGGTGTGCGGGCGATGAGGGCGAGTTGGTCAGCTGACATGAGCGTGGGTTCTGCTCGTCGTCGAGGACGACCTCACCGAGGCCGTCCAAGCGCCAGTGGAGCCACGAAGCGGATGCCGGCCCTGGCCGACGGACGAATCCGCCGTCCACGTCATCACGCCTGGTGATCCCCGGCGACTGCGAACGGTCTTGGCGGGACAACCGAACGTTACGGCGTTTGGCGGGGCCGCGGCGAGCGTTTCGAAGGTGATCGGCACCTGTCCCTGGCCGGGGGTGTGTGCGATCGCTGCGTTGTATGGTGGCGCGAGCTCTATCTGCGTAGAAGCGGCCGGTTGGTGCCGTGTGTTGGCGTGGCGGGTGCGGAGCGGATGCAGCACCTTGCTGCGCACGAATGAGCGGAGGACGGCTGGACGTGGGGAGCTGCCTCCCCCCGGCGGGGCTCTTGGGTGAGGTAGGGCGTTGCTGGCCTCTGCGGTGTGAAAGACCACCCGCGTACGATCTCGGCAGGTGAAGGCACTTTAGGTTAGCCTTGCCTCATTTGATCGTGCCTTCGGAACGCGGAGGGGCTGTGAACGCGACTCGGACTGGGGTGGAGGTCGCCGCGGGGCGGTCCGCCGCGGAGGCGTTGGAGCCGTTGGCGCGTCGGCTGCGCGCCGCCGCGGACGGCGGGCTCACGCTGGGGATGGCGCCCGACCTGGGCGTCGTCGGCGACGGCTGGATGACCGTGACCGAGTTGGCGACTCCGCCGTACGAACGGCTGTCCGAGATGGTGGCGGCCGTCCAGCACCAGTGGGAGGCGCCGCCGCACGTGGCCGCCGCGTTGTGGTGGAAGGGCGCGTCGTACTGGACGTCGCTGCCGGTCGCGGTCGGTTGGCTTCTGAACCGGCGCGTGCCCCTGCTCACGGCCGACACCGCGCTCCTGCGCAGGTCCGAGCTGACCATGGTGGAGGTGGCGGCGCGGGAGCTTCGGGTCGCCAGCGGTGACGACCTCGGCGAGGTCATCGGCGACACGTTGCTGCGTGGTGTGCATGCGCCGCTGATCGACGCGTTGCACGCGCTGACTCGGGTGGGACGCCGCGGCCTGTGGGGGTCGGTGGCGGAGGCTTTGACTTATCCGATCGTCTCGTTCGGGCAGGAGCTTGGGACGGACGGTTCGGCGGAGGCCGCGGGCGCGCTGCTGCGGTCGATCGGGGCTCCGGTGGACGGGCTGATGGATCTGCCCGCCATGCGGCGCCGTACGTGCTGCCTTTGGGTGACGCTGGGCAAGGACCCCTGCCCTTCCTGTTGTGTCACGGTGAAGGAGCGCTACGCCCATGCGCGGGGGTGAGGTCCTGCGGAGCGCGCTCGTCGGGCAGTGGCGGTGCGCGGCGGTCGGGGCCGTGCTGGCGACCGGGCATCAGGCGGGCGAGGCGCTCGTGCCGGTGCTGATCGGCGTGGTGATCGACGAGGCGATCACGCCGGGTGACGGGCGGGCGCTCCTCGTGTGGATCGCGGTGCTGGCCGCGGCGTTCGCGGGGCTGTCGTACAGCTACCGGTTCAGTTTTCGGCTTGCCGAGCGGGCGTCCGAGCAGGCCGCGCACGAGTTGCGGCTGCGCATCACCCGCCGGACGTTGGACCCGCGCGGCGGTGCGGAGGCGGGGCGGCTGCCGGGGGAACTGGTGAACATCGCCACCGGCGACGCCAAGCGGGTCGGCGCCGTGCACGTGGCGGTGACGGCGGGGATCGCGGCGCTGGCCGGGTTGGTGTTCGGCGGTGTGGCGCTGCTGCGGGTCTCGGTGCCGTTGGGGCTGCTGGTGCTGCTCGGTGTGCCGCCGCTGCTCGGGTTGGCGCATCTGCTGGGGAAGCCGCTGGAGCGGCGCAGCGCCGCCGAGCAGGAGCGCGCCGCGCACGCCTCGGGCGTGGCCGCCGATCTGATCGCAGGGCTGCGGGTGCTCAAGGGCATCCGCGCCGAGCGGGCGGCGGTGGACCGGTACCGGCGTACCAGCCGGGAGTCGTTGGCGGCGACCGTGCGGGCGGCGCGTGCGCAGGCGTGGCATGACGGCGGCATGCTGACGTTGACGGGCGTGTTCATCGCCGTGGTCGCGCTGGTGGGCGGACGGCTGGCGGTGTCGGGGGACATCACGGTCGGGCAGCTGGTGACCGCGGTGGGTTTGGCGCAGTTCCTGCTGACGCCGTTGTCGATTCTGTCGTGGGCCAACGGGGAGTTGGCGCAGGGACGGGCGTCGGCGGCGCGCATCGCGTCGGTGTTGGGGGCTCCGCCTGCGGTGGAGCGGGGTGACGGGGTGCTTCCGGAGCCGGTGCGGGGCGCTGTGCGGCTGCGTGGGGTGTCGTGCGGCGACGGCGTGCTGCGGGGGTTGGATCTGGACGTCGCGCCCGGCGAGATGGTCGGCGTCGTGACCACGGATCCGAGGGCGGCGACGTGGCTGCTGCGTCTGCTCGGCCGTTCCGCCGATCCGGACTCGGGCGCGGTCGAGGTGGACGGGGTGCCGCTGGCGACGCTGGACCCGGCGGAGGTCCGCCGCGCCGTCGTGGTCGCCGAGCACGACGCGGACCTGTTCGAGGGCAGTCTCCTAGAGAATGTCGCGGCCGCGGCCGGCGACGGCGGCGGGGTGCGGGGGGCGATGGTCGCGGCGGCGGCCGACGAGGTCGCCGCGAACCTGCCGCAGGGTGCCGCGACGCTGCTGGCCGAGCGCGGGCGGTCGTTGTCGGGCGGGCAGCGGCAGCGAGTGGCGCTGGCCCGGGCGCTCGCCGCCGACGCGCCCGTGCTGGTGCTGCACGATCCGACCACCGCCGTGGACGCGGTGACGGAGGAGCGGATCGCGCAGGGCCTGCGTGAGGTGCGTCGAGGCCGGACGACGATCGTGGTGGCGACCAGTCCGGCGCTGCTGGCCGCCGCGGACCGGGTGGTGGTCCTGGACGGCGGTGCGGTCGTCGCCGAGGGCTCCCACGCCGACCTCATCCATGAGCATCCGGCGTATCGCGCGGCCGTTCTGTACTGAGGAGGGCCTTGTAGTGACGGTCACGGACGAGCGCGCTCTCGCCGCCCCGGTCGAGGGCGAGCGCGGCGAGGAGCGGGAGCTGCTGCCGACCGCGTCCGGGAAGCGCACCTGGGCGGCGGTGCGGGAGTTGGCGCGACCGCACCGGCGCACGCTGATGGGCGGATTCGCCGCGCTGGTCGCCGCGACCGCTGTGGGGCTGCTCACCGCGCCGGTGCTCGGGCACGTCATCGACCTGGTCGCCGCGGGCCGTCCCGCGTCCGCGCTGACCGCCCCGGCCGTCTGGCTGGTGGTGATCGCGGTGGCGCAGGGGGCGGCGACCGCCTACGGTCTGGGGCTGGTCGCCCGCGCCGGGGAGGGCATGCTGGCGGCGCTGCGCGAGCGGTTCGTGGAGCGGGCGCTGCGGCTGCCGTTGGAGCGGGTGGAGCGCGCCGGGTCCGGCGACCTGACCTCGCGGGTCACCAACGACGTGTCAGTGATCACCTCGGTGGTGCGGGAGGCGGTGCCCGCGCTGGCGCGCTCGCTGCTGACCATCGGGTTGACGATGGTGGCCCTGGCGGTGCTGGACTGGCGTTTCCTGCTGGTGGCGCTGCTGGCCGTCCCCATCCAGGCCCACACGGTCCGCTGGTACGCGCGCCGGGCCGTCCCGTTGTACGCGGCGCAGCGGGTCGCCGTCGGGGCCCAGCAGCAGGAGCTGCTCGGCTCGGTGGGCGGCGCCGCCACGGTCCGCGCGCTGCGGTTGGAGGACGAGCACGTCGGGCGCGTCGCGGCGCGGTCCCGGGCGGCCGTCGACCTGATGCTGCGCGGGGCGCGGCTGTCCACCCGGTTCTACTCGCGGCTGAACCTGGCGGAGTTCGTCGGGCTGTCGGCGGTGCTGGTGACGGGGTTCCTGCTGGTGCGCGGCGGGAGCGTGAGCATCGGCACGGCCAGTGCCGCGGCGCTGTACTTCCACAATCTGTTCACGCCGATCAACGTCGCGCTGGGCCTGGTCGACGACGCGCAGAGCGCCACGGCGGGCCTGGCCCGGCTGGTGGGCGTGGCGGACGCCGCGCCGGCGCCCTCCCCCGTCCGGGACGCGCCAGGGCAGGTCGGCGACGGGTCCGTGCGGGTCAGCGGGGTCGGGTACTCCTATCGGCCGGGTCATCCGGTGCTGCACGACATCGACCTCCACATCGCGGACGGGGAGAAGGTGGCGCTGGTCGGCGCCAGCGGCGCGGGCAAGACGACGCTGGCGAGGCTGATCGCGGGCATCCATCAGCCGGACCGCGGACATGTCGCCGTCGGCGACGGTAGCGGGTCGCGGGGCGACGTGGCGCTGGTGACGCAGGAAGTGCACGTGTTCGCCGGTCCGCTCGCCGACGACCTGCGGTTGGCCCGTCCGGACGCGACCGACGAGGAGTTGCGCGACGCGCTCGCCCGGGTGGGGGCCTTGGAGTGGGCGTTGGCGCTGCCGGAGGGCCTGGACACCGTGGTGGGCGAGAGCGGCCATCGGCTGACCGCAGCGCAGGCGCAGCAGCTGGCGCTGGCCCGGCTGGTGCTGGCGGATCCGCGGGTCGTGGTGCTGGACGAGGCGACGGCCGAGGCGGGCAGCGCGGGGGCGCGGGCGTTGGAGGCGTCGGCCGCCGCCGCGGTCGAGGGCCGGACCGCGCTGGTGGTGGCGCACCGGCTCACCCAGGCGGCGTCGGCCGACCGGATCGTGGTGCTGGACGGCGGGCGGATCGTGGAAGCCGGCGCGCACGACGAGCTGGTGCGCGCCGGCGGCCGGTACGCCCGGCTGTGGCGTGCGTGGTCGGACGGCCGCGACGGCGGCGCCGACGGTTGAGCGGTCACCCCGCCGACGGTCCGTCCATGGCCTCGACGAGGCTGCGCGGCCGCAGGTCGGTCCAGTTCTCCTCGACGTAGGCCAGGCAGGCGTCGCGGGTGTCCTCGCCGAAGACGACCGTCCAGCCCGCGGGCACGTCGGCGAACGACGGCCACAGCGAGTGCTGCCCCTCGTCGTTGACGAGGACGAGGTAGCGGCCCTCGGGGTCTTCGAACGGGTTGGTGCTCATCGGGTGTTCCTCCTCAGGATGTCGGTGAGTTCGTCGGCGAGGCTCTGGACGGTGGCGCGGTCGAACAGTCCCGCGTCGTAGCGCAGCACGCAGTCGACCGGGCCGGGCCCGTGGGGCTCGTAGAAGCTCAGCGTCAGGTCGGCGGTGAGCGCGCCGGTCGGGACGTGCTGGAAGGCGGTCACCCGGTCGTCGGCGGGCACCTCGTGGTGCACCACCATCACCTGCGGCTCCTGCAGGCCGAGCGCGGACGCCGCGCGGGCGAACGGCACGTCCTGCCGTTCGAAGGCGGCCAGGTCGGCGTCCCGGACGCGCGCCAGCAGCTCGGCGAGGTCCGGGTCGCCGCCGGTGTCGGTGCGCAGCAGGACGATGTCGGAGAAGCAGCCGATGAGGTCGGTGAGCGCCTCGTCGTCCCGGCCCGCGACGGGCGAGGCGATGGGCAGGTCGGTGCCCGCTCCGTGCCGGGTGAGCAGCATGGCGAACGCCGCGTGGAGCACCATGAACATGCTCGTCCGGGTGCGGGCGGCGAGCGCGTCGATCGCCTCGTGCAGGTCGGGGTCGAAGGTGAATTCGAGGTGGTCGCCGTGGGGGCGGTGGTCGGGGGAGGGTTCCCGGTCGTACGGGAGCGGGATCCGGCGGGGCATGCCGTCCAGGGTTTCGCGCCAGTACGCCAGTTGCCGCTCCTCCGCCTCGGCGGCGCGTTCCCGCGCCCACAGCGTGTAGTCGGTGTAGGTGACGGGCAGCGGGCTCCACTGCGGTTCGTCGCCGCGGCACCGGGCCTGGTAGGCGATGGTGAAGTCGCGGAACAGCGGTACCAGGGACCATTCGTCCGCGCCGATGTGGTGCATCGCCAGCAGGAGGGCCTGCGCGCCGTCCGGGGCGGTGAGCAGGCGCGCCCGAAGCGGCGGGCGGGCGTCCAGGTCCGCCTTTTCGGCGGCGAGGGCGCGAAGGCCCGCGTCCAGGTCGGGGACGTCGTGTTCTTCCAGTTCCAGGGGCGCGCCGCGGTGGCCGTCGTCGGCGGCGATGGTGCGGAGCGGTTCGTGGCGTTCGGCGAGGTCGGCCAGGGCGGCGGCGACGGCCGCGCGGTCGAGCCCTTCGGAGGGCCGGAAGGCCCATGCCATGTCGTACGGCGCGTCCGGGTTGCGCCGGCGGCGGGTCCGCTGCCATTCCTGCGCGGGGGCGAGCGGGACGACCTGGGGGCGCTCCGCCGCGGGACGCAGCGGCGGCCGCTCGCCGTCGGGGCGCTCGCCTCGGCGTTCGGCCAGGCGTTCGGCGAGGGCGGCGACCGTGGGGGCGTCGAACACGTCGCGCAGGGCGAGCCCGGCGTCCAGGGTCGTGCGGATCCGGCCCAGCAGCCGCATCGCCGACATGGAGTGGCCGCCCAGTTCGAAGAAGTTGTCGTGGACGCCGACCTCCGGCACGTCGAGGACCTCGGCGAACAGGGCCGCCAGCGTGCGCTGCAGCGCGGTCTCCGGCTTGGCCGTCCCGGTCAGCGCCGACCAGTCGGGGGCGGGCAGCGCGCGGCGGTCCAGCTTGCCGTTCGGGGTGAGCGGCAGCGGCCCGTCGAGCACCACCACCGCGGCCGGGACCATGGAGTCGGGCAGCAGCGTCGCGGCGTGGGCGCGGATCTCGGCCGGGTCGAGGTCGCGGGAGCCGGGTTCGGGCACCGCGTAGCCGATGAGCCGGGTGTCGCGCCCGCCGCAGTCGGCGACGACGGCGGCCTGCCGCACGTCGGGGTGCCGGGTCAGGGCCGCGGCGATCTCGCCGGGCTCGATGCGGACCCCGCGGATCTTGACCTGGTCGTCGACGCGGCCGAGGAAGTCGAGGTCGCCGTCCGGGCGCCAGCGGGCGCGGTCGCCGGTGCGGTACATGCGGGTGCCGGGCGGGCCGAACGGGCAGGCGACGAACCGTTCGGCGGTGAGGGCGGGCCGGCCGAGGTAGCCGCGGGCGAGGCCGCGTCCGGTGACGTACAGCTCGCCGGGGACGCCGGGCGGCACCGGGCGCAGCCGCTCGTCCAGCACGAACACCTGGGTGTTGGGGTCGGGCGCGCCGATCGGCACGGCGTCCGTCCAGCCGGGCTCGGCGGGCCACAGCGTGGAGTTCACCGTGGCCTCGGTCAGCCCGTAGGCCGCGAGCAGCCGCAGGTGCCCGGCCCAGCGGGCGATGACGTCCGGCGGGACGGTCTCGGTGCCGACGAGCACGGTGGCGCCTTCGGGCAGGACGCAGTCGGAGGGCAGCGCCGCCACCAGCGACGGCGGCAGGATCGCGTGCGTGATGCCCTGCTCGCGCATGAAGTCGGTCAGCTCGCGGCCCGGCACGCGCGCCTCGTCCGGGACGAGCACCAGCCGGCCGCCGTGGCACAGCGCCATGGTCAGCTCGAAGATCGTCACGTCGAAGCCGATGGAGGCGAACTGCAGCACGCGGCTGTCGGGGGTGAGGCCCATGCGGTCGACGGCGGTGGCGACGAGGCTGCCGATGCCCTCGTGCGGGACGACGACGCCCTTGGGCCGTCCCGTCGACCCGGACGTGTAGATGACGTACGCGGCCTGGTCGAGCGCCACCCAGGGCAGGGAGCCCGGTTCCGGTTGGATGTCGGCGAGTTCGGCGGCCGCTTCGGGGGCGTCGAGCACCACCCGGCGGACGCCGTCGACCTCGGGCACCTTGCCCGCGACCTCCTCGGTCGCCACGACCGCGGCGGCGCGGGAGTCGCCGAGCATGTAGGCGAGGCGGTCGGCCGGATGCGCCAGGTCGAGGGGCAGGAACGCGGCGCCGAGCTTGTTGACGCCCAGCATCACCGCGACCATCTCCGCCGAGCGCGGCACGGCCACGGCGACCACGCTCTCGGCCCGCACCCCGTGCAGGGCCAGCAGCCGCGCCATGCGGTCCGACAGGGCGTCCAGTTCCGCGTAGGTGACGGTGCGGGGGCCGTCCACGACGGCGACGGCGTCGGGGCGTTCGGCCGCGCGCCGCTGGAACATCTCGACGATGGTCTGCTCCGGCACCACCCGGTCGGTGCGGTTGAAGCCGGTGAGGACGCGTTCGCGTTCGTCGCCGACCAGCACGTCGATGTCGCCGACGCGGACCTGCGGGTCGGCGGCCACGGCGGCGACGACGCGGCCGAGCCGCTCCCCCAGCCTCGCGACCGTCGACCGGTCGAACAGGTCCGAGCGGTACTCCAGCACGCACGCGAGCCGTCCGGTGCGCGGGTCCTCGGCGAAGCTGAACACCAGGTCGAACTTGGCGGTGCGGGCCTCGACGGGCTCCGGTCGCGTCTCCAGGCCGGGCAGGGCGAAGCCGGCGGACGCGTTGGCGCGGTAGCCGACCATGACCTGGAACAGCGGGTTGCGGTCGGGCGAGCGGACCGGGTTCAGCTCCTCCACCACGGCCTCGAACGGCACGTCCTGGTGGGAGAACGCGGCCAGGTCGGTCTCCCGGACGCGGGCGAGCAGCTCGGCGAACGTCGGGTCGCCGGACACGTCGGTGCGCAGCACCAGGGTGTTGACGAAGAAGCCGACCAGGTCGTCCAGCGCCCCGTCGGCGCGGCCGGAGACGGGGGCGCCGAGCGGCAGGTCGTCGCCGGCGCCGAGGCGGTGCAGCAGCGCGGCGACCAGCGCGTGGCACACCATGAACATGCTGGCGCCGCCGCGCTGGGCGATGCGGCGCAGCGCCGCGGTGTGGTCCGGGTCCAGGTCGACGGTGTGCTCGCCGCCGGCCATGCCGGGCCGTGCCGGGTGGGGCCGGTCGGTGGGCAGCTCGAGACGCTCCGGCGCGCCGTCCAGGGTCTTGCGCCAGTACGCGAGCTGGCGGGCGGCCAGGCTGTCGGGGTCGGAGCGGTCGCCGAGCAGGGTCTGCTGCCAGAGCGTGTAGTCGACGTACTGGACGGGCAGCGGCTCCCATTCGGGGGCGCGTCCGGCCTTGCGCGCTTCATAGGCGGTGGACAGGTCGCGCAGGAACGGTCCGTCCGACCATTCGTCGGTGGCGATGTGGTGCAGCAGAAGCGCCACGACGTGCTCGTCGTCCGCCAGTCGCACCACGGTGGCGCGCAGCGGCAGGTCGCGGGACAGGTCGAAGCGGCGTCCCAGGACGTCGGCGAGCACGGCGGGCAGCCGCTCCTCGGCGGCCTCGACGACGCGGAACTCGGGGCGGGCGTCCTCGGCGGGGACGACGCGCTGGTACGGGCGGCCCTCGTGGTCGGCGATGAGCGTCCGCAGGGCCTCGTGGCGCGCCATGACGTCGCCGAGGGCGGCGCGGAGGGCGTCCGCGTCGAGCGGACCCCGCAGCCGCATGACCAGCGGGAAGTTGTACGCGGCCGAGGACGCGAGCTGCTCGATCATCCAGAGGCGCCGCTGGGCGGGCGACAGGGGCGGCTCGGCGGGCCGCTCGTCCGCCGGCACCAGGGCGGGGCGCGTGTCGCCGACGGTGGCGGCGGCGCGTTCGGCCAGTTCGGCGACGGTGGGCGCCTCGAACAGGTCGCGGATGGCCAGTTCGGCGCCGAGCGCGGCGCGGGCGCGGCCGATCAGCCGCGTGGCCAGCAGCGAATGGCCGCCCAGGTCGAAGAAGTCGTCGTCGACGCCGACCCGCTCCACGCCGAGCAGCTCGGCGAACAGGCCGCACAGGACCTCCTCGGCGGGCGTGCGCGGCGGGCGGCTCTCGGCGGCGGCGGTGACGGCCGGCGCGGGCAGCGCCCGCACGTCGAGCTTGCCGTTGACGGTCAGCGGCAGGCGCTCCACCGGCACCAGCGCCGCCGGGACCATGTAGTCCGGCAGGCGCTCCTTGAGGTGGGCGCGCAGCGCGGCGGTGAACGCGTCGGCGTCCGCGACCGGCCAGGTCTCCGGGACGACGTAGCCGACCAGGCGCTTGGCCTGGCCCGGCCCGGAGGCGTCGGCGACGACGGCCGCGTGCGCGACCGCCGGGTGCTCCTCCAGGGCGGCGCCGATCTCGGCGGGCTCCACCCGGTAGCCGCGGATCTTGACCTGGTCGTCGGTGCGGCCGAGGAAGTCCAGGTTGCCGTCGGGTCGGCGGCGGACCAGGTCGCCGGTGCGGTACATGCGGTCGCCGGGCGCGCCGAACGGGTCGGCGACGAACCGTTCGGCGGTCAGCGCGGGGCGGCGGTGGTAGCCGCGGGCCAGGCCGACGCCCGCGATGTACAGCTCGCCGGGCGCGCCGTCCGGCACCGGGCGCAGTGCGGCGTCCAGCACGTAGGCGCGGGTGTTCCAGATGGGGCGGCCGACGGTGGGGGTGTCGCTGTCGAGGGTTCCGCCGCCGAGCGTGTTGATCGTGTACTCGGTGGGGCCGTACAGGTTGTAGCCGAACGTGCCGTCGGTGTCGCGCAGCCGGGCCCACACGGTCTCGGTGACGGCCTCCCCGCCCAGCAGGACCAGCGCGGGGCGGTGCCGTCCGGCGTCGGGGTCGTGGTCGAGCAGGCCCTCCTCGATCAGGTGGTGCGCGTAGGTCGGGGTGACGTTGACGACGTCGATGCGGTGCCGGTCGCAGTACGCCACCAGCGCCTCGGCGTCACGGCGCAGCTCCTCGTCGCAGACGTGCACCTCGTGGCCTTCGACCAGCCACAGCAGCTCCTCCCACGACATGTCGAAGGCGAAGGAGACCGTGTGCGCGATCCGCATCCGGCCCGTCTCGCCCGGGCGCCCGGCGCGCACGGACGAGATCGCGGGGCCGAAGATGGCCTCCCTGTGGTTGAGCTGCATGTTGGTCAGGCCGCGGTAGGGCGTCACGACGCCCTTGGGGCGGCCGGTGGAACCGGAGGTGTAGATGACGTAGGCCGGGTGCTCCAGGCGGTCGGGCCGTGTGCGTTCGAAGCCGGGGCGTTCGGCGTCGGTGACGTCGTCGCCGGGCAGGGACGCGAGCGCCTCGACGGCCGCCGGGTCGTCCAGCGCGATCCGGCGCGGCCGGTCGGGCAGCACGGACGCGGCGACGGCGGTGGTGGTCACCACGCAGATCGGGTCGGCGTCGGCGAGCATGCGCGCCAGCCGTTCGGCGGGGTGGTCCAGTTCGAGCGGCAGGTACGCGGCGCCGGTGCGCAGCACCGCGAACAGCGCGGCCACCGTGTCGGCCGAGCGCGGCAGCGCCAGCGCCACCACCCGTTCGGGGCCCGCGCCGTGCGCCAGCAGCAGCCGGGCCAGCCGGTTGATGCGGGCGTTCAGCTCCGCGTAGGTGAGGGTCGCGTCCTTCGCGACGATCGCCACCGCGTCGGGGGTGCGCGCTGCCTGGGCCGCGAGCATCTCCGAGACGGTCTCGTTGGGCAGGGGGCGGCGGGTGGAGTCCCACTCGGCGGCCAGGGCGCGCCGCTCTTCGGGCTCCAGCAGGTCGAGCGCGCCGACGCGGGACGGGGTCGCGCCGTCCAGGCCGTCGACGAGCCGTTCGACGGCGGTGGCGAAGCGCCGCAGCAGGGCGTCGGCGAACGCCCCGTCGATCACGTCGGGGCGGTAGTCCAGCTTCATCCGCACGGGCGTGCCCGGCGTGACGATGAAGGTGATCGGGTAGTGGGTGGCGTCCCGCCCCTCGGCCTCGGCGATGCCGTGCCGGCGCCGCAGCTCGGCCATGTCGTCCTCGTCGCCGAGGTTCTGCAGCACGTAGAGGGTGTCGAAGAGGCGGGCGTGCCCGGACGCCTGCTGGATGTCGCCGAGGCCCAGGTAGTCGTGCGGCATGAGCGCGACGCGTTCGCCCTGGACGCGGCGCAGCAGGTCGGGGACGGTCTCGCGGGGGTCCAGGGCGACGCGGACGGGCACGGTGTTGAGGAACATCCCGATGACGGACTCCACGCGGGGGACGTCCGCGGGCCTGCCGGCCACGGCGGTGCCGAACACCACGTCGCCGCGGCCGGCGGCGTTGGACAGCACCAGCGCCCACGCCGCGCTGAACACCGTGTTGAGGGTCAGGCCGTGGCGGCGCACCGCCTCGTACAGCCGTTCGGTGACGGGGAGCGGCAGTTCGGCCCGGCGGCGTTCGGGGACGACCGGCTCCAGGGCGCGGTCGACGGGGCCGACGAGGGTCGGCTCGTCCAGGCCGGCCAGCGCGTCGCGCCACGCGGCGGCGGCGCGGTCGGCGTCCTGTTCCTTCAGCCACGCCAGGTAGTCGCGGTACGAGCCGGCCGGGGGCAGGCCGGAGTCGTCGCCGCGGCGTTCGTACAGGGCGATGAGCTGTTCGAAGAACAGCCAGGCGGACCATCCGTCCCACAGGATCAGGTGGTGGGTGAGGACGAGCCGGTCGGTGTTGTCGCCGAGCCGGACGAGCAGGATGCGGAACAGCGGGGGCCGCGCCAGGTCGAAGCGGCGTCTGCGGTCGGCCGCCAGGATGTCGTCGACGGCCGCGCGCCGCCGCTCGGCGTCCAGCGCGGACAGGTCGAACTCCTCCAGCGGGGGTTCGGGGCCCGCGGCGATGAACTGCACGGGCTGCCGGAGGCCGTCGCCGGTGAACCCGGCGCGCAGCGCGGTGTGCCGGGCCAGCAGCGCCGCGCAGGCGGCGCGCAGCCGGTCGGCGTCCAGACGGTAGGGGAAGTCGAAGGCGACCTGGGCGGTGTAGACGTCGAGGGCGCCGGTGTCGTAGCTGGAGTGGAAGAAAAGCCCTTCCTGCAGCGGCGACAGCGGCCAGACCTCTTCCACCGGCAGGGGGCTGATCCGCGCCAGGCGGTCGCGTTCCTCGTCGGTCAAAGCGACGAGGGGGGCGGTCGCGTCCGGTCCGCGTCCGTCGGCGGCCTCCCGCGCCGCGGCGGCGAGGGCGGCGGGAGTGCGGTGCTCGAACACCTCCTGCGGGCCGATCGCCAGTCCGGCGCGCGTCGCCCGGCCCGACACCATGACCGTCAGGATGCTGTCGCCGCCCAGCGCGAAGAAGTCGTCGTCGGCGCCGACCTCGTCGAGGCCGAGCACCTCGGCGAAGATGCCGCACAGCAGCCGCTCGCGCTCGGTGCGCGGCGGCCGCGCGGTGCGCGCGGCGGCGGGCGCGGGGGCGGGCAGGGCGTCGCGGTCGAGCTTGCCGCTGGGGGTCAGCGGAAGCTCGTCCAGCACGACGACGTCGGACGGGACCATCGCGTCCGGCAGCGTCCGCGCCAGGAAGGCGCGCAGCTCGGCGGCGTCCAGGCGGGCGCCGGGCTCGGGCACGACGTAGGCGACCAGCCGGGCGCCGCCCGGCCCGTCGTGCCGGTCGACGACGGCGGCGCGCCGCACGCCCGGCCGGTCGGCGATGCGGGCCTCGACCTCGCCGGGCTCGATCCGGTTGCCGCGGATCTTGACCTGCCGGTCGGCGCGGCCGACGTACACCAGCAGGTCGGCACCGTCCAGGTCGGCACCGTCCCAGTCGGCTTCGTCGGACGGGTGCCGTCGGACGAGGTCGCCGGTGCGGTACATGCGCTGCCCGGGCGGGCCGAACGGGTCCGCCACGAACCGCTCGGCCGACAGGGCGGGGCGCCCGTGGTAGCCGTGGGCGAGCTGGGCGCCGCCGACGTAGAGCTCGCCCGTGGCGCCTGGCGGCACCGGCCGCAGGCTGTCGTCCAGGACGTACAGGCGGGTGCCGGCCACCGGTCGGCCGATCGGCACCGCGCCGCCCCGGTGGGAGCCGTCGTACTCCCAGTGGGTCACCTGGATGGTCGTCTCGGTCGGCCCGTACACGTTGTGGACGGGCACGCCGGTCAGCTCGCGCCAGCGGTCGGCGAACGCGCCGGTGAGCCGTTCGCCGCCGCTGAAGACGCGGCGCAGGCCGCGGACCGACTCCAGGTCGCCCGCGTCCAGTGCGGACTGCAGGAACGCCGCCAGCATCGACGGCACCATCGCCATCGTGGTGACGCCGTGCTCGCGGATGAGCCGCCGCAGGTGGGCGGGGTCGCGGTGGCCGCCCGGGCGGCGCACCGGCACGATGGCGGCGCCGGCGCACAGCGGCCAGAACAGCTCCAGCAGCGAGGCGTCGAAGCTCGCCGACAGGTGGTGCAGCACGCGGTCGTCCGCGCCGAGCGGGAACCGTTCGCGCAGCCAGGTGAGCTGGCTGACGATCGCGCGGTGCGGAACGAGCACGCCCTTGGGACGGCCCGTCGAGCCCGAGGTGTAGATCAGGTACGCGGGGTGCTCCGGCCCGGCCGCCGGTTCGGCTGACGGGGCGTCCTCGTCAGCGGCGTGCCGGGCGTCCGGCTCGTCGAGCAGGACGCGGGCGACGCCGTCGACGTCGGGCAGCCGCTCCGCCGCCTCCCGTGTCGTGAGGACCGTGCGGGCGCCCGAGTCGGTGAGCATGTACGTCAGGCGTTCCGGGGGCAGGTCCACGTCGAGCGGAAGGTAGGCGGCGCCCGCCTTCAACGCCCCCAGCAGGGCGACCACCAGGTCGGCCGAGCGCGGCACGGCGACCGCGACGACGTCGGCCGGGCGCGTCCCGGCGCCCCGGAGGCGCCGCGCGACGGCCCTGGCGGCGCGGTCGAGCTCGGCGTAGGTCAGCGGACGGTCCCCGGCGACGGCGGTCGCGTTGGGGGTCCGCGCGGCCTGGGCGGCGACGGCGGCGTCGAGGGTCGGCGCGATCGCCTCCAACGGCTCGGCGGTGAGCGCCGCGCGCGCCCGCTCGTCCGCGGACGGCGGTTCGATCCGCGCGACCGGGCATTCGGGGTCGGCGGCCACCGCCTCCAGGAGCGCCGTCAGCCGGGCGGCGATCCGCTCGGCGGCGGCGGTGTCGAGCCTGGCGGTGTCGTGGTCGATGCGCAGCGCCAGCCTGCGGCCGGGCAGCACGACCAGGGCGAGCGGGTACTGCTCGACGTTGGCGAAGTCGATGTCGGTGACGGCGACGGTGCCCGAGGGGTCGCGCAGGTCCGGCTCCTCGGGGTAGTTCTCCAGGACGACGAGGGTGTCGAACAGGTCCCCCGCCCCGGCGAGCCGCTGGATGCGCGCCAGCCCCAGGTACTGGTGGTCGAGCAGCGCCGACTGCTCGTCCTGGAACCGGGCCAGCGTCTCGGCCGCCGGCTCCCCCGGACGCCACCGCATCCGCACCGGCAGCGTGTTGACGAACATGCCGACCATCGACTCGATGCCGGGCACGTCCGCGCCGCGGCCGGAGACGGCGGTGCCGAACACCACGTCGGTGCGGCCGGTCATCCGGCCGAGCAGCAGGCCCCAGGCGCCCTGCACGAGGGTGCCGAGGGTGAGCCCGTGGCGCCGCGCGCACGCGGCGAGGGCGGCGGTGGCCCGCTCGGACAGCTGGACGCGCACGTCGGCCCTGCGGCGGCTCGGGTCGGGGTCGGCGTCCGCGGCGCCGCGCGGGGGCGGCAGGGTCTCGACCAGGCGGGTCGGCCCCGCCAGGTCGTCGAGCGCCGCGCGCCAGGCCTCCAGCGACGCCTCGCGGTCGCGGCCCGCCAGCCAGGCCAGGTAGTCGCGGTACGGGGTGGCCGGTTCCAGGTCGCCGCGGGCGCCGTCGTCGGCGTGGTCGTCGGCGTGGTCGTCGGCCTTGTAGTAGTGCAGCAGCTCGCGGAGCATGATCTGCACCGACCAGCCGTCCGCCACGATGTGGTGGAACATGAGCACCAGGGAGTGGTGCTCGGGGCCGAGGCGCACGAGCGTGCAGCGCAGCAGCGGCGGGCGTTCGAGGTCGAAGCCGCGCAGCCGCTCCTCGGCGGCGACGGCGGCGGCGCGCGCCGTGCGTTCGCCCTCGTCCAGGCCGCTCAGGTCGATCAGCCGCCAGGGCAGGTCGGGCCGGTCGCGCGGGACGAACTGCACCATGCGGCCGTCGTCCAGCCGGGCGAACCCGGCGCGGAGCGGGGCGTGGCGGTCGAGCACGGCCTGGGCAGCGCGGCGCAGCGCCTCCGGGTCCAGGCGTCCGCGCAGCTCGATGACGTGCTGGACCACGTAGACGCTGCCGGACGCCCCGTCGACGAGCGCGTGGTAGAAGAACCCCTCCTGAAGCGGGGTGAGCGGGAGGATCTCCTCGATGTCCCCGGCGAGGCGGGTCAGCCGGTCGACGTCCTCCCGCGTCGGCCGGATCAGCGGTTCGGCGTCGGCCGCGGGCGCCGCCGTCCGGGCGGTGTCGGAGGCCGCCGCCGCGAGCGCGGCGACGGTGCGGTGGCGGAAGACGTCGCCGGCCGACAGCGCCAGCCCGGCGGCGCGGGCGCGGATGAGCACCTGGATGGCCAGGATGCTGTCGCCGCCGAGCTCGATGAAGTCGTCGTCCACGCCGACGTCCGACACTCCGAGCACGTCGGCGTAGATGCCGAGCAGGAGCTCCTCGCGCGCGTCGCGGGGCGGGCGGGCGGGGGCGGTGCGGCGGGAGGAGGCGAGTGCGGTGTAGTCGGGCGCGGGCAGGGCCTCGCGGTCGAGCTTCCCGCTGGGCAGCACCGGCAGCGCGGTGAGCGGCACGAACGCCGCGGGGACCATGTAGTGGGGCAGCTTCTCGCGCAGGTAGGACCGCAGCGTGTGCATGAGCGCGCCCACGTCGCGGAAGCCCGACGGCGTGTTGGCGTACGCCGTGGGCGGGTCGAGGTCGTCGTCGCGAGGCCGGTAGATCGGGCCCGGGTCCACCCCGGCGGCGGCGAACACCACGTCGACGGCGCCGTCGGTCCTGCCGCCGGTCCAGGTGGCCTCCACCGTGTAGCCGAACTCCTCGCCGATGGCGTGGAAGGCGTCCGGGTCGACGCCGTCGGGCGCCGGCGCGTCGGGCCACAGGGTCCGCAGCGCGTTCAGGTCCGGGGTCAGGCGGGCGTTGGGCACGCCGGTGAGCCGCAGCAGCGCGGGGCCCTCGGACAGCCGGTCCGCGAGCGCCGGCAGGTCGGGGACGTCGGTGCCCCAGCGCAGGTCGAGGGCGGACGGCGCGGCGGGGTGCGGACGGGTGCTCAGGACGACGTCATAGCGGTACCGGCTCAGCTCGTTGTGGTGCCGGGCGCGCTTGATGCGCACGTCGACGCCGCGCACGTCCTCGAGAGTGCGCGCCAGCGACGCGAAGAAGTCGGGGTCGAGCAGCAGCTCGCCTTCCCAGCGCACCGCCTGCTCGACCGCCGCGCGCGCGTCGCGCACGGCGGACGGATCGAGCCGTCCGCCGCGCCGGGCGACCTCCACGGCGGCGCGCAGGCACCGCAGCAGCCGCAGGTTGCGCACGTCCCCGACGAACACGCTGCCTCCGGGGGCGAGCAGGTCCACCGCGGACCGCAGCACCTGCACGAGGTAGTCGGCGCTGGGGAAGTACTGCACCACCGAGTTGACGACGATCGTGTCGAAGTACCCGCGGGGCAGGTCCTCGACGTCGTGCGCGGGCTGGGCCCGCAGCTCCACCCTGTCGGCCAGCTCGGGCACGGCGCGCACCCGGCGCCGCAGCCCCTCGACGGCCTCCTCCGACAGGTCGGTGCCCCAGTACGCCTCGCAGTGCGGCGCGACGCCGGAGAGGATCAGGCCGCTGCCGACGCCGATCTCCAGCACCCGGCGCGGCCGCAGGGCCAGGACGCGGTCGACGGTCGCGTTCCGCCACTCCCGCATCTCCTCCAGCGGGATCGGCGTGCCGTCGTAGGTGCTGTTCCATCCGGCGAAGCTCTCCGCGAGACCGCCGTCCCCGGTTCCCACGGCCGAGTAGAGCAGTTCGTGCACCTGCTTCCACTCGTCGAGCTGCCGGCGCTCGCGGTGCTCGTCGCGGCGGGCGCGCGGCCCCGCGGCGGGGACGACGTAGGCGACCAGGCGGCGGTCGCCCGGCCGGTCCTCGCGCACGGCGACCGCCGTCTGGGCGACCGCGGGGTGGCCGCCGAGGACGGCCTCGATCTCGCCGGGCTCGACGCGGAAGCCGCGGATCTTCACCTGGTCGTCGGCGCGTCCGACGAACTCCAGCTGGTCGTCCTCCGGGCGCCGCCGCACCAGGTCGCCGGTCCGGTACAGCCGTCCGCCCGGCGGGCCGAACGGGTCGGCGACGAACCGCTCGGCGGTCAGGCCGGGGCGGTTGAGGTAGCCGCGGGCCAGGCCCGGGCCGCCGAGGTACAGCTCCCCCGTCACGCCCGGCGGGACGGGGCGCAGGGCGTCGTCCAGCACGTAGGCCCGGGTGCCGGGGTCGGCGTACCCGATCGGCACCGTGGAGCCGGGCGGCGGGTCGTCGGGGCATTCGCCGAGCGTGGAGTTGACGGTGGCCTCGGTCGGGCCGTAGGCGTTGAACATCCGCCGCCCCGGCGACCAGCGGGCGACCAGCTCCGCGGGCACCCGTTCGGTGCCGGCCAGCAGCGTGGAGTCCAGCGGCAGCGTGCAGTCCTCCGGCATCGCGGCCAGCAGCGCGGGCGGCAGGATCATGAAGTTGACGTCGTGCGCGTGGGCGTACTCCGACAGCTCCGGGCCGGGGACGCGGCGCTCCGAGGGAGCGATCACGAGCCGCCCGCCCGACAGCAGCCCCAGGCACAGGTCCCAGAACGCGACGTCGAAGCTCGGCGAGGCGAACTGCAGGACCCGGCTGTGCGGTCCGACGCCGAGCCGCTCGGTCTGCGTGGCGACGAGCTTGGCGACGCCGGAGTGCGTCACCACGACGCCCTTGGGGCGGCCCGTGGATCCGGAGGTGTAGATGACGTACGCGGCGTTGCGGACGTCGAGCGCGACGTCGGGGTCGGACTCCGGGCGGGCGTCCAGTTCGGCGACCACGGCCGGGTCGTCCAGCAGCAGGCGCGGCATGCCCGCGGCGTCCGGGACGGACTGCGCCAGTGCGCCGGTGGTGACCAGGCAGACGGGGGCGGCGTCGGCCAGCATGAAGGCGAGGCGCTCGGCCGGGTAGTCGGGGTCGAGCGGCAGGTAGGCGCCGCCCGCCTTGAGCACCGCCAGCTCGGCGATGATCATGTCCGGGGAGCGCGGCAGCGCCAGCGCCACGACCCGCTCGGGCCCCACGCCGCGTTCGGCCAGGGCGTGCGCCAGCCGGTTCGCCCGGGCGTTCACCTCGGCGTAGGTGAGTTCGACGTCCTCGAACACCAGCGCCACCGCGTCCGGGGCCGACCGGACGCGTTCCCGGAACATCTCCGGCAGCGTCGCCGACGGCACCGAGCATTCGTTTTCCTGAGTCACGACCGCACCTCCGACACGGACGAGTTCGCCTGCTCACCGCTGTGACCGGGTCGGCACCGCGCCCCGACCCGGTCGGCCCGTGCACCGGGGGTCAGCCCGTGCCGTTCAGCAGCGGCACCATCCGGTCGATGGCGTACGGGATGCTCAGCACCGTGTTGAAGGAGACGGCCGCGCCGACCGGGTTGTACGGCACGAACACCACGCGGTTCTCCTTGACGACCTTCAGGCCCTTGTAGACCTTGTCGCCCTCGACGGTCTTGCGGGCGTCGGGCACGGAGGTGAGGAAGACCAGCCGGTCGGCGTCGAGCAGGTCGGCCCGCTCGGACCCGATCACCGCGGCCTGCTCCTTGCCCGCGGCCTTGGCGATCTCGTCCGGGACCTTCATGCCGAGGCCCTTCATGAACTCGACCTTGGCGTCGCCCGGGCCGAACACGGCGTACTGGCCGGGCTTGAACGGGTCGGCGATGGCGAACGTCTTGCCGACCAGCTGCGGGTTCTGCCGCCGCGCCGCGGCGAACCGCTGGTCGACCTCGGCGATGAGCTTCTTGGCCTGCTCCTCCTTGCCGAGCGCCCGCCCGATGATCAGGGTCGACTCCTGCCACGGCATGGCGTAGTCGTCGTACTCGGGCGACTGCGCGACGGTCGGCGCGATCTTGGAGAGCTGGCCGTACTGCTCCTTGGTGATGCCGGTGTAGAGGGCGAGGATCAGGTCGGGCTTGAGCGCCGCGATCTTCTCCATCTTCAGGTCCTCGCGCTGGCCGACGACGGTGGGCGCGGTGCCGCCCCACTTGTCGGCGCTCCAGGGGTACTTCTCGACGCTCAGGCCGAGGCCGGTGAACTCGACGACGCCGACGGGCTTGACGCCCAGCGCCAGCACCGCGTCCTGGTCGGTCCAGCCGACGGTGACGACCCGCTCGGGCGGCGCCTTGATCTCGGTGGTGCCGTACTTGTGCTCGATGCGGACGGGGGCGGCCCCGCCGGCGGCGGCCTCGGCGTCGCCGTCGGAGTCTCCGCCGCAGGCGGACAGGCCGAACGCGGACAGCAGGACGGCCGCCAGCGCCAGGACGAGTCTTCTGGCGAGCGACGGACCGGTGCTCGCAAGCGATGTGGGGGACATCGACTCCCTTTCGGAATCGTGGTTGCGCCGGGCACGGCGGAACACGCGGGGCGGCCCGGCGTCGGCGATACTAAGGTAAGCCTTGCCTAATCACAAGGCCCTGCACGCTGTCGCGGCCGCAGGTAAGGTATGGCTCACCTAAGCTCATCGATAGGTCATCGATCGTGGCCGTACCCCCGGACAGGTTGGGATCAATGGCGGGAGACAACCGTGCCGCCCGGCCGGCGCTGCTGGCCGCGGCGCTCGCGCTGCTCGGCGCGCTGTGCCTGCTGTCGATCGCGGTGGGCAGCCGCCAGATCCCCCTGGACGAGGTGGTGCGGGCGCTCACCGGGCCGCGCGACACCGAGGTCGCGACCATCGTCTGGGACGTGCGCCTGCCGCGGACCGTGCTGGGCGTGCTCGCCGGCGCCGCGCTCGGCCTCGCCGGGGCGGTCATGCAGGGCCTGACCCGCAACCCGCTCGCCGACCCGGGCCTGCTCGGCGTCAGCGCGGGCGCCGCGTTCGCGCTGATGCTGGCGGTCGCGGTGGCGGGAATCACGTCACTGCACGGTTACATCTGGTTCGCCTTCGCCGGGGCAGTCGTCGCCGGCGTCGCGGTGTATGTGCTCGGCGGGCTCGGCCGGGGCGGGCAGACCCCGGTGAAGCTCGCGCTCGCCGGCATCGCCGTCACCTTCCTGCTGGAGTCGATCACCCGCGGCGTCTCGCTGGTCGACCCGCAGGTGCTCAACCGGTACCGGTTCTGGTCGTCCGGGTCGCTGGCCGGGCAGAACACCGCGCTCATCGGGCAGGTGCTCCCTTTCCTCGCGGTCGGCGCGGTGCTGGCGCTGAGCCTGGCGCCCGCGCTGAACAACCTCGCGCTGGGCGACGACGTGGCCGCCTCGCTCGGCCGGCGGCTGCGGCTGGTCCGCGCGCAGGGCGCGGTCGCGGTCACGCTGCTGGCCGGCGCCGCCGTCGCGGTCGCGGGCCCGATCGTCTTCGTGGGGCTGGTCGTCCCGCACGCGGTGCGCGCCGTCAGCGGACCCGACCAGCGGTGGCTGCTGCCGCTCACCGCGCTCGTCGCGCCCTGCCTGCTGCTGGCCGCCGACATCGTCGGACGGGTGGCGGCCCGTCCGCAGGAGGTCGACGTCGGCGTCGTCGCCGCGTTCCTCGGCGCGCCGTTCTTCATCGCGCTGGTCCGCCGTCGCCGCCTGGCCGAACTGTGAGCCGTCCATGAGCCTCATCGAACTGACCCGGTCGGGCGGACGCACCGCGGTGCGGCTGACGCGTCCGCCGGTGTCGGCCGTCGTGCGGCCCCGGCTGCTGGCGACGTGCCTGGGCCTGGCCGCCGCGACGTTCCTCGTGCTGTGCCTGGGGCTGGGCTCGGGCGACTACCCGCTCAGCCCGCAGGAAGTCGTCCCGGCGCTGTTCGGGGCGGGCGACGGCGGGACCGTGCTGGTCGTCCGGGAGCTGCGGCTGCCGCGGGCGCTGGTCGGGCTGCTGGCGGGCGCCGCGTTCGGCCTGTCGGGCGCGATCCTGCAGACGCTCACCCGCAACCCGCTGGCCGCGCCCGACATGCTCGGCATCACCCAGGGCGCGGGCGCCGCCGTGGTCGGCGGCATCGTGCTCGGCCTGGGCTCCGGGCTGGGCGCGCAGACCCTCGGACTGGCCGGGGCGCTGCTGACCGCCCTGCTCATCTACGCGCTGGCGTGGAACCGCGGCACCACCGGGTTCCGCATCGTGCTCGTCGGCATCGGCGTCAACTGGATGTGCGCCGGCGCCACCCAGTACCTCATCGTCAGGGCGAAGGAGTTCGAGGCGCAGCAGGCCGTGGGCTGGCTGGTGGGCGACCTCAACGGCAGGAGCTGGGAGAGCGTCCGCCCGCTGGCCGTCGCGCTGGCCGTGCTCGTGCCGCTGGCGCTCCTGCTCGGGCCGTGGCTGCGGGCGCTGCAGCTCGGCGACCAGGTGGCGGGAGGACTCGGCGTGCCGGTGCAGCGGGCGCGGCTGGCGCTGCTGTGCGTCGCCGTCGGGCTGGTCGCGTTCGCCACCGCCGGGGCCGGGCCGGTGGCGTTCGTCGCGCTGGCCGCGCCGCAGATCGCGCTGCGGCTGGCCGGCGCCGCCCGGCCGCCGCTGACCGCGTCCGCGCTCGCCGGGGCGCTGATCGTCCTCGGCTGCGACCTGGTCGCGCAGCGGATGTTCGCCGACCTGGAGCTTCCCGTCGGCGTCGTCACCGGCGTGTTCGGGGCGCCGTTCCTGCTCTGGCTGCTCGCCCGGGCCAACCGCACCGGCTCTGGAGGCTGAACCGTGACATCCACGTCCATCCGCACGCGCGACCGCGCCGGCGGCGCCGACCGGTCCGAGCCCGACCTGCGCGCGAGCGGGCTCCGGCTGTCCTACGACGACCGCGTGGTGGTCGACGGGCTCGACCTGGTCGTGCCGCCGGGGCGGATCAGCGTCATCATCGGCGCCAACGCGTGCGGGAAGTCCACGCTGCTGCGCGCGCTTGCCCGGCTGCTGACGCCGCGCGGCGGCGCCGTGCACCTGGACGGCCGCGCCATCCACACCATGCCGACGCGGCAGGTGGCGCGGCGGCTGGGCATCCTGCCGCAGTCGCCGGTCGCGCCGGAGGGGCTGACGGTGGTCGACCTGGTCAGCCAGGGCCGCGCCCCGCACCAGACCTGGTGGCGGCAGTGGTCGTCCGCCGACGAGGAGGCGGTGACCGCGGCGCTGCGCGCGACCGGGATGCTCGAGCACGCCGCGCGCCCGGTGGACGAGCTGTCGGGCGGGCAGCGGCAGCGCGCCTGGATCGCCATGGCGGTGGCCCAGGGCACCCCGATCCTGCTGCTGGACGAGCCGACCACCTACCTCGACCTCGCCCACCAGGTGGACGTGCTCGACCTGGTCGTGGACCTGAACCGGCGCGAGCACCGCACGGTGGTCATGGTGCTGCACGACCTGAACCAGGCGTGCCGGTACGCCGACCACGTCATCGTGATGAAGGCGGGCGCGATCGTCGCCGAGGGACCGCCCGCCGAGGTGGTCGACGCCGACCTGGTCGAGGACGTGTTCGGGCTGCGCTGCCACGTCGCCACCGACCCCGTCAGCGGGACGCCGCTGGTCATCCCGATGGGCCGTCACCACGGCGCGCCCGCCGAAGCGGACGGATCCGCGGACAGGGCCGGCGACGTTGCCGGTGACGGGGCCGGTGACGGGGCCGGTGACGGGGAGCGCGCCTCGTCCGGCGGACGCACGGCGTCTTGACCGTCCGCCGGACGACACCACCGCCATAGCGTGGACGGGGCGCCTCCTTCGCGCCGCGAAGGAGGCGCCCCGCTTCGGGCCTGCGTGTCAGCTCTGCATGGCGTAGGAGTCGCTGCGCGCCGCCTGCAGGCGCTCCGCCACCGATTCGGTGATCTCCCCGGCGCGGATGGCGGTGTTGGACAGCAGCGTCGAGCCGATGCCGTGGGTGTGCTCGGTGGCGCCCTGCAGGTACAGGCCGCAGCGCATCGGGGGCGTGGTGGCGATGCGGTAGTCGCGTTCCACGCGCAGACCGCCTTCGGGACGCCGCAGGCAGTACTCGCCGGCCTCGCCGAGCAGTGTCAACGGGTCGCACGGCCGGTATCCGGTCGCGTAGACCAGGGCGTCGGCCTCCAGGACGGTGCGTTCACCGGTCGGCAGGAACTCCACCGTCGCGTGCACCGCCGCCGCGTCGGCCCGGACGTCCACGACGCGGGAGGTGTTCATGATGCGCAGCCGCTGCCTGCCGTGCACCTTCTCCTGGTAGTAGCGCCGGTACAGCTCGTCGATGAGGTCCAGGTCGACCACCGAGTAGTTGGTGGAGCGGTGGTAGTCCATCAGCGTCCGCTTCACCTCCTCCGGCGCGGTGAAGAAGTGGTCGACGGCGTCCGGGTCGAAGATGCGGTTGGCGAACGAGCTGTCGTCGGCGGGGGTGTAGCCGTACTTCGCGAACACCGCGCACACCTCGGCGTCGGTGTACGTGCGGTGCAGGTAGTCGGTGACCTCGGCGGCGCTCTGTCCGGCGCCGACCACGAGCAGGCGGCGGGGGTCGCGCAGCGAGGACACGCGATCGAGCAGTTCCGCGCTGTGCCAGATCCGCTCGCCGGCGACCGCGCCGTCCGGCAGCACCGGTTCCAGGCCGACGGCGATGACCAGGTTGCGGGTGCGGCGCGTGGTGAGCTCGTCCGAGGAGCCGCCCTGCCGCACCAGCACGTCCAGGTGCTCCACGGCGCCGTCGACGACGACGGGGGTGACGGCGACGACCTCCGAGCCGTACTCCACCTGGTCCGCGAAGGCCGAAGCCGCCCACTCCAGGTAGTCGTGGAACTCGGCGCGCGAGGGGAACAGCGTCTTGTGGTTGATGAAGTCGACCAGCCGCCCGCGCTCGTGCAGATAGCTCAGGAAGCCGAACCCGCTCGCCGGGTTGCGCATCGTGACCAGGTCCTTCAGGAAGGACACCTGCATGGTCGTGCCCTCGATGAGCATGCCGCGATGCCAGCCGAACGCCGGTTGCCTCTCCAGGAACACCGCGTCCACCGTCTGCCCGGTGCGTTCGCGGTGCTCGCGCAGCGCGATCGCCAGGGCGAGGTTGGACGGGCCGAAGCCGATGCCGACGAGATCGTGGACGTGCATGTCCGAGGGGGGCATGGACGGGCGCCTTTCCAGTATCGGACAGATGGATGAGAGTGTTAGGTTAGCCTCACCTAATTGAGGTGAGCCTAACCTGTCCAGAATCTCCGGCACAAGGAGGCCGCATGCGGGTCGTGATGTTCGGCTACCAGACGTGGGGGCACCGCACGCTCCAGGCGCTGCTGGAGTCCGAGCACGACGTCGTCCTGGTCGTCACCCACCCCAAGAGCGACCACGCCTACGAGAAGATCTGGGACGACTCGGTGGCCGACCTCGCCGCCGAGCACGGCGTCCCGGTCCTCCTGCGCAACCGCCCGGACGACGAGGAGCTGCTGACCCGGCTCAAGGAGGCCGACCCCGACCTCATCGTCGCCAACAACTGGCGCACCTGGATCCCGCCGCAGGTCTTCAACCTGCCCCGGCACGGCACGCTCAACATCCACGACTCGCTGCTGCCCGCCTACGCCGGCTTCTCCCCCATCATCTGGGCGCTCATCAACGGCGAGAAGGAGGTGGGCGTCACCGCGCACATGATGAACGAGGAGCTCGACGCCGGCGACATCGTGGTGCAGCGCGCCGTCCCGGTCGGCCCGACCGACACCGCCACCGACCTGTTCCACCGCACCGTCGACCTGATCGGCCCGATCGTCACCGAGGCGCTGGCGCTCATCGCGTCCGGCCGCACCGACTTCACCCCGCAGGACCGCTCGAAGGCCAGCTTCTTCCACAAGCGCTCCATCGAGGACAGCCGCATCGACTGGACCTGGCCCGCCGAGGACATCGAACGGCTCGTCCGCGCGCAGTCCGACCCGTACCCGAACGCGTTCACCTACTACAAGGGCGAGCGCATCCGCGTGATCAAGGCGTCGGTGTCCAAGGGCATCTACGGCGGCACCCCGGGACGGGTGTTCATCCGCGAGGGCGACGGCGTGGTCATCGTCGCCGGGGCGGAGGCCCGGCGCGGCCGCAGCCACGGCCTGGTCATCGAACGCGTCCGCACCGACGACGGCACCGAGCTGCCCGCCACGGAGTACTTCCGCACCATGGGCGGCTACCTCACGGACCGGCCATGACCGACGTCGTCGAGGCGCTGCGCGGCGAGACGGGCGCCATGGCGGAGCTGCTGTCCGAGCTGATCCGCATCCCCAGCGTCGGCGGCTCGGACGCCGAGGTGCGCATCCAGGAGCGCCTGGCCGCGTGGATGCGCGACGAGGGGCTCGAGGTCGACCACTGGCCGATCGACGTGGACGCGGTCGCCGCCGAGGACGCCTTCCCCGGCATGGAGGCGCCGCGCACGCGGGCGTGGGGGCTGGTCGGCCGCCTGCCCGGCACCGGCGGCGGCCGCTCGCTGATGCTCAACGCCCATGTCGACGTCGTCCCGCCCGGCGCCTTGGACGCCTGGACCGAGGACCCGTTCGGCGGCCGCGTCGCCGGCGACCTGGTGTACGGGCGGGGCGCGTCCGACATGAAGGGCGGGCTGGTCGCCGCGCTGTTCGCGGTGCGGGCGCTGCGCCGCGCGCGGCCGCGCGGGGACGTGCTGGTCGCGTGCGTGGTCGGCGAGGAGGACGGCGGGCTCGGCTCCTACGCCCTGCTGCGGCGCGGCTGGCGGGCCGACGCCTGCGTCATCCCCGAGCCGACCGGCCTGGACGTCGTGCCCGCCAACGCCGGCGCGCTGACGTTCCGGCTGCGCGTGCGGGGCCGCGCCGCGCACGCCGCCCGCCGCGACACCGGGGTCAGCGCGGTGGAGCGGTTCTGGCCCGTCTTCGCCGCGCTGCGCGACCTGGAACGCCGCCGCAACGCCGACGTCGACCCGCTGATGCGGCGCTGGACGCTGCCGTACGCGATCGAGATCGGGACGGTGCGGGCGGGCGACTGGTCGTCCACGGTGCCCGACGAGCTGGTCGCCGAGGGCCGGATCGGCGTGGCCCTCGGCGAGTCGGAGCAGGCGGCGCGGCGCGCGCTCGAGCAGGCGGTCGCCGACGCCTGCGCCGGCGACGACTGGCTGCGCGACCACCCCGTCGAGGTCGAATGGTGGGGCGGCCGGTTCGCCTCGGCGCGCCTGCCCGCCGACGCCGACGGCCTGCTGGAGCGTCTGCGCGACGCGCACACCCGCGTGACGGGCCGCTCCCCCGACGTGTGGGGCGCGCCGTACGGCAGCGACCTGCGGCTGCTCACCGGGCTCGGCGGCATCCCGGCCGTGCAGTACGGGCCAGGCGACGTGGCCCGCATGCACGGCCCGGACGAGTGCGTGTCGGTCCGCGATGTCGCCGTGGCCGCGCAGACGCTGGCGGCCTTGGCGCTCGCCGGGTAGCCGGCGTCGGGCTCAGGCGCCCGCCCCGCGGATCTCGGCCCTCAGGCCCGCCGGGAGGCCGGTGAGGGTGGCGCGGCCGTCGGCCTCCACCCGGGCCGACAGCACGGCCGACCCCACGCGGATGTTGTCGACCGCCAGCTCTCCGAACCCGGGCGCCGGCGACAGCGCGACCCGCCCGGCCGGGACGTCGACGTCCAGGCCGAGCAGCGCGGTGACCAGCGCCGGGGAGACCGCGGCGGCCCACGCCTGCGGGCTGCACGCCGTCGGGTACGGCACCGGCGGCGCGCTGGAGTCCTGCCCGCCGAACAGCTCGGGCAGGCGGTGGCCGAACGCCGGGGCGGCGCCGACGAGTCCGCGCGCGAACCGCAGCGCGGTCTCGGGGTGGCCGCTGCGCACCAGGCCGAGGATCGCGATGGCGGTGTCGTGCGGCCACACCGATCCCAGGTGGTACGACAGCGGGTCGAAACCGGCGGCGCGCGGCGTCAGCGTCCGCAGGCCCCAGCCGGAGTCCAGCTCGGTCAGCCGCGCGGCGACCGCCGCCTCCTCCTCCGCGGTGAGCAGGCCGGTGCCGAGCAGATGGCCCATGTTGGACGCCACGCCGTCGACCGGGCGGCCGTCGCCGTCCAGCGCGATCGCCGGGTACGCGCCGTCGGGGTCGTCCACCCAGAACCGGGCGCGGAACCGCTCGGCCAGGTCGGCGGCCCAGCGGCGCCAGCGGTCGGCGCCGGGGCGGCCGAAGGCGTCCAGCAGGTCGGCGCCGAGCACGGCCGCCTGGTAGGAGTACGCCTGGACCTCCGACAGCGCGACCGGCGGGCGGGCCAGCCGCCCGTCGGCGTGCTGCACGCCGTCGGCGGAGTCCTTCCAGCCCTGGTTGGTCAGCCGGTCGGCCGAGCCGACGTAGGAGACGAACTCGTCGAACGTGCCGAGCCACTCCAGCGCGCGTTCCACGTTGGGCAGCAGGGCGGCGACCTCGTCGTCCGGCATGCCCCAGCGCCGGGCCTCGGCGAGCGTGACGACGAACAGGGAGGTCGCGTCGACCGTGCCGTAGTAGACCGGCGGCAGCCAGGTGGCGGCGTCGCCGGGACGCAGCTCGTGCGGGATCTTGCCGGGCGCCTCCTCGGTGGCCGGATCGCGGCGCGTGCCCTGGTGGCGGGCCAGCGCGCGCAGCGTCCCCGCGGCCAGCTCGTAGCCGAGCGGCAGCGCCAGCCGCGCCGTCCACAGCGCGTCGCGTCCGAAGAGCGTGAGGTACCAGGGGCTTCCGGCGGCGCAGTAGATGTCGTCGCCGGAGGCGAGCAGCAGCGCGCCCAGGTCGGCGACGCCCTGGGCGACGAGCCGGTCCAGCCGGTCGTCGCCCGACCGGACGGTCAGCGGCGCGTCCGCCCACGGCGCCGGGCCGGACGGCGGCGCCGGCCGGAACCCCGGCGTGTCCGGGGGCGTGGCGCGGACGGTGATGGTCGTGGTGAACGACTCCCCCGGCGCCAGCGACACCTCGGCGTGGGTGCGGCCTTCCAGGCGGACCGTGTGGCCGTCCGGTCCCTCCCATTCGACGCCGTCGTCCAGCGGCATCTCGGGAAGGCCGGGATCGTCCCCGGACCGCACGGCGCTGATGGACGCCAGGTCGCCGGCCACCGCGACCCGCAGGGTCGCGGTGGCCGGGGCGTCCCCGGTGTTGCGCAGGACGATCCGCTCCGTGCCGCCGTCGGGGACGGCGGCACGGAAGCGTTCGACCGCCAGCGGACCGGCGGACGCGGTGAACCGGGCGCCGTTCGCGCCGTGCGGCCCCGCCTCGGCCGGCTCGGGCTCGCGTCCGTCGACGGTCACCACGAAGCGCGACAGCACCCGCCGCTCGGCGACGTACAGGCCGTCGACGCCGCCGGCGACCTGGCCGCTCGGCGGCGACAGCCATATCGCGGGCGCCGCCACGCAGGTGATGTGCTCATGGACAGCGGGCTGAACGGGCTGAGGCAAGGGACACTCCCGTCGGTATCAGCGAAGGGTGATCACGAGGGTGGAGGCGCCGCGGCGCGCTCCGGCGTCGACGACGACCTCGGCGCCGCGCGCGGTGTTCCGCACGCTGTAGGCGACGCTCCGGCCGTCGAGGGTCACGGACGCGACCTTGGCGCCGGACGGCAGCACGTGGCCGATCCGCAGCGCGACGCCGTCGAGCCGCGCCGTGTTCACCACGGTGCGCAGCGTCTTGCCGCGGGACTCGGCGGCGACGTCGACCGAACCGGAGCCGAGGCGGATCGACCGGCCCGCCACCCGGGACTGGCCGGGCGGGATCTGCGGCACGACCTCCAGCCGGTTGCGGCCCATGTCCGGGTCGACGCCGAGCTGCTGCCGCACGACCGGCCACAGCGTCCCGTACGCGCCCCAGGCCTGCAGCACCATGGAGCGCTCGGTGAGCTTGCGGTCGATGTTGGCCGGGTCGAAGTCCGGGCTGGGGGCGGTCTCCGGCATGGCGCCCGGCATCTCGTACACGTCGGGGTCGAGCTGGATGCGGGCGTTGGCCGTGGTGTAGCGGCGCTGCTGCGCGAGCCGTCCGAAGTTCCCCTCGGCGACGGCCATGATGCCGGTGCCGAGCGAGTAGATGACGCGTTCGCTCTGCACGGTCGAGACCGCGCTGTCGCAGGACGGCCCCTTGTTGCCGCCCTCCGCGGAGGTCGGGCCCGTCCCGGTGTGGTACAGGCCGAACTCGCCGGTGTAGCACTCCTCCTCGCGCTTGGCGAGCGCGACGTGGGCGCGCTTGTCATCGGCGAGCGGCCGCGTGACCTGGCCGGGGCGGACGAGCTGGGCGTCCATGGGCGTCACGCCGATCCAGTGCCGCTGGAACAGCTTGGCGTTGTCGTTGGCCGGGTCGTTCGGGTCGTCGATGGAGTCGGCGTACTGGTCGGTGTCGCCGCCCTTCCACCAGGTCTTGTCGAACGCCTTCTCCATGCGGGCGGCGCGCTCGTCGGCCCACCGGGCGGTCGCGGTGTCGTTCTTGGCGCGGGCCAGGTCGGCCAGGTCGCGCAGGCCGCGGATGGTGTAGACGTTGTTGTCGAGCTTCTCCTCGCCCATGCCGGTGCGCTCGACGTTGCCGAGCCCCTCCGGCCAGCCGTCGCCGTCCTTGTCGAGCTTCTCGGTGACGTACCGCATGTTGCGGACGGTGAAGTCGTACATCTCGTCAAGGAAGCGGCGGTCGCCCGTCCACCGCCACACCAGCGCCACCGCGCTGGGGAACTTGGCGGTCTCGTCGGTGTTGCCCTTGTCGTCGTTGGCGCCGAAATACACCGACCCGTCGGAGACCACCTCGTGCACGACCTTGCCGCTGCGGTCGTTGGCGATCTCACTGGCGTCGCGCAGCGCCCGCAGGTGCGCCTTGATGTTCTCGAACTGCCCGGCCGCGACGGACGCGAACGCGGTGTACTCGCCGTCGGTGCCGAACAGCCACGGGTAGTCGGGCCATCCGGCGCCCAGCCAGCGGGCCCGCGCGACCACGCCCTTGGGCGCCGGGAACTGCTTGCCCTCGTGGGTGACGCGCACCCGCAGGTCGCGGGCCTCCTGCGCCGAGTCGGCCAGGTTCTGCTTGCTCCACTCGATGCTGCGCTGCAGCAGCCGGTCGCCGGGCAGGTCGACGACGGTGTTGGCGGCGACGGCGCGGCGGGCGGCCTTCTTGCGCGCCAGCAGGCCCTCCGGGTCGCGCAGCGCCGAACGCAGCGCCGCGCGGGCCTCGGCGTCGCCGCGGTCGGAGCCGGCGACCGCCACCCACACGGTGACGCTCCGTCCGGCCGGGACCTGCACCTCGTAGGTCAGCCGTCCGCCGGTGCCCTTGCCGAACTCCGAGTCGTCGCACCGGTCGGCGTCCTGGCAGATGACGGGCGGTTCCTGCGGTCCGCGGTGGCCGGGGCCGAGCCGGTGCCCGACGGGCTTGCGGTCGGCGGCGACGAGCGCGGCGAAGTCGTGCTCGGACGCGTTGTCCACCGGCGGCTTCCCGCGCTCGCGGAACACCAGGGCGCCGTCCTCGTAGGCACCGGTGTCCTGGAGGTTGTACACGCCCTGGTTCGGGCTGGTCCCGCCCCACGGGTAGGCGGTCATCAGCTCGGAGTGGGCGTCCACGTCGAGCCGTACGGTGCGCTTCTTGTCGGCGCGGAAGGTCAGGCCGATGAGACCGGCGCGCAGACCGTCGGGCACCACGTCGGTGCGCTCCACGCGCACCCCGCCGGACTCGGCGTACCGGGTGCGGGTGTAGCCGTACCCGACGGTGTGGCTCTCCGCGCGCGCCTGCTTGCCGAGCCACGCTCCGTTGACACCGAACCACACACCGTCGAGCAGTTTCACCGGCGGTGTCCAGAAACCGCCCATTTCTCCGGTGATGTGCCATCCGGCCGCCGGATAGAGGCCGTCGGCGGTGGACATGGCGTAGAACCGGTCGCCGATGACGACAGAGCGCCGGTCCGCGAGCCGGGTCGACGTGGTCAGTTCCTCCCCGGGTGCCTGCCGCTTCTCCCGCGCCTGTGCGGGAGGCACGGCGACGGTTCCCGCGGCCAGGGCCAGCGTGGCCGCGAGGGCGATGCCGCGTCGTCTGCGGCGTCCCGAGTCGGGTTTCACTGTCATGACTCTCCTCTCAGTTGACCCCCGATGAGCGGAACCGAACCGGTGAGCGGGACCGGGGACAGGGCGCGGGGCCGCGGCGGGGCGGTCCCCGCGCCGGAGAGCTTCGGACGAAGTCAGGACGTGGCGAGCCAGACGGCGGTGTCAGCGGGCAGCCGCCCGTCGACCAGGTCGCCGCTCGCCAGCAGGACCTCGGCGCCGGCGGGCAGGTCGCACGGCTCGCCGGACACGTTCACCACGCAGGTGAAACCGGGGTCGCGCGAGAAGCTGAGGACGCCGTCGGGCGCCGGGTTCCACCGCATGTCGCCGTCGCCGAGCGCCGGGTTCTCCCGCCGCAGCCGCAGCGCCGAGCGGTACAGCTCCAGCATCGAGGCGGGGTCGCCGGTCTGCCGTTCGACCGACAGCGCCTTCCACGACTCCGGCTGCGGCAGCCACGGCTCGACGTCCTCGCCGCTGAACCCGTACGGCGGCGCGTCGCCCGACCAGGGCAGCGGGACGCGGCAGCCGTCGCGGCCCCGGCGGGTGTGGCCGGACCGCTCCCAGACCGGGTCCTGGAGGCGGTCCTCGGGGATGTCCTCGACCTCGGGCAGGCCCAGCTCCTCACCCTGGTAGATGTACGCGCCGCCCGGCAGCGCCAGCATGAGCAGCGCCGCCGCCCGCGCGCGCCTGGTGCCCCGCTCCAGGTCGAGGGAGTCGCCCGGGTCGTGCACCGGCCCCCGGCTCTCGGTGTGCTCCCTGCCGTACCGGGTGACGTGCCGGACCACGTCGTGGTTGGACAGCACCCAGGTGGCGGGGGCGCCGACCTCCGTGAGCGCGCCGAGGGTGCTGTCGACGACCTCCCGCAACCGCGCCGCGTCCCACGGCGCCCGCAGGAAGTCGAAGTTGAACGCGGTGTGCAGCTCGTCGGCGCGGACGTAGCGGGACAGGCGCTGCGGGTTGGCGACCCACGCCTCCGCCACGAAGATCCGCTCGCCCGGGTACGCGTCCGAGACGCGGCGCCACGCCCGGTAGATCTCGTGGACGCCGTCGCGGTCCCAGTGCGGGTGGTCGATGCGCTTGGTCGGCTCCAGGACGTCCTCGCCGTCGCCGCTCAGGTCGGGCAGCCCGGGCGCCTTGATCAGGCCGTGCGCGACGTCGATGCGGAACCCGTCCACGCCCATGTCCAGCCAGAACCGCAGCACGCGCTCGAACTCGGCGCGCACCTCGGGGTTCTCCCAGTTGAGGTCGGGCTGCTCGGGCGCGAACAGGTGCAGGTACCACTGGCCGTCCGGCACGCGCGTCCACGCGGGGCCGCCGAAGACGCTCTGCCAGTTGTTGGGCGGCAGCTCCCCGTCCTCGCCGCGGCCGGGGCGGAACACGTACCGCTCGCGGGCCGGGTCGCCCGGGGCGGCCGCCAGCGCCGCCTGGAACCAGGCGTGCCGGTCCGAGGAGTGGTTGGGCACCAAGTCGACGATCACCCGGATGCCGTGCTCGTGCGCCTCGCGGATCAGCTCCTGGGCGTCGGCGCGGGTGCCGAACAGCGGGTCGATGTCGGTGTAGTCGGCGACGTCGTAGCCCGCGTCCACCATCGGCGACGTGTACCACGGCGTGATCCAGATGGCGTCCACGCCCAGATCCCGCAGGTACGGGAGGCGGGAGCGGATGCCGGCGATGTCGCCGACCCCGTCGCCGTTCCCGTCGGCGAAGCTGCGGATGTACACCTGGTAGATGACCGCGCTGCGCCACCAACGCGGGGAGTCCATGTGCTGCACAACAACCTTTCGAGCTCGGGGGCGGCCCGCAGGGGGCGCCGAACGGCGCCCCCTGCGGGTGGGGCCTGCCGGGCGGGCGGCGCTACTTGACGCCGCCGGCGGTCAGACCCGCGATGATCCGGCGCTGGAAGATCAGCACCACGATCACCAGCGGCACGGTGACGATCACTCCGGCCGCCATCTGGGTGCCGAAGGGCTGGTCGAAGCCGTACGCGCCGGTGAACTTGGAGATGGCCACCGTCGCGGTCTGCATCTCCTTCTTGTTCACCATCGACAGCGCGATGATGAACTCGTTCCACGCGGCGATGAACGTGATGATCGCCGTGGTGAACACCCCGGGCGCGGCCAGCGGGATGATGATGCGCCGGAACGCCTGGCCGCGCGTGCAGCCGTCCACCATCGCCGCCTGCTCCAGCTCGAACGGCAGCTGGCGGAAGAACGTCGTCAGGTTCCAGACCGCCAGCGGCAGCGCGAAGGACAGGCTCGGCACGACCATCGCCTGGTAGGTGTTGATCCAGCCGATGTCGGTGAACAGCTTCAGCAGCGGGATGATGAGCGAGATGGTGGGGAACATCGAGGTCGTGATGACCATGCCCAGCACCAGGTTCTTCCCGCGGAAGGTCAGCCGCGCCAGGGCGTAGGACGCGAACGTGCCGACCACCAGGGTCAGCAGCGTGGTCGTCCCGGCCACCACCAGGCTGTTGACCAGCGCGCGCTGGAAGCCCACGTCCGGCTCGAACACGGCGCGGAAGTTCTCCAGCGACCACGGCGAGGGCAGCGGCGCGTTGTCGAACTGGTCCTCCGGGCGCCGGAACGACGACACGATCATCCAGTAGAACGGCGCCAGGCAGTACACCACGATGGCGACCACGCCGACCATCCGCAGCGCGTTGCCCGAGACCAGCGCCTTGCGGCGCTTGGCGGGCGCGCTCGGCGACGATGCGCTCACGAGCTCACCTCCTTGCGGAACCGAAGACGCAGGCGGGCGGAGCGGCGGCGGCCCCTCGCGGCCTGGCGCATCTCGCCGATCACGTCGGCGCCCAGCAGCTTGACGAACGCGTACGCGACGATCGCGACGTAGAGGAACAGGACCGTCGAGTACGCGGCCGCGACGCCGTAGCGCAGGTTCGACGCCTCGTCATAGGCCAGCATCGACAGCGTCTGCACCGACTCCTTCTGCGCGCCGATGAGGACGAACGGCAGGTCGAACATGCGCAGCACGTCGAGCATGCGGAACAGGATCGCGACCAGCAGCACCGGCTTCACCAGCGGCAGGGTGATCCGCCAGAACTGGTGCCAGGCGGACGCGCCGTCCACCCGGGCGGCCTCGTACACGTCCCGCGGGATCATCTGCAGTCCGGCCAGCACGAGCAGCCCGACGAACGGCGCCGTCTTCCAGGTGTCGGCGATGATGACGGCGAGCTTGGCCTGGAATCCCTCGGTCGTCCAGAGCACCTGCTGGCCGATCAGCGCGTTGGCGACGCCGTCGGCCTGGAAGACCCAGCGCCACAGCAGCGCCGACACCGCCGTCGGGATCGCCCACGGCACCAGGACGCTGGCCCGCACCAGCGCCCGGCCGCGGAAGGCCCAGTGCATGATGAGCGCCATGCAGATGCCGAGCACCGTCTCGATGACGACCGTGGTGACGGTGAAGAACGTGGTGTTCCACAGCGAGCCCCAGAACACCGAGGCGTTCGAGCCGGAGAAGATGTCGAGGTAGTTGTCCAGGCCGACGAACTGGTCGCCCTCGACGACGAACCCCTCGGCGTCCAGGCCCTGCCCGCGCTGGAACAGGGACTCGCGCAGCGCCGCCAGGATCGGGTAGCCGACGACCAGCGCGAGCACGATGAACGTCGGCGACAGCAGGATCGCGGCCAGGCGGCCGGAGCCCTGCACGTCGCCCTTGCGCCGGGCCGCCTTGACGCCGGTGGAGGGCGGCTGTTCGGGTGCGGCGATGACGGTGGTCATGCAAACCTCCCTTGATCCTCCCGCCGGGGCGCGCGCCCCGGCGGGAAGACGCCGCTACTGCTGGGTCAGCTTCCCGAGCTCGGCCTGCATGTCGGCCAGCGCTTGGTCGGTGGACTTGGTGCCGGTGAGGGCGGCGTAGGCGTTCTCCTGGATCGCCTTGGTGAAGTCGCCGTAGCGCACCGCCTCGGGCCGGGCCTTGGCCTTGAGCAGCGACTCCTTCAGAACGTCCAGGTAGGGGTACTTCTCCTTCAGCTCGGCGTCGTCATAGAGCTCCGTGAGGGTGGGAGCCTCGGAGGTCGCGAGCATGTTGGCCCGCTCCTGCTCGGGAGCGGTGAGGTACTTGATGAAGTCGAGGGCGGTCGCCTTGTTCTTGGCGAACGCGGAGATGGCCAGGTTGTGGCCGCCGAGGGTGGGCGCGCCCGGGCCGTTGGGGCCGGGCAGCGGAGCGACGTCGAACTTGTCCTTGACGTCGGACTTCTTCGACAGCGCGTACTGGTAGGGCCACTGGCGCAGGAACACCAGCTTGCCCTTCTCGAAGGCGCGGCGGCCCTCCTCCTCCTTGTAGGTGATGGCCTCCTTGGGGATGAACCCGCTCTTGAAGCCCTCCGCGAGGAAGTCCAGGCCCTGCTTGGCCTGCGGGGTGTTGACCTGCGGCTTGCCCTGGTCGTCGACGACGGAGCCGCCCGCGCTGTGCACGGCCTCGGAGAAGTTGACGGTCAGCCCCTCGTACTTCTCGAACTGGCCGCCGTAGCAGCCGACGCCGTCCTTGGCGACCTTGTCGCAGATCTGCTTCATCTCGTCCCAGGTCTTGGGCGGCCCGGACGCGCCGGCCTTCTTCACCAGGTCGGTGCGGTAGTAGAGGAGGCCGGCGTCGGTCTTCCACGGCACGGCGAACAGGCGGCCCCGGTACTGGCCGGTCTTGATGGTCGGCTGCAGGAACTTCGACATGTCGAACTGCTCCTGCGGCAGGGGCGTGATCCAGCGGTTGGCCGCGAACTCGGCGGTCCACACCACGTCCAGGTTGAGGACGGTGTAGGCGTCGGACTTGGCCTGAGCGTTCTGCACCATCTGCTGGCGCTGGGCGTCGGCCTCCTCAGGCAGCTCGATCAGCCGCACCTTCTCGTTGGGGTGCTGGGCGTTCCAGGCGTCGACCTGCTTCTGGACGTTGCCGGAGGTGTCCTTGCCCTGGACCAGCGTGATCGGTCCGCGGCCGGTCAGCTCAGCGGACGCGCCCTTGGAGTCGGAGCCGGAGTCGGAGTCTCCTCCGCCGCACGCCGCCGTCATTGCCAGCACCGTGCCCGCTGCGACCACGCAGCGGAGCGTCTTCGTCAGAGGCGTTGCCACCATCGTTCCCTTCTCTAGAGGGTTGTGCGTCATTCGCCCCCGTCCGCCCCGACGCGTCCCTCGACCTTCAGAACGCGCGGAGGGGGCCAGCGGGGATTCTGGCCGGGGCCGCTACCGTGCCACCAGTTCCGGACGCAACATCACCCCCTCCGGGGGGCCACCGGGTTCGCGGAACTGCCGGACCAGCAGGTCGACGATGTGGTGCGCCACCTGGTCGAGCGGCTGGCGCACGCTCGACAGGGGCGGATTCATGAGCGCCGCCGCCGGGGAGTCGTCGTAGCCGACGACCTCGACCCGGGGGCGTCCTGAAGAGTCGGTGCCGATCGCCTGGCGGGCGGCGACCGCGAAGGTGTCGCTGCCGCAGGCGAACGCGGTGGGCGGGTCGGGCTGCTCCGCCATCCGCCGCGCCACCGCGGCCACCTCGGCGACGTCCTCCGCGCTGGCGCCGGACAGCCCCGTGGTGTCCAGGCCGTGCCGGCGCATGGCGGCGCGCCATCCGGCGCGCCGCTCGTCGCCCACCCGCGGGCCCTCCGGCCATCCCAGGTAGGCGATGCGCCGGTGGCCGCGGGCGACCAGATGGTCCACGGACTGCGCCATCCCGTCGGCGTTGTCGACGTCCACCCACCAGTACGACCCGCCTCCGGTGGGACGGCCGAAGCTGACGCACGGGACGCCCTGCCCGGCGCACCATTCCAGCCGCTCGTCGACGGTGTCGATGTCGGCCAGCACGAAGCCGTCGACCGTGCCGGTTCCGATCAGCTCGGCGCAGGCCGCCAGCTCTTCGTCCATCGACGACGCGCTGAACAGCAGCAGGTGGTAGCCGACGTCGGTGGCCGCGCCGGTCAGCGCGTGCAGGAACCGGTCCAGCAGGTTGTTCAGCCCGTTCGGCGCGGCGATCTTGCAGCCGATGCAGCGGCTGGTGCGCTCGCGCAGGCTGCGGGCGGCCCGGTTCGGCCGGTAGCCCAGTTCGTCGATCGCCCGGCGGACCCGTTCGGCGGTGGCGGGGGCGACCCGGTCCGGCGCGTTCAGCACGTTCGACACGGTCTGGCGCGAGACACCGGCGGCCGCGGCGACCTCGGAGATGGTCACTCCGCTGCGATCGCGCACGGATCCCGCACCCCCAGCCAATACGTCGGTCACCAGGCGATTTGATCGTTCAAACCGCCGTGTGAGCGATCAAATTGGCATTGTTTCGGGCATGTGTCAAGAGGGTGACGTCCATGTGTCTTCAGACGGACGGCCGGGCGGGCCTTCGTCCGCTTCCGGCCGCCGGCCCGGATGCGCCCTCGCGGGGCGCCGTCTCGGCGTTCGTCCAGCTCAGCGGCCGCCTGCGAGCGGCCGTCGACGCGCGGTGCGGGGCAGCGTTCCCGGCGGCCGACATCGGCCGACGACGGCACGGCGGCGTTCCGCAACGGCCGCGTGCGGACGGCCGCATAGGTCGGGGCGCCCTCGTCGCCCGCTCCCGCCGGGGGCGGGCCGCGTCACCGTTCGGCGGCGCCCACCGCGACCGTGTCGGAGGAGACCGGAACGGACCTGCGCGGCAGCGTCCGCGCCAGATGGGCGGCCACCCTGCGGGCGGCGAACGCGGTGCCGTGCACGTGCCCCATGCCCGGTCCGAAGGCGTGCGACGCCACCAGGCCCACCGCGTACAGGCCCGGCATGGACGTCTCGAAGTGCGCCGACAGCCGAGGCGCCAGGCCGTCGCGGCGCAGGCCGTCGGCCAGCACGGGGTCCAGCAGCGACAGGCGGCGCAGGTCGACGGCGTAGCCGGTGCCGCAGAGCACGTGGTCGGTGTCGATGCGGTGGCGCCGCCCTTCCCGGTCGGTGAGCGTCAGCCGGACGCGGTCGTCGGCGGCGACCTCGTTGATCCGGTAGCCCAGCAGTGCGGGGATCCGGTGCGTGAACCGGTCGCGCAGCCACCACGCCCCGGCCGGGGGCAGCGCGGTGCGGACGATGTGCCGGCGGGTGGGCCCGGGCAGGTGGCGCACCGCCTGCGGCAGGTTCGCCCACACCCACGTGCGCCAGCCGGCGCCGAGGCCCGAGCCGGGCGCGCGGAGCCGGTCCCGCAGCGGACGGCGCGGCAGCGGCATGCTGTTCCAGCGCAGCCGTTCGGCGCGGGCCACGAGGCGCACCCGCGCGCCCGCCTCGCCGAGCAGCACCGCGCTCTCCAGCGCGGCCTGGCCGGCGCCGATGACGGTCACGTCCCGGCCGGCGAAGCCGGAGAAGTCGTGGTGGTCGATGGTGTGGCTGGCCAGCGCGGGCGGCAGCCCGGCCAGCTGCTCGGGGCGGCGGGCGAACGGCACGACGCCGACCGCGAGCACGACGGTCCGCGCCCGCACCTGGTCTCCGGTGGCCAGCTCGAGGGCGAACCCGCCGCCGGCGGTGCGGACCGCCAGCACCGTCGAGGTGTCGACGTGCGGGACGGCCTGGCGTTGGAACCAGCGGCCGTAGTCGACGAACCGCTCCACCGGGATCGGCAGGCTCCGGGCGCAGGGCAGCCCGTGGATCTCGCAGAACGCGGCGAAGCCGTACGCGCCCCGCGGATCGGCCAGGTTGGAATTCTGCGGTTCGGATTTCAGCAGCATTCCCTGCGGCATGTGCCGCGCCCAGGTCCACATGGGCTCGCCGAAAACGATGACGTCCAGCCCCATGGCGACGCAATGCGCAGCCACAGAAAGTCCGTACGGGCCGGCGCCCACCACCGCCACATCCGCCATGGAAGCGTTCACGGCGCTCCCCTTCGCCATCGGAGCCGGGTCGAACTCATCCGTCCGGACAATGATGCGGCGGCGATCCGTATAACGCGAGGAGCCGGGGCGATTCCCGAGTGAAGATTGGCCGGTTCTTTAGTGGTCGGGGAGAATCATTCGTGCGAAGCGGGCAGCGGTTCGATGCGCGCGCGACCGCAATCTCCGCCCGGCGTTCCGCCGCCGTGCGAAGCCGCGTCGAGCGCCGCCGGCATCGGCCGTCCACCGGCGGCGATTATCGCGCGCCCATGGTTAGGCGACGGTAATCGAATCGTCCAGATAGACGTCCTGAACGGCGCGGATCAGCCGCACGCCCTCGGCCATCGGTCGCTGGAAGGATTTGCGGCCGACGATCAAGCCCATCCCGCCGGCCCGCTTGTTGATCACTGCGGTGCGCACGGCCTGGGCGAGGTCGCCGCGGCCGGTCGAGGCGCCGCCGGAGTTGATCAGTCCGACGCGGCCCATGTAGCAGTTGACGACCTGCCAACGGGTGAGGTCGACGGGGTGGTCGGTGGTCAGTTCGTCGTAGACCAAATCGCTGGTCTTGCCGAACTTCAGCGCGCGGAACCCGCCGTTGTTCTCCGGTTGCTTCTGCTTGACGATGTCGGCCTCGACGGTGGCGGCCAGGTGATTGGCCTGTCCGGTCAGGTCGGCGCTGAGGTGGTAGTCGACGCCGTCCTTGACGAACGCGCTGTTGCGCAGATACGCCCACAGCACGGTGAACATGCCGAGCTCGTGGGCGTGCGCGAACGCCTCCCGGACCTCCCGCAGCTGGCGCATGCTCTCGGGCGCGCCGAAGTAGACGGTGGCGCCGACCGCGACGGCGCCGAGGTCGAACGCCTGCTTGACCGAGCCGAACATCACCTGGTCGTAGCGGTTCGGGTAGGTGAGCAGCTCATTGTGGTTGATCTTGGCGATGAAGGGGATCCGGTGCGCGTACCGGCGCGCCACCATGCCCAGCACGCCGACGGTGGTGGCGATGGCGTTGCATCCGGCCTCGACGGCCAGCTCGCACAGGGCCGCCGGGTCGAAGTAGGCGGGCTCCGGCGCGAACGAGGCCGCGGCGGAATGCTCCACTCCCTGGTCGACCGGCAGGATCGACAGGTATCCGGTGCCGCCGAGGCGGCCGGTGTCGAAGACGTGCTGGAGATTGCGCAGGACGGCCGGGGGGCGGTCGCTGGCGGCCAGCACGCGGTCCACGAAGTCGGGCCCCGGCAGGGCCAGCCGGTCGCGGGAGACGGTCGCGCACTCGTGGCCCAGCAGGGATTGGGCCTCGTCGCCCAGAAGTTCCTTGATCTCCATGTGATCGGCCTCCTCATCCGCGGGGACGGCGCCATGGCCGGGCGCCGCGGGTTCGGGGCCCTCTTTCCCGCTCGGCGCGGTCCCAAAAGCGCTTCCGAAGACGCGTCGGCGGGCGCGGGCGGGCGCTCGAGGAGGCGGATGCGAGGAGGCGGATGCGAGGAGGCGGAATGCCCGGCCTCCGGCGGTGAATGCAGTGCTCCCGCGATCGACGGGGTGTGAGTGGTGCCGGAGGCCGGGCGCCTCGCACTTTACCGACTGCCCGGCGCCTCGGTGGAACGACCGATCCCGCGGGCCGATCGCCAGCGCCGACGCGGCCGCCCCGTCCCCTCCGGTCGGCGCGGCCCTGCCCGAGATGACTCATCAAGGGACATCGACCACCAAAACGGGTAGAAACGGCTGGTCTCGAGGGGGTGGACATGGCGGAGGCAGGGCTGTCCATGGGGGTCGAGGAGGAGTTCCTCCTGGTGGATCCGGTGACGGGCGCGACGGTCCCATGCGCCGAATCGGTCCTGGCGCGCGCCAGCGCCGGGCCCCCGCCCGACCCCGGCGCCGCCCTCCAGGCCGAGCTGCTGAGGACCCAGGTGGAGGCCGCCACCGGGGTGTGCACACGGCTGGACGAGCTGCGCCGGCAGCTGAGCGAAGCCCGGTCGCTGCTGGCCGCCGCGGCGCGCGCCGATGACGCGCGCCTGGTGTCGACGGGGACCGCGACGGCGGCGGCGCCCGCGCCGGCGTTCCCGTTCTCCCCCGGCGAGCGGTTCCAGCGGATCGCCGAGCTCGGCGGCGGCCTGCTCGCCGACTACGAGGTGTGCGGATGCCACGTCCACGTCGGCGTCCCGGACCGGGAGACGGCGGTCGCGGTGGTCAACCATGTGCGCCCCTGGCTGCCGACGCTGGTGGCGCTGGCGGCCAACTCGCCCCTCGACCGGGGCCGCGACCGCGGGTTCGCCAGCACCCGGGTGATCGAGAAGATGAGCCGTTTCCCCTGTTCGGGGGTGCCGCCGTGGTTCGCGTCGGCCGCCGAGTACGACCGGGAGCTGGCCCGGATGGTCGACTGCGGGGCCATGGTGGACACGGCCATGACGTTCTGGCTGGCCCGTCCCTCCCCCCGGCTGCCGACGGTGGAGATCCGCGCGGCGGACGCGGCCGCCACCGTCGACGACGCCGCGCTGCAGGCCGGGCTGTGCCGGGGACTGGTCCGCACGGCGCTGGCCGACCTCGCGGCGGGACGGGAGGCGCCGCGCGTGTCCGATCAGGTGTGCGCGGTGGCGCTGTGGTGGGCCGCGCGGCACGGCATGACGGGCCCGGGGGTGCATCCGCTGCGGGAGCGCCGCGTGCCCGCCGCCGAGCTGACCGCCGAGCTCATCGAGCACGTCACGCCCGCGCTGGAGGACACCGGAGACCTGGCCGAGGTGCGCAGGCTGCTCGCCGGGGTGCTGCGGGACGGAACGGGCGCCGAGCGGCAGCGGCACGCCGACGCGCACGGCGGCCCCCGCGCCGTTCTGGAGCTGCTCGTCCGGCAGACGGCGGGCGCTCCGCAGGACGCGTGGCGCCTGCGGAGCGCCCGAAGCATGGGCCCGTCCTGAACGGGTACCGGTGCGCGGAGGTTCCCTGGCGAGGGGAGGGAGCATGACGTCGATCCCGACCGGCCCCGCCGTCGCGCGGCCCGCTCGGGCCGCGACGCCGCCGCCGCTGCCCGAGCCGCGCGGGCCGCTGTCGGAAGCGGTGACGGCGGCACTGCGCCACCCCGTCCCCGGCCCCGTTCCCCCTTCGCTCGCGGCCGCCGAGGCGCTCGTGCGGCGGTCCTCGGACGACCCGTACGGGGAGGACCTGCAGCTGGCCCTCTACACCTGCTACGAGCTGCACTATCGCGGTTTCGACGGTGTGGACGCGGCGTGGGAGTGGGCACCGGACCTGCTGCGGCTGCGCGGCGCGATGGAACGCGTCTTCCTCGACGCCCTGCGCGCCGACACACCGGGCGGCGACGACGTGCACGGCACGCTGAACGCGCTGCTCGACGAGCCGCCGGACTCCTACGGCGTCTCGCACCACCTGCGCGACCGGGGCGAGCCGTGGCAGGTGCGCGAGTTCGCGGCGCACCGTTCGGTCTACCACCTCAAGGAGGCCGACCCGCACGCCTGGGTGATCCCCAGGCTGCACGGGAGGGCCAAGGCGTCGCTGGTCGCGGTGGAGTACGACGAGTTCGGCGGAGGACGGCCCGAGGCGGTGCACGCCGCGCTGTTCGCCGACCTGATGGACGAGCTCGGGCTGGACTCCCGCTACGGACGGTATCTGGATCTCGTCCCGGCGCCGATGCTGGCGGTCGTGTCGATGATGTCGCTGTTCGGCCTGCACCGGCGGCTGCGCGGCGCGATGGTGGGGCATTTCGCCGCCGCGGAGATCACCACGCCGTCGGCCGCCCAGCGGACGGCGCGGGCCCTGCGCCGCCTCGGGGCCGGGCCGCGCTCCGTCCGCTTCTACACCGAGCACGTCGAGGCCGACGCCGTGCACGAGCAGGTGCTCCGGCACGAGGTCGTCGGGGACCTGCTCGCGCAGGAGCCCGAGCTCGCCGCCGACGTGGTGTTCGGCGCGCAGGCCACCGAGCTGCTGGAGGAGCGCTTCGGGGAGCATGTGCTGTCGTGCTGGCGCGCGGGGCGCAGCTCGCTGCGGCGTCCTCTGCCGCCTGCGTCGTCCGCAGCTCTGTCCGCGGCGTCACACCGCTGAGCGCGGCCGGACGTAGGGTCACGGGTCTTCCGCGGCATTGCGCCGCCTGCGCCGCCTGCGGCAGCGGCGGTGGCTGGTGTCGCAGAACGGGTAACGGCCGCTGGCGCCGCAGGCGCACAACGCCACCATGAAGCGGTCCGAGGTCACGGCCGTCCCGTCGGCGAGCACCACCTCGACCGGGCCCTCGACGAGGATGGGTCCGCCGCGTTCGGCGAGGACGCGGCGGGCTCGCGGCGCGGCCCCCTCATCGCCACGACCGGATGCGGTCGGCACGGATCACCACCACTTCCTCGTCGTCCTGCCCGGGGCGGATCATGCCGCGGGCCTCCAGGTCGGCCGCCCGGGAGCGCATCACCGGCCCGAACGGCACGCGCCTGCGCGCCGCCACCGACGTCTTCAGCCCGGCGTCCCGCAGGGCGCCCAGAGTGGCGTCCACCCCGGACACCGTCGACTGCGCCACCAGCAGCGTCCCGCCGGGCGCCAGGTGCCGGGGCGCCTGGACGCAGATCCGGTCGAGGAGGGCGCGGCCGTCGGGACCCCCGTCCCAGCAGCGGGCCGCTCCGCGCCGGGCCGGCGGGAACCGTCCGGACGGCACATACGGCGGGTTGGCCAGGATGACGTCGAAGACCTCGCCTTCCACGGGCGCGAGGAGGTCGCCGCGCCGGACCCGCACCGGCAGCCCCCGCAGGCGGGCGTTGACCGTGGCGGCCAGCACCGCCCTCGTGGACACGTCCACCGCCACGACCAGTCCCGCCGTGCGGCGGGCGGCCGCCAAGGCGACCGCGCCCGTGCCGGTGCACAAATCCAGGACGCGGGCGCCGCGCGGAGGGGCCGCCTGCTTCAGCGCCTCGGTCAGCAGGGCCGTGTCGGCCTGCGGCCGGTACATGCCCGGCAGCCTCAGCATCCACACAATTCGCCGAATACCCGCACCACATATCCCAAACCTGACCACTTCCGACGCGCCTGGGGCACGCCGGGACGGTCGGCGATGTCGCGCAGCGCATCAGAAGTGACAGCGGCCCCGCTGCGCGTGCAAACGCGATTGCGTCGCACCGCGCGTGACGCGCCGGAACGTAGGCGGTTCAGGTGCGTTCGCCGAGCCGGTAGACGCGGCGGGCGTTGCCCGAGCCGATCAGCTCGGCGATGCGGGCGGCGTCGCGCTCCGTCCAGGAGCCCTCGGCCACGCCGTCCCCGAGGATGCGCGTCAGACCTCGGCGGAACAGCAGCGCGCCCAGGTGGAACAGCTCGGGCAGGCCGTAGGCGTCGGAGGAGTACAGCACCTTGCCGAACGGCGCCAGCTCCATGAGCTCGGCGAGGATGACGGGCGCCCGGTCGCCGAGGTTGTGCGCGGCCAGCCCGACGTCGACGAAGACGTTCGGGAACACCTGCGCCAGGTAGCCGGCGTTGCGGTGGAACGGATAGTTGTGCAGCAGCATGACCGGGGTGCCGCGACGGGCCAGTTCCCGGAGCAGGCCGGTCAGCAGCAGCGGGTCGCCCCGGCGCAGGTCGGCGTCGGCGTCGCCGTAGCCCACGTGGAACTGGACCGGTCCGCCGAGGTCGGACGCGCACCACACCAGGAAGCGGTGCAGCACCTCGTCGTGGACGCGGGGCGGGGCGTCGCACCCGGCGAGACCGCGCTCGGCGTCCCGCAGCAGGCGTCCGGCCGCTTTGGCGACCTCGCCGTCCGAGGGCCGCTCCCCCGCCAGCTCCAGCCCGGCCCGGTAGGCGGCGACGGACTTGAACCCCACCACGTGCGGTGCGCGGACCGCCAGCCGGCTCCGCACCTCCGCGGCGAACGCCGACGCGCTGACGCCGTCGGCGGCCACCTCCTCGGCCAGCCGCTCCAGCCGCAGCACCTCGTACGCGTCCGCCTTGGCCAGGCCTCCCAGCTCCGCCGGGTCCAGGAGCGCCTCGGGGAGGTGGCCGGTGTCCACGCACAGCGCCTCCAGGCCCGCGGCCTGCAGGAAGCGGCGGTTCACCTCGGCCGCGCCCAGCTCGGCGCGGCGGGCGAGGTACTCGTCCGGGTCGGCGTGAGCGGGCAGGTCCAGCACGGGCGCGCACCAGCGCCGCACCGCGAACCCGATCCGCGAATCGAACAGGCTCCCGCCCGGCCCGCCGGGTTCTTCGGCCTCGGTCAGCAGCGACTCGAACCCGGGCCGGTCCAGGTCGCGGCGGACGACGCCATGGCAGTGGTGGTCCACCAAGAGCAGCGACGCGATTCTCTCCTCCAGCACGGCGTCCCCCAATCGACCCGGGATCGGGCTTTCGGCCGACGCTGCTCGGACGGCCGAGTCATGCGACGCGGACCGCCTCCGGCCAGGAAACCCCGCCCGCCGCGGGCAGGTCGTACGGGCCGAAGACCGTCCCCGGCATTTACGATGCCCGTACGGAGGCATTCGCACCCCACGAGATCTGCGACAGGGGGCGGTCGTGGCAGCAACCCCCGACGAGGCGTGGCGGCCGCTGGACCGCGCGACACGTGACCGGCTCGGCGAGCGCGCCACCGCCGCCGCCCGGGCCCTGGCCGATCAGGACATCGCCGCGGTCGCGCTGACCTGGGTCGACACCAGCGGCATCACCCGGACCAAGGCCGTGCCGACGGCGCGTTTCGGGCACGCGGCGCAGTGGGGCGTGGGAATGTCCCCGGTGTTCGACACCTTCCTGCTGGACGACTCGGCCGTCTCCGGCCGCTTCGCCGGCGGCCCGGTGGGCGATCTGCGGCTGCACCCCGACCTCGACCGCCTGACACCGCTGGCCGCGCTGCCCGGCTGGGCGTGGGCCCCCGCCGACCGCTACGCCCAGGACGGCACCGTGCATCCGCTGGACGCCCGGGCGCTGCTGCGTCGGGAGACCGCCCGCCTCGCCGCGGACGGCTGGTCGGTGCGCGCCGCGTTCGAGATCGAATGGGCGGTGTCGAAGGGCGACGGCGGCGCCTTCGTCCCGGCCTGCACCGGGCCCGCCTACGGGATGACGCGGATCAGCGAACTGTCGGACTACCTGCGCGACCTGCTCACGGCGCTCGCCGCGACGGGCGTGACGGTCGTGCAGATCCACCCCGAGTACGCCGCCGGGCAGTACGAGCTGTCGGTGGAGCCCGAGGACCCGGTGGGCGCGGCCGACACCGCCGTGCTGGTGTGCGAGACGATCCGGGCGGTGTCGTTCCGGCACGGTCTTGCCGCCTCCTTCTCGCCGAAGGCGGAGGCGGACTCGGTCGGCAACGGCCGCCACGTCCACCTCAGCCTGTGGCGGGACGGCGCGGGACCGGCCGCGGGCGCGCGGGAGCCGGTGAACGCGATGAGCGGCGGCGACGGCCCGTTCGGCATGACCGCCGCCGGGGAGTCGTTCGCGGCGGGGATCCTGGAGCGGCTGCCCGCGCTGCTGGCGGTCGGCGCGCCGTCGGTGGCCAGCTACCTGCGGCTGATCCCGTCGCACTGGGCGGGCGCCTACGCCTGCTGGGGCCTGGAGAACCGGGAGGCGGCGCTGCGGTTCGTCACCGGCGCCGACGACGAGCGCGCGCGGGCCGCCAACCTGGAGGTCAAGTGCTTCGACGCCGCCGCCAACCCGTACCTGGCGCTGGCGGCGCTGCTGGCGGCGGGCCGCGCGGGGATCGCCGCCGAGGCCGCGCTGCCCGCCCCGATCGACGTCGACCCGGCCTCCCTGGACCCGGCGGAGCTCGCCCGACGCGGCATCGCCCGGCTGCCGGACTCGCTCGGCGAGGCGGTGGCCGCGTTCGAGGCCGACCCGGTGCTGCGCGACGCGCTGGGCGAGGCCGTGATCGACACCGTCGCCGCCGTCCGGCGCGGGGAGATCGCCCTGCTGGACGGCGCCTCCCCGGCCGAGATCGCCGCCGCCGCCCGTTGGCGGCACTGACCGCCGCCGCGCCCGCGGCTCAGGACGTCACCAGGGCTCAGGACGTCACCAGGGCTCAGAACGTCACCAGCGGGTCGCCCACGAAGTCGGCGACGAAGTTGACGAAGAAGAACCCGAAGAACAGGAAGTTCAGCACCAGGACCGCGTAGTGCCACGGGCGGGGACGCGCCGCCCGCGGCAGCCGCGAGTTCAGGTACATCAGCAGGAACGGGTAGATCAGCGCGCCCAGGTTGGACATGTTGGCCGACCACTGCACCAGGCTGACCGGCAGCGCCAGATGCAGGACGACCGCGATGACCACCAGCAGCACCAGCATGAACGGGTAGTACAGGCGGCGCGGATCGCCCTCGAGCAGGGCGCGCAGACGGGGACTGGTGGCGTGCGCGGCGTCGGTGGTGACCCGCACCATCGCCTCGAAGATCCCCAGCTGGGTGGTGAACAGCACCAGCACGCCCAGCAGCAGCGCCAGGTAGAACAGCCACCGGCCGTATTCGGCGTCCAGGGCGGAGGCCACGAACGTGGGCACGTCGGCCTGCGTGGGCTTGGCGCCGCTCAGTTCGACGGCGCGGGCCATGAGGATCGTCGGCAGCAGCATGCCGAGCATCGCGCCGACGAAGAACACGCCCCACATGTCGGCCAGCAGCAGCCGGTACCAGCGGCGCCACAGGGCGGCGTTCTCGGCGTCGTCGGGGAAGGTCACGCCGCTGGGCAGGAGCTTGACGCGTTCGCCGCGCAGTCCGGCGATGAACCCGGCGCGGTGGCCCATGCCGTAGCCCTTGTCCCGGTAGTGGCCCATGACGTACCAGTTCAGCCCGGACGCCAGCGCGGTGAACCCGGCCAGCCCGCCGATCTCGGTGGCGGTGATGCCGTCGGGCGGCGCGGCCGGGGTGACGAACCCCTTGACGCCGTCCCACCACAGGCCGAACGGCACCACGAACAGGCACAGCAGCAGCAGGCCGATCAGGATGGCCCCGATCATGGCCCAGTTGGCCAGCTCCAGCGCCCGGGAGACGCGCCGCGCCCCGGCGGCGATGAGGAAGACGACCACCAGCAGCGCGATCGCCCACAGCCGCGGCTCCTCGGCGTCCTTTCCCGGCACCTCGCCGTGGACGAGGGCGTACATGCCCTGCCCGGCGGACGCGGCCCATCCTCCGGCGATGAACGCGAAGATCACCACCAGGACCGACAGCGGCACCCACAGGATCCAGCCGGGTGGCACGCGGCCCCAGCCGACCACCGGCGCCTCCCCGGTCGCCATGACGTACCGGGCGCACTCGATGTTGTAGAGGGTCTGCAGCGCCGCGGACACGACGATGATCCAGCCGACGCCCTCGAACCCGTACTGCCCGACGGCCTGCGGGCCGAGCAGCCATTCCCCGCTGCCGATCGAGATGCCGAGCGCGATGAGGCTCGGCCCGAGCGCGTAGCGGAACAGCTCGCGGGGGCCGATGCGGCGCACCCGGAAGACCTCTTCGGGCGTCGGCAGGTCGGTGACCGCCAGGTCGGGCCGGCTGACGCCGAGCGGGCGGGCGGCGGATCGGGCGTCGGGGGCGGGGGTGGGATCGGCCATACGGATCTCCCGGCGGACGCGCCCCCGACTTCCTCGGTCGCCTGCATGATCCGTCACCGGAGCGGCGCCGACAACCCCCGAAGCAACCGTTTTCCGCATCCGGCCGCGCCCGCCGGTTCACGAGCCGGGCGCGGCGGGGTCGGCGCGGGGCTCGCCGCAGGAGGCGGCGACCACGCGCCCGGGCGTGAACGGCTGCACGCGGACCTGCACCTCACCGCAGGCGCAGCGGGTGTAGGTGACCACTCCCTCGGAGGTCAGGTGCCGTGACAGCACCTCGTAGATGTCACTGTCCGGCCAGCCACAGCGCGGGCACTCGTCCACGGCACTCCCGTCCGTCTCGTCCCCCTCGGATGCTCGTAAGGGTTATAACTAATATGTCGTTTACAGGATGGCATGGGAGCGGGGAACGGGGCAACGATGCGGATCACCGGTTACAAGAGCCACGGGGTCGCCGCCGCCGTGGCCCTGGTGAACGCGGTCACCACACGGGACGGCGACGACAGCGAGGACGGGCTGCGGGAGGTGCTGCGCGCCAACGGGTTCTTCTGGCAGCAGTTCGAGCCGCGCGACGCCGAGCCGTTCCGCCGCTGGGGGCGCACGCTGCGGCCGTTCTTCGAGGCCACCGAGCTCGACGAGGCCGTCGCGCTGCTCAACGAGCTCATGATGGAGGTGCCCATGCACCCCCACCTGGCCGACCACGAACCGCACGGCCTGCACATCCACTACGCCCCGCCGTCGGCGCGCCTGCCGCACCGCTTCCGCGCGACGACGCTGATGAACCTCTCCGAGCTGGTGGTCGAGCACGGCCTCAGCCGGACGGGCGTGTGCGCCGCGCCCGGCTGCGACCGCGTCTACGCCGACACCTCGCGCGCCGGCCGGCGCCGCTTCTGCTCGGACGCCTGCGCCAACCGCACCAACGTCGCCGCCTTCCGCGCCCGCCGCCGCGCCTCCCGCGACGCCGACGCCGCCGCCGAAGCCGAAGCCCGGTCCGGCGCCGCCCGGCCGTCGAGCGAGAACGCCGGTCACTGAGCGAACAACGTCGTCCGGCGTCCACGCGCCCGGACAGCGCGCGACGCCCCGTCCGTCATGAAGGCCGAGCGGGGGCGCCGGCCGAGACGGATCAGTGAGCGCCGCCGTCCCGGGCGGTGGACGCGTCACGAGGGATCGCCGGGCCGCGAGGCGGAATCTCGTCCGCGGCCGCCGGGTCGATGCGGTCCAGCGCGCCGGACGCGGCCGCCCGCGCCAGGTCGACCATGGACAGGTAGGCCGTGTGGACCTGGAAGTGCTCGCGCTCGGGCGGCAGGGCGCTCAGCTCGACCAGCAGGGAGGCGCTGCCCAGCAGGCCGTAGGCGTTGCGCGCGATGCCCTGGTAGGTGCCGCCCGGGTACTGCGACACCACGGCGCCCGCGCGGGTGAACGCGTCGTGCACGCGCACTCCGACCTGCTTGGAGCGGCGCAGCGCGTCGGCGGACACCGCCGGGTGGTTCGGCCACATGATCGAGGTGGTGATCTCGCGGCCGTCCGGCGGCGGGAAGGCGTACCGGCCCTGCATGTGGTAGTCCACCATGATCGACGGGCGGAACGCGGCGTGGGTCCGCCGGATCACCGCGGCCTCGGTCGCCGGGATGTCGTCGGGCGCGACGGCCGGGTCGTGGTAGCGGTTGATGTCGTAGCCCTTGCCCGGCTCGCCGTACTCGGGTTCGGCGTCAGGGTCGTAGTTGTAGCGCCACTGGTGCTCGTGGCCGTCCGGGTTGGCGCGCACCACGATCCCCAACGTGACCTTGGAGCGGACGGCGCGCGCGACCGGGTCGTCGGCCAGGCCGAGGCGGCGCAGCGCGTGCAGGGCGCTCTCGGTGCCCAGCGGCTCGTCGCCGTGCTGCTGCGTCACGTACATCACGCGCTTGGGGCCGGTTCCGAGCGTGGCGAACCAGATGGGGCGCCCCTCGTTGGACGTGCCGACGCTGCGGACGGCGACCCGCCCGCGGGAGGCCCGTGCGATCTGCTTGAGGGCGTGCGCCAGCTCCGCGTTGGTGTGCAGACGGACGCCGCCCCGCTGCGCCTGCGGCGCGGCGACGGCCTGCTGGACCGCGACCTGCGCGGCGGCGGAGGACGTGGCGTCGGCCGGAGCGGCCAATCCCCCCGCGGCGAGCGCGAGGGCGGCCAGGCCGACGGCTCCGGTACGGGCACTCAGACGCGTCACGTGGGTTTCCTCCAAGGTGGCGGCGATGTGGCCCTCGCGGCGCCCAGGCGCCCTGGGTCGCCGCGCGTGGCGCCCTCAGCGGAAGGTGGGCTTGAGGACGTCGATGCCGCGGGCGTGGTCGGCCACGTACACGTAGCCGCCGTGGTAGTAGGCCGCCCAGGCGCGGGCGTCGGCGGGCCGGTAGTAGGCGATCTGACGCGGGTTCGTGGGGTCGCGCACGTCGATGAACCGGGTGCCCTGGGCGTAGAAGGCCTGCGCCAGCACGCCGTCCTTCACGTCGAAGTAGTGGGCCGAGCAGTCGTCGGTGTCAGTGCGGCTGCCCTCCTGGCCCGCCACGCCCCAGGTGCCGAGGGTCTGCAGCCGGAACGGCTTTTCGGGAGTCGAGCGCCAGCCCTGGCCGCCGTACGACCCCTTCAGGGAGGCCAGGACGAGCAGCCCGTCGTTGGCGCAGCCGTCGTTGAAGGTCTCCTCGGTGACGATCAGCACCTGGCCTTCGCCCCACTTGCGGGGGTCGGGCCCCTGGTCCCTGGTGCGTCCCACGGCGCGGTAGCTGTTGTGCATGAACGAGGAGTTGGTGGTGGCCTCGTCCAGCCCGCCGCCCGCGTACGGCACCGGGTCCCAGGCGGTGGCGGTGCGGAAGCGCTTCTTGACCGGATCCCAGTGCCGTCCCCGCGTGTAGTAGCCGCGCACGCCGCCGCGGCCGGACGCCCACGCGATCCCGGCGGCGTCGACCTGGACGTCGTGGACGTAGTCGGTCTTGCCGTCGTTGCGGCCCGTGTCGATGGGCTTCTTGAACACCTTGGGCTTGCGCGGGTTGCGCACGTCCGTCACCCACACCGGCCGTCCGCCCCAGTCCTCGGGCATCCAGTCGGCCTTGGCGGGGCCGCCCGTCCACAGGTACTGGCAGTCGTTGATGCAGGACGTGGTGTGCCCGGTGGGGACGCGCTGGTAGGCGATCTGCCGCGGCTTCTCCGGCTTGGACACGTCGATGACGTACACGCCGGACTCGCCGGTGTCGGTGTTGCCGCCGAACGCCCGAGGGTCGCGGGACAGATAGATGATCTTGCGCTTGTGGTCGGCCTCGGTGTCCTCCCCCTCCCAGAAGCCGGGCAGGTCGAAGCCGCCGACCGGCTTCGGGCTGCGCGGATCGGCGCTGACGTCGTAGGCCTTCAGCCCGAACCGCCCGCTCACGTACATGATCGTGCGCTTGTGCCGGCCCGAGCCGTAGTCCATGAAGATCAGGGAGGTGGCCTCCTTGGCGTCGGGCACGTTGCCGACCCGCCGCACGCCCTTGATCGCGTCAGAGGCCGCGGCGGAGGGCGTGCCGGCCGCGTGGTCGGGGTGTCCGGCGAGGACGCGTTCCTCGCCTCGGGCCCGGGACGCGGACGCGTGCTGGTCGTCGTGCTCGGGCGGGCAGGCCCACGCCGTCCCGGCCATGGCGAGCACGGAGGCGGCCGCCGCGGCGGCGCCGACGAAGACGGGCCTGGATCGTCCGAAGTTCCGCTGAGGCCGGGTACGCATCGCGCCTCCACGCAGAGGGACGGGGAACCGAGGCAAGTGTCGGTCGCCCCGCTCGACGCCCTCAACCGGCGAGGCCCGACAAAAAACCGGTCCCGGTTCGTGAGTAGATGATCGCCGGGCAGGTGGGCGCCCGCGTCCCGGCCCGGGCGGCGGACCGCCGCGCCGCGGCCGGGGACGGCCGCGCGCCCTTCCCGTGCCGGGCGGCGGTGCCGTACGCTCACCGGCGTTCGCCCGCCATCGCGCCGGAAGGGCCGGTCGAGCTCGGGAGAGACCGCGCGAGGTCGTCGGGAGGGGCCCGTTGAGGAGCGTCACGCGCACGGCCGCGCTGGTCATCGGGGCGGTGGCGCTGCCGGCCGCGCTGGCGGTGGCCGTGCGCGCGCGGAGCGGACCGGACGACCCGCGGATCTCGGTGGGCGCGGCGCCGCCCGCCACGCTGCTGCCCGGCGACGTCCGCGACCCCGCCGGACGCATGATCGCCGGCGCGGTGTGGACCGGGCTGACCGCCTACGACGGGCGGGGCGGGACGCCGGTCGACGCCGCCGCCGAGTCGATCACGAGCCGGGACCGGCGTGTCTGGACGATCCGGCTGCGCCCCGGGCAGCGCTTCCACGACGGCTCCGCGGTGACGGCGCGGTCGTTCGTCGACGCCTGGCGGGCCGTGCTGCGCGAGGGCTGGCACGGTGCCCGCCTGCTCACCGACGTGGCCCGGGTGAAGGGCGCGGGCGGCCGGGACGACGACGTCGAAGGGCTGAAGGTGCGGGACGAGCGCACCTTCGAGGTCGCGCTCGACCGCCCGTTCAACGGGTTCCCCGCGCTGCTGGCGGACCCGGCGTTCCTGCCGCTGCCCGACGCCGTGCTGCGGTCGCGCGACTGGGCCTCCTACGCGCGCCGGCCGATCGGCAACGGCCCGTACCGCGTCCGCTCCCACGACGCCCGCGAGACGGTGCTGGAGCCGCGGGACGGCCGCGGCCCCGCGATCGTGGTGCGCGCGATGCCGGACGCCGGCGCCCAGTACCGCGCCGTGCGGGCGGGCGAGCTGGACGTGGCCACCGCCGTCCCGCCGGACAAGCACGCGTCGATGGACGCCGACTTCCGCGGCCGCCACCTGTCGGTGCCCGGCCGGACCGCGACCTACCTGGCGTTCCCGGAGTGGGAGGAGCGGTTCGCCGCCCCGGCCCTGCGGCACGCGCTGTCCATGGCGATCGACCGGCGGGCGGTGGCCGAGGGGCCGCTCGGGCACCAGGTCAGCCCCGCCGACGCGCTCGTCCCGCCGGGCATCGCGCTGGGCCGCCGCGAGGGCCAGTGCCGGGCGTGCGTGCACGACGGGGCCGCCGCGGCAGCCGCGCTCGCCGACGCGGGCGGGCTCGACGGTCCCGTCACCCTCTGGTACGAGGCGGGCGCGGGCGACGACGCGTGGGTGCGGGCCGTCGCCGACCAGTGGCGGTCGACGCTGAAGCTGGACGTGCGGCCGAAGGCGGTGCCCGCCGCCGAACTGCGCAGGGCCCTCGCCGAGCGCCGCGTCGACGGCCCGTACGCGGTGCGCTCGGCCGCGGCCTACCCCGCCCCCGCCGCCGCTCTCGCCCCGCTGCCGCGCCCCGACGACGGCCCCGCCGCGGACCTCATCGAGCAGTCCCTGCGCGCCGCCACGCCCGACGACGGCGTGATCCCGGCACGGCTGGCCGAGTCGTCCCTGCTGCGCGACATGCCGGTGATGCCGCTGTGGTGCCGGCACGACCACCTGGTCTGGTCGGAACGCGTCCGCGGTGTGACCGCCGACGCCTTCGCCGGGCTGGTGCTGCCGCGTCTCAGGGCGACGGACTGACCTCCGTCAGCGCGGACCACTCGGCCCGCACCTTCGCCGACTCCTCCTCGCGGCCGAGGACGGCCAGCCCGCGCCACAGGCGGCCCAGCACTTCGCCGAGCCGTTCCCGGTGGAAGGCGGAACCGCCCTCGGCGGGCGGACGGTACAGATCGGCGGCCTCGGCGAGCGCGGCCACGGCGTCGGTGTCCCGGTCCAGCTGGATCAGGCACACGGCGAGATCGCGCAGGTAGGACGCCAGCTCGTCGCGGACCTCGGGGTCGGCGGCGTCGCGGCGCCGGCTCCGCCGCACCGCCTCCTCGAAATACGGCACGGCCTCCGCGTCGCGGTGCAGCATCGACAGGGCCACGCCCAGCCGGTTGGCGGCGAGGGGCAGGTTGGCGGCGATGTCGGGGTGTCCGGGGTCGTCGGCGTGGCTCCGGTAGACCTCGACCGCCTGCCGGAGATGGCGGGCCGCGTCCTCCAGTCGGTCGCGGGCCAGCAGCCGAAGGCCGACGTCCAAGGCGGCGTCGCCGAGCGAGACGGCCTCGCGCCCGTCCGGGCGCTTCATCACCCGGGCGTCGGCGACGGCGCTCTCCCCCACCGCGATGCTCTCCTCGCCGCGTCCGGCCTCCTCCAGGAGCCGGGCCAGCAGCAGCTCGGCGGACACGAGCCGCTCGGCCCTCGCGATGTCGTCCGCCGTCGGCGGTTCGGCGGGCCGCGGCGACTCGTCGCGGGCGGCGGTCGCGGCGGCGATGGCGCCGTCGAGGTCGCCGTCCGCCCGCAGCCGCCGCGCCAGCCGCCGCAGCGCCCCGAGCCGGTATCCGAGCAGCGACTCGGGCGTGCCGGCGGCCGCCTCCTCGGGGCGGTAGTCGGCGGTGCGCGCGACGATCTCCTTCAGCAGCGGCACGGTCTCCTCGGCCCGTCCGGACGCGGCCAGCCGGCCCTCCAGGTTGAGCAGCGCGACGACCAGCACGACGCGGTACCGCACCGGGTCGCGGTCGAACAGCCGCCGCGCGGCGGGCACGGCCCGCCGCAGGTCGGCGACCGCCTCGTCCAGACGGCCCGCCGCGGCCAGCTCCTGGGATCCGTTCACCAACGCGGCGACGGCGTCGGCATCCAGCTCGCCCTGCTCGGACGCGACGGCTCGGGACTCATCGGGCAACGCGGAACCTCCTCGGAACGATCGGGGAAAGATGATCTTTGAGTCCGACGAGGGCGCCGCGCGGCCGGTTCCCCGGGGCGCGGCCCGCCGCGCGCGGTCAGGCCAGCGCGGCGAGGCGGTGCGCCAGCGCGGTGTGGCGGCGTCCGGCGCCCGGGGTGCGGACGGCGGCGGCCAGCGCGCGGCGCGAGCCCACCAGCACCACCAGCTTCTTGGCGCGGGTGATGCCGGTGTAGAGGAGGTTGCGGCGCAGCATCATCCACGCGCCGGTGGTCAGCGGGATCACCACGGCCGGGTACTCGCTGCCCTGGGAGCGGTGGATGGTGATCGCGTATGCGTGGGTGATCTCGTCCAGCTCGTCGAAGCCGTACTCGATGTCCTCGTCCTCGTCGGTCCGGACGGTCAGGGTGTGCTCCTCCGGCGAGACCTTGGTGACGACGCCGACGGTGCCGTTGAACACCCCCGCCTCGCCCTTGTCGTAGTTGTTGCGCAGCTGCGTGACCTTGTCGCCGGGCCGGTACACGCGGCCGCCGTAGCGGCGCTCGGGCTGCCCCTCCCGGTGCGGCGTGAGGGCCTCCTGCAGCAGCGTGTTGAGGGTTCCGGCGCCCGCCGCGCCCCGGTGCATCGGCGTGAGCACCTGGACGTCGCGGCGCGGGTCGAGGCCGAACTTGCGCGGGATGCGGTTGGCCACCACGTCCACGGTCAGTTCGGCGGTCTCCTCCGGGTCGTCGCACGGGAACAGGAAGAAGTCGGGGTAGCCGCGGGTGTGCGGCGGCTCCCCCGCGTTGACGCGGTGGGCGTTGACGACGATCCCGGACTGCTGCGCCTGCCGGAAGATCCGGGTGAGCCGCACCCGCGGGATCACCTCGGCGTTCAGCAGGTCGGCCAGCACCTCGCCGGCGCCCACCGACGGCAGCTGGTCGACGTCGCCGACCAGCAGCAGATGGGCGCCGCGGGGGATCGCCCTGACCAGCTTGTTGGCCAGGATCAGGTCGACCATGGAGCTCTCGTCGACCACGACCAGGTCGGCGTCCAGCGGGTTGTCGAGGTCGTACTTCGGGTCCCCGCCGGGCTGCAGCTGCAGCAGCCGGTGCACGGTGGCGGCCTCGTGCCCGGTGAGCTCGGCCAGCCGCTTGGCGGCCCGTCCGGTCGGCGCCACCAGCACGATCCGGGCCTTCTTGGCGGCGGCCAGCTCGACGATCGACCGCACCGTGAAGCTCTTGCCGCAGCCGGGCCCGCCGGTCAGCACCGCGACCTTGGAGGTGAGCGCGAGCCGCACCGCCTCCTCCTGTTCGGGCGCCAGGTCGGCGCCGGTGCGCCGCCGCAGCCAGGCCAGCGCCCTGTCCCAGTCGACGTCGGCGAACGCGTTGAGCCGGTCGTGCGGGGCGTCGAGCAGCTCGCGCAGCCCCCGCGCCAGCGACCGCTCGGCCCGGTGGAACGGCGGCAGGTACACGGCCGGGACGGTCCCCGCGCCCTCCGCCGTCCCCGGCACCGGCTCGCGGACCACGCCCTCCTCCTCGGCGGCCAGCTCGTCCAGCGCCGGGCCGATCAGCTCGCGCGGCACGCCCAGGATCTTCTCGGCGGCGGTGACCAGGTTCGGCTCGGGCAGGTAGACGTGCCCGTCGTCGGCGGCCTCCGACAGGGTGTACCGCAGCCCCGCCTTGATCCGCTCGGGGCTGTCGTGCGGGATGCCGACCGCCTGGGCGATGGTGTCGGCGGTCTTGAAGCCGATGCCCCACACGTCGGCGGCCAGCCGGTACGGCTCGCGGCGCACCGTGTCGATGGCCGCGTCGCCGTACTGCTTGTAGATCCGCACCGCCAGCGACGTGGACACCCCGACGCCCTGCAGGAAGACCATGACCTCCTTGATGGCCTTCTGCTCCTCCCAGGCGTCGGCGATCCGCTTCATGCGCTTGGGGCCGAGCCCGGGCACCTCGACCAGCCGGTCCGGCTCCTCCTCGATGATCCGCAGGATGTCGGTGCCGAAGTGCTCCACCATCCGGTCGGCCATCACCGGGCCGATGCCCTTGATCATCCCGGAGCCCAGGTACCGGCGGATGCCCTGGACGGTGGCGGGCAGCACGGTGGTGTACGACTCGACCTCGAACTGCCGCCCGTACTTGGGATGCGAGCGCCACCGGCCGGTCAGCCGCAGGCTCTCCCCCACCTGCGCGCCGAGCAGCGCGCCGACCACGGTCAGCAGCTCGTCGCCGGACTTCTCCGTGGCGACGCGCGCGACCGTGTACCCGGTCTCCTCGTTGGCGTAGGTGATCCGTTCGAGGACGGCCTCCAGCACCACCGGGCCGGGCCCCTTGCCGGCGTGCCGCTGGGAGGCCGACGCACTGCTCATCACGGATCACATGATGTCGGATGCGCCGCCGCTCTCGTCACCGAAAGGGCGGGGTCGGCGCCCGAGGACGCTCGCCGGTTCGCGGAACGCTTCCGATCGGCACCGGATCGGCCTGCGCCACGGGCGTCGCGGGCGGCTTCGCCGCTTCGGATGCGAGATCATCCCATGGAACGATGAAGTGCCCGCCCCCCACAGCCGGAACCTGGAGCCATGCAGCCGTCCCGAGACCACCCCGACAAGATCGGCCCGTACCAGGTGCTCGGACGGCTCGGCGAGGGCGGCATGGGCCAGGTGTACCTGGCCGCGTCGCCGAGCCGGCGGCTCGTCGCTCTGAAGGTGATCCGGCCGGAGCTGCTGGACGATCCGCACTGGCGGGAGCGGTTCCGCCGAGAGGTCGCCTCGGCCCGCTCGGTGAGCGGCTTCTACACCGCCCCTGTGGTGGACGCCGACCCCGACGCCGAACTGCCCTGGCTGGCCACGCAGTACATCCGCGGGGTGAGCCTGGCCGCGGCGGTGCGGGAGAAGGGCCCGCTGCCCGAGCAGGCCGTGTGCCGTCTGGGGGCCGGGCTCGCCGAGGCGCTCATCGCCATCCACCGGGCGGGGATCGTCCATCGGGACCTCAAGCCGTCCAACGTGCTGCTGGCCGCCGACGGCCCCCGGGTGATCGACTTCGGCATCGCCCGGCCGCTGGACGCCCTTCCGCTGTCGCGGTCGGCGATCGTGGGCACGCCGGAGTACATGTCCCCCGAGCAGGCCCTCGCCGAGACCGTCACACCCGCCAGCGACGTGTTCTCCCTGGGCTCGACCCTGGTGTACGCGGCGACCGGCAAGGCCCCGTTCGGCACCGGTCACAAGGTCCGCGCCCGCATCGTCCACCGCGAGCCCGACCTGACCGGCCTTCCCGACCCGCTGCGCGGCCTGGTCACCCTGTGCCTGGCCAAGGCCCCCGGCGAGCGGCCGACCCCGGAGCAGGTGCTCACGGCGTTGTCCACGCTGCTCGACGCCCACTACGGCGAGGAGTGGCCGCCCGCGGACGTCGAGGAACTGATCGGCGCCCAGGAGCGCACCCTCGTCCAGATGACGGCCGTCTACGAGCAGTCGACGGCGCCCGGACCGCCGCCGGAACCCCCCGACCGCCGACACGACCGGCGGAGTCGCCCATCACGGTAGGTTTCGGATTTTCCACAACAAGACCACCCAGCCCGCAGCAAGACCCATGTGATCACCTGGATACGATGAAACCCGGAGCGTCTACGCAGGTGTGGACAGCAGTTGGGAGCGAGTGCATGTCGGATTTCGAGCTCAACCACACGGGCGGGCGGCTGCCCCTCGAGGTGACGCAGGCCACCGAGGGACCCTCGGGCCTGAGCATCAACCGGCTCCTCAAAGAGACCGGCCACGTCACCCTCGACCCGGGGTTCACCAACACCGCGTCCACCACCTCCGCGATCACCTATATCGACGGCGAGGCGGGCATCCTCCGGTACCGCGGCTACCCGATCGAAGAGCTCGCCGAGCGGTCGTCCTTCCTTGAAGTCGCCTACCTGCTGATCTACGGCGAGCTGCCGACGGCCGACCAGCTCGACCGCTTCACCGACCGGGTGCGACGGCACACGCTCCTGGACGAGAAGTTCCGCAACTTCTTCACGGTGTTCCCCCGCCAGGCCCACCCCATGGCGGTGCTGTCCTCGGCGGTCAGCGCGCTGTCCACCTTCTACCAGGACAACCTGGACCCCTTCGACGAGGAGCAGGTCGACCTGTCCAGCATCCGGCTGATCGCCAAGCTGCCGACGATCGCCGCGTACGCCTACAAGACCTCCGTCGGGCAGCCGCTGCTCTACCCCGACAACTCCCTGGGGTACGTCGAGAACTTCCTGCGGATGACGTTCGGCCTGCCCACCGAGCCGTACGAGGTCGACCCCGAGATCGTGCGGATCCTGGACATGCTGTTCATCCTGCACGCCGACCACGAGCAGAACTGCTCGACCTCCACGGTGCGGCTCGTCGGCTCCAGCCACGCCAACCTGTTCTCCTCCGTCTCCGCGGGCGTGGACGCTCTGTTCGGCCCCCTGCACGGCGGCGCCAACCAGGCCGTCCTGGAGATGCTCGAACGCATCCACGCCGAGGGCGGCAACGTCGAAGACTTCGTCCGGCGCGTCAAGAACAAGGAGCCCGGCCTCAAGCTCATGGGCTTCGGCCACCGCGTCTACCGCAACTACGACCCGCGCGCCGCCGTGGTCAAGAAGGCCACCCGCAAGGTGCTGGACATCCTCGGCAAGAGCGACCCCCTCCTGGACCTGGCCATGCGCCTGGAGGAGGTCGCGCTCAACGACGACTACTTCATCGAGCGCAAGCTCTACCCGAACGTCGACTTCTACACCGGCGTCATCTACAAGGCCATGGGCTTCCCCACGAACGCCTTCACGGTGCTGTTCGCGCTGGGCCGGCTGCCCGGCTGGATCGCCCAGTGGCGCGAGATGATCAACGACCCGGCGACCAAGATCGGCCGGCCTCGCCAGGTCTACGTCGGTCCGGGCGAGCGCCACTACGTCGACATCTCCGAGCGCTGACGTCCCGTGCCGCGCCGGGGACAGCAGCGTCCCCGGCGCGGCACACGGGTGTCACCCGGCGGCAGCAGCCGCCGCGCGCATTCCGCGCCTGACGCAGACACTCGGCGGTGCGTGGGCGCACCCCATGCGTTATCCACAGAACGGTCTTCTACTTCTGTGAGGGGCCCGCGGCGGCCGACCCTGGACGGCGAACGCACGCCACCAGGAGGCCGCACATGCCGCACACGATCGACATCACCGTTCCCGAGACGGTCACCGCGACCTTCGTCGTCGCCGCCGACCAGGCTGATCCCCCGCTCGAATTCGAAGGCCTGCCCGAACCGTTCGCGGCAGAGGCGGCCGAGCGGCTCGGCACGCCCGCCTTGACGGTGACCGCGTACCGCGCCTGCGACTCGCCGTGGGATCTGCACCGCCCCCTTCACGCACCCGACGAGGACGAGCCGGAAACGGCGCGCAGGGCCGCGCACCACATCGGTGTCACCGCCGCCGTCCCCGTCCACGACCTGCCGTTCGGCCTGCAGCTCGCCCGCGCCGTCACCGGAGCGGTCGCTGACGACGTGGACGGCATCCCGATCGACTACGACACCGGCCAGGTGCTGCCGTTCCGGGACGCCGAGCCGCCCGGCTTCGCCCTGGCCGACGACTGGCTGGGCGCCTGGCCGCCGCCGTCGCCCGCCGACCCTCGTTGCCCGGCCCTCGACGACGACCCCGAGGGGTGCGCGTGCCTGGAACTGACCACCCGCGGCCTGACCCGTTTCGGCCTCCCCGAGCTGCGCATGACCGCAGTCGCCTGCCGCCACGGCCTCGCCGCTCTCAACGTCCTGCGCACCACGGCCCAGCGCCTGCTCCCCCTCGGCAGAACCCCCGGCCGGCACATCATCCCCCGGCAGATGCCGCTCACCGGCGCCGATTTCGGCGCCTATTGGGGCACCGACGAAGTGATGTGGCACGGCGACCCGCTGCTCGTCCAGCTCACCCCCATCCGGCCGGACCTGCTCAGGGTCGGCCCTCCGGCCGACTGGCCCGGCTCACAGAACGATTGGCTCTGGGACGAGCTCCCACCGGTCATGTACGACCTGTGCAGTTATCCCCCTGACTCGGCCACGGCGGCCTGAACCCACGCGGTGCCGGACAAGCCGCGGAGTCAGCGCTCGGCGGCCAGCCTTACGCCGAGGCCGATGAACAGGCCGCCGGTTGCGACGTCGATCCGGCGGCGGACGGCGCGTCTGCGGCGCAGCCATCCGCCGATCCGTCCCGCCAGCACGCCGACCGTCCCGTCGACCAGGAACTCCAGCGCGACCAGGAGCACGCCGAGGATGGCGAACTGCAGCCACACCCGGCCGAGATCCGGGTCGACGAACTGCGGAAGGAAGGCGATCGTGAACGTCACCATCTTCGGATTGAGCAGGTTCGTCAGCAGGCCGGACAGGTACGCCCGGCGGCCCGGCATCCCGCCGCGTTCGATCGGCGCGTCGTCCACGGTGGCCGCGCGGCGGCGGATCATCTGGACCCCGAGGTAGATCAGATAGGCGCCCCCGACGACGCGCACCACCGTGAAGGCGACCGGCACCGCCGCGAACAGGGCGGTCAGCCCGGCGGCCGCCACCGCCACGTGCACGGCTTCGCTCGTCGCGACACCGGCCGTCGCGAGCAGCCCCGCGCGCGGCCCGCCCCGCATCCCGCACCCCAGGACGAACAGCATGTCCGGCCCCGGCGTGATCATCGCGACGATGGTGGTGACCGTGAACGCCACGAGAAGCTGCTGGTCGATCGGCATGCGTCGATCCTCGCACACGCCCGTCGTTCGCCCGCGCCCCTCCGGACGGCGCCGTCGACCGCCCGCGTCTCCTCCTGGTCGAGCGGGGCTCGCTTCGCGCGGGAGGTCACCAGGCCCCAGGCCGTCCAGGTGTGGACCGACACCCCCACCGTCCTGCCGAGCGCGCGGCTGTGCACCCGGTGGCCGCCGCCGTCGGCGCTGTTGCCCGGCGTCTTGACGCCTACGTGCACCAGGTCGCCGGGCGCGGGGTGTTCGTAGCAGCGCACTGGCCGACCGGTGGCCCGGTCTAGGTTGGTCGGGGGGCGGGCAGCCGTAGCGGCGCGCTCGTGGGCGCCGCTGGCGACGGCCGGATCGCCGACCAGTCGGTGCGGCGGTCGATGTGCGCCCGCTTCCGCCGGTGGGCCGCCGACGGCATGTTCACGTGGATGCAGCAGGCCCCAGGCCCGCACCGACGCCGCCCCGGGGAATCGACTGGCTGGCGTCGACACGACCTAGTGGAGGGCCTTCACTGCCGCGCTTGGGCCCGCATCAGCAGTCGACAGGTGGTCACCGCCGAAGGACGGCCCCAGTTCCTTCGCTGCCGTCCTTGGCGGAATCGTTGCGGCGGGCCACCGGCCAGTTTCATCCTCTGGCTGCACACCACGGGTCCTCAGCGACGCCCTGGCGAACGCTCGTCAGAACCGCGCGCATCACATCGACCGTCGGCAGGTAGTCACGTTCAGGCATGGTCCCGAGGCTTGGCTACTGCCCTGTGCGTAGCGGGTTTGTCGTAGTCGTTGATGTTTCTCTGGTTGTTGGCGGGTGTTGGAGGAAGCGCCAATTCTTGGGGCTAGTTGTGTACATACCTCCATGGCTTTTCGGGGTGTGGCGGTGGTGTGCTTGCGGATATGCGACAGACGACGGGGCGGACGGTGGTGCCCGCCAGGGAAGGGCGGGCGGTGCAGGTGGCCGCCGGGCAGCGGGTGCGAGTGGTCGACCTCGAAGGCGGTCAGGTGGGCGACCTGTTCGCCTTCGCCGCCGGAGACACCGGCGAGCACTTGAGCGCCTCCCATACGCGCAGCGTGACGAGCCGCCTGTTCCCGCAGGTGGGCGAGGCGTTCGTCACCAACCGGCGGCGCCCGATCCTCACGCTGGTCTCCGACACGTCGCCGGGTCGGCACGACATGCTGATCGCGGCCTGCGATCCGGCCCGCTACGAGGCGCTCGACGCGCCGGGGCATCCGTCGTGCGCGCGGAATCTGGACCTGGCGCTGGCGGAGCTGGGCCTGTCCGTCGCCACCACGCCGCAGCCGGTCAACGTGTTCATGCGGATCCCCGTGGAGGAGTCGGGCCGCCTTCGGTGGCTGCCCGCGGAGAGCCGCCCCGGGGACGCGATCACGTTCGAGGCGGTCATGGACTGCCTCGTCGTGGTGTCGGCCTGTCCGCAGGACCTGGTCGACGTCAACGCCGGCGGGCCATCGCCGCTGGCCATTGATGTGATGGATTGAAAGGCAAATGATCATGAGTGTTGTTCGGGGGCACCCGGCGCTGCAGCCGGGACGCATCGGCGGCTTGACGACGGCGAACCGGTTGGCGGTGGCGCCGATGACACGGGTGTCGGCGGCCCCGGACGGTACGCCGACGCCGGAGATGGCCGAGTACTACGCGGCGTTCGCACAGGGCGGCTTCGGGCTGGTCATCACGGAGGGGACGTACACCGACACGGCCTATAGCCAGGGGTATCTCAAACAGCCCGGCCTGGTGTCGGAGCGGCACGTGGCGGCCTGGCGCGAGGTCACCGGCAAGGTGCGTGACGCGGGGGCGCGCATCGTGGCGCAGTTGATGCACGCCGGTGCGCTGTCGCAGGGGAACCCGTACCGGGAGGAGACCGCCGGGCCGTCCGCGGTGACACCGCTCGGCGAGAAGATGCCCGAGTACGGCGGGCACGGGCCGTGGCCGACGCCCAGGGAGATGAGCGAGGCCGACATCAAGGAGGCCGTCGACGGCTTCGCCGCCGCGGCGGCGAACGCGCGAGAGGCCGGGTTCGACGGCGTGGAGATCCACGCGGCCAACGGCTATCTGCTGGACCAGTTCCTCACGGACTACACCAACCGCCGCACGGACTCCTACGGCGGTTCCGCGGCCGACCGCGTGCGGTTGACGGCGGAGGTCGTGGCGGCCGTCCGCGCCGAGGTCGGGCCGGACTGGTGCGTCGGCGTGCGGCTGTCGCAGACCAAGGTGAACGACTTCCGGTACCGCTGGCCGGGCGGTGCCAGGGACGCGGAGACGATCTTCGCGGCGCTGGCCGACGCGGGCGCGACGTACCTGCACATCGCCAGCGAGGGCCGCGACTGGATCGAGACGGCGCGGCTGGACGGCGGGGTCACCATCACCGGCCTGGCCCGGCGGGTGAGCGGCCTGCCGGTGATCGCCAACGGCGGGATGCACCGGCCGCGGCAGGCGGCCCAGGTCCTGGACGACGGCCACGCCGACTTCCTCTCCGTGGGGCGGGGTGCGCTGGCCAACCCCGACCTGCCGCGCCGCCTGGCCGAGGGCCGGGAGCTCGAGGAGTTCGACCACACGATGCTGCAGCCGATGGCGACCCTGGACAACGCCCGCCGCTGGCGTCTGGCGGCACGCGCGGGCGTGTGAGCACGGCGGCCCCGCGTCCGGCCCGGGGCTTGACTTCCAGGGCCGGACGCGGGGCCTTCCCGCCGCATGAGTCGGGCGGCGGTCACAGCATGTCGCCGGCCTCCAGCGCCAGGAACAGGTCGACGCGGTCGGCGGTGCGGGTGACATCGCGGCCCGTCAGCTCTGCGATCTTGGCCAGCCGGTTGCGCAGGGTGTTGACGTGGACGTGCAGGGCGGCCGCGCTGGCCGCCCACTGCCCGTCGTGGTCCAGGAAGGCGCGCAGGGTCGCCTCCAGCTCGCTGCCGCGTCGGGTGTCGTGCGCGCGGATCGGGCCGAGGAGGCCGTCGGCGAGCGAGCGCAGGGTGTCGGCGTCCTGCGCGCCCAGCAGCAGCCGGTAGGTGCCCAGCTCGGCGAACGCCCGGACGGCGGGGCCGGCGCCGCCGCGCCGCAGCGTCTGGCACACCTCCCGGGAACGCACGAGCGGTTCCCGCAGCCCGGTCGAGTCCATGGCGACCCCGCCGAGGCCCACGACGGGACGCCGGCCCACGAACCGTTCGGCCACGTTCGCGGCGAGCCGTTCCGCCAAGGGCGCCAGCTCCCGTTCGGAACGCCGCCACGACAGCACGGCGACGACGTCCCGTGATCCGCCCGCGACGACCGCCGGGATGCCGTCGGCCGCGAAGAACTCGCCCGCCACCTCGGCCATCCCGGGCAGGGTGGACTCCTCGTCGGCGAACGCCAGCGCCCACACGGCCAGGGGGCCGTCGGGGTCCACGCCGAACGCGCGGAGCCGTCCGGGCACCTCGGCGGCCCTGCTGCCGCCCGACAGCACCATTTCCAGCAGCTCCCCGGCGAACCGCTGCTCGATGGCCTGCACCGCCTGCTGTTTGGCGACCTCCAGGCTGAGGAAGCGGGCCGCCTGCTCCAGCGCGGCCTGTTCCGCTCGCGTCAGGTCGGCGACCGGTCGCAGGCACACCAGCGCGGCGTCGACGTCTCCGACCGCGCCCACCAGGAACAGGGCCGCCCGCCCGGCGGCGCCGAGGTCGGTTTCCAGCGGCGGGGGCCGGCGGGCCAGCGCGGCCGCCACCGTGTGGAGCTGCTCGCCGGTCAGCTCGGCCCCCGCCGAGGCCAGCGGGCGTCCCATCCGGTCCACCACCGCCAGCGGCAGTTCGTAGTCGCGCCGCAGCACCCGCAGGACGCCGGACGCGCCCGCTCCCCGGGAGATCGCGGTGGCCAGCGCGTCGCCCCGGCGGACCATGCCGACCAGGGCGCTCTGGCGTTCCTCGGTGTACAGGCCGGCGACCGCCTCGGAGATCGCGGTGAACGGCACGTCCGGTGAGATCTCCAGCAGCGGCAGGGCCGCGCCCCGGCAGGCGGCCACCAGTTCCGGCGGGGTGGCGGGCATCTCCGGCCGCAGGCCGAACACGATGCCGGCGCCTTGCGCGCGTCTGACGTTCGCGACGAATTCGGCGGCCGTGATGCTGCCGAGCCACAGCCCGTTGGTCAGCACCAGTTCCCGCGGCCGCAGGTAGCGGGACGGATCGGGCAGCTCGGTGTTGTGGACCCAGGCGACCGGCTCCTCCAGCGCCCCCTCCGAGCCGGGCACGAGCACCCGCAAGCCCAGTGAGGTGGTGCGCACGAGCGCATTCAGCGAGAACATCTTGTGAGATTATCCGACGAGTACGAGAAAAGCATGGAGGTTCCTCCACTGTCCGGCCCGTGATCGCGCTGCTTATGTGGTGCACATCACGGACGGAGGAACCATGTCCCACAACCATCCCCTCGACGAGAGACCGGCCGAGGCGGTCCGCTTCGACGCGCACGGCGTCGCCCCCATCCCCGCCGCGTCCCGCGACTCGACGCCCTGGCAGCAGTTCTGGATCTGGTCCGGCGCCAACATCGCGCCGATCAACTGGGTGCTGGGGGCGCTCGGCGTCACGCTCGGCCTGAGCCTGGTGGAGACGCTGGTGGTGGTCGCCCTCGGCAACGCGGTGGGCTGCGCCGTCTTCGGTCTGTGCAACGTGATGGGCCACCGCACCGGCGTCAACCAGATGGTCCTCGCCCGCGCGGCGTTCGGCCGCCGCGGCGCCGTCGTCCCCGGGCTGGTCCAGGGACTGCTGGCCATGGGCTGGGTCGGCGTCAACACCTGGGTGGTGCTCGACCTGGTGATCGAGATCCTGGCGCAGCTCGGGGTGCACGGCGGCGTCGGGCTGAAGTATCTGGTGGCGGGGCTCATCATGGCGGTCCAGCTGGCGCTGGCGCTGTACGGCTTCTACGCCATCCGCACGTTCGAGAAGTACACCGTGCCGGCCACCGTGCTGATCATGGCGGTGATGACGGTGCTGGCGCTGACGCGCGCCGAGCCGCAGTGGACGGCCGCCACCGCCGCCACGCCCGCCGAGAAGGTCACCGCCGTCACCCAGCTGCTCACCGCCATCGGGGTCGGCTGGGGCATCAGCTGGCTGCCGTACTCGGCCGACTACAGCCGCTTCGTCCGCGTCGGAGTGTCCGACCGGTCGGTGTTCTGGTCGACCGCGCTCGGCATGTACGTCCCGACCGTGTGGCTGGCGGCGCTGGGCGCCTGCCTGGCCGGCGCGAGCGGCGATGGCGACCCGTCCACCCTGGTGACCGAGGCGTTCGGGGTGATGGCGGTGCCGGTGCTGCTGCTGATCCTGCACGGGCCGGTGGCGACGAACATCCTGAACCTGTACTCGTGCTCGCTGGCCGCGCTGTCGATCGGCCTGCGGATCGCCCGCTGGAAGCTGACCCTCGTCGCCGGGACGGTGGCCTCCGCGGTCCTGGCGGTGTTCGTCCAGGCCGACAGCTTCGCCCGCGCGTTCGACCACTGGATGGTCTCGATCCTGGTGTGGATCAGCCCGTGGGCGGCCATCGTGCTGGTGGACTTCTTCGTGCTCCGCCGGGGCCGACTGGACACGGCGGTCCTCTACCAGGACACGGGGCTGAACGCCCGTGCTCTGGTCAGCCTCGCGCTGGGACTGCTGGCGGCGTGGTCCTGGCAGTTCGGCATGGTGCCCGCGTTGCAGGGACCGATCGCCCGGGCGCTGGCTGGCACCGACTTCTCCTGGCTGTCGGGCGGCCTGGTCGCGGGAGGGCTGTACTGCGCGCTGACCGTACGCGCGCGGCGGCGGCCCGCTTCCGGCCGCGTGTCGGCCGCGGCGGCGCCTCGACCGACCCGCATGGACGGCGCGGCAGGCGGCGCATCGTCGTCGTGACCCGCCCCTGACGGGCGGAGCCGGATCGCTCGGCCCACCGCCGGACCGGTGGGCCGACCGGCATGCGACGCGTCAGGCGGCGGGCCGCTGCAGCGCGCCGCGACGCGCGCGAAGCTCGTCGAGCCGTTGGGCGGTCAGGTCGTAGCGCAGGGTCACGGCGATCGACACGGCCGTGAGCAGCGCGGGCCCCACGGTGCCGCCGAGCAGAATGGCGTCGACGGCGCCGTCCGGCTGGCGCACCGGTTCGTCGGGTTCGGAGGAGACGAATCCGGCGGCGGCCAGCAGCCATCCGAACAGGAGGGCTCCGAACGCCATCGTGACGGTTTCGAGGGCGGTCCACAGCCCGGTGAACACTCCGGCGCGGCGCATGCCCGACCGCAGTTCGTCGTAGACGAGCGTGTCGGCCAGCATGGAGAACTGCAGCAGTTGCAGGCCCGCGTATCCGGTGCCGATCACCGTCGCGCAGGCGTGCGCGTACACCGTGCCGAACGCGGGGGTCAGTATCAGCGACGCGGCGCCCAGCAGGTACAGGCCGGAGGCGATGACCATCGCGGCGCGCTTGTCGTACCGGCGCGCCACCGCCACCCACGCGGGCATGGTCAGCACCATCGGTCCGATGATCGCCAGGAACAGGGTGGTGATCGCGCCGGTGTCCTCCAGGACGTAGGAGGCGAAGTACGGCGCGCCCGCCAGCATGATCGCCGCCGCCAGAATCTGGGTGCAGCTGAGCGCGGTGAGCAGGAGGAACGGCCGGTTGCCGCGCACGGCGGCCAGCTGCCGCCACACGGACGTGTGCTCGGCGGGACGGCCCGGGGCGGTCCGTACGATGCGGGGCGCGCGGGCCGTGCCGAAGAACGCGCCGACCATGGCGGCGAACAGGATCGCGGCGATGACCAGGCCCATCAGCCGGTAGCCCGCGATGGTGGGGGCGCCGCCCCGCGCGTTGACCAGGGCCGGCGCGAGGCCGCCCGACAGCAGGATCGCCACGCCCACGAAGGCCATCCGCCAGGTGAGCAGTTCGGACTGCTCGTGGTAGGAGTCGGTCATCTCCGCGGGCATGGCCTTGTACGGAACTTCGAACAGCGCGTACGCGGTGGCGGCGAGCAGGAAGCACGCGCCGACGTAGAAGGCGGCGGGCATGCCGCGCAGGGGCGTGCCCGCGAACATCAGCGCGAACAGCGGGGGCAGCGTGACGGCGCCCGCCAGCAGCCAGGGCCGCCGCGGGCCGTGCCGCGACACCGTGCGGTCCGAAAGACGTCCGACCAGCGGATTGACCAGCAGGTCCCAGGCTTTGGGCAGGAAGACCGCGACCCCGGCGGCTCCGGCCGGCACGTCCAGGACATTGGTGAGGTAGTAGAGCAGGAGCAGTCCGGGAATGGTGCTGAACATTCCCGTGCCGAACGAACCGATCCCATAGCCGATGCGCAGCGAACGGGGCAGCGGAGCCGGACGCACCACGCCATTAGAACCCGCTTCACCTCGCCGGTAAAGACGATCAGGCGGGAGCGCTGAAAACCGTCGGGTTTCTACTGAATGCCATGTCGGGTTTCGGTGAGCATTCATGACGCTCGCGGGCGTGCGGCATCGGGCGCGGTCGTGCGTCCGGCTCGCGGTGACGGCTACTGTCGTCTGCCATGGGGACCGAGGAAACGACGGGGTCGCTGGACCGGGTGCTGGCCGACATCGCCGACGAACGCGCGGCCCAGGACCGCCGTTGGGGTCCGCAGGAGTTTCCCGACGGCACGGGGCCGGAGCACGCCGCGGCTGCGGAGCGGGCCAAGCGCGCCTGCGCCGAGGCGTCGCGGCGCGGCGAACTGACCTGGCGGCATGTGCTGACGGAGGAGTTCTGCGAGGCGCTGGCCGAGTCGGATCCCGCCAGGCTCCGCGCGGAGCTGGTCCAGACGGCGGCCGTGGCGGTGAAGTGGATCCAGTCGTTGGACAGCCGTCACGGCGTCCCCTCCCCCGAAGGCGACCGTGGCGGCGCCCCCGCCGAGAAGCTGGTGCGCGACCGCATCCCCGACATCATCCGGGCTTCCGGGCGGGAACCGTCCGTGCGCGTGGTCGGGGACGGCGAGTACGCGTCACTGCTGCGGGCCAAGCTGTATGAGGAGGTCGCGGAATACGTGGCGTGCGGCGATGCGGAGGAGCTCGCCGATGTCTTGGAGGTCGTCCACGCCTTGGCCGCCCTGCACGGCGTCGCCCCGGAGGAACTCGAACGACGACGTGCCGCCAAGGCAGCCGAACGCGGCGGGTTCGCCGACCGCCTCGTGCTGCGCCTCGACGCCGACCGGACATGACCCGCCGATCGACGTCGGCCGTGACACGTTCCGGAGCTGACGGGTGGCCGACCGCTGATCCGGCCACGAAGATGACGCGCTGCCGTCCAAGGAGGCGCACACCTCATCTCCGCTGACTCGGTCGGCGCTGCCCAGGACGACCGGTAGCCGACCCCGCTGAATGCGTCAGCGGAGGCGAAGGGGACGCGCTGCGATACGAGGAGGCGGACACCCTCTCAGGCGGAGTCCGGCCTTGTTGGAGACCAGCTGCCAAGGGCAGAACTGACAAGTTGCGGTACGAGAATGCGAACAACCCGCCTCGCGGTAGGGGCTGGGCAGGCTCGGCCCACGTTGCAAGAAGTGGCAGGGAGCCGACTGCCTGGTCCGGCTCTGAAGAAGACGCTAGCGAGGACGGAGAGGACGCGCTGCGGCACGAGGAGGCGGGCCACCGGCGTCGGCAACGGCTCCACCTACCGGATGATCCCGGCGATCTTCCAGGTGCGGGAGCTGGCCGAGGCGGACCGCGGCGACTCCGCGGCCGCCGAGCGGGCGCCGGCCCGCGCGCGGCTCGCCGCGGCGGCCGCGATCGGCCTCATCTCGGCGGTGGGCGCCGACGGCGGCGTGCTGATCCAGCAGACCTTCCGAATCGCTCAGGCGATGGAGTCTGTGCCCCGCTCAGCGCGTTGCCAGAGGTTGCGGGTAGCCGGCCGACTGGCCTGGCCTTCTCGAACACCGGCTAGCGGGGGCGGACGACGCCGGTTTCGTACGCGACGATGACGAGCTGGGCCCGGTCGCGCGCGTGCAGCTTGGCCAGCAGGTGCCCGATATGGGTCTTGACGGTGGCCAGGCTGAGCCGCAGGTGTTCGGCGATCTCGGCGTTGGACAGGCCGCGGGCGACCAGTTCCAGCACCTCCAGCTCGCGCGCGGTCACCCCGTCCAGTTCTCGGGCCGGCGGCCGGGACGGCTCGGGGCGGCGGACGAACTCCGCGATCAGCCGGCGGGTGACGGTCGGGGCGAGCAGCGCCTCCCCGGCCGCGACGACGCGGACGGCCGACAGCAGGTCGGCGGGCGGGGTGTCCTTGAGCAGGAAGCCGCTGGCGCCCGCGCGCAGCGCCGCGTAGACGTAGGCGTCCAGGTCGAACGTGGTGAGGATGAGCACCCGCACGTCTGTCGAGGCGCAGATGCGGCGGGTGGCCTCGATGCCGTCCATCTCGGGCATCCGCACGTCCATCAGCACCACGTCGGGCCGTTCGCGCGACGCCAGCTCGACCGCTTCGGCGCCCGTCCCGGCCTCACCCACGGCGACCAGGCCGGGGGCGGTGTCGATGAGCAGGCGGAAGCTCCCTCGCACCAGCGCCTGGTCGTCGGCGACCAGCACCCGGATGTCGCTCATCCGCCCCTCACGGTGTCGTACGGCAGGCGGGCCCGCACCGCGAAGCCGCCCTCCGGCCGGGGACCTGCGGTGAAATCCCCGCCGTACATCATGGCGCGTTCCCGCATGCCGATCAGTCCGTGGCCGGCGCCCGGAGCGGCGGGCGGCACGCGCGTGCCGGGCCCGTCGTCGACGACCTCGATGCGCACCTCGCCCCCGTCGGCCTCGACGGTGACGCGGCAGCGGGCCGGGGCGGCGTGCTTGACGACGTTCGTCACCGCCTCCTGGACGATGCGGTACGCCGACAGCGCGACGCCTTCGGGCAGCCGTCCCGCCTTCAGCTCCAGGTCGACGCGGACGCCCGCCATCGCCGCGCGTTCGACGAGGTGAGGCAGCCCCGACAGGCCGGGCGCGGGCGCCGTCTCGGTCTCCGCCCGGCCGCCCGCGCGCAGCACCCCGAGCAGGCGGCGCATCTCGGTGAGGGCGCCGCGGCTGGTGGACTCGATGACGCGCAGCGCCTCGCGCGCCTCCTCGGGCCGTTCTTCGGCGACGTGGTTGGCGACCCCGGCCTTGACGGCGATCAGGCTCATGCTGTGCGCGACGACGTCGTGCAGCTCGCGCGCGATGCGCAGCCGTTCCTCGGCCACCGCCTGATCGGCCAGCCGCGCCGCCGCCTGCCCGGTCTGCGCGCGCCGTTCGCGCACCGCGCGCCCGAGCGTCCACGCCGCGCCGAGCACGGCCAAGGAGAGCACGACCTCGAACACGCGCTGCGCGCGCCAGTCCCGCGGCCCGGCCAACGCGCTGACAAGAAGGGCAAGACCGCTGACCGCGCCGACGGCGGGGGTGGGGATCCACCGCCGCCGCGGCTGGGTGAGCGCGACCGCGTACAGCGCGTACGCGGCGGCGGCGAAGAACATCGTCGGCAGGTCGGCGGGCACGGCGACGACGGAGAGCGCGAGGACGAGCACGAACACCGGAACGGGCCACAGCCGCCGCACGGCGAGCGGCGCCCCGGTGCCGATGACGACGAGCCATTCGAGGAAGGACGGCGCCGCGGCGGGGCCGCGGGCGGCGGTCGCCGCCGCGAGCACGAGCGTGCAGAGGACGGCGACCGCGGCGTCGACCGCGATGAGCTGACGCCTGCTCAGCCGACTCGCCAGGAGAGATCGCAACTCCGATTCCGCCACGCTGCGACCGTATCGGGGCGGACGGCCGGCCGCCTCCGGCCAGGGGATGACATCCTCAGGTCGGACGGGCGCGCGGCGGCGGTCGCACCCTCCGTCCCTGGTCGCAGGCACGGTTTCGGATCGTGCTCCGATGCCTGACGGGGCGGAGGCGCGCCACCGTTGGCGGCATGATCGAAGTGCGCGAACTGACCAAGCGCTACGGCTCGACCACCGCTGTGGACGGGCTGTCGTTCCAGGTGTCGCCGGGCTCGGTGACGGGATTCCTGGGGCCGAACGGTGCGGGGAAGTCCACCACGATGCGCGTCCTCCTCGGCCTGGCGGCGCCCACGTCCGGCGCCGCGCTGGTCAATGGCAGGCGCTACGCCGAACTGCGACGCCCCCTGTGCGAGGTGGGGGCGCTGCTGGACGCGACTGCCGTCCACGGTGGTCGCCGCGCCTGCGACCATCTGCGATGGCTGGCGCGCACCAACGGCATACCGACGCGTCGCGTCGCGGAGGTGCTCGAGCAGGTGGGACTCGCAGGGGTGGCCCGTAAGCGGGTCGGTGGCTTCTCCCTGGGGATGAAGCAGCGGCTCGGCATCGCGGCGGCGCTGCTCGGCGATCCCGGTGTGCTGCTGCTCGACGAACCCGTCAACGGGCTCGACCCCGACGGCGTCCGCTGGATCCGCGGGTTGCTGCGCGCGCTGGCCACCGAGGGACGGACCGTGCTGGTGTCCAGCCATCTCATCGGTGAGATGGAGCTGACCGCCGACCGCCTCGTCATCATCGGCCGGGGACGTCTCATCGCCGACACCTCCGTCGCGGAACTGGCCGAACGGTTCCGGCGCGGAGTTCTCGTCCGGTCGCCCCGGCAGGCCGAGCTGACCGCGGTGCTGGCGGGGGCGGGCGCGTCCGTGGAGACGCTCTCCGACGGTGGACTGTCGGTGAACGGCATGGACGTCGCGCGAATCGGCGAACTGGCCGCCGCGCGCGGCATCCCGCTGCACGAGGTGACGCCGCGCAGCGCCTCCTTGGAAGAGGCGTACGTGCAGCTCACGAGCGCCGACGTCGACTACCGGGCGGCGGAGGGGGCACGGCGGTGACCGGGGCGCTCGCGGCGGAATGGATCAAATTGCGGTCGGTCCGCTCCACGTGCCACGTGCTCGCCGTCGTCGCGGCGGTCCTGCCGCTGGTCGCGCTGATGGCGTGGAACGGCGCGACCGGCTGGGACTCGGGGACGCCCGAGGAGCGCGCGGCCTGGGAACGTGCGCAGCCCTTGGAGGAGGCGGTCCTGCCGTTCGTCCAGCTGTGCGCGGCGGTGCTCGGCATCATGGCGATCACCTCCGAGTACGCGACGGGGACGATCCGTGCGAGCCTGACCGCCGTGCCGTCCCGTCGCACCGCGCTGGCGGCCAAGGCCGGTGCCGTGGCCGCGGTGTCGCTCGCCATGGGGCTGGTGGCGGTGTTCGCGATGCACGGGATCGCGCGTCTGGTCATCGGGGGCCGGCCGTTGGCCGACTACGACGAGCCGTTCTCGGACGCGGTGCCGTTGCTGCTGTCTTCGGGTGTGTCGGTGGCGGTTGTCGCGCTGGTGGGGCTCGGTGTGGGCACCGCGTTGCGTTCCACGGCCGGCGCCCTGGTCGTGGTGTGCGGCCTGCTGTTCGTGCTGCCCGTCGTACCGGCGTTCCTTCCGTCCCCCTGGGGCGAGCGGCTGGCCGGTGTGACGGTGTCCGACCTCGCCGTCCAGTCAGCGGGCGGAGCGGACGATCCGCTGCTGCCGCCCCTGGCCGCCTGCGCCGTCATGGCCGCGTACGTGGGCATCGCCCTGGGGAGCGGCGCGGCACTGCTGCTGAGGAGGGATCAATGACGACGGCTCCCGGGATCACGGCGGGGCGTGTCCTCGCCGCCGAATGGCTGAAGCTTCGCACGCTCCGCTCCGCCTTCTGGACGTCGGCCGCGGCGGCCGTGCTCATCGGGCTGGCCGCCCTGCTCGCCTGGTACGCGGTCGGCGTCTGGGACGGTCTCACGCCGGAGCAGCGGAAGTCGTTCGCGCTGTCGCCTTTGGCGGACGTGACCGCGTGGGCGGTGTCGCTGTGCATGGCCGTCCTGGGCGTGACGGCGGCGACGTCCGAATACCGCTCCGGCACGATCCGGGCGACCTGCGTCGCGGTGCCGCGCCGCGGACTGGTGCTCGCGGCCAAGGCGGGCGTGGTCGGCGCGGTGGGGCTGGCCGTCGGGCAGGTCGCCGCGTTCGGCGCGTTCCTGGCGTCTTCGGCCATCATCGGCGACCGCCCGATCGACGGCCAGGACCTCGTCCTCGCCGACCAGGCGCCGCACCTGCTGGCCACCGGGCTGTCGGTCGCGGTGTTCGCGGTGCTGGGGATGGCGCTGGGCGTGCTGCTGCGCTCGACGGCCGGGGCCGTGGTGGTCGTCGTGCTCCTGTGGCACGTCCTGCCGATGCTGGCGGCCAACCTGCCCGCGCCGTGGGACGCGCGGGTCGGCTCGGTGATGCTCAGCGGCCTGGCCGACCAGATCGCCGACGGGTCGGACACGCCCTCCATCTACGGCGAGCTGCTGGCGCCCCCGGCGGCGCTTGCCCTGCTGCTGGCCTACGCGGTGGTGCCGTTGGCCGCCGCCGCGGTCGCGGCCGGCCGCCGCGACGTCTAACCGGCGCGCAGACAGGCCGTCCGGACGGACAGGCGCCTGCGCAGCAGATCGATCGCCTCGGTCAGGTCGCGGGCGGCGGCCTGGGCGCGCAGGCGGCCGCCGCCGACTTCCACGACGGCCTGGGCCAGCGCGGGCCGGGGCAGGGACGGGTCGTCGATCACGCTCAGCGTGACCCGCACGGACCGGACCGTCTCTCGGGTCCCCTCCAGCGCCGCGCGGACCGCCTCCCGGGCCGCCGCACGCTCGTCCTCGGTCACCGGTCCGGACGTCAGAAAGGCGGGTTCGGACCAATCACGATGTGTTTCGTGCATGTTCTCCCCATTTATGGCGCTTCATACTGAATGCCGGAACGCCTCCACCAACCAAGACCGCGCGGCGCTTTCCGAAGTTCACCGTGGGCGGCGAGAGGTTCGTCACGAGACCTCCGTCACGCCGCTTCCCCCGACCGGCCGCCGGGCGCGGGATTCGGTCGTCCCCGATCGGCTGGAGACGGACGCATGGAATTGCGGTTTTCCGGCTGCTAGCGGGGAAAGAGAGTACAGTGGGACTAACGGCTCTCACGGTACGTAAGTGACGGCGCGTGACGGCCCCGGCCGCACGCTCGCTTCCCTGCCGTCACGGCGGCGCGGCGATGCCGCGCCAATCGTGCGTTTCCCACAAAACCCATCCGATCCTCTAGCATGGGGCGCGAATCTTCCCGCCTGAGAGCGGACCCGTCGACTGGCTGGTGAAACCCTTGCCCCAGGAAGCAGCTGTCCCCACTCCTCCGGCCGAGGGTGACTCACCCGCCGGCCGGCTGATCGACTACCCGCGCCGCGGCGGCCCGACCGTGCTGCGCATCCTCCTCGGCGCCCAACTGCGGAGGCTGCGCGAGGCCCGCGGCATCTCCACCGAGGAGGCCGGGTACGAGATCCGCGGCTCGCACTCCAAGATCAGCCGCATGGAGCTGGGCCGGGTCGGCTTCAAGGAGCGCGACGTCGCCGACCTGCTCACCCTCTACGGCGTCACCGACCCCGAGGAGCGCGCCCCGCTGCTGGAGCTGGCGCGCGAGTCCAACACGCCGGGCTGGTGGCACCGCTACGGCGACGTGCTGCCCAGCTGGTTCGAGCCCTACCTGGGGCTGGAGGAGGCGGCCTCGCTGATCCGCTCCTACGAGGTGCAGTTCGTCCCGGGGCTGCTGCAGTCGGAGGACTACGCCCGGGAGGTGGTGCTGCTCGGCCACGCCGACGCCTCCGACGAGGACGTGCAGCGCCGCGTCCAGGTGCGCCTCACCCGCCAGCAGCGGTTCACCGAGCCGGGCGCGCCGACGCTGTGGGCGGTGCTGGACGAGTCGGTGCTGCGGCGCCGCATCGGCAGCCGCGAGGTGATGCGCGGGCAGCTCCGGCACCTCCTCGAGATGTGCGAGCTGCCGAACGTCACGCTGCAGATCATCCCGTTCGACGCGGGCGGGCACACCGCGGTGGGCGGCCCGTTCACGATCCTGCGGTTCGCCGAGCCCGGCCTGTCCGACGTCGTGTTCATCGAGCAGCTCACCAGCGCCCTCTACCTGGACAAGCCGACCGACGTCGACACCTACATGCGCACGATGAACAACCTGTGCGTGACGGCCCGCCGCCCCGACGAGACGGCGTCGTTCCTCACGAAGGTTCTCCGCGAGATGTGACGGGCCCGGGGCCCGCGACCGTCGCGGACCCCGGAGAACGGCCGCGCGGCCGCACGCCGTGCGCGGCGGTCAGGAGTCGCCGTTCAGGACGGCCAGCTCCCGCCACTCGCGCATCGTCAGCTCCTGGCGCCCCGCGGTGACGACCTGGATGGCCACGTGGTCGGCGCCCGCCTCGTGGTGTTCGGCGACCCGCCGCGCCGCGGCCTCCACGCCTCCCAGCGCGAACACCGCGTCCACGAGCCGGTCGCTGCCGCCGTCGGCGAAGTCCTCCTCGGAGAAGCCGAGCCGCAGCAGGTTGCCGGTGTAGTTGGGCAGCTGCAGGTACATCTCCAGATGGTCGCGGGCGGTGGCGCGGGCGCGCTCCTGGTCGTCGTCCAGCACGACCTTGACCTCGGGCGCCAGCACCGGACCGCCGCCGAGGATCTCGCGCGCCTCGCGCGTGTGCTCCGGCGTGATCAGGTACGGGTGGGCGCCCGCGGCCCGGTCCCGGGAGGCGGCCAGCATCCGCGGCCCGAGCGCCGCGAGCACCCGCTGCGACGCGGGCGATCCCGCCGCGTCCAAGCGGTCCAGGTACTCCATCATCTTCGAGTACGGCCGCCGGTAGTCGTCGCCGACCAGCACCCCGTGGCTGACGCCCAGCCCCAGCACGAACCGGCCGGGGAAATCCTTGGCGAGCCGGGCCTGCTCCTCCGCCACCCGCTCCGGCTCGTAGTCCCAGATGCTGAGGATGCCGGTGGCCACCACGAGGCGGGACGTGGCCTCCAGCAGCGGCCTGGCGTGGTGGACGCCCGGGCTGCCGCCCAGCCAGACCGTGCCGTACCCGAGCTCCTCCAGCTCTGCCGCGGCCTCCGCGATCCTCGGACGGTGCGCGGGGTCGTCCGACCGCAGTCCGATGCTCCAGATGCCCACACGGCCGAGTTCCATGGCCACCTCCCTGCCGTCGATCTTGGCCTGCACCGTCGACACAACCGCGGCGGGGCCGGTTCCATTTCCCGCCGGCGTTTCGCGTCTCGTCCCCGGCGGTCGGTCCGTCGCCGTTCAGTCCCGCGGCGCGTCGGACCCCGCGGCCATCACGCTTTCGTTCCCGCTGCGGCTCCTACCCCGGAACTCGGCGATGACGACGCCGTCGTCCGCCCGGCGCACCGTGGCGTCGTCGTCCGCCCGGCGCACCGTGACGTCGTCGACGCCGTCGCGGCCGCACCGGACGCGCTCGGTCGCCTCCGCCTCCGGCACGTCGCCGCCGCGCGCGGGCGTCACGAAGATCACATCGGCGGACGCCGCGTCCGCCTCGTCACCCGCCCGGCGTATTGTTCCCGCCGGGCCGGGTAAGGATCTTCGGCGATCCACGCGAGACACCCGGCGGCCGCCGCCGCGTCCGGTCTGCTCCGCCGTGCCCGGACCGGCACGCACGCGCCCGGCGGGGGGACCACCCGCACGCCATCGAAGGGAGAGCCATGCTGTTCGGTAAGGAGCACGTCAAGCGGTATCAGGAGACCGACGGCGCCGAGGGGCACGACTGGCAGGGCACCACGGTCCTGCTGCTCACCACCAAGGGGCGCCGCACGGGCCGCGAGCACATCACGCCGCTCATCTACCAGATGAACGGAGACGACTACGTCGTCGTCGCGTCCAAGGGCGGCGCGCCGGACCACCCGCACTGGTACCTGAACCTGCAGGCGAACCCCGAGGTGCAGGTTCAGGTCAAGGGCGACAAGTTCGCCGCGCGGGCGCGGACCGCCACCGCCGAGGAGAAGCCCGCGCTGTGGCAGAAGATGGTCGCGACCTGGCCCGATTACGACGAGTACCAGCGCAAGACCGACCGCGAGATCCCCGTGGTCGTCCTCGAGCGCGTCTGAGCCGCGGGTCGACGCGCGACCGGCCCTGCCGGCGGGCCGTGCCGGCGGGCCCTGCCGGCGGGCGCTGCCGGCGGGCCGGTCGCGCGAGGCGGCGGCGCCGCGGGTTCCGCTTCCACCGCACCGGGCGGACGTGTAGCGTCGGTTCGTGAACATCCGTTCGAGTGCCACCGAGGTGCTGGGGTGCCGACGTCACAGAGCGCTTGCGACACCGAGCTTCCGCCGCGGCTGCTGAAGCGCTGGCCGATCGGTGCGCCGAGCGGCGCGCCGTCGCCGGTGGCCGAGCGGCCCGGCCGCCGGCGCTGGCGGGTGGACACCGCCGACGGGGCCTACCTGCTCACCGAGTACGCCGGCGTCGACCGGCGCGCCGTGCTGTTCCAGCACGCGGTGACGACCGGGCTGGACGCGGCGGGACTGCCGGTGCTGGCCCCGGTGCCCGCGCGCGGCGGCCGCACCCTGGTGTCCTCGGCGGGACGCGCGTACGCGCTGCACCCGTGGGTGGCGGGGCGTCGGCGCGACGGCCTGGAGCTGACGTTCGCCCAGTGCGAGCGGCTCGGCGAGCTGCTGGGCCGCCTGCACGCCGAACTGGACCGGCTGACCCCGCCGGTCCAGCAGAGCATGCTGATCCCCACGCCGCGCGCCGCCGACGCGATCGCCGCCGTCGACCGGATGCTGGACGCGCTGCCGGGCGACGGCACCGACTTCGACGCGCTCACCGCCCGCCGCCTGCGCGAGCGCCGCGAGCTGCTCGTCGAGTTCGCCGACCACCAGCCGCCGGAGATCGAGGCCTGCACGGTCGGCCACCTGCACGGCGCCTTCCACGCCGGGAACCTGCGCTACGGCGGGGCGGGCAATGTGACGGCCGTGCTCGGCTGGGACGCGCTGACCACCGGCCCGGTCGCCGGGGAGGTGGTGCGCGCCGCCGCGTCGCTGTTCGCCTCCGACGACGAGCCCGGGATCGACCTGGACCGGGTGCGCGCGTTCGTCCGCGGCCACCGGACGGCCTTCCCCCTGGACGCGGGGCAGATCCAGTCGGCGGTGCATCGCGCGTGGTGGGAGCGCCTGTGCGACGTGGCGCCGCTGCGGCAGCGCTACCTGGGCGACGGCCGGGCGGGCGACCGCGCGTCCGCCGGTCCCGCCGGGCTGGTCGCCTGGTGGTCCGCCCATCTGGACCGCACCCTCGACCTGTTCGCCTCCCCCTACACTGACGTCCCCGACGAGACGCCCGCCTACGGCTGACCCCCAGAGTGCGCCCTCCCCCTCGGGACCGGTCGCCGGCGCCGGCGGCGATCAGCCGCACCGCCCGTCCGCACGGTGCCGCCGCTCATGCCGTCCGCCCTGGCATGCGGGGCCCGCAGCGGGAAGGTCCGGCGCCTTCTCGATGATCGCTATCGTGTGGGCTCTCCGACGACCACGACGGCCGCGCCCGGCCCCCGGCGGCCCACCCCCCGAAGGAGAGGACCCGTGGCCCTTTCGACGTCCCCGGACCCGGTGCACGACTACTGGAACCACAACACGCACTACCACGACGTGGTGCTGAGCGCGGTGCCGCGCGGATGCCGCGCGGCCCTCGACGTGGGGTGCGGTGACGGACTGCTGGTCCGGCGTCTGGCGCCGCGCGCCGAGCACGTCACCGGCATCGACGCGTCCGCCGAAATGATCGCCAGGGCGCGGGAGCTGAACGCGGGCGTGGACAACGTCGAGTTCGTCGAGGCCGACTTCCTGGAGCACGACGTGCCGCGCGAGCACTTCGACTTCGTGTGCAGCGTGGCGGCCATTCACCACATGGACTTCACCGCGGGCCTGACCAAGATGCGCGACGCGCTGCGGCCCGGCGGGAGCCTGGCGGTCATCAGTCTGGCGAGCAACGGAGGAGTCGCGGACCTGCTGTACGGCGCCGCGGGCCTCCCCGCGCACTACTTCCACCGGTGGCGCAACCGCCGCCGCGTCGGGAACCCGGGCGCGCCGATCGTCGACCCCAGCATGACCTGGGCCCAGGTGCGGGACGAGGCGCTGCGGCTGCTGCCCGGCGCGCGGTTCCGCAGGCACGCGCTGTGGCGCTATTCGATCGTGTGGCGCAAGCCCCGCTGACGCCTCCCGCCGCGCTCCCCGACGCCTGACACTCCAATCACTGGAAAACACTGGAATTGTCGGGAAGCTGCGTTAGTCTCACCCGCATGCCACCGTCACCCGACGCGCTCACGCCCGATGCGCTGGAAGAGCGCATCGCCGAGCTGCGCGCCGCCGTCCGGCGCGCGATGGCGGCCGGTGACCGCGGCCTGGCGCGCACGTTGCGGGCCGAGCTGCGCCGGGCCGAGCGCGCCTGGGACGAGGCGGTGCTCGGCGACGACGACGGCCACCCCGACGAGCGGCCGCGGACCGGCGCCGAGCGCGGCCTGCTGCCCGTGCGGGAGCAGGTCCACCAGGCGCTGACGCTGCTGGGCGTCCCGGCCGCGCCCAAGCTGATCGGGTCGGTGTACGCGGCGTTCTTCCCGGGCGAGATCCCGGGCGCGCGGCTGACCAGCCTGCGCCGCGACGAGGAGCGCTCGTTCCGCGCCGCCCCCTACGCCCGCCCGTACTATCTGTGCGCCGGACTCACCGCCGACCTGCTCGCCGCGGCCCGCGGCCTGGTGACGGTGAGCACGTGGCCGCTGGAGCGGCGGATCGTCGGGCCGCTCAGCCCGCGCACCGACTTCCTCACCGCGGCGCTGCGCGTCGCCGAGCACGCCGGACGCGGCGACGCGGCGTCGTCGCCGCAGGTGCGCCGGCTGCTGTGGCGGTTCGCGACCAACATCCCCGGCGCGACCGACGTGCGGACGACCGGCGGGATCGGCGTCGTGGACCCGGCGGTGCTGGCCGAGGCGGCGCGGGCCGAGCTCGACGTCCACGAGGAGGCCGACCGCGACCAGCGCAGGCAGGCCGCCGAACGCGCCCGCGCGCAGCTCGACGACGTCGAGCTGCTGTTCGGCACCCGCCTGCGGGCGATGCGCACCGCGGCGGGCTCCCCGCCTGCGGCCGCGCCGCGTTCCCGCCGGGCCGCCGCCTCGCGCACGGGCACCGCGGCCGCCCGGAAGGCAGCGTCCGGGCGCCGCTCGTCCGCGTCCGCCTCGGCCGCCAGGCGCGGCAGGTCGGCGACGAAGCCGTCCGGCGGCGGACCGGGCGGCGAAGCGACACCCCGCACCTCCCGCCGGACGAGCGGCCCGGTCCCGCCGGGACGCCGCCCGGACGGCGCCAGCAACGGAGACGACCGATGACCGACACCGCACTGGCCCTGGAGCGTCTGCGCGGCGGCGCTCCCCCGCGCAACCACGACGCCCGCACCATCGCCGCGCTGACCGCCAACCCCGGCTGCGCGCGGCGCGGCGTGATGGACGCCGCCGGAGTGGACAAGGACGCCGTCGCCCGCGCCCTCGGGTTCCCGGCGCAGTTCGGCCAGTCGCAGTTCGCCATCACGCGCGGCAACGCGTTCGAGGCGAAGGTGAAGGCCGACGGCTGCGCGGAGCTGCTCACCCTGCTGCGCGACCGGCTCGGTCTGACGGTGCCCGAGGTCTCCTACGCCGACCTGGAGGTGGTGGGCGGCAACGAGGGCCGCGAGCTGCGCTACACGAGGACGCGGCGGCTGCTGGCGCGGGCGCTGGAGTCGGGCGAGGGCACGCTGTTCGACCATCCGCTGCTGCGGCTGGACATCGCCGGCCAGCCCGCCTACCTGGAGCCCGACGTCATCGCCTTCCAGCTGGGCGGGCGCTTCCACGTCATCGAGATCAAGTCGTTCGCGGTGATCGACGGGCAGGCCGAGCCCGACCAGGTCGCGGCGGCCGCCCGCCAGTCCGCGGTGTACGTGCTGGCGCTGCGCCGCCTGGTGACCGAGCTGGGCGCGCCCGCCGACCGGGTGTCGCACGAGGTGTTCCTGGTGTGCCCGGAGAACTTCTCCAACCGTCCGACCGCGTCGCTGCTGGACGTGCGGCCGCAGCTGGCGGTGCTGGAGCGGCAGCTGGCGCGGCTCACCCGCGTCGACCGGATCCTGGAGACGCTGCCGGACGACCTGACGTTCGCGCCCGGCGAGGCGCTCGCCGACGCGGTGCGCGCGGTCGAGGCGCGCTACGCGCCCGAGTGCATGTCCACGTGCGAGATGGCGTTCTTCTGCCGGGACGAGGCGCGCGCGTGCGGGTCGACGGGCGCGCTCGGCCGGTCGGTGCGCGACGACCTGGGCGGAGTGGAGTCGATCGGCACCGCGCTGGCGCTGGCGGACGGCACCATGGAGCCGACGCCCGACCTGGCCGAGACCGCCGCGCAGCTGCGCCTCGCCGCGCGCCTGCGCCGCGAGGCCCTGGACGGTGCCGCATGACCGGCCGCCCGCGGACCGCCGTGGAGGGTGCGCGCCGATGAGCGCCTCGAAGGCAAGCGGGAGGCGCGCATGAGCGCGCTGACGTCGCTGGCGCAGCTGCAGGCGGTGGCGACGGGCCGGGCCCAGCCGATCGCCACGGTGCGGCACTGCCATCTGGCCGAGGCGCCGCTGGTCATGGTGCCGTTGAAGCTGGCCGGCGAGGCGGCGGCGCCGCTGGCGATGATGCTCGGCACGCGCCCGTCCGATCCGACGCTGCTGGTGGTGCCGCAGCCGCGCAACCGCGACCTGCGGTTCGCGTTCGCCGCGGACCTGGCCAAGGTGGTGCTGGACCACATCGAGGCCAGCCGCGGGTCGGTGGAGCAGCTGCCGCCGGGACGCGACGGCGAGGAGCGGACCCGCTACAGCGACGCGCCGCAGCTGCTGGTGCCCAACCGGGGCGGGGTGGCGTTCCTGCGGCTGCTCGGCCGTTCCACGCGCTTTCGCCGCACCGAGGGCCCGTACGCGGTGGACGCGGCCGTGCCGGCGCTGGGACGGTGGCTGACCTGGTTCGGCGAGCGGCACGACCATCCCGGCAGTTCGCTGCTGCTGGCGATGACCGAGGTGCTGCGGCTGCACTGGGCGACGGGGCAGAGCGCGGTGGAGGACGGCAACCTGGCCGCGCTGCTCGGCTGGATCGACCCGCCCGAAGGGATGGACGGCCCCGCGGCGGCCGCGCGCGCCGAGGATCCGGTGGTCTGTCCCCCGGCCGGTCCGGCGACCGACCCGACGTTCGACAACGAGGTGCTGGCCCCGGCGATGGCGGCGTACCAGCAGAACGCGCCGCAGGCGGAGGAGAAGATCCGCGCCGCGTTGGAGAGCCAGCTCGCCCCCACCTGGGAGCTGATGTGGCGGGGCGTCCGGCTGCTGCGCGCGCTGCCGGAGGGCGCCAGCGTGCCCGCCCGCTGGGAACGCGACCGCGACGCGTTCACCCATTTCCACCAGACGTTCGGCGAAGGCTACCCGCAGGCCCGCCGCGACCCGCCGGTGCGGGCCGCGCGCCGCCTGCACGAGCTGGAGCGCGCCCAGGAGAGCTACGAGGCCCAGCGCGCGTTCGACGATCCGCTGGTGATGGCCGAGCACCGGCTCGCGGGCGAGGCGTTCGGCGGGGTGGTCACCGAGTGCGACCCGACCCGCCTGGACGAGACGGGCAAGCGTCCCCGGCTGCGGCCCCGCCTGTGGGTCCGCACCGAGGACCCGGTGCGGCTGGAGCCCGGCACGACGGTGTGCAGCGCCGACCGTCCCGCGCTCAAGGGCCGGGTGGTGAAGCTGGCCGAGGGCGCGGTGCTGCTGGAGCTGACGGGCGGGATGGGCCGCAGGCTGACGCCCGAACCCGGGACGGTCCCGCAGGTCGGCGACCGGGTGTGCTTCACGTCGCGGGTCGCCGACTCCTGGGGCGTTGCCCGGTTCCCCGACCGGGAGGAGACGCCGTGGACGCACGGCGGCCCGACCGAGGACTACGTGCCCACCGACGAGGACGCCGCGGAGGAATGGTCATGACGGACGGCACGGTCATGACGGGCGCGCGCCCGTCCACCGCGGGCCCGCTGCACGCGGTGCCCGCGCCGCGGGAGGACCCCGACCCGTCGGTCGCCGCCGCCCGCGTCGTGGAGGCGGTGCTGGCCGACCTGGCGGGCGAGCACCGCGGCGTGGTGGTCGACTCCCCGCCCGGCGCGGGCAAGTCGACCCTGGTGGTGCGGGCGGCGGCGCACCTGGCCGAGGCCGGGGAGCGGCTGATGATCGTCGCGCAGACCAACGAACAGGTGGACGACCTGATCGACCGCATCGCCGGCAGGCATCCGACGCTGAGCATCGGGCGGCTGTCGGCGTCCGCCTACGCCCCGTCCGAGCGGGTCGCCGCGCACCCGTCGGTGCGGGTCGCGCAGAAGGCCGACGACCTGGCCGACCGCGACATCGTCATCGCCACGGCGGCCAAGTGGGCGACGCTGGCGGACGGGTCGTGGCCGTGGGCGATCGTCGACGAGGCGTACCAGATGCGCTCGGACATGCTGCTGCGCATCGCCGCGCGGTTCGAACGGGCGCTGTTCGTGGGCGACCCCGGGCAGCTCGACCCGTTCTCCACCGTGGAGGTGGAACGGTGGGCCGGGCTGACCTGGGACCCGATGCGCAGCGCCGTGGCGGTGCTGCTGGCGCACAACCCCGACCTCCCGGTGCACCGGCTGCCGGTGTCGTGGCGGCTGCCGGCGTCGGCGGCGCCGCTGGTGTCGGAGGCGTTCTACCCGTTCACCGGATTCCGCGCCGGCACCGGGCCGGAGGACCGGCGGCTGGAGTTCGGCGCGCGCGGCATGGGCACCACCTACGACCGGGCGCTGGAGGAGGCCGCCGCCACCGGCTGGGCGCTGTACGAGCTGCCCGCCCGGCACACGCTGCGCACCGACGCCGAGGCGGTGCGCGCGACGGCGGCGCTGGCGGTGCGGCTGCTGCAACGCGGCCCGGTCGCGCACTCGGAGCTGGGCTCGCGCCCGGTCACGGCGGACCGGGTGGCGATCGGCGCCGCGCACCGCGACCAGGTCGCCGCCATCCGCGCGGCGCTCGGCTCGCTGGGCGCGGGCATCACCGTCGACACCGCCAACCGGCTGCAGGGCCGCGAGTACGACGTGACGATCGTGCTGCACCCGCTGTCGGGGCGCCGCGACGCAACCGCGTTCCACCTGGAGTCGGGACGGCTGTGCGTGCTGACCTCGCGGCACCGGCACGCGTGCGTCGTGGTGGCCCGCGCGGGGATCCCCGAGCTGCTGGACGCGCATCCCTCCACCGAGCCGGTGCACCTGGGCGTGCCGGTGAAGTTCCCGGACGGGTGGGAGGCCAACCAGTCCGTGCTGGCGCACCTGGCCGCCCACCGCGTCACCGCCGACGCCTGAAGGCCGGCGCGCCCCGGCCGCCCGCGGCGGCGGGACGAGTGTGCTCGAAACACCCGCTGACCAGCGCGGTCGTGGGCGCCTTGCCCGGGCGGCCGACCGTCGGCACGCGCGCTGCCCGGCGGACGAACACGGTCGCGGCCGGATACTGTGAGAGCCGGTGCCTCAGCGAACCGGGGGAGGGACATGGAGGACATCGGCTTCATGTGCGCCCGCTGCGGCGGAGAGGTGCACGACGTGACGCACAACCGCGAGGGCGTGCTGGACGGCATCGGCTACCGGCACAACCGGCGGGTGGAGCCGTGGGACCACGAGCTGGAGCTGGCCGTGGGCACCCCGGAGCAGCGCGAGCGCGCCTGCGACTTCTGCGGCTGCCCCGGCCCGCGCTGGCTCTACTACCCCACCCTGGACCCCGAGGACACCGACAGCTTCGAGGTCGAGCTGGACACCACGGACCTGTCCGACGACGACACGGCGGTGGCCGTGCTCAACATGCTCTACCCGTGGTACGCCTGCGACACCTGCTCGGTGCTGGTCGCCGACCGCAACATCGAGCAGCTGATCGCCCGCGCGCTGGAGCACACGCCCGTGCCCGAGGACGGCCCGGTCGACGAGGCCACGGTCCGCGCCCGCCTCACCGGGTCGCTGTCGGTGTTCTTCACCACACGTCCCGGCCGTCCCCAGCCGTCCCGCGCCCTGTGACCCCGCGCGGCGACCGCCGCCGGGCGCCGTCGCCCTGACGGAAGAGGCCGACGGCCTCCTGTACGACACATCAGAAATCCGCCCGCCTCCGGGGGAGCGGGCTTATCGGAAATTGGTCCGTGCCATGGCGGACGCCGTCCGCTCGCGCGATGTACCGCCGTTCGTGATCGATACCCCGCAGGTCACCCTGCGTGCGGAAGTGTCGGCGCGGCTCACTATGATCGGCGGGGTTTTCATGCGAAAGCGGACTCCGGGGGATCGAGTTGATCATAGAGAAGCGGTTCCAGGGGCCCGACGGGTCGGGCAACGGCGGCTATGTCGCGGGACTGCTCGCCGGTCGCCTGTCCACCGACACGGTCACCGTGACACTGCGCCGTCCGCCGCCGCTCGACACCGAGCTGCGCGTGACCGTGGAGGACGAGCGGGGGCTCAGCGCGCGGCTGTGGCACGGCGAGACGCTGATCGCCGAGGCGCTGGCCGGGGCGATCGTGGTGCCGCCGGCCCCGGCCGTGCCGTACGAGGCCGCCGTGGAGGCGGCCCGCGGGTACCTGGGCGTCGACGACCACCCGTTCCCCCGCTGCTTCGTGTGCGGCACCGACCGCCGGCCCGGCGACGCGCTGCGACTGATGCCCGGCCCGGTGGCCGACGGCACCGTGGCGGCGCCGTGGACGCCGTCCGAGGAGCCCGGGCCGGAGCTGGTGTGGGCGGCGCTGGACTGCCCCGGCGCGTGGTCGTTCGCCGAGCCGGGCCACGGCCGTCCTTCGGTGCTGGGCACGATGACCGCGCAGGTCACCGGGGTCCCGGCCGCCGGCGAGCGCTGCGTGGTCGTGGGTCTGGCGCGCACCCGCGAGGGCCGCAAGACCCATGCGGCGACGGCGCTGTACGGGGCGGACGGCCGCCTGCTCGGCCGCGCCGAGCAGATCTGGATCGAGGTCGATCCGAGCCGTTTCGCGCCGCCCGCCGCCTCCGCGGCCGCCGAACCCGAGACGGCCGCTCCGGCGGGCGGCGACGCGCCGGAGACCCGCCCTTCGGCCGAGCACTGCTCGTCGGCGTCCTGACCTGACCGGCGGCGCGCCCGCGCTCGCCGAACGGCGTCCCTGCGCGCGGCCGTTCCCGCTCCGGCCCGCGGGCGTGCGCACGTGCGTTCACGGGCCGAAGCGCGCGGGCGTCACGGACCGGTGAACAGCGGGTCCTCGCGGTCGGCCCGGACGGTGCTCTGCGGCCCGCTGGACGTCGCCGGGGCGCCGCCGGGCACGGGCGGGCTCGCCGGCGGAGGCGCGGTCTGACCGCCGGTCTGGGCCGCGGGCCGCTCGCCGCTCTGCTGCGACTGCTGCGAGGCGCCGGCGAAGAGCTGGTGCGCGCCGAACTGCGGCGGGTGCCCCGTGGCGGGCGGCGGCGGGGCGGGCACGAAGTTGGACGCGAGGGTGCCCTGGGTGAGCTGGTCGATCTGGCGGCGCGCCCGGTCCGCCTCGGCGCGGGCCGCGTCGCGCTCCTCGGCCAGCGCGGCGAGCGCGGCCTGCTGGTCGGCCACCGACTGCGCGAGCTGGCGCAGCTGCATGGCCTGGTCGTTCACCTTGGCGGCCAGCTCGTCGCGCTCGGCGGTGGCCTGCCGGGCCTGGGCGAGCGCGGCGTCGCGCTCCTTGACCGCCTCCTCGGCGCGGGCGTTGGCGCGCACCACCTCGGCCTCGGCCTCCGACTGGGCGCGCAGCGCGGCCGCCCGCTCCGCCTCGGCCTTGGCGGCGGCCTGCATGGCCCGCTGCCGCTGGGCCTCGCTGTCGCGCATGGCGGTGCGCAGGTCCTCCAGGCTCTGCTTGGCCGCGGCCGCCTCCGCCCGCTGGGCCTCCACGGCGCTCTCGGCCTCGGCGAGCTTGGCGTGCAGGGCGACCAGCTCGGCGCGGGTGTTCTCCAGCGCGGCCAGCAGCTCGGTCTCGCGGGCGGCGATGCGGTCGCGTTCGCTCTCGGCGGCCAGCTTGGCCGACACCGCCTGCTGGGCGATCTGGTGGGCCTCCTCCCAGGCCTGCTGGGCGGCGTCCCGCTTGGACGTGGCCAGCTTGGCGTCCTCGCGGGCCTTCGCGGCCTCCTTCTCGGCGTTCTCGGCGCGCTTGCGGGCCGCCATCACCTCCTGCCAGGCCTCCTCGGCCCGCCGCTGGGACGCGTCGCGTTCGCTCTGCGCGACGGCCAGCTCGCGGGCGGCCTCGGCCCGCACCTCGGCGATGCGCCGCTCCACCCCCGCCACGCTCAGCTCCTGGGTGAGCGACTCGGCGAGCAGGTCGGCGGTCCGCTCCAGGCGCTCCACCATCTCCCAGGTCGCGGCGACCTGACCGGTCAGGCCGGGCGCGTCCCGGCCGCGCTCGCGCCGTTCGCGGGCCTCGCGGGCGCAGGCGCCGTCGTTGTCCTGGCAGTAGCGGACGACGCGCACGGCCCCCACCGGCTGCGGCACCGGACGGCCGCAGTTGGCGCACGGCCAGACCGCGACGGGGTCGCCCACGCGAGCCACGGCCTCGTCCTTGGCGCGCGCGGGCGCGGAGCCTGAGGGCACGGCCGTGGACGAGGCCTCGACCGCCCGGGCGGTCTCGTCGGACGACGCCGCCTGGGCGTCCCCCGTCGCCGCCGCGTTGCGCGCGGCGGCGTCCTGCGGGGCGGCGCTCTCGGAAGCGGCGGGAGCGCCCTCGTCGGTCTGGGAGCCGGCCTCTGCGACAGCGGCTTCGGAGGTCACGGCCTGCCCCCCAGGACCGCTGTTGTCGCGCTCATCGCTCTTAGGCATGCATTGAACGATACGACCTACTCAACGTGACTGCAGTGACTTGTGGGGCACCCGGGATGATCGACACACGTCCTGACACGTCCCGACGCGGCCGGACAAGCACCGCTAAACGGCGATCTGCGCCATCGCCTTGCGGATGCGCTTGTCCGACACCGGCACGCGCGTGCCGAGCTGCTGGGCGAACAGCGACACCCGCAGCTCCTCCAGCAGCCAGCGGATCTGCCGGACCGCCTCCTCGTCGCGCCGCGCGGGCGGCAGCCGGTGCAGCAGCGCCTCGTACTCCTGCTCCACCTGGTGGACCTGGAAGGTGAGCTGCCGGTCGCGCCCCGGGTTCTCCGGCAGCTTGTCCAGCCGGATCTGCAGCGCCCGCAGATAGCGCGGCAGGTCGGGCAGGCGGTGCCAGCCCGTCGCGGTGACGAAGCCGGGACGGATCAGCCTGCCCAGCTGCTCGCGCACGTCGGTCAGCGCGGGCACCAGGGTCAGGCTCGTCGTGCCGCGCAGGCGCCGTTCGATCTCGTGGGCCTCGGCCAGGATCCGCGCGACGTGCGCCACGACCGCGGCGGTCGCGTCGTGCAGCTCGGCGCGCACGTGGTCGTACAGGCGGCGAAAGCCCGCCTCGTCCCACGCCGGTCCCCCGGCCTCGGCGATGAGGCGGTCGGCGGCGGCCGTGACGCAGTCGTCGAACAGCCTGGCCACCGAGCCGTGCGGGTTGTGGCTGAGCGCCAGCTTGGCCTGGTTGGACAGGTCCTTCTGGATCGACTTGACCGGCGACGTGCAGTTGAGCAGCACGAGGCGGCGCGTGCCGAGCCACATGGCGCGGCGCTGCTCGGCCTCGGTCTCGTACATGCGGACGGCGACGCTGTCGCCCTCGTCGGTCAGCGCCGGGTACGCCTTGACCTCGTAGCCGGACTGGCTGCGCTCGTAGGTGCGCGGCAGCTCCCCGATCGTCCAGTCGCGCAGCCCGGCGCGTTCGACGCCCTCGGTGGACGCGGCCTTGGCCAGCGTGCCGCGCATCGTGCCCCGCAGCTTGCGCTTCAACGCCTCCAGGTCGGTGTGCTCGCCCAGCACCCGGCCGCGCTCGTCCTCCACGCGGAAGTTCATGCGCAGGTGGGCGGGCAGGCGCGCCAGGTCCCAGTCCTCCCGTTTGACCGGCACGCCGGTCATGGCGGTCAGCTCGCGCTCCAGCGCGGCCAGCAGCGGCTCGGTGCGCGGCGCCAGCCGCTCCAGGACGCGCCGCGCGAAGTCGGGCGCCGGGACGAAGTTGACCCGCACCGGTTTCGGCAGCGACCGGATCAGCTCGGTCACCAGCTCGTGCCGCAGCCCCGGCACCTGCCACTCGAACCCGTCCGGCCGCACCTGGTTGAGGATCTGCACGGGGATGTGCACGGTGACGCCGTCGGCGTCGGTGCCCGGCTCGAACTGGTACGTCAGCCGCAGCCGCAGCGGCCCCTGCCGCCAGGCGTCGGGGTAGTCGGCCTCGCTGACCTCGTCGGCGCCCTCGTTGATGAGCATCGACTTCTCGAAGTTCAGCAGGTCCGGCTGGGTGCGGCGGGCCTTCTTCCACCAGGCGTCGAAGTGCCGGCCCGACACCACGTCCCGCGGGATGCGCTGGTCGTAGAAGTCGAACAGCGTCTCGTCGTCGACGAGGATGTCGCGGCGGCGGGCCCGGTGCTCCAGCTCCTCCACCTCGTCCAGCAGCGCCCGGTTGTCGTGGAAGAACCGGTGGCGGGTGTCCCAGTCGCCCTCGACCAGCGCGTGCCGGATGAACAGCTCGCGCGACAGCTCCGGGTCGATGCGGCCGTAGTTGACGCGGCGCTGCGCGACGATCGGAACCCCGTACAGGGTGACCTTCTCGTACGCCATGACCGCGGCCTGCTTCCTGGACCAGTGCGGCTCGCTGTAGCTGCGTTTGACCAGGTGCTGGGCGAGCGGTTCGATCCACTCCGGCTCGATGCGGGCGTTGACGCGGGCCCACAGCCGGGACGTCTCCACCAGCTCGGCGGCCATCACCCACCGCGGCGGCTTCTTGGCCAGCGCCGACCCGGGGAAGACGGCGAACTTGGCGCCGCGCGCGCCCAGGTATTCGACCTGCGGGCGCCGCCGCTGCCCGCCCTCGTCCTTCTTGCGGCCGTTCGGCCCGGACCGGCCCGGATCCTGCATCCCGATGTGCGACAGCAGGCCCGACAGCAGCGCCATGTGGATGCGGTCGGGGTCGGCGTCGGCGGTGTTGAGGGTGATGCCCATCCCCTTGACGACCTGCTTGAGCTGGGCGTGCAGGTCCTGCCACTCGCGGACGCGCAGGTAGTGCAGGAACTCCTCGCGGCACATCCGGCGGAACGCGCTGCCCGACAGCTCGCGCTGCCGTTCCTGCAGGTAGTTCCACAGGTTCAGGTAGGCGAGGAAGTCCGAGGAGGGGTCGGCGAACCGGCGGTGCTTCTCGTCGGCGGCCTGCTGGTGCTCGGCGGGCCGCTCCCGCGGGTCCTGGATGGACAGCGCCGAGGCGATCACCAGCACCTCGCGCACGCAGCCGGCCTCGTCGGCCGCAAGGATCATCCGGGCCAGCCGCGGATCGATCGGCAGCTGCGCCAGGCGGCGGCCCAGCGGGGTGAGCCGCTTGCGCGGGTCCTTCTCGGCGGGGTCGATGGCGCCGAGCTCGTGCAGCAGGTCCATGCCCGCCTTGATGTTGCGGCGGTCCGGCGGCTCGACGAACGGGAACGCGGCGATGTCGCCGAGGCCCAGCGCCGTCATCTGCAGGATGACCGACGCCAGGTTGGTGCGCAGGATCTCCGGCTCGGTGAACTCCGGCCGGGACTCGAAGTCCTCCTCCGAGTACAGCCGGATGCAGATGCCTTCCGACACGCGCCCGCAGCGGCCCTTGCGCTGGTTCGCCGACGCCTGGGAGATCGGCTCGATCGGCAGCCGCTGCACCTTGAGGCGGTGGCTGTAGCGGGAGATGCGGGCGGTGCCCGTGTCGATGACGTACTTGATGCCGGGCACGGTCAGGGACGTCTCGGCGACGTTGGTGGCCAGCACGATGCGCCGTCCGCCGTGCGGTTGGAACACCCGGTGCTGCTCGGCGGCCGACAGGCGCGCGTACAGCGGCAGCACCTCCGTCTGCGGGCCCCTGCGCCCCTTGAGATGCTTGGTGAGCGCGTCGGCGGTGTCGCGGATCTCCCGTTCGCCGCTGAGGAAGACCAGGATGTCGCCCGGCGCCTCCCGCGACAGCTCGTCCACCGCGTCGCAGATCGCCTGGATCTGGTCGCGGTCGGGGTCGGCGTGCGGGTCGTCCGGGTCGACGATCGGCCGGTAGCGCACCTCGACCGGGTACGTCCGCCCGGACACCTCCACGATCGGCGCGTCGTCGAAATGCTTGGAGAAGCGCTCCGGGTCGATCGTCGCCGAGGTGATGACCACCTTCAGGTCGGGCCGCCGGGGCAGGATCTCCTTGACGTACCCGAGCAGGAAGTCGATGTTGAGGCTGCGCTCGTGCGCCTCGTCGATGATCAGCGTGTCGTAGCGGCGCAGCAGCCGGTCGGTCTGGATCTCGGCGAGCAGGATCCCGTCGGTCATCAGCTTGACGAGCGTGTCGTCGCTGGACCGGTCGGTGAACCGCACCTTGTAGCCGACGGTCTGGCCCAGTTCGGTGCCGAGCTCCTCGGCGATGCGGTCGGCCACGGTCCGGGCGGCCAGCCGCCGCGGCTGGGTGTGCCCGATCGAGCCGAGCACGCCGCGCCCCAGCTCCAGGCACATCTTGGGGATCTGGGTGGTCTTGCCGGAGCCGGTCTCCCCCGCCACGATCACCACCTGGTGGTCGCGGATCGCCGCCAGGATGTCGTCCTTCTTCTGCGTCACCGGCAGCGCGTCCGGATAGGTGATCGCCGGGACGGCGGCGCGGCGCCGCGCCACCCGCCGCTCGGCGGCCTCGACCTCGGCGCCGATCTCCGCCAGCACCCGCTCGCGGCGCCGCTCGTCGCGCAGCTTCTGCACCCCGTCGAGGCGGCGGCGCAGCCGGTGCCGGTCGTACAGCGTCAGCTCGGGCAGGCGCGCGCGCAGGTCGGCGAGCGGCGATCTCACGGGCGTCCTCATTACCGTCGAACAAGTGGCGTACACGGCGGGACCGGGCGGCCGGTCGGGGCCGGACAGGGCGTTCCCGCAACCTTGGCACCGTAGCCGGACGACGCGCCCAGGGCGATCGGTTTTCCGGCCGTCTCAGCGCCTAACAACATCATCCACACGCCGCGCATTCCAGCGCCACCTGCCCCCTTGCCCCGCCCGGTCGGGCGTTGGGCGCCTCGGCCGCACCGCTGGTCTCGATCAGGTAAAACTTGGCCGCTCCTCGGCGTCAAGGCCCACGACGGCCGATCCGGCTCGCTTCGCGGACCCGTTCACCGGACGCCGCCTTGACACAGTAAGGTTCACCGAGAGCGCACGTCGATATACCCGTGGTGGCATCGGGGCTGCGGTCATGCGTCCGCGCAGTACGAGCCCGTCTCGTTCAGGCGCCGTAGACCGGCTCGGGCGCGGGCGCGCTGGACAGCAGGCCGGCGACGACGGCGTCCAGCTCGCACGGGTCCCAGCGGGCGCCCTTGTCGATCGCCGGGCCGTGCCGGAAGCCGTCCATGACGCAGATCCGGCCGCCCTCGACCTCGAAGACGCGGCCGGTGACGCCTCGGGACCGCTCCGAGCCGAGCCAGACCACCAGGGGCGAGACGTTCTCCGGCGCCATGGCGTCGAACCCGCCGTCGGCCGGGGGCGCCATGGTCCGCGCGAAGACCTCCTCGGTCATGCGGGTGCGGGCGGCCGGGGCGATCGCGTTGACGGTGACGCCGTAGCGGGCCAGCTCCGCGGCCGCCACCAGGGTGAGGCCGACGATCCCGGCCTTGGCGGCGGAGTAGTTGCCCTGGCCGACGCTGCCGAGCAGCCCGGCGCCCGACGAGGTGTTGATGACGCGGGCGTCCACGGCGCGACCCGCCCTGCTCTCGGCGCGCCAATGCCGCGCGGCGTGCTTGAGCGGCAGGAAGTGGCCCTTGAGGTGGACGCGCACGACCGCGTCCCACTCCTCCTCGGTGAGGTTGACCAGCATCCGGTCGCGCAGGAACCCGGCGTTGTTGACGAGGACGTCCAGACGTCCGAAGGCGTCCAGGGCCGTGGCGACCAGCGCGGCGGCGCCGTCCTCGGCGGCGACGTCGTGGACGCTGACCACGGCCCGCCCGCCGAGCTCCTCGATCTCCTCCGCGACCTTGCGGGCGGGGCCGTCGGCCGGGTCGCCGGTGCCGTCGCGGGCCACGCCCAGGTCGTTGACGACCACGGCGGCGCCCTGGCGCGCGAACTCCAGGGCGTGCGCGCGGCCGAGGCCTCGGCCGGCTCCGGTGACGGCCACGACGCGGTCCTTGCAGATCACTTGGCGTCCTCCCTGTCCGCGCTGTCGTTTCTGTCCGCGCTGTCGTGTCTGTCGGCGCTGCCGCCGGCGCCGTCGGGGGCGCCGGGCTTGTTGGCGGTGGCGGCGTCGAGGAAGGCGGGGCGCTCGCCGCCGCCGTGCACGAGCAGCGCCGATCCGGAGATGTAGGCCGCGAGATCGGAGGCGAGGAACACGCAGGCGGAGCCGACGTCGCCGTACGGGTCGGCGAGGCGGCCCAGCGGGACGGTGCGGGCCACGGCGGCGACCCCGTCCTCGTCGCCGTAGTGCAGGTGGGCGCTCTCGGTGCGGACCATGCCGAGGACGAGCGCGTTCACCCTGATGTCGGGGGCCCATTCGACGGCGAGCGAGGCCGCCAGGCTGTGCAGGCCCGCCTTGGCCGCGCCGTAGGCGGCCGTGCCGGGCGACGGCCGCACCCCGCTGACGCTGCCGATCATGATGATGGAGCCGCCGCCGGGACGGGCGCGCATGCGGGCCGCGGCGGCCCGGGCGCAGATCAGCGGGGCGGTCAGGTTCAACTCGATGATCTTGGCGTGGGTGCGGGGGTCGCCGTCGGCCAGGGGCAGGTACGGGGTGCCGCCCGCGTTGTTGACCAGCACGTCGACGCGGTCGAGGCCGTCCATGAACTCCTGCACGGCGTCCGGGTCGCGCACGTCGAGGGAGACGAAGCGGGCGGTGCGGCCGCCGGCGGACGGCAGGTCGGGAGGCTCGCGCCGGGCGACGGCGACCACGTCGGCCCCGGCCCGCAGGAACGCCCGGGTGATGCCGCGTCCGACGCCCCGCACTCCCCCGGTGACCACGGCGAGGCGGCCGCTCAGATCCAGCGTCAGCGACATCGGGCCCTCCCGGCGCTTTCCTGCTACCGTCTGTTCTAACAAATGTTTGGTGGAAAGGTAGCCCATGGGAGTCTCCACCACGACCCGCCCCGACGGGGTGGCCGAGATCGTCGTCGCCGCTCCCCCGGTCAACGCGCTCACCGTCCAGGGCTGGCACGACCTCGCCGACGCGCTGCTGGCGGCCGGGCGCGACCCGCGCGTCGGGGCGGTGGTGCTCCGCGCCGAGGGACGCGGCTTCAACGCCGGGGTCGACCTCAAGGAGATGCAGGCCGCCGAGGGGCACACCGCGCTGATCGGCGCGAACCGGGGGTGCTACGCGGCGTTCGCGGCGGTGTACGAGTGCGAGGTGCCGGTCGTGGCGGCGGTGCACGGGTTCTGCCTGGGCGGCGGCGTCGGGCTGGTCGGCAACGCCGACGTGGTCGTGGCCTCCGAGGACGCCTACTTCGGCCTGCCCGAAGTTGACCGGGGCGCGCTGGGCGCCGCCACCCACCTGGCCCGGCTCGTCCCGCAGCACCTGATGCGCGCGATGGTCTACACGTGCCGCACCGTCACCGCAGAGGAGCTGCACCGGCACGGGTCCGTGCTCGAGGTCGTCCCGGCGGAGAGGCTGCGCGACGCGGCGCTGGCCGTGGCCCGCGACATCGCGGCGAAGGACCGGTACGTGATCCGGCGGGCCAAGGAGTCGCTGAACGGCATCGACCCGGTGGACGTCAACCGCAGCTACCGGTTCGAGCAGGGCTTCACCTTCGAGCTCGCCCTGACCGGCGCGGGCGACCGGCACCGCGACGCCTTCGTCCGGGGCGACCGGGCCGCGAAGGAGCGCCGATGAGCAAGGTGATGACGGCGGACGCGGTCGCCGCGTCGCTGGACAGCGGCATGACGGTCGGGATCGGCGGGTGGGGCTCGCGCCGCAAGCCGATGGCGCTGGTGCGGGCGATCTGCCGGTCGCCGGTCACCGACCTGACGGTGGTGTCCTGCGGCGGACCGGACGTGGGGCTGCTGTGCGCGTACGGCAAGGTGCGCAGGCTGGTCGCGCCGTTCGTCACGCTCGACTCGATCCCGCTCGAGCCGCACTTCCGGGCGGCGCGCGAGAGCGGGGCGATCGCGCTGACCGAGTACGACGAGGGCATGTTCATGTTCGGGCTGTACGCGGCCGCGCACCGGCTGCCGTTCCTGCCGACCCCGGCGGGCCTGGGCTCGGACGTGCTGCGCGTCAACCCCGAGCTGAAGACCGTGCGCTCCCCGTACGCGGACGGCGGCGAGCTGGTCGCCGTGCCGCCGCTGACGATGGACGTCGCGCTGATCCACATGAACCGCGCCGACGCGCGCGGCAACGCCCAGTACCTCGGCCCCGACCCGTACATGGACGACCTGTTCGCCAAAGCGGCCGGCCGCACCTACGTCTCCTGCGAACGCCTGGTCGACACCGGCGACCTGCTCAAGGAGGGCCCGGTGCAGTCGCTGCTGATCAGCCGCATGCACGTGGCGGGCGTGGTGGAGACGCCGAACGGCGCGCACTTCACCGCCTGCGAGCCCGACCGCGGTCGCGACGAGGCGTTCCAGAGGCTGTACGCGCAGTCGGCGCGCGATCCGGACCGGTGGCGGGCGTTCCGCGACCGCTTCCTGTCCGGTGACGAGGCCGCCTACCAGGACGCCGTCCGCACCTGGCGGGAGGAGTCCCGATGAGCGCGGCGACGCGTGCCGAGGTGTGCGCGGTGGCGTGCGCGGAGCTGTTCCGCGGAGACGGGGAGATCCTCGCGGCGGCCGTGTCCGGCCTGGTGCCCGCGCTGGGGGCGCGCCTGGCGCGGATGACGTTCGAACCGGACCTTCTCACCACCGACGGCGGGCCGCACCTGACCGCCGAGCCGGTGCCGCTGGGCGCGCCGGCGGGGGCGGTGGAGGGCTGGCTGCCGTTCCGCGACCACTTGTGGCTGGTGCTGAACGGGCGCCGCCACGTGGTGCTGGGCGCGAGCCAGATCGACCGGTACGGCAACTCCAACATCTCCTGCATCGGCGCCTGGGAGCGGCCGGCGCGGCAGCTGCTCGGCGTGCGCGGCGCGCCCGGCAACACGCGCGTCAACACCACCAGCTACTGGATCCCCCGGCACTCGCCCCGCGTGTTCACCGAGAAGGTCGACGTCGTCAGCGGCCTCGGCGGCGACCGGGGCGCGTTCGAGCTGCGCGCGGTCGTCACCGACCTGGCCGTCCTCGACTTCGACACACCGGACCGGCGGATGCGCCTGCGGTCCACGCACCCCGGCGTGACGGTCGAGGAGGTCGTCGCGAACACCGGCTTCGAGCTGGTCGTCCCCGACGAGGTGCCGCAGACCCGCACGCCCGACGCCGCGGAGCTGCGGCTGATCCGTGAGGTGCTCGATCCGACGGGCCTGCGCGACCGCGAGGTCCCGTCGTGACCGGGCGGGCGGACGGGCGCGTCCTCGACACGCCGCTGACCCGGCTCACCGGCGTCCGGCATCCGGTCGTGCAGACGGGGATGGGCTGGGTGGCCGGGCCGCGGCTGGTCACGGCGGTGGCCGAGGCCGGCGGGCTGGGCGTGCTGGCGTCGGCGACCATGTCGCCCGCCCGGCTGGCCGAGGCGATCCGGGAGGTCAAGGACCGCACGGACGCCCCGTTCGGCGTCAACCTGCGGGCGGACGCCGCCGACGCGGGCGAGCGCGTCGACCTGATCATCAAGGAGGGGGTGCGGGTCGCCTCGTTCGCCCTGGCGCCGCGGCCCGAGCTGATCGCCCGGCTGAAGGACGCGGGCGTGGTGGTGATCCCGTCCGTGGGCGCGCGGCGGCACGCCGAGAAGGTCGCCGCGTGGGGCGCGGACGCGGTGCTGGTGCAGGGCGGCGAGGGCGGCGGGCACACCGGGCCGCTCGCCACGACGCTGCTGCTCCCCCAGGTGGTCGACGCCGTCGACATCCCCGTGATCGCCGCCGGCGGGTTCTTCGACGGGCGCGGCCTGGCCGCCGCGCTCGCCTACGGCGCGGCGGGCGTGGCCATGGGCACCCGGTTCCTGCTGACCGCCGACAGCCCGGTGCCCGACGCGGTCAAGCGCGTCTACCTGCGCGCCACCGAGACCGTGGTGACCCGGCGGGTCGACGGGCTGCCGCACCGGGTGCTGCGCAGCGACCTGGTGGACGGGCTCGAACGCTCCGGCCGCGTCACCGGCCTGGTGCGGGCGGTGCGCAACGCGGCCCGCTTCAAGAAGATCTCCGGCATGTCGTGGCGGGCGATGCTGGCCGACGGCCGGGCCATGCGCCGCGGCGGGGACCTGTCGTGGGCGCAGGTGCTCATGGCCGCGAACACGCCGCTGCTGCTCAAGGCCGCCATGGTGGACGGGCGCCCCGATCTGGGGGTCATGGCGTCCGGACAGGCCGTGGCGGTGATCGACGACCTGCCGACGTGCGCGGAGCTGATCGACCGGATCGTCCGCGAGGCCGCCGAGGCGATCGCCGCCCAGCAGACCCGCCTCGTCCCCCGGCCCTGAACGGCCAGGCCCCCGCTCGGCGGCCGACGTCAGCGCAAGGTCGCCTCTATTCCGGCGAGGACCGCGGCCAACCCTCCGTCGAACTCCTCTTCGGGCGTGACGCCCCGTGCGTGACGGGCGGTCTCGGCGAGGCGGGGGTGGGTGTCGTCCGGCAGGGCGGCGATCGCGTCGGTGCCCGCCCCCGACAGCGGTCCGAGGTGTTCGAGCTGGATGGCGCCGATGAGGTAGCCGAGCAGGCTCCGCAGCGCGATGACGCGGCGTCGTGCGTCGAATCCGGCCCCGGCCAGCGCGTTCGTCACCGCCTCCCCCCAGCGCATCAGGGCGGGCGAGCGGTGCCGGTGCGTCAGCGTCAAGGGGACGACGGCGGGATGCGCGGCGACCGCGTCCCGCACCCGCCGCACCAGCGCCGCGACCTGGTCCCGCCAGGGGAGGCCGGGCGGCGGGTCGGTGTCGACGGCGGCGAGCACCAGATCCACGACCAGCCGTTCCAGCTCGTCGCGGTCGTCGACGTACCGGTACAGCGACATCGTGCCCATGCCGAGCTCCTGGGCGACCGCCCGCATGGTGAGCGCGGGCAGGCCGCCGCGGTCGAGCACGGCGAGGGCGGCCTCGGCGATGCGGGTGGGAGTGAGCGAACGCGGACGCGGCATGACGGCCGGCAGCGTACCGCATACGCGTACGTCGGCCCAGGGCGCGCCGGATCCGGTATTGACAGCGTACAAGATACGCCTACCCTGTAGGCGTATCTTGTACGCCTACGCGTGGAGGTCCCCATGAACGCGTCCCGGCTTGCGGTCGGCTCGCCGGTCCCCGCCCGTGCGCTGGCCGCCGTCGGCGGCCCGCCGGTGTCCGTTCCCGACCCGGAACGGCTCGTCCACCTGCAGTTCCGACGCTTCGCCGGATGCCCGATCTGCAATCTCCACCTCCGGTCGGTGGCACGGCGGCACGGCGAGATCGAAGCGGCGGGCGTCAGCGAGGTGGCGGTGTTCCACTCCCCCGCCGAGCAGCTGCGCCCGTACGCGGCCGACCTGCCGTTCGCGCTCGTCGCCGACCCCGACATGCGGCTCTACCGGGAGTTCGGCGTGGAGGCCGCCCCACGCGCGCTGCTCGACCCGCGCGCGTGGGGGCCGCTTCTCGTGGCCGTCGGCCGCCAGCTCTGCCTGGCCGCCCTCGGACGCGACCGCGCCCCCGCCATCCGCCAGCCCAACGGGCGTCTCGGCCTGCCGGCAGACTTCCTCATCTCCCCGGACGGCCGCGTCGCCGCCGTCAAGTACGGTCGCCACGCCTACGACCAGTGGGCGGTCGACGACATCCTCGCTTTGGCCGCTGAAGCACGGCGCTCGGCCTCGGTCGGCTGAGCGCCGCCGCCGCGGCGCGGGTCAGTAGCGGGCGCCGACGGCGGCCGGGACGTCGTCCAGTTCGGCCAGGTCCTGCTCAGTGAGCTCCAGGTCGGCGGCGCCGGCGTTCTCGCGCAGGTAGCGCCGCTTCTTGGTGCCGGGGATCGGGATGACGTGCTCGCCCTGCGCCAGCGTCCAGGCGATGGCGACCTGCGCGGGCGTGGCGCCGCGCCGTTCGGCCACGCGCTTGACGACGTCGACGATGCGCAGGTTCTGCTTGAGCGCGTCCTCCTGGAAGCGGGCGTTGCGCCGCCGGTAGTCGTTCTCCTCGAAGTCGGCGGCGGTCACCGTGCCGGTGAGGAAGCCGCGGCCGAGCGGTGAGAACGGCACGAACACCGCGCCGTGGGCGGCGCACCACCCGACCACGTCGCCCGGCCCCTCGTCGCCCGCCACCGGTGCGCCGCCGACGAACCCGCCGACGATGCCGCCCGGCGCGCCCATCGGGTCCCGGGTCCACAGCGACAGCTCCGACTGGATCGCGGCGACCGGGTGGATGCGGTGGGCCTCCTCGGCCTGCGCCACCGTCACCTCCGACAGGCCCAGGTGCCGCACCTTGCCCTCGGCGACCAGCTCGGCCATGGCGCCCCAGGTCTCGGCCAGCGGCACCTCCGGGTCGACGCGGTGCAGGTAGTACAGGTCGATGACGTCGGTGTCCAGCCGCCGCAGGCTCTCCTCGGCCGAGCGCTTCACGTGCTCGGGGGTGCCGCGGGTCGCCATCCGCATGCGCTCGGGATCCTCGGCGACCAGGCCCGTCTTGGTGGCGAGCACCGCCTCGTCGCGGCGCCCGCGCAGCGCGCGGCCGACCAGGGTCTCGTTGTGCCCGGACCCGTACACCTGGGCGGTGTCCAGGAACGTGACGCCGAGGTCGAGCGCCTCCCGGATCAGCGCGACCGACTCGTCGTCGTCGCGCTCGGAGGCGCTGTAGGCCCAGCTCATGCCCATGCAGCCGAGGCCGACGGCGCCGACCTGCGTCCCGGCGAACGTGCGGGTCTTCAAAGGTCCTCCTGACAGACGGGTGCAGGGAGACGGCTTGGCATCGGGCGGCGCCGTGCCGCCCGTCGCCGCACCGCGGGATCACGCCGTCGATCCTTCCCGCTGTGACGGACCTCAGCCAGTGTCCGCCGAACCTGGGTCCGGCATCACCACCCTCGGCGCACCGTTGACGGCGCGCAACGGCCGCTCCTAACGTTTAACCGACCAGTCGGTATGTGCTCCTCGCCACATGGTCCGCCGCTGCACACGCGTCCCCACCCCCGGGAGAACGGCATGATCCAAAGCACGATGCAGGACTTCCCGCTCACCGTCGGCGCGATTCTCCGACACGGTTCCCGCGTCTTCGGGCGGAGCGAGTGCGTCACCTGGACCGGTTCGGGCGCGCGTCGCGCCACCTACGCGCAGATCGCCGAGAACGCCGGACGGCTCGCCGCCGCGCTGACCCGGCTCGGCGTGCGGGCCGGCGACCCGGTGGCCACCTTCTGCTGGAACCACCAGGAGCACCTCGAGGCGTACTTCGGGGTGCCCGGCATGGGCGCGGTGCTGCACACCCTGAACATCAGGCTCTTCCCGGACCAGCTCGCGCACATCATCGACCACGCCGAGGACCGGGTGGTTCTCGTCGACGACAGCCTCCTGCCGCTGCTGGCGCGCGTGGCCGGGCGGGTGCACAGCGTGGAGTCCTACATCGTGGTGGGCGACGGCGACGCCGAACCGCTGGAGAAGGCGCTGCGGGACGGGGGACGCAACGCCCGCGTGCTGCGCTACCGGGACCTGCTGGCCGCCGAGGACCCCGGCTTCGCCTGGCCGCAGATCGACGAGCGCGCGGCCGCGTCCATGTGCTACACCAGCGGCACCACCGGCGACCCGAAGGGCGTGGTGTACTCGCACCGGTCGACGTTCCTGCACGCCATGGCGGTGCAGTCGGCGTCGCTGGTCGGCATCACCGAGGCCGACCGGGTCCTGACGATCGTTCCGATGTTCCACGTGAACGCCTGGGGGCTGCCGTACGGGGCGATGCTGTCGGGGGCGTCCCTGCACATGCCCGGGCCGTTCCTGCAGCCCGAGCACCTCACCCGGTTCATCGCGTCCGAGCGCAGCACCGTGGCGTCCGCGGTCCCCACGATCTGGAACGGCATCCTGGAGTACGGCGCCGCGCACGAGATCGACCTGTCGTCGCTGCGCGCCGGCACCTCCGGCGGCGCGGCCGCGCCGCGCGCCATGCTGGAGCGCTTCGAGGAGCGGTACGGGCTGCGGATCATCCAGGGCTGGGGCATGACCGAGACCAGCCCGCTCGGCGGCATGGCGTTCCCGCCGCCCGGGGTGGAGCCCGGCACGCCCGAGGACGTGGACTGGCGGATGAAGTCCGGCCGGATCACCGCCGGCGTGGAGATGCGCATCGTCGACGACGCCGGACGCGAGCTGCCGTGGGACGGCGCGTCCGTCGGCGAGATCGAGGTCCGCGGGCCGTGGATCACCGGCGCCTACCACCGGGACCCGGCGCCGGAGAAGTTCCACGACGGGTGGCTGCGCACCGGCGACATCGGCACGATCGACGAGCGCGGGTTCTTCCAGATCACCGACCGGGCCAAGGACGTCATCAAGTCCGGCGGCGAATGGATCTCCTCGGTGGAGCTGGAGAACCACCTGATGGCGCATCCGGGCGTGCTGGAGGCCGCCGTGATCGGCGTGCCGGACCCGAAGTGGGACGAGCGTCCGCTGGCGTGCGTGGTGCGGCGGCCCGGCAGCGCCGTCACGGCCGAGGAGCTGGCGGCCTTCCTCGACGGCAAGGTGGCGCGCTGGCAGGTCCCGGAGAACTGGACGTTCCTCGACGAGATCCCCAAGACCACCGTCGGCAAGTTCGACAAGAAGCCGCTGCGGGCCTGGTTCCGTGAGAACGCCCTCCAGGTGGAGCGGGTGGAGCGGCCCGCGCGGAGCTGAGGCCGGGCCGCGACCCGCGCAAGCCTCAGGCCGTGGCGCCGTCCGCGTTCCGGCCGTCCTGGGCGGGGCGGCCGGGCGCGGCGGCGGCTTCGGCCGGCGCCGCGGGCACGGGCGCCGCCGCGGAGCCGGGGCCGCCGCGCAGGCCGTTGAGGAACAGCTCGACGTAGTACTCGCTGATCTTCTGCGCGTCCAGCGGCCCGTCCGCGCGGTACCACGTGGCGATCTGGTGGACGGCGCCGAAGAAGAAGTGCACCGACAGGTCGGCCGGCACGTCGGCGCGGAAGACGCCCTCGCGCTGCCCCTCCTCCACCAGGGCGCGGAACTCCTCGTGGTAGCGGCGCCGCTCGGCCCGCACGGCGCGGCGGCGCTCCTTGGGCAGCATGTGCATGGAGCGGAAGAAGACGGTGAACTCGTCCAGGTACTGGAAGCTGGTGGCCAGCACGTCGACCGCGGCCGCGCGCAACCGCTCCTCCACCGTGCCGGGGCCGCCGGCGAACTCGCGCAGGCGCCGCGTCTGCAGCCCGAGGAGCCGGTGGTAGATCTCGTAGAGCAGATCGTCCTTGGCGCCGAAGTAGTGGTACATGGCGCCCTTGGTGACGCCCGCGGCGGCCACGATCTCCTGGACCGAGGTGCTCTCGTAGCCTTTCTCCGCGAACAGGCGCGTCGCCACGGCCAGCAGGCGGTCCGGGATGGACGCGCCGGCCGAGGCGTCTCCCGCCAGCCGCTGCGTCATGACCCTCCCCTGTCCCGAGGCCGGCTCCCGGCGCGGGAGGCGGCCTCCGCTCGTGATCCGCGTTCAGCGTACCGGCGCCCGACGCACGTCCCGGCACCCGGACGCCCGCGTCCCGACGCCGAAACGGCTATTGACGAGGCCTTGCTCTGATCATACTCTGCTGAGACCGACCGGTCGGTATGCATTTTCCGCATTATTTCCGGGCTCGCATTCGCCACTCGGAGTGGGGCCGCCATGTCCGAAGAGTCGCTCGCCACCGACCCCGCCGACCCCGACTTGCTCCGCCTGCGCGACGTGACCGTCCGCTTCGGCGGGCTCGTCGCCCTCGACGCGGTGTCCCTGTCCGTCCCGCCCGGCCGCGTCACCGGCGTGATCGGCCCCAACGGCGCGGGCAAGACGACCCTGTTCAACGTCGTCTGCGGCTTCGTCCGTCCGCAGGCCGGCGAGCTGCGCTGGCGCGGCCGCGTCCTGTCCCGGCACCGCCCGCACGACCTGGCCCGCCTCGGCATCGCCCGCACGCTGCAGGGCGTGGGCCTGTTCCCCGGCCTCACCGTTCTGGAGAACGTGATGGTGGGCGCCGACCGGCACGCCCGCGCCGGTTTCCTCGCCGACCTGCTGGCGCTGCCGCGGGCCGACCGCGACGAGCGCGCGCTGCGCGAGCGCGCCCTGGCGCGGCTGGAGAGCCTCGGCGTCGCCGAGGTCGCCGACCGGCTGCCGGGCGAGCTGTCGTACGGCGTGTGCAAGCGGGTGGCGCTGGCCCGGGCCCTGGTCGGCGACCCGGACCTGCTGCTGCTCGACGAGCCCGCCGCGGGGCTGTCGGCCGGGGAGATCGCCGAGCTGGCCGAGCTGATCCGCGGGCTGCGCGACGACCTGGCCGTGGTCCTGGTCGAGCACCACATGGACCTGGTCATGGACGTGTGCGACCGGGTGCTGGTGCTCGACTTCGGCAAGGTCATCGCGCACGGCACGCCCGCCGAGGTCCGCGACGACCCCGCCGTGGTCGCCGCCTATCTGGGCGAGGAGGTCCGCGACGCGGACGCCGAGGCGGGCGGGACGCGGCAGAGCGCGTCGGAGGTTCCGGGTGCTTGAGGTGAAGGATCTGGTCGTCGCCTACGGGGCCGAGCCGGCGCTGGACGGGGTGAGCCTGTCGGTCCCCGACGGCGCGCTGACGGCGGTGCTCGGCGCGAACGGCGCGGGCAAGACGACCCTGTTGCGCACCATCTCGGGTCTGCTGCGGCCCCGTTCGGGCACGGCCGCGCTGGACGGCCGCGACCTGACCCGGCTGCCGGCGGAGGAGATCGTCCGGCTGGGCGTGGCGCACGTGCCGCAGTCCGGCGGCGTCATCACCGAGCTGACCGTCGAGGAGAACCTGCGGCTGGGCGGGCTGTGGCGGTGGCGGCGCGGCGACCTGGCCCGCCGGATCGCCGCCGTCTACGAGCTGTTCCCGCCGCTGGCCGACCGCCGCGCCCGCGCCGCCGCCGCCCTGTCGGGCGGGGAGCGGCAGATGCTGGCGCTCGGCCGGGCGCTGGTCGCCGAGCCGCGGCTGCTGCTGGTGGACGAGCCGTCGCTGGGCCTGGCCCCGCGGGTGGTCGCGCAGATCATGGCGGTGCTGCGGCGGCTGTGCGACGACACCGGCCTGACCGTGCTGCTCGTGGAGCAGAACGCGCGCAGCGCGCTGTCGGTCGCCGACCGCGCGCTCGTGCTCAGCCTCGGGTCCGTCGCGGTCGCGGGCGAGGCCGCCGCGCTCGCCGCCGACGACCGCCTCCGGCACGCCTATCTGGGCTTCTAGGGGGTCTGCCGCCATGGTCCGCTTCGTCAACCTCACGCTGGCCGGGATCACCTCCGGCATGGTGTTCGCCACGGTCGCGCTGGCGCTGGTGCTGATCTGGCGGTCCACCCGGATCGTCAACTTCGCGCAGGGCGGCATGCTCATGGTCACCACGTTCCTGGCCTGGACGGTCGTCGACGCCGGCGGCTCGTACTGGGTCGCGCTGGCGGCGGCGCTGGCGTCCGGGCTGGTGCTGGGCGCGGTGATCGAACGGGTGGTGATCCGCCCGGTGGAGGACAAGCCGCCGCTCAACGCCGTGATCGTCACTCTCGGGCTGTTCGTGCTGCTGCAGGCGGGCGCCGGGATGGTCTGGGGCGACACGCCGCACTCCTATCCCCCGGCGTTCGGCATCCGCGGCCTGTCGGTCGGCGGCACGCGGCTGCTGCTGTCGCCCAACGACCTGTTCGTCATCGGCGCGGTCGGCGCGGTCATGATCGCGCTGACGGTGCTGTTCGTGCGCACCGACCTGGGGCTGCGGCTGCGGGCGGCGGCGTTCGCGCCGGAGATCGCGCGGCTGCTCGGCGTGCGGGTCGGCCGGATGCTCACCCTCGGCTGGGCGCTGGCCGCGCTGGTCGGCTCGCTGGCCGGCGTGCTGATCGCCCCGTCGGTGTTCGTGGGGCCGACGCAGTTCGACGCGGTGCTGGTGTTCGGCTTCACCGCGGCCGTGATCGGCGGCCTGGACAGCCCGGTCGGCGCGGTCGTCGGCGGCCTGCTGCTGGGCTGCGCGCTCAGCTACGTGTCCGGCTACCTCAGCTCCGACCTGGTCACGCTGGGGGCGCTGGCGGCGCTGATCGCGGTGCTGCTCGTCCGGCCGAACGGGCTGTTCGGCGCGACCACCGGGAGGCGGGTGTGATCGGAACGACCAGGCAGGCCGCCGCTCCGGCGCGGGCCGCGGAGCGGGCGCGGCTCGCGCTCGGCCGGTACCGGCTGGTGCGGCACGCGCTGGGCGCCGCCGCCGCTCTCGTCGCGCTGTACGCGCTGACCAGTGCGGTGAGCCCCTACCGGGACCTGCAGATCGCGCAGGCCGCCTATCTGACGTGCGCCGTCGCGGGGCTGACGGTGCTGACCGGGCTGGGCGGGCAGATCTCGCTCGGGCACGGCGCGTTCATGGCGGTGGGCGCGTACACGACCGCGCTGCTGCTGAACCACCGGTCTTGGCCGCTGGCCGCCGTGCTGGCCGCCGCCGTCGTCGTGACGGCCGCGGCGGGCACCGCCGTCGGCGCGGTCGCGGCGCGGCTGCACGGCCCGTACCTGGCCGGGGCGACGCTGGCGTTCGCGGTCGGCCTGCCGGGGCTGGCCAACTACGAGCCTCTCCTGGACCTGCTCGGCGGGCAGAACGGGCTGTCAGTGACACCGCCCGTGCCTCCGGCGGCGCTCGGCGAGACCTTCCCGGTGGAGCGCTGGCAGGCGTGGATCGCCTGCCTGGGCGCGGTGCTGACGCTGTTCCTGCTGGCCAATCTGGTCCGCGGCCGCTTCGGCCGGACCCTGCGCGCCACCCGCGACGACGAGATCGCCGCGGCCCTGCACGGGGTGCGCGTCGCCCGCGTCCGGATCATCGCCACGGTCGTGTCGGCGGCCTGCGCGGGCCTGGCCGGGGGCCTGCTGGCGGTGGCGACCACGCTGGCCGCGCCGGGCGCGTTCCCGCTCGCCCTGTCGCTGCAGCTCATCGCGGCGATCATCATCGGCGGCCTGGGCAGCCTGGCGGGGGCGGTGTGGGGCGCGCTGGTCCTGGTGTTCGTGCCCGCCTGGGCGTCGGACCTGGCGCAGTCGGCCGACCTGTCGCACAACATCGCCTCCAACCTGCCGCTCGCCCTCTACGGGCTGGTGCTCATCGTGGTCACGCTGGTCTTCCCGCGCGGCATCCAAGGCGGGCTGCGCGCCGCCCGAACGGCTCTGGCTCGCCGCCGTTCTCCCAGGGACGACGCGGCGCACGAGGAGGCGGCACCGCATGACACCGCCGCGCGTGACACCGCCGTGCACGGCGGCGACAGCTGACGCTCATCCATCGGGGGCCCACCCTTACCCTCACCGGGAGGAACGCATGAAGCGACCTCGTCTCGCGCGGGCCACCGCCGCGCTCACCGCACTCGCGCTCGCGGCCTCCGCCACGGCCGCGTGCGGTTCCGGGGACGGCGGCGGAGGCGACCGCGCCTCGGCGCCCGGGGTCACCGCCACCACCGTGACCATCGGCAGCCACCAGCCCCTCACCGGGCCCGCCGCGCCCGGGTACAGCGCCAACTCCGCCGCGTCCAAGGCGTTCTTCGACTACGTCAACGCCAACGGCGGCATCCACGGACGCAAGATCGTCTACAAGTACGTCGACGACGTCTACAACCCCACGCAGACCGTCGGCGTGGTGCAGAAGCTCGTCCTGCAGGACAAGGTCTTCGCGATCTTCAACGGGCTGGGCACGCCGACCCACTCGAAGGTGGTCGGCTACCTCAACGCCCAGCGCGTGCCCGACCTGTTCGTCGCGTCCGGCTGCGGCTGCTGGGACCAGCCGGACAAGCACCCCTACACGTTCGGCTGGCAGGTCGACTACGTGCGCGAAGGCAAGATCCTCGGCGAGCACGTGCGGCGCGCGTTCCCCGGCAAGAAGATCGCCTACTTCTACCAGAACGACGACTTCGGCCAGGACGGCGTGAAGGGCCTGGACAAGTACATCCCGGCGAGCCAGGTCGTCACCCGCCAGTCCTACCAGCCGGGCGGCACCGACGTCAGCGCCCAGGTCCAGGCGATCGCGCAGTCCAAGGCGGACGTGGTGGTGCTGTTCACCATTCCCACCTACACCGCGCTGTTCCGGCTGGCGGCGCTCAAGCTCGGCTACTCCCCCCAACTGGTGGTCAGCAACGTCGGGTCCGACCCCGTCACCCTGACCGGGCTGCTGGAGAGCTACGCCAAGCGCGGCGGGACGAAGGTGAAGGGGAGCCCCCTGATCCAGGGGATCATCACCGACGCGTACCTGTCGGCGCCCGGCAGCGACGACAGCTGGATCCGCCTGTTCCGCAAGATCCACCAGCAGTACATCCCGCAGCTGCCGTTCAACGGCAACATCATCTACGGCATGTCCGTCGCCTACACCTTCGTGCAGGCGCTCCAGGCCGCCGGGCCCAACCCCACCCGCAAGAGCCTGATCGAGGCGCTGGAGAAGTCCCAGTTCCGCGGACCGGGGCTGGTGCCGTTCGCCTACAGCAAGCAATCGCACGCCGGATACATCGGAGCGCAGATCGGCGTCATCAAGGGCGACACGGTCGTGCTGCAAGGGCAGCCGCTGACGACCGACGCCGGTGACGGGCCGATCCGCCCGTACACGGGCGGGCAGCCCGAGGCCCCGGCCAACGGCATCCCGCCGCAGGGCTGAGCGGCGCCTCGCGCCACGGCCGGCAGGGCCGCTCCGGCGGGCCGGAGCCTCGGCGGCCCGCGGCCCGCCGGGCGTGCGGCTTCGTGCGGCGCGGCGGCCGCCGCGGCACGCGCACCGGACGGTTCAGATCCGTTCGATGATCGTGACGTTGGCCTGGCCGCCGCCCTCGCACATGGTCTGCAGCCCGTAGCGGCCGCCGGTGCGCTCCAGCTCGTGCAGCAGCTTGGTCATCAGGACGGCGCCGGTGGCGCCGAGCGGGTGGCCGAGCGCGATGGCGCCGCCGTTGGGGTTGGTGCGGGCCGGGTCGGCGCCGGTCTCCTTGAGCCAGGCCAGCACGACCGACGCGAACGCCTCGTTGATCTCGACGACGTCCATGTCGTCGATCGTCATCCCGGTGCGGCGCAGTGCGTGCGCGGTCGCGGGGATCGGCGCGGACAGCATGCGGATCGGGTCCTCGCCGCGGGCGGAGACGTGGTGGACGCGGGCGCGCGGCGTGAGGCCGTGGTCGCGCACCGCCCGCTCGGACGCCACGAGCAGCGCCGCGGCGCCGTCGGAGATCTGCGCGGCCAGCGCGGCGGTGAGCCGGCCGCCGTCCCGCAGCGGCGGCAGGGCCGCCATCTTCTCCGGGGAGGTGTCGCGGCGCGGGCCCTCGTCGGCCGCGACGCCCTCGTACGGGACGATCTCGCGCTCGAACCGCCCCTCGTCGATCGCGCGGATCGCGCGCCGGTGCGACTCGTAGGCGTAGGCCTCCATCTCCTCGCGGGAGAGGTCCCAGTCACGGGCGATCATCTCCGCGCCGGCGAACTGCGAGACCTCCGCGTCGCCGTACCGGAGGGTCCAGCCCGTCGACCCGGCGAACGGGCCGGAGTCGAAGCCGAGGGGCTCGGCGGCGGACATCGCGTACGCGATGGGGATCTGCGACATGTTCTGCACGCCGCCCGCCACCACCAGGTCGGCGGTGCCCGACAGCACGGCCTGCGCGGCGAAGTGCACCGCCTGCTGGGACGAGCCGCACTGCCGGTCGACGGTCACGCCGGGGACCTCCTCGGGCAGCCCGGCCGCCAGCCAGCAGGTGCGGGCGATGTCGCCGGCCTGCGGGCCGACGGCGTCCACGCACCCGAAGATCACGTCGTCGACCGCGGCGGGGTCGGCGTCCGCCCGGTCCATCAGCGCCGCCAGCACGTGCGCGCCCAGGTCGGCGGGGTGCACCGCGGCCAGTCCGCCGGCGCGCCTGCCGACGGGGGCGCGGACCGCCTCCACGATGAATGCCTCGGCCACCTCGGGCCTCCTCGCTCAGTCCGCCTGGATGCCCTCCAGGACCATGGCCAGGTACTGCTTGGCGATGTCGTCGGCCGCCAGCCGCCCGTCGCGCCGGTACCAGCCCGCCGCCAGCCACACGGTGTCGCGGATGAACCGGTAGACCAGCGGCAGGTCGAGGTCGCCGCGGAACGCCCCCTCCCGCACGCCCCGCTCCAGCAGCGACATCCACATCTCCTTGAAGCGGCGGTGCGAGTCGAGCAGGTAGCCGAAGCGTTCGCTGGCGGCGGCCAGATACCGGGACTCGTTCTGGTAGATGACCACGGCCGCCCGGTGCCGGTCGATCGAGCGGAACGACTCGACGACGATCGCCTCCAGGGTCTCGCGCGCGCCGAGCCCGGCGGCCAGCACGCGGTCGTAGGCGGCCCACATCTCGTTGAGGAACGTCGACAGGATCTCGTCGACCATCGACTCCTTGGAGTCGAAGTGGTAGTAGAGGCTGCCGCCGAGGATGCCGGCCGCGTCGGCGATCTGCCGGACGGTGGTGGCGGCGTAGCCCTGGGAGGCGAACACTTCGGCGGCGGTGGCGAGCAGCTCGGCGCGCCGCTCCGCGCGGGCCGCCGCGGTGCCCTCGGTGTCGCGCCGTCGTGGGCTCATGAAAGGACCACTCCTACGGGTGCTGGCTGGAGACGGAGACCACCTCGCCCGTCATGTAGGACGAGTAGTCGCTGGCCAGGAAGACGATAACGTTGGCCACCTCCCAGGGTTCGGCGGAGCGGCCGAACGCCTCCCTGCGCGTCAGCTCCTCCAGCAGCTCCGGCGTCGTCACCTTCGCCAGGTGGGGGTGGATCGCCAGCGACGGCGACACGGCGTTGACGCGGACGCCGTACTCGGCGGCCTCGAGCGCGGCGCACCGCGTGAGCGCCATGACCCCCGCCTTGGCGGCGGCGTAGTGCGCCTGGCCGCGCTGCGCCCGCCACCCGATCACCGACGCGTTGTTGACGATGACGCCCGACCCGCGCTCCCGCATGATCCGCAGGGCGGCGCGGGTGCAGCGCATGGTGCCGCCCAGCGTGACGTCCACGACCCGGTTCCACTGCTCGTCGGTCATGTCGGCCAGCTCGGCGGTGCCGCCGAGCCCGGCGTTGTTGACGGCGACGTCGACGCGTCCGAACCGTTCGACGGCGGCCGCGTACAGCGCCTGGACCTCGGTCTCGGACGTGACGTCGCAGCGGTGCGCGGCCACGCGGTCGGCGCCGAACTCCTTTTGCAGCGCGGCGTGCGACTCGGCCAGGCGCCGGTCGTGGGCGTCGGAGACGACGACGAAGGCGCCCTCTTCCAGGCAGCGCCGCGCGGTCGCGCCGCCGATGCCCGCCCCGGCCGCCGCCGTGACCACCACGACGCGGTCGCCCAGCAGCCCGTGTCCCGGCACGTACGGCGGGGTCGTCCTCATGCGGTCCCCTTCGGTTCGCGCGGCAGGCCGAGGACGCGCTCGGCGATGATGTTGCGCTGGATCTCGTTGGATCCGGCGTAGATGGTGTCGGCGCGGGAGAACAGGAACAGCCGCTGCCACTCGTTGAGCTCGTAGGGTTCGGCGTCGGCGACCAGCCCCGCGGCGCCGAGGACGTCCATGGCCAGCTCCCCCAGTTCGCGATGCCACGTCGCCCACACCAGCTTGGAGATGGACGACTCCGGGCCGGGGGCGTCGGGCGCCCGGCCGGAGCCGGGCGGTCGGGCGAGGTCCCCGGCGACGCCCGCCATGGTGCGCACCGCGTTCAGCCGCATGATCTCCAGGCCCATCCAGGCGCGGACGAGCCGGTCGCGCAGCAGCGGGTCGTCGACGGCGCCGGTGCGGCGGGCCAGCTCGACGACGCCCTCCAGTTCGCGGCGGAACCCGACCTGCTGGCCGAGCGTGGCGACGCCGCGTTCGAACCCGAGCGTGGCCATCGCGATCCGCCATCCGTCGCCGGGCGCGCCGACGATGTTGGCGGCGTCGGTGCGGGCGCCGTCGAAGAACACCTCGTTGAACTCCGAGGTGCCGGTCATCTGCACGATCGGGCGGACCTCCACGCCGTCCTGGCGCATGGGGACCAGCAGGTACGACAGCCCGGCGTGCCGCGCGGACCCCGGCTCGGTGCGGCAGAGCGCGAAGCACCAGTCCGCCTCGGCGGCCAGCGACGTCCACACCTTCTGCCCGGTGACGCGCCACTCGCCGTCCACCAGCTCGGCGCGGGTCCGCACGCCCGCCAGGTCGGATCCGGCGTTCGGCTCGGAGTACCCCTGGCACCACAGCTCCTCGGCGGCGGCGATCGGCGGCAGGAACCGGGCGCGCTGCGCGTCGGTGCCGAACGCGATGATCGTCGGGCCGAGCAGGTTCTCCCCGATGTGGCCGACGCGGGCGGGCGCGCGGGCCAGCGCGTACTCCTCGTGGAAGATCACCTGCTGGGCGACGGTGGCGCCGCGCCCGCCGTACTCGACGGGCCAGCCCAGGCACGTCCAGCCGGCGGCGGCCATGTGCCGCTCCCAGGCCAGCCGGACGTCGAAGGCCTCGTGCTCGCGGCCGGGGCCGCCCAGGCCCCGGGCGTCGGCGAACTCGCCGGTCAGGTTGGTCTCCAGCCAGTCGCGGACCTCGGCGCGGAAGGCGCGGTCCGCCGCGCTCTCCCGCCCGGACGCCCGGCCCGTCCCGTGCCGACTCAACACACCCTGAACTCTACCAAACAGTTGTTAGAAAGAATGGGTCGCGAACGACGCGTCCACGGTCGGATCGCCCGCCCGCTGCGGCGGCCGCGCCGCGGGCGCTACTCGACGCGGACGATGAAGAGCGTGGTGTCGTCGGCGAACGGGTCGAAGCCCATGCGGGTCAGGACCAGGTCCAGCAGCTGGTCCGGTTCGCAGTCGTGCTTCTCGACGATCCGGGCCAGCCGGTCGATCTGCTCGTCCAGGTCGCTGTCGCGGCGCTCCACCAGGCCGTCGGTGTACAGGACGACCACGTCCCCCGACTGCAGCTCCGTGGTGATCGTGCGGTACGTCAGCCGCGGGAAGGCGCCGAGCAGCGGGTCGGGCGTCTCGTCCAGCGGCCGGGCGCGCCCGTCGCGCACCAGCAGCGGCGGCGGATGGCCGGCGGTGCTCCACTTCATGCGGCGGGTCTCCGGCTCGAAGTGGGCGATCACGGCGGTGCCGGTCGCGGTCGGCTCCAGGTCGGTGGCCAGGTCGTTCAGCCAGCCCATGAGGCGCCCGGCGGGCTCGCCGGTGTAGGCGAGGCTCAGCAGTCCGTGCCGCATGCGCGCCATGTCGGCGGTGGCGGCCAGGCCGTGCCCGCTGCAGTCCCCGACGGCGAACAGCGCGCGCCCGTCCGGCAGCACCCGCGTCACGTGCCAGTCGCCGCCGATGCGCGCGGTGTTCTCGGCCGGGATGCTGCGGACCGCGGCCTTGATCCCCTTCGCGCCGTCCAGCACCAGGTCGGGCGGCAGGATCGCGCGGCGCAGCGCCAGCGCCACCTGCCGTTCCCGGGCCGACTGGCCCTGCAGGCGCAGCAGGTCGCGGCGGGTCTCGGCGAGCGCGCCCTCCAGGGACCGGCGGTGGCTGATGTCCTGGGTCAGCGCCCGAACGCCGGTGAGCAGGCCCGCGGAGTCCAGGACGGGCTCGGCGTACAGCCACAGGTGCCGCCGCTCCCCGTCCGGCGTGCGGATGCGGTGCTCGAACTGGACGGACTCGCGCCGGTCCAGCACGGTGTGCAGGGCGTCCTCGGCGACGGGCAGGTCCTCGGGCACCACGACCTTCGCCATCTCGCCCAGCGTCACCGGGCCGTCCTTCTCGGTGCGCCCGTAGTTGGCCAGCATCTGCGGGGACCAGTCCTGCTCCCCCGTCGCCACGTTCCACTCGGCGAACCCGATGCGCGCCAGCCGTTCGGCCTGCTCCAGGCGCCGGGCCGTGCGCTCCTCCTGGTCGTGGTGGTGCCAGACCATGCACACGCCGGTGGGGACGCGCACGCACCGGATGCTGAGCCGCACGGTGCGCGGCATGCCGTTGTGGCTGGTGGAGTAGCTGAAGGGACCGCGGGCGAACGGCCGTCCCGTCTCCAGGACGTCGACGAACGCGGCGAACAGCCCGCTGAGCACCATGCCGGGGTTGGCGCGCAGCAGCCGGCGGCCCCGCAGCTGCCGGACGCCGCGGCCGAACGCGTCCTTGGCGTGCTCGTTGAGCTCGGCGTGGACGAAGTCGACCACGCGGCCGTCGGCCGAACGGACCGGCACCAGCCAGCTCGCCGACGCGAGCGACACGTCCAGGATCGCCCGCGCCACCGGGTCGTCCGGGGTGCGGGCCAAAAGCTCGGCGTCCGCCTCGGCGTCCTCGGTGATCGGCCGTCCGAGCAGCTCCTCGACGACCGCCAGCGGATCGTCCCCCTGCGGGGTGCCGCGATGGCGCGCGCGCAGGGCGCTCTCGCGGACGACGGCGTAGGGGTCGGCGCTCGCCTCCCAGGCCGCCGAGCGGTCTTCGACCAGCAGCGCGGCCGTCTCCTCCAGGTCCATGTCCAGGTCGCGGGCCAGCCAGATCAGGTGCTGCAGGGCCTCGCCCGGCTGGCAGCCCAACCGGTCGGCCAGCACCACGCGCGCCTCGGCGATCACCGCGCGGCGCCGGGCGGCGTCCCGCACGCCCTGCAGGGGCGGCAGCCGCCGACGCCCGGACGCGCCGCTCTCGCCGCCGGGCCGCTCGCGCGTCCGCTCGGGCGCGGCGCCCTTGTCCTCGCCGGACGGCCCGGCCGGCTCGGCGCCCCGTGCGTGCTCGGCGGGCTTGGCCTTCGCCGCCTCGGCGTCCGTCGGCGTATCGCCGCCGCGCCGCCGCGCGTCGTCGCCCGAAGGCCGCTCTGGGGCGGAGGATGCGGCGTCGGTCTTCTTCGCGGGCTCGCGCGCCGAGGCGGGGCCGTTGCCCGTGGAGGCGCTCACGACGGCGGGCCCGGCGGACCCGCTCGTCCGCCCGGCGGCTGCGTCGACCCGCTCGGCGTCGGTCCCGGCCCGCCCGTCGCCGCCCTTCGGCACCGGCCGGTCATCGGGGACCCGCTTGCGGCCCACCTCCGCGAACTCCACAACACCGGAATATAGGACGAACCACAACAACTGTCGGCATCGTCCATAAACCGTAATCGGGGACGGCGGCGGGTTTCATAAAGCCCGACTCAAGAATCGTCCTCCACTGCCCCAGCGGCAGGTATCGCGGTAGTAGATCGTCGGCTGGAGGGCCACGGACGTCCAAATCTGCGATCAGAAATAGTTTCATCCGCCATCGGCTCCGACACGGCCGACTCGCCCCGGTGCAGGCAGGCGAACAGCCTCTCCCACCGGTCGAGCACGACGTCGGGGCGGTAGCGGGCGACCGACGCGCGGGCCCGCGCCCCCATGGCCCGGCGCAGGGCGTCGTCCTCGATGAGCCGTTCCAGGGCGGCCGCGAGGGCGGCGGTGTCGCCCGGCGGCACCAGCAGGCCGTCCCGTCCGTCGGCGACGAGGGCGCGGACGCCGGGGGCGCAGTCGAAGGCCACGGTCGGCAGGCCGTAGGCCATCGCCTCCAGCACCGACATGGGGAACCCCTCGGCCCGGGACGGCAGCACGAAGATCGACGAGTCGGCCAGCGCGGTCTCGACGTCGGCGACGACGCCGCGGAACTCCACCGACGTGGCGATCTCGGGCAGCGACGCGGCCTGGCGGCGCAGCTCGTCCTCCTGCGGGCCGGCCCCGTACACGCGCAGCAGCCAGCCCGGCTGCCGGGAGGCGACCCGCGCCCACGCCTCGAGCAGCAGGTCCACGCCCTTCTCGGTCGCCAGCCGCCCCACGGAGGCGACGATCGGGGCGTCCAGCGTGGACAGGCGGCGCGGCGCGACGTGCAGCGGATTGGGCATGTGCCCGGCGTTGGTCATGCCGTCGCGGGCCCAGGCGTCGGCGTCCTCGGCGGTGAGCGCCAGCATCCGGTCGCAGTCGGCGTAGAGCTCCTTGACGCGGGCGTAGCGGGACGAGCGGCGCGTCGCCTCGTACGACTCGTGCGTCATCCCGATGACCTTCAGCCCCGTGGTGTCGGCCGCGCGCACCCACTCCATCGCCCACACCTGCGCCGCGATGACCACGCCGCCGGGGCGCGCGCCCGCGAACAGCTCCGACAGGCGCTCGGCCCCCTGCCGCAGGGTCCTCGTCCGCCACAGGTCGCGCCAGTAGGCGGCGATGTCGAACCGCTGGCGCAGCGACCGCGGCCGCCACGGCAGCGCCGGCGGCCGCCACTGCTCGTGCAGGGTGACGACGGCGTATGAGCCGTCCGGCTCGTAGTCGTGCGGCTCGGAGGCCCGGGTGACGCCGACGAGGGTGACGCGGTGTCCGCGCCGCGCCAGCAGGCGCGCGAGGTGGTGCGCCCAGCGTTGCAGGCCCCCCACGCCGTCGGCGTTGTTGCAGACGATGAAGACGTCCCTGGACTCAGCCATCCCGGACCCCCTCCCTGACGGTGGTGAAGAACCGCTCCACGACGGCGCGGGCGGCGGTGCCCCGGTCGTACTCGCCGAACCGGCGGACGAAGTCCCGGCGCCGCCCCGCGTAGTCGGCGTCGACGCGGTCCAGGTCGGCGAGGGCGGCCAGCAATTCGTCCTCGGTCCGCGTGACCGGGCCCGGGGCGTGCTCGGCCAGGTCGAAATAGCCGCCGCCCAGCGCCGCGGCGTCGGGCACGTGCAGGATCAGCGGCCGGTCCAGCAGGGCGTAGTCGAACATGATCGAGGAGTGGTCCGTGATCAACGCGTCGGCCAGCAGCAGCAGCGGTGTGACGTCGGGGACGTGGCCCACGTCGCGGACGCCGTCCCCGGCGACCGCCGGCAGCCGCATCCGGCACAGGTAGTGGGGCCGCAGCAGCAGGACCATCGCGTCACCGAGATCACGGACGAACCGCCCCGGCTCGACCGGCGGATCCATGTACCACACGGGCCTCCCGTCCGGACCTGGACGGAACGTGGGGGCGTACAGCACCACCCGGCGCCCGTCCTCCAGGCCCAGGGACCGGCGCAGCGCCTCCGCCTCCGCGGCCGCGTCGGGATCGCCGTTGACGAGCGGATCGTTGCGCGGGTAGCCGACCGGCAGCAGCTCCGCGCGCACGCCGAGGCCTTTGACCAGCGTGTCCACGTCGTGCCGCGAGCGCACCAGGAAGTAGTCGTAGCGGTCGACCATGCGGCGCAGCCGGGCGCGCTCGGACCGGCCGGCCCACTTGACCCTCGGCTGGTCTTCGCCCATCAGCTTGTAGGCCGAACCATGCCAGGTCTGGAGGTAGACGGTCTGCGGCCGCTTGCGCAGACCGTCGGGAAAGCCCTGGTCGTCGATCCAGAACTGGGCGCGGGCCAGCTCCCAGTAGTACGCCCACGAGCCGCGGCGCACCAGCACGGCGTCCTCGGGAAAGCCCTGGGGAGAGGAGTCGTACGACCACACGGCCCGCACCGGGACCTCGGCCCGGCGCAGCTCGCGATGGATGTACTTGGGGTTGCCGGAGTACCGGCGCCCCAGATGGCTTTCGAAGACGACGGTGCCGGTACGCACGGGCAGTCGGCTCAACACCCGGTTGAACACCGCCGTCTTGGTACTGCGGGACGTCGCCGCGCGCCGAGCCGCCCTGAAAAGCCTGCGCACCGCTGCCCACATGCGCCGGATTCCACGCCGTAGGCGCCGCCCCCACCGGGTGCGAGCCATGGCTGCGGCCATGCGCCACGCCGGTCCGTCCGCGTGCAGCACGAAGGCCAGACTCCCCCTGTAGGTGAGGCAGGGGCGCAGGCTCCTGGCCGTCAGCCGAGAAAAACGCGGGCGCACCGGCAGCAGCACGTGCTCCCAGGGATCGGCGTCACCGAGGCCCAAACCAGACGGACGGGTGACGATCCCCTCGCCGTCAACGCGGAGAACCAACCGCACGTCCCAGACGGGATCGACGATCCCGAGGGGTCGAATCTGCCGCTGAGGGTCGAATTCCGCTTCCCAGACGAGCCCGTTTCCCGCATGTGTCAGAGCCGCGGGAAGGCGGAAAACGCGCCTTGGACGCCGCCTGTCATACACCTCCAAACACGCCGACACATCAGCGTCCGGTGCCACCCTGCCGAGCGGATTGAGGACGCGTCCGGACAAGCGCACGCGGCCGTTCTTCACCACGAGTTCCGTGACCGTGTTGAGAGGACGCAGCTCACTGAGCCGACACCGGTGCAAACCCAGGTGCGTCACATCCAGAATTCGGCGCCCCTCGGCCGATGACGGGCATCGTCGACCCCAATAGACACGCCCGTCGCATCGCGTCAACTCGGTCGAGAGCACCGGGCGTTTGCCCCGATACTCCGCCGCCGCCAGCGCCGCTTCGTGGTCGCCCTCCCTCAGTAGGTACGCGACGATGGCCGCCATGGGCGGAGCCGCGTCGAACACCCGGGGATCGAGGCCCGCCAGATACTCGGCGGCCAGCGCGCAAAAGCCCTGCCGGTAGGCGGCGTCGCGATGCCGCAGCTCGCGCACGTAGAGCAGCAGATCATGCTTGACGAACTTGGCGTCCTTGACCAGCCGCAGCCTTTCGTCGCCGTGCCGCGACAGCAGCGCGTCGATGCGCCGGTGGATCTCCAGCCGGTCGGCGAAATTGGCCAGATCCGAACGCCGGTTGGAGATCGAACGCGCAGAGGGCTCCACCAGCCAGTTGTAGACGCGATGCGGAATGAGCGCCGTGCGCGCCGCCGCCAGATACGCCTCGGCCGTGAACAGCAGGTCCTCGTAGTGCAAGTGCTCCACGAACCGCAGCCCGGACCGTTCCAAGAAGCCGCGCCGGTAGAGCTTGTTGGTGGCCAGGGTGTCGTACAGCAGGTCCGGATTGTCGCGCAGCGAGCCGTAGACGGCCGTCCGCTGGTAAAGCCACGGGTACCAGAAGCTCTCCCGGGCCCGGCCCCGATCCACGCGGACGCGGGCGCACAGCCCCGAGACCAGGTCGGCGCCGGTGTCCTCGGCCGCGGTGAGCAGGTTGAGGCAGGCGTGCCGGTCCAGGACGTCGTCGCTGTCGAGGAACATCACATAGCGGCCGCGCGCCCGCTCCACGCCCGCGTTGCGCGGACGGCCGCACCCTCCCGAGTTGACCGGCAGCCGCACGGCCCGCACCCGTCCCGGAAGCTCGTCGGCCAGCCGCTCCGCCAGCGGCCCGGTCCCGTCGCGGCTGCCGTCGTCCACGACCACGACCTCGACGCCGTCCAGCGACTGCCGCAGCGCCGATCCGACCGCGCGAGGCAGCCGCCGCGCATCGTTGTAGGCGATCACGACGACGGTCACGTCCGGCGCCGGCGCGCCGCCGTCCCCGTGCGGGCCGGACCCGGACGGGACGTGCCCGGCCGGGAGATGCGGCCCTGTCCTCATGGACGCGTCCTCCCCCCGTCCTGGTCACGTGCCGGATTCTTTTCCGGGCACCGCAACGGCGGAGTAGAAGACACCACAAAATAGGTGAATGATTACGGCATTAAGGACGACGAGGGGCGCCCGGCACGAGCCGGACGCCTCGGCGCGTCACTCGGCGTCGTAGTCCGGGTAGCCGTAGCCCACGACGAGCGACTTGGACCGCACCCGCTTCCCCACGGCGTTGTCGATGTTCCCCTCGACCGTCGTGATGGTGCCGTCGCCGTTGTCCTTGACCACCAGGCCGACATGGTCGATGTCGGAGATGCTCCCGCGCGCGCCCTCACCCCAGTCGAAGAAGACCACGGCCCCGGGCTTGGCCTTGTGCCCCCACCGCCCCGTCTTGGCGAACCACCGGGCGTGCTGCACGGTGTAGGCGTCCCAGCCCATGTCCTTGACGCCGAGCTGGGCGCCGAGCCAGGAGATGAACATGTTGCACCACTCGGCGCCGTTGTAATCGTCCACGCTGAACCCGCCGTCACGCTTCGCCGTCAACCTCGCGTTCGGCGTCGAGACGAACCACCTGTGGTACTTGGTCTCCCGGTCGGGCCCTTCCCTCACCCCGACCTGCTCCAGGGCGAGCTGGACCGCCTCGGACGGCTCGACCTTGCGGATCGGCATCGCATACCCCGGAGGCTGCTGCCCGATGGCGGACGGGGCCCGCTCGACCTGCGCCTGGGCGTTCCTCTGCGTGGTCTGCGCCGCCGCGCTCTCGCCGGAAGGGGCCGCCAGGGCGAAGCCGACGGCCCCCGCCAGCACCGTCGCCATGGCGACGCCCACGCCCACATGGGCCTCGGCGGTTTGGGAAGCAAGTCGATCGGGCATGCAGAGAAACTCCTTGTCTCCCATGACGCCTACCGGGTTAGCTGACGGATTCGGGCCTGGAAGAGAGCCCTACGGCGCACTCGTCCGGCGCGCCGATTCACCCCGGGGCCTTATCGGCCCGACTGGGTCCCCGGCTCCGGTCCCCCGCATCGGGGACGGACTCGGCCGCGGCCGTCGCTGCCCACGGCGACCGCTCACTGGTCTGATCTCGCTGGGGGGCGCCATCATCGCGGCGGATCCTGACCGGCCGCGACGGGCCGCGACGCGTGGCGCGCGTCGCAGAGAGTCGGCTAGAAGCTAGCAAACATCCACGCCATGCCCCAAATAAGGTAAAGACGCCCAGAACCTCCAGAACCCCCGAAAGCCCGCCCCCTCACCGACACTCGCGCCCTGCCGTGACCATCCTCACAGCGGGCGGAGCCGCCTGGTCAACTCCGTGACCCTGGCCGCCGCAGTCGGGAACGACGTCCCCGCCGCCTGCAGCGTCAGCACCGCCATCACGTACCTCTCCCCCGGCCCCACCAGCCCCGTCGTGTGCAACACGGGCCGTCCCAGCCCCAGCTCCCCAAACTCCTCGCTGGCCGCGCCACCCTCGAAACCCGACCACCCCTGCTTGACCGCCCACGGCCTCGGCACGGCCCGCGGAATCCCGAAGTACTGGTCGTAGTGATCCGTCCCCCGCCGGGTGGCCCTGCGCAGCTCCCCCACCACCACGTCGCGATGCCCGGGCCGCGCCTCCTCCAGCAGGTACCGGTACATCACCACCACATCAGCGGCGCTGAGCGCCGTGTACCCCCAGAACTCCGGCTTGTCCGCAGGCGGAGGCCGGGTGTCGACGAGCCCCATCCGGCCGGCCATCCGCTCGACGATCTCCCCGCGCCCGCCCCGCCGCCACAGCGCCGAGGCCGCCGCGTCGTCGCTGGACCGCAGCATCGCCCGCAGCCGCGGATCGGGTTCCCCGCCGCGCTCCAGATGATCGAGCGCGATCAGGATCTTCACGACCGACGCCGACCGGAACACCTCACGCGCCCGATGCTCCCGCACCGTCTTGCCGGTCACCCGGTCGAACACCGCGTACCCGGCCCGCACACCCGGCGGCACCACCGGCGCCTCACTCCCCGGATCCGGCGACCGCTCCACCCCGCACACCACCGCGCTGAAGCCGACCAGAGTCCCGCCCCCGGGCAATCTCGGTACGCACGACTCCGCAGACTGCGCTAGAGTAATCACGCCTGCTGCGGCAGGCGCCGGGACGTAGCGCAGTTTGGCAGCGCACTTGACTGGGGGTCAAGGGGTCGTGGGTTCAAATCCCGCCGTCCCGACAGAGGTCAGAGGCCGGTTCCGATCACTCGGAACCGGCCTCTTCACTCTCTGAGCGACTAACTGAGTGACTACGCCCCCCTGATCGTGACCTGGGAAGATCCGATCCATCACCACGGGGACGGATCTGGCGGCTGCAGCCCAGCTGGTCTTGGATTCGCCACCGAAGCGGGCGAGGTCTCACCGTCCAGCGTTGGGGACCAGACGGGGGCCTGCGCAGATGCAGACTCAGCACCTCCCCCACCTCTGTGATCGACCGATGATTTTGGTGCAGATGCCCCTGCGCGACTGTCAGTCGCCCGTGTCTTCTGTAGGACGTGTACAGGAATGCCGCCGTCGGCCAGGTCAACCCCGTGTGCCGTAGGTCATGCCGCCGCCTGCCACTGCGATGGAGGCTGGCAAGGCCGTAACTACTCAGAGTGAGGCAGTGCAGAGACGTGCACTGCCCTGGAGAGCGGCAACCTCCTTCAGCACGTTGTTCGGCACAGAGCAGCCGAAGCAACGCGAGCGCCCCGCTTGTGGCGGCGGTCAGGAACTGGGCGCGAGGGTGATGCCCCCGGAGGCTTGCTAGCTCCAGGGGGGCGATACCTCCGGACGCGCCTGGCGCGCTGTCGGGCAGGTGATCCCTACAGGGTGATGAGCGACCGGCCGTGAGGTCCTGGCCCTCATCCGCCAGCTGCGGTTGCGATCCCTCCAGGGTGATGAGCGACCCGTGGACATGTTGACCCGGCCACCGTTGGCCAGCACGAAGTTGCGATCCCTCCAGGGTGATGAGCGACCCGAGGGTAAAGTCCCAGGTCACGCCACCAGAACGAGCTGCTCTCTCTGTCGATTTTGCAGCGACCCGGCGGTTGTGCAACTGCGCAGGTCAGCGAGGCACACACAGCGCGACGATCCACGTAGGACCAGGCGAGCGCTTGTAGCTTTTCTCTGCGAGCACGATCAGCAAGGGGAGCAATGCCAGACAGCCGCCACTCAGTCAGCGTCGCCGGCGTAGTCGTTGACGACCGCCGCCGGGCCCTGCTCATCCAACGACGCGACAACGGCCACTGGGAGGCACCGGGCGGCGTGCTGGAACGCGACGAAGACATCATCAGCGGCCTAAAGAGGGAGGTTCTCGAGGAGACAGGCCTGCATGTGACTCCCACAGCGCTGACTGGCATCTACAAGAACATGGCACGCGGCATCGTGGCGTTGGTCTTCCGCTGCACGGTCGAAGGCGGCACCCTTACCCCCTCAGACGAGAGCAAAGACTTCCGGTGGGCCAGCGCCGAAGAGGTCAAGCACCTAGCCACGGAAGCATTCGCCATCCGAGTCCTCGACGCCTTGTCCGATCTCCCCACAGTGCCCATCCGCCGGCACGACGGCGTCCACCTCATTCCCTGAAATTGTTAGGGCTCTCCAAATGCTCCATTTTCCGGGGCTCGACCGACCAGTTACTGACCGAGCCTGGTGCGGCACGCATGGCTTTCTCGAAAACGCGACTGCACTCTGCGCCAGTCTCCAAGAGACGAATCCCGACCGCGCTCACAGCAGCACTCCTGCGATGATCTGGGCTGTCACTGCCTGAGTGGGCATCGCGGCAATCGCGGTTGCCGCGGCGTGTTAGGGCAGCATCCGGGGCCGGCGTCACTCACCGACGAACTCACGGATGTGCCTGAGCTTGTCCCGCGCTTCAGACGCGTCGACGTCGCGGAGTGCCTGATCGCCTCTGTCACTTGAGTGAAGCAGGGTGAGCAGTTCCAGGCGCTCGGCGTCCTCCGTGCCAGGCTCCGCGGTGTAGACCATGATGTTGAGGTCGCTGCCCGCCACCTTAAGCACGTCGCAGTCGAGCGTCAGCGTGCCGACATCGGGATGGACGATCGTCTTGCGGGCCGCCTCGTGGTGACCGGCGACACCGGTCTCCCACAGTTCCGCGAATTCGTCGCTGTGCGCGCGCAGATCCGCGACCAGCCGCTTGAGCCGCTGGTCGCCCGGGTAACGCGCGGTAGCCGCACGAAGGTCGGCGACCAGCGCGGCCTGCAGGGCGCGCCGTGACTCCGAGGTGAGCCGCACCCGGTCGCTCAGGCCGAGGAAGGTGCGCCACAGCCCGTTGCGTTCGTGCCCGTTCCAGTCCGCCGGGTCGCCCATCAGGGCGGCGTAGGCCTGGTTGGCCACGAGCAGCGTCCAAGCCGCGTCGAACACCGCGACAGGAGTGCCGGTCAGGCGGTCCAGCATGCGCCGCACACTGGGAGTGAGTTCGGACGGCACGCACTCTGCCTGGGGCGGCTGGAGCCCGCCCAGCCGGAACAGGTGTGCGCGCTCGGCGGCCGACAGGCGAAGGGCGTCGGCCAGCGCTTCGATGACCTGCGCCGACGGATTGGTCGCGCGGCCCTGTTCGAGGCGGGTGATGTAGTCGACCGAGACGCCCGCCAGCTGGGCAAGCTCCTCGCGGCGCAACCCCGGGACGCGTCGTTGACCGACGGAGGGCAGTCCCGCGGCCTCCGGCGAGGTGCGATCGCGCCACCGGTGCAGGGTCCGCCCGAATTCCGTCGTCCCCATGTCCCCCAGTATGTCCGCCCGGTCGCACCGCCTAGTACTGGTGTTCCTAGGAAGCTCAGGGATCTGGCTGGCCGTCCCGGGCCGTCGCAGCCTTGCGGCATGGACACCGATCGCGACCGGCCGCACGTCGGTTTCATCGGCCTGGGCGACCAGGGCCTGCCCATGGCGACGGCCATCGCCGAGGCGGGTCTTCCCCTGCACGCCTGGGCGAGGCGGTCCACCTCTCTGGACGGCCTGCGCGGCGTGCCGCACGTCCGCCACGACGGCATCAGAGAGCTGGCCGCGTCGTGCGACATCGTCGGGTTGTGCGTCAGCACCGACGAAGACGTCCTGCAGTTGGTCACGGACGGACTGCTGGAGGCCCTGCGTCCGGGTACGGTCGTGGTGAACCACGGCACCGGCCTGCCCTCCAACGCGGTGCGGCTGACCGAGATCTGCGCACCGGCCGGGGTCGAGGTCCTGGACGCTCCGGTCAGCGGAGGACGGCCGGCCGCGGAGGAACGACGGCTGACCACCCTGGTCGGCGGACCGCGGACGGCCGTGGAGCGCTGCGAGCCCGTGTTCGCCTCGTTCTCCCGCCATGTCGTCCATCTCGGCGGCGCGGGCGCCGGGCAGACCGCGAAGCTGTTCAACAACGCGCTGCTGGCGATGAACCAGGCCGCCATCGCCGAGATCGTCGATCTGGCCGCCGGGCTGGGCATGGACCCGGCGCGGCTGGTCGGCGCGCTGAAGCTGGGCAGCGCCTCCAGCGCCGCGCTGACCCTGCTGAACACGATGGTCACCCTCGACAACGTCGAGCACCTGTCCCGAGTCGAGGCGCTGGACATGGAGCTGTTCGACACCGCGATGCGCGAGGCCGGCTTGGATCCCAGCGGAGTGACCGAGCGCGGCATGGCGGGCGCACACGGGCTGTCCCGGCTGCTTCACGTGCTGAACTCGAAGAACCCGGCCGCGGTGGCCGGCGACGGAAAGGAACGATGATGAGCGGACTCGCACTCGTCACCGGTGCCACCTCCGGCATCGGCCGGGCGTTCGCCGAACGCCTCGCTGCGGACGGCTACGACCTGGTGCTGGTTGGCCGGCGGAAGGAGCGACTCGACGAGTTCGCCGACGCGCACCCGGAGGTACGCGTACAGGCCGTCACCGCCGACCTGTCCACGAGGGACGGCATCGACGAGGTGGCCCGGATCTGCGCGACCGAGCCGCTGACCATGCTGGTGAACAACGCGGGCGTCGCCCACTACATGCCGCTCGCCGAGCTCCCCGCCGACAAGGCCGCCGAACTCGTCGGCGTCAAGGTCCTCGCGCCCACGCTGCTCACCCGCGCCGCCGTCGCGGGCATGCAGGAGCGCGGCGAGGGCACGATCATCAACGTCTCGGGCATGATCGCCTTTAGTGGTCCCGCGCCGCACTCGCAGATGCCGCGTCGTGCCGTCTACGGCGGAAGCCTGGCCTACCTTGTCGCGCTGTCCCAGATTCTGAGCGCGGAACTCGAGGGCACGGGGGTCCGGGTCCAGGTGGTGTGCCCTGGTGTGGTGGCCACCGAGTTCCACGAGCGCCAGGGCATCGACATGAGCGCGGTGCCTCGTATGACGGCCGACGACGTCGTGACTGCCAGCTTGCGCGGCCTGGAGCTGGGTGAGACCGTCTGCGCCCCGGGCGTCGAGGACGCCGGTCTGATCGACGCGGTTTTCCAGGCCGACCTCGCCGCCTTCGGCGCCCAGAGCCCGGAACTCGCCACGCGCTACCGCTCCGCCTGATCCGCATCGGGGTGGTCGCCTGGACCATGGCCTTGCGGCGGACGTGACGACACTCTGCGACAACGATGGGAAGGTCGGCGCGCAGCAGACCAGATGCCGTCGGGTCCGCGACGCGGCGGTCTGGTTTCTAGCGCCGGACCACCGCCGTGTTGCGTTCCGTCTGGCAGCGGGTTCCGAGCGCGTCGGACAGGAAATCGATCGCCTGGCGGATCGCAGCAGTCGCAGCGTCGGCCCCTCGAGTCGGCAGGCTCGGTCACCTTGGACGCCGAGAGGGTCCTTCGGCCGTCCCCGCCCGAATCCGATCAGCGCGCCCGGGCGGGGACGGCGATCGGCGTCAGACCTCCATGTGACAAGGGGCCGCCGGAGGAGTGGATGCGCCGGGGCACCGTAGACCGCATCCATCGTCCATCCCCAGGTCCAGGACTCTGACCTGCGCCGCGCTACCGCCAACGGCCCGAGGTCCGCCGGGATCCGCTGTTCCTGGGCACTGCGGCCCAGGCGAATGTGTCGAGCTCGACGACACGTCACCGCCGCACGGCTCTGCCCTGCGAACCAGCTCGCTTCACGATTCGAGGACGAGCCGACTCGGTTGAAGCCGGCGAGGTGTCACACCCGCTTTCTGGATGTTCCTGCGAGTCAGCACCGCCGCGACACCAAAGATCATTATCTACGGCACACCGTTCAGGGAAGGTGAAATTGGCACGAAGGTTACAAATCCCTGCCCTATTGGAGCCATTTGACAGCGATCATGTCAGTTCGGACAGTTTTCGTCAGCGGGCGATGGTTCAGTGCGCCTCACGGGCACGGAAACGACGCGCGGATCGGCCGCGCGCTCCTTGCCCAGTGAGGAGATAACGATGGCGCGTTACTACAGGCGCGGCCACTGGGTGAACATGCCGAGCCGACGCAGTTCCAAGGGCACCAGCGGATGGCTGATCGTGGGTGCGGTGGCATTCCTGCTGTACCTGCTCGCCACCGGGGGTGGTAGCGACGGGAACGCTGAACACAAGCCGTCGTCGCCCACCTCGGGCACTCCGACCATCACGCGAACGCCATGACCTACCGTGCGACCGGACGGCTGACGCTGGGGCAGCGCCTGGCCACCGTCGTACTGCGCAAGGTGCGGCGGATCCGGCGTCCCAAGAGCGCCGAAGACTGGGTGGGAGCAGGACTTCTCGCGCTGGTCGCGATTCTGACGGTCATCCAGGTGCTGGGCATGCTGCTGGAGTGGCTGCTACGCACCTGGTGGGCGATTCCCGCACTGGTCGTCGCCACGGCCGGAGCAGTGTGGCTGCGTGTGCAGATGCGGGTGCTGCGGGCCCGCGCTAACGCCCGACGGCTGGCCGATCTGCGCTACAGCCTGCACCAACTGGATGCGATGACGCCAAGCCAGTTCGAGGACGCGGTGCGCAATTTGATGAGCCGCGACGGCATCGACGCGCACCGGGTCGGTGGAGCCGGAGACCTGGCCGCCGACGTCATCGGCGTTCACTTGCCGACGCGGCTGACCATCGTGGTCCAGTGCAAGCACACCACGACTGGCCGATCGGTCGAGTCCCGAGTAATCCATGAGGTGAACGGCACCGCCGGACCTGCCCACCAGGCGGATGTGGCGGTCGTGGTCACCAACGGCGGTTTCACTCGCGAGGCCCGCCGGAGGGCCGAGCAGTTCCGCATAGCGCTGATCGACCGCGAGCGGTTGGCGCAGTGGGCTGACCAAGGCGTCGGCCTACCCGACATGCTGGCGTTGAACGGCAGATGGCGCGGCCGCCGCTACCGGCTGCTCCACCGTCTCGAATGAGCGGTGACCTAGACCCAGGACCGTCATGGAGTTGCAGCCAGCGCGGGCGTAGGTTCGTACTCCCCTCCAGCCCGCCGAATGCTGTGTCGTGCTCACCTGGACGGCGCCGGACGCGCAAGCTCTGCCCGCCGTTGAGCCCTTCCCCTCGCCGCGCCGGCGCCGGTCTTCCTCCTGAGGCGTCGACTGCAAGCCACCTACTGCTGAGGTCGTCCGCGCAGCAGCAGCCCGTCCGCCACCACACGCTACTCAGCTTCTCCCGGCTCTTTTGAGACCATGCGGCGTGATTACAAGGGCGTCATGATGGAATGAAGGAGCAAGCCCGCGATGAGCGCCAAGAATCGGGCACAGAACGCGGTGGAAGAGGAAGAGCTGACTGGCGGCGGCACTACACGAGTCGTGCGCGTCGGAGACACCGTGCGGCGCCCCGTCCGTCCCTGGAGTCCGGCAATCCGCGTTCTGCTACAACGGCTGCGAGCGGCGGGAGTCACTGGCGTCCCGGCTTGGCGCGGCGTGGACGAACAAGGGCGGGACGCCTTCGACTACCTGCCCGGCGAGGTCGGCAACTATCCAGTGCCGCGGCAGGTACGAACTGACACTGCGTTGGTCACTGCGGCCCGCCTGCTGCGCAGTCTCCACGACGCCTCCGTGCCGCTGGCCTACCGAACCGACCTGCCCTGGCAGGAGCCTCCGATGAAGCCGGCCGAGGTTGTCTGCCACGGGGACTTCGCACCCTACAACTGCGTGTTCCGCGACAGCGTGGCCGTCGGCGTCATCGATTTCGACGCCGCGCGCCCCGGACCGCGCCGCTGGGATCTCGCGTATGCCCTGTACCGCTTCGCGCCGCTGACCAGTCCAGACAACAAGGACGGCTTCGGAGACCCTGCCGAACAGGCGAGACGGGCCCGGCTGTTCCTGGATTCCTACGGTTGCACCAGCGAGGAACGCCACGACGCACTGGAGGCTGTCGTCCCTCGTCTGAGGGCGTTGATCGCGTTCATGCGCGACGCCGCCGCCAATGGCGACCCGAACTTCGCTCGCCACATCGAAGAAGGGCACGCCGAGCTCTACCAGAACGACATCGCCTACATCGAGAGTCAGCTGCCCCGGTGGTCTGCGTCCGTGGTGTAGCCCGTTGAAGGCGACAGTCACGCAAGGGGGCTGAGAGGGCACTCGTCACCCCTGCACCCGACCGCCTCAGCCGCCTCGTCTTGCTGTTCGGCACAGGTAGTGTGCCGCCGGCCATTCCAGGCCAAGCACCGCTCCCCCTGCGGGAGGGGCGCCGGCTTCGCCTACGGCTGGTTCACGCCCACCGCGTAGGCCGAGCTGCAACATCTGCAAACGCCTCATCAGGGTGATGGGCCCCACCGCCGCCCACGCCCCTCCGCTCAGCCGTTCGTGATGCTCGAACTCATGCTTGCGTCTGCCACCCTGCGGCACTGTCTCGGCGGTCGGCTCCTCACCAGCTGTGAGCCCTCGGCCCAGCCAGGGCCGAGGGCTCACTTGTGCGGCGCTGTGGTCACGCGGACGATCAGACGCCGTCGATCAGGCGGATGGCGAGTTCAGGGCTGAACTGACCGGCCGGGATCCCGGCACCGATCCCGCAGTCGCCGTCGGAGTCGCCGGGGACCTTGATCCACAGTTCCAGTTCAGCCTCGGTCCCCTCACGGGGCGGGGTGCCGAGCTTGCGTCCGGCCGGGTTGCACCATTCGCCGTTGGAGCCGTTGCCGTTGCGGCTGGTGTCGACCACGAAGGTCTTGCCGCTGGGGAGCCCGGCGTTGACGGCCCTGGCGTAGGCGACGGACTCCTCCGTCGTGTAGTAATTCGACACGTTGACCGCGAAGCCGCGTGCGTCGGCGATCCCAGCGGCCTGCAGACGCTGAGCCATGGTGTCGGCGGGAATCCACCTGGCGTTGCCGGCGTCCAGGTACACCCAGGAGTTCGGCGCCTTCTGCTTCAGCTGCTGCACGGCGTACCTCAGCAGGTCGAGGCGGACCTGCCGCTCGGAGTCGTTCGGCAGGCAGTCGAGCTGGGCGACGGCGTCGGGCTCCACCACGACGATCGCCTGACGTCCGCCGATGGCCGTGGCGAATTGATCGATCCAGGCGCGGTAAGCCTCCGGGCTGCCCGCGCCGCCGCTCGAGTGGCCGCCGCAGTCACGACCGGGGACGTTGTAGGCCACCAGCATCGGCACTGCGCCGGCCTGTTCGGCGCCGCCGACGTAACGGGACACCGACGCGGTGATATCGCTGTCCCAGTTGCCGAACCAGCGAGCGATCGGCTTGTCGGCGATGGCCTCCTTGATGCGAGGCGCCCGCGGGTCGTTGGGGTTGGCGGCGACCCAGCGCGCCGGGTTGGAGTCCGGGTCGACGTACAGGTTGATCGCGTTGATCCTGTCGGCCGCAGGTGCGGCGTAGGAGACGGCGCTGGCCTTGGCGACCGGTTGCTGGCCGATGAAGGAGGCGCCGGTCAGCGCGGCCGCCGACGCGGTGAACGCGGCGACGGAGGTGATGGTCCATCTGCGGAGAGCAGGCAGCACGGAGGCTCCTTCGTTGTCGGGTGTCCTGGCGGGGTTGCCGTCTGCGGACTCTTCAGTCATTTTCCAGCGCAGCATAGGGAATCTAACGTGTTCAATGCGCATTCTCCGGCCGTTTCCGCGAAGCTATCCGCGCCCTTCAATCGCCGTCAAGAGACCTTTCACGCTTCCATTTGCACCCGACTGCAGGGCATCCCGCCACCCACAGCGAACGCGCGAAGTGCCGAAATTGCGCAGGTGGTGCACGCAGGCTCTGATCCGGCTTTCACCGGGAACCCAAGGTCACCCGTTGGTATCAGTTGAGCACCGACCAGGACTGTTCACGTGGATCGAGGCGGTCATGGCGATCCATCGAGCGGTGTCATGCGGTGGCGGCCCCGAGCACCGTCTTCAGGGGGCGTGGGCGGACGCGGTGAACACCGACCGGCCAACGCCCCACAACCACAGACTCGAGCACCTGGCCGCACCTCCCGCGGTCATCCAGGTGCGCCTTGGGACGGACGACCGCCTCGTCTAGCAACGCGGATTGTCCTGGATCAACGTCTCGCGGTCGGAACCTGCGCCGCACAGTGAACGTGGTTGCGACTACCGCAAAGGCCGGTTGTTGGTTCTGCCGGCTGGCCGACAGGTCGCCGACCGCACGTGTCGAGGAAGGCACGGGGTGGGGCGACAGGCTCACCCATGAGCCGAACACCCAAAGGCGCCCGCCCGTGCCGCTGAACGCAGGTGGCTCAGCCGCGCACTTGGCGTGCCCGGCCGATACTCGGCCTCGGAGCCGCCTTGACCATACGTTCTACAGACCTGCGATACTCAACCCCGCTGAAACGCTACTGTGCCCTCTCAGGGAACCGGCGGACGAATGCGGGCTAGATCGCTGCCGAAGCCGACAACCAGATCTCCGCTGTCGGTCACGGTCATGGCCCTCGGCCTGCTGGGCAGCCGACAAGGATTGCACAGGTCACGGCCTGTCACCAGATCAGTCAACGACACCGTGCCGTCCGCTCGGCCGATGTACGCGGTGGGCAAGGTCCTCCCCGCCACCGTGGTGACCTCTGCCTCGCCGCGAATGTCCGGCCCAACTTTACGGCCGGAGATGTTCCACATACGAATGGTATGCAATCCCATGCGTTCGTGCTCGAAGTGTCCGGCGACAATATGCGATCCGACGATGCCGAGGACGACGCCGTTACCCGCCTCAGGGATGGTGATGGGGTTTTCTGTCGAATCCTCCAGGGCGTGCAGCCTCATTGGCTGTCTGTAGGAGGACAGCGCAACGAACGGCCTGCCGTCGACGAGTCCCGCCGCAAATCCAGTGACCTTGGACGATATTCCGGTCGCGATCTCGGCGAGAAGAGCCCCATCAGCGGGGCGCCAAATCTTGAGCATGCCCGGCGGACCGTAAGTGACCAAGACCTCTCGGCCTCGCAGGAGTATCCTAGAAAGGAAATGCACATAGCCGTTGTGTGCCTGTATCGGCGGCCCGAGCGGGGCGCCGACGGTAACGTCCCACCGCCGCAAATAGCCGTCCGAGACATAATGTGAACCGGCGCCTGCGGCAACGTGCACATTGTCGCCCTGGAGCCAGGCCGCAAGCGCGCGCGTACCTTCGATGCCAGTCGGCAGCGGCGTGGCGACCTCTTGTCCCCTCGTGCTGTCGCCATACCGGGTGCCTCGTCACCTGTCATACGAACTCACATCTACCAGTTTGATACAACGGACAGCCCTTCAGCTAGTTCTGTGTGCGCTCCATCCTCCGCAAGTGCCCACTTGGCATCGTTGAGCATCGCTGGAAGCGATCCGTCCTGCCTGACCACGTGATGATACTTGCCTTACCGAGAGCTGCACCTGGTCTGACGCCGACTCCTTTGAAAGCCTCCCCTAAGGCATGTCATCTACGCCCTACCAAAGGAGCTTTCATACGTATGGGCGGCAGTTGTGGATGAGGACGGGACGGCGTCAACGGATAGGTGTGGTCGGCGTCGGTGACGTTGATGTTGTGGACGCATTGATGGCGCGTCGTGGTTTTGACTGCGGTGATCTGGACGTGGGTGCCTGCGCTGGTTCGCAGCCACATGCCGAGCTTGAGCCGGCCGGCGTCCACCCACTGCTTGAGTGTGGGGAATTCAGAAGGGGTGGTTGTCGGTGACCCGAAGGGTGCCGGTTTTGGTACCGCGCTCGCCGTCGGTGTCGACGGTGACGCGAACCACGCTCGTGGCGCCTGGGGCCGCCTAAGGTGGCCAGTACTCGCTACGGCTCGTACCTCGTACTCGGCGATATGCCCTATACGGGCTCACCACAATAGCGTCTCAAACTTGGAGTCACTCGCGAATACGGTGGTCATGCTTCGACGACGACCGAGGTCGAGTACGCAGCTGCGCAGTCCGTTGACAACGCCAGAGAATTAAGACTCAAAGTCTTTTCAGATAATTCTCATAGAATTGCTCTTGATCGCGAACGGTCCCGACCTTGCGTCGAGGAGCCGGATCGGACAAGTCGACAACCTTGTGTCTGACCACGTTCGGCAGCAGCCTGCGCAGAAAACGACGCGAACCGAGCAAATACACGCCCCTCTCCGGGTCATCTTCCTCAACATGACCGAAGGGCGAGCGTCAATCCTGGCACCATTGATTCGGAGCCTAACGCCATACGGCTCCAGCTCTTCCCGAATCTTCTGCAGGCAATCGAACAGATCTTCTCCAGATTCCCGCCACTCTGCCCCATTCTGCGGATCACGCAGAGAGATCCACCCAGGGAGGTTTTTCAGGGACGAGAACATGCCATCTCCCTCTCCCTCTCCCTCTCGGGAGATATGACAGGCTCTCTCGATCATTTTCCCTCGCAATATGGATTTTCCCAGGTTCGCCCAGCCGACGTCCGTTGATTTACCTCCTAGGCCGTTTGATGTGCTTCAGTGGAATCAGATCACGAAAGGCGATCTCGCGCTCCGCGGGATATGGTGCCTTGATGGTCTTATTGACATCTATACCCTCTTCTGGTGTGACAATCTCGTACACCCGCCCACGCCTGCTCGACGGCTTGGCGGTGTAGTCCCGCGCGACGGATTCGCTCTTTGACGTGCTGACGTATCCGAAGGCCGGTTGCGAGCGACATACTCGTAAAGATCCTCCGTCCCGCCGCGCGCACGGAATCCGCCTGCAGCCACGATCCCTTGCGGATCCCGCTGGTCACCCTTCCATACCCGTTGAGGTTTGGCCTTGTCATTGCCCTTGGCGGGTGCGCCGCCCTTGCCGCCGCCGGAGCCCTTGATCTTGCTGGCGATGCGGGGGGCGACGCGTTGGATGACGGGTGCGGCGGCTTTGGCGGCCAGGCCGGCTGCGCCGTGGGTGATGACGCCTACGGCTGCGCCTTTGGCGCCGGCTTTGAGGAAGCCGCCCACCGACCACTGGTCCCTGGGGTGTGCTGCGCGTGGTTGACGACGCCGTAGACGGCACCCGCGGCGGCTGCGCAGGCGACGCCGCCGGCGCCGGTCCAGCCGGTGGCCGCACCGCAGCCGACGCCGACCGCGACGAAGGCGATGGTGGCGCGGTGCTTGCTGACGAAACCGCCGATGTCTCCGGCGAACTTCTTGAACTTGCACGTCCAGCTCTTGCAGGGCGGCGGTGCGGGAGGAGCTGGAGACGGCACGGAACCGGCCGGTGGGCCTCCGCAGCTGGGGGCGCCGCCGTAGATGGACGTACCGCCACCGCCGCCGGACCCTCCGCCTCCGCTAGAGCCGCCACCGCCGCCCCCGACGACGGCCGCTTGGGCGGCCAGCCGCACACGAACCCGTCGCACGGCATGAGGCCGTCGGGGTCGCTCAGGTTGACGGGGTCGTTGTTGGCGTAGTTGTAGGCGTTCCAGGTGCCGGGCTCGTCCGGGCCTCGGGCATGGCTGTGTTCCACCGTCGCACAGTGGCGCTCTTGTCGCTGGTGGTCAGGGTCGCCGTGTCGGGCCTGAAGGCCGGACTGGTCACCTTGCCGGTGCGGCCGGTGAGCGGCGTGCCGAGTGTCGGCGTGCGCGGACGTCCCACAGCACGCTCGTCCCGGTGATGCCGACGGCGAGAGCGCGGTTGTCGGGCCCGAAGACGAAGGACTCGACCGCGCTGGTCAGCCCGGTGATCGATGGGCCGAGCGGTCGGCGGTCGGAGACGTTCCAGAGCCGAGCGGTCCGGCCGATCCGGCGGCCGGGGTCTTGCCGTCGGGTCTGAAGGTCATGGCGGTCACCGCGTACTGCAGAAGAACATCGGCTGCTTGGTGATCAGTGAGTGCTTGTGGAGGTCCCACAACCTCACCCCTGCCCTTCAAGTCGGGGCGGTCGTCTGGGTCTTCCACAGCCTCCACCTGTGGCCAAGAGGCGCCCGTCCGGGCTCGCGGCCATGGCGTTGATGTTGCCGTCGGCGCCGTCGTTCAGGTCGAACCAACGACGGGTCGCGAGGTCCCAGACCGCGAGCTGACCATAGTCATTTCCGATGGCGACCATGCGCCCGCCGTCACTGGCGACGATCGGCGACGGACGGACCGACATCTCCGGGGCAGGGATAGGTATCGAGGTGCCTCCGGTGGTGGCATCCAAGGTGCGGAAACTGGACTCCCCCGCTCGGTCGTCCGCGTACGGGTTGTCGTAGGCGTCCAGTGTCCGCCCGTCCGAGCTGAATGTGTGCGGACGTCGTCAGCGGGCGAGACGATCTGGATGGGCGGCGGTCGGCCTGGTGCACAGCAACGTCCCACAGCCTCATCGTGTTCGTGTCCCCTGTGTGGGGGCGGGGTTTGCCGCTCCCCGTCCTGCTCACGCCGACCTCGGTGACTGCTGCGAGCCGGGGCCTCCCCGCGGCGTTCCTGGGTGCGTCCTGGCGGCGACAACGCCATGCAACTCGGTGACGATCGTGATGCGTGCGCGCGGCATCTGTAGTCGTCTGGCCGGACGCGGCAGCGATGCGTTCTGGCCATGGAAAATCGCTATGATTTTCTGCATATCGATGCATCTTGGGGAGCGGACACGGTGCAACCCCCACAGCCACCGCATGGCGGCCATCCACCCGGTTACGGCCCTCCTTCGGGCCCGCCCGGCCCGCCGATGCCTCCCGGCCCGCCGGGATGGCGGCCGCCCGGCCCTCAGCCGCCGAACACCAACCCGGCCGTCGTCATCATCGCGCTCCTTGGTGCTTTGGTGCTGCTGATCGGGGCAGGGGCCGTCGTGCGGTGGTGGTTCGTGGCCCACAAGTCGAGCAAACAGGCCTCCGTGACGCCCACGATCCCCGACCTCCCGCCTCCGCCGACCTACAGCCCGCCCACCTTCAATCCGCCGACCTTCAACCCCCGGTCCTTCAGTCCGCCCACGGTGCCGTCCATCCCGGTCCCCACGTACTCACCGCCGCCGATGAACTACGGGGCCATCGCGGTAGCCCCCAACGGCGCCGTTGGCAGAGCCTGGGACTACAAGTCCGCGGCCGCGGCAAGGCAGCGGGCGTTGAAGGCGTGCCCTGCGTCCGGCTGCAAGGTCCTCACGACCTTCGTCAACGGCTGCGGCGCGGTCGCATACAACCCGAAGACCAACAGGTACTGGGGCGGCAGCGGCGCCACGCGGGCCGCAGCCCAGAAAGACGCGATATCCAACGCGGGCGGCGGCCGTACGATCACCTGGGTGTGCACCACACGGTATTCACGCTAGTGGTCGCCTACGCCCGCTTTCGTTGGCCGGGCAAGCCTCTGGCCCAGGGGATGTGAAGTCACCGATCCGCTGCTTGGACGACAGGATGTCGCGAGCTGTCCAAGCCTGCTCACTGAGGGCGTCGCTGACGGGTGGAGCGCAGACCGAGTAGGCCTCATGGGACGCGACCTCCGCTTTCCACCGCGCGGGTCGTCGGGCCCAGCATGCTGGCGCTGGACGGGCCCGGCCACGCGACCCGTTCGCTCGTCCGTACCCGCTTCACCGCCTGCGTCGAGGTGGAGGTCGCGCGACTGGTGGACGAACTCGCCCCAGTGTGACGCGCCGAGTTGCGCGGGGACCTGGCGGGGCCGGACGCGGCGAGTGTGGATCGGCACGGGGTCTGCGACGTGGCGAGGAGTCACGGCGGCTGCGCACTGGCGACTTCCGAACGCGCTGTGGCCCCCTCAGAGCTGCGATGTTGCGCCGACTCAGGTCGAGAGGTCCAGGAACTGGCTTCGGTGGACGCTGATCGCCTCCGGGCGTGCGTGTTCGGACGACACAATCATGGGCGGCCGACCTGCCGTATGTGTATGAATGGTTGTCAGCCGCCAGGCAGCAGGTTCATGCCGCGCGCTACGGGAGGATGGAGTCGACGTAGCCGCCGTCGACCCTCAGCGCCCCTCCGGTGGTGGCCGACGCCAACGGCGAGCTGAGGTAGACCACCATGTTGGCGATCTCCTCCGGCTCGATGAGCCGCTGGAGCAGGGACTGCGGCCGGTACTGGCGCATGAACACCCGCTGCGCCTCCTCCCATGGCAGGTCCTTGTCGACCAATTCGTAGACGAACTCTTCGACCCCGGCCGTGTGCGTCGGACCGGCGATCACGGAGTTGACCGTCACGCCGCTCCCGGCCGCCTCCTTCGCGAAACCGCGGGTCACGGCGAGCAGGGCCGTCTTGGTCATGCCGTAGTGGATCATCTCCGCCGGGATCACCACCGCCGAGTCGCTGGCGATGTTCACTACCCGGCCCCATCCCCGACCGATCATCCCCGGCAGGTAGGCACGGATGAGCCGCACCGCCGTCAGTACGTTCACCTCGAAGTAGCGGCGCCACTCCTCGTCCTCGATCTCCAGCGCCGGACGCGAGCCGAAGATGCCGAGGTTGTTGACGAGGATGTCGACGTCGGGCAGCCGGTCCAGAACCTGCGCCGACCCTTCGTCGGTGGCGAGGTCGCCGGGCGCCGCGAGCAGCTGCGCGTCGGGGACCTGCCCGCGCAGCCGCTCCACCGCCTCCTCGGTACGCCGGGCGTCCCGTCCGTTCACCGCGACGCGCGCGCCGGCAGCCGCGAGCCCTTCGGCGATGGCCGCGCCGATGCCCTGGGTGGAACCGGTGACCAGAGCGGTCCTGCCCTCCAAAGCGACCTGCATGGTGATCAGTGCTCCTTTGTGCTCTTGGGTGTGGCGCGCAAGCGCCGCAGGTGACGGCCGGCTGCGTCCGCCGTGCGGCGACGTCTCTGTACCCACGGCGGAAGGCGTGGCCTCGTCGTGCCGAAGCCCAGGCGGCCGGGCAGCAACGACTTGATCGACATGGTTCGCATCCTTGGTTACGAACTGCTTACGAACTGCGACGGACGCGCCTTCCGCGTGGTGTGCGCGGTCCGTCGGTCTGGCGGGTTCGAGGCTAGGCTCCCCACTTGAGACTGTCCAAGACTTACTCGGACACACTTGAGTCCTTCGAGGTCTAAATGCTCGACCTGCGACAACTCCGCTACTTCGTCGTCGTCGCCGAGACGGAGCACGTCGGCCGGGCCGCCGAGCGGCTGCACATCTCCCAGTCGCCGCTCAGCCGGCAGATCGCGCAGCTTGAGAAGAAGCTCGGTCTCACGCTGTTCGAGCGCGGCCAGCAGCGGATCCGGCTGACCGCCGACGGCAGGGTCTTCCTCGCCGAGGCCCGCGCGCTGCTGCGGCACGCGGAGCGGCTGGAGAATCTGGGCCGCCGCCTGGGCCGCGGAGAAGAGGGCGGCCTGTGCATCGGCTATGTCGCCGACGCCATGCACACCGGCATCCTGCCCCGCGCGCTGCGCGCCCTGCGCCGCGACAGCCCCGACGTCCACATCGCCCTGTACAGCCTGTCCCCCGACGAGCAGTTCGAAGGCCTGCGGCAGCGCAGCCTCGACATCGCGTTCGTCCATGAGCCTCCGGTCGAGGACGACCCCGACCTGCTGGCGGCGCCATTGGTCGAGGACCGGCTGCTGCTCGCGCTGCCCGCGGGGCATCCGCTCGCCGACAAGGAGGACGTGACCCCGAGCGACCTCGACGGTCAACCGTGGATCGCCGTCGAGGATCCCCAGGACCCCGCCTGGCGGGACACGTTCATCGCCGCCTGCACGGCGGCCGGCTTCACGCCCGACATCCGCCTCCACGCCGCCGAGCCGCTGACCGCGCTCGGCCTGGTCGCCTCCGGGCTCGGACTGGCGCTCGTGCAGCGGAGCATGGCCCGCGCCACCACGGAGGACGTCGCGGTGCGCGAGCTGCCCTGGCACGACACATGCGTCCGGCTGTGGGCCGCATGGCACCGGGTCGACCTGCGACCCCTGGTGGCGACGTTCCGCGCCACCGTGCTCGACACCGCCGGCACCGCTTGAAACCGGCGTCAGGGGCCTGCGGACGTGATGCCGGGTACGTGTTCCAATGATCAAGCGGCCGATCATCGATGCGGCATCCGGGCCTGCCCAAGAGGCGTCGGCCAAGTTCGGGATCAAACTGTAGGTGGCGGTTGAAGCCTGCTGTTTGTGCTCTCTCAGGGAGGGACGCGGCTTCAGTGTTCGCCTTCTTCTGCATATTGTTCGGCTGAACGTATCGCTGCCTCGCTCAGACCAGGGTCATCAGCTCATCAGTCGCGGCTGTTCCGGTTTCCACGGCAATGGCTGGGGCCGTGGCCATGTTGAGCAATCTGACCGCCGACAACGAAGGTCGTTCGGTGGCCCGGCATCTACGGCCGGGACGACGCTTCCGTGACCTCGCAGTGCCTGAAGCGTCGCCCGGCCGCTGCCGCCGTCCGGCTCGGCCGGAGCGCCCAGGCCACCCGCGCCGCTCAAGACCCCTGGTGGCGGCCATGAACGCTTGCAACGCGAACGACGGAGCCGCCGGCCGTCACGTCCATGACGTCGACGACGGACAGCCGGACGGACGCCTTCCGCCTCCTGCGTCTCGTATTGGGGAGCCCACCTCGCAGGTTCGGCGTATTGGTAAAGACGAGAGCATTTTCCGGCTCGCGCGGGACGACCGACTCAAGATCACTAACATCCCTCTGCATTTCGACCCGTCGTGAGCATTGACCCGCCTGTTCCTCGCACTGTGCAATCGGCCGCTGATCGACGGCGTCTCGGCCTTTACTATCAGGGATGAGTTCACTGGACGCGCGGCATTGGCGGATGCCGGGACCGAATCAGGACACGGCGCGGCTGGTGCGTGCCCACCGCGCGCTTGGGGCTGGAGGAGTTGCATGCTCGACGTCGTCTTCTCGGTGCTGGGCCCGGTCGAGGTGCGGATAGGCGACCGGCCGGTGCAGCTCGGAGGCGGCAGGCAGCGTGCGCTGCTCGTGGCGCTGCTGCTCAGCGCGGACCGCGTGGTGTCGATCGACCGGCTGGTGGACGAGCTGTGGGGTGATCTGCCGCCCGGTTCCGCCCGCACGCAGGTCCATACGCTGGTGCATCGGGTGCGGAAATCGCTGGGCGACGCCGGCGTGTTGATCGAGACCAGTCCGCCCGGCTACGTGCTTCGCACCGACTCCCCGCGGTTTTCCGTGACGGTGGACGTCGCCGAATTCACCGAACGGATCGAACGCGCCCGGAACCGGGCCGATCAGCGGCCGGACGAGGCGGTCGCCGAGTACCGGGAGGCGCTGGGGCTGTGGCGGGGGCAGCCGCTGGACGGCGCCGGCGCGGTGTTCGTCCCCCGCGAGGCGGCCCGGCTGGACGAGCTGCGTCTGACGGCGATCGAGGAGTGCCTCGCCCTCGAATTGGAGCTCGGCAGGCACACGGCCGTCGTCGCGGAGCTGTCGGCGCTGGTGTCCGAGCATCCGCTCCGCGAGCAGCTGCGCGCCCAGTTGATGCTGGCCCTGTACCGCTGCGGGAGGCGCACCGAGGCTTTGGAGGTCTACCGCAGCGGGCGCACGCTGCTGGTGGAGGCGACGGGCCTGGAACCGACGGCCCGGTTGCGCGACCTGACGAGATGATCCTGAGAGACGACTGCGCCTCTCAGCCGCCCGACGCCGTCCCACCCCGCCCTCGAGAACCACGCCCCGCAGCGGCGCCCGGGTCTGATGCAGCCGGTGCGGCCGAGCCTCCCGCAGCCGCGCTCGGTGCTCCCGCGCCTGACGTTCCCAAGCCCGCCGCAGTCGGGTCCGGCGCGGTCGCGTCCGCTTCCGACGGCAGGCGGGTCAGGGCCATCGGGGTGGTGGCGGCGATGGTTCTGTCGGTCTGCGCCGGCGGGGCGGCCGCGGCGGACAGGTTCACCACCGAGGCGTCGCAGCAGCGGTCAGGCGTGCAGTTCGTCCCCGGGCCCGCCTGGGTGGAGAGACCGCCGCGACGGCTGCCGGCGACCTTCTTCGGCACGACCATCGGAACCAAGAGCGGCGCCATGCCGGAGTTCCGCATCGGAGCGGCCCGCTTTTGGGACAGCCGCACCCGCTGGGCGAACATCCACATCGGTCCTGACTCGTTCTACTGGGACAACCTCGACCGGATGGTGGCGGGGGCGGAACGCAGGCGCCTTCCGATCCTGTACACGATGGGCATCACCCCGTCCTGGGCGGCCCCCGACGCCCCCCGAAGCGCGTATGACGACGGTTCGAGGACGGCCCCGCCGCGCAACCTCGCCGATTGGGACAAGTACGTGCGGGCGGTGGTGTCCCGTTACAAGGGGCGTATCGGCGCTTACGAGATCTGGGACTACGCCAACACACCCGAGCACTACACGGGTGACATGGCGACCCTTGTGGAGATGACGCATCGGGCCGCCGCCATCATCAAGAAGGTGGACCCGCGGGCCACCGTCGTGTGCCCCTCTTTCGGGGAGTTGTGGACGTTCCGGGGACGCCAGGACTTGGCGAGGTTCGCGCGGCTGGGCGGCTACCGCTTCTGCGACGCCGCAGCCGTCAAGCTGCATCCGCGCCGCAACACGGGCCGTCCCGAGGAGATGACGGAGCTGGCCGTCCTCATCTACAACACGCTGCACAATGCGGGGGTCCATCTGCCCATGTGGGCGACGGGGCCCGGTCACTCCATCCCCACGGAGCGCCCCTTGCGGGAGGAGGACGCCAACAACTACGCGGTGCGCTTCTACCTGGCGGGCCTGTACGCCCGTTACGCCCGCATGTACTTCTACAGCTGGGGCATCCAAGGCCTGCCCCTCGTGCTTCAAGTGGAGGGAAGCCCGCCGACGCGGGCGGCCCTGTTCATCGATCGCCTTCAGAAGTGGCTGGACGGGGCGTCCGTGCGGTCGTGCGGGCAGGGCCGGGCCAACGGGCTGCCGGACGGGGCGTGGCAGTGCCGGTTCAGACTTCCCGATGCGCGCGGCGGCGAGGAGGTCGCCGTGCGTTGGACGGCGGAGGGCACCGCCGCTATGGCCTTGGAGCCCGGTGCGCGGCGCGTCGACCATCTCGACGGCCGGTCCGTGCCCGTGCGCGCCGGGCAGACCGTGGTGATCAGCGAGCGTCCCGTCCTGATCCGCTTCGGCCGGGCGGCCTGACCAGCGCAGACAGGAGTCGGATAGCGATCGGATAGCCGCGGCGCGCTACCGATTGGTGCGGGTCCGCCTCGGGGGCGCGGACCCGACGCTCCCGGCCGGCTGCGGGGGCGCACCGGCCATCAGCGGAACGAACGGGGGGATGTCGCATGCTCCGGAACGCCGTCCGCGTCGCCGCCGCGATCGCGGCCTTGTCCGCGTTAACGGCGATCACCGTCGCGGAGGCCGGCGCTCCGGTGGGGGGATCCGGCGTCGCCGACGCGTCGGTCCGGTCGAGCGGCTGGACCGCCGATCCGCCGGTCCCCGTCGGCAAGGTCGGCTTCGGCGTCGACATCGTCGGCGTCACCGACGGGAGCATGCCGACCATCGACGTGGGGGCGGTCCGGCTGCGGGACGACGCGACGCGCTGGTCGAAGATCGAACCGAGGCAGGACGAGTACGACTGGTCGACGCTCGACAAGCTCGTCGACGGGGCCCGGTCCAAGGGGCTGCCGGTCCTGTACACGATGGGCCAGACCCCGCTGTGGGCCAACCCGGACGGCGTCCACTGCAGGTACAAGGAGCCCTGCACCATCGAACCGCCGGACGACCTGCGCGACTGGGACGACTACGTCCGCCGCGTGGCCACTCGATACAAGGGTCGTATCGAGGCGTACGAGCTGTGGAACGAGGCCACGCATCCCGGCTTCTACGGCGGCACCGTCGAGCAGATGGTGGAGATGGCGCGCCGGGCCTACCAGATCATCAAGTCGGTCGACCCGTCCGCCCTGGTGATCAGCCCGAGCGCGACCATGCTGCACCGGGCGCAGACGCGGACCTGGATGAGCCGGTTCGCCTCGCTCGGCGGCTACTCCTACGCCGACCGGGTCGCCGTCCACCTCTACGAGGACGGCACCGACGACGTGATCGGCTGGCCGGAGCGGGCCGAGGCCATGGTCGCCACGGCGCGCTCGGTGCTGGCCGCCCACGGCGTCGACAAGCCGATCTGGGACACCGAGACCACGGAGGAACCGGAGCCGGAGCCGCCGTTCCCCGGTACCGCACGCGAGGCCGCCGACTGGGTGACCCGCTACTACCTGATGGGCCTCTACAACCGGCTCGGGCGTTCCTACTACTACGGCTGGGGCGACGCGAACCTCGGACTCAGGCTCCAGGACGCAGGAGAACCGCCGACCCCTGCCGGGCGCGCCGTGACGCAACTCGTCGGATGGCTGAAGGGGGCGTCCATTCGGTTCTGCGGCCACGGGACCGCCGACGGGTTGCCTCCTGAGATGTGGCAGTGCGGCTTCGTCTACGCGTCGGGCGAGTACGCCCTCATCCGGTGGACCGCACAAGGCTCGGTCAGCTACCCCGCCGGCCCGACGGCCTACGAGGCCGAACGCATCGGCGAAGCGCCCCGGCCCGTCCGGCCGGGCCAGTCCCTGCAGATCACCGGCACCCCGGTCATCATCCGCCACCGGTGACCGGAGCATCCCAGAGGAGGACCTGATGAAGCGGCGTGCCGCAGGCGCCGTACTGGCGGCCCTGGCGGTTGTTCTCACCGGCTGCTCGGGAGAGGTTTACGTGGACCCCACGGTGAAAGCCTTCCGGCATCTGGACGAGAAGGTTCTCCCCGGGTTGGAGCGGCCGCACTGGGCGGACGTCGAGGTCGACGTGTTCGCGCACGCCGGAAGCATCCCCCCGTTCAGGATGAACGCGCAGATGCGCGGCACCCAGCGCTCCGCGCCCGACCAGTCCGCCACTGACCTGGACCTGCGGTCGGTCACCACCACCGTGACAAAGCCGTATACGGAGAGGAAGGTCGTCCGCACCGGGTCCGTCCGGGTGATCGTGCTGGGCGGCCGCACCTACGTCCGCAACACGCTGCAATCGTCGCGCTGGCGCATGGTCACCGCGGCGACGACGGTGGTGGGGGACCGCAGGCTCGATCCGGCGGGCACCGTGACGATGCTGAAGACGACCATGCTTGCGGCGATGATCCGAGGCAAGGGCCCCCTGGTCGGCACGCCCACCCCGACCACCGCGTCCGGCCTGCGGCTGCGCCGGTACGGGGTCACCTGCACGGTGGACGAGTGCCTCAAGGAGGAGCCGGACCTCCGCGAGCTCGCCCGCAAGGTCTATCCGGGCGACGCGATCATCAACCTCACTCTCTCCGTGGACGAACAGGACCGCGTCCGGCTGCTGGAAGTCGAAAGCGAATTCCCCGTCGGCAACGAGGACATGACGCAAGGAGCGCTCGTGAAATTCAAAGCGAAGCTCACGCTGCACGACCACGGCAAGCCGCAGCAGATCACGGCTCCCGCACTCTGAGCTCAGGTCGAATCGGATCGGCGTCACCGGCTCGTTCCGCGGGCGCACGAAACGGCGGCCGGCACAGGCAGATGTGATCACCTTGCCCCGGGGCGCTTCAGCGCTCCGGCGCCCGGGTCGCCCGCCCGGCGGTCTCGGCAACGCGGACGCATCCGGTTGCCCGCTCCGCGAGCATCCGCAGGCGCGGTGACGTGGGTTCTCCGTAGGGGGCGCTCATCGTGAATTCAGCGCTGACCGGCGTGGACAGGACTCTGACAGAGCACTGCAAGTCGACATGAATAGCGTGACGCTCAAGAAATCCCCTGGAAGCCGATACAGGTGATGCACATGATTGAGGCCCGCACCTACGCTCTCTTGGGCCTCATCGGCGGCATCGTTCTCCTCGCCGTCGGGTTGATCACGATTGGCTGTGACACCGTTCGATGCGGCGACCACGTGATGTCGCCCCACGACGTCTGCCGCGCGTTTTCCGAGTACAGCTCCACCGAGCGCACATACGAAGAGCAGAAGGCCGCCGACAGGCGCCTGTCCCTTTCTTTGATGATCGGCGGCCCGACTCTGGCGATCACGTCGGGCGGGTGCCTCGCTTGGAGCAGCCGCCGCCGCGCGAAGTCCTCCTAGAACGCAGACGGGCATGCCGCCGCCGGCCGCCACACCGAACCGTCATCGGCATGGACCGACCACGAGACGTTCCGACCAGCACGGTTCTGCCTGCCCTTTCAAGACCGTCACCGGAGACCAGGCGCAGGGGCACGACGGCGGCACGGCAGCCGTCATATCGGCGGTCCCACGCGTGCGCTGGTCAATGTCACGCACGCAGGCGTCATAGTGGCGCGCGACGGACCTGGCCGCCGTACTGGCGCGGCAAGGAAGGCCGGTCGGATGCAAGCCGACCGCATCCGGCGGCGCGGGCCGCATGCCGACGAAACCCTCGCCGCTGGAACACCACGTTTCCGGCGACGGTCTTCTCTGTCGTTTCCGCCGCGTCCCCCGGCTCCGACGCCTTTGGGGAGATCGGCGTTCGTCCCGTCTGACGGGACGACATACGATGGCGCCCATGATCCCGCGCAGGGACGAGGACACGCTGTCCGCTCGGATCGCGGCGCTCCTCGGGGCGTTCCGCGCCGGGGACGACGCCGTCGGCGCGGCGGAGCTCGCCCGCCGCACCGGCCTGCCCAAGTCCACCGTCCACCGGATCACCAGCGACCTGGTGCGGACCGGCCTGCTGGAGCGGCACGGACGCAAGGTCCGTCTCGGTCTGGCCCTGTTCGAGATCGGCCAGCGGGTGCCGCGCCAGCGCGTCCTGCGCGAGGCCGCCGTCCCCTTCATGTCCGACCTGCGCGAGGCGACCCGCCAGACCGTGCACTTGGCCGTGCTCGACGGCCGCGAGGTCGTCTACGTGGAGAAGCTCACCACACCTGGCGGACCGCCGCTCCCATCCTCCGTGGGCGGCCGGGTGCCCGCGGCCGCAACCGGCGTCGGCAAAGCGATCCTCGCCTTCTCCCCTTCCGCGACCGTCGAGCGCATGCTGCGGGGCGACCTGCCCCGCCTCACCGAACGCACCATCACCGCGCCCGGCCTGCTGGCGCGCGAACTGCGCCGCGTCCGCCGCGACGGCGTCGCCTACGACCGTGAGGAGTCCGGTCCCGGCATCACCTGCGTCGCCAGCCCCGTCCTGGGCCCCGACGGCAACGCCATCGCGGCCCTGTCGCTGTCAGGGTGGAGCAGCCGCATGCATCCCGCCCGCTACTCCCCCGCCGTCCGCACCGCCGCCCTCGCCCTGAGCCGCGCCCTCCACACGGGCGGGTGATGCCGAGCGACGGTCCGCCGACCAGTCGTTGTCGATGACACGCGGCCCGGCGGCGACCGCCACCCCGGCTACAGGCCGCTGGAGTAGGCAAGTGAACTGGCACCTTCCGGCAGGCCCTGCCCTCGATACCTTCGGAGTGCCCGCTTCTGCTGGAGGTGACGTCGTCGTGTCCGACACCGTCGTCTCGGCCGTGCCCCGGCACCTGTTCATTCCGGACGTCGCCATGGTGGGCGCGATCGTGGACGACCCGGACTCCTGGATCGACCGGACCACCGACCCCGACCGATGGTGGCAGGCCGTCAACGACGACCGGGCGATCGTCACCCAGCTCAACGACGGCGCAGTCGACCTGGCCGACAAGACCGGCGCCGACCCGGCCGCCCTGCCCACCTGCTCCTGCTCGGCCCCCAGCCTCGTCCGGCGCATGCTGGAACTCCTCGACGTCGAGCGCGGACACAAGGTGCTGGAAATCGGCACCGGCACCGGATGGACCGCCGGGCTACTGACCGCCCTCGGCGCCGACGTCGTCACCGTCGAGATCGACCCCGCCCTCGCCGCCCAGGCGCGCGCCAACCTGACCGCCGCCGGACTGTCGCCGACCGTGGTCGTCGCAGACGGCGCCGACGGCTATGAGCCCGCCGCCCCCTACGACCGGGTGCACGTCACCTGCGGCGTGGCCACGGTGCCGTACGCGTGGGTGGAGCAAACCCGTCCCGGCGGGGTCATCGTCGCGCCGTGGACGCCCGGCTGGACGTCCGGGCACCTGGTCCGGCTCACCGTGACGGCCGACGGGACCGCGTCCGGCCCGATCGGCGACCGGTGCGCCTTCATGCTCATGCGCGACCAGCGCCCGGCAGCGGTGCCGCTCACCGGAGAGCCGCGGGAAACGTGGACCTGCCTTGACCCGCGCGAGCTCGGGGCGGCGGGCGACGGCCTGGCCGTGGCGATCGCCGGACTGCTGCCGGGCGTATCCGGCGGCGGGTTCACCAACGCGGACGGCACCTACCGGCTCGGCGCACGCCAAGGCGACTCCCACGCACTCGTCGTCGCTGCCCCCGGCCGCCCCGGGGCGGAGGTCACCCAGAGCGGCCCGCGCAACCTGTGGGACGAGATCGCAACGGCCTACCACCGGTGGGTGGCGTGGGGCCGCCCGGACAAATCCCGCTTCGGCCTGTCGGTGACCCCGCACGGCACGCACGTCTGGCTCGACCGTCCCGACCGTCCCGTCCAGGAGTTGTAGGTGGGCAAGCACAGCAAGAAGGTGACCTGCTCGATGTGCAACGGCACGGGCAAGCAGACCTTCAACAACGACAACCGGCAAGAGGAACGCCCGTGCCCGGGCTGCAACGGAACCGGCCAGGTTTAACGCCGGCCTGTCCGCACTTCGAGCGCTCGGCGACCGCTCTGCCGGTCCTCCTGCTGCTGGACATCGAACGTGCTGGAATACGCGCCTGAAGGGGGATCTTGTGGCCGGCCACCCCGTTGCGCCCCCGAGCCCGCTCCGCCACACCCGCCGGATCGGCTGGGGCGACCTGCCCCGTCCCTTGCGGGAGGCGTTCACCCACGCGATGGGAGCCGACGTCGCCCGCGAGGACCGCCAAACAGGCGGCTGGTCCCCTGGCATGGCTTCCCGCCTGACCCTGCAAGACGGCCGCCGAATCTTCCTCAAGGCGATCTCCGCCGACCGCGACCCGCACGCACCAGATCTGTACCGGCGCGAGGCCACCACCACCGCCGCGCTGCCCGACGCGGCGCCCGCCCCGCGCTTGCGCTGGACCTACGACGCCGAGGGGTGGGTCGC
>PVNI01000017.1 GCA_003001795.1 Actinomadura viridilutea | reverse complement strand
ACCCGGTCCCATTCCGAACCCGGTAGTTAAGCCCTTCAGCGCCGATGGTACTGCATGGGTGACTGTGTGGGAGAGTAGGACGCCGCCGGACATTTGCTTGGGTGGAAGGCCCGCCGCTGGTCGGCGGGCCTTCTGCTTTTTCGGTGTTCTTAGAGTTTGCTGCGGACGTGTCGCGGTGCTGCAATATCGTCACGGCGGTCCCCGAACGGGCCGATCAGCAGGCGGCACCTGGCCGCCGCGGCTGTCGCGCCGGGTGCCCGCCAGGGTTCGACCGGGCCGTCTTCCAGCGACACAGGCGTGGTCGAGCGCTGTGTCAACCGGCTCAAGCGATGGCGCGGGATCGCCACCCGGTTCGACAAACTCGCCCGCAACTTCAGGGCGACAGTCGTGCTGCTCACCGCCTTGTTCTGGATCAACGAATGATCCACCGGACAGGCCATAGTTCTGCGGCGTGGTCGGCACTCTCTCCTATTTGGGCTCCGAGACGGTCGACGGCGCCCCTGCTGGTACGGGGTTCGCCTGGGGCGCGGCCATGCTGTTCGCGGCCACCGGGCGGCAGCCGTTGAGGTTGAAGGCGTGAGGCTGTCCGCTAGGGGCGGTGGAGGCGTTGTTCGGGGGAAGAGCCCGCCCCTGGGTTTGGGTTTGGTTGTTGTGTAGGCCCGCCGTGAGTCGGCGGGCTTTTGCTTTGCTGGTGTTCTCAGAGCTTGCTGACGATGGTCGTCGCGGTGCTGCAATATCGCCGCGACGATCCCCGAACGGGCCGATCAGCAGACGGCACGAGGCCCCTGCGGCTCTCGCGCCGGGCGTCCGCAGGTCGCTGTTCGGCCCGGCCGTCTTCCGGCGCCGCAACGAGTTTGCATCGCGGATGCCTCAAGCGATGCTGTTTGGTTGCCGCGCGGTTCGAGAGCCTCACCCGCACGTACCGGCAGCGATGGTCCTGGTCCTGCTCTGAATCAACACTTGGTCCACCGGACGCGCCCTAGGTGTGCTGTTCGGGGACGTTGGTGTACACGCCTTGGGCGGTTCGTGAACGGCAAGAGGGCCTTCTGGTTTCGGTGTGGATTGCGACATCTACCACCGACGTCCAGGAGGCCCTCGTGTCCCACCGTAACGCCCCGCTGACCCCGACCGGACGCCTGAGCCTGGCCCGGTGTGTCGTCGAGGAGGGCTGGTCGCTGCGGCGGGCCGCTGAGCGCTTCGGCGTCAGCCACACCACCGCCGCGCGGTGGGCGCCCCGGTACCGGCACCTGGGCGAGGCCGGCATGCACGACCGCCTCCGGCCGGCCGCATCACAGCCCTCGACGGACACCGCCGCACATCGAAGCGCAGGCGCTCGCCCTACGCCGCGCACACCGCATCGGCCCAGTCCGCCTGGCTGCCCGCACCGGCATCACGGCTTTCCACCGCGCACCGCATCCTGGCCCGCCACGGACTGCCGCCGCTGGCGGCGTGCGACCGGGCCACCGGCGAACCCGTCCGCCGCTGTGAGCATCAGCGTCCCGGCGACCTGGTCCACATCGACGTCAAGAAGCTCGGCCGCAACTCCCGGACGGCGGCGGGCACAGGGTCCTGGAGCGCGCCGCGGGCCGCGCCAACCGCACCGGCACGGGCTACCTCTATCTGCACACCGCGCTGGACGATCACTCCCGCCTGGCCTACACCGAGATCCTGGCCGACCAGACCGCCTGTGTTCCTGGTCCGCGCCACGGCCTGGTTCGCCGCACGCGGCGTCACCGTCCGGCGTGTGCTGACCGACAACGCCTGGGCCTACACCAAGACCACCTGGCGCACCACCTGTGCAACGCTGGGCATCAGCCCGCGCTGGACCCGGCCCTGGCGGCCCCAGGCCAACGGCAAGGTCGAACGCTTCCACCGCACCCGGCTGGAGGAATGGGCCTACCAGTGGCCCTACGCCTGTGAAGCCGAAAGGCAGGCCGCCTTCGGCGACTGGCTCGACTGGTACAACCACCACCGACACCAGACCGGCATCGCGGGCCAAACCCCAGCCGACCGTGTCACCAACCTGCCCGAACAGCACACCTGGGGCGTGTCCGGTGGATCATGCGTTGATCCAGAACAAGGCGGTGACCAGCACGATCGCCGCCCTGAAATCGCGGGCGAGTTTGTCGAGCCCGGTGGCGATCCCGCGTCATTGCTTGAGCCGGTTGATACAGCATTCGACCCACGCCTGTGGCGCTTGTAGACGGCCGGGTCGAAGAGCGGCGGGCGTCCGCGCGCGAGCCGCGGCGGGCCCTTGCCGCCTGCCGGTCGGCGCGTTCGCCAATGGTCGCGGCGATCCCGCGGCGCCGCAGCGACCGGCGGATCGCCGCCGAGCTGTAGGCCCTGTCGGCGATCCCCCGATCCGGCCGGCACCGCGGGCGGCAGGACCACTGCGCGGCACCGCGATCTGCGACAGCACCTTGGGGAAATGCGGTGCAGTCGTTGACGTTGCCCGGCGTGAGCACGACCGACAGCGGCAGACCACGCCCGTCCACCGCCAGATGGATCGTGGTGGTCAGCCCGCCCCGTGACCGCCCGAGCGCCTGCCCGAACGCCCGGTTCGTTTGTGCGGGGCGGGGTTCTTGGTTGTGGGCCCGCTGGTTGACGGCGGGCATTTGTGTGGTCGTCAGGACTTGCTGCGGCCTTCTAGTTGGGTCAGATAGACGGCGGCGGACTCGAGTTCGTCCTCGTTGAAGACTCGGATGCCGGCACGCTCCAGCAGCGCCGTCGTGACGCCCTGGCCGGGGGTCGACCTGCCGGAGAACGTGCCGTCGTAGACGCGGCGGCTGGCGCACGACGGGCTGCCCTCCTTGAGGACGGCCAGACGGGCACCGGCGCGTTGCGCCGCCTCCAGCGCGAGGTGCGCGCCGCGCACGAACGCCTCGGTGACGTCCGTCCCCGACCCGGTGACGACCTTGGCGGTCCCGTCCAGCACGGACGCGCCGTCGCGCGACGGGCCGGAGCCCACGATCTCCGCGGGCGGGCGCGGCACGGCCAAGCCGCCCGACACCTCCGGGCAGAACGGCACCAGGCGCCCCTCGGCGCGCCACCGTGCCAGCAGCCGGTCGTCCACCCGCTTGGCGCGGCCGTCGTACCGCACCGGAGTTCCCAGCAGGCACGCGCTGACCAGGATCTTCTCCACGTTCTCAGCCTATTGCCACGCCGGCGAGGAGTGCCCGGCGTGTGACCGGGCACTGACGAGTCGTTGGACGGATCCCGTTGACAGGGAGCTCGGCATGGTCCTCCTCGGCAAGCCGCTTGCGGAGGCTCCTCCCCGGCGGCGTCCCCGCGGGTCGCTCGTGGTGTCCTGGATCACCACCACGGACCACAAGGTGATCGGCCACCTCTATCTGATCACGTCGTTCGTGTTCTTCCTGCTGGCCGGGCTGATGGCCATGGTCATCCGGGCGGAGCTGTTCTCGCCCGGGCAGCAGTTCGTGAGCAACGAGCAGTACAACCAGATGTTCACCATCCACGGCACGGTGATGCTGCTGCTCTTCGCCACCCCGCTGTTCGCCGGCTTCGCCAACGTGGTCATGCCGTTGCAGATCGGCGCCCCCGACGTGGCGTTCCCGCGGCTGAACATCGTCAGCTACTGGCTGTTCCTGTTCGGCGGGCTGATCGTGCTGGGCGCCTTCGTCTCGCCCGGCGGCGCCGCCAGCTTCGGGTGGACGGGGTACACGCCGCTGTCCGACGCGGTCCGCTCACCCGGCGTCGGCGGCGACATGTGGATCATGGGGCTGGTGCTGTCGGGCCTCGGGACCATCCTGAGCGGCGTCAACTTCATCACCACGATCATCGGGATGCGGGCGCCCGGCATGACGATGTTCCGGATGCCGATCTTCACCTGGAACGTGCTGCTGACCAGCCTGATGGTGCTGATCGCCTTCCCGATCCTGGCGGCGGCGCTGTTGGCGCTGGAGGCGGACCGCAAGTTCGGCGCGCACGTCTACGACCCCTCGACCGGGGGAGCGCTCCTCTGGCAGCACCTGTTCTGGTTCTTCGGCCACCCCGAGGTGTACATCATCGCGCTGCCGTTCTTCGGGATCGTCACCGAGGTGATCCCGGTGTTCAGCCGCAAGCCGCTGTTCGGCTACTTCGGCATGGTCGCCGCGACCGTCGCGATCGCCGGACTGTCCATGGCGGTGTGGGCGCACCACATGTTCACCACGGGCCGGGTGCTGCTGCCGTTCTTCTCGTTCATGACGTTCCTGATCGCCGTGCCCACCGGGGTGAAGTTCTTCAACTGGATCGGCACCATGTGGCGCGGCACCCTCAGCTTCGAATCGCCGATGCTGTTCTCCGTCGGATTCCTGGTGACCTTCCTGTTCGGCGGGCTGACCGGCATCATCCTCGCCTCCCCGCCGCTGGACTTCCAGGTGCACGACTCGTACTTCGTGGTCGGCCACTTCCACTACGTGGTCTTCGGCACCGTGGTGTTCGCGATGTTCGCCGGGTTCTACTTCTGGTGGCCGAAGATGACCGGCACGATGCTCGACGAACGGCTCGGCAAACTGCACTTCTGGACGCTGTTCGTCGGCTTCCACACCACCTTCCTCGTCCAGCACTGGCTGGGGGCCGAGGGCATGCCGCGGCGGTACGCCGACTACGCCGACGAGTTCGTGGCGTTGAACCGGGTCTCCAGCGTCGGGGCGTTCATCCTCGGCGCCTCCACGCTGTTCTTCTTGTACAACGTGTACGTCACCGCGCGGCGCGGCAGGCGGGTGGCCGCCGACGACCCGTGGGGTTACGGCAATTCGTTGGAGTGGGCGACGTCCTGCCCGCCGCCCCGGCACAATTTCACCTTCATCCCGCGGATTCGATCGGAACGTCCCGCGTTCGACTTTCACTATCCGCGGTCGGTGGGGGAAGGGGAGGGACGGAACGCTCCACAACCCCCGGAGCGATGATCGTCCGACAGCGGTCAACCGGCGGTCTTTTCCGGACAGCGGCGAGCGCGACGCCCTACCTTTGGCCGCATGATCAAAGCCCGAGATCCGTCTGGGCGCGACTGGGCCGCTTGGCACCGGGCGTATGACGATCCTCGATCGGCCTTGTCCCGGAGGCTGCGCACCGTGCAGCAGCGCATCCGGGAGGCGCTCGACACGGCGTCCCCGGGTCCCGTGCGCGCGGTGAGCCTGTGCGCGGGGCAGGGCCGCGACCTCATCGGCGCCGTGGCGCGCCATCCGCGGCGCGCCGACGTGACGGCGCGGCTGGTGGAGTTGAACGAGGCCAACGTGCGGGCGGCGCGAGCGGCGGCCCGGCGGGCGGGGCTGACCGGCGTGGAGGTGGTGGCGGGGGACGCCTCGCACACCGACGCCTATACCGGGGCCGTCCCCGCCGACCTGGTCCTGGTGTGCGGGGTGTTCGGCAACATCACCGACGCCGACATCGAGCGGACCATCTCGATGCTGCCGCAGCTGTGCGCCCGAGGCGCCCACGTCGTGTGGACCCGCAACCGGCGGCCGCCGGACATCACCGGCGACATCTGCCGCTGGTTCGAAAAGCACGGCTTCGAGAGGCGCTGGCTGTCGCCGCCCGAGGAGAAGGCGTTCGGCGTCGGCGTCCACCGGTACCTCGGCGACCCCGTCCCGTTGGAACGCGGGGTTCGCCTGTTCACCTTCGTCGGCTACGACATCCTCCGCAAAGGCGCCCCCTGGCCGACGTGACCCGCCGCGCCGCGGAACGGCCGCCCGGGTCGGATCACGGGCGGCCGCGGGGCCGGTGCGACGTCAGCCGGTGAGGCGGCGAACGGCCCACTGGGCGGCGCGGACGGCCCCGCCGGGGCTGAGCCGGGCGCCTCGCCAGGCGGCGCGGCCGTGCGCGGGCGCGACGATGAGCGCGCGGTTGCGCTCGACGCCGCGCATGATGTCGCGGGCCAGCTTCTCCGCGGTGTAGAGGCGGGGGGACGCCTTCTTGATGTCGTCCTTGGCGTTCCCGCTCATCGCCGTTTCGGGAAGGCCGGGGTTGACGTTGGTGAGCAGAGGCGTGTCGACGAAGCTGGGGCAGACCACGCTGACCTTGACGCCGCGGGCGGCGGCCTCGGCGCGCAGGGCGAGGGACAGGCCGACGACGGCGTGCTTGGTGGCGGTGTAGGGGATGCCGATCGGCATGGGGACCAGCCCGGCCAGCGAGGCGGTGTTGACGATGTGCCCGGACCGCTGGTCCAGCATGATCGGGTACGCGGCGTGGACGCCGTGCACGACGCCCTTGAGGTTGACGTCGATCGCGCGGTTCCAGTGGTCGAGGGTGAGCTCTTCGGCCAGGCCGCCGATGGCGATGCCCGCGTTGTTGAACACCAGGTCGAGGCTGCCGTACTCGGCCTTGACGCCCTTGTAGACGTCGGAGACCGCGTCGGCGTCGGTGACGTCGAGGGCGGCGCTCGCCGCCCGGCCGCGGCCCAGGCCGTTCAACCGGTCGGCGACCTTCTGGGCGCCCTCGCCGTCGATGTCGGTGACGACGACGGTGTCGCCGCGGGCCACCAGGGCGGTGGCGATCGCCCGGCCGATGCCGGACGCCCCTCCGGTGACGATCGCAATGCTCATCGCGCGCTCCTGCTCGGGCGGATCGCGGGGCCGAGGGGCGGGGCGGTCCGTGCGGTGTCGGCCCCGCGATCCTGTATGGGATGTCGTGGTGAATCGGGGGAGTGTTGCGCGGCCCGCGACGACGGCGGCGACCGGCGGGACGTCCGGTCGCGATGCCGCCGGATGCCCTCCGCGCGGCCGTGGCCGCCCCTGGGCGTCCGGGGCGCTCGGGTCCGCCGGGGACGGTCAGCCGGCGGTGCGGACGCGGGGGGCGTCCCAGATGCCGAAGGCCTTCCAGATCTGGCGGGTCACGGGGGTGATCAGGCCGAGCTCGGCCATGAGGTCGCGGACCTTGCCGACCGACTCGCAGACCTGGGCGCGGGCCTCGGGGGTGCCGTACGCCTCGCGGACGACGTCGCGCGGGATGCCGAAGTGGCGCACCATCGGCCCGGGCGGCGACAGCATGATCCGCGCCATGATGCCGAGGACGATCGGGGCGGTGAGGCCGAGCAGGCGGCGGCGCGTCCGGCTCATCTTGGGGACCCGGTGGCGCAGGTAGTGCCGGGCGAAGGAGATGTGCCGGGCCTCCTCCGCGATGTGGATCTTCATGATGGTCTCCTCCAGGGGGTGCTTGATGTGCCCGCCCTTGAGGGACTTGCGCTGCACGTAGTCGATCGGGTCCTCGCCGCCGAGCACGAACACGAAGAACAGCTCGGTGCTGACCAGCGGAATCCACGGGGCGGCCTGGGCGATCAGGCTGAGCGAGCGCGGCATGCCGCGGATCGGCATCCCGGTGCGGTTGACGAACTCCTGGAACATCATCCCGTGGTGACATTCCTCGGTCGTCTCGTGGTAGACGTACCGGAACTCGGGACGGCCGTTGGGGAGCCGGTAGGCGTAGTTGAGCAGTCCGCGCTTGAGCAGGTTCTCGAACTGAAGGCCGATCTTCATCGCGGTGGCGACGCGCCACAGGCCGATCTGCGCGCGGATCTCCTCCGGCTGCGACCGGTACCACTCGGTGCGGGCGAGGGCGTCGATGGCCGGGTCGAGGATCCACCGGGGGTCGTCGGGGTCGACGGCGTACTCGGGGTCGTCCCAGGGGATGTCGGCGTACGCCTCCCAGTGCTTTTCGACCGACGCCTTGTTCAGCCGTTCGATGACCCCGAGGTAGGACTTGCTGTCCTTGACTTCTTCGCGGATCTCCTCGGCGAGTGCGGTGGGGGCTTTGGTCATGGCAGGGGCTCCCTTGCGGTGGTGCGCCGGCGCGTCACGCCGGGCCGGGACGCGCCAGGGCGTCCGCGGCCGGGCAGGACGATGCGCGCCCGGGGTCGTCGTGGTCGGGGACGAGCACCCGGGCGATGCTCTTGACCTGTGTCAGCACGGCCTCCTGGTGACCGCGTTCGTCGTCGTCCAGCGCGTTCTGCACCGACAGTCCGATGAACATGGCGAACACGGCGCGCAACGCGGTCGGGACGAAGTCCTCGGGCAGCCCGGTGCGGGGGAACAGCCGATCGAAGACCTCCAGGATGACCTGCAGGATCCGCTCGTTGAGGTCGCGGCACAGCAGCCGGAGCTCCTCGTCGGTGCGGGCGGCCACGGCCAGCTCCAGCAGGGCCCGCGCGGGACGGCCGCGGAACACCTCCCACAGCAGGTCCAGCGCGCCCTCGACGTTGCGCCGCTCGGGCGGCAGGTCGGCGAACGCCGACTCGTAGGCCAGCCGCTGCTGTTCCAGCAGGTGCTCCACGGCGGCGGCGACGAGCACCATCTTGGTCGGGTAGTGGTGCTGCTGCGCGCCGCGGGACACGCCCGCCCGGCGCGCCACCTCCGTGGTGGACGTGCCCGACCAGCCGAGCTCGACCAGGCACTCCATCGTGGCGTCGAGCAGCAGCCGCTGGGTGCGGGTCCGTCGTTCCTCCTGGGTGCGGCGGCTCGCTCCGCGTCCGCGGGCCGGGCGTCGCCGTGTACTTACTGACACACCTCGACGGTAGGAGCGGAACAAACAAGCAATCAAGCCTGCTTGTATGTTGCCCTCATCACAATTGGACATCGTGTCTGATTAGTGGGGCCGGTGGTGCGTCGTACGCCCGGTGGTGTACGGGACGGGGCGCGGCTGCGTCCCCGGATGCAGGAGTGATCACTCTCTCCGCACGACGACGCGGCGGTCGGCGGCGCGCCAGCATCGTCGGCATGGGGTTCGTCGGCATGGGCAACGTCGGCATGGGCAACGTCGGCATGGGGAACGCGGCAGAGGCGGCACTGTCCGCCTTGGGTGGCGGGCGGGCGGTGGCGACCCGGCTGGCGGTCGGCGCGATGCGGGCGCGGCCGGGGCGCGTCGCCGCCGCACTGGCGGCGGTGTCCCTCGGTGTCATGCTCCTGAGCGGCGCGCTGGTGCTCGGCGACACGCTTCGGGCCGTCGGCGAGTCGTCCATGGCTCCGGGGCGGGCGACCCTCCTTCGCGGTGCGCTGGGAGCGATCGAGACGGCGGCCGTGCTGGCGGCGTGGTCGGCCATCCATCACGTGTTCGCCGCCACGGCGGCCCCGTGTCTGAGGGAGGCGTCAGTGCTGCGGACGATCGGCGCGTCCCGCGTGCAGGTGGCCGCGCCGATGGCCGTTCAGGCCCTGGTGATCGGAAGCATCGGGACGCTCGCGGGGCTGGCGGGCGGGATCGGCTTCGCCGAGCTCCTGGTACGGGCCCTGGACCCGACCCCGCACGGCCTTGTGATCACCAGCGGGGCGTTCGCGGTCGCCGCGCCGGTCGGACCGCTGGCCGCGCTGACGTCCGCGGTGCGGGCCGCGGGGGCGGCGCCTTCGGCGCCGCGGGTGCCCGGCGCCGAAGGCGGCGTGTCCGAGGCTCGCGTGCTCGTGGGCACGGCGACCGGGCTCGTGGCCGCCGGCGCGGTCGTCTGGGGCGGCCTGGCGGGGACCCCGGCGGTGGCCGAGGCGGGCGCGGTCATGCTCCTGGGCGCCGTCCTGCTGCTCGGGCCGGTGGCGGCCCGCCCCGCCGTCGCGTTCGCGGGGGCCGCGGCGGCGGGGCTGGGCGGGCTGCCGGGGGCGCTGGCGCGCGGGGCCGCCTCCCGCAGTCCGCGCCGCACCGCCGGGGCGGCGACCGCGCTGATGGCCGTGATCGGCGCGGCGACCATGGCGACCGTCGTCGCCGGGTCGCTGCGAGCGTCCCTGGAACGCGACGCGGCGGGCTCGGCCCAGGGCGTCGTCGCCGCGTCGGCCCGCCCGCACGGCGCGCCGCCCGTCGAGAACCGCGATGCGGCCACGTCGTCCGCCGACCTGGAGGCCATGCTCGGCGCCGTCGACGCGATGCTCGCCCTGGCGGTCGTGATCGCGGCGCTGGGCGCCGCGGGCGCGCTGGCCGTGGGCGTGCGCGAACGCGCCCGCGAGATCGGCCTGCTGCGCACCGTCGGGGCGACCGGCGCGCAGGTCGCGGCGATGGTGCGATGGGAGGCGCTGATCGTGGCGGTGTTCGGCACGGTCGGCGGCGCCGGGCTCGGCCTCCTCGTCGGGTGGGCGCTGACCGGGGCGCTGCAGCAGCCGTTCGCCGCCCCGCCCGCACGGCTGGCGGCGGTCGCGCTGGCCGGCGTGCTCACGGCGGTGCCGGCCGCGCTGCCGCCGGCGCGCCGCGCGGCCCGCCGCGCCGTCCGGGACGCGGCGGCCGAGTGATCGGCGCGCCCGGGCGGCGGGGCGGGGACCGGCCGTCGCTACAGTGTGTCCATGCAGGTCAACCAGTCGGGGAAGCTCGCCAACGTCTGCTACGACATTCGGGGGCCGGTGCTCAAGCGCGCCAAGGAGCTGGAGGCCCAAGGGCACCGCGTGCTCAAGCTGCACATCGGCAACCCCGCGCCGTTCGGCTTCGAGGCGCCGCCCGAGCTGCTGCAGGACATGATCCGCAACCTGCCCGAGGCGCACGGGTACAGCGACTCCAAGGGCATCCTGTCCGCCCGCCGCGCCATCGTGCAGCGCTACGAGGAGCAGCACGGCATCCAGGGGCTGGACGTCGAGGACGTCTACCTGGGCAACGGCGTGTCCGAGCTGATCGTGATGACCCTGCAGGCGCTGCTGGACAACGGCGACCAGGTGCTCATCCCGTCGCCCGACTACCCGCTGTGGACGGCGGCGGTGTCGCTGTGCGGCGGCACCCCCGTCCACTACGCCTGCGACGAGGCGGCGGGGTGGAACCCCGACCCCGACGACATCGAATCCAAGATCACCGACCGGACCCGGGCCCTGGTGATCATCAATCCGAACAACCCGACCGGCGCCGTCTACTCCCGCGAGGTGCTGGAGCGCCTGGTCGAGATCGCCCGCCGGCACAACCTGATCATCTTCGCGGACGAGATCTACGACCGGATCCTCTACGACGGCGCCCGGCACATCTCGATCGCCTCGCTCGCGCCCGACCTGCTGTGCCTGACGTTCAGCGGCCTGTCCAAGAACTACCGGGTCGCCGGCTTCCGGTCCGGGTGGGTGGTGCTGTCGGGCCCCAAGCGGCACGCCGAGTCCTACATCGAGGGACTGGACATCCTGGCCAACATGCGGCTGTGCCCGAACGTCCCCGCCCAGCACGCCATCCAGGCCGCGCTCGGCGGCTACCAGAGCATCGACGACCTGGTGCTGCCGACCGGGCGGCTGGGCGAGCAGCGCGACCGCGCCTGGAAGCTGCTCAACGACCTGCCCGGGGTGAGCTGCGTCCGGCCGCAGGGCGCGGTGTACGTGTTCCCCCGCCTCGACCCGGACGTCTATCCGATCGAGGACGACGTGCGCTTCGCCCTCGACCTGCTGGAGCAGCAGAAGATCCTCATCGTGCAGGGCACCGGGTTCAACTGGCCCGCCCCCGACCACTTCCGCGTTGTCACGCTCCAGTACGCCGACGACCTGGAGGAGGCGGTGGGTCGCATCGGCGAGTTCCTGGAGACCCGCCGCAAGAGGGGCCCGCGCTGACCCGCGTGCCGCCCCGCGCCCGGATGCGCGGCGCGGCATCGCACGCCGATGGTGAGCGCAGCCGCAGGCTTGGGACGTGCGCGTCGGCGACCATCACGTCGTCGCCTGCCGGACGGACGCGACCTGCTCCGCCACCCGCGTCGCCCGCGCCGCGATCCGGGAGATGTCGTCCGGTGCCGACGGCACCAGGTCGGAGCCGAGCCCGACCGCGGCCGCCCCGGCCCGCAGCCAGTCGCCCGCATCCTCGTGGCCGATGCCGCCGGTCGGGACGAACGCCGTCCCGCGGAACGGGCCGAGCAGCGCCCGCATGTACGGCACGCCCAGCGGCCCGGCCGGGAACAGCTTCACCAGGCGCGCCCCCGCGTCCAGCGCCGTCGCGACCTCGGTCGCCGTCCCGGCGCCGGGCAGCGGCTCCAGGCCCGCGTCCAGCACCGCTCTGATCAGCGCCGGGTCGGTGTGCGGGCTGACGCAGTAGCGGGCCCCGCACTCCGCCGCCCGCTCCACCTGCCGCGGCGTGCGGATCGTCCCGGCGCCCAGCAGCGCGTCGCCGGGCAGCTCGGCCCGCAGGGCGCGCAGCGTGCCCGGGGCGTCGGGATGGTCGAAGGTGACCTCCATGGCGCGCAGGCCCGCCTCGTACAGGGCCGTGCCGACCGCCACGGCGCGCCGGTGGTCGGTCAGACGCAGGATCGCCACCGCTCCGGCGGCGCGGATCGCGTCGATCATCGCAGGATCCTCCGGGCGGGGGCGCCCCGGCGCGTCAGGTCCGCCGGACGGACCAGGCAGACGTCGCCGGGCAGGGTGTGCTGGAACGCGCCCGCCCAGGCGGCCTTGTCGACGGTCGTGGCCAGGTCGTCGCCCGCCAGCCGGGACGCCAGCAGCACCCCGAGGGCGGCGTCGCCCGCGCCGAAGGCGTCCACCACGTCGGCCTCGTAGGCGGGGCCGGCGCACACCTCGTCCGCGGTCACGGCGGTGACGGCGGTGCGGACGCGGCGTCCGGGAAGCTGGGACGTCTCCCGCAGCACCACCATCCGGTGCCCGTAGGTCTCGATCGCGCGGCGCGCCAGCGCCACCTGGTCGGCCTCGGGGTCGGCGTCGGGCAGCAGGCGCAGCAGGTCCTGGCGGCCGGCCAGCAGCAGGTCGACGTGCCCGAGCACTCCGCGCAGCACCGGGACGGCCTCCTCCCACGACCACAGCCGCACCCGGTGGTTGACGTCGAACACCGTTACCGCGCCCGCCTCGCGCGCGGCGCAGAAGAAGGCCGTCACCGCGGCCGCCGGCCCCTCGCCCAGCGCGCACGTGATGCCTGTGCTCAGCGCCGCCCCGGCGTCCGCCACCAGGTCCTTCCAGGCGAAGGCGTCGGGCGTCAGCCGGGTCATCGCCGTGCCGGACCGGTCGTACAGCACCTCGGAGGGGCGCGGCGGCACGCCGTGCTCGACGAAGTACAGCGGGGCGCGGGCGGACGGGTCCCAGTCGACCTCGGCGCGCACCCCGTGCGCGGCGGCGTGCGCGGCGATCCGGCGGCCCAGCGGGTTGTCGGCCAGCCGGGTCGCCCAGACCGCCGGGACGCCGAGCGCCGCGGCGGCGATCAGCGTGTTCAGCTCCGCGCCGCCGACGTGCACGGCCAGGTCGGACGCCTGTTCCAGGCGCTGGTGGCCGGGCGGCGACAGGCGCAGCAGCGACTCGCCGAGCCCGACGACACGCCGGACTCCCTGGTCGGAAGGGGTGGGATGAGGGGAAATGGCGGTCTCCTGTGGGCCTCGGAACGAACTGGGCGGACGCGGCGAGGATCACCACGCCGCGGATCTGATCGGGGGAGGCGGCGGCAGCTGCATCTCACGTACCCCGCTCCGGCTGTTCATCGGCGCGGCCGTTCATCACGTCCCGCTTGTTGCTTCGGGCGCCGCCGCACCAGTGCCGCTCCCGGACGGGGCCTCCTCGTGTGCGTGCCGCGGAGCCCGGTACCCCAACCGGGCCGAGAGGGTTTGCGCGGCGGCCAGCAGCCGCCGCGCCACGTCGGGCGTCTCCTCGCGCGGGAACCGGTAGGCCGGCGCCGACACCGACAGCGCCGCCACGACCTGTCCGCCGTGGTCGCGGACGGGGACGGCCACGCACCGCACCCCGTCCTCGTTCTCGATCTCGTCGGTCGCGTAGCCGCGTTCCCGCACCGCCGCCAGCTCGGCGGCCAGCGCCCGCGGATCGGTGATCGTGTTCGGGGTGCGGCGCTCCAGCGGCCCGGCCAGCAGGTCGCGGACCACGTCCTGCGCGGAGTGCGCGAGCAGAACCTTGCCGATGGCGGTGCAGTGCAGCGGGTTCACGCTGCCCTCCACGGCCGCCGGACGCACCGCCTGCGGGCTGTCGGTCTTGGCGATGTAGAGCACCTGCGAGCCGCGGCGCACGCCCAGGAAGCAGGTCTCCCGGGTCTGCTCGGTCAGCGCGCGCATGAGGTCCTCGGCCTGGGCGCGCACGTCCAGCCGGCCGAGGAAGCCCTGTCCCCACACCGCGAGCTGCGGGCCGAGGTCGTAGCGGCCGGACGCGTCGGTGCGCAGCACCCCGTGCGCCACCAGAACCTCGAGCAGCCGCACCACGGTGCCGCGGGGCACCCCCGTCGCCGCCACCAGGTCGGTCAGCCGCAGCGGACCGTCGGCCGCGATCAGGTCCACCAGGGCCAGTCCTTTGACGAGCGCCTTGGCCGTCCCGGTGGCGTCGCGCGGCGCCCCGGACGCCCCCGCGGGCACGCCCCTCGACGGCAGTTTGGGCGCAACGTCCATTTCAGGTCTGGACACAGCGTCCATTCCTACCAGAGCGCTTCGACCGGTACAACAGGACCAGGCATGCCGCATCCGCGGGGCGTGCCGTCCAGGGAGACGCCCGCGTGCTCACAGGGGACGAAGCGTTCGCTGCCCAGGGCGGTCCAGGACCTGCCATTGCTCCTCGTCCTGCGCCACGGGCCTGGCGGGAACCGGTGCCGGCAGACGACGGCCGCGTACGGGCCGTCGGCCGTCACTGTGCGTCGGCGGACGCGGCCGCGTCCAGACGTCGCAGCGCGTTGCGGACGACGTCCGGGTCGGTCGTGGGCCAGAACGGAGGCAGCGACGCCCTCAGGAAGGACCCGTAACGGGCCGTCGCGAAACGGGGGTCGAGGATCGCCACCACGCCGCGGTCGCTCGCCGAACGCAGCAGGCGCCCCGCGCCCTGAGCGAGCAGCAGCGCCGCATGAGTGGCGGCCACCGCCATGAACCCGTTGCCGCCCCGCGCCGCGACCGCCCGCTGCCGGGCCGAGGCCACCGGATCGTCCGGCCGCGGGAACGGGATCCGATCCATGATCACCAGCTGCAGGGAGGGGCCGGGGACGTCCACGCCCTGCCACAGCGACAGCGTGCCGAACAGGCACGTGCGCTCGTCCTCGGCGAACCGCTTGACCAGCAGGGACGTGGAGTCGTCGCCCTGGCACAGCAGCGGGTGCGACAGGTGGTCCTTCAGCTCGTCGGCGGCCTGCCGCGCCGCCCGCATGGACGAGAACAGCCCGAGCGTCCGCCCGCCCGCCGCCTCGATCAGCTCGGTGATCTCCGTCAGATAGGCGTCGGTGAGCCCGTCGCGCCCCGGCTGGGGCAGGTGGCGCGCCACGTAGAGGATCCCCGCCTTGGCGTGGTCGAACGGCGAACCCGCGTCCAGGGCCGACCAGGAGATCTTGTCGCCGTCCTTCGTCCTCGCGGCGTCGCCGTCCGACGTGTGAGCGGCCGGAGCGGCGGCGTCGTCCGTCTCGGGCCGCGCCGCGTCCTCCGTCGTGTTCCCGCCGAGGGGCGGCAGACCCCACTGCCGGGCCAGCGGATCGAACGACCCGCCCAGCGTGAGCGTCGCCGACGTCAGGATCGCGGTGCGCCGGTCGAACAGCGTGCCGCGCAGCAGGCCGCCCACCCCGATCGGCGCCACGTGCAGGGAGGGCGGACGCCGGGGTCGTCCTTCCTGGACGAACGGTTTGTCCAGCCACACCACGTCCGTCCGCGACGCGATCTCCGGGGTGAACGCGTCCAGCAGTCGCACGGCCGTGTCGTGCACGTCCTCCAGCGATGACCGCGCGGCCTTGCGCGCCGCCATGTCCCCGGCGTCGTTCTCCTTGCGCTCGGGGCCCAGCGCCGTGAGACACGCGTGCGCGGCGTCCCGCACCGCGGCCAGCGCGTTGCCCAGCGCCGGCGACAGCACGTCCATCCGGCCGGGCGGCATCTCGTCCAGCAGGACGCCGAGCCCTTCCCCCGCCTCCTTGAGCCGGTCGGCGATGCCGTCCTCCACCAGCCGCCCGGCCCGCCGCGCGGCCGCCTCGACGGACCCCGCGCTCAGCTCGCCGGTGGCCACGGACGTGACCCGGTCCACCAGCTCGTGCGCCTCATCGACGATCACCACGTCGTGCTCGGGCAGGACCTGGACGTCCTCCAACGCGTCGATCGCCAGCAGCGCGTGGTTGGTCACCACGACGTGCGCCTCGCCCGCCTCGGCCCTGGCCCGCTCGGCGAAGCATTCGGCGCCCTGCGGACAGCGCTGCGCGCCCAGGCATTCGCGCGCGGTCACCGACACCTGCCGCCACGCCTGCTCGCTCACGCCCGGCACCAGCTCGTCGCGGTCACCGGTGGCGGTCTCGTCGGCCCATTCGTGCAGCCGCTTGACCTGGCGGCCCAGCGCGGACAGCCGCCGCGGGTCGAACAGTCCTTCGTCCTCCGGTTCCTCGGGCGCGCCGGTCTGCACCCGGTGCAGGCACAGGTAGTTGCGGCGTCCCTTGAGGATCGCGAACCTGGGCTCCACGCCCAGCAGCGGCGCCAGCGCCTCGGCCAGCCGCGGCAGGTCCCGGTCGACGAGCTGGCGCTGCAACGCGATCGTCGCCGTGGACACCACCACCGTGGTGCCCTTGGCGACCGCGTGCCGGACCGCCGGCACCAGGTAGGCCAGCGACTTCCCGGTGCCCGTGCCCGCCTGCGCCGCCAGGTGCTCGCCGGACGCGATGGCCTTCTCGACCGCCTCGGCCATGCGCACCTGGCCGGGCCGCTCCGTCCCCCCGACGGCCTCCACGGCGGCGGCCAGCAGCGTGGGGACGTCCGGAAGCCGGTCTTGCGTGACGCTCTCGGAGAGGAGATCAGGGGCGGGCACGTCGCCCAACGCTACCCCTCCCGGCGCCGTGCCGTGGGCCGGTCGCGCCGTCGGGGCCGCCCGGACGGCACCCGGGTGCCGGAGCAGCGGTCCGGATCGGCAAAGATAGGGGTCGTGTCTGGTGAAAGAGAAGTCCTGACCTGGGAATTGTTCGGGCAGGCGAGCCGCGAGCTCGCGCAGGCGGTCGCCGACAGCGGGTACCGGCCCGATCTGATCTTGTCGATCGCCCGGGGCGGCCTGTTCGTGGCGGGCTCCCTCGGCTACGCGCTCGACGTCAAGAACCTGCACGTCATGAACGTGGAGTTCTACACCGGCGTCGACCAGCGGCTCGACATGCCCGTGATGCTGCCCCCGGTGCCGAACGCCGTCGACCTGTCGGGCGCCCGCGTCCTGGTCGCCGACGACGTCGCCGACACCGGCGCCACGCTCAAGCTGGTCCGGGACTTCTGCGCCGACCACGTCGCCGACGTGCGCTGCGCCGTCATCTACGAGAAGCCCCGCTCCGCGGTGCGGTGCGAGTACGTGTGGCGCCGCACCGACCGGTGGATCAACTTCCCGTGGTCCACGCTGCCGCCCGTCGTCCAGCGGGAGAACCAGGTCCTCGACGCCTGACCCGCCACGGTTGTCCACAATCCGCGACCGGCCTGTCGCCGAGCGTGTCGAGGCTGCGAACCTCGACTGCATGACGGACACGACGACGGGGCCGCTGGTCATCCGGTCGCCCCAGGACGCCATCGCCGCCGTTCCCTACCTGCTGGGATTCCATCCCGCCGACAGCCTCGTGGCGGTCGGCTTCGACGGCCCGCACAGCACCTGCGCCCTTCGGCTCGACTTACCGGCCCACCGCGTGAGCTGCGAACGCACCGCCGACGTCCTGTCGCGCAACGGCTTCCGGCGCGCCCTGGTGCTCGGCTACGGCCCGGCCGACGCGGTCGCGCCCGCGGTCGCGGACGTCTGGGAGGAGCTGACCGGCAAGGGCCTGGAGGTGGTCGAGGCGCTGCGCGTGGCCGACGGGCGCTGGTGGTCTCTGACCTGCGTGGACTCCCGGTGCTGCCCGCCGGAGGGCCGCCCGTACGACATCACCGCCAGCGCCGTCGCCGCCCAGGCGGTCCTCGCGGGCCACGTCGCCCTTCCCGGACGCGAGCACCTCGCCCGGTCGGTCGCGCCGCTGGAAGGCGCGGTCCGCGCCGCCATGCGCGAGGCCACCGACCGCGCCGAACGGCGCCTCCTGGCGTGGGCTCGCGAGGGCCTGTCGCCGGCCCGCATCCGTTCCCGCATGGTCGAGGAGGGCGTCGCCCTGCTCACCGACCTGTCGTCCCGTGAACGCCCGCCCGACGAGGACGACGTCGCCTGGCTCGGCGTCCTGCTGACCAGCATGCGCGTCCGCGACGAAGCATGGGTCCGCATCGACGAGGCCGCCCCGGGCGCCGACATCGAGTTCTGGCGGCACGTCCTGCGCCGCGTCGAGGAACCCTACGTCCCCGCCCCCGCCTGCCTGCTGGCGTTCGCCGCCTTCATCGCAGGCGACGGCGGCCTCGCCAACGTCGCCCTGGACCGCGCCGCCCGCGCCGACCCCGACTACACCATGGCCGCCCTGCTCCGCGACATCATCGCCGCGGGCGTCCCGCCCTCGAAGGCCCGCCTCGGCATGACTCCCGAAGACCTCGCCCGGGCCTATGCCGACCCCGACGACCCCGACCCCTGATCCCTCGCCTGCAGACCCCGCACCGTCGCACCGCCGCCCCGGCTCCCGGCCCCGTCCCGTCCACGCTGCCATCCCACTCGCCAAGGGCCGGCTCGTGCCGGGCGGCGGCAAGCCCGATGGCGAGGGCATGAGGCTCCGCACTGCCTCCATGCGCGGTCCCTCCATGCTCATTACCGGGCCGGCCAGTCGTTGCGTCCTGGAAGCCGGTCTCACAGCGGACGGCGGGCTTGTCATACCGCGCGGCCACGGCACGCCCCTTCGAGAGCGTCCGGGGCAGGCCAAATGCACTGACCACGGAGGTTGCGAACGCAGTGGACACGTCGCTGTTGTCCTCAGTGCGGCGAACATGCTCTTCAACTAACGCGATGGCCTTGCCTTTATCGGCTTAGATTTATCGATTCCGCACTGCTCGGATCAGCCAATACAGCTCATCGAGTGCCTCACGGCGTGCTGCCAGGCGCGGTGCGGCCATGGGCGGTGTTCGCTGCGTCTCCTGGATGCGCTGGTCAGGTCGCGGTCTGTGTGAAGTGTGGCCACGAAGGTGTAAAGCGGCAGAGCGGGGCATAGACGGTGCAGCGGTCCTTCATATAAGGAGGCTGGGGACTGTGACCATCACCGGAATCATCACGGCCATTATCATCGGCGCCATCATCGGCGCGCTCGGCCGACTGCTGCTGCCCGGTCGGCAGCCCATCGGCATCCTCATGACGCTCGCGGTCGGCATCGTGGCGGCCCTGATCGGCACCGCGATCGCCCAGAACGTCGGCGTCGCGACCACCGATGGCATCGACTGGATCGAGCTGGTCTTCCAGATCGGTCTGGCGGTCATCGGCGTCGCCGCCGTCTCCGCGTTCCAGCGGCGCCGCGGTGCCCGCCGCTGACCGCCGATCGCGGCGTCCGTCCGACGCGCGCGGCGGAGGGGCGGCTTGGGGTCGCCGGGAGGGTCGACCGCCCGGGGGCTCCTCGCCGTCCGCCCCTCAAGCGATGCCCACGAAGAACTCGTCTCGCTGGGTGAGTCGGCGGTGGCGGATGAGAGCGCAGGCGATGACGGTGAAGGCCAGGAAGCGGCCGGCCTTGCGTTCGTAACCGCGATGCAGGCGGGGCGGCATCCGGCCTGTCAGCGCGGTGTTGGTGTAGGCCTCGGCGGTGCATGAGCGCCCTGATGACGGGGGCGCCGCGGGCATCGCCGCCGAAGGCGTCGATGAGCCAGCGTTTGAACCGGCCGTGTTCGGCGGAGGTCATCTCCACACTGAGCCGGCCAGGCGATGGTGCGTTCGATGGTCCACCGGTGGCGGCCCAGCCGTGCCGAAGAGTCGATGCCGGGCCAGACGTGGTGTGAAGCCACGAACACGCAGCCATCCGCGCAGGTGGTCGTAGCAAGCAGCGTGGGGTGGGGCGTCGAGTGGCCACCGGTGGGCGGCGGGCGCTCTGTTCGTGCTTGACGAGCTTGCGGGAGGTCGAGGCGGCGTAGGGGGTGGGCCCCGCTGTCATGAATGACCTGGGCGCGACAGCGGTTTTCGCGCGCAGGTGGGAAGTGAGCGCGAGCACCAGTGGCGGTGTGCCGTCGGCGCGTGAGAGATGGCTGGAGCTAGGGGCGGGCGTCAGGAGACGGCTTCGCCGGGGGCGCCGGGGTCTATGCGTCGGTTGCGGTTGCGTTCGTTCCAGGCGCGCATGCGGGCCGGATAACCGACGATCTGCACGTCGTACACGGGGAGCTTCAGGTCGCGGGCCACCTTGGCGATGACCTGCGGCGAGCCGACGCGGCGGCGGGTCCATTCGCCGTCGTGCGCGACGGCCACCGCGGTGGTGTCGGTGGCGAACGTCTCCGGCTCGACGTAGAACTCCACGCCTCGGCGGCTGCGCGCGAAGGCGATCAGAGCCTCGATGTCGGCGTCGGTGGCCTCACGGTCCAGCTTGGTGATGGATGCGCCGCGGTTCTTGCGGAGCCCGAAGCGGTCGCGGAACCTCATCGCCGTTCCCGTCGTCTAGAGCCGCCCCGGAACCGCTCCGGGGCGCATACGCGTAAGACGATAACGACCCTCTCAGGAAACAGGTTCCCGACACAGCGACTATGTCCCCCTGGCGGCGCAGGCAGCGGCTTACACTGCGGACCTGGTAGGCGGCGTTGGGGGAGCGTGCGGGGGGCTCGGTGACCGGTCGACGCTGGACGGCCACAATCCAGAAGTCGGCCGCGGCCGTCGCGGTGACGGCGTTCTTCGGATGGCTCAGCGCACTCGAACCGACGCCGGAACACGCGGGCCCGTCCGTGCCCGTGGCGGTTCTGCGCGGTGAGGCCGCACCGCGCGCGCCCGAGCGCGTCCCCACTCCCACGCCCACACCGACTCCCCGAGTGGACTGCACACGGGCCAAGTGCGTGGCGCTGACGTTCGACGACGGGCCGGCACCCGGCACCGCCAAGCTGCTGAACATCCTGGCCCGGCAGAACGTCAAGGCGACGTTCTTCCTCATCGGCAGGAACGTGGCGACGCACCCCGACCTCGTCCGGCGGGAGGTCGCGGAGGGCCACGAGGTGGCCAACCACAGCTGGTCGCACGCCGATCTGGGACGCGCGTCCGTCGCGAAGGTGGAAGGCGAACTGGCGCGCACGCAGCACGCGATCCGCAAGGCCGCCCACGTGACGCCCGTCCTGATGCGTCCGCCGTACGGGTCGACGGACGCAAGGGTCGCGGGCATCGCCAGGCGCATGAAGCTGGCGCAGGTGCTGTGGGCCGTCGACCCGCTCGACTGGCGGGACCGGGACACCCGTCTCGTCGAGCGGCGGGTGCTCAAGGCGGTGCGTCCCGGAATGATCGTGCTGCTGCACGACATCCACGGGACGACGGTCGAGGCCGTGTCGCCCATCATCGAGCGGCTCCGGGCCGACGGCTATACCTTCGTGACCGTGTCCCAGCTGTTCGGCAGGCCGCTGACACCGGGCGAGGAGTACGTCGAACTGTCCGACGAGCATGATCGGGACGGGGAGACGGCCGGCTCGCGGTGACGTCGTCCCCTCCTGGCTCCGGGGAGGAACTCAGGGTCGGCTCAGGGGTCGTCCCCGATGCGGGGCGGCGGAGCCGCGCCGACGATGAAGGCATGGAGATCAGTCACGCCACCGGGCACCTGCGGGTGTCGGACGCGGAGCGCGAGCCGGTCATCGCGCGTCTTCAGGACGCCTACGCCGAGGGACGCCTGGACCACGCCGAGTTCGACATGCGCATGCACTTGGCCCTGACGGCCAAGACGCGGAGCGATCTGGCGGCGGTGACGCGCGACCTTTCGCCTGGTCCGGCCCCCGAGGCGGAGGAGGGCGAGCCGACCGGTGAGGAGCGGCTCGTGGCGGCGGCCGCGCACTTCGGCGGGTTCTTCACGCTGTTCGTCGTGCCGCTCGTGCTGATGCTGGTCTACGGGAAGAAGTCGCCGTACGTGCGGCGGCACGCGGCCGAGGCGGTCAACTTCCAGCTGACCGTGCTGGGGGTGACCATTCTGACGTTCGGCATCGGCGCGGTGCTCTACAGCATCACCTGGATCGTGGCGGGCGTCGCCGCCGTCTACGCGCTGGTGGGGCAGCCGTTCCGCTACCCGTGGATCCTTCGGCTCGTCCGATAGGGCGGCCTCGCCGCGCGCCGGGCCCGTCCCTGAACGCTCGCGCGGCGCCCGGCTGCGCTGTGGCATGCCCGTCGGCGAGTGTGCACGACTGGTTCTGCCGGGGTGCCGCCCGCGCGAGTCGCGCGGTCTGACGTCTGCCTGGCGGGGCTAGAGGCCGTCGAGGGCGGGGAGGCCGTCGATGCTCGTGGCGTTCCTCTCGGCGTGGTAGGCGCGCATCTGTTCGGGGGACTTGCGGCCGGCCCATTCTTTGAGCATTCCGCGCTCGCCGGCCAGTTCCATGTAGGGGACGGCGTAACCGCACGAGTCGGCGATGCGGTCGACGGCGACGACGATGATGGCGCGGCTGCCCGGGGTGTCGACGGGGAAGCGGCGGGCCAATTCCGGCCAGTCGGGGGAGCCGGGGGTGACGACGCGTCCGGTGCCGTACAGCCGCAGCACCTTCGGGGTGCGGCCGAACGAACAGAACATGATCGTGATGCGGCCGTTCTCACGCAGGTGGGCGATGGTCTCGGCGCCCGAGCCGGTCAGGTCGAGGTAGCCGACGGTGTGGTCGTCCAACACCGCGAAGGTGTCGGCGTATCCCTTGGGGGAGACGTTGACGTGACCGTTCGCGGGGGCGGTGGCCACGAAGTACATCGGCTGTTCGGCGATGAACGCCCGCAAGCGCTCGTCCAGGCGCTCGTAGATTCTTCCCACCCTCCCACTCTTCCCCGTGATGACGCGAACCACCCGGATATGTGGACGATACATGGGATGATCGATTTACTGTGTGCGTGGGGGAGGGCAGATGACCGAGCTTGCGATCAGAGACGACCATCAGCGCGCCGTGGAGGCCCTGCGCCGGTCCTATGAGGCGATTCCGAAGGGGACGCCGGTGCGGCTGGCGAAGAAGACCTCGAACCTGTTCCGCTGGCGGGAGCCGTCACGGGCGCCGGGCCTGGACGTGTCGGGGTTCGACAAGGTGCTGCACGTCGACCCGGAGGCGCGCACCGCCGACGTGCAGGGCATGACGACCTACGAGACCCTGGTGGACGCGACCCTGCCGTACGGGCTGATGCCCACGGTGGTGCCGCAGCTCAAGACGATCACGCTGGGCGGCGCGGTCACCGGCCTCGGCATCGAGTCGACGTCGTTCCGGCTCGGCCTGCCGCACGAGGCGGTGCTGGAGATGCAGGTGCTGACCGGGGACGGCCGCGTCGTCACGGCCACCCGCGACAACGAGCACGCCGACCTGTTCTACGGCTTCCCCAACTCCTACGGGACGCTCGGCTACACCCTGCGGCTGAAGATCGAGCTGATCCCCGTCAAGCCGTTCGTGCGGCTGCGGCACCTGCGGTACGGGTCGGCGGAGGCGTGCGCGCGGGCCATCGCCGAGCTGACCGAGGCGGGCGAGTACGAGGGCGAGCCGGTCGACTTCCTCGACGGCACGGTGTTCGGCCCGAAGGAGGTGTACCTGACGGTCGGGTCGTTCGCCGACAGCGCGCCCTACACGTCCGACTACACCGGCCAGAAGATCTACTACCGGTCCATTCAGCAGCGGTCGGTCGACTTCCTGACGGTGCGCGACTACATCTGGCGGTGGGACACCGACTGGTTCTGGTGCTCGCGCGCGTTCGGCGTCCAGCATCCGCTGGTGCGCCGCGTGTGGCCGGACAAGGCCAAGCGGTCGGACGTCTACCGCAAGCTGGTGGCCTACGACCGCCGCTTCGGCATCGTCGCCCGCATCGACCGGTGGCGGGGGCAGCGTCCCCGCGAGGACGTCATCCAGGACATCGAGGTGCCGGTGGAGCGGCTGCCGGAGTTCCTGGACTTCTTCCACGAGAAGGTGGGCATGAGCCCCGTGTGGCTGTGCCCGCTGCGCGCACGCGACCGCTGGCCGCTGTATCCGCTGGAGCCCGGCCGCACGTACGTCAACGTCGGTTTCTGGGGGACGGTCCGGCTGCCCCCGGGGAAGATCCCCGAGTACCACAACCGGCTCATCGAGCGTAAGGTCGCCGCGCTTGACGGGCATAAGTCCCTGTACTCGACTGCTTTTTACAGCCGTGACGAGTTCTGGCGGCACTACGACGGGGAGACCTACCGACGGCTCAAGGAGACGTACGACCCCGACAAGCGCCTGCTGGACCTCTACGACAAGTGCGTTCGCGGGCGCTGAGCCGCGCCACCGGGGGGACGCCCCGGCCACGCCGGGGCTCGGCCCGGCTCGGGGCGGAGAGACAGGAGGAAGAACATGACGCTGGCCAGGGTCTTCGAGGAGCTCGTCGGGCCTGACGCGCCAGTGGAGTTCGTCGCGTACGACGGATCGCGGGCGGGCACCCCCGGAGCCGACATCCGGCTGGAGGTGCGTTCTCCGTACGCGGTGTCCTACCTGGTGCACTCGCCGGGCTCTCTTGGGCTGGCCCGGGCGTACGTCAGCGGGCACCTCAACGTGCACGGCGACATGTACACCGCGCTGTCGACGATGCAGCAGGCCCTGGGGGAGGTGTCCTGGGGCGACAAGCTCCGCGTCCTCAGTGAGGTGCTGCGCAACCCGCTGCTGCGGGGAGCGGTCAGCCGTCGTCTGCCGCCGCCGCCCCAGGAGGCGCCGTTCAGCCGGGTGCCGTCCTGGCTGCGCCACTCCAAGCGGCGTGACGCGAAGGCCATCTCCCACCACTACGACGTGTCCAACACCTTCTACGAGTGGGTGCTGGGGCCGTCCATGGCCTACACGTGCGCGTGCTACCCCCGGGAGGACGCCACCCTGGAGGAGGCGCAGCGTTACAAGCACGACCTGGTCGCCAAGAAGCTCGGGCTGCGGCCGGGCATGCGGCTGCTGGACGTGGGCTGCGGCTGGGGCGGCATGGTGATGCACGCCGCCAAGGAGTACGGGGTCAAGGCGCTGGGCGTCACCCTGTCCAAGCAGCAGGCCGAGTGGGCGCAGAAGGCCATCGCCGACCGCGGCCTGTCGGAGCTGGCGGAGGTGCGTCACCTGGACTACCGGGACGTGGAGGAGACCGGGTTCGACGCCATCAGCTCGATCGGCCTCACCGAGCACATCGGCAAGGCCAACCTGCCGTCGTACTTCTCCTTCCTGTACGACAAGCTGGTGCCGGGCGGGCGGATGCTGAACCACACCATCACCCGGCCCGACAACATGGCCCCCCCGATGAAGCCGGGCGGGTTCATCAACCGGTACGTCTTCCCCGACGGGGAGCTCGAAGGCCCCGGCTACATCCAGTCGAAGATGAACGACGCGGGGTTCGAGATCCGGCACCAGGAGAACCTCCGCGAGCATTACGCCCGCACCCTCCGGGCCTGGTGCCGCAACCTGGACGCGCACTGGGACGAGGCCGTCGCCGAAGTCGGCGAGGGCACCGCGCGTGTGTGGCGGGTCTACATGGCCGGCTGCGTCATCGGCTTCGAGCGCAACTGGATCCAGCTGCACCAGACGCTGGGCGTGAAGCTCGACCGCAACGGCAACTCCCACATGCCGCTGCGTCCCGACTGGGGCGCGTGACCTCCACCCGTACGACGAACGGGCTTTCCCGGGGCACGTCCTCGGGGAAGCCCGTTCGCCATAAGAGCGCGCCCGCACCCCGCTGAGCACAGCGAGCCTCCCGATATCAGAGGTCGGCACGGGCTGGATGACTGCGGCGCCGTCGGCCCGGCAGCACGTGGCCAGGCAGGTGCTCGCGTTCGAAATGAATCGAGGCTGTAAGCACGACAGTGGCCGGCAATACGTGGCTGTCGGAGGTGGAGCCGTGCCCCCAACGCCGCTGTGCCGCACCCGAACGGGCGTTAGCGCGTGGTCGACCGGCTCGGCAGCCGTGCCGCCGGGCGGCTCGCGCTGCAGCGCACCGTGCCGCCCGGACCCCGGCGGCGTGCTGGTGCGCCGCACATGACGGTGGAATCGACGCCCACCTGCCGGCCGATCAGCCCGGCCGCGTCGGCCGAGCCTGCGGGGCGGCCAGGATGCGCGCCAGACGCCTTCACGCTGCCAGCGGCGAAGCAGCCCGTTGACCGCCTGCCAGGATCCGTAGCAGGCGGGTACGTCCCGCCACGGCGCCCCGGTGCGCACCCGCCGGCGGATCCCATCGATGAGCTGCCTCTGGTCCACTTGGACGGTCGCCCCGGCCTCCTCCGGAGGACGTGCCGGGGGTGCGGTCGATTCCGTGTACTCGTTGTCGTTCGGCGCTGTCGCACCTTCGCAGAGTGTGTGCGCTGCATGGCGGTCGGGTGTTTCTTGATTCGTGCACGCGGTCGGATAGGCGGCGGCCGTATGAGCGGCGGCGCGTTGATGCGAGGCGGAGTAACGTCGCGGGCACGGAGCGAAGGGAGGAGCCGTGGTGGACGACGTGCGCGCGGGGACCGTCGAGGCGAACGGACTGCGGTTCGGTTACCTGGAGGCGGGGCCGGAGGACGGGCCGCTCGCGCTGTGCCTGCACGGCTTCCCCGACTCGGCGCACACGTGGCGGCATCTGCTTCCCGAACTGGCCGAGGCCGGGTACCACGCCGTCGCGCCGTTCATGCGCGGCTACGCGCCCACCGCGGTGCCCGACGACGGCGCGTGCCAGGCGGGCGCGCTGGTCGCCGACGCCGTGGCGCTGCACGAGGCGTTCGGCGGCGGCCCCGACGCGGTGCTCATCGGGCACGACTGGGGTGCGCTCGCCGTCTACGGCGCCGTCGCGTACGCCCCCGAGCGGTGGCGCCGCGCGGTCGCGCTGGCGGTGCCGCCGATGACGTCGCTGATGAGCTCGTTCTTTGAGTACGAGCAGCTCAAACGCTCGTTCTACATCTTCCTGTTCCAGACGCCGTTCGCCGAAGCGGCGGTGAACGAGGCGTTCGTCGCCGGACTGTGGCGCGACTGGTCGCCGGGATACGACGCGACGGCGGACGTCGCCCATGTCATGGACTGCCTGGCCGCGCCCGACAACCTCGCCGCCGCCCTCGGCTACTACCGCGCCCTCATGGACCCCTCCGCGCATGCCGACCGGTACGCCGCGCAGCAGGACGCGGTCTCGGCGGTCGGCGAACGGCCGCTGCTCTACCTGCACGGCGCCGACGACGGCTGCCTGGGCGTGGACGCGTTCTTCCCGAACGGGGACGCCTCCGCCGTCCTCGCCTGCCTGCCGCGCGGTTCCCGGGCCCAGATCGTCCCCGGTGCGGGGCACTTCCTGCACCTGGAGCGGCCCGCCGAGGTCGACCGCCTCGTCCTCGACTGGCTCGTCGACGACCGACAGGACATGTGACGCGTGTCACGCCGCCGAGTCTCCCCCGTCGGCGCTTTACTTTGCCAGTCTGTGTGTAAACCGAATGGCGTTCTGGGACTCGGATGGCGCGATGCTCAAGGTCGAGGACATCAACCTGACGGACAGGGACTTCTGGCGGCGTCCGCTGGAGCACCGGCACGAGGCGTTCGCGGCGCTGCGCCGGCATCCCGGCCTGGTCCGGTTCGAGGAGCCGGACGTGAAGATCGTCCCGCGCGGCCCCGGCTACTACGCGCTCACCCGGCACGCCGAGGTGCTGGAGGCGTCCCGGCGGCCCCAGGACTTCTGCTCGGGACGCGGCGCCACCAACATCCCCGACATGCCGGGCGACCTGCACGAGTACTTCGGCTCCATGATCAACATGGACGATCCGCGGCACGCCCGGCTGCGCCGCATCGTGTCCCGCGCGTTCTCGCCGCGCATGGTCCAGCGGTTCGAGGACAAGGTGGAACGCGTCGCCGCCGGCCTGGTGGACGAGGTGGCGGCGGGCCGCGGCACCGGCGACTTCGTCGCCGACGTCGCCGCCCGGCTCCCGCTGACGATCATCTGCGACATGATGGGCATCGGCCCCGAGCACCACGCCGCCGTCCTGGACGCCACCAACGTGATCCTGGCGGGCAACGACCCGGAGTTCCTGCCGTCGGGCGACCCCGAACGGACCGCGCTGCGGCTCATGGAGGCCGGCCAGACCCTCAAGGACCTCGTCGAGGAGCTGGCCCGCCGCCGCCGTGCCGAGCCCACCGACGACCTGACGTCCGCGCTCGTCAACGCGAACATCGACGGCGAGTCGCTCAGCGACCAGGAACTCGGCTCGTTCTTCATCCTGCTCGTGGTCGCCGGCAACGAGACCACGCGCAACGCGATCGCGCACGGCCTCGACCTGCTCACCCGGCACCCCGACCAGCGGGCCCTGCTCGTCGAGGACTTCGAGGGGCGCATCGGCGGCGCCGTCGAGGAGATCGTGCGGTACGTGTCGCCGGTGGTGTGGATGCGGCGCACCGCCACCCGCGACACCACTCTCGCCGGACACGAGGTCAAGGAAGGCGACAAGCTGCTGCTCTACTACTGGTCGGCCAACCGGGACGAGACCGTCTTCACCGACCCCGAGCGGTTCGACATCCTGCGCGACCCCAACCCGCACGTCGGCTTCGGCGGTCCGGGCCCGCACTTCTGCCTGGGCGCCCACCTGGCCCGCCGCGAGATCGCCGTGATGTTCCGCCAGCTGCTGAGCCGCCTGCCCGGCATCAGGGCCGACGGTGAACCCGACCGCCTCGAATCGAGCTTCATCAACGGAATCAAACGCCTGCCCTACACGTTCTGACCCCGGTCCGCCCCGGTCTCCGCGTCGCGGAGCGGACCCGGCAGGCGGCCGACGGCGCGGCCGGGCGTTGTGCAGGGCGCGCCGTGCCGGTCTCGTTAGGGGACCCGTCGCGCCGGCAGATGAGCCGGCTGACGAGGTCGTGGGGACCACCCTTTCCACGCGCACCGCCCGCGAACCGGTCGTCCGGCTCGCGGGCGGGAGCTTCGCCGCGGCCGCCGCGGAGGACGGGCGGCGCGGGCGCGCGTCCGAGGCGGTCCGGGTCAGCGCAGTTCGCGCTTGAGGATCTTGCCGGTGGCGGTCATGGGGAGCTCGTCGCGGAACTCCACGATGCGCGGGTACTTGTACGCGGCGAGCTGCTCCTTGGCCCAGGCGATCAGCTCGTCCTCGGTGAGGGTGGCGTCCGGGGTGCGGATCACGTACGCCTTGATCTCCTCGCCGTGGGTGTCGTGCGGCACGCCCACCACCGCGGCCAGCGAGACCTGCGGGTGGGTCATGAGGACCTCCTCGACCTCCCGCGGGTACACGTTGAAGCCGCCGCGGATGATCATGTCCTTGGAGCGGTCGATGATGTAGTAGAAGCCGTCCTCGTCGCGGCGGGCGATGTCGCCGGTGCGGAACCAGCCGTCCCGGATGGCCTCCGCGGTCGCGTCCGGACGGCCGAGGTAGCCCTTCATCACGTTGTGGCCGCGCACGGCGATCTCGCCGGGACCCTCGCCCTCGATCGTCTTCCAGTCGTCGTCGATCAGCTTCATCTCCACGCCCCAGATCGGCGTGCCGATCGAACCGGGCTTGAGGCCCACGTCCGCCTGGTTGAACGAGACCACCGGCGAGGTCTCCGACAGCCCGTAGCCCTCGAGGATCTTGACGCCGAACTTGGCCTCGAAGCCCTTGAGCACCTCCAGCGGCAACGACGCCCCGCCGGACACGCAGGTGTGCAGGTGCCGGGCGACGTCCTCGGGAGGCACCGTGCCCTGGTCGGACAGCAGGGCCCAGTACATGGTCGGGACGCCCGCGAAGATCGTGACCTTCTCCTTGGCCATGAGGCGCAGCGCCTCGGCCGCCTCGAACCGCGGCTGCAGCACCAGCGTGGCGCGCCGCCGGATGCCCACGTTCATCACGCACGACTGCCCGAAGGCGTGGAACATCGGCAGCGTCACCAGCGACACGTCGTGGGCGGTGCGGTCGAACATCATGTCCGACACCAGCGCGTTCATCAGCATGTTGCTGTGGGTCAGCTCGGCGCCCTTGGGCCGGCCGGTGGTGCCGCTGGTGTAGAGGATGACCGCGGTGTCCTCGGCGGACGTCCGCGCGGACTCGAAGGCGCTCGGCTGCGCCCCGACGGCGGGCCAGAACAGCTCGGCGTCCTCGAACGGCGACTCGGCGGCCCCCGGGTCGACCGTCATGAGGAACAGGTGCTCGCAGCCGTCGGCCTGCTGGAACCCGGCGTGGCCCATCTCGCCGAGCGGCAGCTCGGGGGTGCCCTCGAACGCGAACAGCGCCTTGGCGCCCGAGTCGTCGAGGTGGTAGGCGATCTCGCGCGGCTTGAGGAGCACGTTCAGCGGGACGACCGCGGCGCCCGCCTTGAGGATCCCGAAGTACACCATCGGGAAGTACGGCACGTTGGGGCACGACAGCGCGACCTTGTCCCCCGGGCCGATCCCGCGCGAGCGCAGCAGGTTCGCCACCTGGTTGGCGATGGTGTCGATCGTCGCGTACGACAGCCGCATGTCGCCGAAGACGACGGCGTCGCGGTCGGGCGACTTGCGAGCGGCGTCCTCCAGCAGGACCGAGAGATTGAGCATGGCACTCCTCGCCGGGCGTCACCAGCCGGTTGTTACCGATGAGTGTAGGAACGGTGTCGGTCATCCTGCTGGAAGACGACGCGTCCGCGCAGCCCCCTGACAGAACCCGTTCGCCATCTCGCGGCAAATCGTGACCGGGGGGTTATTTTTTGAGGGTCGGGCCCGGACACGGCGACGGGCGGCCTGCCGGGGAGTCGGCGGCAGGCCGCCCGTTGGAGGATCCCTTCCGGTGTCGGCGGATCACCCGCGGGTCGCCCGCGGGGGCGCGGATCAGCCGAAGTCGACGTCAGCGCACTGGTAGAACGCGTTGCCCGTGTCGGCGATGTCCCACACCGCCAGGATCAGGTGGCGGCCGGACTTGTTCGGCAGCCTGCCGGTGTGCGAGACGGTGGAGGGCGGACGCTGGCCGCCGTAGTCCTGCTGCAGGAACGGAGTCGACTCGAGGGCGGCTCGGGTGAGCGGCTGGGACGGGTTCCAGCCGTCGCGGGTGATGAAGTAGCGGAACGACGTGGTGGCGTGCGCGGCCGTGAGCGTCCAGGAGAAGGTGAAGGACTGCCCGGACTGCACCCGGGTGGCGGGCCACTGGCCGCCGCGCGGGTCGTCGAGCGGGGCCCAGCGGCTGTCGCCGGCGGCGCAGATCGTGCCGTCCGCGGGCCCGGCCGCGGGGAAGCCCTTGGGGCCTTCGACGCTCTGCGGCTCCCACTGGATGGGGCCGCAGTTCTGGACGGTGCCCTGCTTGCAGTGCAGCGCGCGGCTGACCGGCGAGGTGGTGTAGCCGTGCGCGTACGCGGGCGCGGCGCTGACCAGAGGCAGGCCGACGGCGACGGCCGCGGCGACGGCGAAGGAGACCTTTCGTGACATGCGCCTTCCTCCTGGCGGGGTCGGAGTGACCGGCGAATCTAATAGGAAACCTTCCTATTGGTTCCAGAGGGTAGCGGTCGGCGGCGCCCCGTCAAGGCCCAATCGGAAAATTCGCCCGCCCGGCAACGCGCCTCCGGGGGGCCTTGCCTCTGCGCTAGTCTTGGTATATGCGGACCGGAAGGCTGCTTCTCAGCCGGCCGCGCTGACGGACGACCCCAGTCGGCGCGGCGACCCCTCCTATGGCGAGGGGTCGTTTCGTGTCTGTCCGGCGAGGGCGCCGGGGGCCGGCGCACCGTCCCCGCGCGAGCCGCGCGCCTCGAGGCCCCGCAGCCAGAGCCGTCAGGTACCAAGAGGACCAGTGGAGTAGCGACCGTGAGCAGCGACGACACCTCCCGCACCGCGCCGGGCGCTTCAGGGGGGGCGGCCTCTCTGAACCGGGGGGGAGCACAGGACGACGGGTACGACCCCCGGGCCATCCAGGACAAGTGGCAGGCCCGCTGGGCGGAGCTCGACCCGTTCAAGGCGGTCGAGGAGGACGACGGCCGCGAGCGCCGCTACGCGCTGGACATGTTCCCGTACCCGTCGGGCGACCTGCACATGGGGCACGCCGAGGCGTACGCCATCGGCGACGTGGCCGCCCGCTACTGGCGGCAGCGCGGCTACAACGTCCTGCACCCCATCGGCTGGGACTCCTTCGGCCTGCCCGCCGAGAATGCCGCGATCAAGCGCAACGAGCACCCCGCCCAGTGGACCTACGCCAACATCGAGACCCAGGCGTCCTCGTTCCGGCGCTACGCCCCCTCCTTCGACTGGTCGCGGCGGCTGCACACCTCCGACCCCGAGTACTACAAGTGGACGCAGTGGCTGTTCCTGCGCTTCTACGAGCGCGGGCTGGCCTACCGCCGCGGCGGCCAGGTCAACTGGTGCCCCAACGACCAGACGGTGCTGGCCAACGAGCAGGTCGTCGGCGGGCACTGCGAGCGCTGCGGCGCGCTGGTCGAACGGCGCGTGCTGACCCAGTGGTACTTCAAGATCACCGAGTACGCGGACCGGCTGCTGGACGACATGGCCGCCCTGGAGGGCAAGTGGCCCGACCGGGTGCTGCTGATGCAGCGCAACTGGATCGGCCGCTCCGAGGGCGCCGACGTCGACTTCGTCATCGAGGGCCGTGACGAGCCGGTCACCGTCTACACCACCCGTCCCGACACCCTGTACGGCGCCACCTTCATGGTGGTGGCCGCCGACGCCGACCTGGCCGAGGAGATCTGCGCCCCCGAGCAGCGCGCCGCGTTCGAGGCCTACCGGGAGGAGGTCTCCCGGGAGAGCGAGATCGAGCGGCTGTCCACCGAGCGCGAGAAGACCGGCGTGTTCCTGGGCCGGTACGCGATCAACCCGGTCAACGGCGAGCGCCTGCCGATCTGGGCGTCCGACTACGTGCTGGCCGAGTACGGGCACGGCGCGATCATGGCGGTTCCCGCCCACGACCAGCGCGACCTGGACTTCGCCCTGAAGTTCGGGCTGCCGGTGCGGGTCGTGGTGGACACCGGCGAGCCCGACCCGGCCGAGACCGGCGTGGCCACCACGGGCGACGGGCGCATCGTCAACTCCGGGCCCCTCGACGGGCTGAACAAGGCCGACGCGATCGCCCGCATCATCCAGATCCTGGAGGAGAAGGGGCTGGGCAAGGCCGCGGTCAACTTCCGGCTGCGCGACTGGCTGGTGTCCCGGCAGCGGTTCTGGGGCTGCCCGATCCCGATCGTGCACTGCCCGTCGTGCGGCGAGGTCCCGGTGCCCGACGACCAGCTGCCGGTGCTGCTGCCCGACGACCTGCGCGGCGCCGACCTGGCGCCCAAGGGCACCTCGCCGCTGGCCGCGGCGGAGAACTGGGTCAACGTCGACTGTCCCAAGTGCGGCGGCGCCGCCAAGCGCGACAGCGACACCATGGACACGTTCGTGGACTCGTCCTGGTACTACTTCCGGTACTGCTCCCCGGGCTACGAGGACGGTCCGTTCGACGTCGAGCAGGTCCGCAAGTGGATGCCGGTCGACCAGTACACCGGCGGCGTCGAGCACGCCATCCTGCACCTGCTGTACAGCCGGTTCTTCACCAAGGTGCTGTACGACATGGGCATGGTCGACTTCACCGAGCCGTTCACCCGGCTGGTCAACCAGGGCCAGGTGATCCTGAACGGCAAGGCCATGTCCAAGTCGCTGGGCAACATGGTCGACCTGGGCGAGCAGATCGAGCAGTGGGGCGTGGACGTGGTGCGCCTGGCGCTGCTGTTCTCCGGGCCGCCCGAGGACGACATCGACTGGGCCGACGTGTCGCCGTCCGGCATGTCGAAGTTCCTGGCGCGCGTGCACCGCATCGCCGCCGACGTGACGTCCGCGCCCGGCACCGACCCGGCGGGCGGCGCGGTCGACCTGCGGCGCGTCACGCACCGCACCATCGACGAGGCCACCGCGCTGATCGAGCAGCACCGCTACAACGTGGCGATCGCCCGGATCATGTCGCTGGTCACCGCCACCCGCCGCGCCATCGACGACGGCCCCGGCCCCGCCGACCCGGCCGTGCGGGAGGCCGCCGAGACGATCGCGGTGCTGCTGTCGCTGTTCGCCCCCTACACCGCCGAGGAGGCGTGGGAGCGGCTGGGCCACGAGCCGTCCGTGGCGACCGCGGGCTGGCCGTCGGCCGACCCGTCGCTGGTGGTGCAGGAGTCGGTGACCTGCGTGGTGCAGGTCGCGGGCAAGGTCCGCGACCGCCTGCAGGTGCCGCCCGACATCTCCGAGGAGGAGCTGGAGCGGCTGGCGCTGGCCTCCGCCAAGGTCAACGAGGCTTTGGGCGGCGCGCAGATCAACCGGGTCATCGTCCGGCCCCCCAAGATCGTGAACATCGTGCCCGCGAAGTGAGCACCCTGCACGTCCTTCGGCTGCGCTACCTCGGCTCCGAGGAGGCCGCCGGGCCGCACGTGCCCGCCCACGTGGCGTACCTCGAACGCCACCACCGGGCGGGCACGTTCGTGCTCTCGGGGCAGACCGTGCCGTCCGAGCACGGCGGCGTGATCATCGCGTGCGGGGTGGACCGCCCCGAGATCGAAAAAATCGCCGCGACTGACCCATTCGTCTGCGCGGGCGTGGCCGAGTACGAGATCATGACGGTAGATGCGGGCCGGGTTGATCCGGCCCTCGCGGGACTGGTCGGCGACGACCCGTCCCGCGTCCGCGCCCCGGGGGAGCCGCCCGGCTGACGCGGCGCGACCAGCCGCGCAGCGCGTGGTCCGGCACCGGCGGGCACCGATTCCCAGCTGGACGGCCGCGTACGGCCGGCCTCAGCGCACCGTGTCGCACAACGGCCTCAGGGGGATGCCGTCCCGCGGTGCCGCGTGGTCGGCCCGGAGCGTCATGGCGCGGACTGTGGAGCGTGCCGAAACGGACACGGGCGCTGAACGGCGTCCGTGGACGTATGGATGTGGAATGGGTTGAGGCGAGTGCGTCCGCACGCGGTCTTCGACGGGCTCCCCGGCGAGCGGGGCCCGGTGCGCACGCGTACGCCCGCCACCGCCGGGCGGGCGGATGGCGGGCGGCGCGGCGGTCGCGTGACGCGACGCGCCGCGGGAGCGAGCGGAACGACGCGGCCGGGAGCGGCCGGGCTCACGGGAACGTCACATCTTGCGCAGCACGGCGACCACCCGACCCAGGATGGACGCCTCGTCGCCGGGGATCGGCTCGTAGGCCGGGTTCTGCGGGACGAGCCAGATGTGGCCGTCGCGGCGCTTGAACGTCTTCACCGTGGCCTCGCCGTCGATCATCGCGGCGACGATGTCGCCCTGCTCGGCCACCGGCTGCTGGCGCACCACGACCCAGTCGCCGTCGGCGATCGCCGCGTCGATCATCGAGTCGCCGGTGACCTTCAGCAGGAAGTGGGTGCCCTCGCCGACGAGCTGCCGGGGCAGGGCGAACACGTCCTCCACGGCCTCCTCGGCCAGGATCGGCCCGCCGGCGGCGATCCGTCCCACCAGCGGCACGTAGGCGGGGGCGGGACGCGGCGCGGCGTCCTGACCGGAGCCGGGCGCCTCGTAGGCCTCGCCGTCGGCGCGCACCGGAGCGGTGCCCGGGACGCGCACCTCGACGGCCCGCGGGCGGTTGGGGTCGCGGCGCAGGTAGCCCTTGCGCTGGAGCGCCCGGAGCTGGTGCGACACGCTGGAGGTGCTGGTCAGACCGACGGCCTCGCCGATCTCGCGCATGGAGGGGGGGTAGCCGCGGCGCTGCACCGAGTCGCGGATAACCTCCAGGACCATGCGCTGCCGTTGGGTCAGCCCGGCCTCGTCTCTGGGACCGTCGGGCAGCTCCCGGACCTTGCTCATCGCTCGTCGCCTCCCGGCGCTCGCTCCGTCACTCCGAGCCGAACGTTATCGCGTTCCGCTGCGATGATCAAACAATTGTTCGAAGAATGTACTCGCGTTTCACGGGGGGCTGCGGTACAACATCGTACAACCGTTCGATCGAATATTCATTCGAAGATCGGTGGTCGGTCGCGAAGGGGACCGAGATGGCGGGTTCGTTCCACCAGCACTGCACAACGGCCGAGGCCCCGGCCCTGGCGAGACAAGCGCCAACCCCGGCCGCCGCTGCGCCGCCCCTGGGCGCTCCGGCGGAGGACGAGTGGGGGGAGGTGCGGCTGACGCGACGCGGTCGCGTCGTGGTGATCTGCCTGCTGGCGGTGCCGCTCCTGGTCGCGTTGTGGCTGACCGCGACCGAGCGCGCGGGCGCGGGCGGCCCCGAGCTGTCCGATCCGAGCCGGCAGGGCCGCCCGGGCAAGACGGTCGTCGTCGGCGACGGCGACTCGCTGTGGAGCATCGCGCAGCGCGAGCGCCCCGGCGGCGACACGCGCCTGGTCGTCCGCCGCATCATGGACCTCAACAACATGTCCACCACGATCGTCCGACCCGGCCAACGCCTTCACCTCCCCGCCGACTAGCCGTAGACGCGGTCGCTGTATTAGTCGCAGAGCCGCCGTCGCGGGTTCCCGTTCGTCGACTCGCCGACGGCGGCCTGGTTCCTCCGCGCGCAGCGAGCATCGGTCGCGCCGTCATCCCTGCGGCACGTCCTCCCGATCCGGCGGCCCGCAAATCGGGATCTTGCCACCCGGGTCCGACAACCGGCCGTCGTCGCGGGGACGACGAGGAAATGCGACATGCTCCCTCGCCGACGCGCGCGGACCACGCGCCCGTCGCCACTCGTCGGCTCCGAACCCCTGCCCCTGCGGCGCACTTCGACGGGGCACCGTTCTCCGTGCCGCAGGGAAAGGGCCGTCTGGCGACACCGCCGCACGCAAGATCGCAGGCCCGGCCGTGGTCGCATGCGCGCGATGCGCGGAGGGCGGCTCGGCTGACCGCGCTGCGGTGGGGCGTCACTGATCAGCTGTGACGTGCCGTTGTCGCTCATGGCCAGGGCTCCGTCGGGGGCTCAGCGACGGGCCGGGTGCGGCTCGACGGGATCGTGGTGCGGCGGCATGAGCCGCCCGACGCGCCGTCTTCTGGCTGCCGGAGTCGCTCGGGCTGTGGCCCACATTCGCCACGGGCCGCCCGCCGCAGGCACCGTCCGCCGGGCCTGATCCCGGCGCTGCACAGGCGCGCCTCACCTCCCTTGGCGTTGAGGCTGACCCGCGACGGCGCGGTGGCCGCTGAGTTGCTCGCGGCCGTCGCGGAGCGGCGAACGGCCCGTCCTTCGGCGTCCTCTTCGGGACGCGTCCGCCGATCGCAACGCCCAACGCCGAACGGGGGCGCCGACCGCGGTGGCGGTAGCGCCCCGGACAGCACCGGCATGGCGCCGGCGAGCACGTACGGCCACTCGCCGCGGCTCCGGGCGCAGACGGGTCGCCGTGACGATCTCAAGCAGCCCGGTGACCAGCGCCCACACTGCGGTCAGCATGAGCAGCGCCGATCCGGCAGGGCAGGGTGGCGGTCCCCAGTGCGATGCCGCAGGCGCCGGGCATGCTCGCGACTCGTGGGCACGCCGCGCACCGCCGCGACCACCGCCTGCCGCGCGGAGATGCCCGGATGCAAGGCGCTCCCGCCGTATGTCCGGGCGCGGTGGTGGGGCGGGGGTCACTGACTGAGTGGGGTTCGGTGACGCGGTGTGGAGGGGGCGGGGGTGAGCAGGCCGCGTCGACGTCGTGATCGGACGGCTTCTTTCGGTGATCTGTGCGGCGTGGCGGGGGCGAGGGTGGGGCGTCGCCGCGGAGGTCCGAGAGGGCGCGGGAGGCCCTGCGTGGACGGGGTTTCGGTGGCTTTGTGGGGGTTGTGGGAACTCGTGAGGCGACACGCCCGGGCGGGGTCCGGGAGGCTCGGTGTGACATGGGTCTACTGCCGAGGCGGCTGATCCAGGTTGCGTTGCCCCTCCCGGGGTCCTACGGTTGACCACAACATCTAGTAGTTACACGGGCGTCATTAACCACAAGTTGTGTCTTGTGGGGAACGATTTCTCGTGTGACGTGATCTGTCAGGGGAGGAGGGAACGCGTGCACTGCCCGTTCTGCCGCCACCCTGACACCAAGGTGATCGACAGCCGCTCCACCGACGACGGATCGGCCATCCGACGCCGCCGGTCGTGCCCGGATTGCGGCAAGAGGTTCACCACGCAGGAGAACGTGCTGCTCATGGTGGCCAAGCGCAGCGGCGTCACCGAGCCGTTCTCCCGAGACAAGATCATCGCTGGCGTGCGCCGGGCCTGCCAGGGGCGTCCGGTGGACGAGGACGCGCTGGCCAAGCTCGGGCAGCGGGTGGAGGAGGCGATCAGGGCGACGGGTGTGGCCGAGATTGCCTCGCATGAGATCGGACTGGCCATCCTCGGCCCGCTCAGCGAACTCGACGAGGTCGCCTATCTGCGGTTCGCCTCGGTCTACCGGGGGTTCGAGTCGCTGGACGACTTCGCCAGAGAGATCGAGGCGTTGCGTAACAAGGCCGGTTCCTCGGGGGAGCCTGGTCGGCCCCGGTAAGGGGCGGCATCAAGACGGTGGTTGACAGCGCCCGCGGCGGGAGCAAACGGCCGACGGGTGGAGTTATTCCTGGACAGGGTCCGATGGGTGGGCCCGAGAGGGGGAAGGTCATGACGGAGACGGTGAGCGGCTCGGCGGCCCGGCGCGGCAGGGGGAGCCGCAAGGGCCTCAAGGTCGAGCGGATCTTCACCACGCCCGGCGTGCATCCGTACGACACGGTGCGCTGGGAGCGTCGTGACGTGGTCATGACCAACTGGCGTGACGGTTCGGTCAACTTCGAGCAGCACGGGGTGGAGTTCCCCGACTTCTGGTCGGTGAACGCCGTCAACATCGTGACCTCGAAGTACTTTCGCGGCGCCCTCGGCACGCCGCAGCGCGAGCACAGCCTCAAGCAGCTGATCGACCGGGTGGTCAAGGTTTACGTGGACACCGGCCTCGCCGAGGGGTACTTCGCCTCCGAGGAGGACGCCGAGATCTTCGACCACGAGTTGAAGTACGCGCTGGTGCACCAGATGTTCAGCTTCAACTCCCCCGTGTGGTTCAACGTCGGCACCAAGTCCCCGCAGCAGGTCAGCGCCTGTTTCATCCTCTCGGTGGACGACTCGATGGAGTCGATCCTGGACTGGTACAAGGAAGAGGGGATCATTTTCAAGGGCGGTTCCGGCGCCGGTGTCAATCTGTCGCGCATCCGGTCCAGCCGGGAACTGCTGTCGTCCGGCGGCACCGCCAGCGGCCCGGTGTCGTTCATGCGCGGCGCCGACGCCTCCGCGGGCACGATCAAGTCGGGCGGCGCCACCCGCCGGGCCGCCAAGATGGTCGTGCTGGACGTCGACCACCCCGACATCGTCGAGTTCATCGAGACCAAGGCCCGCGAGGAGCACAAGATCCGGGCGCTGCGCGACGCCGGGTTCGACATGGACCTCGGCGGCAAGGACATCGTCAGCGTCCAGTACCAGAACGCCAACAACTCGGTGCGCGTGTCGGACGAGTTCATGCGCGCCGTGGAGAACGACGGCGAGTTCGGACTGCGCGCCCGCCTGACCGGCGAGGTCGTGGAGACCGTCAAGGCCCGCGACCTGTTCCGGCAGATGGCGCAGGCGGCCTGGGAGTGCGCCGACCCGGGCATCCAGTACGACGACACCATCAACGACTGGCACACCAACCCCGAGTCGGGCCGCATCACCGCCAGCAACCCGTGCTCGGAGTACATGAGCCTGGACAACTCGTCCTGCAACCTGGCCAGCATCAACCTGCTGAAGTTCCTGCGCGACGACGACACCTTCGACGTCGACACGTTCGTCAAGCTCACCGAGCTGATCATCACGGCGATGGACATCTCCATCACCTTCGCCGACTTCCCCACCGAGAAGATCGCCAAGACCACGCGCGACTTCCGCCAGCTCGGCATCGGCTACGCCAACCTGGGCGCCCTGCTCATGGCCACCGGGCACGCCTACGACTCCGAGGGCGGCCGGTCCCTCGCCGCGACGATCACCTCGCTGATGACCGGGACGGCCTACCGCCGCTCCGCGGAGCTGGCCGGCATCGTCGGCCCGTACAACGGGTACGCGCGCAACGCCGAGGCGCACAAGCGGGTGATGCGCAAGCACGCCGCCGCCAACGACCAGATCCGCACGCTGGACGAGATGAGCCGGGCGGTGCACGCCGCCGCGACCAAGCAGTGGCAGCAGTGCCTGAAGATCGGTGAGAAGAACGGGTACCGCAACGCCCAGGCGTCGCTGCTGGCCCCCACCGGCACCATCGGCCTGATGATGGACTGCGACACCACCGGCATCGAGCCCGACCTGGCGCTGGTGAAGTTCAAGAAGCTGGTCGGCGGCGGCTCGATGCAGATCGTCAACCACACCGTCCCGCGCGCCCTGAAGAAGCTCGGCTACCAGCAGGAGCAGATCGAGGCGATCGTCGAGTACATCGCCGAGCACGGGCACGTGGTGGACGCGCCGGGCCTGCGTCCCGAGCACTACGAGGTGTTCGACTGCGCGATGGGCGAGCGGGCGATCAGCCCGATGGGCCACGTGCGGATGATGGCCGCCGTCCAGCCGTTCCTGTCCGGGGCGATCTCCAAGACCGTCAACATGCCCGAGCACGCCACCGTCGAGGACATCGAGAAGGTGTACTTCGAGGGCTGGAAGCTCGGCCTGAAGGCCCTGGCGATCTACCGGGACAACTGCAAGGTCGGACAGCCGCTGTCGGCGGCCAAGAAGGCCGACAAGTCCGCGGAGGCCCAGGCGGACAAGCGTCCGGCGGAGGTGCGCCCGGTCCGCAAGCGGCTGCCCAAGCAGCGGCCCGCGACCGTCACCCGCTTCTCCGTCGCCGGCGCCGAGGGCTACATGACGGCCTCGACCTACCCCGACGACGGTCTCGGCGAGGTGTTCCTCAAGCTCGGCAAGCAGGGGTCCACCCTGGCCGGCGTGATGGACGCCTTCTCCATGGCGATCTCCATCAGCCTGCAGTACGGGGTGCCGCTGGAGACCTGGGTGGAGAAGTTCACCAACATGCGGTTCGAGCCGGCCGGCATGACCGACGACCCGGACATCCGCATGGCCACCTCGGTGATGGACTACATCTTCCGCCGCCTGGCCCTCGACCACCTGCCGTACGAGACCCGCGCCGAACTGGGCATCTTCACCGCCGAGGAGCGGGCGATGCAGGTCAACGGGGAGGACCCGGCCACGCTGCACGCCGACGCCGAGCTCGACCGCGAGACCCTGGCCCAGTCCGCCGAGATCTCCAAGCCGGCCGAGCAGCCGCGCCCGGCCGCGGAGTCCCGGCCGCAGTCCTCGATGGAGGTCATCGAGAGCCGCCAGGGCCGCACCGCCGACGCGCCGCTCTGCCTGACCTGCGGCACCAAGATGCGTCCGGCCGGCAGCTGCTACGTCTGCGAAGGCTGCGGCTCCACCAGCGGCTGCAGCTGATCGACGACACGGTTCCCGCACGGGCGGCCGGGCGGAGGAGGGCCGATGCTCCTCTTCCGCCTCGGCCGCCCGTGCACGTTCGTGCTCTCTGAGGAGCCGCGCAAAGGCGTTTCACCTTCGTGAGTGCTGGCTCGCCCATGCGGGTCGACGCCGCTGTCGCTGTCGACAGGCGATGTGGTGGACGAGCCGATGCCGCTGGTGACCGTTGCTGCGTCGGTCTCGCAGCCGACGGCGCCTCCTGCAACGTTGCCGCGGCGGACGGCCCGTCGCCTTCGCGCGATCGGCCGTCAAAGATCCCGGTTCACGGCCTGCCGCCGGCGTTGACGCTCACGCAGCGTCGCCGTCATGGCCGCCATCGACGCCGATGATGATCCGAGACGACGTCCACTCCGCCTCGAGGACTCAAGGCACCGCGGGTGGCGGCCGAGCGGCCTGTCCGATGCCCTCGTCGTCCAGCGGACGCCTTGCCGGCGGTCGGTGCTCACCGCGCTGATCTCGTTGCGCGGCGCGGCGAGCGGCAACGCGCCGTGTGCCGCTGTGGGCCCGTCGCGTCCGGCAGCGGGTCATCGAGGTTGATGGGGAACGTCGAATCTTCCAGGTTCTTTTCAAAGCGGACGGCGGTCGTCCGGAGAAACGGAGGGGCGAGGTCCGGTTTGTAGGATTTGGTTATGAACGCGGTGGACCGGCTCTTGGGCGGCGCGTCCGGGCGGCGCCCCCGGGCCGACGCGCGGCGCAACCTGGAGCGGTTGGTGGCCGCCACCCGGGAGGCCGTCCGTGAGCTCGGCGGGGAGGTCACCGCCCACGAGATCGCTCGTCGCGCGGGCGTGGGCATCGGCACGTTCTACCGCCGCGTCGGCTCCCTGGAGACGCTGCTGGAGGCGGTTCTCGAGGAGGTGCTGGGCGAGATCGTGGCACGGGCCGACGAGGCCCTCGCCCATCCCGACCCTTGGACGGGCTTCCGGGAGTTCGCGGGGGACTACATCCGTCTGCGCAACGAGCTGTGCGACATCAACGAGGCGCTGGGCGGGAACGTCGAGCACGCCCGCGCGGACCTGCGCGAACGGCTGCGCCTGCTCGTCGAGCGTGTCCAGCGGGCCGGAGTGGTGCGGCCGGACGTCACCTGGCCGGACGTGGCGTTCCTGCTCGTGTCGGCCTCCACCGGCGATCACGCGCTCGGCGTGCGCGCGAGCGAGCACCAGTGGGAGCGCAACCTGCAGATCATGCTGGACGGCCTGCGTACCGCCCAGCCCGGGGAACTCCCCGGCCCGCCGCCCTCGGCACCGTGATCGTCGCCGTGGACATCCGATGACCGAACCTCGCCGAAGCACGCAGGCCTCCAGCGCGGCGTAGGTGAGGCCGAGCAGCCGTTCGCTCAGGTACCGATGGGGGCCTCTGTGCGCGGTGCGCACTGTGAGCGTGCCGCTTCGGTGCAACGTCCGCCGCTCTCGGACGCCGGTCGGCACGTCGAAGGGAGCAGCGGTCTGGGCGATCGGCGAGTGCGCCCAGGCCGACGGCCAGGTCTACGGGCGGGTCGCGCCGTGCTTCAGCATGGCCGAGGTGACCGGCGACCCGTCCGCCCAGCTCGAGCTCATGCCGGGGGACGTGGCCGGGCTTCGGCGGGCGGTGGCGTCGCTGTGTGCGGTGCGTCTTCGGGCCTGGAATCCAGGCCCGATCATCCGGGTTGGTTATCGACGTGATGCACGGTGAATACAAAATCCCCGGCGGCAAGCTCGTCGTGGTCGACCTGGACGTGGTGGACGACCGGCTGCGCGACGTACGGGTGAGCGGGGACTTCTTCCTGGAGCCCGACGAGGCCCTGGAGGCGATCAACGCGGCGATCGAGGGCGTGCCCGCGGCCGCCGAGGCCCACGACATCGCCGCCGCCGTCCAGGCGCGCCTTCCCGAGGGGACGGTCATGCTCGGCGTGTCCGCCGAGGCGATCGGTGTCGCCGTGCGACGCGCCCTCACCAGCGCCTCGGACTGGCACGACCACGACTGGCGGCTGATCCACGAAGGACCGCAGGACCCGGCGCTGCACATGGCGCTGGACGAGGTGCTGGCCGTGGAGGTCGGCGCCGGCCGCCGGCCGCCGACGCTGCGCATCTGGGAATGGGCGTCGCCCGCCGTGGTCATCGGCAGCTTCCAGTCGTTGCGCAACGAGGTGGACGCCGAGGCGGCCGAGCGCTACGGCGTCACCGTGGTGCGCCGTATCAGCGGCGGCGGCGCGATGTTCATCGAGCCGGGCAACACCATCACCTACTCGCTCTACGTCCCCGACTCCCTGGTGGCGGGGATGTCGTTCGCCGAGAGCTACGCCTTCCTCGACGACTGGGTGCTCGGCGCCCTCGGCGAACTGGGCGTCCGGGCGTGGTACCAGCCGCTCAACGACATCGCCTCCGACCAGGGCAAGATCGGCGGAGCGGCGCAGAAGCGGCTGGCGTCGGGCACCGTCCTGCACCACGCGACGATGGCCTACGACATCGACGCCGACAAGCTCACCCGCGTGCTGCGCATCGGCCGGGAGAAGATCTCCGACAAGGGCATCGCCAGCGCGAACAAGCGGGTCGACCCGCTGCGGCGTCAGACCGGTCTGCCCCGCGAGCAGATCATCGAACGGTTCATCGCCCACTTCCGGGGCCGTTACGGGCTGACCGACGACCGGCTCACCGACGACGAGCTGCGCGCGGCCGAGAAGCTGGCGGCCGAGAAGTTCACCGATCCGACCTGGACCGCCCGCATCCCCTGACCCGCGCTCTGCATCGTTGAGGAACGACCGGACGGGCCCCTTGCGGCAAGGGGCCCGTCCGGTGCGTGGGGCGCGTCTCTGCGGGACGGCGGGTCAGCCGCCGTTCTTGGTGATGGAGTCGGCGAGGTCCTTGTCCCGGGCTACACGGACGAGGGCGGCGGCGAAGCGGGCCAGGTCCTTCTCGGGGACTTCGTCGGCGAGCCGCTTGGGGTCCTGGGGCAGGCCGAGGCGTTCGGCGCCCTTGAGGGCCTGCTCGTCGAAGTAGGGGCGCAGCCATGGCCAGATCGCCTGCGCTTCGCGGCAGAAGATGTCCACGCCGGCCGGGCCGATGCCGGGGAACTCGCGCAGCAGCTGCCCGGCCCGTTCCCTGTCGCGTTGGGACTCGATCGCCAGCCGCCGCAGATCGCCGTTGTACTTCTCCTGGACCATCTCGGCCATGTCCCCAAGGTGGCTCGCCGTGCTCTCGTCATAGCGCACGTAGTGACCGCGGCCGAGCGCGTCCACTCGCTGCTGCCAGGTGAGCCGTGCCATGCCGCGCGCGGTGCCGCCGCCGGCTTGGAACAGCTCCCGGGTGGCCGCCATCGCGATCTCGGATGAGATGCGGGCGCTGAGAAGGTTGGCCAGGACCAACAGCTTCCACAGGGCGGCGGGTTGGTCCTTGAGGGGAACACCGGCCTCCTCGGCGAAGGTCTCGCCCGCTTCGCGCAGCAGCCTCTTCACAACAGCGTCCATGACTCGCACCTCCCGTCACTCGGCGCTTTACCCAGGCAGGCGCGGATGACTCCCGCGGACGCGCCACGGGACCGGACGACACGTCCGAAAAAGTGCCGTATGTCGTCGATGTCGGATTGGAGCGTTCGCAATACCGGCCCGGGTATCGGAAGTTGAGGAGACGGTTGACAAATTACAAAAGGGTGAGCTGACCGTTGCCCGCCTGTGGGTCGCGGTGCTTCTTCAGGTGGCGCCAGCGCGGCAGGTCGTCCAGGTAGGACCACGACAGCCGGTGGTGCGGCGTCGGACCGGACTCCGCGAGGGCCTTCTGGTGCGCGGGGGACGGGTAGCCGGCGCTGTCGGCGAAGCCGTATCCCGGGAAGCGGGCGTCGAGGGCGGCCATGAGCCGGTCCCGGTGCACCTTGGCCAGCACCGAGGCCGCCGCCACCGACACCGACCGCTGGTCCGCCTTGATCTCGCAGCGGGCCCGCCAGCGGGGTCGGCCCCCGGACGCGGCGCCCAAGCGGCCGATGTAGTCGTGCTTGCCGTCCAGAATGACGGCGTCGGGCGGCTCGGGCAGCGCCTCCAGGGCGCGGACGGCGGCGCGGCGCAGCGCCTCGGTCATGCCCACCTCGTCGATCTCCTCCGGCTCGGCCGAGCCGAACGCGTACGCGGTCAGCCAGCCGGGCAGCACCTCGGCGAACGCCTCACGGTGCGCCGCCGACAGCAGCTTGGAGTCGGTCAGCCGGATCGTGCGGCCGCCGCGTCCCGGCAGCTCCGGCGGGGGAGACAGGTCGGTGACCGCCGCGCACACCACCACCGGCCCGGCCCACGCGCCGCGGCCCACCTCGTCCACCCCGGCGATGCGCCGCGCGCCGAGAGCGGCGCGCAGTTCGTGCTCGATCTCGTACCCGGCCGGCGGCGCGGCCGGGGACTCGGGCGCATCGGATCCGGGCGGCGGCTCCAGGCCCGGAAGCGCGACAATGGGGTCCGTCACGAAATCTCCCGTTCGAAGGCGGCGATCCTTACGGCGCGGTGCCGAGGGCGCTCTCCGGCAATGGGCCGCGCGATTAGATCGTAGGGGCGGGATCTTGTTCCGTGCCGCCGCGCCACGGCGGCGCCGCGGGCCGACTGCGGCCGCGCCGCGGGGGCTTGACGGGCCACGGACGGGCGTGCGCGTCAAGGTCCGCGCGGGGACGTGCGGCGGAGCACGCCGTCGGGAGCGTGCACGCGTCCTTTCGCGATGACGATCTCAATGGAATGGGCGGCGTTGTTCACCCGCATCGTGACATCGGGAGAATTCGCTGGTCAGCGGGGGCGCATTTGGCGACGGGAGCCGCCGTTCCCATGACGGTTCCGGCTTGACACGGGGCGGTGAACCGCGTCCAGATGGTGCCGATCCGAGGGCTCCTGCGCTTTACTCGCCTTGATGGCATTGTTCGGCAGATCCCGCTCCCGCCCGCCGGTGGGCACCGCGGCGCGGGATCTTTTCGAGCGTGTGCGCGTGCGCTACTTCCAGATCCTGCCCGGAGTGCGGTTCCTGGGCGGCGCGCTGCTGGTCGGGATCGTCGCGTCGGTCGCGGTGGTCCTGAACGGGCCGCTGCTCGGCGCGGTCGTGTTCACCCTCATCCTGATGGTCGTGGCGCACCTGACGCTGCGGTCGCCGGCGGGCATGGCCGTCGTTGCGGTGGTCGCGGGCTGGCTCGCGGTGTCGGTGCCGCTGGGACGGCTGTACCCGCAGCGGGCCGACGACCCGTACTTGAACGCGTCGCTGCTGCTCGGGCTGCTCGCCGTGCCGGTGGCGTTGGTGGCGCTGCGGCTGCGCGGGTACGCGCCCTGGCGCACCGCCCTGCTCGCGCTGGGAGCGGCGGGCCTCGTCGCCGCCGCGACCGTGCACCCGTTCCCGGACCTGCACGTGGCGCCCGCCTGGCTCGCCGCGCTGGGCGTCCTGGTCCACCGCTGGGTCCAGGCCCGCCGCGCCGTTTCCGCGGAAGCGTACGAGACGGGCTGGGTGCAGGAGCAGACCGGCCTGCTCGAGGACGGCATGCTCGAGGGCGGAAGGGTCGAGGATGTCAGGCCGCCGCGCGCGTCCGGTGAGGGCGCGCCCACCGCCTCTCGAAGGGACGGAGCGGCTCCGCGCGAGCTGCCGTTCGACGGTTCGGAGAGCGGTTCGTGGACCCGGTTCGACATGGGACGCCGCGGCGCGGCGGGACGCGCCCCCGACGACGTCGACGCGTTCCCCTCCGGGGTGCCCGCGGCCACGCAGGCGGCCTACGAGCAGCGCGCCGCGGCCGCCAAGGCGCGGGCGGCGACGTCCGCCGAGGCGGCCGCGAAGGCCGCGCCGATGCCCGCCCCGGTGCCGGAGCCGGACGGGGCGGGCGCCGCCGGGCAGCCGGAGATCTCGGTCGAGGAGGCGCTGGCCGAGCTGGAGGCGATGGTCGGGCTGGAGCCGGTGAAGCGGCAGGTCCGGTCGATCGCCGCGTCCATCGAGGCCGCCCGGCTGCGCGCCGCCGCCGGAGTGCCCGCCGAGAAGCCGCTGCGGCACCTGGTGTTCGTCGGCCCGTCCGGCACCGGCAAGACCACCGTCGCCCGCGTCCTCGCCAAGATCTTCTACGCGTTCGGGCTGCTGCCCACCCCGAACGTCGTCGAGGCGCACCGCGCCGACCTGGTCGGGGAGCACCTCGGCGCCACCGCGATCAAGACCAACCGGCTCATCGACTCGGCGCTCGGCGGGGTGCTGTTCATCGACGAGGCGTACGGGCTGGTCAACGCGGCCGAGGGGCAGCCGGACCGGTTCGGCAACGAGGCCGTGCAGACGCTGCTGAAGCGGGCCGAGGACGACCGCGACAACCTGGTGATCATCCTGGCCGGGTACGAGCCGCAGATGACCGAGTTCCTGGCGTCCAACCCCGGCCTGGCCTCCCGGTTCGGCACCCGCGTGCACTTCCCGAGCTACCGCCCGGCCGAGCTGCTGCGCATCGCCGAGTACCACACCGGGCTGCGCGACGACCGGCTCGACGAGGCCGCCCGCCGCCGCCTGCGCGCCCGCTTCGACGAGGTGGAGCGGCGCGGCATCGTCGACGAGCTGGGCAACGGGCGGTTCGTCCGGTCGCTCACCGAGGCCGCCGCGCGCGCCCGCGACATGCGGGTCGTGGCCGCGGCCGCCGAGCAGGGGCGGCGCCCCACCGCCGACGAGCTCGTCACCCTGCGCGCCGAGGACGTCGAGGCCGCGTTCGCCGAGATCACCGAGCGGTACCGCGGCTACGCCGAGACGCCGACCCTGGACGAGGCGCTCGGCTCGCTGGACGCCATGATCGGGCTGGAGCCGGTGAAGCGGCAGGTGCGGGAGATCGCCGCGCAGCTGCAGGTCGCCAAGATGCGCGAGGAGCAGGGGCTGGTCACCCGCCCGCCGACCCGGCACTTCGTGTTCACCGGCCCGCCCGGCACGGGCAAGACCACCGTGGCGCGGGTGCTCGGCCGGGTGTTCGCCGCGCTCGGCCTGCTGGCCCGTCCCGAGGTGGTCGAGGCGCAGCGGGCCGACCTGGTCGGCGACCACCTCGGCGCCACCGCGATCAAGACCAACAAGGTGATCGACTCGGCGCTGGGCGGGGTGCTGTTCGTCGACGAGGCCTACGCGCTGAGCAACTCCGGCTACAGCGGCGGCGACGCGTTCGGCGCCGAGGCCGTGCAGACGCTGCTGAAGCGGGCCGAGGACGACCGCGACCGCCTGGTGATCGTCCTGGCCGGTTACCAGGACGCCATGGAGCGCTTCCTGGCGTCCAACCCGGGCCTGGCCTCCCGCTTCGACGTGCGCGTGGACTTCCCCTCCTACGGTCCCGACGAGCTGCTGCAGATCGCCCAGCTGATCGCCGAGGAGAGCGGGGACCGGTGGGAGGAGCGCGCCCTGGACGACCTGGCGCTGGTGTTCCAGCGGGCCTGCGGCCTCGGCCTCATCGACGAACTGGGCAACGGCCGGTTCGCCCGCTCCATCTACGAGAAGGCGTGCGCGTCGCGCGCCCTGCGCGCCGCCGAGCTCGGCCCGGCCGCCACCCCCGCAGACCTGACGGTCCTCACCGCCGAGGACGTCCACGCCGCCATCGCCGAACTGGCGCAGCGCCTGACGTGACCGGGCCCGCGCGGGCCGGCGGCGGTCAGGAGGGCCAGCCGGCGAGGGCGAGGTCGGCGACGCGGTCCAGCTCTTCGCGGGTGGCGCCGCCCGCGGCCTGGACGGACAGGCCGTCGGCCGTGGTCCACAGGTAGCGGGCCAGGTCGCCCGGGTCGACGTGGGGCGGGAGGTCGCCTTCGGCCTGGGCGCGTTCGAGGCGCTCGCGCAGCGCCGCATGGGCGGCGCGGCGGTGCGCGAGGACCTCCTCGCGGACGGGGGCGGCGTCCTCGCCGGTGGCGAGCGCCCCCTGGACGACGAGGCAGCCGCGGGGACGGCCCTCGGCCGTGGTGGCCCGGATGGCGCCGCGCAGCACCTCCTCGGCGACCTGGCGGGCCGTGGGGGCCTCCAGGGCGCGTTCGAGGTATCCGCCGGGGCCGTTGAGGTAGCGCTCCAGGGCCTTGCGGAACAGCTGCTCCTTGTTGCCGTAGGCGGCGTACAGGCTGGGGCGGTTGATGCCCATCGCCGCGGTCAGGTCCGACAGCGCGGCCCCTTCGTACCCGTGCCGCCAGAAGACCTCCATCGCCCGGTCCAGGCGTTCCTCGACGTCGAAGGCGCGCGGCCGTCCCCGTCCCATGCCCCCCTCCTTTTTGTATCGATCGGTATGATACCGTCCCCAATTAAGTACCGATTGGTATAAAAAAGGAGGCGCAGATGCTGGACGGCAAGGTCGCGCTGGTGACCGGCGGATCGCGAGGCATCGGGGCGGCGACCGCGCGCGCACTGGCCGACGCCGGCGCGGACGTGGCGATCAGCTACGCGGCCGCGGAGGACAAGGCGCTCGCAGTCGTGGACGACATCAAGGCCCGGGGGCGCCGCGCCGCCGCCCACCGGGCCGACCAGGCCGACCCCGAGCAGGTCGAACGCCTGGTCATGACGGTGGCCGAGCAGTTCGGACGGCTGGACGTCCTCGTCAACAACGCCGGCGTCTTCGGCACCGCGCGCACCGACGACGCCGGCGCCGACCGCGCGGAGCTGGACCGCATGTACGCGGTGAACCTGGGCGGCGTGATCGCGGCGATCCGCGCCGCCGCGCAGGTGATCGAGGACGACGGGCGGATCATCACGATCGGCTCCAACCTGGCCGCCCGGACCGGGCACCCCGGCGTCGCCGACTACGCGGCGACCAAGGCCGCGGTCGTCGGCTACAGCCGCGGCGCCGCCCGCGACCTGGCGGCGCGCGGCGTCACGGTGAACGTCGTCCAGTCCGGCTCGGTGGCGACCGACATGAACCCGCCGGACGGCCCGACCTCCGACGCCCAGCGCGCGGCGAACGCGCTGGGCCGCTACGGCCGCCCGGAGGAGATCGCCGCGGGCGTGGTGTTCCTGGCCGGCCCCGGCGCCTCGTTCATCACCGGGGCCGTGATCCCGATCGACGGCGGCTACTTCGCCTGACGCGCCGCGCGCACCTGGAACCGCAGGCGCTGGCCGGGCCGGAGCTGGGCGGCCAGCGGAACGTCGTCCGACACCAGGACCCCCACCACCGGGTAGCCGCCGGTGGTGGGGTGGTCGGTGAGGAAGATGATCGGCAGTCCGCTGGGCGGCACCTGGATCGCCCCCGTGACCATGCCCTCGCTGCCCAGCTCCCCGTCGCGGGCGCGGGGCAGGGGCGCGCCGCCGAGGCGCACGCCCACGCGGTTGCTGTCCGCGGTGACCTCGTACGGCGTGGACGCGAGCGTGGCGAGCGCGTCCTCGGTGAACCAGTCGTCGCGGGGGCCCGGCAGGACCCGCAGGACGGGCACGTCGGGCAGCATCAGGCCGGGCGCGACGTCCACGTGGATGTCGGCGTGGCCGTCGGCCGGGCCGACCGGCAGCCGGGCGCCCGGCGCCAAAGGCGCGGGCCCCAGCCCGGACAGCAGGTCGGTGGAGCGGCTGCCCAGGACCTCGTCGACCGCCACGCCGCCCCGCACCGCGAGGTAGCTGCGCAGGCCCGCGGACGGCGTGCCGAACTCGACGCAGGCGCCCGCCGGCACGTAGCAGGGGGCGTTCATGCCGTGCGGCCGCCCGTCGATCCGGAACGGCACGGGCGCGCCGGTGACGGCGATCCACGCGCGGGCGTGGAAGCGCAGCGCGGCCCCGCCCAGGGTGAGCTCCACGCCGGCGGCGCCCTCGGGATTGCCGACGAGGCGGTTGGCCAGCCGCAGCGCCCGCTCGTCCGCCGCCCCGGACCGGGGGACGCCGAGGTGCGCGTGACCCGGCCTGCCCAGGTCCTGCACGGTCGCCAGCGGCCCCGGCCGCACGATCTCGATCACGGCGTCTCCTTCGGCACGAACCGCACGCGGGTGCCCGGCTGCAGCAGGGACGGCGGGTCGCGCCGCACGTCCCACAGGGGCAGATCGCTGCGGCCGAGCAGCCGCCATCCGCCCGGCGACTGCGACGGGTACACCGCGCTGTACGGGCCCGCGATCGCCACCGAGCCCGCCGGCACCGCCGTGCGGGGCGACGCGCGGCGCGGGACGTGGAGCACCGGGTCCAGCCCGGTCAGGTAGCCGAAGCCGGGGGAGAAGCCGAGGTAGGCGACGGTGTAGCTGCTCCCGGCGTGCCGCCGCGCGACCTCCTCCGGCGACAGCCCGGTCAGCTCGGCGACCTCCTCCAGGTCCGCCCCGTCGTACACCACCGGGATCTCCACCGGGGGCGCGTCCTCAGACGCCGAGGCGGGCAGCGGCAGGTCGGTCAGCCGGGCGGCGAGGCGGCCGAGGTCGCAGCGCGCCGGGTCGGCGACCACCAGCACCGTCCGCTCGCCCGGCACGACGTCCACCACGCCCGGCAGCGCGGCGTCGCGGACGGCGGCGTGCAGCCGGTGCGCCGCCGCCAGGTCGTCCGTCTCCACCAGCAGCGCCGCGTCGCCCGCCCTGCGGACCCTCATGCGAACGGCTCCGCCCGCACCCCGGCCTCGGTCAGCGCCTTGCGCACCGACCGGGCCAGCTCCACCGCGCCCGGAGTGTCGCCGTGGACGCAGATGGACCGCGCCCGCAGCGCGACCTCCGTGCCGTCCACGGCCTCGACGACGCCGTCGACCGCCATCCGCACGGCCCGCCGCACCACGGTGTCGCGGTCGTGGATGACCGCGCCGGGCTCGCGGCGCGACACCAGGGCCCCGGCGGGCGTGTAGGCCCGGTCGGCGAAGCACTCGGCCACCACGGTCAGTCCTTCGGCCACCTCGTACACCGACGACCCCGGCAGCGTCAGGACGGGCAGGGACGCGTCGTACGCGCGCACCGCGTCCGTCACCGCCCGCGCCTGGACGGGGTCGCGGGCGACGCGGTTGTACAGCGCGCCGTGCGGCTTGACATAGGAGATCCGGCCGCCCTCCGCCCGGGCGATGCCGTCCAACGCGGCGATCTGGTACAGCACCTCGGCGGTCAGCTCCTCCGGGGCGACGTCCATCTCCCGGCGCCCGAACCCCGCCAGGTCGCGGTACGACACCTGCGCGCCGATCCGCACGCCGCGCCGCACGGCCTCCGCGCACACCCGGCGGATGGTCAGCGGATCGCCCGCGTGGAACCCGCACGCCACGTTCGCGCTGGTGATCACGTCGAGCAGCGCGACGTCGTCGCCCAGCGTCCAGATGCCGAACCCCTCGCCGAGGTCGGCGTTGATGTCGATGACGGCCATGTCCCCAGATCTACCACCGCCGCGGGCCCATGCGAGCGCGGCGGCTCCACGGTTTTTCCCGCTAACCGTCTTTCCCGCTGACCGTCTTTCCCGCTGACCGTCTTTCCCGCTGACCGTCTTTCCCGCTACACCGTCTCCTCGCGCAGATCGCGGATCTCGCCGCGCGGCGCCCACGCCTGGTACACGCCGCGGTCGAACGGCTCCAGGCCGAGCCGCTCCGCGGTCGGCGCCTTGCCGCCCACGTATTCCACGCGCAGCCAGTCGCCGTGCTCGCCGAGGACGATGAACGGCTCGCCCCGCCAGCTGCACCGCGTCCGGACGTAGGACAGGCGGTCGACCTCCGCGACCGGCACCACCCGCACGTACCGGTCCGGCGCGACGCGGGTGAAGCCCTCGGCCGGGCGCGGCGAGTACAGCCGGACGCGGTCGCCGTCAGGGCTCGCCTCGTACTCGCCGCCGCGCCAGCCCGCGAAGTACCCGTGCCGGACGGCCATCAGCGCCCTCCGGCCCGCTGCCGGGACGGACGGCCGAAGGCCGCGGCGTCCGCGTCCCGTCGCGTCCATCGGCGCAGGTCGGCGTCGTAGACGGCCACCAGCGTCTCCTTTCCGGAACGGTCGATGCGCCACAGTTCGGCGCCGTGCGGCAGCCGGACGCTGTCCACCTTGAACTCCGGGATGGCGGGCCCCTCGCCCGAGGCGTACCCGGAGCCGTGGAACGGCGCCTTCTCGATGACCCAGCCGCCGGGGATGATGCCCATGCTCCACTCGTCGATGCCGCCCAGCGGCCTGCGGAACAGGGCGGGGCGGACGGCGGGCCAGCGGATGACGTGGATCGCCTCGTCCGCGGCCGAGAACGGCGACCCCTCCCACACCAGTCCGAGCCCGCGGACGAGCCGCGCGGGAGTGTTCAGCTCCCGCACGTCCTGCAGGCGGTGCACGTACCCGGCGACCAGGTCGTAGCCGCCCTCCAGGTAATGCACCACGTGATCGGGGCGCACGACCTTCTGCATCACGGTCGCGTCGGTGGCCCTCTCCTGCTGCGGCATGCCCGGAGCCTCGCCGCGCCCGGACGGGGGTTCCTCCACACGGGGGCGCGGGACGTCGAGCTGCGTGGCTTCGGCCTGCGCGGGGCCGCGGTCCGGCGGCGTCGCCGACTGCGGCTCGGGCGCGGCGGGCGCGTCGAGGTAGGCGGCGCTGGGCAGGCCCGGGTTGACGGCCAGCTGCCAGTGCGGGTGCGGCCACTGCCGGGCCAGCTCGGCCAGGGAGCTCGTCCGATGGTGGACCGCCTGGCCGCGCAGAGAGGCGTCCATGGCCTCGGGGGAGGTGAACGCCAGCACGTAGGTCCCCTCGCCGAACCGCGCGGTGGCGTAGTGCCGCCCGCCGCCCGCCGGGGACTCCGGCCCGCCGGGGGCCGGGAGGTACAGGGTGGCCTCGGTGAGGATGCGCAGGTAGGCGTCCTGGTCGCCGCGGGCCCGGGCGTCGGCGAGCGCCTTCTCCACGTCGGTCGGGGGAGAGGCGTCCGCGACGACGGCCGCCGCCGCGTCCTCCTCCGCGGGCGCCGCCTGGATGCCGAGCGCCGGCAGCGCAAGGGCGCCGGCGTCAGGGCCGGTACGGGCCGCCTGGTAGACCAGCTCGCGGGGCGAGGACACGCGGTGCACGTCCCGGAAGGCGCCGACGATCATCCCGGCGAGGATCGCGCACTCCTCGGCGAAGCGCCGGTCGCCGCGCTTCGACCCGTCGCTCGCCTCGAACCGGTGCCACCAGTTGCGCCGCTCCTCGCCGTCCGCGCCGTCCGCCTCGCCGTCTCCGCCGCCCTCAGCGCCGCCCTCAGTGCCGTCCTGCTCGTCGGGGCGCTGCCAGCCGAGCGCGGCGAGCCAGCGCTCCTGGCCGGGCGACAGCGGCTTCGGCAGGAACGCGCTGCCGACCGTCTCGGCCCGCAGGTCCTCCTCGGTGCGCATCGCCTGCGCGTACGGCAGGCCGCCCCGCGCCTCCACGATCAGGAACGCCTGGACCGGCAGCCGCAGCAGCGCGACCGTCAGCCGTTTGGCGAACTCGTTCCAGTCCAAGTCGTTCCGGTCCAATCGCGCCCCACTCCCGCGTCCGTAAGGGTGTGCCCTACCCGACGGTAGCCTCCCGGGCGCCGCCGCGCCGGTGCGGTGCGGAAGATCATCCGGTGGACGGGGCGGGAGCGGCGTCGGAGCCCGGCTGCACGGGGGTCCAGACGCCGCCGACCGCGTCGTACACCGCCACCACGACCTCCTCGCCCTCGCCGGGCCAGCGGTACAGCCGCGTGCCGTGCTGCGGCCGCAGCACGACCGGACCCGTGCCCCCCGGCATGGACGGCTGGGCGTCGGGCGCCGCCGGACCCTGCTGCCGCGCGGGAGCGGGCGGCGCCTCCGGCCGGGGCCCCTCCACGGGCGGCGCGGAAGCCGCCGACGCGTCCGTGGGCGTCTCCGGAGGCGTCGCCGGGGACGTCTGGGCCGGCGCCTCGGCGGGCGCCTCACGGGGCGTCTCGGCGGGCGCGCGCCGCGGCGCGGCGTGCCGCCCCAGGGCGCGCTGCTGGGCGTCCAGACGGGCGACGGCGGCCGCGTCCAGGTGCACCTCGCTGGGCAGCCCCGGGTTGACCGCCAGCTGCCACGACGGGTCGGGCCACTCGGTGGCGAGCTGGGCGAAGGAGGTCTGGCGGTACAGGCTCGACGGCGGGTCGCCGGGACGCCCGATCGACCGGGCCAGCGACTGCGGCGAGGTGAACACCGTGATGTAGGTGCTCGTGCCGATCGTCGTCGTGGGGAACCCGGCGCCGCGCGGGTGGGCCGCCTGCCCGGTGGACGCGGGCAGCACGAGGTCGGCCGACAGCAGCAGCTCGAAGTAGGTGGTGTGGTCGCCGCGCTGCTTGGCGTCGGCGAGCCGGGTCTCCAGCTCGTCGGGCCCCGCGGTGGGCCACGGCGGCGTCCGCCCCGCGGGCCTCGGGGCGACTCCCGCCTCCGGCTCCGGGACGGGGGCGCCCAGCGGCGCGGGGCCGACCCGCTGCGCGAGGTCGACCGCGGCCCCCGAGGCGGAGCCCCCCGGCGCCGCGGACGGCCCGGCGGCGCCCGACAGCGGCGGGGTCGGCCCTTCCGGACCGGTCAGCCCCTTCGGCTCGGTCGGCGGCACGGCCACGTCCCGCGGGTCCAGCGGCCGGCGGGGCATGGGCGCGCGCCCCTGCCCGAGCCCGCCCGCCAGGCCGCTGCCGAACTCGCCCCGGGCGAGCGCCTCCGTGGCGCTGCGGCGCCGCGTGATCTGGGCGGGGCTGGCCGCCTCGATGCCGAAGTCCGTCAGCTCGATCTGGCCCGTGCCGAGCCGGTGGAACGACTCGTACACCAGGTCGGAGGGGCGCCGCACGCCCTGCACGTCGCGCAGCGCGGTGACCATCATGTCCGACAGGCGGGCGTGGTCGTCCAGGGCGGCGAAGGCGGGCAGCTCGGTCCACCAGTTGCGCGGGGCCGGGTCCTCGGGGGGACGCCAGCCCGCCTCGCTGAGCACCTCCTCGTCGGCGAGGGTCAGCAGCAGCGGGCCGTCCAGGAAGTTGTTGCTGACCGCCTCGGCGTACAGCCGGTCCGGCTCGCGCATCGCCTGGACGTAATGGCGGCTTTCGTCGCGTTCGCGCACGATGAGGATGGTGTCCCGTTCGAGCACCGCCAGTTCGCGTCCAAGACGCCGGGCGAACTCGGACCACTCCAACAAGATCACTCCCTACGGCCGGGGCACGCGGCCCTGGGCCCGCCGACCCTCACCGGCCGATCCGGCCGGCCTCCCGTGCGGGACCGCCGGCCGAGACGATGGCCGAGATCCCGATGATTGTCGTCCTCGACGCCTCTGGCAAACCGGGAGTTCAGTCCGGTGGAGGTTCGTGACGCAGCACACGCAGCGCGCGTCGCAGCCCCTGCGGATCGTCGTGGTAGACGTCCAGCAGGTCGATCAGCTTGTGCAGGATCTCGTGCCGTTCGTACCCCACGTCCAGCAGCGCCTGCGCCGTCTCCCACAGCTGCGGCGGGTCCCCGTCCCACAGCCGCTCCGCCAGCCGCTCGTGCGCCGCCACGTGCTCCGGCGGCGCCCCCGGATGCTCGAACTCGATCATGACGCGCCGGTCGCGCGGATCGGCCGGGTCCAGGGCGGCCAGGTCGACCACGCGGTCCGGCAGCCGGTGCGTGCCCGACAGGAACGGCAGCGCGAACGCCCGCCGGGGCAGCGCCTCCATGTCCCCGTCCGGCAGCAGCCGGTCGACCACCTCCCGGTCCAGCCCGAACGCCGACGGGTCGCGGTACGCCTCGGCGAACTTGGCGGTGGCGTCCCAGACCGCGTCCAGGGTGGCGCGGATGCCCTCCTCGGGCAGCCCGGTGCGGCGGCCCGCCCACCGCACCCACGCGGCCAGCACGTGCGGCACCGCCTCCTGCTCGGTGGGCGACAGCAGCACCTTGCGCGGCAGCCAGTCGAGCAGGAACCGCTGGCATTTGACGGGGCTGACCCGCAGCGGGCGGCCGAAGTCGCAGGTGCACCCGTAGTCGATGATGCGGTCGACGCAGCGGCTGGCGGCCGACCGGTCCGACAGCTCCTCGGCCTCGTCGGACGCCAGGAACTCCACGCCGATCTTGGCGTGCAGGTCGCTGCTGCACGCCGGCGGCCGCGGCAGCCGCCCGCCCGGCGGCAGGGCCCGCACGCGGGCCCGCACGAACGCGTGGTAGGCGCCGAAGGTCTCGCCCACGGGCGGGTCGTCGGTCTGGTCGGTCGCCCGCAGCGCCGCCTCCAGCAGGGCGCGCGCCTGCCGCGGGTCGAGCTCCTCGAAGCGCACCAGCGGGTTCTCGCGGCCCTCCCGGCGACAGTGGTCGAGCAGCCGGTCGACCTGGGACGACACCCACGCGTCGCGGACCATCCCGGCCGGCGCCGCGCGCTCGCCGTCGCCCGCCGCGGGCGCCCCCTGCGCCGCGTACGCCGACGGCGGCGCGCCCGGCCTGGTGCGGTCGACCAGCACCACCAGGGCGTGCCGCTCCTCGCCGCCGTAGGAGTAGACGCACACGACCGAGTCCTGGTCGCCGTACACGTCGCGGGACACGTAGCACGCCTCGGGCGCCACCATCCCCACGCGGTCGGCCCAGCCGGGACGCGCGACGCCCCGGTCCATCAGCTCCAGCGCCGCCCGCTCGGCCTTGATCGCCTGCCGGGTCGTCCCCAGGTACGCCATGCCGGTCAGCAGCGCCAGCGCCGCGGGGGTGCCCGCGGCGGCGGCGTGGTCGACCAGGCCCTCGCCGATGATCTTCTCGACGTCCCCGCCCTCGACGCGGTGCCCCCACCAGGAGCCGAGGATCTCGCTGACGATCAGCTCGGCGTCCAGCGGACTGCGCACCGCCAGCAGTTCCCGGGCGTGCCGGAGCATGCCGTCGAAAATCGCGTGGACTTCGTCCGAGGGCTGCGAGCTGTTGCGCGCTGGATCCCCGGAGGAACGGCGGCGGCTTCGGGGACTCACGTCCTTAGCTTCTCAGATTCGGGGCCGCGTATCGTGCATGACATTAGGGGTGTGCAGAAATGGGACGCGCCGGAATGCGGCCGCGCACGCGTCGCGGCCATCCGGCCCCCGAATCCGCGTCCAAGGCGCGTCCGCGACACGCCGGCGGCGGCACCGGACGGCGCGGCGCTCAGCGGCCCACGGCCCCCGAAGAGCGGCCGCCGGCGGGCGTGTCGTCCCACGCCCGAGCGGCGCGCCCCGACGGCGGCAGGGACTTGACCATCCCGACCAGATGCTCGCGGGCCATCCGCTCCACCATCTCGGGCGTCGCGTCGACGCCGAGATGAGCGAGGCACGCCTGGACGTCGGCCACGCAGCGCGCCACGGTGGCCGCGTCGAAGGTCGCGAACTCGTCCGCCAGCCGCCGCGCCAGCAGCTCGCGCGTCCGGCTCCGGTGGTCGGCAAGTGCAGGAGGCCTCAACGCTGTCCCTCCGCGCCCGGGATTCCGGCGGTGCGGGACGACCGCCGGGCGGGACGGAACCCGGAACGGCGCGGCGGCCCCGCACGAGGGTCACCGGCCCGGCCTCGCCCCAGAGTCCCATTCCACCGCCTCCGGAGGTGCAGTCAAGGCCTGCCGATTGCCGGAAACACAACCTTTACTGGCGTATAACCTAAGCATCCCTTTCGGCGGCGGAGGCGGGGCCGGGCGGAGTCGGCGCGCCCTCCACTGCGCCCTCCACGGCGCCCTCCACTGCGCCCTCCACGGCGTCCAGCCATGCGGGGTGATGCCGTGCCGCCCACGCCCGATCGACCCGCCCCGTGGCCATCCCGAGGAGGGCTCCCCGGTCGCGCAGCGCGTACCACAGATGCCCCGCGGTCACCACGGCGACGATCAGGAACAGCCAGTCGTGGACGAAGGTCGCGCCCGTCCGCACGTCGACGGGCCAGGGATCCGGGAAGGCCAGCATCGCGCCGGTGCCGAGCATGACCAGGATCGCCCCCGCGGTGAACGCGGCGTTCAGCTTCTGCCCGGCGTTGAACTTGCCCACCGGCACCACGCCGCGCTCCAGACCGCCGACGCGGCGTACCGCCCGCCGGTCGGCGCGGCGCAGCCACTCCATGTCGTGCGGGCCGAACCGGTTGAGCCGCCTCAGGTCCGCGCGGAAGGCCCGTGACGCCAGTCCGAGCAGGACCGGGACCGGCAGCGCGAACCCGCACCACAGGTGCAGCGACCTGATCAGGTCGCGGCGGCCGACGGCCGTCGACAGGCCCGGCACGTACAGCGTCAAGGCCGTCGCCAGGCACCCCAGCATCAGCAGCGCGGTCGCGTGGTGCACCCACCGCTCCGCCCGTGTGAACCGGGGCAGCCGATCACCGGGGCGCTCTCGCTCAGGTCGGCGCATCGTCACGTCCGTTCGACCGGCCCACCCAGGCGTCCACGTCATAGCCGCGGCGCTCCCAGTAGCCGGGGATCACCCGGTCGGTGACCTCGATCCCGCCCAGCCACTTCAGCGACTTGTACCCGTACATCGGCGCGACGAGGAGACGCGTCGGGCCGCCGTGGTCGTGCGAGACGGGGCCGCCCTGCATCTGGGTGGCGACCAGCACGTCCCGGCGCCGCGCCTGCTCCAGCGTGAGCGACTCGGTGTAGGCGCCGTCGAACGACTCGAACCGCACGGCCCGCGCCCGGGGCGACACGCCGACCGCATCCAGCAGATCGGGCAGAGCCACGCCCGCCCACGCCACGTCCCGCACGCGCCAGCCCGTCACGCACTGGAAGTCGCGGGTGAGCCGGGTCTGCGGGAGCGCCGCCAGATCGGCCATCCCGAACGAGCGGGGCCGCTCCACCAGCCCGCCGACCGTGATCCGGTGGCTGCGCGGGTCGCGCCGGGGCACCTCGTCGACCACCGAGTAGTAGCGGAAGCCGCCCGCGGCGGGCAGCACATCCTGGAAGGGGGCGCCGATCGGGGACAGCGTTTCGCTCACCCGGTCCTGCAGCGACGCGCCGACCGCGACCCCCGCCGCGCCCAGGCCGAGCATGCCGAGCACGATGCGCCGTCCTACGGGCGTGCCCGACGGTTCCCTGTCGTCCACGTCCACATCGTCCACCTTCATGCCTCTCGCTGGGACCCTCTGCCGGTATTCGAACACCCCGCGCGGCGTCCCGCCACGGCCTCGGCTCCGTCGCATGGAAGTCGCAGGGAGTCGTAGGGAAGTCGCAGGGAGTCGCAGGCAGTCGCAGGGAAGTCGCAGGGAGCCGCATGGAAGTCACAGGGATTCGTCGGAGGCGAGGTCCTAAGCTGGCTCCATGGCCACCAAGGTTCACCTCAGCCAGCAGCCGGAGGCCGATGAGCTGCTCGGACGCAGCCCGCTGGCCCTGCTGACGGGCATGCTGCTCGACCAGCAGATCCCCATGGAACGGGCGTTTTCCGGACCGTACGTCATCGCGCGGCGGATGGGCGCCGACGACCTGGACGCGCACGAGATCGCCGCCTGCGACCCGGAGCGCTTCGCCGCGCTGCTGGCGGAGAAGCCCGCCGTGCACCGGTACCCGGGCTCGATGGCCAAGCGCATCCAGCAGCTCTGCCAGTACCTGGTGGAGCACTACGACGGCGACGCCGGGGCGATCTGGCGCGACGTCGAGTCGGGCGCGGAGCTGTTCACGAGGCTCAACGCCCTGCCCGGCTACGGCAAGCAGAAGGCGCAGATCTTCGTGGCGCTGCTGGGCAAGCGCTTCGGGGTGCGCCCGCAGGGCTGGCGCGAGGCGGCCGGCGCGTACGGCGAGGAGGGCTCCTACCGGTCCGTCGCCGACATCACCGGACCCGAGTCGCTGGCCAAAGTCCGCGAGTTCAAACAGCAGATGAAGGCCGCCGCCAAGAAGTAGCCGCCGTGGCCGAGAAGCAGGCGGCCCCAGGGGCGGCGCGCGCCTCGGGTGCCACCGGGACGCTCGCGGGCGTTCGGGGGCGTCCGGGGGGAGAACGCCGCCGCACCACGTTTCTTTGTGTTGTTTTTGCCCGCCCCGCAGGCCGGGATGCGGACGAACCGCGGAGGGCGGTGCGGTGCGGCCGCAACTCGCCGACGGACGGGAGTTGGCGGACCCGCGGGCCGCGGACGTCATACCATCGGCTACTCACCGTCCGTGTGGGCGTCCGGGCCCGTCCCGCAAGGCGCCACGCCGGGCGGTCCTCATTTTCGACATTGCGGTGGCGGGTGTATGACAGGGGTTGTCCCGCGGGACTTCCGTCCGCGCCCTGCCATCGGGATGATGAGAACCTGACTCCGACCGGTGTTGTGATGGAGGCGGGAGCGCCAGCCTGCTCCCATTCACGCATAGTGATGAAGAATTGCCGCGCGGTAGGGGACCCTCGGGGACGGAGGTGTTGTCCATGAGCACCGATACGTCCGTTCCGCATCCCCGGCTCTCGGGGACGGAGGGCCAGCCCATGGACGCGTCCGACTCCGCCCTGTACGCCACGCTGATGCGGGAGGCGCCCGCCGGTTTCGCGTTCTTCGACACCGACCTGCGCTGCCGCCGGGCCAGCGACGCCCTGGCCGGGATGCTCGGCGTCCCCGCGTCCCGGCTGCACCGCAAGCGCCCGCGCGAGGTGCTGCCCGACGACCTGGCCGCGGTGTTCGAGGAGGCGCTGCGCCGCGTGCTGGCCGACGACCGGCCGCTGTCGGAGCAGGACCTGACCGTCCGGCTCGCCGGGCGGGACGCCGCGTCGCCCGAGGACGGCGCCGAGGAGACGGCCGCCGAGACCGGGCGGGACGCCGACCCGGCGGCCGTGCCGACGCCCGCGATGCCTTCCGCCGACGCCCTGCCCCCGGCCGCCACGGTGCCCGGGCCCGGCGCCGACGAACGCATCCTGGCCTGCTCCTGGCTGCCCTCCCACGGCCCCGACGGCCGCCAGCTCGGGGTCGTGCTGACCGCGCTGGACGTCACCGAGCGGCGCCGCGCGGAGGAGGTCATCCGGCGCAAGGAGCAGCGCTACCGCTCCCTGGTCGAGGCCAGCTCCCAGGTGGTGTGGGTGGCCGCGCCCGAGGGCGGCGTGCTCGACGACGCGCCCGAGTGGCGGGCGATCACCGGTCAGACCCCCGAGGAGTACGCCCTGGGCGGGTGGCTGGCCGTCGTCCATCCCGAGGACCGCCCGCGCATCGAGGCGCACTGGCGCGAGTGCGTCGAGGAGAACCGGGTCTTCGAGACCGGCTACCGCATCCGCACCAAGAGCGGCACCTACCGGCACTTCGACGTGCGCGCCGTGCCGATCTGGCGGGGCGACAAGGTCATCGAGTGGGTCGGCGCCAACACCGACGTCACCGGCCAGCGCGAGGCCGAGGAGATGCGCGGCCGCCTGACCGAGCAGCTGTCGGCCGCCGCGCTGCGCACCGCCCGGCTGCAGCAGGCCACCTCGATGCTGGCCGAGGCGCTGACCGTCAGCCAGGTCGTCCAGGTGATCACCGAGGTGGGCCGGTCGGCGATCGGCGCCGACTACTCGGCGGTGGCGCTGCTGGACGACGACAAGCTGCGGCTGTCGGTGGTGTCCCCGCCCGGCGACGGCCGCGGCGGCGAGGGCCGCGCGGTCCGCGAGGAGATCAAGGTCTCCGACCAGACGGTGATGTCGGTGGCGGTGCGCGAGAGCCGGCCGTTCCTCGCCGAGCACCCCGACAGCCTGCGGCTGCAGCTCGGCCGCGACGAGGCGGGCTTGTTCCTGCAGCACACCGAGGAGCGCGCCTGGGTGGGCCTGCCGCTGCTGGCGGCCGGGGCGCCGATCGGCGCGCTGCGGTTCTCCTTCACCCGGCCGCGCGAGATCACCGAGGAGGAGCGGGTCTTCCTGGAGGCCCTCGCCGGGCAGTGCGCCCTGGCCGTGGAGCGGGCGCTGCTGTTCGAGCGCGAACACCGCACCGCCGAGGAGCTGCAGCGCAGCCTCCTGCCCAGCGACCTGCCGCGGCTGCCCGGCATGCAACTGGCCGCCCGCTACGACCCCGCCACCCGGCACGTGCAGGTCGGCGGCGACTGGTACGACGTGTTCCGGCTGCCCGACGACCGGCTCGCCGTCGCCGTCGGCGACGTCATGGGCAAGGGCGTGCTGGCCGCGGCCGGAATGGGACGCGTGCGCAACGCGCTGCGGGCGCTGGCGCTCAACGACCCCCGGCCCGCCGCCGTGCTGGCGGGCCTGGACCGGCTGTTCAGCGCCACCGAGGACGAGGAGCAGTTCACCACCGTCGCCTACGCGGTCATCGACCCGGAGACCGGCCGCGGGGCGTTCAGCAACGCGGGCCACCCTCCGCTCCTGCTGATCTCCGGTGACGGCACCGCCGAGCTCAGCTCGCGCGAGCCCGGGACCCCGCTGGGCTGGCCGTCGCAGCGGCAGCAGGCGAGTTTTTCCATCGAAACCGGCAACACTGTGGTCTTCTATTCCGATGGACTGGTGGAGAACCGTAGGCGTGGGGTGGACGCCGGGCTGGACGAGCTGGTCGCGGCCGCGGCGGACGCTCCACCTGAAGTGGTAGGAGATCCGGAGAGACTCGTCGACTTCCTGGTCGATCGGATGCTTGCGGGGTATGAGCAAGTGGACGATGTGACCGTACTCGCCCTACACGTCCCGCCCAAGAGCGGGTAGTGACGCCCCCGGAGCCGCGCTGAGCGGGCCCGGTCCGTACAAAGGACCGCTCGGCGCCCTCTAAGGTGGTGTGTTACCGGGCAGACATCACGAGAAGCGGAATGCGCAGCCGTGCCAGAATGCTTGACCCTTGTAAGAGCGGGTACGCTGCGGTCCCGCACAGGGTGGCCCCGCCCGGTGTGTGGTCCCACCCCGTGTGAGGCCGAGCCCGTCAGGGCACTTGGGTCAACCAACCCACACGTTCGTTCGAGAGGTATTTGTGTCGCCTGCTAGCTCGACCTCGAAAGCGTCGGAACTGCACGAGCAAGTGATCGCGCAGCTGATCGAGCGTGGACGGTCCCAGGGTTACCTCGAAGCCGACGACGTACGCCGTACGTTCGAAGAGGCCGACATCCCCGTGTCGATGGCCTCCAGGATTCTGCGGAGCCTCAGCGAGAAGGGTGTGACCGTCATGGTCAGCGCTGCCGACTCTGCGGCGCCGAAGCGTTCGCGCAAGCGGGCGACCACGCCGCGCAGAGCCAAGACCGCCGCCGCCGCCAAGGAGCAGCCCGACACGGTGACCGCCGTCGTGACGGAGCGATCCGGCGACACTGGAACCTCCGGCGAGTCGGCCGCGCGGTCGACCTCCCGCAAGTCCGGCAAGAGCGCGGCCAAGCCGGCCGCCAAGAAGCAGGCCAAGAAGAGCGGCACGGGCACCGCCAAGAAGTCCTCGTCCACGACCAAGACCACGAGGAAGAAGGCCGCCGGCCCCTCCGCCGTCAAGGTGGGCGCGACCCGCCCGGGCGACGAGCCCGACCTCGAGGACGACGTCGATGTGACCGACCTGGACGCCGACCTCAGCGACCTCGAGGCCGACCTGGCCGACGACGCGGTCGTCGATGACCAGGCCGACGTCGAGGACGAGGAGGAGGCCCAGGGCAAGTCGTCCGCCAAGGACGACGACGCGGGCGACGGCGAGGAGGAGGCGTTCGTCCTCGGCGATGACGACGAGGACGCCCCGGCCCAGCAGATCGCCGCCGCGGGGGCCACCGCCGACCCGGTCAAGGACTACCTCAAGCAGATCGGCAAGGTCCCCCTGCTCAACGCCGAGCAGGAGGTCGAGCTGGCCAAGCGCATCGAGGCCGGTCTGTTCGCCGAGGAGAAGCTGGCCAAAGAGGGCCACCTGATGTCCGAGGAGGACCGGCTCGACTACGAGTGGATCGCCGAGGACGGCCGCCGCGCCAAGAACCACCTGCTCGAGGCCAACCTGCGGCTGGTGGTGTCGCTGGCCAAGCGCTACACCGGCCGCGGCATGCTGTTCCTGGACCTGATCCAGGAGGGCAACCTCGGTCTGATCCGCGCCGTCGAGAAGTTCGACTACACCAAGGGCTACAAGTTCTCCACCTACGCCACCTGGTGGATCCGGCAGGCGATCACCCGGGCCATGGCCGACCAGGCCCGCACCATCCGCATCCCGGTGCACATGGTCGAGGTGATCAACAAGCTGGCCCGGGTGCAGCGGCAGATGCTGCAGGACCTCGGCCGCGAGCCCACCCCGGAGGAGCTGGCCAAGGAGCTCGACATGACCCCGGAGAAGGTCGTCGAGGTCCAGAAGTACGGCCGCGAGCCGATCTCCCTGCACACCCCGCTGGGCGAGGACGGCGACAGCGAGTTCGGCGACCTGATCGAGGACTCCGAGGCGATCGTCCCGGCCGACGCGGTCAGCTTCACGCTGCTGCAGGAGCAGCTGCACTCGGTGCTCGACACGCTGAGCGAGCGCGAGGCGGGCGTGGTGTCCATGCGGTTCGGCCTGACCGACGGCCAGCCCAAGACGCTGGACGAGATCGGCAAGGTGTACGGGGTGACCCGCGAGCGCATCCGGCAGATCGAGTCCAAGACCATGTCCAAGCTGCGCCACCCGTCCCGGTCCCAGGTGCTGCGCGACTACCTGGACTGATCGTCTGCACGCACGCCCGCCGCGCCCGGGGGAGGCGGCGGGCGCGCGGTCGGCGCGGCGCGCTCAGGAGTGCAGGACGACGTCGAGGTTCGCGCCGTTCAGCTCGACGGTGTGGCCGAGGTCGGCCGCGACCTTGGCCAGTTCCTCCGGGGTCCGCGGCGACGCCCCGGCCTTGATCAGGTCGTGCGCGAGCCTGCCCCGCGTCGCCTTGGCCATGTGGCTGACCACCGTGCGCCGCGGCACGCCGTCCACGACGCGTTCGCGGAACACCCGCACGGCGACGACGGGTCCGGGGCCGGCCTTCCAGGCGGCGGCGTACGGCCCGGACCGCATGTCGACGATCAGGCCGGCCGGCCGCAGCGCCCCCGTGAGCGCGGGGCGCCACACCGCGGCGAGCCTGCCGAGCGGCGGCAGCGAGGCGTTCATCGCCAGCCGGTACGCGGGCACGCGGTCGGTGAGCCGCAGCGCGCCCCACAGCCCGGAGAACACGATGATCTGCTCGGCGGCCCGGTCGGGGTCGAGGGCGGGCAGGTCCAGGTTGTCGTAGAGGACGCCGGTGTAGAGGCGGGCGACCGGCAGGGCGGGCGCCTCGGCCAGGGCGCGGTTGCGGGCGAGGGCCTCCTCCGCCTGCCCGGCGGGCAGCCCGAGGACGTCGGCGGCGTCGTGCCGCCGGCACACGTCGCGCAGCGCCGCGAGCACGCGCTCCCGCGTCGGCGTGAGGTCGGGGAAGCTCAGCGCGGACAGGTCCAGCGGCGGACCGTCCGCGGCGGACGCCTTGCGCTCCGACGGCGGCAGCAGGATGTGCACTTTCTGCGATCCGTTTCTACGCTCAGTGACCGTGCGAATGCATTGCACAACGGAATAATGGCGGCGTTCTTCCGCCCGTCCGTCACTATCTGTAATCGACTGGATGCAATGCGCGTCCGCCGGCCGTGCTCGGGAATGCGAAACGGCGGCCACCCCGCGGTGACCGCCGTCGCAACCATTTATGGGGACGGCTACCGCTCCGCATGGGTGGCGGAGGCCGCGGTCGCGTTCAGCCTGTCGGTCTCGTCCTGGATGTCGGCCCCGATGGCACGGAGCGCTTCTGCGTACTTGCGCCCGTGGTGAGCGCAGAACAGAAGGTCGCCGCCGCCCGCAAGGACCGCACGGACGTACGCCTGAGCGCCGCAACGGTCGCAGCGGTCTGCGACGGTCAGCGGCTTCGTCGGGGCAAGGGCTCCAGTCACGGCACCTTCCTCATGCTCGGGGTCGGTACTTAGGACAACATCTAACCCGACCTCGACGTTCCCAACCTGCTTCTTAGTACGCCTACAGCAGAATGGCCCAATAAGTGACCGAGGTCACAGCATTCGCGGGCGGTTCGTGGTGTTTTCTCGACGGCCCGCCGGAAGGCCGTTCGTCGGCGTCCGCGCGACGTCCGAGGTGATCGTCCGAGGTAGTCGTCCGAGGTGATCGTCCGAGGTGATGGCGCCGCGCGCCCGCTGCGCGCGATCATGATCGTGTCCCGCGGAGCCGCGGAGGGGCCGGGCGTCGCCGCGCCACTGATCGGGAATGCGTATTCCCAGGCCATCGCCCGTCCGCCGTGGTTTGATGGAAGCGACGCGGGGATCACGCGGCCGATGGAACGGCCGCCCCCGGCACCGGTCTTGTCGCGAGCGCCGCGCGGCCCGCCCGGACGCCGCGGCGCGCCGGTGAAAGGAGTGTCGGCGGGCGGGGGTAACCTTCTGCCGAACTCGACCGATTCGACCACCCGAGCCTGCCTCATCCCCGAGGAGCGCACCAGTTGACCGCCGCGACCGCTGAAGCGACCACCGACGACCCGCACGGTTACTCCGCCCGGCACCTGACGGTGCTGGAGGGCCTGGAGGCCGTCCGGAAGCGACCCGGCATGTACATCGGGTCCACCGACGGGCGCGGGCTCGCGCACTGCCTGTGGGAGATCGTCGACAACTGCGTCGATGAGGCCCTGGCGGGGTACTGCACGCACATCTCCGTCACCCTCCGCGCCGACGGCTCGTTCGAGGTGGCCGACAACGGGCGGGGCATCCCGGTCGACATCGAGCCCAAGACCAAGCTGTCCGGCGTCGAGCTGGTGATGACCCGGCTGCACGCGGGCGGCAAGTTCGGCGGCGTGTCCTACACCGCCTCCGGCGGCCTGCACGGCGTGGGCGCCTCGGTGGTCAACGCGCTGTCGGCCCGCCTGGACGTCGAGGTCGACCGCGAGGGGCACACCCACGCCATCAGCTTCCGCCGCGGCCTGCCCGGCGAGTTCGACGGGGACGGCCCCACCGCCAAGTTCAAGAGGAAGTCGGGGCTGCGCAAGATCCGCCGGGTCGCCAAGACGACCACCGGCACCAGGGTGCGGTTCTGGCCGGACATGCGGATCTTCCTCAAGGGCGCCACGGTGGAGACCGAGCAGGTCCTCGACCGGATGCGGCAGACCGCGTTCCTGATCCCCGGCCTGACCATCGACGTGCGCGACGAGCGCGGCGAGGAGGTCGTCGAGGAGACCTTCCGCTTCGACGGCGGCATCAGCGAGTTCTGCTCCTTCCTCGCCAAGGACCCGCCCGTGGTGGACGTGCTGCGGCTGCGGGGCCGGGGCCACTTCACCGAGACCGTCCCCGTCCTGGACGAGCAGGGCCACCTCATCCCGCGGGACGTCGAACGCGACCTCGAGGTGGACGTGGCGCTGCGCTGGGGCACCGGCTACGACACCGTCTGCAAGTCGTTCGTCAACGTGATCGCCACGCCCAAGCACGGCACCCACGTGCGCGGGTTCGACCGGGCCCTGGTCAGGGTGATCAACGACCAGCTGCGGGCCACCCGGCTGCTGAAGAACAGCGACGAGGACGTCATCAAGGACGACGTCCTGGAGGGCCTGACCGCCGTGGTCACCGTCCGGCTGCCCGAGCCGCAGTTCGAGGGGCAGACCAAGGAGGTGCTGGGCACCTCGGCCGCGACCCGGATCGTCCAGCAGGTCGTCACCCGCGAGCTCAAGGCGATCTTCGAGAACCCGCCGCGCGGGCAGAAGCAGCAGCTGCGCGCCGTGCTGGAGAAGGTCGTCGGCGCGGCCCGGACCCGGATCGCGGCCCGCACCCAGCGCGACAACCAGCGCCGCAAGAACGCCCTGGAGAACTCCGCGCTGCCCGCCAAGCTGGTCGACTGCCGCACCACCGACGACCGCAGCGAGCTGTTCATCGTGGAGGGCGACTCGGCGCTCGGCACCGCCAAGCTGGCCCGCGACTCCGAGTTCCAGGCGCTGCTGCCGATCCGCGGCAAGATCCTCAACGTGCAGAAGGCGTCCACGGCCGACATGCTCAAGAACGCCGAGTGCGCCGCGATCATCCAGGTGGTCGGCGCCGGCTCCGGCCGGACGTTCGACCTGGACTCGGCCCGCTACGGCCGCATCATCCTCATGGCGGACGCCGACGTGGACGGCTCGCACATCCGCTGCCTGCTGCTCACGCTGTTCTACCGCTACATGCGGCCCATGCTGGAGGCCGGCCGCGTCTTCGCCGCCGTCCCGCCGCTGCACCGCATCGAGCTCCTCAAGCCCAAGAAGGGCCAGGACAAGTACGTCTACTGCTACAGCGACGCCGAGCTGCGCAAGAAGCTGGTGGAGTTCGAGCGCAAGGGCCTGCGCTGGAAGGAGCCCGTCCAGCGCTACAAGGGCCTCGGCGAGATGGACGCCGACCAGCTGGCCGAGACCACCATGGACCCGCGCCACCGCATCCTGCGCCGCATCCGCATCGAGGACGCCGAGGAGGCCGCGCGCATCTTCGACCTCCTCATGGGCAGCGAGGTCGCCCCGCGCCGCGAGTTCATCGCCGCCGGCGCCGCCGAACTCGACGCCGGCCGCATCGACGTCTGACCCGCCGCACCGCCGCCCCTCCCCGGCGCCAGGTCTGTGGTGGCGCTGCCTGTGGTGGCGCTGCGTTACTTCTTGCTGCTGCGGGTAGTGGAGGGCCGAAGCGCCGGGCAGGAGGGGGCATGGCGGGGGCGTCGGGCGATCCGCGGACGGTGGAGGGCGGGCTGCGGCGCGTCATCGGTCGCCGGATGCTGCTGGTGTTCGTGATCGGGGACATCCTCGGCGCGGGCGTCTACGCGCTGGTCGGGCAGGTCGCCGGCGAGGTCGGCGGGGCGGTGTGGATACCGTTCCCGGTGGCGTTCATGCTGGCCGCGCTGACCGCCGCGGCCTACGCCGAGCTGGTCGGCAAGTATCCGCGGGCGGCCGGGGCGGCCCTGTACGCCCACCGGGCGTTCGGGGTGCCGTTCGTGACGTTCCTCGTGGCGTTCGCGGTGATGATGAGCGGGGTCACGTCGGCGAGCGCCGCGGCGCGCGCCTTCGGCGGCGAGTATCTGGCCGAGTTCGCGCCGCTGCCCGCGCCGGCGGGCGCGCTCGGCTTCCTGGCGCTGGTGACCCTGGTCAACCTCGCGGGGATCTCCGAGTCCGTCAAGGTCAACGTGGTGCTCACGGTGGTCGAGGCGTCCGGCCTGGTCGTCATCATGGCGATCGGCGCGGTGGCGCTGGCGACCGGGAACGGCGATCCCGGGCGCGCCCTGGACTTCCACCCGGCGGGCGGCGCGTTCATGGGCGTGCTCGGCGGGACGGCGCTGGCGTTCTACGCGCTGCTGGGCTTCGAGGACTCGGTGAACCTGGCCGAGGAGGCGCGCGACCCGCGCCGCGACTTCCCGCTCGCGCTGTTCGGCGGGCTGGCGGTCACCGCGGTGGTGTACACGGCGGTGGCGTTCACCGCGACCATGCTGGTGGACGCCCGGACGCTGGAGCGGTCGACGGGGCCGCTGCTGGAGGTCGTCCGCGCGGCCGGACTCGGCTTCCCGCCGAAGCTGTTCGCGCTCATCGCGCTGCTGGCCGTCGGGAACACCGCGCTGATCAACATGATCATGGCGTCGCGGCTGGTGTACGGGATGGCGCGGGAGGGCGTCGTGCCGCGCGTGTTCGGCGCGGTGCATCCGACCCGGGCCGTGCCGTGGACGGCGATCGTGTTCACCACCGGCGTCGCCGTGGTGCTGGTGAGCACGGGGGACGTCGGCGGGCTGGCCGACACCACCGTGCTGCTGCTGCTCCTGGTGTTCGCGCTGGTCGACGTGTGCGTGCTGGTGCTGCGGCGCGAGCGGGCCGCCCGCGACCACTTCCAGGCGCCGACGTGGATGCCGGTGCTGGGCGCGGTCGGCAGCCTGCTGCTCGCCCTGCCGATCACCGGCCGCGACGGGGAGGTCTACCTGCGCGCCGCCGTGCTGCTGGGGATCGGCGCGGTGCTCTGGTCGGTCGACCGTCTGGTCGCCGGAGGGAGGAGCGGCGACGCGAGCGGTCGCGCGGGCGCGGGCACCGGTCGGTGACCGCCGTGGCCGTCACGGTGTCACGGGGAGGGCCACCCAGGACGGGTGGGCCGGGTCGTGCCAGATCTTGACGCCCTTGCCGATCGAGCGGCCCAGCTGGGGCAGCGGCGGGAACAGGTGGGGGAAGTCGCCGGTCTGGATCGACACGCGCAGCCGGTGGCCGGGCTTGATCTCGGCGGCGATCGGGAAGACCTCCACGTCGACGGCGACGGGCGTGTTCTTCGGCATGGCCTTGGCCGACGCCCTGGTGTACGGGTGGTACGGCTGGACGATCAGGCCGTCGCGCCGGACGGTGCGGGCCTCGTCCAGCGCCCGCAGGGAGAGCACCTGCCAGCCGCTGGTGAGCTGGGTGGCCGTCCCGTCGGGGGCGACGTCCTCGACGCGCACGGTGAGCTGGCCGTCGCGGGCGGAGCCGGACACCACCAGGTGCGCGTTGATCGGTCCGGCGAGGCGCAGCGGCCGGCGGACGGGCAGGTCGTAGACGACCCCGAGCGCGTCGTTGGAGCTGTTGTCGTGCTCGCAGGACAGGTCCAGGTACTTCAGGAGCCCCGCGCCCGCCCACTGGACCGTGGAGCGGGTGCACAGGCCGGCGAACGGGTTCCACGGGACGTGGTCGGGGCCTCCTGTGGCCTGACCGGTCGTCAGGGCGCCGGGCCGTCCCGGAGCGGCCCGCCCGGAGAGCCGGAACGCCTGGTAGCGGGTCCCGGCGGGCGGCCACTGGGCGGTCTTCACCCAGCGTCCCGACCCGTTCTCGAAGTAGGTGACCGGCGGCACGTCCCGGTCCAGCGCCGGGTCGGGGACGTCCCGGACGTAGCGGTCGAACCAGCGGAGCATGAGGTCCTGCAGCGACGGGCCGGGCGGCACCGGTGTGCCGGGGATGGTCACGCCGAGCGCGGGCGAGGCGCCGTCGATGTGGTACCACGGCCCGTACACGAACCGGGCGGGGACGCGGCGCGCCAGCCGCTGGTAGAGCATCGGCTCGCTGCGTTGGAAGATGTCGAACTCGCCGCCGACGATGAACGTCGGCACGTCGACCCTGTCGACGATCTCCAGCGGCGAGCGCGTCCGGTAGAAGGGGCCGTCGAACGCCTTGTCCCCGCCGGCGAGCGCGTCGAGCAGCATGGCGATCTGGAAGTCGGCGATGTTGCCGAAGTGCTCGCGCAGCACCCGCGCGGCCCGCGCGGGGTCGGCGCCGGCGTAGGTGGGCGGCAGCAGTCCGGTCACCGAGACCGCTGCCAGCCACATCGGCACGAAGCCCAGACCCAGCTGCCCGCCGGTGCCGATGACATCGCGGTAGGCGTCGCCCATCGGCACGACGGGGAACAGGGCCTTGAGCCCCCGGGGACGCTGCGCGGCGGTGAACAGCTGGTTGATGGCGCCGTACGAGGCGCCGACCATGCCCACCCGCCCGTCGCTCCAGGGCCGCTCGCGGGACGCGGCCCAGGCGACGGCCTCGGCGCCGTCGCGCTGTTCACGGGCGCTGAAGGCCTCCCAGCGGCCCTGCGAGCCGCCGGTGCCGCGCACGTCCACGATCACCTGGACGTAGCCGCGCCGCACCAGGTGGTCGCTGGCCATGTTCGCGCCGGGCAGCGACTTGTTGTACGGGGTCATGGTGACGATCACCGGGAAGCGGCCGGGCACGGGCCGGCCGTCGCGGGCGGGCCGCCGGACGTCGGCGACCAGCCGGACGCCGTCGCTCATCGTCAGCGTGACGTCCCTCTCGGTCGCCACCTCGTAGACGGCGGGGCGGGGCGTCCATCCGCTCGGCGCCCAGGCGGCCGGGACGGCGGCCGTGCGGGCGGCGGGGGCGACGGCGGGGTCGACGGCGGGTGCGGCGTGGACGGGGGCGGTGCCGGCGGTGAACGCGAGCGCGGCGGCGGCGAGGGGAGCGGTCCAGCGGGTGGCGGGGCGCATCGGGGGGACCTCCTGGGCGGTTTCCCGCCGGTAACGTAACCACTCGCTTATCCGCGGACAAGTATTGACATGTGGTCCAGTAGCGTCTACCTGGGCCGGGGGAGGGAGCCGGAGGCCAATATCCTGGGGCGACTGCCGTGGCGGCCCGGAACGGAGGGGGGCGCGTTGGGCGTTCGCAATCGGAAGGCGGCCGAGACGGAACGGGCGCTGAAGGACGCCGCCCGCAGGCTGTTCGTCGAACGGGGCTACCTCGACACCAAGGTCACGGACATCACCCGGGCGGCGGGGCGGGCCACCGGGTCCTTCTACGACCACTTCACCGGCAAGCAGGAGCTGCTCTCGGCGCTGCTGCGCGACATGAACGGGGACGCCGGAGGGGAGGCGAAGGGGCATCCCCGCGACCACGACCTGACCGATCCCGCGCAGCTGCGCGCGCACATCGAGGACTTCTGGAGGACGCTGCGCGACCGTCTTCCGGTCGTGGTCGCGCGGTTCCAGACGACGATCGCCGCGCCGCCCGGATCGGGCCGCGCCTGGCGCGCCCTGGCGGACAACACGGCCGTCCTCCGCGAGCATCTGGAGCACGCGCGCGAGCGGGGGCGCGAGCTTCCCGGAGACCCCGCGCTGATCGCCGCGGCCATGGGCGCGATGCTCACCCTGCTCGGATTCGCCCTGCTCACCGGCGGCGAGGACGTCCCGGACCTCGGCGACGGCCAGATCGTCGACGCCCTCACCGAGCTTCTGCTGCACGGCTTGGCCGGTCCGCCCCCGTCAGCGAAGGGCTGAGCCCGGCGCCGGGCGGCTCACAAGAGGCTCAGGACGCGTGCGCGGTGGGCCGCCGGCGCCCCCCAGGCCGAGTACAGGGCGCGGGCCTTGCGGATCCACAGGGACGGGGCGTACTCGTCGGTGTAGGCGATGGCGCCGTGCACCTGAAGGGCGGTCTTCGCGGTCATGTAGGACGCCTCGGCCGCAGCCGCTTTCGCCGCGGACACGTCCCGGGGGAAAACCGCCGTCCCGTAGGAGAGCGCCGCCCCGTACACGAGCGGCCGGGCGAACTCCAGGTGCACGAGCGCGTTCGCCAGGTGGTGCTTGACGGCCTGGAACTCGCCGATGGCGCGGCCGAACTGCCGGCGCGTCTTGGCGTACTCCACCGACGCGTCCAGCAGCGCCCGGCCGACGCCCAGCTGCTGGGCCGCGCACAGCAGGGCGGCCAGGTCGACGGCCGCTGCGGTCGCGTGCGCGTCGTCCGGTCCGGCGGCGAGGGGAGCGTCCGGACGCACCTCGAACAGCCGCCGCGCCGGGTCGACTCCGCAACGCATCGCGGCGGGACGGGCGGTCCGCGGCGGCCCGTCGTCCTCGGCGACGGACACGACGAGGTCGGCGACGTCGGCGTCGAGCGCGTAGGGCCGGGCCAGCGAGATCATCGCGTCCCCGGCGGCGACGCGCGGCAGCCAGGCGGCGGCGAGCGCGTCGTCGCCGAGACCGCCGATCAGCGCCGCGCCGGCGAGCGTCTCCACGAACGGCCCCGGAACCGCGTGGCGCCCCAGTTCGAACGCCGCCGTGACCAGCTCCACCGGCAGCGTCCCGGCCCCGCCGTGCGACTCGGGCACCGCCAGCGCGAACACCCCCGTCTCGGCCAGCGACCGCCACAGCGCCCGCCCGGGCGCGGCGTCGCCCGCCGCCCACGCGCGGATCGCTGCCGGGGTGTCGGCCTCGGCGAGCAGCTTGTCGAGGGTCTCGGCGAACAGCCGCTGCTCGGCGTCCAGGACGAACCTCACCGCGTCCCCCTCGGCAGGCCGAGCACGCGCTCGGCGACGACGTCGCGCTGGATCTCGTTGGTGCCCGCGTAGATCGGGCCCGCCAGGGAGAACACGTAGCCCTCCAGCCAGGGCCCGGCGAGCTCGCCGTCGGCGCCGAGCAGGTCCAGCGCGGCCTCGTGCAGCGCCACGTCCAGCTCCGACCAGAAGATCTTGTTCAGGCTGGCCTCGGCGGCGGTCCCGTCGGTCCGCGACACCGTCTCGAAGCCCTTGAGCCGGTAGGCGCGGGCCTTGATCCACGCGTCGGCGACCCGGTCCCGCAGGGCCGCGTCGGACGGGTCGGCGCGCTCCCGCCACAGCGCCACGAGCCGGTCGGCCGCGGCGGTGAACCGGCCGGGGAAGCGCAGCGTGAGGCCGCGTTCGCTGCCCGCGGTGCTCATCGCCGCCCGCCAGCCGTCGCCGGGGGCGCCGATCACGTCCTCGTCCGGGACGAACACGTCGTCCAGGAAGAGCTCGGCGAACGCGGGCTTGCCGTCCAGCCGTCCGATCGGGCGCACGGTCACGCCGTCGGCGTCCAGCGGGAACATCAGGTACGTCAGCCCCCGGTGCCGTTCGGCGTCCGGATCGGAGCGGAACAGGCCGAACGCGCGGTCGGCGAACGCCGCCCGCGAGCTCCACGTCTTCTGCCCGTTGAGCAGCCAGCCGCCGTCGACGCGGGCGGCGGCGGCGCGCAGGGACGCCAGGTCGCTGCCCGCGCCCGGTTCCGACCACGCCTGCGCCCAGATCACCTCGCCGCGCGCCATGGGCGGCAGGACGCGGGCGAGCTGCTCGGGCGTGCCGTGCTCGAACAGCGTGGGCGCGAGGAGGTTGATGCCGTTCTGGTTGACGCGTCCGGGGGCGCCCGCGGCGTAGTACTCCTCCTCGAAGATCAGCCACTGCAGCACGGTCGCGCCGCGCCCGCCGTACTCCCGCGGCCACGACACCGCCGACAGGCGGGCCTCGCCCAGCGTGCGCTCCCACTCCCGGTGCGCCGCGAAGCCCTCCGCGGTCTCCAGCGACGGCAGCGGCTCGGCGGGGACGTGCGCGCGCAGCCACGCCCGCACCTCGTCCCGGAACGCCTCGTCGGCCGCGCCGAACTCAAGATCCATCCCCGGCCGCCTCCGCTCGCACGGGCGATCTGACAGCGATCTAGCAATCGCTTGGTAGGTTAACCCATGCGGCGCGGCCCGCGCAGCGGCGGTCCGGAGGCCGCCGCTGCCGCTTCAGGGCCCGGACGGCCGCCTACGCGGGCTCGTTGCCCGGCTTCCACTTGATGCCGCACCCCAGGCTGGGCGTGTGCGGCTCGGGGACCGGCTCGCCCGCGAGGACGCGGTCGATCGCCGCGCGCAGCGACGACCCGTCCACGGGCGCGTCGTTCCCGGGACGCGCGGCGTCGAACTGCCCTCGGTACGCCAGCCGCCGGTCGGCGTCGTACAGGAAGAAGTCCGGCGTGCACGCGGCCCGGTACGCCTTGGCGACGTCCTGCGACGCGTCCACCAGGTACGGGAAGGCGAACCCCGCCCGCTTCGCCTGCTCGCGCAGATGCTCGGCGCCGTCGTCGGGGTACCTCTCGACGTCGTTGCTGCAGATCGCCACGGTGGCCAGTCCCTTGTCGCGGTACTCGGCCGTCACCTTGCCGATGCCGTGCTCGATCCGCCGTACATATGGGCAGTGGTTCGACAGGAACACCACCAGCAGCGCGGGCGTGCCGTCGAAGTCGGTGAGCGAGACGGTCTCGCCGTCGATCGACGGCAGCGTGAACCCGGGCGCGGGCGTCCCCAGCGGAACCATGAAAGATGCGATCGCCATGCCCCCATTCTGACCTGCCGTCCCGTACGGAAGCGGGGCGGCGGGAGCCGCGGCGTGGGGGGTCCGCCGCGGCTCCCGCCGCCCGAGGCCCGTGGTCTCGGCCGGTTCAGCCCACGCCGAGCAGGGCGCGGGCCCGGTCGCGGTCGGAGCGGAACTCGGCGGTCGGGCCGCGGTGCGCGATGCGGCCCTTGCGCATGACCGCGACCTCGTCGGCCAGCCGGAACGCCAGGCGCAGGTCCTGCTCGACCAGGAGGGCGGAGATGCCGTCGCCGCGCAGCCGCTCCAGCACCTCCGCGATCTGGCCGACCACCGCCGGGGCCAGACCGTCGGACGGCTCGTCGAGCAGCAGCAGGCGCGGGTTGCGCAGCAGCGCCCGGCCGATGGCGAGCATCTGCTGCTCGCCTCCGGAGAGCTGGTCGCCCCGGTTGGCGCGGCGTTCGGCGAGCCGGGGCATCAGCTCGTAGACGCGGTCCACGGTCCAGGGGCCGCGCCGGCGGCGCCCGGCGGCGATGCGCAGGTTCTCCTCGACGGTGAGCGGCGCGAACACCCGGCGGCCCTGCGGCACGATGGCGACGCCGGCGCGGGCGACGGCGTGCGCCGCCGCCCCGGCGAGCTCGCGCCCGTCCAGGCGGATGCTGCCGGAGTAGGGCCGCAGCATCCCCATCACCGTGTGCACGAACGTGGTCTTGCCGACGCCGTTGCGGCCGAGCAGCGCCACCACCGCGCCGGCGGGAACGGTCAGGTCCACGCCGTCGAGCACGGTGGTGCCCGCGTACCCGGCGCGCAGGCCGGAGACGGCGAGCAGGTCGGTCATCGGGCACCTCCGGTGAACAGGTCCTCGGTGCGGGCGGCGCCGAGGTAGGCCGCCTGCACCGCCTCGTCGGCGCGGATCGCCTCGGGCGGCCCGGAGGCCAGGACGGAGCCCAGGTGCAGCACGGTCACCCGGTCGGCCAACCGGAACACCACGTCCAGGTCGTGTTCGACGATGACGACGGTCAGGGTGCGGGGCAGCCCTTCCAGCAGCGTCACGAACCGCTCGGTCTCGGCGGCCGACATCCCGGCGGTGGGTTCGTCGAACATCACCAGCGTCGGCTCGGCGGCCAGCACCATCGCCACCTCCAGCTGCCGCCGCTCCCCGTGCGACAGCGCCGACACCAGGTCGTGGGCGCGCCCGGCCAGCCCGACCGACTCCAGGTGCTCCAGCGCCCGCGCCTGGGTGCGCCGGAACCTGCGCGCCGGACGGTCGAAACGGTGCGCGACCCGCTGCACCCGCTGCGCCGCCAGCGCCACGTTGTCCAGCACGGTGCAGCCGAGGAACAGGCTCGAATGCTGGTAGGTGCGCAGCAGGCCGCGCCGGGCCCGGGCGGACTCCGGCAGCGCCGTCACGTCCCGCCCGTTCAGCAGCACCCGCCCGGAGGTCGCCCGCAGCGTCCCGGCGACGGTGGCGAACAGCGTCGACTTGCCCGCGCCGTTCGGGCCGATGAGGGCGTGCCGCTCGCCCTCCCGGACGACCAGGTCCACATGGTCGACGGCGGTCAGCGAACCGTACGAGCGGGTCAGCCCCTGCAGTTCCAGGACGGCGGTCATGACCGCACCTCCTTGCGGCGGCTCCTGGCGAGGCCGGCCAGCCCTCGAGGCATCAGGAACACCACTGCGACGAACACCACCCCCAGCACGAGCGCCCCGTGCCCGCCGACGTAGGCGGACAGGCTGTCGCGGACGAGCAGCACCAGCGCCGCGCCCAGGCACGGCCCCCACAGGCTCCCCGACCCTCCGATCACGACGCTGAGCAGCGCCAGCGCCGCGACCTCGAAGCCCAGGTCGCCCGGCGACACGAACCGGGCCTGCGCCGCCCACAGCGCGCCGCCCACCCCGGCGACCGCGCCCGCCAGGCAGTACACGCCGAACCTGGCGAGCGCCGGCCGGTAGCCCAAGGCCCGCATGCGGGCCTCGTTGTCGCGGATGCCGCGCAGCGTCCGCCCGTAGGGGGACCGCGCGACCAGCGCCACCGCGGCGAAGACCAGTGCGGCCACGGCCAGCACCCACCAGTAGACGAACCCGGCGGCCGGGAGCGCGGCGCCGAACACGCTGATCGGCGGCATGCCGGCCAGTCCGTTGCTGCCGCCCACCGCCGACCACGTGTCGGCGAGCTGGTGCACCGACTCGCCGATCGCCAGCGTGAGCATCAGGAACACGATCCCGCGCGCCCGCACCGCGACCCAGCCGGTCGCCGCCGCCGCGACCAGCCCCGCCGCCAGGGCCGCCGCCGCCTGCACCGCGCCGTCCGAGGTGACGTGCACGCCGACCAGCGCCGCCGTGTACGCGCCGACTCCGAAATAGGCGGCCTGTCCGAGCGTCGGCATTCCCGTGACACCGGTCAGCAGATCGACGCTGAGCACCAGCACCGCGAACGCCAGCATCCGCGTCATCATCGACACCGGGTAGGCGCCGAGCACCAGCGGGGCCGCGACCAGCAGGACCCCCACGGCCGTCGCGATCACCGCGCCGCGCCGCGCCGGACGCGGCCCGCGCACCGTGCCCGTCGGAGCGGGCGCCGAGGTCTGCAGCATCGTCATGCGCGCACCCCCGCCGCGGCCGGCAGCAGCCCGGCCGGCCGCACCAGCAGCACCGCCGCCATGGCCGCGAACAGCAGGAACGAGGCGTACTCGGGCAGCAGCGCCACGCCGAGCGCCTGCACCTGCCCGATCAGCACCGCGCCGAGCAGCGCCCCGCGCACCGAGCCGAGCCCCCCGACGACCACCACGACCAGCGCCAGCAGCAGCACCTTCTCGTCCAGACCGGGCTGGGCGCCCAGGATCGGCCCGGCCAGCACCCCGCCGACCGCGGCCAGCGCCGCGCCCGCCGCGAAGACCCCGACCAGCACCCGGCCGGTGTTCACGCCGAGCGCCGCCACCATGGCCCGGTCGGCGACCGCCGCCCGGATCACCGCTCCGAGCGGGCCGCGCTCCACCAGGCGGTGGACGGCGATCGCGAGGACGACACCGAACGCGATGACCAGCAGCCGGTACACCGGGTAGGTCTCGCCGAGGATCCGCACCCCGCCGTCGACAGGGACGGGGGCCGGCAGCGAGTGCACGTCGCTGCCGAACGCCACTGTCAGCAGTTCCGCGACGACCAGCGCCACACCGAGGGTCAGCAGCGCCTGGTCGAGGTGGTGCGGGGCGGCCCGGGTCATGGCCGCCAGCGCGCCGCCGAGCGCCGCGCCCGCCGCGGCCGCGGTCAGCACCGCCGCCACGAACGCCGCCGGGCCGCCCCCGTCGCCGAGCAGCGCGACCGCGACGTAGGCGCCGACGAGGTAGACCGCGCCGTGCGCGAGGTTGAGCACGTCCATCATCCCGAACACCAGCGACAGGCCCAGCGCGATGGCGAACAGCAGCGAGCCCATCGCCAGCCCGTTCAGGACGCTCACCAGGTACGTGTCCATGTCAGCCCAGTTCCCGCACGACGTCAGCCCAGTTCCCGCACGACCGCGTTGACGATGGCGCCGCCGTCGGAGCGGACCTCGCGCAGGTAGTACTTCTGCTGGGCGTCGTGCTGGGCGTCGAAGCTCCACGGTCCGCGCGGGCTGTCGATGGTGCCGACCTGGCCGAGGGCCTTCGCCAGGTCCTCGCCCGTGGCGCCGGTCGCCTTGGCCAGCGCCTTGTCCAGCACGGCGGCGGCGTCGTAGGCCTGCACGGAGTAGACGGTGGGGGCCTCGTTGTACTTCTTGCGGTAGGCGTCCACGAACGCCTTGTTCGCCGGGGTGTCCAGCTCGGTGGAGTAGTGCAGGGAGGTCTTCACGCCGACCGCGGCAGCTCCCTGGGCGCTCAGCACGCCGCCCTCGGTGAGGAACCCGGTGCCGTACAGCGGGATCTTGTCGGCCAGCCCGAACTGCTTGTACTGCTTGACGAAGTTCACCGCCTCGGCCCCGGCGTAGAAGCTGAACACCGCCTTGGCGCCGGAGCTGCGGATCGCCGACAGGTACGGCTGGTAGTCCTGGGTCTTGCCGAACGGCGTGTACTTCTCCCCGGCGACCTTGCCGCCGGCCGCCGTGAACGCCTTGCGGAACCCGCCGACCATCTCCCGGCCGGCGGCGTAGTCCGCGGTGATCAGGTAGACGCCGCCGTCGACCTCGTCGGCCACCGCCGGGCCGAGCGCGGCGCCGACCTTGCCGTTGGCGAAGCTGGTCCGCCACACGTACGGGGAGCCGCGGTCGCCGGTGATGGCGTCCGCGCCGGCGTTGGCGACCAGCAGCGGCACCTTCGACTCGTGGAAGAAGTCCCGCAGCCCGAGCGCGGTGGCGGAGTTGACCACTCCGACGACCGCGGCGGCCCGGTCCTGGGTGACGAGCTTCTGGGCGGCGGGCACGCCGGTCTGCGGGGTCTCGCCCTCGTCGGCGGTGACGACCTTGACGGTCCGGCCGCCGAGCCTGCCGCCGTGCTGGTCGAGGTAGAGCCGGAAGCCGTCGCGCATGTCCTCGCCGAGCGGGGCGTAGACGCCCGACAGCGGCACGAGCAGGCCGAGCGTGACCTCGTCGCCGGAGCCGCCCGCCCCGGACGGGCCCAGGCTGGAGCCGGCGCACCCGGCCAGCGCGAGGGCGCCGACGGCGAGCCCGCTGATCGTCGCGGAGCGGCGGAGGGAGCGGAGAACGGCGCACAGAGCACCCATGGCGCCTCCTTAGGGGTGAGCGCCGACCTCGTCCGGTCGGCGGAAACTGGGCCAAGAATCTACATGTGATGGCAGTCACGTCAAGACTTTGTCTTGAATAATTCTCATTGCGGTACGGCTGCTCACCTGCTGTGATCTGGCCGTCGGGGTGGGAGGCGCCCTTACGTTCTACAGTGAACGTTTGTTAACACATGACTCTGTTGACAAAAGTTCGCGGCTGCGCGAAGCTGAAAGGGCCCGTGTGCTCCACGTCACACGGGCCCTTCGGTCGTCGCGCGGCGTCAGTCGAGGCGGCGCAGGTTCTCGCGGTAGTCGCGGGCGTTGCCCACGTAGAGCCGCACGGCCTCGTCCAGCCAGTCCCCGTGGCGGGCCTGCTCGCTCATCGGGCGGATGCGGGCGGGGACGCCGAGCGCCATGGAGCCGGGCGGCACCTGCAGATCCTCGGGGACCAGGGCGGCGGCGCCGACGATGGAGCCGGCGCCGATCCGGGCGCGGTTGAGGACGACCGAGCCGGAGCCGATCAGGCACCGGTCCTCGACCGTGCAGCCCTCGGCGTGGACGTTGTGGCCGACGACGCAGTCGGCGCCGATCACCGTGGGCCATTCCTCGGTCGTGTGCAGCACCGTGCCGTCCTGGACGGACGTGCGGGCGCCGACCTCGATGCGGCCGTAGTCGCCGCGCAGCACGGCGTTGGGCCAGACCGACGACTCCGGCCCCAGCGTCACCGCGCCGATCACCACCGCGTCGGGGTGCACGTAGGCGGTCTCGTGGATGACGGGCACCCGGTCGCCGAGCGCGTAGACGGCCATGCGGTCCTCCTTAGACAGACGGCAGGGGCGGGCTCCCGGCCGGGCATGCCGGGAACGCGGGACACCGCGCCGGCCTAGCGTTCCAAATCGCGCAGCGCTGGATACACCTGGAGGGCATTGCGTCCGTAGACGAGCGCGACGGTCTCCTCGTCCAAGCCTAGGTCGGCGACGGCGCGGGCGTTCCGGGCGACGCCCGGAACGCCCGGCCAGTCGGTCCCGAAGATGAACTTGCGGGCCAGCCTGGCCAGGTCGTACCGGGCGTAGTACTCCGGCAGGCGGCGCGGCGGCAGGCCCGACAACTCGATCCACACGTTGTCGCGCGACAGGGCCAGGAACGCCGCCGCGTCGTACCACCAGCCGCGGCCGCCGTGCGCCAGCACGATGTCCAGGCCGGGGAAGTCCCGCAGCACGTCGTCCAGCAGGACGGGGTCGGCGAACTTGTTCGAGGACCCCGGGAACGTGCTGGTCCCGCAGTGCACGATCACCGGGATGCCGGCCTCGCGGCACAGGGCGTACGCCGGATACAGCGCCCGGTCGGACGGACTGAACCCCCCGTGCACCGGGTGCAGCTTCAACGCCACCGCCCCCAGCTCGATCTGCCGGCCCAGCTCCGCGTCGATCGGATAGTGCAGGTGGGGGTTGACGCTCGCGACCGGGCGGAACCGCCGCGGGTTGTGCTTGACCAGCGGCAGCACGTCCTCGATCGGCTGCATCCCGGTGGCCTTGGGGCTGTACTCGCAGAACACCAGGGCCGCGTCCACGCCCTCGGCCGCGAAATGCGCGTCGACCCGCTCGGGCACCAGCGCGCCGTCCGCGTCGTACAGGTCGGGCCACGGGTGGGAGCGCCCGAACTCCTCCGCCCACGCCAGCCACGCCGGCCGCAGCGTGGGCAGCCGGGCGGCGTGCACGTGCGCGTCGATCAGCAGGTGCCCGTCCAGCATGCGGCCTCCCCTCAGGCGACGGGGTGGGCGGCCACCAGCTCGGTGTCCACGCCGACCTTCCCGATGTTCGACGCGCCCCCGGGATTGCCCAGGCTCTCGGACCTGCCCGGCAGCGGCTCGTTGAAGAAGCGGGCGTTGTCGGCGATGTGCTCCTGGTACTCGGGGCGGACGCGGCGGTCCTGCGCGATGGCCTCCACGGGGCAGGCCGGCTCGCAGGCGCCGCAGTCGATGCATTCCTTCGGGTTGATGTAAAGCTTGCGCTCGCCCTGGTAAATGCAGTCGACGGGGCATTCGTCCACGCAGGACATGTCCATTTCGTCGATGCAGGGCTCGGCGATGACGTACGGCATCAGGCTCCTCTACAGCGTCTATAGCGCGTCGGTGTCTATAGCGCGTCGGTGGAATGGCCGGGGAAGAGCGCGGCCTCCGGATCGATGAGCACCGCCGCGTTGTTGACGGCGGTCGCGGCCTCCCCGAAGCCCACCGCGATCAACCGGACCTTGCCGGGGTAGTCGGTGATGTCCCCGGCCGCGAAGACACCGCGGCGGACGGTGCTCATGGTGGTGTCCACGGGGATGTGCCGGCGGTCGCGGACGTCCAGGCCCCAGTCGTTCAGCGGCCCCAGGTTGGCGGTGAAGCCCAGCGCGGCGATCACGCGCTGCGCCTTCAGCTCCCGCCGCTCCCCGGTGGGGGTGTGCACGACCTCGACGGACTCGACCTCCGTCGCGCCGCGCAGCGCGGCCACCTGGCAACTGGTGAGGATCTCCACGCCCGCGTCCCGCACCTGCCGCACGGTGTGGGCGTGGGCGCGGAACGTCTCCCGCCGGTGCACCAGCGTCACCGAGCGGGCGATGGGATGCAGGGCCAGCGCCCAGTCGAAGGCGCTGTCCCCGCCCCCGACGATCACCACGTCGGTGTCGGTGTACTCCTCGGGACGCGGCACGAAGTAGGCGAGGCCCCGTCCCTCGTACTCGCGGCCGGCGGGCAGCGGCCGGGGGGTGAACGTCCCGATCCCGCCGGTCACCAGCACGGCCCGGCACCGCACCGAGGCCCCTTCCCGGCTGGTCACCACGAAGCGGTCCCCGTCCTCGTCGAGGGTCTGCGCGCAGTGACCGAGCAGATAGGCCGGGTCGAACCGGCCCGCCTGCTCCACGAGCCCGGCGACCAGGTCCCGGCCCTTCACGGACGGGAACCCGGCGATGTCGTAGATCGGTTTCTCCGGGTACATCGCGGTGATCTGACCGCCGGGCTCGGGCAGCGAGTCCATCACCGCCACCGACATCTCCCGGAAGCCCGCGTAGTAGGCGCCGAACAGCCCCACCGGCCCGGCCCCCACGATCAGCAGGTCGACCTCGGTCATACGGGCGTCACCCTCTCCTCGGCCTGCTCGCCCGCGGCGGCCCGCCCGCGGACCAGCTCCATGGTCAGCTCGCGGATGGCGAAGCGGCGGAGCTTGCCGGTGGCGGTCTTGGGCAGCTCGTCCACGACGACGACCTGCCGGGGCCGCTTGAACGCCGCCAGGCGCTCGCGGCAGTGGGCGATCAGCTCCTCGGCGTCGACCCGGGCCCCGGAGGCGGGGACGACGCAGGCGACCGGCTTGTCCAGGCCGTGCTCGTCCGGGACGCCCACCACGGCGACCTCGGCGACGGCGGGATGCTCGCTCAGGCACCGCTCGACCTCGGTCGGCGACACCCAGATCCCGCCCGCCTTGATCATGTCGTTGCTGCGTCCCAGGCAGGTGTAGTAGCCGTCCTCGGACCGCACGTACTTGTCGCCGGTCCGCATCCACTCGCCCTGGAACGCCTTGCGGGTGACCTCGGTGCGGCACCAGTACCCGGTGGTCAGCGACGGCCCCCGGACCAGCAGGTCGCCGGGCTCCCCGGGCGGGACCTCCGCCCCGGTCTCGTCCACCAGCTTCACCTCGTAGCCCGGCACCGGGCGTCCGGAGGTCCCCGGCCGCACGTCGCCGGGCCGGTTGGACAGGAAGATGTGCAGGGCCTCCGTCGACCCGATCCCGTCCAGCAGCTCGACGCCGTACCGCTCGGTGAAGCGGCGGTACAGGTCCGGCGGGAGCGGCTCCCCGGCCGACGCCGCCAGCCGCACCGAGGCGAACGCCTCACGCGGCGCGTCGGCGTCCAGGAGCGCCGCGTAGAACGTCGGGACGGCGAAGAACAGCGTCGGCCGGTCGGCCAGCAGCCGTTCGGTCACGCCGGCGGGCGTCGGACGGGCCGGGTCCAGGATCGTCGTCGCCCCGGCCGACAGGGGGAACAGCGCCGCGTTCCCGAGCCCGTAGGCGAAGAACAGCTTGGCCACCGAGAAGCACCGGTCCTCCTCGGTGATCCCGAGGACGTGCGCGGCGTAGGTCTCGGCGACGTGCCGGACGCTGCCGTGCCGGTGCATGGCGGCCTTGGGCGTGCCGGTGGTGCCGGAGGTGTAGAGCCAGAACGCGGGCGACTCGTCCCACGTCCCGTACACCGACTCGTCGTCCCCGGCGGACAGCAGCTCGTCCCACGTCCAGGTCCGCATCCCCGCGGGCGTCTCGACGCGGGCGCCGCCCGCCAGCACCACGTCCCGGAGCTCCGAGACCGCCAGCGCGTCCTGCGCGGCGGCCGTGAACTGCGGGGTGACCAGCAGCATCCGCGCCCGCGAGTCGGCGAGCAGGTGGCCCAGCTCCGTGCCGTTGTACATGCTGGACACCGGCACGGGCACGGCCCCGATCCGCATCCCGGCCAGGAAGGTGATCAGCAGCTCGGGCCCGTCGGCGGCGAACAGCACGATCCGCTCCTCGGGGCGCAGCCCGGCGGCGCGCAGCCCGGCGGCGGCCCGCCGGACCCGCTCGGCCAGCTGCGCGTACGTGAGGGCGCCGCCCGGCCCGGCGACCGCGATGCGGTCGCCGCGGCCGAGCTCGAGCTGCCTGTCGACCAGGTAGACGGAGGCGTTGAAGGGGTCGGGCATCGAGGGCTCCCGCTCAGGCCAGGTGGACGTACTCGTAGTCGAACGGGCGGCCGTTGATGCCCTGCTTGGGCGGGGCGACCCAGGCGGCGATCTTGCCGGGCTCGTACACCGGCTGCATCACCGAGGCGACGTAGGCGCGGTCCTCGTCGGTCGGCAGCCAGTCGCCCTTGCGGCGGTCCCACTCCTCCGCGGTGAGGACCTCGCCGTCGGGGGAGACGTGGTGCCCGGCGAACGCCCCGACCTGGCGGTGGAAGCCCACGTGCGGCAGCCGCAGCCGGAAGTCGATGCCGGCGTCCTCGAGGATCCGGTTCCAGCGGGTCACGCCGTTCTGGCAGTCGGCGGTGTACTCGCCCCGCAGGTCGTTGTTGAGGGCGATCAGCGCGGGCGTCTCGACCTCGACGAGCCGGCCGTCCTCGACCTGGGTGACGGTGGCGACGGCGTCGGTGAGCTGGTGGTCGTCCTTGCGGCGCTCCTCCTGCCAGCGCCCCTTGAGACCGGCGGTGAAGTAGTTGGCGACGTTGGTGGAGGTCTCCGAGCCGAACAGGTCCAGCGAGACGCTGTAGTGGAAGTTGAGGTACTTCTGGATGATCTCCAGGGGGATGCCGCCGTAGGGCCGCACGTCGGCGGTGTCGTGCTCGCGCATGATCTGCGCGGTGCGCTCGACCACCCGGTCCACGCCGGTGGTGCCCACGAACATGTGGTGGGCCTCCTCCTTCAGCATGAACTGGCAGGTGCGCGACAGCGGGTCGAACGCGCTCTCCTTCAGCGTGCCGAGCTGGTACTTGCCGTCCCGGTCGGTGAAGTAGGTGAACATGTAGAACGACAGCCAGTCGGGCGTCTCCTCGTTGAACGCGCCGAGGATGCGCGGGGAGTCGTCGCTGCCGGAGTTGCGGTGCAGCAGCGCCTCGGCCTCCTCGCGCCCGGTCCGGCCGAAGTAGGCGTGCAGCAGGTAGACCATCGCCCACAGGTGACGGCCCTCCTCCACGTTGACCTGGAACAGGTTGCGCAGGTCGTACAGGCTCGGCGCGGTCATGCCGAGGTGCCGCTGCTGCTCGACGGACGCGGGCTCGGTGTCGCCCTGGATGACGATCAGCCGCTGCAGGTCCGCGCGGTACTCGCCGGGGACCTGCTGCCACACCGGCTCGCCCTTGTGCTCGCCGAACGCGATGCGCCGGTCGGGGTCGCGCTCGGACAGGAAGATGCCCCACCGGTACTCCGGAAGCGCCACGTGCCCGAACTGCGCCCAGCCCTCGCGGCCCACGGACACGGCGGTGCGCAGGTAGACGTCCTTGGTCGGCAGCGCCGGCCCCATCTCGCTCCACCACTGCAGGAACTTGGGCTGCCAGGACTCCAGCGCCCGCTGCAGCCGCCGGTCGCTGGACAGGTCGACGTTGTTGGGGATCCGCTCGGTGTAGTCGATGCCGGTGGTCATGTTCACACTCGCTTCCGGTCGTAGGCGGCCTTGAGTCCGGTGCCGTACTTGCGCAGCGCGCCGTCCGGGCCGGCGGCGTTGGGGCGCTGGAAGATCCAGTTCTGCCAGGCCGACAGCCGGCCGAAGATCTTGGTCTCCACGGTCTCGGGGCCGACGAAGCGGTGGTTGGCCTCCATGCCCGTGAGCGCGTCCGGGCTGAGCGAGGTGCGCTCCTCCAGGGCGATGCGCACCTCGTCCTCCCAGTCGATGTCGTCGAAGGCGAAGGTGACCAGGCCCAGCTCGGCGGCCTCGGCCGCCTCGAGGGGACGGCCCGTCAGCTCCCGCAGCCGCTCGACCCGCCCGGGCTCGCCGTAGAAGCGGGACTGCAGCCGGGTCAGGTCGTTGCCCATCGGGTAGAGGCCGAAGTTCGCGCCGGTCAGCACGATCCGGGCGGGCTCGGCGTCGGGGTCGTCCTCGAAGGTCCCCTCGAGCATGTAGGAGCGGTCGCAGGCCAGGACGACCTCCAGCAGCGGCCCGGCGAAGCAGGAGCCCGGCTCGATGAGGGCGATCAGGCTGCGGCTGGTGACGTCGAGGCGCTTGAGGGTCCGCTTGAGGTAGTGGCGGATCTCGTTGACCAGCCAGTCGTCGGCGTGCACGGCGAGCAGGTCGTCGTAGGCCAGCACGCGTCCGAGGTCGCCGCGGGTGCGGAACACCCAGGTGCCCGCCTCCAGCTCGTTGGTGCGCAGCCGCAGGATCAGGTCGTCCAGCTCGCGGGTCAGCGCCAGCGGCCAGAAGTCGGCGCCGAGGTCGTGGATGCCGTCGACGGTCTGCGGGGCGTCCTCCTCGGGGCCGCGCAGGGTGATGGCGACGATCCCCTGCTCGCGGTCCAGCTCGGCGGTGACGTGCCGGTACGCGATGCGGTCGGCGGTGATCGTCCGCTCCAGCGGGGTGAGCGTGACGCCCTTGGCGTCGCGCGGGCGGGTGGAGCGGGCGGCGAACTCCTGCGCGCGCCGCCGCACCGTCTCCTCGAACCGGCTGCGCGGCACGGCCTCGTCCACCAGCTTCCACTCCACGGCGGTCGTGCCGCGCACCCCCTCGCTCTTGGTGGCGAACACGTCGGCGAGGTCCTTGCGGACGCCGCGCTTGTCGACGACCCGGGTCAGACCGCCGGTGCCGGGCAGCACCGCCAGCAGCGGCACCTCCGGCAGCGAGACCGCCGACGAGCCGTCGTCGATGAGGATGATGTGCTCGCAGGCCAGCGCCAGCTCGTAGCCGCCGCCGGCGGCCGTGCCGTTGACCGCGGCGATGTAGGTCTGGCCGGAGTTCGCCGTGGCGTCCTCGATGCCGTTGCGGGTCTCGTTGGTGAACTTGCAGAAGTTCACCTTCCACGGGTGGCTGGACTGGGCCAGCATCCGGATGTTCGCGCCCGCGCAGAACACCTTGTCCAGCCCGCCGGTGATCACCACGGCGCGCACCTCGGGATGCTCGAAGCGCAGCCGCTGCACCGCGTCGTACAGCTCGATGTCCACGCCCAGGTCGTAGGAGTTCAGCTTGAGCTCGTAGCCGGGGACCAGCCCGCCGTTCTCGTCGACCTGGAGCACGATGCGGGCGATCTCCCCGTCGATCTCCAGCCGCAGGTGCCGGTAGGAGTCGGGATGCGCGTCGAACGACACCGCGGGCACCGAGTCGTGCCCGGTGGGTGTCTCCGCCGCCGCGGTGAGGGACATGAGTCGGTGCCTCCCCTGGTCGGAACGGTTGGGTGAGCTAATCTTTGACATCTTCATTCCGTTGCGTCAAGACTCTGTCGCATATTCGGCCTGGGGAGGTGGACGATGAGGCGCTACGACGCCCTCTGCTACGACGCCCTCTACATCGACGGGACGTGGGTCGCCCCGGCGGCCCCGGCGTCCGTCGACGTGGTCGGGGCGGCCGACGCGCAGCCGATCGGGCGCGTCCCGCGCGGCGGACCGGCGGACGTGGACGCGGCGGTGGGGGCGGCGCGCGCGGCGTTCGACGGCTGGGCGGCGGCCCCGCCCGGCGAGCGCGCCGCCGTGCTCGCCGCGCTGCACCGGGCGCTGGCGGCGCGCGGCGAGGAACTGGCCGCCACCATCGCGCAGGAGGTCGGCACCCCGCTGAAGATGGCCCGCCGCGTGCAGGTCGGGGCGCCGCTGTCAGTGCTGGAGTCCTACGCCGACATGGCCGCCGGCTACGCCTACGAGCGCCGCGTCGGCAACTCGCTGGTCGTCCGCGAACCCGCCGGGGTCGTCGGCGCCATCACGCCGTGGAACTACCCGCTGCACCAGGTCGTCGCGAAGGTCGGCGCGGCGCTGGCGGCGGGCTGCACCGTCGTGCTCAAACCCGCCGACGACGCCCCGCTGAGCGTGTTCATGCTGATGGAGGCCGCCCACGAGGCCGGAGTGCCCGCGGGAGTGCTCAACCTGGTGACCGGCCCGGGTGCGGTCGTCGGCGAGGCCATCGCCGCCCACCCCGGCGTCGACATGGTGTCCTTCACCGGATCGACCCGGGCCGGCACGCGGGTCGCCGGGCTGGCCGCCCGCACCGTCAAGAGGGTGGCGCTGGAGCTCGGCGGCAAGTCGGCCAACGTCGTCCTCGACGACGCCGACCTCGAGCGCGCCGTGCGGACCGGCGTCAACAACGCGTTCCTCAACTCCGGCCAGACCTGCTCGGCCTGGACGCGGATGCTGGTGCCCCGTCCGCTGCAGGAGAAGGCGCTGGACATCGCCGTGCAGGCCGCCCAGCGGCTGACCGTCGGGCACCCGCTGGACGAGTCGACCCGCCTGGGCCCGCTGGTCTCGGCCCGGCAGCGCGACACCGTCCTGGAGTACATCGCGATCGGTATCGCCGAGGGCGCCCGGCTGGTCCACGGCGGGCCCGACCGGCCCGAGGGCCCCGGTTTCTACGTGCGGCCCACGATCTTCGCCGACGTCCGCGCCGACATGCGGATCGCCCGCGAGGAGATCTTCGGCCCGGTGCTGGCGGTGCTGCCGTACGACGACGAGGACGAGGCGGTGCGGATCGCCAACGACAGCGACTACGGCCTGCACGGCGCGGTCTGGTCGGCCGACCCCGACCGGGCGCTGCGGGTCGCCCGCCGGCTGCGCACCGGGCAGGTCGACGTCAACGGCGCGGCGTGGAACCCCCTGGCGCCGTTCGGCGGCTACAAGCGGTCGGGTGTGGGCCGGGAGCTGGGCGAGGCCGGACTCGAGGAGTTCTGCGAGATCAAGTCCATCCAGCTGTGACCATGCCGACATCCGACAAAAAGATGTCGTCGCGGCTGTCATACTGGAAATGAATCTTTCGGCGCGCGGCCCCGTGCCCGCCGAGCGGGCGGACGGCGGGGCCGCGCGGGTTCTTCCCGCGTGATCGGAGGCCGGATGGGGACCAGGGAGGCGCTGCCCCGGCGCGGCGGCAGCGGCGGCGCCAGCGCGCGCTCGCTGCTGCTCACCGTCCTCGGCGAGTTCGTGCTCCCCGCCGGCGAGCCGGTGTGGACCTCCACCCTGCTGCACGTCCTGGCGGGCCTCGGCGTGGAGGAGAAGTCCTCCCGCCAGGCCATCACCCGCACCGCCGCCGACGGCTGGATCGTCTCCCGCCGCGAGGGCCGCCGCGTCCGCTGGGAGCTGACCCCGCCCGGCCGCCGCATGCTCACCGAGGGCGCCGAGCGGATCTACTCGTTCGGCGCCGGCGGCGGCTCCTGGGACGGCCGCTGGCTGGTCGTCATGGCCTCCGTCCCCGAGTCCCAGCGCCGCCTGCGCCACCAGCTGTACACGCGGCTGGCCTGGGCCGGCTTCGGCAACCCCACCGCCGGGATGTGGGTGAGCCCCCATCCCGACCGCGAGGCCGAGGTCAAGCAGATCATGACCGACCTCGGCATCGGCTCCACGGCCTTCTCCTTCATCGGCCCCTTCGCGGGCATCGGCTCGGAGGCCGAGCTGGTGGCCCGGGCCTGGAACCTGGACGAGGTCGCCGAGCGCTACGAGGCGTTCCTCGACCGGTTCTCCGCGATGAAGCCCCGGCCCGGCGACCCGATGCTCCAGGCCCAGGTGTGGCTGGTGCACGAATGGCGGCGCTTCCCGCTGCTGGACCCGATGCTCCCGGACGCCCTGCTGCCGCCCGGGTGGATCGGCCGCAGGGCCCGGCGCGTCTTCGAGGACAAGCACGCCGCCTGGAAGGCGGGCGCCGAGCAGCGCTGGCGGGAACTCGCCGACTCCTGAGCCCCTCCCGGGGCGCGGCGTCAGCGCCGCCGCTTCTCGAGGAACGCGGTCATGCGTTCGTGCTTGTCCTCGCTCTCGAACAGCACCGCCTGGGCGACCAGCTCCAGCGCGGGATGGGCGCCCTCGGGGGCGTCGACCGCCAGCTTGGACAGGCGCAGGGCCAGCGGGCCGTTCCGGAGCATCGTGTCCACCAGCGCGTTGGCCTCGGCCAGCAGCTGCTCCGGCGGGACGACGGCGGTGACCAGGCCGAAGCGCCGCGCCTCTTCGGCGTTGAGCCGGCGGCCGGTCAGCAGCATCTCCTTGGCGAGGCTCTCGCCGACCAGCCGCGGCAGGCGCCAGGTGGCGCCGGCGCCCGCGATGATCCCCAGGGCCGCCTCGGGCTGGCCGAACACCGCCCGGTCGGTGGCGATGCGCAGGTCGCAGGAGTAGGCGAGCTCGGCGCCGCCGCCCAGGGCGTAGCCGTCGACCGCCGCGACCGTGGGCATCGGCAGCTCGCGGATGCGCTGGAACACCTTGAGGTTGATGCCCGCCAGGGCGTCGTCCCTGCGGCGCCGCAGCAGCTGGCCGATGTCGGCGCCGGCCGCGAACACCCCGTCCGCTCCGCCGGTCAGGATCATGACGCGCGGGTTCCGCTCGAGGTCCTCGCACACGGCGTGCAGCTCCCGCACCATGTCGAGGTCGATGGCGTTGCGCTGCTCGGGGCGGTCGAGCCGTACGGTGACGCGGCCGTCGCCCTCCTGCACGTCGAGGGTCCGAAACTCCATCACTCGCTCCAGTCGTAGAACCCGCGGCCGGACTTCTTGCCCAGTTCGCCCTTGGCGACCTTCTCCTCCAGGATGCGCGGCGGGGCGAAGCGCGGGCCGTAGGTCTCGGCGAGATGCCGGGCGATGTCCAGGCGGACGTCCAGGCCCACCAGGTCGGTCAGCCGCAGCGGCCCCATCGGGTGCCGGTAGCCGAGCTCCATCGCGCGGTCGATGTCGGCGGCCTCGCCCACGCCCTCCTCCAGCATCCGCATGGCCTCCAGGCCGAGCGCGACGCCCAGGCGGCTGGTGGCGAAGCCGGGGGTGTCCTTGACGACGATGGACTCCTTGCCGATGCGGGCCACCAGCTCGCGGGCCGCCCGCAGGGTCGCGTCGCCGGTGGCCGAACCGCGCACGATCTCCACCAGCGGCATCGCCCACACCGGGTTGAAGAAGTGCAGCCCGATGAAGGCCGCGGGCTCGGTCAGGCCCTCGGCGATGGCGTCGATGGACAGGCCGCTGGTGTTGGTCGCGAGCATCCGGGGCTTGAGGGCCTCGGCTTCCCGCAGCACGGTCCGCTTGAGCTCGAGGCGTTCGGGGACCGCCTCGACGACCACATCGGGCGCCGCCGCCTCCACCTGCTCGAGCGAGGACGCGACGACGATCCGGCCCACCAGCGCGTCGGCCTCCTCGGAGCCGAGCTTGCCGCGCTCGACGGCGCGCCGGGCGACCTCCGCGATCCGGGTCCGGGCGGCCTGGGCCTGGCGGTCGTCGGGCTCCACCACGGTCACGGTGCCGCCGGCGGCCGACAGCACGTATGCGATGCCGAGACCCATGGTCCCGGCGCCGATCACCACTCCATTCATGGGCGACACTCTACATTCCCGTGTTGTCGCGCCACTTGGGTGTGGTATCTGCCGCGTCACCAGGCAAGAAGTCAGCACGGGGCTTTGCCGGGGCGCCGGTTTGGCGGTCGCGACGCGGGAAGGCTCGCAGGAGCGCCGGTGGCAGTGCGAGCGTACCGACCGTGTCGGGGATCGGGGGCGGCGTCGTGACTGAGCTGAAGACCCGACCTGCGGAGTGGCCGCGGTTGCGGGTGGCGGACTGGGCCGACACGCGGGACACCCTGCACATGTGGACCCAGATCGTCGGCAAGATCCGGTTGGCGCACGCGCCGCTGGTCAACCACTGGTGGCAGGTCACCCTGTACGTGTCGCCGCGCGGGCTGACCACCTCGGCGATCCCGTACGGCGCCGGGGCGTTCGACATCGAGTTCGACTTCCTGGACGACCGGCTGCGCGTCCGCACCAGCGACGGCGGGGACGGAGGGGTGGCGCTGGCGCCCATGCCGGTGGCCCGCTTCTACGCCGAGGTCATGGCGGTGCTGGACGAGCTGGGCGTGCCGACACGGATCCACGCCAGGCCGAACGAGGTGGACCCGGCCATCCGGTTCGCCGAGGACGACCGGCACGCCTCCTACGATCCCGACGCGGCGCGGCTGTTCTGGCGGCAGCTCCTGCAGGCCGACCGGGTGATCGGACGGTTCCGGTCCCGGTTCATCGGCAAGGTCAGCCCGGTGCACTTCTTCTGGGGGTCGTTCGACCTCGCCTGCACCCGGTTCTCCGGCCGGAAGGCACCGCCGCACCCCGGCGACCCTCCCAACTGCCCGCACTACGTGACGGTGGAGGGCTACTCGCACGAGCTGTCCAGCTGCGGGTTCTGGCCCGGGGGCGGCGAGGAGGGCGCGTTCTACGCCTACGCCTATCCCGAGCCGGACGGGTTCGCCGACTACCCCGTCGGCCCGGACGCGGCGTTCTACAGCCGCGAGAACGGCCAGTTCCTGCTGCCGTACGAGGCGGTCGCCACCGCACCGGACCCGGACGGGGAGCTGACCGAGTTCCTCGAGACCACCTATGCCGCAGCGGCGGACCTGGGCGGATGGGACCGTGCGGCCCTGGAGGCCGACCCGCACCGCTGGGACGACCAGCACCACGACGACCACGAGCACGGACCCTGAACCACCGACACGGACAGGCCCCTCGTCGGGACCTGACGGGACGGGGCGTCGCGATGTCAGCGGCGGCGTCGAGGGAGCGGTGCGGGCGCGGGCGGGGAGCCCGGCCGCGCCCGCACCTGCCCGTCACGCCTCGGAGGCCAGGGCGCCGCCCACGGCGGCGATGGGCTTGTCGAGCTTCTCGCCGGACCCGTCGCGGCGGCCGAGTTCCGTGGGCAGCGGCATCGGCTTGCCGGTGGAGGACGCGGCGCGCACCGGGGCGGGGCCCGCCCAGGCGAGGATGAGGCAGTCCTCGCCCTTGAGGAACCGGTGCGAGCGGACGCCGCCGGTGGCGCGGCCCTTGGCCGGGAAATCGGCGTAGTCGGACACCTTGACCGCCCCGGTCTGGGTGCCGGGCAGGGCCGTGGACGAGCCGGCGACCGTCACCACGCGGTTCTCGCGACTCGGATCGACGGCGCCGAACCACAGGACGCGGGCGCCGGCGGACAGCTTGATGCCCGCCATGCCCCCCGCCGGGCGGCCCTGGGGCCGCACGTTGGACGCGCTGTAGTGCAGGAGCTGGGCGTCCGTGGTGATGAACACCAGGTCCTGGTCCTCGGAGTCGAGCTGGACGGCCCCCACCACGCGGTCGCCCTCCTTGAGGCCGATCACCTCGAACTCGTCCCGGTTGGGATAGTCGGGGACGACGCGTTTGACCACGCCCTGCTCGGTGCCGAGCGCGAGCCCGGCGCCGGAGTCGTCCAGCGCGGCCAGTCCGACGACCGTCTCGCCCTCCTCCAGCACGACGTACTCGTCGAGGGGCGCGCCCCCGGCCAGGGACGGCGCGGCCTCCGACGGCGGCAGCGCCGGCAGGTCGATGACGTCGATGCGGAGCATCCGCCCGGCCGACGTGACCGCGCCGATCTGGCCGCGCGCGGTGGCGCGGACCACCGCCGTCAGCACGTCGTGGGGGGCCCGGTCGCCCTCGGCGGGCAGCGGGTCGGCGGTGGTGGTGCGGGCGAGGAGGCCGGTGGACGACATCAGCACCAGGCACGGGTCGTCGGGCACCTCCAGCGGCACGGCCGCCGCCGCGGTCTCGCCGGACGACTCCAGCAGGACGGTGCGGCGGGGCGTGCCGTACTCGGCGGCGACCTCGGCCAGCTCGTCCGACACCACGCGGCGCAGCTTGGCCTCCGACTCGAGGATCTCGGTCAGCTCGGCGATCTCGCGGGTGAGCTGCTCCTTCTCCTTCTCCAGCTCCAGCCGGTCGTACCGGGTCAGGCGGCGCAGCGGCGTGTCGAGGATGTACTGGGCCTGCACCTCGGACAGCTCGAAGATCTGCATGAGCCGCTGCCGGGCCTGCGCGGCGTCGTCGCTGCCGCGGATGACCTGGATGACCTCGTCGATGTTGAGCAGCGCCACCAGCAGGCCGTCGACCAGGTGCAGCCGGTCCTGGCGCTTGCGGCGCCGGTGCGCCGAGCGGCGGCGCACCACGTCGATGCGGTGGTCGACGTAGACCTGCAGCAGGTCGCGCAGACCCAGGGTGCGGGGCTGCCCGTCGACCAGCGCCACGTTGTTGATGCCGAAGGTCTCCTCCATCGGCGTGAGCCGGTAGAGCTCCTCCAGCACGGCCTCGGGGTGGAAGCCGTTCTTGACCTCGATGACCAGGCGCAGCCCGGTGGTGCGGTCGGTGAGGTCCTTCAGGTCGGCGATGCCCTGGAGCTTCTTGGCGTTGACCAGCTCCTTGATCTTGGCCTTGACGCGCTCCGGGCCGACCGCGTACGGCAGCTCGGTGACCACGATGCCCTTGCGCCGGGGCGTGACGTTCTCGATGTGCGCGGTGGCGCGGGTGCGGAACGTGCCGCGGCCGGTGGCGTAGGCGTCGCGGATGCCGTCCAACCCGACGATCTTGCCGCCGGTGGGCAGGTCGGGGCCGGGCACGAAGCGCATGAGGTCGTCGAGGGTGGCGTCGGGGTTGTCGATCAGGTGCCGGGCGGCGGCGACGACCTCCCCGAGGTTGTGCGGGGCCATGTTGGTGGCCATCCCGACCGCGATCCCGGACGCCCCGTTGACCAGCAGGTTCGGGAACGCGGCGGGCAGCACCTCCGGCTCGGTCTCCTGCCCGTCGTAGTTGGGCCGGAAGTCGACGGTGTCCTCGTCGATGGAGGCGACCATCAGCGTCGCCTCGCGGGACATGCGCGCCTCGGTGTACCGCATGGCGGCGGGCAGGTCGTCGCCGCCGAGCGAGCCGAAGTTGCCGTGCCCGTCGACCAGCGGCATCCGCATGGCCCAGCGCTGGGCCATGCGCACCATGGCGTCGTAGATGGCGCTGTCGCCGTGCGGATGCAGCTTGCCCATGACCTCGCCGACGACGCGGGCGCACTTGACGTGGCCGCGGTCGGGACGCAGCCCCATCTCGTTCATCGAGTAGAGGATGCGGCGCTGCACGGGCTTGAGCCCGTCGCGCGCGTCCGGCAGCGCCCTCTGGTAGATCACCGAGTAGGCGTACTCGAGGAAGCTGCCGCGCATCTCCTCGGAGACGTCGACGTCGATGATGTTCTCTTCGAAGTCGGGCGGCGGTGGGGCTTGGGATCCGCGTCGTGCCATGGGGAACATTGTTGCCGGTTCCGCAGACATATTCGTACCGGACGTCCCCGGCGTGGTCGGGGACGTCGCCGTCCGGACGGCCCGAGGAGGGTGCACATGACCGAGGCGGAGAACCGCGGCGTCGCCTGGAGCGACCGGCCAGGAGCGGGCGAAGGGGGACGGCGGCGCCGTCCCGGCGCGTCGCCGGCGGGCGGGAGGCGCGCATGAGCGCGCCGGCCGACTTCCAGAACGAGATCTACCTCAAGGGCCTCGGCGACGCCGTCCCCGAGCTGCCGACCGACCTGACCGGGCTGGAGGCGCTGGCCGAGCGGCGGCTGTCGTCCGCGGCGTTCGGGTACGCGGCCGGCGCGGCGGGCAGCGAGGCGACCGCCCGGGCCAACCGGGCGGCGTTCGACCGGTGGCGGATCGTGCCGCGGATGCTGCGGGACGTGGCGGAGCGCGACCTGTCCGTGCGCGTGCTGGGCACGGACATGCCCGCCCCGGTGGCGCTGGCCCCCGTCGGCGTCCAGTCGATCTTCCATCCGGACGGGGAGCTCGCGGCGGCGCGGGCCGCGGCGGCGGCCGGGCTGCCCTACGTGCTGAGCACTGCGGCGTCGTACTCGATCGAGGAGGTCGCCGAGGCGAACGGGGACGGGCCCCGCTGGTACCAGCTGTACTGGCCGAAGGACCGCGAGCTGGCCGTCAGCTTCCTGGAGCGCGCGGCCGCCGCCGGATACTCGGCGCTGGTGGTCACGCTCGACACCGTCGCGCTGGCGTGGCGGCCCCGCGACCTGGACCAGGCGTACCTGCCGTTCCTGCGCGGGATCGGCCTGGCCAACTACTTCAGCGACCCGGTGTTCCAGAAGGCGGTCGGCGGGCCGGTCACCGACGCCAACCGCGAGACGGCGATCCTGCACTGGGCGGCCAACTTCAGCAACCCCTCGCTGACCTGGGACGACCTGGCGTTCCTGCGCGACCACTGGCGCGGTCCGATCGCGCTGAAGGGCATCCAGCACCCCGACGACGCGCGGCGCGCGGTGGACGCGGGCATGGACGGCGTGATCGTGTCCAACCACGGCGGCCGGCAGGTCGACGGGGCCGTGGCGTCCCTGGACGCGCTGGCGCCCGTCGTGGAGGCGGTGGGCGACCGGGCGGAGGTGCTGTTCGACAGCGGAATCCGCACCGGCGCCGACGTCGTCAAGGCGCTCGCCCTGGGCGCCAAGGCGGTTCTGGTGGGACGCCCCTACGTGTACGGGCTGGCGCTCGGAGGCCAGGCAGGCGTCACGCACGTGCTGCGCTGCCTGCAGGCAGAGCTCGACTTGACCATGATGCTCTCGGGCCACACCCGGCCCGGCGACCTCGGCCCGGATCTGCTCGTGCGGAGCGACGCCTGACGACGGCCGGGGGGACGACCCGCCGCTCGAGCCGGACGCGGCCGTGCTCGACCGGGACCCGCCCTGCCTGGACGGGCCGGCCGTCGCCGAGCGGCTCGCCCGCGACGTTCCGCGCCGCCACGTCGTGATCGTCACCGCGCACGGCCGTCCCGGCGACCTGCGCCGCACCATGGGCGCGGTCGTGCGCGGTCCCCGCGGAGGACGCCCCGGCGTGCGGTCGGCGCAGGTCATCTGGCAGGTCGCCACCGCGTCCCGCTGCGTCGCCTCGCGGCGGACGCCGAAGCGCGAACGCCGAGGAGCGCCCGCTCACGCCGCGCGGGGCCGCGGCGGGCGGCGCCTTCGTCGCGTGCGTCGCCCGCGTGCTCGACTCGTCGGAGGGGACGGTTCGCGCCCGCCTGTCGGCCGCGGCAGCCGCACTCGGCGCCGACGACCGGCGCCTGCGGCCTCGCCCGGACGTCGGCGCGTCGCGCTCCGGCGTCCGGGAGACGGACAGCCGATCTCAGCCGAGCATGACGCCGAGGAACAGGGCGGCGAGGGCGGACACGCCGCTGACGGCCCCGGACACGGCCAGCCCCTTCGGCGTCGACGCCCTGCCGTGGAGGAAGGCGGCGACGCCCGACACCAGCACGACGGCCAGTTTCACGTGGAGGGTCGTCTGGTACGCCCCCTCCGTGTCGCCCACCGCCGCGATGTTCCACACGCCCGTCGCCACGAGCACGGCGAACGCGGCCCACGCGACCCGGTTGAACTGGCGGGCGGCGCGCCGTGAGAGGTCACCGCCCGCGCCGCGCAGCACGGGCAGCAGGGCGGTCAGGGTCAGCTGTCCGCCGACCCATACGGTCGCGGCCAGCACGTGCAGGAAGATCCGGACGGTGTCCCAGGTGATGGCGAGCATGGTTCTTCTCGGGGGAGATGGGGTCAGGCCGTCGTGGCCAGGGGGGCGAGCCGAGGACCGAGGTCCAGGGTCTGCAGGACGGTGCCGTCGTGGGCCAGCGCCTCGACGACCGGGTCGCGGCGCGCCGTCCACACCACCACGACGTGCCCGTGCGCGGGGACGTCCAGCAGACGGGTGCCGACCCGGATCCGCGCGACCTCGCTCGAGGCGCGCAGCTTCGCCTGGTTGACCCACTTGGCGCCCCACGGGAACAGGCGGTTGGCGTTGCGGACGGCGCGGCCCGTGGCGTACCGGATCAGGTGGCCGCCGAGCTCGGCGGCCGGACGCCGCGCCAGCGGCTCGTCGGGCGCCCACGACCCGCCGCCGCCGAGCTCGATCCATTCGCCGTCCCGCTTGTGGAACGTGACACCTTCGATGAAGCAGCCGCCCGGGGCGCCGTTCTGATGTCGCAGGAACGAGATGACGGCGACGTCGCCGTCCACGTCGAGCGCGAGCGGCACGAGTCCGCGCTCACCGTCCACCGCGGTCGGAGCGGGTTCGGTAATCCCGTCGCGCAGCAGCCGCACCAACTCCGCGCGCAGCTCATGCTCGTTCATGCTTCGGGTCCTCTGGATGACGCGAGGTACAGGAAAAGAGCCCTCCTGAGGAGGGCCCCGTGTCGACACTCTAGACGTCCAGAACGTCTCGTTTCACCTGTTCGCACCATGAGATTGGACTGTTCGCCGTGGGAGATCGCTCCCACCGGGACGCCACAGTCCGCCGGTGGGCGGGCCCGCGGGCTCCGGCGCCGCCGCGTCGGCCGGCGCGGGCGCGGCGCTGTGAGTCCTGTCACGACCGCCTTCGACCCGAACGTCTGGATTTGCACCATCAGTGTCGGCCCGGTTTACTGATGACCCGTGACTGCCGTACACCCCTGCCCGACGCGCCGTCCGCGAGCCATGCGCGCGACGGGGTGTACCTGTCGGTGTCGAATGTGCGACCGCTGAGGGCCCCGACCGAAGCCTCGCGCCCCGAAGCGAGCCGACCTCCGCACGACATCGAGCAGCGCACATGACCTTTGAGATCCATCTGCTGAGCCACGCGCCGTATCCGCCCGGCCGCGCCTAGAACCCCGCCGTCCGCACGGCCCGATCCGGCTCCGCGTCCCCGACCGACCGTCCACGCAACCGCGCGGCGACTCCTGCGCGGTCGACCCGCACGGGTGAAATCCCCTTGATTCAGATCGAGAAACTCCGAAAGGTCTACCGCGCCCGCGGGCGCGAGGTGACCGCCGTCGACGGCGTCGACCTGACCGTCCGCGAAGGCGAGGTGTTCGGCGTGCTCGGCCGCAGCGGCGCGGGCAAGAGCACCCTGCTGCGCTGCGTCAACCTCCTGGAACGCCCCGACGAGGGGCGCGTCCGGGTGGACGGGCGGGACCTGCTGGAGCTGTCCGGCGGCGAGCTGCGCCGCGCCCGGCAGCGCATCGGCATGATCCACCAGCATTTCGGGCTGCTGTCCAGCCGGACCGTGGCGGGCAACGTCGCGTTCCCGCTCGAGGTGATGGGCGTGCCCCGCGCCGAACGCGCCGCGCGCGTGGCCGAGCTGCTGGAGCTCGTCGGGCTGACCGAGCACGCGGACGCCTACCCGGCGCAGATCTCCGGCGGGCAGAAGCAGCGCGTCGGCATCGCCCGCGCCCTGGCCGGGCGGCCCAAGGTGCTGCTGTCGGACGAGGCCACCTCCGCGCTCGACCCCGAGACCACCGCGTCCATCCTGGAGCTGCTGCGCGACCTCAACCGGCGGCTCGGCCTGACCATCCTGCTGATCACCCACGAGATGGACGTGGTCAAGCGCATCTGCGACTCGGCCGCCGTCATGCGCCAGGGCCGCGTGGTGGAGTCCGGCCCGGTCCGCGAGCTGCTGCTGCGCCCCGGCTCGGAACTGGCCCGCGGGCTGTTCCCGCTGCCCGAGCCGGTGCTGCGAGGCGACACGACCGTGGTGGACGTCACCTTCGAGGGGGAGAGCGCGGACCGGCCGTTCGTGTCGACGCTGGCCCGCACGTACTCCATCGACGTCAACATCCTCGGCGGCGCCGTCGAGGACATCGGCGGCACGCGCATCGGACGGCTGCGCATCGAGCTGCCCGGCCCGCCCGACGTCAACGCCGCGCAGCTGGCCCATCTGCGCGAGGCGGGCCTGACCGTCGAGGTCCACGGCGTCGCGGGCGACGCGGCCGGCGCGGGCGACACCGCGACCGAAGAGGAGGCGCCGGTCTCATGACCTGGGACGAGATGGTTCCGCTGCTGCGCCAGGGCACCCTGGAGACGCTGCAGATGACCGTGTGGTCGACGCTGTTCACCGCGCTCGGCGGCATCCTGCTCGGGGTGCTGCTGGTGCTGACCGACCGCGGCGGGCTGCTGCCCGCGCCGCCGGTCAACCAGGTGCTCGGCGTGATCGTCAACATCGGCCGGTCGCTGCCGTTCGTGATCCTGATGATGGCGATCATCCCGTTCACGCGGGCACTGGTCGGCACGTCCATCGGCACCCAGGCGGCGATCGTGCCGCTGACACTGTCGGCCATCCCGTTCTACGCGCGCCTGGTGGAGACCGCGCTGCGCGAGGTGGACCCGGGCGTGGTCGCCGCCGCCCAGGCGATGGGCGCCTCCCGCGTCCAGATCGTGGGGAAGGTGCTGCTGCGCGAGGCGCGCCCCGGGCTCGTGGCGGGCCTGACCGTCACCGTCGTCGCCCTCATCAGCTACTCGGCGATGGCGGGCGCGATCGGCGGCGGCGGCCTGGGCGACCTGGCGATCCGCTACGGCTACCAGCGCTTCGAGACCGGGATGATGCTGGCCATCCTCGTGCTGCTCATCGCGCTGGTGCAGCTGGTGCAGTCGCTGGGCGACCTGGCCGTGCGGCGCCTCACCCACAAATGACACCGGGTCCGGCCGACGCCCGGACCCGCGTCCCCGACCCCGCTTGTCCGACCCCGCTTGTCCGACCCCGTAGTCACCGAGCAGAAAGGCACTTCTCGTGCTGCGCAAGATCACTGCCCTCGTCGCGTCCGCCGGATTGCTGCTGGGCCTGGCCGGCTGCGGCGGCGGCGCCGACTCCGACGACACCCTCACCGTCGGCGCCACCTCGGTGCCGCACGCCGAGATCCTCAAGTTCGTCAAGGACAACCTCGCGGCCAAGAACGGCCTCAAGCTGGAGATCCGCGAGTTCAGCAACTACGAGCAGCTGAACCCCGCGCTCAACGACGGCCAGCTCGACGCCAACTACTTCCAGCACAAGCCGTACCTGGACGAGTCCAACCAGAAGACGGGACAGAAGCTGACCTTCGTCGCCGGCGTGCACCTGGAGCCCCTCGGCGTCTACTCCAAGAAGGTCGGCGACCTGCAGGACCTGCGGCAGGGAGCCACCGTCGCGGTGCCCAGCGACCCGTCCAACGAGGCGCGGGCGCTGAAGCTGCTGGCCGACAACGGCCTGATCACCCTCAAGCCGGGCGCGGGCCAGAACGCCACCGAGAAGGACATCGCCGCCAACCCCAAGAACATCACGATCAAGCCCGCCGACGCCGCCGCGCTGCCGCGCCAGCTGCCGGACGTCGACGCCTCGGTCATCAACGGCAACTACGCCCTGGAGGCCAAGCTGACCCCCGCCGAGGACGCGCTGGTCAGCGAGAAGGCCGAGGGCAACCCGTACGTCAACGGCGTCGTCACCAAGCCGGAGGACGCCGACGACCCGCAGATCAAGAAGCTGGTCGAGCTGCTGCGCAGCCCCGAGGTCAAGAAGTTCATCGAGGACACCTACAAGGGCTCGGTGCTGCCCGCGTTCTGACGCGCCGCGGCGATCCCGACGGCCCCCGGTCGCTCCCGCGCCGGGGGCCGTCCCGCGCAGTCCGCCGTCGCGCCGACCGAAAACGCAGCGGAATGTCCGCGGCGGTTGGTAGGAACGGGTCCCGTTCGACACGGAAAGGGACTCGATGGCCATCTACGAGCATCTGTCGGACTTCGCCGGACTGCCGGTCGAAGACTTCTCCGCCGACGCGCCGCCGACCGGTGACCCGGGCGCGACCGCCTGGCGCATCCGGACCGAGTACGACGGCAGACCCTTCGAGGAGATCTTCCGGGACTTCCTCGACGCCGTGGACACCACCCGGGTGTCCCATCTGGTCATCGGCTTCGAGGGGGGCTTCGACGACTTCGGCGAGCGGACCGTCGACATCCCCCTGCTGCTCGCCGAGCACGCCGACCGCCTGCCGGCGCTGCGCCACTTGTTCGTCGGCGACGTTGTGTACGAGGAGAGCGAGATCTCCTGGATCGAGCGGGAGGACATCACCCCGCTGGTCGAGTCGTTCCCCCGGTTGGAGACCCTGGAGGTGCGCAGCGGCACGCTGCGAATGAGGCCGTTCGCCAGTACGGCGCTGCGGCGGCTGCGGCTCGAAAGCGGCGGGCTGCCCTCCGAGGTGGTGCGCGCGGTCGGCGCCTGCGACCTGCCCGACCTGGAGCACCTGGACCTGTGGCTGGGCGTCGAGATCTACGGCGGCGACACCACCGTGGCCGATCTGGCGCCGATCTTGAGCGGGGAGCGGTTCCCGTCCCTGCGCCATCTGGGGCTGGAGGACGCCGAGATCGCCGACGAGATCGCGGCGGCGGTCGCGGGCGCTCCGATCGTGGCGCGGTTGGAGTCGCTGAGCCTGGCCCTGGGTGCGTTGACCGATGAGGGGGCGGAGGCGCTGCTGTCGGGGCAGCCGCTCACCCATCTGCGTCGGCTCGACCTGCATCACCACTTCCTCAGCGACGCGATGATGCAGCGGGTGCGGCAGGCCCTGCCCGGCGTCGAGGTGGACCTCGACGAGCAGATGGAGCGACGGGGCGACTGGATCTACGTCGCGGTCTCCGAGTGACGCCCGCCCGCCTCGCCGGGGAAGCCGTTCGCGCATGTCGCCCCGGGATTCGGTGCTGCGGACTGTCGGGGGCGCTTGGTAGGAGCGGTCCCGTTCGACGCCGAAAGGACATCCATGACCGTCAACGAGCACCTGTCACACTTCGCCGGGCTGTCGGTGACCGACGTCTTCGACGAGGACGGGCGCCGCCCCCGGCCCGCCGACGTCCCCGGCGCGACGGCCTGGCGGGTGCGATACGACTGGAAGCGGCCGTTCCCGGAGATCTTCCAGGAGTTCCTGGACACCGTCGACGCCGCCCGGCTGACTCACCTGGTCACCGGCTGGGACGACGGCTGCGACACGATCTCGCTGCTCGCCGAGCACGCCGACCGGCTGCCCGCGCTGCGCCACTTGTTCGTCGGCGACGTCGTGTACGAGGAGAGCGAGATCTCCTGGATCGAGCGGGAGGACATCACCCGGCTGGTCGAGGCGTTCCCCCGGTTGGAGACCCTGGAGGTGCGCGGCGGCACGCTGCGGATGCGGCCGTTCGCCGGCACGGCGCTGCGGCGGCTGCGGCTGGAGACCGGCGGTATGGCCCCCGGAGTGGTGCGCGCGATCACCTCCTCTGACCTGCCCAATCTGGAGCATCTCGACCTGTGGCTGGGCGCCGAGGAGTACGGGGGCGACGTCACCGCGGCGGACTTGGCGCCGATCTTGAGCGGGGAGCGGTTTCCGTCCCTGCGCCGTCTGGGGCTGGAGGACGCCGAGATCGCCGACGAGATCGCGGCGGCGCTGGCGAGCGCTCCGATCGTGGCGCGGTTGGAGTCGCTGAGCCTGGCCCTGGGTGCGTTGACCGATGAGGGGGCGGAGGCGTTGCTGTCGGGGCAGCCGCTCACTCATCTGCGTCGGCTCGACCTGCATCACCACTTCCTCAGCGACGCGATGATGCAGCGGGTGCGGCAGGCCCTGCCCGGCGTCGAGGTGGACCTCGACGAGCAGAAGGAGTCGGGTGGTTGGCCGTACGTCGCGGTCTCCGAGTGACGGTCTCCGAGTGACGTCCGCCCGCGCGAGGGGCCGTTCGCGCGTGTCGACCCGGGGTTCTGCGCTGCGGACTGTCGGGGGCGCTTGGTAGGACAGGTCCCGTTCGACACCGAAAGGGAATCCATGACCGTCAACGAGCACCTGTCACACTTCGCCGGGCTGCCGGTGACCGACTTCCCCGACGAGGACGGGCGCCGCCCCCGGCCCGCCGACGTCCCCGGCCCGACGGCCTGGCGGGTGCAATACGACTGGCAGACGCCGTTCCCGGAGATCCTCCACGAGTTCCTGGACACCGTCGACGCCGCTCGGCTGACCCACCTGGTCACCGGCTGGGACGACAGCTGCGACACGATCGAGCTGCTCGTCGACGCCGCCGACCGCCTGCCGGCGCTGCGCCACCTGTTCGTCGGCGACATCGCGTACTGGGAGAGCGAGATCTCCTGGATCGGGCGGGGCGACATCACCCGGCTGGTCGAGGCGTTCCCCCGGTTGGAGACCCTGGAGGTGCGCGGCAACTGCGATATGCAGGGGCGCCCGTTCGCCAGCGAGGCCCTGCGGCGGCTGCGGCTGGAGACCGGCGGACTGCCAGGCCGGGTCGTGCGCAACCTCTGCGCCTGCGACCTGCCCAATCTGGAGCACTTGGACCTGTGGTTGGGCGTCGACGACTACGGCGGTGACACCACCGTGGCCGATCTGGCGCCGATCTTGAGCGGGGAGCGGTTCCCGTCCCTGCGCCATCTTGGGCTGGAGGACGCCCCGAGGGCCGACGAGATCGCGGCGGCGGTTGCGGACGCCCCGATCGCGGCGCGGTTGGAGTCGCTGAGCCTGGCCCTCGGCACGTTGACCGACGAGGGTGCCGAGGCGTTGCTGTCGGGGCAGCCGCTCACTCGCCTGCGTCGGCTCGACCTGCATCACCACTTCCTCAGCGACGCGATGATGGAGCGGGTGCGGCAGGCCCTGCCCGGCGTCGAGGTGAACCTCGACGAGCAGAAGGAGCTGGATGATTGTCCGTATGTCGCGGTCTCCGAGTGACGCCGTCCGCGCCGGAGGCCGTTCGCGCAGGTCGTCGGACGCGGACGGCGGAAAGCGCGCGGACTGTCGGGGGCGCTTGGTAGGACAGGTCCCGTTCGACGCGGAAAGGGATCCATGTCCGTTCATCATCTGACGCACTTCGCCGGTCTGCCGGTCGAGGACTTCACGCCCTCCGCACCGCCGACCGGCGACCCGAGCGCGACCGCCTGGCGCATCGCGACGGACTACAACGGCCGCCTTTCGGACGTCTTCGACGAGTTTCTGGACGCCGTCGACACCACCCGGGTGTCCCACCTGGTCTTCGGCTTCGACGACAACACCACCGATGTGCCCCGGATGCTCGCCGAGCACGTCGGCCGCCTGCCGGCGCTGCGCAACGTGTTCCTCGGCGACATCGTGTGGGAGCAGATGGAGATGTCCTGGATCGAACGCGAGGACATCACCCCGCTGTTCGAGGCGTTCCCCGACCTGGAGTGCTTCGAGGTGCGCGGCAGCGAGAAACTGCGACTGCGGCCCATCGCCCGCACGGCGCTGCGGCGGCTGCGGTTCGAAAGCTGCGGGCTGCCCTCCGAGGTGGTGCGCGCCGTCGGCGCCTGCGACCTGCCCAACCTGGAGCACCTGGATTTGTGGCTGGGCGTCGAGAACTACGGCGGCGACGTCACCGTGGCGGATCTGGCGCCGATTCTGAACGGGGAGCGTTTCTCAGCGCTGCGCCATCTGGGGCTGGAGAACGCCGAGCACGCCGATGAGCTGGCGGCGGCGCTGGCGAGCGCCCCGGTGGTCGCGCGGTTGGAGTCGCTGAGCCTGGCCCTCGGCACGTTGACCGATGAGGGGGCGGAGGCGTTGCTGTCGGGGCAGCCGCTCACTCATCTGCGTCGGCTCGACCTGCATCACCACTTCCTCAGCGACGCGATGATGGAGCGGGTGCGGCAGGCCCTGCCCGGCGTCGAGGTGAACCTCGACGAGCAGGAGCAGCGGGACCAGGACGGTTGGGTCTACGTCGCGGTCGACGAGTGACGGTCGACGCGGAGCACTCTTAAGGGATACCCATGATGACCATCTGTCGGTGCGCGGAGCGACGGTGCCGGCGTTCCTCGTGATCGGCACGCCCGGCGACCGGCGCACGGAGCTGTTCGCCGCCGCCTGCCGGGCGTCCGGCCTGCCCGAGCCGCGCGTCGTTCCCTGGACGGACGTGCTCAGGGCGACCCGCGACCCGCTGGCGGGGGCGGCGGCGCACCTGGACGTCACGGACACGCTGGTGCGCATCGACTCGCCGGGGGAGGACGCGAACGTCGACGCTCTGCTGCGCGGCCCCGGGAATCCGGCGCGCGTGGGCGGCGGCGCCCGCTGGTACCGGACGTTCGTCCAGGCGCTGACGCGCATCCGGGCGGACGCGCAGCGGCGCGGCGCGCGGCTCGTCGGCGACGTGGACGACATCGCCGTGATGTTCGACAAGCGGCTCTGCCACGCCCGTCTCCAGGCCGCCGGTGTGCCGGTCCCGGACGCGCTGCCCCCGGTCGACGGGTACGCGCAGCTGCGCGACCGGATGGCCGAGGCGGGCATGCGCCGCGTGTTCGTCAAGCCCGCGCACGGCTCTTCCGCCTCCGGGGTCATCGCGTTGCAGACCGCGCCCGGCGGCCGGATCAAGGCGGTCACCTCCGCCGCCCGGACGCCGGACGGGTACGTCAACTCGCTGCGCGTCCGGTCGTACGAGACCGAGCGGGACGTGGCGCACCTGGTCGACACGCTCGCCCCGGACGGGTTGCACGTCGAGCGGTGGTTCCCCAAGGCCGCAGTGAACGGCCGCGTGTTCGACCTGCGCGTGGTCGTCATCGCGGGGGAGCCGACCCATGCCGTCGTGCGGATGAGCCGTTCCCCCATGACCAACCTGCACCTTGGCGGCGCGCGCGGTGATCTGGAGGCGGTGCGGCGCGCGCTGGGGGAGCACGGGTGGCGGCGCGCGCTCGACGTGTGCGCGCAGGCGGCGGCCTGTTTTCCAGGCAGCGGCATGGTCGGCGTCGACCTCATGGTCGGCATCGGCTGGCGGGAGTTCGCGGTCGCCGAGGTGAACGCCTTCGGCGACCTGCTTCCCCGGCTGACCGGCCTGCCGGGCACGTTCGCGGAGGGCCTCGACACCTATGCCGCGCAGGTCCGCGCCGCCCTCGCCCGGCCGTCCGCGACGCCGCACGACGCGGCCGGGAGCGGCGGACCGTCCGAGGACACGACGGCGCGCGGCGCGCGCACGGCCGGGACGGAAGGGGAGCGCGACGTCTCTGGCCGAGACGTTCACGAGGCGGACCAGGGACGACCCGTCGCGCCCATGCACGGGGAGGTGAGCGCGTGCGCGACATGAACGAGATCGTCGGCAGCCACGATCTGCTGCTGGTGACGCTGGACACGCTGCGCTACGACGTGGCGGCCGAGCTGGCGGCGTCCGGGCAGACCCCGACGCTCACCGGGCTGCTGCCGGGCGGCCGGTGGGAGCGGCGGCACAGCCCCGGCAGCTTCACCTACGCCGCGCACGCCGCCATGCTCGCCGGATTCCTGCCCACCCCGGCGCGCCCCGGCCCGCATCCGCGGCTGTTCGCCGCGCGCTTCCCCGGCAGCGAGACGACCGCGAAGACGACGTGGGTGTTCGACGCGGCCGACCTGCCGACCGGGCTCGCGCGGGGCGGCTACCACACGGTGTGCGTCGGCGGCGTCGGGTTCTTCAACAAGCGCACGCCGCTCGGCTCGGTGCTGCCGAACCTGTTCGCCGAGAGCCACTGGGAGCCGGAGTTCGGCGTCACCGAGCCCGCGTCGCTGGAGCGCCAGATCGACCGGGTGGAGCGGACGATGGCGCGGCTGCCCGCCGATCGGCGGCTGTTCCTGCTGCTCAACGTGTCCGCGCTGCACCAGCCCAACTGGTTCTACCTCGACGGCGCCACCCGGGAGGACGGCGACACCCGGGAAAGCCACGCCGCCGCGCTGCGCTACGTCGACCGCCACCTGGGCCGCCTGTTCGACCTCATGCGCCGACCCTGCTTCGTGATCGTCTGTTCCGACCACGGAACGGCCTACGGCGAGGACGGCCACGTCGGGCACCGGATCGGCCACGAGGTCGTCTGGACCGTTCCGTACGGGGAGTTCGTGCTGTCGTGACCATCACGCCCACCACAGCGTCCACCATCATGTCCACCAGCCCCTATCAGGGCTACGTCTACGCCTACCCGCACAAGACCGCCTACCGGCCACTGACGCCGCGGCGGCCGCTTCGCGAGGTGTGGGCCGAAGAGCGGCGCGACGCGCTGTTCCTCTACCTGCACGTGCCGTTCTGCGAGGTGCGCTGCGGCTTCTGCAACCTGTTCGCCCGCACCGGCGCGTCCGAGGAGCTCACCGGCGCCTATCTGGATGCGCTCGACCGGCAGGCGACCGCAGTGCGCGACGCCCTGGGGGAGGCGTCGTTCGAGGTCGCCGCATTCGGGGGCGGCACCCCGACCTACCTCACCGCCGCCGAGCTGGAACGGTTGTGCGACATCGCCGCCCGTTTCGCCGACCTGGAGGCCGTGCCGCTGGCCGTGGAGACGTCCCCGGCGACGGCGACCGCAGACCGCCTCGCCGTCCTGGCCGAACGCGGCGCCACCCGCGTGTCGATCGGCGTGCAGAGCTTCGTGGAGGCTGAGACGCGCGCCGCCGTACGGCCGCAGAAGCGCGCCGAGGTCGAGGCCGCCCTCGGCCGTATCCGCGCCGCGGGCTTCCCGACGCTCAACATCGACCTCATCTACGGCATCGAGGGGCAGACGCCGTCGTCGTGGCTGTCGTCCCTGGACGCCGCCCTAGCGTGGCGCCCCGAGGAGATCTACCTGTATCCGCTGTACGTCCGCCCGCTCACGGGGCTCGGCCGCCGCGCGGGAGGCTCGGACGGCTGGGACGACCAGCGGCTCACCCTGTACCGGGTCGGGCGCGACCACCTGCTGGCCAACGGCTACGAGCAGGTGTCGATGCGCATGTTCCGGCGGCGCGGCGTGGCCGAGGCCGACACCCGCTACTGCTGCCAGACCGACGGTATGGTCGGCCTGGGCTGCGGCGCCCGCTCCTACACCACGGATCTGCATTACTCGTTCGAGTACGCCGTCGACATCCGGGCCGTGCGCGCCATCCTCGACGACTACATCAGCGAGAAGGACTTCGGCGTCGCACGCGTCGGTTTCGAAATGGACGACGACGAACGGCGTCGACGCCATCTCATCCAGTCGCTGCTCCAGGCGTCGGGCCTCGACCGCGCCTCCTACCACGCGCGTTTCGGCAGCGACCCCGTCGCCGACTTCGGCCCCGAGATGGAGCGGTTCGCTCACCAAGGCTGGCTGGAGGAGACGCCCGACGTCTTGCGGCTCACCCCAGAGGGGCTCGCCTATTCCGACGCGATCGGGCCCGCGCTGTTCTCGCCCCGCGTACGCGGCCTCATGGAGACCTACGAGACGCGCTGAGAGGACGCTGATGGGAAACCGACGCGCCTGCACGGAGCACCGGAACGCGGGCGGGGACCACCGGGACGCGACGCCCATGGACCACCTCACCATCCTCTATCGCGGACCGCTGGCGAGCTGCGATTACGACTGCCCGTACTGCCCCTTCGCCAAGCGACGTGACACCCCCGCCCAGCTGCGCGCGGACCGCGCCGCACTGGAACGCTTCGTGAGCTGGGTCTCGGAGCAGACCCACCCCGTTTCTGTGCTGTTCACGCCCTGGGGGGAGGGACTGGTCCGGTCCTGGTACCGGCGGGCGCTGGTCGACCTCAGCCACATGCCGCACGTCGTGCGCGCCGCCGTCCAGACCAACCTCAGCCACCGCGTCGGCTGGACGGCCGACGCCGACCTTTCGCGGCTGGCGCTGTGGACCACCTACCACCCGGGGCAGGTGCCGTCCGAGCGGTTCCTGGACAGGTGCCGAGAGCTGCTCCAGTACGGCGTGCGCTTCAGCGTCGGCGTCGTGGGCCTGCCGGAGCACCTCGACGCCGCGCGACGGCTGCGGGCCGCGCTGCCCGACCACGTCTACCTGTGGGTGAACGCCGCCGAAGGGCGCGCCTACACCGATGAGGAGGCCGCCGCCTGGACGGAGCTGGACCCCTTGTTCTCCTACAGCCGGTACCCGCACCGCAGCCGCGGCCTGCCGTGCCGCACCGGCCACAGCGTGATCTCCGTGGACGGCGACGGGACGGTGCGGCGCTGCCATTTCGTCCCGGCGGTGCTGGGGAACCTCTACGACGGCACGTTCCGCCACAACCTCACGCCCCGCCCCTGCCCTCTGGACTACTGCGACTGCCATATCGGCTACGTGCACCTGGAGCCGCTCGGCCTCTATGACGTCTTTGCGGGGGGTGTGCTGGAACGCATTCCCCGGTTGGCAGATGTGAAGTAGACAAGCATTCTTCCGGCCTGTCCGAATATCGCGTTCCACTGGCCGGGCGGCGCCGCGCGTCTACGTTGGTGAGCCACCGTGCCCGCCATCGTGGACGGAAGGACAGTCGGCAGTGACCCACGACCACCCGGCCGCCTCCCCGGGGTCCACCCCCAAGATCGACACCTCGGTGCCGCACTCGGCCCGCATCTGGAACTACTGGCTCGGCGGCACCGACAACTACGAGGTCGACCGCCGCGCCGGCGACGCGTACGTCGAGGTCTTCCCGCAGATCGTCGAGATCGCCCGCACCGGGCGGCTGTTCCTGTCCCGCGCCATCGAGTTCCTCGCCGGGGAGGCCGGCGTGCGCCAGTTCCTCGACATCGGCACCGGCCTGCCCACCGTCGACAACACCCACGAGGTCGCCCAGCGCGTCGCCCCCGAGTCGCGCATCGTGTACGTCGACAACGACCCCCTCGTCCTGGCGCACGCGCGCGCCCTGCTCACCAGCACCCCCGAGGGCGCCACCCACTACCTCGACGCCGACCTGCACGAGCCCGAGAAGATCATCGAGATGGCGGGGGAGTTCCTGGACCTGTCCCGTCCGGTCGCGCTCCTGCTGATGGGCGTCATGGGCCACATCGTCGACGACGAGGAGGCGCAGTCGATCGTGCGGCGCCTGAAGGACGCGCTGGCCCCCGGCAGCTACCTGGCCATGTACGACGCCACCGACACCGACGCGGCGTTCAAGGAGGCGCAGCGCGCCTACGACGACACCGGGGCCGTCCCCTACCGGCTGCGCTCGCCCGACTACGTCCGCCGCTACTTCGAAGGCTTCCAGCCGGTCGAACCGGGGATCGTGCCGTGCCCCCTGTGGCGCCCGGAGGTCGAGCCGCTGGAAGCGGTCGTCCAGCCGACCCTGTGCGGTGTCGCCCGTAAACCCTAGGCCGTATGGGTAATTTTTGGCGCAGCGCGCGTTCGCGCCCGTCCCTGGACGACCCCTGAACCGCAGGTCGCGCCGTGTCCGCCGACCGCGCCGCGCCGCCGGGCGGCGCCAGACCCGATCCGTCGTGCAAGCGCTTTCGCAGAAGCGGAGCGGTACCGTGTAGAGCCGGTGTTCATTCGTCCATGGCAGTCCAATCGAGGAGCCCGCCTTGGTCGCCGTCGTCCGGAGCGCACGATCCAGCGACCCGACCGCCGCGGCCCCGCCCAGCGGACCGCTCGTCCCGCGGCTGCTGCTGGGCAGGCGCCTGCGCGCCCTGCGCGAGGAGAGCGGTCTGACGAGGGTGCAGGCGGCCAAGGCCGTCGGCGTGTCCGCGACCACGCTCGGGCGCATGGAGCGCGGCCGGACCGGCTTCAAGCACCGCGACGTCGCCGCCCTGCTCGCCCTGTACGGCGTGTACGACGAGGCCGAACGCGCCACGGCGCTGGCCCTGGTGGAGCAGACCCGCGCCCCCGGCTGGTGGGACGCCGAACGCGACCTCGTGCCCGCCCGGGAGCGCCTCTACCTGTCGGCGGAGCAGTCCGCCCGGCTGATCCGCTGCTTCGAACCCGACGCCGTGCCGGTGCTGCTGCAGACCCCCGACTACGCGCGCGCGGACATCGCCCGGCGCCACCCCGACGCCACCGCCGAGGAGCTGCGCCGCCGCGTCGCGCTGCGCATCGGCCGCCAGCGCGTCCTGCGGGCCCGGCCGCGGCCGGTCAACCTGTGGGTGGTGCTGGACGAGGTCGTGCTGTGGCGGCCCGTCGGCGGCACGGCGACGATGCGCGCGCAGCTCCAGCACATCATCGACGTCGCCCGGCGGCCGAACGTCACCGTGCAGGTCGCGCCGCACACCGCGACCGGCCATCTCGAGACCCCGTTCACCCTGGTCCGCTTCATGCAGCAGGACCTGCCGGACCTGGTGTACCTCGACCGCCCCGAGGGGGCGTGCTATCCGTCCCGGCCCGAGCAGATCGAACGCCACTGGCACGCCTTCAACACCCTGGTGACCGACGCCGCGCTCCCCGAACACACCCCGCGCATCCTCACCGGCGTCCTCGCCTCCTACTGAGAAGGGACGTCCGCGCCCCCGCCGGCCGGGGGCGGCGCTGTCCGCGCGCCACGGGCGGGCATCCCCGCAGTCGAGAGCCGGCGGGCGATTGCCGGCGGGCGGGGGCCGTTGGTGGCAGGGGAAGTACCACCAACGGACGCCCGCCCGCCGTCCGGTCCCCGCCGGAGTCGGTGCGACCCGCCGCCGGGTGGGCGCGGGTCAGGTCTGGACTTCGGGGCGGTAGGACGCCTCGTCCACCCCGAACGTCCAGGCGACGCCCTCGCGGGCCGTTCTCGTGTGGGGCGGGACGCGCAGGTAGTAGGTGCGGAACGACCCGTCCGGCTCGGGGGTGGAGTTGACCACCTCCACCATCACCACGGGCTCGTCGCCGGGCAGATCGATGCGCCACAGCACCCCGGTCTCATCGCGGTGCACGGGCTCGGCGCCGGTCTCGGCCAGGTAGCGGTCGTAGCCGAACACCTCCAACATCACCCGGCGCAGCTCGGCGTTCTCCTCCCGCAGGATGCGGTCGGCGGTGAGGTCGGTCAGGGACGCGATGAAGTCCGGCGGCACCGGCATGCCCCGCCACGCGTGCAGGGCGAATCCGCCCTCGTGGGCGAGCGCGGGACCGTCCCCTCGATGCAGCCGCCCCTGCTCGTCGCGGTGCAGCTCCACCGGCCGCTCCGTCACGACCGCGAGGCGCTCGTACGGCCACCACCAGCCCGTGTGGCGCGCCGTCTCGGCCAGCCCGGCCAACGGTCCGTCCAGCATCCCCAGGGCGTCGAAGGCCGCCAGCCAGGGCGCGTCGTGCTGGCCCAGCACCGCGTCCAGCGTCGCGGCGCGCAGCAGCGCCTCGTCGTCGCCGCCCAGCCCGCCGATCGCCTGCCGGATGCGCGTGACCAGGGCGGTGACCGGATCCCAGAGCGGTCCCCCCGTCCGCGCCCACAGCCGCGGCCACTCCTGCGGGCCCAGGTCGGCGCAGGCCGCGGTGCGGGCGGCCTCCCAGGGGCGGGTCCGCACGGCGTCGCGCACGCTCGGCCCGGGATCGGCGTCGCCGAGCGCCTCCCGCACCGGCCCGACGAACCCGGCGAGCGGTTCGGCGTCCAGGGCGTGCCCGGCGAGCAGCGCCGCGGCGACCGCGCCGTGGACGGGCGACGGCAGCCACACCACCCGTTCGGGGGCGGCGAGGCCCGCGCGGGCGTAGGCGTCGGCGATGGCGGCCTCGGCCCGGGCGCGGTCCGCCGGGCCGGTGGTGAACGGGATGGACGCCCAGTCGGCGGCCTTCTCGACGGCGACGGTCATCAGTCGGCCACCACGCGCACCGAGCCGGGAACGTACTCGCGCTGGCGGATCACCCGGTACCAGCCCTTGGGCAGCGAGATCGCCGCGTGCTCCTCGTGTTCGAGCCGGCCCCCGGACGGAAGGTGCAGATGATCGGGGGTCAGCGGGTCCGGCGAGCGCAGCAGCGTCCCGGGCGCCTTGACGGCGTGCGCGTGTCCGGTCGCCTCGCCCAGCGCCAGCACCATGCGCCCGCGGGCGTCCCGGGGCTCGGGAGGAAGGTCGCGGACCTCCTGAGGGACCTCGTCCTCCGGCACCCGCACGAGAAGTATGTCTCCCTGTCGGTACATGCCGCGAACGTAACCGCCGCCACTGACATTTCTCGAGGATCAGGATCTTCGGCTCGGAGCGCGGGCCGGCGGGCGTGCCAGGACGGTCGGTGCGCCGTCGCCGCCCCGGTTCCGGCGCGGGGCGTCAGTAGCCGCGGGTGCGGCGGGCGGCCGGGCGGGCCCAGCGGCCGGAGGCGCCCAGCCCGACGCGCTGGAAGGCGCGCACGAGCTCGCTTCCGAGGTTGAGCCCGGCGCCGAGCGCCAGCGCCGTGGACAACGCGCCGATCAGGCTCAGCATGCCCGCCTGCGGGGCGCCCGTGTTCAGCTCGACCATGCCCCGGTACAGCAGCGTCCCGGGAAGCAGCGGGCTCATGGCCGGGACGACGTACGGCAGGGCGGGGGCCTGGTGGCGGCGCGCCAGCAGGCTGCCCAGCAGGCCGACGACGACGGCGGCGACGGCCGTGGCGAGCACGGACGTGACGTCCAGGTTCAGCAGGCCCACGTACAGGACCCAGATCAGCGCGCCGCCCAGCGCCGCCGCGGGCAGCACCTTCCACGGCGCGGCCAGGGAGATCGCGAACGACAGCGACACCGCCGCGGCCGCGATCACCGGCACCGGCTGCAGCAGCGCCGGGACGTTCGGCAGGTGCGCCACGTCGATCGGGACGTCCAGCCGGACCGCGGCGTACACGACGACGCCCAGCCCGGACACGATCGCCGCGATGATGTAGAAGACCTCCAGCAGGCGGGCGCCCGCGCTCACCAGGTCGCCGGTGATGCCGTCCTGGACGCTGGCCACCAGGGGGCGCCCCGGCAGCAGCGCCAGGATCGCCCCGGTGACGATGGTGGACGCGCGGGCCGGGTCTCCCGCCCACGCCACCACGAGGGCCGCGGCCGCCGCGCCGATCGCGGCCGCCACCGCCAGCTGGAAGAACTCGGCGACGCCGCGCCGGGCCAGGGCGACGGCGGCGCGGTCGCCCAGCAGCGTGGCGACGAACGCGGTCCCGGCGACCAGCGGCCCGCCGCCCACCAGGACGCTCGCCGAGGCGGCGATGAGCCCGAGCGAGACCACGAGCAGCCACCGGGGGTACGGGCCGCGCCCCCGCTTGATCTCCCGCAGCCGCCGGTGCGCCTCATCCAGATCCAACATGCCGATCGAGGCGTCCTGAACGAGGGCGTGCAACGCGGTGAGCCGCCAGAACGCGGGGGTGCGGCGCCGGATGGCGCGGGCGCCCGTGACCGGGGGCGCGCCCGCCCCGGGATGCGCCGACACCAGCAGGCCCGTGAAGGTCACCTGCACCTCCGCGCGCGGCAGCTCGTAGGCCACGGCCAGGCTGAGCATGGCCTCGTTGACCCGCTCGGTGGACTCGCCGCTGGCCACCAGGAGCTCGCCCACGCGCAGCACCAGGTCCATGGCGCGCGCGTCGACGACCTCGGACGGCTCCTCCTCGGGCGGCTCGGACGGCGTCCCGTCCATCAGGGCGTGCCACGTGCGCCGCAGACGCTCCCGGACCCTTTCCATGCCGCCCACGACCTCCCCAAGCGGCGGTAAACGACTCGTTTGGGGCAGGCTACCGACGGCGCGTTCGTGGCCTGGACCGGACGCCGGCCCGTCCCGCGCTCGCGCCCCCGACGCGGGCGGTAGTACCGTCCGAGTCCGTGGCCGCCTCGAATCACGCCCGCGTGACCGTCCAGCGGGCCCTGGACGAGCTGCTGAACTGCCCGCCCGCACTGCTGGACACCACGTTCGACCAGCTCAGGACGCTGCTGGTCGTCTACGAGACCGGCTCGGCCCTGCGCGCGGCACGGGCGCTGGGCCGCGAGCAGTCCAGCGTGCAAAAGCAGCTCAACACGCTCAACCGCAACAGCCATGCGGCGTGCGGCGACGTGCTCACCATCCGGCAGGGCCGCGGCAAGGACTGCCTGTTCACCGAGACCGGGGAGGCCGCCGTCCGGCTGGCCCGCGCCACGCTGTCGCAGTGGCAGGAGTCGATCCACCGCAACCGGCGGCGCCTCGGCCGGATGCTCACCGTGGGCACCACCGAGTTCACCCTGCCGATCATCTCCCGGGCCTGGGAGCGGGTCGCCGAGCAGTTCCGCCGCCAAGAGGTGGAGTTCAAGGTCGTCCACGTCCGCACCCGCGACCTGTGGAGCCGCCTGGAGGCCCGGCAGGTGGACCTGATGTGCGGCAGCATCGTCACGTCCGGGGACGACGGCAGGCTCGCCGACTACGAGGTGGTGGAGTACGCCCGCGGGCGCCCCGAGCTGCTGACCAACCTCACCGAGGCGGAGCTGCCCGGCGACGCGGTCGGCACCGCGGCCCTGGCCGACCTGCCCCTCGTCGTGCCCCCGGCCGGGCTGGTCGCCGAGTACCTCAGCAGCTGGTACGGCCCCAACTTCCGGGACCGGTTGAACGTGGTGGCCGACATCGACGACGTCCACTACGGGCTGTCGCTGCTGCGCTCCGGCTTCGTCCGCGGCTGCATGATCGTCACCGCGTCGATCGGCCGCCGGATGACCGCCCAGGGCGCCCCCGAGGACGTCGCGCTGCGCTCCCTGCGGCTGCGCGACGACCGGGAGCCCCGCGTCGAGATCATGACGGGCGCGTTCGTCCGCCGGGCCGACCTCATGCGCTACGCGCGCGACCACCCCCTGAACCGCATCTGGACGGCCGTGCGCGAGGACGCCCGCGCCTACCGGTCCACCTGAGCGTTCCGGGTCCGCCGCGCGAGGCGGTCGCACCCGTGCGCCGGGGGAGGAGACCGCCGTGCGCCGCCGTGCCGCGCCGCCGGGACGCCGGGACGGCGGGGCGCCGCCCGACTACTTGATCTGGTTGTCGACGACGTCCAGGGTGGGGCGGGCGCCCAGGTGCTGCATGGCCCGGGAGGCCAGGCGGCAGCCGGCGGCCAGGGCCTCGGCGGGCGGCTTGCCGTCCAGCCAGGGCGGCAGGAAGCCCGCGATGAACGCGTCGCCCGCGCCCGTGCCGTCGACGATCTTGTCGATCGGCTCGGCGGCCACGGTGACCGGTTCGGCGCGGCCGTTGGTGAACCACAGCGCGCCGTCGGCGCCCAGCTTGATCACCACCTGCGGGTACCAGGCGGTGAGCACCTTGGCGGCCTGGTCGGCGTTCTCGCGGCCGGTCAGCACCTCGGCCTCGCGCTCGTCCACCACCAGCAGGCGGGCGCCCTGCGTCCACTCCAGGAACGGCTCGGCGCCCATGCGCTTGAGCGGGGACGACGACCCCCCGTCCACCGAGATCGACATCTGGGCCTGGCGGGCCAGCTCGAGGGCGTGCGTGGCGGCCTTCCGCGAGCCCTCGTTGATCAGCGAGTAGCCGGACAGGTGCAGGTGGCTGCCCTGGGTGAACAGGTCCCGGCAGCGTTCGACGTCCTCGGGCAGCAGCGCGGCGTTGGCGCCCGGGTCCGACAGCATGGTGCGGTCGCCCTTGTGGGTGACGAGCACCACGCAGGTGCCGGTGGGACGCTCGGAGTCCATGACGAGACGGGCGTCCACGCCGTACCCCATCAGCTCCATGTCCCGGTTCCGGCCCGCGATGTCGGATCCGCGGCGGCCCACGAACGCCACCTCGACGCCCTCGAGGGCCAGCCACGAAGCGACGTTGGCGCCCGAGCCGCCTCCGTGCGTCGTCACGGCGGCGGGCGTGTCGCTGCCCTTGGCCAGAGGGTAGGCGGCACGTGCCACGGTGTCTGTCATCAGATCGCCGACCACGACCACGCGCGTCATGGAGTCATCACCTCGATCAACACGGCCCGCGCGAGCGGCATACTGGGCGTGTGCTCGACCGTAACAGTTCTTGACCCCTGATTAGGTCTCGAACTCGCAGCGAAAACCAGAACGCCGCGTTTTCCCGACCGCCGCCGCGCCGCGGACGGTGCCTTACGCTCTGGTACGTGACCGATGGGCGCGCCGGGGCGTATCCGGACCACTGGGAGGCGGACGTCGTCCTGACCGACGGCGGCACCGCGCACCTGCGCCCCATCAGGCCCGATGACGGCCCGCTGCTGCGCGCCTTCTACGCCCGGCTGTCGCCCGAGTCAATCTATTACCGCTTCTTCTCGCCGCGGCCGACGCTGTCGGACCGTGAAGTAGAGCACTTCGTCACCGTCGACTACGACAACCGGGTGGCGCTGATCGCCACGATCGGCACCGCGATGGTGGCGGTGGTCCGCTACGACCGGCTCGCCGACGGCGACAAGCCGGGGACGACCGCGGAGGTGGCGTTCCTGGTCGAGGACGCCCACCAGGGGCGGGGGCTCGGGGCGGTCCTGCTGGAGCACATCGCGGCGGCGGCGCGCGAGCGGGGCGTGCGGCGGTTCGTCGCCAGCGTGCTGCCCGAGAACCGGCGGATGACCCGGGTGTTCCGCGAGGCCGGGTACCGCGCCGAGCAGCGCTTCGAGGAGGGCGTGATCGAGCTGGTGCTCGACCTGGAGCCCACCGAGACGTCCGTGGAGGTCATGGCGGCGCGCGAGCACCGGGCCGAGTCGCGGTCGATCCAGCGGCTGCTGTTCCCCCGGTCGGTGGCGGTGATCGGCGCGAGCCGGGCCGAGCACAGCGTCGGGCGCACCGTGCTGCGCAATCTCCTGCACGGGGACTTCAGCGGCCCGGTGTACCCCGTCCACCCGACGGCGACGGCGGTGGCGGGGGTGCGGGCGTACGCGTCGGTCCTCGACATCCCCGACGAGGTGGACCTGGCGGTGGTGGCCGTCCGCGCCGACGCCGTGCACGAGGTCGTCCGGCAGTGCGCGGGCAAGGGCGTGCACGGCCTGGTGGTGGTGTCGTCCGGGTTCGGCGAGACGGGGCCGGAGGGCCGGGAACGCCAGGAGGAGCTGGTGCGCCTGGCCCGCGCCAACGGGATGCGCGTGGTGGGCCCCAACTGCCTGGGCATCGCCAACACCGACCCCGAGGTGCGGCTGAACGCGACCCTGGCCCCCACGATGCCGGGCCGCGGCCCGGTGGGGTTCTTCTCCCAGTCCGGCGCGCTCGGCATCGCGATCCTGCAGCGGACGGCGGAACGGGGCCTCGGCCTGTCGACGTTCGTGTCGGCGGGCAACCGGGCCGACGTGTCCGGCAACGACCTGCTGCAGTACTGGGAGGAGGACCCCGCCACCAAGGCCGTCCTGCTGTACCTGGAGTCGCTGGGCAACCCCCGCAAGTTCGCCCGGCTGGCGCGCCGGCTGAGCCGCCGCAAGCCGATCGTGGCGGTCAAGAGCGGGCGCAGCACCCAGGGCGTGCCGCTCGGGCACGCGGCGCAGGCGCTCACCCTGCCCGACCACGCCGTCAGCGCGCTGTTCGCGCAGGCCGGGGTGATCAGGGTCGAGAACCTGGCCGAGCTGTTCGACGTGGCCCAGCTGCTGGCCTACCAGCCGCTGCCCGCCGGGGACCGCATCGCGATCATCGACAACTCCGACTCGCTGCGGCTGCTGGCCCAGGACGCGGCCATCGCGCACGGCCTGGAGGTGCGGCCGCCGGTCGACCTGGGGCCGCGGGCGGGCGCCGCCGAGTACGAGGCGGCGCTGGCCGAGGCCCTCGACGACGATCGGGTGGACGCGGTGGTGGCGCTGTTCACCCCGCCCACGATCGGCGGCTACGACGTGCGCGTGCCCGAGCGCATCATGAAGCTGGCGGCGGGCGGCTCCAAGCCGATCGTCGCGACCTACCTGGGCATGACGGGCATGCCGGAGGAGCTGCGCGTCACGGGCCCGGACGGGACGGCGGCGGCCGGGTCCATCCCCTCGTATCCGGCGCCCGAGGACGCGGTGCGGGCCCTCGCCTACGTGATCCGGTACGCGCAGTGGCGGCGGCGCCCGCAGGGATCCGTCCCGGACCTGCCCAACGTCGACCGCAAGGGCGCGCGCACCCTCGTGGAAGGCTGGCTGGACTCCGCGGACGCCCCGGTGGAGGCCACCGCCGATCAGGCCGCCGCGCTGCTGCGCTGCTACGGCATCGCGGTCGGGGAGCAGATCGCGATGGGGGAGCACGGCGGCGTGCGGACGCGCATCTCCACAAGGGAGGACCCCGCCTTCGGTGCCATCGTCTCGTTCGGGCTGGCCGACGAGACGGCCGCGCTGCTGGACGACCGGGCCTACCGTCTGGCGCCCCTCACCGACGTGGACGCGGCCGAGATGGTGCGGGCGATCCGCACCGCCCCGCTGCTGCTGGGCCACCGCGGCGCCGACCCGGTGGACGTGGGCGCCCTCGAGGAGCTGCTGCTGCGCGTGGCGCGCCTCGCCGACGACCTGCCGGAGGTGGCCCGGCTGGAACTCGACCCCGTCCTCGCGGACGCCTCCGGGGTCTCCGTGCGGCGCGCGTCGCTGCGCCTGCACCGTCCGCCCGGCCCCCGCCAGGAACTGGCGCCCCGGCGCCTGCGCTAGGGCGCGCCGGCGGCGCGGCCGCCGACTACTCCGGGTAAGGCGACTACTCCGGGTAAGGCGACGGTCCCGGTTCGGGCGGCACCGGGTCCGGCTCCGGAATGGGCGGAATCGGTTCGGGCTCGGGCTCGGGGACCGGCTGCGGAGGCCGCGGCGGCGGCTTCGGCGGCGGCACCGGCGGCGGATCGGTCGTGCTCATGCTCCACCCCTACCCGGCCCGCGCGCGGCGACCCCGGCGGCGGCATCGGCGTGCGAGGTGCGACGCGACAGGGCAGGATGGGGGCATGAGGGACACCCGAGCGACGGCGCATGGGCTGCGCACGGCGATCGAACGCAGCGGCTACTACCCGGCCCTCGTGGCGGACGCGGTCGAGTCGGCCATCGGCGCCGAGCAGGTGGACGCCTTCGTGGTGCACCATGAGGCGACCTTCGATCCCGCGATGGAGATGCGGCGGCACGTGACCGTGCTGGTCCTGTCGCCGACCCGCCTGCTGGTCTGCCACACCGACGAGCACCCGCCCGGCGAGGGCAACCCCCGGCCGCACGCCTCCACCACCACCGAGGCCGTCCGGCTCGACCGGGTGCAGTCGCTCGCGGTGACGCGCGTGGTGCCCGACCCGGCGTCCTACGTCCCGGGCATGCCGCCCTCGGAGGTCGTGCTCACGATCGGCTGGGGCGCGATCTCCCACGTCGACCTGGAGCCGGCGACCTGCGGCGACGAGAACTGCGAGGCCGACCACGGCTACACCGGCAGCGTCACCGCCGACGACCTGTCGCTGCGGGTCAGCGAGGCCGCCGACGGCGCGGACGCGGTCGCGCAGGTGCTGGCCTTCGCCGAGGCCCTGTCCGCGGCCACCGCCCGCGCCTCCGCCCGATGAGCGGGACGATGAACGGGACGATGAACGGGACGATGAGCGGGACACCGACGCGCGGCCCGGGCCGCGGGAGCGCGCCGTGACCGCCGGGCTGCCGGCGGCGCCGCGCTACGGCTCCGGGGCGCTGGCCGATCTGCCCACGTCGGCGTTGGCGGCGCTGGGCGTCCCCGGCGCCGCCAACGTGCTGGGCCTTCCGGAGCGCCCCCGCGTCTGCGTCCTGCTGGTCGACGGGCTCGGCTGGGAGCTGCTGCGCGAGCACGCGCAGGACGCGCCGTTCCTCGGCTCGCTGATCCCCGAGGGGCGCTCCCTGACCGCCGGGTTCCCGGCCACCACCGCCACCAGCCTGGCGTCCCTGGGCACCGGGCTGCCGCCCGGCGCGCACGGGCTGGTCGGCATCGCGTTCGCCGTGCCGGGCGTGAACGGGCTGCTGCAGTGCCTCAAGTGGCGCGTCGAGGACGCCGATCCGGTGGTGGTGCAGCCCCGGCCGACCGCCTACGAGCGGGCCGCGGCGGCGGGCGTGTCCGTGTCCTACGTCGCCTCCGGCGCCTACCGCGGCAGCGGCCTGAGCCTGGCCACGGCGCGCGGCGCCGACTACCTGGCCGCCGACACCCTCGGCCAGCTCGTCGCCCAGGCCGAGAACGCCCTGCGCGCCGACCGGGCGTACGTCACCGTCTACCACCCCGACCTGGACTCCACCGGCCACGTGTTCGGCGCGGGCTCGCCGCACTGGCGCCACCAGCTGCGGTTCGTCGACCTGCTGGCCGAGCGCCTGGCCGAGGCGCTGCCGCCCGGCGCGTCCCTGTACGTCACCGCCGACCACGGCATGATCAATCCGTCCGAGCGCGTCGACGTCGACGAGATGCCGGCGCTGCGCGCGGGCGTGGCGCGGCTGGGCGGCGAGGCGCGGGCGCGGCACGTGTACGCCGAGCCGGGCGCCGCCGGCGACGTCCTGGCGGCCTGGCGGGAGACGCTGGGCGGCAAGGCGTGGGTGCTCAGCCGCGAGGAGGCCGTGGACGCGGGCTGGTTCGGGCCGGTGGATCCGGCGGTCCTGCCGCGCGTCGGCGACGTCGTCGCCGTCCCCGACGGCGACCTGGCGATCATCGCGAGCCGGGCCGAGCCCGTGCCGTCCCGGCTGGTCGGCATGCACGGCTCGCTGCTGCCCGCCGAGCAGCTGGTCCCGCTGCTGGCCGTTCACCGAGGGTGAGGAACGTGGACACTCCACTGTCAAAGTCGGGCAAGCACGGTCAAACTGGCGATGTGCAGCCTCTCATCGACGTCACCGACCTCGAGCGGCTCCTGCGCCGCGACCCCCCGACGCTGCTGGACGTGCGCTGGCGGCTGGGCGGCCCGCCCGGCCGCGCCGCCTACGAGCGGGGCCATCTGCCCGGCGCGGTCTTCGTCGACCTGGACCACGACCTGGCCGCGCCGCCGGGGCCGCAGGGCCGCCACCCGCTGCCGTCGCCGCGGGACTTCCAGGACGCGATGCGGCGCGCCGGCGTGTCCGCGGACCGCACCGTGGTGGTCTACGACGACGCCGACTCCACCGCCGCCGGGCGCGCCTGGTGGACCCTGCGCTACTTCGGCCACACCCGCGTGCGCGTCCTGGACGGCGGGTACCACGCGTGGGTGAACGCGGGCCTTCCGGTGAGCACCGACGTGCCCGACGTCCGGCCCGGTGACTTCGTGGCCCGGCCCGGCGGCATGCCCCTGCTGGACGCCGACGGCGCCGCCGCGCTCGCCAAGACCGGCGTGCTGCTCGACGCCCGCTCCGCCGAGCGCTACCGGGGCGAGAACGAGCCGGTGGACCCCGTCGCCGGGCACATCCCCGGGGCGGTGAGCGCGCCCACCACCGGCAACGTGGGCGTGGACGGCCGTTTCCTGCCGCCCGCGGTGCTGCGCGACCGTTTCGGCAAGCTCGGCGCGACGGACGCGGTGGACGTCGGCGTCTACTGCGGCTCCGGGGTGACCGCCGCCCACGAGGTGCTGGCGTTGACCGTGGCCGGCATCCCCGCCGCCCTGTACGTCGGCTCCTGGTCCAACTGGATCAGCGATCCGACCAACCCCGTCGCGACCGGGGAGCTGTGACCGGGACCTCGTGACCAGGGAGCTGTGACCAGGGAGCTGTGACCAGGGAGCTGTGACCAGGGAGCTGTGACCAGGGAGCTGTGACAAGGGAGCCGTGACCGGGGAGCCGTGACCCGCCCCCGCGCCCTGCCGCTCACCCGGCGCCGAAGCACTGGAAGCCGGTGATGCCGGGGGTGCGGGGGACGGCGGCGAGCGCCGCCGCCGGCGGGACGCCCCGGGCCAGCCGCACGTGGAAGTCGATCATCGCGTCGCGGGCGGCGCGGTCCCCGACGGGGGCGACGCTGGCGATCACGGTGGCCGTGCCGGCGCCGAGCAGCACCCCGGCCAGCCCGGTCACCGCGTCCCCGGCCTCCGACCGCCCGGTGTCGCACCCCGACAGGACGATCGTGGCGGGGGGACGCTCGAGGTCCTGCAGGTCGTAGCCCATCAGCGGGCCGTCGGCCAGTTCCAGATGGGACAGCAGGGCGTTGCCCCGCCGCACGTATCCGTGCGCCGCCAGGTGTGTCATGGCGGCGCCGTCCAGGGCACGGCGGACGTCGTCGACGCGCGCCGCGGACCCGGTCAGCACGGTCGCGTCGGGGTGGAGCTCGGCCAGCGCCAGCACCTCTCCCGCGGCGTGCTCCAGCCTGGGCCCCGAGACCAGGACGACCCGGCCCGCGCGCGGCCTGGACGCCTCGTGGGCGCGCAGCCAGGCCGCGGCGGACGGCACCACGGTGAACGGCCGAGCCGCCAGCAGGGGAAGCGCCCGCCAGGGGAGCCCGTGCAGCGCTCCCGTGGGCGCGATGACCAGCTCCCGGTCGCCCAGCGCGTCGGCGGGCGGCTCCAGAACGGCGGCCTGGACGCGTCTCGCCGCCTGCGTCAGGCCCGCCCAGGCCGCCTCGTCGAGGCCGTCGGCCATCACCAGGCTCCGCAGGGCGAACCGCACCAGGTGCACGTCCCGCTCCACCGCCCGGTAGGGGCCGAGGCGCAGGCGGCGGCACCGTCCGCCGGCGACGGTCACGGCGTGCAGGTCGTCGCCGATCCGCACCAGCTCCAGCAGCGCGCGGTCGCCGAGAGCGTCGGGGAGCCGCATCAGCGCCAGCGGGACGTCCGCCGGATCCCAGGGCGGCACCCGCGCCGCGGCGGCCCGGGCCCGGGTCGCCGTCTGCACGGCCCGCTCCAGCCGGGCGAGCCGTTCGGCGGACGCGGCCAGGTCGGCGGGGGCGAGAGCGCCGTCCGCCGTGGCCGCGGCGTGGGCGGCGCTGGCGGCGCGCAGCTCGGCGAGCGCGGCGGCGCGGGACGGGTCGCGCGGCGGACGCACCGCGACGGGGCGCCGCGCCACGGCCCGGCGCCGCTCCTCGGCGAGCAGCGTCTCGCGCGCGGAACGCGCCAGCCGCAGCGCGAACCCGGCCAGCTCGTCGCCGAGCCCGGCCGCGTGCGACCGCAGGTCCAGCACGCTCATGATCTCGGCGTGCTCGGCGACCACCCGCAGGCCGGCCCACACCGCCGCGACCGTGCCGCGGCGGTCCCCGCGCGCCCAGCGGTCCAGCGCGGTGGCGTGCCAGGCGGCCGCGCGCAGCGCCGCCGGGCCGCGGCGGCGCGCCCGTTCCACCTCCGCGGGCAGGGCGCGGACCGGGCGGCCCAGTTCCAGGGACAGGCGCGCCGCGATGATCCACGCCTCGGCGGCCGCCTCCGCCCAGCCGCCCCGCGCCAGGCGCTCGGCGGTGGCGGTCGCCGTGCGCAGGAACACCGGCGAACGGTCGCCGCCCGCCCAGCGCGCCCGCAGCAGGAGGGCCTCGGCGGCCAGCGTCCACCCGGGGCGCTCCTGGGCGGCGAACGCGGCCCGGGCCCGTTCGGCGGTGGCGGCCGCCCGTTCGGGGTCCCCGTCGGCCAGCTCGGCGTGGGCGAGCAGCAGCAGCCCGTCCGCGGCGTCGCAGGCGTAGCCGCGCCGCGCCGCGTCGGCGAGGGTCTGCTCCAGCAGCGGTCGGGCCTCGCCGGGCAGACCCGCGGTGATCAGCGTCTCGGCCCGGTCGAGGCGCACCTGGGCCAGCCGCTCGCCCGTCAGGTCGGCCTCGGCGACCTCGTACAGGCGCAGGGCCAGCGGCACGTCGCCCTTGCGGGACGCCACGAACGCCAGATTGCCCCGGGCCATCGCCGCCTGGTGCCGCAGCCCGGCCCGCTCCGCGACCTCCACGGCTTCGGTGAGCGCGGACTCCGCGGGCCCCAGGTCGCCTCTCAGCGCGCGGGCCAGGCCCAGGTTGGTCAGCAACCCGGCCAGCGCGGCGGGGTCCTCGCCCGAGCGCAGCCGCGGGATGGCGGCGAGCGCCTCGTCGAGACGGCCCGCCCTGGCCAGCGCGCAGGCCCGGTTGGCGGTGAGGCGCGCGGCGTCGGCTCCCCGCAGGAGCGGCTCGGCGCGGTCGGCGGCGGCGAGGGCCCCCGCCAGATCCCCGCGCGCGGCCAGCAGGCCCACGAGCGTCATCCGCACCTGGGCCTCCTGGTAGGGCAGGCCCGCGGCCGTCTCCAACGCCGTGGTGAGGAGTTCGATCCCCTCGTTCAGACGCCCCAGCTCCTTGGCGGCGAGCGCGGCGGCCCGCAGCGCCGTGACACGGGCCGCCGCGTCGCGCTGCGTCTGCAGGGCCGCCAGCGCCGTCGCATAGGCGCGTTCGGGCTCCGACGCCGCCAGCCGCAGCAGGTCGGTCACAGGCGCACCCAGCTGGTGACGACGCTGACGCCGTCGGGCAGCCGGAACAGCAGGCTGACCGGACCGCCGGGCACGCCGTCGACCACGAACTGCCCCGCCGCGTCGGTCCGGGACGGCAGCTCGCCGCCCGGATGCCGCACGCGCACCGAGGCGGCGGCGGGAGGCAGGAGGCGGCCGACGACGCGGCGGCCGCCGGTCTCCTCCGCCACCTCGATCTGCACGCTCACGTCGCCGCCCGTGAAGCTGAGCAGGCGCGGCCCGCCGCCGCGGCGCAGCCCCGTCCGTTCCGGGAGGGCGTCGCCGACGAGCTCCAGCAGCGCGGCGCCGGGGTCGCGCCATCGGAACGCGGCCCGCGCCCCCGCCAGCACGTCCGGCGGAGTCGGGTCGACGGCGTCGAACACCGCCCGCACCGCCGTCAGAATCTCCTGTTCGTTCATCCCGTCAGAAGTCGTCTCCCAGACGGCGGCGCAGGGCGGACAGGCAGCGCGCCCGGGTGGGGCCGACGCTGCCCACGGGGATGCCGAGGGCCGCCGCCGCGTCCGCGTAGCTGGGGGACGCGGCGAACAGCCGCAGCAGCCGCCTGCATCGTTCCGGCAGTTCCTCCAGCGCCCTCGCGACGCGTCCGAGGCGTTCCCGGGTGCCGTAGACGCGCTCCGGTGAACGCTCGACCGCGGGCTGCCGCCGCTCGGCCGCTGCGGGCGGCCACTGCGCCGCCCGCAGCCGCGCGCGTTCGGCCTCCCGGGCGGTGGTGACGGCGAGCCACGCGCCCACCCGCCCCGGGTCCCGCAACCCGCTCAGACGCTCGACGAGGCGCAGCCACACGGTCTGCACCACGTCGGCGGCGTCGGGCCGGGACAGGCCGTGGGAGCGGGCGATGGCCCACAGCATGCCGGTGTAGCGCCGGGTCAGCGCCGCCCAAGCGTCGCCGTCGCCGTCACAGGCCCGTCTCACGAGCTCCTCGCTCGACGCGGCGTCCGCCGCTCGGGACGGTGCCAACGGCACGGACGGCTCGGGCGGCGCCGACGCTCCCCTAGACGCCGACGGGCTCACGCTGGACCTCGTCCCGTGATTGCGGCATGACGACCACGCCGAGGTCGGGAAGGGTGCGGGCGTCCGCCGGGCTCAGCACGCGCTCCGCCGCCTCGGCCGCCGACACGTCCTCCTGGGCGGCCAGATCGGCGATCATCCCGGCCACGGCGGGGGCGGCGAACGACGTCCCGCTCCACGTCGCGTAGCCGTCGAACTCGCCGAACCGGACGAAGCAGCTGGCGACGTCCACACCGGGCGCGCACGCGTCCACCCACCAGCCGTAGTTGGAGAACCAGGCGCGGTCGGCGCGGCCCCGCCGGGTGTCGAGGGCGGCCACCGAGATCACCGATTTCATCGCGGCGGGCCAGAACGGCCGGTCGCCGCCGGTGTTGCCCGCGCACGCCACCACCACGGGGCGGCGCCGCGACGACCGCAACCGCGCCAGCGCGCGCGACACCACGGGGGAGGGGCGGTCGTCGTAGGTGTGGCACCCCAGCGACAGGTTCACCACGTCGGCGCCGCCCCACGCGGCCAGCCGGGCCAGCGCCCGCACCACGTCCAGCTCGTCGCCTATGCCGTCGCCGCCCAGCACCCGCATCGCGCGGATGCGGGCCGACGGCGCGTGCTGCAGCACCACGCCCGCGATGAACGTGCCGTGCCCCGCCTGCGCGTCCAGTTCGCAGTCCAGGTCGGCGTCGAGCACCTCGGCCGCGTCGTCGCCGTGCTCGGCGTACCAGTCGGTCGTCTCGTACCAGGGGTGAGGGGACAGGCCGGTGTCGAGCACGGCCACCGTCGTCTCCCGCGCGGCGAGACGCGGACTGGGAGCGGGGACAGGGGCCGCGACCCGGGGCAGGTCGGCGGGACCCGACCACCACATCGGCTGGCCCTGCACCAGGTGGTTGGGGGCGACGGCCAGCTCCCGGTGGCGGCGGTCGCCGGCCACCTGGGACGCCAGCTCGCACACGTCCACGCGCGCCGCCGGACGCAGGCGCATGCGGTGGACACCGTGGTCGTCCTCGCCGGAGTCGTGCCAGCGGCGGATGAGATCCGCCACGACGGGGGCGTCCTGGGGCGCGACGAGCAGCTGGTCGCGCCGGATCAGGGCGGGGCGTCCCGGCACCGCCTCGACCACGACGGCGTCGTCGTGCCGGGCGAGCAGACGTTCGAGGCAGGAATCTTGGTCGAACATTTAACCGAGTGTGCCGTAGCGAGCACTTTCTGTCACTGAAATCTGACGGAGTGGCGTTCACCCCGCGGGAGTGCCTTACTGGAGGAGTGATCGGACGTCGGCAGACCCGTCCCCGGCGGAGCTCCGAGGCACCGCGCCGCCGGATGCCGACGTGGGCGACGCGACCCCGCGCGGCCGCCCTCCTCGCAGGGGCGGTGACGCTGGTCGTCTTCCCCCGGGCCGACCTGAGCTGGCTGGCGTGGGTGGTGCTCGTCCCGGGGATCGCGCTGATGAGCCGGGCTCCGACCGTGCGGGAGGCGGCGCTGCGCGGCTGGTGGTTCGGCGCCGGCTTCTTGATCGCCGCGCTCTACTGGACGCTCCCCAACATCGGCCCGGGGCTGCTGCTCGTCGCACTGGCGTTCGGCGCGATGTGGGCGGGATGGGGAGTCGCGATCAAACGGCTCGTGCCCGGGCATCCCGTCCTGGCACTGATCGTGGTGCCCAGCGTCTGGCTGGTCATCGAACTGGTGCGGTCCTGGCCGCGCCTGGGCGGCCCGTGGGCGCTGCTGGGCGCGTCCCAGTGGCGGCACCCGACGGTGCTGGCCCTGGCGGCGGTCGGCGGCGTCTGGCTGGTGTCGTTCGCGCTCGTCGCCGTCAACACGGCCGTGGCGCTCGCCCTGCTGCTGCCGCGCGCCCGCGCGGCTCTGCTCGCCACCGCCGTGGCGATCGGGCTGGCCGGTCCCGTGGTGTTCGCGCTCCGGTCCGCTCCGCCCGCCGAGCGCACCGTCCGCGTCGCGCTGGTGCAGCCCGGGGTCGTCCACCGGCCCGGGCCGCGGCTGGCGGCGGGCGAGCGCATCACCGCCGGGCTGCCGCCGGTCGACCTGATCGTCTGGGGGGAGAGCAGCGTCGGCTTCGACCTGGCCCGGCGGCCCGACGTCGCCGCCCGCCTCACCGCCCTGGCCGCGCGCGGCGACCTGCTGGTGAACGAGGACGCGCGCGACGCCTCCGGCCGCATCTCCAAGAGCACGGTCCTCATCGGACGCGATGGACCCGAGGGCCGGTACGTCAAGACGCGGCTCGTGCCGTTCGGCGAGTACATTCCGCTGCGCCCGGTGTTCGGCTGGCTGACCCGGGTCAGCCGGGCCGCGGGCGAGGACCGCGTCCCCGGCACCGGCACCGCCGTCCTGCGCGCCGGCGGGGCGACCGTCGGGCCGTTGATCTGCTTCGAGTCCGCCTTCCCCGACCTCGGCCGCGCCGTGGTGCGGCGCGGCGCCCAGATCGTGGTCTACCAGTCGTCCACCTCGACCTTCCAGGGCAGCTGGGCGCCGCCGCAGCACGCCGCGCTCGCCGCCGTCCGCGCCGCCGAGACCGGGCGTCCCGCCGTGCAGACCGCCCTCACCGGCGTCTCCGCCGCCTTCGACGCGCAGGGCAGGCGGCTCGCCTGGCTGGACACCGACCGCCGCGGCGCCGTCGTCGTCGCGCTGCGGGTGCCGCCCGCCGCGGCCCGCACCCCGTACGACCGCTACGGCGATTACACGGGCCGCCTCGCCGTGCTGGTGACCGCCGCCGCGGCGCTGGCCGCCGTCCGCCGCCCGCCTCCCGACGGCGCCCCGCGCGGGCGACCGATTCGTCCGCTGTCGCGGCGCTTGCGCGTCCCGGCCGCGCGGGCGCATCGCTTCGGCAAACCGCGGTCACGCAGTGGTGTCTCGGGTGTCGATGATGCAGAATGATTGACGCGGAACGCGTCCTGGGGCTTACGAGGCCGTAGGGGAAGACGAGCCTCGGTACAGATCCAGGAGGTCCGGTGACCGCACGTGGCGTTTTCTACGTCCACTCCGCGCCGCCTGCGCTCAGCCCGCACATCGAGTGGGCCGTCGCAGGCGTTCTCGGCGTGCCCGTTTCTCTGGAATGGGCCGACCAGGCAGCCGCCCCGGGGACGCTGCGCGCCGAACTCCATTGGGAGGGTCGGCCCGGCACCGCGGCGGCGATCACGTCCGCCCTGCGCAACTGGAAGCTGCTGCGATTCGAGGTCACCGAGGACGCCACGCCCGGGTGCGACGGCGTCCGCTACAGCTTCACCCCGTCCCTCGGAGTGTTCACGGCCGTGATCGGAGCCAACGGCGACATCATGATCCCGGAGGACCGGCTGCGCGCCGTCATGGCCAACGCCGCCGTCGGCAAGACCACGCTCGAACACGAGCTGGAGCGCCTGCTCGGCACCCCCTGGGACAACGAGCTGGAGCCCTTCCGGCGCGCGGGCGACGGCGCGCCCGTCCGCTGGCTCCACGCCGCCGTGTGACCCCACACGCCGGGCATCGTCTTCCCGACGCGCGGCCCGCTCCGACCACGGGAGCAGCCGCGCGTCGCTCTTTCCGGCCAGTCTTCCGTCGGGGACGGGCACGGCGGCCCCGTTCCCCGACGTCCTCGACGGGGCTCCGGGCGGCACCGCCCGGGCCGCACACCTGGGCACACGGTCTCAGGTGCACGGCCCCGGACACGCCGATGGCCCGGCCAGGGGCCCGGACACGCCGATGGCCCGGCCAGGGGCCGGGCCATCGGGACGAGCCGCGTCAGAGCGGGATGTTGCCGTGGGCGCCGCGCGCCGGGGTCGCCTCGGCGATGGCGCGGGCCAGCGCCCCGCGGGTGGTCGTCGGCGTGATGACCTCGTCGACGACGCCGAGCTCGCGGGCGCGGTCCAGACCGCCGGCGATCCGCTCGTGCTCTTCGGCCAGCTTGGCCTCCAGGGCCGGGCGCTCCTCCTCGGGCACGGCGGCCAGCTTGCGGCGGTGCAGGATGCGCACGGCCGCGACGGCGCCCATGACGGCGATCTCGGCGGTGGGCCAGGCGAACACGCGGGTCGCGCCCAGCGAACGCGAGTTCATCGCGATGTACGCGCCGCCGTACGCCTTGCGGGTCACCAGGGTGACCCGCGGCACCGTGGCCTCGGCGAACGCGTGCAGCAGCTTGGCGCCGCGGCGCACCACTCCGCCGTGCTCCTGGCCGACGCCCGGCAGGTAGCCGGGCACGTCCACCAGCACCACCAGCGGCACCCCGAACGCGTCGCACATGCGGACGAACCGGGCGGCCTTCTCGGCGGACGCGGCGTCCAGGCAGCCGCCGAGCCGCAGCGGGTTGTTGGCGATGACGCCGACGGTGCGGCCGCCGAGGCGGCCGAGCGTGGTGACGATGTTGGGCGCCCACTTGGGGTGCAGCTCGACCGCCGCGTCCACGTCGTCGAGCACGCCCTGCACCAGGGGCTGCACGCTGTAGGCCCGGCGGGGGTTGTCGGGCAGCACGCCGGAGAAGTCGCGCTCCTCGACGTCGTCCGGGCGGATGCGGCCCTGGTGGCCGAGCAGCACGGCGAGCTTGCGGCCCTGCGCGATCGCCTCGGTGTCGTCCTTGGCGACCACGTGCACCACGCCGGACTTGCGCGAGTGCGGCTCGGGGCCGCCGAGCGAGGCCATGTCGACGTCCTCGCCGGTGACCGACCGGACCACGTCCGGACCGGTCACGAAGATCTTGCCGCCCTCGGACATGACGACGATGTCGGTGAGCGCGGGCCCGTAGGCGGCGCCCCCGGCGGCGGCGCCGAGCACCACCGAGATCTGCGGGATCACGCCGGACGCGTGGGTCATCGCCGCGAACACGGTGCCGATCGCGTGCAGCGACTCGACGCCGTCGGCCAGGCGGGCCCCGCCGGAGTGCCACAGCCCGACGATCGGGATCCGCTCCCGGACGGCCAGGTCGTAGGCGGCCACAATGACCTCGCAGGTGGCGGCGCCCATGGCGCCGCCCATGAGGCGCGGGTCGGAGGCGAACGCCACCACCGGCACCCCGTCGACCCGCCCCTGCCCGGCCAGGACGCCGCTGTCGTCGCCGGCCTCCGCGCGGCCGCCGAGCGGACGGAAGGAGCCCGCGTCGAAGAACGCCTCGAGCCGGGTCCGCGGGTCCCGCGGGTCGGCCTCCTGTTTGTCTGAGGTGGCTGCCGGGTCCACGACCCGGTTGTCGAGCACAGTCACGTCCGTAAGCTCCTTGTGTCACACCGACGGGGCGGGCCCGCGGAAGCGGATCGTCAGACGGCGCGCTGGAAGGCGACCGACACGTTGTGGCCGCCGAAGCCGAACGAGTTGTTGAGCGCGGCGATCGGACCGTCCGGCAGCTTGCGCGGCTCGCCCCGAACGATGTCCAGGTCCACCTCGTCGTCCAGGTCCTCCAGGTTGGCGACGGCCGGGACCAGGCCCTCGCGCAGCGACAGGATCGTGATGACCGACTCCAGCGCGCCGGCGCCGCCCAGCAGGTGCCCGGTCATCGACTTGGTGGCGGTGATGCACAGCTTCCGCGCCGCCTCCTCGCCGAGCGCGGCCTTGATGGAGGTCAGCTCGGCGATGTCGCCGGCCGGGGTGGAGGTGGCGTGCGCGTTGATGTGCACGATGTCCTCCGGCGTCAGGCCCGCGTCCGCCAGCGCCCGGCGCATCGCCTTGGCCTGCCCCTCGCCGGACGGGTCCGGCAGCACGATGTCGTAGGCGTCCGCGGAGTAGCCGCAGCCGGCGGCGATCGCGTGCACGCGGGCCCCGCGGGCCCGGGCGTGCTCCTCCGACTCCAGGATCATCATGGCCGCGCCCTCGCCGAGCACGAAGCCGTCGCGGTTCTTGTCGTAGGGCCGGGAGGCGCGCTCCGGCTCGTCGTTGCGGGTGGACAGCGCCCGCATCACGCCGAACGAGGCCATCTGCAGCGGGTGGATGCACGCCTCGGTGCCGCCGCAGATCACCACGTCGGCCCGGCCGGTGCGGATCATGTCGATGGCGTAGCCGATCGCCTCGGCGCTGGACGCGCACGCGCTGACCAGGGTGTGGGACCCGGCCGTCGCGCCGAACTCGATGCTGATGTGGCCGGAGGAGCCGTTGGGCATCAGCATCGGCACGGTGAACGGGGTGACCCGCTGCCAGCCCTTCTCCCGGAAGGTGTCGTAGCTGTTGAGGGCGGTGTGCAGCCCGCCGATGCCGCTGGAGACGACCACGCCGAGCCGCTCGCCGTCGACCTGGAAGCCGTCCTTGGGGCCGTCGTCGCCGCCCTTGCCGCCCTTGCGCTTGACGGGCGGGGCGAACCCGGCGTCCTTCCACGCCTCGCGCGCGGCGATCAGCGCGATGGCCTGGCAGCGGTCGAGGCGGCGCAGCTGGGCCTTGGGGATCAGCTCGGAGGGCTCCACGGCCAGCTGCGCGGCGAACCGGACGGGCAGCCGGTCCACGTTCTCCCAGTCCAGCTTGCGCACCCCGGATTCGCCGGCGAGCAGCGCGGACCAGGTCGACGGCACGTCGCCGCCGAGCGGGGTGGTGGCCCCGAGCCCGGTCACCACGACTTTGGTCTGGTTTGTGCTCATGTGAGTGCTCCTAGCGAACGGGGGGAGGCGGACGGCTCCACGGCGAGAAGCGGTCGGCGGCGCGGCATCGCATCCCCGGGCCGGATGATGCTCGGGCCGGGCGCCCGGGCCGGATGCGCGCCGCGCCGCTCGCCGCGGACGGCCTTACTGCTGCAGGTTCTGGACGTAGACGATGACGTCCTTGACCGTCTTGAGGTCCTTGAGCTTGTCGTCGGGGATCTCGACGCCGAACTTGTCCTGGGCGGCCACCGCGATCTCCACCATCGACAGCGAGTCGATGTCCAGGTCGTCGACGAAGCTCTTCTCGGGGGTCACCTCGGACTTGTCGATCCCCACGATCTCGTCGATGATCTCGGCGAGGCCGTCCAGGATCTCCTGCTCGGTGGCGACTGCCATGTGTGTGCTCTCCTTCGTGGTCGGATCGTCGTCGGGTGGGCCCCGCGTACGTCAGGGAAGGTGGATGACTTGGGCGGCGTAGGACAGCCCGGCGCCGAACCCGACCAGCAGGGCCGGGGCGCCGGACGGCACGTCGCCGCGTTCGATCATGCGCGACAGCGCCATGGGGATGGACGCCGCCGAGGTGTTGCCGGAGTGGACGATGTCGTCGGCCACCACGGCGTTGACCGCCTTGAGCCGCCGCGCGATCGCATCGACGATACGCAGGTTGGCCTGGTGGGGCACAACGGCCGCCAGCTGATCGGGGGCGATCCCGGCGCGCTCGCACGCCTCCAGCGCGACGGGCGCGACCGCGGTGGTGGCCCAGCGGAACACCGCCTGGCCCTCCTGCTTGATGAACGAGCGCCGGTCCGCCACGGTGATCTTGTCGGCGAGCTCCCCGGCGCTGCCCCACACCACCGGGCCCACGCCGGGCTCGGCGGCGCCGGTGACGACCGCCGCGCCCGCGCCGTCGGCGAAGATGATGCAGGTCGACCGGTCGTTCCAGTCGATCCAGTTGCTCATCTTCTCCGCGCCGATGACCAGCGCGTTGCGGGCGCTGCCGGCGCGCACGGCCGAGGCGGCGGTCTCCAGCGCGTAGCAGAAGCCGGCGCAGGCCGCGTTGAGGTCGAACGCGGCGGGGGCCTTGACGCCGAGCCGGTGCGCGACGCTGGCGGCCTGGTTGGGGATGGTCGTCTCGACCGAGCAGGTCGCCACGATCACCAGGTCGATGTCCTCGGGGGACAGGCCGCTGGCCGCCAGGGCCTTGCCGCCGGCCTGCACGGCCATGTCGCCGACGGTCTCCTCGGGGCCGGCGATGCGGCGTTCGGCGATGCCGACGCGGCTGCGGATCCACTCGTCGCTGGTGTCGACGATCTTGGCCAGGTCGTCGTTGGTGACGACCTTGGCGGGCTGGTAGTCGCCGAACGCGAGGATGCGGGCGCCGGGCGAGCCCTGGGACAGGCGCAGCGCGGGCGCTTCGTACGCGGCCGTCATGACGCGTGCGCCTTGATCAGCTCGCGGGCCTTGTCGAGGTCCTCGGGGGTCTTGAGGGCCAACAGGTCCAGTCCCTTCAGCTCGCGCTTGGCGATCCCCACGAGCGTGCCGGCGGGCGGCAGCTCGATGATCGCGCTGACGCCCAGCTCCCGCATGGTCGCCATGCAGCGGTCCCAGCGGACGGGGGCGCTGACCTGGGCGACCAGCCGGTCGAGGTACTCGCGTCCGTCGCGCACGACCGCGCCGTCCCGGTTGGACAGCAGCGTGATCTCCGGGTCGCGGACCGGCACGCCGGGCGCCAGGCGGCGCAGCGCGTCGACGGCCGGCGCCATGTGCTCGGTGTGGAACGCGCCCGCCACCGACAGCGGACGCAGCCGCGCCTTCGGCGGCGGGTCCTCCTTGAGCGCGGCCAGGCGGTCCATCGTCCCGGCCGCGACGACCTGGCCGGCGCCGTTGACGTTGGCCGGGGTCAGGCCGTGCTTCTCGATGACGGCCAGCACCTCGTCGGGGTCGCCGCCGAGCACGGCGGTCATGCCGGTCTCGGTGACGGCGGCGGCCTCGGCCATCGCGCGGCCTCGTTCGCGCACCAGCACCAGCGCCGTCTCGGGCGTCAGCACCCCCGAAACGGCGGCGGCGGCAAGCTCGCCGACGCTGTGTCCGGCCACCGCGTCCGGCCGCTCGTCGCCCTCGTAGAGGGTCTGGAACGCGGCGAGCGCCGCCGCGACCAGCAGCGGCTGCGCCACGGCGGTGTCGCGGATCTCCTCGGCGTCGGCGGTGGTCCCGTATCGGATCAGGTCCAGCCCGGTGACCGCGGACCACCATGTCAGGCGGTCGGCGACACCGGGCACCTCAAGCCACGGGCTCAAAAATCCTGGTGTCTGGGCGCCCTGACCGGGCGAGGCGAGGAGAATCACAGGCCCCAGCTTCCCCTCTGCGCATCTGCGGTGGTGATGCCGATCGGCACGAACTTTCGACGGGGGCCTTTGTACGACCTCTACAAGGCGGGGGAGCGGGGAGGGCCGGCCGCGCGGCTACGGCCGCGGATCGCGTTCGCTGAAGCGTCCGAGCACCAGCGCGATCCGCAGCGTGAACGCGTTGCGGCCGTCCGTCGGCACCAGCCCGGTCAGCTCGGCGACGCGGCGCAGCCGGTAGCGGACGGTGTTCGGGTGGACGAACAGCAGCCGCGCCGTGGCCTCCAGCGACGAGCCCTGTTCCAGGTAGGTGGTGAGGGTGTCCAGCAGCGGCGCGCCCGCGGCGCACATCGGGTTGTAGACCTGCTCCACCAGATACCGGCGGGCCTCCTCGTCGCCGTCGAGCGCGCGTTCGGGCAGCAGCTCGGCGGCCAGGACGGGGCGCGGCGCGTCCGGCCATCCGGCGGCGGCGCGCAGCCCCGCCAGCGCGGCGCGGGCCGAGACGGTGGAGCCGTACAGGTCGTCGACCTGCGGGCCGACCACGACGGGGCCGGGGCCGCACTTGGCCGCGATGTGGCGCGACGCCTCCAGCGGGTCGACGTCCCCGCCGACGATGACGATGACGCGGCGGCCCTGCACCCCGGCGAGCACGTCCACCCGGGCGCGGCGCGCGGCCAGCTGCATCTGGTCGATGGTGACCTCGGGCTCCTCGTCCTCGGGGGTGTACCCGGCGACGACGGTGACGGGCTTGGACGTCCAGCCGAGCGCGGCGGCCCACGAGTGCATGCCGTCGTCGACCTCGCCGCGCAGCACCGCGTTCACCACGAGCGCCTCCAGCCGGGCGTCCCAGGCGGCGCGGGTCTCGGCGGCGCGCGCGTACACCTGGGCGGCGCCGAACGCGACGTCGCGCGTGTAGCGGAGGATCGCCTCGCGCAGCTGCGCTTCGCCGCCGGGCGCGGCGAGTTCGTCCAGCCGCGTCTCCACCACGTCGATGATGACGCGGATCATGTCGATGGTGTGCTGCAGCTTGATGGAGCGCATCAGGTCGCGCGGGGCGGTGCCGAACACCTCTCCGGCGATGGCGGGACGGGTCTTCTCGGCGTTCTTGAACCACTCCACGAACGCGGCGATGCCCGCCTGGGCGACCAGCCCGATCCAGGAGCGCTGCTCGGGCGGCATGCGCCGGAACCAGGGAAGCTGTTGCTCCATCCTGGCCAGGGCGGCGGTCCCGAAGGAGCCCATGGCCTTTTCCAAGCGCTGCGTGGTCTGTTCCCTGAGAGCGGCCTCGTTCGTGCTTTCCACGTCCCCAAGGGTGCCACCAACCAGGCGAAGTTCCGCGCTCACCTGTGCTTCGACTTGCGGGAACAGACGCGGGAGTCACACACGGTGGCGTCTTCGAGACGTCCCGGAGCGACAAGAGTCACATTCCGCGGCGACCGCGGCTCACCGCTGTCGGGGCCGTTCGAAGCGGTGCGCGGCCGCCCACAGGACGGCCAGGACGGCGGCGAAGAGCGGCAGCCACGCCAGCCGGGCCGCGATCCATCCGGCGTGGTCGGGCGCGGTGTGCAGGCCGGTCAGCGGGCCGACGGTCAGGTCGGTCGCCATCGTGGCGGCCATCAGCGCGGTCTGGTGCCACAGGAAGATCGTCATGGCGGACAGGTTGGCCAGCGCGATGGCGGCCCACACGCGCGGCCGCCGCATGCAGCGGGTGAGCGGGCCGCGGGCCAACAGTGCCAGCCCGCATTGGGCCAGGCCGAACGCCACGGCCGCCAGGGTCGGCGGATTGAGGTTGGACACCTCGGCGCCCGGCACCCCGACCATGCTCGCCGGGTACCCGGCCGTCAGGATGAGCGCGCCTGTCGCGGCGGCGCCCCCGCCCAGCAGGAGCCAGCCGGTGCGAGCGCTCGCCAGGGCTCCGTGCCCCCATGCCACGCCCAGGTAGAACGGCACGAGCCATCCGGTCAGCACGGTGCCCCAGCCGATCCACCCTGGAGCGTCCCACCCGAAGCGGGCGAGGTCGAGAAGCGCGGTCGCGGTCAGGGGCGCGAGCACGCCCCGCACACCGAGCCGGTTCCAGACGGCCACCACCATAGGGGTGAGCGCGATGAGCGTTCCGTACACGCCCAGGAACCACAGCGGGCTCAGCACCAGCTTCAGCAGTGTGCGCAGTGTGTCGGACGGCAGTCCGGCCCATGCCAGCACCCCGGTGGCCACCGCCCACGCCAGCAGCAGGACGGGCACGGGGCGTAGGAGTCGCGCCAGGCGGCGACGCACCCACGGCACGTACGGTTCCCCGGCGCGGTGTCCTTTCGCCGCCGTGTATCCGCCGACGAGAAAGAACACCGCGAGTGTCTGCAACACCCAGGAGGCGGGCGCCAGATGCGGCATCGCCGACAGCGGGCTGTTCACTCGCAGCCGCCCGCCGCCGGTGTCGACGAACGCGGTCACCAACCAGTGCCCGAGCACCACGCCGAGGATGGCCAGGGCGCGCAAGGCGTCGACCGCGCGGTCGCGGTCGGGCGGTGTCGCCGCCGCGATCCGCGTCGCCAGAGTGGGCCGCCGTGCGTCAATCACGGGTCACCTCCGCCGTGCGGCCGAGCGCGATGTAGGTGAGGTTGCGCAGTGACACCGATCCGGGACGCAGGTATCCGCTGTGCGCACCCTTCCCGGCGGCGAAACGCAACGCGCCGAACGACTCGGCAGCCGGGTCGGGGCCGAACCCCAGGCCGGCCACACGCACCTTAGGCACGTACCGCGTCCAGTCGCCGTCGGCCCGTCCCGCCCATACGCGCGCCCTGGTGTGCATGGCCGCGACCGACGAGACGGTGACGCCAGGACTGCCGTACAGCGCGATGTCGTCCACTGGCAGCGACCGCAAACCACTGGCGGCCTTGCCGCATATCACCGAGCCGTAGCTGTGGCACAGCAGCGCCATACGGGCGCGCCCGTTGGCACGGTGCAGCTCCGACAAGAAGCGGTGCAGCTTGCGCGCGCCGTCGGAGGCGCGTCCTGGGGTGAGCACTGTCGGGCTGATGGTGGAGGGGGAGGAGTATCCGAGCCAGGCCACCACCGCGACACGTACGCCGGGAGCCGTCCGCCGCGCCTGCCGGTAGACGGCGCGGGCGCCGCCGCCCGCCCACTTGGGATCGTCGAAGTTGGACAGCCGGCCGTCCGCGCCCGGCACCAGCACCGCCACCCGTTCGGCTCGGGCGAGGTCGCCGACGACCTCGACGGCCTGGCCGTGGCCGCGCGCGTCGAACGCCAGGAAGCGGCGTCCGGGCGCGAGGAACGCGCGCAGCGCCTCGGCGCGGTCGCCGTCCCCCAGTTGACGCGCGGCGACGTAGGCCCGCCGGATGTCGTCGCGGACGACGGCGTAGCGCGCGTCGAGCGAGGCGGGCGACAGCTGCGGCCCGGCCTGCGGCGCCGCGTACGGCGCAGGGTGGCCGGCCCCGGCGGTCGTCGCGACGACCGCCGGCACGGCCGCGGTGACGGCCAGGGCCCTTCGGGGGACGGGGCTGCGCACGGGCGGTGTCCTTCCTGGTCAGCGGAGTGCACTGGCCAGGAAGCTAGGAGCCGCCGCCCGTAGCCCGGATCACACGGCGGAGCCGTCCTTCCGCGTCGTCCCCAGGTATGACGGGGGTGACGCTGACGGGGTGACGCTGACGGGGTGACGCTGACGGGGGTGACGCCGACGCTAGTCGCCGGGACGGACCAGGCCGACCTCGTAGGCGTAGACGATGGCCTGCGGCCGGTCGCGCAGGCCGAGCTTGGCGAGGATGCGGCCGAAGTGCGTCTTGACGGTCTGCTCGGCCACCACCAGTCGGGCGGCGATCTCGGCGTTGGACAGCCCGCGGGCGACGAGGGTCAGCACCTCGGTCTCCCGTTCGGTCAGCTCGCCCAGCCGCTCCCGGGACGGCGCGCGCGGCGCGCCCAGCCGGGCGAACTCGGCGATCAGCCGCCGCGTCACCGACGGGGACAGCAGCGCGTCGCCCGCCGCGATGATCCGCACCGCCTCGGCCAGCTCGGCGGCGGAGGCGTCCTTGAGCAGGAAGCCGCTCGCGCCCGCGCGCAGCGCCTCGTACACGTAGTCGTCGAGGTCGAAGGTGGTGAGCATGAGCACCTTCGGGGGAGGCGCGCCGCCTGGGTCGGCGTCCTTGAGCAGCCGGCGGGTCGCCTCCAGGCCGTCCATGACCGGCATCCGCACGTCCATGAGGACCACGTCGGGCCGCGTCTCGGCGACCACCGCCAGCGCTTGCGCGCCGTCGACCGCCTCGCCGACCACCTCGATGTCGGGCTGGGCGTTGAGCAGCACCCCGAACCCGGTGCGGACCATGCCCTGGTCGTCGACGATGACCACGCGGATCGTCATGTCCGGGTCCCCAGCGGGAGCGTGGCGGTCACGGCGAAGCCTCCTTCGGGGGTGGGTTTGGCGGTCACCCCGCCGCCCAGCATGGCGGCCCGCTCGCGCATGCCGACCAGGCCGTGCCCCTCGCCGGGCGGCGACAGCGACGACGGGCGGTGCCCCGGGGCGGGGGGACCGTTGATCACGCTGATCAACAGGATGCCCTCCTGCTGGATCAGCTCGACGTCCACGACGGCGCCGGGGGCGTGCCGCATGACGTTGCTGAGCGCCTCCTGCAGGATGCGGTACGCGCTGAGCGCGACGCCCTGCGGCACGGCCGCCAGGTCGCCGGTGACGCTGCTGTTCACGGTCAGCCCGGCGCCGCGGGCGGACCGCATCAGCGCGTCCAGCCGGTCCAGCCCCGGCTGCGGCGCGGTCTCCACGCCGTCCTCCGAGCGCAGCACGCCCAGGATGCGGCGCATCTCGGTGAGCGCCTCGAGCGCGGTCGCGCGGATCTCCGCCAGATCCCGGCGGATCTTGTCGGGCACCTCCGGCACCGTGTACGGCGCGGCCTCCGCCTGGATCGCGATCATCGACATGTGGTGGGCCACCACGTCGTGCAGCTCCCGGGCGATGCGCTGGCGCTCCTTGAGCACGGCCTCGGCCTCGCGGTGCCGCTTGCGCTGCTCGGCCAGCTCCCGGGCCGCGGCCTGATCCCGTTCGGCCAGCTCGTCGCGGGTCTTCTGGCGCAGCCGGACGAACGCCCCGATCAGCAGCGGCACCGCCACGAACACCGCCGCGCCGGCGCCCGTCTGCTGGTCGACCAGCAGCACCCCGAGGACGGACCACAGTCCGACGCCGACGGTCAGGGTGACCGAGCAGCGCACCGCCACCGTGTAGAGGATCAGCACGCCGGCGACCGATCCGCCCGGGGGGAACGGCACGTCCAGCCAGTGGTGCGTCCCGGAGTAGAGCATCGCCACGTACAGCAGCCGCCACGCGGCCACGGGATGGCGTTCGCGCAGCGCCATAGGCAGCGCCAGCAGGAACGAGGCGATGCCCAGCTCCCCGTTCGACACCGACAGGCCGCGTTCGGCGGTCTCGGTGACCAGCAGGGAGTACGTCCCGAAGGCGATGATCACCGCTATCGCCAGGTCGATCACCTGGAGGACGACGGCGAACGGCAGGCGGTTCAGGCGGGTGTCGCGCAGCCGCGGCGGCCACGGCCGGTCGGCCCGGCGCGGCTCTGCCGCCCCGGCGACGCCGGCGACGAAGGGCCGCACCGCCAGAACGAGCGTCTGCGCCAGGCCCTGCTTCGGGGTGTCGTCGCCGCTCATGTGCGCAAGGCTATGGCCGCCGCGGGCCTCGGCGAATGACACCGTGGTGCGACTTCGAGGTCATACCTGGGTACGGTCGGGGAGTGGACCCCGTGGAGGCGTTGCGGCGCATCGCGTTCCTGCTGGAGCGCGCGCACGAGCCGACCTACCGTGTGCGGGCGTTCCGGAACGCGGCCGACCTGGCCGGGCGCACGCCGCGCGACGAGCTGGCCGAGCGGGCGCGGCGCGGCACGCTGACCGAGCTGCCCGGCATCGGCAAGGTCACCGCCCTGGTGATCGAGGAGGCGCTGCGCGGGGAGACCCCGGTGTACCTGCGGCGGCTGGAGGCGACCGAGGGCGCGCCGCTGGACGAGGCGGCCGCGGCGCTGCGGCGGGCGCTGCGGGGCGACCTGCACACCCACAGCGACTGGTCGGACGGCGGCGCGTCCATCAGGGAGATGGCCGAGACCGCCCGCGACCTCGGCCACGACTACATCGCGCTGACCGACCACTCGCCGCGCCTGACCGTGGCGAACGGGCTGTCGGCCGAGCGGCTGCGGCGGCAGCTGGACGCGGTGGCGGAGCTGAGCGCCGAGCTGGCGCCGTTTCGCGTCCTGACCGGCATCGAGGTCGACATCCTCGAGGACGGCTCGCTGGACCAGGACCCGGAGCTGCTGGACCGGCTGGACGTGGTGGTGGCCAGCGTCCATTCCAAGCTCCGCATGGACCGCGCGGCGATGACGCGGCGGATGGTCGCGGCGGTGCGCGACCCGCGGGTGAACGTCCTGGGGCACTGCACCGGGCGGATCGTCAAGGGCGGCGGGCGGCGCGGCGGCGTGCGGCCGGAGTCGCAGTTCGACGCCGCGCTGGTGTTCGACGCCTGCGCGGCCTACGACGTCGCGGTGGAGATCAATTCGCGGCCGGAGCGGCTGGACCCGCCCAAGCGGCTGCTGCGGCTGGCGGTCGAGGCGGGCTGCCGGTTCGCGATCGACTCCGACGCGCACGCCCCCGGCCAGCTCGACTGGCAGCCCAACGGCTGCGACCGCGCCGCCCGCTGCGGCGTCGCGCCCGAGCAGGTCGTCAACACCATGAGCGCCGACGACCTGCTCGCCTGGGCGCGCGGGGGCTCCTGAGGGCCGGGCGGTCATGCGCCGAGGGCCGGGCGGTCAGGCGCCGAGGGCACGGACCATGCGCATCAGGGTCTCGATCTGCTTGCCGCCCTTCATGTCGTAGGCGGTGTCCCCGCCGTACCCCCACCAGTTCCAGCAGCCCTGGGGGTTCGTCAGAGCGCTGGCCGTGGCCTGCGGGTAGAGGACGACGAGGTTGTTGGTGTCGGCGTATTCGTTCAGGTAGGCCCTGGTGACGAACGTGGTGCCGATCGTGTTGTAGCCCTGCTGGCATCCGTGCAGGGCGACGATCAGGCGGCACGACGCCCCATTGGCGCAGTTCTGCGGGATGTAGGCGAACCCGGTGCCGCCCATGCTGATGGACGCCGCGTTGCCGTTGGGGGCGTACTGGTTCTGGTCGAAGCTCAGGAGCGTGCCGGTGGGCGTGGACGCGGGGGCGGCGACGCTGCCGAGCAGATGGCGCAGCATCGACCCCTCAGGGTCGTCGGAGCACTTGTTGATGTACGGCGTGTAGGTGGCCACGCACGGGTTCGGGCCGATCGGGCTGACCCAGGCGTGCCCGGCCAAGGAGGTCTTGGTGTACGCCACGTTCGCGCCGAAGGCCTGGTAGAACGTGGCGAGCCCGTCGGTGACCGACTGCTTCACGGTGTAGTCGTTGACGCCGTGGTAGAGCCACACCTTGTGCCCGGCCAGGTTGGAGACGGGGTCGATGCGGCCTTGGGCGGCCCGGTCGGACGCGATGCGCTGCAGCTCGGCGGGGTTGTCGTCGTACAGGTCGTTCATGCACGCGAGCTGCGCGGTGGTGATGCTGCCGCGGGCGCAGTGGTACGCCCCGGCGCTGAAGATTCCGACGCCTTTGACCGTGCCGGAATAGGCGACGTGCAGCTGGTCGGCCATGTAGCCGCCGGACGACACGCCGCTGGCGTAGACGGCGCTGATGTTGAGGCGGGGCAGCGATTCCGCCGCCGCGGCGGCGGGGGACTGGGCGGTCGTGGCGATCAGTACGCCCGCGACCGCGCTCAGGACGGTCGCGAGCTTGCGAGTGGGGAGTTTCATCGATGACCTCCCGTCGGGGTGGATTAGCCGCTGAGGGAGCAGCTGTTGGCGGGATCCCCCGAAGTGGGCCGGGGCAGGGTGGCGCTCGGCGGAGGCGCCTGGCCGCCCGCGACCCAGGTCTCCAAGGCGCTGAACGCGCTGCGCATGCACGGCAGCAGCGGTCGGAGCCGGTCTGGGTAGGCGTCGTAGAGGCCGTCGACGTGGTTGCCGCCTTCGAGCCGGTAGTAGCGGTACGGCGCGGCCTTCGACGCGCGCACCATCTGCGCGTACACGTCGGAGACCTTGGCGATGGGCAGCAGCGCGTCGTACGTGCCGTGCAGGGTGATGAGCGGTTTGCGGATGCGTCCGGTCAGAGAGATGCGCTCGACCGCCCTGCGCACCGATGCCGGACGTGAGAAGTAGTCGTAGTCGGCCTCCGCGCCGGTGTAGGAGGGGTCGAGCTCCTGGCGGTAGATGCGCTGGGTCAGCCCCCAGTACACCTGGTCGTGGTACGGCCACAGGAACTCTGAGCCGGGAGCGAGGCCGGCGTCGAGAAGGGCCCGGTGCGCGGCCGGGTCCCCGGTCTCGGCGTACGACGGGTACGCGCGCAGTATGGGCGGCAGGAACGTCAGCGCGTTGGGGCCGTCGGCGCGCCACAGGGTGCCTTCGGAGTCGATGCCTCCGTCGTACAGCTCCGGCCGGTTCTCCAACTGCCAGCGCACCAGGTAGCCGCCGTTGGAGATGCCGGCGGCGAAGGTGCGGCGCGGGGGCCTGCCGTAGCGCTGCGTCACGACCGCTTTGGCCGCGATGGTCAGCTGCGTCACCCGGTGGTTCCATTCGACGATGGCGTCCCCGGGGCGGCGGCCGTCCTTATAGAACTCGGTACCGCTGTTGCCCTTGTCCGTGGCGGCGAACGCGTATCCCTTGGCGAGCACCCAGTCGGAGATGGCGAAGTCGTTGGCGTACTGGCGGCGGTTCCCCGGCGATCCCGTGACGACCAGGCCGCCGTTCCATTTCTCGGGCAGCCGGATGACGAACTGCGCGTCGTGGTTCCAGCCGTGGTGGGTGTTGAAGGTCGAGGAGTCCGGGAAGTAGCCGTCGATCTGGATTCCCGGCACCCCGGTCGGGTTGCGCGTGCCCGCCGGGTGCAGCCCCGCCCAGTCGTCCCGGACGGTGTGGCCGGACGCGACCGTGCCCGCCGTCGTCAGGTCGTCCAGGCAGGCCGCGACCTGGTGCTGCGCGCCCGGGACGACGAGCCGCGCGCCGCACCCCGTCTGGGCGCGGGCGGGGGCGGGCATGAGCGTCAGCGCGGTCAGGGCGGCGGCGCCCGTGCTGAGAAGGCGAAGACGAACTGTCGGCATGGCGGCTCCTTCGCCGGGGAGGTGAACGCCCGCCATGGTCCTCGCGGCGCGTGACACGGGCCACGTTGCCGGGACCCACTCTTGGCCGCCGCGATGTGGGGACGCCCGCCACCCCGCCGCCAAACCCCGGCGACAGAGGTGTGATGTGGGCCACCTCGGTGTTCGGGCCCGCGAATGTGTGGACGCGCCACATGGCCGCGTCACCCCGGGACTCCTAGCGTTCACGGTCACGGCGGCCCGGTGTGGTCCGGGTCACGTCGCGAGTGCGAGGAGGCTGCATGGACGGTCCTGTCCTGCGCGCCCGGGGCCTGGTCAAGGAGTTCCGCGGGTTCCGGGCCGTGGACGGCGTGGACCTGGACGTCGCCGAGGGCAGCGTGCACGCGCTGGTCGGGCCCAACGGCGCGGGCAAGACCACGCTGTTCAACCTGCTGACCGGGTTCCTGCGGCCGTCGGCGGGCAGCGTGCGGCTGGAGGGGCGCGAGCTGGCGGGCCTGAGCCCCGAGCGGATCGCCCGTCTCGGCGTGGCCCGCTCCTTCCAGATCACCAGCCTGTTCGCCGAGCTCACCCCCCGCCAGCACGTGGAGCTGGCGCTGGCCGGCCGCACCGGCCTCGGCTGGCGGTTCTGGAAGTCCGACCGCGCGCTGGGCCGCTTCTCCGGCCGCGCCGACGAGCTGCTGGAGCGCGTCGGCCTGGCCGACCACGCCCACGTGCCGGCCGCGTCGCTGGCCTACGGGCGCAAGCGCGCCCTGGAACTCGCCCTCGCGCTGGCGCTCGACCCGAAGGTGCTGCTGCTGGACGAGCCGACCGCCGGGATGGGCGTGGAGGACGTCGACCGCACCGTGGACCTCGTCCGCCGCGTCCGGGACGGCCGCACGGTCGTGCTGGTCGAGCACAACATGAACGTGGTCGCCAGCCTGGCCGACCGGGTGACCGTCCTGCAGCACGGCCGCGTCCTGGCCGAGGGCCCCTACGCCGAGATCCGCCGCGACCCCCGCGTCGTCGCCGCCTACCTGGGAGACTCCGATGCTGCGCGTTGACCGTCTGTCGGCCTGGTACGGCGAGGCGCAGGCGCTGCGCGAGGTGTCCCTGGAGGTCGCCGAGGGCGAGATCGTCACGCTGGTCGGCCGCAACGGCGCCGGCAAGACCACCCTGCTGCGCTGCCTGATGGGGCTGCACGGCAAGACGTCCGGGACGATCGAGTTCCTGGGCGAGGACATCACCGCCCTCGGCCCGCACCGCCGCGCCCGCCGCGGCCTCGGCTACGTCCCCGACGACCGCGGTGTCTACGCCACGCTCACCGTCGAGGAGAACCTGCTCCTGCCCCCCGTCAGCGGCAAGGACGCCTGGCCGCTGGAGCGGGTGTACGAGACGTTCCCTCGGCTGCGCGAACGGCGCCGCTTCCCCGGCACGAAGCTGTCGGGCGGCGAGCAGCAGATGCTCGCGCTGGCGCGCGTGCTGCGCACCGGGGCGCGGCTGCTGCTGTGCGACGAGCCCACCGAGGGCCTGTCCCCGCTGATCGTCCAGCAGATCGGCGACATCCTGCGCGAGGTGAAGGCGGCGGGCGTGACCGTGCTGCTCATCGAGCAGAACGTGCACTTCGCCGCCACCGTCGCCGACCGCCACCACCTGATCGCCGAGGGCCGGATCGTGGAGTCGATGGACAACGCCGAGGTCCGCGCCCGCGAGCACGAGCTACTCGACTACCTCGGAATCTAGGAGAACCCCCATGGTGATTTCCCCGCGCGCGGCGGCATCCGGCGGTCCGGCCCGGGTGCGCCGCTGTGTCGTCCCGTCGCTGGCGCTGGCGGCCGCCGGAGCGCTGCTCGCCGGATGCGGCGGCGGCCCGGCCGGCGGCGGCGGCAAGATCAGCGACGGCAAGGTCGTGCTGGCCGTCCTCAACGACCAGTCGGGGGTCTACGCCGACGTGTCCGGCCGCGGCGGCGTCGAGGCGGTGCGCATGGCCGTGGCGGACTACAAGGCGAAATACGGCGACAAGGCCGTCGCCGACACGATCGAAGTGATCGCCGCCGACCACCAGAACAAGCCCGACGTGGCCAACTCCAAGGCGCAGGAGCTGTACGACCGGCGGAAGGCCGACGTGATCCTGGACGTGCCGACCTCCTCGGCCGCGCTCGCCGTCGCCAACGTCGCCAAGAACAAGAAGAAGGTGTTCATCGACATCGGCGCCGCCACCACCGAGCTGACCGGCAAGAGCTGCAACAAGTACACCTTCCACTACGGCTACAACAGCTACATGCTGGCGCACGGCACCGGGACGGCGCTGACCAAGGACGGCGCCAAGAACTGGTACGTGGTCTACCCGGACTACGCCTTCGGCCAGGACATGCAGAAGACGTTCACCGCCGCCGTGCGGAACGCGGGCGGGAACGTGGTCAAGTCCGACCCCGCGCCGTTCCCCAATGACAACTTCTCCACGTTCCTGCTGAAGGCCCCTGGGCTCGATCCCAAGCCGCAGGTGCTCGGCACCATGCAGGCCGGCGGCGACCTGGTGAACCTCGTCAAGCAGTACAACGAGTACAAGCTGCGCGACAAGGGCGTGGGCCTCGCGGTCGGGCTGATGTTCATCACCGACATCCACTCCCTGGGCCCGGACGCCCTGTCGGAGACCCGCTTCACCGACTTCTGGTACTGGAACATGGACGCCACCAACCGGGCGTGGGCCGACAAGTACCAGGCCAAGACCGGCAAGCGGCCCACGGCGGTGCAGGCCGGCGACTACTCGGCGGCGCTGCAGTACCTGGAGGCCGTGCAGCGGGCCGGCACGGACAAGTCCGACGACGTCGTCAAGCAGCTGGAGGGCGCCAAGGTCAACGACGTGTTCGCCCGCAACGGCACGATCCGCGCCGAGGACCACCTGCTGACGCACGACGTCTACCTGGCGCAGGTCAAGGCGTTCAAGGACGTCAAGGAGCCCTGGGACTACGAGAAGATCCTGAAGACCATCCCCGCGGCCGAGGCGTTCCAGCCGGTCGACCCCGCCTGCAAGCTGTGACGTCCCGGAGGCCCTCGTGCTGGAACAGGCGTTCAACGGGCTGGTGAGCGGGTCGTTCTACGCCCTGCTCGCCCTCGGCCTGGCCGTCATCTTCGGAATGCTGGGCGTGGTCAACTTCGCCCACGGCGCGTTCTACATGCTCGGGGCGTTCGGCGCGTTCATCCTGCTGGACTCCTTCGGCGTGAACTTCTGGGTCGCGCTGTTCGTCGTGCCGATCGTCCTGGGGCTGGCGGGCATCGCGCTGGAACGGCTGTTCATCCAGCGTCTCGCGCCGCTCGACCCGCTCTACAACTTCCTGCTGACGTTCGGGCTGGCGCTGATCCTGCAGGACGTGGTGAAGCACCGGTACGGGGTGCAGTCGCAGCCGTACCCGCGCCCCTTCGGCGGCTCCATCGACCTGGGGCTGTTCACCTACCCCGCCTACCAGGTGTTCGTGCTCGCCGTGTCGCTCGCGGTGTGCGGGACGGTGTGGCTCGTCCTCACCCGCACCCGCGTCGGGATGATCGTGCGGGCGTCCACCGAGCGGCCCGAGCTGACCCGCGCGCTCGGCATCGACGTGGCGCGCTGGGTGTCGCCGGTGTTCGGGTTCGGCATCGCGCTCGCCGCGTTCGCCGGGGTGCTCGCCGCGCCGATGCGCGCGGTCAACCCGCTGATGGGCGCCGACCTCATCATCACGGTGTTCGCGGTCGTGGTGATCGGCGGGCTCGGGTCGGTGTTCGGGTCGGTCGCCGCCGGGTTCGCCGTCGGCCTGGTGTCGGCCCTGGGCAACCTGTACGTGCCCGCGCTGTCCCAGACCCTGGTGTTCATCCTGATGGCGGCCGTGCTCCTGTGGCGCCCGGCCGGGCTGTTCGGACGCGAGGAGGCGCTGTGATCCTCTCCATGCTCGCCCGGCGGCCGGTGCCCGCGGTCGCCGGGCTGGCGGTGGCGCTGGCCCTGCCGTGGCTGATCTACCCGCCGGTCGCCATGGACATCGCCTGCTGGGCGCTGTTCGCCGCGGCCGTGGACCTGCTGCTCGGCTTCACCGGGCTGCTGTCGTTCGGGCACGCCGCGTTCTGGGGCGGCGCCGCCTACACCGCGGGCCTGATCGCGCTGCACACCGGCCTGCCGTTCCCGGCGGCGGTGCTGGGCGGCGCGCTGCTGGCGGCCCTGCTGGCGGTGCCGATCGGATACCTGTCGGTGCGGCTGCGCGGCATCTACTTCGCCATGGTCACGCTGGCGTTCGCGCAGATGGTGTACTTCGTCGCCAACCAGTGGCGGGACGTGACCGGCGGCGAGAACGGCCTGCAGGGCATCCCCCGCGAACTGTTCGGGCTGGACCTGTCCGACCCGTTCTACTTCTACTACGCGGGCCTGCCGTTCGTGCTGGCCGGGTTCTTCGTCGCCTGGCGGATCGTGCGGTCGCCGTTCGGCCGCGTGCTGGTGTCGATCCGCGACAACCCGGCCCGCGCCCGCGCGCTCGGCTACCCGGTGGACCGGTACAAGCTGCTGGCGTTCGTCCTGTCGGCGGCGCTGTCGGGCGTCGCGGGCGGGCTGTTCGCCATCAGCCACGGCTTCGCGTCCCTGCAGGAGGTGTACTGGACGACGTCCGGGCAGGTCGTGATGATGGTCGTGCTCGGCGGCATCGGCACCCTGTGGGGCGGCGCCCTGGGCGCGGCGCTGATCGTCGAGCTGAACGACCGCCTGGCCACGGCGGGCTTCGAGGAGACCGGCATCATCACCGGCGCCATCTTCATGCTGGTCGTGCTGGTCTTCCGCCGCGGCATCTGGGGCACGGTCCGCCACCTGCTGGCCTCGCGCGCCGGCGCCTCCCGGGCGGCGGCCCCGGAGCCGTCGGATAACAAGCCCGCGAACTCCGACACGCTCTCCGACGCCCGCGCCTGACGGTGTGCAGCGCGCGCCTGAGCGCAGGCGCGCGCTGCACAGGCGTTCGAAGACGCCGCCGTAAGGTGTGCGGGCATGCCGTCAGCGCGGCGGGGTCACGCGCCCCGGAGGGCCGACCCGGCGCGCAGGCGGTGCAGCCGGAGCGCGAGCTGCACCTCCAGGGCCCGGTCGGGGGACTGCCAGTCCTCGCCCAGGAGCCGGCCCACGCGGTCCAGGCGCTGGGTGACGGTGTTGACGTGGATGTGCAGGCGTTCGGCGGTCCGCGACAGGCTGCGGCCGGTGCCGAAGTAGGTGTCCAGGGTCTCGATGAGCGAGGTGCCGCGGCGGGCGTCGTAGTCCAGCACCGGGCCCAGCGCGCTCGTCAGGAAGCCGTCCACGTCGCGGCCGTCCGCGATGAGCAGGCCGACGAAGCCCAGGTCCGCGGCGCCCGCGCCCTCCCCGTGGCGGCCGAGCGCCAGCAGCGCCTCGGCGCAGCGCGCGGCCTCCCGGGCGGCGGCCGCCACCTCGTCCGGCCCGTGCACGGGCCCCGCCGCGCCCACGGTGACCGGCGCGCCCAGGGAGGCGCCCATCTCCTTGGCCACGCGCCTGGCCGCCGCCCCGGGGTCGCTCCCGGGCAGCATCAGCACGACCTCCCCGCCCCTTGACGCGGCCAGCCCGCGCTCCACCGCCGCGTGCGACGCGGCCCAGAACGCCGCGCGGGAACGGTGGTCCGGCGACTGGTACCGCGCCGACAGCACCACGTGCGGCGCGTCCACGTCGACCCCGACCCGCCCGGCCCGCGCCTTGAACGCGTCGGCGTCCAGCTCCCGCCCCGACACCAGGTCGTCGAGCAGGTCGCCGCGCACGCGGCCCTCCGCCTCGGCCACGCTGCGGCGGAACAGCAGCAGCAGCGCGGTCACCAGCGCGGCCCGCTCCAGGATGCGGCGCCCGTCGTCGGGCACCTCGTCCGGCGCGCGCAGCACCAGCGTGCCCAGCATCTCGTCACCGGTGGACACCGACGCGATCCACAGGTCGCCCCGCCGCACCGTGCGGCCCTGCGCCCGGATGTTGCGGGCCGAGGCCATCACCCCGGACAGCTCCTCGTCGGTGAGGACGTCGGCGGGGTCGCCCGCCGTGGCCAGGCGCCGTCCGTCCGCGTCCAGGACGTGCAGCGTCCCGCCCAGCACCTCGGTGACGACGGCCGCCACGTCCTCCACCCCGCCGCCGCGCACCACCAGCGCGGTCATGCGGTCGTGCGCCTGCGCGGCCCGCTCCACCGCGGCGCTGTGCGCGCGGATCTCCTCGTTGGCCGCGCTCAGCTCCTCCAGCGCGGTGCGGGTCTCCTCCAGCAGGCGCGCGTTGTCGATGGCGACCGCCGCGTGCGCCGCCAGCGACCCCAGCAGCGCCACGTCCTCCTGGTCGAACGGCCGTTCCCTGCGGTTGGCCGCGAACAGCACCCCGATCACGCGGCCGCCCAGCATCATCGGCACGCCGAGGATCGCCACCAGGCCCTCCTCGGCCACCGCCGAGTCGATGAAGTCGCGGTGCCGGAAGCGCGGGTCGTTCAGGTACCGGGCGCTGGTGTAGGGCGTCGCTGTCTGCGCGACCAGCCCGCCCAGGCCGGCGCCCATCGGCAGCCGCAGCCGCCGGAACGCCGCCGACACCGACCCGTCCGTCACCCGCATGTAGGTGTCGCCGCGCTCCTCGTCGATCAGCGTCATGTACGAGATGTCCGCCGACAGCAGCCGGCGGGCGCGGCGCACGATCGCCTCCAGCACCGCGTCCAGGTCGCGCAGCCCGGCCAGGTCGCCCGCGGTGTCGAACAGCGCCTGCAGCTGCGCCTCGCGCCGCGCGTGCCGCCGCATCACCGACCGCACCCGCAGCGCCGCCAGCTTGGCCGCCTCCAGCTCCGCCAGCACCTCCGGCCCGGCGCCCGCCGCGCGGGCCTCCACCAGCGGCCCCTCGAACTCCACCGGGGACGCCTCGCGGGCCAGCAGCTCGAGAAAGACGGCGCAGGTCATGCGGGACATTCTGGGCGTCCCGGCCGCCGCCGGTCCATCCGCCGACCGACGCTCGGTCAGTGGGCGGTCCATCCGCCGTCCAGCGTGATCGACGCCCCGGTGATCATGGCGGCCCGCGGGGCGCACAGGAACGCCACCGTCTCGGCCACCTCCGCCGGCTCGATCAGCCGCTTGATCGCCGTCCGCGCCAGCATCACCTCGGTCGTCACCGCCTCCGGCGACAGGCCGTGGACCCGGGCCTGGTCGGCGATCTGCCCTTCCACCAGCGGCGTGCGCACGTACGCGGGGCACACGCAGTTGGACGTCACGCCGTGCGGCGCGCCCTCCAGGGCGATCACCTTGGACAGCCCCTCCAGCGCGTGCTTGGCCGCCACGTACGCCGCCTTGTAGGGGGACGCGCGCAGCCCGTGCACCGACGAGATGTTGACCACCCGTCCCCAGCCGCGCTCGTACATGCCCGGCAGCGCGGCCCGCACCAGCCGGAACGGCGCCTCCACCATGATCCGCATGATCGCGGTGAACGTCTCGGGAGGGAACTCCTGCAGCGGCGCCACGTGCTGGATCCCGGCGTTGTTGACGATGATGTCGACGTCGCAGTCGCGGGCCAGGGCGTCCAGCTGCCCCGGATCGGCCAGGTCGGCGACGCGGGCCGTCCCGCCGAGCCGCTCGGCCGCCTCCCGCGCCGGGCCGCCGCGCACGTCCACGATCGTCACCCGCGCCCCCGCCGCGGCGAGCCGCTCGGCGCAGGCCAGCCCGATGCCGCCCGCGCCGCCGGTCACCAGGGCGCGCCTGCCGCTCAGATCCAGATCGGCCGGGGCTGCGGTCTGGGAGTGCACGCTCGTCATGCCCGAAACCTACGGACGCCGCCGCCCCGCTCCTATGGAGACGGCGGACACAATGCCGCCCCGAACGGTGTGGCCGCCCCACGGCCGAACGGCCGACCTGCGGCGACGCCGCCGCGCGGGGGCGGCCGTCTCCGGTCCGACCGCGGCGGGCTACCGTCGGCGGTGCCGTCGAACGTGAGGTGGCCCCATGATCGAGATCACGCATCGCCATGTCCAGTCCACCAGCGGGCTGCGGATGCACATCGCCGAGGCGGGCAGCGGCCCCCTGGTCCTGCTGCTGCACGGCTTCCCCGAGTGCTGGTACTCCTGGCGGCACCAGCTCGTCGCCCTCGCCGAGGCCGGATACCACGCGGTCGCGCCCGACCAGCGCGGCTACGCCCGCACCGGCGGGCCCGCCCGCGTCGAGGACTGCACGATCCTGCACCTGGTCGGCGACGTCGTCGGGCTGATCGACGCGCTCGGCGAGGACCGCGCCGTCGTCGCCGGGCACGACTGGGGCGCCCCGGTCGCCTGGGCCACGGCGCAGCTGCGCCCCGACCGGGTGCGCGGCGTGATCGGCCTGTCGGTGCCGCACCGCCGCCGCTCCTCGCGTCCCCCCGTCGCGGCGCTGCGGGAGCAACTCGGCGACGGCTTCTACATGGTGTACTTCCAGCAGCCCGACGTGCCCGAGGCGGAGCTCGACCGCGACCGCGCCGCCACGTTCCGGCGGCTGCTGTACGCCGCGTCCGGCGACGCCCCCGGCCTGGTCCCGATCGTCCCCGAGGGCGGCGGCTTCCTCGACGTCTGCCCCGAACCCGAGGAGCTTCCGGGCTGGCTCACCGAGGACGACATCGCCGCGTTCGTCCGCGAATACGAGCCGAGCGGCTTCACCGGCCCCCTCAACTGGTACCGGAACCTGGACCGCAACTGGGAGCTCACCGCCGCCTGGCACCGCGCCCCGATCACGCCGCCGGCCCTGTTCATCGCCGGCGACCGCGACCTCGTCGCCGCCGCCCCGGGCGCCCGGGAGAGCGTCGCCTCGATGAGCGACGTCGTCCCCGATCTGCGCGGCACCGTCTGGCTGCCCGGCTGCGGCCACTGGACCCAGCAGGAGCGCCCCGACGAGGTCAACCGCGCCATGATCGACTTCATCGGCTCCCTGTGACGCGCTCCCCCGGCCGACCCCTGCCCGCCACTGGGCGGCGGACGCTGTCGGGGCGTCGACGCTTGAGTGGTTCGAGCCCAGACCTGCGAGGGCGCGAACCGCCCGCTCTGCCAAGCGGACGAATCAGGCAGTGTCGCGGGCGCCACATAGAGTCGACGCGTGAACCGTACCGACCGCCTGTACGCCATGGTGGAGGAGCTGCGGGCGTGCGCGCCGCGCCGGCTGAGCGCGCGGGAGCTGGCCGCCCGGTTCGAGGTCAGCGTCCGCACCGTCGAACGCGACATCGCCGCGCTCCAGCAGGCCGGGGTGCCGATCTACGCGGACGTGGGCCGCGGCGGCGGCTACACCCTCGACAAGAGCCGCACCCTGCCCCCGCTCAACTTCACCCCCGCCGAGGCCGTCGCCGTCGCGATCGCCCTGAGCCGGGCCGGCGGCTCGCCGTACTCGCGCGCGGCCCGCACCGCGCTGCGCAAGATCTTCTCGGCGATGTCGGCGTCCGACGGCGCCTCGGCCCGGGAGCTGGCCGACCGCATCCGGTTCCTGATCCCGGCCGAGGCGGACGCGCCCGCGTCGGTGCCCGCCGTGCTGGAAGAGGCCGTGGCCGCCCGCCGCGTGGTGCGCCTGCTGTACGTCGACGGCTCCGGCACCGCCACCGAACGCGACGTCGAACCGGTCGCGTTCACCGCCGGGTACCGCATGTGGTACTTCCTCGGCTGGTGCCGCCTGCGCGGCGAGGGCCGCGTGTTCCGCATCGACCGCATCCGCCGCGCCGTGCTGCTGGACGAGACCGCCCCCGAGCGGACCTTCGAAGACCTCGACTGCGACTACCCCGACGACCTCGTGGCCCACTCCCTGAAACTGGTGTGACGGTCTTTTGGAAACACCGACAGCTTTGGGAAACACCGACAGGGGGTTGTCGCGGACGTCCGCGACGGTGACGGCCGTACACGGAAACC
>PVNI01000016.1 GCA_003001795.1 Actinomadura viridilutea | reverse complement strand
GCCGCGCTGCAGGCCGGCGTGCTCAAGGGCGAGGTGAAGGACGTCCTGCTGCTGGACGTCACCCCGCTGAGCCTGGGCATCGAGACCAAGGGCGGCATCTTCACCAAGATCATCGAGCGGAACACCACCATCCCGACCAAGCGGTCGGAGGTGTTCACCACCGCCGACGACAACCAGCCGTCCGTGGAGATCCAGGTCTTCCAGGGCGAGCGGGAGATCGCCGCCTACAACAAGAAGCTGGGCACCTTCCAGCTGACCGGCATCCCGCCGGCGCCGCGCGGCGTGCCGCAGATCGAGGTCACCTTCGACATCGACGCCAACGGCATCGTCAACGTCTCGGCCAAGGACCTCGGCACCGGCAAGCAGCAGTCGATGACCATCACCGGCGGCTCGGCCCTCCCCAAGGACGAGATCGAGCGGATGATGAAGGAGGCCGAGAAGTACGCCGAGGAGGACCGGCGGCGCAAGGAGGAGGCCGAGGCCCGCAACCAGGCCGAGACGCTGGCCTACTCGACCGAGAAGTTCCTCAAGGAGAACTCCGAGAAGGTTCCCGAGGACGTCAAGAAGGAGGTCGAGGAGGCCATCGCCGACGTCAAGAAGAAGCTGGAGGGCGGCGACATCGAGGCCATCCGGTCCAGCTCGGAGAAGCTGGCCCAGGTGAGCCAGAAGATGGGCGCGGCCATCTACGCCCAGAACCAGTCCGCGGGCGAGGGCGCGGCCTCCGGCTCCGGCGCGGACGCGTCCGGCGACGGCAAGTCCCAGCAGGACGACGAGGTCGTCGACGCCGAGATCGTCGACGACGATAAGAAGGAGGGTGGTGCCGCGTGACGACCCCTCCCGGCAAGGGCGAGGGCGAGGAGCGCGAGGCCCCGGTGATCCGCGACCGGCGCCGCATCGACCCCGAGACCGGCAAGGTCCGGGAGAGCGGCCAGAACCAGGCCGCGTCGGCGTCCGGCAAGGGCGGCTCCGGCGCGGCGCAGCCGGCCGCGCCCGCGTCGTCGGGCGGCGGTGAGGAGGTCGCGGCGCTGAAGGCCCAGCTCGAGGAGCGGACCGCCGACCTGCAGCGGCTGAAGGCCGAGTACGACAACTACCGCAAGCGGGTCGAGCGCGACCGGCTGGCGGTGCGCGAGCAGGCGCTGGCCAACGTGCTCAACGAGCTGCTGCCGGTGCTGGACGACATCGGCCGCGCCCGCGAGCACGGCGAGCTGACCGGCGGGTTCAAGTCGGTCGGCGAGGCCCTCGAGGCGGTGGTCGGCAAGCTCGGGCTGGAGAAGTTCGGGGAGAAGGGCGAGCCGTTCGACCCGATGGTGCACGAGGCCCTCATGCACTCGTACTCGTCCGAGGTGACCGACACCACCTGCGTGGACGTCCTGCAGCCCGGCTACCGGATCGGCGAGCGGGTGCTGCGGCCCGCGCGGGTCGCGGTGGCCGAGCCCGCCCCCGCGGCCGAGGACGGCGGCCAGGCCGCCGAGTCCGCCGCCGAGTCGGCCGCGGCCGAGGGCGACGGCAAGGCCGAGGGCGAGGGCGGCGAGCCCGATTCCGCCGGCGACGGCAAGTAGATCCCCTTCCGCGACGGTCCCGCCTCGACGACGATGATCGAGGCGGGACCGTCCAGACGAACGACGAACGTGGCGCGAGCAGAGAGCGGGGCACCGTGAGCACCAAGGACTACCTGGAGAAGGACTACTACAAGGTCCTCGGTGTCTCGAAGACGGCCTCGCAGGACGAAATCAAGAAGGCTTACCGCAAGCTGGCCCGCAAGTACCACCCGGACGCCAACAAGGGCGACAGCGAAGCCGAGGACCGGTTCAAGGAGGTGTCCGAGGCCTACGACGTCCTGTCCGACGAGAAGCGGCGCAGAGAGTACGACGCGTTGCGGTCGATGCCGGGCGGGTTCCGCGGCGGCCAGCAGGGCGGCGGCTTCGGCTTCGACCTGGGGGACCTCTTCGGGCAGACCGGGGCGGCCGGCGGCGCCGGGGAGCGCCTCGGCGACCTGTTCGGCGGACTGTTCGGACGCGGCACCCGGACCACGGCCGGCGCCCGGCGGGCGCGGCGCGGCGCCGACGTCGAGACCGAGGTGACGCTGTCGTTCGGCAAGTCGCTGTCGGGCGCGACCGTGCCGATCCGGCTGAGCAGCGAGAAGGCGTGCCCGAGCTGCCAGGGCACCGGCGCCCGCAGCGGCACCGTGCCGCGGGTGTGCCCGTCCTGCGAGGGCACCGGCATGGAGACCCGCAACCTGGGCAGCTTCGGGTTCCAGGAGCCGTGCCGGCAGTGCCGGGGCCGCGGGCTGGTGGTGGACGACCCGTGCCCGAACTGCCGCGGCAGCGGCCGCGCCACCGGCACCCGCACGATCCAGGCGCGCATCCCCGCGGGCGTCAAGGACGGGCAGAAGATCCGGCTGCGGGGCAAGGGCGCGCCCGGCGAGAACGGCGGCCCGGCCGGCGACCTGTACGTGAACATCAAGGTGCGGCCGCACGCCGTGTTCGGCCGCAGCGGCGACAACCTGACCCTGACGGTCCCGGTGACGTTCGCGGAGGCCGCGCTCGGCGCGGAGATCAAGGTGCCGACGTTCGGGGGGCAGCCGGTGACGCTGCGCCTGCCGGAGGGCACCCCCAACGGCCGCACCTTCCGGGTGCGCGGCCGCGGCGCGCCGCGGCGCGACGGCACCAAGGGCGACCTGCTGGTGACCGTCGAGGTGCAGGTGCCGCAGAAGGTCGACGACCCGACCCGCGAGCTGCTGGAGCGGCTGCGCGCGGCGGGCGGCGGTGACGAGCTCCGCGGCGAGCTGCTGCGGCAGGCCAGGGAGGAGTGAGCGCCCCATGGAGCCGTTCGGCGACGACACCCCGGTCTACGTGATCTCCGTGGCCGCGCAGCTGTCCGGGCTGCATCCGCAGACGCTGCGCACCTACGACCGGCTCGGGCTGGTCTCCCCCGGCCGCACGGCCGGGCGGGGACGCCGGTACTCGATGCGCGACATCGTGATGCTGCGGGAGATCCAGCGGCTCTCCCAGGAGGAGGGCATCAACCTGTCGGGCATCAAGCACATCCTGGAACTGCAGCGCGAGAACGCCCGGCTCCGCGAGGAGCTGGAGGCCGCCCGGGCCGCGCTGGAGGAGCTGAGCAACGAACTCGAGTCCACCCGCGCCGTCGCGGCGCGCCTGGCGCAGCAGCGGCGCCGCGGGGACACCGGCGGCGGCTCCGGAGGCGACCTCGTGCCCATCCGCAGCACCAGCGTGGTGCTGTGGCAGGAACGCCACCGCGATTAGCGCCGCCGATACCGGCCCGCCGAGGCCGAGGGGGAGCTGAGGCACATGGACTACAAGCTGACGCAGAAGAGCCAGGAGGCGGTGTCGGTCGCGGTCCGCCGGGCCGCAGCCGAGGGCCACCCGCAGGTGGAGCCGCCGCACCTGCTGACGGCGCTGATCGGGTTGAGCGACGGCACGGCCGTGCCGCTGCTGGAGGCGGTCGGCGCCGACTGGCGGGCGGTGCGGCGCCGCGCCGAGGAGCTGCTGGAGCGGCTGCCGAGGGCGGCGGGCGCGACCGTGTCGTCGCCGCAGCTGTCCCGCCAGCTCATCGTGGCGATGAACACCGCCGCCAACCACGCCAGGCGGCTGGAGGACGAGTACGTCTCCACCGAGCACCTGCTCGTGGGCCTGGCCTCCGACGGCGGCGCCGTGGCCGACGTGCTCAAGGAGTTCGGGGCGACGCCGCAGGCGCTGCTGGAGGCGTTCGAGCGGGTGCGCGGGCACGCCCGCGTCACCAGCGAGAACCCCGAGGACACCTACCAGGCGCTGGAGAAGTACGGCGTCGACCTGACCGCGCGGGCCCGCGAGGGCAAGCTGGACCCGGTGATCGGCCGCGACACCGAGATCCGCCGCGTCGTGCAGGTGCTGTCGCGGCGCACCAAGAACAACCCGGTGCTGATCGGCGAGCCCGGCGTCGGCAAGACCGCCGTCGTGGAGGGCCTGGCGCAGCGGATCGTGGCCGGGGACGTCCCCGAGTCGCTGCGGGACAAGCAGCTGGTCGCCCTGGACCTCGGCGCGATGGTCGCGGGCGCCAAGTACCGCGGCGAGTTCGAGGAGCGCCTCAAGGCCGTCCTCAACGAGATCAAGGCCAGCGAGGGCCGGATCATCACGTTCATCGACGAGCTGCACACCGTGGTCGGCGCGGGCGCGGCGGAGGGCGCGATGGACGCGGGCAACATGCTCAAGCCGATGCTGGCCCGCGGCGAGCTGCGCATGATCGGCGCGACCACGCTGGACGAGTACCGGGAGCGGATCGAGAAGGACGCCGCGCTGGAGCGCCGGTTCCAGCAGGTGTACGTGGGCGAGCCGTCGGTCGAGGACACGATCGCGATCCTGCGCGGCCTCAAGGGCCGCTACGAGGCGCACCACAAGGTCCAGATCAACGACTCGGCCCTGGTCGCCGCCGCGTCCCTGTCCGACCGGTACATCACCGCCCGGTTCCTGCCGGACAAGGCGATCGACCTGGTGGACGAGGCCGCGTCCCGGCTGCGCATGGAGATCGACTCGCGTCCCGTCGAGATCGACGAGCTGCAGCGCACCGTCGACCGGCTGCGCATGGAGGAGCTGGCGCTGGCCAAGGAGACCGACGAGGCGTCCCGCCAGCGCCTGGAGCGGCTGCGCAAGGACCTGGCCGACAAGCAGGAGCAGCTGAACGCCCTCAACGCGCGCTGGGACCGGGAGAAGGCCGAGCTGAACCGGGTCGGCGAGATCAAGGAGCGGATCGACCAGCTGCGCGGCGAGGCCGAGCGCGCCCAGCGCGACGGCGACCTGGAGACGTCCGCCCGCCTCATGTACGGGGAGATCCCCGCGCTGGAGAAGCAGCTGCAGGAGGCGTCCCAGCAGGCCGAGACCCGCGAGGCCATGGTGAAGGAGGAGGTCGGCCCGGACGACGTCGCCGAGGTCGTGGCGTCCTGGACCGGCATCCCCGCGGGCCGCCTGCTCGAAGGCGAGACCGCCAAGCTGCTGCGCATGGAGGACGAGCTCGGCAAGCGCATCATCGGCCAGAAGGCCGCCGTGCGCGCCGTCTCCGACGCGGTGCGGCGGGCCCGCACCGGCATCTCCGACCCCGACCGTCCGACCGGGTCGTTCCTGTTCCTCGGCCCGACCGGCGTCGGCAAGACGGAGCTGGCGAAGGCCCTCGCGGAGTTCCTGTTCGACGACGAGCGGGCGATGACCCGCATCGACATGAGCGAGTACTCCGAGAAGCACAGCGTGGCCCGGCTGGTCGGCGCGCCGCCCGGCTACGTCGGCTACGAGGAGGGCGGCCAGCTCACCGAGGCGGTGCGGCGCCGGCCGTACTCGGTGGTGCTGCTGGACGAGGTGGAGAAGGCCCACCCGGAGATCTTCGACATCCTCCTGCAGGTGCTGGACGACGGCCGTCTGACCGACGGGCAGGGCCACACGGTCGACTTCCGCAACACGATCCTGATCCTGACGTCCAACCTCGGGTCGCAGTTCCTCATGGACGCCGACCTGTCGGACGAGGCCAAGCGGTCGGCCGTCATGGACACCGTCCGGGCCTCGTTCAAGCCCGAGTTCCTCAACCGGCTGGACGAGGTGATCGTGTTCGACTCCCTGTCCACCGAGGAGCTCACCGGCATCGTCGACCTGCAGATCGACCGGCTGCGCCGCCGTCTGGCCGACCGCCGCCTGACGCTGACCGTCACCGAGGCGGCCCGCGAGTGGCTGGCGCTGACCGGCTTCGACCCGCAGTACGGCGCCCGCCCGCTGCGCCGCCTGGTGCAGTCGGCCATCGGCGACCAGCTGGCCCGCGCCCTGCTGTCCGGCGAGATCCGCGACGGCGACGAGGTCGTCGTCGACCGCGCCGACAGCGCCGACGCCCTCACCGTCGCCCCGGCCCACGCGGTCAATCTGGCCAAGTGACACGACCGGTCACCGGACCGCCGGTGACCGGTCGCGCATGCCCCCGGCGCGCGCGGAGGAGGCGTCAGAATGATCCGTCCACTGCTCGTGGACGAGTACCGGACCGGCGACGCCGCTCTGCTGGGAGGCGGCACGGCTGTGATCGACCGTGCGGCGTCCCCGCCGCGTCTGATCGTCAGGACCGGTGAGGCGCTGCGGGTCTACGAACTGACGTCCGGAACCCGCTCTGCCACCGACCCCGTGGCGGTCTTTCCCGGCAGATCCGAGGGGCCGCCGATCGTCGGCTCAGGTCCGGTGGCGCCGGACCTGTCCCATGCCGTGCTCGTGGAAGAGCACTCCTACCGGCTCGTCACGCGGGACGGGCGGGTGTTGTGGACGCGCCCGGCGGCCTCCGCCCGCCACGTCCGGTGGGCCCGGTCCAATCGACTGTGGCTGGCCGCTCCTCCTGATCCGGGGGCCGACGGCGACACGGTGTGCCTCCTGCTGCTGACCCCGGCCGGGGACGAACTGCAACGCCTGGTCGTCCCGTTCGGAGGCCGCAGCCGTTCCGTTCACCTGGCTTTGCACGCCAACGGACAAGCCGTCGCGGTGGGCGTCCAAAGCACCTCCCAGGCGGCGACCTACGCAGTCGGCCGCGACGGCGAGCTCTCCCTGATCCCGGACCGCGCGCTCTTGGACGCCGCCCCGAACGGCTCAGGATTCGTCACCGTCGGGAGAAGCGGGGACACCACTGATGCGCGGTGGCACGACACCGGCGCCGTCGTCACGTGTGCCGATCTCCTCGCATCGGAGAAGGACGCCGAGCCGGGGCACATCCGCCCCTATCTCTCCGCGCCCAGCGGCGGCTTCCTGGACGCCGACACCCTGCTGCTCAGCCTGGAGGACGACTACGACGAGGCCGAAGTCGAGATCTTCGGGTCGGACCGCTGGCGCCCGTCGAGCCACTGGCTCGTCGCCTCAGGACGCCCCCACGGCATGATCGTTTATCCCGACACCCACTGCTCGGACGACCTCTGCGCGGCGATCCCGCTCGGGGACGGAACATGGCTGACCCACCACGGCGAAGCGATCCACCGCTGGCGCGTGGATCACTGACCACCCGCGCAACGCGCGTCCGGCGCTACGGTATCGGGTCCGCGTTCCCGCACCAGCGAGCCCGGCAAGCTGCGGGGATGGACTCAAAACTCGTCGAGGCCGCCGACCTGGCCGATGGTGAAGATGTGGCGCGTGGCGGCGCAGATCGTCTCCAGCGTGTGCACGGGCGTGTCTTCAGTGAAGTAGGAGGCCCGCAGGATCTGCACCACCCACTCACCCGGGTCCAGTTCGAGCGTGTCAGCTTCGAACCGCGTCGCCGGACGCGCGGTCAGCGTCTCCTCGGCGTGCCCGAAGGCGTACCCGAGCGCTTCGATCGCCGCCTGCAGTGACGATGCGGCGCCCTGGCCGGATCCCCTGTCGCTCGGCTTCGGTCATGAACAGCGACGCCGACCCGCGGGTCGCCGGATCGGTCGGCAGCGCGCGCTGCACGATGACCTTCGGTTTCCGACTCTCCGGCGCCGCCGGCGCCTTGGCCGCGGGGCCCTTGCGCACGACGAGTCACCGGCCCACGTGCCAGTGACCGGTCAGTCCGTTGGCGGGGTTGTCCGGTGGCGGCAATGCCCCCGCCAGCAGCATCGCGAGAACCATCGCGATCACTACCGCGACCCGCCTCTTTCTGCTCATGTCAGCGAACCTAAGCAGTCGGCGTTCCACCGCCCATGCGGCAGGCTCCCGAACGCGGGTGGGGTCAGCCAGAGGGAACCGCGTGCAGGAATCTGGTGTCGATCCAAAAAGGGACCGCCCAGCAGCCCCTTCGCCGCCGGCTATGCCGGATAGACCGTCACTGGGTCAGCCACGGCGCGAGCCCCGTGCCCTCCACGTACGCCCTGATGTCGGCCGCCGGTGGACGGCAGAACGACAGGCCGAAGCCGAGCACGCCGTCCGTCTTGGTGACCTTGCGTCCCTGCCTGAGGAACGTCTTGAGGGGCCGTTCCTGGACCGCCACATGCCGGGGGTCGAACCAGACGACCAGGTACCGGTGCATCGCGCGCGAGACGATGCCGACTCCTCTGATAGCGGACGCAGGAATCTCGGCCGTCTTCCGGAAAGCGCGCAGGGTCAGGCCGGAAGACCGCATGGTGCACCTTTGCCTGGCCACCAGAGCCGTCATGAGCAGGCCGAACACGAGGCCGCCGCCCAGGGGGACGAAGACCGCCGTCAACGGCACTTGATCGAGTCTCCATCCGGCCGACTTCAACGCCGCGAGGAAGGCCAGCAGCAGCATCGGGAACGTCCACCCGAGGCTTGCGAAACCGAAGACCGGCAGCACGTTCGGCCTGATGTCGATGCCGTGCTCGGCCTGCACCGCGGCCCCAGCCTCGGGCGAGGCGGCGGCGGCAGGCGACGGCGCCACCGGCATCGCGGCGGCGGGGCCTCCCGCCGCCACTCGCTCGAGTTCCGCCCGAGCCTGTTCGGCGCTGGGCCGATGGGCAGGGTCCCTGGCCAGCAGGCTCATCACCAACGGAGCCAACTGCCCGGCACGACGCATCGGCGCCGGCTCCTGGGTGAGGACGGCCCCCACGAGGGCGGCGAGCTCGTCCGCCCGATAGGCGGGTTCCCCCTCGACGGCCTTGTACAAGGTGGCACCGAGCGACCACAAATCTGATTCCGGCCCTCCCACATCGCCGCGCAGGCGTTCGGGAGCCATGTAACCGGGAGAACCGACGAGCTCACCCGTCTGGGTGAGCCGGGTGGTCCCAGAGACGGCCGCGATGCCGAAATCCGTCAACAGGGCCCGGCCGTCCTCCGACAGCAACACGTTGCGCGGAGTGACGTCTCGATGCAGCACCCCTTGGGCGTGTGCGGCGCGCAACGCGTCCAGAACCTGCACCCCGATGCGCGCGACGCGCTCGGGCGGCAGCGGACCGTTCTCCCTCACCACCTGATCGAGTGACCGGCCGTTCACCAGCTTCATCACGATCCAGGGCCGCCCGTCCGCGATGATCACATCGTGCACGGGCACGATCGCCGGATGGTCGAGCCGCGCCGCCGCCCGCGCCTCGCGCAGCACCCGCTCGTGCAGCAGGGCCACGTCGGCCTCGCTCAAGCCGTCGGGCGGCGACACCTCCTTGACGGCGACCCACCGGTCGAGCATGGCATCCCAGGACCGCCACACGGCCCCCATGCCACCACGGCCGATCAGGTCGTCCAGTCGGTACCGTTCCGCCAGCACCCACCCTGGTGACGCGATCATGCTCAAAACGCTAACGGCGGGCTCAGACCGCCACCACGGCCGCATCCGGCCGATGCGGGCCCATACCACAACGCCAGCGGTCCGGGGCGCGAGAGCAACTCAGGTACTCGCAGTCACAGGAGCGCACATCAGGCGAACAACTCGTCGGCGGTCGAGACGGTCAACGCACGATCCGCCCACGCCTCCACCAGTTCCGGATCCATGCACTCGTCGATGCGCCGCCGCTGCTCCTCGGTCAGCTCGATCCCCCGGTTGGCCAAGATCCGGAACAGAATCCTGATCTCGCCTTTGATCTCCCCTTCGGCGATCCAGGCGTTGGCGGTTTCGCTGTACCACCGGGACTCGGTCTTCATCTTCTCCTCCAGCAAGAACTCTGGGGGGCGCGTTGACGGTGTCCCCCTGAGCTCGGCGTGGTCGGGCCCGAGCAGCGAGTGGAGGTCGTCGACGACGACGGGTCCCCATGGGCCCCGGCCCTGGTCACAGTCGGCAAGTCGCGACCGACCTCCTGGGATTGGGGCGAGGGCTGCTGCCGTCTCCGCCGGAGACCCAGGCATCGTGGAGAACTGTGTCGAGACGTCCTTCGGGCGCAGTCTCGCGTCGCCTCGGCCTGCGGGGCCTACTCGACGAGTCCGGCTTCGCGAGCCTGTTGGAACTCCGCGAGGTAGCGTTCGAAGTGCTTCGATCTGCGCGGCGCGACGGCCACGATCGAGTCGAACGGCGTGTCCTCGAACCTGGACGCTTCGATCCTCACCACGCGGGGAAGCGAGTCCATGGCCGGGACGACGACCTCCCGGCGCAACAGAAATTGAGTCTCCGGGTCACGGCGCACCAGCTCTCCCGGAACCATGGAGAAGCCGGCGTCGCTGAACTCCGCCTCGGAGATGTCAAGCGCCCAGTCCACGTCCTGGTAGTAGGCGACCATGGCGGCGTTCATGGCCGCCGTGGTCTCTTCCGAGAGAGTATTCACCGGTGTCGTCAGGATCGGCCCGATCTTGCCCTTGAGGGTCACATGCTTGAACAGGCACCCGCCCAGGCTCAGGTGGTCGCAGGCGAGACCGTCCACGGTGACGTCCTCGAAGCGGACACCATGCACAGTGCAGGCGTTCGTGCGGCACCGCTTGGCGGTCACGTCGCGGACGACGAAGCCGAACTCCGGGTCGTCGTCCTGCCCCAGGACACAGCTGACGAACTTGACCCGGTCGAGGTCGATCCCGCTGTAGGTGCGCTTGCCACCGTAGCCGCGCAGGTACTCGAACGTCTCACGACTGATCTGCTGCCGCATGGAGGCGACTCTATCTAAAAGAAGATTTTCTTGAGGAAGTCCGGGTCCATGGTGGGGTAGGTGATGATCTGATCTATGTGCTTGTAGTAGGTACGGTTCATGTGCTCGTTGATCGAGCTTTGACTTGCGCCGGTCACGTCGACCGCGTATCCCCGCTCGCCGATGCGGAAATCGGGCACGGACTTGCCCGGCTTGCCCGCGCCGAGATGCGTGATGTTCGGATCACCCCGCACCGCCGGATCAGCGGCGACGGCCCGTTCAAGTGCCGTGCCCGCGTACATGCGCTGACGCCACACTCCATCCTCCAAACCCCGGTCGATTTCACCCGTTCTGAGGTGACGACGAATCGCTTGGGGATCGTTGCGCACCCGGTCCACGGCGTCGCGGATTCGGTCGTAGCTGGCGCGGTCCTTGGGGTTGAGGCGATCCTTGGCGTAAGCGGGATCGGACTTGTACGGAGCAAGGCCGAGGGGGTCGATCACGCACGTCGGGTTCGTGACGTACGCGTGGTGGTTGGGGCCGGCGCCGAGCCCGATGGGGTCGGGTGAGGCGTATCCGCCGCTCGCCGGGTCGTAGTACCGGAAATAGTTGTAGTTGAGGCCGGTTTCCTCGTCGTGGTACTGGCCGGGGAAGCGCAGCGGGCAGTCCGTCTCGGCGGACGGCGCGGCGATCGACGTTCCCCACAGGGTGGTGACGTTGCGCCAGGCGATCCGACCGTTCGGGGCGACCAGTTCGGTGGGCGTGCCCACCAGGTCGCTGACGATCGCGTAGAAGGCGGTATCGATCTGCGCCTGCGGCGCGTCTTTGGCCCAGGATCGACGGACCTGCGTGGCGGGGCGGTAGCCGTCGGGTTCCCAGTCCCAGCTGGTCGCGGTGACCCGGCCGTCCGGTGTGGTGGTGACCTGCTCGGCGAGCCGTGAGCCGTCCCAGCTGAACCAGACGGCGTCGACCACGGCGCCCGACTGGTCGACGCGCTGTTTCGACGTACGCCGGCCGATCGGGTCATAGGTGTAGCGCCACGTGCCTTCGGGGGTGGTCGCCTGGACGAGCCGGTCGTCCGCGTCCCACACGAACGTCCATTGGCGGGTTTGGCCGGAGAGGGTGCGCCGTATGGTGCGGACCAGACGTCCCTGCGCATCGTGCTCATAGACGGTTCGTCCGGCCCTGCGCACCAGCGTGCCCTGGTACTCGCGTGGGCCGCGGACGTCCTCGTCTCCGGGTGCATCCGCCTGTATCGGGTTGCCGAACGTGTCGTAGGCGTACCGCTCGGTCCAGCCCTGCGCCTGGACGGCGGTGACCCGGCCGACCGGGTCGAGCCCGAAGCGGACGTCGCCGCGCAGGGTGTCGCGGATCTCGACGGGAATTCCATCGGCCCGGTAGCGGTAGACGCGGCTGTGCACGGAGCGGGCGGTGTCGCCCCGCCCCGGCTGGTCGTAGGCCCAGACCGCCTGCGCGATCAACCGGCCCGCCGGGTCGTGCCTCTGGGAGATCGCCGCTCCGGGGCCGAGGAAGCGTGCGGTCTCCCGGCCCATCGCGTCGTACTGGAACGACAGGCCGCCGCCGGGCGTGGCGAGCGTTTGCGGCAGACCACGGGCGTCGTAGGTCCACCGCGACACGGCTCCCGTCGGGGTGATCCGCCTCGTTCGCCGTCCGAGCGCGTCGTACTCGTTTCGCAGAGTGCGACCGTCGACCGTCTCGGTGAGGATCCGCCCGAGCGGGTCGCGGGTGTATTCGAGGGTCGAGTTCGGGCTCTGCGCCCGCAGGAGCCGTCCCAGCGGGTCGTAGGCGAATCGGTGGACCGCGCCGTCGCCGGTCCGCCGTTCGATCACCTGGCCGAGCGCGTCTCGGACGTATGTCGCGGTCTGGCCCGCGCCGTTCACCCGCTGGACCAGCTGTCCCGCGGCGTCGTAGCCGTACCGCAGGACGCGGCCGTTGAAGTCGGTCTCGGCGATCAGGTTGCCGGCGGCGTCGTAGTCGTACCGCCAGACCGCCCCCCGCGGGTTGGTGACGGCGGTCAGACGCAGCTCCCGGTCGTAGGCGAACTCCAGTCGCGTGCCGTCCGGGTCGATGTGTGCGACCGGCTGGTCGAAGGGGCCGATCTCCGTTCGGGTGACCTGGCCGAGGGGGTCGGTGTAGGCGATCTCGTTGCCCTCGGCGTCATAGGTCCACTTCTCGGTGGTGCCGTCGGGCAGGATGCGCCAGGACAGTCGGCCTTCGAGGGTCCAGCCGTAGCGGGTGACGCCGCCGGCGGGGTCGGTGACGGCGACGACCCAGCCCATCGCGTCGCGCTGCAGCCGGATGACGGCGCCGCTCGGGTCGGTGACGGCGATCGGCAGTCCCGCCGCGTTGTTGACGACCTGGGTTCTGGCGCCTGACGGGTCGGTCAGCGCGGTCAGCCGCCCGTGCTCGTCATAGTCATAGGACGTGACCGCCCCGGAGGGGTCGGTGACCGAGGTGAGGTTGCCGCGCTGGTCGTAGGTCTGCCGCCACACGGTGCCGCCGGGCTCGGTCACCTCCACCGGCAGCATCAGCTCGTTGTAGGAGATGCTGGTGACCGCGCCATCGGGGCGCGTCACCGAGGTCACGTTGCCGTAGTCGTCGTAGGTGTAGCGGGTGGTGCGGCCGAGGGGGTCGGTGAACGACAGCAGCCGGTCGAAGCGGTCCCACTCGCGGCGAACGGTGTTCCCTAGCGGATCGGTCTCCTCGACGACCTGGAACTGCTCGTTGTAGCGATAAGTGGTGGCGTGGCCGAGGGAGTCGGTGACGACGGTGGTGCGGTTGGCGGGGTCGTACGCGAGGGTCGAGTTGAGGTAGCCGTCCTTGCCGACGCCGCGGACCGCGCGGCCTTCCTCGTCGTATTCGTAGCGGTACCAGAAGCCGTTGCGGTCGACCCAGCCGGTCAGGCGTGCGTTGTCGTCGTAGCTGAACCGCAGCGGCTGCCCGGAGGAGTTGACGACCTCGGCCAAGTGCCCGTCGGCGTCGTATCCGTACCTGATGAGGGTGATGCCGTCGGGGTGACCGTCGGCCGGGTCGGGGAGCAGCCGCAGTGCGGTGACGCGACGGTCGGGGCCGTCGTCCACCGGCGCGGTGTCGACGGCGATGCGATAGCCGCCGGAGTGGCGGATCTCGGTGAGGACCTGGTTCTCGTAGACGAAGTCGATGCGGTTGCCGTTGCGGTCGGTGATGGCGATCAGCGGCAGACGCGACCAGCCGTGTTCCTCACCGGGCGCAGGGAAGTGGAGCGTTCGGCCGAGCCGCGGATCGGTGAGGGTGTAGCCGCCGTCAGAAGTGAGCGTCAGCGGCCACTGCGGTCCCTCCACGGGGCGGAACTGGATGTTGGGCAGTTGCGCGTGCGGATACTTCAGCACCGTGGCGTCGGCGGCCAGGAAGTACACGCCGTCGCCCTCCAGCTGAAGGTGCTGGTCGAGAGTGGAGGCCCAGGAGACCCCGAACAGGGCGCCCGCCCGATAGGTGGAGACGTGCGTGCGCTCCAGGACGAGCGGCAACGCGGCGGGCAGGTCGACGTCGGTCTGCGTCAGCAGGACTTCGCCGGTGACGACGTCGATCGGGTCTTTGGTCGTCGACTTGGTGTCGTTCGGCCTGGCGTTGGCGCGATCGTTGCCCTGCCGACGTGCGGGGGTGCGGCTGTTACGGCTCGCCGAGGACGGACGACGTCCCCCGCCTCCCGGGCCGCCGCCGGAGCGTCCCTTGGGGACGCGGAAGGCATGGGCGGCGGCCCTGCCGAACACGCCTCCTGCCGCGCGTGCTCCGGCGCCGCCGCGGCGACCACCGCCGCCACGGCGACCGGGCCTACCCATGAAGGGCTCCGATCGCTACCTCGGTGAGCTTTGTGATGATCACGCGAGCGGCCTCCCCGACGACCGGGGTTCAGACCGGCGGCGCTGCGGACGTCGCCGCCGCGACGGCCTGCGCTGATTGCCCGACGACACCCGCTTGACCGACGACGTCACCCCCCGCACCGTCGCGCCGGACTGAACAGCTGGGGCGCGCCGTCTCCGGCATGCGAGCCCCGTCACCGCCCACCGCCGGCTCGGCGCGCCGGACACCAGCCGCCCGACTTGTCCGCCACGTCACGTGTTCTTTGATCACGTAGTCGCTAAGACTAACGCCCCACAGCTGATCATATTGATTGTTTTTCCCGAACAACCGCAATGCACCACATATCGGTACAGACAACCGCACTGCAACGTGACACTGTTGGCCGCGGCACGGAGGCACGTGGCCGATCCCAAGAACACGGTGAGCTGACGCGGTGCGACGGCAGCACGGTCGATGCCGCGTTCGCTCCGTCAAGGCGGCACCTGCTCTCACAAATGGCGGCATCAATGAGAATCGGGCCACATTTTTGCACCTTGAGTAGTGCAATCTTTGACGTTGTGTTCGGCGAGTGACGCCTCGAAGTCCGCTTTTGTCTGCCCGGAGATACATCAGGGCAACCGGCTCGTCATGCCAGGCGCGGCGCCATCGGCGAAGCGGCGTCCTTCTTGTGCAGGCCGCCTGATGATCGCCAGCTTCCGCCGTGGAACGCGGCGAACCGCGGGCGGCCATCGGTCGTGATGGGACTCGCCTCGAAGGTCAGACGATGTCGCAGCCTCGTCGACCAGCGCCACGTCCGAGCCGGGCGATGGCGCAGGTTGCTCGAGAGTGTCAGTTGGACATGTGCGATCCCCGCGCGGCGGGTCGGGTCGCCGCGGGGCTTCGGCCATGGATCACCGATTGGCGGACGAAGCCGCACGCGCTGGGGCTTCGTAGAGGCGGCGGCGGGGTGTGTTGTCAGGCCATGGCGATGAGGTGGCGGGCGGTTGTGCGGGCCTTTTCTATGGCGTCCGTGACGTGGCCGAAGGTGCGGTTGGTGATGGCGCCCTCGTAGAGGAGTAGGAGCTGGTCGGTGAGGAGTTCCGGGTCGGCTGTGCCCGTGGCCTGGGCAAGTTCGAAGACGCGGTCGCGCAGCGCGCGTTTGTACGACGTGACCAGCGTGCGGGCCGGGTGGTCGGGCTCGGCGAGTTCCGCCATGGCGTTGACGAAGGAGCAGCCGCGGTACCGGCTCTGCGACGACGCCCATTCCTTGAGCGCGTCGAAGACGGCGAGGAGGCGGGCGCGCGGGTCGTCTCCGGCGTCCTGGATGCAGCGGTCCAGGAGCGCCTGCCAGCGCACCTCGCGGCCGTTCAGGTAGGCCAGGATCAGCCTGTCCTTGCCCTTGAAGTGCTTGTAGAACGTCATCCGCGCGACCCCGGCGGCCTCGATCACGGCGTCGACGCCGGTCGTGTTGATGCCGTCGGCGTAGAAGAGCCGGTCCGCCGCCTGCAGGATGCGTTCGCGCGCCGGGGGCAGGCGCCGTTTCGCGTGGTTCATCCCTGAAGCGTATAGAACGTTCCGTCTACCTGGGAGCCCGGGGCGGAACGCGCTGTAATGTGGCCCTCACCCCCTGCCGTACCGTCGCCCGGAGCAAGATGACCGATCGTCGTGTCGCCGACCGGTACCGGCTGCTGGCTCCCCTGGGCGAGGGCGGCATGGGCACGGTCTGGCGGGCGCGCGACGAGGTGCTGGGACGGGACGTCGCCGTCAAGCAGCTGGAGCCGCCCGAGGACGTGCCGCCCGACGAGCACGCCGTGCTGCGGGAGCGGGCCTGGCGCGAGGCGCGGGCGCTGGCGATGCTCGAGCATCCCGGGGTCATCACCGTCCACGACGTGGTGCAGGTGGACGGCGACCCGTGGATCGTCATGGAGCTGGTGGACGGCCGGTCCCTCGCCCAGGTGATCGAGGCGGACGGTCCGCTGCCGCCGCGCCGGGTCGCGGAGATCGGGCTGCGTCTGCTGGAGGCGCTGGCCTGCGTCCATGAACGGGGCCTGCTGCACCGGGACGTCAAACCGTCGAACGTGCTGCTGGCGGCCGACGGGCGCGTCGTCCTGACCGATTTCGGGCTCGTCGTGATGGACGGCGATCCTGCGCTGACGAGGACGGGCGCGCTGGTCGGTTCGGCCGGGTTCATCGCGCCGGAGCGGCTGCGCGACGAGCCGTACGGCCCGCCGTCCGACCTCTGGTCGCTGGGCGCGACCCTGTACGCCGCCGTCGAGGGGCGGGGGCCGTTCGACCGGGACGAGACCGTGGCCTCGCTCGGCGCCGTCCTGACGGAGGACGCGCCGCGCCCCCGGCGTTCGGGTCCCCTCGGCCCCGTGCTCGGGCATCTGCTCGTCAAGGACCCCGCCGCCCGGATCGGCACGGAGGAGGCGATGGCGGCGCTGCGGCGGGTGGCGGCGGGCGGCCGTTCCGGGCTGAGCCGGCCGGGGCCGTCGCGAGTCCGCCGCGCGGTCCGGATCGGCGGGCCGGCGCTGGTCGGCGCGGTCGCCCTGGCGGTGGCCGCGCCCATACTGGTCGACGGGGCGGACCGGCCGGGCGGCGTCCCGGCGACTCCCCGGGCGGCGCCGAAGTCGGCGCCGCTCACCGCCTGTTCCCTGCTGACCGACGCGGAGGCGCGGAGCCTGGCCGCCGGCGCGGTCCGCCGTCCCGACACTCCCCTCAAGGGTCAGTGCTCGTGGCTGGCCCGGGACGTCCCGGCCGAGATCGTCGTGTACGTGCCGCGGCAGGCCGAATCGGCGGACGCGGCGCGCAAGCGGATGGCCGTCCGGCGCAACGAGATGATCTCCGGGTTCACCGGGGGCGGCTCACCGATCACCTTGACGTGGGAGGACGCCGGCGTCGACAAGATGAAGGCGGTCTCCACGGAGCCGAGGGTCGTCACGGGCGTGGGCGACGAGGCGGTCGTGCACGGCTACCGCGGAACGTCCCATCCGATCGACATGGTCACCGTTCTCATGCGGAAGGACGACGTCATGGTGGAGGTCACGTTCCAGGCCCGGCGGGACGGACCGGTCGCCCCGGAGGAGGGGGCGCGCCGCGCCGCCTCGATGATCGCCGCGGCGATCGCGCGCCGGGGGCGCCCGTCGTGACCGGACGCGGCGACATGCTCGCCGGGCGGTACCGGCTGGTCGAGGAGATCGGCCGGGGCGCCATGGGCACGGTCTGGCGGGCGCGGGACGAGGCGCTGCGGCGTGACGTCGCGGTCAAGGAGCTGGTGCTGCGGGACAAGGGGGACCCGGCGCGGCGGGAGAAGGCGGTCCGGCGGGCCCTGCGGGAGGCCCGCGCCACCGCGGTGTTGAGGCACCCGGGCATCGTCACCGTGCACGACGTGGTGCATGCCGAGGAGCGCCCGTGGATCGTGATGGAGCTGCTGTCCGGCCGGTCGCTGGACAAGATCGTCGAGGAGGAGGGGCCGCTGGCGCCCGAACGGGCCGCCGCCATCGGGGGCCAGGTGCTCGACGCCCTGGAACTGGCGCACGAACGCGGGGTGGTGCACCGCGACGTGAAGCCCGCCAACATCTTCCTGCGCGAGGACGGACGCGCGGTCCTCACCGATTTCGGCATCGCGTGGCTCGCGGGCGACCCCGCTCTGACCCGCCCGGGGGCATTGGTCGGTTCGCCCGCCTACATGGCGCCTGAGCGGGTCCGCGGCGAGTCCGGCGGTTCCGCGTCCGACCTGTGGTCGCTCGGGGCGACGCTGTACGCGCTGGTGGAGGGGCAGCCGCCGTTCGGTCGCAGGTCGTCCATGGGCGTGCTCGGTTCGATCCTCACCGAGGAGCCGCAGCCGCCTCAGCGCGCGGGCCCGCTCGCCCCAGTACTGCTGCGGCTGCTCACCAAGGATCCGGAGGGCCGGCCCACCGTTGAAGAGGTGCGCCGGGAGCTGGCCGCTGTCACCGCGGGTGACGCCCTTCCTCGTCCCGAGGAGGCGGAGGGCCGTTCTGGCGAGTCCCGGCCGCGACGCGGTCGCCGCCGCACTATCGCGCTGGCCGTGGCCCTCGGCGTGTGCGCCTTGGCGGCTCCGGTGGTCGTGCCCGTCCTGACCGACGACCGGCGGTCCCCCGTCGCCGCGTCGCCGCAGACCCGTCCGACGCCGGTCACGGCGATCCCGTCGATGTGCGGGCTGTTCAGCGTCGAGCAGATGAGCCGGTTCGTTCCGACGCCGCGCGCGTCGTCGTTCGAGACCAATTTCATGAGCGACTACTTCGCCCGGCATCCGACCGGTTCGAACGCCTGCCGGTGGTACGAGAAGGACGACATGGACACGGGTTTCTCCGCGATGATCAGGGCGATCGCGGTCAAGGCGCGTCCTTCGGAAGACGCCTTCGGCGCGGCGCGGGGCGACTTCGCCATGCTCCGCCGGGAGGCGGAGGAATCCACCAGGTCCGTCCACGGCGTCGGCGAGGAGGCGTTCGGTTACGACACCCGCGGCGACGATTCCCTGCGCGCCGTCATCGTGGCCCGCTCCGCCAATCTCCTGGTCGAAGTCCGTTACGGGAAATCCGGTGAGACGCCGCCCCTCCAGCGGTTGCGCGACGACGCCGCCGAGCTCGCGCGGTGGACGATCGCGGCGCTGCACAACGGCGGTCCCATCGAGAACCCCTGACGCGTCCTCTGTCGTTTTCCGCGCGTTTTTTTGACTTCCCGGCCGGTTATACGTTCTGCTATGAAGGCGTACTATGCGTCACATCAACGCCGTCAGGCGTGCGGCCCCGCTGCTCGTCCCGCTCCTCCTGGCGCCCGGCTGCTCCTCGTCGTCCCCTGAGCGCCCCGCCGCGGCGAAGACCACGACCTCCGCCCCGAAGAGTCCGACCCCGAGCCCCTCGCTCACCGCCGCGAACGGCACCGACGTGAAAGCGTGCAAGAAGGGCGACTGCGAGATCGTCGTCCGGGGGAAGACCGCCGACATTCCGCTGGCGGACAAGTTCGGCATCCACAAGCTGTACGTCACCCACGTGCCGCCGAACAAGATGAACTACGTCGTCCTCAGGACGAACGGCCAGCTCACGCGCGCCTACCACCGGGGAACCGGAATGTTCTCGCTCGCCTACGGCCCGAAGATCACGGTGACGCGGCTCGACGAGACGGGCGCCGTCCTGCGATTCGAGCCGAAGAAGGGCGACAAGAAGAACGACCGGATTTCCGGCTCTCTCGGGGCGGGCTTCCTCAGCGAAGGCTGACGGGATCCGCGACGGATCCCGTTGCGGCGACGACGGTGCGACTCCATGGCCGTTGCACACCCCAGCGGCGACCGCCTGACAGTTCGACACCTCTCCGCTAGGACGCCCCCGCGCAAAAGCTTCTCGAGGTCAACGCCTGTTACCTGCCCAACGCGCGCTTCACCACCACTTCGACCCCGACCACTCCCTACAGCGTCGTCGCGGTGAACGCTGAATGACGAACTGGGCACGGGCCCGGAGACCGGAGCCGCGAACCGGCGAAGCGATGGACACGGCCGTTCCGCGTCCGATAGAGAGCCGTGTATGACCGCTTTGGTACTCGGGCCCTTGCTCAGGCACGTGGAAGAGCGCACCGCCACCGTCTGGGTCGAAACCGATCGCCCCTGCGAGGTGCGCGTCGTCGCCGGGGGGCACGGTGTGGACGCCTCGGCGCAGACGTTCACCGTGCACGGGCACCACTACGCCCTGGTCGACGTCGACGGCCTGGAGCCCGGCTCCGAGGTGCCGTACGAAGTGCTGATCGACGGCGAGCGGGTCTGGCCCGAGGAGGGGTCGTCCTTTCCCCCGAGCACGATCCGCACGCCGGCGCCCGGCCCGGGCGACACGCTGAAGATCGCGTTCGGTTCCTGCCGCCGCGCGCCCGACCGGACGAACCGGCATGGACTGGACGCGCTCGCGGCCTACGCCCACACGGTGGCGCGCGGCGGCGAGCGGCCGGACGCGCTGCTGATGATCGGCGACCAGGTGTACGCCGACGAGCTCAGTGACGAGATGCGCGCGTTCATCGCGCGACGCCGCGGCCCCGACGGGGAACCCCGCGACGAGCTGGCCGACTTCGAGGAGTACACCTACCTGTACCGGCTGGCCTGGCGCGAGGACGCGGCCGTGCGCTGGCTGCTGTCGACCGTCCCCACGTTCACCGTCTTCGACGACCACGACGTCCGCGACGACTGGAACACCTCCTACGCCTGGCGTCGGCGCATGCAGGCGCAGCCGTGGTGGCGGGAGCGCATCGTCGGCGGCATCGGCTCCTACTGGATCTACCAGCACCTCGGGAACCTGTCGCCGGCCGAGCGCGCGGCCGATCCGGTGTACAAGGCGGTGCGCGCGGCGTCCGAGGACCACGGCGACGGCGCGAAGGTGCTGGACGAGTTCGCCGAGCGGGCCGACCGCGAGCCGTCGTCCACGCGGTGGAGCTACGTGCGGGACTGGGGCGGCACCCGCCTCATCGTCGTGGACAGCCGCTGCTCCCGGCTGCTGACGCCCGAGCGCCGCGCGATGCTCGACGACGAGGAGTTCCGCTGGCTGGACGAGCAGTGCCGGGGCGGCCGCGACCACCTGCTCATCGCCAGCTCCCTGCCGTACCTGCTGCCGTCGACGATCCACAACGCCGAGGCGTGGAACGAGGCGGTGGCGGACGGCGCCTGGGGGAAGCGCGCCGCCCGGTTCGCCGAGACGATGCGGCAGGCCGCCGACCTGGAGCACTGGGCCGCGTTCGACGCGTCGTTCCGGGCGGTGGCCGAGGACGTGCTCGCGGTGGCGCGCGGCGAACGCGGCGCCGCCCCGGCGAGCATCGCGTTCCTGTCCGGCGACATCCACTACTCCTACCTCGCGCGGGTCACCGTCCCGGACGACACGCAGTCGGCGATCGCGCAGATCGTGTGCTCGCCGTTCCGCAATCCGCTGGCGGGCCGGTTCCGGTGGGCCAACAAGATCGCCTGCTTGCGGGCCACGGCTCCGCCGTTCCGGCTGCTCCGGCGGCTGGCCGGGGTGGCGCCGCCGCCGCTGCGGTGGCGCATCACCGACGGGCCGTGGTTCTCCAACGCGATCGCGACGGTGGAGCTGTCCGGCCGGGACTGCCGAGTGCGCTGGCGCACGCCGCGCACCGCGACCGAGCTGTTGGAGCTGCACAGCGTCCGGCTGGTCACGGGCTGACCTGCGAGTGCAGAAGGAGCGTCCGTTCCGCCCGCTCCAGCGGAACGGACGCCCCGTCCGGGCCATCGGCGCCTGCCCCGCCCCCTCGTCGGGGCTGCCGACGCTGACGGCGTCCGCACGCTCATATGACGGCGCGCCCCTCCCGGCGCGTTGCACCGCTCGAGGCATTCACGGAACACCCGTGCCTCGATGACGGACCGCGCGGCCGCCGGTGAGCCCGCCGCCCGGGTCCGCCGAGGCCGCTCCTTCCGGCCACCGTTCGCCGCGGGACCGGCCCGCGGCTGCGTCCTCACAGGTTCAAGACCGCGAATCCGTTCGGTCATGACGCGCTTTGCAGAATCCTTTTCCGCGACGTAGCGTGTCAGTAGAGTTACAAAGAGTGGTCGATGGACGGCGCTCCCCCGGCAAGGGGATCGCCTCGACGGGCTGGGAGGTCTTCGTGAGCGACGCCGCGTCGCCGGACCCGACCGCGGAGGAGTCGAGCGACGCGGCACTGATCTCGCGCGTCCGCGCCGGGGACTCATCGGCCTCCGCGACGCTGTACGAGCGGCATGCGGCAGCGGCGCGGACGCTGGCGCGGCACCTGACCGGCGCCGGCGCCGCCGAGGACGTGGTGCGGGAGGCGTTCGCCAAGGTGCTGGACGCGCTGCGCCGCGGTGGCGGACCCCGCGCGGAGTTCCGGCCGTACCTGCTCACCGCGGTCCGCCGCACCGTCGACGACCGGCGCCGGAGCGAGCGACGGCCGACCGACCGGAGCGAGGAGGACGACCCGGGCGCCCCGTTCGCCGACCCGGCGCTGGAGGGGCTGGAGCGCTCGATGGTCGCGCGCGCCTTCCGGTCGCTGCCCGAGCGCTGGCGGACGGTGCTGTGGCACACGGAGGTCGAGGGCGCCGAACCCGCGGAGGTGGCGCCGCTGCTCGGCCTCACTCCCGACGGCGCGGCGGCGCTGGCGCACCGGGCGCGCGAGGGACTGCGGCAGGCGTACCTGCGGTTGCACCTGCCCGCGGAGGACATGGACGCCTCCCCCTCGGGTGCGGGTGCCGCCGCGTCCCGGCCGGCTGAGGAGTGCCGTGCGGTGCTGGGGAAGCTGGGCGCGCACGTGCGCGGCGGCTCGTCCAGGCGCGAGTCGCGTGCCGTCCGACGCCACCTCGACGGCTGCGAACGCTGCGCGGCGGTCGCCGCCGAGCTGGCCGCCGTGGGCTCGGCGCTGCGCGAGGTCGTCGGCCCGCTGGTGCTGGGCGCGGCGGCCGGCGCCTACACGGGCGCCGCGCAGGGCGGCGGCGTGTTCGGCTTCCCGCAGCGGCCGACGAGACGTCAACAGGTGCTCGGCGGCGCGGCCGCGGCGCTGGCGGCGGCGGTGGTCCTCGGTCTGATCCTGGTGTCGGGGGACGAGTCGATCCGGCCGGCGCACGAATCTCCGGGCGGCCCGCCCCGCCCCGCGCCGAGTCCGACGCCGCCCGCCGACCTGCCGGCGTCCGAGGCCGCGCCGTCGTCCCCGGTCACTGCGCCGGTCGGGGGCCCACCGCGGGCGGGCCGCGCAGGATCCGTGGTGAGGCCGTCGCCCGCGCCGAATCCTCCCGCAGTGCGGCCGCGGCCTCCTGGGGAACGGCTGGTGACGCGCATCGGCGTGGTCGGCGCGTTGCTGCGCGATGAACGCGGCATCGTGGCGTTTTCGGTCCGCAATGACGGCGCGAGCCTCACCGGCGCCTTGGTCGCGGACGTCGATCTGCCGCCCGGTGTGGCGTACGCGGGCGGCGCGACGGGACGCCGCGCGGCGCGGTCCACCGCGGCGCGTTCATCGGGTGACGGCTGGCGGTGCCGCCCGCGCAGGGGCCGGACGCCGGGGCGCGCCGCCCGGGTGCGATGCACGCGCGCGCCGCTGCCGCCGGGCGCCGCCGTGTCCGCATACCTCCGCGTATATGTGGCCGCGTCGGCGCCGTACGGCGCGGCGCCGACGGTCACGGTGTCCTCGGGCGGGATGCGCCTCGGCGCGGCCCGCGCACCGCACGGCGTGACGCGAGCGGGACTGCCCGCCCGCTTCGCCGCGGACGGCCGCCTGCACACCGTCCACGCGGGCAACGCGCTGCTGACCTGCGACATGAGCCGTCCCGACTGCCGACGCACGCTGCGCCGCACGGGGCACAGGCGCGACAACGACTGGTGGCGGATGCGCCCGCTCGACCAAGACCGCGCGGCCGCGACGAGAGCATCCAGCGCCGCCCGCGTGCGGCTGCCGGAGAAGTCGACCGTCCTGTGGGCGGGGCTGTACTGGTCGGGCACGGCGCGCCCCCGCGGCCCCGTCACCGTGAAGCTGCGGCCGCCCGGCACGTCGTACCGGACGGTCCGCGCCGCCGAGGTGAGCCGCGGGCGGCTGCCCGTCGGCCCGGTCTACCAGGCGTTCGCCGACGTGACCGCGCTGGTGCGGCGGCACGGCGGCGGCGTGTGGTGGTGCGCGGACCCGCCGCTGCGCACCGGCGCGGGCCGGTACGCGGGCTGGGCGCTGGTCGTGGTCGTCGCGTCCCCCGACGCGCCGCACCGGCAGGCCATGGTGCTCGACGCGGTGCGGGCCCGGCGGGCGCCGGTGCTCGACGCGCGGCGGCGGCTCGACGCGCCGGTGGGCGGCCTGCTCGCCGCGGGGCGGCCCGGCCGTGTCGGCGCGGTGGTCTGGGAGGGCGACGCCGACCTGTCCGGCGACCGGCTGCTGCTGGACGGGCGGCCGCTGGTGCCCGCCGCGGGCGACCGCGACCCCGGCAACGTTTTCGACGGCTCCGCGCGCGGCGCCGTCGGCCCCGGGCTTTCCTTCGGGGTGGACGTCGATGACTTCTCGGCGTTTCCACGCAATTACCGAACGCTGACCTTCCACGCCGGCCGGGACGCCTGCCTTCCGGGAGTCGTGACCGTCGCGACCACGCGCGGTTAAGCCCGGGTTACCGAGGCTTCACGACTGAACCGCGAAGCCGACTCCGCGCGTAAAGATCATGCGGAAGCATTATGGACAGACCGGAACGGCTGGTAGCGTCCCGCGCTGACAGTCCTCGGAACCAGGGTGGGGCGGCCGACCCGCCGGATTCGCCGCCTCGTGGACTCGCGCGCGTCCACCTGTCATGAAAGAGTGGCGAATCGCCGTATGGGCTTACGTGGCCAGCGGCTTTCACTACGCTATAGGCGCCGGGTTCTTCTTCGCCGACTCACGTCCCGCAGAGCAGGAAGGCGGGCCGCCCGAGATGGCCGCCCCCCGAGAACCTGACAGCGGAGTGGGTTCCCGGAGAGGTCCCGTGTTGAGGAAAGGCGGTGCCGCATGGATCGCTGCGCGCTGTTCGTGGACGCCGGCTATCTGCTGGCGGACGGCGCCATGGCGGTGCACGGCACACGCCATAGGGAAACCGTTTCCTGGGACTTCGGCGGCCTGCTGCAGCTGCTGGGCGAGCTGGCCCGCGAGCGGACGGGCCTGCCGCTGCTGCGCTGCTACTGGTACGAGGCGACGGTCGAGGGCCGCCGCTCCCCCGAGCACGAGGCGCTGGCCGACCTGCCCGGGCTCAAGCTGCGTCTCGGCCGCATCCGCCCCGGCCGCCGCGAGGGCGTCGACACCGAGATCCACCGCGACCTGATGACGCTGGCGCGCAACGGCGCGCTGGCCGACGCGGTGATCGTCAGCGGCGACGAGGACCTGGCCCAGGTGGTGGCGGACGCGCAGGACCTCGGCGTCCGCGTGACCGTCGTGCACGTGGCGGTCGACGGCAACTGGACCATTTCGCGGGTGCTGCGTCAGGAGTGCGACGACCTCATCGAGCTCGGCGCCGGGCAGCTGCGCCCCTACGTCAACCTGCTGGCGGGCGTGGAGTCGTCCACGGGCTCGTCGGGCCTGCCCGCCGGGCCGCTGTCCAACGGGCACGGCAGCGGATCGGGCGCGGGCGGCGCGCTCGGGCCGCTGCAGAGCGTCTCGCCCGGAGGCCCGCCGCCGTCGACGCCGCTGACCGGTCCGCCGCAGCTGTCCGGCTCGTCGACGGGCTCGTCGGGCTCGTCGGCGGGCTCGTCGACGTCGTCCGGGTCCTCCGGGTCGTCGGGGCCGTCGTCCGGGTCCGGCGGGGGATCGACGGGCGCCTACGGCATCGGCGGCGGCGTCGGTTCGACGTCCGGGCTGGGCGCGGGCGGCGCGTCGCCGTCCGGCCTGCCGTCGGGCCTCGGGTCGGGAGCCGGGGCGGGCGTCGGCGCCGCCAAGCCCGGGTCCTCCGACACGGCCCCGCGTCCGGCGCTCGGCTCGGGCCCGGGGTCGCTCGGCTCCGGCGTCGGCTCGCCCTCCGGGCTCGGCTCCTCCGCCGGGATCGGCTCGGGCTCCGGTCTCGGGACGTCCGGCGCGCCGAACCTGGGCTCCAACGCCGACCTCGGGTCGGGGACGGGCGGCTACACCCCGGGGCCGGCCTCGGGGCCCGGCGCGGGCGCGCCGCCGCAGTCGTCCTCCACCACCGGGCCGCTGCAGCCCGCTCCGGCCGCGCAGACCACCGCGCCGCAGAGCACCGCCGGCTCGCAGTTCAGCCCGTCCGCCGCGACCGGGCAGCCGGTCGGGCCGTACACCGGCCCGCAGCAGCTCGCGCCGGTGCCGGCCCAGAAGAACACGCCCACGCTGGCCGACGCGGTCAAGGCCGCCCACCAGGAGGGGCAGGACTTCGGCGAGTCCGTCGCCCGGGACGCGCCCGCGCTGTGGCTGGAGGCCGTGCTGGCCCGCAAGCCGCGGATGCCGTCCGACCTGGAGGCCCGCCTGCTGCAGGGCTCCTCGCTGCCGATCGACTTCCTGCTGCACGACGAGGTGCGGCACGCGCTGCGCCGCGGCTTCTGGGACGCCCTCGAACGCTCCCGCCGCTGAGCCGCTCCGGCGCCGACGCGGCGGGCGGCGCGGCGCGGGCGTCCGGTCCGATCGGCGGAGTCGTCGCCTGAACGCGTAGGTAATTCACGATCATCTCGATTCACCCGCTTCGTTCGCCGAGCGACGGGTAGCGTTGAGGCGTGACCCATGTGACGGAAGACGATCTCGACGACCTGGAGTTCGACACCCTGCGCACGGGCGACCACGTCGCCGCGGCGCTGCGGCTCTCGGAGCTCGCCGAGACGGTCTCCGGCGGCGTGTCACGCGCCAAGGTGCTGCTGCGGGCGGGAGAGCAGTGGCAGCACGCGGGCCGTCACGACAAGGCCGCGGAGCTGTACCGCAAGGCCATCGAGGACGGCGGGGAGGCCTACGGCGACCCCCGCGCCTACCTGGCCGACGCGCTGTTCGAGCTGGGCCGCGCCGACGAGGCGCGCACGCTGGTCGAGGAGATCCGCGCGGACGAACCGCGCGACCCCGAGGTGTACCGGGCGGTCGCGGAGGTCCTGTACGCCCACGGGGACGCGGCCGGGGCGCACGAGTGGGCCACCGCGGGCGCCGACGTGGTGCTGGCGCTGCGCGACAGCGCGGTGGGCACCGGCATGGGCGCGGGGTCGGAGGCGGCGACCGCGGGGAAGGCGGTCGGCGCCGGCGACGCCCCCGACCGGCCCGCCGCGTCCGACGAGCCCGGCCCCGAGGACGTGGCCCTCGCCGAGGACAGCCTGGAGGCCCTGCTGCGGCTGCGCTACCGGGCCCGGGTCGACCTCGGCCGCGCCGAGGACGACTACGACGCCCTCCTCGACGACCTGCTGAAGAACGGCACCTGACGCCGTCCCGCCGTCACAGGGCGGCGATCAGCTGGGTGAACGCCTGGGCGACGTCCGTCGGCGGCGTCTGCTCCACGACGGGCCAGCCGCGCAGCCGCGCCTCGCGCGCCGCCCGGTCGTGCTCGTCGCGCGCCGAGCGGGTGCGCAGGTAGCCGCACGGCGCCTCGGGCCAGTCGGGCGGCATCGGCAGGCCGTGGCCGTCCGTGAGGGGACGCGGCAGGTCGGCGTCGACGAAGACGTACGCGCCGATCTTGCGGTGCGCGGCGCGCTGCGCGAGCGCCACGCCCGGGAGCAGCGGACCCGCCGCGCCGTGCCCGACCAGCACCAGCGGCGCGGTCGGCGCCGTCGCGGCGATGATGAGCGACGCGCGCGCCACGTACCGCGTCCCGTCCTCGCCCTGGACGTCGGGCGCGACCACGTCCAGCCCGTGCGAGCGCAGCGCCTCGGGCAGGTCCCCCCACATGTCGGCGGTGGCGTGCGGGGTGTGCAACAGCACGATGGTCCCGGGCGTCATTGCCTCCACCTCCTACCGCCCCGAGGCGCTTTCCCGCCACGCTACATGGGACGGCGCGGTCATGAGGGGGCGGAGCGGCACGAATAGGGTGGGGGGCTGTGAGCGATCGCGATGACCTGCTGAAAGAGATCAAAGCGCGGGCCGTGGTGCACGGCGACTTCGTGCTGTCGTCCGGGCGGCGCGCGTCCTGGTACGTCGACCTGCGGCGGATCACCCTGTCCGGCGAGGTGGCGCCGCTGGTCGGCCGCGTGATGCTGGACGTGACGGCCGACCTGGACTACGACGCCGTCGGCGGGCTCACGCTCGGCGCCGACCCGGTGGCCACGGCCATGCTGCACGCCGCGGCCGCCCGCGGCCGCGCCCTGGACGCGTTCGTGGTCCGCAAGGAGGGCAAGGCGCACGGTCTGCAGCGCCGCATCGAGGGCCCGGACGTGGCGGGCCGCCGCGTGCTCGCCGTCGAGGACACCTCCACGACCGGCTCCTCGGTGCTGACGGCCGTGCGGGCGCTGCGGGAGGCGGGCGCCGAGGTCGTCGCGGTCGCCACGATCGTGGAACGCGGCGCCGCGCAGAACATCGCCGCCGAGGGGCTGGAGTACCGCCACCCCTTCACGCTCGCCGATCTGGGCGTGTCCTGACCGGCCCGGCGCGGGGCGCTCAGGGGCGTCCGCAGAAGGGCATGCGTCGAACGGTGCCCGCGGCGCGGCGCCGCGGGCACCGTGGCGTGTCTGACGGCGCACGCACCGGTGCGCCCCCGCCGTGGCGGGGGCGCACCGGGCGGATGCCCGCTCACCCTTGACGGCTGCCCTTGGCGGGCACGAACCAGCTCTTGCGCTCCCCGGCGGGTGCGCGGGGCTGCTGCCGACCGTAGATGAGCACCTCGACCGAACCGCCGTCCGCGGCGACCACCTGCAAAGGCGCCTTGTCGTACTGGCGCGCCTCCCCGGTGTTCAGCACGCCCTGCTGCAGCACCTCGCCGGTGCCGGCCACGGTCACCACCACCCGAGTGGGCGCTCCGACCACTCGGATGACCAGGGGGGTGGCCGTGGCGGACTGCGCGGTGCGGCTGCGCGTGGGGGTGGCGTCCGCGGAGCCGAGCGGGTCCTCGGCGTCGGCGGTTTCGGCCGCTCCCGGGGGTGCGCCCTCGGGCTCCGATGTCAGCGCGTTCACCAGCGCGATCCCACCGATGACGAGAAGCGCTAATGCCAGCATCACGGCCACGGCCGCGATCAGTATGCGCGCGAGACCCCGAGGGTCCGACCGATGACGTCCCACATGGGGAGGTTAGCGATAAGTGTCGCTGCTGAGCGACGGACGTGACTCTTCAGAGTCATTCTTATTCGTTCCGTCGTGCCGCGTCCTGCGTCCCTTCATGACCTCATGGACGATCGGGATGAGCGACAGCACCAGGATGACCGCCACGCCCGGCAGGATGTAGCGCTCGATGTCCGGGACGCTCGTGCCGAGGTAGTGGCCCGCGAGGAACAGGCTGTCGGTCCACACGACCGCGCCGAGGGCGTTGAAGACCAGGAACCGGCCGGGCGGCATGGCGAGCATCCCGGCGAGCGGGTTGAGGAAGGTCCGCACGATGGGGACGAACCGCGCCAGCACCACCGCCCGGGCCGGGCCGAACCGGTTGAAGTAGTACTCGGCCTTCTCCACCCATTCCCGGCGGAACAGCCGCGAGTCCGGGCGGTCGAACAGCCGGCGCCCGTACCTGGCGCCGAGCCAGTGCCCGAGCTGGGCGCCGGCGATCGCGGCGATCGGCCCGCCGACCAGCAGCCAGGGCAGCGACAGCGGCTGGAACCGCTGCCCGTCGATCTCCGTGACCACGGTGAGGACGCCCGCCGTGAACAGCAGCGAGTCGCCCGGCAGCAGGCAGCCGACGAGCAGTCCGGTCTCGGCGAAGATGATGGCGATCACGCCGATCGTGGCGAAGGTGCCGAACAGGTGCAGCCACGCGGTCGGGTGCAGCCACTCGGTGATGTCCGAGGAGATGAGCGCCAGGTCCACAACGCGAGACTACCGGCCGCCCCGGCGGATCCCCGGTTCATCCGGTCCCGGCGGCGTCGATGTTCCCGCAGCTCACGCCGCTGCGCCCGGGCCGGAGGGGGGCGGCCGGGGCCGGTGACATTCCGCGGGGGCCGCTGGTGGCCCGGCCGGGAGAATTCGAGATACTGGCAGCTGTGGCGCGGCCGTCCGCGGACCGGGCGGGGCCTCGACGCGGCGGCCGACGCGCCACGCCCGGCCTTTCCGTTCCAGGGGCTGCCTGACCTGCGACGCGGTCAACACGGCCGGATGCCCGGCGGCACCATCGCGTAAGAAAGGACGCTCACCATGCCCATCGCGACCCCCGAGGTCTACGCGGAGATGCTCGACCGTGCCAAGCAGGGCGGTTTCGCCTACCCCGCGATCAACGTGACCTCCAGTCAGACGCTGAACGCGGCGCTGCGCGGCTTCGCCGAGGCGGAGAGCGACGGGATCATCCAGGTGTCGACCGGCGGCGCCGAGTACCTGTCCGGCTCCACCGTCAAGGACATGGTCGTCGGCGCCACCGCGCTGGCCGAGTACGCCCGGGTCGTCGCGGCCAAGTACCCGGTCAACATCGCCCTGCACACCGACCACTGCCCCAAGGAGAAGCTGGACGGCTTCATGCGTCCGCTGGTCAAGATCTCCCAGGAGCGGGTGGCGCGGGGCGAGGAGCCGCTGTTCCAGTCGCACATGTGGGACGGGTCGGCCGTCCCCCTGGACGAGAACCTGGCCATCGCCGCCGAGCTGGTCGAGGAGTGCGCCAAGGCCCGCGTGATCATGGAGATGGAGATCGGGGTCGTCGGCGGCGAGGAGGACGGCATCGTCGGCGAGATCAACGAGAAGCTCTACACCACGCCCGAGGACGCCCTGGCCACCGCCGAGGCGGTCGGGCTGGGCGAGAAGGGCCGCTACCTGCTGGCCGCCACGTTCGGCAACGTGCACGGCGTCTACAAGCCCGGGCACGTCAAGCTGCGTCCGGAGGTGCTGAAGGAGATCCAGGACGCGGTCGGCGCCAAGTACGGCAAGGAGCGCCCGTTCGACCTGGTGTTCCACGGCGGGTCCGGCTCCAGCCTGGAGGAGATCCGGCAGGCGGTGTCGTACGGCGTGGTCAAGATGAACATCGACACCGACACCCAGTACGCCTTCACCCGCCCGATCGCCGCGCACATGTTCACCAACTACGACGGCGTGCTCAAGGTGGACGGCGAGGTCGGCAACAAGAAGAAGTACGACCCGCGCTCCTACGGCAAGCTCGCCGAGGAGAGCATGGCCAAGCGGGTCGTCGAGGCCTGCGAGCACCTGATGTCGGCCGGCAAGAAGATCAAGTAAGCGTCGGAGGCGTTCGCGCGGACCCCCGGGCCCCGCCTGGTCCGGGGGTCCGTTGCGTGAGACAACCGCTTACTCTGGAAGCGTGCTGCCCCGCACGTACGAGTCGCAGAACTGCTCGGTGGCCCGCGCCCTGGAGGTCGTGGGGGACCGCTGGACGCTGCTGATCCTGCGCAGCGCGTTCGAGGGCGTGCGCCGCTTCGACGACTTCCAGGAGGCCCTCGGCATCGCCCGCAACGTGCTCACCGACCGGCTCACCCGGCTGTGCGACGAGGGCCTGTTCCGCCGCGTCCGCTACCAGGAGCGCCCCGACCGCTACGAGTACCGGCTGACCCGCAAGGGCGTCGAGCTGTGGCCCGCGGTCATGAGCCTGCTGCTGTGGGGCGACCGGCACTACGCCCCCAAGGGCCCGCCGGTCGTGGTCGCCCACCGCGGCTGCGACGGCGCGCTGACCGACCGTTTCGTCTGCGACTCCTGCGGCGCCCCGCTCGGCCCGAACGACGTCGAGGCCCGCCCCGGCCCGGGCGCCTGACCTCGTCGGCGCCCTGTCCGCGCGAAGGCGGCCCGGGTGCAGCCAGCCCCGCCTCCCGTAGCCGCCGCGCCGACGACGTGATCAACACCGGCGGGGAGACGCGAGGTCGCCGCGGTGCCGGCCCGCCGCCCGGCCGTGCGCGACGTGGTCGCGGTGGGCCGTCCCGACTTGGAGCGCGCCCGCCGGGCCGCCGCCAGCCCTGGACGACCTGCGGCCTGGGTCCGCGCCGCGCGATCTGGAGCTGGTGGAGGCGAGCACGGCTGCTGCCGTCCGGCAACCCCGACCGCCAGGCCCTCCGCGGCATGTCCAAGCCCACGGCGGCACGGCCTCCCATAGTTGCGTCACGCAACCTTGCAGCGGTCCAATAGGTTGCATGACAGAACTGACACTGCTCAGCCCGCTCTCCCTCGGGCCGGCCTCCCTGGACGACGTGCGCGTCCGCCCGTACGGCGTCGGGGACGAGGAGCGCCTGCTGCGCATCTCGCAGCGCCTCTCCCGGCACAGCCTCTACACCCGCTTCTTCATCGGCACCCCGCGCCTGCCCGACGACTACGTCCGCGCGCTGCGCGGGCTCGACCACTGGGACCGCGAGGCGATCGTCGCGCTGCTCGACGACGAGATCATCGGCATCGCCGACTACACCCGCCTGGCCGACCGCCCCGACCACGCCGACGTGGCCGTCCTCGTCGCCGACTCCTGGCAGCGCCGCGGCCTGGCGCGCCTCCTGGTCTCCTGCCTCGCCGACCTGGCCCGGCGCCGCCGCATCGGCGTCTTCCACGCCGACGTCCTCCTCGAGAACAGGCAGGCCCGCGCCGCCATCGCCGCCGCCTGGCCCGCGGCGCGCCCCGTCTGGCACGACGGCTCGGCCCGCTTCCACCTGCCCCTGCCGCGCGTGACCCCGTGAGCGGGCCGGGGTCGCCCGCGGAGGGCGGGTTGATATGGGCGAGCTGGGGGGACTTACGATGAGCCGCATGACCAAGAACCTGCTCGGCGATCCGCCTCCGACGTACCTTCCGGACAACCCCGAAGCCCGTGAGGCCCTGGAGAGCGGCGTCGACCCGTTCGAGGTCGCCGCCCGCCATCCCGCCTATCCGGCGGTGTGGGCCGAGCTCGCCGACCGCGCCTTCGCCCGCGGCGGCGTGATCGACTCGTACGCGTTCGCCCGCACCGGCTACCACCGCGGCCTCGACCAGCTGCGGCGGGCGGGCTGGAAGGGGCACGGGCCCATCCCGTGGGAGCACGAGGGGAACCGGGGCTTCCTGCGCGCTCTGCACGCCCTCGGCCGCGCCGCGGCCGCCATCGGCGAGGAGGACGAGGCGGAACGCTGCCGCGCGTTCCTGCGCGACAGCAGCCGGGCCGCCGCCGAGGCGCTGTCCTCCTGACCCTCGTCCGCCACGGCCGTCGCTGCCGGCATGCGCGGTCTCAGGGGCTGTGAGGTGCGTTTTTCCTCACTCTCCGGGGGCGGGTACGATGCGATCGCAAGAGGCCCCTTCGCGCTTGCGATCAGGGGCCTTCGTCGTGGGAAGGGAAGATCGGCATGCCGGCCATCGTTCTTGTCGGAGCCCAGTGGGGAGACGAGGGCAAGGGCAAGGCCACCGACCTGCTCGGCGGGGACGTCGACTACGTCGTCCGCTACCAGGGTGGCAACAACGCAGGCCACACCGTGGTCATCGGCGACGAGAGCTACGCCCTGCACCTGCTGCCGTCGGGGGTGCTGTCCCCGGACGTGATCCCGGTGATCGGGAACGGAGTCGTGATCGACCCTGCCGTGCTGCTGTCGGAGATCGACGGCCTGAAGGAGCGCGGCGTCTCCTGCGAGCGACTGCTGATCTCCGCCAACGCGCACCTGATCATGCCCCACCACCGGGCGCTGGACAAGGTGACCGAGCGGTACCTGGGCAAGGCCCGCATCGGCACGACCGGCCGCGGCATCGGCCCGGCGTACGCCGACAAGATCAACCGCATGGGCATCCGGGTGCAGGACCTGTTCGACCCGAACATCCTCACCCAGAAGCTCGACCTGGCGCTGCGCGAGAAGAACCAGGTCCTCACCAAGGTCTACAACCGGCGCCGCATCGAGACCGGCCCGATCGTCGAGGAGTACGTCCAGTACGGCGAGCGGCTGCGGCCCTACGTCACCGACACCGCGCTGGTGCTCAACAAGGCGCTGGACGAGGGCAAGGTGGTGCTGCTGGAGGGCGCCCAGGGCACGCTGCTGGACATCGACCACGGCACCTACCCGTTCGTGACGTCGTCGTCCCCCACCGCGGGCGGGGCGTGCGCCGGGTCCGGCATCGGGCCCACGCGGATCACCAAGGTGATCGGCATCCTCAAGGCGTACACCACGCGGGTCGGCTCGGGGCCCTTCCCGACCGAGCTGCTGGACGAGCAGGGCGAGTACCTGCGCAAGACCGGCGGCGAGTACGGCGTGACCACCGGCCGCGACCGCCGCTGCGGCTGGTTCGACGCGGTGATCGCCCGCTACGCCACCCGGGTCAACGGCATCACCGACTACTTCCTGACCAAGCTGGACGTCCTGTCGGGCCTGGAGCGGATCCCGGTCTGCGTGGCCTACGACATCGACGGCGAGCGGGTCGACGAGATGCCCCCGTCGCAGACCGACTTCCACCACGCCAAGCCGATCCTGGAGTACCTGGACGGCTGGAAGGAGGACATCAGCGGCGCCAAGACCTTCGCCGACCTGCCCGCCAACGCGCAGGCGTACGTGCGCGCCGTCGAGGAGCTGGCGGGCGCGCAGATCTCGGCGATCGGCGTGGGTCCGGGCCGCGAGCAGACGCTGTCGCTGCGTCCCCTCGTGTAGCCGGGCGCGCCGCCCCGCGGCGCGACGCGCCCGAGTCGGGGGTGCGCGGAATCACACGCGTCTGACGAGCAGTTCCCCGGTTTCTCACCGGTCGGCCACCAATCGTTCGCGGTGAGCCTGTAGCGTTCCCCGCGTGCATTTCACCGGGGGAGCCGTCGAGCTCCACGGCCATCGAGGAGCGCGAGGCCTTCGTCCGGAGAACACCCTGGCGGGCTTCAAGTACGCGCTGGAACTGGGTGTCGACGCGATCGAGTTCGACGTCGGCATCACCGCCGACGGCGTGGTCGTGCTCAACCACGACCAGGCGCTGTCTCCCGTGACGCTGGCGGACACCGCGCCCGTGCGTCCCGGCGACCCGCTGTTCCCGTATGTGGGCAAGGCCGTCCGCGACCTGACGTTGGAGCAGGTCAAGACGCTGGAGGCGGGCGTGCGCCGCCCGAGCGACGACGACGACCCGTTCGTCCTGACGCAGCTTCCGCTGCCGGGCACCGCGCTGCCGACGCTGGCCGAGACCTGCGCGCTGCTGAGCGGCTGCGGCGTCGTCCTCGCCGTCGAGCTGAAGACGGATCCGGGCTGGTCGGACGCCGACGTGGAGCGCTTCACCGCCGCCGTGGCGGAGGTGCTGGACGAGTTCGGGCTGACCGGCCGCAGCCGGCTGCTGGCGTTCGACTGGCGCGTGCTGACCGCCGCGCAGCGCCACGCCCCCGCCGCCGGGCGGGTCGGGCTGGTGGAGCCGCGCACGCTCGTCCCGGGGTCGCCGTGGCTGGCCGGGGAGCCGCCCGACGATCCCGCCGGAAGCGCCCTGAAGATCGGCGCGACGGCGCTGTCGCCCGAGCGCCGGCTCGCCACGCCCGAGCTGGTGGACCAGGCGCAGACGCTGGCGCTTCCGGTGGTGGTGTGGACGGTCAACGAGCCGGAGGAGATGTCGCGGTTCGTCGACTACGGCGTGGACGCGATCGTCACCGACTACCCCGACCGGCTGCGCGCCGTCCTGGCCCGGCGCGGCCTGCCGCTGCCCGAGCCGATGACCGCGCCGCTTCCCGGTTGAGGCGGCCGGTCCGCCGAGGCCGGCCGACCCGCGCGCCGCCGCGGGGCGCGCGGCGCGGGACGGCGGGTCACAGCCAGCCGTTGCGCCGGAAGCCCCGGTACAGCGACACGCAGGTCACCGCGATGATCCCGAGGACCATCGGGTAGCCGTACTTCCACTTCAGCTCGGGCATGAACTCGAAGTTCATGCCGTAGATCCCGGCGATCGCGGTGGGCACCATGAACAGGGCGCCCCAGGCGGAGATCCGCCGCATGTCCTGGTTGTCGCCGACCGTCACCTGGGTCATGTGCGCCTGCAGGATCGGGTTGAGCAGCTCGTCGTAGGCCTCGACCTGCTCGCGCACGCGGGTCAGGTGGTCCTCGACGTCGCGCAGGTACTCCTTGATCTCCGCGGGGACGAACCGGCGGCCCGACAGGTTGCGCAGCGGCCCGGCGAGCGGCCCGACGGCCCGCTTGAGCTGGATGACCTCGCGCTTGAGCCGGTAGATGCGCCGGGACTCGTCGGTGCGGTCGGGGGAGAACACCGCCTCCTCGACCTCGTCGATGTCCTCCTGGACGGCGTCCGCGACGCACACGTACCCGTCGACGACGCTGTCGGCGACGGCGTGCACGACGGCGGCCGGGCCGAGCGCCAGGCGGCCGGGGTTCTTCTCCAGGCGGCGCCGCACCGGGCCGAGCTCGTTGTGGGCGCCGTGCCGCACCGTCACCACGAAGTCGGCGCCGCAGAAGATCATGATCTCGCCGGTCTCGACGACCTCGTCGCCGCCGGGTTCGCGCTGCACGTACCCGACGGTCTTCATCACCAGGAAGTGGACGTCGTCGTAGCGTTCCAGCTTGGGCCGCTGGTGGGCGTGGATGGCGTCCTCGACGGCGAGCGGGTGCAGGCCGAACACGTCGGCCAGATCGGCCAGCTCGGCGGCGGACGGCTCGTGCAGCCCGACCCACACGAACCCGGCGCTGTCGCCGTCGGCGGTCAGGCGGCCGTCGCGGATGAGGCGGACGGCGTCGGCGACGGTCTCGGTGGACACCCGGTTGCCGTCGATGTACGCGGCCCAGTCGATCACCGCCGTGTCGCGGCGCGGACCGCCGTTGGAGGAGGCGGACGCGTGCGGACGTCCCCGCGTCCGGAACAACGACATCGTCGCGCGACCAGGGCGGACCTTCGTCATGGCCATGAGGTTCTCCTAACCCGCCGGCCACACGCGCGCAGCGCGCGCTCACCCTGGGTCAGCGGAAGGAGCGCGCGAAGCGGGAGGCCGGGCGCCTGGTAGAGGCGGTCAGACGAACAGTCGGATTCGGACTGTGAGGGAGTTCCGGCGTACTGCAAGGATCGCCAGCGCTCATCTTGACCACCTCCTTTCGCTCACGGCCGTCACGTCACAGCCTCGGCAGCCTACCAGTCGACTTTTTCGACGAAGCGGGCGGCGACTCGGTTGACGCCGCGCGGCGTGGTCGTGGTCACTCGACCGAGGGGGGAGGCTCAGAGCGTGCGGACGGCGGCGCAACGCCGTCCGGACACCCGCACTATTATCGCAACATTGGCGGCCGTGTGCGTATGCCCTGGGGAAGAACGGCCGCTGAACAGTCCCGAACGGCTCCGAACGGGATGCGGCCGTCATATCGCGGCTTGGAGCGAAGTCGCCTCCGGGCGGGCGGCTAAGCTCGCGTGACGTGCGAGTACTCGTCCTTGGATCCGGCGGCCGCGAGCACGCGCTCGCCCGCGCCCTCAGCCTTGACCCCGCCGTCGCCGAGGTGCACTGCGCCCCGGGCAACCCCGGGACCGCCGCGCTCGGCGCCAACCACCAGGTGGACGCCACCGATCCGCAGGCCGTCGTGGACCTGGCCCGGCGGCTGGCCGCGGACCTGGTCGTGATCGGGCCCGAGGCCCCGCTGATGGCCGGGGTGGGCGACGCGCTGCGCGAGGCCGGCGTCCCCTGCTTCGGGCCGGACCGCGAGGCCGCCCGCATCGAGGGCTCCAAGGCGTTCGCCAAAGAGGTCATGGCCGCCGCGGGCGTCCCGACCGCCGCGGCCCGCGTCTGCGAGACCCCGGCCGAGGCCGAGGCGGCGCTGGACGCGTTCGGCCCGCCGTACGTGGTGAAGAACGACGGGCTGGCCGCCGGGAAGGGCGTGGTCGTCACCGAGGACCGCGACGAGGCGCTGCGGCACGCCGCCGCCTGCGGCCGGGTCGTCATCGAGGAGTTCCTCGACGGCCCCGAGGCGTCGCTGTTCGCGCTGTGCGACGGCGAGAACGCCGTGCCGCTGATGCCCGCCCAGGACTTCAAGCGCGCCTACGACGGCGGCGAGGGCCCCAACACCGGCGGCATGGGCGCCTACACGCCGCTGCCGTGGGCGCCGACCGGGCTGGTGGACGAGGTGATGGACCGGGTGATCCGCCCCACCGTCGCCGAACTGCGCCGCCGGGGGACGCCGTACGTCGGCGTGCTGTACGCGGGGCTGGCGCTGACGTCCAAGGGCGTGCGGGTCGTGGAGTTCAACGCCCGCTTCGGCGACCCGGAGACCCAGGTCGTGCTGGACCGCCTGGCCACACCCCTGGGCGGGCTGCTGCGGGCGTGCGCGGCCGGGGAGCTCGCCCCCTCGACCCGCCTGGAGTGGCGCCCGGGCGCGGCGGTGACGGTCGTGCTGGCGGCCGAGAACTACCCGGCGTCCCCGGTGAAGGGCGACGTGATCACCGGGCTGGAGGAGGCCGCCCAGGTGCCGGACGCGTACGTCCTGCACGCCGGGACCGGCGTGGACGCCGAAGGGCGGCCGGTGTCGGCGGGCGGCCGGGTGCTCAACGTCGTCGGCACCGGCGCGGACCTGGCCCAGGCGCGGGCCCGGGCGTACGAGGCGCTCGGCCGGATCCGGCTGCGCGGCTCCCACCACCGCTCCGACATCGCCGAAGAGGCCGCCGCCCACGGCGCCTAGGCCCCGCCCCCAGGGCGTCGGCACACGCCGCGACCTGCGAGAATCGGGGGCGTGATCGAACGCTACACGCTTCCGGAGATGGGGCGCGTCTGGAGCGACGCGCACAAGTACGAGCTGTGGTGCAAGGTCGAGACCCTGGTGGTCGAGGCCCACGCCGCGGCGGGCACGATCCCGGCCGACGTCGTGGAGCCGGTGCGCAACGCGCCGCCGCCCACCCCGGAGGCGGTGCAGGAGATCGAGAAGGTCACCCAGCACGACGTGATCGCGTTCCTGTCGGCGTGGGCGGACAACACCGAGCCTCGGGAGGCGGCCCGGTACGTCCACTTCGGCATGACGTCGTCGGACCTGCTGGACACCGCGCTGGCCCTGCAGCTGGTCGAGGCCACCGACATCCTGCTGGCCAAGGCGGACGCGCTGGTCGCGACGCTGCGCGACCACGCCCTCGAGCACCGCGCCACGCTGCGGGTGGGCCGCACGCACGGCATCCACGCCGAGCCGGACGTGTGGGGCCACCGCGTCGCCGACTTCGCGTTCGCCATGGCCCGGTCGCGCGACCGGCTGCGCCGCGCCCGCGAGTCCGTCGGCGTGATGGCGATCTCCGGCGCGGTCGGCACCTACTCCAACATCGACCCGCAGATCGAGCGGCAGGTCGCCGAAAAGCTGGGGCTGCGCCCGGCCGACGTGTCCACGCAGGTGGTGCTGCGCGACGGCATCGCCGAGTGGACGTCCGCACTGGCGATCATGGCGACGGTGTGCGAGGCGATCGCGCTGGAGGTGCGGCACGGGCAGCGCACCGAGGTCCGCGAGCTGTGGGAGCCGTTCGGCAAGGGCCAGAAGGGCTCGTCGGCGATGCCGCACAAGAAGAACCCGATCATCTCCGAGCGGCTGGCGGGGCTGGCGCGGGTCGTGCGGGCGCAGATCGTCCCGGTCATGGAGGGCATCCCGCTGTGGCACGAGCGGGACATCTCGCACTCGTCCACCGAGCGGATCGCGCTGCCGGACGCGTCCATCGCGCTGGACTACATGCTGCACCTGACCGACCGGCTGATGTCCGGGCTGGTCGTGGACAAGGAGCGGATGAAGGCCAACCTGGAGTCCACCGGCGGGCTCATCTACACCTCCACGGTGCTGCTGGAGCTGGTGGAGATGGGCATGTCGCGCGACGACGAGGCGTACCCGCTGGTCCAGAAGGCCGCGATGGAGACGTGGCAGACCGGCGTGCCGTTCCGCGAGACGCTGCGCAAGCACGCCGCCGAGGCCGGTCTGACCCTGGACGAGGCGCGGCTGGACGAGGTGTGCCGCCCCGAGCGGTTCGTGGAGCGCCTCGGCCCCGTGTTCGACCGCCTGGCGGCCCTCACCTGAGCCGCGCACGCGCGCCCCGGCGCGCGCAGCATGAGGAGACGCCGTGACGGTACCCGCACGAGGGAACCGCGAGGGGGGACGCCCGGCCGCCGGCACGGGGGTGCTCACCGAGCTCAACGTGTACCCGTTCAAGAGCGGCCGCGGCACGTCCCTGCGCACCGCGGAGCTGACCCCGACAGGGCTGCGGTACGACCGGGAGTTCATGCTCATCACCCCGGAGGGGCGCTTCCTGTCGCAACGGGACTTCCCCCGGATGGCGCTGCTGCGGCCGTCGTACGACGGCGAGGTCCTCACGGTGGCGTTCGCCGATCCCGCGGTGGACGTCGCGCCGCTCGTTCACAAGGCCGTGCACGACGGGCCCGTGCGGGAGGTGTTCGTCCACAGGTCCGCCTGTCAGGGGGTGGACCAGGGCGACGAGGCCGCCGCCTGGTTCTCCGCCCTGCTGGACGCCGAGTGCCGCTTGGTGCGCTTCACCGGCCGCCGGGCGACCAAGCGGGGCGGCGGCCAGGTCGCGTTCGCCGACGGCTACCCGCTGCTGGTGCTCTCCGCCGAGTCGCTGGCGGACCTGAACGCGCGGCTGGCCGAGCCGCTGCCGATGAACCGGTTCCGGCCCAGCCTGGTGATCGAGGGGCTGGGCCCGTACGGCGAGGACGAGGCGCGGCTGCTGCGGGTGGGGCCCGCGGTGATCGAGCTGGTCAAGCCGTGCACCCGGTGCGTGATCACCACGACCGACCAGGACACCGGGGTGCGCGGCCGCGAGCCGCTGCGCACCCTGGCCGCGTACCGGACCATCGGCCGCGGCATCCGCTTCGGCCAGAACGGCGTCCCGCGCGTGCTCGGCACCCTGACGGTGGGCGACCCGGTGGAGGTCCTGGAGACCCGGCCGCCCGACTCGGACGACGGCCGGTAGCCCCCTCGGACCGCGTCTGACGCCGCCCTCATCGACCGCGCGCGGCGGGGATGCGGGCGTGGAGGGGAAGCTCCGTACGGCCTGGCGGCCGGGCGGGCCGGTGGACAGATCGCGCGGTGGCTCCCCCATCGAGGCCGGCCGCAGTGCCCTCGCCCATGGCCGCAAGCTGCCGGTGCCGCGGCCGCGGTGGGAAACGGCGGGCGGGTCAGCCGATGACGCGGCCGGTGGCCTCGCCGGTGCGCCCGTCGCGCAGGGCCGTCGGCTCGATGTCGACCACCAGGCCGGGCAGGGACGGCACCGGCCTGCTGCCCGCCTCGGCGGGCAGCGCGGCGACCAGATCGTCCAGCGCGGACGCGGGGACGGTGAGCTCCAGCGCGGAGTCGTCGATCTCCCGGGCGGCGAAGGCGTCGCCGGGCCGGAACACGACGTGCGCGTCCCGCCCGCTGACCACCAGGTCGCGCCCGTACGGCAGGCGGCCGCGCAGCGCCTCGGCGATCGCCGGGGCGGGCAGCGCGCCGAACCGGAGGGTGACCGCGCCGGACCGCAGCGTCCAGCCCACGACGTCGACGAGCACCGACCCCTGGCTCGACCCGTCGCGCGCTTCGCCCCGGCGCACGGCCTCGGCCACGTCCGGGTCCGCCAGCAGCGAGCCTCGGCCGAGGTCGGTGACGTACAGCGGCAGGTGCGGGCCGAGCGTCTCCAGCAGCGACCGGGCGTCCCAGCGCCGCGCCGACTGGTACTCGTCGTGGGTCAGCCCGACGATCTGCAGGAACTCCACCCGGCCGTGCGGCGTGGAAATCGCGCCGAGCTCCGGGTCCTGGACGAACGCGGCGGCGCGGATCGCGGTGTCGGCGCGATCGGCGGCGATCGGCCCGTTGAGGTCGATGTGGTGCCCGGCCTCGAACCAGTTGCCCGTCCGGAACACGTACCGGGCGAGGTTCTGCAGGAAGTTCGCCGCCCAGACCGGCGGTTCGTCGTCGGCGGGCCCGTGGGGGTCTCTGGCCAGCCGGAACGTGAACTCGAACCCCCAGCCGGACTCGTCGGGATTGGACGACTCCTTCTCGTACAGCTCGGTCATCCCGTACGAGACGTAGTGCCAGTGCGGCACCGGGTCGTCGCGCCGGTAGGCGCTGATGCCGTCCAGGGGGTCCGGGCCGCCCAGGGACCACTTGAGGACGGTGCCCCAGTGGAACGGTTCCGTGTCCCCGTAGACGCGCCCGAGAGCACCGTCGATCGCGTCCCAGCCGGGGGCTGATTCATCCATAGACCGTCACCTTAGTCCGGCATGGGGGACACGTTACGACGAAACACGGCACGCTGAGGGCACTCGTCTCGAACTTCGAGGAGCCCACGTGCGATCTAACAGAGTGGCCGGCGGAACGAGGTCTCCGGTCCGGACGCCTCATCGGCGTCACGGTGGTTTACTTGGGCGCGCCGACGCACAGGGACACCGTCCGGCGCACGCGGTCACCCCCGTCTCCCCGCCGGGCGGACGGGCAGGCCAAGTCCCCCATCGGCTCAGCAGACCCACTGTTCTCGCAGCTAAAGGAGTCAATCGGGATGACCATGGGCCACGAGGTCCGCTACCGCCTGAGCGGCGGGCGGCGACTGCACGGCACCGTCTTCGTCCAGGGCGCCAAGAACGCCGTCCTGCCGATGATCGGCGCCTCGCTGATGGCCGCCACGGGCCGCACGGTCCTGCGCAACGTCCCGATCATCGAGGACGTGCGGCGCGCCGTCGAGCTGGCCCAGGCCGTGGGCGCCAAGGCCGAGCTGCACGAGGCCGAGCGCACGTTGGTGATCGACGCCTCCCGGCTGGACAGCCCGGTGCTCCCGGCCGACATCGCGTCCCGTTTCCGCGGCTCCTTCCTGTTCGTGCCCGCGCTGCTGCACCGGCTCGGCGAGGCGGTGATCGAAGGCGTGGGCGGGTGCAACCTGGGCAGCCGGAACCTGGACTTCCACTACAACGGCTTCAAGCGGCTCGGCGCCACCGTCACCGAGCAGATGGCCGGCGGCGGCAACGGGATCATCCACATCAAGGCGGGCGACCTGCGCGGCGGCACACTGTACTGCGACACGCCGTCGCACACCGGCACGGAGAACCTGATCATGGCCGCCGCGCTGGCCAAGGGGCGGACGCTGATCAAGAACGCTGCGCTGGAGCCGGAGGTGCTCGACCACATCGCGCTGCTGCAGGCCATGGGCGCGCGCATCAGCGGCGGCGGCACCGGGTTCATCACCGTGGAGGGCGTGGACGCGCTCAGCGCCGTCGAGCACACCGTCATGCCCGACCGCATCGACGCGGGCGTGTTCGTCATGGCCGCCGCGATCACCGGGGGCGAGCTGAACCTGGTGGGCGCGTCCCTGGAGCACCTGGGCGTGGCCGCCGACAAGCTGGAGCAGATGGGCGTGGAGTTCCACCAGCAGGGGGCGGTGCTGCAGGTGCGCCGCGAGCGCCCGCTGCGGCCCATCAACGTCATCACCGACGAGTACCCCGGGTTCGCCACCGACCTGCAGTCGCCGATCATGGCGGTGTCCTGCCTGGCCGACGGCCAGTCCTACATCTACGAACGGATCTTCGACGGCCGGTTCAAGCTGGCCGGGGAGCTGCGCAAGATGGGCGCCGACATCGAGGTCAACGGCAACCGCGCCAAGGTCAGCGGACCGCGGCCGCTGCGCGGCGCGCAGGTGCAGGCGCACGACCTGCGCTGCGGCAGCGCCCTGGTGCTGGCGGGCCTGGCCGCCGAGGGCGAGACCGTCATCAGCAACGGCTACTACCTGGACCGCGGCCACGCGCACACCGCCGAGCGGCTCTCCCAGCTGGGCGCCGAGATCGTCCGCGAGACCGACTGACCGGCGCCGCGCTCCGCCCGACCGCCCGCCGCCGCACGGCGCGGGCGGTTCGCTTTTCTGCCGGTTTGCCCCCTCGGCGCACCCCTTGCCGGACCCGCCGCGAGGGGCCTGGCTTGTCAAGGTCGCTTGTAACGTCCGGCGCCGGGGCGCGGTCCTTACTGATGCTGCGCACCTCAGTCACGGGCGTCGGAAAATCACCAAGATTGGGTTCGCGACCCTCTCGTTCACGCACAGTAAGCGCTTCGGCACAGCGCAGAAGAGGCTTCGCAACGCGCCCTCCACACCTCCTTTGAGCGCCTGACCAGCGGGCACAGACCCCCCTGGGACCCGGGATCGGCGCCCCGCGGGTGTCCGAGCTGACGTTTTGCTTGATTTTTGGCGAGGGTCACCGCGAGATAGGCGCAATTCGGGCGACCCGTAAACCAAACGCACGCTACAGGGGTCATCTCAATGCGCATCAGCACCACGGCGGCGCCGTTGCCGTGTTTTCGGGTCTTGCCTTTCATCTTCGGACGACCGAAGATGCAGGATCAAGACTGACCGATTGGTGACAAATTACTGACTGAGGGGTCGCGTAGGTTACTTTTTCGCCGCACTCTTGATTCGATTTCGCGTCTGGGCGTCACACAACGTCGCCCTGACCCGATCTGCCCACTGAGGAACGAATCGCACGGGAACTGCGGTGCAGGGTCAGAAGGCAGGGGCGACAAGCCATGAGTCAACCGTTGGGCGGAGCGTGCGTGAACGCAGGGTCGGGGCGGGGGCCCCGCCGAGAGGCCGAGCGGGAAGCGGGCGGTCGCCGATGACCGCCGCGCGAACGGGCTCGGCGACACCGGAGCTCACGATCGGAGTCGTGGGCCCCCATGACCTGGTGGAGCGGGTCATGCTGATGGGCCACGGACCGACGCCGGTGCCGAGCCGGCTGGTGGCCGCCGCGTACCGGGACGAGCAGGAGGCGGCCGACAAGGTCGTCCGGCTCGGCTCGGGCGTGGACGTGTGCCTGTTCGCCAGTCCGGTGCCCTATGACTTCGCCCGCAAGGCCGGGGTGCTGACCATGCCGGCCACGTACGTCCCGCTGAACGGCGCCGCCCTGCAGGGCGCGCTGCTGCGGGCGTCGCTGGACGAACGCTACGACCCCACCCGGGTCAGCATCGACGTGCTGGGCCGGGCCGAGGTCGAGGAGGCGTACGCCGAGATCAACCTGGCCACCGACGGCGTGCACCTGCGCGAGGAGGCGGCCGGGCCCGGCACGCTGGCCGCCTTCCACGAGCGGCTGTGGCGGCGCGGCGCCACCACGGTGGCGATGACGTGCGTGCACGCCACCGCCGAGCGGATGGAGATGGCCGGGGTGCCGACCATCCGGGTGCGCCCGACCGGCGCGGCGATCCGCAGCTCGCTGCAGACCGCGGCGCTGCTCGGCGCCCACCACCGGTTGGAGGAGTCGCAGCTCGTGGTCGTCCTGGTGGACGTCCCGACGCTGCGCGAGACGCCGCGCCGGGTGACCCCGCGGTACTGGCGCGACGAGCTGAAGCTGGCGCTGCACCGGGTGCTGCTGCAGGAGGCGCACCGCATGAACGCCTCGGTGTGGCCGCTGGACGACCACAGCTACCTGGTCATCGCCACCCGGGGCTCGGTCACCGCCACCACCGAGGGTTTCCGCACCCCGCCGTTCGTCGAGCGGGTCCGCGAGGAGCTGGGGCTGGCCATCGAGGTCGGCATCGGCATGGGCCGCACCGCGCACGAGGCCGAGACGCACGCGCGGGCCGCGCTGGCGCGGTCGCAGAGCTCGCAGCGCACGCAGGGGTTCGCCCTCGACCGGGACGGCCGGGCGCTGGTCCCGGCCCCGCGCACGCCGCCGCGGGCGCAGCCGCAGGCCAAGCCCAAGGGGCTGGAGATCCTGGCGCGGCTGGCCGACAAGCTCGGCGACCAGGAGCAGCCGCTGATCGTGGACGCCGAGAACGCCGGCAAGATGCTGGGCGTGACGCCGCGCACGGCGCGGCGCCTGCTGCGCACGCTGGTCGAGGAGGGCCTGGCCTGGCCGCTGCCGCCCAACCGGACGCCGCAGCCCGGCCGCCCCCGCCAGCTCTACCGGCTGATCGTCGAGAAGCTGGGCCCGAGGTCCGGCACCGGCGCCTGATCCGCCGCGGGCACCGCGCGCGGGCGGGCCGAGGGCGCGTTCCACCGCCCGGCCTCAGGCGCCGCGGCGGCGTCCCACGTGCGCCGACGGCCGCATGTCCAGGCGGCAGCCCGCGCAACGGAACGAGCCGCGGCGGCCACGCCGCCGGTCGTGCGCGCCTGCGTCCCGCCTCGGGTCGCGGCGCGGCACGTCGCGGCCCTGCGAACGGTTCGAGCGGCGACGGCGGCTCGGCCGACGGACGCACGGCCGGCCGAGCCACGAGGCCAGGCGGAGGGCCGCCTCAGTTGCGGTGCGGGAAGGCGCGGGCGACGGCGAGGAAGGCGTCGTTCTCCTCCGCGGAGCCGATCGAGACCCGGGCGCCCTCCCCCGCGAACGGCCGCACGCTGACGCCCTGCGCCTCGCAGGCCGCGGAGAACTCCATGGTGCGCTCCCCGAGCCGCAGCCACACGAAGTTGGCCTCCGTCGGCGGCACCGTCCAGCCGTCGGCCAGCAGCGCGTCGCGGACGCGCTCGCGCTCCTTGACGGTCTCGTCGACGCGCGCCAGCAGCTCGTCGGTGGCGGCCAGCGACGCCACGGCGGCGGCCTGCGCGACGCTGTTGACGCAGAACGGCAGGTAGGTCTTGCGGATCGCCTCGGCCACCTGCGGGTGCGCCACCAGGTAGCCGACGCGCAGCCCGGCCAGCCCGTAGGCCTTGGAGAACGTGCGCAGGACGGCCACGTTGGGCCGGTCGCCGTACAGGGTCAGGCCGTCGGGCACGTCCGCGTCGCGGATGTACTCGCGGTACGCCTCGTCCAGCACCACCAGGCAGTCGGCGGGCACCCGGTCGAGGAACGCCTCCAGCTCGGCGCGCCGCACCGCCGTGCCGGTGGGGTTGTTGGGGTTGCAGACGAACACCGCGCGGGTCCGCTCGGTGATCGCGTCGGCCATCGCGGCCAGGTCGTGCGTCTCGTCCCGCAGCGGGACCTGGACGGACGCGGCGCCCGACAGCGACACCAGCAGCGGGTAGGCCTCGAACGAGCGCCAGGCGTACACCACCTCCGCGCCGGGCTCGCCGACCGCCTCCAGCAGCATCTGGGTGACCCCGACCGACCCGCAGCCCACCGCGATGTGCTCGCTCGGGACGCCGTGCCGGGCGGCGATCGCCTCCACCAGCTCGGCGCAGGCGTTGTCGGGGTAGCGGTTGACGCTCGCGGCGGCCCGGCTGATCGCCTCCAGCACCGACGGCAGCGGGCCGTGCGGCGACTCGTTGGACGACAGCTTGTACGAGCGGCCGTCCGGCGAGACGGCCCGCTTGCCGGGCTTGTAGGCCACGAACCGGTCCAGGACGGAGCGGAAGCGCGGTGTGGGTGCCTCGGACACCGTTGTCCTCCGTAGCGGTCGAGGTGGTGGCTCCAGGGTACGGACCGGCCCGGCGGACGCTGAAGGACCTACGAGCCGGACGCCTGTCGCAACATCCAGCAAATCGTAACGATACGGACGAACTCCCAGTCCCGGGTACCGTTCGGGCGCCAGCCGCGCCGGAACACCTCCTCGGTGAACTCGTGCAGGTACCCCAGCAGCGCCTCGGTCTGCGACCGTCCGGGCGCCAGGCGCATGTCCCGGATCTCGGCGGCGTGCTGGTCCACGGCCGCGACCAGCGCGGGCGAGCCGGCCATCTCGGCGACCCCCGCCTCCCCGATGTCGCGGACCAGCAGGCTCAGCCGCTCCGATAGATCATCCATGCCGGACAAGCTAGCAACGCGCGCGACCGGTCGTGTCGCCAGTCCCGAAACCCGTTCGCCTCGCTCCGCGCGACGTCGCATCCGGTCAGGACGCGGCTACCGCCCGCGCTCCGCCGTGCCGTTCCCAGCCCCCTCGGCCGCCGTGCGGGCGCCCTGTCTCCGCGGCGTCCGGTGCGGGGCAGGGCGCGGGGTCAGGTGTGGGCGTGCTCGTTGGAGGAGGGGGTGCGGTCGGGGCGGGGCCGGAGCATGGGCGGGCGGAGCTGTTCGGCGTCGCCGCGGCGGTAGAGCTGGGCGGGGCGGCCGCCGTCGCGGGTCGTGGTCCGGCCGGTCGGGATCAGGAAGCGGTCGGCGCCGGTCACCTTGCGGTGGAAGTTCCGCGGGTCGAGCGGGCAGCCCCACACGATCTCGTAGACGCGGCGCAGCTCGGCCACGGTGAACTCGGGCGGGCAGAACGCGGCGGCCAGCGAGGTGTACTCCAGCTTGGCGCGGGCCCGCTCCACGCCGTCGGTGAGGATGCGGCGGTGGTCGAAGGCGGCCCGGTCGCGGTGGATCAGATCGTCCACCGGCGTCCACAGCACCTGGGCGCGGCTGGAGGCGGGCAGGTCGGGGGCCAGGCCCAGGTAGGCGACGCTGACCACGCGCTGGCGCGGGTCGCGGTCGGGGTAGCCGTAGGTGGCCAGCTGCTCGAGGTGGATGCGCACGTCGGCGAGCCCGGCGCGTTCGGCCATCAGCCGCGCCGCGGCGACCGGCAGGTCCTCGTCGAGTTGGATGAACCCGCCGGGCAGCGACCAGCAGCCGTTGTACGGGTCGCGGTCGCGCCGCCACATCAGCGCGCACAGCCGGTGCCCGCGGACGGTGAGCACGACGAGGTCGACGGTGACGGCGAGCCGGGGCACGGTCATGTCATGAACGTTACCGGCTGACGGTGCGCACTGGCCGCCGCTCGGGCGGGCGGTCCGGACGAAAGCCCCTCCGGGAGGCGGCCCGCCGCGCGCGGGCGCCTCCCGGAGGGGCCTCGGAGAACTCGTCAGCCGTCCTGGCCGACGGGCCGGTCGTCCCGCGCGCCGTCGGCCGCCGCGGCCGGGACGCCGGACGGGGTCGTCCGGCCGTCGGGGGCGAGGCCGCCGTTCATCCCGGCGAGCAGCTGGCGCGCCAGGCCGAGCCCGGTGCCGCCCAAGGTGAGCGCCTTGGCCAGCATGTCCTCCACGCCCTGGGCGCCGTTCAGCACCACCATGTTGTCGACGTTGCCGAACACCTTGGCGGCCGCCTCGACGATCTGCGGCCAGTTCTCGGCGAGCTGCTGGGCGATGACGGCCTCCTGGTTCTCGGCCAGCGCCGCGGCCCGCGCCTTGATCGCCTCGGCCTCGGCCAGACCCTTCTGCCGGATCGCATCGGCCTGCGCCTCGCCGAGGATGCGGGTGGCCTCGGCCTCCCGCTGCGCCTTGAGCTGGATCTCCTTGGCCTGCGCCTCGGCGAGGCGGATGCGCTCCTCCCGCTCGGCCTCGGCCAGCTTGACCCGCTCGTAGGCGCGGGCGTCGGCGGGCTTGCGGATCTCGCTCTCCAGCCGCTTCTCGGTGCGCTCGGCCTCCAGCTCGGCGTTGCGGGTCTCCTTGAGGATGACCTCCTGCCGGGCCTGCTGCTCGGCCTGGCGGACCTGGCCCTCGTACTCGGCCTTCTTGATCTCGGTGTCCCGGATCACCGCGGCCTTCTGCCGCTCGGCCTCCTGCTCGCGCTCGGTGGCCTCCTGGTCGCGCTCGGCCTCGGCGATGCGGGCGGCGGACGCCACCCGGGCGGCGTGCGGACGGCCCAGGTTGGTGATGTAGCCGGTCTCGTCGTCGATCTCCTGGATCTGCAGCGAGTCGACGACCAGGCCCAGCTTGCTCATCTCGTCGGCGGCCGAGCTGCGCGTCTCGCTGGTCAGCCGCTCCCGGTTGAGGATCAGGTCCTCCACGGTCAGGTTGCCGATGATCGACCGCAGGTGGCCGGTGAACAGCTCGTGGATGGCGCCGTCCATGGAGGCCTGCTGCTCCAGGAACCGGCGGGCGGCGTTGGCGATGGACACGAAGTCGTCGCCCACCTTGTAGATCACCACGCCGCGCACCCGCACCGGGATGCCCTGCTGGGTGACGCAGTTGACCTCCAGGTTGGCGGCCCGGCTGTCCAGCCGCAGCCGCCGCGCCACCTGGAACCCGGGCAGCACCGCGGTGCCCTTGCCCGTCACGATCTTGAAGCCCAGGCTGTCCACGCCGTCGATCGGCTTGGACCGCGCGCCGAGCCCGGAAATGATCAGCGCCTCGTTCGGTTCGGCGACGCGCCAGACCATCTTGAAGAGGATGATCAGCACGATCAGCGCGACGACGACCGCGGCGGCTATTGCTAGGGACATGCGGCCTCCTACCGGTCCTCCAACCCCCGACGCCTCACCGACTCGCCTCATAGACGCGGTGACGGCCCGTTCGGTTCTGTCGTCCGGTGAAAACGGCCGAGAACGGCCGTGAACGGCCAGGCCGGCGGGGCGGCGCGGCGCCCCGCGTTCGTCCGCGGCGCCGGGCCGCGGCGCGCGGCGGCGTCAGGACGACAGGGCGGGGGCGACGTAGACGGTGCGGGGCGGGTGGTACTCGACGACGACCACGATGCTCCCCACCGGGATCTCCTCGCGGGGATCGACCGGATGGGCGTAGAACGCCTCCACCCCGCCGCGGACGGGGATCATCACCTCCCCGACCAGACCGGGGCCGATCTTGCCGGTGACCCGGCCCTCCTTGCCGATCAAGCGCTCCCCCGCTCCTCTTCGTTCTCCGGAGTCGGCACGCGCGGACGCCGCCGCGCCCGGCCCGTCCCGGCCGGGGCCGCCGCGGGCCCGACATCGTGTAGGGGAACGGTAGCCGCTCCTCCCGTCCCGCCGCGACTGCGCCTCCTCCTGCTCCGCCGCGCGCGTGCGCGGCGCCCGCGGCGACGGGTCAGCGCAGGATGCGGCGGGCCTGGTCGTAGGCCTGGGTGGCCAGCAGCTCGGCTTCGGCGCGGGTGGCGCCCGGCCCGTGCAGGCTGATGGTCGCGAGGAAGTGGCGGCCGCGCAGGACCACGTACCAGGTCTTGGTGTGGGACGCGCCGCTGGTCGTCGTCACGCCCACGGTCCGCGACCCCTCGCCGAGCGTGCCGGGCGGGGTCTCGACGACGCGGTGCTCGGACCACTGCGAGCCCACGCGGGTGCGGAACGTCAGGCAGCCCTCCGGCACCCGCGCCCTGATGTGCTTGTCGGCGGTGGCCGCGCCGACCGCCATGAGCGTCTCGGTCGCCGTCAGGCCGTTGCCGCGGGTGAAGGTCGCGATGGCGGTCGGGGTGCTGCGGTCGATCTCCGCGCCGGGGCGGGCCGCCTTGGCGCAGCGCGGCTTGTCCAGGACGACCTGGTCCTGGAGCTGGTCGAAGTTCTGGATGGCCTTGAGCGAGCCGTACTCGCCGGAGTCGGGCTCACCGGCCCGCTGGTAGCCGGAGATCTCGAACAGCAGGGCCTGTTCGAGCTGGTCGGAGGTGTAGCCGGTGCCGACGGGCGCGGCCCGGTCGGTCGCCCGGACGGGCCGGGCGTCCCCTTCGTCGCCCGCGCAGGACGCCAGCGCCGCCGCCAGCGTTGCCGCGAGCACCGCCACCGGGAAGAGCCTGTGCTGCGCCATGGGGGCGACCTTAGGGGGCGCCCGGGGCGGGCCGCCCGGGACGACACGCCGCCCGGCCGGTACCGGCCGTCAGCGCTGGTCGGCGCGCTCGTTGTACACGCCGGCGTACTCCTGCCCGGACAGCTTCTGGATCGTCGCGACGATCTCGTCGGTGATGACGCGCCGGGCCCGGGCGGGCGGCAGGTCGCGGTACTGGGAGAAGTCCATGGGCTGGCCGATGCGCACGGTGGGGCGCGGCCCGAAGATGCGCGGGAAGGACGCGCCGAGCGGCTGGATCTTGTCGGTGCCGGTCACCCCGACCGGCAGCACGCGGGCGCCGGAGGCCAGCACCAGCCAGCCGACCCCGGTGCGGCCCCGGTAGAGCCGCCCGTCCGGGGACCGGGTGCCCTCGGGGTAGATGGCGAATGCGCCGCTGTTGGCGAGCACCTCCACGCCCTGCTCCAGCGCGCCCATCGCGGCGCGCCGGGCGCCGCGCTTGACCGGGATGTGCCCGAGCGTGGTGAGGAACCAGCGGACGAACCGGCCTTTGAGGCCGCGGCCCTCGAAGTAGTCGGCCTTGGCGATGTAGGTCACCGGCCGGGGGATGGCCAAGGGGATGATGAAGCTGTCGATGAACGACAGGTGGTTGCTGGCCACGATCAGCGGACCGTAGTTCGGCACGTTCTCGACGCCCTCGACCTGCGGGCGGAATAGCAGGCGAAGGATCGGTGCGACCACGCGCGACAAGAAAGTGTAGAACACCCAGCCTCCCCAAATTCGGCACCGCTACTGTAACCCGCGCGCCGAACCGGGCCCGGGTTTGGGGCCGCGGTTTGCCCGTCGACAACCTCCCCCGAATGGCCGCGTCGCAGGTCAAGCCGCTGATCGGTGATATATATCATCTCTCCTGAGCGAACCGGTGCATGGCTTTGATATAGGGCGCCTCGGGACACGGCCCGCCATTTCCTACCATTGGGTAAGTTTCCAATGAGTAGCCGTTCCGCGCTCCTCTCGGCGCGCGATCCGCGGGGCCGGCGGCGCGCGCGGGCGGGGCGATCCGTCCGTCCGCCCCCTTGGTTCGGGGCCGCGGTTGCGCGATGCTGAGGGACGACGGGCAGGGGACGGAACCTCTTCCGGGCGGTGAACGAGAGGTTGCCCATGGACTTCGACGTGCACCTGATGCATCACGACCGCTGCACCCTGGTGCGGGTGCGCGGAGAGATCGACGTGGTCACCCGGCCGCGCTTCGAGCAAGCCATGTTCGAGGTCATCGACACGGGCGGCCCGATGATCGTCGACATGCGGCAGGTGACCTTCTGCGACTCCACCGGTCTGAACGCGGTGGTCGCGGCCAACCGCCGCGCCATCGAACGCGGCGTGCCGATCGCGCTGGTCGCGCTGCCGCCCCGGGTCCGGCGCGTGTTCCGGATCACCGGGGTCGACGAGTTCGTCCCCACCTACGACACCCTGCGGGAGGCCCTCGGCGCCCTGTCGTCCACCACTCCGTCCTGAGACGCGCCCGCGTCCCCTGAGCCGCGCCTCCGTTGCCGCACGCCGTCCGCCCGACCGCACGGACCTGTCGGCGGATCAGGAGCAGCCCTCGAACTGGGGAACGCTGGTCGTCAGCTTCAAGCCCGACTCGCCGAACCACTTGTCCAGCAGCCTGGCGGCGGTGCCGTCCTGGTACATGGCGGTGATGGCCCGGTTGAGGGCCTCGCAGCCGGCCAGGTCGCCCTTGTGCAGGCCGACGCCGTACTTCTCGTCGGTGAACGGCGCGTTGATGATCTTCACGGGGCGGCCCGCGGCGAAGCCCGCCAGGATCAGGTCGTCGGTGGAGACCGCGTCGATCTTCGACGCGGCGAGCAGGTCCATGCACGCGCTGTAGGTGGGGGCCTCGACCAGCCGCGCGGCGATCTTGCGCTCCTCGGTGACGCGCCGCCAGGAGTTCGAGCCGGTCACCTGGCAGAGCCGCTTGCCCTCCAGGTCGCGCACGCCGCGGATGGAGTCGTCGTCGGCGCGGACGAGGGTGTCCTGGTGCGGCACGTAGTACGGCCCGGCGAAGGTGACCTGGGTCTTGCGCTTGGCGGTGATGGAGTAGGACGCCACCACCATGTCGACCGTCCCCTCCCGCAGCGCCTTCTCGCGGACCGAGGACGGGGTGGTGCGGAAGCGGATCCGCTCGGGCGGCACGCCGAGCCGTCCGGCCAGGTAGGTGGCCACGTCCACGTCGAAGCCCTCGTAGCGGCCGTCGGGGCGGCGCAGCCCGAGGCCCGGCTGGTCGGCCTTGACCCCGATGGTCAGCGAGCGCGCGTCCACGACGCTGCCGGTGTCCGGCTCCACCGCGCACCCGGCCGCGGCGGCGACGGCGGCGGCCGCGGCGGCCAGGGCGAGGCCCCTTCGCGCGAGGCGCGGGTTGTGCATGACTGTCGACCTCCGGTCAGCCGGTCTCAGCGGAACTCGGCCAGGCGGGGACGGACGCCGGCCAGGACGAGGGCGGCGACGGCGAGCGCGGCGGCGGTCGGCAGCGCGTCCCAGCCGGCCAGCCCGTCGTCGCCGGCCCGCACGGCCCGGTCGAACGCGTCCTGGTGCGCCTGGATCAGCAGCGCGAGCCGCCGGTCGTAGGCGTCGAACGCGGCGACGGCGCCGGACGCGCGGTCCATGCGCAGCTCGATCGCGGCGCGCCGGTCGCCCCGGACGGCCAGCTCGCGCATGCGCCGGTCGTTGTCGAGGACCCGCTGGTACGCCTGCACGGTCGCGTGCAGCCTGCTCCGCTCGGACGGGCCGAGGCTGTTGCCCTTCTCCTCGCCGAGCAGGCCCAGCACCTCCACCGGCGGGCCGCCGGGGGCGCGTTCGTAGCTGCGCACGGCGCCGGGCAGCAGGTCGTAGTACGTCTCCAGGTTGAGCGGCCGCTCGCCGGGGTCGACGTACAGCACCGACAGCGCCTTGTCGAGGAAAGTCTGCTCGTAGGTGTCGGCGCGGCCCGGGTCGAGCAGGTAGCGGCTCTCGTCGGCGAACGCGCTGTGGCTGATGGCGCGGGCGCGGTTGAGCGCGAGGATGGAGTCGAACCCCTGCTCCTTGGCCCGTTTCAGGTGCCCGGCCTGCGCCGACAGCATGCCTACGCCCAGCACCGCGACGGCGAGGGCGCCGAGGGTCGCCAGCGCCAGCGCCGGGTTGACCAGCCGCCGGAACCGCGCGGCGAGGTAGACCTGCAGGCCGATCAGCAGGACGAGCGCGAGGGCGCCGGTCAGCCCGACCCGCAGCCGCCCGGCCAGCACGGCGGCGCGGTCGGTCTCGTAGGACCGCCGGACGGTGGCGCCGCTGTCGAGCGTGAGGTTGTACGCCCGGGGCAGCAGCTCCAGCTTCATCAGGTCGGTGGCCTTCCGGTAGGTCTCGACGACGTTCGGCGGCAGCTCCCCGGCCGGGTGGTCGGACTGGCGGTCGAGCAGCATGGCCTCGCCGACGAGCCGTTCGTAGCTGCCGAGCCCGTCGAGCACCTCGCGGACGGTGCGGCGGCGGGCCTCGTCGCGTCCGGCGATCTGCGCGGCCTCCACCGCGGCCCGGTTCGCCTCGGCGCGGCGCCGTTCGTAGCGGCGCAGCGACTCGGCGCGGCCGATGCCGAGGTCGTGCTCGCGCCCGATGAGCAGGATGTCGGCGACCTGCGCGTCCATGTCGCTGAGCGCGAAGTACAGCGTGCCGGTCGCCATGACCTGCCGGCCGGCGTCGTGGCCGACGGTCCGCATGCCCTCCCGCGCGTCGCCGACCGCGGCCATCGTCGCGGCCACCAGCAGGACGACGGCGGCGAGCGTCGCGGCCGTGCCGATCCGGATCCAGCCGGGCACCGTGCGCAGACCGACCCGCCGGAACCGCCGCCGGGTGCGCGCCCGGCGGACGGCGGGCGCCTGAGCGGCGAGCGGCGGCGGCGCGGGCGGTCCGCTCGACGACGGGTCCGGCGCGGCCGGGGGACTGGTCGCGGGGGGCGTCATGACAGCCCTTCCCCTGGCGCGGCTTCGGGGGCCTGCCTCGTCCGCACGGTCCGGACGGAACGGGTGTCCAAAGACAGCTCGTCCTCTTTGGAGATGTCCTTCCGCAGCCGGACGGTCCCGGTCGCCGGATCGAGGACCTCCACCACCCTGTCCAGCAGCCCGGCGATCTGCTCGTTGCCGACCGCGCGGGCGAGCACGACGGCGCGTCCCAGGCGGGCGGTGGCGGTGTCCTCGTCGCCCCGGCGGCGGGCCTCCAGGCCCTCTTGGATCGCCTCCGCGAGCTCCCGCTGCCCGGTGTGGTGCGCCACGCGGGCGTTGATGCGCGTGGCCCTGGCCTCGTCGTCGGTCCATTCGGCGAGGACGTTGCCCGCGGCCAGCTCCCGGACGGGCGCGTCCGGCTCCGGGCCGGGCGCGACGACCTTGACCCAGGCGGCGCGCATCTGCCGTCCGACGTCGGCGGGCGGCACCTCGACGCACAGGTGGTACTCGCGTTCCTCGTCGCCCCACGCGCCGAGCGGGTAGTCGCCGGTCTGCGTCCCGGACTCCACGCGGCGGCCGGTCAGATCCACCACGGTCGGCACCATCTGCTTCAGGAACCGCAGCCTGGCCCGGCGCGGCGTCCAGACGCGCAGCGCCACGTCGGCCACCTGCTTGCGCATGGCGGCCTCGGTCATCTCGCGGAAGTGGTCCTCCAGGGCGTCGGGGTCGGGCACGTCCAGGAACGTGCCGAGCAGCGCCGAGGTGATCTTGCGGAGCTCCGCGGGCTCCCAGTCGGTGCCGACGCCGCGCGCGTCGCACACGAAAGCGCCCGCGCACCGCTCGAGCGCCGCGTCGAGCTCCCGCGCCGACTCGTGCTGGTTCTTGCCGTCGGTGAGCAGGATCGCGTGCCGGACCGCGCCCGGGTCGGCGTGGTCGGCGAACAGCCGTCCGGCCATGGTCAGCCAGGAGCCGATGGCGGTGCCGCCGGCGGCGTCGAGCCGGTCGACCGCGGCCTGCGCCTGCGCCCGCGTCTCCGCCGTCATGCGCGCCAGCCCCTCCCCGCGCGGGTAGATCATGCGCGGCCCGTTGGCGCCCGCGATCACGGCGAAGCGCACGTCGTCGCGCAGCACGTCGAGCGCGGCGCGGGCGGCGCGCTTGGCGGCGGCGATCTTGTTGCGGAACGACATCGACCCCGAGGTGTCCACGATGATGATCTCCGCGGCGGGGGACGGGCCCGCCGCGGCGGAGCCCCCGGCGGCCGCCACGGTCACGATGGCGTGCATCTCCCGGCCGCCCTCGGGCAGGTAGGGGTTCTGGTCGACTTTGATCGTGAACTCGGGAAGGTCGCTCATGTGACTGCTCCCTGGTCCGTGCGGTCGGGGGTGCGGCGCGTCGTCCGGCCCGACGCCCGTCCGTCCGCCCGCGTCCCTCGGCACGGCGTCGCAACTCGGCACGGCGTCGCAACTCGGCACGGCGTCACAACAGGGTCAGCGGTCGGACGGCGTTGGCCCGCCGTACCAGCGCGTGCCGGTCCTCGGCGCGGCCCGCCAGCTTGGCCAGCGTGCGGTAGGTCTGCTCCAGCCGCCGCCGCAGCCGGCGCTCCTCCAGCGGGGTGCCGAACACCTCGCCGGCCGGGTCGCCGGGGGCGGCCGCGCGCACCCAGGTCAGCGCCGCTTCCAGCACCTCGGCGGCGAACCTGGCGTGCCGCTCGACGTCCAGCCGCAGCCTCTCCAGGCGGCGCGCCGCCCCGGTGAGGACGCCGGCGTCCAGTTCCTCGGCGCGCCGCCCGCGCACCGCGGTCGCCACGGCCGCCAGCTGCGCGGCCAGGTAGTGGCTCGACACGGGGGGCACCGAGTCCAGGACGCGTTCCGCGCCCGCCCGGTCGCCGACGGCCAGCCGCACGCGGGCCAGCCCGAACGCGGCGCTGACGTACGTCGGGTCGGTGCGCCAGACCGTCTCGTAGAAGCGGGCGGCGGACTCCCAGCGGCCGTCGCCCTCCTCGCAGAACGCCAGCGCCAGCTTGGGCGCGATCTCCCCGGGCATCAGGTCGTACAGCTCGTCGAAGATCCGGCGGGCCTCCGCCCAGCGGCCGTCCGCCAGCGCGAGCGCCCCGCGGTACCAGTCGACGCGCCAGTCGTCGGGGTGGCGGTCGGCGACGCGCTCCAGCATGCCCGCCGCGGCGGTCAGGTCGCGGCGCTCGATCCGCACCCGCGCCAGGGCCAGGTCGACCTCCACCGACGACAGCGGGGAGGCGGCCAGCGCGGAGGCCAGGGAGTCCGGGTCGCGGGAGGTGAGCCCGGCCAGGAACGCCGACGCCGGATCGTCGTCGGCCACCCGCGGAACCGGCAGCGCGGCGACGGCCTCGGCGGGGTCGAGCGGGGCCAGCACGACCGGCGCTCCCGCCCGCCCGCCGGCGGCAACCGGCCCGCCGTCCCCGACGTGGGCGATCTCCGTTCCGGCGGCGTCGCGTTCCGGCCCGAACAGCGTGGAGGCGGCCGGACGCGCCGTGCCGTCCTCGGCGGCCAGCACCTCGCGGAGCACGCCGGTGAGCTGCTCGGCCATCTCGGCGGCGCTCTGGAAACGGGCCTCCGGGTCCGGGTGGGTGGCGCGGCGCAGCAGCCGGTAGTAGGACTCGTGCCGCCGCAGCAGCGGCACCTCGTCGCGGGGCGGCAGGCTCCGCAGGTGCTTGCGGGTGTAGCCGCGGAACGGGAAGCTCAGCACGGCCAGCGTCCGGCCGACGGTGTACAGGTCGGAGGTGACGGACGGGCCGAAGGCGGCGATCTCGGGGGCCTGGTAGCCGGGCGTGCCGAAGATCGGGCTGTCGACGTCGAAGACCCGCCGCACCCCGCCGAGGTCGATCAGCTTGAGCTGCTCCTCCGACTGGATCGCGTTGTCGGGCTTGAAGTCGCAGTACAGCAGGCCGACGCCGTGCAGGTAGCCGAGGGCGCGCAGCACCTCCAGGCCGTAGGCGAGCACCTGCGGCAGCGGCAGCGCCGCGTCCTCGCCCTCCCGCTCGCGGCGCTCCAGCAGGATGTCCTTGAGGGACTGGCCGCCGACGTACTCCATGACGATGTAGCCGGAGTCGCCGTGCCGCACGAAGTTGTAGATCTTGACGATGTTGGGGTGCTCGACCTCGGCCAGGAACGAGCGCTCGGCGGCGGCCGCGGCCAGCGCGTCGGCGTCGCCGGTGTCCAGCAGGCCCTTGAGCACCACCCAGCGGCCGTTGACGTTGTGGTCGCGGGCCAGGTAGATCCAGCCGAGCCCGCCGTGGGCGAGGCAGCCGAGCACCTCGTACTGCCCGCCGACCATGTCGCCGGGCTTCAGCTTGGGCGTGAACGAGAAGGGGTGCCCGCATTTGCGGCAGAACCCCTTGGTGCGGCCCGGACGCCCGTCGCGGCTGCGGCCGACGGGTTCGCCGCAGCGGCTGCAGAACCGGCGCTTCTCCGGCACCTGCGGGTCCTGCAGGATCGCCGACGCGGGGTCCCGGTAGGGGACGGGCGGCACGTCCACGAGCCCGGCGCCCAGCGTGCCGCGCCGGGCCGAGCCGCCGCTGCCCCCGGACCCCGGCGACCCCCGCCACAGCGTCCGTCCCCCGCTGGACGACCCGGAGCCCGCCCGGCCCGCCGCCCCGGACGGCTGCGAGCCCGCCCGCGGCGGGGGCGGACCGGCGCCTGCGGGAGACGGCCCGTCGGGCGCCATCGTGGCGGCTCCGGCTGCGCCGTCCGGTAAGCCGCCGGGGGAGCCTCCCGAACCGGCCCTCGGTGCCGGGATCGCGGCGGACGCGGCCTTCGGCGCGGCCGCGGACGGCGCCCGCACGGCGCCGTCGCCTGGCGCGGCCTCTCCGCCGGATGCCGCGCCCCCTGCGGCCGCGGCCGCTCCAGCGGGTGCGGCCTCACCAGAGGGGAGGCCGACGGGCGGGGCCAGGCCGCACTCGTCGCAGAAGCCGTCCTCTCCGACGGTGCCCGAGCAGCCGGGCTGGGTGCACCGCGTCATCGCCCCGTCCCCGTCTCGCTCCCGCACGCTCTGACCGCACGCCGATAATCCGCCACCGCCATCGTCGCCCGTCGCAGGTCGCAGGGGGCTGACCACAACAGGTCACGGGCCCGCTCGTAGAGAGCGGTGAGCCGTTCGTCCTCGGCGAGGCCCAGCCGCGCGGCCTTGGCCCGGTACGCCTCCAGGCGCCCGCGCAGCTCGTCGCGCCGGTCCAGCAGGCCGGTGCTGAGGCCCCGCTCGTCGCGGGCCTCCTGGAGGGCGCGGCGGGCGGCGGCGTCCAGTTCCGCGACCCGTCCGGCCAGCTCGGTCCAGCGGCCCGCGCGGCGCAGCCCCTCCAGCGCCGCCACTTGGTCGCGCAGCGCCGCGGCCCGCGACGGGCCCGGGTCGGGCGGGGCGGGGGAGGCGATCTTGGCGAGCGCCTCCGCGCGGGCGCGGGCGGCCAGCCGCTCGGCCTCGGCGACGCCGTCGACGGACGCGCGCAGGTCCGCGACGCGCCGCTCGTAATCCCGCTTGAGCCGCACCGCCTCGGCGAGCGACCCGCGCAGCGCGTCCAGGGAGGCGCGGAGCCGGTCGAGGCGGGACGTGTCGGGCCGTCCGTCCCGCACCAGCGACAGCGGGTCGCCGCGGACGAGCCGCCCGTACGCGGTCAGTTCCCGGCCCAGCCGGTCGACCTCGGGGTGCCGCGCGCCGTCCAGCTCCTGCGCCAGCCGGGCCGCCTCCCGCCACCGGTCCTCCAGCTCGTCCAGCGGGGCCAGCAGCGCCGTCCACGCCGCGTCGGCCGCGGCGACCACCTCGACCACCCGGTCGAACGTCGCGGACATCTCGGCGACGGCCTCGTCGAGCGTGAGCCGCCGCCGGTCGGGGCCGAGCAGGGTGCGCCGCTCCAGCGGGATCTCGGCCTCGGGCGCGTCCACCGACGGGCCCGACAGCAGCGCGCTCAGTTCCACCAGCGTCTCGTGGTCGGGACGGCTCCGCCTGGCCCGCAGCCGCCCGGCCTCCTCCGCCACCCGCCGGCAGGCGTCGAACAGCAGCCACATCCGTTCGAGGCCGCGCCGCGCCGCGTCCCAGCGCCGCCAGGTCTCGCCCGCCAGCGTCGCGCCCTTGAGCAGCCGGAACCCCTGGTGGTCCTCCAGCGCGAGCAGGGAGTCGGCGATGCGTTCGTGCTCCTCGCGCAGGGCGCGCAGGGCATGGTCGACGCCCTCACGGCTCATGGGCGCGGCCGCCCCGGCCCCGCTCTCGTTCACGTCCGCTCCGCGCTCGATCCGGCGGGCCCCGCCGCCCGCCGGGCTCCGTCGTCCCCCCGTCGATCCCCCGTGGGCGGCCGGGGAGCGTCAACCGCCCTCAACGTCAAGAATCCGGCAGGCGTTCATCATTCAGTGTGATCGGTGACACACTTGGACACAAGCGGTGGTCATCACAGGACCTCCCTCCTTGTTTTCGGGAACGACCTGGTGTGAGCTTGCGTTTGGGAACGTGAGCAGTCGAGAGAGGAGTTGAGCGTCCGCAGTGTCGGACCCCAGTCATAGACCCGGTGCCCCATGCTGAGCGCGGCGCTGGGTGTGCTGGCCGTGGTCCTGCTGACCGCGGCCACCGGGTATTTCGTCGCTCAGGAGTTCGCCTACGTCGCCGCCGACCGGTCGCGGCTGGCCCAGGCCGCCGAGCGCGGCGACCGGGCGGCCGCGCGGGCCCTGAAGGTCCTCGGCCGCCTGTCGTTCATGCTGTCGGGCGCGCAGCTCGGCATCACCATGACCACGCTGGTGGTCGGCTTCATCGCCGAACCCGCCCTGGCCGGGCTGATCGAGCCGGTGCTGCCGCTGGCGGGGGTGCCCGCCGGCGCCGCCGGGGCGATCGCGCTGGCGACCGGCTTCGTCCTGGCCACCCTCATCCAGATGCTGCTGGGTGAGCTGTTCCCCAAGAACCTGGCGCTGGCCCGCGCCGAGTCGCTGGCCCGCGCCCTGGCCGCCTCCACACTGGCCTACCTGGCCGTGTTCGGCCCGCTGATCCGGCTGTTCGACAAGTCCGCCGAACGGCTGCTGCGGGCGGTGGGCGTGGAGCCGGTGCAGGAGCTGCCCGGCGGCGCCACGCTGGAGGAGCTCGGCGACATCATCGGCCGCTCGCACAGCGCCGGGCACCTGCCCGCCGACCTGTCCGGGCTGCTGGAACGCGCCGTGACGTTCGGCGACCGCACCGCCGACGAGGTGATGGTGCCCCGCACCCGCGTGCAGGCGCTGTCCGGGGACGCCGCCGTCGCCGACCTGGTCGAGCTGATCCGCCGCACCGGGCACACCGCCTATCCGGTGTGGGACGGCGAGGTCGACGACGTGATCGGCGTGGCGGGCGTGCGGGAGGTCGCCGACGACGGGCTCGACCCGGCCACCCCGGTCCGCGAGATCGCCCGGCCCGCGCTGCTGGTGCCCGGCAGCCAGCCGCTGTACGGGGTGATCGAGCGGATGCGCGAGACCGGCGAGGAGTTCGCCTGCGTCGTCGACGAGTACGGCGGCCTGGCCGGGATCCTCACGTTCGAGGACGTGGCCGAGGAGCTGGTCGGCGAGATCGTCGACGAGACGGACGTGGGCGAGAGCGCCCCGGCCGCGGCCCCCGACGGGTCGTGGCTGGTGGACGCGGGCATGCGGATCGACGAGGTGGTCCGCCTGACCGGGATCGAGCTGCCCGAGGGCGAGGCGTACGACACCCTCGGCGGCCTGGTCATGGCGCGGCTGCGGCGCCTGCCCGCGCCCGGCGACCGGGTCGTCGTCGACCTGGACCCGGTCGGCCGCGCCGAGATCGAGGTGGTCACGGTGGACCGCCGGGTGGCGCGCCAGGTGCGCCTGCGCGCCGTCGCCCCCGAGCCCGCCGTGCCGGGCGACCTGGCGGCGGTGGAGTCCTGATGGACCCGGTCGCCACCCTGCTCGTCACGGTCCTGCTGCTGCTCGGCAACGGGTTCTTCGTGGCCGCCGAGTTCGCGATGGTCGCGGCCAACCGCGGCCAGCTCGAGCGCGCCGCGGCGCGCGGCAGCCGCCCGGCGGCCGCGGCCGTGGCCGGGTCGCGGGAGCTGTCGCTGATGCTGGCCGGCGCCCAGTTCGGCATCACCATGTGCTCGCTGGGCCTGGCGATCGTCACCGAGCCCGCGTTCGAGCACCTGCTGGAGCCGCCGCTGCACGCGCTGGGCGTCCCGGAGGCCGGGTCCAAGGCGGTCGCGTTCGCCACCGCGCTGGCCGTGGTGACGTTCCTGCACATGGTCGTCGGGGAGATGGCGCCCAAGTCGTGGGCGATCGCCCACCCGGAGCGCTCGGCGCTGATCCTGGCGCTGCCGTTCCGCGGCTTCGCGAAGGTCTCCCGGCCGGTGCTGGCGCTGCTGAACGCGACGACCGGCGCGCTGCTGCGGCTGCTGCGCATCCCCCCGCGGGACGCGCTGGAGGAGCGCACCGACCCGCAGTCGCTCAGCCACCTGGTCGGCGAGTCGCGCCGCCTCGGCCTGATCGGCCGGCACGACCACGAGCTGCTGCGCCGCGCCATCTCGGCCCGGGAGGTCACCGTCGACCACCTGGTCGTCCCGGCCACCTCGGTCACGACGATCGCCGCGGACGCCTCGACGGCCGAGATCCGCCGAGTGGCGACCGCCAGCGGCCACAGCCGCCTGCTCGTCCGCGACGCGGACGGCGGCGTGGTCGGCATCGTGCACGTCCGCGCCGCCGTCACCGACCCCGACGGCGACCGCACCGCGGCCGACCTGGCCCACCCGGCCCCGGACCTGGTCGCGGGCACGACCGTGCTGGACGCCGTCACGGCGATGCGGCGCGCCCGTGCCCAGCTGGCCGTGGTCCACGGCCCCGACGGCGACTACATGGGCATCGTGACCTTGGACGATCTGCTGGCCGAGCTCCTGGCCGCCAACCCGCACTGACGCATCGGGCGTCCCGGCGTCCCGCGCCCGACGGCGCGGGACGGGCGCGGTATCGCCGCCTGCCACGAGAAGCTCGCCCGTCACTGCCAGGCCGACGATCACACGGCGAGTTCCGCTCACGGGCGGGGCCCGAGCACATGGTGTGCGCGCCTCAGGCGTACGTCGGTGCGAAGAGGAGTCCCCATTCGGCCGGATCGCCGGTGTCGCGGCACGGGAGGCCGCGCGACCTTGGCATCGGCGCCGGTTACGAACCCCGGCGCTGGGCACGCCACCCATGACACGAGGTGAAAGTCGAGATCCACGCCGGGCCGTTGGCGGGGCCCGGGATAGGGATCCGGCGCACGGCATCAGCCGTGGCGACGGCGCGGGAGCGGGGAACACCCTGTGGCCCCGCGGCGAGTGGTCTTCGGGCGCCGGGACCTGACCCCTGGTGTGCGGCGGCGCCGTCACGTCGCGCGGCGGACACGACGACAGGACAACGATCATGAATTATCCGTTGCTCAACGCGTTCCTGACGATGCTGTGGCTCTTTCTGCTGGTCCTGTGGTTCATGCTGCTGTTCCGGGTCATCACCGATGTGTTCCGCGACGACTCGTTGAGCGGGTGGGCCAAGGCCGGTTGGACGATCTTCGTCATCGTCCTGCCGGCCGTCGGAGTGCTGGCGTATCTGATCGTCCGGGGCAGGGGAATGGGCGAGCGGGACATCGCTTCGCTGCGTGCGCGCGAGGCCCGGTACCAGGCGGCCCTGGGAGGTCGCGCTGCGAGTCAGGCCGAGCAACTCGACCGGCTCGCCGCGCTCAAGGACCACGGCGATCTCACGGCGGAGGAGTACCAGCGCGCCAAGGCCAAGGTTCTGGCCGGGTGAACGCCGCCGGGCGTGAGCACGGTCGACGGCGACAGGTCGCGCCCGTCGACCGCCAGGCCTGGTCCGGGGCCTGCACGGTGAAGGTGAACCCGGTGCTCGTCGGACGACGCAGCGGAATGTCGCACTTGATCCGGCGCGGTACCTGGCTTCTGCTGAGGCCGAGCCCTTGCGCGATGAGCCGGTCCGGACGCACCGGCACCGGGTCCTCGAAGGCGACCTCCACCCTGACCGGCCATGGTCCGTCGGGCAAAGTCGAGGGGGTGTCCAGCCGCCAGGCCCCTGTCCAGTTCAGGGTGAAGCGGTTGCGGCGGGCGAACAGCGGATTCAGCAGCGTGGACGCCACCAGTTCCGGATCGTTGACGCGGTAACCGTCCAGCTCGGCTGGATCGAGGGGTCCGACCGGTACTCGCTCGTGCACGGTGAGCTTGCTCGTCCGGTCACAGGAAGTGCAGCGGACCAGCAGCCACACGTCCAGCAGCTTGCGGTTGGCGTTGACGCGGAACCTGCCCTCGCCGGTGGTGGCCGACTCCGCGCGGCAGGCCGTGCACCGGAGCGACAGCAAAGGCAGCCTGGTTCGGCGAACGGCCCAGGGCAGCAACCCCAGAAGCCGCGACGAAGGCGACGACGCCGGGGCCGGAGCGGTGGGGTTCAGAGTCACATGGGGGTGAGGACGCAGAACTCGTTGCCCTCGGGGTCGGCGAGGACGGTCCAGGGGACGTCGCCCTGGCCGATGTCGATGTCGGTGGCGCCGAGCGCCCGCAGCCGGTCCGCCTCCGCCGCCTGGTCGTCACCGGGGTAGGGGCGCAGGTCGAGATGGACGCGGTTCCTCACGGTCTTGACGTCGGGCGTGCGGACGAACTCCAGGTACGGCCCGACGCCCCGGGCGGAGCGAAGCCTGGCGTACTCGTCGGTGACCTCGTGCACGGTCCAGTCCATCGCCTCGCCCCAGAAGCGGGCCATGGCCCGCGGGTCCGTGCAGTCGACCACCACCGCGGCGATCGGCCCGGTGTCCTGGTACACCGGTCGAGGTTCCAACACGCAGAACTCGTTGCCTTCGGGGTCGGCCAGAACCGTCCATGGGACGTCGCCTTGGCCGATGTCGGCGGGTGCCGCGCCGAGCTCCTGAAGACGCGCGACCAGGTCCGCCTGGTGGGCCGCCGAGCGGGTGGCGAGGTCGACGGATCACGGCCCCCGACTCCGCGCGGGGCGGCGCGCACCGGGGCCGCGCCGCGTTCGAGCCCGGCGGGGCCGTCGTTGGCCCGCCGGGCGCGCTAGGGCTTGCGGGCGACGGCGCAGAACTCGTCGACCTCGGGCGGCGGGCCGAACGGGGTGGCCTCGGGGCGCCAGCGGGTCAGCGACACCAGGCCGGGATCGAGCAGTTCCAGTCCGTCGAGGAAGCTCAGGATCGTCTCCGGACTGCGGACGACCATGGGCACGGAGCCGCCCTCGTTCCAGACGCGGACGGCGTCGTCGGTGCGCTCGCCGTGGACGGCGTTGGTGGTGTGCGTGATCGCGACATGGCTGCCGGACGGCAGGGCCCCCACCAGCCGCCGGATGATCGATCGGACCTCCTCGTCGTCCTGGATGAAGATCAGGATGCCGAGCATGGTGATCGCGATCGGCCGGGTGAAGTCCAGCGTTCTCGCGGCCTCGGCGAGGATCCTGTCGGGATCGCGCAGGTCGGCGTCGATGTAGTCGGTCCTGCCCTCGGGGGTGCTGGTGAGCAGCGCCTGGGCGTGCGCCAGCACGAGCGGGTCGTTGTCGACGTAGACGATCCGGCACGAGGGGTCGACCCGCTGGGCGACCTCGTGGGTGTTGTCCACTGTGGGCAGGCCCGCGCCGATGTCCAGGAACTGGCGGATGCCGATCTCGCCCGCCATGAAGCGCACGGCGCGCCCGAGGAAGGCGCGCTGATGCCTGGCCAGCTCGACGATCTCCGGGTAGACGCGGGTGGTCTCGTCACCGACCTGGCGGTCGACCGGATAGTGGTCCTTGCCCCCCAGCCAGTAGTTCCAGATCCGGGCCGGATGGGCCACCGTCGTGTCGATCTTGGGCGGGTCTGCGTCCACCGAACACCTCTCCCCTACGGCGCGGTCGCGCCGGGCGTCTGGTCGTCGGGACGGCGCCCACCGTAACGCCCGTTCCCCGGCCGGTGCCGCCGATTGCCGATCTTGGCCAACGTCCCCTTGGTCCTCTCATCGCCCCGCCCGAGGTAGAGGTGTCTTAGGCCAATGCCCGTCCTCGCACGCCAGCGGCATCACGGCGCGGCGACGCCCCGGGTACAGCGGCTGAGCGCCGTCTAGGAGGGGCGGAGGGCCAGGCGGGCGGCGAAGACGAGGAACGCGGTCCCCGCCAGCCGGTCCAGGGCGCGGCGCATGGCGCGGCGGCGGAGCCAGTGGCCCAGGCGGTCGGCCAGTACGGCGATCGCCCCACACCACAGGAGGCCCTCCGCGACGTGGACGCCGGTCAAGAGCAGGCTCCATGCCGCCACAGGGGCGTCATGAGGGACGAACTGCGGCAGCAGCGACACGTAGAAGACGCCGACCTTCGGGTTGAGGGCGTTGGTCAGCAGGCCGCGCAGGAAGAAGCGGCGGCCCGGCGGTTCGGGGGCGTTCTCGTCGTCGTGGCGGTGGAGCAGCAGGCGCAGCCCCAGGTAGACGAGGTAGCAGGCGCCCGCCCAGCGCACCGCCGTGTAGAGGGTCTGAGACGCGGCGAGCACGGCCGACAGGCCCAGGCCGGCGGCGGCGCCCCACCACAGGCAGCCGGTCTGGACGCCGAGGGCGGCGGTCAGCGCGGCGCGGCGGCCGTGGGCGACGGCGGTGCGCAGGACGAGCAGCGAGTCGGGGCCGGGCGTGAGCGTGAGCACCGCCGCGACCCCGGCGAAGGCGAGGAGGGGCACGATCAGGGTCATTCGACGGTGACGCTCTTGGCGAGGTTGCGGGGCTTGTCGACGTCGTGGCCGAGCGCCGCGGCGGCGTGGTAGGCGAGCAGCTGCAGCGGGATCGTCAGCAGGATCGGGTCGAGCTCGGGCTCGTTCTTGGGCACGGTCAGGGAGTCGTCGCCGAGCTCCTGGTGGCCGACGGTGATGACGCGGCCGCGGCGGGCGCGGATCTCGCCGAGGGTGGACAGGTTCTTGTCGCGCAGCTCGTCGTCCGGGACGACCGCGACGGTCGGCAGCTCGGGGCTGACCAGGGCGAGCGGCCCGTGCTTGAGCTCGCTGGCCGGGTACGCCTCGGCGTGGACGTAGGAGACCTCCTTGAGCTTCTGCGCGCCCTCCCGGGCGATCGGCCAGCCGCGGACGCGTCCGATGAACAGCATGCTGCGGTAGGTCGCCAGGTCGGCGGCGAGCGCGGCGATCTCGTCCTCCTGCCGGAGGATCTCGGCGATCTGGCCGGGCAGCGCGCGCAGGCCCGCGCAGATGCGGCGGCCGTCGGCGGGCGACAGGTCGCGGATGCGGCCGAGGTGCAGCGCCAGCAGCGCGAACACCACGGCCGTGGAGGTGAACGCCTTGGTGGACGCGACGGCGATCTCCGGTCCGGCGTGCAGGTAGACGCCGCCGTCGCATTCGCGCGCGATGGCGCTGCCGACCGCGTTGACCACGCCGAGCACGCGCCCGCCCTTGCGCCGCAGCTCCTGGACGGCGACGAGGGTGTCGTAGGTCTCCCCGGACTGGCTGACGGCGATGTAGAGGGTGTCCGGTTCGACGACCGGGTTGCGGTACCGGAACTCCGAGGCCGGTTCCGCGTCCGCCGGGATGCGGGCGAGCTCCTCGATGAGCTGGGCGCCCATCTGCCCCGCGTAGTACGCCGACCCGCAGCCGAGGATCTTGACGCGGCGCACGCCGCGGGCCTCGCGCGGGTCGAGGTTGAGGCCGCCGAGGTGCGCGGTGTGGAAGCGGTCGTCGAGCCGCCCGCCGAGCGCGCGCTCCACGGCGGCGGGCTGCTCGTAGATCTCCTTGCGCATGAAGTGCGTGTAGCCCTCGGCGTCGTAGGCCGCCTCGTCGGTCTCGATGACGGACGGCTTCTTGCTGGTGGCGCGGGCGTCGAGGGTGGACGTGCGGAAGCCGTCGGCGCGGACGGTCGCGAGCTCCCCGTCGTCCAGGTGCACGACCTGGCGGGTGTAGCGGACGAGCGCGGCGATGTCGGAGGCGGCGAACATCTCCTTCTCGCCGATGCCGAGCACGACGGGGCTGCCGTTGCGGGCGACGACGAGCGTGTCGGGGTGCCGGGTGTCGACGACGGCGATCCCGTACGTGCCGACCACCTGGGACAGCGCGTCGCGGACGGCGTCCTCCAGCTCGGCCGCTTCCGACCGGGCGATCAGATGCGCCAGCACTTCGCTGTCGGTCTGGGACGCCAGGGCGACACCGTCGGCCTCCAGCTCGGCGCGCAGCTCGTCGGCGTTCTCGATGATCCCGTTGTGCACGACCGCGACGGGCCCGGACACGTGCGGGTGCGCGTTGACGTCGCTGGGCTCGCCGTGGGTGGCCCAGCGGGTGTGGCCGATGCCGGTGCGTCCCTTGAAGCGGGCGGGCAGCGCGGCGGCGAGGTCGGCGACCCGCCCCTTGGCCTTGCGGACGCGCAGGTCGCCGGAGCGGCCGATGACGGCGAGCCCCGCCGAGTCGTATCCGCGGTACTCCAGGCGCGTCAGCCCCTCCATCAGGATGGGGACGGCGTCTCGGGGACCGACGTAGGCAACGATTCCGCACACGATGTCTCCGTTTGAGCGGTTTATCCGTAGACGATGCGACGCAGCTGGCGCAGGGAGAGTTCGGGCGGGGCGAACCGCCGCGCCGGCAGCTCGGCCGCGACGCGCTCGAAGATCTGGTCGTTGGTCAGCCCGCGCGCCCGCAGCTCGCCGTGCCTGCGGCGGACGAACTCCTCCACCGGCTCGCCGAAGTACGCCAGCACGTCCGCGATGACGCGGGCCGCCTCGCCCGGCCCGAGCGGGCTGGTGCGGCACAGGTGGGCGACGAGCTCTTCATGGGGGTGGGGGGCGGACATGGCGCTCAATCCTGCCCACATCGTCCACGCAATGCCAACAATTCTGCCCGATATCGGGCAGGAACCCGGCGAAACGGTGCGGCGATCCTTCGCCGCCGGACCGGCCGATCGTCTCCGGCAGACTGGGCCGCATGGCCACGGTCGTCGCCTTCCACGCGCATCCCGACGACGAGGTCCTCCTCACCGGGGGGACGCTCGCCCGTGCCGCGGCCGAGGGGCACCGGACGGTCGTCGTCGTCGCGACGGACGGCCTCATGGGCGAGGTGCCGGACGGCGGCGCACCGCGCATGAAGGAGCTGCGGGAAAGCGCCCGCGTCCTCGGCGTAGCCCGCGTCGCGCACCTGGGGTACGCGGACAGCGGGCACGGCGCCGTGCTGTACCCGGATCCGCCCGACCGCCCCCGGTTCATGCGGGCGGACCCGGCCGAGGCGGCGGAAACGCTCGCCGCGATCCTCCGCGAGGAGGACGCCGACGTTCTGCTCAGCTATGACGGCAACGGCGGCTACGGGCACCGCGACCACGTCAGAGTGCACGAGGTCGGCAGGCGCGCCGCCGAACTGGCGCGGGTTCCGCGCCTGTTGGAGGCGACGCTCCCGAGCGACGTCGCCGTCCGCCTCGCCAGGCTGGTGAGGCCGCTGAGGATCCCCATCGGCTTCGACCCCGACGAGCTCAGCGGCATGTTCAGCCCTCGCGAGGCGATCACCCACCGCGTCGACGTCCGCCGGTACGCCGGGCGGAAGCAGGCGGCGCTCGCCGCGCACCGGTCCGAGGTCTACGGGAAGGGGCGGGCCGCGGCCGTGATGAGGACGCTGGTCCGGGTGCCCGCGCCGGTCTTCGGGCTGCTGTTGGGCCGGGAGTGGTACGTGGACGCCACTGCCCCGTCCGCCCCGCGAACCGTTCCCTGCGACATCTTCGACGCCGTGCGGTAGATCACCCCTGCCTCATGGCGGCGCGTACAAGGAACGTCCCAGGCCATCATGCTGGATGCGGCGCAACGGAAGGGGCGGAGCACCCCGGGGCGTATGAGACGTTAGTCAGAGGACGGACGGGAGACGTACGGGCGCGGGAAGTCTGGATGGCGGCGGTGGAGTACTCAGGGCACAGCGGCGGGACGAACGACGGCGCTCCGCCGCCGGACGCGTCTCCCGAACGGTTGCGCGCCGCGGTCGAGGAGACCTACGGGCCGCTCACCGAGACCTACGAGCGGCTGGAGCAGCGGCTGCGGCAGTCGGGAGCGCGCGCCGTGGGGTGGGCCCCGTACGTCGACGCGCTGCGCGCGTTCCGCGAGCGGCGCGTCGCCGGCGACTGGTCCGACCTGGCGCGCCTGCTGGTCGACCCGGCGTCGCTGAACGCGGCGGACGGGCCGTCCAACGTCAGGCTCGTCGAGGTGACGCAGAACGCCGTCCAGGCCGTGCACGAGATCGTCGCGCCCCTCCTGTCCGGCGGGGAGCGCGCGCTGCTGCTGGCCCCCACGGCGGAAGAGGCCGAACAGATCGCGCAGAGCTTCGCCGACGACGAGACCGCCTTCGTCGTCCACATCGCCGCGGTCGCGGACCGGAACCCGGACCTTCCGGCGGAGGATTCGACCGGGACGCTGCCGCTGAAACCCGCCACCGACGAGCATCTCGCGGCGGCCGGCGTCGACCCGTCCACCGGCACCCGGCCGCTGCGCCCCGTGGAGGACGAGCCGTCCGGGGCGCCGCGCGCGCCGGAGGCCACCATGAGCACCGCGACCGTCCGGCCGGTGGGGGAGGCGTGGCGGCAGGCGTGGCAGACCGAGGGCCGCTTCCTGCAGCGCGGCCTGGTGTGGATGGAGCAGTGGCCGCGGGACGTCGCCGCCCTCGACGCGCTGCGCGCCGAGGACCAGCGGCGCCGCGCCGAACTCGACGCCCAGCTCGCCGCCCTGCGCGCGCGGATCGACGAGCTGCGGACCGCCGCGAGCACGGCCGAGCAGGCGGTCGCGGACGCCGAGCGGGAGGCCGAACGGCTGGCCGCCGAACTGGAGCGGATCACCGCCGAGCTGGCCGAGCCGCGCGCCGAGGCGCAGCGTCTGCAGGAGGCGGCGGACGCCGCGGCGGCGGAGGCCAACCGGCTCTCCCAGGCCGCGGACGCCGCCCATGACCGGCTCGCGCAGATCGACGGCCGGATCGCCCACGCCCGCACCGAGCTGCAGGCGGCGCGGGAGCAGGAGGCGGCGCTCGCGGGCCAGCTGGAAAAGGCGCGCCACGACCTGCCCGTGGCCGCCGCCGAGGCCGAACGGCTGCAGGCCGCGTCCGCCGACGCCGACGCCGAGGCGCACGCCGCGTACTACCGGGCCGTGTCGGCGGAGTCGGCGCTGTCGGCGCGGCGCCGCAGAATGACGCTCAGCCAGCGCCTGCACGTCGCCGCCCCGCCGCCCGAGCTGCGCGAGCTGCGCGCCGAGGCGAAGGCCCGCAAGCGGGAGGCCGACCAGGCGGCCGTGCGCGCGGCCGAGGCCAGGCAGGCCGCCGAGCAGGCGGAGCTGCGCCGGTCGGGGCTGCTCCGGTTCGTCAACGAGGGCGGCGCCGGGCTGGAGGCCGCCCGGCAGGCCCAGCAGCGCTTCGACGCCGAGATCATCCGGTTGACGGCCGAGCGGGAGACCGTCGCCGGCGAGTGCCGGGAGCGGGCCCGCGAGGCCGCCCAGGCCGTGGACCGCGCCACCCAGGCGGCCGGCGCCGCCCGGCACGCGCACCAGACCGTCCGGATGATCGAGGAGCGGCTCGCGGCCGTCCGCGCCGCCCGCCAGGAGGCGGTGGCGGCCGGCGAACGCAGCCGGGCGCTGGCGGCCACGGCGACGCAGCGGCTGGCCGAGGCCGAGTCGGAGCTGTCGGAGCGGGAGGCGGCCGCCGAGCGGGAGAACGCCGCCCGCGCGGCCGAGCTGGCGTCCGCCGAGGAGACCGTGCGGCGCACCCGCGAGAACATCAGGGACTTCTGCGGCACCGACCCGGCCACCGCCGAGCCCGGCCGCCTGGAGGCGCACCAGCGGCGCGCGATGCAGCGCATCGAGCAGCTCTCCGGCTACCTGGAGGCGGGCGACCGCGGCCACGACGCCGGCGACGACGCCGCCGACCTGCTGCTGCGCACCGCCGACCTCGTCTGCGCCACCCCGCTCGCCGCCGCGCTGCCCCTCGACCCGTCGGCCGAGTTCGACGCGTTGATCGTGACGGGCGCCGGAGCCGTCACCGACGCCGAGTTCCTGGTCGGCGCCGTTCGGACCCGGCACTGGACGCTCCTGGGCGACCCCGCGCGACGCCCCGTCGCGTACTCCGACTACGCCGACGCCCCCGCCGCCCTGACCTCCCCGTTCACGCGCTGCGCAGAGGCCGCCCCCCACACCTTCACCCGCCCGGATTCCGTCCCAGCAGCGGACAGCACCGACACCCCCGCACCGAACACACAGGCCGCGCCGTCGCCCACGACCGACCCTGCGGACAGGGGCGCCGCAACCACAGCCGCCGAAACCGAGCAGGGGTCCGGAGCCGATACCGCGTCAGCCGCCGAACTCGCCGGCACGCACGAGTCGTCCCAGCCCGCACCCGGCATCTCCCAGCCCAGCGGCGACGTACCCACGCGCGACGCCACGCGTGACGCCGAAACCATGCAATCGGGTGTGGAAGAGCCGGAAGACGAGCATCACACCCAGGCCACCACGGCCCAGACCGACGACTCGCAGGACGCAGCGGTCACGACGCCGCACGAGGCGGCGGAGCACGCGCCCAGCCACGACGCCACGACGGCTGATGTCGCCGCGCCCGAGCATGCCGACGGCGAGACGCCCGAAGACCCGCCTCACGCCCAGGCCGCTGCGGGCCAGATCAGCGCCGCTACAACCGGCGAGGACGAACCCTCACACGACGCCGTAGACACAACGAGCGGCGACAGCACCGCCTCCAACACCCCGGCGGAGACCAGCGCCGAACTGGGACCTGGCGCCGATACCGCATCGCCCGCTGAACTCCCCGGCGCGAACGCAGAGGCGGACACGCCCCACGCCATACCCGACACCGAGACCGTCGCCGCCCAGCCCGCTGGGGAAGCAATCGCAGACGACGCCACTGGGCACGCAGGTGCAGGGCAAGCTCAGGACGAGTCTCACCCGCAGACCTTCGCGCCCGAGCAGGCCGACGGCGCGGCGTCCGAAGACGCGTCTCACCCGCACTCCGAGACGGAACAGGCAGGCGCGTCCGGCGACCCCTCACACGACGCCGCGTCCAGCACGGAGGTCACGACACCACACGGCGTCACCGAGGACGCCCTCAGCGGCGGCATCACGCCTGAGGCCGAAGAGGCCGACCTGGAGAGGGCTGCAGACGCGACAAGCGGCGGCGTCACTGCAGGCGGTGCGGAGGCAGGCGAGGACGATCCGGCAGTCGGCGCCACAGATGCGGCGACCAGCGTTGACAGCACCACGCCGGGTGAGGGTGCGGACGCAGAGAAGGGGCAGCCCCGGGACTGACACCGCCGAACGAGCAGGCGGCACCGAAATGGCGGAAGCCTCGCGCACCGGCGATCGCGATGCGCGAGGCTTCCGTCAGTTTCCTGAGAGGCTGAGGTCCCGCAGCGGGCGGCGGCCCGGCCGGGGAGGAGCGGTCAGTCCTCCTTGACGAACAGGTTGAGCAGCCAGCCGACGACGCCGACGATGATGGCGCCCCAGAAGGCGGGCCAGAACCCCTCGACGTGGAACGGCAGGCCGACCTCGGTGGCGATCTTGCTGGTGAGCAGCAGCAACAGGCCGTTCACCACGAGCCCGATGAGGCCCAGGGTGAGCACGTAGAACGCGCATCCGATGGTCTTGACGATCGGCTTGATGATGGCGTTGACCAGGCCGAAGATGACCGCGACGCCGACGAGCGTCAGGGCCCGCCGCCCCGTGTCGTCCCCGGTGACGGTGATGCCGTCGAGCAGGAACGCGGCCACCGCCAGCGCCGCCGCCGTGATGGCGGTCTTGATGAGTATCGACACGCTTCCATCCTGAAGTGACGCGGCGCCGCCGTCATCACTCCGCGCAACGATTCTCCGCGCGGGCCTGTCACCGTTCCGGACGATCCGCGGCTCGTCCCGCGGAGCCGGTCAGTCGGTGCGGTCGAAGAAGGGGGAGCTCGCGCTGATCTGCGGGCGGGAGCCCGCGCGAGCCCCCGCCACCGGGACTTGGGTGGGGGCCGACGACGGGGCGGGGGTCGCGCCCTGGCTCGGCTGACGCCTGGCGGAGATCGGGGCGTTGCCGCGGATGCGGTCCAGTTCGCGCTGGAGCTGCCGCTTCTCCCTCTCCAGGGTGGTGAGCGACTCCTCGTGCTCCTCGCGCAGGGAGCGGATCTCGCGGCGCGTGCGGACCCGGCGGGCGATGCCGGTGAACGTGAGGACCAGGCCGATGACGAACACCACCGCGACGGCGGCGCCGGCGAAGAAGACCTGCCACAGGGCGTTGACACCGGGCACGGCGGTGCCGAAGACGGTCAGGGTGGTGTCGCCGGGATTGTCCAGCGCGACGCCGGCGCCGACGACCACGGCCGCGGCGACCAGCACGAATCCGATGAACGCCATGGACTCTCCTTTCCAACGGCTGCAGAAGCCGGGGCGGGGGCCTCCACCCTGCCAGAGAGCAAAACGAATCTTGTGCGATTTGCCCGATAATCACCTGCAACGTCACGCTGCGTTGCGGAAGGTCCTTTCACGGGCGGCGCCGCGTCCCGCCCTCCGGGGACCACCGGTTGGGCCGCCCCGGGACGGGTAACGATCAACGCGGACGGTGATCGCGACGAAAGGACCCCTCATGCCCGCCATCCGGGCCGTCGTGTTCGACCTCGACGGCGTGCTGGTCGACTCCGAGCCGGTGTGGGAGGAGGTGCGCCGCCGCTACGTCGCCGACCGCGGCGGGCGCTGGCGTCCCGACACCCAGGAGCGGCTCATGGGCATGAGCACCGCGGAGTGGTCCCGGTATCTGGCCGCCGAGGTGATCGGCGGCCTCGAGCCGCGGCAGGTCGCCGAGGACGTGATCGAGCAGATGGTCCGCCGGTACGAGGCGGACCTGCCGCTCATGCCGGGCGCCGTGGACGCGGTGCGGCGGGTGGCGGACGGCGGGCTCCCGCTGGGGCTGAGCAGCTCGTCTCCGCGCACCCTCATCGACTTCGTGCTCGCCGAGATGGGCGTGGCCGACCTGTTCCGCGCCACGCTGTCCACCGAGGAGGTGGCGCGCGGCAAGCCGGCGCCGGACGGCTACCTCGCGGTGGCGCGGCGGCTGGGCGTCCCGGCCGCCGAGTGCGCGGCGATCGAGGACTCCGCCAACGGCCTGCGCTCGGCGCACGCCGCGGGCATGCGGGTGATCGCCGTGCCGCATCCGCGCTACCCCCCGGCCGAGGACGCGTTGCAGCTGGCCTCCTACGTCGCCCGCGACCTCGGCGCCGTCACGCCGGAACTGCTCGACGACCTGGCCGCCACGCCCCGCCCCTGACCGGGCCTGTGGATGACCCGCCGCGCCGTCGTACCCGGTCCCTAGGATGGCGGGGTGTCCTCTCCCCCGAGCGAAGTGCAGACGGGCGCCGCGCTGGACGTGCTGCGGCGCGTGTTCGGGTACGACGCGTTCCGCGACGGCCAACAGGAGATCATCGAGCATGTGATCGCCGGGCACGACGCCCTGGTGCTCATGCCGACCGGCGGCGGCAAGTCGCTGTGCTACCAGATCCCCGCGCTGGTCCGCCGCGGCGTCGGGGTGGTGATCTCGCCGCTGATCGCGCTGATGCAGGACCAGGTGGACGCGCTGCGCGCGCTCGGCGTGCGGGCCGGCTTCATCAACTCCACGCAGGACTTCGAGGAGCGCCGCCTCGTGGAGGCGCAATTCGTCGCCGGGGAGCTGGACCTGCTGTACCTGGCGCCCGAACGGCTGCGCCTGCCCGCCACCGTGGAACTGCTGGACCGCGGGACGATCTCGCTGTTCGCCATCGACGAGGCGCACTGCGTGTCGCAGTGGGGGCACGACTTCCGTCCCGACTATCTGCTGCTGTCGGGCCTGCACGAGCGGTGGCCGGACGTGCCGCGGATCGCGCTGACCGCGACCGCCACCCCCGCCACCCGCGCCGAGATCGCCGCCCGCCTGGACCTGGAGCGGGCCCGGCACTTCGTGCACAGCTTCGACCGCCCGAACATCCAGTACCGGATCGAGCCGAAGACCGACCCCAAGAAGCAGCTGCTGACGCTGCTGCGCACCGAGCACGCCGGGGACGCGGGCATCGTCTACTGCCTGTCCCGCAACTCGGTGGAGAAGACCGCCGAGTTCCTGACCGCGAACGGGATCGAGGCGCTGCCGTACCACGCGGGCCTGGACGCGGCCACCCGCGCCGCCAACCAGGCGCGGTTCCTGCGCGAGGACGGCCTGGTGATGGTCGCGACGATCGCGTTCGGCATGGGCATCGACAAGCCGGACGTGCGGTTCGTCGCGCACCTGGACCTGCCCAAGTCGGTCGAGGGCTACTACCAGGAGACCGGCCGCGCCGGGCGGGACGGCCTGCCGTCCACCGCCTGGCTCGCCTACGGGCTGCAGGACGTCGTCAACCTCCGCAAGCTGATCGACGCGTCGGAGGGCGACGAGGCGCACCGGCGCCGGCTGACCGCGCACCTGGACGCGATGCTGGCGCTGTGCGAGACGGTCGACTGCCGCCGCGTCCGGCTGCTGGACTACTTCGGCGAGTCCGCCGAGCCGTGCGGCAACTGCGACACGTGCCTGTCGCCGCCGCAGTCGTGGGACGGCACGATCGCCGCGCAGAAGATCCTGTCGGCGGTGGTGCGGCTCGACCGGGAGCGGCGCCAGAAGTTCGGCGCGGGCCACATCATCGACATCCTGCTCGGCAGGAAGACCGCCAAGGTCATCCAGTTCGACCACGACGCGTTGACGGTGTTCGGCGTCGGCGCCGAGCTGCGCGAAGCCGAGTGGCGGGGCGTGGTCCGCCAGCTCCTGGCCCAGGGCCTGCTCGCCGTCGAGAGCAGCTACGGCGCGCTGGTGCTGACCGACCGCAGCGCCGACGTGCTGCGGGGGCAGCGCAAGGTCATGCTGCGCCGCGAGCCGGAACGTCCCGCCAAATCCAAGGGCTCCGCCAAGCCGGGCAGGAAGACCAGCCCCGCCGCGGACCTCCCCGAGGAGGCCGTGCCGCTGTTCGAGCGGCTGCGGGCCTGGCGCGCCGCCACCGCCAAGGAGCAGGGCGTCCCCGCCTACGTGATCTTCCACGACGCCACCCTCCGCGAGATCGCCACGGTCCGCCCGTCGTCCCTGGCCGAGCTCAGCCGCGTGAGCGGCGTCGGCGAGAACAAGCTGGCGAAGTACGGCGAGCAGGTCCTCGCCACCGTCGCCGACCACGGCTCCGACCAGGGCGGCGCCGATCAACCGCCTCCTGAGGACGACATCGACTGGTGACGCCCCGGCGATCGCGCCGCCGCGCTGGTCCCCGACCAACTCAACGCCGTGGCGCCGGCCGCCCGGCTCGCGGCGCTGGAGGCGCACCACGATCACCGATGACGGGAGCGCTTTCCCGAATGAGCTCGCGGAGGTGCGGGTGCGGCCGTCACTGAAGCCACGCCCCGTGCGGCGCGGCGCCCGGCTCGTCCTTCTGAGGCGACGTGGAGCGGCGGCGGCCGCGCCGGAGCGGAGGCGGGGTGCCGACCCCGTCGCGTGGCGACTGGTCGGACGTCCGGGTGCCCGGCCGGGTCAGGACGCGAACTCGGCACGGACGCCCAGCAGGCGCACCGGCCTCCGTTCGGTGAACCGGTCGAGGGCGGCGAAGGCGGCCGCCTCGATTGCGGAAGCCTCAGTCGTCGGTGCCTCCAGCGCCCGGCCGTGGGTTCGCGTGAAGAACGGCGCGTAACGGACCTTCACGACGACGCGGACGGCCGGTCTCCTCTCGGCGGCGACTTCGCGCGCCACCCGCCGCGCCAGGCGCGAGACTTCCCGGCGCACCTGCTCCCAGTCGCGCAGGTCATGCTGGTAGGTGGTCTCGCGTCCGCGGGACCGGGGGACGTGCGGTCGGCCGTGCACCGGCGAGTGGTCCTGCCCTTGCGCGAGCCGCACGAGCCACGGCCCGATCGTGGGGCCGAGCCGCTCGGCGAGGGCGCGCGGGTCGGCCGCCGCGAGTCGACCGACCGTGGCGATGCCCATGTCTTTCAGCCGTTTCGCGGTCTTGGGGCCGACGCCCCACAGCGCGTCGGTCGGCCGGTCGCCGAGCACGTCGAACCAGTTCTGGTGGGTGAGCCGGAAGACGCCGGCCGGTTTGCCCAAGCCCGTCGCCAGTTTGGCCTGGAGCTTGTTCTGGCCGATCCCCACGGTGCAGTCGAGACCGGTGGCCGCGCGCACCCGGTCACGGATCTCCCGCGCGATCCGCTCCGGATCGTCGGTGTCGACGGCCAGGAACGCCTCGTCCCAGCCGAGCACCTCGACCACCGCGTCGAACTCCCGCAGCGTCGCCATGACCTGGGCCGAGACGGTCTTGTAGACCTTCGCGTCCACGGGGAGGAAGACCGCGTCGGGGCAGCGCCGCGCCGCGGTCCGCAGCGGCAGGCCGGAGTGGACGCCGTAGGCGCGGGCTTCGTAAGAGGCGGTGCTGACGACGCCGCGCTTGGTCGGGTCGCCGTCCCCGCCGACGACGACCGGGCGCCCGCGCAGTTCCGGATGTCGCAGCACCTCCACGGCCGCGAGGAACTGGTCCAGATCGACGTGCAGGACCCAGTGGGCCATAACCCATTGTCGCTCCACCTGCACATTCCCGGCGAACCTGATCACGTGACGGACCGTCCGTCGGCGTCCCCGGGGCACCGTTACGACCATCCAGCGCGCGGCGAACCATGTTGAGCCTGCCCGGTTCTCTGCCCCGCCCGCAGCCTCGACGCCTTCGCACCGCAGCCGCGCAACACACCGGCCGTCCGCTCAGGCACTCGACGCTGTTGCCTCAGCCCGGTCAGACGGCCAGCGGCCACGCTGCCACGGTCGCCCGGCGCAAACGATCCACGCGCACGTTCGCCCAGTGGGCCCGCGACCACGCCGACGACTTCAGGTGAGCAGCCGGGCCAGTTCCACGCGCGAGCGGATGCCGAGGCGGGTGAAGACGTTGCGCAGGTGGTGGTCGACGGTGCGCGGGCTGAGGGTGAGCCGGGCGGCGATCTCGCGGTTGGTGGCGCCCGCGGCGACGAGGCGGGCGATCTGGAGCTGCTGGGCGGTGAGCCGGTCCAGGTCCACGGTGCCGCCGCCGTCCACCGCCTCGCCCGCCGCGCGCAGCTCGGCCCGCGCGCGCTCGGCCCACGTCTCGGCGTCGTAGGCGTCGAAGATCTGCATGGCCGCGCGCAGGTGGCCGCGGGCCTCGCGGGGGCGGCGGTCGCGGCGGAGCCGGTGCCCGTAGAGGAGTTCGGTGCGGGCCAGTTCGAACGTCGCGTCGCAGTGGCCGTGCAGCCGCAGCGCCTCCTCGAAATGCCGGGTCGCGGTGTCCTCGTCGTCGGCGAGCAGGGCGCGGCAGCGCAGGGCGAGCGCGCGCAGGCCGGGGCTGCCGGTGCCGTGCGCCCACCGGTCGTACGGTTCGCAGACGCGGCGCGCCTCGTCCGGACGCCCGCACCGGACGGCGGCTTCCACTAGGTGGGCGGTCGCCATGACGGCGACGGCGGGGTGGGCGGAGTCGGTGCCGGTGAGCAGCCGGAGCCGGGCAAGGGCGTCGCCGGGACGGTCGTCGGCCAGGTCCAGGCAGGCCAAGGCCCATGACCCGTACGCGGCGGGGCGGGCGAGCCCGTGCCGGCCGACGGTTTCGGTCAGCCCGTCCAGGTGGCGCAGCGTGGCGGCGCGGTCCCCGCGGAACGCGGTGACGAGCGCGATCGTGGCGAGGTGGTCGGCGGCGACGTTGCGTTGCCCGGCGGCGCGGGCGAGGTGCAGTCCTTCCTGGGCGATGGCGGTCGCCGCCGTGTAGCGGCCCAGGAACAGCTCGGTGTGGGCGAGCATCGCCAGCGCCTGCGGCTCCTGGACGGGGTCCCCGCCGCATCGCACGCGCGCCACCGCGCGTGCGGCCAGTTCGTGGGCGCGTCGCTCGTCGCCGCACACAATGGCGGCGTAGGTGGCGTACATGAGGGCCGTGCCGTCGTCGACCTTGTCGGCCAGGTCCAGTGCGGTGGCCAGGTGCCGGGACGCGGTGCCGTGCCGTCCGCGGAAGGCCGCCGCCAGGCCGGTGAGGTGCGCGGACGCCAGTTCGGCGACCGGCCCGTCCAGGCTCGCGGCGGCGGCATGGTCGGCGACGGCGACGAAGGAGTGCAGGTCGCCGCCGGATTCGGCGGCGTGCGCGGCCTTCATCAACGTGGTGGCGGCCGCGGCATGGTCGGTCTCGGCGAGGTGGTCGGCGGCCTCGCGCAGGATTCCGGCGGCGATCGCGGGCGACCCGTCGTACAGCTCGATCTCGCCTTGGAGCAGCCTGACGCGGCCGAGCCGTTCGGGGGCGTCGGCGCACGGCAGGACGGGACGGAGCATGGCGCGGGCCCGCCGGGGCCGTCCGGCCCGCCACGCGTCGGCGGCGGCGCGCACGTACCGGTCGGCCTTCAGGTCGAGGTCGGTGGTGAGTTCGGCGGCGCGCTGCCAGGTGCGGGAGGCGTCGAGCCGGTCGCCGCGGACGCGGGAGGCGGCCTCGGCGAGTTCGTCGGCGAGGGCGTCGTCCGGGTGCTCCACCGCGGCGGCGCGGTGGCGGGCGCGACGGGCCCGCTGCTCTTCCCGGTCGAGGACGTCGGCGAGCCGCGCGTGCGCCCAGCGCCGTTCGAGGGGCGAGGCGTCGGCGTACACCGACGACCGGGCGAGCGGGGGCATGGCGACGGCGTCGCCGTCCACGCGCAGCAGCCCGGAGGCGCGGGCGGCGTCCAGGTCGGCGAGGTCGGCGGCGCGGGCGAGGGCGTCCAGGTCGAGGCGGTCGTCGGCCGCGGCGAGCAGCACGAGCCGCCGCGCCCCTGTCGGCAGGGTGAGGTAGCGCTGCCGGTAGAGGGCGCGCAGGCGGCTGCGCGCGGGGAGCGCGCGGGGCGGTGCGGCGGTGCCCGCGAGCTGTTCGGGGGTGAGCGCCTCGGCCAGTTCGACCAGCGCCAGGGGACGCCCGGCGGCCAGCTCCACGAGCTCTTCGGCGAGGTCTTCCCGGATCAGCCCCCGGGTGAGCCGGTCCAGCAGGCGCAGGGCGGCGGCGTCGTCCAGCGGAGGCAGGACGAGCCGCGGCACGTCGGCGGGGCCCTCGTCGCCGCAGACCGCGAACACCATGGCGATCCGGTCGCCGCGGACGCGCCGCGCCGCGTACGTCAGCGCGTCCAGGGACACCGCGTCGAGCAGGTGCGCGTCGTCCACCACGCACAGCAGCGGCCGGGCGGCGGCCGCCTCGGCGAGCAGCTCGTACACGGCGGTGAACAGCGTGAACCGCGGGGCGGTGACGGCGCCGCCGTGGCCGAGGAGCGGCGCGAGGGCGTCGCGGCGCCCGGCGGGGGACCGCCGGGCCGGGTCGGCCAGCGGGCGCAGCAGCCGGTGCAGCCCCGCGTACGGGACGGCGGCCTCCTGCGGGATGCCGCGGGCGCCGAGCGTGCGGAACCGGGGCGGGGCCTGGGCGGCGGCCGCGTCCAGCAGGCTCGTCCGGCCGATGCCGGGCGGGCCGACGACCGCCAGCGCGCCGCCCTGTCCGGTGCGGGCCCGGTCGAGCAGCCCGCGCAGGGCCGCCAGTTCCCGGTCCCGCCCGTAGAGGGCGGTCTCCTCCGGGGTGGTTCCGAGGGTCATGTCGCACCTCCAGCCGGATGCCGCTCGTGCGATGCGGCTCGCGGTCCAGTGGCTCGGCCCGTGGCCCGGCGCGAGGGGGGTGACGAGCCCACAGCAACACGCGACCCCCGAACAGGTCTAGAGCGCCGTTCTATTACGGGGAGGGGACGCAACGCGGGCCGTCCGCCGTTGTGATCGCTCACAATCCCGCCGGGCCGGGTCTGGCCACGGTCCGCGCCGGATGCGACCATGGCCCCGCTCCCCTGCTCGCGCCCCCGCACCTCCCCCACCGGAGCGCGCCGGCGGCGCGCGCGGTGGTGTCCGAGGAGGCTTGCATGGCGACGCTCACAACGGCGGCCGACGGCGCCGACCGGGCGATCGTCCGCCGGGCCGTGGCGCGGCTGCGGGACCGGCTGCCCGAGCTCGCCGGACGGCTCGTCGGGGAGATCCTCAGCGGCGAGGGCGGCGACCGCCCCAGCGGTCCCCGCGAGGACCTGTGGGAGGTCTGCCACACCGGCCTCGACCACGGGTTCGCGGCGATCCTCGACCCCGGCCGGGGCCGCGCCGATCTGGAGTGGGCCGAGGAGCTCGGCCGGCGCCGCGCCGAGCAGGGCCTGCCGCTGGACCGGCTGCTGCGCTCCTACCGCCTGGCGGGGTGCGTGTTCTGGGACGCGCTGGTCGAGGCGGTGACCGAGGACGACCCCGCGCAGGTGCCCGCGCTCGTCCGGCAGGCCACGCGCACCTGGCAGACGATCGACCAGCAGTCCAGCACGGCGGCCGCCGCGTACCACCGCACCGAGTACGACCTGCTGCGCCGCAGCGAGGAGCGCGTGAACGCCGTCGTGGACGCGCTGCTGGAGGGACGCGGCGACGGCGGCCTGGTCGCCACGGCCTGCTCCGTGCTCGGCCTGGCGCCGTCCGGCCGCTACGCCGTGGTCATGCTGCGCCAGGACGAGCCGCTGGAACGGGCCACCGGGCGTCCCGCCGACTCGGTCGCGGCCGGGGGCATGCGGTTCATCTGGCGGGTGCGCGCCGACGTCCAGGTGGCGGTGGTCGACCTCGGCGAGGCCGACCTGGACGACCTGGTCGACGCGCTGCGTCCGCACGTGCGCGCGTACGCGGGCGTCAGTGCCGTCGTCGACGGGCTGGCCGACCTCGGCGCGGCCCGCTGGATGGCCGAGCTGGCGCTGCGCACCTGCCGCCCGCCCGAGCCGGACGTCGCGCGCATCGACCGGCGGCTGCCGGACGCGCTGCTGGCGTCCCAGCCCGCGCTCGCCGACCGGCTGCACGCCCAGGTGCTCGGCCCGCTGGCCCGGCTGGACGCGGCGACGCGCGAGGTGCTGCTGTCCACGCTGACCGCCTGGCTGGAGTGCGACGGCTCGGCCGCCCGCGCCGCGTCCCGCCTGTACTGCCACCACAACACGGTGCTGAACCGGCTGCGCCGCATCGAGAAGCTCACCGGCCGCCTCCTCAGCCGTCCCCGCGACCTGGTGGAGGTCGTCCTGGCGCTGAGCGCGCACCGGCTGACCGACGACCGCCAGTGATCGCGCGGCCTTGTTCCGGACGCGAAACGGCCCGGCGGCGGCCGCCGAGGGGAGGCGGTCGCCGCCGGGCGCCGGGTCACCCGATCAGACGGGGCAGGTGACGCGCGAGTCGGAGAGCGTGAAGTCGTTCGGGGCCGGGCACAGGAACTGGCTGTAGCGGGTGTCGTCGTCGATGAACCGCTTCATCCAGCTGATCATGTACTTGGCCATGGTGGTGTTGGACGTCTGCGGGAAGAAGTGGCTGGCGCCGAGCAGCTCCAGGTAGCCCTTCTCCGGCGCGTTGCTCAGCGACAGGTAGAAGGGGATGGAGTGGGTGGCGACCGGTGCGATCGTGTCGAGCTGGCCGCCGATGATCAGGGTGGGGGTGCGGACCTCGGGCCAGGTCTTGTCGAGGTTCCACGGCGCGATCGGGATGGCGGCCTTGAGGGAGGGACGGCTCTTGGCGGCCTCCAGCGTGCCGCCGCCGCCCATGGAGTGGCCCGCCACGGCCAGCCGGGACGCGTCCACCCGGTCGCGGACCGAGCTGCGCTGGGTCAGGTAGTCCAGCGCGGCCAGCAGCTGGGCGCCGCGGCTGTCGGGCTGGTCGAGCAGGGTGTTGGTCTCGATGCCGAACACCACGAACCCGTGCGAGGCCAGGCGCGGGCCGAGCCAGTCCAGGCTGGACCACGTGGCGGTGAAGCCCGGCGAGATGGCGATGGCGCCGAACCTGCCTTCGCTGGTGGTGGTCGGGTAGTAGATGACGCCGCCGCCGAAGCCGGTGACGCTCAGCCTGGACACGCTGATCTGGGCCGTCGCGTACGGGCCGCGCGGCGCCTCGATGAGGTCCTCGGTCGGGTCGGGCCCGTGCTGGTACGGGCTGACCGCCGCGGCAGCCGCAGCGGCCGGGGCTGCGGGGGCGGCGCCGGCGGCGGGGGCGGCGAGCACGCCGGTGCCGGCGGTCAGGGTGAGCGCCAGGGCCGTCGTCGCGACGGCCCGCAGGGCGCGGCGGCGGGGAGCGGTCGAGAGCCCGGATCTGATGGGCGGGGCGCTGTCAGATGGGGTGTTCCGGGACAGCACGTCGATGCACTCCTTCGGGGAGGAGCCGCGGCACGGGGAACCGTGACGCGGTTCACACGGATATCGACGTGCAGAGCGTGCAATCAGCCAGGCGAACAGGCATCGGCGAAATCGCCTGTCTCGTCGGCGCCCTGGCTTCTACCTGGAGGTTTCATCGCCACCCGAGGGCGGCCGCCTCGGCGTCCCACGCGGCGGCCCCGCCCGGCAGGGGCCACGCCCGCGTCCGCTTGGCGTCGTAAGGGAGAAGTGCGGCCGCCTGCGCGTGCCGTTGGACGAGCGCGTCGATCTGCCGCTGCACCCCGGGGTGGTGCTCTCGCCTCCGCAGGTTGTCGATGACACCCGTCACGTGGGCTTCCGTGGATTCCAGAACGCTGCGTTGCTCGGCGGCGTCCATCCCGCGCGTCAGCACCAGCATCGGAGGGGCGACCTCCTCGGCGAGCGCGGCCGCCAGACGGTCGTGGCCGTCCAGCACCACATGCCCGTCCAAGCCGCTGACGGCCCACACGAGGACGGGCGGCAGCACCCCTTCGCGTACCTGCTTGCGGTAAGCCTTCACACGCCCGGCGTCAGGAGGCGAAAGCGGACGCAACGGCAGCACCCCGCCCCACCCGTTGCCGTCCCAGTCGATGTACACCGTCGACCCGACAACGGGTGCGACGAGCAAGCTCAGCGGAACGTTGCACGGACGCAGCACCCACCGCCCCTCGTGCAAGGGGCCGTTGTCGGCGGCGTCCAACCAGGACGCGTAGCGGTGCACCCAGTTCCGTCGTGCGCGCGCCTCGGCCGCGCGCAGGGGCGGCAAAGGCGAGGCATAGCGTCCCGTACAGTAGACGCTCACGCCGTAGTGGTCTCGGTCCACCATGCCGAGCAGCACCACGTCCCGCCCCTGCCGGAGCAGCATGCGCCGCGGATGCGCCGCCTCCATGCGAAGCCCCGGCGCCCGCGACCGCCCGACGACCAGCGCAACCGCAGACTCACCACCCAAGGCTTCTCGATGCACGCTCACCTCTCGTCCGGAACGTCGGCCTCACGATCCCCGAACGGCGTCGGCCGGTGCGACGCGGTGGCCGCGACCGGCCATGGCGGCGCGGGCGCCGGGCGGCGGCGGTCCCGACCTCGGTCTTCACGCGGCGCCGCGCCGGCCTCGTCCCACTGGGCTCTTGTTATTCAGGAAACGTTCAGGAAATCATCAGTCTCATTGGAGAGTCCGCACCTAGCGTGGCTGTGATGCTCGTGTCCGCGTTCGCGTCTGCCACGGCGCCCAGAGCCCGTTCCCGTCCGCAACCGGCCGAACACGTACCGCCCAGTGGACGGCGCCTCGCCTGGTTGGACGCCCTGCGCGGCTTGGCGGCGCTGGTGGTGGTCTTCGAGCACTCGCTGGACGTGCTGTTCCCCGAGGTCCGCCGGAACGCGAGCCCGTGGTTCAACTTCGGCCGGTACGGCGTGTTCGTGTTCTTCCTGGTCAGCGGCTACATCGTGCCCGCGTCGCTGGAACGCCGGGGCGACCTGCGCGCCTTTTGGATCGGCCGCCTGCTGCGCCTGTATCCGCTGTTCGCGGTGGCGGCGCTGCTCGGCGTGGCGCTGGCGGCGACCGGGGTGGCGTGGCCGCTGCCCTCCCCGCTCACCGACCGGCCGTGGATGGGCGCGCTCGCGCACGCCACGATGCTGCAGGACGTGCTGGGCGTCCCGAGCGTCGTCAACGTGTTCTGGACGCTGTCGTACGAGATGGTGTTCTACCTGCTGGTCGCGGCGATGTTCGCGGCCGGGGCGCATCGGGCGAGCGCACCGGCGGCGGCGCTGTTCGCGGCGGCCGCCGCGGCGGTGGGCGCCGCGCTGCCGGTCTGGCTGATCGCGTTCCGCTGGCAGATGGGGTCGGTCGCGGTGACCGCCGCCGTCCTGGCGGCCGGGCTGCTCGCGATGATGTTCGGCACGGGGAGGATCCGCCTGTACGGGGCGGTCGTCCCGGCGGTCCTCGCGCTCGCGCTGCTGACCGTCAACAGCCGGGTCGGCGGGATGGAGAGCCTGGCGATCCTGGCGACGATGTTCGCGGGCACCGCCCTGTACCGGATCGAACGCGGCCAGGTCTCCCGCCGTCCCGCGTCGGCGCTGGTCGCGCTGGTCCCCGCGCTCACCGTCGCGGCCGGCGCGTGGGCCGCGTTCACGACGGCCGACGCGTCCTGGGACTGGCCGATCGCGGTGACGGCGGCGTGGCTGACGTTCCTGCTCGGCTGGTCCCTGCGCCACCGCGGCATGCCGAGGGTCCTGGCCTGGCTGGGTCTGATCAGCTACTCGCTCTACCTGCTGCACACGCCGGTCCTGCAGGTGGTGTGGCGGCTGACGGGGGACCCGGACGACATGGCCCTCGCCGAACGCCTGGGCTGGGCCGTCGCCGCGATCGCCTGCGTCGTCGCCGCGGCGGCGTTCACCTACCGCGCCGTCGAACGCCCGATGCAGCGCCTCGCCCGCCGCCTGTCCCGCCGCCCGGCCGCCTGACCGCGTCCGCCCCGCCCGCCGCTCGTCCACGGCCCGGCAGCTGGGCGGTGACGCCCCGCGGAGCCGACCACGCGGCACCGCGCCTCCACCGCGCCCCCTCACCCGCCGCAGCACCGCGCCCCGCCGCTCGGACGCCGACCCGGCGGGCGGGTGACGGCCCGCGGAGGCGACAGGGCGCCGACCGGGCGGACCGGAGCGACGCTCACCGCGCCTGCGCCGCGTCCGGTCCGCCCAGCAGCCGCCGCAGCCATGCGCCCCGGCGCCTCCGGACAGCTCTGCGCCCGCCGGGCGCCGCGGCAACCGGCCTGGCGACGCTGTGCGACGCGGTCGTTCTCCACCTGGACGACGCCCCCGGCTCAGGCGGTCGCCGACCGCTCGGCCCGGACGCCGCCGGCCCGCCCTGCATGGACGGCCCCCGCTGATTCCGCGTCGGCGGTCGCCGCCCGGCGAGCGCCGACGGCCTCTGCACTCCATCTCCCTGCACCCGACACGCGTCCGGCATGGACGACCAGGCCCCGTCCTGCCCCGACTTCGGGACCTCGGGGCCGGCCGCCACTGACTGCCGTAACGTCCCCCACAGGCGTGCCGTGTACAGCAGGTGCGCCATCTCCTCGGGCGTGGCGGCCTCGACCAACCGCGCCGCGCCCGTCCGTTCGCGGACGTACGCCCACAGACTGCCGGTGTACGAGCCATACCAGATGAGCGCTTCGGGGAACGCGGCGCGCAGCTCGGCGAGCCGCCACTCGGCCACGGCGGCGGTCACCGCTCGGCCCGCCGGTTGAGGTAGCCGATGATGAACACGCTCGCGTCGATGATGTCGTCGGCGGGGCCGATCGGCTCCTGCCAGCTGGTGTAGAACCACAGCGCGCCGCCGTCCTCGGGACGTGGCCGACATGTGACCAGATCCGCCGCCGCCCTGTCGCAACATCCGCTGACCTGCGGATTCGAGATGCGCAGCCCCTGGGGTGTCAGCTTGGCCGTCAGCCCTCGCGCCAACAGATGCGTGTGCAGCGCGGCGAGCCGGTCGCACGCGGCCGTACCATCGGGTGCCATGGGGGTCGGCCTCCCTTGCAGGTTGATCCCCTAGGCCCTGGGCGCGTGCCGCTTACGCAGCTCAGGGCCGCTTTTCGTCGCTCTCCGCACATAAAAGCCTCCGCAGCGTTACTTTGAGAAGACGTTGCATGGTGCATCCCCGGTGCATCCGCCGCCGTGCACCATGCACCGGACGTGCACCGCCGACGAGGTGGAGGCGATCATGAAGTTCGGCGAGAAGATGCTGGCTCTCATGGCCGAGCGCGATCTGTCACTGCGCAGGCTCGCGGCAGCCGTCCACTACGACCACGGATACCTGTCGAAGGTGTCCCGCGATCTGCATCCGCCCTCGGCGGAATTGGCCGAACTGCTCGACAAGGCGCTCGACGCCGGCGGGGAGCTCAAAGATCTGGCCTCGAAGATACGCGAGACCCAAAACCACGCGGATACCGTGGACGAAGCGCCCGAAAAGGACATATATCCCCGCAATCAAGACGAGGACGACGAAGAGATGGAACGACGCACACTCCTGCAGGCGCTCGTCGCACTCGGCGTCCCGGCGGCCGTGGGTCTCGAGGCACTCCAGCCCATCCGGTCCGGCGTCGACCGCGCCGTCGGGCGCAATGAGGAGAGCCACCTGGACGAATGGGAGCAGACGGTCGCCGATTACGGCCATACCTACCGGTTCGCCTCACCGCAGCGGCTGATGCTCGACCTGGCCGCTGACCTGGCCACCGTCCAGGTGATCACCGCCCGCAGCAAGAAGGAGAAAAGCCCCGCCTACCCCTCGTGGTGCCGGGTCGCCGGCGGCCTGTCGTTGATGATGGCCAAGACGCTGTCCAATCTCAGCCAGCCGCGCGCGGCCCGCGAATGGTGGTTCACCGCGCTGAGCGCGGCCAAGACCTCCGGAGACAAGGACCTCTACCTGTGGATAAGCAAGGAGCGGCTGATCCACGGCCTTTACGAGGGACGCCCGACGGTACATCTGCTCCACGAAGCCGACAGGATCATCGAACAGTCGTCGAACACCCTGTACCGCGGGCTGCTCGGCGTCCGTGCGGCGCGCGCACAACTGCTTTCCCTCGAAGGCGCCGACCGCCAGACCCGCGCGGAAATTCAAACTTGCAATGCAATTTTCGAGGCGCTCCCCCCGTCGATCACCGACAGCAAGCAGCTGTCCGTCAACCAGGGATGGCCGGAAGATCGCCTGCGCTACACCGAGGCGTGGGTGTACGGCCAGCTCGGCGATCGCGACGGACTCGACCGCGCCATCGGCCGCCTGCGCGCCGTCCACCCTCTGGACTGCCCGCGCTACCGGACCCAGGTCGAACTGCTCGAAGCCGTCGGCCACGTCCGCACCGGCGACGTCACCGAGGGGGTCCGCCACGCCGGCAACGCCTACGCGGCTCTTCCGCCCGAGCAGAGCAGCATCATGGTCACCACCCTGGTCGACCACGTGCTGAGCGCCGTACCCCCAGGGCGGCACGCCGAGACGGCGGTCACCGAGTTCCGCGAGCTGGTCGCCTCACACGACTCGCGCAAGGCGCTCGCTTAGCGTCCGCCGCAGGCACCCACACCTCGGCACACCGGCCCCCGCTACACACCCGCCAGCCAGTACCCGCCGTCCCCGAGGAACCTGCGACGGCAGAACGCCATGCACACACAAGCTCCCGCCAACGCCACGCAGCACAGCCCGAACACCGACTCAGAACGGGATACCGCACCGGCGTCCGCCACCACGCCGTCCTTGAAGGACCCGGCGTCGGCGGCTGGGCATGCACGCGCGTGCTTCCCAACGTCGCGCCGACACCGGACAACCGAAGGCGCCACCACCCGACCTGCGGGCCGCGAACAACCGACACGCCCCGCAGGGCTGAGCACCACGCCGACCCGAGGCGCAACGCCGCGCCCACTCCGGACAACCGAAGGCACGACCGCCCCACGCACAGGCCGCGAACAACCGACGCACACCGCAGAGTCGGCCGGACGCCGGGCCGACCCGCAGCGCAACGCCGTGCCCACTCCGGGCAATCGAAAGCACGACCACCCGACGGGAAGGCCAACCGATGCGCCCCGCAGGGCCGATCGCCAGGCCGCCCCGGAGCGCGACGTCGCGCCGACACCGGACGACCGAAGGCACGACCGTCCGACCCGCAGGCCGCCCGGCGCGCCCCGCAGAGCCGGTCGCCAAGCCGAGCCGGAGCGCAACGCCGCGTCCACACCCACGCCTCGCGCTTGGGGAACCGCCGGCCGGTCGGAGCCGTTGTCCGGGCGTCCGCGTCATCGAGGGCGGCGGCCGTTTCCAGCAGGCATACGTCCGCCGCGTCGTCCCCTGCGGTTCGACGTCGGCGACGCGGCAGACGGGGCGGTCCGGTGAGCGCTGAGAACAGGCTGGGCCTCCCCGGGATGTCGGCTCGGATTCCGCGGTACACGCAACCCGACCGACATCACCTGACGTCGAAACAGGTGCGCGGCCCTCCCCGTCTCGGGGCGGCGTCGCGCGTCAGGGCTCCACCGGCCGACGCGAGCCGGCGGAGTCGCCGACGTCACACACCGCGCCCTGCCACCGGCGCCGACGACGACGAGAAGGCGGCGACGCGTGCAGGAAGATGTCGAGAGGGAAGAGGCGGGACCGAGGAGGGGGCGGCCCCGCCTCTTTCCCGTTCAGCCGGAGACGCTCGGCCGACCGTTCTCGATGTGGCCCATCAGCCGCCGGCGGAACGACGGGTGCCCGGCGACCTTGATCTCGACGTCGTACCAGCCGTGGCGGGTGTGCCAGTTGACGGTGCGGCTCTGCCGCGGCGGGACGGTGACCTCGCGGCGCCGGTGGCCGTAGGCGAGCGACGCCAGCCGGAACCGCAGGGGCGTGCGGCCGGTGTTGCGCAGGGTGATCCGCAGGTCGCGCAGGCCGGGCGCGAGGGCCGACGACACCTCGGCGGTGTCGCGGACCGTCCCGGCGAACTCGCGGCGGAACCCGTTCGGCCCGATGAGGATCAGGTCGTAGGCGCCGCCGTTGACCGGGATCTCGGCGTGTTCGGCGCGCGCCACGTCGAAGTGGCGGGGCCGCGCGAACTCACCCTTGTACCGTGCTTTCTCCAGCGCCGCGATGACACCGGACGGACGGGGATGCGACGGCCCGATGTCCGGGCCGCGAACGCTGGCCGATGGGGACCGCGGGGTCAGTCGCAGGGACGGGCCAGATTGAAGCGCCGCGCCCGCCCCCACGACGAGGACCCCTCGGTGGTCGCGCAGATGCGGCGCGCCGCCCGGTCGACATCAGTGGGCGTCAGACGGACGACGCGGTCCTCCCCGGCGCTGGCCAGCGTGCGTCCGTCGGGGCTGTAGGCGGCGCTGCGCAACGCGCCGGTGTGGCCCGCGGTCAGCGGTTTGCCCGCCGGGAACGCGCGGGCGCGCTTGGTCACCCGCCACAGCCGCACCGTGCCGTCATCGCCCGCGCTGGCCAAGCCCTCCTCGCCCGGGCGGAACCCGACCCATCGCACCGGCAGCCCGTGTCCGGTCAACGGCCGCCGGAACGCCGTGGGACGCGCCGGATCGCGCACCTTCCACAACTGGACGGCCTGACCGGCGCCGGCCACGGCCAGGACGTCGCCGGCGGAGTCGAAGGCGCCCCAGAGGAGGCCGCTGTTGTCGCCGGTCGCGATCGGCGGCAGGGCGCGCGGGTGCGCCGGGTCGCGGACGTTCCACAACCGCACCTTGTCGTCGGCGCCGCCGACGGCGAGGACGCGGCCGTCGGGTCGGAACACGGCCCAGTGCAGTTCGGCGGTGTGCCCGGTGAGCGGCTCCCCCAGCCGGGTGGGGCGCGCCGGGTCGGACACGTCCCACAGTTGGAGGGTGCGGCGGGCCGCTCCGGTCACCAGGACGCGCCCGGCCGGATGGAACGCCAGCGCGCCGGCCGCTTCGGCGTCCTCGATGGGGATCGACGCCAGCGGGCGCGGGCGGGCCGGGTCGCGGACGTCCCACAGCCGGACGGTGCGGTCGCGGGAGGAGGTGGCGAGCGTCCGGCTGTCAGGGCTGAACACCGCCCGGATGACGGGATCGGTGTGCGCGGTGAGCGGCGGTCCCCAGGGGCGGGGGCTGCCGGGGTCGCGGACGTCCCACAGCCGCACGGTGCGGTCGTCGGCGGCGGTGGCGAGCGTGCGGCCGTCGCGCGCGTAGGCCACCGCGTTGACCGTGTCGGTGTGGCCGGTGAGGGCGGTCCGGGGCAGGTTCCACAGCCGCACGGTGCGGTCGGTGCCCGCGCTGGCCAGCCAGTGTCCGTCGGGGCTGAACACGGCGCCGGTGACGAACCCGGTGTGGCCCGCCAGGGGCGGCCCGAGCCGCGTCGGACGGGACGGATCGGACACGTCCCAGAGGCGGAGGGTGTGGTCGGCGCCGCCGGTGACGAGGGTCCGCCCGTCGGGGCTGAACGCGGCGGCGAGGATCGTGTCGGTGTGGCCGGTGAGCGGCTTGCCGAGGGGTTCGGCGTCCGCGGGGTCGGACACGTCCCACAGCCGCACCGTGCGGTCGTCGCCGACGCCGGCGAGCGTCCGCCCGTCGGGGGAGAGCGCGACCGCGTGCACCGCGCCGCCGGGGACGGTGAGCGGCCGCCGCCACGGGGCGGGATGCTCCCGGTCGGTGACGTTCCACAGCCGGATCGCGCCGTCGCGGCCCGCGGCGGCGACCGTGCGGCCGTCGCGGCTGACCGCCGCGGACTCGACCGCGTCGTCCTGCTTCTTGAGCGGCTCGCCGAGAGGGCGGGCGGCGGCGGGGTCGGACACGTCCCACAGCCGCACCGTGCGGTCGTCGCCGGACGTGACGAGCGTGGCGCCGTCACCGCCGAACGACACCGACAGCACTCGGCCGGTGTGACCGGTGAGCGGCCGCCCGAGGGCCTTCGGGCGGGCGGGGTCGGACACGTCCCACAAGCGCACCGTCCGGTCCTGGCCCGCACCGGCCAGGGTGCGGCCGTCCGGGGAGAACCGCAGCGCGTGGATTTCGCCCGCGTGCCCGGCGATCGGCGGCCCGGCGGGGCGGGGACGCGTCGGGTCGGACACGTTCCACAGGCGGACGGTGCCGTCGGCGCCGCCGGTGGCGAGGGTGCGGCCGTTCGGGCTGTAGGCGACCGCGTGCACCGCCTGGGTGTGCCCGGTGAGCGCTCGGGACAGGGCGATGTTCTGCGTGTCGAGCAGGTCGATGCGCGCCTGCCCGGTGGGCCGCATCCGGTACGCGGTCAGGGCGAGCCGGGCGGCGAGCGAGGGGTCGGTGTGCGCGACGCTGTCGGCCACGCTCATGATCCGCTCGGCCATGGCCCGGTCGCGTTCGGTCTTCGCCGCCGAACTCTGCTGGAAGGCGACCACGGCGGTCACCGAGGCGGTCAGCGCGAGCGCCGCCAGCGCGGCGACCGCGGCGCGGCGCAGGCGGGCGGCGCGCCGTTCGTGCCGGGCCGACGCGGCGAGGAAGTCCCGCAGGAGGTCGCCGAGCAGCACGTCGTCGCGGTGCCGCTCGGCCCATTCGGCGGCGGCGGCCAGGCGGCTGCCCCGGTACAGCAGCCCGGGGTCGCGCTGCTCGCGGTCCCAGGCGAGGGCGGCCTCCGCCAGCCGCTGGTGGGTGAGCAGGTCGGCGCGGTCCTCGTCGAGCCAGCGGCGCAGCCGCGGCCAGGCGTCCAGCAGCGCCTCGTGCGTGATCTCGACGGTGTCGGTGTCCAGGGTGATCAGCCGGGCGCGGGCCAGCGCGTCCAGCACCCGGTCGACGTCGGGACGGCCGGTGCCGAACTCGTCGCGGTGGACGCGCCGCTTGGTGTCGCCGGTGCCGTCCCCGAGCGCGACCAGGCGCAGGAAGACGCCGCGGGCGAGGCGCCGCTGCTCGGCGGTCAGCTCCGCGTACACGGCCTCGGCGGTGCGGGCCAGGGCGTGCCGGATGCCGCCCGCGGCCTCGTACCCGGCCAGGGTGAGGGTGGTGCCGCGGCGGCGCCGCCAGGTCTCGCGCAGCGCGTGGGACACCAGGGGCAGCGCGTTGGCCCGGCCGCCCGCGTCGGCGATCACCCGGGCCAGCAGCGCGCCCTCGACGATGCACCCGGACCGGACGGCGGGCTGGGTGATCGCCCGGCGCAGCTCGTCGGTCGTCATCGGGCCGACCGGCACCTGCGCGTCCCGCATCGCCTCGACCAGGTCCGGGTGCTGGGTGCAGCGGGCGTAGAAGTCGGCGCGCACGCCCAGCACGACGCGGGTGCGGCTGTTGGGGGCCCGGACGGCGGCGAGCAGGGCGGCGATGAACCGGGCGCGCTCGGCACCGTCGGCGCACAGCGTGAAGACCTCTTCGAACTGGTCCACCACCAGCAGCAGGTCGACGTCCGCGGGCCGCCCGGCCAGCGCCTGCAGCACCGCCAGGTGCACCGCGCGCTCGTCCTCGGCCAGCTCCTTGCGCAGCGCGGCGGCCGAGCCGCCGCCGACGGCGGCCAGGCGGGCGGCGCACTCGTCCAGCGGATGGGGGCCCGGGGTGAGCAGCACGGTGGGCCACTCGGCCCCCTCCACGGCCGTCTCCTCGCGGAGACAGGCCAGCAGCCCGGCCCGCAGCACCGACGATTTCCCGGCGCCCGAGGCCCCGAACACGGCGAGGAATCGCCCCGCGCGGACCCGCCGGACGAGATCGTCGGTGAGCCGTTCCCGCCCGAAGAACCATTGGCAATCTTCAGGCTGAAATGCAGCCAGACCCACATAAGGGACGCGTTGTCGTTCCGAAGGCGCGGAATCGTCTGCTCCGTCGGCGGCGCCCCCATCGGAATTCACGGAATCCGCGGCGGCCGCGGTTTCCACCGCGGCACGGCGCCAGCGCTCCTCCCATTCGGCGACGTCTCCCTCGCAAGCTCGGACATATGCCAGCGTCACCGACAAACTGGGCAATTTTCGTCCGGACGCGGCGTCTGCCAGCGTCGACGCCGAGTAATGCGCCCGCCGCGCCAGCTCGCGATAGGTCGGACTGCCCGCTTTCGCCCGCAGCCGACGCAGGTCGGCGGCGAAACGCGTCACCACATCGTCGCCGTTCAGCGGACGTTCAGGACGAGGCATCGCCACCCCATTTGGTCGGACTTCGCTGCGCCCATTGTCCGTGGGCTGTTGTCCGGTGTCCACTCACCGACACAGGACAACATTCGGCGGCTAGAACCGGACATGTCAGGCCCGGGCGTCGCACAAAATACGCCCGGTCATCGACGAAATCCTTCGAAAGGGGAAGAACAGGTATGCAAAAGCCGAAGTTCGCCCTCATCGCGGCCGGTGCGGTCGTGGGCGCCGGACTGGTGGCCCTCGCCCCGCCGACCGTCCCGACCGCGGCCTCCGCCACGGCCGCGACCACGGCGTCGACCACGGCGTCGACCACGGTATCGACCACGGCGTCGACCACGAGAGCGACCACGACCGCCGCGTCCACCGCCGTGGACAGCGCGCGCCCCGACCACCGGCGACACTGCCGGCACCGCGGGACGCAACGCTCCAGGGACGGCCGCGCTCTCCTGCAGTACTACGTATGCCACCGCACCCTGCCGCGCGCCCGGCACGCCGGCAAATGGACACGCGCGCGGCAGACCAGCATTCACCTACGCGTCAGGAACCTCCGGAACGACGGCAGGTGCGCCGTGGGCGTGGGCTTCATCGGCTACGACCGCCCGCGGACCATGCGCCCTCGCGTGAGGGTGCGGCAGTGCAACACCGGTCCCTGGTCGAACTGGCGGCGCAGCGGCTGGTGGAACGGGGACGAGGGCCGGGCCTTCGTCTTCCGACGCTGACGCCGGCAACCACTCGCGGTCTCCTCCTCGCCTGACCACAGGTTCCCCTCCTCCCCTCGGAGGGGAACCTGTGCGTCGTTTCATCGCACCCCTCGATGCGGACAATGTGGTGGGCGCAACCGAGACGTCCGGCCGGCCGCCTCCAGCGGCTGGCCCGACGACAGCGCCGCGTCAAGGAGAGTGCAGCATGACCGTCCCCGTCTTCGTCGGCATCGACCTCGGCACCAGCGGCGTCAAGGTGGTGGCGCTCGGGCTCGACGGCACGGTCCACGCCGAGGCGGCCCGCGAGTATCCCGTGCGCAGCCCCGCCCCTGGGCAGGCGGAGACGCACCCCGCCGACTGGTGGGACGCGGTCGTCGCGGCGCTGGGGGAGGCGCTGTCGTCCGGCAGGCTGGAGGTCGCCGGGATCGGCGTCGACGGGCAGATGCACGGCCTGGTGCTCGCCGACGAGGACGGTTCGCCGATACGGCCCGCGCTGCTGTGGGCGGACTCCCGCGCCACCTCGGAGGTCTCCGCGTGGCAGGCGCTACCGGACGAACTCCTCCACAAACTGGCGAACCCGCTTTCACCCGGGATGACCGGGCCGCTGCTGCTCTGGGTCCGGCGGAACGAACCGGCCGCGTACGAGCGCGCGCACATCGCGCTGCTGCCCAAGGACTGGGTGCGCCACCGCCTCACCGGCGACGTCGCCACGGACCCGTCCGACGCCTCGGCCACGCTGCTGTGGGACGTCCCCGGCGACCGGTGGGCCGACGACGTCGTCCGCGGCGTCGGCCTGGACCCCGGGCTGCTGCCTCCGGTGCGTCCGTCCGGCGAACGGGCCGGCGTCGTCTCGGCTCGCGGTCTGCCGAGAGTCGACGTGGGCGTCCCCGTGGCGACCGGCTGCGCGGACACGGCCGCGGCGCTGCTGGCCACCGGGCTGACCGACCCGCTCGACCCGCAGATCTCCGTCGGCACGGGCGCGCAGATCGTCCGGCCCGTGCACGACCCCGTCGTCACCCCGGACCCCCGCACGCACCTGTACCGCTCGGCCGCCGCGGAGGGCGCTCGCTGGTACGCGATGGCGGCCGTGCAGAACGCGGGACTCGCACTGGACTGGGTGCGCCGCGTGCTCGGCCTCGGCTGGGACGAGTTGTACGCGGCGGCGGAACGCCCGCCCGGCGCGGACGGGGTGACGTTCGTGCCGTACCTGACCGGTGAACGCTCCCCCGTGCTGAACGCGCACGCACGCGGCGCATGGCTCGGCCTGGACCTGGCGGGCGATCGCGCGTCCCTGGCCCAAGCCGCCGTCGAAGGCGTGGCGTTCGCGATCCGTCACGCCTTGGAAGCACTGCCGTCCGCCTCCAAGCTGGAGCACGCACGCCTCGTCGGAGGCGGCATCGCCGCCCCCGCATTCCGCACGCTGCTGGCCGACGTGCTGGGGATGCCGCTGCACCCCATCGGGGTGCGCAGCGCGTCCGCCGTAGGCGCGGCCATGCTCGCCGCATCAGCGGCAGGGCTGCCCGTACCGCCGCCCCCGGTCACCGCCGACCCGGTCGTCCACCCGACGCACCGCGCCAAGCAATACGAGCCCCTCTACCACCGCTACCGCGACCACGCCGAACACATCGCCGCCAAATAAGCCCAATCGTTGGTTCAGGGCTTGATGGCGACGGCGCCGTACATGGAGACGTCCTCGACGGACGAGCGCTTCTCCGGCGGGTCCTCGGGGCGCCACTCGACGATCGAGGTGATGCCGGGCGGCAGCACTTCAAGGCCGGTGAAGAACCGGGTGAACTCCTCCTTGGAACGCAGCCGGAACGGGACCCCGCTGCGTTCGTTGGCCGCCACGGTCTCGGCGTACTGCTCGGGGGTGAGGTGGTCGCCGGTCGCGTGCGTGATCACGACGTGGCTGCCCGGAGCGAGCGGCTCCAGCAGCCGGGCGAGGACGCCGTACGGGTCGTCGTCATCGGTCAGAAAATGCATGATCGCGACCAGCATCAGCGCCACCGGCCGCGACAGGTCCAGCGTGGCGTGCAGGTCGGGATGCGTCAGGATCTTCTCGGGGTCGCGCAGGTCCGCGTCCAGGTACGCGGTGGCCCCCTCGGGCGTGCTGGTGAGCAGCGCCCGCGCGTGGGCGAGCACGATCGGGTCGTTGTCCACGTACACGACCCGGCAGGACGGATCGATCTCCTGGGCGACCTCGTGGACGTTCCCGGCCGACGGCAGGCCCGTCCCGATGTCCAGGAACTGCCGGACGCCGCGCTCGGCCGCCAGGTACGACACCGCGCGCCGGAGGAACCGCCGGTTCTCCTGGGCGGCCAGGCGGACCGTCGGGAAAGCGGAGGCGACCGTCTCCGCGGATTCCCGGTCGACGGCGTAGTTGTCCTTGCCGCCGAGCCAGTAGTTGTACCGGCGGCTCGGGTGCGCCTTGGTCGGGTCGATCCCCGGAGGTGCCTGCTCGTCGTCCACGCTGACCTCGCTTCACGCCCCGTCCGTGCCGTCAGGGGGCGGCGTCCCTTCTGTCTCGGTTCTGTCTCGGTTCTGCCTCGGCGCCGACCACTCCCAATGTGCCCGACTTATTCAGAACATGAAACTTATAGACGAGATGGGTGGCGTGTCAGGACAAATCCAGACATGATCACATCGGTTGCGCGGTGTCGACCTGGAGGACGCGAAGGCGATGGACCTCTACTACAGCCCGTTTGACTTCGACATTCAGGAGGACCCGTACCCCGTCTACGCGCGCCTGCGCGAGGAGGCACCGGTCTACCGTAACGAGCGGGACGACTTCTGGGCGCTGTCCCGACACGCCGACATCCTCGCGGCGCTGCGCGACTCCACCCGGTTCTCCAGCGTCAACGGCCTGCGCATCGAACCCGCGTTCTGGGGCCCGGACGCGGAGAAGTTCTTCTCGTTCGTCGCCATGGACCCGCCCAAGCACACCCGCATGCGCGGCCTGGTCTCCCGCGCCTTCACCCAGCGGCGCGTGCAGGCCCTCGAACCGCGCATACGGGAGATCGCCCGCGCCCACCTGGCGCCGCTGCTGGACGGCGACGCCTTCGACCTCATGGAGTTCGCCGGCCGCCTCCCCACCGACGTGATCTCCGAGCTGGTGGGCGTCCCGGAGGCCGACCGCGACCGGCTCCGCGAGCTCGGCATGGCGATCATGTACCGGGACGAGGAGGCCACCGACCTGCCCCCCGAGGCGCTGAAGGCGATCGGCGAGCTCGTCCAGTACTACACCGAGCTGACGGCGGAGCGCGCCCGCGAACGCCGCGACGACCTGCTGTCGGGGCTGCTGGACGCCGCCGAGGGCGACGACCGGCTCACCCCCGAGGAGATCGTGGGAGTGCTGATCCTGCTGGTCGGCGCCGGCATCGAGACCACGATGCTGCTCCTCGGCAACGCCTGGCACGCCGCCTGGAAGCACCCGGCCGAACGCGCCCGCGCCTTCGCCGGACGCGTCGAGGACTGGATCGAGGAGACCCTGCGCTGGGACCCGCCCACGCAGGCCCTCGCCCGCACCACCACCGAGGACGTCGAGCTGCACGGCGTGACGATCCCGGCGGGCGGGCGCGTCCTCCTGCTGGTGGGGTCCGCCAACCGCGACCCGCGGGTGTTCCCCGACCCCGACCGCTTCGACCTCGACCGCGACACCGGCGCGTCGCTCGCCTTCGGCAGCGGCCGCCACCACTGCCTCGGCGCCAACCTGGGCCGCCTGGAGGCGCGCATCGCCCTGACGGAACTCGTGAACGTCATCGCCGACTACGAGATCGACGCCGCCGCGATGAAGCGCGTCCACTCCTCCAACGACCGAGGCTTCGCGTCCCTGCCCACCCGCATCACGGCACGCCGCTAGAACACCTTGCCCTCGACGTAGACCCAGGCGTCCTCCTGCCGGACGAAACGGCTCACCTCGTGCAGTTCGCCTGCGTGCCGTCCCTGCACGTAGTGGGCGCGGAACTCCACCGTGCCCCTGCGGTCGGACGGCCCGCCGTCGGCGACCCGCACGATGTCCAACCGCTGCCAGCGCAGGCCGGGGTCGAGGTCCAGGCTCGACGGCCGCGTCGCGGGATGCCAGGTGGCGAGCAGATAGTCGACGTCCCCTACGGCGAAGGCGCTGTACCGCGACCGCATGAGCTGCTCGGCCGTCTCGGCCTTGGCCTCCCCCCGATGCAGCCGTCCGCAGCACTCCCCGTAGGGCACCCCGGTGCCGCACGGACACAACCGCCGTTTCCCCATGCCCTCCATTCTCGGCCGCCCCAAGCCGACGCCGCGCCTCCCCCATGCGACATCACCGCCAGGAGGCCATGCTCCGCTGGGACTTGAGCGGCTACACCGAGTCCCTCACCGCCACGTCCGTGAAGGCGCGCGATTTGGACAGCAATACGGCATTACGAATCGTCCGTGGAGGGCCCGTTCACCACGCTGCCCGGCTGCCCCGCCAGCTCCATGCCTGACGCCTCGGAGGAGTTTCTTCGTTCAACCGCAGCCAGGGCCGAAACAGACGAGGCGCGCCTCTCCTCCCTCGCACCCCACGTCAGACGTCCCCAACTCGGACAGGCCGCGTCACCCGCGCTCGCGCTCTGGTGTGGGCTGCTCAGCGGGCCTCACGGGACGTGGTATCTCCACGGTCGCCGACCTCCCCCCGATGGGCCGCGGAGAAGGCGCCGCGGCGCCCCCATCCCGCACCGGGGCCGCATCGCGCCCGCGCTCAACCACCCGGGCGGCACTCACCCCACCGGGCTCCCCCTCCACGATGGCGGTCTGAATCAGCTGCGGCGAGGCTCCCCGCCTGATCCAGTGCCCTCGCCCCGGCGGCTGCTGAGACGGATAGAGCCCCGGGAACAGCTGCCCCTCGGACCGGTCGCCCGACATCAGCACCGTCGCCGCACCCGTCTCGCGGACCGCCAGCAGCAACGGGTCGTACAACCCACGTGCCGCCCCGGCCACCCGCCGCGACATTACGAGGTGCAGCCCGATGTCGCGTCCGCTGGGCACGAACGGCAGGAACGCCTCGAGCGGCTGCTGCCCGGCTGTGGCGAGCAGGTCATAGTCGTCGACCAGCACCACCACGCGCGGCCCGCCGCTCCACCGATCCTCCGGCGAGTCGGGCATCCGCGACTCGAGCTCCTTCGCGACGCCCGCGGCCAGTCCCGCGGCCAGCCGCGCGCTCCCCGCGTACCCGCCCACGTACGGCTCGGGGATCACCTCGCGCAGGCCGCGCCGCGGATCCATGACCGCGAACACGACCTCCTCCGGCGAATACCGGGCGACCAGCCCCTCGGCGACCAGCCGCAGCAGGTTCGTCTTGCCGCATCCCCCGTCCCCGAGCACCAGCAGGTTCTGGTCCTGGTCGAACAGATCGAGCGCGACCGGCTCCAGCGCGCGCTCGTCCACCCCGATCGGCACCGCGTCCGGCATCCGGCCGGGACCGGGCAGCGCCGCGGCCGGCAGCCGGTGGGGCAGGACCCGCACCGGCGGCGCGGTGGGGCCGGTCCAGGACGCGCGGATCGCCCGCGCCGCGGCCTCCACGACCCCGCCGAGGTCCTCGGTGTCGGGCACGCCGTCGAATCGGGGCAGCGCGACGTGCCCGAACAGCTTGGCGTCGGTGAGCGCCCGCCCGGGCAGGTCCGCGGAGATCGTCTCGGCGAGCTTGCGGTCGACGGCCGAGTCCGTCGGGTCGTTCAGCCGCAGCTCCACGCGCTGCCCGAAGTTCGACTGCATGGCGATGCGCACGTCGTTCCAGCGCAGCATCCCGGCGACGACGTGGATGCCGTACCCGCTGCCGCGCTGCAGCAGGTCGGAGACCAGCTCGTCGATCTCCTCGAAGTCGTCCCGCAGCGCACCGAACCCGTCGATGACCAGCAGCACGTCCGCGCACGGCAGCTCCGGCACCTTCCCCTCCGCGTGCAGCCGCCGCAGCCCGGCCACCGAGTCGATGCCGTGCAGCCGGAAGACCTCCTGGCGGTGGTCGAGCATCCCGCGCACCTCCTCGACGGTGCGACGGATCCGCTCCCGGTCGGCGCGCCCGGCGACGCCGCCCACGTTCGGCAGCCCCGCCAGCGCCTGCAGCCCGCCGCCCACCAGGTCGACCCCGTACACCGACACCTGGGCGGGGGAGTGGGTGAGCGCCAGCGACAGCACCAGCGTGCGCAGCAGCGTCGTCTTCCCCGTCTGCGGCCCACCGATGATCGCGATGTGGCCGCCCGCCGCCGTCAGGTCGAGGTCCCAGCGTCCCTGCCACTGCCGGCGCGGATCGTCCAGCACCCCGATGGGGACCCGCAGCGGCGCCACCTGCGCGGACGCCCGCATGCCCTCGCCGGTGACGCCCACCCGTCCGACGACGGCGTCCAGCGTGAGGGCGGCGGGCAGCGGCGGCAGCCAGATCGTCTGGACGCGTTCGCCGGTGAGCTGCTCGACCAGCACGTCGAGCAGCGTGGGCCCGGCCGTCCGCTCCGGCAGCCGCCCCTCCTCCTCGACGACGTCCACCCGTTGATCGACGGCCGTGTTGTAGGCGGTGTAGGGACGCACGGGCGCCGGCCCCGCCTCCTTGGGCTCCTCCACCACGGGCCCTCGGTACGGTCCGGACACGTACCCGCCTTTGAACCGCTGGTACAGGCTGGTGTCCACCTTGAGGTAGCCGAAGCCCGGCAGCGCGGGCAGGTGGAAGGCGTCCGGGGTGTCCAGGACCGTGCGGGACTCCTCCTCAGAGAACGTGCGCAACCCGATCCGGTACGACAGGTACGTGTCCAGGCCGCGCAGCTTGCCGCCCTCGATGCGCTGACTGGACAGCAGCAGGTGCACGCCGATGCTGCGCCCGATCCGCCCGATCGACAGGAACAGCTCGATGAAGTCGGGACGCGCGGTGAGCAGCTCCCCGAACTCGTCGATGATGACCAGCAGGTGCGGCAGCGGCGGCAGCTCGGGCCGGTGGTGGACGCGCTGGTAGTTGTAGTCGCCGATGTTGGCGATGTTGCCCGCGTCCCGCAGCACCTGCTGCCTGCGCTGCACCTCGCCCGACAGGCTGGCGTACGCGCGTTCGATCAGCCCGGCGTCGTCCTCCAGGTTGGTGATGACGCCCGCCACGTGCGGCAGCTTCTCGAACGGGGCGAACGTCGCGCCGCCCTTGTAGTCCACCAGCACCATCGACACCTGGTCGGGCGGATGCGACAGCGCCAGCGACAGCACCAGCGTGCGCAGCAGCTCGCTTTTGCCCGACCCGGTCGCGCCCACGCACAGGCCGTGCGGCCCCATACCGAGCTGCGCGGCCTCCTTGAGGTCCAAGACGACCGGCTGTCCCGCGTCGTCGACGCCGATGGGCACCCGCAGGAACGCCCGCTCGCTGCGCGGCGCCCACATCTTCCGCAGGTCCAGCCGCTCGGGCTCGTCCACCCCCAGCAGCCGGGTGACGTCGAGCGTCCCGCCCTGCTCGGCGGACTCCTCCACCGACTCCCGCGACAGCCGCAACGGCGCCAGCATCCGCGCCAGCCCCAGCAGCGTCGGGGCGGGCACCTGGTCCAAGGTCCCTTCGAAGGCCACCGGGGTCGCCGCCCGCAGATCCTCCACCCGCACCCGCGTGCCGTCCACGGTGATGCGGACGCCCACGTCCCCCGGCTCCTGGGTGCGATCCGCCACCAGATGGATCACTGTCGCCGCCAGCCCCGCCGGCCCGATCGTCTCGTCCGGACGCACCAGATCCGCGGCCACGCCCCCGTACAGGTCGTGCACCACCACCAGCCGCCGCAACAGCCGGTAGGCGTCCCGCTTCCCGAGCCCGCGCCGCACCTCGGTGGCGAAGTCGGTCCGCTCTTTGAGCTCGTCCGCCAGCAGCGCGCTCAACCTGCCCGGACTCGACGCGACGAGACGCAGCGGCGCCCCGCCGTCCCTCCTGTTCGGATCGAGGACGTGCGGCAGCCACTTCACCCAGTCCCAGTCGCCGATCCGGTCCTCGCCGGCGGCGACGCCGATCGCGACGTCCTCCGGGGCGTGGAAGGCGGCGAGCTGGGCCAGCAGCGCCCGCATCACCGCCAGCACGTCCTCCCTGCGCCCGATGACGCTGACGTTGCCCGCCATGTCGAGCGGCACCGTCAGCGGCATGTCCGGGGCAGAGCTGAACCGCCGGATCGCCCCCCGCGCCTCGGCCAGCATGAACGGATCGCTCGGCGCCAGCGCCGTGCCGCGCTCGCCCAGCTCCAGCTTCGGGCCCGGCATCGTCCCGGTGCCCACGCGCACCCGCAGGAAGTCCGGATCCCGCCGGCGCCGCTCCCACAGCCGCGCCGGATCCCGGACGATGTCGTACAACGCCTCAGGCGGCGGATCCAGCAGCCGCGCGCGCGTCCGCGCCTCGCGCTCCGCCCGGCCCAGCTCGTCGCGCAGCTCCTCCAAGTACTCCAGGTACCGTTCCCGCTGGCTGCGCCGCTGCCGCGACACCTGTCCCCGCCGCGACAGCAGCAAGGCCGCCCCCACCAGCACGGCGACGACGAGCATGACGGCCCCGAGCGCGATGAACGCCGGATTGCGCAGGACGGTCATCACCGTCAGCGACGCCGTCATCCCGACGATCGGCAGGATCGCGAACACCTGCCCGCCCAGTCCGCCCGCCTCGGGGAGCGTCGGCGGCGCCTCCACCTGCCTCGTCTCCTGCGGCGGCAGCGGATGCACGGTCCGCGCGGGCCGATGGACGATCCGGACCGTCACGATGCCTCCTCGCCAGCCTTGACCCGATCAGACTCGAGCTGTCACGGCACGAGAGTATTGCGCCCACCCTCCCCGGGCACCGTCCCCGCGACCCCGGCCGCAGCGGACCCGGCCAGCGGCCGGCAGACCCGCCATCTCGTGCGGCTGGAACGCTGTCCTGGGTCGGCCAGGAGTGCCCGTCCCACAAAGGAGGGATGCGTCCTCACGGCAGCGGCACCGACAAGGCGCTCGGAACACTTGGCAAGCCCTGGCTCGCACTCGCGGCTGTGAGCCAGGGCGAACCCGATCAGCTACGCCGAGTCTCTGACATCTAAGAAGAAGCGCGGCTTCGGGCAGCAGCCCGACATGACGAACGCGGCGTCCGCGGAGGTCCCGTTCACGCGCCTCCGCCCGACCCCACGGACGAGCCTGTCTTGTCGGGTGATTGGAGCAGCTCCCACGTCCGACATCGCCCCCCGCGCTCACGCCGCAGTTCCTCCTCGAGCACTTGCCCGGCAGATCGTTGAGGCGAGCTCGCGGCCGACCAGGTCGTTCACCCGCAGCTCCACGCGCTGCCCGGAGTTCGACGCGCACGTCGTTCAGCGCAGCACCCCTGCGACGACGTGGATGCCGCACAGCGGGTCGGAGACCAGCCCATCGAGGCCGACGCTGACCAACGGCAGCCGCTCGACTCCGAGCACATCGCCACCGGCGCGTTCCTCGGCTTCACCGGCCTGTGGACGGCCGACTTCCACGCCTATTCACCTCCGCCGTCGAGATCGGCGGCGGGCGGCCGGCCCGCCGCACTGGAGCCGCGGCTACGCGGGTCGAGGCCGCCCGCAACGCCCTCGCCCACGGCTTCACCACCGCCGGTCTGAGCGAGATCGTCTCATTCACCGACGTCCCCGGCGAGCGCCCGTTCCTCAACGGCCCTAGCGAGCCCGCTACTGCGCGGCCTTTCCCGAGGTGAGCCGGACCGGCAGGTAGTCGGACTCGATGCGCTGCTCCCAGCCCGCGCCGCGGACGGCCAGCGTGGTCAGCGCGAGCGGTTCCAGGGGCAGCAGCGTGCGCGGACGGGGATCGTCACTGAGAGCGGAACGGTAGGCGGTCAGCATGCCTGCGATCGCGTCCCAGAATGCGTCCTGGGCGCCGTCGGTGAGGGCACGCAGCGCGGACGCCGCGTCGCCGGCCGCGTCCTCCAGGTACTTGGCCACAAGGGCACGTTCACCGAACACGTAGTCGGCGAGGGCGTGCGCGAACCCTGCGTCTTCGGGGAGGCGATTGCCGATGAACAGGAACGCTCCGCGCTTGTGGTCCTGCCGTCCGATGATGATCCACAGGTAGAGCGCCTTGAGCCAGTCCGAGACGTGCAGCGTCCCAGCGTCGGCGGGCACGCCGTTGTAGGACACCCCGGTGCCCGTGTAAGTGATCGTGACCGACGCGGGCGCGCCCTTGGGAGCCCCGGCCAGGTACACCGCCCCCAGATTCGCCTCGGCCGCCGACAGCAGCGCCTTCCACGTGTCGTCATCGATCGCCGGATCCGCCACCGACCGCGCGCCGGCGTAGTCGAGCAGGTCCATGCCGACCATCTCCCAGCCGAAGGCGTGGTCGAACTCGACGTTCTGCTGCATGTCGACGAGGTCGGCGATCCGCTCGGCGAAGTTCTCGGTGGCGGCACGCAGGCGCTCCTCGCTGACCTCGTGACGCGCAATCCGCATGTGTGTGCTCCCGTTCTCAACTCAAGATCCGCGGTTGTGACGCGTGCCGCCGCTTCGACGGTTTCACTCCACACGCCTGCACAAGTCGCCGTGACCGGCTACGCCCGGCGGCTCCTGCCCGCACCGCCGGGTATGGCGCACTCACGAAGGATCTATCGAGGTTGGTGATTCGGATCGCCGCAGCAGTGGGATTGCCCTAGCCTTCCGCCCATGTCCGGAACGCTCACGCTGGCCAACGTCCTCGATGACGCGGCGCTACTGTCCCTGGAACACCAGCTGCGCTTGGAGGAGGTCGTCGGCCGGCACAACTGGCACATGGACCTGCGGGAAGGACTCTTCGAGTTCACCGGCAGCCGCAATCTCAGGTGCACCCGCGTCCACCTGCTCGGTAGCGCGGCCCCCGGCCCGCAGTCGTGGCTGTGGGCTTGGGCGAACCCGACCGGCTACTCCGAATCCCTGACCGCCGCGTCCGTCAAGGTGCGCGAATTCGGCCAGCAGTACGGCATCCCCGAGCTGGCGTCCGCGGAGATCCCCTTCACCGCGGTGCCCGGCGGTCCCGCCGACTTCAGGTTGGAACCGGCCCGCGTCGCCTCGACGCTTCTGGACGCGGCGAAGGTCGTGTCAGGCGTCTGGACTTCCTACCACGCCGACGTCGGCCGCGGCACGCGTGCCGCGTTCCTTCTCGAGCACCCGGAGTTCCAGCTGCCGCCGCCTGCATTCCCTCGCGTCATGCGCATCCTGCAGCAGGGACTCGCCGAGATGCCCCTCCGGGACCAGCGGCGCGCCATCCACAGCTACGCCCGCCTGCGTCAGCTCGGCGCCGCGTTCAATCACGACTACACCGAGCTCAGCATCACCGGCCCTGGCTTCGGGATCCAGGTCTCCTTCGACCCCCAAGGCCGCGTCAGCAACATGTCCGCCACCACCACCCCAGCCTGAGCCCCCGCCCGCCAGGCCTCGTCAGCCCAGCCCAATCCCCCGCTCTGCGGCGAGTACGTGCTGGTCGCGACGATGCGCCCTCAGCTGACGCCCGCACCTGTCGCGTGCACCTGGGGGCACACCGACCGAACCGGCCAGGAGCCCACATGCTCCCCGCACCAGCCTCTGCCGCGCTAGCAGTATCCGGTGGATCTTGGTGGATCCGCAGCAGCGCGGTGACATGGTGATCAGGTTTGGTGGGGCGGCATATGTGATGCCGCGCGAGTCGACCGTCGGGCGAATCCTGGTGGTCGGCACGCCTTGTGACCGTCCGAGCAGCTGCCCGGTCGGCTGCTTCGTCCGCGCTCGTTCGCCCCATTGCGCGGACTCCGGCGGCGTGCCAGCGTGCGCGCACGGTCGTGGAGTCCGCGCTGACGGTCCAGGCGGTGCGAGAGCGTCCTCACCTGAACGCAAAGATCAACTGAAAAGGGCCCAAGCGGGTTCCGGACGGGACTCCAGTGTGGCACTAAGGTCGATCTGCCTCACCTAAAGGCCGGCAGGCCCTGTCAGATCCGTACGTCTCAATCATGTACAGGTCTCTCCCGCGCAGTCTCAGTCTCCGCTCCCTTTCGCTCATGTCAGTGCGCTTCGGGGCCTTCCACCACCAGTGCGTGGCCGGCAAGTTCGGAGGTACGAATCTGGTCTCGACAGGCGGCGCATCCTCGGCCGCCTCCCGGAGGTCTTCGTCGATGTAGGCGAGATCTTCACGCCTCTGTTCGTTCATCAGATCCCACTCCCCGAAATCCTCGAGCAGGATCTGGAACGAGGAGCGGGCAAGCACCGCAGGCGCGTACCCGTCGTACCGCCCCTCAGCAGCCCAAGACGCCGCCTCCCCTAGATAGTTCTCCAGGTTCACCGGGTTGTTGCCGCTCTGCACGCCATCAGCTACTCGCTTCTTGAAGGCACGCAGCTCTTCCCCGCGAAGTCCATAGTCAGGACCGTAGACAAATCTGAGCAGCAGAAGCCGACTCAAAGCCTCGGCAAGCTGCTCCTCCCGACCACACGCCGACTGCTCAAGCAGCTCGATCACCTGCTGACGCAACTGACGCGCCGACGGAGGCTTCTGAGTGAAATCGATCTGTCTGACCACAACGAGCTGCCATTCTCTTCTGCCTGCCGCGCATGCAAGGTGTGAGAGCGCAGATACCCCGGCCCTTCAGCCGACTACGACGCTACAACCGGCCGGGTAAGTTACCGTTCGCGCGGAAGCCCCAACCGGGGGAGCTCGACGGGCTCATTACCTTTCCGCTCGTTCCAGGCTCGGTAGCATCGGACTGGCGTCCGCCCGCCGCCACAACCACTCCACCCCGCAGCTTGGTCACCAATTTGACGACTCGCTCAGCAGCAAGTTTTCGCCGATCTCTCCATGCTTCCATTCGCCGCTGCGGAGGCTTAGGAAATGCAGCCCACATGAACCATTGACACCGCCCTCTCCTGACTACTGCGTCCGACAGACGGACGAACTTGTGGATCATGGCTGCTTCGCTCGAGTCGTCCTTTGTGGTGTCAATCCAAGTCGGGGAAGCCAGATAGCTTTGCCAGATTCACGCTGCAGAGCCTCATAACACAGATTGCCCGTCTCATCAAGGCCAAAACCGCGACGCAGTGCATGCACCAACGTATCGACAAGCTGCTTGAGTTGCCCGTCAGATGGCGGCCACGTCATCCTGCATTCCAGCTTGTTATGCCCGTCGGGCGCATCTACGTGGCGCCAACTCGCCGCCCAAGATTCCTGCATCCCCTCAGAAAGAGATTCCGATACGCGCGCCGCAGCAGAGTCATCTTCCACCAACACGACCGCTAGTTCGCGCTCTTCCCGAGAGAGCAGTACATACTGACGATGGTCCGCCCCACTGGAAGCTGACAGAGTGATTTCGATTCCGGAATCAAGTCCAGCAATCTCCTTGGCGAGTCGATCCGCCAGTACCCGCCAGTCCAGATCGTTCAGCTGTTCTCGATCCACTGGGGCCCGCGGCTCATCCTGCAGATAATCAACGAAGCGACCGCGACGAATTCCAAGCCCATCTACGTCGATATACCCCGATCCTTCACTCGAGAAGAGGCTACCGCGCTCAAAGAGAACAATCAGCGGCTCGAACGGGTCCGGCAGCTCAGAAGGAGCCTTTCCCGCCCTTTTCAACGTCGCGAAATGCAGGGCTCGTTCACAGAAGCGTATCGTCGGCAGGCTGAGGAAGATCGGCAACCCCTTATCGAGCTTGGCCAGCACCTCCTCGTCCGCTCGAACGGATGGATCAACGAGTGCCGCTACATCAAAAAAGGGCCACTCAGTGGAGTTGAACTTTTTGGCCCACAATGCAGCGCGACGGAGAAATTCCTCCAGAAGACGCGCCTACGACACCCGCTGCCATGCCTTCTCTTCCCACTGAATGGAAAGTAGGCGGCCAAGCAGCACCTCAACCGGATCGACCGTTATCGCATGCTCCTCCACGTTGTTCCCCCTACTAGGCGAGCCGTCCCATGTATTCATTCGTGGCGATAAATATCCTGACGAGAACCGCGGAGTTGCGTACACCGATCGTCGTCTGGGGGCCACGCCACCGAACCTCAGGGAATTCTCCCGGCAGACGATCGGTCGGGTCACCGAGTACGGTTGCAGCGGCGGCCACAGTCTCCACAAAGACGTCCTGCAGCAAAGCTCGTTCTTCTGGAGTGTCATCGATGAACGAACAAACAGCCCCATAAATGGCCGAAACTCGACCATCATCGGTGCAGTACACGTCTCCAGTGGCCATGCCGAACTGGGTACCGAGACGCATACCCAGTTCGTGCTGGTACTCGATATTCCAGCCAAGGTCGCCGAGCATCGGAGTTATGTCCGCCCGACGCCACGACCACTCCAGCCCTCGCAGCTTCGTCACCAACTGGGCGGCTCGGTCAGCAGACAGTCTTCGCCGATCCTCCCTGACTTCATGCGCCACACACGTTCCGCAACCGTCGCACTGACATATCAGGCCACCGAAGACAACACATTGCCGCCTGGAATCAGGTTGCGATCAAAAGCAATCACCGTGGCCGAAGCCCGAGGCCACGGAGTTCGATAGGCTCCCCGCTTCGTTCATTCCAGGCCTGGTACCGCCAATGAGAGATGTCGTCGATGCCATACCCGTCACGTAGGGCGATAACGATCGCTCTAGCCAAGTCGCGGTACTGCTTGGAGGTCGCCGGCCAGCCAAGCGATTGCCACCAATTGTCGTGAGGACCGCGGGGCGGATTCCAGCCAGCATCCATGATGGCTTCCTCACCGCGAGGCGTGGCCCGCACCCGCTCGTCCAGAAAGCCGTTGTACACCACGTACCCCACCAGCTCACCGCTGGACTGGGCGAACTGCACGTAACGGCTCTGCTTGCCCTCCCCTGGTTCTGAGATCACAACGAGTGCGCCGGCGGGAAGTTTGGCAAGCTCCTCCGCCAAGGCGGTGATGAAATGCTCCCAATCCATCCTTGCTACAACCCCTTGCTTGCAGCCCAGTCCATCTCATCCATGTACTCGTTGGTGGCAACAAATATCCTGACAAGAACTGCGGAGTTGCGGACACCGATCGTCGTCTGGGGGCCACGCCACCGAACCTCAGGGAATTCTCCCGGCAGACGATCGGTCGGATCACCGAGTACGGTTGCAGCGGCGGCCACAGTCTCCACAAAGACGTCCTGCAGCCAGGCTCGTTCTTCTGGAGTGTCATCGATGAACGGACAAACAGCCCCATAAATGGCCGAAACTCGACCATCATCGGTGCAGTACACGTCTCCAGTGGCCATGCCGAACTGGGTACCGAGACGCATACCGAGTTCGTGCTGGTACTCGATATTCCAGCCGAAATCGTCGAGGATCGGACTGATGTCCGCCCGACGCCACGACCACTCCAGCCCCCGCAGCTTCGTCACCAACTGGACGACTTGCTCGGCAGACAGTCTTCGTCGCTCCTCCATGACTTCATCCTAGCGGGCATCAAGTCCGACGATCCGCCTTGGTTTGAACGGTGCACCATCACGACTCAAATTGAACTGGGCCCACGTCGCCTTGCCAGAGTTGTCGACACGGACAAGATAGTAGTCAATTTCCAGCGTCCCGTTGTCGAGTGCCTCCTTGAGCTGCCGACTGACTTCCGGATTGGCTTCGAGAGCCGCACGAAGGTCGGGGTCTATCGCGAGCAGCGACCTCAGATATTCGGGAGTGCCCTGCTGCGCCTTCTTCCCTCCCTCGACGAGCCGGGCCCCGAGCTGGGAATACCCACCCTTGGCCTCTACGATGACGAGGCGTGGCGGATTCTCTTTGGTGAGCGCCGCGGTGACATCGAGCGTGCCCGATCGTCCAGGCCCGTCGTTCAACGGAGTCAATTGGATGGCATTCCGCTGCCGGACGAAGTCTTGGGCCGCCGCCATCCCCATCCGCTCGCTCGTGCGCACCATCGACTTTCCGATGGCGTTGTCCCTGACCGCAAGGCGCTCCAGTTGGTCCAACTGCGCCAACTTCTCGGCCTTCTCAGCGGCGGAGAGGCCGCCGTCTTTGAGGACGGCCCGACGCAGACTCAGCATTCTCTCGGGAAGCTTAGCGCTACTCAGCTCTTTATGCTCTTCTATGCCGAAAACCTCCATCAGAGGCTCCTTCTGGCTGCGGAGCGAGTCTCGTTGGCCTGCCAACTGAGCACGCTCCTTGACCAGCTCGGAGATTTCGGCAGCAACCTCCGGACTCGGCATGTATTTCTGCGTTGGCCCCAAATCGGCTTTGTAGTCGAACGGCCGCTTGGCAAAAGGATCCTCGACGAATCGGCCGTTCTCGCCGTGCAGGCGGTGAGTGTATTCGTTTCGGAAGGTATTCGGCGGGTCGCCGTCGAAGTGGAGCTTTCCGTCTTCGGTTCGATACGTCCCCTCGGGGTCGTCTGGATGGTGCAGCCGGCCGTCGTCACCGCGCTGCAGCTCAGCGAGTTTTCTGTCCTCGCCACCATTCGCGTCGGGCGCGCGGTTGGGCGGTGTCTCCTCCGATACCGATCCATGCTCGGTGTCGGGACCGCCGTTCTCGGCGTCGCGTCCGGCTGGGGCGGCAGGTTCTCCGTCGTGGTCACGCGGAGCACCGGGTTCGCCGTCGGAAGGTTGTGAGTCTTTATGGCCGCCGATGGGCTCGTCGCCCTTCCCGACCGCGCCCGAGGTGGGTGCTTCGCCGCTGGGGGTCTTGGCCGGTTCTGTCTTAGGAACACCACCGGCCACCGTCTGGTCGGCGGTTCCGGGAGCTTCGGGGCCACCGCTGGTGTTCGTCAAGTCGTCGCCAGGCGTTCGGGGGCCGTGAGGATTCTGGAGCGGGTTGTGGGAGCTGTTGATTTCGTGGGGGGTCGTGCGCGGAGGGGCTCCGGCCAGGGCGGGTTCACGGGGAGCGGAGTGGGCGGTGTTCGGGCGGAACGTCGGATCGGTCGCAGGTCGGCCGATGGGCTGCACGTGCTTGACCTCGCCGATGGCTCCGCCGGGGGTGCTGTAGTCGCCCAGGCCGGGCTTGGCGGGCTTGGGTTCGGGGATGGACGTGAGTTTGGGAAGGTCGGCGTCGAGGCGGGGGGCGATGCGGTTGCGGGCGAGGTTCCACGCGCCGCCGCCGACCTTGCCGAGGGCGGTGAAGGGGTCGACGGCACGGCCGACCACCGCCGCTCGTTGCAGGCCGCGGCCGACGGCGCTGGACGCCGGGCCTCCGGTCTTCTTGACACTGGCGAGCAGCAGAGCGTTGCCGAAGACCTGGCCGGCGGCACGGCCGGGGTCGCGCTTCCATTCGTCCCACGCGACCAGGCCCTTGGCCTGTTCCTTGTGGGAGTTCCAGACGAAGCTGCGGATCTTCGGATCGAGCAGCGCCGCCGCGCCGCCCGGAGCCGTGATGAGCGCGGAGGCCAAACTGAATTTGCCGATCTGCGTCCAGGCCGCTTTCGCTGTCTCCCAGCCCTGCAGGCCGACGAGTGCGGAGAAGTTGCCCCAGGTGACGTCCCAGAAGCCGAGCCCGAAGCTGCGCAGGAATCTGCCCACGCCCCTCCAAGCGTCCTTGTACCAGGGCAAATCGGCCTTCTCCGGGGTGCCCCACGGCGGCGTGGTCGGGGCGGCGGCTGCGCCGCTGGGTGGAGCGGGCGGACGGCCGCCGTACGTGGCGTAGATGGCGCTGGCGCACTGCTGTTCGGCGGCTGACAGCGCCATGGCCTGGGCGCGGACGGCGGCCTCGATCCGGTTGTTCTCCTTGACCAGGTCCTCGTCCTCGGTCCAGTCGGCCCCTTCGGCTTTGATCTTGGCTTCGAGTGCTGTGGCCTCGCCGTACAGGTCCTGGAGCCGGGTCTTGATGGGGCTCACCGCGTCGGCGTACTGCTCGAGCGCGTAGGCGACCTTCCGCAGCCGACCGGCGAAGTCGGCGGTGCCGGTCTGCACGGGGAGGGTCGCCTGGCGCAGCTCCTCGGCCTCTGGGGCGGTGTACACGCGCGGGTTGAGGCCGTGCGTCCACGCGAGGTGGACGTTCTCGCCGGTGACGGAGATGGAGTGCGCGGCGCTGCGCAGCCGCGAGGCCTGGGCGTACACCTCGGCGGTGTTGAGCTTCGCGATCATCGTCGCGATGCCGGCGGCGTTGATCACTTGTCGCGCCCCTTTCGCAGCAGGTCCTCGGGGCGGGGGGCCTTCAAGGCCATGCGATGCGCCCGTTCGGCCATCTCCTCGTCGCCGGCCACATAGGCGTTGGCGGCCAGGGTGAGACCGCGAATGCAGTTGGAGGTGCGTTTCGCCAGCAGCGGCAGGGTGAACAGATGGTGCTGACCGAATCCGGTCACGGCGGCTTGGACCACGTTGCTGCCTGAGGCTTCGCCCGCGGCGTCGAGGGCGTCGGCGTAGGTCTTGGCGTGCTTCTCCAAGGGCTCGATCGCCGCAATGGTCTTCGAGATGGTGCTGCGGATCCCCGGCAGATCGATGTCCCAACCCCGTAGTGTCACCCGAGCTCCCCCCGCACGGTCGACAACTGCGGCGATCAAGAGTAAAGCGGGCGAGTCGGGAAGCGAAGGCCCAAACTACGGCGTGTCGTCGTTCATCGCGTTACGTCCCGTTATGAATTATTGGGACGCTTAGGGCGGAATCTATCGGGTTGGAAGTTGGCCGGCGGGGGCTCCTGCCGATTGCGCGGACGGGACGGCGTCTGCCCGATGAGTTCGGTCAGCTGCTTCAAACACTCGTTCATCTGCTCGGTCTCGTCGGCGAGAACCTGTGCGAGTTCGTCCGGTGTGGTGATCGTGACCTGGTCTTCTGCGGGCTGAGGCTCGTCCGCTTTGTCCGACTCGGACTCGTCCGGAGACCACGTGAACTTCACTTCCACCTCCAGCGTCAGATCACTGGATATCAGCACGAGAGTGTCAGAGGTAGCCGTTAGGGTCGCCTTGATGATTTCCGACGAATCCGCATCACGTCGCCCGTGCGGTCGGTCCGCCGCGCCCGTGGAGGAGGACGAGACGCGGTGAGCAAGAACATGGTCGCGCTGCTGAAGAAGCCGCTGGACGAGGAGGCCGTCGCGGCCGCCATGGTGGCGGCCGGGCCTGACGTCCACGCGACCGCTATCGGGGACGGCGGCGCCCTGCAGCTCTGGGACCGCGAGGGCGGCCAAGTGGTGGCGCTCGTCGAGGCCCCGATCCTGGTGCGGGTTCCCGGGGAGCTGGAACGCCTGCTGGGGCAGGAGGTGGCGCACCTAGAACCGCCGATTTGGTGGTTGGAGGTGCACGCCTCCGAGGAGGTGGAGGGCTCCGAGGTGCCCGCCCTGCGCTTCGCCGCCGAGCTGTCGCTACGGCTCGACGGAATGGTCTGGATGGACGACCCCGCCTACGCCGAGACGGCGGGGTTGAGGAGCCGGTGATGGAGCACCCAGCGCTGGATTTGTGCACTGACCTCACCGGGGTGCTGCTCGTGTACCGTCCGGTGATCTCGCTCTCGGTGCGGATGGCGGAGGCCTTGCGCTTCTGCGCCGAGACGGAACGGCGGCTCGTGATCTCCGTATGCTCCGGAGCCCGGTTGACGTTGCCGCTGAGGCTGATGCTGGGCCCGTGGGCGCAGTGGGCGGTGAAGGGCGCCGACGGGACGTACTACGACGGGTTGGACGGCACCGTGCTGACCTGGGACGGTGCAGCCTTCGTCCCGCGGTCCGGTGAGGGGGAGGCGGTCGTCCACCCGGAGTTCTCATCCGGCCCGCCGCCGGAGGGGCTGCAGCTGCTGGTGACGGCGACCGTGCGGCACCCGCCGACAGAGCGGTTGACGCTCGGAGAGGTGACCGAAACCCTGCATCGGGAGCTCACCGGGAGCGCCCCCGGCGGGTGGGGCGTATGCGAGCCCGCCGCCAATCCGTGGCAGAAGGACGCGCTGACCGCGCTGTGCCGGGAGCGTTCACCGCAGCGGGTCCAGCTCGTCTGCGTGGCCGATCCGCGTGCCGACCGCCCGGCGATCGGCACGTTGGAGGTCGACCGGTCCGCCTCGGGCGTCGAGGAGACCGCGACCGTCGCCGTGGGCCTGCGGGCGGACGAGTCCGTGCCCGACCTGGCGGGCCTGGCCGACGCGATCGGTTCGCGGTTCGGCCTCGTCTCGATGACGGCGCAGGCGATGCCCGGTCGGCGCGACCTGACGACCGAGCCTCGGTTCACCGGTATTCCCGCGCCGGTGGGAGTGGCCGTGACGGCCGACGCGGTGCGGCAGATCCGCCGGTCCGGAACGCCCGACGTGGCGGGCACGCGATTGCGCGACCTGGGCGGGGGCGGCGCCTGGTACGAGGTGGGCAATGGCCGCGATCCCGCCGACTGGGCGAAGTTCCAGGCCGTGATGGCGCATTACGGAGCGGCGGAACCGTGATCAACAGTGCGACGCCGAAAAGGAAAGCGTATCTAGGCCCCGAGATGGCCGGTCAGTGGGCCTTCTATGACAGATGCGACGTATGGAACCATGACGGATGCGTTCGTGTCTCATTGGCAGTGACAGATTGGCGGACTGACTGACAAAAGGGGTGTCACGTGGGGCGATGGGATTACGGCCAGGAGACGCTGGTCACCCTGGCCAGGAACACCAGTGGCTCCACCCAGGAGCTGGCGACGCTGGTCAAGCAGCTGATCGCCGCGGCCGAGCCGCTCGTCGGACGGTTCGACGGCGCGGGCAAGGCCGCGTTCGACTCGTTCAAGGCCCGGTCCGACCAGATCATCGCCGACCTCACCGCGGGGCTGGGCTCGGTCAACCAGGGACAGATCGGCATGGAGAAGGCCTTCGTCACCGGTGACGAGACGATGGCCGCCGAGGCGCAGCGGAACATGGCCGCGGCCAATTTCGACGCCGCCAAGTTCCGGACCGGATCCTGACGGAGGGGGGGCAGCACGACATGGCTGGACGCCGAGCGTACGACACCGCCGCCTCGCAGGAGGCGCAGGCCAACATCCACGCGGTCATCGCCCGGCTGGAGGCGCTGATCGGCCAGCACGAGGGGGACGTCAAGACCGCGCTGTCGGACTTCGAGGCGACCGGAGTGTCGGCCGAGTACGCCGCCAAGGAGGCCCGGTGGCAGCAGGCGGCCAACGAGACGCGCGAGATCATCCGCCTGGTGAAGGAGACCCTGGCCGCCAACGACCAGACCGCCCAGACCGCGCTCAACAAGGCCAGCGCGGCCGTGGCCGCCATCTGACCCTGGCGGCGCCGCCGTCCTGACCTGCGACCGGCGGTCAGCCGACCGGGCGCGGCCGTCGCCCGCGCCCGACCGCCGGCGACCCTGGCCGCAGCCCGCGCGGACCGCCGCCGAACGCGGTACGGCCAGGTAGAAGCGCCTTCGGCCCGGCGGGAACGCCGCCGACCGACACGGCGACCGTCCGAGCGATCGTAAAGTGCGCAAAGGACGGTCTGACGCCAAGGCTGCGGCGCGTCGCGTCGGGCCGTCCGGGTGACGAACGACTGCGCGGGAGCGGATGCGGCGACCGTGCGGGACGGTCGTTGGTGACGGAACGTCGGCGAACACGACAATGCGGGTGCCCGCAGCCGACGGCGCGGGGCGGAGGAAGGCAGGGAGGTGCCGGTGGCTCGCGACTACGACACCCAGTTGCTGGAGTCGGTCGCGGTGCGCCGTCGGCGCCTGCGCGACGCGGTGCTGTTCGGGCCGCAACGGGCGCGCCGCACGTTCGACGAGAGCCTGATGAAGGTCGTCGCCGGGCTGTGCGTCGCCGCCGTCGTGTGCGCCGGGATGGTCGGGTGGTCGTTCCTGCAGTCGAAACTCGCCACCCAGAAGAAGCAGGAGGAGCAGGCCCAACAGGCGCAGGCTCCTCCGCCGGACGGCGGGGTGGCGCCGGTGCCCGCCGACTGGGTGGGGGCGAAGGTGACGTTCCCCATGCTGCGGCGGGCGCTGACGCAGGCGAAGGTGCCTCCGGACTTGTACGTGCTGCCCGGGCAGCCCAAGCCGGCGCCGTCGCGAACGTCCAGCTACTACGTGGTGGCGCCCAGCGCGAACGGCTTCTCCGGCGGCGTCGTCGAGTACGACCAGGGCCGGATAGGCGCGCAGTTCGCCACCGAGGACGAGGCGTGCCGGTGGCTCTACGGCGAACTCGTCCTGCGCGAGACGCCGCCGCGGACGCTGACGCCCGCGCAGGAGGCCCAGGCGGCTCAGCAGGCGGCGAAGCTCGCCGCGGACGCCCAGGCCAAGATCGCCGCTGCGGGCGGCGCCTCGGCCGCCTACCTGCTGACGCAGGGGCAGCTCGTCGACGCGTTCGGGCAGGAGAGCGGATCGGTGCTGTTCCCGTACGGCACGCCGTTCGCGCAGCGCGGCCTGCCGCCGTCCGCCCGGGCCACGGTGGACCCGCGCACGCCCGCGAGCTACCACCGGTACCGCGTGGTCAAGCCGTTCCAGGTCACCGCGTCCATCTCGGGGCCGACCGCGACCAGCCAGGGCGGTGCCGTCAGGTTCACCCTGAACCCGGGGCTGTTCCCGCGTCCGCCCGCGCTGCCCACCGTCCGCTGGCTGCTGCGCAACGGCTACGTTGAACGCGTCGCCACATCGCAGATTCCGAAGTGACCGCGCCGGACCGGAACCGAACCGCCGAACCGGCAACCGACCGAGGAGAGGGCTGAACACCGTGTGGAGCCGGGTCACCCTGGTCGCCGAGCAACGCAGGGTCGATGCGGTCCTCCCAGCGACCGAGCCGATCGGGACGCTGATGCCGGAGGTGCTGCGGTTGCTCGACGACCCCGTCCGGCATCCCGCGCAACTGCGGCACCTGGTCACCTCCACCGGTGAGGTGCTCGACGGTCAGGCCACGCTCGCCGAACGCGGTGTTCTCGACGGCAGCGTGCTCCGGCTGGTGCGCGCCGACGAACCGCTGCCCGCGCCCGTGGTGCACGACGTGCCCGAGGCCGTGGACGACGCCGTCGCGGACCACCTGTGGCGGTGGAGCCCGCGCGCGGCCCAGTGGACCGCGACCGTCGCCACGGCGGTCCTCACCGCCGCCGGCGGCCTGGTCCTTCGGACCAACCCCGGCGGCGCGGCGGGTTTCGCGGCCGCCGCGACACTGGCCGTCCTGCTCACGGTCGCGGGCCTGGCGCTCAGCGCGCTGGGACGCACGCGGCTCGGGGCGGCGGTGACGCTCGGCGGCGGCGCACTGGCGGGCGTCGCGGTCTGGCACGGTGCCGACCTGTACGACTGGGAGCCCTGGATCCGTTGGGGTTCCCTGGGCGTGCTCGTCGGACTGCTGCTGGCCGCGCTCGGCGCCGCCACCCCGCTGGGACGCGGCGGCCTGGTCGGCGGCGGGCTGGTCGCGCTGCTCGCCGCCATGTGGGGCGCCTGCACCGGCCTCGGCCTGGACGCCGCCCGCACCGGCGCGGTCCTGGCGGTGGCCTGCGTGGTGCTGCTCAACGTCATGCTGCGGATCGCGCTGACCCTGTCCGGCCTGACCTCGCTGGACGACCGGCGCAGCGCGGGGTCGGCCGTGCCGCGCGGCGACGTGCTGACCGCCCTGGTGCACACGCACCGCAGCCTGGTCATCGCGACCATGGCCGTGGCGGTGGCCGCGGTGACGGCCGGGTGGGCGCCCGCGACGCGTCTCGACGGCTGGACGGCCGCCCTCGCCGTGCTGCTCGCCATCGTCGTCGCCAGCCGCGCCCGGATGTTCCCGCTGGTGCCGCAGAAGGCCGTGCTGCTGGCCGCCGCGCTGGCGATCTGGGTCAACCTGGCCTACCGGTGGGCGGATCGGACGCCGTGGGCGGCCGCGCCGGCGCTCGGCATGCTCGTCGCGGTGCTGGCGATCCCGCTCGCCGTGCTGACCGCCGAACAGCCCGAGCACGTCCGGGCCCGGCTCCGCCGGATCACCGGCCGCGCCGAGGCCGCCGCGGCCGTCGCCATCATTCCCGTGGCCCTCGGAGTGTTCGGCGTCTACCAGCGACTTCTCCACACCTTCTGACGAGGAGCAGGGTGCCTGACCGCGACCTGCCGCACGGCGACCCTCTGCTCCGCCGACTGGGACGCGAGGCCGTCCGGGTGTTCCGTCCCGCGGAGGACCTGGCGGGCCTCGCCGAAGACGCCGCGGACGTCCAACGACCGGTCACCACGGGACGCCGGATCGCCGTGGTCGGCATGCGCGGCGGTTCCGGCAAGAGCACTCTCGCCGCTTTGTTGGCCCTGGTGTTCGCCCACCACCGCCGCGATCGCGTGCTCGCCGTCGACGTCGACCCGGACTTGGGCTCGCTTCCGTTGCGTCTGGGCGTCCGCCACCGGCACGCCCTCGCCGACGTGCAGGAAGCCCTGGCGGGCGCCAGATCGTTCGAAGACATCGAGCCGTACCTCACACCGGCGTCGGAACGGCTCTGGGTGCTCCCCGCCAACCGCGGGCGCCTGGGGGACAGCCCGCTGACCCCGCAGATCTACGAGCACAACGCCGTCCCCCTCTCCCGCTTCTTCGGCGTGACGATCATCGACTGCGGCTCGGGGATGCGCGGCGCGCTGCAGCGGACGGTGCTGGCCGGTGCGCACGCCGTCGTGTTGGCGACGCCGGCGACCCCGGACGGGGCCCGCAGCGCGGGACGCGCCCTCGATCTCGTCGCCGGGTCCGGCCTCGGCCACCTGATCGCCCGATCGGTCGTCGTCTTCACCGTGAAGAGTCCGCACACACGCAAGACCCTCGATTTCAGCGGGGCGGCCGCCATTCTCGCGGACGTGGGGGCGGGGGCCGTCCGGCTTCACTACGACCGTCACCTTGCGAGCACTTCGACGCTCGACCCCGGACGTCTTGCTCACGGCACCCGAACGACCGCCGTGCGTATAGCCGCGGAGGCGCTGCGCCGCGCCGTCCAGTCCTGATCCGCCCACGCCTTCATCGCGTCTTGGTCGGTGCGGTGTTCGCTTAGGGGCGGCGCGCACAGGGGCTCATCGAAGGAGCAGTTGCCTGGAGTCACTGGCGTTGAGCCGGGCCTTTCCTTGCACGACGGTGCTGATGACCGCTCCGACCGCGGCTGTCCGGCCCTTCTGCCATGTGCCGGTGAACGTCCCTGTGGGCCGGACCGGTACATCGAGCGTGTAGGTCCTTCCGTCGCACTTCGCCGTGGTCAGCCCTGCGCCCACCCGCAGCGGACGCTGCCCCGACTTCACGGGCGGTTGCGCGACGGCGACGCTGAGGGTGTTGCCGGTCGTGCAGGTGTAGGTCACCTTCACGAAGAGGTTCCGTCCGTCGCCGAGCACTGTGGCCGACTCCGCCCGGACGGTGTCGCGCACGACGGTGCCGGCGGCCCCCGTGGGCGCGACGACCAGCAGCGCCGCCGCGGTGGCACCGAGCACGGAAATTCGTTGCCTCGTCGCCATGGTGACCTTCCGTCCTGCAAGCGTGGATGCCCCTCGTTCCACGTTTACGGAAGCGTCCCGCCACGGAAACCAAGGCCGCGCAATATTTCGGATGTGCGGTGCGCCGTGGTGCACGGCGTGGTATTTCGGGGCCGAGTCGGGTCGTGACGATTCCAGTCGGTGCGCGCATCTATCTCCGCGGATGCCTGCGGTCTCGTCCCGCACCTTGATGGAGCACGTTGCGCTTAACGGAACCCCAATCCGCATGAGGTCGGCCGCGGCGCTCGCCTCGGCCGCTGCCTGCCCGTAGGCGCGAAGCGGGACAGTCACTCTGCCCCTCCTTGCCGGCGAATTGACCGGCGCGTGCGGTTGTTGGCCAGATCTGCCGCAGGAACGCGGTGAAGGCAGTCGTCACCGGGGGCGTCGAAGTGCTCGGCGTCCTGGGGGGCTTGGCCTCCAGCGAGGCGACGACCCGCGCGTGCTGGGCGTGCACCTCCTCGGCGGCGGGCTGGTCGAAGATCGTGCGCACCAGCGTCGCGCCCGTCCACCGCGCACCGCATCCCGGCCCGCCACGACGTGGCGCTCGGCAACTGCTGTCGTAGGCGCACACCAGCTCGCCGCCCACTTCCGGCTTTAGCCCGCCGAAATGCCTGGGCACTGCGATGGGTTTCCACGCCCTCCACGGTGACGCTCCAGCCCCTCTCCACGATGCGGTGGGCGCAACCTTGTGGTCGAACGCTCCGCACGGGTGTGCCACCGCCTCCGTACAGGCACTGGACGACGGACAAGCGTCCCGCCCCAGCTGGGTCGGGCATCACCGCCGAACACGGACCACTGAGCGTCGGCGGCCGACACCAGCAGCTCGGGGTCGCGCGGCCGGTAGTCGACCCCGATCGCGCGGGCCAGTTCCAAGACGTGCAGGGGCCACTCCGCGCACGCCGCCGCCCGGCGCGCCAGGACCGCGACGAACGCAGCGGTGTCGCTGAGCTTGGGCGACACCGGAGTGTTCTGGCTCGGTGCCGACTGCGGCAGCCCCTGGCTGGAGCTGCCGTTGGCATCCGGTGACCTGCTGTCGGCGGCGTGCGAGATGCGGCACGCGTCCTGCCCGGATGACGTCCCGTGTGCGCGTACTGGCCGTCGCGTCTGGGTGGGTTCCAGCCCCGGATCGTGAGGAGATCGGCTGCCTTCAGGGCGGAGGCCCTGTAAGGGAGCGCAGGAGTTATCAGCCGTCTGGCCGTCGCTTCTCTCCGGTGTCGTCGCCCGGCGTTCCTCGCAGAGCCAGAAGCGACTTTGCTGCACTGACTCCCATATTTGAGACATCTTGGCGCGGCGTTCCTGGCTGTTGCGGCCGTATCGGCGAGGTTGTCCAGCAGATAACGGATGTCCGAAACAGGGGCGGACGATCGAAACGCCACAAGTTGTGATTTTCCTAACAACATCACGGAATAGGCGATCGGCACGTTTTGTGTCACCTTGATCACAGCTGGGCGGCCGGAGTCGACCGTGAGGAGCACCGATGACGTGGCGCCGGCGAGCGCTGTCGTTCGTCTCGACGTCCGCGCTGGGAGTGACCGCGCTGGTGGGGCTGCACACCCCGGCGGCGTCAGCGGCCCCGCTGGATCTGTCCAACTTCCGGCTCGAGGTCGCGTCGAACGCCGCGTACCTCAAGTCCAACGTGGCCCGGCTCGACGCCGAGCTGCCCAACGTCGGCGTGGGCGCCATCATGGCGGAGGCCAACCGCACGGGAACCGTGCGGAACGGGGCGGCGTGCAACCCGGCCGCTGTCACCGACCCCGATAGCAGCAAGTCGGTCCCGGTGACCAAGAGCCTGTGCTTCGAGGACGGCGACAACGGCACCGCCGACTGGTTCCCCCAGGGCGTGACGACGGTGGCCGACGCGCAAGCGGACCAGCTGTGGGGCGAGTCCAATCAGCCGGTGCTGGTCAGCTGGTACTTCGCGGGCGACGCCCCTAAGGGCAACTCCCAGAAGGGCGTGCGCGTCACGTTCATGGACCCGAAGACCGGGCGGTACCGGCACGTGCTGCTGGTGCACCCGTATGAGAACTCCTACGGCAACGCCAGCTACACCAGCGTCCGCACCGACCAGACCGCGGGCGAGGGGACCTCTCTGCACGCGGGCGGCATCGTCTGGTACGGCAACTTCCTCTATGTGGCGGACACCGGACGCGGCTTCCGCGTCTTCGACATGCGCCACATCTACGACCTGAAGGCCGCGGGCTCCAAGGGCAACGTGACCGACAAGTCCAAGGTCGGCCGCATCAACGGGGTGTTCTACGGCTACGGGTACCGCTATGTCATGCCGGAGGTGACGGTGTGGCGGCACTCCGTGCCCGACAGCGGGACGCCCTGCACCTCGAGCGCCGTCGCGCCGAAGTTCTCGTTCGCCGGTCTCGACCGCAGCGGCATCGACCACCTGGTCGCGGGCGAGTACTGCAACGGCGCCATCGGACGCGTCTTCACCTGGAAGATCGCCGACGCCGTGGTCGACGGGGAGCAGCGCACCAGCGGGTACTGGAACGCCGACAGCGCCTACAACCTGCCGACCACCAACGTGCAGGGCGCCACGCGGTTCGAGGGACGCTGGTACGTCAGCCAGAGCCACGGGCAGCCCGTGTCCGGGCAGGACGACCTGGGCGAGCTCCACACCACGGCCCCGGTGACGTCCACGACGGGCACGTTGCGCGTGGAGAAGACGCAGCCCGCCGCCATCGGCGTCGAGGACCTGTCCCACTGGCCGGGAGGCGCGCCGGACGCCCCGACCCTGGGCACCATCTGGTCGGTCTCCGAACACCGCAACGCCCGCATGGTGTACGCGACCACTCCCCGCTGACCCGCACCGGCCCGCACACCGGCCCCGGGTCACAGGTCGTTGCCGGCGTAGGACAGGTTGAAGCTCTTGTTGACCAGCGGGAAGTCGGGGACGATCGCGCCGTTGAGCGCGACGGGCAGGGCGGGCCAGTTGAAGAACGACGGGTCGACGATCTTGACGCGGGCGAGGGTGCCGTCGGCGGCCAGCTCCACCCGGTGGGTGATGGTGCCGCGCCAGCCCTCGACGATGCCGACGCCGGAGGCGAGGCCGTCGCGCGCCTTGGACGGCGCCCATGAGCCGATCCGTCCGGGCGCCATGCCGTCGGCCAGTTCGCCGATCAGCGCGATGGAGACGGCGATCTCCTCGGCCCGGATGCGGAAGCGGGCCAGGACGTCGCCGGTGTCGCAGGTGGGCACGGTCAGCGTCGGCCCCAGGTCGGTGAAGGGGTGGTCGCGCCGGGCGTCGACGTCGACGCCGCTGGCGCGCGCGACGTAGCCGAGGGTCCCCAGGTCGCGCGCCGCGGCGGTGGACAGCGGCGCGGTGCCGGTGAACCGGTCGGCGACGACGGTGTGCCCGAGCGCCAGGTCGACGATCTCGGCGACGTCCTCGCCGAGGGCCTTGAGCCGGTACGCGTCGGGGACCGTCCGCAGGACGGCGCCGCCGAGCACGACCCCGCCGCGCAGCAGCCGGTGCCCGGTGACCTCGGCGTTCAGCCGCAGGAGCTGCTCGCGGACGCGGCCGAACTGGGCGTTCAGGACGGAATGGGCGACGTCGTTGCACAGCGCGCCCAGGTCGGTGACGTGGTTGTAGAGGCGCTCCAGCTCCAGCAGGACGGCGCGCATGCGCTGCGCCTCGGGCGGGACCCGCATGCCGGTGGCCTCCTCCACCGCCAGGCAGAAGGCCAGGGCGTGGCCGACGGACGTGTCGCCGCTGACGCGTTCGGCGAGCTCCAGCGCGTCCGCCGGGACGCGGCCCTGGAACAGTTTCTCCACGCCCTTGTGCACGAACCACAGGCGGGCCTTGAGCTTGAGGATGCTCTCGCCGACGACGGAGAACCGGAAGTGCCCGGGTTCGATGAGCCCGGCGTGCACGGGGCCGACGGGGATCTCGTACACGCCGCGCCCTTCCACGCTGACGAACGGGTAGGGGCCTTCCGGGTCGCCGAAGGCGGGCGGCGGACCGGCGTCGGCCCGCATCGGGTACCAGCCGCGCGGCCAGTGGTGGTGGCGGACCAGGCGGCGCGGCAGCGGATGGTCCTTCGGGACGATCCCGTACAGGTCGTGCATCTCGCGTTCGAACCGGCCGACGGGGAAGCTGAGGGCGGCCAGGCTCGGCAGCACCGGGTCGTCCGGGTCCAGCCGCACGTGCAGCTCGGTGCGGCGGTCCGGGGACGCCGCGGTGAACAGGTACACCACGCGCAGCGCGTCGGGATCCTGGTGGGCCGCGACCAGCGCGGGCCGGTGGTGCTCGGCGAGCAGCGCGGCGACGCGGTCCGGCAGCTCCGCGGGCGCGACGTCGGCGACGGTGCGCGCGGCCGGGTCCTGGTGCGTGGGCTCGGTGGTCACGGCTGTGCTCCGATGACGGCTGCGGCGGTGTCGAGCAGGGTGTGCAGCGGCCAGGCGGTCGCGCCGAGGGCCGCGCAGGCCGCCGGCGCCGCGACGAGCGCGAGCGCGGCGGAGCGGGGGAGCCGGGCGCCGTCGACGAGCGCGGCGGCGCCGGGCCCGGGCCGGGGCGCGCCGAGCAGCATCCGGCCGGCGCGGGCGGCGACGGCGGCCACGATCACCAGCATGAGGAGCAGCGCGGCGGTCACCGCCCATCCCATCCCGGCGGCGAAGCCCGCCCGGAACACGCCCAGTTCGCTGGCGAACAGGCTGAACGGCGGGAAGCCCAGCAGCGCCGCCAGGGCCGCGCCGAAGACCCCCGCCGTCAGCGGGACGCGGGCGAGCAGGCCGCGCACCGCGTCGACGCGGGTCGAGCCGGTCGCCTGCTGGATGTGGCCGGACGCCAGGAAGGCGGCCGACTTGGCCAGCCCGTGGCCGAGGATGTGCAGCAGGACGGCCGTCACCGCCAGCGAGGTGCCGATAGCGGCGCCGAGGGCGATCAGCCCCATGTGCTCGATGCTGGAGTAGGCGAGCATCCGCTTGTAGTCGCGCTGCCGCAGCAGCAGCGCCGCCGCCACGGCCAGCGAGGCCAGCGCGACGGCCGTGAGCAGCGTGCGGGTGAAGCCGGCGCCCAGCGCCGCGTCGGCGATGGCCTTGACCCGCAGGACGGCGTAGAACGCGACCGACAGCAGCACCCCGGACATCAGCGCCGACACCGGCGCCGGGGCCTGGCTGTGCGCGTCGGGGAGCCAGGCGTGCAGCGGGGCGAGGCCCGCCTTGGTGCCGAACCCGAGGACCAGCAGGGCGACGGCGACGCGGGTCACGTCGACGTCGAGGGCGGCGGCGTCCTGGGCGAGCACGGCCCAGTCCAGGGCGTCCGAGGACGGCACGTGCGCGTGGCGGGCGGCGAAGTTCAGCAGCACGATGCCGAGGAACGCCAGCGCGATGCCCGCCGAGCAGATCACCACGTACTTCCACGCCGCCTCGGTGGCGTGGCGCGTCCGGCGGTGCCCGACCAGGAACGCCGTGCAGATCGTGGTGGCCTCGACCGCCACCCACAGCACGCCCAGGCTGGCGGCCAGCACCGCCAGCGCCATCGCGGCCACGAACGCCTGGGTGAGGACGCCGTAGCGGCGCAGGTCCGCCGGGCCGGCGTGCCCCGCGGCCTGCTCGGCGGCGAGGTAGGCGGGGCTCGCCAGCATCGCGGGCAGCGCCACCGCCCCGACCACGATCAGCATGTACGCGCTGAGCGCGTCCGCCCGCAGCAGCCCGCCCAGGCCGGTGCGCGGCCCGTCCACCGCCGCCGCGGCCAGGGCGACGCCGCACGCCAGCAGCCCGGCCGCCGCGGCCGCGCCGGACCACGCGGTGCTGCGGGGCCGCCACCCGTACACGGCGTGGGACGCGGCGGCCAGCAGCGGCAGCCCCACCGGGGCGATCAGCAGTGCCGTCGTGGTCATCAGTCCCGCAGCTCCCGAAGGTCGTCCAGGTCGGTGCCGCCGAACGCGGCCCGCATGCGCGCGGTCAGCACCTGCAGCACCAGCACGGCCAGCAGCACGTCCAGCGAGACGCCCAGCTCCACGATGAGCGGCACGCCGGACGTGGTGAGGAACGCCACCGCCGTGATGCCGTTGTCCACCAGCAGGAACCCGACCACCTGCGACAGGGCGCGGCGGCGGGAGACCAGCACGAAGAAGCCGATGAGCACCACGGTGAGCGCCACCGGCACGGCGTGCACGGCGGGCGAGGGCTCCAGCGCCACCACCGGACGCGTCACCGCGTAGCTCAGCAGCGCCAGCCCGGCCGCGACCACCAGGGACGCCGCCACGTTGACCAGCGGCTCGGTCTCCCTGGCCTCGCCGCCGTCGGCGACGGCGCGGCGCAGCAGCCGGGGCAGCACCACGGCGCGCAGCACCGCGATGCCGACGGCCAGCGCGACCAGTTCGGCGCCGTCCCCGTCCAGGCCCTCGTGCACGCCGAGCACGGTGACCAGCGCGGCGAGCGCGGCGCCCTGCAGCGCGAACAGCCGCACGATCGCCGCCAGGTCGCGCCGCCACAGCACCAGCACCGCGGCGAGCAGGAACACGCCGCAGGCCAGGTCGAGCAGCCGCACGTAGGTGACGTCACTCATGATCCAGCTCGCCTTCACGCCAGGAAGAAGGACGCGGCGACGGCCAGCAGCGCCAGGACGAACGACCCGGCCAGCAGCTCGGGCACGCGGAACATGCGCAGCTTGGCCATGAACACCTCGCCGGCCGCGAGCGCGCCGCCGAGCAGGGTGACCTTGGCGGCGAACGCCGCCAGCGCGAGCGGCAGCGCCGCCAGCGCCACCCACCCCGAGTCCGCCCCGGCGATGCCCCACGGCGCGAACAGGTTGGCGACCAGGCCGAGCAGAACGGTCAGCCGCATGGCCGACGCCCACTCCACAAGCGCCAGGTCCGGCCCCGCGTACTCCAGCACCATCGCCTCGTGGATCATCGTCAGCTCCAGGTGCGTCGCGGGGTTGTCCACCGGGATCCGCCCGGTCTCGGCGATCACCACGACGGCCAGCGCCACCGCCGCCAGCAGGCTCACCGGCGAGACCACCCGCTGCGGCTCGTGCAGCGTCGAGTTCACGATCGCGCCGAGGTTGGTCGAGCCGACCGGCACCGACAGCGCGAACACCGACATGAGGATGGTGGGCTCGACCAGCGCCAGCACGGTCATCTCGCGGCTGGCGCCCATGCCGCCGAACGCGGTGGCGGTGTCCAGCGCGGCCAGCGCGAGCGCCACCGTGCCGAGCGCCAGCAGCGCGGTGACCGCGAACAGGTCCGCCGCGCCGTCCAGCGGGGACTCGGTCGTGGCGATCGGCACGACGCCGGCCGCCACCAGCGCCGTGGCCGCCAGCACCAGCGGCGCCGCACGGAACACCGGCCCGGTGCCGTGCGGGGTGATCGCCTCCTTGCGCAGCAGCTTGCGCAGGTCCCGCCACGGCTGCAGCACGCCCGCGCCCGCCCGGCCCTCCAGCCGGGCCCTGACCTGCCGCATCACGCCCACCAGCAGGGGCGAGCCGGCCGCCACCAGCACCACCTGCGCGGCCGCTCCCACGGTCCCGGCCAGGGTCGTCGAGCCGCTCATCGCGTCACCGCCAGCACGATCAGCACTCCGGTGAAGGTGAAGAAGCCGTAGGCGAGGTAGCGGTGCACGCTGCCGTCGGCCAGCCGCCGCGCCGCCTCGCCGACCGCCGTCGCCGCCGCGATCAACGGCCGGTACAGGCGGCTTTCGATCCGGTCGCCCACCCGCGCCCGGTACGACACGCTGTCCACCAGGTAGGCCGACTCGGCCAGCGGGGTCACGTTCACGTCGGTCTCCGGCGCCAGCACGTCGTCGAAGACCCGCTGCAGCGGTTCGGCGAACGAGGTCGCCGTGTACTCCATCCGGGCCGTCATCGGCCCCATCCCGCAGTCCCACAGCCGGGCCCGCCGCCGCACCCGCCAGGTCGTCGCGAACCGCAGCAACGCCAGCAGCGCCGCCGCGGCGACCGCCACGCCCACGGCGATCAGCAGGGGCGACATGGTGCTGGACGCCGCGGCCAGCCGCAGCGTCACCTGCCCGGCGACCGCGTCCTGGCCGGGCAGCACCACCTGGACGGCCCGGGCCAGGCCGGGCACGGTGAACGCGGGGACCAGCGCGAGCGCCACGCAGCACGCCGCCGCCGCGCCCATGCCCACGCCCATCGCCGCCGGGCTCTCCGCCGCCGCCTCCGCCTGCGGCGTGCGCGGACGGGCGAGGAACCCGGTGCCGAACGCCTTGACGAACGTGGCGACCGCGAGACCCGCCGACAGGGCCAGCGCCCCTACCGCCACCGGCATGGTCACCGCCGTGATCGTCCCGCCCTCGCCGAGCGAACCGATCAGGCTCTGCAGCAGCAGCCACTCGCTGACGAAGCCGTTGCCCAGCGGCAACGCCGACGCCGCCAACGCCCCGACGGCGAACATCGCCGTCGTGACCGGCATGCGCGTGCGCAGCCCGCCCAGCGCGTCCAGGTCGCGCAGGCCCGTGGCGCGCAGCACCGACCCGGCCGCCAGGAACAGCAGCGTCTTGAAGGCGGAGTGGTTGACCACGTGCAGCAGCGCTGCCGTGAGCGCCAGCGCCGCCAGCGGCCGCGCGTCGGCGGTGACCAGAAGCCCGCCGGCGCCGAGGCCGACCAGCACCAGCCCCATGTTCTCGCACGTCGAATAGGCCAGCAGCCGCTTGAGGTCGGTCGCCACCGCCGCCTGCAGGATGCCGTACAGCGCCGACACGGCCCCGGCCGCCAGCACCAGCAGCCACCACCACCTCGGCCCGCCGCCCAGCAGGTCGAACCCGACCCGGACGATCCCGTACACGCCCAGGTTCACCATCGCGGCGCTCATCAGCGCCGACACGTGGCTCGGCGCCTCCGGGTGGGCGCGCGGCAGCCACACGTGCAGCGGAACGATCCCGGCCTTCGACGCGAACCCGGCGAACGCGGCGACGAACACCGCGCCGCGCACCGCCGGGGACATCCCCTCCGCCGCGGCGCGCATTCGATCGAACGACTCGCCGTGCGCCGCCGCGGCCAGCCCCGCCAGCGCGGCCAGGATCGCCACCAGGCCCAGGTGCGTCATCACCGCGTACCAGAGCCCGGCCTGCCCCACCGACTCGCGGTGCCGGTGCTCGGCCACCACCAGCAGCAGCGAGGCCAGCGCCATCAGCTCCCACGCCACGAGGAACGTGCTCACGCTCGCCGCGGCGGGCACCAGGAGCATCGCCGCCACGAACAAAGGCAGAACCGCCTGCACCGTCCGGCCGTCCAGGCCGTGCCCGCCGTGGCCGTCCGCCGGACGCGCGTAGCCGACCCCGTACACGGCCGCGCACACCGCCACCGCACCGGTGACGGCGATGAACAGGCCGCCGAGCGGGTCGACCGCCAGACGCACCCCGGCCAGCGGGAGCAGCTCCGGAAGCCACGCCGACCAGGACCGTCCCGTCATCGCCGCGACCCCGGCGACCACGGCCGCCGCCCCGGCGGCCGCCGTGCCGATCCCCGCCGCGACCGGACGGATTCGCCGCGGCAGTACCGCCCCCGCCGACGCGGCGAGCACGCTCGCTCCGAGGGACGCCGACAGCGCGGCGCCTGTCACGCTCGTCATCGCCCGGTGAGCCCCCGCAGCGCAGCCACGATCGCCTCCGGCTCGGGCGGGCAGCCCGGCACCTCCACGTCGACCGGCACCACGTCGCGCACGGCGCCGACGACCCCGTACGCCCCCGCGAAAACGCCGCAGTTGCGGGCGCAGTCACCGAGCGCGATCACGCCCTTCGGCGCGGGCACCGCCTCGTAGGTGCGGCGCAGCGCCATCTCCATGTTGCGGGTCACCGGGCCGGTCACCACCAGCGCGTCCGCGTGCCGCGGCGAGGCCACCAGACGCGCGCCGTACCGCTCCGCGTCGTACACCGGCCCGAACACCGACGCGATCTCCACCTCGCAGCCGTTGCAGGACCCCGCGTCCACGTGCCGCAGCTGCACGGACCCACCCAGCTCGCGAAGGGCGTCCGGGGCGCTCTCGGCGGGACGTTCGGGAGGGTCCTCCGCGACCCGACCGGTCTTGCGGATCTTGCGCAGCAGATCTTTCACCAGGTTCCTCGTGGTGATCTTCGGGGGAGGCCCGCACCCGCATGCACCTTGCGTTGTGCGCAATTGCGAACTTTAGCAACTCCTGAGGTCCCAACCGGACACGACGTCACTGAGGACCCAGACGCTCACGTCGAAGCACACCAAGGACCAGCCCAGCGCCCGAACGAGCCCCCACGAAGCCACCGACAGGCCCACCCACTTCAGTGATGAGCCGCCAGCACTCCTCGCGGACGCCTGAGCGCACCTGGACGGAAGCTCAACCACTCACGCGGCCGGTCGCCCGCGCAAGGCTTGGCGCCGAAGCCTGGGCTGTGACGAAAGGGCAGACGAGCGGCAGGCGCGCGTCGCCGCCAGCGCTCGCGGCCTGCGAGCGGGCGCCGCAGGCTCGCAAGCCGAACCTGGGAGGGCGAATCTCCCGCTCGCACGGCTGGTCACCCGCGCGGGCCTTTGCCGCAACGCCCCGGCCATAGCGGAAACAGCCGCGAACGAGCGGCGCGGGCCGCCGCCAGTGCTCGCAGACTGTCAGCGCTCCTTGCGGACTACCTCGGCGGACTCACCAACCGCACCTGAGAGGGGCGCCCGGTTGCTTGCCCGCGTCATCGGTCCTCGCCCGAGCGCAGGCGGCGGCGTGCATGGCGTCAGTCAGCCTTGCACCGCCTCCACAGGCTCGCAAGACACGCCTCGAACGGAAGCTCGCTCACTCGCACGGCTGGTCGTCCACAAGGCCTTAACGCCGAGGTCGATCCGCAGCCAGGCGAGGTGTCGCGGCAGGGGCGTTCCTGCGAATGGGGGCCGGGGGCGTGGCGGCAAGGCCGCCTCCGCCGCCAAGGGCAGCGGCGCCGACAGAGACAGGCCGCCAGCGATGTTTACGAGCCGCCTCCGCAAACTCGCCAGCCGGGCCTGGGACGGATGCTCGCTCGCTCACTCGCGCGGCTTGGTCGCCCGCGCAGGTTCAGCGACGACGCCCCGACCATGGCGGAAGGACGTCAAAAGGAGCTGCGGGCGCGGGCCGCCGCCAGTGCTCGCGGGCCGTCAGCGGTCTTTGCGAGTCGCCTCCGCGGGTTCGCCGGCCGCGCGCAGATCGTCCAGCAGCTCCGCCTGCCCCGACAGGACCCCGGTCAGGATGGCGCGCGCCACGCTCAGCAGCTCGGCGACGTGCGGGCTGGTCAGCGAATAGATGACCGACGAGCCCTCCTTGCGCGAGACCACGAGCCCCGCCCGCCGCAGGACCGCGAGCTGCTGGGACAGGTGCGCGGGCTCGATGCCGACCTCGGGCAGCATCTCCGAGACCGCGTGGTCGCGCTCGCTGAGCAGTTCCAGCACCCGGATCCTGGCCGGATGCCCCAGCGTCTTGAAGAACTCCGCCTTCAGCTGATACAGCGGTGCCCTCACGGCAGCAGGCCCTTCACGGTGGACAACCTTGTCCTCGTCTTCGTCCTCGTCGTCACGGCGTCCGTCCTCGTCTTCCGCGTACCGCCCGGCCTGAACCGAGCCCCTGAGACTGGAAGGACGTCATGCAGACGGCGCGGGCGAGACACCCACCAGGCTAGTCATCCAACCGATCGCCGCAGTCGGCACGTCCGCGCGACCGGGCGCGCAGGCGCGCGGCGACCGAGCCGCGACAAACTCTCCGCCCAGGCCACGATCAGTCGGAACTGTCCATCGCGGCCACGGTCCCGGTCGTCCCGCAGCCGCAGAGCGCGCGACGGCCGCCCGGCTCGGGGCCGGGCGGCCGTGCGAGGGGCCCGCGCAGTCCTCCCCCTTCCAGCGGGCCCCTTCCCGACAAGCGTTCAGGCGGCCGCGGCGATGTCGAGCTCCCGCTCCTTGGTGATCTTGGCGCGGTTCTGCGTGAAGTTCAGGGCGCTGCCGATCACCGGGAGCCGGACCCCGCGGGCGATCATCGAACGGGCCGCGATCTGCAGGTGGTTGTCGGGTGTGAAGAACGTGCGTCTTTCGACACCCGACTCCTGGTAGGCGGTGATGTGCGGGCGCAACTGCGCCTCCCAGAAACGCAGTGCCCGGGGGATGTCGTCGGGGTGGCGCTGGAGCATGCTGCCGAGCAGGTCGGCTCCGGCGAGCCCGGCGGAGGCGCCCATGCCGCTGTAGAGGGTGGCGCACCATGCTGAGTCCCCGACGAGGACGACCCGCCCGCGGGACCAGGAGTCCATCCGCACCTGCTCCACGGTGTCGAACAGGAACTCGTCGGCGAGGTCGAGGGCCTCCAGCGCCTGTCCGAGCAGCGGCCCCGTCGGCTCCGGCCCGAACGCGGCGCGGACCCGCTCCGCGGGCCGCCCCGTGAACTGCTCGTCGACGTCGTCCACCCGGTAAGAGAACAGCAGGCTCTGGGGCCGGTCGGCGAACGAGAAGAGCCACATCGCGCGGCCCGGCTCGAACAGGCTGATGCCGTCGCGCGGCGACACGCCGTCGAGCGGACGCGGCAGCGCCAGCGCCGCGATCATGAAGCCGAGCCGGTGGAGGTGCGCCCCGTCCGGGCCGAACACGAGCCGCCGCACCGTCGACCGCAGGCCGTCGGCGCCCACGACGAGGTCGAACCGCTCGGTGGCGGTCGTGCCGCCGTGCTCGAGGGTGACGTACGCGCCGGACTCGTCCTGTTCGATCTTGACGGGTCGCGTCGCATAGCGGATCTCGACGTCGTCGGGGAGCGCGCTGAACGCGGCCTGCTCGACGTCGCCGCGCAGCATCATCGGCGGGGCCCCGGGGATGTCCCCGAAGCTGAGACCGGGCTTGCGGTCGCCGTTCCGGTTGACGATGTAGGTCCTGCCGCCCGGCACCGTCCGGTCCGGGATGGCGTCGGCGAAGCCGAGCCGTCGCGCGGCGGCCCGGCCGGCGCCGAACAGGACGATGAAGTAGCCGCCCGTCCGGCGACCCGGCGCCCGCTCCACGATCACCGGCTCCCACCCGATCTGGCGCAGGCGGACCGCGGTGGCGATGCCGCTGATGCCGAGGCCGACGACGAGGCAGCGCTTGCTGTCGTTGACGGTCATGTCTCTCCTCAGTGCGTATCGAGACCGGGGACGGTGTTCACGGGACGTAGACGATGCGGTCGTCGGTCTCCGCGTTCCACGTCTCGGTGACATCGGTCAGGGGGACGGGACGCGCCTGCACGTCGATCTCGCCGGCGTGCACCGCGGCGGCGAGTTCCGGCAGCTCCTCGAGGATGTCCAGGGGCGACACCGAGCCGATGCCGCTGCCGCAGATCTGCAGCCTGGCCGCGCGCAGCAGCGCCGCGGGGAACGGACTCGTCTCGCCGGCGACCGACCCGATCTGCACCCACTCCAGCGGGGCGCCGCGGTCGCGACGGGCCTTGACCATCGCTGTCATCGCGAGCGCGGACGGTTCCCCCCACACGTAGTCGATGACGACGTCGACGTCGGCGGCGCGGTCGGCCTGGTCGAACGTCACCGTCTCGTCCGCGCCCAGCTCGCGCAGCGCGGCGAGCCGGGAGGCGTCGCGTCCGGCGGCGATCACGCGTGCGGCGCCGAACCGCTTGGCGATCTGCACCGCCATGCGTCCGGCGCTGCCCGTGGCGCCGAGCACGAGGACGCTCTGCCCCTCGCGGAACTCGATGCGGCGGCGCAGCGCGAGCCAGGAGGACATGGCCGGGTTCATCGCGGCGGCGATGCGCACGGGGTCGACGCCGTCCGGCAGCAGCACGCTGCGCCTGGGGTCGATCACGGTCTTCTCGGCGAACGTGCCCAGGGCGCCGTCGTCCACGACCGCGTACCTGAGGTTGCCCTCCGGGTCGCGCACGACGCCGTCGACGCCGGGGACGAGCGGGAGCGTGCCGCTGCTGCTGTAGTGCCGGCCGCTGGCCCGGCCCTTGGTCAAGCGGTGCAGAGGGGCCGCGAGGACGTCCACGACCATCCCGTCCCCTCCCTGGGGGATCGGGTCGGCGTACTCGCCGTACTGCGGCGGGGCGTCGAAGGCGGTGAACACGGCTGCGCGCATGATGGCTCCTTCCGATTAGTTTGTATTACCAACAACCCACAGGATGGTTGGTACTGCAAACCATGTCAAGTAGGATCGCCGCATGAGTCCCGACGACGGCACGCTCGAGGACGCCCTCGTCCGTATGTCCTTCCGAGTGACGACCGTGCTCACCCGCGTCGCCGCGGAGCACGACTTGTCCCTCACACAGCTGCGGCTGCTCGGCTTCCTGCGCGACCGCCGGGCGCGCATGACAGACCTTGCGGCGCTCCTGGGGCTCGACAAGTCCACGCTGTCCGGCCTGGTCGAACGCGCCGAACGTCGCGGCCTCGTGGCGCGCGGCAGGTCACCGGAGGACCGCAGGGTGGTCGACGTGTCCCTCACGGAGCAGGGCCGCGAACTCGCTGAACGGCTCCTAGAAGAGGTCCGCGTGGCGCTCGCGCCCTCCACCGAGCGCCTGCAGGAGGACGACCGCCGCCTGCTCACCCACCTGCTCGACACCGTCGCGGGCAGGGCACCGATCCCCCTCGACGATCAACAGCCGACCACCACGCCGTAACCCCGCCGCGCACCAGCGATCGCCCCACACCGCAGGCACGCTGCCGGCAACAGGCACACGAGCCCACCGCCGAGACGCGGATCGCGCCCCGGAGAGATCAAGAAGCGTGCACTCGGCAGACGGTCACGCCGCAAGAGCTGACCGAGTGGATGGAACCGCGACACTGAAGCCGACGCATCGAGAAACAGGCTGAGCGACGTGATCATGCTCTCCCGCAACGATGACGTCGCCACGAGGAGGAATCGTCACCGCACCGGCGAAGCGAACGGCGCCGCCCCACCGATGGCTCCTGACTCACGGTCGGCGCCTCAGCCACCGTCCCCTCAGCACCGAGGACATCGCCGAGCACGAGGGCCTGTGCTTGATCACTCTCCCTACTGAAGCGGCGTAGCCGCGCTTCTCCCGCATCTTCCCTGCCCGCCCCCGCCCGTCCGGAGTGGGAGCCTCACCGAAGACGTGTTCGTCCATCAAGCAGGACCGAGCAGATCCCATCGGTTACCCGCAATATTGAAACCGGAACGCCTCTACAACCTCGTCACCGCCCTCTGCGCCACGTGCGACGACGCCGCCCGCTCGGCCACGTCCGCAGGCAGCTCCCGCGCCTCCGCGCCGAGGTCACCGGGCACCGGCTGCTGCGCGGCGGGGTCATCGGACCGCGGGCTCGCACCACGGTCCGCCTGCGCCAGGGCGGCTGGGAGCCGGTGATCGTGAAACGCGCGCCGGGAGCCGGGGCCGACCTGCTCGGCGCCTCCCGGCGAACATCCCACCGTGTCCTTCACAAGGTCACGACAAGAGCCTTGATCACTGCTTGCGGCCGGAGCGTTGTGGCCGCAAGCGGCCGCACACCTGGCCGGATGAGGCCGCACAGGCGCCCCCGCTGGGAGTGAAGCCGTCAACGCAAAGGCCCCTTGCGGTGATCGCAAGGGGCCTCTGACCTGTGGCGCAGCCGGAGGGATTCGAACCCCCAACCTTCTGATCCGTAGTCAGATGCTCTATCCATTGAGCTACGGCTGCCGGCCGGAGATAACTGTACCGGTTGATGGGGGCGGTCCGCGAATCGATTCCCGGAGTCAGGGCTTCGGGGGCGTGGAACCGTGCGGACGGGCGGTGCGCCAAAGAGGGAGCCGAGACACAGAGGCCCGCGCGGTCACGGGGGCCCGCGGGTCAACCCCCTCTCAAAGGAGTACTTCTCATGCGCATGTCAGCCGCCAAGCTCGCCGGCGTCCTGGTCGTCGGCGGCGCGCTGCTCTCCACCACCGCCTGCGGCCTGATCGGCGGGGAGAAGAAGGCCGCCTGCGACAACATCGAGAGCGAACTGCGGTCGCTGACCGCCGGCGGGTCGGCGGCGCTCACGACGGGGGGCGCGGAGACCGCCCAGAAGTGGTCCGACGCCGCGGCGAAGATCCGGGCCGAGGGGCAGAAGGCCGGCGGCGACGTGGAGTCGGCCGCGACCCGGTTCGCCGGGGACCTGGAGAACACGGCGACCATGCTGCGCAACCTCAGCTCCGGCAACCTGTCCTCCACCACCCGGCCGGACACCAGCGCGATGATGAAGAACGCGCAGGACCTCGGCAAGGCGTGCGGGTTCGCCAACATCGGCTTCCGGCTCTGAGCGGATGCGCCCGTCTCCCGTCGGACGGTGGGGGACGGGCGCCGACGCACCGCTCGGATGCGGCTATGCTGGTGCTTGGCCCAGGCCCTTTGCCGGTTGGTTCGCCAACCGGTAGCCTGTGCCTTGCTTGGAGGATTCGCCTAGTCCGGTCTATGGCGCCGCACTGCTAATGCGGTTTGGGCTTTCCGCCCATCCGGGGTTCAAATCCCCGATCCTCCGCGGTTACAGCGCCTCCGTCGAGGGTGAACGCTCTCAACGGAGGCGTTTTCGTTGCGCTCGGGGAGCGGCCGCAGTTCTTGTACGTGGCTTGTGCCGATGGGTTCGAGGCGCGCTCCAGCGGTCACGGCTCCCGGCCGTGGCGAGCGCGTAGATCGTCGAGAGCTTGACGGAGAGGAGATTCGCGTCCGGGCCTCGTCGGCCCCAGGCGTGAGGCGCGTGCTCGTCGGATCGTGCGGCCAGGGCGGCCAACCCGTTGCCTGAAGCACGTCGGCCACGTCCTCGCCAGTTCGCGTTTCGCGCATGTGCTGGGGTGGCCGCGATGACCTTCCACTGGGTTCGAAGAACGGGCCGTTCTCCTCCAGAGCCCGCCATCTCTTCGGGCCTCGCGACCGCCTGCGCCAGCTCCGTGCGCAGGTCTGCTTCGCTTTTGAAGAGCACCTCACGCTTGTCACCGCCGCATCAGCGACTACGCCCAGTCGGTGCACGAACGGCTCACCCGGTACGCGCGCGCCTCACGCCGGCACCCCGCGGGACCAGCGGCTGTCCGGCCACACCGGTATGCCCGTGCTGAACATGGCCTACCTGCTCGACGACGAGCCCACCGAGGAGTTCCTCGACACCCCGCGCCGAGGTCGCCGCCGCCGAGCAGTCCGGCCGCGAGGAACAGGAGCGGCGAAGCGCGGCATGAGATGCGCTGGGCACGCTGGTGGTGCGGCCGGGCTGACCAACGGCGCGCAAGCGGTGTCGGCCGTGGGTGCGCGGTCAGGCGCGTTGGCGGGCGGTTTCGTAGAGGGCGACGGTGGCGGCGGACGCGGCGTTGAGGGAGCTGGCCGAGCCGGTGATCGGAATGCGGACCATCACGTCGCAGGACTCGCGCCAGCCGGCGCTCAGCCCGCCGGTCTCGTTGCCGACCACCAGCAGGACGGGGCCCGTGAGGTCCTGCTCGGTGATGTCGACCTCGCCCTTCTCGTCGGTGCCGACGACGGTGATCGGCAGGCCGTCCGCGCGCAGCTCGTCCACCCGGCGCATGACCTCGCGGTGGGAACGGGCCCGGACGGTCGGCACCGCGAACAGCGATCCTGTGGACGCCCGGACGGCCTTGGGGTCGTAGGGGTCGGCCGCGTGCCCGTTGATGATCACGCCGTGGGCGCCGAACGCGTCGGCCGAGCGGATGAGCGTGCCGATGTTGCCGGGGCTGGTCGGCCGGTCGAACGCGACCGCGAGGAAGGACGGGGTCGGCGCGATGCGGGTCAGGTCGTCCGGCGGGAGGGCGACCACGGCCAGCAGCTCGGGCACGTCCTCGGACTTGCCGCCGAGCTCGGCGAGCAGGTCGGGGGCCATGGCGACGCGCTGCGCCTCGGGCGCGCGGTCGAGAATGCCCGTCGCCCACGTCGACAGCTCGCGCGCGTCGTCGTAGATCAGGGCGCGGATCGTCCACCCGTGCTCGACGGCGAGGGTGATGGGACGGACGCCCTGCACGATGAACTCGCCCGCCCGCTGCCGCTTGGTGCGGTTCGTCAGCAGGGCCTGCCACTGCTGGAAGCGTGCGTTGCGGCGTGTGACGCGCAGTTCCTTGCCCACCTCGGATGATCCTTCGACGGAGACACCAAGGCCACCAACTCTTTCATACCGCCTCATTCGGCGTTGTGCGGCGCTGAGAACGGCGTCGGGATCGGCGGCATGCGGGGAGGATGTGAGCCGGGCTCTCAGCGTCCGCGCATGGTCGGCGCGGTCAGGCCGCTCGCGCGTGGAACGCGGGAGCGTTTCGGGTCTGGACGTGGGGCTGTGCGAACTGTTTGGCGGGCGGCCTTGGACATCGCCGCAAGCGGCTGCTCACGGCGCGCATGACTGCGTGGCGTCCCTCCTGCCGCAAGGTTTCGGCGGCCGTGGCGGGCGGGACGGCACGGGCTTGGGTCCGGAGCGCGGCGGGCAGGACAGGTCGACGCGGTGGGACGGCGGATCGCGGCCGCCGCGTGCGGCGTCGGGCGGACGTGGTCCGGGCCGTCAGATGAAGTAGAAGCCCCAGACGACGCTCAGCTGGCTGCTGGTGCCCTTGTCGGCGGAGAAGACGACGGAGCCTTCGCCCGGCGGGTTCAGGAACGAGGTGTGGAGGGTGATCGTCACGTCGACCGAGTCGCCGTCCTGGAGGGTGCCGTTGGCGGGGGAGACGGTGATCTTGTCGGTGGACGCGCTCGAGCTCCACACCATGGGACCGTTCTCGGCGGTCAGCCGCACCTGGGCGGTCTTGGTGCCGTACAGCTCCACCTTGGCGGGCACCACGGTCGGCACGCCGGGCCGGGACGGGGGCACGGGCGGCGTCGTCGGCGGGCTCGGCGACGGCGACACCGGCGACGACGGCGACGGCGTCGGGCGGTCTCCGCCCGGCCGGGGCGACACCCCGGGCGGGACGCCCGGGCCGCCGGGCGCCTGAGCGAGCGGCGGGCGCGCGTCGGTGCCGCCGTTGCCGTCCGGCCGATGCGTCGGCCGGTCGGGCGTGACGGCGGGCTGCGGGTGGGTCCGGAACGGCGGCCAGGAGATCGTGGACGGGGGCAGCCCGGGGCCGATCAGCAGGGCCGCCACCAGCGCGGCGACCAGGGCGCCCGCCATGCCGCCCCCCGAGAACAGCCACCGGCGGGTGTACGGCGACGGCACGTCGGGCTGGTTGGGCATGCCGTCGGGGGTCAGGGGGCCGCCGCGCGCGGCGATGTCGGTCCGGTACCCGGCCAGTTCGGGGTCGGTGGCGGTGTGCATGATGCGGTGCCGCAGCGCCGCGGGCAGCACCGGGGACGGCGCGTGGACGAGCAGCGCCGCGGCCTTCACCCGGCGGCGGCTCCGGCACCTCGGGCAGTCGTCGTGCTGCCGCTCGTCGTCGCCGCTGAGGTTCCGATCGCCCGGCGGGGCGTCGGGAGCGGGCGTCACGGAGACGCCGGACGCGGCGGCGTCCGCGGCGCGGTGAGGACGCCGCGCGGTGAGGACGCCGGCGGGGCGCCGCGACCGCCCGCTCCGCCGTTCGGTCGCGGCGGCGCGGGCGCGGTGGGGCGGTCCGGTGTCCTCGGCGGCGTCGGACTGGTGGTGGGCGGCCGGGCAGCGGCGCGCCAGCATGGCCTGCTCGTCCTCGTAGGCGGTGCGCAGGCGGGCGTGCGCCCGCGCGGTCCGCGCGGCGGCGCGCCGCGCCGACAGCCCCATCGCGGCGCCGATCTCGGCGGAGTCGAGGCCGTGCCGCACGCTGAGCAGGAGCATCTCCTGGTCGTACGGGTCCAGGCGGGCCAGCGAGCGTTCGAGCAGCTCGGACAGCTCGGCGGCGTCCGGCGCGGCCTCGTCCGGCGGCGCGGCGGCGTCCGCCGCGGCGGTCCCGTCGGCGCGCGGGTCCGCGTCGCGGGAGGCGCCGCCGCCCCGGAGGAGGTCGGCGAAATCGGCGTCCTGCTCCCAGTGCAGGTTCCGGGTGCGTCCACGCTGCAGGCAGCGGCGTCGCGCCGCCCCGTACAGCCAGGCGCGCAGCCGCGTGTGGTCGCGCATGCGCGGCGCGCGGCGCCAGGCGTCGATGAACGTGTCGTGCACAATGTCGACGGCCGTTTTATATTCGCCCGTCATCGACACGCAGTAATCGTAAAGGCGCTCGGAGTACGCATCGTAGAGCGCGGCCAGGGAGGTCCCGTCGCCGCTGTTAATGCCCTGCACCAACGTGCGGTCGGCGGCGCCGTCGAACGAGGACCATCTGGGCATGAGCGCTCCCCGCATCCGCATGGGAGTCCGGCCCCAGCGGAGCCATCTGGACAATCGGCCCACTCTGAATACACCCCACCGCCCCATCTGCACCACATGATCCCGCGAAATGGGCAGAAGGATGACCCAGAGGTGAGAACCGTGGAACCCGCGGTATTCGAATACCGCACGGTATCCACGCCGCGAAACCGGTCAGACACCGTCAAGGCGACTGTCGAGACGAGTGTCAGTCGGCGCGCACGACGTCGAGTTCGCCCTCGGCGTAGCGCCTTCGCAGCACCTTCTTGTCGAACTTGCCGACGGAGGTCTTGGGGACCTCGGCGATGAACGTCCACCGCTCCGGAAGCTGCCAGCGGGGGACGCTCCCCGCCAAGAACTCTCGGAGCTCCTGGGCGGTGACCGCGGCGCCCTCGCGGAGGACCACCGAGGCCAGCGGCCGCTCCTGCCAGCGGTCGTCGGGCACGCCCACCACGGCGGCCTCCACGACGTCGGGATGGGCCATGAGCCGGTTCTCCAGCTCCACCGAGGAGATCCACTCCCCGCCCGACTTGATCACGTCCTTGGCGCGGTCGGTCAGCACCAGGTAGCCGTCCTTGGAGAAGGTGCCGACGTCGCCGGTGCGCAGCCAGCCGTCGTGGAAGCGGCCCGGGTCCTCGTCGCGGTAGTAGGCGCCGGTGACCCACGGTCCGCGGATCTCCACCTCGCCGACCGACGTGCCGTCGTTCGGCAGCACCACGTCGCCGTCGCCGACGATGCGGACTTCCAGCCCGGCCAGGATGCGGCCCTGCGTGAGGCGGTAACGCCACGCCTCGTCGCCCTCGGCCGTGACGGGCGGGTGCGCGACCGTCGCCACCGGGGACGTCTCGGTCATCCCCCACGCCTGGACGATCCGCACGCCGACCTCGTCGTAGCCGCGCATCAGCGCTTCGGGCACCGCCGAGCCGCCGCACGGCACCAGCCGCAGCGACCCGAGGTCGCCGCCGTTCTCGCGCGCGTGCCGCAGCACGTCGTTCCAGATCGTCGGGACCGCGCCCGCGACCGTGGGACGCTCCGTCTCGATGATCCGGACGAGCGGTTCGGCCTGCAGGAACCGGTCCGGCATGATCAGGGCCGAGCCCGCCATGAGCGCCGCGTAGGGCAGCCCCCACGCGTTGGCGTGGAACATCGGCACGACCGGCAGCACCCGGTCGTCCGCGCTCAGGCCGATCGCGTTGGCCGTGCAGACCGCCATCGAGTGCAGGTACGCCGAACGGTGCGAGTAGACGACGCCCTTGGGGTTGCCGGTGGTGCCGCTGGTGTAGCACATGGCGGCCGCCGAGCGTTCGTCGATCTCCGGCCAGTCGAACGCGGGGTCGGCGGCGGCCAGCAGGTCCTCGTACGCGTGCAGGTCCTTGCCGGCGTCCGCCAGGGGCGCCGTGTCGGCCTCGCCCACGACCACGACGTGCTTGACGGTCTTCATCCGCGGCAGCACCGGCGCCAGCAGCGGCACGAGCGACCCGTCGACGATCACGACGTGGTCCTCGGCGTGGTCGGCGATGTAGGCGAGCTGGTCGGGGAAGAGCCGGATGTTGAGCGTGTGCAGCACGGCGCCCATGGACGGCACCGCCAGGTACGCCTCCAGATGCTCGGTGTTGTTCCACATGAACGTCGCGACCCGCTGGTCGCCGTCAACGCCGAGCCCGCGCAGCGCGTTGGCCAGCCGCGCGGCCCGTTCCCCGACTTCGGCGTAGGTCCTGCGCCGCGTCCCGTCCCCCGTCCAGGTCGCCACGGACGTGTCACCGTAGACGCCGGTGCCGTGACGCATGATCGACGCGATGGTCAACGGGAAGTCCTGCATGGTGCTCCACACGGCACACCTCCAGCTCGACGGCCTTCGAACCGGATTCTCTTGCGTGCCGATGTGATTGTCACCACTTGTCACGAATTCCTCTTTCGTGCACCGGAGGTCGGGGCGGCGTCCGCGGGCCGCCGAGACCGGCTGCGGCGGGACGTCCCGGCGGCGTTGCCCGCCCCCCTGGATGCGGCGACGGGGATCGCGCCCGCCGCCCAGCCTCAACCCGCGTGGTCGAGGCGCCGGCGTCGGACCTTGGCATGCGGCGCGGCGACGCGGGCGGCCGCCTTGCGCCGCCGCGCCGAGCCGCGCCTTTTGCGGGCCAGGTCGCGCTGGGCGTCCGCCAGACGGTCGGCGATCGCGTTCCTGTAGCGGGGGTTGGCGACACGGCCGCCGTCGCTGGTGGTGACCAGGGAGGCGACGCCCAGGTCGATCCCGCAGGCGGCGCCGGTGGCGGGCAGCGGCTCGGCGGGCACGTCGTCGTCAGGTGAGGGAGACGGCGTGGGGGAGCCCGGCGGACGGCTCGGTTCTCCTGGCCGTCGCTGCCGAGCACGACTGGAGCTGGCGCGGGCGTCTCGGACGGGGGCGTCGGTTCGCCGAGTCCGCTGCGGCCCCCTCCCTCGGCGCGGCACGGACGGCGAGAGACGAGCGGGGCGCGGTGCGGTCCCGCCGGCGCTCTGGTTCTTGTGAGGGAGATGTGATTTCTGAGCTTTGTGCGCCTTTGCGGCGGCCGGGAACGCGGCACGTCCGGTTTTCCGGGACGCGGATCGCACTGTAAAGATCGTCAATAGTCGGACGAGGGAATGCCGGGGAACTGGTCGCCGAGGCCCGCGTCGTCGCGGAGCTTGGCCATGGCGCGGGAAACGGTGCTCTTGACCGTTCCAACGCTGACGCCGAGCACTTCGGCGATCTCGTTCTCGGACATGTCCTCGTAGTAGCGGAGCATGACCGCCAGGCGCTGGCGGGCGGGCAGGCGCTCCAGGGCGCGCCCCAGGGCGTCGTGCAGCTCGCTGCGCTGGCTGTGGTCGTCCACGGGCCGGTCGGGCAGCTCGTCGGTCGGGTAGACCTCCAGCTTGCGGCGCCGCCACCAGGAGATCTGCGTGTTGACCATGGCGCGGCGCACGTAGCCGTCGACGGCGGACCGGTCGTTGATGCGGTCCCAGGCCAGGTACGTCTTGGCCAACGCGGCCTGCAGCAGGTCCTCGGCCTCGGCGCGTTCGCCGGTCAGCTGCATCGCCATGCGCAGCAGGACGGGCCCGCGCGCCGCGACGTATTCGCGGAACTCCTCGTGCCGCGTTGCGTTCACATCGCCACCGAACCAGGGGTTGGAGGGTGTCAGCCGAGCCGTACCATTGAGGGATCTTGATCGGGGAAACCCCCGATGCTCTCGACGATCGCACGAAGATCGTAATTCCGGTCCCACAAAAACGGCATATTCGGGTCAACCTGGGGTGTGATTCTCCCCTCCAGAGTGACAAATCACAACCCCTCAGCGACGTGTCGTGACAAATCCGTCGACAGTCGGATCGCGGTGCGTGACGCTTGACTCGCCGTTCCGTACCGCGACGGCCGTCGCCCACGATCGTTGTCGGAGTGCCGCATGTCCCCGTCCCACCGCCGTGCCGCCCGGCGCCGCCGCCACCGCGACGCCGTGCTGGGCGCGTCCCCAGGCGAGGTCGCCGCACCGTCCGGCGGCGGTCCGCTGCGCGCCGTGGCCGGCACCGTCCTGGACGCCAGCCCGCACCTGCTCGTGCTGGACGCGGACGGCGGCGAGGTGCGCGTGCCGATGACGCCGGCGACCTCGGTGCGGCGCGCCGGACGCGAGGACCCCGAGGCGCTGCGGCCGGGCCGCCACGCCGTCGTCCGGCCGGCGGCCGACGGCCTCGGCGCCGACCGGATCTGGGTCGACATCCTCCGGGTGACCGGAACGATCCTGACGTGCCGCCGGGACGCCGTGGAGGTGGACATGGGCCCGCATCGCGGCCGGGCCCATGTGGTGATCCCGCCGCACGTCCTCGGCCGGGTGCTGGTGCGCCATCCCCGGCTGGAGCCCGGCCACCTGATCGACGTCCTGTGCGTCCGCTCCCCGGAGGCCCGCACGCGTTCTCCCCGGGCAGCGCGCAGCCCGCCCACCGGGCCGACCGGCCGCCCGTCCCCGAGGCGTCCGCGCCCGTGCCGGACGAGCTGCACGGAACGGCGACCTGGTTCGGCGCGGGGGAGTCGGCGGACGCCGGGCTCGCCTACCCCGCCGTCGACCCGGAGGGCGACGCGGGCGGCTGCCCGGAAACGGTGGGCGGATGCACGCCGCTGCCGTACGTCTCGCTGGGCAGCGAGCTGACCGTCCGCAACGACTGCACCCGCCGCGTCGCCACCTTCGCCGTGACCGAGTGCGGGTGCGTCGCGGCCCGGTACTGCGACCGCTGCGTGATCTGCGGCCCGTCGCCGCGCGGACGCCTCGTCGAGCTCGCGCCGGTCGGTTTCGTCGGGCTCGGCGGCGACCTGGAGGCCGGGTGCTTCAACGCGACCGTGCGCCACGCGTCCGCACCGGTCCGCGGCGCCGCCGCGCCCGGCGTGGAGGGGTGAACGATGGTGCACGTCGTCGAGAACACGCAGGTGCTGCTGCTCACGCTGGTGCTGCTGACGGCGAGCCTGGCGAAGCTGACCGTGCGGCCGGCGTCCGCCGCGTCCGGCCGCTCCGGCGGCGTCGCGGTGGCCGCCGCACCCGACGACCGGGCGAGCCGGACGCTCTGGCCGCGGAACAACCGCCAGGCCGCCCTCGGGCTCGGGGTCTTCGAGGGCGGCCTCGGGCTGGCCCTGCTGCTGTCCCCGCATCCGGCGGTCCGGCTGGCCGCCGTGGTGACGTTCGGCGCCGCCACCTGGGTGGTCGCCGAGCTGCGCGCACGCGGCGACGAGCGGGGCTGCGGCTGTTTCGGCGGCCTGAGCGGCGAGCCCGTGGGGCGGCGCGGCGTGCTGCGGGCGGGCCTGTGCACCCTCGCCGCCGTCGTCGCCCTGGACGCCCCGCAGGCCGGCCTGGACGTGCTGCGCGGCATCGCCGCGCCCGCGGGCCTGGTGCTCGCGGCGGAGCTGACGCTGTTCGCCGCGCTGTCCCCCGAGCTGCCGGCGCTGCTGGAGCGGCTGCGGCTGCGCTCCCCCGCGGAGACGCCGTGCGAGCGCCGCCGCGTTCCGCTGGAGGAGACGCTGCGGACGCTGCGCCGCAGCGAGGCCTGGCTGCGTCGGGAGAACGCCATCGTCAGCGCGGCGCCGCTGGACGTCTGGCGGGAGGGCTGCTGGCGGTTCCTGGTCTTCCCGGCCCGTCTGGACGGCCGGGAGATGGAGGCCGTGTTCGCCGTCTCCACGGGCGCGCGGGACCGCACCGTCCGGTCGGCGCTGGTCGAGGTCGAGTCGGCGCGGACGGCCCCGAAGGAGGCCGAGCCCGCCGACGCGGCTCTGGCGTGTTCGAGGGCTTTCTAGCGTCGGCCCTAGAACCGTGTAGAGAACCCGAGGATCAGGACGCGTCGGGGGTGCGCACCGCGGCGAGCTGCGTGCCCTGCGCCACGAGTCGGCCCTTGCCGTCCCACACGTCGACGACCTCGTTCATGCGTTGGCCGCCGACGTCGGTCGCCTGCATGCGCACCCGGACGGGGCCCGGGGCGGGCAGACGCCGGATGTAGGCGGTGAGCTGGATGGTGGGCGCCCACCCCGACAGCCCCAGGTCGAACGAGGCCGGCGGCACCATGTCCAGCGCCACGAGCAGGCTGAGGGGGTCCCAGTCGGAGCCGTCGGCCAGCCGCTGCCAGCCCTGGACCAGCCCCCGGCGGGACGGCGTTCCCGACGCGAATCCCAGCACGTCGGGGTCGAGGTGCTCCTCGACGACGTCCATCAACGACACGGTGAAGCCCGCCCCCGGCGCCTCCTTCGGCACGCGGACGCAGTCCTGCCGGTCGGGGAGTTCGACGGGCGCGGGGCCCGACCACCACGGGTCGGCGTCGTCCAGCCGTCCCTGGGAGATCAGCGCCTCGACCATCGGCCGGTCGTCCTGCGTCATCCGCACGCGCAGCTGGGAGACGGTGCGTCCTTCCCGCAGCGTCTCGACGCGGATCGCGACCGGGCCCGGCTCGGGCGGCGCCACGAACGCGGCGCTCACGGCGGTCGGGTGCGGATGCTCGGGGGTGCAGACGCGGGCGGCGGCCCGGGCCATGATCGCCAGCACGTATCCGCCGTGCAGCTTGCCGCCGACGCTCCACTGCGCGTCCAGCTCGGCGTCGAACTCCCCGTCCGCCTCGTTCCGCGGCCGCACCGCCGTGGCCGCGCTGAAGTCCTTCACTCGGCGCTCCGTTCGCTCGCTCTTCAACCGGCTCGGCGTGCGACCACCGGCGGGGCGTCCCGCGTTCCCCGATGACCGCTCTAGAAAATGATTCTAGTCCGCGGCCGAATCGGCCGACAGACCGAACGCCGCGCATGCCACGGCGCTCGATCGCCTTCTCTAAGGCATTCTGCGGCGAACACTAGAGAGCCTTAGAAAGAGGTGACCGGGGGACGAGCCGCACGCCGCCCAGCCGCTGAAGCCCTCCCCCGCCATGCCCGGACCCGGTGACGCGTTCGGCGGTGAGGCCGGACCAAGCCGAGAAGCGCACACCGAAACCGATCATGCTTCCGATACGCTCCCTGGTTCCGCACGGACCTGTTGATCCTGATCGGGGGAGCGCGACCGGAGATGACCATCGGCTGGGAGGCCGTCGCCGACGTCGACTGGACGCGTGTGTTCCACGCCTACGGCGCGGCGGTGGACACGCCGGATCACCTGCGGGCCTTGACCGACGGAGACGCCGCCGCACGGAGCGAGGCGCTCGAGCACCTGGAGTTCGCGGTGATCCACCAGGGGACGCCCTGGACGGCGACGGTCCCCGCGGCGCTGGTGGTGGCCGGGCTGCTGGCGGACCCGGCGACCGCCGAACCGATCGACGAGGACGGGAGACCGCTGCGGGCCGCCTTGCTGGACTTTCTCGACAGCGTCGCGACGGCGGGCCACCCCGATATCGACGATGAAAAGCTCAACGCGATGGCCCGCCCGCCCGGCGTCCCCGAGAAGTTGATCCAGAAGACCTACAAATCCCTCCTCGGGGACGAGAACCCCGCGGCCGAAGAGGGCGACGACGAGGAAGAGGGCCAAGAAGTCGATCGGAAGGCCGCCACCGCCGCGTGGGACGCGGTCATCGCGCGGGTGGTGCTGGAGATCCGGTCGACGGCCCCGGCGCTGCTGCCGCCGGTCGAGGCCGCCCTCGACGACGAGGACCCGCGGGTGCGGGCCGGCGCGGCCAACGCGGCGGCATGGCTGTCGGCCCTGCCCGGTCTGGAACACCGCCGCGACGCGGTTGCCGCGAAGGTCGAGCACGTCGCGCGGCGCGCCCCTCACCGGGACGAGCGCGCCGCACTCGTCCTCTCGCTGGGAGACCTTGGAGCGGCGCCGCGCGAGTTCCTCGCCGACCCGGATCCCGCGGTGCGCGCCTGTGCCGCCCTCGCCCCCGCGCTGGCCCGCGACCCGGCCGCCTTCGAAGAGCTGCTGACCGCGCTGCGCCGTCCCGCAGAGGCCGACGCGTGGTTCACCCACCGACCTCCGCAGTTCCCCGCGCACGTGCGATTCACCCTGGTGGACGCGGTGCTGCACCGCGCCACCGACTTCGAGCAGCTCCTGCCCACGGCCGTCGCCATCGCCCAGATGACCAATGACGCCTGTTACCGCTGGGACTGGGGGCGCCTGCTCGCCGCCGCCTTCCCCGACCCCGGCGACCCGCCGACACCTCCCACCGGCCTCACCGACGCGCAGCGCACCTACCTGCGCGCGCTGGTCGAGAACGAGGACCTCTGGGGATCGGAGTACTTCGGCGCTCACATGGCCTTCGAACAGGTCGGGCTGCCCTATGACCGCGACGCCATTCGCGCCCTGATCGAAGCGCCGTCCTGAACCTCGGGCAGGCGCCGGTCAGTCAAGGCAGAACTCGTTGCCCTCCGGATCGGCCATCACGATGTGGCCGGCCTCCAGCGGGGGAACGGGCTCGTGGCGCCGGACCCGGGTGGCGCCGTGGGAGACGAGCCGGTCGGCCTCCGCCTCCAAGGCCGCCATCCGCGCCTCCCCCTGAAGCCCGGGCGCCGCGCGCACATCGAGGTGCACGCGGTTCTTGACCTGCTTGCCCTCAGGCACCCGCTGGAAGAACAGCCGCGGCCCTCGGCCCTCGGGGTCGACCAGCGCCGACGCGTCGTTGCGGCGCTCGAGTGGCACGCCCATGGCCTCCAGCGCCTGGTCCCAGGAGTCGAAGCCCGCGGGAGGGTCCTGCAGCCGGTACCCGAGGGCCTCGGCCCAGAAGGCCGCCAGCTTGGCCGGGTCGGCGCAGTCGATGGTGATCTGGACGTCGCGCGCCACGTCAGCTCCCCTCTCGAACGGACTGCGAGCGGCTGTGCAGGTAGAGGTCGCGCAGCAGGCACACCTCGGCCAGGTGGTGGATGAGTTCGCGGTTGATGTGCTGCACCAGGTCCGCCATGGGACGGTCGGCGAACGGCCCCTCCGCCTCTCCGCACGGGCGGGCGAAGTCGGCGTCGCCGAGGGACTCGACCCCGGCCAGCCATGCGGCGAGCTCCGTGTCGAGCTGCTTGAGCGCCTCGGCCGCGGTCGGGGCGTATTCGAAGGAGTCGTAGTCGACCGGCGCGCGACCGAAGTGCATGGCGTTGCGCATCGCGAGGATGCCGACGATCACGTGCCCGAGCCGCCAGGCGATCGTCGTGAACGGCGCCGGGTCGGGCTGCGGCATCGCGAACTCGATGATCAGGTCGCCGGCTCCGGACTGCATCGGCGCGGTGCTGGTGCCGCGCGGGCGCAGGCTCCAGCAGCCGGGCACCGGCTCCCAGAAGTACTCGTCGTCGGTGAGCCCGTCGAGGCGGTCGCGCAGCTGACGGGCCCAATGGAAGGTGAACTGCTCGCGGAGGACGCGGTTCCAATTCAGGTCGGTCATGGCCCCAGCCTCTCGCCTATCGCGGACAGGTACCTTCCGCGATGCGTGGGACGATGGGCGGGTGAGCGCGGAGGGGACGACCGAGCGGGTGCTGCGGCTGCTGGCGCTGCTGCAGCGCCGGCCGTCCTGGACCGCCGCCGAGCTCGCCGCGGAGCTGGGCGTCACCGACCGCTCGGTGCGCCGCGACGTGGAGCGGCTGCGCGCGCTCGGGTACCCCGTGCACGCGACGGCGGGCGTCGGCGGCGGCTACCGGCTCGGCGCGGGCACCCGGCTGCCGCCGCTGCTCCTGGACGACGAGGAGGCGATCGCGACGGCGGTGTCGCTGCGGCTGGCGTCGGGGGGCACGGTCGCGGGCGCGGGCGAGGCGGCGCTGCGGGCGCTGGCGAAGCTGGACCAGGTGATGCCGCCGCGGCTGCGCGCCGAGGTGCGGGCGGTGCACGGGGCCACCGAGACGCTCCTCGGTCCCGGGGTCGAGATCGACGCGGAGCTGCTGGTGACGCTCGCGCGGGCGTGCCGGGACGCCGTCCGGGTGCGGTTCCGCTACACCGGCCGGGACGGCGAGGAGCGCGAGCGCACGGTGGAGCCGGTGCGGATGGTCGCGACCAGCCGCCGCTGGTACCTGATGGCCTGGGACGTCGACCGCGCGGACTGGCGCACGTTCCGGCTCGACCGGATGCGCGAGGTGGCGCCCACGACGTGGCGTTTCCGGAGGCGGGAGCATCCGGACCCGGTCGCCTACGTGCAGCGGTCGGTGGCCGAGGCGCCGTACCGGCATCTGGCCCGGATACGGGTGCACGCCCCGGCGGACCGGGTGCGGGAGCTGGTGCCGCCCCAGGTGGGACGCGTCGACGACGACCGCGACGGCCGGTGCGTCCTCGTGGTCGGCGGCGACGACCTGGAGCGGCTCGCCGTGCACGTGGCCCTGCTGGGCTTCGAGGCGGAGGTGCTGGACCCTCCGGAGCTGCGGGAGGCCGCCGCCCGGCTCGCCCGCCGCCTCGCGGCGCTGGCGGGCGGGCGAGACCAAGCCGATCGGCTTCTCTAAGGCTTTCTGCGGTGGACGCTAGAAAGCCTTAGAGAACGGTAGGACGCCCCGTCAGGCGGGCTGGGAGCGCAGGAACTTGCCGAAGTGCGGCACGGTGAAGGCGACCAGGCCGCGTTCGGCGCTGTAGATGAGCCCCTTCTTGATCAGGCCGTCGCGGGCCGGGGACAGGCTGGAGGGCTTGCGGCCCAGCTCCTCGGCGACCGCCGACGTCGCCACCGGGCTGTCGCCCTCGTCGCCGAGCATGGCCATGGCGCGCATGTAGTCGCGTTCGGCCGGGGTCGCCCGCTCGTACCGGCTGCCGAAGAAGCCGACGGCCAGCTCGCTCTCGGCCTCGGGCGCGGCGACCCGGACGTCCTCGGCGGTGATCGGGCTGTCCGGCGCCACGTCCCAGGCGACCTTGGCGTACGCCTGGACGAAGTAGGGGTAGCCGTCGGCCGCCTCGTAGAGGGCGTCCAGGGCCTCGGGGGTGAAGGTGACGTTCTCGCGTTCGGCCGGGGCCAGCAGCGCGATGTCGGCGGACTCGCGGTCGAGCCGGTCGATGCGCGTGTAGCGGAACAGCCGTTCGGAGTAGGACTTGCTGGCCGACAGCACGGCGGGCAGGTGCGGCAGCCCGGCGCCGACGACGATCAGCGGCCCGCCGATCTGGGACAGCTCGTGGCAGGCGGCGCACAGCGCGGACACGTCGTCGGCGGGGACGTCCTGCATCTCGTCGACGAACAGCGCGATGCCGACGCCGACGTCGGTGGCGACGGAGGCGGCGTCCACGAACAGCTCGGTCAGGTCGATCTCCAGGTCGCCGGAGTCGGCGCGGCCGCGCACGGCGGGCACCTCGATGCCCGGCTGCCAGCGGTGCGCCCGCGCCCTGGACCGGCCGGACGGCTCCTCGCCGGCCTGCGCGAACGCCTTGAGCACGCCGAGGAACCGCTCGATGCGGTCGGGCGCGCGGTGCCGGGGGGCCAGCTCGCGCACGGCCATGTGCAGGGCGGAGGCGACGGGGCGGCGGATCGACTGGTCGGGGCGCGCTTCGATCTTGCCGGTGCCCCACAGCCGCTGGATCGCCATGGAGCGGAACGCGTTGAGCAGCACGGTCTTGCCGACGCCGCGCAGCCCCGTGATGATCATGCTGCGCTCGGGGCGGCCGCGGGCGACCCGCTCCAGCACCACTTCGAACTGCTGCAGCTCGCGGTCGCGTCCGGCCAGCTCGGGGGGACGCTGCCCGGCGCCCGGGGCGTAGGGATTGCGCACGGGATCCACGCTCTCGGACTCTATGAGCCGATATAGCTGCGGCCGTAGATTTGCATAGAAACCGCTGCGGCGTGTCGCGTGCGCCCCGCGACGCGCCGTCGGGCGGCGCGTCGCGGGGATCGCGGTCACCGTCGCCACCATGCCGCCTCCTCGGGCGAGCGCGTTCGAACCGGCACGTCGAATCTGTGTTCGACTGTTCGAACACAGTAGCGCACGCCTCCCCCGTCCGTCAGCCGCTCTCGGCCCGCGGCGGAGGATTCACGGCGACGGCGGCGCGGCCGTCAGGTCAGGGTCGTGTCGGCGGCGGAGCGGTGCGGGACCTTCTCGGCGGGGATCGTCCCCATCCGTCCCGCCTGGAAGTCCTCGAACGCCTGGATGATCTCCTCGCGGGTGTTCATCACGAACGGCCCGTACCGGGCGATCGGCTCGCGGATCGGCAGCCCGCCCAGCACGAGGATCTCCCAGCCGCTCGCGCCCACCGCCGTCGGCTGCCGGTCGGCGGCCCGGACGACCAGGCCGTCCTGTTCGCCCCGGTGGTGCGAGCCGCCGAAGACGGCGAGCTGCCCCTCGTCCAAGGCGACCTCCTCGACGCCGACGGCGCCGCGCCCGGCCAGCACGTACACCAGGGCGTTGAACTCGCGCGGCCACGGCAGCGTCAGCCGCGCGCCGGGCGCCACGGTCGCGTGCAGGTAGTTGATCGGCGTGTAGGTGACGCCCGGCCCCTCGTACTCGCCGAGCGACCCGGCGATGACCCGGACGAGCGACGCGCCGTCGGCGGCGGCGAGCAGCGTGACGTCGCGAGCCTCGATGTCCTGGTAGCGCGGCGGCACCCACTTCTGCGCGCGGGGCAGGTTCACCCACAGCTGCACGCCGTGGAACAGCCCGCCCTTGGCGACCAGTTCGGGCGGCGGCTGCTCGATGTGCTGGATCCCGGCCCCGGCCGTCATCCACTGCGTGGCGCCGTCGGTGATCAGCCCGCCGCCTCCGGTGGTGTCCTGGTGCTGGAAGGCTCCGTCCATGATGTAGGTGACGGTCTCGAAGCCGCGGTGCGGGTGCCAGGGCGTGCCCTTGGCCTCGCCGGGGGCGTACTCGACGGCGCCCATGTGGTCCAGCAGCAGGAAGGGGTCGGCGAGCGCCAGGTCCATGCCCGGGAAGGGGCGGCGGACTTCGAAGCCCTCTCCTTCGAGGTGGCGCGAGGCGGTGACGACCTTGGCGACGCGGCGCCAGTCGGTGTCGGCCTCGGACAGGCGCGGCAGGCGGGGCAGGGTCAGGGGATCCGCGGTGACAGCCGGCATCGGTACTCCTCAGCGATCGGGGGCGCGCTGCGGGCGTGCAGGCGCCGACACACGGACCTAACGTGATTGAAAGATAAACTATTTCCCGACCGGACGGCCCGTCCCACGGAGCGCCGAAATTAGTTGAATCTTCAACAGAGCGGTATACTGTCAGCATGAGCGAACCACGCTGGCTCGACGCCGTGCAACAGCGCCACTGGAGGGCCTACGTGGACGGCAGCGTCCGGCTCACGGAGATCATGGACCGCGACCTGAAGACCAAGCACGGTCTGTCGATCTCCGAGTACGAGATCCTCGTCCGCCTGTCGGAGGCCCCGGACCGGCGCCTGCGCATGGCGGAGCTCGCGGCGCACGCCAGCCAGTCCCGCAGCCGCCTGTCGCACACCTGCAACCGCCTGGAGGCCAAGGGCCTCGTGGTGCGCGGCAGCTGCCCCAACGACAAGCGCGGCGTCTACGCCCACCTCACCGACGAGGGCTTCGCCGTGCTCGACCGGGCCGCCCGCGACCACGTCGAGACGGTCCGCACCTTCTTCATCGACGTCATCACCCCCGAGGAACTGGACGCGATCGGCAGCGCCTTCACGAAGGTCGTCGAACGCATCGCCCAGGCCGGCTGACGGCCGGCCTCCCCGCTACCGGTCGCCCGCCCTCCGGCGCCGCGCCTCGCGGCCGCCGCGTCACAGCGTCAGGCCGGTGAGGAACCCCACCGAGACGAGGGTCAGGAAGCCCCACGCGAGCATCATCCCGATGCCGAACAGGCGCCAGCTTCCGCCGACCTTCCCCACCAGCAGGCCGCCCAGCCCGAACGCCAGCAGCAGCAGCGTGATCATCTGCGGCAGCAGGCTCGGCCTGCGGCTCATCATCAGCGGCGCGTACATCATCACCAGGTCGACGAACACGAACGTCAGGAAACCCGCCGCCGTCACGCCGACGTCGCGCCGGCTCAGCTTCCGCGCCCATTCCCACGGCGGACGCGCGCGCACGCGGATGCGCGGCCCCTCGTCCGGCTGCTCGGTCTCCACCGTGGACGCCACGGCGAAGATCTCGTCCTCCAGGCTCGGGCGTCCGTCCTCGTGACCCTCCGTCATTCCGGCTCCCTCAGGCCGGGGACGCCGGGACAGTACCCGGCAGGGGGTGTGGTCGAAACGGATGCGCGTGCCCGCCCCCGTCCCCTCACGACAGCCACGCGCCAGAACGCACGGTAGCGAACCGGCCCGGCCGTCCCGAAGGGCGCGCGGCCGCGCCGTCCCCGAACGGCCGGGTGCGCCGGTCCTGCCGAGCCGGGGTCCGTCGGCGTGCCATCCTTCGTGTCATGCCAGGTAGATGGACAGTTCGCGCGACGGCGGTCGTCACCGCGTTCGCCGCGGCCACCCTCGGCGCGACCGGCTGCGGCCAAGGGGCGGACCGCTCCGCGCCGGAACCGGCCACCCCGCCGACGCAACCGTCCCCGACGGCCGTGTCGACGCCGTCCGGCGGCGGGACGGGCGCAAAGCAACAGTTCCGCGCGCGGATCACGAAGGTGACGGCGCGGCAGCTGCGCCATTCGTGGCGCAGGGGCTGCCCCGTGCCGGTGTCGGGGCTGCGGATGATCGAGATGACGTACTGGGGCATGGACGGACGGCCGCACGCCGACGGGCGCCTGGTCGTCAACGCCAGGGTCGCCGACGACCTGGTGACCGTGTTCCGCAAGCTCTACCGGATGCGCTACCCCATCCGGCGCATGGAGCCCGTGGACGTCTACAAGGGCAGCGACTTCGACTCGATCGAGGCCGACAACACCTCGGCGTTCAACTGCCGTCCCGCCACCGGGTCGAGCAGCTGGTCGCAGCACGCCTACGGCCTGGCGATCGACATCAACCCGTGCGAGAACCCCTACGTGTCGGCGAACGGGACCGTCGCGCACCGCAAATGCGTGAAGTTCAAGAACCGCAAGCGCCGCGATCCGGGCGTCATCCACAAGGGCGACGCGGTGGTGAAGGCGTTCGCCTCGATCGGCTGGGGGTGGGGCGGCGACTGGAGGGGCGCCAAGGACTACCAGCACTTCTCCAGCAACGGCCGCTGAACGGCCCGCCGGCGGGGTCCCCCGGCCGGGCCGGCGGACGGCGGGTCGTCCCCGGCTCTCACATGCTGATCATGAGCGCGACCACGATGATCGCGACGAGGGCCAGCACGGCGACGACGCCGGCGATGAGCCCGACGTTCACCTTCGCGCCCTTCTCCGGCTGCCCCTGCTGCTGGTAGGCCCACTGCTGGAACTGCTGCGTCGACCCTGCCGGATCGTTGGGTGTCTGCGACATGCGGTCGAGGGTAACGGATGCTTTCGCCGCCCTTCAGGCCGAATGACCCGATGGACAGCGCTTCGCCCGGGACGCACCGTCGGACGCCGCCCGCCGATCAGCGGCGCGATCAGCCGTTCCGCGCCGCGCCCCCGCACCCTCATAAGCCCCGTGAACTCACCCCGCGCTTGCCGCTATCGTGGGGGCTGCTCACTGGAGGCTTCGCATAGTGGACGAGTGCGACGGTCTTGAAAACCGTTGAGTCGGCAGCCCCGGCTCCGTGGGTTCGAATCCCACAGCCTCCGCCACCCGCGGCGCTGCGTCCTCGGCGCCCGCGCCGGACGTCGAGGACGCCGCCCAGATCTCATCAGCCGCCCGCGGCGTCGCGATCCCGTCTCCCAGCCGTGTCTCGCTCAACGCCCCCATCGCGTTCCCGGCGGCGGGGTCAGGAGCCGTCGTCGGACTCGTCGGGGTCGTCGACGCGGTAGCCGGGGATGGACGGCCAGCGGACGGTCATGACGATCGAGTCCTCCTCGGCCTCCCAGGAATGGTCGACGCCCGGACCCCACACGACGTAGTCGCCCTGCTCGGACAGCACCACGTCGCCGCCGGGGAACTCCAGCCGGAAGCGCCCGCTGATCAGGACCAGGAGGGCGGTGCGCTTCTCGCCCTCGGTCCAGCGGGCGCGCCGCTCCCCGCGCGGGTGGACGCCCCACTTGATCTCGACGTCGTCGCTGTGGCGCGGATCGCCCGGCGGTTTGAAGTGCCCCAGCAGCCAGCCGCGGTCCGCGGCGGCGTCGACCGCGGCCTTGCCCACGTACACGTTGTCGACCACGGGTCGCGACTTTAACGCCTGGCGCCGCCCGTCCGCTCCGGCACGGCGGGCCGGCGGGCGGGCCCCACGAATGGACGAGCCGACCGGCGGTTTCACTCCTTGGCGCGCTGCATGGCGAAGCCGTCGCCGACCATGGCGGCCAGCTGCAGGTACGCCTCGCGGGTCGCGGGGGCCAGCTGCTCCAGGTCCACCTCGGCGCCCTCCTCCAGGTGGTCGTCGTAGGGGACGCGGACGACGCCGCGGCAGCGGCTCTCGAAGTGGGCCTGCAGCTTGTCGAGGTCGACCTGGCTGCGGGTGCGGTTGCGGACCATCGACAGCACCACCACGCCGTTGCGGACCAGGTGGCCGTGGTCGTGCGCCTCCAGCCAGTCGAGGGTCGCGCTGGCGGAGCGGGCGCCGTCCACCGACGGGGAGCTCACCAGGACGAGCTGGTCGGCCAGGCTGAGCACCCCGGCCATGGCCGAGTGCAGCAGGCCCGTCCCGCAGTCGGTGATGCAGATCGTGTAGAACTGCTCGAGCACCACGGCCACCGCGGAGTAGTCCTCGGCGCTGAACGCCTCGCTGACCGCCGGGTCGCGGTCGGAGGCCAGCACCTCCAGCCGCGCCTCGTTCTGCGAGGTGAAGGCGCGCACGTCGGCGTAGCGGTGGATCTTGTCGCGGTTGTTGAGCAGGTCGCGGACGGTCGCCGCGGTCTCCAGCCGCAGCTTGTCCGACAGGGTGCCGCGGTCGGGGTTGGCGTCCACGGCGATCACCCGGTCGCCGCGCAGCGACGCCAGCATCGAGCCCAGGCCCACGGTCGTGGTGGTCTTGCCGACGCCGCCCTTGAGGGACATGACCGCGACGCGGTGGTGACCGGACACCACGGGGGTCCGGGCCCGCGCGATGAGGTCCTTGCGCCGCAGCTCGGCCTGCGACTCCCCAGGGTGGATGGCGCCACCGGTGGCCTTGTAGACGGCGCGGCGCCATCCGCCGGACGGGGCGATGCGCCGGTGGCCGAGCAGGTTCTCCGAGCTGAGGCTTTCGGAGCTCTCCGGGGGCGGCCCTTGCGGCGCCTGCGGGTGCGGCTGGCCGCCGTGGCCCGGGGCGCCCGGATGCGCGGGAGGCTGCGCGTACCCGCCGGCCGGGGGCTGGGCGGGCGCCGTCGGCGCGTACCCCGCCGGCGGCTGGTAGGCGGGTGGCTGGTCGAACCCCGGAACCGGGTTGCTGTTGGGGTCGTACGCGGGCACGGGCATGGCGGGCATGCCGTACGGCGGCACACCCGGCTGGCCCGGCTGCCCGGGCTGGCCTTCCTGCGGGGCGCCGCCCGGCTGGCCCTGCTGCCCTTCCTGCGGCGGGGCGTCCTGCTGGCCCGGCTGGACGGGCCGGCCCGGCTGCGTGTCCGGCTCGGCGGGCGCGGCCTCGCCCGCGGACGCGGACTGCGGGTCGCCCTGGGAGGGCTGCTCGGTGGGGTAGGGCGGCAGCTGTTCCAGCGGCGGCGCCGCCTGGTCGGCGGGCGTCGGAGCAGCGTGGTACTGCGGCGGCACCGGCGCCTGGAAGGGCGGCGGCGTGTCGCTCCCCGGCTGTCCGCCCTCGGAGGCGGGCTGGGGCGGGACGGCGGGCGCCTCGTACGGCGGAGGCGGCGGGGGCATCGCGCCTTCGAACCCCGGGGGAGGCGGAGGCGGCTGCGGCGGCTCGTACACCGGCGGGTAGCCGCCGACCATGCCCGCGTACGGAGGGGGCAGCATGCCGCCGTCGAAGGGCTGCGGCATCGGGCTGCCGTCGTAGGGCTGCGGAGGCGGCTGGCTCCCGTCGAACGGCGGGGGCGGCGTGTACTGCGGCGCGGGCATGTCCCCGTACGGGGTGAAGCTCGGGGGCTGCGGCACGTCGGCCGGAGGCTGCGACGGTCCGCCCTGGGGCGGCTCCGGCGGCGCGCCCTGGAACGGCGGGGGCGCCGCCCACGGGTTCGCGGGGGCCTCGGGCAGCGGCTGGCCTGCCGTCGGCTCGTTCCCGGACGGGTTCTGGTCGCCGCCCGGACGCGTCGCCTCCGCGTCGGCCACGGTGGCCTCCGCCTCGGCCGCGGAAGGTGCGGAAGATGCGGGGGACGCGGAGGGCGAAGCGTTCGTTCGGTCAGTGGCGTCGTCAGTGGCGTCGTCCGCCGCCGGCGCCGCGGCGGGCGGCGACTCGGCGGGAGACGCGTTGCCCGGGCCCGGCCCGCCGGACGGAGCGGGATCGACGCCCTGGCTGCTCATCGCGTCCAGGGATGCCAGGCGCTCCTCCAGCGACCGCCCGTCGTGCTCGTTCCTCGCCACCGTCTCTCCCCTCGACCCCGCCTCGAACGTCCATGTGGAGCCGGATGGCATGACCCCAGGGCAGGATACCCATGGGCCTTTACCATCCGCCTACGCGAAAGACGCACCACAACCGCCCGAAGGGCCGTCCCTAATCAGGAGGCTGTGCGCCCCGAAGGCCCGGTAGCGTGATCGGTATGCATGCCATCGTCATCCGCGAACCGGGAGAGCCCGACGTCCTGGAATGGACGGCCGTCCCGGACCCGCAGGCCGGGCCGGGCGAGGTGCTCATCGACGTGGCGGCCGCCGGGGTCAACCGGGCGGACGTGATGCAGCGCCGCGGGTTCTATCCGCCGCCGGACGGGGCTCCCCCGTACCCGGGGCTGGAGGTTTCCGGCCGGGTCGCCGCGCTCGGCGAAGGCGTCACCGGCTGGCGGGTCGGCGACGAGGTGTGCGCGCTGCTCGGGGGCGGAGGCTACGCCGAACGGGTCGCGGTGCCCGCCGGCCACGTGCTGCCGGTGCCGCGCGGCGTCGGCCTCGTCGAGGCGGCGGGGCTGCCCGAGGTCGCGTGCACGGTGTGGTCGAACGTGTTCATGCTGGCGCGCCTGGCCAAGGGGGAGACGTTCCTCGTGCACGGCGGCGCGAGCGGCATCGGCACCATGGCGATCCAGCTCGCGCGGGCGCACGGGGCGCGGGTGCTGTGCACGGTGGGCAGCGCGCGGAAGGCCGAGCGCTGCCGGGAGCTCGGCGCCGACGAGGCGATCAACTACCGCGAGGACGACTTCACCGAGCACGGCCCGTTCGACGTGATACTCGACAACATGGGGGCGGCGTACCTGGCGCGCAACGTGTCGGCGCTGGCCCCCGGCGGCCGGCTGGTGGTCATCGGGTTGCAGGGCGGTCGCCGCGCCGAGCTCGACCTGAACGAGCTGCTGCGCAAGCGGGCGTCGGTGCACGCGACGTCGCTGCGGGCCCGTCCCGCCGCCGAGAAGGCCGCGATCGTGGCGGCGGTGCGCGAGCACGTGTGGCCGCTGCTGGAGTCGGGCGCCGTGCGGCCGGTCCTGGACCGCACCGTGCCCATGGCGGAGGCGGCGCGGGCGCACCGGCTGCTGGAGGACAGCGTGCACGTCGGAAAGATTGTCCTGACCGTCTGAATTCCTGGAGACACCATGAACCAGCCTTCGCAGAGCCCGTCCGGCGACCGGTCCGACAAGGAGCCGCAGGTGCTGGTCGTCGGGCCGAACGGCATCGCGGTGGAGGGCGGCAAGTCCGAGGACGGCGACGAGAAGTCGATCACCGAGATGGTGGAGCAGCCCGCCAAGGTCATGCGGATCGGCAGCATGATCCGGCAGCTGCTGGAGGAGGTGAAGGCCGCGCCGCTGGACGAGGCCAGCCGCGCCCGGCTCCGCGAGATCCACCAGTCGTCCATCAAGGAGCTGGAAGACGGTCTGGCGCCCGAGCTGATCGAGGAGCTGGAGCGGCTGTCGCTGCCGTTCACCGAGGAGGAGGTGCCGAGCGAGTCCGAGCTGAGGATCGCCCAGGCCCAGCTGGTCGGCTGGCTGGAGGGCCTGTTCCACGGCATCCAGACCACGCTGTTCGCCCAGCAGATGGCGGCGCGGGCCCAGCTGGAGCAGATGCGCCGCGCCCTGCCCGCCGGGATGATGCCGCAGTCCTCCGGCGAGGAGGACCATCGCCGCCGCCAGTCCGGCCCGTACCTGTAAGCCCCCTCGACAGCGGTCTCCTCGACTGCGCCCCCGCGCAGCCGCCGCGCACGAGGCCCGACGCCGACCGCCGGCCGGCGCCCCCTCCGCAGCGCGTCGCCGACGAGCCGCCGCACCGCCCGCGTGCGGGCGGCTCGGCGCCGCGCGTCATGCGGACCCTTGCCCCGTCGACTCCGCGGACTCCGTCGACTCGGCGTCCGGGAACAGCCGCTCGAGCACCTGGGCCACACCGTCGTCGTCGTTGCGCGCCGTGGTGTGGGTGACCGCCTCCAGGACCACCGGGTGGGCGTTGGCCACCCCGTACGACACGCCCGCCCACGTCAGCATCGGCAGGTCGTTCGGCATGTCCCCGAACGCCACCACGTCGGCGGGCCGGATGCCGTGCTCGGCGCACAGCTCGGCGAGGGCGCTGGCCTTGGTGACGCCGTGGGCGCTCATCTCCAGCAGGCCCCGCCCCGAGGAGTGGGTGACGGTGACCAGGTCGCCCACGGTGTCGCGCGCCTTGGCCGCCAGCGAGTCGGGGTCGGCGTCGGGGTGGAACGCCAGCAGCTTGGTGCCGCCCCGGCTGACCAGCGTCTCCCCGTCCACGGGCCGCCCGCCCAGCGCCTCGGCGTCCCAGCTGCCGAGGTGGTAGCTGGCCTCGAAGACGAACCCGTGCGGGTACTCCACGGCGAACCGCAGCTCCGGGATCGCCGCGCGCAGGCGCGCCACCGTCTCGGCGATCACCTCCGGCTCGATCAGCCGGGTGCGCAGCACGGTCTCGGTGTGCAGGTCGTACACGACCGCGCCGTTGGCGCAGATCGCCACGCCGCGGTGGTCCACGGCCTCGGCGACGGGACGCATCCACCGCGGCGGCCGGCCGGTGACCATGACCAGCAGCGCGCCCGCGCGCTCCACGCGGGCCAGGGCGGCGACGGTGCGGGGCGAGATGGTGCCGTCGGAACGCACGATCGTCCCGTCGAGGTCGGTGGCGACCAGGCGCGGCGTGGATGGAGACATGTCACCTTCCCGTCTGCCGCGTCCGGCTCCTCGCGCACTCGAGGGGGCGGGTATGTGACGACGCCGGGCACGGCTGGGAGACACCATAGGCGATGCCCCCGACGGCGGCCCCGCGCCGCCGCCTCAGCGCTTGACCGGCTCCAGGACCTCCAGGCCGAGGTACTTCTGCAGCGCCTTCGGCACGCGCACCGAGCCGTCGGCCTGCTGGTGGTTCTCCAGGATCGCCACGATCCACCGGGTGGTGGCCAGCGTGCCGTTCAGCGTGGCGACCGGCTGGTTGCGGCCGCCCTCGTCCCGGTACCGCACCGCCAGGCGCCGCGCCTGGAAGTCGGTGCAGTTGGACGTGGAGGTGACCTCGCGGTAGGTGTTCTGCGACGGCAGCCACGCCTCGCAGTCGTACTTGCGGGCCGCGCTGGCGCCCAGGTCGCCGGCCGCCACGTCGATCACCCGGTACGGCAGCTCGACCTTGGCGAGCATCTCCTTCTCCCACTCCAGCAGCCGCAGGTGCTCGTCGTGGGCGTCCTCCGGACGGCAGTAGGAGAACATCTCGACCTTGTCGAACTGGTGCACCCGGATGATGCCGCGGGTGTCCTTGCCGTACGAGCCGGCCTCCCGGCGGAAGCAGGACGACCAGCCCGCGTACCGCCGCGGCAGGTCGTCGATGATCTCGTTCATGTGGTAGGCGGCCAGCGGCACCTCGGACGTGCCCACCAGGTACAGCTCGTCCTGCGGCAGGTGGTAGACCTCGGCGGCGTGCGCGCCGAGGAAGCCGGTGCCCTCCATCGCCTCCGGCTTGACCAGCACCGGCGGGTACATCGGGGTGAACCCGGCGGCGATCGCCTGCTCCATGGCCAGGTTGAGCAGCGCCAGCTGCAGCCGCGCCCCCACGCCGGTCAGGAAGTAGAACCGCGCGCCGGACACCTTGGCGCCGCGCTCGGTGTCGATCGCGCCCAGCGCCTCGCCGAGCTCCAGGTGGTCCTTGGGCTCGAAGTCGAACTTCGGGGGCTCGCCGACGTGCTCCAGGACGACGAAGTCCTCCTCGCCGCCGGGCGGGGCGCCCTCCTCGATGATGTTGGGAACGGTCCGCAGCAGCGCGTCCAGCTCGGCGCCGAGCCGGTCGGCCTCGGCCTCGGCCTCCTTGACCTGCTGCGCGAGCTCCTTGGCGCGGCCCAGCAGCCGCTGCCGCTCCTCCCCCTGCGCCTTCGACACCGACTTGCCGAAACTCTTCTGCTCGGCGCGCAGCCGCTCGAACGTCGACAGCGCGCCGCGGCGCCGCTCGTCCAGGTCGAGCAGCGTGTCGGCGACGGTCTCGTCCTCCCCGCGGGCGCGCTGCGAGGCGCGCAGCCGTTCGGGGTCCTCTCGAAGGGCTCGCAGGTCAATCACAACCCTGAGGCTACCGGTGCGGCGGCCGTGGCGCGCGCGAGATCGCCGTCGCGGCGTCCGCGCGCGGCGGGGACGACGGCGCGGCCCCTCCGCGGTTCACCCGCCCCGCCGTCCAGAACCGGACATTTCGCCTCGACATCGGTCTTGCCTTATAAGACGTCTGACAAGTGACAAGGGGGCGAGGTCGATCATGAAGCGCGACAGCCGGGTGCGGACGGGGCTGACGATCCTGTGGGCGTTGAGCCCCCTGCTCACCGCGGGCCTGGCGTCCCCGATCATCTTCACCCACGTGGCGCTCCGGCTGCGGCGGTGGGCGCACTGGCTCGCGGCGGCCGGCTACCTCGCTCTCGAGAGCGCCGTCTTCGCCACCGTCGAGGCCGACCCGGGCACCGCGGGCGACGTGATCTTCAGCATCGGGGCGGTCGTGTCGGTCCTGGGCGGGACGGCCCACGCCTTCGCCGTCCGGGGCCGCGTCTTCGCGCGCCGGGACGCGGTCGCTTTCGATCAGGCCCAGGGGGAGATCCGGCGGCGCCGCGAGCTGCGCGCCCGGGCGCACGAGATCGCGCGCCGCGATCCGCAGACCGCCCTGGAGATGCGGATCGGCCGTCCGGACCTGCCGCGCGGCTTCGACGACGGCGGGCTCGTGGACGTCAACCACGCCCCCGCCCACGTGCTGGCGCAGGGGCTCGGCATCACGCTCGAGCAGGCCGAGCGGCTCGTCGAGGCGCGGGAGCGGTGCGACGGCTTCGTGTCGGCCGAGGAGGCGGCCGCGCTGACGGGGCTGCCGCCGTCGCTCACCCCCCGGCTCGCCGAGTACGGCGTCTACCTGCCCTGACCCGACGCCTCCTGCCCCCGGGGCCGCCCGGCTCAGGCGTGGCCGTTGCGGATGGAGCGCAGCCAGGCGGCGGCCTCGGTGAAGTCGGCGTCGTGGGTGCCGCGGCGGATCTCCGGGCGGACCTGGTCCGCGCGCGGGTACGAGCCGAGGAACCGCACGTCGGCGCAGATGCGGCGCAGGCCCATCAGCGCCTCGCCGACGCGGGCGTCCTCCACGTGCCCGTCGAAGTCCATCCAGAACAGGTACGAGCCGAGCCCGGCGCCGGTGGGACGCGACTGGATCAGCGTCAAATTGATGCCGCGGATCGCGAACTCGTTGAGGATCTCCAGCAGGGCGCCGGGGTGGTCCTCGCCGATGAACGCGACCACGGTGGTGCGGTCCATGCCGGTGCGCGGCGGCGGGACGCAGGGCCGGCGCAGCTCGATGAACCTGGTCACCGCGTCGGACACGTCGTGGATGTCCTCGGCCAGGACCGACAGCCCGTAGCGGGCCGCGGCGAACGAGCCGGCCAGCGCGGCGTCGTAGTGGCCGTCGGCGACGCGCTGGGCGGCCTCGGCGTTGGACGTGGCGGCGCGCCACTCGGCGTCCGGGACGTGCTCGGCCAGCCAGCGGCGGCACTGGGGCTGCGCGTGCGGGTGCGAGGCGACCGTCTTGATGTCGGCGAACGTGGTGCCGGGCCGCACCAGCAGGGCGAACGACACCGGCAGGTGGACCTCGGCGACGATCTGCAGGGGCTCGCCGGTGGCCAGCTCGTCCAGGGTGGTGGGCACCGAGCCCTCGACGGAGTTCTCCAGCGCGACGACGGCCGCGTCCACCTCGGCGCGGCGCAGCGCGTCGAGCGCGGCGGGCACGGTGTCGTAGGGGACCTGCTCGGCGCCCTCCGCGCCGGGCAGCCGGCGCAGCGCGGCCTCGGTGAACGTGCCGCGGGGACCGAGGAACGCGTACGTCTCGGTCACGTGACGTCCCCCGGCCGTGTGCACGCTTTTCCCAGTGGCATATGAGCAACTCCTCCGCCCACGTCCGGATCGCGCGGCGGGCTGTGCGACAGGTGGTGAGGACGTCGAGTCTATGTGCCCGTCCGACCCGGCACCGGCAAAAGGCCGATCATGAGCCGGTCAGGAAACGCGCCCGGACCCGATGGCGGGCACGACGGCGCGCGGCGGGACTGCGGGGCCGGCATCGGGCACGCGACGCCGCGGGGCGGCTCGAGCGCGCGGACGCCGCGGGGCGGCTCGGGCGCGAGCGGCTCTGCGGGCGGCTCAGGCGCTGGGGGTGGGGGTGCGGTCGCCGAAGTCGGCCAGGGGGTCGTCCATGGTGACGACGGGGCCCTTGCCCAGGCGGGCGGCGCGCAGCACCTGGTTCTCTTCGGGGGAGAGCGTCTCCAGGGGGTGGCCGTCGCGGACCGCCTTGGCATAGGTCCGCGTCTCGGTGCGGCCGTTGATGGAGCTGATCACCACGCCGTCGCCGTTGGCGTTGATCAGGGCGAGCGAGAACGAGCGGTGCCCGGACATCTCCTTGAGCGCGTCGTAGTGGACGATCGCCAAGTCGCGCAACGCCTGGCCGTCGACCTTTCCGGCGGCGAGCTGCAGCTGCCGCCGCAGCACCGCGCCGCACTCGTCGACGACCTGGTTCACCCTGTTGTGGGCCACCACCGCGATGGACAGACCGGCCACCCCGGCGACCAATCCGGCGACGGCCACCGCTACCAGCATCACGCGCTGAGCGTACCGACCTCGGCGTCCCGGCGAGAAGGATCCTCCGGAACGCGCGCACCGGCCATCCGGTGGAGCAGCCGCCGCCCGAGGAACGCGATCAGCGCCAGGGCGGCCAGTCCGAAGGCGTCCTGGATGATCCGCCCGGTGACCTGCGACGGAATCGAGTGCTCGGGACCGATCAGGCGGGTCCCCCACCAGGGCAGCGGAAACAGGAAGTACAGCCAGATCAGCCCCGCATACTGACATCTTCGCGTGTCGCGCCCATCACCGACCACGGCGCCGATGACGGGGACGATCCACACAAGGTGGTGAATCCATCCCACAGGGGACAGCAGCACCGACAGCAGCCCGGTGATGGCGACGCCCGCCAGCAGGGCGGCGCGGGCGTCGGGCCCCGGCGCCGTCGCGTCGGCGAGGGCCGTGGCGCGGCGGGCCAGCCGGAACCCGTGGTAGCCGACGAACGCGGCCAGCGCCAGCCACAGCAGGCTGGTGACCGCGTCGGGCAGGTAGATCCGCGCCAGCATGCCGTTGATGGCCTGGTTCGTGGTGCCGTTGACGGCGCCGGTGCGGTCGCCGCCCTCCAGCAGCGCGCCGAACCAGTAGTCCACCGAGTCGGCCGGCAGCAGGGCGAACCCGGCGAGGGTCGCGACGGCGGCGGTCAGCACGGCGTTGGCGGCCGCGTCCCGCCGCCCGGTGATCCAGAAGTAGATGAGGAAGACGCCGGGCACCAGCTTGATCGCCACGGCGAGGCCGACGAGCAGGCCGCGCGGCCAGCGCGGGCGGCGCGCGCAGCAGTCGGCCAGGCACATCACCATGAGGAACACGCCCACCTGGCCGAACCTGGCCTGGTCGTAGACGGGCACGAGCCAGGCGGCGGCGCCGACGAGGGCGCCGAGGGCCAGCGGCGCCCAGCGCCCGGCCCGCCGGACCAGGTCGCGGAACGACAGCCAGACCGCGGCCGCCAGGGCGACGTACAGCAGCGCCATCCACGTCACCTGGGCGGCGCCCCACGACATGAGGGTGAACGGCACCGCCAGCACCGCCGCGAACGGCGGGTAGGTGAACGGCAGCAGCTGCGGCGGCTGGGTGAGCAGCTCGTACAGCGGCGCTCCCCGCAGGACGGCGCGGCCGCCGTCCCGGTACACCTCCAGGTCGACCATCCGCTGGTCGGGCGGGTTGGTCAGCCAGTGGACGACGATCGGCGCCACCGCGGCCGCGGCGACGGCGATCCCGGCGGCCAGGATCAGCAGGTTCGCCGCCCGCGGAGCCGACCGGACCGACCACCCCGGCGCCGCCGCCTCGGCGGGCCGCGCCGGCGCCGTGCGCCGGCGGCCGGAATGGTCCGTCCTGTTACGTTCCACCATGTCCCCATCCTGATGTAAGCCGCCCACTACCCTTGCACGCATGACGCATCGGGGGGCGGCGGCCGGCACGCTGAGGCCCGTGGCGACCATTGTGGCCGTCGTCACGGTGTTGATCTCGTTGTTCGCCGTTCCGTCCCCCAGCGCACACGCGGCGCCCGCCGTCCCCGCGCGGGCCTCCGGCACGGCCGCGCCGACAGGCCGTGTCGCGATCATCGGGATTCCGGGGCTGGCGTGGCGGGACGTGACCCGCGGCGGGACGCCGACCCTGTGGCGGATGACCGGGCAGGGCTCCGCGGGGGCGCTGAGCATCCGCACCACGCGGATCAACACCTGCCCGATGGACGGCTGGCTGACGGTGTCGGCGGGGCAGCGGGCGCGGCTGGCGCACGGCGACTGCGCGCTGCCGTCGGCACCGGTGACCGCCGCGCGGCCCGGGTCCGAGGCCCCGCCCGAGGGCGGGGCGCTGGCCCCCGGCTGGCAGACGATCAAGGACGACAACGCGCGGACCTCCTACCACGCGCAGGTGGGGCTGCTCGGCGACGCGGTGCGCCGCGCGGGCGGCTGCACCCTGGCCGTGGGCCCGGGCGCGGTGTTCGGGCTGGCCGACCGGGCGGGACGCGTCGACCGCTACGCCCCGTCCCCCGACAAGGTGCCCGCCGCCGACTGGTCGCGGTGCCCGCTGATCGGCGTGGAGATCGACGACGTCTTCCGCGCCTACCTGACCGCCGGGGTGGACGCCGAGGGCGAGCAGGTGCCGGTGGAGCCCCGCAAGCGCGCGGAGGCGGCGCGGGCGGCGGACCGGCGCGTCGCCCAGGTGCTGGCCGGTCTCCCCCAGGGCACGACGGTGCTCGTGGCGGGCCTGTCCGACACGGATGCGAAGCCGCACATCCGCGTGGCCGTCGCGCAGGGCCCCACGGGCGAGTCCGGGCGGACGTACCGGCCGGGCTATCTGACCTCCAGCGCGACGCGGCAGCCGGCCATGGTCACCCTGACCGACGTCACCGCGACGGCGCTGCGGGTGCTCGGACTCGACCGGCCGAAGGAGGCGGTCGGGTCGCCGTGGCGCACGGGCGCCGCCGACGACGGCGCCGACGAGGGCGACACCATGGCGAAGGTCGACCGGCTGCGGGACGAGGACGTGGCCGCCCAGGCGATCCGGCGCGTGCAGGGCGGGTTCTGGTGGGTGCTGGGAGGCGCCCAGCTGCTGCTGTACGGGCTCGCGGCGATCGCGTTGCGGCGGCGGTGGAACGTCCCGGAGTCGCGGGCGCGCATCCTGAACGCGACGCGGTTCGTCGCCCTGGTCGGGGGCGCCGTTCCGGTGGCGACGTTCCTGGCCGGGGTGGTGCCCTGGTGGGACCTTCCGTATCCGACCCTCGCCCTCATCGCGACGGTTCTGGGGTTCAGCGTCCTGGTGGCGGGGGCGGCGTCGCAGCGTCCGCTGTGGCGGTCGCTGATCGCGCCCGGGCTGCTCATCACGCTGATCACGGCGGTGGTGCTGGCGCTGGACGTCATGACCGGGTCGCGGCTGCAGCTCAACACGCTGATGGGCTACAACGCGATCATCGCGGGCCGCTTCTACGGGTTCGGCAACCAGGCGTTCTCGCTGTTCGCGGTGGCGGCGATCCTGTCGGCGGCGTGGCTGGCCGAGCGTCCGGTCCGGGCGGGGCGCCGGGCCGCCGCGGCGGCGATCATCGCGGCGGTCGGGGCGGCGGCGGTCGCGGTGGACGGCCTGCCGTTCTGGGGCAGCGACTTCGGCGGCGTGATCGCGATGGTGCCCGCGTTCGCCGTCCTCGGCA
>PVNI01000015.1 GCA_003001795.1 Actinomadura viridilutea | reverse complement strand
AGTGGCTTGACACACATGGCTGCTGTTGGTGTTCGCGTCCCTGTGTGGTTCTCGGGGAGCAAACGGGAACCCGTTGTTGACAACAGGTTTTGTAGGTTTGTCCGGTGGTTATGGCGAAGGGGAAACACCCGGTCCCATTCCGAACCCGGTAGTTAAGCCCTTCAGCGCCGATGGTACTGCATGGGTGACTGTGTGGGAGAGTAGGACGCCGCCGGACACATATTTTCGGTCGAGGGCCGCCTCGGTGACGGGGCGGCCCTCGACGCATGTCTGGACCTGCCAAAATAGAATGCGAGGTCCAACCGACATCGAGAACTGTGACGGACGGGATGAGCGCGGAAGAGGACGGCCGCGGCGGTCACGACCGCGAGCGGCGCGACGAACGGCAGGGAAGGAACCGGGAACCGGGAACGCCTGCCGGTCGTGAGGACAGCCCTCGCGGCACCGAGGGATCGGGACAGCGCAACAGCGGCCCAACCTCACGGAAAGACACCGGCCGGAAAGGCCGTGACAGAGACCGGCGGAACCGCACGGTGCGCGACCGCCAGAACCGGCCCCAGGGGAAACGCGACGAACGTCGAAAGGATCGTCCGTTCAAGCGCTCAGAGGACCGTCGTCGGCCTGCGGGCGACAAACGAACCGAGCGCCGCGGTGCCGGCTCCGGCAAAGGACAGGACGAGCGCCGTACGCATCGACCCGCAGCGTCCCGGCACCTCGACACCCGCGGCAAGGACCGATTCGAGGACCGCGGCCACGACCGTGACCGCGCGGCCGACAGGCGGCGCGGCGCAGCCGGTCCGCAGCGCAAGCCCGGGCGAAAGCCCGTCGGCTTGTCCCGCCACAAGCGCGACAAGCTCGCCCGTCGTGAGACCGCCGCTCAGCGGCAGGACCAGGCGCCCAAGTACGACGAGCCCCCCGTGCCGGAGGACGTCAAGGGCAACGAGCTCGCCGCTGAAGTGCGCGCGGAGCTGCGTTCCCTGCCGAAAGACCTCGCGAGCCGCGTGTCCCGGCACCTGGTGATGGCGGGACGCCTCTCCGAGGACGACCCGCAGACCTCGTACCGCCACGCCAAGGCCGCCCGGCGGTTGGCGTCACGCGTCGGCATCGTGCGCGAGGCCGCGGGGCTCTCCGCCTACCGTGCGGGGGAGTGGGCCGAGGCCCTGGCGGAGCTGCGCGCCGCGCGCCGCCTGGGCGCGGGAGGCGACGCCTACCTGCCGGTCATGGCCGACTGCGAGCGGGGCCTGGGACGGCCGGAGCGCGCGCTCGACCTCATCAAGTCGGTGGAGGCCGGACGCCTCGACCAGGCGGCCGTGATCGAGCTGCGCATCGTCGAGTCGGGGGCGCGACGGGACCTGGGGCAGTACGACGCCGCGGTCGTCACCCTGCAGGTGCCGGAGCTGCAGGACCGGCGGTTGCGCCCCTGGTCGGCGCGGCTGTTCTACGCCTACGCCGACGCCCTGGTGGCGGCGGGGCGTTCCGACGAGGCGAGCGACTGGTTCGCCCGCGCCGCGGCGGCCGACCGGGAGGGAGAGACCGACGCGGCCGAGCGTTACGCGGAGCTGGAAGGCCTCCACATCATCGACACCGAGGAGGAGGGCTCCGACACGGAGTTCAGCGACGACTCCGAACGCCCCGTGCACACGACTGCGGACGACGCGACCGCCGACGAGAAGCCCAAGGACGTTTCCGAACCGGACGCGCCCTCGACCGGCGACGCCCACGAGCCCGTCGGGAACGCTGCAGAGCCGTCCGAGAAGGAGCCCGACGGCGGCGATGCCGCGCCGGCGACCGTCGACGCTCCGGAGATCGCCCCGGTGTTCCTGGAGCCCGTCGTCCCGGAGACCGCGTCCCAGGACAAGGACGAGGCGGCGTCCGCCCAGGACCTTCGCGCGGCGGCTGAGCCGAACGAGGAGGCGCCCGAGGCGGTGTTCCGGGAGCCGGTCGCGGAGCCCGAAGACCGCGACGGGGCGTCGGCCGGTGCCCAGGACGCCCCGGTCCGCCGTGACGGCCTCGTCGAGGACGGAGGAGAGCGGCGGGACGGATCCGACGGCTGACCGCACTCTGCCGGACCTCTTGACGGTGGCCTTCCTTCGCGCGATGTTCACAAGATCGTGGTCGTTCGGGGGTGCCGGTGTCACGTACCGGTGGTCCACTCCGCGTGAAGGTGAACGAGCGTGTGAGGAGCGCCATGCCGACGGGTCTGAACCGACGCACCTTCCTCCGTACGACCGCCGTCGCGGGTGGGACGGCCGCGTTCTCCGGCGTGCTGTGGCAGCGTGCCTTCGCCGCCGGTCCGGCGCAGCCCGGCGCGAGCCCGTACGGGCCGCTGCTCGCGCCGGACGGCAACGGCCTCCAGCTGCCGCAGGGGTTCACGAGCCGCGTCATCGCCCGGTCGATGCGGCGCGTGGAGGGCACCCGGTACACCTGGCATCCCGCGCCGGACGGCGGGGCCTGCTTCCCGGACGGCGACGGGTGGATCTATGTGAGCAACTCGGAGGTGCCCATCGTCGGAGGCGTGTCGGCCGTGCGGTTCGACGCGTCGGGACGGATCGTCTCGGCGTACCGCATCCTCAACGGCACGTCGCTGAACTGCGCCGGCGGCGCCACCCCGTGGGGGACGTGGCTGTCGTGCGAGGAACACGACCTCGGGCTGGTGCACGAGACCGACCCCAAGGGTGAGCGTTCCGCCCGGGCGCACCCGGCCATGGGACGGTTCAAGCACGAGGCGGCCGCCTGCGATCCGGACCGTCGGGTCGTGTACCTCACCGAGGACCAGCCGGACGGCTGCTTCTACCGGTTCCGGCCGTCCACCTGGGGGGATCTGTCGTCCGGAACCCTGGAGGTGCTGGTCGGATCCGGTACGGGCGCCGTCACCTGGGCGCGGGTGCCGAACCCGGAGATCTGGCTGACGCCGACGCGGGACCAAGTGCCGGGCGCCATGCGCTTCAACGGCGGCGAGGGCTGCTACTACACCGGCGGCGTCTGCTACTTCACCACGAAGGGCGACAACCGCGTCTGGGCGTACGACGCCGCCGCCGAGCGCCTGGACATCGCCTACGACGACGACCTCGTCACGACCGGGGAACCGCCGCTCGCGGGCGTCGACAACATCACCGGCGCGCGGTCGGGAGACCTGTACGTCGCCGAGGACGGCGACAACATGGAGATCAACGTGATCACGCCGGACGGCGTGGTCGCCCCGTTCCTGCGCGTCGTCGGCCACGACGAATCCGAGATCACCGGGCCGGCGTTCTCGCCCGACGGCACCCGCCTGTACTTCTCGTCCCAGCGGGGGAAGAGCGGGTTCGTCGCCGGGACGGACGGCTACACCTACGAGGTCACCGGACCGTTCCGCCGCTGAGAGCGCAGCCGATGCCGAGGGCACGCGCGGGCCGCCGCTGCGGCCGCGAACCCGCCCGTGCCCTCCTGCGCTGACTCGAGGCCGTCTCGCCGAACGGTCGGCGCACGACGCCTGCTGCGATCTGTTCCGCTCACTGCGGCCGGGCGCGGTCGCCCGCCTGCGTGCTCGCCCTCGGCACGGCCGAACCCGTCCGCCTTGATGAAGCGCTGGTGCGCGTACTCGAGCAGGAGGGCCAAGCCGGACCTTACAATGTCAAGGCGGCGGCTTCGAAGGCTGCGCGACGGCGGCGCCGAGCCGCTGGTCCGCGCTACTTGCTCAACGAATGCATGATGCCGGCGACGTTGCTCTCGGTGCTGCTGAGCACCTCGTACTTGGCGGCGAGCTCGGGGTCGGCGTCGTCGCGGGTGATGGCGTAGCGCTCCTTCGTCCGGTCGCGGACCATGGCGACGGCGTGGTCGAGGTCCAGCCCCTGGCCGTGCGCGTCGCGGACCGCGTCGACCCAGATCCGCAGCTCTTCCGCCGAACGCTCCAGCGTGTCGGTGACGTCCGAGACGGGGCCGTAGTGCGCGAACAGCAGCCGCTGCGGGCCCAGCGCCTGGAACTTGCGCAGCGAGTCCAACGCCGTGTCCAGGTCGAAGTCGGGAGGCGGCGTGGCGGGGCGCACATCCTTCGTCTCGGGGACGTAGATGCCCGCCGCGTCCCCCACGTACAGGTCGCCGGTCTGGGAGTCGATCAGCCCGACGTGATGCTTGGCGTGCCCGGGGGAGTAGTGGGATTCCAGCCTCCGTCCGCCCCCCAGGTCGATGACCCCGGTGTCCTCCACGGCGCGGATGCGTTCGGCCTCCGTGGGCTTGAGCTCGCCGAACAGGGTGTCCAATCGGTCCCCGTACACCATGCGCGCGCTGCGCATGAGCCGTTCCGGAGACGCCAGGTGCCGCGCGCCCTTCTCGTGGACGACGACCTCGGCCTGCGGATACATCCTGGCGATGTCGCCGACGCCGCCCGCGTGGTCGAGGTGGATGTGCGTGACGACCACGGTCGCCAGGTCGTTCGGGCCCACCCCGAGCTCGTCCAACGCCCGCTGGACCACCGGCGCCGACCCGGAGGTCCCCGGTTCGACCAGGCACGGGCGGTCGGACAGGATCAGATATCCCGCCGTGATGCCCGAGTAGCCCGCCATCCGGGTGTCGATCTCGTACACGTCGCCGCCCAGCGGCGTGATCGTCGTCGTGGTGTCCATGGGACGATCATCCCTCCGTGTCGTCCGGGTTATCCACAGTTTCGGCCCTCCCTTTCGCGTGCGTGCTCCGGGGGCGCCGCGCACCGGGCGAGCAAACAGACGGCCTGGTGGAGCGCGAGACGGCCGCCAGACGGCGCACCCGCCAAGGTGTCCTCAATCGCGTCGATGACGCGCGCCATGTACCGGCCGAACGCGGATCGCGACGATGCCCACCACTGCCGGGAACTCCGGACCGAAGTTTCACCCGTCCCTCATGTGGTGTGAAGGCGGAGGACCAGGCCGGTGCGGGGTTTGGGGCCGAAGGAGGTGGACTTGCGGGGGACGCGTTCGCCCTCCCCGGCGACGGCGAGGACGTCCTCGACCCGCAGCGGGTTGAGGATGACGGCGGTGCCGCCGGTGCGGCGAGCCCGGTCGATCGCCGCCGCCGGATCGTCGTGGACGATCTCGATGCTGCGGTCGTCCTCGGGAACGTGCCACACGTCCTCGATGAGCAGACGGTCGAGGACGGCGGTGTCGAGCCTGCGCCGGCGCGGCGAGTGATCGCAGGCCATCGCCCGGTCGAGGCGCCGCGGGTCGGGTTCGGTGAGCAGGTGCAGCCGATCCCCGCCGCCCAGCAGGTAGGCGGGGCGCGGGGCGTCGGCCAGGAGGGCGACGGCCTTGTCCAGGTCGTACGGCAGATCGGTGACGCGGAAGACCCGGGCGGCGTGCGCCACCGCGGTGGACGGCGGCACCGTGGGCAGGACGCGGTGGATGGCGCCGAGGTGCGGGGGGTAGCGCGTGGAGTCGACCAGCAGGGCCAGTCCGTGGTCCCACGGTCCGGGACCGTCCCCGGCGGCGTGGCGGCGGGCCTGCAGGGCGCGGTAGGTCGCGTACCGGTGGTGGCCGTCGGCGATCAGCGCCTGCCGGGGGCGGAGGTCCGCCGCGATGCGGGCGTGCAGGCGCGGGTCGGTGATGCGCCACAGGCGGTGGTCGAGCCCGTCGTCGCCGCGGAACGACAGCAGGGGCGTCCCGCGGGCGGTGTCGTCGACGATGTCGGCGGCCTCGCCGCCGCCCTCGTACACCAGGAAGATCGGTTCCAGGTCCGCCTTGACGGCGGTCATGAGGGCCAGGCGGTCGCGCACCGGGCCGGGGTAGACGTTCTCGTGGGGGAGGACGACCCGGTCCGCCTCCGCGCGGAGGGCCAGGGCGCCGATGAGCCCGCGTTGCAGCACCGTCCGGGCGTCGGCGACCTCGTAGACGTACAGGGCCGGCTCGGGGTCGATCGTGAGCGCGCCCTCGGCGAGCCAGTCGCGCAGCGTGTCGCGCGCCTGCTCCGGCGTGGGCGGCAGGATCAGCCGGACGATGTTGTGTCCGCCGCTGGCCAGCAGCCGCCGCACCTCGTCCGGGTCGATCAGGTCGTACGGCGGCGTGGTCACCTTCGCCAGGTCGCCGACGACCCCTGGGGCGAACCGCACGCCGCGGAACGGCGCCAGTTCCAGACCGCCGCCGGACGGCGGGTCCGCGGTACCGAAGACGCGTGCGCTGAACTCGTCGGCGTCCACGCCCGAGGGGAGATCGTCATCCACCGTGGGCATGCTAATCGGAGACGCTGCCTGGTCTGTCGCCGGGTACGGTCGAAGGGACCCGGAGCCCGAGGGGAGGTCCACATGGATGTACAAGGACCGCAGCGGCCGGACGATTCCCCGCAGGACGGCCCCGACGATGATCCCGACGGCCCGGACGGCGCCCCCGAAGGCGGCGTATACGAGTGGTACACGCGTGGTCTGAGCCTGTTGCGCTCGGGGAGCGCGGCGGCGGCCGTCCAGTTGCTGGCGCGCGCCGCGGACGCCGAGCCGACCTCGCGGTCGATCCGGGAGGCGTTGGCCCGCGCCCAGTTCGGGGCGCGGCGCTACAGCGACGCCGCCGACAGCTTCCGCTGGATCGTGGAGGCCGACCCCGCCGAGGACTACGCGCTGTTCGGGCTGGGCCTGTCGTTGAGCCGCCTCGGCGACTTCGAGGGCGCGGTGGAGTACCTGGCGCTCGCCGCGGCCATGCGCCCCGACAACAGGGACTACGCCAACGCGCTGCGCCATGCCCGGGCCACCCTCGCAGCCCGCGGATGACCGGCCCGTACCATCGGGCCGGAATCGTCCGAGCGGAAGGGACGCGATGAAGGGCTGTGACAGGCCGCTGTGCGAGGCGTACGACGTCGCGCTGCTCGACCTCGACGGTGTGGTCTACATCGGGCGCCGCCCGGTGCCCGGCGCGGCCGAGTCCTTGACCAAGGCGCGGGCCGCGGGGCAGAGGCTGGCGTTCGTCACCAACAACGCCTCCCGGACCCCCTCGGCGGTCGCGGCGCTGCTGACCGAGGTGGGCGTACCGGCGGAGCCCGGTGACGTGGTGACGTCCGCGCAGGCCGCGGCCCGGCTGCTGGCCGAACGCCTGCCGGCCGGGGCGCCGGTGCTGGTGGTGGGCGGCATGGGGCTGCGGCACGCCCTGTACGCCCAGGGGCTCCGCCCGGTGTCGTCCGCGTCCGAACGCCCTCTCGCGGTGGTGCAGGGGTACGACCCGCGGCTGTCGTACGACCTCATGGCCGAGGGGGCGAAGGCCGTCCGCGACGGCGCGTTGTTCGTCGTTTCCAACGGTGATCTGACCATCCCCGTGGCCTCCGGCGGCCAGCAGCCGGGCAACGGCGCGCTGATGGAGGTCATCCGCGCCGCGACAGGGGTGGATCCCATCGTGGCGGGCAAGCCGCACGGTCCTCTGCACCGCGAGTCGATCCTGCGCACCGGCGCGCGGCGGCCGCTGGTGGTGGGCGACCGGCTCGACACCGACATCGAAGGCGCCCACCACGGCGGCGCCGACAGCCTGCTGGTCCTGACCGGCGTGACGGACCCGCTCACCGCCCTGACCGCGCCGCCCGACCGCCGCCCCACCTACCTGGCGCCGGACCTGACCGGGCTGCTCGTCCCCCATCCGCCCGCCGCGCGTTCCGGTGATCGTTTCGAGTGCGCGGGGTGGACGGCCCGTTGGACGGGCGACACGGTCGAGCTGACCGGTGGCGGCGACCCCTACGACGGCCTGCGCGCGTTGGCGGCCGCCGCCTGGAGCACCAAGGACCCTGTGAGCCCTGAGGCCGTCGTCGACGCTCTCAAGCACCTCAACCTGGACTGACCGGGGCTCTCTTCTGCCGCCCCACTCGCCGCGGCGTAAAACGCCCAGTACCTCCATGTAAGACACGCCGCGCTGTGAGCAGGGGACAGGGGCACGATGGGCACCCGGCGATCGAGCGAATGCGCATGCCGGCGGAGACGAGGGCCTGTCGCGGTTTGTCGCAGTCGGTCGGTGCCTTGTTTGGTCGGTGCCTTGTTCGGTGCGGCTTGCCGAAGGGCCTGGCGGAGAACACAGTCGTCTACGTGAGGCGGCCGCATGTGGCGACGGCGGGGTCGAGGTCTGGTGCCTGGCCGTGCGCGTCGCGGATGCTGTCGGCCCAGATCCGCAGCTCTTCCGCCGAAGGCGGAGGGGCGGGGCTCTATGGGCGGTGAGCGTGGTTTGTTCTCGTCAGGGCCACTGGTCGTTCGTCTCGCTCTCACCAGGCGCACCCGGGGGCGTCGCAACGTGTCCCGCGGGCCGTCGTACGGCCCAGCAGGACGGAAGGAAAGCGAGACGGAAATGAGCAGATGGCGCCGTGTCGTCCTCGGGGCGGCGGTTGCGGGCGCGCTCACGGTGACGGCGGCGGGGCCCGCGCACGCCGCGGTGGCCTCCGCGCCGGTCGCGTCCGGGGCGTGGTCCGGCCACGGGCATCGGGTGTTCGACCTGCAGGCCCACCGCGGCGGGCTGGGGCTGGTGGTGGAGAGCACGCTGCCCGCCTTCGCCAACGCGCTGCGGCTCGGCGTGAGCACGCTGGAGCTCGACGTGCAGATCACTGAGGACGGGCACGCCGTGGTGACCCACGACCGCCGTGTGGACGGCCGCAAGTGCCAGGACACCGGGCCCGCCGCACCGGGCGACCCCGAATACCCCTATGTCGGCAAGTACGTCAACACGCTGACGCTGAAGCAGGTCCGCACGCTGGACTGCGGTTCGCGGACGCTGCCGGAGCATCCTGGACAGCGGCCCGCGCCCGGTGCCCGGATGCCGTTGCTGCGCGAGGTGTTCGGGCTCGTCCACCGGTACCGGGCGTACGGCGTGAAGTTGAACGTGGAGACCAAGGTGGAGGCCGGGGCGCCCGCCGAGACCGCGCCGCGCGAGCAGTTCGTCCAGGTCACCGTGCGCGAGGTGCGGCGGGCGCGGATGCTGCGGCAGGTGACGATCCAGAGCTTCGACTGGGGCGCGCTGATGCGCATGCGCCGGGTCGAGCCGAGACTGCCGCTGGTCGCGCTGACCAACGACGACTTCCTGCAGGTCGGGCAGCCGGGCAGGTCGCCGTGGCTGGGCGGCATCGACATCGACGACTTCGGCGGCGACCCGCTGCGGGCGGTCAAGTCGTTCGGCGCCTCGGCGTTCTCGCCCGTCCACGGCTTCCCGCAGGACGGCAAGGTCGCCGACCCCGGCTACCGCCCGTACGTCACCGAGGCGATGGTGAAGAAGGCGCACCGGCTCGGCCTCAAGGTGATCCCCTGGACGGTGGACGACCCGGCGACCATGAACAAGCTCATCGACGACGGCGTGGACGGCATCATCACCGACTATCCCGACCGCCTGCGCGCCGTCATGGCCGAACGCGGCCTCAAGCTGCCCCGGCCCTACAGGGCGCGCTGACCCCGTCCGCCCGCGGCGCGGCCCCGCCGCGGGCGGACGTCACAGCAGCTTGCGCAGGCGCAGCAGGTCGAACAGGCTCGCCTCCACCTTCAGCCGGCCGCTGGTGAACGCCCGGGCGGGATGCAGCTCGTCGTTGGCGAGCGCCACGAGGTCGTCGCTGCGCACCGTGATCCGCACCTGGGCGGCCGTGGGGTCGTCGGTGGGCTCGAACGGATCCAGCCCGCCGGCGTGGATCCGGGAGCGGTAGGCGACCTTCAGGTCGGGAATGCGGCAGCTGATCGTGCGTTCCACGACGTGCTCGGCGAGCTGGTCCTCGTCCACCTCCGCCAGCCGCCGGGTGATCCGCCCGAGCGCCGCCCGGCACTCCTCCTCGTTCGCCATGGTCAGGCCGTTCCCCGTTCGATCGGCAACGATGTCGTGTAGGGACGGTAGCGTTCTGACAGAGCGGAGGCGACCCGCGGTCGGCGCGGTCGGGGTCTTCTTGGAGGTTTCAGGTGGTGTCTGGCGAGGCCGTGGGGCAGCCCGTGGGCGAGGCGGCGGACGAGCCCGTGGAGCCCGGCGCCCCCGCCGCCGGGGCGGGGGTTCCCGAGGCGGTCGTGCCCGCGGGGCCGCCGCCGGAGCCGACCGGCGATCCGCGCGTCGATCTCGTGCTGCGGCGCCTGACGGAGCTGGACGGCACGCCCGTGTCGCGGCATGTGGAGGTCTTCCAGGACGTCCACCGGCGCCTGCAGGACCTGCTCGCGTCGGCCGACGAGCCCGAGGACGCCGGGCCGCCGGTGCCGCGGCCGCCCCTGCCGCGCCGGCCGGACCCGGGCGGCGTCCCGCCCCGCGGCGGCGCGACGGCTCCGGGCGGGCGGCCGTGAAGCGCCGCAGGCTGGACGCCGAGCTCGTGCGCCGGGGGCTGGCGCGTTCGCGGGAGCACGCGGGACGGCTCATCGCCGAGGGCCGGGTGCGAGTCGGCGGCCGTGTCGCCGCCAAGGCGGCCACCCAGGTCGACCCGGCCGCCGCGGTGGTCGTCGACACCGGCGACGCCGGTCCCGAGTACGTCTCGCGCGGCGGGCACAAGCTGGCGGGCGCGCTGGAGGCGTTCTCCGAGCTGAAGGTGGCGGGGCGGCGCTGCCTGGACGCGGGCGCGTCCACCGGCGGCTTCACCGATGTGCTGCTGCGGGCCGGCGCCGCGCACGTGTACGCGGTGGACGTCGGGTACGGGCAGCTGGCCTGGTCGCTGCGCACCGACGACCGCGTCACCGTGCTCGAGCAGGTCAACGTCCGGAACCTGACCCCCGAGATGCTGGGCGCCCCGGACGTCCCGCCGCCGGACCTGGTGGTGGCCGACCTGTCGTTCATCTCGCTGCGGCTGGTGCTGGAGCCGATCAAGCGCTGCGTCGCGCCCGGCGCCGACTACGCGCTGATGGTCAAGCCGCAGTTCGAGGTGGGGAAGGACCGCGTCGGCGCGGGCGGCGTGGTGCGCGACCCGGCGCTGCGCGCCGAGGCCGTCCGGGACGTCGCCGGGCACGCCGCCGAGCTGGGCCTCGGCGTGGCGGGGGTCGTCGCCAGCCCGCTTCCGGGACCGTCGGGGAACGTGGAGTACTTCCTGTGGCTGCGCGCGGGCGCGCCCCCGCTGGACGAGGCGGCCCTCGAGAAGGCGATCGCCGAAGGGCCGCAGTGATCTCGCCCCGGTCGGCGCGGCGGGATCGGCCCCGGTCACGGACGGGGCGGCGCCGATCGGGCGCGGACGACCGGTGCGGGACGCCGCGACGCCGGGCACGATCCGGGGTGCGGGGCCGTGGCGGCCGGGAACGCGGAGACGGCCCCGGGCGGTGGCAGAACGCGGCAGACTGGGGCGATGCGGGCATGGCACGTGACGCGGGCAACGGGGCCCGCGGCCCGGTGACGCGACCCTGGGAGGGCGTTTGAGCAAGAGATCGGTGCTGGTGGTGGCGCATACCGGGCGGCCGGAGGCGGTCCGCAGCGCCCACCTGGTCATCAACCGGCTCAGCGAGGCGGGCATCGCGGTGCGGGTCCTCGACAGCGAGGCCGAGGAGCTCGGCTGCGTCGGCGTGGAGGTCATGCCGCGCACCGCCGCGGCCGCCGAGGACGCCGAGGTGGTGATCGTGCTCGGCGGGGACGGGACCCTGCTGCGCGCCGCCGATCTGGCCCGCGAGGCGGGGACGCCGCTGCTGGGGGTCAACCTCGGCCACGTGGGGTTCCTGGCCGAGGCCGAGCGCGACGACCTCACCAACACCGTGGACCGCGTCGTCGCCCGCCGCTACGACGTCGAGGAGCGCATGACCATCGACGTGGTGGTGCGCCGCAACGGCGGCGTGACCGACACCACCTGGGCGCTCAACGAGGCCACCGTGGAGAAGGCCGAGCGGGAGCGGATGCTGGAGGTCGTCGCGGAGATCGACGGGCGGCCGCTGTCGCAGTGGGGCTGCGACGGGGTGGTGTGCGCCACGCCCACGGGGTCCACCGCCTACGCCTTCTCGGCGGGCGGCCCGGTGGTGTGGCCGGAGGTCGAGGCGATGATGGTCGTGCCGATCAGCGCGCACGCGCTGTTCGCCCGGCCGCTGGTCGTCTCGCCGCGGTCGGTGGTGGCGGTCGAGGTGCTGCCGGACACGCCCCGCGCGGTGCTGTGGTGCGACGGGCGCCGCACGGTCGGGCTGCCGCCGGGGGCGCGGGTCGAGGTCCGGCGGGGCGCGGAGCCGGTACGGCTGGCGCGCCTCCACCAGACCCCGTTCACCGACCGGCTGGTCAACAAGTTCGGGCTGCCGGTCACCGGCTGGCGCGGCCGTCCCCCGCAGCCCGCCCCGCCCGCCAACACGGAGATGGGCACCGAGCTGACCCGGATGCGCGCCCAGCCCTCGACGGGCCCGCACCGTTCCGGGACCGGACGTACGACGCACGACACGCACGACATGCACGACACCCACGACACGGACGAACAGGCGGAAAAGTGATGTGATAGGACTCCGCGTGCTCGCGGAGCGAGCGGTTGGCGGCGCCCGCCTCGTCGCGCCCGCCGTCGCGGGGCCGTCGCGCGGACGGCCCGGCCGGCGGCGGGGACGATAATCTCACCGGCGAGGCTCCGAAACCGGGATCTGTGGATGCGAGGGGTTGTGACGCTGGTGCGTCCGATGGTCGATGAGGTGCGGATCCAGGGCCTCGGCGTGATCGACGAGGCCGTGCTCGATCTGTCCCCGGGGTTCAACGTCGTCACCGGAGAGACCGGGGCGGGCAAGACCATGGTGGTCACCAGCCTGGGCCTGCTGTTCGGCGGGCGCGCCGACCCCCAGCGGGTCCGGCCCGGCGCGTCCCGCGCCACCATCGAGGGCCGCATCGTCGTCGACCCGGGCGGCCGGGTGGCGGACCGGGTGGAGGAGGCCGGCGGCGAGCTCGACGACGGCGTCCTGATCATCAGCCGGTCGGTGTCGGCCGAGGGCCGGTCGCGGGCCCATCTGGGCGGCCGGTCCGTGCCGGTCAGCACGCTGATCACGCTCGCCGACGACCTGGTGGCCGTGCACGGCCAGTCCGACCAGCAGCGGCTGCTGCAGCCCGGGCGGCAGCGCGCCGCCCTCGACCGCTACGCCGGCGCCGCGCTGACCGCGCCGCTGCGCGCCTACACCGCCACCTACCAGCGTCACCGCGAGGTGACCGCGCTGCTGGAGGAGCTGACCACCCGGGCGCGCGAACGCGCCAACGAGGCCGAGATGCTGCGGTTCGGCCTCGAGGAGATCGAGAAGGTCGACCCCAAGCCCGGCGAGGACGCCGAGCTGGCCGCCGAGGAGGAGCGGCTGGCGCACGCCGACGCGCTGCGCGGCGCCGCCACCGCCGCGCACGAGGCGCTGCTGGGCGATCCGGACGCCGTGATCGAGGCCGCCAACGTCGTGGGCCTGCTCGGGCAGGCCCGCAACGCGCTGGAGGCGGTGCGCGACCACGACCCGGCCCTGGCCGGGCTCGCCGACCGGCTCGCCGAGGCCGGCTACCTGGTGTCGGACGTGGGCACCGAGCTGGCCGCCTACGGCGAGTCCGTGGACGCCGACCCGGCGCGGCTGGCCGCCGTCCAGGAGCGGCGGGCCGAGCTGGCCGCGCTGACCCGCAAGTACGGCCAGACCATCGACGAGGTCCTGGAATGGGCGCGCCGCTCGGCCGCGCGGCTCGCCGAGCTGGAGGGCGACGACCAGCGCATCGAGCGGCTGCGCGCCGAGCACGCCGAGCTGTCGGAGCGGCTGGCGGCGCAGGCGGCCGAGCTGACCGCGGTCCGCGCCGACGCCGCCGAGCGGTTCTCGCGGGCGGTCACCGAGGAGCTGACCGCCCTGGCCATGCCGCACGCCCGCGTCGAGGTCGCCGTCACCCCGACCGGCGAGTACGGGCCGTACGGCGCCGACGAGGTCGAGCTGCGGCTCGCCCCGCATCCCGGCGCCCCGGCGCTGCCGCTGCACAAGGGCGCCTCCGGCGGCGAGCTGTCGCGGGTCATGCTGGCGATCGAGGTGGTGTTCGCCGGCGCCGACCCCGTGCCGACGTTCGTGTTCGACGAGGTCGACGCGGGCGTCGGAGGCAAGGCGGCGGTGGAGATCGGGCGGCGGCTGGCGCGGCTGGCGCGCAACGCCCAGGTGATCGTGGTGACCCACCTGCCGCAGGTGGCGGCGTTCGCCGACCAGCACCTGCTGGTGGAGAAGGCCGACGACGGGTCGGTCACCCGCAGCGGCGTCACCGTCCTGGACCGCGAGGGGCGCGTGCGGGAGCTGTCGCGCATGCTGGCGGGCCTGGAGGACTCCGAGCTGGGGCGCGCGCACGCCGAGGAGCTCCTCCAGATGGCCGCGCGGGAACGCTGAGCCGCACCCGGCAACGCCACCGCACCCTTCTGAGCTGGTTCCACCGCGGTTCTGCTCGCCTTTGATGCGGTTCGTCCGAGACACGCGCGGACGGCAGTGGTTCACCGCGGCACATGATGTTCATGCGTGTCGTCCGGTTTTTCCGGGTAATTCGCAGGTGATCGGCGTGGCACCGTCGCGGTGATCGAGTAGTCTGCGCACTGGACGCGGGGTGCGCGAAGGCGCGCCGCGCGCCTGACGAGCGGCGCGTTCGCGGGCGCGGTCCGCGGGAGGACGCGCCCGGCGGCGCCCCGGCGGTCGTCCGCGGTCCGGCGCGGCGGAACGCGGCGGTGAACGCGGACGGTGAACGAACCGACACGATCGGACGCTTGTCGTTACAGGTGTCGGTTCCCGTGCTCTGGCAGGATGTCTTGCGATGAACGACTCTCCGACCACCGCGCGCCGCGTCCGGCTGTCCCAGCGGCTGCCGCGGCGCGTGCTCGCCCTGGGCCGCGGGCGCGAGGACGACCGCGCCGGGGTCGGCGGCGTCGCCCGGCTCGACCGCCGCACCAAGAACCTCACCAAGCGGCTGCAGCCCGGCGAGGTCGCCGTGATCGACCACGTCGACCTGGACCGGGTCAGCGCGGAGGCCCTGGTGTCGTGCGGGGTGGCCGCGGTCGTCAACGTGGCGCCCAGCATCTCCGGCCGCTACCCGAACATGGGGCCGCAGATCCTGGTGGAGGCGGGCATCCCGCTGATCGACGACGTCGGCCCGGAGATCTTCGCCAAGCTGCGCGAGGGCGAGCGGGTGCGGGTCGAGGACGCCGTGGTGTACCGCGGCGACGAAGTGATCGCCAAGGGCACCGTGCAGACCGCCGAGACCGTCGAGGCCGCGATGGTCGAGGCCAAGGCGGGCCTGGCGCACCAGCTGGAGGCGTTCGCCGCCAACACCATGGAGTACATGCGGCGCGAACGCGACCTGCTCATCGACGGGGTCGGCGTGCCCGACGTCAAGACCCCGATCGAGGGGCGGCACGCGCTGATCGTGGTGCGCGGCTACCACTACCGCGAGGACCTCGCCACGCTGCGTCCCTACATCCGCGAGTACCGTCCGGTGCTCATCGGGGTGGACGGCGGCGCCGACGCGCTGCTGGAGGCCGGCTACCGGCCCGACATGATCGTCGGGGACATGGACTCGGTGTCCGACGAGGCGCTGACCTGCGGCGCGGAGATCGTCGTGCACGCCTACCGGGACGGCCGCGCGCCCGGCCTCAAGCGGGTCACCGAGCTCGGCCGCGACGCGGTGGTGTTCCCCGCCACCGCCACCAGCGAGGACATCGCCATGCTGCTGGCCGACGACAAGGGCGCCTCGCTGATCGTGGCGGTCGGCACGCACGCCAACATGGTGGAGTTCCTGGACAAGGGCCGCGCCGGGATGGCCAGCACGTGGCTGACCCGGCTGCGGCTGGGCAGCAAGCTGGTGGACGCCAAGGGCGTCAGCCGCCTGTACCGCAGCCGCATCTCCACCTCCTCGCTGCTGTTCCTGGTGCTGGGGGCGTTCATCGCCATGACCACCGCCGTGATCATGTCGCCGGCCGGGGAGATCATCCGTCCCCTGCTGGCCGACCGCTGGCACGCGTTCCTCTTCTGGCTGACCGGACTGTTCACGTGATCGATTTCCGCTACCACCTCGTCTCCATCGTCGCCGTGTTCCTGGCGCTGGCGCTCGGCATCATCCTGGGCTCGACCACGCTGTCGCAGTCGGTGACCGCCGAGCTGAAGAAGCAGGCGAGCGACGCGGCCCGCAACAGCCAGCAGCTGCGCCAGGAGCAGCGCCGGCTGGAGGCCCAGCGCGACGGCGAGGAGCAGTTCGCCCAGACGCTCGCCGCCGAGCTGGTCGCCGACCGGCTCAAGGGCCAGTCGGTGGTGCTCGTCGAGACCCCCGGCGCCAGCAACGACAGCATCGAGCAGCTCGGCGAGCTCGCCAAGGCCGCGGGCGCCACCGTCACCGGCCGGGTCACCATCCAGAAGAAGTTCCTGGACGACGACCAGGTCGGCACCGTCGACGAGCTGGCCGCCCAGCTGCGGCCCGAGGCCGCCGCGGCGCCCGACGGGGGTCCCTACGACCGGGCCGGCGCCGTGCTGGCCAGCGCCCTGGTCACCCGGGACCCGGCCCGCAGCGGCCGCGAGGACACCGAGGGCGGCGCCGTGCTCAACGCGTTCCGGCAGGCCGGCTACCTGACCACCACCGGCCGGCCCGGCCAGCACGCCACCCTCGCCGTCGTCGTCGCGCCGTCCACCCCGTACCAGTACGAGGGCGCCGACGCCGACAACCGGGCGCTGATCTCGCTGGCGGCCGCGCTGGACGGCGCGGGCCGCGGCGCCGTGGTCGGCGGGCCGTCCACCGCCGCCCAGGAGGGCGGGCTGATCGCCGCGCTGCGCGACTCCGACGTCCGCAAGAACGTCTCGTCGATCGACATGGTCGACACCGCGTCCGGCCGGGTGGTGGCGGTGCTGGCGCTGCAGAACGAGATCGCCGGCAAGTCCGGCCAGTACGGGACCGGGTCGGGCGTGAGCGGCTACCTGCCCTCCCCGGTGCCCTCCGCGAGCAAGAGCGGGTGAGGAACGGGTGAGCCCCATTGACCCCGAGTGAGAAGAGCCCCACTGCCATGACACCGACGACACGCCGCGCCCCCGGCGGGACGCTCCGCGCGGCCGCCCGCGCGCTGGCGGGCGCCGCGCTGGGCGCCGTCGCCGCGCGCGCCGCGTACGCGGCCGCGACCCGGCGGCCCCCGGGCCTGGGCGGCAAGCCCGGCGAGGAGGTGTGGGGCCGCACCAACCACCGCGGGGAACCGGTCACCCTGCTGGAAGGCCCGGCGTTCGTCGCGGGCGCCGCCGCGGGCGGGCTGCTCACCCCGGGGCTGGACGGCCGGATGCGCGCCGCCGCCCTGCTGGCGGGCACGGCCTCGGGCGTCCTCGGCGGCTACGACGACGTGGCGGGCACCACGTCCTCGCGCGGGTTCAAGGGGCACCTGGGCGCGCTGGCGCGCGGCGAGGTCACCAGCGGCGCGGTGAAGATCCTCGGCATCGGCGCCACCGGGCTCGCCGCCGCCGCGATCGCGGGCTCGTCCGCGCCCACCCGCACCGGGCGCGCGGTCGACACCCTGGTCAACGGGGCGCTCATCGCGGGCTCGGCCAACCTGATGAACCTGTTCGACCTGCGTCCCGGCCGCGCCATCAAGGTCGGCCTGCTCACCGGGGCGCCGCTGGCGATGACCGGCTCGCGCGCCGTGGCGGCCGCGCCGCTGGGCGCCGCGGTCGCGCTGCTGCCCGAAGACCTGGGGGAGCGCGCCATGCTCGGCGACACCGGCGCCAACGCGCTGGGCGCCCTGCTCGGCCTGGCCGCCACCCGCCTGGGCCGCGGCCCGCGGCTGGCCGCGCTGGCCGGGGTGGCCGGGCTCAACGTCGCCAGCGAGTTCGTCAGCTTCACCAAGGTGATCCAGCGGACGCCGCCGCTGCACTGGCTCGACATGCTCGGCCGCCGCCCGGCCGCCGCGCCGCCGGCCGCGCCGTCGGCGAACGGCTCGGTGCCCGCGCAGGCCGGTCCCGCCGACGAGGCGGCCCGCGCGGCCGACCCGACGCCCTGACCCGCGCGGCGCGCCGTCACGGCCCGGACGGGACGGCGCGTCCGCCGCACCGCCCCGATCCCGCCTCCGACGACGACTCGCGCTCGCGCACCCCGCCGCACCCCCTGGGCGCTCCCGGACAGACGTGACACAGACCCCACCGGCACCCGACACCGCGACCTCGCCGCTGCGCCGCCTCACCGGCGGCCTGGCGGGCGCCGCCGTCGTCATCGGCGTCATCACCGTGCTGTCCCGGCTGGCGGGGTTCGGCCGCACCTACGCCTTCTCCCAGACGGTCACCACGTCCTGCCTGAGCCAGGCGTACTTCACCGCCACCCAGCTGCCCAGCATCGTCTACGAGATCGTCGCGGGCGGGGCGCTGGCCAGCATGGTGGTGCCGGTGCTGGCGGGCCCGGCCGAACGCGGCGACCGCGAGCAGGTCCGCCGCATCGCCTCGGCGCTGGTCACCTGGATCGTGCTCGCGATGGCGCCGCTGGCCCTGGCGATGGCGCTGCTGTCCCGGCCGATCATGCACCTGATGGTCGGCGCCGACCTGCAGGGCTGCGCGCGGTCCGGGGTCGTGGCCGTCGGCGCGGACATGCTCGCGATCATGTCGTCGCAGATGGTGATGTACGGGCTGGCGGTGGTGCTGTACGGGGTGCTGCAGTCGCACAAGCGGTTCGTCGCGCCCGCCCTGGCGCCGCTGATGTCGAGCCTGGTGGTGATCGGCGCCTACCTGGCGTACGCGCCGCTGGGCCGCGGCTTCGAGAACGACCTGGCGCACCTGCCGGCGTCGGCGGAGCTGACCCTGGCGGTCGGCACCGCCTGCGGCGGCGCGGCCATGGCCGCCACCGCCGGGATCGCGGTCCGGCGGATGCGGCTCGGGCTGCGGCCCGCCCTGCGCTTCCCCGACGGGGTCGCGCCGCAGGTGCGGCGGCTGGCGGCGGCGGGGCTGGCCACGGTGGTGGCGCAGCAGCTGTCGGCGCTGCTCGTCGTGCGGCTCAGCTACGAGGGCACCGACGGGGCGCTGGCGAACTACCAGTACGCCTGGGCCATCTACCTGCTGCCCTGGGCGATCCTCGCCGTGCCGATCGCCACCAGCGCGTTCCCGAGGCTGTCGGCGCGGGCGGACGACGGCGACGCGGCCGAGTTCGACCGGATCACGGCGGCCACCACCCGCGCGGTGATCCTGGTGTCGTGCGCGGGCGCGGCGGTGCTGGCGGCGGTGGCGCTGCCCGCGTCCGCGGTGTTCAACCCGGGCCGCGCCGACCAGCAGGAGGTGCTGGCGCGCGCGGTGCTGGCCTTCGCGCCGGGCCTGCTGGGGTACGGCCTGGTGGCGCACCTGGGACGGGTGCTGTTCGCCTGCCGCCGCGGACGGGTCGGCGCGCTGGCGACCGTCGCCGGGTGGGTGCTGGTGATGGCGGTCGACGTGGCGCTGGTGCTGGTCGTGGAGCGGCCGTGGGTGGTGGCGGCGCTGGGCCTGGGCAACGCGGCCGGGATGACCGTGGCCGGGGCGCTGCTGCTGGCCGCGCTGCTGAAGGCGCGGGGACGCGCGGCGGCGCGGGGCGTGCCGCGCGCGCTCGCCGCCGGGCTCGCCGCGGGCGCCGGGGGCGGCGCCGCCGGGTACGCCGTCGCCGCGCTGCTCGGCGCGGGCGGGCAGGTGTGGAGCGTCGGCGCCGCGGTGCTGGCCGCGGCGGCCGCGGGAGTGGTGTTCTTGATGATCGCGTTCGTGGTCGACGGCCGTGACCTGCGGGCCGTCCTCACCCGGAAGGTCACGCGAGGATGACTGACGAGATCGGCGAGGCGAAGCTGGACGGGCTGCGGGTGGCGCTGGTGCTGGCCACCAGCGCGGGCGGCGTGGGACGGCACGTGCGGTCGGTGGCCGCCGGGCTGGCCGCGCGCGGCGCCCGCGTCGCGGTGTGCGGACCGCCGTCGACGGAGGAGCGGTTCGGGTTCGGCGCGGCCGGGGCGCGGTTCGCCGCCGTCGACATCGCCGACCGGCCCCGCCCGGTGCACGACGTGCGCGCCGTGGCGCGGCTGCGCGCGCTGCTGCGGGACGCCGACGTCGTCCACGCGCACGGTCTGCGGGCGGGCGGTCTGACCGTGGCGGCCTGCGCGCGCGTCGCCCCCGGGCCGCTGCGGTTCGCGCAGGAAGGGCCGCCCGTCGTCGTCACCCTGCACAACGCGGTGATCGCGGGCGGGAGGACGGCCGCGGTGTACGGGGCGCTGGAACGCGTCGTCGCCAAGGGCGCCGCCATGGTGCTGGGCGTCTCGCCCGACCTGGAGGAGCGGATGCGCGCGCTCGGCGCGCGGTCGGTGGGGCACGCGCTGGTGCCCGCGCCGGCGCCGCGGACCCCGCCCGGCCCCGAGGCGCGCCCCCTGCTGCGGGCCGAGCTGGGCGTGGAGGAGCGGCCGCTGATCGTCGTGGTCGCGCGGCTGGCCGAGCAGAAGGGCCTGCCGACCCTGCTGGACGCCGCCGCGGGATGGGCGCGCCGCACCCCGCCGCCGCTGGTGGCGATCGCGGGCGCCGGGCCGCTGGAGGACGGGCTGCGCGCGCGGATCGAGGCGGAAGGGCTGCCGGTGCGGCTGCTGGGGCAGCGGTCCGACGTCCCGGCCCTGCTGGCGGCGGCCGACGTGGCGGTGGTGCCGAGCGTGTGGGAGGGGCAGCCGCTGATCGTCCAGGAGATCCTGCGGGCGGGGCGTCCCCTGGTGGCCACGCGCGTCGGCGGCATCCCCGGCATGGTCGGCGGCGCGGACGGCGGGCGGGCGGAGGCGGCGATCCTGGTGCCGCCGGGCGACGCCGCCGCTCTGGAACGGGCCGTGTCCCGGGTGCTGGACGACCCCGCCCTGGCCGTGCGGCTGGGCGCGGCGGCCGCGCAGCGCGCCACGTCGCTGCCGACCGAGGACGACGCCGTCGACCAGCTCGCGGGCATCTACACCCGCCTCGCGGGGGCGCGACAGGTGTTGTGACACCCCTCGGCGGCGGGCTCGGCGAGGTCGCTCGCTTTCCGACCCGCGTCACCAGAATGGTGTTCTAGAATCGGAGTCTGCAGGGCTCCGAGGGAAGGTGACGCATGGCCATCGGGCTGACCGAAGAGCATGAGGCACTCGCCGAGTCGGTGCGCGGGTTCGCCGAACGCGCCGTCACGTCGGCGGTGGTGCGCGACGCGCTGGAGGCCGACGAGGAGACCAGGCCCGGGTTCTGGCGGTCCCTGGCCGATCAAGGGCTGCTCGGCCTGCACATCCCCGAGGAGCACGGCGGTCAGGGCTACGGGCTGCTGGAGCTGGCGGTGGCCCTGGAGGAGCTGGGCCGCGCCGCCGCGCCCGGCCCGTTCCTGCCGACCGTGCTGGCCGCCGCGGCGATCAACGCGTCCGGCAACGCCAAGGCCCGCGGCGAGCTGCTGCCCGGGCTGGCCGACGGGTCCCGCACGGCGGCGCTCGCCCTCACCGGGGAGCTCACCGGCCGCCGCGACGGCGACGCGCTGGTGGTCTCCGGCGCCGCCGAGCCCGTGCTGGGCGCCGCGCTCGCCGACGTGATCGTCCTGCCGGTGCGCGTCGACGGCGCCGAGGAGTGGGTCGCGGTGGACGCCGCCGCGCTCACCGTGACGCCGGTGCCGAGCCTGGACCGCGTCCGCCGGGTCGCCAAGGTCGAGGCCGACGGGGTGACGGTGCCCGCCGACCGCGTGCTGGACGGCCTGACCGGCGGGCATGTGCGCGATGTGGCCGTCGTGCTCATGGGCGCCGAGGCCGCCGGGACCGCGTCCTGGTGCGTGACCACCGCCGCCGAGTACGCCAAGGTGCGCGAGCAGTTCGGCCGCCCGATCGGCCAGTTCCAGGGCGTCAAGCACAAGGCCGCGCGGATGCTGATCGCGCTCGAGCAGGCCCGCGCCGCCGTCTGGGACGGCGCCCGCGCGCTGGACGAGGGCGCCGCGGAGGCCGGGTTCGCCGCCGCCGTCGCCGGCGTCATCGCCCTGGACGCCGCCGTGCAGACGGCCCGCGACGCCATCCAGATCCTCGGCGGGATCGGCTTCACCTGGGAGCACGACGCGCACATCTACCTGCGCCGCGCCCTGACGCTGCGGGCGCTGGCGGGCCCGGCCGAGCGGTGGGCGGCCGTCGTCGCCGAGCGCGCGCTGGCCGGGGGACGCCGCCCCGTCGAGCTGGAGCTGGACGAGGAGACCCAGCCGCTGCGCGAACGCATCCGCGCCGAGATCGCCGAGCTGGCCGCCGTCGCCGACAAGCGGGAGCGCGACCGCCGCATGGGCGACGAGGGCTGGACCGCGCCGCACCTGCCGCGCCCGTGGGGGCGGGGCGCGGGACCGGTCGAGCAGATCCTCATCCAGCAGGAGATGCGGCGCGCCGAGATCAAGCCGCCGAACCTGATGATCGGCGCGTGGCTGGTGCCGTCGCTGGTCGCCTACGGCACCGAGGAGCAGAAGGAGCGGTTCCTGCGGCCCACGCTGCGCGGCGAGCTGGTGTGGTGCCAGCTGTTCAGCGAGCCCGGCGCCGGGTCCGACCTGGCGTCGCTGTCGATGCGGGCCGAGCGCGTCGAGGGCGGCTGGCGGCTGACCGGCCAGAAGATCTGGACGTCGGTGGCCCAGCACGCGCAGTGGGGCTTCTGCCTGGCCCGCACCGACCCGGACGCCCCCAAGCACGACGGCATCACGTATTTCCTGGTGAACATGAAGTCCGAGGGCGTGCAGGTGCGGCCGCTGCGCGAGCTGACCGGCGACGCCCTGTTCAACGAGGTGTTCCTGGACGAGGTGTTCGTCCCCGACGACTGCGTGGTCGGCGAGGTCAACAAGGGCTGGCAGGTCGCCCGCAACACCCTCAGCAACGAACGGGTGTCGCTGTCGACCGGCGGCGGGCTGGGCATGGGCGTGCCCGAGCTGCTGAAGTTCTTCGAGGGCCGCGACCTGGGCCCGGTCGCCGCCGCGGAGGTCGGCGGGCTGATCGCGCAGGGCCAGTCGATCGACCTGCTGGGGCTGCGCACCACGCTCAAGCAGCTCAACGGGCTGGAGCCGGGCGCCGAGTCCAGCGTGCGCAAGCTGCTGGGCGTGCAGTTCAACCAGCAGGTCGCCGACTACTGCTGGGAGGCGCAGGGCCCGGCGGCCGCCACCGAGGTGCCGCTGGCCGAAAGCGGCGTCATCGGCCGGGCCATGCTGTTCAGCCGCGCCATGACCATCTACGGCGGAACCACCGAGGTGCAGCTCAACATCATCGCCGAGCGCCTGCTCGGCCTGCCCCGCGACCCCGAACCGGGCAAGTGACCACCCTCCGCCGCGCGGCGTGCCGGCTCCCCTCCCGGCACGCCGCGCCCCGTCCGGGGCGCGGGCTCAGCGGCGGCGCAGCGCGTGCGCCACGTTGATCAAGGTGATCGCCGCCCAGACGACCAGCAGGCCGGGCGTCCCCGCGTTCACCACTGCGATCGCGGTGAGCGGGATCGCGGTCAGCAGCGACACCACCGCCAGGACGGTGCCCGATCCGCCGACCTGGCGGGCGCCGAGACGGGCGTCCAGGGACCGCTCGATGCGCTCCACGACCGCGTCGGCGAAGGCGGCGTCGTAGTCGGGGCCCAGCTCGCGTCGGGCCGCCAGCGCCGCCGCCAGCTCGTCCCGGGACAGGGCGTCGCCGTACGGACTGACGGGCGCGGGCCCGGCGGCGGTCGAGGCGCGGCGCGGCGGGTGAGGGCTCGTCATGCTCCGGTTATAGGAGGCCGGAAGCGCACCGCGCGTCACCCGCGGGAGCCACACCCCGCCTCCCTCCCGGGAGGGACGCGCTGCGCGACGCTACCAGTCGGTAGACTGCCGACGCCCCGAGATCTTCCGGAGGTCCGCGTGAGAGTCCGGGCTCGCTCGACCGTGTCCCTGGCAGGTCTGGCCGCCGCGGCGGCGCTCGCGCTCACCGCGTGCGGCGGCGACGGGGACGGCGGCGCCCGCGCCGGCGCCACCGCGACCGCGACCCGCCTGGCCCCCGTGCCGAAGGTGTCGCCCGCGCAGGTCAAGCCGCTGGTCGGCCGCTGGGTCGGACCCGCCCGGGACTACTTCGTGTTCAAGGCCGACGGCACCGGCGCCTGGAAGCGCGGCAAGCGGACGCTGTGGAGCGGGCAGGCCATCCCCGAGGGCGGCGGCAGGTTCCGGTTCTCCTGGCAGGGCGGCGACCCGCAGGCCGGGACCTACTGGGGCGTCCGGCTCGCCGAGGACGGACGCACGCTGGTGTTCGCCGGCACCAACCAGACCTACACGAAGGCCGAGAGATGACAGCCGACACCGTGCAGGGCGCCCGCGACGGTCGGGCGTTCGACTCGCCCGGCGACGCGGCCGAGCGGCTCGCCGACGCGGGCTACCTCGCCGACGAGTCGATCGCCACGACCGTCTACCTGGCGCAGGAGCTCGGCAAGCCGCTGCTGGTGGAGGGCCCGGCCGGGGTCGGCAAGACGCAGCTGGCCAAGGCCGTCGCCGCCGCCACGGGCGCCGAGCTGATCCGCCTGCAGTGCTACGAGGGCCTGGACGAGGCCCGCGCCCTGTACGAGTTCAACTACAAGAAGCAGCTGCTGGCGATCCAGGCCGCGCCCGCCGACCGCACCTGGCGCGAGACGCACGACGACATCTTCACCGAGGAGTTCCTGCTGGAACGGCCGCTGCTGGCGGCGATCCGCCGCGACGGCCCCACGGTGCTGCTCATCGACGAGGCCGACAAGGCCGACGTGGAGATGGAGGGCCTGCTGCTGGAGGTGCTGTCGGACTTCCAGGTGACCATCCCCGAACTGGGCACCGTCACCGCCGTCCGCCGCCCCTTCGTGGTGATCACCTCCAACGCCGCGCGGGAGCTGTCCGAGGCGCTCAAGCGGCGCTGCCTGTACCTGCACATGGACTACCCGACGCCGGAACGCGAACGCCAGATCGTCCTGGCGCAGGTGCCGGGGGTGCGGGAGCGGCTGGCCGAGCAGCTGGTGCGGACCGTGGCCGCGCTGCGCGCCCTGGAGATCAAGAAGGCGCCGTCGATCGCCGAGACCGTCGACTGGGCCCGCACCCTGCTCGCCCTCGGCGCGGACGAGCTGGACGACGCGACCGTGGCGCGCACCCTCGGCGTCGTCCTCAAGCACGTGTCCGACCAGGAACGCGCCGTCAAGGAACTCGGGCTCGGGGGCTGACGGTGGCGCGTTCGCTGCTGGACCGGCACACCCGGTTCGTGGCGGCGCTGCGCGAGGCGGGGCTGCCGGTGTCGGTGGCCGAGGGGCTGGACGCGGTGCGCGCGACCGGCCTGGTCGACCTGGCCGACCGGGAGGCGCTGCGCGCCGCCTACGCCGCCACGCTCGTCAAGCGTCCCGCGCACCGGCCCGCCTTCGACCTGCTGTTCGACCTGTATTTCCCGCCCGTGCTCGGCGACGGCGCCGCGGCCCCGCCCGCGACGGCGCCGCCCCGGGAGCCGGGGGAACGCCGCGTGCCGCCCGCCCTCGACCCGCGCGTGCAGGAACGCCGCGAGGAGCTGTTCGAACTGCTGCTGACCGGCGACGACGCGGGGCTGGGGCGGTTCGCGCGCGAGGCCGTCGCCGAGTACGGCCGCACGCCCGGGCGGGAGTCGTGGTTCTCCAGCAGCGTGCTGCAGGCGATGTCGCCTGAGACGCTGATGGCGCGGCTGCTGAACGCCGTGCTCACCGGCCGGGACCGCGGCGGGATGGCCGAACAGGTCGCCCGCCGCATGTTCACCGACCGCATCCAGCGATTCCGCGACCTGGTCGGCGCGGAGGTCCGCCGCCGCATCGCCGAGGACACCGGCGTGGAGCGCACCGCCCGGCTGTCGGTGCGGCCGCCGCTGGAGCGCCTGGACTTCGGCCGCGCCGCCCGCGCCGACCTGGCCGAGCTGCGCCGCCAGGTCCACCCGCTGGCCCGGCGCCTGGCCACCCGGTTGGCGCAGAGGCAGCGCCTGGACCGGCGCGGGCGGCTCGACTTCCGCCGCACCGTCCGCGCGTCCCTGGCGACCGGGGGAGTGCCGATGACCACCCGGCACCGGCCGCGCCGCCCGCACCGCCCCGAGCTGGTCATCCTGTGCGACGCCAGCGACTCGGTGTCGGCGTTCGCGCACTTCACGCTGCTGCTGACGTTCGCGCTGCGCGAGCAGTTCAGCAAGGTGCGGGCGTTCGCGTTCATCGACGGCACCGACGAGATCACCAAGTACTTCGCGCCGGGCGTCGACGTGGTCGACGCGATGACCCGCATGGCCCAGGAGGCGGACCTGGTCTGGATCACCGGCCGCAGCAACTACGGGCACGCCCTGAAGGTGTTCGAGGAGCGCTACGGCGACGCCGTCGGCCCCCGCACGGCCCTGCTGATCCTCGGCGACGCCCGCTCCAACTACGGCGATCTGTCCCTGCCCGTGCTGCGGCGGCTGGTCGAGCGGGCGCGCCGGGCGTACTGGCTCAACCCGGAGCCGCGCGCCCAGTGGGACACCGGCGACTCGGCCGCCTCCCGCTACGGCGAGATCGTCCCGATGTACGAGTGCCGCAACCTCGTCCAGCTCACCGAGTTCATCGAACGGCTGGCGTAGCCGCGTCGCGAGGCTGGCGGTCGCGGACGGCGACGACCAGGACCGCCCCGGCGGCCGCCAGCACCGCCGAGACGACCAGCGCGATGTTGGCGCCGTGGGTGAGCGAGGCCGGCGACCGGTCGTCCCCGCCGGTGGCGATCGCGACGACCATGGCGACGCCGAGCGAGGCGCCGACGTACCGGGCCGTGTTGTTGGCGCCCGACCCCATCGCCGCCCGGTCGGCGGGCACGCTCTCCACCGCCAGCCGCGCGAGCACGGCGTTGGCCAGTCCGCTGCCGACGCCCGCCACGACCAGGCCTGGCACGAGCCGCCACCAGTTCCCTCCCGGTGTCAGGCCGAGCATGGCGGCCTCGCCCACCGCGCTGAGCAGCAGCCCGGCCGCCAGCAGCGGCCGGGGAGCCACGCGCGCCGTCAACCGCCGCGCCTGCAGCGCCGACGCGAACGACGGCACGGACCAGACCGTCAGCAGCAGCGCGGCGGTCAGCGGGGTGAACCCGTAGGCCAGGTCCAGCAGGGTGCCCAGGTAGCTCATCACCCCGATCACGGCCAGCCCGGTGACCAGCGCCGCGCCCGTCGAAACCAGGAAGAGCCGTCGCCGCAGCAGGGCCGGGTCCAGCATGGGGTGGCGGCGGCGCGACTCGACGGCGGCGAACGCGCCCAACAGGATCGCGGCGGCCACCAGCAGCACCGGCACCGCGGGGCGCGTCCAGCCGGTGCGGCCCACGGTGACCGCTGTCAGCAGCGCCGTGACGCCGCCGCTCATCGTCACCACGCCGGGCAGGTCCAGGCCGCGTGGACGGTCGGCGCGCGACTCCGGCAGCGACCGCGCCGCCGCCACCGCCAGCAGGATCGCGGCCGCCGCGCACGTCCAGTACCACAGCCGCCAGGTCACGCCGGTGAGCGCGGCCGCCGTGACCGGGCCGAGCGCGATCCCGAGGCCCAGCATGGCGCCCCACACGCCCGTGGCCCGGGCCCGCGCCGCGCCGCTGAAGGCGTGGCCGACGATGCCGAGGCCGCCGGCGATCAGCGCCGCGCTGGCCGCGCCCTGCGCGATCCGCCCCGCGACGAACACCGCCGCGTTCGGGGCCAGGGCGCAGGCGACACTGGCCAGGGTCAGCAGGACGGCGCCGCCGACGAACACGCGTCTGCGGCCGTGGTCGTCGGCCAGCCCGCCGGCCGTCAGCAGCACGGCCGACAGCCCCAAGCTGATCGAACTCATCATCCAGATCTGCGCCGTGGGGCCCGCGCGCAGCCCGGCGGCGGTGTCGACCAGCGTGCCCAGCAGCGCGCAGTAGTTCATCAGCGCCAGCAGCGTGGCCGCGGCGGGCACCACCAGCGCGGAGGCGGGCCCGTCCGCCCGGCGGCCCGCGAGGGCGGGCGTCGAGGCGGCGGAAGCGGAAGACGTCATGGCCCTCCAGTTCAATCAATGAACTAAAATCGTCGCGAGGGAATGACGTTAGCACGATCGGTTCGGTGAATGAACCGAGGGCGGGAGTACTGTGGCCCATATGGCACTCGGCAAGGACTACGCCCGCCAGGACTGCTCGATGGCGCGGGCCCTGGAGGTGATCGGCGAGCGCTGGACCATGCTGATCATCCGCGACGCGCTGTACGGAGTGCGCCGGTTCAGCGACTTCCTCGCCCACCTGGACATCCCCCGCGCCGTGCTGTCGGCGCGATTGCAGTCGCTGGTCGAGTCGGGGGTCCTGGAGAAGTCGGGGCACGAGTACGTCATCACCGAGATGGGCGAGGAGCTGTGGCCGGTCGTGCACGCGCTCGCCCGCTGGGGGGAGCGGTACTTCGACGACTGCGGCCCGACCCGCCTGTACGTCCACGCCGGATGCGCCGTCAGGCTCGCCCCCGACGGCACGTGCCCGGAGTGCGGGCGTGCCGTCCCGCCCGAGGAGGTCGAACTGCGCCCCGGCCCCGGCGGCCACCGGCGCACGGATCCCGTCAGCCTGGCGTTGCGGGAACCCCACCGGCTGCTGAGGCCCATCCAGACCTGAGCCCGGGCCGCGGCGCGGGAACGGCGGGTCAGCCGCCGAGGGCGCGCGCGATGAGCTCGGCGACGGCGTCCGGGTCCACGTGCTGGCCGCTGAGCTGGGCGAGGTTCTCCTGGTAGATCAGCACCGCGGCGAACGTGGCGGCGGCGACCTCCAGCCGGGCCTGGTCGCCGCGCGCGCCGGGCAGGGCCAGCTCGAGGGCGCGCCGGGCGCGCCGGAACACCTCGCCGTTGAGCCGGCCGAGCCGTTCGCCGACCGAGCGGTGCGTCCCCGCCTCGCGGAACAGGATGCGGCGCATGGCGGGGGAGGCGCGCAGCGGGAAGCGCCGCGCCAGCCGCGACAGGGTGCCCGCCGGATCGCCCGGCAGCGCCTCCACGGCGTCCTCGGGCAGCTCCTCCACCAGCGTGCGCTCGTCGACCAGCGCGACCAGCACGTCGATCTTCTGCGGGAAGTAGTGGAACACCAGGCCCTTGGGGACCCCGGCCTGGCGGGCGATCCGCGCGGTGGAGGTGGCGTCGTAGCCGCGCTCGGCGAACAGCGCCTCCGCGGCGTCCAGGATCCGGGTGCGGGCGTCGGGACCGTCGCCATTCGCCTGGGCGCGCGGGCGCCGCTCTTGCGTCGCCGGTGCGGAGCCGCGCGCGGATCGCCGTCGTCTCGATGCCCTCATGTGCGGCCTCCCCCCCAGAACGGCGCTGTGGTCCCTGGGCGCCCGTGCGCCAGGGACCACAGGGTGGAACCGTCCGTTCAGGCCGTCGAGGCGCGGCTGCCGCCCGTGCGGGTCAGGCCGCCTCCCGCCTGAGTGGCCCCCCAGATGCCGACGATAGCGGCGATGCCGCCGGCGATCCACGCCGTCCAGGCGGCGGCGTCCTCGCCGGAGAAGCTGAACGCCCAGGGGGACACGAAGACCAGCAGTGCGAAGGCCGTGGTGGTCCACGGCGTGGGGCCGGCCGCGCCGATCAGCGCGTACAGCCCCGCCAGGGCCAGCAGCGCCCCCAGCACCATCAGCGGCTGCTTGCCCGCGCCGTCGGCCCACAGCTCCGGCGCGACCAGCGCGACGAGGCCGGCCAGGAAGGCCACCCCGTCCTGCCAAGCGAACTTACCCATGCGCCACCTCCAGTGGGGGGAGAGGTTTGGACATCTTTGTCCGTTTCTAGAGTGTTCCCTGACTGACCGACCGGTCAAACGTCTGTCGGGGTCGGTATCTGCTTGCGGGGGAGCGAGGCGGCCCTGGCGTCGCCGCGGCGGTCCGGCGGCGTGCGCCCGGCGCGGCCCGCGGTGCGCCGGCCGTCCGGCCGCCCTTCGAGGTCGCGGGGAAAGCCGCTACCCTGCACCCCCATGGAGACGGACCAGGCGCGGACGGCATCGGCACGGCCGCGCCGTCGCCGTCCCCTCGACTTCCTGTGGCGGTTCATCGACGGCCGCCCCGACGACACCCGGGCCCAGATCGCCCGGCGGGCCCGCATCCTCGTCACCGTCTCCACCGGCCTGGCCAACCTGGGCGGCGCCCTGGTGGTCCTGCTGTTCACCATCGTCGTGCCCAACCCCGACGGCGCGGTGTCCGACCGGCTGCGGCTGATCAACCTGCTGGTGTTCACCGCCTACGTCGTGGCGGCCGTGCCCGGCGGCCTGCTGCTCGGCGAGCGCTTCTTCCGCCGCCTGCGCCGGCTGGTCGAGGAGCACGACGAGCCCGGCAAACGCGAGCGCCTCCTGCTGCTGTACGGGCCGCTGCGGATGATGGCGCTGCACCTGACCCTGTGGAGCATCGGCACCGTCGGCTGGGTGCTCATCAACCTGCCGTTCTCGGTGCTGCTGGCCGTCAAGCTCGGCCTGACCAGCCTGCTGGGCGGCCTGACCACCTGCACCATCGTCTACCTGCTCACCGAGCGGCTGCTGCGGCGCGCCGTCACCACCGCGCTGCGCACCGGGCTGCCCCGCCGCACCGGGCTGCCCGGCGTGGTGTCGCGCTCGGTGCTGGCGTGGGCGCTGGGCACCGGCGTGCCCATCCTCGGCCTGATCGTGCTGGCGGTCGGGTCGTTCGTGCTCGGCCGCGTCAACGTGCGCGACTTCGCCTTCGCCGTGCTGGTGCTCGGCGGCACCGCCCTGGTCGTCGGCCTCGGCGTCACCTACGGCGCCGCCCGCGCCATCGCCGACCCGGTGGAGTCGGTGCGGCTCGGCCTGGCCCGGGTGGAACGCGGCGACCTGGACGTGGAGGTCCCCGTCTACGACGCCAGCGAGGTCGGGCTGCTGCAGGCCGGGTTCAACCACATGGCCGCGGGGCTGCGCGAGCACGCCCGGCTGCAGGACCTGTTCGGACGCCAGGTCGGCGAGGACGTCGCCCGCGTCGCCATCGAACGCGGCATCGACCTCGGCGGCGAGCTGCGCGAGGTCGCCGTGCTGTTCGTCGACATCATCGGCTCCACCCGCCTGGCCGCCGACCGCCCGCCCACCGAGGTGGTCAAGCTGCTCAACGACTTCTTCGCCGTCGTCGTCGAGGTGGTCGGCGAGCACGGCGGCTGGATCAACAAGTTCGAGGGGGACGCGGCGCTGGCGGTGTTCGGCGCGCCGCTGGCGCTGGACGGGGCGGCCGGCCGCGCCCTGGCCGCCGCCCGCGACCTGGCCGCCCGGCTGCGCGACCGGGTGCCCGAGCTGAGCGCGGCCGTCGGCGTGTCGGCGGGCGAGGCGGTGGCCGGGCACATCGGCGCCGAGGAGCGGTTCGAGTACACCGTGATCGGCGACCCGGTGAACGAGGCGGCCCGCCTCACCGACCTGGCCAAGTCGACCGAGGCGCGGGTGCTGGCGGCCGGCTCGGTGGTCGAGGCCGCCGGTCCCGACGAGGCGCGGCACTGGCGCGTCGACGGCGAGACGGTGCTGCGCGGCCGCACCCGCCCCACCCGGCTGGCCGCGCCCGTGGACGTCCCTTCGGACGAGGACGCCCCCGCGCAGGATGCGTCCGTGGAGGACGCCCACGACTGAGCGCGTCCTGGCCGGTGCCTACCCCGGGTGGATCGTGGCGTCGCGGAGGGTGGTGTACCAGGGGGCGGAGCGGACGAAGTCCGGGCCGGTCTCCTCGCCGATGTAGACGTCGGCGTGGTGCTCACCGCCGTACCCGGGGCGGAACAGGTCGGTGACCGTCCAGACGGCCCGCCGGAACCGCGCGCACACCCGCTCCGCGATCGGGCGCCCGGCGCCGTCCCTCCCGCAGTCGGTGATGACGAACCGCCGGCCGCGCGCCAGCACGTCCCGGTCGGCGGCGGCCGACTCCCAGGGGCGCAGCGGCCGCCCGGCCGAGTCGCGGGTGGTGTCGTCGAGCCAGAAGCCGACGCTGTGCGACCAGTTGAGGTACCGGCCGCGGTGCGGACCGCTGGTGATCCGGCCGCTGCCCTCCCGTTGGACGGCCTTGACGAAGCCCTCGGGGTACGAACCGAGAGGAGCGTCGCCGTTCGTGCAGCGCGGCCTCGGGCAGCCGCGCACCGCCGTGCGCTTGCCGCCGTGAAAACTCTCCACCGCCGTGTAGTAGGTGGTGATGCGCCATCTGCGCGCGCCGCCGAGCGGCCGGCCCGAGGCGGCGGACGGGGCGGTGGGGGAGAGGGCCGTGGGGGACGGGGGCGCCGTGGACGCGGGGGCCATGATCGCGGGCGCGTCCGCCGCGCCGCTCGCCGTGGGCGGCGCCACGGTCGGCTCGCGCGTCGACGACGCGGCGTCCGTCCCGCAACCGCTGACGACCGCGCACAGCGCGAGCACGACGGCCTGCGGTGCCCTGGCCCGCATCGCACCTCCCCGGTGACCGGCGACCCGCGGGCGCACGACGGCCCGCCGCCCCAGGGGACCTTATGACGCGCGCCCGGCCGCCGTCCCGCGTTCCGCCCGGGCGGTGCGCCGGGGACAGGCGATCAATACCCTCGCGCTATCCACTCGTCCAGGTGCGGGGCCTCGGCGCCGATCGTCGTGCTGTCGCCGTGCCCGGTGCGCACCACGGTGTCCGGCGGCAGCGTGAGCAGCCGCTCCCGGATCGAGGCGATGATGGTGGGGAAGTCGGAGAAGGAGCGGCCGGTCGCGCCCGGGCCGCCGGAGAACAGCGTGTCCCCGGAGAACACCGTGCCGAGCCGCGGTGCGTACAGGCACACCGCGCCCGGGCTGTGCCCCGGCGTGTGCAGGACCGTCAGCTCCACCCCGGCGACCGTGATCTTCTGGCCGTCGGACAGCTCGCCCTGGGGGTCGACGTCCGGATGCCGCCGCTTCCACAGCATCAGGTCGTCGGGATGCAGCAGCACCGGTGCGCCGGTCCGCGCCGACAGCTCGGGCGCCGCGTCGATGTGGTCGTCGTGGCCGTGCGTGGACACGATCGCCAGCAGCCGACGGTCCCCGACGGCCGCCGCGATGGCGTCGGCGTCGTGCGCGGCGTCGACGACGATCGCCTCGGCGTCGTCGCCGACGATCCAGACGTTGTTGTCGACCTCCCACGTCCCGCCGTCGAGGGAGAACGTGCCGGAGGTGACGATGCGGTCGATGCGCGCGGCCGTCACAGCACCACCACCGAGCGCAGCACGTCCCCGCGCTGCATCTTGTCGAACGCGGCCTCCACGTCGTCCAGACGGATCTTCTCGGAGACGAACGCGTCCAGGTCGAGGCGGCCTTGCAGGTACAGGTCGATGAGCATGGGGAAGTCGCGCGAGGGCAGGCAGTCGCCGTACCAGGACGACTTGAGCGCGCCGCCGCGTCCGAACACGTCCAGCAGCGGCAGCTCCAACGTCATGTCGGGCGTGGGCACGCCGACCAGCACGACGGTCCCCGCCAGGTCGCGGGCGTAGAACGCCTGCTTGTAGGTCTCCGGGCGCCCCACCGCGTCGATGACCACGTCGGCGCCGAAGCCGCCGGTCAGCTCCCGCACCGCCGCGACCACGTCGGCGTCCGCGGCCTGGACGGTGTGGGTGGCGCCGAGCGAGCGGGCGGCGGCGAGCTTGCGCTCGTCCAGGTCGATCGCGATGATCTTCGCGGCGCCGGCCAGCCGGGCGCCCAGCACCGCGGCCGAGCCCACCCCGCCGCAGCCGATCACCGCGACCGAGTCGCCGCGGCCGACGGCGCCGGTGTTGAGCGCGGCGCCGAGGCCGGCCATCACGCCGCAGCCCAGCAGACCGGCCGCCGCGGGCTCGGCGGCCGGGTCGACCTTGGTGCACTGCCCGGCGGCGACCAGGGTCTTCTCGGCGAACGCGCCGATGCCGAGGGCGGGCGACAGCTCGGTGCCGTCGGCCAGCGTCATCTTCTGCTCGGCGTTGTGGGTGTCGAAGCAGTACCAGGGACGGCCGCGCAGGCACGCCCGGCACTGCCCGCACACGGCCCGCCAATTGAGGATCACGAAGTCGCCCGGCGCGACCTCGGTGACCCCGTCGCCGACCGACTCGACGATCCCGGCGGCCTCGTGGCCGAGCAGGAACGGGAACTCGTCGGTGATCCCGCCTTCGCGGTAGTGCAGGTCGGTGTGGCACACCCCGCACGCCTGCACCGCGACCACGGCCTCGCCCGGTCCCGGATCGGGAACGGTGATCGTCTCGATGCGGACCGGCTCCCCCTTGGCCGGCGCGACGACTCCGCGTACCTGCTGTGCCATGGATGCCGCCCCTTCCATCGAGCTCGGCCGCCGAGAACGACCATACCCAGGAGGTCGCCGGCCGAGTCCAGAGCTGTCGCCGGGTCCGCCGCGGGCCGGTCCGGCATCGGCCGGGCCCGGCTCGCGCGGAGATGCGCGTTCCCCGGCGGGAGGACCGGTCCTGAGCGCCGCGGTGACGACTACTCGAAGCGGATGGCCTTGAGCAGGTCGGCGGCGTCGCGGTCCAGCACGGTCACGGACGCGGCCGGCGGGCACGCGCCGGTCCGCGCCCGTTCGATCAGCGGCCGCCAGCGGCGGCAGTGCCGGCGGAACGTCGCCTCGGTCAGCACCCGGCCGCGCCGGAACTGCCCCGCCCGCGCGGTCGCCGGGTCCACGTCCAGCGCGATCAGGTGCACGTCGCCGCCGCGCCGCCGGGCCAGCCAGGCGAACCCGGGCAGGATGTGCGGCCAGGTTCCGCGCGTGTGCGCCACGACGTCGTGCCCCTCCAGCACGGCCCGTGCGATCCGCCAGATGTGCGTGGTGTAGACGAGCGGCAGCCTGGCGCGCGGCGGCAGCGGTCCCAGATACCGCCCCCACCAGTTCCGCGCCTGCCGGGAGTCGATCACACGGGTGCCCCCGACCGCGACCGGCAGCGTCTCGTCCCCGCGCAGCCCGTAGAGCCGGTCCAGCAGGGTGCTCTTGCCGGCGCCGGGCAGCCCCACGACCAGCACCAGCGACCCGGCGGGATAGCGCAGTTCGCCCCGCGGCGCACCGGCGCCCGCCGCGTCGCCGCCGCCGCCCGTGCGGGCCCGATTCCCCTCGTCGCGTTGGTGGATGCTCGCTCTCCTGATGCCTGCCCCCGGGACACTGAGTAGTTGTGTGATCAACGAATGTCCGCGACTGGTTGTTCCGGTATGCGATCGGAAAGCAGTCACCACGGCTGCCCGTCGGCGGTGCACGCCACGACGGGACGCCGGAGGAGCGGTGCGCTCTCATGCCGGACGGCGCCACGCCGGACGCGCAGATGCGGGCGACGCGGGCCCCTGTATAGGAGGATCACCACGTCGGTCGGGTGGTCGCGGGGGAGAGGCTCGTCCGGTGGTCCTGAGGTGTGCGACGGTGCTCGCGGTGGCGGGCGCGGTGACGGCGGCGTGCGTGCTGGGGCCGGGCCCCGGACTGGCGAAGGCGCGGGAGACCGGTTCGCGGAACGTCCATGGGGAGGTGCCGCCGAACGGGGACGGAGCCGGGTCAGGCGAACCTCCCGACCTTCGTGAAACGCGACCCGCCCCAGGGGCGGCCGCGCCGCTCAAACTGCGCTACACGTCGTCCACCCGGGTGTGGCCCGGGATCGTGGCACGGAGCTTTCAGACATGGGGCGTCGGCGGCCCCGTCCTCGGCACCGTCCTCGAGGTGGACCTGACCGAGCCGCGCGTCAGGGTGGGGCTGCTGCATCCGCCCGCGGTCGCCGCCCGCAGGAAAGTGTCGACGATGGCGAACGCGCAACGCGCGGTGGCCGGGGTCAACGGCGACTTCTTCAACATCAGCGAGACGCGGCCGGGAGTCCCCGCGACGGGTGCGGCGTCGGGGGCGGAGGTCGACGAGGGACGTCCCCGCAAGGGAGCCGTACCGCTCGGCCAGCGGTTCGGCCCGCCGCTGCCGGCCGCCGCCTCCGCCGAAGACGTCATCGGCGTCGACCGCAAGCGCGTCGGGCATGTGTCCAGGCTGCGCCTGTCCGGGACGATCCGCTTCGGCCGCACCGCGCTCCCGGTGCGCGGACTCAACCAGTACGCGTTGCCGGTGGGCGGCGCCGGGGTGTTCACGAGGCAGTGGGGCACGGCGTCGCGGCGGCGCGCGGTCTGCGGCACCGACGCCTTCCGCGAAGCGCCGTGCAGCACCGACGTGGCCGAGGTGACGGTGCGGCGCGGCGTGGTGACCAAGGTCAGCGGAACCATCGGCGGCGGCGCCATCCCCGAGGGGACGGTCGTGCTCGTGGGCCGGGACCGCGCCGCCGCGGCGCTGCGCACGCTCCGCCGCGGCGACCGCGTCCGGGTCCGCTACCGCCTCGCCGGACGGCACCGCTTCCATTTCGCCGTCGGCGGCTTCTGCATCCTGCGCGACGCCGAACCGCTGCCCGGACTGGCGGACAGCGGCCCGGCCCCCCGAACCGCCGCGGGCGTCAGCCGCAACGGCCGACGCATGTACCTGATGGTCGTCGACGGCCGGTCGGAACGCAGCGGCGGTGTCACCCTCGCCGAACTGGCGCGGCTGCTGTGGCAGGCGGGCGCCGACGACGCGGTCAACCTGGACGGCGGCGGCTCCTCGACTCTCGTCCTCCGCGACCCGGGAGACGACACCGCGACCGTGCGCAACTCTCCGTCCGACGGCGTCGAACGTCCCGTCGCGAACGGCATCGGCCTCTTCGTCCGCGGTTAGGGCGGTGGACGCCGGTCTCCGCCGGGTCGTGTTCGGAGGTCCGCTTGCGGGTGCATTCCGCACCATTCCCCTGACCCTTCCGACGTCCAGGGGGCTCCAGCCGTTCGGCCGCGCGCCGTCCTCGGCCCGGAGGGCGACGCGCGGCGAAACGGGAGTCGAGGGCGCGACGGTGTCGTCGCAGCGGCCGTCCAGCGGACGCCGTTTTCACCGCAGCGCCCGGTCCGGCGGCGTCCTCAAGCGGCCAGGATGCGGCGCAGCCAGCGCAGCCGCGCCTCGCGCGCGTCCTGGGAGACGCGGGCCTGCGGCGCGACGGCGTCGAAACCGTGGAACCCGCCCGGCCAGACGTGCAGCTCGGCCTGGACGCCCGCCTGCCACAGCCGCACCGCGTAGGCCACGTCCTCGTCGCGGAACGACTCGCCGGAGCCGACGTCGACGAACGCCGGCGGCAGCCCCGACAGGTCGGCGGCGCGCGCCGGGGCCGCGTACGGGGACACGTCCGGGCCGCCGCGCGCGTCGCCGAGCAGCGCCGTCCAGCCCACGTGGTTGGCGGTGCGGTCCCAGGTGTCCCGCCCTTCCATCTGCAGCATCGACGGGCTGTCGTTGCGGTCGTCCAGCATGGGGCACAGCAGCATCTGCGCCAGCAGCGGCGGGCCGCCGCGGTCGCGGGCCAACAGCGCCACCGCCGCCGACAGGCCGCCGCCCGCGCTGGTCCCGGCGATGACGATGCGGGCGGGGTCGACGCCGAGCTCGGCGGCGTGCTCGTGCGTCCAGACCAGCCCGGCGTAGCAGTCCTCCACGGGCGCCGGGTGCGGATGCTCGGGCGCCAGCCGGTAGTCCACCGAGACCACCGCCATGCCCAGCTCCTCGGCCGCCGGCAGCGCCATGTCGGGCAGGCCCGACCGGGGATCGCCCATGATCATGCCGCCGCCGTGGATGTAGTAGATCGCCGGATACGGCGCCGCGACGTCGACCGGACGGCAGATGAGCAGGGGGACGTCGGGGGCGCCGGGAGGCCCGGGCACCCTGCGCTCCTCGACCTCGAAGGCCCCGCCCCGCCGCAGATCCTCGTCGGTGACCGGGGGACCCGGCCGTCTCTCCCGGCACTCGGGGATGGCCTCGAGCGTCGTCAGACGCGACAGCTCCTCGCGCATCAGGGCCCGCCCGGCCTCCAGCTCCGGATCGAACGGCGGGGGCGGGCCGACACGGGTCTCGACGGGATCTTCAGTAGCGGTCATCTCAGCCTCCTCCGAAACGGGTTGATCTTAGATGTGCCCGCCGACACGCGGAGATCGACAGCCGCGCGGCGGCTTCTTCCCGCCGCTCCGCCAGGTGACGCGTAAGCTGCCGGAAGGTCCGGCGGAAGGACTGGCGCAAGGACTGGCGCAAGGACCGGCGGAAGGACGCCGCGCCTGCGGGAGCGAGGTTCGAGGGATGTCCAGCGACGAGGCGCCGCCGAGGCTGCGCAGGCTGCGGCCCGACGAGCTCGACGCCGAGCAGCGCGCCCTGTACGAGGAGATCGTGTCCGGGCCGCGCGGCAACGGGCCGTTCGCGCTGACGGACGACGCGGGCGGGCTGCACGGGCCGTTCAACGCGATGCTGCTGCGCCCCACCCTGGGGCACGCCCTCCAGGGACTCGGCGCCGCCATCCGCTACCGGGGCGCGCTGCCGGCCCGCTGCAGGGAGATCGCGATTCTGGTCGTCGCCGCCGTGTGGGACAGCGCCTTCGAACGGCACGCCCACGAGGCGGCCGGCCGGGCCGCCGGGCTCACCGACGAGGAGCTGCGCGCGCTGCGGGACGGCGACGACGACGTGTTCAGCGGCGTGTTCGCCGACGAGCGGGAACGGGTCGTCGCGGTCACCACACGGACGCTGGCCGAGCGCCACGACCTGACCGACGAGGAGTACGCGCGAGCCGTCGACGTCCTCGGCGCCGACGGCGTCTTCGAACTGACCGCCATCGTCGGCTACTACGCCACCCTCGCCCTCCAGTTGCGGGTCTTCCGCGTCCCTGTCCCTGGAGAGTCGGGACGCTAGCGGGGCACTGCGGTCGCGACGGGCGAGCGGTCCACCCGACCGCGGACGGCGCGCCTGGCCAGGCGTCGTCCGGCGCGCTGGGCGGGCGCCTCGATCCAGCGGTAGGACGCCGCGCTGAGCGCCACCAGCGCCGCCACGAAGACGAGCATGCCCGGCACGTCCATGCGGCCGGTCCTGCCCAGGAACTGCGCCGCCACCATGAGCAGGATCGGATGCAGCAGGTAGACCGAGAAGCTCGCGGTGCCGAGCCCGGTCGCCCATCGCGGGAAGCGCCGGCGCCGCAGCAGCCACGCCGCGCCGAACGTGGCGGCGGCCAGCAGCAGCGAACTCGTCCAGATCCACCGGGCCTGCCACGTCTGCGCGCCCGCCGCATCCTGGCGCGGAGCCCACGCCACGGCGGCCAGCGACGCCGCCGCGACCGCGCCCAGGCCCAACGCGGTCGCCCGCCGCGACACCTGCCCCCGCTCGGCGCGGTAGACGGCGGTGCCGGCGAACATGACGGCCAGCATCACCGCCCCCTCCCACGGCTCGACGCGGCTGTTGGCCGCGACCAGCGCGAGGGCCAGCAGCCCACCGAGCAGCCCGCCCGCCGTGCGCGGCCCGGGACGCTCCGACATCGCCGCGGCGACCGCCACCGCCAGCACGGCCGCCGCCGCGGCGACCACGGGCCCGACGCCCGCCGTGCGCGCCAGCAGCGCCGCCGGCAGCAGCCCCGCGGGCAGCGCGAGCACCGCCAGGCCGGCGGCGATCGGCGCGGAGCGGCGCTGCCAGCCCACCGCCCACAGCGCGACGACCAGCAGGTAGAAGGCCATCTCGTACGACAGCGTCCACAGGACGTTGATCGCGTTGGGCACGGCGAGCAGGTCCTGGAGCATCGTGGCGTGCGCCACGACCGCCGTCAGCGGGTCGAACTCCTCCAGGCCGGCCCGCAGCCCCCGTACGCCCAGCAGGAACGGCAGCACCCCCAGCAGGCACGCCACGGCCAGCAGGGGGTACAGGCGGAAGAACCGGCTGATCCAGAACACGCGCACGCTGCCGTGCCGTTCCAGCGAGGCGGGCACGATGTACCCGCTGACGAGGAAGAACACCAGCACGCCGTAGTGGCCGGGGTCGAAGCGCCCCGCCAGCGCCACCTGCAGGTCCGGAAGGAAGACGTAGAACGCGTGGTGCAGCGCCACCAGCATCGCCGCCCACCCCCGGAGCGCGTCCAGCCAGCCCAACCGGGCCGCGGGGGAGGAAGCGTATGAAGGGGGATGCACCGTGGCAGAGTAGCCGGAATCCCCTTCGGATTCAGGTGCTCAGGTCGATCAGCAGCTGCTTGACCTCGGTGGCGTGGTACCGCTCCCGGGCCGCCGACGGATCGGAGCACAGCAGCACCGGCCCGTCCGCCGGATCGGCGGGCAGCCGCCCGTGGCTGCCGCGCACCAGCCTCCCGTGGAGCGGGACGACGTTCATCAGGTAGCGCATGCCGAGCTTCTTGCGGGCCAGGGCCAGCGCGGCGCGCAGCTGGACGGTCCGGTCGTCGGGATCCATGAACAGCTCGGCCGGGTCGTAGCCGGGCTTGCGGTGGATCTCGACGAGCCGGGCGAAGTCGGGGGCGCGGGCGTCGTCCAGCCAGTAGTAGTAGGCGAACCACGCGTCGGGCTCGGCGATCGCGACGAGCTCGCCGGAACGTTCGTGGTCCAGTCCCGCCTCGGCCTTGCCCGCCTCGTCGAGGACCTGCTCCACGCCGTCCAGCTCGTCGAGCAGCGCGCGGACGCGGGGGACGTCCGACGGGTCCCGGACGTACACGTGCGCGATCTGGTGGTCGGCCACGGCGAACGCCCGGGACGTCCACGGGTCCAGGTACTCCATGCCGTCCTGGGTGTAGACGTGCAGCAGGCCCGCGCGGCGCAGCACCCGGTTGATCTCCACCGGACGCGACACGGAGGTGATGCCGTACTCCGACAACGCCACCGTCGTCGCGCCCCGGGCGCGCGCCGCCGCCAGCAGAGGGCCGATCAGTTCGTCCAACTCGGCCGCGGCCCGCGCGGCGCGGGGGTCGTCGGGGCCGTACCGCTGCAGGTCGTAGTCCAGGTGCGGCAGGTAGACGAGGGTGAGGTCGGGACGCTCCTCCTCCAGCAGCATCCGGGCGGCACGGCAGATCCAGCGGGACGACGACAACCCGGCGCGCGGCCCCCAGTAGGTGAACAACGGGAAGTCGCCCAGGCGCGAGGTGAGCCGGTCGTGCAGCGAAGGCGGGTGGGTGTAGCAGTCGGGTTCCTTGCGCCCGTCGGCGTAGTAGATGGGACGGGGCGTCACGGTCCAGTCGACGTCGGCGCCCATGGCGTACCACCAGCACACGTTGGCGACGGTGTAGCCGGGGTGGCGCTTCCGCAGCGCGTGCCACACCTTCTCGCCGCCGACGAGGGCGTTGTGCTGCCGCCACAGGAACACCTCGCCCAGCTCGCGGAAGTACCAGCCGTTGGCGACGATCCCGTGCCCGCTGGGCATCTCCCCGGTGAGGAAGGTGGACTGCACCGAGCACGTCACGGCGGGCAGCACGGTGCCGAGCTCCGCCTGGAAGCCGTCGGCGGCCAGCTTGGACAGGTTGGGCATGTGCGTCAGCAGCCGCGGGGTGAGGCCCACGACGTCGAGCACCACGAGCGGTGTGGTCATGCGTTCTCCTCGGTGAGCCCGAGCCCGAGCAGCCGGTCGCGGGTCCAGCCGAGCTCGGCGGCGATGCCGTCGACCAGGTCCGGCCGGTCGCCCGGCAGCACGGTCCAGGTATAGGTCTCCACCTCGACGTGGTCGGTGCGCGCCGCCGGACCGCCCAGCAGGGCGTCCAGCGCGGCGCCGAGAACGGTGCGGGTGCTGGAGAGCGGCGCGGGCGGATCCGCGTGGAGGGGAAGGTGGAAGTGGACACGCCAGGGCCCGTGCGCCGGCAGGCCGTCGTTGAGCGCATCCGGCAGGTCGTCCGCACGGAGCACGCCCTCGGCCGTGTGCGCCCGTGTCTGGTGCAGGTAGCGCGGCTCGGCGAACGTTTCGAGCGCCTTCCGCGCCGCCGACGGGTCGGAGGCGTGCAGCGCGGCGGACGCCTGGGTCTTCACCACCGGCAGCCCGGCCGCGTCCAAGCGGGCCAGCGCCTCGCCCGGGTCTTCGAACTCGACGGCGAGATGGCACGTGTCCAGGCAGACGCCCAGCCGCGCAGTGTCCACGCCGTTGAGGAGGCGGGCGGCGTCCGCCGTGGTCTCCACGACGCAGCCGGGCTCAGGCTCCAGGCCGACCCGTATGGTCCGTCCGGTGCGCCGCTCCAGGTCGGCCAGCCCCGCGGCGAGCTCGTCCAGGTGGCGGCGCGCCCGGTCCTGCCGCTCGGCGTCCCACCATGGCGCCCAGCCCAGGGGGAGCGTCGAGACGCTGCCGCGGACGACGTCGTCCGGCAGCAACGCGGCGAGCACCGCCGCAAGGTCGAGCGTGTACGCGAGGCGGTCCGGGTCGGCCCAGTCGGGCAGGTACACGTCGGTCTTGACGACCTCCTTGCCGAAGCCCGCGTAGGGGAACCCGTTGAGCGTCACCACCTCCAGGCCGCCTTCGGAAAGGGCGGCGCGCAGCTTGTCCAACGCACCGGGATCGGCTGCGAGCGCCGCCGCCACAGGGCGGGGCAGCCACAACCCCACCGACAGCCGCGGCACACCCAGACGGCGCCGCACCGGTATCGCGTACCGGTGCAGCCTGTCGAGGATGCCGGGGAAGTCGTCGGCCGGGTGGACGTTGGCGCAGTAGGCGAGATGCACGACGGTGCCGTCGCGATGACGCAGCCGCATGATGCGCGTCCTCCGCGAGGTCAGGCGGGCGTGCCGCGCAGCACCGAGTTGCCCTCGAACAGCGTCCCGGGATCGAGGGGCGCGTCCAGCGTCAACCGCCCGCTCTGGCCGTAGAACTCCACCGGATTGCGCCACAGCACGCGGTCCACGTCGTCCTCGGTGAAGCCCGCGGCGAGCATGGCGTCCCCGGTGCGCCGGGTCTTGAGCGGATCGCTGCGCCCCCAGTCGGCCGCCGAGTTCACCAGCATCCGCTCGGTGCCGTATTCGCGCAGGATCGCCACCATGCGGTCCTCGTCCATCTTGGTGTCGGGGTAGATGGAGAACCCCATCCAGCACCCGGATTCGGCCACCATCTTCACGGTGACCTCGTTGAGATGGTCCAGGACGACGCGTTCGGGAGGCAGCCCGGACTCGCGCACCACGTCGAGCGAGCGGCGCGTGCCCTCCGCCTTGTCGCGGTGCGGGGTGTGCACCAGGACGGGCAGGTCGTGCTCCAGGGCGAGGGCGAGCTGCTGGGCGAACACCTCGTCCTCCTCCGGGGTCATCGAGTCGTAGCCGACCTCGCCCACGGCGACCACCCCGTCCTTCTCCAGGTAGCGGGGGAGCAGCTCCAGTACGGGACGGCAACGCGGGTCGTTGGCCTCTTTGGGGTTGAGCGCCATCGTGCAGTGGTGCCGTATGCCGAACTGCGCGGCGCGGAACGGCTCCCAACCCACCAGCCCGTCGAAGTAGTCCACGAACGAGCCGACCGACGTGCGCGGCTGGCCGAGCCAGAACGCCGGCTCCACCAGCGCGCGCACCCCGGCCTCGTACATCCGCTCGTAGTCGTCGGTCGTACGCGAGGTCATGTGGATGTGCGGGTCGAAGATTCTCACCGGACCTCCAGGAAACGGGCCACGTCCGCGGGGACGTCGCGGCCTGCGGCGGTGCGCTCGCGCGCGTAGTCGGTCATCATCCGGGTCAGCTCGCCGTCGGCGCGGTCGTCCAGACCGGCCACGACGGACAGCGGCACGCCGACGAACACGCACTTCAGCACGGCCTGCCGCCAGTTGTGGGCGGGCAGCCGCTCCGCCCCGTACCGGCCGAGGGCGGCGGCCACCAGCCGGGTGTCGTTGGTGCGCAGCGCGTCGTTCAGCAGCGGCAGCGCGGCGTCGCCGACCTCCGCCCCCAACGCGTCCAGCGACCGCAGCACGGCCCTGCGCTCGTTCGCGTCGCCGTGCCAGTAGAGGTCGTCGAGCCGCGCGGCCAGCGCGTCACCGGTGCAGGGCAGTTCCAGCAGCATCAGCACGCGCGCCGCGTCCTCCACCGTCCAGGGCAGGCCGCCGGACGCCGCGTCGCCGACGGACAGGGGCCGCGGGTCGCGGCCGCAGCGGCGCCCCGCCGCGGGCAGCAGCACCGCCGCGGCGTCGGCGTCCCCGGCGATCCGCTTGCGCGCGTCGGCCAGCCAGGCCGACGCCTCGGCGGTCAGCGCCGGCTCGAGCGCCGCCGCCAGCTCGGCGCGCACCTCCTCGCGCGTCATGAGACCTCCTTGAGGAACTCCAGCGAGCGGCGGGCGGCCCCCGGCGCGTCGTGGCCGTGCCGGGGCAGCTCCACCGAGACCAGCCCCGTGTAGCCGGTCTCCTCCAGCGCCTTCATCACCGGCGGGAAGTCGATCTCGCCGGCGCCGAACTCCAGGTGCTCGTGCACGCCCCGCCGCATGTCCTCGATCTGCACGCCCGTCAGCCGCGGCCCGGCCCGGCGCACGCAGTCGGGCACCGGCTCGGGCTCCAGGCACCGGCAGTGCCCGATGTCGAGCATGATCCCGAAGCGCGCCGGGGCGCCGAGCCGCGCGGCGAGCCGCTCGTAGCCGTCGATGGTGTCGACGAACATCCCGGGCTCGGGTTCGAACGCCAGCGTCACGTCCCGCTCGTCGGCCAGGCGCAGCACCCGCTCGCAGCCGCGCGTCAGCCGATCCCACAGGACGTCCGGCGGATCGGACCCGACGGCCGCGCCGCTCCAGAACGACATCGCCTGCGCGCCGAGATCGGCGGCGATGCGCACGGCCCGCAGCAGCAGGTCGACGCGGCGGTCCGCGCCGTCCGCCGACAGCAGCGTCGGCTGGTGCTTGCGCCACGGGTCCAGCAGGTACCGCGCCCCCGTCTCGATCACCACCGACAGGCCCAGCGCGTCCAGGCGGGCCGCGACGCGGTCGACGGCGCGCGGCAGGTCGGGCGCGAACGGGTCGAGGTGCCGCACGTCGAGGGTGAGCGCGACGCCGTCGTACCCCAGGTCCGCCAGCACCGCCAGCGCGTCGTCGAGCCGGTGGTCGGGGAAGCCGTTGGTGCCGTAGCCGAACCGCAGCGTCATGTCGGGGACACCTTCCGCGTCAGCCGCCGGGCCAGGGGATGCGCGGGGACGAGCGCCAGCCCGGCCAGCGGATGCCCGCGCGCGGCGGTCAGCGCGGCCTGCAGCGGGATCAGGCCCAGAATGCCCGCGCCGACGGCCCGCCGGATCCGCTCCGCGCTCGGTTCCCGCACCGCCGCCGCCTGCGGCCCGCCGACCGCGGCGGCGTACGCGCCGAGCAGGCCCGTCGCCACCCCCCGCGCGACGCGCGACGTCTCGGCCCCGCCGGGCCCGCGCCCGGCGATCTGGGCCAGCGCCAGCGGGACGACCGGGGCCGCGGCCGCCGCGGCCAGCCCCACGCGGCGCGGCGTCGCCCCGCCCACTTCGCCGCGGCTGAGCAGCGTGACGGCGTAGGTGTGCGCGCCGACGGCCAGCGCGGCGGGCAGCGCCGCCCGCCGCCGCCCGGCCTCGCCGGCGGTGGCGCCGAGCATGACGTCCAGCCCTCGGCACAGCGCCATCGCGGCCGGGGCCGCGCGCGTCGGCTTGAGCAGCAGGTCGTAGGCCCAGACGGCGGCGGCGAGCGGGACGGCCGCCCGCAGCGAGCGGCGCCCGCCCGCCGCCGCGGCCAGCGCGACCCCCGCGCCGGTCAACCCGGCCGCCACCGCGAGCGCCGTGCCGGGCCGCACCCGGCCGGACGGGATGGGGCGCTCGGGGCGCTCGACCGCGTCCAGCCGCCGGTCGGCATAGTCGTTGAGGGCCATCCCGGCCCAGTACAGGCACACCGACGCCGCCGCCAGACCGGCCGGCCCGCGCACTTCGCGCAGGCCGCCCGCGGCGGCCGCGCCGGACAGCACGTCGCCCGGTACGGACAGCGCGGCGGGCGCCCGCACCAGCTCCACGAGCGCCCTCATCGGCAGCCCCGGGCGGCGAAGGCGCACAGCGCGTCGTACTGCGCGGCCAGGTCGTGCGTCGACGTGCCGATCGGGTCCTTGAAGAAGTAGGCGAGCTCCGGCAGGGGACCGACGCGCCCGGCCGCGTGCGCCGCGGCGACCAGCCGGGCCAGGTCGAGCACGAGCGGCGCCGCGAGCGCCGAGTCGTACCCCTGCCAGGTGAACTGCAGCGTCATCCGGGCGCCCAGGAAGCCCTGGAAGGTCACGTGGTCCCAGGCGGTCTTCTGCTCGCCCAGGTCGGCGACGTAGTCGATGTGCAGCGGCCCCTCGACCGGGTAGCCGAGCGTCTCGGAGACCAGGCGGCCCTTGGAGTCCAGCTTGCTGGCCGCCGCCTGCGGGTCGGCCAGGTTCGCGCCGTCGCCGCCGCCCAGCAGGTTGGTGCCCGCCCAGGACCCGACCCGCAGGTTGCGTCCGGCGAACATCGGCGCCAGCGCCGCCTTGACCAGCGTCTCGCCCGTCTTGCCGTCGTTGCCCGCGTACGGGACGGCGCGTTCGCGGGCCAGCTCCGCCAGCGCGGGCAGCCGGGCGCCGACCGACGGGGTGAAGTCGACGTGCCCGCAGCCCGCCTCGAACGCCGCGTAGGCGTAGCAGGCGCTGGCGGGCAGCACCATCGTGCCGGCGTCGATCGCGCGCCGCAGGGCGGCCAGGGTGGCGTGCTCGGGCCGCGCCGGGGTCGGCGGTTCGGTCGCCGTCACGTTCACCACCACGACGCGGTCCAGGCCGTGCCGGTCGCGGAAGGCGGTGATGTCGTCGACCAGGCGGCGCAGCGTCCCGGCCGGGTCGCGGGTGCGGCCGTCGGCGCCGCCGGTGACGATGTCGGCCTCGACGGCGGCCAGGTCGTCGCGCAGCCGCGCGGGCAGGCCGTGCGGGACCACGCCCGCGTCGGCCAGCCGCTCGGCGCGTTTGAGCAGCGGGACGTCCACCAGGTCGTGGCCGCCGAACACCAGGTCGCTCACCGCGGGCAGCCCGCCGTCGGGGAAGCCGGGCGCCTCGCAGACGAGTCCGACGCGTTCGGCGAGCCCGGCACGGACGGCCAGCGCTCCGAGGATCGCCGTGGTCGCCACCGATCCGCGGGCGCCCGCCAGCCACACGCCGGTACCGCTCATGTTCAACCGCTCCTCGCTCGGTGCCGCGTTCCAAGCGGAACGCGGGGGTGGGTTCGCGCTGTCGGGATGCAGTCGTGGTCAGTCGGTCGGGGGTGGTTTCCGGTTCGGGGGTACGCGTCTTCACGATCGGCCACGAAACCGACTTTGTCCAGAGAGTGCGAGAAGTTAGTCACAGAATCGGCCAAGTGCTTTCCTGGTTCCGCAAAAGTCGTTAGTCTCCGGAACGAAACAGGTGTACGCGAACGCGTGACGTGGGCGTCGGCCGCCGACGTGACACGGTTTCGGCCTTTTACGGGACGGAAGGTTCTAGCATTAAGAGCGAAAGCACGGGGGTCACGCGGGGGTTCGAGGCGATGCGGACGATGGCTCGGCCCGAGAACGGGCATCAGGCCCGTCTGCTCGGCCTGCTCCGCGACGACGGCCCGCGCTCCCGCGCCGAGCTCGGCGACGTGGTGCAGCTGTCCCGCTCCAAACTGGCCGTCGAGCTCGACCGGCTGATCGAACTGGGCATGGTCGAGTCCGCCGGGCTGGCCGCCTCCCGGGGCGGCCGCCGCTCGGGCATCGTCCGGCTGTCGTCGCGGCTGCGCTTCGCCGGCATCGACATCGGCGCCACCTCCATCGACGTGGCCGTGACCAACGGCGAGATGGAGATCCTCGGCCACCTGGCCGAGCCGTGCGACGTCCGCCGGGGCCCCGAGGCCGTGCTCGAGCGCGCCCTGGAGCTGCTCGGCAAACTGCGCGAGCAGGGCCTGTACGAGGAGATCCACGGCGCCGGCGTCGGGGTGCCCGGCCCGGTCAGCTTCCGCGAGGGCGTCCCGGTCGCCCCGCCGATCATGCCGGGCTGGGACCGCTACCCGGTGCGCGAGGTCGTCAGCCGCGAGCTCGGCTGCCCCGTGCTCGTCGACAACGACGTCAACATCATGGCGCTCGGCGAGCTGCACGCGGGCCTGGCCCGGTCGGTCGAGGACTTCCTGCTCGTCAAGATCGGCACGGGCATCGGCTGCGGCATCGTGGTCAACTCCGCCATCTACCGCGGGGTGTCCGGCTGCGCGGGCGACATCGGGCACATCCGCGTCGACGACGACGGGCCGGTGTGCGCCTGCGGCAACATCGGGTGCCTGGAGGCCTATTTCGGCGGCGCCGCGCTGGCCCGCGACGCCCTCGTCGCCGCGCGCTCGGCCCGCTCGCCGTTCCTCGCCGAGCGGCTGGCCGAGGCGGGCGAGGTCACCGCCGCGGACGTGGCCGCCGCCGCGCAGGCCGGCGACCCGGTGGCGGTGGAGATGATCCGCGAGGGCGGCCGCCGCGTCGGCCAGGTCCTGGCCAGCCTGGTCAGCTTCTTCAACCCCGGACTGGTCATCATCGCCGGCGGCGTGGCCGGGCTCGGCCACACCCTGCTCGCCGAGATCCGCAGCGTCGTCTACCGCAGGTCCGCCCCGCTGGCCACCGGCAACCTGCCCATCGTGCTGTCGGAGCTGGAGTCCACCGCGGGCGTCATCGGCGCCGCCCGGATGATCAGCGATCAGGTCTTCTCCACGGCCTGACCGGCGCGAACGCGTCCCGCCCCTCCCCTTCCCGCCTGCCGGCCGCCGCGGTCGGCCGCCCGTCGGGGCCGGCCGCGGCGGCGGCGCGCCCCGGCTGGTCTCCTCGCCATGCGTCACGCGGCGAGCGCGCGCGAAAGTTTGTCCTTTCAACGTCGAAAGCTGAACGCACCTCGAGCAAAGGTCTTCTCAAAGACATCAAAAGTGGGTACCTTCGCGCCAGGCCCCCAGCCCAGCCCCCGGAAGGAGCGGCGCGCATGGAGACCACCGCGAACGGCGGCCCCCTGCTCGTCATGAGCGGCATCGTCAAGGAGTTCCCCGGCGTGCGGGCGCTCGACGGTGTCGACCTGACGGTGCGCGCGGGCGAGGTGCACTGCCTGCTGGGGCAGAACGGCGCGGGCAAGTCCACGCTGATCAAGGTGCTGGCGGGGGCGCACCAGCCGGACGCCGGCGAGATCCGCTTCGACGGGCGCCCGGTGCGGCTGGCCGGGCCGACCGACGCGATGCGGCTCGGCATCGCGACGATCTACCAGGAGCTCGACCTGGTGGACGGGCTGTCGGTGGCCGACAACATCTTCCTGGGGCACGAGGCGGCCCGGTTCGGCTTCACCCGGCGCGGCCAGATGAACCGTGCCGCGCGGCGCCTGCTGGAGCGGCTCGGCCACGGCGAGATCCCGCCCACCGCCGAGGTGGGGCGGCTGCCCGCCGCGGGCCGGCAGGTGGTCAGCATGGCGCGGGCGCTCTCCCACGACGCCCGGCTGATCATCATGGACGAGCCGTCGGCCGCGCTCGCCCACGACGAGGTCGCCAACCTGTTCCGCATCATCCGGGAGCTGACCGCCGCCGGCGTCGCCGTCATCTACATCTCCCACCGGCTGGAGGAGATCCGCGAGATCGGCGACCGGGTCACCGTGCTCAAGGACGGGCGCACCGTCGCCGTCGGCCTGCCCGCCGACCGCACCCCCACCTCGCGGATCGTGACGCTGATGACCGGCCGCACCGTCGAGTACGTCTTCCCCGAGCGCCGCCCGCCGCGCGAGGACGCGCCCGAGGTGCTGCGCGTCGAGGGCCTGACGCTCCCCGGGCACTTCCACGACGTGTCCTTCAGCGTGCGCGCGGGCGAGATCGTCGGCCTGGCCGGGCTGGTCGGGTCGGGCCGCTCGGAGATCCTCGAGGCCGTCTACGGCGCGCGCCGCCCCGCCGCGGGCCGGGTGCTGCTGGACGGGCGTCCGGTGAAGGGGGCGAGCACCACCGCCGCCGTCCGGCTCGGCATGGGGCTGGCGCCCGAGGAGCGCAAGGCGCAGGCGCTGCTGCTGGAGGAGTCGGTGGCGCGCAACGTCAGCCTGGCCGGGCTGCGCCGCTTCTCCTCGCTGGGCTGGCTGGACCGGCGGCGCGAGCTCGCCGAGGTCGAGCGGCAGCTGGAGGCCCTGGACGTGCGCCCGCGCGACCCCCGGCGCGAGGTCCGCACGCTGTCGGGCGGCAACCAGCAGAAGGTCGTCCTGGCCCGCTGGCTGCTGGACGGCCGCCGCCTGCTGCTGCTCGACGAGCCCACCCGCGGCGTCGACGTCGGCGCCCGCGCCGAGCTGTACGGGGTGATCAGGCGGCTCGCCGACGAGGGCATCGCCGTCCTGCTGGTGTCCAGCGAGGTGCCGGAGGTGCTGGGCCTGGCCGACCGGGTGCTGGTGCTGCGGGAGGGCCGGATCATCCACGAGGCCCCCGGCGCCGAGCTGGACGAGGAGTCCGTACTGAACATGATCATGGAAGGGAGCGCCATGGGCGCGGTGGGGACGCCATGACCGAGCCGAAGGGACCCGGCGGCGCCCGTCCGGCGGACGCCACGGCGGCAGATACGACGGCCGACACGACGGCCGACACAGTGGCCGACACGGCGGCCGACACGATGGCCGACACGGCGGCGATCGACGCGACGGCGGACGACCGGCCGCCGTCCGACGAGCAGGCGCGGGTGGAGGCGGCCGCGGCGAGGACCGGCGTCCCGCGCGCGAAGGGCCGGCCGCCGCTGCCGGCCGGCCTGGCCCGGGTGGCCGAGAGCAGGCACATCGGGCTGGTCGCCGCGCTGGTGCTGCTGGCGCTGATCGGCCTGATCACCAAGCCGGACAACTTCGCCACCTCCGACAACCTGGTCAGCATCCTGTCGCTGGCCGCCACCATCGGCGTCATCACCGTCGGCATGACCTTCGTGATCATCGGCGGGGGCATCGACCTGTCGGTCGGCGCGGTGATGGCGCTGGCGTCGGTGTGGGCGACGACGGTGGCCACCCAGTCCTACGGACCGGGGGTGATGGCGATGTGCGCGATCCTCGTCGGCACCGGCGCCGGGCTGGTCAACGGACTGCTGATCGCCTACGGCAGGATGGTCCCGTTCATCGCCACGCTGGCCATGCTGGTCGCCGCGCGCGGCCTGGCCCAGCGGATCTCGGACCGCAAGACCCAGCTGGTGCGGCCGGAGAACGACGCGATCGAGGCGCTGTCCACCACGCGGGTGCTCGGCCTGCCGCTGGTGGTGTTCATCTTCGCGGCGGTGGCCGTCGCCGGGTGGGTGCTGCTCAACCGCACCACCTTCGGCCGCCGCACCTTCGCCGTCGGCGGCAACCCCGAGGCGGCCCGGCTCGCGGGCATCGACGTCAAACGGCACACCCTGCTGCTGTACGCGCTGTCCGGGCTGTGCTGCGGCATCGCCGCGATCATCATCATGGCCCGCACCACCACCGGCTCCAGCACCCACGGCGACCTGTACGAGCTGGACGCCATCGCCGCGGTCATCATCGGCGGCACCCTGCTGACCGGCGGCCGCGGCACGCTGGTCGGGTCGATCCTGGGCCTGCTCGTCTTCACGGTCATCACGAACCTGTTCATCCTCAACGGGCTGGACACCAGCGACCAGCTCATCGCCAAGGGCGCGATCATCGTCGCCGCCGTGCTGCTGCAGCGCCGCGGCCTCGAAGCGCGCACCTAGCGCCCGCGCCGCACCCGGCGACGCACCCGTCCGCACCCCGGGCGTGCCCTCATCCCATCCCGAACCTCCCCGCAAACCAGGAGCGACAATGGCAGACAGCAGCCGCCTCAACCGCAGGGGATTCCTCTTCGGCGGCGCGGTGGTCGGCGCCGGCGCCCTCGCCGCCGCGTGCACCAGCAACGATCCCGGCGACGACAAGGGGTCCTCGGGCCAGCAGAACGTGGCCTCCGGGGGCGACAACGACAAGCCGGGCAAGCGGGTCACCATCGGCTTCTCCGCGCCGCAGGCCGACCACGGCTGGATCGCCGCCATCGCCAAGAACGCCGAGGCGCAGGCCAAGCAGTACTCCGACGTCGACTTCCAGGCCGTGGAGCCCACCAACGACATCAACCAGCAGATCTCGGCGGTCGAGTCGCTGATCTCCCGCAAGGTCGACGTGCTGGTGATCCTCCCCAACGACGGCGAGCAGCTCAACCAGGTCGCCCGCAAGGCCATGGACGCCGGCATCCCCGTCGTCAACCTGGACCGGGTCTTCCCCGACAAGCTCTCGTACCGCACCTGGATCGGCGGCGACAACTACGGCATGGGCGTGGCCGCGGGGCACTACATCGGTTCGAAGCTCAAGTCCAAGGGCGTGACCGATCCGGTGATCCTGGAGATCCAGGGCATCGCCACGCTGCCGCTCACCCAGGAGCGCAGCAAGGGCTTCGCCGACGCGCTGAAGACCTACGGCTTCACGGTGACCGCCAAGCAGGACGCGAAGTTCACCGTGGAGACCGGCAACCAGGTCGCCAGCAACCTGCTGCAGGCGCACAAGAAGATCGACGCGATCTGGAACCACGACGACGACCAGGGCGTGGGCGTGCTCGCCGCCATCAAGCAGGCGAACCGCGACGAGTTCTTCATGGTCGGCGGCGCGGGCTCGGCCAACGCCATGCGTGAGATCAAGAACGGCGGGGTGCTGGAGGCCACCGTCACCTACAGCCCGACCATGGCCTCCTCCGCGATCCGCATCGCCCGGCTGATCGCGCAGGGGAAGGGCATGGCCGACCTGGTGGAACGGCAGGTGCCGCAGTCGATCACGCTGGCCTCCGAGACGATCACCAGGGAGAACGTCGACCAGTACCTGCCGCTCGGCTTCGAGTCCTGACCGGCGGGCAGGCCCCGCCCCGCAGTGCCTTGACAGGGGGAACACAGATGACTGGAGACCGCAAGCCCACCCTCGGCGTCGGACTGGTGGGCCACGCCTTCATGGGCCGCGCCCACTCGCAGGCGTGGCGCAGCGTCGCGGCGTTCTTCGACCCGCCGTACACGCCCGTGATGGCGGCGCTGGCCGGCCGGTCCCGGGAACGGGCCGCCGCGGCGGCGGCCGCGCTGGGTTGGGCGGCGGTGGAGACCGACTGGAAGGAACTGCTGCGCCGCGACGACGTCCAGCTCGTCGACATCTGCACCCCGGGCGACTCCCACGCCGAGATCGCGGTGGCGGCATTGGAGGCGGGCAAGCACGTCCTGTGCGAGAAGCCGCTCGCCAACAGCGTCGCCGAGGCCGAGACGATGGTCGCGGCGGCCCGGGCCGCCCGCGCCCGCGGCGTGCGCGCCATGGTCGGCTTCAACTACCGCAGGGTCCCGGCCGTCGCGCTCGCGCGGCGGCTGGTGGCGGAGGGCCGCCTCGGCCGCATCCACCACATCCGCGCCCAGTACCTGCAGGACTGGATCGTCGACCCCGAGTTCCCGCTGGTGTGGCGGCTGGACGCGCAGAAGGCCGGGTCCGGCGCCCTCGGCGACATCGGCGCGCACATCATCGACACCGCGCAGTTCATCACCGGAGACCGGCTCGTCGGCGTCACCGCGATCACCGAGACGTTCGTCAAGGAGCGTCCGCTGGCGGCCGACGCGGCGGGCCTGGACGCCACGGCGGAGGGCGGCGCCGCGCGCGGCCCGGTGACCGTCGACGACGCGGCGCTGTTCATCGGCCGCACCGCCGGGGGAGCGCTGGCCTCCTTCGAGGCGACCCGCTTCGCCAACGGACGCAAGAACGCGCTGCGGATCGAGATCAACGGCTCGGCGGGCAGCCTGGCGTTCGACTTCGAGGCGATGAACGAGCTGTGGTTCTACGACGGGACCGGCGAGACCGCCACCGCCGGGTTCCGCCGGATCCTGGTCACCGAGCCCGAGCACCCGTACGCGGGCGCCTGGTGGCCCCCCGGGCACGGGCTCGGATACGAGCACACCTTCACCCACCAGGTCGCCGACCTGCTCACCGCGATCGCCGACGGCACCGACCCGGAGCCCTCCTTCGAGGACGGGCTGCAGGTCCAGCGGGTGCTGGACGCGGTCGCGCGCAGCGCAGCCTCCGGCAGCGGCTGGACCCCCATCGAAGACCCTCAGCCGACCGCGTAGCCGGGCACGACCTGCCCGCGCGGCGGTCTGCGGACACATGCCCGGGCCGGCGCATGACCCCATGGCCGGCCTCCTCCCCCGAGATTCCGCACGTACTGCGCACGCGCGGGCGGGCCCCGGATCGCCCCCCGGGCAAGCCCGCCCGCGCCCCGGACCGCTTCTTCGGCTTCCGGGACCACCGAGAGGAGGACGCCACCCGAGACCGCAGTTCAGCGGATCCGTTCGCTCTCCCCGGCGAGGAGGAAGAAGGCATGGAGAAACCCACCCCTCCAGGCCCTGCGCACCCCGATTCCGCCCGTACCCCCCGTGACCGCTCCCGCCGCGGCCGCCGCGTCGTCACCGCGATCGCGACCGCCGTCGCCACGGTCGCGGCGCTGGCCGCCCCGGTCGTGCGGGCGGCCCCGGCCGCGGCGGCGCCCGACGACCACTTCTACCCGTACACGCTGGCGCAGGGGCCCGACGAGGTCGGCGAGCCGATCTCCTTCGAGCCCCTCCCCGACGGCTCGGTGCTGCACACGTCGCGCGACGGCATGCTGCGGATCACCGACGCCAACGGCCGCACCTCGGTCGCGGGCCGGCTGAACGTCTACACCCATGACGAGGACGGCCTGCAGGGCGTCGCGATCGACCCCGACTTCGCCGAGAACCGGTGGGTGTACCTGTACTACGCCCCGCGGCTGGACACCCCGCTCGGCGACGCCCCGGAGTCGGGCGACCCCGCCGACTTCGAACCGTTCAAGGGCTACAACCAGCTCTCCCGGTTCAAGCTGACCGAGTCCAACCAGCTCGACATGGCCAGCGAGCAGAAGATCCTGCAGGTGCCGACCGACCGCGGCCTGTGCTGCCACGTCGGCGGCGACATCGAGTTCGACGCCGACGGCAACCTGCTGCTGGCCACCGGCGACGACACCAACCCGTTCCAGTCCGACAGCTACACGCCGATCGACGAGCGTCCCAACCGCAACCCCGCGTTCGACGCCCAGCGCACCTCGGCCAACACCAACGACCTGCGCGGCAAGCTGCTGCGCATCAAGGTCAACGAGGACGGCACCTACTCGATCCCGGAGGGGAACATGTTCCCGCCGGGCACCGACAAGACCCGTCCCGAGATCTACGCGATGGGCTTCCGCAACCCGTTCAAGATCTCGGTCGATCACCGCAACGGCGCCGTCTACCTCGGCGACTACGGGCCCGACCGGGGCGACGACGCCGACCCGAGGCGCGGACCGAAGGGGCAGGTCGAGTTCAACCGGGTGACCGGGCCGGGCTTCTACGGCTGGCCGTACTGCACGGGCCTCAACACCCCCGGCGACACCTACGCCGACTACGACTTCGCCACCGGCACGATCGGGCCCAAGTTCGACTGCCAGAACGGGCCGACGAACGACTCCCCGAACAACACCGGGCTGACGCAGCTGCCCAAGCCCGTTCCCGCGTGGATCCGCTACAGCGGCTGCGACAACCCCGACATGAACCCGCCGGATGGCTGCTCGCAGTCGGAGTCCCCGATGATGGGGCCCGTCTACCACTACGACCCCGACTCCCCGTCCCAGATCAAGTTCCCCGAGGAGTACGACGGGCTGGCGTTCATCGGCGAGTTCGAACGCCGCTGGATCAAGACCGTCCAGGTGAACGAGGACGGGTCGCCCGGCACCGTGTCGCCGTTCCCCTGGCCGCTGGGCTACAAGATCATGGACCTGGAGTTCGGCCCGGACGGCGCGCTGTACGTCCTGACCTACGCCGAGTCCTACTTCGCCCAGGACGATCACGCCGGGCTGTTCCGTTTCGAGTACATCGGGACGACCGGGCGCCGTCCCGAGGTCAACGTCAGCGCCGACCGCACCTCCGGCGGAAGACCACTGAAGGTGCGCTTCTCCTCCGAGGGCACGCATGACCCCGAAGGCACGAAGCTGACCTACAAGTGGGACTTCGGCGACGGCACTACGTCCACCGCCCCGAACCCCACGCACAAGTACAAGAAGCGCGGGCAGTACACGCCTACGCTCACGGTGACTGACGAGAGCGGCAAGAGCGCCACCGACAGCCTGGTGGTCACGGTCGGCAACACCGCGCCAACGGTCACCCTGGAACTGCCGCGGGACGGCCAGCTGGTCGACTTCGGCGACAGCGTCCCGTACCGGATCCGCGTGAAGGACCCGGACGAGCGCGTCGACTGCAGCAAGGTCAAACTGACGTACCTGCTGGGGCACAACACGCACCAGCACGGGCTCGCCGAAGCGACCGGCTGCTCGGGCACCGTCCAGACCCCGCGCGACGGCGACCACGGCCCGACCGAGAACACCTACGGTGTGTGGGCGGCCGAGTACACCGACGGCGGCGGCCCCGAGGGCGTGCCGGCGCTGCGGGGGACCGACCTGGTGATCACCCAGCCCAGGACCCGGCAGGCCGAGCACTACAAGGAGCAGTCCGGCGTGACGCAGGTGAACCGGCCCGCCGCGCACGGCGCCGCCACGGTCGGCGACATCCAGAACGGCGACTGGATCATGTTCGAGCCGTACTGGCTCGGCGACGCCGCCGAGTTCACTGCGCGGGTGTCCGCCGGCGGCGCCGGCGGCACGATCGAGCTGCGGGCCGGGGCGCCCGATGGGAGGCTGCTGGCCACGGCGAAGGTGGCCGGCGGACCCGACTGGGACGGCTCCACCTTCACCGACGTGACCGCCGCCGTCGCCAAGGCGCCCAAGCAGGCGGGGAAGATCTACCTCGTCTTCAAGGGCGGCGCCGGAGACCTGTTCGAGATCGACCAGTTCACCTTCACCACCTCGTGACCCCTCGCCCCGTCCCGCCGTCCCCGAGCGGCGGGACGGGGCCCGCCCTCCGAAAGGGGACCCGCAGTGCACGAGATCAACCGCCGTACCCTGCTGGGCGGCGCCGCCGCGCTCGGACTCGGCCTCGCCGCCCTTCCCGGCACCGCGCACGCCGCAGGCGGCGGCCGCGGTCGGGTGCCGCGCGGCGCCATCAGCATCCAGCTCTACACGCTGCGCAACGTCCTGTCGCAGGACCTGGAGGGGACGCTGCGCGCCCTCGCCGAGATCGGCTACCGCAAGGTCGAGCTCGCCGGCACCCACGGCCGCACCGCGGCGGAGTTCCGGCGGATCCTCGACCGCTACGGCCTGCGCGCCACGTCCGGGCACGTCTCCCTCGCCGAGGACATGAACCCGGTGTTCGAGGACTGCCGCACGCTGGGGCAGCGCTTCGCGGTCGTGGCGTGGGCGCAGTTCTCCACGGCCGACGAGTGGAAGAAGCTGGCCGACGACCTCAACGAGGCGGGACGGCTCGCCTGCAGGTACGGGCTGCGCTTCGGCTACCACAACCACGCGCACGAGTTCCAGGCGCTGCCCACCGGCGAGGTGCCGTGGGACATCCTCACCTCCCGCACCGACCACCGCTACGTCCACCTGGAGCTGGACCTGTACTGGGCGGTCACCGGAGGCCGCGACCCCGTGGAGCTCATCCACGCCAACCGGCACCGCATCCTGCAGTACCACGTCAAGGACCGCGCGGCCGACGGCTCGTTCGCCGACCTCGGCACCGGGACCATCGACTTCCCGCGGATCTTCTCCCACTCCCGAGAGGCGGGGGTCCTGGAGTACATCGTCGAGCACGACGAGCCGACGGCGCCGTTGCACACGGCCAAGGTCGGATACGACTACCTGCGCGCCGTCCGGTTCCCGAAGTGACCGAAGCGCACGCAGGCCGTGGCCGGGCGGTGCCCGCGCCGCCCGGCCACGGCCGCGACCCGAAACGAGGAGCGAGATGCCACGACCGATCACCCTGTTCACCGGCCAGTGGGCGGACCTGCCGTTCGAGGAGGTCTGCCGGCTGGCCTCCCAGTGGGGCTACGACGGACTGGAGATCGCCTGCTGGGGCGACCACTTCGAGGTCGACAAGGCCCTCGCCGACGACTCCTACGTCCCGCGCAAGCTGGAGACCCTCGCCAAGTACGACCTGAAGGTCTGGACGATCTCCAACCACCTGGTCGGGCAGGCGGTGTGCGACCACCCGATCGACGAGCGGCACAAGGCGATCCTGCCCGAGCGGATCTGGGGCGACGGCGAGCCCGAGGGGGTGCGGCGCCGCGCCGCCGAGGAGATGAAGAACACCGCCCGCGCGGCCGCCAAGCTCGGCGTGAACACCGTGGTCGGGTTCACCGGCTCGTCGATCTGGCACACCGTCGCGATGTTCCCGCCGGTGCCGCCGTCGATGATCGAACGGGGGTACGAGGACTTCGCCGAGCGGTGGAACCCGATCCTGGACGTGTTCGACGAGGTGGGGGTGCGGTTCGCGCACGAGGTCCACCCCAGCGAGATCGCCTACGACTACTGGTCGACGGTGCGGACCCTGGAGGCGATCGGGCACCGGCCCGCGTTCGGCCTCAACTGGGACCCCTCGCACATGGTCTGGCAGGACATCGACCCGGTGAACTTCCTGCTCGACTTCCGCGACCGCATCTACCACGTGGACTGCAAGGACACCAAGGTGCGGCGCGCGGACGGGCGCCGCGGCCGCCTCGGCTCCCACCTGCCGTGGGCCGACCCGCGGCGCGGCTGGGACTTCATCTCCACCGGGCGCGGCGACGTGCCGTGGGAGGACTGCTTCCGCGCCCTCAACACGATCGGCTACGACGGCCCCATCTCCATCGAGTGGGAGGACGCGGGGATGGACCGCCTGATGGGCGCCCCCGAGGCCCTGGAGATCGTCCGGCGGCTGTCGGCCATCGAGCCGCCCGCCGCCGCGTTCGACGCCGCCTTCGGCGGCGCGGACGACTGACGCGACCGGGCGGCCGGGTCCGGCGGCGCGACGAGCCGGTCAGCGGGCGGCTCGTCCCCGCCGGACCCGGCGATCTCACGGCGAGGCCGGTCGGCCGGTCGACGCCGGAGGGGTGCCGGGCCGTCAGCCCTTCAGCCGGACGGGCAGCGTGCGGCGCCCGTTGGAGATGAACGACTCCTGCGGCGCGGGCTCCCCGGGGCCGGCGGCGAGCGCGATGTCCGGGAAGCGGTCGAACAGGGCGGGGAGCGCGATCGACGCCTCCAGCCTCGCCAGCGGCGCGCCCAGGCAGTAGTGCACGCCGTGACCGAACGCCATGTGCTCCTTGTCGGCGCGGGTGACGTCGAAGCGGTCGGCGTCGGGCCCGTGCACCTTCGGGTCGCGGTCGGCGGCGTCCAGGCAGATGATGATCGGCTCGCCCTGCCGCAGGGTGACCCCGCAGTCCAGGGGGATGTCCTCGACGGCGAAGCGGATCGGGATGTTGGCGATCGGCCCCTCGACGCGCAGCGTCTCCTCGATGACGTCGTCCCAGCTCGCCCGCCCGTCCCGGACCATGTCCAGCTGGTCGCGGTGGGTGAGCAGCATGTGCGCCGCGTTGCCGAGCAGGTTGACGGTCGTCTCGTGGCCCGCGCTGATCATCAGCATGAGGGTGTCGATGAGCTCCTGCTCCGACAGCCGCGAGGCGTCGTCGCGGGCCGCGATCAGCGCCGTGGACAGGTCGTCGCCGGGCGTCTCCCGCTTGGCGGCGACCAGCTCGCCCAGCAGCTGCTGCATCCGCGTGTAGGCGTGCACCACCTCCTCCGGGCCGGCGGAGGTGTGGAAGAACGAGTCGGTGCAGCGGCGCATCTCCGCGCGGGCCGCGGCGTCCTGGACGCCGAACAGCTCGCAGATCACCTGGATCGGCAGCGGGTAGGCGTAGCGCTCCCGCAGGTCCACCACGGTGCCCGGGGGCTCGGCGTCCAGCTCGTCGAGCAGCTCGGCGGCGATCGCCTCGATCCGGGGACGCATCGCGGCGGTGCGGCGCGCGGTGAACGCGCTGGAGACCAGGCGGCGCAGCCGCCGGTGGTCGTCGCCGTAGGCGGTGAGCATGTTGCGCGCGACCACCCAGGCGAACAGCGGCCACTCCTGGGAGATCTCGCCGTTGATCCAGGTCGGCCAGTGCTGGTAGGGGTCCTTGGAGACTCGGGGGTCGGTGAGCAGGGAGCGGATCAGGTCCGGATCGCTGACCGCCCACGCCTCGATGCCGCCCGGAAGTTCGATCCTCGTCACGGGGCCGCGCTCGCGGATGCGGGCGGCCTCGCCGTGGATGTCCCGGCCGGTGGGATCGATGACGAGCGGGGCGACTGCGGAAGACTGCATCGTCCTCTCCAGGGGCATGGGGGATCGGGGGGCGGTCGCCTCGGAAGGCGTCCGGGGCGGGCACCCCCGCACCCTAACCGCGTCTTGATCATCCGTCAGGGACGCGGCGCGACTCGGCGCCGCCGAAAACCGGGCTGCGGTCCGTCCGGGAAACCCCTGGCGGTGACGGATCAGCGGTGCCGGCCCGCCGTGCGCTGCGCGAGCATCCGCCGTTTGGTGCCACGCCGGGCATCCGGCAGGTCGCGTTGTTCGAGAACGGCGAAATCGTCGGGGAGCAGCGCGGCGGGCTCGCCGGGGGCCAGACACCACTCGGCGGGCAGCCCGGGCCGCACGCGCCGCGCGTCGTCCGTGAACGCCTCCCAGCCGAGCATCCCGCCGGGCGCCACGGCCGCCGCCGCGGGCCCGAAGACCGACCGGTCCCAGAAGCCGGCGCACAGCACGAACGCGTACCGCCCGGCCGGGGGCCGCCACGCGCCCAGGTCGGCCTGCACGAGCGTGATCAGATCGCGCACCCCGCGCCGCCGGGCCTCGGCGTCGAGCAGGTCGAGCGCCGCCTCCGACACGTCCACCGCCGTCACGGCGCGTCCGGCCGCGGCCGCCAGCAGCGCGGCGCCCGACAGGCCGCAGGCCAGGTCGAGCATCGGCCCGTCGGGCGGCGGCGCCGCCAGGACGCGCTCGGCCAGCGGATGCACGGGGAACGCTTCGGCGGCCGCGCCGTCGGCGCGCCGCGCGGCCTCGGCGTACTTGGCGTTCCAGCGCAGCCGGTCCGGATGGTCGGCCAGCTCCGGCGGGACGTCGCGCATGCCCGCACCTTAACCCGGCCGCGTCCGGCCGTCGGGGGGACGCCCGTCGGCCGCGCGGAGCCGGAGGTCAGAACAGCGTCGGCGGCTCGGCGGGTACCGGCTCGGGCAGCGGCTCCACTTCCGGCACGACGGCCCGGACCTCCTCGTGGAACCGGCGGGCCAGCGGCAGGGCCTCGGCGTTGTCGGGGGTGTGCACGAACACCGTGGGCGAGCGTCCTTCGCGCAGCCACCCGGCGACCGTCTCGACCCAGCGCCGCCAGCCCTCGACGGTGCGCGCGGTGTCGTCCCGCCCGAGGTAGCGCACGACCGGGCGGCCGGTGAGGGCCCGCGACCGGTACGGCAGGCGCGGCTTTTTCGTCCACGCGTCCCGCTCGGCGTCGCTGGTCGGCGGGCTCTTGAAGAACGCGGTGGTGTCGAACGGCACCCACTCGGCGCCGACCCCGCCGAGCACGCGCTCCAGGAGCCGTTCGGACCGCTCGTCTTCGAAGAACGCGCGGTGCCGGACCTCCACCGCGCATCCGTACGAGCGCGGCAGCCTGCGCAGGAACGCCGCCAGCGCGCCGAGGTCGGACGGGCCGAACGAGCCCGGCAGCTGCACCCACAGCGCGTGCGCCCGAGGCCCCAACGGTTCGATCGCGTCCAGGAACGCGCGCAGCTCCTCCTCGCCGCCGTGCAGACGGCGCTCGTGCGTGATCGCCTTCGGCAGTTTGAGCAGGAAGCGGAAGCCCGGGCCGGTCTGCCGCGCCCAGGACTCCACCGTGCTCCGCGACGGAGTCGCGTAGAAGGTCGTGTTGCCCTCCACGGCGTTGCACCAGCTCGCGTAGGCGCGCAGGCGCTCGGCGGGGGCGAGCGGATGGGGGAGGAAGCGCCCCTGCCATGGCGCATGAGACCACATCGCGCATCCCACGTGAAGCCGCATGACGCCAGACGCTATCGGAACGGGCGCGATCGGAACGGGCACTATCAGAACGGGCGCGATCGGACTGTCCGCCTCATGCGGGCCTGTCGATGCGGTACACGTAGTGGGCCGGGCCGACGTCGGGGTTGTCGGGCTCCAGGTCCCCTTCACCCACGCGGCGCAGGCCCGCCTTCTCCAGGGCCCGCCACGAGGCGCGATTGGCCGCCGGCACGGGCACGAGGATCGCCGCCGCGTCGGGATGGTCGTCCCAGGTGCGCCGGACGACGTCGGCGAGCAGCCGCGAGCCCAGGCCCCGGCCGGTCAGCGCCGGGTCGCCGATCAGGTAGTCGATGGTGAACGCGCCGTCGGGCACCGCGGCGATCGCGGACAGCTCGGCCAGGTAGTCGGGATAGTCGGCCAGACGACAGCGCTGCACCAGCCCGACGGGCCGCCCGTCCAGAAGGGCGAGCAGGTCCTCGGACGGCTCCTCGCCTCTCGCCGCGGGACCGAAGTCGCGCCGCACCGCCTCCGGGGACGTGTCGTGGTTCCACCAGCGGGCCACGTGCGGGCGGCGCAGCCACTCGCGCAGCAGCGCGAAGTCCGCCTCGCCGACGCGGCGCCACGTGATGACGCCGTCCCCGAGGTCGCCGGCCATGGCCTGAAGCTAGGCGGTCGTTGCCGAACCGGCAACGAATTTTGGCGGTGGACCCGCGCGGACCGCACCGTGGTCACCCATCCGAACGAGCGGAAGGACGCACACGGTGAACGAGGCTTACGACGTGCTGGTAGCGGGCGGCGGGCCGGCCGGGCTCAGCGGGGCGCTGGCGCTCGCGCGGGCGCGGCGCTCGGTGCTGGTGGTGGACGCCGGGGAGCCGCGCAACGCCCCGGCCGGACACATGCACGGCTACCTGGGCCGCGAAGGCACGCCGCCCGGCGACCTGCTCGCGGACGGGCGCGCGGAGGCGGCCCGGTACGGGGTCGACATCGTCACCGGCCGCGTCGCGTCCGCCGAGCGCCGCGACGTCTGGTTCCAGGTGACGCTGGACGACGGGCGCGGCGTGCGGGCGCGGCGGCTGCTGGTGACCACCGGGCTCGTCGACGAGCTGCCCGACGTGCCCGGGCTGGCCGAGCGGTGGGGGCGCGAGGTGCTGCACTGCCCGTACTGCCACGGCTGGGAGGTCCGCGACCGGCGGATCGGCGTCCTGGCGACCGGGCCGTCCGCGGTGGAGCAGGCGAACATGTGGCGGCAGTGGAGCTCTGAGGTCGTCCTCCTGCTGCACCGCTCTCCCGCCCTGGGGGACGACGAGGCGCAGCGGCTCGCCGCGCGCGGGATCGCCGTGGTGGACGGGCCCGTCGCGGCCCTGGAAGTGACGGAGGACGCGCTCACCGGTGTACGACTGGAGTCCGGGAAGGCCGTCCCGCTCGACGCGCTCGTCGTCCTGCCGCGCTACACCGCCCGCGCGGACCTCCTGGAATCCCTCGGTCTCAAGCCGGTCGAGGTGGAGCGGCACGGCCATGTGGTCGGCACCCGGATCGCCGTCGAAGCGACGGGCGCGACGTCCGTGCCCGGCGTGTGGGCGGCGGGCAACGTCGCCGACCCGGGGGCCAAGGTCGTCGCGGCCGCCGCCCAGGGGTACGCCGCGGGTACCGCGATCAACGCCGACCTCATCGCCGAGGAGACCCGCGACGCCGTCGCGGACTACCGGGAACGGGCCCGCGCGGTCCTGGAGGAGGGCGCCTGGGAGGAGCGCTACCGCGGCGGCGACGCGCTGTGGAGCGGGAACCCGAACCCGCAGCTCGTCGCCGAGGCGGCCGCGCTGCGCCCCGGCCGGGCGCTGGAGGCGGGCTGCGGCGAGGGCGCCGACGCGGTGTGGCTCGCCGAGCGGGGCTGGCGCGTGACGGGCGTCGACTTCTCGGCCACCGCGCTGGAACGCGCCGCGGCGCGCGCCGAGGCCGCCGGCGTCGCCGACCGCGTCGAGTGGACGCGCGCCGACTTGCGCACCCACACGCCCGCGGAACGCGCTTACGACCTGGTGTCGGCCCACTACCTGCACCTGCCGCCCGCGGCCCGGCGGGACCTGTTCGCCCGCCTGGCCGCCGCCGTCGCCCCGGGCGGCACGCTGCTGATCGTCGGGCACCGGGTCGACGGGCGCGCCGGAGGCCGCCCGCTCGGCTTCCCGGACATGATGTACGGCGCCGGGGAACTGGCGTCCGCGCTCGACCCGGGGGAGTGGGTGGTCTTGGTCGCCGAGGACCGTCCGCGCGACGCGGGGCACGACGGCCGTCACGTCACCGTGTACGACGCGGTGCTCGTCGCCCGCCGCCGCGCCTGAGGACGCCTCGTCGGCCGGTGCGCGGCCCGCCGAAGCCCTAGGCTGCGATCATTGAGCCGCGCGAGCATTCGTCCGCATCCGCCGGAACGATCCGCCGGAACGATCCGCCGGAACGATCCGCCGGAACGATCCGCCGGAACGATCCGCCGGAACGATCCGCCGACAGTCCGCCGGGAGGCCGTGCCATGGCAGACGACGTCCGCAGCGCCCGCGAGTCCGACCCCGCCTCGCCGAAGATCGACACCAGCGTGCCCCACTCGGCCCGCATCTGGGACTACTGGCTGGGCGGCAAGGAGAACTACCCCGTCGACCGAGAGGCCGGGGACATGGTGCGGCGGCTGCTGCCCGACATCGACGTCTCCGCGCGGCACGACCGGGCGTTCCTCGGCCGCTTCGTCCGGTTCGCGGCGGGCGAGGGCATCCGGCAGTTCCTGGACATCGGCACCGGCCTGCCCACCGCGGACAACACCCACGAGGTGGCGCAGCGCGTCGCGCCCGACGCCCGCGTGGTGTACGTCGACAACGACCCGCTGGTGCTGGTGCACGCGCGCGCTCTGCTCACCAACGTCAGCCCCGAAGGCGTCACCGACTACATCGACGCCGACATCCGCGACACCGAGGCGCTGCTGGAGGCCGCGGCCCGGACGCTGGACTTCTCCCAGCCGATCGCGCTGCTGCTGCTCGGCGTCCTCAACCACATCGTGGACGACGACGAGGCGCGCGACATCGTGCGCCGCTTGGTGGAGGCGCTGCCGTCGGGCAGCTACATGGCCATCTCGCACACCACCGACGAGGTCGACGGCGAGGCCATGCACGAGGCGACGCGCCGCGTGACCGAGAGCGGCGGCACGCCCGTGGTGGCCCGTTCGGCGGCGCAGCTGCGCACGTTCTTCGACGAGGTCGAGCTGCTGGAGCCGGGCGTGGTGTCGTGCTCCCGGTGGCGGCCGGAGGCCACCCCGTGGGGCGAGCCGCCCGAGTACGCCCACTTCTGCGGCGTGGGCCGCAAGCCGTAAGCGCCGCCCCGGCGACTACGCAGAGTCACATAACCCACAGGCTGTGGAAAAGCTGTGGACGACCCTGGGGACGTCGCCGGGAATCATGGGGAAAGGTCCCCGGGACGCCGTGTCCCGGGGACCTTTCCGCAGTCGCTCTGACGCGCGGGGGCTTCCGGCGCGGCTCAGGCTTCAGGCGGACTTCGACGCCTCGCCGGCCTTGCCGGCGTCCGGGTGGCCGATCGCCACACCGCTGGCCGGGTCGAAGAAGTGCAGGCGGTGGGTGTCGACCGCCAGGTCGACCCGCTGGCCGGGGCGCACGTGCGAGCGGGCGTTGACCCGGGCGGTCCACAGCGCCTTGTTGTCGGTGAGCGGGATGGAGCCGTCGGCGTCGCCCTCGGAGGCGTCCTCGGCCAGGTCTGCGGTGTCCTTGTGCTCCACCGGGGGCGCGTCGATGGTGAAGATCACGTTGATCTCGCTGCCCAGCTCCTCGGTGACGGTGCTGGTGACGCTGAGCGGCGCCCAGTCGGCCTTGGCGTGCGCGGCGTCCTCGAAGTCCGAGGGCCGGATGCCCAGGATGACCTTCTTGCCGAGGTAGCCGTCCAGGCCGGGCTTGGAGTCGATCACCTCGTCGGGCACCGGCAGCGTGTACCCGGCGAACGCGACCTGCGCGCCGCCGTCGCCGCGGGTCAGGTCGGCGGTCACGAAGTTCATGGCGGGCGAGCCGATGAACCCGGCGACGAACAGGTTGACCGGGCTGTCGAACAGCCGCTGCGGGGTGTCGACCTGCTGCAGCTTGCCCTCGCGCAGCACGCACACCCGGTCCCCGAGCGTCATGGCCTCGACCTGGTCGTGCGTGACGTACACGGTCGTGACGCCGAGCCGCTCGTGCAGCTGGCTCAGCGACGCGCGCATCGACACGCGCAGCTTGGCGTCCAGGTTGGACAGCGGCTCGTCCATGAGGAACGCCTGCGGCTCGCGGACGATCGCGCGGCCCATCGCGACCCGCTGCCGCTGACCGCCGGACAGCGCGGCCGGCTTGCGCGACAGGAACTGCTCGAGGCCGAGCATCTTGGCGGCCTCCTGGACCTTCTTGCGCCGCTCCTCCTTGCTCACGCCGCGCAGCTTGAGGCCGAACTCCAGGTTCTGCGCGACGGTCATGTGCGGGTACAGCGCGTAGTTCTGGAACACCATCGCGATGTCGCGGTCCTTGGGCGCCAGGTCGTTGACGACCTGGTCGCCGATGGAGATCTTCCCGCTGGTGATCTCCTCCAGCCCGGCGATCATCCGCAGCGCGGTGGACTTGCCGCACCCCGACGGTCCGACCAGCACCATGAACTCGCCGTCGCGGATCTCCAGGTTCAGCCCGTCCACGGCCTTGACGCCGCCGGCGTACACCTTGTCGACCCGCTCCAGCACGATCTTGGCCATCTCATCCTCCGATGGAAACGTTTCCCACTCACGCTGCCGATGAGGCCGTTTTGCTTTGGGGTGGATTAAAACTGATGAAAACGTTTCCAAGGCAAGGGGCGGCGTGGAAAAATCGAACGGTGGCCAGTCAACCCCGATCGGCGACCATCAAGGACGTGGCGGCCGCGGCCGGCGTCGGCATCGCCACCGTGTCGCGGGTGTTCTCCGGCACCGGGGCGGTCAGCGAACGCACCCGCGAGCGGGTGCTGGCCGCCGCGCGCGAGCTGGACTACCGGCCGAGCGCCCTCGGCCGCGGGCTGCGGCTGCGGCGCAGCGGCGGCATCGGCCTGGTGGTGCCCGACGTCGCCGACCCGTTCTGCGTCGGACTGATCGACGGCGTCCTGGCCTGCGCCCGCTCGCTCGGCGAGCACCTGGTGCTGGACGCCGCGCACGGCGACCCCGCCCGGGAGGCCGAGATCGTCGACCGGATGGTCGAGCAGCGCCTGGACGGCGTCATCGCGCTGCCCGCCGGGTCCGGCGCGGGCGACGGCTGGCGGGCCGCGGTGCGCTCGGGCGCCCGCGTGGTGTTCGCCGACCGCGCGCTGCCCGGCCTGCCGGAGATCCCCGCCGTCCTCGCCGACGACCGCTCCGGCGTGCGGACGCTGGTGGAGTACCTGGTCGGGCTCGGACACCGGCGCATCGCCTTCCTCGGCGCGGCCGCGCCCGGCGCCGCCGCCGGCGTGCGCGAGCGCGCGTTCCGCGACACCCTGGCCGAGCTGGGCGTGACCGCCGACGAGGACCTGATCGTGTCCGCCCGGCCCGCGCGCGACTCCGCCTACGCCGCCGCCGCGGGGCTCCTGCAGCGGCGCGGCGACGTCACGGCCGTCCTGGCCGCCGGGCATCTGCTGGGCGAGGCGGCGGTGCTGGTCTCCCGCGAGCTGGACCTGCGCGTCCCCGCCGACGTGTCGATCGCGATGGTGGACGACGTGCCGTGGGCGGAGCTGTGCGACCCGCCGCTGACCGTGGTGGCGCGTCCGGCGTACGACATCGGCTACCGCGCGTGCGAGATGCTGCTGCGCGACCGGCCCCGGCGCGCCGCGGGCCCCGTCCTGCTGCCCACCGAACTGGTGATCCGCGGCAGCTGCGGCCCGCCCCGCTCCCCGCGGACCCCGGCCGCCCGCGCGGCCGGCCGCTGAAACCCCGGCGGGCACGGGGTTTCCGCGCGATTCGGGGGCGTCCGGTCGCCGGAGATTCTGCGGCGTGTCGGGCCGGCACGCTAGATTTTCGGGGTGGAGGAGATCGATCGTCAGATCATGGGGTTGTTGGCCGACGACGGCCGGATGAGCTTCACCGACCTGGCCAAGCAGACCGGTCTGTCGGTGTCGGCGGTGCATCAGCGGGTGCGCCGGCTGCAGAAGCGCGGTGTGATCAAAGGCTTCACCGCGGTGCTCGACCATGAGCGGATCGGGCTGCCGATGACCGCGTTCGTGTCGATCAAACCGATCGACCCGGCGGCCCCCGACGACGCGCCCGAACGGCTGGCCCACCTGTCGGCCATCGAGGCGTGCCACTCGGTCGCGGGCGACGAGAGCTACATCCTCAAGGTCCGCGTGGGGTCGCCGAACGAGCTGGAGGAGCTGCTTCAGAAGATCCGCGCCGCGGCCAACGTGTCCACCCGCACCACGGTCGTCCTCAGCACCCCCTGGGAGGGCCGCCGCCCCCCGCTGTGACGGCGCGGCCCGTCAACGCCCTTCCGCGGCCGCCGGTGCCTCTCGCCCCGGGACGACCGGCGGCCGCGGCGTGTCGGCGCCGCGTTCCCGGACTCGTCTCAGGACTGCGGCGCGAACGCCTCCAGCGCCTCGCGGGCGACCGCCATGGACCGCGCGGGGTCGGCGTCCGGGCCGGTCAGGGCCGGGTCGAAGTTGAGATCCACGAACAGCTCGGTGACGCCCTGTTCGGCCAGGTCGGCGAAGTCGGCGCGAACCTCCTCCAGCGAGCCGGTCAGCGGACGGCGGCCCGGCAGACCCGGCTCGCGCAGCCGGACGGCGCCGCGGCACACCATGCGCAGCGCATCCGGATCCCGCCCGGCCCGCTCGGCGGCCTCCCGCACGATGCCGATGGACCGTCCGATGGCGGCCAGGTCGGCGCGGCTGGAGCTGACCCAGCCCGCGGCGAGCCGACCGGCGCGGCGCAACGCGGGCTCGGACGTCCCGCCCAGCAGCACCGGAGGCTCCGGCGTCTGCACCGGCTTCGGTTCCATCCGCACGGGCGGGAACCGGTAGAACTCCCCTTCGTACGCGCTGACCTCGTCACGCCACAGCGAGCGCAACGCGGCCAGGAACTCCTCGGCACGCGCGCCGCGCCGCTCCATGGGCGCGCCCACGGCGGCGAACTCCTCGGGCATCCACCCCAGGCCCAGCCCCAGGTCGAGCCGTCCGCCCGACAGGTGGTCGAGGGTGACGGCCTGCTTGGCCAGCAGGGCGGGGGAGAAGAACGGCAGGTTCACCACTGCCACGCCCAGTCGGATGCGGCTGGTCTGGCCCGCCAGGTACGCCAGCGTCAGCAGCGGATCGGGCACGTTGCGGTACGTGAGGTCGGTGGAGTCGGCGGGGTTGACCAGGCGTTGCAGCGTCCAGACCGAGCGGTAGCCGAGCTCCTCGGCGCGCTGCGCGATCTCCACCTGGTTCCGCGGCGTGGCCCATCCGCCCGCCACCGGCACGGCGAACCCGATCTGCACGGCGCCGCCTCCAATCCCGCTAGCGTCAAGCCCCTCGAACACCGTGGACTGTCCCGGGGGACCGCGGCCCCCCGAGGCACCAAGCCGCACCTTACAATGTCAAGTCACTCGGCTTTTCGCACCTCATGGCCATTCCGTGAGAACGCGTCGGGAATCACTCCCGCATCCCCGAATCGACAGGGCCCCACCCGGTTACGCTGTGGCCGAGGCCGGCGAAGGGGAGGTGCGCGGTGAGGCAGACGGCGGCGGACCTCGCACAGGCGGTCAAGCCCAGACTGCGCGGATGGCTGCACGCGGGGACGTTCCCCTTGGCGTTGGTGGCGGGCCTGGTCCTGGTCGCGCTCGGGCCCACCGTGGGCGCGCGGCTGTGCGCGGCGGTCTACGCGCTGACCTCGGTTCTGCTGTTCGGCGTGTCCGCGGCCTACCACCGGGGCCGCTGGTCGCAGCGCGTCGCCGACTGGCTGCGCCGCTTCGACCACGCCAACATCTACCTCATCATCGCCGGGACCTACACGCCGTTCGCGTACCTGGTCCTCGAGGGCGCGGTGCAGGCGATCGTGCTGTCGGTGGTGTGGGCGGGCGCCATTGCCGGCGTGCTGTTCCGCGTGCTGTGGATCCGGGCGCCGCGCTGGCTCTACACCGCTCTCTACATCGGCCTCGGCTGGGTGGCGGCGTTCTTCCTTCCGCAGTTCCTCGACGGGACCGGCGTGACCGTCGCGGTGCTGGTGGCGCTGGGCGGCGTGCTCTACAGCATCGGCGGCCTGGTGTACGGCCTGCGGCGCCCCAACCCCTCGCCGCGCTGGTTCGGTTTCCACGAGGTCTTCCACGCGCTCACCGTGGCCGCGTACGTGCTCCAGTACATCGCCGTCTCGTTCGTCGTCTACCGCGCCGGAACGGCCTGACCATCGCAGGCGACGCTGACCCGCCAGACGCCCGTCGCGGGGCATGAGCGAGCGCGCGAACACCACAGGTTGACGGCCGCGGTCCGAGAAGGGCCCGGGGCGATCGGCCGTGCCCGACATAAGCGTCGCCAACAGCTGGCCGAGGAGCCGCGCCATGTACGCCTCCGCCCTGAGCCGCGTTGCCGCCGGCGGCAGCCATGAGCGGCGGTGGAGCGGAGCAGCGCGCGCCTGCACGTGACACCAGCGCCCTCGAGGGGGCTCGGCGTCGTTCAGCGCGTCGCCGACTCCCGCATGGGCGCCGCGCCCCCGGCGCGTAGCCGCGCTGACCTCCGATGCTCCAGGCCGCCCGGGGCGACGCCGACTCGCAGCGTGACGTCCCACGCAGGCCGAGGCGCGGAGGTCAGCAGGGGAGTGGGGCCGGTCTTCCGCGCCTCGGCGGCGAGCGGCCCGATGGCCGCGGCCGCCCCCCGCGTCCTCTGCGGACGATCGACCGATCCGCTCTTCTAGACCGACGGGGCGGCGACGATGAAGGTCGAGTTGCCGAAGCCGATCTCGTCACCGGGCCGCAGCCGCGCCGGTCCGGTCAGCCGCCAGCCGTTGACGCGGGTGCCGTTCATCGATCCCAGGTCGGAGATCATCCAGCCGTCCTCGGTCCGGTAGATCTCGGCGTGGAACCGCGAGACGGTGAGGTCGGTGAGGATGAACTGGCATCCCGGAGCCCGGCCGACGAGCACGCGGGTGAGCCCGTTGCCCGGCAGCATGAACCGCGGCAGTCGGGGCGCCCGCCACGCCGCCTCGAGCCGCGCGGTCGCCTGGGACACCTGGGAGATCAGGCCGGTCAGCCGATCCACCACCCGGTTGCCGCTGGGCAGGTCGCGCACGATGTCGGCCAGCTCGGCCTGGCTGCGGGCGCGGAGCACCTGGTCGACGCGGCGTTCGAAGGTGTCCTGGGACATCCTGCCCTCGGCTACGCGATCACTGAGCACACGCAGCACCCGGTCGCGCTCCATATCGGACGCTCTCACCGGATATGAGGGCCGACCGTCCATAGCTGTGAGTATCCAGATCCCATCGTCGCCTGTCCAGGAAAGCCCGCAAGGGACAGAAGAAAGATCACTTTCACTCCTTCCAGGCGTGTTGGACGCCTCCGCGGCGCCTTGGGTTCGGCGCATCCGAAGGCCATTGCCAGGGGCCTCCAGCGGCCGTGCGCCGAGGGCCGGCTGTCGGCGAGGCACAGAGGTCGTCGACCTGCGGGCACGGGTCGAGCACAGGGGATCCGCGTCTGCGTTCGCCGCGAGCCTGGCGTCCGGATGCAGCGATCGCACCCGCCGAGCCGGGCATCGAGATGTGTGCGGTGCGTGGGCAGGCGCCGCAGCCCGGCGGCCCGCCGCGTGGCGGGGCGCGGCAGGGCGTTGCGCATCGGCCGGGATGGCCCGGGACCGAGCGATGGACTGCTAGCGCTTGAACGCGACCACGTCGGCGAGGACGCCGCGGTCGGTGAGGCGGCGCGGTGACGGGCTGTCGTACACGACCAGCAGCCGCAGCGTGGCGGCGTCGGATTCGTCCAGGACGGCGATGCCCTCGGCGTGGTCGTCGCCCTGCCCGTACGGCAGTTCGCCCAGCACTTCCAGTTCGGAGGCGTGCACCACGCCGGGGGAGTCGATCGAGGCCGCGCCGGGCCAGCGCACCACGCGGACCGGTCCGTCGAGGTCCATGCTCGGCCCGGTGAGCAGCAGCAGGTCGTCGCCGTGCGGGCACAGGTCGCGCACGCCCAGCCCGTCCAGGTCGAGGAAGTGGGTGCGGTACAGGGCGCCGTCACCGCCGATCGGGCACAGCCGCAGCCGATGCGGGTCGTCGGGATGCGTCTCGGGCCGGATCTCGACGAGCACGGCCCAGCCGCGCAGCACCGGCCCGCGCAGCCCGACGTACAGGCGGTCGCGGTGGGCGGCGATGCCCTCGATGTCGACGCCGTTGTCCTTGCCGGGCAGGCGGAGGAAGGGCGCGAGGTGGGGGTCGTCGGCCAGCGCGTCGGTGATCGAGTCGCCGTGCCCGCCCAGGACGGCGGCGGTGCGCTCGCCGTCGCGGCGGGTGACCTCGGGCAGCCCGTCCGCGCCGGCGACGAGCGGCATCCGGACCAGGACGAACCTGTTCTCCTCGCGGACGACGGTGGCGAGCCGCTTGCGGGACTTGGCGACCGAGTGCCCGTCCTTGACCTTTTTGCGCTTGAGGCTGTGGGAGCCGATCGCCCACAGCCAGCCGTCGGTGCGGGCCAGCCCTTCGATGTCGGCCTCCTCGTCCGGCCCGGCCGGCAACGGGACCAGATCGGCCAGGGGGACGGTGCGCTGGTCGCCGTAGCCGCTCACCAGCCCGTCGCCGTCCACGGACGCCGTCAGCCGTTCCACGGTGGCGGTCTCGTCGCCCGCCGCCCACAGGCAGCGGCCGTCCTGGCGGACCGCGGACAGGTTGGTGTGCGTCTCGGCTTCCCGGCTCTCCTGCCCGAAGAGCAGCTCGACCCGGCGTTCCACGATCATGCGCAGATGCTCCCACAGACCCGGTGCGATGGTCCCGCCGATGTCCCGGCGGCCCTCAGGGCTACGACGCCGTGGTCCCGCTCGCGGTTTCGCCGTCGCGGCATCGGCGGCCGGGACGAGCACGCGGCCACTTGGAAATCTACAATGTAAAGGCGCCGGGTTGAGAAGGTACTCAAGACCGATGGTGCCGCGACCCACCCCCACGCCAGCCATTCAAGAAGCCGCAGCCACGCCGGACGGCGCCGGGTCGGCGGTCTACTCGCCGCGGTGCTCGTCTCCGCCGTCGAGGGCACCGGTAGCCCCGGGAACGTCCCAGAGGACGTGCAGATGGGGAGGTTTGCGGAACACCAGGCCCTTCGGCGATGTGGGGAAGGCCGGGTCGAGGCGCAGGCCGGGGAGCCGCTCGAGCAGGGCGGCGAGCGCCGTCCGGGTCTCCAGCCGGGCGAGCGGGGCGCCGAAACAGAAGTGCGGTCCGCGCGCGAACGCCACGTGGTCGGACAGGTTGGCGCGCCGCACGTCGAACCGGTCCGGGTCGCTGAACACGGCGGGGTCGCGATTGGCGCCCGCGATCGACACCCGGACCAGGTCGCCCTTGCGTATGTCGGCCTCCCCGAGCCGGACGTCGCGCGTGGCGTAGCGGTCGACGACCGCCGCCGAGGGCTCGAGGCGCAGCGACTCCTCGATCGCCGCGTCCAGCAGGGCGGGGTCGCGGCGGACGAGCGCGAGCTGGTCGGGGTGGCTCAGCAGATGCCGCACGGCATTGACGATCATGCCTTCGGTGGTGTCGATGCCGCCGAACATCAGCACGGCCGCGTTGGAGACGACCTCGGCGGTGGTCAGGCCCGCCTCGTGGCGCGCGGCGTCGGCGAGCAAGGAGCCGTGTCCGGAGAGGGCGTCCTCGACCGCGGCCCGCAGCCGCTCGCGGGCGGCGCGGGCGCGGTCGGGCGGGGCCTGGCCGGCGGTGATGGCCGACACGGCCTCCACGAACGCGGCGTACCAGGAGCGGACGGTCGCCGCGTCCACGCCGTTCAGGCCCAGGGCCTCGGCGACCACCGCGACGGCGAGCGGCCCCGCCAGGTCGCCGCGCAGCTCGGCGCGCCCCGCCGGGGCGAGCCCGTCGACCAGCCGCGCGACCTCCGCCTCGATGAAGGCGGTGAAGCGGGCGCGGGTGCGCGCGGGCCGCAGCGGTCGGGCGAACGGGTCGCGGTGGCGGGCGTGGACGGGGCCGTCCAGCGACAGCATGCTGGGCCCGACGACCCGCGCGGTGGAAAAGCGCGGGTCGTCCACGGTGAAGACGTCGGCCTCGCGCATGACCCGGACGGCCAGGTCCCGTGAGGTGACGAGCCAGCCGCCGAGGGCGGGCAGCCAGGACACCGGCTCGTGCGCGCGCAGCCGCGCGAGCAGCGGATGCGGGTCGGCCTCCAGCTCGGCGACGGTCGCGGCGGCGCCGATGGGGAACCGTGCGATGAGCTCGCGTCCCATTCGGCGAAGCCTAGTCCCGCCCTCGGGTCAGTGGCTCCGCCACCAGGCCTGCCCTGACTCGGGCAGGGTGTAGATGGGGTCGTAGTACTCGTAGCGGCGGGTGAGGGCGTCGGGGTCGGCGGCCTCGAGACCGGTGCGGTAGTTCTTGGTCCAGTAGGAGATGCCGCGTTCGCGGTCGTATTCGGCGAGCTGGTGGACCCAGCGCTTGCCCACGTACGGCACGTCGCACACGATCCGTGGGGTGGCGAAGCCGGGCAGGTACCCCATGATGGCGTGCTGGAGCTCCTGGGCCTCCCACACCGCGAGCCGCCAGTGCTCGCTGTAGGGGATCATGTCGCACAGGTAGAAGTAGTAGGGCATGATCCCGGCCTCGTCGAGCAGCGCGAACGACAGGTCGAGCAGCGCGGCGGGGGTGTCGTTGACACCGCGCAGCAGGACGCCCTGGTTGCGCACGTCGCGGATGCCGGTGTCCAGCATGGCGCGCGCCGCCTCGGCGACCAGGGGCGTGACGGACTGGGCGGCGTTGACGTGCGTGTGGATCGCGATCTGCACGCCGCGCCGGCGGGCCTTGGCGGCGAGGCGCTCCATGCCGGCGCGGACGTCGTCCTGAAGCCAGTGCTGGGGCAGGCCCATGAGGGCTTTGCTGGCCAGGCGGATGTCGCGGATGCTGTCGATGTCCAGCAGGGCGTCGACGAACGCCTCCAGGCGCGGCCAGGGCAGGTTGGCCACGTCGCCGCCGGAGACGACGACGTCGCGGACGCCGGGCGTGCGGCGCAGGTAGTCGAGCATGGCCGCGTGCCGGTCGGGGGGCCGGATGGTGAAGCGGTGCTTGTCGACGGCCGGGGTGGAGTTGCCGACCAGGTCCATGCGGGTGCAGTGGCCGCAGTACTGCGGGCAGGTGGGCAGCAGCTCGGCCAGCACCTTGGTGGGGTAGCGGTGGGTGAGGCCCTCGACCGCCCACATCTCCGCCTCGTGCAGGGAGTCGCGGGTGGCGTGGGGGTGGGACGGCCAGTCGGTGCGGCGGTCGCTGAACACCGGGATCATGTAGCGGCGCACGGGGTCGGCGTAGAACGCCTCGGTGGAGCCGGTGTCCATGGTGTTGAGCATCTGCGGCGTGACGAGCATGGACATGGTGGCGCGCTCGGCCTGGTCGCGTTCCAGGTCGGCGTAGAAGGCCTCGTCGATCAGGTCGCCCATCACCTGCCGCAGCTGCCGGATGTTCTTGACGCAGTGCGCGCGTTGCCACTGCGCCGACCGCCATTCGGCGGCGGTGACGTCCCGCCAGCCGGGGAAGCGCCGCCAGTCGGGTTCGACCAGGGGACGGCGCCGGTAGACGTAGGGCTGCTCGGCCGGGCCGCCCGCGCGGGGGGCGGTGTCCGGCTGCGGGTGCAGGGCAGTGGTCATCGTCGACCTCTCGCGCGAAGTACTACGGACAAAGTCTTGTGTATGACGGACGTTACGGGAAGACTTCCGGATAAACCAGGGGTGCCCCGGATAATCTGCGGATCACTTTGGAACAGGGAAGGCAAGGCGGGACGAGAGATGGTCGACCTTCGCGACGAGGCGGACGGCAACGGCGGCGCCGGGGCGGCGGACCCGGCGGGCTCGGCGGTGGGGCTGCACCGTGTGCTGGAACCCCGCGGGGTGCTGCCGCAGGCCGCCCACCGGCTGGACACCGATCCGCGCATCCGCCCCGACGAGGTGCGGGTGCGGGTGGAGCGGCTCAACCTGGACGCCGCGTCCTACCGGCAGCTGCGCACCGAGCACGGGGACGACTACGCCGCCCTCCGCCGGGCCGTGCTGAAGATCGTCGAGGAGCGCGGCAAGATGCACAACCCGGTGACCGGGTCGGGCGGCATGCTCGTCGGCGTCGTGGAGGAGGCGGGCCCCGCCTCGCCGCTCGGTCTCAAGCCGGGGGACCGGATCGCCACGCTCGTGTCGCTGACGCTGACGCCGCTTGCGATCACCGACGGGCTGGCCCGCTGGGACGGCCGGTCCGAGCAGGTGCCGGCCGAGGGGCACGCCATCCTGTTCGCCCGTTCCATCGCCGCCGTGCTGCCCGACGACCTGCCGACGCCGCTGGCGCTGTCGGTGATGGACGTGTGCGGCGCGCCGGCCCTGACCCACCGGGTGGTCGCCGAGCGCGTCCGCCGGGGCGCGCCCCCTGTGGTGGCGGTGCTGGGCGGGGCCGGCAAGAGCGGGTCGCTGTCGCTGGCCGCGGCGCGCCGGGCGGGCGCGGCCCGCACGGTGGGGCTGGTGCCGGACGAGCGCGAACGGCGGCTCTTGGAGGACGCCGGGCTGGCCGACGCGGTGGTGGTGGCGGACGCGCGCGACCCGGTGGCGGTCGCCGAGGCGCTGGGCGAGCCCGCCGACGTGACCGTGGTGTGCGTGGACGTGCCCGGCTGCGAGCACGGGGCGATCCTGGGCACGGCGCAGGGCGGGACGGTGGTGTTCTTCTCGATGGCGACGTCGTTCTCGGCGGCGGCGCTGGGCGCCGAGGGGCTGGCGGCGGACGTCACGATGCTCATCGGCAACGGGTACGTGCCCGGGCACGCGGAGATGGCGCTGGACCTCCTGCGGTCGGTGCCCGGGGTTCGTGCGCTGTTCACCGCCCGCTCCGGGCACGGTTCGGCAGAATGACTCAGGTACGTCCGGCTGCGGCGCGGGGACACCCGCACCTACCGGGTGGACCCCGCCCCCGGCCCCCCGAGTAGCCCGAGCGGAAAAGAGAACACGATGGGGAGCATCACCCGGGCTCTGCGGGCCATGGCGCCCGAGGAGCGGCAGCGGCAGATCGTCGACGTCCTGGTCGACGCCTTCTCGGACCTGATGGAGCGCAGCCCCGCCGAATTCCGCCGCCGGTTCCGGAAGATGGCCGCCGACCCGTTCGCGTTCTACCGGGGCAGCGCCTGCCTGTTCTACGCCGACATCGTGCACGACGACGACCCGTGGGCGGACGAGCGCACCAGCCGGGTGTGGATCCAGGGCGACCTGCACGCGCAGAACTTCGGCACCTACATGAACGACGACGGGGTCTTCGTCTTCGACGTCAACGACTTCGACGAGGCCTACGTCGGGCACTTCACCTGGGACATCAAGCGGCTGGTGGCGAGCGTGGCGCTGCTGGCGTGGAGCAAGGCCGTCTCCGACGCCGACATCCACCGGATGATCGAGACGTACGTGCGGGCCTACGTCGACCAGGTGCGCCGCTTCGCCGCGGACGGCGACGACCAGGGCTTCGCGCTGACGCTCGACAACACCGACGGGTACGTCCGGCAGGTGTTGATCTCGGCGCTGTCGTCCACCCGCATCGGCCTGCTGGAGGAGCGGACGGTCGTCGAGCGGCACGAGCGGCGGTTCCGGCTCGGGCCGGGGGTGCGGCGGCTGGACGACGAGGAGCGCGCCAAGGTCGAGCGGGCCTACGAGCAGTACCTGCACACCATCCCCGAGAACAAGCGGTTCGGCAGCCTGACCTACCGGGTCAAGGACATCGTCGGCGCCTCGGGCTTCGGCATCGGCTCGGCCGGGCTGTCGGCCTACAACGTGCTGGTGGAGGGGCGCAGCCAGGCCCTGGAGAACGACGTCATCCTGTCGGTGAAGCAGGGCAACGTCGCCGCGCCGAGCAGGGTGGTGCACGACGAGCGCATCCGCGGCTATTTCAAGCACCACGGGCACCGCACGGCGGTGTCGCGGCGGGCGCTGCAGGCCAACACCGACCCGTGGCTGGGCTACACGGAGATCGACGGCGTGGGCTACGTGGTGCAGGAGCTGTCGCCCTACGAGGAGGACCTGGACTGGTCGGGGCTGACCGAGCCGGAGGAGATGCTGCCGCTGCTGGACGACCTGGGCCGCGCCACCGCCAAGATCCACTGCGTGTCCGACACCGACTCCGACCACACGCTGGTGGACTTCCGGGTGGAGGAGGCCATCGACAAGGCGATCGGCGCGGACGAGTCGGCGTTCGTCGAGGCCATGATCGAGTTCGGGACGGAGTACGCGGCGGTGGTGCGCGACGACCACCGGCTGTTCGTCGACGCGTTCCGCTCCCGTCAAGGCCGGCTGGGGGCGATCTTGGGGCGGTGACCCCGAGGAGCACGGACGCTCCGGTTCCCCTGGGGCCCGGTCGTCCGCGACGCACTCGACGGGCCGCGCGGCTCGAGGCGGCGGGGCGGGCACCCCGACTCCGGAACCGATCTCGTCACCGGGCCGCAGCCGCGCCGGTCCGGTCAGCCGCCGGCCGTTGACGCGGGTGCCGTTCATCGATCCCAGGTCGGAGATCATCCAGCCGTCCTCGGTCCGGTAGATCTCGGCGTGGAACCGCGAGACGGTGAGGTCGGTGAGGATGGACTGGCATCCCGGAGCCCGGCCGACGAGCACGCGGGTGAGCCCGTTGCCCGGCGGCGTGAACCGCGGCGAACCGGAAGCACCGGCGGCCGCCCGCAGCGGGTTGAGAGCGGAGGGGAGGGCAGCGCCCCTGCCGCCGGATCGGTCGGCTCATCGGCCGATGGGCCTCCTCGCCGGTGATCGGCGCCGGCCGCCGGCGGACGGACGGTCAGTCGTCGGCGCGTTCGGACGACGGCTGCCGCGGCAGGCGGCACACCATGCGGGTCCCGACGGGGTGGTCGGCGATGTGGAGGGTGCCGCCGTGGACGTTGGCGATCTCCCGGGCGATCGGCAGGCCCAGGCCGGTGCCCCGGGGGTCGCTGCGGCGGGCGTTGCCGCGGCGGTAGAAGCGGCGGAAGACCGCTTCGCGTTCCTCGGGCGGGATCCCGGGGCCGTCGTCGATGACCTCCAGGACGGCCTGGGCGCCGTCGGCGGCGACCGACACCTCGATGCTGGTGCGGGCGTGGCGTTCGGCGTTGGTCATCAGGTTGCTGAGCAGGCGGGCCAGGCGGATGGGGGAGCCCTGCACGACGACGCCCGGTTCCAGGCGGGTGGCGACCGCGACGGCGGGCCTGCGCAGGGCCAGTTCGGCCTGCACCACGCTCGCCAGGTCGACCGGCTCGGTGGAGACCGGCACGCCCGCGTCGAGCTGGGCGAGCTCCAGCAGGTCGGCGACGATGCCGCCGAGCCGCTCGGCGTCGTGGCGCGCCGCGTGCAGGATCTGGCGCAGGTCGGCGTCGGGGTCGGACAGGGCCGTCTCCAGCCGGGTCAGCAGTCCGGTGATCGGCGCCCGCAGGTCGTGGGAGGTGTCGCTGATGGCCTGGCGCTGCTGCTCCACCGCCTGCCGCAGCCGGTCGACGGTCCGTCGCTCCTCGAGCCGGGCCTGGCGCAGCCGTTCGTTGACCTGCTGGAGCTCCCGGGCCCGCGCGAAGATCTCGGCTTCCAACGTCTGCACGTGGCGGGTGTCGCACGACTCTTCGGCGCCGTGCAGCCGCTCCACGAACGGGGTCACGTTCTCGACCCGGACGACGACGGCGACGACCTCGCCGTCCGGTCCCAGGAGCGGCGCGTTCACCGAGTTCCAGTAGTGCTCCTCGAACTCTCCGGGCCGCCCGGGCCGCTCGATGTCGTAGCGGTGCACCGCCAGCACGTCGACGTCGCGGTCGGCCACCACCCGGGCCAGGGAGGCGCGCAGCTTTTCGGCTCCTGAGTCGGAGGGGCCGCCGGGGAACAGGTCGAAGACGCATCGGCCGAGCAGCGCGTCGCGGCGCCGCCCCACCTCGCGCTCGAAGGCGCCGTTCACCGCCAGGTACTCCCAGCGCGTCGAGAGCACGGCCGTCGGGACCGGGGAAGCTTCGAACACCTGTGCGAAATCTATCTCGGCCATCGCTGGACACCGATTCGTGGCGACAGGAGACGGCGTCACGTCTCTTCGCGGGTCTATCGACGGGCGCCGGATGGCGTCTGGGCAGACCTCCCCCGCTGAGGTGACTCAAAACACCGTGCCTGGAACTCGATGACCGCCGAGGCGCCGATCCCGAGGGCAACGTCAGCATGCCCCCCGCCGCGTGCGGGGCGCGGCAGGGTGATGTGATCAAGTCCGTGCTTGTCTCGGGCGGCGGCGGGCACAGACGATCACGGCGGCGCCTCGGCGGCGCGCGCCGCCGGATCCGCGGTCGCGGACCGCGCATGGCAAAGAGGTTCTTGCGCGAGTAGGGCTGTATGCCGGAGGATCTCCCGTGAAGAAACCCTTGAGACGGATGATTGTCGGTGGATCGGAGGACGGCAATGACGCCGCAGCCTAAGCTCGATCTCGATCCGGAGGTGGTGCGCACGGCCCGGCGGCTGGCCGCGCGCGCCGCCGAGCCGATCATCGAGATGGCCCGGACCCATACCACGGTGTCGGTGGAGCGGGCGCTGCTGCGGCTGGCCGGGCTCGCGGGCGCCGACGCCGACGGCCGTCCGTGGGTCAACCACCTGGCCGACGCCGTCCGCGACCAGGTCGGCCTGGAGCACGGGGTGGCCCTGCCGGTCTGGGACGCGCTGCTGACCGGCCCGTACCCGTCGTTGACCGAGCTGGCCCAGGACGCCGCCCGCGGCCGGGTCCGGTTCCGCCTGCCCGCCGGCGACGACGCGGAGGCCGCCCGCGCCGCGGCCCGCGCGGCCGCCCGCGCCGGCATCGACCGCATCGACCGCCGCCGCGCCGAACGCGACCGGATGCTGCGCGAGGTCGGCGACCCGCCGCACCCGTGGATCTACCTGATCGTCGCCACCGGCGACATCTACGAGGACATCCCGCAGGCGCAGGCCGCCGCCCGCGAGGGCGCCGACGTCGTGGCGGTGATCCGCTCGACGGGGCAGTCGCTGCTGGACTTCGTGCCCGAGGGCGCCACCCGCGAGGGCTACGCCGGCACCTACGCCACGCAGGAGAACTTCCGGCTGATGCGGGCGGCGCTCGACGACGTGTCGCGGGAACTGGGCCGGTACGTGCGGCTGACCAACTACGCCTCCGGCCTGTGCATGCCGGAGATCGCGACGCTGGCCGGGCTGGAACGCCTGGACATGATGCTCAACGACTGCATGTACGGCATCATCTTCCGCGACATCAACCCCCGCCGCACCTTCATCGACCAGCGGTTCTCCCGGCAGATCCACGCCCGCGCCGGCATCGTGATCAACACGGGCGAGGACAACTACCTCACCACCGCCGACGCGGTCGACGCCGCGCACACCGTGATCGTCAGCCAGCTGCTCAACGAGCGGTTCGGGCACGAGGCGGGCCTGACCGACGCCCAGCTCGGCCTCGGCCACGCCTTCGAGATCGACCCGTCGCTGCCCGGCTCGTTCCGCCTGGAGCTCGCGCACGCCCAGCTGGTCCGCGAGCTGTTCCCGAACGCGCCGCTGAAGTACATGCCGCCCACCAAGCACATGACCGGCAACATCTTCGCCGGCTACCTGCTGGACGCCTTCTTCAACCTGGCCGGGATGATGACCGGCCAGTCCATCATCCTCATCGGCATGATGACGGAGGGCATCCACACCCCGTGGCTGTCGGACCGCGACCTGGCGCTGGAGAACGTGCGGTACGTCCGCAACGCCTGCGGCGACCTGGCCGAGGACTTCGTCCCGCGCCCCGACGGGTTCATCGCCCAGCGGGCGCGGCGCGTGCTGGCCGAATCGGTCGAGCTGCTGGAGCGCATCGCCGACGACGGACTGCTCAACGCCATCGCCGACGGCACGTTCGGCGTGACGCGCCGTCCCCCGGACGGCGGCAAGGGCCTGGACGGCGTGGTGGAACGCGCCGACGGCTACTTCAACCCCGCCATCGAGATCCTCGACGACGAGGACCCGCACGCGGCCGCGACCGACGAGGCCGCGCACGCGCAGGAGGAGGTGCCCGCATGACGGCGACCGCTCCCGGCTCCACCGCCGCCCACACCCCGGAGCAGGCCGACACCCGGCAGATCATCCGCCCCTACGGCGACACGACCGGCGACGGGATGGTGCAACTGTCGTTCACCCTGCCCGTGCCGGCCGGCAAGCGCGCCGAGGCCGCCGCGCTGCAGCTGGCCGAGAAGATGGGCCTGGACCCGGCCAGCGTGGTGCACTCCAAGGCGATGGGCCCCGACTTCACGTTCTTCATCGTCTACGGACGGGTCAACCATCTGATCGACTACGCGGGCATCCCCGCCCCGCCCGAACGCGAATACCCGCTGCTGACCGCCCAGGAGGTCAACCTGGCGATCCGGTCGGCGCTGGGCCGCCGCCTCGTGGTGGTCGGCGCCTGCATCGGCACCGACGCCCACACCGTCGGCATCGACGCGATCCTCAACGTCAAGGGCTTCGCGGGGGAGAAGGGCCTGGAGTACTACCGCGAGATCCACGTGGTGAACATGGGCGCCCAGGTCAGCGTGGAGGAGCTGGTGGCGCGGGCCAAGGCCGAGAACGCCGACGCCGTCCTGGTGTCGCAGGTCGTCACCCAGCGCAACGCCCACCTGCACAACACCAAGCAGATGGCCGCCGCCTTCCACGCCGAATACCCCACCGCCGTGGGACCGGGCATGGGACGCCCCCTGCTGGTGGTGGGCGGCCCCCGCTTCGACACCGTCACCGCCGACGAGCTGGGGGTGGACCGCATCTTCGGCAAGGGCACCACCCCGTCGGAGGTCGCCAGCTACCTCGTCCACGTCCTGCTGCCGAGAAAGGCCGCCCAGTGAGCGATCCACGCGTAGGACTCACCGTCACCCACCGCCGCTACGTCCCCTACGGGCACGCCCACTACGCCGGAAACCTGGTGGACGGCGCGTACGTCCTGGCGATGTTCGGGGACGTGGCCACCGAGGTGTGCATCCGCACCGACGGCGACGAGGGCCTGTTCGCCTCCTACTCCGACGTCCAGTTCCGCGCGCCCGTGCGGGCCGGGGACGTGCTGGAGGCCACCGCCACCGTCACCCGCGTCGGCAACCGCAGCCGCACCTTGGACTTCGAGGCGCGCGTGGTGTGCCGCGGCCGGCCCGACAAGGGCGAGTCGGCCGCCGAGGTGCTCGACGAGCCGATCGTCGCGGTCACCGCCACCGGCACCGTCGTCGTCCCCCCGCCGCGGGGGTGACCGGAGCCGGATGGCGGCGTCCGCGACGGGGCGCGGCGCGGGCCTGATCCGCGGAATCCGGCATCGAGCGACGGACCGGACGGGCGGCACGATCTCCCCCCACTCGCGATCATGGCGTTGAGCTGGGATGACACGGAATCGTCGCAGCGCACGAGGCGGTTGACACAGCTCGCGAAGCCGGTAGTTTGGCACCAGTCCAGCACGGGACTCACCGATCGGCCGCTCGGAGGCGCCACCGGACACCGCGCCACGACGGGGACGAGCGCGGATCGCGCACGCGCGTCGCCTCCCGTCCCGAGCCAGGTGCGTTGCCCGGGGCCGCGCCCGGCGGGGCCGCCCGATCGGTCGGGGGCTTGGACCCGGGAAGGGCCCGGACATCCACTAGAAAACGGAGCGTGCGTTCTCACCGCCTGTGGGACGACTCCGGCCCGAGGGATGTCGCGGGCCCTCCTCCGTGCTCGGCCCCGCACGCCCGGATTCCCCGCCCATCCCTTGCGCGTCCCGAACCCCGCGCACCCTTCCAACCGCCGCGGACCGGCTGAAAAACCGCATGTCAGCCCCTACTCGGGACGTTCCAGGCACAAAGGGGACCGCCCAGGTCGCCACCGGTCCGGCGGCCCGGTACCGTTCCGGCCAGGGGAACGCAAGGACTGAGGAGCGGGCGGTGGCGCAGGACACTCTCCCGGAACGGACGGCGGCCGCGTCCGGCACGGCCCAGGCCGCGCGTCCGGGCCGCCTGGCCGGGCTGCGCCGCGGCGGCCGGGCCGGCTGGCCCCGCCTCCTGCTGGCGGTCACCGGGGGCCTCGCCCTGTGGTCGGCGTTCCCGCCCATCGACCTGACGCCCCTGGCGCCCGTCGGCGTCGCCCTGCTCGCCCTGGCGCTGCGCGGGCTGCCCGCCCGCACCGGCGCCTGGCTGGGATTCGTCGCCGGCGCCGCGTTCTTCGTCCCGGTGCTGGAGGGCATCGCCAAGGTCGGCCCCGACGGGTGGATCGTGCTCAGCCTGATCCAGGCCCTCTACTGGGTCCCGATGGGCGCGGGCATCGCCCTCGTCTCCCGCCTGCCCGGCTGGCCGGTGTGGATCGCCGCGGTGTGGGTGGCCCAGGAGGCGCTGCGCGGGCGCGTCCCGTTCGGCGGCTTCCCCTGGGCGCGGCTGGCGTTCAGCCAGACCGCCTCCCCGTTCACCCCGTGGGCGGCGGTCGGCGGCGCGCCGCTGGTGAGCTTCCTCACCGCCCTCGCCGGCGCGCTTGCCGCCTACGCCGTCGTCGCGGTCGCCCGGACGCCCCGCCGCCCCCGGGACGCCGCCCGGCCCGTGAGCGTCGCGCTGGCGGGGCTCGTCGCCGTCGTCGGCGGCGCCTTCCTGATCCCGACGCCCGCGGACGGCAAGCCCGTCACCGTCGCCGTCATCCAGGGCAACGTGCCCCGGCTCGGCCTGGACTTCCTCGGGCAGCGCAAGGCCGTCCTGAACAACCACGTCCGCCGCACGCACGAACTGGCCGCCCGCGTCCGCGAGGGCCGGCTGCCCCGCCCCGAACTGGTGGTGTGGCCGGAGAACGCCAGCGACCTGGACCCGTTCGCCGAGCCCGACGCCTACGCGGCCATCGACGCCGCCGTGAAGGACATCGGCGTGCCGGTGCTCGTCGGCGCCCTGGTCGACACCCCCGACGGGCGGCAGGTCGAAAACCGCGGCATCGTCTGGGACCCCCGCACCGGTCCCGGCGACTACTACGTCAAGCGGCACCCCGTCCCGTTCGGGGAGTACCTGCCGTTCCGGCCGCTGCTCACCAAGCTGATCAGCCGGTTCGAACGCATCCCCCGCGACTTCGCCAAGGGCACCCGCTCCGGCGTCATGCGGCTCGGACCGACCACGATCGGCGACGTCATCTGCTTCGAGGTCGCCTACGACAAGGAGGTCCGCGACGTGTCCGCGGGCTCCCTGCTGGTCGTGCAGACCAACAACGCCACCTATGGCCGCACCAGCCTGCCGCCGCAGCAGATCGCGATGTCCCGGCTGCGGGCGGTCGAGCACGGCCGTACGATCTTGGTCGCGGCGACGAGCGGCATCAGCGCGATCGTCGCCCCGGACGGCCGGATGGTCTACCGGTCGCGGGAGTTCGTCCCCGACATGCACGTCGCCGCGGTGCCGGCGCGCACGTCGCGGACGGTGGCCGACCGCCTGGGCGCCGCCCCCGAATGGGCGCTGGTGCTCGCGGCCGTGGGGGCGGTCGTGGCGGCCGCCGCAACAACCGCCAGAGGAAACGAGGGGAACTGACACCGATGGAGATCCCAGCCGAGCTCGGCCGGGTGCTGGTCATCGTGCCCACCTACAACGAGCGCGACAACATCGAGCGCCTGGTCGGCCGGGTCCGCGAGGCCGTTCCGTCGGTGGACGTCCTGGTGGTCGACGACAACAGCCCCGACGGCACCGGCAAGGTCGCCGACGCCATGGCCGCGGCCGACGAGCAGATCAACGTGCTGCACCGCACCGCCAAGAACGGCCTGGGCGCCGCCTACATCGCCGGATTCCGCTGGGCCCTCGACCGCGGCTACGACGTCATGGTCGAAATGGACGCCGACGGCTCCCACCAGCCCGAGGAGCTGCCCCGCCTGCTCGACGCCCTCACCGACGCCGACCTGGTGATCGGCGCCCGGTGGGTGCCAGGCGGCCGGGTCCGCAACTGGCCGCTGCGCCGCGAGGTGCTCTCCCGCGGCGCCAACACCTACGCCCGCCTCATGCTCGGCGTGCCGCTGCACGACTCCACCGGCGGCTACCGCGCCTTCCGCGCCGCCACCCTGGAGAAGATCGGCCTGGACGACGTCGACTCGCGGGGATATGTGTTCCAGATCGACCTGGCGCTGCGGGCGCTGCGCGAGGGGCTGCGGGTCGTGGAGGTCCCCATCACCTTCGTCGAGCGCACCCACGGCGCCAGCAAGATGAACCGCGACATCATGGTCGAGGCCATGTGGCGGATCACCCAGTGGGGCGCGCGCGAACGCCTGGGCAAGCTCCGCCGACCCCGCTGACGCCGCCCCAGGGCCTCGCGGCTCCGTTCGAGGACCTCGAGGGCGAAACCCCGAGGCCGCGAGTGGAAACGTTCGCCGCCGCCCTGGCGTTGACACAGCAGAAGGGCCGACCGCCTAGGTGAAGATGGAGCAATGCTGCCGCTCGTACTGGTTCTGGCGTTCCTGCTGATGCCGATCCTGGAGATCGTCCTGGTCGTCCAGGTCGGACAGGCGATCGGCCCCTGGTGGACGGTCGGGCTGCTGGCGGCCGGCGGCCTGCTGGGCGGCTGGATCGTCCGCCGCGAGGGACGGCGCGCCTGGCGGGACCTGCAGGAGATCCTCGGCCGCGGCCGCGCGCCCGGCCGGGAACCCGCCGACACCGCGCTGGTCCTGCTCGGCGGAATGCTGCTGCTCCTGCCCGGATTCGCCACCGACCTGGTCGGTCTGGCGTTCGTGCTCCCGTTCACGCGTCCCCTGGTGCGGCGGCTGCTCGGCGCCTATGTGGCCCGCCGCGTCCACGCCGCGGGCGTGTACCCGCCGGGCATGGGGGACCCCCTGGGCCGCTTCGCCGTCCGCGACCCCTTCGGCGCGGCCGACGCGACCGCGACGCCCCGCGGAACGGTGGTCCGGGGAGAGGTCATCAAGGACGACGACGGCGGCGGCAGCGGAGAAGTCGACGTCCGCGGCACGCGCTGATACGCGGACGGCAGGGGCGAGACCGTTGATGAACGCCGTGCCGGGAGCGGGTCCGTGCCGTCCGGGAGCGACGGCACGGACCGCATCCGAGCCGGAGCGGGGTCAGGCGGACTTCTTGCGGCTGGCCCGCAGGATCGCCAGACGCTCCGCCAAGACCTCCTCGAGATCCTCCACCGTGCGGCGCTCCATGAGCATGTCCCAGTGGGTGCGCGGCGGCTTGCCCTTCTTCGTCTGGGGCGCTTCACCGTCGACGCGCAGTGCGGTCGCGCCGCAGTTGCGGCATTCCCAGGTCATCGGCACTTCGGCCTCGGCCGCGAGCGTCACGGTGAACCGGTGGCCCCGGGAGCAGGTGTAGTCCACCTCCTGGCGGGGAGCCAGATCGGTGTTCCGATCGTTCTCGTAGCTCGTCGCTCCGAGTCGGGTGCCGCGAAGTGCGCGCTCGGCCATCGTCACGTGCCTCCCAGACGGCTTGCGGTCTCGTCCTGACCAACGCAGCTGACCGTCTCAAGATTCCCGTCGTCGGGCCGTTCCAACCCTGCTGTTTACGGCTCGCCGGACCGCCTGCCAGAAATGTTCGACCCGGCGAACCTCATCCCGGGACGCAGGGAACTGCGGTTGCCCGGGGGTGGCCGACCAGCCGCATTCAGCGCCTGAGCGTCGGTTCAGCACCGCTGACCATCGATGTCCGCCGCCACTTGAGCCATGACCGCGACCAGTGGCGGGCCAGGGAGCACCGTCACCTACCCGCCGTAACCGCGTGATCTTCCGCGCCTGGCCCTTCGGTCCGGTGACCGCGCCCCTGAACACCCCGATCACCGGCCAGTGCGCCAGATCCGCGCCCTCGCGGCCACCCGACACCCCTCGCGGTTGTCACGTCGCCGTCACCGCGTAGGCCACGCAGGTAGCCCTCCTCTCAAGGCCGGCCGGCCTCTGTCCGGGCCCCACAGCGGCTCCGACACCCTCGTGGCAGCAGCACCCCATCACGTCACGGATTGCGCCGGAGTCGGGGCGGGCCCTGGCGGACGGGTGGCGAGCCGGGTGAGCTTGGCATGGCCGCGTGGCGGGCACCGCTGGGGGGCACCGACGCAGGTAGTCCTCCCCTCCAAGGCGTCCCCAGCAGCGCTGTGAGGCAGCCCTCCGTTGCGTTGCTAAGGGAACCGAGCCCTACGAGCGGCTGCTCAACGGCCGTTGTGGAGGCTCAACTGCGTAGAGCCGTCCCGAGGGTGCGGTGGGCGCACAAGAGGAGCGCGTACATGGCTCTCAGCCCGTGGAGGGGGCCCTCAGGTCCCCACCTGGTCGGTGCTGTCGACGACGTGATCGACGAACCCGTACTCGCGGGCCTGCTCGGCGGTGAACCAGCGGTCCCGGTCGGAGTCGGCCTGGATGCGCTCCAGCGGCTGCCCGGTGTGCCGGGCGTGCAGCTCGGCCAGGCTCCGCTTCAGGTACAGCGACTGCTCGGCCTGGATCTTGATGTCGGAGGCGGTGCCGCCGATGCCGCCGTGCGGCTGGTGCATCATCACCCGGGCGTGCCGCAGCGCGTAGCGCTTGCCGGGGGCGCCGGCGCACAGCAGCGTCTGCGCCATGGACGCGGCCAAGCCCAGCGCGACGGTGGCCACGTCGTTGGGCACGAACTGCATCATGTCGTAGATCGCCATTCCGGCGTCGACCACGCCGCCGGGGGAGTTGATGTAGACGGTGATGTCCCGGTGCGGGTCCTGCGCGGCCAGCAGCAGAAGCTGCGCGCAGACCCGGTTGGCCAGGTCGTCGTCGATCTCTTGCCCGACGAACAGGATCCGCTGGTCGAGCAGCCGCTGGAACAGCTGCTCCTGCCCCAGCAGCCGCGGCACGTCCACCGCCGTCTGACTGCGCCCCATGTACGTCGGGGGCCCGTCCGGCCGCTCCCCGTCCGTCCCCCAGCCGAGCCGTGCGCGCATCGACCCTCCAAGATCATCTGTACATTCTGTACGTAATGTGCTGAGCGTACATTCCGGCGGGGGAGGGGGCCAGCGAAGTTCGCCGTAAGATGAACACGTGGAGAAGCCGGTGACGCAGGCACGCGCGGAGTTCGCCGACCTGGTGAACCGGGTCGCCTACTCCGGGGAGCGGATCGCGCTCACCCGGCGGGGGAAGGTCATGGCGGCCCTGGTGTCCGCCGAGGACCTCGAACTGCTGGAGAGCCTGAAGGAGGGGCGGCTCCACCTCATCCAGAGCGGCTCGTCCGTGGTGGAGGAACGGCAGGAGCCGCAGTCGGCGCCGGCGCCGCAGCCCCGCCCCGACGCGTTCCGCATCGCGGCCCAGTACCGCCCGCCGAGCGGTCCGCCGCGTCGTCCCGGGTTCAGTCGCTGAGGATGCGCTCTGCTCGGCTCCGCCCTCGAGCGCACCGGTAGCCCCGGGAACGTCCCAGAGGACGTGCGAATGGGGAGGCTTGCGGAAGCCCTTCGACGACGGGCCGGGGGCCGCTCGAGCAGGGTGGTGGCGAGTGCTGTCCGGGTGTCCGGCCGGGCGAGCGGGGCTTTTCGGGGAGCGGCTTGACTCCAATCTGGTGAGCCCTGGGTCGCTGAGGGGCGCCCGCAGATCCACGTGGCCGCCGCCCGGGACGGGTCATCAGAACGCCCGAAAGCGCGTCAACGGCCATGGAACGGCCGCGGCGGGCCTCGCCGTCGGTTCGTCGTTCAGCTCGCCGGGCTGACGTCGCGGCGCGCCCCGGTCCGCCCGTGCCGGTGGGGGCGCCAGAGGCCGCGGGCGGTCATGACGTCGCGCAGGGCGATCAGGTCGTCGGTCATGATGCCGTCGACGCCGAGGTCGAGCAGCCGATGCATCTCGACGGGGTCGTTGACGGTCCAGGCGTGCACCTGCAGCCCCAGCTCGTGCGCCTGGGCGACGAACGACTCGGTGACGAACGGGACCGGGCCCAGGCCGTAGGGCACCTGGGCGCACGCGATGCCGGTGGCGGCCAGGCGGACCAGTTTGGCGGCGGGGCCCCCGTAGGACTTGGCGCGCAGCGCCATGACGCCGCGGGGGCCGAGCGACATGCACACGTCCTTGTCGGTGAACAGGGGCAGGCGGGCGCGCAGCTGGGCCAGCCGCCGGGTGGAGAACGAGGTGATGCAGACCCGGTCCCACGCCTTGGTGCGGTGCAGGGTGCGGGCGAGGGGGTCGATGACGGGGGCGTCCTTGAGGTCGATGTTGAACCGGGCTTCGGGGAAGGAGCCGAGCAGGTCCTCCAGGCGGGGGATGGGTTCGGTGCCGTGGATGCGGGCCTTGGCGACCTCGGAGTAGGGGAGGCGGGCGATGGCGCCGCGGCGGTCGGTGACCCGGTCCAGGGTGCGGTCGTGGAACGCCACGACGACGCCGTCGGCGGTGGCGTGCGCGTCGGTCTCCAGGTAGCGGTAGCCGAGGTCGACCGCGCGCTGGAAGGCGGCCATGGAGTTCTCCGGGCGGTCGGCGGCCCCGCCGCGGTGCGCGAACGGGATGGGGCCGTCGTGGTCCAGGAATGCGTAGCGCCGCACGTCCCGATTATGGCCGTCCCGACCGCCCGTACGCGATCTTCCTCGTTTGGGTGTCGCCTTACTTTGTCAAGGTCCGGGGTGGTTCGCCCACTCGCGGCGGCGCGCCTCGGCCAGAGCGATGGCGGTGGCGACGGCGACGTTGAGGGAGCCGACTCGGCCGATCTGGGGGATGTAGGCGACGGCGTCCGCGGCGGCCAGCAGGGCGGGGGAGCAGCCGTGGTCCTCGCCGCCGACGGCCAGGCACACGTCGCCGTCCAGCGGCGCCTCGTGCAGCGGCCGGGCGTCGCCGGTGAGCTCGATCGCGATCAGGCGCAGGCCCGCCTCGCGCACGGCGGCCGCGGCCTGCGCGGCGGTGCCCGCGTGCTCCCAGGGGACGAAGCGCTCGCTGCCCAGGGCGGTCTTGCCGACGCCCCGGTGGTCGGGGGTGGTGGCGTTGCCGGCCAGCCACAGGTGCTCGACGCCGAAGGCGGCGGCGGTGCGCAGGATGGAGCCGATGTTGAACGGCTGGGTGACCGACTCGACCAGCAGCCCCAGGCGCGCGTCGGTGCGGCGGCGCCAGTCGCGGTTGAGGCGTTTGACGTCGGTGGGGCGCAGCTGCCGGCGGGCGGACTGCGGCTTGCTCATCAGGCTCGACCTTCCTGCGTTCGGGCGGACACGGCCAGCACCCGGTAGGCGGCGCGGGAGGCGATCCGCTCGGTGGGGAAGCCCTGGTCGACGAGCCAGCGCTGCAGGGAGTCCGAGCCCAGGTGCTTTTGGACGACCAGGTGGGCGCGGCCGCCGGGGGTGAGGCGGGGCAGCCAGGCGAGCAGCAGCTCGTGCAGGGCCTTCTTGCCGATGCGGATCGGCGGATTCGACCAGATCGCGGCGAAGCGGAGCCCGGGGTCGATCTCCTCCGCCGAGCAGAACCTTACATTGTCAAGGCCCGCGGTCGAGGCGTTCTCCTCAGCCAAAGCCAAAGCCCTGCGATTCACGTCCACCCCCCAGACCATCGCCTGAGGGGAACGGCGCGCCAGGGTGAGGGCGATGGGGCCGTAGCCGCACCCCAGGTCCAGCAGGTCGCCGGTGGGAGGGGGAGAGGGCGCGGTTTCCAGCAGGATGCGCGTGCCCGGGTCGACGCGGTCGGGTGAGAACATGCCGCGGTCTGTCTGCAGCCGCAGGTGCAGGTCGGGCAGGACGAGATCGACGGTGCGGCGACGGCTGGCCGCCTCGGGCCGCGAGGCGAAGTAGTGCTCCCCCACGTGGGCCGACCGTACCAGTGCGTTGGGTCCGTCGGCGCGCCGGGCGTCCCGGCCGGGCGGCGGAGGGACGGCGCGGCGGGCCGCCGGTCACGGCAGGCGGTTGAACCAGACCAGGGACGCGCCGCCGGCGGCCAGCGCGAAGAGCAGGGCCAAGCCGGTGAAGCGGGCCGAGACGTCGCGGTGCTCGATCTTCCAGCCGAGCGAGCTGCCGATGTTGGCGTACACGTCGGAGAGCTGGTCGGCGTCGGCGGCCTCGTACGGTTTGCCCTCGGTGCCCTCGGCGAGCATGCGCAGGGTCTCCTTGTTGACCGAGACGCTGGTGGTCTCGCCTTCGATGTCGACGGTGCCGTAGGGGGTGCCGAAGGCGATGGTGGACACCGGGATGTGGGAGGCGCGGGCGGCGTCGACGGCCTCGGGGACCGAGCGGCCGGTGGTGTTGTCGCCGTCGGACAGCAGCACGATGTGGGCGGGCGGCGGGTCGCCCTGGCTGGCCTGGGCGTCGAAGGACCGGACGGCCTGCAGGGAGGTGAACACGGCCTCGCCGATGGCGGTGCGCTTGGCCATGACGAGCTGGTCGATGGAGGCGATGGCGGCCTGGCGGTCGGTGGACGGGGCGGCGACGAGGTTGGCGCTGCCGGCGAAGCCGACGACGCCGACGTTGAAGCGGGCCGGCAGGTCGCGGATGAACTTCTTGGCCGCGGCCTTGGCCGCCTCGAAGCGGCTGGGGTTGACGTCGCGGGCCATCATCGACAGGGAGACGTCGATGGCGACCATGACGGTGGCGCGGTCGCGGGGGACCTTGACGCCGGTGGCGGGCCGGGCGAACCCGATCACCATCAGCAGGATCATGCTGAGGAACAGGGCGGCGGCGACGTGGCGGCGCCAGCCGGGGCGGCGCGGGGCGACCTGGCTGAGCAGGGCCAGGTTGGTGAAGCGGACGGTGTGGCGCCGGCGGCGCAGCTGCATGGCCGCGTAGGCGGCGGCCAGCAGCGGGATCAGGGTCAGCAGCCAGAGTCGTTCGGGCGACAGGAACGTCATGGGCGCACCCCCTTGGCGGCGACGGCGCGTCCGCGGGCGCGGCGTTGGCGCACCGCGAAGCGGGCGATGTCGGCGATCCAGTCGCGGTCGGTGCGGAGGACGAGGTGGTGGGCGCCGCAGCGGCGCAGGGCGTCGCGGGTGCGTTGCCGCTGGGCGGCGGCGGCTCGGGCGTAGCGTCGGCGGGTGCGGCGGTTGAGCACGATCTCGTGGACGGTTCCGGTCTCGGGGTCGGTCATCTCGACCAGGCCGACGTCGGGGAGGTCGAGTTCGCGGGGGTCGATGATCTCGACGGCGAGGACCTGGTGGCGGGCGGCGAGGCGGCGCAGGGGGCGTTCCCAGCGGGGGTGGGGGTGGTGCAGTGCGGGGTCGGTGGGGTCGAGGAAGTCGGAGACGATGACGCGCAGGCCGCGGCGGGTCTGGCCGCTGTGCAGGGCGGCGATGGCCTGGGCGAGGTCGGGGGTGGGGGTGTGGGGGTGGTCGTCGGCGGTGGGGATGGGGGTGTCGAGGACGGCCTGCAGGAGGGAGTACATGGCGGCCTTGCCGGTGCGGGCGGGCCAGCGGCGCAGGCCGCCGGGGCCGAGGAGGTAGGCGCCGACGCGGTCGCCGAGGCGGACGGTGAGGAAGCCGACGGCGGCGAGGGCGGCGACGGCGAGGTCGCGTTTGAGGAGGGTCGCGGTGCCGAACTGCATGCTGGGGCTGATGTCGGTGAGGGCCCAGACCTGCAGCTCGTGGTCGGCGATGAGGTCGCGGACGTGGGGGGTGGTGGTGCGGGCGGTGACGGCCCAGTCCATGTGGCGGACGTCGTCTTCGCCGGGCTGGTAGAGGCGGGCCTCGGCGAGTTCGGTGCCGGGGCCGGGGAGCAGGCCCATGTGCTCGCCGTTCAGCAGGCCGTCGAGGCGTCGGGTGACGGCGAGCTCGAGGCGCCGCAGGGTGCGTTCGGGGGCGAGTGCGGCGAGTTTGTCGGTGGGGCGCGGGCCGGCGGGGGCGTCGGCGGGCGGGTGGAAGGCGGGTTGCGGCCCGGGGGCAGGGTGGGGCGCCGGGGTGCCGGCGGCGTGGCCCGGGTGGTGGTGGGGCGGGGGCGCGGTCATGCGCTCACCGCGGCGCCGTGGTTCCAGACCACGCGGGGCGGCGGGACGGCGGTGAGGATCTGGGCGACGACTTCGGTGGGGTCGACGCCGTCGGCGAGGGCGTCGAAGGTGAGGACGATGCGGTGGGCCATGACGTCGCGGGCGACGGCGCGGACGTCGTCGGGCAGGACGTAGTCGCGTCCGTTGATGAGGGCGAGGGCTCGGGCGGCGGAGACCAGGCCGAGGGTGGCGCGGGGGCTGGCGCCGATCTCGATGACCTTGCGCAGGTCGGGGAGGCGGTACTGGTCGGGTTCGCGGGTCGCCATGACGAGGCGGACGATGTAGTCGGCGACCAGTTCGTGGACCGAGACGTCGGCGGCGGCGCGCTGCAGGGCGGTGAGCTGGTCGGGGGAGAGGATCTGGGCGGCCTCGGGCGGGTCGACGCTCATGCGCTGCAGGATCTGCAGTTCTTCGTGGGCGCCGGGGTAGCGGACGTCGATCTTCATGAGGAAGCGGTCGCGCTGGGCCTCGGGGAGGGGGTAGACGCCTTCGGATTCGATGGGGTTCTGGGTGGCCAGGACGATGAAGGGTTCGGGGAGGGGATAGGTGTTGCCGGCGAGGGAGACCTGGCGTTCGGCCATGACCTCCAGGAGGGCGGACTGGACCTTGGCGGGGGCGCGGTTGATCTCGTCGGCGAGGACGAAGTTGACGAAGACGGGGCCGAGTTCGACGTCGAACTGTTCGGTGGAGGGGTGGTAGATGCGGGTGCCGACGATGTCGGAGGGGACGAGGTCGGGGGTGAACTGGAGGCGGGCGAAGGTGCCGCCGACGACGCGGGCGAGGGTGGACACGGCGAGGGTCTTGGCGACGCCGGGGACGCCTTCCAGGAGGCAGTGGCCTTTGGCGAGGAGGGCGACGACCATGCGCTCGATCATGTGGTCCTGGCCGACGATGACCTTCTTGACCTCGGCGAGGGTCTGTTGAAGGAGGGTCGCGGCCTGGACGGCGTCCTGCGCGGCACTGGTCATGTTCGGCGTCCTCACTGTCCTCGGAAAGGGTATTCCCTCGGGGAGCGGCCGGGCGCTCTTTTCGACCCTACGCGATCACGTTTGCGGTGGTGTGCTGGACGTGCGGACGTGAGGGGGTTGGCGGCGGGTCTGGGTTGTTAGTCTGGCGGCCATGTCGAGGCCGCTGCCATCGGAGGATCCTGTTCAGCTGGGGCCGTTTCGGTTGTCGGCGCGGTTGACGGAGACGTCCGCCGGGATCGTGTATCTGGGGGTGGACGCCGAGGGGCGGCAGGCGAGTGTGGCGGTGTTGAACCGTGGTGCCGCGGGGGACGCCGCGGCGCGGGATCGTTTTCGTGCGGCGATCGAGGCGGCGTGGCCGCGGTCGGGTGTGGGTGCCGGTGCGGTCGGTGGGGCGGGGCGGTCTGACGGTGAGGCCGAGGGGGAGGATGCGGCGCCGGTTGTGGCGGCGCAGCCGGATGGGCCGACGCCGTGGGTGGCGACGCGGTATGACGCGGACCGTCCTGATCGTGTGGGGGCGGAGCGGTTTTTGGATTCGGTGTTGTTGCGGGGGGCTTTTCAGGGGCGGTGGAATGGGCGGCGTCGGGGGCCGCAGTTTCTGCCGTATTGGCTGGGTGCGAGGGAGCCGGCGGTGGCGTCGGGGCCGGTGCGGTTCGTGCCGGTGCCGGTGCGGTCGGATCGGGGGTTGATCGCGGCGCTGTTGACGTTGGCGGCGGTGTTGCTGCTTTTGGGGTTGTTGATGGTGGTGTTGTTCGCGTGTCAGCCGCGGGTGAGTGCGCCGCCGTCGCCTCCTCCGGAGCCGCCGTCGCCGTCGGTGTCGCCTCCGGTGGTGCCGCCGCCGCTGTCGCCGCGTCCGTCGCCGAGTCCTTCGTCGCCGTCTCCGTCCCCGTCGCCGTCGGGGCCGTCGTCGGGGCCGACCGATGGTGGTGAGGGTGAGGACGGCGGCCCGGTGTGATGCGGCCCGGGCCGACCGCGCAGCCCGGGCCTGCCGCCTCGTGGGATTTCAGGTGAGCAGGCGGGCGCGCAGTGCGGCGGTGTCGTCGTCGGTCCAGCCGTGCCGGGCGAGCCATTCGAGCGTTCCGCCGAACTGTTCGTCCACCCGCGCCAGGTATTTCTCCATGATCGAGGCGTGGGGCTGGTGGGTGTCGGCGGGGCGGGAGTCCAGGTCGGCGGCGTAGGTGTCGCTGGCGCGCAGGCGCGCCAGGATGGCCTCGAGGCGTTCGCCGGTCATCGCGTAGTCGGCGACGATGGCCTCTCGGGTCACTTGTGCGACTTCCAGTGCCAGGGCGCAGACGACGCCGGTGCGGTCCTTGCCGGCGGCGCAGTGCACCAGGGCGGCGCCGTCGCTGCGTGCGATGACGCGCAGCGCGGCGACGATCGAGTCCGCCCGGTCGCGCATGTAGCCGAGGTAGTGGGCGACGGAGCGTTCGTGCTCGGGGCCGGCCTCGTCGCGGTTCTGCCAGGGCAGCACTTTGTCCACGTCGATCTTGCCTGGTGCGTGGGGGGCTGCGTCGTCGGGGGTGTCGGCGGTGACGTCGGTGTACATGCCGCCTTCGGCGAACAGCGACAGGTGGTGCAGGCGGACTGAGGGCACCCGGGTCAGCGGTCCCGGTCCTTCCAGGCGGACTTCGGCTTCGCTGCGCAGGTCGATCACGTCTTTCAGGTGGTGGTCGTTCAGCAGGATCCGTATGTCGGCCTCGGAGAGGTCTTGGAGGTTGTCGGAGCGCAGCACCCGTCCCCGTCGTGTCTGGCGCCCGTCGAGCGTGGGGAGCCCGCCGAGGTCGCGGACGTTGACCGCACCTTCCAGTTCGATCCACCGAGTGCTCGCGTTCATGACTGTGGACCCTATATGTCGCGTGTGCTTCGGGTGGGGCTGAAGGGGGCGGAGGGTGCGGCGGTGTCGTTTTTTGGCGTGGGGGATACCTGAGGGGGAGGGTTTTCCTCCTTTTGCGAGGGGGGATCGCCACCGCCTCGTTAGGGAGGCGGGCAGGCGTGTGCGGCGTGTCGCCTGTGGGCGGGTCGCAGGGGGCCGGTGGTCGCCTCGTACGTGAGGTGCGGTCGTCCCGTCTGCCGCCGGTCTTGGGAGCCATGCCGCGGTTGGCTCTCTGGCGGGGCGACCGTTCGGCGGCCGCGCGCATAGCGTCCCGATCAGGTGATCAGCACTGCTGACGTCGCCGCACGGCCGGTGTCGCGGGGTGGCGTCGGCCGTGAGATGTCGACCGCGAACCCTCGGAGGATTCATGCCCTTCCCCCTGCCCGCCGCCGGTCCCGACGCCCCGGTCGGCGGCGGCGCCTCGGATGGCGCGGGCCGCAGCGATTTCGCGCCGCTGGCGCGGAAGGTCCGTGACAGCGGCCTGCTGGAGCGCCGCGCCGGCTATTACGCGCGGGAGATCGCCGTCACCCTCGGCGCGACCGCCTTGACGTGGGCGGCCGTGGGGTGGGCGGGGTCGTCGTGGTGGGTGGTGGCGCTGGCGGTGCCGATGGCGGTGCTGTCGGCTCGCACCGCGTTCCTCGGTCACGACGCCGGGCACCGGCAGATCGCTCGCACCGCTCGTGTGAACCGGTGGCTGGGCCTGCTGCTGGGCCCTTTGCTGCTGGGCATGAGCTACGGCTGGTGGAACGACAAGCACAACCGTCATCACGCCAACCCGAACCACGTCGGCAAGGACCCTGATGTCGGTGAGGGCGTGTTGGTGTGGACGGTCGAGCAGGCCCGGCGGCGTCGCGGCGTCTGGGCGTGGCTGGCCCGCCACCAGGCGCGGGCGTTCTTCCCGTTGCTGCTGTTGGAGGGGTTCAACCTGAAGGTCGGCAGTGCCGTGCATGTGTGCGGCCGCGGGCGTGAGGGGCGCGGGCGGTGGCTGGACGGGGTGCTGCTGGTCGCGCACGTGGTCGGGTATCTCGCGTTGGCGTTCGCTCTCATGACCCCTGGCAAGGCCGTGGTGTTCGTTCTGGTGCACCACGCGGTGTTCGGGGTGCACCTGGGGTGTGCGTTCGCCCCTAATCACAAGGGGATGGCCATGCCCGGCCCGGGAGAGCGGTGGGATCACCTGCGCCGGCAGGTGCTCACGTCGCGGAACGTGCGCGGCGGGGCTCTCACCGACTGGCTGCTGGGCGGGTTGAACTACCAGATCGAGCACCACTTGTTCCCCAGCGCGCCCCGTCCCAATCTGCGTCGTCTGCAGCCGCTCGTCCGCGCCCACTGCGCCCAGGTCGGCCTGCCTTACACCGAGACGGGGCTGATCGACTCTTATCGGCAGGCGCTGCGTCACATGCGGGAGGTCGGCGCCGCCCGCGGCTGACGCCCGCGCCGGCCGCCCTGCCGTTGGTGGGGCGGCGTCCGGAGGGGGCGGGTTCGGGCCCGGGGGAGATCAACTGGAGCCTATGCTGGGCCCGTCATGCCCGAAGGACACACCATTCACCGTTTGGCCGCCGAACATCGCGAACGGTTCGGCGGCCGCCCCGTGCGCGCCCACAGCCCCCAGGGGCGCTTCGCCGACGGCGCCCGCCTCATCGACGGCCACGTCCTCGAGCAGGCCGACGCCCACGGCAAGCACCTGCTGCTTCACTTCTCCCACGACCGCGTCTTGCACGTGCATCTGGGCATCTACGGCAGGTACACCTTCGGGCGTCTGCCCGCTCCCGACCCGGTCGGGCAGGTGCGGTTGCGGCTGATCGGCGACGGCGACCACGCCGACCTGCGCGGTCCCAACACCTGCGAGGTGCTCGACCTTCCCCAGGTGAAGCTGCTGCGGGACCGTCTGGGCCCCGACCCGCTGCGTTCCGACGCCGACCCCGACCGGGCCTGGCGCCGCATCTCCCGCAGCCGGGCGCCGATCGCGCAGCTGCTGATGGACCAGTCGGTGGTCGCCGGGCCGGGCAACATCTACCGCGCCGAGGTGCTGTTCCGTCAGAACGTGCACCCCGACCTGCCCGGACGTGCCCTTGACCGCCAGGTGTGGCAGGCGATGTGGGACGACCTGGTGCTGCTGATGCGCGAAGGCGTGCGGACCGGCCGTATCGACACCGTCCGCCCGGAGCACACGCCCGAGGCGATGGGGCGCCCGCCCCGCGTGGACGATCACGGCGGCGAGGTGTACGTGTACCGGCGCACCGGTCAGCCGTGCCTGATCTGCGGCACCGCCGTCCGCGCCCGCACCCTGGCGGGGCGCAACCTGTTCTGGTGCCCCACCTGCCAGCCCCCGGTTCCCGGGGTGTAGTGGAGGGTGAGGGGCGCGGGGACGTTCAGCCTTCTAGGGCGTACTGCATGACGCGGAACTTGCTCTGCGCCTCGGCCAGTTCGGCCTCCGGGTCGGAGTCGGCCACGATCCCGCACCCGGCGAACAGCCGCGCCCGCGTGCCGTCCAGTTGCGCGCACCGCAGCGCGATGCCCCACTCGCCGTCCCCGCGGGCGTCCACCCATCCCACCGGGCCCGCGTAGCGGCCGCGGTCCATGCCCTCCAGCCGCCCGATCAGCTCCAGGGCCCGGTCGGTGGGCGTCCCGCACACCGCGGGGGTGGGGTGCAGCGCCTCCACCACGTCCAGCACCGACCGCTCGTCGTGCAGGAGCCCCCGCACCGGCGACGCCAGGTGCAGCACGTTCGGCAGCGTCAGCACCTGCGGTTCGGACGGGACGGTCAGCTGCGCGCACAGCGGCGCCAGCGCCTCGCGCACCATCTGCGCGGCGTAGGAGTGCTCTTGGCGGTCTTTGGCCGAGGCCTGCAGGCGCGCGGCGCGTTCGGCGTCCTCGGCGGGCGTGGCGCCGCGTGCGGCGGTGCCCGCCAGCACCAGCGACTCGACCGCGTCGCCGGTCCGGCGGATGAGCAGCTCGGGCGTGGCGCCGACCAGCCCGCCGCAGGCGAAGGTGTAGCAGGCGGGGAAGCGTTCGGCCAGCCGCGCCAGCAGCACCCGCGCGTCGATCGGTTCGCTCGCCTGCGCGTACAGGTCGCGTGCCAGCACCACCTTGCCCAGCCGGCCGGCGCGGATGTGCTCCACAGCCGCGGCCACCGCACGCTGCCACGCGGGTGCGCTGAGCGCGCCGTCGCTCCAGCTGAGCTGGGACGGCGCCGCCGGCGGCTCGGCCAGCTCCATCGTGCGCGTCGCGGGCCCCGGGGCGTCGCCGATCGTGGTCAGCCACGCGCGTCCGCCGCGGCGCCCCACCACGTGGCGGGGCACGATCACCACCGAGTCGCCCGAGGCGGGGTCGAAGGCGAAACTGCCGAACGCCACCGGGCCCGACCCCGGAACGCCCAGCGGGTCGTCCACCCGCGCGCTGCCGAACAGCTCGTCCAGCAGGCCTTGCACGGCGGCGAACCGGCCGGGTCCCGCCGGGACGGTCAGCCGCGCCGCCTCCCCCCAGCCCACCAGGCCCTCGCCGTGCCGGACCCACGCCAGCGCGGACGAATGCGGAAGTCGACTGATCAAATCGCCCGGGTCGTCGATCTCGACGGTGCGCACGTCGAGCCGGTCCGGTGCGGTCACGGCGAGCTTCACGCGAGCCACTGTACGGCAGATTTGAACCCGTTCAAACCGCCGGGACCGATGGTCGTTTTGAGGCGTACGCCACATCACCGGAACCTGGACGCCCGGCGTGCAGCCGTTCACGCTGATCGCCGTGGCGGCGGGCTCACGTGGGGGCGGATCCGGGCGCGGCGGGTCGCCGTCTCGCCCCGATACGCGACCGCCCGCCCCGGACGGCGCCCGAGGGGCGGCCGGGGCGGGCGGTCGGCGGCAGGCCGCGGGACGGGTCGCCGCCCGATCGCCGGACGGCGGATCGTGCGGCGGACCTCGCGCGGCGGACGGGGATGCGGATCAGGCGGCGGTGTCGCGGCGGGTGCCCGCCAGCCGCCACGCCGTCGGAAGCAGCCCCGCCGCCAGCAGCACCTTCAGCGCGTCCCCGGCCAGGAACGGGACGACGCCCAGCTCCAGCGCCCGGCCCAGGTCCACGCCCAGCGCCGCCATCAGGTACGGCACGCCCGCCGCGTACATGATCACGGTTCCGACGAGCATGGTGCCGATCGTGCGCGCCGGCGTGCGGTCGCCGCCGCGTTCGGCCAGGCGGCCTACCACGGCCGCCGCCACCACGAACCCGAGGATGTACCCGAACGACGGCGATCCGGCGCCGGAGCTTCCCTCGGCGAACCACGGCATCCCGGCCACGCCCGCGATCAGGTACACCACCATGCCCAGCGCCGCGCGCCACGTGCCGAGCGCCGCACCGGCCAGCAGCACGGCGAACGTCTGCCCGCTGACCGGCACCGGCGTGCCGGGGATCGGCACGGCGACCTGGGCGAAGACGCCCACCAGCGCCGCCGCGCCCACCACCAGCGCCGCGTCCCGCACCAGCGCACCGGGCAGCAGATCGCCCAGGACGGCAGCGCGCCGCCGGGCCACATGAGCGGTAGCCACAAGACCTCCCTCGATCAACGACAGTGGAAACCTAGCGAACCGGTCACTGGGGAGTGGATCCGGCACACCTACAGAAACCGCCCCCGGTTTCTTGTCGGCTCCCGCCACCTGGCGTCCGGCCGGGCCCGCCGCCCGCGCGTGGCGGCCGTGTCACCCGTCCGCGGCGGGCAGCACCGGCCGGCGCGCCAGATAGATCACGTCGGGCTCGCCGCGCGGCACCGGCACCCGGCGCACCTCCACGTCGGCGAAACGCGTCCTGAGCAGCTCCTCGAACGCCGGGGACGCCGCCGCGCTCCACACCGCCAGCGTCCCGCGCCGCGACAGCCGCGCCGCCACAAGGTCCAGACCGGCCGTCCCGTACAGGCGTGCGTTGGACGCGGTGACCGTCCAGTCCGGCCCGTTGTCGATGTCCAGGCACACCGCGTCGAACACCCCCGCGCCACCCGCATCGCCGGGCGCGTCGGGGCCGTCGGGCGCCGCCAGCCAGTCCAGCAGGTCGGCGCACCGCACCCGCACCCGCGGGTCCTCCAACGCGCCCTGCGAAAACCGGCGCAGATGCGTGCCGTGCCAGGCGATGACCGCGGCCTCCTTCTCCACCACGGTCACCGCGCCCACCTGTGGCAGCGACACCGCCTCGGCCAGGGAGAAGCCCACGCCCAGCCCGCCGATCAGCACCCGCGCCGGCGCCGCGAGCCCCTCCACCGCCGCGCGCACCAGCAGCCGCTCCGACCGGCCGTCGCGGGTGTCCATGAGGAACACCCCGTTGCTGATGATCTCGAAGTGCGGGCCGCACCTGCGCAGCACCAGCTCGCCGTCCCCGCCCTGGGCGCGTTCGACGACGATGGGCCGCTCTCGTTCGCCTGCCGCCCGCAGCGCCAACTCCGCCATGGCTCGAGCCTAGTGACCCGCCTGCCGACCCGCACCGAAGCCGCGAACGGCGCGGCGACGGCCGGGAACGCCGGCGCCGGAAGCGCTCGACAGGGGAAGGGAACAGGGCCGACCACGGCGGTGTTGTCGTGTAACGATGTAATCATCGGGAGGTGTCATGGTCCCCGAACCGAACCGGCAGCCGGGACCCGGCGGCCCCGACGACCCCGACGGGCGGCGCCCGCTGGACGCCTACTCGCGCGTGGTGTCCGCCGTGGCCCGCGACCTCGCCCCGCGCGTGGCGAGCCTGCGGGTGCGCAGGCGCGGCGGCGACGGCGCCGGATCGGCGGTCACCTTCACCCACGACGGGTTCCTGCTCACCAACGCCCACGTCGTCGGCGGCGCCCGCTCAGGCCAGGCCGCGTTCGCCGACGGCACGACCACGTCCTTCACCGTCGTGGGCACCGACCCGCTGTCGGACCTGGCCGTCGTCCGCGCCGACGGCGACACCCCCGGCCCGGTCACCCTCGGCGACAGCGACGAACTGGTCGTCGGCCAGCTCGTCGTCGCCGTCGGCAACCCCCTCGGCCTGGCCGGATCGGTCACCGCCGGGGTCGTCAGCGCCCTGGGCCGGTCCCTGCCCGCCCGCAGCGGCACCGCCGTGCACATGATCGAAGACGTCATCCAGACCGACGCCGCCCTCAACCCCGGCAACTCCGGGGGCGCCCTGGCCGACTCCGCCGGACGCGTCATCGGCGTCAACACCGCCGTCGCCGGGATCGGCCTCGGCCTGGCCGTGCCGATCAACACCACCACGCGCCGCATCATCGGCGCGCTCATGCGCGACGGCCGCGTCCGCCGCGCCTACCTGGGCGTGGTCGCCGCGCCCGTCCCCGTCCCCGCCGCCCTGCACCGGCGGCTCGGCCAGCGGCAGGCGGTGCGCATCGCCGAGGTCGTGCCAGGCAGCCCCGCCGCCCGCGCCGGACTGCGGGCCGGCGACCTGGTGCTGACCGCCGGCGGCGAACCCGTCACCCGGGCGCAGGGCCTGCAGCGTCTGATGTTCGCCGAGGCGATCGGCCGCCCCCTCCCGATCACCGTGCTGCGCAACGGCGCGCTCGTCGACGTGATCGCCGAACCCGTCGAACTGGACACCGAACGCGCCTGACCGCACCCCGCCCCAGGCGCGCCGGGAACGCCCCGACCACCGCGGCCGCCCTCACATAAGGCATGAAAAGGGCAGCTCAGGGCGTTCTGGTAGATGCTCGCGGGAGGGCGATGGGGACTGGCGCGTGATCTCCGCGATGTTTAACACGGCGATAACCTCAGCCGCCCGCCGCTGCCTTATCGTAACCGTCAGATCACTGTTCGAAACCGGTCCGCGCGACCGGACACACCGGGCCGACACCCGGGGGCCGACCCCGGGGCCGACACGATGAGGGGGCGGGCGGTGACACTGGCGCGACGAACGCTCGCAGGAGCGCCCGCCGCGCTGCCGCTCCTGCTCAGCGGCCTGCTGGTGCTCATCGCGGGGCTGTCCCCGCACGCCACCGCCGCCGTGCGCGACCTGCCGGCGACCGTCTCCACCGCCCAGCACAACACGCTCACCGCCTCCCACACCGAGTCCGGAACACGGCCCGAGGCGCGGACCGCCGCACCGGCCGGGGCGCAAAAGCTTCCCGAGCGCGCCCCACGTGCCGGGACGCGCGCGGTCCAGCTCAAAGGCCAGCCCGCCGCCGGCGCTGTCGGCACCGGACGAGCGGACGCGGGGCAGTCCTGCCGAAACCACGATCCCGTCCACGGCCCGCCGCACCTCTCCCATCTGAGGCTGCGCGGCGCCGTCACCGACAAGCGGCCCATGCCCGGGCCCGACTGCGTCATCCCACCTCATCTGGACGGCCACCGCGCGCTCGTCCTCGACCGACCGCACGGCTTCGACGCCCGACCCCGCTGCCTGACCCGCAGAACCGCCGCGCAGACCTCAGCGCTGCTGCGGGTGTTCCGCTGCTGACGACACCCGCCGACGGCACCCGCGGGCCCCGGGACGACCCGCACGCGAGGCGTGCGCCGACACCCCTGCGCCGGCCCCTGCCCGCGGCCGGGAACCGGGCACCGGCGGCACACGGCGCGACCCGCCGCGTCCCGCCCGCCCCACACCCGACGTGATCGCCGTCGGCCTCGCCGCGTCACCGATCCGACGACCCGACGTCCGCTCCATCGATCGCGCACGCCCGCACCGGGCGCCGCACCTTGGAGGTCTCCCGCATGCGCTCATTCATCGACCACGCCCGGACCTTCCCCGCCCGCGCCGACGCCGACGGATGCCGCCTGGCGCCGCTGGCCGCCGGCCAGTCCCCGCAGGCGCTGTTCGTCACCTGCTCCGACTCCCGCGTCGTCCCGTCCCTGATCTGCGCGGCCCGCCCCGGCGAGCTGTTCGAACTGCGCACCGCCGGCAACATCATCCCCGACTACGACCTCGACCGCCCCAGCGGCGAGGCCGCCACCATCGAGTTCGCCGCCCGGGTCCTCGGCGTCACCGACATCGTGGTGTGCGGGCACTCCCACTGCGGCGCCGTCGGCGCCCTGGTCCGCGGCGACGACCTGACCGCCGTGCCGGCCCTCGCCCGCTGGCTCGACACCACCCTCGATAGCGCACTCGATAGCGCACTCGACACCGCGACGGGCGACGCCGACACCGGCGGCCCCGAATCCGGCGGCGCCGCCGCGCCGCCGCGACATGACGCAGACCGCGGCACCGGACCCGACGACGACCCCCTCGCCGCGGCGGTGCAACGCCACGTCCTGACACAGATCGACCGCCTGCGCGCCTACCCCGCCGTCCGCGCCCGCCTCGACGACGGCACCCTCACCCTGCACGCCTGGTACTACCAGGTCCACACCGGAACCGTGCTCGCCCACCGGCCCGCCGACGGCGCCTTCACGCCGCTGTGAAGGAGGCGCCGTGACCGACGACCCGACCGACGACAGGCACGCCGCCACCGGTGACACCGCGGTGGACACCACCGTTGACACCGCCGCCGCAGGCCGGCGGCGCCGCGCCGCGGCGCTCCGCCACGACCTGCCCGCCTCCCTCGCGGTGTTCCTGGTCGCCTTACCCCTGTGCGTCGGCGTCGCCGTCGCCTCCGGCGTCCCCGCCGAACTCGGCCTGATCACCGGCATCGTCGGCGGCCTGGTCGCCGGGCCGCTGCCCGGCAGCAGCCTGCAGGTCTCCGGCCCCGCCGCCGGCCTGACCGTCCTGGTGCACGAGGCGGTCCAGCAGGTCGGCCTGCGCGCCCTGGGCCTGCTGGTGCTGGCGGCCGGACTGCTGCAGATCCTGCTGGGCCTGCTGCGCCTGGGCCGCTGGTTCCGCGCCATCTCCGTCGCCGTCGTCGAGGGCATGCTCGCCGGCATCGGCCTGACCATCATCGCCGGGCAGCTGTACGCGATGGCCGACATCGCCGCGCCCGACTCCGGACCCGCCAAGATCGCCGGGCTGCCCGGCCTGGCCGCCGACGCCCTCACCGCCCCCGGCGCGGCCGTCGCGCTGGCCGTCGGCGCCGGCGCCATCGCCGTGCTGGCCGGATGGCCGCTGCTGCCCCGCCCGGTGCGCGCCGTGCCCGCCCCACTGGCGGCCGTCGCGCTGGCCACCGCCGTGGCGGCCGTCTTCGACCTGCCCGTCGAGCGGCTGCGGATCCAGGGCCTCATCGAGGCGATCCAGCCGCCCGCCCTGGACCAGCTGTCCCGCCTGACCGACGCGGCGCTGCTGGGCACCATCGCGGCGTTCACCCTGATCTGCTCCGCCGAAAGCCTGTTCAGCGCGGCCGCCGTCGACCGCATGCACAACCGACCCCGCACCGACTACGACAGGGAACTGGTCGCGCAAGGCGCCGGCAACACCGTCTGCGGCGCCCTGGGCGCCCTTCCCATGACCGCCGTCATCGTGCGCAGCTCCGCCAACGTCCGCGCCGGCGCCCGCACCAAGGCCTCCCGCGTCCTGCACGGCGTGTGGCTGCTGCTGTTCGCCGCGGCCTTCCCGTCCGTCCTGCAGGCGATCCCCCTGGCCGCACTGGCCGGGGTGCTGGTGCACGCCGGGTGGAAGCTCATGCCGCTGGCCCAGCTCCCGCGGCTGTGGCGCACCCACCGCGGCGAAGCGGTGATCCTGGTGTGCACCGCGGCGGCCGTGGTCGCCCTCAACCTGTTCGAAGGCGTGCTGCTGGGACTGCTGCTGGCCGTGCTCAAAACCGCCTGGGAGACCTCCCACGTGCGCGTGGACGTCGACGACGACGGCACCGGCCCCATCCGCGTCCACCTCAGCGGCAACGCCACCTTCCTGCGGCTGCCCGCCATGCTCGACACCCTGGAGGCCCTGCCGCCCGACCGGCGCACCGAGCTGGACCTGTCCGGCCTGCGGCACCTCGACCACGCCTGCCGCACCGCCCTGCTGACCTGGGCCGAGACCAGCCACGCCCGCACACGCCACCCCCCGTGACAGCCGACCGGCGCGGCGATGCGGCCGGGGCGATCCAGCCCGACCGCCGATTGCCCCGCACACCCACCCTCGACCCTGCCGCCCCGTTGATCACCTGGCAGGAGTGTCTACGCGCCGATGACTCTCAGCCCCAGGCCGGCAGACGCTCGCCGCGCTCACGCCCGCATCGAGCGCCCTCCGGGACCGGTCAGCCGTAGGCCGCCGCGCACAGCCGCACGCCCACGGTGGGCCCGAGCGCGATCAGGACCAGGCCCGCCACCAACGCGAAGGGGAACGTCCCCGCGTGCAGCCATCCGCGCAGTTTGGGCTTGACCGCCTGTGCGAGGTCCGCCGCCGTCAGCCTCATTGCTTCGTTGATGACTGCGCCGTGGAGGGCCGCCTCGGAACGGACGGCTGTCATACGCGCGCACGGACCGGCCGGTTTGAGCCGGTTAATGCCGCACTCGACCGCATGGCGTCACCGGTGATCCAGCGCTTTGGACGGCGGCCGACCATGCCGGCTGCCCTGACACGGCGGTGGCGGGCCTGGTCGACCTTGACGGGAATCGTGCAACTGATCCCACGGCTGCGCAGGCACGCGCGCTTCGCGCTCAGTTCTGTCGCGATGACGTCTCGGCCCCAACCCAGCCGCGCCGAGCGGCTCCACAAAAGGCATAGCCGCAACGAATCGCCCGCCGACCTCGACGTTGTCCCAGGAACGACCTGATGGTCGGCCTTCCCTTGAGATGGCGAGGGCCGCGGCAGCGGACGGCTTCGCCGCGGCCTCGAGTGCCTTGTGGCGGGTCACGGTGGCGTGAGCGCGGAACGAGAAGCCCGAAAGACCAGGCGTGTGCTCCGCCTGTCCTGCGGTCACCGCCGGAAGCGAGGCCGGGCGCGGACGTGCATCCGTTCACCCTGGCAGCCGAGGGACGCCTCGCGGAGCATGGCGCGGTGCCCCGGGGCGCGACGATCAGGCTCCGGTGGTGCTGTTTCAGCAACCTTTGTCGCTTGTTCCGGAACCTGGGCGTGTAATCGGAGGTATGAAGGACGAGTCGGGGATCGCCCGGGCCCTGGCCGAGGTGGGGCCGCGGCTCAAGCGGCTGCGCACCGAGCGCGGGGTGACGCTGGCGGCGCTGTCGGAGGCGACGGGCATCTCCAAGAGCACGTTGTCGCGTCTGGAGTCGGGGCAGCGCCGACCGAGCCTGGAGCTGCTGCTGCCGCTGGCGCAGGCGCATCAAGTGCCCCTGGACGAGTTGGTCGGCGCGCCGGAGGTGGGCGATCCTCGGGTGCGTCTCAAACCGCTGCGCAGGAACGGCACGGTGGTGCTTCCGTTGACGCGGCAGCCGGGGCCGCTGCAGTCGTTCAAAATGGTGCTTCCGGCGTCGCGTCGCACGCCCGATCCGGTCACTCATGAGGGCTACGAGTGGCTGTATGTGTTGTCGGGGCGGCTGCGTCTGGTGCTGGCGGACCGCGACCTGGTCTTGGGACCGGGTGAGGCCGCCGAGTTCGACACCCGGTTGCCGCACTGGTTCGGTTCCACCGGGGAGGGCCCGGTGGAGTTGCTGAGCCTCTTCGGCCGCCAGGGCGAACGGATGCACGTCCGCGCCCGGCCGCGCTCCCGGCGGTGACCACAGGACAGGCGGAGCACACGCCTGGCCTCCAGTGCACCCCTCGGGCCGCTGTACAGGCGGGGCGGTCGCTGTTGCGCCAGCGTCGCAGCCGCAGCCGTGGAGTGGCCAGTTCCCGTGCGCTGCTCAAGCGGGTGGAGCCCACTCGCGACAGGGGAGGGGAGTGATGGCCGGAACGAGCTGCCGGAGCCCAGCTGTGCTCACGCCACCGCGACCCGCACGCCCTGCACATGGACATGCGCGGGCCGTTCGGATCATCGCACCTGGGCGCGACCCGCGCTCACAGTAGCGACAGCTGCTCCGGCGCGCTGGGCGACGAGCCGACGGTGGGTGTTTCACCGGGCACTGGTCCGGAGCGGCCCGCCGAACCGCGATGGCCCAGCGAGCGGCGGTCGATGCCGTACTTGGCCGCCAACTCTTTCACCCGCAGAGAGATCCGCTCCTGGAACTCCCGCGGAGCGTACGCGCCGCCCCGGTACAGCCGCGCGTACGGCTTCACCAGGTCCGGGCGATGCTCGCGCAGCCACGCCAGGAACCACTCGCGCGCCCCCGGCCGCAGATGCAGCGTGATCGCCGTCACCGAGGTGGCGCCCGCCTCGGCGATCCGCCGCACGGCCTCCTCCAGCTGCGCCGGAGAGTCGGTCATGTACGGCAGCACCGGCCCCATCACCACGCCGCAGCGCACGCCCGCGTCGTTCAGCGCCGCGCACACCTCCAGCCTCTTGTCGGGGGACGGCGTGCCCGGCTCCACCAGCCGCCACAGCTCGCGGTCGAGGAACCCCACCGACACCGCCGTGCTGACCTCCGTGCGCTCGGCCGCCTCCGCCAGCAGCGGCAGATCCCGCAGGATCAGCGATCCCTTGGTGAGGATGGAGAACGGGTTGGCGGCGTCCCGCAGCGCCTCCAGGATCGGGGGCATCAGCCGGTACCGGCCCTCGGCGCGCTGGTAGCAGTCGACGTTGGTGCCCATCGCGATGTGCTCGCCGCGCCAGCGCGGCGCCGCCAGCTCCCGGCGGACCAGCTCGCCCGCGTTCACCTTCACGACGATCTTGGAGTCGAAGTCGGCGCCGGAGTCCAGGTCCAGGTACTCGTGCGAGCCGCGCGCGAAGCAGTTGTGCGAGACCACCCCGTCGGCGATGAAGTCGCCGGTGCCGGTGGTGATGTCGTACATGGGCGTCTCGAGCCCCAGCGGTTCGATCGACACCACGCGCAGCGCGGCGTCCCCGTCGAGCGCCGCGCCTTCGATCGACCGCTTCCGTGTGACGGCCGGATCGACCGTGTGGAGGAAGCGGAGCCGTTCGCGCGGCCCGCCGGCGAGGCGGACCCGCGTCGCGGCGCCGCCCGCCGGGGCGGCGCACGTCTCGAAGGGGAGGCCGAGGGCCGCCAGGCCGTCTGCCAACCCGCGGGACAGTCGCATGTCGGCGACGGTGATCCGCGCCCCGCCTTCGAGGCCGTCGCCCTCGTCATCGTGGATCTCGCCGCCGGTGTCGAACAGTCCGGCGAGCAGACCCGCGTACCACGACCGCGACGGGTGCCGCGGCCACCGGGTCACCTGCTCGACGTCGGCCAGCGCGACGGCCCCGCCGAGACGCCGGCGCTCCGCACCGCGCGGTGTCTCCTCGACGGCGCGGTCTGCCGCGTCGTGGGGGACGCCGAAGTGCTCCAGATAGCGGCGGACCCTGTCCAGCACCTCGACCTCGTCGGCGGGCAGACGAACGTGGTGCGGGCGGACACCGTCCGGAACGCGCACCACCGCGGACAGGTAGCCGCGGCGGTAGTCGTCGTCGACCTTCGGCGGTGCGGCGAACCCGCCGGTGCCGACCAGACGGTCGCCGACGGCCAGGTGCGGACGCCGGGCGCCGCCGGGTTCGGCGTCCGTGACGTACCTCCAGCCGCGGTCGCTCAAGAAGCGGTGGTCGCCGCTGGTGATGAGGCGGGTGCCGTCCTGCAAGGTGACGCGGTAGGCGGGCTTGACCGTCCGCCAGTGGGCGAGGACCTCCGTCACCGCGTACCGGCGACCGTCCCCCTCCCGGCGCGTGCCGTAGATGCGGTCGCCGACGCGCAGATCCCGCAGGGGCCTGGTGCCGCCGTCGGCCATGAGGATCGGGGTGTCGCCCGACAGGCAGTAGACGCACGCGTGGGAGCACCCCCGGTAGGGGTTGATGGTCCAGCGGAAGGGCATGCGGGAGGCGGCCGGGACGCGGTTGATGATCGAACGGGCCTGCACTTCGTAGAAGGTGATGCCGCGGAAGCCGGGCGTGTCGAACGTCCGGGCGACCGCGCGTCGTTCGATCAGCGGCGCCGCCGGGCCGGGCTCGGCCCCGTCGTCGAGCCGCAGGTTGTCCCAGCGCATCGGCCACACCCCCCGCATGGATCGAACATGTGAACGATAGAACGCGCGTTCGATGATCGCAACTGTGCGTGACCATGGGCGGACCGCCGCGCGGGCCGGCGGAGTGAATGTTCCCTGTCACTTGCGGCGAACGGATGCGACACGGGCATCGTCGTTTGGCGTCGACCACGGCAAAGCGTGCGTAACAATGGCTCGTCATGGTCTGGACGAGCAAGCGGACACCGGGTGCGCTCGCGCGGGCGCTGACCGCGGGCGCACTGGCGACGGGAGCGCTGGCGGTGACGGCGGCATGCGTACCGGTGCTGGGCGGCGCCGACGAGAGCAAGGCGGGGGAGCGGGCGCCCGGCGGCGCGGGCGCGCGGGCCGAATGCCCGGACGTGCCCGCGCCCGAGGGGACCGCGGGCCGCCAGCTGCGCGGCATGTGGATCGCCACCGTCGGCAACATCGACTGGCCCAAGGCCGGCCGCCGCTCCGTCGACCAGCAGAAGGCCGACTTCCGCAAGCTGCTGGACACCGCGCGGGCGATGAACCTCAACGCGGTGTTCGTGCAGATCCGTCCGAACTCCGACGCCTTCTACGACTCCCCGTACGAGCCGTGGTCGCAGTGGATCACCGGCACGCCCGGCAAGGACCCCGGCTACGACGTGCTGAAGTTCATGCTGGACGAGGCGCACGCCCGCAACCTCGAGTTCCACGCCTGGTTCAACCCCTACCGGGTGAGCCGCGAAGGCGACCTCAAAAAGCTCGCCCCCGACAGTCCCGCCCGCCGCAACCCCGGCTGGGTGCGCAAGTACGGCAAGGGCCTGTGGTATGACCCGGGCCTGCCGGAGGTACGGGACCTGGTCGTCAAGGCCGTCCTGGACGTGGTCCGCAAGTACGACATCGACGCGGTCCACTTCGACGACTACTTCTACCCCTACCCCGAGGCGGGCGCCGGGGAGTTCCCCGACCAGGACAGCTATAAGACCTACGGCAAGGGCATGCGCAAGGACGACTGGCGCCGCCAGAACGTCGACACGCTCGTCAAGACCGTCTCCGAGCGGATCCGCCAGGCCAAGCCCTGGGTGCGGTTCGGCATCAGCCCGTTCGGGGTGTGGCGCAACGACACCACCGACCCGCAGGGGTCGCCCACGCGCGCGCTGCAGAGCTACGACGATCTCCACGCCGACACCCGCAAGTGGATCCGCGAAGAATGGATCGACTACGTCACGCCGCAGCTGTACTGGCCCATCGGTGACGCCCGCGCTGACTACGCCAAGCTGGTCGACTGGTGGGCCCGCCAAGTGGAGGGCACCAAGGTGCAGCTGACGATCGGGCAGGCCGCCTACCGCGTCGGCAAGGACGCGGCCTGGCGCAAGCCCGACGAACTGTCGCGGCACCTGAAACTCAACGCCCGCTACCCGGCGGTGCGCGGCGACGTGTACTTCAGCGCCTCCGACCTGGTCGCCAACCGGCAGGGGTTCGCCACCCGCCTGCGTGACGACCACTACACGCGCCCGGCGCTGCCGCCCGTCTCGCCCGCCGCCGTCGACCGGGACCAGACGGGGCAGGGCCCCGCGCCCGCCCACCGGGTGCGGGCCGAAGGCGGCGACCGCGGCGTGCGCGTCACCTGGAACGCGTCCGGTGACGCCGTCGCCTACGCGGTGTACCGGGTGGACGGCAAGCGCGCCGCCTGCGCCCCCGTCACCCCCGGGACGCTGCTGACGACCGTGCGCGGCGGCGGCATCGTCGACCCGACGGCCAAACCGGGCCGCACCTACACCTACTACGTCACCGCGGTCGACCGGATGCAGCGTGAAAGCGCTCCCGCGCGGGGCGCGACGGTCACCGCCCCACGGGGATAATGATCTTGCTGCCGGGGCAAGAACATGGCACCGCAACCCCGCCCCCCGGAGGTATGGCATGTCGCTGTCGATGGAGGAGCAGCGGATCCTCGCCGAGATCGAGACCCGTCTCAGCGAGGAGGATCCGCGGCTGGCCCATCGCCTGTCGAAAGCGGGCGCGAAGGTGGGCCGGGCGCGGCGCCGCCGGATCCGCCTGATCGCAGCCGTTGCGGTCGCGGGGCTCGCAGTGCTGACGGCGGTCGCCGCGGCGGTGCTCACCGCGATCTCATAGTTGGGCGGGTGCCGCGGCGCGTTCCGCTCCCGGCGGACCGGCGCGCCGCGCACCCGCCCCGCTATGAGAGGGCCCCGGCGGGCGGTTCGCCTGCCGGGGCCCTGTGACGTTCAGGCCGGTGTGGTGGTCGCCTCGCGGCGAAAGGCACAACGAGGCTCCTGCCCGAACCATGCGGCCCAGCGGTATTCCTCGAAGGCAAAGGGTAGAGCCCGGGGGACACATGCCACACCGACACCACCCACGATAACGGCACCGGGGGAGTGCTCCTCCACGCCGAGGTAAGCCGAGAGTGTCAGCACGGTCACGTGACCGGACAGTGAGTGTTGTCTGAGCCGCGTGCACCCGCCCGGTTCGCGTGGCGTCGCACACTGTGGATGGTCGGGGGGCGAACGTCCTGACCGCCGCCGACACGGGGTGCTCGCGGCACGGCCAGTTCCGCCCATCGCGCGTCCCTCGCGGCGGGCGGAGCGGGAACGATCCGACGTGACGCGGGAATCGGCACAGGTGAGGAGTCCGGCAGTGGCCGCCAACACCGACAGGGAGACCGTCGAACCGGCACGCACGGCGGCACGGGCCGTGGCGTGGGAACTGGCCCCCGAGACCCGCGCCGCCTCGCACGCCCGCGCCCTCACCGCCCGCGCGCTGCGCTCCTGGCACGTGAGCGACGCCGCCGACGTCGACGACATCGTCCTCATGGTCGACGAACTGGTCGCCAACGCGGTCGTGCACGGCACCGGGCCCGTCCGCCTGCGGCTGCGGCTGGACGGGGCGCGCCTGGTCGCCGAGGTCGCCGACGCCGGCCCGGCGGTCCCGCCGCGTCCGCCCGGCCGGGCGCCGCGCTGGTCGGAGGCGGGCCGCGGCCTGCTGCTGGTCGCCGCGCTGGCCACCGAGTTCGGCTGCCGTCGGGAACCGGCCGGGAAGACCGTGTGGTTCACCCGCGCCCTGAGCGGGCTCAACGGCCGCCGCGGCCCGCGCCGCCTCCCCCGCGCCGGACGCCCGCGCGGCGGTCCGAGGAGCCGTTAGCCGCTCGCCGCCGTCCCGCGCGCCGCCCGCTCGCGACGCGCGTTCGCCCACGACAGCGGGCGTCAGGGGAGCAGGGGGCAGCGGTCGACCACCCACAGCTCGTCGTCTTCTTCCAGGTCGACGGGACGTTCGGGGGGTTCGGCCAGGCGGTCCAGGTGCCATTCGATGTGGGCCAGGGGGCCGCGCCATCCGGCGAGCAGGTCGGCCAGCGGCCGCTCGAGCCCGGGAGGCCCGCCCGGGCGGGGGTCGGCGACGGGACGCTCCCACAGCGCGTCGTCGCATCCGGCCGCCCAGTGCCCCAGGCCCGTCAGCTCCTCCAGCAGGTCGCGGGTCAGCTCTCCCAGCGACCGCAGCGCCATCGCGTCCTGTATCATGCGTTCGCGCTCCTCGGCCGGCACCGGCCGGGCGAACGCCGGCGGCACGTCGGACCGCGGCGGCTCCGCCCCGTCCGCCGCCGACCGGATCGCCGCCGCCTGCCACCGCGTCCACTGCGCCAGATGCCCCAGCACCGTGCGCAGCGCCGCGGCGCCCGGTCGGCCGTCGCGCACTTCCTCGGCCGCGTCGCGCAGCCGCGCGCGCACGTGCTCCAGACGGTCCAACGTCCAGGCGCGGGCGCGTCCGGCGCCGGTCGGTGCGCGCGGGCCGTCGTCGGCGGGCGGACGCGGCAACGGCACCCGCAGCGCCGCCAGCAGCTCGTCCAGGTCGCGCGCGCCGGCGGCGCGGCCCGACAGGCAGGCGGCGCCGATGCGGTCGACGCGGAACATGCGCGGCCCGTCGCGCATGCGGCACCAGCCGACCAGGTACTCGGCGTGCGGGCCCAACACCAGGCCCTGCGCCTCGACGTCGCGGAAGGTGCGCCGGCCCGATCGGTCGGTGTAGGCCAGGCGCACGACGCGGCGGGAGCGCACCGCGGCGGCCAGCGTGTCGCGCACGGGGCCCACCAGCGACTGCGCCTCGCTCAGCGGCGGCGGCGCCGGGTCGGGCGGCAGGACGCGGCCGCGGCCGCGCTCGGACCGCACCGGCAGACCGCCGCGGGTGAGCAGCTCCAGGTCCCGTCGCACCGTGCGGCCGCTGACGCCGAGCCGTTCGGCCAGCTCGTCGACGGTCAGGGGATCGGGGGAGGCGGCGCGCAGTTCGGCGACGAGGGCGAGCAGCCGGTCCACACGGTCCACGCCACCATGGTCGCCGACGCCGGCGACATCATCCCTTGCCTCGAAGCGCGATTCGCGGACCGTGCGCGCTCCCGGCCCCGCCCCGATTCCAAGGTTTCAGCGCGCCTTGTCCACTGTCCCCGATGGCCGCTAACATACAACCAAATGGTTGTAGATGAGCTGACCGACGAGGTCGTGGACCACCTGTTCCACGCGCTGGCCGACGCCACCCGCCGCGACATCGTGCGCCGCTGCGTGCGCGAGGAACTGTCGGTGTCGCGGCTGGCCGAGGCCTACCCGATGAGCTTCGCCGCGGTGCAAAAGCACGTCGCGGTGCTGCATCGGGCCGGTCTGGTCACCAAGAGGCGCAGCGGAAGGCAGCAGCTCGTGCGCACCGACCTGGACGCCGTGCGCCGTGCGCGGCAGGTCCTCGACGAACTGGAGGCGACCTGGCGGGCACGGGTGGACCGCATGGCGCGGCTGCTCGCGCACGACGACGCCGACCCCGCGGCGGACGACCCCGCGGCAGACGACCGCGGCCGAGGAGGAAACCGATGAGCGTCACCCGCGTCGACAAGGACTTCGACACCCTGACCCTCACCGTGGTCGCCGAATTCGACGCGCCGGTCGAACGGGTGTGGCGGCTGTGGGACGACCCGCGCCGGCTGGAGCGCTGGTGGGGGCCGCCCGAGTTCCCGACCACCGTGGAAGAGCACGACCTGACCCCCGGCGGCACGGTCACCTACGTCATGACCGGCCCGGACGGCCAGAAGTCCCGCGGCTGGTGGCGCGTCACGTCGGTCGAGCCGCCCACGTCCCTGGAGTTCATCGACGGGTTCGCCGACCAGGACGGCGCGCCGGTCCCCGACATGCCGACCAGCACGGTGCGGGTGCGCCTCACCGAGCACGACGGCCGCACCCGCATGGAGGTGCGGTCGATCTTCGACTCGCGCGAACACATGGAGAACCTGGTGCGCATGGGCGCGGTCGACGTGTTCGCCCAGTCGATCGACCGGATGGACGCCCTGCTGGCCGACTGACCCGCTCGCCGCCGACACGCCCGCGTCCGCCGGCGCCACGGACACCCCCCGCCCGACTGGAAAGGAGCGCACCCGTGCGCAAGTTCAAGCTGCAGCTGCAGGTCAGCGTCGACGGCTACATGGCCGGCCCCGACGGCCGGATGGACTGGATGACGACGCCGTGGACCGACGACGTCGACGCCTACGCCGACAAGATCAGCGAGTCGGTCGACTGCATCGTGCTGGGCCGCCGCCTCGCCGAAGGGTTCATCCCCGCCTGGCAGGCCGGTCCCGAGGGCGAGACGCAGGAGTCCATCGACTGGATGAACACCACGCCCAAGGTCGTCATCTCCAACAGCCTCACCGAGTCGCCATGGGACAACGCCGTCGTCGCCGGCGGAGACCTCGCCGAGACCGTCGCCGAGCTCAAGGCCCGGCCGGGCGGCGACCTGATCACCTACGGGGGCGCCGCGCTCGCCCGAGAGCTGATCGCCAAGGGGCTGCTCGACGAGCTCCACCTGTTCGTCAACCCGGTCGCGCTCGGCACCGGAACGCCCGTGTTCCCCGCCGGGGACTCCTACCACCGGCTGCGCCTGGTCGGCTCGCAGTCGTTCGACTGCGGAATCACCGCGCTGCACCTGGAACCCGAACGCTCCTGACCTCCGGCAGGCCGCGCCACGGGCCGCTTCCTCGAGCGTCCGATGCGCGGCCTGCCCCGCGAGGGGGCGGGTCAGCCGGACAGTTCCGCGGCCAGCCCCTCCAGGTCGGACGCCGTCAACGTCAGGGCGTCGACCTCGTCGATGGCCTGCGTGGCGTCCGCCCGCCCCAGGCGGCGGGTGACGGCCCGGTCCAGGTAGGCCTCGACCAGCCGCGCACCGGTCAGCCGGCCCCGGCCGCGCAGCAGCCCCAGATCCCGGTGCACGACCTCCCAGGCGTCCGGGCCCAGCCGCACCCGCCGCTCCTCGGCGAGCAACGCCAACAGCCCCGCCCGCACACGCGGCTCGTTCATGTCCGGCAGCCGCACCGCCCGCAGGTCGGCCATCAGCTCCGGCGACGCCGCCGACAGCTCGGCCACACGCGCCGGCGCGCACGTGGCCAGCAGCGTGGTGTCGCTGACGCCCTCCAGACGCGCCTCGTACAGGCGCTCGGCGTAGGCGCGGCCCTGCGGGTCGTCGAGGACCAGCGCGTCCAGCCCGTCGAGCAGCAACGCGTGCCCGGCGTGCTCGTCCAGCACGCCGCGCAGCCCCGCCGGGCCTCGGCCGCGGACCTCGTCGGCGTGCACGCCGTGCACCTCGCCGCTGCACACCCCCACCTCGGCGAGCGCGCGGGCGACCATGCGCGCCAGCCGCCGCTGCCCGCTGGACGGCGCGCCGATCAGCAGCAGCGCCGGCATGGACGCCGTCGACACCTCCTGACCGCGCAGCCGCCGCGCCCACTTGCCGCGGCGCCGCACCTCGGTGACGACGCGTTCGATGTCGTCGGCGCCGCACAGGAACCGGATGCCGTACGCCTCGGCGATCTGCGGACCGGCCTCCAGCGACGGCGCGGGCGGCACGGGCGGCGGCGGCTCCGACACCGGCACCGGCGGGGGAGGCAGCGGATCCCGCCCCTCCTCCGGATCGACCTGCGTGGCGAACGCGCCCGGATCCAACTGCGTGGCCACCGCGCCCTCCTGAGCGTCCCCGAGCACACCCGCCGGACCGGCGCCCGGCTCCGCACCCGGGTCCGCGCTCGGCCACACCGGCGCCGTCGGCGGCGCGGGCGGAACCGGCGGCGGAGGCGGCACGGACGCCGCAGCGCGCCGCTCGCCCGAACCGTCCGGAGACGAACCCGAAAGCCCCGCCGCGGGCGGCGGCTCGGGAGCCGCGGATTCGGCACCCCCCGCGGAAGAGGAGGCAGAGGGAGGGGAGGCAGAGGGAGGGGAGGGGGGCGGCGGCTCCGCCGGGGACGGGGCGACCGGCCGGTCGGCGGCCTCTTCGGCGGACTTCTCCGCGGCCTGCCGCTCGGCCGCCAGGTGCGCACGCGCGGCCTTGATGATGTCCCACGCGCTCAGCTCGTCGGTGGACGGCGGGGAGTGCAGGGCCGGGCTGGTCAGCTCGGCCGCCACCGCCTGCGGCACCGCGAACCCGGTGGCCGGCGGCGGCACCTGCGCCAGGCGGCACCAGGTCAGCCCGATGGTGTAGGTGGTGGCCAGCAGCCACGACAGCGCCTCGGCGTCGGTGCTGCGCAGCGCCTCCGGCAACCGGCCCTCGCGCGGCCACAGCGCGCGCAGCGGGTTGGCCGGATCGGTCAGCACCGCGTGCAGCGTGCGGGCGCTGTCGGGGTCCAGCCACCGGTGCAGCGCGGGCAGCGCGTTCGGCGCGGCCTGCAGGTCGGCTGCCAGCAACGCGACCGCGGCGCGGCGCACGTCGTCATGCGGGCGGCCCCCGGTCGGCACCGGCGCCCGGGACCCGGTCAGCCCCGCCACCGCCTGCTGCAGGTCGTACAGCGCCAGCCGCAGGTACTCGCCGGGGGCGGCGTCGCGCACCATCGGCATGGCGAACTCGGCGGGGCAGCGGCGCCGCCACTCCTGCAGCATCGCCGCGGGACCGTAGCGCGCCGTGGCCATGTCCTGATGCACCAGCCGCAGCGACGCGGCCGTCACCGCCGCCAGCGCGTCGGCGCCGGGACGGAACCGCGCGTCGGCCTGCAACCCGACGGCCACCTCGTACATGACCCGGGCGATGTGCGCGGCCCCGGCGCCGTCGCCCGCCTGCAGGCGGTTGATGTAGTACCCGGCGAGGGTGCCGAAGTCGGGCGGCATCATCCAGTGCAGCCGCTCGGCGGGCGTGGTCAGGAACGGGACGAACGACTCGATGAGCGGGTTCTCCGTCAGCACCACGGGCGCGCCCGCGCACCACAGCAGCGAGCTCCAGGCCGCCGCCACCGTGCTGGGGGTGCCGGGTTGGAACATGGGGTCCTGCTGGGCGAACTGCGCGGGGTTGACCGCCCACGCCGTGGTGAGCGCCTGCTGGATGCGCGCGACCACCGCCGTCTCCGGCGGCGCGCCCAGGAACCCCAGCGAGGCCACGCGCCCGGCGGTCAGGTCCGGGCCGGTGGGGAACAGCTGCGGCGGCACGGGAGGACTGCCCGCGCCGCGCGGCGCCGGCTGGGCCACGCGCCGCTCCCCGGGGTCGGTGGGGGGAGGGCACGGATGCCAGACCCCGTCCAGGCCGCAGCGGTACCAGCGCCCCCAGGCGCCGAACAGCCACCACTCGCCCGATCCCCACAGCATCCGCGCGACCACCTGCTCGGCGCGCTGCTGCGGCGCAGCGGTGCGCCACCAGGGGGAGGCCACCAGCTCGCGCACGTTGGCCTCCACCGCGGTGAAGAGGTCGCCGGCCGTTCCGCCCCCAGTTCCGCCGAGTCCCGCCCCGGCCGCGTACCAGTTCACCCCGCGAATAGTAGTCGTCCGCGCCGACCTCCCACGGGCCCCGCCGACCGCCCTCGGAGCCGCCGCGCTCGGCGTCCGGGCGCTCGAGGCGGGACGCACGTCGACGCTGTAAGGAGCGTTATGGCAGGATGCGCATGATTTGCGGAGAGGGGGATGAGCCATGCGGAATGCGGCGCGCACGCGCACCGCGGGTCTGGCTCTGGCGGTGCTGTCGTCGGTGTGCTTCGGCGCGTCCGGCCCGTTCGGCAAGGCCCTCATCCACGCCGGGCTCACCCCCTGGCAGGCGGTGTGGCTGCGCATCGCCGGGGCCGCGCTGGTGCTGGTGCCCCTGACGCTGCTGCTGCGCGGCCGGGCGGCGGCGCGATCGGTCCGCCCCCACCTGCCGCAGGTGATCGTGTACGGGCTGACCGGGGTGGCCGGGGCGCAGGCGTTCTACTTCGTCGCCGCCTCCCGGCTGCCCGTGGGCGTCGCCATCCTGCTGGAATTCTGCGGACCGATCCTGGTGCTGGGCTGGATCCGGGTGGTGCGGCGCGCCCCGGTGCACCGCTCGGCCGCCGCGGGCGTCGCCGTCGCCATGGTCGGCCTGGCGATGGTGGTGCAGGTGTGGACCGGGCTGCGGCTGGACGCCCTGGGCCTGGCGGCCGGCCTGGGCGCCGCCGCCTGCCAGGCCGGGTACTTCCTGCTCATCGACCGCCTCACCGGCCAGGTCGACCCGCTGGTGATGACCGCCTCGGGCACGCTGCTCGCCGCCGCCCTGCTGGCCGCGCCCGCCGCGCCCTGGGCCCTGCCCTGGGACGTGCTGCCCGACTCGGTGCCCGTCGGCGGCCACGCCGCGCCCGGCTGGCTGCTGGCCGCCTGGATCGTCCTCGTCAGCACCGTGCTGGCCTACCTGACCGGCGTCGCCGCGGTGCAGCGGCTGTCGGCCCAGGTCGCCGGGGCCATCTGTTACACCGAGGCGGTGGCCGCCACCCTCATCGCCTGGGTCGCCCTGGGCGAGCGGCTCGCGCCGGTGCAGCTGGTCGGCGGCGCCATCGTGCTGGCCGGCGCGTTCGTCGCCCAGCGCGCCGCCGCCGATCCCGCCGTCACCGGCGTGCGCGCCGACCCCCGGGCGGCCGAGGACGCGGCCACCGCCGCCCTCCCCCGCTGACCCCGCCGCCGGCGCCGCGACGGTGCCCCGTCCCGGCCTCTCCACGGCTTGCGAACCCCGGCGGCGCGGCGGTTCTGTCAGGCGGTCTCGCGCACGAACCGGCGGGCTCCCCACCACACCGACGCCGCCACCAGCACGACGGTCACCGCCGTGCCCACGACGACGGGCGAGGCGGCGTAGTCGCCCAGGAACGCCGCGCGCACCGCGTCCACCACGTAGCGCAACGGCGTGCAGCGCGACACCGCGTCCAGCCATCCCGGCGCCATGCTCATCGGCAGCAGCATCCCCGACAGCAGCATCAGCGGCAGCGTCACCGACGACAGCAGCGACGCGAACGCGTCCTCGCGACGCGTGACCATCGCCAGCACGTACGACAGCGACGCGATGCCGGTCGCCAGCAGGACCGCCAGCGCCAGGCCGATCAGCAGCCCGGGCAGCGGCGCGCGCAGCCCCAGCGCCAGCCCGGCCGCCAGCAGCAGGATCGCCTGCACGACCAGCACGGTCGTGTCGCGCAGCACCATTCCGAGCAGCATCGCCGCCCTGCTGACCGGGGTGACCCGCAGCCGGTCCACCACGCCCGCGCGCAGGTCCGCGATCAGAGCGAACCCGACGAAGCCGGAGCGGAACAGCACCAGCTGCACGAGGATGCCCGGCACGAACACCTGCCAGGGATCGTGGTCGCCGAACCCGCGTACACCGTTGAGCCGTGTCAGCAGCGGCCCGAACAGCAGCAGGTACAGCAGCGGCTGCAGCATGCCGAACACCACCGCGACCTTGGTGCGCAGCGACGCACGCAGGTGGTGCATGTACAGCAGGCGGGTGTCATGCAGAGCGCTTGCGATGTTCATGAGAGATCTCTCCTCGCCGTGGAACGGATGTCAGGCGGCGGCTTCGCGCAGGGAGCGGCCGGTGAGGGTGAGGAACACGTCGTCGAGGGTGGGACGCGCCATCCGCAGCGCCGCCACCTCCACTCCCGCGGCGTCCAGCGACCGCACCAGCTGCGCCAACGCGCGGTCGCCCTGGTCGACGGTCAGCCGCACCGACGTCCCCGTCACCACCGCCTCGCGCACCTGCGGCAGCTCCGCCAGCGCGGCGCGGGCGCGGGCGGTCGCCTCGACGTCGCCGGCGTCCGCCCGGTCGCCGTGGTCGGGGACGGCCAGGTCGAGCGTGACCACGTCGCCGGACACGCGGCGTTTGAGCTCGTCGGGCGTGCCCTCCGCGACGATGCGGCCGTGGTCGATGATGAGGATCCGGTCGCACAGCGCGTCGGCCTCCTCCAGATAGTGCGTGGTCAGGAAGACCGTGGCGCCGTCCTCCTCGCGCATGCGGCGGATGTGGTGCCACAGGTTGCCGCGGCTGTGCGGGTCCAGACCGGCGGTCGGCTCGTCGAGGAACATCAGCGGCGGCCGGTGCACCAGCCCCAGCGCCAGGTCCAGGCGGCGGCGCTGCCCGCCCGACAGTGCCTGCGCCGGGCGGTCCAGCAGGCCGTCCAGCTCCAGCTGCGCGCACAGCTCGGCGATGCGCTCGGTGGGGCGGGGCACGCCGTACAGCCGGGCCTGCAGGCCCAGCTCCTCGCCCACCGGGACGCCCGGGGCGGCGCCGCCGCCCTGCGCCACGTAGCCGATGCGGCGCCGCACGCCCGCCGGGTCGGTGCGCAGGTCGTGCCCGGCCACGACGGCGGTCCCGGCGGTGGGCGCCAGCAGCGTGGTGAGCATGCGCAGCGTCGTGGTCTTGCCCGCGCCGTTGGGGCCCAGGAACCCGACGATCTCGCCGCGCGCCACGTGGAAGTCGACGCCGCGCACCGCCTCGACGGTGCCGCGCTTGGTGGTGAAGGTGCGGGCCAGCCCGCTCGCCTTGATCACGTCTGCCTCCGACATCGGTGAGGGAACGCCCGACAGAGTAACCACAAACTTGGAGCGACTCCAAGTTTGTGGTGAGTCCATGAAGGATAGAATCCCTCGCATGGCGGACGAGCGCGAACGCAGCAGACGGGCCGGGCGCCGAACCGCGGGCGAACAGCGGTCCGCGCCCGGCGACGCACCCGAGGGCGCCCCCGACGACGCGGCCGCCTCGGGCGGCGTCGAACGGCTCGGGCTGCGCGAGCGCAAGAAGCTCGAGACCAGACGGCGCATCTCCGACATCGCCACCGGCCTGTTCCTCGAGCGCGGCTTCGACAACGTCACCATCGCCGACGTGGCCCGCGCCGCCGACGTGTCGCCCAACACCGTCTTCAACTACTTCAAGACCAAAGAGGACCTGTTCTTCGACCGCCAGAAGGAGGTCGTCGAGGACGCCGCGCGGGCGTTCGCCGACCGCGCCCCCGGAGAGTCGGCGGCGGCGCTGTTCCGCCGCCGGTTCCTGGAAGGGCTGGACGCCCACGACCACCGGACCGGATTCCACGAGGGCGCGGAGACCTGGGCCCGCACCATCCGCGAGAGCCACGCCCTGATCGCCAAACAGCTGGAGATCGGCCATCGCGCCCAGCGGCGGCTGGCCGACCGGCTCGCCGACGAGACCGGCGCCGACGCCGGCGACGTCACCCCGCGCATCGTCGCCGCCATGATCTTCGCGGTGCAGCAGACCCTGATCGGGGAGATCCTCGAGCGCACCGCGGCCGGCGAGTCGCTGGAGGAGATGCGCGCCGACGTCCACGCCGCCGCCGAACGCGCCTACGACCTGCTCGAACACGGCATCGGCGGCTACGCCGTCAAACCGGGCGGCGACCGCGGCGGCGCGGAGCCGGACACCGCGCGCCCCGCCGTCCCTCACCGCACGTCGCAAGCGTCCCCGCCGCGTCCCGACGACGGAAAATAGGTGTTCGGCCGCTCGCCGCCGTTCTTACACTCCCTGGGTGCGGAGGCAATCATGGACACCCCCACGCTCCTCACCCACCTGGAGTCGCACGCCGTCCCGCTCACGCTGCCCCGAGGCGGCACGCTGCGCTGGGACGACGCCGACCTGCACCGCGCCGCATACACCGCAGACCCCGAGGGCTACGCGCTGCTCGGCCTGACCCCCGGCGTGCACCCCTGGCAGCGCGCCCGCGTGCTGCTGCAGGTGCTGGCCGCCTCCCAGGCCGGGTTCGACGACGCCACCCGCGCCACCTTGGCCCGCGTCGCCCGCGTGCTGACCCTGGGACTGCCGCCCGCCCACGTCATCACCGTCCTGCTGGCCCTGCGCCGCCTGCGCGCCAACCACAAGCACACCACCCGCGCCACGCTGCGGTTCGTCCTGGAACACCCCGACGCCGACGCCCTCATCGCCGCGCGCCGACCCGCCCTGCGCGACTGCTTCGAACACGCCCTGGGCAAGACCACCGCCCGCGGCTGCGCCCGCCGCATCGCCGACGGCGACACCGGCTCCGACTACCTGCAACGGCGGCTGCTGCGGTTCCTTACCGCACCCCGCCACGCGCTCACCCGCGTCCCCGCGCTGTACGCGGCGGCACCGCAGACCGGCTCGACCCCGCACGACCCCGTGCTCGCCGTCGAACGCCCCCGCCCCCGTCCCGGCACCGTCACCGCCACCAACCGCGGCGACATCGCCGCCACCCTGGTCCACCTGTACCGGGGCGGCCCCGCGGAGGAGCTTTACGTGGCGCTCGGCCGCTACCTGGCCGACGCCGTCGCCGCCTACCCCCGTTTCCAGGGGACCGTCGCGCTGGTCCTCGACGCCTCGGCGTCCATGCGCGGCTACGGCGACCGCGAATGGGCCCTGATGTCGCAGACCGCGGCGCTGCGCATGGTGCTGTCGCAGATCTGCGAAAGGCTGGAGGTCGTGGAGGTCGGCGGCGAGGAACGCCTCCCGCGCGGCGCCACCGACCTGGCCACCGGCGTGCTGGACGCGCTGGCCGCCGGCCCCGACCTGGTCGCCGTGGTGTCCGACGGCTACGAGAACCTGTTCCCCGGCGACCTGGCCCGCGTCGCGGCGACCCTGCCGCGCATCGGCGTCACCACCCCCGTGGTGTTCTGCCACGCCATGTTCACCGCCACCGACGACCTGTCCCTGCGCCGCCCCGCGCCGGCCCTGCCGCAGCGCGGCTTCTGGCACCAGGACGACTTCGACGCACTGCTGCCATGGATGTTCGGGCACTGCGCGGCCGGCGGACCGTGGCTGCGCGCCGCCCTGCGCACCCGCCTGGACGCCCTCGACCGGCAGGCCGCACAGATCGGAGGGACCGCCGCGTGACGCTGCACGACACCCCCCGCGACGCCCCCGCCGTCCCGAGCACCGCCGCGACGACGCTGGACACGCTCATGCCCGGCCCGCTCAGCCTGGCCGGGCACCGGCTCGGCACCCCGCAGCGCGCCGGAGCGCTGACCATGGTGCCCATCTCCGGGCCCGCCTACCCGGGGATCGTCCCGCCGCGCCGCGGCCTCAAGCTCGCCCGCGTCGACGGCTACGGCCGCGTCGAACTGCACAACGGCGCCGCCGACGGCGTGGCGATCGTCCCGCTGCACATCGGCTACATCCAGGACGCCGCCCAGAACCACGCCCTGTGCCGCTCGGCGTTCATCGCCCCCGGGCAGAGCCTGATGTTCGACGACGCCTGCTGCGTGCAGGCCTCCCAGGGCGGCTACCTCACCGCGCGCGACCAGTGGTTCTTCGTCCTGCCGGTCGAGCTGCGCATGCGCGCTCTCCAACTGCGCGGCGTGCACGACTACGCCAAGCTGTGGGGCGACATCGCCGCCCTCAACGAGCGCTACGGCCTGCCGGCCCGCGGCCACCTGGAACAGATCCTGTCGCGCAAGCGGCCCGTGCTCACCCAGTTCCAGAGCCGCATCGAACTGCAGCCCGGGCAGCTGGGCGCGGTGTTCTTCGTGGACGGACACCTGGCCGGAGTGGAACTGGCCCCCGACCCCGAGTACTTCGCCGACGTGTGGCCGGCGCTGGTGTGCTTCGCCTACGGCGTCGCGGCCTGGCATGCCGAACGGCAACGCCGCGCCAAGCACGCCCCCGCCGCCCCCGTCGCGGCGCAGCCGTTCGAGGCCACCACTCTTTCCGAGCTGCGCGCCGCGCTCGACCGCGACCGCGCCGCCCGCATCGCCCAGGTCGCCGACTGGCTGGCCGACGTCCCCACCGGCCCCCTGCAGACCACCGAAGAGGAGCGGTACCTGAACCTTCGACTGTCCACGGTCACCGGCCCCCACCTGGCCGGACAGGTCGTCACTGACGGCGACCGCGCCGTCTACGCGTCCCTGTTCGCCCCCTGGCCGGACCGCACCGCGCAGTAGGACGGGCCGCCGCGCCCCCGCGCACGGCCGGAACCGGCCGCAGCCTCGCCGGACCGCGCCGCGGGAGATCCACGGCAGAAACCGGTTGCCTCACGGACCCGCGGCCTACTTGAATGGCGAGCGGGAACTGCGCCGGGCACCCGGAGAGAACCCAGGTTCCACATCTGGTGGCCGTATTTCCGTCGGTCTTGCTCTTCGGGGGCGCGCCGGCCGCCCGTCCCGCTTCCCGCCCCGCCCACCCGCCCCCCGGGCCGGGCGACGGCGGCCGCACCCGAGGGCGGCGGCGAGCATCATCGTCGACGTCTGCCGTTGACGGGCCTCACGGGGATGTCTAGCGTTCCGGAGAGAACGCGTGATCTTGGTCGTCCCGGGGCGGGCGACGAAGCCACCGCAGGGAGCCGTCATGCACCGTCGCCGACGCCTGTCCCTCCTGGCCGCCACGAGCCTGGCCGCCGCCCTGATCGTCCCCGGAACCGCAGCCGCCGACGGCGCCGCGCCCGGCAAGGACCCGCGGCTGACCCGGCTCCTCAAGGCGATGACCCTGGAGGAGAAGGCCGCCCAGCTGTTCGTGCTGCAGGTGTACGGCAAGAGCGCCGACACCACCGACCCGGCGGACGTGGCCCGCAACCGCCGCCTGTACGGGGTGGACAACGCCGCGCAGCTCATCGCCCGCTACAAGCCCGGCGGCATCATCTACTACAGCGTCGACCCCGCGAACGTCGACAACCCCCGCCAGCTGGCCGCGTTCTCCAACGGCATCCAGCGCGCCGCCCTCGCCCAGCGCGTCCCGATCCCCGCCCTGATCTCCATCGACCAGGAAGGCGGCATCGTCGCCCGCGTGCAACCGCCCGCGACCCAGTCGCCGGGCGCCATGGCGCTGGCGGCCGGACGCCGTCCCGCCGACGCCCGCGCCCTGGCCGCCGTCACCGCCCGCGAACTGCGCGCCATGGGCGTCAACACCGACTTCGCCCCCGTCGCCGACGTCAACGTCAACCCCGCCAACCCCGTCATCGGCGTCCGCTCGTTCGGCTCCGACCCCGCGCTGGTCTCCCGCATGGTCGTCGCGCAGGTCGACGGGTACCGCGTCGGCGGCGTGGCGCCCACCGTCAAGCACTTCCCCGGGCACGGCGACACCGTCACCGACAGCCACATCGGGGTGCCGCGCATCGAGCACACCCGCGAACAGTGGGAGCGCCTCGACCTGCCGCCGTTCCGCGCCGCCATCGAACGCGGCGTCGACGCGATCATGACCGGGCATCTGGTCGTGCCGGCGCTCGACCCCTCCGGCGACCCGGCCACCCTGTCGCGGCCCATCCTCACCGGCATCCTGCGCAAGCGCCTCGGGTACCGCGGCGTCATCATCACCGACGCCCTGGACATGCAGGGAGTGCGCGACAAGTACGGCGACGACCGCGTCCCCGTGCTGGCGCTCAAGGCCGGCGCCGACCTGCTGCTCAAACCGCCCGCCGACGCCTCCGGGGCCGGACTGTTCCCCACGCAGCTGCGCGCGGTGGTCGAGGCCGTCAAGAGCGGAGAGCTGACCGAACGCCGGCTCGACGAGTCCGTCTACCGCGTCCTGGAGCTCAAGCGCAAGCGCGGACTGTTCCGCGACCCGTTCGCCGACGAGTCCAAGGTCGACCGCGTCGTCGGCGCGCCCGCGCACCTGGCCGCCGCCCAGCGCGCCACCGATCGCACCACCACCCTGGTCAAGAACGACGCCGGGCTGCTGCCGCTGCGCCCCGGCGCCCGCCGGGTGCTGGTCGCCGGATGGGGCGTCGCGACGACCCGCACCCTCGGCGAGGAACTCGCCCGCCGCGGCGCCACCGCCACCGTGCGCGAGACCGGGCTGAGCCCCACCCAGCAGCGCATCGACGAGACCGTCGCCGCGGCGCGCGACGCCGACCTGATCGTGGCGGTCACCAACCGCGCCTGGGACGCCGAACCGTCCACGCCCACCGAACCGCACAACGGGCCGGGCCAGATGAACCTGGTCAAGGCGCTGGTCGCGACCGGCAAACCGGTCGTGGTCATCGCCGTGCGCGACCCCTACGACATCGCCTACTTCACCGAGGCGCCGACCTACCTGGCCACCTACTCCTACACCGCCGAGGCGCTGCGGTCGGCGGCCAAGGTGATGTTCGGCGAACTGAACCCCTCCGGCAGGCTGCCGGTGACGATCCCGGTGCGCGACGCGCCCGACCAGGTCCTCTACCCCTTCGGGCACGGCCTCGGCTACACCCGCTGACCGGCGTCCGGGCCGCCCTCCGGAGTGCGCGGAGGACGGCCCGGACGAGAACGGCTCGGCGATCTCCGCCGCCCGTCCACGCCCGAGCCCGCATGCCGGTCGCCGCCGACGGCGCGTGCCGTCTCACCCGCTTGCCGAACACAGCCGCCTGCCAAGCCGCAGGACACAGGCCGAGATGCAGCGGCAGCCCGACGCACCCCCTGCTGATGAGCGACATCAACCTCAATTAGCATGAATGGCGACAAAGAGTGCATATCGGGTCACATGGCATATCGGAGGCATTGACGTAACCGGACGCTTACTCAAGCATGGGGGCAGGGACGAGGGAAGGTGACCTCACGGTGACCACCGAGCGGACCGACCCGGCGATCGACACCGTCGACCTCAACGACCTGCGCTTCTGGGCACGCCCCCCGCACGAGCGCGCCGCGGCGTTCGCCGCGCTGCGCGCCCGCCCCGGCCCGGTGCGCTTCCCCGACCCGCCCATCCCGTTCACCCGCCGCGGGAACGGCTACTGGGCCCTGGTGCGCCACGCCGACGTCGTCGAAGCCAGCCGCAACCCGCAGATCTTCAGCAGCGAACCCAACGCCACCAGCATCATCGACTCGCCGAGCTGGCTGAACCGCTACGTCGACTCCATGATCAACATGGACGATCCGCGGCACGCCAAGATCCGGCGGATCGTGTCCCGCGCGTTCACCCCGCGAACGCTCGCCAAGACCGAGGACGACGTGCGGCGCCGCGCCGCCCGCATCGTCGACGACCTGATCGCCTCCGGCCCCGGAGACTTCGTCGCCAAGGTCGCCGTGCGGCTGCCCGTCGAGGTCATCTGCGACATGCTCGGCATCCCCGACCGCTACCAGCCGCGCGTCGTCCGGCTCACCAACATCGTGCTGGGCAACACCGACCCCGAATACACCGGCATCACCCCCGACCTGGGGCGCGTGCGCACCGGCCTCGGCCTGGCCAAGGTCGCCTGGGCCGCCCGCGCGCTGCACCGCCTGGCCGCCGCCCTCGGCCGCGAACGCGTCGCCGAACCGACCGGCGACCTGACCTCGGCGCTCGTCACCGCCGACATCGACGGCGAGAAACTGTCGGCGCGCGAGTTCGGCACGTTCTTCCTGCTGCTGGTGGTCGCCGGCAACGAGACCACGCGCAATGCCATCGCCCACGGGCTCAAACTGCTCACCGACCATCCCGACCAGCGCGAACTGCTGCTGGACGACTTCGACGGGCGCATCGCCGGCGCCGTGGAGGAGATCGTCCGCTACAGCACCCCCGTCATCTGCTTCCGCCGCAACCTCACCCGCGATTACGAGCTCAACGGCCGTCCCCTGGCCAAAGGGGACAAAGTCGTGCTCTTCTACAACTCCGCCAATCGCGACGAGGCCGTCTTCACCGATCCCGACCGGTTCGACATCACCCGCTCACCCAACCCGCACGTCGGGTTCGGCGGACCCGGACCGCACTACTGCCTGGGCGCCAATCTGGCCCGCCGCGAGATAGCGATCATGTTCCGGGAACTGTTCACCCGCCTGCCCGACATCCGCGCCGACGGCGATCCCGACCTGCTGCTGTCCAGCTTCATCAACGGCATCAAACGCCTGCCCTGCACCTTCACCGCCCCCTGAGCCGCCACCGCCGGCTGTCGCGGCGGACCGCTCGGTGCGGCCGATGTGGGCCGCACCGAGCGGCATGCGAGCGGGACCCGCAGGCGGCATCTCCGTCCCACGGGCCGGCAGGAAGAGAGCATCGGCCAGGACCGCGGTGCCGGGACCGATGCGGCCGCGCAGGCCCTATGAAGGATTTCCGGGCCCGTCGAGGGATCGGCCATCCACCCGGCGGACGTGGGAACGCGCCCTGACGCGATCCTCATCGACCGCGTCGAAACCCACGTCGACCGGCACGGCTTTCGCCTGTGGGCGCCTGCTGGGATCACCACCAGCGGCTGCACCCGTAGGCATCACACGCCCGGATGGAGACGCCATGGGCGCCGCGATAGACATACCGCTTGCCCAGCTTCATTCTTTTGTGCGTCACTCTTCCGGACTGCCATCGGATGTACATTTCGGCCCACACCCGTCCCGGAGGCGAAGCCACCACCCGCCGGAGCCTGCCGTTGTAGACGTGGCGTCCGACACATCTCCATGACTTCTCTACGCCGACATACCATTTCGCCGGCGAGTACAGCTCCGTGGCCGCGGAACCGCTCCTGCAGGCCATGACCCGGTCCCCGACCGATTCCCCTGTTGCGGCGGCTGTCTCTGCCGGGGCGAGAAGAACCGCGGTGCCGACCGCCAAGGCGATCGTCGCCCGTGAAGTGCGCATGAGAACCCCGATGATCCCACTTCTGCCATCGACGCCGCCCCCATCGCAAGAGTAATGGATTGACTACGGAGAGTTAATGTCGCATCGCGTCGAACGGCAGGAGACGGGGGACGACCTATCACTCACACGGGCCGGGACGCCAGGCGTGAAGTGTCACCGTCGGCCCTTGGCCGGTGCGGGTGCGATCTCCTGTCGCGGTCGTGCGGTGCGGGTTGGAGGTGGGGCGGCAGGCACGTCCAGTCGCTCATTGGACGGTTCGGGAGACGCACGGTGGCGCGCAACCGGAAGCAGATAACCGGGACGCATAGGCTTGCCGCGGAGTCCGCCGCTCTTCCGGATCATGTACGGGCCGAAGCGCCTGCCACCACCGCGAGGCGGTGCCCCTGACCGCGGGACGGACGGTCAAGGGGTGGACGTGTCACCGACGCGTCTGGCCGCGTCGGCCGCATGGCGCAGGGCGGACTCGATCTCCGAGGCGTCTTCGGCCAGCTCCTCGATCCGTTCGGCCGCCAGTTCGTGCGCGACCGTGCGGGCGAGGAGTTCCTCGTAAGCCTCGTTGCGCTGTTCCAGTTCGAGGATCTCCGCGCTGTTGTCGGGCGGCGGCAGGTTCCGCAGCTGCTCTCGCCTATAGACGGCGTCGGCCGCCGCCGTACTCGCGGCGTACTTCTCCAGCGCCTCGACCCGTTCGGTGACCGCCGCCACGGAACGGCGCAATGCTTCGCGCTGCGGGGCGAACCGGGACTTCTCCATGGGCGTCAGATCGGACGCGCGAAGCCGCCGCTGTTCCTCCCGCATTCGGGAATGGGTCATCAGTGTCTGGGCGATCTCCCACTCCTCGGCGGGGAGAGTCAGCGCGTTGTCGATGCCGTCGAGCAGCCCGGCCTTGTTCACCTCGGATTCCAGCACCGTGTCGATCGCCTCCTGCGCCCGGCACAGCAGGATCTTCGCGTCCGGATCGAGGTCGGCCGCCACGATGTAACGGCCGTGGTACTTGCGGATGAGACGGACGACGGAACCGCCGAGCAGCACATGCAACCGGCCGGGCACAGGGCTCGTGGCCGGTGTCAGCACGTCCTGGTTCTCGCGCAGGGCCCGACGGTCCTCCGCGGGAACGGCCGGATCGACGGCCACCCGTGGATGCGCCGAGTCCGGCAGGTACGACAGGGACATGCGGCAAAGAATGTCAGAAACCAGTACAGCTTGATGGCTCAGAGACGCGCCGGCCGGGACGGGGGAGCACGATAATTTTCCCGCCGATCCGCGCCGATCTGGAGGTCCCCGGCTCGACCAGGCACGGCTCGACCAGGCACGGGCGGGCGGACAAGATCAGATACCCCACCGTGATGCCCGAGCACCCCGCCATCCGGGTGTCGGTCGAGGAAGACGGCGGTGTGGCCGCGGGATCGTCGAGTGGTGAGGATCCCTCAGAGCGCTGGGGCGCCCGAGGCGTGGACACGACAAGCGACGGGGGCCGCTATGCTGGGCGAGCCCGGCGACCTGTTCGCAGGCGACACGCGGTGGTGGGGCCCACCGCCCCCGTCCGACAGGCGGGGCAACCGCGTCCAAAGACGCCAACGGTCCCTACCGATGACATCGTCGCACCGGTAGGAGATTGCCATGCCCGACGCCCCCACCGCGCCCCGAGTCTCCCCGCGCGTTCACCGGCCCGGCATCCGGCGCCGCGTGCCGTGGGCGACGCTGGCGGTCATATCTGTCGGTGGTATGGTCGGCGCGCTCGCCCGCTACGGCATCGCCGCCTCCTTCCCACATCGGCCCGGCGAGTTCGCCTGGGCGACCTTCTGCGTCAACACCGCCGGATGCCTGCTGATCGGCGTGCTCATGGTCGTCATCACCGAGGTCCGGCAGGCGCACCGGCTGCTCCGCCCGTTCCTGGGCGTCGGGGTGCTCGGCGGGTTCACCACCTTCTCCACCTACGTCGTCGACGTCCAGACCGCCCTGCACGCCCACGCGCCCCGCATCGCCTTGCTGTACCTCGCCGCCACCCCCGTCGCCGCGATTGCCGCAGTGTTCACCGGGGTCCGCCTGACCCGCGCTGCAGCCCGGCTGGCGGCACGCCGCCGCCAGGACGCCGTCCCACTGGAAGGACGCCCGTGACGACGCTTCTGAGGACTCCCGTGAAGCTGCACGGCGCCGCGCTGCACCCGACGATCTTCGTGGGGTACGAGAACGTGCCCCGCGGCGGCGCCACCGACCTCGCCGGTGCCGACCTGCTGCACGGGAGCGAGGACTGCGGGGCGTCCAGCCACGTCGACACCTCGCGCTTCGTGTCGCTGGCGGTCGTGGACGTCACGGATTGCGCCCGCGCGTTCCTTCTGGTCACAAAGCGCCTGGACAGCATTGAGCTGGGCGAGGCAACCCGCTGCAACGATTCCGCTGAGGTGCACTGGTGAGCATCCCGTCCGCGCTGCTGGTCGCGCTGGGTGCAGCGCTGGGCGCCCCGTTGCGCTACCTGGTCGACCGCATGGTGCAGGCCCACCACGACGGCCTCTTCCCCTGGGGCACCTTCACCGTCAACATCACCGGATCGGCGCTGCTGGGCTTCCTGGCGGCTTTGCCTGCTGGAGACGGCACGATGGCGCTGGCCGGCACCGGGTTCTGCGGTGCGCTGACCACCTACTCGACATTCGGCTACGAGACGCTGCGCTTGGCCGAGGACGGAGCCCGCGTCCACGCGGTGTTCAACGCGGTCGCCTCGGTGGCCGCCGGGCTCGGCGCCGCCTACTGCGGCATGGCCGTCGCGCAGGCCCTCTGACCGAACGAGGCGGCACGTCCGCGCACGGCCGACGACACTTGGTGACGGCTGCTCGGCAGTGCCGTTGCCTCGGCCCGCCGAACATGTTCATGAGGGCGGCGCGCTGATCGCTTCCAGCTTGTCCCAAGTGATGTTCGAGCTGGTTGAAGCGGCGTTCGATGACGTTGCGGCGCCGGTGGCAGTCGCCTCGAAGTCACAGCGGCGGTGCCCGCGCCGGGCCCGGGCGGCCAGCTGGTCGGACCGCTCGGTGCTGGTGTGCGGGATGCGCTGCCGCCTCAGATAGAAGCGGATGATCGTGTGCTCGGCGTACAGCCACTCCCCGTACAGCACGTACCGGTCGCGCCGCCGCGGCCACAGCGCATGCCGCACCGACGCGGCCCACGCCTTGAACAGATTGAACTGCTGTTCGCGGGGCCCGCCGGTCAGGAAATGCCCGCGGCTCTGCAACCGCAGTTCCCCGTCGGCGCTGAAGCCGATCCCCGCGTTCGCCCCGTCCAGCTTCTCCTCCACCCAGGTATCGGCCGGCGATTTCCCGGAACGGCACGGCGGCGACGTCATGGTCGCCGGGCTGCAACCGGGCCCCTGGATGTGAGCGGGTCGGGGCTACTTGTGGAGCACGCCGACTGTTGTAACCGACCCTGTATCGGCCGACCAACCGAATTTCCCCCGATAGCATTCGACAGTGAGCGAAGGGGGAGCACCGGGGCTGCCTGTCGCGGCCGACATGGATCCCAGGAGGCTGCACACCGCGCTCAGCCTTCTGGCGGACCGGCGATGGTGGACGATGGCGGATCTGATCCGCCGCACGGCCGCGCCCAGGCGGTCGGTGGAGTCCCTGCTGGAGGCGCTGGCCGTGGAGCGCGCCGACGACGGCCGGTTCCGCCTCACCGCCGAGCAGGCCGAGCGGATCGCCGAAGCGTTGCGCACCGGGCACCGGCCGTTCGACCCCGCCGACCCCGTGGGGCACCTGCTGCCCGAGCACGCCGACGTGGTGGAGCGGATGAGGGAGCTCATCCGACGGGCGCCGCGCGGACGGCACGTCCTCGACCACGTCGCCGCCACCCCCGACACCGTGGTGCGCCGCGCGCTGCTGCTGGGCGCCCGGTTCTGGCTGCCCGGCGCGCGGCTGCTGTGCGTGGGCGACCACGACCTGACGTCGCTGGCCGTCGGCCTGATCCACCCCGGTGTCGAGACGACCGTCGTCGACATCGACGAGCGCATCCTGGCCTACATCGACGAACGCGCCGCCGAACTCGGGCTCGACGTGCGGACGCGCTGGGCCGACCTGCGCCTCGGCCTGCCGCCGTCGGCCGCCGCGTCCGCCGACATCGCCGTCACCGACCCGCCCTACACCGCCGAAGGCGTCGGGCTGTTCGTGGCCCGCGCCCTGGAAGGGCTGCGCGACCACGGCAGCGGCCGGGTGGTGCTGGCCTACGGGGCCAGCGACCGCACACCGGCGCTGGCGCTGAAGGTGCAGAACGCGTTGCGCGACCTTCACCTCGTCACCGAGGCCGTCTACCCCGACTTCAACCGGTACTTCGGCGCCGAGGCCATAGGCTCGGCCGCCGACCTGTACCTGCTGCGTCCCACCGGCAAGAGCCTGGCCGCCGCCACCGCCCGGGCCCGACGGTTCAGCGCCGCGATCTACACCCGGGGCCCGCAGGCCGTCGAGTCCCGGACGACGCTGCGGATCTCCGCCGATGATCTGTCCGGGCTGCGGCCCGATGTGCTGGTGGGGGAGTGGCCGACGCACGTCCTGCCCGGTGTGCCGCGGGCCCGGCTGACGACATGGCTGGCCAAACCGTATGCGGCGACCGTCCGGCACGCCGCCGTCGCGCTGCCCGCCGGGCTGGAACGGGCGCTGGCACGGGTGCTGCTGGCCACCCGCGCCGAGCACGTCCGGGTGTTCCTCGCCGAACCGGTCGCCGATCTGGCGGCGACGGCCGCGCTGCTGCGGCCCGTGTACGAGCTGACGGCCCGGGGCCCTGTGGTGGACGCGGTGCGCTGTGCGCCGCCCGCCGCGGAGGACGAGACGGCCCGCATCCTGCGCGCGATCATGGACAGGGCGCACGGGAAGGTCGCCAACGCCTGGCGGGACGCGCTGATCGGCCTGCGCGGCGACCTCACCAAGCGGCAGGCCCGCGCCCTGGTCGCCGAGACGGCGCCGTGGGCGCGCGATGTCACACCGCTGGAATTGCCGGCGCACCGGTTGCGCGAGCTGCCCGACGCCGTCCGCGCGTCGCTGCAACGCCTCGCCGCCGCACCGGCGGCGGGGTGAGGCGATCGGCCGCGCGTTCCAGGTGACGCCGTTCGAGCAGGGCCGGGGTCGGCCTGGAAGCCGTACCGATCGCGGCCGTACTCACCCTGGACATCCTCGAATCCAGTCCCACCACGGACGCTGGGCACCGACCTCGTTGTCGTTTCGGTGTTGTCGTTTCGGTCTGCGCGGCGTCGGCGCTGGGGGAGGCCGACACCGAACTGGGCGTGACGTGGGGGCGTCGCCGTGGTCGGCAGCGTGGCCGCCGTCACCTACCGCGGCCGGCGCGGCGAGGCCGTCCGGCGGGACGCTCGCGACACCCTGGCAGGCGCTGTGCCGGTGGCCGAGCCGCCGCCCATGCCGGCTCCCGACGCCTGCTAAGGATGCCGTCACCGCCGGGATGGCCGCCTCGGTCCTGTTCTGCCTGGCCATCGCACTGCTCTTGGCGATGAATGCGGCGCGGGTCGGCGCCGCGTCCCGTCCACCGGACGATTCGAGCGGTAGGTCACGACGCGTCCAGGACCGTCAGGTCGAGCGCGGACAACCGTTCCGGGTCGGCCAAGACGTCCACGGCAACGATCTTTCCGTCGCTGACCGTGAAGCTCAGAACCGAGAACGGGCGGCCGTCGCGCGTCGACACCAGCCCGGCCGCCCCGTTCACCAGCGCCGGATACACCGACCCGGCCCGCTGCGCGTAGATGAGCGCTTGCCGCGCCGCCTCCGCGGCGCCGCGGATCACCTTCACCACGCCCGGACCGGCCGCGCCGCCTTCCACCCGCACGACCACGTCCGGGTGCAGCACCGCGACGAGCGCATCGAAGTCGCCGCCCCGCGAGGCCGCGAGGAACGCCTCGACGACCGCGCGCTGTCGGCGCGGGTCGGGGTCGGGCTCGGGAACGGCACCGCGCACCCTGCCGCGCGCCCGGCTGGCGAGCTTGCGAGCGGCAGTGGGGGTGCGGCCGACGATCGGGGCGATGTCCTCGAAGGGAACCCCGAACATGTCGTGCAGCACGAACGCCAGCCGCTCGGCAGGCGACAGCGACTGCAGCACCACCAGCAGCGCCAGCCCCACCGAGTCGGCCACCAGCGCCTCCTGCTCGGGATCGACCCCGTCGGCGCGGCTGACGACCGGGTCCGGCAGGCCGTGCTCCAGCGGCGTCTCCCGCCGTGACGTGCGCGAACGCAGCATGTCCAGGCACACCCGGCCGACGACCGTGGTCAGCCAGCCGCCCAGGTTCGCCACCTCGCTGGTGTCGGAGCGGCTCAGCCGCAGCCACGCCTCCTGGACGGCGTCCTCGGCCTCGCTGAGCGAGCCCAGCATGCGGTAGGCCACCGCCTTGAGGTGGGCACGGTGCTCCTCGAAACGCGCGGCCAGCAGATCACGTTCGTTCATCTCACAGATCCTTCACCAGGGACATCACCGCTATGACGGATCCCGAGGCGTCGATGTGACCGGGGCGGAGTGCTCTTGACGACGGTTCGGCTGGCGACGGCGGGTGGCGCGGCCGTGCTCTTCGGAAGCCAGGCGGATGTGCCGTTCTCGACGGCCCACACTCCCTCGTGTCCACCAGTGCGCGAAGTATGCGAGCTGTATGTCAATGCGGTGGACGGGTTCCAGGGCAACGGTCACGGACCCGGCCGGGAAGAAACTGTCGGCGGGCCTGGAGGGGCCGATCACCACAGCGGCCGTCGGCGGCAGGGACGGGCACCGGGGCCTGACCACGGCGCGGGCACAGTCCGTCGGCGTTCGGGCGGCGCGCTCGACGGAATCAGGCAGGCGGGCCAGGGAACCGTCACGGCATGAGGGATCACCCGCCAGGCGGTGCGATGACGCCGGTCCCCGCAGCCCGCGTCCGTCGTAACAAATACTGTTACGATGAGGTTCGAGAGAACGAGGCGGGTGGAGACCGGCGTGAGCGCCAACAGCAGATTGACCATCGCGGTGCACGCCCTGACATGGATCGGGCTGTATCGGCGACGCGGCCACGAGGTCGCCACCTCCGAGCAGATCGCCTCGAGCGTCAACACCAACCCGGTGGTGATCCGCCGTCTGCTGGCCGCGGTGAGCAAAGCCGGCCTGGTCGCGTCGCGGCGGGGCGCGGGGGCGGGCTGGATGCTCGCGCGGGACCTGTCGGAGATCACTCTGCTCGACGTGTACCAGGCGATCGACCCGGGACCGATCTTCGCCCTGCATCGCACGACGCCGAACCAGGAGTGCGTCGTCGGCCACGGCATCGGCCCGGTATTGACCGCCGTGTACGACGACGTGGAGGACGCCCTGCGCAGCGAGCTGGCCAAGACCACCTTGGAGGACGTGCTCCGGGACGTCCTCAAGGTCGCCTGACCTCGGACCGTCAGCCTCCCTGAGACGAAGCGGATCGCATACCGCGCCGGGCGATGTAACAGAAATGGTTATGTCAAGAAGTGGAGAAGCTCATGGGACAGCTGGACGACAAGACCGCCCTCGTCACCGGTGCCTCCACGGGCATCGGCCTGGCGATCGCCCGCCGGTTCGCCGCCGAGGGCGCGACCGTCTACCTGACCGGGCGCCGCCAGAGCGCGCTGGACGCCGCCGTCGCCCAGGTCGGTGACCGCGGCATCGCCGTCCGGGGCGACGTCTCGGACCTCGGCGACCTCGACCGCCTGTTCGCCGAGATCACGGACCGCAGCGGACGCCTCGACGTCGTGGTGGCCAACGCCGGGATCGGGGACTACGGGCTGCTCGGCGCGATCACCGAGAAGGAGTACGAGCGCACGACCTCGATCAACCTCAAGGGCACGGTCTTCACCGTCCAGAAGGCGCTGCCGCTGCTGACGGCCGGAGCCTCGGTGATCCTGCTTTCCTCCAGCTCGGCCCTGCGGGCCACCCCTGGCCTGGGCGTCTACGCCGCGACCAAGGCAGCGATCCGCAGCCTCGGCCGCACGTGGGCCGCGGAACTGGCCGACCGGGGGATCCGCGTCAACACCCTCACCCCAGGCCCCGTCGAGACCCCCGGGCGGGGACGAGCTCCGCGCTGTCATCCGGCATGGTGATCGGCCCGGCCCTCCGACCCCGCTCGGCCGCATGGGCCGTCCTGACGAGGTCGCCGCCGCCGCGCTCTACCTGGCAGGCGACCAAAGCGCCTTCACCACCGGCGCGGAACTGTTCGTCGACGGCGGCGTGACACAACTCTAGGCACCGAAACAGCGATGGCAGGGGAGGAGCACGAACCATTCCTCCGACCGCCGATCAGGCATGGGAGCAGGGGAGCGGTGCTGCCGACTCGAGTCGCTGCTCATCCACTCCTGTCGGACTCAGCAGCGGGTGGACGGCGCGTGCGGGTCGAGGTCGTGATTGCGGATCGCTGGCGTCCGGACGGCACACAAAGGTGAGAACCAGGTGGTGCGTGGTTCGACGCCTGCCTGATCACGGAGTTCGGCGGAGCTGACAGGCGAGGCTGGCGACGGCTGGAGCAGTGAGAGCTCGCGGGGTGGAGCCGTAGACGGTGCGAGTGCCGTTCTCGACTTCTCGCACTTCCGAGCCTTGCGAGCGGCCCGCCAGCCGGCAAGCCGTTCACCTCTGCTCGTCTGATGGCGCGGGAGGGGCGGCGCATGTCGAGCTATCGTGGCCGACGCAGTCGAGTGCCCTTGTGAGCCTTGGTCCGGTAGGGCGTCGAATCGCAAGTGGCGCGGTGTCGCAGTCCGCACGCGTTTCAATCGGTGAAGGGGCACGAAGGCGCAGTGGGCTGACGTGGTGGTTGGGGTCCGTCGATGAGAGGTGAGCAGTCCGACACGGACCGGGTCCGGCATCAGTACGCGCCTGGTGACAGTGATGTGCGGCTGGTGACGGCGTCGTTCCGGACCCACCATTTCGTGCCGCACGCGCACAGTGAATACGCCATCGCGGCCATCGGCCGCGGTGTGGAGGCGGTGCGCTACCGGGGCGCGGACGAGCGCACCGGCGTCGGAGACCTGCTGTTGCTGGATGCGGAGGTCGTCCATGCCGGGCGGCCTGCCGTGCCGCAGGGATGGGACTACCGGGTCTTTTACGTGCCTCCTGAGCTGCTGGCCGAGATCGCGGGCCGGAGGCCGGCCTTCCCGGCCGCGACCCCGCGGGATCCGGAGTTGGCCGCCCGTCTGATCCGGGTGCACCGGCTGCTGGGCGAGCCGAGCACCTCGCCGCTGCAGGCCTGCGAGGAGCTTCACCAGGTGCTCACACATGTGGTGGCCAGGCATGCGGAGCGCGAGCCGCCGCAACCGCCGAAGTCCACCTGGCCGACCGCGGTCCGCAGGATCCAGGACTATCTGGCGGCCGACATCAGGCGCACACCGAGCCTGGCGGAACTGGCCGAGGCGGCTGGGATGTCGCGCTTCAAGCTGCTTCGTGCGTTCCGTGCCGTGACCGGGGTGACGCCGCACGGCTACCTGCTGGCGCTGAGATTGCGGCATGCGCAGCAATTGCTGACCGCCGGTCACAGCGTCGCCCGCGCGGCCGCCGACAGCGGCTTCTACGACCAGGCTCACCTGCATCGCCACTTCCGGCGGACGTTCGGCGCACCACCCGGGCGGTTCGCCCGCGCCTGACGGGTGCGCAACCTGACGGGCGTGCAACAACGTACAAGAACGCCTCGCCGACGAGCCGTAACGTGCACAGAGTGATCAAGAAGCCTCGTGTCGACGAAGCGCTGCCCGGTGATGAACACACCCGGCCGAACTTCGCTCGCGCGGCCCTGCTGACGATCGACATGCAGGTCGACTGGGTGTCCGGCCCCCACGTGGTGCCCGGCACCGACCAGGTCGCGCCTGCGGTCGCCCGACTGGCGCGCGCGTTCCGAGACGCCGGCCGCCCCATCGTGCACCTCGTCCGGCTCTACCTGCCTGACGGCGGCAACGCCGACATCTGCCGCCGCTCGCTCATCGCGTCCGGCACCCGTCTGGTCGCCCCGCACTCGCCGGGCTCCCGCCTGGTCGACGGTCTGACCCCCTCGGACGCTTCGTCCCTGGACCCGGATCGGCTGCTTTCGGGGACGGTCCAACCGCTCGCCGACGGGGAGTACGCCGTCTACAAGCCGAGGTGGAGCGCCTTCTACCGCACGCCGCTGCAGCGGCATCTCGACGACCTGGGCGTGGACACGCTGGTCGTGGCGGGATGCAACTACCCCAACTGCCCGCGGGCGACGATCTACGACGCCAGCGCCCGCGACTACCGGCTGGTGATCGCCGAAGACGCGCTCTCGGGTTTCGGGGAGAACGCCCGGTCGGAGATGACCGGGATCGCCGCCTGGTGCCTGACCGTCGGCGCGATCGAAAAGCTGCTTCGAGCCGGCAGCGAGGCGGCCGCGTAAGAATCCGCACCGTGCTCGGCGCAGCCCGGCGGCTTCATCAAGCAGATCACCACTGCGGAAGCGGTGCAGCAGGAACCGCGGTGATTGCGCTTATCGGGCGGTTCGACGAGGGATTTCGACGAGGATCCGTGCAGGTCAGGAAGAGACAGCAGCCCGTCCGGACAGGCGATGGACACCGGGTTCGGGCAGCACGGACGCCACTGGCCGAAGTCACACCTCCTGGGCAGGTAGAGCCAGGCCCGCTGACTTTTCGCGGCCGCGGCCTTAGGTTGAGGGCAACCTGGCTAAGGAGCATTGATGGCCGGACGAGCCGGAAAATTCCAGCACACCAGAAGGAGCGTCCTGCGCGGCGGCCTGGCCGCGACGGCGGCGGGCATCGCCGTCCCGGCCGTGGGAGCCGTCCCCGCCGGAGCGGACCCAGGCGAGGCGGGCTGCCCGCACCCGCCCGGCCCCGCCAAGGTCGGCCGCGACGACCCGCGCTACCGGTCCCTGGCATCCCGTGGCTACAACCGGCGGTTCGTGGGCCGGCCCGAGCACGTGTGGGTGGTCGGCACGACCGAGCACGTCGTCCGGGCCGTGCAGGAGGCGGTCGACCGCGGAAAGAGGGTGACGGTCCGCAGCGGCGGCCACTGCTTCGAGGACTTCGCCGCCGACCCCGCCGTGCAGGTCGTCATCGACACCTCCGCCATGACCGCCGTCTACTACGACCCGGGCCGCCGCGCGTTCGCCGTGGAGGCGGGCGCCCCGCTGGGGGAGGTGTACCGCAGGCTCTACCTGGGCTGGGGCGTGACGATCCCCGCCGGGTGGTGCCCCGACGTGGGCGCCGGCGGGCACGTCCTGGGCGGCGGCTACGGCCCGCTGTCGCGGTCGATGGGGCTGGTCGTCGATCACCTTCACGCGGTCGAGGTCGTCGTGGTGGATCGGGCGGGCCGGGCCCGCAGCGTCGTCGCCACCCGCGAGGCCGCGGACCCGAACCGGGACCTGTGGTGGGCGCACACCGGCGGCGGGGGCGGCAACTTCGGCATCGTCACCCGCTACTGGTTCCGTACGCCCGGCGCGCGTGGCGACGACCCCGCCCGGCTGCTGCCTGCGCCGCCGCCGACCGTGCTGAGCTTCACCATCACCTGGGACTGGAACAAGTTCGACAAGGCCTCCTTCGCCCGCCTGGTGCGCAATTACGGCGAATGGGCCGAGCGCAACAGCGCGCCGGACTCCCCGTCCACCCGGCTCTACAGCGAGTTCCAGCTCAACCGCCGGGCGTCCGGGACGATCGGCATGATCGGCCAGGTGGCCGCCGCGTCCGGCGCCGAACGGATGCTGGACGGCTATCTGGCCGCCATCAACCACGGCGTTGCGGTCACCCCGGTCCGCCAGGTGAGGAACGAGCCCTGGCTGGCCGCCGCCCTGGCCGGACCGCCGGGCGAACCCGGCCCCTACTGGCGGCTGAAGGCCAAGTCGGCCTACCTGCGCCGCCGCCTGAGCGACCGGCAGACCGACGTCCTGTACCACCACCTCACCCGGACCGACTACGACTACCCGGGCGGCCTGGTCAACCTCTGCACCTTCGGCGGCAAGGTCAACACCGTCGCCCCGGACGCGACGGCGACGCCGCACCGCGACACCGTCATGAAGATGCTCCTGATCAACGGGTGGGAGGCCTCCGCCGACGACCACCGGCACAGCGCCTGGCTGCGGGAGCTGTACCGCGACCTGTACGCCGACACCGGCGGCGTCCCGGCGTCCGGCGACGGCGCGTTCATCAACTATCCCGACGCCGACCTGGCCGACCCCGCTTGGAACAGGGGAGCGCCCTGGCACACCCTCTACTACGGGAACAACTACGCCCGGCTCCAGCAGGTCAAGGCCAAGTGGGACCCGCGCAACGTCTTCCGCCACACCCTCTCGGTGCGGCCCGCCTAACTGCGGACGCGCGGCAGGCGAGTGGTTCAGCGCCACTACGCGCCCGATCCGCCGGCTTCGTTGAGCCCGCAGTTCGGCCGCGGCCACTCGCCCGTCGCGTCTTCGTCTTCGCGCCCGCGACGGCTCCCGGAGCGGACGTGCGGTTCAGGGGGCGTCGTTCGGCCACCCGATGTCGTGAAGTATCTGACGCAAGCCCTTGATGTCGCCGCTGTACCGCTTTCCGTCGTGAAACAGGGCCGGGACGCCGTCATCCACCACCAGCAAGCGGACCAACGTGCTCTCATGCTTTTTGGTGCGACGCCATGCCCCGAACAACCGCTTCGCCATGCCTTTGCGCATGCTGTAACAGCGCATCACTTGGATGACGTATCCGAGGGTGGCCTCGCCGGAGTTGACGTCCCAGCCCTCGGAGAGGAACTGCGTCTTGAACCGGTAGAGGATGCCGTTCTCGCCTGGCCAGGGCCGCAGCTCTTCTGGAGGCGCATACAGATCGTGGTCGATGACCACGAAATACTTTTCGACGCGCGCCAGGCGGCGCTGCTGCCTGTTCAGTTCCGCGATGGCGGGAGCCAGGTTTCGGGCGACCGTTGTCAGGACCTTCACTGTCAGGCTCCGGTCGCGCGCCATGCTTTTCCTCTGTGGGGCCGGCCGCCAACGTCAACGCGACTGTAAAACGAGCCCGCCGACGTCGTCGACGCGGTCCTGGGGGCTCCCAACAGCCGATTGCCCCAGCCGCGACCGTACACGCACGTGCCGAGCCGGTGTCCGCGGCTGCTTCCGGGCCCGCAACCAGGTTGAGGCGCGAAGCGCGTGCCATGCGTCTCGCCGCGCGGACGGGAAACCTGCGGCAGCTGAGTCATTGGTGGGAGACGGACGGCTCCCTCGCCGCCCTTCGGCTCATGTGTCACGCGGGCGTTCCTCGCGTCGCAGCTCGGCGGCGACCGCACGTTCGCGCTGGGCGGCGGCCTCCGCTCGCGCGAGATCGCGCTCCCGGGCCAGTTCCTCGTTGCGCACCTGCTCGGCGCGCAGGTCCGCCCGTGCGGTGGCGAGCTCGTCGCGCGCCCGATCGAGAGCGGCGCGCAGTTCGGCGGCCTCGGCGCGCGCTTCGCTGACCTCGGCGCGCAGAGCTTCGGCCTGTTCGCGCGCGTGCTGGGCGGCGACGCGGGACTGCTCGGCCTCCGCGCGGGCGGCGTCGCGTGCGGAGACGGCCTCCGCCTGCTGGGCCTCCGCCTTTCGTGCGCGCTGCTCGGCGCGGTCGCGGGCCTGGTCGGCCGCGTCGGCCCGCGCGACGGCGGCGGCCCGTTCCCGTTCCGCGCGGGCCTCCGCGTCGCGGGCCTGCTGTGCGGCGTTCCGTGCCTCCGCGGCCTCGTTGCTCGCGGCTTCGGCCGCCCGGCGCGCCTGCTCGGCTTCCCGCAGCGCCTCCCGCTTTCCGGTCTGGGCGCGCTCCAGCTCGGCACGTGCCTGCGCCACCTCGGCTTTGGCCTGGTCGACCTCGGCCCGTGCGGCTTCGACGACGCGCTGCGCCTCTTCCTGCGCCGCCCGGATCGCCGCCTCGGCCTCCGCGCGCGTCTGCGCGACCGCCTCCAGCGCCTCGTCCCGCTGCTTTTCGGCCTGCTGCGCCCGCTCGCGGGCGTCCCGAGCGCGCTCCTGGGCCTTCTCGGCGAGCTTCTCCGCCCGTACGGCCCGGTCCTCGGCGTCCTCGCGCTCGGCCAACGCCTTCGCCACCGCGGCCTGCGCCTCGGCTCGGACAGCGCTGATCCGCGCCTCGACGCCCCGGGGCGACAGCTCCGCCTCGAGGGCCTGCGCCAGGGGTGTCAGCACCGCGGCCAACCCCTGCTCCATCCGCTCGTAGAGGTCCTCCGCCCGCGCGAGCGCCCCCTCCAGCCCCGGCGTCGCGCGCCTGAGCTCTCGTTCGCGCTTGGCCCGAGCCTGGCAGTCGCTGTCCGGGCAGTACTCCCGCGGTCGGCCGCGCCCCGCCTTCTGCGGCACCGGCCGCCCGCAGTACCGACACGCCCGCTCCGTCGCCGTCATCTCGCTCACGGCCCGCATCCTACATTTTCTGATTTTCTATTTCCAGAAAACAAGAAGCCTCAGAAAGTCCAGAGCCCTAACTGACGACAATGTCCGTTGACGGAAGTTGGGATCCGGGCGGCCTGGCGTCCCGCTGCGTCATCCCGATCGCCGGCGGAGCCCGTCGGCTTGCGAAAGGTCATTCTGGACAACTAACATCCAGGATCATGCGGATGAGCGAGGGCGTCGAGTGGGCGCTGCACACGTGCCTGAACCTGACGTGGGTCGAGGACGACCGCGCGGTGCCCACCGCGACGCTGGCCGCCTTCTACGGACTGCCGTCCGCCTACCTCAACAAGCAGTTGCAGGCGCTGGTGCGCGCGGGGATCCTGACGTCCACGTCCGGCCCCCGCGGCGGCTTCCGACTGGCGCGGCGGCCGGAGGACATCACCGTGCTGGACGTCGTGGCGGCGATCGAAGGGCCGCAGGAGGCCTTCGAGTGCACCGAGATCCTCCGGCACGGGCCGGGCGGCGAGCCCGGAGTGGACTACCGGAAGGTCTGTGTCATCGCGCAGACCATGCGCCAGGCGGAACTGAACTGGCGCCGGGAGCTGGCCGGGCGCACCCTCGCCGACCTCAAGGCGACCGTGGAGGAGCGCTTCCCCGCCGTGCCCGCACAGACCCGCAGCGGGCTCGCCGGCACTCGAGACTGAAGGTCGCCCTCTCCTGACGTGGGGGAGGGCTTTTCGCCGAGGTAATTCTGGATGTTTCATAGTCAGGTTAGGGAGAAGGTGGCGAGGAGCCGTGCGCGCTGGTCGGCGGTCATGGCGGTGGCGCTGAGCGTCTTCGCGCTGATGACCTCCGAGCTGCTGCCCGTCGGCCTGCTCACACCGATCGGCGCCGGCCTCGGCGTCTCGAACGGCGCGGCGGGGCAGATGCTCACCGTCCCAGGTCTCGTCGCGGCGGTCGCGGCGCCCGTGCTCACCGTCACCGCCGCCCGGGTGGACCGGCGGGTCCTGCTGGCGGCGCTGGCCGCTCTCTTGGCGGTCGCCAACCTGGTCTGCGCCGCCGCCCCGCACTTCGCCGTCCTGCTGGCGGCGCGGTTGGCGATCGGGGTGTGCGTCGGCGGGTTCTGGGCCGTCGCCGGCGGCCTGGCCGTACGGCTGGTCCCCGCCGAGCACGTCCCGCGGGCCACGGCGATCGTGTTCGGCGGCGTCTCCGCCGCCTCCGTCGCGGGCGTGCCGGCGGGAACATTGATCGGCGACCTCGGCGGCTGGCGCGCCGCCTTCGCCGCCGTCGGGCTCCTCGGGCTCGCCGCGTTCGCGGGCCTGCTGCTCCTCGTGCCGCCGTTGCCGTCCCAAGGCGGGCTGTCCTTCCGGGAACTGCCGCTGCTGCTGCGCCGCAACCCGGGTGTCCGGACCGGCGTACTCGTCACCTTCCTGCTGATCAACGGGCAGTTCGCGGCGTACACGTTCGTCCGCCCGGTGCTGAGCGAGAGGGCCGGGGTGGACGACGCGCTCATCGGCGCCCTGCTCATGGCCTACGGTGTCGCCGGCATCGTCGGCAACTTCGTGGCCGGCTCCCGAGCGGCGTCTCATCCGCGGGGCACGCTCCTGTCGCTGTCTACCGGCATCGCCGCCGTGACGGCACTCCTCGCGCTGCACGGCACCGGGCCTGTGACCGCGTCCGTTCTGCTGGTGGTCTGGGGCCTGGCCTACGGCGGGGTCTCCGTGACTTTGCAGACCTGGATGCTGAAGTCCGCGCCGGACGCGAGCGAAGCCGCCACCTCGCTGTTCGTCGCCGCGTTCAACGTGTCCATCGCCCTCGGCGCCCTCATCGGCGGCGTCACCGCGGACGGCATCGCGATCACCGGTGTCCTGTGGGTCGCCGTGGCCCTCACGCTGCTCGCCGCCGCGACCGTCGGCGGCCATCGCAGACCCCTGTGAACCCAACGAGAAGGGAGTCACCATGTCGCACGACATCATCAACCCCGCCGGCCTGCACGACCCTGTCGGCTTCGGCTACAGCCACATCGCCCGGACGGCCGGTGGAATGGTGTTCATCGCTGGTCAGTACGCGTCCGACGAGCACGGCCAGGTCACCACGACCGATTTCGGGGAGCAGGTGGCCCGGTCGCTCGCCAACCTGGGCACCGCCCTGGCCTCCGTGGGCCTCGGGTTCCGAGACGTCGTCCAGATCCGCACCCACATCGTGGACCACGACGCCGAGAAGCTGACCGTCCTCGCAAGGCATATCCGCGACATCTGGGGCACCCGGCCGCCCACGCAGACGCTCACCGGGGTGGCCGCGCTCGCCCTCCCGGACATGCTCTTCGAGATCGACGCCATCGCGGTCGCCCCGGCGACCATGCCATGACGTGCGGCTGAGCAGGCGGCTGCCCTGCTGAGCGTCGAGCTGACCGCGTCCGTCCCGGCGACGTGCCGGGACGGACGCCGCTTCTCCCGTTGTGCAGCCCTCGCTCAGTGGCGGCGTGACGGGTCGCCAGCAGGTGCGACCAGCGGAGCGGCGCCTGCCGCAGCAAACCCGTTCGTCGCCGACCGCGCCGGTGCCGAGCACGATCGCCGTGAAACAGATCGTCGGATCGACTGTGCGGGTGGACCGCTTGAACGTCGTGCTGTCGGCCTCGTCGGCCTTGAAAGGTCTGCGCGGCGGACCGCAAGGGGCGGGGCTCAGTGGCGTTTGCCGATGTGGACCCCGGCTCGAGGACGTCTGGTCGCTATCGGCGGTGCCGCGTGGTCGGGCGCCGTCGCGGTGCGGGCTGCGCTCATGTGTTGCATCGCCTTGCAACTACTGCGCAGGCACGAGCGGCGGATGTCGATCTTCCTAGGAAGCGGGAGTGCTGCCCTCATCCGCGGTCGCGCAGGTAGGCCTCGAGTTCGGCGGCTCCGGCCAGAAGGGCGCGTCCCCGGGCGGACAGGCGGTCCTGCCAGTCGCGCAGGGCGGCTTCCAGGGGCTGCAGCCCGCCGGCCGCCCGCACCTGGTCGATCAGCGGGGCGATCTGCTCCAGCAGGTAGCCGCCTCGCCTGAGCTGGTGGACCAGCCGGGCGTCCCGCACGGCGGCCTCGTCGTACACGCGGTACCCGGTCCGCTGGTCGCGGCGCGGGCGCACGAGCCCAGCGCGCTCCCATTTGCGCAGCGTCGCCGGTCGAATGCCGAGCTGTCGCGCCAGCGGCCCGATGAACATCGCACCGCTTCCGGACATCCCGCCCTGCTCGCCCCGCGCCCCGCGATCGGACTGCGCGGACGACTCCAGGTCACGGAGCGCGCTCTCCACGGCCCGCAGGGTCCGTCGATCCTCCAAGAGCTGGGCGTGGCTCTCGTCGATGAGGCGGAACGCCTCATCGACCGCGCCCCGGTTCACCGCCCGCATGATCGACGCAGCCGTCCGGTGCCCGTGACCGGGCACCAACGCCAGAAACGCGCGCAGAGCTGACGCGTGCAGCGGCGTGTAGGTGCGGTAGCCGTGGGCGGTGCGACCGGCGGCTGGAAGGATCCCGGCCTCTTCGTAGTTCCTGACCGCCTGCGTCGACAGCCCGTGCTCCCGCGCCAGATCCACCGGCCTGAGCCGGGCCCGTCCTCCGCTTTGAGGGTTCTGCTCCATAGTCCAGGGACGACGACGACAAAGTTTCAACAGAAAGTTCAACGATACCGTAGAAGGCATGGCGACTACTGACTTCAAGGAGACCGCCCATGCCGTCACGGCCGAGACGGTCATGGGTCTGCTCGGGACCCGGCCGCGACTGCTGGCTCTGGGAGAGCCCACCCACGGTGAGGACGCCCTGCTCGAGGTGCGCAATGAGCTCTTCCGGCGGCTCGTCGAGCAGGAGGGCTACCGCTGGATCGCGATCGAAAGCGACTGCATGATGGGCCTGGTCGTGGACGACTACGTCACCTCGGGCGTCGGGAGCCTCGACCAGGTCGTGGAGCGCGGTATCAGCCACGGGTGGGGAACGTCCGCGGCCAACCGTGAGCTCGTGCGCTGGATGCGCGCTCACAACGAGGGCAGGCCCGCATCCGAACGGGTCCGCTTCGCCGGTTTCGACGGGCCGCTGGAGATCACTCACGCCGAGAGTCCCCGGCAGGCGCTCACCGCACTCCACGGCTATCTCGCGGCCTGGGTGGACGCCGACCTGCTCCCGTGCGACGCGGAGACACTGGACCGACTGCTCGGTGCCGACGACCGGTGGACCGACCCCGCAGCGATGCTGGACCCGTCCCGGTCCGTGGGGCGGTCGCCCGAGGCCGAGCAGCTGCGGCTGCTCGCCGACGACCTGGTGGCGCTGCTCGACGCGCACACGCCGCATCTGATCGCGCAGACCTCGCGGGAGGAGTGGGACCGGGCGCGTCTGTACGGGCGCACCGCGGTCGGCCTGCTGCGCTACCACTACTGGATGGCCGACCCGTCGCCGAGCCGCATGACGCGGCTGGTGGGCCTGCGGGATCGGATGATGGCCGAGAACCTCCTGGCCATCGCCGACCGAGGTCCGGTCCTGGTGTACGCGCACAACGCGCATCTGCAGCGGGCCAAGAGCAGCATGCGGATGGGCGGTCTGCTGCTGAAATGGTGGGGCGCCGGCGCGATCGTCAACGCCCACCTGGGCGAGGAGGGGTACGCCTTCCTGGCCACGGCCCTCGGCACGATCCGCCACCAAGGGGTGGACGCCCCGTCCCCGGACACCCTCGAAGGGCTTCTGTACGCCCTTCCCGAGGACCGCTACATCGTCGACGCGCCACGACTGGCGATCGCCCTCGGTGACAGGCGACTCGCTCCCCGAGTGTCTCCCTACTTTGGCTACGCCCCGCTGGACCCGACCCACCTGGGCGGTATCGACGGCATCGTCTTCTTCAAGGACGTCCCGCAGAGCTAGGCCCCTCTCCAGCGGACAGCCGGTCCGGTCCCCGCGGGCGGGACGGTCGGCTTCTGGAGCAGACCGCCCAGCTGGTGTTTCACTGCGCCGGGCTGGGAGCTGATGCCGTCGCGGCCCCCGGCTGTAGGTCGCGGAGGGCGCGGACGGCGGCGCGGACTGCCGGGATCTGGTCGGCCTCTCGGTAATGGAACAGGTGCAGTGTGCGCGGGCGCAGCGTCGGCACGTCCTGGACCACCACGTCGGGATGGTGGAAGGCGGCTAGGGCGAGCTGCGGCAGAAGTGCGACCCCGAGCCCCCTGGCCACCAGCGCCTGAGCCACCACGTAGTCGTCCGTTCCGTGCCGGACGTCCGGCACGAACCCGGCGTCCGCGCACGCCTGGACGAGGTAGGCGGTGCACCGCTCGCAGCCCGCGATCCACCGCTCCGTGGCGAGCTCCGCCAGGTCGGCCACCGGTCCCGGGCGCGTGCGCGGCAGGACGAGCCGGACCGGATCCGTGCCGAGCGGCAGACGGGTCAGGCCCGGCTCGTCCGGCGGCGGCGCCCCGGCGTGCGCGAAGGCGAGCACGACGTCCACCGCACCCGACCGGAGCAGGTCGAACGCCTCGGGCGGCTCCGCCTCGCGCAGCCGGACGTCCAGGTCCGGGTGGCGCGCGGCGAGCAGTTCGATCGCGGCGGGCACGAGCGTGGCGCTGGCCGAGGGGAACGCCGCCAGCCGCACGGTGCCCGACCGCAGCTCCGCCAACGCGGCCAGGTCGTCGGACGCCGCGTGCAGTCGGGTCGCGATGGCGTCGGCGTGCCGGAGCAGCACCTCCCCGGCCTCGGTGAGCCGGACGCCGCGCGGCCGCCGGACCACCAGCGGCAGGCCCGCCTGGCGTTCGAGGGCGCGCAGGTGCTGGCTGACGGCGGGCTGCGTCCAGCCGAGCGCGCGGGCCGCGCCGCCGATCGAGCCCGCGCGGGCGATCTCGCGGAAGACGAGCAGGCGGTGAGGGTCCATGCCATAAGTGTGTCTTGGGTGTCAGCCAAGAAGGTCAGGTCTACCTAGGGTGTCCGGGCTCGGTCCACGATGGCGGCATGACACGGACGATCGGTCTCATCGGAGGCATGAGCTGGGAATCCTCGGCCGAGTACTACCGGCTGCTCAACGAGGGCGTGCGGCGGCGGCTCGGCGGCCACCACTGCGCCCGCGTGATCCTGCACAGTCTGGACTTCGCCGAGATCGAGGCGATGCAGCGGGCGGGGGACTGGGCCGCCGCCGGCGCGGCGCTGGCCGAAGCGGCGCGGACGCTGGAACGAGCGGGCGCCGACCTGGTGCTGCTGTGCACCAACACCATGCACCTGGTGGCGGACGCCATCGAGGCCGCGATCAACGTCCCGTTCCCGCACCTGGTGGACTGCACGGCCGATCGGGTCACCGCCGCCGGCGTCGGCACCGTCGGACTGCTGGGCACCCGGTTCACGATGGAGCTGCCGTTCTACCGGGACCGGATGCGGCGTCACGGTGTCGAGGTGATCGTCCCTGTTGAGCCGGACCGCGCCCTGGTGGACGCCGTCATCTACGACGAGCTCACCGTGGGCCGGATCGAGGAGTCGTCGCGTGCCGCCTACCGGCGGATCATCGCCGGGCTGGCCGAGCGCGGGGCGCAGGGCGTGATCCTCGGCTGCACGGAGATCTCGCTGCTGGTCGGCGCGGAGGACAGCCCGGTGCCGGTCTTCGACTCGACACGCATCCACGTCGAGGCCGCGCTCGATCTGGCGTTGGAGGACAGTGCCGCCGCGGGGTCTGTTGAGCGCGCCGCCCCGGCCGGGTGACGTCTCTCTAAGCCGCTGTCCCAACGGTTCACCGAGCACCACCGGCCTGGCCCTGCCTTTGACGGTCACAGGAGGGCTATCGACATTGGCCTCAGCCCTGCACGCACTCGCGTCCGACACTGAGCGCGGCCTGGCAACCGTCTCTGCCTCGTCCCCTCAGAGCGGGTCGCACCGGGCGTCGGCGGGTCGATACCAAGCCAGGCCGGGTGGCACGGTGGACGAGTGGAAAGAAGGACGAGCTTTGTCTTCCAGGCTCGCGGGCTTGGGAGGGCGCAAGGTTGTCGGTGAGCCGTCGCGGGTGCCGGCATCCAGGTGACGCTCTCTGCGTGGAGCCGCACGCCGCTTCAGCCGCCTGCTCCGCCAGCCGGACAGAGATCGCGTGTCGGCTGGTGGAGCAGGCGGCCGCCGAGCGGATGACGTCGCGGCCGGCGCGGTGCCGATGACTTTCCGCGCCCTTCCATGCGGCCGCGACCGCGTGCTCAGTCGACGGGGGCGCCGAACCAGGTCGGCAGATGGCCGAGCAGGTCCTGCTGGTCGTCACCGACCCACGCCACGTGGCCGTCCGGCCGGAGCAGCACCGCGGGCGCGTCCAGTTCCTCGCTGACATCGACGACGTGGTCGACCCGGTCCGCCCAGCCCGCCACCGAGAGCCTGCCGGTCTGGTCTAGCAGCAGCCCGCGGCCGCCGTGCATCCGGTCATAGAGGCGCCCCTGCTTGAGCGTCACGTCCCGCAGCCGCCGACCGAGCAGGTCATGGCCCTCGCCGAAGTCGTAGCGGATCCCGATCGCAGTGATCTTTTCGGTCAGGTACCGGTTCACGTCCTCGAAGGCCATCAGTTCCGACAGGAGGCGGCGCACTGACCGAGGCCCAGGCTCGGTGGATATCAGCTCCATCTGCGCGCGGGTGTTGTCCAGGACATCGGCGGCCACCGGGCGGCGTTCGGTCTCATAGGTGTCCAGCAGTCCCTCCGGCGCCCAGCCGTTGATTTCGGCGGCCAGTTTCCAGCCGAGGTTGAACGCGTCCTGGATGCCGAGGTTGAGCCCCTGCCCGCCGACCGGCGGGTGGATGTGCGCCGCGTCGCCCGCCAGCAGCACCCGGCCGACCCGGTAGCGGTCGGCCAGCCGGGTGGCGTCGCCGAACCGCGAGAGCCAGCGAGGCGAGTGGACGCCGAAGTCGGTGCCGGCGACCACCTGCAGCTGCCGCTTGAACTCCTCGAGGGTCGGCGGGACCGCGCGGTCCTCGGCCACCCCCTCGGCGGGCACGCCGATGCGGTAGATCCCGTCCGCCAACGGCATGGCTCCGAACCGCAGCTGCGTCTTGCGGACTTCCTCCACGACGGAGGCGATCGTCGCCGGATCCGCCGTCACTTCGACCTCGCCCAGCAGCGTGTCGACCCTGCTGGGTTCGCCGGGGAAGCCGACGCCGAGCAGTTTGCGCACCGTGCTGCGGCCGCCGTCGCAGCCGACGAGGTAGCGCGAGCGCAGCCGCGTGCCGTCGGCGACTTCCGCGGTGACTCCGTGCTCGTCCTGGGTCAGTCCGACGAGCTCGCAGCCGCGTCGGATCTCGGCGCCGAGCTCGGCGGCGCGCTCGGCCAGCAGGCGATCGGTGACGGGCTGCAGGATGCCGAGGGTGTAGGGGTGCGCGGTGTCCAGCCGTTCGGGCGGGGTCTTCTTGATACCGGCGAAGTATGCGCCGACCGGGTACCGCCGCCCGTGCGCCAGGAACCGGTCCAGCAGACCGCGCTGGTCCATTACTTCGATGCTGCGCACGTGCAGGCCGAGCGAGCGGACGAATGTGGTCGGCTCCACCTCCTTCTCGAGCACGAGCACGCGAACACCGTGCAGCCGCAGCTCGCCGGCCAGCATCGAGCCGGTCGGTCCGCCCCCGGCGATGATTACGTCGAACATGAACCGCCTATTCGTTGAGGTCGCATTTCGGTGGGTTGCGCCGCGCTGTTCGGCGACGTGCACCCGCGGGCGCGCATACTTCGCGAATCCCTGAATTGCGCGGGTTGATGCTCCGGCCAGAGATTGTGCGGCATGACCGGGGTCTTGCCGCAAGCCCCCCGGTGTGCTATACAGTGAAACTGGCAGGGAGTATGCACTCCTTGCCGTTTTGTTTGTGGTGGGCGCGGCAGGGACCGCTTCGGTGCTCGCGCGCCGACCAGGGCACCGGGCACGTCGGCGGACACCGTAACCCGTGGTCGCCACCGGGGCGACGACTCGTTCACGCCTTGCCGATCGAGCGTACGAGAGCAGTGCGGCCGCGAGCGCGAAACACCGAACGAGCCGTCCGCAACCGGAATCGCCGCCTCCCATACGTTGATTGCAGGGCCGAAGGCCCGGCCTCGGAGCGGCCGACGCCGACCTGAGTCGCATCGCGCAACGTGGCTGCGCCTTATTCGATCTACGTTGGGTTGTCCCGTCTTCCGTGCTTTCCTGCATGCGCGAGAGCGTTGAACCTGAACGGCCGGCAACGTCGACATGAACGCAGGGGATGCCGAGGCGGGTGCGTCACCGCGTCCGGATATCGTGAAGCGACATGGCTTTCGTGGCCGCGTGGCCGTGTCGCTGAGGAGCGTGCCATGGGTGGTCCGTCGGCCGCCCCGACTGGCGGGAGCGAGGCATCCCAAGGGCTGCGACGCCGACTGGGGGTGTTCGACGCCGTCGTGATCGGCCTGGGGGCGATGGTCGGCGCGGGCATCTTCGCGGCACCGGCCCCGGCGGCGCGCGCGGCGGGGTCCGGTCTGCTGCTCGCACTGTGCGTTGCGGCGGTGGTCGCGTACTGCAACGCGGCATCCTCGGCACGGCTGGCCGCGCTTTATCCGGCCTCGGGCGGAACGTACGTCTACGGCCGCCGGCGGCTGGGCGACTTCTGGGGATACCTGGCCGGCTGGGGATTCGTCGTCGGCAAGACCGCCTCCTGTGCGGCGATGGCGCTCACCGTCGGGGCGTACGTGTGGCCGGCATACGCGCAGGCGGTCGCGGTCGCCGCGGTGGTGGGGGTGACGGCGGTCAACTACGCCGGCATCCAGAAGACCGCCCGGCTCACGCGCGTGATCGTCGCGGGGGTTCTGGCGGTCCTGGCCGCCGTGGTGATCGCCACGCTGGTGTCGGGTGAAGCCGACGCCGCGCGGCTCGACATCGGCGCCGACGCGACGTTCGGCGGCGTCCTGCAGGCGGCGGGCCTGCTGTTCTTCGCCTTCGCCGGGTACGCGCGCATCGCGACGCTGGGCGAGGAGGTACGCGACCCGGCCCGGACCATCCCCCGCGCCATACCGATCGCGCTGGGCATCGCGCTCGCCGCCTACGCGGCGGTCGCGGTGGCCGCGCTCAGCGTGCTGGGCAGCGGCGGTCTGGCGGACGCGACCGCTCCGCTGGCCGACGCGGTGCAGGCGGCCGGGGCGGGCGGCCTGGCTCCGGTGGTGCGCGCCGGTGCGGCGGTCGCGGCACTGGGCTCGCTGGTGGCGTTGCTCCTCGGTGTTTCGCGGACCGTGTTGGCGATGGCCCGCGACCGTCACCTGCCCGGCGTGCTCGCCGCCGTCCACCCGCGAACCGGTGTGCCCCATCGGGCGGAGCTGGCCGTCGGCGTGGCCGTCGCGGTGCTGGCGGCGACCGCCGACCTGCGCGGCGCCATCGGGTTCTCCTCGTTCGGGGTGCTGGTGTACTACGCCATCGCCAACGCCTCGGCCTGGACGCTGCGGCCGGACGAGGGGCGACCGGCGCGGGCGATACCCATGGCGGGAGTCGCCGGATGTCTGCTGATGGCGTTCACCCTTCCGGCGTCATCCGTGCTGGCCGGGGCCGCGGTACTCGCCGTCGGCGCCGCGGCCTACGCGGTCCGGTATGGGATCGGGCCGCGCCGAGGGTGATCCAGGACGGCTTGATCCTCCTGAGGCTGTACCGACCGTCGGCGCTGCGACCCCGCGTACACGCGGCCGGCCGGCGAGCACCTGCCGGTCTGGCGGAAGCCCAGGGCGCCCCGGACAGACGAGATCAAGCCTCCTCCTGGCGGACATGCCGATCCAGAAACCGGCGGCGACGCCGGGCGCCGTGGCGGTCTCGGTCTTGCTCCGAGCCGGGACGATCAGGTGGAGATGTTGCGCTCACGGCCGATGCGGCAGCGCGTGCCGCAGGTGGGGGAGTCGTTAAGGTGATCACCCGTGGAGGAGGGTGCGATCACCGTAGCGGTGCCCCGGCAGCCCGCCGTGGCGGACGCGGGGCGCAATCCGTTCCTGGTGTATGTGGCGTCCTTGGAGAGTCCGCGATCGCGCCGGGCCATGAGCGCATGCCTGCACCGGCTGGCGGCGCTGTTCCATACCGCTTCGGGCAGGGAGCCCGGGCCCGCGCCCGCGGAGACGTTTCCGTGGGCGATGCTGCGGGCCGAGCACACCGCGGCGCTGCGCTCGCTGATCGCCCAGCAGACGTCCCCCGGGCCGGACGGCGAGCAACGCCCCTGGTCACCCGCCTACCGGAATCAGCATCTGTCCGCGCTGCGCGGCGTCCTGCACACCGCGTGGCGGCTGGGGGAGATGTCGACCGAGGACTACCAGCGCGCCAAGGCCGTCAAGAACTTCAGGGGGACGCGGCTGCCCGCCGGGCGGAGCGTGCACGCCGCCGAGTTCGCCGCCCTGCTGAAGGTCTGCGCCGACGACCCCTCCCCGGCCGGACGGCGGGACGCGGCGCTGCTGGCCGTCCTCTACACCACCGGCGCGCGCCGTGCCGAGATCGCCGCGATGCGACGCGAGCACTACGACCCTGGGGAGCGTTCGCTCCGCATCATCGGCAAGGGCGACAAGGAGCGGATGGAGTACGTCCACGAGGGCGCGGCGGTGCTGCTCGGCGAGTGGCTGGCGCTCAGCGAACGGACGACGGGGCCGATGTTCACGCCCGTGCACAAGTCCGGGGCGATCCAGCATCGCCCCATGACGGACGCGGCCGTGCGCAACGCGGTCGTCAAGCGGCGGCGGGAGGCGAAACTGCCGCCGATGACCCCGCACGACTTCCGGCGCACGTTCATCGGCGACCTGCTGGACCAGGGAGTCGACCTGGCCACCGTCCAGCAGCTCGTCGGGCACGCCTCTCCGGCGACGACCGCACGCTATGACCGCCGTCCGGAGCGGCAGAGGCGCAGCGCCGTCGACAGGCTCAAGTTCCCCACCGACGTGTCGTAGCGGGCGGGCGAGGATCACGCGGCCACGCCGCGAACGATAGGTCTGGGCGCGTCCGGCGACCGGCGCGACACATCCGCAGGGGAGCGGCGACGGCCCCTGGTGTGCGGGGGCACCTACGTGCGTGTATGACAAGCCCGTCGTCCGTTACCAGGCCACGCTCCCCACATCGCAGTCATCAACGACTGGCCTTCCTGCCGTTGAAGCACGCCCCAGTCCACCCCGTGCAGCGACCCGTCGGATTCGACCCCCGGATTCGTCCGACGAGCGTCACCTGCTGCGTCGGCCGGTCGGCGAAGTGACACAGCACTGGAGCAGGCTTGATCTTCCACGACGTCACATGGCCGTACGTCGACGTGTCTGCCGCGTTACCTCAAGCCTGGTGACACCGCCCACTACACGGGCGCCACCCAGCCCTTGGCTCCCGCCGACGGCGGCGCCCCGCCCCGCACCGAACGCGTCGACTGCGTGCGAGGCGCCGACACCTGAGGAGGCCCGGGCTGCGCCCCCTGGTCGACGGGATCCCACCACAGCTCCGGCCCCACACCCATGCCGCCGATCGCTCTCCGAACTCGCCCAGCTCCTTCCAGCCGATACGTCCACCGTCGTGTGCGGCGGCAACGCGTCCGCGGTCGTGTCGGCCGACCGTAGGCGGCGTTCATCGCTGGGGTGGGACCGCCCGAACAGCGCAAACGCGTGGGGACGAGTTCGGGGAGCTCGGAGCCTTGCTTCACGTATGCATCCGCACAGTTGCGTACATCGTACCCAGTTGCTTAGTCTGATCGAGCTGCCGAGTACGGTGTACCCAATTGGAGTGGTGATGGACGAGCCGATCGTTGTGGCCGAAGGGCTGCGCAAACGCTTCGGCGCGACGGAGGCGCTGCGCGGACTGGACCTCGCCGTCCCGGCGGGCACGGTCTGCGGGGTGCTGGGCCCGAACGGAGCGGGCAAGACGACACTGATCAGGATCCTGGCGACGCTGGTGGACCCGGACGCGGGCCGGGCCCGCATCGCCGGGCACGACGTCGTGCGCGATGCCGACCGGGTGCGGGCGCGCATCGGGCTGGCCGGACAGTACGCCGCCGTGGACGAGAAGCTGACCGGCCGCGGCAACCTGCGCATGTTCGGCCGCCTGTACCACCTGCCGCGCCGCGAGGCGCACCGGCGGGCCGACGAGCTGCTGGAGCGGTATGGGCTGGCCGAGGCGGCCGACCGGCAGGTCAGCGGCTACTCCGGCGGCATGCGGCGCCGCCTGGACCTGATCACCTGCCTGCTCCTGCGGCCCGCCGTGCTGTTCCTGGACGAGCCGACCACCGGCCTGGACCCGCGCAGTCGCGGTGAGATCTGGGACAGCATCCGCGAGCTGGTCGCCGAAGGCACGACCGTTCTGCTGACCACGCAGTACCTCGACGAAGCCGACCAGCTGGCCGATGACATCGCCGTGGTGGACCACGGCCGTGTCATCGCCACCGGCACCCCCGACGCGCTCAAGGCCCGTCTCGGCGACCGCCTCGACGTCGTTCTGCAGGATCCTGCGCAGCTGGGACGCGCCGCATCCGTCCTCGCCGGTCTGACGGGCGGTGAACCCTCCGTGGGCTCCGAGGGCGCCCGCCTCGGCGTCAGCCTGGCGGGCGGCACGGTGCGCCTGGCCGACGTCGTGCGCGAGCTCGACCGGGCAGGGATCGCCGCCGCCGACGTCAGCCTGCGCCGCCCGACGCTGGACGAAGTGTTCCTCAGCCTGACCGGCCGCCCCACCGGCGCGGCGGCCGACGAGCCCGCGCCTGTGAAGGAGGCCGTGCGATGACCGCGCCGACGATCCCCGCTCCGCCCTCCTCGGCCCTCGGGCGGCTGCGCTGGGCCTTCGCCGACGGCATGGTGCTGGTCGGCCGGGAGTTGAGCAGGTTGCGTCAGGAACCCGGCCAGCTCATCGCCGCGCTGATCTTTCCCGGGATCCTGGTGGTGCTGTTCGGCTACGTGTTCGGCAGCGCCATCCAGGTGCCCGGCGGCGGCGACTACCGCGAGTACCTGATGCCCGGGCTGTTCGCCATGGTGACGTTCACCTCGGTGATGGCCGTGATGATGGCGACGGCCACGGACGCCTCGCGCGGCGTCATGGACAGGTTCCGCTCCATGCCGATGGCCCGCTCGGCGGTTCCGTTCGGGCAGGTCGGCGCGGACACGCTGGTGAGCGGGCCGCTCGCCCTGGCCATCATGGTCGGCGCCGGGCTGCTGGTGGGCTGGCGGCCGCACCACGGCGTGGCCGCGGCCGCCGAGGCGTTCGCCCTGCTGCTCCTGCTGAGGCACGCGGTCAGCTGGGTCGGCTGCTACCTGGGCCTGGTGGTGCGCGACGAGCGGACCGCCGACCAGTTCGTCCCCCTGGTGCTGCCGTTCTCGATGCTGTCGAACGCGTTCGTCCCGACCGGCGGAATGCCCGCCTGGCTGCGCGTGCTGGCCGAATGGAACCCCGTCAGCGCGATCACCGCGGCCTGCCGCGACCTGTTCGGCAACCCCGGCGCCCCCGCCGGAGACGACCTGGCATGGCCGCTGGCCCACCCGGTCACGGCGGTGCTGCTGTGGTCTGCCGTGCTGCTGGCGGTGTTCGTCCCGTTGTCCGTGCGCACCTACCGCCGCCGCGGCCGCTGACCGGCCGTGATCTGGCCGGATAGCCGGGGTCCGCTGCGCGGACGGTCGCCGTCCAGCTTGTGGCGGCCCACGTTGGCCGCCACAAGCTGTATGCGATGGATCGGGGCCTACGGCTACACGATGTCTGAGCTCCCCACAGGACAGCGCTCGTGCTTCTCTTCGTCTGGGCGGACCCAGCGTGGTCAACGGCCGCGTCGGCGGCAGTGAACGCGTCGATCGGGCGGTCCCGTCCACGCTCAATGATCACCAAGGGGTGACCGCAGCGCCGCGGCCATCGGCATGTCCCCCCCAGAACGCCCGTCAAAAGCCCCTATCGGCCGTCTTCTTCTCCCCGTCGCTCGCGTGCGGGCACTTCATCGCGGTCGGTTGCGGGGCGGCAGCCATGACCGTCCATCGTGCACTCGGTGGGCCGTGAGAGTCGATCCGGTGCGGCATCCATGGACCTGGCCGCCCTGCACCGACAGTGAAGTGGGACATAAGGGTCTTATCGCCGACAAATGGGTGTCGGCCCCGATGGTGGCGGCCGTGGCAAACGGCCATGGTGAAGAAGAACCCGAAAACAGCCCGTCTTACGCCCGACCGCGTCACCGGTGGTCGGGGCTGCGACCCGAAACCCCGCGCAAGCCGCTGGTGACGCCACGTGCCCGGGCCGAAGGGAGTCATGCGCGATGACGGTGAGCGGTGCCGCGCGCGGCGCGGCCAGCGGCTACGAGCCGGGCGGCGCGGCCGCCCGGATGGCCCGCGAGCGGCTGGAGCATGAGCGTCGCACCCGGACGGCGCAGCTGGTCATCGCCGAGTACGAGGCCGGCAATCGCGCTGACGAGGCCGCCGTGGCGCGGGGTGACAGGCTGCGTCGGTCTTTGGAGGACATCGAGGCGGCCCTGGCCCGGCTGGACGCGGGCACGTACGGGATCTGCCAGGACTGCGGCACGAAGATCCCCGCGGACCGCCTGGAGATCTTGCCTTTTGCCCGCTGCTGCGTGCCGTGCCAGGAACGCCACCAGCGAACCGAATGCTGACCCGTGTGCCGCTCAGCTGCTGACCAGTCCCAACGGCCCGCCGAGAGTCGGCGCCGACAGCGGGAGCGCGCCTCCCGCGGGCCGCCGGTTCCCCGTGGGCACCGATCGAGGTGATCTGCATGCCGTTCGTCCCGCCCCCGGCCACCGGTTCGCCGTCCGATGCGCGGCCGAGCCCGCGGGTCGGACCGCGCGCCGCCATCGACCTGGGCAGCAGCCGCGTCCGGGCCAGCGTGCCCGCCCATGAGGTGATGATCGACCGCCCCTCGGCGGTCCACGCCCTCCGTCCGCGCGCCGACGAATACGCCGACGAATACGCCGGCGCGGACGTGCCGCCCGAGAGGCATCCCATCAGGCACGGCATGGTGGTGGACCTTCCAGGCTGCGCCCGGCTGGCCCGCCTGACACTGGCCGACGTCTGCGCCCTGCCCGCACCGCGTGAAGTCCTGCTCGCGTCACCGGTCGGGGCCACCGACATGGACGTGCGGCGGGCGGTCGCCGCCGTGCGCGCCGCGGCCGCGTGCCCGGTGCGCGTCCTGGAGGCCCCGCTGGCCGCGGCGCTCGGCGCCGGATGGGCGGTCACCGATCCGCAGCCTCGGCTCGTGGCGGACATCGGCGCCGGCATCGTGGAAATGGCAGTGATCATCGAGGGGCGCCTCAGCCACGCGCGTTCCATTCAATACGTCGCCGAACGCCGTCCCGGCCCCTGCGAGGGCGGGCTGCCCGACCACGTACGCCTGCAGCTGGTCGGCGAACTGCACCAGATGGTCAAGGATCTGCCGCCTCGGCTGCGAGCGCAAGCCCGTCCCCGGGGCGTGCTGCTGACCGGCGGCGGAGCCTTGCCGCCTTCCTTGCCGGGCTGGCTCGCCGCCCGGGTCGGCCTCAGCGTCACCGTCGCCCCTGACCCGGCCCGCGCCACCATCCGCGGCCTGGCCCGGCTCTGCCTGGCCCCCGCCGCGTTGCGGGCGCTGGTCGCGCCCATCGTGTACGGATTATCGGATTCCATCGACGCAACGGAGGTCGCCGATGCCGCTTCAGGCACGTGACCGCCTGTCCAGCGTGGAGCTGCGGGCACTGCGCGACGCCCTGTCCGGGCGGCCGCGGTGGCCCGGCATCGAGAAGATCGCGCCGCGGCCCGGCCCGCACGGTCGCCCTGGACCCGCAGCACGACTCGACCCAGAACACCGCGACCAGCCGCACGCCCGGACCACCGCCGCAAAGGCGCAGGCCGACCGGCTGCCCCCAGCCGGCGGACGCCTGCGCATCAGTGATCAGTGGAACCGCCGAAGTTATGCTGGAGCCACTCCCTTTCCGGCTGAAGCGGCGGCGACAGGGCCGCGGCTGTGCGGATCGCCCGTGACAACCGTTGGTCGACTGACACGACCGCGGCGAACACCTGAGGGGATTAATGCCGGACACGCTCTCATGCGCGTCACCGATGCCCATGCACGTGATCGACCGGGCGGGGAGGAGGGAACATGACCGGGGCCCTTGCGGCGGGCGGTGCGGCCCTTGCCGGGTCGGCCGCGCGGTCGCCGGAGCCGTTCGGCGCGGAACCGCCGCCGGGCGTGGTCTTGATCGTGGCGGCCGTGGCCGCGGCCGTGATCGTGATGGCGGCGACGGTGCGGGTGGTCCCCGGGCATCAGCGCCTTGTGGTCTGGCGTCTGGGCGGTGCCCCGCAGGTGCGAGGTCCCGGCCTGGTGCGGGTGCTCCCGGGAATCGACCGATGGGAGCGCGTGGGGCTGCGGATGGCCCCGCTGGAGATGTGGACGCAGGCCCTCACCCGCGACGGGGTGATCCTGCGGTTGAAGATCATGGCTGTGGTGTCGGTCGTCGACCCGGACCGCTATGCGGCGCGGGCGGCGGAGGCGCCCGGGGCGGCCGGTGCCACGGCCGGTGTCATCGTGGAGAGCCAGGTGCGCCGTCACATCGCCCGGCGGGACCTGACGCAGCTGACCGGGGTGGTCGCCGCCGGCGGCGGTGCCCCGGTGCCCGGCGTCGAGGACGACGGGCACCGGCGGGAACTCGAGCAGTGGGGGCTGGCGGTGTCGCTGATCCAGATCGTCCAGGCCGACGTTCCACTGCACAGCCTGCACCACTGGGCCGTCCGGGCCGCCTCCGCGGTCGGCGGCACGGACGGCTCGTAGCGTCCGTCCGGGGGGTCGGCATGAGGCACCGTGGACGGACCGCCGCGCCGGACGCCCCCGTGATCGACTTCCCCCGCGTCCATCGCCGACGCCGCCCGTCCCGGGCCGCCGCGCCGGTCGGTCCGCGCGCCGCTCGTGCCCTGTGCCCGCCGCCGGGTCCGTGGGACGTCGCGGGCGCCGCTTCGCGGGTCACGGCACACCGCATCGGGACCGTCGAGGGCCGGGGAGCGGTGCGATGACCCTGTCGCAGCTGTACGTGGCGCTGCTGTTCGGCGGGGCGGTCCTGTTGGCCAGCATCGCCGCCGCCCGCCTGGCGCACCGGGTCGGGCTGCCCAGCCTGCTGCTGTTCCTCGCCGTCGGGGTCATCGTGGGCGAGGACGGGCTCGGTCTGGACTTCGACAACGCGCAGCTGGCCCAGGCGCTGGGGACGACCGCGCTGGCCTTCATCCTGATCGAGGGCGGACTGACCACGTCGTGGTCCGACGTGCGGCGCCTGCTGGCCCCGGCCGGGGTGCTGGCGACCGTGGGGGTGGGCGTCTCGGTCGTGGTCACCGGCGCCGGAGCGCATTTCCTGCTGGGCTTGGACTGGCAGCTGGCGCTGCTGCTGGGTGCGATCGTGTCGTCGACGGACGCCGCTGCGGTGTTCGCCGTGCTGCGCTCCGTGCCGCTTCCGTCCAAGGTCACCGGCCTGGTGGAGGCCGAGTCGGGCTTCAACGACGCGCCGACCATCATTTTGGTGCTGGTGTTCAGCAGCGCCGCCACCGAGACGTTCGACCCCGTCCATGTGGTGGGCAACCTGCTGTACCAGTTGGCCGTCGGCGCCGTGATCGGGCTGGTGGTCGCGCGCGTGGGGGTCAGCGCGCTGCGGCGGATCGCGCTGCCGGCGACCGGGCTGTATCCGCTGGCGATCGTCGGGTTCGGCATCATCGCGTTCGCCGCCGCCGGCGCCGCGGGGGCCAGCGGGATCATCGCCTCCTACCTGGCCGGCCTGGTAATGGGCAACTGCCGGCTGCCGCACCGCGCGGCCACCCGCTCGTTCGCCGAGGGCCTGGGCTGGCTCGCCCAGATCGCCCTGTTCGTGATGCTGGGCCTGCTGGTCACCCCGAGCGAGCTGCCGGCGGCGATCGGAGCGGCCCTCGTGGTGGGCCTGATCCTGCTGCTGGCCGCGCGGCCGATCTCGGTGCTGGTCTGCCTGGTGCCGTTCCGCGTGCCCTGGCGGGAGCAGGCGTTCATCTCCTGGGCGGGGCTGCGCGGCGCCGTGCCGATCGTGCTGACCACCTTCCCCGTCGTCGCCGGCGTCCCCGGCGCCCGGGACCTGCTGCACATCGTGTTCCTGCTGGTCGTGGTGTTCACCCTCATCCAGGGGCCCAGCCTGGCGCCGACGGCGCGGCTGCTGGGGCTGATCCGTCCCGACCAGGCCCGCGAACTGCAGGTCGAGGCCGCGCCTTTGGACGTGCTGGGCGCCGAACTGCTGACCCTGACCATCCCGCCCGGCTCCCGGTTGCACGGCGTGGAGATCTCCGAGCTGCGGCTGCCCCCGCCGGCCGTGATCAACCTGATCATCCGTGACGGCACCGCCCTGGTCCCCGGCCCGACCACCGTGCTGTTGGAGGGGGACGAACTGCTCATCGTGACCACGAGCGCAACCCGCCAGGCCACCGAGCGCCGCCTGCGCGCCGTCGGCCGCCGCGGCCGCCTGGCCTACTGGCACGGGGAATACGGCGATCCCGAACCCGGCGCCGATGCCGAGAACGAATCCGGGCATGTCTCCGACACCCGCACACGCCAGCGGAGGTGACCACGATGCACGTCACTCCCACCACCGTGCCGGGCAGCGGCACTCTGTACCACATACTGACCCGCCGCGGGAAGCGGCTCGCCCTGTTCATCGACACCCGCGGGGAGCGGACCCTGTACGTCTACGGTCCCGCGTCGCCCGTCGATCCCGACCAGGGAGCGGATCCCGACAGGCCCGCGCACAGCATCGTCCTGGACCGCGATGAGGCCGACCAGCTCGCCCAGCTCCTGCACGAGCGGTCGGTCGACGACCGGATCGCCGCGCTGGAGCGGCGCCTGGACGAGCTCACCGCGTCCGGCGGCACCGGCCGTCCGCCTCCGTGACCTGTCGGCGCACCGTCCCCTTCCTCCGAACGACCTGCCTGCCGGTGACCGCTTCGCGGGCGGTTTCACCTGCAGCCGCCCGCCGTTTCCACCGTTCTTCCGGGAGGCCGCCTCGTGCTCGCCACTGCCGCGATCGTCATCTTCGTCGCCGCCTACGCGCTGATCGCGACAGACAAGATCCACCGGACCAAGGTCGCGCTCGGCGGCGCCGCGCTGATGCTGGCGCTGCACATCACCGACGCGCAGAAGGCGTTCTTCTCCGAGCAGACCGGCATCGACTGGAACGTCGTCTTCCTGCTGCTCGGCATGATGGTGATCGTTTCGGTGCTGCGGCAGACCGGCGTGTTCGAGTTCCTGGCGATCTGGGCGGCCAAGAAGGCGCGCGGCAGGCCCTACCGGCTGATGGTCATGCTCGCGGTGATCACCGCGGCGGTGTCGGCGCTGCTGGACAACGTCACCACCGTGCTGCTCATCGCCCCGGTCACCTTCCTGGTCTGCGAACGCCTGGCGCTGAACGTCGTGCCGTACCTGCTGGCCGAGGTGATGGCCTCCAACATCGGCGGGGCGGCCACGCTGGTCGGCGACCCGCCCAACATCATCATCGCCAGCCGCGCCGACCTGACCTTCAACGACTTCCTCATCCACATGGCGCCGATGGCCGTGGTGCTGATGGTGGTGTTCTGCCTGCTGTGCCGGTGGCTGTTCCGGCGCGCCTTCACCTACGACCCCGACCGGGTCGCCGCGGTGATGTCGCTGGAGGCGCGGGAGGCCATCACCGACCGCAAGATGCTCATCCAGGCGTTGACCGTGCTGGGCCTGGTGGTCGCGGCGTTCGTGCTGCACCCCGTGCTGCACTATGAGCCCTCCGTCGTGGCGCTGCTGGGGGCGGGGCTGCTGGTGGTGGTCACCAGGGTCACCACACAACAGGCGCTGGAGGAGGTCGAATGGCCCACTCTGGTGTTCTTCGCCGGACTGTTCGTGATGGTCGGCAGCCTGGTCGAGGCGGGCGTCATCGACGCCGTCTCCAAAGCGGCCGCCGAGGCCACCGAAGGGCGTCTGGGGCTTGCCGCCATGGTGCTGCTGTGGGGCTCGGCAGGACTGTCGGCCGTCATCGACAACATCCCCTTCGTGGCCACCATGAGCCCGATCGTCTCCGACCTCGCCGACACCGTCACAGGCGCGGGAGGCGACCCGCAGGTGCTGTGGTGGGCCATGGCCTTCGGCGCCGACCTGGGAGGCAACGCCACCGCCATCGGGGCCAGCGCCAACGTGGTGGTGCTGGGCATCGCCGCCCGCAACGGCGCGCCCATCAGCTTCTGGACCTTCACCCGCTACGGCCTGGTCGTCACCGTGATCACCATCGCGTTGGTCGTCCCCTACCTGTGGCTGCGCTATCTGAGCTGAGCACCGATGCTCCCGCGCGCGTCAGCGCCTTGACGGTGCGTTGGTCGATGGGCATCGGCTCACGCACCAGGTCGGCCGGGCCGGACTGCTCGTGCGTCAAAGTGACTGGCGCTGTGTCACCGGCGAGGTCTGCCGTGCGGGCCCGACCGTCGCGACGTCCGTCAACGTGTCCGGTCGGCTTCGCTGGTGGACGATGCCCGCTGAGACGCCGCCTGCTGGGACGTCCTGGCGTGCGCTCGAGGAAGTCGGACCGTGGCGACGAGACCGCCGCCTTCGCGGGGCGCGAGGTCGAGGGTCCCGTCATGCGCCCGGACGACGCTGTGCACGATCGCCAACCCCAGGCCGACTCCGGCATGCTCGTCGGCGCGTGTGCGTTGCGTCCCGCGTTGGAAGGGTTCGGTGAGGGTCGGCAGCAGGTCCGGCGGGACCGGCCGACCGGTGTTCTCGACCCGCAGCACGCTCACGTCGTGCCGCGTCCCGGTCTGGACGGTCGCGGTGCCGCCGGCGGGGACGTTGTGGACGATGGCGTTCTGCACGAGATTGGTCACCAGCCGCAACAAAAGCTCGGGGGAGCCGGACGTCTCCGCCATCTCCCCGGTGACCTCGAGCGTCACGTCGCGCTGTTCGGCGAGGGGGAGCAGCGTCTCGACGGCTTCCTCGGCGAGGAGGGACAGGTCGACCGCCTCGCGGGTGAAGTTCTTGCGGTCGGCGCGGCTGAGCAGCAGAAGCGCCTCGGTGAGGTCGATCGCCCGCGTGTTGACCGCGTGGAGGCGTTCGATGAGCTCGCCCTGGTCCCGCGGCGGGGCGTTGCGGGCGGCGTCGAGGAGGGTCTTGGAGACGGCCAGCGGCGTGCGCAGCTCGTGGGAGGCGTTCGCGGCGAACCTCCGCTGCTCGGCGACGTGGGACTCGAGTTGCCCGAGCATGGTGTCGAACACGTCGGCGAGTTCGCGGAACTCGTCTCTGCGGCCCCGCAGCCGGATGCGGTGGGACAGCGATCCTTCGGAGGCCTTCCGCGCCGCGTCCGCGATCCGGGTGAGCGGCGCGAGCATCCGCCCTGCGAGGATCCATCCTCCCAGGAGGCCGAACACCAGGAGGAACAGCAGCACCGCGGCCGCGGCGGGGGCGAAGCCGCGCACCATTTCGCTGCGGTCGGCGCTCACGATGATCACGGTGGCGCCGAAGCGTCTGCGGATGTTCTCGGGGTCCTCGTCGGGCAGGTGGCGCAGCACGAACACCCATAGCACGGCCATCAGGAGGACGCCGGCGAGGAGGAGGAAGCCGGCGTAGCTGAGGGTGAGTTTCAGCCGGGCGCTCAGGCCTGGGCGTCTGGTCATGACGTCATCCATGGGCTCTATCCATGGGCACTATCCATGGGCTCTGCTGGGGCGGGCGGGGTCCGCGCCGGTGTCCGGCTCGTGTCGATCCGGTAGCCGACGCCCGGCACCGTGGCGATCAGCCAGGGTTCGCCGAGGCGTTTGCGCAAGGCGGAGACGGTGATGCGGACGGCGTTGGTGAACGGGTCGGCGTTGGCGTCCCAGGCCCGTTCCAGCAGCTCTTCGGCGCTGACGACACCGCCTTCGGCGGCGACGAGCATTTCCAGCACCGCGAACTGCTTGCGGGTGAGCGGGATGTAGCGTCCGTCGCGGAAGACCTCCCGGCGGAAGGGGTCCAGCCGCAGGCCCGCGATCTCGCGGACCGGGGGCCGGACGTGCGCGCGCCGGCGGTCCAGCGCCCGCAGCCGCAGGACGAGCTCGCGAAGGTCGAACGGTTTGGTGAGGTAGTCGTCGGCGCCCAGCTCGAACCCCGACGCCTTGTCGTCGATCCGGTCGGCGGCGGTGAGCATGAGGATCGGCATGCCGCTGCCGGACGCGACGATGCGCTTCGCGATCTCGTCGCCGGAAGGGCCGGGGATGTCGCGGTCGAGGACGGCGATGTCGTAGGTGTTGACGTCGAGCAGCTCCAGGGCGGTGTCGCCGTCGCCCGCGATGTCGGCCGCGATCGCTTCCAGGCGCAGGCCGTCGCGGACGGCTTCCGCCAGGTACGGCTCGTCCTCGACTATCAGCACACGCATGCACCGGATGGTACGTGCCGGCGCATATCGCCAGCGTATGGAAATCCGCATACGCCCCGGCAACACCGCGTCGCCTTGAGTGGCGGCATGGCTCAAACCCGATCACCGGCACGAACGACGACCCGCCGGAGACATTGGCTCCTCGTCGTCGGCCTCACGGCCGCCTTGGCAGTGGCCGCGGCCCTCGGCTACTGGGCGGGGGTCTCCTCAGCGGCGTCGCAGCCGCCTCTAGTGCAGTCCTTCTCCCCGGCCCCGTCCTCGCCGGCCCCGTCCTCGTCGGCTTCGGCGGCCCCGCCCTCGAAGGCCCCTCGCACCGGGCGCGGCAGCGCGTCCGGCCCGGCCGCCGGGGCCGTCCCCGACGGCGTGACGGTCTTCGACGACGAGTTTCCGGCCGTGGCCAACCTTGATCCGGCTCTGCTCGAGGCCCTCCGCCGCGCCGCGGCGGACGCGGCGGACGACGGAGTCCAGTTCTACGTCAACAGCGGCTGGCGCTCCCCGGAATACCAGGCACGGCTGCTGCGCGAAGCGATCGCCAAGTACGGGTCTAAGGAAGAGGCCGCACGATGGGTGGCCACCCCGGACACCTCCCCCCACGTGTCGGGGGACGCGGTCGACATCGGGCCTTCCGATGCCACCGCGTGGCTGTCCAGACACGGCGCCCAGTACGGGCTGTGCCAGATCTACAAGAACGAGCCCTGGCACTACGAACTGCGCGCCGGTGCGGTCGAACGCGGTTGCCCGCGCATGTACGCCGACCCCACCCAGGATCCGAGGATGCGACAGTGACCACGAGCAAGCGGGGGCGAACGATGGCGAAGGCGGACACAGAGGACATCGAATCGGCGCGCGTCGGCCGACCGGACACCGGCTCCGGCGGTCGGCGCGCGAAAAGCGTCCGCCGGGCGATGCGCCTGGTCATGCGGCCGGGGCCGTGGGAACGCGGCGTGATCTTGGCGGTGCTGGCGCTGCTGCTGGGCCTGCTCATGCTGCTGCACGGGATGATCCCGAACCGGGTCGGGAACCTCGGCAGCCTGGTGGAGACCTTCCTGCCGTGGTTCGGCCTGTTCATTCCGGTGCTGCTGGGCGGGGCGCTGTGGCGCCGCTCCGCCTCCGCGGTGGCCGCGCTGCTGCTGCCGGTCACCGTGTGGCTGCACCTGTTCGGCGCGCTGCTCGGCGACAAGTCCCGACCGGGCGGCGACCTCACCGTGGCCAGTCACAACGTCCGCGACGGCAACCCCGACCCGGTCGGCACCGCCCGCGCCCTCGCCGCCTCCGGTGCGGACGTGCTGGCGCTCGAGGAGCTGACCCAGGAGGACAGGGGGACATACGAGCAGGCGCTGGCCGAGGCGTACCCGTACCACACGGTGCAGGGCACGGTCGGGCTGTGGAGCAAGCTGCCGTTGTCGGAGATCCGGCCGGTCGACATTCAGATGGACTACGGGCCGCTGGCCGCCACCAAGCCGATCGAGGAGAAGATGCGCTACAACCGGGCGCTGCGCGCCACGGTGGCCACGGACCACGGGCCTCTGGCGGTGTATGTGGCCCACCTGGGGTCCGCACGGGTGAATCCCAGGGCGGGCTTTTGGACGGTCCATCGGGACAGGGGCGCGCAGGCGCTTGGGGAGGCCGTCGCCGCCGAGCGGATCAAGCGGGTGGTGCTGCTCGGCGACCTGAACGGCACGGTGGACGACCGCGCGTTCGCCGCTCTCACGTCGCGGCTGCGGTCGGCCCAGGTCGCGGCGGGGGACGGCTTCGGCTTCAGTTGGCCCGCGAGGTTCCCGGTGGTGCGGCTCGACCAGATCCTGGTCAAAGGCGTGGAGCCGCGCAGCTCGTGGGTGCTGCCTCCCACCGGCAGCGACCACCTGCCGGTCGCAGCCGCGATCAGCTGGTGAAACACCCTGCCGCCGGCTGATGCGTCCGCCAGGCCCGTGGCCGTCTGCTAGGTGTCCGTGACGGCTTCCTTGCCCGCCGCAGGGGATCGCGGAGCTGACGACCGGTGGGCTCGCGCACTCAAGCCGCGCGTCCCGGACGGGCGGCCCACTGCGCGCAGTCGCGGGGGAGATGGCGGCGCCGAGGGCCTCACCCCTCAGGAGGCCGTGCCGCGCCCCTGTGACGGGCAGTGCGGCCGCCGTCGCCTCCGCCTCGATGTCCGCCGTTCCATCGACACGCCACGGGCCGCGCGCCGCACGTCGGCATCCGCTCGAGGCGTCCCAGGGCGACCGGGACGGCCGGGGACACGGTGACGGTGTCACGTCGGTGGTCGGCACCTGCGAGCAGCCGGACGCCGACGACCGCACGATCGCCGTACGACGCGGCAGCAGGTTTGTGATCAGGGGCTGTGATCAGGGGGCTGTGGACGGGCCGCGGCGCGGCCCGGTCTCCCGTCCGCAGCCCGGCCGCCCCGAGGTGTCGGCGCGCACGGGCCCGTCCAAGGTGACCGCGTCACAGTGGCCGCGATCGACTCGGACGATACGAGCGGGCATCAGCCCTTCGACATGGTGCGATGCCAACGTCAACGGCCCGTCGCCGCGCGACGGCGGCTGGGCGTTCTGCTCCGGCGGCGACCAGCGCATCCGCGGCCGCGACGGCTACCGGTAGGCGTCGGGGGAGACCGCCGACACGATCGACCCGGCCCGCGCCGGGCGGCTGATGTCGTCGAAGTACTCGTCTCAGTCGCAGCCGTAGAGCACGTCCGAGAAGAGGACGTCCGAGAAATCGGACTCTGCAGTGGGAACGTTGCGCGGAGGTGCCGCCGCTGAGAAGGCGGCTCGGGAGGTGTGGTCGGCCTCGAAGTCGCGCGCGGCGACGGCCATGGACCACACCTCCCTTGGGTTCCGCCGTGATCGTGCCTCCTCCGGGTTCACCCGAAGGGGCGCCGGCCCGAGCCCCGCCCGGCTCTCACGAGCGACGGTTCTCGGGCCGGCCTGTGGTCGCTCAGCTCCCGTCGGCGTTCACGGCGCCTTCGTTGGGGCGCCGGGTCAGATCGATGCCGAGCTCCTCCGCGGCGCGGAAGACGTCCTCGTCGGTGTCGCGCATCTCGATGGACATGCCGTCGCTGGAGAGGACCTCGACGTTGAG
>PVNI01000014.1 GCA_003001795.1 Actinomadura viridilutea | reverse complement strand
GGCGCTCGGCGTCGCGGCGCCGGTCGGCCAGCTCCAACGCCACCGCCGCCTGCCCCGCGAACGCCTCCAGCAACCGCTGGGTGGCATCGCTGAACACTACGGCGCCGGGCGCATTGACCAGCGCGATCACCCCGCGGGCCGAGTCCCCGGACCCCAGGGGGACGATCAGCAGCGGGCCGATCTCCAGCTCGGGCGGCAGATCGATGCCGTCCGTCGCCGCCCGGCCGTCCTCCAGCCGCACCGGCGTACTGGTGCGGAACACGTTCCCGGCGGGGGTCTCCTCCAGCGGGACGGTCAGACCGCGCAGTTCGGCGGCGTGCACGCCGTCGGCGGCCTCGACCACCAGCCGCCCCGAGGTCTCGTCGGCCAGCGCCAGCACGGCCAGGTCGGCGTCGGCGATCTCGCGGGCGCGGCGGGCGACCAGGTCGGTCACGTCGCGCGGGTCCGTGCCCGACAACAGCGCCGTGGACACCTCCGCCGACGCCTTCAGCCAGCGCTCCCGGCGCCGGGTCTCCTCGTACAGGCGGGCGTTCTCGATCGCCACCCCGGCGGCCGTGGCCAGCGCCGTCACCACCGCCTCGTCGTCCTCGTCGAACTGCGCCCCGCCCGCCTTCTCGGTCAGATACAGGTTCCCGAACACCTCGTCCCGGACCCGGATCGGCACGCCCAGGAACGTGCGCATCGGCGGATGGTGCGGGGGAACCCCGTAGGACTCGGGGTGCTCGCTCAGGTCCGCCAGTCGCAGCGCGTGGGGCTCCTTGATGAGCAGGCCGAGGACGCCGTGCCCGCGCGGCCAGTGCCCGATCGCCTTGATCTCCTCGTCGGAGACGCCGACGGTGACGAACTGGACCAGCCGTTCGCCCTCCTCGCCGATCACGCCGAGGGCGCCGTAGCGGGCGTCGACCAGCGCCGTGGCGGCCTCGACGATCCGGCGCAGCACGGACTCCAGGTCCAGCTCGCTGCCGACGGAGACGACCGCCTCCAGCAGGGCGTGCACCCGGTCGCGGGTGGCGCGCGCGGCCTCCAGCCGCGTCTGCAGCTCGGCCAGCAGGTCATCGAGCTGCAGCTGGGGCAGCACGAGTCTCGCCCGTTCCTCGCCGGAGCGGCCCTCTGCGGTCACTTCGTCACGATCTCCCGTCGGTGGCACCGATGCCCGAGTTTAGGATCTTGATTCCCCCGCGCCGCGGCACCTACTCCGCCGGACGACCCGATACCCGTTCGCCGCCGAGTGAACCGGTGAGGGCCCGCGACGGGCGTGGCGTCGCAGGACCCGCGCGACCGGCCGGACGGCGGCCAGATCGATCAGATCACGTGCGCGACGCCCGCGGCCGGGCGCCGACGCCTCGAGGCGGCGATCTCGACAACCGGGCAGCCGTTGTCGGCGGTGCGTGGCAGGCGAGGCCGCGGCGTCCTAGGCGTGTTCATGCCTGTCGCCGCAGGGATCTCACCGGGTCTTGGGACTCCCGCCGCCGACCCCACGCCGCGGTCCTCCCCGACTTGCGGCCGGGTCGCGGGGAACAACCGCCGTGCGGGCGGCGGTCCTCGGGGCTCGGGACCTTCGGCCCTGCTGGCCCGCAGGGCGGTGGTCGCATGCTCAACACGACGGGAGGTGCCCCATGAACACGGAACGCGCCATCGCGCCGACCGCTCCCGATCGGCGGACGGACGGGGACGACGCGTCGGAATGGCCGTGGATCCGGGTTCTGTTGACCGGGCCGTTCCGAGGCTCCGTCGTCGCGTCGGTCAGGCGGCCGATCGTCCGGGTCCTCGGCGGCGCCGCATGACGCCGGCCACGACCGCCGGCCGGCGCACCGAGGCCTACCTCCGACCCGTCGAGGAGGTGGCGCTCGCGCTCGGCACCGATGCCGCCCGCGGCCTGTCCGGTGAGGAGGCGGCCGCGCGCCTGGAGCGCCACGGTCCCAACGCGCTGCCGGAGACGGGGCGGCGCGGGCCGCTGCGGCGCCTGCTGGCGCAGTTCCACAGTCCGCTGATCTACGTCCTGATGGCGTCGGCCGTCGTCACCGCCGTCCTGGGCGAGCGGGTCGACGCGGCCGTGATCCTCGCCGTGGTGGTCGTCAACGCCGCCGTCGGTTTCGCGCAGGAGTCGCGAGCAGAGAAGGCGCTGGCGGCGCTGGCCGCGCTGACGCAGACCTCCGCCACGGTCGTCCGCGACGGCGTGCCCGTCCGCGTGCCCGCCACCGGGCTGGTGCGGGGCGACCTGGTCGCGCTCGCCGCGGGCGACAAGGTGCCCGCCGACCTGCGCCTGGTGCGCGTCGAGGAGCTGGCGGTGGACGAGTCCGCGCTGACCGGCGAGTCGGTCCCGGTCGTGAAGGAGACCCGGACGCAGCGGTCCCGGGCGGGGCTCGCCGACCGCCGCAACATGGCGTACTCGGGCACCCTGGTGACGGCCGGGCGGGGCGCCGGCCTGGTCGTGGCGACCGGGGCCGACACCGCGATCGGCGGCATCCACCGCATGGTCGGCGCCGCCACCCCCGTGCAGACCCCGCTCACCCGCAAGATCGCCCATTTCAGCAGGCTCGTCACGGCGGCCGTCCTGGGGCTGGCGGCGGTGACCTTCGGGATCGGGCTGGCGCGCGGCCTGCCCGCCGGCGAGATGCTCACGGCGGCGGTCGCGCTGGCCGTCGGCGCGATCCCCGAAGGGCTGCCCGCCGTCGTCACCATCACCTTGGCGATCGGCGTGGCGCGGATGGTGCGGCACGGCGCGATCGTGCGGCACCTGCCCGCCGTCGAGACGCTCGGCAGCACCACCGTGATCTGCACCGACAAGACCGGCACGCTCACCGAGAACCAGATGACCGTCACCGCGGTCGCCGCGGGCGGCCGCGTCTACCAGGTGACCGGCACCGGCTACGCGCCCGTCGGCGACGTGCGGGCGGACGGGCGCCCGGTGGACGTCGCCGCCCACCCGGCCCTGCTCGCCTGCCTGACCGCCGGGCTGGCCTGCAACGACGCCCGTCTCGTGCACACCGGCGCCGGCTGGGAGGCGGCCGGGGACCCCACCGAGGCCGCCCTGCTCGCCAGCGCCGCCAAGGCAGGCATCGAGCCGGTCCCCGCGCGGCTGCACACGATCCCGTTCGCGTCCGAACGCCAGTACATGGCCACGCTCCACCAAGACGGGACGATTTACGTCAAGGGCTCGGTGGAACGCGTGCTCGCCCTGTGCGACACGCAGGCGGGCCCCGACGGCGCACCCGGCCCCCTCGACCCTGCGGCCGTCGCCGACCAGGCCGAAACGTTCGCCCGGCGGGGGCTCCGGGTGCTCGCCTTCGCCCGGGCCGACGCCGCCCCGGGCACCGACGCCCTCACCGGGCTCCCCCCGCTGACGTTCCTCGGCCTGCAGGCCATGCACGACCCGCCGCGTCCCACCGCCGCCGACGCCGTGCGGGCCTGCCGGGACGCCGGCATCCAGGTCAAGATGATCACGGGCGACCATGCCGCCACCGCCCGCGCCGTCGGCGCCCGCATCGGCCTCGAGGGCCCCGTCATGACCGGCGCCGAGCTCGCCGCCTGCCCCGACGAGGACCTGCCGGACGCGGCCGAACGCACCGCCGTCTTCGCCCGCGTCTCCCCCGACCAGAAGCTGCGCCTGGTCCGCGCCCTGCAGCGCCGCGCGCACGTGATCGCCATGACCGGCGACGGCGTCAACGACGCCCCCGCCCTCAAACAGGCCGACATCGGCGTCGCGATGGGACGGGGCGGCACCGAGGCCGCCAAGGAGGCCGCCGACATGGTGCTCACCGACGACGACTTCGCCTCCATCGAGACCGCCGTCGAGCAGGGCCGCGGCGTGTTCGACAACCTGGTCAAGTTCATCGTCTGGGCGCTGCCCGCCAACGTCGGTCTCGGCGCGATCCTGACGGCCGCGATCCTCACCGGCGCCGACCTGCCGATCCTGCCGCTGCAGGTGCTGTGGCTGAACATGACCGCCGTGCTGATCCTCGGCCTGCCGTTCGCCGTCGAGCCCCGCGACGAGGCGGTCATGCGGCGCCCGCCCCGCGACCCGTCCCTCCCGCTGATCACGGGCGCCCTGGTGGCGCGGATCCTGCTGGTGTCGGCGATCCTGCTCGCGGGCGCGTTCACCCTGCTGCACTGGGAGCAGGCGGGCGGCGCCTCCCTCGAAACCGCCCGCACGGTCGTGGTCAACGTGTTCGCCATGACCCTGCTGGCCTACATGTTCAACTGCCTGTCGCTGGACCGGCCGCTGCTGTGGCGCGGCGTCCGCCGCAACCCGTGGGTCGCGGTCGGAGCCCTCGCCCTCATCGGCGTCCAGCTGATCTACACCTACGCGCCGCCGCTGAACGACCTGTTCGGCTCCGCCCCCATGGACCTCGCCGCGTGGGCGCGGGTCGCGGCCGTCGCCGTGATCGCGTACATCGCCGTCGAGGTCGCCAAGTTCGTCCACCGACCGCGCCGGCCCACCCCCGCGGACCCGTCCTGAGGCCCGCCGACGGAAAGGCCCTTCGACCCTACGGCCCGCCCGTTTCCGCAGGTCGTATGGGAGTGAGGAGCTGGGGAGGCACCATGAGCACAGGATCACGCGTTCTGGTGGGCTATGACGGGAGCGTCGAGAGCGAGCGCGCGCTGCACTGGGCCGCCGAGGAGGCCCGGCTGCGCGGGCTGCCGCTGGACGTCTGCCACGCGTGGCGCTGGCCTTACCCGGACAGCTACGTCGACTACGAAGGCATGGCGATCGTCAAACGCATCGGGGAGCACATCCTCGACAACGGCGTCGCCCTCGTCCGCAGCATCGCCCCCACCGTGCAGACGCGCACGCATCTGATGGACGGCCCCGCCTACGCCGCCCTGATGCACCAGGCCCATGGCGCCGAGCTGGTCGTCGTCGGCACGCACGACGACGGTCCCGCGGGATCGACGGCGCTTCAGCTGCCGGCCCGCGCGAACGTGCCCGTGGTGGTCGTCCGCAGGACCGGCACGAAGTTCGGTGAGGTCGTCGTCGGCACGGACTGCTCGGCGGGGGGCGACGCCGCGCTGGCGTTCGGTTTCGAGGAGGCGGCGCTGCGCGGATGGCGGCTGCGCGCGGTCTACGGATGCTGGGAGCCCAGCGCGGCCCCCGACGGGGACCTCGGCATGTACAACGACGCGGAGAAGGTGAGAAGGGTCTGCGCGGCCCGGCTCGAAAACGCCGTGGCCCCGTGGCAGGAGAAGTACCCGCAGGTCGACGTGCACAGCTCGCTGGTGATGCGGCCCCCGCGTCAGGCGCTGTTCGCCGCGGCGGAGACCGCCGACCTGCTCGTGGTCGGCTCACGCGGCCTCGGCGGCCTGGACCCGCTCGCGCTCGGCGCCACCAGCGGCGCCGTGCTGCAGCACGTCCCCTGCACCGTCGCCATCGTCCAACCCGCGCCGTGACTCCGCGATGCGGTCGCTGCTCCCGGAGGACCGGTCAGGCGGCGCTGCGGCGCAGGCGTTCGATTCGCCGGATCGGCGGTTTCACCGCGTGTTCGGACCGCCATGACACCGCAGCGTGCTCGTCGCGGCCCTCAGTAGATCCACGCCTCCGTCGCCGCGAAGCGGCGCCCGTCGATGCGAGGAGCGACGTTGGCGTCCGCCGTGTATACCAGCGGCCCGTCGCCCCAGTAGCCGTAGAGCGCGAGCAGCGAGTCGTTCGCCCAGGAACAGGGGCCTGACACATCGTTATAGCCGGGGGCATCCGCCGGGGCGGAGCGGCCGCAGGGGCATGATCCCTCCGGCGGCGGACAGGGAGTCGGACGTCCCATGAGCATGCCGTCCCACGGCCCCTCCGTCACCGCCGCCGCGATCAGATGATCCTGGATCTCTGCGAGCAGGTCGTAGCCGGCGCCGTCCTCGCCGAAGCGCTCGTCCAGAGCGTCCTCGAGCGCTTCGAAACCCTGGCTGTGCCAGCCGGTCTGGTAGTCGGCCGTCAGGAACAGCGTCCGATGCAGGTCCACCGGGTGCGGTTCATCGAGAAGGAAGCACGCGTCGACGAGATCGAGCACATCGGCCGGTGGGCGCGCGGTCCGCAGCTCATGCCTGGGGACGTCGGCGTACAAAACGACATGATTCGGTTCGGACTCGCCATTGTGGAAGAACCACAGCCGGCCGCTCGACGGCAGCCACCCCGCATCCGCCACGCCGGGCGCCTCCGCGAGATCGATCTGGGCGATGAAGGCCAGGGAGACTTCCGCGTCATCCGCCGAGCCGCCCGCGTCCGGCTGGGGCCGAGCGGTGGGCCACCGCCAGTCGCGAGGCAGATCCGGCAGGCCGCCGATTCGCGAACGTCCGATCTCGCCGGGCTCCCCCGCGTCGCGGTCGTCGACCGCGCTGAGCACCCACGCCGGCCGGACGAGCGCCCGAAGCATGTCGGTGAGCTCGTCGCGGTCGGCGTCCGACATGCCGACCACCTCCCGCACGGCGGCGGCCAGCATCGCGTCCAGATCTTCCGGAAGCAGACGACGATTGCCCCGCGGAGGGGAGCAGGGCGATACGGAGCGCGAATCGGACATGGCGCGCAGGCTACAGCGCCTCCCTGACGCTCACTCACAGACGCCCCTACGCGGACATGCACCTATGCCGCTGTGTATTGCCGCCACGTCCCTCGTCCCGGCCGACCGGGCCGGCACCGGCGGGGCAATCGCGGTCGCGCTTCCAGGGACGGCCGTTTTTGGCCGCGTTGCAGGTGGCGTCAGAGCAGGGGGTGGGAGTGGCGATCGGCACGCCGGTCCCGGTGTCCATGTGAAGGGCGCACCGGTTGCGTCGACGCAACCGGTGCGCCCTTCATGAGGGGGTTCACTCGGACGAGGCCCGGGAAGTCGCGGCCATCACGCCGAGGCCGCCGCGTCCGCCGTCACTTGCTGCCGTACTCCCAGTGCCACGGCTCGTAGGGGTTGCTGTAGGCCCAGGCGGGGTGGAACCAGCCGTACTTCTTCGAGTGGTTCTCCATCCACTTGAACTGGCGCGAGCTGTCGTTCTGGATGCCGCCGCACAGGTCGAGCGCGCGGCCCCAACCGTGGTTGCTGGTGCCGGGCCGGGCGGCCATGCCGCTCGGCATGGTCGCGTACAGCTGCTTCTGCTTGGAGTACGGGCGGTAGGAGCTCGTGACGCAGATGTCGGTGCCGAAGTGCTTCTTGTACGCGGCGTTGAGCTTGTAGAACGCCAGCGCGGCGTCAGCCCGCAGCTTGTGCCCTGCCTGCGGCAGCGAGCAGAGGTAGCGGGACGGGATGCGGCCGTTCGGGAACTCGCGCGCCTTCTTGCTCCGCGAGGCGTCGCAGTCGGGCTCGGCGGCCGACGTGCGCTTGGCGGTCGACCCGGTCTTGGCGGACGTCTTGGCGGACGTCTTGGCGCTCGTCTTGGCCGCCTCGTTCACCGCGGCCAGCGAGTGGTTCGCCGCCACCGCGGTCGCGGCGCCGGTCTCCGCGACCGCTCTCTCGCCGTCGCTCGGACCGAACGCCGCCGCCAGCCCGCTGGTCAGCATTCCGGCGAGAACGACACCGGTCCACGGCAGGACGATATTGCTGTTCTTTCCAGGCAGAAACTTCACGGCAATTGACTCCTATCCCCCATACCGCCTACCGGGTTAGCTGACGGATTCGGGCGTGGAAGTCGCCCTACGGCGCGCTCGAACAGAGAAAGCGCCGATTCACCCCTGCGACGGAACGGGCACTATTCGGCCCGCGAACCGCGCGCGTTGGTTCCCCGGCTCCGCAAAGGACGCGGATTAGGCGTTGCCGTCTTCACTTGGAACCTGGATGCCATGCGATCCTGGCGACCAGGAGCACTCCCCCCGGGACCGACATCACGGCACGGCGGCCCGGTTCGACGTGTCCGGCGCAAGGCAGACACCGAATGACGATGGACCGTACCAAACCTGTCAAACGACGGCAAACGGGACACCAAGCCCCGTCCTCGCCTGTGGCGCGCAGGTCAAGACCCTGCATCAGGCCCTGACGGGCCGCGCAGGAGGGGCGGTGCGCCTCGGCACCCCAGCGCTCGGCAAGCGCGCCTCCCATCGCGTCTCGGTCTGCGCGCCCCGAGGCGGCTTGGGCTGAGCGGTCGGCCCTCTGCGGAACCGAGCGCCGTCCCCGGCGCCGTCCCCGGCGTCGTCCGGCCTGCCGCCTCCCGGCCACGGATCGGAGCAAGGCGGGCACCCCATTGCGGCGAGGAGAGCGCCGGGACGACCGCGGTTCACGGACGCGAAGATCCTGCACGTACAGCCACCGGGCACAACGGCACGGCGTTCGTCGAGGGCGAACGGGCACGAGTCGACCGGCGCGGGCGCGGGCAAAGCACCGTGGAGTCCCCTCACGCAGCGGAGAGGGCATGCCGAGGAACAGGGGGCGGCCACGTGGCGGCGCCGGCCGGGGCGGCGCGGGGCGACCTGGCTGAGCAGGGCCAGGTTGGCGAAGCGGACGGTGTGGCGCCGGCGGCGCAGCCGCATGGCCGCGTAGGCGGCGGCCAGCAGCGGGATCAGGGTCAGCAGCCAGAGTCGTTCGGGCGACAGGAACGTCATGGGCGCACCCCCTTGGCGGCGACGGCGCGTCCGGCGGCGCGGCGTTGGCGCACCGCGAAGCGGGCGATGTCGGCGATCCAGTCGCGGTCGGTGCGGAGGACGAGGTGATGGGCGCCGGCGCAGCGCCCCTCCCACCGGCGAAAACCTGCTGGACCTGGGGTGCGGCGAGTGTGCGGTGCGCTCGACAACGGCCAGGGGCCTGTCTTCGCAGGCTTCCGCATGCCACGTTGTTGTGCGGAATGACCGATTCGTCGGATCATCCGTGGTCGACCATGGAAGGATCCCACGGCATGCGCATACGGCCGGTTTACGACATCGTCGCGCTGCTGGCCCGGCTGGGAGTCGGCAGCGTCTTCATCGCGCACGGCTGGCAGAAGATCGAGGCGGGCACCGCCGCCACCGGCAGGTCGTTCGAGCAGCTCGGCGTGCCCGCCCCCTCGGCCGCCGCCATCTACGCCACCTTCGCCGAGCTGCTGGGCGGGCTCGCCCTGATCGTGGGCGTGGGGCTCCCGATCGCCGGGACGGCCCTGTTCCTCGACATGGCGGGGGCCTTCGTCTTCGTGCACGCCCGCAACGGCCTGTTCCTGGTCGACGAGGGCAAGGCCGAGAACGGTTTCGAACTCGTCCTGGTCCTGGGGCTGGCGAGCCTGCTGTTCGCGGCGGGCGGAGGCGGCCGGCTGTCTCTGGACCACCGGCTCTTCCCGCCCCTGGCGGGCAGAGGCGGCGAGGAGGCCACGCCGCCGGAGCCGGACGAGTCGCGGGCCCTCCGTTCCGGATCGACCGGCGGCGCTACCACGGCCGACACGTCACGCTCCGACACCTCGGGCGAGGCAAAGCGGCGGCGCCGCGCGGCGGGCGGCGGCGACGGCGAAGCCACGGCGAGCGGCGCCGAGGCCGCGGACGCCCCCGATGTCCCTGCCCCGACGCGCGGCAAGCAGAAAGGCGGCAGGATCCGCCGGAAGACGACGAAGGCCAAGGCCGAGGAAACGGCCCCCGACGAAGAGTCGTCCACAGCCGCCGACGCTTCACCAGAGGCGCCTTCGGAAGGGGCGACCGGTGGAAAGTCCCGCGGCACGCCCCGGCTGGCGGCCGAAATCATCAGCGACACCAGCAATGACGTCCGCGTGGCCGGTAAAGGCAAGCGATCACAGTCCTGAGGATTGCGACGGCTCTCGGCCACGTGTTGATCGCAATGGCGCACAAAGGCTGGACCGCGGTCTCGGCAATGGACGGCGTTCGAGCGCAACTGCGCCCGCGGGCGTTGGACGTCGGGGCCGCGTGTCAGCATCTCTACAGGACGCCGCGCTCCGTCGACGGTTCAGCGGCCTGTGATGCGGCGAAGCATCGCTTCGGTGTGCTCCTTGGTGAACTTCTCCGGAGGGCCGCTGATCTCGACCTCGCCGCCGGGGATGGGCGAGCTGACCTGGGGCGAATACAGCACCTGCCCTTCGGCGACGATGGCGATCCGGTTGGCGGGCGGCTGCGCCCGGGCCGCCGCTGCCGTCAGCGCGGCGAACGCCTGGGCGTCCTGTCGGGTGAGCGTGATCCTCACGCTGTAGCCGTTGCGGCCGCTCACCGGGTCGGGCGGCTGGACGCGGATGTCGTCGACCCTGCCGACCGTCATACCGGACCCGACCTTGAGGCATTCGCCGGAGTCCGGATCCGGCAGCAGGCCGATTCCGCAGGGAGCGGCCTCGACGGCCTCGACGGCGAGAAACCGCACCGGCCGTTTCAAGGTCGTGGGTCCGCCCGAATCGGCGTCCTTCTGGTCGCGTAGAAGCAGAAAAGCCGCCAGCCCGACTGCCACGACGACCGCGAACACCAGTGCCGATACAAGGACGGGCAGAAGCGACGACCTGCTCGGCGGCGGACTTCCAGGAAATGGCTGAGGGGGACCGCTGGGCGGGAGAGCGCTCTTCACCAGCCCAGTATGGACGGCCCCTTTCGCTCGCACCACGCCCTTTTCCCAGCCGGCCATCCGCCCGTGCGGCCGGCGCCGACCGCGCGCAATCCGGGATTCCATTCGCGCCACCCGCCCAAATCCACAGGCCGGGGCGGGCGCGACGGCCGTGAGTTTGCGCGCTTCACGACGTCCACCTGCGTCTTCCACCTGCGTCGGCGGTGCGCCGTTGTGCACCCGGACGTCTTTCGCCGACTTCTGCACCGTCTTCGCCCTGCCGTCGGCTCTCGCCCATCTTCTGGTGATGCCCGGAAGGCCGCTCATCGGGAGGCGTCCGCCACCTGTGCGCGGTGAGGGGCGAGGGTGCGCTCCAGGTGATCGGTCAGCCAGTCGGACAGCTCCCCGGTGCCGTCGACGGCCCAGGTGAGCATCGCGCCGCAGTAGGCGGCGTAAAGATCGGCGGCCAGCGTCTCCGGCGAGGTCTCCGCGGTGAGCAGCCCGCCCTGGACCGCCTCGGTCACGAGCGCGGCGATCTCCGCGCGGAGCGCCCGGCTCTGGGCGACGGCGTGCGTGCGCAGTTCGGGGTCGGTGAGGTCGAGCTGCAGGAACGCGAGGTTGTTGGCCAGGCTCTCGGGGGTGGTGATGCCGCTCGGCAGTCCGGCCAGGGTGGCGACGAGCGCGGTCAGCGGGTCGGGGTGGGCAGCCCTGGCGTCGGCGAAGATGCCGGCGACGTTGGCCGCCTCCCTGGTGGCGAAGGCCACCAGCAGGCCGCGCTTGGAGCCGAACCGCTGGGTCAGCGCGGGCGCCGTCAGGCCGGCTCGTTCGGCGACCGCGGCCAGCGTGAGGCCCTTCGGGCCGACGGCGGAGACGACGGCGGCGACCGCCTCGAAGATGGCGTCGTCGCTCACGGAGCGGGGGCGTCCGGTCATGGGCCCATCCTAGCGGCATTGCTTTATTAATGACAATAAAGTAAGTTCGGCGGCATGACCGGCTCGCCCTCTCCCACCACCGCCATCGACCTCACCGGCAAGGTCGCCCTGGTCGCCGGGGCGACCCGTGGCGCCGGCCGCGGCATCGCCGTCGAGCTGGGCGCCGCCGGCGCGGTCGTCTATGTGACCGGCAGGACCACCGCGGAGTCGCCGTCGCCGATGGGACGGCCCGAGACCATCGAGGAGACGGCACGGCTCGTGGACGAGGCCGGCGGAACCGGGATCGCCGTGCGGGTCGACCACGGCGACGCCGACCAGGTGCGGGCGCTCGTCGAGCGGATCGACCGCGACCACGCCCGCCTCGACCTGCTCGTCAACGACATCTGGGGCGGCGACCCGCTGACCCAGTGGGACGTCCCGTTCTGGGAGCACGACCTCGACAACGGTCTGCGGATGCTGCGCAACGCGATCGAAACGCACATCATCACCAGCCGGTACGCGGCCCCGCTGATGATCCGCGCCTCCGGCGGGCTGATCGTCGAGGTCACCGACGGCATCGGGGACGGCTACCGCGGCTCGTTGTTCTACGACCTGGTCAAGGCGTCGGTGATCCGCCTCGCCCGCGCCCAGGCCGAAGAGCTCAAGCCGTACGGGGTCGCGGCGGTCGCCGTGACACCCGGGTTCCTGCGCTCCGAGGCCGTCCTGGACCACTTCGGCGTCACCGCCGACACCTGGCGCGACGCCATCGCCAAGGACCCCCACTTCGCCGCCTCCGAGACGCCCCGCTACATCGGACGCGGGGTCGCCCACCTCGCGGCCGACCCCGACAAGATGAGCCGCACCGGCACCGCCACCAGCAGCTGGGACCTCGCCAAGCGGTACGGGTTCACCGACATCGACGGCACCACCCCTGACTGGGGCCGCCACGCCCGGGAGAACCTCTGATGGGCGGCGTCACGGCGGGCGACACCCGCGTCACCGGCTCGTCCCGGCTCACGCTGATCCTGCTGTGCGCCGCCCAGTTCATGCTGGTCGTCGACGTCGTGGTGGTGAACGTCGCACTGCCGACGATCCGCGCCGACCTGGCCATTCCCGACGGCCGCCTCCCGCTGGTCGCGGTCGGCTACACCCTCACCTTCGGCAGCCTGCTCATCGTCTTCGGCCGGATCGGCGACCTGTTCGGACGGCGCCGCCTGTTCCTGATCGGTCTCGGCGCCTTCACCCTCGCCTCGCTGGCCGCCGGCCTCGCCCAGACCGAGTGGCAGATCCTTGCGGCCCGGGCCGGGCAGGGCGTCGGCGCCGCGATGGTGTCGCCCACGGCGCTCGCCCTGCTCACGACGGCCTTCGGGGAAGGCGACCGCCGCAACCGCGCCCTCGGCTACTGGGGTGCGGTGGGGTCGGGCGGCGCGATCGCCGGGCAGCTTCTGGGAGGCGTCGTCACCGACCTGTTCGACTGGCGGTGGATCTTCCTCATCAACGTGCCGATCGGCGTCGTCGCCCTCGCCGTGGCACGCCGCCGCCTTCACGAGAGCCGGGCCGAGGACCGGCCCGTCCTCGACGTGCGCGGCGCGGTCGCGCTCACCGTCGCGCTCGCCGCCGCCACCCTGTCGCTCACCCACTACGCCGAAGGCGGCCACGCCGTCCAGGCCACCTGGCTCCTCGGCGTCGCGATCGCCGCGTTCGGCGTGCTCGTCGCGGTCGAGCGCAGCCACCGCGCCCCCCTCGTCGACCGCCGCCTGTTCCGCGTCGGCGGCGTCGCCCGAGCCAACGCGCTGCTCGCCATCGACGCCGGGACGCTCGGCGCGTCGTTGTTCTTCACGACGCTCTACATGCAGGTCGTCCTGGGCCACTCGCCGCTCGCCGTCGGCGCGGCCTTCGCGCCGATCACCTTCCTCATCCTGCTGATCTCACCGCGCGCCGGAGCGCTCACCACGCGCCACGGCCCCCGGCCGCTGATCGCGACCGGCTTCGCGCTGCTCGCCGCCGGCATGCTGCTGCTGGCCCGCGTCCCCACCGACGGCACGTACTGGCGCGACGTGCTGCCCCCGCTGCTCCTGCTGGCGGTCGGCTCGGGCCTCTCCTACGCCCCGATCTTCGTCGCCGGCACCGGCGGCGTCCCCGACCGCGATCAGGGTCTGGCCTCCGGTTTCCTCAACTCCGCCCAGGAGCTGGGCGCCGCCGTCGGCGTCGCCGTCCTCGGCGCGATCGCCACCGCCGCCACGTCCGGCGACGGCGTCGCCGCGTTGACCACCGGTTACCGCGCCGGTCTCCTCACCGCCGCCGCCGTGACCGCCGTGAGCTCGAGCCTCGTCATCGGGCTTCCCCGCCAAGGCGCGAATGCCGACGATCACTAGCGCCCCGCGTCGGAGTGCTTCTTCCGGCTCCGCGTGGCATCGAACGCGAACCGGGCCTGTCCGGTGGATCATGCGTTGATCCAGTGCACGTCAGTCGTCTCGCCTGGCGAGGGCAGGCGGCGCAACGTGCGAAACGCTGGTCATCCTCGCGAGTGAGACTCTCCGGGGACGGTGCGGACTGCGACATCTGCACCGTCCCCGGAAACGTTCACGCCCGCCGCAACGAGCCACTGAGCCCGAGCGACTTCGCCTCGCCCTTGAGGTGTCCGGCGGATCATGCGCTAGTTCACAGCAGGATGGTGACCAGGACGATCGCTGCCCGGGAGTTGCGGTCGAATCGGCTGAACCGCGTGGCGATCCCGCGCCATCGCTTCACATGGCCGTGCGGCGGGCCGCTTCGGTCGGGATGGCGCTGCCCGTAATAATTCCTTTTCGCTGCGCATTCCGCACGGTCACCATGGGGGCATGTGGAATACGGTCGGCGTGGCGGCTGCGCGGCTGGCCATCGGCGGGGTCGGGCTGCTGCTGGCCATCACGTTCGGCGAGGCGGCGTCTCAAATGTACGACGACATGCGCAGCTTCAAGCATGCGCCGCATTGCGAATCCCGCATGCCCGGCGACCAACGGGAATGCGTGGCCACCGTCACCGTGACGGTGGTCGACCGGTCCGTCCACGTGGACAGGGACGACCCTCCGCACCCTGTCCAGCCGCCGCCGGCTCCGCCTCCGCCGCCCCCGATGCCGCCGTTCATCAGGCTCGTCCCGGTCGCCGCGAACGCCGTGCCCGTCTCGGACGCGCCGCTCGTGCGGGCAGCGGCCGCGTCCACGACCCACTACTACGTGACCATTCGCATGCCTGACGGCAAGAGACGGGAGCTGAAGGTCGGTAAGAAGCTGTATGACCAGGCCGAGCCCGGCACGTCGGGGCGCGCTCAGGTGTGGCGCGGCCACGTCACCCGGCTCGCGGTCGGCACCGAGAGCAAACGGTTCTCGCTGTTCATTCCGTTCTTCCTTGGATGGATGATCGCCTGGGCTGGCCTGCTTCTCTTCCTCGGCGCGCTGTTCTACCCGATCGGCGAAAGCTCCGGTTACGTCTTCGCTGGTTGGTATGTCGCCGGCGTGGCTGTGTTCTATCTGCTTAAGGACTGGCGAGACGCGATGTTCGTAGTACCGGCGGTCGTCGGGACCTTCCTCAGCGTGCAATGGCTGTTGACCGTCCCTCTCAAGCGAGACTCCTGGTCCTACTGACATGCGGCAGAGGAGGCTGTAGACCGAAAGGCGCCCTCTCTGGTGACGCTGTGCCGCATCTTACGTGCGGACTATGGCCATGCTCCTTCCGCGCACTGGCCGCGCTGTAGACCGAGGCCGCGCTGCTCGGCGGTCTCGACGAGAACAAGGCGACGCCGTGGCGGCGGGCCTCGACATCGGCGGAGGCTCGAAGCGAGCGCGTCGAGTTGCGCGGACCGGTGGGGCGTGCACCCCTTCCAAGCCCCACTGCTCATGCGCGCCCCCACCCCGCCCCGGCGGCCCTTTCTCAACGCCCCGCCGCAGCTCGTCGCGAGCGGCTGCGGGCCGCGCTCGAGACGTCACGCGTCCGAGGCGGAGCCGGCCACCGCCGACGTCGTCTTCAACGCGGCTGCGCAGTTCGGCCCAGTCGCCGTGCGCCATGGGTTCTCACTTTGCCAACCGACCATGACGCTCAGCTGGTAAGGCGGTCTGCGGGGCGGGTGCCGTTCGTATGCGCGTCTGCCGCTGGGCACGCCCTCCTGCCGGGATGCGGCGCATCCGCATGCCCGGCGGCGGCGTCATGTCGGTGCAGACCGTGTGCCTGAGATGGCACTGGGAGCCGTACCGCTACGTGCGCCATGTCGACGGCGAACCGGCCAAGCCGTTCCCCGACTGGCTGGCCGACCTGCGCCGCCGCGCCGTCACCGACGCCTACGGCGACCACGGCGGGTACCGGCCCGACGTGGCGCTGCGACCGGTCCGGCGAGGAACACCGGGACGTGCTCGGCGCGGGTCGTACCCCACCATGCATGCGAACACCACCTGAGGCGGCGGCCAATCAGCACGACTCGCGGCGAGCGCTTCGTCGGCGTTTCCGGCCGTCAGGTGTGATGTCCTCGGCGACTCGAATCCGATCGATACGCTCGGCTCGTGAGGTGGTCCGCCCATGCGGGTGTCGCCTCTTCCAGGCCGCGCGGTCATGCGCTCACCGCGGCGCTGTGGTTCCAGACCACGCGGGACGGCGGTGAGGATCTGGGCGAGTCCGTCGGCGAGGACGTCGAAGGTGAGGACGATGCGCGGACCATGTCGTCACCAGCGACTTCGTCCTGGACTCGCGCCCGGCCGACACCCATCAATCCCAGGCCTCGCTCATCGACAAGTACCTGGCACGAGTGGACGAGCAGTTCGGCGGAACGCTGGCATGGCCGGCCCGGCACGGCTGGATCGACGACGCGCACCTTCTAACCAGACACCGATCTGGCGCGCGGGTCCGTCATGTGGGGTCGGGGCGGCCGATTCCCGACAGGTCCCTGGTCACCACGCTGTTGCGGTCGGTGACGCGGCAGCCGAAGGAAAGCTGCGGCCATAGACCGGCCAGCTCCTGACGGCTGCGTTCGCTCCATTCGCGGGCGAGCTCCGCACGCGTCTTGTAGAAGTTCAGGGCGTATCCGCCCGAGTGAATGCGCAGGAGGGTGAAGCCGCCGGGATATTCCTTCACCGCTGCGACCTCCTGCTGCACCACCGCAGGAGCGAGAGGGAACACCGAACGCTGGTTGCGATGGGTGTGGCCGGCGTGGTGCAGCAGCACTCCGGGAGTCCGCGCGTACGCGGTCAGGATCCTGAGCGCCTGCCCGGGGTCGAGCGACTGGCTTCCGGTGAGCGCGAGCGGCGCGTTCTCCACGAACAGCGGATGGTGCCCGAACACGATCGTCGGACGGTCGCGGTCGGCGGCGAGCTCGCGCTCGAACCAGGCGAGCTGCTCGGCCGACAGTCCGCCCGCGTCGCCGCCGTCGCCGGGTTTGTCGTAGGTGTCGAGGCCGATGACGCGCAGGCCGTGCAGGTCGCGGGAGAAGTACGTCGGCTCGTCCCCGTCGAAGAAGCCGTCGCGGAAGCAGTCGCCGCCCTGCCAGCGGCCGGGGCTGCAGGAGGCGTAGTCGGAGCCTTCGTGGGCGCGGTCGTGGTTTCCGCGCGCCACGAAGTAGTCGCGGCGGTGGGCGCCGAAGCGGTCGAGCAGCTGTTTGGCGCGCGCCACGTCCTCGGGCTCGGCCTCCGCGCTGATGTCGCCCGCCGCCAGCAGGTAGGTGGCTCCGCGCCGCCGAGCGTCCTCCACCAGGGCCTTCGCCATGACGTCGGGATACGGCGGGCGGCCCGGCGCCTGCTCGATTCCCTTGATCCACGGCAGCTGACCGACGAGTCCCGCGACGGTCTCCCCCAGGTGCAGGTCGTTGCACAGGGCGATGGAGAACAGGAACCGGCCGGGCGGCGGCTGCGGGGTGGTGAACCTGTAGACGCCTCCGGCCAGCGGGTCGCCCGCAGCCTGCCCGCCGACCAGCGGTGTCGCCGTGGCCGCCTTGCCGCGCGAACGCGCCTGGTAGTAGTAGGTCCGTCCCGGCTCCAGGCCGGTCAGCTCCACGTAGTGGTAGGCGGTGTCGGCGTCCTCTGCGACGGTCTGGGTCAACCGGGACGGATGCGTTCCGTACACCACTTCGCCGTCGGCCGGGGCGGGCCTCATGCGGCCGAGGCCGTCGTCCGTGCCGGGTTCGCCGGTGTACCAGGTGATGACTGCGCTGGTCTCGGTCAGCGTCACCAGTTCCAGGTTGACGGGCTGGACGGCGTCCGCATCCGCCTGTTCAGTGCGCAACAATGAAGCGCCCGCCATGAGAGCGCCCAAGCCCAACAGCTGCCGGCGGCTTGGGTGAATCGTCCCGCAGCAGAACACGGCCGAAGCGTCTCAGCGTCGCCGCGTCCTCACCAGACCCAAACAGTTGCCATGCCATGGCGCGGCACAAACGGCAGCCGCGCCCCCGCAGGCCATGAACGCCGCTGGACGACCAGCGCTGGTGGCCCCAAGGGCGTTCCAGCGGCATGGACGCCGGACATCCCTCAAGCGGCAGCCTGCGGCGGCAGATTCGTCACGTCGGCCTTGCGAGTCCCCTCTCCCTCGTTGACGGGGGACGGCGGCTCGTCAGCAGAAGCCTGTCCGCGCTGTTGTCACGAGTCGGCCACCTGGATGACGACCTTGCCGGGAGTGCCGGTCTTTTCCCTGAACGCCTGCCGGGTCGCGGACAGCGGGTAGACACCGCCGACCAGCGGCCGGAGCCGGCCCTGGTGGACCCGGCGGGCGAGTTCGGCGAGCTGGTCCCGGTTCGGCTCGACGACGAAGAACACCGCGCGGACGCCGGGCGGGGTCGCCTTCGGCGGCGCCGCCACGGCGACCAGGGTGCCGCCGGGGCGCACGACGGCCGCCGAACGCTCCAGCACCTCCCCGCCGATCACGTCCAGCACGAGGTCGACCTGCCCGGCGTCCTCGAACCGCTCCGCCGCCAGGTCGACGAACGCGTCGGCGCCGAGGTCGAGCACGGTCTTCCGGTCGCGTTCCCGGCCGGTGCCGATGACCCGGGCCCCGGCCTCGCGGGCCAGCTGGACGGCGACCGACCCCACGCCGCCGCCCGCGCCGTGGATCAGCACGGTCTGCCCGACCTGAAGCCGCCCGTGGTCGAACAGGGCCTGCCAGGCGGTCAGTCCCGCGATCGGCAGCGCCGCCGCCTGGACGTGATCGACCGTCGCGGGCAGCGGAGCCAGGTTGCGCGCCTCCACGGCCACGTACTCGGCGAGCGTCCCGTCGCGCGTCCAGTCGGTCAGCCCGTAGACGCGCTGCCCGACGGTCAGCCCGGTGGTGCCCAGCCCGAGTTCGACGACCTCGCCGGAGACCTCGTGCCCGGGGATGGTCGGCGTGCGGTCGCGGCCCGCGCGGTCGGTCCAGGTGCCCGGCCAGCCGAGCTCCCCGGGCGTGAACCCGGCCGCGTGCACTTTGACGATCACGTCGTTCTCGGCGGCGTGCGGGTACGGAGCGTCCTCCAGCATCAGGCCGTCGATGCCGGCGTCGCGGTCATGGACGCGGATGGCCTTCATGCGCGGCCTCCTCGAATCGCATCGGTTGATCTTGTCTGCCGCCAGGGAGACGGCACACGGCGGGGCGATGTGACGACGTTCTCTGACCGGTGTCTGGGGGCCGCTGGAGTCCCTGTTTCCGACCCTACGAAGCCGCAGGTCGGCCGCTCACTCCGGGGTGCGGCGAGCGTCGGTGTCCGCCTGTCCGCGGTCTCACGGGCGGCGACCCGCACGGGTGGTGACCACCGCGACCGCGGCGGTCACCGCGGAGAGGACTCCCCAGCACAGGGTGAAACTGTGGGACAGGTCCCTCAGCAGGCCGAGCGCGGGCGGCGCCAGGATGACGGCGATCTGGGTGACGGCCATGGCCAGGCCCAGCGCGAATCCCGTCTTGCCCGGCGGAGCGGACTCGGCCACGTAGGCGACCCACGGCCCGTACCAGCCGATCCCGAAGAAGCCGAGCCAGACGAACAGCAGGCAGGCCGCCGCGGGAGAACGTCCCAGCGGAGTCATCAGCACCGCCGTCCCCGCGGCCACGGCGATCATGCAGGCCGCGACGACGGTGTAGCGCCCGGATGCGCTGCGGTCGCTCCAGGCCGCCAGGCAGATCCGGCCGGCGACACCCGCCGCCTGGACCGCCACGAAGACGAGGGCCGCCGCGGTCTCCCCGACGGAGGCGGTCTCGTGGAGGTGCAGCACGGTCAGGACGCCCAGGCCGCCGTGCACCGAGACCATGCTCGTTCCGGACAGCAGGATCTTGACCATGGACGGTTCGCGCAGCATCCGCAACCTGGACTTCAGCGGGGCCCGCGACCGCGCCCCGTCGGGACCGCCGTCCTGGGAAGGGCCATGGTCGGGCGGGCGGCGATAGAACGCCATGAAGGCGACGGCTCCCAGCAGCGCGACGAGTCCACCCGCCACGAGCGTCGCCCGCCAGCCGAGGGCGGTGGCGAGGAAGGGCAGCACGGCCGCGGCTAGAACACCGCCCAGAGGAAGGCCCGCCTGGCGGATGCCCATGGCCAGCCCCCGCTGCGACACGTCGAACCAGGACGCCACCGACTTGCTCCCGCCGGGTTGGACGGTGCTGTAGCCCGCGCCGACGACGAGCAGGACGAGGAGCAGGGACGCGTATCCGGGCGCGAGGCTGCCCGCGGCCAGGCTGACGGCGACGACGCCGGCGCCGATGCCGACGACCCAGCGCTCGTCGCAGCGATCCAACAGCTCCCCGGCCACCAGCAGGCCGACCAGGGGGACCAGCTGGGACGCCGAGAGGAGCAGGCCCAGCTGGGCGGTGCTCAGGTCCAGGCCGCGTTGGAGGTGGACGCCCAACGCCCCGATGCCCTGCATGAAGAACCCGGAGGCGGCCTGGGTGAAGGTGGCGACGCCGAGGATCACCCACCGGTAGCGCCACGGGTCGGCTGTGCGCCCGGCGGCGTACGTGTGATCGTCCTGTCCGCGCGGCAGGCCGCCGGAGCGGTCGCGATCGACGTGGACCACGCCGCGCCTCACGTGCCCTGCGCGGCCGTGCGGCGGATACGGGCCGGGTGACCGGGCTCGGCGGCGCCGGCGGCCGCCTGCCGCGCATCGGTGCGGTGCGTCATGCCGGCCAGCCTGCTGTAATGGGCTTATGCACCTCAACCCTTACGGCGAGGACGCCGTGAACCTCGCCGCCGACCTGGCCAACCGGCGTCCGGCCTCCGCGCAGGAGCTCGCCGACCGCTGTCAGGCCGCCGGGCTGGTGGTGGAGCAGCCGGTCACGCCGGAGGACCTCGACCGCGCCCTGGCCGCGCTGGACGCCTGGGAGAAGGTCGTCGACGCCGCCGACGAGCGCGAACGCGCGGAGCTGCTCAACCGGATGCTGGCGGAGGCCGCCGCCCACCCGCGGCTGACCGACCACGCGGGCGACGGGTGGCACCTGCACTACCGCGACGACGGGCAGCCGCTCGGCTCCGTGCTGTTCGCCCTCATCTCCGTCGGCACGGCGCTGCACCTGGCGGGACGGGGCATGCACCGGCTGCGCCGGTGCGAGGTCGCCGAGTGCACCACGATCTTCGCCGACACCACCCGCAACGGGCGGCAGCGCTACTGCTCCCAGCGATGCGGCAACCGCGACGCGGTACGGCGCCACCGCGCCCGCGCCGCGCAGCGGGCCGCCTCGTAAGCCCCGCGCGGCGCAGAACCGCAGGAGCCGCTGGTCGTTCGGCTATCGCCGAGATTGCGACAGCCCTCAGCGCGGCTGCGTCGATCGGTCCAGAGCTGCGAGTCCTCCGGCACCACCAGTCGGCGTCGAGCCGACCATGGCCGTCCGGGAACGCCTACAAGGAGCCCGGTCGGCCTCCGGCGCAATCGCGACGCTGTGAACTGGACAGACAGCGCGATCACGACGCTCCTCAGCGCGGCTGCGCGTCGACGTAGTGGATGAGCTGCCAGGCCGCGCGTCGGGCCGCGACTCGGGTGACTCCGCTTTCGACACGCCCGACGTTCTCCAGCGCGTGCGCCGCGGTCGACCCGAGCCGCAACGACCATGCTTGGCACTGGGAGCGCCTGCAACAAGCCTGCTGCTTGGCCGTCTCCACTACGATCGCGCCGCTGTGCGCGCGAGTGACGGTTAATCGAGCGGGCGCCATACGGAGCCGTTGATGGGTCCGGCAGCATTACCTGCGCGTGCAGCGGATCAATGGCCACCACATGCCCGCACATCGGTGCGTGTGCTTGCGGCCGCGGGCGGCGTCGGCGATGTGCGGCAGCGGGAATGCCGAAGGGGCGGACCTGTGCGTCGGCATTCGGGGCCCTACCGGTCGTGTGGCGCCACCCGGCCCAGCTGGTGGTCGGCCGCGCTCAGCGCCTCGTCGACCAGCCGCCGCAGATGGCCGTGGCGCAGCGCGTAGATCACCCGGCGGCCCTCCTTGCGGGCGGTCACGAGCCCGGCCAGGCGCAGGCGGGCCAAGTGCTGGCTGACCGCGGGGCGGGGCGCGGCGCAGGCCTTCACCAGCGTGGTCACGTCGGCCTCCCCCTCGCCCAGCCGCCGCACCAGAGTCAGGCGCGTCCGGTCGGCGAGCAGGCCCAGCACCTCCACCGCCACCGCCAGCCGCTCGCCATCGTCATGCTCCTGCGAGGCATGCGCACCTGATAGATGCATGCGTGCGTTCATACGCACATAATGGTGGAGTCGCGACCCCCCGTCCAACCGCTCGCCTCCGGAAGGTGCGCCCCGTGAGCCAGCAACCCGGCATCTGCGAACCCCACGGCCACGACCACCGCCACCACAGTCACGGCCAGGCGAGCCGCGATCACGGCGAGGGACGCTGGAGCCGCATCCGCCACCGGCTCGTGCACCTTGTGACACCGCATGGCCACGACGCCGCGGACAAGGTCGACACGGCGATGGAGACCTCCCGCGAGGGCATGCGCACCCTGTGGCTGTCCCTCGGCGTACTCGGGCTCACCACGGCCGTCCAGGCGTTGATCGTCGCGCTGTCGGGGTCGGTGGCGCTGCTGGGCGACACCGTCCACAACGCGGCCGACGCGTTGACGGCGGTTCCTCTCGGCATCGCCTTCCTGATCGGCCGGCGGGCGGCCGACCGTCGGTACACCTACGGGTACGGCCGCGCCGAGGACCTGGCGGGGATCGTCATCGTGGCCGCCATCGCCGCCTCGTCGGCACTGGCCGGGTACCAGGCGGTGGAACGTCTGCTCGACCCGCGCGACATCGACCACCTGTGGGCGGTGGCCGCGGCCGCGCTGATCGGCTTCCTCGGCAACGAGTGGGTGGCCCGCTACCGCATCCGCACCGGCCGCCGGATCGGTTCGGCCGCCCTCGTCGCCGACGGCCTGCACGCCCGCACCGACGGGTTCACCTCTCTGGCCGTCCTGTTCGGCGCCGCGGGAGCGGGCGTCGGCTGGCAGGCCGCCGACCCGGTCGTCGGCCTGCTCATCACCGCGGCCATCCTCATGGTGCTCAAGGACGCGGCCCGCGAGGTCTACCGGCGCCTGATGGACTCGGTGGACCCGGCACTGGTGGACGCCGCCGAGGCCGCGCTGCGGAGGGTCGGCGGAGTCCGCGGCGTCGGCCAGGTACGGATGCGCTGGATCGGGCACCACTTGCGCGCGGAGGCCGACATCGTCGTCGACCCGCGTCTGACCGTCGTCGAAGCCCATGAGATCGCGGTCGCCGCCGAGCACGCCCTCATGCACGCCGTGCCGCGGCTCACCGCGGCGACCGTCCACACCGACCATGTGCCGCTCGGCGACGATCCGCACCGGGAGCTCGCTCATCACGCTGTGCGCTGACCGCCCTCGGGCGCCCTCCGGACCGCCCGGGCAGGGCGGGGCCGGCGCCAGGTCGATGCGCGTACGCGGTCAGCCCGAGCCCGCCGCCGAGGCTTGGGCCGGAGGGGTGATCGGCATCGCCATGGTGGGCGCGATGCTGCGCAGGGCCTGTTCGTCCCGGGTGGACACGGCGACGACGAAGGCGCCCTGGATGAGGGCCGGCAGCGCGGCGGCGAGGTCGTCGGCGGTGCGGTCGACGCGCACGTCGCCCGCTCCTGACCGCGGCGCAGCACCTCGGCGAGCGGTTTCAGCCAGAGCCCGAGATCACGGCCGATCCGCTCCCGGAACGCCTCGGAACCGGCCGAGGTTCGAACCGGCCGCGGCCGAGCGGCGACCCGTGGCACGGCGCGCGCCGGTGTCTCGATAGCGATCAGGATGGCGACGGCGGCTCACCGGCGGGAACCGAACACGCCGCCGCTGAGTCGTCGTCGCGAACGAAGGCGCGCGCCCCAGGCACCCCGCCATTCTCGGCCTTGTGCCAGGCATGGCACCCCCGCTGGAAACGCAGCGGCGCCCCTCCAACAGACGGCAGAACGATTGCTCCGCGGTGAGCGGGTACGGCCCACGGTGAACGCAGCAGAATCGGGGGGCGACCATGCCAGACAACAAGGGTGTCGCATACGTCAAACCGGGTCAGGTGGAAGTCCACGACATCGAGTACCCGACGTTCGAGGTGAAGGACGGTCCCGGAGTCAACCCGGCCAACGTGGGCCGCAAGACGCCGCACGGCGCGATCCTCAAATGCGTCGCCACCAACATCTGCGGCAGCGACCAGCACATGGTGCGCGGCCGCACCACCGCCCCCACGGGGCTGATCCTGGGACACGAGATCACGGGCGAGGTCGTCGAGACCGGTCCCGACGTCGAGTTCATCAAGGAAGGCGATCTGTGCTCGGTCCCCTTCAACATCGCGTGCGGCCGGTGCCGCAACTGCAAGGAGGGCAAGACCGGCCTCTGCCTCAACGTCAACCCCGACCGGCCCGGATCGGCGTACGGCTACGTCGACATGGGCGGCTGGGTGGGCGGCCAGGCCGAGTACGTGCTGGTCCCGTACGCGGACTGGAACCTGCTGAAGTTCCCTGACAAGGACCAGGCGATGGAGAAGATCCTCGACCTGGCGATGCTGGCGGACATCTTCCCCACCGGCTACCACGGCTGTGTCACCGCCGGCGTCACCCCCGGCTCCACCGTCTACATCGCCGGCGCCGGACCGGTCGGGCTGGCCGCCGCCACGTCGGCCCTTCTGCTGGGGGCGGCCGTGGTCATCGTCGGCGACCTGAACGAGGAGCGGCTCGCCCAGGCGCGCAGTTTCGGCTGCGAGACGGTGAACGTGTCCCAAGGCGACCCGAAGGACCAGATCGAGCAGATCCTGGGAACGCCGGAGGTCGACTGCGGCGTCGACGCGGTCGGCTTCGAGGCGCGCGGCCACGGCGCCGACGCGCAGACCGAGCAGCCGGCGGCCGTGCTGAACTCGCTCATGGAGATCGTGCGCGCCGGCGGCGCCCTCGGCGTGCCCGGACTGTACGTCACCGGCGACCCGGGCGCCCACGACGACGCCGCCAGGGTCGGCTCGCTGTCCATCCGGCTGGGGCTGGGCTGGGCCAAGTCGCACTCGTTCGCCACCGGCCAGTGCCCGGTGATGCGCTACCACCGGCACTTGATGATGGCGATCCTGCACGACCGCGTCTCGATCGCGAAGAACGTCAACGCGACGGTGATACCGCTCAGCCAGGCCCCGGAGGGGTACGAGGAGTTCGACCGGGGCGCCGCGCGCAAGTACGTCCTGGACCCGCACGGCATGCTCGCCAAGGCGGGCTGAACCGCCGCCGTCCGCGGGCTCGCGGCGCCTGTCCGGCTCGGCCCCGGAGCCGCCGCGCGCCTGACTAGGATGCTCCCGTGGACGGAGATCAAGACGGCTGGGGTGGGCTTCCCGGCGCCGACGCGGCGGCCGACGGCACCTCGACCGCGCCCATCCGGCCGCCCGCCGACGGACGGCTCGGCGGACCGCTGGACGTGGACGACCCGTCGCCGGAGACCGAGCCGGCGGAGTCGCTCGGCGACGACCACGGCGGCCGGTACTGCGCCTACTGCGGACGGCCGGTCCCCGCGGAGGCGGGCCGGGACGCCCTGTTCTGCGGCGACGCGCATCGCAGCGCCTACGACCGGGAGATCGCCCGCGGCGACGCCGACGACGACTCCGCGCAGGTCCGGGCCCTGACGCAGGACGTCGACCGGCTCGCCGAGCTGGTGTCCGAGCTCACCGCGACCGCCGCCGCGCTGGGCGAGCGGCTGGACGGCGAGGTCCGCGACGTCCTCGTCCGCGCCGAGGAGGCCCTGGCCGAGGCGCGCGCCGCGCGGCGCGCGGCCGCCGACGCCGACGACCGGACCCGGCGGGCCGAGGCGCGAGCCGAGGAGGCGCGCCGGGAGGCCGCCGACGCGCTGGAGGAGCTGCGCTCGGGCATGGCCGCCGCCAAGGCGAGCGTGAAGGCGGCGCAGACCAGCGAGGCCAACGCGTGGAAGGAGGCCGGGGCCGCCCAGCAGGCCCGCGCGGCCGCCGCGAACGAGGCCGCCCACGCCGAAGGGCTGCGCAAGCGAGCCGAGGCGGCGTGGAACACCGAACGCCAGGCGCGGGCCCAGGCCGAGAAGGAACGGGACGAGCTGGCGACGATGCTGGCCACCGAGCAGAGCGCGCTGGCCCTCACCCGGACCGAGCTGGAGGACGCGCGCGCCGAGCTGGAGGACGCCCGCGCCCGGCTGGAGGCCGCCGCCAAGATCGAGCGGGACCTGCGCGCCGAGCTGGCCGCGGCGCAGAGCGAGATCCAGCGGCTGACCATCGAACTGGACGCCGCCGCCGAACGCGCCGACGAGCAGGCCGCGCGCATCGAACGCGCCGAGCGGCTCGCGGACGAGGCCGCCGCGCGCGCCGACGACCTGCTGGCGCGGGCCGAACGCGCCGAGCGGCGGGCGGACGCGGCGGCCGAGCGCGCCGACCGCGACTCCGTCACCGTGCGGGCCCTGCAGGACACCCTGCGCTCGGCGCTGGACCTGCCGGCGGTCGAGAACCTCGGCGACGGCCGCGGCGTCCCGCTCGGCGGCCCCGGGGAGGCGGGCGCGGTCCTCGCCCGGTCCGACGGGCTGATCGAGATCGAGAAGGTCCCCGAGGTCCTGGACGGCGAAACGGCCGCGCGGTTCGCGCGGGCGGTCCTGGCCGTGCGCGTCCACCAGGCCACGCGGCGCGTCCGCGATGACGGGGACGAGCCGGCCGACGAGCGCGACGCCGACCAGCAGGAGAACCCCGAGGAGGCCTGACCCGCCGGACCTTGAGCACGGAGGCGCGGGGGAGGCCGTCGCGGTGCGGCAGGTCGGCTCGGCCGCGGGTCGCGCACGGGTCCGTCGACGGGTCCTGGCGCTGCGGCTTTCGCGCCCGGGCAGGCGCGGGTTCTGCGTGTCGACGGGCGGCGGCGGCAGTCCGCGCCATGAGGTTGCCTCCGCCCGCGATGGTGGTTCGTATCCGGCGTGCTTTCGACGACGGGGACGAACCGGCGAAGCTGATCATCAGGAGGACCGCGAGGCGGACTGTTCCTCCCCCGGCCGGTCCTCCCACGGGTTGTGTTGCTCGGCCCATAGGCGTCGATAGAGGCCGTCCTGGCGCAGCAGGGCGGCGTGCGTGCCGCGTTGCACGACGCGTCCGCGGTCGAGCACGACGATCTCGTCCACGGCGTCGAGGCCGGCGAGGTCGTGGGTGATCAGCAGGGTGGTCCGGCCGCGCGTGGCCCGCAACAGGTCGGTGGTGAGGGCGACGCGGGTCGGCGGGTCCAGGTGGGCGGTCGGCTCGTCGAGGATGAGCAGCGCCGGGTCGGCCAGCAGGGCGCGGGCGAGGGCGAGCCGTTGGCGTTCGCCGCCGGAGACGCGGGCGCCGTGCGCGCCGACGGGGGTGTCCCAGCCTTGCGGGAGAGACTCGATCCACGGCAGCAGCCTGGCGGCGTCGGCGGCCGCGCGGAGGTCCGCCTCGTCGGCGCCGGGACGCGCCAGCCGCAGGTTCTCTCTCAGGGTGCTGTCGAAGACGTGCGGGTCTTGCGGGCATCCGCCGATCACCGCGCGCACGTCGTCCGCGGCGTACGCCGTCAGGTCGCGGCCGTTCAACGTGATGGTGCCGGCCTGCGCGTCGAGGAACCGCAGCAGCAGCGCCGCGACGGTGCTCTTGCCCGCGCCGCTGGGGCCGACGAGCGCGACGCGGCGGCCGGGCTCCAGGTCGAGGTCGACGCCGTCCAGCGCCCAGGGCTCGTCCGGCCCGTACCGGGCGCGGACGCCGCGCAGCCGCACGGTGACCGGGCGGTCGGGCGGCGGCAGCGGGCGGGACGGCTCCCGCACCGGGTCGGGGGCGTCGAGCACCCCCGTGATCCGGCGGGCGGACGAGCCGGTCTCGGCGAGCCGTGCCGCCGCCGCGGGCAGCGGCGCGACGGCCTCGAAGGCGGCCAGTGCGGTGAGGGCGAGCACGGCCAGGGGAACGCGGCCGAGGTCGCCGTCCTCGACGGCCGCGACGCCGAGCAGCAGCACGGCCCATACCGTCAGGCCGGTGACGGCGGTGCACAGTCCGCTGCCGAGCGCCAGCGCGAACGCGTTGCGCCGGGTCTGCCGCGTCAGCTCGCGGTCGGCGGCGGCGACGGAGGCGAGCGCGCGTTCCGCGGCGCCGAAGGCGATGAGGTCGGGGGCGCCGGAGAAGGCGTCCACGACGAGGGTGGTGAGCCGTCCGCGGGCGGCGGCGGCGCGTTGGGCGGCGCGGCGGGCAATGACGACCGAGCACAGCGGCACGACCGCTCCCGCGGCCAGCAGCCCGGCGGCCAGCGCGCCGGCCGCCGGGGCCAGCAGGAACGCGCAGGCGCCGACGGCCGCCCCGCCCGCCAGCGCGGCGGCCGCGGGCGGGAGGACGCCGCGGACGAACAGGTCCTGGGTGGTGTCGACGTCGGCGACCAGTCGGGTGAGCAGGTCCCCCGAGCGCAGGTCGCGCAGCCCGGCGGGGGCGATGCGGGCCAGCGCCCGGTAGATGCGCACGCGGACGTCGCCCATCACCCGGAACGCCACGTCGTGGGAGATGAGCCGTTCGGCGTAGCGCAGCACTCCCCGGCCGACGCCCAGGGCGCGCACCGCCACGACGGCGATGGTCAGCGCGGTGACGTTCGGGTGCTCGGCCGCCCGGGCGATCAGGAAGCCGGACACGCCGAGCAGCGCGATCCCGGCCGCGGTCGTGGCGGCCCCCGCCAGGGCGGCGACCAGCAGGCGGCCGCGCATCGGCCGGGCGAGCGCGAGCAGGCGCAGCAGCGGGGCCCGGTGCGCGATTCGCGGTATGGCGGTCATGACGCCACCGCCAACGGCCGGTGGACCGTGAGCCGTCCGCCGTCGATCTCGGCGACGCGGTCGGCGCCCCGGGTCCAACTGTGGTCGTGGGTGACGAGCACCACCGTGCGTCCCTCCATGAGGCGTTCCACCGCGGCGCGGACGGCGGCGGCGCTCTCGCCGTCCAGGTGCGCGGTGGGCTCGTCGAGCAGCAGCAGCGGCGCGTCCCGCAGGAACGCGCGGGCGAGCGCGATGCGCTGCCGCTGCCCGCTCGACAGCCGCGAGCCGCGCTCGCCGATCGGGGTGTCGTACCCGTCGGGCAGGCGCCGGATGAACTCGTCGGCCCCGGCGAGCCGGGCGGCGCGGCGCACGGCGTCGTCGGAGGCGTCGGGGTCGCCCAGCCGGATGTTGTCGGCCACGCTCCCGGCGAACAGGTAGGGGTCCTGCGGCACCCACGCGACGCGTCGGCGCCACTGCTCGGCGGGCACGTGCCCGAAGCCGGTACGTCCCTCCGTGGGCTCGACGAGGCGCAGGAGCACGGCGAGCAGGGTGCTCTTCCCGGCGCCGCTCGGCCCGACGACCACGAGCCGCTCCCCCGGCTCCACCTCGAGGGAGACGTCGGACAGCGCCGGACGGTCCCGTCCGGGATACCGCACCGTCACCCTGTCCAGGCTGACGCGCGCGTCGTCGATCCCGGGGGCGGCAACGGGGCGCGCGGGCGGCTCGGACGGGCCGCTCTCCAGCACCTCGAAGACGCGTCCGGCGGCGGTCACGCCCTCCATGCTCGCGTGGAACTGCGCGCCCACGTTGCGCAGCGGCAGGTACGCCTCGGGCGCCAGCAGCAGGACCAGCAGCGCCGTCTCGTACGGCATCCCGCCGCCCAGCAGGCGCAACCCGACCTCGACCGCGACCAGCGCCACCGCCAGCGTGGACAGCAGCTCCAGCACCAGCGCCGACAGGAACGCCACCCGCAGCGTGCGCAGGGTCGCCCGCCGGTGCCCGGCGGTCACCTCGCGGATCACCGCCGCCTGCGCCCGGGCCCGGCCGAACACCTTGAGCGTCGGCAGGCCCTGCACCACGTCGAGGAAGTGGCCGCCGAGCCGTTCCAGCAGCGTCCACTGCCGCTCGGTGCGGGCCTTGGTGTGCAGGCCGACGAGGATCATGAAGACGGGGATGAGCGGCACGGTGGCCGCGATGACGATCGCGGACAGCAGGTCGGCGCCGGCCACCACGGCGAGCACCGCGGTCGGCGTCAGACAGGCCAGCACGAGCTGGGGCAGGTACCGGGCGAAGTAGGGGTCCAGGGCGTCCAGCCCGCGGGTGGCGAGCGTCGCCGCCTCGCCGGGCCGGACGGCGCCGGGGCCGCTGCGCAGCACGTGCTCCACCAGCATCAGCCGCAGCCGCGACTTGACCGCGCCCGCCGCGCGCAGGGCCATCGCCTCTCCGCCGTACTCGGCCAGGGCGCGTCCGGCCGCCACCGCCAGTAGGAGCGCGAACGCGGAGGTGAGGGCGGCGACGCCCTGGCCGTCGAAGGCGCCCGCCAGGATGCGGGCCAGCAGCACGGCTTGGGCGACCACCAGCCCGGTCGTCACCAGGCCGAACGCCACCGCGGCCGCGAGGAAGGCGCGGGCGGCCCGGGCGTGGCGCAGCAGGCGCGGGTCGAGCGGCTTCATCCGACGCCTCAGCTCCGCGCCGGTTCTTCGGGGGCGATGGACTGCCTGGTGAGGCGGCGCCGGAACACCCAGTACGTCCACGCCTGGTAGGCCAGGACCACCGGGGTGAAGGCGACCGCCACCCAGGTCATGACCTGGAGCGTGTACGGCGAGGACGCGGCGTTGTCGACGGTCAGGCTGTAGGCGGCGTCGGTGCTGGACGGCATGACGTCGGGCCACAGGTTCCCGAACAGGGTCGCGACCGTCGCGGCGATCGCCACGGCCGTGCCGGTGAACGCCCAGCCCTCGCGGCCGCGCAGCCCGGCCGCGATGCCGCCGAGCAGCGCCACCGCCGCGACCGCGGCGGTGCCCCAGGTCGCCGACGCGCCGTGTTCGATCTGGGTGAGGGCCAGGAACGCGGCGGCGAGCACCGCGACCGGCGCGGCCAGCCGCGCCAGCAGCGCCCGGGCCCGCCACCGCACCTCACCGTCGGTCTTGAGCGCCAGGAACACCGCGCCGTGCAGGGTGAACACCGCCAGCGTGGTCAGCCCGCCCAGCAGCGCGTACGGGTTGAGCAGCGTGAGCAGGTTCCCGGTGTAGTGGTGCTCGGCGTCGATCGGGACGCCGCGGACGATGTTGGCGAACGCCACGCCCCACAGGAACGCGGGGACGAGCGAACCCCAGAAGATGGCGCGGTCCCAGTTGCGCCGCCAGCGGGCGCCCTGCGGACCGGCCGGGCCCTTGCCGCGGTACTCGAACGCGACGCCGCGCACGATCAGCGCGACCAGGATGATCAGCAGCGGCAGGTAGAACCCGCTGAACAGGGTGGCGTACCACTCGGGGAAGGCGGCGAAGGTGGCGCCGCCGGCGACCAGCAGCCACACCTCGTTGCCGTCCCACACCGGGCCGATGCTGTTGATCATGACGCGGCGGTCGACGTCGGTGTGCGCGCCGCCGTCGTGGGCGCCGCGCCGCGGCGCCAGCACCGGCAGCAGCACCCCGACGCCGAAGTCGAACCCTTCGAGGACGAAGTAGCCGGTCCACAACACCGCGATGAGGATGAACCAGACGGTGGTCAGTTCCATGACGGGTCTCCGGGGATGCCGATCGCGGGGTCAGTACGAGAAGGCGGGCATGGGCTCGTCGGCGCCGGGCGTGTGCTCCTCAGGCGGCGGGCCCTTCCGGGCGTGGCGGGCCATCAGCGCCCCGGCCACCACCGCCAGCACCGCGTACAGCACCGTGAAGACCGACAGCGACGCGACGACCTCGGCGGTGGACACGTCGGGCGAGACGCCCTCGCGGGTGTACATCAGGCCCATCACCACCCACGGCTGGCGGCCCATCTCGGTGAAGATCCAGCCCATGGTGTTGGCCAGGAACGGCAGCGCGATCGCCGCCAGCGCCGCGCGGTGGAACCACGGCGACGCGGGCAGCCGCCCGCGCCGGGTCAGCCACAGCCCGGCCACGGCCAGCAGTCCGGCCAGGAACCCGAACCCGATCATCAGGCGGAACGTCCAGTAGGCGACCGGGATGACCGGCTTGTAGCTGCCGGGCCCGTAGCGCTGCTCGTACGCCCGCTGAACGTCGTTGACGCCTTCGACGGCGCCGTCGGGATCGCCGGTCGCCATGAACGACAGCACGTGCGGCACGCGCAGGCTCCACAGCTCCTCGCCGCCGTCCAGCGACCCGATGGTGAACAGCGAGAAGGACGCGGGCGCGGACGTCTCGTACAGCGCCTCGGCGGCGGCCATCTTCATCGGCTGCTGCTCGGTCATCACGCGGGCCTGCAGGTCGCCCGACACGGTCACGCCGATCGCGGCGACCAGGGAGAACACCAGGCCCGCGCGCAGCGCCTTGCGGAACAGCGGCACGTCGCGGCGCCGCGCCAGGTGCCAGGCGCTCACCCCGACCACGAACATGCCGCCGGTGAGGAACGCTCCAAAGATCACGTGGGGGAAGGTCACCAGCGTGGTGGAGTTCGTCAGCACCTCCCAGATGCTGGTCAGCTCGGCCCGCCCGGTCTCGGGGTCGATCCGGTACCCGACCGGGTGCTGCATCCAGGAGTTGGCCGCCAGGATGAAGTACGCCGAGATCATGGTGCCGATCGACGCGAGCCAGATGGCGGCCAGGTGCAGCCGCGCCGGCAGCCGGTCCCAGCCGAAGATCCACAGTCCGAGGAACGTGGACTCCAGGAAGAACGCCAGCAGCCCTTCCATGGCCAGCGGCGCGCCGAACACGTCGCCGACGAACCGCGAGTAGTCCGACCAGTTCATCCCGAACTGGAACTCCTGGACGATCCCCGTGACCACGCCCATGGCGAAGTTGATCAGGAACAGCTTCCCGAAGAACTTGGTCATGCGCAGGTACTGGGGGTTCCGCGTCCGGTACCAGGCGGTCTGCATGCCCGCGACCAGGGCCGACAGCCCGATGGTCAGCGGCACGAAGATGAAGTGGTAGACGGTAGTGATCCCGAACTGCCATCGGGACAAATCGAGACTGTTCACTGTCTTCCTCGGGGCGCGCTGGGCTACCTCTGTCGATTCGCCGCCTCAGGACCGTCGCGGTCCCTGTGCGGACGGTATTCAGCGCACCACCGACCGGATGCCTGCTGACAGGGACGAAGGTCCATTGCGCCGTGGCCCTCCGTCTGTGACCTGCAACGCACCGTACGCAGCGGGCTCACGGCGCCCGTGACGCCGCATCCCCTGTGCGCCGCGCGATCCGCGACAGCCTTCGGGAGGCCACCCGCCGCCGCTCCGCCCGATCTGGCCTCGACGTCGCCCAGCGCCGGCATGCCGCGGCCCGACACCCCACTCGAGGGCCCGGCGGCACCAGCGGCGCGGCGGTACCCCCCGCAGGCCACGTCAAGGTGTTCGCGATGTCGACAAACACCCGGCGCTCACCTGGCCCGGCTCGACACGGGCACTCCCACGTCAACGCAGCGGTCCGTCACCCCCGGCCGCCGAAGCGACGCGCGCCACGTGAGCCATGCGGAATGCGCCACGTGCACAGCCGGTGAGCTGTCGCCCCAGCGCTCGCCCACGCGGCACACCGCAAGCATTGCGAAGGCAGTGGGGGTCTGGTCTGCGCGTTGGGGCACGGTGGCGCAGCCGAGCGCGGGTGCCGCAGCCCCTTGTCCGTGTCCGATGTCAGTGGCGTACGCGCGGGCGAACTGGCGTGAGCGGCTGGACCCGGATCGCCGCCATCACGCCGTGAACTGGGCGCTGTCGTTCTGACCTACGCCGAGTCCGACTTCGCCCAGGTCGTCGCCGGGCGTCTCCCGCTTGGCGGCGACCAGCTCGCCCAGCAGCTCCTGCATCCGCGTGTAGGCATGCACCACCTCCTCCGGGCCGGCGGAGGTGTGGAAGAACGAGTCGGTGCGGCGGCGCATCTCCGCGCGGGCCGCGGCGTCTTGGACGCCGAACAGCTCGCAGATCACCTGGATCGGCAGCGGGTAGGACTCCGACTGCGAGCAGCCGCTCGGCGGGTTCATGTCGGGGTTGTCGCAGCCGCTGCAGCGGATCCACGCGGGAACGGGCTTGGGCAGCTGCCTGAGACCGGTGTTGTTCGGAGAGTCGTTCGTCGGCCCGTTCTGGCAGTCGAACTTGAACCCGATCGCGGGTGCACCAGACCAGCGAGTCGTTGTCGACGTACACCACGCGGCGCCACCTCCATCGACGTGGCCGTGACCAACGGCGAGATGGAGATCCTCGGCCACCTGGCCGAGCCGTGCGACGTCCGCCGGGCCCCGAGGCCGTGCTCGACCGCGCCCTGGAGCTGCTCGGCAAACTGCGCGAGCAGGTATTGACATTGCCTCCGGTCACGGCCAAATCCAGCGGCCGCCTTCTGGCGTCGTTGCAAGGTGGATTCAATCGCTGAGCCGGTGAGCCCGGCACGGGGGCACAAGGGGCGCCTTGCGGAGTGAAGCTCGTCGTATTCGGGGACAGTGATGCCTTGGGCCGGACCGGCACTGGTCACCGTGCCGCCGGGCGGAAATCCACAATGCTTCCGAGGACGCGATCCGCATTACGGCCGGCGGTGACCGATCCAGGTTTCTTGTCGGTCGGCCCGCTCGTGATCGATCGAGTGTTTTCGCACCCTTCTTTCTCGGGCGCCGGTGGTTGCGCGGCGGCGGTCAGGTGTCCCGGCCGCTGTGCTCAATTGTTGGGACTGCAGCGTGGTATCGCGCGGGTCACGCTCTGGGCAGGGCGGATTTTGGTGAGGGGCGCCCGTCCCGCCGGAGGGGGAGGACGGCGGGACGGGCGCGGGGTCGCGAGGCCGTCTGGCCGTCGCCGACCGGTCCTTCGTCAGCCCGTCTCGGTGCCTGCGCGCGGGTGGTGCAGGTCGAAGGCGGGCCGCGTGGAGCGGATGCGCGGAATGGAGGTGAAGTTGTGCCGCGGGGGCGGGCAGGAGGTCGCCCACTCCAGCGATCCGCCGTAGCCCCACGGGTCGTCCACGGTCACCCGCGGCGCGGACTTGGCGGTGCGGTAGATGTTCCACAGGAACGGGATCGTGGAGATGCCCAGCAGGAACGCACCGGCCGTGGACACCATGTTGAGGGTGGTGAATTCGGCGGGATAGTCGGCGAACCGCCGCGGCAATCCCTGGACGCCCATCCAGTGCTGGACCAGGAAGGTGCCGTGGAAGCCGATGAACAGGGTCCAGAAATGGACCTTGGCCCAGCCCTCGTGCAGCACCTTGCCGGTCATCTTCGGCCACCAGAAGTAGAACCCGGCGAACATGGCGAACACCACGGTGCCGAACAGCGTGTAGTGGAAGTGGGCGACGACGAAGTAGGAGTCGCTGACGTGGAAGTCGATCGGCGGCGAGGCGAGCAGCACGCCCGTGAGTCCGCCGAACAGGAACGTCACGAGGAAGCCGACCGAGAACAGCATCGGCGCCTCGAAGGTCAGCTGTCCGCGCCACATCGTGCCCACCCAGTTGAAGAACTTGATCCCGGTCGGCACGGCGATCAGGAGCGTCATGAACGAGAAGAAGGGCAGCACCACCTGGCCGGTGGTGAACATGTGGTGCGCCCACACGGCCATCGACAGGCCGGCGATCGACAGCGTGGCCGCCACCATGCCCACGTAGCCGAAGATCGGCTTGCGGCTGAACACCGGGATGATCTCGGAGATGATCCCGAAGAACGGCAGCGCGATCACGTAGACCTCGGGGTGCCCGAAGAACCAGAACAGGTGCTGGAAGATCAGCGCGCCGCCGGTCTCGGCGTCGAAGATGTGCGAGCCGAACTTGCGGTCGGACTCCAGCGCCACCAGCGTCGCGGCCAGCACCGGGAAGATCGCCAGCACCAGGATGCTGGTGATCAGCACGTTCCAGGTGAAGACCGGCACCCGGAACATCGTCATGCCCGGCGCCCGCATGCACAGGATCGTGGTGATGAAGTTGACCGCCGAAAGGATCGTGCCGAAGCCGCCCAGCGTGAGGCCGATGATGCCCATGTCGGCGCCGATGCCGGGACTGTGAATGGCGTTCGACAGCGGCGGATACATGTACCAGCCGAAACTGGCCGCGCCGCCCGGCGTGAGGAAGGACGCGGCCGCGATCAGCCCGCCGAACAGGAACAGCCAGTAGCTCAGCATGTTCAGGCGGGGGAAGGCCACGTCCGGAGCGCCGATCTGCAGCGGCATCACCACGTTGGCGAACCCGGTGAACAGCGGGGTGGCGAACAGCAGCAGCATGATCAGGCCGTGCATGGTGAAGGCCTGGTTGTACTGCTCGTTGGAGACCAGCTGCAGTCCCGGATGCGCCAGCTCGGCGCGCACGACCAGGGCCAGGACGCCGCCGATGAGAAAGAACGCGAACGAGGTGATCAAGTAGAGGTAGCCGATCACCTTGTGGTCGGTCGACGTCAGCCAGGAGACCAGACGCGTCCCTTTGCGCGTCACGGGCCTGTCGACCGTTTCCACCTGCACGGCGGAACTCGACGTCATGCGGCAACTCCAGAACTCGGATGAGGATCCCGTACATCCCAGCGATCAGCGCGCGGCCGGACCAGGGACCAACGGGCTCCGCCGCCGAGGGACCAATGGCCCGAACTTCCGGGACCTTCGTCCCGCACCGGTCGCCGAGGGAGCGGCTCACTTGCGTCGTTTGCGCAAGATCGGACGTTCACTTGCACAGGGCTGTCGTATCCTTGCGCAATGAGTCAGTCAGGGGAGTCCGCGCGGACCCGGCGGCTCGCCGAGGTCGCGAAGAAGGTGGGAGTCAGCGAGGCGACGGTCAGCCGCGTGCTGAACGGGCGTCCGGGGGTGTCGGAGGCGACGCGGCAGGCGGTGCTCACCGCGCTCGACGTGCTGGGCTACGAGCGGCCCACGCAGCTGCGCGGGGAGCGGGCCCGGCTGGTGGGCCTGGTCCTGCCGGAGCTGGGCAACCCGATCTTCCCGGCGCTGGCGGAGGTGATCGGGGGCGCGCTCGCCCAGCGGGGGTTCACGCCGGTGCTGTGCACCCGGACCGCGGGCGGGCTGTCGGAGGCCGACTACGTCAACATGCTCGTCGACCAGCAGGTGTCGGGCGTGGTGTTCGCGGGCGGGCACTACGCGGAGCTCGATTCCCCGCACGACCACTACTACCGGCTGATGGAGCTGGGGCTTCCGGTCGTGCTGGTGAACGCGGGGGTGCCGGAGCTGACGTTCCCCCGGGTGTCCACCGACGACGCGGTCGCCGTCGAGCAGGCCTACGCGCATCTGACGTCGCTGGGGCATGAGCGCATCGCGCTGCTGCTGGGGCCGGAGGACCACATCCCGTCGCAGCGCAAGCTGGCAGCGTTCCGCGCGGTCGCGGGCGAGGTGCCCGACGACGCGGTGGCGCACGCCATGTTCTCGATCGAGGGCGGCCACTCGGTGGCCGCGCGGATCATCGCGGCGGGGTACACGGCGGTGATCTGCGCGAGCGACGTGCTGGCGCTCGGGGCGATCCGGGCGGTGCGCCGGGCCGGGCTGTCGGCGCCGGAGGACCTGTCGGTGGTCGGGTTCGACGACTCGGCGTTCATCAACTGCACGCACCCGCCGCTCACCACGGTCCGCCAGCCGATCGAGGCGATGGGCAGGGCGGCGGTCAGCATGCTGGTCACGCAGATGGAGCGCGGGTCGGCGCCCGCCGAGGAGCTGCTCTACGAGCCCGAGCTGGTGGTCCGCGGCTCCACCGCGCCGCCGCGGCCGGCCGCCTCCGGCTGATCGCGCGCGCATCGCGCTCCGAGCCGTCGCCCCCGTGGGCGGCGGCTCTCGTCATTCCGGGCGCGTTCCAAAGTTTGCGATCTTTCGTCGTGTTCTTGCGTTGAAAAATTCGGGTCTTGCGTTGTGATGTACGTCTCTGTATGTTCCTCGCAATCCCCCGAGGAGGAACCCCCGATGAGACTCCGTCCAGTGGCGGTGCTGCTGACGGCGGCACTGGCCGTCACGGGCACCGCGTGCGGCGCCAAGTCCAGCAGGCAGAACGACCGCGGGGCCGCCGCGACGGCCGGGCCGCTCGATCCGAACACCAAGGTGACGATCACCGTCGGCTGCCGGCCCCCGAAGACCGCCAAGGCCGAGCGGGCCGCGTGGGACGCCGACGTCAAGGCGTTCCAGGCCGAGTACCCGAACATCACGGTCGTCGGCAAGGACGCCTTCCCCTGCATCGTGCCCGAGACGTTCCAGGCCAAGCTGGCCGGCGGGCAGATGGAGGACGTCTTCTACGTCTACTACACCGACGCCCAGAAGATCATTCAGAACCGGCAGGCCGCCGACATCACCCCCTACGTCGGCGCCCTCAAGCGGCTCAAGGACGTCAACCCGCAGTTCCTCAAGGCGCTCCAGGACGGCAAGGGCCGCATCTACGGCGTCCCCCGCAAGGGCTACACCACCGGGCTCGTCTACAACCGCAAGCTGTTCGCCAAGGCGGGGCTCGACCCGAACAACCCGCCCAAGACCTGGGCCGAGGTCCGCGAGGCCGCCAAGAAGATCTCCGCGCTGGGCCCCGGCTACGTCGGGTACGGCGAGTACAGCGCCGGCAACACCGGCGGCTGGCACTTCACCGCCGAGATCTACGGGCGGGGCGGCGACGTCGTCACCCCCGACGGCAAGAAGGCCGCGTTCAACAGCCCCGAAGGGCGCGCCGTCCTGCAGACCCTCAAGGACATGCGCTGGACCGACGACTCCATGGGGACCAAGCAGCTGCTGCGCTGGGAGGACCTCATGCGGATGATGGGCAGCGGCAAGCTCGGCATGATGGTCGGCGCGCCGGACGTGGCCGTCGAGACGTTCCTCAACTTCGGCGCCGAGATCGAGGACATCGGCGCGACCACGCTGCCGGAGGCCAGGGCGTCCCTGCTCGGCGGCGACGCCTACATGATCAACCCGAAGGCGAGCCCGGACCAGATCAAGGCCGCCATGCTGTGGCTGGACTTCCGGAACCTGACGCCGGGGCAGGGCCAGTTCGACTACAAGCGGTTCAAGGAGGGGGGCCGCCCGGTCGGCGTCCCCGAGAACCTGCTGTGGGGCGACAACGCCAGCGGCGCCCAGGAGCGCGCGCTGCGGCGCCAGTACGCCACCGTGCCCGTGGACAACTTCGCCCCGTATGAGAAGGGGTCGTCCGGCGTCACGCCCAAGGTGGAGCCGCCGAACGCGCAGGCCATCTACGCGATCCTCGACGGCGTCATGTCGGCCGTCCTGACCCGCAGGGACGCCGACATCGACCAGCTGCTGGCCGACGCCGAGAAGAAGGTCAACGCACTCCTCGCCCGCAGCAACTGACGCCCACCTCCCGGGGGCGCCGCCCGGCGCTCCCGGGGCACCGGAAGGACCACGATGACCGTTTCGCACGGCGGCCGCCTCCGCCCGGCGGGGGCGCCGCGCAGGCGGCTCGGCCTGGCGGTACGGCGGAACCTCACCGCCTACGGGTTCCTCAGCGGAGCGCTGATCTGCTTCGCGTTCTTCTCCTGGTATCCGATGGCCCGCGAGGTCGTCCTGAGCTTCCAGAAGAACAATTTCGTCGATCCGCCCCAGTGGGTCGGGCTCGACAACATCCGGACGGTGGTGCAGGACCCCGCGTTCTGGCCCGCCTGGCGCAACACCGCGATGTTCACCCTGCTCGCGCTGCTGTGCGGGTACGTGGTCCCCTTCGCGATCGCGCTGGTGCTGAACGAGCTGCGGCACGCCCGCGGCTACCTGAGGTTCGTGGTGTACCTGCCCGTCATGCTGCCGCCGGCGGTGTCGGTGCTGCTGTTCAAGTGGTTCTACGACCCGGGGCCGGGCCTGTTCAACCAGCTGCTGAACCTGGTGCACCTGCCGGGTCTGAGCTGGCTGGACTCCCGGGACACCGCGCTGATCTCGCTGGTGATCGTGTCCACCTGGATGAACCTGGGCACCGGCACGCTGATCTACCTGGCGGCGCTGCAGACCGTCCCCGGCGAGCTGTACGAGGCCGCCGAGCTGGACGGCGCCGGGACGCTGCGCCGGATCTGGCACGTCACCATCCCGCAGACCCGGCTGATCCTGCTGGTGATGCTGCTGCTGCAGATCATCGCGACGATGCAGGTGTTCATCGAGCCGTACCTGCTCACCGGCGGCGGCCCGGAGGACGCCACGCTCAGCGTCGTCTACCTGATGTACCAGTACGCCTTCGACTACCAGGACTTCGGCGGGGGCAGCGCCCTCGGGCTGATGCTCATGATCGTCCTGATCGTCTTCTCCGCCGCCTACCTGCGCGTGTCGCGCAACGTCACCTGAAGGCCCGTCACCATGCCCTCTCTCACCGCCACGCGTCCGCCCGCCGCGTCCGCCCCGCCGTCCCGGCGCGCGCCCAGGCGGCGCCGTCCGAAGCCGTTCGCCACCGGGCACCGGACGGTGCTGTCGCCGCACCAGCTGAACTCGCCGTGGGGCCGCAGGATCTACTGGACCGTCCTGGTCTCGACGGTGATGCTGTTCACGGCCGTCTTCGTGTTCCCGCTGTACTGGATGGTCACCGGGGCGATGAAGACCGGCGAGGAGTTCGCCCGCATCCCGCCCACGTTCGTGCCGTCGTCCGTCTCCTTCGACAGCTACCGGCAGGCGTGGACGATGATGAACCTCGACCGGTTCCTGCTGAACACCCTGCAGTACGCGGCGGGGGCCTGGGCGTTCACGATGGCGTTCGACGTCGCCGCGGCCTACGCGCTGTCCAAGCTGCGCCCCCGGTTCGGCAACGTGATCTTGATGGGCATGCTGGCGACGCTGATGATCCCGCCGACGGTGATCCTGCTGCCCGCCTACCTGACGGTCAAGGACGTGCCGATCGTCCGGCTGGACCTGCTGAACACGCCGTGGGCGATCTGGCTGCCCGCGGTCGCCAACGGGTTCAACATCTTCCTGCTCAAGCGCTTCTTCGACGCGATCCCCACCGCCCTGCTGGAGGCGGCGCAGGTCGACGGCGCCTCGCCGCTGCGGATCCTGTGGTCGATCGTGCTGCCGGTGTCGCGGCCGATCCTCGGCGTCGTGTCGATCTTCACGGTGGTCAACGTGTGGCGCGACTTCGCCTGGCCCCTGCTCGTGCTGCAGGACCCGGAGAAGATGACGATCAGCGTGGGCATCGCCTCGCTGCGGGCCAACATGCCGCAGACCACGATGACCGCGGCCCTGGTGATCGCCAGCATCCCGACCATCGTCGTGTTCTTCCTGTTCCAGCGGCACATCATGGCCGGTCTGACCGCGGGGGGCCTCAAAGGCTGACCCCGTCCCCGGCGCCGCCCGTCCGGCGGCGCCCGACGAGTCCTTTCCGACGGCGCCGATCGAACAGTGACCGTGAAGTCGCGACCGAGCCTCTCCGAACGTCACCTCTCCGAACGTCCGCGAACAGTCCCGAGGAGCGCGTGAGCATGCCCGAAGCATGGTGGCGGGGAGCCGTGATCTACCAGGTCTACCTGCGCAGTTTCGCCGACGGCGACGGCGACGGCGTGGGCGACCTGGCGGGGCTGCGCTCCCGCCTGCCCTACCTGTCCGAGCTGGGGGTGGACGCCGTGTGGCTCAACCCCTGGTACCCGTCGCCGATGGCCGACGGCGGCTACGACGTCGCCGACTACCGCGGCATCGAACCGGTCTTCGGCACCCTCGCCGACGCGGAGGCCTTCATCGGCGACGCGCACGCGCTGGGCATCCGGGTCATCCTCGACGTGGTGCCCAACCACACCTCGGACCAGAGCGCGTGGTTCCGCGCCGCCCTGGCCGCCGGTCCGGGGTCCCCCGAGCGCGCCCGGTTCTGGTTCCGGCGCGGCGACGGGGACGCGCCGCCCAACGACTGGCAGTCGATCTTCGGCGGCCCGGCCTGGACGCGGGCCCCCGACGGCGAGTGGTACCTGCACCTGTTCGCCCCCGAGCAGCCCGACTTCAACTGGAACCATCCCGACGTGCGCGCCGAGTTCCTGGACGTGCTGCGGTTCTGGTTCGACCGGGGCGTGGACGGCTTCCGCGTCGACTCGGCCGCGCTGCCGGTCAAGGACCCCGACGCCGCGCCCGACGGACGGGACCCGTACACCGACCGGGACGGCGTCCACGACATCTACCGGGAGTGGCGGCGCCTGACCGACGCCTACCCCGGCCGGATGCTGGTCGGCGAGGTGTGGCTGCCCGACCAGGAGCGGCTCGCCCGCTACCTGCGGCCGGACGAGCTGCACACCGTCTTCAACTTCCCGTTCCTCGGCGCCCCCTGGGACGCGGCCGCCCTGCGGACCGTCATCGACGACACGCTCGCCACGCTCGCGCCGGTCGGCGCCCCGGCCACCTGGGTGCTGTCGAACCACGACGTCACCCGCACGGTCACCCGCTACGGCCGCGCCGACACCGCGTTCGACCACGCCGACCGCAAGCACGGCATGCCCAGCGACCTCACGGTCGGCATGCGGCGGGCCCGGGCCGCGGCGCTGCTGTCGCTCGCCCTGCCCGGGAGCGTGTACATCTACCAGGGCGAGGAGCTGGGGCTGCCCGAGGTGGAGGACCTGCCGGACGAGCTGCGGCAGGACCCCATCTGGCGCCGCTCCGGCCGCACCGACCCCGGTCGCGACGGCTGCCGGGTGCCGCTCCCCTGGTCCGGCACCGAGCCGCCGTTCGGGTTCGGCGCCGGGACGCCGTGGCTGCCGCAGCCCGCCGACTGGAAGGACCTGACGGTCGAGGCCCAGCAGGCCGATCCGTCCTCGATGCTGTCCCTCTACCGCGCCGCGCTGCGCATCCGCGCCGCCGAACTCGGCGACGGCGCCCTGACCTGGCTGCCGATGGGCGACGACGTGCTCGCCTTCACCCGCGACTCGGGCCTCACCTGCGTGGTGAACCTCGGCGCCGACCCCGTGCGCGTCGACGGCGAGGTCCTGTTGGCCAGCGGGCCGCTGGACGGCGACGTGCTGCCCGCGGACACCGCCGTGTGGCTGCGCTGATCAGACCTTTCCCCCGGAAGTGCCCCCAACCCCCCGCTCACCGAGGGAGCAGAACAAATGAAACGGAAGCTGACCCCGCTCCTGCTGTCCGTGACCTTGGCCGCGTCCGGCGGCCTCCTCGGCCCGGTGGCGTCCCCCGCCGCCGCGGCCGAGAAGCCCGGCGGACGCGCCGACGACACCTCTCCCCGCGCGGCGGCCGCGGGACGCGGCGCCACCATGCCGTACGAGTGGTATGAGGCGGAGGACGGCGTGCTCGCCGGCGGCGCGACGGTCGTCGGCCCCAACCGCACCGTCGGGGACCTGGCGGGCGAGGCGTCGGGCCGCCGGGCGGTCCGGCTCACCGGAACCGGCGCCAGCGTCGAGTTCACCACCACGGCGCCCACCAACACGCTGGTGGTCCGCTACTCGATCCCCGACGCCCCGGGCGGCGGCGGCATCGACGCGACGCTCAACGTCTACGTCGACGGGACCTTCCACAAGGCCCTCGACCTGACGTCCCGCTACACCTGGGTGTACGGCGACGAGGCCAACCCGAGCGACGCGCCGAGCGCGGGCCCGCCGCGCCACATCTACGACGAGGCCAACCTGATGCTCGGCACCACCGTGCCCGCCGGCAGCAAGATCAAGCTGCAGAAGGACGCGGACAACACGACCACCTACGCCATCGACTTCATCAACACCGAGCAGGTGGCCGCCAAGCCCAACCCGGACCCGGCCAAGTACGCGGTCCCCGCCGGTTTCACCCACCAGGACGTGCAGAACGCCCTGGACCGGGCGCGGCAGGACCCCAACCTGGAGGGCGTGTACCTGCCGCCGGGCGACTATGAGACGACCCACAAGTTCAACGTCTACGGCAAGGCCGTCAAGGTCGTGGGCGCGGGCCCGTGGTTCACGCGGTTCCACACCCCGAGGAACCAGCAGAACACCGACGCGGGCTTCCACGCGGACGCGTCCGCCAACGGCTCGACGTTCTCCGGGTTCGCCTTCTTCGGCAACTACACCGTGCGCATCGACGGCCCGGGCAAGGTGTTCGACTTCAGCAACGTCGCCGACATGACCATCGACGACATCTGGGTCGAGCACACGGTCTGCCTCTTCTGGGGCACCAACGTCGACAACTCCGTCATCAAGAACTCGCGGATCAGGAACATGTGGGCCGACGGCCTCAACCTGACCAACGGCAGCAGCGGCAACACGGTCAGCAACATCGAGGCGCGCACCACCGGCGACGACGGCTTCGCGCTGTTCCCGGCCGTCGACCGCCACAACGAGCAGCAGACCGGCAACGTCTACGAGAACCTCACCTCGCTGCTGACCTGGCGGGCCGCGGGCCTGGCGGTCTACGGGGGCGGCGGCAACACCTTCCGCAACCTGTACATCGCCGACACCCTCGTCTACCCCGGGATCACCATCGCCACGCTGCGGTTCGGGAGCATCCCGGCGCTGGGCTTCGAGGCCGACCCGAAGACGACGTTCGAGAACATCTCGCTCGTGCGGGCGGGCGGCCACTTCTGGGGCCGGCAGACCTTCCCCGCACTGTGGGCGTACTCCGGCGAGTACCCGTTCCGGGGGATCCGGGTCAACGATGTCGACATCGTCGACCCGACGTACTCGGGGATCATGTTCCAGACCAAGTACTCCGACGGGCGGCCGCTCAACCCGATCACCGACGTCGTCTTCACCGACGTCGCCATCTCCGGGGCGCGCAAGAGCGGTGACGAGTTCGACGCCAAGTCGGGCTTCGGCATCTGGGTCAACGAGGAGCCCGAGCCCGGCCAGGGTCCGGCCGTCGGCTCGGCGACCTTCAACGGCCTGAGCCTGAGCGACAACCACGAGGACATCCGCAACAACACCACCACGTTCACCCTCAACCTGAACTGACACGACGAGAAGGGGCCGCGGAACGCGTCGTCCGCGGCCCCTTCTGCGCGAGAACCCCCGTTCGCCCGTGGACGGACAGGCCGCGCCCCGAACGACCGCAGCGCCGCAGGGCATGCGTTTCCGCGCTGGGCAGGCGGCCGCGCCGCCCGGGCGTCAACACACAAGTCCGCACGCCGAACGACCCCGGCGCCGCAGGTCCTGTGTCTCCCTCCCCGTACGGGGCAGGCGGCCGCGTCGCGCCCAGGACGGCATGGGACGGTGCGCGGACGCGGAAGGCTCGCCGCGAGGCCGACGAACAGCCCGCCGCGCCGGGACCAAGGTCCCTAGGACCTGTGGGACCGGACGGGCCACCGTTGGAACGGCGTGAAGCGGACCAGTTCGGGAAGCCCTGCGAGAGGACGGCTGCGGCCGTCGGGTGTGCGTGGGAAGTGAGGCCGGTGGCAGGCGAACGGGAGCAGGGGGCCGGGGCGTCCGAGGCGGCGCATCCGGGCGGGCGGCCGATGGCGATGCTGGCGGTGGCCACCGTGGGCTTCGCGCTGAACTTCTGGGCGTGGGCGCTGCTCAGCCCGCTCGGCCCCCGGTTCAAGGACGCGTTGCATCTCACCACTTTCGAGCAGGCGCTGCTGGTGGCGGTGCCGGTGGTGGTCGGCTCGCTGGGCCGGATCCCGGTCGGGGCGCTGACCGACCGGTTCGGCGGGCGCGTGATGTTCCCGGTGGTGTCGGCGGCGACCATCGTCCCGGTGCTGTTCCTGGGATGGGCCGGGCAGTCGTCCTTCGCGGCGCTGCTGATCGGCGGTTTCTTCCTCGGCATCGGCGGCACGGCGTTCGCCGTCGGGGTGCCGTTCGTCAACGCCTGGTTCCCGCCCGAGCGGCGCGGGCTGGCGCTCGGGGTGTTCGGCGCCGGCATGGGCGGTACCGCGATCAGCGCGCTGACGACGGTGAAGCTGGTCGACTGGGGCGGGACGGCGACCCCGTTCGGGGTCACCGCGCTCGTGCTGGCGGTGTACACGGCGGTGTCCGCACTGGTGCTCCGCGAGGCGCCCGGCCGTGCGGCCTCCGCCGAGCCTGCGGCGCGGCGGCTGGCGGAGGCCGCACGGCTGGGCGTCACCTGGCAGGCGTCCGCGCTGTATGCGGTGGCGTTCGGCGGGTACGTTGCCTTCTCGGTATATCTGCCGACTCATCTGAAGAACGAGTACGGGCTGGCGCAGGCGGACGCGGCCGCCCGGATGGCCGGTTTCGTGATCCTCGCGGTCGTCATGCGGCCGTTCGGAGGGTGGCTGTCGGACCGGTTCGGTCCCGCGCGGGTCCTGGCCGCGGCGCTGGCGGTGGTGGCCGCCGGCGCGGTGGTGCAGGCGTTCGCGCCGCCGCTGATGCCGGTGGGCACGCTGGCGTTCCTGACCATGGCCGCGGCGTTGGGCGTCGGCAGCGGCGCCGTGTTCGCGCTGGTCGCGCGGCTGGTGCCGGCGGGCAAGGTCGGCTCGGTGACCGGTGTGGTGGGCGCGGCCGGCGGTCTGGGCGGCTTCGTTCCGCCGCTGGTGATGGGGTCCCTCTACGGCGCCTACGGCTCCTACGCCCTCGGGCTGGTGCTGCTGGCCGTGGTAGCGGTCGCCGCGGCCGCGTTCACCGTTTCGGTGGTGCGCCGGGCGGTGGAGGAGGCGGCCCATGGCCGCATCGTCGGGCAGACGTGACCCGCCCGCGGGAGGAACCCATGGCGCACAGGCAAAAGGGGACGAGACAGAGGGGGAGCGACGGTGAGTGCGGGTAATGGCCGGGGGCGGAGCGAGGCGGGCCTCGACAGTCCGCTGATGGACGCTCTCGTGGGGACGCGCCGGTTCTTCACCCGCGCGGACGTATCGCAGGACCGGCGCACCCTCCACAAGAAGGGCGGCCGACAGGCGGACGAGTTCTATCGGGACCGCTGGTCGCACGACAAGGTGGTGCGGTCCACGCACGGCGTGAACTGCACGGGTTCCTGCTCGTGGAAGGTGTACGTCAAGGACGGCATCATCACCTGGGAGGCCCAGCAGACCGACTACCCGTCCGTGGGGCCGGACCGTCCGGAGTACGAGCCGCGGGGCTGCCCGCGCGGCGCGGCGTTCTCCTGGTACACCTACTCGCCCACGCGGGTGCGGTACCCGTACGTCCGCGGGGTCCTGCTGGAGATGTACCGGGAGGCCAGGGCCCGCACCGGCGATCCGGTGGCGGCGTGGGCGGAGATCGTGTCCGACCCGGAGCGGGCGCGGCGGTACAAGTCGGCGCGGGGCAGGGGCGGCCTGGTCCGGGCGAGCTGGGACGAGGCGGTCGAGATGATCGCCGCGGCGCACGTCCACACGGTGAAGACGTGGGGGCCGGACCGGGTGGCGGGGTTCTCGCCGATCCCGGCGATGTCGATGGTGTCGCACGCGTCCGGCGCCCGGTTCGTGTCGCTGCTGGGCGGGACGATGCTGTCGTTCTACGACTGGTACGCCGACCTGCCGGTGGCTTCTCCGCAGGTGTTCGGCGACCAGACCGACGTGCCCGAGTCCGGCGACTGGTGGGACGCCGGCTACCTGATCATGTGGGGGTCGAACCTGCCGGTGACGCGCACCCCGGACGCGCACTGGATGGCCGAGGCCCGCTACCGGGGGCAGAAGGTGGTGGCGGTCTCCCCCGACTACGCCGACAACGTCAAGTTCGCCGACGAATGGCTGGCCGCACAGCCCGGCACGGACGGCGCGCTGGCGATGGCGATGGGCCACGTGATCCTCAAGGAGTTCTTCGTCGACCGCCGCGTCGACTACTTCACCGAGTACGTCAAGCGGTACACCGACCTGCCGTTCCTGGTGCGGCTGGAGCCGAACGCCGCGGGCGACGCGTACGTGCCGGGCAAGTTCCTCACCGCCGCCGACCTGCCCGGCGCCGAGGCGCGCACCGAGCACGCCGCGTTCAAGACCGTGCTGCTGGACGCCGTCACCGACCGTCCCCTGGTCCCCGGCGGATCACTGGGCTTCCGGTACGGCGAGCAGGGCGCGGGACGCTGGAACCTGGACCTCGAGGGCGCCGACCCGCGCCTGTCGGTGGCCGACGACCCGGCGGCCGAACCACCGGTCGAGGTGGAGCTGCCGCGGTTCGACGCCCCCGACGGGACGCCCGGGACGCTGCGCAGGGGCGTGCCGGTGCGGCGGGTCGGCGAGCACCTGGTGACGACCGTGTTCGACCTGCTGCTCGCCCAGTACGGGGTGCGGCGCCACGGCCTGCCGGGCACCTGGCCGTCCGGGTACGACGACCCGTCCGAGCCGTGCACCCCGGCCTGGCAGGAGCCGATCACGGGGGTTCCGGCGGCGGCCGCCGCGCGGATCGGCCGGGAGTTCGCCGCCAACGCCGAGCAGACCCGCGGCCGCTCGATGATCATCATGGGGGCGGGGACCAACCACTGGTTCCACTCCGACACCATCTACCGGGCGTTCCTGGCGCTGACCACGCTGACCGGCTGCCAGGGCGTCAACGGCGGAGGCTGGGCGCACTACGTGGGCCAGGAGAAGTGCCGCCCGTTCACCGGGTGGGCGCAGCTGGCGTTCGCGCTGGACTGGTCCCGGCCGCCCCGCCAGATGATCGGCACGGCGTACTGGTACCTGCACACCGACCAGTTCCGCTACGACCGCTTCGGCGCCGACGCCCTCGCCGCCGCGACCGCCGAGGGGCGGCTGGCGGGCAAGAGCACCGCGGACGTCATCGCGCAGGCGGCGCGGCTGGGGTGGATGCCGTCCTATCCGACGTTCGACCGCAACCCCCTCGACCTGGCCGACGAGGCGGAGGCGTCGGGGATGCCGGTCGGCGAGTACATCGTGTCGCAGCTCGAGCAGGGGCGGCTGCGGTTCGCGTGCGAGGACCCCGACGCGCCGGAGAACTTCCCGCGGATCCTCACGGTGTGGCGGGCCAACCTGCTGGGCTCGTCCGCCAAGGGCAACGAGTACTTCCTCAAGCATCTGCTCGGCGCCGACGCGCAGCTGCGCGCCGCCGAGGCGCCGCCGGAGGCCAGGCCGAAGGACGTGGCGTGGCGCGAGGAGGCCCCCGTCGGGAAGCTGGACCTGCTGCTGTCGCTGGACTTCCGGATGACCAGCACGACGATCTACTCCGACATCGTGCTGCCGGCGGCGACCTGGTACGAGAAGCACGACCTCAGCACCACCGACATGCACCCGTTCGTGCACTCGTTCAACCCGGCGATCGCCCCGCCCTGGCAGACCCGCACCGACTGGGACGCCTTCCAGGCGATCGCCGACGCGTTCAGCCGCATGGCCGCGGTGCACCTGGGCGTCCGCAAGGACGTGGTCGCGGTGCCGCTGACGCACGACACCCCGGACGAGCTGGCCACCCCGCACGGGCGCGTCCGCGACTGGAAGACCGGGGAGTGCGCCCCGGTGCCGGGCGCGACCATGCCGAAGCTGGTGGTCGTGGAACGCGACTACGGCGCCGTCGCCGCCAAGATGGCCGCGCTCGGGCCGCTGGCCGAGTCGCTCGGCGCGACCGTCAAGGGCGTCTCGTTCGACCTGACGCGCCCGGTGGAGTACCTGCGGCGCGCGAACGGCGTGATCCGCGGCGGACCGGCCGACGGGCGCCCGTCCCTGGTCCGCGACGTGCACGCCTGCGAGGCGATCCTGGCGCTGTCGGGCACCACCAACGGGCACCTGGCCGTCCAGGGGTTCCGGGCGCTGGAGGAGCGCACCGGCACGGCGCTGGCGGACCTGGCCGCCGAGCACGAGGGCAAGCAGATCACCTTCGCCGACACCCAGGCCAGGCCGACGCCGGTCATCACCTCGCCGGAGTGGTCCGGCTCGGAGAGCGGCGGGCGCCGGTACTCGCCGTTCACCATCAACGTCGAGCGGCTCAAGCCCTGGCACACCCTCACCGGGCGCCAGCACTTCTACCTCGACCACGACTGGATCGCCGAGCTCGGCGAGCAGCTCCCGGTGTACCGGCCGCCGCTGAACATGCACGCCCTGTTCGGCGAGCCGCGCGCGGGCGAGCAGGGGGAGCTCGGCATCGCCGTGCGGTACCTCACCCCGCACAACAAGTGGTCCATCCACTCGGAGTACCAGGACAACCTGTTCATGCTGTCGTTGTCGCGCGGCGGCCCCACCATCTGGATCAGCGACCGGGACGCCGCGAAGATCGGGGTGTCTGACAACGACTGGATCGAGGCGGTCAACCGCAACGGCGTCGTGGTGGCGCGCGCGATCGTGTCGCACCGCATGCCCGAGGGCACCGTCTACATGCACCACGCCCAGGACCGGCTCATCGACGTGCCGCGCAGCGAGACGACCGGGCGCCGGGGCGGCATCCACAACTCGCTGACCCGGCTGCTGATCAAACCCAGCCATCTGATCGGCGGCTACGCCCAGTTGTCGTTCGCGTTCAACTACCTGGGCCCCACCGGCAACCAGCGCGACGAGGTCACCGTGATCCGCCGCCGCGCGCAGGAGGTGACGTACTGATGCGCGTGATGGCGCAGATGGCGATGGTGATGAACCTCGACAAGTGCATCGGCTGCCACACCTGCTCGGTGACGTGCAAACAGGCGTGGACGAACCGCAGCGGCACCGAGTACGTGTGGTTCAACAACGTCGAGACCCGCCCCGGGCAGGGGTACCCGCGCCGCTACGAGGACCAGGAGAAGTGGCGCGGCGGCTGGACGCTCAACCGGCGAGGGCGCCTGACGCTCAAGGGCGGCGGACGGCTGCGCAAGCTGCTCACCATCTTCGCCAACCCGAAACTGCCGTCCCTCGACGACTACTACGAGCCCTGGACCTACGACTACGACACGCTCACCAACGCGCCGCTGCAGGAGCACACTCCCGTCGCGCGTCCCAAGTCGCTCATCTCCGGCAAGGACATGAAGATCTCCTGGTCGGCGAACTGGGACGACGACCTCGGCGGCTCCCCCGGCCTGGAGGAGCGCGACGTGGTGCTGGGCCGTGTGGCGGAGAAGGTCAAGCTGGAGTTCGAGAAGACCTTCATGTTCTACCTGCCGCGCATCTGCGAGCACTGCCTCAACCCGTCGTGCGCGGCGTCCTGCCCGTCCGGCGCGATCTACAAGCGGACCGAGGACGGCATCGTGCTGGTCGACCAGGACCGCTGCCGCGGGTGGCGGATGTGCATCACCGGATGCCCGTACAAGAAGGTCTACTTCAACCACCGCACCGGCAAGGCCGAGAAGTGCACCTTCTGCTTCCCGCGCGTGGAGGTCGGCCTCCCCACGGTGTGCTCGGAGACCTGCGTGGGGCGTCTGCGCTACATCGGCCTGATGCTCTACGACGCCGACAAGGTGCTCGAGGCCGCGTCCACGCCCGACGAGAAGGCGCTGTACGAGGCGCAGCTGGAGGTGTTCCTGGACCCCCACGACCCGGTGGTCATCGCGGCCGCCGAGCGGGAGGGCATCCCGCGCGACTGGATCGAGGCGGCCCAGCGCTCCCCCGTCCACGCGCTGATCAACACCTACAGGCTGGCGCTGCCGCTGCATCCCGAGTACCGCACGATGCCGATGGTCTGGTACATCCCGCCGCTGTCCCCGGTCGTGGACGTCGTCCGCGACACCGGGCACGACGCCGAGGACACCGGCAACCTGTTCGCCGCCATCGAGGCCCTGCGCATCCCCGTCGACTACCTGGCCCAGCTGTTCACGGCCGGCGACCCGGCCCCCGTCGACGCCGTCCTGCGCCGCCTGGCCGCCATGCGCTCCTACATGCGCGACATCAACCTGGGGCGCGAACCCGACGAGGGCATCCCCGCCAAGGTCGGCATGACCGGCGAGCAGATGTACGACATGTACCGGCTGCTGGCGCTCGCCAAGTACGACGAGCGCTACGTCATCCCGCCCGCGCACGCCGAGCAGGCCCACAAGCTGGAAGAGCTCGCCACCGAGTGCAGCCTGAACTACGAGGGCGGCCCCGGGATGGGCGGCTGGGGGCCGTTCGGCGAGTCGTCCGGCGGCGCCTCCCCGATCGCGGTGGAGAACTTCCACATGCTCCGGGAACGTCAGACGGCGGACCGCTCCGCCGACCCGTCCGACCGGCGCGCCCGCATCAACCTGCTCAACTGGGACGGCAAGGGCAGGCCCGCCGGCCTGTTCCCGCCCCGCCGCGACGAGCCGGGCGGGCCGGACGACGCGTCGCCGGGCGGCGACCCGCCCGCCGGGGCGGGCACCGCGGAAACGGAGCCACGGCCATGAAGACCTGGATCAGGACACCGGGCGGGCGTTCCGCGCCGACCGACGCCGAACTGACGGCGGCCTGGCAGACCGCCTCGCTGTTGCTCGGCTACCCGGACGAGGGGCTGCTCGCCCGCCGTCCGCTGCTCGGCCAGGCGGTGGCGGCGCTGCCGCCGTCCCTCGGGGAGCCGCTGGGGCGGTTCCTCGACCACCTCGACGCCACGCCCCTGGCGCAGCTGGCCGCCGACTACGTCGCCACCTTCGACCACCGCAGACGCTGCTGCCTCTACCTGACCTACTACGCCTACGGCGACACCCGTAAGCGCGGCATGGCGCTGCTGCGCTTCAAGCACGCCTACCGCGCGGCGGGGCTCGTCCTCGCCGACGGCGAGCTTCCCGACCATCTGTCCGTCGTGCTGGAGTTCGCCGCCACCGGCGACCGCCGCGAGGGACGGCGGCTGCTGCTGGAGCACCGCGCCGGGCTGGAACTGCTGCGCCTGGCGCTCGCCGAGGCCGGATCGCCCTGGGCGTCCGTGCTGGACGCCGTCTCGGCCACCCTGCCCCCGCTGGACGGCGACGTGCGCGAGGCCGTGGCCCGTCTGGCCGCCGAGGGGCCGCCCGAGGAGGAGGTCGGCCTCGCCCCCTTCGACGCGCACGCCGGTCACCCCGCCCTGCTGCCCGAACCCGTCGTTGGAGCCCGCAAATGATCAGTGTCCTCGCCGCCCGCGTCCAGGGGGCCGCCGCGACCGCGCCGCACGGCGGCGGACAGGCGGACGTCCTGGACGTGCTGCTGTGGGTGGCGCTCCCGTACGTCGCCATCGCGGTCTTCGTCATAGGCCACTACTGGCGCTACCGCTACGACAAGTTCGGCTGGACGACCCGCTCGTCGCAGCTGTATGAGAAGCGCCTGCTGCGCATCGGCAGCCCGCTGTTCCACTTCGGCATCCTGATCGTCCTGCTCGGGCACGTCGGCGGGCTCGTCATCCCGGACACCTGGACCGAGGCGGCGGGGATCAGCGAGCACGCCTACCACGTGGCCGCAGTGACGCTCGGCACCGCGGCCGGCTTCTGCACCTTGACGGGCCTGGCGATCCTGATCTACCGGCGCCGCACCGTCGGGCCGGTCTTCTCCGCCACGACCCGCAACGACAAGCTGATGTACGCCGTCCTCACCCTGGTCATCGTGCTGGGGCTGGCCGCCACCGTCGCCGCCAACCTCGCGGGCGGCGGCTACGACTACCGCGAGACCGTGTCCCCCTGGTTCCGGTCGGTGTTCATGCTGCGGCCCGACCCGGACCTCATGGCGGACGTTCCGATCCTGTTCCAGCTGCACGCCCTCAGCGCCATGCTGCTGTTCTGCATCTGGCCGTTCACCCGCCTGGTGCACATGCTCACGGCGCCGGTCGGCTATCTCACCCGCCCCTACATCGTCTACCACAGCCGCGACGAGCGGCTCGGGGCGCGCGCCCCGCGGCGCGGCTGGGAGCGCCTCCCCTGACTGCGCGCGGCGCCACCGCCCGACCACGGACTGTTTTTACCACGGTCATTTGCATAAACTCCGGGTGTGGGCAAGCGTGATCTGGTCGATGCCGAGCCGCGGCCGGCGCTCGGCGACAGCCGCTCCGCGGTGCTCAACGTGCTGCGGGCGTTCGGGCCGCTGGGCGTGCGGGAGGCGGCGGAGCGCACCGGGCTGCATCCCAACACCGCGCGGTTCCACCTGGACGGGCTGGTCGAGGCCGGGCTCGCCGAACGGGCGACCGAGGAGCGCGCCGGGCCCGGCCGGCCCCGCGTCCTGTACCGCGCCGCGGCCACCGGGTACGGCGTGCGCAGCTACCGGCTGCTGGCGCAGATCCTCACCAGTCTGATCGCCGGCACGATGCCGGAGCCGGCCGAGTCCGCGGCCGAGGCGGGCCGGGCCTGGGGACGCTATCTGGCCGACCGCCCCGCCCCGTTCGAACGGGTCGACGCGCGGCAGGCCCTGGAGCGGCTGACCGGCCTGCTCACCGACATCGGTTTCGGATCGCAGGCCGAGGCCGCGGGCGACGACGTGCTGATCCGGCTGGTGCACTGCCCGTTCCGGGAGCTGGCCGAGGAGCACCGCGACGTGATCTGCCCCCTGCATCTCGGCCTCATCCAGGGCGCGCTGGCCGAGATGAACGCGCCGCTCTCCGCCGAGCGGCTCGACCCGTTCGTCGAACCGAACCTGTGTCTGGCGCACCTGCGCCGACGCGATGAGGACTCCGACGGCGAGGGCGCGGAGGACGGCTGACGTCCGGGCGCGGCGCCCCCGCCGCAGGAACAGCCCGCGGGGAGGTCAGGCGCTCTGGAGGACCTCGGTGACGCCGCGGCGGGGCGAGCCCGGCACCGGCGGCCCGTAGCCGAACCGGAGGATCGCCTGGATGTGGCCCGCGGTGCGCGGCACCCAGGGGCCGCAGCTGCGGTCGCGGACGTCGAGGGGCTGGGTGAGCAGCGAGGCCGACACCCCGCGCCGCGTGGCGGTCAGCAGCACCCGCTGCAGGGCCTGCCCGGCGCGCAGCCAGTCCTCGGGCCCGTCGGCGCGGGTCATCAGGACGCCCAGCTGCGGCCGGGCGGCGAAGTGGTCGACCTCGCGTCCGGGCACCGGGCGGGCCAGGCCGAAGTCCCGCACGGGCACGCCGCGGCCGGTGGGGCGGGGCCCGAAGGCGTACCAGGGGACGCCGTCGCCGCGGCAGCCCATGGAGGTCCAGCGGGTCAGCTCCTCCAGGTAGTCCGCGTCGGCGGCGAGCTCCTGGTCGGCGGCCGCGACCAGGCTGAGCAGATGGGCGGTGGTCTGCGGTCCCGGCAGGCCCAGCACGACCCCCTCGGCCCTGGCGGCGGCGGCCAGCTCCTCGCGGACCGCGCGCGGGACCGGCCGCGTGGAGAACGGCTGGCGGTTGGTGTGCCGCAGCGGGATCGCGGCGTACAGCTCCGCGTCGGTCAGCGACGCCGAGGGGGCGGGCACGGCCCGCAGCGACGCCAGGAGCGTCGGCTTGTCCCGCGCGTCCGGGAAGGGCTGGACGAGCGGCCGGTGCCCGGTCACCCGGATCGCCAGCCGCAGGTTGAGCAGCGCCGCCCCGCAGCTGAGGTGCAGGGAGCGGCCGCGCGGGTCGAGGACCGGCAGCCGGCGCTCCGGGTCGGCGTGCAGTTCCAGGGTCTCGGCGTCGCCGCGCCGGAAGCGCCAGGGCTGGGTGTTGTGCACCGACGGGGCCGCGATCGCCGCCGTCACCAGGCGCCGGAGTCCGACGTGCGTGGCGAAGGGGTGAGGCATGGCGCACCTCCACGAGCTGCCGCTGTCACCGCCCGACTCTCCCCCGCGGCCGGAGCGGCCCCCAGGGACGAAGGTCCTCGGATCGACCGACCAAAGCGCCGTTACCCCGCCGGACGGTTCGTGGTGGTGTGGGAGCGCCTGGACGGACCGCCCGCCGGGACGCTTGGGGGCACCCCGAATGGGTTTTCACAACTAGGTCAGTATTTACTAGTCCTAGCTTGATGAAACCGGTGCCCTGTCCCGCCTGGATCTCGGACGGAGTCGTGATGCCGTGATGACCTCGGCGGATGTGAAGATCGAGCCGCGCACCCCCGAGGCGCCGCCGCGCCGGCCGCGCGCGTCGTGGCACGCCGCCGCGAACGCGGTCGTGGTCGGCTGGCTGGCGCTGACCGTCGCCGCGCTGCTCACGGGCGGGCGGCTCCCCGCGGCGGAGTGGTCCGCGGCGCACCTGTTCCTGCTCGGCGCGGTCACCAACGCCATCGTCGTCTGGTCGGAGCACTTCGCCACCGCGATGCAGCGGCTGCCCGCGCCGGCGCGGCGGTGGCAGGCGGCCCGGCTCGTCGCGCTGAACGCCGGCGTCGCGGCCGTGCTGTGCGGTGTCGCCGGCGGCCGGTCCGGCCTGGCGGTCGCGGGGGCCGTCCTGGTCGTCGTCGTCGCTGGCGCCCACGCCGGCGCACTGGCGGTCCGGTCGCGGCGCGCTCTCGGCGGCCGGTTCGCCCACCTGGTCCCCTGGTACATCTGCGCGGCGGCCGCGCTGGTCGTCGGCGGGACGCTGGGCGGGGTGATGGCGTCGGGACGGGTGTCCGGCGCCGCGCGCCTGCGGGTGGAGGCCGCGCACATCCACGCCAACCTGCTCGGCTGGGTGGGGCTGGCGGTGCTCGGCACCCTGTTCGTGCTGTGGCCGACCGTCCTGCGCACCCGGGTTCCGGACGGCACTGGCCCGATCGCGCGCCGCGCCCTGCCGCCGGCCGTCGCCGGGCTGGCCGCGGCGGTCGGCGGGCTCGTGGCGGGGATGCGCTGGGTCGCCGTCGCCGGTCTGGCGGTCTACCTCGGCGCGGCCGCGTTCGCCCTGGCGCCGTTCGTCCGCGCGGTTGTGCAGCGTCGCCCGCACACGCCCGCGTCCTGGATGCTGGCGGCCGCGACCGCCTGCTTCGCGGCGGCGGTGGCCGCCGACCTGGCCGTGGTGGCGGCGCGTCCCGCCGATCGCGTGGCGCAGGCCGTCGAGCCGCTGGTGCCGTTCCTGCTGGCGGGGTTCGTCGGTCAGACGCTCATCGGGGCGCTGACGTTCCTGCTGCCGGTGGTGCTGGGCGGGGGACCCGCCGAGCTGAAGCGCAACTCGTCCCTGCTCGCGTTCGGGTGGAAGACGCGCCTGGCGGCGGTCAACCTGGCCGCCCCGCTGGTCGCCCTGCCCGTGCCGCCGTGGCTCCAGCGGGCGGCGTGGGCCGTCCTGGCGGCCGCTCTCGCCGTGTTCGTGGTGCTCGCCGCGGGCGCCATCGGCCGCTCCTCGAAACTGACGTTCTCCCCGCCGGTCGCGGGCCTGGCGATCGGCTCCCTGCTGACCGCGTTCGCGGTGGTCATCGCGGTGAGCGGGCAGGACGGCACCCCCGGGCCCACCGGCGCGGGGCACGAGCATGCGGCGGCCGCCGCCGGCGTCCGCACCGTGGACGTCACGCTCGCCGGCATGCGCGTCCGGCCCTCGACCATCAAGGCCGCCCCCGGCACTCGGCTGGTGCTGCGCGTCACCAACGCCGACGCCCAGTACCACGACCTGCGGCTGGCCACGGGCCAGCGCACGCCGATGCTGCGCCCCGGCCAGAGCGCGACGCTGCGGCTGCCCCCTCTCGACGGCACGATCGAGGGCTGGTGCACCGTCGCCGGGCACCGGGCCGCGGGGATGACGATGCGCATCGTCGCCGACGGGCAGACGGCCCACTCCCGCGCGACGGCGGCGGGCGCGCAGACGTCCCCCGCCTCCCTCGACCTGACCGCCCCGATGAGCCCCTCCTGGCGCCCCTACGACGCGGCGCTGCGCCCCGCGCCCGGCGGACGGGAGCACCACGTCGAGATCCGCGCCACCGAGAAGGACATCGAGGTCGCCCCGGGCGTCCGGCAGCGCATGTGGACCTTCGGCGGCACCGTCCCCGGCCCCACGCTGCGCGGCCGCGTCGGCGACGTGTTCGTCGTCACCTTCATCAACGACGGGACGATGGGCCACGGCATCGACTTCCACGCGGGCGCCCTCGCCCCCGACCGGCCGATGCGCACCATCCAGCCCGGCGAGCGCCTCACCTACCGGTTCCGCGCCGACCAGGCGGGGGCCTGGCTGTACCACTGCTCGACGATGCCGATGCTCCAGCACATCGCCAACGGCATGTACGGCGCCGTCATCATCGACCCGCCGGACCTGCCGCGCGTCGACCGGGAGTACGTCATCGTGCAGGGCGAGCTGTACGTCGGAAACCACGACGACACGGCACGGGCCGCGCGGATGCGGCGCGGGGACGCCGACGCCTGGATGTTCAACGGCACGGCCGCCGGCTACGACCACGCGCCGCTGACGGCCCGCGTCGGCGAGCGGGTCCGGTTCTGGGTGGTCGCCGCCGGACCCGGCTCCGGCACGGCCTTCCACATCGTCGGAACGCGCTTCGACACCGTCTACAAGGAGGGCGCCTACCTGCTGCGCCCCGGACGGGGACGAGGAGGCGCACAGGTGCTCGACCTCGCCGCCGCCCAGGGCGGCTTCGTGGAGACGACGTTCCCCGAAGCGGGCCGGTACACGTTCGTGGACCACGACATGCGCCACGGCGAGAACGGCGCGCACGGCATCGTCCAGGTGACCGGGGAGGCGGACCGGTGAGCTGGTGGTCGCTGATCCGGTTCCTGCACGTCACCTCCGCCGCCCTGTGGGTCGGCGGCCAGCTGACGGTGTCCCTGGTCGTGCTGCCGCTGGCCCGCCGCATGCTCGACACCGGGCAGCGCGCCCGGATGCTGCGGGCCGTCGGCCGCCGCTTCGGCGTCTTCACCGGCGCGGTGTTCCTGCCCGTCCAGATCTCCACCGGCATCGCGCTGGCCTGGCACAAGGGCGTCACCTGGTCGTCGCTCGCGCAGCCCGGCTACGGCCGCACCCTGGCCGCCAAGCTGCTGCTGTTCTCCGCCGTCATGGCCGCCGCGGCCCTGCACGGATGGGGCAACGGCCGCGGCCGCGTCGGCTTCGCCCGCGCCATGGCGGTCGCCTCGCTGGTGGGCTCCGTCGGCATCGTCCTGCTCGCGACCGCGCTCCCGGCGTCATGACGTCCTCCGACCCGCGTCGGGCCCGGAGCCAGGGCGATACGCTGGCCTCCGGGCGGCGCCCGCCCGGCGCCGCCGCGGCGCCCCGCCCCCGACCGACCACTGGAGACCCCGTCGACCGTGTCCGCGGTGAGGGAGACAGGCCGGTGACCCAGGACGGAGACGAGCGCGTCAGGCTGATGCTGCCGCATCTGCGGCTCGACGACCTGCTGGACGAGCTGCACAGCCGGCTGGAGGCGGCCCGCGTCACCCGCGACCGGGTGCACGCCCTGCTGGAGGCCGTGGTCTCGATCGGCAGCGAGCTGGACCTGGAGTCGGTGCTGAACCGGATCATCGAGGCCGCCACCACGCTGGTCGACGCCCGCTACGGCGCGCTCGGCGTCGTGGAGCAGGAGGGCGAGCGGCTCGCCCGCTTCGTCACCGCCGGGCTGACCCGGGAGGAGTTCGACGCCATCGGGCAGTGGCCGCACGGGCGCGGCATCCTCGGGCTGCTGATCAAGGAGCCGCGGCCGCTGCGGCTGGCCGACCTCACCGCGCATCCCGAGTCCGCGGGGTTCCCGCCGAACCATCCGAAGATGCGCACCTTCCTGGGCGTGCCGATCCGGGTCCGCGACGAGGTGTTCGGCAACCTCTACCTGACCGAGAAGACCGGCGGCGCCCAGTTCGACGAGGACGACGAGGCGATGGTGGTCGCGCTGGCCACGGCCGCCGGCGTGGCGATCGAGAACGCCCGCCTCTACGACGAGACGCGCCGCCGCGAACGCTGGCTGGAGGCGTCGGCGGAGATCTCCACGGCCCTGCTGTCGGGCACCGGGTCGCGCGAGGCCATGACGCTGGTGGCGCGGCGGGCCCGCCAGATCGCCGACGCGGACGCGGCCGCGGTGTGGCTGGCCGACGAGGGGTCGCCCGACCTGGTGTTCCAGGCCGCCGACGGGGCGGGCGCCGACCGGCTCGCCCGCCTGCGCACGCCGATCGACCAGGGCCCGGTCGGCGAGGTGTACCGCACCGGCGTGTCGCTGCGCACGGTGGACGGCGAGGCCGCGGCGGGCGCCGCCGCCTCGTCCTCGGGTCCGCGGATCGGCCCGCTGCTGATCGTCCCGCTGGGGCTGGGCGCGTCGGCGCGCGGCGTGCTCGCCCTGGTCAACCCGCCGAGCGCCGCGGCGTTCAGCGAGGTCGTCCAGCGCCTCCTGGAGGCGTTCGCGGGGCAGGCGGCGGTGGCGCTGGAGCTGGCCGACCGGCGCCGCGACGCCGAACGCCTGACCCTGCTGGAGGACCGCGACCGCATCGCCCGGGACCTGCACGACACCGTCATCCAGCGGCTGTTCGCCACCGCCATGACCCTGATGAGCGTCATCAAGATCACTCGGAACCCGGACGTGGCGACGCGCGTCCAGCGGGCGGTCGACGACCTGGACGACACCATCCGGCAGATCCGCTCCACCATCTTCGCCCTCCAGACGAGCCCCGACGAGGAGAGCCTGCGCAGCCGCCTGCACGCGGTCGTGGACGACGCCGCCGACAACCTCGGCTTCGCGCCGTCCGTCCGGCTCGACGGGCTGCTCGACACCGCCGTCCCCGACGAGGTCGGCGAGCATCTGCTCGCCGTCGCGCGCGAGGCGCTGTCCAACGTCGCCCGGCACGCGCGGGCCGCCCAAGCGCACGTGGCCGTCGACGTCGGCGACGACGAGGTGGTGCTGCGCGTGGAGGACGACGGTGTCGGCATCCCCGAGGGCGGCCGCCGCAGCGGCCTGCGCAACATGGCCGAACGCGCCCGACGCCTGGGCGGTTCCTTCCAGACGCGTCCGCGCCCCGGCGGCGGAACCGTCCTGATCTGGCGGGCCCCGCTGGACGACGGCGCGTGATTCGCGCGGGGCGCGCGTCGCGTCGCACCGGCCGGGCGGAGCCTCCCGCACCGTGCGGGCGTGCCGAACGGCCCCGCCATCCGGGACCAAAGTCCCGGCCAGCAAACCACAACAAATGACCATTATTGGGTTTGTCTACGCAAAGGAGACACCCATGCCCACTGTCCCGCCCGCGTCCGCACGGGCGGAGCGGCCGGCGTCGCCGTCGGTGAGGGCCGACCGCGCGACGCGCTCGCCGCGGGCATCGGCCTCCCCCGGCACCGCTCGCACCGCTCCGCGGCGCCGCCGCTCCTGACGGCGGCGAGGATCTCGGTCTTCCGCCGGATCCGCAGGACGAGCGCGGCGGCCGCATCGCCGACGTGGCCGTCGACCATCCGTTGAACCACCAGAAGGGAATCGCGTTTTGCTGTCGACCGACCACGCCCAGACCATCCGGGCGACGCTGCCCGCCGTGATCGAGCACGGCACCGAGATCACCGCCGCGTTCTACGACGCGATGTTCACCGCGCACCCCGAGCTGCGCAACATGTTCAACCAGGGCAACCAGGCCAACGGGGAGCAGCGCCAGGCCCTGGCCGGCTCGGTCGCGGCGTTCGCCCGGCGCATCGCCCACGAGGACGGGGCCGAGGCCGCCTCCGTGCAGCTCCTGCTGTCCCGCATCGCCCACAAGCACGCCTCCCTGGCCGTGCGGCCCGAGCAGTACACGATCGTCGGGCGGCACCTGCTGGAGGCGGTGAAGACCGTGCTGGGCCCCGCGGTGACGCCCGAGGTGCACGCGGCCTGGTCGGAGGTGTACTGGCTGTTCGCGACGCTGCTGATCGCCGAGGAGGCGCGGCTCTACCGGGAGGCGGAGACCACGCCGGCCGATCTGTTCCGCCCGTGGCGGGTGGTGGAGCGCCGCCCCGAGGTCGAGGACGTGCTCTCCTTCGTGCTGTCCCCCGCTGACGGCGGCGGTGTCCCCGGATACCGTCCGGGACAGTACGTCAGCGTGGCCGTGACACTGCCCGACGGGCTGCGCCAGCCGCGCCAGTACACGCTGTCGCGGGTCCCGTCCGACGGCACCGTCCAGATCACCGTGCGGCGGGTGCGCGGCGAGGGCGGCGCGCCCGACGGCGCGGTGTCGACCTACCTTCACGAGAACGTCGCCGAGGGCGACGTGCTGGAGCTGTCCCCGCCGTTCGGCGACCTGGTCCTGGACGACGACACCGACCCGCTGATCCTGGTCAGCGCGGGCATCGGCATCACCCCCGTGGCCGCCATGATCGACCACCTCGCGGCCGTCTCGCCCGACCGGCGCGTCCTGGCGCTGCACGCCGACCGCTCGCCCGCCGCGCACGCGCTGCGCGACCAGATCGCCGCCGCCGCGCGGCGCATGCCCGAGCTGCGCCGGATCACCTGGTACGAGGAGCCGGACGGCGCCGACACGGCCGCCGAGGAGATCCGCGCGGGCCTCATGGACGTCTCGGGCCTGTCCTTGCCGGAGAAGGCCCGCGTCTACATGTGCGGCCCGATCCCGTTCATGCGCGACGTGCGGCGCGGGCTGCTGGACGCCGGAATCAGCGACGAACGCATCCACTACGAGGTCTTCGGCCCCGACCTGTGGCAGCAGGCGGGCTGAACCAGCAGACCGCCCAGGCGGGCGGCGCGCCGCCGCCCCGCCCGCCTCTCCCCCCGCCTGACGGCCGCCCAGCGGCCGCCGATGCCTCGGGCTGACGCGGCGGCCACGGAAGGAAGCCGCGTTTTGCGGATTCGGCAACGTCTTTTGTCCCATCGGCGCCGCGCGGGCCACAGTCGGCTCGGAGGTGGTCACGATGCGGATTGACGACGGCGGCCGATACGACGTGGTGGTCGTCGGCGGCGGCGCGGCCGGGCTGAGCGCGGCGCTCATGCTGGGCAGGGCGCGGCGCTCGGTCCTGGTGGCGGACGGCGGGCGGCCGCGCAACGCCCCGGCCGCCCGCATGCACGGGTTCCTTTCCCGCGACGGCATGCCGCCCGAGCGGTTTCTGGAGGCGGGACGGCGGGAGGTCGCGTCCTACGGCGGCGAGGTCGTGACCGGCCTGGCGGTGTCGGCGGCGCGCGAGGGCGAGGGGTTCGCGGTGCGCCTTGACACCGGGCGGCGCGTGTGGTCGCGGCGGCTGCTCGTGGCCGCCGGGATCACCGACGAGCTGCCCGACGTCCCCGGCCTCGCCGAGCGGTGGGGACGCGACGTCCTGCACTGCCCGTACTGCCACGGGTGGGAGGTGCGCGACCAGCCGATCGGGATCCTGGCCTGCGACGCGCGGGCGGTGCACCAAGCGCTGCTGTTCCGCCAGTGGACCGACAAGGTCACGCTGCTGACGCACACCGGCCCCGGCCTCTCCGAGGAGGAGGCCGGGCAGCTGGCCGCGCGCGGCGTCGCCGTCGTGGACGGCGAGGTGTCCGGCCTTGAGATGAGCGGCGACGCGCTCTCGGGCGTGCGCCTGCGGACGGGCGAGGTGATCCCGCTGCGGGCGCTGGCGGTGGCGCCGCGCGCCGTGCCGCACGCGGCGGTGCTGTCCGGCCTGGGGCTGCTGCCCGTCCCGCACCCGTCGGGCGGCGGCGAGCACATCGAGGCCGACGCCGCCGGCCGCACCGCGGTCCCGGGGGTGTGGGTCGCGGGCAACGTCGCCGATCCATTGGCGACCGTGATCCTCGCGGCGGCGTCCGGCGCGACCGCCGCGGGCGCGATCAACGCCGACCTGATCGCCGAGGAGACCCGCCGCGCCGTCCGCGCGGAACGCGCCCCGTTCGGGCGCGAGGCCGAGGCCCGCGCCTGCGAGCGGGTCCTGGGCGTCCGGCGGCACGGCATCTGACGATCGAGCGGCACGCGGCAAGGGTGTCGGGGCCGCCCTTGCGGCGCCGGGTGACGCCCCCGGCGTGCCATCTGGACACGGCACGAGCAGGCGGAGCGTAGAGTCGGGATATCAGAGCGTAGAGTCGGGATATCTGGGAACCCCCGACAGAGGTTGTCCGACATATCGGTGCACCTGGGGGACTCCATGCCGATGCTGCGCTTGTCCCGACCTTTCCGGTCCGGTCGCGAACCCGCCGAGCCCCCACGGCACTTGACGACCGAAGGGGCCGATGCCGGATCGTCGCCGCCCGCGGCCTCCACCGCTCGAACTCGCGCCGGTCGCGCATGGGCGGGCATGTGGGCCGCCGCGGTGGCGGCCATCGCGTTCATCGTGTTCCTGCTGAGCAATACCGCCACGGTACGGGTGTCCTTCCTCAGCCTGCACGGCACCCTGCCGTTGGCGGTCGCGTTGCTGATCGCGATGGTCGCCGGGATCGTCATCACCCTGATCGTCGGAACCACTCGCATCACCCAGCTGCGCCGGCAGGCCCGCCGAGCCCGTCAACGATGATCTGTTGCGGCCCGGTTGTGATCACAGACCCCGGAATCCGCGGCGGCCCTGAACGGCAGAGGAGGCAGTGAGAGCCGTCGACGGCCGTCGCACCGGGTCCCGCGCGGCGGTGGGCTGGGGCACCTTCCGTAAGAAGCGCGATGGGCCTGTGCCTGCGGCATGTTGCGCTCCAATTGAAATCACTGTCAGTCAAAAATGTGACACCAAGCGTTAGATGTCGTGGCTGTGGAAAGTGGAGAATCCGTGACCGCTCCGTCGACCACCACATCAGACATCGCGTCCCGGTGGGTCCGTCGGCGCCTGGCGAGCGCCGCGAGGTGGCTGACGACCCCTGTGCGGCCTGACGACTATCTGCGGTTGGTGAACCCGTTGTGGTCCGTCGAGGAGCTGTGCGGCCGGGTCGAGGCCGTGCGTCCGGAGACCGCGGACGCGGTGACGCTGGTGATCCGCCCTGGCCGCGGCTGGGTTCCGCACAGACCCGGCCAGTGGGTGAGGATCGGCGTCGACATCGACGGCGTGCGTCACTGGCGGACGTACTCGCTGTCCTCGACCCCACGACGCCCCGACGGCCGAATCACGATCACCGTCAAGGCGGTCCCGGACGGACTGGTCTCCGGTCATCTGGTGCGGCGGGCGGAGCCCGGGATGATCATCGGCCTCGGCCGTCCGGAGGGTGAATTCGTGCTTCCGGAGCCACCGCCGACCCGCGTGCTGTTCCTGACGGCCGGCAGTGGGATCACGCCGGTGATGGCGATGCTGGACAGTCTGTTCGCCTACGGAGCCGCAGGGAGCGCGGGCCTCGGGGACGCGGACGGCGCCCGCAAGGGCACCGCGCCCCGCGCGAAGCCGCTGGACGTGGTGCTGGTCCACTCGGCTCCCACAGCCGAGGACGTCATCTTCGGAAGGCGGCTTCGAGAACTGGCGGCAGAGTTCTCGAATCTGCGGCTGTACGAACGGCACACACGGACCGACGGACGCCTGAAACCGACCGATCTGGCCGACCTGTGTCCGGACTGGACGGAGCGCGCCGCGTGGGTATGCGGACCTGCTCAGATGCTCGATGAAATCACCGCACACTGGTCCGGGCCCGTTGATCAGCTGCACGTCGAGCGCTTCCGTCCCGCGAGGCCCGCGGCGGTCGGCGGCACGGGCGGACTCGTCCGCTTCACCAGGAGCCGCCGCGAAGTGGACGCCGACGGCGACACTCCGCTGCTGACCGTCGGGGAGGAGACGGGCGTGCTCATGCCGAGCGGCTGCCGCATGGGCATCTGTTACGGCTGCTTGGCACGGCTCTCGTCCGGTCGGGTGCGCGACCTGCGCACCGGCCGGATCCATGGGGAAGAGGGCGACCTGATCCAGACCTGCGTGTCGGCCGCCGCCGGCCCTGTCGAGATCGAACTCTAGGAGGAGAGCGCACCATGCCGACCACCCGGAGCACGCCGACTGCGGTGATGCTCACGCGCGCCGACGTCGAGGAGTTCGGCCGTGAGCTGGACAAGATCCGCGATGAGGTCATGGCGAGTCGCGGAGAGGACGACGCGAGGTACATACGCGGTCTCATCGCGACACAGCGCAAGCTGGAGATGGCCGGCCGCGTGCTGCTGTTCGCGTCGTGGCTGCCGCCCGCCTGGGCCGCCGGGACCGCGGCGCTGGCCGTATCGAAGATCCTTGAGAACATGGAGATCGGGCACAACGTCCTGCACGGCCAGTGGGACTGGATGCGCGACCCGAAGATCCACTCGGCGACGTGGGAGTGGGACACCGCATCCCCCGCCGACCAGTGGAAGCACTCGCACAACCTCGTCCACCACACCTGGACCAATGTGCTCGGCAAGGACCGCGACATCGGCTACTCGGCCATGCGAGTCCACCCCGAGCAGAAATGGCATCCGATCTACCTCGCCCAGCCGTTGTACAACGCGCTGCTCGCTCTCTTCTTCGAGTACGGCATCGCGATCTACGACGTGGAGCTCGAGCGCATACCCACAGGTGACAAGAGCCTGAAGGAGGCACTGGGCCAGCTGCGGGCCGTCGCCGCCAAAGTGCGGCGCCAGATCATCAAAGACTACGTGGCGTTCCCGCTGCTGGCGGGGCCGTGCTTCCTGCCGGTCCTGCTCGGCAACCTCACCGCGAACCTGACCCGCAACGTGTGGGCGCACACCGTCATCTTCTGCGGCCATTTCCCCGAAGGCGCCGAGGTCTTCACCGAGGAACAGATCCAGGACGAGACACGAGGCCAGTGGTACCTGCGCCAGCTGCTGGGTTCCTGCAACATCGACGGCGGCCCGCTCCTGCACCTCATGAGCGGCAACCTGAGCCACCAGATCGAGCACCATCTGTTCCCGGACATGCCCAGCAACCGCTACGCCGAGATCGCCCCGCGGGTCCGCGCCCTGTGCGAGCGATTCGGCCTTCCCTACAACTCCGGTTCGCTGGCGCGGCAGACGGCTTCGGTCTGGAAGCGGATCTTGCGGCTGTCACTGCCGGGGCCCGGACGACCCCGGCAGAAGGAGACCGCACCACCGGTCGAAGAAGTCCAAGCCGCGGTCTGACGCCGAAACGACGCCTCAGACGCCTGTCGCGGCCGTCGCCTCCTGTCGGGCTCGTCGCCTCCTGGGGACGCTCGGCGTCCCGATGATCGGGGAGCAGCGGGCCGGCGGTATCGGCGGGCCGAGCGGCGCACCACAGCAGAGGAGCACTGCGCGATCGTGCTCGTCACGTCGATCCGTCCTGCGCGCCGAGCGGTCTGCCGATGGTTGGCCTCGACCGGACTTGAGGTCGCAGACTGGGAGCAGAGGCAGCGGTCGACGAAAAGGTGATGACCATGCCGGTGCAGCTCGACCACATCATCGTCCCCGCCCGCGACAAGCAGGCGTCCGCGCAGTTCCTGGCCCGGATCCTCGGGGTGGAGACGGGCCCGCCGACGGGCCCGTTCGTGCCCGTGACGACGAGCAACGGCGTCACGCTCGACTTCATGGACTCCGACGACTTCCGCTGGCACCACTGCGCGTTCCTGGTGACCGAGGAGGAGTTCGACGGGATCTTCGCCCGGATCAAGGAGGAGGGGATCCCTTACTACGCCAACCCCGACCACAGCGGCGCCGGAGAGATCAACCGCCGTGACGGCGGCCGGGGCGTGTACTTCGAGGACCCGAACGGACACAACATGGAGGTGCTGACCGTCCCCTACGGCGGCTGGAAGTAAGCCCGGCGCTCCCCCGGCACGGCGGTGTGTCGGACACCGGATGCCGGGAAAGCCTCCCCCTACCACGCTGATCTGGGGGGATGTCGGGGATGGCGCTGAAGCAGCCGCGGCACGGCGGCCGCGGCGACCGCGATCTGGAGGCCAATCCCGTCTTCAGCCGGGAACCGGTGCGGGTGCCCCGGTACGCGCTGCCCGCCGGGGAGATGGATCCCGACACGGCCTACCAGATGGTGCACGACGAGCTGATGCTCGACGGCACCGCGCGGCTGAACCTTGCGACCTTCGTGACCACCTGGGCCGAGCCGCAGGCACTGCGGCTGATGGACGAGTGCGTCGCGAAGAACATGATCGACAAGGACGAGTATCCGCAGACGGCCGAGCTGGAGATGCGGTGCGTGCAGATGCTGGCGCGGCTGTGGCACGCACCGGACGCGCGGCGGGCGGTGGGCTGCTCGACCACGGGGTCCAGCGAGGCGGCCATGCTCGGCGGGCTCGCGCTCAAGCGGCGGTGGCGGCACCGGCGCGACGCGCGGGGCCGCCGGGCCGACCGACCGAACCTGGTGATGGGCGTCAACGTCCAGATCTGCTGGGAGAAGTTCGCCGACTACTTCGAGGTCGAACCGCGCTACGTGCCGATGGAGGGCGACCGGTACCACCTGAGCCCCGAGGCCGCGGTGGCGCTGTGCGACGAGAACACCATCGGCGTCGTGGCCGTCCTGGGCTCGACCTTCGACGGCAGCTACGAGCCCGTGGCCGAGCTCGCCGCCCGGCTGGACGACCTGCACGAGCGGACCGGGCTGGACGTGCCCGTCCACGTGGACGGCGCCTCCGGGGCGATGATCGCGCCGTTCCTCGACCCGGAGCTGGAGTGGGACTTCCGCCTGCCCCGGGTGGCCTCGATCAACACCTCGGGCCACAAGTACGGCCTGGTGATGCCCGGTGTCGGCTGGGTGCTGTGGCGGGACGACGACGCCCTGCCCGACGACCTGGTGTTCGACGTCTCCTACCTGGGCGGGCGCATACCGACCTTCGCGTTGAACTTCTCCCGCCCGGGCGCCCAGGTGGTGGCGCAGTACTACAACTTCCTGCGGCTGGGCTTCGAGGGCTACCGCCGGGTCCAGCAGACGTGCCGGGACATCGCGACCCGCCTCGCCCGGGAGATCGCCGCACTGGGCCCGTTCGAGCTGCTCACCGACGGCGGGCAGGCCCCGGTGTTCGCGTTCCGGCTGCGGGACGACGTCACCGGCTACAGCGTCTTCGACGTCTCGGCGGCCCTGCGCGAGCGCGGCTGGCTCGTGCCGGCCTACACCTTCCCGCCCAACCGCACCGACCTGGCCGTGCTGCGGATCGTGGTGCGCAACGGTTTCAGCCACGACTTGGCCGACCTGCTGCTGGAGGACCTGCGCCGGGTCCTGCCGCGTCTGGAGCGGCAGGACCGTCCGCAGCGGTGCGCCGGCGACGCCACGGCGTTCGCCCACGGCGCCGAGAGCGGGGACCCCCGGCGGCACGGCCGCCGCTGACGACGGAAAGGGGCGACATGTGCCGCCTGTTCGGGATGAGCAGCTCCCCGCGGCGCACCCGCGCCACCTTCTGGCTCCTGGACGCCCCCGACAGCCTCGCCGACCAGAGCCACCGCGAACCCGACGGCACCGGTCTCGGCTTCTTCGACGCGGACGGCACGCCCCGGCTGGACAAGGCGCCCATCGCCGCCTACGCGGACCGGGCGTTCGCGCGGGAGGCCCGGCAGGTGCGGTCGTCCACCTTCCTCGCGCACATCCGCTTCGCCTCCACCGGAGGGCTGGACGCGCGCAACACGCACCCGTTCGAGCAGGACGGGCGCCTGTTCGCGCACAACGGCGTCATCGAGGGCCTGGACGAGCTGGAGGCGGAACTGGGGCCGGCCCGGTCGCTGGTCGGCGGCGACACCGACTCGGAGCGGTTCTTCGCTCTGATCACCAGGGAGATCCGCGCGTGCGGCGGCGACGTCTCCGGCGGCGTCGTCCGCGCCGCCCGCTGGGTCGCCGGACACCTGCCGGTGTTCTCGCTCAACCTGGTGCTGACGACCGCGCAAGGGCTGTGGGCGCTGCGGTATCCCGACACCCACCCGCTGTACGTGCTGGAACGCCGCCGCGGCGGGCACCACGGCGACCGGCATCTCGACCATTGTGGCACGGCGGGTCGCATGCGGATCCACTCCGCCGACCTGTCCGCCGCCCCCGCGGTGGTGGTCGCCAGCGAGCGCATGGACGACGACCCCGCCTGGCGGGCGATGGCGCCCGGCGAGCTCCTGCACGTCGGGTCCGACCTGCGGGTCACCCGCGAGATCGCGCTCGCCGAGGAGCCCGCGCACCGGCTCGGCCTGCGCGACCTGCGGCCCGAGGCCGCCGCCTCCCAGCGGCCCCGCTAGGCCGTGTCCGGTGGATCATGCGTTGATCCAGAACGAGACACCGACCAAAACGATCTCTGCTCGCTAGTTGCGGGCGAGTTTGTCGAACCGGGTGGCGACGCCGCGCCGATGCTTGAGACGGCCGATGCAGCGTTCGACCACGTTGCGGCGCTTGTAGACGGCTGGATCGAAGGTCGGCGGACGCCCTCCACGTGAGCCGCGGCGGACCCGTCCGGCCTGCTGATCGGCGCGTTCGGGGATCGTCGTAGCGATCTTGCGGCGCCGCAGTGACCGGCGGATCGCGGCCGTCCTGCAGGTCCTTGTCGGCGATCACCCGATCGGGCCTGCAGCGAGGACGGCCCGGACCGGTGCCACGATCGCCGCCAGACCCGCGTTTGCATGATCATGCATTGGTGTGCATACTTGTACTCGTGTCCAAGGTGCTCACTTCCCTGCCTGTCGGTGAACGCGTCGGGATCGCCTTCTCCGGTGGCCTCGACACCTCGGTCGCGGTCGCGTGGATGCGCGAGAAGGGTGCCGTCCCGTGCACCTACACCGCGGACGTCGGCCAGTACGACGAGCCCGACATCGCGTCGGTGCCCGGGCGCGCCACGGCGTACGGCGCCGAGATCGCGCGGCTGGTCGACTGCCGCACCGCGCTCGTCGAGGAGGGGCTGGCGGCCCTGGCGTGCGGGGCGTTCCACATCCGCTCCGGCGGCCGCGCGTACTTCAACACCACCCCGCTCGGCCGGGCCGTGACGGGCACCCTGCTGGTGCGCGCCATGCTCGAGGACGACGTGCAGATCTGGGGGGACGGCTCGACGTTCAAGGGCAACGACATCGAGCGGTTCTACCGCTACGGCCTGCTCGCCAACCCGTCCCTGCGCATCTACAAGCCGTGGCTGGACGCCGACTTCGTCAGCGAGCTCGGCGGCCGGGCCGAGATGTCGCAGTGGCTGCTCGACCGGGGCCTGCCCTACCGGGACAGCCCCGAGAAGGCCTACTCCACCGACGCCAACATCTGGGGCGCGACCCACGAGGCCAAGGCGCTGGAGCACCTCGACGCCGGCATCGAGATCGTCGAGCCGATCATGGGCGTGCGGTTCTGGGACCCCGACGTCGAGATCGTCCCCGAGGACGTCACCATCGGGTTCGAGCAGGGCCGGCCGGTCACCATCAACGGCAAGGAGTTCGCCTCCCCCGTCGACCTGGTGCTGGAGGCCAACGCCATCGGCGGCCGGCACGGCCTGGGCATGTCCGACCAGATCGAGAACCGGGTCATCGAGGCCAAGAGCCGGGGCATCTACGAGGCGCCGGGCATGGCGCTGCTGCACGCCGCCTACGAGCGCCTGGTCAACGCGATCCACAACGAGGACACCATCGCCATCTACCACACCGAGGGACGGCGTCTCGGCAGGCTGCTGTACGAGGGCCGCTGGCTGGACCCGCAGGCGCTGATGCTGCGCGAGTCGCTGCAGCGGTGGGTCGCGTCGGCGGTCACCGGCGAGGTGACCCTGCGGCTGCGGCGCGGCGAGGACTACTCCATCCTGGACACCTCCGGGCCCGCGCTCAGCTACCACCCCGACAAGCTGTCCATGGAGCGCACCGAGGACTCCGCCTTCGGGCCCGTCGACCGCATCGGCCAGCTGACCATGCGCAACCTGGACATCGCCGACTCGCGCGCCAAGCTCGAACAGTACGCCTCGCTCGGCCTGGTCGGCGGCCCGCGCCCGCCGCTGGTCGGCGCCGCGCAGGCGGCCTCCACCGGTCTGATCGGCACGATGTCCGAGGGCGGGGCCGAGGCGATCGCCTCCCGCGGCGAGGGCGCGGGGGACGGCGAGCTGCTCGACCACGCCGCGATCGAGTCCGGCACCGACTGACCGGCGCGGGAACGCCCGCGGTCGCGGGACCGGGCCCCCTGCCCGGTCCCGCCCCGTCGCGAGGGCGGTTCCGGGCAGGGGTTCCCGGCACGGCGGTCTCCACCGGTACGGCGCGACCGGCGGGGACCGCCGTTGTCATGCAGCGCGCGGCGGTGCCTGCGGACCGGTCTCCTCGGGGAGAGGATGGCCGACGCGGTGCGCGTGGGTCGTCCGGCCGTGCTCGTTGGGGAACGCCAGGCCGCAGGAGCAGGCCCACACCTCGGTGACGTCGTCACCGAAATACCACTTGATGTCCTGCGGATCGCAACCGTGGCTGGCACGGGAATGGCTGCCGCGGTTGCGCAGCGCGATCTCCGTCCCGCACTCCCCGCAGCGCACCGAGACGTCGGGACGGACCCGAGCGGGGCGATCGGACCCGCCGGCGCCGGCGGCGCGCTCCAGCGCCCGCTGGGCGGGGCCGCGGGTGCGCAGCAGCTCCCGCAGCGGCTCCAGCAGGGCCTGGTCGCAGCGCTCGCACAGGTCCAGCCGGGCCTCGTCGTTGCCGATGCTCACCTGGACGGTCAGCGTCGCGTCGGTCTTGGCCTGATCGTCTTGGTAGCAGCGGTCGCAGTAGGTGACGATCAAAACTTCCTGCATCAGGCGCCACCGATGCGCTTGAGCGACTCCATGCGGATCGCGGCGAGGCCGCGCTGGCCGATCCGGCCGATGCCACCGGACTGGTAGCCCTCGGGGTAGCTGTAGCGGTTACCGACGATGCCGCCGCTCGGTGTCATGACACGGGTGCGGATGGTGCCGCAGGTGGAGCACTCCACCGTCCAGTGGATGCGGCCGTTCGCGCGCTGCACCGCCGAGGTGCGCGGATCCCAGGCGTGCGCCCAGGTGCGGCACATCAGGAAGTCGTCGCTCAGCCCTTCGGCGAACTTGGTGACATCGTCCAGCTTGGCCATGTGCGGTCGCGTAGCCATGTACTCGGATTCCTCCCACTGTGCGGTCAATCCATGGTCCCACGCGAGATCATCGCGTCGTCGCGTGAGATCACGGCGTGGATCGACACTGCCATCCGGTCACGATGTGACAAGGATGAACCAGCGAACCGGTGCTGGTCAGGTGAACTCGTACCACAAATTTCATCGTGTCGGCACACCAGGTGCCGATTTGCGGGAACACGAGACACCGATCACCATCGCATGCCGTTGCCGAAGCACGCGGCGGGGACCGACGAGAAGCATTCCGGGCGCGGCGCCGGCAGTCGGCCTTGGCGGCCGGGCGCCTTTCGCACCGTCGAGGAGTCCGCTCGACGGGCGCCCCGATGCCGGGGGACCGGATCGCCATTGCCGTCGCGCACCTTGTCGCGCGCACGACGCGCGTCGGTGTGCGCGCCCGCCGCGGCGCCCTTCCCGTCCGGCTAACCGTGCATTCGCGGGGTAAGAGGCAGGGCAGACGCGACCCGTGCTCGACAGGGGGAGTGCCGTGCGGGTCGTCGTCACTTCGACGCGCAGCCGCAGAGAGCGGCGGCGCGTGTCCGTCCGCCGCCTCTTCGTCGACACCGAGGGCGCGGCGGTCCCCTGGGAAACGCCGCGAGACCTGTCGCGAGACTTGTGAGGAGAGTCGCATGTCGGAGAAGACGCAGCCGCCCGCGACCGAGGAGAGACGGGCCGAGTGGGCCCTGGGGGTCGTGCTGTTCGCGGGCATCCTATTGATCACAGTGGGCATCTTCCAGCTGATCGCCGGCATCGCCGCGCTCGCCGAGCACCGCTTCTACGCGGTCACCGCCAGCTACGCCTTCTCGGTCGACGTGACCGCATGGGGCTGGATCCACATCGGCCTCGGCCTCCTGCTCGTGCTGACCGGCTGGGGGATCATGACCGGACGTCTGTGGGCCCGGATCGTCGGCGTCGGCATGGCGGTGCTCAGCGCGGTGGCGAACTTCCTGTTCATTCCGTACTACCCGGTCTGGTCGGTCCTGATTATCGCTCTGGACGTGTTCGTCATCTGGGCTCTGTGCGTGTACGGACAGCGGGAGGCCATGCGACTGGGCATGCGCGCCGGTCCGCGCCCCCGTTGATAACGGGTTCGGGCCTCCCGCTTTCTCCGAAGGCCGGAACGTGCGGCGGCGGGGTTTTACGGAAATGCGGCCCGCATACGACGGGGATCCGGTCCCGCCGCACCCGTCCCCGCCGGTGAGTGCTCGCGCGCTGTCATCGCCGAATCGACGCCCCTCCTCTAGAATGGCGTTCTACTGATGGGGAGGTGACGGTGTCGACCATGCCGCCGGCCGAATCGTTCTACGAACCGCTCGGCGAGGACGCCTTCGCCAGCACGCCTGCCACGGCGGGGCCGTGGTCTCCGGACTTCCAGCACGGCGGCCCGGTGTCGGCGCTGCTCGGCCGGGCCTTCGAACGGCACGACCCCGCTCCCGGAACGCGGGTGGCGCGAGTCACCGTGGAGATCCTCAACCCGGTGCCCGTGGCGCCCCTGCGGGTCGCGGTCCGCACCGTGCGCCCCGGCCGGAGGGTGAGCCTGCTGGAAGCGGAGCTGTCGCACGACGGGCGGCCGGTCGCCCGCGCCACCGGCTGGCGGATCGCCGCCGCCCCCGCCCACGTCGAACCGACCGACCACGCGCCGGCCCCTCCCCCGCTGCCCGACGACGCCGACACCGTCGCCGCGTGGCCGGGCGCCCACCTGGACGGCTACCTGTCGGCGATGGAATGGCGCCACACGGACGGCTCCTTCACCCGCCGGGGGCCGGGCCGGGCATGGGCGCGCTCTCGCATTCCCTTGGTCGCCGGCGAGTCCGACTCGCCTCTCGTGCGCGCGCTCGTGCTGGCCGACAGCGCCTCCGGCGTCGGCGCCCAGCTCGATTTCGCCAAGCTGCTGGTCATCAACACCGACGTGACCGTGGCCCTGCACCGCGACCCCGTCGGCGAATGGCTCTGCATGGACGCCCGCGTCCACGCCAGCCCGGGCGGCAGCGCCCTCGCCCAGGCGTCCCTCGCCGACACCTCCGGCGAGATCGGCCAGGTTCTGCAGACGCTCCTGGTGGACGAGCACCGCTCCTGACGCGCCGCGGGTCCCGGCAGCAGAGCGGGCGGTTCCGTCGGCGTCGGCGAGGCCGGATCAGTGACGGGCGTTCCCGGCATGCGGCACCGCCACCGCGCTTGCGTCGACGAGGCGCCTTCTTGAGAGGCGCATAGGGAAAGGCGGCCACTGATCCGGCGCTGCCGCGGGACGCCTTTCGACGGGCCGGGTGATCCGACCCGTCGTTGATTCCCGGCTCACCGGGCGGCCGATCGAACCTGCCGAGCCGCCGCCGGTCATCGGCTACCGCGCGGGCGTCTGGTCGGGCTCGCGCGCGGCCTCGTCGTCCCGCTCGCCGCTCCCCTGCTCTCCCGGCGCCGGACGTGGCGGCAACGCGCGGACGAGCAGCGCCGCGACGGCGAGCGACGACAGCGCCCACCAGACGTGGACGTCCCGCCAGGCGGAGTCGTCCAGGCGCGTCATATAGAGGTAGCCGAACGCCGCCCAGACGCCGGACGCGGCGACGGCGAGCCGGGTGCCGCGGCCGGCGAGGGCGATCAGGCACGGCATCGGCCAGGCCAGGTACTGCGCCCCGAAACGGTGCGTGACGATCAGGAAGGCCAGCAGCAGGGCGAGCGTCAGGGCGACGGGGTCGGCGCGGCGCCACCACCACGCGGCGGCCAGCACTCCCCCGGCGAGGACGAGCGTGCCGATCCGGCCGTAGGCGGGGTCGACGACCTGGTGCCCGCCGGTCGCGACCGCCGTCCAGCCCCAGTCGCCGACGACGGGCCGCGCCGACAGCGACTTGGCGACCGTCGCGGGCAGATCGCCCACCGGCGTGCCCAGGAACGCGCAGCCGCTCAGCAGGAACCCGAGCGGCACGGCGGCCGTCCAGGCCAGGGCGGTGATCCGCCGGCGTCCGCCGGCCAGGACGAGCAGCACGCCGGGCAGCAGCAGCGCCGCCCAGCTCGCGGAGGTCACCGCGAACCCGGCGAGGAGCCCCGCGGCGTGCGCGCGGCCGCGGCGCGCGGCGACCAGCGCGGCCGCCCCGAACAGCAGCGTGATGGGGGCGAACTGCCCGTGGATCGCGCTGACCATCACCCCGACCGGTGCGCACGCGTACTGGAAGGCCCGCAGCCCGCTCGCGTCGCGATCGCGGTCGGCGGCCAGCTTGCCCACGAGCGGGATCAGGGCGAGGTCGCACGCGATCGGCACCGCCCGGCCGATCACGCTCCACGGCACGCCCAGCAGGTCGCCGAGCGCCCGCTGCCCGGCCAGGACGTAGGCGAGGAAGGGCAGGAAATGCCAGCCGCCCTCGCGCAGGTACACCAGCGGATCTCGGCCGGCGAGGACGGTGTCGGCGGTGGAGCGGAAGTCCTCGGCCAGGTCGTAGGGCTGCCAGGAGTCGCGGGCGGCGACCGCAAGGAGCGTCAGCCGCAGCGCCGCGCCGACCGCCAGCGCCGCGGCGAGCGACGGCCGCCACCCGGCGCGCTGAGCGGTCACGGCCAGGACGAGTCCGATCACCAGCGGCAGGCCCGCCGCCGCAACATGGGTCACCTGGTGTCCTCCCCTCCGCCGGTCATCATGCCGAACCGGGGCCGCCGCCGACACACCGGGCGGACGGGACGCCGCCGCCCTGGAAGCGATCGCCGTCCATTAGGGTCGACCTTCATACAGGCTGACGAGAGTGTCGCGAGTGAACGCAGTGAGGGAGTCGTCGGCGGTGGAGGGGCAGCAGTCGCCGGAGGAGGCGCGGCTCGAGGGCGCGCGGGTGCTCGTCACCGGCGGGGCGGGGTTCATCGGCGGCCGCCTGGTGGCGGCCCTCCTGGAGGCCGGTGCGGAGGTGGTGGTCGCCGACCAGAGGCCCCATCCCGATCCGGCGGTCCGCTCGGTGGTGGGCGACCTGTGCGATCCGGACGTGCGCAAGCGGGCGGTCGGCACCGGGCCGGACGGCATCGTCCACCTGGCCGCGGCGACCTCGGTGCTGCGGTCCATCGAGGACCCGGCCGGGGTGTACCGGCTCAACGTCGAGGCCACCGCCGGTCTGCTGGAACTGGCCCGCGAGCAGGCGGTGCGCCGGGTCGTGTTCGCCTCGACCAACGCCGTCACCGGCGACGTGGGCGACGCACCGATCAACGAGCGCGTGCCGCTGCGGCCGCTCACCCCGTACGGGGCGACGAAGGCGGCCGCGGAGATGCTGCTCAGCGCCTACTCGGGCGTGTACGGCATGCGGGCGTGCGCGCTGCGGTTCGCCAACGTGTACGGCCCGGGGATGCGGCACAAGGACAGCTTCGTACCGCGGTTGATGCGCGCCGCCGCGACCGGGACCGGCGTCCAGGTGTACGGCGACGGCCGCCAGGTGCGCGACTACGTGCACGTCGACGACATCGTCCAGGCCGTGCTGCTGGCCTGGCGCAAGGGCGTGACCGGCCCGCTGGTCGTCGGGTCGGGCCGGTCGACGAGCGTCAACGACCTGATCGAGATCGCGCGGGAGGTCACCGGCGCGCCGATCCCCGTGGAGCACGTGCCGCCCAAGGCCGGGGAGATGCCCGCCGTCGTGCTCGACATCTCCGCGGCCCGCGCCCTGGGCTACGAGCCGCGTCACGACCTGCGCTCCGGGTTGGCGACGGTGTGGCCCGACTTCGCCCCCGCGCATCGCACGGGCGAGGGCGGGGCGCACGGCGCCTCGGAGGAGAGCGGAGGGCGCGTCGAGTCATGACCGCGCAGCCGAACCGCGCGATCAAGGACGTCGACGAGGCGGCGGTGGCGGCGTTCCGCGCCGAGTACGGGACGCGGCTGCCGCCGGTCGCGATCGTCATCGCCGCCTACAACGAGGAGCAGGGCATCGGCGAGGTCGTCGCCTCCCTCCCCGCGACCGTCGCCGGGCACGAGACCGCGACGATCGTGGTGGTGGACGGCTCGACCGACGCCACCGCCGAGATCGCCCGCAAGAACGGCGCGATGGTGTGCGACGTCCCGGTGAACCGCGGGCAGGGCGCCGCGCTGCGCCTGGGCTACCGCATCGCCCGCGAGGGCGGCGCCGACTACATCGTCACCACCGACGCCGACGGCCAGTACGACCCGGCGCAGATCGAACGGGTGCTGGCGCCGGTGCTGCGCGGCGAGGCCGACTTCGTCACCGGGTCGCGGCGGCTGGGCCGCCAGGAGACCGACGACCGGGTGCGGCGCGCGGGCGTGCACGTGTTCGCCTGGCTGGTGAGCCTGCTGACCGGGCGGCGCATCACCGACACCTCCTTCGGCCTGCGCGCCATGCGCGCCGAGGTCACCGCGAACGTCACGCTGCGGCAGCCGCAGTACCAGGCGTCCGAGCTGCTGATCGGCGTGATCTCCCGGGGGTACCGGGTGCGGGAGGTCCCGGCGACGATGCGGCGGCGCACGGCCGGGACGACCAAGAAGGGCGGCAACCTGGTGTACGGCTACCGCTACTCCCGCGTGGTGTTCGGCACCTGGTGGCGGGAGCGGCGCGCCGGGCGGGGGCGGCGCGGGCCGTCCGCGAAGACCAGGTAGTGGAAGAGGACGAACTTCACCACGAACATCACCCCGTAGACGGCGGCGAACACCCCGCCGACCAGCCCGGTGCGCAGCCAGCCCGACTCCACCAGCCCGCCGACCCGGTCGTCGGCGACGCCGGTGGCCCACGCGCTGAGCGCCATGGTCGCCACCGCGATCAGCCAGTACGGCAGCAGCTCGCGGAGCGGGTCGACGCGGCCGCGGCGGTCCCACGCCCACCGGTTGAGCAGGTAGTTGACCGCCGCGCCCGCCGTCCACGCCGCGACCGACGCGGCCGACGGGCCGAGCAGCCCCGTCCCGTAGGCCGCCAGCAGCACCGCCTCGCTGGCCGCGGCCGCCGCCACCGAGCCGATCGTGTACTTGGTGAACACGCGGCGCAGCGAGCGGCGGCCGCGGCCCCGCGCGGCGGGTCCGGCAGCCCGGGTCGGAGCGGCGGCGGTCATCGGCTCACCGCGCCCTCTCCGCCCCCGGCGCGCGGCACCCGGGCGACGGCCAGCACCGACTGCCCGAACGGGATCGGCAGCAGCCGGTCGACCACCCGGGTGGCGGGGACGAGCACGCGGTCGTACAGGCCCACGGCCCCGCCGTTGGGCCCCTGCACCTTGCCGAGCCTCATCGCCGCCCACCAGGCGACGCCGCCCAGCAGGTTCACCGGCCGCGACAGCTCGCACACCAGCCCCGCCCGGGCGATCGCGTCCCGCAGCGTGGCGGGCGTGTAGCGGCGGACGTGGCCGACGCGCCGGTCGAAGTCGCTGAACAGGCTCGGGTAGCCGGGCACCCAGAGCACGATCGTGCCGCCCGGGACGACCGAACGCGCCAGCACGGCGAGCACGTGCGCGTCGTCCTCGAAGTGCTCCAGCACGTTGATCGCGACCGCCGAGTCGACCGGCCGGTCCAGGCGCGCCCTGCCCGCCAGGTCGAACTGCTGCACCTCGACCTCGGGCCGCTCGGCGAAGCGCGTCTTCATCACCGCCACCGCGTCCGGGTCGACGTCGGTGACGACGAGCCGGTCCAGGCCGGTGAACTGCGCGGCGAACTCGCCGAGCCCGGCGCCGACCTCCAGCACGCTGCGGCCGCAATGCGGGGCGATGAGGTCGTACTGGTAGCGCCGGTAGCGGGGCTTGTCGGCGCCGCCGTCCTCGCCGGACACGGCGCGGCCGGTGGCGCGCGTGAACGCGCCCTCGGGTGAGCTCATCGCGACTCCCGGTCGGTCACGTCTCCTGCACGGGGCTGGCGTGGCGGCGCCAGTCGACCTTGGGCCTGAGCGCCTCGAGCCGCACCCGGTGCGCGTGCCGCTTGGTCACGTCGAACAGCGAGGTGATCAGCGTATCGGAGAGCAGGTGCGGGGTGAGCCCCAGCTCCAGCAGCCCGGTGTGGGTGACGTTGTAGTAGTGCTCCTCCTGCTCGACGCGCGGGTTGTCCAGGTGCTCGATGCGCGCCTCGCCCGGGAAGCAGCGGACCACGGTCTCGGCGATCTCCTTGACGGACATCGCCTCGGTCATCTGGTTGAACACCCGGAACTCGCCCCGCTCGGCGGGGTTCTCGCAGGCCAGCTGGATGCAGCGGACCGTGTCGCGGATGTCGATGATGCCGCGGCGCTGGCCGCCGCGCCCGTAGACGGTCAGCGGGTGCCCGAGCACCGCCTGGATGACGAACCGGTTGAGGACGGTGCCGAACACCGCGTCGTAGTCGAACCGGGTCGCCAGCCGGTCGTCCAGCGCGGTCTCGGGGGTCTGCTGCCCGTACACGACGCCCTGGTTGAGGTCGGTGGCGCGCAGCCCCCAGATCCGGCACGCGAACTCGATGTTGTGGCTGTCGTGCACCTTGGACAGGTGGTAGAAGGAGCCGGGGCGCTTGGGGTACAGCACCCGGTCCTTGCGCCCCTTGTACTCCAGGTCGAGCCAGCCCTCCTCGATGTCGATGTTGGGGGTGCCGTACTCGCCCATCGTGCCGAGCTTGACCAGGTGGATGTCGCGGTCCACCTCGGCGATGGCGTACAGCAGGTTGAGGGTGCCGACGACGTTGTTGACCTGCGTGTAGACCGCGTGCTTGCGGTCGATCATCGAGTAGGGCGCGGCGCGCTGCTCGGCGAAGTGCACCACGGCGTGCGGCCGGAACGAGCGCAGGATCCCGTAGGTGAAGTCCGCGTCGGTCAGGTCGCCCACGAACACCTCGATGGACGCGCCGGTCGCCTCGCGCCACGCCGCGACGCGGGTCTGCAGCGATTCGATCGGGACCAGGCTTTCGACGCCGAGCTCGAAATCGTACTGCCGCCGCGCGAAGTTGTCGGCGACGGCGACGTCGTGGCCGCACCGGGAAAGGTGCAGTGACGTGGGCCAGCCGAGGTACCCGTCACCGCCGAGGACGAGAATCCGCATGCAACACTCCTGTGCTGTCCGAACCGGTTCGTCGGATGAGCGCGGGGCGCGGCGCGGTGAGGGCGTGACGGCGGCCGGCGCGTTCCACGGCGGCCGACGTCGCGGCTCACTTCGGACGCGGGATGTCTCCCCTTGCCGACCAGGCTTCCCGGCTCACCGCGGTCACGTTACCCGGCGAACCTGAAAGCTCCCTGAGTGCATGATCAGCAGGGGCGTCCGCGATTTTCGCAGACCGGGCCCGAGGATGATGGAATTTTTACCATTTTGATTGATTTGTACCGTATTGATACGGTCAGATATACCGTCTGCGCGGCGACCTGCGACAACGTACGGGGGAGGTCTCCCGCCACGGCGGGAGAACAGTGATGAACGGGGACACCGGCTACCCCTGGGACCGGACCGAGGGCGTCGAACTCGCCGTCGACGCGGCCACGGCCGTGGTGGACGAGCGCGGCGTCGTCCTGTGCTGGAGCCCAGGCGCCCACAGGCTGCTCGGATACGCCGCCGAGGAGGTGGTGGGCCGTCCGGCGGCCGCCCTGCTGGCCGACGAGCTTCCGTCGCCGGTCCGGCGGAGCCTGGCCGAGCGCGCCGACTGGAACGGCGAGGTGCGGCTGCGGCGCAAGGACGGCGGCCGCGTGGCCGTGGACCTGCTGGCGCACCCGAGCCGCGGTCCCGGCGGCGGCCTGCAGTGGTTCCTGACGACCTTCGGCGAGAGCCCCTCCCTCGCGCCCCACGCCGACGGCGACGACCGCGCCGAGCACGGCGAGCACCTGCTGAACTGGGCCTTCACCCAGTCGCCGTTCGCCCTGGCGATCCATGACGCGGACCTGCTGTGCCTGCGGGTCAACGACCGCATGTGCCGGATGTTCGGGATCACCGAAGACGATCTGCGCGGTCGGCGCCTGACCGAGGTGATGTCCGGTCCCCAGTGGGCGTCGCTGGAGCGGTACATGCGCCGCGTGATCGATACGGGCGAGCCGGTGCACCGGGAGACCCACCGCCGGGTGCCGGGCGAGGCCCGCGCGCACGCGTGGTCGGTGTCCATCTCCCCGTTGCGGGACCACGAGGGCAGGGTCCGGGCCGTGTGGATCGGGGTGCTCGACATCACCGACCAGCACTGGGCCAGGGAGCGGCTGACCCTGCTGAACGAGGCCAGCACGCGGATCGGCACCACCCTCGACCTCGCCCGCACCGCCCGGGAACTGGCCGACATCGCGGTCCCCCGGCTGGCCGACCTGGCCATCGTCGACCTGCTGGACTCCGTGCTCGACGGGGACGAGCCCAGCCCCGGCCCGATCATCGGCCCGGTCGCGCTGCGCCGCGTCGCCTACCGGTCCGTCCTGCCCGGGGCGCCCGAGGTGGTGCTGGAACCGGGGGAGGTCGAGGGGCATCCGGCCTTCTCCCCGGCGGCCCGCTGCCTCGCCACCGGCGAGCCCGTGCTGACCGGCACCGGCGACCCGGGGTTCCTCGTCTCGATCAGCCACAACCCCGCGCGCGTGGCCGCCGTCCGCGCGCACAGGATCCACTCGGTGCTGACGCTGCCGATCCGCGCCCGCGGGGTCACGCTCGGCGTCGCCACCTTCGCGCGCGGCCGCAGGCCGGAGCCGTTCCAACGGGACGACGTGGTGCTCGCCGGGGAGCTCACCGCCCGGGCCGCCGTCTGCCTCGACAACGCCCGCCGCTACGGCCGCGAGCGCACCACCGCCCTGGCCCTGCAGCGCAGCCTGCTGCCGCGGCGGCTCCCCGAGCAGTCGGCCGTGGAGGTGGCCACCCGGTACCTGCCCGCCAGCTCCCATGCCCGCGTCGGCGGGGACTGGTTCGACGTGATCCCGCTGTCGGGGGCCCGGGTCGCCATGGTCGTCGGCGACGTCGTCGGGCACGGCCTGCACGCCTCGGCCACCATGGGCCGCCTGCGCGCCGCCGTGCGCACGCTGGCCGACGTGGACCCGCCGCCGGAGGAGATGCTCATCCGCCTCGACGACCTGGTCGGCCGGATCTGCGCCGAGGACGACGACGCCGGCGTCGACATCGGCGCCACCTGCCTGTACGCCGTCTACGACCCGATCTCGCGCCGGTGCGCGCTGGCCCGCGCCGGCCATCCGGTGCCGGTGCTCGTCGGCCCGGACGGCGCCGTGGAGTTCCTCGACCTGCCGCCGGGCCCGCCGCTCGGCCTCGGCGGCCTGCCGTTCGAGTCCGCCGAGGTCGAGGTGCCGGAGGGCAGCACGCTCGTGCTGTACACCGACGGGCTGGTGGAGTCCCGCGACCACGACCTCGCCGCGGGGCTGGAACGCCTGCGCCGCTCGCTGGCCCGGCCCCTGCCGTCGCTGGAGGCGACGTGCGACCGGATCCTGGACGCCGTGCTGCCCGACCGCCCGGCCGACGACGTCGCCCTGCTCGTGGCGCGCACGCACGCGTTGGACGCCGACCACGTCGCCGCCTGGGATCTGCCGTCCGATCCGGCGATCGTCGCCGACGCCCGCAGGAAGGTCACCGACCGGCTGTCCCGGTGGGGCCTGGACGCCGCCGCGTTCGTCACCGAACTGCTGGTCAGCGAGCTGGTCACCAACGCGATCCGGCACGCCCGCGGCCCGATCCAGCTGCGTCTGATCCGGGACCGGACGCTGATCTGCGAGGTCTCCGACGGCAGCGACACCGCCCCGCACCTGCGCCGGGCCCGCGCCATGGACGAGGGCGGACGCGGCCTGCTCCTCGTCGCCCAGCTCTCCCAGCGCTGGGGGTCGCGCCCGACCCCGAACGGCAAGACCATCTGGGCCGAACAGGCCTATCCCGACGGCGACTTCTCCGAGCTCGCCGCCGCCCTGGACCTGGCCGACCTCGGCTGACGCGCCCTGGGCGACGCCGCCCCGTCACCTGGGAGCCATGCCTTCCACGCTGCCCGACCGGTCGTCGGCCGGCGCCCGCGGCGGTTCTTTCTGCGATTCCGCGCCGCCGACGAGCCGGGTCCGTGACCGCTGGAGCGCCGCACCGGCCGCGGCGGCCGGTCAGGTGCGGTCGTAGCGGGCGCGGGCGGCCAGCACGGCGGGCATCTCGCTTTCGATCAGATCGATGAGCTCGCGGAGCTTGGCCGCGACGCGTTCGCCGAGCGGCGTCAGGCTGTACTCGACGTGCGGGGGGATCGTGGCGCGCACGTCGCGGACGACCAGGCCGTCGCGTTCGAGGGTGTGCAGGGTCTGCGCCAGCATCTTCTCGCTCACCCCGTCGACGCGCCGGCGCAGCGCGTTGAACCGGTGCCTGCCCTCGGTGAGCGCGACCAAGGCGAGCGTCCCCCATTTGCCGGTGACGTTCTCCAGGGTGCGGCGGGACGGGCAGGCGCGGGCGAACACGTCCCAGACGAGTTCGTCGGTGACGTCGGTCTCGGGCGCGCGGCACCCGGTGCCGGGGGCGGGATCGGTCACGTCCGGGCTCGTGCTGGTCATGTCTCAACGGTAACCGGCCCGGCCGTGGCCGCGCCGCCAGACCCTCCCCTCTGGTTAGTGCTATCTAATAGTTAGTGCCCAACATTTCGATCGTACGAACCGACGAGAGGACATCACTGTGATCACCGTGACGGGAGCCACCGGCAAGCTCGGCCGCCTTGCCGTCGAGGCGCTGCTGGAACGCGGTGTGCCCGCCGAGCGGATCGTCGCCGCGGTCCGCACCCCCGACAAGGCCGCGGACCTGGCGGAACGAGGCGTCCAGGTGCGCCGGGCCGATTACGACGCGCCGGACACCCTCGCCTCCGCCCTCGCCGGGACGCGGAGGCTGCTGTTCATCTCCGGAAGCGAGGTCGGCCGGCGCGTCCCCCAGCACCGCAACGTCGTCGAGGCGGCCGTCGCCGCCGGGGTCGAGCTGATCGCCTACACCGGCATCCTCAACTGCGACACCACGCGGATGACGCTGGCCGAGGAGCACCGGGCCACCGAGGCGGTGATCCGCGAGTCCGGCCTGCCGTACGCGTTCCTGCGCAACGGCTGGTACTTCGAGAACTACACCGAGAACCTGGCGCCCGCGCTGGAGAGCGGCGCGCTCGTGGGCGCCGCCGGCGACGGCCGGATCGCCGCCGCCGCGCGGGCCGACTACGCCGCCGCCGCTGCCGCCGTCCTGACCGAGGACGGTCACGCCGGAAAGATCTACGAGCTGGGCGGCGACGCCTCGTTCACCATGGCCGAGCTGGCCGCCGAGCTGTCCCGGCAGACCGGCCGGGAGATCGTCTACCGGAACCTGTCCGAGGAGGAGTACGCCAAGGCTCTGGTGTCGGCCGGCCTGCCCGAGCCGTACGCCAAGGCGTTGGCCGACAGCGACACCGGGGTCGCGCGCGGCGACCTGACCACCGACTCGGGGCACCTGCGCGCCCTGATCGGCCGCCCCACCACCTCGCTCGCCGACGCCGTCGCCGCCGCCCTGAAGGACTGATCCGGCGGATCCGCGTGCTTCCGGCGGCGGCCTTTACGTCGTAGATCACGACGTGCGGCCGTCCGGGGGCCGGCTCCCCTGGACGGCCGCACGCGGCCGCCGTGCTCAGGCGGCGGGGCGTTCGAGCGCCACCTGCGGAAGGCGCCTGGCCAGCGGGCCGGGCAGCCACCAGGCATGGCGGCCCAGCAGCTGCATGACCGCGGGGACGATCAGGCAGCGGATCACCACGGCGTCCAGCAGGATCGCCACGGCCAGGCCCAGGCCGAACTGCTGCAGCATCCGGCTCGGGCTCAGCACGAACGCGGCGAACACCACGATCATGATGGCGCCGGCGGCGGTGATGACCTGGCCGGTGGCGGTGAGGCCCTCGCGGACGGCGCGGCCCGGGTCGCGCGCGGCGGTCCACTCCTCGTGGATGCGCGACAGCAGGAACACCTCGTAGTCCATGGACAGCCCGAACACGATCGCGAAGATCATCACGGGGATGAACGCCTCGATCGGGCCCGGCGGCACCCCGAACCGGCCGTCCTGGAACACCAGCGTGATCGCGCCCAGCGAGGCGGCGATGCTGAGCAGGTTGAGCAGCGCCGCCTTGATCGGGATCAGCACCGACCGGAACACCACGAGCAGCAGCAGCGCCGACAGGCCCACCACGATCGCGACGAACACCGGCAGCCGCGCGGCCACCGTGTCGCTGAAGTCCTGGGTGGCGGCGGTGGGGCCGCCGACCAGGAACCCGTCGGGCAGCACGTCCTCGCGCAGGGTGTGCACCAGGTCGGCGGTCCGCTCGTCCTGCGGCGCGGCGTCGGGGAAGACGATCAGCGTGTGCAGGGCGCCGTCCCGGGACGGCAGCGGCGGCGTGGTCGCGGCCACGCCTTCGGTGCGCTCCAGGACCTGCCGGACGCGCCCCGCCTGCGCGGCGTCGGTCTCGGCGACGACGACCAGCGGGCCGTTGAAGCCGGGGCCGAACCCCTCGGCGAGCAGGTCGTAGGCCTTGCGGGTGGTCGTCGACGCCGGGTCGTTGCCCGCGTCGGCGAAACCGAGGCGCATGTCCAGGGCGGGCGCCGACAGCGCCAGCAGCGCCGCGAGCGCCACCAGCAGCGCGGGCAGCGGGCGGCGCTGCACGGCCGCGGCCAGCCGCCGCCAGCCCGCGCCCGGCTCCCTGCCGCGCGCGGCGGCCCGCTCGGCGCGCCGGCGCACCTGCCGCTGGATGCGCCCGCCGAACAGGCCCAGCAGGGCCGGCAGCAGCACCAGCGCGGCGAGCATCGTGACCAGCACGGTCAGCGCGACCGCGACGGCCACGCCCTGCAGCGCGCCGAGGCCGAGCGCGATCAGCCCGAGCAGCGCGATGACGACGGTGCACGCGGCGACGAAGACGGTGCGGCCGGCGGCGTCCAGGGCGCGCCGGGCGGCGTCGCGCGGCTCGGCGCCGTCCAGCAGCTCCTGCCGGTAGCGGTGGAACACCAGCAGCGCGTAGTCGACGCCGACGCCGAGGCCGACCAGCATCAGGATCGGCGGGGTGAAGTCGGCGACGGTCGCCACCTGCGAGGCCAGGCCGATCAGCCCGATCGCCGAGCCGACCGCGAACAGCGCGGTGACCAGCGGCAGGGCGGCGGCGACCAGCGACCCGAACAGCAGCACCAGGATGACCAGCGCGGCCAGCATGCCCGCGCCCTCGGCGCCGCCGCCGCTCTCCTCCGCGCCGCGCGCCGCCTCCCCGCCGACCTCGACCCGCAGGCCGTCGGCGGACGCCGACCGGGCGGTGTCGACGATGCGCGCCACGTCGTCGCGGGGGATGCTCTCGGCCTTGCCGGCGAGGGCGACGGTGGCGTACCCGATGGTCCCGTCGCGGGAGATCGCGGCGGCGTCGTCGTAGGGGGCGCGGACCGCCGCGACGCCCGGCAGGCCGTCCACCCGGCCGAGCATGTCCCGGACGCGGCGCTCGGCATCCGGCGCGCGCAGCCCGCCCGGCGCCTTGACCACGATCTGCAGGGAGTCGCCCGTCTGCGCGGCGCCGTGCTCGGCCAGCAGGTCGCTCGCGCGCTGCGACTGGGTGCCCGGCAGGGTGAAGTCGTTGCGGTAGTCGGTGCCGACGGCGCGGGAGGCGACGGTGACCGCCGCCAGCACCAGCGCCCACAGGCCGAGCGCGATCCAGCGGCGGCGGTACGACCAGTCGGCCAGGCGTCCGAACACTCCCGTCCTCACCGGTCCCCTCCGCTCTCCCGGGCGGCGATGCGGACCCCGAGGATCGCGCCGACCACCGCCAGCAGCGGGGGAAGACCCGCGAACACGACCAACAGCGCGGGCGTGTCCTCCACGTCGAGGGTCACGCCGAGGACGAAGTGGCAGAACGCGGCGAACGCCTCGGTCGCCACGAAGCCGCCCGCCCCGCCGACCAGGAAGCCGACCACCGCGGCCCCGGCCCTGCTCGCCGACGAGGGCGTGGAAGGTTTCTCGTTCATGCCCTCAGCCTGCGAGAACGGCACGGCGGTGCACATCGGCCGCGAGGCGGCGGCTGGTTACCCCGTTCGTTGCGCGGCGCGGACGCGCCCCTACACCCCCGGTTGCGGCCGGGTGCCGCGCAAGTTGCGACGGCCTCAGCCGAGCCAGCCGGGACGCACCATGCCGCTCTCGTAGGCCAGCACGACCAGCTGCGCGCGGTCGCGCACGCCCAGCTTGGTCATGATGCGGCTGACCTGGCTCTTGACGGTCGCGGGGCTGAGGGACAGGCGCCGCGCGATCTCGTCGTTCGCGAATCCCCCGGCGACCAGCTCCGCGATCTCCCGCTCGCGCGGGGTCAGCGCGTTCAGCCGCGCGTCCGGCGCGGGCGGCGCCTTGCGGCCGGCGTACTCGGCGATGAGCCGCCGCGTCACCGACGGGCTGATGAGCGCGTCGCCGCGGGCCGCCACCCGCACCGCGCGCAGCAGCTCCTCCGGTTCGGTGTCCTTGACCAGGAACCCCGCCACGCCCGCGCGCAGCGCCCCGTACACGAACTCGTCCATGTCGAACGTCGTGAGGATCACCACGCGCACCGACGCGTCGGCGGCCATGATCCGGCGGGCGGCGGCCAGGCCGTCCATGCCGGGCATGCGGATGTCCATGAGGACGACGTCGGGGCGCAGCTCCCGCGCGGCCGCCACGGCGGTCTCCCCGTCGGCCGCCTCGCCGACGACGGCGATGTCGTCCTCGTCGTCGAGCAGGGAGCGGAACCCGGCCCGCACCAGCCCCTGGTCGTCGGCGAGCAGCACCCGGATCATCGGTCCGCCCCGTACGGCAGCCGGGCCCGCACCCGGAACCCGCCGCCGGGCAGCGGCCCCGCGGTCAGCTCGCCGCCCAGCGCCCGCGCGCGCTCCCGCATGCCGCGGATGCCGTTGCCGTCCCCGCCCGAGTCCACCGCGGCGCCCCTCCCGTCGTCCTCGACCTCCACCAGCAGGTGCGCCGTACCGTAGCCGATCCGCAGGGTGACGCGCCGGGCCGCGGCGTGCCGGGTCACGTTCGTGATCGACTCCTGCAGGATGCGGTAGGCGGCCAGGTCCACCCCGGCGGGCAGCGGCCGCGGCTCGCCCTCCACGCGCACCGTCGTCTCCAGCGACGCCAGCTCGGCGTGGCGGACCAGGTCGTCCAGCCGGTCCAGCCGCCCGGCGGGCGCGGTGCCCGGCTCCTCGTCGACGGCGCGCAGCACGCCCAGCGCGGCGCGCATCTCGCGCAGCGTGTCCCGGCTGGCCTCCTTGATCACGGCGAGCGCCCGGCCGGCCTGCTCGGGGTCGCGGTGCAGCCGGTGCAGCGCGGTGCCCGCCTGCACGTTGATCATCGACAGGTGGTGGCCGACGACGTCGTGCAGCTCGCGCGCGATGCGCAGCCGCTCGGCGGTGGCCCGCCAGCGCGCCTCCTCCTCGGCGCGCCGCACCGCCGCCCGCAGCGCCTCCCGGCGGCCGTGCCGGACGGCGCCGAGGGCGATCAGCGCCACCACCCAGCCGGTCATCATGATGATCGCGACGCTGTTGACGTCCCGGTTGCCGGCGAGGGTGCCGAGCCCGGCGGCGATCACCAGGACCGCGCCGAGCGCCGTGGCCGTGCGCACCCGCCCGGTCGCCGCGACCCCGTACAGGTTCACGATCGTCACGATGATCAGCGGCCCGTCGACCGGGCTGAGGATGTAGTAGGCGCCGGTCGCCGCCAGCCCGTACACGCAGCCGGCCACGGGACGGCGCCGCCACAGCGCCAGCGTGCCGCACACGCTCAGCACGAGCACCCCGTCCAGGAGCGCCTGCCACGGCGGATGGGCGGGGGCGCGCAGCCACATCACCGCCGTGGCCGCGACGACGAGCGCCGCCAATGCGGCGGCGGGCACCCCGTGGCGAGTCAGCATCACCCCAGCATAAGAAGACGATCAGGGGTGTTCGGACGCGCCGGTCACGGCGCGGCGTGCGGCCAGCTCACCTGGCCTTCGGAGCGGACCTCCCGGGGCCTGGCCGGGTCCAGCCATCGGGGCACGACCTTGCCCGTCGCGTTCCGCGGCAGCTCGGGGACGAAGTGCACGTCGCGGGGCACCGCGTAGGCGGCCACCTGGTCGCGCACGTGCCGGCGGACGGCGTCCGCGGTGAGCCGGGCGCCGCGGCGCGGCACCACGTAGGCGGCCAGCCGCTGCCCCCACGCGGCGTCGGGCACGCCCGCCACCGCCACCTCCAGCACGCCGGGCATGCGGGCGATGGCGTCCTCCACCTGGCGGGGGACGACCTTCTCGCCGCCGGACACCACCAGCCCGTCCTCGCGGCCGTCGACGAACAGCAGGCCGTCCGGTCCGAAGTGGCCGACGTCGCCGGTGCTCAGCCGCCCGTCGCGGATCCGCGGCGGCTCGCCGCTGGTGTAGCCCTCGAACAGCGCCTCGTTGGCGACGTGGATGCGGCCGATCGCGCCGTCGGGCACCCGCCCTCCCGCCGGGTCCAGGATGGCCACCGAGGTGCTCCGCGGCGGGCGTCCCGCCGTGTCCGGATGGGCCCGCAGCTCCTTCGGCCCGGCGATCGACACCCAGGCGGTCTCGGTCGACCCGTAGACGTTGTAGAGGGTGTCGCCGAACACGTCCATGAACCGCACGGCCAGGTCGCCCGGCAGCGGCGCGCCGCTGACCGCCACCATCCGCAGCCGGGACGCGTCGCAGCCGCGCAGCACCGGCTCGGGCAGCTCCATGATGCGCTGCAGCATGACCGGGACGGCGAACAGGACGGCGTCGCGGTGCTCGGACACGGCGCGCAGCGTCCGCACCGGGTCGAAGCGCCGGTGCAGCACCACCGCGGAGCGCATCGCCAGCGCCATCTGCAGGGCGGCCAGCCCCCAGGTGTGGAACAGCGGCGCCTCGATGATCGCCGTCTGGCGGGCGCGCAGCGGCAGGCGCGAGGCCAGGGACGCCAGCGCCCACGGCCCCGGGTTCGGCGACAGCAGGGCCCCTCGGGGCTGCCCCGTGGTGCCGGAGGTCAGCACGATCGTGCGCCCCGCGATCGGCGGCGGGGTCCGCCGCGCCTCCGCGGTCTCGTCGATGACCTCCTCGAGGGTGGGCCCGCCGGGGCCGTCGCCCGCGTCGGCCCCCTCACCGGTCCACAGCACCCGGCGGCGCAGCTCGGACGGCACCGCCGCCAGCGCGGAGGCGAACTCGGCGTCGGCGACGAGGACGTCCACCCGCAGCTCGGCCAGCACCGCGCGCAGCTGCCCGACCCCGAAGCCCGTGTTGAGCAGCAGCACCTCCGCCCCGTTCTTGCCGCAGGCGATGAGGGTCTCGGCCATGCCGCGGTGGTTGCGGCACAGCACGCCGACGCGGGGGCGCGGGACGTCCGGCCGCAGGCCCGCGGCGAGCCGCCCGGTGCGGTCGTCCAGCTCGGCGAAGGAGAGCGCGCCGCGGTCGTCGATCAGCGCCGGCCGGTCGGGCTCCCGCACCGCGTTGGCCACGGTGAGACCGGCCAGGGTGGTCCCCCACCGGCGCAGTGCGCGCACTTGGCGGGGGGCGCGCAGGGGACGGCCTGAGAAGAGCAGCCCCGTGCGCAGCAGCAGACCGGCCAGATCGGCGATGCGCGCGATCCGTCGGCGAGGACCGGGACGGCAGGCAGGCTTCGCGTGCACCACCGTGGCTCTCCTCGAAAATGAAATTTTCAACTAACGCTAGCGACGGTCGTGGGGCCCGGCAAGGAAGCGCGCCCGGCCGCGGCGGGCGGCGCGGCCGGGGCGGAGGGGCGCGCCGAGGTCAGCTTCCGGTCGCCGCGGCGGCGCGGGCGGAGGCGACCAGCTCGCGCGTGGCGGGGGCGACCTCGTGGCCGAAGGTCTGGATGACCGCGGGGTCGTCGGCCATGACGATGTAGCCGCTGAACCCGTACTCCAAGGTGAGCCCGGCCAGCTGCTCGGCCCACTGCCGGGGCGGGCCGGACAGCAGCCCCTCGCCGCGCGGCCCGAACCGGCCGGCGATGTTGAGCAGGCGGCGCACGGAGGCGGGGTCGCGTCCGGCCGCGGCGGCGGCCTCGTCGATGACGGCGTTGCCGTCGGCGAGCTGGCGCGGGCCGCTCATGTAGGGCAGCGACGGCATCCAGCCGTCGGCCTTGCGGCCGACCAGGCGCAGCATCCGCGGCTTGTAGGCGCCCAGCCAGATCCCGATGTCGTGGGCGGGGGCGGGGCCGCGCTTGGCGCCGTCGACCCGGTAGTACGCGCCGTCCAGGCGGAAGCGCGTCCGGTCGCCGACGTCCCAGACGCCGCGGATCACGTCGATGGCCTCGCTGAGCGCGTCGACGCTCTCCCCGGGGGCCAGGCGGCGTCCGCCCATGGCCTCGATGGCGTCCCAGAACCCGCCGGCGCCCAGGCCGAGCTCGAACCGTCCGCCGCTCAGCAGGTCCAGGCTCGCCGCCGCGCGCGCCAGCACGGCGGGCGGTCGCAGCGGCAGGTTCAGCACGTTGCCCGACAGGCGGATGCGCTCGGTGCGCGCGGCCACATAGGTCAGCAGCGTCCACGTGTCGAGGAACCCGGACTGGTAGGGGTGGTCCTGGAACGTCACCAGGTCCAGGCCGGCGGCCTCGGACACCGTCGCCAGGTGGAGCACCTCCTCCGGGGCGGCGGCCCGGGGAGTGATGAACGAGCCGAACAGCAGGTCGTGGCCGTAATCCGTCATATCTCCCCCGTCCCCCGCCGCGTCGCGGCGGCCGCACCGGTCGCTAAAGATCAAGACGTGCACTGCAACCCGGAACGGCCGGACCGTATTCCGCGTCCCCGGACGGCCGGCCCTCCTGCGTTCGGGAGCTCGGCGGCGTCGGCGGCGGCGCCGGGGAACGCCGGGCGCCGCCGCCGAGCGGACGGCCGCGCCGTCAGAGCGTGGCGACGTCGATCACGAACCGGTACCGCACGTCGCTGTTCAGGATGCGCTCCCACGCCTCGTTGATCTGGTCGGCCCGGATGAGCTCGATCTCGGCGCCGATGCCGTGCTCGCCGCAGAAGTCCAGCATCTCCTGGGTCTCGGCGATGCCGCCGATCGCCGAACCGGCCAGGCTGCGGCGGCCCAGCATCAACCGGAACAGGTTGAGCGACACCGGCTCCTCGGGCGCGCCCACGTTCGCCAGCACGCCGTCCGTCTTCAGCAGCGCCAGGTAGGCGTCCATGTCCAGCGGCGCCGAGACGGTGGACAGGACCAGGTCGAACCGCCCGGCCAGTTCCTCGAACGTCGCCGGGTCGCTCGTGGCGCGGTAGTGGTCGGCGCCCAGCTTCAGGCCGTCGTCCTTCTTGCGCAGCGTCTGGGACAGGACGGTCACCTCGGCGCCCAGCGTGTGCGCGAACTTGACGGCCATGTGGCCGAGGCCGCCCAGCCCGACGACGGCGACGCGCGTGCCCGGACCGGCCTTCCAGTGCCGCAGCGGGGAGTAGGTGGTGATGCCCGCGCACAGCAGCGGCGCGGCCTCCGGCAGCGACAGGGCGTCGGGGATGCGCAGGACGAAGTCCTCGTCCACCACGATGTGCGTGGAGTAGCCGCCGTAGGTCGGGTTCCCGTCACGGTCGACGCCGTTGTAGGTCTCCACGGGCCCGTTTTGGCAGTACTGCTCCAGCCCTGCCGCGCAGTCCGCGCACGCGCGGCACGAGTCGACCATGCAGCCGACGCCCACCCGGTCCCCGACGGCGAACGTCGTCACCTCGGGGCCGACCTCGGCGACGACGCCGGCGATCTCGTGCCCCGGCACCATCGGGAAGATCCCCTTGCCCCAATGCCCGCGGGCCTGGTGGATGTCGGAGTGGCAGATGCCGGTGTACTTGATCTCGATCAGGACGTCGCGGGCGCCGACGGGACGGCGCTCGATCGTGGTGCGTTCGACCGGCGCCCCGGCGGCGGGCGCCGCGTAAGCGGCAACAGTGCTCATATCTGGCTGCTCCCTCGAAAAAGGAACGTCGCACAACGGTCGGGTGCGACTCATCGTTGTCGGGAGCCGGTCACCGGTCCCAGGTTCCGTCCGTCCCTAGGACTGCCGGAACCTCCTTGTCGCGCCCGCGGCACGCCCTCCGCCGAGGCGGCGGCGGCGCGTCGTGATCTACCTGGTCCGACGGCGTTCTTGGCGTCGGCCTTCTGGATCATCCGAGGGGCCGGTACGTACGATCTTGACTGGTCAGTGGCGGCGCAGGGGCCGACGGGCGACGTTTTCGGGGGCGAATTGGCAAGGGACGCGACGCCGTGACCCGGCCGCGTGCGGGGCGGAACAGCACGAGGATCGGCGCGGCCGCCGTCACCGGCGGGCCCGCCGCGCGGGCGCCCGGCCGCCCGCTCGACCGGCGGCTCGGCCTGCTGGCGGGCGGCGCCGCGCTCGGCGTGCTCGCCGGGGCGGCGCTGAGCCACCTCGTCGTGCAGCGGCGCGGCCGCTTCGGCCGGGACCGCGCCGACCCGGTGACCCTGGCCGTGCAGCGCGAACGCCGGCGCATCGCCCGGGAGCTGCACGACGCGGTCGGCCACGGGCTGGTCGTCATCGCCATGCACTCGCGGCGGCTGCCCGCGGGCAACGGGCAGGCGCAGACGGTGGCCCGGCTGATCGATGAGACCGCCCAGGCGACGCTGCGGGACATGCGGCAGATCATCGGCTCGCTGCGCGGCGGCCCCGAGCCCGGCGGGTGGCTGCTGTCGCAGCGGGCCGCCGAGCTGATCGGCCGGATGCCCGACCGGCGGGCCGCCGAGCTGGAGGTGACCGGCCGCGAGCCCGCGCTGCCGCTGCGCCTGCGCACCACCGCCCTGCAGGTCGTCCAGGAGGGCCTGGCCAACGCGCTCAAGCACGGCGGCGGCAGACTGCGCGTGACGATCGAGTACGCCGACGAGCTGCGCGTCACCGTGGTCAACGAGGGCGGCCGCCCGGCGGCCGGCGACGGCTGGGCCGGCCCGGGCGGGGACGGGCTGCGCAACCTGGTGGAACAGGTCACCGCGCTCGGCGGCACGTTCGTCTGCGGGCGCCCGCCCGGCGACGGCTTCGTCGTGCGGGCCCGGCTGCCGCTGCCCGGGGCGCGCCGGCCGGGCGGTGCCCCGGCCGGCGACGCCTCCCCTCCGGCCGGGACCTCACCCGACGTCGTCGCGCACCGCGCGTAGCACGGCGGCGGCGTTGAACCCGCCCGACCCGCGCGCCACCACCAGCGCGTGGCGCAGCGCGGCGTGCTCGCGGGGCTCGGTGACCAGGTCCAGGCCGTAGCCGCCCTCGGCCTCCAGGTTGACCGACGGCGGGATCGTGTCGTGGTGCAGCGCCAGCGCCGCCCAGGCCAGGTCGAGCGCGGCGGCGCCCGAGCCGAGCCGTCCCGTCATGGTCTTGGGCACCGTCACCGGGACCGACCCGACCGCGTGCGCGAACACCTCGTTGATCGCCGCGGCCTCCTGGGCGTCCCGCACGGGGTCGCCCGCGCCGTCGGCGAACACCACGTCCACGTCCTCCGGGGCGATCCCGGCCCGCTCGATGGCCAGCCGCATGGCCCGGGCCAGCTGCCGGTGGTCCGGCGGCGGGCCCGCGGCCCGGTGCGCGTCGTGGGTGGACGCCGTCCCGGCCAGCTCGGCGTAGAGGGTGGGCGCGCCGCGGCGCAGCGCCCGCTCGCGCTCCTCCACGACCAGGATCGCGCCGCCCTCGCCGAGCACCGCGCCGCTCGCCGAGCGGCCGAACGGGCGGTAGGCGGTGCGCGGGTCGCGCCCGCCGCTCACCTCCCGCGTCCCGTGGCAGGTGATCGCGTACGGGGACAGCGGCGCCTCGGTGCCGCCCAGCAGCACCGCCTCGGTGCCGTGCCGGATCAGGCGGCGGGCCTGCGCGGCCGCGTCGATGCCGCCGGCGCCGTCGGACACGATGACGCCGCACGGCCCCTTGATGCCGTGCCGGATCGACAGCTGGCCGGTGCTGGCGGCGTAGAACCAGGCGATCGACTGGTAGGCGGTGACGGCCTGCGGCCCCTCGGCGTACAGCGCCTGGATCTCGCGCTGGCCGAACTCGTTGCCGCCCGAGGCGCTGGAGGTCAGCACGGCCAGGGCGAACGGGTCGTCCTCCGCGGCCGGGTCCAGCCGCGCGTCGGCCAGGGCCAGCTCCGCGGCCGCCAGCGCCATCCACGTCCACCGGTCGGTCTGCACCCGCAGCCGGTCCGGGACGAACCGCTCCGGGTCGAACCCGGTCACCTGCCCGGCCACGTGGACCGGCAGGCCCGCGGTGTCGAACGCGGTGATCGGCGCCAGCCCGCAGACGCCGCGCAGGGTCGCCGCCCAGTGCTCGGCCGCGCCGACGCCGGTCGGCGCGACGACGCCGATCCCGCTGATCACGGGCGTCCGCCCGGCGTCCGCGCGGGCCGGCCCGCGGCCCTGCCGCCGGGCCTGCCGCCGCCTCTGCGGCCCGGCCGCCCGCCGCGCCCGCCCGCCGGCCGGCGCGCGGACCGCGGTCGCGGCCGCGCGGCCGCCCGCGGCGGTCATCGCTCCGCCCGGCCGCCCGGCGGCCGGGAGAAGATCATGGCGGACTGGAAGCCGCCGAAGCCGCTGCCCGCCGACAAGGCGTGGTCCACCCGGGCCTCCCGGGCCGTGACCGGGGTGTAGTCCAGGTCGCAGTCGGGGTCCGGGGTCTGCAGGTTGGCGGTCGGCGGGATGACGCCGCGCTGGATCACCAGCGCGCACGCCGCCATCTCGATCGACCCGATCGCGCCGAGCGAGTGCCCCACCACCGACTTGATGGAACTGATCGGCACGTCGTAGGCCGCGGGCCCCAGCGCGCGCTTGTACGCGGCGGTCTCGTGCCGGTCGTTCATCTTGGTGCCGGACCCGTGGGCGCTGATGTACCCCAGGTCGGAGCCGTCGAGCCGGGCCTGGCGCATGGCCTCGGAGATGGCCTCGGCCAGCTCCAGGCCGTCGGGCCGCAGCCCGGTCATGTGGTAGGCGTTGGCGCGGGTGCCGTACCCGGTGATCTCGCAGTAGATCTCGGCGTCGCGGGCCCGGGCGTGCCCCAGCTCCTCCAGGAGGAGCACCGCGCAGCCCTCGCCGAGCACGAAGCCCTGCCGGTCGGCGTCGAACGGCCGGGACGCGCCCTCCGGGTCGTCGTTGCGCGGCGTGGTCGCCCGGATCGCGTCGAACGCGGCGGCCGAGAACGGCGTGACCGGCGCCTCGGAGGCCCCCGCCACCATCACGTCGGCCTCGCCGTCGAGGATCAGCCGGTGGGCGTGGCCGATGGCGTCGATGCCCGCGGTGCACCCGGTGGAGATCACCGCGGCGGGGCCGTGCGCGCCGTAGCGCACCGCCAGCTCGGCGGCGCCGCTGGACGGCACGAGCGCCTGGTACATGAACGGCATGACGTGGTCGGCGTCCACCACCCAGTGCCTGCCGTGGTCGCTGGCGACCACGTACTCGTCCTCCAGCGTCGCGGCCGCGCCGGTGGCCGTGCCGAGCGACACGCCCATCCGCTCGGTGTCCACGGTCTGCAGGTCCAGTCCGCTGTCGGCGATCGCCTCGTCGGCGGCCGCCATGGCGAACTGCACGAACCGGTCGGTGCGCCGCGTCTCCCGGGGCGTCAGCCCGTAGTCGGCGGGCGCGAAGTCGCACTCGGCCGCCACCTGGGACCGGAAGCGCGCGGGGTCGAAGAACGTGATGCGCCGGATGGCCGGCTTGCCGTCGACGATCCGCCGCCAGAACTCCTCGCGGTCGCCGCCCCCCGGCGCCACGACCCCGATGCCCGTGACGACGGTCCGCCGCGGTCCGGAACCGGTACGTCGCGCCGCGCCCTTCTCGGGCCTCACGACGTCTCCTTGACGCGCGGCTTGGCCCCCGTCTTGGCGCCGGCCTTGCCGGGCTTCGCGCCCGGCCTGGCCCCCTGCCCGGCGGCGTGCGCGACGGGACGCGAGGCGGCGGCCGCGGCCGGGGACGGCCGCGCCGCGGCGCCCGCCGCCTCGTCCTCGGTGTCGACGTGGCCGAGGTCGGGGCGCGGCGCGAGCGGGCTCAGGTGGAACACCACCATCGACTCGGTGTCTCCGCCGGTCACGCGGTGCCGCACGCCGCGCGGGATGAGCATCGCCTGGCCCGCGCGGATGGTGGAGGGCCGCCCGTCCAGCTCGACGCGCATCTCCCCCGACGTGACGAACAGGAACTCCTCCGAGTAGGGGTGGTAGTGCTCGCGGGTGCGCTCGTGCGGGCCGAGGCGCATCGCGCCGCCGAAGCCGTACGCCGACCCGATGGTGCTGGGCGCCAGCAGCGTGCGCATGTCGCCGCCGCGCCGGGTGTTGGACGGCACGTCGTCCAGTCCCACCGCCGTGGAGCGCCGCCGCTCCAGCCGCTCCTTGATGATCCGCATCTGCTCGACCGAGTTGCGGTTGATGTTGCCGGTCATCCACTCGTCGTCCACCGGCGCGTCCGGCTTCATGCGGAAGTGCTGCACCCAGCGCATGCGGGTGCGGTCGGGTTCGAGCTCCTCGAACGTCCAGATGATGTCCATGAACTCGAACGGGCCGGTCTCCACGCGGCGGGCCCGCACGGTGCGGGTGCGCGGGTCCCACTCCCGGCGCGACACCCACGACCAGCACGTGCCGTTCTCGTCGGGGTGCATGGTGAGCCGGAACGTGACCGCGTTCTCCTCCTCCTCGAGCACCTCCACGCTCTTGTACTCGGTGAACAGGTCCGGCCAGCCGCGCACGTCGTTGGTCTTGGCGAAGACGTACCCGACGGGCGCGTCGATGACGATCGAGTTGTCGGTGGTGCCGATCATGTCGTCCTCCTCTGCGGGGCCGCTGCGGCCCGGTGCGTGCCTGGAAACTGGACTCCGGACGGGGCCCGTGCGGCCCCCGCGGCCGTCAGGCCCCGGCGAGCCTGCTGTTGACCAGGTCGCGCAGGCCGGCCGGGCTGGTCTCGGCGGTGATCTCGCTTTCCACGTCCACGCCGTAGCGGTTCTTGATGCGGCTGGCGATCTCGAAGCGCGCCAGGGAGTCCAGGCCCAGCTCCTCGAACGTTCTGCCGCGGTCGCCGGGCGCGGCGCCGGCGGCGCCGACGGCGCGCAGCAGCGCCTGCACGTCGTCATCGGTGAGCGCCGGTGCGGACGTCGTCCTCTCGGACATCGCTGTCTCCTTTCGAACGGGCCATCTGGTCGACGAGGTTCGTGTGGTGGTGTCCGGCGACGAAGTCCGGATGCGCCAGCAGCGCGCGCAGCAGCGGAACGGTGGTCGCGATCCCCGGACCGCGGACGGTGAACTCGGCCAGGGCCCGGTCGGCGCGGGCGATGGCCTGCTCCCGGGTGGGCGCCCAGACGACCAGCTTGGCGAGCAGCGAGTCGTAGAACGACGGCACCCGGTCGCCCTGGACGAAGCCCGAGTCGACGCGCGTCCCGGGGCCGCCGGGCGGCCGGAACACCTCCAGCAGTCCGGGGGTGGGGCGGAAGTCGGCGTCGGGGTCCTCGGCGTTGACCCGGCACTCGATCGCCCAGCCCACGGGCCGCACGTCGCGCTGGGTCAGCCCGAGCCGCTCCCCCGCCGCGATGCGGATCTGCTCCCGGACCAGGTCCAGCCCGGTGATCATCTCGGTGACCGGGTGCTCCACCTGGATCCGGGCGTTGACCTCCATGAACGTGGGTTCGCCGGAGTGGTCGACGAGGAACTCCACCGTCCCCGCGCCCTCGTAGCCGAGGGCGCGGGCCGCCGCCACCGCGTACTCCCCGAGCCGCTCGCGCAGGTGCGGCGACAGGCCCGGGCACGGCGCCTCCTCGATGAGCTTCTGCCGCCGCCGCTGCAGGGAGCAGTCGCGCTCGCCGAGGTGGATCGCCGCGCCGTGCCCGTCGCACAGCAGCTGCACCTCGACGTGGCGGGCGGCGGGCACGTACCGCTCCAGGTAGACGTCGCCAGCGCCGAACACGGTGCGGGCGACCGCCGTGGTCTCCCGGTAGGCGCGGCACAGCGCGGACGGCGAGTCGGCCACCGCGATGCCGCGTCCCCCGCCGCCCGCCGCCGCCTTGACGATCACCGGGAAGCCGATGCGGCGGGCGACCTCCTGCGCGTCGTCCAGGGTGGGCAGCGTGCCGTCGCTGCCCGGCAGCACCGGCAGCCCGGCGTCGGCCATCAGGCGGCGCACCCGGGCCTTGTCGCCCGTGGTCTCCATGACCTCCGGCGGCGGGCCGATGAACGCGATGCCGTGCTCGGCGCAGATCCGGGCGAAGTCGGGGTCCTCCGACAGGAACCCGTAGCCGGGGTGGATCGCGTCCGCGCCGGTGCGCAGCGCCGCCTCGATGATCGCCGGCACGTACATGTAGCTGCGCCGCGCCTGCGGCGGGCCGATCTGCACGGTCTCGTCGGCGTGCGCGACGGCCTGCCCGTCCCGGTCGGCGGTGGAGTGCACCGCGACGGTCGCGATGCCCATCTCCCGGCAGGTGCGGGCGATCCGCACGGCGATCTCCCCGCGGTTGGCGATGAGGATCTTTCGGAACACCGCGCGCCCCCGGTCAGTCCCGCCGTCGGTCGCCGTCGGCGCCGCCGCGGCGGTCGGGACGGATGCGCACCAGCGGCTGCCCGAACTCCACGGGGGCGGCGTCGGGGACGAGCACCTCCACCACCTCGCCGTCGCATTCGGCGGGGATCTCGTTCATCAGCTTCATCGCCTCGACGATCCCGACCGGCTGGCCGGCCTTCACCCGGTCGCCCACTTCCACGAACGGGTCCTCGCCCGGCGCCGGGGACCGGTAGAACGTGCCGACCAATGGCGCGGCGCAGGTCTCCAACCCTTCGTCGGTCCCGGCGTCGGAGCGGGCGTCGGCCTTCGCGTCGCCCGCCGCGTCGGACGCGGCCCGGGCCCCGGCGCCCGGTCCGGCGCCGGCGGGCGGCGGTGACGGCGCGGCGTCCGCATCCGCCGCGGCGCGGGCGGCGGGCCGCCGGTCCCACGCCATCTCGACGGAGCAGTCGCCGACGCGCACCGCGAGCCGGGCGAGCGGTCCGGGCACGGACCTGACCAGGTCGGCGGCCTCTTCGCGCAGCGTGCGCACCAGCGCCTCCCAGTCGGCCCGGGTCGCGGCGCCGCCCCGCGCCGCGTCGCCGGCGGAGCGGGCCGGTGCCACGCCGTTGCGGGACCGCGTCTTGGCGGCGGCGTTGCCCGCGGCGGACTTGGCGGGCCCGCTCCCGGCCCCGGGCGCGGCGGGACGGCCGTTGCCGGACGGACCCGCGGCGGCGCCGTTCGGGCTCGCCTCACGCGCCAGGTCCGGTCCGCCGCGGCCCTGCGCCGCCTGCGCCCGGGAACGGTCCTTGGCCGCGCCGTTCCCGGCGATGCGCCGCGCGTCGTCGGCCGCGGCGGAGAGGGAATGCTCAGGCATCGGCGACCACCCCCAGGGTGCGGAACCGGGCGTGCCGACGCGCCACCAGGTCGGCGCCGTCGAGCCCGTCCAGGTCGTGCAGCGCGCGCAGCACCGCCGCCTTCAGCGCGTCGGCGGCGTCCTCGGGCGCGCGCTGCGCCCCGCCGTCCGGTTCGGGCACCACGCCGTCGACGACCCCGAGCCGCAGCAGCTCGGGCGCGGTGAGGCGCAGCGCCTCGGCCATCGCCGCGGCGCGTCCGGAGTCCCCGCACAGGATCACCGAGCAGCTCTCCGGGCTGATCACCGAGTAGCAGGCGTTCTCCAGCATCAGCACGCGGTCGGCCACGGCCAGCGCGAGCGCGCCGCCGCTGCCGCCCTCCCCGATCACGGTGGCGACGACCGGCACGGTCAGCTCGGCCATCGTCGCGATCGACTCGGCGATCGCCCACGCCTGGCCGCGCTCCTCGGCCTCCACGCCCGCCGCCGCGCCCTGCGTGTCGACCAGGGTGACGACGGGCAGGCCGAGGCGCTCGGCCAGCCGCATCAGCCGCACCGCCTTGCGGTACCCCTCGGGGTGCGGCATGCCGAAGTTGCGGGCGACCAGCCCGGCGGTGTCGTGCGCCTTCTGATGGCCGATGATCATGACGTTGCGCCCGCCCAGCCGGGCCGGCCCGCCCACGATCGCCGGGTCGTCGCCGTGCGCGCGGTCGCCGTGCAGCTCGACGAAGTCCGCGCACATCATGCCGATGTAGTCCAGCGTCGTGGGGCGGTCGATGGCGCGGGCGAAACGCACCGTCTCCCAGGCGTCCCGTTCCCGCGCCTCCGACCGCTGCGGCGGACGGTGCCCGCAGTCGTCGGCGCGCGGCGCGCACAGCGCGAGGACGCGTCCGAGCACCGGGCGCAGGTTGGCGCGCGTCTCGACGAGGTCGACCATGCCGTGCTCGCGCAGGTACTCGGCGGTCTGGAACCCGTCGGGCAGCGGCCGCCCGGTCGCCGACTCGATCACCCGCGGCCCGGCGAACCCGACGAGGGCGCGCGGCTCGGCCAGCACGACGTCGGTCAGGGTGGCGAACGACGCGGTCACTCCGCCGAACGTGGGGTCGGTCAGCACGCTCACCGTCAGCACGCCGGCGCGGCCGCAGGCGCGGATCGCCTGCGCGGTCTTGGCCATCTGCATCAGCGACAGGCAGCCCTCCTGCATGCGGGCGCCGCCGGAGGCCGTCACGAGCAGCAGCGGGGTGCGGGTGGCCAGCGCCTCCTCGGCCGCCCGGGTCACCGCCTCGCCGACCGCCGAGCCCATGCTGCCGCCCATGAACGCGAAGTCCATGACCGCCACCACGACCTCGGTGCCCTGCACGGTGCCGCGTCCGCGCACGACCGCGTCGTCCAGCCCGGTGCTCTCCATGGCGGCGGCCAGCCGCTCCGGATAGGGCAGGCGGTCGCGAAAGCCCAGCGGATCGGCGCTGCGGATCCGGTCGGAGGCGGCGGTGAAGGACCCCGGGTCGAGCAGGTGGTCGATGCGCTCGCCGGCGCGCAGGCGGTGGTGGTGACCGCAGTCCGGGCACACCCCCAGCAGCCTGGACAGCCGCGGGACGTACAGCGTCGTGCCGCAGGCCGCGCACCGCACCCAGCGGGCGGTGGCCTGGGCGCGCCGGTCCGCGGCCGCCGCGGTCGCGCCCCTCATGCGTCCCCCCGCGCGGCGGCCGGCCGCGACGCTGCGCGCAGAGCGGGACCCTGGGCGCCCTCCTCGGGCGTCCACCGGTAGAACTCCTCGGCCATGGCGTCCTTCGGGGTTCGCCACGTCGCCGGGTCGTAGGCCATCACATAGGCCTGCAGGTCGTCGCTGAGCTTCTGGAAGTCGGCGCGTTTGCGGGCGCGCTCCACCGCGGCCCGGGCGTCACCCTCAAACTCGACATAGTGGAAATACAGCCCGTGAAATTGGTAAAGGTGGCGCCGGACGACGCCCAGCGCGCGCGGCAGCTCCGACGCGTCCGATTCGGCGAAAAGCCTGGCGACGCCATCGGCTCCACCCGGTTTGAGACGCGCGACGATGAGGGTGCGGTCAGACACGACGGCTCACTCCCCGATCATTCGGAAAAACATGACGGCACCACGTTAGGGCGGCAATTCACCGACGTCTTCCCACGGCGATATGAATTGCCCCGTCCTCCGCGAAGGCGGTCAGTTCCTCCGCTCGGCGGAGGCCGCCGCGACGCCCGGGCGCAGCAGCCCGCACTCGTAGGCGTGAATGACCAACTGGACGCGGTCGCGCACGCCGAGTTTCTGGTAGAGGTGCTGGACGTGCGATTTCACCGTGCTCTCGCCGAGCGAGAGCATGCGGGCGATCTCCTCGTTGCCGTAGCCGCGCACCAGCAGCTTGAAGACGTCGGTCTCGCGGGCGGTCAGCCCGTCCAGGGCGGAGGCGGCGCCGGGCGTGACGGTCGGCCGGCGGGCGAACTCGGCGATCAGCCGGCGGGTGACGGCGGGGGCCAGCAGGGCGTCGCCGGCGGCCACCACGCGCACCGCCTCGACGATCTTCTCGGCGGGCACGTCCTTGAGCAGGAACCCGCTGGCCCCGGCGCGCAGCGCGCCGAACACGTGCTCGTCCTGGTCGAACATGGTGAGCATGATGATCCGCACGCCCGGCACGCCGTCCGGGCCGCACAGCCGCTCGGTGGCCTCCAGCCCGTCCAGGCCCGGCATGCGGATGTCCATCAGCACCACGCCGGGCCTGGTCGCGTGGGCCAGCCGCACCGCCTCCAGCCCGTCGCACGCCTCGCCGACGATGCGCAGGTCCTGCGCCGGCGCGAGGGTGGCCCGCAGCCCCTCGCGCACGAGCGGCTGGTCGTCGGCGATCAGCACGCGCACGGGTTCCACTGCCTGCGCCTCCGTTTCAGGGCACCGCGCAAGGGCGGAAAGACAAGGGCGAGGGCGCCCGCCGGACGCGGGTCCCGATGATCATCCGTACGCCGGCGTCGACGTCGTTCGGCGGCGCGGCACGTCGTACGGCAATGGACCTATACCGCCGGGCGCACGGTGAATTCCCATGCATTCCCCAAAGGCACGCCACTTCCCCGGCGATCACCGACGCGGCGCCCATCGCGCGGGCAAGGGAACCGGTCGCCGTCCCCCTTCCGGCGACCCGTGCGAATGCCGTGCGGCCTTTTCGTCAGCGGCCGCTGAAAGCGGGCTCCGACGGCGGTGCCGTGCGGGTGATGAGAGTCTCCATCAGCGCCTTGCGGAAGAATTCGCGCGCGCCCTCGGGCGTGCTCATGTCCCGCTTCTCGGCCACGTACCGGTCGAGCTCCCGTTCGAGCCGCTGGATGGACGGCTGCCGGGACAGGTGCCGCGCCACCGTCTCCAGGTCGCCCTCGATCTCGATCATCCGCACCACCACGTCGTCCTTCATGAACACCGACGTGCCGAGCAGCCGGGCCGCGCCGTCGGTGATCTGCTGCGGGGCCTCGTACTCCGACAGCAGCTTGCGGACGGCCGCCTGGCTGCCCGGCTTGATCCGGTACATGAGCGCGAAGCGTTGCATGACGTCCCCCCTCGTCATCGAGTGCTTCCTGCGTCACATCCTTCGCCGAAGCGGCACGCGCTGTCTCCCGCCCCGCGGATGAACGTGCGTCTCCGCCGCGCGAGGGGGACGCCGACCGCGATGAGGACACAGCCCGCGGACCGGCCGACCGGCCCTCACGGCGACGTTCGGGCGCGTCGACTCCGGCACGGGCGTTCAGGCGCCCGTCTCCCCCTCCTCGTCGCGCCGCCGGTCGTCGGACGAGTCGTCGGCCTGCGGCGGGTCGGCGGGAGCGGGGGCGGCAGCGGCGGGCACCGGATCGGCGCGCAGGGCGGGGATGACCCGGTAGACGACGGCGACCAGGGGCACGGCCAGCGCGGCGCCGGGGATGCCGGCCAGGACGCCGCCCACGGAGATGGCCATGATGATCGCCAGCGGATGCAGCCGCACCCAGCGGCCGACCACGAGCGGCTGCAGCAGATGCCCCTCGATCTGCTGCTCGACGAGCAGCAGGCCGAGGAAGATCAGCGCCGCCCAGATGCCCTTCGCGCTCAGCGTGACGGCGACGGCGAGCGCCCCGCTCACCAGGATGCCGACGATGGGGATGAAGCTCCCCAGGAAGATGATCACTGCGAGGGGGGCGACCAGCGGCACGCCCAGCACCGTCAGCACGATCGCCATGGTGATCGCGTGGATGGCCGCCACGACGACCGTGCCGTGGACGTACTGCGACAGCGTCCGCCACGCGGCGCGGCCCGCGCGGTCCACGCGGGCGCGGTACGGGCCGAGCCCGCCGATCATCCAGCGCCAGATCCGGCCGCCGTCCTTGAGCAGGAAGAACAGGACGAACAGCATGAGGACGAAGCCGGCGAGGATCTCGACGGTCAGCCGCCCCGCCTCCACGGCGGTGCCGGCGAGCTGGCCGCGCCGCTCCTCCAGATACTTCACGCCCTCGTCGACGTACCGCTGCAGCTGCGAGGTCTTCAGGTGCAGCGGCCCGTGGACCAGCCAGTCCTGCACCTGCCGGCCGGTCTGCTGCACCTCGGCGGCCAGCCTGGGGAACTGCGCGTTGGCCTGGACGCCGACGTAGAAGCCGACGCCGCCGAGCACGACCAGCGACAGCAGCATGGTGATCCAGGTGGCGGCCAGCGGCCGCATCCCCCACCGGGACAGCCGCGCGATGACCGGGTGCAGCAGCGCGCACAGCAGCAGCGCGACCACGAAGGGGATCACCACGAAGGTGAGCCTGCTCGCGATCCGGACCAGGACGTACAGCACGGCGGCGAGGACCAGAAGGCGCCAGGCCCAGCCCGCGGCGAGGACCAGCGACGGCGGCACCTGCCGTGTCCGCGCGGTCTCCGCGTCGTCCTTGCGTTCCACGTTCACGCCCCCGCCTCGAACGCCGCCGACGATGGAGCAGGCCCGACCCAGCAGCAGCGTCCCCCCTGCCGCACCGGGGAAACCCGGCGCGCCGCCCGCCCCGGGTCGCAGCCGGTCGGGCGGATCCCGTGGCGGTGCCGGCGGGCGGCGCGTCCTCTTTCGCGCACGGCCGATGCCGGGGCCGCGGTGTGCGGTTGCGACCCGACGGGCCCGGGACCGGACGACGTCCCCGGCATCTCGCCGTCGGTGACGAGGGCGCGCTTGGCGGACGCCGCCCCGGTCCGCGCTCACGACGCTGCCTCAAGCGATGCGCGGCGCGTAGTCGGAACCGGCATGACTACCACCCCTGCCCTGCTCTCAGACACGGGCGGCCGTATGGCGGGCCGGTGAAGGGGCGGCTCTACGGAAGGCGGGGCGCCAGCAGGCGCGCCACATCGAACGCCCGGCTGATCGGAGACCAGCCCGCGCCCGGCGTCCAGTCCTCGGCCGTCCATACGTCCGACATGACGGCCTTGACGAACCCCCACGCCACGACGCGGTCCAGCGGCATGGCCAGTTCGTCGGCGAGCTGCTCGACCCGCGCGGGCACCAGCGCGGTCGGCTTCTCGTCGCGGTCGCCCGGGTCGGGGTTGAAGAGCATCGCGCCGACGTCGTAGCCGGGGTCGCCGACGAGCCCATGCGGGTCGATGGCCAGCCAGGGCTCGCGGGCGGCGCGCAGGACGTTGTCGTGGTGCAGGTCGCCGTGCAGGACGACGCGTTCGGCGGCCGACGCGCACAGCTCGCGCATCAGCCCGCCCGCGCGCAGCACCATGTCCAGCGGCAGCGGCCCGTTCTCCCCGTGCCTGGCCGCGTAGTCGTCAAAGGCCCTGGCCTGTGTCAGCAGGTCCGGCAGTTCGCTGTCGGGCGGCGGCGGAACGTGCAGGCGCCGCATCACCGACGCGATCGCCGTCGTCGCCTCGGCGTCCCGTGCGGGTACAAGATCGCGGGCGGGACGCCCGGGTGCAACGCGTTCCAGCAGCAGCGCCCCCCGCTCGAGGTCCGTCCGCAGCAGCCGGACCGCGCCGCGACCGTCGAACGCGGCCAGGGCGGACGCCTCCCCGGCGAGCGCCGTCTCGCTCGGCACGCCCAGCTTGAGCACGGCCGGTGCGCCATCGCCGCGGGTCACGGAGGTGACGTAGTGGTAGGACGACGGAAACGGCCGACCTGCCCTCAGGTCCCAGTCACGGAGCAGCTCGCGCAGAATGCCCGGCAGGTCCCGGAGCCATCGCTTCCCGTCGTCCCCCCACGCGGTGGCGACGTTCCGCGACAGCTCCTCAGTGATCACTCCTTGGACCCTAGTCGAGGGGCGGCCGCGCGCCGTCTACCGCACGTCGCCCTCGGCCGCCTTCGCTCCGCCCGAGCCGCCGTCCGAGCCGCCGTCCGAGCCGCTGTCCGAGGCGCTGTCCGAGGCGTCGCAGCAGGCCGTCCGCCCGTGCTCGGCGTGGGCGAGGAAGTCGTCGACCATGCGGTTGAACAGCACGGCGAGCCGCTCCCGCTGGTCCGGCGACCAGGCGGCCAGCGCCTCATGCATCCGCTGGAGCCCCACCCGGCGGATGCGGTCGGCCGCGGCGCGGCCCCGCGGGGTCAGGCCGACGCGGAAGGCGCGGTGGTCGTCCGGGTCCGGCAGCCGCTCCACGTAGCCCGCCCTGACCAGCCGCTGCACCTGCCGCGTCACGTGCGACGGCTCGACCCCCAGGCGCCCGGCCGCCTCGCCGAGGCGCAGCGGCTCGGAGTCCGACAGCAGCCGCAGGACGGGGACGGCGGCGCGGTCCACCTCCACGTCGGCCTCGGCCTTCACCTGACCGTGCCGGCGGCTGCGGTTGAGCAGGTAGGCGATCCTCGTCAGGGCGCGCTCGATCTCGATGACGTCCGCCGGAACCGGCCCGTCCGTCTCGGCGGCCGGGCCGGCGGGGAGGAGCCGGTGCAGGGACATGTCATCCATCCTAGGGATTATTTGCTTAACTTAAGCAAGTTAGATCGCGCTCGCTCGCGGATCACCGCGCCCACCCCGACGCGCTATGCCCTTCGACAGGAGGTTTCATGACCGGCACCGGTACCACGGGGACCGGACAGCGAGAACGCACCGACCACGCGAAGGCGAGCGCCGCACGCTCGCCCGCCCGACTCACCCTGACGGCCCTGGCCGTCGCGGGCATGGCCGTCTCGGTGCAGCAGACGCTGGTGCTGCCGCTGCTGCCCAGGCTGATGACCACGTTGCACGTGTCCATGTCGGCGATCACGTGGGTGTTCACCGTGTCCCTGCTGGCCGGGGCGGTCGCCACACCGCTGCTGTCGCGGTTCGGCGACATGTACGGCAAGAAGTTGATGATCATGGTGACCCTGGGGCTGCTGGTCGCCGGGTCGGTGGTGTGCGCCCTGTCCGACTCGCTGGGCGCGCTGATCGCGGGCCGGGCGCTGCAGGGCGCCTCGGCCGCGCTGATCCCGCTGGCCATCGGCGCCATCCGGGACGCCTTTCCGCCCGACCGGGTGACCACCGCGATCGGCGTCGTCAGCGCCACGATGGGCGTGGGCGGCACCGCCGGCATGCTGTTCACCGGCGTGATCGCCGAGCGCACCACCAGCCACCACCCGGTGTTCTGGACGGCGGCCGGGCTCGGCGCGTGCGCGCTGGCGCTGGTGGCGCTGTGCGCGCCGTCCGCGGGCGGACGCACGGGCGGCAGGCCCGACGTGCTCGGCGCCCTGGTGCTCGGCGCCTGGCTGGTGTGCCTGCTGCTGGGCATCAGCCAGGGCAACGCGTGGGGCTGGGGCTCGGGGCGGATCATCGGCCTGTTCGCCGCCGCCGCGGCGCTGTGCGCGGCCTGGGTGGCGATCGAGCTGCGCGTGCGCGAACCGCTCGTCCGGCTGAACCTGCTGGTCGGCCCGCGGTCGCTGTCGGCCAACCTGGCCTCGCTGCTGCTCGGTTTCTCCATGTTCGCCGCCTTCACCCTGGTGTCCAACTTCGTGCAGACGCCCAAGGAGCGGCTGGGCTACGGGCTGAGCGGCACGGTGCTGGACGTCGGCCTCTACATGCTGCCCAGCACCGTCACCATGCTGGTCTTCTCGGCGCTGGCCGGGCGGTTCGAGGCCCGGCTCGGCGCGGCGTACACGCTGGCGATCGGCTCGGTGTTCGCCGGGCTCAGCTACGTGTGGCTGGCGCTCTTCAACGACTCGGTCGCCGACATGCTGGTGTTCAGCGCCGTGCAGGGCGTCGGCTTCGGCATCGCCTACGCGGCGCTCGGCACCCTCGCCGTGCAGCACGTCCCGATGAGCCAGAGCGGCATCGCCAGCGGCATCAACTCGCTGGTCCGCACGGCGGGGGGCAGCACGGCCAGCGCGGCGACCGCCTCGGTGCTCACCGCCAACGTGATCCGCGGCACGAACGTGCCGAACCTGCACGGGTACGTGCTGTGCTTCACGATCGCGGCGATCGGCGCGGGCCTCACCGCCGTGGTCGCCGCCGTGCACGGCCTGCGGCACGGCCGCCGCACCGCCGCGGCCGCGGCCTAGGCCCCTCGGGACGCCCGGCGGCGCGGGACGTCCGCGTCCGCCCCGCGGCAGCGACGGACGGCCGCCGGACCCCGCCGTTCGGCGGCCGCCGCACCGGAGGGAGCGGCAGCCGTCCCCCCGCTTCTAGCTGGGACCTACCGCACGGTAGCCGAAAACCGGCGGGCGCTTTCGTGCGGTTTCCACGCTTGTCGGGTTGATCACGCGCGGTCACCCTCGAGGTCATGCTCCCGTTGATCCGCAGGGGCATGGTCGCTCTGGGGGTCCTCGCGTCCCTCGTCGGCCTGCCCGCCACCGCCCACGCGCAGACCGCCTGGACCCCGGACCTGTCGGCCATCGACGGCGACGACGTCAACGTCCGCCACGACGGCCGCGCGCTCCGCCTGCGCGACACCCGCACCGGCCCCGCCGCCCTGGACGGCGCCGTCGCCTCGGGGCAGCTGCTGCTCCCCCCGAAAGAGCTGCCCGAACCCGTCAACCGCGTGCGCGCCGAAGTGTCGGGCGCGGGCGCCGTCGAGGTGCGGGCGCACCTCGGCGGGACCTCCTGGACCGAGTGGTATCCCGCCGGGCAGGTCCTGCCCGCCGCGTCCACGCGGATCCAGGTGAGGGTGGTGCTGTCGGCCGCGCCCGGCGCCCCCTCGCCCGCGGTGTCGTCGGTGCGGCTCACCGGCGACCTGACCGCCGAACGGCGCGCCCCGGCCGCGGCAGCCGCGCAGACGTACCGCGTGTACGCGACCCGCGAGGGCCTGGTCGGCGGCACGACGGCCAACGGCCACGTCATCACGACGCGGGACCACTTCGTCGCGCTGCCGTCGCGCCGCGGGCTGTCGTCCAACAACGCCGGCGAGTACTCGGTGCGCGTGTGCACGACGTCGGGTTCGCGCTGCGAGTACGCGCCCGTGTGGGACGTCGGCCCCTGGAACACCCGCGACGACTACTGGAACCCGTCGTCCGTCCGGCAGATGTGGAAGGACCTGCCCCAGGGCAAGCCCGAGGCCCAGGCCGCCTACCAGGACGGCTACAACGGCGGCAAGGACGAGTTCGGCAGGACCGTCGCCAACCCGGCGGGCATCGACCTCGCCGACGGCACCTTCTGGGACGGGCTGCGGCTCACCGACAACGCCTGGGTGAACGTCACCTACCTGTGGACGGGCACCGGGCCCAAGGGGATCGTCCGCACCAACGGGACGCCCCTGAACGTGCGTTCGTCGGCCGGCACCTCGTCCAGCGTCGTGGGACTGGCGGCCAACTACGCCAACGTCGTCATCGAGTGCCAGGTGCGGGGCGAGACCGTCACCGGCACGTACGGCACCAGCAACCTGTGGGACCGCATCGGCCCCGGCCACTTCGTCGCCGACGCCTACGTCTACACCGGGTCCGACGACCCGGTGGCCCCCTCCTGCTGACCCGCACTCCCCCGCCTGCCCCCTACGGAGCCCTCCATGAGAACACCCGCACGTACGACCGCCGTGGTCCTCGCCGCCGCCCCCGTCCTGGCCCTGCTGCCCGCAGCCCCGGCCATGGCCGCGCCCGCGTTCCAAATGCCGTTCCCCTGCGGGCAGGTGTGGTCCGGGCAGACCCGCAGCAACCACAGCCCTGCCAACGCGGTGGACCTCAACCGCTCCGGAGACGACGGCGACGCGGTGACCGCGTCGGCGGCGGGCACCGTCGCACGCGTGGAGAACACCGGCAGCACCAGCTACGGGCTGTGGATCGAACTCGACCACGGCGGCGGGTGGCGGACCCGGTACGCGCACCTGTCCGGGGAGTTCGTCACGGTCGGGCAGAGCGTGACCGCCGGGCAGCAGATCGGCACCGTCGGCACCACCGGCGGCTCGACCGGTCCGCACCTGCACTACGAGCAGCGCCTCAACGGCGTCGACCAGAAGATCCGCTTCAACGGGTCGCAGATCCTCTACTGGGGCACCGCCAACTACACCAGCCGCAACGCCTGCATCGGCCCGGCCGGGACGGTCAACACCGCCGGCGCCCCGCTGACCGTGCGGTCCGGGCCGGGCACCGACACGTCCGCGATCGGGTCGGTGCCCGACGGAGGCACCGTGTTCCTCACCTGCTACCGGCGGGGCACCACGGTCACCGGCACGTACGGCACCAGCAACATCTGGAACAAGGTCGGCGCCGGCTACGTGGCCGACGCCTACGTCTACACCGGCTCCGACAACCCCGTCGTCCCCGCCTGCTGACCGCCGCCGCGGAGCCCGCCCCCACCACGTCTCGTACGGGGTCGACGCTGTCGCGTCGAACCGCGGCGGGCTCCCGGCCGGGTCTAGGCGATGGTGTGGCCGCCGTTGACAGTGATGCGTTCGCCGGTGATGAAGGAAGACGCGTCGGACGCCAGGAAGCACACCGCGGCTGCGACGTCCTGGGGGACGCCCATGCGGCCGAGGGGCACGTCCGCCTTGTAGGCGGCGCGCTCCTCGGCGGGGACGTCGGCGTGCCGCTCGACCGGGATCCAGCCGGGCGCGACGAGGTTGACGGTGATGCCGTACCGGCCGAGCTCGCGCGCCCACGACCGGGTCAGCCCGATCTGCGCGCCCTTGGCGGCGACGTAGGCGGACATGCCGGGCAGCGCGCGTTCGAACACGTCGGAGCCGATCTGGATGACCCGGCCGCGTCCCCGCTCCTTCATCCCGGGCAGCACCGCCTGCAGCAGCAGGGTCGGGCTCTTGACGAAGAAGCGCAGCTGGTCCAGGTGCGTCTCCCAGGTGAGCTCCTCGACGGCGACCAGCGGTTGGGGGCCGGTGGCGTTGACGACCAGCACCTCCACCGGGCCGAGGCGTTCGACGACCCGCCGCACCATGGCGGACACCTCGGCCTCGTCGGTGACGTCCGCGGCGAACGCCTCGGCGGTGCCGCCCGCGGCGCGGATGTCCTCGACCACGCGCCGGGCGCCGTCGGCGTTGGACCGGTAGCCGACCGCCACCGCCCACCCGTCGGCGCCCAGTCCGCGGGCGATGGCGGCGCCCAGTCCCCGCGACGCCCCGGTGACCAGCGCGACACCCCGCTGTTCGGCCACGCCACTCACCACGCCACTCCTCCACCCGTGTGTTGATCAGTTGTGCGAGGCCGACGATAGCCCAAGTGGGGACGTCCGGTGTCGGACCGGGACGAACGGCTGATAACGTTGCCGGTCGAGCGCGCCATGGAGCGAAGTCCGGTGCGATTCCGGCGCTGTCCCGCAACTGTGATGGCCGTCCCCGCTCGGCCGAGCCAGGTCGCCTCCCGCGCGCGGATGACAGTCGACCCTCGCGGAAGGGGCGGCCCGTCGCGGCGGCCTCTCCCGCCCACCTGGAGGCCCGGTTGAGACCGCTACGTGCCCTGGGCGCGGCCGCCCTGACCCTCGTCGTGACGCTGACCGCGGCGTGCGGCGCGAACGACGACGCATCGTCCGACGGGAAGGGCGAGGACGGTGCGTCGATCACCGTCCAGGCGGCCAACGGGACCGTCACCCTCCCCGCGGTGCCCAAGCGGATCGTGTCGTTGTCGCCCACGCACACCGAGACGCTGTTCGCCATCGGCGCGGGCGCGCAGGTGGTGGCCGTCGACGAGTACTCCGACCACCCGGCGAACGCGCCGCGGACCAAGCTGTCGGGCTTCAAGCCGAACGCCGAGGCGATCATCGGCTACAAGCCGGACCTGGTGGTGCTGTCGGACGACATGGACGGCATCGTCAAGGCGCTGGAGAAGGTGAAGGTGCCGGTGCTGCTGGAGCCCGCCGCCGCCCGGTTCGAGGACGCCTACGACGAGATCATGGATCTGGGCGCGGCCACCGGCCACGCCGAGCAGGCCCGCCGGCTCGTCGACGACATGCGCCGCCGCATCCAACAGACCGTGGACGCCGCGAAGAAGGCCGCCCCGCCCGGCGGCGAGCCGCTCACCTACTACCACGAGCTGGACGAGCAGCTGCACACGGTGACGTCCAAGACGTTCATCGGGCAGGTGTACGGGCTGTTCGGGCTGCGCAACATCGCCGACGGGGCGCAGCCGGCGGCGGGCGCCTACCCGCAGCTGTCGCGCGAGCACCTGCTCAAGAGCGACCCGGACCTGGTGTTCTTGGCCGACACCAAGTGCTGCGGGCAGAACGCCGCCGCAGTGGCCAAGCGCCCCGGCTGGGACGGGCTCGACGCCGTGAAGCGCGGGAACGTGGTCGAGCTGGACGACTCGATCGCGTCCCGCTGGGGTCCGCGGCTGCCCGAGCTCGTCAAGGTGATCGGGGACGCCGTGCAGAAGGCGTCGGCGGCGCGGTGACGCCGCCCCTCCGGTGAAGGCGCGGGAGGCGGCGCGGCTGCGTCCTGTGCCGCTGGCGGTGACCGCGCTGGTGCTCGCGGCGGCGCTGCTCGCCGCGCTGCTGATCGGCCCCGCCGGTCTGCCGGCCGGCGGGGTGGTGAAGGCGCTGGCCGACCGGCTGCCGTTCGTGCACGTCGACTCGGGGCTGGCCCCGGTCGACCGGAACGTGCTGTTCGAGCTGCGGCTCCCCCGGGTGCTGCTGGGCGCGGTGGTGGGCGGGCTGCTGGCCGTCGCCGGCGCGGCCTACCAGGGCGTGTTCCGCAACCCGCTGGCCGACCCGTACCTGCTGGGGGCCGCGGCAGGCGCGGGCGTCGGCGCCACGCTGGTGATCGTCGTGATGTCGGACCGGCCGACGTTCGCGGTGCCGCTGGCCGCCTTCGCCGGCGCGGTCGCCGGGGTCGCGCTGGCCTACGGGCTGGGCAGCACGGCGCGCCGCGGCGGCGGGTCCGGCACCGCGACGCTGGTGCTGGCGGGCGTGGCGGTGTCGTCGTTCCTCGCGTCGGTGCAGGCGTTCCTGCAGCAGGCCAAGGCGGAGGAGCTGCAGCGGATCTACTCGTGGATCCTGGGCGGTCTCACCCTGGCCGACTGGCCCACGCTGGCGATGATCGCCCCGTACGCGGCGGTGGCGGTGGCGACGCTGCTGCTGCACGGGCGGCTGCTGGACGTGCTGAGCGTCGGCGACGAGGAGGCCGCGGCGCTGGGGCTGTCGGCGTCGCGGGTGCGGCTGACCGTGCTGGCGGCCGCGTCGCTGGCCACCGCGTGCGCGGTGGCGGTCAGCGGGCTCATCGGGTTCGTCGGCGTGGTGGTGCCGCACGTGGTGCGGCGGCTGGCGGGCGGCTCGTACCGGATCGTCCTGCCGCTGTCGCTGCTCGGCGGCGCGGCGTTCCTGACCGTCGCGGACCTGGTGGGCCGCACGGTCGTGGCGCCGGGCGAGCTGCCGCTCGGCGTGGTCACCGCGTTCGTCGGCGGCCCGTTCTTCGTGGCGGTGCTGCGCGCCGTCCGCGGGGAGGTGGACACGTGACCGTCACGGTGCGCGGCCTGGACGTCGACCTGGAGGGGCGGCCCGTGCTGCGGGACGTGTCCCTGGAGGCGCCCGCCGGGACGTGGACGGCGGTCATCGGGCCGAACGGGGCGGGCAAGTCGACGCTGCTGCGGGCGATCCTGGGGCTGCGGCGGCCGCGCCGCGGCACGGTGAGCGTCGCCGGGGCGGACCCGTGGGCGCTGCCGCCGCGCCGCCGCGCCCGGCTGGTGGCGTACGCGCCGCAGAACCCGAACCTGCCGCCGGGGATGACGGTGTTCGACTACACGCTGCTCGGCCGCTCCCCCTACATCCCGCATCTGGGCCGCGAGAGCGCCCGCGACCGGGCGGTGGCGACCGAGGTGCTGGAGCGGCTCGACCTCGTCGGCCTGGCCGCGCGTCCGCTGGACCGGCTGTCGGGCGGGGAGCGGCAGCGGGTGGTGCTGGCGCGGGCGCTGGCCCAGCAGGCGCCCGTGCTGGTGCTGGACGAGCCGACGACCGCGCTGGACATCGGCCACCAGCAGCAGGTGATGGAGCTGGTCGACCGGCTGCGGCGGGACGACGGGCTGACGGTGCTCACCACGATCCACGACCTGACGCTGGCCGGGCAGTACGCCGACGCGCTGGTGCTGCTGTCGCGGGGGCGGGTCGCCGCGTCCGGCCCGCCCGGCGAGGTGCTCACCGGCGAGGCGGTCGGCGCGCACTTCGGCGCCCGGGTGCACGTCGCGCCGGGCCCGGACGGCCGGCCCGTCGTGTCTTTGGAGCGTTCATGCGGGCCTCGATGAGACTGGTGACGCGGTGGCGCGTGGAGGACGGCGCGCGGCTGGCGGCGACGGTGTGGCGGCCGGGCCCGGGCCTGCGGGCGATCTCGTCGGCGCTGCTGGGCGGCGGGATCGGGCCGGTGGACTGGGTGCTGAACGCCCAGGTGCCCGGCGGGTACGCGCGCCTGGACCCGCGGGAGCACCTGCGCGAGCTGGCGGCCGGGTACGGCCTGCTGGGACGCGGCGTCGGCATGATGACCGCGGCGCCGGTCGACCGGACCGTGCAGGCCTCGGACGAGGGGGTGACCGTGGCCGCGACGGTGGGGCTGCGCGTCCCGACGTGGGCCGCCGCTCCCCCGGGCGCCGCCGACCCGGAGCTGGCCCCCGCGCGGCTGGACGGGGCCGCGCCCGGCACGGTCAACATCGTGGTCGCGGTGCCGGTCCCGCTGGGCGACGCCGCCCTGGTCAACGCGGTCATCACCGCCACCGAGGCCAAGACGCAGGCGCTGCTGGAGGCCGGGTACGCGTGCACCGGCACCGCGTCGGACGCCATCTGCGTGGCCGCCCCCATGGTCCCCGACTCGGGCGCGGAGGAGCCGTTCGCCGGGCCGCGTTCGACGTGGGGCGCGCGGATCGCGCGGGCCGTGCACGCCGCGGTGCGCGCCGGCGCCGTCGACTACACGGCGCGGCTGCGCGGGCGTTCCGCGGACTGAACCGCCCCGATCGGCGTCGGCCGCCGCGCCGTCCCGGTTCGGCGCGGCGGCCGCTCAGACAGGGCCAGTGCTCTGCGGTAGGGGCCTCACCTCCTCGTCTCGATCAGCCCGCGTGGGGGAGCCGGAATCCGTCCAGGGCGTGCAGCCCGGCCGATTCCGGCTCGGCGGCGGGTCGGGTGCCGGCCGCCGGGCGCCCGGCGGCGGCGCCCGGCAGGGCGGAGCTGGTCAGGGCGTCGATCTGGCGGCGGGCGCGTTCGGCCTCGGCGCGGGCCGCGTCGCGTTCGCCGGTGAGCGCGGTCAGCGCGGCGCGCAGCTCCTCCACGGTCCGCGTCAGCCGCCAGTTCTGCTGCTCGCACTCGTGCAGGCGCGCCTGCATCTGGTCGCGGTCGGCCACGGCCTGCCCGCGCTTGGTCTCGGCCTCGTGCACGGCGGCGCGCAGGTCGTCGGCGGCGCGGCGGGCGGCGGCGGCCTCGATCCGCTGGCCCTCGATGATCGTCTCCGAGTCCGACAGCCGCGAGTGCAGGGTGACCAGTTCGGCGCGGGCCGACTCCAGCGCCGACAGCAGCTCGCCCTCGCGCTCCACGACGCGGTCGCGTTCGCGTTCGGCGGCGAGCTTGGCGGCGACCGCCTGCTCGGCGGCCTCGCGCGCCTCGGCGGCCTCGCGGCGCGCGGCGTCGCGTTCGGCGCGGGCCCGCGCGGCCTCGTCGCGGGCGGCGGCGGCCTCCCGTTCGGCGTTCTCCATCCGCTCGCGGGCGGCCGCGGCCTGGCGCCACGCCGCCTCGGCCTGCCGCTGGGAGGCGTCGCGCTCCTTCTGCGCGACCGCGACGAGGGCGGCGGCCTCGGCCTTGGCGTCGGCGATGCGCCGCTCCACCCCGGCGACGCTCAGCTCGGAGGCCAGCGACCCGGCGAGCCGCCCCACGGCCTCCTCCATCCGTTCGACGATCTCCCACGCCCAGGCGACCTGGCCGGTCAGCCCGGGGGTGTCGCGGCCGCGTTCGCGGCGTGCGCGGGCCTCGGCGGCGCACGCCCCGTCGTTGTCCGTGCAGTACCGCACCGACCAGGTGCCGCGCACCGGCTGCGGGACGGGCCTGCCGCAGTTCGCGCACGGCCACACCTCGACCGGGTCGTCGGCCGCGGCGTTCTTCTCGGGAGCCGCGGGGGCGGCGTTCTTCTCGGGAGCCGCGGGGGCGGCGGGCGGCGCGGACGACGCGGGCGTCCGGTCCGCGCTTTCCGCCTGCGTCCCGCCCGCGGGCGCGGCTTCGCCGCCTGTTTCGGGCGCGGCGCCTGCGGCGGTCCCCGTTTCGCCGCCGGCGGCGGGGTCGGTGCCGCGGTGGCCGCCGGGCTTGCGTCCGGACCAGTCGCGGGCCGCCCGGTCGGCGGCGTCGGCGCCCCGGACGTCCGTCGTGGCCGGCCCCGCGGGGCCGCCGTCCGAGGGCGGCGCCCCGTGCCCCGCCTCACGCCGGCCGACGGCCGAACCGCCGTCGAGCGGCGCCACCTTCTGGTCCGTCATGCCCAGTCGTACGCACGCCCCGCCCGAGGCGTTCAACGTCAGCGGGACGAATTGCGGGACGGCTCGGCGACCTGGCGCAGGGCGGCGGACGCCATCGCGTACAGCAGGTCGCCCATCGCCGCGCGGTCCAGGGCCGCGGCGCTGTAGGGGGTGGAGTTGAGCAGGCCGAAGCAGGCGTGCACGGCGGCGCGCGCCCGGTCCTCGGTGGGCGGGTCCTCGGGGCGCAGGCGGCGCAGCACGCCGACCCACTCCTCCACGTAGGCGCGCTGCAGGCGCCGGATCTCGTGCCGCTGCGGCTCGGGGACGTTGTCCAGCTCGCGCTCGTGGACGGTGATCAGCGCGGGGTTGTCGAGGGCGAACGCGATGTGCCAGCGCAGCAGGGCGTCCAGGGCCCGCCCCGGGTCGGGGTCGGCGGCGCGCCGCGCGCCCTCGGCCCGCAGCCGCTCGCTGATGTCCAGCAGCATCTCCGCCAGCACCGCCTCCTTGCCGCGGAAGTGCCGGTAGAGGGCGGGACCGGTGAGCCCGACGGCCCTGCCGAGGTCGCCGATGGACGCGCCGTGGTAGCCGCGCCGGGCGAACAGCTCGGCGGCCGCGGCCAGGATCTCCGCCCGCCGCGGCGACGCCGCCGCCGCCCGGTCGCCCGCGGGCCGCAGGGGTTGCGAGGTCATGCCGGAAGTCTAGGAGGCTGGACGGCCGATGTTAATGAGTATTAACATCAGGCGTTGTTAACGGTCGTTAACAGACGAGGACGACTGATGGCCGGATCCGTTCTGACCAGCCGCGCCGACCCCGCGGACGCGACCTTCAAGGCCAACGCCGAGCACAACGCGGCGCTGGCCGCCGAGTTGCGCGAGCGCATCGACCGGGCCGGGCGCGGCGGTCCCGAGCGCGCCCGCGAGCGGCACGTGGCGCGCGGCAAGCTGCTGCCGCGCGACCGGGTCGACGCCCTGCTCGACCCCGGGTCGCCGTTCCTGGAGCTGTCGCCGCTGGCCGCCTACGGGATGTACGACGACGAGGCCCCCGGCGCCGGGATCATCACCGGGGTCGGGCGGATCGCCGGGCGCGAGTGCGTGGTCGTCGCCAACGACGCCACCGTCAAGGGCGGCACCTACTACCCGATGACGGTCAAGAAGCACCTGCGGGCGCAGGAGGTGGCGCTGCACAACCGGCTGCCCTGCGTCTACCTGGTCGACTCGGGCGGCGCGTTCCTGCCCCGCCAGGACGAGGTGTTCCCCGACCGCGAGCACTTCGGCCGGATCTTCTACAACCAGGCCACCATGTCGGCGCGGGGCATCCCGCAGATCGCCGCCGTGCTCGGCTCGTGCACCGCGGGCGGCGCGTACGTCCCGGCGATGAGCGACGAGGCGGTGATCGTCCGCGGCCAGGGCACGATCTTCCTGGGCGGCCCGCCGCTGGTGAAGGCCGCGACCGGCGAGGTCGTCACCGCCGAGGAGCTCGGCGGCGGGGAGCTGCACGCCCGCACCTCCGGCGTCACCGACCACCTCGCCGAGGACGACGCGCACGCGCTGGCGATCGTCCGCGACATCGTCGCCACGCTCGGGCCGCGCGAGCCGCGCCCCTGGGACGTGACCGAGCCCGAGCCGCCCGCCGTCGACCCGGGCGAGCTGTACGGCGTGGTGCCGCCGGACCCCCGCACCCCCTACGACGTGCGCGAGGTGATCGCGCGGATCGTGGACGGCAGCCGCTTCCAGGAGTTCAAGAAGGAGTACGGCACCACGCTGGTGACCGGCTTCGCGCGGATCCACGGCCACCCGGTGGGCATCGTCGCCAACAACGGCATCCTGTTCGGCGAGTCGGCGCTCAAGGGCGCCCACTTCATCCAGCTGTGCGACCGCCGCTCGGTGCCGCTGGTGTTCCTGCAGAACATCACCGGGTTCATGGTGGGCCGCCAGTACGAGGCGGGCGGCATCGCCAAGCACGGCGCCAAGATGGTCACCGCCGTGGCGTGCGCCCGCGTCCCCAAGTTCACCGTGGTGATCGGCGGATCGTTCGGCGCGGGCAACTACGCGATGTGCGGCCGGGCGTACTCCCCCCGCTTCCTGTGGATGTGGCCGAACGCGCGGATCTCCGTGATGGGCGGCGAGCAGGCCGCGAGCGTGCTGGCCACCGTCCGCCGCGACCAGCTGGAGGCCCGCGGCGAGCAGTGGCCGGCCGAGGCGGAGGAGGAGTTCAAGGCGCCGATCCGCGAGCAGTACGAAAGGCAGGGCAACCCGTACTACTCCACGGCGCGGCTGTGGGACGACGGCGTGATCGACCCGCTGGACACCCGGCGGGTGCTGGCGCTCGCGCTGTCCGCGGCGGCCGGCGCGCCGCTGGACCCCGTCGGCTACGGCGTATTCCGGATGTGAGGCCGTGATGTTCGAAAGCGTCCTTGTGGCCAACCGCGGCGAGATCGCGGTCCGCGTGTTCCGCACGCTGCGGCGGCTGGGCGTCCGCTCGGTCGCCGTGTACACCGACGCCGACGCGGGAGCCGGCCCCGGGCGGAGCGCCGCGCCGCACGTCCGGGAGGCGGACGAGGCCGTGCGCGTCCCGTCGTACCTGGACGCGGAGGCGGTCGTGGCGGCCGCGCTCGCGTCCGGCGCCCAGGCCGTCCACCCCGGATACGGCTTCCTGGCCGAGAACGCCGCGTTCGCCGAGGCCTGCGCCGCCGCCGGGCTGGTGTTCGTCGGCCCGCCCGCCGCGGCGATCGAGACGATGGGCGACAAGATCCGCGCCAAGTGCGCCGTCGCGGCCGCCGGGGTCCCGGTGGTGCCGGGCCGCGACGAGCCGGGCCTGTCGGACGAGGAGCTCGCGCGGGCCGCGCTGGACGTCGGCCTGCCCGTGCTGCTCAAGCCGTCCGCGGGCGGCGGCGGCAAGGGCATGCGGCTCGTCCGGGACGCCGCCGACCTCCCCGACGCGATCGCCGCCGCCCGCCGCGAGGCCCGCTCCGCGTTCGGCGACGACACCCTCCTGGTGGAGCGCTTCGTCGAGAACCCGCGGCACATCGAGATCCAGGTGTTCGCCGACGCCCACGGCAACGCCGTCCACCTCGGCGAGCGCGAGTGCAGCCTGCAGCGCCGCCACCAGAAGATCGTCGAGGAGGCGCCGTCCCCGCTGCTGGACGCCGCGACCCGCGCGCGGATGGGCGCCGCCGCCGTCGCGGCGGCGCAGGCCGTCGGCTACACCGGCGCCGGGACGGTCGAGTACATCGTGTCGGCCGACCGCCCCGACGAGTTCTTCTTCATGGAGATGAACACCCGGCTGCAGGTCGAGCACCCCGTCACCGAACTGGTCACCGGCCTCGACCTGGTGGAGCTCCAGTTGCGCGTCGCCGCCGGGGAGCCGCTCCCCTTCACCCAGGACGAGGTGGCCCTGAACGGCCACGCCGTCGAGGCCCGCGTCTACGCCGAGGACCCGGCGCGCGGCTTCCTGCCCACCGGCGGCCGGGTGCTGCTGCTGGAGGAGCCGTCCGACACCCGCGTCGACTCGGGCCTGGACGAGGGGACCGAGGTCGGCGGCGCGTACGACCCGATGGTCGCCAAGGTGATCGCCTGGGGCCCCGACCGCGCCGCCGCCCTGCGCCGCCTCGACCGCGCCCTCGCCTCGTACACGCTGCTCGGCGTCACCACCAACGTGGCGTTCCTGCGGGCCCTGCTCGCCGACCCGGACGTGGCCGCGGGCCGTCTCGACACGGGCCTGGTCGACCGCCGCCTGGCCGACCTCACGGGAGACGGCTCCGTCCCCGACGAGGTCCTCGCCGCCGCGGCGCTGGAGCGCATGCTCGCCCTGGAGCCGGAGGACGACACCGATCCGTGGGCCATCCCGGACGGCTGGCGGCCCGGCGCCCCCGCCTGGACGCCGTGGATCATCACCCCGTCCGGCGGCGACCCCGTCGAGGTGCGCGTCCAGGGCCGCGCCCATGACGCCCTCGTCTCGATCGGCGGCGCCGAGCCCGTCCAGGCGTCCCTGGCCCGCCGGGACCGGACGCTCCTGCTCGCCTACGGGGGCCGCACGCTGACGTACCGGCACGCCCGCGTCGGCGACACGCTGTGGCTCGGCCGCGACGGACACGCCTGGGCGCTGACCGAGCACGTGCGCACCGAGACCGCGGAAGGCGCGGCCGCGGCCGGCGACGGCGTCGTCCGCAGCCCCATGCCCGGCACCGTGCTGGCGGTCAAGGCCGGCGAGGGCGACCGGGTCGACGCGGGGCAGCCGCTGGTGGTGGTGGAGGCCATGAAGATGGAGCACACCGTGACCGCGCCGATCGCGGGCACGGTGACGAGCCTGCCGGTCCGCGCGGGCGCCCAGGTCGCCCTCGACGCGGTGCTGGCCGTCATCGAGGAGGGATGACGATGCGCGTGCCGCTCGCCGGCCTGCCCGAGCGGGTCACGATCTACGAGGTCGGACCGCGCGACGGGCTGCAGAACGAGAAGACGATCGTCCCCCCGGACGTCAAGGCCGAGTTCGTCATGCGGCTCGCCGACGCCGGACTGCGCACGATCGAGACGACCAGCTTCGTCCACCCCAAGTGGGTGCCGCAGCTGGCCGACGCCGAGGAGGTGCTGGCCGCGCTGCCGCGCCGCCCCGGGGTGCGGCACCCGGTCCTGGTGCCCAACGAGCGCGGTCTGGAACGGGCGCTGCGCAACGGCGTCACCGAGATCGCGATCTTCGGCAGCGCCACCGAGACGTTCGCCCGCCGCAACCTCAACCGCACCGTCGACGAGTCCATCGCGATGTTCGCGCCCGTCGTCGAGCGCGCCCGGGCCGAGGGCCTGTGGGTGCGGGCCTACGTCTCCATGGTGTGCGGCGACCCGTGGGAGGGCGACGTGCCGATCGAGCAGGTGGTGTCCGTCGCGCGCCGCCTGATGGACCTCGGCTGCTCGCAGCTCAGCCTCGGCGACACCATCGGCGTCGGCACGCCCGGCCAGGTCACCGCGCTGATCGAGGCGCTGGCCGCGGCCGGCATCGGCCCCGACCGGATCGCCGTCCACTTCCACGACACCTACGGCCAGGCCCTGGCCAACACCCTGGCCGCCCTGCGCGCCGGGGTCACCACCGTGGACGCCTCCGCCGGCGGCATCGGCGGCTGCCCGTACGCCGAGAGCGCCACCGGAAACCTGGCCACCGAGGACCTCGTCTGGATGCTGCACGGACTGGGCATCGACACCGGCGTCGACCTGGAGGCACTCGTCGCCACCAGCCGCTGGATGGCCGAGCGCCTCGGCCGGCCCAGTCCCTCCCGTGTCGTCCAGGCCCTGTCACCGCGAGCGCCGCGCGCCGAAGCGCCGGCGGCGCGAGAAAGCAACGAGGAGCACAGATGATCGACTTCACGCTCACCGACGAGCAGGAGGAGCTGCGCCGCACCGTCGAGCGGTTCGCGCGCGAGTCCGTCGCACCGGTGATCGGCGACCTGTACGAGCGGGGGGAGTTCCCGTACGAGATCGTCGCCGCGATGGGCAAGATGGGGCTGTTCGGCCTGCCCTTCCCCGAGGAGTACGGCGGCATGGGCGGCGACTACTTCGCCCTCTGCCTCGCCCTCGAGGAGCTGGCCCGCGTCGATTCGTCGGTGGCCATCACCTTGGAGGCCGCCGTGTCCCTGGGCGCCATGCCCATCTACCGCTTCGGCTCCGAGGACCAGAAGCGGCGGTGGCTCCCGGCGCTGGCCTCGGGCGAGAAGCTCGCGGCGTTCGGGCTGACCGAGCCGGGCGGCGGCTCCGACGTCCCCGGCGGCATGCGCACCACCGCCCGCCTCGACGGCGACCACTGGGTGATCAACGGGTCGAAGTCGTTCATCACCAACGCCGGCACCGACATCACCGCGTTCGTCACCGTCACCGCGCTGACCGGCGAGAACGAGATCTCCACCATCATCGTCCCGAACGGGACGCCCGGGTTCGCCGTGGGCCGCAAGTACTCCAAGGTGGGCTGGTCGGCGTCCGACACCCGCGAGCTGGCGTTCTCCGACGTCCGGGTGCCCGCCGAGAACCTGGTCGGGGAGCGCGGCCGCGGCTACGCCCAGTTCCTGCGGATCCTGGACGAGGGCCGCATCGCCATCGCCGCGCTGTCGGTCGGCCTGGCCCAGGGCTGCGTGGACGAGTGCCTGCGCTACGTCCGCGAACGCACCGCGTTCGGCCGCGAGATCGGCCGCTACCAGGCCATCCAGTTCAAGATCGCCGACATGGAGGCGCGCGCCCACACCGCCCGCCTGGCCTACTACGCCGCCGCGGCCAAGATGCTGGCGGGCGAGCCGTTCAAGAAGGAGGCGTCCATCGCCAAGCTGGTCGCCTCCAACGCCGCCATGGACAACGCCCGCGACGCCACCCAGATCTTCGGCGGCTACGGCTTCATGAACGAGTACGCCGTGGGCCGCTTCTACCGCGACGCCAAGATCCTGGAGGTCGGCGAGGGCACGTCGGAGGTCCAGCGCATGCTCATCGCCCGTTCCCTGGGCCTGCCGCCCGCCGCCTGACGCGCCGGCGCCCTCGGCTCCGCGGCCCGGTGGCCGTGGCTCATGCGGCCCTTGCGGGCGCCGGTACGGCGCCGAGGGCATCTTCACCGCCTCCGCCTGCCGCTCGCGCAGAGGATCGCGACCGCAGGCGGCATCAAGGCGGGCCTCCAGCGACCGCGCGGTGGCGCCTGTCCCACGCACGCCGGTCAGCGCGCGGGCAGCGCAGGCGCGCTGCTCTCCGCGGCCACTTGGGCATGCTGCGATCCGCAGCGCCCAGGCACGCGTACAGCCTCTCTGGCGGCAAGGCAGTGACCAGCTAGGGACGGCCTACGCGTACAGCGCACCCCGCCTCCTCCACGCTCGCCAGTCAGCGGACGGGTGGCGCAGGCACGGTGTGAGGGCGTGGCCGCCGCAGCCGCGTCGGTGTACGGACGCAGGGCGGGAGACAGCGGACGGTCCCGGGTGTCCGCTGAGCTTGAGGTGGATGTCGCCAATGTCACATCAGACTGCACCGTAGGGGGAGCGAGGGGGCGCAGCTAGCGGATCCGACGTGCACGGAATGTCACACCCCCTTGGAATACTCCCGGACAGGCGCGGGTTTAATGGTTCGCGAAACTGTCAGTCCCTGCAGTATTTTGCTCCGGCGTTCCCACCCCGCGTGCTCTGTCGTGCCCGCATGCCCGGGCCCAGATGATTGGAATACCGTCTTGTCCGCTTCTGCGTCATCGCTGAAAGAGACCGGTCCGCCGGACCCGCCGTCCGGTGAGGGCCTCGATCGCGGCGTCCTCGCGGTGGCCATGGTCGTCGTCCTCGGCGCGGTCATGTCCATCCTGGACGTGACCGTCGTCAACGTCGCCCTCAAGCACCTGTCCGAGGACTTCGACGCTCCCCTGGAGACCATCCAGTGGGTGGCGACCGGCTACACGCTCGCGCTGGCCACGGTGATCCCGGTGACAGGGTGGGCCTCGGCGCGGTTCGGCACCAAGCGCCTGTACATGCTGTCGATCGCGCTGTTCGTCATCGGCTCGGCGCTGGCCGGCACGGCCTGGAACGCCGAGTCGCTGATCCTCTTCCGGGTCCTGCAGGGCCTGGGCGGCGGCATGATCATGCCCGCCGGGATGACGATCCTCACCCAGGCGGCCGGCCCGCAGCGGGTCGGCCAGGTGATGAGCATCGTCGGGATCCCGATGCTGCTCGGCCCGATCACCGGCCCCATCCTCGGCGGCTGGCTGGTCGACGACGTGTCCTGGCGCTGGATCTTCTACATCAACGTGCCGATCGGCGTTGTGTCGCTGGTGCTGGCCGCCCGCATCCTCAAGCGGGACGAGCCGCAGCCCGCCGAGCGGCTGGACTTCCTCGGGCTGCTGCTGCTGTCGCCGGGCCTGGCCGCGTTGATCTACGGCCTGGCCACCGGGGCGGAGAAGTCCGACTTCGGCCGCACCGACGTGCTGATCCCGACCGTCGTCGGCGCGGTGCTCTCGATCGCGTTCGTCCTCCACGCGCTGAGCCGCCGCAACGCCAACCCCCTCATCGACCTGCGGCTGTTCAAGCGCCGGTCGGTGGCCGCCGCGTCCGGGACCATGGTGCTGTTCGCCTGCGCCTTCTTCGGCGCCATGCTGATCCTGCCGCTGTACTACCAGACGGTGCGCCAGGAGACCGCGTTCGCGGCGGGCCTGCTGCTCGCCCCGCAGGGCTTCGGCGCCATGGTGACGATGCCGATCGGCGGCAAGCTGACCGACCGGGTGGGCCCGGGACGGGTCGTCCTGATCGGCCTCGCCGTGGTGGTGCTCGGCGTGGCGGGCTTCGCGTCGCAGCTGACCGTCGACGCGTCCTACTGGGCGCTCGGGGCCGCGCTGTTCGTCATGGGGCTCGGCATGGGCATGACGATGATGCCGACCATGTCGGCCGCCATGCAGTCGCTCACGCACGACGAGGTGCCGCGGGCCAGCACCGCGCTGAACATCATCCAGCAGGTGGCGGGCTCGATCGGCACCGCGTTCATCGCGGTCCTGCTGGCCTCCGAGCTGGAGAAGCGGGGGCTGAGCAGCGGCGGCGCCGCCCAGACGCCCGCCCCGGCGCAGATCCCGCCGGAGGCGCTGGCGAAGATCTTCGAGCGGATGGCCGACGCGTTCCAGACCACCTACTGGTGGTCGCTGGCGCTGCTGACGCTGGCCTTCCTGCCCGCGCTGGTGCTGCCGCGTCGCAAGCCGGCCCCCGTCGACGCCGCGGAGGGCACGCGCGTCGACGCCCCGATGCCGATGCACTGAGCACTCCACAGGGCCGAACGCCCCGCCCCGGCGTCCGCGGGAGTCCGGGCCGGGGCGTTCGCCTTTCTCAGGGCCTCTCGGCGCCGCACACCGCGCACACAGCCGGCCGCCCCCTCTTGCCGGAGCCGGGCCTCGGTCTCCTGATCAGGTCTGCGGTTCCGGGCGGTGGTCCTTCCAGTACTCGTCCTTGAGCAGGCGCTTGTAGAGCTTGCCCGTGGGGTGGCGGGGCAGCTCGGGGCGGAAGTCGACCGAGCGCGGGCACTTGTAGTGGGCCAGGCGGTCGCGGCAGTAGGCGATCAGCTCGGCCTCCAGGTCGGGCCCGGCGTCGTCCATGGACACCGGCTGCACGACGGCCTTCACCGCCTCGCCCATCTCCGCGTCGGGGACGCCGATGACCGCGACGTCGGCGACCTTCGGGTGGACGGCCAGGACGTTCTCGGCCTCCTGGGGGTAGATGTTCACCCCGCCGCTGATGATCACATAGGAGCGGCGGTCGGTCAGGTAGAGGAAGCCGTCCTCGTCCACGTAGCCGACGTCGCCGAGAGTCGTCCAGCCGCGTCCCTTCGGGTCGCGGGACGCGGCGGTCTTCTCGGGGTCCCCGTGGTACTCGAACTCGGGCCCCTTGTCGAAGTAGAGCGTCCCGGGCGTGCCGGGCGGCACCTCGTCGCCGTTCTCATCGCACACGTGGACCTCGCCCAAGAGGGGCTTGCCCACCGTCCCCTTGTGGGCGAGCCAGTCCCGCGGGCTCGCGTAGACGAAGCAGTTGCCCTCCGTCCCGGCGTAGTACTCGTGCAGGATGGGGCCCCACCACTCCATCATCTGCTCCTTGACCGGGACGGGGCAGGGCGCGGCGGCGTGCACGGCGCAGCGCAGCGTGGACAGGTCGTAGCGGGCGCGCACCTCGGGCGGCAGCTTGAGCATGCGGATGAAGTGGGTGGGCACCCACTGGCTGTGCGTCACCCCGTACCTCTCGATGGCCGCGAGCGCGCCTTCGGGGTCGAATTTCTCCATCACCACCACGGTGGCGCCGAACCGCTGGAAGGTGAGGCTGTAGCGCAGCGGCGCGGCGTGGTAGAGCGGCGCCGGGGACAGGTACACCGAGTCGGCGTCGGGCTGGAACAGCAGCGAGATCAGCTGATAGAGGGGCCCGGGCGTCCCCATCGGATCCAGCCGCAGCCGCGGTTTGACGCCCTTGGGACGGCCGGTGGTGCCCGACGAGTAGAGCATGTCGGCGCCCTCGCACTCGTCGGGGATCGGGGTCGGCGGGTGGGCCGCCACCCGCTCCTCGTAGGACTCGAAGCCGGGCGCGACGCCGTCCAGCATCAGCCGCAGGCGGACGCCCGGCGTGCGCTCGGTGACCGCCGCGGCGGTGCCGGCGAGCGCCCGCGAGGAGACGAACGCCTTCGCCCCGCAGTTGTCGACGATGTAGGCCAGCTCGTCGGCCTGCAGGCGCGAACTGACGGCGGTGTAGTAGAGCCCGGAACGCTGCGCCGCCCAGGCCACGGCCAGGAACAGCGGGTGGTTCTCGAGCATGAAGGCGACGTGGTCGCCGGGGCGCAGCCCCTCGGCGCGGAGGAGCTGCGCGAGCCGGTTCGACTCCTCGTCGAGTTCCCGGAACGTCACGACCCGCCCGGAGCCCGCCATGATGACGGCGGGCCTGCCGGGGGTCCGCTCGGCGATCTGGCCAGGGTGCATGCATCCGCACGCTACCCGGCGCGACGCCGAGATGGAACGGGATTCGGTTTACGGCCGTCCCGACGGAACCCGGGGCGCCTCAGACCAGCATGTGGTCGAAGTCGCCGTCCTTGGCCCCGCCGACGAACGCCTCGACCTCCTCCCGCGTGTAGACGAGGATCGGTCCGTCCGGATACCGGGAGTTCCGCACCGCGATCTCCCCGGTGGGGAGTTCGGCCAACTCGACGCAGTTGCCGCTCGGGTTGCTGCGGCGGCTCTTCTGCCAGACGAGTCCGTCCGGCGAGAGGTCGGACAGCTCATCGCCGTACATGCGTGCCCCCTTGTCAGGCCGTCTCGCCTCCCGGGCGGGAGGCTGTGATCTCGCCCCACCCCTATGTGCATGGTACGAGATGCACGTGCATTCGTTCTTGCATTGGTTCATGCAGACGGTCTTGCATCTGCACGACATGGGGAGCAAGATAGCGAACGCCGCGCACTGCACACCCGCTCGCCACTGGGGTCTGACAATGATCGTTGACCAGGCAGACGACGTCGCCGCTCCGCCCGCGCACGGGGACAGGCGGACCTGGCGGCCCGCGGCCGCCGAGCGCGCGCCGTGGCCGGACGGCGGCCCGGCGTCGGCGGTCCCGCCGGCCGCGCCGGGGCTGGCCGGCTACTGGCCGACGCCGCCCTCGGGCCGTTCGCGCACCGCGCGCCGGGTGCTGCCCGCCGAGCCCACGTCCGCCAAGGCGGCGCGCGACTTCACGTTGGCCACGCTGCGGGAATGGGGGATGGCCGACGTCGCCCCCGACGTGCTGACCGCCGTGTCGGAGCTGGTCACCAACGCCCTGCGGCACGGGCTGGCGGGTCTGCTGCGCCCCGCTCCGCCGTGTCCCATCCAGCTGGTCCTGCTGGGGCACCCCCGGCGCCTGGTCGTGGCCGTCACCGACCCGGGAACGCAGCCCCCCGAGCCGGTCGCGCCCGACCCGGAGCGTTTCAGCGAGGCGGGCCGCGGCCTGGTCGTGGTGGGCGCGGTCAGCGACGCGTGGGGCTGGGCGCCGCTGTCCACCGGCGGCAAGGCCGTGTGGGCGGCCTTCGAGCTGCGCTCCGCCTCCGCCCGACGCTGACCCGAGGTCCGAGCCGCCCCGGCTTTCGGCATCCCGCACGCGCATCCCGACCGCACGACGTTCCAAGCGGACGCCCTCCCCGCCTGGGACGCCCGGCCCCAGTGGCGGAACGCGCGCCATCACGCGGCTTCTGAGGCGCACCGCACGAGCGATCTGCCGTCATACCCGGCCTGCCCAGCGGACGGTCCCGCCGGTCGCGGGCCGGTGCGCAGCCCCCGACGCTGACACCGCCGCCTGACTGAGCCGATGTGAAAATCCCCCGGTTCGACGGTCTCGTGGGAGCCGGGGTCCGACCCGCACCGCACGTCGGCTGCGGCGTCGCACGTCGCGTCGCGATGACGCTGTTCGACGTCAGAAGGGCGGAGGAACCCGGCGGGCGCGAGGGCCACACGCGCCCCTCGGCCCCACCTGCATGAATGCGGGCGCCTTCGCTCCGCGACCGAGGGGTCATGTCATCGGCCGCGGGCGCCGCGAGCCAGGGTGCGGCGTCAGGCGGCGGCGTCAGGTGGCGGCTCTCGCCCTGCCCTCGCCGGCGTTCTCGGTCTCCGTGTCGGCGGGCTCGGGGGACGAGGGGCGCGTCGGCGCGGCCCGGTGAATCGGATGGGATGAATCAGCCATTCCGGCTGACCGAATCAGGTGACCGGGAGGGGCGGATTGTGGTGCCGCAAAGGAGGCGGCGAGATCGCCTCAGCCGACGCGCTGGGGCTGTTCCAGGGCGCTGAGGAAGTCGTGCGCCCACCGGTCCACGTCGTGTTCGAGGACCCGCTTGCGCATCGCCCGCATCCGCCGCGCCTGCTCGGCCGGGTCCGCGTTCATCGCCGCCAGCATGGTGCTCTTGAGGCCGTCGATGTCGTACGGGTTCACCTGGAAGGCCCGCTTGAGCTCGGCGGCGGCGCCGGCGAACTCGCTGAGCACGAGCGCGCCGCGCAGGTCGTCCCGGCAGGCCACGTACTCCTTGGCGACCAGGTTCATGCCGTCCCGCAGCGGGGTGACCACCATGACGTCCGCGGCCAGGTAGAGGGCGGCCAGCTCGGCGCGGTCGTAGGAGGTGTGCAGGTAGTGCACGACGGGGAAGCCCAGCTCCCCGTAGTCGCCGTTGATGCGGCCGACCTGCTGCTCGATCTGGTCGCGCAGCAGCTGGTACTGCTCGACCCGCTCCCGGCTCGGCGTGGCGATCTGCACGAACACCGCCTGGCCCGGCTTGAGGTGGCCGTCCTCGAACAGCTCGCCGAACGCCTGGAGCCGCTGCGCGATGCCCTTGGTGTAGTCGAGCCGGTCCACGCCCAGCAGGATGGTCGGGGCGCCGAGGTCGGCGCGGATCTCCTCGGCCCGCTCCCGCACCGTGGGCTGGGCGATGAGCGACTTCAGCTCCCCCACGTCCACCGAGATCGGGAAGGACCGCGCCCGCACCACGCGCTCCTCCCAGAGCACGTCCTGCCGGAAGTGCCGGGCGTCCAGCAGGCGGCGGCACAGCCGCACGAAGTTGGCGGCGGCGCCGGGCAGCTGGAACCCGACCAGGTCCGCGCCCAGCAGGCCCTCGAGGATCTGGCGCCGCCACGGCAGCTGCCAGAACAGCTCCAGCGGCGGGAACGGGATGTGCAGGAAGAACCCGATCCGCAGGTCGGGGCGGCGGCGCCGCAGCATCGCCGGGACCAGCTGCAGCTGGTAGTCCTGCACCCACACCACCGCGCGCTCGGCCGCCACCTCGGCGGCCGCGTCGGCGAAGCGCTCGTTGACGCGCACGTAGGCGTCCCACATCTCCCGCGAGTACACCGGCGGGGCCACCACGTCGTGGTAGAGGGGCCACAGCGTGGCGTTGGAGAAGCCCTCGTAGTACAGCTCGACGTCCTGCGCGGTCTGCATGACCGGCCACAGGGACATGCCGTCGTCCTCGAACGGCTCCAGCTCCTCGTCGGGCGCGCCCGCCCACCCGATCCACGTGCCGTGACGACGGCGCATCACCGGGGCGATGGCGCTGACCAGCCCGCCCGGGCTGCGCCGCCAGGACGCCGTCCCGTCCTCACCGACCACCCGGTCCACCGGAAGCCGATTGGCCACCACCACGAACTCACTACCGTGCGACACCAATGACCCGCCTTCCCATGGGACCCTTGACGATCAGATGCCCAGAAACGGGCATCTGGAACTTCTCGTCATTCTGCCCTGATCTATATGACATCGGGATGACAGAGCCGTGGAAAGAATCAGTCGGGACATGTCGGTACAGATCATGGCATGGCCGAACATGACGGACGTCATCCCCCGGCGCGGGCGCGGACGGCCCGGACGCGCCCTCGGGTCCACACGAGGCCGGCGCCGACGCGGCCGCCCTCGGCCGGCATAGCCGCAGGTGGGCGGCCCGCAGGAGACCCCTTCGACGTCAGGTGCGGGCCGGGCCGCGCCCCGAGGCTCTCCGGCGGCCGAGGAGCGCGGCGTCGACGCCGAAGCGCCCGCCGCCGGTCAGGGCGAGCAGCAGGCTGGTGGCGCCGAGGGCGAGCACGAGCTCGAAGCCGCCCTCGCTGACGAACAGGCCCTTGTCCATGTGCGCGAACCAGAACGCGCCCGCCATGTCGAACGCCAGCAGCGCGCCCGCGACCGGGACCAGCAGGCCGATGACCAGGGCGATGCCGCCGAGCAGCTCCACCCAGGTGGCGAACAGGGCGGCCGCCGACGGGAGCGGCACGCCGAGGCCGTCGAACATCGCGGCGACGCCCGCGTGCCCGGTCTCGGCGAGCTTCCGCCAGCCGTGCGCAATGAAGATCACGCCGATCGCCAGGCGGCCGATCAGCAGGCCGACGTCGTGCAGGGGGCCGAGGAGACGAGCGGGGTCCATGGCGTCCTCCCGCGAGGTGAAGGCCGCCCGCGGCGCGGACGGGGCGGCGCCGGCGGCCGGCGCACGCGGCGGCGCGATTTTTTCAGATTCCGACAAATTTCGCAGGCGGTGATTCAAATTTGAACAAATTAGGATGGCGATGTGACCGGCACCTCACCCCTGTCCCCCCGGGAGCTGCGTGCCTGGCTGGGCTTCCTGACCGCCTCCCATCTACTGGAGCATGAGATGGAACGCCGGCTCAAGCGGGACGGAGGGCTGTCGCATCCGGAGTTCGAGGTGCTGCTCAAGCTGGCGCAGGCGGAGGGGCGCCGGATGCGCATGTCCGACCTGGCGCGCGAGGCGATGCTGTCCAAGAGTCGGCTCACCTACCAGGTGACGCGGCTCGAACGGGACGGCCTGGTGCGGCGCCGGGCGTGCGACTCCGACCGCCGCGCCGTGTGGGCGGAGCTCACCGACGAGGGCGCCGCCAGGCTGGCGCGGGTCCGCCCCGGGCATCGGGCGGTGGTGCGCGACCTGCTCATCGACGCGTTGACGGAGGAGGAGCTGGAGGTGCTGGGCGCGGCGCTGGACCGCGTGTCCGACCGGCTGCGCGAACGGGTCCGGCGCCGCGACCGCGCCCGGCGGTCGGAGCGGTAGGCCGGCGCGACTTCGGCGGCGTCGTCCGGTCCGCCCCGCTGCGCGTGGCGCGCCCGTCGTGCGCGCGAGGCGGCCGACGCGGTGCGCGCGGCCGCGGCGCACGGCCTCCCGCTGGCGCCGCGTTGCGGGCATTCGGCGAGGTCCTCGCCGGGACGGCGGTCGGCGATCTGGGCCTCAGCGGCGTCGTGCTCGTCAAGGCCCTGACGGTCGGCCCCGTCCCGATGCTGCGCTCCCCCGCCGACCCGGTGCTGTTCGGCCTGCTGCGCACGGCCTCCCCGGGCTGCCGGTCGGTCGCGGAGATGACGGCCGCCGACCGCCGCCTGTACGCGCGGGCGGCCGCGGTCGGCGGCACCCGCTATCCGACCTCCTGACGGCGTCGGCACGGCCGTCGCCGCGGCGCCTTCGGGGCGCGTCGCGGCGCGGCGGAGGTCACGCCTGGGCCAGGGCGATGACCTCGGCGCCGGGCAGCGCGGCCAGGGCCTTGCCGGGCACCAGCAGCTTGGACCCGCGGACGCCGCTGCCGACGACGGCCTGCGGGAGCACGGCGGCGGCCTCGTCCACCAGCACCGGCCAGCCCTCGGGCAGGCCGAACGGCGTGATGCCGCCGTACTCCATGCCGGTGAGGGAGGTCGCCTCGTCCATGGGCGCGAAGGACGCCTTGCGCGCGCCCAGATGCCGGCGCACCACGCCGTTGATGTCGGCGCGGTCGGTGGCCCGCACCATGCAGGCGGCGTAGCGGACCTCGCCGCCGCGCTTGGCGGCGACGATCACGCAGTTGGCGCTGGCCTCCAGCGGCACGTCGTAGTGGGCGCAGAACTCGGCGGTGTCGGCCAGGGCCGGGTCGATCGGCGCGACGTACGCGTCCGGCACGTCGCGCACCGCCGCGGCGACCGGTGCGGCCAGCAGGTCGGGCCGGTCGGACGCGGGCGTCCAGTCGAGGCTTCCCAGCATCGTCGTCTCCCCCTGTGTCGTTCCGCGTCCCCACAATGCCATGCCCGACGAAGCCCTGCCCGACGAAGCCCTGCCCGACGAAGCCCTGCCCGACGATGCCCTGCCCGACGGTCAGTCCGCCGTGGCGGGCTCCGCGGCGGTGCCGGCGCTGCGGCCCGGGGCGCGCGTGACGCGGGGCAGCACCATCGCGGCCAGCGCCATGACGCCGACCGTGGTGAACGCGGTGGTGTAATCGTCGCCGCTGATCAGCCGGGCGACCAGCAGCGGGCCGATCACCCCGCCGGCGCTCCACGCCACGATCATCAGCCCGTAGACGGCGCCCGCGTGCCGCAGGCCGAAGAAGTCCCCGGCGGTCGCGGGCATGGCGCCGAAGCCGCCGCCGTAGCACAGGTAGATCACCGCGGACAGCACGGCGAACAGCGCCGCGGCGGACGCGTGCGGCAGGATCAGGAAGCACACGCCCTGCAGGCCGAGCATGGCGAGGAACGCCGTCATCCGGCCGGTGTGGGGTGGACAGCCAGCCCCACAGGACGCGGCCGCCGCCGTTGAACAGCCCCATCACGCCGGTGAGCGTGGACGCCGCCGGCCGCGGGTCGGGTCGCCGGAGGCGGCGGCGGGCGGACGCGGCGGGGTCGTGGGGGGCGTCATCGAAGAGCTCCTTTCACGCGATGACCCCTGTCAGCCCCCGATGAACGTGACGGTCACGCAGACAGACGTCTCACGGTGACCGTGGTGCTCTTGTAGTTGGGGATCCCGGCCTGCGGGGAGCGCTTGGCCTGGTCGTACAGCACCTCGCCCTCCGGCCAGTGCACCTGGAGGTTGCCCGGGGCGATCGGGGCGCGCAGCACCCGACCCCGCAGTTCCCCGAAGTCGCTGGTCAGGACGATCGGGTCGCCGTCGGCGAACCCTTCGCGGTCGGCGTCGCCGGGGTTCATCAGCACGGCCTCGCGGAGGGCGCCGTTCAGCGCGTCGCGGCGTTCGTGCACCATGCTGTTGAACTGCTTGCCGCGCCGGGTGGCCACGACGTACGCGCCGTCCGGACGCGTCACCGGCGGCGGCGCCACCGCGCTGAACCGCGCCTTGCCGTCCGGGGTCGGGAACGTCCACCCCGCGCACAGGTGCGGGCCGCCGTACTGGAACTGGTCGCCGTACTCCTTCAGGTGCTGGATGCCGTCGTAGGCCGGGACGGCGCGGGCGATCTCGTCGCGGATCTGCGACGTGCCCTCGTACCGCACCCTGTCCGCGATCTCGGGCCGCGCCCGCGCCGCCAGCTCGGTGAAGATGCGCCACTCGGGCCAGGCCTCCTCGACGCGGGGGCCCGGCACCTCGGGGCTGAAGATGACGCGCCGTTCGGTGGACGTCTCGGTGACGCCGCCGGCCATCTCGTACCGGGTCTGCGCCGGGAGGATCAGAACGGTCTCGGCCGGTTCGACGAGCATCTGGCTCGACAGGCAGATGTCGATGTGCACGCGCGTGCGCACCCGCTCCAGCGCGGCCCGCGTGTAGTCGGGGTCGGGCAGCACCTCCAGGAAGTTGCCGCCGGAGCTGACCAGCACGTCCAGCTCCCCCTCGTGGGCCGCGTCGATCATCTCGGGGGCGGTGCGGCCGCGCGTCGCGGGCACCTCGAACCCCCACAGCCGCGTGAAGTGCGGGGCGTCGGTGAGCGGCCGTCCGCCGGGCAGGACGGTGGAGTACGCGCCCATCTCCGCGCCGCCCTGCACGCCGGAGTGGCCGCGGATCGGCATCAGGCCGCAGCCCTCGCGTCCCACGAACCCCTTGGCCAGGGCCAGGTTGATGATCGCGCGGACGTTGTCCTCGCCGAACTCGTGCTGGGTGACGCCCATGCTCCACACCAGCACGGCCGTGCGCGCCTCGCCGAGCATGCGGGCCAGGCCGAGCATCTCGTCGCGGTCGGCGCCGCAGCCCTTCTCCAGCTCCTCCCAGGCGAGCCGGTCGAGCAGCGCGCGGACGTCGTCGAATCCGGTGGTGTGCTCGGCGATGAACTTCTCGTCCACCCATCCGCGCTCCACCATGTGCTTGAGCACGCCGTTCAGGAACGCCAGGTCGCCGCCGCCGTCGATCCGGAAGAACCGGTCGGCGATCTTGGTGCCGAACAGCGCGCTCTCCAGGTTGGACGGCACCCAGTACCGGTCCATGCCGGGCTCGCGGTAGGGGTTGACCACCGCGACCTTCGTCCCGGTCTTCTTGGCGTGGTACAGGTACTTCATCGCGACCGGCTGGTTGTTGGCCACGTTCGACCCGATGAACACGATCAGGTCGCTGCCGATCCAGTCGCGGTAGGAGCAGGTGGTGGCGGCCACGCCGAGGGCGTCCTTGAGCGCGACCGTGCTCGGCGAGTGGCAGATGCGGGCGGCGTTGTCGATCGAGTTGGACCCGAGGGCGCGCACCGCCTTCTGCGCGGCGAAGTAGTTCTCGTTGGGCTCGCCGCGGCTGGTCATGTAGACCCCGAACCGGTCCGGCGCCGCCTCGCGGAGCGCGTCCGCCGCCAGGTCGAGGGCCTCGTCCCACCCGATGCGCCGGAACCCGGGCTCGCCGCGCCGCCGCACCAGCGGGCAGGGGATGCGCCCGAGGTCGCGCAGCTCGGCGCCGCTCCGGCGGGCGAGGGCCGCGGCGTCGGCCGCCGCGGACGGGTCGAAGGCGGGCATGGTGTTGAGCCGCAGCAGCCGCAGCCGCACGTTGCACAGGTGGATCTCGTCGATCGTCCAGTCGCGCAGGCCCTTGGTGCCGAGCGCGCAGCCGTCGCAGGTGCCCGTCTTGAGGATCCGCCACGCGTAGCCGAGCCGGTCGCGGTTCTCCTTCACCGCCCGCCAGATCTCGGCGTAGTTGTTCGGCCGGCCCTCCCCGATGCCGAACGGCTTCAGACTCGCCCAGTTCTTCGGATCGATCCGCTTCTCCCGTCTGGCTGCCATCCGCGCCTCGCGTTCGGTCGATCGCTCGTCCCCGGGACACCCTCACCGTGACACGGATCACGATCGCCTGCAATCCCGCGGCCCGGCATCGGCCTGTCGCGCGGCGCCGTGTTCGCACGGCGTCCGCCGGCATCGGCGGCGCGGGCGGGACGGCCCGGACGCAACAAGGCCGCGACGGCATCGCCGCCGCGGCCGTATCGCCCCTTCGTCAGCCGACGTGCTCGCTCTGGGAGGAACGGTGGTGCGCGCCCTCCGGCGGCCGGCCGTCGCCGCCGCGTCCTTTGACGATGCGGACGATGATGAAGGCGACCACCGCCACCGCGGCGAGCCCGACGACGACCTTGGAGTAGGCGCCGACGTACTGCTCCACCAGGTGCCAGTTGTCGCCGAGCTGGTATCCGGCGAGGATGAACACGGTGTTCCAGATGGCGCTTCCCGCCGTGGTGTAGAGCAGGAACGACGTCATCGGCATGCGCTCCACCCCGGCGGGGACGGAGATGAAGCTGCGGAACAGCGGGATCATCCGGCCGAAGAACACCGCCTTGCCGCCGTGCCGCGCGAACCACGCCTCGGTGCGGTCCAGGTCCTCCAGCTTGACCAGCGGCATCCGGTCGACCAGGCGGCGGATGCGGTCGCGGCCGATCAGGGCGCCGATCCAGTACAGCGCCAGCGCGCCGACCACCGCGCCGACGGTCGTCCACACCAGCGCGGCGATCAGGTTCATGTCGCCGCGCGCGCAGGTGAACCCCGCCAGCGGGAGGATCACCTCGCTGGGCAGCGGGGGGAAGAGGTTCTCCAGGGCGATGGCCGCGCCCGCGCCGACGGCGCCGAGGCGCTCCATCAGGTCGGTGGCCCAGCCCGCGATGCCGCCGGTCGGCTCGGCGGCGCCGTCCGCCTGGGCTCCGGCGAGCACCAAGTGCGTGATTGCGATCATGTCCCAAAGGCTACGGATGGCGAAGCATGCCCCGCCATGGAATCGACCACCCGGTCCAGGTGAGGTGCGCCGAACCCTGGCGTTTACCGAAAACCGCAGCATACCCGCGCACATGCGGACGACGCCGTGGCCGGGAGGACAGCATCCGGTTCAGGGCAGGGGCGGCGTTCAGGACGGGGCGGCGAAGCCGCCGCCGCCGGACGCCAGGTGCGCGCCGCGTTCCCGCTCGGTGTCGAACGTCAGCACGGTCGCCATGACCGGGGCGCCGAGCGGCTGGTCCTCACGGACGATCACCACGTGGCACAGGCCGCCGCGTTCGGCCAGGTAGACGATGCGGCCGTCGCCGCGCCCGTAGATCCGGACGCCGTGGAAGCGGGCGACGACGTCGTCGAACGGGACGATCTCCTTCCGCATCGACGCCTCCCCCTCACGCCGCTTCCCGGCCTCTGGAGGGCGTGCCCGTCGAAGCGAGGCGCACGCACCCGGGGCACCGCCATTCCCCCACCCCCGGGTTGCGGGCTTGTGTCAGGAGGATGAAGGCTCATCGAACGGGGCGCCGCGGGACCGCGTCGTCGGACGCCAGCGGATCGGTTTCGGGCGGCGTCGCGGCGGACGCGGGCCCGTCCCTCCCGGACACGGGGAACCACAGCACGAACGTGCTGCCGACGTCGGGGGCGGAGAAGAGCCGCACGTGGCCGTTGTGCGCCTCCGCGATGCTGCGGACGATCGCCAGGCCCAGGCCGGTGCGGCGGTCCCGGCCGCGGGAGCGGCGGCTCTCGGCGCCGCGCCAGAACCGGTCGAACACCCGCTCCTGGTCCTCGGCGCGGATGCCGGGCCCGAGGTCGCGGACCGCGACCCACTGCCAGCCGTCCGTCCGGTCGGCGGCGACGGTGATGCGCGACCCGGCGGGCGCCAGCCGCACCGCGTTGGACAGCAGGTTGCCCACGGCGCGGCGCAGCGCGTCGTGGTCGCCGATCATCGTCAGTCCGCGCCGCAGCCGCCGCTCGACGACGATGCCGCGCGCGGCGGCCAGCGCGTCGTACTCCTCGGCCGCCTCGCGCGCGGCCAGGCCCAGGTCCACGTCGGCGTCGTCGCAGGCGGGCGCCGAGCGGCGCGCGGTGGCCAGCAGGTCCTCCACGAGGCGGGTCATGCGGGCGGTGGCGCGGTCCACCACCTGCACGGCGCGGCGCCGGTCGGCGGCGTCGGCGTCGGCGTCGCTGAGCACGGTGTCCAGGTTGGCCCGGATGACCGCGAGCGGGCTGCGCAGCTCGTGCGAGGCGTCGTCGATCAGCTGGCGCTGCGCGCGGAACGCCGCGTCCAGCCGGTCGAGCATGGAGTCGATGGTGTCGGCGAGGTAGCGCAGCTCGTCGCGCGGCCCGGACAGGCGGATGCGCCGCGACAGGTCGGTGGCCTGGATCTCCTCGGCGGCGCGGGCGATCGCGCCGACGGGCTGGAGCGCCCGCCCCGACAGCACCCAGCCGATGCCCAGGCTGGCGACGAACAGCCCGCCCAGCATCAGCAGCGAGTAGTGCTTGAGCGTCTGCTGCGTCTCGTAGTTGACGGCCTGCTCGACCTGCTGCACCTTGACGACCTCGACCTGGCCGAGGCGCTGCTGGGTGCCGTCCGGCATCTGGACGACCTTCTCGGCCTGGAACGTCTTGGTGATCGGCTGGGCGTCGGTGCTGCGCGCCACGGCCCAGTAGACCCCGCCGAGCACCACCGCGGTGAGCGCGAACAGCAGGGTCGAGTACAGGACGGTCAGGCGGAACCGGATCGACTGCATCGGCCCGGGCAGCCGCCGCCATCCGAGGCGCAGGCCGCGCGCCGGCGGGCCGTCCAGGCGTTCGGCGCGCTCGGCGCCGTCCCCCGGGGCGGTCACGGCGTCCTCGCCGCGGGGGCGGTCTCGCGCAGGCGGTACCCGTGCCGCACGACGGTCTCGATGAGCTGCTCCTCGCCGGGCTCGGCGAGCTTGCGCCGCAGCGTGCCGACGGTGACGCGGACGGTGTTGGTGAACGGGTCGGCGTTCTCGTCCCAGACGTGCTCCAGCAGCTCCTCGGCCGACACCACCTGGCCGGGGCGGCTCATCAGGTACCGCAGGACGGCGAACTCCTTGGGGGTCAGCCGCAGGCGGCGCCCGCCGCGGAACGCCTCCCGCCGTCCGGTGTCCAGCCGCAGCTCGCCGACCGTCCACACCGCGGACCCGCCGCCGGAGTCGCGGCGCAGCAGGGCCCGGACGCGGGCCAGCAGCTCCGCGAACGCGAACGGCTTGACCAGGTAGTCGTCGGCGCCCTCGTCCAGCCCGCGCACCCGGTCGGCGAGGCGGTCGCGCGCGGTGAGCATGAGGATGCGCAGGTCCGCGCCGCTCTCCCCGTCCAGCTCGCCGGCCCGGACGCGGCGGCACAGGTCGAACCCGTCGCCGTCGGGCAGGTTGAGGTCCAGGATCATCAGGTCGTAGGCGGCCGCGTACAGCTTGCGCGTGGCCGTCTCGACGTCGTGGGCCGCGTCCACCGCGTAGTCGGCGCGGACCAGCCCGTATCTCAGCGCCTCGACGAGGTCCTCCTCGTCCTCGACCACCAGCACCCGCATCCGATGCGCCCTTTCCCTGTCCGGCGGGACCGGGCGCGGACCCGGTCCCGTCCCTCTCGACGGTACGCGCGCGTCAGCGGATGAGCCGCCGCGCGCCGTCGACCGCGCGGTCGGCGGGGATCGCGAAGCCGATGCCGCCGACCTGCCCCCGCGCGATCGCCGTGTTCACCCCGACGACCTCCCCGCGCGCGTTGACCAGCGGTCCGCCGGAGTTGCCCGGGTTGATCGACGCGTCGGTCTGCAGCGCGCTGCGCCGCGCGCCGCCGCCCAGGCTGACCTCGCGGCTCAGCGCGCTGACGATGCCGCCGGTGACGGTGCCGTGCAGGCCCAGCGGCGAGCCGAGCGCCAGCACCGGGTCGCCGACCCGCACGTCCGCCGAGCGGCCGAACGCCAGCGGCGGCGGGCTCTCCCCGGCCGGGATCGCCAGGACGGCCAGGTCGTCGCCGGGGTCGGCGCCCACCACCCGGGCCGGCAGGCGGCGCCGGTCGGCGAGCACCACGGTGACCTCCCCGGCGCCCTCGACGACGTGCGCGTTGGTCAGGATGTGGCCGCCGCGGTCGATCACGAACCCGGATCCGGTGCCGCGCGAGCGCGCCGACCGCGTCTCCACCGACACCACGCTCGGCTGCACCCGGGCCGCCACGTCGCTCAGGTCCGCGGGCCCGGCGTCGACCGGCCCGGCCGTGGACTGCGCGACGGGCGCGGCGGCGGCGCGGTCCCCGGCCAGCCGTCCGGCGGCGGCGCCGGCCGCTCCCCCGGCCAGCAGGCCCGCCAGCACGGCGACAGCGACGGCGCGGCCCGGCCCCCGCAGGTGCGGGCCGCGTCCGGGTGCGGCGCCGGGCCGGCCCGGCGCCGCCCACAGGGCCGGCTCCGCCGGGTCGTGGAAGGGGCCGCCGTCCGGGGGACGGGCCGGCATGGGCGGCGGGGCGGGCAGGAAGTCGGGGCCGCGCGGTTCGCCGAGCCCGAACCGGGCGTCCCCGTGCGCTTGGCGGGTCATCATGCTCCTCCGGTGCTCAGGACGGACGTCACGGGAGGCGGGAGAACCACAGCAGGGACCCCGCGGACACGGCGACCGACAGCAGCAGCCCGGCGGCGACGAACCACGTCCAGATCTCCCGACGCTCGACCCGGTAGCCGATGCTGCCGCCGATGTCCTCGTAGACGCGGCGCAGCTCGCCGCCGGACGCGGCTTCGTAGTGGCGGCCGCCGGTCTCCCGCGCCAGGCGTTCCAGCGCGGGCCCGTCCACGGGAACGGGGACGGGCACGCCGTTCTGATACATCACGCCCTCCGGGGTGCCGTAGGCGATCGTCGACACGGGGATCCCGGCGCTCACGGCGCGCCGGGCGGCCTCGTGGGGGCTGCGTCCGGCGGTGTTGGTGCCGTCGGACAGCAGGACGACGCGCCCCGGCGGGGCCTGCTCGCCGAACTGCGCGCCGAACCCGGCGATCGCGTCCAGCGAGACGATCACGCCCTCGCCGATCGCGGTGCGCGGCCCCAGCGTCAGCCGGTCGACGCCGGCGAGCACGGCCCCCCGGTCGGTGGTCGGCGGGACCACCACCGACGCCGTCCCGGAGAAGGCGACCAGGCCGACGTTGAAGCGTTCCGGCAGCTCCTCGACGAAGGCGCGCGCGGCCCGCTTGGCGGCGGTCAGCCGGTCCGGCGCGACGTCGGTCGCCCGCATGGAGTGCGACACGTCGACCGCGAGCATGATCGTGGCCTGCTCGCGCGGCACCCGCACGTCGGCCGTCGGGCGCGCGAACCCGGTGACGAACAGCCCCAGCATGAGCAGGAACGCCGCCGCGGGCAGGTGGCGCCGCCAGCCCGGCCGGGTCGGCGCCACCCTGTCCAACAGCGCCAGGTTGGTGAAGCGCACCGCGTACCTGCCACGCCGCACCTGCGTCACCGCGTAGGCGGCGATCAGGGGGAGCAGCGCGAGCAGCAGGAGGAGCCGCGTCGGTTCGAGGAAGTTCACGGCGCGCCCCCTCCCGGAAAGTCCGCGGGCGAGGCCGCCCCCGCCCGCGGGTGCGGAGCGGCCGCGGCGGTCCTGCGGTGCGCCAGGACGTGCCGGACGAGGTCGCGCATCCAGTCGCCGTCGGTGCGCAGCCGCAGGTGCGCCGCGCCGGCCGCGCGGAGGCCCGCCGCGATCGCCGCGCGCTGCTCGGCGGCGGCGGCCGCGTAGCGTTCGCGCAGGCGGCGGCTCGCCGTGGGGATCTCGCGGCGCCGGCCCGTCTCGGGGTCGACGACGGTGAGCATCCCCACGTCCGGCAGCGTCAGCTCGCGCGGGTCCACGACCTCGACGGCCAGCAGCTGGTGCCGGGCGGCCAGCAGCCGCAGCGGACGCCGCCAGGACTCCACGGGGTCCAGGAAGTCGGAGACCGCCACGACCAGGCCGCGGCGCCGGCCCTCGGTGCGGCGCAGCAGCTCGGCGGCGGCGCCCAGCGACGCGGAGGCGCTCCCGCGGCCTCCCCGTCCGGGGACGCCGCGCGGCGTCGCCAGCAGCGTGCGCAGCAGGCCGAGCAGGTGCGGCCGCCCCGTCCGCGCCGGGACGCGCACCGTGCCGTCGTCGCGCAGGATGCGGGCGCCGACGCGGTTTCCGGTCCGCTCGGTGAGGAACGCGACCGCGGCGACGGCGAACACCGCCAGGTCGCGCTTCTCCAGCCGCCCGGTGCCGAAGTCCATGCTGGCGGTGGCGTCCACCAGCGCCCACGTCTCCAGCTCCCGGTCGGCGACGCGGTCGCGCACGTGCGGGGCGGCGGCGCGCGCGGTCAGGTTCCAGTCCATGGCGCGCACGTCGTCGCCGGGCATGTAGGCGCGGCCCTCGGCGGGCTCGGACCCCGGCCCCGGCAGCAGCCCCAGATGGTCGCCCTGCAGCAGCCCGTCCAGGCGCCGCGTGACGGTCAGCTCCAGCCGGCGCAGGGCGTGTTCGGGCGCCAGGTCCCGGAGGGCGGGGGTCGCGTTCATGCCGCGCGGTCCTCCTTCCCTCCGGAGCCGGTCTCCTCCGGGGCGACGCGAGGCGCGGGCACGGCCGCCACGATCCGGTCGATGATCCACCGGGGGTCGACGCCGTCGGCCAGCGCGTCGAACGACGGCACCAGGCGGTGGGCGAGCACGTCGCCGGCCAGGTCCCGCACGTCCCCCGGCAGCACGTACTCGCGGCCGCGCAGCAGGGCCAGCGCCCGCCCGGCCGCGACCAGCCCGAGGGAGGCGCGCGGCCCCGCGCCGTAGGCCAGCAGGCCCGCGACCTCCGGAACGCCGTGGGCGACCGGGTCGCGGGTGGCCGCCACCAGCCGCACCGCGTACCGCGCCACCTCGTCGTGCACGAACACCCCGGTGGCGGCCTCGCGCAGCGCGTCGACCTCGCCGGTGTCGAGGATCCGGTTCGGCGCGGGCGGCCGCACGCCCATCCGGTAGACGATGGCCAGTTCCTGCGCCTCGGTCGGATAGCCCACGTCGATCTTGAGCAGGAACCGGTCGCGCTGCGCCTCCGGCAGCCGGTAGACGCCCTCGGACTCGATGGGGTTCTGCGTGGCCAGCACCAGGAACGGCCGCGGCACCGGGAACGTGCGGCCCCCGATGCTGACCTGGCGTTCGGCCATCACCTCCAGCAGCGCCGACTGCACCTTGGCGGGCGCCCGGTTGATCTCGTCGACCAGCACCACGTTGGCCATGACCGGCCCGAGCTCGACGTCGAAGCTCTCCGTGGACGGCCGGTAGATGCGGGTGCCGACGACGTCGGCGGGCACCAGGTCGGGGGTGAACTGCAGGCGGGCGAACGATCCGCCGACGACGGCGGCCAGCGTCCGCGCGGCCAGCGTCTTGGCCACGCCCGGGACGCCCTCCAGCAGGCAGTGGCCGCCCGCCAGGACCGCCACCATCATCCGTTCGATCAACCGGTCCTGGCCGACGATCACCCGTGCGACCTCGAACAGCGCGCGTTCGGCGAGCGCGCTCGCGGGCGGCCGGACCCGGTCGGCGTCGATGCGGCCGGCGTCGATGCGGCCGGCCTCCCCCGCCGCGCGCGGGCCGCCGCCGGCCGTGACGAGATCGTCCGCCCACGTGTCCCGCCGCTCCCCCGCCGGGCGCCCCTCGGGACTGCCGTTCCCGTCGTACGGGGTGCCGGGCGGGCCGTGTCTCTCCGGTCCGCTCATCGCGTGTCGGCGGCCTCGCTCGGGGCCTGCCCGTCCCGCCACGGGCAGGCCTCGTCCTTGTGGGCCTGGTCGTCGTACTGGTAGTCGACGATCCGCAGCTCGGTGCGGGCCGGTTGCGGCCCGGTGTCGGCCAGCGCCGCGCCCCCGGCCGCGAGCGCCCCGGCTCCCGCCAGCCCGGCCGCCGCGATAAGGATCTTGGTGCGTCCGCTCAGACTCATGCTCGCCGTCCTCGCTCTCCGGTTCGCGGTGTCCGGCCGTTCCGCCGGACGGCACGGGACGATCACAGCAAGCGGGGGCGAAAGCGAAGTTAAGGACGCCGACGCACCGCCCGCCCCCGAGAGAGATGCGTCACGCCGTCCGCCGCGCGGACGGGGCGTCCGCGCGCGCCGATTCCGCAGGCCGCCGGGGGCGCGCGGGACGGGTCCGGGGTTTCGGACGGCGGTCCCCGCCCGATCCCGCCGAAGATTCTTTTCTGATCGACTTTTCCGTTAACAGCCTTTCTTGTAGCGTTCGCAGCGTTTTGTGGACCGCTTTCCTGATCTTGCCCCTCCGCCCACAAGATCGCGAAAGGAGAACGCGATGGCCACGGCGACAGGCATGGCCGCGGCCGCGCTCCTCGGCCTGCTGACGCTGCTGGCCGCCGCGTGGCTCGCGACCGGACGCGCCCCCCGGCCGTCTGCCGCCCCGGCCGGCGCCGCCGGACCCGCGGACGCCCCCCGCGCGGCCGACCACCCCGAGTCGCTCAGCACCGCCCTCGCCAACGACTGCGAGGAGTATCTGGCCTGGCTGGCCGACCACCTGTGGCCCGACGACGAGTACCTGGACCTGGAGCGGGAGTGGCGCGACGAGCTGGGCGCCGGCGACCTGCCCGCCCCCTACGAGTCGCCGTTGTGCCCGCACTGCCGCCTGCGCCGCGAGGACGTGTGGCCGTGCCCGCACTGCGGCAGGCTGCTGCACCCGACCTGCGGCCACGGAATGCGCCGCCGCCGCGTCGACCGGCCGTATCTCACCTACGGCACCGGGTCCGAGGCCGTCGTCGGCGAATGGATCTGCACGGGCTGCCGGTCGGTGGTGGGCCTGGACGTGGCGGGCGGCGACGAGACGGGAGGCGAAGCGGGCGACATGCTCGCCTGAGCGGTCCGCTAAACGTCCGGCAGGTAAAGAATCCGCCCTTGGCTTGCTGTTTTCGGACGCCGGTCGGCAAACTTCAGGTATGTCCTAAATCACTAGGACGTCCGTGGAGGTTTCCCGTGTCCGCTCACCGTCTGTCGGCCTGCGTCCACCAGCCGCCCTGTCCAGGGCCGGACAGCGTCAACCGCGACGCCGCCCGCATCGTGGCCAGCCATCCCGAGCAGGGCTGGAGCCTCCTGTGCAACGGCATCGTCCTCTTCGAGGACACCGGCGAACTGCTGCCCGACGGCCGTGTGATCGCACCGCACCGCCCCACCGAGCCCCTTCGCCCCGCCGCTGCCGCAGCGATGGTCTCCTGACGCGGGAGCAGGCGAGCGGTCCGCCGCCCGGCGGCGGAGCCCGGCTCACCACCGAACGACTCGTCCGGGTCGAGGCGCCCCGTTCCAGCGGCGCCCGCCCGTCGGCCGTCCGCCTGCCCAAGGCCGAGATCTTCTTCTGACACCGGGGCCCCGGCCGCGCCCGTCGGCCGGGGCCCTGTCGCGTCCGCGGCCGACGACGGCGGGCCCCAGCACCGGCACCGGACGACGCGAAGGCCGGTTGACCTGCTGGAACGCGGCGCGGGCGTACACTTTCACGCATCGCGCCGGCGGCGGCGACGGAGTGTCACGGCATGTCGGTCTCCCCGCCGAAGGACCGAGTCTTGTAGCGTTCCCTTGTTTTGCTCCTTACGCAAGGTTCTTCGCGGAAGGGCGGCGCGGCGTGATCATGGTCATCCTGCTGGTCTCCCTGACCTGCCTGCTGTGGGCCGGCCGGTGGATTCGCCCTGCCGCGCGCCGGAGCGCCCCGCCGCCGGCGCCGCCGACGCCGGGCGCGCCGGACGGGATGTGCGGCCATCCCGAGTCGATGACGGCCGTCCTCGACCCCGCCGACGAGGAGTACCTGGCCTGGCTGGCCGACCACCTGTGGCCGGAGGACGAGTACCTGGACGTCGAGCTGGGCCTGAGCGACGGCGAGGAGGAGGCCGGGGGCGGACTGCGGCGATGACCGGACGCTCGTGAAGCACGGCGGACCGCTCGGTGCGGGAGAATCACCGCCATGCGGTTCGGCGTTCTGGGGCCGGTGGAGGCGCGCCGCGACGACGGGCGCGTCCTGCCCGTCGGGGGACCGCGGGCGCGGGCTCTCCTGGCGCTGCTGCTGCTCGACGCGGGCCGCGTCGTCCCCGCGGAACGGCTCATCGACGGACTGTACGGGGAGCACCCTCCGGCGGGAGCGGCGAACGCGCTGCAGTCCCAGGTGTCGCGGCTGCGCAAAGCCCTGGGCGACGCCGCGCTCGTCGAAGGCACCGCGGCGGGCTACCGGCTGGCCGTCGCCCCGGAGTGCGTGGACGTGCACCGCTTCGAACGCCTCGCACGGGAGGGACGCGACGCCCTGGCCGACGGCGACCATGCCCGCGCCGCCGCGTCCCTGCGCGAGGCCCTCAGCCTGTGGCGCGGTCCGGCGCTGGCGGACGTGCCGCTGCACGGCGGGCACGCCGCGCGCCTGGAAGAGTCGCGCATCGCGGCCGTGGAAGACCACGCCGAAGCCGCGCTCGCGCTGGGCGAGGACGCGTCACTGGTGGCGTCCCTGCGGGAGGTCGTGGACGCGCATCCCCTGCGGGAACGCGCCCGGGGCCTGCTGATGCGGGCCCTGTACGGCAGCGGACGGCAGGCCGAAGCCCTCGCCGTCTACGAGGACGGCCGTCGGATCATCGCCGACGAGCTGGGCGCGGACCCGTCCGCCGAACTGTCCGCCCTGCACCTATCGATCCTGCGCGGTGAGTTGGGGCCGCGTCCCTCCGCCCCCGCCTCCCCGGCCCCTTCCGAGCACGTCGGGCTGCCCGCCCAGCTGACCAGCTTCGTGGGGCGGGAGGAGGAGCTGCGGCAGGTGGGCAAGCTGCTCGCCGAGGTGCGCCTGGTGACGCTGCTGGGGCCGGGCGGGGCCGGGAAGACGCGGCTGGCGGTCGAGGCGGCGGCGCGCGTGCGGGGCCCGGTGTGCTTCGTCGACCTTGCGCCGCTCGGCTCCGGCGCGGAGGTGCCCAAGGCGCTGCTGAGCGCGTTGGGCCTGCGGGAGAGCCCGGTGCGTCCGGAGGCTCCGGGCGAGCCGTCCGAGCATCCCGATCCGGTGGCGCGGCTCGTCGCGGCGCTGACCGGCCGCCGCATGCTGCTGGTCCTGGACAACTGCGAGCACGTGGTCGAGGACGCGGCGCGGATCGTCCATCGGCTGCTCAGCGCGTGCCCCGACCTGCGCGTCCTGGCCACCAGCCGGGAGGCCCTGGGCATCACCGGCGAGTCGCTGCGGCCGGTGCCGCCGCTGGCGGTGCCGCCCGCCGAGCCGGGCGTCCGGCCGAGCGCCGCGGAGGCGCTGCGGTACCCGGCGGTCCGGTTGTTCGCCGACCGCGCCGCGGCGGTGCGGCCCGGGTTCGCCGTGGACGACGCCACCGTCGGCCCGGTCCTGCGGATCTGCGCCGCGCTCGACGGGCTGCCGCTGGCGATCGAGCTGGCCGCGGCGCGGCTGCGCACGCTGCCGGTGGCCGAGGTCGCCGCCCGGCTGGACGACCGGTTCCGCCTCCTGTCGCGCGGCAGCCGCGCCGCCGCGCCCCGGCACCAGACGCTGCGCGCCGTGGTCGGCTGGAGCTGGGACCTGCTGGACGAGGCGGAGCGGCGGCTGGCCCGCCGCCTCACCGTCTTCGCCGGCGGCGTCACGCCCGAGGCCGCGGCGCGCGTCTGCGGCCTGCCCGAACCCGACGCCGACGAGCTGCTGACCGGCCTGGCCGACAAGTCGCTGCTGCAGCCGGAACCGGCCGCCGCGGGCGTCCGCTACCGCATGCTCGAGACCGTCCGGGCGTTCTGCGCGGAACGGCTGGAGGAGGCGGGCGAGCGGGACCGGATGCGCCGCGCCCACGCCGAGTACTTCCTGGAGCTCGCGCGGACCGCCGACCCGCACCTGCGCGGCCCGGCGCAGCTGGAGTGGCTGGCCCGGCTGGCCGCCGAGCACGGCAACCTGCACGCGGCGCTGCGCCGCTGCGTGCGCGCGGACCCGCCCCTGGCGCTGCGGCTGGTGGCGGCGCTGTCGTGGTACTGGTGGCTGCGCGGCCGCGTCGAAGGCGCGGTGCTGGCCGCCGAGCTGCTGCGCGCGATCGGCGCCGTCCCGCCGGAGGGCCTGGAGGAGGAGTTCGTCGCCTGCGTCGCCAACGCGGTGACGGGCGGGGCCGTGACCGGCGCGGACGCCGACCCGCTCCTGAGGGCGGCGTCGGCGGCGCTGCCGCGCCTGGGCCGCGAGCTGCGCCATCCCGCGACGCTGGTGCTGTGGGCGCTGACCAGGGGGCCGGTCGACGAGGACCCCGAGGCGTACGAGCGGATCATCGGCTCGGATCCGTGGACGTCCGCGCTGGTGCGCATGAGCGAGGCGTACGTGCTGCAGTTCGGCTCGCGGATGGCGGCGTCCGAGGCCGAGGCGGAGGCGGCGCTGGCCGGGTTCCGGGCGGTGGGCGACCGGTGGGGCATGGCCAACTCCCTGGACCTGCTGGCGCAGCTGGCCGCCTGGCGGGGCGACCGCGAGCGCGGCAGGCGCCTGCTGAACGAGGCCCTCGACCTGCTCGAACCGCTCGGCGCCCTGGAGGACACCTCCGACCTGCTGTGCCGCCGCGGGGAGCTGTCCCTGCAGGACGGCGACGCGGCCGCGGCCGTCGCGGACTTCACCGCGGCCGTCGAGCTGGCCCGCCGGTCGGGCGCCCCCGACAAGATCGCGGCGGGGTACCACGGGCTCGGCGACGCGGCGCGGCTGCGCGGCGACCTGGCCGAGGCGCGCCGCCATTACGAGGCGGCGGTGCACGCGTTCGGCAGCGAGCGGTTCCTCGCCCAGGCCACGCGGGCGGCGGCGCACGTCGGGCTCGGCTGGGTGGCCGCGTCCGAGGGCGACCTGGAGGCGGCGCGGCGCCTGCACCGGCGGGCGCTGGACATGTCGTTCGACCACGCCATCTTCATGCAGCGCGCGGAGGCGGTCGTCGGCCTGGCGGGCGTCGCGCTGCGGGAGGGCGACGCCGAACGGGCCGCCTTCCTGCTCGGCGCCGCGGCCGCCCTCCAGAGCGGCGCGGCGGCCCGCACGCCCGACGCCGCACGGGTCACCGCCGAAGCGCGCGAGCTGCTCGGCGAGGCCGCCTTCTCCGCCGCCTTCGCGCGGGGCGCGGCCCTGACGCCCGACGAGGCCCTCGCCGCCGCCCACGCCTGACGTCTTCCGCCCGGCCGCGCGCGGCCGCCGGGCGGCGCGCGCGGCGGGCGCCTGACCGGTCGCGCACGGCGCCGGTCAGCGGACGGTGCGCCGACGGTCAGCGGCGTGCCCGACGCTGCCGTCCATGACGACTTCCGCTGTCCCGCCCCACCGCAAGTGGGGCACGTTCGCCATCGGGTGCCTGCTCATGGTGGTGCCCGGTATCGACCTGACGGCCCTCAACCTGGCCGTCCCCCACATCACCGCCGACCTGGCCCCGTCGGCCACGCAGATCCTGTGGATCGCCGACATCTACGGGTTCACGCTCGCCGGGCTGCTGATCACGATGGGCGCCGTCGGAGACCGCGTGGGGCACCGCACCCTGCTGCTGACCGGCGTCGCGGTGTTCGCCGCCGCGTCCGCGCTGACCGCCTACGCCTGGAGCCCCGAGCTGCTGATCGCGGCGCGGGCCCTGCTCGGCGCCGCCGGGGCGACGCTCATGCCGTCCGCGCTGGCGCTGATCCGCCGCGTGTTCGCCGACCCGAAGGAGCGCACCATGGCGGTCGGGGCGTTCTTCGGATCCGCCGCGCTGGCGGTCGGGCTCGGCCCGGTGATCGGCGGCGGCCTGATGGAGCGCTTCTGGTGGGGCTCGGTGTTCCTCATCAACGTGCCGATCATGGCGACGATCCTGGCGGCCGGGGTCGCGCTGCTGCCCCGCTCCCCGGGGCACGGGCAGGGCGGGGTGGACGCGCTCAGCGTGCCGCTGTCGGCCGCCGCCGTGCTCGGCCCGGTCTACGCGATCAAGGAGGCGGCGGCGCACGGGGTGGCCGTCGCGCAGGTGCCGACGGGCCTGGCGATCGGCGCGGTCGGACTGGCGCTGTTCCTGTGGCGGCAGACGCGGCTGGCGCACCCCCTGATCGACCTGCGGCTGCTGCGCCGGCCCGCGTTCGCCGGAGCGGTGTCGATCAATCTGTTCGCGATGTTCGCCCTGGTCGCCCAGTCGTTGATCTTCTCGCTGTACTTCCAGCTCGTGCTCGGCTGGTCGCCGCTGCGCGCCGGGCTGGCCGGGCTGCCCGGCGCGGTCGGCGCGGCGCTGGGCGGCGCCGCCCTGGCCGCTCCGCTCATCTCCGCGGTCGGCCGGGCCCGCACCGTGGCGATCGGCCTGGTCATCGCCGCGACCTCGTACGCCGCGTTCTTCTGGTTCGGCACCGACCCGTCCTACCCCCTCATGGTGGTCCCGATCGTGCTGGGGGGCCTGGGCATGGGCATGGCGATGACCGTCACCGGCGACACGGTGCTGGCCTCCGTGCCCCGGCACCGCGCGGGCGCCGCGTCGGCGATCTCCGAGACCGCCTCCGAACTCGGCGGGGCGCTGGGCATGGCGCTCCTGGGCAGCGTGGTCACCGCCGTCTACCGGCGCAGCCTCGACCTGCCGCCCGGCCTGCCCGCCGGCGCGCGGCACGCCGCCCGCGACTCGCTGGGCGCCGCCGTCGAGGCCGCCGCCTCCCTGCCGTCCGCCCTGGCCGCCCGGGTCGTGGACGCGTCACGGCTCGCCTACGTCGACGGGATGCACGCCGCCATGCTCTGCAGCGCCGCCATGGCCGTCTGCGTCGCCGCCGCCTCCTTGGTCACGCTGCGCCGCGTCCCCAAGGTGATCCCAGACGAGGCGAAGGAGGAGACATCGGTCCCCGCCGCCGCCTGAGGATCCGTCGTGGCGGCCGGAGATGGGGGCGTCACGGCCACTCCCCCTCGAAGGCGGCGGCGACGGTGCGGCCGGAGTCATTGCCGTACCAGCCCCAGCTCGTCGCCAGGTGGGAGACCGTCCGCAGACCGCGCCCGCTCTCGTCGAGCTCGTCGACCTCCTTCACGACGGGCTCGCCGGGGCCGCCCTGGTCGGTGACGGCCACCGCGACGCCGCCGCGGATGCCGATGATCTCGACGGTGAACCAGCCTCCCCCCTGCCCCGACTTGGTGTGCCGCAGCGCGTTGACGACGAGCTCGTCCACGGTCAGCAGGACTTCGTCCAGCGCGGGGAAACCGGCCAGCAGGCACGCGGCGAACCGGCGGACGGCGCGGGCGTGCTCGGCCTCGCCGGGAAACGACCGCCGCCAGTACAGGGCGGTCGGGGGCGTCGTCAGCACCATGGGGTTACCTCGGGCTCGGGAGATCGTGAGCGACCTCTCGGGGGGGCAGCGCCATTTCATGGTCACATCGGAGCGCGTCACGGTCAGTCAAGAGGGCAGTCGAAACGGTTGAAACGGCCACATCGTGACAAGAATTCACCGAAAGTCGTCACACCGGAGGCGGCGCGGCGGGTGATGCCGGGCGGGCCGGGGCGAAAGTTTCCCCGCAACCCGACACGGTACGATCACCGCGACCCGCGTCCAGCAGGGCTCCACTTTGGCGCCGGCACCAGAGGACGTTTGCGAGGCCCCGGTCAGCCTCCCTGCAAGAGGGGCGCTCCACGGCGGCGCCCCACTCAACCTCCCACCGCGAGGACGGAGGTTTTACCACTCCCCTGGCCGGCTGTTTTCGGCCCACCTTCGTTCAGCGTCCAGATTCCTCCACGTCATTGCCGCGAAGCCGCGATTTCGCCGTGGAGGAGCACACCGAAAAGCACCGCCGACGTTATGCAACGTCGTTCACCGCCGCCGCACATGCACCGGCTGCGCCCGCCCGCCGCCGGCAGCCGTCCGCTCGGGGCATGGATGGACCGAGCCGTCCGCCGAGCGCCGCCCGGTCACTCCGCGTGCTCGCCCGATGGCCGTGCGAGCACGCGGCGGGACCTCGAAAATGTGATATCACTTTGCTAGCGTGGTGCCATACCGAAGGAGGAGGGACATGGCCAAGGGCGACGGAGGTGCCGGCGGACTGGTGGAGACGCCGAAGGTCGACGTCACGGAGCGGAAGGCGTTCAACATCAGCGGATGGCCCATGCTCGGGCTGGCGCTGCTGCTGACCCTGCTGGGCGCGGCCGCGATCGGGCTCGGCATCGCCGCCGGCGGGGGCGCGGCGCTGGGGACCGGGATCGGGGTCGGGACGGTGCTGGTGCTGGCCGCCGTGGCGGTGGCGGCGGGCCTGACGCCGGTGGCGCCGAACGAGGCGCGGGTGCTGCAGGTGCTCGGCCGCTACACCGGCACGGTCCGCACCGACGGGCTCCGCTGGGTGAACCCCATCAGCGAGCGCAAGCGGGTGTCGACGCGCATCCGCAACCACGAGACCGACCGGGCGAAGGTCAACGACCTGGACGGCAACCCCATCGAGATCTCCGCGGTGGTGGTGTGGCAGGTGGAGGACACCGCGCGCGCCGTGTTCGCGGTCGACGACTTCGTGGAGTTCGTGGCGTTCCAGACCGAGGCGGGCCTGCGGCACATCGCGGGCAGCTTCCCCTATGACGCGCACGACCGGCTGTCGCTGCGCGACAACGCCGACGAGATCACCGCCAAGCTGTCGGAGGAGCTGACGCTGCGGGTCGCGCCGGCCGGGGTGCGGATCATCGAGTCGCGGATCACCGGGCTGGCGTACGCGCCGGAGATCGCGCAGGCCATGCTGCGCCGCCAGCAGGCGGGCGCGGTGGTGGCGGCCCGGCAGCGGATCGTCGAGGGCGCGGTCGGCATGGTGCAGATGGCCCTCGACCGGCTCGACGAGGAGGATGTGGTGGAGCTGGACGAGGAGCGCAAGGCCGCGATGGTCAGCAACCTGCTGGTCGTGCTCTGCGCCGACCGCGACGCGCAACCGGTCCTCAACGCCGGCTCGCTCTACCAGTGACGGAACGCAAAAAGATCCTCTTGCGGCTGGATCCGGCGGTCCACGACGCGCTGGCCCGCTGGGCGTCCGACGAGCTGCGCAGCACCAACGCCCAGATCGAGTTCCTGCTGCGCAAGGCGCTGGCCGACGCCGGGCGGATGCCGCGCGGGGCCGCGCGGATGCGCCGACCGGGTCGGCCGCGCAAGAACGCCGACGACACGGGGCGGAAGGACGACGACACCGGACGGAAAGACGAGGACACCGGGCGGAAAGACGAGGACTAGGTCATGGTGAAGGTACCCGACTCCCTGCCGGCCAGGATGTACCTGCTGGCCTACGACCTGCGACGGGGCCGCATGACGCGCTGCGGCGGCCGCCTGGGCTACGTGCTGCGCGGCGCGGCGCTCGCCGAGCTGTACCTGGACGGGCGGCTCGTCGACGAGCGGCGCGGCCCCCGTCCCGGCACGCCGGGCGACGACCCGTACGGCGTGGTGGCGCAGATCGCCGCGTCCCGGCCGCGCTCGTGGCAGCACTGGGTGCGCAAGGACAGCGGCGCGATGGTGCGCAAGGTGCGCGACGAGCTGGCCGCGCAAGGGTGGATCCGCGTGCGGGAGCGCCGCGTGCTGGGGCTGTTCCGCACGCACCGCGTGGAGGTGAAGGACCCGCGGGTGGTCAAGGCGCTGTGGGGCGGGGCGTCCTCGGCGCTGCGCGGCAAGCCCGTGGCGCATGTCAACAGCCTGGACGCCGCCGCGGTGGCGCTGGCGGCCGCGGGCGAGCTGAACACGGTGCTGCCCGCGCAGGAGCGGCGGCGCCACAAGCGGCGCATCACCCAGCTGAGCGCGCGCACCGGGCCGGCGGCCGGTGCCGTGCGCAGGGTGGTCCGCGCACACCACGCGGCCGCCGGCGCCTGATCCCCGGATCCGCCGACCGCCGGCCGGGCTCTGGATCAGGGAGAACTGCATGGCGCGCAGGCTGGAGAGGCGTCACTCTCGGTGACGCTTCTCGATCATTCGACCACCAGTTCCACCGGGATGTTGCCGCGGGTGGCGTTGGAGTACGGGCAGACCCGGTGGGCCTCCTCCACCAGCTCCCGTCCCGCGTCTCCCTGCAGCTCGTCGGGCAGTTCCACGCGCAGCACGACGCTCAGGCCGAAGCCCGACTTCACGTCGCCGCCGAGGCCGACCTCCGCGGTGACGGAGACATCGCGCACGTCACGGCCGGTGCCGCGGGCCACCGCGCTGAGCGCGCTGGAGAAGCACGCCGCGTATCCGGCGGCGAACAGCTGCTCGGGATTGGCGCCCTCGCCGGTGCCGCCCAGCTCGCGGGGCGCGGCGAGCGTCACGTCGAGGCGCCTGTCGGAGGTGACGGCGCGGCCGTCCCGTCCGTTGGCGGTGGCGACGGCGGTGTAGCGGACGTCCATGCCCTCTCCTTTGATTTGACGCAATTCGATTTTACGCAATCGAACTCTAGGATGGAAGGCATGGACAGTGCAACGCCGCGCGACCTGCCCGCCGCGGAGCTGATGCGGCTCGACCGCCAGGTGTGCTTCGCCCTGCACGCGGCCTCGCGTGCGTTCGACGCGGTGTACCGGCCCCTGCTGCGCGACCTCGGCCTGACCTACCCGCAGTACCTGGTGATGCTGGCGCTGTGGGAGCACGAGACGCTGACCGTCAAGGAGCTCGGGCTGGCGCTTCGGCTGGACTCCGGGACGCTCTCCCCGCTGCTCAAGCGGCTGGAGTCGGCGGGGCTGGTCCGACGCGAGCGCAGCGCCCGCGACGAGCGGCAGGTGACGGTGTCGCTGACCGGCGTCGGCCGGGACCTGCGGCGGCGGGCGGCGGCGGTGCCGATGACGATCATGGCGGCGACCGGCATGGACGAGCACGAGCTGGTCGCCCTGCGCCGCTCCCTGGAGCGCGTCACCGCCGCCTTGGACGCCGCGTCCGGCCGCGTCTGAGCGCCCCGGAAAACCGATCGCCGACGCGCGGGGCCGGGCGCTACCGTGCCGGGGCATGGACCCCCATGACCGCTTCCTCAACGTCGTCGACGTGGAGGCCACCTGCTGGCGGGGCCGTCCGCCGGCCGGGCAGGTCAGCGAGATCATCGAGATCGGCCTGTGCGTGGTCGACCTGGAGACCCACGAGCGGGTGGAGCGGCACCGCGTGCTCGTCCGGCCGGAGCGGTCGTCCGTCAGCGCGTTCTGCACCGAGCTGACCGGGCTCACCCAGGAAGAGGTGGACGGCGGGATCGGGTTCGCGGAGGCGTGCGCGCTGCTGGAGCGCGAGCACTTCTCGCGGTCGAGGGCCTGGGCGAGCTGGGGCGACTACGACCGCAGGCAGTTCGAACGCCAGTGCGCCGCCGCCGGTGTGCGCTACCCGTTCGGACACCGCCACACCAACGCCAAGGCGGCCTACTCGCTGGCGCACGGCCTGCCGCGCAAGCTCGGCATGGCCGGAGCGCTGCGGCACGCGGGGATCCCCTTGGAGGGACGGCACCACAGCGGGGTCGACGACGCGTGGAACATCGGCGCCCTCGTGCTCGACATCGTCGCCAAGGACGCCTGGCCGGGCTGATCCCGCCGACGAGCAGGAGATTCGGCACGCCGTCCGTGATTCGCGGCGCCCGTCCCGGGCAGGGTGGCTCAGAGAGAGCACCAGTCCACCGGAGTCGACATGGAGATCAACCTTGATCTTCGGTTCCCGCGGGACGCCGCGAGCGTTCCCGCGGCGCGCCGCCTGCTCGACTCGTCCCTGTGCACCCTCGGCGTGGACGCCGCCATCCGCGGCGACATCGAGCTGCTGCTCACCGAGGCCTGCACCAACGCCATCCGCCACGCCGCCGACGGCGAGGAGTACACCGTGCGGGTCGGCATCCTGGACGAGCACTGCGTGATCAAGGTGATCGACTCGGGCCCCGGGTTCGGCGGCGACGGCGACGGGTCCGGCCCCCTGATGGCCGAGCACGGCCGGGGGCTGCTGCTGATGCGGGCGCTGGCCGACGCCGTGCGGTTCGGGTCGGTGCACCCGCGGCGGGGCGCGCTCGTGGCGCTGGAGAAGCACCTGCACTACGGGCACGGCTCGCTGGGCAGCCGGCTCGCCGACCTCGCGCCCGACGGCAGGTGGGACGGCGGCGTGGGCGTCGAGAGCGAGCCGGCCCCGGTGCTGGAGGAGTTCGCGACCAGGATGTTCGAGCTGGCGCGCGCGGGGCGGACCGAGGAGCTGGCCGCGCACGTCGACGCCGGGGCGCCGGTGAACCTCACCGACGACAAGGGCGACACGCTGCTCATGCTGGCCGCCTGCCATGGCCACGCCGAGACGGTCCGCGCCCTGGCGGCCCGCGGCGCCGATCCGGACCGGGCCAACGACCGCGGCCAGCGCCCGCTGGCGGGGATGGTGTTCAAGCAGGACCCGGAGGTGGTGCGGGCCCTGCTCGACGCGGGCGCCGACCCGCACGCCGGGCGCCCCTCGGCGATCGACACCGCGCAGATGTTCGGCCTGGCCGAGTACCTCGCCTGGTTCGAGGAGGCCGCCGCCACCTGACGGTGCCCCCGACGGGCCCCGCCGCGGTCAGCTGAGCAGATGGGCGGGCTGGTCGCCGTCGACGACGAGGCGGCGCATGGGGAGGGGGATCTCGATGCCCTCGTCCCGGAAGCGGCGGTGCAGCCGCTTGAGGAACTCGCTCTTGATGCGGAACTGCTCGCCGAACTCGTTGATCCGCAGGATCACGTTGAAGTCGATGCTGGACTCGGCGAAGGTGTGGAAGCGCACCAGCGTCTGGGCGTCCTTCACACCGCCCTCGTCCTCGGCCATCACCTCCTGGCCGACCTCGATCACCACCTGCTCCACCTTGTCCAGGTCGCTGTCGGGGGCGACGCGGCACGGGATGATCAGCGACATCTCCTGGGCCGGCCGGTGGTAGTTGGTCAGGATCGTGTCGGAGAACCGCTGGTTCGGGATGACCTCGATGTTGTCCGACAGGGTGCGGATCGAGGTGTTGCGCCAGTTGATGTCGACGACGTAGCCCTCCTGGCCGGTGCTGAGTTTGATGTAGTCGCCCGGCTCGATCGTCTTGGAGGCCAGCACGTGCACGCCCGCGAACAGGTTGGCCAGGGTGTCCTGCAGCGCCAGCGCCACGGCCAGACCGCCGACGCCCAGGGCGCCGAGCACCGGCGCGATCGACACGCCGAGGGTCTGCAGCATCACCAGCAGGCCGACGCCGATCACCACCGTGCGGGTGATGTTGGCGAAGATCGTCGCGCTGGCGCCCGAGTTCTGGCGGCCGAGGGCGGTCGACGCGACGATGCCCGCGCCCATCCGGGCCAGCGCGAACGCGACGAGCATCACGGTCACCGCGGCCAGCACCCGGCCGGTGATGTCCAGCGTGCGGGGAGTGAGGCGCAGCACGTTGGCCGCCAGCCACGCGCCGCACAGCAGCGCCAGCGGCAGCGCCAGGTCGTGCAGCAGCCGGGCGACCAGGTCGTCCCAGGCCCACCGGGTGTCCCTGGCCCGCCGGGCCAGCCGTCCCGACAGTATGCGCAGGACGACCGCGATCACGACGGCGACCACCATGATCACCGCGGCGGCGATGACCGAGCCCCACTCCAACGAGTCAGGCATAGCTCGCGTTCTCTCCCCTTTTATGGCGAATGTCCGGCGGACCGGCCGGATCAAAGAGACTGTCGAAAACGATACGAACAGTACATATGCGACATGTCGTACCGGTCCTGATATCGGCTGATCGTAGTGAAATGCCGGAGCCGACGGGGGCGTCTCAGCGGGAAGATCCCCCTGACCCGAAGTTGCGCCGATCACGTTGCGCGGGTCACATAAAGCCCCCGAAACGGTGCGCCGACCGTTCACTCACGATCAGGTCCGCTCCCCCATACGGACAGCACGGCCCCCACGGCTCAAGCCCAGCCGGACGCTCCCCCTCACCCGCCCCAAAACGACCATCGCAGGTAGCACCAGAAGAACATCGCCCGCTCGCCACTCCGCACGTCTGACCCCGGTGACGCACGATCCTGCCTCGTGGCGACAGAACTGCTCCCTGCCGGTCACCGCACCCTCGCGGCCCCACGCCACACGCGGCAGCACCTGCCAACGGCTGTCGCAATGGAAGCGAACATGTGCGACGTCACATGACTTCGCACGCCCCGCACCCGGACGGGCGCGCCGGTCCGAGCCGCTCGCGACGGCCGCCGACGGGAGATTCCCCACAGCCCGGCGTGCCCGCCCCCAATCACGCGGACGCGGCGGCCCGCGCAATGGACGCGAACATGGCGACGTCACACCACGCGCGACCCGCGACCTGGCGCGGGTGTGCCGCCTGGGCGACTGGCAGGAGGTCGTTCACTGCCCGGGGCGTTCGACCATGGGCGTCCGCTGGTGCCGCGCGCTCAGGGGCGGGTCAGGCGGACGCGGCGCGGCGGCGGAGGGCGTCGAGGGCGCGGTCGGCGTGGACGTTCATGCGGATCTCGCTCTTGACGATCTCCAGGATGCGGCGGTCCGTGTCGATCACGAAGGTCTGCCGCTTGGTGGGCGTCAGCGCCAGGGCGCCGCGCTTGACGCCGAAGCGGGTCCGCACGGTCCCGTCCGCGTCCGACAGCAGGGGGTAGCCGAGGGAGTGCTTGTCGGCGAACGCCTTCTGCTTGTCCACCGGGTCACCGCTGATGCCGACCGGTTGCGCGCCGAGGGCGGCGAACTCGGCGGCCACGTCGCGGAAGCGGCACGCCTCGGCCGTGCAGCCCGCGGTCATCGCGGCCGGATAGAAGAACAGCACGACGGGGCCGTCCGCCAGCAGGCCGCTGAGGCTGCGGAGCCGTCCGGTCTCGTCGGGGAGCTCGAAGTCGTCCACCACGTCGCCGACGTTCATGGCGACGACGCTATCCGGCGGCGGGCTCCAGCGGGAGACCCGGACCCGGCCGGAAGGCCGAGAACGCGGACGCGGCGGCGGCCGCGCCGCGACGCAGCAGGGCGGCGATCGCCGGTTCGGACCAGACGTCGCGGGCCCCCGGGCAGGCGCGCAGGTAGGCGGCGATCTGGCCGCTCTTCCAGCCGTGGGCGTCGCGCAGGCCGCGCGCCAGCATGGTCAGGTACGGGACGGACGGGGCGTTGAGCACCGCCCGTCCCACTCCGTGCGGTGCGGTGAAGGTCAGCATCGGATACCCGTCCCGCTCGCCGACCTTCAGGACCGTCTCATAGTGCCCGGGGCCGAGCCGCTGCCGCCCGGTGGCGAGCGCGACGGACAGGTCGGCGTCCTCGCCCGCCTCGCGGCGCATCTCCTGCGCCAGCACGTCGCAGAACTGCTCGCGCGTCACCAGGTAGGCGCGGGCGGCCGTGCGCCCCGGCAGCTCGGGGTCGTAGAACGCCATGCCGCCGCCCCAGGTCAGGGAGTTGAAGGCGAAGTAGACGCCGCCGGGCAGCATCGTCGGGTGCTCGGCGCGCGCGGGCCGTGGGTCGCGGCAGCCGTTGTAGTGGCGCATGGCTCCCTCGGGACGTCCGCCGGAGAGATAGCAGGCGAACCGGTCGCGCGCCAGGTTGGAGCCGTACGCCACATACCACAGAAGGTCTGCACACACGGTGACCCAGTATTGCCGCCGATCTCCCATGCTTTGACCGTCCAACGCCAGGTCAGAGGGCATGCGCCGCAAAATTTCGGTCACGGCGGCACCACTGTCCCCACACGTCGCTCATGTACGCCGTTCCGGGTGTCGCACGGTTCGGAGGTTTGATCCCTGGGCGCGCCGGAAAGGGATCACGTCGAGCGGGTGTCTAAGACGCAGATACCTCCAGATTTGCGCCTGCAGCACTTTCGGAGGTCTGTGTCATGAACTGCTCCCTGAACATCGCGTTGGTCTCGATGTCCGCCCTCAGCGGGGAGCACCCCCAGGCGTCGGTGGTCCGCGAGCTGGCCTGCGCCCTGGCGCGGCCGGTGCGCGACGGCGACCGGCGGAACCACGTGACGGTGTACGCGCGCCGCTACGACGACGCGGCACGCGAGCGGACGCGGCTGGGACCGGGCGCCGCGCTGCGGCTGCTCGACGCCGGGCCGCCGCGCCCGCTGGCCGAGCACGACCTGGTGCGGCACGTCCGCGACATGGCCGACGGGCTGCGGCGCCGCTGGTCGGGCGCCGGGCGTCCCGACGTGGTGCACGCCCACGGCTGGATCGAGGGGCTGGCGGCCTGCGCGGTGGCCAGGGAGCTGGGCGTTCCGTTCGTGCAGAGCTACCACGGGCTCGGCACCGTCGAGCGCCGCGCCGGACGTCCGGTGCACCCCGCCCGCGTCCGGCTGGAGGCCGCGCTGGGCCGCGGCGCGGACGCCGTGCTGGCCGGCAGCGAGCAGGAGGCGGACGCGCTGGTGCGCCTCGGCGTCCCCCGCCCCAAGATCGGCGTCATCCCGTACGGGGTGGACGGCGAGCACTTCAGCCAGGCCGGCCCGACGCTGCCGCACGGCGACCGGTCCCGCCTGGTGACCGTGTGCCGCGACCTCGCCGACGGCGGCGTGGCCACCGCGATCCGCACGCTGGTCAACGTGCCCGGCGCGGAGCTGGCCGTCGCGGGCGGCCCGGCCCGCCGGGAGCTGGAGCACGACCCGGCCGCGCACCGGCTGCGGATGCTGGCCAAGCGGCTGCACGTCGCCGACCGGGTGATCTTCATGGGCCGGATGCCCCGCCGGTCCCTGCCCAAGCTGCTGCGCACCGCCCGGCTTGCGCTGTGCCTGTCGCCCGACCGGCCCGAGCCGCGGGCGGCGCTGGAGGCGATGGCCTGCGGCGTCCCCGTGGTGACGACCCCGGTCGGCGGCAACGCCGACAGCGTCCTGGACCACATCACCGGCCTGCACGTGCCCGCCGAACGCCCGGTGGAGATCGGCCGCGCGGTGCGGCGGCTGCTGGCCGAGGAGACCACCCGGCACGCGTTCGCCATCGCCGCCGCCGACCGCGCCCACTCCCGGTACTCCTGGGAGCGCATCGCCGCCGAGACCCTGCGCGCCTACGCCCGGCTCCTCCCGGACGCGGAGCCCGAGCGCCGCCGCGGCGCCGGGCCCGAGCGGCGCGCCGAGCCCGCCGTGCCCGCCCAGGCCCGCGAATCCGAGCCGGCCGCGGCGTTGACGAGCTGACGTCCGGGCCGTCGCAAGCGGGCCCGGGCACCCGTTGCCCGGTGCGATACTCGCGGTGTGGCGGAGGACCGGCGGGAGGACGTGCTGATCGGCAGGCGGGCCGAACTGGCCGCGCTGACCGCCGCGCTGGACCGGGCCGCCGCCGAGAGCGCCGCGACGGTGCTGGTGAGCGGGGACGCCGGGATCGGCAAGACGCACCTGGTGACCGCGCTGGCCGGCATCGCGCGCGAGCGCGGCTGCGCCGTCCTGGTCGGGCAGTGCGCCGAGCTCGGCGAGAGCATGCCGTACCTGCCGCTCGCCGACGCGCTGTGGCGGGGCGTCCGCGACCCCCGGCAAGGCGAGGCGGTGCGCGCGGCCCTCGAGTCCCGGCCTGTGCTGCGGCGGCTGCTGCCGGACGGCGACGGCGGCCGCGGCGACGCCTCCGAGCTGGATCAGCAGCGGCTCTTCGGCGCCGCGCTCGGGCTGCTCGGGGAGCTGGGGAGCACCCGTCCGGTGCTGCTCGTGCTGGAGGACCTGCACTGGGCGGACACGTCGACCCGCCACCTGCTGACGTTCCTCAGCCGGGTGCTGCAGCGGGAGCGGGTCTGCCTGGTCGGCACGTACAGATCCGACGACCTGCACCGGCGCCACCCGATGCGCCCGGTGATCGCCGAGCTGCTGCGCGTGCCGGACGTGTCGGCCGTCGAGCTGCGCCCGTTCGCCCCCGACGAGACCGCCGAGTATCTCGCCGCGCTGTCCGAGGGCGAGGACCTCTCCCCCGAGCTGGCCGAACGGGTGCACGCCCGCTCGGAGGGCAACCCCTTCTACGCCGCGGAGCTGTACGCGGCGGCCGCCACCGGCGAGGACCTGCCCGCCGGGCTCGCCGACCTGCTGCTCGCCCGGCTCGAGCGCCTCGGCGACGACGCGCAGCGCGTGGTGCGGGCGGCGGCGGTGGCCGGGCGCCGGGTGGGCGACGAGCTCGTCCGCCGGGTGTCCGGGCTGGAGGAGGCCGCGGTCGGGGCGGCCCTGCGGGAGGTCGTCTCGCACCGGCAGCTGCTGCCCGACGGGGACGGCTACGTCTTCCGGCACGCGCTGCTGCGCGAGGCCGTGTACGCCGACCTGCTGCCGGGCGAGCGGACCCGCCTGCACGCCGCGTTCGCCGCCCTGCTGGCCGACCGGTCGGGGCCGGCCGCCGAGCTCGCCTACCACAGCCTGGCCGCGCACGACCTGCCGGTGGCGTTCGCCGCGTCCGTGCGGGCGGGACGCGAGGCCGAACGGATGGGCGCCCCCGCCGAGGCGCTGGAGCACTACGACCGCGCGCTGTCGCTGTGGGAGGCCGTGCCCGACCCCGAGACCGCGTCCGGCTGCACCCGCGTCGACCTGGCGTTGGCCGCGGTGCGCGCGTGCGGGCGGTGCGGCGAGGTGCGGCGGGCCATCTCCCGGCTGCGTCGGCTGCTGGAGGCGGCCGACCCCGGCGACGTGCGCCTCGGCGCGCTGCTGCGCGAGCAGCTGGCGTACTACCTCGGCGACCTCGACATGAACGCCGAGGCCGCCGACATCGCGCGCGAGGCCGTCGACATGCTGCCCGCCGACCCGCCCACCCCGGAGCGGGCCGCCGCGCTGGCAACCTACGTCCGGTCGCTGCTGCCCAGGGTGCACGGCGGTCCGATGGAGCGCAGGCACGGCGACGACCTGCCCGCCCTCGCCGAGGAGGCCGTCGCCGCCGCCCGCGCCGCCGGCGCCGCCGACGCCGAGGCCAGCGCCCTGGTGACGCTGGGGGTGTACCGCGAGGAACGCGAGGCCGGCCTGGAGACGCGGGACCTGTTCGCGCGCGCCCGCGATCTGGCCGTGGACGCGGGCAACTTCGCGGTGGCGCTGCGGGCGGCGTTCCACCACGCCCGGGCCGTGTTCGACCGCGGCGACCTGGCGGGCGCCGCCGAGGTCGCCGAGCAGGCCGTGCGCTTCACCCTCGACAACGGCCTCGGCTGGTCCACCTACGGGGTGAACCTGCGCTTCCTGCGCTATCTGATCCACTACACCGCCGGGGAGTGGGAGCACGCGGCCCGCCTGGCCGCCGACTTCGGCATCCGCGTCGCCCGCCCCGCCGAGGCGCAGGTGTCGGCGTACGCGCTGTTCCTGGAGGTCGCGCAGGGCAGCGACGCCGCCGCCGAACGGCTGCGCTGGATCGAGCCGCTGTGGGGCCAGGACGACCTGCTCACCTATATATCCCGCGGGCTGGCGGCCGAGCGCGCGCTGTGGAACGGCGATCCGGACGCCGCGCTGGACCACGTCACCGCCGTGCTGGACGTGCTGGCCCCGGGGGACGCCTCGGCCATCCGCATCGCCGCCACCGGTCTATGGGCCCACGCCGACCTCGGCTCCTCCTCGGGCGCCGCCGACGATCTGCTCGCGCGCGCCCGGACCGCCGCCTCCACCACGCTGGACGGCCTCCCCCGGGCGTGGCTCGGCGTGGAGGGCCACGCCTGGCTCGCCCGCGCCGAGGCCGAGCACGCGCGGGCCCGCGGCGCCAACGACCCGGAGCTGTGGCGCCGGACGGTCACCGCGTTCGAGTACGGCGCGCCCGGCGGCGGCTTCGTCTACGAGGTCGCCCGGTCCCGCTGGCGCCTGGCCGAGGCCCTCGCCGAGAAGGGCGACCGCGACGAGGCCGCGGCGCAGTGGCGCCGCGGCGTCGCGGCCGCCGAACGTCTCGGCGCCCGGCCCCTGCTGCACGCGCTCCGCGACCTGGGCGTCCGGGCCCGCCTGGCCGCCGCGTCCGCCGCCGCGGCCGCGGGGCCGCTCGGCGCGCTCACCGCCCGCGAACGGGAGGTCCTCCGCCTGGTCGCCGAGGGCCGCAACAACCGGCAGATCGCCGAGGCCCTGTTCATCTCCCCGAAGACGGCCAGCGTCCACGTCTCCAACATCCTCGCCAAGCTGGGCGTCGCCAGCCGCACCCAGGCCGCCGCGGTGGCCCACCGCGAGGGGCTCGTCACGCGCTGACGCCGCCGTCGGCCGCCGGGCCGAGCGGGCCGGCGAGGAGCCGCCGTCGGTTGGTCCGCTCGGCGGCGCCCCGCCGTACAGGAGCGTGAGGACCAGCGCTCCCCGACGAATCTGCCAATGATTCGTCAGATATTGGACACTCTTTCACCTTTTCACAGAGTTTGCAGGTCTTTCACCATGTCCGGTGACCTCCGGCGCGCCACAGGGGCGCGCCCAATCCCCACTGGAGGCTCTGTGAAGATTCGTCACCCCCGCTACTGGGGAACCGCCGTCGCCGGGACGGCCGCCGCGCTCGCGGCGTCCGCCCTCGTGGCGGCTCCGGCCTCGCACGCCGCGCCGGCCGGCGCCACCGCGACCTCGGCCACGGCGGCGACCCACTCTCAGCTGGCCGCCACCGCCCGGGCGCTGACCGAGACGCTGGGCGCGCGCACCGCGGGCGCCTACATCGACCGGGCCACCGGCCGGCTGACCGTGACGGTCACCGACGCGGACGCGGCCGAGACCGTGCGCGCCGCCGGGGCGCGGGCCAAGACCGTGTCGCGCAGCGGCGAGGACCTCAAGAAGATCATGTCCGAGCTCAAGCGCGACGCCGCCGTCCCCGGCACCGCGTGGGCCGTGGACCCCGCCGCGAACCAGGTCGTGCTGACCATGGACAGCACGGTCACCGGCGAGCGGCTGGAGAAGGTGAAGAAGGAGGCCGCCGAGCACGGCGCGGCGGTGCGCACCGAGCGCGTCGACGGCGAGTTCCACCTGTTCACCAAGGGCGGCGAGGCCATCTACACCAACGGCGGCCGCTGCTCGCTCGGCTTCAACGTGCGCCGCGGCTCGGAGTACTACTTCCTGACGGCCGGGCACTGCACCGAGGTCGGCAGCTCGTGGTACTCCGACTCCGGGCTCAGCAACAAGCTCGGCGACACCGTGGGCAGCAGCTTCCCCGGCAACGACTACGGGATCGTCAAGTACACCGGCACCCCCTCCGACACGCAGGGCACCGTGAGCCTCTACGGCGGCACGCAGGACATCACGCGGGCCGGCGAGGCCACGGTGGGCCAGCGCGTCACCCGCAGCGGCAGCACGACGGGCGTGCACGAGGGCGAGGTCACGGCGGTCAACCAGACCGTCGTCTACCCCGAGGGCACCGTGTCGGGGCTGATCCGCACGACGGTGTGCGCCGAGCCGGGCGACAGCGGCGGCTCGCTGTTCTCCGGGTCGACCGCCCTCGGTCTGACGTCCGGCGGCAGCGGCAACTGCTCGTCGGGCGGCACGACCTTCTTCCAGCCGGTGACGGAGGCGCTGAGCGCCTACGGCGTCGAGGTGTACTGATCCGGGTGCGCTGATCCGGGTGCGCTGACCGGTTCCCAGGGCCCCTGGTCCCCGCCCTCGCGAGGCGGCGGGGATCAGGGGCCCGCTGGTACCGCGAGGTCGCGCTGCACCTGCGCGATCACCTTCGACTGCTGCGGGACGAGATAGAAGTGGTCGCCCGGCAGCACCTCCAGCCGGAACGCGCCGTCGGTCACCTCGGTCCACCGGGCCGCCTGCTCGGGCGTGACGCGGGGGTCGGCGTCCCCGACCAGCACCGTCACGGGGACGGCGAGCCGCGGACCGGGACGGTGCGCGTACTCCTCGATCAGCCGGAAGTCGTTGCGCACGTACGGCAGCACCAGCTCGCGCAGCTCGGGGTCGCGCAGGGCCTCGGCGTCCGAGCCGCCGAGGGCGACCATCTCGGCGACCAGGCCGTCGTCGTCCAGGTGGGCGACGCGGTCGTCGTCGCGGTCGTGCGGGGCGCGCGTGCCGGACGCGAACAGGTGCACGGGCGGCGTGCCGCGTTCCTGCAGCAGCCGCGCCGTCTCGTACGCCACGACCGCGCCCATGCTGTGCCCGAACAGCGCGGCGGGCCGGTCCAGCAGCGGCGCCATCGCCCCGGCGATCATCGCGGCGAGCCGGTGCGCGTCGTCGACGAGCGGGTCGGCCAGGCGGTCGGCGCGTCCGGGGTACTGCACCGCGTGCACCTCGACGGCCCGGCCGATCCGCGCGGCCCACGCGCGGTAGAACACCGCCGACCCGCCCGCGTGCGGGAAGCAGAACAGCCGCAGCGACGCCCATGGGCGCGTCTCGACGCAGCGGAACCACGACACGTGATCAACTCCTCGTGCTCGGCCGGGGTCGGGTCCCCGCGAGGATGGCACGGCGGCGGCCGGCGGGCTAGTCGCCCATCGCCTCGATCAGGCTCTTCGGCCGCATGTCGGTCCAGTGCTCGGCGATGTAGTCCAGGCACGCCTGCCGGGTGTCCTCGGTCTTGGCGACCGTCCATCCGGCGGGGACCTCGGCGAACGACGGCCACAGCGAGTACTGCCCCTCGTGGTTGACCAGGACGAGGTAGGCGCCGTCGGGGTCCTCGAAGGGGTTGGTCATCTGCTCTCCCATCGTGGTGCGCGCCGCCGCCCGGCGTGGACGGCGGCGAGGCGGGCGGCCAGCACCGCGCCGATCTCGGCGGCCGGCCGGGGCTCCAGCAGCTCGTGGTGCTCGGCGTCGACGGGATGGTCGAGGACGCGGCCGTCGACCAGCGGCCCCCAGTTGTCGGCCGCGGTCGGCAGGCCGGCGCGCCCCCTGCGGGCGGTGAAGAAGACGACGTCGCCGCGGAAGCGCCCCGGCCGGTACGCCTCGGCCTGCCGCACCCCGTTCTCGTAGTTGCGGTAGACGTTGACCAGGTCGTCCGCGTCGAGCGCGGCGAGGGCGTCGCCGCGGTCGGCCAGCAGCGCCATGATCTTGTCGATGTCGGGGCGGCCGTCGGGGGCGACCTCGCGGACGTCCACGCCGATGCCCTGCAGCAGCTCGGGCAGGACGTCGCGGCGTCCCGCCCCCAGGTCCTGCCCGTGGTAGGCGTCGATCAGCGTCAGGAACGCGACCCGCTCCCCCGCGGCCTGGAGGCGGCACGCCATCTCGTAGGCGACCAGCCCGCCCAGCGACCACCCGCCCAGGTGGTACGGCCCGGACGGCTGCACCGCGCGAATCTGCTCCAGGTAGTCCGCGGCCATCTCCTCCACCGACTCGGGCAGCTCAGCCCGCGTGAACGCGCGGGCCTGGAGCCCGTAGAGGGGCTGGTCGGGGCCCAGGTGCCGGGCCAGGCGCAGGTAGCTCCAGGCCAGGCCCCCGGCGGGGTGGACGAGGAACAGCGGCGGCCGGGACCCGCCGGCGCGCAGCGGCAGCAGCACCTCCAATCCGAGCCGGTCGGTGCCGTCGCCGAGGTGGCGGGCGATCGCCTCGGCGGTCCGGTGGGTGAACACGTCCCGGGGCGTCAGCTCGAGCCCCGCCTGCCGGGCCAGCGTGACGACTTTCAGCGCGGTGATGCTGTCGCCGCCGAGATCGAAGAAGCCGACGTCCGCGCCGACCCGTTCCAGGCCCAGCACTCGGGCGAACGCCCCGCACAGCACTTCCTCCTCCGGGGTCCGGGGGGCGCGGCCCTCGGCGGCGGCTTCGTAGTCGGGGGCGGGCAGCGCGTCGCGGTCCAGCTTGCCGTTGGGGGTGGTGGGCAGGCCGTCCAGCAGGACGAACGCCGCCGGAACCATGTATTCCGGCAGCCGTTCCGCCGCGTGCCGCCGCAGCTCCGCCTCGTCCACGTCCTCCCGGGGGACCACGTAGGCGACCAGGCGTTTCACGCCGGCGGCGTCGGCGCGGGCGAGGACGGCGACGTTGGCGACCGCGGGATGGGCGGCGACGGCGGCCTCGATCTCGCCGGGTTCGACGCGGAACCCGCGCACCTTGACCTGCAGGTCGACCCGGTCGAGGTATTCGAGGACGCCGTCCGGGCGCCACCGCACCAGGTCCCCGGTGCGGTACATGCGGTCGCCGGGCGCGCCGAACGGGTCGGCGACGAAGCGCTCGGCGGTGAGCGCGGGACGGTCCAGGTAGCCGCGGCCGACCCCCGCGCCCGCGATGTACGCCTCGCCCGGCACGCCCGGCGGCACGGGCCGCAGCCCGGCGTCCAGCACGTACAGCCGCATGTCGTCCAACGGGCGGCCGAGGGGCGCCGTGGTCTCGTCCGGGTCGGCGAGGGCGCGGCGCATGTCGGCGAACGTGGTGAAGGTGGTCGCCTCGGTCGGCCCGTACACGTTGGCGACGTCGGTGTCCGGGCAGGCCGCCAGCACCCTGCGCATGGCCGCCGGGGAGCCCGCCTCGCCTCCGGTGAGCACCTGCCGCAGGCGCGCGAACGCGTGCGGACGCTCCTCGGCGATCAGGTTGAACAGGGTGGTGGTGAGGAACAGCCCGGTGACGTCCCCGGCGGCGACGAGGCGTTCCAGCGTCTCGCCGTCGAGACGGCCGGGCGGCGCGACGACGCACGTCCCGCCGTTCAGCAGCGGGGCGAACATCTCGTAGACGGACGCGTCGAAGGCGTGCGGGGAGTGGACGAGCACGCGTTCGTGGGCCGGGGTGCGCAGCAGGGCGTCGGTGGCCAGGTCCACGACGTCGCGGTGCCGCTGCATGACGCCCTTGGGGTCGCCCGTGGAGCCGGAGGTGAACAGCACGAACGCCAGCTGCTCGGGGTGGACGGGGACGCCGGGGTCGGTGCCGGGCTGCGCGGCCAGCTCGGGGTCGTCGTCCACGACGAGGACGCGGGCGGGCACGTCCAGGTCGGCCGCGCGGTCCTTCATCGGCGTGTTGACGAGCAGGACGGGCGCGCGGACCTCCCGCACCGCCCAGGCCACGCGCCGGCGGGGGTACGCGTGGTGGATCGGCGCGCACACGCCGCCCGCCTTCAGCACCGCCAGGGTCGCCACGACCACGTCGACGGACCGTTCGAGCAGCATCGCCACCCGTGTCTCCCGGCGCACGCCCAGGCCGATGAGGCGGTGCGCGAGCCGGTTGGCGCGGGCGTCCAGCTCCGCGTACGTGAGCGCCTCCCCGGAGTCGGCCGACCGGACGGCGGTGGCGTCCGGGTGGTGGGCGGCGCGGCGCGCGAACCGGCCGGTGACGGTCTCCTGGGGGCGTCCGGTGACGGCGCCCTGCCAGTGCCGCAGGACGCGGGCCCGGCCGGCGCCGTCGAGGACGTCGACGCGCGCCACGGGCGTGTCGGGCCGGTGGGCGATCGCCTCCAGGACGCGCTCGAGCCCGTCCATGATGCGGGCGGCGTCGTCGGCGGAGAAGAGGGCTGCGCGGTAGTCGAGTCTCAGCGACAGGCGCCGCCCCGGGACGGCGGCGAGAGCGAGGGGGTAGTGGGTGGCGTCGTAGCCGTCCACGGTCTCCAGCGTGAGCCCGCCCAGGTCGGTGCCCGCCGCGGCCGGGTCGGAGGGGTAGTTCTCCAGCACCGTCATCGTGTCGAACAGGGGCGCGACGCCGGTGAGGCGCTGAATGTCGGTCAGGCCCAGGTGGTGGTGGGCCATCAGGCGGGTCTGCTCGTCCTGCAACCGGGTGAGCGCGTTCGCCGCCGTGTCGCCCGGGCGGAGTCGCACGCGGACGGGCAGCGTGTTGATGAACAGCCCGATCATCTGCTCGACGCCGGGGAGTTCGGGGGGACGGCCGGACACCGCCGCGCCGAACACCACGTCCGCGCGGCCCGTCAGGCGTCCCAGCAGCACGCCCCACGCGAGCTGCAGCACGGTGCCGAGGGTGACGGCGTGCGCGCGGGCGCGCGCGGACAGCGCGGCCGTGAGGTCTTCGGACAGCAGGCGCCGCACCCGGTCGGGGGGCGCCGCGCCGGGGTCGTCGCCCGCGTCAGGTGCGACGAGGGTGGGCTCGTCCACTCCGTCGAGGGCGCGCCGCCACGCCTCCTCGGCCGCGCCGCGGTCCTGCCGGGCGAGCCAGGCCAGGTAGTCGCGGTACGGGGTCGGGCGGGGCATGCCCGCGTCGTCCCCTCGCGCCAGGTACAGCGCGAACAGCTCGGTCTGCAGCACCGGGGTGGACCACCCGTCCAGCAGGATGTGGTGGTTGGTGAACACGAGCCGGTGCCGGTCCGGGGCGAGCCGGATGAGCAGGAAACGCAGCAGCGGCGGCCTGGCCAGGTCGAACGGGCGCAGCCGCTCGGCCTCGGCGAGGGCCCTGGCCTCGGCCTCCCGGTGCTCGGGCGCAAGCGCGGACAGGTCGGCCTCGTGCCAGGGGAGCCGGACCCGCCGGTGCACGATCTGCACGGCGCCGCCGTCCTTGCGCTGCCGGAACCCGGCGCGCAGGTTGGCGTGGCGCCGCAGCAGCGTCTCGGCGGCGGCCCGCAGCGCGCCGGCGTCGAGCGGTCCCACCAGGTCGAGCGCGATCTGCGCCGTGTAGACGTCCCCTCGGCCGGAGTCGTACAGCGCGTGGAAGAACAGTCCCTGCTGCAGCGGCGACAGCGGCCAGACGTCCTCGAGCTGCGACTTCACTGCGGTCCCCACGCCTCGTCCTCCGCGTCCAGCTCGGCGGCCAGCTCGTCGATCTCCTCCTGGCTCATCGACACCAGCGGCAGGTCGGACGGGGTGAGCCCGCCGACCGGGCCGTGCCGCGCCCCCTCGACGACGTGCGCGACCAGGCCGCGCAGGGCCGCACGCCACCGGTCGGCGAGGTCGGCGATCTCGTGCCGGTCGAACAGGCCGCCCGCCCACGTCCAGGTGGCGCTCAGCTCGGGGCCGCCCGGGAGGTCCCGGGTGTGCGCGTTCACCTCGATGGCGTGGACGAGGCCGAGGCGGGGGTTCTGGGCGTCGCCCAGCGCGTCGGTCTCGTCCCGCCCGGCGGGCGCCCAGTCGGACGCCTCGGGGGCGGGCGCCCGGCCGAGGTAGTTGAACGCGACCTGCGGGGCGCGGTGCGCGGCGAGCCGCTCGGCGGTGGACGGGTTGAGGTGGCGCAGCAGGCCGTAGCCGATGCCGTTGTCGGGGATCTCGCGGAGCTGCTCCTTGACCTTCTTCAGCGCGGTGCCGAGGGCCGGGCCGCCCGCGCGGATCTCGGCCGGGTCGACGGCCCCCGGGTCCAGGCGGACGGGGTGGATCGTGGTGAACCAGCCGACCGTGCGGGTCAGGTCCACGCCGGGGACGATCTCCTCCCGGCCGTGTCCTTCCAGGTCGACGAGCACGGCGGTGTCGTCGGCGCCGCCGCGTTCGCGCCGCCACTCGGCCAGGGCGAGGGCGAGCGCGGTGAGCAGCACGTCGTTGACGCGGGCGTGGAAGGCGGCGGGCACGTCGGTGAGCAGCGGCCCCGTGACGTCGGCGGGCAGGTCCACGGTGAGATGGCCGGCCGTGCCGAACGCGTCGACGGCGGGGTCGAGGGGACGGCGGCCGAGCACGGGGTCGGGCGTGGCGAGGATGTCGGTCCACAGCGGCAGCTCGGCGGTGCGGGCGGGTTCGGCGGCCTCGGCGACCAGGCGTTGCGCCCAGCGGCGGTAGGACGTGCCGACCGGGTCGAGCGCGCCGCCGCCGGTGAGGGCCGTCACCAGGTCCAGCAGCAGGATCCGCCAGGAGACGGCGTCGACCGCCAGGTGGTGGACGGTCAGCAGCAGCCGCCCGGATCGCCCGGGGCCCGCGTCGAACCACACCAGGCGCATCATGATCCCGGCTTCGGGGTCGAGGCCGGCGCGGGCCGCGGCGGCCTCCTCGGCGAGGACGGGGCGCAGGTCCGCCGCGCCGGACACGTCCACGCGGCGGACGAGCGCGGCGGCGTCCACCGTGCCTGGCTCCGCGACCTCGAAGACCGCCTCGGGCCCGCTGCGGTCGACGCGCAGCCTGAGCATGTCGTGGTGGTCGAGAAGGGTTCGCACGGCGGCCGTCAGGGGCGCCGTGCCGAGCCCCGGCGGTACGCGGAGCAGCATCCGCTGGCTGTAGTCGTCGGTGGGGCCGGTGAGCTCCTGGAACCACCGCATGATCGGGGTGGCGGGCACGACGCCGGTGCCGGTGCCCGGCGGCTCGTTCTCGACCGTGTCGTCGTCGGTGACCGGTCGGGCGATGGCCGCGAGGCGTTCGACGGTCTGGTGCTGGAAGACCTCGCGTGGCGTGATCACCAGCCCGGCCCGGCGCGCACGCGCCACCAGTTGGATCGCGATGATCGAGTCCCCGCCCAGATCGAAGAACCCGTCGTCGACCCCGACCCGCTCTAGCCCCAGCACCTCGGCGAA
>PVNI01000013.1 GCA_003001795.1 Actinomadura viridilutea | reverse complement strand
GCCACGACGGACGGCGTGGTCCGCGCTCCCTCCGCGTTGGCGATCACCGTGGGCTCCCCGCCCTCCAGGATCGCCACGACCGAGTTGGTCGTCCCGAGGTCGATACCGACCGCACGTCCCATGTCTCTTCGTCCTCCGTCGTCTACTGCTCTGCCCCCGGTCGCGTCCCCCCTGAGTACGCGGCGGCGGCCGGGTTCGCGTCTCTGTCCCGCCAGGGTGCCCCCGGCGGAGATCATTGTCAAATCACTTGAGCCGGATCGACTCAACTTTGCTGACGCTCACATCAACAGGACGTGTGAGCCTCCTATTCCCGTTCCCGCCATCGGCCCTTCGGACCCGAAATCCCCACCCGGGACGAGGCGCGCCTCCGCCCGAAGGACGAGCGGCCCCCTCCTGACGGCCCGCAGGAAGCCGGATCTTCCCCTGAGAGCTCCGTGAAGCGCGTGCGCCGGTTCGGGTGATCAAGGGAGAGGACGACTTCAGAGAGGAGCCCCATGGGAGGCAGACGCATCGGCCGCGCGCTGCTCGGCGCGGCCGTCGTCGCCGGTGTGGTCGCCGCGCCCCCGGGTGCGGCGGACGCGGCGAAGCCACCGGGCGCAACGGGCGGGGCGGCCGCGGGGGCGCTGCCCCCGGGCCGCTCGTGGACGGTGACGCTCCTGACCGGCGACGTCGTCCGGGTGCGCACGCTCAAGGGCCGCCCGCCGATGGTCACGACCACGCCCGGCGAGGGCAGGGCCAACCGGACGTTCCGCACCTCGTACCGTCCGGACGGGCACGTGGTGGTGATCCCGGCGGACGTGGCCCCGCTGGTCGGCCGCGTCCTCGACCCCGACCTGTTCGACGTCACCACGCTGATCCAGCAGGGGTACGACGACGCGCATACCCGCGAGCTGCCGCTCATCGTGCAGCGGGAGGGCGGCGTGCGGCCGCGCAAGGCGCTCGGCGGGACGCTCCGGGAGACCCGCGCCCTGCCGAGCATCGGCGCGGTCGCGGCCCGCCAGCCCAAGAAGGACGCGGAGCGTCTCGCCGCGTCCCTGGCCCCCCGCACCCGGGCCAAGGCGGCGAACGACATCCGCCGCATCTGGCTCGACCGCAAGGTCCGCGCGAGTTCCGCCCCGCTTGCGCCCGCCCTCGCGTCGGGTGCCGCGCGGGCCGCGTCGGCCGCGACTCTCGACCGCAACCTGAGCCAGATCGGGGCGCCCGCCGCGTGGCAGGCGGGGATCACCGGGCGCGGCGTCACGGTCGCCGTCCTGGACACGGGAGTGGATCCGGACCACCCCGACCTCAAGGACCGCGTCGCCGAGACCGCGAACTTCTCCGAGGCCGCCGACACGGTCGACCGGCTCGGGCACGGCACGCACGTCGCCTCCATCGTCGCGGGCAGCGGCGCCGCCTCGGACGGGGAGCGGCGGGGCGTCGCCCCGGACGCGCGCCTGCTGGTCGGCAAGGTGCTCGGCGACGACGGCTTCGGCACCGAGTCGTCCGTCATCGCGGGAATGGAGTGGGCCGCCCCGCGCGCCAAGGTCGTCACGATGAGCCTCGGCGGCGACCCCACCGACGGCACGGACCCCCTGGCGCAGGCGGTGGACCGGCTCACCGACCGGTACGGCGCCCTGTTCGTCGCGGCCGCCGGGAACTCCGGCGGGATTTCCTTGATCGAAACGCCGGGCTCCGCCGACGCCGCGCTCACGGTGGGCGCCGTGGATGGCCGAGACCGCCTCGCCGAATTCTCCAGCCGCGGCCCGCGCACCGGACGGTACGCGGCCAAGCCGGAGATCGTCGCCCCCGGCGTCGACATCGTCGCCGCGCGGGCCGCGGGCACGTCGATGGGCGACGCCCTGGACACGCATTACACCTCCGCGTCCGGGACGTCCATGGCGACGCCCCATGTCGCGGGCGCGGCCGCACTGCTGCTGCAGAAGCACCCGGGGTGGACGCCCGCCCAGCTGAAGTCCGCCCTGGTCGGCTCCGCCGCACCCGTTGACGGGGACGCGTTCGAACGCGGCGCCGGGCGTCTCGACGTCGCCGCCGCCACCACGGGACCCGTCGTCTCGCTCCAGGCGGCGCCGCACCTGGGCGCCTCCGCCTACCCGGGGCACGCCCCGCTCAAGACCGAACTGCGCTGGGCGTCGCGTTCGGCGAGCACGGTACGGCTCGACCTGGACGTGCGGGTGACCGACCGTCGGGGGAACACCGCGGACGGCGCCGCGTCGCTGTCGTCCGCCCAAGTGGACGTCCCGGCGGGCGGGGAAGCGTCCGCGACCCTTCGGGTGGACGCGGCGAAGCTGGGCGGCAAGCCGGGGCTCTACACGGCCGAGGTGACCGCCAAGACCGATGGCGCGACCATCCGCACACCGGTCACGTTCCACGTGGAGCCGCCCAGCCACGAACTGACGGTCAAGGCGACGCCTCTGCCCGGCACCCAGGACGGGAACATGAGCGCCGGCGCGAGCGTGGTCAACCTGGACGACGTCGCGCTGTTCAACGATTACCCGTCGACGGGTGAGGACGGCACGGTGCGGCTCAGAGTGCCCGCAGGCCGCTACAGCGTCATGGGCGTGGTCTCCGACGACAACCCGGAAGCCCCTCGTTCCGCTCTCGCGGGCACCCCCGAAGTCGTGGTCGACCGCGACACGACCGTCGTCCTGGACGGGGCAGGCGCCAAAGAGATAGGAGCCAAGGTCTCCGACCGTACGACCGAGACCAAGATGGCCGCGTCCCTGCAGGTGCGCAGCAACCACCAGGACATGTGGGGCGAGGTGGTCTACACGTGGCAGCCGCAAAAGGAGAAGGTCTACGTTCAGCCCACCGGCACCGCGCAGACCGGTGAGTTCCGCCCCTACGGCATCTACCGGCTGACGGCGCCGGGGGAGGTCTACGACCTGCAGGAACCCATGGGCGACCGGGTGCCCGACGACCCCGTGCACATAGTGACGCCCGAGTCCCGCGCGCGCATGGCCCGCGTCGACCAGCGGTTCGCCGCGTTCGACGGGGACACCGAGACGCCGATGAGCGAGAAGCGCTACGGCGTGACCCCCGAGGGCTTCCTCGGCTTCGAGGCGGACGGCAGGGTGACCCCCGGGACGACGCGCACCGACTACCTCTCCGCCGGGCGCGGCGTCGAGTGGTTGGACGAGGCGTTCTTCGAGGCGCTGAACGGGTGGGGCGAGCAGATTCCGCTTCAACGGCGCGAGCCGGGCAGCCGCACGACGCAGACGTGGGGCCGCCAGCCCCTGCGCCCCGGGCCCGTCTCCGTCAACGCCGTCTCACTGAGCGAATGCCTCCCTCAGCCGGTGACCCGCACCCGCGGTGTGCTGAACGTCGCCTTCGTCGACCTGCAGACGCGCCCGGACGGCTTCGACTGCGGCTACTGGGACGAGAACGGCAACGACCCGCTGACCCGCCGCCTCACCGTCACCGCGGACGGCCGGAAGATCGGTGAGGTCGAGGCGCGGGCCGGCCGGTTCGACGTGCCCGCGCGGTCGGCGACGTACGAGATCCGCTACGACACCGACGCCTCGACGTTCACTCCCGTGTCGACGCGGACGTCCACCACGTGGAGGTTCCGTTCCGCCGCGCCCGCGGGCCACTCCGGCGTGCCCGTCCCGCTGCTGACCGTCGACTACGACCTCGGCCTCGACCTGCGCAACCAGCCGACGGGCGGCCCCGCCACGTTCCAGGTCGCGCGGGTGGCCGGAAGCGGCACGGCGAAGGTCACCGGGCTGCGCCTGTGGACGTCGCTGGACGACGGCGCGACCTGGCGTCGGGCCGAGGTGACGGCCTTGGGCGGCGGGAAGTTCTCCGCGACGCTGCCCAAGGCCGCCGCCGGCCAGGCGGTCTCGATACGCGTCGCCGCCGAGGACGCGGGCGGCAGCGCCATCGACCAGCGGATCATCAGGGCGTACAACGTCCGCTGATCCGCGTTCGCTCGCAGAAGGCCGCCGCGCGCCACCGCGCACGGCGGCCTTCTCACGTCAGAAAGCGACCGACGCAAACCTTCGGTCTGCGCCGGTGGGCGTGCGAGCGGCGGTCGTGAAGAAGAACTCCTGATGCGGGTGAGTACCGAGTGACCGCCGTTCGCCTCGAAAGGCCGGATATGGAATGGAGCCACGGATGACCGCTCCACCGGACGTCGCCACCGACGACGCCGCGGTGATCGAGCAGTCCCGGCATGAGCCCGATCGATTCGCCGTGATCTACGACCGGTACTTCCCGGAGATCTACCGCTACGTGGCGGCCCGCCTCGGCAGGGACGTCGCCGACGACATCGCCGCCGAGACGTTCTGCGCCGCGTTCCGCAAGCGCGACCGCTTCGACCCGGCGCGCGGGGCGGTGCGCCCCTGGCTGTACGGGATGGCCACCAACCTGGTCGGCCGGCACCGGCGCGACGAGCGCCGCCGTTACGCCGCGCTGGCCCGCATGGCGCCGGAGTGGCGCGCCGACGGGCACGAGTCCCGGGTCGCCGCGCGGGTGGCCGCCGAGGGCGTCCGGCCGCAACTGGCCGGGGCCCTCGCCGAGCTGTCCGAGGGCGACCGGGACGTGCTGCTCCTCGTCGCCATCGGCGGGCTGCGCTACGAGGAGGTCGCACAGGCGCTGGAGATCCCTCCGGGAACCGTCGGATCGCGGATGAACCGGGCTCGACGAAAGGTGCGGGAGGCACTGGGCGGGACCGATCCCACACACGCGGAGGAGCACTTCCATGGATGACATGCGGGACGAGACGACGCTGGTCGCCGCCCTGCTGGACGAGGGCGGCCCATCGCGGCAGGTGACCGCCGCGGGTCGGGAGCGCCTGCTGGAGCTGGCGCGGACGGCCGACCGGCCGCCGGCGCGAAAGGCCCGACGCTGGAACGGGTGGCTGCGGGGGCGCCGCCCGCTCGGCCTCGGGCTCGGCCTGGTCGCGGCCGCCGCGGCGGCCGCCGTCGCCGTCGCGGCCGTCGGCTCCGGCGGCGCCGCGCCGACCCGGCCGAGCGGTCCCGGCCCCCGGGAAATGGTGCTCGCCGCGGCCGTCCAGGCCGAACGGCAGGCCGACGGCCGATACCTGGTGACGCACGTCCGCAACTGCCACGCCGAACCCGTCAAGGCCGAGACGGGCGACTACATCGTCCAGCCGTGCCACGAGATCTGGCAGTGGCGGGCCCGCGACCGGGCCGACGACTCGGCCGTCTGGACGCGCGACCTGCCGACCCGGCCGCAGACGTCCCGAGACGAGGCGCTGTGGAGGCGCGCCGGGGCGCCGCGCACGTTCCCCTCCAGCCAGGACCCCAGGGCGCTGCCGGACCTCTACCGCACCGCGCCCACCAAGTGGAAGGAGTCGCGCAGCGACCGGAACGAGAACTCCGACCGCTACGTCCTGCAGCCCAGCGGGCGGGCGCTGACGGCGGAGGAGGTGCAGAACCTGCCCACCGACCCCAAGGAGCTGGAGAAGCTGCTGGCGCCGCGGCCGTCCGAGGGCTCGCCGCGGGACAGGCGCGACTCCAGGCTGCCCACCGGCCCCGGCCAGAAGATCGTCGAGGCGACCCTGGCGGTGTCGGAGCTGCCGCTGCCGCCGAAGGTGTGGGCGGCGTTCATCAGGATGCTCGCCGACACCCCGGGCGTGCGCGCGGTGGGCCGGGTCGCCGACCCGATCGGACGGCCGGGCGTGGCGCTGGAGGCGCCCCGCACCGCGCCGGGGGGCGGCGGAACGTCGATGGAGCGCGCCATCTTCGACCCGAACACCGGGGCGCTGCTGGCGACGGTGTCGACCACGGTGCGGCGCGGCGCGGACGACCCCGCCGTCTTCCGGCCGGGCACGGTGGAGGGCTACACGGTGATCGTCGAATCCAGGTGGACGGACGGCCGCCCGTCCCGTCCCGCGGACGCTGACGACCCCCGGCCCGGCTCCTGACCTGACCGCTCGCCGCCCTCGCCCCGCCCGCTCACGCGGGGCGAGGGCGGCGGCACGGTTGCGGGCAACGAAATCGCAGGCCACCGGCCCGCGTACGGCCTGCCCCCGCGCCGGGGAGGAAGATTGCGCCGAGTTTTAATGGTGACCAGGAGTGCCACAAGGCGAGGCGACCGAAGGTCAAGGCGGAGTCGGCTTGGGTCATCCCAGGGACCGCCGTTCCCCTCGCGGCGTCGCAGGACTCGGCACCCGGCGCGGTCTGGGCGCGCTGGGAGCGGCCCTTGTCGTGCTTCTACCGGTCCTGCTCTCCGAGCCCCAGGTGAGCCCGCATCCCTCGCACGGCCGCGGTTTCACGGGCGCCGTCCCGCGATCCGGGGCCGCGCCCGCGGGCGGGTCGCCCGCGGGCAGTCCGGTCGCGATCAACGGCAGGCTGCGCGTCTGCGGCGTGCGGCTGTGCAACGAGCACGGCCGCCCCGTGCAGCTGCGCGGCATGAGCGCGCACGGCCTGCAGTGGTACCAGGGCTGCCTCCGCCGCGAGGCGCTGGACGCGCTGGCCCGCGACTGGAAGGCGGACGTGATCCGGCTGCCGGTGTACGTGCGCGAGGGCGGCTACGAGCGCAACCCCCGCCGGATCACCGACCTGGTGCACAGGCTCATCGCGCAGGCGAACGCCCTCGGCCTCTACGTCATCGTCGACTGGCACGTGCTCGGCCCGCGGGACCCGCACCGCGACCTCGGCCGGGCGGCGGCGTTCTTCACCGAGATCGCGCGGCGGCACGCGGCGCGCGGCATGGTGCTGTACGAGATCGCCAACGAGCCGTACCGGGTGCCCTGGACGAGCGTCCGCGACTACGCGGAGCGGCTCGTGCCGGTGATCCGGCGGTACGACCCGGACGCGCCGATCCTGGTCGGGACGCGCGGCTGGTCGTCGCTCGGCGTGTCGGAGGACTCCGACGAACAGGAGATCGTCAACGCCCCGGTGCGCGCGGGCAACGTCATGTACACGTTCCACTTCTACGCGGGCGGCCACGGACGCCGCTATCTCGACGTGCTGTCGCGCGCGGCCGACCGCATCCCGGTGTTCGTCACCGAGTTCGGCACCCAGACCCACGAGGGCGCGGGCAACGACTTCACCCGGGCGCAGCGGTATCTCGACCTGATGGCGCGCAAGAAGATCAGCTGGGTGAACTGGAACTACAGCGACGCGTCGGTGTTCCGCCCCGGGACCTGCCGGGACGGCCCGTTCGCGGGCACCGCGTCGCTGCGTCCCGCGGGGATCTGGATCCGGGCCCGGCTGAGGGCCCCCGATCACTTCGCGGCGCCGGGGCGGCACGGGGACTGAGCGTCCAGGCGCTCGGCGGGGCTGGGACCCCGAGGGGCCCGCCTTGAGCGAGCCCCTCGGGGCACCGATCCCGGGCGGGAGGGAGCGGCCGCCCGGGACCCCTTGCCGGAGCCCCGCCGAGCGACCCGGCCCCGGACACCGCGCAGGGCAGGTCAGAAGATCTCGACGCCGAACTCCTGCAGCGCCTCGGTCACCGGCTGGAAGAACGTGATGCCTCCGTTGCGGCAGTCGCCCGCCCCGCCGGAGGTCAGGCCCAGCGCGGTGGTCCCGGCGAACAGCGGGCCGCCGCTGTCGCCCGGCTCCGCGCACACCGTCGTCTGGATCATGTCGGTGACCGTGCCCTCGGGGAAGTTCACGGTCGCGCCGACGAAGGTGACCCGGCCGGTGCTGACCCCCGTGGTGCTTCCGCTGCGCACCACCTGCTGGCCCACGACCGCCTCGCCGGCCTCGGTGATGTCGCGGACCTGACCGTTGTAGAGGTTGACGACCCCCTGGCCGCCCAGCCCCTGCGCCGCGGACCGCACGAGCGCGAAGTCGTTGCCGGGGAAGCTGCTGGCGACCGTGGTGCCGAGCGGCCGGGCGCCCGTCTGGTCGGCCGACCACTCCCGCACCGCGTTGCCGCAGTGCCCGGCGGTGAGGAAGAAGTCCTGGCCGCCGCGGCGGACGTTGAAGCCCAGCGAGCAGCGCGCCCCGCCGCCGAAGATCGCGTCGCCGCCGTCGGCGGTCGTGCGCAGCGGACCGGGCAGGCGCACCATCCGCACGGACGTGCCCATCTGCTGCGCCACCCGCCGGACCTTGGCCATCCGCGCGCCCGTGACCGACGTGTCGGTCCACACCACCACCTGGGACGTGGCCGGGTCGACGGCCCAGCCGGTGCCCGCCACGTTCGCCATCGACTCGCGCAGCGTCGACGTGACGCGCTTGAGCGCGGCGGGGCTGCGCTCGGCCATCTTCGGCACGGCCCCGGCCTGGCGCACCACGGCGGCGTCCGCCTGGTTGGTGACGGTGACGACCGCGCGGCCCGCCGAGTCGACGTAGCCGCCGTTGGTGCGGTCGCCGAGCCGGCGGGCGAGCGAGGCGGCGAGCGCCCCCGCGCTCTGCGCGCCCGTCTGCTGCCGGCCGCTCAGGACGCCGGCGCGCCGGTCGTGGGCGGCGCCCGCCAGGCCCGCCTCCTTCGGCTGGTCGGCCTTGTCGTCGGAGTTGACCACGTACAGCGAACCGGCGACCAGTCCCGCGGTCGCGACGGCCGCGGCGGTCCCGGTGACCGCCGCGCGCAGACGGCGCTTCCTGGCGGTGCTCGGACGCCCCATGAACCCTCCCAGCTTCACGATCCCGTCTACGTCGGGGTGATACGGCGCCTGCGCGCGACGCAGTTCAAACCGGGATCGCGCGAAGCCGGGAGGGGCCCGTCACAGCAGGTCGGACGGGGCGGTGCCGGCCGCGGTGAGCGGCAGGCCGAGGGCGGCGCGCTCCACCAGCCACAGGCTGGGCCGGTAGCGCGGGTCGCCGGTCGAGGCGTGCAGCCCGCGCAGGACGCGCAGCACGGTGGCGGCGCCGGCGTCGTCGCCCCACTCCAGCGGGCCGCGCGGGTAGCCGAGGCCGAGCCGCACCGCCGCGTCGATGTCGTCCGGGCGGGCCAGCCGCTGCTCGGCGATGGCGCAGCCGACGTTGACGATCGAGGCGAGCAGCCGCTGCGCCACCGGCGCGGGCGCGTCGCGGACCACGGTGACGGGCCGTCCCGTCGCGGCGAGCGCGGCCAGCGCGGCGCGTCCGGCGGCCGGGTCCACGCCGGGGTGCACGGCCAGGGTGAGGCGGGAGGCGAACCCGCCGAGCGGGTCCAGCCCGAGCACCCGCTCGGCGGGCAGGCCGTGCTCGAGCGCCACGTCCAGCGCGCTGCGGCCGTACGGGGCGACGAGCACCACCGCGTCCGCCGACGGGCGGTCGCCCCGCTCGACCTCGCCGAGCAGCGAGGCGAGGGCGTCCCGCACGCCCGGCTCGGTGTCGTGCACCCAGATCGGGCGGGCCTCGGCGGCGGGCGCGGCGGGCTCCGGCGGCTCCTGCTTGGCGCCGTCCACGTACCGGTAGAACCCCTCGCCCGTCTTGCGGCCGAGCAGCCCCGCCTCCATCCGCGCCCGCGTGATCCGGGACGGGCGCAGCCGCGGCTCGTCGTAGAACCCCGACCAGATGCTCTCCAGCACCGGGTGCGACACGTCCAGCCCGGTCAGGTCGAGCAGCTCGCACGGCCCCATGCGCAGGCCGAGCACGTCGCGGGCGATCCGGTCGACGTCCACCGGCTCGGCCGCGCCCTCGGCCAGGATCTGCAGCGCCTCGGTGACCAGGCCGCGGCCGGCGTGGTTGACCAGAAAGCCGGGGGTGTCGGGCGCCAGCACCGGGCGGTGGCCGAGCCGCCGCACCAGGTCGGCCAGCGCGCCGGGGATCCACGCCGCGGTCCGCGCCCCGGCGATCACCTCGACCAGCCGCATCAGCGGCACCGGATTGAAGAAGTGCAGCCCGGCCAGGCGGCTCGGGTCGGCCAGACCCGCCCCGATCGCCGTCACCGACAGGGAGCTGGTGTTGGTGGCCAGCACGGTGCGGTCCGGGCAGACCTTCTCCAGGGCGGCGAACAGCTCCCGCTTGGTCGCCAGGTCCTCCCGCACGGCCTCGACGACCAGGTCGCAGTCGTCGGCCGGGGCGAGCGGGTCGTCCACCGGACGCAGCCGCGCCCTGGCCGCCGCCGCGTCCTCGGCCGTCATCCGGCCCTTGGCCACCAGCTTGTCGAACATCGCCGACACGTACTCGACGGCGGACGCCACCGCCTCGGGACGGGCGTCGGCCAGCTCCACCGTGAGGCCGCCCGCCGCCGCGAGCTGCGCGATGCCGCGGCCCATCACGCCCGTGCCGATCACCCGTACCGTGCCGGCCCGTTCCGCCCAGCCGTCCATCGCCGTTTCCTCCTCCATGTGCGATTCCTACCGCATTCAACTCCACTGGGCGGAAGGTCGGTGATGGGGGCGTCGACCCGGCGGCGTAGCCTGCCAGGAACCGGTCTTCCACGACCGCCCCCGGCCCTGGACGGTGAGGAGCGAACGATGCGCGAAGTGGTGATCTGCGAGCCGTTGCGAACCCCGATCGGCCGATTCGGCGGGGCGCTCAGGCCCGTGCCGGCCGCCGAACTGGCCGCGACCGTGATCCGGGCGCTGCTGGAGCGCACCGGCCTGCCCGGCGAGGCGGTCGACGAGGTGATCCTCGGCCACTGCTACCCGACCTCCGACGCGCCCGCCATCGGCCGCGTCGCGGCGCTGGACGCGGGCCTGCCGATCGAGGTCGGCGGCAGCCAGATCGACCGGCGCTGCGGCTCGGGGCTGCAGGCCGTGCTCAACGCGGCCATGCAGATCCAGACCGGCGTCAGCGACCTGATCATCGCGGGCGGCGCGGAGAGCATGAGCAACGCGCCGTTCTACACCACCGAGGCGCGGTGGGGCGTGCGCGGCGGGGCCCTGCAGCTGCACGACGCGCTGGACCGCGGCCGCGTCACGGCGGGCGGCGTCAACCACCCCGTGCCCGGCGGCATGCTGGAGACCGCCGAGAACCTGCGCCGCGAGTACGGCATCCCGCGCGAGGAGCAGGACGAGCTGGCCCTGCGCTCCCACCAGCGGGCCGTCGCGGCGCAGCGCGAGGGCCGGTTCGCCGACGAGATCGTCCCCGTGACGGTGCGGACCCGCAAGGGCGAGACGGTCGTCGACACCGACGAGCACCCGCGGGCGGACACGTCCCTGGAGCAGCTGGCCAAGCTGCGTCCCGTCCTCGGCAAGACCGACGACCAGGCCACCGTCACCGCCGGGAACTCCAGCGGCCAGAACGACGCCGCCGCCGTGTGCGTCGTCACCACCCCGCAGCGGGCCGACGAACTGGGGCTGCGGCCGCTCGTCCGGCTCGTGTCGTGGGCGCGCGCCGGGGTGCCGCCGCGCACCATGGGCATCGGCCCCGTCCCCGCCACGGCCCGGGCCCTGGACGCCGCCGGGCTCACCCTCGCCGACATGGACCTGATCGAGCTGAACGAGGCGTTCGCCGCGCAGGTCCTCGCCGTCACCCGCGAGTGGGGCCTCAAGGACGCCGACTTCGACCGCCTCAACGTCAACGGCTCGGGCATCTCCCTCGGCCACCCCGTCGGCGCCACCGGCGCCCGCATCCTCGCCACCCTCGCCCGCGAGATGCACCGTCGCGACGCCCGCTACGGCCTGGAGACCATGTGCATCGGCGGCGGCCAGGGCCTGGCGGCCGTCTTCGAACGCGTCTGACCTTTTACCGGCGGGGCGGCGCGATGCCAGGGCGATAGGCGGCCGCCCAGCCGGACGGCCGCAGGCGACGCCGGGACGGGCGTCGCGGCGCGGGCGTCAGGTTTTAGGCGGCGGCCTCTGGACGGGGGCCGCCGCCAACGCGTTTCCTGGGGACGATGCGTCACGCGTCCGAATGCTCGCCGTCCCCGCCGGGCGAGCGACGGCTGACCGGCACGAGGCCGGGTGCGGCCGCCGCCGTACTGAAGAACGTCCCGGACCTCGCCGAGGGCCCGTGGGAAGTCGCCAGGGTCGGGCCGCGGCCGGCGCAGGGCTTGTGCGAGCGGATCGCGCGCATATATATAGGCGACCTCACGTGCCGTGGAACCGCCGCCACGGAGCGGCGTCCCGCGGCCGGGCGGGGCGGCGGACACGGTGGAGAAAGCATAAGCTACCGCCGAGTAGTATTCGGGGCCCGGATGAAGCACGGACTGTCGCGAGCCCTACGCTGGCAGCCGACGCCGTACCTCGGGAGGACGGAACAGTGTTTGCGCTCACGTTGATACTCGGGCTCGCCGGCACGGCGGTCGCGGTGGCGCTCGCCGGGCGGCGGGTCCTGTTCCTGTGGAAGCTGTTCACCAGCGGCCAACCCGACCCCGAGCGCATCCTCCAGGTCAAGCGCGACCCCAAGGCCGACCTGGAGGGCCAGGTCGTGGAGGTCATGGGGCAGCGCAAGCTGCTCAAGTGGACCGCCTCCGGGCTCGCGCACTTCTTCGTGATGTGGGCGTTCATCCTGCTGATCTCCGTCTACCTGGAGGCGGCGGTCGCGCTGCTGTTCGGGCCGGACGCGCACATCCCCGGCCTGCAGACGTGGGGCCCGATCGGCTTCGTCCAGGACACCATCGCCCTGCTGTGCCTCGCCGGGCTGGTCACGTTCGCGATCATCCGGTGGAAGAACTCGCCGAAGAAGCTCGACCGCACGTCCCGGTTCGCCGGCTCGCACCTCGGCGGCGCCTGGCTCATCCTGTTCATGATCTTCAACGTGATCTGGACGATGTTCTTCCTCCGGGGCGCGGCCTGGGCCAACGGCAACCTCGCCTACGGGAAGGGCGCGTACTTCTCCTACCTGACCGGCCAGGCGTTCGAGGGGCTCAGCCACGACACCCTCGAGGTGCTGGAGTCCGTCGGGCTGCTCGCGCACATCTACGTGGCGCTGGTCTTCCTCGTCATCGTCGTCAACTCCAAGCACCTGCACATCTTCCTGGCGCCGCTGAACGTCATGTTCAAGCGCCGCCCGGACGGGCTCGGCGCGGCCCAGCCGATGATGAGCAACGGCAAGCCGCTGGACTTCGAGGAGGCCGACCCCGACGAGGACGTCTTCGGGCGCGGCAAGATCGAGGACTTCACCTGGAAGGGCTTCCTCGACATGGCCACCTGCACCGAGTGCGGGCGGTGCCAGTCGCAGTGCCCGGCCTGGAACACCGGCAAGCCGCTGTCGCCCAAGATGGTCGTCCTGGAGCTGCGCGACCACGCGTTCGCCAAGGCCCCCTACATCCTGGCCTCCGAGGAGCAGCGGGAGAAGTTCACCGACGAGCAGAAGGCCGCCATGCAGGTGGACAAGCCGCTCGTCGGCGAGGACGGCGTCATCCACCCCGACGTGCTGTGGTCGTGCACCAACTGCGGCGCCTGCGTCGAGCAGTGCCCGGTGGACATCGAGCACATCGACCACATCCTCGACATGCGCCGCTTCCAGGTCATGATCGAGTCGAGCTTCCCGTCCGAGGCGGGCGTGATGCTCAAGAACCTGGAGAACAAGGGCAACCCCTGGGGCATGTCCGAGATGAAGCGCCTCGAATGGATCGAGGAGCTGGACTTCGAGGTCCCGGTCGTCGAGGACAAGGTGCCCGAGGACGCCGAGTACCTGTTCTGGGTCGGCTGCGCCGGCGCCCTGGAGGACCGCGCCAAGAAGACCACCAAGGCCGTCGCCGAGCTGCTGCACATCGCGGGCGTCAAGTTCGCCGTGCTCGGCCCGATGGAGGCCTGCACCGGCGACCCGGCCCGCCGCCTGGGCATGGAGTTCGTCTTCCAGATGCTCGCCCAGCAGAACGTGGAGACGCTCAACGAGGCCGGCGTGAAGAAGATCGTGGCGACCTGCCCGCACTGCTTCAACACGCTCGCCAACGAGTACCCGCAGCTCGGCGGGAACTACGAGGTCGTCCACCACACCCAGCTGCTGGCGCGCCTGGTCGAGGAGGGCAAGCTCGTCCCGATCACCCCGATCGAGGAGAAGATCACCTACCACGACCCGTGCTTCCTCGGCCGCCACAACAAGGTCTACAAGCAGCCCCGCGACATCATGGCCAAGGTCCCGGGCGTCAAGGCCCAGGAGATGCACCGGCACAAGGAGCGCGGCTTCTGCTGCGGCGCGGGCGGCGCGCGCATGTGGATGGAGGAGCGCATCGGCAAGCGCATCAACACCGAGCGCGTGGACGAGGCCCTGGGCACCGACCCCGACACCGTCTCCACCGCCTGCCCGTTCTGCCTGGTGATGCTGGGCGACGCCATCAACGAGAAGAAGAACGCCGGCGAGGCCAAGGAGTCGCTGGAGGTCGTGGACGTCTCCCAGCTGCTCATCCGCTCCGTCAAGGGCGAGGGCAGCCCGCAGGGGGAGAAGGAGCCCGCCGCGGCCGAGTGACCTGACCGCGACATGGAAAGGGCCGTCCGAATCATCGGACGGCCCTTTCCATGTGCCGCGGACCCGGCGCGTCGGCGTCGCCTCCGCGGCCGTACCGGCGTCAGCCGGTGATCGACTTGGCGAAGTCCGGGTTGGACTTCAGCCACTCGTCGACCGCCTGGTCCGGCTTGCCCTTGTACTTGTTCTCCATGAGGTCCTCAAGGGACCCCAGCTGCTGGTCGTTCATCGTGAACTTCTTCAGCCAGCCGGTCACCTCGGGCTGGTCCTTGCTGAAGTCCTCGCGCGCCACGGTGTAGATGCCGTCCGGCTGCCCCATCGCGCCCTTCGGGTCCTCCAGGTCGCGGATCGGGAACTTGGCGTACGCCCAGTGCGGACGCCACAGCGTGACGATGATGTCCTTCTTGGCGTCGATGGCCTTCTTCAGCTCGCTCAGCATGGCCGCCGTGGACGAGGTCGTCACCTCGTACTCGTCCTGCAGGCCGTAGGCGGGCAGCATCTTCTGCTGCGCCACCCGGTACAGGCCGGAGCTCTTCTCGATGCCGATGATCTTGCCGCCGTACTGGGAGCCCTTGCCCTTCAGGTCGGTGAGCGACTTCAGCGGCGAGTAGTCCGGGACCGCGATGGTCAGCGGCGCCTTGTCGTACCAGGCGCTGATCTTCTCCAGCTTGTCGCCGTACTGCTTCCAGTAGTCCTCGTGGGTGCCGGGCAGCCAGGCGTCCACGAACAGGTCCACGTCGCCGCGCGCCATGCCCGTGTAGAGCGGACCGGTGTCGAGGGTCTTCACCTCGACGTCATAGCCCTTGTCGGTCAGCAGCCGCTTCCACAGCGCCGTGGCGGCCTCGCCCTCGGCCCAGCCCGCGACCATGCCGATCGTGATCTTCTTGTCGTCGCCGCCCGAGCCCGATCCGCCGCCGCATCCGGCCGCGGACAGCGCCACGGCAAGGGCAGTGGCGACGACGGTCAGACCTCGGAGTTTCAGGCGCATAACTGTCTGTCCTTCCTTCGGTTCCGTGAATCACGTCGGACTACGGGGTTCGCGGACGGGGCCGCCCGGTGCCCCGGGCACGCCGCGGGCAGCCCGTGTCCGGGGCACCGGAGCACCGCGGCCGCGCGACGGCCACCGCCGTCCACAAGGCACGACACGACCCCGGTGGTCGCGGCGGCACGGCACGGCGGTGCGGGGGCGGTCGCCGCGGACGAGGCGGCCTCCGTCCGCCGCGGGGATCAGGCGGCCATCGTGGCGGTGGCGCGCGCCACCGCCGAACGGTCGCCGAGCGCCGAGGTGATGCGGTCCAAGAAGATCGCCAACACGACGACGGCCAGACCGCCCTCGAAGCCCTTGGCGATGTCGACCCGCTGGATGCCCTGCAGCACCTCGTCGCCGAGCCCGCCGGCGCCGACCATCCCGGCGATCACCACCATGGACAGCGCCAGCATGATCAGCTGGTTGACGCCGGCCATGATCGACGGCATGGCCAGCGGGATCTGGATGCGGGTCAGGATGCGGCCCGGCGGAGTGCCGAACGCCTCCCCGGCCTCCACCATCTCCTTGTCCACGCCGCGGATGCCCAGCTCGGTCAGGCGCACCCCGGGCGGCAGCGCGAAGATCACCGTCGCCACCACGCCGGGCACCACGCCCACGCTGAAGAAGAAGATCGCCGGGATCAGGTAGACGAACGCCGGCATCGTCTGCATGAAGTCCAGCAGGGGGCGCAGCAGCCGGCTGGTCACGTCGCTGCGGGCCGCCGCGATGCCCAGCGGCAGGGCCAGCGCCAGCGCCACGACCGTCGACACCAGCACCAGCGCCAGCGTGTCCATCGCCGGCTCCCACAGCTCCATGCTGTCGATCAGCGCGAAACCCACGACCGTGAACAGCGCCAGCCGCCAGCCGCTCAGGAACAGCGCCAGCAGCGTGAACACACCGATCAGCACCAGCGGCGGCGGCGCCGTCAGCAGGCCGGTCAGGCCCTCGACCGCGCCCTCCACGGCCGAGCCGATCGCCTCGAACAGCCACGCCACGTTGTCGGTCAGCCAGTCCACCGCGTCGGCGAACCAGTCGCCCACGGGGACCCGCGGCAGCTGCCCGTCCGCCGCGACGACGTCAGCCCGCATTGCTCACCTCCCGCGTCACCGGCGCGTCCGCGGCGTCCTCCCCGTCCGCCGCCGAGTCGGTCACCTCGTGCAGATGCGTGCTGATCGCGCCCAGCGCCGCCAGCAGCGTCACCCGCGGGATCACCCCGAGCAGCGTCCCGCGCTCGTCGGTCACCGGCACCGGCAGGTCGCTCTCGGCGCAGCGGGCGAACAGGTCCGCCACCGGGGTGTCGGGGGACACGGGGTCCAGGTCGCCGGGGTCGAGCAGCCCGTCCAGCGTCTGCCGGCCGTCCTGCACCGCGTCGGCGATCTTCTCCGCGCTCACCCGGCCGACCAGCGTGCGGTCGCGGCCCACCACGAACGCCGCCCCGGTCTGGTGCTCGCGCATGGTGCGCAGCGCCGTCCGCGGCCCGGTGTTGGCGGGCACGGTGACCAGCGGCTTCTCCATGACGGACGCGGCGGTCAGCACCCTGGTGCGGTCCACGTCCTGCACGAACTGCGCCACGTAGTCGTTGGCCGGGTCGGTGAGGATCTCCTCGGCCGTGCCGATCTGCACGATCCGCCCCTCGCGCATCACCGCGATGCGGTCACCGATCCGCATGGCCTCGTTGAGGTCGTGGGTGATGAACACGATCGTCTTGCCGAGGCGGGCCTGCAGATCCAGCAGCAGGTCCTGCATCTCGCGGCGGATCAGCGGGTCCAGGGCGCTGAACGCCTCGTCCATCAGGACGATGTCGGTGCCGGACGCCAGCGCGCGGGCCAGCCCGACGCGCTGCCGCATCCCGCCCGACAGCTGACCGGGCAGGTGGTCCTCCCAGCCGCGCAGGCCCACCAGCTCCAGGAACTCGCGGGCGGTCTTCTCCCGCTCCTCCCGGGGCACCCCCTGGACCTCCAGTCCGTACGCGGCGTTCGCCAGCACGCTGCGGTGGGGGAACAGCGCGAAGTGCTGGAACACCATGCTGATCTTCTTCTGCCGCAGCTCGCGCAGCGGCTTGGCGGACATGCGGGCGATGTCCTGCCCGGCGACCTCGACGCGTCCCGAGGTCGGCTCCAGCAGCCCGTTCAGCATCCGGATCAGGGTGGACTTTCCCGAGCCCGACAGCCCCATGACCACGAAGGTCTCGCCGCGTTCCACCTCGAACGTGGCGTCCACCACGGCGGGAGTCACGCCCATGGCGCGGATCTCCGCCAGATCCGCGCCGGCGCGAAGTTTTCGCAGGGCCTCGCCGGTCTTGCGCCCGAACAGCTTGGTAACGCTTTCCGCGCGGAGTATGGACACGGTCTCCTTTCCGGGTTTCCACGGACACCCGGAGCGAGCCGGGTGCCACCCCCAGGGGTTGCCAGGGGCGCGCGGAAACTTCTCCATGAGCGCGTCCTGTGCGCTCCGAGGTTCCCTTCCACGGCCTTGTCGTCCGGAGTGATGCAGCTCACCTAAAGTGACGGTCAACCGGACGTCAACGCTGTGCGTCGATTGAAACTACCCGTCCTGGGAAGATGTTTCATCTTTTGGTGATCTGTGTCACAGTGCCGTGGCGGGGCGCGCGTGCTCGCGCGGTGGGGCGCTCTGCGAGCTTCCCACCGTGACGTCACCTTTCTGTACCTACCCTTGACCTCCTGTCGCCAAGCCTTGATCCGTCCCGAGCGGAGCGGCGCGCACGCCGCCGCCGGAACCGCCTTCACGGCCCCGAACCCGCCATGTCGGTGGTGCGCGGGGCAGACAAAGCCGCGAGCCCGTCGAGGCCGACGGCCGCCGTCAGCCGGCGGCGCTCGCTCGCGACGCGCAGCCGCCTGTGACAGCGAGGTTCAGGGGAGCAGAGGGCGGCGCGACCCCCCACACACCTCGTCGTCCTCTTCCAGGTCGACGGGAAGACGGGCCGGCCGATCTCAACGGGGCAGGCGGCGCCGTGGGCGCCCCGGGGACGACCAGGGAGAGCGCCCGAACCGGCCCGGGGAGTCCCCACAACGCTCCGGTAACGCGGCGCCCGCGGCTGCCGGGCCGCCGGTTCGGCGCCGCCCCGCGCCGTCGGCGCAGCGCCGCGCACGCCTAGGGGCACTGGACACCTGGGCGCCGTCATGACAGCAGGAGCCCGCAGCTCACGCAGTCACCCGCCGCCGTATACGGAACGGCGACCGCGGGTCGGCCGCTGAGTGCGCGGCCGACCCGCGGCCCACCTTCGTGTCAATGCAGCGCGTCGAGCAGCATCGCGCCCGCGATGAGGGTGAGCGAGCACCCGAGGAGATCGACGGCCCGGGCGATGAGCCGGTACTTGCGCGTGGTGAGCACCGAGAGCTCGACCAACTGGGCGCAGCTGTCCTCGCCTCCCGGCGCCGGCCGCGCCGACAGCGCGTCAAGACGTCCCGCGTACTGCGCGTAGAAGGCGAAGTAGGCGTTCCCCCGCGGGCTGCGGGCGCCCTCCGGCCTGACGCAGAACAGCAGGTGGACGAGGCTGCCCGCCAGGCACACGACCCCCGCCCACGCCATCCACTCCGCGCCGTTCCAGAGGGACGACAGGCCGGTCCGGCGAGCGGCGAAGATCGCGATGATCCCGGCCGCGATCGCCGAGAACAGCGCGAGCAGCGTCGCCGCCTTCTGGTCGGCCCGGGCCAGCTCCATCCGCACCTCCGCCAGGGCCGCCTCGGCGCGGCGCGGATCAGGCGACGCGGTCATCGATGCCGACCCCTTCGTCCCCGGCGCCGTCGGCCGGCCGGCAGGCGAGGCCCTTGCGGTTGCGATCGACCACCACGAGCGCCGTCTCGCCCGCACGGTGATCCGCGGCGTCCTCCTTCACGGACAGGTAGAGGCTCTGCCGGTTGCCCAGGTGGTCGCACACGTCCACGAACGTGAAGTCCGCGTTCGCCGGCACCCACCGCTGGAACGTCGCCCGCACCCGGTGGCCCTCCTGGACGGTGCAGGCGGCGATCGGGTACGCCCCCTCCTTGAGCGGCGGCCTCGGCACGAACTTGACGGAGCGGCCCACGGTGAGGTCCTCGTCGCCGACGATGTACCGGCGGTTCACGTAGTAGTCGCCGTGGTCGACCGTCGCGATGAACCCGAACCCCTTGTCCGGGTCCCACCTCTTGACCACGCCTTCCCGCGCGGGGGCGGCGTGCGGGTCGGCGTGCCGCCCGCCCTGCCGATCGGAGCGCTCCGTGATCTCGCCGATCACCTCGTTGGTGGGGCCGAACGGCTTGGCGTGCCAGACGACCTCCCGGTACTTGACGGGCTTGGCGAACCCCTTGAGCTGGACCTTCCACTCATCGGACAGATAGTCCTCCGGGGACCGCTGGTGGGCGCGGCCGAGCTCGGAGGAGACCTTGTTCATGTTCGCCGAGGCGACCGTCGCGCTGTCCACCCAGACGGCCTGCGGCCCGGCGGCCCCGCACAGCCGCGCGGCGAGGTCCACCACGGACCCCACGTAGTCCAGGCCCCCGCCGGGGGCCTTGAACTCGACCACGCGTCCCGTCGCGATCCCGACGGTGGCGACGCAGTCGTTCAGCCAGCCCTGGGCCTTCGCGGAACGCAGCATCTCCTGGATCTGGATGCCCGTGCAGATCGCCTCGGCGGCGTGCTCGCCGTCGAACGCCGCCATCGCGCCGTCCCCCAGGTACTTGACGACCGTCCCGCCGTGCCCGGTGATCGCGTCGGACGTGATGTCGAGGAACTTGCCGAGGGTCGGCAGCCAGGCCACCTCGCCCAGCTTCCCCTTCATCTCCGTCGAGCCCGACAGGTCGGCGAACAGGATGACCTTGATGGGCCGGTCGGCGTTCCCGGACGCCTCCCGGAAGAGATCGAAGTGTTCGGTCGACATGGATGCGTCTCCTGACTTCCCTACCGGAGTGATCGCGATTGCTGCGCGTCCCGGCGTGCGGGCCGCACGCCGGGACGCGTGACGGCACGTCAGCTCGTCGCCCGCGGACGAGAGCGGGCCTTGGTTCGCCGGAGTCGGCGGTCTAGCGCAGCCGGTGGTTCTTGCCGAACCCGTACCTCGGGAGCGTCCGGTCGTAGTACCGGCGCGGAAGCGTGCCGCTCGCCGACGGCAGGCTGCGCAGCTCCCGGCTGTAGCTGCGGAACACCGCGACGCTGACGGTCAGGCAGTTGTTCGTCCACAGCCGGTACGGCGTGCGGCGCAACCGCTGCCATGTCGCGGTGGCGGCCGAGGCGCGCCGCTGGTGCGTCCACTTGCAGCGGTAGCCGTCGTAGCCCATCCGCCGGAACTTGCTGATCATGGCGCTCGTCGTCCAGCCCGACTTCCACATCGGCCTCTTGGAGTAGGAGCCGAAGGTCCATCGGTTCGGGCCGGTCTGGAACGCCCAGGCCACGTGACCGGCCAGCGCGTCCCGGCTGTAGGGGTACGTGAACATGCACACCTGGCCGCGCGCCGTGGTCTGGGCGGCCTGGGCGGCCGGGGCCTGGACGGCCCCGCAGGCCAGTGCCGCGCTGAGCGCCAGCCTGACGACGGCCAAGGGGCCACGGGAGTTGCGGGACATCGCATTCTTCCCTTTCGACTCGAACGTGATCTTCCGGATCGCGCCGGATCCGATCCCGTTCTCGCCGCCGGGGATTTTGTGCGAACCCCTTCTGACGTGCGCACCAATGGCAACAATGAAAGAAACAAAGTCACGAGGAGAGTGCATGGCCGTTCGGGGGCGCAAGGAGAAGCCGATCGACCGCGACGAGAGTCCGTGGCACGCCTTCGTCGACGATCTGCGGAAACTGCGCGGGGAGGAGACCACCCTTGCCGACATCGGCGCCAAGATCGGCTATAGCGCCTCGTATCTCTCCCGCATGCTGAATCCCGGCAACGACAACATCACCGAACGATTCGTGCGCGCCTACGCCGAGGCGTGCGGCGCGGACCCCGACGAGTGGGCGCGTCGCCGCCGCGAAGCCCTGGGCGAGCCGGAGCCGCCGGAGCCGCCCACGGTGCCCCGACCGCGCCTTTCGCCGGAGGAGACCGCCGACACGCTGGAACCGCTCCCTATCAAGCCGCGGGTCTCCCAACGCCGCGTCGCGATCATCGCCTCCGCCGTCGGCGGCGTCCTCGCGGTGCTGGCGGGCACGGTGGTCACGACAATGCTCGGCGGCCCCGACCGACCTCCGAACGTCGTCATCACGCCGACGGACGAGTGCCGCAGCAGTTGGGCGGGAACGTCGCAGAAATCCGTGTTGGTGATGCCGTGCATCAAGCACGACGACCACGGAATAGCGATCTACGCCAAGATCAAGTCGATCAAACGCGGGGGACGCGCGGAAGAGGTCACCGTGTGGCTGTGGCTCATGAAGCACGATCGCCACTTGGTCGAACGGCATGCCGCCCATTTGACGCGAAATGAGGCGAGTCTGCGTCGCTGCCGAATCCGCCTCGCCAATGCCGATCAGATCGCGACCTGTGGGCCGTTCATCGTCCCCCCGCCGGCGGAAAAGGGGGTGTACACCACGTCCAGCAGCGTCCGCAGCCTCGACGCCACGTACCCGCCCGGCTGGAACGACCCCACGTTCACCGGCACCCAGGGCGGCCTCCTCACCTGGACGCCCACCCGATCCTGAGCGCAGGACCCGGTCGGCGCCGCCAGGTCCGCGTGCTCGTCACTTCAGGTCAGGGGCATCGCCTCGACCCCTGTTCCCGACGCTCATCATCCGGTGAGCGTGCGCGCCCCGCCGAGGCCCGACCAGGCGGGGCGCCAATGCCGGGGGAAGCAGCCGACCGCTGCGGACGGCGCAGGTCCGCGGTGATTCCGTGCTCAGCCCGGCGATGCCGAACGCCGAGGCCGCCTCGAACAGGACCGGGTCCAGGCCGTGCGCGGTGAGCGCCATCAGCATGAGCCGCACCGGCGGCGCGCCGACCATAGCCGCGAGCACCTGCCCATGGGCACGCTCGCCGTCGCGTCCCTCCGAGCGCCCGAAGACCCTCCGGCCGACGGCGTCCGCGTCCCCCAGAGCCGCAAAGGGGCGCGCCGGGCTGCGGGTCAGACCTTGGTGCGGTGGAAGTTCAGATAAGACCGCGACGGCGTCGGCCCGCGCTGATCCTGGTAGCGCGAACCGTACTCCTTGGACCCGTACGGATGCTCGACCGGCGAGCTCGTGCGGAACAGGCACATCTGCCCGATCTTCATTCCCGGCCACAGCTTGATCGGCAACGTCGCCACGTTGGACAGCTCCAACGTCACGTGGCCGCAGAACCCCGGGTCGATCCACCCCGCGGTCGAGTGCGTCAGCAGGCCCAGCCGTCCGAGGGAGCTCTTGCCCTCGAGCCTGGCCGCCAGGTCGTCCGGCAGCCCGAACACCTCGTACGTGGACGCCAGCACGAACTCCCCGGGGTGCAGCACGAACGGCTCGTCCGGGTCCACCTCCACCAGCCGCGTCAGATCGCTCTGCTCCACGGCCGGATCGATGTGCGGATACCGGTGGTTCTCGAACACCCGGAAGTACCGGTCCAGCCGCACGTCCACGCTGGACGGCTGGATCATGCTCGGGTCGTACGGGTCGATCTTCACCCGTCCGGACTCGACCTCGGCCCTGATGTCACGATCGGAGAGCAGCACGTCAAGCACGCTACCGGGTCCACGGCGTCTCGCGCTTCTCCGCATACCGTTCTCACCACCCCCGCGGTATCCGGTACCATGTCGTCGGCGGCAACCGCCGCTACGCGGGTGTAGTTCAATGGCAGAACTTCAGCTTCCCAAGCTGATAACGCGGGTTCGATTCCCGTCACCCGCTCTGAGCAAAGGCCCAGGTCAGGGACACAGTTCCCAGACCTGGGCCTTGATCGTGTACGCGGCGTCACCAGACCACCGGCACCAGCGCCCCGCCCGCCTGGCCGAACCCGCGCCGGGAAGTGATCCGTGAGCCTTCGTGACGAGATCGAAGCGACTCTGCGAGCCTGGCACGCCTGCGAGATCAATCGCGGATCACCCGCCGACATCGACCTCGACTGCCACCCCATCCACGAAGAACCCGAACCGGCCGACAACCGCCTAGAGGTCTACCGCGCACTCGGCGACCCGCGAGCCCGCGCCGAAGACGCCGGAGCGGTCCATCTCCTCAACCGGCTGGACGCCGACCGCGCCTACCTCGGCGCCGTTCTAGGGGAGCGTCTCCCACTGGCCGACTACATCCCAGCGAGGGGACATCCCAGCGAGGGGACCAAGCCCGCCGAGCATTGGCCGCATTCGGCATCGACTGGGGCCCATACCTCCCGCGATCTTCAGGCTGCCGAGGGCCCCACCGACGCCCCCAGGACGCCGGCCGCAAGACCGCCACCGATTACGAGCAAGCCGTACGTCAAGCGACCGGCAGCCGAGCGCCCTTTGAGCTCACCATCGAGACGACCGAGGTCGACGCCTACTGGTCGTACTGGCTCGACGGCGCCGGCCACCGCGTACGTCTACGGCTCAACCTGCGCAGGGCTGCGTTCACCAAGGTCGCCGCCCGCCAGTTCGCCCTTCACGACGTGCTCGGGCACGGCCTGCAAGGCGCAAGCTGGTCCGCACGCTGCGCCGCCGACGACGTGCCACGGGTCCGCCTCATGTCCGTCCACGCCCCGCAAGAGGTGCTGCTGGAAGGGCTCGCCCAAGCCCTGCCCCTGTCCATCGCACCCGACGACGAACTGCTCAGCGCGCGGACCAGGTTCGACCACTACAACCGACTCGTTCCGCGCGGAGCTGCATCTCGCGCTCGACAACGGCACAAGCATCGAAGAACTCGCCCACCACGCACGCTTCCGCATGCCATGGGCGACCGACGCCGCCATCGCCGACCTCCTCACCGACCGCGGCGCCAACCCCCACCTCCGCTCCTACCTGTGGGCCTACCCGGCAGGCTTCGACTGGTTCGCCAACCTCGCCGACGCAGACACCACCACCTTCGGCGGCAACGGCCCCTGACCAACGCGACGAACACGCAGCCGAACCAGTTCGAAGCAACGTGAGCAGGCAACTGGTTCAGCCGGCCGACCCGGAGTCCAGCTCGGGGTTCACGGAACGTTCACATACTGAACAGTGTTGATCACGGCGTCTGGGGTGACCCGGGCTATGACGTTGAGCAGCTCCGCGGGCTGAGAATCGATCAAAGCCGCGGCGAGAAGACGCCGAGACTTCTTCGGGTCCAGTTCTTCAATGATCGATGCCAGTGCCAGTGCCTGCGCGGGCGGGTGCTGGATGGAGCGGGCGATGTCTTCGGCCCGCTTCACCTCCCCGACCTGGGCCAGCACCCGGATCAAGCCGCTCAACGCCGCTGCTCGCGTGTGCGGGTTGGGGATGGTGCGAGCGGTTCTTTCAGCGGTAGCGGCAACCTTGCAGACCCGCTCCACTTTCCCCGACTCGGCCAGTACTCGTGCCAAGCTGCTCAAAGCCGATACCTGCCCGGGCGGGTGGCTGATAGAGAGGGCGATGTTTTCGGCCCGCTCCATCTCGCCGGCGTCGGCCAGTGCTCGGGCCAGACTGCCCAAAGCTATCGCCTGCTCGTGCGGGTGGGTGATGGAGCGGGCGATGTTTTCGGCCCGCTCCATCTCGCCGGCGTCGGCCAGTGCTCGGGCCAGACTGCTCAACGCTTGTGCCTGCTCGTTCGGGTGGGTGATGGAGCGGGCGACGTCTTCGGCCCGATCTGCCTCCCCGACCTGGGCCAGCACCTGAACCAGGCTGCTCAACTCCGTTGCCTGCTCGTGTGAGTTGGGGATGGCGCGGGCCGTTCTTTCGGCGGTGGTGGCGACCTGCCGGGCCCGTTCTATGTCCCCAAACTCGACGAGCAACTTGGCCAAGCCGTTCAACGCCGCTGCTCGCATGTGCGGTTTGGGGATGGTGCGGGCGGTTTTTTCAGCGGTGGTGGCGACCTCGCGAGCCCGTTCCATCTCGTCGACTTCGGCCAGTGCCCGGGCCAAGCTGATCAACGCGTATACCTGCGCCTTCGGGTGGGTGATGGAGTGGGCGATGTTTTCGGCCCGATCTGCCTCCCCAACCTTGATCAGAACCCAGGCCAAGCCGTTCAACACCGATGCCTGTGTGTGCGGGTTCGGGATGGTGCGGGCGGTTTCTTCGGCGGTGGTGGCGACCTGGCGGGCCCGTTCCATCTCGCCGGCTGCGGCCAGCGCTCGGGCCAAGCTGCTCAAGGCCTGCGCCTGCGCGTGCGGGTTGAGGAGGGTGCGGGCGGCTTCTTCGGCGGTGGTGGCGACCTGGCGGGCCCGCTCCACCTCCCCGGATTTGAACAGTACCCGGGCCAAGCCGCTCAACACCAATGCCTGTGTGTGCGGGTCCGGGATGGTGCGGGCGGTTCTTTCGGCGGTGGCGGCGACCTCACGGGCCCGCTCCACCTCCCCGGCCGCGGCCAGCACTCGGGTCACAGTGCTCAACACCGATACCTGATCGGGCAAATTGGTGATAGTGCGGATGATGCTTTCGGCGGCGGTGGCGACCTGGCGGGCCCGTTCCATCTCGCCGGCTGCGGCCAGCGCTCGCGCCAGGCTGCTCAACGCCGACACTTGCTCGGGTTGGTGGGTGATGGAGTGGGCGATGTCTTCGGCCCGATCGATTTCGCCCACCTGGGCCAGCGTCCGAGCCAAGGTGCTCAACGCCTGCGCCTGCGCCTTCGGGTGGGTGATGGAGCGAGCGATGTTTTCGGCCCGTTCGACCTCCCCGGCCTGGATCAGCATTCGGGCCAAACGGTTCAACGCTGTCGCTTGCCCTTGCTGGTGGGTGATGGAGTGGGCGATGTCTTCGGCCCGATCGATTTCGCCCGCCTCGGCCAGCGTCCGAGCCAAGGTGCTCAACGCCTGCGCCTCCCGGTACGGTTTGGGGATGGTGCGGGCGGCTTTTTCGGCGGCGGTCGCGACTTGACGGGCCCGTTCGATGTCCCCGAACTCGGCCAGTGTCCGAGTCAGGTCGATCAATGCCGATGTCTGAGTGTGCGGGTTGCGCATGGTGCGGGCGGTTTTTTCGGCAGTGGCGGCGACCTGCAGCGCCTGTTCCGCGTCGCCGAGTTCGGCCAGTACCCGAGCCAAATCGTTCAGGGCCGATACCTGTTCAAATGTTTTGGGGATGGTGCGGGCGGCTTTTTCGGCGGCGGTCGCGACTTGACGGGCCCGTTCGATGTCCCCGAACTCGGCCAGTGTCCGAGTCAGGTCGATCAATACCGATGTCTGAGTGTGCGGGATGCGGATGGTGCGGGCGGCCTTTTCGGCAGTGGCGGCGACCTGCCGGGCCTGCTCCGTGTCGCCGAGTTCGGCCAGTACCCGGGCCAAGCCGATCAACACTGATGCTTGCTCGTGCGGGCTGGGGATGGCGCCGGCGGTTTCCTGGGCGGTGGTGGTGATCTGTCGGGACTGCTCCAGGTCTCCAAGTCGGGCCAGTACCCGGGCCACATTGTTCAAGGCCGATACTCGGTCGGATGTTCCGGGGATGGTGCGGGCGGCTTTTTCGGCAGTGGCGGCGACCTGCCGGGCTTGTTCCATCTCGCCGAGTTCGGCCAGCACCTGGGCCAAGCCGATCAACACTGATGCTTGCTCGTGCGGGCTGGGGATGGCGCGGGCGGATCTTTCGGCGGTGATGGCAGCCCGACGAGCCCACTCCGCCTCCCCGTCCTCGGCCAGCACCAGGGCCAAGCCGCTCAACACCGATGCCTGCCCGGACGAGTGAGGAATTGAGAGGGCGACTCTCTCAACGGTGGTGGCGACCTGACGGTTCCACTTCCCTTCCTCAACCTGGATCAGCATCCGGGCCAAGCCGTTCAACACCGATATCTGCTCGTGCGGGTTGGTGATGGCGCGAGCGATGTTCTCGGCCCGCTCCGCCTCCCCGGCTTCCGCCAGCACGCGGATCAAATCGCTCAACGCCTGCGCCTGCGTTTGCGGGTTGGTGAGGGCGCGGGCGACGTTTTCGGCGCGCTCCACCTCCCCGACCTGGGCCAGCACCCGAACCAAGCTGTTCAACGCGGATGCCTGTGCTTGCGGGTTGGTGATGGCGCGGGCGGTTTTCTCGGCGGTGGCGGCGACCTGACGAGCCCGATGCACCTCCCCGACCTGGGCCAGCACCCGAACCAAGTTGCTCAATGCGGATGCCTGTGCTTGCGGGTTGGTGATGGCGCGGGCGGTTCTTTCGGCGGTGGCGGCGACCTGACGAGCCCACTCCACCTCCCCGCCTTCGGCCAGCATTCGGGTCAAGCTGCCCAAGACGATGGTCTGCTCGTGCGGGTTGGCGATGGAGCGGGCCAGTGCTTCGGCGCGGTTGGGGTTGCCAAGAAGCACCCATGCCGCAGGCAGGTCGGCTGGGATGTGGCTGTTTCGTCGGACGAGGTGGTGGCGGGTCCACGCCAGGTGGAGGCTGGCGGTCAGGTCCGGGTCGTCCTGGTCGCGGATGTACTCCTGGACGGTGGTCAGGTCGGCCAGCGCGGCGGCGTCGCCCCCGCTGACGTCCAGCATCCGGTCCAGTCGAGCCCAGTCGGTGACCAGCGCCCGCATCCGCTCCAGGTCACCGGCGTCACGCAGCATGGACAGGTACCCGCGCAGCAGGTACTCGGGTGTCCCGGGCGGCCAGCCCTGCCGTCGGTAGCGCTCGGCCCAATCGTGCAGCGCCTCCCGCCACCGGGCGATCTCCTCAGTGGACAGGGAGCATCTCGCCGCCTGCACCAGTTCCTCGTGGGCCAACACGAACACCCGACGCGAGCCGGACCCGCCCCACTGGGCGCCACGGGGAGCGAAGGACCTGCCGGTCACCGCCTTCAGGATGCGTTCGATCTCGCCGACCGGCTGCCCGGTCAGCTCCGCCAGATCCTCACCGGACAGACCACCGTCCGCAGTGACCAGCAATCCCAGCAGCTCCCGGCCGAGGCCACCGCCATCGAGCAATCCGTCCAGCTCGCGCTCGGCATGGTCGCGGATCGCGGTCGCCGCGGGCGACGGCTCCAAGGGCCGGACGATCTCCGAAGCTCGCAACGGATGCCAATCGGGCACATCCGAGGGGACCGGTGGATTCGGTCGGCCCGCCACGATCACCCGCACCCCCGCCGGAGGATCGCCGGGCAGCAGTGCCGCGATGCTGTGCCCACTGCTGCCGCGCGTCACCCCCCGGTCTTCATCCAGCCCGTCGACCACCAGCGCCAACCGCTCGCCCCGACTGGCGCAAGCTTGGGCGGCCTCGTCGACCAACCACAAGAACCACCCCTGCAGGTGCGTCTCGGGCAGCGGCATCGGCAACGCCTGCTCCGCGATTTCCGCCAGTTGCGGAACCATCGCATTCAAGAAGGCAGTCCGGTCGTTGTACCCGCCCCACCGCGCGGTGATGAAGAACGACACCACCCGCACCCCAGGCGGAGGGTTCTGCACGAAGGTGGCCATCAGCGCCGACTTGCCCGCCCACGCCGGCCCCTGCCACCAGACATACGACGGCCCATGCTCCCGAGTGCAGAACTCCGCCAGCTCCGCGAGCTCGGCCTCACGCCCTTCCAACTCACCAGGGAAGATCTGCCTGACCTGGCTCAGATACGTCGACCGCGGTACGCGGGCAGGAACGTCAGGGATAAGGCCGACGAACAGATCCCGTCCGGCTGTGAAAGTGTCCCGGCCTGCACGCACCTCCTGAGTGAAGGAAAGCCAGTCATTGAACGGCCCTTGCGAGGAGGAGAACGGCATCATCGGTGTCAGTCGGCCGGGCGCGGGTACACCGTCATGTCACGGCCGGATACATAAGCATCCCGGCCCGCCTTGACGTTCTGAGTGACCCCGGCTGCGGCATGATGGCGGGCCCACTCGGACAGCTGACGGGCGAACTCCTCGTTCTTGCGGGCGTAGTAGGCCAGCGCCGACGCGAGCTCGCTCACCTGCGACTCGTCATCGGGATTGGCGATCGCGCCCTCCAAGGCGTCCGTCGAACGCTCGTCACCAGCAAAGATCGACCGGATGCGATCGCGAATGCGCTGCACGAACGACCGCGCCGCATCCTCTGCCAAACCCGACACCGCACCGGTGGCGGCGATCGACGCCGCCGCCTGCGACACCGTCGCTATATCCAAGTGCCATCACCCTTCCACCTGAGCTTCTCACACTAAAGTAGATCCCACAGCCGGCCATGTCAGGGAGAACCAGCCGCTTCTTGAACGCTCACACCGATCACTCGATGTCCGCTCCTGCACGATCAAGGGTGAACACCGTGGAGATCAGTCGGCAAGCCCAGAAGTGAGATCAGCCGGTCGTGGTTGACCCGGTCACGAGACGCTCAAGCACGTGATCAGCGTCCCTCGATACCGGACTCCTATCGTCGGCGTGGAGCAGGGCCAGATGCTCTGGGATGAAGACGAACCCGCCGAGGATGCACAGCGCGTGATGCAGTGTGGTGACGGACATGCGTCAACGTACGATGATCTTGTGTGGATCGCTCCACAATGTCGGCCGCTGCGATCGCTGTGCGTGGCTTGGTGGGGACAATCGCCTGACGTGGCGCTTCCGGTACTCGTGCCGTGATCGGCCCTGCGCTCCACCTTCGGCTTGTCCTCGGATTGCTCGAGCGCCCCAGCACTGCGACCGGGAATGAGGCAAATCGAGGAAGTTCAGCACCAGAGATTTGCGATCGCTGCAGCGATTCTGCCGCGGGCACCAGAGTCCCCGGCCCGCAGCGCGTTGACGCTCGACGGGCTCATCCCGCGAAGAGGGATGGTGGTGCGGCATGAGCCGGGCCCAAAGGCCGAACTAGATCACTGCGGCGGAGCCGTGCGGATCGCACTCACCCGAAACCGGCCGAGGGCACCCGAGAGGACGGCGTCTTTCGACGTCGGTCCCGGATCAACTCGTGGGGCATGCGCAGGTCATCGCCGTCGTAGCGGAGTCGAGACGAGGTCGCGCAGGCCGCCGCCGGCGTTGACCGCCACGGTGTGGCGCAGTCTCCAGAACAGCGCGATGTCCGAGCCGGAGTCGCCGTACCCCACACGTGCGTCGCGGTCTAGGGCGAGTGCCGTGCGTTGCGCCCGGCAATGACGACCATGTCTTCGGGAAACGCGCAGCGTAATGGCGGCGCGGGGAACCGGGAGACCGCGACTCGTCGACGCCCAGGTCGCGCAGCCCGTCGACGAAGACGTCGGGGAACAGGGTGATGACGAGGGAGTGCTCTCCGCGCCGTCGGATACTGGCCAGGACCTCGCGCAGTCGCCGATCTAGGGGGAGCAGGCGAACACCTCCGCCACAATTCCAGAAGTCAGATTCCGCCAGTGCCGATTGATCAGCGTGGCGAATCCGTGGGTGTCCACCCCGCCGCGGTGAAGGACGCCTCCAGTTCGACCAGGTCGTCCAGGCAGCCGAGCCTACGGGAGATTCCCAGACGCGCCGTCGTCCCCAGGCAGGAGCGTGCCGTCCAGACCGAAGATGCGCGGGTGGCTCATCGGGTGTTCTGCGGGACCGTCGCGGGATCCGGCAGAGCGCCTATGGGGTAGCAGTTCCAGCCTTGGGGAGTCGGGGTGTTGGTCCACGCGTGCAGCAGGGCGGCGGTGGCCGGGAAGAGCGGTTCCGGCGGCGACTGGGGGCTGGCCCACGTCCAGCGGTCGAACACCTCGGGTTCGAGCAGTGTGGGTTGGTCCTGCGGATTGGTGGTCTCGGCCACGACGCCTGCGGTGACGTGGGTGATCTCAACGTCGGTGCGGAGTGCGACGGTGAAGGCGCGTGCGTCGGTGACTGCGCGGATGCCGGTCTCTTCGGCGATCTCGCGGAGTGCGGCCTGCTCGAAGGTCTCGCCCGGCTCGACGTGTCCTCCGGGCAGGCACCAGGAGGCGGCTTCGCCCTGTTTGATCCGGTGGCCGATCAGCACCTTCCCGTCGGGCCGCAGCAGCAGGGCACCGACGCCCACCACCTGCCTGGGATGTTCCCGCGGCGCGGTCATGACCCGACGCCCTCGACGCCGCTGGAGCCGTGCAGCGCGAACCGGAAGGCGGCGAGCCCGGTGTACGCCGCCCTGACATCTGCCCCATAGATCGCGGTGGTGTGCGCGCCGACGGCCGGTTCGTTCGAGCCGTGCTTGATCTGCGACACGTTGTCCTTGCTCATACTGGCTAGCTCGTTCACCGTGAACTGCGTCGCTTCTGCCTCTGCCGGTGACGTTCGCCGTCCGGCCATCTGGCCTTGCGGCGCCGGACGGTCTGCAACGCTCTATCGCAGCCTAGAACGATGTCGCCGCGCTCATATCAACCCTCTCGACGAAGCCATGCTTGACCGACGCCCGGTGGGGGCCGTCGGCGGCAGAAGCCGCGGCTTTGCTTCATTGAACTTCGCCCAGCTCGCTACGACTTCGTGCTGGGAGGAGCGTCGTATCGCGACCTGCCTGGTGGAGGTCTGTGCGCTGCGACATCGGCGTGTGTGTTCGCGCAGGTCAGGTCTGCGTGCTGCCGCTGCTCGTTGAGGACACGAGAAGGCTTCCGGGTTCGGTGCCCGCACAATGTGTTTGTTCGTGCTTCCGAGGCGGCATTACCGTGCCGGAGTGCATCTCTTCTCACGTTCGTGGACGGCGTTGCGCACGGCGGTGGCCGAACTCCCGGACGAAAGCTTCGAACGGCCGTCCGGCTGCACCGGCTGGCTCGTCCGGGACCTGGTGTGCCACCTGATCATCGACGCGCAGGACGTCTTGATCACTCTCGCCACGCCCGCCGACGGGGAGCCGACCGTCAACGCCGTGACCTACTGGAACGTCCTCGACCAACCCCCGACCGGCGAGGACCCGCTGGACGCGCTGACCGTCCGGCTGGCCGCCGCGTACGAGGAGCCTCGCCTGCTCAAGTTCCACCTGGACGACGTCGGCTCCGCCGCAGGCCGCGCCGCCGAGCTCGCCGACCTCGACTTGCGCGTCGGCACGCGCGACGAGGTGCTCACCGTGGGGGACTACCTCGCGGCCTACGTCATGGAGTGGACGCTGCACCACCTCGACCTGATCGCCCACCTGCCCGGTGTCACGGGACCGCCCGCTGAGGGCCTGGCTCGATCCCGCGCGATGCTGGAAGAAATCGCGGGCGTCCCGTTCCCTGCGTCGTTCACGGACGAGGACGCGCTGCTCGTGGGCACGGGACGTCGGGCTCCGAGCGAGACGGAGAAGGCAGCGTTGGGAGAGCTCGCGACGAGAGTCCCCTTCGTCCTCGGCTGATCTGCTCGCTGGGAACGCTTGGCGAGATGAGGCACGCCGTTGGCTTGCCCCGTAAGCGCCGCACCCCACCCGATCCCGTCCGCACCCGCCCAGCCGCACGCCGCCGCACCGCAGGCGCCGGGCTCAAAACGTCGGCGCACCCGGACCGAACCGCGAAGCTTGATGGTGAGCGCGCGTCACCGGCCTTCCTCTGCAACACGAGCGACGCACGACGCCGGATCCGCCCTACCCGAGAAGCGAGACATCCAAGTGGTCGCATGTGCGTGCCGCGTAAGACAGCGAGTGGGCTGCATGACGCCGACTACGCCCCCGCACGCACGGTCGACCAACCCGCACTCCATCGAGACCGGCGGCCACCACCGGCACTGCTCTCTAGGCCGGTCCCCGGCCGAGAGAGCACAGCCCGACGTGGTGGTCCACGTCCTGGCGGACGACGAGCTGGGCCCGGCCCTGGTCGAACGCATGGCCGAGGCCGGCATCCTGGTCGGCCCGACGCTGGCCACCGTCGAGAGCACCCTCGGTGAACGGGGTACCGCAGCGCTGGCGGAGGACACGCGGCTCGCCGAGGCGCTCGGGGACGAGGGGTGCGCCGACTGACCTTGACCGCCATGGGATGGCGCCCTACTCGCGGGCGGCGGACAACGTTCGACGGCTGGCCGATACGGGAGCCACCCTGCTGCGGGCACCGACGCTCCGACCCCGGACACCGTGTTCGGAGCAAGCCTGCACCGAGAGCTGGAACTCCTCGTTGGGACAGTCGCTGACCTCCGCAGTGCGGGTGCGGTCACGGTAAGCCGCGCCTCCCCGCTGGTCGGCGAAACCATCACATGGGCGAACGTGGAAAGCTTGCATGCCCCGAGCACGGCTGCGTGGCCACTCAAGCATGGGCGCGTGCGATCTGACAGCTCCTTCGCTGCCGTTGTTCGCTCCCTTCGCCTGGCGAGGCAGGACGTACTGCGCCTTGCACAGGCGACATGCGGCGCCACCATGAACACGGGTTGTCGCTATGGGAACGCACAACGCAACTCGCAGATGCCGTGCTCACACCATCGCGGATGACGACCAAGCGCGTCGCCGTCCCGGCTCAGCACCGGCCACGGCCCAAACGGCGCCGCCCCTACAGCGCCGAGGCGACACCGGAGTGTTCCGCCTCGGCAACAGACATCCAGGTAAACCTGCTGGACATCGAGCTCTGCAGGCCGAGTTTGGAGGGGGCCGTCACGTCGGTGGCTTCGGCAGGGGTTCTCCCTGTGCTTGCGGGAGTGAGGTGGGTGTCACATCGATTGCTGGTCACATCCGGGCAGGTCGGTCTCGTCAACGGGGTGGAGCTGACAAGCGACAAGGAGGTCCTCATGGAAGCTCGACTCAACATCCTCGGCAACGACCTCGCGATGAAGGTCGTCGGTCACCTCGTTGCGGTCGACAAGGTGCTGGCGGGCTCGACGCTGCCGAGGGAGACCCAGGAGCTGGTGAAGATCCGGGCCAGCCAGATCAACGGCTGCGCTGCCTGCGTCGACATGCACACCAAGGACGCCGCGCACGCGGGGGAGAGCCAGGTGCGGCTCAACCTGGTCGCGACCTGGCGGGAGGCGACGGTGTTCACCGAGGCCGAGCGGGCCGCGCTGGAGCTCGTCGAGCAGGGCACTCGCATCGCCGACGCCGCCGGCGGTGTCAGCGACGAAGCCTGGGCGAACGCGGCCGAGCACTACGACGAGGACCAGCTCGCCGCGCTGGTGGCCGTCATCGCCCTCATCAACGCCTTCAACCGGATCAACGTCATCACCCAGCAGCCTGCGGGCGACTACCAGCCTGGACAGTGGGGCTGAGAACCGCCGGTCTCGCAGGGCGAGTACTTGCGTGACCCATCCGCCTGACGTGACGCGTACACGGCGGATGGGCCACGGGGCCGAACGCGTGCCCGTGGGGGGCATGGGCACGCGTTGAAGGCCGTCTGACCTCGACTGGGGGATGCGCGCCTGATCGACGGCGTCGGGGCCGTGCTGTTCGGCGGTGGCGAGCCGGGGGTGGAGGCGATGGCGGCAGCCGAGCGCCTCCACTCTAACCAGGCCTGCCAGAGCGTTCTGGTCGGCCGCAGTGCTGGGAAGCCAGGGGCGTTCGGAAGTGGAGTGGTGTCAACAGGCAGCGACGGACGTGACGGCACTCAAGTCGGTGTCCGTGCCTGTGCGCTGGTCGGCGACGGTTCTCAGACGAGACCGTCGCCGACCGTTTCGCGGCTTGGCGGCGGACGCGCACGTCATCCGCCAGGTCGTCTACGCGATGGACGCGAGGATTTCGGCGAGGCGTTCCGGCTGGGAGAGGAACGGCGAGTGGGAGGCGTCCAAGCGGACCACCTTCGTGGGGTTGTCGGGGAAGGCGGCGTCGGCTTCGGTGATGAAGCGCTCCTGGAGCCGGGGGCGGATCGCGTTGTCCCGCATGCACATGACGTAGGTGCGCGGGACGGACCCCCACCCCTCTGGTGTGAGGTCGGTGGAGCCCTTGACGATGCCGATGGGCCCGTCAGGGCTGAGCAGGGCCATGGCGGCGTCGGCGACGTCGGGGGCGATGTCGTTGTAGAACGCTTCGCGCAGCTTGGCGCGGTAGGCGGGGTCGGGTGAGGCGACGTCCAGGCGCAGGGCGCCGACGACGTCGGGGTCAGTGCGGACGGCGGCGGAGACGAGTTCGCCCGCGTTCTCGGGTTCGGTGATGTACGCGCCGGCGGGCGTGCCCGACGACGGCATGAACGCCGTCACGTACACCAGGTGCGCGACCAGGTCGGGAGCCTGTTCGGCGACACGGGTCGCGACGTTGCCGCCCATGCTGTGGGCGACTAGGACGCACGGACGTCCGAGCCTCTTGAGCTGCGCGGTGAGCAGGTCGGCGGCGTCGTCCAGGGACACCCCGGCGACCGGCGAGGGAGCGGCCGCGAACGCTGCCTCGTCGAAAGGACGCGCCGACGCGGCCGTGGGACGGCGGGCGTTCAACCCGTGGCCCGCCATGTCCACGGCCGTCGCGACGCGTCCGCGCGCTGCCAGTTCGGCGGTGACGGACGCCCAGCACCAGGAGCCGTGCCAGAAGCCGTGCAGCAGCACGAAGGGAGTCCCGGACAAGGACAATTCCGCTCCTTCCGCTAAATGATCATTAGCTCGGGAACGTACCAGTCGAAGGGGGCGGTCCTTAACATGCGTGGCATGGTGGACGAACGGGAACTGCGGTGCCTGCGGCGCTGCGTCGAGCTGGCGGCGGAGGCGCTGGAGGCGGGGGACGAGCCGTTCGGCTCGGTGCTGGTCGACGGCGACGGCGTCGTGCGGCGCGAGGACCGCAATCGCGTCGCGGGCGGCGACCGGACGCAGCACCCGGAATTCGCGCTGGCCCGGTGGTCGGCGTCGAACATGACCCCGGAGGAGCGCGCGAAGGCCACCGTCTACACGTCCGGAGAGCACTGCCCGATGTGCGCGGCCGCGCACGCGTGGGTGGGGCTGGGGCGCATCGTGTACGTGGCGTCGTCGGCGCAGCTGGCGTCGTGGCTGGACGAGCTGGGAGTGCCGCGGCCTCCGGTGCGGATGCTGCCGGTGCAAGAGGTGGCGCCGGACGTGGTGGTGGAAGGCCCGGTGCCCGGCCTGGACGAACAGGTGCGCGCCCTGCACCGCCGGTTCCACGGGGCGGACTAGGACCACCGGCAAGATCGAACTGAACGGGGCTCGGCGTCCGTAACACTATCGACCGGGAACGCGAGTGGGAGTGCGTGATGCGGACCGAGCGCCGCGATGGAGCGCCCGAAGCCGACGCTCCGTGGAATGAGATCGTTCCGGGCCTGTGGATGGGCGGACACCGGTATCGCGTCGGGGGAGGCGGGCTCGCCCCCGCGGTCGTGGGCGATCAGTTCGACATCGTGATCAGCCTGCACCGGGAGGACGGGTACGGGCCCGCGCCCTGGGTCGAGCACCATCTGTTCGAGCTGCCCGACGGGCCGCTGCGCCCCGAGCAGTTGGAGGCCGTGTGCCTGCTGGCCGACCGGGCGGCGTGGGCGGTGCGTTCGGGGCGGCGCGTGCTGGTGCGGTGCCGCGCCGGTTACAACCGGTCGGGACTGGTCGTCGCGCAGACGCTGGTCACGCTCGGGTTCACCGCGGACGACGCGGTCTTCCTGATCCGGCGGCACCGTTCTCCGTGGGCGCTGAACAACCGGCTGTTCGTCGAGTACCTGACGACCGGGCTGGACGTCGCCCGTCTGCTGACCGGCCTGGAGCCGGACGGCCTGCTCGGCTGAGGGCCCGAAGGCGAACAATCTTCCCGGGCCCGGCCTCGGATCGGCCGTGCGATGACCTCGGCCGCCGCTTCCGTCCCCATTCGCGTGGAACGTTCCGACGAAACGATCATGATATTCGGCGCATACAGGACGGCGCGCGTTTTCGAAATCACTCCCCGGGCAGACACCCAGCAACGAGGGGAATGGAGGGCGTCCGGCATGGAGGTCGTAATAGAAATGACCCTCCCGAGGAACGCGCGCAGCGCGCCGCTCGCCCGGCGCACGCTCGACGCGTCGCTGAGCGGGCTCGGCGTCACCGGGGAGATCCGCGCCGACATCGCGCTCGCGCTGGGCGAGGCCTGCGCCAACGTCATCCGGCATGCCAACGCGGGGGACGAGTACGAGGTCCACGCGCACCTGGACGACCGGGTGTGCGTCGTCGAGGTCATCGACGGTGGGCAGTGCTCCGCCGACCCGTCCACCTGGGACCGCGGCGGCGCCCCGCTCGGCGCCGAGCACGGCCGCGGACTCCAGCTCATCCGCGCCTTCACCGAAGAGCTGCGCATCGGCCCGCGGCCGCACGCGCCCGGCTCCGTCGTTCACTTCGAGAAGTCGCTCATCGCCTCATAGCGCGTTTTCCGCCCGTCCGGTAACGATGGCGCCGTCCGGGCCACTACCTGGTGACGGAACACACCGGGACGGACGGAGGTGCGGGCGGTGCCCCATGAAGCGCCGGGCGAGGCGCCCGACGACGAGCGACGCTTCACCGCCATCTACGACGACTGCCGCCAACGGGTGTGGGCGTACGCGGCCGCGCGCGCCGGACGGCAGATCGCCGACGAGGTGGTGAGCGAGACCTTCGCGGTGGCCTGGCGGCGGCTGCGCGACGTGCCCGATCCGCCGCTGCCGTGGCTGCTGGGCGTGGCCCGCAACGTGCTGCGCGAGAACCACCGCGCCGAGCGGCGCCGCGAGGCGTTCGCGCAGGAGCTGCGGCGCTGGACGGCGGAGTCCGCCGGCGGCATCACCGGTGACATCGCCGGTGACATCGCCGACGACGTGGCCGAACGCCACGCCATGCTGCGCGCCCTGGGCGCGCTGCCCGAGGCCGACCGCGAGGTGCTGATCCTCGTGGCCTGGCAGGGCCTCACGCCGCGCGACGCGGCCCGCGTCCTCGGCTGCTCGTCGGCCGCGCTGCGCGTCCGGCTGCACCGGGCGCGGCGCCGGCTCCGGCGCGCCGCGGACGATCCCCCTTCCGACGAGGCGCCGGCGAGGCGCGCCGCGCAACGTCCCCCCGTGCAGATCATCAGTGAGGAGTTGTCATGAGCCGCGACGTGCTGCGCGCGCTGGCCGCCGCCCGCCCCGCCGAGCTGGACCCGGACGCCCCGGTCGACCCCGCCGTCCGCGAGGCCGAGCTGGCACGCGCGAAGACGGCGTTCTCCCACGTCGAAGGGGCCGTCGCGCGACGCCGCATCCGCCCCATGTGGGGGCTGGGGCTGGTCGCCGCCGCCACCGCCTCTCTAGTCGCCGCGACCGCCCTCACCGGCACCGACGCTCCGACGCCCGCGCAGTCGGGCACGTCCGCCGCTCCTCGCGCGCTCGACGCCCGCACCGTCCTGCTCACGGCCGCCGAGCACGCGGACAAGCAGACCGAGGACGTCCGCGCCTACTGGTACGTGGCGACCATGGCCCGCAACTATTTCCGGGCGACATCGCCGCAGGGCGATTACACGGTCGTGCTCGAGGAGCGCAACGAGAGCTGGACGCCCAGCGCACCCGGCGGCAAGCAGTGGGGCCGGCAGCAGAACCTCGGGGGCCGCCCCGTTACCCAGGCCGACCGGGCCGTCTGGCAGCGCGCGGGATCGCCGTCGACGTTCCGGATGAAGCCGACCGTCGTGTACAAGGCGGGCGGCGCCGTCCGGCCCAAGATGGCGGAACTCGATGCGGCCCCGGGCAAGCCCCGCCTCAGCAGCACGCCCTTGGTGGACGGCGACAAGGTGTTCTGGCTCGGCCGCAACGTCTCGATGAAGGACCTGCGGTCGCTGCCCGCCGACCCGGCGCGGCTGAAGAAGTCGCTGCTGCGCTGGTACGACGGCCACGACACCGAGTCGTCCAGCGTGCCGATGGCCGCCGACGAGTGGCTGTTCCAGGTGACGCGGGGGCTGGTCGTCGAGATGCCGGTCAAGCCCGAGGTGCGCGCGGCGGCCTTCCGCATGCTCGCCGGGCTGAAGTCGGTGCGCTCCGTCGGCGAGGTCAAGGACGCTCAGGGCCGCACCGGCGCCGCCGTGGCCGTGACCTTGAAGACGCCCAACGGCGTCCTGGAGCACCGGCTGATCGTCGACCCGGCGTCCGGCAACGCGCTCGGCGACGAGATCGTCGTGCTCAAGCCGGCGGGCGTGAACGCGCACCTGCCCGCGGGCACCCCGCTCGCGTCCACCACGGTCCTCACGGCCGCCTGGACCGACGCGGCACCCCGCTGAGCCGCGCGGGCGGCGAGGAGCCCGGGGAGCCCCCGTGCCCCTGGCTCCTCGCCGTGCTCAGGACGCGAGCCCGGCGAGCGCGAGGCCGTCCAGATAGTCGCGGCAGTGCGTGATCTCGCCGTCCCGGATCCGCAGCACCAGCAGACCCGGCATGGCGAACCGCGGCCCGCCGGGCCCGCCCACGGCGCCGGTCGCCACCTGCTCGACGATGACCACCTCGGGGTCGGTCGTCCGGTGCGTGACGACGTCGCCGACCCGGTCGAGCACCACCGGGCTGGCCCCCCACTTCTCCCGGTAGGTCAGCCGGATCGCTTCCCGCCCCTCCAGCCGGGGCGGGAAGCCCGGCGCGCGGAACGGGAACTCGTGCACCGCGTCCTCGGCGTACAGGTCGGCGAGCGCGTCGGCCGACTTGCGGCACATCGCCTCGTGGTAGCGCGCGACGATCGCGTCCATGGCCCCTCCGTTCACTCAACGCGCGTTGAGCGTATGTGGACGGGGCGATTTCAGTCAACAAGCGTTGAGTGAACGGTAGGCTCGACGGGTGGGATCCAGCCGCGCCGAACGCCGCCGCCGATCCGAGCAGCGCATCCTGGCGGCGGCCCGCACCCTGTTCGCCGAACGGGGCTTCGAACGCACCACCATCCGGGCCGTGGCGGCGTCGGCGGGCGTCGACCCGGCCCTGGTGATGCAGTACTTCGGCTCAAAGCAGAGGCTGTTCGAACGGGCCGTGCGGGCCTCGGCCGCTCCGGAGGCCGACCAAGGGCCGGACGACGTGGTGGAGAACTTCCTGGAGTCGCTCCGCGTGAAGCTGGGCGGCCTGCCGCCGGTGTCGCAGGCGACGCTGCGTTCGATGCTCACCCACCCCGACGCGGCCGCCGCCGCGCGCTCCGCGCTCACCGACCAGATCGACCGGCTCGCCGCCGCCCTGCCGGGCGACGACGCCGCCCTCCGCGCCGCCCTGGCGACCGCGCTCATGCTCGGCGTCACCCTCGGCCACCAGATGCTCGACCTGCCGCCGCTCGCCGACGCTCCCCCGGACGAGATAGCCCGCCTGCTCCGCCCCGCCGTCCAAGCCCTCCTCACCGACCCGCCCCCACCCCCAGACCGAGCCCCCGCATAACCCGACCAGCGGGCCGAGCCCTCAGCGGTCATTGCCAGCACACCGCTCACTCGTCCCCGCAGGCGACCGCGCTGACGGGGCGCTCATGCGGATTGAGGTCGGCTGATGCGCCCTGCAGGTGCTCGCGCGCATCCATTGCCAGGTGGGGCTGATCGCGCTGTCCGCCGGCCGCCCGGCAGTCAGGCGGTGTGGCACGACTAGGGGGCGGCTGCGCTTTGTACACGGCCCGCGCATTGCTTGCTTGTCTTTGTAGGTGACCGTGCTGACCGGGCGGTTGCTGCGGCGACGCATGGTGAGGTGGCCGTGGGGCCGGCTGATGCCGTCTTGCGCGAACGGAGTCTTCTGGGAGGTCTCCTGCTCGCAGCGGCGTGGCTCCCACGCGGAGGTGCGGGCCGCCGAACGCGCGGCAGCCGGGCAGTCCTGTGATGACTCCGCTGGTCAGCTAGGCCGAGGTCATTGAGAACGCGACGACGGCTTCACGGCTGAAGGGTGCTTGCGCCAGGTTGGCGGCCGTCAGGGTGCGCAGGCCGAGTTTCGAGTCGCCGTCGCTAGTCAGTCCACGCATTGCTTGCTCGTCTTTGAGAGGGGCCCGCTGATCGGGTGGCCGCAGGGGTGACGCATGGTGTGTCGGGGGCAGCGGCCGTCGGGTGAGTGAGAAGTGAACTCTTTGGCTGTCGATCTTCTTCCAGGCAGCCGGCTTCACCGGACGATGGCGCGGTCGACGTTGTGTGGGGTGTGGAGTTCGCGGCGGGCGAGCTGCTGTACTCGCCGTGCGCCGTTGTCGTCGGGGCGGGGGGCTGCCGCCGACAAAGCCTCATGGTCTGCTTGGTCGCGCCTGCGGCGGTCGTGTCCTTCGCCGATTCACGACTGCGGACGTGCTGGGGTGGCGCTCGTGCGGGGACCCCGGGCGAGGAGACGTTGGATCGGGGTGTTGCGGGAGGAGAAAGGCAGAGTCAGGGGCGTGGGACGGAATTGGTCAGGCGCTTCGGACCGGGCGCTGCTGGGCGGCCCTTTGGGCGGCGCGGCGCCGCGCGGCGGCCCTGCGGGCGCGGTTGAAGCTTTCGCGGACGCGGGCCGCGCCGCGCATTGCGACGGCGGCGTCCCTGGTGCGGCCCGCGTACACGGCCAGAACCTCGTGGACGGGCGGAGGCGTCTCGTCCCGGATGGGCACGGACAGCACGGACGCGGCCGGATTGTCCGCGGCCGGGACGAGCGCGAGAGCCGTTTGGCAGTGCGGGCACCGCAATCCCGAATGGGTGTCTCTGCTCATGCACCGCATCATTCCCCGCGGGTCTGACAATTCAACGTCCCTTCGTAAAGACGGACGGATCGATGAGGCGCCGCCGATCTCACGCGGGAACGCGGCGCCGACAGGATTCGGGGACGACGGTTTCGGCGCCCAGCGGAGGTGGTTTCACGCGGGGGGCCAAGAAGCAGTTCGATGCGGCGGTCCGCGTCTTAGATGAGTTCACCGGGCATCAGTTCCGAGTTCGCGGTTGCGTAACGCACGCGCTGTTCATGTACCAACAGCCGGCTCGGTCGTGTCGTCGCGGTTCCTCGATGGAGGGCAGAACAATCTGATCAGCACTTCGCGTCGCCCATGGGCGGTCGGACGGCGGGTGCAAGGTCTCTGCCGTCCGGTGAGCATCCGCTTGTGCCGTCGAGACCCGCCATCCGGGAGGTCGCAATACCCGAGCAAGAGGGCGAGCAGCACGCCGGAGACGCGGCCGGACAGGTGGCTGTCAGACGATTCCCAGGTTTCTCTCAGGTTCGTGCCGGGTCGTCTCCCAGCCGAGGCTGCTTGGCTGTGCCGCATGCGGATGAACACCAAGACCCTGATTGCGGGCGCCGGTGCCGCGGGGCTGCTGGGCCTCGGGCTGTTCGTGACCGTCCCGGCACTGGCGGACCCGTCCCCCGAGACGCCGGCGACGGTGTCTCACGGCAAGCTGCGCGAACGGCACCCGGGGCTGTGGCAGCGGCGCGGCCTGGCGGCGCGCGGGGTGCACGGCGAGGCGACCGTGCGTCGCGGCCGCGACGGCGGGTTCCAGGTCGTGACGTGGCAGCGCGGCGAGGTCACCGGCAAGTCCGGCGCGGTCGTGACGGTGCGCAGCGCCGACGGCGTCTCGTGGCAGTGGACGACCGACGCCAAGACCCGCGTCCGCAAGGACGGCGAGAAGGCGCAGCTCTCGGCGGTGGCCACCGGCGACAAGGTCATCGTGGCCGGTCGGCGCACGGGCGACACCCGCACCGCAGCCGTCCTCCGCATCCCCAAGGACTGACGTCCCCCGCAGGCCCCCGCCCCGCCGCCGCGACAGCCCGGGGCGGGGGTCCGGCTGTCTGCGGAGGCCTGGACGACTTGACGTCCTGCAGTAACGTTCGGGCGACGGCGGCGGGCGCCGCCCCGCATGCGACCCGTGGCGACCAGAGGAGGCCATGAGCGAGGACCGGCGGGTGCTGGTGGTGGAGGACGAGGCCAACATCCGCGACCTGATCGAAACCGCGTTGCGCTTCCACGGCTTCCAGACCGTCGCGGCGCGCACCGGGGCCGAGGCGCTGCGCGCCGCCCGCGCGCCCGACGCGGGACGCCGCCCCGACCTGATCCTGCTGGACGTCCTGCTGCCGGACATCGACGGGTTCGAGGTCTGCCGACGCCTGCGCGCCGCGGGCGACGACACCCCGGTGATCTTCCTGACGGCGCGGGACACCCCGTCCGACACCGTCACCGGGCTCACCCTCGGCGGCGACGACTACGTCACCAAGCCGTTCTCGATCGACGCGCTGGTGGCCCGGATCCGGGCGGTGCTGCGCCGCGCCGCCCCCGCCGCGTCCGCCGCGGCGGCCCGCCCGGACGACGGCAGGGAGATCCTGCGGGTCGCCGACCTGGAACTGGACGAGGCGCATTGGACGGTGCGCCGCGCCGGGGTCGAGATCGACCTGTCGCCCACGGAGTTCCGCCTGCTGGCGTACCTGATGCGCAATGCCGGCCGGGTGCTGACCCGGGCGCAACTGCTGGAGAACGTGTGGGGCTGGGACCGCGGCGGCAACCCGCAGGTCGTCGAGACCTACATCAGCTACCTGCGGCGCAAGCTGGACCCGCTCGGCCCGCCGCTCATCCACACCCGGCGCGGGGTGGGGTACGCGCTGCGCCCATGACGCTCAACGCCCGGCTCATGACCGGCCTGATCGGCGTCACGCTGACCGGGCTGCTGATCATGTGCGGGGTGAGCGGGTTCGTCCTGCACGCCTACCTGATGAACCGGGTCGACGATCAGCTGCGGGCCGCCCGCGACCGCGCGGTGGCCCGGCTCGTCCGCCCGGGGCTCCCCGGGGAGGGCGTCGCGCCGCCGCGGTACGTGGTGCTGGCCGTCACCCCGGCGGGCCGGGTGCGGGTGCTGAGCGGGGGCGACCCCGATCCGCGGGCCGCGGTGACGGCGGTGGGCGGCATGAACCCCGCCGCGATCCGCGCTCGGGCGGTGTCGCTGGAGCCGTTCTCGCTGTCCGGGATGCGCGCGGTGGCCCGTCCGATGCGGGGCGGCAGCGTGGTCGTCGTGGCGACGCCGCTGGACGAGGTCCGCGCGGCCGTGCGCAACCTGGTCGTCGCCGAGCTGGTCACCGCGGCCGTGCTGGTCGCCGCGCTCGCCCTGGCCGGGCGGCGGCTGATCGGCCGGGGCCTGCTGCCGCTCAGCCGGATGGCCGCGACCGCCCAGGCGATCGCGTACGGCGGGGACCTGCGCGCCCGCATGCCCGACGCCGGCCCGTCGACGGAGGCGTCCCGGCTCGCCGCCGCGATCAATGTGATGCTGGACCGGATCGAGCAGGCGTTCTGGGCGCGCGCCCGCTCCGAGGCGCGGGTGCGGGAGTTCGCCGCGGACGCCTCCCATGAGCTGCGCACGCCGCTCACGACCATCCAGGGGTACGCCGAGCTGTACCGGCACGGCGCGCTCGGCCCGGACGAGCTGCCCGAGGCGATGCGGCGGATCGAGGACGAGGCGCGGCGCATGAGCGCCCTGGTCGGCGACCTGCTGGACCTGGCCCGGCTGGACCGCGAGGCGTCCCTGCGTCCCGTCCGCGTCGACCTGGTCGCGCTGGCCCGCGACGCGGTCGCCGACGCCTCCGCCGCCGGGCCCGACCATCCGGTCGCGCTGGAGGCGCCGGACGAGCTGGTCGCGACGGTGGACGAGGCCCGGGTTCGGCAGGTCCTGGCGAACCTGCTGGCCAACGTCCGCGCCCACACCCCGCCGGGGACCGCCGCCACGGTCCGGCTCCGCCGCGACGGCGGCGGCGTCCTCATCGAGGTCGCCGACCAGGGGCCGGGCATGGGCCCCGAGGACGCGGCGCGCGCCTTCGAACGGTTCCACCGCGCCGGGGACGGCTCGTCCGGCACCGGGCTGGGCCTGCCGATCGTCGCCGCCATCGCCGCCGCGCATGGGGGCGGCGCGCAGCTCTTCTCCGAGCCCGGCCAGGGAACTGTCGTGCGTGTGTCTCTGCGCGACCTGTCATGAACCGAACGTGCGGCGCCACATGCGGCAGCGGTCCACATACGAAGGCAGTTCCTCGCGTGCGAACCGTTCGACGTCCCAGTCGTAGGGCTCCGTGGACCCTTTCCACACGTACGTCCAAGCCCGGTGCCCGTCGTCGAGCGTGATGAGCGTGGGATCGTACAGGTCGTCTTCGTAGGCGTCGAGGAGACGGCGTTCGTCCTCACTGAGCCCGGTCATCAGCATGCCCTGGGCCACACCGTCCGGGACGGCCACCATCCCCGGGTACACGACCCCTGGCAGCGCCCTCACACGCCACCCTGTCGCCGTCGCCGGACGCATCTCTGGGACCCGACCTAGAAGGACACGCAGCACCTCAGGAAAACGCAACGTCCCGTAGACGAACAGCCCCTCCATGCCCGCGCAGCGTACGCCGCTCGGTAGGCCCTGCCAGTACGTCCCACAGGATCAAGCAACTCTGGCCAGAGAAAAGGGCTGTGGCGGCGGCTGTGGGGCAGGGCCCCAGCCGCCGCCACAGCCTGGGCGGAGGCAGATGCGGGTGCGGCGTCGCGTCGCGTCCACGTCCGGTACGCGAGACCGCACCTCCTCAGAGGCCGCGCCTAGAGGCCGCGGCGGCTGCGGCCTCCGCTGAACCATGGACTGCCGCGGTCGAACCAGGGACCGCCTTGTCCGAGCCTCCCCCTCGGGGTACCGGTGCCGAGGGCGCGCTGAAGCGTGCCGCCCCGGCGCATCGACGGGCCTCCCATGACCATGCCGCGCCCTCGCATGCGCCTCGAATAAATGCTGCCGCTCGGTGATATGCCGAAGGCGCGTTGGAGAACGGTGCCCCGGCGCATCGGTGTACGGCTAGCGAACATGCCGCCGCGTCCCATGCGCCGCGTGTGCCGGCCCGGTGTGATGCCGAGGGCGCGCTGCAGGGCGTTGCCCCGGCGGATGGGGGCGCGTCGCGACAACGCGCCGCCGAAGACGCCGCTCGGTGCGCGCCGGCGGCCGCGCATGCGCCCGCGTCGCCGCGACGCGCCGGACAACATGCCGGACGGCCCGCCGATCGAGCGCTGCAAAGCCTGGGCGCGCTCGGACAGCGGCAGGCTGCCCGTGCGGATCCGGGTGGCCACGGCGTACACCGCCACCGCCGCGGCGCCCACGCCCGCGATGGCGACCAGCGGGTGGCGGGCGGCGGCGTCCGGGGTCTTCTCCCGGGCCCGCGACTTGATCTGGCCGGCCTTCTGCTGGGCCCGCGCCCGCACGTTGGCGCGCGACGCCAGCGCCTCCACCGTGGCGCCGAGCTCGGCGCGCGTCTCCTCGACCCTGTGCTGCTGTTCCGCGACCAGTGGATCGCGGTCGTATGTGGTCATCGCCTGCCCCTGGTGCGTTGCTGGATCTCATGGACGTCTGCCCGGACGCTGTCGGCCGTGCGCACCGGCGGCGTGGCCATGCCCATGTGCCACTTGCCCTGCAGGGCCATCACCGCGGCCACCGCGAACAGGACGCCGGCCATGATCAACGCGGCGGCCCACCCGGGAAGGACGAGGGCCAGCGCCAGCCCGGCCGCGACGATCAGGGCGCCGCCCCCGTAGAGCGCGCACACCCCGGCGCCGCCGAACATCTTGGCGGCCTTGGCGGCGCGGCCGCCCTTCTGCCGCAGCTCCAACTGGGCCAGGCGGAGCTCCTCGCGCACCAGGCGGGCGCTCTGCTCGCTGAGGTGCCGCACCAGCTCGGCGGTCGACGCCTCGGCCAGGTGGCCGAAGCGCCGGTCGGTCACGTCACCGACCCCCCGCTCGGTCAGTCGTTCGGACATCGCAACGTCGCCTCCCTTGCATGGGAGCACTCGATACCCGCTCACCAGGGGATGTAACGGGGTGACGGTGAGTGATCACAGGGAACGGCGGGGATCACCACAATGTTTGACATCCGTGAGACGTTCCGGGTTTCCACCGGCGTTCACCTTTACCGGGGATCATTGGGATATGACGGCCGACGCAGGACACGCCGCACCGGGCGGTGACGCGCTGCCCGAAGACCGGTTCCTCGACCGCGAGGAGAGCTGGCTCCGGTTCAACCAGCGGGTCCTGGAGCTGGCCGAGGACCCCGGCCTGCCGCTGCTCGAGCGCGTCCGGTTCCTGTCGATCTTCGCCAGCAACCTCGACGAGTTCTTCATGGTGCGGGTCGCCGGGCTGGCCCGCCGCATGGCGACGGGCCTGGCGGTGCAGTCGGCCAGCGGACGGCAGCCCCGCGAGGTCCTCGAGCGGATCTCCACCGTCACGCACGAGCTGATGCGCCGGCACGCGGCCTGCTTCCACGAGGAGATCTGCCCGGCGCTCGCCAAGGAGGGCATCGACGTCCTGCGCTGGGACGAGCTGGCGCAGACCGAGCAGGAACGGCTGCGCCGGCTGTTCCGCGACCGGATCTACCCGGTGCTGACGCCCCTGGTCGTCGATTCGGCGCACCCCTTCCCCTACATCTCCGGGCTGTCGCTGAACCTCGCGGTGATCGTCCGGGACCCGGAGCGGGACGGGACGATGTTCGCCCGGGTCAAGGTGCCGCAGCTGCTGCCGCGGTTCATCGAGGCGTCCCCCAACCGGTTCACCCCGCTGGAGGACGTGATCGCCGCGCACCTCGGGCAGCTGTTCGTCGGCATGGAGATCGTCGAGCACCACGCGTTCCGGGTGACCCGCAACCAGGACCTGGAGATCGACGAGGACATCAGCGAGGGCCTGCTGCAGGCGCTGGAGCGCGAGCTGCTGCGCCGCCGGTTCGGCCCGGTGGTCCGGCTGGAGGTGGAGAGCTCGATCTCCCCCGAGGTGCTGGAGTTCCTCACCACCGAGCTGGGCATCGACGACAACCAGATCTACCGGGTGGACGGCCCGCTGGACCTGGCCGGGATGGCGGCCATCGCCGACCTGGACCGCCCGGAGCTGAAGTACCCGCCGTTCGTGCCGTCCAAGGAGGCGATCGCCGACGACGCCGGCGTGTTCGCCGTCATCCGCGAACGCGACGTCCTCGTCCACCACCCCTACGACTCGTTCACCACCACCGTCCAGCGGCTGATCGAGGACGCCGCCGCCGACCCGCGCGTCCTGGCGATCAAACAGACGCTCTACCGCACCAGCGGCGACTCGCCGATCGTGGACGCCCTCATCGACGCGGCCGAGGCGGGCAAGCAGGTCGTCGTGGTGGTGGAGCTGAAGGCCCGGTTCGACGAGCGGGCCAACATCGCCTGGGCGCGCAAGCTGGAGCAGGCGGGCTGCCATGTCGTGTACGGGTTCGTCGGGCTGAAGACGCACTGCAAGCTCGCGCTGGTGGTGCGCCAGGAATCCGACGGCACGCTGCGCCGCTACTGCCACATCGGCACCGGCAACTACCACCCCAAGACCGCGCGCCTGTACGAGGACTTCGGCCTGCTCACCGCCGACCGCGAGGTCGGGGAGGACGTCAGCGCGCTGTTCAACCACCTCACCGGCTACTCGCGGCAGACCTCGTTCAAACGGCTGCTGGTGGCGCCGCACAGCCTGCGCTCGGGCCTGGTGCTGCGCATCGAACGCGAGGTCGAGCACCACCGCGCGGGACGGCCCGCCCGCATCCGCATGAAGTGCAACGCGATCGTGGACGAGGTGATCATCGACGCGCTGTACCGGGCGTCGCGGGCCGGCGTGCCGGTCGACATCTGGGTGCGCGGGATCTGCGCGCTGCGTCCGGCCGTCCCCGGGCTGTCGGAGACGATCCGGGTGCGCAGCGTGCTGGGCCGCTTCCTGGAGCACTCCCGGGTGTACGCCTTCGACAACGGGGGCGACCCGGAGGTGTGGCTGGGCAGCGCCGACCTGATGCACCGCAACCTGGACCGGCGGGTCGAGGCGCTGGTGCGGGTGACCGACCGGTCGCACCGGGCGGACCTGATCCGTTTGATCGACCTGGCCATGGACGACGACACCGCGACCTGGTGGCTGGACGGCGACGGCACGTGGACGCGCCGGTCCGCCGCGAAGGGCGAAGAACTGCTCGACATCCAGACGCACCTGGTCCGCAGCCGCCGCTGGAGGAGCGTCGATGGGTGAGCCCGCGGACGGCGCCCGGCCGCCCATCCGCGCGGCGGGCGCCGTGCTCTGGCGTCCCGGCGGCCGCCGCGGACCCGGCGGCGGCGATCACGCGCCCGAGGTGGCGCTCATCCACCGCCCCCGCTACGACGACTGGTCGTTCCCCAAGGGCAAGCTGAAGCGGGGCGAGCACCCGCTGCGCGGCGCGATCCGCGAGATCGAAGAGGAGACCGGGGTGGTGGCGCGGCTCGGCCGCCGCCTGCCGACGCGGACGTATCCGAAGAACGGCCGCCTCAAGCACGTCGACTACTGGGCGGCGCGGGCGGTGGCGTCGACGGCGTTCACCCCGAACGACGAGGTCGACGCGCTGGTCTGGCTTCCGGTGGACGAGGCCGAGCGGCGGCTCAGCTACCCGCTGGACGCCGAACTGCTGCGCGAGTTCGCCGCCGGGCCGCTGCAGACCCGTCCGCTGGTGATCCTGCGGCACGCCGCCGCGGGCGACAAGCGCTCCTGGAGCGGTCCCGACGAGCTGCGGCCGCTGGACGGGCCCGGCCGCGCCCAGGCCGTGGCGCTCGCCGACCTGCTGTTCGCCTACGGGCCCGGCCGACTGGTCAGCTCGGCGACGGCGCGGTGCGTGGAGACGCTGCTGCCGTACGCGCGCCGCACCGGCGCGCAGGTCGTCACCGAGCCGGCGTTCACGATCGGCGACACCGACGCCCGCCGGGCGTGCGCCCGCCTGCTCGACCTGGCGGCCGCCCCGGCGGCGGAGCCGCTGGTGGTGTGCACGCACGGCGAGATCGTGTCCGACCTGCTCACGGCTCTGTGCCGCGAGCTGGGCGCGAAGGAGCCGGACGACCCCGCGCTGGACAAGGGGGCGTTCTGGGCGTTGCACGTGTCCGAACCCGACGACGACGCAACCCCGACGCTCGCGGCCCTGGAACGCCACTCCGTCTGACGCGCCACGTCAGAGAAGCCCACCGCTCGGCACGGCGCGGGCCGACCCGCCGGGCGGACGGGCCGTCAGAAGGAGGGCTTGCGGATCCGCTCCCAGGCGCGTTCGAGCCCGGCCAGGGCCCTTTGCGCGTCGCAGCGCTCCGCGCCGTACACCGCGCCGACGGTGAACGCCTCCTCGGGCGTGCGCAGCCGCGCGGCGATCTCCCGCAGGTGCGCCGTGGCGATCACGCCGTCCTGGTACGCGCCGAACGCCTCCTGCACGCTCTTGGCGTCCCGGGCCGTGCGCGTCGCCGCCGCCCCGAGCACCGGGGCGGCCAGCTCCGCCGCGTAACGGGCCCGCTTGGCGGCCTTGCGGGTCTCGTGCCGCGCCTCGTCGGCGTCCTCGGCGGCGGCGATCGCGGCGTGCGCCCGCTCCATCCGCCGCCACGCCCGGACGACGATCCGGGGGAGCTCCTTGTCGGCGCGGCGCGCGGCCCGGTCCGTCAGCGGGGGATCGGCGACGAGGGCCTCCAGCGCGTCCAGCAGGGCGAAGTAGCGGGGCTGCTTCAGCGCGGCGTTGAGCCGCCGGTACGCCGACTTCTCCTTGCGGACGAGCTCGTCCAGCCACTCCCGTCCGGCGTCGCCGGTGCCGAGCCCGTCCAACCGCGCCGTGAACCGCATGCGCAGCACTTCCAGGTCGCGGACCTCGCCGAGGACGTCGGCCAGCCATTTCAACTCGGGCCGCAGCGGATCGGTCCGCTCGCGCGCCAGCAGCGGCCGGCAGCTCTGGAGGGCGCTGCGGATGCGCCGGACCGCGACCCGCATCTTGTGCACCGCGTCCTCCTCGGCCAGCCGCGCCTTCGGGTCGTACTTCAGCAGCGCCGCGACCTGGTCCGCCAGATACGCCTGCACGGCCTCGCCCGCCGACGCGTTCGGCCCGGTCGCGGCCTGCGACGAGGCGGCCCGCTGCGGGGCCCCGTCCAGCAGCCGCCCCAGCTTGGACGAGGAGGCCGACCGCCGCGCCCCGGCCTTGCGCAGCCGCTTTCCCGCGGCCTTGAGCAGGTCCGGTCCCCCGGCGCCCAGCTCCACCTCGATCTCCCGCCAGGACGCGGTGTTCTCTTCCGAGCCGTCCTCTTCCGAGCCGTCGCGCAGCACCCGGCCGGTGACCGCGTCGTCGGCGATCTCGGCGAGCAGCGCGCCGTCCTCGTCCAGCAGCGGCAGCACGGTGCGCTCGGTCTCCAGCGTCGCCACCGGCCGCAGCCGCGCGCCGCGCGTGTACGCGGCCACGAGGTTCGCCAGGCGGGCCGGGACGACGTTCGCCCGGCCGAGCGGCGCGCGGGTCTCGCTCTTGCTGTCCGGGCCGACCGGCATCTTCAGGTGCCAGCCCGCGTCGTCGCCGCCGCGCCGCCGCCGCAGCGTGATGCCGCGCGCGGACAGCCGCAGGTCGTCGGTGTCGAAGTAGGTGGCGTGCAACTGGTGCGACCGCGCCTCGCCCACGGCGGCCACCCCGGGCAGGCCGGACAGCTCCGGAAGCCCGAAGTCGGCGTCGGCGTCGTACTTGTGCTCGACCTCGACGTGTCCCACGGCACGGCCCTCCAGCGGCAGATGAACCTCAGGTTGCCAGCATGACACGTCGAGTTGAACAAATTGAGATCTCCTGTGGCGCCTGTACGGCCTGGTGACATTCATGTGCGGCGAATGGCTCCCTCGTGGACGTCACGGCCTCCGCGGTCCATCAGGTGCGCTCTGTCTGACTGGTTGCGTCTTGCCCGGCTGGTCCTGTTTGCGCTGATGGTGCAGGGAATCTGTGGGGGACGGTGCGCTCACCGAGCGGTCGATGCGCGGGAGCCGGTGCGCCTCCATCCGCGCGTCGGCTGCGGCGCCGCAGGGGGTACGCCGACCTCGAGTGTGGAGCGTGACAAATGGCGACATCCACGGATCTCTGCCTGGCCGCGACGGTCGTGGTATCCGTCCGACCCGGCCCGACGGGCCGCCGATCGGACCATTGTAGGGGGGCGAAGATGCCCGCCGAGCCATTGCCGGGCCGGCCGCAAGGCGAATTCGTGCGGCCCAGTAAGAGAACGCCCAGCTCACTTTGCAGAAGTGGTCAATTATTGTTTAAGAATCAATCTGATGGCCGTTTGCGGTCAAAACTCCCGGTTGTGCGCACGTCATCGGCTTCCTAACCTCGGGGAGGCGGGCAGATCCGCGGGCAGGAACTGTCGCGGATCGCCGCCGCTCCTTACCGCGCGGGCGTCCCGATCACAAATCGGGGCGCCATCGTGCCGGACGCCGCAGACCGCGGCAGGCGAATTTCAAGGAGTTTCGAGATGCGCGTGCGTACAACGCTGGCGGTCGCCACGGCAATGGTGTCGATTCCGTTGGCGGCACCGGTCGCCGAGGCGGCGTCGGGACCGGTCGGCAGCTACGTGCTGTCGGTCGTTCCGGCGGACGGCCTGGGCCGGGCGGTGAGCGCCACCCTGTGGTGCGACCCGGACGAGGGCACCCACCCCGACCCGGTGCGGGCCTGTGACCAGCTACGACGTGTCCATGGAGAGGTGGCGCGGCTGCCGGAGCGCCCCGGCCCGTGCACCTTGGAGTACGCGCCCGTGCGGGTGATCGCGCACGGGGCCTGGAAGGGCGAGCGGCGTGACTACATGCGGACCTACCCCAACCGGTGCGCGGCCGTCCGCGCCACCGGCGGCGTAGTGTTCGCATTCTGAGACCTTCCTGGAGACCCACCGGGGTGGCTGGGTCGGCGAGTCGCCGGCGTGGAAATTGTGCGGGGTTCCACGCCGGCGACTCCGCCATGAAAAATGCGAGGTATCCGTATCCATGGTCATATATATCGCCGCGGCCGCGGCCGCGTTTTCTCTCCTTCCGGCGGCGTCGCCGGACGTGCTCGTCTCCTACCAGAAAAGCGGCGGATTCGCCGGCGTCCGGGAAACGGTCGTCGTCCACCGGGACGGACGAGTGGTCACCGGTGCCGGACGCACCGCCGAATTCACGTTGGACCGCGCCGATTTGGCGCGGATCCGCCGTGCGGTCGGCGGCGTCACCACGCGCACCTCCTCGCGCCGCTGGTGCGACGTCCCCGACCACTTCACCTACACGCTCGCCGCCCGCGGGTGGCGCGCCACCCGCTGCCACCGGCTTCCGGACGACTGGCGCCCGGCCGTCACCCGGCTGGAGGCGCTGCTGCGGGACTCGGCGCGTTCCTGACCGACGCACGGGAACGACCGCGGCGGTCGCCCGCCCCCGCGTGACCGGCGCCCGGAGCGCGGCGGGCATCTCCGGGCCGCGTGGCCGCTGGACGCCTCTTTCGTCCGTTCGCTCACGGTCTGACCGTCAAAGGCGGAACCCTGGTCTCCAGCCGGGAGTCGTACACCGGGAGACCCGGACGGGCGTGGGAAGGACGGCATGGCCAGGACGTGGCATGAGGAGCAGGCGTGCCGGGTGGCCGCGGAGGCGGGCGACGCCGAGGCCCAGGCGCAGCTCGGCCTGATGTGCGAGCGGGACGGCCGCGTGGAGGAGGCCGAACGGTGGTACGCCGCGGCCGCCGAGACCGGCCACGTGATGGCCATGAAGTACCTCGGCACGCTGCTGTCCGGCGCGGGCCGGACCGGCGAGGCCGAGCGGTGGCTGCGGGCGGCGGCCGACGCCGGCGAAGTCCAGGCGATCGTCAACCTCGGCACCCTGCTCATGGGCGATCCGCAGCGCCGGGGCGAGGCCGAGGAGCTGTTCCGCCGGGCGGCGGAGAAGGGCGTCGTCCACGGGATGGTGAACCTGGCGCTGGTGTGCGCCGAGACCGGGCGGGACGCCGAGGCGCACGAGTGGTTCACGCGGGCGGCCGAAGCCGGGGACACCGAGTCGATGCTGTATCTCGGCGACGCGGCGCGGCGGACGGGACGGGCCGAGGAGGCCGAGGGGTGGTTCCGCCGGGCCGCCGAGACGGGCGACCCCGCGGCGATGACGGAACTGGCCCGCTGGTGCGCGTCGGCGCAGCGGATGGAGGAGGCCGAGCGCTGGCATCGCGCCGCCGCCGAGACCGGGCGCGCGCTGTCGGTGACGAACCTGGGCGTCTTCCTGGCGCAGTCGGGGCGGCTCGGCGAGGCCGAGCGGTGGCTCCGGCAGGCCGCCGAGGCGGGCGAGCCGCAGGCCATGTTCAACCTCGCCGTCCTGCTCGGCGACACCGGACGCGCCGCCGAGGGCCGCGACTGGTACACGCGGGCCGCCGAGCACGGGCACGTCGACGCCATGTACAACCTGGGGAACGACCTGGCCGACGGCGACCCGCCGCAGGCCGAGACGTGGCTGCGGCGGGCGGCCGAGGCCGGCCACGTCCCCGCGATGTACAACCTGTGCGTGCTGCTGAACGGGCAGAACCGCTACCAGGAGGCCATCCCGTATCTGCTGAAGGCGTCCGACGCCGGATACCCGCCCGCGATGAACGCCGCCGCCCGTGACCTGCTCGACCAGCGGCGCTACGACGAGGCCGAGCCGCTGCTGCGGGGGGCCGCGGACGCGGGCCTCCCGGCGGCGTTCCGCAACCTCGGCCGGCTGCTGAAGGAGACCGGCCGTCTCGACGAGGCCGAGACCTGGCTGCGGCGCGCCGCGGAGGCCGAGGACGTCGAGGCGGTCACCCTGCTGGCGGAGCTGCTGACGCGGTCAGGCCGCAACGATGAGGCGACCCGCTGGTTGCAGTGGCTCGTCCAGCACGGCTACGCCCACCCGGCTTGAGCGAGGCGCCGGTCCTGCTCTCGTCCGGGCGGGCGGGAGTTGATGAGCGGTGCCGGGCCGCCCGGGGGGAGGTGTCCGGGCGGCCCGGGGCGGTCATCGGCCGCGTTGGAGGCGGCGGGTGGGCAGTTGGCGCACGTTGCGGCGGTGGTGGTGGGCGAATGCGGCGGCCCTGGGGTCGCGGCTGGTGCGCTTCTTGCCCTTTTTCGCGGCCTTGGAGAAGGGGTCGTTGGAGTTGATGTTCAGGTGGATGGCACGCATGTAGGAGTCACCTCCGGGCAGGCTCGTTGAATGCGGCCGCGAAAAGGGCGTATTCGTCTCCGACAACGCCGCAACGGCCGTGAAGACGGCCGGACTGGCCGCGTCTTCGCAGGTTGATGTGGGTGTGCTCGCGCGAGCGGGTGGTCGTGCAGTGGCGGGCTTGTATGGGTGATTCAGGCGCGGGACCGCTCTAGCGAGAGCTCATAGTGATGAATTCAGGGCTGCCGGGCCGCCCGGGGGGAGGTGTCCGGGCGGCCCGGAGTGGTCATCGGCCGCGTTGGAGGCGGCGGGTGGGCAGTTGGCGCACGTTGCGGCGGTGGTGGTGGGCGAATGCGGCGGCCCTGGGGTCGCGGCTGGTGCGCTTCTTGCCCTTTTTCGCGGCCTTGGAGAAGGGGTCGTTGGAGTTGATGTTCAGGTGGATGGCACGCATGTAGGAGTCACCTCCGGGCAGGCTCGTTGAATGCGGCCGCGAAAAGGGCGTATTCGTCTCCGACAACGCCGCAACGGCCGTGAGAGATGGCTGGATGGAGAAGGACCGGAAGACGTCGCCGCTGGTCAACGTGGTGCAGCGGGATCCGGTCAGGTGAGAGGAGGGGAGCGGGCGGCGTGCGTGCCGCGGTTGGCTCAACCCGGAAGATTCACAGCTCCATGCCGAGCATTCAACCTGCCGACGGCATTCGCTGTCAAGACCGTTTTTGCGGCACTCCTCATTTTCAGGCGCGGCCGCGGAAGGCAATGGCGCGACGCGCAGGGCAGGCGCCGCGGACGGCGGGCCGCTTTGCGCTGGTCACACGCGCAGAGCACGCGCGCGCTCAGGACGAGCGGTGCCGTCGGCGGTTTCGGCGGCGTGCGGAAGCGGCGCGGCCTGCCGCCGGCCGCGCCGGTCGAACGGTCGAGGGCCGTTCGCGTGATCAATCGGCCGAGGCGGCGCGGTGGGCCTCGAAGTCCTTGAGCACCTGCTTGCGGACGCGGGTCGGCAGGCGGTCGATGTAGAGCTTGCCGTCCAGGTGGTCCGTCTCGTGCTGGAGGCAGCGGGCGAGCAGGCCGGTGCCTTCGACGGTGATCGGGGCGCCGGTGACGTCGAACCCGTGGCAGGTGGCGCGGTCGGGACGGGCCAGAGGGGCGTGGGCGCCGGGCACGGACAGGCAGCCCTCCTCGCTGTCGTCCAGCCGCCGGTCGGGAAGGTCCGGGAGGACGAGTGTGGGGTTGACCACGACGCCCTTCTGCGACTCGTTGTTCTCGTCCGGGCAGTCGTAGACGAACACGCGCAGGTCCACGCCGATCTGGTTGGCGGCGAGGCCGACCCCTTCGGCCGCGTACATGCTGGCGAACATGTCCTCCACCAGGCGCGCCAGGTCGTCGTCGAACTGCTCGACGGGGCGGCACGGGCGGTGCAGCACGGGTTCGCCCACCAGCGTGATCGGTCTCGCCTGTCCGGTCATCCACGTCCTCCCTCGGTCCGCCTTGCATCGTAGGCGCACCGGGTATGCTCGCCGCTGCGGAAGGTTCATCCGCCGGCCAGCGGCGCGGCGGATGTCGTAAGAGGGAACCCGGTGAGAATCCGGGACTGCCCCGCAGCGGTGTACGGGAACGACCGCCGTCATACGCACTGGGCCGCAGGCGGCCTGGGAAGCGACGGCCAGTAGGACGCAAGCGCCCGTGAGTCCGAAGACCTGCCTCCGCCCGCGCGCCGATCGGCGCGCGGTGTCCACGGCCTCGCGGGAAGGCTCGGGACGCGGGCGTCGATGACACGCCCCCGCCTTGCTCTCTCGTGCGGCCGTGCCATGGCCGGACGAGGGAGAAACGCCATGACATCGACCGTGCTCGGATACCCGCGCATCGGGGCCCAGCGGGAGTTGAAGCGCGCCACCGAGGCGTACTGGGCGGGCCGGATCAGCGAAACCGAACTGCTGCGCACGGCCGGAACGCTGCGACGCGAGGTATGGGACACCCTGCGCGACGCCGGGGTCGACCTGGTGCCGTCCAACACCTTCTCGCTGTACGACCAGGTCCTTGACACCACCGTGATGGTGGACGCCGTCCCCGCCCGGTTCCGGGGGCTGCGAGGGCTGGACGCCTACTTCGCCATGGCGCGCGGCGCCGAAGGGGTGCCGCCGCTGGAGATGACCAAGTGGTTCGACACCAACTACCACTACCTGGTCCCCGAGATCGGGCCGCGCACGCGGTTTCGGCTGGCCGACGGCGCGCGGGCCAAGCCGATCCTCGAATACCTCGAAGCGCGCGAGCTGGGCATCGAGACGCGTCCCGTCCTGGTGGGGCCGCTGACCTACCTGCTGCTGGCCAAGCCGGAGCCGGGGACGGCCACGGATCCGCTGGACCTCCTCGACCCGCTGGTCGAGGTGTACGCGGAGCTGCTGGAGCGGCTCGCGGGGGCGGGCGCGCAGTGGGTGCAGCTGGACGAGCCCGCGCTGGCCGCCGACCGCAGCGAGCGGGAACTGACCGCGCTGGGCCGGGCCTATCACCGGCTCGGCGGGCTGCCGTCCCGGCCGAAGATCCTCGTCGCCACGTACTTCGGGGAGATCGGGCGGGCGCTGCCGGTGCTGGCCGCCACGCGCGTGGAGGCCATCGGCCTGGACTTCGTCGCCGGGCCGGGCAACCTGCAGGCGGTCGCGTCGATCGGAGGGCTGCCGCGCCGCACCGTGGTCGCCGGAGTCGTGGACGGACGCAACGTCTGGCGCACCGACCTGTCGGCGGCGCTGTCCACCTGCGCGGCCCTGCTGGGCCTGGCGGGCGAGGTGGTGGCGAGCACCTCGTGCAGCCTGATGCACGTCCCGCTGGACCTGGACGCCGAGACCGGCCTCGACGACGGCCTGCGGCGGCGGCTGGCGTTCGCGCGGCAGAAGGCGGACGAGGTCGTCGCGATCGGCCGGGCGCTGACGCGCGGATCCGAGGCGATCGCCGCCCGGGCGGCCGAAGACGGGCCGGCCGCGGCGCCGCGCGCCGACTACCGCGTCCGGGCCAGGCTGGACGCGCTCGGGGACGGCACCGTCCGCCCCGACCGGGCGGTGCGGTTCGCCGCGCAGCGGCGGTCGCTGAACCTGCCGCCGCTGGCGACCACGACCATCGGCTCGTTCCCCCAGACCGAGCGGGTCCGCCGGGCGCGCGCCGACCACCGGGCGGGCCGGATCGACGACGCCGCGTACGAGCAGATCATGCGCGCGGAGATCGACAAGGTGATCGACCTCCAGGAGCGGATCGGGCTCGACGTGCTCGTCCACGGCGAACCCGAGCGCAACGACATGGTGCAGTACTTCGCCGAGCGGCTCGACGGGTTCGCCGCCACCCGCAACGGCTGGGTGCAGTCGTACGGCACCCGGTACGTGCGGCCGCCGATCCTGCACGGGGACGTGACCCGTCCGGGCCCCATGACGGTGCGGTGGACGACGTACGCCCAGTCCCGCACCCGCAAGCCCGTCAAGGGCATGCTCACCGGGCCGGTGACCATGCTCGCCTGGTCGTTCGTCCGGGAGGACCAGCCGCTCGCCGCGACGGCCCGGCAGGTGGCGCTGGCGCTGCGCGACGAGATCCGCGACCTGGAGGCCGCCGGGATCGGGGTGATCCAGGTGGACGAGCCCGCGCTGCGCGAACTGCTCCCCCTGCGCCGCGCGGACCGCGCCGCCTACCTCGACTGGGCGGTGGGCGCGTTCCGGCTGGCCACCGGCGGCGTCGCGGACACCACGCAGATCCACACGCACATGTGCTACGCCGAGTTCGGCGAGGTGCTCGGCGCGATCGAGGCGCTGGACGCGGACGTGACCAGCGTGGAGGCGGCCCGGTCCCACATGGAGCTCGTCGCGGACCTGCGGGACGCCGGGTACGCGGGCGGGATCGGCCCCGGCGTGTACGACATCCACTCGCCGCGCGTCCCGCCGGTCGAGGAGATCGAGGACCTCGTGCGGCGGGCGCTGCGGGTCGTCCCGCCCGGCCGCCTGTGGGTCAACCCGGACTGCGGGCTGAAGACGCGCGGCTATGCGGAGACGGAGGCCGCGCTGCGGACCATGGTGGACGCCGCGCACCGCGTCCGCGCGTCCCTGAACGGCATGTGAGCCCGGGGCGCCCGGGCGCATGAGACGGCCGTGCGCGGGTAGGGCGAACCGGGCGGCACAGGCCGTACGAGAGCACTGGGGACGATGATGATCACCACGGGTGTCTCGGTCGGGCTCCCGGACGCCTCCCTCGACGGAGACCTGGTGGTGCCCGACCGGGCCGGCGGAGTCGTGCTGTTCGCGCACGGCAGCGGAAGCTCCCGGTTCAGCCCGCGCAACCGCGCCGTCGCGTCCGGGCTGAACACCGCCGGGTTCGGCACGCTGCTGCTGGACCTGCTCACCGAGGACGAGGAACGTCTGGACGCCGAGACGGCCGCGCTGCGCTTCGACATCGCCCTGCTGGCGCGGCGCCTGGTGGGCGCCGTCGACTGGGCGGGCCGGTCGCCGCAGACGGCGGGGCTGCCCATCGGGCTGTTCGGCGCCAGCACCGGCGCGGCGGGGGCGCTCGCCGCCGCCGCGCACCGCCCCGACGCGGTCGAGGCGGTGGTGTCGCGGGGCGGCCGTCCGGACCTGGCGGGCGACGCGCTGGAGCGGGTGCGGGCGCCCGTGCTGCTGATCGTGGGCGGCGACGACACGGGCGTGCTGGAGCTCAACGAACAGGCCAGGCAGCGGCTGCGCGCCGTCAACCGCCTGGAGATCGTGCCGGGGGCGACCCACCTGTTCGAGGAGCCCGGCGCGCTGGAGCGGGTCACCGAGCTGGCCACCGGCTGGTTCACCGCCCACCTGAAGCGATGAACCTGGTGCAGGAGGGGCCCTACCGGTACCGGATCGAGCCGACCGGCCCGATGCGCGTGCCCGGGGTGGTGTTCGCCTCGCGGGCGCTGCTGCGCGACGCCGAGCAGGCGCTGCAGCAGGTGGCGAACGTGGCGACGCTGCCGGGCGTGGTCGAGGCGTCGTATGCGATGCCGGACGTCCACTGGGGCTACGGCTTCGCGATCGGCGGGGTCGCCGCCACCGACCCGGCCGACGGCGGCGTCGTCTCGCCCGGCGGCGTCGGCTTCGACATCTCCTGCGGGGTGCGGCTGCTGGCCGCCGACATCGACGCGGACGGGCTGCGGCCCGTCCTGCGGGACGTCATGGACGGGCTCGACCGGGCCGTGCCGCGCGGCATGGGCAAGGGCGCCGTCTGGCGGCTCCGCGGCGCCGAGGAGCTGACCGGCATCCTCACCGGCGGCTCCCGGTTCGCCGTCGAACGCGGCCACGGCGTGCCGCGCGACCTCGACCGCTGCGAGGACGGCGGCGCCGTCGCCGACGCCGACCCCGGGCAGGTCGGCGCGCGCGCCGTCGAACGCGGCGCCGGGCAGGTCGGCAGCCTCGGCTCCGGCAACCACTTCCTGGAGGTGCAGCGGGTCGCCGCCGTGCACGACGACGCGGTCGCGGCGGCGTTCGGGCTGCGCCGCGACCAGATCTGCGTGATGATCCACAGCGGGTCGCGGGGCCTCGGCCACCAGGTCTGCACCGACCACGTGCGGGTCATGGAACGGGAGATGCCCCGGTACGGCATCCGCGTCCCCGACCGGCAGCTGGCCTGCGCGCCGGTCGAGTCGCCGCCCGGACGGGCCTACCTGGGGGCGATGGCGGCGGCCGCCAATTACGGGCGCGCCAACCGGCAGCTGCTGGCGGAGGCGGCGCGGCGGGTGTTCGAACGGGTCGCGGGCGTGCGCCTGGACCTGGTGTACGACGTGTCGCACAACCTCGCCAAGCTGGAGGAGCACGAGATCGGCGGGCGGCGGCGCCGGGTGTGCGTGCATCGCAAGGGCGCCACGCGGGCGTTCCCGCCGGGCCACCCCGAGCTTCCGCCGGATCTGCGGGACGCGGGTCAGCCCGTCCTGGTCCCGGGGACCATGGGCACCGCGTCCTACGTGCTCACCGGCGTCCCGGAGGGGCGGGCGTTCTACTCCACCTGCCACGGGGCCGGACGCGCGCAGAGCCGCCACCAGGCCGCGCGCGGCGTCAGCGGCCGCGACCTGCGGGCCCGGCTGGAGGCCGACGGCATCGCGGTGCGCGCGTCGTCGTGGCGCGGCCTGGCCGAGGAGGCGCCCGCCGCGTACAAGGACGTGACCGCCGTCATCGAGGCCGGGGAGGGCGCCGGGCTGTGCCGCAAGGTCGCCGAGCTGAGGCCGGTCGGCGTCGTCAAAGGCTGAGCGGCCGCGATCACACGTCGACCGTCACCGCGCACGTCCAGGCGCCGGAGTCCTCGGCGAGCCGCAGACCGTGCAGCGAGACCGCCTTCGGGACCGCGCCGACCGGCTCGGCGCGTCCCGCGTCCCCGACCGTCATCCGCAACCGGAGGCGGCCGCCGTCGCCCGCGGTGACGTCGGCGGCGAGCACCAGCTCCCCCGCGACGTCGAGCCGGTAGATGACCTCGTCGAGCGCGGCGACGAGCAGGTCCGGGTCCGCGGCGGGGCCGATGTCGGCCGCGCGTTCGCCGATCGGCGGGACGCCCGCGCGGTCCGCGAACGCGTCCACCAACCCGATCATGGCCTCGGCGACGCAGCCCTCCCGCGTGGGCGCCCACGCCTCGATCCGGAGGTCGGCGGTGTGCGGGGCCGTCCGGTGGCCGGACGCCGCGCTGTCTTCACCGGCCATGCGACACCACTACCCTGAGCCGTTCCGTTCAGCCCGGCGACCCCGCCGATGTCCAAAGCCGACCACCTGGGGCTTTGGCCGACGCAATCATCCCGCCGGTGACAGATCCGTTAGCAGACGGCAGCGCATTGTGACCGCCGCCGCCCCTCCGCACGTCTGGTCACAGAGTGCACACGTGCCAATACTTGAGGCGAATCACTCGTCCGGCGGATCGACGCGGCAGGGGTGGGGGCAGAGCATGTGCGTGTTCCAGACGAGCTCAGACGTGATCCGCAACGGCTGGTCGGCGGGGCCGACCGGGTTGGGCACCTCCGCGGCCCGCATCACGGCCCGCCGCGCGCCGCGCGAGGAGACGCGCACGACCGGGCCCGGCCGCGACACGCCGTTCGAGCTGCCGAACTTCTACATGCCGTATCCCGCCCGGCTGAACCCGCATCTCGACTCCGCCCGCGTCCACTCCCGCCAGTGGGCCCGCGACATGAACATGCTCGAGGGCTCGGGAATCTGGGACTCCCAGGACCTGGACGACCACGACTACGCCCTGCTGTGCGCCTACACCCACCCCGACTGCGACGCCGAAGAACTCGGCCTCATCACCGACTGGTACGTGTGGGTGTTCTTCTTCGACGACCACTTCCTGGAGAAGTACAAGCGCACCCGCGACCGCGAAGGCGGCAAGGCCCACCTGGAACGTCTGCCCCTGTTCATGCCGCTGGACGGCGGCGACGTCCCGGAACCGGCCAACCCCGTGGAGGCGGGCCTGGCCGACCTGTGGGCGCGCACCATCCCCGCCATGTCGCGCGACTGGCGGGTGCGGTTCCGCACCCACACCGAGCACCTGCTCAACGAGTCGATGTGGGAGCTGGCCAACATCGACCAGAACCGCGTCCCCAACCCGGTGGAGTACATCGAGATGCGCCGCCGCGTCGGCGGCGCGCCCTGGTCGGCGTGCCTGGTCGAGCACGCCGTGAACGCCGAGGTCCCGGCGCGGGTGGCGCACTCGCGGCCGCTGCGGGTGCTGCGCGACACCTTCTCCGACGGCGTCCACCTCCGCAACGACCTGTTCTCCTACCAGCGTGAAACCGAGGAGGAAGGCGAGCTCGCCAACGGGGTGCTCGTGCTGGAGACGTTCTTCCGGTGCTCGACGCAGGAGGCCGCCGACGCCGTCAACGACATCCTGACCTCCCGGCTGCAGCAGTTCGAGCACACCGCCGTGACCGAGCTGCCGCCGCTGTTCGCCGAAGCCGGCCTCGCCCCGGACGAGTGCGCGCGCGTCCTCGCCTACGCCAAGGGCCTGCAGGACTGGCAGGCCGGCGGACACGAGTGGCACATGCGCTCCAGCCGCTACATGAACCAGGACCTGAACACGGGCCGTCCCGGTGCGCCGCGCGGCCTCGGCACCTCAGGGCTGGACATCAGGACGCTGCTGCGCCGCGCCCGCACGTTCGCGCACGTCCCTCACAAGGTGGGGCCGTCGCTGGTCCCTGACATCGAGCTGCCGTTCCCGCTCACCCTCAACCGGCACCTGGACCAGGCGCGCGAGCACGTCGTCCAGTGGGCCGCACGGACGGGCATGCTGCACCCGCAGCCCGGCGTTCCGACGTCCGGCATCTGGGACGAGGACCTTCTGCGCGGCTTCGACTTCGCGCTGTGCGCGGCCGGGATCCACCCCCAGGCCAAGGCGGAGGACCTGAACCTGGCGGCCTGCTGGCTGACCTGGGGAATCTACGGCGACGACTACTACCCGGCCGTGTTCGGCCGGTTCCGCGACCTCGCCGGGGCCAAGGCGTGCAACGAGCGCCTGCGCCTGTTCATGCCGATCGAGGACCCGCGGGCCGTGCCGCCGGCGTCCAACGCGCTGGAACGCGCCCTGGGCGACCTGTGGGCGCGCACCGCCGAGCCCATGGACGTCCAGGCGCGCCGGCGATTCCGCGACGCCGTCACCCTCATGATCGACAGCTGGCTGTGGGAGCTGGACGACCTGGCGTGCAACCGCGTCCCCGACCCGGTCGACTACGTGGAGATGCGCCGCCACATGTTCGGCTCGGAGCTGACGATCGCGCTGAGCCGACTGGCCCGCTGGTACGAGGTGCCCCAGGAGATCTACGACACCAGCCCCATGCGGTCCCTGGAGAACGCCGCCAAGGACGTCGCGTGCCTGCTGAACGACCTGTTCTCGTACCAGAAGGAGATCGAGTTCGAGGGCGACGTGCACAACGCCGGCCTGGTGGTGCGGAACTTCTTCGGCTGCGACTACCCGACCGCGGTGGGCATCGTCCACGACCTGCTGAACGCCCGCCTGCGGCAGTTCCAACGCACCGCCAACCTCGAACTGCCGGTGCTGTACGACGACTTCGACCTCGACGCCGACGCACGCGCCCTCCTCGACGGCTACGTCCTGGACCTGGAGAACTGGCTCGCCGCGATCCTCAACTGGCACCGCAACACGCGCCGCTACCGCGAACCCGACCTCCGCAGCCGCTACGCCCCCTGACCACTGCTCGGCGGGCGCGCGGCGCGGGTGGCGACATGAGGGAGCCGCTCGCCTCCTCCACCGTCGCCGTCGAACGCTTGAACGCGGCCGGCAACACCCGCTCGTCCTCGAAATGCCGCGTGGCCGACGTTCAGGCCTGGGCCCATGGCGCGCAGCGTGACAGCGCTCTTGTCAGTGCCTACTTTGCTGTCATGCCGAAGAACGCACGGACACGGAGATGGACCGCGGCCGACCTGCCGGACCTGACCGGCCGCACCGCCGTCGTCACCGGAGCCAACAGCGGGATCGGCCTCGCCGCCGTCGACGCCCTGGCCCGCGCTGGCGCCCACGTCGTGCTCGCCGTCCGGGACACCGGACGCGGCGAGGCCGCCGCCGCGACCGTCAGGGGCGCGCGCGGCACGCTGGAGGTGCGCCGCCTCGACCTCGCCGACCTCGCCTCGGTCCGCGAGTTCGCCGCGTCCTGGGACGGCGACCTCGACCTGCTGATCAACAACGCCGGTGTCATGGCCGTCCCGGAGGCCGTCACCAAGGACGGCTTCGAGATGCAGTTCGGCACCAACCACCTCGGCCACTTCGCGCTGACCAACCTGCTGCTGCCGCACATCACCGACCGCGTGGTGACGGTCGCCTCCAGCGCGCACCGGCTCCCCGGCGCCCGCATCCACTTCGAGAACCTGAACCTGACGGGCGAGTACTCCCCGTTCCGCGCGTACGCCCAGTCCAAGCTCGCCAACCTGCTGTTCACCCTGGAACTGCAGCGCCGCCTGGCCGCGGCCGGCTCCCCGGTGCGCGCCCTGGCCGCGCATCCCGGCTGGTCCGCCACCAACCTGCAGAACCGCGACGCCAACCCCCTGCGCCGCATCGGCGCGCAGATCGGCAACCGGATCATCGCGCAGGACAGCAAGGCGGGCGCGCTGCCGACGCTGTACGCCGCCGTCCAGGACCTGCCCGGCGCCTCCTACGTCGGCCCGAGCGGCCCGGGCGAGATCCGCGGCACGCCCACGCTCGTCGGCCGGTCCCCGGCGGCCAGCGACCCCGAAACCGCCCGCCGCCTCTGGGCCGTCTCCGAGGAGCTGACCGGCGTCACCTTCCCCGACCGCCTGCGATCGACGGCTTCCTCCCCTGAACGCGCGCATTGAGCACCGGCGCACACGACCCCGTAGGGGCGTGAACGGAGCGCGGGCTCACTCGCCGATGATCGAGGCAGCATCAGTCGGGCGTGCCGTGTTCAAGGCTGGATGGCGAAGCAAAGGAAGCGAGCGGGGCACGAGTGGGGGCCATGCGTGAGCGCTGCGCCCATCGGTCCGCGTGGACACCGGTGGGGCCGACACCGCGGCGCGGATGACCCGACGGATGACGCGGTCCGAGCTGCTTGACGCGGCGGACGAGCCCCGCCCCGACGGCGTTGCGCAGGTCAGGAGACGACGCCGCGGAGGGCCTGCCGGTCGGGGGAGTAAGTCGAGCGGCAACGCGCAGCACGACTTCGCCCCTTGCCGGCTTGCTCTGCACCGAGGTCTGCGCGGCGGCCAGGGCGTTGGCGCCGAGCCGGGGCGGGCGATGCGGCGCAGCCGAGGTCAGGAGAAGGCGTTCTGCCCGGTGAGGGCGCGGCCGACGACCAGGGAGTGGATCTCGGACGTGCCCTCGTAGGTGAGGACCGATTCCAGGTTCGCGGCGTGCCTGATCACCGGGTACTCGAGGGTGACGCCGTTGGCGCCCAGGATGGTGCGGCAGGTGCGGGCGATCTGCAGGGCCTCGCGGACGTTGTTCAACTTGCCGACGCTGACCTGCTCGGGCGTCAGCGTGCCGGCCTCCTTGAGCCGCCCCAAGTGGACCGCCAGCAGCAGCCCCTTGCCGAGCTCCAGCGCCATGTCGGCGAGCTTCTGCTGGGTGAGCTGGAAGGACGACAGCGGCCGCGCGAACACCTCCCGGTCGGCCGCGTACGCGATCGCCGTCTCCAGGCAGTCCAAAGCCGCGCCCATCGCGCCGAACACGATCCCGAACCGGGCCTCGTTCAGGCAGCCCAGCGGACCCGACAGGCCGCGCGCGCCGGGCAGCATGGCGCTCGCGGGGAGCCGGACGCCGTCCAGCACCAGCTCGCTGGTGACGCTGGCGCGCAGCGACAGCTTGCGCTTGATGTCGGTGGCGGAGAACCCGGGCGTCCCGGCGGGGACGAGGAAGCCGCGGATGCCCTCGTCGGTCTGCGCCCACACCACGGCGACGTCGGCGACCGTCCCGTTGGTGATCCACATCTTGGTGCCGTCCAGCACCCAGTCGCCGCCGTCGCGGCGGGCGCGGGTGCGCATCCGCGCCGGGTCGGAGCCGAAGTCGGGCTCGGTCAGGCCGAAGCAGCCGATGCGCTCGCCCGCCGCCATCGCGGGCAGCCACTCGTTCTTCTGCTCCTCGGTGCCGTACTTCCAGATCGCGTACATGGCGAGCGACCCCTGCACCGACACCAGGCTGCGCAGCCCGGAGTCGGCGGCCTCCAGTTCCAGGCAGGCCAGCCCGTAGGAGACGGCGCCGAGCCCCGCGCAGCCGTATCCCTTCAGGTGCATGCCGAGCAGGCCGAGCTGCCCGAACCGCCGCGCCAGCTCCCGGGCGGGGATGCGGCCGTCCTCGAACCAGTCGGCCAGGTGCGGGCGCAGCTCCTTGTCGCACAGCGTCCGCACGGTCGCCCTGATGTCGCGTTCCTCGTCGGTCAGCAGTCCGTCGACGGCGAACAGCGCCTCGGGGTGGATCGGTGTCTTCGCCACGGCACCCCACTCCACCACACATTGGATGCCGAATCCAGTAGTGATCATCGGTCCGGGTGCGACCTCGACGTCCTTCGGGCGGCCGTCGGTGCGACACCGACACCGTCCCGCGGCGCCGATCCCGGACGCCGTCGCCGAAAACGTCGGGCACCCGGGATGAAGACGCCCTGAAGCCGCAAGTCCGATGTTTTGCTTGGAGAGGGGCGAAGGGTAAGCTCCGCGCTCAGGCCACGATCGCGCTAATGCGCCGGGAGGACGTCCGTCGCCCGTGTCGGTGCCCGATCGGCCACCCTCCTCGAACGGCGAAGGAGGCACGGTGGACTTCACTGTCGACTGTCAGCCCAGTCCCGACGAAGTGATGCGGGCGGTCTGTCTGGGCGCGAAACGGCAGTTCAGACCCCTGCGCCTGACGTTGCCGACCGTAATGGTCGCGGTGGGGCTCCTGTGCCTTCTGGTCGACGCCATCGCCCTGGGCATCGGCATGTTCGCCGGGGCCGCCGTCGTCCCCCTCGCGCTGCGGTGGGCGGTCCGCTGGGTGGCCCGGCGGCAGCTCGGCTACCTGTGCAGGCCCACGACCGTCCACGTGACGAGCGACAGCTACGAGGTCCGGACCGATCAGTCCGCCGTGACGATGCGCTGGTCCCTCTTCGATCGGATCGACTCCACTCCGGAGTTCTGGCTGCTCTTCATGAACCGTCAGTTTGCGGCCTTCCTCCCTAAGCGGGTCTTCGACGACGAGCAGCGACGCCGGCTTGAAAGCCTCTTCGCAGCACGTCAGAAGACCGCAGCCGACCACGGCGCACGTTGACGGCCGACATGCGGCGCACCGTGGTCCGGCGGGTTGGAGAACGAGCCGACTGAGCGCCCTCCGCGCTCGTGAGAAGGGTGAACATGGAGCCGCATGTCTACGTCCCCCGGCTGCTGACCGACGCGGCGATGCGAGAAGTGCGCAAGATCGGGTTGCCGGTCGTCGTGGGAGGGGAGGACCCGCCGGAGCGGGCGGCGCTGCTGCGGGACGCCGCCGGGGCCGCCGCCGTCGTGTGCACGCTCACCGAACGGATCGACGCGGAGTTCCTGGACGCGGCCGGTCCCCAACTGAAGGTCGTGGCCAATACCGCGGTCGGGTACGACAACATCGACGTCGCGGCCGCGACCGAGCGCGGCGTCCGGGTCACCAACACGCCCGGCGTGCTCGACGGCGCGACCGCCGATCTGACGATGGGGCTCATCCTGGCGACGGCCCGGCGGGTGCTGGACGGCGACCGCCTGCTGCGCGAGCGGAAGCCGTGGGTCTGGGGGCCGCGCATGCTGCTCGGCCTGGACGTCAGCGCGGGGACGACGCTCGGCATCGTCGGCTACGGCCGGATCGGACGCGCCGTGGCCAAGCGGGCCCGCGCGTTCGACATGAAGATCGTGGCGACGCCGTCCCGGTCGGCGCCGCCGGACGACGACGTGGAGTTCCTGGAGCTGCCGGAGCTGCTGGAACGCAGCGACGTCGTCACCCTGCACTGCCCGCTGACGGAGCGGACCCGGCACCTGATCGACGCGGCGGCGCTGCGCCGGATGAAGCCGACGGCGATCTTGATCAACACCGCGCGCGGCGGGATCGTGGACGAGGACGCGCTCGTCGAGGCGCTGCGCTCGGGGACGATCGCCGCGGCCGGGCTCGACGTGTTCGAGGACGAGCCGCGCGTCGACCCCCGGCTGCTCGAGCTGCCGAACACCGTGCTGACCCCGCACCTGGGCAGCGCCGGCGTGGCGACCCGGGAACGGATGTGCCGCCTGTCGGTGGCGAACGCCGCCGCCGTCCTCGCGGGCGAGGAGCCCCCCACGCCGGTGAACTGACCGGCCGCACGGCACGTCCGAGACGCCCCTGTTTACGGCGCCGTCCGTCCGTCAAGAAGATGGAGAGAGATGAGCAAGCAGCTGCCCCCGTTCCATCTGGCGATTCCGGTCGATGACCTCGAGGCGGCCCGCGAGTTCTACGGCACGGTGCTCGGGTTCAGCCAGGGCCGCTCCGACGCCAGGTGGATCGACTGGAACTTCATGGGGCACCAGGTCGTCACCCACCAGGTCGGCGACGGGCCCTCGGACACGCCGCGCGACGCCGTCGCCGGGACCAATGCCGTGGACGGCCACCAGGTTCCGGTCCCGCACTTCGGGCTCGTGCTGCCCGTCGAGGAGTTCCACGCGCTCGCCGACCGGCTGCGCGCCGCCGGCGTCCAGTTCGTGATCGAACCGTACGTGCGGTTCAAGGGCGAGCCCGGAGAGCAGTGGACCATGTTCTTGCTCGACCCAGCGGGCAACGCCCTGGAATTCAAGGCGTTCGCCGACATGGACCAGCTGTTCGCCACTTGAGCCGCGGGGGGAGCGGCGGGCGTCCGCGGCCGGGCACGGTTCGGCGCCCGAAAGGACCGAGCCGGGCCTGTGCGTTAATGTCGTGCCATGGCGGACGGCGACTCGGTGCGGATCGACGTGTGGATCTGGGCGGTGCGGCTGCTCAAGACCCGTTCGATGGCCACCGCCGCCTGCCGCGCCGGGCACGTCCGGCTCAACGACAAGCGCGCCAAGCCGTCCTCGCTGGTCAAGCCCGGTGACGAGGTGCGCCTGCGGCACGAGGGACGCGAACGGGTCGTCGTGGTGCAGCGGATCATCCGCCGCCGCGTCGGCGCGTCCGTCGCCCAGGAATGCCTGATCGACAACAGCCCGCCTCCGCCGCCGCGCGAGCTGCTGATGCCCGTCGCCCGCCGCGAACGGGGCGCGGGCCGTCCCACGAAACGCGAGCGCCGCGAACTCGAACGGCTCCGCGCCCAGATGATGGCGCCCCACGTCAACCGCCACCTCCCCCGCTCGCGCAAGCGCAGCTGATCACGCCGGCGCCGGACGCGTCGGCCCGGTACGCCCGCGCGGCGCCGTTTCTGCTGGACGTGCACCGCTGACAGATCACGTCGCTGCCGACCACTGCGAGGCGGCGCTGGAGACGGCCTCGGTTGAGGACCGCGCCGACTAACAGGGAGCCGTGTTCGGTGTGGTGTTCGCACCTCCTGCCCCGCCACGGCCGGCGGGTGGCGTCGGACGCAGCGGGGTGGTCCAGATTCGGGATCGGTGGCTGACGGGGCCTTGGAGCGCGTCGGTCCAGGTCGGCCTTGTAGGTGCGCCGTCTCCGATGGACGTGCTGGTTCGGTGTGTGCCGTCTCTGAAGGTGTTGGCGGCGGAGTGGCCCGCGCGGATGGTCATCCGGTCGGCGGCGTTGGAGACCATCTCGGTTGATCGCGCCGGTGGGCAGGGAGCCGTGTTCGGTGTGGTGTTCTCACCTCTTGCCCCACACCGCCGGCGGTTGGCGTAGGACGCTGTCGGGCGGTCCAAATCCGGTGGTGGTGGCTGGCGCGACCTGCGGGCGCGTCTCCCAGGTCGGGTTTGTGGGTGCACCCGTTTCCGCTGGACGTCCCGGGTTGGGTGTGTGCCGTCTCTGAAGGTGTTGGCGGCGGAGTGGCCCGCGCGCGGGTGGTCATCCGATCGGCTGCGTTGGAAATGACGTTCGTGTTGGTGAAAGCCGTGTCGTGATGGACCGTGTTGGTGGCAGCCATGGTCGGTGAAGGGGCTTCGACCGCTATCCGCTTCCGGGGCCTCGTTAGCGGTGATGAGTGACGCGGCCTTCGCGTCGTCCAGTTGCGCACAGGTGTGAGCCCCGTTCGGCCAGACGTTGCGCAGAGCTGTGCCGAGTGAGCAGCGCATCGAGGCGGGCTGGTGCAAAACACGGCAGTCGGTGGTGGAGTCTTCGCATGCCGAGGCCGGGCCGACTGTCGTGTGGAGGCTGACGAGGTCGGAGTGGTGGTCCCTTGCTCGAGCTGATGGGGCGAGCGGGGCTCCTCGTGAGGAGAATCGGTCCGCTCTTCCCGGCATGTACGCCTCCTGAGCCGGGTAGCCCCTTCCGGCCACCACCGGCCGCAAGGAGTGGAGCGGGCCGGGCGGCGAGGTCTGGACGGGGCCGGGTGCCTGCGATGTCAGTGACTGGTGCTACATATAGTAGCGAAGTAATCACTGTATGCATCCAAGCGAAAGGGGGAGCCATGTCCGTGCTGTCCGGCCGCCTCGCGCTCCGCGGTCTGGTCGTGCCGCTCGTCTTCGCCGGCATCGCCGGTCCCGCCGCTCCTGCGCTCGCCAACCGTCCGGCGGAGCCGCGGCAGGCCGTGCGCGTCGACCCTCGTGAGGCCTTGTTGACCTGCACGTTCAAGACTCCGGCCGGGAAGCCGATGACCTTCCGCCCGGCGATCCGGTTGCGGCGCCAGCTCGTCACCACCCGCGCCACGTTGGTGCTGCGCGGCTGCACGTCCCTCACCGGGCGCCGGTCGCGCATCGCCTCGGGGGTCATCAAGCTGAGAGGCAGCGCCCTGGCGAGCTGCACCGGCGTCCAGGACCTGCGCGGCCGCGCCACGATCACCTGGCGCGATGCCGAGGGACGCCGGATCGCGAGGTCGATATTGCGTCCGGACGGCGCCGGGAGAAGCCGCCCGTCCACCAAGACCCCGTTGAACGGACGCGTCACCGCCGGCTATCTGGCAGGGCACCGGTTCCGCGGCACCGTGCGGCCCAGGGGGCGGCTGCTGCGCTGCTTCGGAGAGGGCATCCGCTCCGTCCATGGCAGCGGCCGCATCACCATCTATTGACCGGGGCGGACATCCGTCGTGCGTCCGTGCGGCGATGACCGAGCCGTCCGATCGGCCGCGACTGGAGCGCAGCGAGCGGTCGCACATATCGATGCCCTGTCCATGAGATGGCCGCAGCTGTAGGTGAATGCCGCTCGTGGCAGCACTGCGAGGTCGACAAGTGTCTGTCCCACCGTGCTCGCAACCGCGGCCGTGGTGCCCGCCGCTGCTTCGTGCACACCGCCGCCGGTCGACGCGGGGACGTGCAGGAGGGAACGGAGCGTCGTGCGGCCAGCGGTGTCTGCCGATGCGGGTTTCGCGTACTGGCCGTCGGCATCGCCGCGCCGGGTGGAGGCCGAACCTGGAAAAGGCCGTGCAAGAGCAGCGCCGTGGGGACCGGCGAGGGGCGGGCGGCTGCTCGCCGGTCCCTTCGCGGGTGACTGCGCGGTTCACGTGGCGGCGTGCACGGGGAGGGTGAACAGCCTCGCCGCGTTCTCGTGGCAGATCGCCTGACGCTGCTCCTCGCTCGGCGACACTTCGGCCACGGCGCGCAGGCCGTCGCCGACCACGTCGGGCAGCGGCGGGGAGTCGGTGCCGAAGAGGATCCGGTCGGAGCCGAACGCGGCGAGCGCCGCGCGCAGCGCGAGACGGCTGGGGGTGGCGGTGTCGACCCAGATCTGGCGCAGGAACGAGCTCGGCGGGCGGCTGATCGGCCAGCCGCGTTCGCCGTTCGGCCGTGCTCCGCCCCAGTGCGGCGCGCGGTAGGCCCGGTCGAGCCGTTCCACCATCAGGGCCAGCGCGCCGCCGCCTGCCGTGGCGATGATCCGCAGGCCGGGATACTTCTCCAGCCAGCCGCCGAAGATGACGCAGGCGACCCCCGCGGAGACGTCGTCGAACCGGCCGATGCCCTCCAGCAGCAGCGGGTCCGTCAGCCCGGCGCCGGCGGCGGGCCAGGCCGGGGCGTGCAGCATCACCGGGACGTCCTGCTCGGCGGCCATCGCGAAGAAGCCGTCGCAGCGCGGATCGTTCAGATAGCGTCCGGCGACGCTGGTGTTGATGATCAGCCCGACGAACTCCGGTTCGGCCAGCGTCCGGGCCGCGGCCTCCAGGTGCTCGTCGTCCGCGAAAGGGTCGACGTACACCAGGCCGCGCAGGTGGTCGAAGTGATCCGCGACGGTGCCGCCGAGCCAGTCGTGGAAGGCCCTCAGCTGGTCGACGGTCTGCGCGTAGTTGTCGACGCCGGGAATCGGCGCCATCACGCCGCCGCCGACCGGGCTGCCGACGATCGACATCCGCACGCCGTCCGCCAGCTTGCTCTCGATCATGCCGTCGACGTCGGTGAGGCTCGACGGCAGCGGGAAGCGCCGAGCCTTGTCCGGTGGGGAGATGTGCGCGTGGCAGTCAATGGTCATCGCTCGCCTCCTGAGGCGTTCTGGACGATGGGCGTCGGCGTCCCCCGGCGGCCCCGCGGCGACCGCCCGCGACGGCTCTGCCGCCCCGGCACCTTCACCGTCACGAATGCCGTGACGGGAGTGCGTCGTGCGCGCCGTCGCCTGACGGTTTCTCGGGCCGCTTGTGCGGGCCTGCGGTCGAACTGCACGGGCGTCCTCGCTGAGGTGCGGCGCTGTCCGAGCGGCCGACGGACCTGCGCCTCACCAGGCTGCCCTCGGCGTACGCCACGTGCCCGGGACGTCGCGCCGGCACCCGCGGGATCGCCCCGGCACCGGCGATCGGACGCAGCCGGCCCTCCAGCACCACCGCGTGCCCCGCAGGCGACGGTCGGCGGCCGGCGGCGGGCGGACGGCAGGCACTCGCGCCGCTCCTGGGACCGGCCGCGGCGGAGGACGGTGCCATGGCGCGGAACCGGGGACCGCGTCGAGCCGGTGCCGCGTGACGGCGTCCGCCGGGCCCGCCGCGGTCAGGCCATGGCCGCCTCGGTGGTGGCGCGCACCGTGAAGCGCAGCGACTGGCGTTCCGTCGTGTACTTGATCATGGGAGCGACCATCTCCCGGTGGGCGGGATCGCGTTCCCAGGCGAGGAAGGCGTCTTCGCTGGCCCACTCGCTGGTGATCAGCCACTCGCCGGGGTCCTGGGTGGACTGGCAGAGCTGGTCGCGCAGGTGGCCCGGAACCCTGGCCACATCCCAGCGGATCTGCTCGTAGGCCCGGCGGAACGCCTCCTGGTCCTCGGGTCTCACCCGGATGAAGAACAGGACGCGATAGCGGGTGCCGGAATCGTCGTGGCAGCCGGTGGAAGCCATATCGGCCCGCGAAGTCGTACTCATCGGCTCTTCTCCCTTTGCGGCCGGTGGGAACACCGGCAGAGGCGGCGGGACGGGCGGTCGCGGCGAAAACGCCGACCGCTCAATATGTCGAAGGCGGCGCACAGCGCCGACGTATGGCCGACAGTCGGCCGCATGCGGAGCAGCCTCCTGCCGAGCGGTGACTACCCTGCTGAACTGCGGCTAATCACGATGGGTCACCATCGGTCGCGATGTGTGACCGTGAGGGGGAAGATTCCCGAATGCCGGGGGTGGGTGGGCGCTTGGCGTGCGGGGGGGCAGCGCCGTCGGCACCCGAAAAGCCGCGGAGATCGTGCAGCCGTGCTTCCCCTGGTCGGGCCCTTGAGTGCAAGGGCCGCACCATTCCTGTCTCGTCGCCAAAGCGGCGGCGGTGTCACCTGGGAGATGGCAAGCGAGGCCAGGGCGAGGTGAAGGCCGCCAGGAGCGTCATGCGCGGCTAAAAAACCAGATGATTCAGATCTATTGCGACCTGTACCGTCCAATTTCGTGAGTGACGAGGCACAGGCATTGCTGCAGTCCGGCGACATTCCGGGGCTCCTGCGACATCTCCGTGCCCATGCCGACGGCATGGAGCCGGCCGAAGCGGCGCGTCTCATGGCGGAGGCGGCCGCCCGGTCCGGTTTCGAGGACCTCCGGGAGGCGGCCGTCGCCGTGGCCGCCGATCCGTCCGACCCGCAGAAGCTGTACGACTACGGGTACGCGTGCGTGGAACGAGGCGTCTCGTTCCTCGCGGTGCCGGCACTGCGCGCTGCGCTGGCTCTGGTGCCCGGAGAGCGGGCCCTGCTGACCGAGCTCGTGGCCGCGCTGGAGGACGAGTGGCGGCACGCAGAGGCCGTCGCCGTCCTGGACGAGCACGCCGCCGACCTGTGGCCTTGGCCGGACCGCTATCTGCTGGCGTACAACGCGCTCATGGCCGGTGACCTGGACCGCGCCTCGGTCGAGGCCGAGCGGCTGCCCGCGCCCGAGGACGACGGGTGGCTGCCCGCCCGGGACCGTCTCGCCAGGATGCTCGGTAGGGCCCGCGCGGTCCGTGCCGTCAGCCCGCTCGACACCCGTGACCTGCGTGGATGGCACTTCGCGCTCACCGGCGGAGTGCTGGCCACCCTGTCCCCGTTCGGGTTCGACGACGGCATGACGGGCCGGTACGCCTACATGGGCGACGGGTACGCCACCTGCCGTCGCAGCCTGGACAGGCTCCGCCTGATCCTGGCGGCGGCCGGACGCGAGCCCGCGGCCGTCGGCCTGCTCCCCGACCGGTCCAGCCGCATCCTCGGGCTGGCGGCCGCGGAGGTCCTCGGCCTGCCCGCCGAGCCGTTCGACCCGGCGCGTCCCGACGTCCTCGTCGTGGCCTACGACCTCAACGAGGCCGACCTCGACGAGGCCGCCGCACGCGGACTGTGGGAGCGCGCGCCGGGGCAGGTGCTGTTCGAGCACGCCACCTGCTGGACCGACCCGCCGCCGGTCAGCGCGGACATCAGCGGGTTCCTGCACCAGGCGGTGGCGAAGCCCTGGGGTGAGCGGCTCCGGTTCGACTCCGACAGCGGCAACGTGGAGCAGGTCCCGCCCGACGAGCGGCCCGCCGAGGAACTGGCCGCCGAGATCGTCGGCACCGCCCCCGCCGTGGAAGAGGGCGACGGTACCGCGCCCCCGGACTCCGACGGGGTGCTCAGCCGATTCGTCAGCGCCGTCCGCGACCACTGGCTGTCCGGCCCCCGTGACCGCGTCCGCTCTCCCGGCCCCGTCCCCAGCTCCCGCTTCCAATGACGGCCGGCGCCCGCCAGGGCGGCGGTTGGGCGCCTGCATACGGCATCGGAGCCGGCCGCCTGTCCTGGTCAGAGGCGCGGCGCCGGGTTGGGGGTGGCGGCCGGGGGTACTCATGACGGAGCACGGCAGCCGCGGCCCGGGCGGGACGCGGCGACACGGAACGATCATCGGGGGGCGCCGTGCGACTTCAGTGGCGGCGGCGTGTGCGCATGGTGCGGTGGCCGGCGGGGGTTCCGCTCGCCGTGTGGCGGTGGCTTCGCGGATCCCGGGGCGTACCGCGGCACCGGCTCCGCACGAGCGCGGTCGCCGAGATCGACCGGATTCCGGAGCGCGAGGGGGACCGGCTGCAGCATCCGCGGCACGGCGCCGGGCCCGCGTTCCATCGGCGCTACATGATGCGGATCTCCGACAGCCGCCTGAGCGCCGAGCAGCTGATGGGCCGTCTGTGCGACGACCTCAACGCGGCGTCACCGGTGGAGTTCGCGGTCTTCGACAAGACGTCGGGATCCGCCGGGTGCCTGGAGGTCGGAGACGAGTACGACGTCCACATGCCCGGCCCGTGGAACTGCCCGGTGCGCGTGGTGGAACGCGATCCGCTGTCGTTCCGCCTCGCGACCCTGGAAGGGCACATCGAAGCCGGGGAGATCGAGTTCCGGGCGGAGGACACCCCGCGCGGCGACGTCATGTTCACGATCGAGTCGTGGGCGCGGAGCGGTGACCGCCTGGCGGACGTGCTGTACGACAGGCTGCGCGTCGCCAAAGAGATGCAGCTGCATATGTGGACGCACTTCTGCTCCCGCGTCGCCGACCTGTCCGGCGGGCGGATGGCGGGCGACGTGGTCGTCCACACCGAGCGGGCCGAGGACGCGGGCGGCACGGGCGGCGTGCTGCCTTTGACCCGCGCCGCCTCCGCGGTGTCCGCGCGGATGTTCGCCTTGGCGGCGCGGCTGCGCGGGGGACGGCCGCTGCACCCCAGAGGGCTGGTCTTCGACGCCACCTTGCACCTGCACGGGACGTCCCGGCTGTGGGGCGTCCCGTTCCTGGACGACACGGCCGAGCTGCGCGGCATGGCGCGGCTGTCGCGGGCGGCGGGGCTGCCTCCGCCGCTGCCGGACGTGCTGGGGCTGGCGCTGCGGTGGGAGCAGCCCGCAGACGACCGCGCGGAGGAGGCGTGCGTCGCGGAACTGCTGCTGGCCAGCACCGGGCAGGGCCTGCTGGGCCGCCACCTGCTGCGCCCCAGGTGGAGATGGGTGCCCGCGTTCTACGGTTCCCTGCTGCCGTACGCGGTCGACGGGCGGCGCCTCTTCCTCGGCGCGGTCGCGCGGCCCACCCGGACCGTCCCGGCCGACCACGCGGCCCTCGCCCGCGCCGTCGACGAACGGCCCCTGCTGCTGGACCTGGTCTTGGCCACCGAGTTCGGGTCGTGGGAACGGTTCGGCGGCCTCGTCCTCACCGGCCCGGCGCGCAGCGACGACAGCGCGCCGACCCGCTTCAACCCCGCCCGGCACCCGATTCCGGGCCTGCCGCCCGCCGGGCCGCTGCAGCGGATCCGGGGAGCGACCTACACCGCCGTCCAAGAGGCCGTCGGCCCCGCCGACGCCGTCAGGCTCTGAGCGTCCCGCACACCGTCAGGCCATGAGCGAGAACACGAGAGAGGAGCGGCGCTTGCGGCGGCTGCACGCCGAACTGCGGCACCGGACGCTCAACTTCGATCCGGCCAGGCCGCCCGAGAAGACCGGGGACGCCGGCTGGCGCGTCGACGACTACCGGCAGCCGCTGCCCGCGGAGCCGCCGGGCCCGCCGCTGCCCGACGGAAGCTGGGCGATCGCCCGCCGTCTCGTCCGGGACTACCAGTTCGCCGATCCGGCGATCATCCGGCGCGTCTGCGGGGCGGGCCGCCCGGAGCCGGGCCGCGACATGCTGCTCGACGCCCGGTTCTACGGGTTGCGGTTCCCCCTTGGGGTGCGGGTCGGCGAGGTCATCGACGGCGTCGTCGAAGAGGACGGACGCCGCGCCAGGGTGTGGGGGTGGAACTACCGGACGCTCGAAGGGCACCTCGAACGCGGCCAGATGGACCACCAGGTGCGCAAGTGGCTGGACACGGGCGAGGTCGAATTCCGCGTCCACGCCTATTCGCAGGCCGCGCCGATCGCGAACCCGGTCGTGCGCCTCGGGTTCACGCTGTTCGGCCGCGTCATGCAGGTCAGGTACCACAGGCGCGCGTGCCGACGCATGGAGCAGCTGACCACCGCCGCGTTGGCCGAGCGGCGGCGCGCGGCCGGAAAGGGAGCGGAGTGATGGCAGCAGAACGTCAGACGTACACCTTCCGCTTCTCCCCCGCATACCGGCTGGCGGCATTGCCGTTCGGGGTCACCCCCGCGTCCGCATGCGTCGTCGTCACGGACCGCCACCTGGGCATCCGGTTCGGGCCGTGGCGCCTGGTGACGCCCTTGGACAACGTCGCGGACGCGGAGGAGGTCACCGGCCCCTACGCCTTCCTGAAAACCGCCGGCCCCGCCCACCTGTCGCTCGCGGACCGCGGCATCACCTTCGCCACGAACCGCGACGGGGGCGTGTGCATCCGATTCCGCACCCCCGTCCCGGCGATCGACCCCCTGCACCTCATACGCCACCCGACGGCGACGGTGACGGTGACGCATCCGAAGCTCCTCGCCGTCCGCCTCAGCCCGCCGTCCGGCTGAGCCGCCCGCACGCCGATCAGCTGCGGACGGCGGGGGAGCCGGGATTGCGGGCGGCAAAGACGGTTGAACGCCTCGAAACGGGAAGGCTTGGCGACAGGCCGGGCGTCCATCGGACGCCTGCCGATCACGGGCGCCAGGAAGAGCTCATTCGTCGACGCCCGTGGACGGGCGTTCGTGCGCCTCTCCAGCGCAGGTGTGGAGGTCTGAGATGGCTGAGCGGAGGTTGCGTTCGCTGCGTCCGCTCAAGCGCGGCCCGGCCCAGGGGCGCGGAGCGGGCGACGACCGGGCCGAGGCGCCGGAGCGGTCGATGGACCCGCGGGGCGACGCGGCCGGCGTCGAGGTGGAGAACCGCGTCATCGACAACGCCATCTACCGGGACGGGCGGCGCGTCGACTCTCCCCCTTCCCTGGCCGACACGATCAAAAGGCTGCGCGACACCGACGGCGCCATGGCGTGGATCGGGCTGTACCGGCCGGCCGAGTCGCAGCTGCGGTCGCTGGCGGCGGAGTTCGGCCTGCACGAGCTGGCGTTGGAGGACGCCATCGTCGCCCATCAGCGGCCCAAGTTGGAGCGCTACGGGGACACCCTGTTCGCGGTCCTGCGCTCGGCCAGGTACCTGGACGAGGCGGAGGAGGTCGACTTCGGCGAGCTGCACGTGTTCGTCGGCCGCGACTTCGTCCTGACGGTCCGCCACAGCGAGGCGCCCGACCTGGCCGTCGTCCGGCGCCGCCTGGAGGCCGACCCCGAGCTGCTCAGGCGCGGCACGGAGGCCGTGCTGTACGCGATCCTTGACGCGGTGGTGGACGGCTACGCGCCCGTGGTCGCCGGACTGCAGAACGACATCGACGAGATCGAGACCGAGGTCTTCCGCGGCGACCCCACGGTGTCGCGCCGCATCTACGAGCTGTCGCGCGAGGTGATCGAGTTCCAGCGCGCCACCCACCCCCTCCTCGGGATGCTGGAGGGGCTGACGGCCGGGTTCGCCAAGTACGGCACGGACGAGGAGCTGCAGCGGTATCTGCGGGACGTGGCCGACCACGCCACCACGGTCGTGGAGCGGGTGACCGGGTTCCGGCAGATGCTGGCCGACATCCTGACCGTCAACGCCACCCTGGTCTCCCAGGCCCAGAACGAAGAGATCAAGCATCTGACCCAGGCCAGCTACGCCCAGAACGAGGAGATCAAGAAGATCTCCGCCTGGGCGGCGATCCTGTTCGCGCCCACCCTGATCGGGACCGTGTACGGCATGAACTTCGACCGCATGCCCGAACTGCACTGGATCCTGGGGTATCCGTTCGCGCTGGCGCTGATGGCCGGCACCTGCGTCACGCTGTACCTGGTCTTCAAACGCCGCAACTGGCTGTGACCGCCGCCCGTCCCCGAGACGCCCGGGAGGCGCGGCGGTGGACGTCCAGCGGCCCCGAGGCGGCGCGATCGCGGGTGTACGGCTGGATGACCTTCGGTGAACAAATGGCGGCAATCGTTTAGAAAATGTTCATTCCGTATTCGCGGAAGCTTTCGCGGACGCGCCGGCCTGGCCCTTCGGCGTCCCGGCTAAAGTAGGGCCCGCTTAGTGCGATTCATTGGTCCGTCCATCCGGCGAAAGTCAGTACTGTCTCTGCCGGCTCCACAGAGATGGGCCTCAGGGGGCGCGACGCTTTCCCCTGAGCGCGCGTCCGCCCAGGTCCGGTGGACGGCCGTGCCCGCGTCGCGGCGTACACCGCTGAACGAAGACGAGGATCATTGTGAACATCCTGGAAGCGGTCGTCCTCGGTGCAGTGGAGGGGCTGACCGAATTCCTGCCGATCTCCAGCACCGGACACCTGACGATTCTGGAGAGCGTGTTCGGACATTCCCCCGACGATCCCGACATCACCGCGTTCACCGCGATCATTCAGGTCGGCGCCGTCCTGGCGACCCTGCTGTACTTCCGCGCCGACTTCGCCCGGCTGATCGCCGCGTGGGCGCGCGGCGTGGCCCGCCGCGAGTACCGCGACGACCTGGACTACCGCCAGGCGTGGGCGGTCATCATCGGCACGATCCCCATCGGCGTCGTCGGCCTGCTGTTCAAGGACCAGATCGAGACGACGCTGCGCAGCCTCTGGTTCGTCGGGGCGGCGCTGATCCTGTGGAGCGGCGTCATGTACTACGCCGACCGGACCGCCGCCCAGGACAGGATCGAAAAGGACGTGACCTGGAAGGACACTCTGATCATCGGGGTAGTCCAGTGCCTGGCGCTGATCCCCGGCGTGTCCCGGTCCGGCGCGACGATGTCCGCCGGGCTGCTGCGCGGCCTGGACCGCGTCACGGTCACCAAGCTGTCGTTCTACCTGTCGGTCCCCGCGCTGGCCGCCGCCGGTGCGCTCCAGCTCGTCACCGAGTTCGACGCCATCTCCAAGGGCGTCGGCTGGCCCGCGACCATCACCGCCACCGCGGTGAGCTTCGCCGTGGCCTACGTCGCGGTGGCCTGGCTGCTGAAGTACGTCGCGAAGCACACCTACAGCGTCTTCGTCGGATACCGGCTGGTCCTCGGCGTCATCGTGCTCACGCTGGCCGCCACAGGCGCGGTCGCCGCGTCCTGATCTCGCACGTCGGGGCCGGCCGCATGGCGGCAGCCCGGCAGCCCGACCGGCGTCGGTCGCGGACGTCTGCCTGGCGCTTGCCGTGGTGAGGGCGCTGCAGATGGCGACGGGCGCTGGTGGTCGCCGACCTGCGGGGCCTCCTGGTGCCGCCGGGCCACGGGGACGCCCGTACGACATCACCGCCCGTCCCGTCGGCGCCCAGGCTGTTTGCAGCTGCGCCGCCGGCGCCACACCGTCCGCTTCATTACCCCGGCCCTGCTCAGCCAGGTCGCCCCGCGCCGCCCCGGCTGGCGCCGCCACGTGGTCGCCGCCCTGTTCCTCAGCATGATCCTGCTGATGGTGATTCCTCCGCACCGACCGCGCCTGGATCACCGATATCGCCCGCTTCGCGCTGGTCGGGGTGGTGGCGTTGCCGGCCAGCCACAGGTGCTCGACGCGGCCGCGTGGCCGTGGCCAAGCGGCGGATCAGCGCCTCGCGCGCGGGCCGGGGCAGTCGCAGGTACTGCGCCGACCCCAGGTCGAACTGCGCCGGTGCGGGTTCCCAGGCCGTGACGTCGGCCCGCTGTGACGTCCACGCCGGCCTCGTCCGCGTGCCGGGCGGCCCTGTCCAGCGCGGCCTGCGCGACGTCGACCCCGGTGACCTTCCAGCCGCGCGAGGCGAGCCAGATCGAGTCGGCGCCCTCACCGCTGCCGACGTCCAGCGCCCCCCTACCGGGCGGAAGGCCGGCGGCGGTGGCGACCAGCTGCGGATTGGGTTCGCCGCTCCAGACCCGTTCCCCCGACCCGTACCGCTCCATTCCCAGGCGTGAGCATTTCATCTGGTTGGTTGCGCTGTTGGGCTGTGCGGTCCGCGCCGCTATTAGCCGGGCCACCGACCGCGCCGAACTGCGCCTTCTGCGCTGAGCGAAGGTGCTCCCATGCCGCCGCACGGCAGCACCCCTCCACTTCACGACCGCATGACGGCCTCAGACGCCGACCAGGTGTCCCCACCACTCGGCGCCCACGACGCCGTGGCATGCCTGGTCCTACGCCGCTACGACGAAGCCCGCCTACGCCTGTCCGGAGCCGTCCCCGTAGCCTGACCCACCCACCAATGACCATGCGCGCTCTGCACGTCGTTCGGCGTTGACCTCGACCGCGCTTGAGGTTGCAGGCTGACAGGTGACTGGGAAGCGGGCTGCGGGGGCGTCCACCGACCCGTGCGTCTCGGAGCCCGTGACCGTCGTCGCACAGACGGTCCGGCTGGGCCGCGGCGGGCGTCGCCTGTGGGGGTGATGCCCGCATGCGGCCGGAGTCGCTCGTCCAGCTGGTTTCGCCCGGGCGAGTACGGCGGCACCCAGTCGGCCGTGACCCGACGTCCACCGAGAAACGCCAAGGGGAGCACGATGGTGAACGTTCTGTACATCTCGCGGACCCGCATCGACGGTGAGTGGGTCCCGATCGAGAACTACTCGCGGGACTTCACCGTGACGGCTCCCGACGCGGTCAGACCCGGCGAGGAGTTCACCGTGCGGTTCGCTTCGGCCCCGATCCTCGCCGTGGCGGCGTTCAACAAGCAGCTGACGGATCTGCGAGTGGCGTATCGGGTGACCGGTGCGGGCACCGTCGTCACATACCGGCTGGAAGGCGGGACGAACACCGGCGACGCTCGGTTCTGGGTGGAGCGGAACGGCACGGATCTGGTCGTGCGCTCCGACGGCGCCTTCCCCGGCGGAGTGGAGTTCGACATCCCCGACCTGGTGGTCACGGTGCGGGCGGGCAGCTCGGGCGCTGTGACGACGTCGCCTGGTGGGTCGAGCTTCGAAGCCCCGGCTTTCTACTGGTTCCGCGAGCAGACCACCACCGGGTCGTGGGACCCGTTCGAGAACTACGTCGACCCGGCCGCGCCCGTCACGTTCACCACGACCGCCATCGAATCCTCCTAGCCGCCCGCGCAGCGCCGTCCTGAGCGCCAGGCAGGGCGGCCTGGATAGTGAAGCTTCGCAACGCTGGCCTGCCCAGGGGAAGACAGCAGGTGCTGGAACGCCTCGGCACCGAGACCGGCTTTGAGCGCGACGTGCCGTACGCCGACCGGGGCCGGGCCGACGGAGGCCGTCGCTCGCAAGAGCGGGGTGCGCGGTGTGCCGACGACGGGCCTCCCGTGTCGGCCGGCCATACCCCCGCTGAGCTGCGACGCTGCTAGAGGCCGGCTTGCAGGACGCACGCGCCGGACGCCCCGGCGACCGGTGACCGGCCTGGACGACACATCGACGTCGGCATCGCACTGCCCGGGCATGCACCCTGGACCGACGCCAGGGCGCTCGAAGCTGGAGGGGCGTCCGGGAAGCCTCGTCCATCAGCCGGTCCTGGCAGCACCGGGCGGATCGCCTCGCGGCGATCCGCCCGGCACGCGCGCCCGGGTCACTCGGTGCGCAGATGCTCCGGAGCGGCGGCGCGGGAGAGGAGGCGACCGGACGCGGCGGTGACGGCGGCCGCGGCCGCGACGGCGAGGGCGACCATGAGCAGGGCCCGGCCCACCGTCCAGACGACCATCAGCGGGCTCGGTCCGATGACGAGCTCCGGCGCCATGCCGAGGAGCGTGGCCAGGGCCGCGACGGCGCACACCGGGGTCGCGGCGATGAGGGTCTGGCGCGCCGCCGCCCGGCGCAGGGACGCCATCGGGACTCCGGACGCGGCCAGCACCGCCATGGAACGGCCGTTCTCCAGCAGCGCCTCGGCCCGGTGCACCACCAGCGCGGTGACCGCCACGAGCAGCGCGAACAGCAGCGCCGCATAGGTCAGGCCGAAGCTGACCAGCCAGAACGATCCGATCGGCGCGTCCGCCGTGGAGGCGTTGTGGAACACGTCCCACTCGATGACGCCGGCGCCCGTGCCGAAGGCGACCACCAGGCCGACGACCGCCATGGTGCGGCCCGTGGCGCGGGGGTCGCCCTCCAGGGCCCGCGCCGCCAGCAGTGTCTCGGGGGTGCGCGCCCGGCGGGCGGTCAGGCGGGCCGCCTCGAGAACCAGACGGCTCGAGCCGGTCATGACACCGAGAAGGGCGGCGGCGGCGCCGAGGAACAGCAGCGAATGGCCGAGGTCCAGCCACGGGACGAACGTGCTGACCACCATGAGCGCGACGCCGGCGGCCAGCGGGATCAGGGCGGCGCGGCGCGGCCGGGGACGGGTGCCGCGCCGGGCGACGTGCAGCGGCGAGGTGACGACGTGGCGGGACACCAGCAGGCTGACCGCCGCTGCGGCCGCCGCCACCAGGACGAGCACGAACGGAACCACCCAGAGCGCGATCGCGTACCGCCCGGTGTGGTGCACCCCGAGCGCGGCCATCGCCGCCCGCTGCGCGCACACGTAGGCGATGCCCCCGCTGACCGCCCCCGCCGCGCCGATGCGGACGGCCTCGACCGCCGCCAGCCGCCTGACGTCGCCGGGCGTGGCGCCCGCCAGCCGCAGCGCAGCCAGCCGCCGCTCCTGCGTGGCCTGCGCGACCCGTCCGCTCTGGTGCACCAGCGCCAGCACCGGGATGACCAGCAGCACCAGCGCCAGCGCGGTGCCCGGCCGCAGCCCCTCCTCGGCGACCAGCCCGGCCCAGTCGGTCTGCACGGTGCCCCGGATCATCACCAGGTTCACCGCGCCGAGCATCAGGAACGTGGTCAGCGCGGCGCAGCAGGCCAGCAGCCGGCGCCGCCGCCGCTCGGCGCGGGAGGCGCCGCGCGCCAGCATCGCGGCGATGCCGAACGGCATGCGCGTCCCTTCCCCGGTCACCGGGCCACCGCCGGGACGTCGGACACGACGCCGTCGCGCACCACGACCTCGCGGTCGGCGTAGGCGGCGATCCGGTTGTCGTGGGTGACCAGGACGACGGTGGCGCCGCGCTCGCGGGCCGCCCCGAGCAGCAGGCCGAGCACCTCCTCGCCGGTGACGCTGTCGAGCGCGCCGGTGGGCTCGTCGGCGAAGATCACCGCGGGTTCGGTGGCCAGCGCCCGGGCCACCGCGACCCGCTGCGCCTGGCCGCCCGACAGCTCGCCGGGCCGCAGCGCGGCGCAGTCGCCCACGCCGACGCGTTCCAGCCACTCCCGCGCGGCGGCGGAGGCCTCGGCGCGGTCGGTCCCGCGGAACATCAGCGACACCGCCACGTTCTCCTCGGCGGTCAGCTCCGGCACCAGACCGCCGAACTGGAACACGATGCCGAACGCCTCGCGCCGCAGGCGGGTGCGGGCGTCCTCGTCCAGTTCGTCCACGCGGGTCCCGCCGTAGTGGATCTCGCCCTCGTCGGGGACGACGATTTCGGCCAGGCAGTGCAGCAGGGTGCTCTTGCCCGAGCCGCTCGGGCCGGAGATCGCCACGACCTCTCCGGCGTCGATCGACAGGGAGGCGTCGCGCAGCGCCCGGGTGCGGCCGAACGTCTTGGCGACGCCGCGCGCGTGCAGCAGGGGACTCATCGGCTGATCTCCTTGGTCAGGTCGGCCAGGCGGCGCACGGCCAGTTCCATCCACCGCAGGTCGGCGTCCAGGTGCAGCAGGGCGTAGTCGGCGGCGAGCACCTCGGCGACGGACGCGCCGGGAGCGGTCTTGGCGCGGGTCAGCTCGCGCATCCGCTCCAGGTGGGCGGCGCGCTGCCGGTCCAGCCCGGCGCGTGCGTCGCCGCCCGCCACCAGTGCCATGACGACGCGGCTGAACAGCGCGCCGCCGACGTAGGGCAGAGGCGGTTCGGTCTCGGCGAGCCAGGCCCGCATCCGCTCTTCGCCCTTGGGCGTCAGCTCGTACACCGTGCGCTCGGGCCCGTTCTCCTGGACGACCTCGGCGACGGCCACGAGCCCGTCCCGCTCCAGGCGCTGCAGCGTCGAGTAGACCTGCCCGTACGGCAGCGGCTTGGCCCCCGGGAGCCGCTCGTCGTGTTCCCGCTTGAGCTCGTATCCGTGCTTGGGGCGTTCGGCGAGCAACGCCAGCAGGATCTGCGGAGTCGACATGGGCGCGACTATACACTCGATGTATATACCGAGTGAATAGCTGGCCGACCTGGGCTTCCTTCCTGGCTTCGCCTTCCGTGGCGGGGGTGGGCTTCCTGGAGAGGGCCTTCCGGGCGCGGTTCAGGTCTTGAGGCGTTCCACTCGGCGATGACGACTGCGGCGACCGCGCGCCGGAGAAGTCGACCAGGGCGCGGCACTCGGACATGAACGCGTCGAGGCCGAAGACCAGCATGATCCCGGCGGCCGGGACGGTGCCGACGGTGCACAGGGGCGCGGGCAGCGCGATGAATCCGCCGTCCGCGACCGTTCGCCGTGTCTCACGGCCACGACATGATCGACGCCCGGGACCGGCTGCCCGCCACCGAGCAGGAATCCGTCGGTGTCGGCGTGGGCGGCGACGCCCCGGGTGACGGCGCAGATTCACCTATCGCAGATCCGCCTATCCCTGAAACCCCGCGCGTGACTGGGGCTCGGATCCGCTGCACTGCGGAGGCGCCTGTACGCCACCGCCCGACCGTGTGCTTCTGACCCACGCGGCTCTCTCCCCGACCCGGTGGGCGGGGCGGGGAGAGAGCGATACACGACTCGGGGTGTAGGTGATTTGTCCCCGAAGGCGACCGTGCGTGCTGCAATGGGTGTTAAGGGCGAATGTGGCGCGGAGTCGAGGAGAGATGATCATGGGCACACCGGCTGCCGACGTGTGGATCGTGACTCACGATGGTCGTGACTTGGTCCGGGCTGATGCGATCGTGTTGATCCGTTTAGACGACACCGGTCGGCTGACAGCGCAACTGAGGGATGAGGCGAGGGTCACCGTGGCCCTGTTGGAGGGCTCGGCCTCTGGCCGCCCGCCCGCTGATTTTCATCGTCAGCTGATCCGGATGGTGTCCGAACTCGCGGATTCCAGTGGCGCCCAGCTCGTCCGTGCGCAGAGGGACCAGCATGGCTGGCATTGGGTGAGCGAGACGTTGTAGGGCCCCGGGTGGTCCCTGAACGGGAACCGATCGCGCTGAACGTCAGTCGTGGCGGCCGTTCGGCCGTTGATACCTGGCGCTCATGGCGTGGAAGACCTTCTTCGGTTCCCACCGGGTGTCGTCGAGCATGCGCACGACACCGTAGGAGGCGATGTCACGGTCACGGGGCTTGTCGTAGTTGGCGAAGGCGAACCACAGCGCGGTGTCGACGCCTTCGGCCTCGAAGATGTCGAGCAGTTCGTCGAGGTAGCGCACCTGCTCGTCCTCGTCCGGGACCGCCCCCGGCGGCGGCTGCCAGGCCATGCCGCCCAAGTCGCCCGCGCCGCGGTAGGCGCACGTGCCGTACTCGGTGATGGCGACCGGCTTGCCGTGGGAGAAGAACTCGCGCAAGTGGATGCGGAAGTCGTCGGCGTTCTGTGCCGATCGGTAGGCGTCGACGGACACCACGTCGAACGGCTCCCAGTCGACGGGTTCCCAGGGACCGGACGCGTAGGTGACCTTCCCGCCGAAGTGCCGGCGCACCGTCGCCGCGGCTTCCGCGAGGAATTCGTTGAGGCGCTCGATCGCAGGCCCGAGAGAGGCCCACCACTGCAGGTCGGCGTTGACCATGGCGTGGAGACGGTCGCGGTAGGTGTCGCCGGGAAGGAAGCCGCGACCGAAGGCGCTGAGTTCGCATCCGGTCACGAACACCACCTCCGCGCCGCTCTCGCGCACGGCCTCCGCGCGCCGCGCGCAATCGGCGAAGAACGGCAGGACGTCCTCCGGTGGGACGTCGATCGGGAACGGGGAGAACCACACTTCGAGCCCGGCGTCGGCCGCGTGCCGCGCCGCGACGCTCAGCCGTTCGGCGTCGCGTCCGGAGATGCGCACGGCGTCGCAATGCAGGTCGCCGGCGATCACCGCCATCTCGGACCGGACATGCTCGGGGTCGAAGGTCTTCCGAGTGAGCTGGGAGCCGGGGAACGTTCCGGTGTCGTAGTTGATGCCTCGTGCGCGCACGTCAGCGCCTTTCTATGCGTTCGAGTCCGTTTTCCAGTAGGTCGAAGGCCAGTTCGACGTCCTTGGCCAGCGCGCGGCGGGCGTCCTCGGCGGAGGCGCCGTCCAGAAGGCGCTGGAAGTACGTCTCTTGGAGAGTGAGCAGGGACGCGGCGATCTGGGCGGCCATGAGAGCGGCGGCCGTTGGGCCGTACTCGTCGGCCAAGACCTGTGCCAACGCCTGGCGCTGCTGGTAGAGCAGCGCGTTCGCGGCGCTCTGCAGCGTCGGGCTGTCCTGGATCACGCGCACCCGGGCGAGAAGCGCGTCGCGGTCCGCCTCGGGGATCTGCCTGGCGGCGAACGCGCGGAAATGCGCTCGGAGGGCGTCCAGGAACGTCTGGCCGTCCGGCCGCGAGGCGACGATCCCGGCCAGGTCGTCGTCGCCGACGCCGTGCAGGGCGAGGGACTCCTTGGTGGGGAAGTAGGCGAACAGCGTCGCCTTCGCCACCTCGGCGGCCTCGGCGATCTCGTTCACCGTCACCGCGTCGTAACCGCGCTCGGTGAACAGCCGCAGCGCCACCGCGGCGATGCGCCGCCTGGTCTGCTCCTTCTTGCGCTGGCGTAGCCCTGTCACACGGCCACCATAGCCATACTCGGTTCAAAACTGAACTCGGTCTAGCTATCGCCGGGGCTGACCTGCCCGCCAAGGGATGCCATCCAGGACGTCAGTCGTACGGCCCTGCACGGCTCACCAGCCGTCCAAACCCCCTAGGCGTGGCGCCCCCGGTCCCAGCGCGACTCGGCAACAGCTGAAAGCTGCGCCGTGGAGGCGAGTCCATCGCCTTGGCAGCTGCCAGGATCACGGCTTGTCGCCAGGACGTTCTGCCCGTCCGGGACGCCCGCTGCGCTGAGCGGCCTGGGGCGCGGCGGAGTCGCTCACACCGACCAGGTGAGAGGCAGGGTGTCCAGGCCGAGCACGAGACTGGCGTGTTCCATGGGCTGAGCGCCGTCCGGGATGCGGTAGTCCGGGATGCGGCGGTGCCACTCCTCCAGGGCGACCCGCAGCTCCAGGCGCGCCAGGTGGGCCCCGAGGCAGCGGTGCGGGCCCGCGCCGAAGGCGATGTGCCGGTTCGGCCTGCGGTCGAAGTCGACGGTCTGCGGGTCGCGGAACGCCCGCGGGTCGCGGTTGGCCATCATGAGCGGCAGCATCAGCATGTCGCCGGCGCGCATGGGGCAGCCGTGGACCTCGGCGTCGACGGTCAGCTTGCGGGCCGGAAGCACCAGCGAATAGGCGCGCAGCAGTTCCTCGACGGCGTCGGGGATGATCTCGGGGTCGGTCACGATGCGGGCGCGGTCGGCGTCGTGGCGGGCCAGGTGCCAGAACGAGTACGACAGCTGGGCGGTGACGGTGTCCAGCCCGGCCATGAACAGCAGAACGCACAGCTGCAGCAGCTCGCCGTCGGTGACCGGCCTGCCGTCCGGCTCGAACGCGATGGCGGCGCTGACCAGGTCGTCGCGGGGGTCGGCGCGCCGTTCGGCGATCAACTCTTGGAAGCAGGCCGCCACCTTGCCCATGGCCTCGACGCGTCCCTCCCCGGACGAAGGCGGGTGCAGGATCGCGTACTCCCACTCCAGGAACTCCTCCAGCCGATCCGTGGGCAGCCCCATGAACTCCAGGAACACCGTGGTGGGGAAGCGGCGGGTGAAGTCGGCGACGAAATCGCACGACCCCTTGTCGGCCAGGCCTTCGATCAGTTCGATGCATCGGTGCCGGATGGCGCCCTCCATCGCGGCGGCGCGGGCGGGCGTGAACAGCGGGCGCAGCAGCCTCCGCCACGCGGTGTGCTCCGGCGGATCCAGCATGATCGGAATCCACTGGTGGGGCGGGTTCGGGTCCATGACGGAGATCGCGCGGCTGGAATGGGACGCGACATCCTGGTAGGCCGCGAGGATGTCCTCGTGTCGGGTCAGCACCCAGAATCCGTGCCCGGCTTCACTTCGGAACGCCGGGTACCGCTCACGGAGATCGTCCAGCATCCGATGGCTGGTGCCCGCCGGGCGGGGTTCACCGTAGGGGTCGAAGACGATACTGGGATGGCTCATCCGCGGCCTCCTTCGCGTGCGGCGCCGCACAGGTAGCAGTTGAGTTGTGCCCCGACCGTCCGACAGCGGGAACGGCACCGCATGCAGGCTTCCCAGCTCGGGCCGCCGTTTCAGCAGGTCGACCGGACAGCTGTCCCTCGCCGACCAGGCGATGGCCGTACAGCCGCGTCACACTGGGGCGACAAACATCGACCCCTGCCGACACCCGCTCCGACGTCACGCTCTCCTCAGCCCTGGGGACCGATCAATGAACTCGAGCTTAGGAGCTTTATCGACTTATGGAGCAGATGTCTGATTGCGGACATCCCTATCCGGCAGGGCGCTGCCCAGCCCCGAACCATTCGCGCCGATCCCGGCGACGGCCACAAGGCTCGTCCGCCCCACTGAACGATCGTGAAATCCCCGACTGTGATGCGGACCGCCTGCCGTCCTATCACTCGGGCAACCGCCGCGGGTGGGTGCAGGAATGGGCCAATACGATGGGAGATCACGTTCGAGCGGAGGTCGGCGGCACACCGCAACAACGGGGTCGCCCTCATCGACTGCGGTGAAACCGGAAGAAGCTCGCCCACAAGGCTGACGAAGGGCACGGAATGGAGCTCAAGGGCTTTCGCATCGTCGGCTTCTACCGGGAGCAGGGCCACTTTCGGGGGATCGACCTCCCCTCCATCCGCGACGCGGCCCCGGACGTTCGCCTTGATGACTTGCCCCGGGTGCACAAGTACCTGACGGAGGCACACTGGGTGACGCTGGTGATGGAGGCAAGCGAGGACCTGCTCGCCGGCGAGCTGCGCGAGGGCGAACCCGAGCTGGCCGGCGGCCCGTCCCTGCACAGTGACGGGACCTGGGTGTGGCCCCACGACCTGGCCTACTACGTCCGCAAGTACGGCCTGGCCCTGCCGGGCGACTTCCTCGACCACATCAGAGCGCAGCGGTACGAGCCCCCCGAGCTCACCCGCCTCCAGAGGATGCGTCTCAACCAGTGGGCCGCCCACGTGTACGCCTGACCGCGCCGCCCCGTCCACCCGCCGCGCGGCGAACCAGGAGCCAACGGTCGCCGAGCTGCAGACCGTCAACGATGTGATCGCCGTCTACCGGCGGGCACTCTCCGCCACCGCTGCCGGCTGTACCGCGGCCCACAGCTAGTGGCGCCACCTGAGCCGTCCATCCGCCATATCCGGCGGTCCTCCAAGGAAATCCGGGGCGGTTCAGTCGAGGGCGGTCCAGTTGAGGAGGTTGTGGAGGCCCTCGAGCACCGTGTCCTTGTATTCGACGTCGGTGACCCGGATCTTCATGTACCGCGTTCCAGAGAACACCCAGTAGTCGTTCCGCGCGCCCGGCACGGGCAGCACCGCGTCGATCTTCTGTCTGAAGTCGGGGAACCGGTTGAACGTGCCGGTCCACGCGTCGAGGCCGGAGGGGCCGTAGGTGGCCTGGCCGCCGGGGCCTTCGCCGTCCAGCCGGGTCCGGACGTACTGGTCGCCGGCGAACACCCAGTACTGGGTCGGGTCGTCCGGCGTCGGCATCACGGCGTCGATGCCCTTGGCCGTCAGCTCGCCGAAAGCGTTCTTCCAGTCGGTGAGCGGCCTCGGCCCCGCCACGAGCGTGTCCTCGTACTTCTCGCCGGACTTGGTGAGCCGGATCCGGATGTACCGGCTCCCGGAGAACACCCAATACTCGTCGGCGGACCCCGGCACTGGTAGCGCCGCGTCAATCTTCTTGCGGGACTCGGGAAGGTTCTCGAACGTGTCGTCCCATTCCTTGAGCCGCATGACGGCCGTGTGGCGCCTCCTCACCGGGTAGTCCGACTTCGCGGCGCGGAACCGGATGAAGGTGTCATCAGAGAACATCCAGTAGTCGCCCGGGGCAGTGGAACCCGGATCGCCCGGAACCGGCATGACCGCGTCGACAGGGGTCGGACGCGTGGTGTCCATCGAGTCCTGACCGGACGATCGCGCGGAGGCGACCGCCCCCGAGAGGGCATCGGCCTCGCTGCCCAATCGGCTCATCAGGACACCCGTGGTGACGGCGACGCCGAGCAGGACGGCGGCGCACAGCAACGCCGCCAAGCCGAGCAGGGTTCGGCGCGGAGCCGTGTTCCACTTGCGTGTCGCCTTCGAAACGTCCGGCGTGGCCGTTGCCGTCGTGGTGAGGGACCGCAGCATCTCGCGCGCCTCCGCGATGGAGGGGCGGTCGGCCGGGTTCTTGCGCAGCAGCGCTTCGAGTAGGGCGCGCAGCGGTCCCGCGGCGGCCGGGATCTCCGGGTCCTCTCGGAGGACGGCGTTGATCACCCCGGCGGCTTCCGGACGGGCGAACGGGGGACGGCCGGACAGCAGTGCACACAAGGTGACGCCGAGGGAGAACAAGTCGCTGGGCGGTCCCGCATGCCCGCCGCTCAACCGTTCCGGGGCGATGTATCCCAGCGACCCCACCACCGCGCCGGTCGTGGTGATCGACTCGGCTCCGGCCAGCGCCGCGACGCCGAAGTCGCAGAGCACCGCCTTGCCGTCGCGGCGCAGCAGGACATTGCCCGGCTTGAGGTCCCGGTGCAGCACACCGGCGGCGTGCACGGCCTCCAGAGCGGACAGGAGTTGCAGACCGATGTCGGCGACGGCGGACGGGCTCATCGGCCCGTTCGCCTTGACGTGGTCCTTCAGCGAGGGCCCGTCGACGAGCTCCATCACGAGCCACAGCCGCTCGTCCTGCTCCACGAGGTCGTAGACGTTGACGACGTTCGGGTGGGATATCCGAGCGATGGTGTGCGCTTCCCTGCGCGCCCGGGCGGCTTGCTTGTCGAGTTCCTCGCCCGTGGCGAGAAGATGCATCTCTTTGATGGCGACGGTGCGACTCAGAAGTCGATCAGTCGCGCGCCATACGGTTCCCATGCCCCCGCTGCCGAGGCGCTCCAGCAGTACGTAACGGTCGGCAAGCACCCGTGAGCCACCGCTGTCAGCCACGGAACCAAACCTACTGATCATGTGGTGTTCTCGTACAGCGATCAGCGTACTGCCTGAGCGGTGACAAGCTTCCAAGAAAGGGCGAGACGGTCAGTGGAGCCATCTCGCCAGGTCGGCGGACTGATCCTGCTCTGCGGCAAGTGATCAGTCGCTCACCGCCGCCGTCGGCAGGGAGCCACTGTGGACGAAGGACATGCCCCGAGAACCGGAGCATCGCGGCTGATCAACTGAAGGCGTTTCGGTGCTCTGGGCGGCGTCACTCGCGCCGCGGATGAGCAATGCCCGGGGCCTGACGTCAGGGCCGACCGTTCAGGCAGATTCCTTAGTCGGCGATCACGGAGGTCTGGAGCGCGCCGGGGGATCGCTCTGCCGGCAGACGAGCGTGCCGATCACGGCCATCGCAAGCTCGGCGCCGGATCCAGGGGAACCTTGCGGACGGCGACGGCTGGCCGCGCCGATGCCCAAGCCGAGTCCAGGCGTGTGACGCGTAACCGGCCAGACCTGGGGCGTCGGCAGGCACGGGTGGGCGGTCGAAGGCCACCAGCAGGACGTCGCCGTTGGTGCGTGGAGTGCGTCATTCACCGCCGGCAGCGGGCTGCGGGGGATCCGCCGTGTGTCGAACCGGTCCGCGAGGCGGCCGACCGTCGTGCGCAGTACTGGCGTCCAGGGCGTCGACCAAGTCTCTCCCGATGTTGACACACGCCATCTTTTGAGAGTTACTCTCATTTCATAGTGTGTGTCATTCGGAGGTGGCTTCCATGAAGATGGGGGACGCGCGGCGCTGGTGGGGGCTGGGGGCGCTCGCGCTCGCGCTGCTTGCGCTCGGTTTCGACCTGACGATCCTGAACGTGGCCCTGGCCACGCTCTCGGAGGAGCTGGACGCGAGCACCAGCGAACTGCAGTGGATCGTGGACTCCTACGTCCTGGTGTTCGCGGCCCTGCTGCTGCCCGCCGGGCTGCTGGGCGACCGGTTCGGCCGCAAGCGGCTGCTCCTGGCCGGGCTGGCGCTGTTCGGCGTCGCCTCGCTGGCCGGGGCCCTGGTGGACGGGGCGGACGCGTTGATCGCCGCCCGCACGTTCATGGGGGTGGGCGCGGCCACGGTGGTGCCGCTGTCGATGTCGATGCTGCCCGCGATCTTCTCGCCGCACGAGCGCACCCGCGCGATCGCGATCTGGTCGGCGTCCATGGCGCTGGGCCTTCCGCTCGGACCGCTGCTGGGCGGCTGGCTGCTGGAGAACTTCTGGTGGGGCTCGATCTTCCTGATCAACGTGCCGGTGGTGGCGGTCGGCGGGGTCGCGGTGGCGCTGCTGCTGCCCGAGTCGCGCGACCCGTCCGCGCCCCGGATCGACTGGGCCGGGTCGGCGCTGTCGATGGCGGGCCTGGTGGCGCTGGTGTTCGGGGTGATCGAGGGCCCGGTCCGAGGCTGGGACGACGGCGTCACGCTGGGCTCGTTCGGCGCGGCCCTGGCGCTGCTGACGGCGTTCGTCCTGTGGGAGCGGCGCGCCCGTGAACCGATCATGAACCTGGCCCTGTTCCGCGACCGCCGGTTCAACGGGGCGCTGGCGGCCGGCACGCTGGCCACCATGGTCATGGCGGGGGCGCTGTTCGTGCTGCCGCAGTATCTGCAGGTCGTGCAGGGCAATGACGCGCTCGGCACCGGCGCGCGGCTGATCCCGATGCTGCTCGGCCTGATGGTCGCCGGGGCGCTCACCGACCGGCTCGCCAAGCCGCTGGGCGCCAAGCCGCTCATGATCGCCGGGCTGTTCGTGCTGGCCGCCGGGCTGGGGCTGGGCGCGTTCACCGAGGTGGACGACGGTTACGGGTTCACCGCCGGGTGGCTGTCGCTGGCGGGCGTCGGCATGGGCCTCGCTCTCATCCCGGCGATGGACACCGTGCTGGACTGCCTGCCGGAAGAGGAGACCGGACGCGGCTCCGGGCTCGTCCAGACGCTGCGGCAGACCGGCGGGGCGCTCGGCATCGCCGGGCTCGGCAGCATCGTCTCCTCGATCTACCGCGACGAGTTCGACCCCGGCACGCTGCCCGCCGCCGCGGCCGAGACCGCCCGCGACTCGCTCGGCGGCGCCGCGGCGGTGGCGGCCCGGCTGGGCGACCCGGCGGTCCTGGCCTCGGCCCGTGACGCCTACGTCCAGGGCATGGACGCGGCGCTGGCGGTCTGTTCGCTCGCCGCCGTGACCGTGGCGGTGCTGGTGCTCGTCGTCCAGCCCGGGCGGCGGGGTGCGGCCGGTCCCGCCGATGACCCAGAATCGATGCATGAGCACGTCGCCTCCTGAGTGGGCGCTGGACCGGTTCGACGAGCATCTGCAACGGCTGCCGCTGCGCGAACGCAAGAAGCTGCGGACCCGTCGGGCGATCCAGGAGCACGCCCTCCGGCTCTTCGCCGAGCAGGGCTACGCGGCGACCACGGTGGAGCAGATCTGCGCGGCGGCCGAGATCTCGCCGAGCACGTTCTTCCGCTACTTCCCCACGAAGGAAGACGTGGTCATCGATGACGAGTACGACCCGATCCTGATGGAGGCGTTCCGGCGGCAGCCCGCGGACCTGGGGCCGATCGAGGCGCTGCGGGCCGCGCTGAAAGAGATCTTCCCGTTGGTCTACGAGCGGGAACGCGAGGGCGTGCTGGTGCGGACCCGGCTGATGATGACCGAGCCGGCGCTGCGCGCCCGCATGTTCGACGCGATGCGCTCCGGCACCCAGAAGGCGCTGGCCACCATGATCGCCGAGCGGACCGGCCGGGACCCCGGCGATCAGCGGGTGCAGGCGTTCGCGTGGGCGGTGCTGGGCGTGCTGATGTCGGCGATGTACGCCTGGCTCGACTCCGACGCGACCCTCGACCTGCCCGCCCTGGTGGACGAGAACCTGGAGTTCCTGGCCTCCGGCCTGGCGCTGTGAACGCGCCGCCCTGAGCCGACGGTGATCGCCTGCGGCGTCGCCCTCCTCGCCGTCGGTGCCCCTCGGGTCGCTGCGGCGGACGTCGGCAGATCGTCGCCGTCCTGGTCGACGCCTTTCGGACCTGATGGAGCGAGGTGCCGCCTCACCGGCTCGGCCGTCGGGCGCAGTGCCTCCTCCTCGTCCGAGGAGCGGGCGTTCTTCGAACGTCCCCGCGTTTGCCCTGGTCAGAGGCGATGCTGCGGGTGTAGTTGGACTGTACTGTAAAGTCTAATTCCGTACGTGTGAGAGAGGACGACTTCCATGGACGCCTCCGTGCGGAACCACTTGAGCGCTGCCCGTGACGTTCCCGGCCCCCGGGGCCGGTCTGCGAGCCGGGAGCGTGCCGACGTGCCCGAACAGGCGGGTGCGAACCGGCCGGGCACGGGGCAGAAGGCTGGACGCCGTCGGACCGCATCCGACGAGAAGATCCTCAAGGCGGCGAAGGAGCTGTTCCTGGCCGACCGCTACGACGGCGTCACGCTGGACCGGGTCGCGGAACGCGCCGGAGTCTCGCGGCAGACCGTCTACAACCGCTTCGGCTCGAAGGAGACGGTGTTCCGGGAGATGGTCCGCCACCACTGGTCGGAGTTCGCCGGCCCGGACCGGCGGCTCGTCGAGTGCGACGCCGACGCGAGCGCCGAGGAGGTGCTCCGCGCGTTCGCCTGGTCGATGCACCGCTTCGCGACCGAGAGCGAGCAGATCCGCTTCGCGCGGCTCGTCGTGGCCGAGTCCGGGCGGCTGCCGTGGATCGCGGACGAGTTCTACCGCATCGGCAAGGGCCCGGTCGTGGCCGCGTTCGCCGAATGCCTGGACGGTCTCGTCCGCGCAGGGCGCCTGCGATGCCCGGACACCCGCCTCGCGGCGCGCCAGTTCATGGGCCTCGTCCAGGAATTCCTCGTCTGGCCGGGGGTCATGGGCTTCGAGGAGGAGGTCGCCGACCGGCCTCCCGCGGACGTGGTGATCGAGGAGGCCGTGCGCACCTTCCTGGCCCGCTATGCGCCCGAGTCCCAGGGGTCTTCCTGAACCCCTTGTCAATCCGTCTCGTTCACTCGGAGTTCCGTGATGCCCGAAGACACCATCGTTCTCGGCGACGTCGAGATCACGCGCGTCGTCGAGTGGTCCGGCCCCGTCCGGACCGTCCGGTTCATCATCCCCGACAGCACCGAGGAGATCTGGCAGGACAACCGGGACTGGCTCGCGCCGGACTTCTGGACGCCCGACGACGACGCCTACCGCTGCCACATCCAGACCTGGGTCCTCCGCAGCGAGGGACGGACCATCCTGGTGGACACCGGCGTCGGCAACGACCGGGAGCGTCCGCAGATCCCGCTGTTCGCCGGGCTGAAGACCGACTACCTCGAGCGCCTGCGGCGGACCGGCGTCGAGCCCGAGGACGTCGACGTCGTCGTCAACACGCACATCCACTACGACCACGTCGGCTGGAACACGGAGCTGCGCGACGGGGAGTGGCAGCCCACCTTCCCCAACGCCACCTATCTGATCCCCCGCGCCGACTACCTCTACTTCAACCCGGAGAACCCCAGCCGGACCAGGGCGCCGCGAGACGAGCACGAACGCATCCGCTGGGAGGGCGGCAAGCTGGTGTTCAACGACAGCATCGCCCCCGTCTACCGAGCCGGACAGGCGGTCCTGTGGGAGGGCGCCTACAGGATCGACGGCAACCTCCTGCTGGAGCCCGCGCCGGGTCACACCCCAGGGTCGTCCGTCCTCACCCTCCGCTCGGGGACCGACCGGGCCGTGTTCGTCGGGGACATGATGCACAGCCCCGTCCAAGTCCTCGAACCCGGATGGAACAGCTGCTTCTGCGACGACCTCAAGCTCGCCGCGAAGACCCGCCGCGCCTACCTCTCCCGCGCCGCCGAGCTGGGAGAACTCGTCATACCGGCGCACTGGCCGGGGCATGGAGCCGCCGAAGTCCGCAAGGACGGCGACGGCTTCGCCATCAGCGCGTGGGCCCCCTTCTCCCGAGACTGAGGACGTCCGGGCCGCCGCCCTCCAGGTCCGGAGCGTTGTGGGCGCAGCGGTACGCGAGCGGCGACATGCCCAGGTACGGGGAGAAATGGCATGGATGTCGACAGTCCGTGCCGCAGATATGGAACCGCCTGCCAGGCGGCAAGGACGACTTCCCCGCCGACGACAGGATCCCCGCGATGTTCCAGCCTCTGTGAGTGACTAAGAAAACCGTTATCATCGCGATATGGCGATTGATTCTGACCGTGGAATGACGCCGTTGGACGGACTGGCGCCGGCGGCCGCGCTGTTCCGTTCGCTCGCCGATCCGGTGCGGTTGTCGATCGTGCAGCGGCTGTCGCGCGGCGAGGCCCGCGTGGTGGACCTGACACGTGAGCTGGGGCTGGCCCAGTCCACGGTCTCCAAACACCTGAGCTGCCTGCGCGACTGCAAGCTGGTGGACTACCGCGCCGAGGGCCGCCAGTCGTTCTATTTCATCGCCGCCCCCGAGTTGATGGATCTGCTGCGCTCGGCCGAGCACCTCTTGAGCGCAACCGACCGCGCCGTCGCACTGTGCCCCGCCTATGGGACCGCCGCCCGGCAGAACCGCGAGGACTCCGTCGCCCCGACCGAGCCGGTGGCGGGCGGCTGACCAGCGCGGCGCTCGGCCCGTCCCCGCGATGGAAAGCGCCATTGACCTGGAGGGGGCGGGGGGCCGGTGGTCGCAGCCATCGTCGACAACCGCATGGACGACGATCGTGGCGATCACCGCTGAAACGATCGCGATCTCAGGGGCGCTGGTCGCCTTCGGGATGGGGCTCGGTCATCGAGGTCGCCGCCGCAGTCGCCTGGACGACGCCGGAATGTCTTTCATGGGAGGCGTCCGATGCCGGGGAGGAACCGACCGACGCGGGCGGCGTAACCGCGGTAGGCGTCGCCGTGGACGCGTAGCAGGTAGGGCTCTTCGACGGCGCGGACCTGCACGTGGATCGCGGTCACCGTCAGCGCCAAGCCGACCAGGGAGATCACGTTCGGGACCATGGCGGCGAGCCCCGCAGCGGTGACGATCATTGCGGTGAAGATGGGATTGCGGACCACGGCGAACGCGCCCCCGGTGACCAGACCGGTGCGTTCGTTGTCGTCGACGACGATGCGCCACGAACTGCCCATGGACGCCTGCGCCGCCAACGTGGCGGCCGCGCCGGCCGCGGCGAGGACCGTCCCGGAGATCTGGACGGCGAGCCGGTCCAGGAAGCCGATCGGACCCAGGCCGGCCAGAGCGGCGATGGGGCCGGCGGCACCAGTGATCAAAGCGACGACGAAGAGCATCCGGGCCCACCACTGGACGGTGCCGCGGCGCAGCCCTCCGCCGCGGAATCCGGTGTCGCCGGTACGACGCCATTGCAACCAGCTGCGCAGGCCCAAGGCCAGCGCCGCCCAAAGCAGGTAGACGGTCAACGCGGTCAGCGCCATGAGGGGTTCCTTCGGGGATCACCAGCCGACTTCGTCGCACCCTTCGTGGTCGGCGGGCTCGACCTGCAGGGTTGCGTGGGCGATGGCGTGGCGGTCGCGGAGCAGTTCGCGGGCGCGGTCCAGGACCGCGTGCGCGTCGGCCTGCTCGGTCGTGACGAGGTGGGCGGTCGCCACGTTCATGCCGGAGGTCAACGTCCACAGGTGCAGGTCGTGGACGTCCTGGACGCCTGGAACGGCGGCCAGTTCCGCGGCCACCGCGTCGACGTCGAGCCCGGCGGGGGCGTGCTGGGCCAGCACCGCCAGCACCTGACGGCCCAGGCCCAGGGCGCGGACCACGACGAACACGGCGATGGCGAGCGCGACCACGGTGTCGAACAGGACCCGGCCCGTGGTGGCGACCAGGATCCCGGCCGCGATCACTCCGACCGATCCGGCCGTGTCGGCGAGCACCTCCAGGTAGGCGCCCTTGACGCTCAGACTCTCGGCGGCGCCCGCGCGCAGCAGCGCGAGCGCGGCCAGGTTGACCACCAGGCCCAGCGCGCCGACCACCAGCATCGGCCTGGAGGAGACCTCGGCGTCCGCGCCGATCCGGCCCAAGGCCTCGACGACGATGTAGACGGCGGTGCCCAGCATCACCAGCACCGCGAACCCGGAGGCGAACACCTCGGCCCGGTAGGACCCGTAGGTGCGGCGGCCGGTGGTGTCCCGCCGTGCTGCGATCTTGGTGGCGACCAGAGCCGCGGCCAGGGTCACCACATCGGCGGCCATGTGACCCGCGTCGGACAGCAGCGCCAGCGACCCTGAGAGCAGCCCGTACGCGAGCTCGACGGCGAAGAGCGAGCCGATGAGGACGAAGGCCGCGCCCAGCCGTCGGCGGTGCCGCCCTCCGGCGTGCTCGGTGACCTGAGCCGCACCGTGCCCGTGGCCGTGTCCGGCGCCCATCACGGCTGCCTTTCGGAGGCCGCGCCAGGACGGTCACGGGGGACGGACTTCTGCGCCACGCCGAGCACGAAGTCACCGAACACCAGCTCGCGGCTGGCGCGGACCGTGAGGCCGTGGTCGTCCAGGACGTCCAGGAAGCGCCGGCCGGTGAAGCGGTCGTGTTCGGGGTGATCGAACAGCAGGCGGTAGCTCGGCCGGGCCAGCGCGTGGGCGGTGACCTCGCCGAAATAGAAGAGACCGCCTGGTCGCAGCACGCGCGCCACCTCGGCCACGGCCTTCCGCCACTCGGGTATGTGATGGATGATGCCGTTGTCGAACACCGCGTCGTACGTGCCGTCCCTGGGCACCAGTCCCGTGAGGTCGGTGGCATCGGCGACTCCGACGCGCACCCGGCCTCGGTAGCGGGCCAGTCGGCGACGGGCGCGGGTGACCATCGCGGGGTCCAGGTCGATCGCGTCCACTCGTCCGGCGCCGAACCGCTCCAGGATCAACTGCACGCCGTAGCCGGAGCCGCAGCCGATTTCCAGGGCCCGCGCTCCCTCGTCCAGCGGACCGCCCATGCGCAGGAGCAGCGGTGTCTCGTACCACCGTTGCACCCACCGCCGCGGCGGGCTGTTGATCAGCGCGGTCTCGACGCGGTTCATCAGCATCCCGGTGCCCCTTCCCGAATCATCGGGATACATAAATATCATCGTGATTTGTCGATGAGAAGGGGCGGCTTCCTCGCCCCGTACTGTCAGGAGTGCCCCGCAGGAACGGGAAGGTGTGGCAGGCAGGGGACCGAGGCCACGGCGTAACCGGGACGGGCGTAGCAGGGCAGCCGCACCCCGCGCGCCGCGGCCGCAATCCGCCACTTGTCCCAGAACAGCGGGGCGCCGGGGCTGCCGTGTTGCATGATCACGGGTGTGCCGGTGGGGTCACCGGTCTCCAGATGAACACGACAAGCAAAACGGAAGGCGTCGGAGATTCGGCCGTGGACAGTGATCCCGCCATTGATGAGACGGTTCGGGCCACCTATGACACGGTCGCCGAGGACTACGCGGCGCAGTACACCGACGAACTGCGGGACAAGCCGCTGGACCGGGGGCTGATCGAGGCCTTCGCCCACCAGGTGAAGGCCCTGGGCCCGCAGGTCGGCGACCCCATGGCCGCCGACGTCGGATGCGGCCCCGGCCACATCACCCGGTTCGTCGCCGACCTCGGTCTTCCGATCATCGGCGTCGACCTGTCCCCCCGGATGGTCGAGCTCGCCCGCGGCCTGCACCCCGACATCGCGTTCCACGAGGGATCGATCACCGCGCTGCCGGCCGCCGACCGGCAGTGGACGGGGCTGATGTCCCTCTACTCGATCATCCACACGCCGCCGGAGCTGCTGCCTGCCGTGTTCACCGAGTTCGCCCGGGTGCTGCGTCCCGGCGGGCGCCTGCTGCTCGCCTTCCACGTCGGCGACCAGAAGGTGCACCTGGACGAATGGTTCGGCCACGCCGTCTCCCTGGACGGCTGCCTGCTCGACCCCGCGCACGTCGCCGGGTTGCTGGAGGCCGCGGGCTTCGCCGTCGACGCCAGGGTCGAACGGCGCCCCTACCCCGGCATCGAGCTCTCCACCGACCGCGCCTACCTCTTCGCCCAGCGCACCGCGGACTGACCGCGGCACCGTCCCGCGGACCGCCACCGGCGCCGGTCCGCGGGACCTGGCGCCGCCCACCGTGCCCGCCCCGTCGCCACCCCAAGACGAGCGCCGCCCGAATGGGCGTGGTCGGGACGGTGGCCGCCGGGATTTGTGATTCCGGGGTCATGTCAGCCGCCCGGAACCGACTGCTGGAGACGGAACACGCTGTCCGGGGCGTAGTCAGCCTTGCTCTTCCGCAACCGCGCGAAGTTCTCCGCGTAATTGGCGTTCCGTCAGTAGGTCAGATCCGGGTCGGGGAAATTGAAGTGGACCCACCCCGGTGCCTCACGGGTGAACGGTTGACGTCCGCCCCGATGTCCCCTGCGGGCGGGTGAGGGGCGTGATGTCCGTTCGCGCGCACCTCAGCTCTGTACGGAAAGGATCACGACGGTGGCCAGCGGCCCCGCCACGAGCGCAGGCAGCAGGTTCGCCACCGGGATTTCCTTCAGTTCGAGCATCCGCACTCCCACACCGAGCACGAGGACCCCGCCGATGGCCGACATGCAGCTCACCACCACCGGATCGATGCCGGCTCCGGCCGCCTTCGCGATGAGTGTCAGCCCGCCCTGGTAGACGCCCAGGGGCAGGAGTGAGAAACCGACACCCCAGCCGAGTCCGGAGGCGAGGGCCAGCGCGGCGAACCCGTCCATGAGGGACTTCACCGCCAGGATCTGGACGTTCCCCCGGAGGCCGTCCTCGAGGGAGCCGAGGACGGCCATGGGACCGATGCAGAACAGCAGCGTGGCGGCCAGGAACCCGGTGAGGAACGTTCCTTCGCCGTCGGAGGAGAAGCGGCGCTCGAGGAACATGCCGAGCCGCCTGAGCTGCCACTCGATGTCGACCAGCCCGCCCAGCAGCCCGCCGACCACCAGCGACCCCAGCACCACCAGGGCCGCCGCATCGCCGATCCGCTCGGCGAACGGGCCGGTCAGCGCCTGGGTCGCCTGCTGCACCCCCAGGACGATGATGAACAGGGCGATGGCGCCGAGCACCAGGTCGCGCTGCTTCTTGGAGACGCGGTCGCCGAGCAGCACACCGGCCACCGTGCCGACCGCGATGGCCACGACGTCGAGCAGCGTCCCCAGCCCCGTCACGCCAGTCTCCTCCGCAGCCTGCGAGCCGCCTTTACACCCGCCCGGGTGCCTGCTGATCCCTGCCGGTACTTGACGCTACCTGCCGGTGCCTGCCATGGGGGCGACAGCTCAGCGCAGGACGCGGCGGTAGCGGACCTCCTCAAGCGGGAACCCTCGCGTGTCATCCTGCTTCACGGTGCCGTCCGCGCGCCAGCCGCCCGCCTCGTAGAAGCGCCGCGTCCGGTCGTTGCCCTTCAGCACCCACAGGGCGGCCTCCCGGTACCCCGCGCTCGCCAGGTTCTCCAGCCCCGCGCGCATGAGCCGGCCGCCGACGCCCTCACCCCAGTGCCGCGGGTCGACGTAGATCGTCGCGACCTCCCCGACCATCTCGGGGGACAGGTCGTGGTCCCGGACCGGGTTCATGCCCAGGAACCCCACGACCCGTTCGTCCCGCACCGCGACGAGAAGGCCGCTCCGAGGCCAGTCCGCCTCCCTGATACGGCGTTCCCACACCGGTCGCCGCTGCCGGGGATCCAGCTCGTCCAGGTACCACTGCGGGACGAGTCCCCGGTAGGCCGCCTGCCAGGACCTCACATGGACGGTGCTGACCGCCTCGGCGTCCTCTGGTCGGGCACGTCTGACCAAGAGAGTTCCCACCGGCATACGATCCAAGGTACGGGCCGGGCAGGGCGATGCCTTCTGTTCTGGCGTCCTCATCCCCGCCTCTCGGGGGCGGTGAATACGTTCCGGGCCGGGTCGAGACCGAGCGCCGGGTGGCCGCGTGCAGGTGCGCAGCATCACCCCACAGCAACGTGCACCACAGCAGACGGCAGGGGGAGGGGGCCGTCAGGAACACGCCCTCGGCGACAAGCTGGGACACCACGGCGGGGCGTCGCCGCGTCAGCGAAGCGCCGCCGCCTGCCGGGCAAGCCGCGCCGAGCCGAGACGCTCGGCAAGGTCGGCGACCTCGTCGAGGACTCGTGCGGCCTCTGCATCCTCGTGCAGTGCTCGCAGAGACCGCGTCTGATCAAGGCGGTAGTACGCCACCCATTCGGCGTGACGCACCTCGGGCGACAGCGCGTCGAGTCCAGCCGTCAGCAGCTCGACCGCCTTCTTATGCCGTCCCAAGTACTGGCAGGCGAGCCCGTGCTGCATGGTGAGCATGTCGGGATTGAAGAAGTAAATCCACGGCGGTTCATCCTCGGGGTGTTCGGCGGCCTGCGCGGTCAGCTCACGCGCGTTGTCGAACCCGCGGCCGGTGCCGGCCGCGTCGCCGAGGACCGCCAGGCCACGTGCCTCCTGCTGCACGGCCAGTGCTCGCACGCCCGGACACGGTCGCTCGTCTACGACCGGTGCTCCAGCTCCTGAAGAGCTGAGTGTTCGACCTGCTCAGCCAGGTCCCCGCACCGCCGTAGGCGCGTGCCGCCGCCTACCGCGCGGCCGCCGACATGCCCGGGGTCACCGCCATGGGCGAGGTCGCGGACGAGCGCGGACGCTAGGGCTTCGGACTGCGCGTCCAGAGCGGGCGCGACGTCGTCGGCATCGTGGTCACCACGCCGTCCCCTGCCGCGTTCGGTGTGTGTCCACGGGGGCGACAGCCTCAGTGACGCCACCGGCACGATGTCGACGTGGGACGGCCGTCACGTCGGACGTGTCGGCGTGGAGTTCAGGTAGGGGGCGAGCAGTTCGCGGGCGAGGCGGCGGGCCGCGCGTTCGGACAGGCCGTCCTCGATCATCCGGCTCAGGGTGTAGACGAGGGACTGGACGAGTTCGGCGGTCCGGTCGGGGTCGTACGCGCCGTGGTCGGCCAGGGCCGCGCGGAGCGGCGTCTGGAGTTCGTCATGGAGGAGGCGGCTTGAGTTGGCGAGTGCGTCGGTGCGGCCGGTTGCCGCGAGGGCGCGGGCCAGCGCGTGGTCTCCGCGGGCGACGAGGCGGAGGTTGGCGTTGACGTAGGCCAGGACACGGTCGCCGGGGGTCCTGGCCTTGTCCATCTGCTGCCGGACGTACGCCGACCAGCGGGGGAAGGTGTCGACGATGAGGGCGTCGAGCAGATCGTCGCGGGACGAGAAGTAGGCGTACACGCTGGAGCGGGCGAGCCCGGCCCGGCGGGCGACCGCCGCCAGGCTGGGGGCTCGCTCGGTCTCCTCGGAGAGCAGGGCGCGGGCGGCGTCGAGCAGGGCCGCCCGCTGCGCGGCCCGATGCTCGGCGACGGTCGGCGCCTGGATCTTCGGCACACTGCCCCCTCTCTCACCGGCCGCGGCGCTGGCGGGACTGCCCGTCAGCCGAGTGCGGCCAGTCGCCCGTCGATCATCTCGTACACGGTGTCACAGTGTTCGAGGACGTCGTGGTCATGGGTCACCATGACGGCCGCCACGTGGTGCTGCCGGGCTTCGCGGGCGAGCAGCCGGACGATGTCGTGGCTGCGCGCCCGGTCCAGGGCGGCGGTGGGCTCGTCGACGAGCAGCACGCTCGGCCCGGTCACCAGGGCCCGGGCGATGCCGACCCGCTGCCGCTCCCCGCCGGACATCTGGTGCGGGTACCGGTCGGCCTTGTCCGCCATCCCCACGTCCTCCAGCAGCGCGAGCGCGGAGCGGCCGGAACGCTCGCGGCGCGGCCGGAACCGCAGCGGCAGCCGGAGCTGGTCGAGGGCGGTGAGCGCCGGGACCAGGTTGCCGGACTGGAAGACGAACCCGATGTGCTCGCGCCGCAGCTTCGCCCTGGTCCTGGCACTGGCGGCCGTGATGTCGATCCCGGCGACCGTGACCGTGCCCCGGTCCGGGCGGGCGAGGCCGCCGGCCACCGCGAGCAGGCTCGACTTGCCGGCGCCGGAGGGGCCGACGATCGCGGCCAGCTCGCCGGGGCGAACGACGAGGTCGACGTTGTCGAGGGCCTGCACGGTCTCGGTGCCGTCGCCGTGCTGGAGGCAGACCCCCTCCATGTGCAGTCCCGGACGGTCGGGCGCGCCGGTGGCGCCTTCCTGCGCTTCGGCGGCGGGCGTGGCCTGGTCGGTCATCGGTTTCCTCCGAGGGCGGTGGCCGGGTCGATGGACGCGATCCGGACTACGGCGGTCCCGGCGCCGACGAGCCCGAGCAGGACGAGCCCCGCGGCGGCGGTCATGACACTGGGCGCGCTGAGCGCGAACGGCGCGCCTCCCCCGGTGATGAGCGAGCCGAGGCCGACACCGATCCCCGCGCCGACCGCGACGGAGGCCAGCAGCAGGATGAACGCCTGGGCGAGTGCGTCGCGTAGCAGCCACCCTCTGGACGCCCCCATGGCGCGCAGCACGGCGATCTCGTGCTTGCGCTGGATGGTCCAGACCGCGAAGAACGCCCCGACGACCAGCGCGGAGATGACGTACAGGAATCCCTGGATGAGCTGGAGCGTGGACGTCTCGGCCGTATAGCCGGGCGAGGCTCCGAAGGACTCCTTCAGAGTGAGGCTCTCGGTGCCGGCGGCGGCGTCTCCGGCGGCCAGGTCGACGGAGGCGCCGGGCTTGGCGCGCACCGCCACGGCGGTGATGTCCTGAGTGGCGTGCGCGGGCACGGGGTCGCCCGGCGCCACCCCGGCCTTGATCAGCTGCCAGGTTCGCAGGGGCACATAGGCCACGTCGACGTGACCGAAGGTGTCCTGCCCCGCGGTGGCGCCCACGACCCGCAGCTTCGTCCCGAGCCGGTCGACCGTGATCGTGTCACCGATGTTCAGGCCGGCGTCCAGCGCCGTGCCGCTGACGACGATGCCGTCCGCGTCGCTCAGCCGCGAGCCCTTGCTCACCTCGGGCGAGAGGAACGACTCCGGCGCCACCCCGAACAGCGCGAGGTCGATCTCCACGCCCCGGTCGCTCTTGGCGTTGATGAGCGTGTTGCCGTAGGGGGCCGCCTCCGCCACACCCGGCCGGCCCCGCCAGACGTCCACGGCGGACATCCTCACCACGCTCCGGGAGAAGGCGGAGTCGTGCTGGACGCCGCGCTCGAACGCGAACGAGGTGACCGGCAGGTTCTGCAGCCCGGACACCCCGTCCCTGACCAGCCCCACCGACAACCCGGACAACATGACCATGAGGACCGCGATCAACCCTACGACGGCTCCCATCAGCCCGAACCGGACCTTGGCGAACCGCAGCTCACGAACGGCGAGGAACATCAGCCCCACACCCGCTTCTTTATCGACGGCATGTCGGCAAGATATCAACACGATGTCGCCAACTTGCCTCGGGTGCCGCGACCGCCTCAACGCGCCCTGCCTGGTGAGCTCGTCAGACTTCGCGGATGATCCGACGCCGCCCCTTCCTCGAACCGGCCCGTCGCGGTCCTGGACCCGCGCGTCCGGACGGGACCGGCCGATGCCGCCGCTGGCCGACGCGTTCGGCGCCGACAGGCCGTTCCGCGAGCTGCTCACCGGGCTGAACGACGTCGTTTCGCGCACGTGGAAGCAGGCCTGAGGCCCGTCATGCCCGACAACGCAAAGGCCGCTATCTGCCTGAGTCGATGCGGCAGCCGGGCAAGATGCTTCCCGCCCTGGCCGCCCGCGTGATCGAGGCGTTCACCAGCCCTGGTGCGTTGGTCCTCGACCCGATGTGCGGCATCGGAACGACCTTGGTGGAGGCGGTCCACCTTGGCCGGTCTGCCGCGGGCATGCCGCTGGAGCCTCCCGCAGGAGCACGCCCCGGCCGACAAGATCGACCGTCCCCGGGTCGTCCATCTGCGTGAAGCCGAAGCGTCGATCCCGAGCGATGCCTGGCTGCCGACCGCGTTCGGACCGGAACGCATCGAGGCGACCATCGCGGCTCTGGCCGCCCAGACGACCCAGGTGGATCAAGAAGCCGAGGCGGAGATCACCAAGAAGCCGGCGCCTGCAGCCGCCGGCTCGCCCGGTACCGGGCCGCGCTCGACGCCGGAACCGATGCCGTCGAGGTCATCAAGTGGATCACCGAGGCCAAGCAGGAACGTGCGCGGCTCGAGACCGAGCGGCGCAGGGCGTCCTGGGTGCGGCGGCCTGGGCGTCGAAGGACCGGACGGCCTGGGGGAGGTGAACACGGCCTTGCTGACTCCCTTGCTGACTCGACGCCTCCTGCCGGCGGTGCGGTCTGACGTCGTACGAGCCGGTGTCCCGCGGCGGCGTCTGCGTCGTCCGTTGGACCGGTCGCACGAGACGCGCGGTCTTCGAACCTCCAGGGGCCGCCGGGCGCGGGCTGACGAGTGGTGGCAGGCGCGCATGCTCGGCGCGGACCTGAAACCGCGGTCCCGGGAGCCGGCGGCACAACCATGCGTGGGGCCGCGGTACCGGACGGCGGTGTGAGCGTCGATGAACGCAAAGTGCGGGTCGAGGCTCGCTCGACCCGCACCGTAGAGGCTTCGGGTTCGTGTCCGAGGGGGGACTTGAACCCCCATGCCCTGTGAAGGGCACTAGCACCTCAAGCTAGCGCGTCTGCCTATTCCGCCACCCGGACGAGTACGCGGCAGATCGCCGCGGCGGAATCACGATACCAAACGTCCTGACTCGCGGCGAAGTCGATCGCGGGGCACCATGGTCGGGTACGCGAGCCCAGGTGCGAAGGTGATCATTGTGGCCGTTCAGCCGACCGCGGAGGACGAGGTCGTCCGGCTCTGCCAGGAGCTGATCCGGATCGACACCAGCAATCCCGGCGACCACTCGGGGCCCGGGGAGCGGGGGGCGGCGGAGTACGTCGCGGAGAAGCTCGCCGAGGTGGGGCTGGAGCCGCGGGTACTGGAATCGCACCCCAAGCGGGCGAGCGTGGTCGTCCGGGTCGAGGGCGAGGAGGCCGGCCGGGACGCGCTGCTGCTGCACGGGCATCTGGACGTGGTGCCCGCGCAGAAGGAGGACTGGACGCGCGACCCGTTCGGCGGGGAGATCGCGGACGGGTGCGTGTGGGGCCGCGGCGCCGTCGACATGAAGGACATGGACGCGATGATCCTCGCGGTCGTCCGGCAGCGGCTCCGGGAGGGGCGCAGGCCCAAGCGGGACCTGGTGCTGGCGTTCACCGCCGACGAGGAGGCCGGCGGCGTCTGGGGCGCCCAGTGGCTGGTCAAGGAGCATCCGGAGCTGTTCGAAGGGTGCACCGAGGCGATCGGGGAGGTCGGCGGCTTCAGCCTGACCGTGCCGGGCGACCGGCGGATGTACCTGATCGAGGCCGCCGAGAAGGGCATCGCGTGGATGCGGCTGACGGCCAAGGGGACCGCCGGGCACGGGTCGATGGTGCACCCGGACAACGCGGTGACCGCGCTGGCGGAGGCGGTCGCGCGGCTCGGGCGGCACGAGTTCCCGATCCGGATGACCAAGACGGTGCGGGCGTTCCTGGAGCGGGCGTGCCAGGCGTACGGGGTGCCGTTCGACCCGGAGCGGCCGGAGAAGAGCCTGGAGCAGATCGGCCCGCTGGCGCGCATGATCGGGGCGACGCTGCGGAACACGCTCAACCCGACGCGGCTGGACGCCGGCTACAAGACGAACGTCATTCCGCAGAAGGCGACGGCCGAGGTCGACGGGCGTTTCCTCCCCGGATACGAGGATGAGTTCTTCGCGACCGTGGACGAATTGCTCGGACCGGACGTGGAACGCGATTTCGTCTACCACGACCGGGCGCTGGAGACCGACTACGAGGGCGCCCTGGTGCAGGCCATGGAGGACGCCCTGACCTCGGAGGATCCGGGGGCGCTGCCCGTCCCGTACTGCCTGAGCGGCGGGACGGACGCCAAGGCGTTCGCCCGGCTCGGCATGCGCTGCTTCGGTTTCGCGCCGCTCCGACTTCCCCCGGATTTGGACTTTTCCGGAATGTTCCACGGGGTGGACGAAAGGGTCCCGGTGGACGGGCTGCGTTTCGGCGTGCGCGTTCTTGACCGTTTCCTCGACCGCGCCTGAGTTTTCTTGGGGAAGGTTTCCCGAAAACCGGTGCGAGCGCGTTGCGTGGTGCTAACGTCACTGGACGTGAGCTGACGGGCTCTTGACTCCGGTCTTGAGGAGGACCAGTGGCGTACGACCCGGTGCGGTTGCGGACGGTCGCCGCTTCGCTGCGCCGTGTCGCGCTCAGCCGGGGGCTGCGTCGTCTGGTCGTGGTGACAGGGCTGGCGGTCGCCGGGTGGCTGCTCGGCGGCCTCGCCTCGCAGGCGGCGCACGCCGACACCGCGCCCGTGCCGTCCGAGGGCGAGGCGGGACGACGACTGCACGACGTCGTCCGCGGCGTCGCCGCGGCGTTCTCGGGAAAGGCCGGGAACACCGTCGAGCGGTCTCAGCCGCCGTCCGTGGAGACGCCGATCAGCAGTGAGTCCGGCGGTGACGCGGACGCCCGTCCGGACGACGCCGCGGCGTCCCCGCGTCCGCCTGTCGCGGAGGGCGCGCCACGGGTGTCCGTGCCGAAGCCGGTGCGGGCGGAGCGAGCGGAGACGAAGCCCCGTCCGGCCGCGCAGCCGAGCAAGCGGCGGGCGAGTATCCTGCCAGCGCAGGTCGTGAGGCGGGACGGCGCGGCGCGCCGTGAGGCGCATGCCGAGACGCGGCGGTCGGCTCCCGCCGCTCCGGCGCCCGCCCCGGCGGCCCCGGCCCCCATGCCCGACCAGCAGGTCGGGACGCTCGCGGGCGCCACCGGGCCGGTGCTGCCCGGAGGCGGGCTCGGCGGGCACCTCACCCGCTGGAGCTGGCAGGCGCCGCCGCCCGTGTGGTCGCCGGTGCGCGCCCCGCGCTCGATCCCCGTGGCCGTCCGCACGGCCGTGGACGAGCCGTCCTTCTCACCTGACTAGTCATCCAAGCTCCGGTCCGCGTCCGGCCGCCGTCCCGGCGCCGGACGGACGGACCGGGAACGTGCCCCTCACGCGGTGAGACGAGCACGCGAACGCGCGCAGACGCGCGGTGCCCGCGGCCGGTGAGCGCAGGCACGTCACCCCCATGGAGATCCGGGGCGACGCGTCCGAGACGCGGCGTGTGCCCTCGCCTGCGCGAGACCGCCGCGTCGGGCGCACGGCACGTGCCCGCCGCGTCAGCGCCCGCGGATCTCGATCGTCCATCCATCCAGTTCATCTCCCCGAACGGAGCATCATGCGAACCTGGGCCAAAGGGACCGCCGCACGTGCGGCGCTGCTGACCGCGGGATTCGTCGCGCTTGGCGCGGGACCCGTCCTTCCCGTCGACGCCCTCGCCGACACCACCAACGGCGCGTCCAGCGTGCTCGGCGGCAACCAGGTGAACGTGCCGATCTCGGCGCCGATCGACATCAGCGGCAACTCGGTCGCCGTGGCGGGCACCGCGGGCGCCTCGTCCCAGGGCGGCGCGCGGGTCGACAACGGGACCGGCGGCGGTGGCGGCCAGGCCACCTCCGGGCGGTCCAGCGTGCTCGGCGGGAACCAGGTGAACGTGCCGATCTCGGCGCCGATCAGCGCCTGCGGCAACACCGTCGCGATCATCGGCACCGCCGGCGCGAACTGCACGGGCAGTGCCAAGGTGACCGGGAACGGGACCGGCGGCGGTGGCAGCCGGGTCACCACCGGCCGGTCCGGTGTCGGTTCCGGCAACCAGGTGAACGCCCCCATCAGCGCCCCGGTCGACGTCTGCGGCAACGCGATCGCGCTGCTGGGCATCGCCAGCGCGAACTGCACGGGCAGCGCCAAGGTGACCGGCAACGGGACCGGCGGCGGTGGCGGCCAGGGCACCTCCGGGCGGTCCAGCGTGCTCGGCGGGAACCAGGTGAACGCGCCGATCTCGGCGCCGGTCAACGCCTGCGGCACCGCCGTGGCGATCCTCGGCATCGCCGGCGCGGGCTGCACGGGCGGCGCCAAGGTCGTCGGCGGCGGAAACGGCGGCGGGCAGCGCACCACCGGCCGGTCCGGTGTCGGTTCCGGCAACCAGGTGAACGCCCCCGTCAGCGCTCCGGTCGACGTGTGCGGCAACGCGATCGGCAACGCGCTGGCCTCGTGCGACGGCGGCGCGACCGTCCGCGACGGCGGCTCCGACTACTACGGCTCCGCCGGGCAGGCGACGTCCGGGACGCGCTCGGTGCTGTCCGGCAACCAGGCCAACGCGCCCGTGGCCGCCCCGGTCAGCATCTGCGGCAACGCCGCCGCGCTCATCGGCCAGACCGGCGCGTTCTGCCGCGGCGGCGCCCACACGCGCACCGGCTCCGGCGGCGGGCAGAGCACCTCGGGCAGGAACTCCGTCGCGGGCGGCAACCAGGTCCACGCCCCGGTGAAGATCCCCGCCAACGTGTGCGGCAACGCCGCCGCCCTCATCGGGACCGCGGCCGCGGCCTGCAAGGGCACCTCCGTCGCCACCGGGTCGAACACCCCGGGCGGCTACACCACGGGGCGCGGTTCCGTCGGCGGCGGCAACCAGGTGACCGTCCCCGCGGAGGCCCCCGCCGCCGTGTGCGGCAACGCGGCCGCCGTCATCGGCCACTCCGAGCCGGTGTGCCAGGACGACCCGTACGGCTACGGCTACGGGTACCGCGCCACCGGCCCCCTGCCCGAGCCGGTGGCGAAGGCTCCGCTGAGCCTGCCGCTCACCGCCCAGGCGAAGAAGGCGCTGACCAGCGGCCTGGGCACCGCGAGCCCCGCCGGGGCGACGCGGCGCGTCGCGACCCCGGTGAAGGACGTGCCGGCTCCCGTCGCGAGCACCCCGCTGCCGGGCGTCCTGCCGCTGGGCAAGGGCATCAGCTGATCACGCGCCGAACGGCGTGACCGGCAGGGGCGGCCGGCCCGAGGCCGAGGGGCCCGACGGCCGACGCCGCCCCCCTGTTCCGACGACTCCGGCACGGTGCGGGAGCGGGTGCCGCGGACCGCGATCTCCGGGGCGCTGAAGCGGTCCGCCGCGTCCGCCCCGCACCGCCGCTGAGAGGCCGCGGACCTCATGAGCCGACGAAGCCGATCAGCCGACCGGGCCGGACCCGACCGCCGTCCACACCATGGACCTGGCGGACGGGCCGGCCCGGCGGCCGTTCCGGCTGCGGCACGGGGGAGGGCCCGGCTCCGAGCGGCTTCCACCTACGCCACAACCGTGCGGGGCATCCAAGCCGGCGGTGTGTCGTCGGCCCTGCCCCAAGGGGACCGCAAAAGGCCACGACTGTCGGGATCAACCGCACGGGCGTCGTGCTCGTGGCGGGCCTGCAACGCCTGCGAGATCAGCTCGCCGAGGCGGACGCGGTCGTAGTACAGGGCGTCGGCGGGAGCCTGGCGGGCAGGGCGGGGTGGTCGAAGTCGTCGGGGGGCGCGGGCACGGGGCGCGGCTGTAGCGCCTATGACCGCGTGTCAGGTCTTCCGGACGAGTGGTGTGTTGTCACCTCTCCTCGAGGGTGAGCGTGTCGAGCCCATGGCTTTCGGGGGCGACCATGGGCATGGGCATGGCGCTGTTCGGGACGGGCGCCCTGATGAGCAGCGACCCGGCGTTCGCCCACGCGGGCAGCGGTGTCGCCGGATGCCCGGCGAGCAGGTCGGTCAGCTCGTCGGCAGAGCGGCCGGGCTCCAGGTCGTCTCGCCGCCGTACTGGGTCTGGGGTGGCCATTCTTCGGCGTCTCGAACGTGTTGCGCTGGGGCGGCTGTGTGTGGGGGCCGTGAGCGTGTGGGGCTTTGGTGGCTGGTGTGAGTGAGTTGTGGGCAATGGGGGTAGGCGGGGGCAGCGGTGGGGTGGGAAATGTGTGGCGAAACGGCTAGGGGCGGAGGAATTCTGATGGGGGTCCGGCGCCGTAAAGGGCCTTGATGCAGAGGGTGGAGTGCTCTGACGGCGGGGGCGGATGTCGTGAGAAGAGAGGTCGGAGTTATCGGCGGGGGCGGCTGTGGGAGAGGGTGGCCGGTCTGGGCCGACTATGGTTACCGCACGTCAGGATGCGGGCACGCGGTGCTACCCTCCGGCTGGGCGAGACAGGAGACGTCAGAACGTACGGACCTGGCGAATGATCTTCCGACGTAGTTGGATTCGACGGCTTCCGTCGGGGTAGAGGCGGAGTCGGTCGAGTTCCCAGCCGCCGTACTCCGCGTGCTCGGTCATGATCTGCCGGGCGACGTCACGAGTGGTGCCGCGCGGCAGCCGTAGAACAAGGTAGGTGTACTCCACCATTGCGACCATTATGACCCGGTGAACGCCAGGAGAACAGCCGTCGGGCGGACCGCCGCGACGGCCATGTGTCCCGGCCGCCGCCGCGACGTGTCATCCTGTCTGAGGTTTGCCGCGGCGGGGACTCGCGGGCATGGACGTCGAGTCGTGCGACGTTGTAGGTACCCGGGTTGAATGAGACCAGACAGCGAGGTTGGAGCGACTGTGCCAGCCAAGAACGGCACTGCGAAGCGTGGTCAGGGCGGGGGGAAGGGTACCCGCCTGGTGATCGTCGAGTCGCCGGCGAAGGCCAAGACGATCGCCGGGTACCTGGGCCGTGGCTACGTCGTGGAGTCCAGTATCGGCCACATCCGGGACCTTCCCGGGAGCGCCGCCGAGGTGCCGCCCGAGTACAAGGACAAGCCGTGGGCCAAGCTCGGCGTCGACGTCGAGAGCGACTTCCGCCCGCTGTACGTGGTCAACGCCGACAAGAAGCAGCAGGTCGCCAAGCTGAAGAAGCTGCTGAAGGAGGCCGACGAGCTCTACCTGGCCACTGACGAGGACCGCGAGGGCGAGGCCATCGCCTGGCACCTGCAGGAGGTGCTCAAGCCCAAGGTGCCGGTGCACCGCATGGTCTTCAACGAGATCACCGCGGAGGCCATCCGCCGCGCCGCCGCCAACCCGCGCAGCCTGGACCTGCGGCTGGTGGACGCCCAGGAGACCCGGCGCATCCTCGACCGGCTGTACGGCTACGAGGTCAGCCCGGTGCTGTGGGTGAAGGTCAAGCAGGGGCTGTCGGCCGGGCGGGTGCAGTCGGTGGCGACCCGGCTGGTGGTCGAGCGGGAGCGGGAGCGCATCGCGTTCGTCCCCGCGCACTACTGGGACATCACCGGCGAGTTCGACACCGGCAAGGACGACGAGCCGCGGCGGTTCAAGGCCGGGCTGATCTCGGTCGACGGCAAGCGGGTCGCCCAGGGCCGCGACTTCGCCGCCGACGGCACCCTGAAGTCCCGGGACGTGCTGCACCTGGACGAGGAGGCGGCGCGCGGCCTGGCCGAGCGGCTGTCGGGCCGGCCCTACGAGGTCACGGCGGTCGAGCAGAAGCCGTACTCGCGCAAGCCGTACCCGCCGTTCCGCACCACCACGCTGCAGCAGGAGGCCAGCCGCAAGCTGGGCTTCTCCGCCAAGTACACGATGTCGGTGGCGCAGAAGCTGTACGAGAACGGCTACATCACCTACATGCGGACCGACTCGGTCACCCTGTCGGAGACCGCGATCACGGCGGCGCGGCGGCAGGCGGCCACGCTGTTCGGCAACGAGTACGTACCGGACAAGCCGCGCGTCTACACCAGCAAGGTCAAGAACGCGCAGGAGGCGCACGAGGCGATCCGCCCGGCGGGGGACGTGTTCCGCACCCCGGCCGAGACCGGCCTGACCGGCGACCAGTTCCGCCTGTACGAGCTGATCTGGAAGCGCACCATCGCGTCCCAGATGAAGGACGCGCAGGGCCACTCGGTGTCGGTGCGCGTGCGGGGCGTGTCCGCGGCGGGCGAGACCGCCGAGTTCGGCGCGACCGGCAAGACGATCACGTTCCACGGGTTCCTCAAGGCGTACGTGGAGAGCGCCGACGACCCGTCCACCGACCGCGACGACCAGGAGCGGCGGCTGCCGGCGCTGGAGCGGGGCGACGCGCTGTCGGCGCGCGCGGTCGAGGCCGAGGGGCACTCGACGCGTCCGCCCGCCCGCTACACCGAGGCCAGCCTGGTCAAGGAGCTGGAGGACCGGGAGATCGGGCGGCCGTCCACCTACGCCTCGATCATCGGGACGATCCTGGACCGCGGCTACGTGTTCAAGAAGGGCACCGCGCTGGTGCCGTCGTTCCTGGCGTTCGCCGTGGTCAACCTGCTGGAGCGGCACTTCGGCAACCTCGTCGACTACGACTTCACCGCGCACATGGAGGACGGCCTCGACGAGATCGCCCGCGGCGAGGCCGAGCGGGTGCGCTGGCTGACCCGCTTCTACAAGGGCGAGAACGGCGACAAGGGCCTCAAGGCGCTGGTCGAGCACATCGACGACATCGACGCCAAGGGCATCAGCTCGTTCCCGATCAAGGGCAGCGACATCGTGGTGCGGGTCGGCCGGTACGGGCCGTACCTGGACCGCAACGGCGAGCGCGTCAACATCCCCGAGGACATGGCGCCCGACGAGCTGACCGCGGAGAAGGCCGAGGAGCTGTTCGCCCGGCCGAGCGGCGACCGGGAGCTGGGCGTCGACCCGGAGACCGGCCACGTGATCGTCGCCAAGAGCGGACGGTACGGGCCGTACGTCACCGAGATCCTGCCGGAGGAGGCGCCCCCGGCCGACGGCGAGAAGAAGAAGCGGACCAAGGCGCCCAAGCCGCGCACCGCGTCGCTGTTCCGGTCGATGAGCCTGGAGACGATCACGCTGGAGGACGCGCTGCGGCTGCTGTCGCTGCCGCGGGTGGTGGGCGAGCTGGACGGCGAGACCGTCACCGCGCAGAACGGCCGGTACGGGCCGTACCTGCGCAAGGGCTCCGAGAGCCGGTCGCTCGGCTCGGAGGAGGAGCTGTTCACGGTCACGCTGGAGCAGGCCAAGGAGCTGTTCGCGCAGCCCAAGCAGCGGGGCCGGGGCCGGGCCGCGGCGTCCGCCGAGCCGCTGCGGGAGCTGGGCGAGGACCCCGAGAGCGGTCGCAAGATCGTGGTGAAGAACGGCCGGTACGGCCCGTACGTCACCGACGGCGAGACGAACGCGAGCCTGCGGCAGGGCGACGACCCGCAGACGATCACGATGCAGCGGGCGGTGGAGCTGCTGACCGAGCGGCGGGAGAAGGTCGCCGCGTCCGGCGGCGCCAAGAAGAAGACGGGCGCCAAGAAGACGACGACCCGGCGCCGCGCGTCCGCCAAGTCCGGCTCCTGAGCGTGGCGGGGCGGGAGCGCTCCGTGATCGGCGTCGGCGTTCGGGCGAGCGCGGGGAAAGCGTCTTCGATTCGCTGCCGAGAGGTACCCCCAACGTGATGGCCGCGCCGATACGCTGACCAACATGACCAGAACGGGCGCCCTCCCGCCGTCGCATGCCGCCGGGTCCGCCGGTGCGCGGTCGACCGATCCGTTCCGCCGGTTGTGGCTTGCGTTGTCGTTGTCCGGGCTCGGCCACTGGCTGAGCGTTCCGGCGCTCGCCGCGGCGGCCGCCGGGGCCGGTGACGATCCGGCCGCCCGAGTGCGGCTCGCCGGCGCGGTCCTCGTGCTGATGGTGCTGCCCGCGGTGTTCCTCGCGCCGCTGGCGGGGCTGGCCGCGGCGCGGCTGGACGGGCGGCTGCTGCTCACGGCGGCCGACGCGCTGCGGTTCGCGCTGGTGCTGCTGGTGCCCCTGGTGGATCTCACGCCGTGGACGCTGGCGGCGGCGTTCCTGGTGGCGCTGCTGGCGCTGCCGTGGTCGGCGGTGGCGGACGCGGCCGTCCCGGAGCTGGTCGATGAGGAGCGCCTGCCGCGGGCGCGCCGCGCGGCGCTGCGCGCCGTCTACGGGACGGCGCCGGTCGCGGCGGTGCTGTACGCGGTGCTGGCGGTGATCGCGCGGACGGCGGACCTGGCCGATCTTCCGCTGTTCGCGGCGGCCGCGGTGTTCCTGGGCGCGGCGGTGTCCGTCGTCCTGCTGCGCGAGCTGCCGGCGGGGACGGCGCCGCGGGCCGCGCAGTGGCCGCCGCTGCTGCTGTTCCGCGGCGCGCCCGTGCCGGGCGGGCTGTTCCCGGCGGTCGCCGCGGCCGTGCTGGCGTGCGCCGCGATCGCGGCGGTGGCCGTGGGGCACGCCCGCGAGATGGGAGGCGGCGACGCCGGGTTCGGGGCGATCCTCGTCGGCCTGACGGTGGGGCTGGCGTTCGGGATCTTCCTCGGGCCGCGGGTGCTCGGCCCGTTCAGCCGCCGCCGGCTGCTGGCGCTGGCGGTGGTGGCGGCCGCGCTGCTGCTGGTCGTGGTCGCGCTGGCGCGGGACCTGGTGGTCGCGGCGTTCGTGACGTCGTTCGTCGGCGTCGCGGCGGGGATGGCGTGGTCCACCGCCGCGGGCCTGGCGGGTGCGGCGGCGGACGCGGCGCAGGACGCGGCGGCCGCGGCGTCGGCCCGGCTGCGGGCGGTGGCGCTGGTGACCGGGCTGGTGGCGGTGGCGGCGCTCCCGCCGGCGGCCGGGGCGCTGGGCGACCACGAGCTCGGGTCGGCGTACGAGCTGGCCGGGACGGGCGCGGTGCTGCTGATCGTGGCGGTGCTCGCGCTGGCGGCCGGGCTGGTGGCGTTCCGGAGGCTGGACGACCGGCGCGGCATTCCGCTGCTGCCGGACCTGCGGGCGGCGCTGCGCGGCGAGGTCTACACGCCGCCGGAGCAGGGCGCCGCGGAGGCGGCCCCGCGCAACCGCGGCGTGTTCATCGCCTTCGAAGGCGGCGAGGGCGCGGGCAAGACCACCCAGGCGCGGCTGGCGGCGATCTGGCTGCGCGACCACGGCTACGACGTGGTCACCACGCACGAGCCGGGCGCCACCAAGATCGGCATGCGGCTGCGGGCGATGCTGCTGGACAAGCAGAACACCGGGCTGTCGGCGCGGGCGGAGACCCTGCTGTACGCGGCGGACCGCGCCGACCACGTCGCGAATGTGATCCGGCCCGCGCTGGAGCGCGGCGCCATCGTGGTCAGCGACCGGTACGTCGACTCCTCCCTGGCCTACCAGGGGTACGGGCGGGGCCAGCCGGTCGACGAGATCGCCCGGATCAACGCGTGGGCGACCGGCGGGCTGGTGCCGGACCTGACCGTGCTGCTGGAGGTGCCGGCGGAGACGGGCCTCGGGCGGCTGGCGTCCCCGGCCGACCGCATGGAGTCCGAGCCGCGCGACTTCCACGAGCGGGTGCGGGAGGGCTTCCGCGAGCTGGCCGACGCCGACCCCGACCGCTACCTGGTGGTGGACGCGAGCCTGCCGCAGCAGGAGATCAGCCGCATCGTGCAGGACCGCATCCGGGAGATCCTGCCCGACCCCGTTCCGGCGGGCACCGAGGACGTCACCAGCACCTTCCCCGCGATCACCGACGTCTGAGCCCGCGGCGGGCCGTAGCCTTGGGGGCGAGCGAGCCGGGCGGCGCGGCGGCGCCCCCGCGGCGGGCGAGGCCGCGGTGAGGGGCGCGGCCCGGGCCGCCGAGCGGTGAAGGACCGAGGACGGGGAGGCGGCGCCTGATGAGGGGCCCGGAGGCGATCGGGGGTGCGGGTCATGAGCGTGTGGGGTGACCTGGTCGGCCAGGACCCGGTCGTCGAGCAGCTGCGCTCCGCCGCCGAGGCCGCCGACGCCGGCGGGGCGGCGGGCGGGAAGATGGCGCACGCCTGGCTGTTCACCGGGCCGCCGGGGTCGGGGCGTTCGGCCGCGGCCCGCGCGTTCGCCGCGGCCCTGCAGTGCTCGGAGACGCCGCGCGGGTGCGGGCACTGCGCGTCCTGCCACCAGGTGTTGCAGGGGACGCACGCCGACGTGGAGGTGGTGCGTCCGTCCGGGCTGTCGTACGGGGTGCGCGAGACGCGGGAGCTGGTCCTGCGCGCGTCGTCGTCGCCCAGCGGCGGACGCTGGCAGATCGTGCTGTTCGAGGACGCCGACCGGGCGACCGAGGCGGCCGCCAACGCCCTGCTCAAGGCGATCGAGGAGCCGCCGCCGCGGACGGTGTGGCTGCTGTGCGCGCCGTCCCCCGAGGACCTGGTGATGACGATCCGGTCGCGGTGCCGCCTGGTCACCCTGCGGATCCCGCCGGTCGCCGCCGTCGCCGACGTGCTGGTGCGGCGGGACGGCGTCGACCCGGCGACGGCCGAGGCGGCGGCGCGGGCCGCGCAGGGGCACATCGAGCGGGCCCGGCGGCTGGCCGTCGACGAGCAGGCGCGGCGCCGCCGCGAGGAGGTGCTGGCCGTGCCGCGCCGCCTCACGTCGGTGGGGCCCGCGGTGGCGGCGGCGGAGGCGCTGGTGAAGGCCGCCGAGGAGGAGGCCAAGGCCACCACCGAGGAGCTGAACGAGAGCGAGACGGCGGCGCTGCGGCAGGCGCTGGGGGAGAGCGCGAAGGGCCGCATGCCGCGCGGCACCGCCGGCGCGCTGAAGGAGCTGGAGGACCGGCAGAAGTCCCGCGCCACCCGGGTCAAGCGGGACGCCCTCGACCGGGCGCTGCTGGACCTGGCGTACTACTACCGCGACGTCCTGGTGCTGCAGCTCGGCGCGGGTAGCGAGCTGGTCAACGCCGACCGGGCGGACGAGCTGCGCGCGGCCGCGGCGGCGGGCACGCCCGAGACCACGATCCGCCGCCTGGACGCGATCATGGAGTGCCGGGAGCGGCTGGACGCCAACGTCAACCCGCTGCTGGCCGTGGAGGCGCTCACCCTGGCGCTGCGGGACGGGGCCGCCTGACCGCCGATCCGACGGAAATCGCCGTCATGTCGGACACCAGGCGGATAACACAAGTTGGCCCGTTTTGTTACTCATCCGTACACGAGTCTCAACAGCCGCAGCCGTAGCGTGCCTTGATCAACCGAACATCGATCGGGGCCCTATCAACCCCCCCAGGCCAGGAGGTCGCCTTGCGGCGTGTTGTGATCACCGCCGCCAGTGCCGCCGTCGCCACCGCGGCACTCGCGCTGCCGGCATCGGCGGTACCGGCCCAACCCGAGTCCCAGGCGAAGGCGTCGGAGTACGTCGTCCTCTACAAGGAAGGGGTCTCCCTCAGCAAGGCCCGCGCCGCCGTGAAGGCGGCCGGAGGCACCATCGTCAGCGAGAACACCGACGTCGGCGTGGCCACCGTCCGCACCACCAAGACGGGCTTCACCGCCGCGGTGGCCCGGCAGGACGCCCTGGAGGGCGCCGCGGCCAACCGCGTGATCGGCCACGCGCCGAAGACGGGGAAGGCCGCCAAGCCGTTCGCCGTGGAGAAGGAGGGGCGCGGCCAGACCGCCGGCGCGGCGAAGTTCACGAAGGGCGCCAAGGGCGAGCCGCTCGCGGACCTGCAGTGGGACATGAAGCAGATCCGCGCCACGGCCGACGGCTCCTACAAGATCGAGCCGGGCGACAAGCGCGTGCTCGTCGGCGTCATCGACACCGGCATCGACGGCAACCACCCCGACATCAAGCCCAACTTCAACCGCGCGCTGAGCCGGAACTTCACCGTCGACATCCCGACCGACGCCAACGGCAACGAGGTCGACGGGCCGTGCGAGGCGGAGCCCGACAAGTCCTGCAACGACCCGGCCGACGTGGACGAGAACGAGCACGGCACGCACGTGGCGTCCACCATCGCCTCGCCGCGCAACGGGCTGGGCATGGCCGGCGTCGCGCCCAACGTGCAGCTGGTCAACCTGCGCGCCGGGCAGGACTCGGGCTACTTCTTCCTGAAGCCGACGGTCGACGCGCTGACCTACGCGGCCAAGAACGGCATCGACGTGGTCAACATGAGCTTCTACATCGACCCGTGGCTGTTCAACTGCGTCGACAACCCGGCCGACTCGCCCGAGGAGCAGGCCGAGCAGCGCACCGTCATCGAGGCCGCCAACCGGGCGCTGAACTTCGCCCACCGGCACGGCGTCACGCTGGTCGCGGCCGCGGGCAACGAGGCGATCGACTACACCAAGACCAACACCGACGACTCCAGCCCGAACTTCGCGTCCGAGCCGGGCGAGCAGCCCCACGAGCGGACCATCCCGCCGAGCTGCCTGTCGCTGCCCGGCGAGGGCGACCACGTCATCCCCGTCTCCTCGACCGGCATCAGCAAGCGCAAGGCGTACTACTCCAGCTACGGCAACGGCTACATCCAGGTGGCCGCGCCCGGCGGTGACAAGTACGACACGGCGGACGGCAAGCTGGACGACAAGGTCGGCATCTGGGCGGCCTACCCCGAGTCCATCGCCCGCGAGCGCGGCGAGCTGAACGCCGACGGCACGCCGAACACCCCGCGCGTGGTCCGCGACTGCAAGGGCGGCACCTGCGCCTACTACCAGTCGATCCAGGGCACCTCGATGGCCTCGCCGCACGCGGCCGGCGTCGCGGCCCTGATCGTCAGCAAGTACGGCAAGCGCGACCGCGTCCACGGCGGGCTCACCATGGACCCGGACGCCGTGGCGCGCATCCTGACGGGCACCGCCTCCGCCACGGCCTGCCCGAAGGGCGGCTCGTACACCTACACCCGGTACGTGAAGCAGGCCGACGGCTCGTACCAGAAGGTCGTCGCGACGCACACGTGCGAGGGCGGCAAGAACCGCAACGGCTTCTACGGCGCCGGCATCATCGACGCCAAGAAGGCCGTCTCGCGCTGACGCGTCCGTTCTGACGCCCCACGGCCCCCGGCGGACCTTCCGCCGGGGGCCGTCCCCGTTCGGGGGCGGTCGGGCAGGATGGGGGCATGTCCTACCGCGTCACGTTCGTCTGCACCGGGAACATCTGCCGCTCGCCCATGGCCGAGTGGGTGTTCCGCCACCACGTTGAGAAGGAAGGGCTCGACGTCGAGGTCGACAGCTCGGGCACCGGACCGTGGCATGTGGGCAGCGGCGCCGACCCCCGCACTGTGCGCGTCCTGCAGCGGAACGGCTACCGGTCGGCGCACACCGCCCGGCAGTTCCAACCGGACTGGTTCGACCGGTACGACCTGATCGTCGCGCTGGACGCGGGGCACCTGCGGGAGCTGCGGGCCATGGCCCCCGACGACGCGGCGCGCGGACGGATCAGGCTGCTGCGCGAGTTCGACCCCGACGCGGGGGACGACCTGGACGTCCCCGACCCGTACTACGGCGGACACGCCGACTTCGAGCACGTGCTGAAGCTCGTCGAGGCCGCGGTGCCCGGCCTGCTCGACCACGTGCGCGCCGAGACGTCGCTCGCCCGGGAGGCGTGACGGTGGCGGCGGCCCGCGAGCGGATCGCCGACCTGCTCCGGACGCGCGTCGAGCGCGTCGCCGACCTCGGCGGCAGCCATTCGTGGACGCTGCACCGGGCGACGCTCGCCGACGGGCGCGAGGTCTTCGTCAAGGCCGCGGCCGCCGACGGCGGCTTCTTCGCGGCCGAGGCGGCGGGGCTGCGGTGGCTGGCCGAGGCGGGGCCGCACGCCCCCGTGCCGCGGGTGCTGGCCGCCGACGACCACACCCTCGTGCTGCCGTGGCTGCCGACCGAGCCGCCCACACCGCAGGCCGCCGAGCGTTTCGGCCGCGACCTGGCCGCGCTGCACACCGCGTCCGCCCCGCGGGCGTACGGCGCGCCCTGGGACGGCTACATCGCCGACCTGCCGCTGGACAACACCCTCGACGACGGCGGATGGCCGCGCTGGTACGCCGAGCGGCGTCTCGCGCCGTTCCTGCGTCTCGCACGGCCGCACCTGTCGGCGTCCGACGTGCGACTGATCGAGCACGTCATCGACCGCGTCGAGGAGCTGGCCGGGCCGCCGGAGCCGCCGAGCCGCATCCACGGCGACCTGTGGTCGGGCAACGTGCTGTGGACGGGCGGCCGCGCCATGCTGATCGACCCGGCCGCGCACGGCGGCCACCGCGAGACCGACCTGGCGATGCTGGCCTTGTTCGGCGCCCCGCACCTGGACCGCGTCCTGGCGGCCTACGACGAGGCGGCGCCGCTCGCCGACGGCTGGCGGCGGCGCGTCCCGCTGCACCAGCTGCACCCGCTCCTGGTGCACGTCGCCCTGTTCGGCGCCGGGTACCGGGAGAGGACGCTCGACGCCGCCCGAGCGGCCCTGGCCGCCGCGTCCTGATCGTGTCTTATGCGGGCGATGTCCGCCTAATTGGTGGATCATGGCTTCCGGGCGCTTAGTGAGAGTGAGGTGCAGTGGAGCACCCGGAAACCGCTTCGCCGCCGCGGCGACGGGTGGCGAACTCCTGGATGTGGGCGCTCGCCGTGCCCGTTGCGTTCGCGCTCGCCGGCGCGGTGGCGCAGATGCGGTACGGCGGGCGCTGGATCGGTGTCGGCCTCGGCCTTGTCGTCTTCGCCGTCGCGGTGATCCGCGCGGGTGCGGTATGGCGACGGGCGGGAGCGGCGCTCTTGGTCTCCATCTGCGGGTTGGCGCTGATGTTCTTCGCCGGGCCGATGGAGTACGCGCTGTACCTGAAGACCACGGGCGAGGAGGTTCCCGCCGTGGTCCTCAAGGTCGAGAAGGATAAGGGCGTCAAGACCGACCTGTGGTACTGCACAGTGCTGGCGACCGAGAGCAAGCCCACGGTCTATCGGCTCAGCGAGCAGCAGAACTGCTACGACCAGTTCCGACAGGGGCAGCGGGTCACCATCCGCAAGGACCCGCTGGGGCTGACGTTGCCGTATCTTCCTGACGACTCCACAGACGACGACATCCGCATCGGCCTGTACGCCTCGGCGGGGCTTTTTCTGGCGACGGCGTTGTCGATGCTGTACGGCGGGCTGCGCAGGCGCGCCGATCGTCTCTCTGCGGACTGACCCGCCCTGCGTCGTCTCACGTCCGGCGTGCACATGGCACCGGACCTTGTGGCGGCCCACGACGCGGTGGGCGGCCAAGGCGCCGTGCGCTGCGCGCCTGCTCCGGAGCCGTCGAGAGGGACGCCGGAGGCGGATCGCGCAGGTCGGCGCGACGGACATGTCGGGAACGTCAATGTCTGTCGACAAACTCCGCGATCTTGCTGCCCTGAATGTGAGGGATGAGGTAGAAACGACGGGTCCGCACAACGTGGGAGACGCGGAGAGGTGGGTGCTGGGCTTCCCCGATGGACGGCAAGCACGAGCAGACGGGCGTCGGAGCAATGGTGCGCGGCGCCTGGCGGCGCCTGGTGCCGATCGGCGTCGCCGCGGCGATCGCCCTCGGCATCGCCGGATTCGTCGACCTGGTGCACGCGCATCAGCGGTCGGACGACCCCCAGCGCGCGGCCAAGCCGGCCGCCGAGCGTGAGCGCACCGAGCCGCACCGTTTCGTCGGGGTGCAGCGCGGCGGCGCCGCGCTCGTGGTCCGCGACATGCGCACCGGCGGCACGATCGGCGTGCCCGTGGCGGCGCCGGCCGGGCGGCGGTTCGAGCGGATCGCGGCGGCCGCCGACGGAACCTTCGTCGTCGCCTCCTACGCCGACCGGACTGTCACGTTCCATCGGCTGGGCGTGGACGCGGGCGGGCGCCCCACGCAGCTGACGGACATCCCGCGCGCCGCCGTGCCCGGCGTGTCGGCCGGGTGGTCGGAGATGGCGGTCCACCCCGACGGCGACCGCATCGCCTACGTCACCTACTCCGGTCTGACGGCCCAGGTGCAGGTCGTGTCCGCCGCGACCGGGCAGCGCAAGATGTGGAAGGCGCCGTCGCCCGCGCGCATCGCCAGCCTGTCGTGGGCGGGCGACACCCTCACCTTCCTGTGGAACCCGGTGCGCGCCGGCGACGTCGTCGCCGCCGGTCAGCTGCGCGCGCTGAACACCAAAGGCCAGGCCGGAGACCTGCGCGTCAGCCGGCCGATGCTGAAGCTGCCCGCCGGAACGGGCGCCGCGCTGAGCAGCCGTGACGGCCGCACCGTCGTGGCGGGTCTCGCTTCCCGGGGGCAGATGTCGCTCCAGGCGTACACGGTGCCGGACGGCCGTCCCGGCAAGGTGCTGTGGAAGCAGAACGGCGCGACCACCCGCCTCCTCCGGATCGTCCGCGACCACTCCGGCCGCCACCTGCTGGCGTTCGGCGCCGACGGACGCCTCTACACCGACGGCTTCCGGCCCGTGCAGGCGGCCGACCTCGTCGACGTCGCCTGGTAACTCGCCTGGTAACACCGCGCATCCGCACCCGGCGCCACCGCGCGTGGCGCCGTCCCAACGAGCGCGGCCGCCGACCGCGGCGGCCCGGCGAAACCGTTCTTACCGGGTGAAGTTCGGACCACGTAGGGTTGGTTCCACGGAACCGGGCGAACGGAGCAGACCGTGGGCATGGTGATGGCCGTCAGCTTCACCCGTTACGGGCGGCTCTACTACCTCGACCCCGGCCCGCACTCGCCCAAGGTCGGCGACAAGGTGCTCGTCCCGACCGACGCGGGCCCGGAGGTCGCCGAGTGCGTGTGGCCCCCGCAGTGGGTGTCGGAGGACATCGAAGGGCTGCCGGTGTGCGCGGGGCTCGCGACCGAGGAGCATCTGGCCCGCGACGAGGCCAACCGCCGCCGCCGCGCCGAGGGACGCGCCATCGCCAAGCGGCTGATCCGCAAGCACGGGCTGCCGATGAAGGTCATCGGCGTGGACTTCCTGGACGCCGAGAACGTCTTCAAGATCTATTTCACCGCGCCGCACCGCGTCGACTTCCGCGCCCTGGTGCGCGACCTGGCCCGCAACATCCGCGCCCGGGTGGAGCTGCGGCAGGTCGGCCCGCGCGACGAGGCCCGCCTGCAGGGCGGCATCGGACCGTGCGGACGCGACCTGTGCTGCGCCACGTTCCTCAAGGACTTCGAACCGGTGTCGGTCCGGATGGCCAAGGACCAGGACCTGCCCGTCAACCCGCTGCGCATCGCGGGGGCGTGCGGACGCCTCATGTGCTGCCTCAAGTACGAGCATCCTCTGTACGTGGAGGCGCACAAGAACATGCCGCGTCTGGGCGAACGCGTCGACACCCCCGAGGGGCCCGGGCAGGTGGTGGCGCGCAACGTGCCGTCCGACACGGTGACCGTCCGCCTCAACGCCGGCGGGCGCTGCGTCTGCCCGTCCGCCTCAGTGTGCTCCCCGCGCCGCCAGCACGACGCCGCCTACGGCAACGCGTCCGGCACGGACTCCTCTTCAGAGTGACCCCGAAGCGTCCCCGCAAAGGCGCCACGGCGCGCCACATCGTCAGCGTCGGAACGTCCCGTCTCGTCTGCTGACAGCCGTCAGAACTTCGTCTTCGGCCGCTCCTGCCGGACGCCGTCGACGAACACGTCCACCTTCTCGTCATAGAAGGCGATCAACCCGGCGATCTTCTGGCTCTCCGGAAGGGGATGCCGGTACGACCACGCGAGGTCCTTGTGCACCCGGTCGCCGACGCGCACCGACCAGTACTCGGCCTCGCCCTTGTACGGGCAGCCGGTGACCGTGTCGGACGGTTCCAGCAGGTCCATGCGCACGTGCGTCTTCGGCAGGTAGTACCGGACGGGCAGCCCGGTCTCGAACAGCAGGTGCGGGCTGCCGGACTCGGCCACGGTCACCCCGTCCACCTCGATGCGCACGTGCCGCGAGCTGGCCAGCACGTCGACCCGGTGGTACGGGTTGCGCGGGTGGACGAAGACCTGCTCGTCCTCCTCGAACCAGGCGTCCATCGCGTTCCAGTCGAGACGCACCAGGCCGCGCAGCTCCTCGATGGGCGACTGCTCGTACCGCACCGCCGCCCCCGGCGCCTGGACCCCGTCGGCCTTCACGGTGTACGCGGTCGCGTCGCCCCTGCTCGCCGAGTGCTTGCCGGGACCGTCGGGCACCAGCTCCGCCCGCACGTCCTCCAGCGGGATGTAGTAGGTCGGGTAGTACGGCACTTCCCACACCAGGACCGGCCGGATGGTGTCGGCCACCACCTGCCCCCCGAGGTAGGCCCTGACGCGCTTGGCCGACTGCTCGACGCGGATGCCGCCTTTGTTGCCGCTCATGTTGGCGGCAACAGGCGCCGCCCCACCCCTATTTCCGGACGGGCGCCTTTTCAGACGCATCTTTTACCTGCGGTGCGCGCTTCTTACGCGGAAGCGTCAGGATCAGCGGCAGCGCCACGGCCGCGATCGCCAGCGCCCACCACAGGCTGCGGGAGAACGCCTCGGAGAGCAGCGCGGGCGCGTCCGGCACACGGGACGCCTGGGCGGCGACCTCCTCCGGCTTGCCGCTCGTCCCGGGGAACGCGGCCCGCAGGTACACCTGCAGGATCACGGTGAGCGCCGCCATCCCGAACGCGCTGCCGACACGGACCAGGATGTTCGCCGCCGTCGTCGCCGCCGGGACCGACGTCCGCGGCAGCCCCTGGTAGGCCGCCGCCATCAGCGCCGGCGCGATCGCGCCGTGCCCGAGGCCGACGACCAGCACCGCCGCCATGATCAGCGGCCTGCCCGTGCCCGGCTCGACCGTCGTGAGCGCGAACGTCCCGACCAGCACCACCAGCACCCCGCCCGCCGACGGCCACCGGGCGCCGTAGCGGTCGGCCAGCCGTCCCGCGAGCGGCATCGTGACCATCGCGCCCAGCCCGAACGGGGCCAGCAGCAGCCCCGCCTGCGTCGCCGTCTCCTGCCGCGCCACCTGCGACAGCAGCGGGATCAGCACCGTCAGCCCGAACGCCGCGCCGCTGTAGACGAACAGCGCGCCGGTGGCGGCGGTGAACGAGCGGGCGCGCAGCAACCGCACGTCGATCAGCGCGTCGTCGCCCTTGCGCACGGCGTGGACCACGAACGCGGCGATCAGCACCGCGCCGCCGACCGCGCCGACCAGGAACCCGGCGCTCGACAGGCCGGCGCCCTCGCCCGCCTCCGACAGCCCGTACACCAGCGCCGCCAGGCCGGGCGACACCAGCGCCAGGCCCGGCGCGTCCAGCCGGACGCTCCGATCGCGCTCCGCGTCGCGGGGCAGCATGCGCAGCGCCGCGGCCAGCGCCACGGCGCAGACCGGGACGTTGACGTAGAACATCCAGCGCCACGACAGGTGGCCGACGATCAGCCCGCCCGCCACCGGCCCCAACACTGGTGCGAGCATCGCCGGCACCGAGACGACGGCCATCACCCGCGCCATCCGGTCCGGACCCGCCGCCCGGGCGAGCATCATCTGGCCGACCGGCATCAGCATCCCGCCGCCGAATCCCTGCACCACCCGGAAGCCGATCAGCGCGGGCGCCGACCACGCCAACCCGCACAGCAGCGACCCCCCGATGAACAGCGCCAGCGACACCAGCCACATGGTGCGCTGCCCGAACCGCCGCACCGCCCACCCCGTCAGCGGGATCGCCATGGACAGCGCCAGCGTGTACCCGGTCAGCACCCACTGGACGGTGGACAGCGAGGCGTCCAGGTCGGTGCCCAGGGCGGTGACGGCGACGGTGACGATCGTGCTGTCGAGCACCGTCATGATCGCCCCGAGCAGCACGACGATCGCGAGCCGTCGCAGCCGGGCGTCGTCGGCGGTCATGCGCCGCGGTCCTCCTTCCGTACGATGTACCGGCCGAACGATACGCTGTATCGCCATATTGGTACAGCGTATCGCTAGATCGATACGCTGTTTCGGCCTGGGCGTACGCCGTACCGGTAGGATCGGGCCGTGCCCGGAACCGCCCGAGACCGCAGACCGCCCGGCGAACCCGTCTGGGCGCGCCAGAGCGGCGGACGCCGCCCCCGCCTCACCCGGGAGGCGATCGTGGCCGCCGCGATCGAGATCGCCGACGCGGAGGGCCTGGACGCGGTCTCCATCCGCCGCGTCGCCGCCGCGCTCGGGGTGCGCCCCATGAGCCTCTACACCCACATCGAGCGCAAGGAGGACCTCCTCGACCTGATGCTCGACGAGGTCCACCGCGAGCTGATCATCGAGGAGGAGCTGCCCGCCGACTGGCGGGAGGCCGTCAGCGTGATCGCCCGGCGCGAGCGCGAGGTCATCCGGCGGCACGCCTGGGTCATCGACCTGACGGCGCGCGGGCCCCGCGTCGGCCCCAACGGCCTGCGCCACGCCGAGCAGAACCTGCAGGCCCTGGCCGGCCTCGACGTCGACACCGCCACCGCCGCCCGCATCGTCACGGCCGTCGACCACTACATGACCGGCTACGTGATCCGCGAACGCCTGGTGAGCGACCAGCGCGCCGACCACCTCGGCGAGTCGTACGTCCAGAAGATGATCGAGGAGGGCGACTTCCCGCACCTGCGCCGCGCCCTGCGCGAGGGCGTCCCCCAGCAGGAGTCCTTCGAGGACGGACTGCGCTGGCTGCTGGACGGCATCGAGCAGGAGTTCGGAGGCGCCTGAACGAACTTTTCCGTTCGCCCACGTAGCGTAGGGGGAGCACGTCGGTCCGCGACGACGGGACGGGGGACTCATGAAGCTCATCGCCGCCGCAGCTGTGCTCACCTTGGTCGCGCTGACCGGCTGCTCCGGCGAACGCACGCAGACGACCCAGCAGAGCCCGCCCCCCGGCTCCGCGGTCGGCATGGAGGAGTACTACCAGCAGCGGCTCGAGTGGTCCGACTGCGGCAACGGCTTCGAATGCGCGACCGCCAAGGTCCCCCTCGACTACGCCAACCCCAAGGGGGAGCGCCTGCGCATCTCCCTCATCAGACGTCCCGCCGAGGACCGGTCCCAGCGCATCGGGTCGCTGTTCGTCAACCCGGGCGGACCGGGCGGCTCGGGCGTGGAGTTCGTCCGCCAAGCCGCCGGCGCCTTCGGCGCCGACCTGCGGCGGCGTTTCGACATCGTCGGCTTCGACCCCCGCGGCGTCGGCGCCAGCTCCCCCGTCCGCTGCATGACGGCCCCGCAGCTGGACGCCTTCTACGCCACCGACACCACGCCCGACGACAAGAAGGAAGTCGACGCCCTGGCCTCCCAAAGCCGCGCCTACGCCGACAACTGCCGCGGCAAGGCCGCCAAGCTGCTGCCGTACGTCGGCACCGCCAACGCCGCCCGCGACATCGACATCCTGCGCGCCGCGGCGGGCGACGACAAGCTCACCTACTACGGAGCCTCCTACGGCACCTACCTCGGCGCGTCCTACGCCGACCAGTTCCCCGACAAGGTGCGCGCGCTCGTCCTGGACGGCGCCGTCGACCCGAGGCTGACGAACACCGAGATGCTCGTCGAGCAGGCCAAGGGCTTCGAGACCGCGCTGGAGGCGTTCGCCGCCGACTGCGTCAAGCACTCCGGCTGCCCCCTGGGCACCGACCCCGACACCGCCCTCGACCGGCTCACCGAGTTCCAGAAGCGGGTCGACGCCCACCCCCTGTCCAACAGCAGCGACTCCCGTCCGGTCACCGAAGCCTGGGCCGAGCTGGGCCTGGCGTCCGCCCTGTACGTCAAGGAGAACTGGCCCCTCCTGCGCATGGCCCTCGCCCAGGCCATGCAACGCAAGGACGGCACCCTCCTGATCACCCTCGCCGACCGCCTGGTCGAGCGCGGCGAGAACGGCTCCTACAGCAACCAGGCCGACGCCAACATGGCCGTCAACTGCGTGGACAAGCCCAACCCGGCCGACCTGGCCGCCTACCGCAAGGCCGTCGACGAGGCCGCGAAGGAAGCCCCCCACTTCGGCGAGTTCGTCGTCTGGGGCGGCCTCCCCTGCATCTACTGGCCCGCCCAGACCAAGCAGAAGCCGCGTCCCTTCACCGCCAAGGGCGCCGCGCCCATCCTGGTCATCGGCACCCTCCGCGACCCCGCCACGCCCTACAAGTGGTCGGAGAACCTCGCCCGCGACCTGTCGTCCGGCGTCCTGCTGACCCTCGACGGCGACGGCCACACCGCCTACCTCCAGAACAATCCCTGCATCGTCTCCGCGACCGACCGCTACCTGGTCACCGGGCAGCCTCCCAAGGACGGCACGGTGTGCCGCTGAAAACAAATGCACGCAACACCCCTGAGACCAGGTAGACTCCCGTACGGCACGCCGCCTTAGCTCAGTCGGCAGAGCGGCTCACTCGTAATGAGCAGGTCGTCGGTTCGATTCCGACAGGCGGCTCCCAGGTCAGGGGCCCCTTCCGAACAAGGAAGGGGCCCCTGCTGCTGACACCTCTGCTGACAGCAGCACGTCACGTCGCGTTGCGCGCGTTGAAGAGCGGACGACCGGCCTACTCAGAGGCCAGGTCATCGCCCCTGAGAAGGCTGCAAGCTCCTTCGAGCTCACCTGAGGCGATGAGGTGGCGCACGACCTCCACGATGGCCGGGATGCCGGGCCGGTCGATGATGATGAGGTCTGCGCACCAGAAGTAGGCGCCGTTGAGGCATTCGCCGGTGCTCCGGTAACGCCGCATGACGGCGCTGACGGCGTCCAGGGTCATGAACGTCGCGCCGTAGCGGGCGCCGTCCGGGAGGATGATCGTTGCGTCGGCCTCCTCCTGGGTCTGCGGGTCGTGGCACGCGGCAGCCGGTCCAGCAGCTCCTCCTCGCGGGCGGCGGCCTCGTCCTCGTCGATCTCCCCGGCGGCCAGCCGGTCGGCGATCTCCTGCACTTGGACGACAGCTTGGTCAGCGGGACGTCGCGTTGCTGTACAGGATCGGGGGCCGTACCGGGCGTCCCTGAACGCGTATGGCGGCACGCCCGGAGGCAATGCGATCTTCACCAGTCCGCTGAGCGGGCGTCGATCGCCCGGCTCAGGGAGGCCCTGTCGCCCAGTCGATCTCTGGTTGTGCCTCCGGCGCCTTGGTCGTCTCGTCAGCGCCCCGACTCCGTCCGCACATGGCATGGCCGGCGGTGGCCCAAGCCGCCCGCTGTCGATCGCACCGATCGAGGGCAGCGGGCCACCCGGGACACCACCGCACACCACAAGAACGCCGCAGCGCTGCGGCAATCGGCAGACGGCCCCTGACGTCGCGTCTACGCAGCGACGGTGCCCGTGCGCCTGGGGCGTGCTGGGGCTGCAAACGCGCGAGATGGTGGAACGAGGCGTCCCGCTCCTCAGGGCGTCGATCTTGGAAGGCGCTCCGGCGAGGTTCAGGACGCGGGAGGAACGGTCAACGGGTTGTGCTCCTTGCCGGTGTTCCCGCACATCCGGCAAGGCTCCTCTATGCGCTCCCAGGACAGCTCACCGGTGGGCGTCTGATGCGGACGCTCGGGACGCCACCAGCCCGAGCCGTGGCAGAACCGGCACACCCAGTCGTCGCGGTCGCACCATTCGCACGGCACGTTGCCGCAGCGTTCGCGCTTAGCCTTCATCGGCACTTTCCGGTCCCCCGGCAGAGGTGGCAGTCCTCCACGCTCGTGCGCCATGTGATCGAACGTCGTTCTCCTTCTGCGGTCGCTCGTAGGTGACTTCACCCGATCTGGTGCAGTGGCCGCACTCCGGAAGGTCGTCCTTCTTGTTGTCCACAGAGCCCGCCCCCGGGAGACCGACCGCGACACTGCTGCGTCCAGCATTCCGTACGGACGAAGCCGCAGTCCATGATTCACCTTGACGGGCCGCCCTCCCGGGAAGTGACACGCCGCCGTCGACACAAAACGCCACAAGCACCCACTGACCTCCCAGGCAGCGTCCTTCCGGGCCGCCACGTGTGAGCTACCGAACACCGTGGCGACGCAAGCCCGGCTCCCATCATGCGCGCCGCCCTCGGACGCGCAGCGGCGCGGCCCTCAGCTTGCGAGCGCCTTGCCCAGACCTGGCTTGGCTGGTATTGCGTGCTGGGCCGGGGGCGCGACGATCGTGCTGGTGTCCCTGACGGGACGTCCGGCAGCCGCCGGTCAGGCGGACGCGGTTCGCGTGACGGCGGCGCCGGTCACATGACGCACCGCCTGGGTCGGCTTGCGTTCGCTCATCCTCGATCGCACGAGATTCATCACCGCATGGGTGGGCCAAGACCGCGTGGTCGTCGCAGCCGTGCGGACCCCAGCGTGGCGGGGCCGGTGCGGCTCAGGCGCCCAGGAGGTGCTGCGTGTGAGGCCGGGGCCGTGACCGCGGGGGCGGGTGACCTCCCAGGTGGGAGGTCACCCGCGGTGCATGTGTGCGGCTCCCGGCGGTCAGGGGGTGCGCTTCCAAAACGGGCGTCGTGGGCGAGGCTCTTGCGGGGCCTGGGTGGTGAACTCGGTGAGAATCTTGATTGTGCGGTCCCACAGGCCTTGGAGAGCGGCGGCGTCCAGCGGCGTGTGGACGGCCTGGAGGTCGGCGACCAGCGTGGCGAGCGGGTCGACGTCGGTGCCCAGTGCTTCGAGGCGTTGAACGGCTGGCTCGAGGAACTGCAGGAGGTCGACCAGCAGGGCCTGGTCGGGGGTGGGCGTCGACGTCAACCGCTGGAGATGCTCGGTCAGCCGCTGCCGCAGGTCATCGAGCTCGGAGCTGGACCGGCGACGGGCGCCGGGCAGCCGGAAGCGTGGCATCGATCCCGGGGCCATGGGGCCTCGGGCCATGGGGGCGCCGCTCGTAGCGGCGGGCGCGGGGGCCGGGAAGGCGGCCGGGACGCCCGCGACCGGCGGCGCCCCGGGGGCGCCCATGGGGCCGGCGTACGCCGCCGCCATCGGTGCGGCGGGTGCGGTCCAGCCGGAGGGGAGCTCGACGGGCTGCACCACGTGGTGGGGCGTTTGCCCCTCGGTCGCGACGCGGCTGTCCACCGCCACGAACGCGGTGAAACGGCACAGCACGCCGAACCGCAGGGACGTGTCCACGATGCGCCGCTCGAGGTCGTCCGAGCCGGAGGTGAGGTAGCGGTCTTCGAGGTCCCGAAGGTGCGCGCGGGCCCACAGGGAGGCGACCGTGCGGTTGCTCGAGACGACGGCGGTGGAGCTCTGCCGCCACGGTGAGCCGTCGGCCGCCACGCCGTGGACGGTCAGGCCGCCCTGCGGGCGGCCGTGGAAGCGCCCCGAAATCACCAGCGGCACGCCCGGGTACAGGGCGTCCAGGCGGGCGGGGGTCGTGGTGTCGGGGACGAGCCGCAGGCCGTCGGCTTCCAGGCGCAGATCCGTCACCAGCGGGGCGCCGATGCGGTGATGGATGTGCTCCATCGCCTCGTCCAGCCGGTCTTCGGACTCGACCAGCTCGCACCGCCCCTGCCCGGCCTGGGCGAGCCGGTGCAGGAAGCCCGCGTTGACGGCCTGGTCGATGCCGACGGTGTGCACCCGGACGCCGCGGAGGCGCGGCAGAAGGTCGGCGAGGATCTGGTCCTCGTTGCCGACCTGCCCGTCGGTGATCAGGATCAGCACCCGGTCGCGCGTCCCGGAGTCGTGCAGCAGATGGCAGGCGTCCCGCAGCGGCGCGAGCATCTCGGTGCCGCCCCGGGCCTCCAGCGTCGCCAGATATTCGACCGCGCGGAACCGGTTGCGGTCGGTGCCCGGCTCCAGCGAGGGGCCGAGCCGCGGGGGACGCTCCACCACGTTGTCGAACGCCAGGACGGCGAACCGGTCGGCGGTGCCGAGCGTGTCGACGATCCGGGCGGCCGCGCGCCGGGCCGCGACCATCTTCCAGCCGTGCATGCTGCCGGACCGGTCCAGGACGAGCACGACGTCGCGCGGGCGGGGACGGTGCCGTCCGGCCGGCAGCACGGTCAGCGAGAACGTCCCCTCCTCGGAGTCTTCGTCGGGCACCAGCGTCAGCGAGGCGGTCTCCTGCGGCGCGTACGCGAGACGCAGGATGAAGTCGCGGTCGAGCCGTTCGCCGGGCTGCAGCCGGACGGTGGTGCGCTCGCCATCGCCGGACTCGGCGACCACGTGCAGGGCGGAGCCGATCCCGGTGAGCCGCAGCCCCGCCGGGTCCACGTCCACGCTGATCGACAGGCGCACCGGGTTGGGGAAGCCGGGCAGCAGCACCGGCGGGCTGATCCGGGACGCGTCGGGCACCGCGTCGGTGTCGGGCGCGGTGCCGTCCCCGGCCGCGGGCTCGTCCAGCGGGGTTCCGGGGATGTACCGGGGCGCGACCACGAGCGGGAACCGGAAGGTGGCCTGGCCGTCCTCGTAGGGGAGCGGCTGGATCAGCGTCAGCCGGACGGTCACGCGCTCGCCGGGCAGGATGTTGCCCACCCGCATCGTGAACACGTCGGGCCGGTCCTCCTCGGCGATGGCGGCGCGCCGGCCCGCGGCGATCGCGGCGTCGTAGTCCTGGCGCGCCTGCGCCCGCTCCTTGAGCACCCCCTCCACGACCCGGTCGGCGGCCTCCAGGCGCAGCGCGGTGACGGCGGCGCGGTCCGGCAGGGGGAAGATGTAGGTGGCCTCCAGCGGCACGTCGAACGGGTTGCGGAAGCCCTGGGTCACCTCGACTCCGGCGACCAGGCCGGTGATCGAGGCGCGGACGTCGACCGCGTCGAGCGGCAGGTTGCCCCGGTCGGTGGACAGGGCGCCGAGCCCGCCTTCGGGGTCCGGCGGCGCCGCCGCGTCGGGCAGGGGACTGATGTGCACGGTCATCAGGGCCTCCCGGAGGGGTGGGGGTGCGTGTCGATGGGGTCGAGGAGTCCGCGGCGCCGCAGCTCGTCCAGCAGCGGACCGGCGGCGGCCGCGATCGCGGCGAGGTCGTCCTCGCCGAGCGCCGGCGCGTCCAGCAGCACGGTGACGCCGGGAGCCAGCCGGACGCCCTGAACCACGGAGAGCCGCCGGGACCTGCCCGGGGTCTCGTCCGCGTGGCCGGGACGTGTCGGCGTTGCGCCGGGACGCGTTTCGCCGTTGCCGCTGGTCGGGGGAGTCGAGGGGGCCGCGCCTGCAGGAGAGGACGGCGCGGCCGGGGCTTCGGAGTCCCGGGCGTGCCGGATGTCCGCCCGCCAGACGACGTCCGCGGGCCCGCTGGGGGCGGCGGGGCGGGCGGTCCAGAAGCGGCCGCGGGCCTGGGCGGGCTCGGCGCCGGCGCCGGTACCGGTGCCGGTGCCAGTGTCAGTGTCAGTGTCGGAGTCCGGCAGGGGGTCGGGGATCTGGGCGATGGCGCGCAGGGTGTCGTCGGTGGCGCCGGACAGTTCCTGCTGGATCTCGGCGATCGTGCGGCCGGCGGCCTGGCGCCGCTTGACGGCCACGATCTGCAGCAGGTGCCGGTGACCGTACACGGCGGTGCGGCCGCGGCGCCCCAGCGGGGGGTCGACCAGCCCGATCGTGGTGTACCAGCGGATCAGTCGTTCGTTGGGCAGGTCGCGAACCCGGCCGCTGACGCGCAGCGGGTCGCCCGCCGACAGCGCGGCGACGGCCCGCTCGGCCAGTTCGCTGATCGTCCAGGTGCCCGACATGACGCCATGATGACACTGTCACGATGACAGTGTCAACGTCGGGCGGGCTTTCAGTTTTTACTGACGTTGTCTGGAGTGTCGGTTGTCTTCGCCGTGCCCGGCCATGGTCATATGACTGTCGGGGGACAGGTCGGAGACTTTTAAGTCAGCCTCTCCGACGTCTTTACGATGCGTATTCGCGAAACGTCGCAGGGTCATGCGCGCCAGGTGGGCGGGTGATGGCGACGATCCCGGACGAGGTGCTCATTGCTCACATTGTGGGCAAACAATGGCGGGCTGGGGGAAAGTTCGTATGCAATGTGGTCGAATAAGTCTGATCTCGTGGAATTGGCGGTAAAGGTGTCGGCCAGCACTTACCTTGCAGGTATGGATGACCATCTCCTGGTCGAGGCCCTGCGGGAACGGGACCCGGCCGCACCTGCCGCGGCCTACGATGCCTACGCCGAACGCCTCTACGGGTACTGCTGGTTCCACCTGCGCGACCGGGACGCCGCACAGGTGGCGCTGCGCGACACGTTCATCGTTGCCGAGGCGCACATCAGACGGCTGCGCGACGCCGATCGCTTCGGTCCGTGGCTCTACGCCATCGCCCGTTTGGAATGCGCGCGCCGGCCGTCCGCCCCCGACCAGCGGCCCGACGTGCCGGTCGCCAGCCATGACCAGGACGACGTCGACCTGCGCGTCGTGGCGTGGCAGGCCGTCGAGGCCCTGGACCCGCTGAGCCGGGACCTGCTCGAGCTGCGTGTGCGGCAGCGGTTGCCGACGCCCGACGTGGCGGCGGTGGCCGGCCTCTCCCTCAAGGACGCCGAGGCGCAGCTGGAACGTGCTCACGCCGCGCTCGAGGCGGCCCTGACCGCCGAGCTTCTCGCGCACGACGGCCCGTACGGGTGCCCCGAACGCGGGGCGTTGCTGCGGCAGCGCCGGGGCGCCGCCAGGGGCGACGTCGACAGACGGCTCGCGCGGCACGCCCGCGAGTGCGGCGTCTGCCGGACGTTGCGCCCCCGCACGGTGTCGGCGGCCAAGGTGTACGGGTTGCTGCCGCAGGCCCGCCCTCCCGCGTCCCTGCGGGAACAGGTGATGAGCTGCTTCTTCGATCCCGAACTGGTGGGCTATCGGCTGTTCGTCGCGACGCGGGTCGGCGAGTTCGGTCCGACCGGGTTCCCCGTCCAGTCGCGCCACGCCGCACGGCGTCGCGGCCTGCGTCCGGCGGCACGGCGCCCGCCGTACGCCCTCTTCGGAGGGTTGGGCGGGGCGGCCTGGCGCGGGGTCGCGGCCGTGGCGGTGGTCGCGCTGCTGCTGGGGGGAGGCGGCGTGGCGTTCCACCGGCTGGTCGGTGCGGACGGTCAGGGCGGCGGGACGGCGGTCGGCCCCTCGGTGCCGCTCCCCACGGTCGGCACGCCACCGCAGGGGGATCGGGGGGACGCCGGCGAGGCTCCCCCGCCCGCTACGTATCCGCTCGGCGCGCGCGTGTCGTCCGCCCCGCCCACAGCGTTGCCGTGGCCGCCGTCCGGCGGGGCACGCCCGGCGGGTTTCGAGGGAGCACGCCGCCGCGGCGCGGCCCTGACGGTGGCTCCGCTGTTCCTGGACCTTGCGGAGGGCTCGCACGGCACGCTTCAGCTGACCGCCGAGGGCGGGCCGGTGACCTGGCGCGCCGAGCCGTGGGGTCCGGTACGCCTCAGCCGGACGTCCGGACGCATCGAGGCCGGGCAGACCCTCACGCTCGGCGTGGACGTCGCCAGGCGCGGCGACGCGGCGGGGGAAGGCGGCGTCGTCTTCGAGCCCGGCGGTGTGGAAGTGCGCATCACGTGGCGTCCCGTCAGCCGTCCCGACCCGACGTCGCCGCCCCCGGGGCAGCAGCCCACCACCCCGCCGCCGCAGACCTCACGGCCGCCGCAGACCTCGCCGCCACCGTCGTCGCCTTCCCCGCCGTCCACTCCGCCGTCGGAGCAGCCTTCGTCGGACCCGCCGTCGAGTTCGCCGCCTCCGTCCCGTGAGCCCGGGTCCGCGTCCCCCTCCGGAGAGAGTCCGCGGCCGGAGGGTTCCGGCGGGTGACTCCCCGCGAAATGGTCGCCGCGTGTGCCGAGTGATCACATAGGGTATTGATCATTGTGGTCTGAGTGACGATCGTGACGTCCTCGCGTCGATGATCACGGTGGGGGGGACCGTGTTTCTCGGAACGCGCACGGGGCAGCGGACGTCGGCGCGCCGGCGGAGCGCGGCGCTGCGCCTGATGTCCTTGGGCGGCATCACCGTCCTCACGGTGACGGGGGCGTCCCTCGCCCCCGGGGCGGCGACCGCACGGAGCGCGGCCGCCGCACTGACCGAGCCGGTGCCGAGCGACCGCGACGTGGCCCGGGCCGAGCGCCGTGCTCGGGAACGCGCCGAAGAGGTGGCCCAGGCCAAGGTGCGGTACGCGCAGGCCGCCGGAGAGCTCGAGCGGCTGGCGGCCGCCGCCGCGCTCGCCGTGGAGCGCTACAACGGGGAGAAGGTCAGGCTGGCCCGGGCGGCGGGGGCGTACCAGGACGCCATGGCGCGTCTCGCCGAGGCCGAACGCAGGTATGCCCAGGCCCGCGCGAACCTCGCCGCGTTCGCCGCCGAGGCGTACCGGGCGGGCAGCGGCTCCACCCCGTGGCCGTCGGTCATCGCGGGCAGCGGCGGGCCGCAGGGCGCCATGGACCGGGCCGGGCTGCTCGAAATGCTCGCGCGTCGCCGCACCGGATTCGTCCAGGAGGTGCAGGCGGCGCGCAACGTCGCCGACCTCTTCCGCACTCAGGCCCAGTCGGCTCTGGCCGAGCAGCACGCGGCGACCCAGCGGGCCCTGCAGGCGCGCCGCGCCGCCGAGGAGGCGGTGGCCCGGCAGCAGCGGGCCGTCCAGGAGATCGGCGCGGAGAAGCGGCGGCTGGAACGCGAGCTGGACATCGCCCGGGAGCGCGCGGACGACCTGGCGCGCCGCCGCCGCGAGGCGCTGCGCGACGCGGACGCCGCCGGTTCGGGGAGCGGCTACTCCCAAGGCTTGGCCGTGGCACGGGCCGCGCTCCGCTGGCTCGGCACGCCGTACTCCTGGGGCGGAGGCACCGTCAACGGACCCAGCTACGGCATCGCGCACGGCGCCCGCATCTACGGCTTCGACTGCTCAGGGCTGGCGATGTACGCGTGGGCCAAGGCGGGTGTTCACCTGGACCACTGGACCGGGACGCAGTGGACGTCGGGCCCGCACATCCCCCTGAACCGCCTTCGCCCAGGCGACCTCGTGTTCTACGCGTACAACACCTCGGACCCAGGCACCATCCACCATGTCGGCGTGTACATCGGCAAGGGGCGCATGGTGGAGGCCCCCTATACGGGCGGCCGGGTTCGCATCTCCAGCATTTGGCGTCCGGGGCTCATCGGCGCGACCCGCCCGGCCGGGTGAGCCCGCGCCTTCGTGACGAGCCCCTGTGACAAGCCTGTGACGAGCCGCTCAGCGGCGGCGGGGGTACGGGGATGCGGCGGCGTGGCGCGGCCGGAGGGCGGCGGGAGCGGATCGGCGCCGTCCGGCCCGTCCCGCCCAGCCGACGACGGCGGGGGTCAGCGGCCGGGCACGGACAGTCAGTGGGCGCGCTTGTGCCCGCCGGCCTCGGCGGCGCGCTTGAGGGAGCGCTCGATCTCGGCCTCGGCCTCGACGCGCCCCACCCAGCTGGCGCCCTCGACGGACTTGCCGGGCTCCAGGTCCTTGTAGACCTCGAAGAAGTGCTGGATCTCCAGGCGGTCGAACTCCGGCACGTGGTGGATGTCGCGCAGGTGCTCCATGCGCGGGTCGGTGGCCGGGACGCACAGGACCTTGTCGTCGCCCCCCGCCTCGTCCGTCATGCGGAACATTCCGACGGCGCGGCACCGGATCAGGCAGCCCGGGAACGTCGGCTCCTGCAGCAGCACCAGGGCGTCCAGCGGGTCGCCGTCCTCGCCCAGGGTGTTCTCGATGAACCCGTAGTCGGCCGGGTACTGCGTCGAGGTGAACAGCATCCGGTCCAGGCGGATGCGACCGGTCTCGTGGTCCACCTCGTACTTGTTCCGCTGGCCCTTCGGGATCTCAATGGTGACGTCGAAATCCACGATGTCCTCCGCTCCCTGCGCCGTCGCAGTGAATAGTCTTTCGGGAGCCTGCGCGGGCGAGGCGGCCCACACAGGATGGTGTTCCCTTATACAAGGATGTCGCACGTTGGTGGGTGCTGAGGGGGAGAGGGGCGGTCACGTGCCGAAACGCACGCGTGCCCTGGTCATGGTCACACTCTCCCTCCTCCATGTCTCGACGGCGGGCGCCGGCATGGCAGTGGCCAAACTCACACCGGACCGGCGCTTGTCTCCCCGGCCGCCGGCCGTCGCGGAACGCGAGGCGGTGCGCACGACCGCGACCGTCGTGCCGCTGAGCGCGGCGGGGCCGGCGGGCGGCGCGCCGAACTCGTCCGTCCTGGCGCGGCGGCTGTCCGGGCTGCTCGACGGCGCCCGCACCCCGATCAACGCGGTGGTCGTCGACGTCCGGACCGGGCGGCAGTTGTTCGCCCGGGACGCCGACCGGCCCGCCACGCCCGCGTCCACCACCAAGCTGGTCACGTCCGTCGCCGCGCTGGCCGCGCTCGGCCCCGACCACCGGATCACCACGAAGGTCGTGCGGAGCGGCGACGGCGTCGTGCTGGTCGGCGGCGGGGATCCTACAGTGACCGCGCTCCCCGCGTCCGCGGGCAGAGGGCGGCCGGCCTTCGCCTCGCTGGCCGATCTCGCGCGGCAGACCGCCGCCGCCCTGAAGGCGTCCGGTATCCGCCGCGTCCGCGTGGACTATGACGCGACCGCCTACCAGGGCCCCCGCACCGCCCCGGGCTGGAAGCCCAACTACATACCGGACGGCGAAGTCGCTCCGGTGAGCGCGCTCGCCGTGGACGAGGGCAGGGTCGCACCCGGCACGACCAAGAAGGCCAGGGTGAGCGATCCGCCCGCCGCGGCCGCCGCCCTGTTCGCCCGCATGCTCACCCGCAACGGCGTGACCGCCACTCGGGGCCGTGCGGTCATGGCGCCGCAGGGCGCCGCCCCGCTGGGCACGGTGCAGTCGCCGCCCCTGTCGGTGCTCGTCGAGCATCTGATGACCGAGAGCGACAACGACGCGGCCGAGGCGGTCGCCCGCCAGGTCGCGATCAAACGGGGGTACCAGCCGTCGTTCGCCGGGGCCGCCCAGGCGGTGACGGACGTCTTGAGCGAGCTCGGCGCCGCCGACGGGATCATGGTGAACGACGGCAGCGGGCTGTCCACGCGCAACCGGATCACCCCGAACGCGCTGGCGCGGCTGGTGACCCTGGCCGCGTCCGACGACCGTCCCGAACTGCGCGCCGCCATCACCGGCATGCCGGTGGCGGGCTTCTCCGGCACCCTGTCCCCGCCCCGTTACACGACGGTCCACAGCGCGGCGGGGGCGGGCCTGGTACGGGCAAAGACGGGAACGCTGGCGGGGGTCAGCACCCTCGCCGGGTTCGCCCACGACGTGAACGGACGTCTGCTCGCGTTCGCGTTCATGGCGGGCGACGGCACCGGGACGGTCGATCCCGGCCGTCTCGACGCCCTCGCCGCCACCGTCGCCTCCTGCGGCTGCGTCTGACCGGCGGCCGCCCCTGCTCAGCCCGCGCGGAGTCCACGAACGGCGTCGGTCCGGCCTCCGGCTCCAGTCCCCGATCACCGTCTCCATGAGCCGGACTTCGACCGCTCGCCCGGCCCGTCCCCGCGTCCCGAAGCCCCCGCAAAGCGCCCGCGCCTGGACCCGCTGAGACGGGACGTCGGAATTTGAGAGACGGCAGGGCTGGAGTACGGAGTCGTCCGAGGGTATGGATGTGGTCGTACGGGAGATAACGGAACCAGTTGTTCGTTGAACGATCTGCAGGGGCGCTCCGGCGCCGGGGTCGAAACGTACGGTGGAGTACATGAGCGCCTCAATGATCGATTGGAACGTCGCGGTGCAGACCGGCACCCGGCTCGTCCGGCCGGGGCCGCAGGTCGGCCAAGCCGAGGCGCGCGAGGTGGTGGCGCAGCTGCGCGAGCTGTCCCGCATCGCGCAAGGGCACGTCGCCGAGTTCACCGGCATGCAGGCGGAGGCCAGTCCGGCCCCGGCCACGATCGTGGACAGGCCCGGCTGGATCCGCGCCAACGTCGACGGCTTCCGGGTGGTGCTGGAGCCGCTCATGGAGCAGATGGCCGAACGCCGCGGCACGGGCCTGCTCGGCGGCGGCGCCGGCGTGGTCGTGCAGGCCGTGGGCTCCCGGGTCACCGGCATGCAGGTGGGCGCCATCCTGGCGTACATGGCGAGCCGCGTGCTGGGCCAGTACGAGCTGTTCCTGCCCCCGGACCCGTCCGGCCGCGCCCCCACCGGAAGACTCACCCTGGTCGCTCCCAACATCGTGCAGGTGGAGAAGGAGCTCGGCGTGGACGCGCGCGACTTCCGCCTCTGGGTGTGCCTGCACGAGGAGACGCACCGCGCCCAGTTCACCGGGGTGTCCTGGCTGCGCGAGTACGTCCAGGACCAGATGACCCAGTTCCTGCTGGCCTCCGACCTGGACCCCGGGGCCCTGCTGGACCGGTTGCGGGACGCGGCCGACGCGATCGCCGACGCGGTGCGCGGCGGCGACTCCAGCCTGATCGACGCGATCCAGACCCCCGAGCAGCGGGAGATCCTCGACCGGCTCACCGCGGTGATGACGCTGGTCGAGGGGCACGGCGACTACGTGATGGACGCCGTCGGCCCCGAGGTGGTGCCGTCCGTCCAGCAGATCCGCGCGCGGTTCCAGCGCCGCCGCGAGGGCGGCACCCGCATGGACAAGACGATCCGGCGGCTGCTCGGCATCGACATGAAGATGCGGCAGTACGCCGAAGGGTCGCGGTTCGTCCACCGGGTGGTGGCCGAGGTGGGCATGGAAGGCTTCAACCGGGTGTGGGACTCGGCCGAGACGCTGCCCACGCACGCCGAGATCAAGGAACCGGCGCTGTGGATGGACCGGGTGCTCGGTCCCCGGGCCATCGAGGCGGCGAACCCCGATGGGCGGACGTCTCCCGATGGGCGGACGTCCGAGGCCGACGGGGCGTGAGCACGGCCATGTCGGTGCGCCCCTGGCGCGACGTCCGGGAACGGTAGGGCCGATGGGGCCTGATCCTGCCGTGGCCGCGGTTCGCGTGGCGGTGCGGCGCGCGCTGGAGGCGCTGCCGCCCGAGCCGCGCCTTGTGCTCGTCGCGTGCAGCGGCGGCGCCGACTCGCTCGCCCTGGCCGGCGCGCTGGCGTTCGAGGCCCGCAAGGCGGGACGTCCGGCGGGGGGCGTCACGATCGACCATGGGCTGCAGGAGGGCTCGGCCGCGCGCGCGGAGACGGTCGTCAGGACGATGGCGGACCTCGGGCTCGACCCGGCCGGTTCGGTCGCCGTCACGGTGGCGGGACGGGGCGGGCCGGAGAACGCCGCCCGGGACGCCCGTTACGCCGCCCTCGACGAGACCACGGCGAGCTTGGACGCGGCCGCGGTGCTCCTGGGGCACACCAGGGACGACCAGGCGGAGACCGTTCTGATGGGCCTCGCCCGCGGCTCCGGGGCCCGCTCTCTGGCGGGCATGCCGCCTTCGTTCGTCCGTGCCTTCGGGGCGCGTGAGATCCGGTACGTCCGGCCACTTCTGGACATCGACAGGGCCACGACGCGACGCGCGTGCCTGGCGATGGGGCTGGAACCCTGGGACGACCCCCACAACGACGACCCCGCCTACACACGTGTGCGGGTACGGCGTGACGCGCTTCCCGTTCTGGAAAAGGCGCTCGGCCCCGGCATCACCGAGGCGCTGGCCCGTACCGCGCGCCTGCTGCGCGAGGACGCCGACGCCCTGGACGCGTTCGCCGAGCGCGCCTACGCCGACTGCGAAACCGAGGCCCCGGCCCCTTTCTCCGTGGCGCTGGCCTTGGACGGGGTGGCCGGGCTCCCCAAGGCCGTGCGGACCCGGGTGCTGCGGAAGGCGGCGGTGAGCGCGGGAAGCCCACCCGGTACGCTCGCGGCCGTCCATGTGGAACACGTGGATCGGCTGGTCACGGCATGGCGTGGACAGCGGCACGTCGATCTTCCAGGGGGCGTGCGTGCGTACCGCCGGGAGGGACGGCTGCTGTTCGGCCCGGGCCGGTCCGAGTGACGGTGCCTATCGCGGAGAGTGGGTAAGTGGAAGAGAAGGATCTTGGCGCCGACCTGGCGAAGGTGCTCATCACGGAGGAGCAGCTCCAGGCCAAGGTGCGCGAGCTGGCCGCGCAGGTCGACGCCGACTACGCCGGCAAGGACCTGCTGCTGGTCGGCGTGCTCAAGGGCGCCGTGATGATCATGGCGGACCTGGCCCGGGCGATGCGCTCGCCCGTCTCCATGGATTGGATGGCGGTGTCCTCGTACGGCTCGGGCACCAAGTCGTCGGGCGTGGTGCGCATCTTGAAGGACCTGGACGCCGACATCATGAACCGGCACGTCCTGATCGTCGAGGACATCATCGACTCGGGGCTGACGCTGTCGTGGCTGGTCAGCAACCTGCGCTCGCGCGGCCCGGCCTCGCTGGAGATCTGCGCGCTGCTGCGCAAGCCGGAAGCGGTCAAGACCGAGGTGGACGTCCGCTACGTCGGCTTCGACATTCCCAACGAGTTCGTCGTCGGGTATGGCCTGGACTATGCGGAGAAGTACCGTAATTTGCCGTTTGTAGGGACGTTGGCGCCCCACGTGTACGGAGGTGAGAGCGCCTGAGCGGGTCGCGGGTCGCCCGCCGGGGAGCCGTCCCCGGTGAGCGCGGGGGAACATCACGCCTCCGCGGATCGTTGCATTGGAGGTCGACGGGTATACCGGGCACCAGGGATCCGCGCTGGCTGCGCCCCGTGCTCCGGCAGGTGTACCGTCGGTGTCCCGGGCTTGCGCCGGGGAGCCGCTCGGCGGGCCCGTCGCCTCGGCGGGCCGGGGGCTCCGGCGAGGGTCCGCCGCACGCATGGAGCCGGATCACAGTGGCGTCCGTCCAGCGGGACGGGCGAGGATGGCAATAGGAGGGACGGGCCCCGGAGGGGTTGCCGGATAAATGGACGTGAAGCGCTACTTTCGCGGGCCGCTGCTGTGGATCCTGCTGCTGGGCCTCCTGGTCGCCATGGTCATGTGGGGGGTGAACCCCGGCCGCTCGTACGAGAAGACCGACACCTCCAGGGTGGTCCAGGAGATCGCCGCCGGCCAGGTCCGGTCCGCCAAGATCATTGACAAGGATCAGCGGATCGAGGTCACCCTCAAGGACGGCAAGCACCTGCAGGCCAGCTGGGTCGACGGCCAGGGGCTGAAGCTCCAGGAGCAGCTCCAGCAGCAGGCCCAGGCCGGCAAGCTGCCGGGCGGCTACAACGTCGAGGTCCCCAAGCAGAGCTTCTTCCTCAACCTGCTGTTCAGCCTGCTGCCCATCGTGGTCATCGTCCTGATCTTCCTGTTCATCATGAACCAGATGCAGGGCGGCGGCTCGCGGGTGATGAACTTCGGCAAGTCCAAGGCCAAGCTGATCACCAAGGACACGCCGAAGACCACGTTCGCGGACGTGGCCGGGGCCGACGAGGCGCTGGAGGAGCTCGAGGAGATCAAGGACTTCCTGCAGAACCCGGCCAAGTTCCAGTCGATCGGCGCCAAGATCCCCAAGGGCGTGCTGCTGTACGGCCCGCCCGGCACCGGCAAGACGCTGCTGGCCCGCGCCGTGGCCGGCGAGGCCGGGGTGCCCTTCTACTCGATCTCCGGCTCCGACTTCGTGGAGATGTTCGTCGGCGTCGGCGCCTCCCGGGTGCGCGACCTGTTCGAGCAGGCCAAGGCCAACGCCCCGTCGATCATCTTCATCGACGAGATCGACGCGGTCGGCCGGCACCGCGGCGCGGGCCTCGGCGGCGGCCACGACGAGCGCGAGCAGACCCTCAACCAGCTGCTGGTCGAGATGGACGGCTTCGACGTCAAGGGCGGCGTCATCCTGATCGCCGCGACCAACCGGCCCGACATCCTCGACCCGGCGCTGCTGCGTCCCGGCCGGTTCGACCGGCAGATCACCGTGGACCGCCCCGACCTGGAGGGCCGCAAGGGCATCCTGCGGGTGCACGGCCGCGGCAAGCCGTTCGCGCCCGACGTCGACCTGGACGTCATCGCGCGGCGCACCCCCGGCTTCACCGGCGCCGACCTGGCCAACGTGATCAACGAGGCGGCCCTGCTGACCGCGCGGCAGGACCGCAAGCTGATCGACATGGACACCCTGGAGGAGGCCATCGACCGGGTCATGGCCGGCCCGGAGCGCAAGACCAGGGTGATGTCGGAGAAGGAAAAGAAGATCATCGCCTACCACGAGGGCGGCCACGCGCTGGTGGCGCACGCGCTGCCGAACGCCGACCCCGTGCACAAGGTGACGATCCTGCCGCGCGGCCGGGCCCTGGGCTACACCATGACCCTGCCGATGGAGGACAAGTTCCTCACCACGCGGTCGGAGATGACCGACCAGCTGGCCATGCTGCTGGGCGGCCGCACCGCCGAGGAGCTGGTGTTCCACGAGCCCACCACCGGCGCGGCCAACGACATCGAGAAGGCCACGAAGATCGCCCGCAACATGGTGACCGAGTACGGCATGAGCGAGCGCCTGGGCGCCCGCAAGTTCGGCACCGGCGCGGGCGAGGTGTTCCTGGGCCGCGACGTGGGCCACGAGCGCGACTACTCCGAGGACATCGCCTCGGCGATCGACGACGAGGTCCGCCGCTACATCGAGGCCGCGCACGACACCGCCTGGGAGATCCTGGTCGAGTACCGCGACGTGCTGGACGAGCTCGTGCTGCAGCTGATGGAGAAGGAGACCCTCTCCAAGGACGAGGTGCTGCGGATCTTCGCGCCGGTCCGCCAGCGGCCGCACCAGAGCTCCTACACCGGCTACGGCAAGCGGCTGCCGTCCGACCGCCCGCCGGTGCTGACGCCCAAGGAGCTGGCCCTGCTGGGCCCGCAGGACGTCGCCGACCTGACCAAGAACAACGGCCAGGGCTCGGCCCAGCCCACCGAGTCCTCGACCGAGAACCCGTCCACCGGCGAAAGCTGATCGCCGTGGCCGAACCGTACGACGAATCCCGGGACCCGGCGGTGGAGCTCGCCGCCGGGTCCGCCGGCGTCGCCGGCGAGCCCGACGCCCGGCCCGAGGCCCCCGCCTCCGCGTCCTCCGGAGGCCTCGCGGTGCCGAACGGCCGCAAGCGGGTCTTCGACTACGCGCGCATCGAACGCGCCGTCCGCGAGATCCTGATCGGCATCGGGGAGGACCCCGACCGCGACGGCCTGCGCGAGACGCCCGCCCGGGTCGCCCGCGCCTACGCCGAGCAGTTCGCCGGCCTGCGCCAGGACCCCGAGGACGCCCTCACCAAGGTGTTCGAGGCCGACCACGACGAGATGGTCCTGGTCAAGGACATCGAGGTCTACTCGACCTGCGAGCACCACCTCGTGCCGTTCCACGGGCTGGCGCACGTCGGGTACACGCCCAACGAGAAGGGGCAGATCACCGGCCTGTCCAAGCTGGCGCGGCTGGTGGACGTGTACGCCCGGCGGCCGCAGGTGCAGGAGCGGCTGACCAGCCAGATCGCCGACGCCCTGATGCGCATCCTCGAGCCGCGCGGGGTGATCGTGGTGATCGAGGCGGAGCATCTGTGCATGACCATGCGGGGCGTGCGCAAGCCGGGCGCCAGGACGGTCACCTCCGCCGTGCGCGGCGCGTTCCGGGACCGTCCCGAGACGCGCGCCGAGGCCATGGGGCTGATCCTCGGCCGCTGACGGGAACGTTCCGCACGGCCCTCGCCGCGTCGGGCGAGGGCACCGTCGGCGCCGCCCGCCCCCGGTGACCGGACCGTTGGCGCGGGGGCGCGGACCGCGGTGATGCGATCAAGGCATAGGGTTGAGGACATGACCGACGCCGCCGTCCCCGGTTTGCCCGCGCCCGGGCGCTGCCTCGTCATGGGCGTGGTCAACGTGACCCCGGACTCCTTCTCCGACGGGGGCGCCTGGTTCGACGTGGACAAGGCGGTCCGGCACGGGCTGGACCTGATGGCCGAGGGCGCCGACCTGGTGGACGTGGGCGGCGAGTCGACCCGCCCCGGGGCGCAGCGGGTGTCCCGCGACGAGGAGCTGCGCCGGGTCATCCCCGTGATCGAGGCTTTGGCGGCCGAGGGCGTCCCGCTCAGCGTCGACACCATGCGCGCCGAGGTGGCCGAGGCCGCGGTGGCCGCCGGGGCGAGGCTGGTCAACGACGTCAGCGGCGGGCTCGCCGACCCGGCCATGCCGCGCGTGGTGGCGGCGGCCGGGGTCCCGTACGTGGTGATGCACTGGCGCGGCCACAGCCACGACATGCAGACGCGGGCCGTGTACGACGACGTCGTGCGGGAGGTCCGCGAGGAGCTGCTGCGCCGGGTGGACGCGGTGCTGGCCGAGGGCGTCGACCCGTCCATGATCGTGCTGGATCCCGGGCTGGGCTTCGCCAAGCACCCCGAGCACAACTGGGCGCTGCTGGCCCGCCTGGACGTGCTGCGCGACACCGGCTTCCCGGTGCTGGTGGGCGCCTCGCGCAAGCGCTTCCTCGGCCGTCTGCTCGCCGGCCCGGACGGCACGCCGCGCCTGTTCGCCGACTGCGACGACGCCACCGTGGCGGTGTCCTCGCTGGTCGCCGCCGCGGGCGCCTGGTGCGTGCGGGTGCACCGGGTGCGCCCCAACGCCGACGCGGTGCGCGTCGCCGCCGCGATCCGCGCCGCGGCGGCGGGCGACACGGCGCAGGGCGGCGGGCGATGAGCCGTGCGGTGGACCGCGCCGAGTTGGTCGAGGCCAACGCCGAGTTCTACGCGGCCTTCGAAGCGGGCGACCTGGACCGCATGTCGGCGGTGTGGGCCGACGGGCCGTACGCGTCCGGCGTGACGTGCGTGCACCCGGGGTGGACGCGGCTGCGCGGCCGGGACGAGGTGCTGCGGTCCTGGGCGCTGATCATGGCGAACACCGAGTACATCCAGTTCGTGCTGACCGACGTCGAGGCCGACGTTTACGGCGAGCACGCCGTGGTGACGTGCAAGGAGAACATCCTGACCGCCGAGCAGGGCGCCGGGAACGGGTTTCTGGCCGGAGGCAGCATGATCGCGACGAACCTGTTCGTGCGCGTCGACGGCGGCTGGCGGCTGCTGGTCCACCACGGATCCCCGATCATGAACGACCCAGAGGAGCGATGAGCCTGGACCGGATAGAACTGCGCGGCCTGCGCGCCCGGGGACGGCACGGCGTGCTGCCCGCGGAGCGGGAGTTGGGCCAGGAGTTCGTGGTGGATGTCACGCTGGGTCTGGACACGCGGCCGGCGGCGGCAGAAGATGACCTGTCCCGGACCGTCGACTACGGATCTCTCGCCGACCGGCTGGTCGCCGTCATCGAGGGCGAGCCCGTCGCCCTCATCGAGACGCTGGCCGACCGACTGGCGGGGGTCTGCCTGCAGGAAGAAGCGGTGTCCGACGTGGAGGTCACCGTCCACAAGCCGCACGCCCCCGTAGCGCACCCCTTCACGGACGTGGCCGTGAGGATCAGGAGGAGCCGTCCATGACAGCGTCCGAGCGTATGCCCGACCGCACCGCGACCGGCGGCCACATGCTGGTCGCGCATCGCGTCGTGTTCTCCCTGGGCAGCAATCTCGGCGACCGGCTGGACAACCTTCAGGAGGCCGTCGACGCGCTGTTCGACGCGCCGGGTCTGGACTTCGTGGCGCTCTCCCCGGTTTACGAGACCGCCCCGTACGCCCCGCCCGGGGAGACCATCCCCGAGCAGGGCGACTACCTGAACATCGTGCTGGTGGCCGACACCCGGCTGCCGCCGGAGAACCTGCTGGAGCGGGTGCTCAACATCGAGAACTCGCTGCGCCGCACGCGCGAGGTCCGCTGGGGCCCGCGCACCCTGGACATCGACATCGTGATGTTCGGCAACATCATTTCCGACGACCCCGACCTGACGCTGCCGCATCCGCGGGCGCACGAGCGGGCCTTCGTGCTCGTCCCGTGGGCCGACATCGAGCCGGACGTGCTCCTGCCCGGCCACGGACGCGTCGGCGACCTGGCCGCGGCCAAACAGGCGGAGTCCGCGACCGCGGTGCGCCGCCGCGACGACCTCACCCTTCAGCCTCCTGCATGACACCTTCCCGTCCGACGTTCCTGCTCGCCCTGGTGATCGTCATCGGACTGATCACCTGGGCGGTGCTCGACACCGCGTACGTGTCGCTCCCGCCGCTGCCGTGGACGGCGGTGCCGACCCTGCTGCTGCTGGCGCTGGGCGAGGCGTTCACCGGGGTGAACCTGCTGCGCCGCATCCGCCGGCGGCCCGGCACCAAGCCGGTCGAGCCGCTGGTCGTGGCGCGGATGGCGGTCCTGGGCAAGGCCAGCGCGCACGCCGCGGCGGTGCTCGCCGGCGTGTTCGGCGGATTCGCCGTGGGACTGTCGGGCTCGCTGGACAAGCAGACGCCGCGCGAGGACTTCGTCGTCAGCATCGCCACCTTCGTGGCGGCCGCGGTCCTGGTGGGCGCGGCGTACTTCCTGGAGTACTCCTGCCGCGTCCCCAAGGACCCGGACGAGCGGGACCGCGATCCGGACGCCACCCGCGCCTGACCCGCCCGCTCGCCCGAGTCGGCCGACCGAGCCGCCCGACCGCCCGGTCCGGCGGAGCCGCGCCGGTGCGCTCCGTGCCGTCGTGCGCGGCCGGTTCGGCGCACGGCTACTTGTCGATGTCGCCGACGACGAAGAACATCGAGCCCAGGATGGCGATCATGTCGGCGACGAGGTTGCCGGGCAGCAGCTCCGACAGCACCTGGACGTTGTTGTAGGAGGCGGACCGCAGCTTCAGCCGCCACGGGGTCTTCTCGCCGCGCGACACCAGGTAGTAGCCGTTGATGCCGAGCGGGTTCTCCGTCCAGGCGTAAGTGTGGCCCTCGGGCACCTTCAGCACCTTGGGCAGGCGCTGGTTGATCGGGCCGGGCGGCAGGTCGGCCAGGCGGTCCAGGCACGCGTCGGCCAGGTCCAGCGAGGCGTACACCTGGCCGAGCAGGCATTCGAAGCGGGCCAGGCAGTCGCCCTCGGTGCGGGTGACGACCGGCACGTCCAGCTCGCCGTAGGCCAGGTAGGGCTCGTCGCGGCGCAGGTCGAAGTCGACGCCGCTGGCGCGGGCGACGGGGCCCGACACCCCGTACTGCAGGACCTGCTCGCGGGTGAGGACGCCGACGCCGCGGGTGCGGGCCCGGAAGATCTCGTTGTCCATGATCAGGTCGGCGATGTCGGACATGCCCGCCCGCACGTCGGCGACGACGCGGCGGACCCGTCCCGTCCAACCGGCGGGCAGCTCCTCCTTCAGGCCGCCGACCCGGTTGAACATGTAGTGCATGCGGCCGCCGGAGACCTCCTCCATGACCCGCTGGAGCCGCTCGCGCTCGCGGAAGGCGTAGAAGATCGGCGTCATGGCGCCGACCTCCAGCGGATAGGAGCCGAGGAACATCAGGTGGTTGAGCACCCGGTTCAGCTCGGCCAGCAGGGTCCGCGCCCACACCGCCCGCGGCGGCGCCTCCATGCCCAGCATGCGTTCGACGGCCAGCACCACGCCGAGCTCGTTGGCGAACGCCGACAGCCAGTCGTGCCGGTTGGCCAGCACGATGATCTGCCGGAAGTCGCGGACCTCGAAGAGCTTCTCCGCGCCCCGGTGCATGTAGCCGACGATCGGTTCGGCGGCGGCGATGCGCTCGCCGTCCAGCGTCAGCCGCAGCCGCAGCACGCCGTGCGTGGACGGGTGCTGGGGACCGATGTTGAGGATCATGTCCTCGGTGGCCAGTTCCTTGGCCCCCGAGCCGATCCCGACGATGCGTTCCGTGGTCATCCGCTCCGCCACCGTTCACCGCCGGTGCGACGCTCGTCCGCACCGATGCTCATCCGTTCATCGTGCCACGCATCCGGCTCGCGGGATCCCGGCGGTTTCGATTGACTAGGGGCCAATGATTCCCAGCCATGAGCACCCTCCGTCCCCGCAGGCGCCCGCGGCGGGGACGGCCCCTCCAGGAGGGCCGCCGCAGATGCAGCCCCCGCCGCCGCAGGGCGGCATGCCGTCGAGCGCCCCGCCCCACGCCGTCCCCCAGAACAGCGTGCCCCAGAACGGTGTCCCTCAGAACGGGGTCCCCCAGAACGGTGTGCCGCAGTATCCGGCGGACCAGGCGTTCCAGCCCGGCGGCGGGTTGTCGTGGTCGCCGATCTCCAAGCGGTACACCTGGCACCGGCGGATCGCGGCGACGCTGTGGGCGGTGCCGATCACGGTGCTCGGGGCGTACCTGGTGGCGCGCGGCGGAGGGGCGCTAGGCGCGGCCCTGTGGGGCGCGGCCGCCCTGATCTCGCTGGGGCTGGCCTGGATCGTGGCCGACCTGGCGTACCGGTCCTGGGGCTACGCCGAACGCGGCGACGACCTGCTCGTCACGCACGGCGTGTTCGTCAAGCGCCTGGTCGTGGTGCCGTACGGGCGGATGCAGGTCGTGGACGTGACCGCCGGGCTGCTGGAGCAGTGGATGGGAATCGCCACCGTGCGCCTGCACACCGCGGCCGCCGCCACCGACGCGGTGATCCCCGGCCTTCCCGCCGCCGAGGCCGCCCTGCTGCGCGACCGTCTGGCGCGGAAGGGCGAAGAGCGGAGCATGGGCCTGTGAATCCTCCTTACGGCGCCGCCCCCGGCGGTTACGGACCGCCCCCTTCGCCCGGTCCCTACGGGACGCCGCAGGGACGTCCGCCCGGGTATCCGTACCCTCCCGGGCCTTATGGGCCGCCGCAGGGGCCGCCTGCGGTGCCGCCGAGGCCGCCGATGCCACCGGGACCGTATGGAGCGCCGGGCGGGCCGTATCAAGGGCCGACACCGCCGCCGGTGCGGTTCTCGGAGGGCGTGCACCGGCTGCATTGGGCGACCGCGCCGCTGCGGATGTTCGTCATCCTCAGCGTCTACTTCGTGCTGCTGGGGCTGCCGCTGCTGCTGACCCAGACCGAGGACGGAGTGGTCCTCGTCCTCACTCCCAAGGCGGTGGCGCGGTTCGTCATCGTCACCGTTCCCATGGCGTTCATCGCCGTCGGGGTGGGGCTGTGGGCGTGGCTGGCCCTGCGGTTCCGCGTGGACGGCGACGACCTGGTGGTGGAGACGGGGCTGCTGAGGACGCGCAAGCGGCGGATACCGCTGTCGCGGGTCCAAGCCATCGACGTGGTGCGCCCCTTGGTGACGCGGCTGTTCGGCCTGGCCGAACTGCGGGTGGAGCTGGCCGGGGGCGAGCAGAACGCCATCGCCCTCCGCTACCTGGGACGCGGCACCGCGCAGCAGTTGCGGGCGGAGCTGCTGGCACGCGCGGCCGGCCTCCCCGGGCACACCCCGGAGGCTCCCGAACGGCCGCTGTGGCGGGTCTCCGGCGGTACGCTGCTCGCTTCGCTGGTGTTGCGGCTGCCGGTCCTCGGCACGGCCCTGCTGCTGGTCGTGTCGCTGGTGCTGCTCGTCCTGTACGCGGAGCTGGGCATGCTCGCCGTGACCATCCCCGCGCTCCTCGGGCTGGTGCGGGCCGTGGTCGCGCCCATGGTGATGTACGGGGACTTCACCGTGGCGATCTCCCCGGACGGCATTCGGCTGCGCTCCGGGCTCCTGGAGGAGCGCATGCAGACCGTCCCGCCGGGGCGGGTGCAGGCCATCAGCATCGTGGAGCCGTCCCTGTGGCGCTCCTACGGGTGGGCGCGGCTGGACGTGACCGTCGCCGGATACGCGGGGGAGCGCCAGGCGCTGTCGTCCGTGCTGCTGCCCGTGGCGCCCCGGCAGGTGGCGCTGCACCTGGTCGCGCAGGTCTTCCCGGGCGCCGACGTCGACGCGGTCCGGCTGCTGCCCGCCTCGTCCAAGGGCATCGCGGGCGCGGCGAGCGGCGCCGGGACCGACGACCGCATCTTCGTGGTCCGGCACGGCCGCGTCTGCCGCCGGACGGATGTGATCGCGCACGCGCGGGCGCAGAGCGTGCGGCTGACCCAGAACCCGCTGCAGCGTTCGCTCGGCCTGGCCACCGTCCACATCGACGCGCCGCCCGGCCCGGTGCGGGTCGCGGCCGCCGACCGCGACCTCGGGGAGGCCCGGGCGATCCTCGAGTCGACCGCTCGGCGCGCCCAGGCGGCACGCGCCGCCGCCGGCGACCCCGCCCGCTGGGCCGCCCGCCGCTCCTGACCGCCCCCGGGGCGTGCTGGGGTGAGTCGGCGACGTTGTCCGCCCCGGGGGTGATGTTTGTGCAGCGTGAGGCTTATGGTCCGTTCTATGACCGAAGCCCCTTCAGTGGACCGGGAGTACGATCCCTGGTCGCCCGAGTTCGTGGCGGACCCGTACCCGGTGTTCGCGCGGCTGCGCGCCGAGCGGCCCGTCTTCTACCACGAGCCCACGGACCAGTGGGTGATCACACGGCACGCGGACGTGGACGCGCTGCTGCGCGACCGGCGGCTGGGCCGCTCCTACCTGCACGTCGCCACGCACGAGGAGTTCGGCCGCGAGCCCGAGCCGGAGTTCCTCAAGCCGTTCTGGGATCTCATCCGCGCCGGGATGCTGGACGTGGAGCCGCCGACGCACACCCGGCTGCGGCGGCTGGTGTCCAAGGCGTTCACCGCGCGCATGGTGGAGGGGCTGCGGCCCATGATCCGCGGCCTGGCCGAGGAGCTGGTCGGCGCGCTCGCGGCCAAGGGCGGCGGCGACCTGATCTCCGAGGTCGCCGAGCCGCTGCCGGTCACCGTGATCGCCGAGATGCTGGGCGTGCCCGCGTCCGACCGGCACCTGCTGCGCCCCTGGTCGGCCGACATCTGCGGGATGTACGAGCTGAACCCCTCGCCGGAGGCGCAGCGCGTCGCCGTGCGGGCGGCGGTCGAGTTCTCCGACTACCTGCGCGGCCTGGCCCGCGAGCGGCGCGCCGCGCCGCGCGACGACCTGATCAGCGCGCTCGCCCAGGTGGTGGACGAGGGCGACCGGCTCACCGAGGACGAGCTCGTCGGCACCTGCGTGCTGCTGCTCAACGCCGGGCACGAGGCGACGGTCAACGCCACGGGCAACGCCTGGTGGGCGCTGTTCCGCAACCCCGGGGAACTGGAGCGGCTGCGCGCCGACCACTCGCTCGTCCCGTCCGCCGTGGAGGAGCTGCTGCGCTACGACACCCCGGCCCCCATGTTCGAGCGGTGGGTGCTGGAGGACATCGAGGTCCGCGGGGTCGCCATCCCGCGCGGCGCCGAGGTCGCGCTGCAGTTCGCCTCCGCCAACCGGGACCCGGACGTGTTCCCCGACCCCGACCGTCTCGACCTGGGGCGCGCCCCAAACCCGCACATCACGTTCGGGCTGGGCATCCACTACTGCCTGGGCGCCCCGCTCGCGCGGATCGAGCTGGCCGAGTCGTTCGGCGCGCTGCTGCGGCTCGCCCCGCGCATGCGCCTGGTGGAGGAGCCCAAGTGGAAGCCCGGGTTCGTCCTGCGCGGCCTGCAGGCGCTGCACGTCGAGGTGTAACGCAGGCGCGCTCGGGCCGGGCAGGGCGACGCGCCGGCGCGGCGGTCTAGTGCGGCTGGAGCGACGCGGCTTCGGCCAGCACCGCGGGCACGTCGATCCCGACGGCCTGGGTGAGCCAGCCGAAGCCGCCGAGCCCGTCCGGGTCGATGAGCTCGGCCTCCTCGCCCGCCGCGCACAGGGCCGCGACGTACCCGCGGGGGTCGCTGCGCGCCATCTCGGCCGGCGGACGCCGCCCGGTCAGGCCGAGCGCGCGCAGGGCCTCCCGCTGGGTGGTCAGCAGCGTGGCGGTCGCCCCGGCCTCCTCGCCCGCCTCCGCGCAGGCGTCGAGCGCCACGTGCGCCGTGATGTCGCAGGACCCGTCGGGGACGGCGGGCACCGTGGCGCCGTCCCGGTAGCCGCACAGCGTTCCGTAGACGGGACGGGACGCCCGGGTGTGGGAGTAGTCCACGGCGACCGCCAGGCCGCGGCGCAGCCGCCGGATGACCGACGCCCACGCCCCGCAGCGCGGATGGCCCACCTCGGCCCGGTCGCCGGGTTCGCGCAGCGGCCACCAGCGCGCCAGCCACCGGCGGTCCTCGGCGGACGGCTCGCCGCCGGGACGCTCGTCGCCGGTCGCCGGGTCGACCAGCACGGTGCGCGGCCCGGAGGAGGTCTGCTCCACCACGTCGAGCGGCACGTTGTCCAGCCACTCGTTCGCGATGACCATGCCCGTGACGGCGTCCGGCAGGTCGCCGCGCCAGGCGATGCGGTCGGGCAGGCCGGACGGACGCGGCGCGATCTCCACCGCCGCGGGCGCCAGCCTGGCGGCGAGGTCGGGGCCGACGGCGTCCAGGATGCCCGCCAGGAGCCGCCCGGACCCGGCGCCCACGTCCACCAGGTCGACCCGGGGCGGGCGGCCGAGCGCGTCGTCCACCTCGTGCAGCAGCCGGGCCAGCGCCTCGGCGAACCTGGGGGAGGCGTGCACGGATGTGCGGAAGTGGTCGGCGGGGTTCTCCCCGCGCCGGTAGAAGCCGCCCTCCCCGTACAGCGCCCGTTCCATCGCCGTGCGCCAGCTCACCCACGCCGCCACTCAATGAACGCTACCGCCGACGGCGCGGCCGGTGCGCGCGACGACACGTCGCGGGCGGCGCTGCCCTCCCCTTGAGGCAAGCCCCTTGAGGCGGCGCGACCGACTTGACGTCCGACTTGAGGCTGATCCGGGGCGGCACATGCGCACCTAGGGTTGACGGCATGGTCGGCAGAGCCTGGGACTGGATGCGGCGCCAGCGCGTGCTCGTGGACTGCTTCTTCGCCTCGCCGCTGCTGCTGATGACGCTCCCGGGCATGTTCGGCACGTATCCCCTCGTCGCCCCGTGGCAGGTCGCGCTGCTGACGGCCGGGCTGCTGGGGCCGATGGCGCTGCGCCGCACGCTGCCGCGCGGGTCGTTCGCCGCGGTAGCGCTGGTGTCGTTCGTGCAATGCGTGGCGGGCGTGGAGATCATCCCGGCCAACGTCGCGGTGCTGATGGGGCTGTACACCGTCGCGGCGGAGTCGTCGTTCCGCTGGGGGCTGGCCGCGCTCGCCGCGGCCGAGACCGGCGCGGTGCTGGCGCCGCTGCGGTACACGCCCTCGCTCTCCGATTTCAGGCCCTCGTTCCTGGCGATGACCGCGGTCGTGCTGGGAGTGTGGATCCTGGGGCTGCACATGCGCACGCGCCGCGCGTACCTGCGGTCCCTGGAGGAGCGCGCCGAACGGCTGGAACGCGAACGCGACATCGAGCTGCAGATCGCGATGGCGGCCGAGCGCGCCCGCATCGCGCGGGAGCTGCACGACGTGGTGGCGCACAACGTCAGCGTGATCGTCGTCCAGGCGGACGGCGCCTGGTACGCCATGGACACCGACCCGGGCCGGGCGCGGCGCGCGCTGGAGGCCATCTCGGCGACGGGACGGCAGGCGCTGACCGAGATGCGGCGGCTGCTGGGCGTGCTGCGCGAGGGCGGCGACGGGACCGCGCCGCCCCAGGGCGCGGCGTCGGAGCCGCAGGAGGGCGCGTACGCGCCCCAGCCGGGGGTGAACCAGCTCCCCGACCTGGTGGAGAAGGTGCGCGCGTCCGGGCTGCCGGTGGAGCTCGACATCGAGGGGACGCCGCCGGCGATGTCGCAGGGGCAGGAGCTGACCGTCTTCCGGATCGTCCAGGAGGCGCTGACCAATACCCTGAAGCACGGCGGCCCCCAGGCCACCGCTCGCGTCCGGATCAGCTACGGCCCCGACACGCTGGAGATCCGGGTGACCGACGACGGGCGCGGCGCCGCCGCGGCCGACGACGGCCGCGGTCACGGCCTGGCCGGGATGCGCGAGCGCGTCGCGGTGTACGGGGGCGAGGTGCGCGCCGGGCCGCGGCCGGGCGGCGGGTTCGAGGTGGCCGCACGGATTCCGTTGCGCGAGGAGGTCAGGACGTGAGCGGACCGCAGTCGCCCGGAGGCGCCCCCTCGGCCGGGAACTGGGCCGAGGACGAGCGACCGGTGCGGGTGCTGCTGGTGGACGACCAGGAGCTGGTGCGGGCGGGCTTCAAGATGGTGCTCGACGCCCAGCCGGACATCGAGGTCGTCGGGGAGGCGGGGGACGGCGCGCAGGCCCTGGAGCGGCTGCGCTCCACGCGCGCCGACGTGGTCCTCATGGACGTGCGCATGCCGCGCATGGACGGCATCGAGACGACCCGGCGGATCGTGTCCGGCGCGTACCCGGGCCCGCCCAAGGTGATCATCCTGACCACGTTCGACCTGGACGAGTACGCGTTCGCCGCGATCAAGGCCGGGGCCGGCGGGTTCCTGCTCAAGGACGCCGGGCCGGCGCAGCTCATCGAGGCGATCCGCGCGGTGCACTCCGGCGACGCGGTGGTGGCGCCCAGCACGACCCGGCGGCTGCTCGACCGGTTCGCCATGCACCTGCCGGACGCCGAGCAGAAGGCCGGCGGGAAGCTGGACGCGCTGACCGAGCGGGAGCGCGAGGTGCTGCTGCTGGTGGCGCGCGGCCTGTCCAACTCCGAGATCGCCGGGCGGCTGTACGTGTCCGAGGCCACCGTCAAGACCCACATGGGGCGGATCCTGACCAAGCTGGGGCTGCGCGACCGGGTCCAGGCGGTGGTGTTCGCGTACGAGACGGGCCTGGTCAAGAGCGGCCAGAACAGCCACCTGGACTGACGTCCCCGCCGTCGGCGGGCTCCCCGGCCGCGCCGGCGCCGTCGTGATCGCCGCGCCGGCGCCGTCGTGATCGCCGCGGCGGCGGCCGTGCGCGCGCCGGGGGCGCCGGGGCGGCGGTCTCCCGATCGGCTCGCCGTCGGAGGACGGCGTACGACTCAGGTCGTACGCGGCGCCGCGCGGTAGCCGCGATGCCGACCGGATCGTCAACGCGCGGGCGATGGCTGGCGGACGCCGGATCCCTAGCGTGGAACGCGTTGTCGACGTCCACGAAGGAGCCAGCGTGACCAGCACGTCCACCGACACGTCCGGCGAAGGGCCGGCCCCCGCCGCCGGAGCCGCCGCTCCCCCCGCCGTCACCGCCGTGGAGGTGTCCAAGGTGTACGGCAGCGGTGACGCGGCGGTGCACGCGCTGCGCGGGGTCAGCGTCGCGTTCGCCCGGGGCGCGTTCACCGCGATCATGGGCCCGTCCGGGTCCGGCAAGTCCACCCTGATGCACTGCCTGGCCGGCCTCGACACCGTCAGCGGCGGCCGGGTCATGCTCGGGGACACCGATCTGACCGCCCTGAAGGACCGGCAGCTGACCCTGCTGCGCCGCGACCGCATCGGTTTCATCTTCCAGGCGTTCAACCTGCTGCCGACCCTCACCGCCGAGCAGAACATCCTGCTGCCGCTGGAGCTGGCCGGGCGCAAGGCCGACAAGGCGTGGTTCGACCGCGTCGTCGACGTCGTGGGCCTGCGCGACCGGCTCGGCCACAGGCCGGGCCAGCTGTCGGGCGGGCAGCAGCAGCGGGTGGCGTGCGCCCGCGCGCTCGTCACCCGGCCCGAGGTGATCTTCGCGGACGAGCCCACCGGGAACCTGGACTCGCGCGCGGGCGCCGAGGTGCTCGGCTTCCTGCGGGCCTCGGTGCGGGAGATGGGGCAGACGATCGTGATGGTCACCCACGACCCGGTGGCCGCCTCGTACGCCGACCGCGTCGTGTTCCTGCGCGACGGGACGATCGTCTCCGAGCTGTTCGAGCCCACCCCCGACACCGTGCTCGACCGGCTCTCCCAGCTGACCGGAGGCGCGGACGGCCCGTCCCTCCGCGCGCGGCACGGGCTGGAGGGCTGAGCGGTGCTCAAGACCACCCTGGCGGGCCTGCGCGCGCACAAGCTGCGGCTGCTGCTCACCGGACTGGCCATCACGCTCGGCGTCGGGTTCATCGCCGGCACGTTCGTGCTGACCGACAGCATGCGGGCGGGCGTGAACGAGAAGTTCGCCCGCTCCGCCGACAAGGTCGACGTGGCGGTCCTGCCCAAGGAGGGCGGGGAGCTGCCCGCCGACCTGCTGGGCCGCGTGCGCGCCGTGCCCGGCGTGACCGACGCGCAGGGCACGGTGCGCGGGGACGCGGCGCTGATCGGCCGGGACGGCAAGGCCGTCGGCGACATGCCCACCGTCGGGATCTCGGTGCCGTCCGGACGGCTGCTGCGCTACGGCGTGGACGAGGGCCGGCCGCCCGCGGGCCCCGCCGAGGCCGTGCTCGACCGCGACACCGCCGAACGGGAGAAGTTCGCCGTCGGCCAGACGATCACCGTCCTGGACCACCGGCAGCGCCCGCACCGCTTCACCCTCGTCGGCATCCTCGACTTCGGCATCGACGACGAGGCGAACATGCGCGGCGCGGTCGGCTTCGACACCGCCACCGCGATGCGCATGACCGGCAAGCGCGTCTTCCGGGAGATCGACGTGGCGGGCGCCGCCGACCGGGCCGCGGTCGCCGCCGTCGCCGGACCGGACGCCGAGGTGCTGACCGGCGAGCGGCTGGGGCGGCGGCTCGCCGCGCGGGCCGGCGCCGACACCGAAGTGATCAGAACCGGGCTGCTGATCTTCGGGCTGGTGTCGGTGCTGGTGTCGGCCCTGGTGATCTACAACACGTTCGCGATCCTCATCGCCCAGCGGATGCGCGAGACGGCGCTGCTGCGCTGCGTGGGCGCGACCCGGCGGCAGCTGTTCGGCGGCGTGCTCACCGAGTCGGCCGTGGTCGGGCTGATCGGCTCGGTGCTCGGCCTCGCCGTGGGCCTCGGCCTCGGCGCGGGCGCCCTGGCGGTGTTCGGCGGGCCCGACGCCGACATCCCCACCTACGGGCTGACGCTCGCGCCGCGCACGATCGCCGTCGGCCTGCTGGTCGGCGTGCTCGTCACGGTGCTGTCGGCGCTGCTGCCCGCCCGTGCCGCCACGCGCGTCTCGCCCGTGTCCGCGCTGCGCGCCGACCTCGAACCCGGCGGCGGCCGGTTCCGGCTCGGCTGGGCGCGGTGGACCGTCGCGGCGCTGTCCGGGCTGCCCGGGCTGGCCGTCGCCTGGTACGGCGCGATGGTCCTGGACAAGGGCGAGTCCGCGCTGTTCACGGTGGCCGCCGGCGGCGGACTGGTGTTCCTGGCGGTGATCGCGCTGATGCCGGCCCTGGTGCGGCCGCTGGGCCGGGTCGCGGGCGCGGTCCCCGCCCGCCTGGCGGGGGTGCCCGGACGGCTCGCCGTGCAGAACGCGCGGCGCTCCCCGCGGCGCACCGCCACCACGACGATCGCGCTGACCATCGGCGTCGGCCTGATGACGATGTTCGCGGTGCTCGCCGCCAGCGTCAAAGCCACCGCGGACGAGCAGCTGGCGGAGGAGTTCCCCGTGGACTACCAGCTGACGACCCAGTGGGGCGGCTCCGACGAGCAGTTCCTCCCGCGGGAGCTGGCCGACCGGCTGCGCGCGCTGCCGCAGGTCGCCGCCGTCACCGAGATGCGCCACGTCGAGGCCCGGGTCGAGTCGTCCGGGCGGGGCGACAGGAGGGAGAGCGTCGGCGCGCTCACCGCGTCCTCGCTCGGCACCGTCGTCAAACCGGAGTTCACCAGCGGCTCGCTGGAGGACCTGCGGCCCGGCACGGTGGCGGTCGCGGACCCGGTGGCCCGCTACTGGAAGCTGCGGATCGGTTCGACCGTCCGGGTGCGGACCCCGCGCGGGCCGCTGGAGCTGAAGGTCGTCGGCACGACCGGGATGGAGGGCCCGGTGCCGCCGCTCCTGGTGACCGAGGCCGACTTCACCCGGTACTTCGGCGCCCGGGACCCCTCGGTCATCTTCGTGAACGCGCGCTCCGGCGCCGCCGGGGAGGGGGCGCGCGCCGCCGTGGAGGCCGCCGCCAAGCCGTATCCGACGGTCCGGGTCACCTCCGCCGCCGAGATCAAGAAGCAGTACACCAAGGCCATCGACATGATGCTGGTCATCTTCGGCGCGCTGCTCGGGCTGGCGATCCTCATCGCGCTGTTCGGCATCGCCAACACGCTGACGCTGTCGGTGGTCGAGCGCACCCGCGAGTCGGCGCTGCTGCGGGCGCTCGGCGTCACCCGGCGCCAGCTGCGCCGGATGCTGTCGGTGGAGGCCCTGATCATGGCGCTGATCGGCGCGGGCACCGGGGTGGCCCTCGGGGTCGCGTTCGGCTGGGCGTCGATCACCGCGATGGCCGAGGACGTCGTCTTCTCGCTGCCGTACGCGAGGATCGCGGTGTTCGTGCTGCTGGCGGCGGCGGCCGGGATGCTGGCCGCCGTGCTGCCCGCCCGCCGCGCCGCCAAGGCGTCCGTCGTGGAGGCCCTGGTCGACGACTGACGACCGGAGCGACACCGAGGAACACCCGCCCGACCGGCCCCGCCGTCCGTCTGCGGACAGGTGGGGCCGGTCCGGGTTCAGCCGGCCGGGAGCCGTCCAGGATGTAGCTCTGAGTGGTGTGATTGTTCACGTACCGTCATTGAGGAGGGGTGCGGAGGGTGTCCGGCCCGGCGGCTCATCGCGCTCGCCGCGCGGGTACGCTGGGTCGCGCACGTCCGGTACCTAGCCGAGGACTGGAACGAACCCATGGACTCACGCGTCACGCCGCCTTCCGGCGCGCCCGGGAACGGCCCTTCGGGCCCCGTGGGGCGGCCCGAGGACCGTCCCGCCCGCCTGGCGGTCGGCGTGCTCGGTCCCGGCCGGGTCGGCAGCGCCCTGGGCGCCGCGCTCGCCCGCGCCGGACACCGCGTCGTCGCGGCGGCGGCGGTGTCCGAGGCGTCCCGGCGGCGCACCGAGGAGCGCCTGCCCGGCGCCGTCGTCACCACCCCGCAGGAGACGGTCGCGGCCGCCGACCTGGTGCTGCTGACCGTCCCGGACGACGTGCTGCCCGAGCTCGCCGAGGGACTGGCCGCCACCGACGTCCCGGTCGAGGGCAAGCTCCTGGCGCACACCAGCGGACGGTTCGGCACCGGCGTCCTGGCGCCCCTCACCCGCGCCGGGGGCCTGCCGCTGGCGCTGCACCCGGTCATGACGTTCACCGGACGTCCCGACGACCTCAACCGGCTGACCGGCATCTCGTTCGGCGTCACCGCGCCCGAACCGCTGCGCCCCGTGGCCGAGGCGCTGGTGGTGGAGATGGGCGGCGAGCCCGTGTGGATCCCCGAGGAGCGCCGTCCGCTCTACCACGCCGCCCTCGCCGGCGGCGCCAACCACCTGGTCACCCTCGTGGTCGAGGCGATGGACCTGCTGCGCGCGGCGGGGGCGCCGGAACCGGGGCGCATGCTCGGGCCGCTGCTCGGCGCCGCCCTGGACAACGCGCTGCGCCTGGGCATCAACGGCCTGACCGGCCCGGTCGCCCGCGGCGACGCGGGCACGGTGCGGGCGCACGTCGACGAGCTGGGCCGCGTGTCGCCGGAGAGCCGCCGCGCCTACGTGGCGCTGGCCCGGCTCACCGCCGACCGCGCCCTGGCCGCCGGGATGCTCAAGCCCGAGGACGCCGAACGGCTGCTCGGCGTCCTGGCCGACCGAACGGCCGACGGAACGGCCGACTGAACCGCCCTGGCCCGATCGAACAAGGAGGGACGTGCATGTGCGGGGCAACCGGCGCCGGACCGGCGGAGGGCGCGGCGTGACTCCCGTCATCGCCAAGACGCGCGACGAACTGGCGGCCGTCCGAGGCGGCGTGACCGGGCGGCTCGCGCTCGTCCCCACGATGGGGGCGCTGCACGAGGGGCACCGGTCGCTGATCCGGCGGGCCCGCGAGCTGGCCGACACGGTGGCGGTGAGCATCTTCGTCAACCCGCTGCAGTTCGGCCCGAACGAGGACTTCGACCGCTACCCGCGCACGTTCGCCGCCGACGTCGAGGCGTGCGCGGCCGAGGGCGTGGACATCGTCTTCGCCCCCACCCGCGAGGTCATGTACCCGTCCGAGCCGCTGGTGCGGGTCGACTCCGGTCCGATGGGGCGCGTCGTGGAGGGCGCGGCCCGTCCCGGGCACTTCGACGGGGTCCTCACGGTGGTGCTGAAGCTGTTCAACCTCGTGCGGCCCGACGTGGCGGTGTTCGGCGAGAAGGACGCCCAGCAGCTCGCGTTGATCCGCCGGATGGCGGCCGACCTGGACGTGCCGGTCGAGATCGTGGCCGCGCCGACCGTCCGGGAGTTCGACGGGCTGGCGCTGTCCAGCCGCAACCGCTACCTGTCCCCCGCCGAGCGGCGCACCGCGCTGGCGCTGTCGCAGGCGCTGCAGGCGGGCGCGGACGCCGCGGCGGGCGGGCCGTCGGCCGTGGTGCGCGCCGCCCGGGCCGTGCTCGACAAGGCCGCCGCGGCCGACCCGCCGCTCGCGCTCGACTACCTGGTCCTGGTCGACCCGGCCACGTTCACCGAGATCGACGACGCCCACACCGGTCCGGCCGTGCTCGCGGTGGCGGGGCGCGTCGGCACCACCCATCTGATCGACAACGTCCCGCTGCGGTTCGGCGAGGAGTCCTGATGTTCCGGACGATGTTCAAGTCGAAGATCCACCGTGCCACCGTGACCCAGGCGGATCTGCACTACGTCGGGTCGCTCACCGTCGACCAGGACCTCATGGACGCCGCCGACCTGCTGCCCGGCGAGCAGGTGCAGATCGTCGACATCGACAACGGCGCCCGCCTGGAGACCTACCTGATCCCGGGGGAGCGCGGCTCGGGCGTGATCGGCGTGAACGGCGCCGCGGCCCGGCTGGTCCAGCCCGGCGACCTGGTGATCATCATCAGCTACGCGGCGATGACCGACGAGGAGGCCCGGTCGTTCCGGCCGACCGTCGTCCACGTCGACCGCGACAACAAGATCATTTCTCTGGGGGACGACCCGGCCGAGCCCGTCCCCGGCTCCTCCCAGACGCGCGGGGACCTCGTCCACGGCTGAGGCGGCCCACGGCGCCGGATCGGGCGGTGCGGCGTCCCCCTGAGACCGCCTGGCCGAACGGAAGCGCCGACCCGGGCGTCAGGGGCGGATCGGGTTAGTGTCACAATGACGAGAACCGATCCAGAGGAGGGGGCATGATCCCTCGGCTGCTCGCCGCCCCGCCGCCCGGGTGGACCGTCGACACGGACGTGGTGGTGGTCGGGTCCGGCATCGCCGGGCTCGTCGCCGCGCTGCGCTGCCGTCCGCACGGACGGGTGCTGCTGGTCACCAAGGCGCTGCTGGACGCCGGCTCGACGCGGTGGGCCCAGGGCGGCATCGCCGCGGCCCTGGCCGCCGACGACGACCCCGCCGAGCACCTGGCCGACACCCTCGCCGCGGGCGTCGGGCTGTGCGACGAGACGGCCGTGCGGGTGCTGGTCACCGAGGGGCCGGACGCGGTGCGGCGGCTGATCGACCTCGGCGCCGAGTTCGACCGCGCCCCCGACGGGAGCATCGCGCTGACCAGGGAGGGCGGCCACCGCCGTCGCCGCATCGCGCACGCGGGCGGCGACGCCACCGGTGCCGAGATCAGCCGGGCGCTGCGGGCCGCGCTCAAGGACGCCGACGTCGAGGTGGTCGAGCACGCCCTCGTCCTCGACCTGATCAAAGACGCCTCCGGCCGCGCCGCCGGGGTCACCCTGCACGTCATGGGCGAGGGGCAGCCGGGCGGCGTCGGCGCGGTGCGGGCCCGCGCCGTGGTGCTCGCGACCGGGGGGCTCGGCCAGGTCTTCTCCGCCACCACCAACCCCGCGGTGTCCACGGGCGACGGCGTGGCGCTGGCGCTGCGCGCCGGGGCCGAGGTCGCCGACCTGGAGTTCGTCCAGTTCCACCCGACCGTGCTGTGGCTGGGCGACGGCGCGCGCGGGCAGCAGCCGCTGATCTCCGAGGCCGTCCGCGGCGAGGGCGCCCACCTCGTCGACGCCGCGGGCGAGCGGTTCATGCTCGGACGGCACGAGCTGGCCGAGCTGGCGCCCCGCGACGTCGTCGCCAAGGGCATCATGATCCGGATGAGGGAGACCGGGGCGCCGCACATGCTGCTGGACGGGCGGCACCTGGGCGCGCGCACCTGGGAGCGGCGCTTCCCCACGATCCTGGCGACCTGCCGCGACCACGGCATCGACCCGGTGACCGAGCCGATCCCGGTGGTCCCGGCCGCCCACTACGCGAGCGGAGGCGTGCGGACGGACCTGTACGGCCGCACCTCCGTGCCCGGCCTGTACGCGTGCGGCGAGGTGGCCTGCACCGGCGTGCACGGCGCCAACCGGCTGGCCTCCAACTCGCTGCTGGAGGGGCTGGTGTTCGCCGAGCGCATCGCCGCCGCGCTGCCCGCCGACCTGTCCGCCGACGACTGGGCCGGACGGCGCGCCGGAGACCCGCAGCCCGCGCCGGCCGGGCAGGGCCTGGTCGGACCGCGGGCGCGCGGCGAGATCCAGCGGATCATGACCGCGTACGCCGGGGTGCTCCGCACCGCCGACGGCCTGGCCGCTGCGGCCCGCGGACTCGACCGCCTCGCCGCGGAGGCCGCGCGCGACCGCGCCGGCGCGCCCGAGCCGTGCGCGGCGGCGTGGGAGGCGACGAACCTGCTCACCGTGGCCTCGGCGATCGTCGCCGCGGCGCGGCTGCGCCGCGAGACCCGCGGCAGCCACTGGCGCGAGGACCACCCCGACCGCGACGACGGCGCCTGGCGCGGCCACCTCGTCACCCGCCTCGCCGACGGCGGCCTCACCACCATCTACGAAGGGAAGACCACGCGATGACGCCGGAACTGGAGGCTCGGCTGGGCGACGCCGGGCTCGATCCACAGGCTGTGGAAAACCTGGTGCGCACGGCGCTGGCCGAGGACGGGGACAGCGACGTCACCAGCGAGCCCGTGTTCGCGCCGGACGACACCGCGTCCGGCGACTTCACCGCCCGCGAGGACGGCGTCGTCGCCGGAATCCCCGTGGCCGAGGTCGTCCTGGAGCTGCTCGGCGTGGAGCACCGGGCCCGGGTCGCCGACGGGGACCGGGTGACCGCCGGGCAGGTGCTGCTGTCGGCGCACGGCCCCACCCGCGCGCTGCTGCGCGCCGAACGCACCGCCCTCAACCTGCTGTGCCACCTGTCCGGCATCGCCACCGCGACCCGCGCCTGGGTGGACGCGGTGGCCGGCACCAAGGCCAGGATCCGCGACACCCGCAAGACCCTGCCCGGCCTGCGCGCCCTCCAGAAGTACGCGGTGCGCTGCGGCGGCGGCGTCAACCACCGGATGGGCCTGCACGACTCCGCGCTGATCAAGGACAACCACGTGGCCGCGGCGGGCTCGATCACCCGGGCGTACGCGGCGATCCGGGACGTCTACCCGTCCCTGCACATCCAGGTGGAGTGCGACACCCTGGACCAGGTCCGCGAGGCGCTCGCGGCGGGCGCCGAATCGATCCTGCTCGACAACATGAGCACCGCCGACATGGCCGAGGCGGTCCGCCTGGTGGACGGGCGCGCCGAACTGGAGGCCAGCGGCGGGCTCACCCTGGACCGGGCCCGAGACGTCGCCGTGACCGGTGTGGACTACCTTTCCGTTGGTGCGCTGACCCACTCGGCGCGCGTGTTCGACATCGGCCTTGACTTCACCTGATCAGCGGGGACCTGATGCTGCTCACCATCGACGTCGGCAACACCCACACCGTCCTCGGCCTGTTCGAGGGCACCGAGGTGATCGAGCACTGGAGGATCAACACCGATCCGCGGCGCACCGCCGACGAGATCGCCGTGGTCCTGCAGGGCCTCGTGCAGCAGAGCCCGCTGCTGGCCGAGACCGACATCAGCGGCATCGCGCTGTGCTCGACCGTCCCGTCCGTCCTCCACGAGATGCGGGAGATGTGCCGGCGCTACTACGGCGACGTGCCCGCGGTGATCGTGGAGCCGGGGGTGAAGACCGGCGTGCCGGTCCGCATGGACAACCCCAAGGAGGTCGGCGCGGACCGCATCGTCAACGCGCTGGCCGCCGCGCACACCCACGGCGGACCGGCGATCGTCGTCGACTTCGGCACCGCCACCACGTTCGACGCGGTGTCGGCCAAGGGCGAGTACGTGGGCGGCGCCATCGCCCCCGGCATCGAGATCTCCATCGACGCGCTGTCGGCGCGCGGCGCCCAGCTGCACAAGATCGAGGTGGTGCGGCCGCGCAACGTCATCGGCAAGAACACCGTGGAGGCCCTGCAGTCGGGCATCATCTTCGGCTTCGCCGGGCAGATCGACGGGATCGTCGAGCGCATGGCCGAGGAGCTGGCCCCCGACCCCGCCGACGTGACGGTGATCGCCACGGGCGGCCTGGCGCCGCTGGTGCTGGAGGAGGCCCGCTGCATCGACGTCTACGAGCCCTGGCTCACCCTCATCGGCCTGCGCCTCATCTACGAGCGCAACACCGCCTGACGTCCGTCGCGGAGCCGCCTCGGGCCGCCTCTCGACGGCCCGGGGCGCGCCCTCTGCGTGCCCTCTGCGGAGGGCCCGCCGACCCGTCCGAGACGTGATCGTGGACGGGGCCGGGAGGCAACGGCGGTCTCGACGGCACAAGCCACCGACGTGGGTCGATAGCCTTGAGCCGTGAGTGACGCGACCTACGACCCTTCGCCCAGGACGGGCGAGCGCCCCGGATCCGCCGACGTCTCGTGGGAGGAGCTCCCCGAGCAGATGCGGGTGCGCCGGGAGAAGCTGGAACGGCTCCGCGCCAACGGCATCGACCCCTACCCGGTCAACTTCCCGCGCACCGCGACCATCGCCGAGATCCGGGAGAAATACCCCGACCTGGAGCCGGGCACCGAGACCGGCGACAGGGTCGGCGTCGCCGGACGCGTCATGCTCATCCGCAACACCGGCAAACTGTGCTTCGCCACCATCCGCGACGGCTCGGGCGACCTGCAGATCATGCTGTCGCTCGCCAACGTCGGGCAGGAGCAGCTGGACTTCTGGAAGCGCGAGATCGACCTCGGCGACCACATCGGCGTGGAGGGCGAGGTCGTCACCTCGCGGCGCGGGGAGCTGTCGGTGATGGCCGACCGGTTCCAGATCACCGCCAAGTGCCTGCGGCCGCTGCCGGAGAAGCACGTCGGCCTGACCGACCCCGAGGCCCGGGTGCGGCTGCGCTACGTCGACCTGATCGTCAACGACGAGGCGCGGCGCATGGCCCGGCTGCGCAGCGACACCGTGCGCGCGGCCCGCGACTTCTGGCACGAGGAGGGGTACCTCGAAGTCGAGACCCCGATGCTGCAGCCGATCCACGGCGGGGCGGCGGCGCGTCCGTTCGTGACGCACATCAACGCCTACGACATGGACCTGTACCTGCGGATCGCGATCGAGCTGTACCTCAAGCGGCTCGTCGTCGGCGGCATCGAGAAGGTCTTCGAGATCAACCGCAACTTCCGCAACGAGGGCGCGGACTCCACGCACAACCCCGAGTTCACGATGCTCGAGGCGTACGGGACCTACCTCGACTACAACGACATGGCCGACCTCACCCAGCGCATGTACCAGCGCTGCGTGGAGGCCGCGCTGGGCACGACCGTGGTGGTGCGCGACGGCCAGGAGATCGACCTCGGCCTGGCCGAGTGGCCGCGGATCACCCTGTACGGCGCCGTGTCGGAGGCGCTCGGCGAGGAGGTCACCCCGCACACGCCGCTGGAGCAGGTCCGCAAGTACGCCGACGCGCGCGGCATCGCCTGGGACCCCAAGTGGGGGCAGGGCAAGCTCGTCCAGGAGATCTTCGAGGAGCTGGTCGAGCACACGCTGATCCAGCCGACGTTCGTCATGGACTACCCGCTGGAGACCTCGCCGCTGACCCGGCAGCACCGCGAGGAGCCGCTGCTGACCGAGAAGTGGGACCTCATCGGGTTCGGCACCGAGCTGGGCACCGCCTACTCGGAGCTCATCGACCCGATCGAGCAGCGCCGCCGCCTCACCGAGCAGTCGCTGCTGGCGGCCGGCGGCGACCCGGAGGCCATGCAGCTGGACGAGGACTTCCTGCGCGCGCTGGAGTACGCGATGCCGCCGACCGGCGGCGTCGGCGTCGGCATCGACCGGATGGTCATGGCGTTCACCGGCAAGAACATCCGCGAGACCATCCTGTTCCCGCTGGTCAAGCCCCAGTGACCCGGGCGGCGGCGCCGCGGGCCGAGCGGCGCCGCCGCGCCCGCGGCTAGGCGGACTCGCGGACGACCAGCTCCGGCGTCAGGACGATCTCGCGGTGCCGGTGCGCGCCGGCGCCGGCCTCGGCCGCCTCGGCGAGGGCCAGCTCGGCGGCGGCCCGGCCGAGCTCCTGCCGGGGCTGGCGGATCGTGGTGAGCGGGACCGCGGCGCTGGCGGCCAGCTCGATGTCGTCGTAGCCGACCACCGCCACGTCCTCGGGCACCCGCACCCCCCGCCGCACCAGCTCGTTGACCAGCCCGACGGCCAGCAGGTCGTTGGCGCAGAACACGCCGGTCGGGACCGGGTCCAGCGCGAGCAGGCGGCGGGCCGCGGCGCCGCCCTCCTTCGGCGTCAGCGTCGCCTGCGCCAGCGTGACCGGCGGCGCCAGGCCCGCGCCTGCGAGGGCGCGGGCGGCGCCGTCCAGCCGGTCCTGGCACGGCTGCGGATGCGGGTTCCCGGTGACGAACGCGACCCGCTCGCGGCCCAGACCGATCAGGTGCCGGGCGGCGACGGCCCCGCCCGCGGCGTGGTCGACCCGCACCGAGCACACGCCCGGCCCGGTGTGGTCGAGCAGCACCACCGCCATGCCCGCCGCGCGCAGCCGGGTGATGCCGGACGCGCCGAGCCCCACCGGGGTGATGAGCACGCCGGCGGCGTGCTGCTGCTCCAGCAGCTCCAGGCAGCGGCGCTCCTTGGCGGCGGAGTTGTCGTTGGTGAGCCACAGGACGTCGCGGCCCGCCGCGTTGAGGGCCTGTTCGGCGCCGCGGGCGACGTCCGTGGCGTACGGGTTGGCCAGGTCCTCGACGACGACGCCGAACGGCCGGAGGCGGGGGTCGTCCGGCCCGAGGCCGCGGCCCTGGCGCAGCCGCCGGGCGGACTCGTTGCGTACGAAGCCGAGTTCCTCGATGGCTGCGCGTACACGGTTACGGGTGGCTTCGGCCACGAGGTCTGGCCGGTTTAGGACATTCGAAACGGTCCCAACTGAGACCCCGGCGCGCCTCGCGACTTCCCGGATACTGCTTTGAGGCAACTCTCTCCTCGTCGACCCCGGACTTGTTTTCGCAGGTTATCGAGTTGTCCGGACCATGCCCCCGCGAAGTCGGTCGCGGACCGTAGTCGCAAGACCACACAACGTACTCATTGCACGCTTGACGGGCCGGATCCGGCCGCCTAGCGTTCCGAGCCGAAGCGTGCCTTGAAACGATTCACGATCATCGCCCTCGATGGTAGGGGCGGATCGGACGAGGAGGGATGGGTTGACGTGACCAGCGGCCAGAACCCGTCCCGTGCACGACGCGCTCCCCCGCAAGCCCGCCACGACGTCGTGAGCGCGCCCGACGCGATGGAAGGCGCATCCGCGTCCGGTCGGCCTAACGAGTGAATCGTTACCCGGGGTTCCCGTTCGGCGCCGAGCAATCGGCCCATCGGCCACCTCCGGCCAAGCGCGCCAGACGGCAAGGGACACCGATGATCTCGGTCCGGCCCCCCGCCCCGGACCCGGCAACCCGACGCGTACAGATCGAGGCCCGCCCGTGCCTGTGCAGCGGACGGCTGCATCCCCGCGGTCATCACCACGGACGAGGGAGGACGGAGTGGAACAGGCCACCATCGCACGTCGTGGCACCGACGAGCTGCGTCTCAGCGAGGAGGAGATCAAGCTTCTCGCCCAGATCGCCAGCGGTGTCACCGCGGACGTGGCGGCACGCAAACTGGAGCTGAGCGCCCGGACCCTGCGCCGCCGGTTGCGGAACATCTGCGACCGGCTGGAGGTCAACACGCCGATCGAGGCCGTGGTCTGGGCGGCCCGGCGCCAGCTCATCTAGGGGCGCGCCCTTCGCCCGCCCCCCGGCGGGTGACGGCGCGGCAGCTCTGACCGAGCATCGGCGACCACCGTCCGACCCCGCGCGGCGACGTCGGCGCTCCGCAGGCGCGTCCCTGCGGGAGGGCGTCGCCGCGGACGTGGTCCGGTCCCCGCGGGCAGTGCGCACGCCCGTCGGGAGGACGCCGGCCCGGTCCGCCGTCGCGGTGGATCCGTGCGCCTCCGACGACGGGCGTGCGCGCCCGAGCGTGCGAGGCCGTGCGCGTCCGGCGCCATCGCCGCGGGCGGCTCGGCTCAGGCGACCCGGACGGCGCCGGCGTACGGGCGGCCGGCCATCGGAGCGATCTTCACCACGTCACCGGTCCGCGGCGCGTGCAGCATCTTGCCGTTGCCCACGTACAGGCCCACGTGGTGCAGGTCGGAGTAGAAGAACACCAGGTCGCCGGGCTGCAGCTGGTCGCGGGGCACGTGCGTGCCGGCGTTCCACTGGCTGCCGGTGTAGTGCGGCAGGCTGATGCCCACCTGCCGGTAGGCCCACATCACCAGGCCCGAGCAGTCGAAGGCGTTCGGCCCGGCGGCGCCCCACACGTACGGCTTGCCGATCTTCGTCATCGCGTACCGCAGCGCCTGGGCGGCCTTGCCGGTGCCGACCACGGGCAGCTTGACCAGCTGCGTGGGGTCCCGCTTGACGAGCTTGCCGCGGACCTTCTCGTACGCCGCGGTGACCTTCTTGCGCTGCTCCTCCAGCTGGGACCGCAGCTGCTCCACCTGCTTGGCCCGCTCCTCGGCGGCCTTGCGGGCGCGCTCGGCCGCCTGCATGGCCTGCATCAGGCCCTGCACCTTGGTGCCGTCCTGGGTGGCGAAGTAATGCAGCGTGGCGGCCTGGTCGAGCAGCGCCTGCGGGTTCTGGGCGGCCAGGAACGAGACCGTGGGGTCGGCGCCGCCCTGCATGTAGCTGGTGGCCGCCAGCCGGCCGACCTTGGCGCGGACCTCCTCCAGCTCCTTCTGCCGGCGCTTGGCGTTCTCGCCGGCGACCTTGGCGGCGCGCTGCGACTGCTTCAGCTTGACGCGCAGGCCGTTGTACTGCTCGGTGAGCCGCTCCAGCTGGTCGGCGAGCTCGGTCGCCTGGTCGCGCAGCTCCTTGGTGGACGGCTCGGGGTCGGCGTGCGCGGCGGGGGCGGGCGCGGCCGCGACGAGGGAGACGGCGGCGAGCGCACCGGTCACCGCGGCGGCTCCGCGGCCGGGACGGAAGGCGACGCGCGCGGCGCGCCGCACGAGCGAACGGGATGCGGGGCGCGAGGGCTCCACGAACTCTCCTCTCCTCGTCCGCCTACCGGGTGAGCTGACGGGTTCGGGCCGGAGCCTGCCCTTCCGCGCACGTGCGGAGCGTCCGCACCGTGCGGATTCACCCCAGGTCGGCATGGCTCTGGAGTCGTCCCGGAACCGTCCGATCGCGGGTCCCCGGTTCCTGCGGGGCGGCGGATGCGGCCCCACGGGACTCGGCGGTTCGGCCAACCGATCACGGGGGCCGATGTCAGCGCAGGAGACTAACGGAGCGCTCGTTCCCTGCCAACCAGAACATGCGAAATCGCAGAGGGCTCATCGGCGCTCAGATGTAACGCGCGCGGGCGATCGCCGTGCTAGCGGGCTTGTGCGATCACATCCGTGTGCGCTATTTCACTTTCTGTCGCCTTTGTTGGCGCGGCGGCGTCCGCGGGGCGTCCGTGCCCTCGCGTCCGGCGCGTCGCCCCGTCGGCCCTTGTGTCCCATCGGCGTGACGCGCCGACGGCCGAAGGTGACCGACCGGCCACAGGTGACCGCTTCCGGTCCGATAATGTCGCCTGTTTGTGGAAGTCGTGATCAGGCGGGCCCGCACCGCCGACGTGCCGCACATCCGGCGGCTCATCGACATGTACGCCGGGTCAGGGCCGCGGATGCTCGCCAGGTCCACGGTGACGCTCTATGAGGACGTCCAGGAGTTCTGGGTGGCCGAGGACGTCCAGGCGGCGGCGCCGGAGGGCCGAGAGGGCTCACGGGGGCGCGGGGGGCGCGTCGTGGGCTGCGGCGCCCTGCACGTGATGTGGGAAGACCTGGCCGAGGTGCGCTCGGTCGCCGTGGACAAGGAATACGTGGGACGCGGCATCGGGCACCGCATCGTCGAACGGCTTCTCGACACCGCGCGGGAACTCGGAGTACGAAGGGTGTTCTGCCTGACCTTCGAAGTGGAGTTCTTCGCCCGGCACGGCTTCGAGCCGATCCTGGGAACGCCGGTGTCGCGCGAGGTGTACGAAGAGCTTCTCCGTTCCTACGACGAAGGCGTGGCCGAGTTCCTGGACCTCGACCGGGTCAAGCCGAATACGTTGGGCAATACCCGGATGTTGCTTCGCCTGGAGGACTGACCGATGACCGACTCCCCCCACCGCGGACGGCAGTATCCGCGGCAGCCCCCGGGCCCGCCGTATCAGGGCGGACCGTCGTACGGCTCCCCGCAATGGCAGCAGCCCTCCCAGGGGTCGCTGTGGCAGGGTGGGGTGGCTCCCCAGCAGCAGTGGCATCAGCAATGGCAGCAGCCCTCCGTCCAGGCGTACGACGCGGGCGGCTACGACGACGCCGCGGGCCTTCCTCTCGCGCCGATCCTCCGCAGGGCCGGGGCGCGCATCATCGACAACGCGCTCGTCGCCGTTTTCGGCTTCGCGCTGGTCGTGCCCATCACCGTCGGCATCATCGGCCTCGACACCTCCGGGAGCAAGGCCACCAGCGAGGGCGGCATCTGGAACTGGCCCATCATCTTCACCCTGTTCTCCGTCCTTGCGGTGCTGCCCTTCCTCTATGAGGCGATCCAGCTCTCCCTGTGGGGACGGACGCTCGGCAAGCGCATTCTCCACCTCGGAGTGGTGCAGGCGCGGCCTGCGGGCGAGCGCCTGACGATGACGCAGGCCATCTGGCGCGCCGGGGTCATGCACATCGGCTACCAGCTCGGGGTCTTCTTCTTCCTCGTGCTGGCCGTCATGGTGTGGGACTACTTCGCTTACGGGATGCTGCTGGTCTGGATCGGCACCTTGATGGCCCACCTGTGGGCGATCTGGGACCAGCCGCTGCACCAGGCCCTGCACGACCGCTTCTCCGGGACGCTGGTCATCGACGAGCGCGCCGAGTACTCCGGATACTCCGACGAGGCGGGCGGCTACACCGGCCAGACCCTGGAGTACCCCGGCCACTCGGGCTACGAGGGGTAGCCCGCCGTGGCGGCGTCGCAGGACGTTCCCGGCGCCGACCCTCTCCCCGCACGGGGCGGCGAGGCGGCTCCGGAACCCGCCGAACCGGCGCAACGGCTGGTCGCGCGCATCGTCGACACGCTCATCGTGGGCCTTCCCGTGGTCATGGTGCTCCGGGAAGGCTTCCCCGGCCTGCACCTGGAGACGGTCGCCCCGCCGCTCGTGGCGGGTCTCCTCCTGGTCTACGAGTGGATCCAGCTCTCGTTGTGGGGGCGCACGCTGGGCAAGCGTTTCGCGGGCATCGAAGTCGTCCGCGAGGACCCGGGACGTCCGGCGACGGACAGGACGCGCCCCGGGGCCCTGCGGTGCCTCCTGCGGACCGTCACCTACTGCCTGCCCGTCGCGATCCGCCCCGTGCCCGTGTTCGGAGTGGTCGCGGGCCTGTTCTGGGTGGCGAACGCGGCGGCGATATACGAGTCGCGCCTGGAACAGGGCGCGCGGCGCAGAGCCCTGCACGACCGTTTCGCGGGAACGGTCGTGGTGAAACGCCCCGTCGCGCCGGCCGGGGCTCAGGAGGGCTGAGCGGCTCGCACTCCGTCCCGTGCTTCGCGCCGCTCTTCTTGAGCCCATGGGGAGCCCCGGCGCGAGAGGAAGCGGCGGGCGCTTTCGACCATGCCCGCCTCATAGGCCCTAACGGCGGCCGCCCGAGCGCTCACGGGCGGCCCGGCTCTCTCCTGGGCGATTGCCCCTGAGAACCGCCCCTTTGCCGGCGCCGTCGACCCGCTCGACCTCTTATGACGGCCGCCCATTCCTAGAATGAGATTCTGTCGGGTGGGGCGAGCGTTCCGCGCTCCACGCCCGCGCGTGCGGCCTTATGTCGGCGGTCGAACGCCGATGGTCGAGCCCATACGGCCGCGGAACCGTTGAGAACCGCGAGGGATCGGCGCGGGGTGTCCATGAGGCCCCCATTGTCGGCAGGTGCGATCAGAGAGGACAGAACGCGCGGCGCCCGGCTCTGTGCGTCGTCCACAAGACAGCAGCCGGATCCGGTCGTACCGTGGTCGTCAACTGGTGCGAGAAGGGGCTTTGCGAGGCCATGCGGCATCGGATCGCAGGAGATGCCAGGCAGATCCTTCGGCATACAGGGAGATGGCGGACGCGCGTTAGACCGCGCCACTGGCGGCACAACACGGCGCTTGCAGCGACGAAAGGCGTCCGGTGGGGCGGGCGGCGCCCGATGGTGCCGGCGGCGCCTAAACAACAACGCCAGTACGGGCGGCCCGGATGCGAAGCGGCCGCGGCGAGTCACCGGCCGCGCGCATCCAGTGCGCCGTCGGTAAGGTTCCCGGAGCACGCGGACCGTCGCCGCCTCCCAACAGCGGGAACAAAGAGTAAAGACTTGCGGAGGTCTCAACGCTGGATCGGGCGGATGACCGCCCGGTGATTACCCGCTGTGATCGGCGTGCTCGGGCCGGCGGTACCGGACATGCCGCCGGAGGTGCCGGTGCCGTATGCTCCCGTCGGCGCGTCGCCGCGCAGAGGCACGATGACGCGGCGCAGGCGGCGCTCCTAACGATGTCCGTTCGCCGGGTGAAGCGCTCCACCGCGTGACGGCATTGCTCGCTTATCCGCTGTTATCGGTGTGGTGCGGTCACGGTCGACCGGCGGTGCGGCGCCGGGAAGTCGAGGCGTGCGCCGGGCGACGGCAAAGGATTTCGCGGCGCCGCTCCCGGCCGGAATCTATCGACATCGGCGGCTCCGGTCCGGCGCCAACACCGACGTCACAGGGGGTGCGGCCGCCGCGGCATTCCCTCGGCCCGTGTGGTTAGTGCCGTTACGTCGGGCTTAATCGGGGTCGCCGGGGGACGCCGCCGCCCTCCCCGTTAAGGTGAGCCGGACCCTCATTTCCGCAGGCGCGGCGGGTCGTCCCGAAAGCCGCCGGCCCGGAAACCCCGCCCAATGCATGATCGTCCCGGCGGTCCGGGCGGCGTGATCTCGGTCACGCCGAAATCGTGACCCGGCTCCAGGGGCCGGACAATTCCGCCACGCCAGGCCCTCCTCGGGCCCCGGCCGGGGCCGGGGCTAAGGGGCCGCCGACCCGGTTTCGCCCCTCGTGATTACGAAGAGTTACCGAGGGGCAAGCAAACTTCATCGCGAGTGTTGAATTGTCATCGGCAAGCATGGCGGTATATGTTTGTCAACCGAATGCAGTTTGCTCCAGCTGAAAGGTCTGTCTCCATGGCACAGAAGGTTCAGGTGCTTCTCGTCGACGACCTCGACGGTGGCGAGGCGGACGAGACCGTGCAGTTCTCGATCGATGGCGCCTCGTACGAGATCGATCTCAGTAGCGCCAACGCTAAGAAGCTGCGGGATTCCCTGCAGCCGTTCGTCGAGAAGGGCCGCAAGGCGGGCACCGTCCGCCGGGGCGGCCGCCGGCAGCGCGGCGCCTCGAGCCGCGAGCGCAGCGCCGAGATCCGCGCGTGGGCCAAGCGCAATGGCATCAAGGTCAATGAGCGCGGCCGCATCCCGCAGAATGTGATCGAGCAGTACGAGGCGGCCAACTGAGCCCGTTCGTCCGTCCGGGCGGGCCACCCTGCTCGGTGAGTTGCGCTCACCTCCGCGGGTGGCCCGTCTTTGGTGTCTCCCGGGGGCGATCCCCGGACCCCGTTGCGGCTCATGTGAAGGATCGCCGCGACGGGGCGAGGCGTCCTGTCCGGTGAGTTCCGCTCACCTTCGGGCGGGGGCCGTCCTCAGGTCATTCGGGACGACCTGAACGCCGGTATCTCCGGTGTGGGGCGCGCTGCAAGTGGAGGGCGGCTTTGCTCGGTGGGTCGGCGCTCACGTCCGGGTGAGGTCCTTCCCGAAGGACCGTCGTCGGGACGTCCGAGGCGATCCTCGGGCCCGGCTGCGATGGGCCGATGCGGGCGTGTCGTGGCGTGCTGCTCGGTGCGTCCGCGCAGTCGCCGGGAGGTCCATGCGCAGGGCTTCCAGTCGCAGTCCGGGCCCGGCCGCCTTTCCCGCGCGCCAGGCCGTCCTGTCCGGTGAGCCCGCTCTCACCGTTGGGCGAGACCCGTCGGGTCGGCCCGGACGCCGATGTCGCCGGTGTCGAGGCGCACCGCACGGAGCAGGGCGTCGTGGAGGACTGGCGCTCACGTCCGAGCGGGCCGACCTCGGGGCGTCCGGAGCGGTCCCCGAGGGGCGAGCAGGCGGTAGAAGGCGATTGCCCGAGCCGCGGGCGGCCACCCTGTTCGGCCTCCGAGAAGGTGCGGTGCACGTCGCGGACGGACTCCACGACCGACCCCGCAGCCTGACCATGTCGCCTTCGTGCCGCTTGGGTCGGCGATGGCGTCGCTGAGGGCCGCTGTGGGCGCGTAGGACATCCTGAGAGAGAGTGCCGGCGGATCGTTCGCATGAGGTCGGGCGTAAGGGCCTCTAGCGGCAGCTCAGGCCCGGCCGCCCCTTGCACGTGAAGGTGGCCTGCGCGGTGAGTTCCGCTCACCTCCAGGCGGGATCTGTCCTCGAGCGTCCGGAGCGATCCCCGAGGCGCGGGCAGGCGGTAGAACAGGTGACTGCCCGAGCCGCGGACGATTCGGCCCCCAGGAAGGAGTGGTGCACGTCGCGGACGGATCCACGGCCGACCCCGCGGTCATGACCATGTCGCCTTCGTGCCGCTTGCGTCGGCGATCGATGCCTGAGGGGCGCTGTAGGCGCGTAGGACGTCCTGAGAGGGAGTGCTGGCGGCCGTCGCAGGAGGTCGCGCGTAAGGGCCTCCAGTGGCAGCTCAGGCCCGGCTGCCCCTTGCATGTGTAGGGGGCCTGCGCGGTGAGTTCGGCTCACCTCCAGGCCGGGGTATTCGGGGCGCTGAACTGCCGGTATCTCCGGTGTGGGGGCTGCAAGTGAAGGGCGGCTTGCTCGGTGGCTCGGCGCTTCCGTGCGGATGAGGTCTTCCCGAGGGGGCGGCCTCGGACGCCTGGGTCGATCCTCGGGCCCAGCTGCGATGGGCCGTGAGGACATGTGCGGCGTTCTGCTCGGTGCGTTCGCGCGGCCGTCGGTCCGTGCGCAAGGGCTTCCAGCCGCAGTCCGGGCCGGCCGCCTTTCCCGCGCGTCAGGTCGTCCTGATCTGGTGGGCCCGCTCTCACCGTCGGGCGGGGCCCGTCGGGTCGGCCAGGACGCCGATGTCGCCGGTGTCGAGGCGCACCGCACGGAGCAGGGCGTCGTGGAGGACTGGCGCTCACGTCCGAGCGGGGCCGGTCTCGGGCCTCCCGGGGCACCCCCAGGTCGTGGGGGCGCTGAGGGGAGCTGGGAGGCGGCTCGCCGACGGCTTCAGCGGCAGCCCGGGACAGGGGCGCGGCTCGCCTACATTGGTGAGGTGCATCCGGCTCGGTGGGGTCCGCTTACCGCCGAGTGCACGGATGTCGGTGTCTCCCGGCAGACTGGGTGTCACGTCCGGGCAGGGCGTGAGCGTCCTACATAGTGCGCGCTCTGCACCAGGGCGGCAGGGAAGTCGGCGTCTCCCTTCGAGGCGTCCGGAGCCTCCAGACCCCTCGGTGAAGGAGACATGCCGCCATGGGCGGTGCGGGCTTGCGGATGACGGCCTTGTCGGGTATTGACGGCGCCCCCGGACAAGGCCGGTGCGGCGAACACCGCGGATGCGGCGCGTCCTCGCAGAAGGCCGCGCCGACCTGCGGAAAGCCCTCGTTCGCTTGAGGCGTAGAGGGAACATCGCGCGCCGTCGCGGTAGTTGGATGAGGATGAACAGCGCTTAGCTGGGGAACGTCTCCTGGTGGGACTGCACCGGGCGGCCTCCTCGGGGCGGGCTAGCATGCGGAAGGACAGGTCCGGACATTCCGGACACTGCCCAACCGCTCTGTGAGGAGCGACGAGATGTTCGAGAGGTTCACCGACCGCGCGCGGCGGGTTGTCGTCCTGGCTCAGGAGGAGGCCAGGATGCTCAACCACAACTACA
>PVNI01000012.1 GCA_003001795.1 Actinomadura viridilutea | reverse complement strand
ATCTCCTCGAAGATCTCCTCCAGACCCGACTGAGTCGGGACGTCCTTACGCCCGGCCTGCCGAGCCGCCTCGACCCGGGCCTTCCACCTCTCGTTGCCCAGCAGCCAGTCGAACGAGTTGGTCTGCAGCGCGAGGAGGTCCGGGACTTCCAGCGGCTCCTTGATGCGCGCGAAGGAGACGCGGTGCGGACCGGTTGCGGTATTCGAGGCGTTGCGCGAGGCTGCCAAGAGTGGTCCTTCCGAGGGCTCGCGGCGTAACAGATGACGCGCACGCCAGACGATCCAGGTGCCGACACCCGAGCAGACCACCCGGGACGGGCACGACGGGGGTGTTCAACACATGGATAGTCAGAGGGCAGCGCAAAGGGGCAGTGTAGCCGACCACTACACTGCATGCAAGTCTAGCGCCTCTGTATGCATCACAGTTGCCATGGAGCATCGCTCCTCAGCGGCCGCGAGTCAAGAGCGGACTTGGACTTTTCGGGCTCTGACCTGCAGTGAGGAAGGCCATAGTTTAGGATTCGGCCCCCCTACCGCGAGGTAGCCCCAGGGGTGCACGCCCGCCTCGGGCCCTGACCGGCGCTCAAGCAAACCACCCAGCACGAGCAAGAGCAAATCGGCGCCCCAGAGGGCACACCTCGGCACACCGCCGGCCGCACAGGCCCGTCCCGCCGAGCACCGCGACCGCACCGTCCTCCCAGCTCACAGGGGGTTGGTGACCATCCCCAGGCCGAGGCGCCCAGGAGGCACCCAACCCGCCTCCCGAACACGCCCCTCAGGTCCAGCGGCCTGCGCCGAGGACCAAGCGCGCCGCCCCATCGCCACCGGGGAACCTCTGTGGGGGGCGCGACCGGACATGCCGGGCACGGCGAGCCGCACCAAGTCGAGGGTGCCTGGGAGGCGTACGAGCCGCGTCACGAGCACGCTGCTCATAACTCCGCGACACCGGCGACTCCTCGTGTGCCCGCGGACCGAGCGCGCGCCGACCCGATCGCCAGAGGGAGAAAGTCCGTCGGAGGCGCGTCCGTGTGCGGCCAGCAACGAGGCCGGTGAGCCACTCCAGATCGAGGATGTTCAGGAGGGGTCCGAGCCGCCTCGCGAGCACGACTTCAGGGCGCCGGCGACTCCTGCGTGTGCCCGAGGACCGAGGGTGCCGCCCCTCGCCGGCGGGGAAGCTCCGTCGCGGTGGCGCGGCGGGCGCGTTGCGGGGCGTGGCCGGGGTCAGAGCATGTGCAGCTCCGACACCAGCCAGCGGTCCCCGACCTTGCGCATGACCAGCCGCATCGCGAACTGGCTCGGCGTGCGCTGCCCGCTGCTGCCCTTGGCGGTCTGCTGGTTGAGGTAGACGAGCGCGATGGCGCGGTCGCCGTCGACGCTCTCCACGGCCGTCTTGACCGCGGTTCCCTCGACCACCGCCTGCTGCCGGGTCGCCGACGTCCGCACCGACGCGGTCAGCTGCTGGAACTGGGACTTGAACCGGCCGGTGGTCTGCCCGGCGGCCCGCTTGAGGTCGGCGTCGATCGTCCGGAAGTCGTACGACGACAGGTCCTCGGCCGCCCGCGACGCCGCGAACTTCACCTGGTCGGCGGCCGCCTCTCGCCCGTCGGCCCGGTGCACGGCCACCACCAGCCACACCAGCCCCGCCACCAGCGCGACGTTGACGGCGATCAGCGTGTACCCGAGGGCGCCGGCGGACGCGACGGCGCCGGCGAGCCGCCTCAGCCGCCCGGGGGCGCGCTCAGGCTCGTCCTCTTCGTCCTCGTCGTGTTCGTCCTCGTCGGAGGCTTCGTCCTGGTCGCGCTGCTCGCCGTCCTCGTCGGCGGCGTCATCCTCCGTTTTGGTGAGGGTGGGCTCGGGCTCCTCAGTCTTCTCGTCGGTGGCCGCTTCCTGAGAGCCGTCGCCGTCGTCATCGTCGGCGGTCTCGGGCTTTTCGGCGGCGGGGGCCTCGGCCCCGTCCTTCGCCTCGGCCGTGGACTTTGACCGGCTCTCGGTCGTGGAGTCGTCCGCGGAGGCTGGCGCGGCCTCGTCCTCGCCCTCGACGGCGGCCCGCTCGGCCTCCGCCTCGGCCGCCTCGCGGGCCGCGCGTTCGGCGGCCTCGGCGGCCTCGCGGGCCTTGCGGGCGGCCTCCTCGGCGCGCCGCCTGGCCTTCTCGGCCTTCTTCGCGGCGGCGTCGCGCTTCCTGCGTCCGAGCGTCGTCATGGGACAAGTCCGAGGTTCGAGACGAGCCAGCGCCCGTCGGTGCGGGTCATATCCATCGAGAAGCGGTAGTACCGGGGGGAGCCCTGGGGCACCTTCGGGTTGGTGACGGTCGCGGTGATCGCCACGATCACCTCCGCCGAGTCGCCGTCCATCGAGACCACCCCGGCGCGCACCTGCTGCACCTGCGACATGGTCTGCGCCTTGGTGGCCGTGTCGACGATGGTCTTGGCCTGGGTGGCCCACTGGTTGCGGACCTCGCCGGTCATCCCGGCCAGCACCCGGTCGACGCCCTTCTGGACGTCGCGGTAGTCGAGGCTGGCCAGGTTCACCGCGGTCTGCCGGGCGGCCTGGACGGCGGCGGCGCGCTGCCGTTCCTCCTCCTCCGCCTTCCAGTACCGGTAGCCGAACACCCCCACCGCCACGGCGAGCCCGACGGCCAGCACACCGAGCACGGTCAGGACGGTCCGGCGCCCGCGCGACGCCTCGGCGTCGATCGCGCTGGTCGCGCCGTACCTCATCGCGTCGCCTCCTTCACAGGGATCGGCCTCGGCGGGAGCAGCCCGGCCGCAGTCGTCAGTTCAACCCCAGCGGGCCCAGCAGAAGCATCTTCCAGGACGCGTCGCCCAGCAGCCGCTCCTGGCCGCCCGTCCAGCCCATGCCGTAGCGCTTGCCGTCCGGCCCGTAGACCCATCCGGTCGATGGATCGTACCCGGCCAATTCCACGCGGGTGGGGCCGAGCGGGACGGAGACGGTGGCGGTCTGGGGCTGGACGGCGTCGTCGCCGTCGCTCGCGGCCCGCTTCGGCTCGTCCGTCTTCTCGTCCCCGGACGCCTTGCGCGCCCCTTCTCCGGAGCCGTCCGCGCCGCCGGGCGGGAACCCGGCGCCGTCGGTGGCGCCCTCGGGGACCTTCGGGTACGGGCGGATGGCCTCCTTGGGGAAGTTGCGCGCCCCGCGGACGGCCTTGCCCGAGTCGGGGGCGTCCTTGCACCCGGCGTTCAGCGGCGGCTCCTTGGGGCCGGTGAACTGCGGCCAGCGGCGCGGCGTCTTCTCGTAGCCCTTGGTGCACGGCGCCGGCGCGTTGATGTTGAGGGCCATGCCGAGGTGCTGGGTGCCGTCGCCCGGCGTCACGGTGAACGCCCCGGCCACGGTGATCGGGTACAGGATGAACAGCGACCGCAGACCGTCCTGCCGGGACGCGATGACCTGCCCGGTGCTGGTCATGTTGGCGAGCAGCACCGGCAGGGTGGGCGCCAGGGTGTCGACCGTGGCGTCGAGCTGGCCGACCGCGGACGGCGCGGCGTCGACGGTGGAGCGCAGCGCCGGGTCGTCGCGGCGCAGCTGGCCGGTCAGCTCGTTGAGGTTGCGCGCGAAGGCCCGGATGTCGGCGCCCTGGCGGCGCTGGGTGTCCAGCACGGTGCGGCTGTTGTCGAGCAGCTCCTTGGTGGCCGGGTACGCCTTGTCGGCGGTCTTGAGCAGCCGGTCGGTGTCGTCGAGGATCCGCTGCAGGTCGGCGGACGTGCCGGAGAACGCCTTGTCCAGCTCGTCGACGATGGTGCGCAGGTTCTCCGGCTTGAGGTTGTTGCGGTCGATCAGCGTGTTGACGTTGCGCAGCAGCTCGGCGGTGGACACCGGCAGCCGGGTGTTCTGCCGCGGGATCGTGTACGGCTTGCCGTCGACGTACTCGTGGAGGTAGGGGCGGCCGTCCCGGGAAGGCTGCAGGTCGATGTACTGCTCGCCGACCGCGGAGCGGTTGGCCACCACGGCGATCAGCCCGTCGCGGGGGATGGGGCGGCCCCGTTCGAGGTCCAGCCGGACGCGGATGCCGTCCCGGGTGAGCTGGATCGGGCCGACCCGGCCGACCGGCACGCCGCGGTAGGTCACCTCGGCGCCGGTGAACACGCCGCCGGAGTCGGTGAGGTCGACGTAGGCGGTGTACTGCCGGTTGAAGACCTCGCGGCCCAGCCGGATGTAGTCGACCGACACCACGTACACGCCGATCACGGTGATGACCGCGAAGACCAGCAGCTGGATCTTGACGCCCGGTTTGAGGATCACGACAGGCCCCCCGTCATCAGCGTCTCCAGATCGCGGTGCGGCGCCATCGCGCCCGGTCGGCTCCGGCCGCCGCCGGACTGGCCGTTCTGGCCGCCCTGCGGAGCGAGCCCCGGCAGGCCGCCGCCGGGCGTCTGCGGCAGCACGCCGAGCGGCGTCTGCGGCAGCGTCACGTTCGGGACGGTGAGCATGTCGCGCATCCGTCGGCCGCTGCCCACGAGCGCCTCCAGCTCGGTGCCGCCGAACAGGTTGCGGGCGAGGTTCTCCAGGTCCAGGTCGACGGTGAGCCGCACGTTGCCGTAGTCGCCCCGGATGACGTTGCCGAACGTGGGCGGGAACGGGAACGTCAGCAGGCTCTCCAGCGACTTGGGCAGGTTCTCGCCCGCCTTGTTGAGCTCGCGCAGGATCGTGTCGAGGTCGCGCAGGTTGGCCACCAGCTCGGCGTGCGACTTGTTGACCACGTCGGTGGTGGTGCGGCTGAGCTTGTCCAGGCTGACCAGCATCTTGGTCAGGTCGGCGCGGTTGCGGCGCAGGATCTCGATGGCCGGGCCGGTGCGGTCGGCGGTGTCGGTGATCGTGCGCCGCTCGGCCGACAGCTTGGCGGTCAGCCGGTCGATGCTGTCCAGCGCCCGGGTGATCGCGGCGCGGTTGCGGTCCAGGGTGCCGACGAAGGTGTTCACCCGGTTGAGCACCGACCGGATCTGCGGCTCGCGGCCGCTCATCGCCGCGTTCAGCTCATGGGTGATCGTGGAGATCTGTTCCAGGCCGCCGTTGTTGAGCAGCATCGACATCGCCGACAGCACCGTCTCGACCTCGGTGCCCTGCCGGGTGCGCGACAGCGGGATGACGTCGCCCGACCCCAGCTCGCCGCGCGGCGGCTCGCTGGTCGGGGCGGACAGCGCCACGAACTTCTCCCCCAGCAGGCTGGTCTGGTTGATCGAGGCGACGGCGTTGTCGGGCAGCCGCACGTCCCGGCGCACCTTGGCGGTGACCACGGCGTACCAGCCGCCGGGCCCGCCCGCCAGGTCCACCTTCTCGACCTTGCCGACCGACACGTCGTTGACCTTCACCACCGACTGCGGCACCAGGTCCAGCACGTTGGCGAACTCGATCTTGATGGTCTTGGGGTCGGAGCCCAGGTCCGGGCCGCCGGGCAGCGGGAGCGAGTCCACGCCGCGGAACGAGCAGCCCGACAGCACGGTCGCGGCCGCCAGCGTCACCGCTCCCAGCCGCCGGGCGGCCGCGGCCGCCGTCCGTCCGCCGCGGCGCCGCGCGCGCTCACCGGCTCGCCGCCTGATCATCGGCCACCTCCTGGCAGCAGTGCCGTGAAGTCCTTCGGCCTGGTGTTCTGCCGGGCGCCCGCCGCGTCGGCGTCCCGGCCGCCGGCGTCGCGGCCGGCCTTCCCCGCCTTAGACGACTTGGCCGACTTGGACGACTTGGTCGACGCGCTCGCGGCCGAGCCCGCGCCCGCGTTGGGCCCGTAGGCGTCCGGCGGGATCGGCTCGGGGTCGTAGTGGGTGGTCAGCGCGGTGATCCAGGACAGGTCCAGGCTGAGCCCGGTGAGCGCCTTGCCGATGCCGTTGTAGGGGGTGACGAAGTCCAGGCACTGCTTGGCGGGGGTGCCCACCGAGTACGCCAGCGAGCACACCCAGTCGGCCAGGTTCTCGAACTGCACGAAGTTCACCCGGTTGTGGATGGTGCCGCTGATCGGGTCGTAGGCGCGGCCCAGGTTGTTGATGGCCAGCGGCGCGGTGGTGAGCAGCTCGGCCAGCGCCTCCTTCTCCTTGACCAGCACGCCGGTGATCTGCGCGAGCTGCCGCACGTTGTCCGACAGCTCCTTGCGGTTCTCCTTGACGAACCGCTGCACGTTGCGCAGCGTCGGGCCGAGGGCGTTCAGCGCCGCGCTCAGCTCCTCCTTCTCGGCCGCCAGCTGCGCCGACACGCTGCTGAGGTGGCGGTTGAACTGCTGGACCTGCGCGTCGTTGTCCTTGAGCGCGCGGGTGATGATCCGCAGGTTCTCGATGGTCTGCGCCACGTCCTCGCGGTCCTCGCTCAGCGTGCTCAGCAGCTCGGACGTGTCGGTGATGGTCTGCCGGATGTCCTCGCCCTGGCCCTGCAGGGTGTCCGCGCCGACCTGCAGCAGCCGCGACAGGGCCCCCTCGGAGTTGGCGCCCTGCGGGCCGAGCGCCTTGGACAGCTCGTTGAGGCTGGAGCCGACCTGGTCGACCTCGACCGGGACCTGGGTGCGGTTGACCGCCAGCGTCGCCCCGTCGGCCAGCACCGGGCCGCCCTTGTAGACGGGGGTGAGCTGGACGTACCGGTCGGCCACGATCGTCTGGTTGACGATGACGGCCTGGACGTCGGCGGGCACCTTGTACTTGGCCTCGTAGCGCATCTTCACCCGCACCGAGCCGCCGACCGGGGTGACCTCGGTGACCTTCCCGACGGGGATGCCGAGGATCCGCACGTCGGCGCCGGGGTACAGACCGACGGTCCGGGTGAAGTAGGCCGTCAGGTGCTTCTGCTCGGGCTCCCGCAGCACCGCCACGAGCACGGCCGCCAGCACGGCGGCGGCGAGGACGGCGCCGCCGAGGCGGAGGATGGTTCCTTGGTTACGCACGGATGCCTGCCTGCTGCTCGCTCACGGGAGACTCACGGGAGGAACGGCAACACGCTGTTGCCCTGCCGGTCGCCTGACTGCCCTGTCCGACCTCCGTTCTGCCGCTGCCCGGTGCCGCTCCGCGCGCCCGCGCCGTCCTGCGTCCCGCCGCCGGACGAGGGGGCCTGGATGGACGCCGGGATCGGGAGGATGTTCTGCAGGTAGGCGTCGAACCAGCGGCCGGACCCGGTGACGTCGGCGAACTGCCGGGTGAACGGGGCGAACAGCTTGATCATGCGGTCCAGGTTCTCCTGGTTGCGCAGCAGGATCCGGTTCACCCGCTCCAGGTTCTCCAGCATCGGCTTCAGCTGCGCCTCGTTCTCCTTGATCAGCGCGTTGACCTGCTGGGTCAGCGCCACCGTGTTGACCAGCAGCTGGTGGATCACCGCGCGGCGGGCCTGCACCTCGCGCAGGATCTGGTCGCCGTCCCGCAGCAGCCGCACGAAGTCCTGGTTGCGGTCGGCCAGCAGCCGCGAGACGTCCTTGGCGCGGTCGGCCAGCTCGTGCAGCTCGTCGTCGCGGGACGCCACCGTGTGCGACAGCCGCCGCAGCCCCTGCAGCGCGGCGCGGATCTCGTCGGGGGAGTTCTGGAAGGTGTCCGACAGCACGTCGAACGACTTGGCCAGCTGGGCCGTGTCGATCTGCTCGACGCGCCGGCTCAGCTCGCCGATCGCCGGGACGACCTCGAACGGGGTGCTGGTGCGCTCGCGCGGGATGTGCTTCAGCCGCCCGCCGCCGTCCGGCTTCAGCTCCAGGTAGTGCGCGCCCAGCACCGTCTTGATCTTGATGGCGGCCTGGGTCTTCCAGCCCAGGCGCACCTCGTCGTCCACCCGGAAGGTGACCTTGACGTGGTCGCCGGCCAGCTCCAGCCCGGTCACCTTGCCGACCTTGACCCCGGCGATGCGCACCTCCTCGTCCGCCTTGAGCCCGGCCGCCTCGGCGAAGTCCGCGGTGTAGGTGCGCTGCCCGTTGACCAGCGGCAGGTTCTCCAGGTTCAGCGCCACCAGCAGCGCGCCGGCGATGGCCGCGAACGCGGTGAGCGCGATGGGGACCGGGTTGCGCTCCCGGAACGGGATCCTCATCTACTTGCACCTCGCGTTCTCGTTCACGATCGCCGGGGTCTGGTAGACCGGGCCGCCCGGCAGCCGCACCCGCGCGTCGAGGCCGCAGAGGTACATGTTGAACCAGGACCCGTAGGAGGAGATGTGGACCAGCTTCTCCATCCGGTCCGGGGTCCGCTTGAGCGCCTTGTCCAGGTCCTTCTCGTTGGCGTAGAGGGTCGCGGTCAGCCGGCGCAGCCCGGCGATGTCGTCGCGCACGTCGGGGCGCGCGTCCTTGAGCAGCGCCGCGGTGGTCTCGCTCAGCCCGTTGAGCGCCTCCACCGACTCGAAGATCGCCTCGCGGTCCGACGCCACCCCGCCGACCAGCGCGCGCAGGTCGACGATCAGCTTGTTGATCTCGGTGTGCCGGGACTCGACGGCGCCCAGCACGTTGTTCAGGTTGGTGATCACTTCGCCGATCACGCGGTCCCGGTCGGCCAGCGTGTCGGTCAGGGACGCCAGGTGCGCCAGCAGGCTGTTGACGGTGCCGGCCTCGCCCTGCAGGACCTGGACGATCTCGAACGCCAGCTTGTTGACGTCCTGCGGCTCCAGCGCGCGGAACAGCGGGCGGAACCCGTTGAACAGCGCGGTCAGGTCGAGGGCCTCCTCGGTCCTGCTGTCGGGGATGATCGCGCCCGGCCGCAGGTAGCCGTTCACCTGGCCCGGCTGCTCCTGGCTGAGCGACAGGTACCGCTGCCCCATCAGGTTGCGGTAGCGCAGCTGCACCCCGGTCGACTCCGGCAGCCCGGCCCGCAGCGGGCCCTCGCGCTGCACGCTGAACGTGACGAGCGCCTTCGTCTTCCCGCCGTCCAGGCGGTCGTGGTACAGCCGGACGTCCTCGACCTGTCCGACGCGCACCCCGGCGATCCGCACGTCGTCGTTGGCCAGCAGCCCGGTCGCGTCCGAGAACACCGCCTTGTAGGTGCGGGTGTCGCCGAACCGCACGTTGGCGATCGTCATCGCCAGCACGCCGGTCGCCAGGGAGGTGAGGACCACGAAGATCCCCAGCTTGATCGCGGCGCTGGTCGTCTTACCCACGGCCACGCCCTCCTCCGCGTTCCACGGCGCTCACTTGACCTCCACCACCGATCCGTCCAGCAGCGGCCCGAACAGCAGCGCGGCCACGTCGGGGACCTGGTCGGACGGGGTCCGGGTGAGCGGGCCCACCACGGCCTTGACCTGCTCGGTGCCGCTCATCCGCGTGCCCGGGTCGACCAGCACGCCCGAGACGGCCCGGCCGCGGCTGCCGTGGCCCGGCGGCAGCGGCTCGTTCGGGTCGTGGGCGTCCTTCCACCACAGGTCGTCCTGGGTGCCGTCCAGCGCCATGTAGTCGGGGAACGGGACCTTGGGGTTGGGCAGGCCGTAGCAGCGCGGCCCCCGGTAGTCCTTGGCCTCCGGCAGGTCCAGCGGGTACTTGTACGCGGGCCGCGGCTTGACGATCTCGATGGTGAGGTTGAACGTCGGGGTGCGGCCGCCGCCCGCCTCCTCGGCCCGCGGCTGGAGCTTCATGAGCCCCTCGGTCACGCACGGCAGCTCGGGCGAGTACCGGGCGATCAGCGCCAGCCCGTCCCGGTTGGCGATGTTGACCCCGATGATCTTGGGGCCGTTGACGCGCATGAACCGGTCGCCCTTGTCGGCGAACCCGGTGATCTGCGGGATCAGGTCCTCGATCGTGGCCCGCTTCTCGGTGACCGTGTCGCTGGTGACGTTGAGGTTGCGCAGCGTCCGCAGCAGGTCCGGCGCGGCCTGGTCGTAGACGTCGGCGGTGTCGGCCAGGGCCCGCAGGTCGTACACCAGCGTGCCGAGCTCCGGGTTGATCTTCTTGAGCAGCGCGTCGGCCTGCTCCAGGTTGCGGCCGATCTGGTCGCCGCGGCCCTGCAGCGCGGTCGCCAGCGCGTTCAGCGCGGCGTTGAGCTTGGCCGGCGGCACCGCCTCCAGCAGCGGCAGCAGGTTGTCGAGCACCTGGTCGATCTCCACCGCCGCCTGCGAGCGGTCCTGCGGGATCACCTGGCCGGGCCGCAGCCCCATCGGCCCCGGCTGCGCCGGGATCTGCAGGTCGACGTACTTCTCGCCGAACAGCGTCTTGGGCAGCAGCCGCGCCTGCACGTTGCGCGGGATCAGCTTCGCCTTGTCCGGGTCGATCGCCAGGTCGAGGATCGCGCCGTCGGCGGTGGCGCGGGTGCCGCGCACCTCTCCCACGATCAGCCCGCGGACCTTGACGTCGGAGCGGGGCAGCAGCTGCAGCCCGGCCCGCTCGGCGTCCACCTTCACCCGGACGACGGGGGTGAGCGCCTTGTTGAACAGCGCCACGGTCAGCGCCACCAGCAGGGCGATCACCAGCACCATGGACAGCCCGAGCAGCCGGTGGCGGATCTTTTGCGACAGGCCGCCGAACGGGCGCGACGGGCTCTGCGGAAGGTTCGTCATCGCCGCCTCACCCCGCGATCCGCACGGTCGTGGTGGCGCCCCAGATCGCCATGCCGAGCAGCAGGTCCGCCACGTTGATGACGACGATGCTCGTGCGCACGGCGCGGCCCACCGCCACGCCGACGCCGGCCGGACCACCGCTGGCGTTGTAGCCGTAGTAGCAGTGGATCAGCATCACCAGCATCGCGAAGATGATCACTTTGCCGAACGACCACAGGATGTCGTACGGCGGCAGGAACAAGTGGAAATAGTGGTCGTAGGTGCCGGTGGACTGCTCGTAGAACAGCGTCACGATCAGCCGGGTGGCGCCGTAGGAGGCCAGCAGGCCCACGATGTACAGCGGGATCACCGCGATCATCCCGGCCAGCAGCCGCGTCGTCACCAGGAACGGCATCGACGGGACGGCCATGACCTCCAGCGCGTCGATCTCGTCGGAGATCCGCATCGCGCCGAGCTGGGCGGTGAACCCGCAGCCCACCGTCGCCGACAGCGCCAGCGCCGACACCAGCGGGGCGATCTCGCGCGTGTTGAAGTAGGACGCGACGAACCCGGTGAACGCGGCGGTGCCGATCTGGTTCAGCGAGTTGTAGCCCTGCAGGCCGACCTGGCTGCCGGTGAAGAACGTCATGAAGCCGACGATCACCACGCTGCCGCCGATCACCGCGAGTCCGCCGGTGCCGAGGCTGACCTCGGCGAGCAGCCGCAGCACCTCGGTGCGGTAGCGGCGCAGCACCCGGAACACCCACGCGAACGCCCGCGCGTAGAACGACAGCTGGTGTCCGAAGTCGTCCAGCCGCTCCAGCGGGCGGTTGACCACCCGGACGACGGCCCGCCCCGTCCTGCCCGGCGCGGCGCTCATGGCTGCGCTCCGTCGCGCTGCTCACGGGCCGGGCTCGTCGCGCTTCGCAGTCCGGCGCCCGCACGCTCGTTCGCCATGCCTCACATGCCCTTCTGCGGGACGAACTGGAAGTACAGGGTGGAGATCAGGAAGTTCTCCAGGAACAGCAGCATGAACGTGATCACGACGGTCTGGTTGACCGCGTCGCCCACGCCCTTCGGGCCGCCCTTGGCGTTCAGCCCCTTGTACGCGGCGACCAGCCCGGCGGTGACGCCGAACACGAACGCCTTGACCTCGGCCTGGACCAGGTCGGGCAGCTGCGCGATGGCGTTGAACGAGGCGAGGTAGGCGCCCGGCGTGCCGTCCTGCAGCAGCACGTTGAACGTGTAGCCGCCGACCAGGCCGACCACCGACACCAGCCCGTTGAGGAACAGCGCCACGAACGCGCAGGCCAGCATGCGCGGCACCACGAGGCGGTGCAGCGGGTTGATGCCGAGCACCTCCATCGCGTCGATCTCCTCGCGGATCTTGCGGGAGCCGATGTCGGCGCACATGGCCGAGCCCGCCGCGCCCGCCACCAGCAGCGAGGTGACCAGCGGGCTGGCCTCCCGCACGATCGCCACCACCGCGGTCGCGCCGGTGAACGACTGGGCGCCCAGCTGCCGGATCAGCCCGCCGACCTGCAGCGACAGGATGCCGCCGAAGGGGATGGCGACCAGCATCGTCGGGATCACGGTGACCGAGACGATGAACCAGGCCTGCTGGATGAACTCCCGCCACTGGAACGGCCACATGAACATCGCCCGGCACGTGTCCAGGCAGAGGGCGAAGAAGCGGCCGGGTTCCTTGACGGCGACGTTGGCCGCGCCGGCCCCGATCTTGCGGAGCACGTCGGCCGCGCCGCCGTCCCGGTCGCCCGTCCGCGCGTTCGCGTCGGTACCGGGGGACGACATCAGCGCCGGCCCCCAGGAGGCGGCGAGGAGGGCGGCGGCCAGGCCCCGGGAGCCCCGGGCGGCGGCTGCGGACCCGCGCCGGGCGGTCCGCCGTGCGGGGGCGGCGCGGACGGCGCGCCGTGGGGCGCGGGCGCGCCCGTCTGGGCCGCGACGTATCGCGGCCACTCCTCCACCCAGTTGCGGCCGAGGTCGTCGATGAACGACCCGGGCGGCGGCGTGACGCCGTTGGCGGCGCACCAGGCGCCCGGGGGATGCTGCCCCCTGCGCAGCCGCCCGTCGCTGGGCATCAGCTGCGGCGGGATCGGCGGGAGCTTGCCCGGGTCGTGGCCCATCCTGGCCTCGGCCTCCAGCTCGGAGACGTCCTTCTCCTCCGACATGCCGATCGGGCCGACCCGGCGGGCGTTGAGGAACTGCCGGACGACCGGCTCCTCGCTGGACAGCAGCATCTCGCGGGGTCCGAACATCACCAGCTCGCGACGGAACAGCAGCCCGATGTTGTCCGGCACGGTCCGTGCGGTGTTGATGTCGTGGGTGACGATGAGGAAGGTCGCGTCGGTCTGCGCGTTCAGGTCGACGATCAGCTGGTTGAGGTAGGCGGTGCGGACCGGGTCCAGGCCCGAGTCGGGCTCGTCCACCAGCAGGATCTCCGGCTCCAGCACCAGCGCCCGGGCCAGCCCCGCCCGCTTCTTCATCCCGCCGGAGATCTCACCGGGGAGCTTGTGCTCGGCCCCGAGGAGGCCGACCATCTCCATCTTCTCCATGACGATCCGGCGGATCTCCGCCTCGGTCTTCTTGGTGTGCTCGCGCAGCGGGAAGGCGATGTTGTCGTAGATGTTCATCGACCCGAACAGCGCGCCGTCCTGGAACAGGACCCCGAAGAGCTTGCGGGTCTCGTACAGCTGCGACTCCGGCAGGCGCGGCAGGTCCCGGTCGCCGATCCAGATGTGGCCGCGATCCGGCTTGAGCAGCCCGACGAGCGACTTGAGGAACACCGACTTGCCCGTACCGGAGGGCCCGAGGAGCACGTTGATCTCTCCCGCGGGCAGCGTTAGCGATACGTCCTGCCAGATGACCTGGCGGCCGAAGGACTTGGTCAGTCCCTCGACTCTGATCTCGACGCCCACTCGTCACCTTTCGTCCAGGCCGGGGGGATTCCGGAACCAAAGACCGAGCAGCTGTGTTGTCGTGGCACTCCGTGCGTCGTCGTCACCGTGTGCGCCGCCCCCGATAGCTACCGCCGGGTAGCTGTGGCGGGTGTCACTACCGTAGCGGCCCGGCGCGGAAATGGAAGGGGGAGCGCCCCATTGGACCCGGTGTCCAGTGACGTCGTAAGACAATCGTTACTTACGCGCCCGGTGAGACTAGTGGTCCGGGATGTTCCGTCTCAAGGACCCCACTGGAAGATCTCACCCCTTGGGCACACCTCCGTCCCGGCGCCGGAACGCGACGAGGCGGCCACCCCACGGCCGTGGGATGACCGCCTCGCACGAAGCGCGAGCGCCTCGAGAAGGACCGGAGAAGCCTTACTTGACGGTGACCGTCGCGCCGGCCTTCTCCAGGGCCTCCTTGGCCTTGTCGGCCGTCTCCTTGTTGACCTTCTCCAGCAGCGGCTTGGGCGCGCTGTCGACCAGGTCCTTGGCCTCCTTCAGGCCGAGGCTCGTCAGGGCGCGGACCTCCTTGATGACCTGGATCTTCTTGTCGCCGGCGGCCTCGAGGATGACGTCGAACTCGTCCTTGGCCTCCTCGGCCGCGGCCTCACCGCCGCCGGCGGCCGGGGCGCCCGGGGCGGCGACGGCGGCCACCGGGGCGGCGGCCTTGACGTCGAAGGTCTCCTCGAACTGCTTGACGAACTCCGACAGCTCCAGGAGGGTCATCTCCTTGAACGCGTCGAGCAGCTCCTCGGTGCTGAGCTTCGCCATGGTGTTTCTTCCTCCGCTAGGGCTTGGCAGACGGGTCGTCGATGCGACCGCGGGTGGTGGTCGGTCCGGGAGGGACCCGGGTCACTCGGCCGGTGCCTCCGCCGCGGCCTCGGCGGCCGGGGCGTCGGCGGTCTCGCCGGCCTCCTCGCGCTTGGCGCGCAGCGCCTCGGCGAGCTGGGCGGCCTGGGTCGGCAGCGCGTTGAACAGGGCGGCCGCGTTGGCCATGGAGCCCTTCATCGCGCCGGCCAGCTTCGCGAGGAGCACCTCGCGAGACTCCAGATCGGCGAGCTTGGTGACCTCTTCGGCGTTCATCGACTTGCCGTCGATGTAGCCGCCCTTGATCACCAGCATCGGGTTGGCCTTGGCGAAGTCCCGCAGCCCCTTGGCCGCCTCCACCACGTCGCCCTTGACGAAGGCGATCGCGGACGGACCCTGCAGCAGGCTCTTGAACTCGTCGTCCAGGCCCGCGTCGGTCGCGGCGATCTTGGTCAGCGTGTTCTTCACCACGGCGAACCTGGCGTGCTCGCCGAGCGTGGTGCGCAGCTCCTTCATCTGCGCCACCGTCAACCCGCGGTACTCGGTCAGCACGGCGCCGCTGGAGCTCTGGAACTCCTCCTTGAGCTCGGCGATCGCCGCGGCCTTGTCGGCCTTTGCCATGGGCCTCCTTCCGATTACCTGGGGTGGAAGCCGCCGGGGCGAAAGGCCCTGCAGAACGCAGAAACGCCCCGGCGTAGGCGCACGGGGCGTGAGCACGACGCGAAGGTCGCACGGAAGCTCTCGTCTCGCCTACGCGGGCCGCCCGGTGCCGCTGCGGGCGCCGGGTCCTTCGGCCGCCCCGGACGGGGCGACGACCGGCGGTCTTCGGCAGTGGTCCAGACTACGTGCTCGCACGGCCGCACACCAAATCCGTCCGCCCGTGCCTTCGCACGCGGCGGGGCCCGCACCCGGAGGAGAGGGCGCGGGCCCCGTGACGCTCCGCGGAGCGGTCGGCGGCGTCAGCTCCCGGTGGCGGCGCCGGGCAGCGCGCCCAGCAGCGCGCCGAAGTCGGTGACCTGGTCGGCGGGCGGCGCCGCGATCTGCACCGGCTGGCCGTAGTCCCGGTACGTGGTGGTGATGGTCATGTCACGGCCGCCCTGCGCGCTCTTCATCGTCATCTTGCGCGGCAGCTGGTCCTTGTCGACCCACAGGTCGAAGGCCATCGTCTCCATGCCGGTGTCGGCCAGCGCCTTGCGGTACGCCTCCTGCGTCTCCGGCGGCAGCTTGGCCACCGCGTCCGACATCCGGTAGGTGCCGGTGTAGTGCGTGGTCTCCACGCCGTCCACCGTCTCCTTGCCCACTTCGCGGACGTCCTGGGAGGCGGTGAGCATCTTGGTGTTCTGGACCGGGTCGAGCTGCCGCGACTGCTCCAGGAACTGCTCGATGTTGACGCCCGACTTCTGGCCGAGCTCGGACAGCGAGATCTTCAGCCAGGGCTTGGCGGCCAGCCGCCCCGCGGCGCCGCCCTGCCCCGCCATCTGGCTGAGCATCGGCATCTTCATGTACATCGTGCGGTCGATGAGCACCTGCTCCATGCCGCCCAGGGACTGGCCGCCGACCGTCATCCGGCTGAACTTCAGGGCGAAGGCGACGTCCGGCTTGGTGCGGTACTGCATCTCGCCGTCCGCGCTGACCTGCCCGGCCTGCGGGTCGTTCATCCGCATCGACAGCGTCGCCTTGAACGTCGCGGTCTGCCCGGTCTTCTCGGCGGCCTTGCCGAGCACCTGCGCCGCGGTGAGCTTGACGGCCTCCCCGGCCTTGTCCGCCCCACCCAGGCCGAGGCAGCCGGTCAGGGACAGGACAAGGCCGGTGGCCACCGCCGCGCCCGTGGCGAAGCGACGAATCATTTGCTCCACTCCTCGTCTCTCGATCGGACGTGTCGCCGCGGACATCCGCGAGCGCACAGATGATCAGACGTCGAGGAGGGACGGAGGGTTCACGGCTCGTGACGGATCACACCCTCCGACTCGGGGGCGTCAGTTGCGGCCGAGGATGCCGTTCAGCGGAAGGTCGCCGACCTGGTCCGCGGGCGGCGGGTTCACGCGGAACGACGTGCCGTAGTCGCTGTAGCGCACGGTCACCGAGCCGGTCCCGCCGTCGATGCCCTTCGTGACGATCTTGCGGGGCAGCTGGTCCTTGTCGACCCACAGGTCGAAGCTGATCTTCTCGTCGGGCGCGTCCCCCCGGAACCACTCGCTCACCCGCTGCCGCACCTGCGGGTCGAGGCGGTTCAGCGCGTCCCGGGCGGTCACCGTCCCGGTGTAGTGGACGGTGCGCACCCCGTCGACGGTCTCCTCGCCGACCCGGCGCACGTCCTTGGAGCCGGTGAACATCTTGGTCTGCTCGGCCGGGTCGACCTTGCGCACCTGGTCGACGAGGCCGCTCAGGTCGAACCCGGTCCGCCGGCCCACCTGCGCGACGTCCACCTTCACCCACGGCTTGCCGCCGACCACGGACCGGGCGGCCTCCGGGAGCCGGGCGTACAGCACGTCGCCGGTGTAGATCGCCTGCCCGCCCATGTTCTCCAGGCTCTGCCCGCGGTGGCTGACCTTCTTCAGCTGCGCGCTGAAGGTCAGCTCCGGCTGGAGCCGGAAGCGCCCGGTGGCCTCCACCTGGACGCCCTCCTGGGCGTCGGTGACGGTCAGGTCGGCCTTGAACGACTGGGCCTTGGCGGTCTTCTGCGACGACTGCAGGACGGCCTCGGCGGCGCTCAGCTTCATCGCGCCGGTGGACACGCTCTGCGAACCGTCGCCGGAGCAGCCGGACAGCAGCAGCGCGGCGCCCACGGCGGCGCCGCCCGCGGCCGCGGCGAATCGGCCTCTCATAAGGATTGAGCCTCCCTGGTTGTCTTACCGATGCCCTCAGTCTGATCCGGCATGCGCGAGGCGGGCATCCCCCGGTGGTACGAAGCCCACCCCCTGCGGTACGACCCAGGACGTAGGTCGTTCGGCAGTGCGGACGCGCCGGGCCGTTCTCAGCGGTTGTCGCGTCTCAGCGGTAGTCGCGGAAGGTCATCGACCCGCTGTACCGGACGCCCGGGACCGCGGCGCGCAGCCCGATCCACGTGGGACGGTCGTCGGCGTCGGCCTGCAGGTCGACGGTGACGCCGACGCCGGCGGGCACCGTGCCGAGCGCCTGCCGCACGGTGGCGCTCGACGCGGGCGGCAGCAGCACGAGCAGCTCGCCGAGCGACACGCCGGCGGTGTAGCGCACCGAGCCGGACCGGTCCGGCGCCGACCGGGTGACGCCGGGCACCGAGCGGATCAGCCGCGTGAACGCGCGCGGGTCGGAGCCGGTCCGCAGCCCGGCGAGCTGGGTGTCGGTGAGCGTCGTGCGGCTCCACCGCGCGCCGTCGAAGCCCGCCACCGTCCGGCCCTTGATGATCGCCTTCTGGGTGACGGTGGTCGTCCGGCCGTCGCGCACGCTCGTCCGCACGCCGGTGGCGTCCATCGAGAACCGCGGCGACAGGGTGAAGCGGGCGGTTTCGGTGGCGTGCTCGTAGTCCCCGTTCGCCGCCCCGGACAGGCGCACCTCGGTCACGCGGACGTACGACCGCACTTCTCGCGTGGAGCCCTGGCGCGTCGAGGGGGACGCCGGGGCGCCCGCATCGCCGGCACGGGAGGTCTGGGCCGGAGCGGAGGGCAGGGCCGGGGGCGTGCTTTGCGGGGACGCCGCATGCCGCGGGAGCGGCCTGTTCGACGCTCCAGGGGTCTGCGGGGCCGAAGCGGGGGCAGAGGCGCCCTGGACGGCTGCCACAGGCGTCCGCGAGGCGTCCGGGGACTTGTCGTCGGGGCCCGCCGTGACGGCGGCCGCCACGGCGACGGTCACCACGGCTGCGGCGGCGGCCGCGGCCGCCGCGGTCAGGTGTTCGGCACGACGATTCACGGGTCCTCCGTCCCGGAGCGCCGACGGGCCTGCGCGGGTGAGGACCGATTCAACACCAAAGGCCCCGCGGGCACCACAGACACCGCTTTTCGGACCTTCGTGCACAGCGAAAGGGCGCCCCCGCAAGGGGGCGCCCTGTCACCGAGAACGCTCGGACGAGCTCAGTTCTGGTCGAGCTCAGTTCTGGTCGAGCTCGGCGGTCAGGTTCCGCGTCGCGTTCGGGTCGATCGGGATGCTCGGGCCCATCGACGTCGACACCGCGGCCTTCTTGATGTACCGGCCCTTGGCCGCCGACGGCTTGAGCCGCTGCACCTCGTCCAGCGCGGCCGCGTAGTTCTCCACCAGCTGCCGCTCGCTGAACGACGCCTTGCCGACGATGAAGTGCAGGTTCCCGTGCCGGTCCACCCGGAACTCGATCTTCCCGCCCTTGATGTCGGACACGGCCTTGGCCACGTCCATGGTGACCGTGCCGGTCTTCGGGTTCGGCATCAGGCCGCGCGGACCCAGCACCCGGCCCAGCCGACCGACCTTGCCCATCTGGTCGGGGGTGGCGACCACGGCGTCGAAGTCCAGGAAGCCGCCCTGGATCTTCTCGATCAGGTCGTCGGACCCGACGTAGTCGGCCCCGGCCCCGCGGGCCTCCTCCGCCTTGGCGCCGGCCGCGAACACCAGCACGCGGGCGGTCTTACCGGTGCCGTGCGGCAGGTTGACCGTGCCGCGCACCATCTGGTCGGCCTTGCGCGGGTCGACGCCGAGCCGCAGCGCGACCTCCACGGTCGCGTCGAACTTGGTGACGCTGGTCTCCTTGGCCAGGCGCATGGCCTCGGCCGGGCTGTAGAGCCGGTCGCGGTCGATCTTCTCGGCCGCGGCGCGGTACGCCTTGCTGCGCTTCATGTCTGTCTCCCTGCTGTGAGAGGAGGTCGTGGTACGGGCCGCGCCAGGCCCTTCCACGTTCGTACGGACGCCCCGTACGGGGTCTTACTTGACCTCGATGCCCATGGAGCGGGCGGTGCCGGCGATGATCTTCTCGGCGGCGTCGAGGTCCTTGGCGTTCAGGTCGGGCATCTTGGTCTTGGCGATCTCCCGGATCTGGTCGCGGGTGACCGAGCCGACCTTGGTCTTGTGCGGCTCGCCGCTGCCCTTCTCCACGCCCGCGGCCTTGAGGATCAGCTGCGCGGCGGGCGGGGTCTTGGTGACGAAGGTGAACGAGCGGTCCTCGTAGATGGTGATCTCTACGGGGACGACGTTGCCGCGCTGGGATTCCGTAGCAGCGTTGTACTGCTTGCAGAATTCCATGATGTTGACGCCGTGCGGACCGAGCGCGGTACCGACCGGCGGCGCCGGAGTGGCCTGCCCCGCCTGGAGCTGCACCTTGACGACCGCGGCGACCTTCTTCTTCGGAGGCATCGACAACCCCTATGTCCCGTTTTGCTTCGGTTCCGGGTCCCGGATTCCCGGGCAACGTCGCGGCCGGGACTCAACCGCGACGTAGGAACCGCTGTGCGCCGTCCCGCGGGCGCGGGCGCCGCGCCGACGCGACCCGACCGGATGCGACCGGAGCGCCCCGCGTGCGCGGGGCTGGTCGGCGTCCCGCTTCAGGACGACCGGCACGGACGGCGCTCCGTCCCGCGGACCCGAGGCCGACCGCCGACGGCGGGGGCGCGTCGTCCCAGCTCAGGCGGGGACGACCGTCCCAGGATACGCGTCGTCGGCCGCGGCGGCCTCGTCAGATCTTGGAGACCTGGTTGAACGACAGCTCGACCGGCGTCTCCCGGCCGAAGATCGAGACCAGGACCTTCAGCTTCTGCTGCTCGACGTTGATCTCGTTGACGGTGGCGGGGAGGGTGGCGAACGGGCCGTCCATGACGGTGACCGACTCGCCGATCTCGAAGTCCACCGCCGGCGCGACCTTGGTCTGCTCCTTGGCCTTGGCGGGCTCCTCCGGCTCCGGCGCGAGCAGGGCGGCGACCTCGTCCAGGCTGAGCGGCGACGGCTTGTTGGACAGGCCGACGAAGCCGGTGACGCCGGGCGTGTTGCGGACGGCCGCCCACGACTCGTCGGTCAGCTCCATGCGGACGAGGATGTAGCCGGGCAGGACCTTCTCGTTGACCTTCTGCCGCTTGCCCCCCTTGATCTCGGTCACCTCGTGCTGGGGGACCTCGATCTGGAAGATGTAGTCCTCCATGTTGAGGGTCTGCGTGCGGGTCTCGATGTTGGCCTTGACCCGGTTCTCGTACCCCGCGTAGGAGTGCACGACGTACCACTCGCCCGGCAGCAGCCGCAGCTGCGCCTTGAACTCGGCGTACGGGTCCGCCGGGGGCTCGGCCTCGGCCGCCTCGTCGGCGTCGGCGGCGGCGTCGCCCTCGGTCTCCGTGTCCGCCGGCTCGGCGCCGACGGCGGGCTCGTCCGCCGCGGCGGGCTCACCCGACGGCTCGGCCGCAGCAGCCTCAGCGGACCGGGCCAGTTCGGCGGCCTCGTCGTTGGGCTGTGAGGACTCGGACACGGCGACTCTTTCCCTCTACGGATCGGTGGTGAATGGAGTTTCGGGCGGTGCGGGCGGACGCCCTCGCGGCGGTCCCGACGGGCCTCGGCGGAACGCCGACGGCGGCGCGCCCGCCGGGCGGCCGATGCTCAGCCGAAGACCCAGAAGACGCCCCGCTGCAGAACCCAGTCGAGCCCGGCCACCAGAGCGACCATGATCAGCACGAACACCAGCGCCGCGGTCGTGTAGGTGATCAGCTCACGCCGGGTAGGCCAGATGACCTTGCGCAGTTCGGCGACCACCTGGCGCACGAAGAGAGCCGGGGACGTCCGCTTGCGCGGAGCCTTCCCCTTGCCTTCGTCCTTGGCCGCGGCCTCGCCGCGCGTCTCAGTCGCCATTGTGCCGCCGTTCACCTCATTGGTCGTGACCAACCACCCAGTGGTTGTGTCGCCCGCTCACCGTGCGGCGTGCCATCGACTGGCCGGCACGGGTGCGCGCACCGCACCTCGCAGGGCAGGAGGGACTCGAACCCCCAACCGCCGGTTTTGGAGACCGGAGCTCTACCAATTGAGCCACTGCCCTTCACCTGTTCTCCATGCAAGGAGACACCCCGGTCGTCTCCGACCGGGTCGTGACGGAACATAGCTTACGGCCTTCCAAGGGCGAGACCGTATGCCGCGAGCCGCCACTAGCACGGTGAGTCTACGTCCCCGAGCCGTCCGCGTCGAACCGGACCGCCGGGACATGTCGCGCGGGCGGCCCGTCTCATCCCCCGAGACCCCGTCCTACCGGCGGCGATATACCGCTGAAGTCATCGCCGCCCGTCTGTAACGATAGGGGCATGAGCATCGATCGTCCTCGCCTGTCCAAGCGCATCGCCGCCATCTCCGAGTCCGCCACGCTGGCCGTCGACGCCAAGGCCAAGGCGCTGAAGGCGGCGGGCCGCCCGGTCATCGGGTTCGGTGCGGGCGAACCGGACTTCCCGACCCCCGACTACATCGTCGAGGCCGCGGTCGCCGCGTGCCGGGAGCCGCGGTTCCACAAGTACACGCCCGCCGCGGGGCTGCCCGAGCTGCGCGCGGCCATCGCCGAGAAGACCGCCCGCGACTCCGGCCTGAAGGTCGAGCCGTCGCAGGTGCTGGTCACCAACGGCGGCAAGCAGGCGGTGTACGAGGCGTTCGCGGCGCTGCTGGATCCGGGCGACGAGGTGCTCGTGCCGACGCCGTACTGGACCACCTACCCCGAGGCGATCAAGCTGGCCGGGGGCGTGCCGGTGACCGTGGTGGCCGACGAGACCACCGGCTACCGGGTGACCGTCGACCAGCTGGAGGCGGCGCGCACCGAGCGCACCAAGGTGCTGCTGTTCGTGTCGCCGTCCAACCCGACCGGCGCCGTCTACGCCCGCGACCAGATCGAGGAGATCGGCCGCTGGGCGGCCGAGCACGGCCTGTGGGTGATCACCGACGAGATCTACGAGCACCTGGTGTACGGGCAGGCCGAGTTCCACTCCATGCCGGTGGTGGTGCCCGAGCTCGCCGACCGGACGCTGGTGCTCAACGGGGTCGCCAAGACCTACGCGATGACCGGCTGGCGGGTGGGCTGGCTGATCGGCCCGCAGGACGTGGTGAAGGCCGCCGCCAACCTGCAGTCGCACGCCACGTCCAACGTCGCGAACGTGGCGCAGGCCGCCGCGCTGGCCGCGGTGACCGGCGACCTGTCGGCCGTGGCGCAGATGCGCACCGCGTTCGACCGGCGCCGCCGGACCATGGTGCGGATGCTCAACGAGATCCCCGGCGTGGTGTGCCCGGAGCCGGAGGGCGCGTTCTACGCCTACCCGTCGGTCAAGGAGCTGATCGGCAAGGAGATCCGGGGGCGCCGCCCGCAGACGTCGGTGGAGCTGGCCTCGCTGATCCTGGAGGAGGCCGAGGTGGCGCTGGTGCCGGGCGAGGCGTTCGGCACGCCGGGCTACTTCCGGCTGTCGTACGCGCTCGGCGACGACGACCTGGTGGAGGGCGTCTCCCGGGTCGCCAAGCTGCTGGCCGAGGCGCACTGAAGCAGGCGCTCTGATCAGGCGCTCTGATCAGGCGCACTGAACCACCGGGCCGCGCACCCGGTCGCGGGTTTGCGGGGCGCCGGTTCGCGAAGGCCGGCGCCCCGGCGGGGCCCTCCGGCGGCCGCGCTTTCGCCGGAGTGAGGCCCCGCGCCGGGGCGGGTCCCCCGGGGGGCCGAACGCCCCCGGGGGTCAGAGGCGGACGCCCTCGGCGATCCGCATGAGCTGGTCGCGGACGGAACCGCCGCCCGCCGCCACGACCGCGCCGACACCGGGACGGGCCATCCAGGCGACCTGCCGTCCAGAGTCGGGACGGTCGGTGACGGCCGCCCGCACCCCGCGCACCGAGGTGTATTGGGGCACGGCGGGGTCGCCGCGGTACAGGTCCTCCGGGCCGGACAGGCCCGTGCCGCGGACGACGCGGATCTCCACCCATCCGGGCGGTCCGCTCCAGCGGCACGTCGTCGTCCGCCCGCCGCGCTCGTCGTGCTCGACGCACGGCTGCTCCGCGGCCAGCCCCGGCGGGAGGTACGTCACCCAGCCGACGCGCCTGATCCGCGCCGGGCCTCCGTCCGGCCCGTCGCCCTTCATCGCCGGCCCCGTGGGCCGGGCCGCGGGCCGTTTGGAGGACCCCGCTCCGGGCCTGTCTCCGGACGGGGGCGAAGCAGGCAGGCCCGGAGCGGGGGGCGATGCCGACCGGTCCGGCGACGCCGGCGAACCGGCCGGAGTCGTGTGCACGCCGGCGGAATCGACGCGGGTCATCGAGTGGTAGGCCGGCGTCACCACGAACGCGGCCGCGGCGGCGGCCGCGGCGGTGCCGACCGTCACCCGGATCCGCACGACCCGGCGGCGGTGCCGGCGGCGCACCGCCGCGGCGAGCGATGGCGGCGCCGTCGTCCCGGCCGTGTGCTCGGCCATGGCCGCGCGCAGTTCGCTCTCCAGGTCCATCGCTCAACTCCCCAGTGGTGCCGCGTGCTTGTCGAGGCGTTCCCGGAGCTTGGCGAGCGCCCGGGACGCCTGGCTCTTGACCGTGCCGACCGAACAGCCGAGGATCCGCGCCGTCTCGGCCTCCGACAGGTCCTCCCAGTAGCGCAGGACCAGCACCGCCCGCTGCCGGGGGCCGAGCCGGCGCAGCTCGTCGATCAGCGCGCCGCGCAGCTCGACGGCGTGCGCGGGCGAGCCGGTGGCGCGCTCGGGCAGCCGGGACATGTGGATCTCCTTGAGCACCTTCCACCGCCGCGCCCGGCTGATCACCAGATTGACCAGGATGCGGCGCACGTAGGGCTCGGGATCGGCGTCGGCGTCCAATCGGCCCCAGTGCCGGTAGGCCCTCTCCAGCGCGGTCTGCAGCAGGTCCTCGGCGTCCTGCTTGGCCCCGCACAGGAGCGTGGCGGTCCGCAACAGGGCGGTGCCACGCGTCGCCACGAACTCGGCGAACGACTCCTCGTCTCGACGCCCCACGGTGCTCCGTCCGGCTCTGGTTTCGATTCGGTTGTCCGGTGACGGACGGCCCCGCGCGCCTCGGGGCCGTCCGCCCGGGGCTCACTGGATCGGGCGCACCCTGCCGGCGAGGTCCCCGTCGCCGATCTGCTCGCCCGCCTTCCGGCCGATCTCGGCCTTGCCGGCGGCGATGTCGCCGGCAAGGTCGCCGGCGATGTCCTTCAGGCCGGCCGCGAACACCGGGCTGCCGTTGACCAGCAGCGCCGACTGGCCGGCCGGGTCGACGACGAGGACGCCGCCGCCCGCGGGGCTCTGCCAGCCGACCGCGCCGCCCAGGTCCACCTTGCGGGCGTCGCCGGGCAGGCCCAGCGTCCGGCGCAGCGCGCTCCGGGTCATCGCGGTCTCGCTCTGGATCCGCTCGACGGTGATCCACTGCCCGGCCTCGCCGACCCACTTCTGGGTGACGGTGCAGATCGTCGAGGCGCCCAGCTTCTTGGCGCCGGTGGTGCTGGCGACGTGCTTCAGGCCCTTCGGCAGCATGACGGCGCGCTCGATGGCGCCGCCCACCGGGACGGCCGGCTTGAGGCCCGTGCAGGCGGCGGGCGTCCCGGGGGCGGTGGCCTTGGACGCGGCCTTGGCGCCGGACGGAGCGGGGACGCCCGGCGCCTTCGGCGCCGCGGGTCCGCAGTCGGGCAGCGTGGTCGGCGGCGTGACCTTGGCGAGGGTGCCGTCGACGACGGCCTTGGCGTCGCCGGGCTTGGGCGCCGCCGGGACCTTGACGCCCGGGACCTCGACGCCGGGCGCCTTGACGTCCGGGGCCTTGACGGCCGGGACCTTGCTGTCGGGCGCCTTGACGTCCGGAACCTTGACGTCCGGAACCTTGACGTCCGGCGTCTTCGGCAGGGCGGGCGCCTTCGGCGCGTCCGGCGCCTTCGGCGTGCGGACGGGCACGCAGGTGGGCGTGGGGACGGCGGACGGGGCGGCGGCCTTGGCCCGCTCGGCCCCGTCGGCCACCGCCGAGTGCCCGGAGCGCAGGTCGGCGTCCGGCTGGGCGACGGAGGCCCAGGCGACCCCGCCGACGGCGACGGCGCCCACCGCGGATGCCGCGATCGCGGCGACCTTCACAGAAAGCATGGAGTTGATCCCTTCTGCCCCATTGGCCTCTGGCGCCCCTCGTATACGCCCGGCCACGGAGAGGGGTTGCACGGGATCTCAGAAATTTTTCCGGCGCCCCGAAGAGGCAGGTGAGGGGTGGTCGGACGTGGTCCTTTGGGGCCATGCGGCATGACCGCGCCGGGTGGTCTCGCGGGGATGCGGGGGGCTTCTGTGCAACGGGCACGCCGTTGATCGGGCAACATTTGTGCATGGAGCCCCATCCCGTTTCAGAGCGTCCGATTCGCGCCCTCCCCAAGGCGCACCTGCATCTGCACTTCACCGGTTCGATGCGCCACTCCACTCTGGTGGAGCTGGCCGCGCGGCACGGCGTGCACTTGCCGGACGCCCTGGTCGAGGAGTGGCCGCCGCAGCTGCACGCCACCGACGAGCGCGGCTGGTTCCGGTTCCAGCGGCTGTACGACATCGCGCGTTCGGTGCTGCGCACGCCCGAGGACATGCGGCGGCTGCTGCACGAGACGGCCGAGGACGAGGCCGCCGAGGGGTCCGGCTGGCTGGAGATCCAGGTGGACCCGAGCGGCTACGCGGCGCGGTTCGGCGGGCTGACGCCGACCGTGGAGCTGGTGCTGGACGCCGCGCGCGAGGCGTCCGCCGCGACCGGCGTGGGCATCGGCGTGGTGATCGCCGCGAACCGCACCCGGCATCCGCTGGACGCCAAGACGCTGGCGCGGCTGGCCGTCCGCTACACCGACCAGGGGGTCGTGGGGTTCGGGCTGTCCAACGACGAGCGGCGCGGCCGGGCGTACGACTTCGAGGGGGCGTTCCGCATCGCGCGGCGCGGCGGGCTGCTGGCGACCCCGCACGGCGGGGAGCTGCTCGGGCCGCAGAGCGTGCGCGAGTGCCTGGAGATGCTGCGGGCCGACCGCATCGGCCACGGGGTCCGGGCGGTGGAGGACCGGCGGCTGCTGGACGAGATCGCGGAGCGCCAGGTGACGCTGGAGGTGTGCCCGACGTCCAACGTGGGGCTCGGCGTGGCGGCGACGCCCAGGGACGTCCCGGTGCGGACCCTGTTCGACGCGGGCGCGCGCATCGCCCTGGGCGCCGACGACCCGCTGCTGTTCGGGTCGCGGCTGGCGCGGCAGTACGAGCTCGCGCGGTCCCACCACGGGTTCTCCGACGCCGAGCTGGCCGAGCTGGCCCGCCAGTCGGTGCACGCCTCGGCGGCGCCCGAGCACATCCGCAAACGGCTGCTGGAGGGCATCGACGAGTGGCTGCGCCTGCCCGCCGCCGACGCCCGCGAGAGCCGCGAGGCCCCGGCCGCCTGCCGCTGACCGCCCCCCTCGTCCCGCCCCCGCCGTCCTCAGTCGCCGACGTCTCCGCGGCCGTCGTCCTCCGCCTGGTCGCCGACATCGGCGAGGTCGGGCCGCCACAGCCCCTGCCGTTCCAGATGGGCGACCAGCAGCTCGCCGGAGCGGGTGACGTGCTGCCGCATGGCGGCGCCGGCCGCGGGGCCGTCCTTGCGGCGCAGCGCCTGCAGGATCCGCCGATGGTCCTCCATGGCCAGTTCCGGCCAGGCGGGCAGGCGGGTCCACATCCCGCGCGGCACGTACCGCACCACCGAGCCGAGCGTCCAGACGAGCTTGGCCGAGTCGGCGGTCAGGTTGATCGTCCGATGGAAGGCGTGGTTGTACTCCTCGACCAGGTCGAGGCGCCCGGCGTCCACGGCCTGCTCCAGCGCCCGCTGCAGCGCGGTCAGCCGGCGCAGCAGGTCGGGCCCCATGCGGTCGGCGGCGCGCTCGGCCAGCTCGGCGCCGATCACGGCCTGCACCCAGAACAGGTCCGTGACGTCCCGCGGGGACAGCGGCGCCACGACGAAGCCGCGGCGCGGCTCCAGCTGCACGAAACCCTCGCTGCGCAGCGACTGCAGCGCCTCGCGGACAGGGGTCACGCTGATGCCGAATTCCAACGCCAGACGTTCCAACCGGAGGAACTCCCCGGGCCGCACCCGTCCGTCCAGGATCAGCTCGCGGATCCGCGCCGCCACCTCGTCGCTGAGCTGAGGGCGCAGGCCGAGTCCCCGTTGGGGTCGCAGACTCGCCACCGTTCAACTCCGCCCGTCGAGGCCCTCCCGCGTCGGGGGTTGCGGGAGCCAAGGGCCTGAGAATCTCATGATGCGCGCGACCGCGCCCATGCGGAACCGGTGGCGCCCTCCCGGCGAACGGCCCGACACCTTACGCCCGGGCCCGGCGCGGCGTGGGCTCCGTCACAGCTCGGCGACGCCCTCGGCGATCAAGAGGACGGCGAAGACCGCGAATCCGGCCGCTGCGGCGTAGCGGATGAACCGCTCGGGCAGCCGCTTGCCCAGCTGCCGGCCGACGACGATGGCCAGGGCGTCGGCGGCGACCATGCCGATCGTGGAGCCCGCCCAGACGCCGACCATGCCCGCCAGGCCGGCGTGCTCGGCGGCGAGCGTGACCGTGGCGAGCATCGTCTTGTCGCCGAGCTCGGCGAGGAAGAACGCCGTGGCGACCGCCAGGATCGCCGAGCCGGTGGCGCGCCGCGCCCGGCCGCCCTCGTCCTCGTCGAGCTCGTCGCCGCGCAGCGTCCAGGCGGCGAACCCGAGGAACGCCGCGCCCGCGAGGATGGAGATCGGCCCGGACGGCAGCGCGGCGCCGAGGGCCGCCCCGGCCGCCACGCTGAGCAGGTGCGTCAAAGCGGTGGCGGCGGTGATGCCGACCAGCACGGGCAGGGCCCGGAACCGCGCGGCGAAGGTCATCGCCATGAGCTGGCTCTTGTCGCCCAGCTCGGCCGCGAAGATGACGATCAGGCTGATGATGAGGGCGGACACCGCGTTCCTCTCGCTCGGACCTGGCCGGGCGAGGAACGGGCTCCGCGGACGCGCGACCTCGGCCCGGCATGACTGCCTGGCCGAAGGTCTCGTCCGCCCGCCGGGGCGCGGGCCCGCGTGACCGGGCGCCGTGACGCCAGTCTGTCGATCACGCGATTGGGACTACTCCCCCTCGACGTCCCCCACCGTACCAACCCCGCGCGGGCGCGAGGGACGCCGGGGACGCGCGGGTCACAGGCGGACGCCGACGAACACCGGTTCGTTGACCAGCTCGACGCCGAAGGCGTCGCGGACGCCGTCGCGGACGCGGCGGGCGAGCGCGAGCAGGTCGGCCGTCCTCGCCCCGTTCGGGTTCGTGAGCGCGAGGGTGTGCTTGCTGGAGATGCGGACCGGCCCCAGCGCGTACCCCTTGGCGAACCCCGCCCGGTCGATCAGCCACGCCGCGGACGTCTTGACGCGCGGCGCCCCGTCCGGGCCCGGGCTCTCGGGGTAGCGGGGGAAGTCGACGTCCGGGCCGAGCCGCTCGGCGACGCGGCGTTCCAGCTCCGCGAGCTGCTCGGGGTCGAGGATCGGGTTGGTGAAGAACGAGCCGGCGCTGCGGGTGTCGGGGTCGGACGGGTCGAGCACCATGCCCTTGGCGCGCCGCAGCTCCAGGACGGCGTCGCGGGCCTCCTTGAGCGGGACGCGGGCGCCGAGCTCGACGCCGAGGGTCCGCGCCAGCTCCGCGTAGGCGATCGGCTGCGACTCCTCGGCCTCGCGCAACGAGTAGGTCACCTCGAGGACCACGTACCGGTCGCTGCCCTTGAAGACGCTGTTGCGGTAGGAGAAGCGGCAGGCGGCCGCGTCCAGCTTGACGATCGTGCCGGTGGTGCGGTCGTAGGCGCGCACCTCGACGATCGTCTCGCTGACGTCCTGGCCATAGGCGCCGACGTTCTGGATCGGGGTGGCGCCGACACGCCCGGGGATCCCCGCCAGGCACTCCACCCCGGCCAGGCCGTCGGCGACGCAGCGGGCCACGAACGGGTCCCACTCCTCGCCCGCCTGGACGCGCACCAGCACCCGTCCGGGCTCGTCGGCGATCTGCTGGACGCCGCGCGTCCCGACGTGGACCACGGTGCCGGGGAAGCCGTCGTCGCTGACCACCAGGTTGCTGCCGCCGCCGAGCACCAGGACCGGCTCGCCGTCCCGGTCGGCCCCGCGCACGACGGACACCAGGTCGTCCTCGGTCGTCGCCTCGACGAACCGGCGCGCCGGGCCGCCCAGCCGCAGCGTGGTGTATCCGGCCAGGTTCACTTCTTCAGCGAACACCGCCACGCGGTCTCCCCTCCCGTGCGTTCCGCCGCCACCGCCCGCCCGCGCTCAGCGCCGCGGACAGGCCGTCCGCGCTCCAGCGTGCCATCCCCGGCCGTTCAAACGTACGTTCGATCTGACCCGTCCGTTTCCGGACGACTACGGACCTGATGCACACCGGGGCTGCGGTGTACCTCATGCCACGTGCCGTCACGCAGCAAACGGGCGGAACATTCGTCAATGCCCGCACCCGGCTCAACGGCGCACCAGACCGCCCGTCGCACCCGCTCGACAAGCGCGCCGGCGCCAGGGTTCGACCGGGCGGCCCGCCCTAGAGAAAGCGAGCCCGCCGGACGCGGCGATGGACGTCCGGCGGGCGAGGCCGCGTTGGGGTCGTGACGTCAGGCCAGGCGGACGACGGCCTTGGCGCGGGTCAGGACCTTCTGGTCGGCGGCGCGGGCGGTCAGCGCCACCACCACCTTGTTGTCCTCGAGCTTCTCCTCGATCTTGCCGCTGACCTCCAGGGTCGCGCCGCCCTCGTCCGGCACCACCACCGGGGCCGAGAAGCGCACGCCGTAGTCGACCACGGCGCCGGGGTCGCCCGCCCAGTCGGTGACGAAGCGGCCGGCCTGCGCCATGGTGTACATGCCGTGCGCGATGACGTCCGGCAGGCCCACCGCCTTGGCGAAGCTCTCCCGCCAGTGGATGGGGTTGAAGTCGCCGGAGGCGCCCGCGTACATCACCAGGTTGGCCCGGTCGATGTGGTAGGTCTGCGCCGGGATCTCGGTGCCGACCTCGACGTCGTCGTACTTCACGCGCGCGGTCATCAGGCCCCCCGTTCCACCAGCGTGTTGTAGGTCTTGCAGATCAGTTCGCCCTCGACGGTGGCGATCTCGGTCTCCACCGTCAGCTTCTCGTTCCTGCCGATCGACTTGATGTCGGTGATGGTCGACGTGCAGGTCACCACGTCCCCGGCGCGCATGGGACGGGTGTATTCGAAGCGCTGCTCGCCGTGCACCACCATGGCGAAGTCGATGCCGAGCTCGGGGTCGGCCAGCGCCGGGTTGCCGAGGGAGACCACGATCGGGAAGGTCGGCGGGGCGATCACGTCGGGGTAGCCCGCGGCCTTGGCGGCCTCGGCGTCCCGGTAGAGCGGGTTGGGGTCGCCGATCGCGTCCGCGAACTCGCGGATCTTCACCCGGCTGACCTCGTACGGTTCGGTGGGCGGGAACGTCCGCCCGATGAAATCACGGTTGATCGCCATGCGATCCGCTCCCTCCAGGTCGAACGGGGGCGCCGGCCCGTGGGGCGCCACCAGGCCCGTTCCTTGCGGTCTCGCACGGGACGGTAACAAAACGACGTTCAGCCCGCCCCCGTCAGGTGGACGGGACGGGCTGAACGGTTGGGCAAGCGTCGCGTGGATCCGCGGGTTCTCGGCGGCCGCCGCGATCGGCGCCGCCGGGCGCGTCGCGGCCGGTCAGCGGATCGGATGCCGCGGACGGGCCGCGTCCGTCGACCGGGCGGCCCGGGCCGGACGGCGCTCGGGCGGTACGTCCCCTCGGCGAGACCGATCAGCGGGTCTCGCGGTGCGGACGGTGGGCCCGGCAGTTCGGGCAGTACTTCTTGAGCTCCAGGCGGTCCGGGTCGTTCCGCCGGTTCTTGCGGGTGATGTAGTTGCGGTGCTTGCACTCCTGGCAGGCCAGCGTGATCTTCGGCCGGACGTCGGTGGCAGCCACGTTGGAGTGCCTTTCTGAGCTGGGGACAGGACGTTCGTGCGTTGAGCCGCGCGGCGCCCGTGCGAGCGGCCGATGCGGCCTCTGGGAACCCAAGCGCGGTCCCGCCCCCGCGATGGGGGCGAGAACCGCTCGGGTAGTAGCGAGGGCCGGACTCGAACCGGCGACACAGCGATTATGAGCCGCTTGCTCTGCCTGACTGAGCTACCCCGCCACGATGGTCGGTGTCGACCGGAAAGCAAGGATACCGGATGTTCATCGGCGCCTGTGAACGCCGGACCCGGCACGGGCATCCGGTAAGCGCGTTTCCGGTGCCACCACCACCCCTAGGATACCCGGCCCGATCAATGCCTTGAACATCCGGCTTCGGCCGATCGGGGCCGCCGGGGCCGGGCTCGCGGGGGCGGGAGAGGGTGCCCTCCGCCCCCGAACACGACGAAGGAGCGGCGCCCTGCCCTCTCGCAGGACCACCACTCCCTCTCACTGTGGAGCCCCTTTACGGAATCGAACCGTAGACCTTCTCCTTACCATGGAGACGCTCTGCCGACTGAGCTAAAGGGGCCTGCGTCCTTCGACGCGCTGTAACCATACACGGCTCTCGGGCCAGATACGAAATCGATTAGGCGATCCGCTCGTCCGACGCCCGCCTCCAAGCCCCGGACGAGCGCGCCCGCCGGGCGTCTCCGCAGCTCAGCGCAGCAGATGACGCCCGATGACCAGCTGCTGGATCTGGCTGGTGCCCTCGTAGATCCGGAACAGCCGCACGTCCCGGTAGAAGCGCTCGACGGGGACGCCGCGCATGTACCCCATCCCGCCGAAGACCTGGACGGCCCGGTCGGCGACGCGTCCCACCATCTCCGAGCAGAAGTACTTGGCGCAGGACGGGCCGAGCTTGGTGTCCTCCCCCGCGTCGTACGCGCGCGCCGCCTCCAGCACCATGGACCGTCCCGCGTACAGCTCGGCCTGGGAGTCGGCGATGAGCGCCTGCACGAGCTGGTATTCGCCGATCTTGCGGCCGCCCTGGGTGCGCTCCTTGGCGTAGGCGACGGCCTCGTCCAGGATCCGCTGGGCGAGCCCGACGCAGACGGCCGCGATGCTCAGCCGCCCGTGCGCGAGGGAGGCCATGGCCGTGCGGAAGCCCGTCCCCTCGGGGCCGACCATCGCGGACGCGGGCACGCGCACGCCGTCGAAGAACACCTCCGCCGTGTGCGCGCCGCGGTGCCCCATCTTGGCGTCCGGGGGGCCGACCTTGAGGCCCGGCGCGTCCTTGCTCACCAGGAACGTGGAGATGCCGCGCGAGCCGGGGCCGCCCGTGCGGGCGAACACCATGAACACGTCCGCCTCGGGGGCGTTGGTGATGAACCGCTTGGCGCCGTCGATGACGTACTCGTCGCCGTCCTTGACCGCGCGCGTGGTCAGGGTGCTGGGGTCGGAGCCGGCCTCCGCCTCGGTCAGCGCGAACGCCCCGACGACCTCGCCGGACGCCAGCCGCGGCAGCCACTCCCGCTTCTGCTCCTCGCTGCCCGCGTTCACCAGCACCTGCCCGGCGATGCCGTTGCTGGTGCCGAACATCGACCGGAACGCGGGGCTGGCGTAGCCGAGCTCGAACGCCAGGCGCACCTCCTCGCTGAGCGAGAGGCCGAGGCCCCCGTACTCCTGCGGGAGCGCGTACCCGAACAGGCCCATGTCGCGGGCTGCGCGGCGCAGATCGTCGGGGATCGCGTCGGTCTCCTCGATCTCCTCCTCGCGGGGGATCACCTGCTCGCGGACGAAGGCGCGCACGGCGGCCAGCACATCGGCGAAGTCCTGAGGGTCCATGACCCCATTCTAGAATTCCGTTCCAGGATTCCTAGGGGCGGGCGAACACCGCCGTCGCGTCGTCGTGGCGCTTGCCCCTCTCGAGCTCCGCGGTCCGCTCGGCCTCCCGCGTCCGCCGGATCACCTCGGCGGGCCCGGCTTCGTCCAGCGCGTCCAGCAGCCCCTCCCAATCGGTCAGCCCGAACGGCCGCACCAGCCGGGCGGCCCCGTCGCTCAGCACCGCGGCGCGACGCACCCGCTCCGCCGGCAGCTCGCCCGTCAGCGACTCGTAGGCGGCCTCGGGACGGTTCCCCGCCACCCAAAACCCGCCGGGGCTGTTGCGAGCCGCACGCACGGCCTCGACCGTGTAGGCGGGCAGTCTGTCGACCCGGTCGTCGATGACGGCCCGCACCTGGTCGTCCGTCTGCAGCACTACCGCCGCATCGGCCAGCACCAGCCAGTCCAGGACGCCGCCACGGCGCCGCAGCATCGCCACGGTGGCCGACGGGCTGTCGGGGTTGTTCAGGTCGCAGGTGTCGGCGTGGGCCTCCCCGGTCGCCTTGATGGCCTCCGCAAGCAGGTCCGGCAGCGGCGCCTCGTCCTCAACCCCCAGCCGTTCCGCCAGCACACCGGCCAGCTGCCGCACGAGCCACCCGGGGCCGTGCACGCATCCGCTGTCCACGCCGGGCTTCGCCGTGGCCCCGTCCAACACCACGACCCACTCCGGACCGGCGACGACGTAGTCCTCGTTCTGCCGCCCCGGCGTCGCCTCAGTTGCGTAAGTGATCCGCACGCAGCCTGTCTACCGTCCCATTCACCAGGAGGCACAAAGCCTGACCGGTCGCCGCTGCCAAGCTCCGCTTCGCCGAGGGGCCCGCCCTCCGGTCAGTTGCGCCCCGGGATCGTCACCAAGGCCACCAGACGTCCGGCATGTCTTCAACCGTCGCCCTCGGCTGGGAGGCATTGGCCGGCCTGGGGCCCGCCGAGGCGGACGCCGACTCGCTCACGTTATTGACTTCCGTCGAGTGGTGGCTCCTGTTGAGGACGAGCTTTTTCTCTTGGTAATTCACCTTCTTTTTAGTGCCCTTCTTGTCGTCGACGGGGACACCTGTCGCGGCGTGCACCGCAGGCGCCACCGACCCGATCGCCGAGCCGGCCGACGCGCCCGCCACCATGACCGCGACAGCCGTCACATAACGCACTCCGACACCCCAACGCGCCATCCTCGCGACAGCCCCTCTCTGCTGCTAACGCCCAATGCCTCGCTCTCCTCCGTTCTCACCGCAACCCACATGACCATCCACGAACCGACGCAAGGAAAGAGAATCGATCCCCTCAAAGCACGGTCAGCCACCCACCCCATAGACCTCCGAACCGCACACACGAACCCTGACCGTCACCCTCCCGTCCCCCAACGACACCTGCTCCGACCAGCCATGACGCCCCAGCTCAGACGGCTGACCATGCAGTCACCCACACCCTGCCCCCGCCTACTGAGATGCGAGCTCCGTCAAACACGCACACCTTTGTTTCGGTATGCACGAAACACACTAAATCTCCCGACGCTACCGAGCAGTCAGCAGGCATGCCGCACTTAGGGGGCCACACTGCAAACAGTGGCAGCCAGAGGGCACTCTCACCGCCAACCAAGTAGGCCGTCCCGGCGAGATTCATGTCCCCAACAAAACGTACTGATAAGCACGATCAGTAGCGCACCTTAATGCACGTGGTTGGCAATAAAGGTGGATGACGCACAGGATGCCGTCACGAAGAAAACGCTGCCAACCCCGCAGGACCGCCCCCTCGGCCATGAAGCGATCCAGCCGGAACCAGAAATGAAGCCCTGAGCTCGAGGGGGCGGCCCGCCGTCGCGCAGAACCCCGATAGGCGGGAAGTCAGGCTTCCACGTCAGCCATCGGCGACCGGGTCACACGTGCCTCTTCCCGGAGACAGAGACCTCCGCCCACGGAGGCGTGTTAGGGCCGGTCGCTGACATGTAGAGCCCGCAGGATCAGGCGCGGAGACAATCTTGCTGGGGGTCGTAGCAGACCAGCCCGAGCTCGTTCGCTACATCCGCCACGAAGGCTGATGCTTCCTCTGCGTAACTCGGCGTGATCGGGAGGCAGATGTAGGGGCCGGCCGCTTCACCGAGGAGAGGGGCGGCCGCCCAAGCTGTGTCGACGCCCTCGTCCAGCTCGGGATAGCGGGCGAGCAGGCGCTGGACGAACTGCTCGATGAGCGGCGTCGGGGGGATGTCGGCTTCGCTCTCGACGTACTTCTCGCAAAGCGCAATATGGGTCTCCAACGCCTCCTCGGCGTTGGAAGGGCGCTCACCTTCCCAGAACCACCATGTCGTAGCTCATGGCTGATGATCGCATGGCGGCGACGTCCATCGCCGCACGGATTGCGGCATTGAACACCCCGGAGGCGCGCTAACGGCCGGCGCGGGCAAGGACGCGGGTGCAGATCAACCAATGAGACAAGGCGGCGGCAAGGACCAGCAGCCAGAGGGCATCGCGCATCGGTCCCCTGCCCCTGGCGGACGCACGAGGCACAACGTCAGAGCTCTGCCCGGATCTGATCGACGGGCAGCAGGATGGCGCGAACGAGCGGATTGAGATGCGCTCGGCAAGTAGGCGCCTGGCATGGCGGATGCTTGGAGAGCGGACGTCGGACGCGCATGGCTGTCTCGCAGGCGAACCCACGTGCCAGCGGGACGGAGCGCGGCGCTGACCTCATGGGAGTTCGATCGGAGCCGGTGGGGCCGGATCCCCCGAGCGCAGGCCACAGTGATCACTTGGCTGGAGGAACACTGGCCTGGGTCTTGCACGCTGAGCCGTCCAGACCGACTGGGGACCGTCCTGGCGCACCTCGGGCCGGCGGCTCGACGGCCGGCCTCGTGCGCAGTCGCAGCATGGCGACGCGCCACGCTGTTCAACGTCTTCGCGTTCGCTGTGCCGGAACGCCTGCTGCTCTGCAACCCCCTGCTGTTCCGCAGCTGGAGCAGATAGACGCTCAACGAGCAGTCAGACAGCCGCAGCGATCGACCCGAGCCGAACACAGCCGGACAACATGAAAAAGCGCCCCCCGACCTGTCCTCCCAGGCCAGGGGGCGCCTTTCAAGAGTGGCGGGTCCAGGATTCGAACCTGGGTAGGCGAAGCCGACGGATTTACAGTTCTACGCTCGTTCTGTGACCGTATACGGTTTCGCCGCAGGTCACGCCGAATTCATAGCGCCCGGAGAGGCGTCGTCGTCCTGCTCGTGCCCCGAACGTGCCCCAGGCCCGATCTTGCCGTCTCGGAACGCGTCCAGGCCTCGCGCGACATCGTTGTCCTTGCCTTCCAGCCTACGCGCGTAGTGCCGGGTCGTGATCGTGGTATTGGAGTGCCCCAGTCGACGCCCAGCCGCAAGGACGCCGAACGCGTCGGCCACCCACGACGCGTGAGTTGCCCTCAGGTCGTGGGGTGTCACGCCGTCCAATCCGGCCTTCTCTACCGCCGGGTCGAACTTCCAAGTACGCCACGCGTTGTAGTGCAGAGGCTTTCCCCGCTTATTCACAAACAGGAGGGCGTCTGGCGACTTGTCCGCCATCTCGTCAAGGTGCGCCCGGAGGCGACGCAGCAGGAAAGCCGGAAGTTGTACATCGCGGACTTGGTGACTCTTGGGGGTGCCGAAGGAGGTCTTACCCGAGATCTCAACCAGGGTCTCAGTGACGCGGATGGCCCCCGCATCGAGATCGATGCTCTTGCGCCGCAGCGCGAACGCCTCGCCGACACGCAGCCCCGCGTAGGCCATGATCTCGATGAGGAGGTCATGCGGAGGGGCCGCCGCCTTGACCAGCTTCTCGACCTGGTCCCGAGTGAGAATGACCGGATCGCGCACTACGAGGCGGGGCAGCTTGGTTCCGATGCAGGGTGAGACGCGAATGAGTTCGTTGGTCACCGCCGCCTCCATCATCAAGGCGAGGACGACGTGAGCCTGTCGGATCCTGGAGGCGCTGAGGCCGCGCGAGTGCATGTCGGCCACCCACTCACTCACGCTGATTGGCCGGACCGCCGCAAGGGCCATCGCACCAAAGCGCGGTTCAATTTGAGTCCGGAACAGCGAGACGTATGAGGCATGGGTCTTGGGCTTGAGACTCGGCCGAACTGAGTCTAGCCACCGATTACCCCATTCCGCCACGGTGACCTTCCCAGCATCGGGGTTCACCCATTCACCCTTTGCAATTTCCGCCTCTTTGAGCGTCAGCCACCGCTCGGCATCTTTCTTGGTCCTGAAGGTCATAGGGGCGTTGCGACGTACTCCGTCCGGCCCGTAATAACGCGCCTGCCAGCGCCCCGAGGGAAGTTTACGACTACTTCCAAACCGCCGCCTTTCCATCAGGCAGCCATCCTCTCGATGCCACAGTCAAGCGCAATCGGTTCGACGCGCGACGCTTGGATATACGCCTCAAGCGCCACATCAGAAATGCGCACATGCCTGCCGAAGTGGTAGAACTCAATCCTCCTTTCCTCGACGAGTCTGCGAACAAAGCGCTCCGAGGTGTTGAGAATTTCGGCGACTTGAGCGCAGGTCAGATATTTGGCCAACGTACAGACCTCCAGAGACAAGACAGGGAGTCAGCTACAGGACACCCGGCCGAATATCAGGGTGGAAAGCCCAGAGAAGGCAGCGGCGTCCCTGTGAGTGCAGCCGTTATGAGCACCTCTCCCGGCGTCAGCCCTTGGCCCACATACCTCCAGTGCGCGACGACGAGGATTTCCTCGTCATCAAGAAGCCGACCCGTCACGATCTCCTGTTTGTGCTTGTTGTGGTCGATGCGGGCCTGCCGCAACGCACCGAGGGTGGTGGAGTAGCGGCGGGATTTGGTGGAGAAGTGGCCGCGAAAGCCGAGCATGTGCGCCCACTCGGCAAGCCGAAGGTCGGCCATCTCCGGCATGCGCCCCAGGTGCAGGCATGCGGCGATCAGCCGCCGGGCGTGCGCGGAGACCGGGAGCGCGTCCAGGTCATCGGTCGCGCGGATGCGGCGGTCGAGGGTGCCGGTGCATTCGGCGGCTTTGGTGGCGTACTTGGCGATGTAGCCCGCCACGGCCGTATCGGTCAGGTCCCCCGTGGTGGTGATGGGGCGGATGTCCAGTTGCGCACCCCAGGCCAGCGACCGGGACGGCACGCCGGGCGCTGCTGGGGTGGTCACGGTGACCGCGCGGGCGGCCTGGTGGACGGCGTCCGCCAGGACCTCGTAGGTGGCCCAGGCGGGCGGGGGTGTGGCCGGCCCCTGGGGGCCGTCGAGGCGGATGACGGCGTGGAAGTGCACCACACCCCGCCGCTGATACTCGGCCACCTTGGCGAACGAGACGGTCAGTGTCTCGCCCAGCTCCCGCAGGGTGAGACCCGCAGTCTTGGCGATCCTGCGCCGCAGCGCCATGGTGAACCGCCGCCACAGCTCCGGCGCGAGCGCGTTGAACAGCACCGAACCGGCGTAGTCGTAACACTCCCAGCACAGCGGTTCACCCAGGCACGGGTCGTCGGGCGCGTGCCGGGTGGTGCACGACAGCGTGCGGCCGTGCGGGCATTGGGGCGCGTCGCGTCGAGGGTGGCAGGGCGCCACGGTCCCGCTGGGTGTGGGGCGGTGGGCGTGGACGGGGCCGAAGGAGGGTGCGGTGAGGGTGACGAACGCCGCCGGATGCCCCGCCACCGACTCCGGCACGCCTTTCCCACCCGCCAGGCCTGCGCGCACGAGTTGGTAGGTGTCGGCGCGGTAGGTCTCGGCGCAGGCCGGGCAGCGCGAGGCGCGGCGGGTCTTGCACGCCACCCGCAGCACCCCGCCCGGCTCACGAGCCGTGGAGTAGCGGTGCAGCAGCTCGCCGGTCGCTCGGGCGCGGTACTCGACCGAACCGCGCAGGTGGATCGGCTGTGCGCATCCGCCGGTCGCTCGGGCGCGGGCGGCCCACTGGCGGAAGTCGGGCCGGTTGAGCTTGGCCGCCATGTCGCGGACGGCGAGCGGCGTCAACCACGCGGGTGTGTCGGGCACGATGGGGGCGCGTCTCCTTCCCGTTGCAGGACGGGGTGAGGGGATGGCCCCGGGACGTGGCGCGCGTGTGCTTGGCGGCTGTGCGGCCACGCCCCGGGGCGGCCGGTTCAGAGGGCCGAGGTGACGAGGGCGACGGCGTCGGCGAGCACGGCCAGGGCGTGAGCGATGGCGCCGGTCACGTCGGCGGCTTGGCCGGGGTGGCGCAGGACGAACAGCGCCAGGACCAGCAGGCAGGTGACGAAGGCGCAGCGGCGTAGGAACACGGTGGGTTGTCTCCTGTCAGCTGTGGCCGAGGCCGTCGCAGTGGGGGCAGGTGGCGCCGTCGGAGGTGACACCGGTTCCGCCGCAGTGGCAGCACCGCCACCGCTGCACCGGCGGCGCCAGGGCCGCCCGCTGGTCGTCGTGGTCGGTCGGGGTGTCCTTGTGGGTGACGATGATGTTGTCGTGGTAGCTGTCGCGTGCCCGGTGTTCGGCCGCCACGCGGGCGGGGATGTGCACGAAGCTGTAGGTGACCCACCCGCCGCCGAAGTGTTTGCAAGCGTCGTAGTGACCGCCCCACGGCCGGTCGTCGCTCACGGTGACGCCGAGGCGTTCGGCGACCTGGTCCACCATGGCGACCGCCGCCGCGTCACTCGTGCCGGGCGGTGGGAAGACCACCATCTGGGCGTCGTTGACCGGCAGCGCCGGATCGGTTTCCAGCAGATCGGCCAGCGCGCGCAGGCCATCGATGATCTGCCGCCGCACCGACGGCGCCGCCGCCGGGCTGGTCGAGTCGGTCTGGTTGGTCATGGTGACGTCCTCCGTCGATGTCACGCGGCGTTCTGGGGCTGGTTACGGATCTGGCGGAGCAGGTCCGAGGCGAGCTGGTTGGACACGCCCAGCCGGGCGCGCAGCGCGTCACGGGTGATCGGCCGCCCGTGCGTGGCCTGGTGTTCGGCCGCCACCTGCCGGGCGAACTCCAGCAGCGGCCCCGCCTGAGACGACCCGCGAGGACGGCCACCGGGAGCAGGCACCGGAAGCGCCGTCTGCCCGCCGCCGTGGTCGCCGTCCGCGTCGCCGTCCTGGTCGTCGTGATGGGGACGAGGCGCGTCGACGACCGCTAGTCCAGGACGAGCAGCGCCGTTCCCCACTGACTCCAGGGACGAGGACGATGGCACCGACGGCGCCGAGGACGACACGGACTGGGACAGCGCGGACGGTTCCGACGACGCGCCGGACGACGACGCGCCGGACGAGGACGGGGCGGACGAGGACGGGTGGCCGAAGGACGGCGGGGCCGACAGGACGGACAGAACCGCCGACCGAGACCCCGCGCCGGCCCCGGCGGCGCGGCGTTCGAGCATGGACACCGCCACCAGGAAGGCCCCGGCCGGAGTGGCCGCCGTGATCCACCCCCACGCGGACGGTTCGGCCTGCGCCAGGTTCGCCGCCAACGACAGCAGAATCCCGCCGACCAGCACCACAGTCGGCCACGACAGCCGCCCCGTGCGGCGGCCGGTGCGCTTGTCCCGCTGACGCTCCCGCGCGGCCATGACGCAGGTGAGATCGATGCACACGGCCACCGCCCAGGCCATCCACCCGCCTTGCCCGTGTTCGATGGCCGTGTCGCGGATGTGGGTGAACGACCCGGCCGCCGCGATCCCGGCAAGCACGATCACCGGGCCGGAGTCCGCCACCGCGCCCAGAAGCCGACTCATGCCGCCCGCCCTCCGGTGACAGCGGCCAGCAGCGCCGCCAGTTCCGCGTCACACCGATGCGTGGCGGCCCAGTCCTCGACCTGGTCGATGCGGGGAGAGGTGAAGGAGTCGGCGCACCGGACGCACCGGGCGACGTGCAGGCCCGGAACGGCGTCCCACTCCACCGTCACCGGCGCCCAGGACGAGGACGGCCGGAAGGACGGGACGGGACGGACCGCCCGGCAGGGACGGGACGACCGCGCGGCCCGGGGACGAAGGACGGCCAGGCGTGTGGTCATCGGGCAGCCTCCACGGTTTTGGGCATGGGTCGGGTAGGGACCTGGCGCGATCAGGGCTCACGCCGAGCCACAGGGGTGTGAGAAGGGGTTATGCCGCGTCGGGCATGTCCGGTCGCAGGTCAGTGACCGCAGATGAGCCGGTCACCTCGGCCCACTTCGGCGTCAGGTGGGCGTGGTCGCGGGCGGCGTGTTCGGCGTCGGTCTCGCTCACATACACCGACCGGGCGCGGTGCCAAGAGCCGTCCTGCCCGGCCACCACGCACACCCCGGGCGTCTCCGCCGGGATCGCCCGGGCCGCATCCAGGGCGGCCGGGTCCATGTCCCCCAGCGTCATGGTCGCCGTCTCCGGGTCGTTGACCCGGTGGCACACCCGCCCGGACAACTGCGAGCGCAGTGCGGTCACACCGGGGCCGAGGTCGGAGCCGATGCGCTGCCCGCACACGATGAGGTGGACGGCGAACGCCCGGCCCAGCTGCGCCACCCGCAACAAGGCGGTCGAGGTCTTGGCGACCTCGTCCTTTTCGCTCTTGTCGGCCATCAGGAACAGCTCGGCCACCTCATCCACCAGCACCACGACCGGCACCGGCCGCAAACCCTCGGGGAGCGTCCACACGTTGCGCGCCCCGTGCTCGCGGCACAACGCCATGCGCGCCTCCAGCTCGGCCACCAGGTCGCCGAGCAGTTCGACGCATTCGGCGCGGGTGGTGGCCAGCGCCGACAACCGCGGCGAATACGGAGTGAACTCCACCCCACCCTTCAGATCGAACCCGACCAGCGCGACCGGTTGCGGTGCGAGGCCTTTGATGATGGCGTTGGCGAGGTTGGACTTGCCCGACTGCGTCGCCCCGGCGATCAGCCAGTGCGGCACGGTGCGCAGGTCGATCACCCAGTCGGCGCCGTTCTCCAGCTTCCCCGGCCGCACCGTCAACAACTCCCCCGTCACCGGGGAGACGGCGACGTCGGTGAGGGGATCGCGCATGGTCGCCCACAGCGTCACCACACCCGGCCGCACATCCACCACCCGCACCGAGTGCACCCGCCACGCGTGCGCGATCCCCTCAGCCGCACGCTCATAGTCGGCGGGCACCTGGCCGTCATGCAGACGGACCCGCAGCCGCCACCCCAACGCCGTGGGCCGCAGCACGCCGAGACGGGGCGCGCGTTCCACATCGACACGACGCATACGCCGCTTCTGTTCGACCACGGTCGCGGCACCACGGGCGGCCGGGCCGACGACGGGGACGGCGTCCATGGTCCACCGCCACCGCCGCCGGCGCCGCGTCAGCCCGCACCCTGCGGCCACATGACGCCAGGTCAGATACACCAGCACCGCACGGGCCGGGAACCCGACGCCGTACCAGAACGAGGCGGGATGCCAGCGGCGCCAGGCCAAGAGCCCGGCCGCCGCAGCGACCAGGCCCCCGACCACCAGAATCAGCGTGTCGTACACCGCGCCCTGCCTCAGGCCGCCGCCGACACCGACCCGTCACCCGGCTCCGGGACAGCTGCAGGAGCCGCGGCGACGATCTGCGCGGCCCGGTAGGCGATCCCCCACCGAAGCCGCCCGTTGAACTCCCGTTCCCACGGCGACCCGACCAGACCGACCGGCCGAACCACCTGCCCCACCGTGATCTCGGGAGCACCCGACACCGCCACGTTCAGCAGCTCGACCCGCCCGGACTCATCGGCCGCCGACAGCCCCACCGTGAACACGGTGTTGCCATCACGGTCCACCCTCACTTCCCCCGTGTCCTGGTTGATCACCTTGGGACGGGGCGGGGAGACGCACACGAACGTCAGGGCGCTTGTGTCCACCGGGATGTTACGCATCGTGATCCTCCACGGGTCGCTTGACGTGCTTGGCAGGTTAACATGCTAAGTACTCATGGTCTACTATGGCCATTAAGAAAGGAGAGTGTGATGCCACCCACACCACCGCGCTACGCGGAGGTCGCCGACGTACTGCGCAAGCGCATCAAGGAGGGCGCGTACCAGCCGGGGGACCTACTGCCCAGCACTCACGAGCTGTGCCGGATGTTCGACATCTCCGTTCAGACCGCGAAGAGCGCGATCGCTCAACTCCGGGGGGAAGGGCTCGTATACGCCAAGCAGGGGAAAGGCGTCTTCGTCCGGGAGAGGCGCGAAATCTTGCGCTACACGGGCGGCCGGTACGGCCACGGCCGTCCGCCCAACCTTCAGGAAGAGGAAGACAGTGGCATCTTTCTCGACGTCGACGCCGAGCGTCGCCAGGTCGAGGCGTCACCCGGTGTAGCTGCACGGCTCAAGATCCAGCCGGGCGACAAGTGCAGCGAAGCCGTCTACACCTGGCACCTCGACGGAGAGCCCGTCATGGTGAGCACCCAGTGGGAGCCGCTAGCGCTGACGGGCGGCACCCCGATCGAGACGCCCGCGTCGGGTGAGCGCGGACAGCCCGACGTGATCTCGCGGTACCGGTCCATCGGAATCAACGTCACAGAGATTCAGGAGGACATACGCACGCGCATGCCCACTCCCGACGAGGCTCGCGTACTCAAGCTCACGGACGGCACTCCGGTCTTCCACATCACGCGTACGCACCTCGCTGGCGAGCTGCCCGTGGAGACGGCAGAGATCGTCATGCGCGGCGACAGCTTCGTACTACGAAACCGCCAGACGATCTGACGACCTGGGCGGAGCCGAGGCCACGGCCCCGCCCAGGAGTAGCCCGGCCAGCGATTGCCCCGCTGCCGAGCAGTAGGTGGAAGGAGCTTCCTACCCGTGCACGATCATACGAGCGAAACGAACCCCCTAGCCGCTCTGGGGGTCCGCCTGTCTGCGCGTGGCTTCAAGATCGAACTCACCGATCGTGGCCTCACAGTCGTCAACCCGAACGTGCGTGGATGCTGCGCCATGACCGCACATCCGTCCGACACGATCACGTGCCGACGCCGGACGGAGGACGGCGGCAAGCGCTGGTTCTTCACCTCATGGCAGGACCCCATCGCCCCCGCCGATGAGCTGGACGACGCGGCGATGTACATCGTCGGCTATCTCAGCCGTCACCCACGGGATGCGGGGGTGGAGGAATGACCGTGACCACACCGCTTCCGCAGCAGCCGGCGGAAATCTCCGAGCGTGACCGCGAGCGAGCCCTCTCCGAACTACGCCGCCGATTCCCCGGAGTGATGGTCTGGGTCGGCAAGCACACCATGCACTGGTGGGCTGCCATCTGCGACAACGATGGAGACCGCCTAATCGAGGCGGCAACTCCCGCTGAGCTGGGACGTCGTCTCGACGCTGCTGGGATGCGTCCACACCCGCCCCACCAACGACAGGAACAGCAGCCAATCCTTCAACCCCAACGACGCAGGCTTGGCCCTCTCCAGACTGCCTAGGGGGAACAGTGAACACACACGAAACGACCGCCATCACGCGGGAGCTGTGGGGATTGCTGGTTGCCGCCCTCGACGGCGACGACGAGTCCATTGCCGACGACGCGCTTGAGGCCCTGATCTCCGCAGCCCCTCGGCGCTGGCACGCAGACATCCAGGACAGCAAGTCAGCCGCGGACCGATGGCGCGCGGCGCGTCCCACTCTCCTGCCTGACTCCGGGTCTGGCTCCGGCCCGCGTTCCGTCTGATGTGGATCTCCGACCAGTGAGCCAGGGCAGTAGCACAGTGCCCTAGCGCGGTGCTACTGCCCCTATGCACGCCCCGTCTTCCCGGCGCGGAGGAAGGCGGGGCGTGCGTCATTCTCCAGCTAGGCGAGCACTCACGACAGCGCACTCAGCAGTGCGCAACACCTCGTGGAAACGCTGTCACGCAGGTCATGAGACCCGACAACCTCGTGGAAACGCACGGATGAGAACTTTCTCTACGTGGTCAAGGGCGGCGCTACGCGCCGCCGAGCGGCCGCCCGCCCCGGCGCGCCGGGCGTGCGGCCTGTTCCGTCCGATCCCGGCGCGCCGGGCCGGTCGTCCGTTGACGACAGCACGCCTATGACGACGCCGAACCCTCATCAGTGCACTACCCGATGGTTGAGCGAGCGCGCCTCTGGGGGCTCCACCGCCCCCAGACCCCCGCGCCCCGGAGCGCTCATTCGCGCGAAAATGTCTGTCACACCTTGCGCGCCGTTCGCGCGAATGAGCGCTCCGGCCCGAACTCACGGTAGTCGGTGATCGTTCTTCTTTGTGGTCACACCAGGTTGTGCCGGGCCAGTTCCGGAGGGCGCCAACCTAGGATCGACTCAACCATCCGGACGGCAGAAACCAATTCAGCGATGTCATGCACACGGACGATTCGCGCGCCCTGCATGATGCAGACCGAAACGGTAGCGATTGTTGCCTCTATGCGGTCCAACTGCTCACGGTTGACCGTCTCTCCAATGAAGTCCTTGTTAGAGACCGCCACTAGCAGTGGGTAGCCTATCTCAGCGATCTCGGGCAGGCGTCGGGTCAGCTCCAACGAGTGATATGTGTTCTTGTTGAGGTCATGCCCCGGATCGATGATGATGCGGTCAGCGGGGACGCCACGACTTTCCGCAAGAGCGACGCGAGCTCTCAGAAACTCGGCGACCTCGGTCACCACATCGTTGTAGGTGGGACGAGGGTAAGGCGTACGAGGCTCGGCGAGACTGTGCGTGATGATGAGACCGGCACCTGCCTCGGCAACCACGTCAGCCAAAGCCGGGTCATGCAGACCACTCGTGTTGTTCAGGACGTTGGCGCCCGCAGCGAATGCGGCACGAGCCACTTCCGGGCGATACGTTTCGACACTGATCACCGCGTCGGTACGGGCACGAGCTGCCTCAATGACGGGAACAACGCGGTCGATTTCCTCTGCCTCACTTACCGGAGGTCCCGGAGCAAACGGCACGCCGCCGATGTCGAGCCAGTCGGCACCATGGATGATCGCATTCTCGACGGCCGTCACGGCGGCATCAAGGGCGAAGGTACGGCCCCGATCGTGAAAGGAATCAGGGGTGCGATTGATTATCGCCATGACGGCAACCTGGCGCGAGAAGTCGAACGTCCGGCTACCGATCGTCCGCTGAGGGCAGATGATCTCCGGATGGTAGATCTTGGTATTGGCTTCCGTCACCGTCGCCCCACCTTCGTCGAGAGCTACCACCCAAGCATAGCCCTACCAGGCAACACAGCATGGCCGGGGGAACAGGTAGCCGGCTACCCCTCAGCTAGAGCGTGCCCGGCGCCTCAGCCCCACGATGAGCCGTAGCAGACCGAAGAAGGTGAGGGTCCCAACCACGACCACCGCCATCGCGACGGCCTGCTGGCCGAAGCCGCGCGCCTTGAGTACAACCGTAGCGGATCCAGCGAGAAAGCCAATGAGCGCGACGAAGAGGCCGAGGATCTCCACCATTTTAAGCAGGCCCGAGGTCACCATTTCCTGGGCCACGTCAACGCGTTGCGCGAGCCTCGCCGAAGCCTCGTTAATGCGCTGCTCCATCTCTGCCGACGCCTCAGAGATCCGCTCGTCAATCCGAGCAGTGATCCTCTCAGAAAGGATCTGCGCACTCTCGTCAATCTGTCGCTGCAAGTCGCGAGAGAGGATGATCGCCCGACGCTCTTGAGCAAGCTGCTCGTGAACGAGGTTATCCCCCACGGCCAAACCATCGATGGCGCGGTCGATCTCGTAAAGCGCGTCATCGAACCGCCGGAGCTTGCGATACGCCGTCGCCCGCCGATAGTAGACGATTGGGTCTTCCTGGCCACGTGCCATCATCTCATCAGAGAGGCGCAGCAAAAGTTGCGGTTGCTCCGGCAGGTGATCCGCGAACCATATGCCTGTCAGAGCTACTTGGTTGCTCTTGACGTCAGCATCCGGCGCGTCAACCGCACGCTGAAAAAGACTTAGTCCGTTCGATGCACGCGAACCGAGAGCTGCAAACGCAGCGAGAGCAATCACTAGGGCGTCATCGCCGAACTCTTGCAGCCATTCTACGCACGCACGATGAAGTTGTTCGAACTTGAAATCGAAGCGTAGACGCTGGCCCGTGATGTACGCGAGGCAGAGCCGCGCCGTACGACTATCAGACGCGGCGAGGACGCGCCCTCGATCATCCTCGTTCGGGTACCGCTGACCGTTCGTGCGCGCTAGCCAGGCGAGGTCAGTCGCCGCAAGCCGGATCTGGCTCAGGGAAAACCCGTGTTCCTCGACAAGAGTCACGAGATCAATGATCCAGTCCGCAGGATCAGCGGACGTTTTCGGAGCGAGCAGCTCGACTAGCAGGGCGGGCCGCTCGGACTGTGAGGCGGTAGCCATCTGCTCCGTGAGCCGGGAGACTCTCAAGGCGTCATCTGAGTGTTGCGGTTGGGGAGGGATGGCACCTTGAACCATGAGTCCCCTATCTGTTGTCCGCCATGTGACCGACAGCAGTCTAGGCCGAGCGGAGGACACGACAAGGTGAGGAAAGGATCACCTCGGCGTCGAGGGCGTGCCCCGGGCGTGCCCCAAGCGTGCCCGTACGGGCGGTGAGTCACGGTCACTGGCGGAGACTCGCGGCAACAACGCAAAGCGGCCCTTCACCGGTGTTGTTCCTGGTGAAGGGCCGCTTTGGCTGCTGGTGGCGGGTCCAGGATTCGAACCTGGGTAGGCGAAGCCGACGGATTTACAGTCCGCTCCCATTGGCCACTCGGGCAACCCGCCCTGGTGTCGTCCTCTCGGCGACTCTGAAAGGATAGCGGAACCAGAGACTGGTCGTGACATCGGTGCCGCCCATGAGGAGGCGGCCCGCGGACGAGTCAGGGACGGCGGGGCAACGCGCACGGCTACCACAGGTGGGCCGGACGCCCAGTCCGTCGCTGTACCCCCGGTCGGCGAGCTGGTCTCCGTGCGGTGCGGCCAGCGGGGCGGCGCCTCGGGCCTGTGTCACGCCCGTGCCGTCTCACCTTCACTGACGGGCTCGCCCCAGGCGTTGGAGCGAGGGTGGCGCACGGCGACGGGGGTGCTCGCGATGCTCTCGTCAGGTCGATGACGGGCTATCGCCGAGGATCTGTGCCTGATGCTCCACCACGAGTACGGCCAAGCTTGGAGTTGGCTTCGGCGCGCGGCGAGCCGGAGGCGTTGGGAGGACGGGCTTTCGAGCGACGATCGTTCATCGGGGAGCCGTCCCCCGCCCGAAGTCCCTTGTGGCTGAAGTTCGGCCACAGGACGTTGTGGCGTTGCCTTTAATTGGACTTTCGGGTCGGGGGCGCGGCGGTTCTATCGAGCAGCGGCTTCGGTGTCCGACGCTCAGAGAAAGGCGTGCGTCAGACTTCCGAGGCCGAGGGGCTTCCTACTACTTGTGGCAGTACTTCGAGGTCTGGTTCTTGCTCCAGCTGCACTTGTCCAGCAGGGTGCCCTTGGCGGAACGCAGGTACGCGGTGTCACCGGTGTTGTTCCACACGTACCAGGTACGGCCCCAGTACCTGTGCGTGGAGCTGTTCTTCCCCTTGCCGGTGTGGATGTACACGGACTTGCGTCCGCCGAGCTTGAAGCTGCCGAAGGTGTAGGTGTAGCCGGTCTTGTCGCGCAGCTTGTAGCCCTTCAGCTGGACGCTCTTCTTCGTCCGGTTGTACAGCTGCACCCATTCGCCGTTCAGCGACTTGTTCGACCCCGTGTCCTTTCCGGGCGAGTCGTAGTACACGCGGTAGATCTGCACCGTGCTCGCGGCCTCCGCCGGAACTGCGGTCACCCCGATCGTGGCCACGGCAGCAACCACCGCAGTCCCTGTCGCCAGAATTCTCTTCATTCAGTCGTCCTCCTCTGTGACCACTGGAAAAATTGGTATATCAGCGACGCATCAGCAATATCGCGCCGTGGCCACTTCTGGAGGTCTTGTCAACTTTCAGGAGCCTTCGGGCGACGGGGGTGCACCGACGTGCCCCGCCCGGGCCCCGCCGCGGCGTCGGCGAGCGGACGCGCGATGACGGCCCGGCGCGGTCGCTACGCTGATCCGCGAACTGAGGGCGCACCGGGTGTGAGCGGCGGGCGCCGACGTTGCCCGCTGGAGCGCCCCAGAGCCTGAGTCAGATTGTTTTCGCACGTCAGAGGGGCTGAGTGCCGTGGCTTCAGAGTCTTCTTTCGACATCGTGTCGAAGCTCGACCGACAGGAGGTCGACAACGCGCTCAACCAGGCGGCCAAGGAGGTCGCCAACCGGTTCGACTTCCGGGGCGTGGACGCGGGCATCCGGTGGTCCGGGGACGGCATCGAGATCCAGGCCAACTCCGAGGAGCGGGCCAACGCGGTATTGGACGTGTTCAAGAGCAAGCTGGTCAAGCGGGGCGTGTCCCTGAAGTCGATCGACGCGGGGGAGCCCAAGGCGTCCGGGAAGCTGTTCAAGCTGGCCGTGGCGCTGAAGGAGGGCATCTCCCAGGAGAACGCCAAGAAGATCAGCAAGATCATCCGGGATGAGGGGCCCAAGGGCGTGAAGGCCCAGATCCAGGGCGACGAGCTGCGGGTCAGCTCGAAGAAGAAGGACGACCTGCAGGCCGTCATCGCCCTGCTCAAGAGCAAGGACCTGGACGTGGCGCTGCAGTTCGTCAACTACAGGTAGTCCCAGGCCGTCCAGCGCACTTGCCTGGCGCTTCGTGCCGTCAGGGGGGCGGGAAGGCACGTCGAGCCAGGAGCCGTGCGCACGCGCGGGCCTTGCGACCACTCCTGACGTGCGCGTTGGTCGATGGGCCGGCTGTGCCGCCCGCACGTTCGCGCCGATGCGCCTCCACCTGGACGCCCCCGCTCCCGGTCGGCCGGGAGCGGGGGCGTTCGCTGTTCGCGCCGGCCAGCGCAGCCGGGTGGCGGGGCGGCCGGGTCCGCACCTTCCGGCCACCCCGCCGCTTCGTGCCGCGCCCGAAGGGGGTCGATGGGGCGCGGCGGCCTGTGCGCAGCGCCGTGAGCGCCTTAGCGCTGCTGCGGGGAGACAACGCATGCGGAGCTCATGACTGCTACTCGTCCGGGACGGCGGCGCAGCGGCTTCCCGTGCCGCCGTCATGAGGCCGTTCAAGGACAGGGCGACGGTGCGGGATTCGGGGGACAACCAACCTGCACCGCCCCTGAGGTCACCACTCCCAGTCGTCGGTGTGGGTCACTCGTGCCAGCAGACGTGCCAGCAGGCCCCGGCGGCGTTGCGTTTTGCGGGTGCCGCGTGGCGGGGCTGACGGTTGGGGTGCTGGACGCCGTTCGGGTGCGGGAGGGGACCACAGTCCGGCTGTCATCCCTCCTGCACCCGGTACCCCGGCCGGTGCATGCGGTGAGGGCCAGGCGGCGTCTTCCAGGCGCTGCCCGAGTTCCGCCGGGTCGGCTGCTTCGACCATGTGGACGCGCCCGAACCGGTCGCGCCACGCGGCCCACAGGCTGCCGGTGTATTCGCCGTGCCAGGCCATGGCCCAGGGGAACCGTGCCCGCAGCACTTTCAGCGCCTCGTCGACGTCGACCTGAGCGGCCCATGTCCCTGACACCATCGGCGCCGTCACGACGTCGCCTCTGGCCGTGCCTGCTCGGGGCGGCGTGACAGGTAGGCGTGGACGTACATGCCCGCGTCCTCCACCTGGTCGGCCGGGGCGATCGGCTCACCCCAGGAGGTGAAGAACCACGGTGTCCCGCCGTCGTCCTGGCGCGGTCGGCACGACACCGTGTCCGATGCGTGCCGGCTGCCGTCGCAGCATCCGGGGACGTCTTTGTTCACCACGCGCAGCCCGTCCGCTGTCATGGTGACCGCGAGCCGCCTGGCCGACAGGTGTACCGCTAGTGCGGCAAGGGGGTCGTGTGTGTCGGGGGTTCCCCTACGATCGGTCATCAGTCGGACCTCCCACGTCCGGCAAGGCCCCGGGACTCCCGCTGCGCCCTCAGCGGCCCGGGGTCGTCCTGTGTACGAGGGGTGCACGGCCCGCTCCGAGGCGGGCCGTGCGGTAAGCGGGCAGCGCATCTACGTGCGAGCGCCCGCAGCGGGCCGCGCGAGCTCGGGTGCGGAGTTGCCCGCGCGGCGCGTCCGGGTCATCGGCCCGGACGATCAGCTCGCACAGCCCTCACCTGGCGCGAGGCTGTCTCCACGCGCGGTACCAGGCGGGCGGCTGTGCGGTGCCTGAGCCCACGACCGATGCACGGCGGATACGCACCGGCTGCGGCTTCCCCGGAGAGACCACGGCCCACTTCCCAGGGCAGTGGTGCGTTCACGAGCCGTCCTCGCGCAGCACGCTTTGGATGCGGTCGGCGGCATCGGGAACTTCGGTGGCCGGGGCGATGCCCTGGCCCCACTCCCAGCGAAGCGCGGCGCCGTCACAGGCGATGTCGTCGTTCAACCGGTGCTGCGCGGGGTGCTGTACGCGCAGCACGGAGCCGCTGCCGGTCACGCCGATCTGCGCCTTCCACTGGCGGCGGATCAGCTCGTCGCGCAGCGCCTCAAGGTGAGCCGTGGCGTCCATGGTGCAGGACCGTAAGCGACACCCAAACACGCAGAGTTGCTGAAAGACAACGTTCCGTTGATCTGCAGTGACCGTCAGTGCGGGATGCCCATCCGCGCCGCCATGCCGCGCAGCTCCCGGCTCACGGAGGCGCGCTTGGCCTGCTGCAGCATCACCGTGACAGTCTCGGCCACAGCCGCCGAATTACGGATCTTGTGCGGGGCGGTCTTCTCCGCTCGCAACAGCCACGCCGCCGCCTCGTCCCGCGTCCTCGGATCACGCGCCAGACCACGGCCGACGTCGGCGAGGAACGCGGCATGCCGTCCGCGCCGCGACGTCAGCCGCTCCTCGTCCACGGCCTCGGCCAGGCGGAGGATTTCGCCACTGGGGGCGGAGCGTTCGGTGGCCAGCGCCACCTTCCACACGCCCACGTTGGTCTTGGAGAACGCTCCCCAATTCACGCCGGGCGTGTCGGGGACGCGGTCGGCCAGGTCGTCGGCCTGCTCGATCCAGTGCTCGGCACGGTCGTACTTGTACAGCACAGTCGCGGTCATGGACGCCGCGAGCGTGACCATGCCTGCCACCTGGGCACCGAGACCGCGGCGGGCGTGCGGTTCCAGGGCGTCGGCTGTCTTCTCCGCGAACGCCAGTGCGACCTCGCGCGCCTGTGGGGGCAGGGTGTGGATCCGCAGAGTCGCCGCCTTGCCGGTGGTGATGGGGTCGTCGAGCAAGGCCGCGACCTCGGCTGCGCGGATCGCGGCGATGGACGCCAGGTCGTCGTGCCCGAGGTCCCTGCTGATGAACGTGGCGCTCTGAAACGCCTCGATCAGCGTTTCGAGGGCGAGCCGGTGGGCGGCTTCGTCGGCGGGTGCGCAGGCGTGAACGTGCAGCTCGCCGATGAGGTCGGGCAGTTTCTCACCGACCTCGACGTGCTTGTATTTCGACCGGCCGATGCGGCCCATCTCTTCGACCAGCTCGGCGAGCGGCCGGGCCCGGTCGACGGCGGGCGAGGTGAGCGTGTTGACGGTCAGGGCCGTGCGGAGGGCGGGGATGGTGGCATGCGGCGCGGCCTGGACCGGGTCGGGGGTCAAATGGGGCCCGCCGGCGAGGTCCTTCTCTGAGACGCGCAACGCGTTGGCGAGTGCGGCGATGTGCGAGCGGCGATCCAGGGCGCGCAATCCACGCTCGACGCGAGACAGGTGGCTCTTGCTCAGGCCGGACAGTCCAGCGAGCTCATCCAGACTCATGCCGCGCCAACGGCGCAGCGCCCGGAGCCGGGCCCCGATGGAGGTTTCGTCATGCATCGGCCTCGCGCCTCCCACAACCGCTCGACAATCCGAGAGTAAAACGCAAGGCCACAACGCGAAATGAAATCAGGCGGTCACACCACGACACCGACACCCCACACCGACGCCTGCTCCCCAGATCGGCGGCCTTCGCATGATCAGGCTGAGCGACGTTGACGACCCGCAGCGATGATCCGCAGAGGACGTCAGCGCGAAATGATCATCGCGCCGCCATACCGCGCAGCTCCCGGCTGACGAAAGCACTCCTGGCCTGCCGCAGGATCACCGTGACAATCTCGACCACAGCCGCCGAATCGCGAACCTTGCGAAGCAACCCTCTTCACTTGCGACAGCCACGCGGCCCTCTCGTCCCGCTTCCTTACAAGCAGCCGTGCCGCAGCACAAAGACTTGCTGATCTGCAGATGCTCTCAGTGCGCAATGCCCATGCGCGCCGCCATGCCGCGCAGCTCCCGGGCCTGGGACGCGATACGCGCCTGCTCGAGCATCACCGCGATGGTGTCGCGTGCTGTGGCGCTGTTACGGATCCGCTGCGGCGCGATCTTCTCGGCGCGGCTGAGCCATTTCACAGCCTCGTCCCGCGTCCGCGCGTCGCGCGCCAAGCCGCGTGCGACATCGACGCAGAGCGCAGCCCGTCGGCTGGATCGGCCGAGGCGCGTCTCGTTGACGTCTTGCGCAAGCTCGAGCACGCCGCCGCCTGCGAGGCCGCGTTCTACCTCTACCGTGACCCGCCACACTTGGACGTTCGTCGCCGAGAACGACTGCCAGTTGGTCATCGGATCGTCGGACACCTGCGTGGCGAGCCTTGCCGCCTCGGCGAGCCAGTGTTCCGCGCTGTCCGTCTTGTACAGCGTCGCCGCCGCGAGGGACGCGCTGAGGACGATCATGCCGAGCGCCTCTATGCCGCAGGGCGTGGCGGACGCGTGGGGTTCGAGCCGGTCGGCGGCGCGCTCGGCGGCCAAGAGCGCCTGCCGCTGTGCCGCCTTGGGCAACGTCTGGAGGCGCAGGAACTCGGCTTTGCCCGTCACGGCTGGGTCGTCCAGTACGGCGGCCGCCTCGGCCGCACGGGACGCGGCCGTGTACGCCAGGTCCGGGTAACCGAGGTTCTTCGTCGTGAAGGTGGCGCACACGCACGCCTCTACGAGGGTTTCGAGGGCGAGCCGATGGGCGGCTTCGTCGGCGGGTTGGGCGGCGTGCCAGTGCAATTCGTCCAGAACACCGGGGAGGATCTGACCGATGGCTGCGTAGTCGCACGCGCGGCGCAAGGGTTCCAGCTCGTCCTTGACGAGTCTGGCCAGGTCGTCGAGTGGACGTGCGCGGTCGATGGCGGGCTCGGTCAGCGTGTTCGCCTGGATCGCCACACGCAGCGCGGGGATCGCGAGATGCGGGCCGGATTGGACGGGGTCCTTGGTCAGGTGCGGGCCGCCGACCAGGTCGGTTTCGGAGACGCGCAACGCGTTGGCGATGGCGGCGATGTGCGAGCGGCGGTCCAGGGCGCGCAGTCCACGCTCGACACGGGACAGATGGCTCTTGCTCAAACCGGACAGACCGGCGAGCTCATCCAAACTCATGCCGCGCCAACGGCGCAGCGTCCGAAGCCGGACCCCGATGGTGATCTCGCTATGCATCGACCTCGCGCCTTGCATGACCGCTCGACAATCCGAGAGTAAAACCCGAGGCCACAACGCGAAATGAAATCGCACGGTCACACCAAGACGCCAACAGTCGTCATCGGCGACGTTGGCAAGTGACAGCGCTGATCTGCAGAGGCGGTCAGTGCGGGATGCCCATCCGCGCCGCCATGCCGCGCAGTTCGCGGCCGACGGCCTCTCGCTGTGCCTGCGCGAGCAGCACGGAAATCGATTCCTGCACGGGCCGCGAGTTGCGGATGCGCTGCGGTGCGATCTTCTCCGCCCGGCTGAGCCACTGCACGGCCGCCTCCCGATACCGCCGCTCCCGGGCAAGGCCTCGACCGACATCGGCGAGGAAGGACGCATGGCGGGAGCGGCGGCCGGCGATCCTCTCCTCGTCGACCCGCCTCGCCAGGTCGAGCACGGTGCCCGCGGATTCGTTGCACTCCACCGCGATGGCGACGGCCCACACCTGGGTGTTCGTCGCCGAGAACGACGACCAGTTCTCGACGGGCGTATCCGGCACACGCAACGCGAGGTCGCGCGCCTCGTCCAGCCAGTGGCGGGCCGTGTCGACCTTGTGCTGGGCGGCGGCCGCCATGGACGCCGACAGGGTCAGCATCCCGAGGACCTCCAGGCCGCGGCGGTGGGTCGCGTGCGGCTGAAGTCTCTCCGCCGCGCGCTGTGCGGCCACCAGCGCACGGTCCCAGCTGTTCTCACGCGGCATGGACTGCACGCGCAAGTAGTCGGATTTCCCGATCACGATGGGGTCGGCGAGCATCTGCGCCGCACGCTCCGCCTGCCATGCCGCCTGATGGGCGAGGTCGTGGTACCCGAGATCCCTGGTCCGGAACGTCGCGTACATATAGCTCTCGACGAGCGCCTCGAGCGCGGCCCGCTGCGCCGCCTCATCGGTCGGTGCGCAGACGTGAAGGTGCAGCTCGTCGATGACGCCCGGCAGGCGCTCGCCGAGTCCCAGGTAGTCGCAGGCGATGAAGGTCTCTTCGAGGGCGCGCACCTCGGCGACGAGTTCGGGCAGCGGGTGCGCCCGGTCGACCAGCGCGTCTCCGAGGCGATTGGTCTGGATGGCGACGCGCAGCGCCGGGATGGCTGCGTGCGGGCCGGATTGGACGGGGTCCTTCGTCAGGTGCGGGCCGCCGACCAGGTCGGTTTCGGAGACGCGCAATGCGTTGGCGATGGCGGCGATGTGCGAGCGGCGGTCCAGGGCGCGAAGTCCACGCTCGACGCGAGACAGATGGCTCTTGCTCAAACCCGACAATCCGGCGAGCTCATCCAGACTCATGCCGCGCCAGCGGCGAAGCGCCTGGAGCCGGGCCCCGATGGAGGTTTCGTCATGCATCGGCCTCGCGCCTCCCACAACCGCTCGACAATCCGAGAGTAAAACGCAAGGCCACAACGCGAAATGAAATCGGGCCGTCACACCACGAAACCAACAACGGGAGGGATGGTGTTGGTGGCGTGGGAGGGGGCGGCGGCGTCTTCCCCCGCTGAAGGCGCCGCCGCCCGTAGGTGTAGATGGTCGGGACGCGCCTGAGGTTCAGCCCGCGAGGCGGGATTCGTCGAACGGTTCGAGTTCGCGGGCGAGGGCGGTCAGGTCCAGGTCGAGGACGCGGGCGAGGGCCGCGACGGTGAAGAACGCGGGCGCCGCGATGGCGCCGCGTTCGATCTTGCGGAGGGTGTCCAGGGAGATGCCGGCCTCGGCGGCGACGGCCGCGGCGCTGCGCGGCCCCCGGGCGGCCCGCAGGATCTGGCCGAGGGCCTTGCCGCGGTCCCGCTGCTCTGAGGTGAGTGGTGTGCGCACCATGGCGGAGGATTCTAATACTGGTATTACTATCTTCATCCATGGTGACGTATCGCAGCCCGCGGGAGTGGGAGATCATGCGCGAGGCGGGCCGGGTGGTGGCCCGCACGCTGGAGAAGGTGCGGGAGGCGGCCGAGCCCGGGGTGCCGCTGGCGGAACTGGACGCGGTCGCGGCGCGGTGCATCAAGGAGGCGGGGCCCGGCCGTCGTTCCTGTACTACCACCCCGACTGGGCGCCGACGCCCTACCCGGCGACGATCTGCGTCTCGGTGAACGAGGTGGTGGTGCACGGCATCCCGGACGGGCGGGTGCTCAAGGACGGCGACGTGGTGTCGGTGGACTGCGGCGCCGAGGTGGGCGGCTATCACGGGGACGCCGCGATCACGTTCGCGGTCGGGGAGGCCGACGCCGACGCCGTGCGGCTGATGGACGTCACGCGGACGGCGCTGGAGCGGGCGATCGAACAGGCCCGGCCGGGCGGCCGCATGGGCGACATCTCGTACGCGGTCATGCGCACGGCCCGCGAGGCCGGGTACGGCATCCTGCAGGGCTGCGGCGGCCACGGCATCGGGACGCGGATGCACGAGGCACCGGACGTGCCGAACGTCGGGCGGCCCGGGCGCGGGCTGCTGCTCCAGGAGGGTCTGACGATCGCGATCGAGCCGATGTTCCACGAGGGCGGCCGCGACGCGGCCGAGGTGCTGCCGGACGGCTGGTCGATCGCCACGGCGGACGGCAGCCGCGCCGCGCATTTCGAGCACACCGTCGCCATCACGGCCGACGGTCCGGTCGTGCTGACGCTCCCTTAGCGGCCGGGGCTCAGCGGAGGCCGGCCATGCGCTCCAGGCGGGCGATGCGGTCGGCGATGGGCGGGTGGGTGGAGAACAGGCGGCCGATGCCCGCGCCGCGGAACGGGTTGGCGATCATCAGGGAGCTGGCGGTGGCCAGCTCGGGGTCCTGCGGCAGCGGCCGGGCCCGGGTGCCCGCGTCGATCTTGCGCAGCGCGCTGGCGAGGGCCAGCGGGTCGCCGGTGAGCTGGGCGCCGGACGCGTCGGCCTGGTACTCGCGGGTCCGGCTGATCGCCATCTGGACCACGGCGGCGGCGATCGGGCCGAGGACCAGCATGAGCAGCGCGCCCAGGACGCCGGGGCCGTCGTCGTCCTCCGACCGGCCGACGGGCAGGAACACCGCCAGGTACGACAGGTAGGTGATGACCGTGGCGATGGCGGCGGCCACGGAGGAGATGAGGATGTCGCGGTTGTAGACGTGGGACAGCTCGTGGCCGAGCACGGCCCGCAGCTCCCGCTCATCCAGCATGTGCAGCAGGCCGCGGGTGCAGCAGACCGCCGCGTTGCGCGGGTTGCGGCCGGTGGCGAACGCGTTGGGCTGCATGGTCTCGGACACGTACAGCCGCGGCATGGGCCGGCGCGCGGACGTCGCCAGCTCCCGGACGACCCGGTACAGGACGGGCGCCTCGACCTCCCCGACCGGGTGCGCGCGCATCGCGCGCAGCGCGATGCGGTCGCTGAAGAAGTACGCCACGCCGTTGGTGACCAAGGCGATCACCAGGGCGACGGCCAACCCGGCACCGCGTCCCAGCGCCCAGCCGACGGCCAGCATCAACGCCGACAAGGCCGCGATGAGGGCGGCCGTCTTGACGCCGTTGAGGTGCACTTTCGTCCGCCTCCCCTTGCTCTACCGCTGCCAGTGAAACGGTGTGACCTGGCGAAACGTTCCCATGCGGCGGCCGCGCCCCGGGGGGTGCGGCCGTGGTGCCGGGACGGTCAGGTGACGTTCGACACCGTCTGCAGCACCAGCTGCGGCGCCGCCGACAGCACCACGGCGCCGGCGGCCGCGGCGGCGATGGCGGCGCGGACGGGAACGCCGCCGTCCGGCACGGGCGGCCGGGCCCCGGCGGGCGGCGCGGCGAACAGCCGCACGGCCCACACCAGGTAGTAGTACAGCCCGATGACGGTGTTGACGGCCATGACGACCGCCAGCCACGTCACCCCTCCGGCCAGGGCCGCGCGGAACACCACGACCTTGGCGAACAGGCCCATGACGCCCGGCGGCAGGCCGGCCAGGCAGATGAGGAAGAACGCCAGCGCGGCGGCGACGGCGGGGCTGCTGCGGGCCAGGCCGCGGAAGTCGTCCAGGCCGTCCCAGCGCGAGTGCGGGCCGCGGCGCTGGACGGCGACGACCACGGCGAACGCGCCCATGTTCATCACCGCGTAGAGGGCGACGTAGGCGGTGGTGGCGGCGACGGCCTCGGGCAGCCGGTGGTCGCCGACCGCCAGCGGCGCCAGCATGTACCCGGACTGGGCGACCGACGACCAGGCCAGCAGCCGGATCGCGGTGCGCTGGCGCAGCGCCATCACGTTGCCGACGGTCATGGTGACGGCGGCGACCACGGCGATCAGCGGCCCCCACACGCGCCCGTACGCGGGCAGGCCGAGCGCCAGCACGATCGCCAGTCCGGCGAAGCCCGCCGCCTTCGACACCACAGAGAGGAACGCGGCGACCGGCAGCGGGGCGCCCTGGTAGACGTCCGGGGCCCAGAAGTGGAACGGCACGGCCGCGACCTTGAACGCGAACCCGGCCAGCACCAGCACGATCCCGGCCACCGCGACCGGCTCCAGGTCGGCGGGCAGGCGGCCGAGGGCGGGGGCGAGCCGGTCCAGGTGCATGGCGCCGGTGGCGCCGTACAGCAGGCTGACGCCGAACAGCATCACCGCCGCGGAGATCACCGAGACCAGGAACAGCTTCAGCGCGGCCTCGGTGGCGGCCCCGTCGTAGCGGCGCAGGCCGACGAGGGCGAACACCGGCAGCGACAGCGTCTCCAGCGCGGCGACCAGCAGCACCAGGTCGCGCGCGGCGACCAGGGTGAGCGCGCCGGTGGTCGCGGCCAGCAGCAGGAAGTGGTACTCCCCGGCGGGCATCCGCGCCCGGGTGATCTCGTCCAGGGACAGCAGGACGACGACCACTCCGGCGGCCAGCACCACGCCCTGGAACAGCAGCGTGAACTGGTCCGCGACGTACGAGCAGGACGGCGGGCCGTCGCCGCGCAGGCCGCCGGGGACGCAGAAGGTGGCGCGGCGGTCGCCGTCGGCCGCGAGCGCGACGACGGCGAGGAGCGCGGCGGCCAGCGCCGCGCAGGACGCCCCGCCGAGCGCCCGGCGCGGCGCGTCGAACGCGTCGCCGAGCAGCAGCGCGACGGCCGCCACCGCGACGATCAGCGGGGGCGCGACGGCGGCGTAGTCGATGCTCTGGATGATCATCCGGCCGTCCCTTCCGGCATGGGGCGTCGGTCCGCCATCAGCCGCCTCCGAGGAGCGCGCGCACGGGGGCGGTGGTCACGTCCAGCAGCGTCTTGGGCCACAGGCCGACCAGCAGGGTGAGGACGATCAGCGGGGTCCAGGCGGCGTACTCGTAGCGGGTGATCGGCGCGATGGCCGCCGCGTCCGCGCGCGGCCTGGTCGCGACCTGCCGCGGCTCCGCCGTCTCCGGCCGCGGGGCGGCCGGTTCGGCGTCGGCGGCGAGGGCGGCGGCGCGGCGGTCGTCCGGCACCGTCCCGTGCGTGATCTTGGCGAGCATGCGCAGGAAGTAGGCCGCGGTCAGCACCGCGCCGAGGCCGCCGACGACCATGAACGTCGTGAACGTCTCGCGGGGCAGGTCGGCGTTCGGCCGGTACGCGCCGAGCAGGGCGAGCATCTCGCCCCAGAACCCGGCCAGGCCGGGCAGGCCCAGGCTGGCGACCGAGGCGAACGTCAGGATGGACGCCAGGCGCGGCGCCTCGGCCAGCATGCCGCCGCCGAGGGCGTCCAGGTCGCCGGTGCCGTACCGGACCTTGACCGCCCCGACGAGGAAGAACAGCAGCCCGGTGATCAGCCCGTGGGCGATGTTGCCGAACAGCGCCGCGTTCACTCCGACCGGGGTGAGGGTGGCGATGCCCAGCAGCACGAACCCCATGTGCCCGACGGACGAGTACGCGATCATCCGTTTCAGCTCGCGCTGCGCCAGGCACGCCAGGGCGCCGTAGACGATGCCGACGACGGCGAGCAGGCCCAGCCACGGCGCCCAGAAGACGGCGCCGTCCGGGGCGAGCGGCAGCGCGATCCGGATCAGGCCGTACGTGCCCATCTTCAGCAGCACCCCGGCGAGCAGCACCGACCCGACCGTGGGCGCCTCGGTGTGCGCGTCGGGCAGCCAGGTGTGCAGCGGCCACATCGGCGCCTTGATGCCGAAGCCCAGCGCCATCAGCAGGAACGCGGTGACCTGCACGCCGTGCGCGACGCCCGCGCCGTGGCGGCGGGCCAGCTCGGTCATGTCGAGCGTCCCGGCGTTCACCGCGATCAGCAGCATCCCGGCGAGCAGCAGCCCGGACCCGAGCAGCGTGTAGAGGATGAACTTGTACGCGGCGGCGCGGCGGCCCTGGCCGCCCCACAGCGCGATCACCGCGTACATCGGGATGAGCACGACCTCGAAGAACACGAAGAACAGCACCAGGTCGAGCGCGGTGAACGTGCCGAGCAGCCCGACCTCCAGCACCAGCAGCAGCCCGACGAGCAGCCGGTCCGAGTGCGCGACGCGCGCCCCGTCCGCGGCGGACGGGGGGTGCCGCACGACGAGCACGAAGCACAGGAACGACAGCAGCGCGGTCAGCAGCACCAGCGGCAGCGAGATGCCGTCGACGCCGAGGTGGAAGCGCAGGCCGATGGCGGGCGCCCAGTCGCGGTCGACCGCCAGCTGGACGCGTGCCGGGTCGCCGTAGTCGAAGGCCGCCGCCGCGGACAGGGCGACGAGCAGCGTCGCGCCCGACACCGCGGCCCCGTAGCGGCGCACGGCGGCGTCGTCGGGCAGGAACCGGTCCGGCGGAAGCAGCAGCGCCAGCGCGCCCGCCAGCGGGATCGCGATCATCAGTACGAAGATCACAGGAGGATCACCGCCCCGGCCGTGAGGAGGACGATCCCGGCGATCAGGCCGGTGAGATAGGTCTGCGGGTTGCCGTTCTGCGGCAGCCGCAGCGGTTCGGCGAGCTCCCGCGCGCCGCGGGCGGCGCCGACCACCGCCGCGTCGACGCCGCGCCCGTCGACCGTGACGACCCGCCGCGCCAGGGCCCGCACCGGGCGGACGACCGCCGCCGCGTACAGGTCGTCCACGCGGAACGCGCGGGCGAACAGGTCGCGGACCGGGCCGAGCGCCCGCGCGGGGTCGACGGCCGGGTCGCGGTTCCAGACGTAGTACGCGGCGCCCGCGCCCGCCGCCGCGAGCACCAGCGCCGGCACGGCCGACCCGAGGTGCGGGCGCAGTTCGTCCGCCCCCAGCCCGAAGAACCCGAGGACGGCGGACGGCACGGCCAGCGCCGCCACCGTCCACGACATCGCCTTCGGCGCCTCGCGGACCTCGTACCGGCCGCGCGGCTCGCCGAAGAACGTCATCAGCCACAGGCGCGCGGCGTACGCCGCCGTCACCGCGACCGTCAGCAGCAGGCCCGCGTACACCAGCCAGGCGGCCCCCGCCGGGATGTGCGCCGTCGGCGCGCCGGGGATCGCCGGGGCGAGGTCGCCGCCGTGGCCGGCGGTGTGGAGGGCGGCCTCGATGACGGCGTCCTTGCTGAACCAGCCGCTCGTGGGCGGCACGCCGACCAGCGCGGCCAGCCCGACCGTCATCGACCAGAACGTCAGCGGCATCCCGGTGCGCAGTCCGCCGTAGTGGCGCAGCATGTTGGACCCGGCCGTCATGATCACGCAGCCGGCGGCCAGGAACAGCAGCGCCTTGAACGCCCCGTGCGTGAGCAGGTGGAAGACCGCGCCGTTCCACGCGCCGACCGCCAGCCCGGCCGCCATCACCGCCAGCTGGCTGATCGTCGAGTACGCCAGGACGCGCTTGATGTCGTCCTGCGCCAGCGCCGCCAGCGCCGACCCCAGCATCGAGATCACCGCCAGCAGGCCCAGCAGCGTCAGCGCGGCCGGGGCCTCCAGGAACACCCCGTACACGCGGGCCACGACGTACACGCCCGCCGCCACCATGGTGGCCGCGTGGATGAGCGCGCTGATCGGGGTCGGGCCCGCCATCGCGTCCGGCAGCCAGGTGTGCAGCGGGAACTGCGCGCTCTTGCCCGCCACCCCGGCCAGGAGCAGCAGCGCGGCCGCCGTGACGGTCGCGTCCGGCAGCGTCCCGGCCCGCGCCAGCACCTCGCCGATCTCGAACGAGCGGGCGCCGAGCCCCAGGGCGAAGACGCCGAACAGGAAGCCGACGTCGCCGAGCCGGGTGATCAGGAACGCCTTGACGGCGGCGCGCGAGTTGGCCCGGTTCTCCCAGTGGTGGCCGATCAGGAAGTACGAGCAGATCCCCATGACCTCCCAACCGACGTAGAGCAGCAGGAGGTCGGCGGCGTACACCACGAGCAGCATCGCCGCGGTGAACAGGGAGATGAACGCCGCGTAGGAGGAGTAGCGGGGGTCCTTGGCCATGTAGGCGACCGAGTAGACCTGGACCGCCAGGGCCACGCAGCACACCATGAGCCCGACCACGGCCGACAGGCCGTCCACCCGCAGGCCGACCTCGACCGGCGCCGAGCCCGTCTCGATCAGGGTGAGGGTGCCGGTCCGCGTGCCGGGGGCGCGCCAGACGGCGAACGCCGCGACGGCGGCGAGGACGGCGGCGACCGCGACGGGCAGGCAGGCGATCAGCGCGGGCCCGTTGCGCAGCGGCGAGCGCTCCGCCGCCAAGGCGGCCCGCCACCAGGCCGGTCCGGTCGCGCGCGGGCCGCCGCCGGGCACCGCGGCGGCCTGGGTCTCGGCGGCCTCGCCGGCGGGCCGGCGCGGGCGCAGCCGGTCGGACAGCCGGGGGCCCAGCAGCATCCCGGCGAACGCCGCGGCGAACGGCAGCAGGATGACGACGGAGATCGACGCGATCACGTGGCGCTCCCCTCGCCGCCGCGCACGGCGGCCGCCGCGTCGTCGCCGTCGGGCGGCCGTGTCCGGGACGCGCCGTCCTCGGCCAGCGTCCGCAGCCGGTCGACGTCGATCGTCCTGCGGTTCCGGTACACCAGCAGGACGATCGCCAGACCCAGCCCCACCTCCGCGGCGGCGATCACGATGGTGAACAGGGTCAGCACCTGGCCGCCGTGCAACCGGTCGCGCCACCACATGTCGAAGGCGACGAGGTTGAGGTTGACGGCGTTGAGCATCAGCTCCACCGACATCAACACCAGGATGGCGTTGCGCCGGGCCAGCACCCCGTACACGCCCACCGAGAACAGCAGCGCCGCGACGACCGCGGGATATGCGGCATGCATCAGCCCTCGCCCCGCTTCGTCGTGAGTTCCTTCTCCTCGTGCGCGTCCTTCTCCGGCGCGCCCTTCTCCGGCGCGCCCTTCTCCGGCGCGCCCTTCGCCTGCGCGGCCCGCTTCGGCGGCGCCTGCTCGGGCCCGCCGACGTCGGAGCGGGACAGCACGATCGCGCCGACCAGCGCCGCGAGCAGCAGCACCGACAGCACCTCGAACGGCAGCACCCACGTCCGGAACACGGCGGAGCCGAGCGCGTCGGCCGATCCGCCGCCCTCCCGCAACGGCAGGTACGCGTCCCGGAACCCCACGACCAGCACCGACACGAGCACGCCCGCCGTGGCGAGGGCGACGCCGAGCGCCACCCACCGGTTGCCGGAGTCCAGGTCGGCCGACCGGCCGATCGGCGCCCGGGTCAGCATGATCCCGAACAGCAGCAGCACGACCACCGCGCCGACGTAGATGAGCACCTGCACCCACGCCACGAACTCGGCGGTCAGCACCAGATAGCCGCCGGCGAGGGCGCCGAACGACACCACCAGCCACAGCGCCGCGTGCACGAGCTGCCGCGTGGTGACCACCAGGACGGCCGATCCGACGGCGACCACGCCGAGCAGCGTGAAGATCAATTCGTGCCCGGTCATGCGTCTCTCCCGCCGGAATCCTCGCCGCCGTGCCCCGTCCCGCCTCGGCGGGGGGCGTCACGGCCGTCTACGGTTCGGCCGCCTTCACCGTCCCCCGGCGCGCCTCGGCCGCGTTCGCGTCGGACGGGCGGGGGACGGTCGGACACGCCCTCATCGCCGGCGCCGGGCGCGCTGCGGGCGGCGGGTCCGCGCGCCGTCGCCCTGGCCGCGCCGCGCGCCGGGCCGCGGGCGGCCGCGCGCTGCGAGGCGGCGACCTCCTTCGGCTGCTCGGCGCCCGCGTCGTGGGCCTGCGGCGGCGGGACCGTCCACATCCACTCGCGCAGGCGCTCCTTCTCGTGGGTCAGCTCGGCGATGTCGTACTCGGCGTACTCGAACTCCGGCGACCAGAACAGCGCGTCGAACGGGCAGACCTCGATGCAGATCCCGCAGTACATGCACAGCGCGAAGTCGATCGCGAAGCGGTCGAGGACGTTGCGGGTCCGGGGGCGCCCGCCGCCCTCGGCGGGCAGCGTCTCCTTGTGCGAGTCGATGTAGATGCACCAGTCGGGGCACTCCCGGGCGCAGAGCATGCAGACCGTGCAGTTCTCCTCGAACAGCGCGATCACGCCGCGGCTGCGCGGCGGCAGATCCGGCTGCACCTCGGGGTACTGACGGGTTATGGACCGCCGCGTCATCGTCCGCAACGTCACCGCCAGCCCCTTGGCCAGCCCGCCTCCTGGTAGCCGTCCCACGGCCCCCATGATTCCGTACGAAACGCCATGGGGGAACGCGGCGGCGTCCGCGTTCGTCCAACCACACGTGAGCCGGGCACGGCGGGACGCCGTCCGACCAGGCCCACAGCACGTCGAGCCGGCGGAGGAGGCCACGTGACCTACGGTGTGGACGATCCCATCGGCACGGGCGGGCCTGGCCCCTCGGCGCACCGCCCGCACCCGCACCACGGGCCGCGGCATCCCGGCCCTCCGTCGATGCCGCCGCCCGGTTGGCGTCCGCCCTATCCCCCGCCGCCGGTGCCGCCGCTTCCGGTGCCGCCGCCCGCCGAGCCCGCGACCAAGGGCGTCCTGTGGGCGTTCGTGCCGCTCTTCACCTTCGGTTTCGGCACGCCGTTCTCGTTCCTGTACGCGGCGGCGCGGCGCCGCTCGCGGAAGCTGGTGGCGGCCTCCCTCGGCTACGGCTCCGCCCTGGGCCTGACGCTGGCGCTGTCGCACACCGGCAACCCGTTCCTCCAGTTCATCGCCCAGACGATGATGTTGGTGCTGTGGATCTCCGGGGCGGTGCACGCCTTCGCCATCCGCCCGTGGGTGTTCCCGCGCCCCGCGCCGCGCAGCCAGGCCAACCAGTACGCGGTGCAGGTCGCCAAGTACCGGCGGACGCTGCGCGAGGAGGCCCGCGCGCTGGCCGCCGAGGACCCCGCGCTGGCCCACGAGCTGCGGATCGGCCGCCCCGACCTGCCGCGCACCTACGACGACGGCGGCCTGGTCGACGTCAACCACGCCCCGCCGCAGGCGCTGGCCACGCTGCCGGGCATGACGCCCGACCTCGTCGACAAGATCGTGCGGCGCCGCGCCGAGCAGGGCGGCTTCGTCTCCGCCGAGGAGCTGTCGGTGGACCTCGACCTGCCGCCCGGCCTGCTGCCGCAGCTGTCCGAGTACGCCATCTTCCTGCCCTGACGCCGTTCCCGGCCGAGTTCCCGGTCGAGTTCCCGGTCGAGTTCCCGGCTGAGGCCCGCGGCGGCGTCCCGTCCGGGTCAGGCGAGCGCGACCTTGAGGACGCCGGTCAGGGCCAGCTGCCCCAGCGACAGCGGCACCAGGTACGCCCAGGCGAGCTTCTGCAGCTGGTCTTCCCGCATCCGCGGGTAGGTGACGCGCAGCCAGATCACCACGAACGCCAGGACGAAGACCTTGAGCAGCGTCCACAGCCAGCCCAGCTCGGCGTTCAGGAACGGGCCCTTCCAGCCGCCCAGGAACAGCACCGTGGTCAGCGCGCACAGCACCACGATCCCGGCGTACTCGGCCAGCAGGAACAGCGCGAACCGCAGCCCGCCGTACTCGGTGTACGGACCGAAGATGATCTCCGAGTCGGCGACGGGCATGTCGAACGGCGGGCGGCGCAGCTCGGCCAGCCCGGCGACGAAGAACACCACCGCGCCCACCGCCTGCCACGGCAGCCACCACCAGCGCCATTCCTCGACGATGCCGCTCAGCGACAGCGTCCCGGCCGCCATCGCCACCGACGACGCGGCGAACACCATCGGCAGCTCGTACGACATCAGCTGCGCGGCCACCCGCATGCCGCCCAGCAGCGAGTACTTGTTGGCGCTGGCCCAGCCCGCCATGATCGCGCCGATCACGCCGACGCCCATCACCGCCAGCGCGAAGAACAGCCCGAGGCCGAGGTCGAGCGCGACCTGCCCGTCCGGCCCCACCGGGACCACCACGAGCACCAGCAGGTACGGGACGATCGCCACCGCCGGGGCCAGCTTGAACACCGTGCGGTCGGCGGCGCGCGGGACCACGCTCTCCTTCTGCGCGAACTTCACCCCGTCCGCCACGAGCTGCGCCCAGCCGTGGAACGCCCCGGCGTACATGGGCCCGAGCCGCCCCTGCATGTGCGCCATCACCTTGTGCTCCGCCTGCCCCACCAGCAGCGGCAGCACGGCGAACGCGGCGGCGACCAGCGCCAGCTTGACGACGATCTCCAGCAGGTCAGGCACCGGGTTCCCGCCCTTCGTCAGGTCGGCCGCCGCGTGCGCCGCCCCGCGCCCGGCCGCCCCGGGGCGGCGGCTCGTCGGCGGCCGCCGGGCCCCAGTCGTCGGGCACGCCGGGCGGGCGCATGCGGCGGCGGCTCGGCGCGCCGTGCCCCTCGCCCGGCTCCTTGGCGCCCGGCCACGGCTTGGCGACGCGCGCGGCCAGCACGAAGTCCTTGCGCAGCGGATGCCCCTCGAAGCCCTCGGGCAGCAGCAGCGGCTTGAGATCCGGATGTCCGTCGAAGACCACGCCGAACATCTCGTAGGTCTCCCGCTCGTGCCAGTTCGCCCCCCGGTAGACGCCGGTGGCGGTGGGCAGCCTCGGGTCGTCCCGGGGCACCCGGGTGCGGATCAGCAGGTGGTGCCGCCGCTCCAGCGAGTAGACGTGCGCGACGACGGCGAAGCCCTCGGTCAGCTCGTCCACGCCGGTCAGCCAGTCGAAGAACCCGCACTCCAGCTCGTCGCGGGCGAACTCCAGGGCGGCCACCCACAGCTCCGGCGGCACGCCGACGGCCAGCCCGCCGTGCGTCTCCTCTGTGGTCACCTCGTCGGCGAACCGCTCCCGCCACGCGGCGGTCAGATCGGCGCTCACCGGCCGCTCCGTCCGTTCTCGTCGCCGTCGTCGTCCGCCAGCCCGGGGATGATCGACGGGTCGTGCTCGGCGGTCCGCCGGCGGCGGCGCCCGCGCTTGGCGGGCCGCGGCGGCTCGAGCGGAATGGTCGCGTCCGCGGCCCCCGCGAGCGGCCCCGCGTCCGAGGGCCTGCTCACCACGGGCCGCTCCTCGGACGTGGACGCCTCGCCGCGGTTCTCCGGGGCGGGCTCGTCCACCGCCGCCACAGGCTGGGTGACCGCCACAGGCTGGGTGACATCGTCGGGCCCGGCATCGGCCCTGGAATCCCGCGCCGAGTCAGCAGCGGCCGCCTGCCCCCGCCCGCTCTCGGCCGAGGCGGTTTCGCCGGCTGCGTCGGGCCCGGTTTCACCACCGCGCCGCGCCTCGGCCTCGTCACGTCCTCCGCCAGATGTCGCGGCGTCGGCCCCACCGGCATCCGGCGCCACCGGCTCGACAGGCTGCGTGACGTCACCCGGTCCAGCAGCAGCCTTGGCGTCCGCCTCGACGACGCCCTGCGTCTGCCCGCTCTCGGCCGAGCGGGAACCCTCGGCAACCGCACGGGACCCGTCACGTCCGCCAGGTCGCGCGGCGTCACCGCTCCCGCCGGCCTCCCGGGCAGTCGGCTCGACGGGCTGCGTGACGTCGGCCGCCCCGGCAACGGACCCAGCATCCGGCTCAGCGACCTCGGCCGCCTGCGTACGGCCGCTCTCGGCTGGGCGTTCTTCGTCGGCGGCCGCACGGGACCGCGGGCCACCACCACGGCGCCCTTCCGCTCCGGCCTCGTCGCCTCCTGCGTGAGCGTCGGCCTCAGCGACCGGCTCGACAGGCTGCGTGACGTCACCCGGTCCAGCAGCAGCCTTGGCGTCCGCCTCGACGACGCCCTGCGTCTGCCCGCTCTGGGCCGAGCGGGACACCTCGGCAACCGCACGGGACCCGTCACGTCCGCCAGGTCGCGCGGCGTCACCGCTCCCGCCGGCGTCCCGGGCAGTCGGCTCGACGGGCTGGGCGGCGTCTTCCGGTGCGGTGGGCTCGGGGAGCACCGCGGTCTGTGCGGCGTCAGAAGCTCGCGCGTCGGTCGTGGCCGGTGCTGCGTCTGGGGCAGGTTGGAGCGGGCGGCGCAAGACCGTGGCCGATAGTGGCCGCGGCGGGGGCGGGGGCGCGACGGGTTCGCCGCCGTTGCCGTAGCGGTCGCCGAGCGACTCCTGGGCGATCTTCTCCTGCAGCCGGACGATGCCGTGCAGCAGCGCCTCCGGACGCGGCGGGCAGCCGGGCACGTACACGTCCACCGGGATGATCTGGTCGACGCCCTTGGTGACGCAGTAGGAGTCCCAGTACGGTCCGCCGCAGTTGGAGCAGGCGCCGAACGAGATCACGTACTTGGGTTCGGGCATCTGCTCGTACAGCCGCCGCACGGCGGGCGCCATCTTGTCGGTGACCGTGCCGGACACCACCATCAGGTCGGCCTGCCGGGGGCCCGGCGCGAACGGGATCACGCCGAGGCGGATGAAGTCGTGGCGGCTCATCGAGGAGGCGATGAACTCGATCGCGCAGCAGGCCAGCCCGAAGTTGAAGACCCACAGCGAGTACCGGCGGCCCCAGTTCAGCACGAACTTGATCGGCTTGGGCGCCATCCTGGCCAGCGGTCCCACGCCGGGCGTCGGCAGGTCAACGGTGCTCATCGGGGCGCTCCCGTCCGGGGCTGTCCGGGCTCACAGCAGCATTCTTACCGGCCGGCCGCGCTGTCAGACCCACGACAGCACGCCCTTCTTGCCCGCGTACGCCAGTCCCGCGGCGAGAAAGCCGAGGAAGACGAACATCTCCCCGAGGGTGGTGAGGCCGTAGCCGGGTGCGGAGAACACCGTCGCCCAGGGGAAGAGGAACACCGCGTCCACGGCGAACACCACGTACAGGTACGCGAACACGTAGTACCGCACGTACGACTGGGCCCAGTCCCCGCCGACCGGGTCGACGCCGCATTCGTAGGTGGTGAGCTTCTCCGGAGTGGGGCGATGCGGGCGCAGCATCCGGTTGGCGGCCAGCGCGCCCGCGACGATGCCGCAGCCGAGGAGCAGCAGCACCGCGACGACCGCGTAGGAGTCGAAGTAGTCCCGCACGGTGACCTCCTGGAGAGCCTTCCGTCAAGTATCTCCGAAAGGTCCCCTCCCGGCCGAACCCGCGGACGCCGACGACTGTCTCTTACATCGTCCCCTCTTTACTGCACACTGAGACGAGACGGGGTTTGAGACTTGTAAGGACGTGACCGGATGAGCACTCCTCCGCCCTCCCCCGGCTGGGAACCCCCCGCCGGCCCTTCCTGGCCGCCGCCCCCTCCGGGCGGTCCCGGCAATCCTCCCGGTTCATCCGGCACCGGAGCGCCCGGCGGTCCACCCGGCGGCGCGGCGCCGCCGCCCCCTGCCGGAGGCCATGCGGGCCCCGGCACTCCGCCGCCTTTCTACCCGCCGCCGGTTCCGGGCGGCCCGATGGGACCGCCGCCGGGTCCGCCGCCCAAGTCGACCAGCGGCGCGCTCATCGCGCTCCTCGTCGGGGGCGGGCTCGTCGTGGTGCTGCTCATCGCCGTCGTGGTGGTGTTCGCCGTGCGCGGCGGAGAGGACATGACCCCGGCCGAACGGCTGAACGCCGCGGCGAGGAACGTGTCGTCCGCGCGGGCCGTCACGTACAACGGCTCGTTCGGCTCGCTCTCCCGGAGCCTCAGCGGCGAGCTCAAGCTCACCAGGAGCGGCCGGATCATCGGCAACGTCACCGCCCAGGGCTCCCAGATCACCGTGCTCTCGGTGGACGACAGGCTGTACGTCAAGGCGGAACGCTCCTATTGGCTGGAGCAGCTCGGCGCCCTGCGGCAGCCGTACTTCCTCAAAAACGGGACGCAGTGGGGCAAGGTGGCCCCCACCGAGGTCGACCTGTCGTTCAAGCGGAAGCTGACGCCGAGCGCGCTGGCCTCCGAGATGCGGTCGAGCGCGTCCTACCGGCTGAGGTCGTCCGAGACCACGGTCAAGGGCCGCAAGGCGGTGCGGGTGTCCTCGTCGCTGGCGACGTTCTACCTGACCGACTCCGACAGCCCCGAGCTGCTGCGGTACGAGTCGACCTACCCGCGCGTCGCGGCCGACGTGACGGTCCAGTCGGGCGGCACCGGCGCCGCGACCGTCACCCAGATCCGCAACACGATCGGCGAGCTGAAGGACTCCTTCGACACCCGCGGCCAGCCCAGCCTCATCGACACCGAGAAGGGGCTGTGCTCCACCAACAGCAACAGCTGCCGGGTGCGCGGGCGGGTGCGTCCCCCGCTCGGCACGAACTCGACCACCCGGATCGAGGTCCGCTACACGCTCAGGGCCGGCACCACGACGGGTCGCGAACTCGGCAACTGCACCACGACGGTGACGGTGTCGTCGTCCCAGCCGGTGTGGGCGGAGTGCCGGGTGTCGGGCGCCGCGTGGCGGAGCTGGTCGCGCAGCGGCGAGACCCGTTACTACGTCAGCGCCGACTTCAGGGTCCCGGGGGCGACCGACGCCGACATCCGGGAGATGCAGTCGGCGCTCGCCCAGGACTGACGGGCGGCGGCGCCGGGGACGCCCGGCGCCGCCCGGGCCCCCTTCCGACCGCCATGATCGACCCGTCCCCGGACGTTGAGACGTAGGTCATAGCGAGGCATCGGCGCTGGGTGGCCGGTACCGCGGCCGAGATGATCGGCGCTTGTGCCTCCGCCGGTCCGGATCGTCCGGCACTCTATGTCTGGCATCGGCAGTCGGGAACAGAGTGGTCGCTGAGTGAGCGTTGAGCAGGAGGGGCCGTCGCGGCACGGCCCCCGCCCCCCACATGCGGAGCCTGAGCATCACGCCGGCTCCGCGCATCCCGCCGTGTCCGACTCCGCCGCGGCGGGCCGTCCCCATCCGGCAGCGGGCGCGCAGGGACCGGCCGGCGGTCCTCCCCCGGGTGCGGCCTCAGGGCCGGCGCAGGGCCCGGGCCCGTCGGACGCCGCGTCCATGCCCGGGCTCGCGGAGACGACCATTCCTGACATACCCGCCGCGACGAGCCCGCCCGGCCAGGCGGGGACGGCCGGCGCGCCCCCGGCTCACGACGCGTCAGGCCCTGCCCGGGCGGGCGGCAGGCCCGGGACGGCGGGGACGCCCGCGGCGGGCCGCGCCCCGCAAGCGGCGCCCGCGTCGGCGAACGGGCCGAGCGCGGGCGGCGGGTCCGCGCCGAGCGGTCCGGCCGGCGGAGGACACGTGCACGGGCCCGCGGACGCAAACGTCGCCCATGGAACGCCCGGGGCCGGTGCGGCCGGCGGATCCGGCCCGGCGTCAGGCGGGATGCACGGCACCGGCGAGCCGCCCGTGGTGCCGCCGGAGCCCGGGGACGTGCTCGTGGCGGGCAGGGGCATGCAGTCGACCGAGCCGGTGGCGATGGAGCCTCCCGCGGGCGGCCCGGCTCCCGCACCGCCCCCGCAGCAACGGCAGGAAGCGCCCAAGAAGGAGAAGAAGTCGCGGGCGTGGCTCGCGGTCGGGGCTGTCGCAGCGGTCGTCGTCCTCGCGGGCGGCGCGGTGGCGTTCGCGCTGCGGTCGGACGGAGACGGGCGTGACGCCGAGCGCGAACGCAAGGCCGATCCGCCGGTGGCGAGCTGGGCCCTGGAGGCGGGGCGCGACCTGCAAGCCGTGCCGGGCCTGCAGTACGAAGGGACGCTCCGCGGCACCGGTGCGCAGGCCGTGCGCATGCGGCTGAAGATGACGCGGTCCGGGGCGGCCACGGGGCGGCTCGTGGTCGGCGCACGGCAGTACGACATGGTGGCGGTGGGCGACGCCACGTACGTGAAGGCGGATGTTGCGTTCTGGCGCCAGTACGGCAGCGACACCGCCCACCCGGAGAACTACGCCGACCGGTGGAGCAAGACGCCCAAAGCGATGCCCGGCTTCGACGTGGCGAAGGTGCTGGCCCCCGAGGCGATCGCCGAGGCGCTCACCAAGGCGAAGGGCGGCACGTCCACCGAGAACGTCGGCGGCACGCCCGCGTACCGGGTGAAGACGGCGAAGGCCCACTACTTCTTCTCCGCGGCGGCGCCGCACCGCCTGCTGCGCGTCCAGGTCGCGGGCAAGGGCGACCCGTCGCTGACGGTCGCGAAGCTGACGCGGTTGGCGCCGGTCTTCGCCGAACTGCGGCCGCGGGTGGCCGCGCTGGTGGGGGCCGCCGATCCGACGGTGCGGTTCCGGGCGGGCCGGCTGTCGTTCATCAACTGCAACGAGAACGTCAGCGGCTGCACGGTGAGCGTCCCGGCGACGCTGACCGTGCCGGAGGACGGGCCGGTCCCGGACGGGACGCGCGCGCAGCTGCGCGCGGCGATCACCGCGGAGGGCCGTCTGCTGGGGACCTGCACGGGGTCGGGCCTGGTGCCGGCGAACCGTTCGCTGGTGCTGCGCTGCACGGTGCGCAGCCCGGCGTGGCGGGCGTGGATGCGGCAGGCCCGCGACACGCCCGGGGAGCACGCCTACGAGGCGCAGGCGCGGGTCGTCGGCCAGGCGTTGACGGCGGCGGACGTCGCCAAGCTGCTGGCCCGTCTCGACCGGGAGCGCGCCGCGCTGGCGCCGAGCCGCAGTCGCAGCCCCGCCCCCAAGACGTCGGTGGCCGTGTCGCCCGCACGTCCGTGACGGTTTGGGGCGATTGGTGCCATCCGTAAGGCGGTATTCCGGTGCGCCGCAGGTGACAGGGGACGGGGTCGGTTAGGAAGAGCCGATTCGCGGCTCTCTATAGTGCAGACGTGGAATCCGTGCCATCGGGGAGCGACGGCTCCCCCGCCAAGCCTCCGCGACTGGTCCGGCGTCTGCATGTCGACCTGTGCCGCCTGGCCAGCTGCCTGTGTCGCCGGTGAGCACGGGGGTCGTCCCGGTTGTGTCACCCCGGCACGGTTTCACGGCCTCCTTGAGAGTCGACCAGCCTCCGAGAAGAGAAATCAGATTCCGGACATACCATGAAGGTAAGCCTAAGTAGCATCACGTTCCCGGGCGCCTCCCCCGGGACGGGTGCTGCGCGTCGAGGAGGTCTTCCTCTGTGACCAAACAGGTCCAGCAGCTCGACCGCGTCATCATCCGTTTCGCCGGTGACTCCGGCGACGGCATGCAGTTGACCGGCGACCGCTTCACCCAGGAGACCGCGGCCTTCGGCAACGACTTGTCGACGCTGCCGAATTTCCCCGCAGAGATCCGCGCCCCGGCCGGGACGCTGCCCGGCGTGTCGAGCTTTCAGCTGCACTTCGCCGACCACGACATCCTGACGCCCGGCGACGCGCCGGACGTCCTGGTGGCGATGAACCCGGCGGCGCTGAAGGCCAATCTGCCCGACCTGCCGCGCGGCGCCGACCTGATCATCAACACCGACGAGTTCACCAAGCGCAATCTGGCCAAAGTCGGCTACTCCGGCAATCCGCTGGAGGACGACTCGCTCAGCGAGTACCGCGTGCACGCGCTGCCGCTGACGTCGATGACGGTCAACGCGCTCGCCGACTTCGACATCTCCAAGAAGGACGCCGAGCGCGCCAAGAACATGTTCGCGCTCGGGCTGCTGTCGTGGCTGTACCACCGGCCCACCGAGGGCACGATCGCGTTCCTGGAGCGCAAGTTCGCCCGCAAGCCCGAGATCATGAAGGCGAACATCGCGGCGTTCCGAGCGGGCTGGAACTACGGCGAGACCACCGAGGCGTTCTCGGTGTCGTACGAGGTCAAGCCCGCCGAGCACGAGCCGGGGCTGTACCGCAACATCACCGGGAACACGGCGCTGGCCTACGGGCTGGTGGCGGCGGGCGAGCGCAGCGGGCTGCCGGTGTTCCTGGGCTCCTACCCGATCACCCCGGCGTCCGACATCCTGCACGAGCTGTCCAAGCACAAGCGCTTCGGGGTGCGGACGTTCCAGGCCGAGGACGAGATCGCCGCGGTGGGCGCGGCGCTGGGCGCCTCGTTCGGCGGCTCGCTGGGCGTGACCACCACCTCCGGCCCGGGCATCGCGCTCAAGAGCGAGACGATCGGCCTGGCGGTGGCGACCGAGCTGCCGCTGGTGGTCGTCGACGTGCAGCGCGCCGGGCCGTCCACGGGCATGCCGACCAAGACCGAGCAGGCCGACCTGCTGCAGGCCATGTTCGGCCGCAACGGCGAGGCGCCGGTGCCGGTGGTCGCGCCGCGGTCGCCGTCGGACTGCTTCGACGCGGCGCTGGAGGCCGCCCGCATCGCCGTCAAGTACCGCACCCCGGTGGTGCTGCTGTCGGACGGGTACCTGGCGAACGGGTCCGAGCCGTGGAAGCTGCCGGACGTGGACTCCCTCCCGAAGATCGAGCCGGGCTTCGCCGCCGCCGACCCGTCCGACCCGGAGGGGTTCCAGCCGTTCAAGCGCGATCCCGAGACGCTCGCGCGGCCGTGGGCGATCCCCGGCACGGCGGGGCTGGAGCACCGCATCGGCGGTCTGGAGAAGTCCGACGGGGCGGGCAACATCTCCTACGACCCCGCCAACCACGACACCATGGTGCGGCTGCGTCAGGCGAAGGTGGACGGCATCGCCCGCGACATCGAGCCGCTGGCCGTGGACGACCCGTCCGGCGAGGCGCGCGTGCTGGTGCTCGGCTGGGGCAGCACGTACGGCGCGATCTCGGCGGCGGTGCGGCGCGTCCGCAAGGCGGGCCGTCCGGTCGCCCAGGCGCACCTGCGGCATCTCAACCCGTTCCCCGCCAACACCGCCGAGGTGCTGCGCTCCTACGACAAGGTGCTGGTGCCGGAGATCAACCTCGGCCAGCTGGCGCTGCTGCTGCGCGCCCGGTACCTCGTCGACGTCATCGGCTACAACCGCGTCCGCGGCCTGCCGTTCAAGGCCGAGGAGCTGGCGGGCGTCATCCAGGATGTGATCGACAGTGAGTGACAACGGGGTGAACGGCACCAACGGGGCGAACGGCAGCGGCGGCAACGGGCTCGGCGCCCTGGCGCTGGTGCCCAAGGCGGAGCAGAAGCAGACCCTGAAGGACTTCAAGACCGACCAGGAGGTGCGCTGGTGCCCCGGCTGCGGGGACTACGCGATCCTGGCGGCGGTCCAGTCGTTCCTGCCGGAGCTGGGGCTGCGCCGCGAGAACATCGTGTTCGTCTCCGGCATCGGCTGCTCGTCGCGGTTCCCGTACTACATGAACACCTACGGGTTCCACTCGATCCACGGCCGCGCCCCGGCGATCGCGACGGGCCTGGCGGCGTCCCGCCCCGACCTGTCGGTGTGGGTGGTGACCGGCGACGGCGACGCGCTGTCGATCGGCGGCAACCACCTGATCCACGCGCTGCGCCGCAACGTCAACCTGAAGATCCTGCTGTTCAACAACCGGATCTACGGGCTGACCAAGGGGCAGTACTCGCCCACCTCCGAGTTCGGCAAGATCACCAAGTCGACGCCGATGGGCTCGCTGGACGCGCCGTTCAACCCGATCTCCCTGGCGCTCGGGGCGGAGGCGACGTTCGTGGCGCGCACCATCGACTCCGACCGCAAGCACCTGCAGTCGGTGCTGCGCGAGGCCGCCCAGCACAAGGGCACCGCGCTGGTGGAGATCTACCAGAACTGCAACATCTTCAACGATGGAGCGTTCGAACCGCTGAAGGACCCGCAGGTCCGCGACGACGTCACCATCCGGTTGGAGCACGGCCAGCCGGTGGTGTTCGGCAAGGACCGCCAGAAGGGTCTGCGGCGCTGCCCGACGGGCGGCTTCGAGGTGGTGAACGTCGCGGACGTGGACCCGTCGGAGATCGTGGTGCACGACGTCCACAACCCCGACCCGTCCCAGGCGTTCGCCCTGTCGCGGCTGGACTCGCCGTCGTTCGAGCACACTCCGATCGGCATCTTCCGCAAGGTGGAGCGCCCGTCCTACGACGAGCTGCTGCGCGCCCAGGTGGAGGAGGCCGTGGCGAAGGAGGGCAAGGGCGACCTGGCCGCCCTGCTGGCCAGCGGCGACACCTGGCGCATCGACTGACGGCCGGCGGCCGCGGAGGGCTCGCCCTCGGGCGGACGAGACCGAGCCGGGCGGCGGGCGCGCCCCGGTGGGCGGCCCCGCCGACGTGACGGCCGTGCGACGCGGGCCGGTCCCCGACGGGGGTCGGCCCGCGTTCTCGCGTCCGGCGGGCTTCTGCGCGGGCGGCGCCGGACCTTTGACCAGGGCCACGTCGGGCCGGTACTCGCCGTGGTCGCCGTTGGCGTCGGCGACGGCCCGGCGGACCAGGCCGGCCGGCCAGTCGCCGCCGCCGTCGGCGCGGTCGGCGCCGCGGCCTGCTCGCGCTTCGGGAGCGGCGCCGAGTCCGGCGTGACCGGATTCGGTCGCATCCGCGGTGCGGCGTCCCTCCGGGTACTGCAAGACTGGCGCAATCGCTAGATCATCTGAAGATCGCCGTGCGGTCGGCTGGGTAAGGCAGGGTCGGGCAGCCAGGTTGTCGGTCGGCGGGCCGAGCCGCCGGGGAGGTGACGATGCGGGTCATTCCGCGCCGCAGCAGGGACCGTGACCGTTCGCGCGTCGCCGTGCCGGGACACGACGAGCAGCAGTCCGCCGCCGCGGAGCGGGAGCCGCCGTCGCGCGCGTCCGCCGACGCCGCGCCGTCCGCTCCGGGCGGCGGCGGGCCGGACGGCGGCGCGGAGCAGTCTGGCGGCGCGAGCGCGTCGGGACGCGGCGAGACGTCCCCCGGGAGCACGAAGACGTCCGAGAAGACGTCCGAACGGCGCGGGAGACGCCGGCGGCGGAAGAAGAAGGGCAAGGCCCGGCACGGGCAGCCCGCTCCGCACTCCGAGCGCGCCGAGGCGCCCGCCCAGCCCGTCACCGTCCCCCTGGAGGGCGAACGAGGCGTGGGGCTGGGCATGGACCGCCCGGGCTTCACCACGCTGCCCGGGGACCCCGACAGCCGGCGCCGGGCGCGCGCGGCGGCGCGCCTGCGCGAGGCGGCCGAGGTCAAGCGGAGCCGGGCCGCGTACCGGCGGCGCTACGCCGACGCCGAGCAGGCGGCGCGGGCGCACCGGTCCGCGCTGCTCGTCATGGTGGTCACGCTGGGGCTGCTGATCGCGGCGGTGGCGGTGAGCGGCGCGATGATCGCCGCGTCGATGCGCACCCGGCCGGTGGCGCTGGCCGCGCCGCTGCAGATCTTCCCGGTCACGCACACGACGCCGGGGCAGTGCCCGGCGGGCACGCCCGGGGTCACCGGGCAGACGGCGAGCGGGCCGACCTGCTACCGGCTGGCGCAGGGCATCGCGATCCGCGAGGTCGCCGAGCTGCGCACGCAGCGCAACGACGACAGCGGCGCCTACGACGTGGCCATGACGCTGCGCAAGCGCGACCGCGCGGCGTTCGCCGAGCTGACCCGCGCGACGGTGGGCCGCGACCTGGCGTTCGTCGTGCGGGACCGGCTCGTCACGGCGCCGCGGGTGGACATGCCGATCCTGGACGGCCGGATCGTCATCACCGGCTCCGCCGACCGGGCGCAGGCCGACCGCCTGGTGCGCGATCTCAAGGGCCGCTGACCGCGGCGCCGGTGTCACCGGTCGCCGCGGCGGCCGCCGCGGGCGTCACATCTGCGGAAGCTCCTCGCCCTGGACGGCCTGGATCTCCAGTTCCACGCGCAGGCGCTCGCCGACCGCGGCGATCCCGGCCTCCAGGATGTCGTTGTAGCGGATGCCGAAGTCGGCGCGGCGCAGCTCGGTGGTGGCGCGGAACGCGGCGCGGGTGCCGCCCCAGGGGTCGGGGCCGGTGCCGAGGTAGGTCAGGTCGAGGTCGACGGGGCGGGTGACGCCGTTGAGGGCGAGCCGTCCGTGCAGGGTCCACCGGTCGGTGCCGAGCGCGGTCAGCCCGTCGCCCTCGTACTCGATCACCGGGTGGACGTCGACGTTGAGGAAGTCGGCCGACCGCAGGTGGTCGTCGCGCAGCTTGTTGCCGGTGTCGATGGACGCGGCGTCGATGCGCGCCCGCACCCGGGACGCCTCCACCGGCTCGGCGATCTCGATGCGTCCCGAAAAGGACCCGAACCGGCCGCGCACGCTGGACAGCCCGAGGTGCCGGGCGACCGCGGAGACGCTGGAGTGCACCGGGTCGATCGTCCACGGGCCGGGCGGCGGCAGGTCGGACCCGCCCGCGCGGGCCAGCGCGACCGTGCCGAGGTCGGCGGCGCCCGAGCCCGGCACGATCAGCGTGGCGGCGTGCGGGGCGTAGCCGACCGCGGTGAGGATCACCGTGTAGGTCCCGGCGGGCAGCGGCCCGGCGGCCAGCCGCCCGTCCTCGTCGGCCTCCACCCGCGCGACCTGCCGCCCGGTCAGGTCGGTGACGGTGGCGACGGCGTGGCGCACCGCCCAGCCGTCCTTGGTCCGCACGGTGCCGCGCAGCCCTCGGGTGTCGCTCATGGTCCGCATTCCGTTCACGCGTCGGGGTGGCCGAGCACGATGTCGTGCCCGTCGCGGCCGTCGCCGTGCAGGGTCACCGCCGTGGCGACCGGCGGGTAGCCGGAGGCGATCACGGTGTACTGGCCGCCGGTCAGGTCGGTGAAGGCGTACTCCCCGTCCGGCCCGGTGATCATCTGGGCGACCACGGTGCCGGCGCCGTCGACGAGCGTGACCCGGGCGTCGGCGACGGGCCGGCCCGCCTCGTCGCGGACGGTGCCGCGGACCTGGACGCCGGGCCGCAGCTCGACGTCCAGCCGGGTGGCGCCGTTGCCGGCGACCTCGGCCTGCAGGGCGACGGGGCGGTGCCCCTCGGCGCTGACGGCGACGGTGTAGGAGCCCGCGGGCACCTCCCGGAGGGCGAAGGCGCCGTCGGCGCCGGTGCGGGCGCTGCCCACGACCTCGCCGCGCACGTCGGTGGCCACCACGGTGGCGCCTTCGACCGGGGCGCCGTCCGGGGCGCGCACGGTGCCCGTCAGGCCGCCGCCGCCCGCCAGGTCGAGGTCGAAGTCGAGCGGCTTGTCGCCGACGACGAGGGTGGCGGCCTGCGGTTCGTGCTCGGCGGACGCGGCGATCAGCACGTACGTGCCGGGGCCCGGCGTGCGCAGGGCGTACCGCCCGTCGGCCCCGGTCAGGGCGCGGCCGAGCTGGCGCCCGGCCACGTCGATGAGCGTGAGGGCGGCGGAGGCGACCGGTCCGCCGCCCGGTCCGCGCACCACGCCCCGGAGCTGGCCGCCGTCGCCGTCTCCGGGGGCGGTGTCGAGCTCGCTGGCGGACGCCGACTGCGGCCGGAGCATCGCGGTGTCGGTCGCCGCGGGTCGGGACGCGGCGGGCTGAGGCGCCACGCCGTTGGGGATCGCGGACAAGGGGTCCGCGGAGGGGTGGGCCGCCGCGCCGTTCGGGCTCTGCTCGATGCCGACGCCCAGGACGCCGCCGGCGCCGACGGGCACCAGCCGCTCCGCCGCGTCGGCGGGCGCCTCGTAGCCGCGCGCGTGCCCGCCCGTCGACCCGGTCCCGGCCGCGCCGGGACCGTCCGCCGAAGCCCCGGCGGGCGCGGGGCCCGCCGCGGTGTCGGACCGCGCCGCGGCGGCCGCGCGCCCGCTGCGCAGCGGCAGCTCCTTGAGCGCCAGGACGGCGAGCAGCCCGACGACGGTGACCGGGATGCCGAACAGGAACACGTGCTGCAGCGCGTTGGTGAACGCGTCGAGCACCCATCCCCGGAACGGCTCGGGCAGCGCGTGGATCTCGTCGGGCGAGCCGAGGTGCCGCCCGCCCGCCGGGGCGCTGACGCCCGCGGCGCTCATGCGGTCGCTCAGCTCGCTGGTGAGGCGGTTGGTGAGGACCGCGCCGAACCCGGCCACGCCCATGGCGCCGCCGAGGTTGCGGAAGAACGACACGCCGGAGGTGGTGGCGGCCAGGTCGCTGCGGTCGGCGGCGTTCTGCGCGGCCAGCATGAGGATCTGCAGGGTCAGGCCCATGCCGAACCCGAGCACCGTCAGGTCGACGCCGATGACCAGCTCGCCGGAGTCGGTGTGCAGCCGCGACAGCAGGTACATCGCCACCGCGGACAGCACCATGCCGATCACCGGGAACGCCTTCCACCGTCCGGTGCGGGTGACGACCTGGCCGGAGGCGGTGGAGGAGACGAACATGCCGAGCACCAGCGGCAGCGTCATCAGCCCGGACGCCGTGGGGCTCATGCCCTTGACGATCTGCAGGAACTGCGGCATGTAGATCATGCCGCCGAACATCGCGCAGCCCAGCGCGGCCGAGGCGAGGCTGGTCAGCACGAACGTCGGGTTGCGGAACAGCCGGGGCGGCAGGATCGGCTCGCGCGCGATCCGCTCGGCGACCACGGCCAGCACCAGCAGCACGGCGGCGGCGGCCAGCAGCCCGTACGTCCAGCCGGACGCCCACGCGAACTCCTTGCCGCCCAGCGACAGCAGCAGCATCAGCACGGCGGCGCCGCCGGTGATGGTGAACGCGCCGAAGACGTCCAGCCGGGTGTCGCGCTTGACCTTGGGCAGCGTGAGCACCTTCTGAATCACCAGGAAGGCGACCACGGCCAACGGGACGCACGCGTAGAAGCACCAGCGCCAGCCGAGCCCGTCGGCGTCCACGATGAACCCGCCGAGCAGCGGGCCCGCCACGGTGGACACCCCGAACACCGCGCCCATGTAGCCGGCGTAGCGGCCGCGTTCGCGCGGCGAGACCACGTCGCCCAGGATGACCTGCGCCAGCGCCGACAGACCGCCCGCGCCCAGGCCCTGCACGGCGCGGGCCGTGATCAGCTCCCCCATGTTCCGCGACAGGCCCGCGCCCACCGAGGCGAGCACGAACAGCAGCAGGGAGGTCTGGAACATCAACTTGCGGCCGAACAGGTCCGACAGCTTGCCCCACAGCGGGGTGGACGCCGTCATGGTCAGCAGCGTGGCGCTGGCCACCCAGGACAGCTGGTCCTGCCCGCCGAGATCCCCGACGATCGTGGGCAGCGCGGTGGACACGATCGACGTGGAGATCATCGACGTGAGCATGCCCAGCAGCAGGCCCGTGAGGATCTGCAGGATCTGGCGATGCGTATAGTGCACCGGCGCCTCGTCGCGCGGTGCGGCATGCCGCCCGCCGACCTCCGGCGTCGCGCTGGCTCTCGTCACACTGCCCCCATAGCAGGTCAATTACCTGTGCTCTGCACATATCCTAGGTAGTCGCTTGTTTACTTGCAAACCAGGCGATACTGAGGCCCGTGTCAACGGGAGAGGAAACACCGGACGAACGGGACCGGAGCGCGGTCGACGGACCGCCGCGTCCGGCCCGGCGGCCGGACACGGGCGCCTCCGATCGCCCCGCCGCGCGGCGCGACCGGCCCCGGGACCGCGAGGCCACCCGGCGGCGCCTGCTGGAGGCCGCGCGGGACCTGTTCGGCGAGCACGGCTACGACGGCGTCACCGTCCGCATGATCGCGGCGGCCGCGGACGCCAACGCGGCCCTCGTGCACCGCTACTTCGGCTCCAAGGCCGCGCTGTTCGCCGAGGTGCTGGCGGGCGAGTCGACGCTGGCCGGGGTGATCGGCGGCGGCGACGCGGCGGGCCTGCCCCGGCGGCTGGCCGAACACGTCGTCCGCGCCGTGCACCGCACCGCCCCCGGACCCCTGCCGCGGATGGTCGACCGCTCCGTCGGCAACCCCGAGGTCCAGGCCATCCTCCGCGAGCACACCGAACGCGTCCTGGTCGAGCCGCTGGCCGCCCGGCTGGACGGCCCCCACGCCCGCGCCCGCGCCACCCTCGCCGCGCAGCTCATCATGGGCATCGGCCCCGTCCGCCGCATGTTCGGCCTGGACGACCTGCGCGCCGCCGACCCGTCCGAGCTGACCGAACGCCTCACCGCGATGTTCACCGCCGCCCTTGCCGGCCCGGCCCCCGCCTGGTCCCACGCCTCCCGGACCGGCTTCGGCGAGGCGTGATACGTCACCGGACGCAGCCCCGGCGGACCGGATACGGCGACGGGAGGAGACTCAATCATCTTGAGGGCGGAGCGGCCGTCCCCCGAGACCGGCATAGGGTTCTGGCCATGAGGCTGGGGGGAGCGCGCACACTCCGGGAGCGATGGGGCAGGGCCGGACGCGCCACCCGCTGGACGGCCGCCGCGGCGGCGGTCGCGGCGGCGGCCGCAGGCGGCGGGCTGGCATGGAACGCGGCGTCCGGCGAACCGCCCGTCACTTCGCGGCACCAGCGCATCCAGGTCGTCGACGGACCGAAGGACGACCAGCGCGTCTGGCTCGACACCACCTTCTTCGCGCCCGTGGGCGCCGCCAAAGGCCCGGCCGTGCTGCTGGCCCACGGGTTCGGCGGCTCCAAGGACGACATGCGCGCCGAGGCCGAGGAGCTCGCGCGCGCCGGATACGCGGTGCTGACCTGGTCGGCCCGCGGGTTCGGCGCGTCCACCGGGCAGATCGCCCTCAACTCCCCCGACTACGAGGTCAAGGACGTCCGGCAGCTCATCGACTGGCTGGCGCGGCGCCCCGAGGTCGTGCTGGACCGGCCCGGCGACCCGCGCGTCGGCATCGCCGGCGCCTCCTACGGCGGCGCGATCGCGCTGATGACGGCCGCCCACGACCCCCGCGTGGACGCCATCGCCCCGCAGATCACCTGGTACAGCCTGTCCGACGCGCTGTTCCCGAACGCCACCGGCGAAGGCGCCGACGCCGGCGTCTTCAAGAAGCTGTGGGCCGGGATCTTCTTCACCGGCCAAGGCGGCCAGGACCCGTGCGGACGGTTCCTGCCGTCCCTGTGCTCGATGTACCAGGAGGTGGCCGAGTCGGGGCGTCCCACCCCGGAGGCCGTGGAGACGCTGCGCCGCTCCAGCCCCGCGTCGGTCGCCGCCCGGATCACGGTGCCGACGCTCCTGATCCAGGGCCAGTCGGACTCGATGTTCCCGCTCGACCAGGCCGACGCCAACGCCCGCGCGATCGCCCGCAACGGCGCGCCGGTGTCGGTGGTGTGGTTCCAGGGCGGCCACGACGGCGGCGACCCCGAGACCGAGCGCGTCCGGCGGCTGGTCCGCGACTGGTTCGACCGGCGGCTGCGGGGCGACGCCGACGCCCCGCCCGTGGCCGGCTTCACGGTGACGCGGGCGGGCGGCATCGACTCGGCCAGCCAGCAGCTGGTCGTGCGGGCCGCGTCCACCGACAGGTACCCGGGGCTGGCGGGCGCCTCCCGGCGGACCGTCCCGCTGTCCGGGCCCGAGCAGACGGTCCACAACCCGGCGGGCGGCTCGCCGCCCTCCATCTCGGCCCTCCCCGGGCTCGGCGCTCTCGGCGGCCTCGCCGACCTGGGCGGCGCCGGCGCGATGGCCGGGCGGCTCCCGGCCGACATGCCCGGCCAGTCCGCCGTGTTCGACTCGCCGCGCCTGACCGAGCCGCTGCAGCTCACCGGCGCGCCGACGGTGCGCGTCCGGGTCCAGGCCGACGGCGACGCGACGCTGTTCGCCAAGCTGTACGACGTCGCGCCCGACGGGACGGCGACGCCCGCCCGCCGCCTGGCCGCGCCGCTGCGCGTGCGGGACGCGGCCGGCGGACGCGAGGTCGCCGTCACCCTCCCGGGCATGGACTACCGGTTCGACCGCGGGCACCGGCTGCGCCTCGTCCTGTCCACCACCGACATGGGATTCGCCACGCCCGCCGAGCCCGCCTCGTACAAGGTGCGGGCCGTCTCGGGGCTCACGGTGCCGACCGTCCCGTCGCTGACCACGCCGCCCGCGCCCGTGCCCGCGTGGGTGTGGGGCCTGCCCGCGGCGGGCCTGGCCGCCGCCGCGGCGATCGTGCTCACGGGCCGCCGCCGCGGCCCCGCCCGGGACTTCGACCCGGCGCTCGCCGACGTCCCGCTGCAGATCACCGGGCTGACCAAGGCGTACAAGAACGGGCACAAGAACGGGCACCTGGCCGTCGACGACCTGTCGTTCCGCGTGGAGAAGGGGCAGGTGCTGGGTCTGCTCGGCCCGAACGGCGCGGGCAAGACGACCACGCTGCGCATGCTGATGGGCCTGATCCACCCCGACGCCGGGGAGATCCGGATCTTCGGGCACCGCGTCACGCCCGGCGCGCCGGTGCTGTCGCGGCTCGGGTCGTTCGTCGAAGGGCCCGGGTTCCTGCCGCACCTGTCCGGCCGCGACAACCTCGACCTGTACTGGCGCGCCACCGGACGTCCGCCCGAGGAGGCGCACGTCGACGAGGCCCTGCGCATCGCCGGGCTCGGCGCCGCCCTGGACCGTTCCGTCCGCACCTACTCGCAGGGCATGCGGCAGCGGCTCGCCATCGCCCAGGCCATGCTCGGCCTGCCCGACCTGCTGGTGCTCGACGAGCCCACCAACGGCCTGGACCCGCCGCAGATCCGCGAGATGCGCGAGGTGCTGGTGCGGTACGCGGCGGCCGGACGCACCGTCATCGTGTCCAGCCACCTGCTGGCCGAGGTGGAGCAGACCTGCACGCACGCGGTGGTCATGTCGCGCGGACGGCGCGTCGCGGCCGGACCGGTCGCCGAGATCGTCGGGTCCGGGCGGCGCCTGGAGGACGCGTTCCTGGAGATCATCGGAAGCGGAGGGACGGCGTGAGCGGTGTCGAGGAGGCCGCGGCGACGGTCATCGGGGCGACGGCGGCCGACGCGGCCGCGGCGCCCGGCTACCGCGCGCGGCGGACGCTGCCGCTGCGCGTGGAGGCCGTCCGGCAGTTCCGGCGCCGCCGCACGCTGGTGGCGTTCGGCATCCTGCTGGTGCTCCCGTGGGTGCTGGTCGCCGCGTTCCTCATCGGCGGGGACCCTCCGGAGCCCGGCGAGGCGCCCGGCCTGGTGACCGTCGCGACGGAGAGCGCGATGAACTTCGCGCTGTTCGCGATGTTCGTGTCGGTCGGGTTCCTGCTGGTCGTCGCCGTGGCGCTGTTCTGCGGCGACACCGTCGCGAGCGAGGCGGGCTGGTCGTCCCTGCGCTACCTGCTGGCCGCGCCGGTGCCGCGCGCCCGGCTGCTGCGCCAGAAGCTGGTCGTCGCGCTGGCGTACGCGGCGGCGGCCGTGCTCACCGTGCCGCTGATGTCGCTGGCGGCGGGCACGGTCGCGTTCGGCTGGGGCGACGTGCGGCTGCCCGGCGGCGGCAGCGTCCCCGTCGGCACGGCCCTCGAACGCATGCTCATCGTCGTCGCGTTCGTGCTGGTCAGCGAGCTCGTGGTGGCGGCCCTGGCGTTCCTGCTGTCGGTCACCACCGACTCGCCGCTCGGCGCCGTCGGCGGCGCGGTCGGCCTGGTGATCGTCAGCAACATCCTGGACGCCGTGACCGCGCTCGGCGGCTGGCGCGAACTCCTGCCCACCCACTGGATGTGGGCGTGGACCGACGCCCTGCAGCCGCAGATCCAGTGGACCGGCATGGCCAAGGGCGCCGCCCTGTCGGTGACGTACTCCCTGGTGCTGTTCGCGCTGGCCTTCCGCCGCTTCCGCGACCGCGACGTCGTCTCCTGACCGCCGGAGCCGCGGCACACGCCGCCACGGCCCTGGTTCCGCCGCCGCGCCTTGGTACGTCCCGCCGCGACGTCGCCACGCGACACCGCGCACGGCCGCACGACCTCGGCGACCAGCCCGTCGCAGCGCCGCTCGTCGATGGCGCCCAATGGCCACCTGGCCGCCCGGCTCATTCGCCGCCTGGGGGCCGCGCAGCCCAGCACGATCGCACAGAGCCGCGCCAGGTCGACGCCCGCGTCCAGCAGACGCCGCAGGCGCGCCGCACGTCGAACCGGTCCGGGTCGCTCGGGGTCGCGCTTGGCGCCCGCGACCGGCACCCGGACCACGTCGCCCTTGCGGATTTCGGCCTCCGCGAGCCAGACGTCCCGAGTGGCGCAGCGACTCCTCAATCGCCGCGTCCAGCGGGGCGGGGTGGCGGCGGACCAGCGCGACCTGGTCGGGATGGCTCACCAGGTGCCACACGGCGCCTGACGCCTACGCCCCCGCGCCAAGCCGCTCCGACCATCGGCACCTGACAAAAAATTCGGTCGAACACGACGAGATCGGTGCCTAAACTCGGCAAACCTCGACTGGGTCTGCACCATCGCAGGAATCAGGGTTTACGTCATCGCCACCGCGGGGGAGATGATCGACATGGCCCGGCAGCAACTCGTCAAGCGTCCGAAACCCCCACGCCGTCCCTGCCCGCTCGACCTGCGCACCCCATCCGGCCGCCTGCTGCCCTACTGACGCGGCGCAGGCCGCAAGCGCGGGCGCGGCGCATGGCGCGACGGCGCACGGCTCCGGTCAGCGGACGCGCGGTGATCCGGCCGACCGCGGCGACCGCCGGATCACCGCGCGACGCCGTCCAGGAAACGGGCGCGGTCGACCACGACCCGCTCGACGATCCCGTCGCCGACCACCGTTCCGCGGTCGTCCGTGGCGGACACGGCGAACGACAGCCGCCTGCCGTCGACGGCGGTCAGTTCGGCCGTCACCGTGACCCGTGCCCCCACCGGGCTCGCCGCCCGGTGATTCAGCTCCACCCGCGTGCCGACCGACGTCCGCCCCTCTCCCAGGCGTCCCGCGACGGCCCGAACCGTCGCGGCCTCGGCCAACGCCAACAGACGCGGCGTCGCCAGCACCGGCACGTCACCGCTTCCGACCCGCTCAGCGGTGTCGTCCCGGCCCACCGTGACCTCGATGTCAGCACGCAGCCCCGGCCCCAACTCCATGCCCGCCACGTTAACCCTCTCCCACACACCGGACGCCGCGAACGCCTACCGCACGCGCTACCAGCGTTGAGCCGCGACGCCGCTCCGCCGCCGACCGGCCGGTGAACTGGCGACGCCATCCGCGGCGCCAAGCAATCTTGTCTTGCTCAAGCCCCCCTTGTTAGCCCACACCTCGGCGACAATGCCCCCCACGTCCCAGCCCGCTCGGCCTCACCCCTCCTGCCTTACTGACACGGGATGGTGCGAACCGACGCGAGCAGGGCACTATTCGCGGTTCTGATCGTCCGGAACGGGTCCATTGAAGTCGGGCTCAACGGTCGCGGCTTCGACCTGGACCGGAACCTCCGCCCCCAGCCATGTCCGAACCATTGCGATCTCGTCCTCCGTCAACGTCAGTTCTTGCTCCTCAGCGCGATTGAGCACATTCCGCACGAAGGCCACGGCGATCTGCTCCGCCGTCGGCGGCGGCTGTTGGTACAGCGGACACCCGCCGTAAGCGGTGCCGCGCGCGACGAATGCGACCGTCTTGCGGCTGACGGCATGCCCTTGCTCCCGCAGCCGGTCCCGCGACCAGCCCGTGCACTCCGTCAGATTGAACTGGTGGGCGTGGACGTAGTCGGACAGCGTTCGATAGATCGCCGGCCACGACTCCTGGGGCAGCCGCGGAAGCCCGGTCAGCTCCGCCAGACGCTCGATGGGCTCGGGCAGAACGGCACCCCACGACATGGTGACCGCATCCGCTGGAGCAACGTGCCGACTCTCGTCCCACAACAGGTGCTGCGACATGCGCAGGTGGGGCAGATTCAGACTGTTCACCGCCCGGGCGAAACCGTGGAAGCCGAACCAGTCGGTCTCGTTGATCACCCCACCCAGTCGGTCGCGCACCTGCTGCGCCAACGCCGCCATGTTCAAGGGAGTAGACGCGTTGTCGTACTCGGCCGTAACCAGCGACCGGAACGCCTGGTAGGCCTCGTCCTGGTCGGCCGATACGAGCTGCGCACCCGCGGATCCTCCCGCGTCCCCGGCGGCTGCCTCGTCGGCCGCGTCCGCCTCGTCGTCGAAGTCGACCAGCTCCCCTTGCACCAACGCCAGCAACCACTGGCTGTCGAGTACCTGGTCGGCGCTCGCGGTGAACGCCTCAGCCGTGTCCGCCGACGACACGATCACGGTCCGTCGATCCGCCCGGCGCAACCGGTGCAGCAGCGGCGTAAGATCGCAGTCCCCGGAGGCGATGACGAACTCCTCGTGCACCGCGTCCCCCCACAACGCGTCGAGGGCGTCCACCACGATCTTGATGTCGGCGCCGTTCTTGGTGGCGTTATACCGAGGGCAGTCGACCACCTCGAACCCTGCCCGCACGAAGGCCGTCCGGAAACGGGAGAAGTACACCCGCGACTCCCCCGGCACCTCCACATGTCCCGCGGGGTTGAGGTAGCAGCGCAGTATCAGCCAGCGCCGTTCGGCATCTTCGGTCAACGCCGTCGACAACCGCCGCAGCCACGTCCTGGGATTGCTCGCGAACTGGATCGCCACCTTTGGATCCAGTTTGAAAATCCCGCTGAACACATTGTCGAAGTCGAGGTAGAGGGCGGATCGTATGTACCTCATATAGCCGAGAGTTCTTCCTGTGGATATGGCCCGGCCGCATGGGGGTGCCGCGCGGCTCACGGAAGCGAAGTCCGAGCGGAGCAGCCCCAGGGCCGACCCGTTGGCCGTAACGTGACGAAACGTAATCCACCCATCGCTCTGATCAGAAGACTCCGACCGGTGTCGGTCACCTACGCGTAGACGGCCTGCCTGGGACGATCACCATCACTGCACACTCTCGTACTCGGCCCCGCAGTCGCGTCCCTGCGACACATTCATCGTGAATGGCTAAGCCGCGCCGTTGGAGCGGCCATCGCTTACCGGCGACGACACCCAAAGGGGCGCCGTCTGAGAGAACCGCCCAATACATCTGCGGCCAGCTCCTTCTACGCACTAACCCTGTGAATCGGGTAGAGGACAAGCGATGAATCATGTCTGCTCAGACAGCTTCCGCGGCGTACCGGAGAAGAGCGGCGAACCGCCGCCATAGCTCCAGTTCGGCGGGACGCGGATGCGCCGCCTGCTCGACCTGACGTGCCGCAGCGACGACGGACTCCCGCTCGTCGGGCTCAAGACTGCCGAGTTCCGCGAGGTAGGAGGTGGCCGCCTCGTCCAGAAGTCCACGCAAGGCGAGGTGGCCTTCCGACGGCCTGTCGGGCAGGGGCAGCCTCCGGAACCAGCGGTGGCGATCCGCTACGGCCGCGACGAGCCCCAGCCTGGACACGGCGCCGGGCCACCTCGGCCTCACGAAGATGGCCTTGTCGGCCTTTGTGGGCATCCTCCGTCCCGCGGCCTTCCCGGCTCGACGGGCGGCCGCGAACGCCTCCACCTCTGCCAGCCAGACGGCACGGCTTTCCTCCAGCACGTCGAGCGCCCTCACCCACGCCGAGACATCGCGGTGGATATCCGGCGAGGGACGCGCGACAGCCGTCACGTAAGCCCACGTCGCGTGAAAACCGAGCGGGTGGTAACGCGCAACAGAACACCTGAGCGCTCTATAGCGAAGTCCCGCGGGCAGGCTCTCGTCACGCACCCGCCGCGCATAGGTCCCAAAGCTCATAGCGGCAAGCCCCGCACCTCCAGTGGCCTGAAGAGGAATGCCAGCGCGCAGACGTCCGATTCTCGCCGCGGCATCCGCGTCAGGCTGCTCAGCCAGACGCATCAGTCGACGCCATAGTCCACACCCGCAGGCGCGGAAAGCCCCTTGGAAGGCATCACCGCCGTCCTCCAGCGACGTCGGCCCTGCCAATGTGAGCGTTAGGTGCGCCAACCCGCCGGGCCCCGCGGTCGACACCTCGTTTGCCACGCCGCCTGGCGAGGAGGACGGCGTCCAGCACACCGGACATGCCGGCGCAGAGCTCGGCGCGGGCTCCGCGTCGACGCGCCCCCGCTCGTGCGCTGCCGTCGCTTCTGGAAAGCCGGGCTGCTGAGAGTCATGCAACCCCACCGGCAGTGCCGCAAGTCGGCCGCCGCTCAATCGTTCGCCGCTCGCTAACGGGGGCGCTCGCGGATCCGGAACACGGGATGACGCGGGGCGATCCGGCGGAACTCCGGCAACGGCGCCGTCGGACCCAGCCCCAGGTGCGGCCTTGCACCAGGCGCGACGGCGACGTAGCGGCGCAGTACCTCAGCGCGTTGCTCGGCCGGGACCTCTTCAAGCAGGACCGGTGTCTCGCGCCCCCGCCGGCGGAGCGTGGCCTTGCCGCCTGCGGCCTGGACATTCCGCACCCAGTTCGCGTCCGGCCCGAGCATCGATACGAGGAACTCGGCGTTGCGGTAGGTCGTGACAGCGACCGGGACCGAAGTGATGTTCCCGCTGCGGCGTCCCTTCACCTTCAGCACGGCACCAGAACGTGGTGACAGCCGCCGAGCCCCGTACAGCAGGACGTCAAGCCGGTTCACGAATCGCATGAACGTGTTCGGCCGCCCACCTCGGTACATCACGCGCTTGAGGGCCGCGACCCCGCCTAGAACCACACGACTCATGCTGCGCGCCTCAGCAGGACCTTCGCTCACTCTCTCCCTCCCCACAACACGACTGCGGCGAGCCCGGGGACGCATGGAAGAACTTGCAGCCAGCCCAGCAGCGGCGCGAGGCCGACATCGCCCGAGGTGTCCCGGACGGTCAGTACCGCGACTGCGAAGCAGATCCCGATGGTGAGCAGCCCGGCCGCGAGCCGGCGAGCCCACCGCACCTCGGCGCGGATCGCCCAGAGAGTGCCGAGCCAGCCGAGGAGCCCCAGCACCCCGACCGTGGACAGGATCGCCAGATACGCGGTGACAGCGGAGTCGATCGCGTCGGGCGTGTAGTCCGGATAGCCCGCCCTGATGTGGTCTGCCAGGACGGTCGTCGTGAATCGGTCGATGAACGGAAAGAGGGTGGCGACCGCGGTGAGCCCCGCCCCGATGTACATCAGCGCCTCAGGGGTCCGGTTACGCGATCTGTGCTTCGACGTCGTCATGGCATGCGTCCTCCTTGTGAGCGGGTGAGGTGGCGGCCGGGGCGTTCCAGAACGCCATGAGCCCCCCGCGCCTAGGCAGACCGGGGCCGTTCGGCTGCCACATCCATTGAGACAGTCACTTTCTCTAGGCAGCGACTGTACGAACTTCGGTTCAGACAGTCAATGTCTGCTGACAGTCACTCTCTCCAGCGTCTCGCTTTCTGCTAGCCTGGGCGGCATGAGCGGGCTTCGCGAGCGCTGGCGGCTCAAGGCCATGCACACGATCCAGGAACGCGCCCTCGACCTGTTCGATGAGAAGGGATTCGCCGCGGTCACGATCGAGGAGATCGCGGCCGCGGCCGAGGTGTCGCCGTCGTCGGTGTACCGCCTCTTCGGCACCAAGGAAGGGATCCTGGTCGCCGACGAGTTCGACCGGATGAGCCCGGAGGCGCTCAAGGACTTCCTGGGCTCCGGCGATCCGATCGACAGCCTGCTCCGAGCCGTCCGCGCCTACGAAGCCGCGGCGAAGGGCTCATCCGAGCCCGAGGACGCGGGCGAAGGCCCCCGGTTCAAGAAGAGTCCGTGGCGCAGGGTCCGCTACTTCTTCGCCGAGCCGTCGGTCCGCGTGGCCGTCTGCGCCAATCTCGACCGCGCCGGCCGGCGGATCGCCCCGCTGATCGCGGCGACAGGCGAGCTGACCGAAACACAGGCCCGCGTGGTAGCAAACGCCCTCGTCTTCGGCTATTTCGCCGCGCTCGAACAGTGGTACCTGGACGGCGGCAGCCGTCCCATCGCCGATTACGTCGAGGAGGGCATGCGTCCGCTGCGCGGCATCTGGCGGTCCTCCGACCAGGAGGACTCCGCTTAACACCCGCGCACCACAGCACGACTGCCGCCGATGGCGGGGAGTTCTTCAGCGGCGCCTTGAAGGCGCGCAACCAGTGCGCAGGACCTCCCCCGCCGCGTCGGCGTCAAAGTCCCGATGTGTCTGAGCAGACCCAGAACGGCCACGAGGAGCCCGACGCCCGAACCGCCTTCTGGACGTGCATCAAACCCATGTATTCGAGGCCCTCGTTGCCGATCGGCGTCATCCTTGTCGACACAATCCAAGAGTCGAGCGGCCTGTTCGGCCAGGTCCGTCACGCAACCAGGTCACGACCGCTCCGCCTGGGCCGGCCCACGACCCAAAGGCCACCGAGGCGACGCGCACGGCGCCTATTCGTCAAGGTGGCGATTTATCTGGGAGCGATCAGGACAGCAGGATGAGGACGACGCTGAACACGGTGAAAAATCCTTGAATCCACGCCCAGTGCTGGACAGGGATGCCGTACAGGGAGTGCTCGTTGTAGTCCCTGTTCATGGCCCGGCCCAGGACAACGAGGAGGACGGTGCCGATCGCCAGCCCCACCGGCATGCCGACGGGGCCGATCAGGTTCTCCAGGAGGATCGCGCCGACGATTCCCACACCCATCAGGAGCGGCACGACCAGGAGCCCGAGCCCAGTCCAGACGATGATCAGCATCCGTCATCACCGCTCAACATGCCGGGCGCCACTTGGCCGCTGCTCTCTCTTCTACGGTCCCATGCTGGATCGGTCATCCGAAATCCAGATGTCACGAGCTTCACATGGCACATCCTCCAGTCATCCTCCTGGACAGTCCAGACATTGAAACGCCCTGGCCCGATGCCCGGAGCGCACGAGGACTCACAAGTGGTCCGCTGGATGAATCTGGCCGGATGCAGATTTTGGTCGCCAGACTCGGAGTGACTCGCTCGCCCAGCCTCCTCGACCGTTGATCTAGTGAACGCGCGACAGGTGGGATAGACGGCCGTCAGGCCCTTGCTGCGCGCGGAGCCAGGTACGCGTCGGCCACCGCCCGCGTTGCGCGTGGGCAGCACCCGCCACGTGCGTCCACAGCCCTCGGCAAACGCAATGGACGCCCACCCCTACCGCACCGCGCGAGACCCAACCCTCGACCACAGCCAGCAGCCCACAGTTCCGGTCGGCGCGGCTCTTACCCAAAGCGACAGCCAGGCGAAACGGCCACAACGGCGATTGCGGCCCTCCTTATCGGTGGCCCCTCCGAGTGGATGCGACCCTCGCCAGGCCGGCCGTTACCCACTTGGATGGAAGGCCGCAGCTCCCGTGGCAGCAGTCTCGAAGGACCCTCGGGGCCAGGGAAGAACGCGGCACCCCGAGGGTCCGCCTCGCACCGCGAGGAAGGGGACGGTCACCCGCGGCACGAGCCATCGCACCGCAGTCACGGCTTGCCGCGCCACGTGCCGTGACCGCGGTGGCTTATGACGACGCCGACAGCGGCCCCCTCAAGGGGACCAGCTCCTGTTCCAGGTCACCGCATCCAGCAGTCGGCGCACCCACCCCCGCCGCCGCGCCGCCTCATGCCGCCCCCGCGTCCCCGACGAGTGCAAGGAGCGGGACGCTACGGATGACGACCGCGGAGGCGACGGCGGCCGCCGCTCCGAAGACGGCCGAGGCGGATGCACCGGAGACGACCACAGAGCCGACACCAGCCCACCCGTCCCAGCAGGCCCTGACACCGGGCGGGCAGTCGAATGCGAACCTGCCGCATCCAGCAAACGCCCCAACTCCGCAGGACTGGACGCCTCGATCAACGCCGCCTCTCTGCCACGCCCCAGTAACGCGAACCACCCACCGGTACAGCCGCCGTACCAGATGAGCATCCCGGGGTAGCGATGCCGCAGCACCGCCAACAGATTCATGTCGGCAGGCATCGCGCTCGCTCCAGATGAGCCTGTTGCGACTGTCTGACGAGGTACCCGACGACGAACATCGCCGCATCGTCCACCTCGTCGACGGGTGCGAGCGCCTCGCCCCACGAAGTGAAGAACCACTTGCGGCCACCGTCATCGGCCCGCCGCCGACATGTGATCAGGACCGAGGGGTGCGCCACCTCCGCACAGCACCCTGGCACCGCCGGGTTGTTCACCTTGAGCCCGCGCGCGGCGTAGTCAACGACCATCCGGCTCGCGGACAATCGCGCACCCAGCGCCGCCAATGGGTTGTATCTGACCTTAGGGGCGGCTGTCATGGACGGTTGACCTCCTCACCAGGTCGCTCCAAGACCCCGGCCGGTACGTTCGCCACTGCGCTCGGAGGCGTTTCGTCCACCGGAGACAACGCATCCGTTGTCGCTCATGTGGTTTCCTTCGGGCTCGCGCATTGCGTTCCCCACCGGAGTCGCCTGTCTCTGAGCCTGCCGTCCGCACGGATTCCCCAGAGGAGCCAGCCAGGGGGCCAGAGAAAGGTCAGACTGGGAAAGAGAGGGGGCCATCGTGATCAATGAGAGACGCAAGCGGTTCGGCGAACATCTCGCGCGACTGCGCCGCAATACGGGCAAAAGCCAGCGGCAATTGGCGGAACTGCTGTGCCGGATTGCCGGTACGGCGTCGGTCACCCGCCACGAGATCAGCCGTTGGGAGCGCGGCGAACGGGTCCCCGATGTCTGGCTACAGCCCTTGGCGGCGGCCCTGCAGGTTCCACTGGACGATCTTGAACGGGCGGCGGCCTACGCCCGAGGCACCACAAGCTACACCGCGGCGCCCGGCCCGGCTGAGCCTCTCTCGGTACTCCTCCCCGAGGACGGCGAACACCTGGGGCCGCTCGCCGACGCGGGAGGCCACCGTGTCGGGGCGTCAACGGCGGCGGCCCTCGCTGCCCGAGCACACGGATTGCGCCTCGCCGATGATGTGGTAGCGGGCGGGGATCTGCTGGCCCCGGCGTTCCGGGAGCTGAACCGGGCCGTCCGGCTCTACCGTGAGACGACGCACACGGAGGACGTCGGCCGAGCCCTGCTCGCCGGCATCGGCGAGATCGCCCAGATCGCGGGATGGATCGCAAGCGACGCGGGACGGCATGACCAGGCGGAACGGGCGTACAGGCTCGGTGTCTCGGCAGCACGGGAAGCGGGAGATGCCGCCCTCGTGGGCCACATCGCCGGGAGCCTCGCTTACCAGTACGCGAACACGGGACGCGAGGATGAGGCAGTAAGCCTCGCACACGCGGCGCTTGAAGAGGCGGGCCCCGATGCCCCGGCAAGAGCGAGAGCTCTCTACTTCGACCGCGTGGCTTGGGCGCACACCATGGCGGGACAAGCACAGCTCGCCATGCGCGCTCTGAGCCAGGCTCACGAAGCACTGGCGGCCGGGGAACACGAAGAGGCGCCCCTCTGGGCCTATTGGGTTTCCCCCGAAGAACTCGACGTGATGGACGCGCGCGTTTACACCGAGCTGCGAAAGCCTCTGCGCGCCGTCCCCCTCCTACACGAAGTCTTGAGTCGTTACGACGCGGCGCACACGCGCGAGTTCGCTTTCTATCTCTCCTGGCTGGCGGTCGCCCTTGTGGACGCCAACGAGCCGGAAGAGGCGGCCCGCACGGCAGACCACATGCTCAGCCTCACGGCCGACATCGCGAGCGACCGGACGACCGCGCGGAGCCGTGTCGTCCTGGCGAAACTGGAGCCGTTCCGCGACATTCCGGACGTGCGCGACATCCTGGACGCCCACGCGGCCTGACCGGCCGCCAGTCTGATGCTCCCGCACCAGGCCCCGCACATCTGCGCAAAGACCGAGTGTCAGCGGCCTGCACCACGGCTGCGCCCTTGGCTCTTCTGATGCGCCGGGGCACCGACCACCTGCCTGCATGCGCTATTCGCACTGACGTCCGCAAAAGTCAAGCCGCAGCCACCGAGCCGGCCGGCAGACGCCGCTGTCGCCGGTGGTGACCGCTGGCCGGCGCGCAGATGCTCGGCGGTTCGAGGCCGTGATTGGGCGGCCTCGGCATCGCCCGCATCGGCCGTCCGTGGCCCCCCGAACGGGTGCGCGCCGACAAGGCGTCTCCTCCTACGCGCGACCGTGCCCAGCTGCGCCGCCGTGGCATTGCCCGTCCTGGCCGACCCGGCCCGGCAGCGGCAGGGCGGCCGCGGTGGCCATCCCCTGCCTTCGACCCGGTCAACTCCCGGGGGCCGCCACGCTGTGGAATGCGGGATCAACGAATGGCTCCACCTACTTCGAAACACGCCCGAGTCGGCTTCAGAGTTCGACGCGCAATCGCTGCGCGAGCTCTTGAATCGGCGTCGTGCGCCGTTTGGTTCGCTCGGCGACCTCGCGCACCACGTCGCGAGCAAGGGCGTGGTGGCGCATCCAGTCCGGTGCGATGGCCTCGGCCTCAAGGAGAGTGTTCTCGGCAACGGAGACCTTGCGTGTGGCGATGGTGCGTCGTGCACAGCGGCGATCAACCACCTGGCGTGGGTATCCAGGGCGCGAGCGATTGGAAGGACCCTCGGGGCGGGGAAGAACGCGGCGCCCCGAGGGTCCGCCTCGCACCGCGAGGAAGGGGGCGGGTCACCCGCGGCGCGAGGCCCAGCGCGCAGTCACGGCTTGCCGCGTCACGTGCCGTGACTGCGGTGGCTCATCACGGCGACCAGCTCTTGTTCCAGGTCACCGCATCCAGCAGTCGGTGCACCCACCCCTGTCGCCGCGCCGCCTCATGCTGCCCTCGCGATCGCGACGATGGGGGTGCTGGGCACGGCGATCCCGATGGCGGTCTCGTCGACAGCGCAGAGGTAGAGCAGACGGCCGGCATCAACCTGTCCGCACCCGAGACCGGGTGAGCCGATCGCAGACCGGCCGCATTCAGCATCCGCCCCAAGTCCGCAGGCGATGCCGCCTCGAGGAGTCGTGCGCCACGCCCCCGTCCCAGCAAGGCGAACCATCGATCGGTGTGGTGCCCGTACCAGGTCATCACCCCTGGGAATGCGCGCCGCAGTTCGGCCAGGGCGCGGGGAGCGTCCAGTTCGGCTGAGCCCTGCGTCACCTCTCCCTTCGGCCACCGCGCGGCCATCACGTCGCCCTCTCCGATACTGGGCATCGCGATACATAGAGAGTTGCTTCTTCGATTTGGTCCACCAAGGCGATCGACTTTTGGCGACTGGTGGAGAACCACTGCACTCCCATGTTCTCGGGACGCCGCCGGAAGGTGATCATGCCCAATGCATGCGCCACCTCGGTGCATTTGCCCTGTACCGCCCGGTTGGCGACTCCAACTGCGAGGCGCCGCGCGGACAGATGCGCCCCCAAGCCGGCCAAGTGCGCTCCTACGGTCGCGTACTCCACAGTCTGCCTTTCTCAAGGATTGTCGTACTGTCAGGGATCCTCGGAGCTCACGAGCGCGTGCGGTAGCGGCTACCACAGAGGCGACTAATGCCTATGCGGTTGAGGAATGAGAGGGAACAAGGGTGCGGACGTAGCCTTATGCTCATGGGTCAGACAGGGCGGAGCCTGCCACCGGAGTTTTGGTCCGCGCCTGCCGTCGCCGCTGCGCTTTCTTGCTGCGACATGCCGACGCTTCTCGATGAGATCAGGCGCGCCCACGGGTGGGCGCAGACCGATCTGGCGGCAGCGCTCGGTTACTCCCAAAGCTGGGTGTCGAAGGTGCTCAGGGGCGTCCAGCCGCTCACCGTCGACCAGATTCGGGAGATTTCCCACAAACTCGGAATACCCGTGCATTTGCTCCGTTTCGGTACACCAGAAGGGGAGAGCACCACGAAGCGCCGAGACTTCGGTAAGACCATCGCGTTGGCGATGCTCCCAGTTCCCGCTCGTTGCGAAGTCGACGAGAGCACCGCGTCCACCCTGACCGCCATCACCGGCAGCCAGCGGAGATTGGACGCCGGCACTCCGGCGCGAGATCTGGTCCGCAGCGTGACCGGCCACGTGGAGATGGCGAACCGGCTCTACGCGCGGTCCGAACGGTCCCCGTTCGCGTCCGGCATCGCCGCCGCGGTCAGCGAGGCGGCGGGATTCGCCGCGTGGCTGCACGCCGACATGCACGACATCGGCACCGCCCGCACCTACTACCGCCACGCCATCGACAGGGCCCGCCGCGCGCAGCATGACCTGCTCGCCGCCTACATGCTCGGCAGCCTCGCCGCTTTCGAGATCGACGCGGGCGACCCCGTGCTCGGGCTCGCTCTTCTCAACGAAGCACGCGAGCAGATGGGGCCGAAGCAGCACCCCACGCCCCGGGCATGGCTTGCGTCGATCGAGGCGCTCGCGCACTCCGCGCGCCGGAACGAGGACGAGGCGACACGAGCGCTCCTCGTCGCGGAGCAGGCCGTCGAAGAGGCGGCGCAGTCGCCGCCGCCCTGGCCGTGGGTCTTCCCCTTCGATCAGGCCAAGTTCGCCGGATACCGAGCCCTGGTCGCGGTCCGCCTCAGCCAGCCCGGCCCGGCGCTCGCGGCATTCGCCGAGTCGTTGACGAGCGCCCAGCCCGCGCCGAAGCAGCGGGCCGTCATCATGCTCGAGGTCGCGACCGCCGTCCGTCAGGGCGGTCAGCGCCGTCACGACGACGCGCAAGTGGACGAGGCGTTCCGGCTCGCGGACGAGGCGTTGGGCACCGGCGTGACCTACGCGTCCGAGCGCGTCATCCAGCGGGCCCGGCGGTTCCGTCGGGAGTACTCCGGTCCTATAACCCCGAAAGTACGAGAGTTCGACCGGCGTCTTCGAGCCACCTTGGCCTGAAACGAGCGACCATGCCGCGAATCGCGATCTCCGGGCACCGCGGACTGCCGCCCGAGACGGAACGCCTCGTCGACCGCGCCCTCCGCGCCGCCATCGCCGACCATGACGGCCCGATCGTCGGCCTGTCCTGCCTCGCGGACGGCGCCGACCAGATCTTCGCCCGGGCCGTCCACGACCACGGATACGCACTTGAGGTCATCGTCCCCGCCGAGCAGTACCGCGACGGTCTGCCCGAGGAGGCCCACGCGGAGTACGACCGGCTCTTGGCGGCCGCCGCCACGGTGCACCGGTTGCCCTACGTCGAGTCCGACTCAGAGGCGCACATGGCCGCGAGCGCCTTCATGCTCGACCGCGCCGACGAGCTGTGGGCCGTCTGGGACGGCAAGCCCGCACGCGGTTACGGCGGGACGGCCGACGTCGTCGCCTACGCCCGGGAACACGGCATCCCCGTCCGCGTCTTCTGGCCGGACGGCGCCCGGCGCGACTGACGTCCCTACTCGGCGGGGGCGACGCCGACGGGGCAGGACAGGCCCGTGCCGCCCAGGCCGCAGTACCCGTTGGGGTTCTTGTGGAGGTACTGCTGGTGGTAGTCCTCGGCGAAGTAGAAGGTCGCGGCCGGGGTGATCTCGGTGGTGATGCGGCCGTAGCCGGCTTGGGCGAGGACCTTCTGGTAGGCGTCGCGGGACGCTTCGGCGGCCTTGCGCTGCGCGTCGCCGTGGTAGAAGACGGCCGAGCGGTACTGGGTGCCGATGTCGTTGCCCTGGCGCATGCCCTGGGTGGGGTCGTGCGCCTCCCAGAAGACGCGCAGGAGCTCCTCGTAGGAGATCTTGGCGGGGTCGTAGACGACGCGGACGGTCTCGGCGTGGCCGGTGAGGCCGGTGCAGACCTCTTCGTAGGTGGGGTTCGGCGTGTAGCCGCCCTCGTAGCCGACGGACGTGGAGATAACGCCGGGGGTCTGCCAGAACGTGCGTTCGGCGCCCCAGAAGCAGCCCAGCGCGAACTCCGCCACCTCGGAGCCCTCGGGGTAGGGCGGGGTGAGCGGCGCGTCGAGCACCTCGTGGCGGGGCGGGACGGGCATCGGCTCGTCCCGGCCGGGAAGCGCCTTCTCCGGGGAGACCATCTCGGTCTTGGTGAAGCCGAACATGTCGTCCACACTAGCTCGCCGTGTCGGCGCCCTGAAGGGGGCGATCGACAGGACCGTGACCAGGTTTGGGGGATTACGTCCTGGTACGGTGGGCGCTGTGGTAGATCGACGGGGGATGCTGTACGGCATCGCCGCCTACGGGCTGTGGGGGCTGTTCCCGCTCTACTGGCCGCTGCTCAAGCCGGCCGGGCCGGTGGAGATCCTCGCGCATCGGATCATGTGGTCGCTGGCGGCCGCGCTGGTGCTGTGCGCGGCGCTGCGGCACTGGTCGTGGGTGCGCGCGCTGACCCGGCGGCGGGTGCTGCTGCTGAGCGTCGCCGCCCTGGTGATCAGCGCGAACTGGGGCACCTATATCTATGCCGTCAACACCGGTCAGACGATCGAGGCGTCCCTCGGCTACTTCATCAATCCGCTGATCAGCATCCTGCTCGGGGTGGCGGTGTTCCGGGAGCGGCTGCGGGCCGGGCAGTGGACGGCGGTCGGGCTGGGCGCGGCGGCGGTCGCGGTGCTCACCGCCGACTACGGGCGGCTGCCGTGGATCGCGCTCGTGCTCGCCTGCTCCTTCGGGGTGTACGGGCTCATCAAGAAGTACGCGAACACGCCGTCGGTGGAGAGCCTGGCGGTGGAGACCGCGGCGATGTTCGCGCCGGCGTTCGTCCTCGCGCTGGTCCTGGAGGCGGACGGCTCGGCGGCGTTCGGGCACCACGGGTTGGGCAACATGGTGCTGCTCGCGGGCGCCGGGGTGGTGACGGCGATCCCGCTGCTGCTGTTCAACGCGTCGGCGACCCGGATCCCGCTGAGCGTGGTCGGCATGCTGCAATATCTGGCGCCGGTGCTGCAGTTCCTCATCGGGCTGCTGGTGCAGCATGAGGACATGCCCGCGAGCCGGTGGATCGGGTTCCTGCTGGTGTGGGCGGCGCTGGTGGTGCTGACCGTGGACGGCATGTCCGCGGGGCGCCGGACGCGCCGGACCCTGCGGCGCCCCGCCCCCGAAGCCGCCTGACCTTTTCCGGTATTTGCGGACATCCCTAGAGGGAGCGCCCGGAAGCCACTAGAGTGCCGCTCGGCGCGTCCCCGAGGACGGCGCCTCCCCGCATTCGGACACAAGAGGAGTACGGTTGCGCCTGCGCGGCTTCGCCGTGGTCGGCACCGCTTTGATCGCGGCGGGACTGGTGTGCCCGGTCTCCGGCCAGATCACGGCCATCGGCGCGCGGCCGGTGCTGGTGTCCCCGAGCACGCCGCGTCCCGGCCAGCGGGTCGACATCGCCGTCCCCGGCTGCACGGCGGCCGAGCGCCGCTGGGCGCGGTCGGCGGCGTTCACCGGGACGGTCGCGCTGGGCGGGGAGGACGACCTCGGCGTCGGCACGGCGGTGATCCGACGCGACGCGCGTCCCGGCCTGTACGACGTGACGGCCCGCTGCGGCGGCCGGACGATCGTCGGGGGTTTCAAGGTGTCCACGAAGCGGCCGTGGACCGACCTGCTGCCGACGCCGCTGAACGCGCAGATCGCCGACGCCGCTCTCAAGCGCTGAGTCCGCCGTCCCGTTCCGGGGACGGGCTTCCGCTGTTTCCTCTCGGCGGGACGACGCATGCCCCCGCCCGAGTCGGACGCCCTCATTGGGCATCGCCGATATCGATGATTCGTTCGATCACCTGTCCCGGATGCGGTCCGGCTCACACTGATCGTTGACTGTCTCGTGTCAGTCAAGAAATCATTAACGTCATAGACAACATCCGTGCAAGTGACCAACATCACTCCTGGATGTACACATTTTTCACCCCGCAGCACCTTGATCGCGTTAATTGATCATGTGATACTGCCGCAAAACCCCCCATAGCTCACAACGTGCCCAGAAGTCAACAAGCACCATAAAAACGCCTGTTCGTCGCACACCCCGCACGGACGGCTCACATGACAACCGGATATCGCAAGAGGGGCAGCCGAGTATGTCCGTTGCCGTCGACCCGACCTCCACGCGACGCAAGGCCAGGACCTTTCGCCTCTACCGCACCATCCGCGGCTTCATGCGCGACCCCATGGCGGAGCTGGAGCGCATCAGCCGCGCCGCGAACGGTGAGATCGCACGGCTCGACTTCGGCGCGTCCCGCCCCTACCTGGTGACCCATCCGGACCACGTCCAGCAGGTGCTGCGCCGCGAGTCGGAGACCTTCATCCGCGAGGGGACGTTCTGGCGTCCGCTCGCCAAGCTGTTCGGGGACAGCATCATGTCCGAGGGCGCCGTGTGGGAGCACAGCAAGCGGGTGCTCCAGCCGGTGTTCTCCACGCGCCACCTGCGCACCCTCACCGACGCGATGGCCGAGGCGATCAACACCGCCATCGACAAGCTGGAGGAGCCGGCCCGGGAGGGGCGGCCCATCCAGGTGATGCCGGAGATGAGCCGCATCGTCAACGAGACGGTCATCAAGATCCTGTTCGGCGGCAAGATCACTCCGGTGGAGGCGGACCGGCTGATCCCCGCGATGGAGCAGGTCGCCACGTCGATCGCCTTCCGGTTCCTGCTGCCGTTCGTGCCGGACGCGATCCCGCTGCCCGGCGACCGCGCGTACCGCGAGGGCGAGCGGATCATGGACGAGACGCTCTACGAGCTGGTCGAGCGGTACCGCGACGATCCCGGCGAGGGCACCGACATCTTCACCGCGCTGTGCAACGCCCGCACCGCCGACGGCGCCGAGCCCACCGCCAAGTGGCTGCGCGACAACCTGATGGCCATGTTCGCCACCAGCACGGAGACCACGAGCACCGCGCTGACGTGGCTGTGGCCGCTGCTGCACGAGCACCCGGACGTGGCCGCGCGGCTGAAGAAGGAGATCCGAAGCGTGGTCGGCCGCGACCGGGTGACCGTCGCGCACCTGCGCGAGCTGCCGTACGTCACCCAGGTCATCCAGGAGCTGCTGCGCCTGTACCCGGTGGGCTGGGCGTTCTCGCGGATCGCCACCAAGCCGACCACGCTGGGCGGCGTCGAGATCAAGCCGGGCGACATCGTGATCATCAGCCCGTACCTGACCCACCACCTGGAGTCGGTGTGGGACCGCCCCTACGACTTCGACCCGGAGCGGTTCCGGCCCGACCGGGCCCGCACCTACCACCGCTACGCCTACTACCCGTTCGGCGGCGGGCCCCACCAGTGCATCGGACGCCACGTCTTCAACGCCGAGGCCCAGCTCATCCTGACCGGCATCCTGTCCCGGTTCGACTTCGAGCTCACCGGCGAGGTCCCGGCGCGTCCGCGCATCGGCGCCACGCTGCGCCCCAAGGTGGAGGTCGAGATGCGCCTGACCCCGATCGCGAACGGCTCCGGGAGCGGCGCCGAATGACGACCGCCGCGGCAACCGACTCGGCAACCGACTCGGCCGCCTCGCCGTCGCTCCCCCGCGGCGCCGCGGAGGGCGACGCGCTCGCGCAGGCGGCCGAGCACGGACGGATCTGCGCGCTGTCCGCCGAGGTCCAACGCGACCTGCAGCAGGCGGCCGAGGCGTATCCCGAGCTGTTCACCGGCCGGCCGTTCGACGCCACGCTGTTCGGCGCCGTGGCGCTGGCCAACGCGTTCGGCTCCCCCGACGACCGCGCGGACGACGTGGCCGTCGCCGCCCGCACCTCCCTGTGGATCTTCGCCCTGGACTGGCAGATCGACTATCTCGCCGAGGAGCGGGCCACGGTCGACAGGATCGTCGCGGAGTGCCTGGCGGCGGCCGACGGCACGGACGACGACGCCACGCCGCTCACCCGCTTCCTCGCCGACCTGCGCGACCGGCTGGCCGCGGCGCCCGCGTTCGAGCGGCTGCGGCCGGTCTGGCGGGACGAGCTGGCCCGGATGCTGCGGGCCATGGCCCGCGAATGGGAGTGGAAGCACGGGGCGGCGCGGCCGTCCTTCCAGGAGTACCTCGACAACGCCGACAACTTCGGCTCGTCGCTGGTCAACGTGTCGCACTGGATCGTCACCGGCGACGCCGCCGCGTTCGACCGCCTGGACGCGCTGCGGGAGGCCAGCGACGAGGTGCAGCGCGTGCTGCGGCTGCTCAACGACCTCGCCACCTACCACCGGGACGTGAACTGGGGCGACCTGAACGCCCTGCTGCTGCCCGGCGTGGAGCGGTCGACGGTGACCCGCGAGATCGGCGAGCGCATCGACCGCTCGCGGAGGCTCCTGGCTCCGCTGCGGGAGGCGTGCCCCCGCGAGGTCCGCTATCTGGAACGGCAGATCGGCTACAGCCTCGGGTTCTACGGAGGGACCGACTACTGGGGTGAGCTGTGACCATCGACGACCCCGTCCTACGTCAAGCCCGTGACATCGCGGAACGCCCTCCGGCCGAGCCCGTCGACCCGGCCGACGGCCCCGCCCCTCCGGCGGGCGCCGACCTGACCGCGCAGGCCGCCGCCCTCATCGCCGACATGGAGGAGCGTCCATGGGGACACGTTTCTCCTTCGGTGTACGAGACGGGGCGGGTGGCGTCGCTCGCCCCATGGCTGACCGGGCACACCGATCGGCTCGCCCACCTGCTCGGCACGCAACGCGACGACGGCGCGTGGGGGCCCTCGCGTCCCGGCTACGCGCTGGTGCCGACGTTGAGCGCGACCGAGGCGCTGCTGTCGGCGCTGTGCGGAGAGCACGGTCGCCGCGCCGCCCGGGACGTGCCGTCGGCGCGCCTCGCCGCCGCTGCGGACCGGGGGCTGCGCGCCCTCTCCGGATGGCTGGACGGAGAGCTGACGGATCTGCCCGACATGCCGGCGATCGAGCTCATCACCCCGAGCCTCATCGCGTCGATCAACCGCCATCTGGAGACGCTGTCGCGGGAGCCGGTGCCGGGCCTGGAGCACTGGGCGGACCGCCGGCTGCCCCTCCCGCCCGACATGGGGACGCGGCGGCTCACCCTGCTCTCCGCGGCGCTGCGCAAGGGGACGCCGCTGCCGGAGAAGCTGTGGCATGCGCTGGAGGTGGCCGGCGACGACGCGGTCCGCGCCCGCGCCGTCGGCCCGGTGCCCGAGACGGGAGCGATCGGCGCGGCACCGGCGGCCACCGCCGCCTGGCTCGGCCGACACGAGCCCGCGGACGACGATCCGGCGCGCCGCTATCTGGAGACGGCGGTGCGGCGGCATGACCGGCTCATGCCGTGCGCGACGCCGATCACGGTGATGGAACGGTCCTGGGTCCTGTCGTGGCTGCTGCGGTGCGGTGTGCCCGTCGCCGTCCCGGAGTCCATGGCGAAGGAGCTCGCGCAGAGCGTCGGCCCGCGCGGCGCGGTCACGACGCCGGGGCTGCCCGCCGACGCCGACACCACCGGCGCGGTGCTGACCTCGCTGTCGCTGCTGGGCGCTCCGCAGCCTCCCGACGCGTTGTGGGCGTACGAGACCGAGACGCACTTTTGTACATGGCAGGGTGAAGACGGCAAATCAGTCACCACCAACGCCCATGTCCTGGAGGCGTTCGGACACTGGTGCCGGCACCTCGCCCGGCATTCGGCGTCCCCCGACGGAGAGACGCCCGCAGCCTCCGACGTCCCCGCGGACGGCGACGCCCGTTACGCGGCCGCCGTCGCCAAGGTGGCGGACTGGTTGTGCGAACGCCAGGAGGAGGACGGAAGCTGGCGCGATCGCTGGCACGCCTCCCCGTACTACGCGACCGCCTGCTGCGCGTTGGCGCTGAACCGCTTCGGCGGCCCCGAAGCCGCCACGGCGGTGGGGCGCGCCGTGGACTGGGTGGCCCGCACCCAGCGCCCCGACGGCTCGTGGGGATGGTGGGACGGCACCGCCGAGGAGACCGCGTACGCCCTGCTGGTCCTGCTCCTCACCGGGGCCGCGGAGGGTCCGTCCGGGACCGTCGCGGCACGCGGGGCGCGCTTCCTGTCGCGCTACGCCGGGCGCACGCCCGCCGAGGCGGCGGCGGACCCGCCCCTGTGGCATGACAAGGATCTGTACGCCCCGGGCGCGATCATCCAGGCCGCGGTGCTGTCGGCCCTCTACCTGGCCGAACGCGCGCAGCTCATTTCGAGAAGGTGAAATACAACACACCTATAGCGCGAAGATAGCTGCTAACGTCCACCGACTTCACCGATCCGCCTTGAGCGGGTTTCCCCGCGTTGCTAAGGTGCATGGCGGTGCGGAACGGCGCACTCCGGCACCTCTCCGCGCGTTACTGTCAAGTGTTTCGCGACCGCAAATCAGCGCGCCGCAGTTCGCGGGCACTCCCTTACCTATTGTTGGGTCGGTTGTAAATGCGCTTCCGCAACTCAAGACTGCGGACCAAGGTCACGGCCATGCTCGTGTCACTGGCCGCGTTGTGGGCTTTCGCCGCCTGGGTGACCCTCCGGGAAGGGATCAACCTGCTCTGGGTCACCACCTACGACAGCCAGCTCGCAACCCCCACCGACCCGCTCCTCGTCGAACTCCAGCGCGAGCGACGGCTCAGCACCGTCTACCTCGCCTCGCCCGGCACCGCGCAGCGGCAGGCGCTGGACGCGCAGCGGGCCCGGACCGACAAGGAGCGGGCGACGGTCCGGCGGCTGGCGCGCAGCCGCAGCCTGGAGATGGCGGCGGACGACGTCCTCATGCGCCGCGTGAACGAGATGCTCGCCCAGCTGGACCGGCTGGACGGCACCCGGCGCCAGATCGACGCCAGGACGATCGGCCGCCCCCAGGTGGTGTCGTTCTACAGCGAGGCCGTGGAATCGGTTTTCCGCGCGTACGACGAGATTTCCGCGCTGGACGACGAACAAATCGCCAAGGACACCCGGGCGCTGCTGCAGTTGAACCGGCAGTGGGAACTGCTGTCCCAGGAAGACGCTTTGCTGGTCGGCGCGCTCACCAGCGGCCGGCTCACCGCCGCCGAGCACACGCAGTTCACCCAGCTCGTCGGCGCCCGCCGGCTGAACACCGCGCGGGCGCTCACCGAATTGCAGCATTCGGACCACGTCCTCTACGACGGCATGACCAAGAGCGCCAGGCTCGCCCAGGTGCGCGCCCTGGAGGACAGGGTCATGCAGTACCGGCCGCCCGCCCGGCAGAGCCGGGCCGCGAACCGGCTGCCGCTCAGCGCGCAGGAGTGGAGCGCCGTGGCCGAGCCCGCCGTGGCCGAGATGCGCCAGCGGATCCAGGCCACCGGTGACCGGCTGGTCAAGCGCTCCGCGCCCATCGCCGTCGGCGTGATCCTCCGGCTGGTGCTCGCCGGCGGTCTGGGGATGATCGCGGTCATCGCGTCCATCATCGTGTCGATCACCACCGCCCGGGCGCTGGTGCGGCAGCTGGAGAAGCTGCGCAACGCGGCGCAGGAACTGGCCGAGGAGCGGCTGCCCGGCGTGGTGCAGCGGCTGGAGCACGGCGAGAAGGTCGACGTCGCCGCCGAGGCGCCGCCGCTGGCGTTCGGCACCGACGAGATCGGGCAGGTGGGACGCGCCTTCAACGCGGTGCGCGAGACCGCGATCCGCACCGCGGTCGAGCAGGCCGAACTGCGCCGCGGCATCCGGGACGTTCTGCTCAGCCTGGCCCGCCGCACGCAGACGCTGGTGCACCGTCAGCTGAGCCTGCTGGACCAGATGGAGCGGCGCCGCGACATCGACCCCAAGGACCTGCAGGAGCTGTTCCGCCTCGACCACCTGGCGACCCGAATGCGGCGCAACGCCGAGAACCTGATCGTGTTGTCGGGCGCGATCCCGGCGCGCGGCTGGCGGCGCTCGGTGCCGATGGTGGACGTCGTCCGCGCCGCGGTCGGCGAGGTGGAGGACTACACCCGCGTCCAGGTGCTGCCGTTCGGTCCGGTCGAGCTGACCGGGCGCGCGGTCGGCGACATCACCCACCTGCTGGCCGAGCTGATCGAGAACGCCGTGTCGTTCTCCCCGCCGGACACCGTGGTGCAGGTCGGCGGGCACATGGTGGCCAGCGGCTTCGCCATCGACATCGAGGACCGCGGCCTGGGCATGACCGACGAGAAGCTCGCCGAGATCAACGAGCGGATCGCCCACCCGCCCGAGTTCAACATGCAGAGCTCGGTGCAGCTGGGTCTGTTCGTGGTCGGCAAGCTGGCCGAGCGGTACGGGGTGCAGGTGTCGCTCAAGCGCTCGGCCTACGGCGGCACCACCGCCGTCGTCGTCATCCCGCGCGAGCTGGTGGTCGAGCCGACGGCGCGGCGCGGCGGCACCGGGCCGCAGGTCGTGGCCGAGCGGACCACCGAGAACGGTCTGACCGTGCGGCAGCCCGCGGCCGTGGGCGCGGCGTCGCCGACGTCCACCGCGGAGCGCGGCGCGGGGCAGCGCTCTCTCGTCGCCGTCCCCTCCCCCGGGTCGGAGCGCGCCAGGAGCCGCTCCGCCGGTGCCGGGGGCGACGGGTCGTCCGACGCGCGGCGCGCCGAGCGCGGCGCCGACCGCGCCGAGGGCCGCGACGCGGACGAGCCGGCGGACGACCGCCGCGGCGGGCAGCCGACCGCGGCCCGCCCGCCGCACGACCAGGCGCCCGCGGACGACGCCGCGCGCGCCGACGACGATCCCACACCGCCGGAGGACCAGCGACCCGTGCCCGAGAACGCCAGCACCCCGTCCGGTCTGCCCGTCCGCGTCCCCCAGGCCAACCTCGCGCCCCCGCTGCGGGAGGAGCCGGCCCCGGAGGACGCGGCGGACGAGGAGCCGGAGGATCCGGGCCGTTCGCCGGAAGAGGTGCTGCGGATCATGGGCTCGTATCAGAGGGGCACCCGCCGCGGGCGTGACGAGGCGGCCAGGGCGCTGGGCACGCGAACAGCAGAAGGCGAGGACGATCAGTGATGCAGAAGTCCGGTTCGTCGGCCGACCTAGGCTGGTTGCTGGACGATCTGGTGAAGCGGGTGCCGCACGCCCAGAGCGCGGTCGTGCTGTCCGCCGACGGCCTGCTGATGGCGGCCTCGCAGGGCATGAGCCAGGACGACGGAGAGCACCTGGCCGCCGTGGCCTCGGGCATCCAGAGCCTGGCCAAGGGCGCCGGCGCCAGGTTCGGCGGCGGTCCCGTGCGGCAGTCCATCATCGAGATGCAGTCGGCGTTCCTGCTGGTCACGGTGGCCGGCAAGGGGGCCTGCCTGGCCGTGCTCGCCGACGAGGAGGCCGACGTGGGGCTGATCGCTTACGAGATGGCCATGCTGGTCGCCAGCATGGGCCACCATCTGACCTCACCCGCCCGAGTACCGGGCGCCGAGGACCGGGTCGAGCGATGATTCCTCCAGAAGACGACGCCCTGTCGCAGGAGCCGCAGGAGCCGCACGGCGAGCGGTGGCTGGACGACCAGGCCGGTCCGATGGTGCGGCCGTACGTGATGACCAGCGGTCGGCTGGAGCCGACCCGCGGCGACTTCGACCTGATCACGCTGGTGGTGGCCATCGGCCCGGAGCCCGAGGGCGAGATCGGGCTCGGCCCGGAGCATCTGGCCATCATGCGGCTGTGCCAGCAGGTGATGTCGGTCGCCGAGCTGACCGGTCATCTCGACCTTCCCGTCGCCACCGTCCGGGTGCTGCTGGGCGATCTGCTCGACAAGGGGCTGATCACCATGCAGGAACCGCAGCCGGAGGCGGACATGCACGACATCAGGCTCTACAAGGCGGTGATCGATGGTCTCCGAGCCCTCTAGGCGCGCGCTGGACGGCCGCAGGCTGCCCACCGCGGTCAAGATCGTGATTGCGGGCGGGTTCGGCGTCGGCAAGACCACCATGGTCGGCACGGTGTCGGAGACGCAGCCGCTGCGCACCGAGGAGCTGCTCACCGACCAGAGCGTGGGCGTCGACGACGTGTCCGGCGTGGAGCGCAAGGCCACCACCACCGTCGCGATGGACTTCGGCCGCATCACCATGCGCGACGAGTACGTGCTGTACCTGTTCGGCACGCCCGGCCAGGAGCGCTTCTGGTTCATGTGGGACGAGGTGGCGTACGGCGCGCTGGGCGCGGTGGTGCTCGCCGACACCCGCCGGTTGAAGGACTGCTTCCCGTCGGTCGACTACTTCGAGCGCCGCGGCACCCCGTTCGTGGTGGCGGTGAACTGCTTCGAAGGCGCCCGCCAGTACGACCTCGAAGAGATCGAGATGGCGCTGAACCTGGGCCCGGACGTCCCGGTGATGCTGTGCGACGCCCGCAAGCTCGACTCGTGCAAGCGTGTTCTGATCAACCTGGTGCTGCACGCGATGAAGGTCCGCGGCGTCGGCGAACCCGCCGCCCTCACCGCCGAGGCGCACCAGGCCTGACGTCGCGGCGGTTTCCGCGAGGGGGCGGGCGGCGGACGCCGTCCGCCCTTTCTCATCGCGCGCGGGCGCCTGGGCGGCGCCGATGCTCAACGCCGCCGGCACACGGCGGCGGTCTCGTCGGTGCGGGTCGCGCCACCGTCTGGTTCCCTGACCTGCGGCGAACGTTGTCGAACGAGGTCGAACGAGCCCGTACGGCCGACGCCCTTGTCGGCGGCGCGGGCCCGCGGCGAGCGTGGGTGCGGCCGGTCCCCTTCACCGGGGCGGCCGGTTCTGTCGCTTTCCCGAGGAGGGTCGTATGGCAGCCACGCTCATCCGACGCGGCACGGCGCTCGCCGCCACGGGCGCCGTCGCCGGCGCCCTGCTGTTCGCGTCCGCCACGCCGGCCGCGGCCGGCGGCGACGACGCGGTCCTCACGGCCACCCGCGGCGGCGTCTCCCCGACCGCCGCCGCCGCGGACGTGATCAGATGCACGCTGCGGGTGCACCAGCCGCACTACTCCCACCACGCGCACGCCGCGGACAAGCACCGCGTCAACGTCACCGCCGACGTCAAGTGCACCAAGAGGGTCGCCCGTCTGCGCATCAAGGTGCGCCTCTACAAGAACGGGCAGCCGTACAAGACCACCGGCTGGAAGTCGAACTCCGGCAAGAACTGGATCTCGTACAACGCCGCGCGGCGGTGCGTCAAGCGGCAGCGGTACCAGGGCCAGGCGTGGGCCCAGGTGGTGTTCCCGCCCGGCTACCGGCCCCCGGCGGCGGCCGGCACCGTCAAGAGCAGGGTCGTCACGATCAACAGGTGCACCCGCTAGCCGGATCGCCGACCGCGCGTCCGCCGCGCTTTCCCTCCTCCCCGGGCGCGGCGGACGCCCCGCGGTTCAGCCCGTGTCGACGTTCAGCCCGTGTCGACGTTCAGCCCGTGTCGACGTTCAGCCCGTGTCGACGTTCAGCGCGCGTTGACGTCGTCGCCGGTCTCGCCGATCGGGTCGTGGAAGTCGGCGCGGACGGTCTCCAGGCGCGGATCGTCCAGCAGCTCGGCGATCAGCGCCGCCGAGCCGGCGACGTAGGTGGAGTCCAGGTCGATGTCCGTCGCGACGCACCAGGCGCGGTCGGCCGGCCAGAACAGGTTCGGCGACTGGGGGAAGAACCAGCCGGGGCCGCGGTCGCCGATCCGCGTCGCGTCCTCCAGGGGCCCGCGCAGCAGGAGGTAGTCGCGGAACGGCAGGCGGACGCGCGGGCCGTCGAGCACCTCGCGCGGGAACCCGGCGGGCTCCGGCGGGTCGCCGGGCGCCGCCCCCTTGCCCGCCTGCAGCACGGCGGCGGCGGGCGGCCCCTGGATCCACCCCCAGCCCTCCCAGAGGCAGAACAGGCAGTCGTGCGCCTGGGAGGTGTGCCGGGCCAGCACCTCGCACAGAGCGCTCAGCAGCGGCGCCGGCAGGTCGCCTCGGACGGGCGGCTCGTCCCAGGGGGCGGGGTCGTCGCGGGTGCCGCGCCGCAGGGACGCCAGCGCCGTGAACTGCACGCGCGGGTGCACGACGCCTCCGGCCCAGTCGGCGACCTCCCGCCAGCGGACGGGCTCGCCCTCCGGGGACTCGGCCGGGTGCAGCACGCGCGCGCACGCCGCGAACCGGCTCGGCAGCAGCGCCCCCACCAGGGGACGGGTCTCCGCCACCTCTTCTTCCAGCCAGGCCGCCGGGGACACGTCCGTGACGGGACGCAGCCGTCCCGCGATTCCGTCCACCTGTCACTCCTCCGCGGTCAGATAGAAGCTGAGGTCGGCGCGGTGCGCGGCCGTCCGCGCGCGGCCGCGCGGCGGCGGGGAACCGGTGGACGCGCAGCAGCCCGGCCCGCCGGTCGCGCGCAGCGTCAGCCGGGTCGGCAGCCAGGACCGCCGCGTCCTGGAAACGGCGTCGATCAGCAGCCATTGATCGGGATCGGACGTCGAACAGGCGCGCAGGCGCAGCGGATTCGCCGGGGCGTCCGGCTCCAACGCCAGGCATTCCGATCCGGTCGCGCGGATGTGAAAATATCTGCCCGCGTGCGTGAAATGGAAACGCTGCCGCGCGACGGCCGCGCATTTCTCGCGCGTGACCACTCGGCGCGGGCCGTCCTCGCGCACGCTCAGGCACCGGCCGTTCCCGACGTGGACCCGGTACCAGCCCGGAGTGAGCGGCCCGGTGTCGGCGTCGAAGGTCGCCGCGGCGGCCGTCACGGCCCGCTCGGGCCGCTGACCGGTCCGCGCCTGCACCTCGGGAACGCTGCCCGCGGCGCCGGCCACGATGACGGCGGCCACCGCCAGTATCCGGGTGCGCGGGGAGATCCGCCCGTGTCGGGACGCGCGCACAGGGTCTGCCGCCTCGGCCGCTCCCCGCGCCGCGGACCGGGCGGTCTCCTCGGGCGGCGCCGGAGCGGGTCCGCCGACGGCGGCCATCGCGATCCGCCGCCGGGCCCCGATCCACTCGTCGACCGTCTCCTGGTCGCAGCCGCAGGCCCGGACGAACGCCGCCATGAGCGCCTCCGACGGCAGCGACTCTCGGCCCAGCGCGGTCGCCAGCGTGCTCGGCGCGAGATGGTCCCCGTTCCGCGCCGCGCGCCGGGCCAGTTCCCGGTACGAAAGACCGGACCAGGCTTTCAGCCGGCAGGCAAAAGCGACATATTCCGCGACACTTCGGGCATGCCGCGGAGACGGCGGTGCATGGGTCACCGTCGCTCCCCCAAAGAAATCATTTCCCCCGATATCCCCCGGCGGTCGAATTATGATCACAGGAATCGACCGAACGGTGCCATTATCTCCGAACCGTCGCCGCACGCCGCATCGCGTGCGCCATTTCTCACCCACCGGCCATAACCGGACAACCGCGAACCGAACCGTCCGAACGAGCGTCATCGACAATGACGCGGCGATCAAATGACGCGGCGATCAACGGTGTCGCCTCGCCGATCCAGGGGCAGGAACGTCGGCGGGTCCGGCGTCGCGGCGAGGACATCGCGCGTGGAACGCGGTGGAAACGTCGCGGCGGAGCACACCGTCCACGGGCGGCGGGCCCCGCAGAGCCCATGGCCGGGCGTTCCGTCCGGCACGGAGAGGAGAGCGCGAACCCCATGCCCACGCGAACATCGGGCCGCCGGCCCTCGCCGTCCGTCCCCGGACGCGCCCGCGCCGCCGCCTGCGCGGCGGTCGCCGTGCTCGCCGCGGCCGGCTGCTCGGACTCCGACGAGTCCCCGCCGGACGCCCGCGCGCCGTCGGCCGCCGCCGTCCCGACGACGTCCGCGGCCGACGGAACGCGGATCGCGGCGTGCGCCGACGGCAACTGCGAGATCCTGGTGACCGGGCCCGTCGAGATCGACGTGGGCGGCCACGGCGGCCTCAGGAAGCTGTCGGTGGTCAAGGTCGCGCCCACCGGCCTCAGCTTCACCGCGACCGCGGACGGCGGAGGCGGCGGCACCGGGACCCTCGAACCCGGCTGCACGCTGCGCTTCTACGAGAACGGCCAGAGCAGCGCGTGCGTCGCCGGCGGCTCCCCGCCGCCCCTGGAGCGGCAGAAGGGCGTGCTGGCGATGCGGGTGACGGCCGCCGGCCGCGACGGGGTCGTGCTCCGGCTGGCCTCCGGAGGGATCGGACCGCCGCCGGCCTCCCTGGCTCCGCGCATCACACCGCCCCGCATCGAGCCGCCGCGCATCGAGCCGCCGCGCATCGAGCCACCGCGCATCGAGATCCCCACGCCCGACCCGCCGTGACCGAGGGCGGCCGTCCGGCACGTCGCCCCCGAGCGGTCACCGAAGGCCGGCGGGCAGAATGATCACATGAGCGCGGTGGAGATCCGCACCGCCCACACCGCGGACCTGGACGGCGCGACGCTCGCCTCGGCACGGGCGCTGCTCGTCGACGTCTTCGAAGGGGACCTGTCCGACACGGACTGGGAGCACGCGCTGGGCGGCGTCCACGCGCCGGCCTGGGACGGGGACGAACTGATCGGGCACGCCTCGGTCGTCCAGCGGCGCCTGCTGCACGGCGGCCGCGCGCTGCGCACCGGCTACATCGAAGCCGTGGGAGTCCGCCGCGACCGGCGACGCGAGGGCCACGGCGCCGCCCTCATGGCCGCCCTCGAACGCGTGCTGAAAGGGGCGTACGAACCGGGCGCCCTGTCCGCCGCCGACGAGGCCGCCGAGTTCTACACGGCGCTCGGCTGGACGCGGTGGCAGGGCACGTCCTACGCGCTCACCCCCCAGGGCGTCATACGGACCGAGGACGAGGACGGCGGCATCTTCGTGCTCCCCCTGACCGCACCGGTGGACGTGACCGGCGCGCTCACCTGCGACTGGCGCGACGGCGACGTCTGGTAGCGCACGAACGAGCGCGGCCCGGGGGTCCCGGACCGCGGATGCCGATGCCGGAGGCGACGTCAGCCCGTGCGGGACACCACGTAGTCGCACAGGCCCGTCAGGGCCGCGCGGGCGGGGATGTCGGGGAGGGTGAGCAGCTCGGCGCGCGCGTCCTCGGCCCAGTCGCGCAGGTCGGCGCGGGCGCGGTCCATGGCCGGGTGGGCGCGCAGCAGGCTCAGCGCCTCCGAGTGCAGCGCGTCGTCGGTCAGGTCCTGGGTGAGCAGGTCGCGCAGCCGGGCGTCGTCCGGCCCGGAGCCGATGCCGGACTCCACGTGGTGGATGGGCAGGGTGCGGATGCCCTCGCGCAGGTCCGTGCCGGGGGTCTTGCCGGACTGCTCGGTCTCCGACGCGACGTCCAGGATGTCGTCCGACAGCTGGAACGCCACACCGATCTTCTCGCACGCGGAGGTGATCGTCTCGACCACGTCGGACGGGGCGCCGGCCAGCATGGCGCCGAGCCGACCGGACGTGGCGATCAGCGACGCGGTCTTGTCGGCCACCACCTGCAGGTAGTGCTTGAGCGGGTCGGCGCCCTCGGCCGGGCCGACCGTCTCCTGGATCTGCCCGCGCACCAGGCGGGCGAACGAGCGGGCCTGGATCCGCACCGCCTCCGGGCCGAGGTCGGCCAGCAGGTCGGACGCGCGGGCGAACAGGTAGTCGCCGGTGAGGATGGCGACGGTGTTGCTCCACCGGGAGTTGGCCGACTGCTCCCCCCGGCGCACCGTCGCCTCGTCCATCACGTCGTCGTGGTACAGCGTGGCCAGATGGGTCAGCTCGACGACCACCGCGGCCGGGATCACGCCGGGCGCCTTCGGGTCGCCGAAGTGGGAGGCGAGCAGCACCAGCATCGGGCGGAACCGCTTGCCGCCCGCCTCCACCAGGTGCCGGGACGCCTCGGTGAGCAGCGGGACCTCGCTGCGCACCGAGGCGCGGAGCAGGTCCTCGACCGCGGCGAGCCGTTCCCGTATGTCCGCCGCGAGACCATCATCGACGGTCAGGTCGAACGCAACGGCACTACTCACCAGGACCCCCGGTCTAGCGGACGAACATCTGCGACGCGGCGTGCCCCGCGAGGTCCAGCACGGGCTGGGGCAGCACGCCGAGTACAACAGTAGCCGTCAGACCGAGCGCCACGGCCGCCGCGGTGGCCGGTCCGGCCACCACCGACGGGCCGTCGGCCTCCGGCTCGGAGAAGAACATCACCACGATGACGCGGACGTAGAAGAACGCCGCGATCGCCGAGGCGATGACGCCGACCACGACCAGCGGGGTGGCGCCGCCCTGCACCGCCGCGCTGAACACCGCGAACTTGCCGGTGAACCCGCTGGTCAGCGGGATGCCCGCCATGGCCAGCAGGAAGAAGGCGAACGTGCCGGCCACCACCGGGGAGCGGCGGCCGAGCCCGGCCCAGCGCGACAGGTGCGCGGCCTCGCCGCCGGTGTCGCGCACCATCGCGACCACCGCGAACGCGCCGATCACGGTGAAGCCGTAGGCGGCCAGGTAGAACAGCGAGCCGGACAGGCCGTCCCGGGACGTGGCGACCACGCCGGTGAGCAGGAAGCCCGCGTGCGCGATCGAGGAGTAGGCCAGCATCCGCTTCACGTCGGTCTGGGTGACGGCGATGACCGCGCCCACGACCATCGTGAGAATCGCCACACCCCACATCGCGGGCCGCCAGTCCCACCGCAGGTTCTCGAACGCGACGTAGTACACCCGCAGGATCGCGCCGAACGCCGACACCGTCGTGCAGGACGCCATGAGCGCGGTGATCGGGGTCGGGGCGCCCTGGTAGACGTCCGGCTTCCACATGTGGAACGGCACCGCGCCGAGCTTGAACAGCAGGCCCACCGACAGCAGCGCGGTCCCGGCCAGCAGCAGCGTCTCCTGTCCCGCGTTGCGGCTGAGCTGGTCGGCGATGGCCGACAGCCGCACCGAGCCGGCGTAGCCGTACAGCAGCGCCACCCCGTACAGGAAGAACGCCGAGGAGAACGCGCCCAGCAGGAAGTACTTGACGGCGGCCTCCTGCGACAGCAGGCGCCGCCGCCGCGCCAGCCCGCACAGCAGGTACAGCGGCAGCGACAGGATCTCCAGCGCCACGAACATGGTCAGCAGGTCGTTGGCCGCCGGGAAGGTGATCATGCCGCCGACCGCGAACAGCATCAGCGGGAACACCTCGGTCTGCACGGTGCCCGCCGCCGCGGTCTCCTGCTCGGCCTCGCTGCCGGGCAGCGCCGCGGCCTGCGCGGCGAAGTGACCCTGCTGGCGCTCGGCGATCAGCAGCAGGCTGACCAGCGCCAGCACCAGCACGGTGCCCTGCACGAACAGCGTGGGGCCGTCCACGCCCAGCGCGCCCTCGGCGGCGACGTGGAACGGCTTGTCGAAGGCGAGCACGATCGTGCCGAGCAGCGCCGCGGCCAGGCCGACGGCCGTGAGCGGCAGCTGCACCAGGTACCGCCGGCGGCGCCCGACGAACGCCTCCACCAGCACGCCGACCACGGCCGCGCCGAACACCACCAGGATCGGCGCGATCTGCCCGTACTCGATGTGCGGCGCGGGGATCTCGCTCTGCGCCAGCACGGCGCTCACCGAAGTCGAGGTGCTCACGGACGCGCTCCGTTCTCAGCGACGATCTGGGGCGCCGGGTCGGCCTTCTCGACCCGGGCCAGCGTGTGCTGCACCGAGGGGTTGATCACGTTGAGGACCGGCTGCGGGAAGAAGCCCATCGCCACGATGATCGCGATGATCGGGGCGATGACGATCCGCTCCCGCACCGACAGGTCCTTCATGCCGGTGACGGCCTCCTTGGCCGGGCCGCCCATGGTGCGCTGGTACATCCACAGGATGTAGATGGCCGCCAGGATGACGCCGGTCGCGGCCAGCACCGCCGCCACCCGGTAGCGGGTGAACGTGCCGGTGAGCACGAGGAACTCCGACACGAACGGCGCCAGGCCCGGCAGCGACAGGCCGGCCAGCCCGGCGATCAGGAAGCTGCCCGCCAGCAGCGGCGCCACCTTCTGCACGCCGCCGTAGGCGTCGATCCGCACCGACCGCCGCCGCGTGATCATGAAGCCGACCACCAGGAACAGCGCGCCGGTGGCGAACCCGTGGTTGATCATGTAGAGGGCGGCGCCGGACTGCCCCTGCGAGGTCATCGCGAACACGCCCAGCACGATGAACCCGAAGTGCGACACCGAGGTGTAGGCGACCAGCCGCTTGAGGTCGACCTGCCCGATCGCCAGGATCGCGCCGTAGATGACGCTGAGCACCGCGAGCGCGATGACGACCGGGGTGGCCCACTTGGCGGCGCCGGGGAACAGCTCCAGGCAGAACCGCAGCATCCCGTACGTGCCGACCTTGTCCAGCACGCCGACGATCAGCACCAGCGCCCCGGCGGGGGACTGCGCCGCCGCGTCCGGCAGCCAGGTGTGCACCGGCACCATCGGCGCCTTGATCGCGAACGCGACGAAGAAGCCGAGGAACAGCCACTTGGCCGTGGTCGGGTCGATCTGCAGCCGGGTCAGCTCGCTGAACAGGAACGTGCCGTGCCCGAGGCCGCCCTCGCTCGCCGGCCGGTTCGACAGCGGGTACAGCCAGATGACGGCCACCAGCATCAGCAGCCCGCCGAACAGCGAGTACAGCAGGAACTTGACCGCCGCGTACGACCGCTGCGCCCCGCCGTAGTACCCGATGATGAAGTACACCGGGACCAGCATGGCCTCGAAGAAGACGTAGAAGAGGAAGACGTCGGTCGCCGCGAAGACGCCGATCATCATCGCTTCCAGCGCCAGCAGGAGCGCGAAGTACGTCTTCACCGACCGGCGCGGCTCGGTGTCCACGCCGCCGGAGCGGTCCGCCTCGTGCCAGGACGCCAGGATCACCAGCGGGACGAGGACGACCGACAGCCCGATCAGGGTGAGCGCGACGCCGTCCACGCCGAGCGCCCAGTGCACGCCGAACGCGCGGATCCACCAGTACGTCTCGTCGAACTGGAAGCGCGGCCCGCCGGTGTCGAACTGGGACGCCATCACCAGCGTGACCGCCGCGACCAGCAGCGACACGCCGAGGGCGGTCCGCTTGGCCAGCTCCTCGCGGGCCCGCGGCAGCACGCCGACGACCAGCGCGCCCACCGCGGGGAGCGCGATCAGGACGGACAGCCAGGGAAAGTCCTTCATCAGACGTTCACCACCAGCAGCGCCGCCACGACGATGGCCGCACCGAAGAACATGGACAGGGCATAGGAGCGGACGAAGCCGGTCTGCACCCGCCGCAGGCGCCCGGAGCTGCCGCCGATACCCGCGGCCAGCCCGTTCACCAGGCCGTCCACGCCGCGGTTGTCGAACCAGACGGCCAGGCGGGTCAGCCACTGGCCGGGCCGCATCAGCAGCGACTCGTTGATGGCGTCGCCGTACAGGTCCTTGCGGGCCGCGACGGTGAGGAACGACCCGGCGGGCGCGGTGCGCGGCACCGGGCGGGCCCCGTACTGCCGCCACGCGATGCCCACGCCGATCAGCATCAGCACGAACGTCGCGGCGCCCGGGGCGGTGATCCAGTGGAACTCGCTCTCGTGCGGGTGGCCGACGACCGGGCCGAGGAACTCGGAGAACCCGCCGAGGATGAGGAAGCCGCCCGCGAACAGCGAGCCGACCGCCAGCAGCATCAGCGGCACGGTCATCACCTTCGGCGACTCGTGCGGGTGCGCGTCCTCGTCCCACCGCTTGTCGCCGTAGAACGTCATGAACATGACGCGGGACATGTAGTACGCGGTGATGCCGGCGCCGATGACCGCGCAGGTGCCGAGGATCGCGCCGGACGTGCCGCCCTTGTGGAAGGCGGCCTCGATGATCGCGTCCTTGGTGAACCAGCCCGACAGCAGCGGGAACCCGATGATCGCCAGGTAGCCCAGCCCGAACGTGGCCCAGGTGATCACCATGACGGCGCGCAGCGCGCCGTACCGGCGCATGTTGACGTCGTCGTTCATGCCGTGCATGACCGACCCGGCGCCGAGGAACAGGCCGGCCTTGAAGAACCCGTGCGCGATCAGGTGCGCGATGGCGAAGGCGTACCCGGCCGGGCCCAGCCCGGCGGCCAGCATCATGTAGCCGATCTGCGACATCGTCGAGCCGGCCAGGGCCTTCTTGATGTCGTCCTTGCCGCACCCGATGATCGCACCGGCCAGCAGGGTGGCCGCGCCCACGATCGTCACGGCCAGCTGAGCGTCCGGCGCCATCTCGAAGATCGGCGCGGACCGGACGATCAGGTACACGCCCGCGGTCACCATGGTCGCCGCGTGGATCAGCGCCGACACCGGGGTCGGGCCCTCCATCGCGTCCAGCAGCCAGGACTGCAGCGGCAGCTGCGCCGACTTGCCGCACGCGCCGAGCAGCAGCAGCAACCCGATCGCGGTCGCCGTGCCGGTGCTCAGCTGGGACGCGGCGCCCGCGTGCTCGGCGCCCTCACCGAGGATCTGCTCGAACCCGACCGTGCCGAAGGTCGCGAACATCAGCATCATCGCGGTGATGAAGCCGAAGTCGCCGACCCGGTTCACCACGAACGCCTTCTTGGCGGCGGTGGCCGCGCTGGGCTTGTGCTGCCAGAAGCCGATCAGCAGGTAGGACGCCAGGCCCACGCCCTCCCAGCCGATGAACATGGCCACGTAGTTGTCGCCCAGCACCAGCAGCAGCATCGCCGCCACGAACAGGTTCAGGTAGGCGAAGAACCGGCGCCGGTCGGGGTCGTGCTCCATGTAGCCGATGGAGTAGACGTGGATGAGCGTGCCCACCCCGGTGATCAGCAGCACGAAGCTGATGGACAGCGGGTCCACCAGCAGCCCCATGTCGATCTTGAACGATCCGACGTTCAGGAACTCCCACAGGTGCAGCGTGCGGCGCCGCTGCTCCGGGTCGTATCCGAGCATCTGGACGAACATCGCCGCGCCCACCACGAAGGACGCGGCCGACATGGCGACGCCGAGCAGATGCCCCCACCTGTCGGTGCGGCGCCCGCCCAGCAGCAGGACCGCCGCGCCGGCCAGCGGCAGCGCGATGAGGAGCCAGGCGGCAGCCTGGATGCCTTCCGCTTTCATCCCCGGCCTCTCAGTACTTCAGCAGGTTCGCGTCGTCGACCGACGAGGACCTGCGGGTTCTGAAGATGGTCATGATGATCGCCAGGCCCACCACGACCTCCGCGGCGGCCACCACCATCACGAAGAACGCGATGATCTGGCCTTCGAGGTTGCCGTGCATGCGGGCGAACGACACGAACGCCAGGTTCGTGGCGTTGAGCATGAGCTCGACGCACATGAACACCACGATCGCGTTGCGCCGGACCAGCACGCCGACGCCCCCGATGGTGAACAGGATCGCCGAGAGGGCCAGGTAGTGCGCTGCACTCATCGACCTGCCTCCCCTTCGCTCGTCGCGGCGCCGGCGCCGGAGCCGTCCGCGGCGCCGGACGCGGAAATGCCGCCCTTGGTCTCGCGCTCCTCGGAGCCGGCCTCGCCCGCCTCGGCGGCCGCGGCGCGCACCGCCGCCAGGTCCGCCTCGACGGCCGCGGTCTCGCTGCCGCCCTCCAGGTCGGCGTGCCGCCGCGCGGTGTCGACGCGGGCCGCGATGACCGGGCTGACCGACAGCTCCGACGGGGTGCCGTCGGGCAGCAGCGCCGGCATGTCGACCGCGTTGTGCCGGGCGTAGGTGCCGGGGCCGGGCAGCGGACCGGGGTGCTTGCCGGCGAGGAACCGCCGCTTGGACAGGTCCTTCTGCGTCGGCTTCGGCGTGAGGCGCTCGCGGTGCGCCAGCACCATCGCGCCCAGCGCGGCGGTGATGAGCAGCGCGCTGGTCGCCTCGAACGCGAACACGTACTTGCCGAACAGCAGCCGCGCCAGCCCGATGACGTTGCCGCCCTGGTTGGCCTGCGCCAGCCCGGCCGAGTCGCCCAGCGCCGCGTTGCCGAGCCCGGCGCCCAGCAGGACCACGAAGCCGAGCCCGGCGACCGCGGCCCACAGCCGCTGCCCGCGGATCGTCTCCACCAGCGAGTCGGTGGAGCTCACCCCGACCAGCATGAGCACGAACAGGAACAGCATCAGCACCGCGCCGGTGTAGACGATCACCTGGACGAACGCCAGGAACGGCGCGTCCTGGATCGCGTACAGCGCGGCCAGCGACAGCATCACCGTCGCCAGCAGCAGCGCCGAGTGCACCGCCCGGCGCATGAAGACCATGCCGAGGGCGGCCAGCACCGACACGATCGCCAGCAGCCAGAAGAAGAACGGCTCGCCCGACTGCTTGTCGGCGACCTGCGCCACCACGGGCGCGTGCTGGGCCGCCAGCGCCTGCGCGTTCACTTGTCGTCTCCGCTCTTGCGCGTGCGCCGGCCCTCGCGCGCCGCGGCCGCGTCGCCGCCCTCGCCCTGCGCGGCGGGCGCGGACTCCTCGGGCTGCAGGCCGAGGCGGTAGTAGTCCTCCTCGGTCTCGCCGAGCCGCATGGGGTGCGGCGGAGCCTCCATGCCCTCGCGCAGCGGCGCCAGCAGCATGTCCTTGGTGTAGATGAGGCTCTCGCGGCTGTCGTCGGCCAGCTCGTACTCGTTGGTCATCGTCAGCGCCCGGGTGGGGCACGCCTCGATGCACAGCCCGCACAGGATGCAGCGCAGGTAGTTGATCTGGTAGACGCGCCCGTACCGCTCGCCCGGGGAGTAGCGCTCCTCCTCGGTGTTGTCGGCGCCCTCCACGTAGATGGCGTCGGCGGGGCACGCCCAGGCGCACAGCTCGCACCCGACGCACTTCTCCAGGCCGTCCGGCCACCGGTTGAGCTGGTGGCGGCCGTGGAAGCGCGGCGCCGTCGGCTTCTTCACCTCGGGGTACTGGACGGTCTCGCTCTTCATGAACATCTGGTGGAACGAGACCCCGAACCCCTTGACCGGGTTCAGGAAGTCAGTGAGTGCCACGTGCGACCTCCTTGGACGAGGTACGGGACGGGGTGGGCTTCCCGGTCTTCCCGTGGTAGTGCGGGGCGTCCAGCGGCGGCACCGGGAAGCCGCCCGCGGCGTCGGCGGGAGCGCCGCCCTTGACCCGGTCCCGGGCGCCCGACGCGGCCTCGGCCTCCTCGGCGGGCTCGCCGCGGACCATCTCCCACAGCACGGTCGCGGCCAGGACGACGGCGGCGACGATCGCGACGATCAGCATGATCTGCCGGACCTCGTAGCCCTCGTTCTTGAAGGCCTGGATGGTGGCCACCAGCAGGATCCAGCCGAGCGAGAAGGGCATGAGCACCTTCCAGCCCAGCTTCATCAGCTGGTCGTAGCGGACCCGCGGCAGCGTACCGCGCAGCCAGATGAAGAAGAAGATGAACGCCCACACCTTCACCAGGAACCACAGCACCGGCCACCAGCCCTGGTTGGCGCCCTCCCAGAAGGTGGAGATCGGCGCGGGCGCGCGCCAGCCGCCCAGGAACAGGGTGGTGGCCAGCGCCGAGAGGGTCGCCAGGTTGATGTACTCGGCGAGGAAGAACATCGCGAACTTCAGCGACGAGTACTCGGTGTGGAACCCGCCGACGATCTCGCCCTCGCCCTCGGGCAGGTCGAACGGGATGCGGTTCGACTCGCCCATCATCGTGATCACGTAGACCGCGAAGGACGGGAACAGCAGCACCGCGTACCAGGCGTCCGCCTGCGCCGCCACGATCTCCGAGGTCGACATCGTCCCGGCGAACAGGAACACCGCCACGAACGACAGCGACATCGCGATCTCGTAGGAGATGATCTGCGCGGACGAGCGCAGCCCGCCCAGCAGCGAGTACGGCGACATCGACGACCAGCCGGCCAGCACCACCCCGTAGGCGCCCATCGACGCCATGGCCAGCACCAGCAGCACCGCCACCGGCAGGTCGGTGCCCTGCAGCGCGGTGCGGTGCCCGAAGATCGACACCTCGGGGCCGAACGGGATGATCGAGAAGGAGATGAACGCCGGGGTCGCCGAGATCACCGGCGCCAGGACGAACACCACCTTGTCGACCCCGCGGGGGACGATGTCCTCCTTCAGCGCAAGCTTGATGCCGTCGGCGAGGCCCTGCAGCAGCCCGAAGGGGCCCGCCCGGTTGGGGCCGACGCGCAGCTGCATCCGGCCGATGACCCGCCGCTCGACCCACATGGTCAGCAGGACGGTCACCACCAGGAAGACGAAGATGACCAGGACCTTGCCGCCGATCAGCCACCAGGGGTCCTTGCCGAAGTCCTCCAGGGTGGGCCCGTCGCCGGCGGGCGCGGCGGCCAGTGCGGTCAAGCTCATGCGGCACCTCCAGCCGTGGTCGCGGAACCGGCGGCGGCGATCTCACCCGGCGCGATCTTGACGATCTGGCCGGCGTCGGCGCCGAGCTCCCGGTACAGCGCGCAGCCCGCGGAGTTGGTGGGCAGCCACACCACGCGGTCGGGCAGGTCCGGGACGATCTCCAGCGGCAGCGTCAGCGAGCCGCGGGTCTGCGAGGACACCGTGACCGCGCCGCCCTCGGCCACGCCGATCTCGGCGGCGGTCGCGGGCGACAGCCGGGCCACGGCGGGCTTGGCGGTGCCCGCCAGGTGCGGCTCGCCGTCCTGCATGCGGCCCTTGTCCAGCAGCAGCCTCCAGGTCGCCAGCAGCGCCTCGCCCTCGCCGGGACGCGGCGGCACGAACGGCGTCGCGTCCGGCGCCGCCGGCCGCTCGCCCCGGTAGGCGCCCAGCTCGGTCAGCTCGCGGCGGGCGGCGGCCGGGTCGGTCAGGCCCAGGTGCACGTCCATCTCGTCGGCCAGGGCGTTGAGCACCCGCAGGTCCGACAGCTTGCCGGAGGACTTCAGCGCGGCGTCGAACGGGCGGCCGCGGCCCTCCCAGTCGACGAACGTGCCGGACTTCTCCTGGACCGCCGCGACCGGCAGCACCACGTCGGCGCGGTCGGTGACGGCGCTGACCCGCTGCTCCAGGCTCACCACGAACGACGCCGCCTCCAGCGCCTCCAGCGCGGCGACCGGGTCCGGCAGGTCGTCGGGGTCGACCCCGCCGACCAGCAGCGCGCCGCGCTCGGTCTTGGCGGCGGCGAGGATGCCGGCGGTGTCGCGGCCGGGCGCGGCGGGCAGGTCGGCCACGCCCCACACGCGGGCGACCTCGGCGCGCGCGTCCGGGTCGGTGACGGGGCGGCCGATCGGCAGCAGCCCGGGCAGCGCCCCGGCCTCCAGCGCGCCGCGCTCGCCAGCCCGGCGCGGCACCCACGCGATCTTCGCGCCGGTGACCTGGCCGAGCCGCACCAGGGCGGACAGCGCGCCGGGGCTGGTCGCCAGCCGCTCCCCGGCCAGCACGACCGCGCCGGGCTCCGACAGCAGCCGGTGGACCGCCGCGGCCTCCTCGGCGCCGAGCGGCGCCCCCGCGGACGGCTGGGAGCCGTCGCCGGCGGTGATGAGGGCCCCGATCACCTCGGCCTCGGCGCCCGGCAGGGTCCGCAGCAGGGTGCCGCCCATCTTCTTCAGGCCGCGGGTGGCGTACGGGGCGATGGAGTAGACCTTCACGCCCTTCTTGCGGAAGCCCTTGCGCAGCCGCAGGAAGACGATCGGCGACTCCTCCTCCGGCTCGAACCCGGCGAGCAGCACCGCCGGGGCCTTCTCCAGCTCGGTGTAGGACACCTCGATGGAGCGGCCCGCGACCGAGGAGGCGAGGAACTCGGCCTCCTCGCGCGAGTGCGGACGGGCGCGGAAGTCGATGTCGTTGGTGCCGAGCGCGACCCGCGCGAACTTGGCGTAGGCGTAGGCGTCCTCGAGGGTGAGCCGTCCGCCGGTGAGCACGCCCGCGTTGCCGCGCGCCGCCGCCAGCCCCTTGGCCGCGATGGCGAGCGCCTCGGGCCAGGACGCGGTCTCCAGCACGCCGTCCTCGTTGCGGACCAGCGGGTGGGTGAGCCGGTCGGGCTGGGTGGCGTAGGTGAACGCCCACCGGCCCTTGTCGCAGTTCCACTCCTCGTTGACCTGCGGGTCGTCCCCGGCCAGCCGCCGGGTGACCTTGCCGCGCCGGTGGTCGGTGCGCAGCGCGCAGCCGGAGGCGCAGTGCTCGCAGACGCTCGGCGTGGACACCAGGTCGAACGGGCGGGCCCGGAACCGGTACGCCGCGCCGGTCAGCGCCCCCACCGGGCAGATCTGCACGGTGTTGCCGGAGAAGTAGGACTGGAACGGCCGGTCCTGGGCGGCCCCGACCTGCTCCTTGGCGCCGCGTTCGAACAGGTCGATGAACGGGTCCCCGGCGATCTGGTCGGAGAAGCGGGTGCAGCGCGCGCACTGGATGCACCGCTCGCGGTCCAGCAGCACCTGGCTGGACAGCGCGATCGGCTTGGGGAAGGTGCGCTTGGTCTCGGTGAACCGCGACTCGCCCCGGCCGTTGGACATCGCCTGGTTCTGCAGGGGGCACTCGCCGCCCTTGTCGCAGATCGGGCAGTCCAGCGGGTGGTTGATCAGCAGCAGCTCCATCACGCCGTGCTGGGCCTTGTCGGCGACCGGCGAGGTGAGCTGCGTCTTGACGACCATCCCCGGCATGACCTGGGTGGTGCAGGACGCCTGCGGCTTGGGCATGGCGCGCCCGTTGCCGGCGTCGGGGATCTCCACCAGGCACTGGCGGCACGCCCCGACCGGGTCGAGCAGCGGGTGGTCGCAGAACCGCGGGATCTGGATGCCCAGCAGCTCGGCGGCCCGGATGATCAACGTGCCCTTGGGCACCTCGATCTCGAAGCCGTCGATCGTGACCGGCACCATCTCCTCGGCCGGGACAACCTCGTCGTCGCGGGACTTGCCCTGACCCGCGGCGCCGCCACTAACCGTCACCGTCATCGGTCCTCACCTCCGGCCCAAATCGTCGATTTGGCCGGGTCGAACGGACAGCCGCCCTGCTCGAAGTGCTGGAGGTACTCGTCGCGGAACAGCTTGATGGACGACGTGACCGAGCTGGTCGCGCCGTCGCCGAGCGCGCAGAACGACCGTCCGAGGATGTTGTCGGACAGGTCGAGCAGGGTCTCCAGGTCCTCCTCGGTGCCCTGCCCGGCCTCCAGCCGCTTGAGCATCTGCTTGTACCAGTACGTGCCCTCGCGGCACGGCGTGCACTTGCCGCACGACTCGTGGGCGTAGAACTCCGACCAGCGCAGCACGGCCCGCACCACGCAGGTGGTCTCGTCGAAGATCTGCAGTGCCCGGGTGCCCAGCATGGACCCGGCCGCGCCGACCGACTCGAAGTCCAGCGGGACGTCCAAGTGCTCCTCGGTGAAGATCGGGGTGGACGAGCCGCCCGGCGTCCAGAACTTCAGCCGGTGCCCCGCGCGGATGCCGCCCGCCATGTCGAGCAGCTCCCGCAGCGTCACGCCGAGCGGCGCCTCGTACTGCCCGGGCCGGGTGACGTGCCCCGACAGCGAGAAGATCCCGAAGCCCTTGGACTTCTCCGTGCCCATCGAGGCGAACCAGTCCGCCCCGTTGGCCACGATCGAGGGAACCGAGGAGATCGACTCGACGTTGTTGATGACCGTAGGGCCGCCGTACAGGCCGGCGACGGCCGGGAAGGGAGGCTTGAGTCGGGGTTGACCGCGGTAGCCCTCCAGCGAGTCCAGCAGCGCCGTCTCCTCGCCGCAGATGTAGGCGCCGGCGCCGGTGTGCACGACCAGGTCCAGGTCGTACCCGGAGCCGAGGATGTCCTTGCCGAGGTAGCCGGCCTCGTACGCCTCGGCGACCGCCTGCTGCAGGCGCCGGATGACGTGCAGCACCTCGCCGCGCACATAGATGAACGCGTGGTTGGACCGGATCGCGTAGGCGCTGATGACGATGCCCTCGACCAGCACGTGCGGGTTGGCCATCATCAGCGGGATGTCCTTGCACGTGCCCGGCTCGGACTCGTCGGCGTTGACCACCAGGTACCGCGGGTTGGGGCTGTTCGGCGGCAGGAACCCCCACTTCATGCCGGTGGGGAAGCCCGCGCCGCCGCGCCCGCGCAGCCCGGAGTCCTTGACCGCCTGCACGATGGCGTCGGGGTCCATCGTGAGCGCCTTGCGCAGCGCCCGGTAACCGCCCGTCCGCTCGTAGCCCTCGCGGGTGAACGAGTCGGGCTGGTCCCAGTTCTTGGTGAGGACGGGGGTGAGCGTCGTGGTCACTGATCGCCGCCTTCCTGGCTGCCGGACTCGGCCGGCCCCTCGCCGTCGCCGTCCGCCGGCGGAGCGGTCCAGCCGTTGCGCTTGGCGACCTCCAGGCCGCGCAGCGACTCGGGCCCGGCCTGCACGCCCTCGTGCGCCCGGCCGTCGGGGAACCCCGCCAGGATCCGGGACGCCTCCTTCCAGGTGCACAGCTTGTCCGGACCGCGCGTGGGGCGGACCTCCTTGCCCGCGCGCAGGTCGTCGACGAGCTTCTTGGCCTTCTCGGGAGTCATGTTGTCGAAGAACTCCCAGTTGACCGTCATGACGGGCGCGAAGTCGCAGGCCGCGTTGCACTCGATGCGCTCCAGCGACACCTTCCCGTCCTCGGTGGCCTCGTCGTGGCCGACGCCGAGGTGCTCGCTGAGCTCCTCCCAGATCTGGTCGCCGCCCATCACCGCGCACAGGGTGTTGATGCACACCCCGACGTGGTACTCGCCGACCGGCCGGCGCTTGTACATGGTGTAGAACGTGGCGACGCCGGTGACCTGCGCGGGCGTGATGCCGAGCTGCTCGGCGCAGAACTCGATGCCGTCCTGGCTGATGTAGCCGTCCTCCGACTGCACCAGGTGCAGCAGCGGCAGCAGCGCCGACCGGGGCTTGGGGTACCGCGCGATGATCTCCTTGGCGTCCCGTTCCAGCCGCTGCCGGGTCTCGACGGAATAGCTCACCGGTCGACTCCCCCCATCACCGGGTCAATGCTGGCGACCGCCGCGATCACGTCGGCGACCATGCCGCCCTCGCACATCGCCGGGACGGCCTGCAGGTTGGTGAACGACGGGTCGCGGAAGTGCACGCGGTACGGGCGGGTGCCTCCGTCGCTGACCACGTGCACGCCGAGCTCGCCGCGCGGCGCCTCGATCGCGGCGTACGCCTGCCCGGCCGGGACGCGGAAGCCCTCCGTCACCAGCTTGAAGTGGTGGATCAGCGCTTCCATCGAGGTGCCCATGATGTGCGCGATGTGGCGGGGCGAGTTGCCCATGCCGTCCGCGCCGATGGCCAGCTGGGCCGGCCACCCGATCTTCTTGTCCTCGATCATCACGGGGCCCTTGACCGAGTGCAGCCGGTCCACGCACTGCTCGACGATCTTGAGGGACTCCTCCATCTCGCGCATGCGGACCAGGTAGCGCCCGTACACGTCGCAGGTGTCCTCGGTGGCCACCTCGAAGTCGTAGGTCTCGTAGCCGCAGTACGGCTGCGACTTGCGCAGGTCCCACGGCAGACCCGTGGCGCGCAGCACCGGGCCGGTCACGCCGAGGGCCATGCAGCCGGTCAGATCCAGGTACGCGATGTCCTTGGTGCGCGCCAGGTAGACCGGGTTGTCGTCCATGAGCTTGCGCAGCGCCTGGATCCGCTTGGGCATCCGGTCCAGGTAGTCGCGGATCTTGCTGAGCGCGCCGCTCGGCAGGTCCTGCGCCACGCCGCCGGGCCGGACGTACGCCATGTTCATCCGCAGCCCGGTGATCTCCTCGAACAGGTCGAGCGTGTGCTCGCGATCGATGAACCCGTTGAGCATCACCGTGCTGGCGCCGAGCTCGAGGCCGAACGTCGCGATCGCCACCAGGTGCGAGGAGATCCGGTTGAGCTCCATCATCATCACCCGGATGATCTGGGCCCGCTCGGGGATCTGGTCCTCGATGCCGAGCAGCTTCTCCACGCCCAGGCAGTACGCCGTCTCGTTGAAGATCGGCGACAGGTAGTCCATCCGGGTGCAGAACGTGGTGCCCTGCGTCCAGGTGCGGAACTCCATGTTCTTCTCGATGCCGGTGTGCAGGTAGCCGATGCCCACCCGGCACTCCGTCACCGTCTCACCGTCGAGGGTGAGGATGAGCCGCAGCACCCCGTGGGTGGACGGGTGCTGCGGACCCATGTTGACCACCAGGCGCTCGTCGCCCAGGTCCTCGGCGGCGGACACGACCTGGTCCCAGTCCTGCCCGCTGACGTCGAAGACCTTGCCCTCGAACGCCTCCTCGGCGGCGTACGCGTCGTACTCGGTGTACTTGGTGGAGGGGCTCACGTGTACGACCTCCGCTGGTCAGGCGGCGGAGTCTGCGCTCCGCGGTACTCGACGGGGATGCCGCCGAGGGGGTAGTCCTTGCGCTGCGGGTGGCCCACCCAGTCGTCGGGCATCTCGATGCGGGTCAGCGCCGGATGCCCGTCGAACACGATGCCGAAGAAGTCGTAGGTCTCCCGCTCGTGCCAGTCGTTGGTCGGGTAGATCGACACAATCGACGGGATGTGCGGGTCGGCGTCGGGACAGGTGACCTCCAGCCGGACCCGCCGGTTGTGCGTGATGGAGCACAGGTGGTAGACGGCGTGCAGCTCCGCCCCGGCGTCCTGAGGGTAGTGCACGCCGGACACCCCGGTGCACAGCTCGAACCGCAGGTCGGGCTCGTCGCGCAGCCGCCGCGCCACGTCCGGCAGCCGCTCCCGCTTGACGAAGAACGTCAGCTCGCCCCGGTCCACCACGACGCGTTCCACCGCGTCGTCGAAGTCCGGAACGGACCGCTCCAGAGCGTCGGCGATCTCGTCGAACTCGCCCGGCTCGCCGGTCACGTCCGGTCCGCCGTACGGACGCGGCGTCGACACCTTGGGCGCCTGCCGCACCACCAGGCGGCCGTACCCGGAGGTGTCGCCGGTGGTCTTGGCGCCGAACATGCCGCGCCGGACGATCGGCTGCTGCAGCCGGTCCTGCGCGGCCTTCGCGGGCAGCCGGTCGGCGGACTGCTCGGCCCGCTGCTCAGGGTGCTGCGAGCTCATGCCGCACCTCCCGACTGGCCGAGCAGCGGCAGCTGCCGCCGCTTGGCCTCCTCCAGCTCGGCGATCTGCCGCTCGCGCTGCGCGCCGAGCTTGGTGTTGCGGATCTTGTCGTGCAGCTTGAGGATCGCGTCCAGCAGCATCTCCGGACGCGGCGGGCAGCCCGGCAGGTAGATGTCCACCGGGACGATGTGGTCCACGCCCTGCACGATGGCGTAGTTGTTGAACATGCCGCCGGACGACGCGCACACGCCCATCGCGATGACCCACTTGGGCTCGGTCATCTGGTCGTAGACCTGCCGCAGCACCGGCGCCATCTTCTGGCTCACCCGGCCCGCCACGATCATCAGGTCGGCCTGCCGCGGCGTGGCCGAGGCGCGCTCCATGCCCCACCGGGAGAAGTCGTGCCGCGGGTCGCCGGTCGCCATCATCTCGATGGCGCAGCAGGCCAGGCCGAACGTCGCCGGCCACACCGAGCTGGCGCGCGCCCACCCGGCGACCTGCTCCACCGTCGTCAGCAGGAAACCGCTCGGGAGTTTCTCTTCCAGGCCCATGTCAGTCCCACTCCAGACCACCGCGCCGCCAGATGTAGGCGTACGCCACCAGCACGGTGAGGATGAACAAGACCATCTCCACCAGACCGAAGAGGCCCAGCCGGTCGAACGCGACCGCCCAGGGGTAGAGGAAGATGATCTCGATGTCGAAGACGATGAACAGCATCGCCGTCAGGTAGTACTTCACCGGGAAGCGCCCGCCGCCCACCGGCTGCGGGGTCGGCTCGATGCCGCACTCGTACGCCTCAAGCTTGGCGCGGTTCCACCGCTTGGGGCCGGTGAGTGACGCCATCACCACCGAGAAGACGGCGAACCCGAAGGCGAGCACCCCCAGCACGATGATCGGAACATAGAGATCCATGTCTCTACAGCCCCTCCTCGGTTCGTACGACGCTGTACGGGGCACACGGTCCGATACCGCCCACGGGGATGCGGGCGGCGCGGGCCGGGCGCGCCGACGCGGTGGCATGACCTGCCGCGTGTCCGTGAGCCCCCTCACGCACACGGGTCGCCACCCTAGCCAAGGTGACCAAATGCACTCCCCTCGGGGGTCGCCTCCAGGCGCCGCCGCGCCCCTTCAGCCCGCTCATGCCCTGCCTCCCGCAGGCTTCCGGGGCGCACGCAAGGCGACGCCTTCCCTCGTCGCTCCTACGTCGCTCCTCAGTCCAGGCGCCGCCGCGCCCCTTCAGCCCGCTCATGCCCTGCCTCCCGCAGGCTTCCGGGGCGCACGCAAGGCGACGCCTTCCCTCGTCGCTCCTACGTCGCTCCTCAGTCCAGGCGCCGCCGCGCCCCTTCAGCCCGCTCATGCCCTGCCTCCCGCAGGCTTCCGGGGCGCACGCAAGGCGACGCCTTCCCTCGTCGCTCCTACGTCGCTCCTCAGTCCAGGCGCCGCCGCGCCCCTTCAGCCCGCTCATGCCGCCGGCGCCACCTTCTGCATCGCGTTGATGACGCGGTCCATCATGTCGCCGCCGCGCCGGTCGGTGAGGTTGGCCAGCAGCTTCAGCGTGAAGCGCATCAGGGTCGGGTGCGGCAGGCCGTGCGAGGTGAGGAACTTCATCACCCGCGGGTCGCCGATCGCCTGGACGAAGATACGGGCCAGCGTGAAGTAGCCGCCGTGCTCCTCCTTGAGGATGCGCGGGTACTCGTGCAGCGTGCGCTCGCGCTGCGCGGGGGTGCGCCGGGCCAGCGCCTGCACCATGATCTCGGCGGCCAGCCGGCCGGACTCCAGCGCGTAGTCGATGCCCTCGCCGTTGAACGGGTTGATCATGCCGCCCGCGTCGCCGACCAGCAGCATGCCGCGGGTGTAGTGCGGCTGGCGGTTGAAGCCCATGGGCAGCGCGGCGCCGCGGATCGGGCCGGTGGCGTGGTCCTCGTCGAACTGCCACTCCTCCGGCATCTGGGCGCACCAGGCGCGCATCATGCCGCGGTAGTCGACGTTCTGGAACGCCTTGCTGGTGTTGAGCAGGCCGAGGCCCACGTTGGAGGTGCCGTCGCCGACCGGGAACACCCAGCCGTAGCCGGGCAGCAGCCGCTCCCCGTCCCACAGCTCCAGCCACGCCTCCATGTAGTCGTCGTCGTGGCGCGGCGTGCGGAAGTAGCGGCGGACGGCCACGCCCATGGGGCGGTCGGGGCGGCGGCGCACCCCCATGGCGACCGACAGGCGGCTGGAGTTGCCGTCGGCCGCCACCACCAGCGGCGCGTGGAACTCCACCTCCTCGCCCTCGTACTTGGCGGTGACGCCGATGATGCGGTCGGTGCGCTCGTCGAGGATCGGGCCGGTGACGGCGCAGCCCTGCAGCAGCCGGGCGCCCGCCTTGGCGGCGTGCTCGGCCAGCAGCTGGTCCAAGTCCATGCGGGGGCGCACCAGGCCGAAGTCGGGGAAGCTGGCGAGCTCGGGCCAGGGCAGCTCGATCTTGACGCCGCCGCCGTAGATGCGCAGCCCCTTGTTGCGGGCCCACCCGGGCGCGTTGAGGTCGACGCCCATGGCGACCAGCGCGCGCACCGCGCGCGGCGTCAGACCGTCACCGCAGATCTTGTCGCGCGGGAACGCGGCCTTCTCCAGCAACAGCACGTCGAGGCCCGCCTGGGCCAGCCAGTAAGCCGTCGACGACCCGGCGGGGCCGGCCCCGACGACGATGACGTCTGCCTGTCGGGTGGAGTCGGTCACAGCGTTCCTTCTCAGCTCGTTCGCTTGTGAAGTACTTCACAAGGTTTTCGTCCGCGAGTCTATTCCTTCTTGACGGTGGATGGGTACTTCGGCCCCGTCCCGTTTTTGGACCGGTCCCAGCCACCCGTGCACGTCGTCACCCCGGGTTCACCGCGCGGTGGAGCGCCACCACCCCGAACGTCAGGTTCCGCCAGCGCACCGACGCCCACCCCGCCTCCTGCAGCAGGCGCGCCAGCGCCGCCTGGTCGGGCCAGGCCAGCGTCGACTCGGCGAGATAGCGGTAGGAGTCGGGGTTGGAGCTCACCCTGGCCAGCATCGGCAGCCCGAACCGCAGGTGCAGCCGGTGCCCGAAGCGCAGCAGCGCGTTGGGCGGGTGACTGACCTCACACACCACCAGCCGTCCGCCCGGGCGGGTGACCCGCCGCAGCTCCCGCAGCGCCGCGACCGTGTCGGCGACGTTGCGCAGCCCGAACGAGATCGTGGTCGCGTCGAACGCCCCGTCGGCGAACGGCAGGCGCAGCGCGTCCCCGGCCACGAACCGCAGCCCCTCCGTCCCGCCGTTGCGGCGCGTCCCCACGCGCAGCATCCCGAGGGAGAAGTCGCAGGCGACCGTGCGGGCTCCGGCGGCGGCGAACGGCACCGCCGAGGTGCCGGTGCCGGCCGCGAGATCCAGCACCGTCTCACCGGGCGCGACGTCCAGCGCCCTGACGACCTCACGCCGCCAGCGCCGGTCGCGTCCGCCGGTCATGAGGCTGTTGAGCAGGTCGTAGCGTTCGGCGGTGCGGTCGAACATCGCGGCCACGTCGCTCGGCCGCTTGTCGAGAGAGGCGCGGGTCATGGCCCCACCCTATGGGGCGCGTCAGGTGTCCTCTTTGGCGCGGGCCTCTTCGAAGCGGCGGCGGCGTTCGTTCAGGGCCGCGACCACGGCCGCCGACATCGCGTCGCGCTGGCCGGACAGCAGCACGTAGCTGATCAACCCGCTGATGAGCAGCGCGCCCAGCAGCAGGAACAGGGGCGCCTTCTGCAGCGGCGTCAGCCAGAGCACGCCCGCGGTGGCCAGGAAGATGCCCAGGCGGGCGGCGGTGTAGACGAGGACGGGTCGCATGGCGTTTTCGAGCGTACCCCCGCCCCTCGCCTGCCCCGCCACCGCCCGGGCCGTTGGCGACGGCGCCGGTTCTGGCGTGGACGTCGAGGAACGTCACGCGTGGACGTCGAGGTACGTCAGGCGTAGACGTCGAGGAACAGGGCCGGGTCGACGTTGCCGCCCGACAGGACCGACACGTAGGTGCGCGCGTCCGGCAGCTCGTGGCGGCGGAACAGGTACGCGGCGGCCCCCACCGCTCCGGCGGGCTCGGCGATGAGGCGGGCCTCGCGGGCCAGCCGGCGCATCGCCTGGCGGATCTCGTCCTCGGTGACCGTGACGATGTCGTCGACGTACTCGCGGATGTGCGCGAACGGCACCTCGCCGACGCACTGGACGCGCAGGGCGTCGGCGACGGTGCGGCCCGTCTCCTCCGGCGCCCACGCGACGGGACGGCCGGCGCGCAGCGAGTCCCGGGCGTCGGCGGCGAGCTCCGGCTCGACGCCGATCACCTTGGCCTTCGGACGCAGCGCCTTGACCGCGGCGGCCACGCCCGACAGCAGCCCGCCGCCGCCCACCGGGACGAGCACCGCCTCGACGTCCGGGCAGTCCTGGACGATCTCCAGTCCCACCGTGCCCTGCCCGGCGACGATCCGCTCGTCGTCGAACGGCGGGATCAGCGTGAAGCCGTGCGCCTCGGCCAGCTTGGCCGCGGTGGCGGTCCGGGCCTCCATGGTCGGTTCCACATAGACGATTTCGGCGCCGTGCTTCATGCAGGCGTCGACCTTCACGCCCGGAGTGGTGTGCGGAATGACCAGCACCGCGCGGATACCGAGCAGTCGCGCGCTGTAAGCGACGGCCTGTGCGTGGTTGCCGCTCGAGTGCGTCACCACGCCGCGGGCGCGCCGCTCCTCGGGCAGCGCCGAAATCGTCGCGTATGCGCCGCGCACCTTGAATGCGCCGATCGGCTGGAACGACTCGGCCTTCAGGACGAGCGCGGGGTCGGTCGACGGAAAGGCGATGAGCGGGGTCCGCGCGGCGACTCCCGCCAGCCGCTCCGCCGCCCGCTCGATGTCCGCCAGGGACACAAGATCCGACATGGAAGGGAGACTATGCGCCCCGCCGGGCCGGCCGGAAAGCACCGACCGGAATGCCGCGGTCACGGCGGGTCGGGGCGCCGGCGGGGCGGCGGAACATTCCAGCGCGCTGCCGGGACCGCTGTGGCCGCCGAGACCGATGTCTCCTTTACTTCTCGTTATTTACGCAGGTCAAGCGACTACGCTCGGTGATCTTTTACGAAAACAAGGGAGAAATCGGTCTTGAACCGCCACACTAGAAACCAGTCCACCCGCACCGAGAGCGGGACAAAGGGGGAGAGACAACGTGGAAAGCACCAGCGAGCGCCTGCTGACCCCCGGAGAGGTCGCCGCCCTCTTCCGGGTCGATCCGAAGACGGTCACCCGATGGGCCGCGGCGGGCCGGATCAGCAGCATCCGCACTCCCGGAGGCCACCGCCGCTTCCGCGAGTCGGAAGTGCACGCGCTGCTGCGCGGGGAAGAGCCGGTCGCCGAGCACTCGGCGCGCTGACCCGGCGCGGCCGGTCCGTCCGGCCCGGTCCGCCCGGCGGCGACCCCTCCGCCCGGCGCCCGGTCCCGCGATCACCCCTCCGCCCCGGACGGGCCGTCGCCCTCCACGCCCGCCTTCCACTCCTCGAACCGGCGCAGTAGATCCGCGTCCTCGTCCCGCCACCGGCGGCGCTTCTCCTCCAGCTCCTCCTCGGTCAGCGACTGGCCGAGGAGCCGGTCGTAGTCGGGGTCGTCGGGACCGATCTCCACATACGCCTGGGCGATGATCCGTCCCGATCCCTCCGCGGAGTCGGCCAGGACGCTGCGGGGAACGCGGAGCCTGCCGTCGGGCAGCCGGATCACGTACATCGTCGATCACCTTCGGTGCTGGTCGTCGCGCGTCGGCGTGCGCCGTTCGCCGGAGCGGGTCGGCCGGTCGTCGTCGCGGGTCGCGTCGCGGGTCGCGGGGATCGGCATGTCAGATTCCGAAGCGTCGGTTGAAGAAGAGCATGACGTCCAGCGCCAGCCGGATGTCGCCGGCGAGCATATCGACCAGAGCGGGGCGCTGGCGGGAGGAGATCGCGGCGAACGCGTCGGCGAAGAACTCGCGGCGGCCGAGCGCGTCGGGCTGCTTGTGGAAGTCGCTCGCCAGATGCGGGCGCACCCGGTCGTAGAGGGCGCGGAACTCCGGGCTGTCGGACGTCCAGCCGTCCGGGCCGCCGTCGATGTCGTCGAGGGCGTGGCCGACCTCGTGCATCATCACGTCCGGGGTCGGCGACGGCCGGTCGCCCACGACGATCTTCCGGTCGCCGTACGCGCCGGCGCAGACGTCCCAGGTGGCGGTGCCGGACGGCAGCGGCCGGTCGCGCAGGTGGCCCATGTCGTCCAGCTGGGGGACGCCGCCCGGCCCGACGTAGATGCCGTCCAGCCCGGCGGCCAGCTTGACCTTCAGCGGGTCGGGCAGGGCCGCCAGGCTCTCCACCGCGCGGATCACCTCGGGCGTGGGCGGGCCCTGCCGGGCGTCCCACTGCCGGTGCAGGATGCTCTCCAGGACGCCGCAGTGCCGCCGCCCGTCCGGGGGGTGCGGCACGCCCGGCGGGTGCGGTTCGGCCCGCGGCGGCCGCGGATCGTCGAGTTCGTAGTCGCTCCAGGAGAAGCCGTCGCCGGGGCCGACGCGCCTGCCGCGCGGCGGCCGGACCCCGCGGGCCGGGGCGTCCGGCCCGGCGGCGTCGGCGGCCGCGGCGGTGAACTCGTCGTCGCGCCCGGCCTTGCGGAACCGGCCGAAGCGGTCGCGCGGCTGGTTGGTCCGCGGCCGCACCCGGCGCGTGCCCCGGACCGGCTCCGGGGGCGAGTCCGGCGGCGACGGGGAGTACGTCGCGTCCCTGCCCCTGCTCTCCCGGAGCTTGCGGTGGATGCCTCTGAAGCGCATCGGGCTCCTCTGTCAGCGGGCCTGCTTCGGGCCCCTGTGGCAGGGTAAGCCCCCGACCGACTCCCCGTCATCCCGGCCAGTTAGGGATTACCCTCGTGTCATGGTGTACGCGCTGCTTGCTCTCGCGCTGGTCGGTGTGTGGCTGTTCTGCCTGTTCGACGTGCTGAGCACCGATGAGGGAGACGTACGCCATCTGCCCAAGTTCGGCTGGTTTCTGATCGTGCTGCTCGGTGCCCTTCCCGGAGCGGCCCTGTGGCTGATCCTGGGCCGCCCCCGCCGTCCCCTGGCGGTCGGCATGTCCGGCGCCTGGCCGGGCGCCGACAGCCGCCCGGACGCGCCCAAGGGCCCCGACGACGACCCGGCCTTCCTGCGCGAGCTGGACCGCCGCCTGCGCGGCGAGGACGGCCGCGCCTGACCTCCTCTCCGCGCGCGCCGGGCGCGCTCCCCCTGCGCGTCAGGCGTAGGAGTGCAGACCCGAGAACATGTAGTTGACGCCGAAGAAGTTGAACAGCAGCGCGGCGAAGGCCACCAGCGACAGGACCGCGGCGCGACGGCCCTTCCACCCGGCGGTCGCCCGGGCGTGCAGGTAGGCCGCGTACCCGATCCAGGTGACGAAGGACCAGATCTCCTTGGGGTCCCAGCCCCAGTAGCGGCCCCACGCCTCGTCCGCCCAGACGGCGCCCATGACGATCGCGGTCGTCCAGATCGGGAAGGCGAACGTGGTGACGCGGAACGCCAGCCGGTCGAGGGTCCCGGTCGCCGGGATGCGCGCCCACACGCCCTCGGCGGCGCCGCCCTTGGCCTCCCGCCGCGACTTGAGCATGTACAGGACCGTGGCCGCGCCCGCGACGGTGAACGCGCCGGTCGCCACGATCGCGGCGCTGACGTGGATGGCGATCCAGTACGAGTTGAGCGCCGGGACGACCGGACCCACCGAGTCGTAGAGCCAGATGTTGGCGACGCCGAGCGCGACCACCGCGGCCAGCATCACGAACGCGCCGAGGAACCGGGCCCCGGACCGCCACATGACGATCAGGAAGGCGGTCACCGCGGCGAACGCGATCGCGGTGAGGAACTCGTACATGTTCGCCCACGGCCACCGGCCGGCGGCGGCCGCGCGCGTCACGAGCACGCCCAGGTGCGCGCCCCAGCCCAGCACGTTGAGCACGACGGCCAGCCGCGCCCAGTCGACCTCGCGGCGTTGGGACGCGTCGTCGGCGTCCGCCGCGCCGGAACCGGCGGCCGCCGCGGCCCTGTCGTCGACCGCGACCGCGGCCGCGTCCGCGCCGCCGCGGCCTCCGACGCCGGCCGCCACCTTGACCTCGACCTTGGCCTTGGTCTTGGTCTTGGTCTCGACCTCGACCTCGGCCCCGGTCTCGGCGTCCGCCGGGCGGCGGCGGAAGCCCAGGTCGGCCGCGTAGGCGACCATGGCGACGATGTACAGCACGACGGTGCTCAACATGAGCTTGTCGCTCAGCTCGGCGAGCTCGGCGCTACTCACCTGGTCACTCCTTCGGTTCGGTTGCCGACGCGTCCGCCCCGCCGGACCCGGCCGTGGCAGGGGCGCCGGGCCCGGATTCCCCGGCGGCGTCCCGGGGCCCGCGCAACGCGGTGACGATGTCGTCGAATTCGGATGTCGGGTGGCCGAGCGTGAGCCCGCCGACGTCGACCACGGTACGCCCGTCGCCCGCGGCCCGCGCACGGACCCACACCCTGCGGCGACGCACCATGAGCGACGCGGCCACGCCCGCCACGGCCAGGATGGCCGCGACCAGAGCGGGCAGGCGGCCCGGGTCGTGGTTGACCGACAGGCTCGCCCACTCCCGGACGCCCTCGAACGTGATGGAGCCGGAGCCGTCGGGGAGCGTGAACGTCTGACCGGGCTCCAGCAGCTTCTGCCCGCCCTTCACCGGGTGCAGCGTCTTGCCGATGCCCTCCAGCCGGTACACCGACTGGGGGGTCCCCGAGTCCAGGCCGATGTCGCCCTTGAACGCGGTGATGGTCACCACCGGGCGCAGCGCCGCGGGGAACGCGGAGACGATCTGCTTGCCGTCCTTGGCCGACACCGCCGTGGGCCACAGGATCGCGTAGAACGCCAGCTGCTCGGGCTCGGCGTCCGGGGCCTTGACGACGCCCTCGGAGGTGTAGGTGCGCTGCTCCATCGGCAGGAACGGCACGGCGTCCTGGTAGGCGACGTTGCCCTTGGCGTCGCGCACCGTGAACACCGGCGCGTACCCGTGGTTGATCAGGTACACCTTGGCGCCGCCCACGTTGAGGGGGTGGTTGACGCGCAGGTCGTAGCGGGTCTCCGGCGCGTCGGGGGTCTCCCGGTAGCGCAGCTTTGCCACGTAATCGGTGGCCTGGCCGCGCCGCTCCCCCTTGGTCTCGTAGGTGGCGGTGAAGTCCTCCAGCCGGAACGAGAACGGGGCCAGGTCGCCGCTGTCGAATCGGCGCCCCGGGGTGAACTGGTCGTACTGCGCCAGCGAGTTGGCGAACGCCTTGCCCTCGGTCACCAGCACGCTGCCGCGGTACCCGAAGGCGTTGCCGATGCCCAGCGCGAACAGCAGCGCCAGCAGGGCCAGGTGGAACACCAGGTTGCCGGTCTCGCCCAGGTACCCCTTCTCGGCGGCGACCCAGCCGCCGGCGCCGGGCGTCTCGCCCGCGTCGACCCGGAAGCGGCGGCGCCGCAGCAGCGTGCGCGCCTGCGCCAGCGCCTCGTCGGGCGTCGCGTCGGTCTCGTACGACGCGGACTGCGGGAGCCGCAGCAGGTTCCGGGGCGCCGCCGGGGGACGCGACCGCATCGCCCGGTAGTGCTGGAACGCGCGCGGGATCACGCACCCGGCCAGCGACACGAACAGCAGGATGTAGATCGCCGCGAACCACGGCGCGGCGAACACGTCGAACAGCGAGAAGCGGTCCAGCCAAGGCGCCAGGGTCTTGTGCTGTTCGAAATAGTCGGCGACGCGCTCGGGCGCCTGCCCCCGCTGCGGCAGGATCGAGCCGGGCACCGCGCCCAGCGCCACCAGGAACAGCAGCACCAGCGCGGTGCGCATCGAGGTCAGCTGGCGCCATCCCCAGCGCAGCCAGCCCAGCACGCCGAGCCCCGCGGGCGCGGGCTCGCCGCCCTGGGGGGTCGACGCCCCCGCCGCGGCCGCGGCACGGCTGTCGTCAGCGGCGCGGGTCTCGTTGTCGGCGCGCGCGTCGTCCGCGGCGCGGACCTCGGCGGACGCCCGGCCGCCCGGCGGCGCGGCGTCGGTGGTGTCCGGCGTGTCGCTCATGGTCAGATCACCGTCTCGAAGCCGCCGATCCACGACTTCAGCTCGATGGTCAGCTCCCCCCACAGTCCCGTCACCAGCAGCACGCCGATCGCGACCAGCATCCCGCCGCCGATCCGCGTGACCAGGCCGTAGTGCCGTTTGACGGCGCCGAACGCGCCCAGCGCCCGGCGGTAGGCCAGCGCCGTGGCCACGAACGGCAGCCCGAGGCCCAGGCAGTACGCCAGCGACAGCAGCGCGCCGCGCCCGGCGGACGCCTCGCTGAACGACAGCGCCTGCACCGCCGCAAGCGTGGGGCCGATGCACGGCGTCCAGCCCAGCCCGAACAACGCGCCCAGCAGCGGCGCCCCGACCAGCCCGGCGGCCGGCAGCCGGCTCGACTTCACGGTGCGCTGCAGCCCGGGCACCAGGCCCATGAACGCCAGCCCGAACACGATCGTGATCGCGCCCAGCACCCGGGTGATCGGGTCGGCGTACTCCAGCAGCCAGCGTCCCAGCCCGCCGAACGCCAGCCCGGCGCTGACGAACACCGCGCTGAACCCCAGGACGAACAGGACGGCGCCCGCCAGCAGCCGCCCGCGGCGCTGCTCGGCCAGGTCGACGCCGGTCATCCCGGTGACGTACGACAGATAGCCGGGCACCAGCGGCAGCACGCACGGGGAGACGAACGACACCAGCCCGGCCAGGGCCGCCAGCGGGCCCGCCACCAGCAGCGACCCGCTGGTGACGGTCTGGCCCACCTCCGCGGCGCTCACCGGCGCGCTCCGCTCGGCGCCCTGCGGCCGCGGGCGCGCGCCGGCGTCCGGCGCCGCTCCGGTCGCACGCTTCCTCCGCTCCTCACTCCGGCCACCGCGGGGCTGCCCGTGATCACTTCTCCGCGAGGACCCGCGCGACCAGCGGGTTGAGCGTGGAGTAGGTGGTGGCGCCGATGACCCGCGCGGCGACCCGGCCCTGCCGGTCCAGGACGAGCGTGGTGGGGATGGCGTTGGGCGGCACGGCGCGGAAGGCCAGCGTGATGCGCCCGTCGGCGTCGAACAGGCTCGGATAGCCGACCTTGAACTTGCGCTCGAACGCCTGGGCGTTCTGCTTGCTGTCCTTGAAGGCCACGCCGAGGAAGGCCACGCCCTTGTCCTTGTTCGCCTTGTGCACCTGCTCGAGCGACGGCGCCTCGCCGCGGCAGGGGGCGCACCAGGACGCCCAGAAGTTCACGACCGTGACCTTGCCCTTGAGGTCGGCGAGCGCGAGCCGCTCGCCGTCCAGCGTCTCGCCCTGCACGCCCGTCACGGGCTTGCGGTCGGCCGCGGGGATCGTCTGGGTGGAGCCGTCGCCCGCGATGAAGCGGTTGTCGCCGCCGTCGGGCCCGTTCTGCGCCGCCTGCGACCCCGCGCAGCCCGCCAGCAGGCCGCACAGCGCCGCGGCCGCGGCGGCGCGGGCCGCGCGGACGGCCGGAACGGCGCGGGGCCGGGGCCGGGCGGCGGTCGGCACGGCGGAGATTCGGGGGGTCACCACACCCTCCTACTACTACAGGACGTAGTACTCAATGTAGCGGCCGGATCAGGCGCCCGCGATTCCGGGGTGCTTGGCGAGGCCGGCGGCCGGTTCGCTGTAGGAGACGTCCACCAGCCGGCTGCCCTCGAACGTCAGGCTCGTCACGCTGCACAGACCGCACTGCCGCTTGCCCGGGTGGTGCCACAGCCGCTTGTGCTCGGCGCGGCGGCGCAGCACCCAGATGGGCAGCTGGTGGCTGACGCAGACCGCCTCGTGGCCGCGCGCCGCCTCCCGGGCCCGGATCACCGCGGCCTTCATCCGGTCGGCGATCTGCCGGTACGGCTCGCCCCACGAGGGCTTGAACGGGTTCACCAGGTAGCGCCAGTGCTCGGGGCGGCGCAGCGAGCCCTTGCCGGCCCCGAACGTCAGGCCCTCGAAGTGGTTGTCGGCCTCGGTGAGACGCTCGTCCACCGTCACCGCGATGTCGAACGCGTCGGCCAGCGGCGCGGCCGTCTCCAGCGCCCGCTGCATGGGCGAGGAGAAGATCGCCGTGACGTCCCGGTCGGCGAACCACTTGGCGGCCGCCTTGGCCATGAGCACCCCGTCCTCGCTGAGCCGGAAGCCCGGCAGCCGTCCGTACAGGATGCCTTCGGGATTGTGCACCTCTCCGTGGCGCAACAGGTGAACGATCGTCGTGTCAGTCATGGCCTGGTCAGGGTATCCCGGCCGCGACCCCCGCCGGACCGTCGCCCTTCCAGGTCAGCGCCGTGCCGACGCCGCCGGGTCGGCGATGCCCGCGACCGCGCGTGCGTGAGATCGTTCTGCGTCATTCCCCGGTCGCGCTGGGCAAACCGGCGGCGGCATCGCTCGTGGACGCCCCGTCCCGCCGCACCCCGGCGACGGCGCGCGATCGCGCGGCGGTCCGGGCGGCGGCGCGGCCTCCTCCGGGCGTTCCCGGTCAGGCGGTTCCGGACGCGCCGGTCAGGGTTCCGGCGGCGTCCCGGAAGGCGTCCAGGGCGGCGCGCAGAGCGGGACGGCGGGCGGCCTCCTCCCGCCACACGGCGTAGACCCGGCGGGTCAGCGGGGTCTCCAGTTCGACGATCCGGACGCCTTCGGGCACGTCGCAGCGGCCCATGCGCGGCAGGACCGCGTTGCCCAGCCCCGCCGCGACCAGGGCGAGCTGGGTGGCGAACTCGTACGCCATGTGGGCGACGCGCGGCTCGGCGTCGACGGACCGCAGGGTGTGGGTGAGCCAATCGCAGCAGATGCTGCCGGGGGTGGACGCGATCCACGCGTCGCCCGCCAGCTCCTTGAGGTCGACGCGTTCCCGCCCGGCCAGCGGGTGGTCGGCGGGCAGCGCCACGTCCACCACGTCCTCGCAGATGGGGCCCTTGTGCAGCCCCTCGGGGATGGACAGCGGCTCGTTGCTCCAGTCCTGGACGATGGCCATGTCGTGGTCGCCGCGCACCACGAGCGGGATGCTCTGCATCGGGTCCTGCTCGCGCAGCTGCACCCGCAGCCCCGGGTGGTCGGCGCGCAGGCGGCGCAGGGCGGCGGGCAGCAGTCCCCGCGCGGCCGTGGGGAAGGCGGCGACGGCCAGCCGCCCGACCACGGCCCCGCGATGCGCCTCCAGGTCGGCCTGCGCCCGCTCCACCAGGGACAGGATGCGGTCGGCGTGGCCGACCAGCAGCTCGGCCGCGTCGGTGAGGCGCACCCCGCGCCCGTTGCGTTCCAGCAGCTTCTGCCCGGTCTCCCGCTCCAGCTTGGCCAGCTGCTGGGAGACCGCGGAGGTCGTCACGTGCAGGACGTCGGCGGCGGCGCTCACCGAGCCGTACGTGGCGACGGCGTGCAGGGCCCGCAGCCGTTCCAAGTCGAGCATGAAGCAATGCTAAAGCGTGCGGCCGTGCATCGCTAGGCGAACCTAAACACCATGACGTCGCCGTCCGTCCGTCGCCGCGAGGAGAGGGGGCTTTGCAGGACGGCGAATGCCGCAGATCATGGAGAAGTGGGCGGTCTTCGACACCGGCGAAGGCCGGGCCGGCCCCGGCGGGCTCCGCCGAGGTCGACCGCCCGCCCACGGCGACGACGGACGCCCGGCGGCTGTGTTCGGGTCCCACCCGGGAGTGGGAGCGTGCGCATCGAGCCGTTCGACTACGACGCCATGCCGGCCACCGCTCCGACCAGGTGGCGGGATCTAGGCCTGCACTGGCACTGCTACGCCTGGCGCGGCACCGGCGAGGACTGGAACGACGAGGCCCTGCGGCAGGACCCGGCCTCGCCCCTGCCGCCCACCCAGATCCGGGATTGGCTCGCCAAGCCCGCCTCGATGGTGCGGGCTGTGGAGCACACTCCCGAGAGCGCCGCCGAATGGCTGCGCGGCCGCTGGATGCCGCTCACTCGCGACGCCCTCTACGGCGACCCGGAAGGCTTCTTGACGAGCGACTACCGCTGGGCTCTCGCCCTTTACGACTTGCGCTCCGGAGCGGACATCTACTGGACCCTATGGACGAAAGGGCCCACGATCCACGCGCTCGCGGTGATCGGCACCTCCAACGCCTGCCACCGCCCCTGACGCGCTCCGTCCGTCTTCACTTCGCCCACAGGTTCCGCTGCGGCGTTGCGCGAACGGCCTCGCCGGTGCGTCGGAGTCCTGTGCGACGCGCCGCGTCTGCGCCCGCGCCGGACGCGGCGGCGCGGGCGCAGACGGCCGGGACATGGCCGACGAGGTCAGCGGGAGGCCGCGGCCGCCGCCGCGGCGGCGGCGTACGGCAGGGCGTCGGTAATGCGCTCCAACGCCTGGTCGTCGTGGGCGGCCGACAGGAACCACGCCTCGAACGCCGAGGGCGGCAGATAGACGCCGCGCTCCAGGGCGGCGTGGAAGAACGCCGCGTACGCCTTGGTGTCCTGCCGCTGGGCTGCGGCGAAGTCGCCGACCGGCTCGTCCGTGAAGAAGATCGAGAAGAGGTTCCCCGCCGTCTGCAGGCGGTGCGGGACGCCCTCCTTGGTCAGCGCCTCGCAGGCCGCGCTCGCCACGATGGAGGCGGCCCGGTCGATCGCCGCGTACACCTCGTCGGTGGCGTTGCGCAGCGTGGCCAGGCCGGCGGCGGTGGCGAGGGGGTTCCCGGAGAGGGTGCCCGCCTGGTAGACGGGGCCGGCCGGCGCCAGCCGGTCCATGATCTCGGCGCGGCCGCCGAACGCGGCGGCGGGCAGGCCGCCGCCCATGACCTTGCCGAAGGTCATCAGGTCCCCGGCCACGCCCTCGACGCCGTACCAGCCGGAGCGGGACGCCCGGAAGCCGGTCAGCACCTCGTCGATGATCAGCAGCGCTCCGTGGCGCTCGCACAGCGACTTCAGCAGCGCGTTGAACCCGTCCGCCGGCGGCACCACGCCCATGTTGCACGGCACCGCCTCGGTGATCACGCAGGCGATCTCGTGGCCGTGCGCGGCGAACGCCTCCTCCACCGCGCCGACGTCGTTGTACGACAGCACGATCGTGTCGGCCGTGGTGGCGCCGGTCACCCCCGGCGTGTCGGGCAGGCCGAACGTGGCGACGCCCGAGCCCGCCGCGGCCAGCAGCGCGTCCACGTGCCCGTGGTAGCACCCGGCGAACTTGACCACCTTGGCGCGCCCGGTGAAGCCGCGGGCCAGCCGGATCGCCGACATCGTCGCCTCGGTGCCGGAGTTGACCAGCCGGATCTTCTCGACGGGCGTGCGGGCGACGATCTCCTCGGCCAGCTCCACCTCGCCGGGCGTCGGCGCCCCGTAGGAGGTGCCGCGGCCGGCCGCCTCCCGCACCGCCTCCACCACGGCGGGGTGCGCGTGGCCGAGGATCAGCGGCCCCCAGGAGCAGATCAGGTCAACGTACTCGGTGCCGTCGGCGTCGGTGAGGTACGGGCCGCGCCCGGCGGTCATGAAGCGGGGGGTCCCGCCCACCGCGCCGAACGCCCGCACCGGCGAGTTCACACCGCCCGGAATCACCCCGTTCGCACGGTCGAACAGCTCTTGGGAGAGTTGGATGTCGGTCACCGGTACAGTCTCTCAGTTGCAGTTTGGCGACTCGGCTTGACCCGGCCCGTTTGCTGCCGATATTCCACGAAGTACGCGGTGCCGGGCGGACGGTGCCGCGCTCGTCACCGGCACCGGCCGTGAGCGGACCGTATTTCGAAAGGGATGGCGCGCCAAGTGGTTGACGGCTGGACGGTCCCGGGCTTCACCCACGTGCGAGAGCTGGGCGGCGGCGCCTCGGGCCGGGTGGTGCTGGCGGTGGACGACGTGACCCAGACCAAGGTCGCCGTCAAGTACCTCGACCGGCGGCTCGACGGGGACGAGACGTTCCTGTCGCGGTTCCGGCTCGCGGCCCGCCGGCTCGCCCAGATCGAGGACCCCAACCTGGTCGACTTCTACGACTTCGTGGAAGAACCGCGCGGCGGGGCCGCGATCGTCATGGAGTGGGTGGACGGCGTCACCCTGCGCCGTGTGGTGGACGCGCAGGGGCCGACCGGGCCGCTGGCCGCGCTGTCCCTGCTGGGCGGCGTGCTGGTGGGCCTCGCCGCCGCGCACGCCAAGGACGTGGTGCACGGGTCGCTGCGCCCCGCCAACGTGCTGGTCGACACCGAAGGCAACGGACGCCTGGTCGACCTGGCGCTCGCGCCGCCCGGCTCCGAGGCCCAGGGCGGCCCGCTGTACGCCGCGCCCGAGCTGTGGGAGGGCGCGCCCGCGACCCCGGCCAGCGACATCTACGCCGCCACCGCGATCTTCTTCGAGTGCCTCACCGGACGGCCCCCGTTCTCCGGACGCAGCCAGTCGGCGGTGGCCAAGGCGCACCGGGAGGCCCCGATCCCGGCCGACGACGTGCCCGGCCCCCTGCGCGACCTGATCCTGACGGGGCTGGCCAAGAAGCCGTCGGAGCGGCCCGCGTCGGCCGCCGACTTCCTCGGCGCGGTGGAGGAGGCCGCCGTCGCCGCCTACGGGCCCGCGTGGGAGGCGCAGGGCCGCAGCCGCATGACGGAGCTGGTGAAGCAGACGCAGGCGCTGCCCGAGCCGGCCCCCTCCCGCAACGGCGGCCGCGCCTCGACGAAGGCGCCGTCGGCCGCGCCGGGCGGCGGACGCAGGCGGCTGGCCCCTCTCCTCGTCGCGGGGGTCGTCGTCGTGGGCGCCGCCGGGGGCGCCGCGGCGCTCGCGCTCGGCGGCGGGGACGACGCCCGGAAGGCGGCGCAGCCGCCGCCCTCCCCCGCCACCACGGGCACGCCCAGCCCGGCCCTGCCCTCCGGCCCCGGCCCGGTGAACGCGGCCGCCGCGGCCGCGCTGGCCGGTCAGGTCGAGCAGGCGGTGGGACGCACGCCGAGCGGCGCGTTCGGCTACCGGCGGACGGGCGCCGGCGGCGTGATCAAGGCGCAGGGGACGTTCACGCTGGCCCCGGCCGCCTCGCCCGCGTACCAGCTGTCGGTGTCGGGGCAGAGCAAGGACGTTCGGCGGCCCGCCCACGCGCGGGTCGTGGCGAACGTGACGTACCTGCGGTCCGGCAAGGCGTGGCGGCCCGTCGGTTCCGGCGCGCGGGCGCGCGCCTACGCGAACCTGGTGTCGCACGTGCGGTGGAGCAGCTCGGTGTCCAACGTGGCGGCCCTGCTGCGTTCGAGCACCGACCTGCGGAAGACGAGCGCGTCGTCCTACCAGGGGACCGCGCCCCTGTCGCGCCTGGCGGCGACCCCCGGCCTCGGCCCCCTGTACGCGGAGATGGCCAGGGCGACCGGCGCCCAGCAGGTGACGTTCGTGGTGCAGCTGGACGGCGCGATGCGGCCCGTTCAGCTGCGGGTGAAGGCCGTGGGCCCCGGCGCCAAGCCCCGCTCCCAGCTGCTGCACACCAACTTCTCGCGGTGGGGGCAGAAGGTCTCGATCCCCGCCCCGCGCGGCGGCGCGCGCTGATCCTCTCGGTCTCTTTCGGAATCTCCCCCTGGGCCGTCAGGGCCCAGGGGCCGCCCCTGCGTCTCGCCCTACACGTCTCGGCTCTACGTCTCTCAGCGCTGCGTCTCTCAGCGCTGCGTCTCGGCTCCGCCGTCTCAGCCGACGGCGTCGCAGCTGTCGGACAGGACCTCCAGCAGCCGCAGCGGGTCCGGCAGCGGGGAACCGTCGGGCGGGCGCACCCACGTGACCTCACGCCCGTACGGGAGCACCGAGGGCGGCGCCACCACGTAGCTGTCGCGGCAGTGCCAGCGCATGCCGGGCGTCTCGGTCACCGTCTCGGGGAAGCAGTCCAGGTGGCAGGACCACCACTCGTCCTCGTCCTCGGGCGCGCCGCGGGTGGCCACGAAGAACAGGTACCGGTCGTCGCCCAAGGCGGCCACGGGGCCCACCGGCAGGCCCTCCCGGGCGATGCGCGCCAGGGCCGCCGTCCCGGCGGCGGCGGGCACGTCGAGGACGTCGAACACGCGACCGGTCGGCAGGATGATGTTGGCGTCGGGGCGTTCGGTCCACCAGCGGTTCAGAACGTCGATGTCGGCGCTGGCCTGCAGCGCCCACGTGGCCGACACCGGGTGCGCCCCCGGGTCGGGACATCCCACGCGGTCGCAGGAACAGGCCCGGTCGCCGGCGACGCCCGGATGCGCTCCCGGGGTGCAGGGCCACCCCAGCGCCGCGTAGTCGCGGGCCGCCGCGGCCATGTCCCGTTCACGTCCCCGCTGGCGTTTGCCCTGACGTCTGCGCGCTTTGCCGCCGAGCCGTTTTCCCCCGGAGACCGCCAGCATGATCGCCCCCTAGCCGAAACGCCGTAACGGGTCGTTGCTAACGATGATGCCGGGCGCGCCGAACGGCCGAGACGGCAACCCCCCGCAAACAGCACCAAGTGACTAGACCGATGTCACCCCGGCGTCGACGACCGCCCCGGCGGCCCCCGGGACGAGGCTCAGCGGCGGCGCAGCCGACGGGCCGCCTCGGTCGCCCAGTAGGTGAGCACGATGTCCGCGCCGGCGCGGCGGATCGAGGTCAGCGACTCGTCGATGGTGCGCTCGCGGTCCAGCCAGCCCTTCTCGGCCGCCGCCTCGATCATCGCGTACTCGCCGCTGACCTGGTAGGCGGCCACCGGCACGCGCACCTCGTCGCGGACGCGCCGCACGATGTCCAGGTACGGCCCGGCCGGCTTGACCATCACCATGTCGGCGCCCTCGTCCAGGTCCAGCAGCACCTCCCGCAGCGCCTCCTCGGCGTTGGGCGGGTCCTGCTGGTGGGACGAGCGGTCGCCGAACCGCGGCGCGCATTCGGCGGCGTCGCGGAACGGGCCGTAGAACGCCGAGGCGTACTTGGCCGAGTACGCCAGGATCGCCACGTCCCGGTACCCGGCCGCGTCCAGCGCCGAGCGGATCGCGCCGACCTGGCCGTCCATCATGCCGGACGGCGCCACCACCGCCGCGCCGGCGTCGGCCTGCGCCACCGCGATCGACGCGTACCGCTCCAGCGTGGCGTCGTTGTCGATCTCACCGGCGGGGGTGAGCAGGCCGCAGTGCCCGTGGTCGGTGTACTCGTCCAGGCACAGGTCGGTCATGATGACGACGGCGTCGCCGAGGTCGGACGTCAGGTCCCGCAGCGCGAGCTGGACGATCCCGGCGGGGTCGTCGGCGGCCGAGCCGGTCCCATCCTTGACCGCGGGCACGCCGAACAGCATCAGCCCGCCGACCCCCGCCTCGGCCGCCTCGTGCGCGGCCTTGCGCAGGCTGTCGCGGGTGTGCTGGACGACGCCCGGCATGGACGGCACCGGCTGCGGCTCGGCGATGCCCTCCTTGACGAACATCGGCAGCACCAGGTCGGCCGGGGACAGCCGGTGCTCGGCGACCAGGCGGCGCAGCGCCGGCGTGCGGCGCAGCCGCCGGGGCCGGGCGACGGGGAACTGAGCGGACATCCTCTTCCTCCAGGACGCACGGGCCGAGGGAACGGCGGCCGACGGCCCGGATCTCGATCTCGGTCGCCGGGACGGCTACCTGCGGCGGCGCGCGCCCCGGCGCATCTGGCTCGGCTTGCGCAGCGGCGCGCCCGCCTCGATCTGGGCGGCCCTCCTCCTGGCACCGTACTCGGCCAGCGCCTCGGCCAGGGCCGAGACGGACGGCTTGGGCGCCATGACGTCCACGCGCAGCCCGTACTCCTCGGCCGTCTTGGCGGTCTGCGGGCCGATGCAGGCGATCACCGTGACGTTGTGCGGCTTGCCCGCGATCCCGATCAGGTTCTTCACCGTGGACGAGGAGGTGAACAGCACCGCGTCGAACCCGCCGCCCTTGATCGCCTCGCGGATCGGGGCGGGCGGCGGCGCGGCGCGCACCGTGCGGTAGGCGGTGACGTCCTCGCACTCCCAGCCGAGCTCGGTCAACCCGGCGATCAGCGTGTCGGTGGCGATGTCCGCGCGCGGCAGCAGCACCCGGTTGATCGGGTCCAGGTCCTGGTCGTACGGCGGCCACACCTTGACCAGGCCCTCGCCGGACTGCTGCCCGGTGGGCACCAGGTCGGGCTGCACGCCGAACTCCACCAGGGCCTTGGCGGTCTGCTCGCCGACGGCGGCGACCTTCAGGCCGGCGAAGGCGCGCGCGTCCAGCCCGTAGGCGGCGAACTTCTCGCGGATCGCCCGCACGGCGTTCGTGGACGTGAACACCACCCACTCGTACCGGCCGGTGACCAGGCCCTTGACGGCCCGCTCCATCTGCTGCGGCGTGCGCGGCGGCTCCACCGAGATCGTCGGGACCTCCTCGGGCACCGCGCCGTACTCGCGCAGCTGCTCCGACAGCGAGGCGGCCTGCTCCTTGGTGCGCGGCACCAGCACCCGCCAGCCGAACAGCGGCTTGGTCTCGAACCACGACAGGGTGTCGCGGTGGCGCACCACGTCCCCCACGATGATCAGCGCGGGGGCCTCCATGCCCTTGGTGTCGGCGGCCAGCCGCTGCAGGGTCGACACCACGGTCTCCTGCTCGGTGGTGGTGCCCAGGCTGGTCATCGCGGCGGGCGTGGAGCCGGGGCGGCCCACCGCCATCAGCCCCTTGGCGACCTCGCCGACCGCGCCCTCGGCGCCGGTGACCACCAGCGTGACGTCGGGCGCGGCGAACCGCTGCCAGTCGACGCCGCCCTCGGACGCGTCCACGATCCGCACCTCGCGGTGCTCGCGGTCGGTCAGCGGGATGCCCGCGTAGCCGGGCACGCCGGTCACGGCCGACACCCCGGGGACGATCTCGAACGGGACGCCCGCCTCGGTCAGCCGGTCGCCCTCGGCGGCCAGGTCGCAGCCCAGCCCCGGGTCGCCGCGAAAGAGCCGGACCACGTAGGCGCCGCCGCGGGCCGCGGCCACGGCGGCCTCGACCGGTTCGGCCTCGGCGGTGTCGACGATCTCCACGTCCGGGCGGCAGTGCGACAGGATCTCCGCGGGGCAGCGCGCCCGGTCGACGACGACCACGTCGGCGCGCTCCAACGCGGCGGCCGCGCGCAGGGTCAGCAGGCCCGGGTCGCCCGGGCCCATGCCGACGAGGGCGACCCGGCCGGCCCGGAAGGACGCGCCGTCGCCCGTGCCGTCGGCCTTGTCGGCCGCGTCGTTCTTCTCCGCCGGTCCGGCCGGGGTGCTCGGGGCGGCCGGGGCGGTCGCGATCACCGCGCTCTGCTCATCGGGGTTCAATGTCGCGTTCCCCCATCACCTGATCGGCTCCCTGGTCGAGCAGCCGGGCGGCGAGCTCGCGGCCGAGCTCCTCGGGCCGCTCGAGGGAGCCGCTTGCGGACAGCCGGATCTGGCGGCTGCCGTCGTGCGCCACGACGGAGGCGGTCAGATGCAGCTTATGGTCTACTTCGGCAGCGTATGCTCCCACAGGTGCCGAACATCCCGCTTCGAGCACGGCCAGCACCGTCCGTTCGGCGGTGACCGCCGCCCGCGTCGCCGGATCGTCCACCGACGCCAGCAGCTCCCGCAGATCCTCCCGGTCGGCCCGGCACTCCACCGCCAGCGCGCCCTGCCCCGGGGCGGGCAGCATCTGGTCGGGCTCGAACACCTCGGCGATCTCGTCCTCGCGGCCGATCCGGCGCAGCCCCGCGTACGCCAGCACCACCGCGTCCAGCTCCCCGGAGGTCACCTTCCGCAGCCGGGTGTCGGCGTTGCCGCGGATCGGGACGACCTCCAGATCGGGCCGCAGCGCCCGCAGCTGCGCCACCCGGCGCGGCGACCCGGTGCCGACCCGCGCCCCCCGCGGCAGATCCGCCAGCTTGGCCGGACCGCACAGCACGTCACGGGGATCCTCGCGGGGCGGCGTGGCCGCCAGCACGATCCCCTCCGCCGGCGCGGTCGGCAGGTCCTTCAGCGAGTGCACCGCGAAGTCCACCTCGCCGGACAGCAGCCGGTCGCGCAGCGCGCTGACGAACACCCCGGTGCCGCCGATCTGCGCGAGCAGCGCCCTGGAGACATCACCCTCGGTGGTTACCCCGACCAGCTCCACCGCATGCCCCGTACGCTGGGACAACGCGTCGGCGACGAGCCTGGACTGGCTCATCGCCAGCAGGCTGCGGCGCGTCCCCAGACGCAACGGCGTTCGCTCGTTCACGGCTCGGTTCCTTCGGTGATGTCGGCGCGCGTGACCGCCTCCGGCGCCTTGGGATCGAGATCGAAAAGGCGGGACAGCGCGTCGGCGTAGGCGTCCCCGCCCGGCGCCGAGGCCAGCTCCTGGACCCGCACCGTCGGGGCGTGCAGCAGCTTGTCCACCACCCGGCGCACCGCGTGGGCGATCTCCCGGCGGGACCGCTCGTCCAGGTCGGGCAGGCGGCCGCTCAGCCGCGCCAGCTCGGCGTCCACCACCTCCGCGGCCTTGCTGCGCAGCGCCACCACCGTCGGCGTCACGGCGGCGGCGCGGGCGGCGCCGAGGAAGTCGGCCACCTCGTCCGCAACGATCCGCCGCACCGCCTCGATCGCCTCCGGCCCGATCGCGTCGGCGGCCTCCTGCGCGGTGCGCAGATCGTCCAGCGCGGCCAGCGCCGCGCCGGGGATCTCCCGCACGGCCGCCGGGTCGATGTCGTGCGGCAGCGCGAGGTCCAGGAAGAACCGGCGCCGTCCGTCGTCCCCGATGCCCTGGAGCTGGTCGGCGGTCAGCACCAGCCCCGTCGCGCCGGTGCAGGACACGATCAGATCGGCCTCGGTCAGCGCCTCGGGCAGCCGGTGCAGCTCCACCGCCCGCGCGGGCGCCTGCGCCGACTCGGCCAGCCGCACGGCCCGCTCGTGGGTGCGGTTCGCCACGATGATCTCCCGGGCCCCGGCGCGCGCCAGCGTCGCCACCGCCAGCCCGCTCATCGAGCCCGCGCCGACCACCAGGGCCCGCACGTCCTCCAGCGGCCCGAGGTGTGCGCGCGCCACGTCCAGGCCCACGCTGACCAGCGACGCGCCGACCTTGTCGATGCCCGTCTCATGGTGCGCCCGCTTGCCCACGCGCAGCGCCCGCTGCAGCACGTCGTGCAGGGTGCGGCCGACGGTGCCCTCGTCCTGGGCGAGCCGGAACGCCTGCCGCAGCTGCCCGAGGATCTGCCCCTCGCCCACGACCATGGACTCCAGCCCGCACGCCACCGAGAACACGTGCTGGATCGCCCGGTCCTCGTAGTGGACGTACAGGTGCCGCGACAGGTCCTCCAGCGGCACGCCCGAGTGCAGCGCCAGCAGCTCGGAGATGCGCGACACGCCGCGGTGGAACTTGTCGACCACGGCGTAGACCTCGACCCGGTTGCAGGTCGAGACGATCACGGCCTCCGCGACATGCGGCGCGTCGTGCGTCTCGTGCAGCAGCTTGACCAGCGAGTCGCCGGACACCGAGACGCGCTCCAGCAGCGCCACCGGCGCGCTGCGGTGACTGAGCCCGACCACCAGCACGCTCATCGGCAACCCATCCTCACGTCGACCCCGGCCTCACCCGCGCCGCGCACCGCCAGGAGCCCGCCCGAGCCTCCGACGCTCACCTCCAGGACGCCATCAAGGCCCGGCCTTCCCTCCTCGCTCGTCCCTCGCTCGTCGGTCCAGGCCGCGCCGCGTCCTTCCGGTTCGCCCGAGCCTCCGACGCTCACCTCCAGGACGCCATCAAGGCCCGGCCTTCCCTCCTCGCTCGTCCCTCGCTCGTCGGTCCAGGCCGCGCCGCGTCCTTCCGGTTCGCTCATAGCTCAACCGCCTCTACGTACTCGGCCTGGTCGGAGGGTCGATCGCCGTCGCCCGCGGGCTCGTACTCGACCGGCCCGCCGGCCTTGCGCTGCTCGTGGAACGCCAGGATCTGCAGCTCGATCGACAGGTCGACCTTGCGCACGTCGACCCCCTCCGGCACCGACAGCACCACCGGGGCGAAGTTGAGCACACTGGTCACCCCCGCCGCGACCACCCGGTCGCACACGCTCTGCGCGGCGGAGGCGGGAGTGGCGATCACGGCGATGGACACGCCGCGCTCGGCGATGACGTCCTCCAGCCGGTCGATGTGCTCCACGGTCATCCCGGCGATCTCCTGGCCGACGATGGCCTCGTCGGCGTCCAGCAGGGCCGCCACACGGAAGCCGCGGGAGGCGAACCCGCCGTACCCGGCCAGCGCCCGCCCCAGGTTACCCACCCCGATGATGGCGACGACCCAGTCCTGGGTGAGGCCCAGCTCACGGGAGATCTGGTAGACGAGGTACTCCACCTCGTAGCCGACGCCGCGGGTGCCGTAGGAGCCCAGATGGGACAGGTCCTTGCGGAGCTTGGCGGAGTTCACCCCCGCCGCGGCCGCCAGTTCCTCGGACGAGACGGTGGCCACGCCGCGCTCCTGCAGGGCGTGCAGAGCCCGCAGGTACACCGGCAGGCGTGCCACAGTGGCCTCTGGGATGCCGCGGTCAGCGCGGTCGCGGTTGCGAGTCTGTCGTGGTGTCACGGCCTGCTCTTCGGGGGCTCGACTCTGCGGGCGGGACCCGGGGGCCCTGCCCCCAGGTTAAGCCTGTGTGAATACATGCACGAAGCCACCCCCCGGCCGCAGGTTCCCACCATCCCGCCCGGAACAGCAGAAAACCACCGATAACGTGGGGCATCAGCGTTCACTCAGACGCGCCGCTGTGACGCATCGGACATCCGGCGGAACGGCGGCGGGCGTCAGCGGCCGCGCAGCTCCGCGATCGCCGCGCGCAGCCGGTTCTCGTCCACCCGCCAGAAGTCGTGCTGCACGCCGTTGATCAGCGTGACCGGGATCTGCTCCCAGTAGCGGCGGTAGTCCTCCTCCGACTGGGTGATGTCGCGCTCCTCCCAGCGCACCCCGGTGTCCGCCGCGACCCGCTCGATCACCGCGCGGGCGTCGTCGCACAGATGGCAGCCCGGCTTGCCGAGCAGAGTGATCACGATGTCCATGGGTCCGAGCGGGTGGTCAGGGGAAGTCCGGGGCGCCGTGCGCGGACGGCGGCCTGGCATGGGCCGACGGCAGCTTGGCGCTGCCGAGCCGCACCTCGATCACGTTGGTGGCCAGCACATGGGTGCGCGACTCGGCCAGGAAGCGCTGCAGGTGCGGCCCGCGCCGGTGCGCCGCGAACGCCGCCTCGTCGCGGAACAGCTGGTAGAAGATGCGCTGCGTGGGCGCGCCCACCACCTCGTGGCAGGCGAAGATCAGCGTGTCCGGCTCGGCGGCGGAGACCGCCCGCACCAGATCGTCGGCCAGCCGGTCGAACGCCTCCTCGCGCCCCTCCAGCAGCGTGTAGACGGTGATCTGCCCGCAGGCGGTCGGCGGCATCCCGGCCGCGGCGGCCACCGCGTCGTCCACGGTTGTGGACGGGCCGGACGGCTCGGCGAACCGCGGCTGCTCCGCCGGCTGCTCGGGGAAGCGCAGCTCCCCGCGCTTGCCGCCGCCCCGGGCGGACCTCGGGGCGGGGGGCGCCTGCTCGGCGTATCCGCGGTCGCCGTACTCGCGATCGTCGTAGCCCTGCTCGTCGTAGCCCTCGTCGTCGTACCCGGCGGCGTCGGCGTCGTCCGCGTACACGGGGATCGTGCGCATCGCGCCGTACCACACCAGCCCCGCGGCGGCGCCGAGCGCGATCACGGCCAGCGCGGCGGGCAGGAGCCCGCGGCTGCCGCTGACCACCAGCACCCCGGCCAGCGCCACCAGGGCGATCGGGATGAGCAGCTCGCCCGCCTCGCGGTCCTGCTTGCCGGCCAGGACGGCGGTCACGGCGGCGCACGCCACCAGCGCGATGACCGCGACCAGGTGCGCGCCGTCCACCAGCAGCAGCGGGATCGCGTCGTAGGTGTCGCCGGGCTTGGGCAGCGCCTTGCTGAACGAGCCGCGCAGCGGGTCCACCAGCAGGATGACGGTGGCCACCACCGAGTACGACACCACGAACAGCCACGCCCCGAACCGCACCTGGACGTAGCGGGCGATCAGCTCGATCATGCCGAGCGCCAGCCACAGCGGCGCCAGCAGGGCCGCGCCGAGCTCGCTCACCCGGAACAGCGGGCCCGCCCAGCCCAGCAGGAAGCCGATCGACATGGACGCCAGCGCCAGGCTCAGCCCGACCATGGTCACCGACCACGCGATCAGGTACAGCGACCGGTCCTTGGAGGCGCGCGTGATGAGCAACCCGGTGGCCACTAAGGCGCCCACGGTCGCCGGCAGCGCGAAAAGAGCATCGACCATCGCGCCCCATGGTGCCCGATGCGGAGCGATGACGGGTAACCGCTCCGGGTCGCACCCGCCATTGCCTGTCGTACGGATCGCTATCTACAGTTGCTTTTCCACGCCGGAGGTCGCGTACGCCCCGAGGAGAACTGCATGAGCAGCGTGACCCTCGATGCCCGATTGGCAGCGATCCCGTCGATTCCCCGGCGTCCCTTTCGTTCCGATCTTCGGCGCGACGGCGCGGCCCGGCGCGACGACGGCCCGCGGGCGCGCGAGGCCCGCGCCCAGGCCGACGCGTCCGACGCGTTCGCCGACGCCATGAGGGCGTTGGTGCTGCGGGCGCGCGACGGCGACATCGAGGCGTTCGGCACCCTCTACGACCACTACGTCGGGCTGGTCTACCGCTACGTCTACTACCGGGTGGGGACCCACTCGCTGGCCGAGGACCTCACCAGCGAGACGTTCCTGCGCGCGATGCGCCGGATGGCCGACTTCACCTGGCAGGGCAAGGATTTCGGGGCCTGGCTGGTCACCATCGCGCGCAATCTCGTCGCCGACCATTTCAAGTCCGGCCGCTACCGGCTGGAGGTCTGCACCGCCGAGCTGCTGGAGCCGCAATTCCCGCAGGAGGGGCCCGAACGCGCCGTCCTCGATTCGATGACCAACCGGGCGCTGCTGGAGGCGGTGCGGCGGCTCGGCTCCGAGCAGCAGGAGTGCGTGGTCCTGCGTTTCCTGCACGGGCTGTCGGTGGCCGAGACCGCCCTGGTGATGGGCAAGAAGACCGGCGCGATCAAGGCGCTGCAGCACCGCGCGATGCGGTCGCTGGCCCGGATGCTCCCCGACGACCTGCTGGCCTGACCGGCCCGCCCGGGGCGGCGCGCCGCACCGGTTCGGCGGGCGTGACCGAGGGGATGTTCTCGTCGTTGTGCGATGCAGGACCGCGTTCGCTGGGGGCCGGCATGAGAACCAGGCGGATCAAGGTCACGGCGGTGCGCGCCCCGCTGGCGCGGCTGCGGGTCGCCCCGATCGACCCCGACCCGGGCTTTCGGGCGGGGCTGCGTGAACGGCTGATGGCGACCGCCGCCGCCAGAAGTGAGGACTGTCCCAATTCTGGAGGTAAGAACGGGGTCCCGGGGGACCGTTGACTAGGCTCGGGCCCATGCGGCTCTTCTGGCAGCGCGGCAAGGGCGCCGATCACGTGGGCGCGGGCATGGCGGCCGCGGCCGCGGCGACCGGCCCCGGACGGCGGCTGCCCGAGCCCGACCCGTCGTCGGCGGCGTTCTTCGACGTCGACAACACCATGATGCGGGGCGCGTCGATCTACTACTTCGCGCGCGGGCTCGCCGCGAGGAAGCTGTTCACGCTGCGCGACCTGGCGATGTTCGCCTGGGGGCAGGCCGCCTTCCGGCTGCGCGGCACCGAGAACGCCGAGCACATCTCCACCGCCCGCGAGGCGGCGCTGGCGTTCGTGGCCGGGCAGCGGGTGAGCGACCTGGAGGCGCTCAGCGAGGAGATCTACGACGAGGTGATGGCCGACCGCATCTGGCACGGCACCCGCGGCCTGGCCCTGCAGCACCTGGACGCGGGACGGCGGGTGTGGCTGGTCACCGCCACCCCGGTGGAGGTGGCCCGGGTCATCGCGCACCGGCTCGGCCTGACCGGCGCGCTCGGCACGGTCGCCGAGACCCGCGACGGCGTCTACACCGGACGCCTCGTCGGCAACCTGCTGCACGGGGAGGCCAAGGCGGAGGCGATCCGGGCGCTGGCCGAACGCGAGGGCCTGGACCTGTCGCGCTGCTACGCCTACAGCGACTCGATCAACGACCTGCCGATGCTGTCGTCGGTCGGGCACCCGAACGCGGTCAACCCCGACTCGGACCTGCGCGCCCACGCCAAGAAGCACGGCTGGCCGATCCACGACTTCCGCACCGGGCGCAAGGTCACCATGGTGGCGCTGCCCGCCGCGGCCGGGGCGGGCGCGCTGGCCGGAGGCGTCGCCGCGGGCATCGCGCTGCGCAGACACTACCGCGGCTGACCCGGATCCGAGCGGCCGGGTCGAGCGGCCGCGCGGACGCCCGAGCGGGCGCCCGGCCGGTCAGAAGAAGGCGGGGCCGCGCCGCAGCAGCGTGTCGTAGACCATCTGCTGAACGTTCTCGCGGACGTGGTCGGTGATGTTGAACACCGTCATCGGGTCGTCCGCGGCGTCGGGGCCGTGCTCCTCCAGCCGCATCGGCTCGCCGAACTGGATCATCCACTTGGACGGCAGCGGCACCAGCCCGGCCGGGCCGAGCAGCGGCCAGGTCGGGGTGATCGGGAAGTAGGGCAGGCCGAGCAGCCGGGCCAGCGGCCGCAGGTCGGCGATCTTGGGGTAGATCTCCTCGGCGCCGACGATCGCGCACGGGATGATCGGCACGCCGGTGCGCAGCGCGGTCTCCACGAAGCCGCCGCGGCCGAAGCGCTGCAGCCGGTACCGCTCGGCGAACGGCTTGCCGACCCCCTTGAACCCTTCGGGGAACACCCCGACCAGTTCGCCCTTGTCCAGCAGCCGCGCCGCGTCGGCCGGGCAGGCCAGGGTGTGCCCGGCCTTGCGGGACAGGTGCCCCAGCAGCGGCACCTGGTAGATCAGGTCGGCGCCGAGCAGCCGCAGGTCGCGGCCGACGTGGTCGTGGATCGCCACGGTGAGCATGAGCCCGTCCACCGGCAGCGTGCCCGAGTGGTTGGCGACCACCAGCGCCGGGCCCTGCCGGGGGACGTGCTCCAGCCCGCACAGCTCGACGCGGAACCAATGCCGGTACATCGCCCGCGCCAGCGGCAGCAGCACGGCGGCGTTCAGCTCGGGGTCGAAGCCGAACTCGTCGACCTCGTACTCGCCCGTCAGGCGGCGGCGCAGGAAGGCCAGGCCGGCGGCGATGCGGCGCTCCAGCGGCCCCGGGCCCTCCTGGCGCTCGCCGTCGGGGTCGGCGCCGCCGGCCGACTGCCGCGCGGTGTCGAGCCGGATGACCCGCGCGCCCCGGTCGTCGTCGGCCCGGTCCTGCGCCTGCCAGGGGGCGACCGCCGCGTTCGCCCCCTGATCGGCGTCCGGTGCCGTGTCCGCGCCCCGCGGGACACGGCGGCGGTCCTGGTCGTGCTGCGCGTTCAAATCGGGCACCTCCCTCCGCGCGGGCCGGGACTTCCGCCTCGGCCCATCGTTCCCCTCAGCGCCCGTCCGTCAACGCTCCCGGCCGACACTGCCTCGTCGACAGCGCCCGGTGGGCACGGCCCCGGTCGGCGGCGCTCGGCCGCCGCTCCCGCCTTCGGCGCCGGCATGCGCGTCCGCGCCGCCCGTTCCGGCGCGCGGCGTCGGCGCCGCCGTCGGCGGCGGGTCAAGGGCAGGTCAGCGGCGGGTCAGCGCAGCCCCGAGGCGGTCGAGCAGCCCCAGCGGGCCCGGGTGGCCCATGCCGTGGGCCGACAGGAATTCGGCGAACGCCGCCTCCGTCGAGTGCTTCGGCCGCCATGACAGCTCGGCCACCAGCCGCGACGTGTCGACCACCCGCCCGTACATCAGCAGCCGCAGCAGCTCGGGCGAGAACCCGGTCTGCCCGGCGAACCGGCGGCCGAGGTCGCCCAGCACCGACAGCGACTGCGCCGGCAGCGGCACGAACGGACGGCCCGCGCGGCGCAGCGCCTGCGACAGCAGCAGCACCCCGTCGCCCGCCACGTTGTACGTGCCGGGATGGTCTTCGACGGTCATCCGGCGCAGCACCTCGATGCCGTCGTCCTCGTGCACGAACTGCAGGCGCGGGTCGAAGCCCAGCACCGTCGGCACCACCGGCATCCGCAGGTACCGGGTCAGCGGCGAGTCCACGCCCGGGCCGAGGAAGTTGACGAAGCGCAGCACCGTGACCGTCAGGTCCGATCGGCGCCGTTGCAGCCCGCGCACGTACCCCTCGACCTCGACGGCGTCCTTGGCGTACCCGTGGGAGGGCGCCTCGACCGGCTCGTCCTGCTCGGTGAACACCGCCGGGTCCATCGGCGAGGCGCCGTAGACCGCGGCCGAGGACCGCACGACGAGCTTGCGCATGTCCGGCGAGCGCTGGCAGGCGGCCAGCAGCTGCATGGTGCCGATGACGTTGAGCTCCTTCACCTTCGACCGCGGGACCGACTGGGCGGTCACCAGGCTCAGGTGGACCACCGTGTCGACCCCGGCCGAGGCGATGACCTTCGCGATGCTCGGCGTGCGGATGTCGACGCGCACGAACTCGGTGCGTCCGAGCGGCGTCGTGGGGGGGACCGTGTCCACGCCGATGACCCGCTCGATGCCGGGATCGGCCTGGAGGGCGTTCGCGACCCGCGCTCCCAGGAACCGGGAGACTCCGGTGACCAGAACCACACGGGCCGCGGCGGTGGGCATGGAAGACACTGTGCGCCCCACCCCCTACGGCTGGCTGGCCGGAGCGTCTACTTCTTGTTGCGGCGCTGGATGCGCGTCTTCTTCAGAAGCTTGCGGTGCTTCTTCTTGGCCATCCTCTTGCGGCGCTTCTTGATGACGGAGCCCACGGGACCTCGCTCGGAGAATCGGGTGACAGGAAAGAAGGGCCGTGCCGTCCACCGGCCCCATGCCCCATGGACGGTCCCATGGACGCGCGGCGGTGGCGCACGGTCCGCTGACCAAGAGTACCGCTGCGGCGCCCGCACTCGGTTCCCCGCCCGCCGACTCGCCCGCTCTCACGCCGGACACGCCGGCTTTCGCACCGGACGCACCGATGCGCGCGCCGCGCAGGCCCGCACCCGCGTCCGCTCGCCCGCCTTCGGCGCGCGACGCCGCGCCACCGGTGCCGCGCGTTGCGCGCGCATCGGTGCGGCCGCCGCGTCCGCGCGGGTCGGCGCGGACCCCGCGAGCGCGGGCACCGATTCCGGCGGCCCCGCGGCCGCCGGCCCGTCGGTGTCGTGGTGTTCCCTGTCTCCTCGGTTCTCCTGCCCCCGTGCTGGCGCCCCCTGCACGACCGGATTCCGGGTGAACGGCGAGGTCATCGGCCATGACCCCGCCCTACCCGGTTATCCGGCTTCGATGAACGCGTCGCGCAGATAGTCGTGAACGGCCTGCTCGGGAACCCGGAACGAGCGGCCCACCCGGATCGCGGGCAGCTCGCCTGAGTGGACGAGGCGGTAAACGGTCATCTTGGACACCCGCATCACCGCCGCCACTTCGGCCACAGTCAGGAACCTGACCTCGCTGAGAGGTCGCTCGCCTGAGCTCATCGGACGCCCTCTTCCACACGTGCCGCGCACCGGCCCTTTGGGTGACTTTGATCACGCACGTGTTCTTCCCCCAGCGTAAATCGCGTATCGACAGTCGCAAGAGGGGAGTTCCACCCATTTGCGTATCCCGACCTGTCTTGATGGCCACAGTCTGGTTTCGTCCCGCGGGAGGCACGGTGGCATCGGCGGTCGCGCGGCCGTCGGATGTGAGCCGGGACCACCGGACGACCGGCGACCCCAAGGCCCACCCGACCCAAGAACGACCCTTTCGCCCCTTTACTCGGCAGATGTCACATGCAGTGACGGGTGCGGGCCGGCGCGGAGCGGGGAACCGCGGGCTCAGCCGAGCCCGGCGCGGTGCAGCAGATAGGCCGTCACAGGGGCGTAGTGCTGGGGAGACACGCCGTCGTCCAGCGGCACGACGGTGTGGATCTTGCCTTCGGCGGCCCCGGCGAACAGCGCGGGGTCGTTACAGTCCGCGAACCCGACGGCGTCGATCCCCGCCTGCCCGGCCGCTCCGGCCCACCCGTGGTCGGCGATGGCCAGATCCGGCCAATTGTCGGATTCTGCTGCAAGCTCGGCGAGCATCGCCTCCATGGGAGCCGCGTCGTGGGTGTGCCGGGGGCGGCCGTCCGCGTCCTCCAGCAGCGCCACGCCGCCGGGCGCGTAGACGATCCGGAGCCGCTCGGCGCCGCCGTAGTCGCGCCGGACCTCGTACGTCCAGCCCGCGGCGGGCGTCAGCACCGTGCAGCCCGCCTCCCGCAGCGCCTCGGACACGGCCTGGTAGATCGGGGTGAGGGTCTCGGGGTGCCCGGTGGCCAGCACCACCCGCTCGCGGCGCCGCGCCGCGTGCCCGATCCGGTCGCCCATCGCCTCCAGGGCGTCGATGGTCAGGTCCGGGTCGATCGTGTCGTCCCCGTAGACGTGGCGCGGGTCGGGGTTGACGCCGCAGCGCTCCGCCATGACCGCCAGCACGTCGGCCTCCGTCCAGGGCCGCTTGAGCTCCAGGCCGAGCAGGTAGTACGGGTCGCCCGCGGCCATGAGCCGGTAGTGCCGGAGGTTGTTCTGCCGCGGCGTGGCCACGTCCCCGGCGATCATCGTGCGGACGAGGTGGTCGCGCAGCTCGGCGCGCGACGGCGGCGTCAGGGATCGGGTCGCGGATTCGGTCACGGTTCACCCAGGGGGTCGGTCGCGGATTCGGTCGGGGAGGCGCTCACAGGTCCGTCAGCGGGTCGAGGCCGTGCTCGGGGAAGACCGCCCGCCGGGTCGCCAGGATCGCCTGGTCCACGGGGCCGGCGGGGTCGTAGCCCTCGCCCCAGGTGCGCACCTCGACCACGCTCGTGCCGTCCGTCATCCGACGCGGCGCGATCTGCTCGGTCCGGATCCGCACGAAGTCGCGCCAGTCCTCGGGCGTGGGCGTGTCGGGCGGGACCGGCTGCCCGGACGCCTCGGCCAGCAGATGCGTCCAGGCGCGCGGCACCACCTGGACCAGCTCGTAGCCCCCGCCTCCGGTGACGATCCACCGGCCGCCCGCGGTCTCGTGCGCCAGGCGGTGCAGCATCGCGTACGCGGTGCGCTGCCCGTCCACGCTGAGGATCAGATGGGCCAGCGGGTCGAGCGCGTGGCCGTCGCAGCCGTGCTGGGTGACCAGCACCTGCGGGCGGAACGCGCGCAGCAGCGGCGGGACGACCGCGTCGAAGGCCCGCAGCCAGAGGGCGTCGCCGGTGCCGGGCGGCAGCGCCACGTTGACGGCCGTGCCCTCGGCGCCCTTGCCGCCGGTCTCGTCGGGGAATCCGGTGCCGGGGAACAGCGTGCGCGGCGACTCGTGCAGGCTGATGGTCAGCACACGGGGGTCGTCGTAGAAGGCGGCCTGGACGCCGTCCCCGTGGTGGACGTCGACGTCCACGTAGGCGACCCGTTCGGCGCCCTGGGCGAGCAGCCACGCGATCGCGATGGCCGGGTCGTTGTAGACGCAGAAGCCGCTGGCGGCGCCCGCCATCGCGTGGTGCAGGCCGCCGGCGATGTTGGCGGCGTGCGGGGAGCGGCCCGTCCACACCGCGCGGGCGGCGGCGACCGAGGCGCCCGCGACCAGGGACGACGCCTCGTGCATGCCCGTGAACACGGGATTGTCGGGCGTGCCGAGCCCGTGCCGCAGGTCGGGCCGGCCGGTGGCGCCCGCCTGCTTGACCGCGGCGATGTAGGACGGCTCGTGCACCAGGCCGAGCAGGTCCTCGTCGGCGGGCTGGAACCCCTCCAGACTCACGGTGGGCGCGTCCAGCACCTTCAGCTCGCGGGCGAGCGCCATGGTCAGCTCGACGCGGACCGGGTTGAGCGGATGCCCGGCGCCGAAGTCGTAGGAGACGAGGTCGTCGTCCCAGAAGACCCGGAGGGCACAGCTCTCGGCGGCTGGGGACGGCGCTGGGCTGCTCATGACGTTCACGGTAGCGCTCCACCCCTGGTCAGGCCGTGTGGCCTGAATCACATACGTGCGGATTCGCCCATCCTGTCGCGGCTGTCGCGGCACCGCCGCCCGACCTGCGCGGACTTTACTGTGACCTGCCTGACATTGCCCTTTGCTTTACGTAACATGGGCGAAACCTGACGTTTGGGATGCGCATGGATAAACATCTCATTGCCGACGATGTACCACCGCCACCGGACGGATCCGGCACCGGCGGTGCGTCGCGCGGCGCGCCTCCCACGGGAACGCCCAGGCCGCCGCTGCCCCCGCACTCTGTCCCCCACGACGGACGCCCCAGCACGCTGAGCCGGGTCATCTCCTGCACCCTGCGCCTGACGCTTGGTCCCATCGTGCACCACGTCCCCGGCCACCGGCTGATCATCCGCACCGCCCGCACCACGGTCGACATCGCGTCGCGGCTGGTCAGACCCGACCCGCGGGTGCGGGTCCGGCCGGCCGACGAGGTCCGCCGCGACACCGGGCGCGTCTTCGGCGAGTGGGTCGAGCCCCGCGACGCCGAGGAGGGGCCGCTCGACGGCGCCGTCCTGTACCTGCACGGCGGCGGCTACGTGGTGTGCTCCCCCCGCACCCACCGTCCGATCACCTCTCGCCTGGCCGCCGACACCGGCCTGCCCGTGCTGGTCCCCGAGTACCGGCTCGCGCCCGAGCATCCGTTCCCGGCGGCGCTGGAGGACGCGCTGGACGCCTACCGCTGGCTCCTGGACGTCGGCGTGCCCGCCGACCGCATCGTGGTCGCGGGCGACTCGGCGGGCGGGCACCTGGCGGCCTCCCTCACCGGCGAGATCTGCCGGACCGGGCTGCCCCGCCCCGCCGGAGTGGTGCTGTTCTCCCCCTGGGTCGACCTGACCTGCGAACTGTCGACGCGCGAGCAGCGGCTCGCCCGCGACCCCTACATCAGCGCGGCCACGGCCCGGCGGGTCGCCCGCCTCGTCGTCGGCTCGATGGATCCGACGGACCCCCGGCTGGCCCTGCTGGCCTGCGCCTGGGCCGACACGCCGCCGTTCCTCATCCAGGTCGGCAGCCGCGAGGTGCTGCGGCCCGAGGCCGAGGCGCTGGCGGGCGCGATCAGCGACTCGGGCGGCGACTGCCTGCTGCAGGTGTGGAACGGTCAGATGCACGACTTCCAGATGCTCAACCGGGTGCTGCCCGAGGCGAGCGCGGCGATGGACGAGACCGCCCGCTTCATCCGCTCGGTCCTCGACGCGTCCGCCGCCGACGGCGAGACCGACGCCGAGGCCGTCGCATGACGGCCCCCGCCGCGCCCGGCCCCGCGACTTGAGGCCGCCTCCGCACACCCGCCTGGCGACCGAGGCCGCGGGGATGCGGAGGCGCCTCGCCAAACCCCCGTCCGCGGCGCGCAGAAGCCACCGCACGCCGGACGTGCCCACACGGCCGCCACGGCCTCACGCAGCGACGCGCCCCAGTCCGGCGCGTCTCCCACGTCCCGAGTGCGCCTCCCTCGCGCGGCTCCACCGACTCCTCAAACCGTCGCGACCACAAGCCACCCGCAGAAACGACACGCCCCCTCCGGCGCGTCACCCATGGTCCAGCCACACCTCAGACACGTGGCTCGACCGGTTCCTCGGAGCGTCGCGACGAGCGGCTGCCCGCGGTGAGGAACCCGACCAGCGCGGCCACCGCGGCGACGCCCTCGCCGATCAGGCTGGCGGTCTTCTCGGCGTACCAGACCGGCTCGTACATGTCCGGCAGCGGGCCGAGCGCGCCCACGTCGACGGCGTAGTAGAGCAGCAGGGCGCCGACCGCGCCGGCCGCGACCAGGAACGCGACCGCGTACGTCCAGCGGCGCGCCCATGCCAGGACCAGCACGGCCGCCAGCGCGGCGACCGCGGCCTGGGCCTGGAACAGCACGTCGCCGCCGACGCTGCCGCCTTCGACGAACTTCATGTCGGGCGCGAACCGCCAGTGCACGACGGCGTCGACCGCCAGTCCCGCGGCCACGAGCAGACGAAGCGCGATGTCCATACCCCTACCACGAGCACCGGGCCGCGTCGGCTCAACGGCGGCCTGATCCGTTCCGTCGTCCCCGGTCAGCGTTCCCAGATCAGCCGCCGGCGAGCTCGCGACCCCGGTCGCGGGCGGCCTCGATCGCCTCCAGCACGGCCGCGCGCACCCCGTGTTTCTCCAGCTCCCGGATGGCGGCGATCGTCGTGCCGCCCGGCGAGGTGACCGCCTCCCGCAGCAGCACCGGGTGCTCGCCCGAGTCGCGCAGCATGACCGCCGCCCCGACCGCCGACTGGATCACCATCTCCAGCGCCGCCGCGCGCGGCATGCCGAGCAGGATGCCCGCGTCCACCATGGCCTCGACCAGGTAGTAGAAGTACGCCGGTCCGCTGCCGGACAGCGCGGTCGCCGCGTCCTGCAGCGACTCGGGGATGCGCAGCACCTTCCCGACCGGGCTGAGCAGCTCCTCGGCCAGCTTCAGGTGCTCCTCGCCGGCGTGCGAGCCCGGCGAGATCACGCTCATCGCCTGGTCCACCAGCACCGGCGTGTTGGACATCACCCGCACCACGGGCACGCCGGCGGGCAGCCGCTCCTCGACGAACCCGGTGGTGATGCCCGCCGCCATGGAGATCACCAGTCGACCGGACGGCACGTGCGGGGCGATCTCGTCCAGCAGCGTCCCCATGTCCTGCGGTTTGACCGCCAGCACCAGGGTGCTCGCCGTCCGGGCGGCCTCCACGTTGGTGACGATCTCGACGCCGTACCGCTCGCGCAGCAGCGCCCCGCGCTCCTCGCGGCGGACGGTGGCCATCAGCTCGGCCGGGCGGCGGCCGGCGCGCAGCACCCCGGACAGCAGCGCCTCGCCCATCTTCCCGGCACCCAGAATCGCGATCATGTGCGCACCTTGACGTGGGTCATGACGTGGGATTTCGCTCGACCACGCCAGACTACCGACCGGCCCGGCGGCCGGGTGCGCGGATCGGCCGGGCTAGGACCGCGTCGCCATCGAGCGCAGGAAGAAGCGCAGATTGGCGGGCTTTTCGGCCAGCCGCCGCATGAAGTAGCCGTACCACTCGGCGCCGTAGGCGACGTACACGCGCACCCGCTCGCCCTCGGCGGCCAGCCGCCGCTGCTCCTGCGGCCGGATCCCGTACAGCATCTGGTACTCGTAGCTGCCCGGGGCGCGGTCGTTGACCAGGGCGAACGTCCCGGCGATGTTGATCAGCCGGGGGTCGTGCGTGGCCAGCATCGGGTAGCCCTTGCCGCTCATCAGCACGCGCATGCACCGCACGTACGACTTGTCGATGTCGGCCTTGCCGGTGAAGGCGACGTGCTCGGGGGCGGCGTAGGCGCCCTTGCACAGCCGCACCCGCGACCCCTCGTACGCCAGCTCGGCGCAGTACTCCTCGGCGCGGCGCAGGTACGACTGGATGACCGCCCCGGTGCTCGGGTGGTCGCGCCGCAGCTCCTTCAGGATGCGCAGGGTGGACTCGACGGTGGTGTGGTCCTCCATGTCGAGGGTCACCGTCGTTCCGGCCGAGCGGGCGGCGGCGCACACGCGGCGGGCGTTCTCCAGCGCCAGGTCCTCGTCCAGGGCCTGGCCCACCGCGGTCAGCTTCAGCGACACCTCGGCCCGGTCGCCCAGCCCGAGCTCGGCCAGCCGCCCCAGCAGCTCGACGTAGTGCTTGACGGTCGCCTCGGCCTGCCCCTTGTCGAGGACGTCCTCCCCGAGCACGTCCAGGGTGACCGCCAGCCCTCGGCCGGTCAGGTCCCGGGTGACGCGCAACGCGTCGTCGACGGTCTCGCCGGCGATGAACCGGCGCACCACGTCGCGGGTGAACGGAGCGCTCTCTACGAATGTGCGGACGCCGCCGCTGCGGGAAGCGGCGAGGAGAGCCTGACGAAGCACTGACGACCCCTTCTCCGGCGGGACGACACTGTCCGCTGTCCCGGAGTTCCCAGGGTAACGCCCCAGGAAGAAGCGACGATCACGACACCGTTCCGGTCTTGTTGACCCCGCCGTACCGCCGGACGTACTCGTCCATCTTCGCCGTCCGCACGGCTTCGAACAGCGCGCGCCCCTTGGCCTTGTCCAGCAGAACCACGCTCTGCTTGCCGCGCATCGCGCTGCCCTTGTTGGGGACGGTCATGAACACCACGTCGGAGGGGCGCACGCCGCGCAGGCTGAGCGCCAGCGACCGCAGGTCCCCCGCGGACACCTCGTCGTCGACGCTGATCGACTTGGTGAACGCGGTGAGGAACCGGTCGAGCTTGAGCGGGTTGGTGATCGTCCCGCTGTCGGCGGCCTTCTCGGCGAGCGCGCGCAGGAACGCCTGCTGCCGCTTGATCCGGTCGAAGTCGCCGTTCGGCAGGTTGTACCGCTGCCGGACGAACAGCAGGGCCTTCTCGCCGTCCAGCTTCTGCCGGCCGGCCTGCCAGTGCACCTTGCGCGCCGGGTCGTAGACGCTCTGCGCGATGGTGACCTCCACGCCGCCGAGCGCGTCGGTCATCGCCTTGAAGCCCTCGAAGTCGATGGCGCCGTAGTGGTCGATGCGGATGCCCGTGAGGTTCTCCACGGTCTGGATCAGCAGCGGCGGGCCGCCGAACGAGAAGGCCGCGTTGATCTTCTGGGGGCCGTAGTCGGCGATGTCCACCCACAGGTCGCGGGGGAAGGAGATGATGTACGCCTTGCGGCGGTCGGCGGGCAGGTGCAGCAGCATGATCGTGTCGGACCGCTGCTGCCCCGGCTTCCACACCCCGCGGCCCTCGCCGGTCGTGGCCATCTCGGCGCGGCTGTCGGAGCCGACCAGCAGCCAGTTCTCGGTGCCGGTCACGTTGGGGCCGGGGCGCTTGCCGGTGGGCATCACCCCGGGCACCCGATCGATGTTGCTGTTGTAGGACGACTGGCGCTGCCACACCAGCCCGGCGACCCCGCCCGCGGCCAGCAGGACGAACACCACCACGCCCGCCAGCACCCGCGGCCAGCGCTTCTTGCGCCGCCGTCCGTCGCCGCTCCCGAGCCCCTCGCCCAAGGGGAGCCCGTCGTCCGGGCCTTGCGGCCCGTCGGGACCGTGCGGCCCGCGCTGAGCGGCTCCGGGCTCGGCCGCCGCCCGTCCCGGCGCCCCTTCCGGACCGGCGGGGGCGGAGGGCGGGAACCGGTCGCCGCCGTGCTGCCTGCGCGCCTGGGAACCGGAGTGGTCTTCGGGGGTCATGGCGCCGGAGACTAGCAGGCGCCTCGTCCCGAATATGAGGGTTTACCTCGTATGACGTCCACTGCCGGTCAAAGACCGCGAGGTCGGTGCCGGGCGCGGTGGCGAACGTCACGGAGTGCGGCGGCGGAGCGTGGCCGCGGCCAGCAGCAGGGCCAGCACCGCGCACACCGCGATGATCACGATGTCGCGCACCAGGTCGCCGCCGACGTCCGGCTCCCGGCTCACCCGCTGCATGGCGTCCACCGCGTACGTCAGCGGCAGCACGTCGGAGACCGCCTCCAGCCAGGACGCCATCTGGTCGCGCGGCATGATCAGCCCGCACAGCAGCGCCTGCGGCAGCACGAACGCGGGCATGAACTGCACCGCCTGGAACTCGGTGCGGGCGAACGCGCTGGCGAACAGCCCCAGCGCCATGCCGAGCAGCGCGTCCAGCACCGCCACCAGCAGCAGCGTCCAGCCCGGTCCGGCCAGGTCGAGGCCCAGCCAGGTCAGCGAGATCGCCAGCACCACGCCCACCTGCGCCAGCGCCAGCAGCCCGAACGCCAGCGCGTAGCCGACCAGCAGGTCCAGGCGGCCCATCGGCATGGTCATCAGCCGCTCCAGGGTGCCGCCGGCGCGTTCGCGCAGCGTGCCCACGCTGGTGACGATGAACATGATCACGAACGGGAACAGCCCGAGCAGCATGGGCCCGACCCGGTCGAAGACCTCCGGCCGGTCGAACACGTACCGCAGCAGGATCATCAGCAGGCTCGGGACGCCCACCATCATCGCGATGGTGCGGTGGTCGTGCCGCAGCTGCGCCAGGATCCGCCGCGTGGTGGCCAGGGTGATCGCGAGGCTCATGACGTCCGGGCCTCCTCCCGCTCGCTGATCAGGTGCAGGAACGTCTCCTCCAGGTCGTCGGCGCCGCTGGCGGCGCGCAGCTCGCGCGGCGTGCCGTCGGCCAGGATCCGGCCCTCGCGCATCAGCAGCAGCCGGTCGGCGCGGCCCGCCTCGTCCATGACGTGGCTGGAGACGATCAGCGTGACACCGCGCTCGGCCAGCCGCCGGAACAGCGTCCACAGCTCCTGGCGCAGCAGCGGGTCCAGGCCGACGGTCGGCTCGTCCAGCACCAGCAGCTCGGGGGCGCCGAGCAGCGCGACGGCCAGGTTGACGCGGCCGAGCTGCCCGCCCGACAGGGTGGAGACGAGCTGGTCGCGCTGGGCTTCCAGGCCCACCTCGGCGGCGACGCGGTCCACGTCCGTCCGCGGGGCGCCGAGCACCGCGGCGAAGTAGCGCAGGTTCTCGGTCACGCTGAGGTCGTCGTACACGGCGGGCGCCTGGGTGGCGTAGCCGACGCGGCGGCGCAGGGAAGGGCTGCCCGCGGGCTCGCCCAGCACGGTCACCGTCCCGCTCTTGACGATCTGCACGCCCACGATGGCCCGCATCAGCGTCGTCTTGCCGCAGCCGCTCGGCCCCATCAGTCCGACGATCGAACCGCGCGGCACCTCGAACGTCACGTCGTGCAGCACCTGCCGGCCGCCGCGCTCCACGCACAGGTCCGCAACGCGGACCGCCGGAGCAGAAGAACTCATCATGTGTTGAATTTAAGTCCGCGCTCGAGCCAGGGTCAAGGCGTCCTCACGCGCCGACGCAGGTGACAAGGGGACTCAAGGCGCCATCAAGGGGCCGCAACGGTGTCCGTTGGGCTTCGCCAGGCACAGCGGCGCCGCCGACGTCACATGGGCCACGGGGGGCAGGAGAAGCCGTTGTGTCGCGATCCCGCTAACGGAGCAGCCCAAAAACACCGCCCGGGTCAGCGGTGTCCGTTGCTCTCGCCGGGCGCGGCGCAGCCTTGCCGACACCACCGGATCCGCCGGCCCCGTCGAAATGCCGCTGGCCAGTGGCGTCGACAGCTGCGCCGACTCCTCGGTCGTCCCAGGCCATGGGCTCGACCCGCAGTACAAGCAGCAAGACCGCACGCAAGACCGTCACGCGGGCTATAGGGGCAGCAGGGCCCATCACGCGGCGAACGCGCGGCCGAAACGGCCCAAGGACACCGCGCGCGGGTCAGCGGTGTCCGTTGTTTTCGCCGGGGGCGGCGGTCTTGTCGCCGCCGTCGGTTCCGCCGGGCTCGTCGAAGTACCGCTGGATCGTGGGCGCCAGCAGCTCCACCAGCTCTTCAGTCGACGCCGATGCGATGGGCTCGATCCGCAGCACGAACCGCAGGAACATCACGCCGATCATCTGGCCCGCCGCCGCGTTCACTCGCAGCTTCGGGGTGCCCCGCAGCTCGGACGCCCGCTCCAGCAGGGCCGTCGTCAGGAACTCCCGCAGCGTCACCGCGGCCCGCTCGTTGGTCATCGCCGAGCGCAGCAGCGCCAGGATCGGGGCGCGCCGCGTCTCGTCCTCCCAGACCGACAGGAACGTGCGGACCAGCGTCTCGCCGATCCGCTCCTTGGGTGCCGCCATGACGCGCGGCAGGAGCTCGGTGGGGTCCACCGGGAACCGCATGGCCGCGGTGAAGACCCCCTCCTTGTTGCCGAAGTAGTGGTGCACCAGCGCCGGGTCGACCCCCGCCGCCCGGGCGATCGACCGCAGAGACGTGGCGTCGTACCCCTTCTCGGCGAACATCGTGCGCGCCGCGTTGAGGATCTCCTCCCGCGTCGCCGTCGGCCCGGGCCGCCGCCCGGGGCCGCGCTTCGCGCGCCGGCGCGTCCCCTCGCCGGAGTCGCGCCGGGGCCGCGCGACATCGGTCATCGCGCTCCCCGCTGGGAGATCTCACCGCCCGGGGTGACCTCCCAGGTGCGCGCCTTGTCGTCCATGGACGCGGCGGCCGCCAGGTGCAGGCGGGCGAAGGCCAGCGCCTCGGCCAGGTCCTCCATGCGCTCGGTGCGGCTGCTGGCGCGGCGCGTGTTGACCTCCAGCACGATGTGGCCGCGGTAGCCGGTGTCGGCGAGCCGCTCAAGGAACGGTCCGCACGGCTGGTTCCCGCGCCCCGGCACCAGGTGCTCGTCCTTGTTGGTGATGCCCACGCCGTCGGCGAGGTGGACGTGGCGCAGCCGGTCGCCGAGCTGCTCCGCCATGTCCATCGCGTCCGAGCCGGACACGGCGGTGTGCGACAGGTCCAGCGTGACGTGCGGGTAGTCCTGGCCGACCGGGTTCCAGTCGGGCGCGTACATGCCCGCCTCGGCGCCCCGCGCCTTCAGCGGGAACATGTTCTCCACCGCGAACAGGACGTCCGTCTCCTCCTGCATGCGGGCGAGCCCTTGGACGAACTCGCGCGCGTACTCCCGCTGCCAGCGGAACGGCGGGTGGACGACGACCACGTCGGCGCCCAGGGCCTCGGCCACCTCCTTGGACCGCATCAGCTTCCCCCACGGCTCGCGCCCCCACACCCGCTGCGTGAGCAGCAGGCACGGGGCGTGGATCGACCGGATGGGGACCTGGTGGTAGTCCGACAGACGGCGCAGCACGTTGAGGTCCTGCGAGGACGCGTCCGTGGACACCATGATCTCCACGCCGTCGTACCCCAGCAGCGCGGCAATCTCGAAGGCGCTGGGCACCTTCTCCGGGTAGACCGACGCGGTGGACAGCGTGATCGGCGCGTCCGGCACGCGAATCGCGGGCGGAACGGCGCCGTTGTGCTGCGGAGTCAAGGCTCCCTCGCCATAATGATCGCTCGGCAGTGTGGTGCGGCTGTGTCCGTCGTGCGCCGCGCCGCACGGACCGGAGCGGCCCGCTCCGCCGACGGCGCTCACGCAACGCAAAGCCTATGCGCCCGGACGCCCGAAGTTACCCTCCGACCCAGGTGATCTTATTTGGCGCGGGGCCGGATGACTACGCTCTGTCCTCGTGGTCGAGATCGCGCCGGGCGCCGTGCCCAGCCCCAACATCTGGAATTCTCCCCAGGTCTACGAGATCGAGAACCGGGCCGTCGACCCCGACGGGACGCTGGAGTCGGCGATGTGGGCGATCCGGCCGTGGGCCGGGGCGACGGTGCTCGACCTGGGCTGCGGCACCGGGTTCCACCTGCCGCGGTTCGCCCGCGAGGCGGCGCGGGTCATCGGGGTGGAGCCGCATTCGGCGCTGGCCGCCGCGGCCCGGCGGCGGGTGCGCGACCATCCGAACGTGTCGGTCCGCGTGGGCGCCGCCCAGGCGATCCCGCTCCCGGACGCCTCGGTGGACGTCGTGCACGTCCGCTGGGCGTACTTCTTCGGCCCCGGCTGCGAGCCGGGCCTGGCCGAGCTGTCGCGGGTGGTCCGGCGCGGCGGCGCGATCTTCATCATCGACAACGACGCCACCCGCTCCACGTTCGGCCGCTGGTTCCGGCGCGGCCTGCCCTCCTACGACCCGGACGCGGTGGAGCGGTTCTGGGCCCGGCAGGGCTTCGCGCGCGAGCCGCTGATGATCCGCTGGTCGTTCGCCAGCCGCGCGGACCTTGCCGCGGTGCTGCGCATCGAGTTCCCCGCCGAGCTGGCCGAGGAGTTCCTGCGCGAGCACGAGGGCTGCGAGGTGGACTACGCCGTCAACCTGTGGTGGCGGTGCCCCTGAGGGCGCCGGGGCGGTGACGCCGGTGCCGGCGCACCCCGGTTACTGACTGGTTGGTCACAAACGCTCCGCGGGTCTGGCCGCAGATGGGCGCGTATATGACAATTCAACCGCCATCCGCCACCTTGACGGGAGGGGACCCGAATGGGCCGTGCCGCACGGACGAGCCGCGCCATCCTCACCGCCACCGCGCTGACCGCGGGTGCCGCCGGCGTCGGGTGGGCCGCCCAGCGCCGCGCCGTCCGCCGCCTGCGTCTGCGCCCCGACCCGTACGCCGCGGAGCCGTTCGGCTCCCTGCGCGGCCGCCCGGTGCCGGTGCGCGCCGACGACGGCACGCGCCTGTACGCCGAGATCGACGGCGAGGACCGCACCGACCTGGCCGTGGTGTTCTGCCACGGCTGGACGCTCACCCAGGACTCCTGGCACTTCCAGCGCAAGGCCCTGCGCGGGCAGGCCCGCCTGGTGTTCTGGGACCAGCGCGGCCACGGCCGCTCCGACGGCGGCGACCGCGACGGCTACGGGCTGCCCCGCCTGGCGCACGACCTGGCCGCCGTCATCGACCAGACCGTCCCCGCCGGGACCCCGGTCGTCCTGGTCGGCCACTCCATGGGCGGCATGACGATCATGCGGTACGCCGACGAGTACCCCGACCGGATCGGCAGCACGGTGGTGGGCGTCGCCCTGGTGTGCACGTCGTCCGGCTCCCTGGGCGAGGCCCCGCTGGGCCTGCCCGGCATCCTGGCCCGCACCACGCAGCGGGTGATCCCGCCCGCCCTGCGCGCCGCCGGCGCGAGCGCGGCCCTCATCGAGAAGGTGCGCCATCTGGGCCGCGACGGCTCCATGCTGATCGAGGACCTCATCGCGTTCGGCCCGGACGCCAGCCCCGCCGCGATCGAGTTCAGCGAGCAGATGCTCGCCGAGACCCGCATGGACGCCCTGTTCGACTTCCTGCACTCCATGATCAGCACCGAGGTGATCAGCGAGTGCGCCACCCTGGCCCCCGCCGACACCCTGGTCATCGGCGCGGAGAACGACCGGCTCACCCCGGTCGAGCACAGCCTCAAGATCGCCGGTTGCGTCCCGTCCGCCCGTCTGGAGGTCCTCCCCGCCACCGGGCACATGGCGATGTTCGAACGCCCGGACGTGGTCTCCGGCCATCTGGCCGACCTGATCGGACGCGCCCGCACCGCCGCGGCCGCCTGAGCCGCGCGGCGTCCCGGGTCAGACCTGCTCGAGCCGGGCGAGCGTGCGCACCACGCGGTCGGCGACCTCGCGCATGCCCGCCGCGTTGGGGTGGATGGGGGCGGCGTTCTTGGCCGACAGGACGCCCTCGACCCACCTGCGCTGGGCGGGGGCGCACATGTCGTGCCCCTCGCCGCCCCGGTAGGCGTCGACGAACATCGCGCCGTGGGCGCGCGCCTGCTCGGCCAGCACCCGGTTCAGATCGCGCTCCAGGGCGTCCAGGAAGGCCAGGTCGCCCTGGGCGACCGGGACCGCGGGCCAGCAGCCCCGCTTCTCCGGCAGCAGCCGCAGGTAGCCGACGACCAGCACGCGGGCGCGCGGGGCCCGGGCGCGGATGCGGCGCAGCATGTCGCCGATCAGCGGGCGGATCCGGTCGGGCCGCTCGTTGAACGTGTCGGCGTACCGGGTGGCGCACGGCGCGCCGTTGGGGCTGGTGACGCTGAGGACGCCGCACTTGAGCGCGATCTCGCCGAATCCGATGTCGTTGCCGCCGATCCCCACGGTGACCAGGGTGGTGTCGCGTCTGAGCGCGTTGAGCTGCGGCGGGTTGGTGCCCGACGACGTGCGCTGCGACTCGGTCAGATGGCGGATGCGGGCGCCGGTGCAGCTGACGTCGGTGAGCCGCATTTTCAGCTGCGCGGCGACGAGCGACGGGTAGTTGCGGTTGGAGCGCCGGCATCCGGCGGGCTTTCCGTGCTGCTTCGGGATCCCCGGTCCGGCGGTGAAGGAGTCGCCGAGGGCCACGTACCGTACGCCCGCCCGCGCCTGGACGGAGTGCGCGACCGCCGCGGGCGTCCCCGCCGCCAAGGTCGCCGCGAACGCTCCGACGCCCAGTATCCGCTTCCCGCGCATGACCACCGGTCCTCCCGCTCGGCCGCCGAGTGCCACGCGGCCTTCGTCCCGAAGCGCACGATCGGCACCGACCATACGTGATCTCGATACGCAGAGTCACTATCCGATGACGAAGCGCTACATGATTTTGACCAGTGGGCGACGCTGGGGGCGCACTGTCGGCGGCGGCCCGTACTGTTTCAAGCCATGGCGAAGGCGAAGACCGCGAAGGCGGCGTACCGCTGCTCGGAGTGCGGCTGGCAGACGTCGAAGTGGGTGGGGCGCTGCGGCGAATGCCAGACGTGGGGCTCGGTCGGCGAGGCGGGCACGGCCGCGCCGCCGCGGGTGGTGGCCGCCGGACCCGTCACCGCGCCCGCCCGCCCCATCGGCCAGGTGGACGTGCGGACCGCGCGGACCCGCCCCACCGGCCTGGACGAGCTCGACCGCGTCCTCGGCGGCGGCATGGTGCCCGGAGCCGTGCTGCTGCTCGCCGGGGAGCCCGGCATCGGCAAGTCCACGCTGCTGCTGGAGGTCGCCGCGCTCGCCGCCAAGTCCGAAGAGGGCCGCACGCCCGTGCTGTACGTCACGGGAGAGGAGTCCGCCGAGCAGGTGCGGCTGCGCGCCGACCGCGTCGGCGCCGTCACCGACGACCTCTACCTCGCCGCGGAGACCGAGCTGTCGGCGGTGCTCGGCCACATCGAGGACGTGGAGCCCGCGCTGCTGGTCGTCGACTCCATCCAGACCATCGGCAGCGCCGAGGTGGACGGCACGCCCGGCGGCGTCACCCAGATCCGCGAGGTCACCGCCAACCTGATCCGGGTGGCCAAGGAACGCGGCATGACCGCGGTGCTGGTCGGCCACGTCACCAAGGAGGGCGCGATCGCCGGGCCCCGGCTGCTGGAGCACCTGGTGGACGTGGTGCTGTACTTCGAGGGCGACCGGCACAGCCGGCTGCGGATGATCCGCGCGGTGAAGAACCGCTACGGCCCCACCGACGAGCTGGGCTGCTTCGACCTGTCCGAGGTCGGCATCGTCGGGCTGCCCGACCCCAGCGGCCTGTTCTTGACCCGCCGCGACGAGCCCGTCCCCGGCACCTGCGTCACGGTCACGCTGGAGGGCCGCCGCCCGCTGGTCGCCGAGGTGCAGGCGCTGGTCGCCAAGTCCTTCCTGCCGTCGCCGCGCCGCGCGTCGTCCGGCCTGGACTCCTCCCGGGTGGCGATGGTGCTGGCGGTGCTGGCGCAGCGCTGCAAGATCTCCATGCACGAGAAGGACGTGTACGTCTCCACGGTCGGCGGCGTCCGGCTCAGCGAGACCTCCGTCGACCTGGCGCTGGCCCTGGCGGTGGCCGGGTCCACCGTCGACCAGCCGCTGTCGGCCCAGCTCATCGCGCTCGGCGAGGTCGGCCTGGCCGGAGAGGTGCGGGTCGTGCCCGGCGTCCAGCGGCGCCTGGCCGAGGCGGCCCGGCTCGGCTTCAAGTACGCGGTGGTGCCCCGCGGCTCCCTGGAGCTGGGCGACGGCACCCCGCTCAAGCGGGCCGATCCGCAGCTGACCAGCTACGAGGGCATGAAGGTGATGGAGGTCGACAGCCTCACCCAGGCCCTCCAGGTCGCCTTCACCGCCCCCTGACCTCGGCAACGATCATTCAGGGGGGCATGACCGGGACGTCAGGAGCCGCGTAATATCTCCAGGGCCGCCGCACCGGCGGCGACGGCCTGTGGAGACCACCGGAGGACCGCGACGCGGCGGCCCGGGGTCGGCGAAGCAGGGCCAGCCCGCGGCCGCCAGTACGGCGCGACGGGAGGCATCGCCCTCCAGACGGAGGGGGACAACAGACCAGGGGGAACCGTCCGCGGGTTCCTCGATGACAACTGACGCCGACCAGAACTCCGGGGGCCAGGTGCCAACACACGACAAAAGTCATGACGAACGACGCCGCGCCACGCTCGCCGCGGTAGCCCCGGGCACCGCGATACGCGACGGGCTGGAGCGCATCCTGCGGGGGCACACCGGAGCCCTGATCGTCCTCGGCTACGACAAGCTCGTCGAGGAACTGTGCACCGGCGGGTTCGAGCTCGACGTGGAGTTCTCCGCCACCCGGCTGCGCGAGCTGGCCAAGATGGACGGGGCGATCGTCCTCGACAACACGCACACGCGGATCGTGCGCGCCGCCGTGCATCTGGTCCCCGACTCGACGATCCCCACCGAGGAGTCGGGCACCCGGCACCGGACCGCCGAACGCGTCGCCCGGCAGACCGGCCACCCGGTCATCTCGGTCAGCCAGTCGATGCACATCATCGCCCTGTACCTCGACGGCACCCGCTACGTGCTGGAGGACTCGGCCGCGATCCTGTCGAAGGCCAACCAGGCGCTGGCCACCCTCGAGCGCTACAAGCTGCGGCTGGACGAGGTGTCCGGCACGCTGTCGGCGCTGGAGATCGAGGACCTGGTCACGGTGCGCGACGTCAGCGCGGTCGTGCAGCGCCTGGAGATGGTCCGCCGCATCGCCGACGAGATCGAGGGATACGTGGTCGAGCTCGGCACCGACGGCCGGCTGCTGTCGCTGCAGCTGGACGAGCTGGTGTCCGGGGTGGACGTCGACCGCGAGCTGATCGTGCGGGACTACCCGTCCGACACCGCCCGGGCGCGCGGCGTGGACGCCGTGCTGACCGCGCTGGACCGGCTGTCGGCCAACGAGCTGCTCGACCTGTCCACGGTGGCCGAGGTGATGGGCTTCACCGGCCCGGACGCCCTCGACCTGCCGGTCAGCCCCAAGGGGTACCGGCTGCTGGCGAAGGTGCCGCGGCTGCCCAGCCTGGTCGTCGAGCGCCTGGTCGAGCACTTCGGCGGCCTGCAGAAGCTGCTGGCGGCCAGCATCGACGACCTGCAGGCCGTCGGCGGCGTCGGCGAGTCCCGCGCGCGCAGCGTCCGCGAGGGCCTGTCCCGCCTGGCCGAGTCGTCGATTCTGGAACGCTACGTCTGACCGCGGATTCCGACCGCCCCCGAGACGGCCGGATCGTCCGCTCACCGCAGATGGAACACGCGCCTGGCGGGCTTGAGGTCGCCGGACCGCGCGGTGGCGATGTACGTGCCGGGCCGCGCGGGCAGTCCCCTGGCCCGGCAGTCGTCCGGGCTGCGCCTGCGGTCCCAGGTCACCGTCACGACGTGGGGGACGCCGCGCAGCAGCGTCAAACGCCCGGAGGCGCCGCGGGCGCACCGGCCGGACGACCAGATCCGGTCGGGCCCGGACGTCACCCGCACGTCGAGGTCGCCGTCGTAGGTGCACGCGCCCGGCCCGACGTTGACGATGGTCGCGATGAACCGCGGCCGCTGCGCGCCGACGAAGACGTCCCTGGTCATGGCCAGGCCGAGCACCAGGTCCTCCTTGGCGCAGGCGCCGCCGCGCCGGGTGGGCGAGGCCCGGACGCGCTTCGTCACCGTGACGGTCGGCGTCACAGCGGGGACGGTGGGCGCGTCGGTGGGGCCGTCGGCCGTGGTCTCCTCGTCGTCGCCGCAGCCGTAGACCAGCGCCACCAGGACGCCGAGCACGGCGGCGAGGACGGTGGCCCGCCGCCGCCAGTACCGGTCGACCGCACCGTCGTCACGTCCGGTGTCAGCGCCCATGCGGACAGTATGCATGGTCGATCTTCGAGGGACCGGCGACCCGCCGTGCCACAATGGCCAGTCGTCATGAAGCCGACCGTCACCGAGGCGATCCTCGACTGGTATGCCGCCAACGCCCGGGACCTGCCGTGGCGCGCGCCGGACGCCACCCCGTGGGGCGTCCTGGTCAGCGAGATCATGCTGCAGCAGACGCCGGTGGCCCGCGTGCTGCCGGTCTGGCGGGAGTGGATGGCCCGCTGGCCCGAACCGGCGGCGCTGGCGGCCGAGCCGTCCGGTGAGGCGGTGCGCGCCTGGGGCCGCCTGGGGTATCCGCGCCGCGCGCTGCGCCTGCACGAGGCCGCCCGGGTGATCGTCGAACGGCACGGCGGCCGCGTGCCCTCCTCGCACGAGGAGCTGCTGGCGCTGCCCGGCATCGGCGCCTACACCGCCGCCGCCGTGGCGAGCTTCGCGTTCCGGCAGCGGCACGCCGTCCTCGACACCAACGTCCGGCGGGTGCTGGCCCGCCTGGTGTCCGGCGAGGAGTATCCGCCGCGTTCGCAGACCGCCGCCGAGGTCCGGCTGGCCGAGTCCCTGCTGCCCGACGACGCCCCCACCGCGGCGCGCTGGTCCGTGGCCGTCATGGAGCTGGGCGCGCTGGTCTGCACGGCCCGCACGCCGCGGTGCGTGGACTGCCCGGTGCTGTCGTCCTGCGCCTGGCACGCCGCCGGCCGTCCCGCCTACGACGGCCCGCCGCGGCGCGGCCAGAGGTACGCGGGCACCGACCGGCAGTGCCGGGGCCGCCTGCTGGCCGTCCTGCGCGACGCCGACGGCCCGGTGGACAAGTCCGCCCTGGACGCCGTGTGGTCGGACGCCGTCCAACGCGAACGCGCCTTGGACGCCCTCGTCGCCGACGGCCTCGTCGACCCCCTCGACGACGGCCGCTACGCCCTCCCCGCCTAGCAGTCCTGAAAGCCCCACCTAGCAGTCCTGAAAGGTCGCCGACGCCGCTGCCGGCTGGAAGGCCGCGGTGATGGCCATCTGACATCCGGCCAGACCGCGACGTTCGCTCTCGGAGGCGTAGACCCCGATCGTCCAGCAGCGTGCGCTGGTCGGCTCGACCTTGCCGGCGATCTGCGGCCAGAAGGCGCGAGTGAGCCAGAGCACGATCCCGGCGGCCAGGTGCACACCACGGCCGCGAGCGGAGACACGCGCCGGACGGTGATCCCGCAGGAGGCAGAGAACTGCTGTGCGCGCCGCCAGAACGCGGCGGCAGGCTGGTGGCGCGGCTGGCGGGCGGGAGGCCGCGAGTCTGGTGCGGCCGCGACCGAGTCTGGTGCGGCCGCGACATAGACGGACGGCTTCGGCGTGCTGCACAGCGCATGTCCACGCGCACAATGCGTGCCTCGCAGCAGCGAACCGCGTGCTGTCGTTGCCGGCCGCCCCTGATCTTGCGAGTACCTCCGCCCATCGCGGGCCACGCGGAGCACGGTGCTCAGTCAGCGACACGATCGGCCGAGCGTTTGGCCTTGTCCGGGTGCCGGCGGCGTACTGGCGGGTGCGCTGGTCAGGTTCGTTGGCCAATCCGCCGTTCCTGCCAGGACGTCTTCGTGGCGGCGTACGGCCTTTTAGCGGCTCTCTACGGCCTTGGAAGGCGGCTCTGCGGCGGGATGGGGCGAGGGTGCGCGTGTCTGGCGTCTTCGATGGCGTATGCGAAGGGCCCGCGCCGTGTGGTGCACGGTGCGGGCCCTAACGCCTGGTGCGGACGAACCTCTCTGCTCGTGCGGGAGGGTTAGTCCTTGTTGAAGTT
>PVNI01000011.1 GCA_003001795.1 Actinomadura viridilutea | reverse complement strand
CCCCTGGCTGCACATCTACAACCATCACCGCGGCCACACCGCACTCGGCGGCCTCCCACCCGCCAGCCGCGTCACCAACCTGTCAGGACAGAACATCTAGGCGGCCATCACCCGCATCACCGCCGGGTAGGCCAGGAAGATCAGGAACGCGGCGCACAGCAGGAGCTGGGCGACGAGCATCGACTGGGACCGCTCGCCCGCCTTGCCCTCCAGCTCCGACAGCTCCCGGCTGCGCATGGACGCGGCCCGCGCCGTCAGCGACTTGCGGACCTGCGCCCCGTCGTCGGCGACCAGCGCCAGCGCGCCCGACAGGTCGCGCAGCTCGTCGATGTCCAGCTCGTCGCCGAGGCGGCCGAGCGCCTGCCACGGGGTCTGCCCGGTGATGCGCGCGCCCGCCACCGCGTCGCGGATGCGCAGCATCGCCCAGCCGTCGCCGACGTCGGACGCGGCCATCAGCGCCTCGGGCACGCCGCGTCCGCCCGCCAGGTTCATCGCCACCAGGTCGAGGAACGCGCCGACGACGTGCCGGAAGTCCTGGCGCCGCGCCCGCGCCTCCTCCTTGAGCTGCATGTCGGGGAAGAAGAAGAACAGCGCCGCGAACAGCACGCAGATCCACAGCGGCACCTGGAACGACACCCCGGCGCCGAGCAGCGCGAAGTAGGCGGCGACCACCGGGGTGAACAGCAGCGCCGTGGCGGGCAGCAGGAACTTGGTGGCCAGGAACGCCTCCAGCGACCGGCCGGTGATGGCCAGGTCGGCGCGCACCGAATGCATCCGCCACCCGCGCGCCTCGCACAGCTTCACCAGCTCCCGGCCGATGCGGGCGCGCAGCCCGCCGACCTTCTCCAGCGTGGGCGCCATGCGCCGCGCGGCGTTCTCCTCGTCGCGGCGGCGGGCGGCGTCGAAGGCGGCCAGCCGCGCCGCCAGCCCGGGACGCGGCGGGAACAGCGCCCGCACCAGCAGGTACAGACCGGCGCCGACGACCGCCCCGGCCAGCAGCGCGCCGGTCATGCCGTCGCCCGTCATGCCGCACCACCTCCGCCCGCGTCCATCGCGTGCCGTCCGCGCAGCGCCGTCTCGGTCGAGGAGCCGCCCGCCTGCCAGGACGCCACGGTGGTCGGCACCTCGCCGGGCACGCCGGGCTGCGCCGTCCGCGCCCTGGTGAGGAACCGGGCGGGCATCTCGTGCCGGGCCAGCCGCCGCAGCCACAGGAAGCCCGCCGCGTACAGGGCGATCACCAGGGTCAGCACCAGCTGCCCGAGGAAGTCGTCGTAGGGCCGCACGTAGTCGTGGTTGAAGATCGCCAGGCCGAGCGCCGTGCCGACGGAGACGCCGACGACGATACGGACGCTGCGCCGGGTGGCGCGCCGGTCGGCCTCGACGCGGCGGCGCATGTCGAGCTCGGCGCGGGCGGAGGCGGCCAGCGCGGTGAGCATGTCGCGCAGTCCGGGGCCGCGCAGCCGCGCGTTGAGGATCAGCGCGGCGACGACCAGGTCGGCGGACGGGTCGTCCAGGTCGTCGGCGAAGCGGCGCAGCGCCTCGGGCATGGGGACGCGGGTGTGCAGCCGGTCCACCAGCGTCTCCAGCGGACGCCGCAGCACCGGGGACGCCGCCCGCAGGGAGGCCGGGATGGCCTGCTCCAGGCCGACCGCCCCGGCGATCGTGTCGCGCAGCGACTCGGTCCAGGCGGCCAGCGCCTCCAGCCGCGCCATGGCGCGCCGCTCCTCCGCCGCGCCGCCCGCCAGCCCGTTCCAGGCGAGGACGAGCACGGCGGTGCCGAGCGCGCCGATCGGCCAGCGCGTCACGATGAGCACCAGCGCGCCCGCCACGGCCGCGAGGGCGCCGCGCGTGGTCAGCGTGCGGACCAGCTCCTCGCGCCGCCTCCCCCGCGCCGGCGCCGGCCGCACGGGCATCCCGCGGATCGCCGCGACCAGCAGCAGGACGCCGCCGCCGACCGCCGCGCCCGCGACGACGGCGAGCAGCACGTCCGCCGAGTACACCTCACCCACCTCCCCGGCGGGCGGCGGCCCGGGTCACCACGGGCCTCCGAGGGAGGTGTCGTAGCCGTGCCGGGCCAGGTCCTCGGCGCAGGCGATCGGGGCGGACGGGACGGCGTGCCCGTCGGGGCCCATGGCGAACACCTCCGACGACAGCACCCGCCCGTCGCAGCCGGTGACCTCCCGGACGCTGGACACGAAGCGGCGCAGCCGCCCGCCGCTCGCGTAGTCGTTGCGCTTCTCGATGAACACCACGAAGTCGATCGCGCCCGCGATGAGCATGTGGGTGGCCTCCACCGGCAGCCGCTCCTCCGCCTGGATGGCGTACGTGGCGATGCGGTTGAAGACCTCCATCGACGAGTTGGCGTGGATGGTCGACAGCGACCCGTCGTTGCCCTGCGTCATCGCGTTGAGCATGGTGACGATCTCGTCGCCGAGGACCTCGCCGACGATGACGCGCGAGGGGTTCATGCGCAGCGACCGGCGCACCAGCTCGGCCATGGAGATCGCGCCCTGCCCCTCGGAGTTCGGCAGCCGCTGCTCGAACGCCACGACGTTGGGGTGCAGGTCGGGGAAGGCGTCCAGGCCCAGCTCCAGCGCGCGCTCGACCGTGATGAGCCGTTCGTGCGGCGGGATCTCGTTGGCCAGGGCGCGCAGCAGCGTGGTCTTCCCGGCGTTGGTCGCCCCGGCGATCATGATGTTCTTGCGGGCGGCCACCGCGGCGGAGAAGAACCGGGCCAGCTCCTCGGTCATGGTGCCGTTGCCGACGAGGTCGGACAGGAACACCTTGTGGAGGCGGGCGCGCCGGATCGACAGCGCGGGCCGCACCGTGACGTCCATCACCGCCGACAGCCGCGAGCCGTCCGGCAGCCGCAGGTCCAGCTGCGGGTTGGCGGTGTCGAACGGACGCGACGACAGGCCGCTGTAGGCGGCGAGGACCTGGATCAGCTCGATGAGCTCCTCGTCGGAGTCGGCCACCGGCTCGCCCATCACCTCGCGGCCGTCGGCGTACCCGATGAACACCCGGTCGCAGCCGTTGATGTCGATGTTCTCGATCTCGGGGTCCTCCAGCAGCGGCTGCAGGCGGCCGACGCCGAACAGCGCCGCGTGCACGCCCGCCGCCAGCGCCTCCTCCTCTTCGGCGTTGGGCGGACGGCGCCCCGCGGCGATCTCGCCGCGCGCGTACTCCTCGAGCACCTGCCCGATGAGCGCCCGGGCGAACTGCCGTTCGTCCTCCCCGGACATGGGAGGCAGTCCGGCGGCGGCGTCGAGCCGGCGCTGCTGGGCGAGCCTGTCGCCGACCTCTTGGCGCAGACGTTTGACCAGTGCGTGGTCCACCTAGAGCCTCCCCTCCTGCAGTTGCGGGTCCGACGGGGCCGCCGGGCCGCCACCGCCGCCGGGCGGGGCGGGGTGCGCGGCGCCTTCGGGACCTCGGGCGTGCGGGACGGCGGCGTCCGGGGCCGACGCGGCCAGGCGCGCGACCAGCGTCCCGGCGACCTCGCGGGCCGAACGGATCAGCAGGGTCCGGTCCAGCCGGCCGCCCCAGTGGCCGGCCAGCAGTTCCGCGCCCTTGGGGTCCAGGGCCAGGCCGCCGATCACCGACACCGGCGGAGGCTGCGGTCCGCCGGACGCGGCGGCGTCGGCGCGCAGCCGCTGGTGGGCGTTGGCGACGATCCGGTCGACCTCGGCGATGGAGGCGCGGAAGTCGCGCGGGTCGGCCAGCACGACCACGCCGACGGGCGGGCCGCCGCGCAGCTCGCCCGCCAGCGCCGCGATGCGTTCGCGCAGATGGGCGACCTGTTCGAGGGTGGCGCGGGTGAACAGCACGAGCATGTCGGACGCGCGGATCAGGTCGAGCAGCGGCGTGCCCGCGCCGAGCCGTCCGCAGTCGGCCAGCACGTCGACCGGGGCGAGGCCGGCGAACGCGCGGGCCAGCGGCCCCCACAGCCAGGTCATGCCCTGGGCCTGCTCGGCGTTGGTGATGCCGACGAGCACGTCCAGGCCGCCGACCAGCCGCTGGCAGTGCTCGGCGATCTGCTCGGGGCGCAGGCCGCGGCGGGCGGTGGCGGCCAGGCTGAGCAGCCCGCGCGACGGGTTGAGCATGCCGGTGCCGCCCTTGCCGCCGTTCCGGCCGTCGTCGGCGGCGGGCAGCCGGTACACCAGGTCGCCGCCGGCCTGGTCGCATTCGGCGACGAGCACCGGCCGGGGCCAGACCGCGCCGAGGGCGACGGCGGAGGTGGTGACCCCCGGCGCCCCCTTGTCGGCGGCGAGCGCGATGAGTGCCACGGTCAGTTCCCGCCCGCGGTGGACGACCCCTGCTGACCGGCGGGCCGGCCGCCCAGGTTCGGAGTCGTGCCCGGGCCCTGCGTCGCGCCGGTCGGCTGGCCGCCGTCCGGTGCCTGCCCGCCGTCCTGCCCGCCGTTCTGCACGCCGTTCTGGGTGCCGTTCTGGCCGGTGCCGCCCGCACCCGGCGCGGAGTCCTTGGTCTTCTCGGGCGCCGGGGACGCCGCGCCGACCCGCGTCCCCTCGGGGACGAGGCCCACGGCGACCGCGCCCGCCGACGCGGCCTGGGCGACCTGCGGGGCGTCGCTCGGCGCGACCGCCACGTCCACCGTCGTCTGGTCGTCGCGCAGCCGGCCGGCGCCGCCGCCCACGCTGAGGACGACCGCGTCGGCGGACAGCACCGTGCCCGCGCGCGGCCCGCCGCCGTTGGCGCTGCCGACCGCGTACAGCACCACGTGCTTGCCCGCCTCCAGGCCCTGCGCCGGGAACTGGCCGGGTTTGAGCGCCAGCCCCACGACCACGCGGCCCCGGGCGGCGTCGTTGCCCCGGCTGACCATGGCGTTGGTGAGCAGCGCGCCCTTGACCAGCGGCACCGCCGCGTACGCCTGCGTCACCCGCATGCGCTCCGACCACGCGATGTACGACACGCCGGTGTCGCCGATCTGCACCTCCTCCAGCGCGGTGAGCGGGATGCGCTGCCCGGCCGCCACCGGCTGGGCGATCCGGATGGCCGACACCCGCTGCCCGCTGGCCATCACCAGGTACGCGCTGGTCAACGCGCCGCCGAGGATCAGGAGCACGGCCAGGGCGGCGAGCGCGGGCTTGCGCTCGCGCGGCGCGGAGGGAAGCCGCTGCCCGCCGGACGCGCCCAGCCCGGACCGGCCGAGACCGGCCGCCGCGCCGGCGCCGGCGGCGGACGTCCCGCTCGCGACGGCCGACTGGTTGCTCTTCATCGCACTCGCCCCGTGCTCCTTCCCGCCCCGGCGGGCGCCCCACTCCCGGCAGTCCCGCCCGCGTTCGCGTGCCCGCCCCGCGCCGCGAGACGCGGCATTCGCTCCGGCGACGCCCGGTATTCGACATGCACCGAGCGATCCATGCTTGCGGGACGGGCGAGGCCGCGTCAATGGATTCTCGGAGGTGAAGCCGCACCGTGACCGCGCACACCATCATGACCAGCGGATTCACCGGCCACTTGCACACTTACCAAAAGTCACAGAGATCACTTACTGCGTTCGGGAACCGCAGGTCGGGCCGGACGGAATGGCGCATCCTTGAACCGGACGACACCCGCGCGGCAGCCGACCGCGGGCACGGGCCGGTAATTAAGCTGACCCGTGCGCCGGCGCCGTTCGACGACCGCCCCGGGGGCCGGGGCGCCGCGCAGCCCGAGGGCGCGCCCGTCCCGCCGCGGACGCGGACGCCCGGTACGCCGACCGCGCGCCCACCGGCGGCGGAGCACGATGGAGGGGCTCTGAATGCGGATCTCGTTCACGGCGTTGACCGGCCGGGGCGCCCGCGACGTGATCGTCAGCGTCGATTCCGACGCGACGGTCGACAGCGTCGCCCGGTCCCTTTCCGCAGCCCTTGACGGAAATTCGGCGGCGAATGAGCGGCCGATTCCCATGGTGCCGCGTTTTTCGAAAGCCGCCCGTTCGGCGGCGGCCGGCATGTCCGCGTCCGGCTCGCCATCGACGCCGGAGCGCGGGTCCGCGGGGACGCCGACCACGCTGTGGCTGGACGGCCGCATGCTCGACCCCGCGGCGCGGGCGGTCCGGGAGCTGCGGGACGGCGCCGTCGTCGCCGTCGAGCAGCGCACGGCCGCGGCGACCGTGCTGGCCGAGCCGACCGGCACGGTCGAGGTCCGCGTGGTGGGCGGGCCCGCCGCGGGCTCGGTGCACCGGCTCGGGCTGGGCGTGTCGACCCTGGGCTCCGGCGACGACGTGGACGTCCGCGTCGACGACCCCGCGGTGCCGCCCGTCGCGCTGCGCCTCACCGTCGAACGCCAGACCGTCCGCGTGGAGGCGTCCGCCCAGGCCGTGCTGGACGGCGCGGCGCTCGACGCGCCCGCGGTGTGGGAGCCGGGCGCCATGCTCGCGGTCGGCGCCAGCGTCCTGACGCTCGCCCCGGTCGCCGCGCCCGACACCCACCTGGAGCGGCTGCCCGACGGAGGGCTGGCGTTCAACCGCCCGCCCCGCCTGCACCCGGCGCAGCGGCCCCGGCGGCTGGAAGTGCCCAAGCCTCCCGAACGCAACCCGCGCGAGCGGCTGCGGCTGTTCGGGGCGCTGCTGTTCTCGGCGTTCGGGCTGGTGATGGCGGTCGCGCTGAAGCAGTGGTGGTGGGCGCTGTTCGCGCTGGCGTGGCCGGTGATGACGGTCGGGGAGTGGGTCGGCGACCGGCTGCACGGCCGCAAGTCGTACAAGAAGGCGCTGCGCGAGTACCAGCGCAAGGCCGCCGCGTTCGACGGCGAGCTGGACCGGCTGCGCCGCGCCGACCAGGACGAGCGCCGCGCCGCGCACCCCGACCCGGCCGAGGTGCTGCTGACCGCGACCGGCCCGCGCCGCCGCCTGTGGGAACGGCGCGCCGCCGACCCCGACACGCTGCACCTGCGCGTCGGCCTGGCCGACCTGCCCGCCCGCATCGAGCTGGTCGGCGAAACGGACGGCGTCGCCGTCCCGGCCGCGCGGCTGGTGCCGGTGGCGCTGCCGCTGCCCGACCTCGGCGTGCTCGGCGTGACCGGGCCGCGGGCGGCCTCCCGCGGCCTGGCCCGCTGGCTGGTCGCGCAGGCCGCCGCCCTGCACAGCCCCCGCGACCTGGCGATCGTCGTGCTGTGCGCCGACGAGGACGGGCGCGCCGCCGAGAACTGGAACTGGGTGCGCTGGCTGCCGCACTGCGCGCCGCGCGAAGGCGAGGAGTGCGTGGCGCTGGTCGGCGCCGACCCCGAGTCGGCGGCGCACCGCGTCACCGAGCTGGCGATCCGCGTCACCGAGCGCCGCCGCGCGGCGCAGGCGGCGTCCGGGTTCTTCGGGCAGGACAAGCCGCCCGCCGACGCGATCCCGTACAACATCCTGCTCGTGCTGGACGGGGCGCGGGCGCTGCGCCGCGTCCCCGGCATGCCGATGCTGCTGTCCCGCGGCCCCGAGTACGGCCTCTACGCGATCTGCGTGGACGACGAGGAGCGGCTGCTCCCCGAAGAGTGCACCGCCGTGGCGGCGTGGGACGGCCCGCACACCCTGCGGCTGCGCGGTCAAGGGCTGGACGCGATCGGCCCCGTCCTGGCCGACCAGGTGTCGCCCTCGTGGGCGGACCGCGTGGCCCGCGCGCTCGCCCCCGTGCGGGACGTGTCGCGGGAGGACGCCGAAGACGCCCTCCCCGCCTCGGCCCGCCTGCTCGACCTGCTCGACATGCCCGACCCGTCCGCCGAGCACGTGCTGGACGCCTGGCGGCGCACCGGCGGACGCACCACGCGCGTGCCCATCGGCGTCGGCCCGGACGGTCCGTTCGAGATCGACCTGCGTACCGACGGCCCCCACGGCCTGATCGCCGGAACCACGGGGGCGGGCAAGTCCGAGCTCCTGCAGACGCTCATCGCGTCCCTCGCCGTGGCCAACCGCCCGGACGAGATGACGTTCGTGCTCATCGACTACAAGGGCGGAGCCGCGTTCAAGGACTGCGCCCGCCTGCCCCACACCGTCGGCATGGTCACCGACCTGGACGGGCACGCCACCGAACGCGCGCTCGAATCGCTGTCGGCCGAGCTGCGCCGCCGCGAGGAGATCCTGCTGCGCGCCGGGGCCAAGGACATCGACGACTACCACGACGCGGGCGGCACCGGGCTCCCCCGCCTCGTCCTCGTCATCGACGAGTTCGCCGCGATGGTGGCGGAACTGCCCGACTTCATCGCGGGCCTGGTGGACATCGGCCGTCGGGGCCGCTCCCTGGGCGTGCACCTGATCCTGGCCACGCAGCGTCCCGCCGGGGTCGTCACGGCCGACATCCGCGCCAACACCAACCTGCGCATCGCCCTGCGCGTCACCGACCCCGACGAATCCACCGACGTGCTGGACGCGCCCGACGCCGCCGACATCGCCAAGTCGACCCCGGGGCGCTGCTACGTGCGCTCCGGCGCGTCCGAGCTGTACCCGGTGCAGACCGCCCGGGTCGGGGGCCGCCGCCCCGGGGGGTCGGCGGGCCCCGGCTCCCCCTCCGTCCTGCCGCTCCCCTGGCAGAGCCTCGGCCGCCCGCTGCCGTCGCCCCGCGAAGCCGCGGACGACGCACCCGCCGTCACCGACCTGGCGGTCCTGGTGCAGGCGGTGGACGAGGCCGCCCGCCGCGCCGGGATCGACAAGCAGCCGTCCCCATGGCTCACCCCATTGCCCGAGAAGGTGAAGCTCACCCCGCGCACGGCCGCCGGCGGCTCGGTGGTGGAGGTGCCGCCCGTCCCGTTCGGCATCACCGACCTGCCCGCCACCCAGTCGCGCGAGCCGCTCACCCTGGACCTGACCTCCGGCGGCCACCTGTACATCGCGGGCTCAGCCCAGTCGGGCCGTTCGACCGCGCTGCGCACTATCGCGGGCTCCCTGGCGGGGGCGTGCTCCCCGTACGACGTGCACCTGTACGCGATCGACTGCGGCTCCAACGCCCTACTGCCGCTGGTCGCGCTGCCGCACTGCGGGGCCGTGGTGAGCCGCGACCAGCTCGACCGGGTCGAACGGCTCATCGCCGCGCTGTCCGCCGAGGTGTCCCGCCGCCAGCAGCTTCTGGCCGAGGCGGGCTTCGCGTCCCTGTCCGAGCAGCGCGCCGCCGTGGCCGCCACCGACCGCCTGCCCTGGATGCTCCTCCTGCTGGACCGCTGGGAGGGGTTCACCGCGGCGTTCGAGAACTACGACTACGGCCGCCTGCTGGACGCGCTGGTGCGGCTGCTGCGCGAGGGCGCGTCGGTCGGGCTGCGGGCGGTGTTCACCGGCGACCGCTCCGGCCTGTCCGGCCAGATCTCGACCGTCTTCGACCGGCGTCTCGTGCTGCGCATGGCCGACCCCAACGACTACGGGTACGCGGGCCTGCAGGAGAAGCAGATCCCCGCCGCCATGCCGCCCGGCCGCGCCCTGGAGGTGGTCGGCCCGGGGCTGCCGGTGCGTGAGTCGCAGATCGGCCTGCTCGCCGACGACCCGTCCGGCACCGCGCAGGTGGCGGCCCTGCAGGAGATCGCACGCGCATGCGTCACTCGCTATGGCCGCCTGCCCCGCAAGCAACGCCCCCTTCACGTGGACGAACTGCCCGTCCGCGTCACGTACCGCGAGGCGATGGCGCTCGACCCGGAATTCCTCGCGCCCTCGCCCCTGTGGGCCCTGGTGGGCGTGGGCGGCGACACGCTGTCGCCCGTCGGCATCGACCTGCTGAACGAGGGGCCCGGTTTCGTCGTGGCGGGGCCGCCCCGCTCCGGCCGGTCCACGACGCTCCTTACGATCGTCCACTCGCTCCTGGACCCGTCGGTGGGCGGCGGGTTGACGCCGGTGGTGCTCATCACGCCGCGCCGCTCCCCTCTGCGGGAGCTGTCGGGCCATCCGGGCGTCCTCGGCGTCCTGACCGGCGACGCCGACCCGGACGACCTCACCGACACGATCGGCGACGAGCACCGCTACGTCGTCGTGGTGGACGACGCCGAGCTGCTGGACGAGACCGACCTGGACGACGCGCTGTGCGGCGTCCTGCGCACGGCCCGCGACGGCGAGCACGCCGTCGTCATCGGCGGCACCACCGAGGACCTGGGTCGCGGCTACCGCGGCTTCCTCTCCGACACGCGCCGCTCCCGCTCCGGCGTCCTGCTGTCCATCAGCTCCCCGGACGACGGCGACCTGTTCGGCCTGCGCCTGCCCCGCAACGCCCCGACCGCCGGCCCCACAGGCCGCGGCCTGTTCGTCGCCACAGGCCTCACCACCCAGATCCAGGTGGCCCTCCCCCCAACCCCCAACAACCCCTGACGCACCCCACCCACACGGCCTCCGGGCCGCCGTCACATCGAAATGCGCTGGACGACGTAGGGCGATTTCTCATCCGGCGCCGTTGCCGAACACGTCGCCGCACATGCGGTCGTGACCGAGGAAGGTGAAGAACCGTTGTTCACTGACGATGCCTGCATGCATCGCCCTGGCCCCCTCTACGTCGAGCACCTGCACAGACGAGCAGGCGAGACTCCTGGGCGGCGGCCGAGTCGACCAGGAACGGCATGCCATCGGTGATGATCTGTACAACGGTGCGCCTGGAGTCCGGTCCGTCGTCGAGGTGTCCTAAGCTGCCAAGTCGTTGGGCCTGACCTTTCGGGCTCATACCGCAGGCGGGCACAGCCCTAAAAGGGCCCCCATCCCCTCGGACCTGGCCAAAGTCCCCGGATGGGGGCCCTCGCTCCCCTAGTGAAGGGGACCGAACGGTCCGCCGGACCGCAGCCAGTGGAAGACGACCCACAGGCCGGTCTTGACCAGCTCAAGACCGATGCGGATGCGCCAGTACCAGCCTGATCCGTCGTCCCGTCTCCTGCCGGGCACACCCATTGCTGGGTGCCTCCTCTCCTCCGGCCAGTTCGGGCCTGGCCGTCGCCCTGCCGGACCATCCGGCGATCGCACGCATGGTCCGATCGGAGAGGAGGAGTAGGGCCCGCGCCGATGCGAGCAGGACCTACCTCGGAAGCGTAGCGAGGAGAGCCGCAAAGCTGACCAGGCAAAAAATGGCCGGGGGAACGTTTCCTCAGTTCAAACCACTGCGCAACTGCGCAGCGGATCTGTGGAGCGGCGACCGAGTCGACCAGGAACGGCATGTCATCGGTGACGATTTGTACAACGGTGCGCCTGGGTCCGGTCCGTCGTCGAGGTGTCCTAAGCTGCCAAGTCGTTGGGCCTGACCTGTCGGGCTCATACCGCAGGCGGGCATAGACCAGCAGGGTCCGTCCGCTCGAATTTGGCCCAGAGTCGCCCCCTCGCTCCTGGAAGAGAAGCCGAACGGTTCCCCGCTCACACACGTGCAGAACGTCGGCGCTGCGGGGTCAGCGAACGCTTCCTTCAGTACTGCAACAGCCCGACGATTCACCTGACGAGCCCAGGAGAAGGCACCTTGCAGAGAGTCATGGACAGATCAGCACTAGCGTCACCGGCCATCTCCCCACCAAGCCGCTGATCCGCTGTTGCGTATCATTGAGGCCCACTGGACGCCCAGGTGCACTGCGGCCATCAGGGCCGCGGGGTGCACTTGTGCAGCTCACCGAATCGATTCTGCGCGATCCGCATGAACGCGAACATATCCTGCACAGGATCCCGCCCCCGCACCACGGGCGCGAAGTCAATGCTCAACCACGGCTGCTTGTCACCACACCGGAACAAACTGATCACATAGTTGGGTCTGACCTTGATGCTGTCAGGTCTTGCGAATCCCGTTCCCAGATCCGCAGGCAAGGTGTGCGCACTATCAGGAAAAGAAGGCCGGTTCTCTCTGAGAACTTTCTCACCGTCATCGAAATCCCACTGGATCCCCAGCGGCGGCTGCCGCCCCTTGGCATGAGCCACGCACAGCCCCGAGTCCTTCTGTGGACCATTCCACTGAGCACTCAACTGCATGGTCAGCCCGGTCACGCGACGGAACTCCACCTCTGGAACGAGATCACACAGGTAGGGGACACGATCACGAACCGGAGCCAAATCTGCAGAGACGGTCGACTGAGCAGTGTTTCTACCGCCATCGCAAGCGTTGACCGCAAGCGTTAGAAAGACGCCGGCAATCAATGCTGAACTGACCGGTTTGGACACGCCTTCTTTAACCACTCGACATTTGACCGACACACCTGTACCACTTCCACGGCACTCATGGCCGCGGCGTGCACTTGTGCAGCTCACCGAATCGCTTCTGCGCGATCCTCATGAACGCGAACATATCCTGCACAGCATCCCGCCCCCGCACCACAGGCGCGAAATCAATGCTCAGCCACGGTCGCTTGTCACCGCACTTGAACAAGCTGATCACATAGTTGGGATTCGGGTAGCCCGCAGCAGGACTGGCAAACCCTTTCCCGAGCCCCTCAGGCAGCGCATGGATGCCGTTATCCGCATAGGATTTCTCCAGACGACGAATGACCTCCTCGCCGTCACCGTAGCGCCAGTGGATACCCAACGGCGCGTCTCGCCCCTGGGCATAAGCGAGACATAGGCCAGTCGTGGTTAGATTCCCACTCCACCTAGGGGACAGTCGAAGAGACAAGCCCGTGACCCGGCGAAACTCTCCCTCCGGAACCAGATCACACAGGTAGGGGCCGACATCAATGACCGGCCGCAGGTCTACCGGCGGTGAGCTCGACTTGCCATCTCCTTCATCGCCTCCACGACAGGCTCCTAGGCTCAAAAGCGAGCAGACGACCGGAACGACCAGCCAATAACGCACGAGTGACCTCACCGCTGCTCGCTAGGGTGCACGTTGAATCGACCGTCGTCAGTGCGATAATGACCGGCCACCTGCCGTATTCCATTGTCCATCGAAGTGATAGACCTGTCTTGCAGATCCCGCACAATATCGTATTCTTCAATCGCCCACCGTCTGAGGGCGTTATATTGCTCGGGAGCAAGCGAATCCACCGGACGCAGTCGGGGAGGGTTTCCCGGCACAGCAAACGGCTGCCCGTTTAGCTCCTCTGGCCGCCATCGGTGGTTCTGCGCGACGGAGGAGACAAGCATTTGGCCGAAGAGGCCTTCGATGGCCTCGGCGTTGTTGGTTGGGCGGCTGACGGCGCTGTCGGGTTTCTCCTGGAATGGCTTGGAGGCCTGGGCCGCTACCTTGGCCAGCTGCTGGGTCACCAACTGGTTGTAGGCGAGGGTGGCCCCCGGGACTCCGGTTGCGCTGACGGCGAGGGAACCCGCGTCGCCGACGAGACCGGTGAGGCGGGCCACCTTGTCCTGGAGCTCCTTGTTGACCGCGTCGACGCGGCCATGCTCGGCGAGGACGGTCTGGTTGCGGGCCTCGATCAGGTGGCCGAAGACCTGCGCGTTGGCCACGACCGCCTCGGTCAGGGCGATCCTGGTGCCTTTCGCGGCGGCTTGGCGGATGTCCACCTGGGCGTGCGCGATCTGCGCGTTGAGCAGCTTGTCGAAGGCGGACGCGTCGCGCGAGACGTCCAGGAGCAGGTAGTCCAGGTCCGCGTACCCCATCGGCGTCGTGCCCTGCTTGGCGCCGAGGATGAACAGGCCGTACTCCTTGTTCACCGTGGTGATGTGGTGGGCGAGCACGTCCGCCATGTGCGTGCGCAGGCCGGACAGCGCGTCCAGCTTCTCCTTGTCCGCGATCTTCAGTTGCTTGGTGGCGGGGTCGACCTTGAAGTACTTGCGCGCGTCCTCGCTCAGGATCTTCCCGGCGGTGAAGGCGATGCGTTCGGAGTCTTTGTCGTCGCCGATGGAGGCGGTCTTGATGACTTTGCCCAGGGCGTCGCCTCGGTCGGTCAGAGCCCAGACCTCGCGGCGGGTGCGCAGCAGGTACTCCAGATTGGACGTGGTCTTCTCGGCCTGCTCGTCACGCGGCCAGACCCCGTACAGACGCTGGTCGAGGAGGACTTGGGCGGCTTCCCGTCCCGAGGCCGCGGTCGCGTTGAGGAGGGGGATGAGGTAGTCGGTCTTGCGTTCACCGCCGACGACCTTGGTCGTCCCGGGGTCGAGGGCGTTGCCGAGGCGGTAGCGGCCGGCGAGGTCGGGCAGCGGCCACGTGGACGGGCGGTCCTTGTGCGAGCGGTCGTAAATGATCATGCCGCCGCCCACGGTGCTGATGAATTTCGTGGAGAAGCGGGCGTCGCCGGCTGCGGCGAGAAGCGTGGACAGCGCCTGGTAGCCCACCACGCCGTACGGCGGCTTGCTGCGCGGCGGAAAGTTCGCGCTGCCCACCTCGTTGAGCTGTTTCAGGTACTCGTCGCCGACATAGCCGCTGCGTGCGGCGGGGTCGGTGCCGAGAGCGAGGCTGCGGCCGAGGATGGCGAGGGCGTGCCGGACGTCGCGGGCGTGCGCGTCCACGCTGTCGCGGTACTGGGCGATGTCGCCGCCGAGGTGGGACGTGAAGTCGATTGGCAATCTGACGACGCCTTCGGGGCCGAGCGCCTCCAGCAGCGCCTTGGCGAACGCCGGAGTGATGTCCTGCGGGTTCACTCGGCTGAGCTCGGCCTTCGCGGCCGCGTCGCCGTCGGCCGCGCGGCGCAGCAGCCCCGCGACGCGGCGGCCGTCGCCGTAGGCGACCTGGTCGGTGTAGCGGTCGGGGAGGGTGAGGTAGCTGCCGTCCTGCCGGTCGATCCTGAAGGCGAGCCGCTCTCGGTCCAGGTTGTGCGCCAGGACGTTGCGGCGGCGCAGGTCGGCCGCGGCCCTGCCAGCCCAGGCGGCGATCCGTTTGATCTCCATCGCCGGGGCGGTGCTGACTCCGGCGCCGTGCAGGGACTGCCAGAGTTCGTGGGCGAGCTTCTCCAGGCTGGTCGCCGCCTGCGTCATCTGCCGCGTCATCTGGTCGAACTGCGCCAGCTTGACGCCGCAGGTGTCGGGCCCGAGCCAGTTGTCCCCCATGGCCCTCTCACATTCCCCCTCGTCAGAGCGGCGGCCGCCGCAGTTTGTCCTGTACCAGTTCGAGGGCTTTGCGCAGCTGCGCGTGGAGCTCCCTGTCGCTGCGTTCGAGCTCCTGCCCGAACGCCTTGGCGGACTCGCCGCCGACCCACGCGTGGTCGCCCATGGCCCGCAGCGGTCCGGTGAAGACGTGCCAGTGCTCGTCGGACAACGTCTGGACGTGCATGAGCATGAGCTGCAGGCGCAGACGTTCTTCCACGGCACCTCCCCGTCCGGCATGGCGCGAGCCCCGGCCTCGGGGGGGTGAGCCGGGGCCCGCGCGTCCCTGGGCGCGTTCAGCGCGTGGCGGCCTCGATGTTCTGCTGGGAGCGCTTGATGTCCTGGCTGCCCTGCTCCAGCGCGAGCGCCATCTTGTCGAACGCGGCCTTGGCCTCGGCCCAGGCGCTGCGGAAGCGGTCGGCACCGGGCCCCCACCAGATCTCCGTGCTGCTCACGGTGCGGCTGTTGAGGTCCTTGATCAGGGCGTCGAGATTTCTGGAGTGCTTGCTGAACATGCGGGAGAGCTCCTCGAGGGCCCCGATGCTCGCACCCCGCTTGTCGCTCATGCCCGACCCCTTTCGTCGCTTGCCCCGCTTTTCTAGGGTGGCGCCAGTTTACGACTCGCAGATCACAGGAAGCCACCGGCGCATCGCGCAGGACGTGCCGTTTTACTGCATTCTCTTCTCGCTCGACTGGCCGGATCCGGTCAAACGTTTCGCCCGGTCGCGCGCGTCTCGGAGATCATCGAGCGGCGGTTCACGGGCGGATCATGACGCGCGGGATGACCGGGCGTCAAGAAATCCGCAGGCTGAGCAGCCTGGCGACGTACGCGACCGCCTCCGCGACATTCTCGGCCGAGCAGATGATGCTGCCCCATTCCGACAGAAAGCATGCCTCTCCGTTGATCGTTTGAAGATGGACGTCCGTGCTGAGCGGCGCCTCCGGATGAGACGCCCGCAGGACACGTCCTTCCTGGTCGGAGTCGCGCAGCCGCGCCGGCACCCCGTACTTCCCGAGCGCCTCGGCGAGTTCCCGCAACGGCCCCAGCGGATCCTCGTCGTCCATGTTCGTCTCCATCTGTCCGGTTTCCCCCTACCAGAATCCCCTGCCGAGGACTTTGCGGTCCCGTGCGGTCTCGACGGCGAGCAGTTCGCACAGCCGCGCCGGGGTGTCCGCGTCCAGGGACGCCTGACATCCGGCCCGCAGCTGCTCCTTGTCGAGCGGCCCTCTCATGGCCCACCACCGCCCGCGATCGCTGACGAAGACGCGCCAGCCCGGGTACGCCCGCTTGATCACGTCCGCGAACCACACCCGAGCGTTTTCGCTCAGTTCCGCGCTCTCCCCGTCCGGCCACCAGACCGGCCGGCGATCCAGCTCACACCCGACGTTCTTCCGTTCAACACGCACCTCTCCGATCCGAAAGCTCATGTCGCCTCTCCTTTGCGCGACACCGAACGGCACCGAAGGCCCTTGCCCCAAGGCGCCCTCTCGGGAGTCTCAAGATAGCCATACGTATTAATCACGTCTAGTCATTCAACGTATTCAATACGTACCCATACGTCTAGGTACGTATCTATACGTCTACAGTTCGTGGACGTGGAGCCTGATCATGAACTCGTGGCGCCGATCTATCAGCAGATCGGCCGGATCATCAGGCGCCGGATCCTGTCCGGTGAACTGCGGCCTGGACAGCGGATCCCCAGTGAGCAGGCACTGGTCGAGGAATTCGGGGTGGCACGCGAGACCGCCCGGCGCGCGGTGGCGTGGCTGCGAGATCAAGGCTTGGTCCACACCGCGCCGCAGCGCGGAAGCTTCGTGACGACGGACGGGGCCGCCGTGGATCCGCCCGCCTGGTCGACGGACGACACGGCGCCCGCGTACCTGCGCATAGCCAGCATCATCAAGAAGCGCATCGACGCGGGTCTGCTGAAGCCGACACGGCCGATACCCAGCGAAAAGCAACTGTGCCAAGAGTTCGGCGTATCACGTGTCACCGCACGCAGGGCAGTGGCCTACCTGCGTGAGCAAGGGCTCATCTACACCGTGCCGCAACGCGGCTCATACGTCGCACCGCCCGGTGACCAGTCGGACTGAGGACCGACAGCCAACCGTCGAACCGGGGGTCGTTGAGAGGACGGGTCGTACGAAGCAGGCCTTGCTAGCCCACATAAGGTCCGGCGCCCTCGACGTGAGGAGGCCCCACCCGCACCCACAAGGCCCGTCTAACAACCATGCGACAGAGGGACCACGGCTCGACCGCCCCACAACCGACGGGACCGACACGACCGTCAACCGCCGCACCGGGGGACCTCCGGAGACGGAACCGCACGCGCCCGGGACACGCTCACCCACAAGAACGCGCCTTGCGCCTTGACGTGGAGCGCCCTACTCACGCCGGTAGTGCGTCTTCACCTGATCGCAAGGCCGCCCACACCCGCATCGCCCCCACACCGGCAAGGCTGGCACGACCTATCAGCCGGCTAACCGCGGGACTACCAAGGGGCCAGCTGGGGATGCGTCAAGCAGACCGCTCCCCATATCCGCGCGGAGAGCCCTTCATCGATCGCGGTCGGGGCGCAGGTGGCGGGAGGCGGCCAGGCAGGCGGACAACCATGTAGCCTCCGGACGATTGATGATCAAGTCACTGACAGTGATCATTCCGTCCAACGGGCCGTCGAGGCGTATCGAGTGGTCGCCGACGCGGAACATCTGCCAGTCCGCGTCGCTGTGCCACAGCCGGGCGGTCTTCTCGCCCCGACGCTGGGCGAAGACGAGCTCTTCCCCGTACTCGTTCCGGAAGTATCCGACGTAGTCCTGTGAGGTGACCTCACCTCCACAGAGACGGGCCAGAAGCTGGTGGATCGCAGTGCGAGTCTCGCTCATGTTCCGGGTTCTTCCTCCGAATCTGAGTCTTGCCGTGCCGACGACAGGGCCAGCATCCGTTCGGCTGACTCCAGAAGCGTTTCGTAGGTGATCACTTCTATCCGCGCCAGGTGCGCATTGTAGGTACGCAGCGTTTCCGTGACTTCCCGGCGTGTGATTTTCTGGTTCACGTATCTTGGATGTCCGATCACGACCGTCGCCGAGGCCCTGCGGGTGTCGACACCGTACTTCGCGAGGATGGTGTGGCGGTTTTCGTCCAGAGTCCGCAGGTAGTTCTGGACCTGGGACACCGCGTGATGCACCGGGGCCCCTGGCATGAGATGGCCGCTGCGCCGGATGACCAGATCACTGATATTGGCGCGTTTGAGTTCGACAACGTGCAGGGATCCGTCCCCGCGTAGGAGCGGAATGTCGAGGATGGTGTCCGGCGTGTACTGACGACGGGACAGCTCGGCCACATAGACTCCACCGAAAATCCACTCCTGCCCCTTCAAGCAGTCGTGCAGCGCACCTTCGGAGCTGTCCGGGTCGTCCACCGCAGCGCGCAAGGCCGCGAGGCCAGCACGCCTGGCCTTCAGTTCGAGCACCTGGGCCAGCAGCCCCGCGTCGACGCCCTCCACAGCTTCGCCGATCATCCGCGCGGCCTGGGCGGAGGCGGGCCGGGGCAGGTTCTTGAGAACCAACTCCATGCGTCCGAACTGCTGAAGCGTCCTCAATTCCCGGTGGCGCAGCCGGGTCCCACCCTCACCTGCTCCGATGCTCAGGTGGTCGACAGATAGGGCTATCCCGCGGAACAGTTCACGGGCGTCGGCAGCGGTCGCATCGGGGTTGTCACGGCATAGGGCGTCGAGCGCGGCGACCGCCCGCTCGGCCCCCATGGCGGCCATTTTCCTCATGAATCGCTCGCTGCGCTGCCTCGCTTCCTCGTCATAGAAAATCTCCAGAACATCGAGGTACAGGTCCCCACGGGCGTAGGAAGCGAAGTGCTGGAAGCGCTCGGCAAGATCGAAGTCCTCGTGGAGGACCGCTTCCTGGGCAACATCCTCCAAGGCGTCCACGAGCGGCTTTCCCTTGCCGTATTTGTCAGTAGATTCCATGATGCGCAGAACCGCATCAATACGCTCCCGCACACGCGGGCGATTAGTCAGCTCCCGCGCATCTTTCACCATGCATAAAAGCCTGAAGCTTGATCGGAAACCCACGCGGGCCACCTTAGAGCCAAGCACTGACAATTGACTTTGCACTGGCCGGAGCAGGCCACGAGGTGGCGAGCGTGACGGTTCGGAGTTCGCAGAGAACGAGGACGGGGGTCAGCGGTCGGAGCTGGGGTCGTTGAGGGGGTGGGCCGTGGGATCCAGGACGTGCTCGCCCACGAGGATGATCTGGGCGCCGTCGGTGGTGAAGTCGAAGCGGCGGCGGACGGACTGGGTGACCTTGCCGGTCTCGTAGCGGATCTCGGTGTGCTCGGTGGCGTCCAAGGTGATGCGGTCGCCGGTGCGGACGACGCGTTCGGGTTCGAGGGTGGTGCGGGCGCTGGTGTACGGGGGGCCGCCCTCGACCGGGGCGCGGCCGCGGTTCTGGAGTTCGCGGACGGCGCGGGCCTGCAGGCGGGCCAGATGGGGTGCGATCCGCACGCCGAGCACCTCGGTGGGGGCCTGGCGGGAGCGGGGGCGCCGGACGAGCGCCTCGGAGCGGTACTGGAGCAGGGCGCGGGCGGCGACGGTGAGCTGACGCGTGGTGTCGGCGTCCACGGTCGGCGAGTCGTCGATGACGGCGGAGGACGACAGCGTCGCGCACGCGACCAGCGCGACCGCCGCAAGGCCGAGACGGCGAACCATCAGACTCCCGGGTAACCAGCCGAATCAGAGCGAAGATACACCCGGGCCACGCGGCCGGGGAGTCGAGAAGACGGTCGCTTGAACGTCTCGGTGGTCACCCCTGGAAGGAGCGACCACGTCACGGGAATGAAAACGGTTATCACCGTGTTCGCCCGGGTGAGCGTAGCAGGAGGTCGCCATGAAGCAGGGGATCCACCCCGAGTACCGGCCCGTCGTGTTCCGCGACCGCAGCGCCGGTGTCGAGTTCGTCACACGGTCCGCCGTCGTCACCGACCGGACGATCCAGCGGGAGGACGGCACCGTGCTCCCGCTCGTGGACGTCGATGTCAGTTCGGCGAGCCACCCCTACTACACGGGGCGCGGCCGCATCCTCGACGCCACTGGAGCCGTGGAGAGATACCGCCGCCGTTACGGGGCACGCACCAGGTGACGCCGCACCCCTAGAAATCACTCGCCGCCCCCCTGATCAGGAGGGCCTTACGAAGGTGGTGGCGGTTGATTATCTAGACTGCGTGCGTTGGTTGAGGGAGGAGACCCAACGTGCGCAAGGTCCTGATCGCCAACCGCGGTGAGATCGCGGTCCGCATCGCGCGCGCCTGTCGCGACGCCGGTCTGGCAAGCGTGGCGGTGTACGCCGAGCCGGACTTGGACGCGCTGCACGTTCGGGTGGCCGACGAGGCGTATGCCCTGGGCGGGCAGACGGCCGCCGACAGCTACCTGGACATCGACAAGATCCTGAAGATCGCCGACGTGGCGGGCGCGGACGCGGTGCACCCGGGCTACGGGTTCCTGGCGGAGAACGCGGACTTCGCCGCGGCCGTGGAGGCGGCCGGGCTCACCTGGATCGGTCCGCCGCCCGCCGCGATCACCGCGCTCGGCGACAAGGTGCAGGCCCGGCACATCGCGCAGAAGGTCGGCGCGCCGCTGGTGGCGGGCACCAAGGACCCGGTCTCCGGCGTCGACGAGGTGGTGGCGTTCGCGCGCGAGCACGGGCTGCCGATCGCCATCAAGGCGGCGTACGGCGGCGGCGGGCGCGGGCTGAAGGTGGCGCGCACGCTGGACGAGGTCCCCGAACTGTACGAGTCGGCGGTGCGCGAGGCCACGGCGGCGTTCGGCCGCGGCGAGTGCTTCGTCGAGCGCTACCTGGACCGGCCCCGGCACGTGGAGACGCAGTGCCTGGCGGACCGCCACGGCAACGTGGTGGTCGTGTCGACCCGCGACTGCTCGCTGCAGCGCCGCCACCAGAAGCTGGTGGAGGAGGCGCCCGCGCCGTTCCTGAGCGACGAGCAGATCGCGGTGCTGTACGAGTCGTCCAAGGCCATCCTCAAGGAGGCCGGCTACGTGGGCGCCGGGACGTGCGAGTTCCTGGTCGGCCAGGACGGCACGATCTCGTTCCTGGAGGTCAACACCCGGCTGCAGGTGGAGCACCCGGTGACCGAGGAGGTCGCCGGGATCGACCTGGTTCGGGAGCAGCTGCGCATCGCCGCCGGCGAGGAGCTGGGGTACGACGACCCGCCGCTGCGCGGCCACTCCATCGAGTTCCGGATCAACGCCGAGGACGCCGGCCGCAACTTCCTGCCCGCCGTCGGCACCCTGCGGACGTGGCGTCCGCCGTACGGGCCGGGCGTGCGCGTGGACTCCGGCTACGTCGAGGGCCAGACGGTGCCGCAGGCGTTCGACTCCCTCATCGCCAAGCTGATCGTGACCGGCGCGACGCGGCGGCAGGCCGTCGAGCGGGCCCGGCGGGCGCTGGCGGAGTTCCAGGTCGAGGGGATGCCGACCGTGCTGCCGTTCCACCGGGCGGTGCTGGAGGACCCCGCGTTCGTCCCCGCGGACGACGACCAGCCGTTCACCGTCCACACCCGGTGGATCGAGACCGAGTTCGACAACACGATCCCGCCCTACGACGGCCCGGCGGCCGAGCCGGCGGAGGCGGACGAGCGCGAGCGCGTCACCGTCGAGGTCGGCGGCAAGCGCCTGGAGGTCGTGCTGCCCGCCGGGCTGGGCGCCGCCTCCTCGCGGGCCGGCGCCGGGAGCACGCCGGTGCGCCGCCGCGCCGCCAAGAAGGGCGCCGCCGCGCAGGCGTCCGGGGACGCGCTGGTCAGCCCCATGCAGGGCACCATCGTCAAGGTCGTCGCCGAGGAGGGGACGACCGTCGCGGCCGGGGACACCGTCGTGGTGCTGGAGGCCATGAAGATGGAGCAGCCGCTGACCGCGCACAAGGCGGGCACCGTGACGGGCCTGTCGGCCGAGGTCGGGCAGACCGTCGCCTCCGGCGCCGTGATCTGCGAGATCAAGGACTCCTGAGCCCTGGGATCGTCGCCGACACCCCCGCCCCGGCGGGGGTGTTCGCGTTTCGGCCGGGTATGGACCATGCCGAACCCGAACATTTCGGCCCATCACCATCGAACGCCCACCGCATTCGGAACGGAGCGCGTCGCCCGCTCGTCCTACCGGGTGAGGTTGAGGAGGGACACTGTCATCATGACTTCGCAGCTTCGGCGAGGGTTCGCGGCCCACGGGCGAGGCGCCCGCCGCGGCATCCTCGCGGCGGTGGCCGCCGCGGTGATCGCGCTGCTGTTCGGCTTCGCCGCCCCCGCCCAGGCGGACGACGTCTCACAGATCGCCAACGGACTGAGCGGGTCCCGCCTGTACGTGACGACCGGCGCCCGGTCCGCGGTTCCGGACGCCGACCAGGCCGCCATCCGCCAGGCGCTGGACCGCAACGAGGACGCCGACGTGCGCGCCGTGGTCGTCCAGAGCGGCGTGACCAAGGAGCGGATCGGCCCCATGCTCAAGTCGGTGGCCCAGCGCGTCGACAAGGGCAAGACGTACGTCGCCATCACCGCCGACGGCAAGATGATGGCCATCTCCAAGGACCTGTCCGGCAAGGAGCTCAACCAGCTCATCGCCCAGACGGCCGGCGGCGACATCAAGACCCGTCTGATCAGGTTCGCGGATCTGGCCGAGGCCGAGGCCGACCAGCAGGCCCGCTCCGGCATGATCGGCGCGTTCGTGACGCTGGGCGTGCTGATCTTCGCGGTGGCCGGGGTGACGGGCGCGCTGCTGGTCGCCGGCAAGCGGCGCCGCGAGCGGCAGGCCCGCCAGATGGCCGAGCTGAAGCGGGGCGTGGAGGAGGACGTCACGCTGCTCGGCGAGGACATCGCCCGCCTGGACCTCAACGTCATGGACCCCGGCCTCGACCCCGCGGCCCGTGAGCACTACGAGAAGGCCATGAACTCCTACGACCGCGCCAAGGCCGCCACGGAGCGGGCGGCGCGTCCGGAGGACATGCAGGCGGTCACCGAGGCCCTGGAGGACGGCCGCTACCACATGACCGCCACGCGGGCCGTGCTGGCGGGCGAGCCGGTGCCGGAGCGGCGCGCGCCGTGCTTCTTCAACCCGCAGCACGGGCCGTCGGTGAAGGACGTCACCTGGGCCCCGCCCGGCGGCGTCGCCCGCTCCGTCCCGGCGTGCGCGGAGGACGCGCGGCGGGTGCTGAACGGCGAGATCCCGGACATGCGGATGGTGCCGTACGGCGACGGCCGCCGTCCGTACTGGGACGCCGGCCCCGCCTACGCCCCCTACGCGAGCGGGTACTACGCCTCGTACGGCGGCCTGGACCTGCTGAGCGGCATGATGATCGGCACCATGCTCGGCTCGATGATGTCCGGCGGGTTCGGCCACCACGTCGGGGACGTCGGCGCCGGCGACATGGGCGGCTTCGGCGGCGACACCGGCGACATCGGCGGCGGCTGGGACTTCGGCGGGGGCGACTTCGGAGGCGGCGGCGACTTCGGCGGAGGCTTCTGATCGCGTCGCGTCGTCCGGGCGCGCCCCCGAGGGGGGCGCGCCCGCCCCGCTCTGTGTGGGCCGGACCGATGACACGGCTGCCGGGTGATCCGGGTCCGCTGCGGCGGGTCCGCTACGCGCTGGGGTTCCGGCTGCCGGACGAGCACCGCGACTGGGTGCGGCACGACCTCACCGACGCGGGCTGGCGGGGCCGGCTGCTGCGCCGCCATCTCGCGGTCATGCTGCCGGTCTGCCTGGCGTTCCTGCTGCTGCCGGGCGCGTGGTGGATCGGCGCGGCGGCCGGGCTGCTGGCCCTGCTCACCAGCACGGTCACCATGCTGATCTCCGCGGACGACGTGCGCCGCTCGCGGCTGCGGCGGCACGGCCTGCCGCCGCCCTGACGCGCGCTCCCGGCGTCCGCCGCGGACGTCCACCGGTCGCCCTCCGCCGGTCGGCGTCCGCGGCCCGACGCCCGGACGGTGAAGATCTTGGCCGCCCTCCGTGCCCGCCGACTGGGCTGCGTCGCCCGGACGGCGCGTGCGTCAGAAGGCGTGTTCGGCCATCAGGCGGCGCGCGGCCTCGGTGATGCTGCCCGACAGCGACGGGTAGACGGCGAAGGTGTGCGCGACCTGGTCGACGGTCAGGTGCTGCTGGACGGCCATGGACACGCCGAGGATCAGCTCGCTGGCGCGCGGCGCGACGATCACGCCGCCGAGCACGATGCTCGTGGACGGGCGGCAGAACAGCTTGACGAACCCGTCCTGGAAGCCCTGCATCTTGGCGCGCGCGTTGCTGAACAGCGGCAGCATCACCGTGCGGGCGTTGACCTCGCCCGAGTCGACCATGGACTGGGTGACGCCGACCGAGGCGACCTCCGGCTCGGTGAAGATGTTGGACGCCACCCATCCCAGCTTGAGCGGCTGGACGGCCTCGCCGAGCGCGTGCCACATGGCGATGCGGCCCTGCATGCCCGCCACCGACGCCAGCATCAGCACGCCGGTGCAGTCACCGGCGGCGTAGATGTGCGGCACGGAGGTCCGCGACACCTTGTCGACGACGACGAACCCGCGCTTGTCGAGCTTGACGCCGACCTCTTCCAGGCCGATCCCCCGGGTGTTGGGCACCATCCCGACCGTCATCAGGCAGTGGGAGCCCTCGACCTTCCGGCCGTCCTCCAGGGTGACGATCACGCCGTCGCCGGACCGTTCCACCCCGGCGGCCCGCGACCGCGGCATCACCTTCATGCCGCGCCGCAGGAACACCTCCTGCAGCACGGACGCGGCGTCGGCGTCCTCGGTGGGCAGGATGCGGTCGCGCGAGGACACCAGCGTGACCCGCGACCCCAGCGACAGGTACGCCCCGGCCAGCTCCACGCCGGTGACGCCGGAGCCCACCACGATCAGCTCCTCGGGCAGCTCGGGCAGGTCGTACAGCTGCCGCCAGTTGAGGATGCGCTCGCCGTCCGGCTCGGCGCCGGGCAGCACGCGCGGGGTGGCGCCGGTGGCCACCAGGATGATGTCGGCCCGGATGCGCCGGTCGCCGACCGCGACGACGTGCGGCTCGACCAGCCGCCCCTCGCCGCGCACGATCTTGACCTCTTCGTAGGCGAGCCGCTCGGCCACGTCGAACGACTGCGCCCGCGCCAGGTCCTTGACCCGCTTGTTGACGGTGGCCATGTCGGCCTCCAGCGCGCCGACGACCCCGTCCGGACCGCCGTTGTAGCGCAGGCCCAGGTCGGCCGACTCCGACATGACCGCCATGCGGACCGAGGTGGCGATCAGCGTCTTGGACGGCACGCAGTCGGTGAGCACGCACGCACCGCCGGGGCCGTCGCGCTCCACCACGGTCACGTCGGCGCCGAGCTGCGCCGCGACGAGGGCGGCCTCGTAGCCGCCGGGGCCTCCACCGAGGATCACGATGCGGGTCACGTCTCCCATTGTTTCGCATAACGGGCGGTGACCCGTCCCGCCCCCGGGACGAACGCCCGTCCCTGGGTACGCTTGGCTGCCGTGGCACTGTACGCGGCGTACGCCTCCAACATGGACCCCGACCAGATGGCGCAGCGGGCCCCGCACTCGCCGATGCGCGGCACCGGCTGGCTGACCGACTGGCGGCTGACGTTCGGCGGGCAGGACGTCGGCTGGGAGGGGGCTCTGGCGACGGTGGTCGAGGAGCCCGGCGAGCAGGTCTTCGTCGTGCTGTACGACGTGCCGTCCTGGGACGAGAAGGAGCTGGACGCCTGGGAGGGCGCCGCCCTCGGCGTCTACCGCAAGATCCGGGTCCGGGTGCAGACGCTCGACGGCGACGTGCTCGCCTGGATCTACGTGCTCGACGACTACGAAGGCGGCCTGCCGTCCGCCCGCTACCTCGGCATCCTCGCCGACGCGGCGGAGAAGGCCGGCGCGCCCGACGACTACGTCAAGGACCTGCGCACCCGCCCCTGCAAGTCCCTCGGCGACTGATCGCCGCGCCGGGCCGCCCGAGTCGCCCGCGGGCTGATCTGCGAGGTAGCGTCGCCGCGTGAGCATTTCCCCTAGCGACGACGCGTTCGACCTGGCGCGGGCGGCGGCGGACCGGCTGCGCGCCCGCACGTCCGTGGACTCCTTCGATGTCGCCCTGGTGATGGGCTCGGGCTGGGTTCCGGCCGCCGACGCCCTGGGCGACCCGGCGACCGAGCTGCCGGTGACCGAGCTGCCCGGGTTCGCGCCGCCCGCCGTGGAGGGCCACGCGGGGCGGATCCGGGTGGTGGAGGTCGCCGGGCGCCGCGCCCTGGTGTTCCTCGGCCGCACGCACCTGTACGAGGGGCGCGGCGTCGCCCCCGTGGTGCACGGTGTGCGGACCGCGCTGGCCGCCGGGGTCGGCACGGTGGTGCTGACGAACGCGGCGGGCGGGCTGCGTCCCGAGCGCCAGCGGGTGGGCGACCCGGTGCTGATCGCCGACCATCTCAACCTCACCGGCGCCAACCCGCTGACCGGCGCGACGTTCCTCGACATGACCGAGGCGTACTCGCCGCGGCTGCGGGCCCTGGCGCGCGAGGTGGACCCGACGCTCGGCGAGGGCGTGTACGCGGCGCTGCGCGGCCCGACGTACGAGACCCCGGCGGAGATCCGCATGCTGCGGACGCTGGGCGCGGACCTGGTGGGCATGTCCACGGTGCTGGAGACGATCGCGGCGCGCCAGGGCGGCGCGGAGGTGCTGGGCATCTCCCTGGTCACCAACATCGCCGCCGGGCTGACCGACGGGCCGCTGGACCACGAGGAGGTGCTGGCGGCGGGCCGGGACGCCGCCGCCCGCATGGGCGCGCTGCTGGCGACCGTCCTGTCCAAGCTGTGAGCGCGCTCGGGAGGCTGCGATGACCGACTACCGCCGCCGGGCCGAGGAGTGGCTCGCCCAGGACCCCGACCCGGCGACCCGCGACGAGCTGCGGGCGATCCTGGCCGCGGGCGACGAGGCGGCGCTGGCCGACCGGTTCGCGACGCGGCTGGAGTTCGGCACGGCCGGGCTGCGCGGCGAACTGGGCGCGGGCCCGAACCGGATGAACCGCGTCACGGTGATGCGGGCCGCCGCCGGGATCGCCGCCCGCCTGCGCAAGGACCCGCCGCCCGACGAGGAGGGCGCGGGCGTGGTGATCGGATACGACGCGCGGCACGGCTCGGAGCGGTTCGCCCTCGACAGCGCGGCCGTGCTCACCGGGGCCGGGCTGCGGGTGTGGCTGATGCCGCGTCCGCTGCCCACGCCGGTGCTGGCGTTCGCCGTCCGGCACCTGGGCGCCGCGGCCGGGATCATGGTGACGGCCAGCCACAACCCGCCGCGCGACAACGGCTACAAGGTGTACTGGGGCGACGGCGCCCAGATCACCCCGCCGCTGGACGCGGAGATCTCCGCGGAGATCGACAAGGTCGGCCGGGTGGACGGGCTGCCGCTCGGCGAGGGCTGGACGGTGCTCGGCGAGGAGATCGTCGAGGCGTACCTGCACGCCCTGTCGCGCCTGCCGCTCGGCGACGCCCGCGACGTCTCCGTGGCCTACACGCCGCTGCACGGCGTCGGCCGCGACGTGCTGGAACGCGCCTTCGCGTGGGCGGGCTTCCCCGCGCCGGCCGTCGTGCCCGAGCAGGCCGAGCCGGACCCCGACTTCCCCACGGTCGCGTTCCCCAACCCGGAGGAGCCGGGCGCCATGGACCTGGTGCTCGGCCTGGCCGGCGCGTCCGGCGCCGACCTGGTGATCGCCAACGATCCGGACGCCGACCGCTGCGCCGTGGCCGTCCCGGACCGCGACGGCGGCTGGCGGACGCTGGCCGGCGACGAGGTCGGCGGGCTGCTGGCCGAGCACGTGCTGCGCCACACCAAGGGCGCCGACCGCCTGGTCGTCACCACGGTCGTGTCGTCGTCGCTGCTCGGCGCGATCGCCCGCGCGCACGGGGTGCGGTCCGCGGAGACCCTCACCGGCTTCAAGTGGATCATGAAGGCGGGGCGGCCCGGCGACCGCCTCGTGTTCGGGTACGAGGAGGCGCTGGGCTACAGCGCGGGCGGCGACGACGGCGTGGTCGTCCACGACAAGGACGGCGTCGGAGCGGCCCTCGCCGTCGCCGCCCTGGCCGCGCAGGCCCGGCGCGACGGCCGCACGCTGGTCGACCTGCTGGACGACCAGGCCCGCCGGTACGGCCTGCACGCCACCGCCCCGCTCACGTTCCGGGTGAAGGACCTGGGGCTGATCGGCGAGGCGATGGCCCGGCTGCGCGCCGCCCCGCCGTCCCGGCTGGGCGGCCGCGAGGTGGAGGCCGTCGACGACCTGTCCGGCGGCGTCGGCGGGCTGCCGCCGACGAACGCCCTGCGGTTCCGGATGCCGTCGGCGCGGGTGGTGGTCCGCCCGTCGGGCACCGAGCCGAAGCTCAAGTGCTACCTGCAGGTCGTCCACCCGGTGGGGGACGGCGAGGACGTGGCCGCCGTGCGCGCCCGCGCGAACGCCGACCTCGACCGCCTCCGCGAGGACCTGGCGTCCGCGCTCGGCCTCAGCTGACCAGCAGGGCCGCCACCAGCGCGGCCGACGCCGCCGCGGGCACGGCCACGCTCGCGACCGCGGGCCACGACCAGCCCATGGCGGCGGCGCCGGCCCGCTCGCCGGCGCGGGCGCCGCGATGGCGGGTCTTCAGCTCGTTGAGCTGCTGGGCCACGAACATCGTCGGCGTCCGCCCGGCCGCGTCCGGCGGCGTCCTGGACCCGCCGCCCTGCGCGCCGCCGCGCGTCGCCGCGGACGTCACCGCGGCGCGCTTGTTCGCCTGCGCGACGCGGGCGGCCTTGGCGTGGGCGCGGGGCGAGGTCTGCACGGCCCAGGCGCGGGCGGTGCGCTCGGCGCCGTCCGCGTCCGCGAACGTGATCGTCACCGCGGTGGTGGCCTCGATCCGCCGGATCGCGGGCCACGGCAGCCGCACGTCGCGCAGCGGGTTGCGGACGGTGACCCCGTCCTCGTCGGCGGCGATCACCGGCCGCAGCCCCACGACGTAGGCGACGCCGCAGCCGAACAGCAGCACGGCGGCCACCGCGGCCGACGCCAGGTCGCGGCCGCGCAGCGCGATGTCCAGCAGGTTCAGCGCCGCGAAGGCCATCCACAGCCACGCGCCGACCCGCGCGGGCGTCGAGCGGAACCGGTGCGGCGCGGTCATGCCAGCGGACGGGCGCCGCGCCACTTGAGCTGCGCGAACCCCGGCTTGATCACGCCGTTGATCAGCTCCAGCCGCTCGCCGAACCCGATGAACGCCGACTTCATCGCGTTGACGGTGAACCACTGCAGGTCGTCCCAGCCGTAGTCGAACGCCTCCACCAGCTTGTGGAGCTCGCGCGACAGGCTGGTGCCGCTCATCAGCCGGTTGTCGGTGTTGACCGTCACCCGGAAGTGCAGCCTGCGCAGCAGCCCGATCGGATGCTCGGCGATCGACTTGGCCGCGCCGGTCTGGATGTTGGACGTCGGGCACATCTCCAGCGGGATCCGCTTGTCGCGCACGTAGGCGGCCAGCCGGCCCAGCACCGGGGCGTCCTCGTCGGTCGCGTCGATGTCGTCGATGATCCGCACGCCGTGGCCGAGCCGGTCGGCGCCGCACCACTGGATCGCCTGCCAGATCGACGGCAGCCCGAACGCCTCGCCCGCGTGAATGGTGAAGTGGGCGTTCTCGCGCTGGAGGTACTCGAAGGCGTCCAGGTGGCGGGTGGGCGGGTACCCGGCCTCCGCCCCGGCGATGTCGAAGCCGACCACGCCGTCGTCCCGATACCGCACGGCCAGCTCGGCGATCTCCATGCTGCGCGCCTGGTGCCGCATCGCCGTCACCAGCGTGCCGATCCGGATGCCGTGGTCGCGCTCCCCGGCCTTGAAGCCCTCCAGGACCGCCTCCACGACCTGCGGCAGCGTCAGCCCGCTGCGGGTGTGCTGCTCGGGCGCGTACCGCACCTCCGCGTACACGACACCGTCGGCGGCCAGGTCCTCGGCGCACTCGTAGGCGACGCGGGTCAGCGCCTCGGCCGACTGCATCACCCCGACGGTATGGGTGAACGTCTCCAGGTACCGCTCCAGCGACCCGGAGTTGGACGCCTCCTCGAACCAGACCCGCAGGTTGTCGGGGTCCGTGGTGGGCAGCCCGGTGTAGCCCTCGTCGCGGGCCAGGTCCACGATGGTCTCCGGGCGCAACCCTCCGTCGAGGTGGTCGTGCAGCAGCACCTTTGGCGCCCGCTGGATCGCGTCAAGAGTCGGCCGATGGTCCATGACCGCCAACCTACCTCCAGGTTTCCCAAGGTCTCTCCGGCAACTGTCGCCAATCACAGCACGTCGCGCAGCTCCACGGCACGGACGATGAGCGGCCCGCTCCCCCACAGCCCCACCGGATCGTCCGGCATGCGGACGTCGCCGACGGCGTGCTGCAACGGGCACGGCCCTTGTGCCTTTCGACCGTCCCGGCGAGCACGGTCACGTCGCCCTTGAGAGCCACCTCTTGCGTTTATTTCGTTTACTGCGAATACTGCGACTAGGAGGTGGCCGCGCAATGTCGGATGTACAGGTCAAGCGCATCGAGCCGGGCGCGATCGATGCCGAGATGGCTGCCCGGGCGATGGAAAGGATCAAGAGTTATCTCATGCAGCACCCCGACGAGCAGGAGATCAGGGTCGTCGGAGAGATCGGCGCTGAAGACGCCTTGGTCCTTCCGCGCGAGGTCGTGATGCTGCTGACGTTCATCCTGAGCCAGGCGGCCGCCGGGCGAGGGGTGTCGGTGATGCCCTCTCATGCCGAGCTGTCCACCCAGCAGGCGGCGGACATGCTGAACGTGTCCCGCCCCTACCTGATCGGGCTGCTGGAGTCGGGCGCGATCCCTTATCGGCTGGTCGGCAGGCACCGCCGCATCCGGTGGGACGACCTTATGGAGTACAAGCGAAAGACGGAGGCCAAGAGTCGCGCCGCAGCCGACGAGCTCGCCGCGCTCGGCCAAGAGCTGGGGATCTGAGCCGTGCCCTTCGTCGTGCTCTACGACACCAACGTGCTCTACGGCAACACGCTCCGAGATCTGCTGATCCGCGTGGCTCTGGCCGGTGCGGTCCAGGCCAAGTGGACGAACGACATCTTGGACGAGTTGCTGGCGAATCTCGCAGCCGAACGCCCGGACATCGCACCGGAGAAGTTAATCCGGTTGCGGACTCTCATGAACGAGGCGGTCCCCGATGCGCTGGTCGAAGGGTACGAGCCGCTGATCGACGGGCTGAAGCTTCCTGATCCTGGCGATCGGCACGTGCTCGCCGCCGCGATCAAGGCGGGCGCACAGGTGATCGTCACCTCCAACCTCAGGGACTTCCCGCCGGAGACGCTGGCGGCCTGGAACCTCGAGGCCAAGAGCCCCGACGACTTTCTGCTCGACCAGATCGACATCGATGACCGTGTCGTCTGGGCGTGCGTCCAGCAGATCGCGGACTCGAGACGCAACCCACCGGCGACGGTTGAGGACATCCTCAATGACCTGGAGAGAGCGGGCCTGGTGGAGTCGGTTGCAGCCCTGCGAACGCGTCCTCCGCTGTAGGAGCGCTTCCGCAGGCTTGACTCGGCTGCGCGAATCACAGGGCGTCGCGCAGTTCCAGGTAGCGCTCGGCGGCACGGGCGATGAGGGGGCCGTTCTCCCACAGCTCCGCCGGATCGTCCGGCATAAGGTACTCCCGGGTGGCGTCTTGCAAGGGCCATGACACCTTGACCCGGCCGCGCTCCGGGAAGAGCGCGGCGATCTCCTTCGGCAGATCGGAAAGCGGGATGTCGCCGTAGGCGAAGGGCAAGGCGTACTCGAGAAGGCCGAAGACGATGTTCGCGGCGTCGGCCGGCGGCATGCCCGTGCGGTCGGCCAGCTCGTGGGCCCAGGCCGGGTCGGGGCGGACCGGGCCGCGTTCGTCGAGGAGCCGCCGCAGGGCGAGAACCCGTTCGGGGCCGCCCCACCCACGCGACGCGAACCTTGCGTACGCGCGCCATCCCGGCAGTTCGACGGGGCCGAACTCGCCGTCGGGCACGTACTCCCAGACGATCAGCCTCTTCTCGTAAACGATATGGCGCTCGACGAGCAGGACACCGCGCGGCGTCCGCCAGATCGCGCCGCGGGTCGCCTTGCTGTCACGGCCCGCGGCAGTGAAACGGAGCAGACGCCAGCGTCCGCTTCCGTCGCCTCGCGCGGTATTCGCCCACGCGTTGAGGTTCTCCAGCAGGAACCTGCGATGGTGCGCGGTGCGCCACGGCCAGACGGTGTGCAGTGCCGCGCTCCCCGTGTCCTCGAAATCCACACGCAAACCCCTGCGCCAGTCGGGCAACGTCACGACCCGCACCTGCCGAGGCTCCGGCGGCGCCGGGATCTCCAGGGCCTCCCGGACGGCGTCCTCCACCCAGCGCATGCCCGGCAGCATCACGACGCCGCCGCCCGCCGGAAGTTCGGGACGGGTCCGCAGCGACGGCGGCAGTGCGGGCTGCGGCAGGCCGAGCCGCTCGCGCAGCCGCACCGCGTCCAGCACACACTCCGCGGCGGTACGGGCGTACTCGCTCACTCCGCCACGCAATGGGCGCTCCACCACGTCCGGCAGAATCCGCGACCACTCCTCGCGGACCGCCCCGGCCCCGACGAGCGCCAGCTCCACCAGCCTCGCGGCCTGCTCCCGGTGGAGGTCCCGCAGCGCCTTCGAGCCGCGGACGTCGGTCACCGCCAAATGGCACCACCAGCCGGGCGGGACGACGGGGCCCCGCCCATCCGTCTTCTGCAACGGCCAGTAGGGCAGCCGGGCGGTCTGGGTCCCGTCCGGCGCCGTCACGGTGATCACGCCGCCGCGGTACTCGACGCGCGACGGCCCGGCCGCGTGCGGGAACGTCACCTCGGCCTCGGCCGGACCGTCCGGAAGGCGGGTCCGCGTCGCCGGGTCGAGGATCAACCCGATCTCGCCGTCATCGCCCTCCACCGCCCGGAACGTCAGCATGGAGCCGCCCAAGGACAGGGAGGCCAGCAGCTGCTCGCCGTCGTCCCAGAACACCAATCCTTGATCATGTGTCTTGAGCCAGGCGCGCAGCTTCTCACGGACGGGCGTCCAGACCTGGACATGGCCTGAGCGGTAGGCGGCGGTCAGGCGGTCGCCGTGCTGGGCGAGCTTCACCTCCTCACTGACCAGGCCGCCAGGAGATGTGCGCCATTCGTATGGGAACGTCAGCTCCTCGGGGATGCCGCCGCGCAGGGCGGCGTGCAGCGCGTCCACGGGATCGGTGATCCGCAGGCCGTCGGCGAAACCGGGGGCGAGGTCGGCGTAGCCGTGCTCGGCGAGCTTCCTCAGGCGGCGCAGGCCATGGGACAGAAGAGGCAGCGAGGCGGACGCGACCCCGGCCTTCCACTGCTCCACCTGCCTGCGCAGCTCGTCCCGGAACTCGGGAACGCCCTCCCACAGCCCGCGCAGCGCGGCCACGTAGTCGATGTTGACGGCGCGGCCGAGGTTGGTGATGAAGTGGTCCAGCTGCTGGGCGAAACGGTTCGGGTCCTGCCGTGCCTGCTCGGTGACCGTCGGTACGTTGGCGGACAGCCATCTCAATGTTTCTTGGTTCAGCTGGCCTTCCGTGGCCACGTCGAACCGGCTGTACACGTCGGTGACCAGGCAGGACGCGGCCCGTTCCTGCGGTACGAGCCGTTCGCCGGCCTGCCGGACCAGCGGCACCAGCGTCTTCAACGCGCACCGGCCGGAGTTTTGGACGAACCACTCCTCCGAGAGCAGGGCACCGGCGCCGACCTCCACCAGCACCTCCACCCACATCCGCCAGATCTCCTCGGCGAGCTCCGGATCGTCCTCCGCGTCCTCGTCCGGCTCGGCCGCGATCAGCAGCCGCACGGCATCGTCATCCCCCGTGACCAGCCGCGACAACGACGGACCAGCGGCCTGCCACACCGCATACGAGGCATACCGCAACGCGCCGCTGCGCAGCAGCCGCAGAGTCAGGTCGTCCTCCGCGACGGACTTCCTGACCTTCGCGGGCCTGCCCAGCTTGCGCGTGTCCGGATAGATACGCGCATACGGGACGACACCCTTGGCGAACGCGGCGTCCAGAATTTCGCGGTACCGGTCGTAGGCCTGCTTGGGCTCCAGCCGCTCTGCCATCAGGCCAACGTGGTCGCGCAACGCGGTCGGCGCCACCACGCCCATCGGCGTGAACTCCAAAAAGACCTGGTGAAGCCGGTCCATGTCGACCAGCCCCGGATGGTTCTTCTCCACCTTGCGGGCCTGCGTGAACGCCCACATCGCCAGCTCGGACGCCCCCGCCGCGGCGAACTCACGACACGCCTGCTCGAAGAACGGCGCCAACTCCTCCGCGGGCAACGAACGTGCGAGCCGGTTCACCCCCGACTTCGCCTTACGAGGCTCGGCCACCCCGATCGCCGCCGGCTCCGCCGGCTCCACATCAGCCATGCGCACCCCCACCGCTCGACGACACCCCTCAGACCTCTGACCGGACGATCCCGTTCCGACCAAGATCAAAGTTAGGCGTGCGCACCGACATCGCCGGAGGCGTCCCTGTGGCGGGTCCCGTACGCGGTGGTGTTCTCGGCACGGCCGATCCGCTTCGCGCCCGTGCCGCCGAGAAGCTCGACGGACGCGTCGAGCTTCTCGTTCCGGCGGAGGTCAAAAGTCAGCGCAGGCCGACGTCGCGACGGGCGTCCTTGTAGACGCGGGCGGGTCTCAACTCGTAATCCCAAGGGAGGGCACCGGGGCGGTTCTTTCCCGTGTGGGAGAGGTGGACGCGCGCCCGGTCGAAGTCGCCGGCGTAGTAGAACGCTGCGCCGAAGAGGTGGTGTGCTTCCTGGGTGCGCGGGTGCGGGACGGGCTGGGCCAGCCATTTCGCGCCCGCGGCCGCGAGGGCGGCGTGGACCTCGGGGCGGGACATGTACTCCCACATGTCGTCGTGGTCCATGCTGTTCTCCAGATGGGCGGCCGCGAGGACGGCCGTCACCGGATCACCCGGCGGCGCGGCCTCCACAGCCGACTCGGCGAAGTCGAGCAGTTCGGCCTCCGACCCGAACCACTTGGGGGCGAGGACCTGGGCTCTGGAGTAGTGGCCGGCGAACAGCGTCCGGTGGCGCCTGTGCAGTTCCTGCCAGATCCGGTCGAGTTCGGACCGGCTCAGTTGAAGGCCCAGCCCGTACCACTGCAGGTTGTCCCAGGGCACCGGGTCGTGCGGCAGCAGTTCGGCGGCGCGGTACAGCGGCTCGCCAGCGCTGGAGAGGATGAGCCAGAAGCGGCCGAACTGCTCGTCGGAGACGTGCTCGGCCCGGGCGGCGGTGCGCACGTGCCAGGCCTCCTTGACGCGGGTCGCGCCGAGCAGAAGGTGGACGTCCGGGTCGTCCGGACGGTCCGCGGCGCGCGCGGCGAGCAGGTCGCCGTGACCGCACGCCGCACGGGAGAGGTTGTCGATGTAGAGAGCGCGCAGCTCGGGGAAGTCGCGCGTGCGGGCCAAAAGTTCCACGGCCACGTCGATCCGACCGCGCCTGACCTGGGGCAGCGCGGCGGCGAGGGCGGGGTCGTCCCAGGCCATGCCTCTGCGCGTGCGCCAGGACGCGCGGTCCGGTGCCGGGCTCAGCGTCATCAGCGGCTTGCGCGACCGGGCCGCTCCCGCGGGCCGCTCCGGGATGTCCTCCTCCGGCCGGGGCGGCATCCGGACGACGCGGTCGGCGGGGACGCTCCGGTCGATCTCGGCCGGGAGGCCGTCGGCGCCGATCCACACGTTGGGTTCGACGCGGACGGTGATGCCGTCCAGCCCGATGAGGACGCGGCCCCCGTCCGGCCAGGCGACCACGGCGGCGCACGAGTCGTAGCGGACGGTGCCCAGCTCCGGTCCGATCATGCTGGTCACCCCAGCGGGGCCGGCGATGAGGTGCACCTGCTTCTGCTCGCGGTCGGCGGGGGCGTAGGCGGTGCCGCACACCGCGACCGTGGAGCTGCCGGGGGCGGGCACGTAGCGGCCTATGTGGGGTTCCTGCCCCTGCGGGACCATCACCAGGGCCGAGTCCCGCATGGTGCGGGCGGCCGACTGGATGTCGTCGGGGGTCAGCGCGTCAAGGCGGCGGACCTGCTCGTCGTAGGAGGTCTGCGGGCCGCCCAGCAGCTCGTCCTTGCAGGCCGACATCACCCAGGCGTGGACGGCGCCGGGCTGGTCCATCGCGCCGCGGTGGATCGCCACCGCCTCCGCCAGTTCGGCGCTCTCCACGGGTTCTTCGGCGATCCGTTCGATCTCGTCGAGGAACTCCTGCGTCAGCCGGGGGTGGGACTCGGCGAGCCCGTCGGCGAACGCGATGACATGGGCGAACCGACCGTCCCGGAGCGAGTAGCCGACCTGCGCGGAGTAGCTGAGCGCGTCGTCCAGCCGCAGCGCCTTGTGCAGACGCCGCTGCAGGATCGTGGTGAGGACGTTGCCGGCCGCGGCGCGCGGTACGACGGCGCTGAGGCCGACCCCGTCGACGTTGGCGGCGAAGTAGGCGGGGGTGCGGGGCAGCGCGCTCGTCGGTTCGGGCGTCGGGAGACGCCTCCCCTCGGGGAGGTCTAGGCGCAGCCCTGCGGGAGGGGGCCCGCCGACGATGGCCAGGGCGGCGTTGGCGCGGGTGAACCGGGTGGCGGCCCAGGCGGCGACGTCCTCGCCGGTGAGCGCGGGCAGTCCGAGCTCGTCGAAGCCCGGCAGGCCGTACGTGGCGGCCCCGTACCGCCACAGCATCATCCGTCCCACGGCGCCCGAGGAGCGCCCGGCGGCCTCGGTCCGCAGGATCTGCTTCTCCGCCTCCAGCCGCTCCAGGGGCGGCTCGCGCAGGGCGGCGCAGACGGTGGCCAGGAACCGGGTCGCCTCGTCGCGGTCGCCTTCGGTGGTGAACGCCGTCGTGACGGTGTCGACCGCCCCGTTGTAGTGGTGTTCGGGCTGGCCCACGCGGTGCAGCGCCAAGTGCTCGACCAGGTGGGTGATCCCCCTGCGCGCCAGCGTCTCGTCGGCTTGACCGATGCGGAAGACCAAGGCGACGTGGTAAACGTCGGTGCCATCGCCGGGCGCCCAGAACGCGGGAACCCCGTCGACCTCGGTCTGCGTGACCTCCACGTAGTCCCCCCTTTGCTCAGGTCGCGCCATCTTACGATCTTGGAGTGTCAGGAATGGTGGATTTTCGATACCAGCGCCCGATCCGGCCGCCGCGACGGGTGTACCGGCGGGCCGTCATCTTGGTCGCGGGCTACGCGCTGGTGTCGGTGCTGGTCGTCCTGACCCATCTGTCCGCGCTCACGACACCGGACTTCGACCCGGCCTACGGCGGCGACCGCAGCGCGGACGGGCGCCCGACCCTGCAGGTCGGCCGGGACGTGCGCTACCGGATCCATGTGCGGGAAGGCGCCGCGTCCCCCCGCGACTGCGTGCTGGTCACCAAGACGGGTGCGGTGCATCCGCTGTCCCTGGACCGGTCGGACGGCTCCCCCGTCGAGGAGGACGGGGTCCGCTACCGGTGGGTCGGTTCGTTCCGCTCGCCGGTCGACGCGTGGGCGGCGGTGCAGTGCACGCCGGACGCCCGCGCACCCCTGCGCGTCGAAGCGGACCCGTCCGAGCTCTTGCCGATCGGGCTCGCGTTCTTCGCCGCGCCCCTGGTCCTGCTCCTCGCCGCCGTCATGACGCTGGTGACCTGGGTGCGCAGGCGCCGCGGCAAGCGGCTGGCGTTCGTGCGTCCCGCCACGCCCGAGCTGGACGCCGAGATCGCCAAGCGGGTCGCGATGGCCGACCGGCTGGTCGGCGGGACCGCGCAGACCTTCGTGCTGTTCCGGCACGGGACGCTCGTCCCCGCCGGGACGCGGACGGGCCACGACGCCGTCGTCCACGCCACCGAGCTGCTGCGGCGGTCCGCCGACCCGGGGGACGGCTGGCGGGTCGCGGCCGTCGACGACGGCTGGACGGTCGCCTGCCCCGAGTCAGGGCTGCGCGTCCTCGTCGGCGACGACGAGACCCGCCGCCCCGACACCCAGGAGATCGGCCGGATCGGCCGCGCCAAGCTGCGCATGGACGCCCGGCGGCCCATGGTCCTGCACCTGGCCGACGGCCGGACGCAGACGCCGGCCGCGGTCGCGCGGTGACCCGCCGGCGGCCGCGTCAGCCGACGCGGTCGATGACGAGCGGGAGCAGGTCGGGGGCGCCGTCGGGGACGACCTCGATGGCGCCGTCCAGGGCCTCCAGGGCCCGGTCGATGCGGGACGGGTCGTCGGTGTGCAGGGTGAGCAGGGGCCGCCCGGCGGTGACCCGGTCGCCCGGCTTGGCGTGGCAGAGCACGCCCGCGGCGGCCGAGACCGGGTCCTCCTTGCGGGCGCGGCCCGCGCCCAGCCGCCAGGCGGCCACGCCGACGGCGTAGGCGTCCAGGCGGGTCAGCACGCCGGAGGCGGGCGCCGGGACGTCGTGGGTCTCCTTGGCGGTGGGCAGCGGCGCGTCCGGGTCGCCGCCCTGGGCGGAGATCATGCGGCGCCACACGTCCATCGCCGAGCCGTCGGCGAGCGCGTCGGCCGGGTCCTTGGCCGACGCCAGGCCCGCCGCGGCGAGCATCTCCCGGGCCAGGGTCACCGTCAGCTCCACCACGTCGGACGGGCCGCCGCCCGCGAGCACCTCCACGGACTCGGCCACCTCGACGGCGTTGCCGACGGCGCGGCCGAGCGGACGGTCCATGGCGGTGAGCAGCGCGACGGTGCGCACGCCGTGGTCGGTCCCGATGCCGACCATCGTCTCGGCCAGCTCGCGGGCCTGGTCGACGGTCTTCATGAACGCGCCGGAGCCGACCTTGACGTCCAGCACCAGCGCCCCGGTCCCCTCGGCGATCTTCTTGGACATGATCGACGAGGCGATCAGCGGGATCGACTCGACGGTGCCGGTCACGTCGCGCAGCGCGTACAGGCGGCGGTCGGCGGGCGCCAGGCCCGACCCGGCGGCGCACACCACCGCCCCGACGTCCGTCAGGACCGCGAGCATCTCCTCGGGCGACAGCGACGCCCGCCAGCCCGGGATGGACTCCAGCTTGTCCAGGGTGCCGCCGGTGTGGCCGAGGCCCCGGCCGGACAGCTGCGGGACGGCCGCGCCGCACGCGGCCACCAGCGGCGCCAGCGGCAGGGTGATCTTGTCGCCGACGCCGCCCGTGGAGTGCTTGTCGGTGGTGGGGCGGTCCAGCCCCGACCAGTCCATGCGCTCGCCGGAGCGGATCATCGCCTCGGTCCAGCGGGCCACCTCGGCGCGGGTCATCCCGTTGAGCAGGATCGCCATGGCCAGCGCCGCCATCTGCTCGTCGGCCATGACGCCGCGGGTGTAGGCGTCGATCGTCCAGTCGATCTGCTCGGGCGTCAGCGTCCCGCCGTCCCGCTTGGCGCGGATGACGTCGATGGCGTCCAATGAGGCTCCTTCAGGACAACAGGTCGTCGGGGCCGAACGCGTCGGGCAGCACCTCGGCCAGAGGGCGCACGCCGCGCGGCGTCTCCAGCAGCATCTCAGGCCCGCCGTGCTCCCACAGCAGCTGGCGGCAGCGGCCGCACGGCATCAGCGGCTCGCCGTCGCCGCCGACGACCGACACCGCCACCAGGCGGGGCCGTCCGGACGCGCCCGGCCCGTACAGGGCGCTGACCAGGCTGCATTCGGCGCACAGGCCGACACCGTAGGAGGCGTTCTCGACGTTGCAGCCGGAGACGACCCGGCCGTCGTCCACCAGCCCCGCCGCGCCCACCGGGAAGTTCGAGTACGGCGCGTAGGCGCGGCGCATCGCCTCGCGGGCCGCCGCGCGCAGCGCCTCCCAGTCGACCCCGCTCATCGGGCCTCGCCCTTGCGGTACCGCAGCCCGTTGGCCGCGGGCATGCGCAGCCGCTGGGACGCCAGCGACAGCACCAGCAGCGTCGTGATGTGCGGGCTGTAGGTGACGATCTCCTTCGGCAGCTCGTCGGTGAGCAGGTACCACGTCAGCATCAGCATGCCGACGACGACGGCGGCCGACGCCTGGACGATCCGGGAGCGCCGGTGCAGGCCGCCCGCCTCCGACGGCGTGACCGGCGCGCGGCGCAGCGACGCCAGCCGCCAGGCGGCGAACGCGAACAGCGCGACCGCGATGACCAGCAGCAGGGCGTGCACGGCGCCGGTGGCGCCGCGCTGCTGGAGCGCGTCGGTGTAGCCGAAGAGCCCGGTGCCCGCGGCCAGGCCGCCGGGCCGCCAGTTGCCGAAGATCATGGCGGCCAGGCCGATGAAGCCGCGGCCGCCGGTCTGGTTCTCCTGGTACTGCGACGACCCGACCATCGCGAGGAACACGCCGCCCAGCCCGGCCAGCGCGCCCGACACGGTCACCGCCGCGTACTTCATCGCGGCGACCCGGACGCCGAGGGACTCGGCGGCGTACGGGTTCTCCCCGCAGGAGCGCAGCCGCAGCCCGAACGCCGTCCGCCACAGCAGCACGTAGGTCAGCGGGATGAGGGCCAGGCCGATGACGGTGAGCGCGGACAGGTCCGTGGTCAGGCCGCGCACCAGCCCGGCCAGGTCGGACAGCAGGAACCAGTGGCGGCCCTCCAGGTCGGCCAGCGGCTCCCCGATCCCCGGCACGCTGACCGTGGGGAAGTCCGGCAGCGGGGGCGACTGGGTGGCGCCGCCGCCCGGCTCGTCCTGGAAGAAGATCGTGGACAGGTAGCGGGCGACGCCCGGCGCCAGGATGTTGATGGCCACGCCGGAGACGATGTGGTCCACGCCGAACGTGACGGTGGCCAGCGCGTGCAGCAGGCCCCCGGCCGCGCCCATCACCACGCCCATGAGCAGCCCCGCCCACGGGTTGCCGGAGAAGTACGCGCCGAACGCCCCGCCCCACGTACCGAAGATCATCATGCCTTCGAGGCCGATGTTCACCACGCCGGCGCGTTCGGACCACAGCCCGGCGAGCGCGGCCATGCCGATCGGCAGGCCCAGGGCCAGGGTGGTGCTCACCGTTCCGCCGGAGGTGATGGTGTTCTCCCCGGTGATGGCGCGCAGCAGCACCAGCACGCCGAACACGGCCGCGAGGACGATCAGGGCCCGCACCACCGGGCGGCGCGCCGTCCGCGCGGGCGCGGGCTCCGCCGCCGGCATGGCCTCGGTCAGGGTCGAGCTCACGCCGCCACCTCCTTCGGGGACGCGTCACGGCCGGCCAGTTGCGCGGCCACCGCCTGCTGCTGCCAGCGCATGCCGAGCCGGCGCACCACCTCGTACACGACCACCACCGACAGCAGTACCGCGGCCTGCGTGATCGCCACGATCTCCTTGGGGATTTCGTTGAACTCCAGGATCTGCGACGACTGGTCGAGGAACGACCACAGCAGCGCGGCGAACGCGATGCCGACCGGGTTGTTGCGGCCCAGCAGCGCGATGCCGATGCCGACGAAGCCGAGGCCGCTGGGGAAGTCCAGCCCGTAGGAGTACGACGAGCCGAGCAGCTGCGGCATGCCGACCAGCCCGGCCGCCGCCCCCGACAGCACCATGGCCGTCACCACCATGCGCCGGGCGTCGACGCCGCTGGCCACCGCCGCGCTCGGCGACAGGCCGGTGGCGCGCAGGTCGAACCCGAACCGGGTGCGCTCCACCACGACGTGGAACGCCACGCCGACCGCCACCGCGAGCACCACCAGCCCGAACACCTCCAGGTCGGCCCCGGGGTAGGGGATGCCGGGCACCCGCCCGGACGGCGCGATCGGCTCAGTGCCGACGTTGTCGCTGCCCGCGACCTGGGTGCCGAGCCGGTCGGTCTGCAGCAGGTAGGCGATGATCCCGGTGGCGATGAAGTTCAGCATGATCGTGGCGATGACCTCGCTGACGCCCCGGGTCACCTTGAGCACCCCGGCGATGCCCGCCCACAGCGCGCCCACCAGCATGGCCACCACGATGATCACGACCTGGTGCAGCACCGGGGGCAGCGCGAACGCGCCGCCGACCGCGGCGGCCAGCATCGCCGCCAGCCGGTACTGGCCGTCCACGCCGATGTTGAACAGGCCCATCCGGAACCCGATCGCCACGGCCAGCGCGGCCAGGTAGTAGGTGGCCGCCCGGTTGACGATGTTGACGACGCTGTCCGGCTCCAGCCCGAACTCGATCATCGCCTGGAACGTCGACGGCGGGTGGAACCCGCTGATCGACAGCACGATCGAGGTCAGCGCGACGGAGAACGCCAGCGCGGCCGCCGCCGCCAGGACGGTCAGCGCCAGCGGCGAGTTCTTCAGCCGGTTCACTCTTCCCCCTCCAGCGGCGCCCCGGTCATCGCGGAGCCGAGCCGTTCGGGCGTCACGTCGGCCGGGTCGACCTCGCCGACGATCCGGCCGCGCAGGATCACCCGCAGCGTGTCCGACATGCCGATCAGCTCGTCCAGGTCCGCGGAGATCAGCAGGACCGCCAGGCCCTCGGCGCGGGCCTGCCGCAGGTGCTCCCAGATGGCGGCCTGGGCGCCGACGTCCACGCCGCGGGTCGGGTGGGCGGCGATGAGCAGCTTCGGCTCGCCCGACATCTCCCGGCCGACGATGAGCTTCTGCTGGTTGCCGCCGGACAGCGCGGCGGCGTCCACGTCGATGCCGGGGGTGCGCACGTCGTAGGCCTCGACGATGCGCCGGGTGTCGGCCCGGGCGCCGGCCCGGTCGATCCACGGCCCCTTGACGTTGGGCCGCCGCGTCTGGTGCCCGAGGATCCGGTTCTCCCACAGCGGGGACTCCAGCAGCAGCCCGTGCCGGTGCCGGTCCTCGGGGATGAAGCCGATGCCCCCTTCGCGGCGCCGCCGGGTCGACCAGGCGGTGATGTCCTCGCCGTCCAGCCGGATGGTCCCGGCGTCGGGGGCGCGCATGCCCATGATCGCTTCGACGAGCTCGGCCTGCCCGTTGCCCTCGACCCCGGCGATGCCCAGGATCTCGCCCGCGTGGATGGTGAAGCTGACGTCGTCGACGACCGCGCGGCCGGAGGCGTCCCGCACGGTCAGCCCGTCGAGCCGCAGGACGGGCCGGTCGGTCACCGTGGACTCGCGCAGCTCCGGGACGGGCAGCTCGCTGCCGACCATCATCCGGGCCAGCTCCCGCGCGGTGGTCGCGGCGGGGTCCAGGCCGGTCGCCACCGTGGTGCCGCGCCGGATGACGGTGATCTCGTCGGCGACCGCCAGCACCTCGTCCAGCTTGTGCGAGATGAACAGGACGGTGAGCCCTTCGCGGCGCAGCTCGCGCAGGTTGGCGAACAGCTCGTCGACCTCCTGCGGCACCAGCACCGCGGTGGGCTCGTCCAGGATCAGGATGCGGGCGCCCCGGTAGAGCACTTTGAGGATCTCGACCCGCTGCCGGTCGCCGACGCCGAGCTCCTCCACCAGCTTGCCGGGGTCGACGCGCATGCCGTACCGCTGGGACAGCTCCTCGACGCGCCGCCGCGCCTTCGCGCCGATGCCGTGCAGCCGCTCGGCGCCGAGGACGATGTTCTCCAGGACGGTGAGGTTGTCGGCCAGCATGAAGTGCTGGTGCACCATGCCGATGCCGCGGGCGATGGCGTCGGCCGGCGAATGGAACGCGACCTCCTCGCCGGCGACCTTGATGGTCCCCTCGTCGGCCCGCTGCATGCCGTAGAGGATCTTCATCAGGGTCGACTTGCCCGCGCCGTTCTCCCCGACGATGGCGTGCACGGTCCCGGCCTTGACCGTCAGGTCGATGTCGTGGTTGGCGACGACGCCGGGGAAGCGCTTGGTGATGCCGCGGAGCTCGAACGCGGGCGGGGCGGCGGTGCCGGTGTCGGACGGCCGCTCAGTGGTGGACATCCCCTGGTCCTCCTACACCAGAGCCCGGGAGGAGGCCGTGGCCGTCCCCCCGGGCCGGAGCAACGTTCAGGTCACTTGGTCGGGACGGTGATCGCCCCGCTGACGATCTGCTGCTTCAGCTCGTCCAGCTTGGCCTGCACGTCCTTGATCTCCGCGGCGTTGCTGGTGGAGTAGCCGACGCCGTCGTTCTTCAGGTCGAAGGTGACGGGCCCGGACTTGGCCGTCCCCTCGCCCGCGGCCTTGACGAACTCGAAGACCGCGGTGTCCACCCGCTTGAGCATCGAGGTGATGATGTAGGGCTTCTGCGCCGGCTCTGCGTTCTGGTACTGGTCGGAGTCGACGCCGATCGCGTACTTCTTCTTGGCGGCGGCGGCCTGGAACAGGCCGGTGCCGGACAGGCCGGCCGCGTGGTAGATCACGTCGGCGCCGGCGTCGTACTGGCCCTCGGCGATGGTCTTGCCCTTGGCCGGGTCGGTGAAGCCGGAGAAGTCGGTGCCGCGGGAGATGTACTTGACGTCGATCTCGATGTCCGGCTTGACCTTCTTGGCGCCGGCGACGTAGCCCGCCTCGAACTTCTTGATCAGCGGGGTGTCCACGCCGCCGATGAAGCCGATCTTGCCGGTCTTGGACTTCAGCGCCGCCGCGGCGCCGACCAGGAAGGAGCCCTGCTCCTCGGCGAACACCAGGTTGGTGACGTTCGGGCCGGTGACCGAGCTGTCGTCGACGATCGCGAACTTGGTGTTCGGGTGGTTCTTGGCGACCTTGGCCAGCGGGCCCGCGTAGGCGAACCCGACCGCGATCACCGGGTTGTAGCCGGACTTGGCCAGCAGCTCCAGCCGCTGCACCTTGTCGTTGTCGCTCTCGCCCTTGGTCGCCTCGATGTCCTTGACCTCAAGGTTGAGGACCGACTTCACCTTCTGCAGACCCGCGTAGGCGGCGTCGTTGAACGACTTGTCGCCCCGCCCGCCGATGTCGTAGGCCAGACCGACCTTGACGGTCTTCTTGCCGTCGCCGCCGTCGCCGCCGGTGGTCGCCTTCTTGCCGCCGCACGCCGATGCACTGAGCGTGAGCGCTGCGCCCGTCAGCGCGACGAGTGAGATCTTGAGTCCACGGCGCACGTTTGGCGCTCCTTCCGTTCCCCGCCCTCGACATGGCGGCCTTCGGCCGCCGAAATCGATGGGACGCTACCGGGTCGAACGAGCGGAACGTCCGTGATGCACCGATTCGCAACGGGTCCGTTACCAAGGTGTAGGCATATCGCCACAGGTCAGGCCGCTCGCGGCCGGTGCACCCGGTAGGCCGGCGAGGAGAAGTGAATCGCGTCACCCGGCCGGGGCCCGCGTCCGGCGCCCCGCCGGACGGTGAACGACGTCCCTGAGGGGCGCGCCGCCCGGGGCGGGCGGCCGCGAGCCCGGTCGGGGGGACCGGCGCGCTCGGGCCGGGCCGGGCTCAGGCGAGGGCGGCGCCTTCCATCTGCTCGGGGTCGCCGGGGCGGCCGCCGTCCCACAGCGCGGTCAGGGCGGTGGCGCTCAGCACGCGGACGCCGACGGCGATGCAGCGCTCGTCGACGTCGAAGTCGCCCCGGTGCAGGTCGTACTCGACCGCCGAGCCGGGGGTGCGCACGCCCAGCCGGGCCAGGGCGCCCGGGATCGACTCCAGGTACCAGCCGAAATCCTCGCCGCCGAGGCTCTGCGGCGTCGGCACCGCGGCCTCCTCGCCGAGCACCTGCGCGGCGGCGTCGCGGAACATCTGCACGCTCGCGGCCTCGTTCACGGTGGGCGGGACGCCGCGCACGTACTCCAGCGACGCCTCCACGTCGTAGGCGGCGGCGACCGAGTCCAGCAGCGCCTTCATCATCTCCGGCGCGCGGTGCCACGCCTCGTCGTCCAGGCAGCGGACGGTGCCCTCGGCGATGCCGTCGTCGGGGATGGCGTTGGCCACCGACCCGGCCGACACCCGGCCCCACACCAGCGACAGGCTGGAGCGCGGGTCGACGCGCCGCGACAGCGCGGCGGGCAGCTCGGTGACGATCTTGGCCAGCGCGTACACCAGGTCGGCGGTCAGGTGCGGCCGGGCGGTGTGCCCGCCGGGCCCGGTCACCTTGACGTACACCTTGTCGCAGGCGGCGGTGATCGGCCCGGTGCGCAGGCCGAGCTGCCCGACCTCGATGCGCGGGTCGCAGTGCAGCGCGAACGCCCGGTCCACGCCGCAGATGCCGCCGGCGGCCATGACGTCCAGCGCGCCGCCGGGGGTCTCCTCGGCGGGCTGGAACAGCAGCCGCACCCGGCCCGGCAGCTGGCCCGCCGCGGCCTGCTGCGCCAGGAACAGGCCGGCGCCCAGCACCATCGTGGTGTGCACGTCGTGGCCGCAGGCGTGCGCGACGCCCGGCACCGTGGACCGGTACGGCACGTCCTTCTCGTCCTGCAGCGGCAGCGCGTCGATGTCGGCGCGCAGCGCCACGGTCGGCCCCTCCTCCGGGCCGATGTCGCAGAACAGTCCGGTGCCCTTGGGCAGGACCACGGGGGACAGCCCGGCGGCGGTGAGGCGCTCGACGATCCGCTTGGTGGTGCGGTGCTCGGCGAACCCCAGCTCCGGGTGCATGTGCAGGTCGCGCCGGAAGCTGATCAGCTCGGCCTCGTGGCGGGCCAGGAACGCGTCCAGTTGCGGCTGCAGGGCCGCGCCGCCCAGCGGGCCGCCCCCGCCCGGCCCGGTCCCGGGACCGGTCGCGGAGCCGTGCGCCAGGCCGCCGGCGGCGCCCCGGCGGACGGACCCGGCCGCCCGCGTCGCGTCCTCGGCGTCGTCCGCGCCCGCCGCCCCCGCGGCGGCCGCTGGTTCAAGGCCGGGCATCACCCCGGGTCCCGGTTGTGTCATGTGCGCCCCCTGCGCAACGGCCGGGCGGATCGGCGTCCGCCCGGTGATCTGTCCGGTATCGTGCGGGGCCGTCCCGGGCGCGCGCGGCACCTTCGGGGTCCCCCGCTCCGGGGCGTCGCCGGTCGCGTCGTCGGGTCCGGCGCGGCCCGCCGGGTCGGCGGGCCCCTCAGTTCCCGACATGTGCAACCTCCCCGAATGTGATGAACCTGTCCTCGGCGAACTCCGCGATCGCGGCGTCGACCACGTTCTCCAGCGTCCCGCCCTCGGCGCGGATCGCGCGCTGGCGTTCGTACGGAGCCCCGTGCTCCAGGATCTCTCCCGCGACCTTGAGCTCCTCGGCGCAGCCCAGCCGGTCGGCCACGGGTTCGAGTTCGCGGACCAGTTCGTAGAGGTCGTCGCGGAGCGGCACGGTGTTGCCGCTGTCATCGGTGATGACGAGGGCGTCGAGACCGTGGCGGGTGGCGCGCCACTTGTTGTCGCGCACCACCCAGGCCGCCGGGCGCGGCAGCGTGTAGCCGCGGTCGAGCTGCTGGTCGAACAGGGTCACCAGGCTCTGGCAGAGCGCGGCCGCCATGCCGAGCTCCCGCAGGGTGGGGATGCCGTCGAACATCCGGATCTCCACCGTGCCGAAGTCCGGGTGCGGCCGGATGTCCCACCACACCTCCTTGATGCTGCGGATGGAGCCGGCGCGCAGCAGGGTCGCCATGTAGTCCTCGAACGCGGCCCAGTCGTCCAGCAGGTGCGGCGGCCCGGCCGTGGGCAGCTGGCCGAAGACCACCGCGCGGCTGGACGCCAGGCCGGTGTCGTGGCCGCTCCAGAACGGGCTGGAGGCGGTGAGGGCGAGAAAGTGCGGCAGGTAGGCCGACAGGGCGTTGACGATCGGGATCACCCGGTCGGCGTCGCTCACGCCGACGTGGACGTGCACGCCGAAGGTCTGGATGCGGCGGGCCAGCCACTGCATCTCCTGGATGAGGTCGGCGTAGCGCTGGACCGGCGCCATCACCGCGTCCCGCCAGTCGCTGATCGGATGCGTCCCCGTGCAGCACAGCGCGATGCCCCGCTCGGCCGCCGCCGACCGCAGCGCGGCCACCGTGGCGGCCAGGTCGGCCTTGGCCTCGCCGACGGTGTGGCACACGTCGGTGACGATCTCGACGGTCGACTCCATCAGCTCGTGGCGGATCTTGGGGACGCCGCCGCCCTCGCTGAGCGACGGCAGCGCGGCCAGCACCTCACGCGCGTCCTGCCGCAGGTGCCTGGTCTCCGCGTCCACGAGCTGGAGCTCCCACTCGACGCCCAGCGTCGGGCCGCGGGACGGATTGAAGTCAATGGCCACGGCCAACCTCCGTCCACAATCCTTGCAGGTCGATGCGTGGCACGTGGCGCAATTCGGCCAGCGGGTCACTAAGCCTGGACAAACGCCGATCCAGGCGCCGGTCCAAGCCGGGACTGTCCACCATCATGACGCCGGGCGCCGAGAACCGGCAGGGCTCTGCGCCCGGCACGGATCATTTGATCCCTATGGACGACAACCGGACACGATCCGTAACCCTTTTCGGTCATGCCGGATCGGGGGGTCATCCTCCGGACGGACTAGTCCGCGCACCCAGAGTACCTGGTGACGGTACGTGATCGCCCGTGTTCTCGTCCCGACACCGCGCCCTACGTCCCAGATGAGCGGTCCGATGGCGAACGTCCGTATTTCGGCGCCGACAGGAGGGTGCGCGACAGGCGTGAATCTCCTCCCGGACAGGTCATAAGGTCGTGGCTTAATCTTCGTGAAGTCGCGGGGATCACCCCGAGACGCCAGGAGCGCCGTCCACCGGAAACGCGGATCGTTATTCGGACCGAACGCCATCGGGGAGCCATGAGAAGACCACCGCGCGCCGTCTCCGCGATCACCGTGCCGTCCGTCGCGGCCTGCCTCGCCTGCGGCCTGGCGGCTCCCCCCGCCGCCGCCCGGCCGGCGGCCGCGGGGCCGGGCGGGACGACGCCGGTCACCACGGCCGCCCCCGCGGAGCCGCTCGGCGGTCCGCAGCTCGCCGGGAAGGGCACGATCGTCAACCCCGCCCCGGGGGTCCCGGCCCCGCCGAAGATCAAGGCGGCGTCGTACCTGATCGCCGACGGCGACACCGGCGAGGTGCTGGCGGCCAAGGACCCGCACGGCCGCTACCTGCCCGCCAGCACGCTCAAGACGCTGACCGCGCTGACGCTCATCCCCCGGCTCAAGCCCGACCAGACGGTGCGGCCCTCCCGCGAGGCGTGCGACGTCGAGGGCACCAAGGTCGGCATGACGCCGAAGATGAGCTACAAGGTGTCCGACCTGTTCTACGCGCTGATGATGATGTCGGCCAACGACGCGGCGGTGGCGCTCGCCGAGGCCAACGGCGGCATGAAGAAGACCCTGGCCGACATGAACGCCGAGGCCCGGCGGATCAACGCCCGCGACACCCTGGCCGGCTCCCCCAACGGGCTGGACCGCGACCTCGGCCTGACCGTCAAGACCCAGCACACCTCCGCCTACGACCTGGTGCTGATCTTGCGCGAGGCGATGCGCCATCCCGACTTCCGCCGGTACGTCCAGACCATCGACCACAAGTTCCCCGCCCCGCCGACCAAGAAGGAGCGCAAGAAGGGCAAGAAGGTCGGCGGCTACCCGATCCACACCCACAACCGGATGCTGCCGGGCCAGTCGCACGCCTACCCGGGCATGCTCGGCGGCAAGAACGGCTACACCATCGCCGCCAAGCAGACGTTCGTGGCGGCCGCCCGGCGCGGCGGCCACACCGTCTACATCTCGCTCATGGGCGCCGACCGGCCGCCGTCCCCGTACGCCGCCGAGCTGCTGGACTGGGGGTTCAAGGCGCGCGGCAAGGTCAAGCCCGTGGGCATGCTGGTGCCGCCCGGCGACCTGACGCCCAAGAAGGACGCCGGACAGGACGACGGGCTGCTCGCCGACACCCCGCTGGGCGGGGACGGCCCCGCGCACGGCTGGGGCCTGGTGGGGGGCACCGTGGCCGGGGCGGTGCTGGCGGCCGGGCTGGTGTTCGTCGTGGCGCGGCGGCGGCAGCGCGGCTGATTCGGCGCCCTGGACGGGCGGCCGATTCTGCGGCGCATCGCTCGGCGGGCGGCGACCACCCGTCGTCCCCGGTTCAGGGCCTTCTTCCGGGACGGCCGGCGGAGCCGACGCCGCCCGCCTTCGAATCGCTCCCGCCCACGGCGCCGTCGCCTTCGCCGTCTTCAGGACCGGCCGCGCCTGAGGCGGCCCTCCGGTCGGCGTCCCCGGCGGGCGGCGCGCCGGTCTCGGGTTCCTCGCCCGCAGGCTGTTCCTCGGCGGGCGCGGCGCGGTCGGCCCTCAGGACGGCGGTGCGGGTGGCGGTCCACGCGGCGACGTACAGCACGTACCGGGCCGCGATGTTGATCCACACGATGAGCCCGACGAGGACGGCGAACGAGGCGTAGACCGGGTTGCTCGTGGTGTGCCCGAGCAGCAGGGAGGCAGCCTGCTTGAGCACCTCGAAGCCCACCGCGCCCACGAGCGCGCCGCGCAGCATGGTGCGCCACGGCGCTCGGGTGCCCGTCACCCGGGAGAAGAGCACCAGGAAGATCACGGTGTTGGCGGCGACCGCCACGGCCGCCGACAGCAGCCACAGCCCGACGCCCGCCCCCGGCACGTCCGCCGCGCCGAGCCGGCCCAGCACCGCGCTGGAGGCCGACACCGCGACCGCCGACAGGGCCATGCCCACGATGAGCATGCAGCCCAGGAACAGCAGCACGCCCGCGTCCCACAGCTTGCGGACCACGATGTTGGCTTCGGGCTCCGGCGGGTGGCCCCAGATCTCGCGCAGCGACTCGCGCACCATGGTCACCAGGCCGAGGCCCACCACCAGCAGGCCGGCCAGGCCGAGCAGCCCGGCGGCGGTCCGGGACCGGGCGATCTGCTCCACCTGGAGCCGGTCGGCCAGCCCGGGCAGCAGCGACCGGACCGCCTCGACGAAGTAGGCGCGGGCCTCCTCGCTCACCCCCACCAGATAGCCCAGCAGGGCGTACGCCAGCGCCAGCAGCGGGAAGAAGGACAGGAAGGCGTAGCAGGTCAGCGCGGCCGCCAGCCGGTCGCCGCGGCGCTCCTGGTACCGCGTGAACGCGCGGGCCAGGTGGTCGAACCACTCCGAGCGGGCGCGTGCGGCGTCCAGCAGGCGTCCGGCCCGGTCGCGCAGATCCGCGGCCAGGCGGGCCGTCGCGTTGATCGCCCGCCGCATGCACGGACCGTACCCGACGGGTCCTCGGCGATGCGCGGCCCCGCCGAAGGCCCGGCGCGCTAGGACGGGGTGCCGCCGCCGAGCAGGAAGTGGCGCTGGGGCCGCCACACCCCGTCGGCCCCGTGCTCGTACAGGGAGAACCCCCACACCTCGAAGGCGGCCTCGTAGTCGGCCAGCTCCTTGTAGGCGCGGTCCATCTGCTCGTCGGGCAGGTGGTGTGCCACGGTGACGTGCGGGTGGTACGGGAACTGCGGCTTCTGCGCCAGCGGACCCGACAGCACTTTGTCGTGCAGGCGCGCGCAGCCGTCCATTCCTTCGGCCACGGCCACGAACACCACCGGTGAGACGGGTCGGAACGTTCCCGTACCGTGCAGTCGGAGGCCGAAGGGGCGCTCGCTGCGCGCCACCCGCGTCAGATGCTCCTGGATCGCGCCGAGATCGGCGGCGTCGATCCGCGTGGGCGGCAGCAGGGTGATGTGCGTCGGGATGCACGCGGCCAGCCGGTCGCCGAACGACTCGCGGACGCGCTGGAGCTCGCGCCCGTACGGGTGCGGGATCGGGATCGCCACCCCGATCGTGCGCGCGGCGTGCCCCGCGGCCTGCCCTCCGGCCTGCCGCGGCTCCGCCGTCCGTTCCGCGGGGGGAGCGCTCCCCACGGCTTGCGCCCCTCGGGCGTCAGCGACCACGTCCCACGAATCCAACCCGGTCGCGCACGACCTCCATCGTGTGCGCGGCGACCTTCCTGGCGCGCGCCGCCCCGTCGGCGAGGACGCGGTCGAGCTGGTCCTCGTCGGCGAGCAGCTTCTGCGTGCGCTCGCGGATGGGGGTGAAGGTGTCCACCACCAGCTGGGCCAGGTCCTTCTTGAACTGGCCGTAGCCGCTGCCGGCGTACCGCTCCTCCAGCTCGGGCACGGACGTGCCGGCCAGGGCGGAGTAGATCCGCAGCAGATTGGTGATCCCGGGCTTGTTCTCCTCGTCGTAGCGCACCTCGGTGCCGGTGTCGGTGACCGCGCGCATGATCTTCTTGCGCATCGGTCCCGGCTCCTCCAGCACGTCGATGATGCCCTGCGGCGAGGAGGCCGACTTGCTCATCTTGGCGGTCGGCTCCTGCAGGTCGGTGATCTTGGCGGCGCCCTCGGGGATGTAGGCCTCCGGCACCGCGAACGTCTCGCCGAACCGCTGGTTGAACCGCTGCGCCAGGGTGCGGGTGAGCTCCAGGTGCTGGCGCTGGTCCTCCCCGACCGGCACCCGCAGCACCCGCTCGGCGGCGCCCTCGCCGGGGCCCGGCGTGTAGAGCAGGATGTCGGCCGCCTGCAGCACCGGGTAGGTGAACAGGCCGACCGTGGTGCCCGCGGTGCCCTGCTTGGCGGCCTTGTCCTTGAACTGGGTCATCCGGCTGGCCTCGCCGAACCCGGTGAGGCAGCCGAGGATCCAGCCCAGCTCGGCGTGCTCGGGGACCTGGCTCTGCACGAACAGCGTGGCCCGCTCGGGGTCCACGCCCATGGCCAGCAGCTGGGCGGCCGCGACCTTGGTGCGGCGGCGCAGCTGCGCGGGGTCGTGCTTGACCGTGATGGCGTGCAGGTCGACCACGCAGTAGAAGGTCTGGTGGGTCTCCTGCATCGCCACCCACTGCCGCAGCGCCCCCAGGTAGTTGCCGAGGTGGAACGAGTCGGCGGTGGGCTGGATGCCGGACAGCACACGCGGGACGTCGGGGGCGGACGCGCCGCCGACGCCTTCGGAAGTGGGCGCTACGGACATATGCACGGACCGATTCTCTCAGACCCCGTTCGGAGGGGCGTCGTCGGCGGCGGCCCCCTTCGGGTTTTCACGGCGTTCCCGTCATTTGGGAACATTCCGGGTGCCCTTGGGAGTCGCCGGTGACGGGACGCCCCCGCGCGCGGAGTCGTTCAGGGCTGGCTGGTCGCCGGCGGCAGGTCCGGCCGGCGCGACGCGCGGGCGAGGACCGCGGTCGGCGACCGTCCCGCCGCGCGACCGGCGCGCCTGCGCGTCATGCACATCATATTCACGGGGAATGTCCCCGATGAGATCTCGACCGGTCCGCCGCCGGACCCCCTGTTCAGTCCTGCGGACGTAATGCCCACGACTCATGCCCCCACGACTCATGCCCCCCACAACTCATGCCCCCACGACTCATGCCCCCCACAACTCATGTGCCACGACTTGATCAGGACGGAGCGGAGCGCCGCGGGCGGCGGCCTCGGCGGAGGGGGTGCCCGGCTCAAACCGCGTCGGGCGCGGGGGCACGGGCGGTGCGCGTGTTCGCAGGGGGCGGGAGGGGCGGCGCGGATAGCCTTGAGCGGCCGACCAGTCGATCTTCGGAGGTGCATCACGTGAAGCTGCTCGTCACCGGGGGCGCCGGCTACATCGGCGGCGTCGTGGCCGCCCAACTGCTGGACGCCGGGCACGAGGTCGTCGTCCTGGACGACCTGTCCACCGGGCACGCCGACTCCGTCCCGGAGGGCGCGCGGCTGGTGCGCGGCACGCTGCGCGAGGCCGCCTTCGACGTGCTGGACGGGGGGAACTTCGACGCGGTGCTGCACTTCGCCGCCCGGTCGCTGGTCGGCGAGTCGGTGGAGAAGCCCGGCCTGTACTGGGACAGCAACCTGGGCGAGTCGCTGGCGCTGCTGGACGCCATGCGCCGCGCCGGGGTGGACCGCATCGTGTTCTCGTCCACGGCGGCCACCTACGGGGAGCCGGAGTCCACGCCGATCCTGGAGACCGACCCGACCCGGCCGACCAACCCGTACGGGGCGACCAAGCTGGCCATCGACACCGCGCTGGCCGAGTACGCGCGGCTGCACGGCATCGGCGGCGTGTCGCTGCGCTACTTCAACGTGGCGGGCGCGCTGCTCGACGGACGGCGGGTGCAGGGCGAGCGGCACACCGTCGAGACGCACCTGATCCCGAACGTGCTGAAGGTCGCGCTCGGGGAGCGCGAGTCGGTGAAGGTGTTCGGCGAGGACTACCCCACCCCCGACGGCACCTGCGTGCGCGACTACATCCACGTGGTCGACCTCGGCGCGGCGCACCTGCTGGCGCTGGACGCCTGCGAGCCGGGCGTCCACCAGATCTTCAACCTGGGCAACGGCAACGGGTTCTCCGTCCGCGAGGTGATCGAAGTGTGCCGGGAGGTCACCGGCCATCCGATCCCGGCGGAGCCGCATCCGCGCCGCCCCGGCGACCCGGCCGTGCTCGTGGCGTCGTCGGAGAAGATCAGGTCGCAGCTCGGCTGGAAGCCCGAGCGGGACCTGCGGGCCATGGTCGCCGACGCGTGGGAGTTCGCCCGGAGGGCCCGGTGACCTCCGCGGACCCGCGCGCGCTGGCCGCCGCGTTCGCCGAGGCGTACGGGCGGCCCGCGGAGGGCGTGTGGCGCGCCCCCGGACGCATCAACGTGATCGGCGAGCACACCGACTACAACGACGGGTTCGTCCTGCCGTTCGCGGTGCCGCAGGGGGTGTCGGTGGCGGCGGCGCGCCGCGACGACGGCGTGCTGGAGGTGCGGTCGCTGCAGGCCGCGGGAGCCGGCGTCGCCGTGCCGGTCGACCCGCGGGCGCCCGAGGCGCGGCGCTGGCGGGAGACGGCGCCGCAGCGGGAGCGCTGGGCGGCCTATCCGGCCGGGACGGCGTGGGTGCTGCGCGAGCACGTCCCGGACGGCCGGATCGGCGGGGCGTCCCTGCTGATCGACGCGGACCTGCCGCAGGGCGCGGGACTGTCCTCGTCGGCCGCGCTGGAATGCGCCACGGCGCTGGCGCTGTGCGAGCTGTACGGGGCGGACGGCCTGCTGGGCGCGGCGGGCCGGCGGGAGCTGGCGCGGCTGGCGCAGCGCGCCGAGCACGAGTACGTCGGCATGCCCTGCGGGATCATGGACCAGTCGGCGTCCCTGCTGTGCACCGCGGGCCACGCGCTCATGCTGGACTGCCGCAGCGGCCTGTCCACGCAGGTGCCGCTGCCGTTGGCGGACGCCGGGCTGAGCCTGCTCATCGTCGACACCCGCATGCGGCACGAGCTGGTCGACGGCGACTACGGGCGGCGCCGCGCCGAATGCGAGCGGGCGGCCGAGGCGCTCGGGGTGCCCGCGCTGCGCGACGTCAAGGACCTGCCCTCCGCGCTGGACGCGCTGGACGACCCGGTGCTGCGCCGCCGCGTGCAGCACGTGGTGACCGAGAACCACCGCGTGGAGGCGGCCGTGGGGCTGCTGCGGGCGGGCGCGGCCGCCGAGCTGGGCGCCCTGCTGACCGCCTCGCACATCTCGCTGCGCGACCAGTTCGAGGTCTCCTGGCCGGGCGCGGACGTCGCGGTCGAGGAGGCGCAGCGGGCCGGCGCGCGCGGCGGCCGCATGGTCGGCGGCGGGTTCGGCGGCTCGGCGATCGTGCTCACCCCCGCCGACCGCGTCGACCAGGTGAGCGAGGCCATTCGCGCCGCGTACCGGCGGCGCGAATGGGAAGAGCCGCGGTTCCTCACCGCCGTTCCCGCCGACGGCGCCCGCCGGCTGCTCTGACGCCGCGTCCGGGGGCCGCCCGGGGCGGCCCCCTGCTCGGGGCGGTTCAGAGCCGCTGCCGGATCTCGTCGCGCAGGCGGGCCGCGGCCTGCGCCGCGTCGTCCTCGCCCAGCGACGCGAAGCCGTCGGCGGCCCGGCTCGCCGGCTCCAGAGCCTCGTCCAGCCGTCCCTCGTTCGCCAGCAGGCGGGCCTCGTCGTAGCACAGCGCCGCCGTCTCCCAGGCCACCGCGGCCTCGGGCCCGTCCGCCGGCAGCCGGCCGAGCGCCTCGCGGGCGGCCGCCATCTCCTCCAGGGCGCGGGCGGCGTCGCCGCCCCACGCGCGGCACATGGCCCCGCGGCGGCGGCAGCGCACCGCGCCGAACGGGTCGCCGGCCTCGGCGAACGCGTCGGCGGCCTCGGCGTACCGGTCGGCGGCCAGGGCGTCCCGGTCCAGGTCGGTGAGCACGTCGGCGGCCTGCTCCAGCAGCCACGCGGCCGCGCCCGGGTCGTCTTCGTCGGCGGCGAGCCCCGCGAACGTGTCGGCGGCCTGCTGCTCGCCGAGCCCGCGCTGGGCCTGCGCGAGGACGTACCGGCAGCGGCGGTCGGCTTTCGCGTCGCCCAGCTGCGCGAGCACGGGCACGGCCTCCTCGGCGGCCTCGGCCGCGTCGAAGTGCCGTCCCACCGCCAGGTACGCGGTGGCGAGTTCGGTGCGCGCGTAGGCCGCCTGCGGCTGCATGCCGAGCGCGGTGAACCCGGCCGCCGCCTCCTCCAGGTCGGGGACCGCGTCGGCGGCGCGATCCTGCGCCAGCAGCAGGGAGCCGCGCGAGGCATGCGCGGTGGGCAGCAGGCCGGGCGGTCCGGCCGCCGCGTTCGCCACGGCCTCGTCGAACGCCTCCAGGGCAGCGGCGCCGTCCGCCTGGGCGTGGCCCAGCAGCAGCGCCGCCTGGGCCAGACGCGCCGGTTCGCCGCACGTCCGGAAGCCGTCGCAGGCGCGGCGCAGCGCCGCGGCGGCGTCGGCGGTCCGGCCCAGGCCGTCGAGCACGCGCCCCCGCATGATGTCCAGCTCGGCGGCGTCGCGCGGCCGGTCCGGCGCCAGCCCGTCCAGCGCGGCCAGGCCGTCCTCCCCGCGCCCCTGCTTCACCAGCGCGTCGGCGAGGCGCATCCGGGCGCCGGATACGCGCGTCGACCCCGCGTCGTGCTCGTCGAGGTACGCGACGGCCGCCTCCATCAGCGCCATGCCCTCCTCGCGGGCGCCCGTCTCGAACAGGATCGAGCCGATTCGACTGCGCACGGCGTGCTCGCGCACCGCGTTGCCCGCCTCGGCGTACAGCGCCTCCGCCCGCCGCCACTCCGCCAGCGCGGCGTCGGGGTCGCCGTTCACGAGCATTTCCACGCCGCGCCCGTCGGCGCGGCGCGCGGCCTGCAGCGCGGTCAGCGGGCGGTCGCCCGCCGCCTCGTCGAACCGCCGCCACGCCGCCAACGCGCCGTTCTCGTCGAAGGCGGACCGGCACTCGTCGGCGATGTCCAGCAGCGCGTCGAGGTCGGTCACCTCCGACAGGTCGCGGACCGGCCCGTCCGGTTCCTGCCGCGGGGGCGGCGCCGGGACCTGCGCGGGACGCCGGGGGGCGTGCGGGGTCAGCGGGAGATGGTCGACGACCGGCTCGTGGGCCAGCAGCCGCTCGACCTGGTCGCCCTGGTGGGACGTGCCGTTGCGGGCGTCGAACCGGGCCGCGATCTCACGGGCGCGCGCGGCCAGCTCGCCCCGCAGCCGCGCGGCCGTCACCTCGCCGGCGCCGTCGGGGCGGCGCAGCGTCACGTCCCCGGCGCCCGTCTCCTCCATGCGGCGCAGCAGCAGCGCGGCCGACGCGGCGAACCACATGGCGGCGGACGGGCTGGGCGCCCGGTCCAGCCACCCCAGGTGCCGCTGGACGATCTCCAGCCCGCGCGGCTCGTTGCCGGTCACCGCGCAGAACCACACGTGGTCGCCGATGTCCGCCAGGTCGGACAGGTTGGACCGGATGAGCCGGTACGCGCGGCGGTGCGCGTCGCGCGCCTCCTCCGTCCGGCCCGTCCGCAGGAAGACCGGCAGCAGCGTGGTCAGGACGCCCTGCGGCTGCTCGGTGCAGTTCAGCTCGGCGTTCAGCACGGGCGCCGCGACGGCCAGCGCCTCCTCGTCGCGACCGCGGGCCTTCAGGTGCGCCGCCATGCCGGTCGGGTCGCAGCCCGCGCAGTCCGACAGGTCGTCGCGGGGCGCCGCGATCCACTTGGCGTACCACTCGTCGGCGGCCTCATGGTCGCCCACGTGCCGGGCCACGACGTTGCGGTAGTGGTACACCGCCTGCAGGCTGTGCCCGCCGGCCCGGTAGCGGCGCTCCATGTCGTCCAGCAGCCGGTACGTGCGGTCGAGCGGGATCTCCGGGAACAGCGTCAGCGAGTTGATGATCCACTTGAAGTGCCACAGCAGCCGCTCCCCCTTGCCGAACCGGCCCGGGTCGCGGTCGTGGTCGGCCAGGCACCGGCTGAACGTGGCGAACGCCTTGGCCGGCTCGCCGCCGTACTGGTAGGCGCCGGTCAGCGACATCCGCACCCGGAACGCCAGCTCGTCGTCCCCGGCCGCCTCGGCGTGCCGCAGCGCCTCCTCGACCAGCACGGTCTTGGCCTCTCCGTAGGGCAGGTCGCCCGCCCGCGCCATCAGGTCGTAGACGTCGTCGACGCTCATTCGCCGCCTCCGGGTCGGGGCTCCTCGGCGGCCCGCGGCCGGTGCACGGCCCACTCGAGCAGGCCGAGGAACGAACGGTTCAGGACCGCGGTGTCCACGGGCCGCAGCGGATGCTGCCCGAGCAGCAGCGCCTGCCCGTACAGGCCTTGGACGGCCAGTCCGACCAGCTCGTCCCCGGTGCGGGCCGCGTCGCCCGACGGGGACGGCGCATCGGCCGCCAGCGCCGTGATCCGCCTGGTCAGCGGATTGCGGTAGTTGAGGACGAGCTGCGGCCGGTCCGCCGCGACGGCGTCGTCGAGCGCGCCGAGCACGTCCGCCCACAGATCGTCGGCCAGCTCCCTGGCCTGCTCCATCTCCTGCCGGTGCTGCGCGGACCGGCTGGTCAAGTACAGGGCGGGCAGCGACGCCGGGTCGAAGTCGCGGATCACCACTTCGCAGCCGAGCGGGTCTAGGGCGCGCTGCGCGGCGGCCAGGAACGGCCGCAGCGCCAGCTCCGCCGCCGGGTCGAGCACGCCGAAGCGGGTGGTCAGCTCGGCCGGGTCCAGGGGGCGCAGCACCGCGTCCGGGTCGATGTCCGGCAGCCGCCGGATGATCTCGGTGTCGTGCACGTAGCCGGCGTTGACCAGCCCCACGCCCTGCGCGCCCGCCACCGCCGACAGCCGCCGGAACTCCTCCACGGTGGAGGCGAAGCGGCCCTGGGGGTGCCGCCTGCGGAACTCGGCCAGCGTCATCGGGCCCGCCGAGGTCTCGAACTCCAGCCACCGGTCGACGATCCGCAGCATCTCGTCGTCGTGCAGCGCCATCGCCTTGACGCCGAGGTGGTGCAGCCGCAGGAAGCCGCGCAGCCGCGCCGGGTCGGTCTCGGCGAGCCGCACCAGCCACTGCCGCAGCCGCTCGCCCAGCGCCTGCCGGGCCGACTCCAGCAGCTCGTCCTCGTACAGCGCCTCGCGGCTCGCGGTGGGGCGCAGTTCCCCCGCGTCCACCACGCACCGGACGAAGAACGCCCAGTCGGGCAGCAGGCCCTCGACGTTCTCGGCCAGCAGCATGCGCTTCAGGTACACCCGGTGCGCGCCCCGGGCGGTCGGCGCCACCGCGTGCGGCAGGACGAACGCCACGCCCGTCAGCCCCGCCTCGGGCGCCTCCAGGTCGATCACGTCGTACGGCTCGAAGCCGAACAGGTCGCGGCAGTAGGCGTCCAGCGCGCGCCGCCGCCGCGCCGGATCGGGATGCGGCGCGAGCCACGGCGGCCCGTCCCCGGTGATCTGCACGCCGTCGACCGTCACCGGGACCGGCAGCAGCGACCCGTAGGTGTGGGCCAGCTCCGCGACCACCGCCGGCTCCAGCAGGTCGGCCGTCCCCGGGCGGGGCCGCAGCGTCACCGTCGTGCCCGGCTCGTCCCGCTCGCCCGGCTCGACGCGGTAGCGGCCGTCGGCCAGGCCCGTCCACCGCACCGGCGCCGCGTCCGGGACGGCGGCCGAGCGGGTCTCCACCTCGATCTCGTCGGCCACCAGGAACGCCGACAGCAGCCCGATGCCGAACTGCCCCAGGAAGTCGTGCCGCGCGAACCCCAGCTCGTCCCGCTTGGACGACCGGCCGATCGTGGCCAGCAGCCGGTGCACCTCGTCCTCGGTCAGCCCGACGCCGTCGTCGTGCACGCGCAGCCGCCCGCCGCCGGTCTCGATCCGCACCGCGCCGCCTCCGCCGCCCCGCGCGGTGATCGCGTCGACCGCGTTCTGCAGCAGCTCCCGCAGGTACACCCGGGGGCTGGAGTAGAGATGGCGGCTGAGCAGGTCGACCACGCCCCGCAGATCTACTTGAAACGCCTGCTCCACCCCGTCACGCCTCCCGTCGCTCGCCCTGCGGCCGCCGTCGTCCTCCAAGCGGCGCGGCCAGCCACCTTAGCGGCAGGAAAGCGTGCGCCTCCGACATTTTTCGCCGATCGCTGCGGCGGCAGACGAAAGGCCCCGGACCGGTGCGACGGTCCGGGGCCTTGGCAGGGACGCGACGTCCCGGCGATCTGCGTCTCGAGACGCGGCGTCAGATCAGGCCGAGCTTGCGCACGGCGTCCCGCTCGTCCGCCAGCTCCTTGACCGAGGCGTCGATGCGGGCCCGGGAGAAGTCGTCGATCTCCAGGCCCTGGACGATCTCCCAGCGGCCGTCCTTGCAGGTCACCGGGAACGACGAGATGAGCCCCTCGGGCACCCCGTAGGAGCCGTCCGACGGCACGGCCATGGACGTCCAGTCGCCCTCCGGCGTGCCGTTCACCCAGGTGTAGACGTGGTCGATGGCCGCGCTCGCCGCGGACGCGGCGCTGGACGCCCCCCGCGCCTCGATGATCGCCGCGCCGCGCTTGGCGACCGTCGGGATGAAGTCGTTCTCCACCCACGCGCGGTCGTTGACGGTCTCGAACGCGTTCTTGCCGGCGATCTCGGCGTGGAAGATGTCCGGGTACTGGGTGGCCGAGTGGTTGCCCCAGATCGTCATCTTCTTGATGTCGGCGACGGAGACGCCCGCCTTCTTGGCCAGCTGGGCCAGCGCGCGGTTGTGGTCGAGGCGGGTCATGGCGGTGAACCGCTCGGCGGGCACGTCCGGGGCGTTCCGCTGGGCGATCAGCGCGTTGGTGTTGGCCGGGTTGCCGACCACGAGCACCTTGACGTCGTCGGCGGCGTGGGCGTTGATGGCCTGGCCCTGCGGCTTGAAGATGCCGCCGTTGGCCTCCAGCAGGTCGCCGCGCTCCATGCCCTTGGTGCGCGGCCGCGCGCCGACCAGCAGCGCGACGTTGGCCCCGTCGAACGCGGCGTTCGGGTCGTCGTAGATGTCGATCCCGGTCAGCAGCGGGAAGGCGGCGTCCTCCAGCTCCATGGCGGTGCCCTCGGCGGCCTTGACCGCCTGCGGGATCTCCAGGAGCTTCAGGCGTACCGGGACGTCCGCGCCGAGCAGCTGCCCCGACGCGATCCGGAACAGCAGCGCGTAACCGATCTGGCCCGCGGCGCCGGTGACGGTGACGTTGACTGGGGTGCGAGTCATGCGCTCATCTCCTGCTGTGACCTGACGGGGCCCGTCGGCCTCCGGTGGTTCGCCGCCGCGGCGCCCCGGAGGCGGGCCGCCGCACCGTTTGTCTCGTTGTCGAGATACCGCCCGTCAGGCTACCGCGCGCGGCTTCCGCGACCTCCGCCAGGTACCGACCCCGCATACCCGTCCACGCCGTCCCCACACACCGGCGGCGCGGCCCCCTCCCCCATAGCGCGTCCGCGTGATACAGGTCCGCGTCATGCAGGAAGGCCGCCCCGGGTTGCCCGGGACGGCCTTCCCATGCCCTATGCCAGTGCTCTACGCCCTGCGGTCACCTCACTGGGCGAGCTTCTTCTGCAGGTTGGTGTCGAGGGCCTCGAGGAACTCCTGCGTCGTCAGCCACTTGGTGTCGCCGCCGACGAGCAGGGCCAGGTCCTTGGTCATCTGGCCGTTCTCGACGGTCTCGATGCAGACCCGCTCCAGCGTCTGGGCGAAGTCGATGACCTCGGGGGTGTTGTCCAGCTTGCCGCGGTGGGCCAGGCCCCGCGTCCAGGCGAAGATGGACGCGATCGGGTTGGTCGAGGTCGGCTTGCCCTGCTGGTGCTGCCGGTAGTGGCGGGTGACGGTGCCGTGCGCGGCCTCGGCCTCGACGGTGCGGCCGTCGGGGGTCATCAGCACCGAGGTCATCAGGCCGAGGGAGCCGAAGCCCTGCGCCACCACGTCGGACTGGACGTCGCCGTCGTAGTTCTTGCAGGCCCAGACGAAGCCGCCCTCCCACTTGAGCGCCTGGGCGACCATGTCGTCGATCAGCCGGTGCTCGTAGGTCAGGCCCTTGGCCTCGAACTCGGCCTTGAACTCGGTCTCGTAGATCTCCTCGAACAGGTCCTTGAACCGGCCGTCGTAGGCCTTGAGGATCGTGTTCTTGGTGGACATGTACAGCGGGTAGCCGCGGTCCAGCGCGTAGCGCATGGTGGCGCGGGCGAAGTCCCGGATCGAGTCGTCGAAGTTGTACATGCCCATGGCGACGCCGGCGCCGGTGAACTTGGCGACCTCCATCTCGATGGGCTCGCCGCCGTCCTCGGGGACGTAGGAGATCGTCACCGTGCCGGGGCCGGGGACGACGAAGTCGGAGGCGCGGTACTGGTCGCCGTGGGCGTGACGGCCGATGACGATGGGCTTGGTCCAGCCGGGCACCAGGCGAGGAATGTTGGACACCACGATCGGCTCGCGGAAGACCACGCCGCCCAGGATGTTGCGGATGGTCCCGTTGGGCGAGCGCCACATCTTCTTCAGGCCGAACTCCTCGACGCGGGCCTCGTCGGGAGTGATCGTGGCGCACTTGACGCCGACGCCGTACTTCTTGATCGCGTTGGCGGCGTCGACCGTGACCTGGTCGTCGGTGGCGTCCCGGTTCTCGATCCCCAGGTCGTAGTACTTCAGGTCCACGTCCAGGTAGGGCAGGATCAGCTGGTCCTTGATGAAGCGCCAGATGATCCTGGTCATCTCGTCGCCGTCGAGTTCGACGACCGGGCCCGCTACTTTGATCTTGGGCATGCTGTTGCTGTCCCTCTTCCTACACCGGCCGGCAGTCCTTGTAAGGCTCAACTGGCTAGGCTATCGGACCGCCCGTACCGGTCTAGACCTCCCCCTTGTCCCACAAACCGCATCACATGGGATGAAGCATCACATGGGATGAACGGGGACGCCGCCGGAGTCGTCCGCGCCGCGCCGGTGGGCGCCGCGCCGCTCGACGAACAGGTACCGCACGACGCGCACCAGCCCGGCCAGCCCGACGAGCACCCCGAACGCGGCGGCCACGGCCAGGCCCGCCTTGTTCATCGGGGGGATGCTCAGCGCCGCGAAGGCGGTCAGCTCGCCGAGGACGACCAGCGTCCAGCAGTCCAGCGAGCGGCTGCGCACCGCCAGCAGCCCGAGCTGGGACTCCGGCAGCAGCGCCCGGGCCAGCGCGCCGAACAGCAGGGCGGCGGCGATCAGCATCGAGCCCTTGCGGAAGTAGGCCATCGAGCACAGCACCAGCCCGCCGGCCACGCCGCACAGCACCAGCAGGTACGGCAGCCTGCTCAGCCGGTTGCCCCGCGCGCCCGTCGCCCCGGGGGCCCGCCGGCGCCGCCGGCTCAGCTCCGCGCTCATTTCTCCCTCTCCGGCCTCACCGAAAGGTCTGGTTCCCCCAACCGTAGCGGCTGGAATTTTCGTCCGGGGGGTGCGTCCGGCCCCGCGAACGCCTTTCGCGCAGAGGGCCGTCTGCGACGGCATTTTCCGCCGCTTTGCCGCTCGCAGGTTGAAAATTGACGGTCGCGCGGCCGTGACACCTGGGGTTTCTTGACCGCTGTGGGGCGCCGCGAGTCTTGTGGCGTAGGTCCTACTCACCAGTAGGAGGGTGTGGCGCTACCCGCTCCGGGTAACCCGGCAGACAGGGGTCGCTAACTAGCTGGGAGGACTGCCGTGGAGGGGCCGTTCATGCGGATCGAGGACAGCGGCCTGGTCATGCCGCTGCGCCCCGACGTCACGACGGTCGGGCGCGGGCGCGGAGTCGACATCCGCCTCGACGACCCGAGTGTGTCCCGATTGCACGCAGAGATCGTTCGGCGCGGCCCGTACGTCTACGTCGTCGACATGGGCCTGTCCCGCAACGGGACCCGGGTCAACGGCCGCCCGATCGCCCGCCGCGTACTGGAGGACGGCGACGTCGTGAGCTTCGGCACGGCGCGCTGCCGGATGGGGGGCATCCCCCGCGAGGACGTCGACCCGGCCGTCGAGCTGCGGCGCGCCGTCGCCCCCGAGCTCACCCGCCGGGAGGTCGACGTGCTGACCTCGCTGTGCCGGCCCGCCCTGTCGGACGAGGCGTTCGTCGCGCCCGCCACCGCCCGCGAGATCGCCGCCGACCTGGTCGTCACCGAGGCGGCGGTGAAGCAGCACCTGCTGCGGCTCTACCAGAAGTTCCGGATTCCCGAGGGCGCCAACCGGCGCACCCGCCTCGCCAACGAGGTCATCGCGATGGGGCTCGTCCGCCCGCTGCCGCCGGTGCACGTGCCGCAGCAGCAGAACCGGACGCCGATGGACGCCCGGACGGCGGAGGTCCGCCGCGCCGGGCACGCCCCCCATCCGCCGGGACGCCTCGGCGCGCCCGGCCGCCCGCCGGCGGGCACCGCGGGCCGCAGGGCGAGCTGATCTGACGCGGTGAGCGTGCGGCCGCTCCCCGTGGGCAGCGCATGCAGGGGAGCGGCGCGCGAGGTGGGCCCGTACGGGGCCGTGCGCCGTCGGCCACGGCCTCGTACGGGCGAACCCCTTCCCGAAGCCTTGGCCGCCGTTTCCGGCGCCGTCACGGGCGTGTGACGGCCGTCCGGCGCCGAGGTCAGGCGCCGGCCGCGGCTTCGGCGGCCTCGACGACGTTGGCGAGCAGCATGGCGCGCGTCATGGGGCCGACGCCGCCGGGGTTGGGGGCGAGCCAGCCCGCGACCTCCCGCACCTCCGGGGCGACGTCGCCGGTGAGCTTGCCGTCCACCCGGGACACGCCGACGTCCAGCACGGCGGCGCCGGGCTTGACCATGTCGGCGGTGATCAGGCCGGGGACGCCGGCGGCCGCCACCACGATGTCGGCCCGGCGGGTGTGCGCGGCCAGGTCGCGGGTGGCGGTGTGGCAGGACGTCACGGTGGCGTTCTCGGTGCGGCGGGTGAGCAGCAGGCCGAGCGAGCGCCCGACGGTGATGCCGCGGCCGACCACGACGACCTCGGCGCCGCGCAGCGGCACGTCGTAGCGGCGCAGCAGCTCCACGATGCCCTTGGGGGTGCACGGCAGCGGGCCAGGCTGCATGAGCACGAGCCGGCCGAGGTTGACCGGGTGCAGCCCGTCGGCGTCCTTGGCCGGGTCGATCAGCTCCAGGACGCGGTGCTCGTCCAGGCCCTTGGGCAGCGGCAGCTGGACGATGTACCCGGTGCAGGCGGGGTCGGCGTTGAGTTCCGCGACGGCGCGCTCCACGTCCTCCTGGGAGGCGTCGGCGGGCAGGTCGCGGCGGATGCTCTCGATGCCCACCTCGGCGCAGTCGCGGTGCTTCATGTTCACGTAGGCGCTGCTGCCGGGGTCGTCGCCGACCAGCACGGTGCCCAGCCCGACGCGGACTCCGCGTTCGCGCAGCGCCTCCACCCGCTTGGCCAGATCGGCCCTGATCTCCGCGGCCGTCGCCTTGCCGTCCAGGATCCGTGCAGTCATGCGCACCTCCGCGCTGTCAGGCCGGGGTCCTGTGGACGGGCCCATCCCGGGTTCCCCGGCTGCCGTCCCGGTACACCCAGGCGCGCGGTGTCCGGATGTCCTTCGCTCCCCGGTGGTTCGCTCCACCTTGACCGCGCCAGTCGCGTCCCCGCCATGCTAGCGCCGCGCGCGGCGGCGGCAGGCCGCTGGGCGGCGCGGGCGGCGCCGCGGAAAGCGGCAGGCAGGAAGGGCCGCGGAGAGAGAGGGGCGGTTCGCTGTTCGGCGCGGACGGGCGGCGCTCACTCCTCGTCGGCGTCGCCGCGCCAGGCGATCAGGCGGTCGGTGCCGTGCCAGCCGAGCTGGGCCGCCAGCACGGCGGCCAGCGTCGCCGCGGCCAGGCCGATCAGCTGCCGCGCCTCCAGGAACAGGGACGTCGTCTGCACGATCATCCCCGCCAGCAGGGACACCAGGAAGTCCATCGACGCCTCCAGGGGACCAGCGGTCGGGGGACGGGCGCGCCGGACGTCGCGGACGGCGCGGTCCACGGGCGCGACCGACGGCGAGGCTACCAACCCCGCACGAATGCCCTGGCCAGACGGCGCGGCCGTGGAGACGGACGCCGGCGCCCCGGTGCCGCGCACCGGGGCGCCGGAAGGCGCGTCGGCGCCGCGTCCGTGAAACGCAGGTCCCGGAGAAAGGGGTGCGCGTCAGTGGAAGAAGTGGCGGACGCCGGTGAAGTAGAGGGTGACGCCCGCGTCCTTGGCGGCGGAGATCACTTCCTCGTCGCGGATCGACCCGCCCGGCTCGACGATCGCCCGCACCCCCGCCTCGGCCAGCACCTGCAGCCCGTCGGGGAAGGGGAAGTAGGCGTCGGACGCGCCGACCGCCGAGGCGGCCCGATCGCCGGCCCGCGACACCGCCAGCCGGGCCGAGTCGACCCGGTTGACCTGGCCCATGCCCACCCCGACGGTGGCGCCGTCGGCGGCGAGCAGGATCGCGTTGGACTTGACCGAGCGGCACGCCTTCCACGCGAACGCCAGGTCGCGCAGCGTGGCCTCGTCGGCGGGCGAACCGGCCTTCAGCTCCCAGTTCGCCGGGTCGTCGCCGGGGGCGTCCACCTTGTCGACGCTCTGCAGCAGGACCCCGCCGTCGATGCGCCGGTACTCGGTCGCCTCCGCCGGGCCCTCGGGGCAGCGCAGCAGCCGGATGTTCTTCTTGCGGGTGAGGATCTCCAGGGCGTCGTCGTCGAAGTCCGGCGCCACGATCACCTCGGTGAACACGTCGGCGACCTGCTCGGCCATGGCGGCGGTCACCGGGCGGTTGACGGCGATCACCCCGCCGTACGCCGACACCGGGTCGCAGGCGTGCGCCTTGCGGTGCGCCTCGGCCACGTCCGCGCCGACCGCGATGCCGCACGGGTTGGCGTGCTTGATGATCGCCACGGCGGGCTCGGCGAAGTCGTAGGCGGCCCGGCGGGCGGCGTCGGCGTCGACGTAGTTGTTGTACGACATCTCCTTGCCGTGCAGCTGCTCGGCGCCCGCCAGCCCGCCGCCCCGCGCGGACGACCCGGCGGCCGTGTAGAGCGCGGCGCGCTGGTGCGGGTTCTCCCCGTACCGCAGGACGGCCTTGCGCTCCCACGCGGCGCCGACGAACTCCGGCCAGTCCGGCCGCTCGGCGTCGCCGCCGGCCGCGTACGGGCCGGCGAACCACGAGGCGACCGCCACGTCGTAGGCGGCGGTGTGCGCGAACGCCCGCGCGGCCAGGCGGCGCCGCTCCTCCAGCGTGAAGCCGCCCGCGGCCACGGCCGCCAGCACCTCGCCGTACGCCGACGGGTCGACGACGACGGCGACGCTGGCGTGGTTCTTGGCGGCGGCGCGCACCATCGTGGGGCCGCCGATGTCGATCTGCTCGACGCACTCGTCCGGCTGGGCGCCCGAGGCGACCGTGTCGGCGAACGGGTACAGGTTCACCACGGCCAGGTCGAACGGCTCGATGTTCAGGTCGTCGAGCTGCTGGATGTGGTCCTCCTTGCGGCGGTCGGCCAGCAGCCCGGCGTGCACCTTGGGGTGCAGGGTCTTGACCCGCCCGTCCAGGCACTCGGGGAACCCGGTGAGCTTTTCGACCTTCATCACGGGCACGCCCGCGGCGGCGATCCGCGCCGCCGTGGAGCCGGTGGAGACGATCTCCACCCCGGCCTCGTGCAGCCCGCGGGCCAGCTCCTCCAGCCCCGTCTTGTCGTACACACTGATCAGCGCGCGCTTGATCGGCACCCTCGCGGGGGTCTGGGAGGCCGTCCCCCCGGATTCACTCGCGACCCGACTCACCGGTCGAGCTCCCCTCGTCTCCGCCTACGGACGTGTTGCAGGTCCTGCACTTCATGGAGACCCGCCTGCCCTTCTGGGTCCAGCCGTCGCGGGCCAGGCGGCCCACGACCTCGACCAGAAGCCTGCGCTCCACCTGCTTGATCCGCTCGTGCAGGGTTTCCTCGTCGTCATGCCAGCCGACCCGGACGGCCTCCTGGGCGATGACGGGTCCGGTGTCCACGCCTTCGTCGACGAAGTGAACGGTACAGCCCGTCACCTTCACCCCGTACGCCAGGGCGTCGCGGACGGCGTGCGCCCCGGGGAAGGCGGGCAGCAGCGCGGGATGGGTGTTGATGGTGCGGCCGCCGAACCGCTCCAGGTACCGGGGGCCGAGGATCTTCATGAACCCGGCGGAGACCACCAGGTCCGGCTCGTGCTCGGCGACGGCCTCGGCGAACGCGGCGTCCCACTGGGCGCGGTCGGGGAAGTCGCCGACGCGGACGGTGAACGTCGGCAGTCCGGCGCGTTCGGCGCGTTCCAGGCCGCCGATCCCGTCGCGGTCGGAGCCCACGGCCACCACCCGGGCCCCGTAGGCTGGATCTGCGCACGCGTCGAGCAGGGCCTGTAGGTTGGTCCCCGCGCCGGAGACGAGGACGACGAGCCGGGCGGACACCATGACTCCCTGAAACGAACGTTGGGTGAACGGACCTGCGCGGCAGTGTCCGGGGCACTGACCGCCCTGCACGAAGCCTATCGGTCGCGCTCGGCGCGCCCCTAATCCGCACCGGACCTCAGCGGCACCAGGAGGATGAACGTGAGTGAGCAGCCGGGCCAGGGCGAGGGCGGCACCGCCCCTCGCCAGGACACCGGCCGGAACCCCGGCGACGACGCCGCCCCCGGCGGCCACCCTGCGCCGCCGCCCATGGCCCCTCCGCCGATGGTTCCTCCGCCGATGGGCCCTCCCCCCGTGACCGGTCCTGTGGACCGCACCGGCTGGCGGGCGCTGTGGCTCGGCGTCGGCGCGTTGGCGCTGGCGCTCCCCTTCTACCCGCTGGGGCTGGTGCTGGGCGTCGCGTCGCTCGTGGTGGGCGCGCGGGCCCGGCGGCGGGCGCGGCAGCAGAACGGGCTCGCGCCCGGGGCGGGCCCGGGCATGGTGCTCGGCGCGGTCGGGCTCGTGATGGCGGGCGCCGCGCTGGCGGTCTCGATGGTGCTGTTGCCGGAGCTGGACGGCTACCGGAAGTGCATGGACACCGCCAACACCACCATCGACGAGAAGGCCTGCCGCGACCGCTACTTCCCGAAGATCGAAGAAAAGCTCAACCTGCCCGAGGGCAGCATGTCGCGGTCCGTCCGCTAGCCGGCCCGGCTAGCGGTCGGTGTCGGCGTCGTCCTTGAGCACGTCGTCCTTGAGCACGTAGATGGCGCCGCCGCGGTTCTCGGTGCGTTCCCGCGGCTCGGACGCGCCGCCGTCCCGGGAGCGCGGACGGTCGGGTTCCGGGCTCCTGGGCTCGGGCGCGTAGGGCTCCGCGGCCGGCTCGGCCTCGGCGGGCTCGGCCGCGGCGGCGGGCGGCGGCCCCGGGTCAGGCTCGTCGACCAGGTCGACCAGGCCGGGCAGCGGATCGACGGCGCCCGGCCGGCTGCGCGCCGTGCGGCGCGGCGCGAGGACGGGTTCGGCCTCCTCGAACTCCAGCGGATCGGGGCCGTGCGGCGGCACCGGGGGCTCCGGCGCGGCACCGGGCCGCGGGGCCGCCGCGGGCGGTGCGGCCGCCGGCTCCGGCGGCGTCGGCGCGGCCTGGGCGGCGGGTTCGGCGAGGACCGGTTCGGGCCTGCGCCGCTTGACGCGCTTGAGCGGTTTGGGGCGGGCCTTGGTCCTGCGGCGCCGCGCGGCGCGCTCGGACGGCGCCTCCTCGGACCGGCGCAGGATCAGCGCGTTCGCCGCCCACGCCGCGATCGCCGCCGAGATGCCGACCTCCAGGGCCGCCAGCAGGCCGACCCGCCAGGGCGAGGGGCCGACGGTGGCCATCCGCCCGCCGCCGATCGGGCCGCCCGACAGCGCCGCCAGCAGCGCCGCGACCCCGCCGGTCAGCGCACCGGTGAGGAAGCCCCACAGCGGCGCCGTCTCGGACGCCCGGCTGGGCATGGACCGCACCATGAGCACTCCGCCGACGGCGCCCGCGGCGAACGGGGCGATCAGCGCCGGCAGGGACGCCAGCGGCGCCGGTCCCGGCTCGGGCAGCGCCGCCAGTGGCGGGAACGCGGGGACGACGTCGAGGAACACGCCGGTCGGCGACACGCTGGTGCCCGCGCCGACGGAGAACCCCGGGCCGACGGCGTAGGACATCCCCCAGATCACCGCGTTCGGCAGGAACGCCAGCTCGATGAGCAGGAGCAGCACGCCGCCGACGATGCCCGGGGCGAGCATGTCGTACAGCCGGGTCGCCTCCCGCACGTGCGCGGCGAGGGAGGCGCCGACCAGGACGGCCCCGGAGGCCAGCAGGACGGCGAGCGCGCCCGCGACGCCGATCACCAGCGATCCGGCCCGTTCGGGCAGCAGCCGCAGCAGCGCGCCGAGCCCGGAGCGCACCCGGCGGCCCGCGGCGATGTGGGCGACGACGGACCGCGCCGCGCCCAGGCCGCCCGCGACGAGGGCGACCACGAAGCAGGCCACCACGGCCTGCCACGCGGACGGGGTGATGACCGGCGCGCTGGCGGCCAGCGCGAGCAGGCCCGCGAGCAGCGCGTACGGGACGGCCAGCGCGACCGAGACCCGCGCGACCGCGGCCCGCGGCCGGCGCCGCATGCCGCCGACCCGGATCATCCAGCCGCCGCTGCGGTACAGCAGCGCCCCGGGGATGACGAGCGGGCCGAGCGGCAGCAGCCCGACGCGGCCGTGCTCGAGGGAGAACCCGGCGTGGTGGGACACCAGCCAGAACGTCACCGCCGTCCGGAACACGCCGGGCATGCCCGCGCCGAGCGCGGTGCGCGGCGCGGCGATCCAGCCGACGAGGGTGACGGTGGTGAGCACGGCGAGCCCGATGCCGATGCACCACAGGGCTCCGACGAGCCCCGTCACGTACAGCGGACGGGCCGTCGCGGCGGCTCCGGTCGGGGCCGCCCGGCCGGACGCCGCCGACGCCCTCGGCCGTTCGGGAGGCGGTGAGGTCGCGCTGGATCCCGGGCTCACATCGCTCACGGCGTCCATGCTGGCACCCTGCGCCCGCGCAATCGGGGCCTCCGCCTCGTCCGGCGTGTCGCCTTGCTGCGGATTGGTACGGGGCGAGGTCGGTACAGGGCGAGGTCAGGCGTCGTGCCGCTCGTACAGCGCCCAGAGGCGGGGCAGGCGGCGCCGCGTCTCGGCCCTGTCCTTATCGAAGTCCTTCTCGAAGTCCCACCTGGGGGCGCGCTGGGGGAAGCGGATTCTGAACGAGCCGGCCAGGAGGTTCTCGCCGGTCGCGCTGCGGTGGGCGTCCAGGCGATGCCGAGCGCCGCCTCGGACTCCAGTTCCTCGCCGGTCTGCGCGGCGGCCCGTACGGCGGGCAGGTCGGCGAGGGAGTCGGGGTCGGCGACGGCGCGTTCGAACACCGCACGGCCCTGCAGGATCAGCCGGCCGCGGAAGTAGTCGAACCCGTCGTCGGAGCAGCCGCCGTTGATGTGGTACGCCGCGGCCCACGGGTCCGTCCGGTAGGAGTCGGCCATGAGCTGCCAGATCACCCGCTGGGCGGCGACGATCTGCTCGCGCGGGCGTTCGGCCGGCAGGGCGGCGGCCTCGGCGGCGACCGCGTCGGCGCCGGCCGGGTCGGGGACGGCGGCGCGGGCGTCCTCGACGAGCCGCCAGAAGTCGTCTCGGTCCACGGCGCCCACTCTGCCGGAGGGCCGCCGACAGGACCGCGGCGGCGACGGCGAGGCGCCGGAGAACGGAAGACGCCCGGGCCGCCGCGCGGGCGGCACGGGCGTCTTCCGCGAATCCGACGGACGCGCCGTCAGAGGTTCTGCATGATCTCCCGCATGATGCGGGCGGTCTCGCTGGGGGTCTTGCCGACGCGGACGCCGACCTTCTCCAGCGCCTCCTTCTTGGCCTGCGCGGTGCCCGCCGAGCCGGACACGATCGCGCCGGCGTGGCCCATCGTCTTGCCCTCGGGGGCGGTGAACCCGGCGACGTAGCCGACGACCGGCTTGGTGATGTGCTGCTCGATGTAGGCGGCGGCGCGCTCCTCGGCGTCCCCGCCGATCTCACCGATCATGACGATGGCGTCGGTCTCGGGGTCGTCCTGGAACGCCTGCAGCGCGTCGATGTGGGTGGTGCCGATCACCGGGTCGCCGCCGATGCCGACGCAGGTGGAGAAGCCGATGTCGCGCAGCTCGTACATCATCTGGTACGTCAGCGTGCCCGACTTGGACACCAGCCCGATGCGGCCGGGCGAGGTGATGTCGGCGGGGATGATGCCCGCGTTGGACTTGCCGGGGGACGCGATCCCGGGGCAGTTGGGGCCGATGATGCGGGTCTTGTTGCCCTTGGACCCGGCGTAGGCCCAGAAGTGGGCGGTGTCGTGCACCGGGATGCCCTCGGTGATCACCACGCACAGCGGGATCTCCGCGTCGATCGCCTCGACCACGGCGTCCTTGGTGAACTTCGGCGGGACGAACACCACCGACACGTCGGCGCCGGTCTCGGCCATGGCCTCCCGCACGGTGCCGAACACCGGCAGCACGGTGCCGTCGAAGTCGACGCGCTGCCCGGCCTTGCGGGCGTTGACGCCGCCGACGACCTTGGCGCCCGCGGCGAGCATCCGGCGGGAGTGCTTCATGCCCTCCGAGCCGGTCATGCCCTGCACGATGATCTTGCTGTTCTCGGTCAACCAGATGGCCATGCTCATGCACCTGCCGCAGCGAGTTCCGCGGCGCGCCGGGCCGCGTCGTCCATGGTCTCGACCTGCTCGACGCCGGGCAGCGCCGCGTCGCTGAGGATCTTGCGGCCCAGCTCGGCGTTGTTGCCGTCGAGCCGGACCACCAGCGGCCGGTCGACGCTCTCGCCGCGCTCGGCCAGCAGCTTGTACGCGGACACGATGCCGTTGGCGACGGCGTCGCAGGCCGTGATGCCGCCGAACACGTTGACGAAGACGGCCTTGACGTCGGGGTCCGACAGCACGATCTCCAGGCCGTTGGCCATCACGTCGGCGGAGGCGCCGCCGCCGATGTCCAGGAAGTTGGCCGGCTTCTGCCCGCCGAACTGCTCGCCCGCGTAGGCGACGACGTCCAGCGTGGACATGACCAGGCCGGCGCCGTTGCCGATGACGCCGACGGTGCCGTCCAGCTTCACGTAGTTGAGGTCCTTGGCCTTGGCGCGCGCCTCCAGCGGGTCGGTCGTCGCCTTGTCCTCCAGGGCCTCGTGCTCGGGCTGGCGGAACGCGGCGTTGTCGTCGAGGGTGACCTTGCCGTCGAGCGCCTTCACCTGCCCGTCGGTGGTCAGGATCATCGGGTTGACCTCGACCAGGGTGGCGTCCTCGTCGACGAACACCGCCCACAGCCGCTCGATGAGCGTGGCCGCGCCCTCCTGCGCCTCGGGCGGCAGCTTGCCCGCCCGGGCGATCTCCAGGGCCTTGGCGCGGTCGACGCCCTCCAGCGCCGACACCGGCACCTTGGCCACGGCCTCGGGCTTGGTCGCGGCGACCTCCTCGATCTCCATGCCGCCCTCGGCGGAGCAGATCGACAGGAAGGTGCGGTTGGCGCGGTCGAGCAGGAAGGAGAAGTAGTACTCCTGCGCGATCGCGCTGCCCTCCTCGACGAGGACCTTGTGGACCATGTGGCCCTTGATGTCCATGCCGAGGATCTGGTCGGCCAGGGCTTCGGCCTCGTCGGCGGTGTCGGCCAGCTTCACGCCGCCCGCCTTGCCGCGACCACCGGTCTTCACCTGGGCCTTGACGACGACCTTCGAGGCCCCCGCGGCGAACAGCTCCTCCGCGGCGGCCCGGGCTTCCTGAGGAGTATGGGCGACCTTGCCGGTAGGCACCGGTACCCCGTACTCGGCGAAGAGCTCCTTCGCCTGATGTTCGAACAGGTCCACGAGGCGTCCCTTGTTACGGATCGACAGCTGATGACCGCGCGAGTGGGGGTGTGAACACGGGGGTCCGTGCGGCCGCCACACCCTGCGGTCCGCTCCGTCGATGCAGCCTAGCCCCTCACAAAGAGTGACCGGACGACAGGGGGAAGCCTCTGCACGGGATCTCCGCCATGGTGACACGTCCCGGGCGGTGTTCGCGAGCGGGACGTCCGCCCTGATCAGCGCGGGTGTGTGGTCGCCGTCCCCTGCCGTGACGGAAATGGCACCTGAGAAGGATGTCGCTTTCGCCCTACGGGAGGTGAATCGCGGGCGTCTCCTTTGGTGTACTTGGCTTCGCCTTGCTTTGACGCGGGGTGAAGAAGGGGAGAAGGGGCGGTGGCCGAGGACCAGCAGGGGGTTGCGCGGGCCGGCGGTCCGCGCAAGGTGCGGCGCGCGGTGGCGATGCTGCTCGTCGCGGGGCTGGCGGCCACCTGCGGGGCGCGCATGCCCAGCGCGGCCGGACCCGGGTGGCACAGCCCGGGGCTCGTGGGCGGCGGCGGATGGCCGTTCGCCGGGGTGCCGCTGAACCCCGACGACGAGGACGGCGCCGCGTACCTGCCGGGCAGCTCGGTGGTGCTGCTGCGGGACGGCCGGGTGCGGCTCGTGCCGCTCGGCGGCGAGACGGCCGTCACGGTCCCGGCGTCCGATCCGCGGGTGGCGCAGGCCGTGCGGTCCGACCGGCGGTGGCTGGCCCGCGGCACGGTCCCGGGGCGGACGCCGCTCGACCGGGAGATGGCCGAGCGGGCGCTGCTCGACCTGCGGCTGCTGACCCGTCCCAACGGGGCGTCGCTCGCGTCCTGGTACGGGCCGTGGCGGTACGCCTGGCCCCGGGACGCGGCGTTCGCGGCGGCGGCGTTCGCCGTCACCGGCCACGCCCACGAGGCGCGGCAGGTGCTGCGGTTCCTGGAGAGCGTGCAGACCGACGACGGCCGGTGGGCCGCCCGGTACCACCCCGACGGCCGCGCGGTCACCGACGGCCGCGCCCCGCAGCTGGACTCGCTGGGCTGGGTCGTGTGGGCGAGCTGGCTCGTCCACACGCAGGACCCGGCCCGGACGGGACGGCAGCCGGAGCTGTGGCGGATGGTGGCGCGCGCCGCCGACCGGATGGCGCGGTCGCTCGACTCTGAGGGCCTGCCCCCGCCGTCGTCGGACTACTTCGAGCGCTCGCCGAGCACCGAACAGGACCCCGACAGCCCCACCCTGGGCGTGGTCGGGCCGATGCTGGCGGGGCTGCGCGCGGCGGCCGCCCTGGCGCGCGAGCGCGGCGACGAGCAGCGGGAGCTGCGCTGGCAGGAGGCCGCGCGGCGGCTGTCGGACGCGGTGGCGCGGCGGTTCGCCCCCTACGGCTATCCGCGGTCGCCGATACGCGGCGGCCGCATGGACACCTCCGTGACCTTCGTCGCGCCGCCGTTCGCGCCGCAGGACCCGGGCGTGGACGCGGCGGTGCTGAACGCGGCCGCGCGGCTCAGGCTGCCGAACGGCGGCGTCCTGCCCGGCGAGAAGTGGGCGGGCAACCGGACCGTGGCGTGGACGCCGGAGACGGCGATGTTCGCGCTGGCCGCCGCGTCGGCGGGCCGCACGGACGAGGCCCGGGCGCGCCTGGACTGGCTGGCCCGGCACCGCACGTCGCTGGGCGCGCTGCCGGAGAAGGTGGACGCCAAGGGACGCCAGGCCGGGGTGGCGCCGCTGGGCTGGACGGCGGCGCTGGTGCTGCTGACCCTGACCGCGCTCGACCGTCCCCTGCCGGTGCCGCCGCCCTGACCGATCGCGGCGCGCGCCTTGCGGGCCGGGGCGCCGCTTCTGGACAGTGGCGTGCATGCCGACCGTCGTACTTCTCGGGACGCTGGACACCAAGGGCGCCGAGCACGCGTGGCTGCGGGAGCGGCTCGTCCGGCTGGGCAACGCGGTGATCCTCGTCGACACCGGGGTCCTGGACGAACCGCAGACCGTCGCCGACGTCCCGCGCGAGGAGGTCGCCCGCGCCGCCGGCACCACCCTGGCCGAGCTGCGCGCGCAGGGCGACCGCGGCGTGGCCGTGGCGGCGATGGCGCGCGGCGCCGCCCGGATCGTGACGCGCCTGTACGAGGAGGGCCGGCTGCACGGCGTGGCGTCGGTCGGCGGCAGCGGCAACTCGTCGATCTCCGCCGCGGCGATGCGGGCGCTGCCGCTGGGCGTGCCGAAGCTGCTGGTGTCGAGCATGGCGTCGGGCGACGTGTCCCCCTACGTCGGCGGCTCGGACCTGACGCTGATGTACACGGTCGTGGACGTGGCCGGGCTGAACCGCGTCTCCCTGCCGATCCTCGCCAACGCCGCCGACGCGATCTCGGGGATGGCGGCGGGCTTCGCCGCGGGCCGGCCCGCCCCGCCGGACGACCGGCCGCTGATCGGCGCGACGATGGCGGGCGTCACGACCCCGGGCGTGCGCGCCGCCGCACGCCGCCTCGCCGACCTCGGCTACGAGACGCTGGTGTTCCACGCCACGGGCGCGGGCGGGCGCTCGTTCGAGGAGATGACCGGCGGCGGCGCGTTCGCGGGCGTCCTGGACGCCACGCTGCTGGAGCTGTCGACCGAGCTGGTCGGGGGCGTCGGCGCGGCCGGTCCGGACCGGCTGCGCGGCGCGGGCCGCCACGGCCTGCCGCAGGTGGTGAGCCTGGGCGCCCTCGACATGGCCAAGTTCGGACCGCGGGTGCCGGAGCGGTTCCGGGACCGGCACGTCCACGTGCACAACCCGTCGGTCACGGTGATCCGCACGACCCCGCAGGAGTGCGCCGAGCTGGGCCGCCGCGTCGCGGCCAGGCTCCGCGGGGCCGCCGGCCCGACCTCGCTGTTCCTGCCGCTGCGCGGCCTGTCCACGCTGAGCGGCCCCGGCGGGCCGTACCACTCGCCGTCCACCGACGCCGTGCTGTTCGACGCGGTGCGCGACGGCCTGCGCGGCTCCGCCGTGGAGATCGTCGAGCTGGACACCCACCTCAACGACCCCGCCTTCGGCGCGGCCATGGCCGACCGCCTGCACGAGCTGATCACGGGCGCCCGGCTCCCGGCCGGCGCGACCCGCACGGCGCCCTAGGCTTCCGCCTTGTTCGCCGCCGTCCACTCCTCGGCGAGCAGCGACCAGATCTGCTCGTCCCGGCGTTCTCCGTTGACGAGGAACGCGCGCCGCCGCGTCCCCTCGTAGCGCATGCCGAGCCGCTTGGCGACGGCCTGGCTGCGCGTGTTGTCGGGCGCGCACCGCCACTCCACGCGCGTCATGCCGCGCTCCCCCACCGCCCAGTCGATCATGTGCCGGACGGCGCGGGTGACCAGGCCGCGGCCCCGCGCCGCGGCCTCCAGCCAGACCCCGATCTCGCAGACGCCCGCCTGCACGTCGAACGTCCGGAACGCGGTGCCGCCCCGCAGCACGCCGTCCACCCAGATCCCGTAGAGGCGGCCCTTGTCAGCGGCCTGCCGGTCGGCGTAGGCGCGCAGGAACGCCCGGGCGGATTCGACGTCCCTCACCCGCGCGGCCCAGGGGATCCAGTCGACGATGTCCGGACGCGCCCGCTCGCCGTGCGCGAGGAACTCCTCCGCCTGCCACGGCTCCAGCGGGCGCAACTCCGCGCCGTCTCCCAGGGCGACAGCGAACACGCTGACCTCCGCAGTGCACACTCACGTTTCCCAGCGGCCCTCTGCGCGCCGCGCTCCCTTCGGGCGGCCCGGCTGCGCCGTTCGCGCGGTTCACCGCGCCGCGGCCGGACCGAACCGTACATGCGCGATGACGGGGAAATGGTCCGACGGATACACGCCGCCGGAGTGCCAGGGATCGATTTCGCTCCACAGCGTCTCGACCCGTCCCCGCGCCAGAATCCAGTCGACCCGTCTGCCGCCCGGCACCGGCGGCTTCCAGCGCGCGTCCGTCTTGTATTGCGTACTGCGCCGACGGGCCGTCACCCACGTGTCCTGCAACGCGTCCGCGCCGGTGAGGATCGAGTACGCCCGCGAGTCTCCGGCCGTGTCGTTGAAATCCCCGGTGACGAGCACCGGGACGCCCGGCTGGAATCCGCGCACCCTTTTCAGGACCAGCTCGGCGCTCTTCTCCCGAGCGCGCTCCGACTCGTGGTCGAAGTGCGTGTTGAGCTGGTAGAGCACCGTGCCCGTCCGACGGTCGCGCAGCTTGACCCAGGTCGCCATCCGCACGTACCGGTTGCCCCACGTCGCCGACCCGATGACGTGCGGCGTGTCGGACAGCCAGAAGTGGTCGAAGTCCAAGAGCTCGAACCGGTCGGCCCTGTAGAAGACGGCGACGAACTGGTCCCGTGTCCCGCCGCGCAGGCCCATGCCGATCCACCGGTGCCCCGGAAGCGCCCGTTCCAGATCCCGCATCTGCGGCCACTTGGCCTCCTGCACGCCGAGCAGGTCCGGGTCGTGGCGCCGCAGCAGCCGTTTCACCAGCGGCAGCCGCGTCCGCCAGTCCCGAGGCGGCGGATCGGCGACCCCTCGCACGTTGTAGGTCATCACGCGCACCGTCGGATCCGGCTCCGTCACGGGCCATGCCACCACGGCGCCGGACATGCCGAGCGTCGCCACGCCCGCCACGAGGCTCCAGAGCCACCTCCGCCGCACCGGCCATTCGGAACGGGACATCCAGCCCCTTCCACAGAGAGGGCCACACGATCAACAGTAACCGTTCCCCGTGAACGTCCAAGAGCCCTCGATCCCGCCGCGCACCGCCCCAAAGCACACGGGCCTCCGCGCCCCCGTGACCGCCGCGGCCGCACGCGGGGAGCCGAGACCCTCCGGGCAGACCGCCGTTCCAGCCGCACCTCGCAGGCAGCACCTGCCCGGCGGTGACGGCCCCACACGGCCTCCACCGACCGGCGTGCCGGGGGAGCGGGACGGCCGTCGCGCACCGTCCAGGCTCAGTGCGCTGCGGTACGCGGCGTCTCCTTGCCCGAAGGCAGGGGATGTCCCTGGACGGCGCGGCCCTGGACGGCGCGGCGCGGACGGCGGCCGGTCGGGCGCGCTTCGGCGATCAGGCGTCCGCCCGCTCGTACGTCAGGTTGAGGACGCCGGTGCTGAAGGTCCGCGAGCCGGTCAGGCGGAGCGGCACCTGCGGACCGTCGTCGAAGAGGCGCTTGCCGGCGCCCACCACGATCGGGTGCACCAGGAGGTGCAGCTCGTCCAGGAGCCCTTCGCGCAGCAGGGAGCGGACGAGGGTGCCGCTGCCGGTGATGCCGAGGTTCTTGCCGGGCTGCTGCTTCAGCCGGGCCAGTTCCTTGTACACGTCGCCGCTGATGAGCGTCGAGTTCTGCCACTCGGCCGAGGTCAGGGTGTTGGACACGACGTACTTCGGGATGCCGTTCATGCGGTCGGCGAGCTCGTCGGTGGAGGTGGGCCAGTATGCCGCGAACTCCTCGTACGTCCGTCGGCCGAAGAGCATGGCGTCGCTGCCCTCCAGCAGGGCCTCGACGGCCTCCCCCATCTCGTCGTTGAAGTACGACAGATGCCACTGGTCGGGGGCCTCCACCACCCCGTCGAGCGAGATGAACAGGCCGCTGACGATCTTCCTCATGGTTCGTCTCCTCGTGTCTGTCAGGCGGACAGACGGGCCAGCCACGCCCGCCACGCCTGTTCGGTCCCCGTGCGGTCCACGTCCTCGGCGAACAGGTGGTGGGTGACGATCATCGGGCCCCGGAAACCCGCGATGAAGCGGTACAGGGCGTCGCGGGTGCGGATCCCGATCGCGTCCGGGTTGACGAAGTCGACGACGCCGTCGATCGCCGGCAGACCGTCCGGCGCGGCCCGCACCCGGTCGCCGACCGCCGGATCGGCGGCCAGCCCCAGGGCGGCCGGGACCCGGTCGAACACCGCCCGCGCGTCCGACGTCATCGGCGCGGCCACCGTGATCGGCGTCGCGGTGCGGCCGGGAAAGTGGGTGAGGTACGCGACGAGCGTCGCGAAGTACATCGCGCCGCCCTTGAGCATCGCGTCGTACTCGTCCTCCCAGTCGTCGCCGGGCAGGAAGCCGTTGGTCACCAGGCGCAGCACCGTGCCGCCCTGCTCGCGCCCCTCGATGAGGAACTCGAACGCGACGAAACGCCCGTCCGGGCCCTCGTCGCCGCGGTAGGCGAACCGGCGCAGCGGCTCCCACGCGGTGACCTCGGACTCCATCACGTACCCGCCCAGGTCGGTGCGGACCGAGCCGCCCTCGCCCGGCTCCACCTCGGTGCGTCCCATGAACCAGGAGTCGATGCCGGGGCCGCTGGCGATCGCCTCCCACACCTGCTCCGGAGTCGCGTCGACCTCGACCTCGTCGTGCTGCTCCCATTCGCGGCCCATGTCAGGACTCTTCCTTCTTCACCGGGCCGCCTGCGGCCGACACGGCGGGATGGACGGCGACGACGATCCGATGCGTACGGCCCCCGGCGGCCTTCTCGTCGTGGTAGCGGCCCACGAGCGCGGTGACCGTCCGGGCCAGTTCCTCGGCGAAGGCGGCCCGGTCGGCCGCCGAGGCGAAGCGCACCTCGCCCTCGATCGCGAACGTCGCCACCGGCTTGCCGGCCCGCACCGCGCCGTTGATCAGCGCCCCCACCTCCCGGACCAGCCGCGCGGCCAGGGCGAGCAGCCACCGCGCCGACAGGCGGTCGGGGGCCCGCCCGGGGTCGGGCGCGACCGCGGCCAGGGCCTCGGGGGAGATCACGTACGACGCCGCGGTCGCCCGCAGCACCCGCTCGGTCATGTTGCCCTTGCGGCGTTCCTCGACCAGTTCCACCAGCCCGCGCCGCTCTAGTTCGCGCAGGTGGTAGTTGACCTTCTGCCGGGGCAGCCCGACACGGTCGGCCAGCGCCTTCGCCGAGGCCGGCTCGGTCAGCTCGGCCAGCAGCCGGGCCCGTATGGGGTCCAGCGAGACGGCGGCCACCGCCGGATCCTCGATCACCGCCACGTCCAACATGCGCCCAGCGTCTCACCGACAACTTCTCTTGTCAAGACAAGATTTTTTGTCGGTCCCGGACCAGCGCATCCGCAGCCACGGCCACCAGCGCACAGTGGAGTAAGACGACCACCACGACCAGGCAGGGCTGCACATCCCGGAGTGCAGGCAACCTGGCTGCTGAACACCGAGGACGCGCCTGAGAGCCGGACGGCCAGCCGGGACGGACCCGGCTCGGCTCCACCAGACCTCAAAAGCACCGTCAGCACCCGGACGAGAACAGGTCGGAGGGGTACCTCTCGGCCCTGGCGCGCACGTCGTCCATCGTCAGAACGCTGCAATCGGGCCGCAGCATCAGCAGCGGCACGCTGCGGGCGGCGCGCGGGGGCTGGAGCGTCCCTGCGCGCCGCCCTGTCGCCACGGTGATCCCTCTGCTGCTGGGCATGGCGGTGGTGGGAGCACCGGGTGACACCTCTTTCGGTGTCATCTCGCCATGTCGTCTCGGTGTCAGGAGAGGGTGATGACGTGGCGGGTGTTGGGGGCGGTGCCGTCCGCCATGGCGGCGAGGACGGCGGGCGCCTCGTCCAGGGTGATCGGGGTGATCTCCGGGACGATGCCGTGGGCGGCGGCGAAGGCGAGGGTGTCGCGCATGTCGTGCGGCGAGCCGGACGGCATGCCCATCACCCGGATGCGGTTGGCCACCAGCGCGAACGGCGGGATGTGCAGCGGGCCCTCGCCGACGCCCAGGATGACGAGCGTGCCGTCGGGGGCGATGCCGCCGACGGCGGCCTCGGCCGGCCCGTTGGCGGGCGCGGTGTGCAGGACCACATCGGCGCCGCCGTCCCAGGCGCGCAGGGCCTCGGCCGGGTCCTGCTCCTCGGTGGCGATGAACAGCTCGGCGCCGAGGCGCTTGGCCCGGTCCTCGGCGCGGCGGCTGCGGGACACCACCGCGACGCGGGCGCCCATCGCGACGGCGAACCGGACCGCCATGGTGCCGACGCCGCCGGTGCCCAGCACGGCGACCTTCGAGCCGGGACGGGCGCCGCCGTGCCGCAGCCCGTTGAAACCGGTGATGCCCGCGCACATCAGCGGGGCGGCGGCGACCGGGTCCAGGCCGTCCGGCAGCGGGGTGACGTAGCCCGCCTTGGCGATCATGTATTCGGCGTACCCGCCGTCCAGGGTGATTCCGGTGGCCCGCTTGGCCGGGCACAGGACCTGGTCGCCGCGCACGCACAGGTCGCAGTGGCCGCAGGAGTCGTACAGCCACTGCGCGCCGACCCGGGTGCCGACGGCCGGGAAGTCCACGCCGGCGCCCACGGCCTCGACCACGCCGCTGACCTCGTGGCCCGGCACGGTCGGGAAGCGGCCGAACGGGTAGCGGTCGTTCAGGTGGACGACCTCCGAGTAGCACATCCCGCAGGCGACCACCCTGATCAGCACCTCGCCGGGGCCGGGCTCGGGGACCGGCCGGTCCTCGACCGTCAGCGCCGTGCGCGGCGCGGTCATGACTGCTGCTCGCATCGTCTGCTCCTCACCTCAGGTTCGAAATCGACGATACACGGCGCTCTGTACTAGCGCTATACAAAGTTTCGTAGAACATCGCTCTACACTGGTGGCGTGAAGGACCTCAAGGACGGCGACACCCGGGAGCGGATCCTGCGCGCGGCCGCGGCGCTGATGGCCGAATCGGGTGGGGAGCCGGTGTCCACCAGGGCGATCTGCCAGGCGGCGGGGGTCGGCGCCCCGACGCTCTACCACCACTTCGGCGACAAGCGCGGCCTGATGAACGCCGTCGCCGCCTACGGGTTCGAGACCTACCTGGCGGAGAAGCGGGCCATGCCCGTCCCCGACGACCCCGTGCAGCGGCTGCGCGACGGCTGGGACCTGCACGTGGAGTTCGGGCTGAAGAACCCCGCGCTCTACATGGCGATGCACGGGTCCGACCCGACGGGCGGCCGCTCCTCGGCGGCCCGGGAGAGCGAACGGATCCTGCTCGAGATCGTCAACGGGATCGCCCGGGCCGGGCGGCTGACCGTCCCGCCCGAGCTCGCGGCCCGGATGGTGCACGCGGCCGGGGTCGGGGTGGTGCTCACGCTGATCAAGGATCGGGAGGCGGCGGCCGACGACCTGTCGGTCCGGACGCGGGAGGCGCTCATCGCCGCCATCACCGCGCCCGAGGAGACGGCGGGCGACGCGCCCCGGCCCCTGGCCGCACTGGCCATGGCGCTGCGCGCGGCGCTCGGCGCCGCCTCCGCGGACGACGTCCCGCTCAGCGCGGCCGAACGGGCGCTGCTCGCCGAGTGGCTGGCGCGTATCGCCGCCGCCGGCGAGTGAACGGCATTCTGGTAGGCATGACCAAGCCGCTGAGAGAAGACTTCTCCGCTCCGATCGACGACCGCTACTTCGAGGACTACGTGCCGGGCTCGGTGTACGAGTACGGCACCGTGACCGTGGACGAGGCGGAGATCGTCGAGTTCGCCGAGCGGTTCGACCCGCAGCCGATCCACATCGACCGGGAGTACGCGGCGACCGGGCCGTTCGGCGGGCTGATCGCCAGCGGATGGCACTCCGGCGGGATCTTCATGCGCATGTACGCCGACCACTACCTGTCGCGGGTGGCGAGCCTGGCCTCGCCCGGCCTGGACGAGCTGCGCTGGCCCTCGCCGCTGCGCCCCGGCGACACGGTGCGGCTGCGCGCCACCGTCCTGGACGCCCGGCCGTCGCGCTCCAAGCCCGACCGCGGCATCGTCCGAACCCGCGGCGAGCTGCTCACCGAGGACGACCGGACCGTGCTCGACCTCGTCGCCGTCAACCTGCTCCTGCGCCGTCCGGCGGCCGGGTGACCGTTAGGGCTCAGAGCTTCTCGACGGGGGCGTAGCGCAGGACGAGCCGCTTCACGCCGTACTCGCCGCCGAAGTCGATGCTGGCCGCGGCGCGTTCGCCCGCGCCGTCCACCGACACCACCGTGCCGAGCCCGAACGAGTCGTGGGTGACCTTGTCGCCCGGGGACAGGGACGGGACGACCCTGTTGCCCGGCGAGCGGGTGCCGGGCCGGGAGGCCTGCGCCGACAGCGCCGAGGACGACGAGGCGGACGACGCCTCGCGCTCCCACCGCACCAGGCTCGCGGGCACCTCGGACAGGAACCGGGACGCCGGGTTGACCTGCGGCGCGCCCCACGAGCTGCGCATCGCCGCCCGGGTCAGGTACAGCCGCTCGCGGGCGCGGGTGATGCCGACGTAGGCCAGGCGGCGCTCCTCCTCCAGCTCCTTGGGGTTGCTCATGGCCCGCAGGTGCGGGAAGACGCCGTCCTCCATGCCGGTGAGGAACACCACCGGGAACTCCAGGCCCTTGGCGGTGTGCAGGGTCATCAGGGTGACGACGCCCTGGTCGGTCTCCTCGGGCCGCTCGCCGGGCGGCAGCGGGGCGCTCGTGGCGCCGCCGGGGATGGAGTCGGCGTCGGCGACCAGCGCCACCTGCTCCAGGAAGTCGACCAGGCGTCCCTGCGCGGGCTCGCCGTCCAGCCGGTCCTCGAACTCGCGGGCGACGGCCTCCAGCTCGTGCAGGTTCTCCACGCGGGTCTCGTCCTGCGGGTCCTTGGACTCCTGCAGCTCGGCCAGGTAGCCGGTCTCCCGGAGCACCGCCTCGACCATCTCGGCCGGTGTCCGGTCGGCGACCTGGGCGCGCAGGCCGTCCAGCAGCGTGACGAACTCGCGGACGGCGTTGATCGACCGGGTGGCCATGCCGGGCACGTCCTCGGGGCGGCGCAGCGCCTGCCAGAACGAGATCCGCTCGCGGGAGGCGTAGGCCTCCACGCACGCCTCGGCGCGGTCGCCGATGCCGCGCTTGGGGACGTTCAGGATGCGCCGCAGCGAGACGGTGTCCTCGGGGTTGACCAGGACGCGCAGGTAGGCCAGCAGGTCGCGGACCTCCTTGCGCTCGTAGAAGCGGACCCCGCCGACGACCTTGTAGGGCAGGCCGACGCGGATGAAGACCTCTTCGAACACGCGCGACTGCGCGTTGGTGCGGTAGAAGACCGCCACGTCGCCGGGGCGGGCCTCGCCCGCGTCGGTGAGCCGGTCGACCTCCTGCGCGACGAACGCGGCCTCGTCGTGCTCGTTGTCGGCCACATAGCCGACGATCTTGTGGCCCTCGCCCTGGTCGGACCACAGCTTCTTGGGCTTGCGGTCGGCGTTGCGCTCGATCACCGCGTTGGCCGCCGACAGGATCGTCTGGGTGGAGCGGTAGTTCTGCTCCAGCAGGATCGTGGCGGCGTCCGGGAAGTCGCGCTCGAACTCCAGGATGTTGCGGATGGTGGCGCCGCGGAACGCGTAGATCGACTGGTCGGCGTCGCCGACCACGCACAGCTCGGCCGGTCCGAGGCCGTCGTGGTCGTCCGGGGACTCCCCGGCGGGGGAGGCGATCGGGGCGGTCAGCTCCCGCACCAGCTCGTACTGGGCGTGGTTGGTGTCCTGGTACTCGTCGACGAGCACGTGCCGGAAGCGGCGCCGGTAGTGCTCGGCGGCCTCCGGGAACGCCTGCAGCAGGTTGACCGTCAGCATGATCAGGTCGTCGAAGTCCATGGCGCCGGCCTGCTGCAACCGCGCCTGGTACATCTCGTACGCCTCGGCCAGCGTCTGCTCCATGTGGGTGGAGGCCCTGGCCTTGAACGTCTCGTAGTCGATCAGCTCGTTCTTGAGGTTGGAGACCTGGGCGCTGAACGAGCGGGGCGGGTAGCGCTTGGGGTCCAGGTCCAGCTCGCGGCAGACCAGGGCCATCAGGCGCTGCGCGTCGGCCTGGTCGTAGATCGAGAAGTTGGACGGGAAGCCGAGCCGCTTGGCCTCGCGGCGCAGGATCCGCACGCACGCCGAGTGGAAGGTCATCACCCACATCGCGTTCGCCCGCGGCCCGACCAGCGCCGACACCCGCTCGCGCATCTCCGCGGCGGCCTTGTTGGTGAACGTGATCGCCAGGATCTGCCCGGGGTGCACGTTCCGTTCGGCCAGCAGGTAGGCGATGCGGTGGGTGAGCACGCGCGTCTTGCCCGAGCCGGCGCCCGCGACGATCAGCAGCGGGCTCCCGGAGTGCACGACGGCGGCGCGCTGCTGCGGGTTCAGGCCGTCCAGCAGGGGATTGGCATGCGTGTTCGACATCATGTGCGAGTGTACGGCGCCGACCGCGGCGCTCTCGCCCCTTCGCGTCCCTTCCCCCGGCTCCTGCCCTCGGATCTCGCCCTCAGATCTTGCCCTCAGATCTTGCGGTGACGGCGGGCCGCCTCGGCGGCGTTGAGCACGGTCCGCAGGTCCGCCCCGGTGGCGGCCATCGACGCCGCGGCGACGGCGCCCTCCACCAGCGGCGCGTCGGCGAGGGCGACCCCGTCCCCGCCGAGGTCCTCGACGACCATCTTCGCGGTCATGACGGAGCTGCCGAGGTCGACCAGCAGCAGCACGCCGTCGCCGTCGTCGGCGGCGCGCACCGCCTCCTCGACCTCCTCGATGCTGGTGCCCAGCCCGCCGCGCACGTTCCCGCCGGCGGACCGGACGACGATCTTGCCGGCGCCCATCGCGCGCGCGACCTCGGCGACGCCGTCGGCCAGCGCCCTGCTGTGCGAGATCACCACGATTCCGACCACCGGTGCCTCCTCAGGCGTCTCGGGACGCCACGTCCGCGAGCGCCCGCAGGATGAGCGCGGTGGACACCGCACCGGGGTCGAGGTGTCCGATGCTGCGCGGCCCCAGATAGCTGGCGCGGCCCTTGCGGGCCTGCATCGGGATCGTGGCCTCCGCGCCGCGTTCGGCCGCCTCCGCCGCCGCCCGCGCGCACGTCGGCAGGTCGCCCCCGGCGGCCAGGGCCTCGTCGTAGGCGGCGACGGCGGGCGCCAGCGCGTCCACCATGGTCTTCTCGCCCTCGACGGCCTCGCCGAGTTCTTGGACGCTCTGCAGCGCGGCCCGCAGCGCCGCGCCGACCTCGGCCGCGCCCACCTGCTCCGCGTCGCCCAGCGCCTTGCCCGCCTGGCGCCACGCCATCCCGTAGAGCGGCCCGGCCACGCCGCCGGTGTTCGACACGATCGCGCGGCCCGCCAGGATCAGCGCCCGGCCGGGCCTGACGTCCTCCGGCAGCGCCTCCACGGCGGCGGCGAACCCGCGGTCCAGGTTGTGGCCGTGGTCGCCGTCGCCGATCGCCGCGTCCAGCCGCGACAGCCGCTCGGCCTCCGCCTCGATCTTCTCGGCCGCCCGGCGCACCCACTCGCGGACGTTCATCGGCCCCACCTCAGCGCGGGGGTCTCGACCGGGGCGTCCCACAGGCGGGTCAGTTCGGGGGTGAGGCGGCACACCGAGATCATGCAGCCCGCCATCTCCAGGCTGGTGACGTACGGGCCGACCAGGCGGCGCGCGACGGTGGCGCCGTGCCCCTCCAGCCAGGCGGCCGCCGCCGCGTACGCGATGTACTGCTCGATCAGCGGGGTGCCGCCCATGCCGTTGACGAGCACCAGCACCTCGGCGCCGCGCACCGGCATGTCCGCGTCGATCGCGGTGAGCGCGGCGTCGACGATCTCGGCGGCGGTCATGGCCGCGACGCGTTCGCGGCCGGGCTCGCCGTGGATGCCGATGCCGAGCTCGATCTCGTCCTCGCCGAGCCGGAACGTGGGCTCGCCCGCGGCGGGCACCGTGCACGGCGACAGGGCGACGCCGAACGAGCGGGTGCGCTCGTTCACCTCCCGGGCCGCGGCCGCGACCCGCTCCAGGTCGGCGCCCTCCTCGGCGAGGGCCCCGGCGATCTTCTCCACGAACAGCGTGCCGCCGGTGCCGCGCCGCCCGGCGGTGCGGGCGCCGTCCTCCACCGCGACGTCGTCGTCGACGAGGACGGAGACGACCTCGACGTCCTCGTCCTCGGCCAGTTCGGCCGCCAGCCGGAAGTTCAATACGTCGCCGCTGTAGTTCTTGACGATGTGCAGCACGCCCGCGCCGCCGTGCACGGCGAGCGTGGCGGCCAGGATCTGGTCGGGCACCGGGGAGGTGAACACCTCCCCGGGCGCGGCCGCGTCGAGCATGCCGTGTCCGACGAAGCCCGCGTGCAGGGGTTCGTGGCCCGAGCCTCCGCCGGAGACCAGCGCGACCTTGCCGGGGCGGGGGGCGTCGGCGCGCACCACCGTCCGGCCGACCGGGTCCACCCGGAGCGATGGGTGCGCGGCGGCGAGGCCGCGCAGCGCGTCGGCGACCACGTCCGCCGGGGCGTTGATGAGCTTGCGCATGCCTCGATCCTTACCCCGCGGACTGGTGCGTCCCAGGCCCAAGTCGCGACCATGGCTGTGGAAAATCGAGGCCGGGTTAGGGTGATCATGTGACGAACATGCTCGACGACAGCGACGTGCGGCGGGTTCTGGCGGTGATGGCGCATCCGGACGACGTCGACTTCGGCGCGGCCGGGACGATCGCCGGGTGGACCTCCCGCGGCATCGAGGTGACGTACCTGATCGTCACCGACGGCGACGCCGGCGGGTTCGACGACAGCGTCGGCCGCGAGGAGATGGCCGCGCTGCGCCGCGACGAGCAGCGCGCGGCGGCGGCCTGCGTGGGCGTCGACGACGTGCGCTTCCTCGGCTACCCCGACGGGCGGGTGGAGCCGACGCTCGACCTGCGCCGCGCCATCGCCCGGGTGATCCGCCAGGTGCGGCCGGACCGGGTGCTCATGCCCAGTCCCGAGCGCAACTACGAGCGGATCCACCCCAGCCACCCCGACCACCGCGCGGTGGGCGCCGCCGCCCTCGACGCGGTGTACCCCGACGCCCGCAACCCCTACGCGTTCCCCGAGCTGCTCGCCGACGAGGGCCTGGAGCCGTGGACGGTCCGCGAGGCGTGGCTCAGCGGCGGCCCCGTGGTGAACCACTACGTGGACATCACCGACGATTTCGACCGTAAACTGGCGGCGCTGAAGTCCCACGTCAGCCAGACCGCGCACCTGGGCGACGCGCTCGCCGACACGCTGCGCCAGTGGCTTTCGGCCAACGCGGCCGCCGCGGGCCTGCCCGCCGGCCGGCTGGCCGAGTCCTTCCAGGTGGTCGCCACCGTCTGATCCGCTCTACCCCCCGAGGAGATTCGTGGCCGCCCTCCTGCTCGACTGCGACACCGGCATCGACGACGCGGTGACCCTGCTCTACCTGGCGTCCCTGGTGCGCGCCGGCGAGGCCGAGCTGGTCGGAGTCGGCACCGTGCACGGCAACATCGACCCGCACACCGCCGCGCTGAACTCGCTGCGGGTGCTGGAGCTGGCGGGCCTGCACGACGTGCCGGTGGCGGTGGGCGCGGCGCGTCCCATGGCGCAGGACGTGCACTACGCGCTCGACTGGCACGGCACCGACGGGCTCGGCGACACCGGGCTGCCCGACCCCGCCGGCAGTCCGGTGGACGAGGCGGCGGCCGCGCGGATCGTCCGGCTGGCCCGGTCGCGGCCCGGCGAGCTGACGCTGCTGGCCACCGGCCCGCTGACCAACCTCGGCACCGCGCTGCTGCTCGACCCCGAGCTGCCGGCGCTGGTGCGCGAGGTGGTCATCATGGGCGGCGCGTTCGACCACCCCGGCAACGTCACCACGCACGCCGAGGCCAACATCTGGCACGACCCCGAGGCCGCCGACCTGGTGTTCGCCGCCGACTGGCCGATGGTGCTCGTCCCGCTGGACGCCACCCACCCGACCGCGGTGGGCGACGCGTGGCTGGACCGGTTGGCCGCGCACGACTCCGAGACCGCCCGGTTCGCCGCCAAGATCCTGGACTTCTACGTGGCGGCCTACACCCCGACGCTCAAGCGCCGGGGCGCGGTCATCCACGACGCGCTGGCCGCGATGCTGGCGGTGGACCCGGGCGTCGGCGAGTACGTCGAACGCCCGGTGCGCGTGGAGCTGCGCGGCGAGCTGACGCGCGGCACGACCGTGTGGGACGCCCGCTCGCTGCCCGCCGAGGACGACCGCCGTCCCGTCAAGGTGGCCGTCGGGTGCGATGCGGCGGTCTTCCACGAACGTCTTCTCGCGTCCATTCTGTCCCTGTAGCGGGAGGGGCGCATGCCGTACGAGATCGAGGTCACCGCGACGTGCACGGCCTCGCGCGAGGTGGTCTTCAAGCATCTGAGCGTGGCGGAGGCGTGGAACGAATGGGCGCGTCTGCCCACCAGGTCGCGGCGGGAGAGCGAGGGGGAGAAGGTGCCGAACGGGGTGGGCGCCGTCCGGCACATCCCCCCGGTGCGTGAGAAGGTGGTCGTGCACGACCCGCCCCGGCACTACGCCTACGTCGGGGTGTCGGGGTTGCCGCTCCGCGACTACCGCTCGGACGTGACGCTCGAACCGCACGGCGTGTACACGCTCGTGCGCTGGCGCGCGGCGTTCGAGCCGAAGATCCCGTGCACGGGGCCGATCGCGCGGTTCTTCGTGCGCCGGTTGATCACCTCGTTCGCCCGCCGGCTGGCCTGGCACTCCCAGCACTGCGAACCGGGGTGTCCGGCCCGCCTGCCCACCGCCCACTAAGGCCACGGCGCGGCGCGCGCCAGGATGTCGTCGACGGTCTCGTCGACGGTCTGGTGCGTGGTGTCGAGCCACAGGCCGACGCGGGGCGTGGTCTCGCGCAGGGCGCGGTCCAGGTGGGCGACGGTGAAGGCTCCGTACGCGCGTTTGGCGCGCCCGGCCTCGCGGGCGGCGACGGCGTCCGCGCTGGGGGCGAGCACCACGACGTACAGGGGGCGGGTGCGGATCTGCCCGGCGAGCCACGGCAGCCACTCCCCCAGCACGACGTCCTGCAGGACGGCCGTGAAGCCCTCGGCGGCATAGGCGTCGGCGGTCTGCGCGGCCAGCCGGTACCGCAGGCGCAACTGGGCGAGGGCCTCCGGCGACGGCTCGGGCGCCATCTCCGCGCGGCCGTTGACGACGAAGCGGCGGAAGGCGTCGCCTCGCACATGAGCCGATTTCGGCAACCGCTCGGCGAGCGCCTGCGCCACGGTGGACTTGCCGGACGCCTGCACGCCCGTGATCAGGTAGACCGCCCCCGTCATGCCTTCATGATCCCTGCTTCGTCGGCGGCCGCCGCACGGAAGCTCCGGCTTGTCAGTCGAGAACGGCGGGAATACCAGGACGCGAGTGCGGGTTGCGGCTGCCATGACGATTGGTGTTGTCCTTACCGCGTCCCCGTCCGGAAACGCCGTCGACGACTTCGTCGCGCAGGCCAAGAAGGCGCAAGCCGCCGGGATACGCGCGGCCTGGTTCTCGCAGCAGTTCTCCCATGACGCCATCGGCGTCGCCGGGCTGGTCGGCCGGGAGGTGCCGGGCCTGGCGGTCGGGACGTCCGCGGTCCCGATCTTCGCCCGGCATCCGATCCTGATCTCCAGCCAGGCGCAGACCGCGCAGGCCGCCGCGCACGGCTCCTTCACCCTCGGGCTCGGGCTGGGCGCCCCGTCGTTCGTGGAGCCGGTGTTCGGCATCCCTTACGACCGGCCGGCGGCGCGGTTGCGCGAATTCCTGACGGCGCTGCGGTCGCTGCTGGAGACCGGCGGCGCCGACTTCCGCGGGGAGTTCTACACCGCGGCCCCGCCGCTGTCCGCGGGCGTGCCGGGGGCGACGCCGCGCGTGCCGGTGCTGGTCGCGGCGATGGGCCCGCACGCGCTGCGCGTCACCGGGGAGCTCGCCGACGGGACGCTGCCCTTCCTGGCCGGTCCGCGCGCCCTGAGCGAGCACATCGTCCCGGCGATCACGGAGGCGGCCGAGCGGGCGGGCCGTCCGGCGCCGCGGATCGTCGCGTGCGTGCCGCTGGTGGTGACCGACGACGTGGACGCCGCCCGCGAGGCCGCCGCCGAAGCCACGGCGTTCTACGACCGCCTCCCCTCCTACCAGCGGGTCATCGCGTTGGAGGGCGCCGCCAAGGCGGCCGAACTGGTGGAGATCGGCGACGAGAAGGCGGTGGCGGAGGCGATCCGGCGCTACTTCGACGCGGGCGCCACCGAGGTGGTGGCCACCCAGACCGATCTGCTCGGGGAGGACGCCCGGGACCGCACCTGGCGGCTGCTCGGCGAACTGGCCGGCTGAGCCCCGGGCCGGAGGGCTCGGCGGAGGGGCTCAGACGAGGCGGCGCGCGGCGGCCCAGCGGGACAGCTCGTGCCGGTTGGACAGCTGGAGCTTGCGCAGCACGCTCGACACGTGCGTCTCGACCGTCTTGACCGAGATGAACAGCTCCCTGGCGATCTCCTTGTAGGCGTAGCCGCGGGCGATCAGCCGCAGCACCTCGCGCTCGCGCTGGGTGAGCCGGTCCAGCTCGGGATCGACGGCGGGCACGTCGGTGGCGGCGAACGCGTCCAGCACGAAACCGGCCAGCCGGGGGGAGAACACCGCGTCCCCCTCGGCCACCCGGGCGATCGCGTCGGTCAGCTCCGGACCGGAGATCGTCTTGGTGACGTAGCCGCGGGCGCCGCCGCGCACCACCCCGATCACGTCCTCGGCCGCGTCCGACACCGACAGGGCCAGGAAGCGGCACGGCACCATCCCGTGCAGCCGCCGCAGCACCTCCACGCCGCCGCCCCCGGGCAGGTGCACGTCGAGGAGGACGACGTCCGGCTTCGTCGCGCGGATGACCGACACGGCCTCCTCGACGTCCCCGGCCTCGCCGACGATCTCCACGGCGTCGCCCAGCTCCGCCTTCACCCCCGTGCGGAACATCTGGTGGTCGTCGACCAGGACTACCCGCGTCATGCCTTCTTCATCTCCAAACGCACTTCGGTGCCCTCTCCGGGCGCGGTGCGCACGGTGGCGCGGCCGCCGTTGCGCTCCATACGTCCGATGATGGACTGCCGCACGCCCATCCTGTCGTCCGGGACGGCGTCCAGGTCGAAGCCCTTGCCCCGGTCGCGGATGAAGATCGACACCTGGTCGCCCTCGACCTCCCCGTACACCGACACCGACGGGGCCTCGGCGTACTTGGCCGCGTTCACCATCGCCTCCCGCGCGGCCTGCAGGGCGGCGCCGAGCCGCTCGTCCAGCGCGGTGTCACCGACGCACACCACCTCGATGGGGACGCCGTGGGCGTCCTCGACCTCCCCCGCCACCTCGCGGATCGCGGCGGCGAACGTGCGGTCGGGGTCGGAGCGCGGCTGGTAGAGCCAGGTGCGCAGGGTGCGCTCCTGGGAGCGGGCCAGCCGCTGCACCTCGCGCGGGTCGTGCGCGTTGCGCTGGATGAGGGTCAGGGTGTGCAGCACCGAGTCGTGGATGTGGGCGGCCAGCTCGGCGCGCTCCTGGGAGCGGATGCGCTCGTGCCGTTCGGCGTCCAGGTCCTGCCAGAGCCGCACCACCCACGGGGTGGCGATCACGGCGACGCCGGTCAGGATGATCAGCGTCGCGATCAGGACGGCGCGCGCCTCCCTCGGGTTGACGCTCTGCACCAGGAACCCGCCGATGCCGGCGACCACCAGGAGCAGCCCGATCAGGCTGCGCAGCCACCGCTGCCGCAGCGGCATCACCCAGCGCTGCCGCTGGTCGCGGTCGGCCTGCTGCCACAGCACCGCCACGCCGACGCCTCCGGCGACCAGCGGCCACAGGGCGGCGCGGGCGACCCCGGTGCCCCAGGTGAGCGCGGACAGCCCGACCGCCACCGCCCCGTACGCCAGCAGCTGCACCCAGTCCCGGCGCGCCGCGGGCCGCGACGCCCCCTCCTCGCCGGGCACCATGAGCCAGAACACCCCGTAGACGGCCATGCCGATGCCGCTGGCGACCGTCAGCAGCACGAACGCCGCCCGGACCATGAACGGGTCGACCCCGAGATGCGCGGCCAGGCCCCGGCACACGCCGGCCACCAGCGCGCCGTCGGCGCGCCGCTCCAGCCGCGGCCGGTCGGGCCGCCGGTCCGACGGGTCGCCGGACGGGCCGCCCGCGGCCTGCTCGTGCGTCGTCGATCCCGCGTCGTCCACAGCATCGATCGTCACATGCCGTCGGGAGGCGGCGCATCAGGGGGCGCCACCCCGAATCGCACAGGGGCGCCTCAGGGTCGGCTCAGGGGCGTCCCGGATACCGCGCGCGGGACGTGCCCCGCCACGATGGTGAACCATGACCGACGAGCGCACCGCGACCGACTCCGCCACGACGGCGCACGGCAGCTATCCGAGGCTGGCGCGCGACCAGGAGAGCCGCGTCCTGACCGGGGTCTGCTCGGGCCTGGGCCGGTTCATGGACGTCGACCCGGTGGTGCTGCGCGTGGCGTTCGCGGTGCTCACCCTGGCGGGCGGGAAGGGCCTGTGGCTCTACGGGGCGGCCCTGCTGCTCATGCCGGGGTCGCCCGAGGAGGACGCGCCGGCGGAGAAGCTGCTGCACCGCAGGTTCGACGCGGCGGGCGCGCTGTCGATCCTCGGCGCGCTGCTGGTGGTGACGGCGGCGTTCGCGCCGCTCGGCCACTGGTCCTCCGGCGACGTGATCGCGGTGCTGGCGGTGGTCGGGCTGGTGCTCGTGGTCGCGCACGCCCGCGGCGTGGACCTGGGGGCGGCGCTGTGCGCCCTGCCGCAGCGGCTGCAGGGCCATCCCATGGAGCCGGCGCCGCCGTCGGGGGCCGGCGGCGCGGCGCCGGAGAAGGGCGGGGTCTCGTTGCAGAAGGACGTCTCGCTGCAGAAGGACGTCTCGCTGCAGAAGGATCGGGTCTCGTCGGAGCAGGGCCGCGTCTCGTTCGAGAAGAACCGGGTCTCGTTGCAGAAGGACCGGATCCCGTCGGAGACGGCCGCCGAGCCCCGCGAGGGACTGCCGGACGGCATGATCGACCTCGCCGTGCTCGGGTCCCGGCGGCGGACGGCCGACGGGGCGCCGGAGCAGGACGCCTTCGCGGGCGGCCCCGCTCGGTGCGGGACGGCGGCCGCCGTTCCCCGGCGCAGGTCCCCGCTGACGGCGGTGACGCTGCTGGCCGCCCTGGCGGCGGGCGCGGCGGTGGTGCCGCTCGCCCGCGCCTACTCCGCGCCGGACGCCGCGCTGATCGTCATGTCCACCGCCCTGGCCGTCGTCGGGCTCGGGCTGGTGGTGGGCGGCTGGTTCCCCGCGCGCGGCCTCGCCGCGGTCGGGACGCTGCTGACGTTCGCGCTGCTGACGACCTCGGTCGTCGCCGAGGCCCCGAGCGACATGCGGTACGGCGACATCGAATGGCGCCCCGTCGACGGCGCCCATGTGGAGCGCGAGTACAAGGTGGGCGTGGGCTCGGCGAGGCTGGACCTCAGCCGGACGCGGTTCTCGCCGGGGCAGCGGGTGAGCGTCACCGCCCAGGTGGCGCTCGGCGCGCTGAAGGTGACGGTGCCGCGGACGGCGCGGGTCGAGCTGGACGCCCGGCTCACCCTGGGCGATCTGGAGGTGGACGGACGGACGATCGCCGGCCCGGCGGCCCGGGTGACCGAGGTGCTGGAGCCGGAGGCGGCGGGCCGGGAGGCTCCCCCGGTGATCGCGTTGCGGGTCCGCGGCAGGCTGAGCGACGTGGAGGTGACCCGTGCCTGAGCGCAGTCCCGCGCCGTCGCGTCCCCGCCGCCGCTTCGACCCCGGCGGCCCGGTGGCCGGCGTGTTCTTCCTCGCGGTCGCCGCGGTGTTCATGGCGAACGGGCTCAGCGGACTCCCCGTGGTCGACCCCGCCCTGCTGGGGCCGGCGCTGGTGGCCGGGCTGGGCGTGATCGGCATCGTCCGGGTGCTGACCCGGTCGCGCCGCCAGGGGTAAGCAAGATCAAACTTTGCAGAAAGCGGACATTGGGGTTAACTGTCTCCTCGTGAGCTCTTCCCGGAAAGGCGTTCTGCTGGTGGCCCGGCTGCACGTCGACCTGTGCCGCCTCGCCGCTGTTCTGTGTAGCCGCTGACAGTCGCTGACCTGTTTCAGCCCGCCTTCCCCTTTTCTGTTCCCGCCCCCTTTCCGCACCTTCGCCGACACCTCGGGCGCCGCGTACCGGGGCATGCCCGCGCGCGTCCGCATCGGGTGCTCGAAGCTCCCTGGAGAGCGCTTACATGAACATTCGCGTCTGGAAATGGCAGTTCTGGCAGCAGATCGTGCTGGCCCTCGTCCTCGGCGCCGCCGTCGGCGTGCTGATCAACAACCTCGCCGATGACGGCGGGGCGATCGCCGAGGACTGGCTCGACCCGTTCGGCGACGTCTACGTCAGCCTGCTGAAGGTCGTGGTCGTGCCGCTGGTGTTCTCGGCGATCGTGGTCAGCGTGGGCCGGCTGCGCGGCGTCGGCGGCGTGGCGCGGCTCACCGCCAAGACCCTCGGCTGGTTCGTGGTCACGTCCGCCATCGCCACCGCGATCGGCCTGGCCGTCGGCCTGCTGCTGCGGCCCGGCGAGGGCCTGGGACGGCTGGCCTCGGAGAGCACCGAGACCGACCCCGTCACCTGGACCCAGGTGCTGCGGAACCTCTTCCCGTCCAACATCGTGAACGCCATGTCCGAGGGCAACGTGCTGGGCGTGGTGTCGTTCGCGGTGCTGTTCGGCGCGGCCCTGCTGGCGGTCGGCGACCGCGGCGCGCGGATGGCCGCGCTGATCGACGACCTGTACGCGGTCATGCAGAAGATCGTGTGGTGGGTGGTGCGGTTCACCCCCGTCGGGTCGTTCTTCCTGATCGCCTCGGTGGTGGCCACCTACGGCCCGGACTCGCTGGCGCCGCTGGCCAAGTTCACCGGCGCCATCTACGCGGCCGTGGCGGTCATGCTGGTGGTCGGCTACCCGGTGCTGCTGCGCGTGTTCGGCCGCGTCTCGCCGCTGAAGTTCGCGCGCAACTCCTGGCCCGCGATCCAGTTCGCGTTCGTGTCGTCGTCGTCGCTGGCGACGCTGCCGATCGCGCACCGGGTGTCGGTCGAGCGCAACGGGGTGCGCGACGAGTACGCCAGCTTCGCCCAGCCGCTCGGCGCCACCATCAAGTTCGACGGGTGCGGCGCGATCTACCCGGCCGTGGCCGCGATCTTCGTCGCCCAGTACACCGGCGCGTCGCTGGGCCTGGCCGACTACGCGCTGATCGCGCTGGCCGGGGTGATCGGGCAGCTCGGCACCGGCGGCACCCCCGGCCCGGCGCTGGTCGCGCTGACCCTGACGCTGACCACCGTCGGCCTGCCGCTGCAGGCGGTCGGCTACCTGATCGCCATCGACAAGGTCATCGACATGGCGCGGACGGCGCTGAACGTCACCGGACAGCTCACCGTGCCCGTCCTGGTGGCCCGCTCGGAGGGCCTGCTGGACGACGAGGTGTTCAACGCTCCCCCGGCCGACCTGACCGCCGCCCCGGCCGAGTCCGCCGCCGAGGAGGAGCGTTCCCGCGACGCGGTGACCGCCTCCGCCTGACCCGTCCGCGGGCGGTGCGGGCACGTCACGCCCCTTTGGGTGTGCGTGCCCGCACCGGCCCGCGGTGTTCCGCCTCCGGCGTCAGGGCGGTCCCGAGCAGCACCAGGCGCAAGGCGCGCTCGGCGCCGTCCTCGAGAATCTCCGTGCCGTGCGCCAGGGCCTCGTCCATCGGCATCGGACGCGGCAGGATGCAGGCGTACGCGTCGACGCCGCTGCCGTAGACCAGGCGGGCGTCCGGGCCGATCGCCCCCGCCAGGAGCAGCACGGGCTTGCCGTGTCGTTCGGCGCGCCGGGCCACCTCCGCGGGGATCTTGCCGCGGGAGGTCTGCCGGTCGATCGCGCCCTCGGCGGTGACGACCAGGTCGGCGGCGGCGAGCACGCCGTCGAGGTCCAGGTGCTCGAGCAGCACCTCGAACCGGGGCACCAGGCGGCCCCCGATCGCCGCCAGTCCGGCGCCGAGGCCGCCGGACGCCCCCGTTCCCGGCGCGCCGTGCAGGTCCACGCCCACCGGGCCGAGATCGCGTTCCAGGACGCACGCCCACCGGCACAGGGCCTTGTCGAGCGCGTCCGCCTGGGCGGGGGTGGCGCCCTTCTGCGGGCCGTACACGCGAGCCACGCCCTCAGGGCCGCACAGCACGTTGAACGGGTTGCAGGCGACCACCATCTCGATGCGGGCCAGCCGGGAGTCGAGCCCGGACACGTCGATCCGGTCCAGCAGCGCCAGCGCAGCCCCGCCGCGCGGCAGCTCCCGCCCGGAGGCGTCCAGGAGACGGACGCCGAGGGCCTGCAGGGCGCCCGCCCCGCCGTCCGACGTGCCGGAGTCGCCGCAGCCGACGAGGATGCGGGCGGCCCCGGCGTCCAGCGCGTGGGCGATCAGCTCCCCCACGCCGACGGTGGTGGTGCGGCCGGGGTCGCGGGCGTCCCGCGGCACCAGACGCAGCCCGGCCGCGGCCGCCATCTCCACCACGGCGGTGCGCGGCCCTGACCCGCCCAGAATCGCGTAGTGCGCGTCCACCGGCGCGGCCGTCGGCCCGGTCACCCGGTGCGGCACCAGCCGGCCGCCGGTCGCCGCCGCCAGCGTGCGGGCCGTGCCCTCGCCCCCGTCGATCAGCGGCATCGTGGTGATCGAGGCGTCCGGCACCGCGCGGCGGACGCCGCGGGCGATGGCCGCGGCGACCTCCTCGGCGCTCAGCGACTCCTTGAAGCCGCCGGGGGCGATGACGATGCGCACCTGGGTCTCCTCCCCGGCCATCGCGGCCCGATTCAGCGGACGGGCAGGCCGAGCGCCGGCCACACCCACAGGGCGAAGGCGAGGACCAGGGCGGCGGTGACGGGGCCGAGCACCGCGGCGGTCCGCATCAGGTCGCGGGTGGTGTACGTGGGGGCGCCGTCAACGGTGTGGAACAGCGCCACGGGCTTGGCCGAGGACGGCAGCGTCTGGCAGAACCCGGCGGCGGCCGTCGAGGCGAACGCGGCCGCCGCCGGCGCGACGCCCGCCCCGGACGACGCGGCGATCACCAGCGGGACCAGCACGCTGGACCGCGCGGACCGGGACTGCAGCACCAAGTGCGCGGCGGTGCTCACCGCGACGACGACGGCCAGGAACAGCCAGGCGGGAGGCCGGTCGGGGCCGGTCACGGCGCCGAAGACCGCGCCGCCGAGCCAGCGGGCGGCGCCGGACGTCGTCACGGCCACGCCCATCGCCGTGGTGGCGGCCAGGAACACCATCAGCCGCCACGGGACGGCCGACAGCGCCGCCTTCACCCCGATCGTGCCGGCCCCCGGCAGGACGGTGACGATCGCGCCGATCACCGCCACCGCCGCCGGCGGGACGCCGTGCAGCGGCTCGGTGCACCACAGCGCGACCACCGCGGCCAGCAGACCGGCCGAACGGGCCTGCGGCCCGGTCAACCGGCCCGTCACCCGCACCCCCGCCGCCTCGCCGACGTCCGCGGCGCGGACCCGCACCGGGCGGCGGCGGTCGTCCCGGGTCGTGGTCAGCACCAGGATCAGCTCGGCGGCCAGGTGCGAGGACACCAGGGCGAGGGGCGTGCCGAGCACCAGCCACCGCAGGAAGCCGATGCGCTCGCCGGTGGTGTCCGCGAGGATCTCGGCGGTGATCAGGTGCGCGCCGGCGCCGATCAGGGAGGCGACGGCCGACAGCAGGATCACCGTCGGGAACAGCAGGGCCAGCGCGAGCACCATGCGGCGCCGGTCGCCGAGCGTCCGGGCGAGCGCGACGAACACCGGCAGCGCCAGCGCGGCCCGCCCGGACGTGGCGGGGATCGCGAACACGGCGGCGACCAGCGCGGCCGTGGTCAGGTGCACCAGCCCGCGGACGCCGCGCGCCCGGGCCGCCAGATGCGCGGCCGCCCGGGTGGCCAGCCCGGTCCGCGCCACCCCGCCGGCGATCACGAACGCGCAGACCAGCAGCAGGGTGGTCGGTCCGGCGAGACCGCCGAGGAACACCCCCGGGTCCAGCACCCGGGCGACGGCCAGGACGAGCGCGGCGGCCACCGCCACCAGCACGTCGTCGATCCGGCCGAACATCCACAGCAGCGTCGCCACCGCGAACACCGCCAGCGTGATCCGCCCCTCGCCGCTCAGTCCCGGGCCCGGGCCGAACAGGGCCGCCGCGCCCAGGGCGGCGGCCGCCGCGGCCAGCGCGATGCGGCGCGACGGTCCGGCTCCGGCGGGGACGACGCCGGCCGCCCCCGTCGTCCTGTTCGGCACGTTCCCGTCTCCTTCGCCATCGCACTGCGGCGAGACGCGTCGATCCTCCGGCCGGACGGTTCGGCCTTCATGAACGGCGAATGAGGAATTGTTCGTCTGCGCACGGGCGGGGAGGGACGGCCGTCCGGGCGTCACCGATCAAAAGGCGGCGGCCCGTGCCGCGTACGGTCTCGATGCGCTGCCCGCCGAGCTTTTCGCGCAGCGCGCATTTATACGCCCACGATATTGGAGCCGGAATCGGCATCGTAGCCCCGCACCTGCGGCACCGCCCTCCGGTGCGAATGACGGGCTTTCGTCAGCGGGCCAGGCCGGCGTGCAGGCTGATGGCGTAGGCGGGGCCCGGGTTGGTCAGCTCGTGCGCGCGGGCGGCGCCGCGCACCCGCACCCGGTTGGCGCGCAGCGGGCGCTCGGTCACGCCGTCGGCGGAGATCGACACCTCGGCCAGCTCGCCGGCCAGCAGGGTGCTCACCTCGACGCCGTCGTGCCCGTGCACGTCGGTGCGGTAACCGGGCGGCCAGGTGGTCAGCCAGAGCCGGACGCCGTCGCCGCCGTCCAGCGGCACCCGCACCGGACGGTTCGGCTCGAACCGCACCAGGTGCCACCACTCGGCGGGGCGGGCGGCGAGCTCGCCGACGCGCGCGGCCAGCTGGCCGACCGTCGGGGGGCGGGGGGCGATCGCGCGTCCGTGCGGGTCGTCCAGCCCGCGCATCGTCAGATCGGGAACCATGTCGAGGTTCACGGAACGTCCTTCGTGATCAGCAGAAGAGCGCCGGAGTCGGCGGAAGAGATCGAGAAAGAGATCGAGAAGAGGCCGCTGAGATCAGCGACAACACGAAGGACACAGACACAGCGCGCTGGCCACGCGGCGCAGGGCCACGGGGCTGCCGAGGAAGGATCGCGCTGGCATGGCACCTAGAACACCGTCGCCGGGGATGCGTTGTCAAGTCGATCGCCGGATTCCCCGCGTTCACTGAGCCGTCACGCCCGGGCCCGGCAACGTATCCGGAGAACCGGCACCATGCGGCCCGTTGGACGAACCTAGAACCATGGAGCGACGGATGGTGCTCGACCGGCGGACTGTGCTGCGCGGAGGTCTGCTCACCGGCGGCGGGGCGGCGCTCGGCCTGCTGTGCGGCGGCGGAACGGCGGCGGCCGCCGCCCCGGCCCTGCTGCGGGCCCGGCCGCGCCTGACCCACGGCGTCCAGAGCGGCGACGTCACCGCCCACGAGGCCGTCGTGTGGGCCCGGTCCGACCGGCCCGCGCGCATGATCGTCGAGATCGGCCGCCGTCCCGACCTGCGGGACGCCCGGACCGTCCGCGGCCCCCTGCTCACCCCCCGCACCGACCTGACCGGCAAGACGCTGCTGCGCGGCCTGCCCTCCGGGGAGCAGCTGCACTACCGGGTCCGGCTGGCCGACCCCGACCGCCACGGGCTGCTGTCCGAGCCCGTCGTGGGCCGCCTGCGCACCGCCCCGCGCGCCCGCGCCGACATCTCGTTCGTCTGGTCGGGCGACCTGGCGGGCCAGGGCTGGGGCATCAACCCGGACTTCGGCGGCTACCGGATCTTCAACGCGATGGCCGCCGCCGACCCCGACTTCTTCCTGTGCAGCGGCGACTACGTGTACGCCGACGGGCTGCTCGCCGAGACCGTGCCCCTGCCCGACGGCCGCACCTGGCGCAACGTCGTCACCCCCGAGAAGACCAAGGTGGCCGAGACGCTGGCCGAATTCCGCGGCCAGTTCCGCTACAACCTGGAGGACGCCGCGCTGCGCGCGTTCAACGCCCGCGTCCCGATGATCTACCAGTGGGACGACCACGAGGTCGCCAACAACTGGTACCCCGGGGAGATCCTCGACCTGCCGCAGTACACCGAGAAGCGCGTGGACGTCCTGGCCGCCCGCGCCCGCCGCGCCGCCCTGGAGTACATGCCGGTCCGCGGCGACCGGGTGTACCGGAAGCTGTCGTACGGGCCGCTGCTGGACGTGTTCGTCCTCGACATGCGCTCCCACCGCGACCGCAACGGCCCCGGCACGTCCCCCGCCCAGCGCGCCGGCATCCTCGGCGCCGAGCAGGTCGCCTGGCTCAAGCGCGAGCTGCGCGCCTCCCGCGCGGTGTGGAAGGTCATCGCCTCCGACATGCCGCTCGGCCTGGTCATCCCGGACGGCGACGCCATCGAGGGCGTCGCCCAGGGCGACGGCAGGGCCCCGCTCGGCCGGGAACGCGAGATCGCCGACCTGCTCTCGTACGCCAAGCGGCACCGGGTCCGCAACATGGTGTGGCTGACGGCGGACGTCCACTACACCGCCGCCCACTACTACGACCCCGGCAAGGCGTCCTTCACCGACTTCGACCCGTTCTGGGAGTTCGTGTCGGGCCCCCTGAACGCCGGCGGCTTCGGCCCCAACGCACTGGACGGCACGTTCGGCCCGCAGGTGAAGTTCCAGAAGACGCCGCCGCGCGCCAACACCTCCCCCGCCGAGGGCTACCAGTTCTTCGGCCAGGTCGAGATCGACGGCCGGTCGGCGGCACTCACCGTCCACCTGCGCGACCTGGACGGCGCGTCGCTGTACTCCGTCAATCTCAACCCGCGGCGCTAGGCGACGCGTCCGCCCCCGGCCACCCGCCCGTGCGGCTAGTCGAGGCGGGTGGCGGCGGCCGTCTCGGGAGCGGTCGACAGTTCGGGGAGGTGGGCCGTCCCGCCGGCCACGACGCGCCAGTCCTCGCCGCCCGAGCGCCGCAGTTCGACGATCGTGCCGTTGGGGACGTAGCACACGCCGTCGAAGTGCCTGAAGGTCCGCATGTCCGCGGCGCTCGGGTCGGTCACCCCGGTCAGCAGCGTCCACATCACGGTCTTGATGAAGAGGCCATGGCTGAACACCGCGATCGGGCCGTCGACCGGGTGGTGCGCGGCGCGGTCCAGGAACGCGCGGGCACGGGCGATGACCGCCTTGAACGACTCCCCGTTCCCGCCGTTGACGTAAGCGGGGTCGCACCTCTGCCAGTAGGCGTCGCTGTGAGGCCGCCGCTGCTCGGCGGTGGTCTGCGGGGCGTGCAGGCGTCCCAGGTAAGTGAACTCCTGAACCGGCCACTCCTCGTAGGCGACGTCGGGGAACCGTTCGACGGTCGCCCGGGCCGTCTGCCGTGCGCGGACGAACGGCGAGCTGACGATGAGGGCGGGCGACTCGGGGAGCTGCGCGGCCACCCGTTCGGCCTGTCGCCGTCCGAGCGCGGTGAGCGGGGCCGCCGCCGGGCCGTTCGTGGGAAGCCCCGCGTTCGACTCGCTCTCCCCGTGCCTGACCAACCACACCCGTCGTGTCGCCATGCCGCCAGGGTGACACAAGGCCGCGGTGGTCGAACGCCGGACGCTCGGCGAAGCCGCCCCATTTCCGAATTGACCACAGTCACCCCTCCGGAAAGCCACTTCGATCGGCTATCAGAACCCGCGAATGCAACTGAATGAATTCTTGGCTTTGCCGCCGTAAGCTCGCAGGTCAACAAGTGTCGGCCCCGCGCACGCGGGGATGGCCCTTGCAGTGACGTGCGTCACGGCGTCGGGCGGCCCGTCGGCCCCGCGCACGCGGGGATGGCCCCATCTCGTTCAGGTGATGCACGCGCAGCTTGTCGTCGGCCCCGCGCACGCGGGGATGGCCCGCAGTTGCAGCCAGCGAGATCGCCGTGATCAGCGTCGGCCCTGCGCACGCGGGGATGGCCCGGTCTTCGACGACCGCGCCGCGGAGGACTGGCCGTCGGCCCTGTCCACGCGGCGATGCTCCGATGTAGCTCCTCGCAGGGTCGCGCATGATCGCGTCAGCCCCACGCACGCGGGGATGGTCCCCGCAGCTCGGCCACCCAGAACGCGGTGCACACGTCGGCCCCGCGCACGCGGGGGTGTGGGAACGCGGCTGAGGGTGTGTCTAGGACGCGTTCCAGTCGGTGCTGCGGCCCAGGTAGGTCAGGGGGCCGGGGTCGGGGACTGGGATCTCGTGGAATCCCAGCCGGTCGTAGAAGGCGCGGGCCGGGGTATTGGCGGTGACCATGGCGAGGTGGACGTTCGCCACGCCCTTGCGGCGCAGCGCGTCGAGGAACGTGCGCATCAGGGCGCGGCCGTGGCCCTGCCGCTGGTAGGCGGGCAGCAGGTCGATGTGCAGGTGGGCCGGATAGTCCTCCACTTCGGGCACCAGCATGCGCTCGGGATGGTGCATCAGGTCGATCATCTCTTCGCTGGGCGTCGACGGAGGACCGTCGGGGAGCGGGAAGCGGTCCACGAGGGTCGGCAGCCACGACGCGCGGAACGCCTCGACGAACGCGGCGGTGTCGGCCGTGCCGAGGATGTAGCCGACGGCGCGTTCGCCGTTGTCGAGGACGAAGGCCAGGTCCGGTTCGAGGTGGAGGTACGGCCCGGCGAAGATGCTCGGCATCAGGTCCGGGTCGGGGTAGATGTGCCGCGAGTCCCCTCCCAGGTGGGCGGTGCGCACGCAGACGTCGTACACGGCGGCGCGGTCGCCGGGACGGTAGGGCCGGATGACGGGTGGTCTGCTCACCGGGTCATCATCGCCTGGCTGGGAGCGCTCCCACAAGAGACGCACCGCCACGGGCGGCGTCCCCGGTCACCGGAGCGCGACCGCGAACAGGGCTTCGAGGGCGCGGAGGATGGTCACCACCGCGACCGTCGTGACCACCGTGGCCGTCGCGGTCCGCGCGATCTCCCTGGACGCGTGGAGAAGGCGGGAGACCGCGCCGTCCGGCCCCAGGAGCTCGTCCTCGTCGTAATAGATCAAGAAGCGCGGGGTGCTGCGTGAGTCGTCGGGCATCTCGGACGCATCCCCCAAGAGACGTCGGCGTCAGGAAGACGCGTGGGTCCGGTCAATGGTTGACAACGCGTCAGGCCCCTGTCGGGCGATGAGTGCGGAGGGTCGCGGGTTCGCCTCCGGGGCGAGGCGTCACCGTCGTTTCAACGGCGGGCAAATTGACGCGGGCGGGGTCTGGTACAGGGGTGACGCCTCGGCTTACGTTCATAAGGTCGCCTTCTCCGACGGCCGGAGGTGACCCCACGATGCCGTGGCCGGTCCAACGTGGTCCTCCCAGGAGGGACGTCTTCCCGCCCCAACCGAGACGTCCCTGGGAGAAGGAATGACACGTGTCCGCGTCGAGGTCGACGGAGTGACGTACGAGGACGACGTCGAACCGCGCCTCTTGCTCGTCCACTACCTGCGCGACCGGTTGGGGAAGGTCGGCACCCCGATCGGCTGCGACACCACGAACTGCGGCGCCTGCACCGTCCTGCTGGACGGGGTGAGCGTCAAGAGCTGCTCCGTGCTGGCGGTGCAGGCCGACGGCCGTCAGGTCACGACGGTCGAAGGGCTGGGGATCGACGGGACGCTGCATCCGCTGCAGCGGGCCTTCCACGAGGAGCACGCGCTGCAGTGCGGCTTCTGCACCCCCGGCATGATCATGGCGGCGCTGGACCTGCTGCGGGAGAACGCCGCCCCGTCCGACGAGGAGATCCGCGAAGGGCTCGAGGGGAACCTGTGCCGCTGCACCGGCTACCAGAACATCGTCCGGGCGGTGCGCCGGGCGGCCCGTGAGATGCGCACCCCGGCGCAGGAGCGGGAGGTGACATCGTGACCGTCCAGGAGATCGGCACCCCGCGCCGGCGCGTCGAGGACGCGCGGCTGGTGACCGGCCGCACCCGCTGGACCGACAACATGCAGCCTCCTGGAACGCTTTACGTGGCGTTCCTGCGCAGCCCCATGGCGCACGCGCGGATCAATTCGGTGAACGTGTCGGCGGCCAAGTCCCGTCCGAACGTCGTGGCCGTGCTGACCGGCGCCGACTTCGCCGACGAACAGGGGTCGCTGCCGTGCGCGTGGCCCGTCACCGAGGACATGAAGCACCCCGCGCACCCGCCGATGGCCGTGGACGAGGTGCGGTACGTCGGCGAGCCGGTGGCGTGCGTGGTGGCCCGCGACCGGTACGCGGCCGCCGACGCGCTGGAGGCCATCGACGTCGACTACGAGCCGCTGCCGGCGGTCGTCGACATGGAGGAGGCGCTCAAGGAGGGGTCCCCTCTCGTCCACGAGGACCTGGGCACCAACAAGTGCTACACGTGGGTGTTCGAGAACGGCGACCTCGACGCGGCGATGCGCGACGCCCCCGTGGTGATCGAGCGCCGGTACGTGCAGCAGCGGCTCATCCCGACGGCCATGGAGCCGCGGGCCGTGCTGTGCGTGCCGGAGGGCGACGACTTCACGGTCTACTCGGCCACGCAGATCCCGCACATCCTTCGGTTGATGCTGGCGACGGTCACCGGGATCCCCGAGCACCGGCTGCGCGTCGTGGCCCCCGACGTGGGCGGCGGCTTCGGCTCCAAGCTGCAGGTGTACGGGGAGGAGGTGCTGTGCCTGCTGCTGGCCAGGCGGCTGGGCCGCCCGGTCAAGTGGACCGAGTCGCGCAGCGAAGGGAACATGGCCGTCCACCACGGCCGCGACCAGATCCAGCGGCTGCGGCTGGCCGCCGACCGCGACGGGCGCATCCGCGGGTTGAAGGTCGACCTGCTCGCCGACATGGGCGCGTACCTGATGCTGGTCACGCCGGGCATCCCGCTGCTGGGCGCGTTCATGTTCAACGGCATCTACAAGATGGACGCCTACTCGTTCACCTGCACGGGCGTGTTCACGACGAAGACGCCGACGGACGCCTACCGGGGCGCGGGCCGTCCGGAGGCGACGTTCGCGATCGAGCGGCTGATGGACGAGCTGGCGGCCGAGCTGGGCCTGGACCCGATCGAGGTGCGGCGCCGCAACTGGATCCGGCACGAGGAGTTCCCCTACGAGACGGTCGCCGGGCTCACCTACGACTCCGGCCACTACGAGGCGGCCACGGACAAGGCGCTCCAGCTGTTCGAGTACGACAAGCTGCGGGCCGAGCAGGCCGACCGGCGCGAGCGGCGCGATCCGGTGCAGCTCGGCATCGGGGTGTCGACGTACACGGAGATGTGCGGCCTGGCGCCGTCGCGGGTGCTGGGGTCGCTGTCGTACGGCGCCGGCGGCTGGGAGCACGCGTCGGTGCGGGTGCTGCCGTCCGGCAAGGTCGAGGTGGTCACCGGGTCGTCCGCGCACGGCCAGGGCCACGAGACCGCGTGGGCGCAGATCGCCGCCGACCGGCTCGGGGTGCCGTTCGAGGACGTCAAGGTGCTGCACGGTGACACCGCGGTGTCTCCCAAGGGCATGGACACCTACGGGTCGCGGTCGCTGGCGGTCGGCGGCGTCGCGCTGTACGGCGCCTGCGACAAGGTGATCGACAAGGCCCGGAAGGTCGCCGCGCACCTGCTGGAGGCCGACGAGAACGACCTGGAGTTCTCCGGCGGGCGCTTCCACGTGAAGGGCGTGGCCGAACAGGGGCGCACGCTCCAGGAGGTGGCCGCGGCCGCGTTCGCCGCGCACGACCTGCCCGAGGGCCTGGAGCCGTCGCTGGACGCCGAGGTCACCTACGACCCCGACAACTTCTCCTTCCCGCACGGCACGCACCTGTGCGCCGCCGAGGTCGACACCGAGACGGGCATGGTGCGGCTGCGCACGTACGTGGCCGTGGACGACGTCGGCAAGGTCGTCAATCCGCTGATCGTCGAGGGGCAGGTGCACGGCGGGCTCGCCCAGGGCATCGCGCAGGCCCTCTACGAGGAGGCCGTGTACGACGCGGAGGGCAACCTGACCACCACGACGATGGCGGACTACCTGGTGCCGTCGGCGGCGGACCTCCCCGAGTTCACCACCGACCGCACCGAGACCCCGGCGACGTCCAACCCGCTGGGGGTCAAGGGCGTGGGCGAGGCCGGGACGATCGCGTCCACGCCCGCGGTGGTCAACGCGATCGTCGACGCGCTGCGCCCCTACGGCGTGCGGGACGTGCCGATGCCGTGCACGCCCGAACGGGTGTGGCGGGCGCTGCAGGGCGACGGCGCGCCGGAGGGCGGTCCGCAGCCGGGCGCCGCCGGCGGGCTCGGCTCGGTGCAGGGAGGTGACGCGCAATGATCCCGGCGGCGTTCGACTACGCGCGGCCGACGACGGTCGAGGAGGCGTGCGCGGCGCTGGCCGACGCGGGCGAGGACGCCAAGGTGCTCGCGGGCGGGCAGAGCCTGATGCCGCTGCTGCGGCTGCGGCTGGCCTACCCGGACGCGCTCATCGACCTCGACCGGGTGGAGGCTTTGCGAGAGATCCGCGACGAGGGCGACGCGCTGTTCATCGGCGCCATGGCGACGCACCACCAGGTGATGAGGGACCCCCTGGTCCGCGAGCACGCCCCGCTGATCGCCAAGGCGACCGCGACGGTCGCGGACCCGGCGGTGCGGCACCGCGGCACGTTCGGCGGGGCGCTGGCGCACGCCGACCCCGCCGGGGACCTGCCCGCGGTGGCGCTGGCGCTGGACGCGGAGTTCGCGGCGGTCTCGGCGGAGCGCGGCGAACGGCGGATGCCGGCGGCGGAGTTCTTCGTCGACTGGATGACCTCGGCGCTGGAGCCCGACGAGATCCTCGTCGGGGTGCGCGTGCCCAAGCTGGGCGCGGGCTGGGGCGTCCACTATGAGAAGTTCCACCGCACGGCGCAGGCGTGGGCGATCGTCGGGGTCGCGTGCGCGGTCCGGCGCGGGCAGGACGGCGTGGAGGAGGCGCGGGTCGCGCTGACCAACATGGGCCCGACGCCGGTGCGGGCCACCGAGGTGGAGCGGTCCCTCCAGGGCCGCGCGGCCTCGGAGGACGCGTTCAAGGAGGCCGCGCAACGGGCCGCCGAGGGCACGTCCCCGCCCGGCGACCTGCACGGTTCGTCCGAGTACCGCGCGCATCTGGCGCGCGTCCTGACCGCTCGGGCCCTGACCGCCGCCGCGGCCGGCTGACGCTCTCGGGGACGGCCGGCGCGCGCCGGCCGTCCCCGACCGCCGCGTTGATCGCGCCTGCGCGAGGCGGCGCGCTTGGACGGCGCGCCCCGGGGTATGCGGTCGGGCATCCGACGGCGCCCTCGGGCCCCGGGCTCAGTCGCGGAGGGGGCCCGCTGGCGTTGGCGCGGCGGGCGGTCGTAAGGTCACGGACGAGGCCCTTACACGCGCCCCCGAACGAAAGGGACCGGGATCATGGAGCTCGACCACGAATTCGCCGTTCCCGTTCCGGTGGACGAGGCCTGGTCGGTGCTGCTCGACGTGGAGCGGGTGGCCCAGTGCGTGCCGGGCGCGACCCTGGACTCGGCCGAGGGCGGGGAGTACACCGGACGGCTGCGGGTCCGGGTCGGCGCCATGACCGTCACCTACCGCGGCACCGCGCGGATCGTGGCGGCGGACGAGTCGGCGCGCACGGTCACGATCGAGGCGTCCGGCAAGGAGGCCCGCGGCTCGGGCACCGCCTCGGCGACCGTCCAGGCGCGGCTGCACCCCGTGCCCGGCGACGGGGAGGGAGCCGCGGGCACCACGCGCGTCACCGTGCACACCAAGCTCAACGTGACCGGCCGTCCGGCGCAGTTCGGCCGCAACATCCTGGCCGAGGTGGGCGCCAAGCTGATCGGGCGGTTCGCCAAGGCGCTGGCCGAGGAGCTGGAGTCCTCCCGGCAGGGCGACGGGGCGGACGCCGGGGCCGAGGACGTCGTCGACCAGCAGGGCGCCGCCGAGGCGGCGCGGGAGCAGACGCAGGAGGCGGCGGCCCCAGCGCCCGAGGCCGCGCCCGCGTCGAAGGAAGAGGCCGCCCCGCAGGAGCAGGCGCAGCAGGACGCCGCGCCACAGGAACGGCCCGCGCAGGAGGAGCAGGAGGCGCAGCAGGAGCAGCCCGCGCAGGAGGACGCGGCGCCCGTGCCGCAGCAGCGGCCGCCGTCGGAGGCCGGCCGGGAGCGTCCCCTGAAGGCGGTGGGCGCGCCGCGGCGCCGCGAGCAGGAGCCGATCGACCTGCTGGAGGTGGCGGGGCCGTCGGTGGCCAAGCGGGCCCTGCCCGCGGTCGCGGTCGTGGCCGCCGGGCTGCTGGCCGTCCGGCTCCTCAGGCGCCGCCGCGCACGCGGCCGCCGCTAGCGCGGTCGCCGACGGCGGGGGCGGCGGGGGCGTCGCGCTTCGGCACGAACGCCAGCGCGGCCGCCAGCGCGCCGAACGGGACGGCGGGCAGCACGTACCGGTAGTCGAAGTCCGCGGTGGCGGCCGGGACGACCAGCAGCCCCGCCGACACCAGCCACGGCAGCAGGGCGCGGCGCCGCGCACCGCGCCGCGCCGCCATGCCCGCCGCCGCGACGGCCAGCACGGCGCCGAGCCCGATGCCCGGCAGGTACACGCGGTCCTGGTAGAAGCGCATCCACCCGGCGTACGGCTCGACGACCCGGCGGGGCCCGGCCGCGTGGGCGTAGGGGCGGGCGACCTTGGCCTGGCGCTTGCTGAGGCGGGCCGTCCGGTCCGGGAACTCGTACTTGCGGAACGTCGACAGCCGCGGGTAGACGGTGCGCTTCCACCAGAAGGCGCGGAGCGTGTCGCGGACGACGACGCGGGCGTAGTCCAGCGGCTGCGCGCGGATCGCGGCCCACGCGAACTCGCCCGCCCGCCGGTTGGCGCCCATCTTGCCGCCGGGCAGCCGGGCGAACGGCGAGCGGTCGGTCCACAGCGCCGCGTACGCGGGCGAGACGCCCTCCGGCGGCTCGCGCGGGCACAGGTCGCGCAGCTCGGGACGCGGTTTGATGATCGAGCAGTCGGCGAACTCCGCGGTGCGGCTGTAGAGGAACACCTTCTCGGTGCCGGTCAGCGCGAACCGCCCGTGCACGGCCTTGAACCACGTCGCGTACAGCAGCAGGGGGAGCGCGAACGCGGCGATCAGCGCGGCGGCGGGCGCCGCCCGCGGCCGCCGGGCCGGTCCGCCGGCGACGAGCCACACCAGCACGATCGCCAGCAGCGGCAGGCCGGCGGAGCGGGTGGTGCCGGCCAGCCCGAGCAGCAGCCCCGCGGCCGCCGCCGTCCACACGCCGACCCGCGCGTTCCACAGCAGCGCGGTGATCGCGGCGACGAGCAGGAACGTGAAGAGGGTCTCCGACAGCAGCAGGTGCTCGAGCTGGATCTGGTACCCGTCGAACAGCACCGGCAGGGCGACCGCCGCGCCCAGCAGCCCCGGCCGCAGCGGGCGGTCGGGCCAGGCCGCCCGCGCGTGCCGCCAGACCAGCGCGTACAGCAGGACCGCGGTCAGCAACCCGAACAGGTGCTGGACCGCGACCACCGCCGCCAGGCTGTGCAGCGGACGCAGCGCCAGCAGCATGACCCCGTACGCGCTCGCCCGGGTGATCGACGGCTCCAGGGTGAGGGCCACCCGCAGGTAGCCGACCGAGTCGCCGAACCACAGGGCCGTGGGGTAGCCGAGCATCGCGACCGCCCGCACCGCGAGGGCCAGGGCGAGCGCGACGCCGATCGGCCAGTGCCGCCGCGCCGCCCGGTCGATCGCGTCCATCCGCCGCCCCCTCACGGTCAGGGGTGAGGACTGTTCCCGAAATGGGAGGGTACGTCCCCTTCCGGCGGACCAAAACGCCGTCAACCCCGGCGCGTCCCGTGGCCGCGGGCCGCGGGTTTGGCATGCGCTGGTGCGGTGGACACCATCGAGATTCAACGGGTCGTCGCGATCGAAGACGACAACTGGTGGTACCGCGAGCGCCGCGGGATCGTCGCGCGGGAGCTGCGCCGGATCGGCGTCCCGGGAACCGCCGTGGACATCGGCGCCGCGGGCGGCGGCAACACCAAGGTCCTGATGGAGCACGGCTGGCAGGCCGTGGCGGTCGACTCCGCCCCCGCCGCGGTGGACCTGTGCCTGGCGCAGGGCATCACGGCCTACCTGGGCGACGCCCGGTTCCTGCCGCTGCCGTCCGCGACGTACGACCTGGCGCTGGCGCTGAACGTGCTGGAACACGTGGAGGACGACCGCGCCGCCGCGGCGGAGATCGCCCGGGTGCTGCGGCCCGGCGGGACCGCGCTGGTCTCCGTGCCGTGCGACATGTCCCTGTGGTCGGCGCACGACGTGGCGCTGGGCCGCGTCCGCCGCTACGCCAAGGCGGATCTGGCCGGGGTGCTGGAGGGCGCCGGGCTGCGCGTGGAGCGGCTGTGGAACTGCAATGTCCTGCTCCGCCCGCTGGTGCGGTGGCGGCGGCACCGCGCCCGGTACTGCGAGGACATGGCGGACGCGCCGCCCATCGTGAACGAGCTGCTGAGCCTGGTCAGCGCCGTGGAGCGGCGGCTTCCGGTCAAGTCGTGGCCGGGCGTCACGCTGTTCGCCCGCGCCTACCGCGCCGATTAGCCAACGCCGACCAGCCCGCGCCGACCAGCGGCCGATCGACCGCCGCGGGCCGGGCCCGGGAGGACGCGCCCGCCGGGCCCGGCCCGCGCGGCTCAGCCGAACACGCGGTCCACGACGCGGGCGGTGGCCCCGCCGTCGTCGAGGGCGCAGTGCCGGTCGGTGAACGCCCGGTAGGCGTCGGCGTGCTCCTCGACGACGCGGTCGATGTCCCGCAGCGCCGCGATCACCTCGTCGCCGGTGCGCAGCAGCGGGCCGGGCGCGTCGGACTCGAAGTCGAAGTAGAAGCCGCGCAGCTCGTCCCGGTAGCTCTCCAGGTCGTAGGTGAAGAACAGCATGGGCCGCCGCGTGATGGCGAAGTCGAACATGACCGACGAGTAGTCGGTGACGAGCACGTCGGTGATCAGCAGGAGCTCCTGCATCTGCGGGTAGACCGACACGTCGAAGACGAAGTCGCGGCCGACCTCCGGCACCCGGTCGACGATGTGGGGATGGCGGCGGACCAGCACGACGTGGTCCTCGCCCAGTTCGGCCTGCATGCGGCGCAGGTCGAGCTTGAGGTCGAGGCGGTAGCGGCCGCGGGTGTAGAACTTGTCGTCGCGCCACGTCGGCGCGTACAGGATGACCTTGCGGCCCTCGGGCACGCCGATCCGCTGCCGGACGGCACGGGCGATCTCGTCGCGGTCCTCGGCGAAGAACAGGTCGTTGCGCGGGTAGCCGGTCTCCAGCACCTCGCCCTCGAACCGGAACGCCCGCCGCATGATCGGCGTGCACCACGGGCTCGGCGAGACGAGGTAGTCCCACTGCTCGACCTCCAGGGCCAGCCGCTCGTGGTAGTCGCGCGTGGCGAACCGCACCCGCTCGATGTCGAACCCGATGCGCTTGAGCGTGGCGCCGTGCCAGGTCTGCAGCACCGTCTGGCCCGGACGGCGGCGGAACCACCACGGCAGGTGGCTGTTGACGACGACGTATTTCGAGCACGCCAGGGCCTCGACGTATTCGCGGCCGCCCCGCCGCACCGGCGTGATGCCCTCCGGCAGCTCCACCTGCCCGTCCCGGACGCTCCACACGAACTCCAGCCCGGCGTCGCGGCGCCGCAGCTCCTCCAGGATCGCCCGGGGGCTGTCGGAGTACTGGCGGCCGTAGTAGCTCTCGAAGAAGACCTGCGGCCGCAGCGGCTGCTCGCACAGCTCGGGGTAGACGCGTTCGGTGAGCAGGCGCTGCCCCTTGCGGCTGCGCTCCTCGGGGGTCAGGTCGCCGTTGACGCGCAGCAGCGGCGTCAGCTCCTTGGTGACGTCCATGTGCAGGGTGCGGCCGTCGCGGGTCCGCGTCAGCGGGAACATCGTCCGCAGCGCGTTGCCGACCTGGATCGGCGCGTCGCGCGTGCCGCCGTCGCGGGTGAGCCGCAGGTACATCTGGTACCGGCCCTTGGGCAGCGGCAGCGTCCCGGCCAGGGACCGCACGCGCCACGGGTCCAGCTCGGCCTCGAAGCGGCCGTCGTCGCGCGTCAGCGGGAACACGCGCTCTTCGACGCGGCCCCCGGCGCGCAGCACCAGGCCGGCGGGCAGTTCGGCGCGGGAGGGCAGCTCGCCGGCGATGCGCAGCGGCCCGTCCGGCTCCCACTCCAGCACGTCCAGCACCGGCCGGACGGCCCGTTCGTGGATCTCCAGGTGGCCGCTCTTGGTCCGGACGGCGGCGACCTCCCGGTCGCCGCCCGCCTCGTGCCGCAGCAGCCGCGACACCTCCGGCAGGATCAGCGGGGTGCGGGTGCCGTCCGAGCCGACCAGCTCGACGGCCCACTGCGTGGTGTCGCCGAACGCCGCGGCCTCCGGGCTGCCGGCCGGGAACCCGGGGGACGGCACGGGTGCCTCGAAGTCGCGCATCGGCATGCGCGCGGTGAAGCCCGTCCCGTCCGGGTGGCGGGTGAGGGGGTAGCGGCGCGGCGCGCAGCCCGGCCAGCGGGTGGCGAGCAGGTGGCTGCCCCACAGCAGGCCCGTGGGCGCCTCGCAGGTCAGCTCGAGGGCGCCGTCCGCCGGCCGCATGTCCGTCACGATCACGGCGTCGTCGCCGGTGCGCAGGACGAACCGGCCGCCCTTGGCCCACTCGGGCCGCACCCATACCTCGCCGACGCGGCGCGCCTCCAGCCGCCGGGCGGCCGCCGACGGCCTGCTCAGCTCCTCCCGCCGGAAGATGCCGCGGTTGTGGATCCACAGCTCGACGTGCCAGGACGAGCCCTTGCCCAGCAGCTTGGCCGGGTCGATGACGATGCGGTAGCCGCTCCAGTCGGCCCCGTCGTCGTCGCCGGCCCGGTCGACGGTGGTGAGCCGCAGCGGCAGGCGCTGCCCGGTCTCCTCCGACACCAGCCAGGCCAGCAGCTGCTGCTGCCAGCGCTTGCGGGGCGGCAGGTACCGCAGCTTGGCGCGTCCTTCGACGACGAGCCGGTCCCCGTTCCAGCCGACCGCGTCGACCTTCTGACGCACCTGCAGCTCCTCGTCGAGCCGGTAGACGTGGTCCGGCACGCCGACGCGCGGGTCGTTGAGGAACGGGTAGTCGCCGTAGAAGCGGACGCCGCGCCGCACCACGCCCGCGTCCGCCATCTCCCGGCTCTTTTCGAAGGTGAGCACCTCCAGCAGCTCGGGCAGCATGCGCCGCTCCACCAGGTGCCACTTGAGCCGCTCGATCGCGCGCAGGCCGCCGACGATGTCCGGGTCGCAGTCGCGCAGGTAGGCCCCGGCCAGGTCGAGGAACCGCTGCCGGTAGGCGTCGTCGCCCTCGTCCAGCGCCTGCAGGAAGAGCCGCAGGTCGTCGGAGAGGACGACGCGGTCCCAGAGGCGCTTCTGTTCCGGCATGCCGCGGTCGAGCAGGAACCGGCCGACCGCCCGCACCGCCTGCACGCGGTGCTCCAGGACGCTGCCCTCGGGGCCGTTGCGGGTGAGGGAGCGGTCCTCCCCGGGATGGACGCGCCACAGGTAGACGGGGGCCTCCAGCACGTCCACGGCGTCGGCCAGGTGGTGCGCGGTGATCGCGATCAGGCTGTCGTCGTGGAGCGCGCCGCGGGGGAATTCCAGCCCTTGGGCGTCCCAGAACGAGCGGCGCCACAGCTTGTTGGTGACCATCCGGTCGACCAGCAGGTCCTCGTGCCGGGTGACGTGCGTGCGCCGGACGGTGTCGCGGAACGTGCGGCGCAGCGTCGGCGCCTGGCGGGCGCCGTCGGCGTCGAAGCGGTGCACGTTGCCGGTCGCGAAGTCCGCGCCGGTCTCCTGCAGGCTCGCCAGCAGGTACTCCAGGGCGTACGGGGGGAGCATGTCGTCGCCGTCGACGAACGCCAGGAACTCGCCCGACGTCTCGGCGAGCCCCGCGTTGCGGGCCGCGCCCAGCCCCTGGTGCTCCCGCGTGATCACGCGGAACCGGGGATCGTCGGCGGCGAACTTGGCGGCGATGCGCCCGCTGTCGTCGGCGGAGCCGTCGTCGACGACGACGACCTCCAGGTCCCGATGCGTCTGCGCGGCCAGCGACCGCAGGCAGGCGTCCAGGTAGGGCGCGACGTCGTAGGCGGGCACCACGAGACTGATCGTCGGAGCCAATTGCGCTCTCCCGTGCTGTACGGCGAAGGGCCGGGCGTGTCGGGGAATGTCGGACGGCGACCGGGCCGGCCCCCGCGGCATGAGCCGAGGGCGCGCACGTCGCCACGCGACCAAGCATGAACGCGGGTCCCAGCCGACCCGGCGTCTTTCGCGATACCTGGACCGTCGTCTGACGCAGACTTGACCTCGGCCTGGCCGTCCCACGAGGAGCGGCGGGCGCGCCGGGCGGGGACGTCAGCTCGCGGCGCGCGCCGGCGTCGTGTCGTGCCGCCCCGTTTCGCGGCGTTCCGCCGCGCTCCGGCCCGTCGCGTCCTGCCCGGTCGCGCGCGCGGGCGGGCCGTCCGGGTGGACGCGGACCCTGGTGCCCGCGTCGGCGACGGCGGCGCGCACGCTGCGGGCGAGCGCCTCGAACTCCTCCCCGCGCGGGGACGTGGCGCGGAAGGCCAGGCCGATGCGCCGGTACGGGGCGGGGTCGGCGAACCGGTGCAGGGTCAGGCCGGGCGCGCGGCGCGTCTCCACCGGCAGCGCGGTCTCCGGGACGAGGGTGACGCCCAGCCCGCCCGATACCAGCTGCACCAGCGTGGCCAGGCTGGTCGCGTACGTCGCGGCGGCGGCCCGCGCGCCGACCTCGCGGCACACGTCGAGCGCCTGGTCCCGCAGGCAGTGCCCCTCGTTGAGCAGGATCACGTCGAGGTCCCGCAGCGCCTTGAGCTGCAGCGGGGCGTCGCCGGGCAGCCTCCGGCAGGCCGGGGCGACCAGCACGAAGTCCTCGTCGTAGAGCGGCAGCTCGACCAGGCCCGGGACGGGCGCGGGCAGGGCGAGCAGCACCACGTCCAGCCGTCCGGCCACCAGCTCGCCGACGATGTGGTCGGTCTGCTCCTCGTGGACCGACAGCTCCAGCTCGGGGTACTCCTCGGCCAGCCGGGGCAGCATCACCGGCAGCAGGTAGGGCGCCACGGTGGGGATCACGCCGACCCGCAGCGGCCCGACCAGCGGCCCCCGGACCGCCTGCACCTCTTCGACGAGCCGGTCCAGTTCGGCCAGCACCAGCTCGGCCCGCCGCGCCACCCGCTCGCCCGCGGGGGTCAGCAGCACCCGGCGGGTGGTACGTTCCACCAGCCGTGTGCGGAGCGTGTCCTCCAGCGCCGCCACGGCCCCGGACAGCGCGGGCTGGCTCATCCGCAGAGCCGCCGCCGCGTCCCGGAAATGCAGGTGCTCGGCGAGCGCGAGGAACGCCCTGAGCTGGGCGATCGTCGGCCTGCTGATGGTGGTCTCCCGTCGGTCCGCCGGTCAGGGACGCTACGAGCTTACCCGTCACCCTGCGTGACCTCTCTCACATCCCCCCCGGTGGGAACCGGCACGGCGCAGCCCGAAAACGACGATCCAGCGCGCCGCGCCGACCCGCGAATGCGTTCATTGTTCGACTTCACGCTGAGTGTCGGGACACGCGCATTGTTTCAGGCAGGTTTCCACTAAACTTCGCGCGAAGCTTCGGTGGTGACGCGGCGCGTTCCGGGTGTGATATCGGTCATCCCGCCGTCGCGGCGGCGTCCGCCCCGCCCCTCCGAAAGCATCTCCTATCAGGGCTTCCGTCAATTGATAGTCTCTTCCTATCAGTGCGCTATGAACTGCTGATTTCTCTTCGGCCGGGTGCGTGCGGCACGCTAAGTGACACGCGCCCCCGAGTGGAACACGAGCCTCGGCGGCGCTCCCCGGAAACCCGTCCCGTGGTCGCACGGGGCGTTGTGAAGTCGCAAGCAAAGGAGCATGCGTGCTTACCGTCGGTGACCAGTTCCCGGAATACGAGCTGACCGCCTGCGTCTCGCTGGACCCTGACAACGCCTTCGAGACCATCAACCACAAGACCTACGAGGGCAAGTGGCGCGTGGTGTTCTTCTGGCCGAAGGACTTCACCTTCATCTGTCCCACCGAGATCGCCGAATTCGGCCGCCTGAACGGCGAGTTCGCCGACCGGGACGCCCAGGTCCTCGGCGCCTCGGTGGACAACGAGTACGTCCACTACGCCTGGCGCAAGGACCACCCGGACCTGCGCGAGCTGCCCTTCCCGATGCTGTCGGACGTCAAGCGGGAGCTGTGCTCGGCGCTCGGCATCCTCACCGACGAGGGCGTGGCGCAGCGCGCCACCTTCATCGTCGACCCCAACAACGAGATCCAGTTCGCGATGGTCACCGCGGGCTCGGTCGGCCGCAACGTCAAGGAGGTCCTGCGGGTCCTCGACGCCCTGCAGTCCGACGAGCTGTGCCCCTGCAACTGGAACAAGGGCGAGGCGACCCTCGACCCCAAGAAGCTGATGGCGGGCGCCTGAGCCTCCCGCTCTCGCTCGGGGGGCCGCCGTCCCCCGCGTGAACGACGCTCTCGGCGGCCGGGACGCGGCACCGCGCCCCGGCCGTCCGCTTGATCGAAAGGCACGTTCGTGAGCATCGACGCGCTGAAGAACGCCCTTCCGGGCTACGCCAAGGACATCAAGCTGAACCTGGGTTCGGTGACGTCCACCTCCCAGCTGACCGAGCAGCAGCTGTGGGGCACCGTCCTGGCCTGCGCCCTGGCCACCCGCAGCCGGCGGGTCATCGCCGAGGTGGCCGAGGAGGCGGCCGACAACCTGTCGGCCGAGGCGTTCGAGGCGGCCAAGGGGGCCGCCTCGATCATGGCCATGAACAACGTGTACTACCGCGCCACCCACCTGATCGGCGACGAGGCGTACGCCACCCTGCCCGCCAAGCTGCGGATGACGATCATCGGCCGGCCCGGCGTCGACAAGACCGACTTCGAGCTGTGGTGCCTGGCCGTGTCGGCGATCAACGGCTGCGGCCGCTGCCTGGAGTCGCACGAGAAAGTGCTGCGCGAGAGCGGCCTGTCCCGCGAGCTGATCCAGGAGGCGCTGCGCATCGCCGCCGTCGTCAACGCCACGGCCGCGACGCTGGACGCCGAGGAGGCCCTGGCCCCCGCCGCCGTCTGACACGGCGGCGCCGCACTGAACTCGGCGAGCGAGGCCCGGGTCACCCGCCCGGGCCTTCGCCGTATCCGGCCCCCGGGCCTCGCCCGCAGCCTTCGGCCGGGGACGACAGCGGGCGCCGCGCCGTCGTCACCGAGGCGGACGGGCCCCGAGCAGCGGATCGGGATGGGCGGCGACGAACGCGCGGGCGGCCTCGTCGAAGGCGCGGACCCGGTTGTTCTCGGCCGCGGCCCGCCAGACCAGCCTCCGTTCGCGCGGCAGCCCGTCCACGATCGGCACGTAGGCGATGTCGGGGCGGACGTCGTAGGTGCCCGCATGGGCGGGCACCGGGAACACGCCCTGGCCGGCACCGATGAGCGCCAGCATCTCCTGGACGGTCGCGAACGTCGGTCCGCGCTCGATGGGCCTGCCGGCGGGGGTCCGGGCCGGCACCAGGCTCTCGTCCATGTAGCCGGGCAGACCGGCGGGACGCAGCACCTTGTCGCGTGCGAAGTCCTCCAGCGTCACCGAGGCGCGCCGGGCGAAGGGATGCCCGGCCGGGACCGCCAGCACGGACGGCTCCGCGAACAGCACCGGGCCGCACACCATGTCCGGCTCCCTGACCGGCACCGGGACGAGCATCATGTCGCGCTCGCCGGACCGCAGCAGATCGAGGAAATCGCTGTAGCGGGCCTCGTGGATCTCGACCCGGCAGGCGGGGTGCTCGCGGCGGAAGTCCGCCGCCACCCGGTGCAGGAACCCGCCGACCGCGGTGCCGACGAAGCCGACCCGCAGCACCCCCTCCATCCCGCGTCCCGCCGCGATCGCGCGTTCGACGGCTCGCCGGATCTGCTCGTAGGCGGGACGCAGATCCTGCTCCAGGCGCGCCCCCACGGGCGTGAGCACGACGCGGCGGCTCGTCCGGTCGAACAGCCGCGTCCCGATCCGGCGCTCGAGCCTTCTGATCGTCTGGCTGACCCGCGCCGTGGACACGTTGAGGCGGGCGGCGGCGCGGCCGAAGTGCAGCTCCTCCGCGAGGGTCAGGAAGATCTCGATGTCGCGCTGCTCCACCGGTCCTCCCCGCACATCGTGAACCTTCAGGTTAACGATCGTTGCGGATCCGGGCATTGCCGCCGATCCTTCGCCCCTCGACCATGGAGACGTCCGCTCGTCGTCCCCCGCGCCCCCGAAGAACCGCGCCCCTGAGGAACTGCGCTCCCGAGGAATAAAGCCATGACGGCACATCCGTCGTATGACGCCCTCGCCCCGACGGCCGCCGGCTCCTCGCCGCTGGCCGACGCCGTGCTCGTGGCCGCGGCCATGAGCACCGGCATCGTCACGGGCGTGCTCTTCGTCTACGCCAACGCGGTCATGCCGGGGCTGCGCCGCACGGACGACCGGACGTTCGTCGGCGCCTTCCAGTCGATCGACCGGGCGATCGTCAACCCGCTGTTCCTGACGCTCTTCTTCGGCGCCCTGGTCCTCATCGCCGCGAGCGTCGCCCTCCACCTCGGCGCGGGCTCCCGCGCGGCCCTGCCCTGGCTCGTCGCCGCGCTCGCGCTCTACCTCGCGGTCGTGGTCATCACCCTCGCCGTGAACGTCCCGCTCAACGACGGCATCAAGGCCGCCGGGGACCCGGACCGCATCGGCGACCTCGCCGAGGTCCGCCGCGCCTTCGACGAGGCCCGGTGGGCGGCGTGGAACCTCGTCCGCACCCTCGCCTCCACGGCGGCGTTCGGGCTCCTGGTCACCGCGGCCCTCCTTTACGGCCACCGGAAGTGACGCCCGCCTCCGGGACGTGCGCCTTGAGGACGTGCGCCTTTAGGACGTGTGAAGGCCCGGGCGACGAGAGCACCCGGGCCTTCGCGCGTCGACGGGAGGTCACTCCCACTCGATGGTGCCGGGCGGCTTGCTGGTGATGTCGAGCGTCACGCGGTTGATCTCGCGGACCTCGTTGGTGATCCGCGTGGAGATCTTCTGCAGGACGTCGTACGGCAGCCGGGCCCAGTCGGCGGTCATGGCGTCCTCGCTGGTCACCGGGCGCAGCACCACCGGGTGGCCGTAGGTGCGGCCGTCGCCCTGCACGCCCACCGAGCGGACGTCGGCGAGCAGCACCACCGGGAACTGCCAGATGTCGCGGTCGAGCCCGGCCTTGGTCAGCTCCTCCCGGGCGATCGCGTCGGCCTCGCGCAGGATGTCCAGGCGCTCCCGGGTGACCGCGCCGATCACGCGGATGGCCAGGCCGGGGCCGGGGAACGGGTGCCGCCAGACGATCTCGGCGGGCAGGTCGAGCTGCTCGCCCAGCGCGCGCACCTCGTCCTTGAACAGCGTGCGCAGCGGCTCGACGAGGGTGAACTCCAGGTCCTCCGGCAGGCCGCCGACGTTGTGGTGCGACTTGATGTTGGCCGCTCCGGTGCCGCCGCCCGACTCCACCACGTCCGGGTAGAGCGTGCCCTGCACGAGGAACCGCACCGGCTCCTCGCCCGGCTTCCCGGTGACGATCTCCCGGGCGGCCTCCTCGAACACCCGGATGAACTCGCGGCCGATGATCTTGCGCTTCTGCTCGGGGTCGACCACCCCGTCCAGCGCGGCCAGGAACCGCTCCTGGGCGTCCACCACGTGCAGGTTCACGCCCGTGGCGGCGACGAAGTCCTTTTCGACCTGCTCGGCCTCGCCCTTGCGCAGCAGGCCGTGGTCGACGAACACGCAGGTGAGGCGGTCGCCGATGGCGCGCTGGACGAGGGCCGCGGCCACCGCCGAGTCCACGCCGCCGGACAGGCCGCACAGCGCGCGCCCGGAGCCGATCTGCGCGCGGATCTGCTCGACGGCCTCGTCGGCGATGTTGGCCATCGTCCAGTTGGGACGGCAGCCCGCCGCCTCGTACAGGAACCGCCGCAGCACCTCCATGCCGTGCTCGGTGTGCAGCACCTCGGGGTGGAACTGCACCCCGTAGAAGCCGCGTTCGCGGTCCTCCATGGCCGCCACCGGCGTGACGTCGGTCCGGGCGGTGACGGTGAAGCCGTCGGGGGCGCGGCTGACGTAGTCGCGGTGCGACATCCACACCGCCTGCTCGTGGGGCAGCCCCTCGAACAGCGTGCCGGGGTGCTCGACGACCACCGTGGCGCCGCCGTACTCGGCGATGTCGGAGTTCTCCACGGTGCCGCCGAGCGCCTGCGCCATGACCTGGTGGCCGTAGCAGATGCCCAGGGTCGGCACGCCGAGGTCGAACAGGCCCTCGGGCGCGACCGGGGCGCCCGCCTCGTACACCGACGCCGGCCCGCCCGACAGGATGATCGCCTTGGGGTTGCGGGCGCGCATCTCCGCCGCCGGCATGGTCGACGGGACGATCTCGCTGAACACGTGGCACTCCCGCACCCGCCGCGCGATGAGCTGGGCGTACTGCGCGCCGAAGTCGACGACGAGAACGGTGTCAAAGGACTGGTCTAGGGCCACCGACGACGCCTTTCGCAATGAGGTGGGCGGGGCTCCCCGGAGGGCGGGCCCTTTCAGTTTAGAGGCCGACTGCCTGCGCCAATGCGGGCCCCTGTCTCCCCGGCGCCGACGCACCGCGACCGGCCGATAGCGGTCGGCGTCCGATTCTCCCGGCCGCGCCCGCGGCGACCCCGAATCCTGATACCTGTATGTGACGACCCGACTTCTCTTCGTGCCCGATTCGTGAGGAATGACGTGAAGCTGCTCGCCGCCGTCGCCCTGGTCGCCGCGTTCGTGCCGTCCGTGCCCTCCGCTCCCCTCGCCCCCGCCTCGTCCCGCGCGCCCGACTGCGGGGCGTCCGCGGCGCGCGTCCGCCCCGGCTCCCCCGGCGTGCGCGAGCCCAACGAGTTGACGCCCGCCGAAGTGCGCGCGGCGGAGCGCGACCTCGCCGACCGGCTCGCCCGTCTGGACCGCTCCCCCGACGGCGACCGCCGGAGCCTGCCCGCACGCGTCGACGTCCCCGTCTACTTCCACGTCCTGCACGACGGGGAGCGCGGCGACGTGCCGACCGAGCGGATCCGGCGGCAGATCGCGGCGATGAACGCCGCGTACGGGGGCGGGTACGGCGGCGCCGACACCGGCGTGCGGTTCCGGCTCGTGCAGGTCACCCGCACCGACAACCCCGCCTGGTACTCCCATCCCGACCGGTACGAGATGACGTTCAAGGACCAGCTGCGCCGCGGCGGCGCGGGCACCTTGAACCTCTACAGCGCCGACACCGGCCCGGACCTGCTCGGCTGGTCGACCTTCCCGTGGCGGTACCGGTCCGAGCCGATCCGCGACGGCGTCGTCATCCACCACGAGAGCATGCCGGGCGGCTCGATCCCGGAGTTCGACCGGGGGTTCAGCGCCGTCCACGAGACCGGCCACTGGCTCGGCCTCTACCACACCTTCCAGAACGGGTGCGAGGGCGAGGGCGACCGGGTCGCCGACACCCCGCCCGAACGCGAGGCCGCCTACGGCTGCCCGACCGGCCGGGACACCTGCCCCGGCGACGGCCCCGACCCCGTCCACAACTTCATGGACTACTCCTCCGACACCTGCATGCGGGAATTCACCTGGGGCCAGGGCACGCGCATCCGCCAGGTCTGGGCCGCCTACCGCGCCTGACGACCGAGATCATCGGCCCGGTCCGCGGCAGGAGCACGGCGGACCGGGTGTAAGAGCACAGGGCGCCCGCCGTCCGACGGGCGCCCTGCGGTCTCACGTGATGTCGTCACGTGATGTCGTCACGTGATGTCGACGATCGGCAGGCGCAGGGCGGCCGGCGCGGACGCGGGGACGACCGGATTCTTGGGCGCGACCGGGGTGATGCGCTTGTAGGCGCTGCCGAGGGCGGGGCGCGGGTCGTCCTCGCCCTTGTTCGGCCAGAACGCCATGGCGCGCTCCGCCTGGGCGGTGATGGTCAGGGACGGGTTGACGCCCAGGTTCGCGGACACGGCGGAGCCGTCCACCACGTGCAGGCCCGGGTGCCCGTACACGCGGTGGTAGGGGTCGATGACCCCGGTGTCGGGCGAGTCGCCGATCACGCACCCGCCGATGAAGTGCGCGGTCAGGGGGATGTCGAACAGGTCGCCCCACGCGCCGCCGGGCAGCCCGCCGATCTCCTCGGCGATCATCCGGGTGGCCTCGTGCCCGACGGGGATCCAGGTGGGGTTGGGCTCGCCGTGGCCGCGCCGGGCCCGCACGCCCCAGCCGAACAGGCCCTTCTTGGGCGCGAGGGTGATGGAGTTGTCGCGGTTCTGCATGACCAGCGCGATGACCGTGCGCTCCGACCAGTGCCGGACGTCGAAGAGCTGCACCAGGTCCCGGGGGCTGCGGCGGACCACCTCGCGCAGGAACTTGGCCCAGCGGGGCCGGTGCCGTTCGCCGGGGCGGTCGCCGTCCACCAGCAGCGTCTGCAGCAGCGCCAGCAGGTTGGAGCCCTTGCCGTAGCGGACGGGCTCGATGTGGGTGTCGGGCGCCGGGTGGAACGACGAGGTGATCGCCACCCCTTGGGAGAAGTCGGGGCCGGGGCGGCCGTTGCGGCGTCCGGCGCCGAGGATCGCCTCGGAGTTGGTGCGGGTGAGCGCGCCGAGCCGGTCGGACAGGCGCGGCAGCACGCCGGTGGCCTTCATCCTGTGCAGGAGCTTCTGGGTGCCGTACGTCCCGGCCGCGAACACCACGTGGTCGGCGGTGAGGACCTTGCGGTTGCGGCGGAACGAGCCGGTGCGGACGATCTCCACCTCGTAGCCGCCGTCCGCCAGCGGCGCGACCCGGGTGGCGCGGCTCAGCGGCATGATCCGGGCCCCGGCGCGTTCGGCCAGATACAGGTAGTTCTCGGTGAGCATGTTCTTGGCGCCGTGGCGGCAGCCGACCATGCACTCGCCGCATTCGGTGCAGCCGCGGCGGCGCGGGCCGACGCCGCCGAAGTACGGGTCGTCGCTCTCCACGCCGGGCCCGTCGCCGAAGTGCACGCCCACGGGCGTGCGCACGAAGGTGTCCCCCCGGCCCATCCGCTCGGCCACCTTCCGGATCACCTCGTCGGCGGCGGTGACGGTGGGGTTCTGGACGACGCCCAGCATCCGCTTGGCCTGGTCGTAGTAGGGGGCGAGCTCGTCCTGCCAGTCGGTGATGTGCGCCCACTGGCGGTCCTGGAAGAAGGGCGCGGGCGGCACGTACAGGGTGTTGGCGTAGTTGAGGGAGCCGCCGCCGACGCCCGCCCCGGCCAGCACCATGACGCGGCTGCCCTTGGCCCCGCGGATCAGGTGGATGCGCTGGATGCCGGTCAGGCCGAGGGCCGGCGCCCACAGGTACCGCGAGATCCGCCAGTTGGTCTTGGGCAGACCGGGGTGGCGGTCCGCGGTGGACGGGCCGTCCGCGCCGGTGTCGAAGCGGCGGCCCGCCTCGATCACGCCGACCCGGTAGCCCTTCTCGGTGAGCCGCAGCGCCGCCACGCTGCCGCCGAAGCCCGAACCGATGATCAGGACGTCGTAGTCGCGCGCGCTGTCCGCCATCGCCCCTCCTACCTGATCCGCAGCCGCTTCATGAGCGTGACGCCGGACGACAGCAGGTCCGCGAAGCGCTCGTAGCCGAGGCCGCCCGGCGGTTCGAGGTCCATGAGGTGCTGGCTGGCGATCGTCTGCGCCTCGGTGAACCGCAGCAGGCCCTCGGCGCCGTGGCGGCGTCCCAGGCCGGACTGCTTGAACCCGCCCATGGGCGCGTCGTGCGAGGCGTACGCGGCGGCGTAGCCGTCGTTGACGTTGACCGTGCCGGCCTCGATCCGCGCGGCCACGCGGCGGCCCCGCGCCACGTCGCGCGTCCACACCGAGGCGTTCAGCCCGTAGGCGGTGTCGTTGGCGCGGACCACCGCCTCGTCCTCGTCGGCGACCTTGTAGATCGCCACGACGGGCCCGAAGGTCTCCTCCGCGCACACGTCCATGTCGGAGGTGACGTCGGTGAGGACGGTCGGCTCGTAGAACAGGGGGCCGAGGTCGGGCCGCGGGCGGCCGCCGGTCAGCACGGTGGCGCCCTTGGCGACGGCCTGCTCGACGTGCCGGGTCACCGCGTCCAGCTGGCGGGGGAAGGTCAGCGACCCCATGTCGGCGGTGAAGTCCAGGTCCGCGCCGAGCCGCATGCCCGCGACCAGCTCGACGAACCGCGGCACGAACCGGTCGTAGACCGCCTGGTGGACGTACATGCGCTCGATGGAGATGCACAGCTGGCCGGCGTTGGTGAAGCAGGCCCGGACGGCGCCGCGGGCGGTGCGCTCCACGTCGGCGTCGTCCAGCACGATCATGGGGTTCTTGCCGCCCAGCTCCAGGGAGTAGCCGACCAGCCGGGGCGCGAGCCGCTCGGCGACGGCCCTGCCGCCGCGGGTGGAGCCGGTGAAGGAGACGTAATCGGCGCCGTCGAGCAGCGGGTCGCCGATCTCGGCGGGGTCGCCGACGACGATCTGCCACAGGTCGCGCGGCAGGCCGAGGGAGACCAGCAGGTCCTGGATCCACAGGCTGGACAGGCAGGTCTGGGTGTCCGGCTTGTGGATCACGGCGTTGCCCGCCATCAGCGCGGGCGCGATGTCCCCGGCGCCGAGCGCGAACGGGTAGTTCCACGGCGAGATCAGCGCGACGACGCCCTTGGGGTGGCGCAGTTCCTGGACGCGGGTCAGGCCGGGCAGCATGCCCGTCCGGCGCCGGGGCCGCAGCAGCCGGGGCGCGCGGCGCGCATAGTACAGCGCGCACATCGCCACGTCGAGGAACTCCTCCAGCGCGTGCCGCCGGGCCTTGCCGGTCTCCAGCTGGATGATGTCGAGGATCTCGTCGCGCCGCTTCATCAGGGCGTCGGGCAGGCGCAGGAACGGCTTGACCCGCTCGGCGACCGGCAGGCGGGCCCAGGCGCGCTGCGCCCGGCGCGCCCGCTCGTAGGCGGCGCGCACGTCGTCGGGGCGGGACAGCGGGACGTCGGCCAGCGGCGCACCGGTGAAGGGCGTGGGCACGGTGGTCGTGGGAGCGTCGTCCGCGGCGGCGATCCGGGACGTCAACCGCTCGATCAGGGTGGGGGCGAGGGTGTGCTCCGCCGCGCCGTCGGCGGAGACGGTCCGTGATGCCATGGCACAGCAGCGTATGACCCCCCGGCCATATTTGACTACCCGTCAGTAAGGGGCCGATGGCGGCCAGTTCCGCCGCACCCCCGGCGACCTCAGCGGACGCGCCGCCGCCGGTGCGCGACGGACCGCGGCGCTCCGGCCACATTGGGCAATCCCGGGAACGACCATGACGTCCCGGTGTATCCCCGTGATCGGGAAGGAGTGACCAGGCATCGCCCTCGTCCGCGTCACGGCACTGGCTGCCGCGCGCCGGGCACCCCGCGCGGGCATGCCGCGACGGAGGGGACCACATGATCGACACTGCCTTCGGCGGTTTCGGCGAGGACGGCGGCGACGCGCCGCGCCGGGGCGGCGCCGGCTCCGGCGGCCCGGGCGGCGCGTCCCGAACGGCCGCACCCCCAGCGCCCGGGACGCGCGCGCACGGGGGGCGGGCGCCCGCGGCGGCGCGGCGCGACGGCCGCGAACGGACCCGCGCCGCCCTGCTGGCGGCCGCCCGGCGCCTGTGGGCCGAGCGCGGCATCCACGGCGCGTCGCTGGACGAGGTGGCGGCGGCCGCCGGGCTCACCAAGGGCGCGGTCTACTCGAACTTCGCCGGCAAGTCCGGCCTCGTGCTGACCCTGCTGGAACGCTGCGCCGACGACGGGTTCGGCGTCGAGGCGTGCGCCGACCTGCGCGACGCCGGCCGCCCCGCCGACGAGCGGCTGGAGCGCGCCGCGCGGGCGTACGCGCGGCGCCTGTCGGGCGAGCACGCCCGCCTGCTGACCCTGCTGCTGGTGGAGTTCTGGCTGCACGGGATGCGCGACCAGGCGGCGGGCCGGCGCCTCGCCGACTGGTACGCCGAGCGGCGCGCGCGCCTGGCCGAGCACTTGACCGACGCCGAGGGCGTCGGCCCGCACGAACGCGCGGCGCTGGCCGTGGCGCTGGACGCCGGGCTCGCCCTCCAGCACCTGCTGGACCCCGAACGGGTCCCCGCCGACCTGTACGCGACGGGCATGCGCCTGGTGCTCGGCCCCGCCCTGGCCTGACGCGGCTCAGAACGTCGCGGTGGGGACGATCTCGGGGGCGCCGCGGCGGCGGGCGTCGGCCTCCTGGTCGCCCAGCTCGTTCTGCGAGTCGCGTTCGGCCTCGACGCGCTTGACGTAGTACTCGACCTCGCGGTCGGTCTGGTCCTTGCTCCAGCCGAGGACGGGCGCGAGCAGCTCGGCCGCCTCGCGGGCGGCGCCGACGCCGCGGTCCCACGTCTCGATGGAGATGCGAGTGCGGCGCGACAGCACGTCGTTGAGGTGGCGGGCGCCCTCGTGGGTGGCCGCGTAGACGACCTCGGCGCGCAGGTAGTCGTCCGCGCCGCCCAGCGGCCTGCCGAGATGGGGCTGCTCGGCGATCAGATTGAGCAGGTCGTCGATCAGCGTGCCGTAGCGGTGCAGCAGGTGTTCGATGCGGGCGACGTGCAGGCCCGAGCGGGCGGCCAGGCGGTGCCGGGCGTTCCACATCGCCGGGTAGCCGTCCGCGCCGACCAGCGCGACCCGGTCGGTGCAGGATTCGGCGACCTTGCCGTCCAGGCCGTGGGCGACGGCGTCGATGGCGTCCTTGGCCATGACCCGGTACGTGGTGTACTTGCCGCCCGCGACCAGCACCAGGCCGGGCACGGGGTGCGCGACGACGTGCTCGCGGGACAGCTTGGACGTCTCGTCGGTCTCCCCCACCAGCAGCGGGCGCAGCCCCGCGTACACGCCCTCCACGTCGTCGTGCGTGAGCGGCGTGGACAGCACCGCGTTGACGTGCTCCAGCACGTAGTCGATGTCGGTTCGGGACGCGGCGGGGTGCGCCTTGTCCAGGTCCCAGGCCGTGTCGGTGGTGCCGATGATCCAGTGCCGCCCCCACGGGATCACGAACAGCACCGACTTCTCGGTGCGCAGGATGATGCCGGTCGAGGAGTGGATGCGGTCCTTGGGCACCACCAGGTGGATGCCCTTGGACGCGCGCACGTGGATCTGGCCGCGGCCGCCCACCAGCTGCTGGATGTCGTCGGTCCACACCCCGGTGGCGTTGACGACCTGCTTGGCGCGCACCTTCGCGCTGGTGCCCGACTCCAGGTCCCGGATCCGCAGGCCGGTCACCCGCTCGCCCTCGCGCAGGAACCCCACGCACTGCGTGCGGGAGGCGATCTGCGCGCCGTACGCGGCGGCCGTGCGCAGCACCGTCACCACGTAGCGAGCGTCGTCGACCTGGGCGTCCCAGTACTGGATCGCGCCGACGATCGCGTCCTTGCGCAGCGACGGCGCCAGCCGCAGCGCCCCGCGCCGGGTCAGGTGCCGGTGGTGGGGGACGCCCCGGGTGCTGCCCATCTGGAAGGCCAGCAGGTCGTACAGCGCGACCCCGGCGCCGAAGTATCCGCGCTCCCAGAACCGGTGCGTGGTCGGCAGCAGGAACGGCACGGGCCGCACCAGGTGCGGCGCGACCCGCTGCATCAGCAGTCCGCGTTCCGTCAGCGCCTCGCGGACCAGGTCGAAGTTGTACTGCTCCAGGTACCGCAGGCCGCCGTGGATCAGCTTGGAGGACCGCGAGGACGTGCCGGAGGCGAAGTCGCGGGCCTCCACCACGGCCACCGACAGGCCCCGGGTGGCGGCGTCCAGGGCGGCGCCCGCGCCCACGATGCCCGCGCCCACGACCACGACGTCGAACTCCTCGCGGGCCATGCGCTCCAGGGCCGCGGCCCGCTCGGCGGGGCCGAGGCGCGAGCTGCCCAGTCCGGTCACCGGTGATCCCGTCATCGATCCCCCCAGATCAATCGGGTGTCCGTGAGTTCCTACCCAGCGGTAGGGACTCGTCCACCCCGACGCGGGGCCGACGCGGTCCGGCGCGGGCTCAGTGCGCCACCGTGGGGGTCACCACGACCTCCACCCGCTGGAACTCCTTGAGCTCGGTGTACCCGGACGTCGCCATCGCCCGCCGCAGCGCCCCGATCAGGTTCATCGACCCGTCGGCCACGTGCGACGGGCCGTACAGGATCTGCTCCAGGGAGCCGATCGTGCCGACCTTCAGGCGGGTGCCGCGCGGCACGTCGCCGTGATGGGCCTCGCTGCCCCAGTGGTAGCCGCGGCCGGGCGCCTCGGTCGCGCGGGCGAACGGCGAACCGACCATGACCGCGTCGGCGCCGCACGCGAACGCCTTGGCGATGTCGCCGCTGTTGGTCATCCCGCCGTCGGCGATCACGTGCACGTAGCGGCCGCCGGACTCGTCGAGGTAGTCGCGGCGCGCCGCCGCCACGTCGGCGACGGCCGTGGCCATCGGCACCGCCACCCCCAGCACCGTGCGGGTGGTGTGCCCGGAGCCGCCGCCGAAGCCCACCAGCACGCCCGCCGCGCCGGTCCGCATCAGGTGCAGCGCCGCCGTGTACGTCGAGCACCCGCCGACGATCACCGGCACGTCCAGGTCGTAGATGAACTGCTTGAGGTTGAGCGGCTCGGCCCGGCCGGAGACGTGCTCGGCCGACACCGTGGTGCCGCGGATGACGAACAGGTCGACCCCGGCGTCGATCACCGCCTTGTGGAACTGCGCGGTGCGCTGCGGCGACAGCCGCGCCGCCGTGGTCACCCCGGCCTCGCGGACCTCCTCGATCCGCCGCCCGATCAGCTCCTCCTTGATCGGCTCGGAGTAGATCTCCTGCAGGCGCCGGGTGGCGCTCGCGTCGTCCAGCGAGGCGATCTCGGCCAGCAGCGGCTCGGGGTCCTCGTACCGCGTCCACAGCCCTTCCAGGTCGAGCACCGCCAGCCCGCCCAGGCGGCCGATGGCGATCGCGGTGGCGGGGCTGACCACGCTGTCCATCGGCGCCACGACCAGCGGCGTCTCGAACCGGTAGGCGTCGATCTGCCAGGCGACGCTGACCTCCTCGGGGTCGCGGGTGCGCCGCGACGGCACGATGCCGATCTCGTCGAAGGCGTATGCGCGCCGGCCGCTCTTGCCCCGGCCGATCTCCACCTCAGCAGCCACAGCTCATCCTCTTTCTCCCGGCGTCACCGCGTTGGACGCCCCGCAGAGACTACCCCCGTCAGCGGCGCTGGTAATTCGGGGCCTCGACGGTCATCTGGATGTCGTGCGGGTGGCTCTCGCGCAGCCCGGCCGAGGTGATCCGGATGAGCCGTCCGCGCTCGTGCAGCTCGGCGATCGTCCGGCAGCCCGCGTACCACATCGACTGGTGCAGGCCCCCGACGAGCTGGTGCGCGACGTTGGCCAGCGGCCCCCGGTAGGGCACCTGGCCCTCCACGCCCTCGGGGATCAGCTTCTCCTCGGCGGTCACGTCGGCCTGGGCGTAGCGGTCCTTGGAGAACGAGCCGCCGCGCTCGCGGTTGCGCATCGCGCCCAGCGACCCCATGCCGCGATACGACTTGTACTGCTTGCCGTGCACGAAGATCAGCTCGCCGGGCGACTCCTCCACCCCGGCCAGCAGGCTGCCCAGCATCACGGTGTCGGCCCCGGCCACGATGGCCTTGACGATGTCGCCGGAGTACTGCAGCCCGCCGTCGCCGATCACCGGCACCCCGGCCTCCCGGGCCGCCCGCGCCGCCTCCATGATCGCGGTGATCTGCGGGACGCCGACCCCCGCGACCACGCGGGTGGTGCAGATCGAGCCCGGGCCCACGCCCACCTTCACGGCGTCCGCGCCCGCCTCCACCAGCGCCTTGGCGCCCGCGTAGGTGGCGACGTTGCCGCCGACCACCTCCACCTTGGAGTTGGCCTTGATCTTGGCGATGGTGTCGGCGACGCCCTTGGAGTGGCCGTGCGCGGTGTCCACCACGATCACGTCGGTGCCCGCCTCGACCAGCGCCTGGGCGCGGCGGATCGCCTCCTCGCCGACCCCGACCGCGGCGGCCACCAGCAGCCGGCCGTCGGCGTCCTTGGTGGCGCGGGGGTACTGCTCGCTCTTGATGAAGTCCTTGACGGTGATCAGCCCGCGCAGCCGCCCGTCGGCGTCGACCAGCGGCAGCTTCTCGACCTTGTTGCTGGCCAGCAGCCGGAACGCCTCCTCGCGGGAGACGTCCACCGGCGCGGTGACCAGCGGCATCGGGGTCATCACCTCGCGCACCGGCCGGGAGTGGTCGGTCTCGAAGCGCATGTCCCGGTTGGTCACGATGCCGACGAGCACGCCCCGGTCGTCGGTGACCGGCACCCCGGAGATGCGGTAGCGGGCGCACAGCTCCTCCACCTCGGCCAGGGTGGCGTCCGGCTGGCAGGTCACCGGATTGGTGATCATCCCGGCCTCGGACCGCTTGACCCGGTCGGCCTCGGCGGCCTGGTCCTCGATGGACATGTTGCGGTGCAGCACGCCGATGCCGCCCTGGCGGGCCATGGCCACGGCGGTGCGGGCCTCGGTGACGGTGTCCATGGCGGCCGACACCAGCGGGATGCGCAGCGTGACGCCGCGGGTCAGCCGGGTGGTGGTGTCGGCCTCTCCCGGCTGCATGTCCGAGTAGCCCGGCAGCAAGAGCACGTCGTCGAAGGTCAGCCCTTCGGTGAGGACCTGGGGCTGGGGCACGCCGGCCTCGGCTTCGGGGTTCATCGGTATCGCGGCGCCGGCCCGTCGGACGGGGTGCCGTCGGAGCGACGGTGCGCCGTCGGACGGGGCGGGGTCACGCCGCTCCCTCCTTCCGGATGGTGTGGGCGAGTCCATGGGCCCGTACGGGGCCTGGGGGCGACGCCGCCGGGCGAGTGGCGGCCGGCCCGGGGCGTTGGGGCACTCTCACGAACCATCGTAGGACCTGCGCCCAGGGCCGGACGGCGCTTCGCGCCGCAGGTCACGTGGCCTTGGTGACATTCGAGCGGCCTTGGTGACATCAACCGCGGCCGCCGCCTCCGCCATTCCCGACCGGGGAAGGTGAAACGTCGATCATTGTTCGCGGCGGGCGCGGATCGGGGCTCCCCTTCGCCCGCCCGGCCGCAGTAGCGTGGAGGGGTGCACGACGATGCCCCGCTCGACCCGTTCGCCGGCGACCCGGAAGACCCGGCCGCCTCGCTCGGCGACCCCGGGGAGGACACCGTTCCGCTCAGCGTGGCGGAGCGGGAGGACGTGCTGGCCGACCTCGCCGATCTGGAGGTCTTCCGGGCGCTCCTGGAACCGCTGGGGGTGCGCGGCCTGACCGTGGACTGCGGCGACTGCGGCAAGGTGCACTACATCGACTGGGACCTGCTGCACGGCAACCTGCGCCATCTGCTCGACGAGGGCACGCCGCGGGTGCACGAGCCCGCCCTGGCGCCGGACCCGGTCGACTACGTCTCCTGGGAGTACGCCCGCGGCTACGTCGACGGCGTCATCGACAGCGAAGAGGGTCGGGACACCGACTAGCACCCGGCGCGGGGTGGGCCGCGCGCGTCGGCACCGCGCGCGGCGGGTGACCCGTGGCCGCCGAGTCCGGTGCGGATTCGCCGTCAGGGCAGGTACGGCTTCGGATCGTTCCCTTCGACGTCGGTCCGGTCGGTGCTCTCGCCGTCCCGGTAGGCGTCGGAGGAGTCCCGGTAGGCGTCGGAGGAGTCCCGGTGGGCGTCGGAGGAGTACGCCTTGTCGCCGAGGCCGGAACGCTCGGCATGCCCGCGGAAGCGGCGGCGGATCTCCTCGATCCGGCGCTGGAGCTCCTCCGGGCTGGGCGGCAGGATCAGCCACGGCCCCGGGGTGGGCGACGCGGTGACGGGCACGGACGGCTGCGTGGACGGAGGCCGCGTGGCCAAGGTGCCGTCCGGGGAACCCGACGACGGCGTGCCCGACGTGGGCCTGGCCGGAGTCGGCGTCTCGGCGGCGCGGTCCGCGCGGCGCTTTTCGTCCTGTGTGCTCCGGGACGGCGCGGACGGCGAGGACCGCGCGGTCGTGCGCGGCGCGCCGCGGTCTCGTCCGGCGTCGGCGGCTCCGACGGCGCGGGGGCGGGTCGCGGGGCGCAGCGTCTGCCGGTGGGCCTCGGCGGACGGGTCGTCCCGCCGCTGCGCGACGCCCTTGCCGGGCTCGGCGCCGAGCGCGGACCGCTCGCTCAGATCGCCGCCCGCGGCGGCCACCCCGCCGGAGGCGAGCACGGCGCCGGCGACGCCGAGCGCCACGATCGTGCGGCGTCCCCTGCGACGCGGCCCGGGCGGCGGCTCGGGTCCGGGCTGCCGGTCCGGCCCCTGGTCGCCGACGTCGGCGACCAGGGCGCGCAGCAGCCGCACCGCCGGATCGGACTCGGCGCCGACGGCGCGCAGCCGCTCGTCGAGTTCGGCGTCAGGGTCTTGGCACGCCGCGGCCCGCGCGGACTCCTCGGCCGCGGACGCCGGAGCGGCCCAGTCGGAGTCGGCCCAGTCGGAGTCGGCACAGTCGGAGTCGGCCCAGTCGGAGTCGGCGCGATCGGCGTCGGCGCGGTCCGACTCGGCGCGGGCGGACTCAGCGGCGGACTCAGCGGCGGACGCAGAGGCGGCAGCGCGCCGCGCCAGCGCCTCGAAGACCGCGTCGGTGCGGCGCACCGCGGTCAGATCTCCGGTCGGGGCCGCGGACGCCGAGGCATCGCCGCGGCGGAAGGGATCGGCCGGCTCCGGGGCGCCCGGCCTGCGCTCCGTCAAGCGATCGACTCCTCTCTGGCCATCGCCCGAAGCCGGGCCAGGGCCCGGTGCTGCGCGACCCGTACCGCTCCCGCGGACATGCCCAGTACATTACCGGTCTCCTCCGCCGACAGACCCGCCACCACTCGCAGAAGAACCAGCTCACGCTGGTGGTCGGGGAGACGGGTGAGCAGGTCGCGGGCGCGCTGCGCCTCGATGTAGCGCACCACCGTCTCCTCCGGGCCGGGCCGGTCGTCGGGACCGTCCGGCAGGTCCTCGGTCGGCACGGCCGCCCGCACCGCGCTGCGCAGCGCGTCGGCGATCTTGTGCGCGGCGATGCCGAAGACGAAGGACGCGAAGGGCCGTCCCATGTCGCGGTAGCGCGGCAGGGCCGACAGCACGGCGATGCAGACCTCCTGGGCCACGTCGTCCGCGATGTGGTATTGGCCGGAGATCCTGCCCAGCCGGGCGCGGCAGTAGCGGACCACCATGGGACGCACCTGCCCGATGAGCACTTCGATCGCGCCCGGGTCGCCCTGCACGGCCAGCGAGGTGAGCTCTTTGAGGTCCGCCTCCTCGGCCCCTCCGCCGTCCCTGGTCACCGCGCGAAGCAGCCGTTGGGGGCGGCCGGCGTCGGGGGGCGTCGGCGGGGCCGGGCCTCCCGAGGGTTCGTCGGTAGCGCGCGCGGTCGTGGTCCCGGCGAAGCATCCCTCGGTCACGTAGAGCATGATGCCCAGCGCGCTCCGCCCTGTCTGCACCGTGCTCGACAACGGAATGGTCACAAGTGCGGCGTCCGGACGCCCGTTCGCCACGCTCCGCACCCGACGGAACACGTCAAGTGATGACGGCGCGCGCGAAAGAGCCCCCGCCGGAGACGGACCGGCGGGGGCCCTGACGACGTTGCCGACGGATCGGTCAGTGACCGTGGCCGTGACCGTGCCCGTGACCGCCGGCGGCCTCCTCGGGCTCCTCGGGCTTCTCGACCACGAGGGCCTCGGTGGTGAGCAGCATGCCCGCGATGGACGCGGCGTTGCTGACCGCCGACCGGGTCACCTTGACCGGGTCGATGACGCCCTGGGCGATCAGGTCGCCGTACTCGTCGGTGGCGGCGTTGTAGCCGTGGCCCGGCTGCAGCTCGCGCACCTTGGAGACGACGACGTAGCCCTCCTTGCCGGCGTTCTCGGCGATCCAGCGGGCCGGCTCGGACAGCGCCCGCCGCAGCGCCTCGGCGCCGGTGGCCTCGTCGCCGGACAGGCCGAGGGCCTCGAAGCCCTCCTTGGACACGTGCACCAGCGCCGAGCCGCCGCCGGAGACGATGCCCTCCTCGATCGCCGCGCGGGTCGCCGAGATGGCGTCCTCGAGGCGGTGCTTCTTCTCCTTGAGCTCCACCTCGGTGGCCGCGCCGACGCGCAGCACGCACACGCCGCCCGACAGCTTGGCCAGCCGCTCCTGCAGCTTCTCGCGGTCCCAGTCGGAGTCGCTGCGCTCGATCTCCAGCCGGATCTGGCGGATGCGGTCCTCGATGTCCTTGGCGTCGCCGGCGCCGTCCACGATGGTGGTGGCGTCCTTGGTCACGGTGACCCGGCGGGCCCGGCCGAGGTCCTCCAGCCCCAGGTTCTCCAGCTTCAGGCCGAGGGCCTCGCTGACGACCTGGCCGCCGGTGAGGATGGCCATGTCGGCGAGCATCGCCTTGCGGCGGTCGCCGAAGCCGGGGGCCTTGACCGCGACCGAGGAGAAGGTGCCGCGGATCTTGTTGGCCACCAGCAGCGCCAGCGCCTCGCCCTCGACGTCCTCGGCCACCACCAGCAGCGGCTTCTTGGTCTGGGCGACCTTCTCGGCCAGCGGCAGGAACTCCTGCACGTTGGAGATCTTGCCGTCGACGATCAGCACGTAGGCGTCCTCGAGGACGGCCTCCATGCGCTCGGGGTCGGTCACCATGTGCGGCGACAGGTACCCCTTGTCGAACTGGAGCCCTTCGGTGAACTCCAGCTCCAGGCCCATGGTGTGGGCCTCCTCGACGGTGATCACGCCGTCCTTGCCGACCTTCTCGAACGCCTCGGCGATCAGCTCGCCGATGGTGGCGTCCTGCGCGGAGATGGTCGCGACGTGCGCGATCTCGCTCTTCTCGGTGACCTCGCGGGCGACCTTGAGCAGCTGGTCGGACACGTGCCGCGCGGCCGCGTCGATGCCCCGCTTGAGGGCCAGCGGCGAGGCGCCCGCGGCGACGTTGCGCAGGCCCTCGCGGACCAGCGCCTGGGCCAGCACCGTGGCGGTGGTGGTGCCGTCGCCGGCGATGTCGTTGGTCTTGGTGGCCACCTCCTTGGCCAGCTGGGCCCCCAGGTTCTCGTAGGGGTCCTCCAGCTCGACCTCGCGGGCGATGGTCACACCGTCGTTGGTGATGGTCGGGGCGCCGAACTTCTTGTCGATGACCACGTTGCGGCCGCGCGGGCCGATGGTCACCTTGACGGCGTCCGCGAGGCGGTCGACGCCGCGCTCGAGCGCCCGGCGCGCGTCCTCGTCGAACTCCAGGATCTTCGCCATGCGGAAATATCTCCCTTCGCGTGAACCGCCCCGGGCCCGTCCCTGTTCAACGGACCGGTCCGGGGCGGCGCGTCACAGTCGGGACGCCTTACTTCTCGACGATCGCGAGGACGTCACGCGCCGAGAGGACGAGGTACTCCTCGTTGTTGTACTTGACCTCGGTGCCGCCGTACTTGCTGTAGAGGACGACGTCGCCGACCTTCACGTCGAGCGGCACCCGCTCGCCCTTGTCGTCGACCCGGCCCGGGCCCACGGCAAGGACGGTGCCCTCCTGGGGCTTCTCCTTGGCGGTGTCGGGAATGACCAGGCCCGACGCGGTGGTGGTCTCGGCCTCAAGCGGCTGGACGACGATGCGGTCCTCAAGCGGCTTGAGAGCAACCTTGGTGGCGGTCGTCACGATCTGACCTCCCCTTCGGTGGTGTCCTCGGCCGGCGCGACTGGCCGACCGCACATGTGCAGAAGAGGCGACCCCGGACCGGCCTGCCGTCGCGGGTGCCAGACCGACCTCGTCGCTGATTGGCACTCTCACATCGAGAGTGCCAGCATGGAGACTATGCGGTGGCCGAGAAGGCGTCAACACGAACACGTGCGCCCCGCGGTCCCCCCGCCGGTACCGTCCGACGTATGGACATCGAGGCGTTCCGCGCTCTTTCGACCGCCGCGGGCCGCGCCGTGCTGGCCGCCGCCGCGGAGGCCGATCTCGATGAGAACGCCCTGGTCAGAACGGTCGCGCACCTTCGTGAACGCTACCCGGTCGAGCTCGTCGCAACCGCCGTCACCCAGGCGCGGCTGCGGGTGCGGGCCCGCGCCAAGTTCGGCCCGGACGCCGACCGCATGTACTTCACGCCCGACGGGCTGGAGCAGTCCACCCGCGCCCGCGTGGCCGCCCATCGCGCCCGCCGCTTCACCGCGCATCTCGGCGACGGGACGGTGCTGGACATGGGATGCGGCATCGGCGCCGACCTCATCGCGCGGGCGCGGGCGGGGTGCCGCGGGGAGGGCGTCGAGCGGGACCCCCTGACCGCGGCGGTGGCGCGGGCGAACATCGAGGCGTTCGGCGTGGCCGATCTTGCGTCCGTAAGGGAAGGAGACGCCACGCGCGAGGACCCCGCCCGGTACGCGGCGGTGTTCGCCGACCCGGGTCGGCGCACCGGCAGGGGCCGCGTGTTCGATCCGCGGTCATACGAGCCGCCGCTCGGCACCGTGATGGAGCTGGCCGCACGCGCGCCCGCCGCCTGCATCAAGGTCGCGCCCGGCATTCCGCACGAGCTGATCCCGGACGGCGCGGAGGCCGAATGGGTCTCCGTCGGCGGGGACGTCAAGGAGGCCGCGCTGTGGCTGGGCGGTCTGGCCGAGCAAGGCGCGCCGAACGGCGCCCCGGGCGCACGGCGGCGCGCCACGGTGATCGCATCGGACGCGCCGGACGCGCCCGCCGCCACGCTCACCGAGGACCCCGACCTGGACGCGCCGGACGTCCGCGCCTGGGGCCGCTACCTCTATGAGCCGGACGGCGCGGTGATCCGCGCGCACCTCGTCGCCGAGGTCGCCGCGCTGGTCGGCGGGGGGCTGGCCGACCCGCGCATCGCCTATGTCACCGCCGACGCCGCCGTGGCGACGCCGTTCGCCGCCTGTTACGAGATCGAGGACGTGCTGCCGTTCTCGGTCAAGCGGCTGCGCGCCGAGCTGCGCCGCCGCGACGTCGGCATATTGACGATCAAGAAGCGCGGCTCGGCCGTGGACGTCGACCGCCTGCGCCGCGACCTCGGCTACGGGGGCGGGGCGAAAAGGGCCGGCGCGGCGCTCACCGTCGTGCTCACTCGCGTGGGCCGGGCGCCGGTCGCGCTGCTGGCCCGTCCCGTCCCTGCCGAGCGGCGCTGACCGCGGCGACCGCCGCCGCGCGGGACGCGCCCCGCCGCGCGCCGCGCCGACGCCGCGCGTCCGGCGAAGATCTCCCCGCCGATGAATGAGCCCAAGCGAACCGGAGAGACGCGCCACCGCACAGCAAATGTTGCGCACAATGCGGCATTGCGTTCGCTAAGGATTCAGCGCGCCGGCGCCGCGCGCATCACACTCGGAATCGCCGACCGCCCGGAGAAAGGCGACCGGCCGGGCTCCGCCGGGAATTGACCCCCGTGGCGGGGCCCGGCGGGCCGGTCCGCCCGCGCGGCCGCCGGGCGGACGGACCGCCGGGACGGGACCCGGCGGGGAGTGCCCCCAGCGCCCGGCGCCGCAGGGCTCCCCGCGCGCGTCCGCCCGGCTCGCCCGCGAACCGTCGGAAACGCCCGAGCCAGGATGATCAACCCCCTTTCCGGCCACTCGGAAAACCAAGTGCATTCCACAGAACTCGCAATGTTTCCTGTTCGCTTTATCGCGGCGCCGCGCAACCACTACAGTGAGGCGTTCACGATTCAATGCCGCACGCCATTTCGTCGTGTCGGCACACGAAGGAGCATCGGGTGGAAACGAATCACAACTTCCTGCAGACGGGGGGTCAACCGGTCTCGGATCGGATGCGGGAGTTGCTCGCCCGTGCGGCGCAGGACCACGTCTACGAACAGCGCTCACAGGGTCAGGTCCTGGACGAGATCCGCCAGCGGCTGGAAGGAATGGAATGGCTGCTGCGCGAGGTCCGGGAGCGGGAGCTGGGCGGGCTGACCGGGCAGCTCGACGGCGTCCGGGGACAGGTCGAGGAGCTGGCGGGCAAGCCGCCGGAGTGGGCCGAGGGCCTGGCCGAGCACATCGAGGCGGTGGGCGAGCGGGTCAAGCCCGTGGCCGAGCTGCCCGCGCTGTGGGCCGACGTGGGCGTCGTCGCCGAGAACGTCGACGAGGGACTGTCCCGGCTACAGGCGGTGCTCGACTCCGCGCAGCACATCACCGAGGCCACGCAGCAGGCGTCGCAGCGCATGGAGGAGATGGCCAAGCGCCTGGACAAGCTGCAGGGCAGCATGGAGGCCGCCTCCGTCCGGTTCAACCGGCTGGACAAGTCCCTGGCCGAGCTCGGCCACCGGGCCGAGAAGCTGGAGCATTCGATCAGCGGCATCACCAGCCGGATCGACCAGTCGCTCGGCGAGATGGCCGAGCGGGTGGAGCAGGGGCTGGAGGCGGTCAACGGCAGGGTCGAGGGCGTCGGCGGGCGGCTGGACGGCCTGGACGGGCGGCTGGACGGGCTCGATGGCCGACTCGAGGGGCTGTCGGGCAAGCTGGACGGCCTGGACGGGCGGTTCGAGGGCATCGACGACCGGTTCGGCACGCTGGGCGAGCGGCTGGACCGGCTGCCGGTCACCCTGGAGATCGGCGAGCTGCACCGCAAGCTGGCCGAGCTGGCGCAGCGGCCGGTGATCGACCACGGCGACCGGTTCGACGCGCTGGAGAAGCACCTGGCCGAGGCGGTCCACCCGCTGATCGAGGAGCTGCGCGCCCGCCCCGACCGGGACGAGGTCAAGGCCGCCATGACGCAGATCGCGGAGACGGCCTACGGCGACGTGGCCAAGCGCATCGAGGAGTTCTCCCGCCGGTTCGAGGGCCTGCACGAGGACTTCCGCAAGCGCGTCGAGGGCATCCACGAGGAGGTCGCGCGCAAGGTCGACGGCGTGCTGGAGGAGTTCACCGCGCAGGTGGAGATCGTCTCGCGCCGGGTCGAGTCGGTGCACGTGGACGTCACCAAGCAGGTCGAGTCGGTGCACACCGAGGTGGCCCGCCAGGTCAACGGCGTGCACGCCGACATGACCAAGCGCATCGAGGACGTCCACGAGGACGTGACCAAGCAGGTCGACGTCATCCACCAGGAGGTGACCCGGCGGGTCGCCGGCATCCAGGAGTCGTTCGCCAAGCGCGTGGACGGCTGGCACGAGGAGGCGGCCCGGCGCACCGAGACGGTGCACGCCGAGCTGGGGCGCCGGTTCGAGGACGTGCAGGACGAGGTCGGCCGCAAGGTCGACGCGGTGCACGGCGACGTCGCCAAGCAGGTCAACGCGGTGCACGAGGACGTCCTCAAGCGGATGTCCACGCTGGAGGAGACGATGCTCGCGCTCGCCGAGGCGCTGCTGCGCCCCCGGCGCGAGGCCAAGGACTAGGAGACCTGGGACCAGTTGGCCTAGAACCAGGTGGCCTAGAACCAGGCGGCCTAGGACCAGGCGGCCTAGAACCAGGACGCGTGCGGCGGGGCGCCCGCCCGCTCCCGCGCGCCGACGGCGCCCCGCCCCCCGGCTCGCCGCACGCGCGGTTTCCTCCGCCCGAGGCGTCCGCGGACCGCAAAGGCTTCACGGCGAACGCGTCCCGCTGACGTGCTTTTCGTTACGTTCCGTCTTCGCAAAATCACTCCCAACCCCGGTCTGAATCGGTTTTCATGGTTCCCGTGACCCACTCTGCGGCTCCCCGTCCTCCCGTCGGCACCCCGCCGGACCGCGCCACCCTGCGCTGGGTCGAGGAGTGCTTCGGCCGGGGCGCCGTGGTCAAGATGGTGCGTCCGCTGCCGGGCGGCGCCGCCCACGTCAACCACGCGCTGCTGGTGGAGACCGGCTCGGGGCAGAACCACCGGCTGGTGCTGCGCCGGTGGCTCCCCCACGCGCCGCACCGCCCCGCCGACGGCGCCCCGGCGCGGCCCGCCGCGCCGCACGTGGGCGCCGAGTTCTCCCCCGAACGCGAGATCGCCGCGCTGGCGCTGCTGGCGGGCTGCCCCCTGCCCACGCCGTCGCTGGTGGCGGCCGACCCGGCGGGCGCCTACTGCGACGTGCCCGCGCTGCTGATCGAGCGGTTGACGGGGCATCCGCCGCGGCCGTCGCCCGACGACCTGCCCGAATACCTCATCCAGCTGGCGGCCGCGCTGCTGGCCGTGCACGCGATCAACGGGGCGTCCACCATGCCCCCGTACGTGCCGTACAACCGGCTGGAGGAGCGGCAGCCGCCCCGGCACGCGCTGCGTCCGGGCCTGTGGGAGCGGGCGTTCGACGTGGCGTCCGGCCCGGCGCCCGAGGCGCCGTCCCGGTTCATCCACCGCGACTACCAGCCCGACAACACGCTGTGGTCGTACGGCCGGCTGACCGGCGTGGTGGACTGGTCGGACGCGTCGTACGGCCCGATCGCGGTCGACATCGCGCACATGCGCGCGCACCTGGCGCTGCGGTACGGCCCGCCCGCCGCCGACCGGTTCCTCGCGTCGTTCGACCAGGTGTCCGGCGGCTACCCGCACGACCCGTACTGGGACGTGCGCGCGCTGCTCGACCTGCTGCCCGAGGGCTCCGGCCGGACCGTGGACGAGGCGCACGTCCCGCTGTTCGAGGACTACCTGGCCGCCCGGCTGGCCGAACTCGGCGTGTCCACCCCGTCCTGAGGGCCCGGCACCGCCGGCAGCGTCGGCCGCCCCGGGGTCAGACGCGGATCGTCTCGATCGGCAGACTGGAGTCGGCGGGCAGCGTCAGGTCGGACGGGGCCACCCCCGCCGCCACCATCTCGGCGCCCAGCGCGGCGACCATGGCGCCGTTGTCGGTGCACAGCTTGGGACGCGGCACCCGCAGCCGGACCCCCGCGGCGTCGCAGCGCTCCTGCGCCAGGGCCCGCAGCCGCGAGTTGGCCGCCACGCCGCCGCCGATGAGCAGGTCGCGCACGCCGTGGTCGCGGCAGGCCCGCAGCGCCTTGTGGACGAGGACGTCCACCACGGCCTCCTGGAAGGACGCGGCCACGTCCGCGACCGGCACGGGCTCGCCGGCGCGCTCCCTCGCCTCCACCCAGCGCGCCACGGCCGTCTTCAGGCCGGAGAACGAGAAGTCGTAGGTGCCGTCGTCGTACTTGCCGCGCGGGAACGCGATCGCGTCGCGGTCGCCCTCGCGGGCGCGCCGGTCGATGACCGGCCCGCCGGGGAAGCCGAGGTCGAGGAGGCGGGCGACCTTGTCGAACGCCTCGCCGGCCGCGTCGTCCACCGTGGCGCCCAGCGAGCGGACGTCGCCGGCGACGTCCGGCACCAGCAGCAGCGAGGAATGCCCGCCCGACACCAGCAGCGCCACGCACGGCTTGGGCAGCGGCCCGTGTTCGAGCTGGTCGACGGCCACATGCGCGGCGAGGTGGTTCACCCCGTACAGCGGCTTGCCGAGCGACAGCGCGATCGCCTTGGCCGCCGCCACGCCCACCATGAGCGCGCCCGGCAGGCCCGGGCCGGCGGTCACGGCGAGCGCGTCGACGTCCCGCAGGGTCACGCCCGCGTCGGCGAGCGCGCGGTCCACCGTCGGGATCATCGCCTCCAGGTGCGCCCGCGACGCCACCTCGGGCACCACGCCGCCGAACCGGGCGTGCTGGTCGACGCTGGAGGCGATCGCGTCGGCCAGCAGCGCGGTGCCGCGGACGATGCCCACGCCGGTCTCGTCGCAGGAGGTCTCGATGCCGAGCACCAGGGGCTCGGAGTCACGGATCACTGGTCTCGCCCTCTCTCCGGGCCGAAGCCGACCGGCCGCCCGCCGCGTGCCAGACGGCGCATGACGATGGCGTCCACGCCGGACGGCTGGTAGTAGCGTCTGCGCAGCCCTACCCGCTGGAACCCGAACCGCTCGTACAGGCGGCGGGCCCGGTCGTTGTCGGCGCGCACCTCCAGGAACACCGCCTCGCCGCCGCGCCGCTCGGCCTCGTCGAGCAGCTCGGTCAGCAGCGCCGCGCCCACGCCCTCGCCCTGCCGCTCGGGCAGCACGCCGATGGTCTGCACGTCGGCCTGCCCGCCCGCCGCGGCCAGGCCCGCGTAGCCGATGATCGCGCCGTCCTCGTCCTCGGCGACCACGTAGTGCCGGGTGCGGGGCTGGTCGGCCAGCTCGCCGCGCAGCATCTCCTCGCTCCAGGCGTCCTCGGGGAACAGCCGCCGCTCCAGCCGCATCACCGCGGGCACGTCGGCGGCGGTCATCGTGCGGAGCCGGACGCCGGTCACCGCAGCACCTTCTTGCGCGGGCCGGGCTCGCGGGCGTCGGGGCGGCGCAGGTACAGCGGCTCGGGAGGCAGCAGCGCGGGGCCGGGCGCGCCCGACAGCCGGGTCACCACCAGCTCGGCCAGCGCGTCGGCGGAGGGCAGCAGCGGCAGCGGCTCCCGGTCGGGGCGGCCGAGGACCTCGGGGTACAGGGCGGCGCCCTCGCCGATCACCGGCAGGTCGGCCGGCTGTCCGGCGAGCACGTCGGACGGCGGGCCCACGGCGGGTTCGGTGACGCGCGCCCGGGCCGAGTCGTACCGCGCCCAGTACACCTCCTTGCGGCGGGCGTCGGTGGCGACGGCGAACGGCTGCTCGCGCCGCGACTCCCAGGCGATGACGTCCAGCGTGCACACCCCGTGCACGGGGATCTTGAGGGCCTGGCCCATCGCGCGGGCGGTCACCAGCCCGACGCGCAGCCCGGTATAGGGGCCGGGGCCGACGCCCACGGCGATGGCGTCGAGGTCGTCGGGGGCCGCGCCCGCCTCGGCCATGGCCTGGGCGATGGACGGGGTGAGCAGCTCGGTGTGCCGACGCCGGTCCACGGCTTCGGCGCCGCCGCGGCGGACGACTCCCTCGCCCGGGGACCACTCGTACAGCGCGACGGTCACCGCGGCGGTCGCGGTGTCGAAAGCCAGGACCAGCACGGGTTGCAAGCCTAGTGCGTTCCGCGGGAGCGCGTCGCGGCGCGCCCTCGCCGATCAGCCGGCGTCGAGCCCGTCCACGGCGCCCTTGACGGCCTTCTCGGCGCCGTCCATGGCGTCGGAGGCGCTGAGCGCGTCGCCGTCGTCCCCGCCGGAGTAGTGCACGGTGACCAGGATGTTGTCCAGGCGCACGTTGGCGATGGCCTCTCCCGACCCCTGCCGCTTGTCGACGCTGTAGACGACGTACCCCTCGTCGCCCACGTCCTCGACGTCGCGCTTGTCGGTGAGCTCCTGCCCGGCCAGCAGGGCCTTGCCGGACTCGTCGGCGGAGCGCTCGTCGGCGAAGGCGCGCCGGGCCGCCTCCACCGGGCCGCCCTGCCCGTTGACGATCGCCCGCAGCTCCACGGTCAGCTGGCGCTTGCGGTCGCCGCTGTAGGCGCCCCACACGCACTGGCTCTGCTGGTCGCTGGCCTGGTAGTTGTCGGCCGGGTTGCGTTCGGCGCCGGGGGCGAGCCGGTCGGCGATGTCCTGGCTGAGCACCTCGCAGGCGTCGGGCACGGTGGTGCGCACGCGGGGCGTGGACGGCGCGGAGGAGTCGGCGGCGCCGCTGCCGACGACCTCGCCGGACTCGCCCTCGCGGCCCGCCTCCAGGCCGCCGAGGATCGCGAAGGCGGCCAGCACGCACACCGCGGCGCCGGCGACGACGCCCGTCAGCAGGACCGCCAGGCGACGCCCGGGGCGCCGGTCGCGGCCGACGCGCCGGTGGCTGCCGCTGCCCGCGCGGTGACTGCCGCTGCGATGGCTACCACTCACCGGCACCCACTCCCGAATGAGGAAAGCTGTCCGTCGCGCTGCACGATTCGTGTACGGAAGAGTACGACATCCGGCCTAAGAGAGGCCGCTCCAGACATATCGAAAAACTGCTACCTTTTCCCGCCGACCGCCGTGGTCAACTTGCGTCAAGAAGATCGCTGAGGACGGGCGCCCAGCGTGCGCCCACCCCGGTGATCGTCACAAGGCGCTCCTCGGCGTCCGCGTCGCGGGAAATGACGATCTCCAGCCGGTCCTCGGCCAGGCCCTCGGCCAGCCCTTCGCCCCATTCCACGACGGTCACCGATTCGCCGATCTCGGCGTCGAGATCAAGATCGTCGAGTTCGGCGAAACCGTTCAGCCGGTACGCGTCCACGTGCACCAGCGGCGGCCCCCCGGCCAGCGGCGGATGCACCCGCGCGATCACGAACGTGGGCGAGGTGATCGGGCCGCGCACCTTCAGCCCCTCGGCGATGCCCTGCGTCAGGGTGGTCTTGCCCGCGCCGAGATCGCCCGTCAGCACGAGCAGGTCCCCGGCGCGCAGCGCACCGGCCAGCCGCAGCCCCAGCTCGCGCATGTCCTCGGCGCGCGGTACGCGCACCGTCGCCGTCGTCATCGTGTCCGTAGCTCCGTGTCCGTCGCTCCGTGTCCGTCGCCCACGCGGGTCCCCGTCCGCATCCGAAACGCCGAGCGGGGGCGCCGCCATTCCTGTCGGCCGTGCCGCTCGCCCCGCTCACCCGGCCGCGCCGCGCCCGCTCATGCCGTGCGCTCCTCACGCTGGGGATGGGCGCGGGCCATCAGGCGGCGCAGGGCGGCGGTGACGACGCCCGGATACTCCAGCGGCAGCACGTGCCCGGCGTCGCCGACCTCGATCAGCTCGGCGTCCGGCAGCACCTCGGCGATGCGGCGGGAGTGCTGGGGCGGGGTGAGCCGGTCCCGGCCGCCGGCCAGCACCAGCACCGGGACGCGGCCGATCGGCTCCAGCGCGTTCTCCAGGTCCAGCGCCATCAGCGCCGGATAGAACTGCGCGATCACGTCGATCGGGGTGGCCCGGATCATCTGCTCCAGGAAGTCCACCACCGTGGGGCTGACGTGCTTGTCGGCGAAGGCCATCTTGCGGGTCACCACGAACGCCAGGTCGCCGGCCAGGCCGCGGGCGCGGTCGACCAGCTCGGCCCGGCGGCCCAGATTGCGCAGCGCGCCGTCGGCCAGCGGGCGCAGCGCCTTGGCCAGCACCATGGGCAGCCCCAGCGTCAGCTCGGCCATGTCGCCGCAGGCGGTGTTGATCAAGGCGACCCCGGCGATGCGGATCCGGCCGCGCTGGGCGCCGAACAGCTGCGGGTGCCGGTCGGCCAGCGCCATGATCGACATGCCGCCCATGGAGTGGCCCACCAGCACCACCGGCGACCCCGGCCGCACGGTCGCGCGCAGCACCGCGTACAGGTCCTCGCCGGTCTGCTCGACGGTGGCGTGGGACGGCTTGCTGCGTCCGGACCGGCCGTGGCTGCGCTGGTCCCAGAAGACCATGCGCGGCCGGGGCGTGCCCGGACGCGGCGTGGGCAGGTCGCGGCGCTGGTAGTGCCAGGAGTCCTGGTTCAGCGTGTAGCCGTGGCAGAACACCACCGTCAGCGGCGCGTCGTCCGGTCCGTCGACCTCCACGTACAGCGGCAGGCCGTCGTCGGCGAGCACGGTGAGGGGACGGCCGCGCAGCTCGCCGAACGGCTCGCCCGCGTCGGGGTCGGGGCGCAGACGGCGGCGCCCCACGGCCAGCTGCCGCAGCCCCACCGCGGCGCCGATCCCCGCCGCGCCGATGCCCGCGATGGTTCCGGCGATGCCGAGCCTTCGTCTGCTACCCATGCCTGACCCCTTCGTGCGGCCGCGCCGCGGGCCGCCCCGCGTACACCCGGGGCACCCGGGAGCCGATGCGGGTGACGATCTCATACGAGATCGTGCCGAGCGCGTCCGCCCACTCCTGCGCGGTCGGCTCGCCGTGGTCGCCGGGCCCGAACAGGACGACCTCGTCTCCGGGGGTCAGGGTGTCGTCGCCCAGGTCGATGACGAACTGGTCCATGCAGACCCGGCCCGCGATGCGGCGCCGCCGCCCGCCCGCCAGCACCTCCAGCAGGTTGGAGCCGTGCCGGGGGACGCCGTCGCCGTAGCCCACGGGCACGACGGCCAGGGTGGTCTCCCGCTCGGTGACGTAGGTGTGCCCGTACGAGATGCCGCTGCCCGCCGGGACCCTTTTCACCAGGGCCGCGTCGGCCACCAGGGTCATCGCGGGCCGCAGCCCGAAGTCGCCGAGCTGCGGGACCGGCGTCAGCCCGTACGTGGCGATGCCCGGACGGACCAGGTCGAAGCGGGCCTCCGGCAGCGTCAGCGTCGCCGCGGAGTTGGCGATGTGCCGCACCTCGGGCCGCAGCCCCGCCGCCTCGGCGTGCTCGACCATCTCCCGGAACGCGGCGACCTGGCGGCCGATCGACGGGTGGCCGACCTCGTCCGCGCACGCCAGGTGCGACATCAGCCCGACCACGCGCACGTGCCCGGACGCCTCGGCGGCCAGCGCGGCCTGCACCAGGGCGGGCCAGTCGTCCGGGGCCGCGCCGCCCCGGGACATGCCGGTGTCGGCCTTGAGGTGCACGCGCGCGGGGCGTCCAGCGCGCGCCGCGGCCTCGGCGATCTCCTGGACCAGCCAGACGCTCCCGGCGGCCAGATCGATGTCGGCGGCGATCGCCTGCTCGTAGGGCTCGCCCGGCACGCCGATGCAGACGAGCGTCCGGACCCCGGTCACGCCCTCCTCGCGCAGCCGCAGCGCCTCGGCGAGCTTGGCGACGCCCAGCCAGGTGGCCCCGCCCGCCAGCGCCGCGCGCGCGGCGGGCGCCAGACCGTGCCCGTACGCCTCCGCCTTCACCATGGCCATGACGTCGGCGCCGCCCGCGTAGTCGCGCAGGAGGGCGACGTTGGCGCTGATGGCGTCGAGATCGATGCGTGCCCGAGCTGGAACTCCCATGGTTACCCAGTGTGCCGCCCCCTCGGCCGTGACCGGACCATATCGCTGCCCTGCGCGGCTGCTCACGGCGTCGTACGGCGGCATCCTGCGTTCCGTTCTCGCCCATCGACGGTGATGGGCGCGTCCCAGCGAACACCTAAGGGTTTCCTACCCGCATTTGGGGGTCTACGCCCGATAAGCGGCACGATGGACGATCTTCGATTCGCGAATCGCCCTTCAGTGCACGCTCGCCTCGTGCACGGCGCGGAAGGCCTCGGGCAGGCCCTCGATGACGTCGAAGGCGCTGATGGGCGCCTCGGCGGACCGGGCGGCCTCGGCCCCGGCCGGCCCTCGGGAGGCGAAACGGGCGGCCAGGCCGTGCAGGTACGCGCCCGCGGCGGCGGCGTCCAGCGCGGGCATCCCTCCGGCCAGGAGCGCCCCGATCAGCCCGGACAGCACGTCCCCGGTGCCCGCGGTCGCCAGCCTGGGGGACCCGGTCGGGTTGACGCGGACGGGGCGGTCCTCCTCGGCGACGAGCGTGGTCGAGCCCTTCAGCAGCACCGTGGCCGACAGCTCCACGGCGGCCCTCCGGACATGCTCCAGGCGCCGGGCCTCGATCAGCTCCCGTTCGACGCCCAGGAGGCGGCTCAGCTCCCCGGCGTGCGGGGTGAGGACGGTGGGCGCCTCGCGCCGCAGCAGGTCGCGGCGGCGGGCCAGGACGGTCAGGCCGTCGGCGTCCACCAGCACGGGAAGGTCGGTGGCCAGGACCGCCTCCAGCAGGGACTCGGCCTCGGCCCCGGTGCCCAGCCCCGGGCCCGCCACCCACGCCTGGACGCGGCCGACGCGTTCGAGGGCCTTGGCCCCGCCGACGCCCGGCTCGATCACTGTCGTGACGGCCTCGGGCCAGCGGTGCCGCACCAGCTCCACCGGGTGCTCGACGGACGCGAAGCGCACCATGCCCGCTCCCCCGTGCACCGCCCCGCCCGTGCACAGCACCGCCGCGCCGGTGAAGTCCTCGCCGCCCGCCAGGACGCCCACCACGCCGCGCCGGTACTTGTCCGACGCGGGCCCCGGTTCGGGCGGCTGCACGTCCACCGGCCAGGCCGCCACCACGTCCGGGTCGGGCAGGTCGGGGCCGAGGCCGATGTCGACGAATTCGACCACCCCGCAGTGGGAGGCGCCGGGGTCGATGAGCAGGCCGGGCTTGTAGGTGCCGAAGGTGACGGTCACGTCCGCGTGCACGGCCGCCCCGTCCACCCGGCCCGAGCTCGCGTCCACCCCGCTCGGCACGTCGCAGGCGACCACGGCCCCCGTGGCGCGGGAGGCCAGCTCGGCCAGCGTCGCGTACGGCTCGCGCAGCGCGCCCGTCCCGCCGATCCCGGTCAGCCCGTCGACGATCAGGTCGGCCGTTTCGATCGCCGCGGCGGCCCGCTCGGAGACCGTCCCGTCGTCCGGGCGGTCCAGCACGCGGCCGCCGGCCTTGCGCAGCGCGGCCAGCCCTCCCGCGTGGATGCGGGACCCGGCGGGCACGGCGGTCACCCGGGCGCCCCGGCGGGCCAGCCGGGCGCCCGCGTACAGGGCGTCGCCGCCGTTGTCGCCGCTGCCGATGAGGAGCACCACGTCCGCCCCGTACACGCGCGGCAGCATCCGGGCGCAGACCGCGGCCAGCCCGGCGGCGGCGCGCTGCATCAGCGCGCCCTCGGGCAGCCGGGCCATCAGGGCCCGTTCCGCGGCGCGGACCTTGCCGACCTCGTGCGCGTACCTCATCCCCAGCTTCCTCTCCGCCGTCGCCAGGAAACCTGCCGTCCCCGAGTACCCCTGCCCCGTACGCGCGCCCCGCTCACGCCGGAGTGGATCATTCGTCGGCGCCGTCCCGGCCGTCCCCGGCGGGGGCGAGGGACTCGGCGATCACCACCGCGGTGGCGATCCCGCCGTCGTGGCTCAGCGACACGTGCCAGCGGGTCACCCCCCGGTCTGCGGCCGCCCGCGCGACCGTTCCGGTCACCCGCAGGGCGGGCCGTCCGTCGTCGGCGCGCCGCACCTCGGCGTCGGTCCAGCGCAGCCCGCGCGGCGCTCCCAGCGCCTTGGCCAGCGCCTCCTTGGCGGCGAACCGGGCGGCCAGGGACTGGACCGCCAGCCCGCGCTCGCGCTCGGTGAACAGCCGGTCGCGCAGGCCCGGCGTGCGCGCGAGCGAGCGCTCGAACCGGGCGACGTCCACGACGTCGACGCCCACACCAACGATCATCCTCCAAGAGTGCCACGAGGCCCGGAATCGCGGCCCCGGCCGCTGCCCAGCGGGCGCCAGGTAAGGCAGACTGCTGAACAAAGGTGTTCTTGACAAAGGGTTCCTGGGTCCTCGTTGGGGCGGAGTACACGCAGCATGAGCGCAAGCCCTCGTCCGTCCGTCCGGCAGCAGCGACTCGCCGCCGAGCTGCGCAGGCTGCGCGCGCAGAGCGGGTTCACCGGCGACGAGGTCGCCGAACGGCTGTCCTGGTCGACCGCCAAGGTCAGCAGGCTGGAGAACGCCCGCACCGGCGCACGGCTGAGCGACGTGGAGATGCTGCTCGAGCTGTACGGGGTCAACGGGCGCCGTCGCGCCGAGTTGATCGCGCTGGCCCGGGACGCGGCGCAGCGCGGCTGGTGGGAGGACTACCCCTGGCTCGACCCGGGGTACGCGCAGCTGATCTCCCTGGAGACCGAGGCCGACGCCGAGCTGCAGTGGGAGAACGTGGTGGTCCCCGGCCTGCTGCAGACCGAGTCCTACGCCCGGCACGTCGTGGGCGGCTGGAACTACCTGGACCGCCGCATCTCCCCGCAGGAGATCGAGCGCCGGATCGAGCTGCGCATCCGGCGCCAGGAGGTGCTGCACCGCCCGAACCCGATGCGGCTGGACCTGGTGCTGGACGAGGCGGTGCTGCACCGCCGGGTCGGGGACGCCGCGGTGATGGCCGAGCAGATGGAACATCTGCGCCGCTCGGCCGAGTTGCCGCACATTTCTTTGCGCATTCTGCCGCTGGACGGATTCCATGCCGTCATGGAGCCGTCCTTCACCCTGCTGGAGTTCTCCGATATCTACGATGTGCAGTTCCCGGACATCGTCTACTCGGAGACTCTCACGATGGACTACCTGACCGACGAGGCGGTCTCGTTCCGGGCCCGGCTGGCGCACCGCCAATTGCGGGAGGACGCGCTCGACCCGGTGGAATCCCGCATCCACCTCGCGGCCGCCAGAGACATGTGGAGCAGCCGCGCCTGACCTGACGTTCCCACAGGTCAGCATGTGTTCCGCATATATGGTCAAAGCCACGTTACGTTACTCGCGGGAATCATGAATCCCCCTGGGCATTTCTGCTAGGGTCGCCGTGTCTGGCGTCCGGCAGCACACCTCCGGACATCGAGCCGCGCAGTTCCCGGTCCGTTCACCGCGACGGACGCTGCGACGCTCGAAGCGCATTCGCGAACCGCGCATCTCGAAACGGACATCAATTCCGAAAGGCGCAAAGTGGCGTCAGTTATCAGTAACGAGAGCCGCTGGCGGAAGAGCTCGCGCTGCGGCGGGAGCACGACCTGCGTCGAGGTGGCCGCGCTGCCCGGCGGCGGGATCGGCGCCCGCGACTCCGCCAACGGCGAGGGCGGCCCGGAGCTGACCTTCTCCGCGGCCGCATGGGGCTCCTTCGTCACGGAGGTCAAGCGGGGCCGCTTCGACCTCGTCCGGGGCGACGGGCCCCATTGATCGCACGGCCGGTGCCGTCGGCGCGTACGGCGGCACCGGCAGGACACAGCTTTCTGTCCCGCCCGCCCCTACGGCGTGTCGTATATCAAAGGGTATATAAGGCAATGTCGGCATTGTGGCCGTCAGCCCTATATGAGGATGTTCGCCGGGAGGCGTGATGGGGCAGCAGCAGGGGGCGACGGCGCACTGGAGGAGCAGCCGTCGGTGCGGCGCCAGTGGGACGTGCGTCGAGGTCGCTCGCCTCGACGGCGGCGCGATAGGCGTCCGCGACGGCGTGCTCGGAGCGTCCGGGCCCGTGCTGAGATTCACCCCCGACGAGTGGCGCGCCTTCGCCACCGCGATCAAGTCGGCGGCCGCGACCTGACGCGTCCGCACCGCGTCCCGCCCGGGGCCCGTCCGCGTCCCGGATCCCGCCGGGGTCCGCTGCACGCGTCTCTGCGCGTCAGGCGATGCGAGACGGCACATCTCGGCTCCACCGCGGGAACCGTCACGTTCAGCGGGACCCGGTCGCGCAGCCGGCCGTCCCTCGAACGCCGGCTCCCGTGGAGGGCCACCCGGCGGGGCGCCGCCGCGGGGCCGGGTGCGCCTCGTGGCCGGCCGCGGCCGCCGGCACCGCGTCGCCGTCCGGCCGCACGCCGCCGCCTCTTCGCGTGACGGGACGTCCCTGACGACGCCCGTGCGACGCGGCGCGGCGGCGGCCGGTCTCGCGGCGCCGGCGGTGTCACCGCACGCGCTCCCCAGCGGTGCGGCGAGCGGGTTCACTCCACGGTGACGGACTTGGCCAGGTTGCGCGGCTGGTCGACGTCGTGGCCCTTGGCGGTGGCCAGCTCGCACGCGAACACCTGCAGCGGCACGGTGGTCACCAGCGGCTGCAGCAGCGTCGGCACGGCCGGAACGCGGATCACCGTGTCGGCGTACGGCTCCACCGACGCGTCGCCCTCCTCGGCGATCACGATGGTGCGGGCGCCGCGCGCGCGGATCTCCTGGATGTTGGAGACGATCTTGTCGTGCAGCACGGCGCGGGCGCGCGGCGGCACCACCACCACGACCGGCAGGTCCTTCTCGATCAGCGCGATCGGGCCGTGCTTGAGCTCGCCGGCGGCGAACCCCTCGGCGTGCATGTACGCCAGCTCCTTGAGCTTGAGCGCGCCCTCCAGCGCCACCGGGAAGCCGACGTGCCGGCCCAGGAACAGCACGCAGTGGCCGCCGGCCAGGGAGCGGGCCAGCTCGCGCACCGGCTCCATGGTCTCCAGGACCTTCTCCACCTTCTCCGGCATCCGCTCCAGCAGCTGGACCATCGCGAACACCTCGTCGCCCCACTTGGTGCCGCGCACCTGCGCCAGGTACAGCGCGATCAGGTACACGGCGACCAGCTGGGTGAGGAACGTCTTGGTGGCCGCGACGCCGACCTCGGGTCCGGCGTGGGTGTAGAGCACGCCGTCGCACTCGCGCGGGATCGTCGAGCCGTTGACGTTGCACACCGCCAGCACCCGGGCGTGCTGCTCGCGGGCGTGCCGCACCGCCATGAGCGTGTCCATGGTCTCGCCGGACTGGGAGATCGCGATGACCAGGGTGGTCCGGGTCAGGATCGGGTCGCGGTAGCGGAACTCGCTGGCCAGCTCCACCTCGCAGGGCAGCCCGGCCCAGTGCTCGATGGCGTACTTGGCGATCAGCCCGGCGTGGTAGGCGGTGCCGCAGGCCACGATGATGATCTTGTCGATCTCGCGGAGCTGCTCGTCGGTCAGCCGCATCTCGTCCAGCACCAGGCTGCCGTCGGCGCCGATCCGGCCGAGCAGGGTGTCGGCGACCGCGCGCGGCTGCTCGGCGATCTCCTTGAGCATGAAGTAGTCGTAGCCGCCCTTCTCGGCGGCCGACACGTCCCAGTCGACGTGGTACCGGCGGGTCTCGGCCGGGCGGCCGTCGAAGTCGGTGACGGTCACGCCGTCGCGGCGCAGCTCCACCACCTGGTCCTGGCCCAGCTCGATCGCGTCGCGGGTGTGGGCGATGAACGCGGCCACGTCGCTGGCCAGGAAGTTCTGCCCGTCGCCCACGCCGACGACCAGCGGCGAGTTGCGGCGGGCCCCCACCACCACGTCGGGATCGTCGGCGTGCACCGCCACCAGCGTGAACGCGCCCTCCAGGCGGCGGCAGACCCGGCGCATCGCCTCGGCCAGGTCGCCGCCGGCCCGCGGCAGCTCGTCCTCCAGCAGGTGCGCGACGACCTCGGTGTCGGTGTCGGAGTCCAGGGCGTGCCCGCCCTCGTCCAGCTCGGCGCGCAGCCGCGCGAAGTTCTCGATGATCCCGTTGTGGACGACCGCGACCGCTCCGGCGCAGTCGGTGTGCGGGTGGGCGTTGCGGTCGTTGGGCGGTCCGTGGGTGGCCCACCGGGTGTGTCCGATGCCGACGGTCCCGTCGGGCAGCGGGTCCTGCTCCAGGGCGCCGCGCAGGTTCACCAGCTTGCCCGCGCGCTTGGCCGTCGCCAGCTTCCCGTCGGCGAGCACGGCCACCCCGGCGGAGTCGTAGCCGCGGTACTCCAGACGCGCGAGCCCTTCCACCACGATGTCCAACGCCGGCCGGTTGCCGACGTACCCAACGATTCCGCACATGCCGGCCACTCTATTGCCTGCCGGTTGATGGCCCCCACCAGCAAATGCCAAAGTGAGCGGCTACAGCGTGGACGGCGGGTGAACCGCCGGCGGCCTTCCGGTATGTCGTCCTCCACGAGGCGCCGCGCCGCCGAGCGGGGTTAAGGTTTCGGCCCATGACGAGCGGATGGGACGCGGTGCCGAGCCCCTACGTGGAGCTGTCCCGGGAGCAGTGGCGGGCGCTGCGCGAGAACACCCCGCTGACGCTGACCCCCGACGAGCTGGACGCGCTGCGCGGCGTCCGGGACCCGATCGACATCACCGAGGTCGAGGAGGTCTACCTGCCGCTGTCGCGGCTGCTGAACCTGTTCTTCGTGGCCGACGGACGGCTGCGCGACACCGTCGGCGGCTTCCTGGGCGAGCCGGTGCGGCCCACCCCGTTCGTCATCGGCGTGGCGGGCAGCGTGGCGGTGGGCAAGTCGACCACGTCGCGGCTGCTGCGGACGCTGCTGGCGCGCTGGCCGGAGCATCCCACCGTGGAGCTGGTCACCACCGACAGCTTCCTGTACCCCAACGCCGTGCTGCGCGAACGCTGCCTGCTGGACCGCAAGGGGTTCCCCGAGTCCTACGACCGGCGGGCGCTGGTGCGGTTCGTGTCGTCCATGAAGGCCGGCGCGGACGAACTGGACATCCCGGTGTACTCGCACCTGGAGTACGACATCGTCCCGGGCGCCCGGCAGACCGTGCGCCGCGCCGACATCCTCATCGTCGAAGGGCTCAACGTGCTGCAGCCCTCTCCCGCCGGGACGCTCGCCGTCGCCGACTTCTTCGACTTCTCCATCTACGTGGACGCCCGCGTCGAGGACATCCGGCACTGGTTCGTGGAGCGCCTGTTCGCGCTGCGCCGCACCGCCTTCGGCGACCCCCGCTCGTACTTCCACCGGTACGCCCACATCGACGAGGACGAGACCGCGGCGTTCGCGCTGCGGGTCTGGCGCGACGTCAACGAGATCAACCTGGTGTCCAACATCCTGCCGACCCGGGCCCGCGCCACCCTCGTGCTGCACAAGGCCCGCGACCACAGGGTGCAGCGCGTCCGCCTGCGCCGCATCTGACGCCCGCCGCCCGGCCCCGCCGCCCGGCCCGCGGCCACGGACGGCGCGACGCGGCCGGGCGCGGGACGGCGGTCACTCCGCGCTGGTGACGGGCAGCCTGCGCAGCCGCATCACCGCCAGCAGAGCGCCCACGACGGTGACGGCGGCGAGCAGCGCCACCGCGACCGGCAGCCTGACCGTGGACGTCACCACCGACGCGTCGGTGAAGGCGTCGGCGACCGACAGCGCCCACTGCTGGACGGACGCCGACCGCGCCCCCGGCGCCACGGAGCCGAGCAGCGACTCCCACACCAGCGCGTACAGCAGCCCGATCGTGACGGCGTTGCGGCTCAGCACGGCCAGGGCCACGAACACCGAGGTGTAGGCGATCCCGGCCGCCAGCACCCCGATCGTGAACGCCGCGGTGACCCCGGCCGTGTTCCCGGTCAGCACCAGTCCCGCCGCCAGCGTCGGCACCACCCCGAACGCCACGACCAGCGCGATCGCCACCGCCAGCTTGCTGAACACGATCACGTGCCGGGGCGTCGGCTTGGTCAGCACGTACATGATCTGCCCGTCGTCGATCTCGGGGCCGATCACCCCCGTGCCCGCGATCAGCGCCAGCAGCGGCAGCAGCGTGGCCAGGGCGAACTGCTGCAGCACGCCCGCCGACACCTCCAGGTCGGCGACGTCCGCGGCGCGCAGCCCGACCGACAGCGTCAGCAGCAGCAACGGCAGGACCAGGAGCAGCAGGGCGCGGCGCCGCCCCAGCATGGCGCGGAACGTGATTGCCGCGATCGTCGCGTTCATTGGGCCACCAGGTAGGAGAAGACGCTTTCCAGGGACTCGTCGGACGGGGAGACCTCCAGCAGGCGCACGCCCGCGTCCCGCGCGACGCGCGGCAGCAGCCAGGTGAAGCGCTGGAAGTCGACGGCCTCGACCTCCAGGCCCTGGTCGGTCAGGTGGACGCCGCGGGACGACCCGTCGGAGATGATCGCGGCGGCGAGCCGGCGGTCGTCGCTCGAGCGGACCAGGAACCGGTGCGGCCGGTCGGTCATCAGCCGCCGGATCGCCCGGAAGTCGCCGGAGGCGGCGTGCCGGCCCGCCACGACCACCTCGATGTGCCCGGCGAGCCGCTCCACCTCCTCCAGGATGTGCGAGCTGAACAGGATGGTGCGACCCTCGGCGGCCATGGCGCGGATCAGGTCCATCAGCTGCAGCCGCTGCCGCGGGTCCATGCCGTTGAAGGGCTCGTCCAGCAGCAGCACGGGCGGGTCGTGCACCAGCGCGGAGGCCATCTTGATGCGCTGCTTCATGCCCTTGGAGTAGGTGCCGATGGCGCGTTCCTGCGCGTGCTCCATCTCCACCAGGGCGATGGCGCGGCGCGCGGCGGCCGCCGGGTCGGGCAGCTTGTGCAGCTTGGCCATGGCGTGGACGAACTGCCAGCCAGTGAGGAAGTCGTAGGCGGTCTCCCGTTCGGGCACCAGGCCGAGGGACCGGTAGACGTCGGGGTTGCCCCAGACCGGCGCGCCGTCCAGTTCCACCGTGCCGGACGAGGGCGCCAGGAAGCCGCCCATCATGTGGATCAGGGTGGACTTGCCCGCCCCGTTCGGCCCGAGCAGTCCGGTCACGCCGGGGCCGATCGTCATCGAGATGCCGTTGACGGCGACCACGTTGCCGTACCAGCGCGACACGTTCTCCAACCGAAGCACGCTCATGCCTGCCCCCCGCTCGCCTCTGGGGCGCCGACGAGGCGCCGCCTTGCCTCCTCGCTCCTCGTGCGCCCGCCGGCGTCGCGGGCGGGGCCGCCGCGCCCGTCCGGTCCGCTCATGACAGCCCCGCCTTCCGGAACCGCCGGTACAGGACGGGGATCGAGCCGGCCACCAGCACGCCGCACAGCAGCAGCGCGACCAGGCCGCCGAGCACGCCGGGCGCCACCGCCACCGCCGAGGGCTCCGCGCCCAGCAGCCGCACCTGCACGATGTCGACGAGGTTGAACGGCGTGAACAACCCCATCCAGCCGGCCAGCGTGAAGTTGGTGTGCGCCTCGGCCAGTCCCTGCACGATCAGGACGAACCCGGCGCTGAGCGAGTACACCGCGATGACGGCCGCCACCCCGAAGCCGCGGCGCGGGGTGAACGCCGCGACGACCATCCCGATCGCCGCCAGCACCAGCGCGAACAGCACGCAGCCGAGCAGCGCGGTCAGGTAGTCGGCCAGGTGCCGCGAGGCGTTCGGCATCTTGTTGACCAGGCTGCCGATGTACATCACCGTGATCGGCACCGCCATCAGGGCGAACAGCGCGGTGGCCAGGGCCGCCAGCTTGGCCAGCACGAAGTCCAGGTGCCCGACGGGCCGCGAGAAGTACAGCGGCACCACGCGGTGGCGCAGCTCCCGGGACGCCAGCACCGGCGCCTGCGTCGCCAGGAAGATCGCGATGATCACCTGGAGGCTGACCGCGTACTGGGAGTAGCGGATCGGCGGCCGGTCCAGGCCGGCGAGCCCGACCGCGGCCACGACGCCCACCGCGGGCAGCAGCATGATCGCGGCGAGCAGGAACGGCATGACCTTCGCCCGGGCGGGGCGGCCCAGGCCGAAGGCGGCGCGCAGGTTGTGCACGTACAGCGAGCGCAGCACGTACCCCCGGCCCAGGCGCCGGCCCTCGTAGTGCCGGTACCCGATGTCGTGGATGATGCTGGTGGTCATCGGACGCCTCCCTGCGGGTACGCCCCGGGCGGTGCGGGCGGGGCGCCGGGCGCGGCGGCCTGGTGCGAGGCGGGCGCGAAGACCTCCTCGATGCGGTGGCGGCGCTGCTCCAGCCGGACCAGCCGCAGCCCCAGGTCGGCGACGCCGTCGCGGATCAGGTCGTAGGTGGACTCGTCGGCGATGTCGACGACCAGCTGCCGGCCCTCGGCGCGCACGGCCAGACCCGCCTCGGCCAGCAGCGCGGCCAGCCGGTCGCGGCCCTCGTCCACCTCGACGGTGAGCGAGCCGCTGGCCGCGGTGTACGCCTCGACCGCCTGGGAGCGCAGCAGCCGCCCCCCGTCGATGATCACGACGTGGTCGCAGATCCGCTCCAGCTCGCCCAGCAGGTGCGAGGTGACGAGCACGCTGATGCCGAACTCGGTGCCGATGCGGCGGATGAGTCCGAGCATCTCGTCGCGGCCCGCGGGGTCCAGCCCGTTGGTGGGCTCGTCCAGGAACACCAGCTGCGGGTCGTGGACGAGGGCCTGCGCCAGTTTGACGCGCTGCCGCATGCCGGTGGAGTAGCCGCCGATGGGGCGGTAGCGCTCCTCGTAGAGGCCGACGTGCCGCAGCGTGTCGGCGGCGCGTTCGCGCGCGGCCGTGGGCGGCAGCCCGCACATGCGGGCCATGTGCACGACGAACTCGGTGGCCGACACGTCGGGCGGCAGGCATTCGTACTCGGGCATGAACCCGACCCGTTCGCGGATGCGCGCGCCGTCGCGGGCGATGTCCAGGCCCAGCACGCTGGCTCGGCCGGAGGTGGGGCGCTGCAGGCCCAGCAGGATGCGGATGAGCGTCGACTTGCCGGCGCCGTTGGCCCCGACCAGCCCGATGATGCCGGGCTCCACGGCAACGGTCAGGTCGTCCAGGGCGGTCACCCTCGGGAACCGCATGGTCAGTCCCTGGGTGGCGATGATCGGCATGCGCACGAACCTAGCGGTTCGTGCGGGTGCGGCACGTCCCCCTTAGGTGTTACGTCCGTGCCCGCGCTCCACCTTGCGGCGTACGAACGCACGGTGGCATCGCCGGGTCCGCCGCCTCAGCGGCCTCCGGCCGGCGCGGCGCGTCCCCGCGTCCGCGCACGCCTCGGTGACGATCATCTTGACGTGCGGCACGCGCACAGCGTTCCCTGCCCCTCCCCCGGGGGACGGCGGACGCCGTACCCTGCGACCCGCCAAGTACCGACAAAGGCGGATAAGGCTCGACTAAAAGGACGGTGTGCCGGGATGACCTCGTGGCGACGGCGTCGAGGGCCGCGGCGGTCGGCGGCGGCGCTCGCGGGCGCCCTGCTGGCCGCGTCCACCGCCGCATGCGGCGTGGACGTGGGCCTGACGGACTCCTCCCCCTCTCCGGGCGGCGGTCCGGGGGCCGGCGCGGCGAGCGCCTCCAGCCCGGCCGCGCGCACGGTCGCGCAGGCCCGCGACGACCTGGGGACGCTGCGCGTGGCGGCCGAGAACCGCGGGGACGGCTACGCGCGCGAACGCTTCGGCATCCGCTGGAAGGACATCGACCGCAACGGCTGCGACCAGCGCAACGACGTGCTCGCCCGCGACCTGCAGCAGGTGCGCAGGCGCGACGGCTGCGTGGTGCTCTCCGGACTGCTGCGCGACCCCTACACGGGCAAGGAGATCACGTTCAGCAAGTCCGACGCCGCGAAAGTGCAAATCGACCACGTGTACCCGCTGGCGTTGGCGTGGCGCATGGGCGCCGACCGGTGGACCGAGCAACAGCGGGAACGGTTCGCCAACGACCCCGACAACCTGCTCGCGGTGTGGGGCGTTCCGAACCAGCAGAAGGGCGACTCCGGGCCCGGCGAGTGGAAGCCGCAGAAGGCGTTCCAGTGCGCCTACGGGGTCAGGTACGTCACGGTCGCCCGCAAGTACTCCCTGCCGGTGACCCGCGCCGACCTCGACGCGCTGCGGGGCTTCCTCGACCGCTGTTGACGGGGAGCCCGACGCCGCGCGGGCATAGGGTGACCGCATGAGCAGCGAGCCCAACGAGCCCAACGAACACGCGGCCCCGACGGACGGGCGGGCGCCTCACGACGACGGACGCGCGCGGGACGCCAGGCCGCGCGTCCGCACCGAACGCGGCATCGGGGCCCGCGCCACCGGCGCCGAGGTCACCGGCGCCTCGGCGACCGGAGTGGCGGTGCGCGCCGGCGGCGCCCTCGGGTCGATGGCGCTGGGCGCGATGGCGCTCGGCGCCCTCGCCGTCGGCGCCGTCGCCATCGGCAGGCTGGTCGTCAAGCGAGCCGTGGTGGAGCACCTGCGGGCGGGCACCGTGGAGATCGGGCACCTGAAGGTCGGCCGCCTGGAGATCACGGAGGACTGACCCGCGATGCGCGACGGCGCGTCCCCGGCCTCGTGCGCAGGTCCGGGGACGCGCCGTCGAACGTCGACGATCGGCGGCGGGGGCGGCCGCGATCGGCGGCTCGGCCGGGCCGGTCGGCCCGATCGGTCCGGTCAGCCCAGCGCGGTGCGGACGACCTCCGCGAGCCGCTCGGCGACCGCCTGCGCCTGCTCCTGCGACGCCGCCTCGACCATCACCCGCACCATGGGCTCGGTGCCGCTGGGGCGGATCAGCACCCGCCCGGTGTCGCCGAGCTCGGACTCGGCCGCGGCGATCGCCTCGGCCAGCTCGGGGCTGTCGCCGACCCGCGTCTTGTCCACGCCGCGGACGTTGACGAGCACCTGCGGCAGCCGCGTCATCACCTTGGCCAGCTCGTCCAGCGCGACGCCGCGCCGCACCATCGCCGCCAGCAGGTGCAGCCCGGTCAGCACGCCGTCGCCGGTGGTGGCGTGGTGCCGCATGATCACGTGGCCGGACTGCTCGCCGCCGAGCGTGTAGCCGCCCTCCTTCATGGCCTCGAGCACGTACCGGTCGCCGACCGCGGTCTCCACCACGGTGATCCCGGCCTCCCGCATGGCCAGCTTGAAGCCCAGGTTCGACATGACCGTGGCCACCACCGTGTCCGCCGCGAGCAGCCCCGCCTCGCGCAGCTCCAGCGCCAGGATCGCCATGATCTGGTCGCCGTCGACCGGCTCGCCGGAGGCGGTGACGGCCATGCAGCGGTCGGCGTCGCCGTCGTTGGCGATCCCGACGTCCGCGCCGTGCTCCAGCACCGCGGCCCGCAGCGCGTTCAGATGGGTCGATCCGCAGCCGTCGTTGATGTTCAGCCCGTCCGGCGCCGCCCCGATGGTGATCACCTCGGCGCCCGCGCGGCGCAGCGCCTCCGGCGCCACCTTCCAGGACGCGCCGTGCGCGCAGTCCACCACCACGCGCAGCCCGGCCAGCGACACCGGCAGGGTGGAGACCAGGTGGGCGACGTAGTGCTCGACGGCGCCCTGGGCCTCGCGGACGCGGCCGACGCCCGCGCCGGTCGGCGGCTCCCACGCCCGGCCGAGGCTCTCCTCGATGCGGTCCTCGATCTCGTCGGGAAGCTTGTGGCCGCTGCGGTCGAAGAACTTGATCCCGTTGTCGGGAGCGGGGTTGTGCGAGGCCGACAGCATCACGCCCAGGTCGGCGGTGAGCGCGGTGGTGAGGTGGGCCACGGCGGGCGTCGGCAGCACTCCCAGCCGCAGCACGTCCACGCCGGCGCTGGCCAGCCCGGCCACCACCGCGGCCTCCAGGAACTCGCCCGACGCCCGTGGATCGCGGCCGACCACGGCCACCGGCCGGTGCCCGGTGAAGGCGCCGGCCTCGCCGAGGACCCGCGCCGCGGCGACGGACAGGTCCATGGCCAGCGGGGCGGTCAGATCGCGGTTGGCGAGCCCGCGTACGCCATCGGTCCCGAAGAGACGACCCACAGTTTCCCACTCCCGATCAAAAAGAGGACCGCGCGGCAGGCGGACGGGGCCGCACGCCCCCGCCGCTCCGCGCGGTCAAATGTAGTGCGCCGGCCCGGCCGCGGCGGCCGCCGCGCCGCGTTCATGATCTTCGCGTCGCGGGCCCCCGGGCCGGACGGGCGCCCCACAACGCGGACGAGCCGCCGCCCCCGCGCGGCCGGGCGATCCGGTGACCCCGGATCGCGCACCGGACCTCGTGCGGGGTGCGACGGCTCGCACCGTTGACGATCAGCGCTTGCTGTACTGCGGCGCCTTGCGGGCCTTCTTCAGACCGGCCTTCTTGCGCTCGGTGGACCGCGCGTCGCGGGTCAGGAAGCCGGCCTTCTTCAGCGCCGGACGGTGGTCGGGGTTGGCGACCTGCAGCGCCCGGGAGATGCCGAGGCGCAGCGCGCCCGCCTGCCCGCTGACGCCGCCGCCGTTGACCCGCGCCAGCACGTCGAACTGGCCGTCCAGGCCCAGCAGCACGAACGGCTCGTTCACGAGCTGCTGGTGCACCTTGTTGGGGAAGTACTGGTCGAGGGTGCGCCCGTTGATCTTCCAGTTGCCGCTGCCCGGGACGATCCGCACCCGCGCGATGGCCTTCTTGCGACGGCCGGTGCCGGCGGCCGGGCCGGCCGCCACCGGCTGGCCGAGGTAGCCGGCCTCGGCGGCCTGCGGGGTCTCGGTGCTGTACTCCGACGGGACGTCCTCGTCGTAGGAGTCGTACGCGACGCCCTCGGCGGGCGTCTCCAAGCCGGTGGACTCGTCCACGGATTCTCCAAGGGTCTTCTGGCCAGGGCGGCGGGCCCGGTCGGTCTTCGGGTGCCCCGGCGGCCACGGAATCGGTTTCGGCGACCGACCGGCGGATCGGCGCGCTCGGCCCGGATCCACCGTGAATGAGCGTTACCGTCCGGCGGGCGCTGGACGGTTACGGGGTCACTGCTCGATCTGCGTGATCTCGAACGGGATCGGCTTCTGCGCCTGGTGCGGGTGCTCGGGGCCGCGGTACACCTTGACCTTGCGGAACATCTTCCGGCCGAGCGAGTTCTTCGGCAGCATGCCCTTGATCGCCTTCTCGACCGCGCGCTCAGGGTGCTTGTCCAGAAGGTCGCTGTAGGCGATCGAGCGCAGGCCGCCCGGGTAGCCGGAGTGCCGGTAGGCGCGCTTCTGCTGGCGCTTGTTGCCCGTCAGCGCGACCTTCTCGGCGTTCACGACGATGACGAAGTCACCGGTGTCCAAGTGCGGCGCGTAGATCGGCTTGTGCTTACCCCGAAGCAGCTGCGCGACCTGACTGGCGAGCCGACCCAGCACGACATCGGTCGCATCGATGACGTACCACTGACGCTGCACGTCAGTGGGCTTAGGGGTGTACGTGCGCACGGTCGTAGACCTTCGTTTCCTCGTCGACTTCTCAGCGGTTGCGTTGGCCCGCCATCAGACAGGCACAGCAAAGACACAACGAACCCGCAGAATATCGAGCCTCGCGGGCACGGGTCAAAAGCGGGAACGTCGTGCAGCCCCGCCACCCTCCAGTATGCCTTACGCGCGAGGGTGCCTCGACCAGTCGGACGCCGTGGACGCCGTCGCGCCCCGCTCAGGGCCCCGGTCCGACCTTATGACAGGTGAGTTCGGGCAGGTCCGCGCACATCCTGGCGGGGTCCGTGTCGATCGTTTCACCCCCGGTGACCAGGTAAAATTTGCCAGACTTGAGGAGTCTTATCCCAATTTTTGGGGCTATGGTGCCGTGCCATCTGGTAGGCACCGCCGGCGCCGCCGGCCCGACCCAAGGGAGCCCCCGCTGAACACTCCCCGAGCGACACGACAGCCAGACGACCCCCGTCATCCCTCCGGACGGCCGCACCGGCCGCCCTCCGCCTCCTCCGCCCCGCAGGCGCGCCGGAAAGGCCGCGCGGGCAAGAAGATCGCCGTCCTCGCCGCGGCGGTCACCGCGTCGGCCATGGCCTTCGGCACGGGCGTCGCGCTCCAGCACGCCATGCAGCCCGACCTGGACGCGGAGAACGCCAGCGCGTCGACCGCGTTCGGGCCGAAGCCGCGCGCCTCGCACAGCTGGCACCGGGGCGGCGCCCCCGCCCAGGGCGAGAGCCCCTCGTCCGACTGGTGGAAGCAGCGGTGGCAGGAGAAGTGGGACCAGAGCCCGCCTCCCCTGGAGCGCAAGCACATCAAGTGGCCGAAGGACCCCTCGTCGCAGCCGAGCTCGTCGCCCTCCGAGAGCGACGACGACGGCGCGCCGTCGTCCGGGTCCGGTTCCGGCTCGGGCTCCTCCGGGTCGGGCTCGTCCGACTCGGACTCGTCCGGCTCGCTGACCAGCGATGAGAGCGCCGTGGTCACGCTCACCAACCAGGAGCGGGCCAAGGCGGGCTGCAGCGCCCTGAAGGTGGACGACCGACTGGTCGCCGCCGCCCGCAAGCACTCGGCGGACATGGCGGCGAACAACTACTTCTCGCACGACTCCCGGGACGGCACCGACCCCTTCGAGCGCATGAGGGCGGCCGGATACCCGAACCCCGCGGCCGAGAACATCGCCATGGGATACTCCTCGCCCGAGGCGGTCATGAAGGGCTGGATGAACAGCCCGGGGCACCGGCGCAACATCCTCGACTGCAGCCTGCGCACCATCGGCGTCGGCGTGGCCAAGAGCCCGCGCGGACCGTACTGGACGCAGGACTTCGGCCGGTGACGGCGGCCCGTCCCTCCCGACGGGTCCTTCCGCAAACCGGCGACGTCCGGTTCGCCCCCATGTCAAGGTAGGTGGTCCGAAAGTCCCGAGCGCTTTCCCGCGGCTCCGGAGGCACGACGAAGGGAACGGTAAGGTCCAAGCCATGGGTTATCCGGGCGATCAAGGCAAATCCGGCGGCCGAGCGTCCGCGCAGCCGCCGTTCACGCCGTACGGTCCCGCACCGGAGCGGCCCGAGGCGGTCTCGGACGGCACGCCCTCCTGGGACGGCGACCCCTGGAAGGACGAGCCGTGGAGAGACGACCCCTGGCAGGCCTCGGCGCCGCAGCAGGGCGGTCCGTCCGGAACCCAGACCATGCCGTCCTTCGAGCAGGCCCCGCAGGGCCCGGGACCGCACGGCGCCCCGGGAGAGACCCAGGCCTACCACCCGGGCTTCGACCAAGGGTTCGGGGAGCCGCCGGGAGCGGGACCGAACGGCGAGTCCGCCGCGTTCGGGCCCGGTCCCGGCGGCCCGGGCGACGCCGGCGCCCCGGACGGCCCGGACACGCCGCGGCAGCGCCGCCCCCACCCCGTGCTGATCACCGTCGGCGCGGCGGTCGCCGGGCTGCTGCTGGTCGGCGGCGGCTTCCTGGTGTCCTCCATGCTGGAGGACGACTCCGGGGCCAAGCCCGCCGCCGCCCCGACGACGCCGACGCAGGCCGCCTCGACGCCCCCCGCGTCCCCGACCGTCCCCCCGCTGGAGCCGGTGAAGCTCAAGAGCCGCACCACCGACCCCGCCCCGCTCACGCTCAACGAGATCTTCGGCAAGCGCACCTTCACCGCGGGCGGCGAGAAGTACGGCCGGGTCGCCTGGCACGCCAAGCGCGACTGCGCCGACGCGGTGACCGGCACCGCCCTGGTCAGCGCCCTGCGCAAGGGCGGCTGCTCGCAGGCGCTGCGCGCCACCTACGTGCGGGGCGACGGCGCGCTCATCGGCTCGGTCGGGGTGTTCAACCTGCGCACCGACGCGGCCGCCAAGGTCGCCGCCAAGGCCGCGAGCGCCAAGAGCTCCGCGCTGCGGCCCCTGCCCGGCCCGGGCATCACCAAGAAGATCGGCAAGGGCGAGGCCCTCGGCACCGCCGAGGCCCGCGGCCACTACCTGGTGATGACCTGGGTCCAGCGCCCCGACGGAAAGAAGATCCCGGAGGCGTCCCACCCGGCCGTCACCGTCTTCGGCCGCCAGGTCATCAAGAACAGCAACCTCAGCTTCGCCCTGGCCTACCGGGCGACCGAGGGGAAGCCCTTCCGGAACTGAATACCCTCACTTCTTATGTCTGGACCTCACGAGACCAGGGATTCGGCTGCCGAGACGGGTGCGCCCCCCGCCCCCGCCTCCGCGGCGCCGCCCAGTTTCGGCAACGCCGACCCTGGCGACGACGAGCCCGCCACCGACTCCCCCGTCACCGACTCCCCCGTCACCGACTCCTCCGTCGCCGACGCCCCCGCCGGCAGCGCCCCCGCCGAGGACGAGTCCGAGACACCGTCCGCGCAGGCCTCCCCAGAGCGCTCCGAGAAGACCTCCGAGGAGGGTCCCGCCGGCAAGCCCGGCACCATCGGGCTGCCTCCGTTCCTGATCCAGCGTCCCTGGTGGGCCGCCGACGAGGACGAGTCGGACCAGCAGGCCCGATCCGGGGCCGAGGACGAGCCGAAGGCGGACGCGACCGAGCCGTCCGAGCCCGGCTCCGACCCGGCGGGGACCGCTCCAAACCCGGCGCCGGGCACGCTGGTGGCGGGCGTCGGCGTTCCGAGCGTCGACACCCGCGGCGCCGTTCCCGCCGAACCGATCGCCTCGCCGTCCACGCCGCCCGCCGCGGACACCGCGTCCGACGGCATTCCGCGCATTCGTCTCGACGACATGCCCGCGGACGGTAAGCCCGAGGGCGACGCGGCCGCAGCGGACCGGGCTGCGGACGACGGCACTGCGGACGACGGCACTGCTGACGCCGGCGCCACGGGCGGAAGGGCCACGGGCGAGAAGCCCGCGGACACCGGGAAGACGGACGACGCCCCCAGCGCGGCCGAGCCGGACCGGCCCTCCGATGCCGCGCCGACCGGCGCCCCCGGTCGGCCCGAAGAATCCGACCGCACCGCCGCGAACGACGCGACAGTCCAGACGCCGCCGCCCGCCCTCGCATCGGCCTCCGGCGACGGACCAGCCGGCGACGACACCGCACCGCTTCCTCGAACGGAGGCGCCGATCCCGGACACGCCCGCCCCCGGCCACGAGATGTCCTCGGACGCCCCCACGGTCGTCACGCCGGCGCTCCCCGCCCAGGGCGGACCGTCCTTCGACGGGTCGACGCAGACGCTCCCCGTCGCCCACGTCCCCGCGGGCGCGTCCCCGTCCGGCGACGGTAAGGGCGGCCGCCGCAAGGCCCTGCTGGCCGTCGGCGGCGTCGCCGGTGCGGCGATCGTCGCCGCGGGCGTGTTCGCGTTGGCCGGCGGCACATCCGATGACGGCCGCAAGGCCGCGTCGACCGCCCGCACCCCGGCGGCCGCGCAACCGCCGTCGACGCCGCCGCCCTCGCGGCCCGCCACCCCGACGACGCCGGCGCTGCCGCCGCAGGCGAGCATCAACAACGTCAAGACCGACCCCAAGCCGCTGGCGCTCATCGAGGTCTTCCCGTCCAAGACCATCACTCTGGGCGGCCGCGTCTATGTGCAGGACAAGGCCTCGGTCAACCACCAGTGCACCCTGACCGCGCGCGGCGCCATGGCCAAGGCCCTGCAGCGCGGCGGATGCACCAGCGTCGTCCGCGTCACGTTCCTGGACCGGAAGCGGTCCATTGCCGTCACGTCCGGCGTCGCGGTGCTGCCCAACCGGAACATCGCTCTCAAGGTGAGCCGCGCCGGGGACCCGAGCCGGTACGAATGGTTCCGCGGCATGGCGGGCTCGCGGTCCCGGGACATCGACCGGGCGGGCGGTTACGCGGCCTCCACCGTGCGCGGCCGATACATCATCTACGCCTACGCCCAGTACGCCAACGGCAAACGGCCCCAGCCGGGCGACATGCTGCAGCAGGTGGCGCACCAGTTCATCGACTACGCCGTGCGCCCCATCGACGCGCGCGCCAAACGACGCCCGTAGCGCACCGCCCGCCGAGCGGGCGGTCCCGGCCGCGGACGCGGCCTAGGAGACGCGCGCGGAGGACGACTCGCTCGCGTCGGCGCCTTCGCCCGCCGCCTCCGCCGGAGCGCTGCCGCCGCCGGTGGCGTTGAGGGTGCGGACGCGCCGCGTCTCCTGGGCCCGCCGGGCGAAGTCGCCGGCGTCGGGGTAGCGGATCTCCTCCAGCGACAACCCGTGCGCGGGCGCGACGTTCACCGAGGAGTCGCGCACCCCGGCCGCCAGCACCTGGGCCGGCCACTCGATGTCGCGGCGCCCGTCCCCCACCATCAGCAGCGCCCCCACCAGGGCGCGCACCATGGAGTGGCAGAACGCGTCGGCCTCGACGGTGGCCACGGCCAGGCGGGGCTCCTCGCGCGTCCACTCGTACCTGAGGAGCTTGCGGATGGTGGTCGCGCCCTCGCGCCGACGGCAGTACGCGGCGAAGTCGTGCTCGCCCAGCAGCAGCGCGCACGCGGCGTTCATACGGTCCAAATTGAGCGGGCGCGGATGCCAGAGCACATCCCGGCGGCGCAGCGGCTCGACGCCCACCGGGTCGTCGCACACCCGGTACTCGTACCGGCGCGACAGCGCCGAGAAGCGCGCGTCGAAGGTGTCGGGCGCCGGAGCGATGCGCCACACCCGCACATCCGGCGGCAGCACGCCCGCCAACCTGCGCGGCAGGGTCCCGTTGACGGCCGTGTAGGCGGCGTGCGGAACGACCACGTGGGCGACCTGGCCGCGCGCGTGCACGCCGGCGTCCGTGCGCCCGGCGACGGTCAGCACCGGAGCCGGGTCCAGGCGCAGCACGCGCGCCAACGCGTCCTCGATGACGCCCTGGACGGTGCGCTGCCCGGGCTGACGCGCCCAGCCCGCGAAATCGCTCCCGTCGTAGCTGATGTCGAGACGGAGCCGTACCAATGCGGTCATGTCAGGCTGAGTGTCCTTGTCCAACGCTGCCGATCGCTTCTCCCGGTCGAATACACCTCGCCTGACCTGACCATAGATCCAGTCTGGCAAAGATCGGGCCCGCCGTCCCGTAGCGGGGCGGCGGGCCCGCACAATGTCGCCGAGAACCGGCCGACCACGTCCCCGAACGCGGGAACGCCCTGGTCAGCGACGGCTCACTTGGCGTCGCCCTCGGACTCCTTGGCCTCGTCCTTGGCCTCGACCTCCGACGCGGCCTCCTCCTTCGCCTCGTCCGCGGACTCGGCGGCCTCGCCCTTGGTCAGGTCGGCCTTCTCCTCGGTCTTCTCCTCGGCCTTCTTCTCGGCCGGCTTCGCCGCCGGGGCGGTGCCGGTGGACGCGGCCATCGGCTCCTGCACCAGCTCGATCACGGCCATGGGCGCGTTGTCGCCGCGCCGCGGACCGATCTTGGTGATCCGGGTGTAGCCGCCGGGGCGGTTCTGGTAGCGCGGCGCGATCTCGGTGAACAGCTCGTGCACCACGCTCTTGTCCCGGATGACCCGCAGCACCTGGCGGCGGTTGTGCAGATCGCCCTTCTTGGCCTTGGTGATCAGCCTCTCCGCCAGCGGGCGCACCCGCCGGGCCTTGGCCTCGGTGGTGGTGATGCGCCCGTGCTCGAACAGCGCCGTGGCCAGGTTGGCCAGGATGAGCCGCTGGTGCGCGGGGCTGCCGCCGAGGCGGGGACCCTTGGTGGGCTTGGGCATCGTCGTGTCCTTCCTGCGCCGGCCGTATCAGGTACCGGCGTCAGTCGCCCGCCGTCGTGGAGCACGCGGCGGGATCGTCGTATCGGTTACCGGTATGCCGGGACGCGGGTCCGGCCACCGCGGTGGACGGGCCCGCGTCCCGCCCCGTCGGAACGGGGATCGGTCACGGATCGGTGACGCGGATCAGTACTGCTCGGTCTCGGCGTAGCTGGAGTCGTCGTCGCCGCCGTGGTAGGTGTCCGCGGCCGTGCTCGGGTCGAACCCGGGCGGGGAGTCCTTCAGCGACAGGCCCATGTCGGCCAGCTTCTGCTTGACCTCCTCGATGGACTTGGCGCCGAAGTTGCGGATGTCGAGCAGGTCCTGCTCGCTGCGGGCGACCAGCTCGCCGACCGAGTGGATGCCCTCGCGCTTGAGGCAGTTGTAGGAGCGCACCGTCAGGTTGAGCTCCTCGATCGGCAGCGCGAGGTCGGCGGCCAGGGCCGCGTCGGTCGGGGACGGGCCCATGTCGATGCCCTCGGCCTCGACGTTGAGCTCGCGGGCCAGCCCGAACAGCTCGACCAGGGTCTTGCCGGCCGACGCCACCGCGTCGCGCGGCAGCATGGCGGGCTTGGTCTCCACGTCCAGGATGAGCCGGTCGAAGTCGGTGCGCTGCTCGACGCGGGTCGCCTCGACCTTGTAGGTGACCTTCAGGACGGGCGAGTAGATCGAGTCGATCGGGATCCGGCCGATCTCCTGGCCCGGCTGCTTGTTCTGGGCCGCCGAGACGTAGCCGCGGCCGCGCTCGACCGTCAGCTCCATCTCCAGCTTCGCCTTGCTGTTCAGCGTGGCGATGTGCAGGTCGGGGTTGTGCACCTCGACCCCCGCCGGCGGCGCGATGTCGGCCGCGGTCACCTCGCCCGGGCCCTGCTTGCGCAGGTACATCACCACCGGCTCGTCGTGCTCGGAGGAGACGACCAGCTCCTTGAGGTTCAGGATGATGTCGGTGACGTCCTCCTTGACCCCCGGGACGGTGGAGAACTCGTGCAGCACCCCCTCGATGCGGATGCTGGTGACGGCGGCGCCGGGGATCGAGGACAGCAGGGTGCGGCGCAGCGAGTTGCCGATCGTGTAGCCGAAGCCCGGCTCCAGCGGCTCGATGGTGAACCGCGACCGGTACTCGTCGACCTGCTCCTCGGTGAGGGTGGGACGCTGAGCGATGAGCATGTCAGAACCTTCTTTCCGCGGTGCCCGCTATATGACGACCGCGTTGCAGTGGTACCCCGATGGGCCGGGCCCGCGCCGGGCCGCTGGTCCGGCGCGGACCCGAGGCGAGCCCTTACTTGGAGTAGAGCTCGACGATCAGCTGCTCCTGGACGGGAGCGTCGATCTGCTGGCGGACCGGCAGCGCGTGCACGAAGATCCGCATCCGGCCCTCGGTCTGCACCCCCAGCCAGGCCGGGACCTGGCGCTCGCCGGCCTCGGCGCGGGCGACCTCGAACGGGGCCAGCGGCAGCGACTTCTGCCGGACCTCGACGATGTCGGCCTCGCTGACCAGGTACGAGGGGATGTTGACCTTCTTGCCGTTGACCAGGAAGTGACCGTGGCGGATCAGCTGCCGGGCCATGTCCCGGGACTTGGCGAAGCCCGCCCGGTAGACCACGTTGTCGAGGCGGCGCTCCAGCAGGCGCAGCAGGTTCTCACCCGTCTTGCCGCCCTGCCGGTTGGCCTCGACGTAGTAGTTGCTGAACTGCTTCTCCAGCACGCCGTAGATGCGCTTGGCCTTCTGCTTCTCGCGCAGCTGGAGCAGGTACTCGGTCTCCTTGGGACGGCCCCGGCCGTGCTCGCCCGGCGGGTAGGGCCGGATCTCGATCGGGCACTTGGGACCCATGCACTTGCTGCCCTTGAGGAACAGCTTCATCTTCTCGCGCCGGCAGAGCTTGCAGTCGGCGCCGGTGTAACGAGCCATCTCTCCTGATCTCCTCTGCCTGCCTCAGACGCGACGGCGCTTGGGCGGCCGGCAGCCGTTGTGCGGAACGGGCGTGACGTCCTGGATCGAGCCCACCTCCAGGCCGGTGGCCTGCAGCGACCGGATGGCGGTCTCGCGGCCCGAGCCCGGGCCCTTGACGAACACGTCCACCTTGCGCATGCCGTGCTCCATGGCGCGGCGGGCGGCGGCCTCGGCCGCCTGCTGGGCGGCGTACGGGGTCGACTTGCGCGAGCCCTTGAAGCCCACGTGGCCCGACGAGGCCCAGGAGATCACGTTGCCGTTCGGGTCGGTGATCGAGACGATGGTGTTGTTGAACGTGCTCTTGATGTGCGCGTGGCCGTGCGCGACGTTCTTCTTCTCCTTGCGGCGCACCTTCTTGGCGCCGGCGCGGCTCTTGGGAGGCATCTGCTCTCTCTACTCCTGAGGTCATCGATCCGGACTCCCGGCCCTGCGCGAGGGCGGGGCACCGGACGGCTGCTTACTTCTTGCCGGCCTTCTTCTTTCCGGCCACCGTCTTCTTCTTGCCCTTGCGGGTGCGCGCGTTGGTCTGCGTGCGCTGGCCGCGCACGGGCAGTCCGCGGCGGTGGCGGATGCCCTGGTAGCACCCGATCTCGATCTTCCGGCGGATGTCGGCCTGGATCTCCCGGCGCAGGTCGCCTTCGACCTTGTAGTTGGCCTCGATCCAGTCGCGGAGCTTGACCAGCTCGTCGTCGCCGAGCTGGTGGACGCGCAGGTCCGGGTTGATCCCGGTGGCGCTCAGGGTCTCCTTCGCGCGCGTCCGGCCGATGCCGAAGATGTAGGTGAGAGCGATCTCCACGCGCTTGTCGCGCGGGAGGTCGACGCCCAAAAGGCGTGCCATCTGGGCAGTTCCTTTCCTTGTCGCGGAGGTGTCGACGCAGCGCGTCCCGCTCACACCCTGCCCGGGTGGCGGCCCCGGCCTCCGTCCGGGGGTGGTCCCTTCACACGACCATGCCGTACGACCCTCCAGGGGCTCCCAGGGGAGCGTCCCGGCGAGACGTACGGCTGGAGTGTGAAGGCTCGCGCTGCGCTGTCTTCGATTGTCGGGCCGTCCTCGGCGGCCGCCCCGTCCCGGGGCGACACGCCCGGGCGTCAGCCCTGACGCTGCTTGTGCCGCGGGTCCTCGCAGATGACCATGACCCGGCCGTGGCGCCGGATCACCCGGCACTTGTTGCAGATCTTCTTGACGCTCGGCTTGACCTTCACTGGGTCTCCTACTGCCAGGGTCACCCCCGCGCCGCCGCGCACGGGAGAGGCAACCTCAGTGGGACTGGTTCACTTGTAGCGGTAGACGATCCGACCGCGCGTGAGGTCGTAGGGGCTCAGCTCCACGACGACGCGGTCGTCCGGCAGGATCCGGATGTAGTGCATCCGCATCTTGCCGCTGATGTGGGCGAGCACCTTGTGCCCGTTGTCCAGCTCCACTCGGAACATGGCGTTCGGGAGGGACTCGACGACGGTGCCCTCGATCTCGATGGCCCCTTCTTTCTTGGGCATGTCCTCCGCGCTTCGCTGATCGGTTCATCGGATACGGCCCGGCGCCGTCCGGCGCATGGCCGCGGCCCGTCGCCAAGGCGCCAGAGGCACTGAGGCATGGGAAACGGCGGCCGGAAGTGGACCGACATAGGAGTCTACGGCACCTGGACCGCGAATGCGAAACGAGCGCGTGTTTGGGCCCTGGAGACCGCTGCCGTTCAAGCATACAGCGGCCCGCGCGTTGTACCTTTCCTTGAGGAACCCTTGAGGGAGGCGTCGCTGATGGGGGCTGGTGGGCGGGCTTCAAAGGAGCGTCGGTCGTGACAACAGGCGGGACGCGCGGGGCACGGAGAGGGGCTCGGCATGCCGAGCTATGACTTCGCGCTGATCCTCAGCCGTCCCTTCTCCGAGGACGAGCTGGACCCGCTGTTCGACCGCACCCACGGTCTGGTCACCGTGTCGATCGCCACCGAGCCGCACCACTCCGAGCGGCCCGGCAGCGCCTCGTGCACCTGGCAGGGGCCGACGCTGGCCGCCGCGATCATGGAGGTGGTGGCGCACCTGGAGGAGGCCGCGCCGGGCCTGCGGGTGCAGCGCGTGGAGGCCGATCCGCTGCTGACCATCCGGGACATCGCCGAACGGGTCGGCCGCTCCCCCGACTCGGTCCGCCTGTCGATCACCGGCGCGCGCGGACCCGGCGGGTTCCCGGCGGCGGAGATGTCGCGGGCCGGGCACCGGCTGTGGCGGTGGTCGAAGGTGGCCGCCTGGTACGGCATCGACGACCCGCAGCTGCGCGAGGCGCGGCCGACCGCCCAGGCCATCAACGGCTGGCTGGCGCTGCGCGACGTCGTCCCCGACGTCGCCCCCGCCCCCGAGGACGTCACCTCCGCCCTGTCGGCCGTCATCGCCGAGGTCGCTTGAAGAGCGCCCCCGTCCGACCGGCCGCGGCCGCCCTGACGCCCGCCCGCCGACGGCGGGTCGCGCGCCGTCCCCGGGCGCTCGGCGCGGCCGGCGCCGCCCCTACGGGCCCGGGCGCGGGAGCGCGCCGCGGGTGACTCAGCTCTCCCGAGAGCGAGTCGACAGAACGCCCGGACGGCGGCGAAGATCAACAAGTGTCCGGTACGGGAGCCTGGACCCCGTCGGGCGGTCCGGGCGTCTCGCGGGGTGCCGGAAGGAGGGGGAGATCAGTGGCGATCATCGCGCAGCTCAGCGACATCCACCTGGCGGCCGGGCGGGACGGCGCGGTCGACGACGCCTCGGGGCCCGTCCGGGCGCTGCGGGCGGCGGTGTCGAGCCTGCTGTCGCTGCCCGCGCGTCCCGACGCCGTGGTGCTCACCGGCGACCTGGCCGACGGCGGCCGGCCCGCCGAATACGAACGGCTGCACGCGCTGCTGTCCCCCCTGCCGATGGCCGTCTACCCGCTCCCCGGCGCCCACGACGACCGCGACGCCCTGCGCGCCGCGTTCCGCGACCACCCGGCGATCGCCGCGAGCGGCCGCAGGCCGCAGGACCCCGTGCAGTACGCCGTCGACGTGGCCGGAACCCGCCTGGTGTGCTGCGACACCACCGTCCCCGGCCAGTCGTACGGGGCCATGGACGGCGGGCGGCTGGACTGGCTCGACCGCACCCTCGCCGAGGCCCCCGACACGCCCACCATCGTCGCCACGTACCACCCGCCGCACCCGGTCGGCATCCGGTTCGTCGACGACATCGGGTTCACCGACGCGGCCGCGTTCGCCGACGTCATCGCCCGGCACCGGCAGGTCGTGCGCGTCATCAGCGGGCTCGTGCACCGCGGGACGGTCGGATCGCTGGCGGGCACGGTCAGCACCACCTGCCCCAGCACCTACCGGCAGCTCTACCTCGACATGACCCGCCCCGGACGCGCCGCGGTCACCGGGGAACCCGCCGGGTTCGCCGTGCACCTGGTCTCCGACGGCATGGCCACCACGCACTTCGCCCCCTCGGGCGACTACCGGCCCCTCATGCAGGTCGACTGAGCCCGCGGGCGCGCCTCAGCGCCCGCGGCCGCGCAGGAGGCCGTTGACGAGCAGCACCGCGCCCCACGGCCCCGCCACCCAGATCCACCACGGGTACACGGTGTTCCCCGTCACCGCGAGGATCAGCCAGACGACGAAGTTGACGGCGCTGACGACGGCCCACGTCCCCCACAGCGTCCGGTCGAGCTTGCGCGCCGGCACGCCCGGCGGGACGCGCACGGGCTCCACGGAGGCCCGTTGCGAGGCGGGGACGGGCAGCTCGTACAGGTCCTCCTCGGGCAGGTCCGCGGTGACCTCCTGCAGCTGCCCCAGCGTCCGGGACGCGTAGACGGCCTCCAAGCGCTCGTTCAGCTCGTCCACGGTGATCCGCCCCTGCGCGCAGTGCTCGCGCAGCAGTTCGGCGACGCGGTCGCGGTCGGCGTCGGAGGCGCGGATGTCAGGGTTCGGCGGCATGCCAGCCCCTTTACGGCGGTCAGGAGGAAGTCTTACCCCTCAGCTTCGTCAACCACTCCCGGCCCTCGTCAATGGCCGTGAGCACGCGCGGCCCCTGCGGCGTCACCGCGAAGGTGTGCTCGAAGTGCGCCGAGACGCTGCCGTCCACGGTGACCACCGTCCAGCCGTCGGCCAGCTCCCGGGTCTCCTTGCCGCCGAGGTTGACCATCGGCTCCACCGCGAAGCACATCCCCGCCTCCAGCACCGGCCCGTACCCCGGCTCGCCGTGGTTGGCGATGAGCGGGTCCATGTGCATCTCAGTGCCGATGCCGTGGCCCCCGTAGCCCTCGACGATGCCGTAGCGGCCCTGAGAGCGAATATGGGACTCGATCGCGTGGGAGATGTCGGTCAGGTGCGCCCCCACCACTCCGGCCGCCAGACCGGCCCACAGGGCCGCCTCGGTGACCTCCAGCAGCCGGCGCCGCTCGGCGGAGATCTCCCCCACCGGAACGGTGATCGCCGCGTCGCCGTGCCAGCCCCGCACGATCGCGCCGCAGTCGATGGAGATCACGTCGCCGTCCCGCAGCTCCTTGTCGGCCCGCGGGATGCCGTGCACGACCTCCTCGTTCACCGACGCGCAGATCGTCGCCGGGTACCCGTGGTAGCCCTTGAACGAGGGCACGCCGCCGTGGTCGCGGATGTGCGCCTCGGCCAGCGCGTCCAGGTCCATCGTGGTGATGCCCGGCTTGACCGCCTCGCGCAGCAGCTCCAGCGTGCGGGCCACCAGCAGGCCCGCCTCGCGCATCAGCTCGACCTGCTCGGGCGTCTTGATCTGAATCGCGGGCCTACGCCGTCGGAACATTCCACTCCCTGTGCCGCGCGCAGGGACCGCCAAGCGCGCCGGGCTGACCTTCGGGGACGGACGGTCCTCGGCCGTGCGGTCCCCGGCCGTGCTGGAACGCGGCCCCGTCCACCGGCCCCGGGCACACCGGGGCCGCGCCTCCAGCCTACGCGGGCGCGGCGACCGCGCCGGACGCCCGGATCAGCGCTGCAGCGGACGCAGCGCCGCCAGCGCCCGGTTGGTCACCTCTTCGATCGGCCCGGTCGCGTCGATGCCCACCAAGACGCCCTCGTCGGCGTAGAACTGCACCAGCGGCGCGGTCTGCTGCTGGTACACCTCCAGCCGGTGCCGGACGACCTCCTCGCGGTCGTCGTCGCGCTGGAACAGCTCGCCGCCGCAGTCGTCGCAGATGTCGTCCTGCTTCTCGTCGAAGTCGACGTGCCAGATGCGGCCGCAGCGCGAGCAGGTGCGCCGGCCCGACAGGCGCCGCACCACCTCGTCCTCGTCGACCACGAGCTCGAGCACGATGTCCAGCCGAGCGTCCCACTCCGCGAGGATCTTCTTGAGCGTCTCGGCCTGCGGGACGTTGCGCGGGAAACCGTCCAGCAGGAACCCGTCGCGCGCGTCCTCGGCGGCCAGCCGATCGCGCACCATCGCGATGGTGATCTCGTCCGGCACCAGGTCGCCGCGGTCCATGTACGCCTTGGCCCGACGGCCCAGCTCCGTGCCGCTGCTGACGTTGGCCCGGAAGATGTCACCTGTCGAGATCTTCGGGATGGACAGATGCGATGCGATGAACTGGGCCTGCGTCCCCTTGCCCGCGCCCGGGGGGCCCACCAGGACGATACGCACTACCGGAGGAAGCCCTCGTAGTTGCGCTGCTGGAGCTGACTTTCGATCTGCTTCACGGTATCCAGTCCCACGCCGACGACGATGAGGATGCTCGCGCCCCCGAACGGGAAGTCCTGCGTGGCGTTCAGCAGCGCGAACGCCACCATCGGAATGAGGGACACGAACCCCAGGTACAACGCGCCGGGCGTGGTGATCCGGGTGAGTACGTAGTCGAGGTACTCGGCGGTCGGCCGGCCCGGACGGATACCCGGGATGAACCCACCATACTTCTTCATGTTGTCGGCCACTTCAGTGGGGTTGAAGGTGATGGCCACGTAGAAGTACGTGAAGAAGATGATGAAGCCGAAGAAGACCGCCATGTGCCAGGGGTTGTCCTGCTGCAGGTAGGGCTGGATCTTCTGCAGCCACTTGTTCTCGGGCCACAGCTGGGTGGCCAGCACCGGCAGGTACAGCAGGGACGAGGCGAAGATCAGCGGGATGATGCCGGCCTGGTTGACCTTGAGCGGGATGTAGGTGGAGGTGCCGCCGTACATCCGCCGGCCCACCATCCGCTTGGCGTACTGCACCGGGATGCGGCGCTGGGCCTGCTCGACGAACACCACGCCCGCCATGATCGCCAGACCCACCAGGATCACCAGCGAGAACACGAAGACCCGGCGGTCCTCCGGCTGCCCCTGGTAGATCGCCCAGAACTGGGCCGGGAACACCGCGACCACCTGGGTGAAGATCAGGATGGACATGCCGTTGCCGACGCCGCGGTCGGTGATCAGCTCGCCCAGCCACATGATGACCGTGGTGCCCGCGGTCATGCAGATCACGATCGTGATGATCGTGGTGAGGTCGTTGTTGTACAGGACGTCGCCGCCGCCGGCCACGCCCTGGAACAGCTGCCCGGTGGCGGCCATGGCCACGATGCCGGTCGCCTGCAGGATCGCCAGCCCGACCGTCAGGTACCGGGTGTACTGTGTGATCTTCGTGGTGCCGGCCTGGCCCTCCTTCTTCAGGGCCTCCAGCTTGGGGATCACCACGGTCAGCAGCTGCAGGATGATGCTGGCGGTGATGTAGGGCATGATGCCCAGCGCGAACACCGACAGCTTCAGCAGCGCGCCGCCGCTGAACAGGTCGACCAGCCCGTAGAGCTGGTTGCTCTCCTTGGCCTTGTCGGCGGTCTCGCGCAGGACCTCCGTGTTCACGCCCGGGGACGGCAGCACCGACCCGATGCGGAAGATCACGATGATGAACAGCGTGAACAGTATCTTCTTACGCAGGTCAGGCGTACGAAATGCCCGAGCGAACGCGGTCAGCACCATTCCTCCTGCGCGACTGGTGAATCCATGGCCGCCGAGGGGCCGGTTTCAGGTCGTAGACGGCGGACGCCGAAAGATACCACCCACCGTCGCCCCGACTCTAACAGCACAGGACACCGGGGCCGTGTCGCCGACCACACCGACCCGAAGGTCGCCCCTCCCGCGGAGGCGAGGGGGCCGTGGAGGGCCTCTCCTCCACGAGTGCTCGGCCGTGCCGTCGACGGCCCCGGTGTCACTGTGACGGTGTCCTTCTTTACAGCTGCTCGGCGCTTCCGCCGGCCGCCTCGATCTTCTCCTTGGCCGACGCGGAGAAGGCGTGCGCCTTGACCTGCACGGCCACGGAGATGTCGCCCTGGCCCAGCACCTTGACCGGACGGCCGCGGCGCACCGCGCCCTTGGCGGCCAGGTCCTCGGCGGTCACCTCGCCGCCCTGCGGGTACAGCTCGGCGAGCTTGTCCAGGTTCACCACCTGGTACTCGACCCGGTTGGGGTTCTTGAACCCCTTGAGCTTCGGCACCCGGCGGATCAGCGGCATCTGACCGCCCTCGAACCCGACGGGCACGGTGTCGCGGGCCTTGGTGCCCTTGGTGCCGCGACCGGCGGTCTTGCCCTTGGACGCCTCGCCGCGGCCCTTGCGGGTCTTGCGGCGGTTGGCGCCGGGGGCCGGACGCAGGTCGTGCACCTTGAGCGGAGCGCCCTCGGCGCCGGCCGTGTCCTTGCTCAGATCGGTCGCCATGGTCAGTCGACCTCCTCGACGGTGACCAGGTGGTCCACCGTCCGGATCATGCCGCGCACCTGCCGCGAGTCCTCGCGGACCACGCTCTGCCCGATCTTCTTCAGGCCGAGCGTGCGCAGCGTGTCACGCTGGTTCTGCTTCTCGCTGATCACCGACTTGACCTGGGTGATCTTCAGCCGAGCCATTACGACGCCACCTCCGCCCGCGGCTCGCTGCCGGCGGCGCGCGCCCGCAGCATGGCGGCGGGGGCCACGTCCTCCAGCGGCAGACCGCGCTTGGCCGCGATCTCCTCCGGACGCTTGAGCTGCTTGAGCCCGGCCACCGTGGCGTGCACGATGTTGATCGCGTTGTCGGTGCCCAGCGACTTGGACAGCACGTCGTGGATGCCCGCGCACTCCAGCACCGCGCGCACCGGGCCGCCGGCGATCACACCGGTACCGGGGCTGGCCGGACGCAGCAGGACCACGCCCGCGGCCTCCTCGCCCTGCACCGCGTGCGGGATCGTGCCCTGGATGCGCGGCACCTTGAAGAAGTGCTTCTTGGCCTCCTCGACGCCCTTGGCGATCGCCGCGGGCACCTCCTTGGCCTTTCCGTATCCGACGCCGACCGTGCCGTTGCCGTCACCGACGATCACCAGAGCGGTGAAGCTGAAGCGCCGGCCGCCCTTGACGACCTTGGCGACCCGGTTGATCGCCACGACCTTCTCGATGTACGACTGGCCCTTGTCGGCGCCACCGCGGCGGTCGTCGCGGCGGCCGTCGCGACGGTCGCCACCCTGACCGCCACCGCGCCTCTGCGCTGCCATCAGTGGTACCTCTTCTCGTCTTGCGGTTCGTGGGCCATGAGTCTCAGAACTCCAGCCCGCCCTCGCGCGCACCGTCCGCCAGGGCGGCGATGCGGCCGTGGTACTTGTTGCCGCCGCGGTCGAACACCACGGCGGAGATCCCGGCCTGCTTGGCACGGGCGGCGACCAGCTCGCCCACCTTGCGGGCCTTGGCGGTCTTGTCGCCGTCGAAGGCCCGCAGGTCGGCCTCCATGGAGGACGCCGACACCAAGGTGTGGCCCCGCTCGTCGTCGATGACCTGCGCACGGATGTGCATGTTGGAGCGGGTCACGACCAGCCGAGGCCTCGCGGCGGTGCCGAAGACCTTCTTGCGGACCCGCAGGTGCCGGCGCCGGCGCGCCTTCACCCGCGGCGAGGTGGCCTTCCTGGCCAGGAGCTTGGTGCCTGCCACGACTACTTACCAGCCTTTCCGACCTTGCGGCGGATCTGCTCGCCCTCGTAGCGCACGCCCTTGCCCTTGTACGGGTCGGGCTTGCGCAGCTTGCGGATGTTGGCGGCGACCTCGCCGACCTTCTGCTTGTCGATGCCCTCGACGACCAGCTGGGTCGGCTTCTCCACGCGGAAGGTGATGCCCTCCGGCGGGGAGACCGTGATCGGGTGGCTGTAGCCCAGGGAGAACTCCAGGTCCTTGCCCTTCTGCTGCACCCGGTAACCGACGCCCTGGATGACCAGGGTCTTGCGGTAGCCCTCGGTGACGCCGATCACCATGTTGTTGATCAGCGTGCGGGTCAGGCCGTGCAGCGCCCGAACGGTGTTGACGTCGTTCGGCCGGGTCACGGTGACCTTGCCGTCCTCCAGCTTCACCTCGATGGGCTCGGCGACGGTGTGCCGCAGCTCGCCCTTGGGCCCCTTGACGGTGACCTCCCGGCCGTCGATCCTGACGTCGACGCCGCTGGGCACGGTGATGGGGAGACGTCCGATACGCGACATGATCCGTGTACCCCCCTCACCACACGTAGGCGAGGACTTCGCCGCCCACGCCGCGCTTAGCCGCCTGCCGGTCGGTCATCAGGCCCATGGACGTCGAGATGATCGCGACGCCCAGGCCGCCCAGGACCTTCGGCAGGTTGTCCTTCTTGGCGTACACCCGCAGCCCCGGCTTCGACACCCGCTTGATGCCGGCGATCGAACGCTCCCGGGTCGGACCGAACTTCAGCTCGATCACGAGCTTCTTGCCGACCTCGGCGTCCTCCACGTGCCAGCTGGAGATGTAGCCCTCCTGCTGCAGGATCTCGGCGATGTGCGCCTTGATCTTCGAGTACGGCATCGCCACGGTGTCGTGGTACGCCGCATTCGCGTTGCGCAGACGCGTCAGCATGTCTGCGATCGGGTCGGTCATCGTCATGGCCTAGTGGCCCTCCCTCGCCACGGTTTCCTCCGCGGACCTTTGGCGTGGTCGTGGGCACCCGCTCGCCGCGGGCGCCCGGTGGCTATTACGAACTGGTGCCTGTCACCAGCTGGACTTGGTGATGCCGGGCAGCTCGCCCCGGTGCGCCATCTCCCGGAAGCAGATCCGGCACAGGCCGAACTTCCGGTAGACCGAGCGCGGACGCCCGCAGCGCGAGCAGCGGGTGTACGCGCGCACCGCGAACTTGGGCTTGCGGGCCGCCTTGGCGATCAGCGCCTTCTTCGCCATATCGCTCAGCTCTCCTTGTTGCGATCCTCAGCCGGACGCCCGGCTGCCTCGGAAGCTCAGGCCTCCTTGAACGGGAAGCCCAAGAGCTTGAGCAGCTCGCGGCCCTCCTCGTCGGTCTTGGCGGTGGTCACGATGGTGATGTCCATGCCCCGCTGGCGGTCCACCTTGTCGGGGTCGACCTCGTGGAACATCACCTGCTCGGTCAGCCCGAAGGTGTAGTTGCCGTTGCCGTCGAACTGCCGGGGGGACAGCCCGCGGAAGTCGCGGATGCGCGGCAGCGCCAGCGTCAGCAGCCGGTCGAGGAACTCCCACATCCGGTCGCCGCGCAGCGTGCAGTGCGCCCCGATCGGCATGCCCTCGCGCAGCTTGAACTGCGCGATCGACTTGCGGGCCCGGTTCACCTTCGGCTTCTGGCCGGTGATCATCGACAGGTCGCGGATCGCGCCCTCGATCACCTTGGCGTCGCGCGCCGCTTCGCCCACCCCCATGTTGACCGTGATCTTGGTCAGCGTGGGGATCTGCATGACGTTCTTGTAGCCGAAGCGCTCGCGCATCGCCGGGGCGATCTCGTCCCGGTACCGCAGCTTCAGCCGCGGCTTGGGCACGGGCCGCTCGGTAACGGTCTCGGTCATCGAAATCAGATCTCCTTACCGGTGCGGCGCGAGATCCGGACCTTCGTGCCGTCCTCGTTGATGCGGTATCCGACCCGGACCGGCTTGCCGTCCTCGACGAGCGCGACATTGCTGACGTGCAGCGGCGCTTCGACCGTCACGCGGCCGGTCTGCTTGCCCGGACGCGCCTGGTCGGCCTTGATGTGCTTGGTGACGAGGTTGACGCCCTCGACGACGACGCGCTGCTCGCGCGGGAGGACGCGCAGCACCTTGCCGGTCGCGCCCTTGTCCTTGCCGGCGATGACGATGACCTCGTCGCCCTTCCTGATCTTCATCACAGCACCTCCGGCGCGAGGGAGATGATTCGCATGAACTTCTTCTCGCGCAGCTCGCGGCCCACCGGGCCGAAGATTCGGGTGCCGCGGGGGTCGCCGCCGTCCCTGATGAGCACGGCCGCGTTCTCGTCGAAGCGGATGTAGGAGCCGTCCGGGCGCCGGCGCTCCTTGCGGGTGCGCACGACGACCGCCTTGACGACGTCGCCCTTCTTCACGCCCGCGCCGGGAAGGGCGTCCTTCACCGTCGCGACGATGACGTCGCCGACTCCCGCGTAGCGCCGACCCGAGCCGCCGAGCACGCGGATGCACAGGATCTCCTTCGCACCCGTGTTGTCGGCGACCTTGAGTCGCGACTCCTGCTGGATCACGTCAACTCCTGTTCGTCACACCGGTTCTCCTCCAGGACGCGCCCGGAGGAGCCTGGCGGAACCAATGGGTTTACCTGGCCTCGATCACTTGGCCTTTTCGAGGATCTCCACCACGCGCCAGCGCTTGGTCGCCGACAGCGGGCGGGTCTCCATGAGGCGGACGCGATCGCCGACGCCGCACGCGTTCGCCTCGTCGTGCGCCTTGTACTTCTTCGTGCGGCGGATCACCTTGTGGTACTTGGGGTGCTTGACGCGGTCCTCGACGGACACGACCACGGTCTTGTCCATCTTGTCGCTGACCACAAGGCCCTCCAGCACCTTACGGGTGCCGCGCGGCTTCGTCTGCCCGGTCGTGGTTTCAGTCATCGCCGCCCTTGCCTTCCGCGGACTCCGTCTCCTCGGTGACCGTGACGATGCCGAGCTCGCGCTCCCGCATCACGGTGTAGATGCGGGCGATCTCACGCTTGACGGTGCGCAGCCGCCCGTGGCTCTCCAGCTGACCGGTCGCGGCCTGGAAGCGGAGGTTGAAAAGCTCCTCCTTGGCCTCCTTGAGCTTCTTGACCAGCTCTTCGTGGGGCTCGGTGCGCAGCTCGTCGGCGGTAAGACCCTTGGCCATCAGCCCTCACCGGCCTCTCGCTTCACGATCCTGCACTTCATCGGCAGCTTGTGGATGGCGCGCTGCAGCGCCTCACGGGCCACCTGCTCGTTCGGGTAGGAGATCTCGAACACCACCCGGCCCGGCTTGACGTTGGCCACCCACCACTCGACCGAGCCCTTACCGGAACCCATCCGGGTCTCGGCGGGCTTCTTGGTCAGCGGGCGGTCCGGGAAGATGTTGATCCACACCTTGCCGCCACGCCGGATGTGCCGGGTCATGGCGATACGCGCGGCCTCGATCTGCCGGTTGGTGACGTACGAGCCCTCCAGGGCCTGGATGCCCCACTCGCCGAAGGCCACCTTCGTACCGCCCTTGGCCATCCCCTTGCGCTTGGGGTGGTGCTGCTTGCGGTGCTTGACCTTGCGGGGGATCAGCATGGTCGATCAGCTCCCCTCACCGCTGGGAGCGGACTCGGCGGCCGACGCCGACTGCTCCTGGCTCTGCTGCTGCTTGGACGCGCGCTCGCCGCCGCCCTGGCCCTGACCGCCGCCGCGGCCCCGGCCGCCGCGCCCGCGGCGCTCGCGACGCTCCCGGCCGCCGCCGGCGGCGCGCTGCTGGGCGGCCTGCTGCTCGCGCTCGGCGCGGGTCTGCGCGGCCTCGCCCTTGTAGATCCACACCTTGACGCCGATCCGGCCGAACGTCGTCCGGGCCTCGTAGAACCCGTAGTCGATGTCGGCCCGCAGCGTGTGCAGCGGCACCTGGCCCTCGCGGTAGAACTCCGACCGCGACATCTCCGCGCCGCCGAGGCGGCCGGAGCACTGCACCTTGATGCCCTTCGCGCCGGACTTCATCGCCGACTGGATGGCCTTGCGCATCGCGCGGCGGAACGCCACCCGGCTGGACAGCTGCTCGGCCACGCCCTGCGCGACCAGCTGCGCGTCCACCTCGGGGTTCTTGACCTCGAGGATGTTCAGCCGGACCTGCTTGCCGGTCAGCTTCTCCAGGTCGCCGCGCAGGCGCTCGGCCTCGGCGCCGCGCCGGCCGATGACGATGCCCGGCCGGGCGGTGTGGATGTTGACCTCGACGCGGTCACGGGTCCGCTCGATCTCCACCTTGGAGATGCCCGCCCGGTCCATGCCCTTGGAGAGCATGCGCCGGATCTGGACGTCCTCCTTGACGTAGTCCTTGTAGAGCTTGTCGGCGAACCACACGCTCTTGTGGTCGGTGGTGACGCCGAGCCGGAACCCGTGCGGGTTGATCTTCTGCCCCACTACCGGGCCCTCCTCTGCTTCCTGCCGCCCGCCGAAGCCTCGTCACGCGGCTCCAGCACCACGGTGATGTGGCTCGTGCGCTTGTTGATGCGGTAAGCCCGGCCCTGGGCGCGGGGCCGGAAACGCTTCAGGGTCGGCCCCTCGTCCACCCACGCGCGGCTCACGACCAGCGTGTCGGTGTCGAGCTTGAAGTTGTGCTCGGCGTTGGCGATGGCGCTCGCCAGCACCTTGCCCACCGGCTCACTCGCAGCCTGAGGGGCGAACCGCAGCACCGCCTGAGCCTCCGTGGCCGGCAGGCCGCGGATGAGGTCCACCACGCGGCGGGCCTTCCTGGGCGTGACGCGGATGTACCGCGCCTGGGCCCTGGCTTCCATCGCTAGTTCCTCTCTCCGTTATCTGCCGGTGCTCAGCCGCGACGGCTGCGGCGGTCTTCCTTGACGTGGCTGCGGAACGTGCGCGTCGGCGCGAACTCGCCGAGCTTGTGCCCCACCATGGCCTCGGTGATGAACACCGGGACGTGCTTGCGGCCGTCGTGCACCGCGATCGTGTGCCCGATCATCTCGGGAATGATCATGGAGCGCCGCGACCACGTCTTGATGACGTTCTTGGTCCCCTTCTCGTTCTGCTCCTCCACCTTCTTCAGAAGGTGGTCGTCCACGAAGGGGCCCTTCTTAAGGCTACGTGGCATGACCAGCGACTCCTACCGCTTCTTCTTCGTGCGCCGACGGACGATCAGCCGGTCGCTGGGCTTGTTGGCCCGGCGCGTGCGGCCTTCCTTCTTGCCCTTGGGGTTGACCGGGTGCCGGCCGCCGGAGGTCTTGCCCTCACCACCACCGTGCGGGTGGTCGATCGGGTTCATCGCCACACCGCGGACGGTCGGGCGACGGCCCTTCCACCGCATGCGGCCCGCCTTGCCCCAGTTGATGTTGGACTGCTCGGCGTTGCCCACCTCGCCGACCGTGGCGCGGCACCGCAGGTCCACCATCCGCATCTCGCCGGAGGGCATGCGCAGCGTGGCGTACTTGCCCTCCTTGGCCAGCAGCTGCACACCCGCGCCCGCGCTGCGAGCGATCTTGGCGCCGCCGCCCGGCCGCAGCTCGATGGCGTGGATGACGGTACCGGTCGGGATGTTGCGCAGCGGCAGGCAGTTGCCCGGCTTGATGTCGGCGCCCGGGCCGTTCTCGACCCGGTCGCCCTGCTTGAGGCCGTTGGGGGCCAGGATGTAGCGCTTCTCGCCGTCGACGTAGTGCAGCAGCGCGATGCGCGCGGTGCGGTTCGGGTCGTACTCGATGTGCGCGACCTTCGCCGGCACGCCGTCCTTGTCGTCCCGCCGGAAGTCGATGATCCGGTAGGCGCGCTTGTGGCCGCCGCCCTGGTGCCGCGTGGTGATGCGGCCGCGGTTGTTGCGGCCGCCCTTCTTCGGCAGCGGGCGCAGCAGCGACTTCTCCGGCTCGGAGCGCGTGATCTCGACGAAGTCGGCCACGCTCGCGCCGCGACGGCCGGGCGTCGTCGGCTTGTACTTACGGATGCCCATCTCTTTCGTTCATCCCTTGTCTGCTCCGGCGGCCCCGGCCGTCAGGCCGGCGTCCCGAAGATGTCGATCCGGTCGCCCTCGGCGAGGCTGACGATGGCGCGCTTGGTGTCCTTGCGCTTGCCCCAGCCGTACCGCGTGCGCTTGCGCTTGCCCGGCCGGTTCAGGGTGTTCACGTTCGTCACCTTGACGTTGAACACCTCTTCCACGGCCTGCTTGATCTGCGTCTTGTTGGCGTCCGGGCGGACGATGAACGTGTACTTGTTCTCGTCCAGCAGCCCGTAGCTCTTCTCCGAGACGACCGGCGCGATGATGATGTCGCGAGGATCGGCGATCTTGTTCACTGGTCCACCGCCTCCGAAGCACCCCCGCCGTTGCGGGAAGCGCTGGTCTTCTTGGTCGCGCGTGCGATGAACTCGTCGTACGCGGCCTTCGTGAAGACCACGTCGTCGTTCACCAGCACGTCGTAGGTGTTGAGCTGGTCGGACACCAAAAGGTGGACGCTGGGCTCGTTGCGCAGGCTCTTCCAGGTGACCTCGTCGTCGCGGTCCAGGACCACCAGGACCCGCTTGGCGTCGGTCACGCTGCGCAGCGCGGCCAGCGCGGTCTTGGTCTTGGGCGTGTCGCCCTCGATGAGGTGGTCGACCACGTGGACGCGGCCGTGGCGGGCCCGGTCCGACAGGGCGCCGCGCAGCGCGGCGGCCTTCATCTTCTTCGGGGTCCGCTGGGTGTAGTCCCGCGGCTGCGGGCCGTGGACGGTGCCGCCGCCGACGAACTGCGGGGCCCGCGTCGAGCCCTGGCGGGCCCGGCCGGTGCCCTTCTGCCGGTACGGCTTCTTGCCGCCGCCGCGCACGTCGCCGCGGGTCTTGGTGGCGTGGGTGCCCTGCCGCGCCGCGGCCTGCTGCGCCACCACGACCTGGTGGATCAGCGGCACGTTGGTCTTGGCGTCGAAGATCTCGGCAGGCAGGTCGACGTCCAGCTTGCTGGTCACTTGCCCGCTCCCTTCACTGCGTCGCGCACCATGACCAGGCCGCCGTTCGGACCGGGAACCGCGCCCTTGATGAGCAGCAGGTTCTTCTCCGGATCGATGGCGTGGATGGTCAGGTTCTGCACGGTGGTCCGGGCGTTGCCGTGCCGCCCCGCCATGCGGAGGCCCTTGAAGACGCGACCGGGGGTCGCGCAGCCGCCGATCGAGCCCGGCGAGCGGTGCTTGCGCTGGGTACCGTGCGAGGCGCCCAGGCCGCCGAAGCCGTGACGCTTCATCACACCCGCGGTGCCCTTGCCCTTGCTGGTGCCGGTGACGTCGACCTTCTGCCCGGCCTCGAAGACCGAGACAGTGATCTCCTGGCCGAGTTCGTACTCGGAGGCGTCGTCGGTCCGGATCTCGGCCAGGTAGCGGCGGGGGGTCACGCCGGCCTTCTCGAAGTGCCCGGCGCGCGGCTTGTTCACCTTGCGCGGGTCGATCTGGCCGTACCCCAGCTGCACGGCGCTGTAGCCGTCCTTGTCCTGGGTGCGGATCTGGGTGACGACGCACGGCCCGGCCTGGACGACGGTCACCGGAACGATCCGGCCCTCATCGTCGAAGACCTGGGTCATGCCGAGCTTCTCGCCCAGGACGCCCTTCCTTGTCCTACTCATCTTCGGTGCGTCCCTCAGAGCTTGATCTCGATGTCAACGCCGGCCGGAAGGTCGAGCCGCATCAGCGAGTCGACCGTCTTGGGCGTGGGATCGATGATGTCGATCAGCCGCTTGTGCGTGCGCATCTCGAAGTGCTCGCGCGAGTCCTTGTACTTGTGCGGCGAGCGGATGACGCAGTACACGTTCTTCTCGGTCGGCAGCGGCACCGGGCCCGCGACCTTGGCGCCCGTCCGCGTCACCGTCTCAACGATCTTCTTCGCGGAGGTGTCGATGACCTCGTGGTCGTAGGCCTTGAGCCGGATGCGGATCTTCTGTCCCGCCATGGTGGCCTCGGTGTCCTTTGCTGGTAGTGCCGCTGAGTGTGTCTGGTCCACCCCCACGTGCGTGGGGATCGGTGGAGTCGTGACGCGGCGGCCCGGCGTGGTTCCTGCCCGGGGGACGGGCCCCCGGGCCCCCCGGTGACGGGGGTCCGCGGCCGGGCCGCCGCGCGACGAGTGGTGTTACTTGATGATCTTGGTGACGCGACCGGCGCCGACGGTCCGACCACCCTCACGGATGGCGAACTTCAGGCCCTCCTCCATGGCGACGGGCTGGATCAGCTGGACGCGCATCTCGGTGTTGTCGCCCGGCATCACCATCTCGGTGCCCTCAGGCAGGTTGACGACGCCGGTGACGTCCGTGGTCCGGAAGTAGAACTGCGGACGGTAGTTGTTGAAGAACGGCGTGTGCCGACCGCCCTCGTCCTTGGACAGGACGTAGACCTGCGCCTCGAACTCGGTGTGCGGGGTGTTGGTGCCCGGCTTGATGACGCACTGACCGCGCTCGACCTCCTCGCGCTTGACGCCGCGCAGCAGGAGGCCGACGTTGTCGCCCGCCTGGCCCTGGTCGAGGAGCTTGCGGAACATCTCGACACCGGTGACGGTGGTCTTGAGCGACTCGTCCTTGATGCCGATGATCTCGACTTCCTCGTTGACGCTGATCACGCCGCGCTCGATGCGGCCGGTCACCACGGTGCCGCGACCGGTGATCGAGAACACGTCCTCGATCGGCATCAGGAACGGCTTGTCGGTGTCGCGCTGCGGCTCGGGGACGTTCTCGTCCACGGCCTTCATGAGCTCCTTGATGGACTCGGCCCACTTGGCGTCGCCCTGCAGGGCCTGGAAGGCCGAGACGCGGACGACCGGGACCTCGTCGCCGGGGAACTCGTACTCGTTGAGCAGCTCGCGGACCTCGAGCTCGACCAGCTCCAGGATCTCCTCGTCGTCGACCATGTCGCACTTGTTCAGGGCGACGACGATGTAGGGCACGCCGACCTGACGGGCCAGCAGCACGTGCTCCTTGGTCTGCGGCATCGGGCCGTCGGTGGCGGCCACGACCAGGATCGCGCCGTCCATCTGGGCGGCACCGGTGATCATGTTCTTGATGTAGTCCGCGTGACCCGGGCAGTCCACGTGCGCGTAGTGCCGAGTCTCGGTCTGGTACTCGACGTGCGCGATGGAGATGGTGATACCGCGCTCGCGCTCCTCGGGGGCCTTGTCGATGTCCTCGAAGGGCGTGAACGGGTTGAGGTCGGGGTACTCGTCGTGCAGCACCTTCGTGATCGCCGCGGTAAGGGTGGTCTTACCGTGGTCGATGTGCCCGATGGTGCCGATGTTCACGTGCGGCTTGGTCCGCTCGAACTTGGCCTTCGCCACTGGTTGCTCCTTGTTGCGATCCTCGGCCGGCTGGACCGGCCGCCTGATGCTGCTGGCTGGTGGCCTCGGGCTCGGGTGCTACTCGCCCCTCGCCTTGGCGATGATCTCCTGCGCGACGTTGCTGGGCACCTCCGCGTAGGAGTCGAACTGCATCGTGAAGACCGCCCGGCCCTGGGTCTTGCTGCGCAGGTCGCCCACGTAGCCGAACATCTCCGAGAGGGGGACGAGCGCCCTGACGACCCGCATCCCCGCGCGCTCGTCCATCGACTGGACCTGCCCGCGGCGGCTGTTGAGGTCGCCGATGACGTCGCCCATGTTCTCCTCGGGCGTGGTGACCTCGACGGCCATCAGCGGCTCCAGCAGCGTCGGCGCCGCCCGCCTGGCGGCCTCCTTGAACGCCATGGAACCGGCGACCTTGAAGGCCATCTCCGAGGAGTCGACCTCGTGGTAGGCGCCGTCCTGCAGGGTGACCTTCACCCCCACCATGGGGTAGCCGGCCAGCACGCCGAACTCGGCGGCCTCCTGGCATCCGGCGTCCACCGACGGGATGTACTCGCGCGGGATGCGCCCACCGGTGATCTTGTTCTCGAACTCGTAGCCGTCGTTGCCCTCGCCCAACGGCTCCAAGTCGATGATGACCCGGCCGAACTGGCCGGCGCCACCGGTCTGCTTCTTGTGGGTGTACTCGACGCGCTCGACCTTCTTGGTGATCGTCTCGCGGTAGGCCACCTGGGGCTTGCCGACGTTGGCGTCGACCTTGAACTCCCGCTTCATGCGGTCGACCAGGATCTCCAGGTGCAGCTCGCCCATGCCGGAGATCACGGTCTGGCCGGTGTCCTCGTCGGTGCGGACCTGGAAGGAGGGGTCCTCCTCGGCCAGCCGCTGGATCGCCGTGGACAGCTTCTGCTGGTCGGCCTTGGTCTTCGGCTCGATCGCCACGTGGATGACCGGCGCGGGGAAGCTCATCGACTCCAGGACGATGGGCTCGCGCTCGTCGCACAGCGTCTCGCCGGTGGTGGTCTGCTTGAGGCCCATCACCGCGACGATGTCGCCGGCGCCGACGCGGTCGATCTCCTCGCGCTTGTTGGCGTGCATCCGGTAGATCTTGCCGACCCGCTCCTTGCGCTCCTTGACGGAGTTCAGGACCTGGGAGCCGGACTCCAGCACGCCCGAGTAGACGCGGATGAAGGTCAGCTTGCCCAGGTGCGGGTCAGAGGCGATCTTGAAGGCCAGCGCGGCGAACGGCTCGTCCTCGCTGGGCTTGCGCGCCAGCTGGGTCTCCTCGTCCCGCATCGCGTGGCCCTCGATGGCCTCCACGTCCAGCGGCGAGGGCAGGTACCGCACGATCGCGTCCAGCAGCGGCTGCACGCCCTTGTTCTTGAAGGCGGTGCCGCACAGCACCGGGGTCACCTTGCCGGCGATGGTGGCGCGCCGGATGGCCGGGTAGAGCTGCTCCACGGTGGGCTCGTTGCCCTCCAGGTACAGCTCCATGATCTCGTCGTCGTTCTCGGCGAGCGTCTCGACGAGCTTGTCGTGCCACTCTCGCGCCGCCTCGACGTGGGTGTCGGGGATGTCGACGACGTCGTACATCTCGCCGAGCTTGGCCTCGTCGTTCCACAGCAGGGCCTTCATCGTGACCAGGTCGATGACGCCCTTGAAGTCCGCCTCGGCCCCGACCGGCAGCTGCATGGCCAGCGGGGTGGCCTGGAGGCGGTCCCTGATCATGTCGACGCAGCGGTGGAACTCGGCGCCGACGCGGTCCATCTTGTTGACGAAGCAGATCCGCGGGACGCCGTAGCGGTCGGCCTGACGCCAGACGGTCTCGGACTGCGGCTCGACTCCCGCAACACCGTCGAAGACCGCCACTGCGCCGTCCAGCACGCGAAGCGAGCGCTCCACCTCGATGGTGAAGTCGACGTGGCCCGGTGTGTCGATGATGTTGATGGTGTGCTTGACGTTGTCGACCGGCCAGGTGCAGGTGGTGGCGGCGGAGGTGATGGTGATCCCCCGCTCCTGCTCCTGCTCCATCCAGTCCATGGTGGCGGCGCCGTCGTGGACCTCGCCGATCTTGTAGCTGATGCCCGTGTAGTACAGGATCCGCTCGGTCGTCGTGGTCTTGCCCGCGTCGATATGGGCCATGATCCCGATGTTGCGGACCTTGGCCAGGTCTACACCGGTCTTGGTAGCCACTCTCGTCCTCGCGTAAGTCGTCGTAGGTCGGTGACCGGGGTCACCAGCGGTAATGGGCGAACGCCTTGTTGGACTCCGCCATCTTGTGGGTGTCCTCGCGCTTCTTCACCGAAGCGCCGAGGCCGTTGCTCGCGTCGAGCAGCTCGTTCATCAGCCGCTCGGTCATGGTCTTCTCACGGCGCTGCCGGGCGTACTGCACCAGCCAGCGCAGGGCCAGGGTGGTGCTGCGCGCGGGCCGCACCTCCACCGGCACCTGGTAGGTCGCACCGCCGACGCGGCGGCTCTTGACCTCGATGGTCGGCTTGACGTTGTCCAGCGCGCGCTTGAGCGTGACGACCGGGTCGTTGCCGGTCTTCTCGCGGCAGCCTTCGAGCGCGCCGTACACGATGCGCTGGGCCAGCGAGCGCTTGCCGTCCAGCAGCACCTTGTTGATCAGCGCGGTGACCAGCGGCGAGTTGTACACCGGGTCGGCGATGAGCTGGCGCTTGCCAGCAGGGCCCTTGCGCGGCATCAGCTCTTCTCCTTCTTCGCGCCGTAGCGGCTGCGCGCCTGCTTGCGGTTCCGCACGCCCTGGGTGTCCAGCGAGCCGCGGATGATCTTGTACCGAACGCCCGGGAGGTCCTTCACACGGCCGCCGCGCACGAGCACGATGGAGTGCTCCTGCAGGTTGTGGCCGACGCCGGGGATGTAGGCAGTGACCTCGATCCCGCTGGTCAGCCGGACACGAGCGACCTTGCGAAGCGCGGAGTTCGGCTTCTTGGGCGTCGTGGTGTAGACGCGCGTGCAGACCCCTCGGCGCTGCGGGCTGCCCTTCAGCGCGGGCGTCTTGTTCTTGGTCACCTTGTCCTGGCGGCCCTTGCGGACCAGCTGCTGGATCGTGGGCACCGCGTCTCCGTCTTCCTCGTACCGAGCCGGTAAGTGTTCTTCCTGGGCTGGATCCCGCGTGCGCGAGACCCGTCATCACCACCTCTGACGAGGCTGTGACCTGCCGGTTTCCCGACCTCTCCGACCCCCGCGGTCGGGCGTGTCGCACTCTGCTCGGCCACACGTGACCGCCCGGCCCAACCGGGCCGAATCAAGCCGGGGAGTAAATTCGCGGCGCCGGCCCTGGCACCTGGGCCTTGCCGGAGCGCACGCGGATTCGGCCCGCACACCGGCGGGCGCGAAGAAAGAGGTTACCCACCCGCGGAGCAAAGTGCAAAGCGAGTACCGCACTACCGCGCCGACCCCATTCGGCGCAAGCACCGAGGGCTGGGAACCGGTGTGACTTGTACGGCGGCGTCCGCGAGGCGGAAATCATCCGCCCGCAGTTAAGACGTCCGACCGTCCGGGAGTTGTTCCCGTGCGTTCATTTTGACCGACCGGCTCGCAAAAGACCAGGGTGGGGGCGCTCGCCCTCCGCATCACGGTCCCGCACCCCATCAACCCCCGGGTCCGCCTGGCGCGGACTCCGGGGGCTGCGGTCGTCCTTCCGCGGGCGGTCTCGCCCGGCGCCCGTCACCGGGCGCGGGGCTCGGCCGGATCGGTCACCGCAGGAACGCCAGGTAGATCACCGCGAGGAGCACCACGAGGACCACGGCGCCGACGGCGATGTACAGCACCTTGCCGTTCTTGCCGCTCTTCTCCCCGGACCCGCCGGCGGGCGAGGCGGCGCCGTATCCGGGGTAGCCGCCCTGCTGCTGGCCGTACGGAGCCTGCTGCCCGTACGGCGCGGGAGCCTGCTGGCCGTACTGGCCCGGCTGGCCCGGCTGCTGACCGTACGCGGGCTGCCCGTACTGCTGCTGCCCTTCCGGCTGGCCGTAGGGGGCCTGCGGCTGGCCCCCGAAGGCGCCCTGCTGCTGCCCGTACGGAGCCTGCTGGCCGTACTGCTGCTGCTCGGGCTGCCCGTACCCCTGCGGCGGGAAGCCCTGCTGGCCCTGCTGCGCCTGCTGCCCCCACGGCTGCTGGCCGAGGTCCAGGCGCGTGGCGCCTTCGCTGCCGCCGCCGGGCGGGTTGGCGAACGCCTGCGTCGCCTGCGCGTCGCCGCCGGCCTGCTCCTGCCCCTGGGGCGCGCCGTACCGGGGCTCCTCGCCCGAGGAGGCGGCGCCCGCACCGGCGGCCTCGGGCGGCGGCACCGTCATGGTGCGGTCGGCGTCGACGCCCTGCTGGTCGCCGGGGGCCGGCCAGGGCTCGGGCGTGGACGGCGGCGTCGGCGCCTGCCACGGCTCGCCCTGCGGCTCCGACGGCTTGCGCTCCGGTCCGGTCGCCACCGGGATGTCGGTGCCGGGCGACCACGCCGTGGTGGCCTGGTCGTCGACGGCGGGCCGCGGCTTGTCGGCCTCGGGCACGCCGGTGCCCGGACCTGGAACGATCAAGGTGCGGTCCGCGGCGCCCTCACCGCTGTCCGCCTGCTGCTGTTGCTGCTTCTGCTGCGCCTGCTGAACCTCGGGCGGCGGAGAGTACAGGTCCTGCGCGGGGTTGTACGGCGCCTGCTGCTGACCCTGCTGCTGCTCCGGCTGCTGGCCCTGCTGCTGGCCGAACTGGGACTGCGCGGGCTGCTGCGGGTAGCCCTGCTGACCGTACCCCTGCTGCGGGTAGCCCTGCTGGCCGTAACCCTGCTGGGTGTACGGCTGCTGCGGGTACGGCGGCTGCTGGCCGAAGGGAGGCTGCGGCGGCTCCTGGGGCGGGGTGAACCCGCCGGGCCCCTGGGCCGACTGCCCGTACGGCGCCTGCTGGGGCGGCTGCTGCGGCTGGCCCCACTGCCCCTGCGCGGCCTCCTGCCCCTGCGCGAACTGCTGCATGGGCTCCACCATGGTCGGCGGAGGGGGCGGCGGCGTGCCGCCCTGCTGCGGCTGCACGGGAGGCTGCTGCTGGGGTCCCTGGTCCGAGGGCTGGGGCGCGGCGTGCCGACCGCCGGCGCCGCCGGGCGGCGCGGGCTGCGGAGCGCCGAACACCACCGTCCGGTCGCCCATCGGCCGCAACGGTTCCTGCCGGTCGGGCCGCCCGCCCGGCGCCTCGGGCGCCTCGTCCTCGCCGGACGACGGCGGCTGCGGTCCCTGCGTGCCGTCATGCTCGGTCATCGTGGGGGGCTCCTTCGGTGCCGTCGTCCCGGACCTGACCACGCCCGGACCTGCCTTCTCCCGGACGTGACCATCGGCCCGCGCCGGGTCTTTCCGCCCACAGCCTGCCCCGATCGGCCGCTCTATCGCAAATCACCGCCACGCGTGGTGGCAGTGGCGTCGCACACGGCCACCGGCGGCGGGCGACGGCCGACCGGAGCACCGCCGCGACCTGGCGGAACCGGGGCGCCGCGCCGCGAGCAAACAGCGCCCCGGAGTCCGTGGCCGTGCGCATGCCCGCCGACGACGGGGCGCGCAACGTGACCATCTTCTCATCTCTCGCCGCCTCCGGGCGCCCGCACGGCGCCGAAAAGTCCCGCACGGCGCCGATAAAAGCGGACGACGGCCGGGCGCACCCCGAACCGGGATCTCGCCGTGACCGCGCACCCGGTTCGGCACGGCCGAGCAGAAGGAGCACTGGCCGCCGCGGTTCGCCGACGGGTCGGCGACGACGGCGTTCGCGGTCACCGAGTCGCACGGCGGGTTCGACTCTCACCGCTTCACCACCACGCGCCGATCGTTCGAAGACGGCGGCGCGTCGCCCCCGTGGCCGCTGCGCGCGGGCGTGCGCCGCGAACGCGAAAGGCCCCTTCCGATCGCTCGGAAGGGGCCTTCGCGCTGCTAAGAGGGCGGACCGCTCAGGGGCGCGCGGCGGACCGCGCGTCCCCTGACCGACCGACTAGCGGTTGTACTGGCCGAAGTCGTACTCCTCCAGCGGGACGGCCTCGCCGGAGCCCTGACCGAAGGCGTACTCGGCGCCGTCGTCGTAGGAGCCGACGGAGTACACCGCCGCCTTGGCCTCCTCGGTCGGCTCGACCCGGACGTTGCGGTACTGCGGCATGCCGGTACCGGCCGGGATGAGCTTGCCGATGATGACGTTCTCCTTCAGGCCCAGCAGCGGGTCGCTCTTGGCGTGCATGGCCGCCTCGGTGAGGACCCGGGTGGTCTCCTGGAAGGAGGCCGCCGACAGCCACGACTCGGTGGCCAGCGAGGCCTTGGTGATGCCCATGAGCACGGGACGGCCCGCGGCGGGCGTGCCGCCCTCGGCGACCACCTTGCGGTTGGTCTCCTCGAACACCGGACGCTCCACCAGGTCGCCCGGCAGCAGCTCGGTGTCGCCCGACTCCAGGATGTTCACCCGCTTGAGCATCTGGCGGACGATCACCTCGATGTGCTTGTCGTGGATCGACACGCCCTGCGAGCGGTAGACCTCCTGGACCTCCTGCACCAGGTGCAGCTGCACGGCGCGCGGGCCGAGGATGCGCAGCACCTCGTGCGGGTTGACCACACCGTGGATCAGCTGCTGGCCGACCTCGACGTGCTCGCCCTCCTTGACCATCAGACGCGAGCGCATCGGCACCGGGTAGGCGACCTCGTCGGAGCCGTCGTCGGGGACGATGACGACCTTGCGGGTCTTCTCCGTCTCGTCGATCTTGACCCGGCCGGCGACCTCGCTGATCGGGGCCACGCCCTTGGGGACGCGGGCCTCGAACAGCTCCTGCACACGGGGCAGACCGTGCGTGATGTCCGCGCCGGCGACGCCACCGGTGTGGAAGGTCCGCATGGTCAGCTGGGTGCCGGGCTCGCCGATGGACTGCGCGGCGATGATGCCGACGGCCTCGCCGACGTCCACCCGCTTGCCGGTGGCCAGGCTGCGGCCGTAGCAGGCGGCGCACACGCCGATCTTGGCCTCGCAGACCAGGGCGCTGCGGGTGCGCACCTCCTCCACGCCCGCCTCGATCAGCCGGGTCAGCACCGCGTCGGACAGGTCGGCGCCGGCCTGCACGAGCACCGTGCCGTCGACCTCGACGTCCTCGGCGACGGTCCGGCCGATCAGGCTGGTCTCGGCGTGGGCCGGCCGGACCAGGTTGCCCGCGGCGTCCCGCTCGGCCACCCGCATCGGGATGGTGCGGTCGGTGCCGCAGTCCTCCTCGCGGACGATGACGTCCTGCGCCACGTCCACCAGACGCCGGGTCAGGTAACCGGAGTCGGCGGTGCGCAGCGCGGTGTCGGCCAGACCCTTGCGGGTGCCGTGGGTGGAGATGAAGAACTCCACCACCGACAGGCCCTCGCGGTAGGACGACTTGATCGGCCGCGGGATGGTCTCGCCCTTCGGGTTGGAGACCAGGCCGCGCATGCCGGCGATCTGGCGCAGCTGCAGCGGGTTCCCTCGGGCGCCCGACTGGATCATCATCCAGACCGGGTTGGTCTTGGGGAACGCCGCCTCCATGTCGGCGGCCACGTCCGCGGTCGCCTTGTTCCAGATCTCGATGAGCTCCTGGCGGCGCTCCTCGTCGGTGATCAGGCCGCGGTTGAACTCCCGCTGCACCTTCTCGGCACGCTTTTCGTAGGTGACCAGGATCTCCTGCTTGTTCGGCGGGACCACCACGTCCTCGATCGCGATGGTCGTCCCGGACCGGGTCGCCCAGTGGAAGCCGGCGGTCTTCAGCTCGTCCAGCGCCGCCGCCACCTCGACCTTCGGGTAGTTCTCGGCCAGCTGGTTGACGATCGCCGACAGCTGCTTCTTGCCGACCTCGTAGTTGACGAACGGGAAGTCGTCCGGGAGCGTCTCGTTGAACAGGCAGCGGCCGAGCGTGGTCTCCAGCCGGTACGGCCGGCCCGGCTCGTAGCCCTCGGGCGCCTGCCAGCCGCGCGGCGGCGGGACGTCCTTGAGCCGTACCGTGATCTTGGCCTGCAGGTCCAGCTCGCCCCGGTCGTAGGCCATGATCGCCTCGGCGACCGAGGAGAACGCGCGGCCCTCGCCGAGCGCGCCCTCGGACTCGGTGGTCAGCCAGTACAGGCCGATGACCATGTCCTGGGTGGGCATGGTGACCGGCTTGCCGTCCGACGGCTTGAGGATGTTGTTGGTGGACAGCATCAGGATCCGCGCCTCGGCCTGCGCCTCGGCCGACAGCGGCAGGTGCACCGCCATCTGGTCGCCGTCGAAGTCGGCGTTGAACGCCGTGCAGACCAGCGGGTGGATCTGGATCGCCTTGCCCTCCACCAGCTGCGGCTCGAACGCCTGGATGCCCAGGCGGTGCAGGGTGGGCGCGCGGTTGAGCAGCACCGGGTGCTCGGTGATGACCTCTTCCAGCACGTCCCACACCACCGGACGGGCGCGCTCGACCATCCGCTTGGCGGACTTGATGTTCTGGGCGTGGTTCAGGTCGACCAGCCGCTTCATCACGAACGGCTTGAACAGCTCCAGCGCCATCTGCTTGGGCAGGCCGCACTGGTGCAGCTTCAGCTGCGGGCCGACCACGATGACCGAACGGCCGGAGTAGTCGACGCGCTTGCCCAGCAGGTTCTGCCGGAACCGGCCCTGCTTGCCCTTGAGCATGTCGGACAGCGACTTGAGCGGACGGTTGCCCGGCCCGGTGACCGGGCGGCCGCGGCGGCCGTTGTCGAACAGCGCGTCGACGGCCTCCTGCAGCATCCGCTTCTCGTTGTTGACGATGATCTCGGGCGCGCCCAGGTCGAGCAGCCGCTTGAGCCGGTTGTTCCGGTTGATCACGCGCCGGTACAGGTCGTTCAGGTCACTGGTGGCGAACCGGCCGCCGTCCAGCTGGACCATGGGACGCAGGTCCGGCGGGATCACCGGGATGCAGTCCAGCACCATGCCCAGCGGGCTGTTGCGGGTGTTGAGGAACGCCGACACGACCTTCAGCCGCTTGAGGGCGCGGGCCTTCTTCTGGCCCTTGCCGGTGCGGATCGTCTCGCGCAGCTTCTCGGCCTCGGCCTCCAGGTCGAAGTTCTCCAGCCGCTTCTGGATGGCCGCGGCGCCCATGCCGCCCTCGAAGTACTTGCCGAAGCGCTCGCGCATCTCGCGGTAGAGGAGCTCGTCGCCCTCCAGGTCCTGGACCTTGAGGTTCTTGAACCTCGTCCAGACCTCCTCCAGGCGGTCCAGCTCCCGCTGCGCCCGGTCGCGCAGCTGCTTGATCTCGCGCTCGGCGCTGTCGCGCAGCTTGCGCTTCTGGTCGGCCTTGGCGCCGGCCGCCTCCAGCTCGGCCAGGTCGGCCTCCAGCTTCTGCTGGCGGGCCTCGATCTGGGCGTCGCGGGCCTGCTCGATCTGCTGGCGCTCGACCGAGATGTGCGCCTCCAGCGTGGGCAGGTCGCGCTCGCGGCGCTCGGTGTCCACGCTGGTGATCATGTACGCGGCGAAGTAGATGATCTTCTCGAGGTCCTTGGGCGCCAGGTCCAGCAGGTAGCCCAGCCGGGACGGAACGCCCTTGAAGTACCAGATGTGGGTGACCGGCGCGGCCAGCTCGATGTGGCCCATCCGCTCACGCCGCACCTTGGCGCGGGTCACCTCGACGCCGCAGCGCTCGCAGATGATGCCCTTGAACCGGACGCGCTTGTACTTGCCGCAGTAGCACTCCCAGTCCCGGGTCGGACCGAAGATCTTCTCGCAGAAGAGCCCGTCCTTCTCCGGCTTGAGGGTCCGGTAGTTGATGGTCTCCGGCTTCTTCACCTCACCGTGGGACCACTGGCGGATGTCGTCGGCGGTCGCCAGACCGATGCGAAGCTCGTCGAAGAAGTTGACGTCAAGCAACAGTTTTCCCCTTGAGTTGATCAGACCTCTTCGACACTGCTCGGCTCACGCCGGGACAGGTCGATGCCGAGCTCCTCCGCGGCGCGGAAGACGTCCTCGTCGGTGTCGCGCATCTCGATGGACATGCCGTCGCTGGAGAGGACCTCGACGTTGAG
>PVNI01000010.1 GCA_003001795.1 Actinomadura viridilutea | reverse complement strand
GGCCAGACAATCGCCTGGCCTCACAAGGCACTGGCTTTTGACACGCTGTTGAGTTCTCAAGAAACGGACACCCACCGCGCGGATCCCGCTCTCGCAGTCACCGCCCCGGGGCAACCCTTCAAGTCTACCGGGAACTTCCCGCCTGTCAACCAGACCGACCAGTCCGGCATCCAGACTCAGCCCGGCCCCCCGCACACCAGCCACCAGACGGCACACACCGCCCAGCAACATCAACAAGCGGAGGAGTCCCGCGGGCCGGCCGCTCCACCAGAGCGTCCCGCATCCCGTCCGGGCCGACCCTCCCAGACTACAACGACCCAGGCGACAACCCGAACCGTTTTCCAGTGGGAGGGAGGATTCCCCGGGGCCGTCCGCCGCTTCCGGCGTCCCGCATCCCCTCGGGGCAGGAAGAACATTAGGCAGTCGCGGAACTCCCGTCAAATCAAGGGCTCCAGCGTCTTCGCCTCCTCCCCAGAACCGCCTGGTCACAGCCGGGTTCGCTGCCTTCGGTCCGGCTCGCGGCGAGTCCCGCGTCAGCGGGATGTCAGCGCGGTCGCCCGCGGTGTCAGCGGCGCGTCAGCGGGCGCCCCGAGCCTGGAGCCGTGCATGACAGCCGAACGGAAGGCGGGACATGACATACGTGATACGCGCCGAGCGGCTTTCAGGAGCCTCGAACCGGGATGCTGGAGCTTGTGCGGCCGTGCCGCCGCGGCGGCCGGCCCGACTGGGCGGCGCCGTTGGACGGGGCGGGATTTCGCCGTATCCCGCTCGGCGGGGTTCCCCACTTGACCTCGGAGCCCGGCGCGTCCTGCGGACCCGCGGTCTTCCGCGGGCGAAGGGTTCAGGAGGCGGGGGTCAGGGTGAGGGCGGCCTCACGGGTGACGGAGCGCCCCTTCTCGTATGCCACCGAGTACTCGGTCTCCCCGAGGGCGGCGGTGGCGGCGGTCTCGGTGCGGCGGACGTCGAAGCTCGTCCGGTCGTGGTAGCCGTGGAGCGTGCGGGCCGTGCCGAGCAGTTCGGCGGCCCTGCGGTGGTCGCCGCGCGCGGAGGCGAGCGCGGCCAGGCCCTCGACGAGGGTCGCGAGCGCCTGGTTGCTCAGCCAGACCGCGTTGCGCGCCACCTCCATGGCCCGGGCATGCCACTGTTCCGCGGCGGCCAGGTCGCCCTCCTGTGCTGCCAGGCAGCCGAGTTTGCTGAACGTGAGGGCGGTCGGCTGCACGTAGTCCGCGCGGCCCATGCGCGGCTCCACCATGGCGAGGGCCTCGTCCAGCAGGGCGCGCGCGTCCGCCAGATCCCCGGTGCGGCGGCTCAGCTCGCACAGCGCCAGGTAGCCGATCGTCGCGTCGGCGTGCTGCCCGATCCGTATCTGGCTCTGGACGCCCTCCCGGATCTCCCGGCGGCCGCGTTCCACTTCGCCGAGCTCCGCGTGGATGCGGCCCAGGTGCGTGAGCAGCGTGGCGCCCAGTTCGGGGTTCACTCCCAGGGACGAGTAGCCGAGCGCCTCCTCGACGAAGCGCAGGGCGGTCTCGGCCTCGCCGCGAGCGAGGGCGACCTCGGTGAGTCCGCCGAGCCCGATCAGCATGCCCATGCGGTCGCCGATGGCGCGGAAGCCCTCGTATCCGGCGCTCATGTCGGCGAACGCGGCGTCGATCTCTCCGGCGTGCAGGCCCAACTCGCCGCGCAGGGCGAGCCCCATCGACCGGCCCCACGGGTCGGGATGGCGTTCGACGCCGCCCAGCAGCCGCCGGGCGTCCTCCTGCCGTCCCGAGACGAGCCCCAGCAGCGGCTCGGCCAGGTGCAGGACCGGGTGCCTCGGATTGGGCGGCACGAGGCGGAGGGCGTCTTTCAGCGTGTCGCGCATGTCCTCCTGGGTGGGGAACCCCTGCTCGTCCTGGATCTTGCCCACCAGGGAGGCGAGGAGGAAGCAGATGGCGTACTGCTCCTCCAGGCCCGGTGGCGCGGTGGGGCCCGCCAGATCCCGGACGGCGATGGCCCAGACGCCGCCCTCCATCTCCAGGTCGCGCATGAACCAGAACCAGGTCAGCGCGGCCACGAGCCGCAGCCCGGTGCGGACGTCGCGGGTGCGGACGACGTGGCGGAGCGCGGCGACGCAGTTGTCGTGTTCGGCGGCCAGGCGGTCGCCCCAGAGCAGCTGGTCGCGGCCGCGCAGCTCCGGTTCGGCGCGTTCGGCGAGTTCCAGGTAGTAGGCGGCGTGCGCGTCGCGGACGCGGTCGCCTTCGCCCGCTTCGGCGAGGCGTTCGTCCGCGTACACGCGCACGGTCTCCAGCAGCCGGTAGCGGACCTCGGTGGCGCCTTCCGCCATCACCAGGGACTTCTCGACCAGCGAGGCGATCACGTCGAGCACGTCGTCGGCGTCCGGGCCGCCCGCCCCGGCGGGGGACGCGCACACGCGCACGGCGGCCTCCGGGGCGGCGCCGCCCGCGAACACCGACAGGCGGCGCAGGACGGCGCGTTCGGCCTCGTCCAGCAGGTCCCAGCTCCAGTCGACCACCGCGCGCAGGGTGCGGTGCCGGGGCATCGCCGCGCGGCTGCCCGCGGTCAGCAGCCGGAAGCGGTCGCCGAGGCGGTCGGCGACCTGCGCGGGGGTCAGGGCGCGCATGCGGGCGGCGGCCAGCTCGATCGCCAGCGGGATGCCGTCGAGGGCGCGGCAGATGGCGACGACGGGGCCGACGGTCTCGTCGTCGACGGTGAAGCCGGGGCGGACGGCCGCCGCCCGGTCGGCGAGCAGGCGGACGGAGGCGTGCCGCACGGCCTCCCGCGGGTCGGCGTCGGGCGGCGGCAGGGGCAGGGACGGCACCGGGCACAGCGACTCGCCGGTGATGCCGAGCGGTTCGCGGCTGGTGGCGAGGATCCGCACGTTCGGGGCGGCGGCGAGCAGCCGGTCGGCCAGTTCCGCCGCGGCCTCGACGAGGTGCTCGCAGTTGTCGAGGACGAGCAGGGCGTCCCAGGACGCGAGGGCGTCGACGAGCCGGTCCAGGGAGCGGGCCGGGGACCGCGTCTCGGTGCTGGAGCGGACCGGTTCGACCAGGTCGAGGGCGGCCAGCACGGCGGGGCACACGTCGCCGGCGGCGCTCACCGACGCCAGCGGGACGAACCACACGCCGTCGGGGGTGACGTCGACCAGCGGGGCGGCGGCCTCGCAGGCCAGCCGGGTCTTGCCCGCGCCGCCGGGGCCGGTCAGGGTGACCAGGCGCGACTCCCGCAGCAGCTTGGCGACCTGCCGCGACTCCTCCTCGCGTCCGACGAAGCTGGTGAGCTGGGCCGGCAGGTTCGTACGGCGCCGGCTCGGCGTCTCGGTCGCCGACGGCGCCGCGAAGGCGTGCTCGACGGCCGCCGCGGGAGCGCCGGCCGTCGCCGCCGCGGGACGGTCCCGGGCGGGGCGGGCGAGGGCCGGGTCGCGGCGCAGGATGGCCAGGTGCAGCTCCGCCAGCTCCGGCGACGGGTCGACGCCGAGGCGGTCGGCGAGGGTCCGGCGGGTCTCCTCGTACACGGTGAGGGCTTCGGCCTGCCGTCCGGTCGCGTACAGCACGCGCATCAGCTGCCCGCGCAGCCGTTCGCGCAGCGGGTGCGCGACGGTGAGCGCCTCCAGCTCCGGGACGAGGTCGGCGGGGTCGCCGACCGCCAGGTCGGCCTCGATGCGGTCCTCGATCGCGGTCAGGCGCAGGCCCTCCAGCCGGGTGATGGCTGCGGCGGCGAACTCGGCGTCGGCGACGTCGGCGAGCGCTGGGCCCCGCCACAGTTTCAGGGCGGTGCGCAGCTGTTCGGCGCGGCGGGCCGGGTCTGTGCAGGCGCGCGCGGCGGCGGTGAGCCGTTCGAAGGCGACCGCGTCGACGTCGCCCGGGTCGATAGCGAGCCGGTATCCGGGCGGTCCGTGTTCGACGAGGCCGCGTCCGGCGGCGGCGCGCAGCCGGGACACGAGTGCGTGCAGCGCGCCCGCGCCTCCGGTGGGAGGGGCGCCGTCCCAGATGTCGTCGAGGAGTCGTTCGACCGGCACCCAACGGCCCGGGTCCACGGCCAGGCGGATCAGCAGGGTGCGCAATCGGGGGCCGTTCAACGGCACGGGTCGTCCCGAGCCCCCGTCTCGCACGTCGAGCGGGCCAAGGATGCCGATGCGCAGGCGGTCCCCCTTCCAGTCGCCATTGTCTCCTGTGGGGACCGGTGCCGGAACCGTGCCGATCGTCCGGCTACTTGGGACGGCGACCGGGTGGGCGGCCCCGTCTCGGGCCGTCGTTCTGCGGGTGTCCGGGCTATGCGGGTGTCCGGGCTATTCGTCTTCGATGCGCATGGCGCGTTCCTCGGCGCTGTAGCCGCCGCCGTCGGGGCCCACGTCGTAGGCGACGGCCTCGTCCTCGGTGTCGGGGCGGACGCCCTCGTCTTCCTCGACGATGCGGCCGGCGGGCCGGTACGGCTCGTCCGGCGGCGCCTCGGCGATGTCGGGTTCTTCGCGCGCCAGCCGCATGTCGAGGGATTCGCCCTGGCGCATCTCCTCCTCGGTCATCCCGAACTCGTCGAGGGCCATGGGCCGGTCGCCGGGGACGGCGGCCTCCTGCGGGTCCTCGGCCCACCGCTGCCCGGGGGTGCCGTCCTGCAGGTCGGGGATGCCCTCGTCCTCGGGACTGGAGGTGTATCGCCGCTCCGGGTCGCCGCCCGCGATGTCCTCGGTCATGGCGTCCCCTTTCGCCGGTGGAGTCGTCTCCTCGATCTCCCCTCCGTTACCCGCCGTTTGCCGCATGATTCGCCTTCGATGCTCGGGTCAGGGCGTCAGGTGCGCGTTCGCCCCAGGCGGGCGGGATCGACGCGAACGCTCCCGCGAGACGATCGCCTGCCCTGGCTGCTCTGCGCGGCACGAGGGGGTGGACGGCTCGGCCGGTGCCGCCGCCGCGGCCGGTCCGCGGGCCGGGCGGCCCGGCCCAGGCGCATTGCCCCGCGATGGTGTGCATTTGACGTTTGACGTGGACGTCACGGGTACAGCCGCCGCATGGATCTCACTTTCCTCAAACCGCTGTATCGCCGGTCGGGCCCGTACGTCTCCGTGTACGTGGACCTGACCCGCACCACCGAGGACGTGTCCAAGGCCGCCGAGCTGCGGTGGCGGGCGCTGCGCGCGCACCTGGAGGAGCAGGGGGCGCCCCGCGACACGCTGCGGGCCGTCGAGGAGACCGTGCTGGACGACCTGCACGCGCGCCGCTCCGCCGGAATGGCGATCTTCGCGGCGGACGGCGAGGTCGCGCTCGCCGAGCGGCTGCCCGGTCCCCCGGCCGTCTCGCTGGCCCGGATGGCGCCGCTGCCGCACGTGCTGCCCTGCCTGGCGGCGCGCGGCGAGCGGCTGCCGTACGTGCGGGTGCTGGTCGACCGCCGCGGCGGGGAGATCTGCTGCGTGACCGCGGACGGGCGGCGGCGCGTCATCGAGGTCGAGGGCGACGAGGAGTACCCGATCCGCAAGACCAAGGCCGGCGACTGGAACCAGTCGCGGTTCCAGCGCGCGGCCGCGATGGCGTGGAAGGCCAACGCCAAGAAGGTGGGCCGCGAGGTCGACCACGCGGCCGAGCGGTGCGGCGCCGAGGCCGTCGTGATCGCCGGGGACGTCCAGGCGCGCGGCGCGGTGCTGGAGGAGATCTCCGAGAGGCTGCGGGGCCGGACCGTCGAGGCCGACCGCGGCTCCCGCGCCGACGGGGCCGACGGCGCGGCGCTGGACGCCGAGATCCGCCGCATCCTCGACCTCAAGCGCACCGAGCGGGTCGGCGCGGTCGCGGAGAGGTTCGAACGCGAGCTGGCCCACGGGCAGCGCGCGGTCGCGGGCCTGCCCGCCACCGTGCAGGCGCTGCGCCGCGGCCAGGTCGAATGCCTGCTGCTGGACGACGACCCGTTCTCCCCGGCCCGGCTGTGGGTGGGGCCCCGGCCCGGCGACCTGGCCCTGACCGCCGACGAGCTGCGCGAGAGCGGCGTCGACGACCCCGTGCAGGACCGCGCCGACGCGGCGTTGATCCGCGCCGCCGCGTGCGCCGACGGGGAGCTGTTCATCGTGCCGCCGGACGAGCCGTACGCGGGGCTCGGCGTGGGCGCGGTCCTGCGCTACACGATCGCCGCCTGAGCCGTCCGACGCGGTCCCGCCGCACGGTCCCGTACGCACACGGCAGCGGGCCGGGAGGACGCCCGGCCGCCGCGGCGGGCGTCCTCCCGGGCGGTCAGGCGGGGCCGGCGGGCTGCGGCTCCCGGTGGTCGGGCGCGTCGGCGGGCCGTTCGCCGAGCAGCCGCCGCAGCTTCTCCCCCTCGACGTCGACGTCCGGCAGGATCCGGTCCAGCCAGGACGGCAGCCACCAGGCGGCGCGGCCGAGCAGGGCCATCACCGCGGGCACGATCACCATCCGGACGACGAAGGCGTCGAAGGCCACCCCGGCCGCCAGCGCGAACCCCATCATCTTGATCATGGGTTCGTCCGCCGTGACGAACCCGGCGAACACGGCGATCATGATGACGGCGGCCGCGGCGACCACCCGGGCGCCGTACCGGAACCCGGTGACCACCGCGTCCCCGGGCGCGGCGCCGTGCACGTGCTCCTCGCGCATCCGGGTCACCAGGAACACCTGGTAGTCCATGGCCAGCCCGAACACCACCCCGATCAGGAAGATCGGCATGATGCTGATGATCGGGCCGGTCTGGTCGACGCCGAGCGGCTCGGCGAGCCAGCCCCACTGGAACACCGCGACCACGGCGCCGAACGTCGCGGCCACCGACAGCAGGAAGCCGAGGGCGGCCTTCAGCGGCACCACGATCGACCGGAACACCAGCGTCAGCAGGACGAACGCCAGTCCGACGACCACCGCGAGGTAGGGCGCCAGCGCCGCCGACAGCTTGGCCGACACGTCGATGTTCATGGCGGTCGTCCCGGTGACCAGCGCCTCGGCGCCGCCGACGGCCGGCAGGTCGCGGATGCGCTGGACGAGGTCCTCGGTGGCCTTGTCGCCGGGTCCGCTCTTCGGCACGACCGTCATCACGGCCGTGTCCCCGGCGCGGTCGGCGGCCGCGGGCGTCACGACGGCCACGCCGCCCAGGCCCTGGATGCGTTCGGTGAACCGCTGCGCGGCCGCCGCGGCGTTCGGCCCGTCCACCACCACCATGAGCGGCCCGTTGAACCCGGGCCCGAAGCCCTGGCTGAGCAGGTCGTAGGCCTTGCGCTGGGTGGTGTGCGACGGCTTGCTCTCGTCGCCGGGCAGGCCGAGCCGCAGGTCCAGCGCCGGCGCGGCCACCGCGCCCATGCCGACGACGGCGAGCAGCAGCACCGGCAGCGGGCGGCGCACGACGAACCGGGCCCACCGCTCCCCCATCGGCGCCCGGGCGCCGCCGTGGCCGCCGCGCAGCCCGGGGATGCGGCCGCCGAGCACGCGGTCCCCGGCGAAGCCGAGCAGCGCGGGCAGCAGGCTGAGCGCGATGAGCACGGCCACGGCGACGGCGAACCCGGCGGCGACGCCCATCTCGGTGAGGATGGGGATGTCGACCACGGCCAGGCCGGCCAGCGCGATGACGACGGTCAGCCCGGCGAACACCACCGCCGAGCCGGCGGTGCCCACCGCGCGGCCCGCGGCCTCCTCGCCGTCGCGGCCCGCCCGCAGCTCGTGCCGGTAGCGGGAGACGATGAACAGCGCGTAGTCGATCGCCACGGCGAGGCCGAGCATCAGCGCCAGCGTCGGGGTGGTGGAGCTCATGTCCACCAGGCCGGTCGCGGCAGTGATGCCGGCCATGGCGATGCCCACGCCGAGGACCGCGTTGAGCAGCGGCAGCCCGGCCGCGATCAGCGACCCGAACGTGATCAGAAGCACCACGGCGGCGACGGCCAGACCGATGACCTCGCCGGCGCTCTGCGCGGGAAGGCCCTCGGTTGCGGGGCCGCCCATCTCGACGGTCAGCCCCGCGGCGCGTCCCGGCTCGGCGGCCTTGTCGAGCGCGTCGCGGGCCTCATCGGTCACGTCGATCGGGGTCACCCGGTAGGTGACCTGGGCGTAGGCGATCCTGCCGTCCGGGGAGACGGCCCCGGCCTGGAACGGGTCGGCCACGTTCGCCACCTGCGGGGCGGTCCTCAGCCTGCCGACCACCTGCTCGACGGCGGCCCGGTTCGCCCCGGAGGTGAGCGTGCCGCCCTCGGGGGCGGCGAACACCAGGCGCGCGGTCGCCGCCTCCGCCCGCACCTGCGGCATCCGCTTGCGCAGGACGTCGATCGTCCGCTGCGACTCGGTGCCGGGCATGGAGAAGTCGCTCGCGGTCGGTCCGCTCAGCGTGGCGGCGGCGACGGCGGACAGCGCCAGCAGCCCCGCCCAGAGCAGGGCGACGAGCCTCCGCCTCCTGTACGAGAGGCGGGCGAGCCGATACAGGAACGTGGCCATGCGAAACCCCATCGATGACGAATCGGTCGCGATCACCGCCGCGACGGGCGGCGGACTCGCCTGACGACGGGCTGGGCTCGTCAGACGCGAGGAGGGTGGGAAGCCGTGGACGGGTCCGGCGGTCGGCCTGACGGCGGACCGAGGCCGCAGGGGCGAGGGTCGGGGTCGGACCGGGGTCTCGGTGCGGGGGTCAGGAGGGCGCGAGTGCGGCGCCGGGCCGGGCGAATGCCGCATCGAACAGCGCACTCATGTCGGCACGCACAGCAACGCGCCGGTCTCCTGCGCGGCCGGGGACGGCACGTCCAGGGCCGCCTGGCGCAACGAATGCCGGACCGGCTCGTCGGGCGGCCGGGCCCGCACCCCGTCGATCAGCGCGCGCACACCGTCGTGGAAGGTCCGCGGCGAGACGCCCGCCTCGTCGGCGATCGCCTCCACCGTGCCGCGGTCCATGCCCCGCGCCGGCACCAGCCGCACCGCCGCGCGGCTCAACGCGTCCCAGGTCGCGGCCGTTCTTCCGCTCGCGCAGGCCCACCTCCACGGACATGCCCTCACCGTACGACGAAGTTGCATAAGGTGTAAAAGGTCAGACAGTGCCAGTTTGCGTGATGTGCATCACCTCGTCCGCGGCGCCCCGCCGACACCGTGATCGCCGCTGTACGCGCCGCAGGGGTCCGTCGCGCGACGCGATGGTGCGACGTACAGCCGTTTGCGCAGCTGGAGGCGCAGATTCCTGGTCGTCCCTTGGTCTCCGCCGGCCAGTGGCGTGCTCACTAGCGACTCCACCCGTGCCGACCTCGGCTGCGAGGACGCCGCGTCCGTCCTCGCGGGCATGCGGAGGGACGTCGCGGCCGTGCTTGCCGTCCGCCCTGTCCACATTTCTCTTCAGGTCATGTAGAGGACGGCCGATCCGCTCCGACTCCTCCGTGAACGGCGCGAGACGCGCGCCCCGGAAGGAGGACGCGAGATGCAGAAGGTCACCTGCGACATGGCGATGTCGATCGACGGATACGTGGCGGGACTGCACCAGAGCCTGGACGCCCCGTTCGGCGAAGGCGTCGGCCAGCGCCTGCACCGCTGGATGTTCGACGAGCCGGAGGCGCACCGGGAGGTGCTGGACGCCATCAACTCCGCGGGCGCCTACATCATGGGCCGCAACATGTTCGGCCCCGGCCGCGGCGACTGGGACCTGAACTGGACCGGCTGGTGGGGCGAGGAGCCGCCCTACCACGCGCCGGTGTTCGTCCTGACGCACTACCCGCGCGAGCCGCTGGCCATGAAGGGCGGCACGACGTTCACGTTCGTCACGGAGGGGATCGAGGCGGCCATGGCGCTGGCCCGCGAGGCGGCCGGAGACCGCCACGTGGCCGTCGCGGGCGGCGCGCAGACGGTGAACCAGTACCTGGCGGCCGGGCTGATCGACGAGCTGCGCCTCCACGTCGCCCCGGTGATCCTGGGACGGGGCGAGCGTCTGTTCGAGGGCGTCGGCGACACGGATCTCGAACCGGTCGGCGCCCCGTCCGGCACCGGCCTCGTCACGCACCTCACCTACCGGGTGGTCCGGTAGGACGCCCGGGTCACGTCAGCTCGGCCTCCCCGACGCCGCCCTCGGTCCGCCTGTCGTCGGACCGAGGGCGGCTCTTGGACGGGCCGTCGTCGTCATAGAAGGGCGAGGGCGTCTCGGGAGCGGGCGTCGCGCGGTGTGTAGATCTCGAGACGGTGATCGGGGCTGTCGGGTTGGAGCCAGACCTGGTAGTCGACGTCCACCCGGCCGATGGTGGGGTGTTGGAGGTGCATGGGGCCGCTCGTGCAGTCCGCGACCTCTCCAGTGGCCCACAGTTCCGCGAATTCCGCGCTGTGCATGGTGAGCTCGCCGATGAGTTCGGCGAGTTTGGCGTCGTGCGGGTACCGACCGGAGGTCAAACGCAGGTAGCCGATGTGGATGCGGGCGAGCTCCTCCCAGTTGCGGTAGAGGTCGCGGTGGAGCGGGTCGAGGAAGAACATCCGGGGGACGGACGGGCGCGTCGCGGGGTCCTCGGGAGCGCTGTGGTCGAGGTGTTCGGCCATGAGCTGGTGGCCGGTGCGGTTCCAGGCCAGGATGTCGCCGCGTCGGCCGAGCACGATCGCGGGGACGGCGTCGTCGAGGGACGCCAGCAGCGCCGACACGCGCGGCGCGAGGACTTCCGGCGCGGGGGTCTCCAGCCGGGGCGGCGCCGATCCGCGGGCGAGGTTGTGCAGGTGGGCGGTCTCGGCGTCGTCCAGTCGCAGGACGCGGGCGAGGGCGTCGAGCACCTGCCGTGACACGGTGCCCGCCTGATCCTGCTCCAGCCGTGTGTAGTAGCCGACGCTCACGCCGGCGAGATGCGCCAGCTCCTCACGCCGCAGACCGGGGACGCGACGCTGGGTGCCGTAGCTGCGCAGGCCCAGGTCTTCGGGAGTGATGCGGCCTCGGCGCGTCTTGAGGAACACTCCCAGCGTCTCCGTCCGCATGCCGGTCATCGTAGGCACCGGTGAGACGACGTTCCTGCCCCTGCCGGGTGTACCCATGGCAGGGGTCTGGCCGCGTCCGGCGGCGGTCTCGAGCATCGGTGGCCATGAACGTCGACTCTCGCGTCCCGACCTCGACGGCCGCTCCGGCACGGGCCGGCAGGCGCGCCTGGATCGGACTGCTGGTGGTGCTCGGGCCGGTGCTGCTGGTGTCGATGGACGGCTCGATCCTGTTCCTGACGATGCCCACCATCACCCGCGCGCTGGCTCCCACCGCCGACCAGGCGCTGTGGATCCTCGACATCTACGGCTTCGCCGTGGGGTCCCTGCTCATCGCGTTCGGCAATCTCGGCGACCGGTTCGGACGCCTGCGGCTGCTGATGATCGGCGCGGCGGTGTTCGGCCTCGGATCGGCCGGAGCCGCGTTCTCGCCCGCACCGGAGTGGCTGATCGGGTCCCGGGCGCTCATGGGACTCGGAGGCGCCACCCTCCTGCCCTCGGGGCTCGCGGTGCTCAGCGAGCTGTTCGAGGACCCGCGCCGACGCTCCCGAGCGATCGGGATCTTCGCCGCCACCTTCGCCGCCGGTTTCGCGATCGGCCCGATCATCGGCGGCGCGCTCCTCGACCGCTTCGCCTGGGGCGCGGTGTTCCTGATCAACTTGCCGGTGGTGGCCGTGTTCCTGTGCGCCGCGCCGTTCGCCTTGCGCGAGGTCAAAGCCACCCGCCCCGGCACAGTGGACCCGCTCAGCATCGTCTTGTCCGCCGGGGGCCTCTTGGCCGCCGTCTACGCGGTCAAGCACGCCGCCGCCTACGGCCCCTCCGTCGGCGTCGCCGTCGTCGGCATCGCGGGCCTCCTCCTGCTGATCTGGTTCACGGCTCGGCAGAGGAAGCTCGCCTACCCGCTCGTCGACATCGGCCTGTTCCGCGAGAAGGTGTTCACCGTCGCCATCATCACCGGCGTGCTGTCCCTGTTCGCCTGGTCGGCCGCGGCCTACCTGACCGGCGTCTACCTGCAGTCCGTGCTCGGGTTCTCCGTGCTGACGGCCGCGTTGCTCGCCCTGCCGGGCGCGGCGGTGCTGACCGCGGTCTGCGTCCTCACTCCGGGAGCGGCCGAACGCCTCGGCAAACGCACCGCGCTGGTCGTCTGCCACTTCACCATGGCGGCCGGACTGGCGCTGTTGCTGCTGACCGCGACCACCGGCGGAGTCGGCTGGTTCATCGCCTCCACCGCCGTCGCGGGCATCGGCTACGGCATCTCGTTCGCGCTCGTGGCCGACACCGCCGTGGCCGCCGTGCCGCCGGAACGGGCCGGCGCCGCCGGCGCGATCGCCGAGACCTCCAACGAGATCGGCAACGCCCTGGGGATCGCTCTGCTCGGCTCCACGGCGGCCCTGGTCTTCCGGCTCCTCGGCCCCGATCTGGCCCCGACGCTCGGGGAGACCCTCGACCTCGACGCCACGGCTCCGGCGATCGAACAGGCCAAGGAGGCGTTCCTGAGCGGCCTCCACATCGCCATGGCCATCGCCGCCGTGCTCTGCGCCGGACTCGGCATCCTCGCCCTGCGCTGGATACCGAAGAACGAAGCCGTTCGCTGACGCTCGGCCTGGGGTGTCCCGGGACTTTGGCGCCGGCTCCGTGGTTCCGAGCGATGGCGTCGGCACCACGGAGCCGGCGCCACCACGGCCGTCAGGAAGACGAGCAGCCCGTCGCCGAGGCGCGGGCGGACACGAAAAAGCCCCGCCATCAGACGGGGCGATTCGCCGAATTCCGAATTACGTGGAGCTATGGGGATTCGAACCCCAGACCTCCTCCATGCCATGGAGGCGCGCTACCAACTGCGCCATAGCCCCGGATTCCGGTTCGACCGGTCGATGACCATCTTAGAGCACCTGCGACACCACTCGCGCCATCCGCACGCCGCCGGTCCGCGGAGAGCTCGTCCGCCCGCGTTCATGACCGTTCAATCGGCAGGCCGCTTCTCGCCCGCACAACCGCCGGTTCGCCAACAGCAGCCGCCCGTCTCGGTCCACCACCGCCGCGTGGCCATCCGCGCCGGCCACCGGACCTTCGGACGATCACCCACTGCCCCGGCCTTCGTCTCCGGCATCCGTTCGCGGTGATTGCGGGCACCCGTACGGCACGACGACGCTGACCATCGGCTGCCCGCTCGGGACGGCCGGCCAGGGATGCGGCTGCGCTCGGTCGACAAGGTGCGGCGAATCGGGACGATCGCCGAAACAGATCACCGAGACGCGGTTGCGGCCACGGTGGGCGGCCGCGCACGCGGCCGCGGCCGGCGCTGTGGGAGTCGTTCCCGGATGAACAACGAAGGAGGGTCGTGCCCTCGCGGACACGACCCTCCTGCTCGCGCGTGGAGCTATGGGGATTCGAACCCCAGACCTCCTCCATGCCATGGAGGCGCGCTACCAACTGCGCCATAGCCCCGCCACTGCGTGGACTTTCATCCCGCAGCGCTCCGCCAGTGTATAGGACGCCGGCGGCGGACTCGAATCGATTACCGGCGACGGCGGTTCAGGCGCCGTTGTCGGTGCGGTCGTCGCTCAGCACCGGCTCGGGCAGGGTGCCCGCGTTGTGCTCGGCCAGGCGCCAGCCGCCCTTGCGCATCTCGGTGAGGACGGACCAGCAGCAGTTGGACAGGCCGCCGAGCCGGTCCCAGACGTCCTCGGGCAGCCCGAGGAACTGGGCCATGCCCAGGCGGATCGCCGCGCCGTGGGAGGCGACGACGAGCACCCCGTCGGGAGCCAGGTCGTCCAGGGCGCGGTCGATGGCGGCGCAGACGCGCTTGGCCACCTGGACGCTGGTCTCGCCGCCTGGGGGCTGCCAGGCCGCGCGCTCGGCCGGGTAGCGTTCGCGGATCTCCTGGGCGGTCAGGCCCTCCCAGGCCCCGCCGTGGCGTTCGACCAGGTCGTCGTCGTACCGCACGGGCAGGCCCGTGACGGCGGCGAGGGCGTCGGCGGTGCGGGCGGCCCGCTGGAGCGGGGACGACACGATCGCCGTCGGGCGCAGCGCCGCGAGCAGCCGGGCGGCGCGTTCGGCCTGGCGGACGCCGGTCTCGTCCAGCGGGATGTCGGTCCTGCCCTGGAACCGGCGTTCGACGTTCCACGTGGTCTGGCCGTGGCGCCACAGGACGACGGTGCGTTTTCCGGGCTCTCTGCGGCGCTCAGTCACGCTGGCTCCCCACGGGCCTGGCGCGCTGGGCCGAGTGGGCGTTGACGCTCTCGGGCAGCTCGATGACGGGGCAGTCCTTCCACAGCCGCTCGAGGCGGTAGTAGGTGCGCTCCTCCTCGTGCTGGATGTGCACGATGACGTCGATGTAGTCGAGCAGGATCCAGCGGCCCTCGCGTTCGCCCTCGCGGCGGACGGGCTTGGCGTCGGCGTCCTCGCGCAGGCGCTTTTCGACCTCGTCGACGATGGCGCGGACCTGCCGGTCGTTGGGCGCCGAGCACAGCACGAAGGCGTCGGTGATCACCAGCTGCTCGCTGACGTCGTAGGCAAGGATGTCGTCGGCCAGCTTGTCGCTCGCCGCCTCGGCGGCGAGCCGGACCAGCTGCACGGCCCTGTCGGATGCGGTCACGATGCGCTCGCGATCCTCCCTGTCGGGGACGGTTTCCCTGCACCACCCTCTCACGGGCTGCGGGAACGGCCCCGTTCGTCGTCGTGTCCCGGTGCGGCCAGGTGCTCCGCACCGGGCGGTTCCTTTCCAGGGTATGGCCCGTGCCGCGTCGCGCGGAAACCAATATCAAGTGAAGTCGGGGCAGGTCAGACCGACTTCCGGAATGGGAACCCCCGGAAAGCTTCCGTTCATGCCGCCTGATCGTGGTACAGGGCGCGCTTGTTGATGTACTGGACGATCCCGTCGGGCACCAGGTACCAGATCGGCTCGCCCGCCCGGACCCGGTCCCGGCACTCGGTGGAGGAGATCGCCAGGGCGGGCACCTCCATGAGGCTGACGCGTCCGTTCGGCAGCCCCGGGTCGGCCAGCTTGTGGCCGGGGCGGGTGCAGCCGATGAAGTGCGCCAGCTCGAACAGCTCCTCGGCGTTGTGCCAGGTGAGCATCTTCGCCAGGGCGTCGGCGCCGGTGATGAAGAACAGCTCGGTGTCGGGGCCGTGCAGGCGGCGCATGTCGCGCAGGGTGTCGACGGTGTAGGTGGGGCCGGGCCGGTCGATGTCGATCCGACTGACCGAGAACCGGGGGTTGGACGCGGTGGCGATCACCGTCATGAGGTAGCGGTCCTCGGCGGGGGAGATCCGCCGGCCCTCCTTGTGGGCCGACCGGCCGGTGGGCACGAACACCACCTCGTCCAGCGAGAACACGTGGGCCACTTCGCTGGCGGCCACCAGGTGGCCGTGGTGGATGGGGTCGAACGTGCCGCCCATGATCCCCAGTCGCCGCTTTTGCGTCATAGCGACGAGAATAGCCAGCGGGGCGGCCGAGGACCCACCGGGGGCGATCGGCGTGTTCAGCCGGCCGCCACCGGACGGTCCAGTCCCGGGATCGGGGGTTCGCCGGACTCCCACGACACCACCCGCACCGCCTTGCCGACCTCCACGCGCGGCACGGTGCCCGCGGGCAGGGCGCGCACCTCGGCGGTCACGCCGATCTCGGCGCGCAGCCGCCGGGCCAGCTCGGCCGGCGCCTCGCCGCCGCCGTCCAGCGGCTCGCACGCCACGATCAGCCGCACCTGGGGCCCGCGGCGGTCGACGACGAGCTGGTAGTGCGGGCCGACCAGGCCGGACCCGAGCAGGACCCGCTCCACCTCGCTGGGGAAGACGTTGACGCCGCGGATCACCAGCATGTCGTCGACCCGCCCCATGACCTTGCTCATCCGCACCAGCGTCCGGCCGCAGTCGCAGTCGCCGTGGGTGAGGGACGCCACGTCGCCGGTGCGGTAGCGCAGCAGCGGAAGGGCCTGCTTGGTGGGGGTGGTGAACACCAGTTCGCCGGGCCGCCCCTCGGGGCAGGGCTCGCCGGTCTCCGGATCGATCGTCTCGACGATGAAGTGGTCCTCGTTGACGTGCAGTCCGTTCTGCTCCAGGCACTCGGTGGCCACGCCCGGCCCGATGACCTCCGACAGCCCGTAGATGTCCACGGCCTTGAGCGGCAGGACGTTCTCGATGGCGGCGCGCATCTCCTCCGACCACGGCTCGGCGCCGAACACCCCGGCGCGCAGCGACGACACGTCCACGCCCGCCTCGGCCGCCGCCTCGCCCAGCCGCAGCGCGTACGCCGGGGTGCAGGTCAGGATGTCGGGACGCAGATCGGCGATCATGCGGACCTGCCGTTCGGTCATTCCGCCCGACATCGGCACCACGGTGGCGCCGAGCGCGACCGCGCCCTGGTGGATGCCGAGGCCGCCGGTGAACAGCCCGTACCCGTAGGCGTTGTGGACGAGGCTGCCCGGACCGGCGCCGGCGCACGCCAGCGACCGGGCGCACATCGCCGCCCACAGCTCCAGGTCGGCGCGCGTGTACGCGACGAGCGTGGGCCGGCCGCGCGTCCCGCTGGACCCGTGCACGGCCGCGATCTGGTCCCTGGGCACCGCCAGCATGCCGAACGGGTAGGCGTCCCAGAGATCCTGCTTGGTGGTGAACGGCAGCCGCGGCAGGTCGGCGAGCGTGACGTCGGCGCCGCGCTCGACGCCCGCCTCGCGCAGCCGCTCCCCCTGGACGCCCCCGGCCGCCAGCAGCCGGTCGATCAGGCCCCACAGGCGGTGCCGCTGCAGCGCGGCCCGCTCGTCCCTGGACATGGCCTCGGCCTTCGGATCGAACATCGCGCCTCCTCGCGCCCCGCCGTCCGGTGCCCCGAATTCCAGCCCCAAGACCGCCGCCGCGCAAGACCCCGTCGCCGTCGCGCTCCCGCCTTGATCCCGCACGCCAGGCCGTACGCAGGACGCGGCGGCCGAGTTCGCGTCCGGCCGAGTCCGGCCGGTGACGTCGAGGCCGCGGCTACCAGGGGGAACAGGCGGGCCGGAGGAGGACGGGCCCGCCGCGCCGGCCTCCGCGGGAACCCGAGGGCCCCGCGAAGCGTCGGACATACCATGCCGGATATGACGACGAACACACCGGACCGAGCGCGCACACGCCTCCCCGGGATCAGCTCCCGTGCCTACGAACACCCGGCCGACCGTTCGGCGCTCGTGGCGCTGCGCTCGCTGACCGGGTTCGACGTCGTCCTGCGGCGGCTGTCGGGGCTGTTCAACGAGCGGGCCATCCGCCTGGCGTTCCTCGGCGGCGCGGTGCGGGCGAGCGAGAACCAGTTCCGCAACCTGCACGACATGGTGCGCGACGCCGCCTACATCCTGGACCTGCCGGAGGTCCCCGAGATCTACGTCCAGCAGTCGCCGCAGCCCAACGCCATGGCGATCGGGTCCGACCACCCGTTCATCGTGGTCAACACCGGCCTGCTGGACCTGCACGACGACGAGGAGCTGCGGTTCATCGTCGCGCACGAGGTCGGGCACATCCTGTCCGGCCACGCCGTCTACCAGACGATGATGATGATCCTCACCCGGCTGGGCGCCCGGCTGGCGTGGCTGCCGCTGGGCAACATCGGCATCGCGGCGATCATCATGGGGCTGCAGGAGTGGTTCCGCAAGGCCGAGCTGTCGGCCGACCGGGCCGGACTGCTCGGCGGGCAGGACCTGGACGCCGCCAAGCGCACGATGATGAAGATGGCCGGCGGCACCCGGCTGTCGGAGATGAACACCGAGGCGTTCCTCGCGCAGGCCCGCGAGTACGACGCCGCCGGGGACGTGCGCGACGGGTTCCTGAAGTTCCTCAACCTGCTGAACCTCACCCACCCGTACCCCGTCGTCCGGTTCGCCGAGATCGACCGGTGGGCGAAGAGCGGCGAGTACGAGCGGATCCTGGCCGGGGACTACCCGCGCCGCGAGGACGACGCCAACGCCTCGTTCTCCGAGGAGATCCGCAACGCGGCCAACGCCTACCGCGAGTCGTGGTCGCAGACCGCCGACCCGTTCATCGGCAAGGTCCGCGACATCGCCGAGGGCGCCGCGTCCGCCGCGAGCGGCCTGCTGGACCGCGTCACCCGCCGCGGCAACGGCAACACGGACTGAAAGCCCGCCGAGCTCCTCGGCGCGGCCCGCGCCTCACGCTCGCGGGGCGTCGACTGCGCCGTCCCGGATCGCGTCGACGGCGGGAATGGCCGCCACCGCCATGCCCTGGGCGTGCCCGGTGGCTCGATGTACCGCGGACGCGCCGCGGCCCAAGTCTCCAAGGGGAGACCCCGGCTGCGGCGCGTCCGCGCGGCTTGCGTGCTCGGACGGGCGCGCCGGGCGGTCAGGAGGCGGGCGGGGTCTGGCCCTTGAGGTGCCCCTCGCCCGTCACCACGTACTTGGTGGACGTGAGCTCCGGCAGGCCCATGGGGCCGCGGGCGTGCAGCTTCTGGGTGGAGATGCCGATCTCGGCGCCGAACCCGAACTCCTCGCCGTCGGTGAAGCGGGTGGAGGCGTTGACCATGACCGCGGCCGAGTCCACCGCGGCCACGAACCGGCGGGCCTCGCGCTGGGACGAGGTGACGATCGCCTCGGTGTGCCCGGAGCCGTACGTGCGGATGTGCGCGACCGCCTCGTCCAGGGAGTCCACGACGCGGGCGGCGATGTCCAGGGACAGGTACTCGGCGTACCAGTCGTCCTCGGTGGCCGGCACGACGCCGTCGTGGCCGTGCTGACGCGCGCAGGCGAGGACGCGCTCGTCGCCGTGCACGGTGACGCCCTTGGCGCGCAGCGCGTCCAGCACGCGCGGCAGGAACGCCTCGGCAATGCCCGCGTGCACCAGCAGCGTCTCGGCGGCGTTGCACACCGACGGGCGCTGGGTCTTGGCGTTGACGGCGATGTCCACGGCCATGTCCAGGTCCGCCCAGGCGTCCACGTACACGGCGCAGTTGCCGACCCCCGTCTCGATCACCGGGACGGTCGACTCCTCCACCACCGAGTTGATCAGGGACGCGCCGCCGCGCGGGATGAGCACGTCCACCAGGCCGCGGGCCCGCATCAGATGCTTGGCCGAGTCGCGGCTCGTGCCGGGGACGAGCTGGACCGCCTCCTGCGGCACCGCCGTGCCCGCCAGCGCGTCCTGCATCACCCGCACCAGCATCGTGTTGGAGTCGATCGCCGACGACGAGCCGCGCAGCAGCACCGCGTTGCCGCTCTTCAGGCACAGCGCGGCGGCGTCCACGGTGACGTTGGGACGGCCCTCGTAGATGATGCCGACCACGCCGAGCGGCACCCGGATCTGCCGCAGCTCCAGGCCGTTGGGCAGGACGCTGCCGCGCACCGTCTCGCCGACCGGGTCGGGCAGCGCGGCCACCTTGCGGACCGCCTCGGCGATCGCCGCGATCCGCTCGGCCGACAGGCTGAGCCGGTCGATCATGTGCTCGGCGACGCCCGCCTCCCGGGCCCGCGCCACGTCGCCCGCGTTGGCCTTGACGATCTCGGGTGCGGCGGCCGTCAGCCCGTCGGCGATCGCGTGCAGGGCCGCGTCCTTGGCCGCGCGCGGCAGCGGCGCCAGCGTCGCCGTGGCGTCCTTGGCCAGCCGCGCCACGCGCAGGAACTCCTCGCGCTCCCGGTCCCGCTCACCCATCACCGGCTCCTTGTCGTCGCTACGTGTTCGGTTCGAGGTCCAGAACCACGAGATCGTCGCGGTGGATGATCTCGCGTTGGTACTCGGGTCCCAGCTCGCGGGCCAGCCACCGGGTGGAGCGGCCCATCAGGTCGGGGATCTCCGCCGCGTCGTAGTTCACCAGACCGCGCGCCACGACGCGGCCGTCCGCGCCGCACAGGTCCACCGGGTCGCCCGCGGCGAAGTCGCCCTCCACCCCGGTCACCCCGGCGGGCAGCAGCGACTTGCGGCGCCGCACCACCGCCTCGACCGCGCCCGGGTCGAGGATGAGGCGGCCCTGCCCGGTGGTGGCGTGCGCCAGCCACAGGTGCCGGGTCGACATGCGGCTCTCCCGGGACGGGTGGAAGTACGTGCCGACGGGCGCCCCGGCCAGGGCCTGCGCGGCGGACGCGGCGTTGGTCAGCACCACCGGCACGCCCGCGATCCGCGCCGCCTCGATCTTGGTGACCATGCCGCCGGTGCCGACCTTGCGGGTCTGGTTGGGGCCGCCGATGCGGATGCCCTCCAGGTCGGCGGGCTCGCGGACCTGCTCGATGCGGCGGGCGCCGGGGCGGCGCGGGTCGTCGGTGTAGAGGGCGTCCACGTCGGACAGCAGCAGCAGGGCGTCGGCGCGGGTCAGGTGCGCCACCAGCGCGGCCAGCCGGTCGTTGTCGCCGAAGCGGATCTCGTCGGTGGCCACGGTGTCGTTCTCGTTGACGATCGGCACGATGCCCAGGGCGAGCAGCTGGTCCAGGGTGCGCTGGGCGTTGCGGTGGTGGGCCCGGCGGATCATGTCGTTGGAGGTCAGCAGCACCTGCCCGACCGTCAGGCCGTACCGGGCGAACGACGAGGTGTAGCGGGCGATCAGCAGGCCCTGCCCCACGCTGGCCGCCGCCTGCTGCAGCGCCAGGTCGGTCGGGCGGCGCGCCAGGCGCAGCGGCCCGAGGCCCGCGGCGATCGCGCCGGACGACACGAACACGATCTCCTTGCCCGCGGCGCGCCGCGCGGCCAGCACGTCGACCAGCGCGTCCACCCGGTCGGCGTCGATGGTGCCGAGCGGGGTGGTCAGCGAGGACGACCCGGCCTTCACCACGATCCGCCGCGCCGCGGCGAACGCCTCGCGCGCCCGCGCGAGCTCCTCGCCGGCCGTCATCACGGCGCTGCGCTCGCTGCTCATGCTCTCCCTCGCCGATGGATGGTCTGTGGTTCAACGCCGCCAGGGGCGGCCGCCGGGGTCAGCGGCCGTCGAGGCGGCTGTCGGTGCCGCGCGGGCCGTGGGCGCCGGCGTCGCCGCCCGCGGGCACCTCCGGCTCCCAGTCGAAGACGACCGAGTCGTCCGGCGTGCCGATCAGCACGGTGGCGCCCGCGGACGCGCCCGCCTCGGCCAGCGCCTCCTCCACGCCCAGCCGGGCCAGCCGGTCGGCCAGGTAGCCGACGGCCTCGTCGTTGGTGAAGTCGGTCTGGCGCAGCCACCGCACCGGCTTCTCCCCGGTGATCAGGTAGGTGTTGTCGCCCAGGTCCTTGACCTCGAACTCCGTGCCGCCGACGGGGCGGGGCCGGATGACCAGGCGGGTCGGCTCGGCCGGGGGCAGCGCCGCGCGGTAGGACTTCACCATCTCCGCCAGCGCGAACGTCAGCTCGCGCAGCCCCTCGTGGCTGGCGGCCGACACCTCGAACACCTTCAGGCCGCGCTTTTCGAACTCCGGGCGGACCAGCTCGGCCAGGTCGCGGGCGTCCGGGACGTCGATCTTGTTGAGGACGACCAGGCGGGGCCGGTCCGACAGCGGCCGGTCGCCCAGGTCGCGGTCGTAGGCGGCGAGCTCCCGCTCGATCACCTCGAAGTCGGTGACCGGGTCGCGTCCCGGTTCGAGCGTGGCGCAGTCGAGCACGTGCGCCAGGGTGGAGCAGCGCTCGATGTGCCGCAGGAACTCGTGGCCGAGGCCGCGGCCCTCGCTGGCGCCCTCGATCAGCCCGGGCACGTCCGCGACGGTGAAGGTGGTGTCGCCCGCCTCCACCACGCCCAGGTTGGGCACCAGGGTGGTGAACGGATAGTCGGCGATCTTCGGGCGGGCCGCGGACATCGCCGCGATCAGCGACGACTTGCCGGCGCTGGGGAACCCGACCAGCGCGACGTCCGCGACGCTCTTGAGCTCCAGGACGACCTCGCGGTCCTCGCCGGGCTCGCCGAGCAGCGCGAAGCCGGGCGCCTTGCGCTTGGGCGAGGCCAGCGCCGCGTTGCCGAGCCCGCCGTGCCCGCCCCGCGCGACGACGAACCGGGTGCCCTCCCCCACCAGGTCGGCCAGCACGTTGCCGTCGAGGTCCTTGACGACCGTCCCGTCCGGCACGCGGAGCACGACGTCGTCGCCGTTGGCGCCCGTCTTGTGCCCGCCCTGCCCGGGCCGCCCGTTGGGCGCCTTGCGGTAGGGGCGGCGGTGGTACTCCAGCAGGCTCGCGGTCCCGGTGTCCACCTCCAGCACGACGTCGCCGCCGCGGCCGCCGTTGCCGCCGTCGGGGCCGCCGAGCGGCTTGAACTTCTCCCGGTGGATCGAGGCGCAGCCGTGCCCGCCATGGCCGGCGACGACGTGCAGCACCACGCGGTCCACGAACTGCGCGCCCTGCTGGGTCGCTGCGGCCACGGTCTCCTCCTGCGGCTGGACGGTCGGAAGCTGTGGGGGATTCTGCCGGGACGAAAGGAAGGGGCGGACCGGTTTCGGTCCGCCCCTTCGCCAACGTCGCTGTGCGGCGGACTACTCCGCCGACGGGACCACGCTCACCGCGTTGCGGCCGCGGTAGCGCCGGAACTGCACCGTGCCCGCGACCAGCGCGAACAGCGTGTCGTCACCGCCGCGCCCGACGCCGGGCCCCGGGTGGAAGTGAGTGCCGCGCTGCCGGACCAGGATCTCGCCGGCGTTCACCACCTGGCCGCCGAAGCGCTTGACACCCAGGCGCTTGGAGTTGGAGTCCCGACCGTTGCGGCTGGACGACGCGCCCTTCTTGTGTGCCATGTGACCGCTCCTTACTTCCCGGCCTTGATACCGGTGATCTTGACCTGGGTGTACGGCTGCCGGTGGCCCATGCGCCGCTTGTACCCGGTCTTGCTCCGGTAGTGCATGATGTTGATCTTGGGGCCCTTGACCGCGCCGAGAATCTCGCCGGTCACCTCGTACTTGGCAAGGTCGGCCTTGGAGCTGACGACCTTGTCGCCGTCGACGACCAGAACGGCCGGGAACGTGACCGTCGACCCGACCTCCCCGGCCAGCTTGTCGACGGTGAGCACGTCATCGACGGCCACCTTCTCCTGCCTGCCGCCTGCGCGGACAATCGCGTACACCGCGGAAACCCTTCGTTAGCGCGCGCTTCCGGAATTAACCGGTCCCACACGTGGTCTTCCACCAGCCCTCGGATGAGGGCCTACCCCCGGCCGGGGCCGGAGGCGGCACACCGGGTCCTCCTCCCGGTGCTCTGTGCTCGAACCCGCCGTACGGGCGGGGGACGCACGTCCCGGACGCTGGCGGCCCGGGGTGCGAAGCCGAACGACGCGCACACGCGCGCCGAAGTCCAAGGGTACCGGATGCCCGGACCGGAGCGCGAACCGTGCGCGTTCCTCCGGGCATCCGGCGTCCCGTGGCCTGCCGGGCGGGGGTCGGCGTCGGCCGTTCGCCGTCGGTGCGCCGTCAGTCGGCCTCGGGCGTCGCGGCGTCGCCCGCGCCGACCTCGGCCTTGGCCCTGCGGCGGGTGCGGCGGCGACGGCCGTTCGCCAGGGCCGGGGCCTCCTCGGCGCCGCCGCCCGCGACCTCGGGCCCCTCGATGGGCCGGGCGTCCGCGCCGCCGGCGACGGGCTCGGCCGGCTCGGGGGCGCCCGGGACGGCCTCGGCCGTCCGCGCCGCCGCCTCGGCGGCGTCCCCCTGGCCGGACGCGGTCGCGGAGGCGGCGTCGCCCTCGGCTCCGGACGCGGCCTCGGAGACGGCCGCGGTCTCGGTCCCCTCCTCGGCCTTGGCCGCCGCGCTCTTGCCGCCGCGGCCGGACCGGCGCTTCTTGGCCGGCTGCCGCTCGCCGGCCTCGCCGCCGGCCGCGGCCTCCGCCGCCTGCGGCCCGTCCGGCTTGGCGGCATCCGCCGTCGCGGCGTCCGGCTTGGCGGCATCCGCCGTGGCGGCGTCCGGCTTGGCAGTGTCGGAGGCGGCGGCATCGGACGCGGCGGCATCGGACGCGGCGGCGTCCGCCTTCGCGGCCTCGGCCTTCGCGGCCTCCGCCTTGGCCGCCTCGTGCTGCGCCAGCTTCTCCTCGACGGCCCTCTCGACGTCGCCCTTGCGCTTGCGGCGGCGGCCGCCGGACGCCTTGTCCGGCTTGGGCTCCACCGGCGTGAGCTGGACGTGGATGCCGCGGCCGTTGCAGCACTCGCAGGTCTCCGAGAACGCCTCCAGCAGGCCCTGGCCGACCCGCTTGCGCGTCATCTGCACCAGCCCCAGCGAGGTGACCTCGGCGACCTGGTGCTTGGTACGGTCCCGCGACAGGCACTCCACCAGGCGGCGCAGCACCAGCTCGCGGTTGCTCTCCAGCACCATGTCGATGAAGTCGATCACCACGATGCCGCCGATGTCGCGCAGCCGCAGCTGGCGCACGATCTCCTCGGCCGCCTCCAGGTTGTTGCGGGTGACCGTCTCCTCCAGGTTGCCGCCCTGGCCGGTGAACTTGCCGGTGTTGACGTCGATCACGGTCATCGCCTCGGTGCGGTCGATGACCAGCGAGCCGCCGCTGGGCAGCCACACCTTGCGGTCCAGCGCCTTGGCGATCTGCTCGTCGATGCGGAACACCGACATCACGTCGGCGGGGCCGGTCCACCGCTCCAGCCGGTCGGCCAGGTGCGGCGCGACGTACCGCACGTACTCCGAGACGGTCTCCCACGCCTCGTCGCCGGACACCACCAGCTTGCTGAAGTCCTCGTTGAAGATGTCGCGGACCACCCGGATGGTCAGGTCCGGCTCCCCGTACAGCAGGGACGGCGCGGTGGCCGTCTTGACCTGCTTCTGGATGTTCTCCCACTGGGCGGCCAGGCGCGACACGTCCCGGGACAGCTCCTCCTCGGTGGCGCCCTCGGCGGCGGTCCGGACGATCACCCCGGCGTTGTCCGGCATGATCTTCTTGAGGATCTGCTTGAGGCGGCTGCGCTCCTTGTCGGGCAGCTTGCGGCTGATGCCGGTCATCGAGCCGTCCGGCACGTACACCAGGTAGCGGCCGGGCAGCGAGATCTGGCTGGTCAGCCGGGCGCCCTTGTGCCCCACCGGGTCCTTGGTGACCTGCACCAGCACCGACTGGCCGGACTTGAGCGCCGACTCGATGCGGCGCGGCTGGCCCTCCAGGCCCGCCACGTCCCAGTTCACCTCGCCGGCGTACAGCACCGCGTTGCGGCCCTTGCCGATGTCGACGAACGCCGCCTCCATCGACGGCAGCACGTTCTGCACCTTGCCGAGGTACACGTTGCCCACGTACGACTGGTGCGTGGCGCGGTTGACGTAGTGCTCGACGAGGACGTTGTCCTCGAGGATCGCGATCTGGGTGCGCTCGCCCTCCTGGCGGATCACCATGACCCGCTCCACCGACTCGCGGCGGGCCAGGAACTCCGCCTCGGTGATCACCGGCGGGCGGCGGCGGCCCTGCTCGCGGCCCTCCCGGCGGCGCTGCTTCTTGGCCTCCAGCCGGGTCGAGCCGCGCACCGCCTGCACCTCGTCCTCGACGGCCGGGCGGGCGTCGGCGGCGGGCCGCGAGTCGCGGACGTGGACGACCGTGTTGGGCGGGTCGTCGGGCGCCGGGACGGGCTCCTCCCCGCTCCCGGAGCGGCGACGGCGGCGGCGACGGCGGCGGCTGCTGCTGCTGCCGGTGCCCGTGGTCCCCGTCGCGGCCGTCGTCCCGGCCGTGCCGTTCGCTCCGTTCTCGGCGCCGTCCTCGGCCTTGCGCGCCTCGTCCTGCTCCTCGGCGGCGGGCTTGGCGTCCTTGGCCTCGCCGTCCTTCGGCTGCTGGTCGGCGGCCTCGGCCTCGCCCTCGGCGGACGCCTCCTCCTCGGCGGCCTCCTTGCCGCGGCCGCGGCCGCGCCCGCCCCGGCGGCGGCGCCGCCGCGTGGGACGGTCGGTCGCGTCCTCCTCGTCGTCGCGGTCGACCGCCTCCTCGTCGCGGACGGCGTCGACGTCGCCCGCCGTCTCGTCGGACGCGGGGGCGACGGGGACCGGCTGCGGCGGCTGGAACACCACCATGGGCGGCTGGAAGGTCACCGTGGGGATCGCCGTCGAGGTGACGGGCTCGGCCCCGGCGCCCTCCCCGGGCGCGGCCGGCACCGCGGGGACGGGCGGGATCATCGGCACCGCCGTGGCGGGCGCGGCCGGCCGGGTCTCGGCCTGGGGCCGCGTCTCGGGCTCGCCTCCGGACTCGGGTTCGGTCTCCTCCTCGGCGGCGGCCTCCGGCTCCCGCTCGGGCTCGGGCCGCGGCGCGGCGGCCGCGGTACGGCGGCGCGTCCGGCGCGGAGCGGGCTCGTCGTCGGCGTCGGCGGTCGCGGCGCGCGACCGCGCGGCCCTCGCGTGGGACGCGGCCTTCTCCTCGGTCTTCTCCTCGGTCTTCTCCTCGGCCGGCTCCTCGGCCGGCTCCTCGGCCGGCTCCTCGGCGGCCGCATCGGTCGGCGCCTCGGCGGAAGGCTCGGCGGGCGGTTCCGTCGCGGATGCGGCCGGTGCGTCGGCGGAGGGCTCTGCGGGCGCCTCCTCGGCGGCCGCCGTCTCGGCAGGCGGCTCGGCAGGCGGCTCGGCGGGCGTCTCCGTGGGCGTCTCAGCGGCCTCGGCGGCGGGCGAGGGCTCCTCCCCGTCGCGTGTCGCGGTGCCGGACGGCTTGGGCGACACGGTGATCACGGCAGGGGCGTCGTCCTCGGGGGGCGGGCCGGCGGGGCGGCTGGCGGCCCGGCGTCGCGGGCGCCGCGGGGCGCCGGCGGCGGGGTCCGGGGATGCGGTCGTGCTATCTGCGCCTCCGGCCGTGGCCGGATCGGCTTCGTTTTCCAACATGCGGGCAACTCCCGTCAGGCTCCCGGGCGCGACCCCGCGCTCCGCCTCCTGGGCGGTGCGCTCCGGTGCGCCGCACGGGAGCTCTCTCCGTCAGTCCATCGGCGTCGTCGCCTCCGGACCGCGATCCGGCGGCGGCGACGAAGTCGTCGGGGGCGCGCCCGCCGTCCCCTGCGAACCGGTTCCGTGGTGCGGCACGGCTTCGGTCCTACGAGCGGGCGCTGACGGCATCCGCGCTCGCGGGCTCCGCGCTCTGCGAGCGCGCAGGGCCATGGGCCGTCACGGCTTCGTCGCCGGACGGGGCCACGGTCTCCCGGTCGGGATCCAGCGGATCCGCGAGCTCACCGGTGCGTGCGTCCAGCGGGCCCTGCGCCAGCCTGGTCACCAACGGCGGTGACGGCGGCGCGAGGTCGGCGACCTGGTGCAGTCCGGCGAGGATGTCGTCGGGTCGTACGGCGGGTGTGGTATGCCGAACAACCATTCGAAGTATCGCACAAGGGGCATCCGCCGCCGCCGAGGCGCGCCGGTCCAGCTCGCAGGCGGACACGGCGGCGCGCACGTCGAACAGGCGCCGTCCCTTCTTGGTGAGGCGCTCCACCTCGATCCGGTCGGCGGCGACGAAGGCGTCGACGGCCTTCGCGGCGGCCTCGGCGTCGACGCCGTCCAGCCGCACCTGCCACAGCGACGCCTCCAGCCGGTCGGCCAGCGCGGCGGGCTTGGCGGCCTGCGCCTCCCCCGTGTGGGCCTGCGGCCGGGCCTCCACGACGTCGAGGACGTCCAAGCCGACGGGCAGGGCGGCGTCCAGATCGCTGCGGACCCGCGCAGGGTCGCGGGTCTCGGTCAGCCCGAGTTCGAGGTATTCGGCCTCACTGGCCACCCCGGTCGCCGCCGCACCCGCGTACGAGATCTTCGGGTGCGGGGTGAATCCCGCGCTGAACGCGACAGGGATCCCGGCGCGCCGCACGGCGCGTTCCACGGCCCGGGAGATGTCGCGGTGGCTGGTGAACCGCATCCTGCCGCGCTTGGCGTACCGCACGCGCAGACGCTGGACCACGGGGGCCGGCGCGGGACCCTCCGGCTGGGGTGCCAGGGCTCCAGTCCTTCCTACTCGCTTCGAGTCGAAAACGTCTACCTATAGAGTACGGGCCCCTGGCCCCCTCTTTCGCCCGCGCCGGCCGCCGACATCCGCCTACCGGCCCTCCGGGCGGCCTGACCGCTGCCTTCCCGCGCCGTCTCAGCGCCGGAGCCCGGCGGTTCGCGCCCGGACGCCGCGTCCCGGCGGGGCCGGACGGCGCCCGGGCGCGCACGCCCCGCGGCCCGTCAGACGACGGTGAGCGGGAGGAGCTTGCGGCCGGTGGGACCGATCTGGATCTCGGTGCCCATGGTGGGGCAGACGCCGCAGTCGTAGCAGGGAGTCCAGCGGCAGTCCTCGACCTCGGTCTCGTCGAGGGCGTCCTGCCAGTCCTGCCACAGCCACTCGCGGTCCAGGCCCGCGTCGAGGTGGTCCCAGGGCAGCACCTCGACCTCGTCGCGTTCGCGGGTGGTGTACCAGTCGATGTCGACCGGCTCGTCCGCCAGGGCCTTCTCGGCGCAGGCCACCCAGCGGTCGTAGGAGAAGTGCTCGCTCCACCCGTCGAAGCGGCCGCCGTCCTCCCAGACCGCGCGGATGACCTTGCCGACCCGGCGGTCGCCGCGCGACAGCAGGCCCTCGATGATCGACGGCTTGCCCTCGTGGTAGCGCAGGCCGATCGCCCGGCCGTACTCCTTGTCCTTGCGCAGCGTTTCGCGCAGGGCGTGCAGGCGCCGGTCGACCGTCTCGTGGTCGCACTGCGCGGCCCACTGGAACGGGGTGTGCGGCTTGGGCACGAACGCGCCGATCGAGACGGTGCAGCGGATGTCGCGGCGGCCGGTGGCCTCCCGGCCCGCCTGGATCACCCGGCGGGCCATGTCGGCGATGGCCAGGACGTCCTCGTCCTCCTCGGTCGGCAGCCCGCACATGAAGTACAGCTTGACCTGCCGCCAGCCGTTCTCGTACGCGGTGGTCACCGTGCGGATGAGGTCCTCCTCGGTGACCATCTTGTTGATCACCTTGCGCATCCGCTCCGAGCCGCCCTCGGGCGCGAACGTCAGACCGGTCCGCCGGCCGTTGCGCGACAGCTCGTTGGCGAGCGTGACGTTGAACGCGTCCACGCGGGTCGACGGCAGCGACAGCGAGGTGTTGGTGCCCTCGTACCGGTCGGCCAGCCCCTTGGTGATCTCGCCGATCTCGCTGTGGTCGGCGCTGGACAGGCTGAGCAGCCCCACCTCGGAGAACCCGCTCTCCTCCAGGCCGGTCCGCACCATCTCGCCGATGGTGGTGATCGACCGCTCGCGCACCGGGCGGGTGATCATGCCGGCCTGGCAGAACCGGCAGCCGCGGGTGCAGCCGCGGAAGATCTCCACGCTGTAGCGCTCGTGCACGGTCTCGGCGAGCGGCACCAGCGGCTTGCGCGGGTACGGCCACTCGTCCAGGTCCATGACGGTGTGCTTGGCGATCCGCCACGGCACGCCCGGCCGGTTGGGCGCCACCCGCTGGATCCGGCCGTCCGGCAGGTAGGTGACGTCGTAGAACTTCGGCACGTACACGCCGCCGGACGACGCCAGCCGCAGCAGCAGCTCGTCGCGGCCGCCGGGACGGCCCTCGGCCTTCCACTCCCGGACCACCTCGGTGATCGCCAGGACGACCTCCTCGCCGTCGCCGAGCACGGCCGCGTCGAGGAAGTCGGCGATCGGCTCGGGGTTGAACGCGGCGTGCCCGCCCGCGATCACGATCGGGTGCTCGTCGCCGCGCTCGGCCGCCTCCAGCGGAATGCCCGCCAGGTCCAGCGCGGTCAGCAGGTTGGTGTAGCCGAGCTCGGTCGGGAAGCTCACGCCCAGCAGGTCGAACGCGGCGACCGGGCGGTGCGCGTCCACGGTGAACTGGGGGACGCCGTGCTCGCGCATCAGCTTCTCCAGGTCCGGCCACACCGAGTAGGTGCGCTCGGCGAGCACGCCCTCCTGCTCGTTGAGCAGCTCGTAGAGGATCTGCACGCCCTGGTTGGGCAGCCCCACCTCGTAGGCGTCCGGGTACATCAGCGCCCAGCGCACCTCGGCCTCGTCCCAGTCCTTGACCTGCGAGTTCAGCTCGCCGCCCACGTACTGAATCGGCTTCTGCACGCGCGGGAGCAGCGGCTCCAGACGCGGGAAGATCGACTCGACCGGCATGACGGTGCCCCTCCGATGACGCGGACGCGGGATCAGGCTTGTGTTCGCAGGTTTTTCAGCCTACCGGCCCGTGACGCGGCGCCGGTCCGCTAATCGAAGGGGTTGCGTCTCAGGTGGACGGCCTGCAGCAGCCCCAGAGCGATCATGTTGGCGAACGTGGCCGAGCCGCCGTAGGACACGAACGGCAGCGGCAGGCCGGTGATCGGCATGATGCCCAGCGTCATGCCGATGTTCTCGAACGACTGGAACGCCAGCCAGCACACCACCCCGCTGGCCACCAGCGTGCCGAACAGGTCGGCGGCCTGGGTGGCGATGCGCAGGGCCCGCCACAGCACCACGCCGAGCAGCACGACGATCGCGCCCGCCCCGATGAAGCCGAGCTCCTCGCCGGCCACGGTGAAGATGAAGTCGGTCTGCTGCTCGGGGACGAAGTGGCCGCCGGTCTGCTCGCCGTGGAACAGGCCCTTGCCGAACACGCCGCCCGACCCCACGGCGATCTTGGCCTGCTGGGCGTTGTACCCCGCGCCGCGCGGGTCGTGCGAGGGGTCCAGGAAGGCGGTGAACCGGGCGACCTGGTACGGCTTGAGCAGCCCGAAGAAGAACACCAGGAACGCGGCCAGCACCCCGCCGCCGACCAGCCCGGCCAGCCAGCGCTTGCGCACCCCGGAGATCGCCAGCATGCCCAGCACCACCGCGCCGAACACCAGCGTCGTGCCCAGGTCGGGCTGGCCCATGACCAACGCCGCGGGCAGCCCCGCCAGTCCCAGCGCCCACAGGATGTCCTTGTGGCCGGGGCCGACCTCGCCGTCGCGCGGCTCGCCGAGCAGCATCGCCAGCAGCACCACCAGGCCCACCTTGGCGAACTCCGACGGCTGCACCTGGAACCCGCCGCCGAGCACGATCCACGAGTGCGACCCGTTGATTGTCTCGCCCAGCGGGGACAGCACCGCGACCAGGCCGACGCAGGACAGCACGTACAGGATCGGCGCGTACGCGCGCAGCAGCCGGTAGTCCAGCAGCGCCACCACGCCGCCCAGCACGAACCCGATCATCAGGTTGAACAGGTGCCGGTGGAAGAAGCTCTCGGGATCCTTGCCCTGCTCGGTCAGCAGCGGCACCGTGGCCGACCGCACCAGCAGCGCGCCGAGCACCGACAGCGCCACCACGGCCAGCACCAGCATCCAGTCGAGGCGGCGCAGGCCCGCGAGGCGGCGCCGCCACACGGTGCGGTCGCCGTACCCCTCGACCGTGCCCAGGCCCGCCCCGGCGCCGCCCGAGCCCAATCCGCCGATCATCGCGCCGTCCTCGGCGACGCGCCGGTCGCCTCGGTCCGCGGCGCGGTGCTCGGCGGCAGCTCCGGCCCGTCGGTCAGCACGGTGTTGGGCGCGCCGTCCGGCGACGCCTCGGGCGACCCGTCGGGCGCCGCGTCGAGCGACGCCTCCGGGGACGCGGTCGGGGCGGCGCTCGGCTGCGCGTCGGAGCCCGCGCCGATCACGCCCGACCCCACGGGGGGCTTGGGCAGCTCCTTGGGCAGCTCGCCGTCCTCCAGCGCGGGCTTGGCGCCCTTCTTCAGCCCGTAGATCGCCTCGTAGATCTCCCGGACGGCGGGCGCGGCGGCCGAGGCGCCCGTGCCGCCCTGCGAGATCATCGCCACCACCGCGAACCGGGGCTTGTCCACCGGGGCGAAGGAGGCGAACCAGGAGGTGTCGTGCTTGCCGTAGACCTCCGCGGTGCCGGTCTTGCCCGCCACGTGCACCTTCTTGAGGTCGAAGCCGCTGAAGGCCCCGGCCGCGGTGCCCTCCTTGGTGACGTCGGCCAGCGCCTTGCGCATGTACTCCAGCACCTTGCGGTCGACGTCGAGCTTCTTGGACGGCGGCGTGGGGATGCGGCGGACGACCGAGCCGTCCGAGCGGACCACGGCCACGCCCAGGTGCGGCGTGACGAGCCGTCCGCCGTTGGCGACCGCGGCGTACGCGCGGGCCAGCTGCAGCGGCGTCACCAGCACGTCGCCCTGTCCGACGGAGAAGTTCGCGGCGTCGCCGGCCCGCCACACGTAGCCCTCGGCGCAGTTCTCCGCGGCGATCGCCTTCAGGTACGCGGCGCGCCCGGGATCGGTGCGCTCCAGGTTCGGGTAGCCCTGCTTGGCGGCCTTGCAGGAGGCCTCACGGGTGGCCTCCCAGTAGCGGCGCTTCCACCCCCGGTCGGGGATGCGCCCGGTGCTCTCGCCGGGCAGGTCGATGCCGGTGCGGCTGCCGAACCCCCACTTGCGCGCCATGGCGACCATCGGGTCCTTGGGGTGGGCGCGCGGCTTCATGCCGCCGTCGCGCAGCCACTGCTCGTAGGCGAACTTGTAGAAGATCGTGTCGCAGGACACCACCAGCGCCCTGTGCAGGTTCATGTCGCCGTGCCCCTGCCCCTCGAAGTTGCGGAAGGCGCGGCTGCCCACGTTGTACGAGCCCGGGCACGGATAGATGCCGTTGAGGGGGTAGCCGTCGGCCACCGCCGCGGCCAACGAGGAGATCTTGAACGTGGAGCCGGGCGCGAACTGGCCCTGGGTGGCGCGGGAGATCAGCGGCTCGCCCCGCTTCTTGCCGAGCAGCGCGTCGTACTCCTCCTGGGAGATGCCGCCGGTCCACACGGACGGGTCGTAGGTGGGCAGGCTCGCCAGCGCCACCACCTTGCCGGTCTGCACGTCCAGCACCACGGCGGCGGCCGCGTCGGCCGGGTGGCCCTGCGAGCGGGCGCTCTTCATCGCGTTGCGCAGCGCCCGCTCGGCCGCGCCCTGCACCTTGGCGTCGATGCTGGTGACCAGGTGCCCGCCGGGCTCGGCGGGCCGCTCGAACGCGGTGCCGGTGACCCGGCCCTGGCTGTCCACCAGCACCCGCCGCACGCCCGGACGGCCGCGCAGGTCGGCGTCGTAGGCGGCCTCCAGGCCGTCCCGGCCGACCAGGTCGACCCCGCTGTAGCCGGTGACCTTGATGCCCTTGCGCTTGTCCAGCTCCTCCTGGGTGATCGGCTGCAGGTAGCCGAGGGCCTGCGCGGCGTTGGCGCCCTCCGGCTCGGGGTACTCGCGGACGGCCTGGAACTGCGCCGTCACGCCGGGGAACTCCTCCTGCCGCTCCATGATCTGCAGCGCCCGCTTGGGGTCGACGCGGTCGTCCACCGGGATCGGCTGGAACGGCGAGCCCGGCCAGCAGGGGCGCCGGATGCCGGGCGCGCACAGCCGGATCCGCTTCTGCAGCTCGTCGTAGGTGATGCCGAGCACCCCGGCGAGCCGCTTGAGCACCGCCTCGCCCCGGTCCTTCTGCCGCATCAGCGTCGTGCGGTCCACCGACACCACCAGCGCGGTCCGGTTGCGCACCAGCGGGCGGCCCTTGTCGTCCAGGATCATGCCGCGGATGGCGGGCACCACGATGTCGCGGGTGCGGTTCTGCGCGGCGACCTGCCGGTAGCGCTCCCCGTCGAGCACCTGCATCGTCCACAGGCGGCCCATCAGCACCAGCAGCATGGCCGCCACCAGGACGTACAGGACCATCAGCCGGAAGTGCGTGCGCGTGTTCACAGCCCGCCGCCCCGCCCCGACATCGCGCGGTAGCGGGCGGCGGCGGGCACCGCGAACCGGTCGCGGCCGCGGTCGGGCCGCTCGTAGCGGCGGGTCACCCGCAGCACCGCCCACACGACGAACGGACTCGCCAGCACGTCATAGAACACCTGCAGCGGCACGATCCGCGCCGCCACCTCCCACGCGGCGCGCGGGTCGGCCAGCAGCATGCCGGTCAGCGCGTACAGCACCGTCCCGGCCAGCGCGCCGACGGCCACGGCCATGAACGGCACGAACGTCTGCCGGTCCAGCTCGGCGGCGGCCATCCCGCACACGTATCCGATCAGGCAGTACACCAGGGCGTACCGGCCGAGGGTGTGGTCGGCGGGCGGGATGATGTCGGCGGCGAGCCCGGCGCAGAACCCGGCGACCACTCCGGTGAGCGAGCCGTTGACGAGCGCCAGCGCCACCACCGCCAGCAGCACCAGATCCGGCGTCACGTCGCCGGGCAGCGGCAGCCGGTTGGCCACCGACACCTGAAGGATCAGCGCGACGGCGATGACCAGGGCGGCGATGACGCCCCGTCCGGTCGTCGACGGCTCGGACTGGCCGGGCATGGGTGCGCGCACCACGTCACCCCTCCGAGGTGGTCGTGGCGGACGGGTCCACCCCGGGCCGGCGCGACGGCTCCTCGCCGCCGCGCCGGCCCGGGGTGCTCTCGGCGTCCGTCGGGTCGGCTCCCGGCGAGGCGAGCGGGGTCGGCGTCCCGCCGGGGGTCCCGCCGCGCGTCGCGAACGGCGTCGCGGTGGACGTGGACGTGGGGGTGGGCGTCGGCGTGGGCTTCGGCTTGGGCGGCAGCACCGCGTCGCGCGGGTCGGTCTTGGGCGGCGCGACCACCACCGCGACCACGTCCAGGCTGCTGAACCGCACGAACGGACGCACATAGGCGGTGCGGGTCAGGCCGCCCTCGGGCTTGTCGATGCGTTCGACCGTCCCGATCGGCACGCCCGGCACGTAGGGGCGTTCGCCCTGCGAGCCGAGGGTCACCAGCCGCTGCCCGGGGCGCAGCGGGGCGTTGGCGTTGAGCATCTGGAACTTCAGCGGCGCGTCGTCGCCCGCGCTGAGGCCGCGGCGGCCCCGCCCCTGGACGATCCCGATCTCGCGGCTGTCCTCCAGGCGGGCGCCGACCGAGGAGGTCACGTCGGTGGCCAGCAGCACCGTGGAGGTGGCCGGACCGACCCGGGTGACCCGTCCGACCAGGCCGTCGGCGCTCATCACCGTCATGTCGCGGCGCACGCCGTCGCGGCTGCCGACGTCGATGGTGACGGTCTCCTCGAAGCCCTGCCCGGCCGAGATCACCTGCGCCGCCACGATCTTGTAGCCGCCGATGCCCGCGGAGCCGAGCAGCCGGTGCAGCTGCTCGTACCGGGAGGCGTCGAGGCGGCCGGCGCGCAGCTGCTCGCGCAGCCGCTGGTTCTCGCGCTCCAGCCGGTCGGCGCGGCGGCGCTCCCCGGGCGCGTCGGTGATCGCGTCGACGGTGTTGCCGACCGGCCGCACCACCGACGCCGAGGCCCGCTCCACCGGGCCGAACACCGCCGCGCCCAGCGCGCGCAGGCCCGCCAGCGGGGAACGCTGCCCGCCGCGGTAGTCCACTGTGATCATGGTCAGCGCGACCGCCAGCAGCACGCCGAGGACCCAACGGGTCCGCCGGGTGTCCTTCACCCACCGACCTCCCGTTTCCGTCTCGCGGGGGGTGTGGGGGGCGTCGTCCCCCCACACGGAACTCGCGCGCCCCGCTCAGTGACGCGGTTCGGGGACCAGCACCTGGCGCAGCGACTCGAAGTCCTCCACGCACTTGCCGGTGCCCAGCACCACCGAGTCGAGCGGGTTGTCCACCAGATGGATGGGCATCCCGGTCTCCTCGCGCAGCCGCTCGTCGAGGTGCTTGAGCAGGGCGCCGCCGCCGGTGAGGGCGATGCCGCGGTCCATGATGTCGCCCGACAGCTCGGGCGGGCACTTGTCGAGGGTGGTCTTGACCGCGTCGACGATGGCGTTGACCGGCTCCTCGATGGCGCGCCGCACCTCCTCCGCGGAGATCACCACGGTCTTGGGCAGGCCGCTGACCAGGTCGCGTCCGCGGATCTCGGCGTGCGGCTCGTCCTCGCCGCCCGGGTGCGCCGACCCGATCGCCATCTTGATCTCCTCGGCGGTGCGCTCGCCGAGCATCAGCGAGTACTCCTTCTTGGAGAAGGAGATGATCGCCTGGTCCAGCTCGTCGCCGCCGACCCGGACCGACTGGCTGGTCACGATGCCGCCCAGCGAGATGATGGCGACCTCGGTGGTGCCGCCGCCGATGTCGACCACCATGTTGCCGGTCGGCTCGTACACCGGCAGGCCCGCGCCGATCGCGGCGGCCATCGGCTCCTCGATGATGTAGACCCGCCGGGCGCCGGCCTGGTAGCCGGCCTCCTTGACGGCGCGCTGCTCCACCCCGGTGATGCCGCTCGGCACCGCCACCACGATGCGGGGCTTGGCGAAGTGCCGGCGCTTGTGCACCTTCTGGATGAAGTAGCGCAGCATCCGCTCGGTGACGTCGAAGTCGGCGATCACGCCGTCCTTGAGCGGACGCACCGCGACGATGTTGCCCGGGGTGCGGCCGATCATCCGTTTCGCCTCGATGCCCACCGCCACGATCTTGCCGGTATTGGTGTTGATGGCGACCACGGACGGTTCGTTCAGGACGATGCCGCGCCCGCGCACGTATACCAGAGTGTTGGCGGTCCCAAGGTCGACCGCCATGTCACGGCCGAGAAACGACAGCTTGTTACCCATGAAGAAAGGGAGCCCTTCGATAGTCGGCGGGCGTCTAGAGCGGCGTCCCTATCGTAACGCGACGAAGCGGGGCCAGGCAGGCACCCCAGCGCCGCGAGTCGATCAAAAAACCGGCGTCGAGCAGGCAGTTATCGTTAAAGCGAACGCGGGCCGGGTGATCCCCGGCCCGCGCGTGTCGGCGTGGCCCCGACGACCCCGTCCGGGGCGTTCAGCCCAGGTCGGGGAAGAACAGCTTGATCTCCCGCTCGGCCGACTCGGGCGAGTCGGAGCCGTGCACGATGTTCTCGCCGATCTCCAGGGCGAAGTCGCCGCGGATGGTGCCGGGCGCGGCCTTCACCGGGTCGGTCGCGCCGGCCAGCGCGCGGAACGCCTCGACCGCGCGCGGCCCCTCGACCACCATCGCCACCAGCGGCCCGCCGGTGATGAAGTCCACCAGCTCGCCGAAGAACGGCTTGGCGGCGTGCTCCTGGTAGTGCGCCTCGGCCGTCTCCCGCGGCAGCGTGCGCAGGTCCATCGCCACGATCTTCAGGCCCTTGCGCTCGATGCGCGAGATGACCTCGCCGATGACTCCGCGGCGGACGCCGTCGGGCTTGACCAGGACAAGAGTGCGCTCGGACACGAGTGGTTCACTCCTCATGCATGCGGATTGGGGTGGGGACGCCGTGTCGCGGGCGTCCTCGCGAAGGGGGGCCGGGCCTCACGGGCCTGCACACCACTGCTTCGCGCGAAGCTTACCGGTCCCCGCCCTCTGGAACCGTCGCGGTCCCGTCCCCGGGCGGACGCGCGTCGCCCCGCACACCGCGCAGGGGGACGCCGCTCTCCCCGAGGTCCTGACCGTCACACTCGCCTCGTCGCTCCGGACGAGGCCCGCCGGCTGACGGCGGCCAGGGCGACGGTGAGGACCCCGGCGGCGACCAGCCAGGCGCGGTATCCGGCGGTCAGCGCCTGCAGCTGCTGCGCCGCCGATTGCGGATGCGTCCGCTGCCAGTGGCCCGCCTGCAGCGACAGCGCGATGAGCTGCCCGCTGAGCAGTGCGGGCGGGCACAGCGCCAGCCCGTACAGCGCGGCTCCGGCGGTCGCCTCGCGCATGGACGCGGCCAGCGCCGTGCCCAGTCCCGCGCCCAGCGGGACCAGGCACGCCGTGAGCGTCCAGCGGTCCCCGGTGCCGTTCGCGGCCAGGGTGAGCAGGACGGCGATGACCACCAGCCCGAAGCCGCCGAGGACCGCCCCCTGGGCGCCCTCCCGCGACAGGCGGACGGTGCACAGCGCCCCCGCCACGGCGGCGCAGGCGGCCGCCGCGAACGGCAGCGCCGACGGGACGGCGCCCTCCCCCGCGGCGCGCTGCGCCAGCCCGGACAGCGGACCGGTCACCGGGTACGCCAGCAGGCCCACGGCGACCATGACGACCGCGCAGCCCAGCGGGCTGCCGACGATGGCGTCGCGGCTGCCGACGACAGCCAGGCCGACCAGCGTCGCGACCGCGGCGCCCGCGACGACCAGCTGCCCGCCGGGCGACCACCCGTGAGCGGCCACCAGGGCGAGGAAGCCGAGGCCGGCCGCCGGGACCGCGGGGAGCAGCAGCTGCCCCCGCTCGGCGGTCCGCGCGGCGGGCAGTCCGCCCGCCGGGGCGGCGCCCCCCACGAGCAGGAAGAGCAGCGCGGCCCCCAGCGCCAGCGCCGCCGCCTGCGGGTACGGGGCGAACGCCGTCCGCCATTCGACGGCGCCGGTGGCGGGGTCGGGACGCGGCGCGGCGCGCAGCGCCGCGGGCAGGGCGGCCAGGAGCACCGCCGCGAGCGTCCCCGCCCACAGCGCGACCGGCAGGGCGCGGCGGCGCTCCAGCACCAGGACGAGCGTGGCGGGCAGCGTGACGCCGGCGCCGACGCCCTGCGCCGCGCGGGCCGCCGCGACGGACGGGACCGAGTCCGCGTACCGGCTCGCGACCAGCCCGCCCAGCAGGCAGAGCAGCCCGGCCAGCAGCACGGCGCGCGCGGGCAGGCGGCGGACGGCCACGGCGGCCGCCGGCACGGCGACCAGCAGCGCGGGCAGCGTGGCGCCGACGGCGCGCACCAGCCCGACGGTGCCGGCGTCGTCCAGGCCCAGCTCGTCGCGGGCGGCGTCGAGCACGCCCTGGCCGGCGTCGGGCAGCGTGAGCGCCGCGGCGGGCAGCGCGGTCACGGTCACCGCCATCACGGCCGCCGTCCGCAGGCCGGACCGCGCGCGGCGGCCGCGGCGGCCCGCGGGCGCAGGCTCGGCGGCGTCGAGCGGTCGCCGCGGGGCGGGCGGCCGGGCGGCGACGGGACGCTCGGGGCCGGACGCGGGCGCGCCGTGTCCGGCGGCGGGGTCCGGTTCGGCGTGCGGGTCGCGCGGCGCTTCGGAGGACGATTCGGCGGACGATTCGGCGGACACGGCCTTCCCCCTTCGGAGTTGGTCGCCCGCCGAACGCCTTTTCCGGGGCCCGAGACGCCGGAATAGGACGTAAACTCGAAATGGTCGAAATTCGGCGGCCGACTGACGTGCCGTCGCCCCGAATTTAACGCGCCCCGGCGTTCTCCGCCTTGCGTCCGAGCCAAATGGCGGTGACCCACAACGCGCCGAACAGCGCGCCGAGGAAGAACATCGTCGGCACCATGAAACCGGTGGCGATGATGAGGACCTGCAGGACGCCGCCCGCGGGCACCGCCCATCCGAAGCGCAGCAGCCCGGCCAGCACCACGCACAGCCCGGCCAGCCCGCCGCACACCGCCCCGGCCACCGCGCCGTCCACGCCCAGCACCGCGACGGCCACGGGGATGGCCAGCGCGATCACGATCGCCTCGCAGGTCAGGATCGTCGCCAGCATCCTTCTCATCGCGTCACCCCGCTCGTCACCCGACCCGTCGTCAGTCCCGTCGCCGGACCTACCGCCCGGCTCGTCCCCCGGCCCGTCATCCGCCGGCCGCCGACGCGCCGCCGGGGGCGCCGACGCGCAGGAGGGTGCGGGCGTCGCCGACGGTGACCACCGAGCCGGTGATCAGCACGCCCGCGCCCGCGTACTCGCCGGTCTCCTCGGCCAGGCCGATGGCGCGGTCGATGGCGTCGTCCAGGCGCGGCACGAGGTGGACGCGCTCGGCGCCGAAGATCCCTTCGGCCACCTCCGCCAGCTCCTCGGGGGCCATGGAGCGGGGCGAGGAGTTGCGCGTGACGACGACTTCGGCCAGCACCGGTTCGAGCTGGTCGAGCACGCCGGGCACGTCCTTGTCGGCGGCCACGGCCACGACGCCGACCAGGCGGCTGAAGGCGAAGGACTCGTGGATCGCCTCCACCGTCGCGGCCATGCCCGCGGGGTTGTGCGCCACGTCCAGCAGGACGGTCGGGCCGGTGCGCGCCACCTCCAGCCGACCCGGGGAGGTGGCCTTGGCGAACCCGCTGCGCACGAGCGCCGGGTCGAGCTGCCCCTCCTCGCCGCCCGCGTAGTCGTCCCCGGCGGCGATGCGGGTGGCCGCCTCCAGGCCGGCCTGGCCGCGGGAGGGCGCGCCGGACGCGAACGCCTCGACGGCGGCCAGCGCGACGGCCGCGTTGCCCGCCTGGTGCGCGCCGAACAGGGGCAGGAAGATCTCGTCGTAGGTGCCGTGCAGGCCGCGCAGCCGCAGCTGCTGGCCGCCGACCGCGACGTCCCGGTGCAGCACGCCGAACTCGATGCCCTCGCGGGCCGCCACGGCGCCGGTCTCGGCCACGCGGCGCAGCAGCACCTCGGCGGCGGGCAGCGACTGCTGGGCCAGCACCGCCACCGCGCCCGGCTTGATGATCCCCGCCTTCTCCGCCGCGATCCGCTCGATCGTCTGGCCGAGGTGGCGGGTGTGGTCCAGCCCGATGGGGGTGACGACGGCCACGTCGCCGTCGGCGACGTTGGTGGCGTCCCAGGAGCCGCCCATGCCGACCTCGACCACGGCGACGTCCACCGGCGCGTCGGCGAACGCCGCGAACGCCATGGCGGTCAGGACCTCGAAGAACGACACCCGCACGCCCCGGTGCTTGTCGTCCACCAGCCGCACGTACGGCAGCACGTCCCGCAGCACCTCGACGAAGCGCTGCTCGCCGATCGGCTCCCCGTCCACGGCGATCCGCTCGTGCAGGGCGCTCAGCTCCGGGCTGGTGAACAGGCCGGTGCGCAGTCCGCGCTCGCGCAGCAGCGTCTCGATCAGGCGGGCGGTGCTGGTCTTGCCGTTGGTGCCGGTGACGTGGATCACCGGGTAGGCGCGCTGCGGCTCCCCCAGCACGTCGACCAGATCGCGCATGCGGTCGAGGGACGGTTCGATCTCCCACTCGACGCCGCGGCCCATGATCTCCCGGACGGCGGCACGGTAGTCGGACGGCTCTTCCACCAGGTTCACGATGCTCCATGCTGCGTCGACTGACCTTTGCAGCCTATCGCCGCCCGCGCGCGCGGCGCCCCCGGTCCCCGGTGGGAGTCCCCGGTGGGAGCATGGACGCCATGGCGCGGTCGGAAGGGGCGGCGGACGCCGAGGAGGTGTTCTTCCGCGAGTGGCGCGCGCGCCGTCCCGGGCAGACGCGGGACGTGGCCAGGGCGCGCCGGGTCGCCGACCTCCTGGGCGTGGGCGCCCCGCGGGCTCCGGTGCTGGCGGTGGTGGGCTCGAAAGGGAAGGGCACGGCGGCGACGTACGCGTCCGCCTGCCTGGCCGCCGCGGGGTGGCGGGTCTGCACGGTGACGAGCCCCGGGCTGCGCGGCAACACCGACCGCATCCGGGTGGACGGCCGCGCCGTCGACGTCGACGTCTTGGGCGCGCTCGCCGCCCGGCTCGAGGAGGCGTTGCGCCGGATGCCGCCTCCCGACCGCGGCTACCTGTCCCCCGCCGGACTGTTCACGATCGCGGGCGCGGTGCACGCGCACGAGGCGGGCGCGGACGCGCTGGTGCTGGAGGCGGCCATGGGCGGGCGGTCTGACGAGGCGGCGCTGTTCGCCCCGGCGGTCGTCGCGATCACCCCGATCTTCGGGGAGCACCTGGGCGTGCTCGGCGACACGGTCGAGGCGATCGCCGCCGAGAAGGCGGGGGCGGTCGCCCCGGGCACGCGGGCGGTCGTGTCGGCGCCACAGGAGCCCGCGGTCGCCGAGGTGCTGGACGGCGTGGTGGCCGCACGCACCGGCGGGGGCGCCGCCGTCGAGTACATGACCGGGGACGGCGTCGACGCGCCCGCCGCGGCGCTGCCGGACGGGCTGGGACGCGTGAGCGCCCTGGTCGGCGTCGCGGCCGGGCTGCGGCTGCTGCGGGCGGTCGGCGCGCCCGGGCCGCCGCGGACGCGGCTGCGCGACGTCCTGGCGTCGGTGCGGCTGCCGGGCCGCCTGTCGTGGCACCGGCTGCCCGGCGCGGACACCGACGTCCTGGCCGACGCGGCGATCGACGGCGTCGGCGTCGCCGCCGCCGTGGACGCCGCGCGCGCCCGCTGGGGCGGAATCGACCACGCCCTGGTCTGCCTGCCCGACCACAAGGACCTGGACGGCGCCGCGGCCGCGCTCGGATCGCTGCCGGTCACGTTCGTGCGGCTGCCTTACGCGCACCTGCGGTTCACCCGGCCGCTCCCGCCGCACTGGACGGTGATCGACGCGTCCGCCCTCACCCGCCGGCGCGTCGCGGCCCTGGGGCGGCGCGTCGTCGCCGTCGGCACCGTCTACTTCGTCGGCCTCGTGCTCGACCTGGTGGACGCCGACACCGAGCGGCTCTTCACCGCCGGCTGATCACTTCTCCAGGTCGGCGCGCATGCGGCGCATCAGCTCGGCCATCCGGGGGATCTCGTCGCCCACGGTCGGCAGGTTGGACGCCACGAACCCGAACGAGGACGGCGTCGCCCACGAGCAGTACACGTGCACGTCGGACAGGACGGCGAACGTGCCGCACATGCCGCGGCCGCCGCCCCGCCCCGGCCGCACCTCCCGCGTCGTGAGCACGGTGCTGGGGCGGGCCTTGCGCAGGAACGCGGCGGGATCGCCGATCTGGCCGGTGCCGCCGATGAACACCACGTTCTGCGTGCGCGCCGGCAGATCGGCGTACACGGCCGACACGTTGCCCGGCCGCTCCGCGCCGCCCGCGCGCACCGCCGCCGCGATGAACGGGTAGGCCGCGCTGGCGGCGGGCAGGCCGGGAGCGCGCTGGAGGCCGCCCGCGGACGCCGCCGCCGTGACGCGGTGCTTGGGGGCCTTCTGCCCGCCGGTGCGCTGCGCGGTGCCGCCGCCCGAGTTCAGCATGAACGCCCCGACGCCCAGTGCGGCCACGATCCCGACGGCCGCGGCCAACGCCAGGATCACGCCGGCGCGGCGCGCCGTGCGCCCTTTCGCCTGCGCCGCGGCGGGCTGCGGCCCCGTCGACACCACGGGATGCGCGCCGGACGTCACGGCGCCGTGCCCGCCCGTCGTCACCGCCGGGTGCGGACCGGACGTCACCGCGGGGTGCGCGCCGGACGTCACCGACGCCCCGTGCGCCATGGGAATGGCGTGCGGGCCGGTCGAGACGTCTTCGGCCGTCCCGGCCAGATCGGGAACGCGCTGGGGACCGGTGCCCGCCTCGGCGGGCGCCTGCATCCACCACGGTTGGGCCGGGGGCGCCACGGCGGGCTCCGGTCTCGTCGGCGCCGGGCCCGCCGCCGCGCCGTCGAGAGCGGGCATCTCCATGTCGACGGCCGTGGTGGGGACGGCGGACGCCACGGGAGGGGCGGACGCTCCCACGGGAGGAGGGGACGCGGGGACCGAACCGTCACCCGCCTCATCCGACGCATCGGAGCGATGCGGCGATTCAGCCAACGACCCTCCCGACAGTCACATCCAGCCCCGAAGTACGCGGATCACCACAACGATCACACGGGATGGTAACGCCGCCGGGCCGGGCGCGCCCCGCGTTCGGCACACCCGGCCCGGCGTCGCGTCCCGTCCGCGGGCGGCGCCTCAGGCGGCGGGCAGCGCGGCCAGCTGCGCCTCCAGACGCGCGATCTCGGCCTCGGCCTGGCTGAGCCGGTCGCGGGTCTTGGCGACCACGGCCTCGGGCGCCTTGGCGACGAACGACTCGTTGCCGAGCTTGCGGCGGGCCTGCTCGGCCTCCTTGCGGGCGTTGGCCAGGTCCTTCTCCAGGCGCTTGCGCTCGGCGGCCACGTCGATGGCCCCGTGGGTGTCCAGCCGGACGGTCACGCCCTCCACCGGCAGCGACGCGGTGGCCGAGAAGCCCTCGCCCGGCGCGTCCAGGCGCAGCAGCATCCGCACGCCCGGCTCGTGGGCGGCCAGCGGCGACTCGCCCCACTCCAGGGCGGCGGCGACCCGCTGCCCCGGCTTGAGGCCCTGGTCGGCACGGAACCGCCGGACCTCGGTGACCAGCCGCTGCAGCGACGCCACCAGCGCCTCGGCGTCCTCGTCGCGCCGCGCCCGGTCCGGCTGCGGCCACTCGGCCCGCACGATCGTCTCCCGGCCCGTCAGCGACGTCCACAGCTCCTCGGTGACGAACGGGACGACCGGGTGCAGCAGTCGCAGCAGGTTGTCCAGCACCTCGCCGAGGACGCGGCGCGTGGACTCGGCGGTCGCGGGGTCGTCGAGCTGGACCTTGGACAGCTCGACGTACCAGTCGCACACCTCGTCCCACGCGAAGTGGTACAGCGTCTCGCACGCCTTGGCGAACTCGAAGGACTCCAGGTGCCCGTCGACCTCGGCGATCACCTTCTGCAGCCGCGACAGCACCCACCGGTCGACGGTCGTCAGCCCCTCGGAGGGCAGCTCGCCGCGCACGTGCGCGCCGTTCATCAACGCGAACCGGGTCGCGTTCCACAGCTTGTTGCAGAAGTTGCGCGAGCCCTGCGCCCACTCGTCGGCCACCGGCACGTCGCCGCCGGGGTTGGCGCCGCGCAGCAGCGTGAACCGGGTGGCGTCGGCGCCGTACCGGTCGATCCAGTCCAGCGGGTCGACGACGTTGCCGAACGACTTGGACATCTTCTTGCCGTGCTGGTCGCGCACCATGCCGTGCAGCGCGATCACCTTGAACGGCTCGACCCCGTCCATCGCGTACAGCCCGAACATCATCATCCGGGCGACCCAGAAGAACAGGATGTCGTAGCCGGTGACCAGCACCGACGTCGGGTAGAAGCGCTCCAGGTCGGGGGTGCGCTCCGGCCAGCCGAAGGTGGAGAACGGCCACAGCGCCGAGGAGAACCAGGTGTCGAGGACGTCGGTGTCCTGGGTCCACCCGGCGGGCGGCTCCTCGTCCGGGCCCGGGCACATCGTCTGCCCGTCCGGCCCGTACCACACCGGGATGCGGTGCCCCCACCACAGCTGGCGGCTGATGCACCAGTCGTGCATGTTGTCGACCCACTCGAAGTAGCGGGCCGCCATCTCCGGCGGGTGGATCTTCACGCGGCCCTCGCGGACGGCGTCGCCGGCGGCCTTGGCCAGCGGCGCGACCTTGACGAACCACTGCAGCGACACCCGCGGCTCGACGACGGTGGAGCAGCGCTGGCAGTGCCCCACCGAGTGCACGTACGGGCGGACCTCCTTGACGATCCGGCCCTGCTGGCGCAGCGCGGCCACCACGGCGGGCCGCGCCTCGAACCGGTCGAGGCCCTCGAACGGGCCGTGCGCGGTGATGACGCCGCGCTCGTCCATGATCGTCAGCGAGGGCAGATCGTGCCGCCGCCCGATCTCGAAGTCGTTGGGGTCGTGCGCCGGGGTGACCTTCACCGCGCCGGTGCCGAACTCCGGGTCGACGTGCTCGTCGGCCACCACCGGGATGCGCCGCCCGGTCAGCGGCAGCTCGATCTCCCGGCCCACCATGTGCCGGTAGCGCTCGTCGTCGGGGTGCACGGCCACCGCGGTGTCGCCGAGCATCGTCTCGGCCCGGGTGGTCGCCACGACGATCTCGTCCTCGCCGGACCCGTACCGGATCGACACGAGCTCGCCCTCGCGCTCGGCGTGCTCGACCTCGATGTCCGACAGCGCGGTCAGGCAGCGCGGGCACCAGTTGATGATCCGCTCGGCCCGGTAGATCAGACCGTCGTCGAACAGCCGCTTGAAGATCGTGCGGACGGCGCGGGCGCGGGCCTCGTCCATGGTGAACGCCTCGCGGCCCCAGTCCACGCTGTCGCCGAGGCGGCGCATCTGCCCGAGGATCCGGCCGCCGGACTCGGCCTTCCACGCCCAGACCCGCTCCACGAACGCCTCGCGGCCCAGGTCGTGCCGGGACTTGCCCTCCTTGGCCAGCTCCCGCTCCACGACGTTCTGGGTGGCGATCCCGGCGTGGTCCATGCCGGGCACCCACACGGTCTCGTAGCCCTGCATGCGGCGGCGCCGCACCAGCGCGTCCTGGATGGAGTGGTCCAGGGCGTGCCCCATGTGCAGCGACCCGGTCACGTTGGGCGGCGGGATGACGATCGAGTAGGCCGGTCGGTCCGGGTACCGCGCCGGATCGGCGGCGAAGTACCCTGCCGATACCCAGCGCTCGTAGAGCCTGCCCTCGACGTCGGCCGGTTGATACTTGGTGGGCAGATCGACGTGGGCGGCCGTCCGGCCGCGCTCAGTGCTGGGCGTTGTCACGGGCCCAGATTCTACGGGCCCCGGGACGGTAGAACGCGCGGCCCTCGTGATGCGTCCAACTATCAGCCCCCTGCGGGCGGACGTCCGCGCCGTCCGGACTCTTCGAGGAGTGACATGAGCGGTTGGAACCCCCCACCCGCGCCGGGAGGCCCTCCCGGCGGAGGCATCCCCTACGGGCCCGGCCCGCAACCCCCCGGCTACCCGCCCGGCCCGATGCCCGGACCGTACGCGCCGCCGCCCCCGCGGCGGTCCTCCTCCGCGCCCCTGGTGATCGGGCTTCTCGCCGTGCTGGCCGTGGCGGTGGTCGCCGTCGTGGTGGTGGCCGTCGTCATGGTCGGCGGCGGTCCCAGCTCCATCAGCACCCCGGCCACGGCCGGCGGGTTGACCCGCAACTACTCCGCCGAGAGCCAGCTGGGCACGCAGATCAGCGCCCAGCGGTCGAGCCTGAGCAGGCTGGGCGGCTCGGACGTCGACGAGATCAAGACCGCGGTCTACGGCACGGGCACCGATCGGTACCTGTTCATCGGCGGCACCGGCAGCTTCGACCCCGACCGGCTGCAGAGCGACTTCCGGAACGCCATGAACGCCGTCGGCACCGGCAGCGTGTCCGTGATCACGATCCCGCTGGCCGACCCGGGCGGGGACGGCGAGGCGGTCTGCGCGTCGATCCGCGCCAGCGTGCCCGGCAGCTCCCTGTCGTACTCGACGGCCAGCTGCGTGTGGATGACCAAGAAGACCTTCGGGATGGTCACCCCCGCCCCGCAGACCACCACGACGCTGGGCGGCACGCGCAGCTACTCCTACGGCACCGTCGCCGATCAGATGCGCCGCATGCGCAAGGACGTGGAGAGCTGACCCGAAAATCCCGCCGGGATCGGGACACGGGTCCCCTGACGCCGGGTCGTCCCACCCGCGAGGCTGACCGCGGAGGTTCTGCCTCCGCGGTCCGCGGGCGCCGGGACGACGGGCACGACGGCAGGAGGTGTGATGGCGGCGGGAGTGGGGCGCGTCGCCGCCCTCGCCGCGGCGTTCGCCGCCGGTGCGGCGGCCGCGCACCTGGCCAGCATCCCCCGCCTGCACCGGCTCACCCACGACCTGCAGCGCTCGCGCCAACGCATCCTGGCCGCCCGCGAGGAGGAGCGGCGGCGGCTGCGGCACGACCTGCACGACGGGCTCGGCCCCACCCTGGCCAGCCTGGCCGTCTCCCTGGACGCCGCCCGCCTCACCCTGAACGGAGAGCCCGAACGCGTCGCGCCGCTGCTGTCGGAGCTGCGCGACCGGCTGGCCACGACCGTCGCCCAGATCCGGGAACTGGCGCACGGGCTGCGTCCGCCCGCGCTGGACGACCTGGGCCTCGCCGGGGCGGTCGAGGCGCTGGCCGCGGGCTGCTGCGAACGCGTCGACGTGCGGGTGGAAGGCCTCGGCAAGGACGCCGAGGTCCTGCCCGCCGCGGTGGAGGTCGCCGCCTACCGCATCGCGCGCGAGGCGTTGGCGAACGTCCGCGCCCACGCCCGCGCCGACGCGGTGCTGGTGCTGCTGAACCGGGACGCCGCCCTGCACCTGATGATCGCCGACTCGGGCGTCGGCCTGCCCGACCAGGCCGCCCGGGACGCCTCCGACGACCACCGCCCGCGGCGCCGCGGCGGCCTCGCCGCGATGCGCGAGTGGGCCGCCGAGGTCGGCGGCACCTGCCTCATCACCTCGCGGCCGGGCGCGGGCACCATCGTCTCGGCCCGCCTCCCCCTGGCCGTCCCCGACTACCATCGGCCTTCCGGCGAGTGAAGGCGAGCGGAGCGCGACGATGACCGAGCCGGAGCGGACCGGCGAGCCCATCCGGGTGCTGATCACCGACGACCACCCGATCTACCGGCAGGGCCTGCGGAGCCTGCTGCAGGCCCTCGGCGTCGAGGTGGTCGCCGAGGCCGAGAACGGCCCCGACGCGGTGCGGCTGGCCGCCGAACTGCAGCCCGACGTGGTCGTGATGGACCTGCAGATGCCCGGCGGCAACGGCATCGAGGCCACCCGCACCATCACCCGCACCAGCCCGCGCATCGGCGTGCTGGTGCTCACGATGTTCCGCGACGACGACTCGGTGTTCGCCGCCATGCGCGCCGGCGCCCGCGGCTACCTGCTCAAGGAGTCCGGCGCCGAGGAGATCGCCCGCGCCGTCCGCGCCGTCGCCGCGGGCGAGGCCATCTACGGCCCGGAGATCGCCCGCCGGGTGCTGGCGTACTTCACCGAGATGCCCGACCCCCGCCAGGCGGCCTTCCCGCAGCTCACCGAGCGCGAACGCGAGGTCCTGGAACTGATCGCCCAGGGCCGCAGCAACGCCGAGATCGCCGCCACCCTCTTCCTCAGCCAGAAGACCGTGCGCAACCACGTGTCGAACATCTTCATGAAACTCCACGTCGCCGACCGCGCCCAGGCCATCGTCGTGGCGCGCGAGGCCGGCCTGGGCGACCCCAACCGCCACACCACCCCCCGCTGACCCCCCGCGGCTGCACCCCCACAACGACGCCACCTCCCCAGTCGGCATCCCCAGAGCAGCCTCTGACGGGGACGCTTTGAAGACCGTTCAGGGCGGCGGCACGGCCCACCGCCGCTCCACCTGCCGGACGCCCCGGAGATCTTCCGGGCACAGGCCGGGGAAGCGGACTGCGGCGGCATCGCGGCCGCCGAACGGGCGCGGCCCTGCGCGCCGGTGCGGTCGCCGTCGGCCTCATCGCTCGGCGGCGGGCGCTGTCGGCAGCAATCTGATCGAGCTGGAGCTCTCGGAACTCCGACGAAGAGGCCCGAGCGAAATCGGCCGGCGCGTTCACGCGGCCTCAGCGGCGGGCCTTTGCGCACTGGCGCACGCACGGCGGCCCGAGGGCGACTCGCCCGCCTCGATCACTCCGCAGGGCGGGAATCAGGCACCGCGCGGCCCGTCAGGGCGAACGTCAAGCCGACTGAGCCGTGGCCGCACAGGGGTTCTGGGCACGCGCCAACCCGCCAAGACGTGGGTCCCAGGATGAAGAACGGCCAGTGACCGGCCGCAACCACCGCTTCGCTGGAGCCCTCAGGAATTCCCTGGAGCCCTCAGGAAGCAGCACGGGCACGGCGGAGGCGAGGTCAGCTCACCGAGCCGGGGTGCCCCGCCCCGCGTGCCCGGGTGCTACGCGGACTTCTCGCGGGGTTCGCGCTTGGCGCGTTCGCGCGGGACGAGGGTGGGGTTGACGTGCTCCAGCACGGCCTCGCGGGTGATGACGACGCGGGCGACGTCCTGGCGGCTCGGCACCTCGTACATCACCGAGAGGAGGACCTCCTCCATGATCGCGCGCAGGCCGCGGGCGCCGGTGCCGCGCAGGATCGCCTGGTCGGCGATGGCCTCCAGCGCGTCGGGGGTGAACTCCAGGTCCACGCCGTCCAGCTCGAACAGCCGGTGGTACTGCTTGACCAGCGCGTTCTTGGGCTCGGTGAGGATGTTGATCAGCGCCTGCCGGTCCAGGTTGTGGACGCTGGTGATGATCGGGAGGCGGCCGATGAACTCGGGGATCATCCCGAACTTCAGCAGGTCCTCGGGCATCACCTCGGCCAGCAGATTGCTGGTCTCGGCGTAGTCGTCCTTGGAGCGGATGACCGCGCCGAAGCCCATGCCCTGCTTCCCCACCCGGGACTCGATGATCTTCTCGAGCCCCGCGAAGGCGCCGCCGCAGATGAACAGCACGTTGGTGGTGTCGATCTGGATGAACTCCTGGTGAGGGTGCTTGCGGCCGCCCTGCGGCGGGACGCTCGCGGTGGTCCCCTCCAGGATCTTCAGCAGCGCCTGCTGGACGCCCTCGCCGGACACGTCGCGAGTGATCGACGGGTTCTCGCTCTTGCGGGCGATCTTGTCGACCTCGTCGATGTAGATGATCCCGGTCTCGGCCTTCTTGACGTCGTAGTCGGCCGCCTGGATCAGCTTGAGCAGGATGTTCTCGACGTCCTCGCCGACGTATCCGGCCTCCGTCAGCGCCGTCGCGTCCGCGATGGCGAACGGCACGTTGAGGAGCTTGGCGAGCGTCTGCGCGAGCAGCGTCTTACCCGAGCCGGTCGGCCCCAGCAGGAGGATGTTCGACTTGGCCAGCTCGACCTGGTCGTCCCGCCCGGTGTCGCCGGACTGGATGCGCTTGTAGTGGTTGTAGACGGCCACCGACAGCGCCTTCTTGGCGGCCTCCTGCCCGATGACGTAGGAGTCCAGGAACTCGTAGATCTCCCGCGGCTTGGGCAGGCTGTCCCACTTGAGGTCGGAGGACTCGGCGAGCTCCTCCTCGATGATCTCGTTGCAGAGGTCGATGCACTCGTCGCAGATGTACACGCCCGGACCCGCGATGAGCTTCTTGACCTGCTTCTGGCTCTTCCCGCAGAACGAGCACTTGAGCAGGTCACCACCGTCGCCGATGCGTGCCACCCAACTGTCTCCTTTTCGTGGGGCCGCCCGCCTGTGAGGATGCGGCGCAGCTCGGTTGCGTGTCCCGAAGGCTCTCGACGTTGGAATCGACGTTACCGTCTCCAACGGACTTGGTAAGCCCCTCGCCCGGAAGAAAGACGACCGGGCTGGGGGCCTCCCAGGTCCAGGTGCCGTCTCAGGACGACACTACCTCGGCCCTGCGCTTCCTGCTGACGAAGACATCGTCGATCAGACCGTACTCCTTCGCCTCGTTGGCGGTGAGGATCTTGTCGCGCTCGATGTCCCGCCGCACCTGCTCGACGCTCTTGCCGCTGTGCCGGGCCAGGATCTCCTCCAGCTGCTCGCGGATGCGCATGATCTCGCGGGCCTGGATCTCGATGTCGCTGGCCTGGCCGTAGGTGCCCTCGGTGGCCGGCTGGTGGATGAAGATCCGCGAGTTCGGCAGCGCCGCGCGCTTGCCCGGGGTGCCGGCCGCCAGCAGCACCGCCGCGGCGGAGGCCGCCTGCCCGATGCAGACCGTCTGGATGTCGGGCTTGACGAACTGCATCGTGTCGTAGATCGCCGTCATGGCGGTGAACGAACCGCCGGGCGAGTTGATGTAGATGCTGATGTCCCGGTCCGGGTCGATCGACTCCAGGGTGATCAGCTGGGCCATCACGTCGTTGGCCGAGGCGTCGTCGATCTGCACGCCGAGGAAGATGATCCGCTCCTCGAAGAGCTTGTTGTACGGGTTCATCTCCTTGACCCCGTACGTGGTGCGCTCGACGAAGGAGGGGACGATGTACCGGTTGTCCACGGGCATCGGCGCGCGCCCGCCCTGGATCAAGTCGTACGCGCCGGGCCGGATGAGCTCGCTCACTGGAAGTGCCTCCGCTTTCGTGCGGGTGATCAGGAGACGGGGCCCTCGGAGGGCACCTGGTTGGCGCTGAGCACCACGTGGTCGACGAAGCCGTAGTCGCGGGCCTCCTCGGCGGTGAACCAGCGGTCCCGGTCGGAGTCCTTCTCGATCTGCTCGACCGTCTGACCGGTGTGCGCGGCGATCCGCTCCGCCAGCGTCTTCTTGACGTAGAGCATCTGCTCCGCCTGGATCTTGATGTCGGAGGCGGTGCCGCCGATGCCGCCGGACGGCTGGTGCATCATGATCCGCGCGTGCGGCAGGGCGTAGCGCTTGCCGCGGGTGCCCGCGCACAGCAGGAACTGCCCCATCGACGCGGCCAGGCCCATGGCGACGGTCACGATGTCGTTCGGCACGTACTGCATGACGTCGTAGATCGCCATGCCGGCGGTGACCGATCCGCCGGGCGAGTTGATGTAGAGGGTGATGTCGCGCTGCCCGTCCTCGGCCGACAGCAGCAGAAGCTCGGCGCAGATGCGGTTGGCGATGTCGTCGTCGACCTGCTGGCCCAGGACGACGATGCGCTCACGCAGGAGGCGCTGGAACAGCTGCTCGCTGAGCGGCAGGAGGGGCGTCTCGGCGACCCTCGAGTGGATCGGCCACTGGTCGTTCGTCGGAGGCATGCTCACCGGTGTGTTCCTCCGGTCCTTTTATCGGTTCGGATGATTGGACATTAACGCGCTGGGGCGACCGTTCACGCCGGGAGGGCTGCCTTTTCGCTGGGGGCGTACCCGCGACGCCCGGAGCCGCCGGGACGCCTCGCCCTCCTGCCTTCCGCACACGGGGATCTTCGCGCACGTTAGGGGCGCTCAGCGCTCCCCTCCCGTTCCCCCTCTGCGGCTCCGCAAGCCACGGTGACGCCCGAACCCTGCCCTTCCGCCGCCCTGCACGCCTCCAACGGCGTCTACGGCCACGCGTCTGCGACCGCAGCTCCCAGTCATACAGTCGCCCGCCCATTGGTCTCGAACGGTCCGCACCTGACCAACTCCTGTAGGTAACGACATGGTCAGGCGAGCGCTTGACCGTTATGGGCGGGTCACAGAAGCAAGATGAGGAAGATGATGCGGCGCCAAATCAAGGCCATTGGGGATCGCGTGACAAGTATGAGCTGAGAGCTACGTCCGCCCCATGCCGGGCGCCCCTGGCGCTATGCGCGGTAACGGCCCGCGCGCGACGCTCTGCTGAGGCAGAAGCGTTGCACGACGCCCGACGAGGGACGCCCCGTTCGACCTGCGTAAGAACGCCGGGGCGCCGAGAGACTCCTCTGAGGTCGCGGCATCCGCCCACACCGGCTCTCTGCTGCTGGCGGTGCGTTCCTTCCCGCCTGCAAGTTAGGTAGCGATCTGGACGCCGGGAGACGCGCCGTCAGCTTGGCGAGGTACACGGTGCGGGCGGGGGACGAGCCGGTGTGGCGGGAGAGGTGATCGGCGCTGGCGATGTGCTGGATGCCCAGGCCTTCGAGGAGGCGATTGGCGACGCCGACGATTACAGGCCGCTCTCATGATCCTCTGCCGCCCGGCGGCGTTGTCGGGTCGATGGATTCACGCACGCTGGACGGCCTGGACTGGGTGTGTTGTTCGGACAGGTGGGTGACTCGGCTGGCTGGGCGGGCGGCGAACCAGGCCGCGGTACGGATCAGGAACGCGGCACAGGTGGCCGCGGTCTCGTCGGCCAGGATCTCGATGTAGGCCAGACGGGTCGTCCAGCGCGGTGTGCAGGTTGGAGGTCGCAGTCGCCGTCGCGGCGTTGGTTGGCACGACCCTGGCACGCCCGACAACCCGTGCCCGCCGCCGTCCGGGGGTTGCGGCCGAGTTCTTGACGTCGAACCAGGCCGCTGGGGCAATGGTGCTATAGCGGCGGATGGGGGCGCCGGCGGCCCAGTCGCACGCCTCCAGGGGCGCCACGCGGCTCCTGCTGGGTAGGCGTCTCCCGTGCAGCGCGGGCTGGGTCAAGGACGTGTGCGAGCCCGAGGCGTCGAGCGGACGGGCATGCTGAACGAGGCGCGGCGGTACGCGTCCAAGCGGATCTTCCACGTGGAGATCGAGGCGCGGCTGTCCACGGACAGCCCTGGCCACGCCTTGGCGGCTGGGAGCGATGCGACGCGCGTCGTGGTCGCTCGCGAGGGCAGGGCGGTTTGAAGGCCGCTGTTCGGCTCGAGGACTGCGCGTCGCCGGGCACGCGCGCCGCCCCGCGCTTGCGCACGATGGCCTGCCCGGCGACGACGGACGCGGCGGCGTGTTGAAACGTGCCGTCCTTGCGGACGTCAGGCGACGCTGGGCCGCCGGGCCCAGCAGTCCGACGGGCCGGGCGGCGCGCGCCGCCTGCCGGCGTCGCCCCGGAGGGCGCGCCGGTCAGGCGGGCGGCCGCACCGGCGTCGTCAGGAGTCAGTCCTTCTTGTCGCCCTGGTCGGCCTCGGCGCTCTCGGAGGAGGAGGTCTCCGCGGACGTCTCCGTCTCGGCGGTCTCCGCGGACTCGTCGGCCTCCTCGGACTCGGCCCGAGGCGGCTCGCCGCTCAGCTCGCGCTGGATCGCCTCGACGTCGAGCTCGTTGCCGGACTCGTCCTTGATCGTGATGTGCTCGACGACCAGGTTGAGGGCCTTGTTGCGCAGCACCTCGTTGACCACCGCCGGCAGCTGGTTGTTCTCGGTGAGGTACTGGGCCAGCTGCTGCGGCGGCACGTTCATCTGCATGGCCTGCGCGACGACGTACTCGCTGAGCTCCTCGTTCTGGACGCTGAGCTCCTCCTGGACGGCGAGCTGGTCGAGCACGAACCCGCCCTTGACCGCCTGGCGGGCCGCCTCGGCGACCTCGGCGTCGAAGTCCTCCTCGGACTTGTCCTCGTTCTTGAGGTAGTCGGCCTTGGTCATGCCCGCCATCTGCAGCTGCTGCTCGAGCTGCTGGTTGCGGCGCTTGATCTCCTCCTCGACCACCCGCTCCGGCAGCGGGATGTCGATCTGCTCGAGCAGGGCCTCGAGGGCGCGGTCGCGGGCCTGGGCGAGCTGCTGCATGCGCATCTGCCGCTCGAGGCGGGTGCGCACGTCCGCGCGCAGCTCCTCCAGCGTGTCGAACTCGCTGGCCAGCTGGGCGAACTCGTCGTCGAGCTCGGGCAGGTTCTTGACCTTGACGCTCTGCACGGTGGCGGTGATCTGGGCCTCCTCGCCGGCCCGCTCGCCGCCCTTGAGCGGGGCGGTGAAGGTGGTGCTCTCGCCCGCCTTCAGGCCGGTCAGGGCGTCGTCCAGGCCCTCCACCGACGCGTTGCTGCCGACCTCGTAGGACAGGCCGGCGGCGGAGGCGTCCTCGACGGCCTCGCCGTCGATCTCGGCCGCCAGGTCGATGACGGCGAAGTCGCCCTCCTGGACGGCGCGGTCGACGGTGGTGAGGGAGGCGAACCGCTCGCGCAGGTTGCCGATGGTCTCCTCGACCTTCTCGTCGGTGACGACCGCGTCGTCGACGACGACCTCCAGGCCGTCGTAGTCGGGGACCTCGAACTTGGGCCGGATGTCCACCTCGGCGGTGAACGCGAACTGCTCGCCGTCGTCGAGCCGGGTCACCTCGACGTCGGGCTGGCCGAGCACGTAGATCTCCGACTGCTCGACGGCGCGGCCGTACAGCTGCGGAAGCGCGTCGTTGACCGCCTCCTGCAGGACCGCGCCCCGGCCGACGTACTTGTCGATCAGCGGGGCGGGGACCTTGCCGGGCCGGAAGCCCTTGATCCGCACCTGACGCGCGATCTCCTTGTACGCCTTGTCGAGGTTCGGCTTGAGCTCGTCGAACGGAACCTCGACGGTGAGCTTGACCCGGGTCGGGGTCAGCTCCTCGACATCGGTCTTCACTGGGGTTGGTCTCCTTGATCGGGCGCTGTCTCGGCCGCGGCGTTCGACGCGTACTCAGCCGCCGGTGTCTCAGGCAGGCGCGGGCACGCCGACGAGGACTCCGCGCCTTCGCGCCGCCAAGTCTATGGGGTCGCGGCGGCGACTGCGGACATCGGACGGCCACTTTCGGCGGCCGGACGCGGCGATCCGCGTGCACCGAGGTCATGAACATATCGCGTACCGGTGGGCGTACCCAGCGGCAGGACGGTCAGTGCGGGGGGTGTGACATGGCGCACTCGACCCTCCATACTCGTGCGGGATGGATGGGACAGCTGCGGCCTTTGGGGCGACGGCGCTCTACTATTTCGGGTTCGCCCTCTTCCGGTTGGCCGCCGTACGGATGGAACGGCTGCGCGGCAACCGGATCCCGCGCATGCTCTGGGTGGTCCTGACCAACTGGATCTTCCTGTGCGGGCTGGCCCTGGTGCTGGGCGGGCTGGCGCTGCAGATCATCGCCATGGGCGAGCTGGCGCTGAACGTCGCCATTCCGATCTTCATGTCCGGGCTGCTGCCGCTGCTGGTCATCGCGACGGTCTTCTTCGGCGAGCGGCTGACCGGGCGGGAGTGGCTGAGCCTGCTGCTGGTCGGCGGGGCGATCGCGCTGCTGGTGGCGTCGGTGCGCGACGTGGCGCCGATCGACACGACCGATCTGCCGCCGTGGCGGCTCGCGGCGGTCGCCGTTCCGGCGCTGCTGGTGCCGCTGCTGATCCTGGTGCTGGAGGACGTGCGCCCGGACGGGCGGCACGCGCGTCCGGTGACGGGCATCGCCTACGGCCTGGGGGCCGGCTTCCCGGTGGGCACCGCCGAGCTGGCGATCAAAGGGTGGAGCGACGCGGGCGGCGCCGCCCCCGACGCGCTGACCACCCCGTACCCGTATCTGACGGTGCTGTCCGCGGCGGTCGGGTTCGGCATCATGGTCGCGGCGTTCCAGCGGTGCCGGGTGTCGATCGTGGCGACGGTGATGACCGTGACCGCCAAGTCGCACCTGCTGCTCATGGGCACGCTGCTGTACGGGGAGCCGTGGCCGCAGGACACGGTCCGCTCCGCGCTGCGGCTGGGGGCGTTGGCGCTGGCGGTGATCGCCGTGGCGCAGTTCCCCCGGCACCGCCCGATCGCCGAACCCGTCGGCGAGCCGGACGAGACGCAGCCCGCCCGCGACCCGTTCGGCGAGGCGCCGCTGTCGCGCGATCCGCTCGGGCAGGCCCATCTGGCCGCGCCGTACCTGCAGCAGCCGCCGGACGCGGCGCCTGCGCGCATCTCGTACGGAATCGATCCGCTCGGGCGCGGTCCGCGGTCCGACCAGGGTCCGACTCCGTCAGCCGATCCCGCGGCCGCCGCCTCCCAGGACGGCGACGCCGACCCGGGCGGCGGCGACACGCGGTTCTAGGGCGTCGCCCCGGCACCGCGGGAGGGCCGGGGCGCGCTCTGCACAGGTCAGCGGCGGCCCTTGCCTGAGCCGCTCATGCCGGGCAGGCCCTTGTCGAGTCCGGCGCGGCGCAGCGCCTCGGCCATCGCGCTGTTGTACACCGGGCCGCCGCCTCGGCGGCCGTCGCCGCGTCCGCCGCCCCGGCCCTGGCGGCGCTGGCGGTCGCCCTGGCCTCCGCGCCTGGCGCCCGCGCCGTTCCCGGCGCCGCCGGAGGGCGGGACCTCGTCGTCCAGGCGCAGGGTCAGCGAGATGCGCTTGCGCTGCAGGTCGACGTCCAGCACCTTCACGCGGACGATGTCGCCGGGCTTGACGACGTCCCGCGGGTCCTCCACGTACTTGTCGGACATGGCGGAGATGTGCACCAGGCCGTCCTGGTGCACGCCGACGTCGACGAACGCGCCGAACGCCGCCACGTTCGTGACCACGCCCTCCAGGATCATGCCGGGCTTGAGGTCCTCGAGCGTGTCGACGCCCTCCTTGAACTCGGCCGTCTTGAACGCCGGGCGCGGGTCGCGGCCGGGCTTCTCCAGCTCGGCGAGGATGTCGGTGACGGTCGGCAGGCCGAAGGTGTCGTCGACGAAGTCCTCGGGCCGCAGCGACCGCAGGACGGCGGTGTTGCCGATGAGCCCCTTGATGTCGGTGCCGGCGGCGTCCAGGATGCGGCGCACCACCGGGTACGCCTCGGGGTGGACGGCGGACGCGTCGAGCGGGTCGTCGCCGCCGGGGATGCGCAGGAAGCCGGCGCACTGCTCGAACGCCTTGGGGCCGAGCCGCGGCACCTCCTTGAGCGCGGCGCGGGTGCGGAACGGGCCGTTGGCGTCGCGGTGGGCGACGATGTTCTCCGCCAGCGTCTCGCCGATGCCCGACACGCGGGTCAGCAGCGGGACCGAGGCGGTGTTGACGTCCACGCCGACGGCGTTCACGCAGTCCTCGACGACGGCGTCCAGCGAGCGCGACAGCTTCACCTCGGACACGTCGTGCTGGTACTGCCCGACGCCGATCGACTTGGGGTCGATCTTGACGAGCTCGGCGAGCGGGTCCTGCAGGCGGCGGGCGATCGACACCGCGCCGCGCAGCGACACGTCCAGGTCGGGCAGCTCGCGGGCGGCGTAGGCGGACGCCGAGTACACCGACGCGCCCGCCTCCGACACCATGACCTTGGTGAGCTTCAGCTCGGGGTGGCGGGCGATCAGGTCGGCGACCAGCTTGTCGGTCTCCCGGGACGCGGTGCCGTTGCCGATGGCGACGAGCTCGACCCGGTGGGCGCGGGCCAGCCGGGCCAGGATCGCGATGGACTCGTCCCACCGGCGGCGCGGCTCGTGCGGGTAGATCGTCTCGGTGGCGACGACCTTGCCGGTGGGGTCGACGACGGCGACCTTGACGCCGGTGCGCAGGCCCGGGTCCAGGCCCATGGTGGCGCGGGTGCCGGCGGGCGCGGCCAGCAGCAGGTCGCGCAGGTTGGCGGCGAACACGCGCACCGCCTCGTCCTCGGCCTCCTGCCGGAGCCGGGTGCGCAGGTCGATGCCCAGGTGGACGAGGATGCGGGTGCGCCAGGCCCAGCGCACCACGTCGTTGAGCCAGCGGTCGGCGGGGCGGCCCTGGTCGGCGATGCCGAAGTGCCGGGCGATCATCGCCTCGTAGGAGCTGCGCTCGGCCGTCTCGCCGTCGGTCTCCTCGGGCTCCAGCTCGAGGTCGAGGACCTCCTCCTTCTCGCCGCGGAACAGCGCGAGGACGCGGTGCGAGGGCAGCTCGTCGAGCGGCTCGGCGAAGTCGAAGTAGTCGGCGAACTTGGCGCCGGCCTCCTCCTTGCCCTCGCGCACCTTCGACACCAGGCGCCCGCGCTCCCACATGCGCTCGCGCAGCGCGCCGATCAGGTCGGCGTCCTCGGCGAACCGCTCGACGAGGATCGCGCGGGCGCCCTCCAGCGCGGCGGCGGCGTCGGCCACCCCCTTGTCCGGGTCGACGTAGGCCGCGGCCGCCTCCCGCGGGTCGTTCGCGGGGTCGTTCAGCAGCAGGTCGGCCAGCGGCTCGAGGCCCGCCTCGCGGGCGATCTGCGCCTTGGTGCGGCGCTTGGGCTTGTAGGGCAGGTAGATGTCCTCCAGCCGGGCCTTGGACTCGGCGGCCATGATCTGCGCGCGCAGCTCGTCGGTGAGCTTGCCCTGCGACTCGATCGACTCCAGGATCGCGGCGCGCCGCTCGTCCAGCTCCCGCAGGTAGCGCAGGCGCTCCTCCAGGGCGCGCAGCTGCCCGTCGTCGAGGCCGCCGGTGGCCTCCTTGCGGTAGCGGGCGATGAACGGCACGGTGGCGCCGCCGTCGAGCAGCTCGACGGCGACGCGCACCTGCCCTTCGCGCACGCCGAGCTCCTCGGCGATGCGCTGGGCGATCGGCCTGGCGCCGGGGACGGCGCGGCCGTCGGCCGCCTGGGCAGGACTGGCTGTTGACGTAGTGGACGCTGTCACGTTCTTGGATTCGCTTTCTCCGCTGGGTTCGCGATGCATTGTCCAGGGAATCGCGCCGCTTGTCGCGCCACACGCACAGATCCCGTCCCGCACGCGGATGGCCCCCGTCACAGGCGCACCGGTGCACCGGTCACGGTCACGCGGGCAGGGCGCGGCGGTCAGGCGGCCCAGGGAGGGACGAGTCGATCGGTGCCCTTGGGGGCCATCGCGCACCCTGTGCCGACGCCGTCCGGGTTGCAGACCCTGGCCCCGCGCGAGCTCGGCGCCGACCGCCTGGCGGCGCTCGAGGAGGACCTGCGCGGCATGACGCCGGCCGGCTTCTTCCGTCTCGACGCCCCCGGCTGGTTCGGAAACGTCTGAACCGAACCCGGCGTCGCTGCGTACCATCGCGCGCCGGCCGGGGGCTGGACGCGCCGCGCGCGACGGGCCGCTCGACGAGCCGCCGCGGGCGCCGAACATACGTCCCCAGGCTGCCGCGCAGACCACCCGACGGGCGCGAACTCGGCGGTCGCAAGCTCTTGATGGCCCGCCCGGCCGGAGCTACCATCCAGCTAATTCTTAGGAAACTTTCCTAAGAGAGGGCCGAACGGACGCGCCGTGGCCTCCCGCTATGACCCCGCACTCACGACACCCGCACACGAATCCCGCACATGACACCCGCACTCCTCGACATCTCGCGCGCCTCGCGCACCCCGGGACATGGCGGCACGGCCCGCGCTCCTCGGCCGATCGGGGGTTCCGACCGGTTTCAGGGGACGAGCTGAACGGAGAACCATGTCCAGATCGGGTGGACGGCGGGCGCTCGCGCTCGCCGGCGCACTGACGATCGCGGCGGCCGGATCGGCGGTCGTCGCTCCCGCCGCCGCGACCGCCGCGGCCGCGGTCACCGCGACCTGTACCAAGACCTCGGACTGGGGCACCGGGTTCGAGGGCAAGTGCACGATCACGAACGGGACGGGCACGGCGATCTCCGGCTGGAGGCTGGAGTTCGACCTGCCGTCGGGCACCTCCATCGGAGCCACCTGGGACGCCAAGAAGAGCGTCTCGGGCGACCACTACACGTTCACCGACGCGGGCTGGAACGCCACCATCCAGGCCGGCGGCACCGCCTCGTTCGGCTTCAACGGGACCGGCTCCGGCTGGATCTCCGGCTGCACGATCAACGGCGCCGCGTGCGACGGCAGCGGGCAGCCCGGGGGCGACACCCAGGCGCCCAGCGCGCCGGGCAACCTGCGCTCGACCGGCAAGACCGCCACGAGCGTGACGCTGGCGTGGAACGCCGCCACCGACGACGTGGGCGTCACCGCGTACGACGTGTACCGGGGCGACACCAAGGCCGCCACCGTCACCGGAACCTCGGCGACCGTGTCGGGGCTGTCGCCCGACACCACCTACACGTTCACCGTCAGGGCCCGGGACGCGGCCGGGAACACCTCCCCCGCGTCCAACGCCGTCTCGGTCACCACCGACGCCGACGACGGCAACCCCGACCCCGGCCCGTCCGACCGCAAGATCATCGGCTACTTCGCGGAGTGGGGCGTCTACCAGCGCAACTACCACGTCAAGAACATCGACACCAGCGGATCGGCGGCCAAGCTCACCCACATCAACTACGCCTTCGGCAACGTGCAGAACGGCCAGTGCACGATCGGCGACAGCTACGCCGCCTACGACCGGTTCTACAGCGCGGCCGAAAGCGTCGACGGCCAGGCCGACACCTGGGACTCCGGCGCCCTGCGCGGCAACTTCAACCAGCTGCGCAAGCTGAAGAAGAAGTACCCGCACCTGAAGGTGCTGTGGTCGTTCGGCGGCTGGAGCTGGTCCGGCGGCTTCGGGCAGGCCGCCAGGAACCCCGCCGCGTTCGCCGACTCCTGCTACAGGCTGGTCGAGGACCCGCGCTGGGCGGACGTGTTCGACGGCATCGACATCGACTGGGAGTACCCCAACGCCTGCGGGGCGACCTGCGACAACAGCGGTCCGGACGCGTTCCGCGAGCTGATGGCGGCGCTGCGGCAGCGGTTCGGTCCGAACAACCTGGTCACCGCCGCGATCACCGCGGACGCCTCGTCCGGCGGCAAGATCGACGCGGCCGACTACGGGGGCGCGGCCCAGTACGTCGACTGGTACCTGCCGATGACGTACGACTTCTTCGGCGCGTTCGACGCCGACGGCCCGACCGCCCCGCACTCGCCGCTCACCTCCTACCCGGGCATCCCGCAGGAGGGCTTCAACTCCGACGCGGCCATCCAGAAGCTGAAGGCCAAGGGCGTCCCGGCGAGCAAGCTGCTGCTGGGCATCGGGTTCTACGGCCGCGGCTGGACGGGCGTCACCCAGAGCGCCCCGGGCGGCTCGGCCACCGGTCCGGCGCCCGGCACCTACGAGCAGGGCATCGAGGACTACAAGGTGCTCAAGGACCGCTGCCCGGCCACCGGCACCGTGGGCGGCACCGCGTACGCCCACTGCGGCAACCAGTGGTGGGGCTACGACACGCCCGCCACGATCGGCGGCAAGATGAACTACGTCAAGAACCAGGGGCTCGCGGGCTCGTTCTTCTGGGAACTGAGCGGCGACACCGGCAACGGCGAGCTCATCTCCGCCATGCGCAACGGCCTCGGCTGACTTTTCCCGGAACAGCCGCCGCACCTCCCGTCGGGTGAGCGTCGCTGCACTCCGCGCTCACCCGATGGGCCGGGCCCCTGACGGTTCCGCGACCGGCCGTCGGGGGCCCTTCCATGTGCGCACGGGACGCACACCGGGAGCGCCGCGCCACGACCGGTCGGAGGCGTCGGGTTCCCTCGCCGTTCCTGCAGGTAGATTCGGCCCTGTGGAAGCGCCGAACACCGTCGAGGCGGTTCTGTTCGACCTCGACGGCACGCTGATGGACCACGACGCGGCGGCGTCGGAGGCGGTCGTGCGGTCGCTCCCCGGATTCGACCCCGAGCGGGTGGCGTGCCGCTGGCGGGAGCTGACCGAGATCGCCATGGAGGGCTATCTGGCGGGCCGGCTCGACTTCATGGAACAGCGCCGGCTGCGGATCACGACGCTCGCCGCCGAACTCGGCCTCGGCGCTTGGGACGCCGACCGCGCCGACGCCTGGATGGCCGAGTACCAGCGGCGTTACCGGGACGCCTGGCGCGCCTACCCCGACGTCCGGCCCGTCCTGGAGGAACTGGGGCGGCGCGACCTGCTGCTGGGCGTCGTCACCAACGGGGACGCCGCCCAGCAGCGCGCCAAGATCCAGCGGATCGGCCTCGGCGCCGCGCTGCCCTACGTGGTGGCGTCCAGCGAGGCCGGAGCCGCCAAGCCCGACCCGGCGATCTTCCGGCGCGCCTGCGCCGGGCTGGGCCTGGCGCCGCACGCGGTGGTGTACGTCGGCGACCGTCTGGACGTCGACGCCCTCGGCGCCGCGTCGGCGGGCCTGCACGGCGTCTGGCTGGACCGCCCCCGCGAGATCGGATGTCCCGGCGGCGGGGCGGGCGACGGCGAGGCCGCCGGACCCGAGTCCGTCCCGGTCCCCCGCATCACCACTCTCACCAAGCTTCCCGATCTGTTCAGTTGGTTTTGAGCACGGCTTCGATGTCCAGCGTGATGTCGATGGCGTGGGCCAGCACCACCGCACCGCTCGCGACGGTCCCCTCGTCACCGACGCCGAAGTCGAGCCGGTCGATCCGGCCGGTGGCGGTGAACCCGGCGCGGGCGCCCTGGCTCGGATCCTTCAGGTAGTAGTCGGGACCGAAGCCGCCGAGCTCCAGGCTCAGCGTCACCGGCCTGGTCACGTCCTTGATGGTCAGCTCGCCGTCCAGCGCGAACGCCTCCCCGTCGGGCCGCACCCCGGTGGACCGGAAGGCGATCGTCGGGTACCGGTCGGTCTCCAGGAAGTCGGCGGTGCGCAGATGGGCGTCGCGATCGGCGTTGCCGGTGTCGACCGAGGCGGTCGCGATGGAGGCGGTCACCGTGGACCGCAGCGGGTCCTCCGCGGTGACGATCTCGCCGGAGAAGTCGGTGAAGCGCCCGCGGACCCGGGCGACCATGAGGTGCCGGACCGAGAAGCCCACGCTGGAGTGGACGGGATCGATGACCCACGTCCCGGCGATGTACCCGGGGATCTCGACAAGGTCGGCCGTCATCGTGTCTCCTTGAGTTCTCGACGGTAAGCCAGTTCCCATCCATATCCGACTTACGGAAGGGAACTGGAGCCATCCTGCGGAAAGGCGCAGCGGGCGCACAAGAAGGCACTTTTTTCTGCCGTGGTCACAGGGAGGGAACCATGGAGGTCGCACCGGACCCGAAAGAGTGCGGCGGGAAGGTCGCGACCCACGCGCGGGAGATCCTCGGCCGCGTGGGCGACAAGTGGTCGCTGTACGTGATCGCGCATCTGGGCACGGAGAGCAAACGGTTCACCCAGCTGAAGAAGGAGATCGACGGCATCAGCCAGCGGATGCTCACCGTCACGCTGCGCGGCCTCGAACGCGACGGGCTGGTGTCCCGCACCGTCTACCCGGTGATGCCGCCCCGCGTCGACTACGCCCTCACCCCGCTCGGCCGCACCCTGCTGGACGCCGTCGGCACCCTCGTCGCCTGGGTGGAGACGCATGTGGACGAGGTCATCGAGGCACGCGCCCGCTACGACGCCCGCGCCCGCGAAGAAGCCGCCCTGACCGCACGCTGAGGATGCGAGGGGGCGGGGGTCGGCCATCGCGTCCACGGTGATCTCGGCTCCAGGGTCAGCGCGGCCGCCCGCGGCCATGTCGGCGACGACACACGGCCGGCGACCGTATGCCGTCTGGCGCGGGCCTTGACGAACGTGGCAGGCAGCGCGTCGACGCTCAGCTGCCAGGCGACCACCGCGACGGCGAGCGGCTCCGCCGGGGCTGCAGTTGCGGCGCGCCCATCACCGACGAGCATCGCGACGTTCGCGACCCGTGCGCCGCGCGGCGCGGCATTCTCCCGGTTGTCAGACGAACCGGTTAGAACGGTCGCATGGCACACGTTCCACCGCTGGTCCACTCGGCCACCGCGGCGGGTCCGGCGTACCTGCTGGCCTGGGAGCGGCTCCCCGACGGCGCCTGGGGCGCCCGCATCGCCTGGATCGAGATGGAGGGCGAGTCGTGGAGGGGCCGGACCGCCCACGTCACCGCCGACGACATCGCCAAACTGGACGGCCAGGACTACTCCGCGGTCCCCCGCCGCGCCTCCTGACGCCGACCATCTCGCAGGCCGGGGGGCAGACGACCCTCGTCTCGGCAGCGCATTGCTGGGAGCAGCAACGCGGCCGTCTCGTGCGGGACGTGCCTGGAAGGTCGTGACGCATTCGATCATGACGTCCCGTCAGAGCCGGGCTCGAACCGAGACCAAGCGGACAACACGCCACCGAACGGCCGTCGGCCGCCGGGGCGGCGCAGAGGCCGGCCCTCGCGGTCGGCCTCGCTCGAGAAGCAGACTCTGCCGACCTTCCGACGAGCCGCCGGCACGCCCATACTCGTTGACGCGTCGATGTGTAAGGGTTGATGCATACTTGTCCCTTACCTAGGTTGGTCGGCATGAGCACCGATCGCCACACCGATGTACGGCAGGCCGTCGAGGACGACATCGCGGAACTGGTGCGCCTGCGGGCACTGCTGTTCGAAACCCTCGGCGGCGCCTTCCTCGATCGACCGTCGACGGGCGCCGAGTGGCGCGACGCGCTCACCGGCGTCCTGAAGCAGAAGCTCGCCGAGGACGACACGCGGATCCTGGTCGTGGACGGCGATGACGGCCTGGCGGCCTGCGGCATCGGCATCGTCCAACAGTGGCTCCCCAGCCCACAGGCGCACAACGGACGTGTCGGACACGTGATGGGCATGGTCACCGATCCGGCGTACCGGCGACGCGGCTACGGCCGAGCGATCATGAACGGCCTGCTCGAGTGGTTCCGGCAGCGCGACGTCACCCGCGTGAACCTGCACGCCTCTCCCGACGGCGCCCCGCTCTACCGCGAGCTCGGCTTCGTCGACCACCCCCATCCTTCGATGCACTGGTGTCCGTGACACGGTGGCCTCGCCCCTCCAGTGCTGATCCGGTCCGCACCGTCGAAGACGTCGCGAATCCGCTGCCCCTCCAACGCGCAGGGTGCCGTTCAAGCGTCCATGAGTGAGGCGCTTGGAACGCCCACGCGCACCGGACGTCCAACACTCGGCCCCACACTGCCGAGAGGTCGGCTGGAACCACGGCCGCCCAGCGCGGGGCATGGCCGACCGCTCCCGCAGCTACACCGCACCCGGCGGCCTCCCACCCGCCAGCCGCGTCACCAACCTCTCAAGACAGAACAGTCGGACGTCTTCACTGCGGGGAGCCCACTGCACGTCGTCCTCGCCGACCACAACGTCGGCGGCGCAGGTGCCGTCGGTGTGGGTGACGGTGCCGTCCGGCCGCACCTGGTGCGCCTGGACGCCGGGCCGCAGCGCGTCGGGTGGCAGCGCCTGGTGCAGGAGGGCGAGCAGGTCTGCGCGGTGAAGAGCGAGCCACGGGCCATGGCGGCGGATGAGCCGGTCGACGTCGTTGCGGATCAGCCAGGTTCCGTCGGCCCGCCGAACCCCGACGGGCGCATCGGCCACGGCGTGCGCGCGGACCCGGCCGCCCAGCCCCAGCGCCGCCAGCGCGCGAAGCGCGTTGGGCTGAATCGACAATCCGGCGCCGACCTCGGTGAACGCGGGCGCCTGTTCCAGAACGCGCACCTGCCAGCCGTGACGGTGCAGGGCGATCGCCGCGGCGAGTCCGCCGATTCCTCCGCCGATGATGAGCGCGTGCATGTCCGTCCTTCCACGGTGGGGTTGGTGTGTGCGGTCAGTGCAGTCCGCGCTTCCCCGGGGTCCAGAACGGCTTGACCTTGATCGAGCGCCGGTTCCAGCCGCGCTCGCGGACGAGGTGGTTGCGGATCATCTGGCAGGTGCGGGCCTCCCCGGCCACGTAGGCGGCGCCGTCGACACCGGGCAGTTCCAGGGCGGCCACCGCTTCCAGCAGGGTCGCGGACGATGCGGCCGGTGCACCGTGACGGTGCACGCGCCGCAGCCGGTGCGGGCCGGGTATCGGCACGTCGTGCTCGGGCGATTCGCTCTCCAGCACCCCGTAGACGCGGGCGGACGGCTCCAGCGCCCGCAGCATCGGCCCGAACGCGACACTGGCGGTCTCTTCCCCGACGAACAGGTGGAACGGTGCCGGGCGGATGAACAAGTCGCCTTGCGGCCACCAAAGCGTCACCCGGTCCCCCGGGGCGACCGTTCGCGCCCATCGCAGGCCGATGCCGTCCCCGTCGTGCAGGTGCACCCAGAGCTCGATCGCCCGCTCTTCGGGTGCCAGTTCCCAGATGGTGTACGTGCGCAGGGTCTCGGACGGGCGCAGCAGCCCTGACACCGACAGCGGATCGTTGATCTGGACCCGCACGTGTTGTCCGGGGACGTAGGTGAAGCCGATCGGCTCGTCGGTCGCCAGGCGGATCCGCCGCATCGTCGGCGTGACCGAACCGGTGTCCGTGACGGTGCCCTCCAAGCGGTACTTGGCGAACGCACCCGCCAGCGGATTGCGCATCCTCCCCGCCATGTCGGCTCTCCTTCCGCTCGCGGTGTCGGTGGACGGCGGCGGGGACAGGCTTCGCCACACGGCCGTCGCGGCCTCGAAAACCTGCCTACCGCGCACCTGACTCCTTAGACCCCCTAAAAGTTTTAGAGACTCTAAGGAAACATAGAGGCGTTAAGCTGTCAACGTCCCAGCGAACGGCACGAAGGGATCGCCATGGCCGCACGACCCGTCCGTCGACGCGAGAAACTCCGCCAGGCCACGCTCGCGGAGATCCGGGAGGCGGCGCGTCGACTGCTCGCCACCAAGGGCCCCGCGGCCGTGACGATCAACGCGGTCGCCCGCGAGGTCGGCATGAGCGGCCCGGCCCTGTACCACTACTTCGCCTCACACGACGACCTGGTCGCGGCGGTCACCGCCGACTTCCTGAACGAGCTGACCGCGACCATGGAGGCCGCCCGCGACGCCCACACCGCCGGTTCGCCCGCCGAACGGCTGCTGGCGACCTGCCGCTCCATGCGCGAGTGGGCCGTCGCCCACCCGGCGGAGTTCCGCTGGATCTTCGCCAGCCCCATTCCGCCGTCCGCGTCCGCCCGGAACAGCCCGGACTCTCCCCGCAACAAGGCGGCACGCGACTTCGAGCTGGTCTTCCTCCGGCAGATCGAGGAAGTGTGGGCCAGCGCCCCCTTCCCCGTCCCCGCACCTGAGGAGCTGGCCCCCTCCGTACGGGAGCAGCTGGACGCCTACGCCGTCTCCCTGGGTCGAGATCTGCCCATCGGGGCCCTCCACGTCGCGATGAACTGCTGGATCCGGCTGTACGGGCTGCTGTGCATGGAGGTCCTCAACCAGCTCGACTTCGTCTACTCCGACGTCGCCCCGATCTACGAGGAGACCCTCCGCGACATCACGGCCGCCCTCGGCCTCGACTACCACCCGCCGGCACCTTCTGAACCGGCCCCCACCCCGTCGCAATGAGCCGCCGCCGCAGCCTGCTTCGACCATGGGAGCGGGCCTGGCGCGACAACGTGGCACTGTCGTCGTCCACGCGCGCTTGGGGCCTCCGTCTCGCGCTCTGCCGCGAGTTCGGCATCGCCCCTGCCGAGACGGCCGACGGCACGAGATCTCACCAGCAGACGATCCTGGTCCGTCCCTGTGAGGTCGTGGTCAACCGCTTCCACAACAAGGACCTGACCACGTCGGAACGTCGCAGGTCGTCCATACGATCATTCGGGTGGATCTCGACGGATTGATCAGGGACCTGGCCGCACCGGACGAAGCGACCTGGAAACCGGCCTGGGACGCCTTCTTGGAACTCGGCGGCGCCGGGGTCGACGCGCTGGTGAGGGAACTGCTCGATGAGCAGTCGCCGCTGGACTGGGCTCGGGCGGGCTCGCTGCTGAGGGAGCTGGGCGATCCGGCGTTCTGCGCGGTCCGTGACGCCGTCGCCGCCGACCTGCCGGAAGAGCCGGCCCGTCGGGCACGCTGGACGTTCGGCGGTTTCCGGGGCGAGCACTGGGACCGTCTTCTGGAGTCGCTCGAACATCCCTCACCTGACGTCCGGGCGTGTGCGGCCCTCTGCCTGCAGAGGTTGAGACAGGGCGCCCTGCCCGCCTCCGGTGCCCTGATCCGACTGCTCGGCGACCCGGACGAGAACGTGCGACGGCGCGCCGCATGGGCGTTGGAAGCGATCGGTCCCGGAGTGCTCGACGAGCTGCGGGAGGTGCGCCGGTCGGGCCCGGCCGCGTACCGCTCCGCCGCCTTCAACACGATCATGAACATCGGCGGCCCCGAGGCCCTCTCTCCCGAGGACGAGATGCTGTGGCGGCGTTACCTCGGGGCCAAGGCCGCCGCCGACCGGCCGCAGTCGATCTGGGAGAACAGCTGCTTCGCCGTCCCCGGGAGTGATCAGGAAGGCATCCTGCGGACCCTGGACTTCTCCGATCCCAGCCCGATGTACTTCGATCTCGGGCTGGCCGTCGCCGACGGATCGTGGTGGACGGCGCCGCCGGTCGAGCATCCGGATCGGGCGGAGGCGTTCATCACCCCCGAACTCGACGGCTGGACGCTCATCGTCAGCGGCTGGTGCTATCCGGCGTGGGACGAGCAGTGGTACGCGCAGACACGCGACGCACTGCGACGGTTGAGCGCCCGGTTCGGCACCGCCTGGGGTTTCGCAGGCCGCGGCTATTGCGGGACGGCGGCGTGGGCCTTCGCCGAGAACGGCGACATCGCATGGGAGCGCGAGGTCACCGATGACGACGAATGGGGCGAGATCGACCCCACCGAGGGCATCGGCGCGGACGAGCCGCTCGGCATCGATCCCACCGAGCTGTCCGAGGAGACTCCCATGCGCGGCTCGGGCCTACGTGCATTGACTCCCTACGGCCGCGACGCTCCCCGCCACGAAGACGCCTGACGACCCCGCGTGCACCGCCCTGGCCCACTTCGCCTTGAAGCCCCGCGCCGCCCGCGCTCACGAGAACCCTCGCGAAGCCTTGATCCGCTCCTTCGACCTGCCCGACCAGGGCTGGCGCGCCCTCACCTCGTGCGCCTAGCCCTCCCTTCCACACGCCGCAAAGCTGCGACCCTCTCCAGGAGGGGGCAGAGCTTCCCCACACCAGCAGCACGCGGATGGAGTTTGCGTGCGGGCCCGACGCAGGCGGGACAACGCCGAAGCCGACCACGTGCACCTGCCGATGCGCTGGGGGCGCGCCGCCGTCTGTGTCAGCGGTGACGTCAGTGCTCCGACCGCCCTCGGCAAGCAGCGAGAGGTGACCAAGGGCGGCTCAGGGGAGGGAGGCGCGCGCCGGGGTCCTGAGAGGGCCTCCCATGGCGGCGAGCAGCAGTCTTAGCGTCGGAGGCATGGACATCACTTCACGTTCCGTGTTCATGGTCGGTGGAACATCGGGAATCGGCCTTGAGCTGGCGCGTCGCTTCCGGGAGGCAGGCAGCACCGTGGTCGTCGGCGGCCGTGACACCGAGGTACTGGCGAAGCTCACCGCAGAAGGGCTCGGCACGGTCGAGATCGACGTCACGGACGCCGATTCGGTGGCTCGCGCCCGCGACGACGTGCTGGAGGCGCATCCCGATCTCGACACCGTCGTGACGATGGCGGGGATCGGGGTGCCGGAGGATCTGTGGGATCCGGCGCATTTCGCCACCGCTCAGGCGATCGTCGAGGTCAATCTGCTCGGCACCATCCGCGTCATCGACGCCTTCACTCCGCATCTGCTCGCCCGCGGCGCCGGGACGATCGTCACGGTCAGCTCCGGGATCGCGTTCCTCCCGTTCCCGCCGATGCCGACGTACGGCGCGTCGAAGGCGGCGGTGCACGCCTACAGCGAGGCCCTGCGCGCGCAGCTCGCGGGCACCGGCGTCGAGGTCGCCGAACTGGTGCCGCCGGCGGTCGCAACGGGCATGGGCAGCGGCAACCCGCGTGCGCTCTCCCTGGACGCCTACGGGGCGGAGGTCATGGAACTGCTCGCGCAGGACCCCACGCCTCACGAGATCCTCGTGCGGGGCGTGCTCATGCATCGATGGGCCGAGCGCGACGGCACCTATGCTGAGCTCGTGGCGCAGCGTTCGCAGGCCCTCGCCACGCTGCCCGGCCGCACCCGGAACTGAGGTCGCCTGATGCCCGACGATGCGCAGAGGAATCGGCTCGGCGCCTACTTGAAGGCGCGGCGGGGCCTGGTCACTCCCGAGCAGGCGGGCATCCCGGCGGGAGGGGTCCGACGTGTGCCCGGACTGCGTCGCGAAGAGGTCGCGATGCTGGCCGGCATCAGCGCCGATTACTACCTGCGCCTCGAACGCGGCCGGGACACCCATCCCTCGCCGCAGGTGCTCGACGCGTTGGCGCGGGTGCTGCGGCTCGACGAGACCGAGCGCGCCTACCTGTTCGAACTCGCCGCGCCGTCGACGCGGAAGCGGAGGCGCCGCACGCCTCCGGAGCGGGTCCCCGCGCGGCTGCACCACCTCCTGGCCGCAGTCAATGTGCCCGCGTTCGTCGAGAGGCGCACCTTTGACGTCGTCGCCGCGAACGATCTCGCGATCGCTCTTTCGCCGCGACTGCGTCCAGGGCAGAACCGGTTGCGCTCGCTACTGCTCGACCCCGAGGAGCAGGCGTTCCACAAGGACTGGGCCGCCTCGGCCGTCGAAATGATCGCCGCGTTCCGCGAGCAGGCCGGGGCCCACCCCGACGATCCCCGCTTCGTGGAGCTCGTCGGCGAGTTGTCGCTGGCCAGCGGGCGCTTCCGGGAGCTTTGGGCACGCCATGACGTGCGGAGGCTCGAAGGCGGCACGGCGACCGTGCTGCACCCGGTCGTCGGTGAACTCCGGCTGCATCGCGACAAACTGCCCGTCGACGGGTTCCTCCTTGTGCTCTACTACGCCGAAGCGGGCAGCGAGAGCGCGGACAAGCTCGCGCTTCTCGCCTCTCTCGCCGGGTCGAACGAGCGCAGCTGACGCCGCGACGTGAGCAGACCGCCAGGCTCCGAGAAGACGTCCGTTAGTCCAGCCGAGGACCGGTCTGCTGTAAAGGTCGGCGGACGCCGCCGATAGTCGTGAGTACTCGCGGAGAACGGCTACGTCCTTCTTGGGTGACACGCGGGGCGGTTCACCGGCTCGTTGATCAACGCCCCTGGCGATCGCAGCTCGCCGCGTCGGCGGGAAGACTCACGGGCGCTCATCCAATGTCTTCGGGCACGTCTACTTCAGCCTGGTCCGAGCGCATCATCAGGCCGACGGCCGCGGTGGTGCCTTTCCGAACCGGAAGTCAAGCCCCGGCAGGAGGTGTCCTCATCGAGCCGGACGCCGGGGCGCCGCCCGCTCGCCGCTCCCCGTGCCGCCGCCCCGATTGCGCCGACGCCTCCGACCAGCACAGGTCCGCGCGGCACGGGGAGCTGCTACCGCGGATTGACGGCGACTCCCTTGAAGAACGTGTAGTGGAAGGTGCCGCCGGGGTCGGCGGTACGGCGCAGGTCGGCGATGCCCCGGTCCCAATCGGGCGCCGTGATCAGCCCGGTGGCCAGGGCGTCGTCCCGCACCGCCTCGACCATCGCGATGAAGGTGCTGCGTATGAAGCCCTCCACGAGCGCGGGACGGGTCCGGTCGGCGTAAACGGTGCGCGGGCCGACCACGATCTCCGTGTACCCGGCCTCGGACAGCAGAGGCTGCAACCGCCGTCCCACCAGAGCGTCCCCGCCCGCGGCGGCCTGCAGACGGACCAGGCACTCGATCGTGGCCTGCGCGTAGCGGCTGTCGGGATGGAAGAACGCCGAGCCGTGGTCGCCTTCAATCACCGTGATCGTGCCGCCCGGTGCGAGCACGCGGCGCAGCCCGGCCAGCGCCAGGGCCGGGTCCCGCAGATGCTCCAGGACGAAGCACACGAAGACATGGTCGAACGCCGCGTCGGGGAACGGCAGGTCAAAAAGGTCGGCGCGATGCCATTCGACGCGGGCGCCGGGTCGCTCGGCGGCGAGGCGGGCGCGGGCCCGTTCCAGCGATTCCTCGGACACGTCGATCGCCACGATGTGCGCGCCCGGGCTGTGCGCCACGAGGTGCACCGTTTGCGCGCCGACGCCGCATCCCACCTCGAGCACCCTGCTGCCGTCCGGGTAGGCGGTGTCGGAATGCAGCAGAGCGGCCAGCGTGTCGGCCTGGTCTCCGAGCCTGCGCGTTTCGCGTTCCGAATATCCGTGGACGTAGCGTCCGCCCGGAAGGATGTCGGTGTTCATGCCTGCCACCCTGCTGGCATTATGGCCCGATGCCCAGGTCCAATCGCGACCAGATCGACTGGTCCAAAACGTCCGGCGCCGACTTCCTGCAACTGGACGTGCGGGAAGCGCCGCCGGGCGGGCTGTCGGACTGGCTGGCACGGCGGCTGCGGCAGGCCATCGCGGACGGACGGCTGCCGATCGGGAGCCGGCTTCCGGCCACCCGTGTGCTCGCCGCGCAGCTGGGCGTGTCGCGCGGCGTCGTCACGGAGGCCTACCGGCGGCTCGGTGAGGACGGCCATGTCGTCGGCCGCGGACGCGCGGGCACGATCGTCGTCGCGGCGCCGGTGTCGACGTCGGAGGCGGCGGCGCCGGAACCGACCGCCGTCCCGCGGAAGACCTCCTCCGTGTTCGGCTCCACGCCCGGCGCCGACGTCTTCGACGCGCTGCGCACGTCCCCCGCCCGCATCGACCTGTCCCCCGGCCTGCCCGACCTCGCCGCGTTCCCTCGGTCGGCGTGGCTGCGGGCCGAGCGCGCCGTCATCAGCGAACTTCCGGCGGCCGATCTGGGCTACGGCGACCCGCGCGGCACACCCGCGCTGCGCCGCGCGGTCGCCGTCTGGCTGGCGGCCAACCGCGGGATCAAGGTCGCCCCGGAGGAGGTCGTCATCGTCGCGGGCACGGCCCAGGCGATCGGGCTCATCGCCCAACTGCTGCGTGACGACGGGATCACCGCCATGGCCGTCGAGGATCCAGGGTCACTCGGTGCGCGCATGCACCTCCGCTATTGGGGCCTAGACACCCCGCCCATCCCGGTCGACTCCGAGGGGCTGCGGGTGGACGCGCTGGACGACGCGCCGTCCGTCCTGCTCACACCGGCGCACCAGTTCCCGATGGGCGTGGTGCTGGGCGGAGAGCGACGACGCGCGCTGATGCGGTGGGCCGCGGCCGGAGGCCTGATCGTCGAGGACGACTACGACGCCGAACACCGCTACGACCGTCCACCGGTCGCCGCAGTGCGCGCCATGCTGCCCGAGCGGGTCTTCTACGCCGGGTCCGTGTCCAAGCTGCTGGCGCCGGCGCTGCGCATCGGCTGGCTGCTCGCGCCGCCCAGGTACCGGGACGCCGTCGTGGACGCCAAACGCTTCACCGACCTCGGCAACGCCGCGTTGCCGCAACTGGTCCTGGCGCGGCTCATGCAGTCCGGCGCCTTGGAACGCCAACTGCGTCACCTGCGCCGACGCCACCGCCGTCGCCGCGACGCCATGATCCGGGCGATCGCCGAGCAACTGCCGGACGCGTCCGTGCACGGCGCCGCCGCGGGCCTGCACCTGACGATCACCTTCGACGGCGCGTTCTCCGACGTGTCCCTGGCCGCCGCGGCGCTGGCCCGCGGCGTGCGGACGCAGCCGCTGTCCTGGCACGCCCAACGGCCGCACCGTCCGGGTCTCGTCCTGGGCCACGCCGCCAGCACCCCGACCGACATCACCGAAGGCATCGCCATCATCGCCGAGGAACTACGCCGACTCTGACCCTCCGCCCAACCCGCGGTCGTACCGACCACCGTCGCCGCCTGGGGCTGCCGGTACGCCGGTCGGGCCTCAGCCCGACTCATCGTTGACGGGGCCGCACTGAAGACGGCACGTGACAGGAACTCGTTGAGGCGGGGGCAGACCCAGGTGCGGAACGTCCCTCACTTGGGGATAGCGGTGTAGCCCGTGTTGCCGGCGCCTTCCGCCGCTCGCTGCAGGGCATTAAGGCGGGCCTGACCAGGCAAATTGATCACTGTGATGTGGCCGCGACGAAAGCGAACGCCCTTGCGCCAAGCCGACGATCCTCCTGGCGGCGCCCGCCGAGCGTGATGTGACAGGCGATCGCCTTCTTAGGCTGAGCGACATGATCCGGGCAGTGGTGTTCGACGTCGGCGAGTGTCTGGTGGACGAGACGCGGGAGTACGGCACCTGGGCCGATTGGCTCGGTGTCCCCCGGCACACGTTCTCGGCGGTGTTCGGCGCGATCATCGCCAGAGGACTGGACTACCGGGAGACGTTCCAGGTCTTCGCCCCTGGGTTCGATCTGACCGAGCAGCGGCAGAAGCGGGCTGCGGTCGGGGAGCCCGAGACGTTCGGTGAGGAGGACTTGTATCCGGACGCGCGTCCGACCTTGGCGAGGCTGCGGGCCGACGGGCTGTGGGTCGGGATCGCGGGGAACCAGACGGCGCGGGCCGGCGGCATCCTGCGGTCGCTGGATCTGCCCCAGGACATGATCGCCACGTCGGACGACTGGGGAGTGTCCAAGCCGGATCCTGCGTTCTTCGGCCGGGTGGTGGACGCCGCGCCGTGTGAGGCAAGCGAGATCTTGTACGTGGGTGACCGGCTGGACAACGACATCCGGCCCGCCGCGGCGATGGGTCTGAAGACGGCGCTGATCCGGCGGGGGCCGTGGGGCATCATCTGGCAGGACGACCCGGAAGCCGACCGCCTCGCGACGATGCGCATCGACTCGTTGGCCGAGCTTCCAGACCGGATCGCCGAGTTCAACGCCGAAGCGCGCTGAGCGTTTGCCAGTGCGGGACCGAAGCTGGTGGGCGGCCTCGCGCCTGCCCTTGCGGGCCCAGCCAGCGCGCTGTTTATTCGGTGATTCGGCGGGCGGAGCAGCCCTTGCCTCGCCGACAGCGCATCGGAGCGGGTGGCTGGAGGGCCGCCGCACGCGCACGCCACCCGCAGCTGGGCCTCACCTGCTCGAACACGGTCGAGCCACTGACATTGCCGACAATGACCAGCGCTGCCCAGCGGCACCCCTTCCAACCAGCACGTGACGGTCGTCGGGTCACCGCGCGTGCGGCTGGTCGCCTGTCCGCTTCGGTCAAAGGTCGGTGCGACGGGCGCAGGCATCAGGCCTGTGTCCCAAGAGCGGACTTCGGCAATGATCAGAGGCGGGGCGGCGCCTGGTCGAGCACACGCAGAACCTCGGCGAAGCTTTGGACGAGCGAGGTGAGCACGGCCTTGCCCTTCTCGGCCGTGCCGAGCGACGGGCGGCCGATGACCCCCGTCCGCGTGTACGCCTCCATCCCGGTCGTCAGGAGATGACGGCGGTCGTCGGCCAGGTGATCGGCGGACTCGTACCCGTGCCTGACCAGCTCCGGGGCGACGTGCAAGAGGATCGAGGTCTCGATCTCACCCGCGTGCATGTCTTCGCTGGTCGACGTGACGAGCCGTCCGGCCTTGCGGGCGTCGTCCCAGTCGGCTCGTTGCGGGAACAGCGCCATGCGCTGCCCTTTCGCGTTCGCCTCTTGGACGACGTTGCCGAGCACATAGTTGCCGCCGTGCCCGTTGACGATCGCCAGGGCGGACAGCCCCGAACGGGCAATGGACTCATAAACGTCAATGACAATCGAAAAAAGGGTACGGGCCGATATGCTGGTCGTTCCCGCCCATGCACCGTGCTCATGGGAACACGACAGTGTTATGGGGGGAAGCAGCAGAACGGGGTACACGTCCGCGAGTTCTCGGGCGATGGCGCACGCCACGACGGTATCCGTGATCAGCGGCAGATGGTCACCGTGTTGCTCGAAGCTGCCGACCGGCAGAATGGCGACGCGGGCGTCTCGGTGCCGCTCATCGGTGGCCGTCGCGGTGGGCAGGAGATGTTTCACGGTGTTCCCTTCGGATGCGGCGGCTCCGCGGGTGTCTCAACGGTGATATCGATCCTCCGTAGCAAGTCTGCCACTTCGGGGTCACGCGACCATCGCCCCAGCTTGTTCCGTGCACGCTTGAGCTGGACCAGCACCCTTGGCGAACCGAGCGACCGGGTAAGAGTCAACGCCTCGTTCGCGACCTTGCACGCCTTTTCGGGCTCCTCCACTGCGGCATAGGCGGCGGCGAGTCGGGCCAGGCAGAGAGCATAGTCGCGCATCTGGATGGACTGCTGAAGCTGTGACCGGCTCTCCTCGAAGATCGGCACTGCCGCGCCAGGGTGGCCGAGCATGGTCCACGCCGCGCCGGACTCCATCGCGACGTAAGCGGGAGTGCAGTAGCGGGCGCGGTCGCCTTCGTCCTGGCCCAACCCGTCAGCGGACTGGGCCAGCGCTTCCTCGGAGTCACGTTCGAAAGCGCGCCGATTTCGCAGCATGGCGTTCGCGTTCGCGCGTTGCCGGAGTACGACGGCGCGGAGTCGGGGCGTGAGCGCGTCGGCGTACTTGAGGGCCGACTCGGCGAGACTCAAGGCGAGTTCGGGGTCGCGCAGATCGGTCGAGATATTGCTCTTGCGCATGAGGATGTACGACGTGACGCGCGGGTCACCAAGCTCCAACGCGTAGTCTTGGGCCCGGTTCGTCCAGTACATCGCGGTTTTATGGTCGCCCGCGTCCTGATAGAGCCACCCGCAGAACTCGAGGAATTCACTCCCGACGTTGAGCGCCTCGATTCGGTCAGCTCCTCGCGCGGTGTGGCATATGCGCTCGATGACAGGGATCTGGCTGTGGACGGCCGGCAGCAAGAACAGGGCGCCCATGACAGCGTCCGCCTGGATGTAGGCAGTGAGCACTTGACGCAACCCGGCCAAGACAAAAGGGCTGGGCGCGTCGGGCAGCCTGGTCGGCGGCTGCGCGTCGGTCAACGACGGTTGCCGAGTCTCGGCGAGGGGGTTGCGAGGGGCGAGACCTAGGCGCACGCGGGCATGGTCAGGCATGTTCAGCCCGTCCGCAATGCGCTCGAACAGCTCGAACTTCTCTATGGGGCTGCCGGTGCCTCGCATGAGGCTGTTAACGCGGGGCTGGCCAATGGACGTGGCTGCGGCGATGCGGTGTTGACTCGCTCCGGCGTACCGCTTCGCGAGACGGAATAGGGCGCCCACGTCACGCGCTGAAAGAATCTTGTCGGTCTCGGGCGTGCGCCACACCCAGTCGGGCAGGTGGATCGGCTCGAAGGCTGATCCTGGCATTATCCGACCGCCCCTTTTTGGTCATTTTGTCCCGCTCTCCGCACGCTCCATGACGACAGCGAGCCTATATCTATTCGTTGGATTACTCCAGGATCTCGGTTTTCGTCCTTGTGATCTTGATCCTGGGCCGTATGAGCGATGCGCGAACGGCTGAGTGCGCGCGCTATGGAGGGCAGCGCTGGAGGCTGCCCCACCATCGGCGGGCGCTGCTGGTGTGTCCGATCGGTGCGGAGAACGGGGCTCGACGATCCCAGCGTCTGGAGTGCGCGCAGACGCGGAAGACGCGGCGTTGTGGTGAACCGCGGGACCGGCGACGCGACACGGCGACCTGGTGCCCCGGGCCTGGCTCTGCGGGCGGCCCTGACGTATGTCGACCCACCGGTCCCGCCTCGAACGTGCGGGAGGCGACATGGACAAGGCGAGCGACAGTCGGCCTGTGAACGGGTCGGAGCGGCGGCGGGTGGATGAACGGGTGGCTGCGCTGGTGACGGCCCTGAATGCGAGGGGCCTGGCGGGCAAGGCAGACAAGGACGGTGCGGTGCTGGCGGCGAACCCGGCCGGCGAGCCCGATGGCGGCGATCCGCGCGGGCGCGCGATGAGTCCGGGGCTGCGGCAGGAGGTTCGGTGCCTGCGCAACGCTCGTGACGGCGGGCGGTTGTGGTGGTACTGGGCTTGGGCTGGGCCGACCCGGCAGTCTCCTGCCGATCTGGAGCCGTTGTGTCCGGCGGCCGATGCCGAGATTGCGGCAGACAGGATCGCCAAGGTGCTGGCGGTGCCGTCAGCGGACGCGACGCGGCATGGCGGGCTGCGCGATGACGAGTGAGCGGGCGGGGCGAGTGGCGCAGCCAGTCGCCAGGGTGGACGCACGTACGGCCGCAGCACAGATCGAGCGTGAGTTTCCGGGGGTCGTGGCGTGGTTCGGCAGGGCGACGCGGACCTGGTGGGCGATGGTTCCGATCGGAAGCGGGTGGCGACTGGTGGAAGCGATCGACCCGGCGGAGCTGCGGCAGGCGATCCTGACACGGGCGATGTGGCCGTGGCCTGCGCACGCGGTGGTGGCGACGTCCCCGGCGACTGGCATGTCGAGGCGCACCCCGCAGGGCAGGTCAGGGTGACGACGGCGTGTCCGGTGGCGTGGCTGTGAGTGCGCGCCGCGGCGATCTGGTGCTGTCGCTGGAGGAGGTCGGACGCATTGCCGGACAGCCCGCCCCCACGCATGCGGCCACTTGACAGACGGCGAGGCCCAGGTGGGGAACCGTCCCTCACCTGGGCCTTCGCGACTGGAGCGGGCGACGGGAATCGAACCCGCGTAGCCAGTTTGGAAGACTGGGGCTCTACCATTGAGCTACGCCCGCGAGTGGATCGGTGAGGCCGGGCCTCACGATCGCCATCCAGTAGGTTACCGGGTTTCCGACGCTGTCGTGTCCAGGAACGGACCGGAAACGGATGAGCGGCGAAGGGCCGATCGCACTAGACTGCACGCGTCGCCGCTCGGGGCGTCGTCCTCCAGGCGGCGGACGGGCTGTGGCGCAGTTTGGTAGCGCACCGGCTTTGGGTGCCGGGGGCCGTGGGTTCAAATCCCGCCAGCCCGACGATCAACATCGGATCGACCCTGGACCCGCGATCGGGTTCAGGGTCGTTTGCGTCGGGGGCGGGCGGCCGAGGTCGGTGCTGAATGCTGACGGCCACGCACGCCGATCTGAGCTCGTCAGATGCCACTCCGGCCACCTGCGCGCGGAGTGTCCATGCGGATGCGGGCGACCACACGCGCCGACGACACACCCTCGCCCGTCAAGACTTTCACGGCCGACATTGGGGTGCAGGCGCCTGTGGCCTGGTCCGGCACGGCCTTCCGTCACTGCCGAAATCGGGTTCGCGTTGCCGTCACCCATCGGGGTGTATGCACCACCACTTGGTGAGGCGGTGGGTTGTTGCATCGACACGACTGCCGGGTGACCGGCGGCGGCCATACGCGGCGCCTGCGGCGCGGGCGGATCGCCCTCCTGCTCCTGGCGGTCGTGACAACGAGCGGGTGGTTCGGAGTCGAGCCGACCGAAGTTGTGGGCGCCGGCACCGGGGACGCCGTGGGACTGGCAGCTGAAAGTGCCCGTCGATACGAGTGTGGACGTGCTCGTCTACGACATCGATGGGTTCGAGAACGGCGCGGATGTGGTGCGGGAGCCGCGCCGCGAAGGCCGTCGCGTCATCTGCTGCATCAACGTCGGCGCCGCCGAGTCGTTCCATCCGGACTACCGGCTGTTCCCGCGCGAGGTGGTGGGCAAGGGGAACGGCTGGGAGGGCGAACGGTGGCTGGACATCCGGCGTATCGACGTCCTCGGCCACGTCATGGCCCGCGCTTCGACATGTGCCGCGCCAAAGGGTTCAACGCGGGCGAGCCGACCTGGTGGACGGGTACGCCTCCGACACCGGCTTCCCGCTCACGGTGGATGACCAGCTGCGTGACAACCGGTTCATCGCCCGTCTGGCGCACGAGCGCGGCCTTTCGGTCAGGCTGAAGAATGATCTTCCGCAGATTTCCGCGTTGCTCGACGACTTCGATTTCGCCGTGAACGAGCAGTGCGCACAACTCGACGAGTGCGATCGGCTGTCGCCGTTCATTCGTGCGGGCAAGGCCGTGCCGCATGTCGAATACGAGTTGGAGCCGTCCGCCTTCTGTGCGCAGAGCCGCCGTCTCGACCTGAGTTCGATGCGCAAACGCCTCGATCTTGATCACTGGCGCGCCCCTGTCCCTGATCAGATAATCCTCTGGGGCGGTAGTGGTGAGGAGTTTGCTTCGGTGTATTCGCGCAGAAGTGTGCTGGGGGCGTTCACAGCCGCGTCGGTGGCGCACGCCACCCCTGCCCAGGCGTCGGCCGCGCGGGTCCTGCGGGCGCCGGTGCTGCGGCCCGGGGATCGGGTGCGGGTGGTGTCGCCGGGCAGCACGCCCGACCCGGCGCAGGTCGAGCGGGGCGTCGAGATCCTGCGGAGCTGGGGGCTGACGGTCGAGCTGGGGCGGCATGTGTTCGACCGGTACGGCTACCTGGCGGGACGGGACGAGGACCGGCTCGCCGACCTCCAGGAGGCGCTCGCGGATCCACAGGTGCGGGGCGTGTTCGCCGCGCGCGGCGGCTACGGGACGCAGCGGATCGTCGACCGGCTCGATCTGCGGCCGCTGCGGCGCCACCCGAAGGTCGTCGTCGGGTTCAGCGACATCACCAGCCTCCAGGCGCGGCTGTGGCGGGCCTGCAGGCTGGTCACCGTGCACGGGCCCATGGTGGCCTGGAACGACCGGCGCACCGGGCCGGAGTCGGCCGAGGCGCTGCGGGCGGCGGTGATGACGACGCGTCCGGTGGTGCTCACCCGCGATCCGGCGGAGACGACGGCGCCGGTCATGGTGCCGGGACGGGCCCGCGGGCCGCTGCTCGGCGGCAACCTGACGCTGGTGGACGCCGCGATCGGGGCCCGCGACTTCCCCGGGCTGCGCGGCGCGGTGTTCTTCTTCGAGGAGGTCGGCGAGGCGCCGTACCGGATCGACCGGATGCTCACCCATCTGCGCCGCTCGGGCGCGCTGAAGGGCGTGCGCGCCATCGTGATCGGCCAGATCACCGGGAGCGACGCCGAGCCGGGCGAGTGGGACGCGGTGGGCGTCCTGCGGGACCGGCTCGGCGATCTGGGCGTCCCGGTGCTGGGCGGTCTGCGGCTGGGGCACGGGAACGGGCAGCTCACCGTGCCCCTCGGCGCGCAGGCCGTCGTCGACGCGGCGGCGGGCACGCTGACGGTGGAGCCCGCGGTCGCGGACTAGCTCACTCCCCGGCGTGCGCCTGGCGGACCGCGTCGATGTCGAGCTTGCTCATCGAGAGCATCGCCCGGGTGGCCCGGGCGGCCTTCTCCGGATCGGGGTCGTGGACCAGTTCGATCAGACCGTCGGGGACGACCTGCCAGGACACGCCGAACTTGTCCTTGACCCAGCCGCACTGCGACTCCTGGCCGCCGTCCTCGGTGAGGCGCTCCCAGTAGTAGTCCACCTCGGCCTGGTCGGCGCAGTGGATCTGGAAGGAGACCGACTCGTTGAACGTGAACTCCGGTCCGCCGTTCAGGGCGACGAACCGCTGCCCGTTGATCTCGAACTCCACCGTGACCACCGACCCGGGTTCACCCGGCCCGGCCTCGGTGTAGCGGGCGATCCGCCCGATCCGCCCGTCCTTGAAGATCGACGTGTAGAAGCGGGCCGCCTCCTCGGCCTGTCCGTCGAACCACAGGCACGTGGTGAATCCCTCGGTGGCCATCCCTACCTCCTATGGCTATCGGTCGACCTGTGTCGCAGGTATCGACCGCCCGCCGCCGGAGAACTCATCGTCCCGCGCGTGATCCGTCAGCTGTTGTCGCGGAACACTGCGTTCGCCTGGACGCTCGTCAGGTTCCGCTCCGCCGCTCATGCGCGGACGCGGCTTTCCGACGGAACGTCCGGCATCCGTGACAACGAGGCGCTGCAGGATGGGAGGACGGCGGTACCAGACGTGCTCGGCGCCGTTCAACCCCGTAAAGACCTTCTCCGGGACCAGACGGCTCTTGGTCCCGGCACTGCTCGCGCGACGGACGAAAGGACTTTGGCGCCGCGCGACCGCCGTCCGAACGGGACCAACGCCCTGCCGATCGGGAGTCTTGCGCGCCTATCGCGCCGGCGAGGCGGGGGATTGAGTCGGTGGTGACACAACTCCCCCCGGAGAAGGTGAGAAGGCGATGGCTGTCACCAGTCGCAAGGCAAGCGGCGGGCACCGGCCCCTGCGTCCGCACCTGCCGGAACCGCTGACGTCGCCCGCCGCACGGTACGTGTGGGCGGTCGCCCGGGTGGCGCTGGGCTGGGTGTTCGCCTGGGCGTTCCTCGACAAGACCTTCGGCCTCGGTCACGAGACCCCCGCCGCCAAGGCGTGGATCGAGGGCGGCAGCCCCACCGAGGGCTTCCTCAAGAACTCGCCCACCGGCCCGTTCGAAGGCCTCTACCACGACATGGCCGGACTGGCCTGGGTCGACTGGCTGTTCATGATCGGCCTGGCCGGGATCGGCACCGCCCTACTGCTGGGCATCGGCATGCGCATCGCCGCCGCCAGCGGCGCCCTGCTGCTGGTGATGATGTGGACCGCCGTTCTGCCGCCCGACAACAACCCCTTCATGGACGACCACCTGGTCTACGCGATCGTGCTGGTCGGCCTCGCGCTGGTCGGCGCGGGCGACACGCTCGGCCTCGGCCGGTGGTGGAGTAACACCGCCCTGGTGCGCCGCTTCCCGATCCTGAAGTGACCGCCCGGTAGCGGCCGGCCCCCCAGAGTGTGCCTGGCCAAAGGGGCCGGTGGCGTCGATGACGACGCCCCCGGCCCCTTCTTCTGCGCACCGGCCACCAGGTGCAGCCGCCTTCACAGCGTCCCCGCCGCGGCGGTACTCGCCGAGATCATGTGCGGATGCCGGCTTCGGCGCGCATCACGGCGCGCCGCCGTGACCGAACCGCCCAACGCCGACGCCCGTGTGCCGTCCCCTCGCGGCGACACCCAGCACCGACACGGTGGCCAGTGACGTTCCACCCGAGCGGAAGGACTTCGTCCTCTGCTTGCGCCGGGGCGGGGCTGATGTCGTGCCGGCAGAGCAAAAGCCCTACGGTCCGGGGCGCCCGGACTTCATGCCTTGGGAAGCAGGTGATGTCGGCTTCCATGACCGAGGCGGGAGGGCACGCGTTGCTGCGCGACGGTGAGATGGTCCATATCCGGCCGCTGGTGCGGCCGCCGCGGTCGTGGTGGCCGCCGGGCACGCGCCGGCGCTGCGGGTTTCGGCGTCCGCGACGTGCTCAGCAAAGCCGGGCCGTCGGACAGCGCGCTGGGCAGCACGAACCGGCGCGCGGACGCGTGGGGCCGTGCGCCGGTCGTGTGGTGATTCAGCGGTGGCCGCGGCGGGTCGGGACGTCGCCCTGGCGTCGCGGTTCGGCGTCGTGGCCGGGGCCGTGCGAGACGCCCACAGGCGGGCGGTCGGGCGAGTCCACCGGGATGCGGGCCGGACGGTCGGGCACGGCGGGTTCCGGCCGGCCCTCGACCAGCGCGACGTCGGGCAGCAGCCCGGTCTCTTCCAAGTACTGGCGGCCGCGCGGGGTGAGATCCCACGCGTTCTGGCGCCACTCCTTGCGCTTCCAGACCACGCCCGCCGCCAGCAGACGGCGGCCCACCCGGCTGATCTCGGTCTCGTCGGTGCCGAGCTCGGCGGCGAGCTGCTTGTTGGAGATGCCCTGGCGGCGGGCCACGGCGACCAGGAACCGCGCCGCGTGCCCGTCGGGGTGCAGCTTGAGCTGCAGGTTGGACGGCAGACGGCGCAGCGCCCACTGCACACAGTCGATCAGGCCGAGGATGCGGCCCCGGCGTTCTCGCTGGTCGCCGTCGAGGTGGGGGACGTCCAGATAGTTGCGGTGGAGCCACTGGAGGCCGTCCTGCACCTCGACGAGGGTCGCCTCGTCGGCGCTCAGCGAGGCATCGGTGATGATCATGCCGAGCGCGCTGAACTGGCCCTCGGTGATGACCTTGGCGTTCTCCATCGCGTCGAGCAGCTCCCTGGCCTGGCTCCGGCGGTCCCTTCCCGTCGCCGGGCCTGCGCCCGGAAAGTCTGCTCTCGTGTTCACGGCGTCCCCCAGGGTCTCGAGTCGGGCCGGACCATTCCAGAGTGCGCCCATGCCAAGTGAATGTCAAGTGACACTTTCGGCAGCTCCGCGGCGCCCCGGCGTCACGGCGAACGAGCAGGTCGGCCAGGTTCGGCGCGCGGCGCGCGCAACGGCGGCGAACCCCGCGGCCACGTTCTGTATCAGATGCCACTGAAGGACTTGGCACACTGGAGTTAGCATCTGGCGGACCCGAGTAACGCTTCTTGTCAATCCCCCGGGGGCGCGTATGACGGATCAGCCGGAGGCAGATGCCTATCCGGCCCACCCCGCCGATCCCGCTGATCTCTTCGTGACGCTGTACGACGCGCTTCCCGACGACCTGTTCGAGGGATGGACGGTCACCGAGTGGTCCGGCGACCCCGAGGTGCGCCGGCAGGCCACCGAACTCTCGGAGACCGTGCTGGACCTGGGCGAGCTGCCGCCCGAGACCACGGAGAAGATCATCACCGAGGAGGGCCACCGCGGGCGCTTCACCGTGCTGCTGGCCCTGGACATCGCCCTGGCCCACGCCAATCCCTACGGCCCGTATCACGGCAGCCCCGCGATGACCGCGATCCTCGTCCGTTACCTGACCGAAGGGCGGTTCAACAGCGAGGAGACGGACGGGGCGCTGCTGCCGCGCTGCGCCTACCCGGGCAGGCCGCGCGGACGCCGCGCCAAGGACGAGTTCTTCGGCGTGCACCGCGTCCCCGCCGACTACTGGGACGGCGTCGAGCACGAGGTGCTCCCGGCCGTCCACGACGCGCACTTCTCCAAGGACCGTCCGGTGACGGTCGGGTGCGCGCCGCTGCTGGAGACCTTCGACGACGTCGAGCTGTCGTTCGAGAAGCGGTTCGGCATGACGGTCTACCGGCTGCGTCCGGTCGACTCGCCCGGGCTCCGCACCCGCATCAAGACGATCATCCGGCGCCTCGACGAGGCCGGCGCGCAGATCGCGGTGCTGCCGGAGGCGTCCCTCGACGACACGCTGCTGGAGTACTGGAAGGAGGCCGCGTTCGACAGCGCCGGCCGCGACCGGGAGGCGCACCCGCTGCGCTACCTGCTGGTCGGCAGCGGCCCGCTGGGCTCCACCGAGCCGCCGCCCAACCGCGCCGTCCTGCTGGACCGCTGGACGGGACGGGAACTGCTCGCCCAGGACAAGCTGTCGGGGTTCACGCTGGACGCGCGGCAGATGCGCGAGTGGCGGCTGCCGCACGCGCCCGCCGAGGGCGTCGCCGAGGAGTACATCACCCCGGGCACCGGCGTCCGCCTGCTCGACTGCTCGCTGGGCAGGATCGCCGTGATGATCTGCGAGGACCTCAGCCGCTCCATCGTCTGGGACCGCGAGCTGCGGGCCTGCGGCGTGTCCCACCTGTTCGTGCCGATCTTCTCCAAGCCGATCCTGCCGTTCCGGTGGGAGCAGCAGGGCGCCGAACGGCAGGTCACGCTGCTGGGCAGCTGGGTGACGGTGGCCAACAGCCTGGCGGTCGGCGCCGCGATTCCGGAGACCGAGATCCCGCAGCCGCGTTTCACCTGCCTGGTGGCGGGGCCGCGCGGCCTGGAGCGCGAGACGTACGGCATGGACATCCAGTTCGGACGCGCCGAGACGGGCGACGAGCTCGGAATGGTGGATCCCGCCGACGGTTCCGAGACCGGCGAACGGGTGCTGCCGAGAGTGTTCCCGGGCGCCGTCTACAACATGTGGCACGACCACTGGCCGCGGTGCTGACGGCGGGCGCTCATTCGACGGTGAACTCGGTGGGGCTGGACGCCGACCCGCCGGGCGTGGTGACGACGAGCCGTCCGCTGGCGGCGCCGGGCGGCACGGCGACGCGCAGGCCGGTGTCGGTGACGTCCAGCGCGGGGGCGTCCACCCCGCCGAACCGCACCGACGAGGCCGAGCCCAGTCCGACGCCGCGGATCGTCACCAGGCGGCCGACCGCGCCCGACGACGGCTCGACCGCGTCGATCTGGGGGCGCAGCGCCTGGTCGCGGCCGGCCTGCGGCGGCGACAGCAGCGTGGCGAACACCGCGCGCAGCTTCTCGGCGGTCTCGCGGGAGAACAGGCCGACCAGCGCGGCCACCGCGGTGATCCCGTAGGGGTTGAGGTCGGCGGCGGTGCCCGCCGGGGCGGTCAGCCCCCCGCGCAGCACCAGGTAGACCATCAGCCCTAACGCGGCGCCGATGAACGGCAGGAACAGGTACATCAGCAGCCAGCTGCGGCGCAGCGACCGGTTGCCGACGTACCAGTACAGCGAGCGCAGGGCGTGCACCGTGGCGCCGATCGCCCCGGCGGCCGCCACGATGACGAACAGGCTGGTCTCCCGGGAGATCCGCGGGGTCCAGCCCGGGAGGCGGACGACCACGGTCTCGGCGGGCGCCCGCGTGCCGCCGTCGGGCGCGGCCTGGGGCGCGGGCGGCCACGCCTGGACGAGCACCACCCACAGCGCCGCCATCAGCAGCACGAGAATCCCCGCCACGAGCACGATGTCGCGCAGACGCGCGTGCCCGCTCCCGACCGGCGACTGGCCACTCACCCCCTGCACACCCCCTTCGGGGGGCATATCGGGGCGGTTCGGGATCGCGTTTCCCTGACGCCCTCGTGACCGGCGGCGCACGCGGCCACAGCCCCGAAAATTGGGCAAATACGGATATGCCTCGTGATCACCATGAGCCATTACACGTTGGTTGAGTCTTCGCCGAAGCGCAACCATCCGGCACGGCGCCGGTCCTAGCCTCCGCGCATGCGCCGATCATCATCAGCAGCACTCGCGGTCGCCGTCGCCGGGCTGGTCACCGCCGCCGGCGGCACGGCCGCCCGCGCGGAGCAGAACGCCTGCGGCACCGCCACGCACACGATCGCCGAGGTCCAGGGCGCCGGCGACGCCACGCCCGTGAACGGCACGACCGTCACCGTCGAGGGCGTCGTCACCGGCGACTTCCAGGGCGCCGACCAGCTCAAGGGCTTCTTCCTGCAGAGCACCGCCCCCGACGGCGATCCCCGCACGTCCGAGGGCCTGTTCGCCTACTCGACGATCCCCGTCGAGGAAGGCGACCGCGTGCTGGTGACCGGCAAGGCCGCCGAGTACAACGGCCAGACGGAGCTGTCGCCCGTGACGGCCGTGCGGGTCTGCGGCACCGGCCGTCGCGTCAAGCCGACCGGCGTGCGGCTGCCGCTGCCCCAGGGCGTGACGCTGGAACGGTATGAGGGCATGCTGCTGCGCTTCCCGCAGCGCCTGACCGCCACCGAGACCTACCGGCTCGGACGCTACGGAGAGGTCGCGGTGGCGGCCGGCGGCCGCCTGTTCCAGCCCACCGACCGCCCCGGCGCGCCCTCGCAGGCCGCCAACGACGCGCGCCGCCTGCTGATCGACGACGGCTCCGACGTCCAGAACCCGGCGGACGTGCCCTACACCAGCCCGCGCGTCCTGCGCATCGGCGACTCCACCGCCGGGCTGACGGGCGTGCTCGGCTACGGGTTCGGCTCCTACCGGCTGCAGCCCACCCGGCCCGTCGCGTTCGCCCGCACCAACCCGCGCCCGGTCCGGCCGCGCAACGTCGGCGGCGACGTGAAGGTCGCCTCGTTCAACACCCTCAACTGGTTCACCACGCTGGGCGCGCGCGGCGCCGACACCGCCGCCGAGCGGGAGCGGCAGCTCGCCAAGCTCACCGCCGCCCTCACGGGCCTGGACGCCGACGTGGTCGGGCTCATGGAGGTGGAGAACAACGGCGACACCGCCGTCGAGGCGCTGGTCGACCGGTTGAACGCCGAGGTCGGCGCGGGCGCCTACGCGTGGATCCCGCATCCCGGCCCCGGCACCGACGAGATCAAGGTCGCGCTGATCTACAAGCCGGGCCGGGTGAGGCCGGTCGGCGCGGCCCGCTCGTCGGACGCGCCGGTGTTCGAACGCCGCCCGCTGGCGCAGGCGTTCCGGCCCACCACGGGCGGCGCCGTGTTCACCGTGATCGTCAACCACTTCAAGTCCAAGGGCTGCGACGGCGCCACCGGCCCCGACCAGGACCAGGGCGACGGACAGGGCTGCTACACCGCCCGCCGGATCGCCCAGGCCCGGGCGGTCGCCGACCTGGCCGCGCGGGAGACCGCCCCGCTGGTGATCGGCGACCTGAACTCCTACGGCGACGAGGACCCGGTCAGGGTGCTCAAGGCCGCCGGCCTGGCGAGCCTGACCGAACGCTTCGTCCGGCCCGACCGCCGCTACAGCTACGTCTTCGACGGCCAGTCCGGCGAGCTCGACCACGCCCTGGCGGGACGGTCCCTGGCGCGCCGCGTCACCGGCGCCGACATCTGGCACATCAACAGCGACGAACCGCCGATCCTCGACTACAACACCGAGTACAACCCGCCGTCCCTGTACGAGCCGGACGCCTACCGCTCGTCCGACCACGACCCGGTGCTGGTCGGCCTGCGGCTGCGCTGACCGCCCGTGCGGCCGGGGCCGTCCGGCGCCGACGGCCCTGGCCGAGCGTTTGCTCGGGGCGTATGATCCCGGTCACATTCCCCTCAGTGATCGGATGTGCCGTGGAGACTACTGCCGCTTCGCCGAGGCTCGGGTTCGGCATCGGGACGGACGGGTCGTACACGCGCGGCGGGCAGGTGCTCGCGTTCGCGCTGGGCCTGTGGACGATGCTGGCGTTCCTGCCGCTGCTGTTCGTCGGCGCAATCCTCTACACGCGGGCCGAGGAGCGGTTCGCCGAGGACCCGCAGGGCGCGCGGCGCCTGGTGACGTGGTCGTGGCTGTGCGTGTCGGTGCTGCCGCTCGTGCCGGTCGCGATCGGCGCCGTGGTGTACGCGTTCGCCGCCTGACCGCGGGGCGCCCCGCGCGGCCGCCGGGGCGCGGACGGCCGCGGGAAGAGGACAGGGGCCGCGTCGGTTGACACCCGTCATGAGCGTCCCTCCGTTCTCGGTTCTGGATCTGGCCCCCGTCGCCAGCGGCTCCACGTCCGCGCAGGCCCTGCGCAACACCCTCGACCTGGCCCGGCGCGCCGAGGCGCTCGGCTACCGGCGGTACTGGCTGGCCGAGCACCACGCCATGCCCGGGATCGCCAGCTCGGCGACGGCGGTGCTGATCGGGCAGGTGGCGGCGGTCACCGAGCGGATGCGGGTCGGCTCCGGCGGGGTCATGCTGCCCAACCACGCGCCGATGGTGATCGCCGAGCAGTTCGGGACCCTGGAGGCCCTATATCCGGGGCGGATCGACCTCGGCCTCGGCCGGGCGCCCGGCACCGATCCCGCCACCGCCCGCGCGCTGCGCCGCTCCCCCGACGCGCTGTCGGCGGACGACTTCCCCGAGCAGGTCGCCGAGCTGCGCGGCTACTTCCGTCCCGACAGCGCGGTCACCCCGGCGGCGGGCAACGAGCCGCCCGTGTGGCTGCTGGGCTCCAGCGGGTTCAGCGCCCGGCTGGCGGGGCTGCTCGGGCTGCCGTTCGCGTTCGCCCACCACTTCAGCGCCGAGAACACGCTGCCCGCGCTGCAGATCTACCGCGAGTCGTTCCGTCCGTCGCCGGACCTGGACCGGCCGTACGCGATGATCGCGGTGTCGGTGACCGCGGCCGAGAGCGACGAGCGCGCCCGGGAGCTGGCCGCCCCGCAGGCGCTGTCGTTCCTGCGGCTGCGGCAGGGCCGCCCGGGGCCGCTGCCCACGCCGGAGGAGGCGGCGGCGCACCCGTACACGCCGCTGGAACGCGAGATCATCCGGTCCCGGATGGAATCCCAGGTGGTCGGCGGCCCGGACACGGTGCGGCGGCAGATGGACGCGCTGGTGGAGCGGACCGCGGCCGACGAGGTCATGGTCACCACGATGGTGTACGACCACGCCGACCGCGTGCGCTCCTATGAGCTGCTCGCCGAGCTCTACGACCTCGAGCCCGAGCCCGTCGCGTCGCCGCGTTAGCCGCGGCCTCCCGCACCCGTCGTCCAGAACGCTCCTCGAGGAGGACTCGTGATCACCAGCAGGAGCAGGAAGCGCACCACCGCGTCGTACGCAAGCTGTCGCGCCGCGGGCGCGGGGACAGCGGAGGGATAGCGTGAGGCCATGAACGTGACCCCATTCTGGCTGGCCGGTCGGCCCGCGACCGGTGACGACGAGCTGACCGTTACCCACCCTTACGACGGGCGCGTGGTGGGCGCCGCGGCCGTCCCGACGCCGGCGCAGGTGGAGGAGGCGGTCGCCGCGGCCGCCGCGGTGCGCGCCGAGGCCGCGGCGCTGCCGCTGCACGTGCGGGCCGAGGCCCTGGCCCACGTGTCGCGGCGGCTGGCCGAGCGGTCCGAGGAGATCGCCCGGCTGATCACCGGCGAGAACGGCAAGCCGCTGATGTGGGCGCGGACCGAGGTGGCGCGGGCGGTCTCCACGTTCCGGTTCGCCGCCGAGGAGACCCGCCGGTGGAGCGGCGCCGCCCAGCGGCTGGACACCGACCCGGCGGCGGCCGGCCGGATGGCGTACATCGCGCGGGTGCCGCGGGGGCCCGTGCTGGGCATCACGCCGTTCAACTTCCCCCTCAACCTCGCCGCGCACAAGGTCGCCCCGGCGATCGCGGTGGGCGCGCCGATCGTGGTCAAGCCGGCGCCGGCCACCCCGCTGTCGGCGCTGCTGCTCGGCGAGCTGCTGGCCGAGACCGAGCTGCCCGCCGGGATGTTCTCCGTCCTGCCGCTGCCCAACGACCGCGCCGGCGGCCTGGTGGACGACCCGCGGCTGCCGGTCGTGTCGTTCACCGGGTCGGTGCCGGTCGGCTGGTCGATCCGCGACCGGGTGCCGCGCAAGCACGTCACGCTGGAACTGGGCGGCAACGGCGCCGCGGTGGTGCTGCCGGACGCCGACCTGGACTGGGCCGCGTCCCGCATCGCCCTGTTCTCCAACTACCAGGCCGGGCAGAGCTGCATCGCCGTGCAGCGGGTCTACGTCGACCGTTCGGTGCGGGACGTCTTCCTGCCCAAGCTGGTGGACGCGGTCAAGGGCCTGGTCACCGGAGACCCGTGGGACGACGCGACCCAGGTCGGGCCGCTGGTCAGCGAGGACGCCGCGCGGCGGGTGGAGAGCTGGGTGAACGAGGCGGTCGCCGCGGGCGCCCGCGTGCTGGCCGGCGGCACCCGCGAGGGCGCCGCCTACGCCCCCACCGTGCTGGCCGACGTGCCCGCGGACGCCAAGGTGGCGCGGGACGAGGTGTTCGGGCCGGTGCTGCTGGTGCAGCCGGTGGACGGGGTGGACGAGGCGTTCCGCCTGGTCAACGACTCGAAGTTCGGGCTGCAGGCGGGCGTGTTCACCCGCAACGTGGACATCGCCTTCCGCGCCTTCCGCGAGCTGGAGGTCGGCGGCGTGGTCATCGGCGACGTGCCGTCCTACCGGGCCGACCAGATGCCGTACGGGGGCGTCAAGGACTCGGGCGTGGGCCGGGAGGGCCTGCGCTCGGCGATGATCGACTACACCGAAGAGAAGATCATGGTGCTGACCGGCCTGCCGCTGTGAGCGCGCCCGGCGGGCGGCCCGCGGGTGCGGCCGCCCGCCGGGCCTCGCGTCCGCCGTCACGGCCGCCGTCCACCCGGCACCCCTCTCCCCAGAAAAATCCTTTTGCAGGATATTTGCATCTATATAACGAAACAGAATGTATCGGGCTTAGTACGCCATGTTGCTGTTTCGGCCTATTTGTCGGGGGTAGTGCGGCCACAAGCCGGTTGAGGCGAGGGGCAGGACGCATGGACTTCCGCAAGGGGCTGGTCACCGGAGCCGCGATCTACCTCGGCGCACGCGGCGGGATGGCGGCGGCGCGCCGGTGGGAGCTGGGCCGGCGGCTGGAGCGGGCCGTCACCACACGGATCGACGCCCGGCTCGAACGCGCGGTCCGCACGCTGACGGCCAAAGCCGAGCACGGCGGACCGCTCATGAAGGGCGCGCTGGCGGGCGTGCGGCGGCTGAGCGAGGGCCGCTCGCCGACGCGCGCGGTGCTCAGCGCGGTGTGGACGGTGCTCAAGGAGACGATCGCGGGCGTCTTCGGCGGCGGCGCGAAGGCGAAGGTCGTCAACATCGTGGAGCACATCGACATCGGCGCGCCGCGGCGGGTCGTCTACGACCAGTGGACGCAGTTCGCAGACTTCCCCTCCTTCATGAAGAAGGTGCACAGCGTCAACCAGGAATCCGACGAGAAACTCACCTGGACCGCCCAGATCTTCTGGTCCACCCGGACCTGGGAGTCCACCATCACCCAGCAGATCCCCGACGAGCGGATCGCCTGGCAGTCCAAAGGCGCCAAGGGACACGTCGACGGCAGCGTCACCTTCCACGAACTCGCCCCCGACCTGACCCGCGTCCTCGTCTCCCTCGAATACCACCCCAAGGGATTCTTCGAAAAGACCGGCAATATCTGGCGCGCCCAAGGACGGCGCGTACGGCTGGAACTCAAGCACTTCCGGCGCCACGTCATGAACCACGTCCTCACGCATCCCGAACAGGTCCACGGCTGGCGGGGTGAGATCCGGGACGGCCAGGTGGTCGACGGGCACCGGGGCGAGGCGCGGAGGATTCCGCAGACATCGACGTAGGCGGAGGTCGACACATCATGAAGTTCGCCAAAGCAACGACCGGGGCGGCCCTATGGCAGCTGGCCAAACGGGTCGGCGGCAAGAAGCAGTCGCCGGTCGACCGGGTCACCGACGCGCTCACCGGCGGCGGCAAGTTCCCGCTGCCCGTCAACCGCACCACGGCCACGGCGGGCGGCGCGCTGCTCGGCCTCGGCGCCGCCATCGCGGCGGCCAGGGCGGCGAGCCGTCTCAGCCGGCGCGCACCGGCCCAGGAGACCTCGGCGTCCGGGAGCGGCGCACCGTCCACGGCCGAGACCGAGAAGGCCGCGGGGAGCGCGCCCGAGAAGGCGCGCGGCGGCAAGGAGTCCGGCGGGACGGAGCGCAAGCCCTCGGCCGGCGGTCTCAAGCGGCTGTTCGGCAAGGCGCCGGAACGCGCCGAAGGCGCGGGACGCGGCGGTCGCGGCGGCGGCAAGAAGATCAAGGTCACCAATATCGTCGAGCACATCGACATCGGCGCGCCGCGGCGGATGGTCTACGACCAGTGGACGCAGTTCGAGGACTTCCCCTCCTTCATGAAGAAGGTGCACAGCGTCAACCAGGAATCCGACGAGAAACTCACCTGGACCGCCCAGATCTTCTGGTCCACCCGCAGCTGGGAGTCCACCATCACCCAGCAGATCCCCGACGAGCGGATCGCCTGGCAGTCCAAAGGCGCCAAGGGACACGTCGACGGCAGCGTCACCTTCCACGAACTCGCCCCCGACCTGACCCGCGTCCTCGTCTCCCTCGAATACCACCCGAAAGGATTCTTCGAGAAGACCGCCAACCTCTGGCGCGCGCAGGGACGCCGCGTGCGACTGGAACTCAAGCACTTCCGGCGCCATCTCATCAACCACGTCCTCAGCCACCCCGAAGAGCTCGAGGGCTGGCGCGGCGAGATCCGCGACAGCGAGGTCGTCAAGTCGCACGAGGACGCGCTCGCCGCAGAAGGCAAGACGCCGCGCCGCGCGAAGAAGCACGAGGAACACGCGGAAGAGCGCGCGAAGGAGAAGGAGTACGAGCAGGTCTGAGCCCCGCTGCGCGGCGGACGGCGCGGTCAGCCCGACCGGCCGAGCCGCCGGTGGCGGGCCGCGCGGACGGCGCGGTCGGCGGCCGGCAGGTGCGCCAGCTCGCGTTCGAGGACGGCGGCGACGCGGCGGCAGAACGCGTCGGGTTCGTCGGCGGCGTCGGGGCGCTCGGCGACGACCGCGTCGACGATGCCGTCGCGCAGCAGGTCGCGCGAGCGCACGCCCTGCGCCGCGGCCGTCTCGGCGGCCCGGTCCACGGTGCGGTGCACGATCGCCGAGGCGCCCTCGGGCGGCAGCGGCGACAGCCACGCGTGCCGCGCGCACAGCACCCGGTCGGCGGGCAGCAGCGCCAGCGCCGCCCCTCCGGTGCCCTCGCCCAGCAGCAGGCACAGCGTCGGCGCGGGCAGCGTGATCAGCTCGGCCAGGCAGCGGGCGATCTCCCCGGCCAGGCCGCGCTCCTCCGCCTCGACCGACAGCACGGCGCCGGGGGTGTCCACCACGGTCAGCAGGGGCAGGCCCAGTTCGGCGGCCAGCCGCATGCCGCGCCGGGCGACGCGCAGCCCGGCCGGTCCGAGCGGGTGGCCGGAGCGCTGGCTGCGCCGGTCCTGGCCCACGATGACGCAGGGGGACGACCCGAAGCGGGCGAGCGCGAGCAGCAGCCCGGGGTCGGCCTCGCCCTCGCCCGTCCCCGACAGCGGCGTCACGTCGGACGCGCCGTGCCGCAGCAGGTCGCGGACGCCGGGGCGCTCCGCGCGCCGCGTGCGCACGATCGACTCCCAGGCGGGGACGTCCGGCGGATCCTCGAAGAGCTCCTCGGCGGGCTCGGGCGGCGGCCGCCGGCCGCGCTCCCCGGCCCCGCACAGCACGTTCAGCGCGGTGGCGGCCCTCTCGGCGAGCTCGTCGGCCCTGACGACGGCGTCCACCACGCCCTTGGCGGCCAGGTTCTCGGCGACCTGCACGCCGTCCGGGAACGGCTCGCCGCGCAGCGCCTCGTGCACGCGCGGCCCCAGGAAGCCGATCAGCGCACCCGGCTCGGCGGCGGTGACGTGCCCGAGCGACCCCCACGACGCCAGCACCCCGCCGGTCGTGGGGTGCCGCAGGTACACCAGGTAGGGCAGGCCGGCGGCGCGGTGCGCCATCACGGCGGCGGCGATGCGCGCCATCTGCACGAACGCGACCGTGCCCTCCTGCATGCGGGTGCCGCCGGACGCGGGCGCGGCCAGCAGCGGCAGCCGTTCGCGGGTCGCGCGTTCCACGGCGGCGACGATCCGGTCGGCGGTGGCCACGCCGATCGACCCGGCGAGGAAGGCGAACTCCGACACCACCAGCGCCACCCGCCGCCCGCGCAGCCGCCCCTCGCCGGTGATCACGGCCTCGTCGCACCCGCTGCGCTCGCGGGCCGCCGCCAGCTCGCGGGCGTAGGGGGAGCCCGGCTCGGCCGCGTCCGCGGGGGGCCGGTCCCACGGGACCCAGGTGCCGGGGTCGAGGACGTGGGCGACCAGCGCCGCGGCCCGCATGCCGCGCCGCGCGCCGCCGAACGACCGTTCGACCGGGGCCGCGCCCGAGGACGAGGCCGCGGCGGAGGAACGGGACGGTCGTGATCGCGGCCCGCCGTTCATGCTGGAAGCGTAGCGGCGGGGTCAAGCGCCGGGCGCGGTCAGGTGCGCTCGGGGGGGACGGGCGAGCGGCAGCCGCAGCAGCAGGCGGGCGCCCTTGTCGCTGTCGGCCACGTGCAGGCTGCCGCCGTGGGCGATCGCGATGTCGCGGGAGATCGGCAGGCCGAGGCCGGTGCCGCCGTGCTCGCGGCGCCGGGCCCCGCCGAGCCGCTGGAAGCGCAGGAACACCCGTTCGCGGTCCTCGGGGGCGATGCCGGGCCCGTCGTCGAGGACCTCCAGCTCGGCGGTGCGCCCCTCGGCCCGCACGTTCACCCACACGCGGCTGCGGGCGTAGTGCTCGGCGTTGTCCAGCAGGTTGACCAGCAGCCGGCGCAGGTGGTCGGGGCTGCCCAGCACCAGCACCCCGGGCTGCGCGGACAGCTCGACGGGCACCTCCGAGCGGCGCCGCTCCAGCTCCTCGGCGGCCAGCTCGCCCAGGTCGACCGGGCGCCGCTCGATCTGCACGCCCGCCTCCAGGCGCGCCATGAACAGCAGGTCGGCGACGATCCGCTGGAGCCGGTCGGCGTCGTCCAGGGCGGCGCGGGCGACCTCGGGCCACTGCTCGTCCTCGGGGTTCTCCAGGGCGTCCTCCAGCTGGGCCCGCAGGCCGGTCAGCGGGCTGCGCAGCTCGTGCGAGACGTCGGCGGCGAACGCCCGCTGCCGCTCGACGGTCCGCTGCAGGCGGATCAGCGCCAGGTTGATCTCCTCGCCGAGCTCGGCCACCTCGTCGGCGCCGCCGGGCACGCTCACCCGGCCGTACGGCTCGCCCCCGCTGATCGCGGCGAGTTCGGAGCTCATCACATGGAGCGGTCGGAGGGCGCGCCGCACCGCGCCCCACACCAGCCACGCCGTCAGCGCCATGGACAGCGGGACGAGCAGCACCAGCGTGATGACGAGCATCCGTCCGACGGCGGCGTGCTGGTACTCGGGGGTGCCCGCGTAGACGGTGCGCCAGCCGGCGCGCGCCCGCACCCGCGTGGCCGAGACGAAGACCTTGCTGGGAACGCCGGGGACGGTCACCCGCTCGGTCGCGATCTCCCCGGGGCGGGACGGATGCAGGTCGGAGATCGGCGGATACCCGGCCAGCGCCGCGCTCGCGGCCAGCACATGGTCGTGGTCGTCCACCGACTGGAGCAGGTTGTACCCGTCCACCTCAGACTGCAGCGCGTCCCCGCGCGGGTCGTGCAGGCGGACGGTGGCGGCCAGTTCGTGGACGGCGTCCCGCCCGCGCTGGCGCACTTGGTCGTCGGTGGTCCAGCGCAGCGTCAGATAGAACGCCGCCACGCCGAGCGACAGCAGCAATCCCATGATCACGGTCGCGACGACCGTCACCCGCAGCCGCAGCGACCATTCGGACAAAGGCGGGAAGAGCAGTCGGCGACGTGGCATCCGTGGCGCCCTCCCGTCCCAGACCGCCTACGACCTGTGCGCCGCGGTTCCCGAGGGCCGGGGGGCATGCCGAAACGGGAACACCGAACGATCGGCAGGACCCGTTATACCGAGGGACGGGGCGGCGAAACCTGGCGAAGCGTGCCGACGGGGACGCCGCATCCAGGGCCGACCCGCGGGACGTCGCCGCCGGTGACCGGGACGGGCCGTGCCTCCACCGCCCCGGTCACCGGACAGTCCCCGCCGTTGGAGCGCCCCGCACGGCGGGGACGACCTGCTCGGCCCACTGCGCCAGCACGGCGTCGGGGGCGACGAGCCGTTCCTCCGGCAGCGCCAGTCCCGGTGTGGGGACCGTCGCGCCCAGCTCGACGAGCAGGGGTCGAAGGTGGACCTCCACGGCCAGCGCGTGCTCCGGGGCGCCGACCACCAGCAGCGGCAGCGCCGTCGTCCCGACGAGCGCCCGGTGCGGCAGCAGGTCGAGGAACGCCTTGAGCAGCCCGGTGTAGGCGCCCTTGTAGACGGGACTGGCGACCAGCAGCAGATCGGACGCGCGGACCCGGTCGAGCGCGTCGGTCACCTCCCGCGGCGTCGGCGACTCCAGCACCGCGGGGCCGAGCGCCGACAGGTCGACGACGTCGACCGCGTCGGGCAGTCCGGCGGCGCGGACCACCGCGCGGGCGGCGGCCACCGCGACGGACGCGGTGCGGGAGGCGGGACGCGGGTTGCCGACGACGACCGTGAAGCTCACGTCCGCCATCCTGGCGAGGATTCCCCACTAAGTCAACAGGTATTACCTGTTTTGTCGGCGGATGCCGACCGACCTGGCCGAACACCGGCGACAGGAGGGGTCCGCGGCGACCCGGGACGTGGATTGGAGGCGGATCGATGCCCGCGCGAGCGGTACCTCCCACCCCTAGAGCGCCGCCCGCGCGGACATCGCCTTCGGTGCCGCCGACCGGCGCCTCGCGCGCCGAGGAGGTTCCGGCGAGGCCGGCCGGTCGCCGATCCGGGAACCACTGTGCCGAACGTTCATGCACGCGGTGCTACATCGAAGTGACGATCACGTTTCGGCCCGTGTTTGCGCGTCCGTCCCCCTCGACCGGGGATCCGGCACCATACTTGGTCCCTATCGGGGCAGGCCGTAAATGGGCGTCGAAAGGGGTCACGAGGTACGGCATGGAAGCGCACGCATCCGGCTCCCCCCAGGGAAGCGGCTCCCCCGCCGACGACGTACGCCCCCTCGAACCCACCGACCCCCGATCGGTGGGCGGCTACACCCTGCTCGGCCGGATCGGCTCCGGCGGGATGGGCACCGTGTACCTGGGCCGCGAGCCCGGGACCGACCGGCGGGTCGCGGTCAAGACCATCCATCCGCACCTGTCCGCCCGGCCGTCCTACCGCCGCCGGTTCCGCGACGAGGCGGTCCTCGCCGGGCGGGTCGCCTCGTTCTGCACCGCGCGGGTGCTGGCGCACGGCGAGGAGGACGGCCGTCCCTACATCGTCAGCGAGTACGTCGGCGGCATCTCGCTGCAGCACCGCATCACCTCCGGGGGCCCGCTGCCGCCCGCCGACCTGCACGGCGTCGCCGTGGGCGTGGCGTCGGCGCTGGCCGCCATCCACGCGGCGGGCCTGGTGCACCGCGACCTCAAGCCCGCCAACGTGATGCTCACCCTGTCCGGCTGCCGGGTCATCGACTTCGGCATCGCCCGGGCGCAGGACTCCCCGTCCACGACCACCACCGGCGGCACCGTGCTCGGCACGCCCGGCTGGATGGCGCCCGAGGTGCTGTCCGGCGGCGCCGCCACCCCGGCCGCCGACGTGTTCGCCTGGGGCTGCCTGATCGTGTACGCGGGGACGGGGCGGCTGCCGTTCGGCGACGGCCAGCCCACCGAGGTCGCCCTGCGGGTGATGCACGAGCAGCCCGACCTGTCCGGGCTGCCGCCGACCCTGGAGCCGGTGGTGCGCGCCGCGCTGGCCAAGGACCCCACGGCCCGGCCGTCGGCCGCCGATCTGCTGCTCACGCTGGTCCGGCAGACCGAGGCCCCGCCGGAGGCCGCCGCGGCCGCGCCCGGCCCGGCGGCGCCCGGCCCGGCGGCGGCGCCGGCGCGCCGGACCGCGGCGATCGGGACGGCCGCCGCGCCGACGCCGCGTCCGACCGTCGACGAAGGGCCCGACACCGAGGCGTTCGGCCTGATCCGGCATGTCGGCGCGCGGTCGACCGTCCGCGCCCGCGTCCTGGCCGCGGTGGGCGCCGCCCTCGCGACGGTGCTGGTCGGCGGGCTGATCATGGGACTGGGCGGCCGGGACGACGACGCGGGCCGCACGGGCGCCCGCGTCACCCCGACGGCCGGCGCGTCCGCCCCCGCCGACCCGCCCGCGACCGGACACCCGAGCGCACCGCGTCGGCACGAGCCGCTCCACCCGGCCCGGCCGAAGCGCAAGGCCGCCGAGCCGCGGCACAAGAGCAGGGTCCACAAGGGGCCCGGCGCGAAACGGGCCGGACACGACGAACGCCGCCCCTGACAGAGGGCGGCGGAGCAGCGGATCACACGCTCGGCGGCGCGGCCCGGCCCCTGTCGGGCGGGGACGCAGGGCAGAGGCGGGCGCAGGGCAGAGGACCGTCAGGTGCGCCAGATCAGGTGCGCCAGATGAGGACGAGGGCGCAGTCGTCGTCCCGCGCGGCGGCCATCGTCTGCACCAGTTCCTTGGCCCCCTTGCGGAAGCCCTGCGGGACCAGCCGCTCGGCCTCGCCCAGGAGCCGGTCGATGCCCGCGTCCAGGTCGCGGCCGGGCGACTCGACCAGGCCGTCGGTGTAGAGCAGCAGCGCGTCCCCGGGGCGCAGCGTCCCCCGTTCGGGCTCGCAGCGCAGGTCCGGGACGACGCCGAGCACCACGCCCTTGGCCGAGCTGACCTGCCAGGTGCCGGTGCCGGCGTCGAACTGCACGGCGGGGGGATGCCCGGCCGACTCGACGGTGTACTCGCCGGTGGCCAGGTCGACCTGGAGGTGGACGGCCGTGACGAACCCTTCGTCCCAGCGCTGGCGGTGCAGGTAGTCGTTGCACGCGGGCAGGAACCGGTCCGGCTGGACCGATCCAAGCAGCCCTCCGAACGCGCCGGACAGCATCAGCGCCCGGGTGCCCGCGTCGGTGCCCTTGCCCGACACGTCCACCAGCGCCACCTCCAGGATGTCGCCGGTGCGCGCCGAGACCACGAAGTCCCCGCCGAAGGACGAGCCGCCCGCCTGGAGCATCACCACCTGGGCGTCCCAGCCCTCGGGCAGCTCCGGCAGCTCGCCCTGGCGGCGCAGCCGGTCGCGCAGCTCGAGCAGCATCGAGTCGCCGCGCAGCCCCTGCACGCCGAGCTGCTGGCGGGTGCGGGCCAGGGTGAGCGCCAGCACCGCCGTGATCAGGAGGGTGGCGATCGTGCCGGGGCCGACCTCGGCCGGGTCGTCCGCGGCGTTGTAGGCGGTCATCGCGACGACCACCACCAGCAGCGCGACCAGGGTGCGCACCTTCAGCAGCAGGCCGCCGCCGACCACGGTGAGCACCAGCGCGGCGGGCGGCGCCCAGGCCCGCGACTCGGTGGCCGCCATGCCGAGCACGATCGCCACGACGGTCAGGCCGGTGAACACATAGCGTTCACGGATGGCCTTCCCTCGCCGAAGCCACCCGTAGATCCGCACGAGCAGCGGAATCCGCCGCAGGAAGGCGCGGACTCCCGGCGGAAGCAGGTGGACCAGACGTTGCAGCATCTCCGGCACTGTATCGGGCATCGGGCGTTCCCGACGGGCATCCGCGCCAGGGACGACCTGTTATAACGGTCCATACGCGGTCTTGACAGCCCGGCGCGCCGACGTGTGACGCTCTGTGACGGTACGGGCCGGAGGCGCCGCCGGGCCCCGGCCGATGGGTGCGACGGCGCCCACCGCACTCGCCAGGAGGTGGACGTGGCCCGGCTCAGCATGCGGATCACGCTGGACGCGGCGATGCGGGCGCGGGACGTCTCCCGCGCCGTTCCGGACGAGGAGGACCCGCCCGCCACGGGATCGGGATCCGCGCCGAAAGGCGCCGCCGAGCCCGCGGACGCCTCCAAGCGCTCCCGATCGTCCCGGAACGAACGCCGCCGCCAGGGCAAACGCGGCGGCGCGCGGCGCTTCCAGTGACCGTCCCGCCGCCGGCGGCGGGACGAGGCACCGACGAGGCAGGGGACGGCACGGCGGCGAGCCGCCCCCGCGCCGGGGGGTGAGCGGGCTCAGTCCTTCTCGGGGAGCGGCGGCAGCTCGCCGGTCTGCTCGTAGTCGCCCAGCATCCGGATCCGCCGGGTGTGCCGCTCCTCCTGCGAGTACGGCGTTTCCAGGAACAGGCGGACGAACCGGGTGGCGGTGTCCAGGTCGTGCTGGCGGGCGCCGATGCTGATCACGTTGGCGTCGTTGTGCTCGCGGGCGAGCCGGGCGGTGTCGTCGTTCCACACCAGGGCCGCCCGCACCCCCTTGACCTTGTTGGCGGCCATCGCCTCGCCGTTGCCGGAGCCGCCGATGACGATGCCCAGCGTCCCCGGCTCGGCCGCGGTGCGCTCGGCGGCTCTCAGCACGAACGGCGGATAGTCGTCGAGGGCGTCGTAGACGAACGCCCCGCAGTCGACGGGTTCGTGACCGTTGGCCGACAGCCAGGCGACCAGGTGCTCCTTCAGCTCGAAGCCGGCGTGGTCGCATCCGAGAAACACGCGCATGTGGGGCATTCTCGCAGGCCCGCGCGGCACGCCGGACTCCGCCCCCCGGCCGAGGCGGGCGCCCCCTGCGGGGCCGTCCGCTAGAGCGCGGCGGGCAGGCGGAAGGCGGGGTCGATCTGGGCCTCCAGGTCCTCGCCGACGGCGCGGTTGGCCCAGCTGCGCGCGTTCTTGACGTGGAACTCGACGGCCTGGCGCTGGTACCTGTCCCAGTCCTTGCGGCAGGCGTCCACGGCGGCGAGCATGCGGGCGAGGGCCCGCTCGTTGTCGACCTCCAGCGGCACGCCGTGGCGCCCCTGCTCCAGCGCCCGCACGGCGGCCGACTGGCCGATCCACGTCAGCAGGTCGTCGCCGACGTGCTCGCGCAGGTACGCCACGTCGTCCTCGCCCTGCACCTTGTTGCCGACGACGGCGATGGCGACGTCGTGGTCGCGGGCGTAGTCGCGGTACTGGCGGTAGACGCTCACGCCCTTGCGGGTGGGCTCGGCGACCAGGAACGTCAGGTCGAACCGGGTGAACAGCCCGGAGGCGAAGGCGTCCGCGCCCGCGGTCATGTCGACGACCGCATACTCGCCCGGCCCGTCGACCAGGTGGTTGAGGTAGAGCTCGACCGCGCCGGTCTTGGAGTGGTAGCACGCCACCCCGAGATCGTCCTCGGTGAACGCGCCGGTGACCAGCAGCGCGACGCCGTCGACGTCTTCGGCCAGCGCGTGGACCGGGTCGTCGCCGCGCAGCCGCAGCAGCCGCGAGCCGGCGCCGGGCGGCGTGGTCTTGACCATCGCGGCCGCCGAGGAGATCCGGGGGTTGTCCCCCCGCAGGTACTCCTTGATCTGCGGCAGGTGGTCGCCCAGCGCGGGGAGCTTGGCGGCCCGGCCCTCGTCGAGGCCCAGCGCCGCGCCGAGGTGCTGGTTGATGTCGGCGTCGATCGCCACCACCGGCAGTCCCCGCTCGGCCACGAACCGCGCGAACAGCGAGGACAGGGTGGTCTTGCCGCTGCCGCCCTTGCCGACGAAGGCTACCTTCACGACTACCCCCGAATACGAAATGAAAACGGTTGCCACTTCCAGATGACGCCGAGTCTACGACGCGTCGCCGTCCGTGCAAGCGGAAACACGCGGAAAGACCGTCACGGCCCGCCGGCGCAGCCCGAGAGGGGCGACGGATGGGGATGTTGCTGGATGGCAGCGGGCGCCGCGGTCGCGCCGCCGTCAGGGGCTGCGGGCGGCGGATCGGAGGGCGGGTCAGCGCGGGATGGCCGCGGGATCGAAGCCGAACGGCAGCTCCAGGCGGTGGGCCGCCAGCAGGTCGGCGTCGGACAGCAGGTCGAGCGTCGGCGCGTCCGCCGCGATCACCCCGCCGGACAGGATCAGCGAGCGGGGGCACAGCTCGGCCGCGTACGGCAGGTCGTGCGTGACCATCAGCACCGTCACGTCCAGCGACCGCAGGATCTCGGCCAGCTCGCGGCGGCTGGCCGGGTCCAGGTTGGACGAGGGCTCGTCCAGCACAAGGATCTCCGGCTCCATGGCCAGGACAGTCGCCACCGCCACCCGGCGGCGCTGCCCGAACGACAGGTGCTGCGGGGGGCGGTCGGCCGCCTCCAGCATGCCGACCCGCTCCAGCGCGTCCCGGACGCGCCGGTCCAGCTCGGCGCCGCGCAGGCCCATGGCGGCGGGGCCGAACGCCACGTCCTCGCGGACGGTCGGCATGAACAGCTGGTCGTCGGGGTCCTGGAAGACGATGCCGACCCGGCGGCGGATCTCCCGCAGCGTCCGCTTGTCCGCGGGATCCACCTCCAGGCCCGCGACGCGCACCGTGCCCGCGCCGCCGTGCAGGATCCCGTTGAGGTGCAGGACGAGCGTGGTCTTGCCCGCGCCGTTGGGGCCGAGCAGCGCCACCCGCTCGCCGCGCCGGATGGTGACGTCCACGCCGTAGAGGGCCTGAGTGCCGTCGGGGTAGGCGTAGGCGAGGCCGCGCACCTCAAGGGACGGGGGCGCTCCGCCGTCCTCCTCCGCGGCAGATGCGGGGGCCGTCGTCGGCCGGTTCGGGGCGGTCATGGATCCCTCCGAGTTCATGAAACGCTCCACGCGACCGCGGCGATCAAGGCGGCGGCCGGCAGCGCGGCGGCGGCCGTCCAATGGGCGGCGGTGGCGCCGACGTCCCGCAGCACCGGCATGCGCCCCTCGTAGCCCCGGCTGACCATGGCCAGGTGGACGCGTTCGCCGCGCTCGTAGGACCGCAGGAACAGCGCGCCCAGCGACCGGGCCAGCACGCGCGCGTCCCGCAGGTCGCGCGCCTCGAAGCCGCGGGACGCCCGCGCGATCCGCATCCGGCGCATCTCCTCGGCGACCACGTCGGCGTAGCGCAGCATGAACGCGGCGATCTGCACGATGAGCGCCGGCATGCGCAGCCGTTCCACTCCGAGCAGCAGCAGGCGGGGCTCGGTGGTGGCCGCCAGCAGGATCGACGCGACCACGCCGAGGGTGCCCTTGGCGAGGATGTTCCAGGCCCCCCACAGCCCGGCCTCGCTCAGCGAGAGCCCGAGCCAGTGGACCCGCTCCCCGGTCGCCACGAACGGCATGAGCAGGGCGAACGCCACGAACGGCAGCTCGATCGCGGTCCGGCGCAGCACCAGCCGGTACGGCACCCGCGCCACCGCGGCGACCGCCGCCAGCAGCAGCGCGTAGGCGGCGAACGCCCAGATCCGCTCGCGCGGCGTGGCCACCACGGCCAGCACGAACACCAGCACCGCCACGAGCTTGCACTGCGGCGGCAGCCGGTGCACGGGCGAGCGTCCGGGCAGGTAGAGGCGGTGCGCGTGCCCGGCGCCCATCTAGGCGTCCGGGTCCGTACGCAAGTCCATACGGACGCCGCGCCGCCGGACCGCCCAGAACAGCCCGCCGGACACCAGGAGCACCGCGCCGACGCCGATCACTCCGGCCAGCCCGCCCGACAGCCGGTCGTTCTCCACGCCCTTGACGCCGTAGTCGCCCAGCGGCGAGTCCGCCAGGGCGTGCTCCTTCTCCCCGGCGTCGAAGCCCTTGTCCGCGGCGACCTTCTCCAGCCCGTCGGGCATGCTGCTGGCGTAGTAGCTGACGCCGCCGGCCAGCACCAGCGACACCAGCAGGGCCACGATGAAGAACCGCTTGGTGCTCATGTTCCCCCCTCTCACGCGCCGGCGCCGGACGGTTCGCCGGCCGCCCCGCCGCTCCCGGACACGGTGCGCGTGCGCAGCTCGGGCCGCTTGATCAGCCCGCGCGCCCCGTACACCAGGTCGGGCCGGACGGCCAGGACGCTGGACACGGTCAGCGAGGTGATCAGCGCCTCGCCGACGCCGATGAGCACGTGCACGCCGATCATGGCGGCCGCGACCGAGCCCAGCGGCACCTCGGTGGTGCCGCCCAGGGCGTAGATCAGCGTGAACGCCGCGGCCGAGGCGGGCACCGACGCCAGCGCGGCCGCGAACGCGGCGCCGGTCACCGCCGGACGGGCGGCGGGCAGGACGCGCAGCAGCAGCCGGAAGACCCCGTACCCGACGGCGACCGTGACCAGGCCCATGATCGTGATGTTGACGCCGAGCGCGCTGAGGCCGCCGTCGGCGAACAACAGCGCCTGCAGGCCGAGCACCACCGCCATGCAGAGCACGGCCGTGTACGGCCCGGCGAGGATCGCCGCCAGCGCCCCGCCGAGCAGGTGCCCGCTGGTGCCCGCGGCGACCGGGAAGTTGAGCATCTGCGCGGCGAACACGAACGCCGCCGTCAGCCCGGCCAGCGGCGCGGTGCGGTCGTCCAGCTCGCGGCGGGCGCCGCGCAGCGAGACCGCCACTCCCACGACCGCCACCGCTCCGGCCGCGACGGAGACCGGGGCGTCGATGAACCCGTCCGGTACGTGCACCGTTCCCACCTGCCCGATTTGAACGATTTGGCGACATCAGTGTGGCGACACACTTATGGCAATTGCAAGTCGCTCGCAATTATTGTGACCAATCGTGATATGCATGCGACGTACAGTAAGGGTGTCGCACTCGCACGTCCCCGCGCACGCATCCCCGCGTGTGCGGGGATGCGTGCGCATCGGTTCCCGGACGGACGGGCATCCGGACCGGCGCGGCCCCGCTCAGTCGAAGATCGGGTCGCGGGTCCGGGTGCGCTTGAGCTCGAAGAATCCGTCGACGCCGGCGACCTTCACCACCCCGTCCCAGAGCTTGACGGCCTCCTCGCCGCGGGGGACGGGGGTGACGACCGGGCCGAAGAAGGCCACCCCCTCGACCTCGATCACCGGGGTGCCGACCTCCTCGCCGACGCGGTCGATGCCGTCCTTGTGGGAGGCGCGCAGGGCCTCGTCGTACTCGGTGGACTCGGCGGCGGCGGCCAAGGCCGGGTCGCATCCGGCCGCCGCGAGGGCCTCCTCCAGCATCTCCCGGTCGAACTTCCGCTTGTCATGGTGACGGCGCGTCCCCAGCTCGGTGTACAGATCGCCGAGCACTTCGTTCCCGTGCTTCTGCTCGGCGGCGATGCACACGCGCACCGGACCCCAGGCGTCCTTCAGCAACGCGCGGTAGTCGTCGGGGATGTCCTTGTCCTCGTTGAGGACGGCCAGGCTCATCACATGCCAGCGGGGCTCGATCGGGCGGTGCTTCGCCACCTCCAGCACCCATCGGGAAGTGATCCACGCCCAGGGGCACAGCGGATCGAACCAGAAGTCAACGGGTGTGCGAGCGTTTTCCGACACCTCAGTCTCCTCTGCCTGCCTTTTTGAGAGCCGTAAGGGCCAACCTAGGGCGCCGCGCGACCATTCCCACGCGCATCCCCGTGAACCCGGGGGAACGGATGACCCTGCCACGGGGACCCGGAACCCGGGACGTTGGTAGACATGGACTAACCGGAGACAAAGACAGCCAAGGAGTGCACGTGGCAGGCAACCTCACGCGCGACGAGGCGCGGGAACGGGCCCGGCTGCTCAGCGTCGACTCGTACCGGGTCGAGCTGGACCTCACCACGGGGGAGCAGACGTTCGGGTCCACCACCGTCATTTCGTTCGGGTGTGCCGAGCCGGGCGCATCGACGTTCGTCGACCTGCACGGCGCGGTCGTGCGGGAGGCGACGCTCAACGGGCGGGCCCTGGACCCGGCGACGTACGACGCCGACAAGGGCCGGCTGCCGCTGCCGTCGCTGGCCGAGCGCAACGAGCTGCGCGTGGTGGCCGACTGCGCCTACTCGCGTTCGGGCGAGGGCCTGCACCGCTTCGTCGACCCGGTCGACCAGAGCGTGTACCTCTACACGCAGTTCGAGACCGCCGACGCGCACCGCATGTACACCTGCTTCGACCAGCCGGACCTGAAGGCCGCCTTCGAGCTGACGGTGATCGCGCCGGAGGGCTGGCAGGTCGTCGGCAACGAGGCCCCCGACGTCACCGCGGAGCCCGTCGGCTCCGGCCAGGACCGCCGGCGCTGGCACTTCCCGCCGACGCCGCGGATCTCGACCTACATCACCGCGCTGGTGGCGGGGCCGTACCACGTGGTGCGGGACGAGTACCGGCGCGAGGACGGCAGCGCGATCCCGCTGGGGGTGTTCTGCCGGGCGTCGCTGGCCGAGCACCTGGACGCCGACGCGATCATCGACGTCACCCGGCAGGGCTTCGCGTTCTTCGAGAAGGTGTTCGACCGGCGGTACCCGTTCGGCAAGTACGACCAGCTGTTCGTGCCGGAGTTCAACGCCGGCGCCATGGAGAACGCGGGCTGCGTGACGTTCCTGGAGGACTACGTCTTCCGGTCGCGGGTGACCGACGCGGCCTATGAGCGGCGCGCCGAGACCATCCTGCACGAGATGGCGCACATGTGGTTCGGCGACCTGGTCACCATGCGCTGGTGGGACGACCTGTGGCTGAACGAGTCGTTCGCCACGTACATGAGCGTCCTGTGCCAGGCCGAGGCGACCAAGTGGACCGGGTCCTGGACGACGTTCGCCAACCTGATGAAGGCGTGGGCCTACCGGCAGGACCAGCTGCCGTCCACCCACCCGATCTCGGCGGACATCCCCGACATCCGCGCGGTCGAGGTCAACTTCGACGGGATCACCTACGCCAAGGGCGCCAGCGTCCTCAAGCAGCTGGTGGCGTACGTCGGCCGCGACAACTTCCTGGAGGGCGTGCGCCGCTACTTCCAGCGGCACGCGTGGGGCAACACCGTCCTCGGCGACCTGCTGGACGCCCTGGAGGAGACCTCGGGCCGCGACCTGAAGGCGTGGTCGAAGGAGTGGCTGGAGACCGCCGGGGTCAACACGCTGCGCCCCGACTACGAGGTGGACGACGACGGCGTCTTCACCGCGTTCGCCGTCCGGCAGGAGGCCAAGCCCGACTACCCGACCCTGCGCTCCCACCGCGTCGCGATCGGCCTGTACGACCGCACGCCCGAGGGGATCGTCCGCCGCAAGCGGGTGGAGCTGGACGTCGTCGGCGACCGCACCGAGGTGCCGGAGCTGGTCGGCGAGAAGCGGCCCGACCTGGTGCTGGTCAACGACGACGACCTCACCTACGCCAAGATCCGCCTGGACGAGCACTCGCAGCGCACCCTCATGGGCGCCGCGGCGGGGCCGGGGTCGGCCGCCCGGCAGGGGGGCATCGGCGACATCAAGGACGGGCTGCCGCGGGCGCTGTGCTGGTCGGCGGCCTGGGACATGACCCGCGACGCCGAGATGGCCACCCGGGACTACGTCCGGCTCGTCCTGTCCGGCATCCGCGGCGTCACGGACATCTCGGTGGCGCAGACGCTGCTGCGGCAGGCGCGCACGGCCCTGCAGCAGTACGCCGACCCGGCGTGGCGCCCGGAGGGGCGGCGGCTGATGGCCGACGCGCTGTACGACCTGGCGCGCGAGGCCGAGGCCGGGTCGGACTTCCAGCTCGCCTACGTGCAGGCGTTCACGGCCGTGGCCGAGACCGAGGACCACCTGGCGTTCGTCAAGGGGCTGCTGGACGGCTCGCGGTCGCTGGAGGGCCTGACGGTCGACACCGAGCTGCGCTGGGCGCTGCTGCGCCGCCTGGTGGTCACCGGCCGGGCGGGCGAGGCGGAGATCGACGCCGAGCTGGAGCGGGACCCGACCGCGGCGGGCGAGCGGCACGCCGCCGCCTGCCGGGCCGCGATGCCGACCGCCGAGGCCAAGGCGGCCGCCTGGGAGCGGATCGTCGGCGGGAAGCTGCCCAACGCGGTGTTCCGCGCCACGCTGGGCGGTTTCGTCGAGCCCGACCAGGCCGAGCTGCTGCGCCCGTACGTCGACCGGTACTTCGCCGAGGTCGGCCGGATCTGGGACGAGTGGAGCAGCGACATGGCGCAGACGTTCGCCGAGGTCGCCTACCCGTTCCTGATCATCGAGCAGGCGACGGTCGACCGCACCGAGGCCTACATCGCCGAGCACCGGCCGCCCGCGGCGCTGGTGCGGCTGCTGTCGGAGGGCCGCGACGGGGTGGCGCGGGCCCTGCGCGCCCAGGCCAAGGACGCCTCCGCCGCGTCCTGACCCGCGCACGCCGCCTCGGCGCGGGCGCGGTCACCTCGATCGCCGCGGTGGCCGCGCCCGCGTCCGCATCGCCGCCCGGACGGGCTCCACGGCCGCGACCGGGCGGGGGTCGGCGGGCAGGTCGTCCAGCACGACGGGACGGCCGTCGGCGTCGGCCAGGGGCAGGCGCCAGTTGGGGTACCCGTCGGTGGTGCCGGGCTGGTTCTGGGTGCGGCGCTCGCCCACCGCGTCGGCCAGCGACACGCCGACGAGCCGGGCCGGGGTGCGCGCCAGCAGGGCGTGCAGGGCGGACGCCACCGCTTCGTCGTGGTCGTGCGCGCCGTCGGCCAGGCGGCGCAGCACGGCGTCCGGAGAGGCGGCCAGCAGCCCCTCGGCGCGCAGGAGGGCCAGCCAGTCGGCCAGCTGCCGCCAGTGGTCGGCCGCCTCGTCGGCGGCGGGCCGGGCGAGCAGCCCGAGCCGGTCGCGCAGGGCGACGTGGTCGCCGTGCAGGAATCCGATGATCGGCGGCATGTCGTGGGTGCCGACGGTGGCCAGGGAGAGCTCGCGCCAGTTCTCGGGGGTCTGGGGCCTGCCGTGGCGGTCGCGTTCGAACCACAGCAGGGACGTGCCCAGGACGCCGCGCATCGCGAGGTCCGCGCGCAGTCGGGGCTCGACCGTGCCGAGGTCCTCGCCGACGACGACGGCGTCGGTGCGGGCCGCCTCCCAGATGAGGCAGGACAGCAGCGCCTCGTGGTCGTAGCCCACGTACGTGCCGTCGGCGGGTGAGGCGCCTTCGGGGATCCACCACAGCCGCGACACTTGCATGGCGTGGTCGATGCGCAGTCCTCCCCCGTGTCTGAGGGCCGTCGCCAGCATCTCCCTGTACGGGGCGTACTCGGCGTGGGCGAGGCGCTCGGGATGCCACGGGGGCTGTCCCCAGTCCTGGCCGCGCTGGTTGAACTCGTCCGGGGGCGCCCCCACGCTCATCTCCTCGACGAAGAGGGGGCGGTAGGCCCACGCGTCGGCGCTCGCGTGAGGCACGCCCACGGCGACGTCGTGCATGATGCCGATGGGCATGCCCGCGGCTCGTGCGGTCCGCTGGGCTGCGGCGAGCTGCTGGTCGAGCTGCCATTGCAGCCAGGCGTGGAAGTCGACGCGTGACGCCAACCGTTCGGCTGCGCGCGCCACAGCGGGGCTGGCGGCGTCCTGGAGATGGGGCGGCCAGCGGCGCCAGTCGTTGCCGTACTCCTCCGCCAACGCGCACCAGGTGGCGAACACGGTCAATGCCTCGCCTTCGCGGTGGCGGAACCGGTCGTACTCGTGTTGCCGCCGGGGCGTTCGGGGGACGAGGTAAAGCGTTTCCAAAGCCTGGCGTTTGGCCGTCCACACCGCGTCCCGGTCGATGAGGCCGTTGTCCCGGCGCAGCGGGGCGGCCAGGGCGGCGACGCGTTCGCGCTCGTCCGCGGACAACGCCGCGCATTCGGGCACGTCCTCGACCCGCAGGTAGAGAGGGCTGGCGTAACGGCGGCTCATCGGCGAATAGGGCGACGGGGCGATAGGAGGCGTCGGCTCGGTGGCGTGCAGGGGGTTGACCAGGACGAACCCCGCTCCCAGCTCTTTGCCGCTCCAGGCCGCCAGTCGCGCCAGGTCGTGCAGGTCGCCTATCCCCCAGCTGGCTCGGGAGCGCACGGAATACAGCTGAGCGGTGAAGCCCCATGCCGGGTCCGGTGCCCGCAGGCGCTCCGGGGCGAAGAGCAGCGCGGCTTCCTGTTCTTGTGAGCCTCGGCGTGCGCGGACGCGATGCCACCCCAGGGGCGTATCCGCGGGCAGCGTGTAGGTGATGTCGCCTTCGGGCGTAGGGGGCGCCGGGATCGGCGTCAGTGTCGTGCCGTCGGCCAGTTCCACGGACAGTTCGGTCTGCGGCGGCACCTGGATCCGGTCGGCGCCCGGAACGCCACGGCAGGTCACCACGCAAGGCAGCATCCGTCGACGCCGCCGTTCTGGCAGCCGCGCCAGTTCGGCGCGCACCGCCGAAGGGGTGGAGGCGTCCACCCCCAGTGCGGCCAGCACCGCCACAAGGGTCTCGGCTGGAACGGGGGTTTCCCGTCCCAGCCAGTCCTTGTAGCCGGCGGCGACGTGATGGGCCCGGGCGAGCCTGCGCAGCTCCTCGTGGGCCACGTGCTCATCCACCACGGAAGGCACATGCCCGCTGGGCCGGGACGCAGTCAGGCGTTCCAGATCGGCGGCTTGCGGTCGGCCCAGGGGCGGGCCTCCTCCAGCTGCGCCGCCAGCGAGATCAAAGTCCCCTCGCCGCCCAGACGTCCGGCGAGCATCACGCCGATGGGCAGGCCGTCGGCGTTCCAGTGCAGCGGAACGTTGACGGCGGGCTGCCCCGACACGTTGTACATGGCGCAGAACGGGGTGAACGCCTTCTGCCTCGCGAAGTTCTCCTCGGGCTCCTGGTCGTGGAAGTAGCCCACGGGGCGCGGCGGCTGGGCCAGGGTCGGGTGCAGGATCGCGTCGAACTCGTCCATCACCGGGAACGCCTGCCGCAGCGCCGCCTGCAGCATCGCGTGCGCGTGGAACAGCTGGGGCGCGCCGGTGGCGTTGCCGCGTTCGCGCAGCCAGCGGGTCAGCGGCAGGAGCAGGTGCTCCTTGTCGGGCTCGACCGGCGTGAGCGTGGCCATGACGCCCCACAGCGTCTCGAAGATCGGCACCAGGTCGGGGCTGAAGACCCGCGGCATGTCGACGACCTCGTGGCCGAGCTCCGCCAGCAGCGCCGACGCCTCCTCGTAGGCGGCCAGGCAGTCGGGGTGCACCTCGGCGCCGGGGACGGCCGGCTCGGCGCTGCGGGCGATGCGCAGCCGGCCCGGCGGGCGGTCGGCGCAGCCGAGGAAGGTCTCGCCCTCCGGCAGCGGCGGCGCCAGGTACAGGTCGCCGGGCATGTGCCCGGCCATGGCGTCCAGCAGCGCGGCGGCGTCCCGGACGGTGCGGGCGATCGGCCCGTTGGTCGACAGCCCGAACAGGTCGGGGACGATCGGGCCCTGGGAGACGCGGCCCCGGGTCGGCTTGATGCCGACCAGGCCGCACACGCTGCTGGGGATGCGGATCGAACCGCCGCCGTCGCTGCCCTGCGCGGCCGGCGCCAGGCCCGCGGCGACCGCCGCGGCGGCGCCGCCGCTGGAGCCGCCCGCGGACCGCTCCAGGTCCCACGGCGTGCGGGCGGGGGGCGCGACGTCGCTTTCCGTGTAGCAGGGCAGACCGAATTCCGGGGTCGTGGTCTTGCCCAACAGGACACATCCCGCTTGCCTCAGAAGGGTCACGACATTGTCGTCGGCGAACCCCTTCATGTCGGCGAAGGCCCGCGACCCCAGGGTGAAGCGGACCCCCTCCACCATGTTCAGGTCCTTGATCGGGATCGGCACCCCGTGGAGCGGTGGCAGGTCGGCCGGGTCGGCGGCGTCGAGCACCTGCTTCTCGGCGGCCCGCGCCTGCTCGCGCACGTGCTCGTCGTCCACCGTCACGTACGCGCCCACCTGGTCGTTCAGCCGCTCGATGCGGTCCAGGTAGTGGTCGGCCAGCTCCAGCGGGGACAGCTCGCGGGCCCGGATCGCCGCGGCCTGCTCCAGCGCGCTCAGGTCATGAGGATGCGTCACACCGTCGAACGGTAGACCCCCCGGACCCCCGGATCAAAGATGACAACGAGGGCACGCCGCAAAGAGAGGGGTGAATGCAGTCCTACCCGCGCGACGCTTCGACGAATCACGCAGAAGTGGCGACAAAAGTATTAACCCGACATGACTAGGCGCGGAACGGCGGCGATGATTACTCTGCGCACGGAGGATCATGTTTCCGACGCGAAGGGAATACGGAGCGTCACCTATGGCGATCATGGAGCGGGGCGACAACACCCAGGGCGGCCGGTCCTCTCCCGACCCGGGCCGCAGGCCGGGCAGGCTGCCGCCCAGGCCCGAGACCTACGGCGAGCTGCTGAACGACCCCACCGTCCGGCGCTGGGCGATCCGCGCCGCCGCGGCGGTCGTGATCGGGGTCGTCTTCGCGGTGGTGTTCGACCTGCGCGTCGGGCTCACCGCCGCGATCGTGGCGGTCATCGCCGACGTCGTCCGCCGGGCCCGCACCTCGTCCAGCGTGGCGGCCTGGCAGAAGTCGTCGGCCGCCGAGCGGCGCACCGAGCGGCAGCTGCGCGCCCTCGAGAAGAAGGGCTACCTGGTGCTGCACGCCCGGGCGGTGCCGCGCGACACCGAGGGCGTCAGCGACGGCCGCATCGACCACCTGGTCATCGGCCCGAGCGGCGTCTACGCCATCGACTCGGAGAAGTGGGACAAGCGGCTGCCCGTGCGGACCCTGTCGCACCGCAAGCTCTTCCACGGCCCCTTCAACAAGAAGGACCGCCTGGACGAGGCGCGGTGGGAGGCCGAGCAGGCCAGCCGGATGCTCTCCGAGCGGGTCGGCTTCGAGGTGCCCGTCCAGCCCTCGGTGGCCATCTACGGGCCGTCCATCCCGTGGAAGGTCATGCGGGTGCGGGACGTCGACGTCTACGCGGGCAACCAGGCGCGCGGCTACCTGCGCCGCCGGCCCAAGATCCTCACCGAGGCCGACATCCAGCGCATCTACCAGGCCGCCCAGGAGGCGCTCCCCCCGCAGTACCCCACGGAGGAGGACGAGCAGCGCGAGACGGTCTGACCGACCGCCTCCGGGGCCGGACGCCGTCCGGCCCGCGGCTCGACGACGAGCCCTCGGCCACCGGACACCGGTGTCGGAGGGCACCCCGCCCCCGGGGTGCCCTCATCGCTCAGTTCGTCCCTTCGCGGCTCCCCTTCGCCTTCCCCTTCGCGGCTCCCCTTCGCCTTCCCCTTCGCGGTCTCCCCGCGCGCCCCTTTCGCCGAGCCCTTCGCAAACCCGCGAACCAGCGGCGTTGATAGCATCGAAGGCACAGCCGACCCCCCAGGGGACCTCTGCCGGGCCGGCGGGCCGCCTCCCCGACGGGACGAGGGTAGGGGCCGAGGCAGGGCGCGATCCGCCGCTGCGACGTAAGATCACCGCCACACCACGTCAGCACGCCGAGGAGCATCATGCCCCCGCTCAGGTCACGAACGGTCACCCACGGACGCAACATGGCGGGAGCCCGCGCGCTCTTGCGCGCCACCGGCGTGGCCGGGGAGGACTTCGGCAAGCCGATCGTCGCCGTGGCCAACAGCTTCACCCAGTTCGTGCCCGGCCACGTCCATCTGCGCGAGGTCGGCGACATCGTCGCCGCCGCCGTCCGCGAGGCGGGAGGCGTGCCGCGCGAGTTCAACACGATCGCGGTGGACGACGGCATCGCCATGGGGCACGGCGGCATGCTCTACTCGCTGCCGTCCCGGGAGCTGATCGCCGACGCGGTCGAGTACATGGTCAACGCGCACTGCGCCGACGCGCTGGTCTGCGTCTCCAACTGCGACAAGATCACCCCGGGGATGCTGCTGGCCGCGCTGCGGCTGAACATCCCCACCGTGTTCGTCTCCGGCGGGCCGATGGAGGCGGGCAAGCCGGTCGAGGGCGTCCTGGGCGGCCACAAGCTCGACCTGATCGACCCGATGATCGCCTCCGCCGACCACTCGGTGTCCGACGACGCGCTGGCGCGCCTGGAGGAGAGCGCCTGCCCGACCTGCGGCTCGTGCTCGGGCATGTTCACCGCCAACTCCATGAACTGCCTCACCGAAGCGATCGGGCTGGCGCTGCCGGGCAACGGCACCGTCCTGGCCACCCACACCGAGCGCCGGCGCCTCTACCAGGAGGCGGGGCGCACGGTGGTGGAGCTCGCCCGCCGCTACTACGAGCAGGACGACGACTCCGTCCTGCCCCGCAGCATCGCCACGCGCGACGCGTTCGAGAACGCCATGGCCCTCGACATCGCCATGGGCGGCTCGACCAACACGATCCTGCACCTGCTGGCCGCCGCCCGCGAGGCCCAGGTCGACTTCGGGCTCAAGGAGATCGACGAGCTGTCGCGCCGGGTGCCGTGCCTGTGCAAGCTGGCCCCCGCCACCGCCGAGTACCACGTTGAGGACTGCCACCGCGCGGGCGGCATCCCCGCCCTGCTGGGCGAGCTGGACCGCGCCGGGCTGCTCAACCGCACCGTCCACAGCATCCACTCGTCGTCGCTGACCGAGTTCCTGGCCCGGTGGGACGTCCGCTCCCCCGACGTGCTGCCCGAGGCCGTGGAGATGTTCCACGCCGCGCCCGGCGGAGAGCGCACCACCCGGGCGTCCGGCCAGAGCGCCCGCTGGGAGTCCCTCGACCTGGACCGCGCCGAGGGCTGCATCCGCGACGTCGACCACCCGTACACGACCGACGGCGGCCTGGCCGTCCTGTACGGCAACCTCGCGCCCGACGGCGCGATCGTGAAGACCGCCGGGGTCGAGGAGGAGCTGTGGACGTTCTCCGGCCCGGCGGTGGTGTTCGAGAGCCAGGAGGACGCCGTCGACGGCATCCTCGGCGGCAAGGTCAAGCCCGGTGACGTCGTCGTCATCCGCTACGAGGGCCCCAAGGGCGGCCCGGGCATGCAGGAGATGCTCTACCCGACGAGCTTCCTCAAGGGCCGCGACCTGGGCAAGGCGTGCGCGCTCATCACCGACGGCCGGTTCTCCGGCGGCACCAGCGGCCTGTCCATCGGCCACGCCTCCCCCGAGGCCGCCGCGGGCGGCGACATCGCGCTGGTCGAGGACGGCGACCGCATCGTCATCGACATCCCGCGCCGCACGCTGGAACTGGACGTCCCGGCCGACGTGCTCGCCGCCCGCCGCGAGAAGCTCCTGGCCGAGCTCGGCGGCTTCCGCCCCCGCGACCGGCGGCGCCCGGTCAGCGCGGCCCTGCAGGCCTACGCCGCGATGACCACCTCGGCCTCCACCGGAGCCGCCCGGGACATCACCCAGCTCGGCGGCAACTGACGACGCGCCGCCGTGTCTCGTGGCACCGCCCACGAGGCGCGGCGGCGCCTGCAACTCACTTCACGGCCGATCGGCGCCCGCCCTCGGCCGCCGCTCCGGAGGCAGCGGCCCTTCCGGTCACCGGCCGTCCCGGGCGTGGCAAACGATCATGCCGCACGGTGACACGCGGTCTCGTGGGCGCCGCTGCCGCCGAGCGGCCGGCGGCATCGTCCGGGACGAACCACGTCACGGCCGAGCACAGCTGAGGCCGCCGAAGCCGGGCGGCCTTGAGCAGAGGTCAGACGCGGCAGCCACCTGAACACTGGCCGCCCAGGAACCCCGCAAGATCATGCCGCCCGGCGGGAGCCCGCCCGTCGCCTGCGTCGCCACCGCCGAGCGCGGCCACGTCGCCCCCGGCGGAATCGCTTCTGCCCAGGCGCGCCGCGTCACGATCGGATCTGATCGCGCCGCCGAGGCTCGGACGGGGGCGAGCCGGGGTCAGGAGGAGCAGCAGCCTCCGCCGCAGCAGCCGCCTCCGCCGCCGGCCGCGGGGCGCGGAGCGGGGGCGCTCGCACGGCTCGTCCCGGTGACGGCGACCGTGGACAGCAGCTTGACCGTGTCGTCGTGGCCGGACGGGCAGGTGGCGGGCGCGGACGCCTCGCTCATCGGCCGGGACACCTCGAACGTCGATCCGCAGGCGCGGCAGCGATAGTCGTAGCGTGGCACGCTCCCAGGATACGGCGCTCCGGTCGGCCGGTCAGGACGCGCCGAGCCCGGGACCGCCGCCCCGCGCCGTCCCCGGTCGGCGGGTCAGGCGGCCAATTCGCGGACGTAGGGCGCCCACTGCGGATCGCCGTCGTGGATCAGGCCGATGAGCCTCCAGTGGACGCCGCGCGGCACGCCGGGCGTGACGTTGAGCGTCCACCCGAGCTCCTCCAGCAGCCGGTCGGCCTTGCGGTGGTTGCACGACATGCAGGAGGCCACGCAGTTCTCCCACACGTGCTTGCCGCCCCGGCTGCGCGGCAGGACGTGGTCGATGGTCTCGGCGCGGCGGCCGCAGTAGGCGCAGCGGTAGTTGTCGCGGCGCATCAGCGCGGCGCGGGTCAGGGGGACGCGGGTGCGCATCGGGATCCGCACGTACCGGCGGAGTCTGATCACCGACGGCACCTCGATCGACATGCTCGCCGAGTGCAGGACCGCGCCCGAAGAGTCGTTGTGGACGACTTCCGCCTTCTCCCGGAGCACGAGGCAGACCGCCCGTCGAAGGGGAAGGGTGGTGAGTGGTTCGTACGTCGCGTTCAGGAGAAGGACCTGTCTCATCAGACGGCCCTCTCAGGATCGTGGGTCTCGTTCGCCTCGGTGCACGCGTCTGCGCGCGCCTCGCACCGAGGCCCGAGTATTGTCTCCGGCACCTGCGCACCCACCATGAGGACCTCCCCAGGGGTTAGCTGGCCGTACCAGCGCTGGTCGACCGCACGGCCGACCCCGAAAATCAGTGTGGCGCCTGAGAAGGTCGTCCGCTACCCCATTAATACCCCCCAAAGCGACGAGATTGAACGCGCGGCGGCTCCCGGGATCATCGCGATGGTCCCGGGAGCCGCCGTGGACGCGCGCCCGTGAACGGGGACGCGCGCCCGCAGGGGCGGGCCGGAACGTGCCGCTCCGCTCCTTGGACGTCCCGGTCCGCCCCGGTCTCAGGTGTCCTGGGCGCGGGACACGACGTCGTACGGCATGGTCTTGTAATGCAGGCTGCTCAGGGCCAGGCGCGGCTCGGTCGAGCCCTGAGCCCGCGGCCTGGAGTGCTGCCGCGGCACTGCCGCGCCGCGCGAGACCGCCGCGCCCTTCGCGGACGCCTTGCCCCGCGGCTTCTTGCCCCGCGGCTTCTTGGTGCGCGGCGTCTTGCCCTTGGGCGTCTTGCTCCGCGGTGTCTTCTTGCCGTGCGGGGACGACTTTTTGGCGCGCGGCCTCGCCTGGCCCGTCCGCGGAGCCGACGCGGGCAGCGTCTGCGGCTGCGACGAGTCGCTGGGCAGGTTCTGTGACGGCTCCTGGGCCGGCACGGGGCCCTGGGACGGCTCTTGCGACGGGCCGGACCCCTGCGTCGGGGTCTGCGACGGGCTCGTCGTCGGGGTGCCTCCCTGCGAGACGGGCCGTCCGGTGGGGCGCTTCGCCTTCTTCCGCGGCTTGCTGCGCCGCCAGTCGACGTGGCCGCGGAGGCTCACGCCGCCCTCCAGGCTGTCCGGCAGCGTCGCCACCAGCGTCCCTTTCCGCGTCTGGCCCGCCCGAAGCGACGCGTAGGTGCAGCGCACCAGCCCCTCTTCCACCACCCGGCACGCCTTCTGCGGCGACCGGATCGGCAGCGGCGGCTTGACGCGGTGCGTCAGCACGACCGCGTAGGCCTTCCGGCCGGTGCGGTTGCGCAGCCGCCACTGCCAGGTGACCTTGGTCCCCGACGGGGCGAGCTTCGGCCGGGCGTAGACGACCTCGACCTTCCCCTTGGCGCCGACTCCCCCGGCGGTGACGGCCGGACGCGGCGGCGCGGTCCGGGCCGCGGCGTGCGCCGGCGGCCCCGCCGCCAGGCAGACGCCGGTCACGACGGCCCCGGCGGCGCCCAGCGCCGCGCGCGTGGGCGCGCGGCTCCCCCCGATGACCCTGTACATGTTCCACCCCCCTGTGTGGAAGACCAGCTGGTCAACAGTCACTTCTACCGAAGATCACCTGCGCGTTCACCTCGCCACACGCGCTGACGGGATCTTGTCGCCGAGACTCGGCCGGGCGTCGCGCCGACCCGGGAGGGAGCGTCCGCGGCACCGGCGCGCCGTCGCCGCCCGCGGGCGCATACAGTGCGACCATGAGCCGACCGCCGTACCCCTTCGCGCAGCGCCAGGACATCGTCGACGTCCTCCACGGGCACCGGGTCGCCGACCCGTACCGCTGGCTGGAAGAGCGGACCGAGGAGACCGAACGGTGGATGGCGGCCCAGGAGGAGCTGTTCCGCAAGGCCGTGGACGGGCTGCCCGGCCGCGACCGGCTGCGCCGCAGGCTCGGCGAGCTGCTCGGCGCCGGCGGCATCGGCGCGCCGGTGTGGCGCGGCGAACGCCGGTTCTTCATCCGCCGTGAGGGCGGGCAGGAGCACCCCGTCCTGTACACGGTCGACCCGGACGGCACCGAGCGCGCCCTCGTCGACCCCATGGCGATCGACCCCGACGGCACGACCACGCTGGACTCCTGGGTCCCCGACAAGGAGGGGCGGCGGCTGGCGTACACGGTGTCGCACGGCGGCGACGAGGAGTCCCGGCTGTACGTCCTCGACGTCGCGACCGGCGAACGCGTCGAGGGCCCGATCGACCGCACCCGCGGCCTGTCCCTGACCTGGCTGCCCGGCGGCGAGGCGTACTACTACGTGCGGCGCCTGCCCGCCGACGCCGTCCCCGCCGGGGAGGACCAGTACCACCGCCGCGTGTACCTGCACCGCGTCGGCGCCGACCCGGACGCCGACGACGTGCTGATCTTCGGGGAGGGCCTGGACAAGACGAACTACTACGGCGTGTCGGTCAGCCGCGACGGGCGGTGGCTGACCGTCTCCGCGTCCCAGGGCACCGCCCCGCGCAACGACCTGTGGATCGCCGACCTGGCCGCCTCGCCCGCCGAGCGGCCGGATCTGAAGCCCGTGCAGGTGGGCGTGGACGCCTCGACGTGGCTGCAGGTCGGCCGCGACGGACGCGCCTACGTCTTCACCGACCGGGACGCGCCCCGGTCCCGGTTGTGCGTCACCGACCCGGCCGACCCCGCCTACGGCACCTGGCGCGACCTGATCCCGCAGGACGACGAGGCCGTGCTCACCGACTACGCGATCCTCGACGGCCCCGAGCTCGGCGACCGCCCGGTCCTGCTGGCGGGCTGGATCCGCCACGCGATCAGCGAGATCACGGTGCACGACCTGGCCACCGGCGAGCGGATCGGCCGGGTGCCCGCGCCCGGGCTCGGGTCGATCGGCGGGATCACGGAGCGGCCGGAGGGCGGGCACGAGGCCTGGTTCGGCTACACCGACAACGTCACGCCGTCGACGGTGCTGCGCTACGACGCCCGCACCGGCGAGACCACGACGTGGGCGACGGCGCCCGGCGCGGTGGACGTCCCCGAGATCGAGGCCCGGCAGGTGACCTACGAGTCGTACGACGGCACGCCGGTGCGGATGCTGGTGCTGGCCCGCCCCGGCGGCGCCGGCGGTCCGCGGCCGACGATCCTCTACGGCTACGGCGGCTTCAACATCTCCCTCACGCCCGGCTACTCGGCGAGCATCCTGGCCTGGGTGGAGGCGGGCGGCGTGTACGCGATCGCCAACCTGCGCGGCGGCTCGGAGGAGGGCGAGGAGTGGCACCGCGCGGGCATGCGGGACAAGAAGCAGAACGTCTTCGACGACTTCCACGCCGCCGCCGAACGCCTCATCGCCGACGGCGTGACCTCCCCCGACCGGCTGGCCATCTCCGGCGGCTCCAACGGCGGGCTGCTGGTCGGCGCGGCGCTCACCCAGCGGCCCGACCTGTACCGGGCCGTGGCGTGCTCGGCGCCGCTGCTGGACATGGTGCGGTACGAGCGGTTCGGGCTCGGCGAGACCTGGAACGACGAGTACGGCTCGGCCTCCGTTCCCGAGGAGCTGGAGTGGCTGCTGTCGTACTCGCCGTACCACCACGTGCGCGAGGGCGTGGCGTACCCGGCGGTCCTGTTCACGGTGTTCGACAACGACACGCGTGTGGACCCGCTGCACGCCCGCAAGATGTGCGCGGCGTTGCAGCACGCCACGTCCCGCGAGTTCGCCGACGCGCCGATCGTGCTGCGCAACGAGACGCAGGTCGGGCACGCGGCCCGCTCGGTCAGCCGTTCCGTGGAGCTGATGACCGACACCCTGTCGTTCCTGGCCGCCCACACCGGCCTGGCGCTCGAGGAGGCGTCCGACGGCGCCTGAACCCGGAGTGGAGTGGATCACACCGGCGAAGAGCGTCGGACACGATCGTTGACGAGTGATCCAATAGTGGGGTGAGTCCGTCCATGGCACACGGCCCGGACGAAGGTCGGCGATCGGAGCCCCGCGCGCGGATCGCGGAGCTGCTCACCGCGTCCGCCGAGCCCTCCGCGGACGCGGGCTATCTGGACCTCCTCGGCCCGGACGCCGAGCCCGCGCCGACGGTCGCGCAGCGCGCCATGCAGTCGACGCTCCTGCCGCGGATCTACGAGCGGGTGTGGCGGCCGGTCGGTTTCAACCTCGCCAAGGGCTGGCCGTTCGGCCCGGACACCGCGGCCGAGCACGCCATGGCCCGCGACTGGCTGGGGCTCGGGCAGCCCGGCGACCGGTCCCGGCCGGCGGCGACGGTGCTGGACGTGGCGTGCGGGCCCGGCAACGTGACCCGCGCGCTGGCCGCGGGCGTGGCCGAGGACGGCCTGGTGGTGGGGCTGGACGCGTCCCGCACCATGCTGGAGCAGGCGGTCGCGCACACCCGCCCCTCCCCCGGACGCGCCGACGTCGGGTACGTGCGCGGCAACGCCGTCGACCTGCCGTTCCGGGACGCCTCCTTCGACGCGGTCTGCTGCTTCGGCGGCCTGTACCTGTTCGACAACCCCTGGGCGGCGCTGGACGGCATGGCGCGCGTGCTCAAGCCGGGCGGACGGCTGGTCGTCCTCACCTCGCGGCTCCCCGGCCTGCCGCCGGCCCGGTTCGGCGTCGGGCTGCTCAGCGCGCTGCTGGGGGTGCGGATGTTCGGCGACGGGGAGGTCGCGCGGGCGCTGGAGGAACGGGGCTTCACCGACGTCCGCCGGTCTCGGTATCCGGTGATGCAGATGGTCGGGGGACGCCTGGACGGTCCGTGACCGGATGCTCGAAAGGCTCCCGCCGGGGAAGAAGGATCCCTGAGCCGTGGCGGCCCCGCACCGGACCGCGCCGCCGGCGCGGGGCCGCCACGGTCAGGGGGTCCTCCCCCGGCGGGCCGCGGCGCCTCAGCGCAGGCGCTTCTCCAGGTAGACGTTGACGATGCCGCCGATCACCTCGCGCCGGGTCTCCGTCCAGCCCGAGCGCCGGTACATGCGCAGCGCCGGCTCCTGCAGCTCGGTGGTGTCCGCGCACAGCAGCCGATAGCCGCACTCGACGGCCCGCTCCTCCAGCGCCCGCATCACGGCGGTGCCGAAGCCGCATCGCTGGACGTCCGGGCGCACGCGGAGCCGCACCATCTCGGCCACGCCCGGCGCGGGGGCGGCCGGCGCGCAGTCGGCGGACGCCCGCGCGTCACCGCACGGCACCAGGCCGGCGGGGCGCAGCCCGCCCATGGCGACGATCTCCCCGTTCAGCTCCCCGACGAGGAACTCGCCGCCGTCGCGCAGGTAGATCTCCTCCATGCGGGAGAAGTCGTGGTCGTAGTACACGCCGTCGCCGGGCCGCAGCCCCACCTGGGCCAGCCCCTCGCGGTGCAGGGCGAGCACCGCGGCGTGGTCGGCGCGGCGGTAGCGCCGCAGCCGCAGCTCGCCGAGGCTCCATTCCGGCGGCTCGTCGCGAAGCCGCAGCAGGCCCCGCGACGAGCCGGCCCCCGCCGCCTCGTGCGCCTGCGCGCGCCCCGCCGCGCCCCGGTCCTGCGTCCGGTGCGCGGCGCCGCCGTCGGCCGTCTCGCGGCTCGGGTCGGCGGCGTCGCGGTTCGCGCCCGCGGCGCCGGTGCGGGGCCCGCCGCCGAGGACGGCGTCGCCGCCGTTCAGGCCCGGAGCACTGTCGTACGTCGCCGTCATGGCACGCTCACGCCTGCTCGGCCGGGGGCACCGCCGTCCGGGCGTCCGCGGCGGTCGGGCTCTTGACATGGGGCGCCGACAGGGCCTCGTAGAAGTCCTTCAGCTGCGGGATCTCCCCGTGTTTGGCGCGCACGGCGGCGCCGAGCTGCCGCGCCCGGTGGACCAGGATGTCGGAGCGGTGCTCGCTCGGCAGGTCGAGGATGGCGGCCTGCCCCTCCTGCAGCGCCGCGTCCGGATGACCGGCGTGCAGCTTGCAGGCCGCCCGGTCGAGCCGCACCAGGGTCATGTCCACGCGGTCGTTGGGCGAGTACAGGGTGAGCGCCCGGCTGAGCACCTCGTCGCCGTGCTGGTGGTCGCCGAGGTTGGTGTAGGTGTCGCCCTCGTAGAAGGCCATCTGCCGCTCGGTGAAGCCGAAGACCAGGTCGCTGGTGTTCTCTTTGGACAGCTGGTCGAACACGGCCCGGCCGCGCACCAGGGCGCGGCGCGCGCTAGGGGCGGCGTCGGTGCGGCCGCGCAGGGCCAGCATGCCGAGCGCGCGCGCCTCCACCGCGGGGGCCATCGCGCCCGCCACGCTGGGGCCGCGGCCCGCCAGGTCCTGCGCTTTGCGCGCCAGGTGCAGGGCCTCCCGCGGGTCGCCGTAGTACATCGGCACCAGCGACTCGCGCACCGTCACCCAGGCCTGCAGCGCGCGGTCGCCGGTCTCGTCGGCCGCGGCCCGGGCGGTGCGGAAGAACGACCGCGCCATCCGGTGGTCGCCCAGGTTGATCATGATGAGGCCGGACAGCCCGGACAGCTGGGCGGCGATCCGGCACAGCCGCTCCTGCAGCTCGAGCGGCTGGCGCCGGTCGCACATGCGGCGCACCTCGCTGAAGTCCAGCAGCACCTCGCACAGCATCCGCAGGGAGGGCGTGGCCTGGTACTGGCGGGCGTAGCCGAGCGTGGTCTCCTCCCACTGGTCGAGCATCGTCGGCGACACCGTCGCGTTGACCAGGGTGTCGTCCATCTTGCGCCGCAGGCCGTCCACCGCCCCGAGGAACTGGCCGTCCAGCGTCACGCCCGCCCCGGCCAGCAGCTGCAGCAGCGTTCTACGAAGCACGATGTCCTCCTCTCCCACATCGATGGGCGCGGGCCCGTCGGCGCGGTCCGGCCCCCGCAGTTCGTGGACCGAGATCCAAGGTCGGTCGCTCATTCGCGGGACGCGGGGCACGACCGCGCCCACGAGGGCGTCGGCGTCCCCGTCTCCGATCGGTGCGGGCAGGGGACTGTCAGCGGCGGGCGCGACGGCCGCGCGGCTGGCGTGACCTTGTCCGCAGATGCAGGGGTTCTGATAGCCGAGGTCTTCCGGCTCCACCCGGTAGACGGCGCACAGGTAATGCAGGTACTCGGGCCCCGGCCGCTTGTAGCCGCTCTCGTACGCCGACAGCAGCGTCTCCCCGAGCTTGGGCGGCGGCTTGCCGTCCACCTCGTAGAGGGCCTTGACCTGAGCGACGATGTCGGACAGCGAAACCCCGTGGGACAGCCGGTGCGCCTTGATCCTGCTGGTCCCGAACAGCGGACCGCATTGATCATGAATTTCCTGCGCGATCTGTGCGGGCAAACGGCCGCGCGCCAGTCCCCGGGCGCGAATTTTGCGCGCTATGTCGGTTTCCTTGCGTGGGGGGTCCGACATCGCTTTCCGGCCTCCTCACCGCTGAGCCGAAGACGATCCGGCACGACCGTCGCAAGCCATGGCGACCGGCGTTGAAATGGCCACGGGCGGATAATGACTTGCGCACGCAGCGTAACTCTCGGGCTCGGACAGGCCAAGCCATTCCTTGGAAACGCGGGCAGAGCGGGAGCAGGCTCAGATCCCGGGGTAGAGATTCTTCCTCCGATGGGCGATGACCCTGGCCTGGAGGTAGCGCAATCCGGAACTTCACGAGACAGCCGCCTCTTGACCCGCCACCGTGTGAGTTGCAATTCTCACGGCGGGCGACGGAACAGATCCACCGAGTTCGATCTTTTCGATCACACGAGGACGCTCGCGGCGCGATCGACGGAAGGGGTGCGCGGGTGGTCAGCGACGAACGCGTCGGCTACCTCCAGGAGTTGGGACACGAGCTCGACACGCGCGGCCTGGTGGCCCGGGTGGTGCGGACCCGCTCCGGGCCGGCGTTCCTGCGGGTGGTGAACCCGGAGGCGGCCAGCCTCGCCGAGGACGTCACCTGCGCCCCCGCCCCCGAGTCCCCGGAGCACTACTACTGGTGGTCCTGGGGGGAGCGCATGCACCGGGTGGACGATCCCGGCGGCGCCGCCGTCAAGCTGGCGCGCGTCCTGCAACCGCACCGCGACCAGACCCGCGACCTGGAGGGGCAGGGCCTCTACGGTCGCGGTCCGGACCCGGCGAGGGAACGGTCCGACGGCCGCCCAGGGCGGCCGTAAGACCGCGCCTAGCCGGGGCCAGGGCCCCGTGGGGCCGCGGCTGGAAACGGCGCGGCGGCCGCGGACCCCACGGGGCCTCGGACGACTCCCCCTCCGCTCGGCGTCCTTCCAGCGCGGGCGGCGTCCACGAGGCCCGGCACCGGGCTGCCCCTCGGGTGAGGGGATGGTCGCTCCGGTAGGAAGCATTTGCGACGTCGCTTACGATCTGCACGGACGCAACGGACGCCCACGCGCGACGCCGCCGTCCACGCCGACGAAGCCGCAGATCCGAGGACGCCGCCCCGACGACCCGGCCGGGAGGGTTCGACACCGATGCCGCTCAGCCTCCACGCGCTCCTGCCCTGGGCGCAGACCGGCACGCCCGAGCAGGCCTGCCAGAGCAAGGACCCCAGCGTCGGCTGCCGGCTGGTGTGGAGCGTCTCGCACAACGAGGACTTCACCCGCTTCTACAAGACCTGGCTGGACCGGCCCCTCAACCTGCTCCTCACGATCATCCTCACGCTGGCGGTGGCCCTGGTGCTGCGCGCCATCGCGCACCGGATGATCACGCGGGTCACCCTGCGGATGGCCGAGAGCACCGTGTCGGAGAAGGCGCGCGAGCGCGCCCGCACGGTGTACGACGGGTCGCCGGCGCTGCTGAACCAGCGGCGGGCCCAGCGGGCCAAGACGGTGGGGTCGGTGCTGCGCAGCATCGCCTCGGTCGTGATCATGGGCACCGCGCTGTTCAGCATCCTCGGCCAGATCGGCCTCAACCTCACGCCGGTGCTGGCCAGCGCCACCGTGATCGGCGCGGCGGTGGGCTTCGGCGCGCAGAACATCGTCAAGGACGTGCTGGCCGGCCTGTTCATGCTGCTGGAGGACCAGTACGGCGTCGGCGACGTGATCGACGTGGGCAGCGCGAAGGGCACCGTCGAGGCCGTCACCCTGCGGGTCACCCGGATGCGGGACGTCAACGGCGTGGTGTGGTACGTCCCCAACGGCGAGATCAAGAAGGTGGGCAACGAGTCCCAGAACTGGGGCCGCGCCGTGCTCGACATCCCCGTCGACATCAACGAGGACCCCGACAAGGTCAGCGAGATCCTCAAGCGGACCGCCGACGCCCTGGCCGCCGACCCGGACTGGAAGGAGATCGTCCTGGAGGAGCCCTCGGTGTGGGGCGTCCAGGCCCTGGCGGGCGACTCCATGATCATCCGTGTGGTGCTCAAGACCGCCCCGGGCCGCCAGGGCGACATCGCCCGCGAGCTGCGCGAACGCGTCAAGAAGGCGTTCGACGAGGCCGGCGTCTCGGTCGCCGCCTCCGCCTCCCCGGCCTGACCTGACACCGCCAGCCCGGCGGCCACCCCCGCTGCGACGCCCCCGCCTCCTCCGGGCCGAGGGCCCGCCAAGGCACGTCCCGTCCCGCATTCCGGGGCCGTCCCGGGGCCGGAGCGCGGGCGCGGCCGTAGTGATCGAGGGGTGGTCGGCGCGGGCGCCCGGTCAAATAGGGTGGGAGGCGCTATGGCTCAACAGGTGACCTTCTACGAAGCGGTCGGCGGCGAGGAGACGTTCCGGCGCCTGGTCCACCGCTTCTACCAGGGCGTCGCGAAGGACCCCCTGCTCCGTCCCCTTTACCCAGAGGAGGACCTCGGTCCGGCCGAGGAGCGGCTCCGCCTGTTCCTCATCCAGTACTGGGGCGGCCCGAACACCTACAGCCAGCGACGCGGGCACCCGCGGCTGCGCATGCGGCACGCCCCGTTCGTGATCGGCGAGGCCGAACGCGACGCGTGGCTGAAGCACATGCGAGACGCCGTCGACGAGCTCGACCTGCCCGAACACCTCGAAAAGACGCTGTGGGACTACCTGACCATGGCCGCGCACAGCCTGGTCAACGTGCCCACCGCGGGGCACTAGGACGGCGCCCCTTCACACGCCTCTTCAGACGCCTCTTCAGACGACGGCGGGACCGCCCCGGACGGGACGGCCCCGCGGTCGGTCGGCCGGACTACAGCGGCGGACGCCGGTCCAGCATCGGGTCGGTGGCGTCGGACGGCGTGCTCACCATGGCCGTGACCTGGGGAGCGCTGACGCCCGCCCAGCGCAGCAGATCGGCGACGGCCTTGGCGCGCTGCTCGTCGGGCAGCCGGTCGATGAGGCGGCCGCTGTGGTTCATGCCCGGGGCCGTGTACACCGCCGAATCACGGCTTCCGGGGCCGAGGCGGAACGGCTTGGCGCCCCACGGGTCGTTCTCCCCGTACAGGAACAGCATGTGCTCGGCGTGGTGGCGCACCCATCGGTCGATGTCCCGCATCGCGCGGCCGCCGTCGTAGCGCATGGGGATGTCGCGCGGGACGTACGTGCGCGGGTGGTAGCTCTCCTCGTAGCGCAGCAGCGGCCGCAGGTGCCAGAACTGAGGCTTGGGCCAGCCGAGCTGGGTGCCCGCCTGGTAGTAGTACGGGATGTACGGGTCGAGCCCCTGGTCGGTGTAGAACTCCAGGCCTGCGATGGCGTTCAGGTTCTCGTACAGGACGTCGTCGGAGGCGTCCAGCGGGGGCAGGCTCGCGCAGTCGGACTGCAGGTTGTACTGCCAGAAGCCCCACTCGTAGTCCATGACCGAGTTCTCGAACGCCCGGTCGGGGGTCCTGAGGATGGTGAACGTCCAGCCGTTCTTCGCCGCGTCGGCCTTGAACCTCTTCAGCATGGCCGGGCGGCGCTTGAGGAACTCCCGGGCCAGCTTCTTCACGTGGGCCCGGCATTCCGGGTCGGTGCCGACGTTGGCGAAGAAGCGGTCGTAGGCGGAGTCGTCGTCGTTGTTGTAGTCGTTGGGCGCCACGTAGATGACGCTGCCGTCGACGTCATGGGGGTAGAAGCGCTTGTGGTAGACGGCGGTCATGCCGCCCTTGCTGCCCCCGGTGGTGATCCAGCGTCCCTTGTAGATCTTCTTGAGCGCGGTGATCAGCCGGTGCTCGTCGGTGGCGGCCTGCCAGATGGTGTCCTTGGTCCAGTCGGCGGGCTCGGGCCGCGACGGGCTGAAGAATCGGTGCTCCAGCGAGATCTGGTTGCCGTCCACCAGCGCGGTCGGCTCCGACCGGAACATCGTCTCCGGGGTGTGGTAGCCGCTGGTGTAGAGCACCATCGGCCGGTCCTCGGACTTGTGCTGCAGCATGACGCGCTGCTCGAACCACGGGCCGTGCGGGCGCCGGTGGTCGACCGGCTGCCGGTAGGTCAGCCAGAACCAGCGGTAGCCGGGCAGGGTCGAGGTCTTCTCCTCCACCTTCATCCCGGGAATGGCCTTGAGCCGCTCGGCGATGTCGACCGTCGCGGGCGCCTGCGCCCCCACCGCGGCCGCGCCCGCCGCTCCGACCGCCGCCGTCGCCGCGGTCGCCGTTCCGGTGAGGCCGCCCGCGGCCAGCAGCAGGGCCAATGCCCCGCGTGAGAAACGCCGCATCTCTCCCCTTCCCGTTGATCACACGATGTGCGGGCGACATTAAGGGAAAGAGCGGGTGAAAAGTGACTGCTGTGCCGCTTGTTACGCATCCGTAACGGGCGCATTGTGAACAGCCCTTGACGGGCATAGCGTCGGACACAGGACGCGGTTCGACGCGGCCGCCGCCGAACCGGACCGCCATCGCCGACGGGGGGCGCGATGTTCGTACAGGTCATCCAGGGCAGAATCGTCACCGATCCCGCGCGGCTGAAGGAGTGCCTGGACCTTTGGGCGCGCGACCTCGCCCCCGGGGCGTCCGGCTGGCTGGGCGAGACCGCGGGCGTCACCGACGACGGGATGTTCGTCGACCTGGTCCGGTTCGCGTCGCCGGAGGCGGCGCGCCGCAACGGCGACCGGCCCGAGCAGGGCCGCTGGTGGGCGCAGACGTCCCGGCTCCTCGGCGGCGAGGTCACCTTCCGCGACTGCGTCGAGACCGACACCTGGCTGGGCGGCGCGTCGGACGACGCGGGATTCGTCCAGGTGATCCAGTCCAAGGTCACCGACCTGCCGGAGCTGCGCAGCCGGCTGCGGGCCATGGACGACGACGCCGTGCGCGCCTTCCGCCCCGACGTGATCGGCGGCGTGCTGGCGGTCGATCCGGGCGGCGTGTGTACCGAGGCCGTCTATTTCACCTCCGAGACCGCCGCCCGCGAGGGCGAGCGCCGACTGCCGGCGCCGGAGTTGCTGGAGAAAATGGAGGGGCTGATGCGCTGCTATGAAGGCGAGCTGGCCTATTACGACCTGCGCGATCCTTGGCTGTACTCGCCGTAGCGCACGGTTCGGCCGGGACTCACGGGGCGACGGTCAGATGCGGCCGCCGGACAGGAAATGCGCGACCAGCCATCCCAGGCCGAGCACCAGCACCAGCCGGCGCAGCTGCCATCCGAACGGTTTGCCGCGCACGGCGAAGACGCCCCAGACCAGCTCGGAGAGCGTGTCACCGGACTTGCGGTTGAACACCGCGGGCAGTTCGATCGCGAAGAACATCAGGATCCAGAAGATCCAGGCGGCGAGATAGGGGGACATGGACGCACCTCGGACAACGACCCTCTCCCCTCTTTACTGCCCGTAAAGAAAGATCGTTATCCCAGGTCAGCCTCCATGTTTTTCGCCGCTCACGGCGCCGGCGGGCGATAGCGCTCGATGAATTCCCGCTCGCGGCCGGTGAAGCGCCGCAGGCGCCCCGCCGCCACGTCGAACGCCGCTATCACCGATGAGGCCCGCGCGTACAGATGCTCATCGTCGCGCACTTCGTACGCCAGCGTGAAAGACGCGCTGCGCACGTCCGTCACCCACGACTCCACGCGCACCGGATTCACCAACAAAGGCAGCGGCCGCACATAGTCGATTTCGTGCCGGGCGACGACCATGCCGCGCACCGGCTCCTCCCCTTTGCGCAGCGGGTCGCGGTGGAACATCTCCAGCCGCGCGTCTTCCAGATATCCCAGGAACTTGACGTTATTGACGTGCCCCTGCGAGTCGATGTCGCCGAACCTGACATGGAATTCGTAGACGTGCCGGTAGCCGGTCTCGGCAGGGGTTTCACGCTGCATTGCTCACCTGGGACATCGGCGGACGGACCGGGCCGATGTTACCGGGCGCCGCTCGGCGACCGTCACACCGCCCTCCCGATCGAGCTTTCTTCAAGCGCAGACAGCTCCGCCGCCTAGCCGGGGCGAGCGGCGCTCCGAAGACCGGGCACCGCCCCACGCCGGGTGGCGGGGGCCGCTACCTGCTCATCGGGTTCGGCCTGGCGTTCGTGGAGGCCGACACGTACTGGCCGCAGGACCACTGGGGCGCGCTGATCCACCCAGGACAGCGCGTGCCCGAAAACCAGCCCCACGAGTCGCCGCCCTCACACTGCCCACCCGCGTGAGCAGCGCACCGGAACTGGCCACCCGAAGGCTGCGGCAGTGGCGCGACACCGACCGCCCCGCCATCGCCGCCTCGAATGCCCCACCCGCGTAGGCAGCACACCGGAAGCGACAACCCCACGGCTACGGGAGCGACGCTGGCGCGACAGCGAGCACCCCGTTGTCGTCGCCCTCAACGCCGCCCCGCAGGTCATGCGGCACTTCTCCGCCACATTGACCCGCACCGAAAGCGACGCCATCGCACCTGCCATCCCCGCGGGGAGCGGGTGATGCGACTGGGCCGATCGCCCAGCAGGCTGCGGGCACCAACGACGTCCGGCGCGGCGCCGGCTCGCCGACTACGACCGCGAACGCGGCGTCTCCTCCTGCCCCAAAGATCCGCGCGGCGTGCGCCGTCCCCGCTGATCCAGCAGCAACAGGAGCATGGCGCCGATCCACCGTTCTGCACCCGCACGAGGCCTGCACCCGCACGAGGCCTGCACGCGCCCAGGTCGGCACGATGCGGAAACTGTGGGATGGCTGTCGTCGCACGGGATGACCGCGTTCCGCTGCCGGGACGGCAGCGGAACGCACCGCGTCATCACAGAACGGGCCCCGGTGCCGGCACGCCCGGGACGGCGGAGCGCCCCGCGGACCCGGGGCGTCCGACGGTCGGGACTGACCGGCCCGAGCGCACCCGCTGCGGGCGGTCAGTGCTCCAAGAAGCGCGCCCCGTCCGCCGCGCGCGGCAGACGGGCCACGTCGACGTCAGTCGCGGGTGAGCTTGCGGTAGGTGACGCGGTGCGGACGCGCCGCCTCGGCGCCCAGACGCTCGATCTTGTTCTTCTCGTAGTCGGCGAAGTTGCCCTCGAACCAGAACCAGTTCGCCCCGCCTTCCCACGCCAGGATGTGGGTGGCGATCCGGTCCAGGAACCACCGGTCGTGGGAGGTGATGACGGCGCAGCCGGGGAACTCCAGCAGCGCCTTCTCCAGCGAGCTCAGCGTCTCGGTGTCCAGGTCGTTGGTCGGCTCGTCCAGGAGCAGCACGTTGCCGCCGATCTTGAGGGTGAGCGCCAGGTTGAGCCGGTTGCGCTCGCCGCCCGACAGGACGCCCGCGGGCTTCTGCTGGTCCGGGCCCTTGAAGCCGAACGCCGCCACGTACGCGCGGGAGGGCATCTCCACCTGGCCGACCTTGATGTGGTCGAGCCCGTCGGAGACCACCTCCCAGACGGTCTTGTTCGGGTCGATGCCGGCGCGGGTCTGGTCCACGTACGACACCTTGACCGTCTCGCCCAGCCGCAGCGCGCCGGAGTCGGGCTGCTCCTCGCCGACGATCATCCGGAACAGCGTGGTCTTGCCGACGCCGTTCGGGCCGATCACGCCGACGATGCCGTTGGGCGGCAGATTGAACGACAGGTTCTCCATGAGGAGCCGGTCGCCGAAGCCCTTGGTCAGGTTCTCCGCGACGATCACGCTGCTGCCCAGGCGCGGGCCCGGCGGGATCTGGATCTCCTCGAAGTCCAGCTTGCGGTACTTGGACGCCTCGGCGGCCATCTCCTCGTACCGCTGCAGTCGGGCCCTGCTCTTGGCCTGACGCGCCTTGGGGTTGGAGCGCACCCACTCCAGCTCCTCCTGCAGGCGCTTCTTGCGCTTGGCGTCCTTGTTGCCCTCGACCTTGAGGCGCTCGGCCTTCTTCTCCAGGTACGTCGAGTAGTTGCCCTCGTAGGGGTAGCAGCGGCCGCGGTCGAGCTCGAGGATCCAGTTGGCCACGTTGTCGAGGAAGTACCGGTCGTGGGTGACGGCCAGGACCGTCCCCTCGTACTTCTCCAGGAAGCCCTCGAGCCACTGCACGCTCTCGGCGTCCAAGTGGTTGGTGGGCTCGTCCAGCAGCAGCAGGTCGGGCGCCTCCAGCAGCAGCTTGCACAGCGCGACGCGGCGGCGCTCACCGCCCGACAGCTTGGTCACGTCGGCGTCCGGGGGCGGGCAGCGCAGCGCGTCCATCGCCTGCTCCAGCTGGCTGTCCAGGTCCCAGGCGTTGCGATGGTCGAGCTGCTCCTGCAGCCTGCCCATCTCCTCCATCAGCTCGTCGGAGTAGTCCGTCGCCATCTTCTCGGCGATCTCGTTGAACCGGTCGAGCATCGCCTTGGTCTCGGCCACGCCCTCCTCGACGTTGCCGAGGACGGTCTTCGACTCGTCGAGCGGCGGCTCCTGCTGCAGCAGGCCGACCGTGTACCCGGGCATCAGCCGCGCCTCGCCGTTGGACGGCTGCTCCAGACCGGCCATCATCCGCAGCAGCGTGGACTTGCCGGTCCCGTTCGGCCCCAGCACACCGATCTTGGCGCCGGGGAGGAAGTGCAGGGTGACGTCGTCCAGGACGACCTTGTCGCCATGTGCCTTACGCACACGCTGCATCGTGTAGATGTACTCGGCCATGCCGTCAAGCCTAGGGGGTTCCGGACACCGTTCGTTGCAGCGTCGACAGGGGTTCGGATTCCCTTGTTCACCACCAGATTCCCGCTCCCGCGGCCCACCACCGGCCTCACCGGCACGGCGCCCGCGACGGCGCGAGGGCGCGCCGCGGGGCCGTCCGACGTCTCAGGCCTCCTCGGCCTTGGAGCCGTCCACGGCGGGCAGGCACACCCGGTCGCGGCCGGACTGCTTGGCGCGGTAGAGGGCCAGGTCGGCGGCCGCCAGGAGTTCGATCAGGTCCTCGCCGTGCATGCGGAACAGCGCCACCCCGACCGAGATGGTCACGCCGACCGTGCCGTCCTCGGCGGGGATGGCCAGCCGGCGCACCCGTCCGCGCAGGCGCTCGGCCACCCGGCACGCCTCGACGGTGTCGGCGCCCGGCAGCAGCACGACGAACTCCTCGCCGCCGAACCGGCCGACGACGTCGTAGTCGCGCAGCTGGTTGCACAGGGTGCTGGCGACCCCGATCAGCACCTGGTCGCCGACCAGGTGGCCATGGGTGTCGTTCACCCGCTTGAAGTAGTCGATGTCGATCAGCAGCAGGGCGAGCGGCTCGTGGGTGCGCTGGGCCCGCGCCAGTTCGGTGTCGGCCTCGCGCTGCCACGCCGCCGCGTTGAGCAGGCCGGTCTTGGCGTCGGTCCGGGCCGCCGCCTGCAGCTGCTGGTGCATCAGGCTGCGCTGGAGCAGCACCACGGGCGGCAGGGCGAGCAGCAGCAGCGACAGCGACAGGGAACTGGTGATCGCGACGAGCACGCCGGCGCACAGCTCCACCACGTCCAGCAGCAGGTTCTCGCGGTTCCACAGCACCTCCCGCCAGCTGCTCTCGGGGTTGGCCATGTACGCCGCGGCGGCGACCAGCGCGGTGTTCATCACCGTGAACAGCGCGGCGCACCCGACCGCGGCGGGAAGGCCCGGGTACCCGTCGATCACCCACTGGGCGCCGCCCTCCAGCGGCCGGGGGACGACCAGGTGGAACAGCATCGAGGCGCACGCGCCGGCCAGGGCGAGCGCGGAGGTCACCATCACCCTGCGGTAGAGCAGAGTGCGCCGGACGCGGAAATGCGACAGCAGCTGCAAGGGGATGGGGATCAGCAGCGCGTACACCGGCGGCAGCAGCAGCGCCACCGGCAGCCACCATGCCGACAGCAGATCCCGCGCCACCCCGGCGGGCAGGCCCAGCCTTCGCGACACCTCGATGCAGGCGGCGCCGCAGACCAGCAGGGCCGCGAAGGTGACCACCTCGTACAGGCGCACCGGGGTGCGCAGCACTCCGACGACGGTCAACGCCAGATGGAGGGCGACGGCCACCGACACGTAGGCCGCCAGCAGGGACGGGCGACCCGGCGCCCCCGCCCGTCGGGGCGTGCGCGCCAGCTCCCCGCCGCGGTCCTCGGCGGACGACTGCACTGCCGTCATCCTTCCCCCCAATGCATCACGTTGTGTAACACGATAATTGCAACGTGTGCGGAGCGGGTCGGAAACCGGTACGTTCGGTGACGCACAATCCGGAGCGGGATACGGTACCTGGCAGACGAAGCGGCGCCATCGCTCTCCTCAGCACCGCCCAGAGAGGGAAGGGATCATGCGAGGCGTTTCCTGGATCTGAGACGGCCGCCCGCCCGTCGAAGCACCGGCCGGACCCGACCGGCGCCCGGTCGACGACGCCGCACGCTCCCATGATCGCCACTCGTGATCCGTGCCCTTCCTCCTCGCCCGCTCTGTCCGCACGGACGGCCCGCCGAGCAGCCGCGCCCGCCGACGTCGTCAACGGCGGCGCTCCAGGCCCGTCGAGCCCTTCGCCCGCAACGGTCGCCCCGCCGCCCCAGGTGCCCCCGCGGCCTGGTCGCTCCACTCTCTAACACCCCGCGGCGAGGCCACCACGAAAAGTGAAAGAGCGTTGAAGAAACGCGATCTGACTGCTCATTCGAGTCCTCAATTCCGTCACCGCTGCCGAAGTCATCGCCCAGATCGGCAAGGGCGCCCCACGCCCGACACCGGGACGACCCGGGGCCCCGCGCGTCGCCGGTCTGCGGGGGCGCGCGGGGCCCCGGGCCGCATGCTCGCCGGATACCTGCGCCTGCGGGGCACACGCCTGCTCGCTGCCCGCTGCGAGCGTCAGGCGGCTTCGGCGGCGGGGTCCTCGGTGACGTCGCCGCCGAGGGCCCACTGGTCGGCGACCTCTTGGGCCTCGCGGCGGTCCTCCTCGGTCAGGGCGCCGCCGCGGTGGACGGGGCGGAACTCCGCGGTGCCGCGGTTGAGGTCGTGCCCGAGCGTGCTGGCCTCGATCTCGGCGGAGAACCGCCACTGGCCGTCCTTCTCGTACTGGCGGATCCGCAGCCGCCCGGTGACCACGACGGGCTGGCCGCGCTGCAGGTCCGAGCCGTGGACGTTGTCGGCGAGGGCCCGCCAGCAGTTCACCGTGAGGAACATGGTGTCCAGGTCCTGCCACTGGCCGGTCTCGCGGTCGTAGCGGCGCGGCGTGCAGGCGACCCGTAACGACAGGAACGGGGTCCCGTTGGCGGTGACGGTGTAGTACGGGTCCGCCGCCACCCAGCCGATCACGGTGATGTGCGCCTCGTTCACCTCGGCCTCCTCTCGTTCGGCGACTCCAGGGTGACGGAGCGCGGCGAACGAGAGAAGGCGTCGGCGAGGTTGTGGAAAACTCAGCCCTGGACGGCGTCGACGTCGGCGCGGAAGCGGGCGCAGACCTCCAGCTCGGCGGCGACCGGCGCGAGCACCTTGGAGTCGGCGACCTGCGCGATCCGCTCCCGCATGTGCTCCTCCATGCGGTCGCCGTGCCGGGCGGACGACAGCGCCACCAGGTTCCGGCACGCCGACGAGGTGAGCGCCCCCATGCCGAGCGTGCAGACGACCAGCACGGCCACGTACGGGATCAGGCCGGTCTCGCCGAGCAGCGGGTCGGACGACTCGCCGCCGGTGACGCCGTAGACCACCAGCAGGACGATCCACGCGACGCCGAGCACGCTCACCAGGGCGAGGAAGTACTGCCACGTCTTGACCAGCCACCACCAGCGCGGCACCTGGTTGAAGGTGGGCAGCGCCTCCCGCACCGCCTCGCCGAGCGCCTCGGGCAGCTCGGCGGCGTGGGAGCGGGCGGCGGCGCGCACCGAGCGGGCCCACGGCTCGGGCAGGGCGGCGGTGACGCCGTCGGTGACGCCCTGCAGGGCGGCGTCCACCTCGCCCTGCTGCGCGCCGACCGGGCCGGTGAACGCGCCGCGCAGCTCCTCGCGCAGCTCGGTCAGCCGCATGCGGCGCAGCGGGTCGCTGCGCAGCCGGGTGATCAGCGCCTGCACCGGCCAGCCCATGAAGTCGGCGGCGCGCAGCTCGTAGGCGCTCTCCATGGCCTCGGCGACGGCGGGCGCCCCGGCGGCGTCGGTGAGGGCCTGGATCAGCTCGTCGCGGCGGACCTGGTCCACGGCGGACGGGAAGTCGTCGGGCGGACGGTGCGCGGCGAACCGCTCGGCGAGCCGGCCGATGTCGGCGGCGAGGCGCTCGCTGCGGGCGCGGCGGGCGGCGACGGTGTCGACCAGGACGTCCCTGAACTGGCGCACGCCGTCCTCCTGCACCGCCGAGGTGGTGATGATGCGGGGGTCGGCCAGGCCCTCGGCCTCCAGCAGGCGGCGCAGGTCGGCGACGCAGTCCTCCACCTCGGCGGGCTGCAGCCGGTCGACCTGGTTGAGCACGATCAGGGTGACGCCCGCGTGCCGGGCGTACGGGACGATGTAGTTGCGGTGCAGGGCCGCGTCGGCGTACTTCTGCGGGTCGACCACCCACACCAGCAGGTCGGCGATGGTGACGAACCGGTCGGCCTCCGCGCGGTGCACGGCCTGGATGGAGTCGTGGTCGGGCAGGTCGATCAGCACCAGGCCCTGCAGGGAGGCGTCGGCGCGTTCCAGGTCGAGGGCGCTGGCGCGGGCGTAGCGGTGCCGCTTGTCGACGTCGAGCCAGTCGAGCAGCGGGCCCGCGCCGTCCAGGCCCCACACGCAGGCGTGCGCGCGGGACGTCATGGGCCGGCGGATGCCGGTGGGCGACAGCTCCAGCCCGCAGATGGCGTTGAACAGCGACGACTTGCCGCTGCCGGTGCCGCCGGCGAGCGTGACGACGGTGTGCTCGCCGGACAGCCGCAGCCGCTGGCCCGCGCGGTCGAGCAGGCGCCGCGCCTCGTCCAGCAGGGACTGGTCGAGCCGGCCGGCGCCGAGGCGGACCAGCGAGTCGAGGCGGTCGAGCCGTTCGGTCAGCGGGGAGGCCGCGTCGCGCGCCGCGCCGGCGGCGGAACCGGCCCCGGGCGGCGTCGCGCCGGAACCCGGCGACGGGTTGACGGGGATCGCCGAGGTGGTCATCGGGCAACCTCGAGATTGTAGGTGGCCTGGTAGAGCTGGACGGGGACGGACTCGTCGGGGATGCCGACCGCGTCGAGCGCCTGTCCGAAGCGGATGGCCTCCTCGTCGAACAGCATCCCGATGCGGCTGCGCAGGTCGGCGCGGGCCTTGGCGCCCATGCCGCGCAGCGACTCGGCTCCGAAGAGCGCCTTGAGGAGCCGCTGCGGCACGGCGCTGGTGCCGCCTTCGACGGAGACCTCGGACGTACCGTAGCCCAGCAGGCCGATGGTGAGCACGAGCGACAGGGCCTCGGTGTCGAACGAGACCAGTTTGGCGACGGAGCGCTTGGTGACGCCCTCCGTGCGGATCAGTTCGTGGACGTGGTCCTGCCAGCCGCTGACGGCGCGGGTGATGCGGCGCGACAGCTCGGGCGAGGCGTGCCCCATCTCGCGGGCCGGCCCGGCCAGCACGTGCGCGCCCGCCGGGTGCTCGCGCCAGCGGGCGATGACCTGCTCGGCGGCGTGCTCGGCCGACGCCTGGATCAGCGACTCCAGCCCGGCCCGCAGCGCGCTCTTGAGGGCGCGCACCCGGGTGGAGGTCCCGCGGCGCCGCCGGTTGGACCGCCGGGCGCCGCGGCCCCGCAGGTGCAGGGAGCGCAGCAGGTCGCCGGTGCCCGCGAAGTCCTGCCAGCGGGCCAGGACCTCGCCGCGCAGCAGCGAGCCGTTGCGGGTGGCCTCGTCCAGCTCGGCCAGGGCGGTGGAGTACGCCGACTCCACCAGCCGCGCCAGCTCGGCGCGCTGCTCGACCTGCGTCTCGACGTGCCGGGCGAGTTCGGGGACGCGGGTGCGCAGGCTGTCGAGCACGCTCGCCAGGGTGTCCTCGATGACCACGTGCCGCCCCTCGGCGTCCTCGGCCACGCCGACCAGCCAGGCGCGCAGGTCCTCGACGGTCTCCTCGGGCAGCCGGGAGTCCTCGACGCGCGTCTCGGGGATGGTGAAGCGGCGCACGTCGCCGACGCCGTGCTCGTCGAGCATCTCGGCGAAGTGGTCGACGACCTCGGCGCCCACGCCCTGCGGCACCCGCGACAGCACGACGCCGACGGTGGCGCCGTTGTCGCGGGCGCGCTGCAGCATCTGCCACACCATGGCGTCGGCGTAGCGGGCGGCGGTGGTGACGCACAGCCACACGTCGGCGGCCGCCATCAGCTTGGTGGCGAACTCGTAGTGGTCCTCGAAGACCGAGTCGAAGTCGGGGCTGTCCAGCAGGGCCAGCCCGGGCGGCAGCGCGTCGGTGGCGATGACGACGAGCTGGTCGCCGGCGATGGCGTCGGGCGCGGGGCCGGGGACGCGGCCCATCCCGGGCAGCAGCGGCCCCTCCAGGAACCACTCGGCGTGGTCCGGGTGGCAGACCAGGATCGGGCTGCTGGTGGTGGGGCGCAGCACGCCGGTGGCGCTGACGCGGGACCCGACGAGCGTGTTCACCAGGGTCGACTTGCCCGCGCCGGTCGAGCCGCCGAGGACCACCAGCAGCGGCGTCCCGGCGGCCTGGATGCGCGGCAGCACGTAGTCGTTGAGCTGGTTGCGGATCTCCAGCTGGGCCTCGCGGGCCTCCTCGACGCCGGGCACGTCCAGCACCAGTTCGAACGAGCCGAGCCGGTCGCGCAGGTCGCGCAGGACCCGGATCAGCTCGCCCTGGCGGACCGTGGTGCGCCGTTCCCGAGGCGGCGGCGTCCGGCCGGACAGCGCCTCGGTCTGGGTGAGGTCCACGGCGCTGGGCGGCAGCGGCTCCTCCGCGGCGGCGGTGGACTCCTCCGGAGGCGTCGCCTGCGCGCGGGTCGTGCGCCGCCGTCTCGGCGGTTCCTCGCCCGCGGGCGCGTTCCGGCGCGCGGCCGTGTCCTCGCGTGCCTCGGTGTTCTCCTCCGCCGTCTTCGTGCCGGCGGAGCTCTCGGCGTCGGCCGCCTTGCCCTTCTTCGAGGACGTCCTTCTGCCTCTGGACGAGCCCTTGGCCTTGGACGTCCCCTTGCCCGACTCCTTGGCGCCCGGGGCCTTGTCCGTGGACGGCGGCCCGCTGGGGGTCGCGTCGGTGTCCGCGGGGACGGGCCGGTCCGGAGAGGTGCTCTCCTCCGCAGCGACGTCCTGCCCGGCGCCACGGCCGGGCACTCCCACCGCGCCGCTCACGTGACACCCCGGCGGAACGCCACGGCCCAGAGGCGGCCGACCGAATCTCCCGTCATGTACCTGGTCACGGATCCCGCCCCATGTCCGCTCGAATCATGTCGATCTCTCGTGCCACGTTCACCACGTCGCCCACGACCACGATCGCCGGCGGCCGGATCCCGGCCGCCGCCATCTCGCCGGCCACCGTGCCCAGCGTGGCCGTCAGCGCCTTCTGCCCCGGGAGGGTGCCTTCCTGGATCACGGCGACGGGCGTGTCGGACGACCGACCATAGCGTATGAGGGTCTCGGCGATCAGCGTCATCCGTTCCACCGCCATGAGCAGCACCAGCGTCCCCGTCGACCGGCCCAGCGCGGCCCAGTCGACCGTGGAGGCGGGGTCGTCCGGGGCCGCGTGCGCCGACACCACGTGGAACTCCTGGGTGACGCCGCGGTGGGTGACCGGGATGCCCGCCGCCGACGGCACGGCCACGGCGCTGGTGACGCCGGGCACGACCGTCACCGGGACGCCGTGGCGGGCGCAGTGCAGCACTTCCTCGAAGCCGCGTCCGAACACGAACGGGTCGCCGCCCTTGAGGCGGACCACGAACCGGCCCTGCCGGGCGTGCTCGACGAGGTAGTCGTTGATGCGCTCCTGGGTGACGGTCCGCCCGTAGGGGATCTTCGCCGCGTCGATCACCTCGGTGTCGGCGGGCAGCTCGTCCAGCAGCCCGCGGGGGGCCAGGCGGTCGGTGACGACCACGTCGGCCTGGGCGAGCAGCCGCCTTCCGCGCACGGTGATCAGGCCGGGGTCGCCGGGGCCGCCGCCGACCAGCGCCACCCCGACCGGCTTGCGGCGGTGGTGGCGGGCCTCCAGGGTGCCGTCGCGCAGCCCGTCGACGATCGCGTCCCGCACGCCCGCGGCGTGCCGGGGGTCGCCGCCCGCCAGGACGCCCACCGTGGTGTCGCCGACCCGCCCGGACGCCGGGGTCCAGGCGGCCGACGACTCGGCGTCGTCGGCGCGCACGCACCAGACGCGGGCCTGCTCGGCCTCGGCGGCGACGGCCGCGTTGACCTTAGCGTCGTCGGTGAGGGCCTGCACCAGCCAGGCGCCGGCGCAGTCTCCGGGGCGGTAGGGGCGGCGGTGCCAGACGATCCGGCCGGGACCGTTCCCACCGCGGGAGACGATCAGGTCTTCCAGGGACGGCGTGACCTCGGGGGCGACCAGCTCCACCGCGGCGTCCGCGGCGAGCAGCGCCGGGACGCGGCGCTGCGCCACCCGGCCCCCGCCGACGACGAGGACGCGTCGTCCGCTCAGTCGCAGGCCTAGCAGGTAGGGGGGCACGTCGCTCTCTCGATCGGGGCTGGGCTGGCGTTCCCGGACGCCGGGGACGGATACGGGTGTTTGTGGACCAAAGGTACTCGGGTTGCGGTGCTCATGGAGAGTGCTCCCTCCAGTCGATAGCCGAGCGTGACTCACGGCGCGCTCGAGCCCCGGCCGACACCGGCGCCGTGCGCCTCACCTCTCGCCGCCGTTCTCGTCACCGTCCCGCCCGTCGCGCTCGTGGCCGTCCTCGCCGCCGTGCGGGGACCCCGCCGTCCGCGGCTGCGCGTCCTTGCCGCTCACCCCGGCCGCGTCGAAGGTGGCGACCTGGTGCAGCACCCGGACCGCGCCCTGCACCAGCGGCAGGGCCAGCAGGGCGCCGGTGCCCTCCCCGAGCCGCAGCTCCAGGTCCACCAGCGGACGAAGTCCCAGGTGAGCAACGGTAGCCGAATGTCCCGGCTCGACAGAACGATGACCGGCCACACACGCCGACAGCGCGTCGGGGCACAGCGCGCCGGCGACCAGCGCGGCGGCCCCGGCGATCACTCCGTCGAGCACCACCGGGACGCGCAGGGCGGCGGCGCCGAGTATGTAGCCGGCCAGGGCGGCGTGCTCCAGGCCGCCGACGGCCGCGAGCACCTCCAGGGGGTCGCGGCCGGCCGCGCCGTCGCCGGCGTCCAGGCCGTGGCGGGCGAGGGCGGCGCGCACGACCTCGATCTTGTGGGCGAGGGCGGCGTCGTCGATGCCGGTGCCGCGGCCGGTGACCGCCTCGGGCGGCAGGCCGGTGAACGCGGCGATCAGGGCGGCCGAGGCCGTGGTGTTGGCGATGCCCATGTCGCCGGTCAGCAGGCAGCGCGCCCCCGCCGAGACCAGGTCGCGGGCGACCTCGATGCCGACCTCGACGGCGCGGCGGGCCTGCTCCGCGGTCATCGCGGGGCCGGCCGTCATGTCGGCGGTGCCGTAGGCGACCTTGCGGGGCAGCAGGCCGGGGGCGGGGTCCAGGTCGCGGGCGACGCCCACGTCCACCACGGTGACCTCGGCGCCGACCTGGGCGGCGAACGCGTTGACGACCGCGCCCCCGGCCAGGAAGTTGGCGACCATCTGCGCGGTCACCTCCTGCGGCCAGGGGCTGACGCCCTGGGCGTGGACGCCGTGGTCGGCGGCGAAGACGGCGACGGCGGCGGGCTCGGGGATCGGCGGCGGGCAGGTCCCGGCGAGCCCGGCGAGCCGCACCGACAGCTCTTCCAGCGCGCCGAGCGACCCCGGCGGCTTGGTGAGGCGGGCCTGGTGGTCGCGGGCGTCGCGCATGGCGGCCTCGTCCAGCGGCCGGACGGCGGCCACGGTCTGCTCGATCAGGTCCATGATCTCCTCTCCTGGCAGGCCGCGTCGCCCGTACCGCTCGTGGTGCACGGCCCAGGCGAGGGGGCGGCGGCGGGCCCAGCCGGTCAGCGCCAGCTGGGGCGCGGGCGGGAATCCGGCGACGCGGCCGACGCACAGGTAGGCGACGACGTCCACGTGGCCGGGGAGGCCGAGTTCGTCGGCCAGCTCGCGTTCGTCGAAGAAGCTGACCCAGCCGACGCCGAGCCCTTCGGCGCGCGCGGCCAGCCACAGGTTCTGCACGGCGCAGGCGACCGAGTAGTGGGCCGTGCGGGGCTGGGCGTGGCGGCCGAGGGGGTTGCGTCCGCCGCGGGTCGGGTCGCAGGTCACGGCGATGTTCACCGGCGCCTCGCGGATCGCCTCGACCTTGAGCCGCTGGAACGCGGCGGCGCGCGGGGCGGTCAGGGAGGCGGCGTACGCGGCGCGCTGCCGGTCGGCGAGGGCGCCGATGCGCGCGCGCAGCCCCGGGTCGCGGATGACGAGGAAGTCCCAGGGCTGGGTGAGCCCGACGGACGGGGCGCGGTGCGCGGCCTCGAGGATCCTCGTGAGGACGGCGTCGTCCACGGGGTCGGGGAGGAACCCGGTGCGCATGTCGCGCCGTTCGGCGATCACCCGGTAGACGGCGTCGCGGGTCGGGTCCGGGTAGGGGGCGGCGGGTTCAGACGCCGAGGTCACCGAGCACCTCCAGGAGGGCGTCGTTGGTGGCGCGGTCGCGGACGGCGATGCGCAGCCAGTCCGGTCCGAGGCCGGGGAAGGTGTCCCCGCGCCGCACGGCGTAGCCGCGTTCGCGCAGCCGGGCGCGGATTTCCAGGGCGTCGGGCACGTTCACGCACAGGAAGGACGCGCGCGCCCCGGGCACCACGTAGAGGCCGCGCGCGTTGAGCTCCCCCGCCAAGCGGTCGCGTTCGGCGGCCATGCTCGCGGCCCAGCGCTCCGCCTCGGCCAGCGCGGACGGCTCGCAGCACGCCTCCATCGCGACGAGGGCGGGCGTGGACACCGCCCACAGGGGTTGCGCCTCGGCCAGGCGTTCGACGAGTGCGGGCTCGGCGAGCACGTACCCGGCGCGCAGCCCGGCGAGGCCCCAGGTCTTGGTGAGGCTGCGGATCACGACGACTCCGGGTGGGAGCGTTCCAGCCAGGCTTTCGGGTTCGCCGGGGACGCAGTCCATGAACGCCTCGTCCACCACGACCGTGCGGCCGGGGCGGGCCAGGGCGGCGAGGGCCTCGGCGGGGTGCAGGACGGAGGTCGGGTTGGTGGGGTTGCCGACGACGACGAGGTCCGCGTCGCGGGGGACGGCGGCCGGGTCGAGCGCGAAGTCCTTTTCGAGGACCACGCGGTCGACGGGATGCCCGGCGGCGCGGAGGGCGGCCTCCGGTTCGGTGAACTGCGGGTGGACGACGACGGCGCGCCGCGGCCGCAGCACCCGGGCCAGCAGGACGAACGCCTCGGCGGCCCCCGAGGTGAGCAGCACCTCGTCCACGGCGCGGCCGTGCCTGCGGGCGACCGCGCGGCGGGCCGGACGGGGGTCGGGGTAGGCGGCGAGGTCGGCGATGGACGCGCGCAACCGTTCGGCGAGCCACTCCGGGGGCGTGCCGGGGCGGACGTTCACCGCGAAGTCGACCAGTCCCGAACCGACCTCCGCGTCCCCGTGGTGGCGCAGGTCGATGTCGTCAGTGCGCATGGACGTGTCCGTGTCCGTGTCCGTGCCCATGGCCGTGGCCGTGGGCGGAGGGGTCGTCGGGGTGGTGGTGCGGCACCTGGGGCGCGCCGACGCGGTCTTCGAAACCGGGCATGGCGATGCGGTAGACGCACGTGTCGCAGTTCATGCGGAGGTCTCCGGCGAGGGCCTCCTCGTAGCGTTCGACCACCACGTCCGCCAGCCCGTCGCAGTCGCCGATGACCTCGGCGACGCGCACGTCCAGCTCCGGGTGCGCGGCACCGTATGCACGGGCCTCGTCGGCGACGCGGTCTGGCAGCACGCCGGGGAACAGGAAGTAGGGCAGGACGACGACGCGGCACGCGCCCAGCCTTCGGCACCGCTCCAGCCCTTCAGGCACGCTGGGACGTGCCAGGGAGATGAACGCGGGCTCCACGCACAGCAGCCCGTGCCCCTGGTCGGGGCCGGAAGCGCCGCGTCCCTCCCAGAACAGCCGGGCCACTTTGTGCACCTCGGCGTTGGCGTCGGGGTCGGTCGAGCCGCGGCCCACCAGCAGCACCGCCGTGTCGGGGGTGCGGTCTTCGGGGGGCAGCACGGCCTCCAGGCGCTCCTGCAAAAGCGCAAGCAGGGTCGGGTGCGGCCCCAGGGGACGGCCGTAGCGGTAGGACAGGCCGGGGTGCCGCACGAGTTCTCGCGCCATGGCCCCTGGGATGTCGCCCTTGCCGTGCCCGGCCGACACCAGCATCAGCGGCACGGCGGCGACGAGGCGGTGGCCGCCTTCGTACAGTTCCGCGACCGCCTCGGTCAGCGGCGGCGGCGACAGTTCGATGAAGCCTCCGGCCACGTCCACCGTCATCCGGCGGCGCAGCCGTTCGACGAACCTGCCGAACTCCGCGACGCCCGTGTCGTCCCGCGTCCCGTGCCCGACCAGCAGCAGGGGCGGTTTCACTGTGCTCCCCGGTCCGCCCGGGGGCGTCCGCGAGGGCGCGCCGGGGGCCGTGTCCCCGTCTTTGTCCCGGTCTTTGTCCCGGTCTTTGTCCCGGTCTTTGTCCCGGTCTTTGTCCCGGTCTTTGTCCCGCACCGTCATGGGGTGTCCTCCTCGAAGTAGAGGAGCGCGTTGACGGCCGCCGCCGCGACGGCGGAGCCGCCCTTCTCCGAGACGTTGCTCAGCTGGGGCAGCCCGCTGGCGCGCAGCGCCTGCTTGGCCTCGGCGGCGCCGACGAACCCGACCGGCAGCCCGACGACCAGCGCGGGCGCGACCTCGCGCTCGATGATCTCGAACAGGGCGGTGGGGGCGCACCCGACCGCCCACACCGCGCCCGGGCCGACCTCGGCGTACGCCAGGCGCACGGCGGCGGCCGACCGGGTGACGCCCTCGGCGCGCGCCATCCGGGCGGCGGCCGGGTCGCCGACGCGGCACAGCGTCTCCCGCGCGGTGATCCCGGCGGCGACCATGGCCACGTCGGTGACGATCGGCGCGCCCGACCGCAGCGCCGCCAGCCCGCGCTCCAGGTGCGCCTCGTCGGTGACGAGGTCCACGGCGTACTCCAGGTCGGCGCTGGCGTGGATGACCCGCTCGGCCACCGCGCGCCGCAGCGGCGGCAGGTGCGACAGGTCGACGCGGGACCGCAGGATCTCGTACGACCGCGCTTCGATGGGGTGGCGCAGGCGCGCGCTCATGGGCACTCCTCGATGGCGTCGACCGGGCAGACCTCGATGCACTCGCCGCAGGCGGTGCACAGCCCGTCCAGCACGATCAGGGGGCGGCCGGAAGGCCCGTCCGGGGGCGGCGGCGCGGGGCGGATCGCGTGTTCGGGACAGGTCAGCAGGCACGCCCCGCACCCTTGGCACCGTTCCGTGACGACCACGCCGCGCCCGTCGCGTCCCGCGGCGTCTACGCCCATCGGTAGCCCCTCGGGGTGACGAAGCGGCCCGCCATGGTCCGGCTGCGGCTGGAGCCGACCAGCACGACGGTGTACATGTCGACCTGCGCGGGGTCCGCCTCCGCCAGGGTGGTGAGGGTGACGGACTCGTCCGGCCGTGAGGCGTTGCGGACGATCCCCACGGGGGTGTCGGGCGGCCGGTGCTCCGCCAGGATGTCCAAGGCCTTGGGCAGCTGCCAGTCGCGGGTACGGCTGCGCGGGTTGTAGAAGCACACCGTGAAATCGCCCTCCGCGGCGGCGCGGACGCGCCGTTCGATGACCTCCCAGGGCGTGTGCAGGTCCGACAGCGACACGTAGGCGTGGTCGTGGCCCAGGGGCGCGCCGAGGAGCGCCGACGCGGCCGCGGCGGCGGTGATCCCGGGGACGCCGTCGACGTCCACGGCGTGCGCCGCGCCCTCCGCGGCGAGCATCTCCAGCGCGGGGGCGGCCATCGCGTACACCCCCGCGTCCCCCGACCCCACGAGCGCCACGGCGCGTCCCGCCGCGGCCTCCCGGACGGCGGTGCGCGCGCGTTCCTCCTCCTGGCCGAGCCCGGAGGCGATCACGCGCGTCCCGGGGCGCAGCAGGTCGCGCACCTGGTCGACGTACTGGTCGAGGCCGACGACGACCGACGAGCGCCGCAGGGTCTCGGCGGCGCGCGGGGTGAGCAGGTCGCGGGCGCCCGGCCCCAACCCGACGATGCCCAGCCGGCCGCGCGGCCGCAGCCGCGCCACGGCCGCCGTGGCGCAGGTGGACTTGGTCTTCTCGGCGACCAGCTCGGCGCCGCGGCCGGACGACCGGGCCGCGTGCAGCGCCGCCGCCTCGGCGACGCTGGGGGTGCCGACCTCGGCGGCCACGACCGGGGACGGGTTGGGGACGCGCACGTCGGCCAGCACGTCGGCCGGGTAGGTGACGACCGGCCAGCCGCGCCGCCGCGCGGCCTCCAAGATCCCCTCCTCGTCGGCCTTCAGGTCCACGGTCGCCACGCAGCGCACGGACGCGGGCGACAGGCCCGCCGACGCCAGCGCCCGGTCGACCAGTTCGCCGACCTCCTCGGCGCCGACGCCCCGCGCCGAGCCGACCCCGACGACCAGCGACGGCGGGCGGTAGACGAGCGGGTCGCCGGACCGGCCCGCCCGAGGGATGTCGGCGGCGTCGGTCACCAGGATCGCGGCGGACGGCTCGTCGCCGCCGAACCGGGCGCGGACGTTCGGCGGCAGCGCGGGCAGCGGCCAGTCGTCGGCGCCTTCCAGCAGCACCGGTTCGCCGGACAGGACGGCCGCGCCGACCCGCGCGAGCGCCCCGGGGTCGTGCACGGTGAAGCCGAGGTCGGCGCCGTAGGAGTCCAGGGGCGCGACATCGGCCTGGTCGCTGGCGGTGGTGACGACGGGAGTGCAGCCGAGCACGCCGGCGAGCCGGTGGGCCAGGTCGTTGGCGCCGCGGTGGCCGCCGAGCACCGCGACGGCGAACCGCCTGCCCTCGTCCACGCACACCACGGCCGGGTCGGCGGCCTTGCCGTCCAGCAGCGGCGCCAGCACCCGCACGGTCGCGCCGACGGCGAGGAAGCCGACGATCGCGTCGCACGTCCGCCACGCCTCGCGCAGCCCGTCGGCGGCCTTCACGTCGGTGAACAGGCGCACCTCGTCGGGCCAGGCGGCGGCGAGCGCGGCGGCGGCGGTACGGCCGCTCGCGGTGGCCGCGACTATGCCGATCGTCACTGTGCGCTCCTCGGGTCGTCCTCGTCCGGCAGTTCGGCGATCGTCTGGGGGCGGCGTTCCGCGCGGTCGTCGGGGAAGGACACGGCCGGGGTCGGCTCGCGTTCGCCCCACACCACGAACACGGGGTTCGCGGCGGCCAGGCGGTGCACGTCCCCCGGCAACGGGGAAAGCCGGTTGGCCTGCAGCTGCACGGCCTGGGCCGTGAAGCCCTCCGCGGTGAGCGCGTCCAGGCTCGGCCGCACGCGTTCGACGGCTGCGAGCGCGACGACGACGCAGCGCAGGGCCCTGGAGGCGCAGGCGCGCACCACTTCCGGTCCGCCGCCGCCCACGAACACCGCGTCAGGGTCGGGCAGATGCTCCAGCACGGCCGGGGCCTCGCCGCGCGACACGGCGACCTTCACCCCGTGAGCCCGCACGTTGGCGCGGATGCGTTCGCAGGACGCCGCATCGCGCTCGACCGCCACCACCGCCGCGCCGAAGCGGGCGCATTCGACGGCCACCGAACCGCTGCCGGCGCCCACGTCCCACACCATGTCGCCCACGCGCGGCCCCAGCTTCGCCAAGGCGAACGCCCGCACCTCCGCCTTCGTCACCATCGAATCGCGGTGGTCGAACACCTCCTCCGGCAGCGCCCAGCCCGCCGGTCCCGGGGGCGCCCCGGCGATCCACCTCTTGTCGCCGACCGTACGGGACGGGTCGAGCACCAGCACCACGTTGGGGTCCCGCCAGGGCCGCGTGGTCGCCTCGGCCGGACGCACGTGCACGACGCGTTCGTCGGGCTCTCCCAGGTTCTCGCACACCACGAACGTGCGGGGCGTCTGGGGGAACAGCTCGCGCGCCAGCTCGGCCGGACCGGCGCCGGGCGCGGTCAGAACCGCGACCTTGGGATGGGCGCGGCACGCGTTCACGGCGCGGCGCAGCTCGCGGCCGTGCGCGGACACCACCAGCGCGTCGTCCCACGGCAGTCCCGCCCGCGCGAACGCCCGCGCCGCCGACGACAGCGCCGGCAGGACGCGCGGCCGATGCCCGCGCTCCCGCAGCGCCCGCACGATCCCGAAGAACCCCGGGTCGCCGCTGGCGACGACCGCGACGCGCGCGTCCGCGCCGGCCTTGTCGATCTCGTCGAGGGCGGCGGCCACGTCTCCCAGGACGACGCGGCGGGCGCCGTCGGGGACGGGGACGGCGGCCAGGTGGCGGGCGCCGCCGACGACGAGCGCGGCCTCCGCGAGGCGCTCGCGGGCCTCGGCGGGCAGCGGCGACCCGTCGTACCCGATCACCGTGATCATGGCGTTCACCGCGGCCGCGCCGTCCGCCCGTACCCGGCGATCCTGCGCTCGCCGGTGAAGTCGACCAGCATCGCCTCCGCCGTGAGCGGGCTGCGGTCCGCGCCGGCGGCCTCGGCGGCGAAGCGCTCCAGGACCTCGGCGACGCGCCGGCACAGCTCCCGCCCGCACGGTTCGAGCAGCCCGGCCTCCTCCCACAGCTCGTAGGCGTGCCGGCCGGTGTTGGCCGCGGCGACCCGCTCGGCGAGGTCCGGCGGGCCGCCCGCCGCGGTGGTGATCTCGCCGAGCAGCCCGGTGTCGACGCGCGAGCGCGTGTAGTGCGTCATCAGCACCCCGGAGGCGAGCTTGGTCAGCTTTCCCGGCATGCCGACGAACACCACGTGCGTCAGCCCGTGCTCGACCGCGCGCCGCAGCGCCGCCCCGGTGAAGTCGCCCACCTCGACGAAGCACACCTCCGGCAGCTCCGGCAGCAGCTTCATCGCGCCCCTCTCGGTGCGGCCGCCCGTGCACAGCACCAGCGTCGTCTCTCCCTGCGCCGCCATCACCGACACCGCCTGCTCGACGCTGGCCCGCCACGACGCCGTGGAGAACGGCCGGACGATGCCCGTCGTGCCGAGGATGGAGATGCCGCCGAGGATGCCCAGGCGCCGGTTGGTGGTCTTGCGCGCCATGCGCTCGCCCTCCGGCACCGAGATCACCACGCGGACGCCCCGCCCGGTGGCGGGGTCGGCGACCGCCTCCGGCGCGGGCGGCGCGTCCAGCGGCGCGCCGGCCAGCGCCTCCGCCACCGCCTGCGTGATCATCCGGCGCGGGACGGGGTTGATCGCCGGTCCGCCCAGTTCCAGGCCCAGGCCCGGTTTGGTCACCACGCCGACGCCCTCGCCGCCGTCCAGGTCGAGGCCGGGCGCGTCCCGCCACGACACGTCCGCGGTGATGTGCGCGCCGTGCGTGACGTCGGGGTCGTCGCCCGCGTCCTTGACCACCACCGCCCGCGCCCGATGGCGGACCGCGTCCAGGCTGCTCTCCTCCACCTTGAACGTGACCCGGTTGCCGGACGGCAGCGCGACCTCCACGTACTCGCGCGGACGCCCGCCGTGCCGCAGCAGCTGCGTCGCCGCCTTGGCCGCCGCGGACGCGCACGTGCCCGTGGTCCACCCGGTCCGCAGCGCCCTCTTGCGCACCTTCATCGTGCGCGGCAGGTCCGGTTCCCGAAGCCGCCTGATGTCGTCGTTCATGGCCGCCCTCCGCCGGTCATTGGCGTCGAGCCTCCGGACGGTCGGCCGCGGCGGGCCGGCCGGACGCGGCGCGCAGCCGGCGGCGTGCCGCGGGGTCGGCGCGCCGGAAGCCGTGGAAGTGCCCCGGGTGGTACAGGTGCGAGCGGGTCCCCCCGGCGGCCAGGGCCGGGCCGACCAGCACCAGCGTGTGCTTCCACAGCCGGTGCGCCTTCATCGTCGCGGCCAGCTCGCCCAGCGTGCAGCGGACGACCAGCTCGTCCGGCCAGGTGCACCGGTAGGCCACCACGCACGGGGTGTCCTCGGGATAGCCGCCCTCCAGCAGCTCGTCCTGCAGCTGCTTGGAGCGGGCCGCGGACAGGAACAGCGCCATGGTGGTCCCGTGCCGGGCGAACTCGCGGACCTCCTCCCCCGGCGGCATGGGCGTCTTGCCCCCGCCCAGCCGGGTCAGGATCACCGACTGCGCCACCTCGGGGATGGTCAGTTCGCGCCCCACCGCCGCCGCCACCGCGCTGAAGCTGGACACGCCCGGGATCACCTCGGTCTCCAGGCCCAGCGCGCGGCAGCGGTCGAGCTGCTCCTGCAGCGCGCCCCACAGCGCCGGGTCGCCCGAGTGGATGCGGGCGACGGTCAGCCCCTCGGCGGCGGCGCGCTCGTAGTACGGCAGCACGCCCTCCATCGGCAGCGCCGCCGAGTCGACGATCTCCGCGTCGGGGCGGGCGTGCTCGAGCACGTCCGGGTGGACCAGGCTGGCCGCCCAGATCACCACGTCCGCCGCGGCGATGGCGCGGGCCGCGCGGAACGTCAGCAGGTCGGCCGCGCCGGGCCCGGCGCCCACAAACAGCACCCTGCCGGTCCCGCCGGAGCCAGTCGCCGCCGGACCGGTCGCGGCGGGACCGGTCGTGCCAGGAGCGGTCATGCCAGCTTGCCTCCTCGGGGGCCGCGGCGGCCGGGCACGATCAGCGTGGACAGGTACGGGACGCGCCGGGGGAGGTCGCGGGCGGGCCGCACGTCCTCGCCGGGCAGGCCGAGCCGCGCGCCGTAGACCGCGTCGTCCAGCCGGCCGGCCTCCTCCAGCGCGCCGACCACCTCGTCGGCGACCGAGCCGAACTTGTAGGCGACGACGGTGTCGCACGTTTTGAGCGCGTCGCGGAATCCGGCGACGCCGCCGATGAGCGGCACCAGGCCCACCGACTCGGCGCCCTCGGCGAGGACGGTGCCCGACCGCGCCGCCAGATCCTGCATGGCGGTGATGCCGGGCACGGTCTCCACCACGGCCTCGGGGAGCCGCTCGCGCACCGTCTGGGCGAGGTAGGTGAACGTCGAGTAGACGTTCGGGTCGCCGATCGTGGCGAACGCGACCGTCCGCGCGCCGTCCCGGAAGGCGCGGACGACGCGGTCGGCCGCCGCGTCCCAGGCCGCCGCCCGCCTGTCCGTCACCCCGCCCCGGTCGTTCAACGCGAACACGACGCGTTCGGCCTTGCCGGTGTAGGCGCGGACGACCGATTCGGCCCGGCCCTCCTCCTCCAGCGCCATCACCGGCACGAGCACCACGTCGGCCTCGCCCAGGATCCGCACGGCCTTCGCGGTGACCAGCTCCGGGTCTCCCGGTCCGACCCCCACGCCGATCAGACGGGGCGCCTCCCCGCCCCGCGCCTCGTCCAGGTCGGGACGCAGCAGGCTGAAGACGACCTGGTCCAGGTGCTCGCCGCCGGGGCCGCGTTCGGCGCCGCGCGCGACGCCCTCGCGCCGGAAGCCGGCCTTCTCGGCGACGCGCAGGGAGGCGCGGTTGCCGGTCACGGCGCGCAGCTCCACGCGGTGCAGGCCGCACGTGCGCAGCGCCCACTCCGACACCAGGGTCAGCGCCTCGGTGGCGTAGCCGCGTCCCCGCCAGGACGGGCGCATGCCGTAGCCGACCTCGCAGCTCAGATGCGACCAGTCCAGCCGGAACAGCCCGATGGTGCCGGCGAACGCGCCGGTCAGGCGGTCGGCCACCGCGAGATGCACGCCGGTGCCGTACCGCTGCGGCTGGTGCACGCCCCGGTCCAGCCACCAGGCCAGCGTCTCGGCCTTCAGCTCGCGCGGGAAGGTCGGCGGCAGGACGTCCTCCCCGGCCCGGATCACCTCGATGAGGGCGGCGGCGTCGTCCAGGTCGAACGGGCGGACCACCACCCGCTCGCCTTCGAGGCGGACCGCCTCGCGGAAGGCGCTCATGCGGCGGCCGTCCGCCGGGTCGCGGACGGGGACGGCGCCGGGGTCGTCGGCGGCGGTCATCGGCAGGCCTCCACCATCCTCTGCGCGAAGTGCGGCGCGCCGGCCCAGTGCAGGTGCAGGTAGGACGCGACGCACGGGCCCTGGACGAACCCCTCCGGCCCGGACGGCGACCACTGCCACGCCGCGGTGGCGCCGTGGCCGGGCGCGGTGACGGTGCGGTGGAACTCGTGGCCCCGCACCCGCTCGCCGGTGCGCGCCACCACCGAGTCCGACACCGCGACGGCCGCCCGGTAGCCCAGCGTCAGCCGCGGGGCCATCGTCGCGGTCACCTCGCCCAGCAGTCCGCACATCGGCACGCCGTCCAGTTCGCGCGCCAGGTACAGCAGGCCCGCGCACTCGGCGTACACCGGGCCGGTGAACGACGCCAGCTCGCGCCGCAGCGGCTCGTTGGCCGACAGCTCGGCGGCGTACATCTCGGGGAAGCCGCCGCCGATCACCACGCCCCGCGTGCCGGACGGCAGCCGCTCGTCGCGCAGCGGGTCGAACCGGACGACCTCGGCGCCCGCCGCTTCCAGCAGCTCCTCGTTCTCGGCGTACCCGAACGTGAACGCCGGGCCGCCCGCGATCGCGATCCTCGGCCGCTCCCCCCGCGCCTCCTCCGCGGCGGGAGGCTCCCAGGGGGCCGCCGCCAGCGGCGGGGCGGAGCGCGCCACGGCCATGACGGCGTCCAGGTCGCAGGACTCGGCGACCAGCTCCCCCATGCGCCGGACCGCCGCGACGGCCTCGGCGTCGCGTTCCGCCGCCGGGATGAGCCCCAGGTGCCGGGACGGGGTGGAGACGCCGTCGTGCCGGCGCAGCGCGCCCAGCACGGGCAGGCCGATGTCGGCCAGGGCGTCGCGGCACATCTGCTCGTGCGCGTCCGAGCCGACCTTGTTGAGGATGACGCCGCCGAAGCGCACGTTCCCGTACGTGCGGAACCCGTGCACCGCGGCCGCCACGGACCGGCCCGAGGCCGCCGACGCGTCCACCACCAGGACCACGGGCGCGTCCAGCAGGGCGGCGACGTGCGCGGTGGACGCGAAGTCGCCGCCGGAGTCGTCCCTCCCGGCGCCGGTGAAACCGTCGTACAGGCCCATGACGCCCTCGATGACGGCCACGTCCGCCCCGGCCGCGCCGTGCAGCAGCAGCGGCGCGACCAGCTCCTCGGACGTCAGCCAGGGGTCCAGGTTGCGGCCGGGCCGTCCGGCGGCCAACGCGTGGTACCCGGGATCGATGTAGTCCGGCCCCACCTTGTGGGGGGACACCGCGAGGCCCCGCGCCGCCAGCGCCGCCATCAGCCCCGTGGCGACGGTCGTCTTGCCGCTGCCCGAGGCGGGGGCCGCGACGACCAGGCGGGGAACGCTCATGACGGCGCCCCCGCGGGCGCGCTCACCATTCGATGCCCTTCTGGCCCTTCTGCCCCCGGTCCATGGGGTGCTTGATCTTGCCCATCTCGGTGACCAGGTCGGCGAACTCCACCAGCCGCGGGTCGGCGTCCCGGCCGGTGATGACCACGTGCTGGCGCCCCGGCCGCTCCCGGAGCGCGGCGATGACGTCGTCGACGTCCACCCAGCCCCACTTCATCGGGTAGGTGAACTCGTCCAGCACGTACAGCCGGTACGTCTCGGCGGCCAGGTCGCGCTTGATCTGCTCCCAGCCCTCGCGCGCGTCGGCCGCATGGTCGGCCTCGGTGCCGCGCCGCCGGATCCACGACCAGCCCTCGCCCATCTTGTGCCAGGCCACCGTGCCGCCCTCGCCGCTCTCGCCGAGCAGCCGCAGCGCCCGCTCCTCGCCGATGCGCCACTTGGCGGACTTGACGAACTGGAACACCCCGATCGGCCAGCCCTGGTTCCAGGCCCGCAGCGCCAGCCCGAACGCGGCCGTGGACTTCCCCTTGCCCGGGCCGGTGTGCACGATCACCAGCGGGCGGTGGCGGCGCTCGCGCGTGGTCAGCCCGTCGTCGGGCACGTACTCGGGTCGTCCCTTCGGCATGCCTAGGCCCCCCTCCTCAGCGCGCGCTCCCGCCAGGAGGCCCTGGCGTCCCGGACGACTCCGGCGAGGGAGCCCGCGGCGAGATCCTCCAGCCGGACGACCTCGGCGCCCAGCCGCCCGCCCAGCTCGGCCGCCAGGCCCAGCCGCACCGGTCCCGACTCGCAGTCGACCACCACCGACGCCACGTCCGCCAGGAGCGCCGCCGCGGCGGCCGGGTCGGGGCCGTGGGTGGCGCGGCCGTCGGTCACCACGACCAGCAGCGGGCGCCGGGACGGGTCGCGCAGCCGCTCGACGCGCAGCACCTCGGCGGCGCGCAGCAGCCCGGCGGCGAGCGGCGTGCGCCCGCCGGTGGGCAGCCGCTCCAGGCGGCGCGCCCCCGCCTCGACCGACGAGGTCGGCGGCAGCACCAGCGCGGCGTCCCGGCCCCGGAAGGTGATCAGGCCGACCTTGTCGCGGCGCTGGTAGGCGTCGAGCAGCAGGCTCAGCACGGCGCCCTTGACGGCGCGCATCCGCCGCCGCGCGGCCATCGAGCCGCTGGCGTCGACGACGAACAGCACGAGGTTGCCCTCGCGCCCCTCCCGCACCGCTTCGCGCAGGTCCTCGGACGCGACGACCAGGCCGGGGCCGGTGCGGCCGCGGGCGCGCTGGTGGGGGGCGGCGGCGCGCAGCGTGGCCGCCAGGTGCAGGTCGCGCGTCCCGGGCCGGGCGCCGGAGACACGGCCGTGCGGGCTGCGCGCCTTGGAACGGCGGCCGGGCGCGCCCGTACCGGTGCCGGGGACGGTGAACAGGCGCGGCTTGTAGGCGGCGTCGGCGGGCGCGGGTTCGTTCTCGCGATCGGCTCCCGCCCGGCCCGACCGGCCGCCGTCGCGCTCCGAGCCCGCCGGCGAACCGGACGGCCGCGCGTCGCCGGACGCGTCGGCCGACGCGTCGGGCCGTCCGCCGCCGGGGCCGCCGGAAGGAGGCGGGTCGTCGTCGGGGGGCTCGGGGGACGGGTCGGCGTGCTCGGCGAGCACCTCGTCGAGCTTGCTCTCGTCCAGGCCGGGGGCGTCGAACGGGTCGCGGCGGCGCCGGTGCGGCAGCGCCAGCCGCGCCGCCGTGCGCACGTCGTCGGCGGTGACCTCGGTGCGGCCGTGCCAGGCGGCCAGCGCGATCGCGGCGCGGGCGGTCACCAGGTCGGCGCGCAGCCCGTCCACCTCGAAGGCGGCGCAGACGGCGGTGATCTGCCGCAGGGCCGCGTCGGTCAGCCGCACCTCCGGCAGCCGGTCGCGCGCGGCGGCGATCCGGGCGGCCAGCTCTGCCTCCCGCTCCGCCCACTCGGCGGCGAACGCGGCCGGGGACTCCTCGAAGCGCAGCCTGCGCCGCACAACCTCGGCGCGCTCGTCCGGGTCGCGGGTGGCGGCGACCTCGACGGTGAGGCCGAACCGGTCCAGCAGCTGCGGACGCAGCTCGCCCTCCTCCGGGTTCATGGTGCCGACCAGCAGGAACCGCGCCGCGTGCCGCACCGACACGCCCTCGCGCTCGACGTGCGACTCGCCCATCGCGGCGGCGTCGAGCAGCAGGTCGACCAGGTGGTCGTGGAGCAGGTTGACCTCGTCGACGTACAGCACCCCGCGGTGCGCGGCGGCGAGCAGGCCCGGCTCGAACGCCTTCACGCCCTCGGCGAGCGCCCGTTCGATGTCGAGGGAGCCGGTGAGCCGGTCCTCGGACGCGCCGACGGGCAGCTCCACCAGCCGCGCGGGCCGCCGCTCCGCCCCGTGCCCGTCGTGGGGTCCGTCGGGGCAGCCGGGGTCGGGGGCGTCCGGGTCGCAGGAGAACCGGCAGCCGGCGACCACCCGCACCGGCGGCAGCAGCCCGGCCAGCGCGCGCACGATCGTCGACTTGGCGGTGCCCTTCTCTCCCCGCACCAGCACGCCGCCCACGCCCGGCGACACCGCGTTGATCAGCAGCGCGAGCTTGAGGTCGGCCATCCCGACGACGGCGGAGAACGGGTAGCGGTGCGGGGCGGTCCGCCGGTCGGTCGCCGGACGGCTCATCGGCCCATCAGACGGGGCATGCCTCATCAATCCTTCCCCTCGGGTGTCCACGCCCGTGGCGGTCAGCTGCGACGGCCGGAGTCTCCTGGCTCCCGGATCACCGTTCCGGCACCGTCCCGGTGAGGGACGGCGCCGCTCCCCCGGCCTTCCAGCGTCGTCGCCGTGGCCTTCCGTGGGGGCGAACTCCCCGGTCACAGTTGCGGGCACAGCCCCGGATTCGCACCGGGTTCCTCCGCATCCGTCGACTGCAAAGCATGGCATACCGCCCGCATCCGCCCAAGTGGCGCCCACCCGGGTGCGATGCGGGCGGGCCCGCGGGGCCGTCGCGCGGGGCCCGGTGCGGTCAGGACGCGCCGGCCACGGCGAACCACACGGCCTTGCCCGGCACGGGCGTGTCCAGACGCGAGAACGTGCGCAGCAGGCCCCAGCGGCCGCGCGACAGCTCGGCGACGATGCTCAGGCCCCGGCCGCAGTCGCCGGACGTCCACGAGTAGCCGGGCAGGGTGGCGTCGCCGAAGGCGTCGAACACGGCGCAGCGCACCTCGGCGGGCGGCCGGGCGCCGCCCTCGTCGGCGCTCAGCCACAGCTCGTGCGGTCCGTGGTCGGCGGCGTGCTGGTAGGCGTTGGTGGCCAGCTCGCTCACCATGACCCGGGCGTCGGCGATCGCGTCCGGCGGCACGGCCAGCGCGGCCAGCGCGTCGGCCAGCAGCGTCCTGGCCCGGCGGGCGCACTCCGGCCCGCGCGGCAAGGTCCAGGCCCAGCCCGATCGGACGTCCGGTCCACCGACGGGCGCCGCGCCCGGCGGAGCGGCGTCATGGATGAGTTCTGACGAGGTGTGCACGGGCCCCTCCCCGCGGTCGAACAGTCTCGGCGGACTACGCGGCCATCTCGTCCCGTTACTGTGGGTCTCCTGGCGGTTACGCTTCCATGCAGCGTCGCGTGAGAATCTCATCCGCGCAACACCGTTCGCGAGATTGCTCTTACCGGGTTCGCCAATCGCGTTGAGAGGTACGGACCGAAACGCCAGACTCTGCCGTCATGACGTACCGGCCGACCGTACGAGGTCGTCGACTGGCCCGGGAGCTTCGCCGCCTGCGCGAGAATCTGGGCCTCACGTTGCAGGACGTGGCGGACCAGCTGAACTGGTCGCGCGCGACGCTGTCGCGCGTGGAGACGGCGCAGACCAGGCCCAAGGTCGGCGACGTCGCGCGGATGCTGGAGCTGTACGGGGTGCCCAGTCCGGAACGGGACGCCCTGATGACGCTGGCCCGCGAGGCGGGCCAGCGCGGCTGGTGGACCGCCTACGCCGACGTCTTCACGGGCAGCTACGTGGCGTTGGAGGACGAGGCGTCCGCCATCCACACCTGGGACCCCCAGCTGGTGCACGGGCTGCTGCAGACCGAGGACTACGCCCGCGCGGTGATCACCGCCGGGCGGATGCTGCCGGGCCCGGTGGAGATCGAACGCCGCGTCGCCGCGCGCAAGGCGCGGCAGGCGCTGCTCGACCGCAAGGACGCGCCCCTGCTGCACGTGGTGCTGGACGAGGCGGTGCTGCACCGCCCCATCGGCGGACCTTCGGTGATGAACGCCCAGCTCAGGAAGCTGGTCACGATGGCCGAGCGCCCGAAGGTGACGGTGCAGGTGCTGCCGTACGGGGCGGGCGAGCACGCGGGACTGGACGGACGCTTCACGATCCTTTCCTTCCCGGACGCCGCCGACCCCGATATCGCCTACGTCGAAGGCACCATGGGTGACGTTTACGTCGAAAGCGCAGAGGAAACAGGCGTACACAGGCGTCGCTTCGACCGCATCGTCGAGGCGGCGTTGTCCCCCGAGGATTCCGCGCACCTCATCATCGAGGCAGCAGGGAGCAGCCCGTGAAGAACCTGCATCGCGAACTCACCCGCGCTCTTTGGCGCAAGTCCACATACAGCGGAAGCGGTGACCAGTGCGTCGAAGTGGCGGCGCTTCCGCACGGTCTGCGCGCGGTCCGCGACTCCAAGGACCCGTCCGGTCCGGCGCTGATCCTTTCGGCGGACGGCTGGCGGGCCCTGGTCCGCACCGCACGCTCCGTATGATCCCCTCGGCGCGGTCGGCGGCCTGCCCTGCCCCGAGCCGCTGACCGCGCCGGCGGACGCCGCCGCCCTTCCCGCCGACTAGAACGTGTTCTAGTATGTGCGCCGTCGATCTCCGGAGGGTGCCTCGTGACCGCGGACCTCAAGCTGGGCCTCAACGTCGGCTACTGGCAGCGCGACCCCGACGACCAGACCGAGACGGTGCTGGCCGCCGAGCGGCTGGGCTACTACGCGGTGTTCACCGCCGAGGCCTACGGCTCGGACGCCTTCACCCCGCTGACGTGGTACGCCGCCCGCACCACGCGCATCAAACTGGGCACCGCGGTGGCGCAGCTGTCGGCGCGCACCCCGGTGGCGACCGCCATGCACGCCCTCACCCTCGACGCCCTGTCGGGGGGACGGCTGATCCTCGGCGTGGGCGCGTCCGGACCGCAGGTCGTGGAGGGCTGGTACGGGGTCCCCTTCCCCAAACCGCTGGCGCGCACCCGCGAGTACATCGACATCATGCGCCAGGTCTGGCGCCGCGAAGCCCCGGTGACCAGCGCCGGCCCGCACTACCCGCTGCCGTACCCGGGCGGCACCGGGCTCGGCAAGCCGCTGAAGTCGATCGTCCACCCGCTGCGCCCCGACATCCCCGTCTACCTCGGAGCCGAGGGCCCCCGGAACGTCGCGCTCGCCGCCGAGCTCGCCCAGGGCTGGCTGCCGCTGTTCATCGACCCCGCCAAGATCGAGCCGCTGTTCGGCGCGTCGCTGGCCGGGCGCCCGCCCGGCTTCGAGATCGCCGCGACCGTCGCCACGATCGTCACCGACGACCTGTCCGCCGCCCTGGAGCTCGCCAAGATCCCGCTGGCGTTCTACATCGGCGGCATGGGCGCCCGCGACCGCAACTTCCACCTCGACCTGATCGGCCGCCTCGGCTACGCCGAGGAGGCCGCCCGCGTCCAGCGGCTCTTCCTGGACGGCCGCCGCGACGAGGCGGTCAAGGCCGTCCCCGACGAGCTCGCCGACGCCGTCTCCCTGCTCGGTCCGATCGGCCGCATCAAGGAACGCCTCCAGCTGTGGCGCGACAGCCCCGTCACCACTCTGCTGATCGCGGGCGTCCGCGACGAGCCCACCCTCCGCGCCCTGCGCGACCTGGTCGGCTGAGCGGCGGCCGAGGGGGCGCGCGAGGCGGTCCGTCGGGGCCGGGCGTGGCGGTCAGGGGACGCGGCAGACGATTTCGCCGTGGGTGACGGTGAACCAGCCGTCGTCGGCGGCCGCCCACTGCCGCCAGCCCGCGTAGATGCGGTCCAGCTCGTCCCGGGTGGCATGGCCGCGGGAGACCGCGGTGTCGGCGATCGAGGAGCGGACCATCCGGCCGCCCCACGACTCGCTCCACCAGCGGCGCTCCTCGGGGGTGGAGAAGCACCAGCTGGAGGAGGTGGCGGTGATGTCGGTGAAGCCCGCCTGCCGGGCCCAGGACACCAGGCGGCGTCCGGCGTCGGGCTCGCCGCCGTTGCCGCGCGCCACCTTGGAGTAGACGGGCAGCCAGGCGTCCATGTCGGGCGGCTCGGGGTACCAGGCCATGGCGCCGAAGTCGGCGTCCCGCGCGGCCACCACGCCGCCGGGCCTGCACACCCGGCGCATCTCCCGCAGCGCGCGCACCGGGTCGTCGAGATGCTGCAGCACCTGGTGGGCGTGGACGACGTCGAACACGCCGTCGGGGAAGGCGAGCGCGTAGACGTCCCCGGTCACGAACGTGACGTTGCCGATGCCTCGTTCCGCGGCGTACCGCCGGGCGTCCTTCACCACCTGTTCGGACGCGTCCAGGCCGGTGACGTGGCCGGGCGCCGCCCGTTCGGCCAGCCCCACGGTGATCGTGCCGGGGCCGCAGCCCACGTCCAGCACGCGGGCCCCGGACCGGAGGTGGTCCACCAGGTAGGCGGCCGAGTTCTCGACCGTGCGCCACCGGTGGGAGCTCAGCACCGTCTGGTGGTGCCCGTGCGTGTAGACGCCTCGTCCGGCCATGGAGCCTCCTCTCGTCCCGGAGGCCCTACCTTAGGCCGCACATTCAGAATCTGAGATCTTCGTCTCACACGACGAACAATGTCAGGCGGCCATGGTCTCGATGAGGGCGTATTCCTCCGGACGCAGCAGGCGGGTCGGAACGAGGACGCGAACGGTGCCGCCCCCTTCGGACGCGGAGACGGCGTCGGACTCCTCCACCTCGGCGTAGGCGTTGAGAACGAGGCCGGTCAGCGAGGTCAGCCAGGGCTCGATGAGGATGCGCTCGGCGGGGCCGTACAGCCACGGGCGGGTGAGATGGAACGTGCGGATCGTCTCGCTCACTGCCACTACCCCTTCCTGTCGCCCCGGAGGGTCGGGCAAGCCGCGCTCCAGCGGGAGTTGCACAGAGATACGTACATGGAAAGACCGCGGGTTCGACGGGCATTCCCGCCCACCCGGCCGACGGCCATGAACCTATCCGCCGCCACCGACATTTTCGAACACGCGTTAGACGGGCGGGGGCGGCGTCAGCGGATGATCGACAGGATGCGGCAGGCGGCGGCGCCGAGCCGCGTGTCGCCCTCCAGCCGGGCCCGGGTGACGGCCTCCGCGGGATCGATCATCCGCACGCACAGGCGCCACGCGGTGGCCGGATCGAGGCGGACGACGGCGGTCGGCGTCGGCGCGGGCGGCGGGGCGAGCGACCAGCCCGCGGCGGTCGCGGTCGCCGTCCACGCGCCGGAGCCGTCGACGCGCACCTGCACCTGCGCGCCCTCGTCCGCCGCGACGTCCCGCAGGGTGTGCGGCAGCGCCCGCATGAAGGCGTCGAGCACCGGCTCGGGCGGGCGTTCGTCGCCCAGGCGCACGGCCAGCCGGATCTGCTGGCGGTGCACCCAGTACTCGGTGTAGTCGCGGGCGCAGTCCAGCCAGAGCGGGGCGGGGTCGGCGCCGGCCCAGCTCACCGGCCGCCCCGTGGCGTGCGGGTCGGACCGCTGCCACAAGTCGGCGATCTGCCGCCCGGTCATCTCCAGCGTCTCGATGAGCGACCGGGTGCTGAGCAGGTCGGCGGCGTCCACCCACTGCTGGTTGACGCGGTGGACGAACGCCGCGAACCGCTCGCCGGGCGCGGGCGCGGTCCACGGGTCCGGGCGGCCGTCGCGGTCGCGCGCGAGCCGCCCGTAGTCGTCACCGAGCAGATGCGCGGCGACGTCCTTGACCGTCCAGCCGGGGACGGCCTCGCGCCTCCAGTCGGCCGGTTCCAGTCCTCGCAGCGTGGCCAGGAGCGCACGCCGTTCGGGCGCGAACAGATGCCGCGCGTCGAGGGGCCGTCCCAGCCAGGCGAAGTCGGTCACGGGTCCGAGTTTCGCGTGACCGGCCCTTCCACGCACGCTTTTCCTCGCCGCGTCGGCCTCCGGCGTCTCGTCGGCCGGGTCGCGTCCGTCGAGGCGACGGGCCGGGGGTCACGGCGCCGTCTTCCCGTCCCGGACGGCGCCGGCGTCCCGCGGGGCCGTCTTGCGGCGGCGCATCGACTCGGCCACCTCGCGGGCGGGCATGACGATCCCGCCGTAGACGACGAAGGCGGCGAAGGCCGCCGCCACCGGCAGGTAGATGAGGGTCGCCGCGTCCATGGCTCCAGCGTGCGGGAGCCGCGCCGTCCGCCGCATCGCACGCCGGTGCGGTCTGTGCGCGGGCGTTATCGGCCGAATGGTGGATCCGCGGGTCCGGCCGAGGTCGTACCCTGCGTGCCCATGAGGGGTCCGGGATCGGGGCGGTCGTGGCTGGAGCGCGTCCACTGGTTCGGCGGCTGCCTGATCCGCGTGACGGCCGCGGGGATCGGCGGGCTGTTCCTGCTGGCGTGCCTCCTCGAGGTCAGACCCGTGGCCGGCCCGCTCGACCTGTGGCTGATCGCCCTCGCCGCCGTCGTCGGCCTGGCGGCGCTGGTCCGCCGGCGCGCCGCCGTCTGGACGGCGGCGGCCGTCGGCCTGTCGGCGTACACCACCGTGCTGATGGGCGTCACCGGCGCCGAGATGCACCAGCCCAGCATGTTCATCGAGATCTGCGGGCTGCTGGTGCTGACGCTGCGGGTGGTCTGGCGCACCCGGTCCGAGCGGCTGGTCGCGGCCACCGTGGCGGTGCTCGTGACGATCGTCACGCTCGCCTTCCGGCTGTCGCCGCGGGAGGGCCTGGTGCTGTCCGCGCCGCTGGCCGTGCTGGCCGCCGCCCCCGTCGGCCTCGGGATCTACCTGCGGGCGCTCGACGCCCGGCGGGCCCGGGCGCTGCGCGACGCGCGCCGCGACGAGCGCCTGGAGCTCGCCCGCGACCTGCACGACTTCGTCGCCCACCACATCACCGGGATCGTCGTGCAGGCGCAGGCCGCCCGGTTCGCGGCGCAGTCGGGGGCCGTGCAGACCCCCGAGCAGATCGACGCGGCCTTCGCCGGGATCGAGCGGGCGGGCACCGAGGCGCTGACCTCCATGCGCCGCATCGTCGGCCTGCTGCGCGACGCGCAGAACGGCGGCCCCGCGGCGCCCCGCGACGAGGGCGGAGGCGAGGAGTCGAGCGCGCGCCCCGTCGGCGACCTGGCGCGGGTCGAGGAGCTGGTCGCCGCGTTCACCGATCCGCCCGCCAAGCTGACCGTCGACCCCGGCCTGGGCGGCCTGCCCCCCGAGATCGCCACGTCGGTGCACCGCATCGTGCAGGAGGCGCTCACCAACATCCGCAAGCACGCCGCCGACGCCACGGAGGTCGAGGTCGGGATCACCCGGGCCGCGGACGGCGTCGAGGTCAGCGTGCGCGACGACGGCCAGGGACGCGGGCGGCGGCTGCCGTCCAGCGGGTTCGGGCTGGTCGGCCTGGCCGAACGCGTCGAGGCGCTGGGCGGGCGCATGCGCGCGGGGCGCCGCCCCGAAGGAGGCTGGGAGGTCGTCGCCGTGCTCCCCGTCGGCTGAGGCTGCGAGAATCGGGTCCGTGACCATCCGTGTACTGATCGCCGACGACCAGGACATGGTCCGTACCGGATTCCGGATGATCATCGATTCGCAGCCGGACATGCGGGTGGTGGGCGAGGCCGCCGACGGCGCCGCGGCGGTGGCGCTGGCCCGGCGGCTGCGGCCGGAGGTCTGCCTGTTCGACGTCCGGATGCCCCGCATGGACGGGCTGGAGGCGACCCGCGCGCTGGCCGGTCCCGACGTCCCCGACCCGCTGCGCGTGGTCATCGTCACCACCTTCGACATGGACGAGTACGTCTACGGTGCGCTGCGCGGCGGCGCGGTGGGCTTCCTGCTCAAAGACAGCGGCCCGGCCCTGCTGGTGGAGGCGGTCCGGGCCGCCGCCAACGGGGAGGCGCTGGTGTCCCCGTCGGTGACCGTCCGGCTGCTGGAGCACCTGGCCGTCCCGCCCGCCGAGCCGCGCCGCCCCCGCGAGGCCCTCACCGATCGCGAGCTGGACGTCGTCCGGCTGGTGGCGCGCGGCCGCACCAACGAGGAGATCGCACGGGAGCTGTTCGTGTCGCTGTCGACGGTGAAGACGCACCTCGGCAGCGTCCACCGCAAGCTGAACGCCCGCAACCGCGTGGAGGTCGCCGCCTGGGCCTGGGAGTCGGGCCTGATGCGGTGAGCGAGGGGGCGGCCCGCCGGCGGGGACCGGGCGCCGCGGACCGGACGAGACAGCAGACGACACGAGCGGACGACGGACGAAGGGAGCGGCGCTGGCCCCGCAGTCGCTGTACGGCCTGCCGGAGGCGGTCCTGGCGGTGTGGCTCGCCGCGGCCGCCGGATGGGGCGTGATCGCCGTGGGGCTGCGCCGCGGCCTGTCCGGCACGGCCCGCCGCGCCGCGCTGCTCGCGCACGCCATGACCCTGCCCGGACTGGTGCTGGGCGCCTCTCTGGTCGGCTTCGGCTCCCTGCACGCCACGGTCGCCGTCGCGGCGGAGTGGTGGGCCCTCGCCGCGGTCACCGGCCTGCGCCCGGAACGGCTCACCCAGCGCGGCGCCCTGCCGCGGCTGGCGGCCTGGCTCGTCCTCGCCGCGGCCGCCGCGGCCGCCGCCACGGCGCTGGTGCTGCCGCCGTGACCGGCCGCCCGGCGAACCTCCGCTGGGCGGAGCTGGTCAAACCTTCGTAGGATCCCGGCAAGGGAGCGCAAAATCCACGGAGGTGGATCATGCCGTGTGCGCTGTGCGGCGACATCATCCCGACGGATGTCGCCCGGTGCCCGGCCTGCGGCGCGTGGGCCCGGCGCCGCGATTTCCGCGCGATCGGCATGGCCGTGTTCATGCTGCTCGGGTTCAACGCCTTCGTCGCTCTCGGGTGCGGGCTGAGCCTGGTGCGGCTGCAGGAGCCGCTGCGGCTCGCCACGCGCGACACCTACGACGCCGCCGTCACCGCTCGGGCGCTGGCGCCCTACTGCGACGTGTTCCTGGTGTGCGGCGTCCTCGCGGGCATCACCGGCCTGCTGTACCTGGCCTGGCTGTGGCGGGCGCACCGGCAGTCGGGCCCGCACCGGTACGGCCGCGCGTGGGTTCTGCTCGGCTGGGTCACGCCGGTGGTCAACCTGTGGCTGCCGGCGCGGATCGTGTACGACGTGTGGCTGGGCAGCGGCCGCCCCCTGCGGCCCGCCGAACGCCACGCCGCCGCCCTGGTCGTGGCGGCCTGGTGGTCGTCCGTCCTGCTCGGCGCGGGGCTCGCCCGCGTCTTCACCGGCCTCGGCGTGCAATCGCTCGCCGAGGCGCGCTTCTGCGTCCACGTCGGCGTCGCCGCGGCCGCCTGCCAGGCCCTCGCCGCCGCGTCGTGCATGGCCACCGTCTTCCACATCACCCGCCGGCAGCTCGACGGCGCCTGACCGGGACGGCCCCCGGGCGCTACGGCGTGGGGCCGGAGCTGCCGCCGCTGGCGTGCCAAAGGCGGGCGGGGGGACGCCTGAAGTCGCCGCCGGCATGGCCGATGTCGGCGTACGGGGACAGCGCGAATCCGTTGGCGTACACGATGCGGCGGCCGACCGGGCGCGCGGAGACCGTGCCGCGCCCGTCCCGCGCCATGGCCTCCCGCACGGCGGCGGGGCCGCCGCGCCGCCACGCCTCGTCCAGCCCGACCAGGTCCCAGCACGCGTACGCGGTCAGCGACGCCGGCCGCGCGCCGCCCGGAGCCCGGCGGACGCGTCCCCGCACCACCAGCAGCCACGAGCCGAACACGATCGCGGCGCAGCGGTCCTGCACGGACTCGAAGAACGTCAGGTCGACGGGGCCGGTGGCGTCGTCGAGGGTGGCGAAGATGATCCGCTGCCCGGACCGCACCGCGGGCGTCTGCGTGGCCACCTTGACCCCCGCGACCAGCACGTCGTCGCCGTGCGGGCGCTCGGCCAGCTCGCGGGAGCGGACGACGCCCAGCTCGCGCAGCATCTCGTCGTAGAAGCTCAGCACGTGGCGGCTCACGTCCATGCCGAGGATGTCCAGCTCCGCCTCGACCACCTCGGCGGGCGTCATGTCGGGCAGCTCCCCCACCGGGATGTGCTCGACGACGCCCAGGCCGCCCTCGGTGCGGTCGTGCCCGAGCGGCAGCTGCCCCTCGATGAGCCCGTCGGGCGGACGCGACGTCGCCCGGTCCAGCGCCCCGACGCGGCACAGCAGGTCCCGCCGGTTCACCGCGGCGGGCCGCCTCCCGGCCGGGGGACCCCCGCCGAGCGCGCGATCGCCGGCCGCGGGGCCCGGGCGCGGCGGCATGAACACCGCCGCGCCGCCGACGGCCGACGAGACGACCCCGCGGCCCCCGCCGCTCCCGCCGGCGACGCCCGGACGGGGCGGGCGCAGGCCGTAGAGGGCGTCGAAGGCCCCGGCGAGCACGAGGCGCTCGGCGGTGGGACGGGAGACCCTGGCGCGCCGCCAGAAGTCGCCCAGGGAGTCGTAGGGGCGGTGTTCGACGATGCGTGCCACCTCGGCCTCGCTGATGCCCTTGACCTCGCTCAACGCGACGCGGATGCCGTGGACGCCGGGGGCGACCGGTTCGACGCGCCAGTCGGCGGCCGAGCGGTTGACGTCCAGCGGCAGGATCGGGACGCCGAAGTGGCGGGCGTCGTCGAGGATGGCGCGCTTGGGGTACATGCCCGGGTCGTGGGTGAGCACCCCGGCGTAGAAGGCGGCCGTGTGGTGGCGTTTCAGCCAGGCCGACTGGTAGGTGGGCAGGGCGAACGCCGCGGCGTGCGCCTTGCAGAAGCCGAACGCGCCGAACGCGGTGAGCGTCCGCCAGACCCGGTCGACGGTCGCCTCGTCATAGCCCTTGGCGAGGGCGGCCTCGCGGAACCACCGGCCCGCCTCGCGCTGCCCCTCCTCGTCGCCGAGCGCGCGCCGCACCGCCTCGGCCTCCGACAGCCCGCAGCCGGTCATGACGTCCAGCACGCGCAGCACCTGCTCGTGGAACACCACCACGCCCAGGCTCTCGCGCAGCGCGTCGGCCAGGTCGGGGTGCGGGTAGGACGGGGGCCGCACGCCGTGCCGGGCCTCCAGGTAGGGGGTGACCATGTCGGAGTTGACCGGGCCGGGCCGGAACAGCGAGATGTCGATGACGAGGTCGTCCAGGTTCCGCGGCTGCAGCTTGCCGAGCAGCTCGCGCTGGCCCGGCGACTCGATCTGGAAGCAGCCCAGCGTCCGGGACGTGCGGATCAGCTCGTAGGCGGCGGGGTCGTCGCGCGGCACGGCCTCCAGGTCGACCCGGGCGCCCTCGACGCGGGCGATCTCGGCGACCGCGTGGGCCATCGCCGACTGCATGCGCACCCCGATGACGTCGAGCTTGAGCATCCCCATCTCCTCGACGTCCTCCTTGTCGAACTGGCTCATGGGGAAGCCGAGCATGCTGGTCTCGACCGGGGTGCGGTCGCGCAGCGCGCCGTTCGACAGCAGGACGCCGCAGGGGTGCATGGCGATGTGCCGGGGCAGCCCGTCGAGCCGTTCGGCGATCCGGAACAGCACCTCCAGACGCCCCTGGGAGAGGTTGCTGCGGCGCAGCTCCGGCAGGTCGTGCAGCGCGGCGCGGATCTGCCGGGCGCGGATGCGCGGGAACGCCTTGGCGATGGCGTCGATCTCCTGCGGGGGCAGGCCGACCGCGTTGCCCACGTCGCGGATGGCGCTGCGGGCCCGGTAGGTCTCCATCATCGACACGCACGCCGTGTTGTCGCGGCCGAACCGGTCGAACAGCGCCTCGTAGGCCTCCAGCCGCCGGGCCGACTCCACGTCCAGGTCGATGTCGGGCAGGCCGGGGCGGCTGTCGGCCAGGAACCGCTCCATCAGCAGGTCGTGCCGCAGCGGGTCCAGGTCGCCGATGCCCAGCAGGTAGTTGACCAGGCTGCCGGCGCCCGAGCCGCGGATGGCGCAGCGGATGCCGCGGCCGCGGATCAGCGCGGCGGCGTCGGCGACGGTGAGGAAGTAGGCGGCCAGCCCCTTGCGGGCGATGACGCCCAGCTCGTCGGCCAGCCGGTCGGCCGCCCTCCTGGAACGCTCCAGGCCGCGCCTGGCCAGGCCCTCGCGGCAGCGCGCGACCAGCAGCGCGTGGGCGTCGCCGGCGACGTCGGGCAGGTGCAGGGCGCCCATGCCGATGTCGGCGGGCGAGTCCAGGGCGCAGCGTTCGCCGAGCCGCAGCGTCGCGGCCGTCAGCTCCTCGGCGGCGTCCGCGCCGCAGGACAGCTCGGCGACGCGCCGCATGTCCGGGATCGACTTGAGGTAGGCCTGGCCGGTGGTGTCGTCGAGGTGGCGCCGGTGCAGCGGGGCCAGGCGCCGCGCCGCGTCCAGCACCTGCGCGACGGGATGGTCGGCCCGGTCCAGGTAGCGGACGGCGTTGCCCAGCACCGCCGGGACCCCGGCCGCGCGGGCCAGGGCGAGCATCCGCGCGGCGCGGAACCCGTCGCCGGGCCCCTGGTGGTCGACGATCTCGACGACCGTCTCGGCCGCCGCCCGCCAGGCCGCCAGCCGGGACGCGGCCAGGTCGGGGCGGCGCTCGGCCACGGCCCGTCCCACGTCCGAGTCGGGGCCGAGCAGCACGACCAGCCCGTCGGCGTGCTCGCCGATCAGTTCCCGGGTGGCGACCGGCCTGGTCCGCTCGCCCGCCGCGTGCGCGGCGGTGACCAGGCGGCACAGCGACGCCCAGCCGCGGCCTCCGTCGGCCAGCACGACCACCCGGTGCCGGGGCTCGTCGCGCGGGCGCGGACGCCGCCTCGTCCCGGCCCCGCCGCCGGACGCCCCTCGCGGCGGAGCCGGATCGGCGACGGCGAGGTCGACGCCGAGCACGGGCCGGACCCCGGCGTCCCGGCAGGCCAGCACGTGCTTGACCGCGCCGTAGAGGCCGTCGCGGTCGGTCAGCGCCAGCGTCCGCATGCCGAGGTCGGCCGCGCGCGCGGCCAGCGCCCGCGGCGGCGCCGTCCCGTAGCGCAGCGAGTAGGCCGAGGCGACGTGCAGGTGCATGACGCACCGCCTTCAGTCCCACACCCGGGAGAGCATCCAGTCGTCCGCGGCCGCGTCGTAGCGCAGCTCGTACACCCCGATCTCCCGGTCCGGGGTCGCCTCGACCCGCCAGAACTCCCGCTCGCCGGTCACCTCCGCCTCCGGCTGCCGCTCGCGCCACCAGTCCCGCGTCGTGACCCAGTGCTCCAGGATCCGCCGTACGGTGTAGAGCCGTCCCCGCCAGACGAACCGGACCGGGCGCCCCTCGGACACCCAGACCTCCACCGGGTCCCCGAATACGCGTGTCATCCGCCTCCCCCGCCTATGGAAAGCAAGCACCGCACGGGGGAAGGCATGCGGCTCGTTCGAACACTTGTTCGCCACAAGTCTAGGGGCGCCGGGGACCGTCCGGCAAGGCGAAAGCGGGCGGCCCGGACCGGGTCGCCCCGAAGAAGCCGCAGGTCAGAGGGTCAGACGAACAGGCGCACCAGCCGGTCGGCGACCGCGGCGACCTGTCCCACGGGGGCGATTCCGCCGCCGGTCCACAGGTAGGACCACCCGTCCCCGACGGGCGTGGCCACCACCATGACGCACCGCCGGGACGCCGGCTCCAGCACGCACAGCACCGACTCCTCGGGCGCGGCCAGCCGCCAGCGCAGGCCCCGCGCCTCCACCTCGTACGCCAGCGCCGCGAGGTGATGCCGCCGCACCTCGGCGATCTTCTGCGCGTCGACAACGGACACCGCGATCAGCCGCCTCACCGTAGCGTGGCCGCCGCTCCCGCGACGCGGCGCGTCCGGACGACGACCTCCGGTAACTGCTCCCAGGATGTCCGGCGATGGAGATCGGCGCCGGAGAACCTGGAACTTCGGTCAACTTTTTTCCTCCCCCGCGCGGCCGTCCGCGGTACGGAACAGAAAGTCACCTCGTCCTTACGCGTCGCATCCGCCGTGGCCGGTGGCGAGCGGATCGCGGCGATGGCCCACGAGGGCCTGAGCGACCGGATCCGTCGGCCCGCCGAGTGATCGGACGGACCGTCGAACGGGAGGATGATTCCGGTCCCCGTCCGCGTTGGGGATGCACAGTCGACCTGAGAGAGGACGAGAACAACGACATGCGCGCGATCGTCGTCAACCGCAACGGCGGGCCCGAGGTGCTGGAGTTCACCGAACGCGAGGACCCCGCGCCGGGGCCCGGCGAGGTGCTGATCGACCTGGCCGCGAGCGGCGTCAACTACATCGACGTGTACTTCCGGACGGGCTCCTACCCTCAGCCGACGCCGTACGTGCCGGGCGTGGAGGGGGCCGGCACGGTCGCCGCGGTCGGCGAGGGCGTGACCGGCGTCGCCCCGGGCGACCGCGTGGCCTGGCAGGGCGTGCAGGGCTCCTACGCCCAGCGCGCCGCGGTGCCCGCCGACAAGGTCGTCCCCGTGCCCGACGACGTGAGCCTGGAGGACGCGGCGGCGTCCCTGCTCCAGGGCATGACGGCGCACTACCTGACGCATTCCACCTACGCCGTGCAGCCGGGCGACACCGTGCTGGTGCACGCGGCCGCGGGCGGCATGGGGCTGCTGCTCACCCAGATCGCCAAGCTGCGCGGCGCCCGCGTGATCGGCACGGTGTCGACGCCGGAGAAGGAGCGGCTGGCCCGCGAGGCGGGCGCCGACGAGGTCGTGGGCTACGACGACTTCGCGTCCGAGGTGCGGCGGCTGACCGGCGGCGAGGGAGTCGCCGTGGTGTACGACGGCGTGGGCGCCGCGACGTTCGACGGCAGCCTGGACAGCCTGCGTCCCCGCGGGACGCTGGCGCTGTACGGGGCCGCCAGCGGCAAGGTCCCGCCGTTCGACCCGCAGCGCCTCAACGCCGCCGGGTCGGTGTTCCTCACGCGGCCGAACCTGGCCCACCACACCCTGACGCGCGACGAGCTGTTGGAACGCTCCTCGGCCGTCTTCACCTGGGTCGCCAAGGGCGAGGTGCGCCTGCACATCGGTCACCGCTACGACCTGGCCGACGCCCGCCGCGCCCACGAGGACCTGGAAGGACGCCGCACCACCGGCAAGCTCCTGCTGCTGCCCTGAGCGCCGCGGACCCCCGTCGTCCCGGCCGGACCGGCGCCGCCGGCCGGGACGCCCTCGGGGGCCCGCCGCGGCGGCGGGCCCCCGAGGGCGTCCGGGTGGCCCGCATTGAGGGTCCCGGTCCCACTAGGGTGGGGTTCCACCAGTTGTCTCATCGATCCCCCCAGGACCAGGATGACCACGCACGCGGGAGAGAACGCCGATTCCCTGCAGCCCGACGACCCCCGGGAGCTCGGCCCGTACCGGCTGCTCGCCCGGCTCGGCCGGGGCGGTATGGGGACCGTCTACCTCGGCGAGCACTCCGCGGAGTCCGGGTCGGGTCGCCGGGTCGCCGTCAAGGTGATCAACCGTGAGCTCGCCAGCGAGGCGGCGTTCCGCGAGCGGTTCCGGCGGGAGGTGACCGCCGCCCGCCAGGTGCGCCGCTTCTGCACCGCGCCGGTGCTCGACGCCGAGCTGGACCGCGATCCGCTGTACGTCGTCACCGAGTACATCGAGGGCCCCAGCCTGGAGCGGGCGGTGGCCGAGCGGGGCCCGCTGCCCGGCTCCGACCTGGAGGGTCTGGCGGTGGGCGTGGCGACCGCGCTGGCCGCGATCCACGGCGCGGGCATCGTGCACCGCGACCTCAAGCCCGCCAACGTGCTGCTGTCGCCGACCGGTCCGCGCGTGATCGACTTCGGCATCGCCCGGGCGCTGGACGCCGCGGACGGCCCGACCCGCACCGGCCAGTTCGTCGGCACGCCCAACTACCTGGCGCCCGAACTGCTGCGCGGCGAGCCGGTCACGCCCGCCTCGGACGTGTTCTCTTGGGGCTGCGTGGTGGCGTTCGCGGGCACCGGGCGGCCCCCGTTCGCGGGCAGCACGGTCCCGGAGATCTTCTACAAGGTGGCGCACGAGGCGCCGCAGCTGGACGGGCTCGACCCGTCGCTGCGCGAGCTGGTGGCCGCCGCCCTCGACAAGGACCCGAACAACCGCCCGTCCGTCGGGGAGCTGCTGAGCCGCCTGGTCGGCCACACCCAGCCGGACCCGGCGCGGCTCGCCGAGACCGTCCAGGCGACCTGGCACGCGGGCGTCGGCGCGCGGGCCGCGACCGCGCCGCCCCTCGGGCCGACCGCCGGCGCGACCCGCGAGGACACGCCGCCGCCCCCGCCCCCTCTGCGCTTCGCCTCCACGGCGGTGAGAAAGCCGCAGCGCCGTCCGTCCCGCCGCGCGACCCTGCTCACCGTCGGCGCGGGCGTCGCGGCGGTCGCGCTGGGCGCCGCCCTCCTGGCCGCCGTCGTCGGCGGCGACTCCCCGCCCGAGGACCTCGCCACCGTCTTCAGCGACGACTTCAGCAACTCCAACTCCGGCTGGGGCGGCGGGACGTACACGCTGTCGAACGGGTACACGAACGAGGGCAAGTACCGGATGGACGCCGACTTCGGCACCCAGCTCCGCGAGCGGTACGCGCCCAAGGAGGGCAAGGACATGCCCGCGCGGGTGCTGGTCAGCGTGACGGGGACGCTCGTCGAGGGCCAGGACGACGCCCAGTACGGCCTGTCCTGCCGGTCCACCGACGACGGCGAGCGCGAGTACCTGTTCCTGGTCCGCAAGGACGGCAAGGGCGGCCTGCTGCGCAAGAAGGCCGGGGACCTCGGCAGCAAGGAGCTGGTGACCCTGGAGTCGACGCCGGTCGAGAAGGACGGCCCCAACCGGCTGCAGATCGCCTGCGAGGAGCAGGACAAGGGCAAGAAGGTGCGGCTGCGGCTGTGGGTCAACGGCGACCAGGTGATCGACCAGACCGACGGCGACCAGCCGCTGCCCAACGGCTGGGCCGGGATCGCGGTGCAGCGCGGCGCCAACGCCGCGCAGAAGGCGATCGCCGACTTCGACGACTTCGACCTGTCGCGGATCGACGGGTGACCGGCCGCTCGGGCGGGTGATCGCGGGCGACCGCGGGCCGGCCGTCAGGAGCCGCCCGCGGCCGCATCCGCCGCGTCCGCGGCGTCCGCGGCGTCCGCGGCGGGCGGCAGGTGGCCCGCCAGCCAGCGGGCCAGCTCGGCGAAGACCCGGTCGCGGACGGGCTCGGCGGACAGCACCACGTCGTGCACCGCGCCGTCGACCCGCACGAGCGTGACGTGCCGTCCCAGCCGGGGCGCCCAGCGGGCCATGTGCTCGACGTCCAGGACGGTGTCGGCGCCGGACAGGCCGGCCGCCCCCGGCTTGGGGCGCACGCTGCGGGCCGAGGTCATCACCAGGACGGGCACGTCGATGTCGAGGCCGCGGTGCACGCGCCGCTGGCCGCGGCGGACGGCCGCCAGCCACCCCGCCCGGACCGGGAAGCCCTCGATGGGCTTCCAGGCCAGGTCGAAGTCCCACTCGCCGTCGTGGTCGGCGTGGATGCTGCGCGGGTACAGGTCCGACACGCCCGCGGGCAGCTTGGCCTTCGGGAACCGCGCGGCCAGCGCGCGGGCGATGCCGGCGCCGAGCTTGCGCAGCGGCAGCGGTTCGTTGATGTCCAGGAACGGGCTGTTGAGGAACAGGGCGTCGACCAGGCCCTTGCCGCGCACCCGGTCGGCCCACAGCACGGCGATCAGCCCGCCGGTGGAGTGGCCGTTGAGCAGCAGGACCTCGTGGTCGTCCTCGTCCCGGACGATCCGGACCGCCGCGTCGATCTCCGGGAAGTGCTCGGTCAGGCTGCGCACGAAGTTCGGCGTCTGGTGGGGGCGCAGCGACCGCCCGTACTTGCGCAGGTCGAGGGCGTAGAAGTCGAAGCCCTGCGCGAGGTAGAAGTCGGCCAGGTGCCGCTGGAAGAAGTAGTCGATGAACCCGTGCACGTAGAGCACGGCACGGCGGCACGGACGCTCGCCGCGGCGCCGGACCAGCGTGGCCACGACCTCGCCTTCGGCGTCGCGGCCCATGGGCAGTTCGATGGCCTCGTACTCGGGGCCCAGCACGTCGGGCGTCGGTTGCATGGGCACAGCGTACGGCCGAGTCCGGTACAGCCCGGAATGCCGTTTACTGTCGGACCGGAACAGGGGCCCAACCACTAGGGTGGGGTCGTCCCATGGCCGCCGATCGATTGGACGGGAACGACCAGGCATGTCCGAAACCCTGCGCACCGGCCTGCGCCGACGCCATATGACCATGCTCGCCATCGGCGGCGCCGTGGGAGCGGGACTGTTCGTGGGCAGCGGCGCGGTGATCAAGACGGCGGGTCCCGCGGCGGTGCTGTCGTACGCGGCGGCCGGACTGCTGGTGCTGTGCGTGCTGCGCGCACTGGGCGAGATGGTGGTGGCGCGCCCGGTGGCCGGTTCCCTCGCCGAGTACGCGCGGATGGCGCTCGGCCCGTGGGCGGGCTTCACGATCGGCTGGCTGTACTGGTACCTCTACGTGGTCCTCGTCGGCGCGGAGGCGGTCGCGGGCGCGGCGATCCTCGGCGAGTGGATCCCCTTGCCGCAGTGGACGCTGGCCGCGGCGCTGCTGGTGGTGATGACCTGCGTCAACCTGGTGTCGGTCCGCTCGTTCGGGGAGTTCGAGTTCTGGTTCGCCTCGATCAAGGTCGCCGCGATCGCGGTCTTCGTCGTCCTCGGCGGGCTGTACGTGGCGGGGCTGTGGCCCGACGCGCCCGGCGGCGCGGCCGCCCTGACCGCGCACGGCGGGTTCCTGCCGAACGGGCCCGCCTCGGTGTTCACCGCGATCGTGGCCGTGATGTTCGCGTTCGGCGGCACCGAGATCCCCACCATCGCCGCCGCCGAGAGCAGCGAGCCGGGACGCGCCGTCGCCCGCGCCACCGGCAACGTGCTGTATCGGGTCGCGCTGTTCTACGTGCTGTCGATCCTGCTGGTGGTGTCGATCCTGCCGTGGAACGACGCCCGGGTCCTGACCAGCCCGTTCGTCAGCACCCTCGACCATCTCGGGGTCCCCGCGGCGGGCACGCTGATGCAGGCGGTGATCCTCACCGCGGTGCTGTCGGTGCTGAACTCGGCGATCTACGTCTCGTCGCGGATGCTGTACGTCCTGACGCGGGACGGCGACGCCCCGGCCGCGCTGGTCCGGCTCAACCGGCGCGGCGTGCCCGTGCGGGCGATCCTGCTCGGCACCGTCGCCGCGTGGGGCGCGGTGGTCGCCTCGTACGTCTCGCCGGACGCCGTCTTCAAGTTCCTGATGAACTCGATCGGGGTCATCCTGGCGTTCGTGTACCTGTCGATCATGGTCTCCCAGCTGCGCCTGCGCGCCCGGCTGGAGCGGGAGGACCCCGGCAGCCTCACCTACCGGATGTGGGGCCACCCGTACCTGACGTGGCTGGTCATCGGCGCCCTGCTGCTGGTGCTGGCGTCGATGGCCTTCATGCCGGAGCAGCGCTCGCAGCTCCTCGCCTCCGCTCTCAGCCTCGCGGTGGCGGCCGCCGCGTACCCGCTGCGCCGCCGCTACGGCAGGACCCCGCCGGTGACCGAGGTCCGAACTCTCGACCACAATGCGCCATTTGCCGGAAATAAGTGAACGTAACGGCCGCGTCCTCCGTCTCACAGTGTGGGAGGACACATGCCGACGGCTCCGCTTGGGCCCGACGACCCTGAACGCCTCGGCCGCTATCGCCTCATCGGCAGGATCGGCCGGGGCGGCATGGGCACCGTCTTCCTCGGTCTGACCGACGAGGACAGCCGGGTCGCCATCAAAGTCATCAATCCGGAACTCTCCGAGGACGCCGCGTTCCGCGAGCGGTTCCGGCGCGAGGTGACCGCCGCGCGCCGGGTGCGCCGCTTCTGCACGGCGGCGGTCCTGGACGCCCGCCTGGACGGCGAGCCGCTGTACGTGGTCACCGAGTACGTCGACGGCCCGACCCTCGCCCAGGCCGTCCGCGAGCACGGCCCGCTGCGCGGAGGCGCCCTGGACGGCCTGGCGGTCAACATCGCCACCGCGCTCGGCGCCATTCACGGCGCCGGCGTGGTGCACCGCGACCTCACACCGTCCAACGTGCTGCTGTCGTCCACCGGCCCGCGGGTCATCGACTTCGGCATCGCGCACGCGCTGGACGCGGCGGACGGCCCGACCCGCACCGGCCAGGTCGTGGGCACGCCCGCGTACGTCGCGCCCGAACTGATGCGGGGCGGCCCCGTCACCCCCGCCGCCGACGTCTTCTCCTGGGGGTGCGTGATCGCGTACGCCGGCACCGGCCGCGCCCCGTTCACCGGGTCCAACGTCCACGAGATCATGCACCGCGTCCTCACCGCCCCGCCGTCGGTGGACGCCCTGGACCCGGCCCTCCGCCCCCTGGTGATCCGCGCCCTGGCCAAAGACCCCGCCGACCGCCCCGACACCACGGACCTCCTCCGGGCCCTGACCGACCACCACCCCCCGGACACCGAGAGGCCCCGCGACGAGACCGGACCGCCCGCCGGACGACGACCACCACCGACTGAGCGAATATCGGCGCTCATACCCCCCGCACAGGCACCCGCGGAGGCCCCGACTACCGCGACGTCAGGGCACCAGACACTGCCTCAGAAACTGACCGGACCGCCGGCCGAGCGGCGCCCGTCGGCTGAGCGAAGGGCGGCGCCCACACCGCCCAGACAGGCAGCCACGGAGGCGCTCACCGCCGAGACCGCGCGGGACCAGACAATGCGTCAGGAGACATCCCGCGACGAAAACGCACTCTCGGCCGAACAAGCGCCCGCCCTACAACCACCGTCCGCTGAACAGCGGCTGCCGCAGACACAGGCAGCCGCAGAGGCGACCACCGCCGAGACGTCGTGGCAGCAGACATCGTGGCAGCAGACGTCGTGGCAGCAGACATCGCATCAGGAGAAGCCCCACGCGGCGGCCGCGGAGGCGCGACGGGGCATAAGCGCCCGGAGGCGCACCCTGCTGATCCGGCTGGCGACGTTCGCGGTGATCGGCGCCGTGCTGGGCGTCCAGCAGATGCTGCCGGACGACGGCGGCCTGGAGGCGTCCGCCGACGACCCGCCGGAATCGGCGGCGACCCTGGTGAAGGACGACTTCGACCACCCGTCCGGCGGCTGGAAGGCCGGTCCGGACGGGTGCGGAGAGTTCCGCGACGACGAATACGTCTTGGACATCGCGCCGCGCGCCGGGGCCGCGCAGACGTGCCGGGCCTCCACGGCCATGCCGTCGCCCCAGCACGGGCTCGTGGACGTGCGGGTCAGGCTGTCGGCGGGGCCGAGCGGCGTCGGCTGGGCGGCGGGCGTGCACCTGCTGGCCGACGGCGACGACCGGTACGACATCGTGCTGCGCCCGGACGGCACGGCCCGGCTGCGCAAGGTCGTCGACGGCGCGGCGGCCGAGCTGGCCTCCGGCCCGGTCCCCGACTTCGAACTGGACGACGCCGACCGGATGCAGGCCGAACTGGACCTGCGCGGCGGCGTCCCGCGCATCGCGCTGTGGGTCAACGGCGACCCGATCTTCGAGTACACCGACCGGCGCGACCCGCTGCTCCAGGGCACGACCGGGCTGGTCCTGGACGACGCCGGGACGAGCGAGCGGGTCACGGCCGTCTTCGACGACTTCGCCCTCTGCCAGGCCAAGGACGCCTGACCTGCCCAGACCACGGGCTAGTACAGAACAGCTAGTCGTCGTCCTCGGCCTCCAGGTCGCCTTCCAACCGCAGGTAGGTCTGCCGGAGGCGGTCGAGGGTCTCGGGGTCGGGCGCGGCCCACAGGCCGCGGTCGGCGGCCTCCAGGAGGCGTTCGGTGATGCCGCGCAGCGCCCACGGGTTCGACTGCTCCATGAACGCGCTGGTCTCGGCGTCGAAGACGTACTCCTCGGCCAGCCGCTCGTACATCCAGTCGTCGACGACGCCGGCGGTGGCGTCGTACCCGAACAGGTAGTCCACGGTGGCGGCCAGCTCGAACGCGCCCTTGTAGCCGTGCCGCCGCATCGCGGCGATCCAGCGGGGGTTGACCACGCGGGCCCGGAAGACGCGGTGGGTCTCCTCGGCGAGGGTGCGGGTCTTCACCTGGTCGGGAAGCGCTGAGTCGCCGACGTAGGCCGCGGGGTTGCGGCCGGTCAGGGACCGCACCATGGCGACCATGCCGCCGTGGTACTGGAAGTAGTCGTCGGAGTCGACGATGTCGTGCTCGCGGGTGTCCTGGTTCTTGGCGGCGACGGCGATGCGGCGGAACGCGGACTCCATGTCGGCGCGGGCCTCCCGGCCGTCCAGCCCGCGGCCGTAGGCGTAGCCGCCCCACACCGCGTACACCTCGGCCAGGTCGGAGTCGTCGCGCCAGTTGCGGGCGTCGATGAGGGGCAGCAGCCCGGCGCCGTACGCGCCGGGCTTGGAGCCGAAGATGCGGGTGGTGGCGCGGCGCCAGTCGCCGTGCGCGGCCCGGTCCTCCAGGGCGTGCCGCCGGACGAAGTTGCGGTCGACGGGCTCCTCCAGCGCGGCGACCGCGCCGATGGCGTCGTCGAGCAGCGTGATGACGTGCGGGAACGCGTCGCGGAAGAACCCGGAGACGCGCAGCGTGACGTCGATGCGGGGACGGCCCAGCTCCTCCAGCGGGACGATCTCGAACCCGGTGACGCGGCGGGAGGCGTCGTCCCACACCGGGCGGCAGCCGATGAGCGCCAGCACCTCGGCGATGTCGTCGCCCTGGGTGCGCATGGCGCTGGTGCCCCACACGGTCAGGCCCACGCCGGCCGGGTACTCGCCGGTGTCGTCCAAGTGCCGTCGGATCAGCGAGTCGGCCAGCGCGACCCCCACCTCCCAGGAGTTGCGGGACGGGATCGCCTTGGGGTCGACCGAGTAGAAGTTGCGGCCGGTCGGCAGCACGTTGACCAGCCCGCGGGTGGGCGAGCCGGACGGCCCGGCGGGCACGTATCCGCCGGACAGGGCGTGCAGCACCGCGCCGATCTCGTTCCGCGTGGCCGCCAGCCGCGGCACCACCTCGGTCGCGGCGAACTCCAGCAGCCGGACGACGCCGTCGATCTCGCGGCCGAGGGCGTCCCGGCAGACGGCGGCGGCCTGCGCCGCGTCCCAGCCGCGCTCCTCCATGCCTTCGACGAGGCGGCGGGCGAGGGACTCCAGCACGTCGACGGCGTCGGAGGCGGTGCGGGCGCGCGTCCCGGCGACGTCGGCGTCCACCCGCGCGCCGGGCTCGGCGAGCAGCGCCTTCTCGTCCAGGCCGTGCTCGGCGGCGAGCGCCGACCGCAGGCCCGGCATGGCGCCGGCGACGCCGCCCCACACCTGGGCGGCGCGCAGCACGGCCAGCACGAGGTTGACCCGGGGCGCGCCGACCGGCTCCTGGCCGAGGATGTGCAGGCCGTCGCGGATCTGCACGTCCTTGACCTCGCACAGGTAGCCGTCGATGTGCAGGATGAAGTCGTCGAACTCGTCCTCGCCCGGCATCTCCTCCTGGTGCAGGTCGTGGTGCAGCTGCGCGGCCTGCACGAGCGTCCAGATCTGGGCGCGCACCGCGGGGAGCTTGGCCGGGTCCAGTTCGGCGACGGTGGCGTACTCGTCGAGCAGCTGCTCCAGCTTGGCCAGGTCGCCGTAGGTCTCGGCGCGCGCCATCGGCGGGACGAGGTGGTCGACGACGGTGGCGTGGCCGCGGCGCTTGGCCTGCGTGCCCTCGCCGGGGTCGTTGACGATGAACGGGTAGACGAGCGGGACGCCGCCCAGCACGGCGTCCGGCGCGCATTCGGCCGACAGCCCGAGCCCCTTGCCGGGCAGCCATTCGAGCGTGCCGTGCTTGCCGAGGTGCACGATCGCGTCGGCCTGGAACTCCTCGTCCAGCCAGCGGTAGGCGGCCAGGTAGTGGTGGGACGGCGGCAGGTCGGGGTCGTGGTAGATCGCCACCGGGTTCTCGCCGAAGCCGCGCGGCGGCTGGATCATCAGCACGACGTTGCCGAACCGCAGCGCCGCCAGGACGATGTCGTCGCCGTCCACGTACAGCTCGCCGGGCGGATCGCCCCAGTGCGCGCGGATGCGCTCGCGCAGCGGCTCCGGCAGCGCCTCGAACCAGCGCAGGTAGGCGTCGAGGGGCACCCGGGCGGGGGCGTTGCGCAGTTGCTCCTCGGTGAGCCACTCCACGTCGTGGCCGCCGGCCTCGATCAGCGCGTGGATGAGGGCGTCGCCCGAGTCGGGATCGCTCCAGTAGGCGTCGTCGTCGCCGAGCCGGTAGCCCGCGGCGGCCATCGCGCGCAGCAGCCGCACGGCCGAGGTGGGCGTGTCGAGTCCGACGGCGTTGCCGACGCGCGAGTGCTTGGTCGGGTACGACGACAGGACGATCGCGACGCGTTTGCGGTCGTTCGGCACGTGTCGCAGGCGGGCGTGCCGCACGGCGATCCCGGCGACGCGGGCGGCGCGCTCCGGGTCGGCCGCGTACACGGGGATGCCGTCCGGCCCTTCCTCCTTGAAGGAGAACGGCACGGAGATGAGGCGTCCGTCGAACTCGGGGATCGCGACCTGCATGGCCGCGTCCATCGGCGACAGCGCCCCGTCCGACTCCTCCCAGGCGGCGCGGGGCGTGGTCAGGCACAGGCCCTGGACGACGGGCACGTCCAGGGCGGCCAGCGCGCCGACGTCCCAGGAGTCCTCCTCGCCGCCCGCGCTCGCCCGGGACGCGACCGCGCCGCCCGCCGCCAGCACCGTGGCGACCAGCGCGTCGGCCTGCTCGAGGAGGTCAAGCAGGCCCGGGTCGGCTCCGCGCAGCGACCCGCAGAACACCGGCAGCGCGTTGGCCCCCTGCTCCTCGATCTGCCGGCACAGGACGTCGACGAACGCGGTGTTGCCCGACAGCTCGTGGGCGCGGTAGAAGACGACGCCGACCGTGGGCTTGGCCGGGTCGAGTTCATACGACCCGTGCACCCCGTACGCCGGCGTCGGGACGGGCGGCGCGAAGCCCTCGCCCGTCAGCAGCACGGTGTCGGAGAGGAACCGCGCCAGCTCCCTGAGGTTGGCGACGCCGCCCTCCCGCAGGTAGCCCAGCGCCTCCGCGGCCACCCCGGCGGGGACGGTGGACAGCGCCATCAGCTCGGCGTCCGGGTCGGCCTCGCCGCCGAGGAAGACCACGGGCAGGTCGCCGCGCCGCAGCCGCTCCACCCCCTCCGGCCAGGTCTTGCGGCCGCCCAGCAGCCGGACGACGGCGACGTCGGCGTCCTCGGCGAGCCGGTCGACGGCGTCGGCGTCGAGCCGCATCGGGTTGGCCGTCACGTAGCCCGCGTCGGCCGCGCGGGCGGCGAGCAGCTCGGTGTCGGCGGTGGACAGCAGCAGAACACGCATCGGCAGGGCCTCCTCCGGGGTCCGCGCCCCGGCTCGGTGACGAGGTCGACGACGGCGCGGAGTCTCCTGGCTCCCGGATCGTCGTCTCGGCCTCCGGCCTTCCAGCGTGTCCGGCCAGGGACGACACCCTGGCCGTGAGGCGATCCTCCCTTCACCGCGAACGCCTCATCCGACGCCGTGGCCCTGCGTGGAGGCGGACTCCCCGGTCACAGTTGCGGGACAGCCCCGGATTCGCACCGGGTTCCTCCCCTGCCGTCGGCCGTCATCGTAGCTTCCAGCAGGGGCCCGCACGGCGGGCGCGTCCGACGGCGTCGGCGCGGCTGAACCGGTCCGGCGGGGGTGCCGTACACAGGATGGGCAGCGCGGACCGGTTTCCCTGCGGGCCGGCATGCGCAGACACTGATCAGCATTGCTTGGCTTGGGAGGCCCCTTGTCCCTCTTCACGCGTTCTCCCCGGGGACCGGAGACGCCGGCCGACGACGGCGCTGCGCCGGGCGAAGGCGCCGCCGCGGACGGCAAGGACGGCGGCCGTGCTCAAGGCGCGGGCGACGGCGAACACCGGGGCACGGCGGGGTGGCTCCGACGGCACCGCGTCGTTCCGCGGACCGTCACCGTCCTGGCGTTCCTGCTCGTCGCGTTCGCCCTGCTCACGCCGAACCGGCTGAGCGAGATCACCCCCGGCGCGTTCGCCCGCGTGCCGATCGAGGGGGTGCTCGGCGTGGTCGTCGTGCTGGCCCTGCGCGGGCGGGCCCGGCGGATCGCGGCGGGGTGCGGCGGCGCCGCGCTGGGCGCGCTGCTCGTGGTGAAGATCGTCGACATGGGCTTCTACCAGGTGCTGGTCCGCCCGTGGGATCCGGTGCTGGACTGGGCCTTCCTCGAGGCGGGCCTGGAGTTCGTCACCGGGGAGCACGGCGGCGCGAGCGCCGTCGCGTTGGCGGCGGGCGCGGCGGCGCTGGCGGTCGGCGTGATCGTCGTCATGGCGCTGGCCGCGATGCGGCTCGCGGGCGTCGCGGCCCGGCACGACGTCCTGGCGGCCCGCGCCGTCGTGGTGCTGTGGGCGGTGTGGAGCGTCGGCGCCGTGTTCGGCGCGCAGCTCGTCCCGGGGGTCCCGGTCGCGTCGTCGAACACCGCCAAGCTCGCCTACAGCCGCGCGCTCAAGGTGCGCAGGGGCCTGCACGACAAGGAGGTGTTCGCCCGGCAGGCGGCCGTGGACGACTTCCGCGCCACGCCGGGCGACAAGCTGCTGACCGGCCTGCGCGGCAAGGACGTGGTGATCGCCTTCGTCGAGAGCTACGGCCGCGACGCCGTGGAGGACCCGCAGTTCTCCGCCCAGGTCGGCGCGGTGCTCGACGCGGGCGGGGAACGCCTGCGCAAGGCCGGCTTCCACGCGCGCAGCGGCTGGCTCACCTCCTCCACGATGGGCGGGGGGAGCTGGCTGGCCCACGCCACGCTGCTGTCCGGCCTGTGGATCGACAACCAGCAGCGGTACCAGAACCTGGTCGCCACCGACCGGCTGACGCTCAACCGCGCCTTCGGCCGGGCGGGCTGGCGGACCGTCGGCCTCATGCCCGCCATCACCCGGGCCTGGCCGGAGGGCCGGTTCTTCGGCTACGACCAGATCTACGACTACCGCACCCTCGGGTACCGCGGGCCGCGCTGGGCGTACGCGACCATGCCCGACCAGTACACGCTGTCGTTCTTCCAACGCGTCGAGCGCGAGCGCGAGGGGCGCACGACGCCGGTCATGGCCGAGATCGAGCTGGTGTCCAGCCACGCCCCCTGGGCCGCCATCCCGCGCCTGGTCGACTGGAAGCAGGTCGGGGACGGCTCGATCTTCCACGCCCAGGGCGGGGTGAGCCTGAAGGCCGCCAAGTGGCCGCCCAACGACAAGATCCGCGGCGAGTACCGCAAGTCGATCGAGTACACGCTGAGCACGCTGATCTCGTACGTGGAGACCTACGGCGACGACGACCTGGTGCTGGTCTTCCTCGGCGACCACCAGCCCGCGCCGACGATCACCGGGGAGGACGCGAGCCGCGACGTCCCCGTCACGATCGTGGCCCGCGACCGCGAGGTCCTCGACCGGATCTCGGACTGGGGCTGGCAGGACGGCCTCAAGCCGGGGCGCCGGTCCCCCGTCTGGCGGATGAGCGACTTCCGCGACCGCTTCCTGACCGCCTTCGGCTCGCAGCCCGTCCGCGCCCAGTCCCAGGCCAACCCGCGCTGACCGCCGCCGAGACGCGGAAGGCCATGGCCGCGGGCCGTTCTCTCCGGACATGTGCGGCATGGGGCGACGTGGGTAGTTCCTGCGGCAACACACCGGAGAGAAGGACGGATGCCATGAACACCCAACCGGTCCCGGACACCGACCGTCCGGTCATCGGGTCGTACCCCACCTACGAGGGCGCCCAGCGGGCGGTGGACTTCCTCTCCGACGAGAAGTTCCCGGTGGAGCGGACGGCCATCATCGGCTCGGACCTGAGGATGGTGGAGACCGTCCTCGGCCGCCTCACCAAGGGCCGCGCCGCTCTGGCCGGCGCCGGGAGCGGCGCCTGGTTCGGCCTCCTGATCGGACTGCTGCTGACGCTGTTCACCGCGAACCACAGCGACGTGCCGCCGCTGCTGGCGGGCGGCATCGTCATCGGGGCGGTGTTCGGCGCGGTGTTCGGCTTCATCGCCCACGCCCTCACCGGCGGGCGCCGCGACTTCGCCTCCCGCAGCCAGATCGTCGCCGCCCGCTACGACGTCGTCGCCGACCCCGAGGTGGCCGAGGAGGCCAAGAACATGCTCATCAAGCTGTCCTGGCGGGAGACCTGACCCCGCGGTCAGTCCGTGCGGCCGGCGGTGGCGACGCTGACGCCGAGGCCGATCATCATGAGGCCCCCGGTGCCGCCGACCGCGGCCAGGCGGCGGGGCGAGCGGGCGAACCAGGCGCGGGCGGTGCCCGCCGCCAGCCCCCACCCGCTGTCGCAGGCCAGCGCGATCGCGACGAAGATCAGTCCGAAGACCGCCATCTGCAGCGGGACGTGACCCTGCTCGGGCCGCGCGAACTGCGGCAGCACGGCGGCGAAGAAGACGAGCGTCTTGGGGTTGGTCACGCCGACGACGAACCCCTGCCACAGCGAGCGCCCGTCGCCCCCGGCGCGGTCGGCGCGCACCAGCGCGTCGTGCAGCGACCGGCGGTGCCGGATCGCCTGCACGCCGAGGAAGACGATGTACGCGGCGCCCGCCAGCTTCAACGCGGTGAACACCACGGCGGACCGCGCCACGACCGACCCGATCCCGAGCGCCACCGCCATGCTCGCCGCCATCGCCCCGAGGGCGTTGCCGACGACGCCGACCAGCGCCGTCCGGCGCCCGTACGCCAGCGCCCGTCCGACGACGAAGAGCACGCTGGGCCCGGGGATCACGATGATGACCGCGGCCATCGCGGAGAACCCCAGGATCTGTTCCATCGACACCATGGCCTCGGACGCTACCGTTCGGCGTCCGCACGACGCACCGCATTAACCGCCCCATCCCGGGCACAGCGCCCGGGCCCGCCCGTGCCTCCCGTCCGGCGGCAGCCGGGGAAATGCGGGCGCAAGGAAATGTCGAAACGGCCGTTACCGTTTTCAGGGGCAGTGAACGCCCTGGAGGACGGCGGCCCATCATGACTTCCACCTTGATCGGCAGGGACCATCCCGCGGCGGTGCTGCGCGCGGAGGTCGACCGCGCGGCGGCCGGCCACGGCGGGCTGGTCCTGGTCGCCGGGGAGGCCGGGATCGGCAAGACCACCCTGGTGACCGAGGCGATGCGGGAGGCGCGGGACAGGGGCGTGCTGGTCCTCGGCGGGTCGTGCTGGGACTCGTCGAGCGCGCCCGGCTACTGGCCGTGGACGCAGGTGGTGCGGGCGCTGCGGCGGTCCGTCGACGCGCGGGAGTGGGCGGCGGCCGAGGAGGCGGCGGGCGGCGGGCTGGCGATGCTGCTGGGCGAGTCGCCCGACGCCGACGCCGACGGCTTCCAGGTGTACGACGCGGTGACCAGCGCGCTGGTGGCGGCGTCGCAGCGGCGGCCGGTCGCCGTCGCGCTGGACGACCTGCACTGGGCGGACGCCGCGTCGGTGCGGCTGCTGGAGTTCGTGGCGCAGCACACCTGGTTCGAGCGGCTGCTGCTGGTCGGCACGTACCGCGACGTCGAGGTGGAGTGGGAGGGGCACCCGCTGCGCTCCGTGCTGCCGTCGCTGGCGGCCAAGGCCACCGTGGTGACGCTCACCGGTCTGGGCCGCGAGGACGTGGGCCGGCTGATCCGCCGCACGGTCGGCGCGGAACCGGACGACGCCCTGGTCGCCGAGGTGCACCGGCGCACGGGCGGCAACCCCTTCTTCGTCGAGCAGGCGGCCCGGCTGTGGCACAGCGGCGGCACCGTCGACGCGATCGCCCCGGGCGTGCGGGACGCGGTGCGGCGGCGGCTGTCGCTGCTGCCGGACGCGGTGGTGCGGCTGCTGACGTCGGCGGCGGTGCTGGGACGCGAGTTCGACCGGGGCGTGCTGGCCGCGTCGATGGACGAGCCGGTGCCGCGCGTCGAACGGCTGCTGGGGCAGGCGGTCGCCGCCCGTCTCGTCGTCGCGCTGGACGACGGCCGGTTCGCGTTCGCGCACGACCTGGTCCGGGAGACCCTGTACGGGGCGCTCGGGGACGCCGACGCGCGCCGCGCCCACGCCGCGGTGGTGCGCGCCGTCGAGGACGCCCCGGCGCTGGCCGGGCGGATCATGCCCGCCGAGCTGGCGTGGCACGCCTACCTGGCCCGCGACGAGATCGACCCGATGCGGGCGGTGGAGCACCTGCGGGCCGCCGCCCGCGACGCCGGCTCCCGGTTCGCCGCCGAGGAGGCGGCCGAACACCTGCGGCGCGCCCTGGAGCGCGCGCCCGCAGACCGGCGCCGCCTGCGCGCGCTGATCTCCCTGGAACTGGGCCGCCAGCTGGCGCTCGGCGGCGACACGGACGCCGCGTGGCGGGTGTTCGAGGACGCCGCGGCGCTCGCCCGGGAGGCGGACGACACCGCGCTGCTGGCCCGGGTGGCGCTGACCGTCTACCCGTACGAACCGCCCGCCGGGTGGGAGGCGTTCCAGCGGGACCTGCTGGAAGAGGCGCACCGCAGGATGGTGCTGGGAGGCGCCCCCGCGCAGGCGCGGCCGCCGGACGTCCAGCTCGCGCAGGAGCTGTCGGCCGCCGTCGCCCGGCAGGGCCGCGGCGACGACGAGACGCTGCTGTTCGGCCTGTGGGCCCGGCACGACTCCCTGCTGGGCCTCGGCACCGCGGCCGAGCGGCTCGCGCTGATCGAGGAGCTGGCCCGCCTGGCGCGGCGCACCGGCGACACCGAGACGATCTATCTGGCGGCGTCGTTCCGCTGGGTGGCCCTGCTGGAGCGGGGCGATCCGCGATATCTGCGGCATTTCAGCCGGTTCGTGGCCATGACGCGGCACGCCGACGTCGCGATGTGGCGCCTGGCCGTGCACACCGACCAGGGCATCGTCGCCGCGCTGCACGGACGCTTCGCCGAAGCGGACAAGCACCTCGACGCCCTGATGACGAGCCTCCCCCGCGAGAGGGGTTCCCACGTCGGTTACATGACGCTCCACCTCCGGTGGACGCTCCAGCTGCTCCAGGGCAGGTTCGAGGAGCTGGAGGACACGCACCGCGCGCTGTTCGAGCACGGGCACCCCTACGCCGAGCTGCTGGAGGCCATCACCGCCGTGCAGCGCGGCGACACCGGCGCGGCGCTTCGGCACCTGGAGGCCGCGCAGGACCGCGAGGAGCCCTATCCGCCGATCGCCGCACCGCTGTGGCTGCGTTTCCAGGCCCAGACCGCGGCCGCCTCCGGGGATCCGCGGCGGTGCGAACGGGCGCGGGCGGCCCTGCTTCCGTACGCGGGGCAGTGGGCCGTGGCGCTGTACGGCTGCGACGTCGGCGGGCCGATAGACCTGTGGCTGGGCGTGCTCGACGCCGCCCAGGAACGCTGGGACGACGCGATCCGCCGGTTCACCGCCGCCGGGGAGTCGGCCGACCGCCTGTCCGCCCGTCCCTGGGCGGTGGAGGCGCGGCTGCGCCTGGCGGAGGCGCTGCTGGCCCGAGGCGGCGACGGCGACGCGCAGGCGGCGCGCACCCTGCTGGACGAGGTCGCCCGCGAGGCCGCCGAGCTGGGCATGAGGCACGTCACCGCCCGGGTCGCCGAGGTCCGGAGCGCGTCGACTACGTCCAGGGCGGCGAGCGGCCTCTCCGGCGGCGCCGCGGCCGAGGGCCGAGAGGCGGACGGTGGTGCCGGCGCGCCGGAGGGCGGGGCCGCCGGCTCCGAGGGCGTGTTCCGATTCGACGGCGAGGTGTGGACGCTGACGTTCGCGGCCCGCACGGTGCACATGCCGGACGCCAAGGGGCTGCACGACCTGCGGGTGCTGCTCGGATGTCCGGGGACGGAGGTCCCTGCGGTGCGGCTGGCCAACCCCGCGGGCGGCCGGGTCGCGGAGGCGGCGCTGCGCGGCGGCGGCGACCCGGTGCTGGACGACGAGGCCAAGGCCCGGTACCGGCGGCGGCTGCGGCGGCTGGACGAGGAGATCGACCGGGCGGCCGCGCTGGGCGACGACCGCAGGGCCGCCGAGTTCGACCGGGAGCGGGCGGCGCTGCTGGCGGAGCTGCGGGCCGCGGCGGGGCGGGCGGGCCGCGACCGCCGCCTGGGAGACCAGGCCGAGCGGGCGCGCAAGGCGGTCACCGCGCGGATCCGCGACACCCTGCGCCGGCTCGACCGGCGGCATCCGGAGCTGGCCCGGCACCTGCGGGCCTCGATCTCCACCGGGGTCACCTGCGCCTACCGTCCGGACTCCGACGTCGTCTGGCGGCTGTGAGGCGGACTGCGCGAGCACCGGCCGCGAGCGGGCCGCGGCGCGGCGCCCGCCCGCGGGGCGGCGCCGTGCCCCCGCCCCCGTTCGGCCGCCGCGGCCGCGGCCCTGCCCGCGCTCACTTGCGGCTCACTTGCGGTTGTAGAGCCACATGGTGAGCGGGCCGAACACGGCGATCAGGCCGACGCCCCAGCCGGTCACCCAGACGACCGCGTCGCCCTCCACCGAGCCGTCCATCAGGCCGCGGACCAGGGCGACCAGGTGCGCGATCGGGTTGACGTCCACGAACGCCTGCAGCCAGCCGGGCATGGTCTCCGGCTTGACCAGGATGTTGCTGAGGAAGGTGAGCGGGAACACCACGAGCATGCTGACGCCTATGACGGCCTTGTCGGTGCGCATCAGCAGCCCGACCATCGTCCACACCCAGGAGAAGGCGAACGAGAACGCCACCAGCACGAGGATGCCCGCCGCCGTCCCCGCGGCGCCGCCGTCCGGACGGAATCCCAGGATCAGCCCCAGCGTCAGGATGACGAGCGACGCCATGGTGTAGCGGAACATGTCGCCGAGCAGGTAGCCGACCATGGGGGCGGGGCGCCACATCGGGATGCTGCGGAAGCGGTCGAACACGCCCTTGGCGATGTCGGTGTTGACCGACACCCCCGTGTACATGGTCGTCATCACGACGCTCATCACCATGATCCCCGGCAGCAGGAACTGCAGGTACTCCCCGGTCGACCCGGCCAGCGCCCCGCCGAACAGGTAGGTGAACATCAACGTCAGCATGATCGGGAACGCGGTGACGTCGAACAGCTGCTCGGGCACGTGCTTGAACTTCAGCATGGCCCGCCAGCCGAACGTCAGCGACGCCGACAGGGCGCCGGGACGCGGCGGCCGCGCGCCGGGCGCCAGCACGGCGGCGATCAGTTCGGGCGAGGGGGCGGCGCCGCCCGCCGCCTCGCGGGCCGCTCCCCGGGTCGCGGTGGTCATGCCGCCTCCTGTTCCGTGTCGCCGCCCGCGTCCTCGGCCGGGTGGCCGGTGAGGGTGAGGAACACCTCGTCCAGGCTGGGCTGTCCGAGGGAGAAGTCGTCGACGATGATCCCGGCGTCCGCCAGCTCGGCCAGCGCGCGGGAGGCCGCCCCGGCGGCGTTCAGGTCGGAGGAAGCGCCGGCGGCGTTCAGGTCGGACGCGCCGGTCAGCCGGGCGGTGAGCGCGACCGGCTCGGCCTCCAGGACCACGTCGGCGCCCAGCACGCGGGCCAGCAGGCCGCGGGCCTCCTCGCGGCGCGCGGCGTCGCGCAGCCGCACGTGCACCGAGCCGGCGCCCACCGACGACTTCAGCTCGCCCGGGGTGCCCTCGGCGATGACCCGGCCGCGGTCGATGACCGCGATCCGGTCGGCCAGCCGGTCGGCCTCCTCCAGGTACTGGGTGGTGAGCAGCACCGTGGTGCCCTGCGCCACGACCAGCCGGACGATGTCCCACACCTGGCTGCGGCTGCGCGGGTCCAGGCCGGTGGTGGGCTCGTCGAGGAACAGCAGGTCGGGGGTGTTGAAGATGCTGGCGGCGATGTCGATGCGCCGCCGCATGCCCCCGGAGTAGTTCTTGACCTGCCGTCCGGCGGCCTCGGTCAGTCCGAACGCCTCCAGCAGCCGCCCGGCGCGCTCGCGCGCGGCGCGCTTGCCGTGGCCGAGCAGGCGGCCGAGCAGCACCAGGTTCTCGACACCGGTCAGGTCCTCGTCCAGCGAGGCGTACTGCCCGGTCAGGCTGACGCGGGTCCGCACCGCGTCGGCCTCGCGCCGCACGTCGTGGCCGAACACGCGCGCCTGCCCTCCGTCGGGGCGCAGCAGCGTGGCCAGCACCCGCACGCAGGTGGTCTTGCCGGCGCCGTTGGGACCGAGGATCCCGTAGACGGCGCCGCGCGGCACGGTGAGGTCGACGCCGTCGAGGGCGCGGACGTCACCGAACCGTTTGATCAATCCCGACGTCTCCACCGCCGGGTGGTCATCGCTCATCAACGCGTCCTTTCCCATGAAGGTGTCACCCTTCATGCGCCAGGTCCGGTCCGCGTCCGCCAGATCGGATCTGGCGGACGCGCAGGCGCGGACGCGCACCGGCCGCTTCGGTCGGCGGCCGTCCGAGTCGGCCCGCAGGGCCCCTCCAGGAACAGTGGCGCGCGCTGACAACCGGCGTGTGCATTATTTGCATAATGGATATTCGTCGACGCTTCTGACGTCGCGGCGGGCATGCCGCGGCATTCGCGAGGAGGGTGGGCGGTGTCACGCGCCGACGACTCCCGGGCCCAGGGCTGGCGGACGCTCGCCGCGCTCAACGCCCGCATCGAGGACCGCATCGAGCGCGCCCTGCAGGACGCGCACGGGCTGAGCGTCAACGAGTTCTGCGCCCTGCACCACCTGGCCGATCCCGCGGGCCGTCACATCCGGATGCAGGAGCTGGCGGGCAAGCTCGTCCTCAGCCAGAGCGCCACCACCCGCCTGGTGGCCCGCCTGGAGAAGCGCGGCCTGATCACGCGCGTGCTGTCGGAGGAGGACCGCCGGGGCGTGTGCGCCGCGGCCACCGAGGCGGGACGCAGGCTGTACGGCGAGGCCATCCCCACCCACAACAAGGCCCTGGACGAGGCCCTGCGCGAAGCCGCGGAACTGCCCGAGCTGGCCCCGCTGGTGGACGCCCTGGAGAAGCTGAACGTCATGATCTAGGCGGTCGCGGCGCGCACGCGCCCCGCCTGTAGCGCGCCCGGGCGAGCGAGGCGCGGCTGACCTTCCCCCCGGCGGTGCGGGGGAGCTCGGACACGAACGTCACCGTGCGCGGCACCTTGTGCGCGGGCAGGACGCGCCTGGCCAACGCCAGCAGTTCGTCCGCCAGGCCGGTCGGCGCGGCGTCGCCCGCCGCCGGGACGACGAACGCGTGCAGCGCATCCGCGGTGTCCGGCGCCTCCACGACGGCCACCTCCATCACCGCCGCATGCCGCCCGAGCACCCGTTCCACCTCCAGCGGCGAGAACCGGTCGCCCGACACCGTCACCTGGTCGAGGATGCGCCCGTGGTGGTGCACGAAGCCGTCCGGGTCGACGTGCACCAGGTCGCCGGTGCGCAGCCAGCCGTCCGCGTCCAGCACCTCGGCCGTGTGCTCCGGCTTGCCGAGGTATCCCGCCATCACCGAGGGGCCGCGCACGTACAGCGCCCCCGCCCCCACCGGGGGGATGCGCCGGCCGCGCAGTCCTCCCCCGGCGCCCACCGCGCCGGCGATGGATTCGACCGTGCCGATCGGGCCGCCGCGCCCGCCGGCGCCTCCGAGCACGCGTTCGACGCGCACGTCGATCTCGTACGGGTCCAGCACGACGCCGAGCGAACCGCGCCGACGCCGGGAGACGGTGTTGGAGATGAACGTGTGTCCGACCTCCGTGGTGCCGAGCCCGTCCAGGACCGGGCAGCCGAAGAACTCCTCGACCCGGTCGGCCAGCGACGGCAGCAGCGGCTCCCCCGCCGAGGCCGCCGCGCGCAGCCCGCGGAACGCCGCGCGCACCGGCTCGGGGTCGGGGGCGTTCACCAGCCGCGCGTACCACGTCGGCACGGTGAACAGCAGGGTCGGCCGGTGCAGCCGCGCCTGCTCGACGGCGCCCTCGACGCTCGGCGGGTCCGGCCACAGCACCGACGAGGCGCCGCAGAACATGGGGAAGAAGATCGTGGCGCCGAGGCCGTACGGATAGCACGCCTTGGCCAGTGAGAAGAGCACGTCGTCGGCGCTCACGCCCAGAGCGCCGATCGCCATGGCCCGGACGTAGACCTCCGGGTCGGCGTGCCGGTGCACCGCGCCCTTGGGCGGGCCGGTGGTGCCCGAGGTGTACTGCACGTACGCCGCCGCGTCGGGCGCCACGGACGCGGGGTCGGGCACGTGGGCGGGCTCGTCCGCCAGGTCCTCGGGGGTCAGGACGTGCGCGGAGGGGAAGCGGGCGGCCAGGTCGGCCGCGCACACCGCGGCGCTCGGCTCGGCGTCGGACAGCACGTGGGCGTGGTGCCGCTCGTCCTGCTCCGGCCCGGTCAGCACCGCGACCGCGCCGAGGCGCAGGGTGCCGAGCAGGGCCGCCGCATAGCCGATCGAGTCGGGCAGCGCGATGAGCACCCGGTCGCCGGCGCGCACCCCGGCCGCGTGCAGGACGCCGGACGCGCGGGCGGCCGCGTCGTGGACCTCGCCGTGGGTCACGATCCCGTCGCCGGTGCGGAACAGCGGGCGGTCGCGCCAGCCGTAGGTGTCCGCCCGCAGGGCGAGCGAAGCGGCGACGTTGCCATCCATGGCGAACCTCCGTTGTGCCTGGGGGCAATCAAGCGGAGATTACGCCGGGTAGGCGTACGGACACACGCCGTTCGCCATCTTTCGGTCTCGCCAAAGGCCGCAATGAGGACATAAGCCGCAGGGGGTTAAAGCGGCGAGCCCCTTCGCGCCGGGCGCCCCTCGGTGGTCAGGCGGCGAGGACGTCCCAGGCGCCGCCGCGCCACACCAGCAGGTCCCGCGACAGCATCTGCCCGGGCGGCACCTTCCACCCTGGACCGCCGTCGCCCTCGCTGCGCCCCTCGGCCCACACCTGCGCTACGGCCCAGCGCAGCTTGTCGATCCCGTCGGGGTGGCCGGCGCCGGACGCGACGAACACATCCCGCGCGGGCGTGGCGACGACCAGGTCGCCCTCCACGTCCTGCGCCAGCTTCTCCAGGAAGCCGTCGTCGAGCAGCAGCCCCGCCTCCAGGCCGCCGATCCGCGGCTGCGCGTCGCCCGCGCCCGGCACGGCGCCGAGCCGCACCGTGACGGCCCGCACGTCCGGGTACCAGCTGAGCGCCAGATCGGGCCGCCGGTTGCGCAGGTTGACGACGGCGTGGCGGCGCAGCTCCTCGGGGGCGACGCCCAGTTCCGCGCAGTGCCGCCGCGCGATGTGCTCGTACCGCAGGCCGCCCCCGCCCGCCCCGCCCGAAGGCTCGGCGGGCAGCTCCAGCGCGTACGTGACGTACAGGTCCCCCGCGAACGCTTCGCGGATCGGCTCCTCCTCGACGGGCAGCGGGAACTCCAGCTGCACCTCCGCCGGCACCCGGGCCTTCATCAACGGGACGATGAGACTGGTCCGCGGCTCGGTCACGGGTCGCTCCTCCTTGGGGCTCTCGGGTCTGCGCGGGGCGGCGCCAGGTCGGCGCGGGCGGCGCCCGGCCGTCCGCGCGATCCGGAGTGGATCACCTTAGCGCCGCCCCGCGGCGCGGCCGAAACTCCTGACCGGCCGTGGAGGATCCGTTGACCGCACCCGGTGACGACACCCGTGACGACACCCCGTGGCCACACACCCGTGGCCACTGCGGCCCCCGCGTCGGCTAGAAGCCGCTCAGCAGGGTGGGCAGCCCGGGCGGGGCGCCCTGCTCGATGAGCCGCCACACCGCGTCGGTGTCGAGGTGCTCCTCCACCAGGTCGCCGACCGTGTCGAACATCGCCGCGCGCTGCGCGGCGAACGACACGTCGGGCGCCGGGGTGAAGTCGCGGCCCGCGCACCGGGCGACGTCGGCCAGGAACGCGCGGCGGAAACCGTCGTTCTCCAGCGCGCCGTGCCAGGTCGTCCCCCACACCGCCCCCACGCGGCAGCCGTCCAGGAACGGGTCGCCGCCGAGCACCTCCACCACCCCGTGATGGATCTCGTAGGCGCGCACCGGCTGCCCGTAGGCGACCCCGGTGGGGCGGGCGAGCGTCTTTTCCCGCGCGAACACCACGCGCGTCGGCAGCAGCCCGAGGCCCTCGACGCGTCCCGCGCCCGACTCCACCTCGTCGAGGATCTCGCGGGCGAGCATCTGGTGGCCGCCGCAGATGCCGAGGACCGGCCGCCCCTCCCGCGCCCGCCGGACGATCGCGTCGGCCATGCCCCGCTCGCGCAGCCACGCCAGGTCCGACACGGTCGCGCGGGACCCGGGCAGCACGACCAGGTCGGCGTCCGCCAGGTCCCCCGGATCCGTCGCGTACCGCACCACGACGCCCGGCTCGCAGGTCAACGCGTCCAGGTCGGTGAAATTCGAGATGCGCGGGTAGCGGGCCACCGCCACGCGCAGGGTCTGCCTGCCGTAGGGGGCGCGCGCACCGGGGCGGGGCGCGTCCAGGGCGAGACCGTCCTCGGGGTCGATGTGCAGCCCCGGCCGCCACGGCAGCACGCCCAGCGTCGGCCGCCCGGTCAGCTCCGCCAGCCGCGCCAGCCCCGGCTCCAGCAGCTCCACGGCCCCGCGGAACTTGTTGATGACGAACGCGGCGACGAGGGCCTGGTCGGCGGGCTCCAGCAGCGCCACCGTCCCGTAGAGGGACGCGAACACCCCGCCGCGATCGATGTCGCCCACCACGACCACCGGGATGTCCGCGGCGCGGGCAAGGCCCATGTTGACGATGTCGCCGGCGCGCAGGTTGATCTCCGCGGGGCTGCCCGCGCCCTCGCAGATCACCACGTCGTGGGCGGCGCGCAGCTCGGCCAGGCTGTCGAGGACGACCTCCCGCAGCCGGCCCCGGTGCGCCCGGTACTCCACGGCGTCCACCTCGGCGACGGGGCGCCCGAGCACCACGACCTGGCTGCGCCGGTCGCTGCCGGGCTTGAGCAGCACCGGGTTCATCACCGCCCGCGGCTCGACGCCCGCCGCCTGCGCCTGCGCGTACTGCGCCCGGCCGATCTCCGCGCCGTCCGCCGTCACCATCGAGTTCAGCGACATGTTCTGGGCCTTGAACGGCGCCACCTTGACCCCGCGCCGGGCCAGCCAGCGGCACAGCCCCATGGTCACCAGGCTCTTGCCCGCGTCCGACGTCGTCCCCGCCACCAGCAGCGCCCCGCCGCCCATCACGCTCTCCTCCTGCCCGCGGCCACGGCGGCCGCCACCGCGACGGCCGCCAGCGTGACGGCCCTCGACAGCCGCACGGCCCGGCGGATGTCGGCCGTCTCGGGGGCGCGCCCGTCGCCCAGTTCGGGACGCTCCTCGACCCGTCCCCCGTACACGTTGACGCCCCCGAGCCGGACGCCCAACGCCCCGGCGAAGGCCGCCTCGCAGCGACCCGCGTTGGGGCTCGGATGCGCCGCCCCGTCGCGGCGCAGCGCCCGCCACGCCTGCCGGGCCCGCCCGCTCGGCGCGGCGCACGCCACGGTGAGCAGGCCCGTGAGCCGCGCGGGCAGCCAGTTGGCCGCGTCGTCCAGCCGCGCCGACGCCCACCCGAAGCGGACATAGCGCGGGTCGCGGTAGCCGACCATCGCGTCGAGCGTGTTGACGGCCCGGTACGCCAGCAGGCCCGGCACTCCCGCGACCGCGCCCCACAGCAGCGGCGCGACGGCCGCGTCCGAGGTGTTCTCCGCCACCGACTCGACCGTGGCCCGCGCCAACGCCTTCTCGTCCATGCCGTCGGGGTCGCGCGCGCACAGGTGCGACAGCCGCCGCCGAGCCGCGGCGAGGTCGCCGCCCTCCAGGAGACGCGCCATGTGGCGGCCCTCCCGTCCCAGCGACGTGCCGCCCAGCACCGCCCACGTCGCCGCCGCCGTCACCGCGGCCCGTGCCAGACGTCCCCGCGCCGCCTTCTCGGCGACGACGCCGAGCCCTGCCGCGCCGCCCACGAGAACCGCGGTGAACACCATGCCGCGCACCCGCGAGTCGCCGTGCAGGCGCCGCTCCAACGCCGACGCCGCACGGCCGAACGCCGCCACCGGATGCCCGCGCCGCGGATCGCCCAGCAGCGCGTCGAGCGCGACGCCCAGCAGCAGCCCTTCAGGCGACCCCGGCCCCACCCACTTCGATGTCATGGAGACATCTCTACGGCATGCCTACGGCATCGCGTCAGGCGAGGTGCGCCTCGAGGTCGTCCCAGTGGCGTTCCAGCCAGTCCTGGGCGCGGCGGATGCGGGGCCCGGCGCCGGCCCGCCACATGCGGGCCCATCCGCCGCCCCGGTGCTCGGCTCGGAAGCGCATCGCCGTGTAGGAGCGTTCGAACCGCAGCCGCGCCGCGGGCAGCAGGCGCCGCCTGCCGTCACGGTCCAATCCGTAGGCGTCGCAGAACAGCCGCAGCCTGGCGCCCACGTCCGCGTCGTACAGCCGCGCGTCCCGGTCGGCGGGGTCGGCGATCGGCGCCCAGTGCCGCAGCGCGGTCACCACGTCGTACAGCCGGGTCGTCGGACGCGCCAGGTCGAAGTCGATGAGCGCGACCGGCTCGCCCGCGCGGAACACCACGTTCTCGGGCGTCACGTCGCAGTGCCCGATGATCTCGGGTTCGTCGTCGAGGCCGGAGACGGCGATGTCGTCCCACGGCGCACCGGGCGGGGGATCGTAGGAGGCGACGGCGTCGTGGTAGCGCCGCAGCAGCCGCGCCACCCCCGCCAGCGCCTTGCCCGTCGCCGCGTACGCAGGCAGCGGACGGCGCGCGACCTCCCCCGGCACCCAGGTGAGGATCTCCCGGCCCCGGCCGTCCACGCCGAGCACGCGCGGCGCCCCGTCGAAGCCGACGCTCTCCAGATGTCGCAGCAGGCCGTGCACCGCCGGGCTGTGCGGACCCATGGGCCGTCGCACCGTGTCGTCCACCCGAACGACGCCCTCCGTGACGTCGCCGCCGGAGAGCGGAATCTCCACGTCCGCCACCACGGACACATGACCTTACGGCGCCCGGGCGGATCCGATCAGCCGATCAACGAAAACGCGCCCGCGGCTCGACCGAAGGCTTCCGCGCCCGGCGGCGGCGCCGCTGACATGCGACGAATCGGCCACGCGGCCGAGGACGGCGAGCAAAGGGCTCCGGCCGCGGCCGCGTGACCCATTCCGGCCGTCTGGGCGGCGGCCCGCGCCGACCCGGCCGTCTCGGCCGTGGAGAAGGGCGGTCCGGGCTCTCCGCCGCCGCCCGGCCCTCGCCCGAGGCGGGAAAATGCCTGTCGCACGCAGGTCAGGCGGAGTAGTACCCTCACCTCGGTAGCAGGCCCCGGTAGCTCAGTTGGACAGAGCGGCTGCCTTCTAAGCAGCGGGTCGCGGGTTCGAATCCTGCCCGGGGTGCCAGCCCTGACGCGCGGTGGGCTCCCAAGACTCCGGTCCATGGAGCCCACCGAAGCCGTCCGCATGATCCTCAGTGAAGCCGCCCCCTACCCCGAGCTGCTGCGGACCGCGCGCACGTCGCACGACGACCTGTCCGTCGGACGCACCGTCCACTACTCCGTCCTGAGCGGCATGCTGCGCGAGGCCGCGCGAAAGAACCTCTTCCCCGCGCTGCGCGCCCGGTACGGGGCCGAGTCCTTCGAGGACATGGTCGTCACGCTGGCCCGGGAGATCGACCGGCAGGCGCCGGTCGTCCGTCGGTGAACGCCGGCGCGCCGTGAAAAGGACGCCGCCGCACCGAGCGTCCTGCGGCGCGGCGGCGTGGCGCCACTAGGATGCCTGCCGTACCGGCACCCAGGACCATCCAGGCGGCCTGCGGATCGGCCCCGCGCCTCCGGCCGGCGACGGAAAGCAGCCGGTAGATTGCGACCCGGCCTCTTTTCCGGCTTTTCACGCCGTCCTTAGGCCGGAGCTGGGAAGGTGGTCGTCTCGTGGTGTCGTCGAGCCCGGAGCGAGTGAGGAAACATGCCTGAGGATGACAAGCCCCGGGGCGAGCCGGCGGTCAAGGCGAAGCTGCCGAGCGCCAAAAACATCCGCAGCCCGGAGTTCACCCCGCACGGCATCAGCGGCGGGCGCGGCCGCAGCCCCCGGCCGTCCGCGCTGACCGCCGCGCAGGCCCGCAGGCGCCGCCGCCTGAGCATCGCCGCGACGGTGGTGGCGGTGCTGGCCCTCGCGGGCGCCACGACGTGGTACGTCACCCGTCCCGGGCCGCAGATCGAGGTCACCGGCGCGTTCGGGCAGGCCCCCAAGGTCACCATCCCCAAGAGCCTGCTCCCCGACGGCAAGCTGAAGGTCACCGCGAAGATCAAGGGCACCGGCCGGAAGATCGCCAACGGCGACACGGCGCTGGTGAAGTTCGTCTTCTACCAGTGGTCCAAGGGCACCGACGACAAGGCCACCGAGAGCACCAGCAAGGAGATCCGGTCGTCGTACGAGCTGCCCGCCGGCGAGCAGGTCGTGCCGATGCAGATCGGCAAGACGGACGTCAAGGGCCTGGACAAGGGCCTGGTCGGGCAGACGGCGGGCAGCCGCGTCGTGCTGCAGGTGCCGCCGAAGGAGGGCTTCGGCCAGTCCGCCGCCCCGATGGGGATCGGCGAAGACGACTCGCTGGTTTTCGTGGTGGACATCCTGGCCGTCTACCCCAAGAACGCCGAGGCCCAGGGCACCCCGAAGCCGCAGAAGGACGAGGACCTGCCGTCCGTCGGCGCCATGGAGGCGGGCAAGGGCCCCAAGATCACCATCCCGAAGGCCGACCCGCCGAAGGACATGCAGGTCAAGACCATCATCGAGGGCAACGGCCCGAAGACCACCAAGGACGACACGGCGCTCGTCAACTACAAGGGCGTGATCTGGCGGGACGGCAAGGAGTTCGACAACAGCTGGAGCAAGGGCTCCCCCGCCATGTTCAAGCTCGACACCACCGAGGGCATGAAGGGCTTCTTCAAGGGGCTGCAGGGCCAGAAGGTCGGCAGCCGGGTCATGCTCGTCCTCCCGCCCGACGAGGGCTACGGCAAGGACGGCAACCCGCAGGCCGGGATCAAGGGCGACGACACCACGGTGTTCGTCGTGGACATCCTCGGCACTGTCCCCAAGTGACCCTCCGGTGAGGCCGCGCCCGAGGACGCGGCGCGGCGGACCGCCCACGGCATGACGCGCGACGGCGGGGCACCCGAGAGGGGCCCCGCCGTCGTCGTTCCGCCCGCCGATGCGATGCGTCGAGAACGTGATGCGCCGCGAACCTGATGCGCCGCGAACCTGATGTGCCGCGAACGTGATGTGTCGAGAACCACGCTGGGGACGGCGAGACAACCCTTCGCACCTTTTGATCGTCCCTGTAGTGAGAAGCCAACGGGAGTGCGCAGCGACCGGCCAGATTCCCCACTCCCCTCCGCTATCGTCTGTAACGAACTCGTCACGGGGGGCTTGTGAGCGACACTGACAGGAGCCCGGGAGGGACCGAGCCTGCCGGGCCGGACGAGGACAACCTCGACCAGAACCCCACGGCCGACACGGCCGATCCCGCGGACGGCGAGACCGCACCGCCCGCGACCGAGGCGGACACCGGGGACGGCGCCACGAGCTCCACCGAGAAGCCCGCCGACACCGCGGTGGCGACCGACGACGCGCAGGCCGACGCGCAGGCGTCCGAGGACACCGGCCGGTCCGAAGCCGAGGCCGCCGCCGCGTCCGCCACGGGCACCGCGTCCCCCGCCGACACCGCCGCCGACACCGAGGCGGAGACCGCCGAGTCCCCCGACTCCGGCACGGACACCGCCCCCGCCGTCCCGCCCGCCGGCGACGGCGCCGAGGCGACGACGCCTGACCTCGCCCCCGTCGAGTCTCCGGAGGACGCCGCACCCGACGGGGAGCCCGGCGTCTCCGACGAGGGGGCCGACGAGGAGCCGGGCACGGCCGACACGGCCGATCCCGGCGAGACCGTGACCCTGGCCGCGCCTTCTCAAGGCGAGGGGGACGCCGCCGCCGAGTCCGACTCCGACGACGGCGCGGCGCCCGGCGACGCGTCCGGCCGCCCCGACGCCGACACGATCGTCGTCACGGCGGCCGACACCGCGACGACCGCCACGGAGACGGGCACGGAGACGGGCACGGGGACGGGCACGGAGACGGGGACGGAATCCGGATCCGACGAGGAACTCGCCGCGGACGTCCTCGACCGGGACCACGACGGGGCCGTAGGGTCGGGCACCGTCGCGTCCTCGCACGACGCAGAGTCCGCCGCCGAGTCCGGCTCCGCACCGGACGACGCCCCCGACCACGCGGACGCCGCCGGGACCACGGTGCCGGACGCCGCCTCGGACCAGGGCGCCGCCGAAGACGCCACCGTCCCGAACGAGGGGGCCGCCGCGGCGACGACTCCCGACCTCACCGTCGTCGAGTCGTCCGATTCCGCGCACGCCTCCACCGCGTCCGCCGACTCGCCGTCCCCGTCGGAGAAGGCGAGCGCCGCCACCGGCGCCGCAGCAGTCCGCGAGGGCGACGGCGACGCAGCGGACGCGGCGGGCGTTGCCGACGGTGACGACGCGGGTACGAAGCAGAACAGCGCTTCGGCGACGGCGAAGACGTCCGCCGCCGAACCGAAGACCGACGTGAAGAGCACGGGGGCGGGCAAGCCCCCGAAGGGGCCGACCGGGAAGAGGCGGAAGGGGGGTATGGACGGCAGACGCGGCAAGCCGCGGGGCAAGGCGGCGCGCATCGGGCGGCGGGCGCTGTTCGTGCTGCTCGGCGTCGTCGGACTCGCCGTGGCCGCGTTCGGTGTGGCGTACCTGCTGACACCGGTCCCGTCCCCCCAGGAGGAGGCCCTCGCGCAAGGCCCCACGTTCCTGTACTCCGACGGCAAGACGCCGATCGCCAAGACCGGCGTCAACCGGGACGCGGTCCGCCTCCAGACGATCCCCAAGGGCGTGCGCGACGCGGTGATCGCCGCCGAGAACCGCAGCTTCTACGAGGATCCCGGGGTGTCGCTGCAGGGCACCCTGCGCGCCTTCTGGTCGACGGTCTCCGGCGAGCAGCTGCAGGGCGGGTCCACCATCACCCAGCAGATGGTCCGCAACTACTACGGCGGCATCGGCAAGGAGCGGTCGATCAGCCGCAAGCTCAAGGAGATCATGGTCTCCTTGAAGGTGGGCCGGGAGAAGTCCAAGGACTGGATCCTGGAGCAGTACCTCAACACCATCTACTTCGGCCGCGACGCCTACGGCGTGCAGGCCGCCGCGCGGGCGTACTACGGCAAGGACGTGAGCCGGCTGACCCCGGCCGAGGGGGCGTACCTGGCGGCGGCGATCCAGCAGCCGAGCAACTTCGCCGACCCGACCGGCTCCACGCGCGCCTACGCCGAGGCCCGCTGGCGCGCCGTGCTGAACAACATGGTCCGCGACGGCGCGATCACCTCGGAAGAGGCGGCGCGGATGACGTTCCCGCAGCCCATCAAGCAGAAGGTCACCAACATCCTGGGCGGCCAGAAGGGCTACATGGTCAACGTGGCCAAGCGCGAGCTGATCGAGCGGCGCGGCTACACCGAGGACGAGATCAACCGCAGCGGCCTGAAGATCACCACCACGTTCGACAAGGAGCTGATGGACGCCGCGCAGGAGGCGGTGCGCGGCACCCTGCCGAAGGGGATGAACCGCAAGATCCGCACCGGGCTGGTCTCGATCGACCCGGCCACCGGGCAGGTCGTGGCGTTCTACGGCGGGCGCGGCTACCTGGAGGAGGCGCTCAGCAGCGCGTTCAGCGACTGGGCGCAGGCGGGGTCCGGGTTCAAGCCGATCGTGCTGGCCGCCGCGCTGGACAGCGGGATGAGCCTGAACACCTACGTGGACGGCAGCTCGCCGCAGTACTACAACGGCACGCCGATCCACAACGACGGCAACCGCAGCTACGGCACGATCAATCTGGTCACGGCCACGCAGAACTCGGTCAACACCGCCTACGTCAACCTCGGCCAGCGGGTCGGCCTCAACAAGGTCACCAAGATGGCCGAGAAGATGGGCATCCCGAAGGCGCAGCTGACCGCCAACGGCGCCAACAACTACCCGACCTTCCCGCTGGGGACGATCTCGGTGCACCCGGTCCAGCAGGCGGGCGTGTACGCCACGTTCGCGGCCGAGGGCGTGTACCGCACGCCGTACGTGGTGAAGTCGGTCACCGACAACACCGGCAAGACCACCACCTTCACGGAGAAGGGGCGGCGGGTGTTCGACGAGCAGGTGGCGCGGGACGCCACGTTCGCCATGCGGCGCGTGGTGGAGGCGGGCACCGGCCAGAACGCCCGGCTGGCCGACGGCCGGGACGTGGCGGGCAAGACCGGCACCACCGACGAGGGCCGGGCGATCTGGTTCAACGGGTTCATCCCGCAGCTGGCGACGACGGTGGCGATGTTCCGCAGCGACGGCAAGCCGCTGGTCATCCCCGGGTACGGCGTGTACGGCGGGCAGCTGCCCGCGCAGATCTGGAACGCCTACGTCAGCCGCGCGGTGAACCTCAAGCACATCGAGCCCAAGGACTTCGGTCCGCCCTCGGTGTCCCCGGGGAGCTACGACGGCGACGCGTACGACCGGCAGAACGGCGCGCCGACGACGCGTGACCCGGAGCAGCGTCCGTCCACGCCGCAGCGTCCGGTCCGGCCGAGGCCGCCGGTGGACTCCCCCAGCGAACCGGAGACCCCGTCCGACGGGGGCACCGGAGGCGGCGACGGCGGCAACGACGGGGGCGTCGACGACCCCGGCGGCGGACGCGGAGACGGCGGAGACGGCGGCATCGTCACCCCGCCGCGCCCGGAGACCCGCGACTAGCATCCGCGCGCCCGACGTCCGGCGTGCCGCGTCCGCAAGCGGGCCGCTCGCGCCGGCGGACGACTCGTGCGGGCGAACGGCTGCGGCGCCTAGCGACACCGCGGTCGGCCCCCTGTAGGCCGAGACCGTGAGAGGGGCCCGGCGAAACACCTCGCCGGGCCCCTCAGCACGTTCGCTGCCTCTTCGCGCCGCCGCAAGGGCTCCGCAGGTCCGCAGGCGACGCCCGCTCGAGGGTTCTCCTCGCACGGCATCGGCCCGCTCGAAGGGGTGCGCACCCGCCGGCAGGCTCGGCGCCCGCTTGCCGGCGAGCGCGCTAGTCGCAGGCCTTGCCGATGCGGTCGGGGGCGTCGCTCATCACGGCGTTGAGCTGTGACGCGTCGCCGGTGCCCACACCGGCGGCGGCGCCGCGCAGGCGGGTCGCCTCCGTCTTGAGCGCCTTCTTCAGCTTCTCGTCCTCCGCCTGGCGGGCCAATCCGTCGATGCGTCCGGCGAACTGGTCGGTGGCCTGCCGCCACTGCGCCGGGTCGTTCGCCGACACGGTCCGCACCTGGGTGAGGTACTGCTGGAAGGCCTTCTTGGTGTCGGCGCACACCTCGTCGGTGTTGCCGGCCCCGCACCCGGTCAGCGTCCAGGCCGCGCCGAGCAGCGCCAGCCCGTGGGCCAGCCTCACGGCCGTCCCGTACCGCATCGCATCCCCCCTTCGATCGCCCATCGGCTCCGCATATACTTCCGCACAAGGTCAAGAGCGCCAGCGTCAAGCCCCGGCTCGCTGGCCGGCAACCCTTCGTCCGCGATGGGGTGCCCCGGGTGAGGACCTGGCCGGACGACGCGGAACGCGTCCGGCAAGCGCGGATCCCGCGGACTCCTCCCGGGATCCCTGGATCCTGAAGGAGGTCGTACGCATGTCCACTGCCGCCACGCTCACCCACGTCTCCCCTCTGCAGCCTTGGACGCCGAAAGACGCGTCGGCGCCCACTCGGCTGCCGAAAGTGGTCGGCGCGGACGTCCCGGTGCCGCTGGAGGACGGACGCCGGGTCCCGTACGCCAACTTCGACTACGCCGCCAGCGCGCCGTGTCTGGAGGCGGTGCAGGAGGCCGTCACCCGGGCGCTGCCGTACTACAGCAGCGTGCACCGCGGCGCCGGGTACGCCTCTCAGGTCACCACCGCCGCGTACGAACGCGCGCGCGAGACGGTTCGGTCGTTCCTCGGCGCCTGGGAACGGGCGTCGGTGGTGTTCACCCGCAACACCACCGACGCGATGAACCTGCTGGCGCACGCGCTCCCGCCCGGCACCACCGTCGTGGTGTTCGAGACCGAGCACCACGCCACCCTCCTGCCCTGGAAGCGCGCCGTGCGGCTGCCCGCGCCCGCCACCCCGTCCGAGGCGATCGCCGCCGCCGACCGGGCGCTGGCCGCCGCGCCGCAGGGCCCGCGGCTGCTCGTGGTCACGGCGGCGTCCAACGTGACCGGCGAGCTGTGGCCGATCGGCGAGCTGGCGCAGGCGGCGCGGCGGCGCGGCGCCCGCATCGCCGTGGACGCCGCCCAGCTCGTCCCGCACCGCCCCCTGGACATGTCCGCGCTCGGCCTGGACTACGTCGCGTTCTCCGGGCACAAGCTGTACGCGCCGTTCGGCGCGGGAGTGCTGGCGGGGCGGTCCGACTGGCTGCGCGCCGCCGAGCCGTACCTCAAGGGCGGCGGCGCCAGCGCCTCGGTGGGGGAATCGACCCGCTGGGCGGCCGACCCGCAGCAGCGGCACGAGGCGGGCACCCCGAACGTGCTGGGCGTGGTGGCGCTGGCGGCGGCGTGCGAGACCCTGACCGCGGCCGGGTGGGACGCGCTCGTCGCCCACGAGGAGCGGCTGCTGGCCCGGCTGCGCCGCGGACTGGCCCGCATCCCGGCGGTTCGGGAACTGAACCTGTGGGGGGAGCGCCACCCGCGCGTCGGTATCGTGTCCTTCACCGTCGACGGCTGGAACGCGCGCGACGTGGCGCTTAGGCTGTCCGGTGAGCACGGCATCGGCGTCCGGGACGGGAAGTTCTGCGCTCATCCCTTCGTGCGGCGCCTGCTGGCCGACCGGCCGGCCGACCGGTCCGGCGCGGCGCACGCGGCCGGAGAGGGCGGCTGCGCGAACGCCTCCGCCCCGGACTCGGCGGTTCGGGCCAGCCTGGGCCTGGGAACGACCGAGGAGCACGTCGACCGCCTGGTCGACGCGCTGGGCGAGCTGGCGCGCTCCGCGGGCTCCGCGCCGGTGCACGCAGGTTCGCGGGTCCGTCCGCACGGACGCGCGCCGGAGGCCGCGGCCCGGCGGGGATAGCCGACGCCGCCTCGCAGCCGCGTCCGGGAGCGCGGAAGTCGAGACCCTTTCGCCCTGTTCGCCCATGTAGCGTAGGCAAGTCCGTACCTAGACGCGTCAGGGCGGGGTACAGCAGGGACAGCGCGGCTTGAATCAGGGGGGTGGCGACCGTGGCCGACGCGTGGCGACCCACGTCGGAACTGGAGCGCCGACTGCACGAGACGGTGCGGGCGGGGGACCCGGAGGCGTACTTCCGTCTGCTCGCCGAGAGCGAGCTGGTGCTGCCCGTGCCCCCGGACCTCATCGACGACGTGCTCGCCAACCAGGCGCAGCCGACGTGGCCGACCCAGGACGAGGACGGCCGCACCCACGTGCTGGCCTACACCTCGCCCGCCGCCATGCGCGCCTGCCTCGGCCCGGCCTACCAGCACTTCGTCCGGTTGAAGTTCGCCGACCTGGCGCAGAGCTGGCCGCATCCGCGCTGGTGGCTGGCGGTCGACGCGCCCGCCCGCGACCTTCGGGACGTGGCGCTGCCGATCGAGGGTCGGCTGCCCGGCTGGTTCGTCCGGCAGCTCGCCGACGGCGACCCCCGGCCGCCGCGGGCCGGCCGTCCCCTCGCCGCGCCGGCCGCGGTCCCCTCCGCCGGCGCCCCGTCGCAGGACGCGCCGTCCAGCGTCCCGAACGCCGTCCCGACCGGCGTCCCGACCGACGGTCAGCCGTCGGACGTCGCGTCCCGAGACGTCCGGTCGGCCGAAGCGACCGGTGCGCACGCGCTGCCCACCGTCCCTCGCACGGAACCCGCGGCCGACCGGACGGCCGCGCCCGCATCGGCCGGTGACGTCCCGGCGCCTGGTGACGTCCCTGGCGCCAGTGAGCCCGCGACGCCCGCAGTGCCGAACGCCGCGCAGGGACCTTCCGCTCCCGCGTCCCCCGCCGCCGCGCCGAACGAGCCTCCGGCCGCCCCACCGGTGGAGCCGCCCGCACCGCCGGCGCCGGAGACCTCTCCCGCCCCGCAGCCGTCCGACGCGCAGCCTCCGGCCGCCCCGGCGCCCGACGCGCAGGGTCCGGCCGCCGGGGACGCCCCGGCGGCGCAGCCGTCGGCCCCGGCCGAGCCGTCCTCGGGCGGCGGGGCGGAGCCTCCCGCCGATCTTCCGGCGCCCGGCGACCGTCTCGTCGCCCGGGCACCGGCGCCCCCGCCGGCGCCGGACGACACGCTCGTGGACGTCCCGGCGATCGTCGACGAGCCCGCCGCCGAGTCCGCGCCCTGGGAGGAGCTGCAGGACCAGCACCGCGACCTGCCGCCCCGCAAGGAGCGCCGCTCGCAGTTCCGCCCCGCCAACGACGTCGAACGGGAGCTGCTGCGCGCGGCCGCCAACAACGACCACGACCTCTTCCTGCAGACGCTCGCGGACGCCGAACTGCTCCTGCCCGTCCCGGAGGACACCGACTACACGCTGCGTCCCGGACGGCCCGGCTTCCCGTGGCTGGTGCGGGAGGTCGAGGGCGGTCCCGTCGTCCCGGTGTTCACCTCGCCCGAACGGCTGATGGAGGCGGCCGAGCCGCTGGGGTTCGGGCGCGAGTTCATCCGGGTGCCGTTCACGGTGCTGCTGCGGTACTGGCCCGACGACGGCCACGCGCTGGCGGTCAACTCCGGGTCCCCGGCGGGCGGCACCGTCGTGGCCCAGCAGCTCCCCGGGCTGGCGCGCTGGGCCGACCAGCGCGCGGCCCGCCGCCTGTCGGAGAACTTCGAACCGCAGAACGACGTGGAGCGCAAGCTGTTCGAGGCGGCGACGCGGCGCGACACCGACGCGTTCTTCAAGATCCTGCTGGGCGCGCAGGTGCTGGTGCCCGCCGACCCGGAGACGCCGTGGGGCATCACCCCGGACGACCCGGAGTTCCCCTGGGGCCCGGTGCGGGTGCACGGCGCCGCGTCCGTGCAGGTCTTCACCTCGTTGAAGTGGATGAACGAGGCCCTCGGCTCGTCGCGCTTCGTGATGCCGGGCTTCCTGGACATGGTGGCCGCGTGGCCGGACGCCGAGTGGACGCTGGTGCTCAACCCCGGCACGCCCATCGACGCGACCATGCCCGGCGAGCAGGTCCGGGCGCTGAGCGGCACGGCCGGCACCGCGGCGTCCCCCGGGGAGAAGGCCGCCGCACCGCCCGCCGCGTCGCCTGCCGCGTCGGAGCCGGCCGCGTCCGCGGAGGCGGCCGCGTCCGTGGAGGCCGCGGCGCCGCCCGCGGCCCCGGCGGAGCAGCCGTCCGGCGCCCCGTCCGTCACCACCCCGGACCTCGGCGACCTGGCCGGTCTCGTTTCGGCCGACCGCTCCCGCGACGCCGAGCCGTCGCCGGCGCCGCGCGCGGAGGACCGGCCGCCGTCCGGCGAAGCGCCGCACGCGCCCGACCGTCCCCGCGGCGCCGAGTCTCCGCTCGACTCCGGGCCGCGGCGTGCGCCCGAGCCGCCGCAGGCGCCGGACCTGCCGCGCATCACCGATCCGCTCGCCCCCGGTCGGCCGTTCGCCCCTGAACCGCCGCCCGCCTCCGGGCAGCCGCACGCCGCCGAACCGGCGCCGAGTCCCGGGCAGCCGCTCGTGCCGGAGCCGCCGCGGTCCCCGGAATCGGCGCCCGCGCCGGAGACGACCCCGGCCGACGCGTCGCGGGGGGCGCCTCCCGCCGAAACGCCGCGTCCCGTGGAGGCCCCGCCGGCGGCCGGCGCTCCGCCGGTCGGCTCCCCCATGGGCATGCCGCCGGCGCCCGAGGCCCCCCAGCCTCCCGCGCACGGTCCCGACCCGCGGCCCGCGGACCGGCAGGCCGGGCCGCGCCCCGGCGAGCAGGCCCCGGCCGCCGCCGCGCCGCCCGAACAGCCGGCGCGGCAGCCGGCCGACGAACCGGAGTTCGAGCCCGGCAACCGCATCGACCAGGAGCTGTACGAGGCGGCGCAAAGCGGCGACTCCGACGCGTTCCTGCGGGTGCTGCTGGCGGCCAACGTCCTGGTGCCCATTCCGCAGGACGCGCCGCTGGAGGTCACGCCCGTGCAGCGGGAGTTCCGCTGGGACGCGGCGATGCGCGGCACGTCGGCCGTGCAGGTGTTCACCTCGCTGGTGCGGCTGCGCGAGGTGCTGCCCGAATCCCGATTCGTGTACGCCGACTTCCGCGAGCTCATCGCCTCCTGGCCGCGCGAGGACTGGGCCATGCTGCTCAACCCCGGCACCCGGATCGGCGCGTCGCTGAGCGGCGACCAAGTGCGGTCGCTCAGCGAGTGGGCGATGCGCGTCGGGCTCATGCCGCCGCGGCCCGAGCCGTTGGCGTCCCCCTCCGCGGACCCGCTCGACACGGCGCCGCAGTCGTTCGCCGCGGCCGACGCGCCGCAGCCCCAGCGGCCGGAGACCGCGCCCGCCGCAACGGAACCCGAACCGCAGGCCGCCCCGTACACCCAGGGCGCCCGCCCGGCCGTCCCCGAGCCCGACCCCGAACGGACCGCGCAGCCGGTCATCATGCAGAAGGTCGTGCCGCACGGCCACGTCAGCTGGTACCTGGAGCAGGGGTACGACCGGGTGGGCGGCTTCGTGCACCCCGCGGTCGACGTCGCCGAACTGCAGACGCCGGTGCAGCTGTACGAGGCGCTGGGCCTGCTCTACGAAGGGTCGCCGTTCAGTCCGGGGGACGAGGGCGTGTACGTCATCCGCTGGCCCGCCTACTGCCCGGACCTCTACCGGATCCCATTCGGCGGGCAGACCGAGGAGGAACGGTCCGCCTGGGGCGACGCGGGCTGGGTCATCGAGCGGCCGCCGTTCCACGGCAACGGGTTCGCCCCCGGCAGCGCGGGCTCGATCCGCGAGTACAAGGTCGACAGTGTGCGCCTTCCCTACGGGGCGGAGATGTACTACCTGGGCATGGACAGATCCGAGCGGTTCGTCGCCATGTACGACCCGGACCAGCTGGCATGGCTGCGTCCCGAGACGCCCCCGGAGGACGGGGGCGGCGCCCGGGGCGGCGACCGGACGGAGGTTCCGCGATGATCCGGGACGGTTACGTCGCCCGCTGGCTGGGCCGCGAGTTCGAGGCCGTGCCCGGCGCCGACGGCGACGTGCGGCTCTACGCCCCCGAGCCCACCGACGGCTTCGAGGAGCTGCGGCCGGGCCGCCACCGGCGCGTCGTGCCCGCCCACGAGATCGAGGAGCTGCGGTACGTGCGCACCGTGTGCACGTGGCGCGGCGAGCCGTTCATCGTGGTCGGCGAGCACGAGACGTGGCTGCGCGTCGAATACGCGGGCGGCCGCGCGCCCGTCGCCGAACGGCTCGGCCTGGACCGCATGGACCACGGCGTCTGGCAGGCGTGGGCGCCGCGCAACGAGGTCCAGGACCTCCGCGAGGAGCTCATCTGACCGTCACACTCATCTGACCGTCACGGGGCCCGGCGGCGGCCTTCCGGTACCTTCCTGTATCGCGCCGGATCGCTGCGGACGGGCGGAAAGACGGGCATTCGGGTTGATTGCATCGTGGATCCGTGTTCGCATGATGCAGAGTGCGCGCCCGGGGTCAGCGCTGCCCCGGAGACACGGCGGTCAACGACGACGAACCCACGGAGGTGCGGGGGCGGTGCTCTCCCGATCGGCACGTAGTCCGCTCATCGTGAGCCTGAGCACCGCGGCCGTCCTCGCCGCCGGCGCGCCCCCGGCCCTCGCCGCCGACGTTCCGAAACTTGCGGTGACGCTGACGGCCACTCCGGCGGTTCAGGAGGATCCGACCAAGCCCATCGACCTCACGGCGGTCGTATCCGCCGAGGGCGAGACGATCAAAGATGTCGTCCTGGAGGGCTTCACCGTCGATCCGGAGGGCCTGGCGAAGATCGACGGCGAGTGCACGCAGGACTGCGCGCTCGGCGATATCGAGGTCGGCGAAGACCGGGAGATCAAGGCGACGGTCAGCGTTCCGCCGGACATCAAGTCCGAACAGACCATTCTGGTGACGGTCACGGTCGACTCGGAACAGACGGAGCGCGAGTTCGACGCCGCCTCGGTCGTTTTCGTACCGCCGAAGTCCTCCTCGCCGCCCTCCCCGCCGTCGCCGAGTCCGCGTCCCACGCCGACCCCCACGCCGTCGCCGGGGCAGGGGAAGAAGCCCTCCGACGGCAAGGAGGACAAGGGCGAGGACAAGAAGGACGACGACGGCGGCAGTGGCGGGTCCGGCTCCAGCGGCAGCGGCGGGAGCAGCTCGTCCGGGTCGGGGTACACGCCGCCGTCGCCGAACGCGTCGTTCACGCCGCCCCCGTCCTCGGCTCCGGGGGTGTCGCTGCCGTCGATCGCGCCGCCGAGTCCGTCGCTCGCGCCCGGGCCGACGTCGCCGACCCCGGAGAGCAGGCTGCGCAACAACAAGGCGCCCGTCGCGCAGGACCTCACGTTCGAGCGGATCGCCAGCACGCAGGTGGCCTGGCTGGCGGCGCTGCTGGCGGCGTTCTCGCTGCTGCTGACGCAGTTGCGGCTCGGACGACGCCGCGCCCTGCCGGGCGCGGCGCCCGCGGTCGCCGCGCGGCGGAAGGGCGCCCATCGGCGTCCTCGCCGCGGCGCCTTCGGCAAGTGAGCTCCGCCGAAAGCGGGCGGGAACGCGGGGCGCGGCGGCCGGTCCCCGGGCCGCTCAGCGCATGAGGGCGTGGCAGGCGATGGCGGCCGCGGCGACCACGTTGAGCGAGTCGACGCCGTTGGCCATCGCGGCGGCGCTCATGGGGATGCAGACGGCGTGGTCGGCCTCGTCCAGCCAGCGCGACGACAGGCCGTCGCCCTCCGAGCCGAGCATGAGCGCGACGCGGTCCGCGGGCCCTTCCACGGCGGCGAGCGCCTTGTCCAGGGGGACGGCCGACTGGTCCGGTGTGAGGGCGAGCAGGGTGAAGCCCGCCGCGCGCAGCTCCGACAGCCCGTCGTGCCAGGACGTCATGCGGGCGTACGGGATGGCGAACACCGCGCCCATCGACACCTTGACCGAGCGCCGGTAGAGCGGGTCGGCGCACCGCGGGGACAGCACCACGGCGTTCACGCCGAGCGCGGCGGCGCAGCGGAAGATGGACCCGACGTTGGCGTGGTCGACCAGGTCCTCCAGGACCAGGACGCGGCGGGCGTCCGCCACCAGGTCGGCCGTCGCGGGCAGCGGCAGCCGCTTCATCGAGGCGAGCGCCCCGCGGTGGACGGGGAACCCGGCGACGGCCTGAACGGTGGCGTCGTCGGCGACGTACACGGGCGCGTCGGTGCGTTCCAGCACGTCGGAGAGCGGTTCCACCCAGCGCCGGGCCATCAGGAACGAACGCGCCGGGTACCCGGTGCCCACGGCCCGGCGGATGACCTTCTCCCCCTCCGCGATGAACAGCCCGTGCTCCGCTTCCAGGCTCTTGCGCAGGTTGACGTCGCGCAGCCGCACGTAGTCGGCCAGCCGCGGGTCGGCGGGATCGGAGACGGTGACGAACCGGGCCACCCCTCAATTCTGCCGCCGTCCGGCGACGGCGCCGTCACGCCCCGCTCGCGGCGGCGCCCGTCCCCCCCGCAGATGGCCGGATGCGGCCATTTCAGCAGCGTCGAATGTCCGGATACGGCCACGATCGCATCGGCCGCCTTCCGCGACCTTCACAGCGCGTGGAAATCGCATTCAGATGATCACAGAACGCATCGATGACATCGCGGGCCCGATCGGGCCGGAGGGCCTTACGGAAGGCGGATCTCGGCGTGGACGGCGCGGTGGTCGCTGCCGGGCAGGTCGTACACCGCGACCTCGCGGACCGCGCACCGCTCGTCCACCAGCACGTGGTCGATCGTCAGCGGCGGGCGGCGCGAGCCGAGCCCCCACGTCGGGACGAGCCCGGCGCCCGTCCGGTCCGCGGCGTCGGCGTAGCCGCGTCCGAGGAGACGGCGCAGGCCGGCGTGGTCGAGCGTGGCGTTGAAATCGCCCGCGAGGATCCGGATCGGCTCGGAGGTCTCGTCGACCGGATGCGAGGCGGCCGGCCCATGGAAGGAGGACGTGGGCGCGGGGTCGCCGCCGGGCAGAGGCGCGCGGGCGGCGGGGAGTTCGGCCAGGTCGTGCCGCCACCGGCGGTACCAGTCGGACGACAGCGGCGGCACGGGATGGACGGCGGTCACCACGATGCGCCGTCCGCCCGGCAGGGCGATCTCGGCCTCCGGCATCGCCGTCGACATTCCCTCCAGCGGCGGCAGTGCGAGCAGGGGGTGGCGCGAATAGATGGCGGCTCCGCGGGCGCTGACACGGGCCTCATCCACTTTGTAGGGCAGCAGGCGCGTCAGGCCGGCGCGTTCCAGGCGGTCGCGGGCGCCGGGGGTCAGCTCCTGGAGGCTGAGCACGTCGGTTCCGTTGCGGCGGACGAGGTCGACGATCCGCCCGGGGTCGGCCCGGCCGAACAGCAGGTTGGCCGTCAGCACCCGCACGACCGGGCCGCGGGCGGAGGGCTGGGCGCCGCCCACGGCGCGCGGCAGCACGGCCGCCGCCAGGGCGACCGCCACCGCGGTCGCCGCGACCGCCGCCCGCCGGCGGCGGAGCAGCAGCGCGACGACGATCGGCAGCGGCGCGGCGGCCGCCGCGTACGGGGTGAAGGCCAGCATGGGCGCCAACGCCGATCCGACGCCGGGCAGCCGGTCGCCCCCGGCGAGCCGGGCGCCCGCCCACAGCGCCCATGCGGCGACGCCCGCCCACGCCGCCGACGTGCGTACACGACCGGCAATCGTGGACATTTCCCTCGCCGAGGCCGCCGATTGCCGTATGCTCGCCTCGCTCAACAGTCCCCCGATTCCGTGCGCTCGCCGTCCCTTGCACTATGACGGAACAGAACCGGATCCGGGTTTCCCGGCGTCGCGTGTCGGGCCGGATGCGCTTCGTGACGGACGCCGGGCAGAGCGTTCGTCGATTCGTCATCCGGTCGTGACCTGCGGAACTATCGAATTGAGCCTTTTGTAACCTCTGGTTCGTACCACTACAGTGCCGGGGAACGTCGGTGGGTTTCTGGTGAAACGAGGACAGCCGTGAGTGGACGTCATCACAGTGATCTCCCCGAGGGCCCACGGGGTGACGATGGGATCGACCCGTCCAGGCCAGTCTTCGGCCCGGCGAACGACGGCTCCTCCGACTGGTTCGGCCCGCGTCCCGCGCACCAGAGGCGGCAGGGCGGGCCGGGCGCGCCGACCGGCGAACCGGCGGCCGGGGCCGCACCCGGCACCCCGCCCGGCGGCGCGATGATCCCCCCGTCGGGTCCGGGCGACCGTCCGGTCGCCGGCCCCGGCGTCGGCGGCTCGCGGCCCTCGTCCGGCACCGAGACCCCCGAGTGGTTCACGCCGCGGCAGTCCGCCGAGCAGCCGACGTTCGGGGCGGGCGGTTACGGCGGCGCCTCCGACTCCGGCGGGTACGGGTCCGACTCCGGCGGGTACGGGTCCGACTCCGGCGGGTACGGGTCCGGCCGGTCGGCGGCCTCGGACGTCTACGGGTCCGGGCCGTCGCAGTCGCCGCCGCCCGGCGGCGCGCCCTCCGCGTCCCCCGGCGGCGCGGACGCCGGGTACGGCAGGTACGAGTCGATCCGCAGCTCCGACGGCGGACCGACCGGGTACCCGGGCGAGGGTTCCGGCGGGTACCGCGACTACGAGCGGGGCGGCTCGGGAGGCTACGGCGGCGGTCCCGGCGGTTCGGGCGGTTACGGCGGCGGAGGCGGCTCCGGCGGCTACGGCGGCGGTTCGCGCGGTTCCGGCGGCTACGGCAGCGACGAGTACGACAGCGGACGGCGCAAGAAGCGGCGCAGCCCGGGCGCGCTCATCGGACCGATGGCCGGCGCCGTCGGCCTCGCCCTGCTGCTCGGCGTGGGCGTGTACGCGTTCGCCGACGCCCGCGGCGGGTGCGGCGAGGACGACGCGCTCGTGCTGGACGTGGCGGTGTCCGCCGACATCGAGCCCGCGGTGGTGAAGGCCGCGCAGCGCTTCAACAACGCCCGGCACGAGGTGGACGGCAAGTGCGCGCAGGCCCGGGTCGCCAAGGCCGAGCCCGCGTCGGTCACCCCGCTGCTGTCGGGGCAGGCGGTGCCGACCGCCACCAACCGGCGTCCCGACGTGTGGATCCCCGACACCTCGCTGTGGACGTCGCTGGTCCGCGCGTCCGAGAAGGGCAAGGACGCCATCAAGACGCCGGGGACCTCCCTGGCCAGCAGCCCCATCGTGGTGGGCATGCCGCGCACGCTGGCGACACGGCTGCGCCAGCAGGGCATCACGTCCACGCCGTCCTGGGACAACCTGCTGAACGCCGCGGGCGGCACCCCGGGCGGCGCGGTCACCAAGAACCAGGTGATCCCGGCCAAGGCGGTGCGGCTGGTGGTGCCGGACCCGGCGCGCAACGGCGCCGGGATGGGCGCCCTGATGGTCACCAACACGCTGCTGACGAACGACCCCAACCGGAACTCCATCTTCACCGGGATCGTCCGCACGGTGCGCGAGAGCATGACGCCGACCGTGCAGGCGCAGTTCAGCCTGTTCCGCAAGGGCCGCACCGGCCGGCAGCCGATCTCGCTGTCGTCCGAGCAGGCGCTGTACGCGTTCAACCGGACCGGGCCGTCCGAGCCCGCGGTCGCCCTGTACCCGGTCGAGGGCACGCTGTCGTTGGACTACCCGTTCACCGTCGTCACCGATGACGGCGCCAAGCGCAAGGCCGCGCGGCTGCTCGAGCGCGAGCTGACCGGCGAGGAGTCCCGCAAGGAGATGCAGCGGCTCGGGTTCCGCACGCCGGACGGCAAGGCGCCCGAGGGGTTCACCCAGCAGATGGGCGTGAGCCCCGCGCGTCCCCGCAAGCTGCCCTCCCCGAAGGACGCCGAGGTGGCGAAGGTCATGCAGGCCTGGTCGAAGCTGACGCTGGGCCTGCGCATCCTGACCATCATCGACGTGTCCGGGTCGATGGCCGAGCAGGTCGCCCCGAACACCACCCGGCTGCAGGCCGTCGCGCAGCTGTCCCAGGGCGGGCTCAGCATGATGTCCAACGACACCGAGCTGGGCCTGTGGGTGTTCTCCACCAACCTCCAGGGCAAGCAGGACTGGCGCGAGCTCGTGTCGGTCGGCCCGCTGGGCGAGCGCGTCGGGTCCAGCACCCGCCGCAACCTGGTGCTGTCCAGCCTCGGCCAGATCCAGCCGCGCGGCGACACCGGCCTGTACGACACCGTCCTGGCCGCGTACAAGAAGATGAGCGACAGCTACAAGCCCGAGTTCGGCAACTCGATCCTGCTGCTGACCGACGGCAAGAACGAGGACGCCGACGGGCCCACGCTCAAGGAGACCCTGTCGCGGCTCAAGTCGATGGTCGACCCCAACAAGCCGATCCAGGTGAACATGATCGGCTTCGGCCCCGGGACCGACCGCAACGAGCTCGAGAAGATCGCGGCGCTCACCAACGGCAACGTCCAGGTGGCGCAGACGCCGCAGGAGATCTCCAAGATCTTCCTGAAGATGCTGTCCCGCCGCATCAGCGACTGAGCGCGGACCCCGAACCGCACCGCCGACGCCCGGCGAACGGATCCCACCCGTTCGCCGGGCGTTCGTCGTTCCCGGCCGCCGCGCCGTCCCCTGGCGGCCCGCGTCCGCGCCGGGAGGTGTTCGCGCAGGTCACGTGGCGTACGGAGCGGCTGAGACGGGAGGGCGGAGCCGAGCCGCACGAGGCCGAACGGATTTTTCGAGATTTGTTCGTCGGAGGTGTCAACCGGGGGCGGGGGTCGGCCGTCATGTAAACGGAGGCCCGACGGGGAGCGGGGCCGTCGGGCCTCCACTTCCTTCCCCGTGTCCCCTGGCGGGGCCGGGCCCGCGGGGTCCGGAGGAGAACACGGCACGGCTCGCAAGAAGAGCACCATCGCGGCGCGTCCCATGACCGCGGTGCCGACATCTCAGTTCGCGGGAGGACCCGTGTCCCCTTGGCCCAGTCTCGATCGCGGGGACGACCTCAGGCTCGCCCTGGCGCTGGCCGCCGACGACCGCGACGACGCGGGGGACGACGCCCCCCGCGATCTGGATCCGACCGAGGCCCTGGCCCAGGTGGTCGACCGCTATGCCGCGCGCCTCTACGACTACGCCCACGCGCTGCTGCGCGACCAGGAGGCGGCCGCGGCGGCGCTGCACGACGCCTTCCTGCAGGCGTACGCGCACGCCGGGGTGCTGCGCGAGCCGGTCAGGTTCCGGTCCTGGCTGTACGCGCTGGTCCGCAACGAGTGCCTGCGCCGCCGCGCCGCCCCGGACTTCCCCACCGAGCGCCGGGAGGCGCCCGAGGTGGAGGACGTGTTCCTGGACGCCCCCGAACGGGCGCAGCGCTTCGAGCTGCGCCGTCTGGTGCACGGCGCGCTGACGGCGCTGCGCGGCACCGAACGGGAGGCCCTCGACCTGCTGCTGCGGCACGGCCTGGAGGCGGCCGAGGTCGGCGCGGTGCTGGGCATGGACGCCCGGCAGGCCGCCGACCTGACCTCCGCGGCGCGGCAGCGGCTGGACGACGCGCTGGCCGCCGCGCTGGTCGCCCGGGAGGGGCGGGAGGCGTGCCCGCAGGCGGCGGAGCTGGTCGAGGGGGAGGACGACGGGCCGCTCCCGCCCGCGACCGCCCGCAGGCTGCTGCGGCACATCTCGCACTGCGCGACGTGCACCGAGCTGCGCTACCGGAGGGTGTCCACGGTCCGGTTGCTGCAGGTGCTGCCGGTGGCGCTGCTGCCGTCGGAGCTGCCCACGCGCGTCATGGCGACCGCGACCGCACCCGGCCGGGCCCACCTGCGAGCCGACGCGGCCCGGCGCGCCGAGCCGTTCGACGAGGCCGGCTGGCCGGTGCCGGCGGCGCGGGCGCACAAGCGCGGGGGCCACCGCCCGGCGCCCCGGCTGCTGCCCGCCGTCGCCGCGGCCGGCGGACTCCTGCTGATCGTGACCGGCGCGTTCGCCCTGACGCCGCTCGGCCCCGACGGGCGCACCGGGGCGGTCCCCAAGAGCTCCGGCGCGCCGCGGGACCCGTCGTCGTCCCCGTCGTCCGGCGACCCGTCGTCCAGTCCGTCGGACGAGTCGTCGCCGAGCGAGTCGCCGTCGCCCGAGCCGTCCGCGACGCCCACCGCGCCCACGCCGTCCCCGTCGTCGACGTCGCCGACGCCCAGCCCGTCGGCGCGGCCGTCGCGGCGCTCGCCCACGCCCCGCGGCACGCCGACCGGAAGGCTGGCGGTTCAAGACTGCACGATCCCCGAGGGGCAGCTCTCGTGCCCGGTGTCGGTGAGCGCGGTGGGCGGGCCCGTCACGTGGTCGGTGACCGGCACGTCGGGCGGCCTGAGCGCCTCCGGCGGCGGACGGCTCGCGGCGGGCGCGACGGCGAGCGTGACCGTGTCGCGTCCGGAAAACTGCCCGCCCGGCAGCCACTCCGGCAGCGTGAGCTTCGCGCCGTCGGGCTCGGCGACCGTGACCTGGACCTGCCCGGCGCAGGAGCCGCCGGACGACGGCGGCTCGCAGGCCGGCGCCCAGGAGGCGGCCGCCCGGCCGTGACCGGCCGAGCACGCACGCTCCGGCGGTCCACCCCGGCTCCGACGACCGACTTCACCGCAAAGAGACCCAGATCACAACTTTTCTGTAATCGTGCGTCTACGTGGTGAAACGACCACGTAGAGTGCCCCATTGCATCCCAACAGTCCCGGATGCCTCTGAAATCTCCCGAATTTGGTGGCAGGATCTGTCAACCAGAGTCCGCCGACGGGCGTCGGGGCTCGCTGCGGGGGTTCGGATCATCGAGCACGGGAGGGTCGTCGTGGCCGCTTGGCCTGAACCGGGCCGTTTCGCTGACCCCCGGCTGGCGGAATCACTGCGGGTCGGGGACGTCATCGCGCTGTCGGAGGTGTACGACACCTACGCGCCCTTGCTGTACGACTACTGCCACGGTCTGCTGCGCGACCGCGTGGAGGCCGCGGGGGCGCTGCGCAACGTCATGATCGCGGCGCGCGAGCACATCGCCGGGCTCGCGCATCCCGAGCGGCTGCGCGGCTGGCTGTACGCGCTGGCCCGCAAGGAGTCGCTGCGCCGGCGCGACAACCCGTCGCGGCACGTCGGGCAGCAGGCGCCCGAGGTCGACGACGGGGAGCTCACCGAGGAGCAGTACGCCCGCCGCGAGGAGCGGCGCATGCTGGCGCTGAGCGCGCTGGCCGCGCTCACCGGACGCCAGCGCGAGGCGATCGACCTGGTGGCGCGGCACGAGCTGGACTCGGTCGACCTGGCGGGCGTGTTCGGCATCTCCGCCGAGGAGGCGGACGTTCTGCTGGCCGAGGCGGACGCCGCGCTGGAGTCGGCGCTGCACGCCGCGCTGGTGGCCCGCAACCACTGGGAGGACTGCCCCAGCCTGTCGGCGCTGACCGAGACCTGGCCGCTGTCGCCGCAGGCGGCCCGCTCGGTGATGCGGCACGTGTCCAACTGCCCCACCTGCGGTGAACGGGACACGCCGCGGCTGCCCGCCGACCGGCTGCTGGCCGTGCTGCCGGTCGCGGCGCTGCCCGGAGAGCTGCGGCTGGACGTGCTGTCCGCGGTGACCGACCCGGAACGCGCGGACAACCGGCGCGCCATCGCCGCCTGGGCCGAACCGTTCGACGAGTGGGGCTGGCCGCTGCCCTACCGGCCCGGCACGTCGCGCGCCCGCGAACGCGAGAACTCCCGGCGCAAGGGCCCGGTCGTCGCCGCGGTCGCCGCCGGGATCGCGGCCGTCGTGCTGATCGGCGGCTCGGTCGCGGCGTTCACCGGGGGATCCGACGGCTCGAACGAGCCCGCGGCCGCCTCGCCGAGCGGCGGCGCCACGTCGTCGTCGTCCGGAGAGGACCCGTCGCAGTCGCCGACGGACCCGTCGGTCGAGCCGAGCGCCCCGGCCACGAGCGTCTCGCCGTCGCCGACCACCACGAGCCCGTCGCCGTCGAAATCGCCGTCGAAGTCGCCGTCGCCCACCCGGACCGCGACCTCCTCGCCCCAGCCCACCTCCGAGCCGGAGCCGCCGCAGCCGCCGCGGCCGGGAACCCTGTCGGTCTCCGGGTGCAGCATGGGCGTGAGCGAGTCGTGCGTGGTCACCATCACCGCGGTCGGCGGCCCGGTGCAATGGTCCGTGACCGGCACGTCCGGCGCGCTGTCCGCGCACGGCTCCGGCACCCTGCAAGCGGGCGAGTCCGCCGGCGTGCGGGTGTCGCGGACCAACGGACTGTGCTTCGGCCGGCGCACGGGCTCGGTGTCGTTCTCCCCCAACGGCACCGCGAGGGTCTCCTACTGCTGAGGGCCCCGCCGCCGTTCGAGCGGCGCTCCGCCGCGCCCCGGCGCCTACCAGGGGGAGCCGGAGTCCAGGATGCGGTGGGCGCGGGCGACCAGCACGGGGACGCCGTCGCCGATCTGGTCGAACCCCTCCCCCACGGTGGCCTTCTGCAGGTAGCGGGCGTGGATGCCCTCCAGGATGACCGCGAGCTTGAAGCAGGCGAACGCCACGTAGAAGTCGAGGTCGGCCAGGTCGAACCCGGTCAGCGCGGCGTACCGTTCGGCGAACTGGCGGCGCGTGAAGAACCCGGGCGCCGTGGTCACGGACGCGCCGACCGGCAGCCTCTCGGCGTCCGGGTCGTCGGCCTGGGTCCAGTAGACGAGCGTGAGCCCGAGGTCGGACAGCGGGTCGCCCAGCGTCGACATCTCCCAGTCGACGACCGCGGCGATCTCGGGCCGCGGCTCCAGCCGCACCAGCGCGTTGTCCAGCCGGAAGTCGCCGTGCACGAGCCCGGCGCGCCCGCCGGACGGCAGCCGCTCGGCCAGCCGCTCGGCCAGGCGGTCGTACTCGGGCACGTCGTGCACGGCTCCGGCGGCGCGGATGGCCTCCTGCGAGGCGTCCCACTGCTTGCCCCAGCGGCGCAGCTGCCGCGCCATGTACCCGTCGGGGCGGCCGAAGTCGCCGAGGCCCACCGCGTCCGCGTCCACCAGGTGGATCGCGGCGAGCGCCTCGGCGAGCCGCTCGCTGAGCCCGCGGGCCTGCTCGGGGGAAAGGTCGCCGGCGTCCTCGGCCTCGCGCAGCACCCGCCCCGTCACGTGGTCCATCAGGTAGAACGGGGCGCCGATGACGCTCTCGTCGGCGCAGAAGGCCAGCGTCGTCGGCACCGGCACGTCGGTGCGCGGCCCGAGCGCCGACAGCACCCGGTACTCGCGGCCCATGTCGTGCGCGGTCGGCAGGACGTGCCCGAGCGGCGGCCTGCGCAGCACCACATGGCGCTCACCCCCGGCCCCGCCGTCCGGACCGCCGTCGGGGCCGCCCTCCAGGACGATCCGGTAGGTGAGGTTCGACCGGCCGCCGGAGATCAGCTCGACGGCGGTGATCCGTCCGCAGCCGGGTAGCGCCTGCGCCAGCCAGCCGGCCAGGCGGGGGACGTCGATGCCGGGGACCCCGGCCGGGAGTTCAGCGTCAACGGTCATGACGTCCTATTAGAACGCGGCTCGGTCCGCGCTGTGAACCCCGCCCCTGGCGAAGCGGATGCCGCGGTCCGAACCAGCTGCCGAGGACACATCATGCCCCACCGAAGGTAACTCCTCGGCCACTTCCGGCCGTTTGTCCGCAAGAAATTCTCATACCCTGGGGAACGCCGGTTATCGCCTCGGTGACCGCCTCGTCACCGAGACACGCCTCAGACTGTTATGTACGAAACCGCGGCGGGAGGACGATATGAAGGGGCGGACGGGGTTCATTCCGGACAGGTGACCCGGATCGCGTCGGTCCGGGACCGCGCCGCCGGAGCAGCCCATGGCGGCAGGCCGGGTGCCCTCGCCCGGCCGGGCGACAGCACAGGACGAGACCAATCGTGGGCCGCGGCCCGATTGGGGGGACACACTGTGGCAGACGCATGGCTGCCAGGAGCCGGACGCATGCCGGTGCAGCAGGACGGCGGCGCGCTGGGGGGAGGTGCTCCCCGCGTGGTATGGCTCACCAGCGAATCCGATCCGCGTCTGGTGTCGGCCAGGTCGGTGGCGGCCGACCTGGCGCGCGAGAGCCGGCCCGCGCACCTGGTGTGGAACCCCGGTTCCGGCGAGGTGGTCCAGCAGGTCCCCATCGTGCGGGCCGCCCGGGCGCTCAACGGACGTGCCGGCCGGGAGGGGCGGATCTGCGCGCAGATCATGGTGGTCGGCCGGGCCCGCGAACCGTTCACCGCGGGGCTGCTCGCCGGGCTCGAGGAGATCATGCGCTGGCTGGACTCCTGGGGCGTGCCCCGGCGCTGGCCGGCCGGACCGCCCCTGCCGTCCCCGCAGTCCTACCACTCGGGCCGCTCGCGCCGCGACTGGGCCCGCGGCGGCCACTACGGCGCCTGCCAGGTCCCCGGCCTGTCCCGGCCCGACCCGGGCGGCATCGACATCGACCGCATCACCGGCGCCCGCGCCCCGGTCACCGCCGTCCCGCGGCCGCGTCCCGTCCCCGAGGCCGCCGCCGCGGACCCCGCCCTGGTGGAGGCCCGGATCACCGCGCGGCGCGGCGGCGACCCCCTGCGCGCGCCGGACACGGCGAACCCGCGGCACACGCCCGCCCCCGACTTCCCGCCCGCGAAGGTGGCCCACGTCGCCGCCGTCGTCCCGGCCGCCATGGCCGCGGCGGGCTGCGACGACGTGCCGGCGCCCGCCGCGTCCGCTACGCCCCCGCCGCCGGACGCGCCGTCGCCGGACGCCGTCTCACCAGCTCCCGAACCAGCGCGCATGCGGTCCTGAGCTCGGCCGTGGACGCCGCCGCGCCGTAGCCGATCACCAGCCCGGACACCCTGGCCGGCCCCGCGTGGTGGCGGGCGAGGGTGTCCACCAGGACCCCCTCGCGGGCCGCCTCGTCCGCCACCCGCGCCGCCTCCCGCTCCGGCAGCTCCACCACCAGGTGCAGCCCGGCGGTGTCGCCGCGCAGCCGCAGCCCGTCCAGGGCCTCGGCGACCGCCGCGCGGCGGCGCGCGTACTCGGCGCGCATCCGCCGCACGTGCCGGTCCAGGTCGCCGCGCTCCAGCAGCAGGCGCATCGCCTCCTGCGGGACGACGGCGGTGCGGTCGTTCAGCCGGTCGCGTCGCGCGGCGATCTCCTCGACCAGCTCGGGCCGCGCCACCAGCCAGCCGACCCCCACGTCCGCGGTGAGGATCTTGGTGGTGGTGCCCAGGTAGACGACGACGTCGGGGTCCAGCCCGTACAGGGCGGGCAGCGGCGCCACGTCGTAGCGGAACTCGCCGTCGTAGTCGTCCTCGGCGACGAGGGCGCCCGTCCGCCGCGCCCAGGCCAGCAGCGCCTGCCGCCGCGGCACCGGCAGCACCCCGCCCAGCGGGTACTGGTGCGACGGCGTCGTGTAGACCAGGCGCAGGTCGTCGGGGAGGCCGTCGACGACCAGCCCGTGCTCGTCGACCGGGCAGGGCACCAGCTCGGCCCCGCGCGCCGCCAGCACCTCGCGCGCCCTGCCGTACCCGGGCTCCTCCACGCCGACCCGGTCCCCGGGGCGAAGGACCGTGGCGGCCAGCAGGTCCAGCCCGTTCGTGGCGCCCCGCGTCACCAGCACGCGGCTCGGCGGGCAGAGGACGCCCCTGCTGCGGCGGATGTAGTCGGCCAGCGCGGCGCGCAGCCCCGGCAGGCCCCGCGGGTCGGGACGCGTCGCGGGCGGCACGCCGGCGGCCAGCCGCCACGCGCGCCGCCAGGCCGGGGTGTCCAGCGCGCCGATCCAGGGCACCCCCGGCCGCAGATCGATCACACCGGTCTCCGTGCGCTCCCAGGACGGCCTCTCCCCGCCGCGGGACTCGAACGGGGCAGGAGCGACCTCGTCCGAAGGCGCCGCGATGTCGGTGACATACGTTCCGGAGCCGTGCCGCCCCTCCAGCCACCCCTCGGCGTAGAGCTGCTCGTACGCCTCCGTCACGACCGTGCGGCTGACGCCCAGCGCCTTGGCCAGCGCCCGCGTCGACGGCAGCCGCTCCCCCGGCGCCACCCGCCCCTCGGTCATCGCGGACCGGAGCTGCCCCGCGAGCTGGACGCTCATCGGCTCCGGGGCGGAGCGGTCCACCGTCAGCGGAAGCTCACCGACCAGCCGCATCGGCAAAGTGGCCTCCCATAATCGTCACGAAGTGGCCATACAAGCCAGGCCACTTTCTTCCTAGCGTACGGCTCCATGAGCACATCACCCCTGTCCCCTACCGAGCGCACCACCGTCCGCCGCATGCGCGAGCGCGCCCGCAGCGAACGCTCCGCGTTGTACGAGGTGCTGGACAGCGGCATGGTCTGCCACCTCGGGATCGTGATCGACGGCACTCCTCGCGTGATCCCCACCGGCTACGGACGCGTCGACGACACCCTGTACGTCCACGGGTCCACTGGGTCCGCCGGCCTGCGCACCGCCCCGTCCCAGGAGATTTGCGTCACCGTCACGCTTGTGGACGGCATCGTGCTGGGCCGCTCGGTGGTCCACCACTCGATGAACTACCGCAGCGCCATGATCTACGGCGTGCCGCGTCTCCTCACCGACCCCGAGGAGAAGCTCGCGGGGCTGCGCGCCATCACCGAACACATCGCCCCCGGCCAGTGGACGACCGCGCGCCTTCCCACCCGCAAGGAGCTGGCCTCCGTGGCCGTGCTCGCCCTCTCCCTGGAAGAGGCCTCGGTGAAGACGCGCACGGGCGGCCCAAAGGACGAGGAGGAGGACTACGCCCTGGACGTGTGGGCCGGAGTGCTGCCCGTCCGCCAGACGTTCGGGGAGCCCGTGCCCGACGACCGCCTGCGTCCCGGCATCCCCGTGCCGCCCCACATCGCCGACCGCGCGCACGCTTCGTAAGAAGTCCCCGCCCTCTCATCCGATCGCGTTGATCACTGCCCCTGGTCGTGCGCCGCCACCGACCGTCATACCCTGGCTGCGAAGCAGGTGTTGAAGGAGGTCAGGCCGCCCCGCGGCGACCGTGTGACCGACTTCACGTTGGCCGGACTCTGGTCACCAGCTGGGGTGATCTGGATCAGAGTCATCGCAGGTGAGAGGGCATAAAGTGAACGAGCGGCTGGTCTGGATCGATTGTGAGATGACAGGTCTCGACCTGCGCCACGACGCGCTGATCGAGATAGCCGCGCTGGTGACCGACAGCGAGCTGACCATCCTCGACGAGGGGATCGACGTAGTGATCAAGCCTCCGGAGGAGGCACTCGCCCGCATGTCGAAGGTGGTGCGCGACATGCACACGGCGTCCGGGCTGCTGGACCTGCTGCCCGGCGGCGTCACCCTGGCCGAGGCGGAGGACGCCGTGCTCAGCTACATCCGCTCGCACGTCCGGGACGCCAAGAAGGCCCCGCTGTGCGGCAACTCCATCGCCACCGACCGCTCGTTCCTCGCCCGCGACATGCCCGCCCTGGACGCGCACCTGCATTACCGCATGGTCGACGTCTCCAGCATCAAGGAGCTGACGCGCCGCTGGTACCCGCGCGTGTACTTCGCCAGCCCCGAGAAGAAGGGCGGCCACCGGGCTCTCGCCGACATCACCGAGAGCATCCAGGAGCTGCGCTACTACCGGGCCGCCGTCTTCGTCCCCCAGCCCGGGCCCGACTCCGACACGGCGCGGGCGCTGGCCGCCCAGGTCGTCGGTTCCGGCTGAGAAACCCGGTGGCGAACCACCCGCCGGAAACCGCTACACTTTCTTCAGCCGGGATCGGATCCCGGCCGCGGTGGGTGTAGCTCAGTCGGCAGAGCACCAGGTTGTGGTCCTGGGTGTCGGGGGTTCAAGTCCCCTCACTCACCCCAAGCGAGGGCCCGGCCGCCCCAGGCGGTCGGGCCCTTTGTCGTGCCCGCGGCCGCCGGCCCGCCCGCCGATTTCTTGACCAGGTTCGTTGGCTCCTGATGATCGGCCGGTTATGCTCCGACCTTATAAATGACAAGGGCACCCCAAGGCGACCGCCGGAGACGGGATGAGTGTCGACGAAACGGCCCCTCTGCGCGTGCTGGTGGTGGACGGCAACCCCCACGACCGCGCCGAGGTGGTCGCGCTGCTGTCCGAGAGCGAGGAACTGCAGGTCATCGCGGAGACCGCGGACGGCGGCGAGGCCGTCGACCTGGCCGCGAAGCTGCGCCCCGACATCGTCCTGCTGGACGCCTCCGCCGCCCGCGAGGCCGCCGCTCCCCTCAGCCGCTCCTCCCGCGTCTTCGTCCTGGCCGCTCCCGACGACCAGGGCGCCGTGGAGGCCGCGATCCGCAACGGCGCCTCCGGGCACCTGGTCCGCGGCTCCTTCACCGTCCGCGACCTGATCCGCAGCGTCCGCGACGCCAACCGCGTCAGCCTCGGCCTGTCCGCCCGCGAGGCCGAGGTCATGGACCTGATCGCCAGCGGCCGCTCCAACGGCGAGATCGCCCGCCAGCTCTTCCTCAGCGAGAAGACCGTCAAGAACCACGTGAACCGCATCTACTCCAAGCTCGGGGTCAGCTCCCGCGCCACCGCCATCGCCCTGTGGCGCGGCATGGTCAGCGTCCTGGAGGCCAAGGAGTAACCGATTCGCGCTGCACCTCAGGTCCTGCTAACCTTCTGGGTGTCGCGAGGGGGACAGCCCCCAACGAGACAAGCGCCGTTAGCTCAATTGGCAGAGCAGCGGACTCTTAATCCGCGGGTTCGGGGTTCAAGTCCCTGACGGCGCACCCGCCGCACGCTGGGCATTCGCGAAAATGTCGCGGATGCCCAGCGGCTTTTTTTGCACCGCTTCGCTCCCCTGGCTGCTCCATGGCTGCTCGCCGCCCTGCACCCAGCCACACCGCCCGATTTCCTGGTCGCCCACGACACCG
>PVNI01000009.1 GCA_003001795.1 Actinomadura viridilutea | reverse complement strand
CGACCTGGTCATCGTCCTGGCCGACCACACGGCCTACGACCCCGAAACCCTCGCCCGCCACTCCCGACTGCTGTTCGACACCCGCGGCCGCACCCGCGGTCTGCACGGCGAGACGGTCGAGCTGCTGTGAGCGTCGCGGCCGCGGGTCCGGGGACGCGCCGTCGGTCGGCGACGGGCTACGGACCGTGGTCGGCCACCGCGCGGCAAGGCGGAATTAACACGCAATTCCCCTGCCGCGCGCAGACTCGGCGCTGGACGGTCAGCGGCATTGATCCGGAGTGAGAGCCATGCGGGTCTGCGTTTGCACGATCGTGCATCACCCAGAAGATGCCCGGATTCTGCACCGGCAGATTCGCGCGCTTCTCGACGCCGGTCACGAAGTCACCTACATCGCGCCGTTCCGTGCGTGCAATGTGATCCCCTGGCGGCGGGTGAGCCCGGTCGACGTTCCGCGCGCGACGGGGCGGCGCAGGCTCCGCGCGCTGCGCGCCGCCCACAGGGCGCTGCGGGAGCACGCCCCGTACTCGGACGTCGTGCTCCTGCACGACCCCGAGCTGTTGGTCGGCCTGCCGCGGCAGGTGCGCAGCCGCACGGTGGTCTGGGACGTCCACGAGGACACCGCCGCCGCTCTCAGCGCCAAGGCCTGGGTGCCGGGCCTGGTGCGCCCGCTGCTGCGCCCGGCGGTGCGGCGCCTGGAGGCGCGCGCCGAACGCCGGCACCGGCTGCTGCTCGCCGAGGAGGGCTACCGGGCGCGGTTCCGCATGGACCACCCCGTGGTGCCGAACACCACCTACGTGTCCGCCCTGCCGCCCGCCCCGCCGGAGGGCCGCCGCGCCGTCTACGTGGGGCACCTGTCGCGGGCCCGCGGCGCGATCGACATGATCGAGACGGCCCGGCTGCTGGCGCCCGAGGGGGTGCTGGTCGAGCTGATCGGCGCCGCCGACGGCGACGTACGGCCCGCGCTGCGCGCCGCCCAGCGCGACGGGGTGCTGCGCTGGTACGGCTTCGTGCCCAACGACCGGGCGCTGCGCATCGCCGAGGGCGCGATGGCGGGCCTGGCGCTGCTGCACGACGAGCCGAACTACCGGCACTCGATGCCGACCAAGGTCGTGGAGTACATGGCCCGCGGCATCCCGGTGGTCACCACGCCCAACCCGCCCGCCGTGCGGATCGTCGAACCGGCCGGCTGCGGCTTCGTCGTCCCGTTCGGCGACCCCGCCGCCGCGGCCGACGCGATCCTGCGGCTGCGCGACGACCCCGAGCTGCGGGCCGACCTCGGCAAACGCGGATATGAGACGGCGCGGGCCCGGTTCCACTGGCCGGTGCACGCCGAGAAGTTCGTCGCCCAGCTCGAGCAGTGGGCCGGACGCGTCGCCGACCCGGCCCTGCCGCCGCGGCCCGAGCCCGCCCCCGGCCCGCAGCCCGAACCGCTCACCGAATGATCCGGCCCGCCCGGACGGGGCGGGGCCGCCCGACTAGGGACGCCGGTCCGGTCGGCTGAGGGTCATGGCGGCGGACCGGGCGAGCCGGCTGGCCGCGCCCGGCGGGCGCGCCGCGGTGACCACCACGATGGAGCGGCCGACCCGCACGGCGATCGTTCCCGCGGTGGGCCCCAGCTCGTACGCCTCGTCGCCGCCGATGTCGGTGCGCCGCCGCGCCTGCGCCTGGACCGCGCGCAGCGTCTCCATCAGCTCGGCCGCGGCCTGCCCGGTCGGCGCGACCCACTTGACGGTCACGGTGAGGCTGCGCGCGCCCCACTCGTCGTCGTCCGTCCCGCGGCCGTCGTCGCCGGGCTCGGCCGTGCTGCGGTCGCCGTCCTCGCCGGGCGTCCCGCCGTCGTGCGGCGTCGCGGAGGCGGACCGGTCCGGGGAGGCCGACTCCTCCGGCACCGCCCGGTCGGCCTGGGGAGCCCCGGAGAGGACGTCGGTCGGTCCGCCGGACGGCGCGACGGTCAGCGGCGGGACCTCCGGCGGCGCCGGCCGCTGCGGCGCCTCGTAGGTGCAGCTCACCGGGTGCGGCAGCGTCTCCTCGCCGATCTCGGCGCGGCCGGGGCGGGCGCTGCCGGGGTCCAGGTGCGCGGCCAGCAGGTCCGGCCGCTGCAGCAGGGCGCAGGCGTCCGGCCAGTCCCCCGGCGGCGTGCCGCCGAGCTCCGCGGGGCCGGGACCGGCCGAGCCGCCGCGCAGCGCCACCAGCCGGGCCGCCCCGCCGGGCCGCGGCGCCGCGGTCGGCACCGCCGCGTACAGCAGCCCGCCCGCCGCCGCCAGCCAGGGCCGCGCCCCGTCCAGTTCCGGGTCCATGGCGAACGGCGCCGCGACCGTGCGGGCGGCGCCGTCGTCGGGGGCGAAGACGTCCACCCCGGCGGGCAGCAGCGCCGCCGACAGCCGGGGCCGCAGGGCGTAGATCCGGCCGCCCGCCGCGGTCATCGCCGCGTACGCGGGGGCGTCGCGCCGCCAGGCCACCCGCCCGGTCGACGCGTCGACCGCCTCCAGCCGCCGGTCGCCGCCGCGCGCGCCGTTCGGGCGGTACACGACGACCAGACGCCCCTCGGCGACCACGGCCGGGCAGATCGCGTCGCCGCACACGTTCTCGCCGGCCCATTCGGCCAGCGGTTCGCCGTTGTCGCGGTAGGCGCGCAGGGCCGTGCCGTCCTCGGCGAGCGTGACGCCGTCCAGCACGGTCACCTCCGGGGCCTCGGCCGAGCCCAGGCGGTGCGACCAGCGCACGGCCCCGGTGTCCGGTCGGACCGCCAGCAGGCGGCTCGGGCCGCCCGCGCAGTCCAGCGCGAACACCGCCGTCGTCTCCACCGCGCCGGAGGCGTGCGCGGCGCCGTCGAACAGCCGGCAGCCCGCCGGCAGGCGCAGCGTCCACAGCCGGGCGCCGTCGGCCGCCGACCGCCCGTACAGCACGCGGCGGTCGCCGCCGGTGGTGAGCACCGCGTCCGAGCCCGCGGGCCACCGCAGTGTGGTGCGGGCGACGGCGGCGGGCAGCTCGTCGGTCCGCCGCCACAGCTCGGCGCCCGACAGCGCGTCGAAGCCGACCATCATCCGCTCGCCGCGGTCGCCGTCGCGTTCGAAGTAGCCGATCAGCCGGGATCGGGTGGCGGCCCAGCCGAGCATCGTCCAGCCCGTGCGGTGGTAGCTCCAGCGGCGGCCGCCGGTGCGGGCGTCGCGCACCTCCAGGCCGCTTCCCGAGGCCACCACCGCCTGCCCTTGCGCCACGTCGAACGCCACGCTGTTGTATCCGGCCAGCGCCCCCCGGTGCACCGGCGCCGAGCGCTGCCAGCTCGTCACCAGCGGCCCGGGCGGAGGGCCGACGTCCGCCTGCGGCGCGACGGGCACGGTGGTGACGGTGTGCCGCACCTGCCACCACTCGGCGCGCGTGACGGCCCGGACGACCAGCACCCCCGAGACGGTCACGGCCAGCACGGCGGAGACGACGCCGGCAGCGGCCCGCCGGCGTCCGCCCAACCGCCTGCCGCCCACGCCGTGCCGCCTCCCTTCGTCGTCACGTACTGTGCTGGGGACCGTCTTCCCACCATGCCGTGTACCGAGCCCTGCGCGCGACAGGGAGAGCCCAGATCGGAGGTTCCGGTGGAACTGTTCACCACATGGCGGACGTGGGACCAGGCTCGCACGGCCCTGGCCGCGTCCGGCATCGGCCCCTCGGACCTGGCCGCCCTGGACGAGGCCGCGGACGCCGCCCGCCGCTGGCACGGCGACCAGACCCGTCCCACCGGCGCCCCCTACCTGGAGCACCTGCTGGAGGCCGTCGAGGTCCTGGCCCGCGGCCGCGGCGTGACCGACGTCCCCGTCCTGACCGCCGCGCTGCTGCACGACGTGGTGGAGGACACCGCCGCCACCGTCCGCGACGTGGAGTCGGCGTTCGGCCCGTGGGTGGCCGAGCTGGTGGAGTGGCTGACCAAGCCGTCCTCCCCGACGGCGAACCGCAAGGCCAAACGCGCCGCCAAGACCGCCTACCTGCGCCGCCTGCGCGACGCCCCGCCCGAGGCGATCATGGTGAAGCTGGCCGACCGGATCAGCAACGCGCAGACCCTGGACCGGATGCCGCCCGACTTCCAGCGCCGCTACTACGCCGAGACCTGCACCTACATCATCCCGCTGGCCGAAGGCGACCCCTGGTTCGCCGAATGGTACGCCGCCTGGCGGGCGCACTTCGCCCACCTGCGCTGACCGGCCCCGGGCCGCCGCCCCCGCCCTGACCGGCGGGTCACCGGGTGCGGGATCATCGGGGCATGGAACGCGAGTGGGTGGCCGAGGAGAGCGTGCTGATCGACGCCGCTCCCGCCGCGGTGTACGCGGCGGTGACCGACCTGCGGCGGATGACCGACTGGAGCCCGGAGCTGTTCTCGGTGTGGGTGCGCGGGCCCGTCGACGTGGGGACCCGGTTCGTCGGCTTCAACCGGATCGGCGCCCGGGTGTGGTTCACCACCTGCGAGGTCACCGCGGCCGTCCCGGGCGAGGTGTTCGCGTTCCGGGTGTCGAGCTTCGGGATGCCGGTCGCGGTGTGGGGCTACCGGATCGAGGGGGTGGGTCCGAACACCACGCGCCTCACCGAGTACTGGCATGATCTGCGCCGCGACACACGGGGGGCCGCGTTGGTGTCCCTGCTGGGCAGGGTGTTCACCGGCGTCCCCGCCGAGCGGCGCGCCGAGGTGAACCGGCGGGGCATGCGGCGGACCCTGGAGGGCGTCAAGGCCGCGGTGGAGACCGGCAGGGTGTCGGCGGGCTAGGGCGACGCCGCCCGGCGACCGCATAAGCTGTCTCTTTCGCCCCCTTCAGGGGACGGACACCACCACTGAGGAACAGCAGGTCAGCGCAGGTCGCGAGGGAGCAGCCCGAATGTCGTCCCCGGTGACGGATGGGTCCGCCGAGACCACGGAGACGGTCAAGGACCAGGAGATCGCCGCCGAGCAGCGGTTCGTGGACGTGGCCTACGCGCGGCTCGAGGAGATGCGCGAGGACGCCAAGGCGCTATTGCGCGAGGGCTACCGGCAGGCGCTGGTGGGCACCCAGGGGGCGCTGGTCGACCGGGACGCGATGGTGCATCAGGCGGCGCTGCGCGCCCAGGCCCTCGACGTCGCCGACGACGGCCTGGTGTTCGGGCGCCTCGACCTGGCCGGCGGGGAGGTCCGCTACATCGGCCGCATCGGCGTCCGCACCCGCGACCATGACCCGCTGGTCATCGACTGGCGGGCGCCCGCCGCCGAGGACTTCTACCGCGCCACCCCCGAGGACCCGCGCGGCGTGGTGCGCCGCCGCGTCCTGCACTCGCGCGGCCACACGGTGGTCGACCTGGAGGACGACCTGCTCGACCCGTCCGCCGCGGGCGACATGGCGGTGGTCGGCGACGGCGCCTTCCTGGCCTCCCTCGCGCGCACCCGCGAGGGCGCCATGCGCGACATCGTGGCCACCATCCAGCGTGAGCAGGACGAGGTGATCCGCGCGCCCGCCGACGGCATCGTGCTGGTGCGCGGCGCCCCCGGCACCGGCAAGACCGCCGTCGCCCTGCACCGCGTGGCCTACCTGCTGTTCCGGCACCGGCGGCGGTTCGGGTCGCGCGGCGTGCTGGTGGTGGGCCCCAACCGGCGCTTCACCTCCTACATCGAACGCGTCCTGCCGTCCCTCGGGGAGGAGTCGGCGGCGCTGCGGTCCCTGGGCGACCTGGTGGACGGGGTGTCGGCCCGCACCCACGACACCCCGGACCTGGCCCGGATCAAGGGCTCGGAGGTCATGGCGCGGGTGCTGCGCCGCGCCGTCACCGACCACCCGCCCGGCGCGCCGGACGAGCTGCGCGTCGCGTACAAGGGCGTGGTCGTCCGCCTGGACCGGGCCCGGCTCGACCGGCTGCGCGCCGACCTGCACCGGCGCAGCCGCGGCTCGATCAACGGTGCCCGCGCCCGCGCCGCCGAGGCGCTGCTGGACGCGCTGTGGGAACGCTTCACCGACGTCGGCGGCCCCGAGGCCGCCGCCCAGGCCGACCAGGCCGACGCCGGCCTGTGGAACGCGCTGCTGGCGGCCGACGGCCTCGCCCCGCTGGACGAGGACGACGCCCGGCCCCGGCCCCGCGCCCGCTCGCGCGGGGGCGACGCCCGCCGGGAGGAGTTCGACGCCCGCGTCCGCGAGCAGCCGGAGTTCACCCGGTTCCTGGTCGCCTGGTGGCCGCTGCGGCGCCCGCTGGACGTGCTGCGCTCCCTCGCCGACCCGGAACGGCTGCGCCGCGCCGCCGGCCGCGACCTGGACCGCGACGCCGTCGCCCGGCTGGCCGCGTCCTGGGCGGCGTCGCTGCGCGACGACGCCGAGCCCGTGCTGACCTACCAGGACATCGCGCTGCTGGACGAGATCGACGCGCTGCTCGGCTCCCCGCCCCGCCCGTCGCCGCGGCGCCGCGCCGCCGAGGACGACCCGTTCATCGTCGACGGCGTCGACATCCTCACCGGCGAGGAGGCGGCCGACGAGCACTGGGAGCCGGAGATCCGGGAGCTCACCACGTCCATCGAACGGCTGGAGCGGGCCCGCCGGGTCGACGACGAGGTCGTCGAGGAGCGCCCCGAATACGCCCACATCGTGGTGGACGAGGCGCAGGACCTGTCGCCCATGCAGTGGCGCATGCTCGGCCGCCGCGGCCGCCACGCGAGCTGGACGATCGTCGAGGACCCGGCGCAGAGCGCCTGGGAGGACCTGGACGCCGCCCGCAAGGCGATGGACGCCGCGCTGGGCCTCAACAAGCCCGCGTCCCGGCGCGCCGCCCGCCCGTCCCGCTCCCGCCGCCCGCGCAAGCCCGCCGTCCGCGCCCTTTACGAGTACGAGCTGACCACCAACTACCGCAACTCCACCGAGATCGCCGCGGTGGCGTCCCGGGTGCTGGCGATGGCGCTGCCCGAGGCCCGCCCGGCCCGGGCTGTCCGCACCTCCGGCATCGAACCGGTCATCCGCGTCGTCCCCGGCCCGGACCTGCTGCCGTCCGCCCGCGCCGCCACGGAGGAGCTGCTCACCCAGGTGGAAGGCACGATCGGCGTGATCGTCCCGCGCGAGCTCGCCCCGGCCGACAGCGACCCGGGCGGCCAGACCGCCCTCCCGCTCGCCGCCCTGCCCGACGACGTTCCGTCCGACGGCGCCGCGTCGTGGAACGCCGCCGACCGCGACCGCCTGGCCGCCGGGTTCCCCGAACGCGTCCAGGTGCTCGACGTGCTGGAGGCCAAGGGCCTGGAGTTCGACGCCGCCGTGATCGTCGCCCCGGAGACGGTCGCCGCCCAGTCGCCCCGCGGCCTGCGCGTCCTCTATGTCGCCGTCTCCCGCGCCACCCAGCGCCTGACGGTCCTCACCACCAGCCCCGACTGGCGCGACGCCCTCACAAAGGACGAAGCCACCGTGATGGATCACGGCGTCTCCGCGACAGTGCGACGCCAAGAATGATCACCGGCCGTGGGCTTCTCAAACAGGGTCCCTCGCGTTGGCAAGCCCTTGGGGCTCAGTCGGTGTCGTCGGTCAAGGTCATCGCGTCCTTCGGCACGTCCCCGACGTTGATCAGGAAGCGATTGCGGTCGGTGGGATAGACGGTGATGGTGAGCCGGAACGGCTGCCCCTCGGCGTCGAAGGCGGTCCGAGCGATCTCGCACATCGCGACGCCGCTGCCCCGCGTGAGCTCAAAGAAGGCGCTCTCGAAGTCGTCGGGCGGCCGCACCCAAATGAGGTCCTGGTAGCCGACCTGCACGATGCCCAGCGTCTCCTCAAGGTAGGCGACAACCCCCGGCTGCACGTCGATGGCCTGCAGCAGCTTGACCGCACCCCGTTCCACGAGGCGGAACGGGTACCAGGAGGTCTGGAGCGAGTAGGGCTTGTCGTCGATGAACCGCCTCTGGTGGCGGCTGACGACCTTCGTTCCCTCTTCTACACGCAGCCGCTCAGCGATCAGCGCGGTGGCGTTCTGAATCTCGACCTGGGGCTGGGAGTAGCTGGGTTCGCGCTTGCGCATGCGGACTTCGGACATGTACGCCACGCCCTCACCGCCGCCGAAGTCCGTCCTGGGTTCGTTGGTGAGCGTGGTGACAAAGGGGTCGATCTCGTTCGACACGAAGGTGCCGCGGCCGGCCTGAGCGATCACCAGCCCGTCCCGGATCAGCACCTTGATCGCGTCGCGGACGGTGTTGCGCGAGGCGCTGTACTTCTGGCGCAGCTCCGGTTCGGTCGGCAGCTGGGAGCCGGGGGGCAGTTCTCCCGCAGCGATACGCCGCCGAAGGTCCTGCGCGATCCGCTGGTACATCGGTGGATCAATCACTACAGCCTTCCCAAACGTCACACTGACCCATCTTGTGATAGAAGCTTACCGTCTTAACAATCCCCATTGGGGATGGTTCAAACACCCCGAACTTACTAACTCAGAAAGGTTGATATGTGCATGAGTTGATATCGATATGGGTATACCGGTACGTTTCAGGCTGCTCTGCGCGAAGGGACCGACGTCCACCTCACCCTCTGGTCACATGGCGAGGACTGGTTCCACTGCATGCTCATCGCCGTCGACATCAACGGCTTCGGCGACCTGCGCCGCACTTCCGAGGAGCAGGGGGTACATGCGCGCACCCGGCATGCGCGCCGCTGGATCGGCCTGATAGCGGTGCCACACGACGAACTGATTCCGTGGGGCGGGCTTGTCATGACCTGTGTGCGTGTCACGGATGAAGGGGCCGCACCGCATGGAAGTGGAGACGGTCCGACTGGACCGTGGACCATTCTGCGTGTCAGGCAGCACCTTGTGCCGGTGGTCTACTGCCACGCTGGGCGTCACACTTGGCGACCTGGTGAAGTTGCCGCCTGCTTGCCTGACAGCCTCGCCGGTGACTCGGCATGGCGTTGGATACGCCGACTTCCTGGCAAGCCGGCGCCAAATAGAGATGCCCAATGTTCAGCGTGCGGTCGAGGTTCGTGATCAATATCAAGACCGCAATCCAGGCGGCAGGCGTTCACGCACCCGTCAGGATGTCCCCGCCGGCGGGGCGAGGGCTACGCCGCCCGCCGTTTCCGGAGCCAGCCGCGTCGGCGCCACGAGGTGATCTCCGCTCCTGACCTGCACGTCACCCGAGCCTCCCAGGACAGCCGCGGCAGGCTCTGCCTTCCTAGACGCGAAACGTTGCAAACGCCGCATAGTGGTCAAATGCTGCTTCCACCGGCAAGTAGTTCCGAGTCGGCACCACCCGTTTCGACAAAGCGGTCAGCCGCTACCGCGTCCGCGTGCTCCCCGGCCTCATGCTGTGACGGCCTGGGGCGCGTTCGACCGACGCGAATAGGCCGGTCGCGGCGGGCACCGGATGTCCCGCCTGCGACGCGGCCATGGCATGTGCGGTGGGGTGGTCGGTCGGTTGACGGGAGGGGGTGCGTCCCTCATCGCCGTCGGTCTCTCAGACGTCGGGGGACGAGCCGTCGTCCCCCATGTCCTTGTGCGGTCGGTCCTGGTCCGGCGCGGAGGCGGCACCGGACTCGCGCTCGGCGGTTATCACCGGGTCGGCGCGCCCGGTCGGCTCTTCCGCGCTCAGATCGGTGTGAGTGATCACCGGGGGCTTCACGTGACTTCCTTTGCTCTCACGCCGCGTCCGCCTGCCGACGCCGCCGGCGGCGGGGCGGCGGCCGGGTCGGCGGTGCGGCCATGCCTCACGATGGTTTGACGCACGGAGGTCACCGTCCGGAGGAGCGATACACGTAGAGACCCGCCACCTGCCGGAGGAGGGACTCCATTCCGGGACGGACGGCGGGCGGGGTGTCTGCCCGGCCGGGCGGAACCGGGCGGTCGAAGTTGGCGCGACGGCTGTGCAGTCCGAACGCCGCACACAGGGCGAGATACAGCCCGAAGGCGGCGAGTGACGAGCAGGCGATCCAGGTGCCGATCATGCGGTGGTCTTCCTCTCATCGTTGACGTCCCTCCGAGCGGCTCCAGGGCGATGAGCCGGTGACGGCGAGACGATCCGGAAACCTGTGGACACCTCCCGAGCGGTCTCACGTGACCATCGAACGATGGGATGGATTAGGTCAGGTGACGCACCCCATTGAGGGGGCTTAGACCACCTGAGGGACTCATACCAGTCATCCCAACCTTTGGTATAACCGGGACACTCTGGACATAAACGTTTGATCATGGGGGCTGCGTCTGGATGAGCCCCCTTGTTAGCATGGAAGGGCTCATCCCTTTCACCCCAGACATTGGGATGATGGGGATGACCTAGGAGGGAGGGTGCTGTGCCGACTCCCCGGTATGAGGAGATCGCTGCCGACCTGCGCGAGAAGATCCGGGAGGGGCACCTCCGTCCCGGGCAGCAGCTCAAGACCGAAAAGGAGCTGGCGGCGGAGTACGGCGCGGCCCGCAACACCATCCGGGATGCGATCACCAGGCTGAAGGCCTTGCGCCTGCTGGAGACCAGGCCGGGGCGGGGCACGTTCGTGGTGCAGCCGCCGGAGATCTTCCGGATCACCCTCACCCCCGAGGAGGACACCGGCTTCAGCGGCGGCGAGGGCAAGGCGTGGGTCCGCGAGGCCAGGAAGCAGGAACGCAAGGCGGCCACTTCGCCACCGGTCGTGGAGATCCAGCAGGCGGACAAGCTCAAGGGCGAGGCCCTGGACATCCCCGAAGGCGGGGATCTGGTCGGCCGCCACCAGCGACGCTACATCTCCGACAAAGACGGCAACAGCATCCCCTGGTCCATGCAGACCTCCTACTACCCGTTCGAGTTCGTCGAGCGCGGCGCCACCGAGCTGATGAGGCCCAAGGACATCGAAGAGGGGGCGATGTCCTACCTGGAGGAAAAGCTGGGCATCCGGCAGGCCGCCTACAAGGACGTGCTGCGCGTTCGGCCACCGGACGAGAACGAGACCAAGTTCTTCGACCTGCCCCCGGAAGGCAGCGTTCAGATCGTCGAACACCGACGGACGGCCTATGACGTCGACGGCCGTCCATGTCGTTACACGATCACCGTTTACCCCACGGATCGGAATGAGTTCGTCATTGAAGCGAAACTTCCGCTTGTCGACGACGGACGGCGGGGATGAACGAACAAATCAACGTCCTGGGGGGCCACGAAACGAACGATCCCGGTCGAGGACGTTCTCGGTCGTCGTTTGACGGTGAGCGGCGATCCCGCACACCCGCACCTGCCGTCCTCGTTGCGTTCGGGCGCGGCTCCGCGGGAAAAGGGAGGCAGCCGTTGCGCGTCTTCCGTGTTTCACAACCGACAGGCGGCCCGCGACGGGCCGCCTCCGACTAGATGGAGAGCCGATGTCCGAGAAGGCCCTACCACTTCGCCACGAGGACCCACGACTCGACCTGTTCAGGCCGTATATCTCCCGCGCGGTGCTGGAACTGCCCGAGCAGGGCATCGAGCCGGTTGCGGCCTGGCTCGACCCGTCCGGCCCGCGCGACGCCACGATCGTGTGCCGCCTGCGGGACGAGACGTTCGGCCTGGTGTGGGACGAGGAGACCGGCTGGCGCGTGGGCCGGTTCGTGAGCGGACGCCAGGGGGTGCGCACCCAGTTGGCCGACCCGCGCTACGTGGGGGTCGATGTGCTGCTGGACCCCCAGGAGCTGGCGCGCCGTGTGGCCGCCGACGCCACCGGCCCGCGCCGCAAGTTCCGCGACCACTTCGAGGACCCCGAGGGCTTCGACGCTCGGGTGCGCGCGGCCTACTGTTGAGCCGGCACTGCGCTTCACCCGTTTCCCGTCCACCGCGCCGACGGGGAAACGGCATGCACGCCTGACACCGCCGTGTCCTTCCCCGATGAGGGGCACGGCGGTGTCGCATTTCATATTTGATATATCGAATGTGGCGCGGAAACTTTCAGTCCTTCTGACCTCTTTCGGCCGGTTCGCCTGGGACGATGCCGCAGATCGCAGCCGGGCACGTGCCGTCCACCGGGCATGGCGACGCCCAGCCCTTCGTTCACGCCCTGTCCGTGAGTTACGGTAATGACCGACTTTGGTTACATCGGGCAAAAAGGGCAAGTCAACAGAGTGGTCGATGAGCCCACTCGCCTCGGCGTCGCGAACAGGACCGAACGTGGGACACAGTTTCCGACTTCGTCCAGCCTCCCCCGACGACCTTCACACCATCATCGAACTGATCGAAAGCGCAGCTGCATGGCTGCGCACCAAGGGCACCACCCAGTGGAACCGACCATGGCCCACCCGTCGCGACCGCGACCGCCGCATCCGCACCGCCCTGGCACGCGGCGAGACATGGATTCTGTGGCACGGAACGGTTCCCGCCGCCACCGTGACGGTCACCACCACTCCGGACGAGGCGCTGTGGACACCGGACGAACGCGCGGAGCCGGCCGTCTACCTGCATCGACTCGTGGTCGACCGCCGGTACGCGGGACTGGGGCTGGGCGCGTGGCTGCTGGACTGGGCCGGGTGGCGGGCCCGAACCGAGTACGGCGCCCGCTGGATCCGGATCGACGTGTGGGCCGACAACTACGCCCTGCACCGCTACTACCTCCGACAGGGCTTTCGCCGGCTGCGGCACTCCACCGCCATCCCCGGCTACCCGGCGGGCGAACTGTTCCAACGCGACACCCGCCTGTCTCCTCCGCGGGAACTTCCGCGTCCATCGGTGCGGTTGGAGGGGGAACCGGCGGCCCCCGCCCCGCGCCGACGCAGAGCGACCAACGGGTGCACGAACTGGATCGGCTTCGACCGGCCTTCGGCCTCCAGCGCATCCTGATCCGCCTCGCCTTCCCGCGCCGCGGCCGTTCCCGCTCGCGCGCGCCGGGTCATAGGAACTGAACGCGTATGAACTCCTCGGAGCCGCGTTCGCGCACGTACACCGCGCCCCCTTCGCGGATGATGCGCTCGAAGTACTCGTAGATGCTCAGCGCCCGGTTGATGATGTCGGTCTTCGAGTCCCCCGTCCGGCCCAACTCGGCGAGCGCCGCCGCCCCCTTGCCGGTCAGGTTGACGGTGACGCGCTCCTTGGTGCCGGGCGCGTCGCCGTACGCGGCGCCGTCGTGAGAGCGGCCGGTCACGGCCGCGTCCGCCTTGCTCATCGAGGGTCTCCCTTAGCCGAGGCGCCTGTCCGCCTCTGAGTGTCGTGAACCGACGACCACGGCCGACGGCGCTCGTCGGATCGCTTGCCCGGCGACGTCCCGCGTGCCGGCACCCGCCGTTCCGCCATCGACCCTCCCTGACGTCGCGTGCCACCGAGGCGGCATATGCGGCAAGTATGAGCCTCTGCCGCATACCGGTCAACGTCGCAACCCAGAGCATACCCACAAGACGCCTCATCTACTCATATCGTTCTCGAACCAAACGCGTACGATGTGCATCACATTTATGTACATCGTATGCGCATCGTTCTACTCTCAGAGAGGACGGACCCCGCCGCGGCATCCCGCGACGACCACGGACAGGTGACCGGCCCCGGGGGAGCCGGCTCACCGGAACGCAAGGAGGGATGGGTGTATGGGTCGCCGATCGACGCCCTCACGGCGACGGGTCGAAGGACGGGGGACCGGGCGTCCCGATGACAGGGAGCCCGACACGCGGAATCGGCGCGGCCTGTTCGCACGGCTGAACGCGGCCGTCACGCCGGTGGCCGCCTTGGCCCTGCTGATCAGCGGCGCCGCCGGCGAGACCGCGGCCCTTGCGCAGGCGCGGGTGTTGTCCCTCCTCGTGGTGGTCGTGCTCGGCGTCCCCGTCACCGGGTTCACGATCATGCTGGTCAACTTGGTCCGCCGAGGCATCGAGACGGCCGAGACGGTCGACGAGGTGCGGGCGCTGATCGAGGCGTGCGCCGCCGCGTTCTTCCTGCCGCTGACGCTGCGGCGGGGCGCGCCCCGGCAGCCGGCGGCATCGATGACGGGCCAGGTGACCGCGGCACAGGACGTCGGCGCGGACGCGATCGAGGACCGTCCGCGGCGCCAAGCTTTGACCGGTGAGAAGACGGAGACGTCCGCCACGGCCCGTCCGGGCGAGGGGCGGCAGCCGCGGCGGTCCCCGCTCAATCTCGTCCCGCACCACACGTTCTGGAATGCGCTCACCCGCGAGGAACAGGACGCCCTCACCGAGCTGATGAGCCTGGAGACCTTCCCCAAGGGCAGCGTCCTGTTCCGCAAGAACCAGCCCGCCGACCGGGTGCTGGTGATCCGGGAAGGGCTGACCAAGGTGACCCGGGGGGACGGCGACGACGAGGAGATCGCCCTGCGCGGGCCCGGCGACATCATCGGCGAGCGCGCCATCTTCCTCGTCCGCCAGCGGTCGGCCACGGTGACCGCGCTGACCGAGGTGCGCGCGCTGGTCGCCCCCGCCGCGGCGTTCAACGCCTTCCTGCAGCGGCATCCGCGCGTGGTCGCCGTGCTGGAGCACCAGGTCTACGACCGGCTCACCCATGTCCCCGGCGGGCCGACGTGGCGCCGCCCCATCGGCCCGTCCCCACCGGAGCCCTCATGGTCGGGGCAGACCTGCTCGATCGTCTTCGCCGACGTCGTGGGGTTCAGCGATCCCCGGCGCACCGACGAGGACCGGCTGGAGGTGCGCCGCGCGCTCTACGCGATCCTCGCCGAGGCGTTCGACAGGTCGGGCATCCCCTGGGCGGCCTGCCACCGCGAGGACCGCGGCGACGGCGCGCTGATCGTCGTGCCGCCGCACGTGGCGCCGCGGCTCCTCATCGACCCGTTGCCGGACCGGCTGCGCGCGGGCCTGCGCCGCCACAACCGGGCGGCGGGCGCCGCGCTGACGATCCGCCTGCGGGTGGCGTGCGACATCGGGCCCGTGACCAGCGACCCCCACGGGGTGTCGGGCAGCTGCATCATCCGGGCCGCGCGGCTGCTGGACGCGCCCGCCTTCAAGAAGCGGATGGCCGCCTCCCCGACCGCCGACCTCGGGCTGATCGTGTCGTCGTACGTGTATGACAGCGTCATTCGGCACATGCGCGGCCGCTCCGGTCCGGACGGCTACGAGCGCGTCGGCGTCGAGGTGAAGGAGACCCGGCTCAACGCCTGGGCCACGCTCCGGTAGCGGGGCCGGGTCAGATGATCGGCGGGCGGCCCTTGAGGGTCATGCGCCACGCGGTGCGCCAGGAGATGGGACGGCGCGGCCCCGCGGGCTTGCGCCAGCCCTCCGCGAACCCCTTGAACCACGGCTTGAGCGCGCTCGGCTTGCGCTCGCGCAGCACCGTCAGACCGACCCACACGGCCAGGTACGTCAGGGCCAGCGGCCACGGCAGGTTGCGGCGGGCCAGCCAGACGCGGTTGCGGGCGTTGTACCGGTAGAACATGGCGTGCCGGGTCGGCAGCACCGCCGGGTGGTACATCACCGCCGACGCGTCGTAGACGATGCGGTAGCCGGCGTTGAGGACCTGCCAGGCCAGGTCGGTCTCCTCGTGGGCGTAGAAGAAGTCCTCCGGCAGCCCGCCCCCGGCGTCGAACGCGGCGCGGCGGATCGCGCAGGCGCCGCCCAGGAACGTGGTGACCTCCGAGGACCGCTCCGGGTCGCCCGCGCGCAGCCGGGGCACGTGGCGCCGCTCGCCGCGGCCGCCCTCGGGGTCGCGCACCCGGAACGAGATGATGCCGAGGTCGGGCTCGGCGGCGAAGCGGTCCCGCACGTGCGCGCCGAGGCGCGGCGAACGGTACCAGCCGTCGTCGTCCAGGAAGAGGATCACGTCGCCGCTCGCCGCCTCGACGCCGCGGTTGCGCCCCGCCGGGATGCCCACGTTGGTGGGCAGCCGCAGGATCACCACGCGCTTGTCGTCGAAGATCTCGTCGTCCCCGGGCCGCCAGTCCCCCGGCACCCCGTTCCCGACGAGGACGACCTCGACGTCCACGTGCTCCTGCTCGAGGGCGCTGCGCACCGCGCGGGCGAGTTCCGCGGGCCGATTGCCCATGGTGAGCACGACGACGCTCAGCGCGAGGTCCTCGCCCGCGCGCGGCGCCGCCGCACGGTCGTCCTGAGTCACAGCGCCCCCGTCGCTCACCGCAGCCTCCGCGAAGCCAGGATGCTCACCAGATGCAGCACCGTCTGCACGACCGCCACGACCGCCACGGCGACGGTCAGCACCCGCACCGCGGCCGGCGTCTGGGTGCCCAGCAGCACGTCCAGCACGGTGGCGGCCAGGATCAGCAGGGACAGCTCCACCGCGCCGATGATGCGGTGGAAGCGCAGCATGGACGCGGCCTGCCGGGCCAGCGCGATCCCGGTGGAGCGGGGCCGCAGAGCCCGGTCGCCGCCGGGCGGGGCGGCGGGCAGGCCCGACTTGGCCCGCGCCACCACCACGTTGTCGGTCTCCGCCTTGATCAGCGCGGCGCCGACCGCGGCCAGCAGCCCGAGCTCGACGTACCCGCCGGTGCGCCAGCCGCCCTGCGCGGCGTAGCCGAGGCCGATCAGCAGCGCCACCTCCGACAGGTAGTGGCCGATGCGGTCCAGGAACACCCCGGCCACGGACGTCTGCCGCAGGTAGCGGGCGACCTCGCCGTCCACGCAGTCCAGCAGCAGGTACGCCTGGATGAGCAGTGCGCCGCCCAGCGCGGTCCACAGCGGGTCCGCGGGCAGCGACACCACGACCCCGGCGGCGACGCCGCAGATCATCATCAGGTAGGTCAGCTGGTTGGGAGAGAACCCCAACCGCAGGAACAGCCAGGCGAAGTACGGCGACAGCGCCCGCATGTACAGGCGCCCGGCCCAGTGCTCCTCGTTGCGCCGTTCCTTGAGGCCGGGCGGCTGGCCGTGGCGCCGCACGTCCGCGACCGTCGCCCGGCGGCGGGACGGGCGGGGAGCCGCGGCGGCCGCCTCAGCCTCCGTGGGCTTGGACATACTCTTCAACCGCCTTGAGGATCGCGCCCTTGTCGAGGCCGAGATGCTCCAAGATCGTATAGCGGCCGGGGCGGGTGCGCGGGGCGTACGCGACGGCCTCGGCGAACTGCTCGACGGTCAGGCCCACGTCGCCGGGCAGCAGCGGCAGACCGTGCCGCCGCAGGCACGCCATGATCTCTTCGAGCCGCTCGCCGCCCGTCCCGGTGTGCGTGACGCGCAGGTGGTAGCAGAACGCCGCGCCGATCCCGGCCAGCTCGCCGTGGTTGGCGGTGCCGGGGAACAGCTGGTCGATGGCGTGCAGGATCTCGTGGTCGCCGCCGCTGGACGGCCGCGACGACCCGGCGAACGACATCGCCATGCCGGACAGGACGAGCCCCTCGGCCAGCACGGTCAGGAACCGGTCGGACTCGATCGAGCCGGGCTGGTTGAGCAGCGCCTCGGCGGCGGTGCGGGCCAGGGTGAGGGCCAGTCGGTCCACCGGCTCGCCGCACGCCTCGGCCGCGAGCAGCCAGTCGTCCACCGCCGACAGGTTGCTGATCACGTCGCCGATGCCCGCGCGCACCAGCCGCGGCGGCGCGGCCCGCACGTAGTCCAGGTCGACGACCATCGCCAGCGGCATCACCACGCCGAACGAGCCCTTGCCCTTGTCGTGCTCCAGCGAGGCGACCGGCGAGCAGATGCCGTCGTGCGACAGGTTGGTGGCCACCGACACCATCGGGATGCCGGCCAGCGTGGCGGCGTACTTGGTGGCGTCGATGGTGCGGCCGCCGCCGATGCCGACCACCGCCTCGTAGGAGCCGCCGCGCAGCTGGGACCCGAGGGTGACCGCGGCGTCGACGGTGCCGCCGTCCACCCGGAACACCTCGCAGTCCTCCAGGGAGGGCCGCACCTGCTCGGCGATCTGGTCGCCCTGGCCGGGGCCGACGGCGATGGCGACCCGGCCCTCGGTGGCGATGCGGCGGTCGGCCAGCAGGTCGCCGAGGGCCGCCACGGCCCCGCGGCGGACGTCGATGGACAGCGGCGCGGTGAGCATCCGCGTCAGGAGGGGCATGTGCGTTCCTCGCTCGGTCGTCCCGTACGGCGGAGGGGCAGGGGCAGGGATGCCGCGACGCGGCGGGCGTCCGGGATCAGTAGTTCGCGGCGATCCGGCGGGCCTTGGCCAGGTCGTCGTGGTTGTCGACCTCGACCCACTCCACGGCGCCGATCGGCGCGACGGCGATGCGGCCGCCGCGGTTCACCAGCTCCTGGTAGCCGTCCTCGTAGTACAGGTTCGGGTCGCGCCGCCAGGTGGCCTCCAGGGCCTCGGCCAGCGGACCGGCGGCCGCGGGCTCGATCAGGGTGGCGCCGATGTACTCGCCGTACGCCTCGGCGGGGTCCATCTGCTTGGTGATGCGGGCCAGGTTGCGGTCCGCGTCGAGGGTGACCTTCATCTCCTCGTCGGCCAGAGTTTTCACGTCGTCCACCGCGAGCAGGATGTCCGGTCCCCGTCCGGCCAGTAGCGTCTTCTCCACGCTCACCGGGTGCACGGTGTCGCCGTTGACCATGAGGACGCCCTTGGAGAAGTGCTCGCGCGCCAGCCACATGGAGTAGGCGTTGTTCCACTCCTCGGCCTTGTCGTTGTGGACGAGGGTGATCGACACGCCGTACCGCCGCTCGAGGTCGGCCTTGCGCTTCTCGACCGCCTCGGCGCAGTAGCCGACGACGATGACCACCTCGGTCAGCCCGACCGCGCTCAGGTTGCCCAGGGCGATGTCCAGGATGGTGGTGTCACCGTCCACGGGAACCAGGGCCTTGGGCAGCGTGTCGGTGTACGGCCGCAGCCTGCGCCCGGCGCCCGCCGCCAGCACCATGCCGATCATGATTCCTCTTCCTCCAGGTCGACGATCACGCCGCTGCCGCGCCCGGTCCGCAGCCAGGTCGTGACGCTTTCGCCAGCGAACAACACGCCAAGGTAGGCGGCCAGCGCGGCGTACGCGAACGGGAGCGGCCCGACCAGGCCCGCCGCCGCCACGACCAGCGCGCGTCCCTCCCAGCCGAGACCGGCCCGAAACAGCCGGGCGTCCGGCCGCAGCCCTTGGCGGGTGCGGTACACGGTGTCGTGGTGGTGGTAGGCCAGGACCGCGAGCAGCGCGTACACCAGCGGCGCCGGCACACCCTTCGCGAACCCCAGTCCGGCCAGGTAACCATACTCGATCGCACGGATGAGGGGCGGGACAAGCCAGTCGAACCTTCCGTTATGCGGATGTGTCGCCGCCGGTCCGGTCAGAAGCAGCACCGCCACCGGGACGAACAGCGCGGGGCCGCGCTCGTGCCCGAGCCCGGCGGTCGTGAGCACGGCGGCGACCGCGGCGGCCGTCAGGGCGCCGGGCAGCGGCGGCAGCTGCCCGCGCGCCAGCCGCGCCAGGGCCAGGCAGACCGGGCCGTCGCCGCGCAGCAGGTGCGGCGGGACGGGGACGCGGGCGTCCGGCACGTGCACGGCCGGACCGCGGGTCGCCAGGCCCGTCATCGGGCGACCGCCTTCCTCGCGGTGCCCGCCCCGCACGCCTTGGCCCTCGTGGCGGCCTTGCCCGTCCGACCGGCGAACGCGCGCGTCGCGACCTTGCCGAGGACGGCCGCGCCGCCCCAGGCCAGCAGCGCCGCGAACGTCACCCGCGCGTCGAACAGGGCGGCGGTCAACGCGATCAGCGCGAACCGCTCGCCGATCGGCAGCACGGCGGCCTTCCCGACCCAACGCGGCAGACGACGAGAGGCTGCCGTCCGGCGGTCGAGGGAGGCGTCGTCGGGCGCGGTCAGTGAGGTGGTGCGCTGGGCCGGGGGCCGCTCACCGGGCCGGCGGGGCCGCGACGCGTAAGAGAAGTCGAGCGTGTGCCGCACGGTCTGCAACGCCAGCGCGCCGACCGCCGGTCCCCATGCGGCGCCGGAACCGTGTCCGGCGATCGTGGCGCCCACCGCCAGCCCCGCGTACACGCCGAACTCCTTGATCCGGTCGGAGAGCGGGTCCAGCCAGGCGCCGAGGGCGCTGCGGCGGCGGGTGAAGCGCGCCAGCTGCCCGTCGACGCAGTCGAGCACGAACGCCGCGTACAGCAGCACGGCGCCCGCGACCAGCCCGGCGCGGGTGCCCGCCGAGAACCAGACCGCCGCCAGCGCCGCCACGCCCAGCGAGATCCACGTCACCGTGGTCGGCGTCAGGCCGCGGCGCGCCGCCCACCGCACGAGGTGCGGGCTGTACGGGGCGACCGTGAAGGCGGCCACGGGCCCGTCGTCCGGTTTGACGGCGGCGGCGAGCCGGACGCCCTCCTCGTCCGCCCCCTCCACGGCGGCGCACGCGGCGACGGCGGCGTCCGCGGAGTCGGCGCGCGGGCAGGGCAGCCGGGGGTCGCCGCAGTCCAGCACGGGCAGGCCCGACCGCACCAGGCCGACGAGCAGCAGGTGCGCCGCGTCCGGCGCGACCTGCGCGGCGGGGAGGAGGCCGGGGGCGTCCAGCAGTCCGGCCAGTTCCTCGGCGATCCGGGCGAGCGCGTCCGTCCGGTCGGCGGCCACGCGCAGCACCCCGGGCGACGCGGCGTCGGGCGCGGTCACCCGGTGGTACGGCGAGCCGGCCGCCACGATCCGGCCGCCGGACCTGCGCACGGGCACGGTGCCGTACCCGCCGCCCAGCGGCACGGTGACCGCCGTGACGGGCGTGCCGCCGCCGTCCACGAGCAGCCGGCGCAGCAGCTCCCGGCCGATCACCACGTCGCCGGGCAGCACCAGCACCGGCGCGTCGGCGCGCCGGGCGACCCGGGCGATCTCCCGAAGGTCGGCGGCCGGGTCCGGGGACTCCACGAGGAAGTGGCCGTCCTTGTGCAGCGCGGGCGCCATTTCGGGGCGGGTGACGATGACGGGATCCGGTACGTTGAGCCTTGCCAGCTGCTCGCACAGGCGCGTCAGGAGCGTGGGCGGCTCGTCCGCGGCCCCACCGGCCCGGGACGGCCCGCCCCCGCAGGGCAGGACGGCCGTCGGACCCGCATCCGGGCCGCCGCCGTCCCACCCGGTCGCCATGATCACCACCATGGTCATCGGCGCCTCCGGATCGCGTCTCAGCGGGGCAGGGGAAACGAATGGTTGCCCAGCGTAGCGGCACGACCACGGACTGAGAGGTCACATGACAGGGGACACCGCGACACGGGCCGTCGCCGTGGTGCTCGCCGGCGGGGTCGGCGCCCGGCTGGGCGCCGGACGGCCCAAGCAGCTGCTGGAGGTCGGCGGGCGGCCGATCCTGGCCCACGCGATCGCGGCGTTCGACGGGCACCCGGACGTGGCGGAGGTGCTGGTGGTGATGGCGGCCGGGCACGTGCGCGAGGCCGCCGCGCTGGCCGCCCCGTTCCGCAAGGCGACCGGCGTGATCGAGGGCGGCGCCACGCGCACCGCGTCGACCGCCGCCGCGCTGGCCGCCCTGGCCGACCGCCCCGACGACACCCCGGTGCTCTTCCACGACGCGGCCCGCCCGTTCGTGGACCGCGCGGTGATCGACCGGACGCTGGCGGCCCTGGCCGACCACGACGCGGTCGCGGTCGGCGTGCCCTGCTCCGACACGGTCGTGGCGGTGCGCGACGGCCGGGTCGCCGACATGCCGCCGCGGTCGTCGCTGGTGCGCTTCCAGACGCCGCAGGGCTTCCGGCTCGGCACCATCCGCAAGGCCTACGAGCTGGCGCTGGCCGACCCGGACCTGGTCGCCACCGACGACTGCGGCGTGGTGCACCGCTACCTGCCCGACGTGCCGATCCGGGTGGTGGAGGGCAGCGAGCGCAACCTCAAGGTCACCCACCCGCTCGACCTCGTCCTGGCCGAGCACCTCGCCCAGCAGACCGCCCAGCAGACCGCCGAGCAGACCGCCGCCGACCCCTCGGAGAGCGCGTGATCTTCGACAACCCGCCCACCGTCATCGGCCACCGCGGTCTGGGCTCGGGGCGCGTCCCGCTGCCCGGATCGCCCGCTGCGGACGGGGACGGCCCGGTCCCCCGCACGGTCGCCGAGAACACCTTGGAGTCGCTGCTGGCCGCCCTCGACGCGGGCGCGGCCTGGATCGAGATCGACGTGACGCGCACCGCCGACGACGAGCTGGTGCTGCGGCACGACCCCACCGGCCCCGACGGCGCGTTCCTCGTCGACACGGCGGCGGCCCAGTGCGGCCTGCCGCTGCTGACCGAGGTGTTCGACGCGCTGCCGCCGGACGTGCCGGTGGACGTGGACGTCAAGACGATCCTGGAGGACGCGGTCGACCCGCCGTCCCGCCGCACCGGCGCGCTGCTGGTGCCGGTGCTGCGCCGGGAGGCGCGCCGCCGTCCCCTGCTGGTGACCTCGTTCGACCCGTCGCTGCTGCTGTACCTGCGGGAGAACCTGCCGGAGCTGCCGCTGGGTCTGCTGACCTGGCTGCGCTTCCCGCTGTGGCACGCGGTCCCCGCGGCCGCCGGGCTGGGGGTGCAGGCGGTGGGCCTGCACACGGGGTCGTGCGGCTTCGAGCATCCCGACACGCGGCTGCGTCCCCTGGAGCACAACGTGGACGTCGCGCACAAGGCGGGTCTCGAAGTGCTGGCGTGGTGCCCGACGGCCGAGACCGCCCCCGTCTACGCGGAGGCGGGGGTGGACGCGATGGTCGTCAACGACGTCCCCGGGGTCGTCGCCGCGCTGAACGCCCGCAAGGCCTCCTAAGAGGTCTCTTAAGCGGGCGGCGACGGGCGGTCACCGCCACCGCCGCCGTACATGCGCGTCCAGTCGCCCGGTTCGTCGGTGTCGCCGCCGCCCGAGCCAGAGCGGGGCGACGGCTTGTCGTCCTGCTCGGAGGCGGGAGAGGCGGGGGCGTCTGGGCGCGCGCCGCCCTCCTCGGTCCTTTTCTCCTGCCCTTTCTCCTGACCCTCGGGCTGCCCGGACGGGCCTTGTGGCGGCGCGGCGGCACCAGGCTGCTGCTGCCCGTATTGCGGCTGCCCATACGAAGGCTGGGGTTGCCCGTATGGAGGCTGGGGCTGACCGTACTGCGGCTGCCATGCGGGCTGTTGCTGCCCCCACTGGCCGGGCCGACCGCCGTGAGGCGAGGGCTGGCCGCCGTAAGGGGCCGGCTGGGCGCCGTAGGGCACGGGCTGCCCCGGCATCGCGCCTCCGAGTGCGTGCGGCTGCGCCGCAGGTCCGGCCGCCGCGGTCGGGGCGCTCCGCCAGCGCGAGGGGAAGGCCGAGCCGGCCAGCAGCACGACGCCCATGAACAGCGGGAAGCCGAGGCTGGCGAACTGCATGAAAGTGATCTCGAACTCCACGCCCAGGAAGGGCAGGTCCCTGAGGTGGGCGGCGATGCTCGGGGAGCCCAGCCAGATCAGCCCCAACAGCGTGAACACCACGCCGGGGATCAGCGACGCCGTCGGCGGCACCCGGTTGGCCAGGAGCACCGCCACGCCCACGGCGAGCAGCAGGAACAACACCCCGCCCAGCAGTCCGGACCCGCCCGGGAGTCCGCCGCCCCGATAGTAGATCGGGATGAAGTACCGCAAATGCGTCATCAACCGTTCACCGCCGAAGACCAGCAGGACCAGCATCAGCGGTGTGGCGACGATTCCGATCAGGGCGCCGATTGCGTGACGGGCGCCGCCGGTCATGGGCCACCTCCCTCGGCGGTGGGCCGAGCGCCCACGCGAGCGATCACCAACCTAGCCGTGCGGAGGCGGCCCTGACCAGCGGAATCCGGGCGGCTTTCTACGACTTGGCCGGGCTCGGCTGTCCGAGGCCGGGCGGGCTGGTCAGGAAACCGACCCCCCAGCAGATGTGCATGGTGGCGAGCACCAGCGGCAGCCGCACCCAGGCCGACGGCGGCAGGCCGCGCCCTTCGACGATCGAACCGACCAGGATGCCCGCGGCGTACGCGCCCGGCACCAGCCAGCCCGGCCAGAAGCCGAGCGCCCCGGCGATCGCGCCCGCCGTCATCGCCAGCACCGCCATCGGCGGCGCCAGGTAGCGCAGGTTCAGCGTGCCCTGGTGCTCGCGGCCGACCACGCGGCGCCAGCGCCCGGTGTGGTAGTACTGCTTGGCCAGCGCGCGCAGGTTCGGCCGCGGCCGGTAGGTGACGCGCATGCGCGGCGTGAAGTAGATCCGGCCGCCGGTCTGCCGGATGCGGTGGTTCATCTCCCAGTCCTGGGCCCGCACGAACGTCTCGTCGTACCCGCCGACCCGCTCCAGCGCGCTGCGCCGGAACGTGCCGAGGTAGACGGTCTCCACGTCGCCGGGCTCCCCGCCGGTGTGGAACCGGGCGTTGCCCACGCCGATCTTGGACGTCATGGCCCGGGCCACCGCCTTCTCGAACGGGGTGACGCCCTCGGCCGCCATGATCCCGCCCACGTTGTCGGCGCCGGTCTCCTCCATGGTCTCCACCGCCACCCGCACGTAGTCGGGCGGCAGCAGCGAATGCCCGTCCACGCGGACGATGATGGAGTACTGCGACGCCTTGATGGCGATGTTGAGGCCCTGCGGGGTGCGGCCCGTGGGGTTGGGCACCACCACGACGCGCGGGTCCTCGGCGGCGAGCCGCTGCGCGATCTCCTCCGTGCGGTCCCGGGACGGTCCGACGGCCAGCACCAGCTCCAGCTCGCCGGGGTAGTCCTGGGACAGGATGCGCTGGACGGCTTCGGCCAGATGCCGCTCTTCGTTGAGCACCGGCATGATCACCGATACCGCGGGCCAGGTGCGGTCGGACGCCGCGGACGACGCCGCCGCTCCGGGGCGCGGGTCCGCGCCGGGATGGCCGGAGCCGCCGGAACCGCCGTCGGCGCCATGGCCGGCGTCCGGCTCGATCGCGTGCACGGTGTGCTGCTCGTCGGTGCTGTGCGCGTGGGGAGACGATTTCATGCTGGGCTCGTGGGCCGAGCCCCGGCCGTCGGCCGGGGAGAGCCCCCCTTCCTCTCTTGCTCGCTCGTTCATAACGCAGCTCACGACACCCTTGGGCGAGTGCGGCCGCCGGGGAGGAGGTCAAGACGGCGCCACGTTACTCCAAGGACACGAACCTCAGGTAGCGAACGGACACGTGTTCGCCACTTTAAAGTGGGGAGTGTTCGCGGCACCTGCGGCACGACGAGCGACCAGGCGCCGGTGAGGCTTCAGGAGGCGGCGGCAGGATGGCAGAGCCGAGATGAGGGACGGGCACGACAGCGATCCGCTCGAACGGTATTTCCGGCCGCGGCCCTCGGACGACCCGTCCGGCGGCGCGGCGGACCCCGACGACGAGGAGATCGAAGGCGTCACCGTCGAGGGCCTGCCCGCTCCCCGCGTGACGGTGGAGACGCCGCGCGGTCCCCGCCGCCCCGGCCCGGCGCTGAGCCCGCGCGCGGCCGTCAGCGCCCGGCGGCAGCGCCGCTTCCTGATGGTGACCGGGACGATGTCCGCGTTCGTGCTGCTCACCTCGGGCGGCGCGTGGGCGTTCCAGAACTACGTCAGCGACGCCATCGACCGGGTGCGGGTCGGCGGGCTCGACAAGGGCGGCCCCAAGGGCGCCTTGACCGTGCTGGTGGCGGGCGTCGACCGGCGCGAGGGCCTCACCCGGGCGCAGCAGAAGGCGGCGCGGCTGGGCCGCGAGCCCGGCGAGCGCTCCGACACGATGATGCTGGTGCACATGTCGCGCGACCACGACCGCATCACCGTGGTGAACCTGCCGCGCGACTCGTACGTGACGATCCCCGCGCACCGCTCCAACGGCTCGGAGGGCGCCAAGGGCGCCTTCGTCCCGTCCCGGCCCGGCAAGCTGACCTGGGCGTACCAGTTCGGCGGGCCGGACCTGACCGTCGAGACGGTCAAGCGGTCCACCGGCGTGTCCATCGACCACTACGTCGAGGTGAACTTCTACGGGTTCGTCCGCATGGTGGACGCGCTCGGCGGCGTGGACGTGTGCACCGAGAAGCCCATCAACGACCCCAAGAGCGGTCTGGTGCTGCCGGCCGGCAAGTCGCACCTGGACGGGCTGAAGGCGCTCAGCTACGCCCGCGCCCGCTACACCCTGACCGACGGCAGCGACCTCGGCCGCATCGACCGGCAGCAGCGGTTCATGGCGTCGATGGTGAAGCAGGCGCTCAGCAGCCGCACGTTGAGCGACCCGGTCAAGTCGACGCGCTTTCTGAACGCGGCGCTCAAGTCGCTGCGGGTGGACGAGGACCTGGCCGAGAACCTGCCCAAGCTCGCCGACCAGATGAAGGACCTGTCCACCGACAACGTCACCTTCGCCAAGGTGCCGCTGGCCGACCCGGACCACAACGCGATCCTGTGGAACTCGCCGCAGCCGCAGTCGACCGTGCTGTGGGACCAGCGCCGCACCCGCGAGCTGTTCCAGCGCATCAACCGCGACCAGCCGCTGTCCACCCCGTCGGCCGCGCCGTCGACCGCGACGCCCAGCGTCACGCCGAGCGACGGGCCGACCGTCCCGCCCGGCGACATCCCGCTGCGCGTGCACAACGCGATCGGCACGCCCGGGCTGGCCACCAAGGCGGGCGGCGAGCTGCGGCGCGTCGGGTTCCCGGTGACGGTCGTCCCGGGCGTGGCGCGGCGCGGGCTGCAGACCACGCAGATCCAGTACGGCCCGGACGCCGCGGACGCGGCCAAGACCGTGGCCGCCGCCATCCCCGGCGCCAAGCTGCGCAAGGTGCCCGGGCTGGGCTCGCGCGTCCAGATCATGGTGGGCGCCGACTGGGACGGCGTCGAACGCGTGAAGATCTCCTCTCCGTCGCCGAGCGCGTCTCCCGACAAGCCCGAGATCGAGGTCGACACGGCGACGCAGAAGCTCTGCAAGTGACCCCGTCCGGCCCGGTTCAGTGGACGCGGTCGCCCTCGTCGCGGTAGCGGGCCTGGAGGCGGCGGCACACCTCGACGAACGCCACCGCGTTCGGCACGCGCGCCGCCAGCGCGGTCAGCTGCACGACGCCGTCGGCGGCGCGCGCGTACACCACGCCGTCGTCGATGCCCGCCTCGTCGAGGGCCTGCCAGGCCAGCGTGTCGCCGTCCTTTTCGATCCCGTCCGGGCCGAGCACGAACGGTCCGAGCCGCACGCGCTCCCGTGACTCCACGGCGGCCATGAGGCGGGGCACGGCGCGCGCGGTCACCTCCGCCGACACGATCTCGCCGAGCACGCCCGCGTCCGGTGTGCCGTCGCCGAGGACGAGGTCGCGTTCCCCGGCCACCGTGACCGTCACCCGCCACCGGGTGCGCGCCCCCGGCGCCGCCCGCACCCCGGACACGGTCACGGCGGTCACCTCGTCCCAGCGGTGGATCCCCAGGGCCTTCCCGTCGTCCACCGCGAGCCCGTGGACGAACAGGTAGACGGCTCCGGGGACGCCGGTGCGGCCCAGGAGCCCGGCGTGCGCGCGGAAGGTCGAGACGGCGCCGCCCAGGCAGACGACGGCCGACGACGCGGCCAGCGCCCCCGGCCACGGCCGCCCGCTCGCGAACCCCGCGACGGCCAGCGCGGCGAACGCGACGACGCCCAGCGCCAGGAGGGCCGGCCGCACCAGCGCGCGACGCCGGGCGCCGCGGGTGTCGAACGCGCGGATCGGTTCGCCGAGCCGCCGCTGGGCCGCCTGCTCCATGACGGACGAGGGGAAGGGCACAAATCCCGCCTACCCCGCCATGTCGGAAACGATTCGCCGTACGGAGCCGTCCCACGCGGCCAGTGGTGGCCGCGAACCTGCGGCGCGCGCGGCGACTCTTTTAAACGGATGCCCCCATATCGCTGAGGTACGTGTCGCCCATAACGGCCCTCCCCGCGTGTGACACACCCAGTTCGCGCTGATGGTCGCGAAGATAGAAGGCGACCGGCTCCTGCCGGACCGGTCTGTACGTGTACCCCGGAACGCCCGAGACGCCCCCGAGACGAGCCCACATGCCCACTGATCACCCCGGCCCGCCGGACGCCCCCCGCGGCGCGGCGCCGCGAAGGCTGCTCGCCGCGACCGCCGGCCTGGCCGTCGCCGCGCTCGCCGCGTGCGCCTTCGTCCTCACCTACGACGTGCTGCGCGACCTCGCCGTCGCCGGGCGCGTGCCGCGCCGCTGGGCGTGGGCGTACCCGGTCATGACCGACGTGCTGGTGGTCGTGGTCATCCTGTCCCTGGTCGTCGCGCGGCACGCGCGCTGGTGGTCGCGGCTGGTCCGGTGGGCGCTGCTGGCGGCCCTGCTGGCGGGCATGGCCGCGGTCGGCGTGCAGCGCGCCGTGTGGGGCCTGGCGTCGCTGCCGGACGACCAGCTGCGCGCGGGCGTCGCCGTCGCACCCCACGTCATGCTGATCGTGGGCGTGTGGCTGTGGCTCACCATGGTCCGCCGCCTCCGCACCGCCGAGCACCGTCCCAAGGTCGCCGGCACAGGCGCTCCCGCCCCCGAACCCGAACCCGCTCCCGAACCCGCTCCCGCAGTCGTTCCGGCTCCCGCCCTGCCCGAGCCCGCAGCGCCCGCCGACGACGAGCCTCCTGCGACCGAGCCGCTCGAGTCTGTGCCCGCAGAACCCGCGCTCGTGCCTCGGGACGAACCCGCGACGGCGCCCGTTGAGGACGAGCCCGTCCGCGGCCGCGACGAGTCGGGGACGAAGACGACGCGTCCGGACATCCCGCTGCCCGTGGACGAGGACACCGAGCTCGTTCCCGTCGACCGCGCCGAAGACCCCGACGCCGGAGACGAGCCCCTCATCCCCGCGCACACGCCCGCGCCCGCCGGGGACGCCGGGCCGGACGACGACGCGGACCGCGCCGACGACATGCCCATCTGGGACTGGAACCCGCCGTCCGGCTCGCTCCGCAGCTCCCCCACCCCGCCCGGCGACAGCGAACGGAACGACTGAGGCGATCGAGCATCACACCGCCCCGCTCAGCCGGGCCCGATTGGTGCTCGAGCACCCGGACATGTTCGGCGCCGTGGGGCGTCATTCGCTTCCTTGTGGTGCGCCTCGTCGCTCCACGCCCGCCGCCGACGGCCCGGGGGGCGCCCCACCGCCATCGGCTTGAGCCGGGTCGGGCGCGAGCAGTACCAGGATGCAGGGCACCTTGCCGTGCCAGGGGTGACCGTGCCGACGTCTCCCCGCCGCGGCACGCCCCACGGCACATGGAGCCCGCCCTCTCGGGGCACAGGGCGGCTCATGCCTGCGGCGTGAACGGGTCAGCCGACGGCAATCCTGGACGTGCGGACCTCATCGGCGCCGGGCCGATCCTGTCGGCGGTCACCTGCGAGGCGCGCTCGTCGTCTACGACGCCTGCCGGCGACGGCCCGGGGGCGGCTGGCCGTCTTCGGCGTTATTGATTGGCTGCGAGCGTGACGGGACGCGCAGGCGACTTGCTCACGCGGGCGCGTTGCTGCACACGACGGCTGCCGTCGGCGCTCGGCGCCGACGGCGGCGTCCGCGTCGGCCTCGGCGTCGGGGCGGGCCCGGGCCGACGTCAGGGCTGAGGGAGGACGAGGGCGGTGGCGATGGCGGCCAGGCCTTCGCCGCGGCCGGTGAGCCCGAGGCCGTCGGTGGTGGTGGCCGACAGGCTGACCGGGGCGCCGCCGAGCGCCTCGGAGAGGGTCTTCTCGGCCTCGGCGCGGCGGCGGCCGACCTTGGGGCGGTTGCCGATCACCTGGACGGCGACGTTGCCGATCGCGTAGCCGGCCTCGTCGACGCGGCGCGCCACCTCGCGCAGCAGGTCCACGCCGGACGCGCCGGACCAGCGGGGGTCGTCGGTGCCGAACACGGCGCCGAGGTCCCCCAGGGCGCAGGCCGACAGCAGCGCGTCGCACGCGGCGTGCGCGGCCACGTCGCCGTCGGAGTGACCGGCGAGGCCCGGCCCCTCGCCGGGCCATTCCAGCCCGGCGAGCCGCATCGGCCGATCCGTTGAAGCGAACGGGTGGACGTCGGTTCCGACGCCCACCCGTGGAATCTTCGCGGTCAGCTGGCCAGCACCTCGTCCAGCAGGGCTTCAGCCTTGTCCTCGTTGGTCTTTTCGGCCAGCGCCAGTTCGCTGACCAGGATCTGCCGAGCCTTGGCCAGCATGCGCTTCTCACCGGCCGACAGACCGCGCTCCTTGTCGCGGCGCCAGAGATCGCGGACGACCTCCGCGACCTTGTTGACGTCGCCGGAGGCGAGCTTCTCGAGGTTCGCCTTGTAACGCCGCGACCAGTTGGTCGGCTCTTCGGTGTAAGGTGCCCGCAGGACTTCGAACACCTTCTCCAGGCCTTCCTGGCCCACGACGTCGCGAACGCCGACCTCCTCGACGTTCTCCACTGGAACCTGCACTGTCAGGTCGCCCTTGTCGACCTTCAAGACCAGATAGGTCTTTTCCTCACCCTTGATGGTGCGAGTCTCGATGGCCTCGATCCGAGCAGCCCCATGGTGGGGGTAGACGACGGTGTCGCCGACCTGGAAAGTCATGTGACAAGTACCCCTTCCGCTAGAACAAGGGTAGCACGGACCCGTCGGTGGCCGCACCGACCTTAAGGACAAATGCGCAGGTCAAGCCCTTAATTGGGGTCTTGACAAAGACCGTGAAAGGTGCATGACGGGGTCCATACCCCGAGCGAAACACAGAAGCGGCCTCCCCGCGACCGAGTCCGCGCACCCGACCAGCGCTTCGGAGAGCGCCGGGCGCGGACGGCGCCGGGCGCCCTCTGACGTCTCGACCCGGGCGGCTCATACTGGGAGGTGAGCATGCCGGGCTGCGCGGGTACGAAGCGCCCGACACGGAAGAAATGGGGCACCAGGGCGGGCGCTCCGCACGGGCGTGCGTCCGGGACGCGGCGACCGAGGATGTGAGGTGCGGCGTGAGGCCAGACGGCGACCCCGAGCCCGACGACTACGGACTGCCCCCCGTCGACGTCGTGGTGCCCGACGACGCCCGCGAACTCGACCGCGACGTCATCGCCTACCGGCGCGAGGAGCGCCAGCGGCGGCGCCGCGAGCGGATGCGGCGGCTGGCCCGGCCCTTCACCCGCTACGGCCCGGCGATCCCGATCATCGCGCTGGCGCTGCTGATCGCCCTGGTGAGCGGGGTGCTCATGACGGCGTTCGGTCCTCGTCCGGCGCCGCGCCCCAGCATCCCCATGCTGGCGCCGCACCCGACGGCGTCCCCGGGCCGGATCGGCGGGTTCCTTCCGGACGCCCGGGTGTCCCTGATCGGCCGTGAGCGCGTCTCCGTCCCGCTGCGGGACCTGCGCCCCGGGGTGATCGCCGTGGTGCCGCCGAACTGCGGCTGCGAGCGGCTGGTGGCCGAGCTGGCGGCCCGCACCCAGGAGTTCGAGCTGCGCTTCTGGCTCGTCACCGACCGCCGCGGCGACAAGACCGATCCCGAGGAGGCGATCCGGCGGCTGCGCGCGCTGGCCGGGGCCGCCCACCACGGCACGGCGCTGCTGGTGGACGATCCGGACAACGTCCTGGCGGACACCTACGCGCCGCCCGTGCCGTCCACGAGTCCGGGCGCGAGCCCCACGGCGAGCCCCCACGGGACGCAGGCCGCGCCGCGCGCCGTGCCCACCGCCATCCTCGTCGCGCCGGACGGCGTGGTCACCGACGTGCTGCACGAGCCGCGGCCCGGTCCGGAGCTGACCGAGAAGATCAAGTCCCTGGCCTAGCCGGCGCCGCGGCGGACGCGCGGCGACCTGGCGTTCACGTGGCCGATCCGCGCGGAATGCACCCCCAGAACGCAGTCACCTGCGAGACCTCGCTACGCTTCCCCTGGCACTGCCGCGCCGCCCGTACCCCCGGGGGTGCGGGGCCGTCCCCTGCGCGCAACACCGCCACGTCTTCCAGACGCCCTTTCGCGAGGAGTAACGACGCCGTGATCCGAGACAGCCGTCGAATGGTCGCACTCGCCATCGCGGGTGCCGTCGCCATCGCGCCGGTGCTTTCCGGCTGCGGCGCAGGCAGGGAGCCCCAGACCGCCGCGCCCACCCAGCTGACCGAAGGCGTCAACGCCTCGGTGCCCAAGGGGGCGGCGTCCCCGCAGGTCGACATCCGCAACATGTTCCTGCTGGGCCCCCGGCCCAACATGCAGTTCGACCCGGGCAGCTCGGTGCCGCTGTACGCCACGATCATCAACCAGGTCCGGGGCCGGGAGGACAGCCTGATCGAGGTCTCCTCCCCGGCGTTCGCGCAGGCGCGCATCGCGGGCGACGCCGTCGTGCTGCCCGCCGCGCAGGAGGACGGCACGACCACGGCCGTGACGCTGAGCGGCGCGCAGGAGGGCTCCCCCGCCCGCCCGACCGGCACCGCCGAGCCGGGGTCGTCCGGCGAGCGCAAGGAGGGCGGCGAGGCGAGTCCGAGCGCGAGCCCGACGACGACGAAGGAGGGCGACGCCGCGTCGCCGACGGCCACGCCCCGCGCCACCGTGACCCCGCAGGGCGAGAAGTCGCCCTCGCCGACGCCGTCCGCCGGTCAGCAGACGGGCGCCGCGCAGACCACCGCGCCCGGCGCGGCCGACGCGACGCCCGCGCCGGGCGGTCGCGGCCCCCTCGTGGTGCTGACCGGTCTGAACCGGCGGCTGATCGGCGGCGAGGTGCTGCAGGTGACGCTGCGGTTCAAGCACGCGGGCAGCATCCGCCTCAACGTGCCGGTCGTGGCGCAGCAGGGCGAGTTCAGCACCTACGCCCCGGTGTCGGGCGGCTCCCCGGCTCCCGGCGCCACCGCCACCCCGACCGCGGGCGAGGGCGCCGGCGCCACTCCGACCGCGGGCGAGCACGCCGACGCCGCCCCGAGCGGCGAGGCGACGCCCGCCGGCGCCGAGCGGGAGACCTCCACGAAGGCTCCGGAGAGCCCGGCGGCGGACGGCGGCCACTGATCGCCGCCCGGCCCTGAGAAGACGTCTCCGGGGCGCACGGAACGCGCGACGGCCCGTACGGTGATCACCGTACGGGCCGTTCCCGTCGTGTCGGCGGACGCCCGAGCGATCGCGGGGATCAGGGCTCGAACTTGTAGCCGAGACCGCGGACGGTGACGATGTGGCGGGGCTGCGACGGCGTCTCCTCGATCTTGGCGCGCAGCCGCTTGATGTGGACGTCCAAGGTCTTGGTGTCGCCCACGTAGTCGGCGCCCCACACGCGGTCGATGAGCTGCATGCGGGTCAGCACCCGGCCCGCGTTGCGCAGCAGCACCTCCAGCAGCTCGAACTCCTTGAGCGGCAGCTGGACCGGCGCCCCGTTGACGGTGACGACGTGGCGTTCCACGTCCATGCGCACCGGCCCGGCCTCCAGCACCGCGGGAGCCGTGTCCTCGACGTCGCCCTGGCGGCGCAGCACCGCCCGCATGCGGGCGATCAGCTCCCGGGTGGAGAACGGCTTGGTCACGTAGTCGTCGGCGCCCAGCTCCAGCCCCACGACCTTGTCGACCTCGCTGTCCTTGGCGGTCAGCATGATCACGGGGACGTTGGACTTGGCGCGCAGCTCGCGGCAGACCTCGGTGCCGGGCAGTCCGGGCAGCATCAGGTCGAGCAGCACCAGGTCGGCGCCGTTGCGTTCGAAGAGGTCCAGCGCGTCGGGGCCGGTGGCCGCCACGGCGACCTCGAAGCCCTCCTTGCGCAGGTTGTAGGAGAGTGCGTCGCTGAACGACTCCTCGTCTTCCACGACGAGCACGCGGGTCACGGTGTTGCCTCCCGGGCGTTGTCTTGGGCGGGTCCGTGGGCGGGCGGGCGGTCCGGTACGGCGGAGAGGGCGGTCGCCGTCACGTCCATGCCGGGCCCTCCGGGTTCGGTGGGGTCGGGTACACGATGGAGCCGTCGTCGGCGGGCGTCGGCCGGCGCGCGCTCACGCGGGGGCCGCCCCGGAGCGGGCCGCCGTGGACGCCGCCGCCCGCGCCGGCGCCGCCCTGCGCGGCGGGCGCCCCGTCCAGCAGCGGCAGCCGGATGGTGAAGGTCGACCCGGAGCCCTCCTTGCTCCAGACGGTCACCTCGCCGCCGTGCTTGGTGGTGACGTGCTTGACGATGGCCAGCCCGAGGCCGGTGCCGCCGGTCTGGCGGGAGCGGGCCGGGTCGACCCGGTAGAACCGCTCGAAGATCCGTTCCAGGTCGCTCTCGGGGATGCCGATGCCCTGGTCGGTGACGGTGATCTCCACGTGCCGCCGGTCGTCGCAGCGGCGGGTGGCCACCGCGACGCGGGTGTTGTCGGGGCTGTAGACGATGGCGTTGTCGATGAGGTTGCGCAGCGCGGTGACCAGCAGCTCCTCGTCGCCGCGCACGGTGAGGCCGCGCTCTCCGCCGCCGGTCAGCTCGATGTTCCTGGCGCCGGCCTTGATCTGGCTGCGGTCCATCGCCTCGGCGATCACCTTGTCCAGGGAGACCGGGCGCAGTTCGGGCAGCGGCTCGTCGCCCTGGATGCGCGACAGCGTCATCAGGTCGTGGACGAGGTTGGTCAGCCGCACCGACTCCTGCTGCATGCGCCCGGCGAAGCGGCGCACGGCCTCGGGGTCGTCGGCGGCGCTCTCCACCGTCTCGGCCAGCAGCGACAGCGCGCCGACCGGCGTCTTGAGCTCGTGGCTGACGTTGGCGACGAAGTCGCGCCGGATCGCCTCGACGCGGCGCATCTCGGTCAGGTCCTCGGCGAGCACCAGCACCAGGCCCTGCGAGCCGAGCGGGGCCACCCGCACGGCGAACCAGCGGCCGTCGCCGCGGCCGCGTCCCCGGGACGGGCCGATCTGGATCTCGGTCTCGCGGATCTCGCCGTCGCGGCGCACCAGGCGGGCCATCGCCAGGACCTCGTCGACCATGAGGCGGTCTCCGCTGACCAGGCCGAACGCCCGAGCGGCCGAGCTGGCCCGCACCACGCGGTCCTCGGCGTCCACGACCACGGCCGAGGAGCGCAGGACGCTGAGGACCGAGGCCGCGCCCGGCGGCAGCGCGCTCTGCGGGGCCGCCGGCGGGGGAACGTGCTGGGCCCGTTCGCTCACGCGCACCGCCAATCCCGTCGCGAGCCCGATCGCCAGGCCCGCGAGCGCGGCCAGACCAGCGACAATCTCCACCTCCACACTCCGGATCGTAAGTGTCATTGACGCCTGTCAGACAGTGCGGGGGTACCCGACGCGGCGGCGTTCTCCCAATGTTCACCTGGGCATTCGGGAACGTTCATGCCCGTGGGCCAGGCTGCTTGCGTGGGCGGATCCGTTCTCGGCCGCCCGCTTTCCCGTCCCCGCCGTGATCACGCCTGAAACGCGAGGAACTGCCCAGTGCGCGACCTCTACCACGAGGAGCTCGACGGCCTTTCGGACAAGCTGGTGGAGATGACCCGGCTGGTCCGTTCCGCGATGGCCCGCGCGGTGACCGCCCTGCTGGACGCCGATCTGCGGCTGGCGGAGGAGGTCATCGGCGCCGACGAGCAGGTCAACAAGATCGACGCGGAGATCGAGGAGACGGTGTTCGACCTGATGGCCCGGCAGCAGCCGGTGGCCGGGGACCTGCGCACGCTGATCACCGCGCTGCGGATGAGCGGGGACCTGGAGCGGATGGGCGACCTGGCGGTGCACATCGCCAAGACGGCGCGGCGCCGCCACCCCGAGTCCGCGGTGCCGCCGGAGCTGCAGGCCACCGTGCTGGAGATGGGCCAGATCGCCGAACGCATGATCGCCAAGACCGGCAGCGTGATCGCGGCGCGGGACGTGCGGATGGGCCTGGAGCTGGACGAGGACGACAACGCCATGGACCGGCTCCACCGCAGGCTGTTCGACGTGCTGCTGTCGCCCAAGTGGACGCACGGCGTCGAGCCCGCCGTGGACATCACCCTGGCGGGCCGGTACTTCGAGCGCTTCGCCGACCACGCCGTGCACGTGGCCGAGAACGTCGTCTACATGGTGACCGGTCAGCGGGCCGAAGAGATCGTCGACGTCTGACGGACGTCACCCGGGGGTGTGCGGCCCTCTTCCCGCCCGGGCGGGGAGAGGGCCTTCTCCTGTCGGGCCCGCCGCCGGGCGGGCGGTCACTTGCCCTGGTTCTTGACGGCCTCGATGGCGGCCTTGGCCGCCTCCGGGTCGAGGTACTCGCCGCCGCGCTTGAGCGGGGCGAAGTCGTCGTCGAGCTCGTACACCAGCGGGATGCCGGTCGGGATGTTGAGCCCGACGATGTCCTCGTCGGAGATGTTGTCCAGGTGCTTGACCAGGGCGCGCAGCGAGTTGCCGTGCGCGGCGACCAGGACGGTGCGGCCCGCGGCCAGGTCCGGGACGATCGCGTCGTACCAGTACGGCAGCAGCCGGTCCACCACGTCGGCCAGGCACTCGGTGCGCGGGATCAGCTCGGACGGCAGGTGCGCGTAGCGCAGGTCGTTCACCTGCGACAGCGGGTCGTCGTCCTTGATCGGCGGCGGCGGGGTGTCGTAGGAGCGTCGCCAGATCATGAACTGCTTCTCGCCGTACTTCTCGCGCGTCTGCGCCTTGTTCTTGCCCTGCAGGGCGCCGTAGTGCCGCTCGTTGAGCCGCCAGGACCGGCGCACCGGGATCCACAGCAGGTCGGCCACGTCCAGCGCGATGTTGGCGGTGCGGATCGCCCGCTTGAGCAGCGAGGTGTGCACGACGTCAGGGGTGATGTCGGCGTCGAGCAGCAGGTCGCCGCCCTTGGTGGCCTCGCTCTCGCCCTTGGCGGACAGGTCGACGTCCACCCAGCCGGTGAACAGCCCCTCCGCGTTCCAGACGCTTTCGCCGTGCCGCAGCAGTACCAGGGTCGCCATGGCACCGAAGCTTATCCACCCCGTGTGAACGGGGCGTCAGCTCGGGTCGCGGTTCGCCGGGTCGGCGAAGGAGGCGAAGGCGCGCAGGTTGGCCAGGCTCTCGCCGCGCTTGACCCGCCAGTCCCACTCGCGCTGGATGGAGGTCTTGAAGCCGAGCTCCAGCGCCTTGTCGAAGTTGTCGTCGGAGTAGGTCAGCACGCAGCCGAGCAGCCGGTCGATCTCCTCGGGGGTGACCGAGCCCAGCGGGACGCGGCCCACCAGGTAGACGTCGCCGATCTGGTCCAGGGCGAAGCTCACCCCGTACATGCGGCCGTTGCGCTCCAGCAGGAAGCGGTAGAACTCGGCGTGGTTCTCGTCGGGGCGGCGGCAGAAGAACGCCTCGACGTGCAGGCTGTGGTCGCCCACGATGAGCCACGTCATGGTGGCGAGCTTGTGCCGGCCGGGCAGCTTGACGAAGAACGCGCCCTCGCGCGGCACCTCGTACTCGAGCTCCGCCGCCCGCAGCGTCTCCTCGATCACCGAAACCGGATCGGAACCGCCGGTCATGCTCTGCCTCCCACTCGCCTGCGCGGCCCCGTCCCGGCGCCGCCTCGCTCCTCGCTCCCGCGTCGCCGCGGCTCCCTCACACCGTCACCCCGGCGGGGACCCGGGACGTGGAGAACGTGGACAGTGCACCGGTATACACCTCCAGCAGGCGGTCCACGGTGGCGTCCCAGCCGAAGCGCTGGGCGTGCCGGACGGCGCCGCGGGCCAGGCGGGCGTGCAGGCGGGGCTCGTCGTACAGGCGGCGCAGGACGGCGGCGTAGTCGGCGGGGTCGTGCCCGGAGACGAGGACGCCGGACTCCCCGTCCCGCACGGCCGTGCACAGCCCGCCGACGGCGGCGGCGACCACGGGCGTGCCGCACGCCTGCGACTCGACCGCCACCAGGCCGAACGACTCGTTGTGCGAGGGGACGACGGTGACGTCCGCGGCCCGGTACCAGTCGGCCAGCTCCGGTTGCGGGCGGGGCGGCTCGAAGCGCACCACGTCGGTGAGCCCCAGCTCGGCGGCCAGGGCGTGCAGGCCTTCGGGGCGGCACCGGGCGCTGCCGCTGGGCCCGCCGACCACCGCGACGACCAGCCGGCCGCGCAGCCGCGGATCGTCCTCGAGCATCCGCGCGGCGGCGCGCAGCAGCACGTCCGGCGCCTTGAGCGGCTGGATCCGGCCGACGAACAGCAGCACGTACGCGTCGCGCGGCAGTCCGAGGCGGCGCCGGGCCGCCGCGCTGCGATGCGGCGGCAGGCCGCGGGTCAGCGCGGCGCCGGGCCGGAACACCGACAGGTCCACGCCGGGCGTCACGACCTCGACGCGGGACGGCGACGCGCCGTACAGGCCGGTGAGCTCCCTGGCCTCCTTGGCGGTGTTGGCGACGAGCCGGTCGGCGGTCTGCACGACCTGCTCCTCGCCGAGGACGCGTTCGCGCGGCTCGGGCGTGTCGCCGTCGGCCAGCGCGGCGTTCTTGACCTTGGCCATGGTGTGCATCGAGTGCACCAGCGGCACGCCCCACCGGCGTTTGGCGGCCCAGCCGGCCTGCCCGGACAGCCAGTAGTGGGTGTGCAGGAGGTCGTAGTGGCCGGGATCGTGGTCGGCCTCGGCGCGCAGCACCTCGCTGGTGAAGCCGCACAGGTAGCGGGGCAGCTCGGTCTTCTCCAGCTCTTCGAACGGCCCGGCGACGACGTTGCGCACGAGCACGCCGGGGGCCAGTTCGACGACGGGCGGGAGGGCGCGGGAGGTGGCGCGGGTGAAGACGTCGACCTCGACGCCGCGGGCCGCGAGCCGTTTGGCGACCTCCACGACGTAGACGTTCATGCCGCCCGCGTCTCCGGTCCCGGGCTGGTCGAGCGGGGACGTGTGAACACAGATCGTCGCAACCCGGTTGATTCGACGCGGCACCGGACACCACCTCCGGTAGTGCAACCTAATCACCGCTTCCGGTGTTCCCGCCGCCCGCCCCGCGGCGGCGCCCCCGTGCGTGATCGGTCTCACTCCACGATGACGCGCCGGGGACGCGCCTGGAAAGCTGGGGGCATGCGCAAGACGGCGGTAGTGACCGGAGCAAGCAGCGGTATCGGGGCGGCCACGGCCAGGCGGCTGGCCGCCGAAGGGTTCCACGTGGTGCTCGCGGCCCGGCGGCGCGACCGGCTGGACGCCCTGGCCAAGGAGATCGCCGAGAACGTGCCGGGCGCCGGGCGGGCGGCCGCGGTCACCCTGGACGTGACCTCGCAGGAGTCGGTGGACGCCCTGGCCGCGGCGGTCGACGAGTGCCACGTGCTGGTCAACAACGCCGGAGGCGCGATCGGGCTGGAGCCGGTGGCCGAGGCCGACCCCGCCGACTGGGCCCGCATGTACGACGTCAACGTGCTGGGGCTGCTGCGGGTCACCAAGGCGCTGCTGCCCAAGCTGATCGCCAGCGGCGACGGGCACGTGGTGAACATCACCTCGCTGGCCGCGCACCAGCCGTACGAGGGCGGCGCCGGCTACAACGCCGCCAAGTCCGCCGCGTACGCCGTCAACGAGGTCATGCGGCTGGAGCTGGTGGCCGAGCCGGTGCGGGTGACGGAGATCGCGCCGGGCCTGGTGAAGACGGAGGAGTTCTCCCTGGTGCGCTTCCGCGGCGACGCGGAGCGGGCGAAGCAGCCGTACGAGGGCGTGCCGGAGCCCTTGGTCGCCGAGGACGTGGCCGACTGTGTGGCCTGGGTGGTGACCCGCCCGTCGCACGTCAACATCGACCGCATCGACGTCCAGCCCCGCGTCCAGGCCACCGCCCACAAGGTGCACCGCGTCTGACGCCTCGGCGCACGCCCCGCCCCCCGGTCGTCCGCGCACGCGGGTGGACGCACGCCGGCGCCGCGCGCAAGGCCGACGTCGGCGCGCGGATCGCCGCGCGGCGTCAGGCGGCGGGGGCGACGGTGTGCCAGGGGAGGGTGACCTCGCCGAGGCGCCAGCGCGCCCGGCCGCCGTAGGGCGGGCTGGTGAGGACGGGGTGGGTGCGGGCGAGGAGGCGGACGGCCTCGATCCACCGGACGCGGGGGCCGAACACCGAGTACGGCGCGGCCGTCGCCCAGCAGCGGTCGAAGTCGGTGAGCAGCGCGTGCACGCGCTCCCCGGGCACGTTGCGGTGGATCAGGGTCTTGGGGAGGCGTTCGGCGAGGTCGGAGGGGCGTTCCAGCGACGGCACGTGGGCGGCGAAGGTGATCGTGCGGGGGCGGCCCTCGCGCAGGGCCACCCAGACGGCGCGGCGGCCGATCTCGTCGCAGGTGCCCTCGACCAGCACGCCGCCGGGGGCCAGGCGCGCGCCCAGCTCGTCCCACGCCCGCCAGGCCGCGGCCTCGTCGTACTGCCGCAGCACGTTGAAGGCGCGGACGAGCACGGGCGGCCGGTCGACGGGCAGTTCGAAGCCGCCGTGCAGGAAGGACAGGCCGTCGTAGCGGCCGGGCGCGGCCTCGAGGAAGGCCAGCCCGGCGGCGACGCGGGCCGGTTCGATCTCGATGCCGGTGACGTCCACATGCGGGGAGACCCGCCGGAGGCGCGTGTAGAGCTCGACCGTCGTGACGGGGGACGCGCCGTACCCGAGGTCGACGACGAGAGGACGCGCGCCGGTGCGCAGCGGGCCGGTCTGGGTGGCGGCGATCCAGCGGTCCACGCGGCGGAGCCGGTTGGGGGCGGTGGTGCCCCGGGTGACCTCGCCCCGGGGCTTGGTCGTGCGGGGGGTCACCCAGTGATTGTGCCGTGTCGGTTGCCGGTTCCGGCCACGCCGCCTGGCCGAGGGTTGTTGATTACCGGGTGCTCGTCCGTCACCGTCAGGGTTGCGTCGATCAAGGTCCTCGATCCCCGCGGAGGTCGCCGTGACTCGGGTGTCCCGCCGTTCGTTCCTCGGTCTGTCGTTCGCCGCGGCCGTGACGTGGTCGGTGGGCGAGGCGGTGCCCGCCGAGGCCGGCGGCCCCGACGCGGTGGCGCGGCTGTTCCAGATCCGCGGCGGGCGGCGGGCCGAGGAGGTGTTCCCGCAGAGCGTGGCGTCGGGCGACCCGGCGCCGGACGGGGCGGTGCTGTGGACGCGGGTCGCGCCGGACGTGGCGCGGGCGACGCCGACCGTGGCGTACGAGATCGCGGCCGACCCGGCGTTCGCGAGCCCGCTGGTGCGGGGCGTGGCCACGGCGGAGGAGAGCCGCGACTTCACGGTCAAGGTGCGGGTCGCCGCCCAGGCGCTGAAACCGTGGCGGACGTACCACTACCGGTTCATCGTCGGCGGCACCGCGAGCCGGACGGGCCGATTCCGCACGCTGCCCGCGCCCGGCGCGTCCCTGAGCGGCCTGCGCTTCGGCTACATCTCGTGCCAGGACTACACCAACGGCTACTACACGGCGCTGCGGCACCTGGCCGAGGAGGACGTCGACTTCATCGTCCACCTCGGCGACTACATCTACGAGACCACGGGCGATCCCAGCTTCCAGAACGCCCAGGTGCGCACCATCGAGCTGCCCAGCGGCCGCACCCGCGCCGAGACCCTGGACGACTACCGCGCGCTCTACAAGGTGTACCGGTCGGACCCCGACCTGCAGCGCCTGCACGAGCGCTTCACGATGATCCAGATCTGGGACGACCACGAGTTCGCCAACGACTGCTACGGGGCGTACGACACCGACACCGAGGACGAGCAGGCCAACTACGCCCCGGACCGGAAGCTGGCGGCGGTGCGGGCGTGGTCGGAGTACTCCACGGCGGGCGCCCGGTTCGACCCGTCCGGCGGCCCGCTGGACGCCCTCACGATCTACCGGACGCTGCGGTTCGGCGACCTGATGGACCTGGTGCTGACGGACGAGCGCACCTACCGCAGCGGGCCGCCGTGCGGCCTGCGCGAGTTCTTCGACCGCTACCTGACGCCGGGCTGCGCCGAGCGGCTGGACCCGTCGCGCACGATGCTCGGCGCCCGGCAGCGCGACTGGTTCATCGACCAGGTCACCTCGTCCACCGCCACCTGGAAGGTGTGGGGCAACCAGGTGATGTGCATGCAGCTCAAGCTGCTCGACCTGTACATCGGGCGGCTGTTCCCGCAGGTCAAGGCGCGCTACCAGGGCCGCTCGGCGCTCGGCGGGCGCCTGGAGGTGTTCCTGAACATGGACCAGTGGGACGGGTTCCCGGTCGAGCGCGAGCGGATCCTGTCGGCGTTCCGGGACGTGGCGAACTTCGTCACCATCACCGGTGACCTGCACTCGTTCGGCGCCGGGTACCTGCGGCCGGACTTCGACGACCCGGCGCAGCCGCCGGTCGGGGTCAGCCTGCTGGGCGGCTCGGTCACCTCGTCCAACCTGACGGAGATGGCGACGTTCGGGCAGGGCGGGTGGCTGGTGCCGCCGGAGGCGGACCTGACGTGGGCGCTGCGCGGCAGCAACCCGCACCTGGAGTACTTCAACTCGGCGGCGCACGGCTACGTGGTCATGGACGTCACCCCGTCGGGGATCACGGCCACGATGAAGGCGGTGCGGTCGATCCGCTCGGCGGAGACGCCGGAGCTGCTGACGCTGCGCACCTTCCGGATCGGCGAGGGTACGACGCGGTTGGAGACCGTCGACCGGGGCGCGCGGGCGGCGAGCGGCGCGGGCCGCTGAGCGCCCCCGCTCCGCCGAACCGAATTCGGTAAGTATTCGGTTACGGTACTCCGTGAGCGCGACGCGAAGGAGTGCCGATGCCGCAGCTGGACCTTGCGACCCTCCACGAGGCCATCGCCGCCGCGGTGCCCGACCGGGAGTGCGTGGTGTGGCGGGGCGGGAGGCGGACCTGGGCCGAGGTGGCCGAGCGGACCCGCCGCCTGGCGCACGTCCTGCACGCCCACGGCCTCGGCGTCCACGGGACGGCGACCCGGCCGTGGGAGTCGCCGCACGACCATCTGGCGCTCTACCTGCACAACGGGCCCGCGTACCTGGAGGGGCTGCTGGCCGCGCACAAGGCCCGCGTGGCGCCGTTCAACGTCAACTACCGGTACGTCGACGACGAGCTGGCGCAGCTGTTCGGCGACGCCCGGCCGCGCGCCGTCATGTACCACGCGTGCTTCGCCGACGTCATCGCGCGCGTGCTCGAACGGATCGAACGCCCCGCGCTGCTCATCCAGGTGCCCGACGCGTCCGGCGAACGCCTGCTGCCCGGCGCGCTCGACTACGAGACGGCGCTGGCCGAGGCGCCCGCCGGCCCGCTCGAAGGCGTCCGCCCCGACCCCGGCGACCTGCACATCCTCTACACCGGCGGGACGACCGGGCTGCCCAAGGGCGTGCTGTGGCGGATCGGCGACCTGATGACCGGCCCGCTCGGCCTGGCCCGCCGCGACGGCACGCCCATCACCGACCTGGACGAGGCCGTGGAGCGGGCGACGCGCTCCCGCGACCGGGTGCTGGTCGGGCCGCCGCTCATGCACGGCGGCGGGACGTGGACGGCGCTGGGCGCCTGGATCGCCGGCGGCTGCGTGGTGTTCCCCGGCCGGGTCGACGGGCTGGACGCCGCCGACCTGGTGGCCACCGCGGCGCGCGAGCGCGTCACCCGGATGCCGGTGGTCGGCGACGCGTTCGCCCGCCCCATCCTGGAGGAGCTGGAGCGCGGCGGCGTCGACCTGCCCGAGCTGCGCACGCTGCTGAACTCGGCCGCCGCGATCAGCCCCGACGTCGCGCGGCGGCTGCAGGAGCGGCTGCCGCACGTGCGGATCGTGGACGTGCTCGGCTCGTCCGAGTCCGGCTTCCAGGTCACCCGGCGGGGCGCGTCGGACGGCCCGTTCGTCCCGCGGCCGGACGCGCGGGTGCTGAGCGCCGACCGCACCCGCCGCCTGTCCCCCGGCGAGGACGAGCTGGGCTGGCTGGCCAAGACCGGCGCGCTCCCGCTCGGCTACCTCAACGACCCGGAGCGCACCGCGGCGACCTTCCGCGTCGTGGAGGGCGAACGCGTCGTCATCCCCGGCGACCGGGCCCGCCTGCTGGCCGACGGCCGGGTCGAGGTGCACGGACGCGAGGCCACCACCATCAACACCGGCGGGGAGAAGGTGTTCGCCGAGGAGGTGGAGGGGGTGCTGCGCACCCTGCCGGGCGTGCGGGACGCGCTGGTCGTCGGGCGGCCCAGCGAACGGTGGGGCACCGAGATCGTCGCCGTCCTGCGGGTGGACGGCGACGGCCCGGACGACGCCGAGCTGCGCGCCGGATGCGCCGGCCGCCTGGCCCGGTACAAGATCCCCAAGGCGTTCGTGCGCACCCGGCGCGGCCTGCGCCTGCCCAACGGCAAGGCCGACTACGCCGCCGCCCGCGCCCTGGTCGCCGACGCCGGCGGAACCGGCGACGGGACGGGCGGCGAGACGGGCGACGAGACGGGCGGCGACGCGGCACGGCCCGCGCTCAGGCGCCGTTGAGGGCCTTCTCGAACGCCGCGTAGACGTCCGGGGTGAAGAGCACGAAGCGCACGTCCTCCACCACGGTGGTCGTGTTCCGGACGGCCCCGACCGCGACGCGCGCCGCGTCCTCCACCGGCCAGCCGTAGATCCCGGCCGACACCGCCGGGAAGGCGATCGAGCGCACGCCCAGCCGGTCGGCGACGCGCAGCGACTCCCGGTAGCAGGACGCCAGCAGATGCGAGCGGTCCTCGGCGGCCGAGTAGACGGGCCCCACCGTGTGGATCACCCAGCGGGCGGGCAGCCGCCCGGCCGTCGTCGCCACCGCCCGCCCGGTCGGCAGGCCGCCGGCGTACTCGGCGGAGCGCAGCCTGCGGCATTCCTCGAGGATCTCCGGGCCGCCTTTGCGGTGGATGGCCCCGTCGACCCCTCCCCCGCCGAGCAGCGACGAGTTGGCCGCGTTCACCACGGCGTCCACCTGCTGTTCGGTGATGTCTCCGTGCACCAGCGTGATCCGCATCGGCCGTCACCTCCCCGCCCACCCTCTCATTCCCTTTCCGGCGGCGCCTCCTCCCGTGTCGACGCGCCCGCTTCCCGGAACGGCCGATACCTGGAAAGCTGGGATCGATCCGCGTGCCGTGCACGCGGCCGCTCTGACATACGACGCATCATCGACGTGGGAGAGCCACCGAACCGACGGCCGGGCGGACACGGGGGCCACCGGTCCGACCGGCGAGGACGGGACGTCGGACGATGCCGCACTATCCTGCCGTGGTGACGACCACAACGGCGTGACTGTCGTGGAGGTACCCCCCTTGAAGATCTTTGTCGCCGGCGCCACCGGGGCCATCGGTCGCCGGCTGGTGCCGTTGCTCGTGCAGGCGGGCCACGAGGTCGTCGGGACCACCCGGAAACCGGAGCGCGCCCGGACCCTCGCCGACCAGCACGCCACCCCCGTGGTCGTCGACGTCTACGACGCCGACGCGCTGCGCGAGGCCGTGCGGGACGCCCGGCCGGACGTGGTCATCCACCAGCTCACCGACCTGGCCGACGAGGACTTCGACGCCAACTCCCGGCTGCGCATGGAGGGCACCCGCAACCTGGTGGACGCGGCGCTGGCCGCGGACGTGGAGGTGATGATCGCGCAGAGCATCGCCTGGCTGTACGTGCCGGGGACGCGTCCGGCCGTGGAGACCGACCCGCTGGACCCGTCCGCGCGGCCGTACGAGGGCGTCGCCGCGCTGGAGCGGGAGGTCGCGCGCATGCCGCGCGGCGTGGTGCTGCGCTACGGCGCGTTCTACGGTCCGGGCACCTGGTACGCGCCGGACGGCGCGATCGCCGAGCGGGTGCGGGCGGGCAGCCTGAGGCTGACCCCGGCGTGGACCTCGTTCGTGCACGTCGACGACGCCGCCTCGGCCACGCTGGCGGCGCTGGACTGGCCCGCGGGCCCGGTGAACATCGTCGACGACGAGCCCGCCACGACGGCCGAGTGGCTGCCGGTCTACAGCGCGGCGCTGGGCGCCCCGACGCCGGGGACGGCGCGGCACGCCGCCGCGACCGGCCGTCCGGTGTCCAACGCCAAGGCCAAGGAGCTCGGGTGGAAGCCGAGCATCGCCAGCTGGCGGGACGGCTTCGCCGACATGGGGTGACCGCCCCCGGGCCCGGCGCTCAGCCGAACTGGAAGGAGCGCTTGGCCATCCCGTACCAGTAGCCGTCGATGACCGAGCGCCCGCGCGCGCCGTCCGCGGCGTCGGCGTCGGCGCCGAGCGCCACGAACAGGGGCGCGAAGTGCTCGGTGCGGGGGTGGGCCAGGTGCGCGGCGGGCGCCTTGGCCTGGAAGTCGAGCAGGGCGTCGATGTCCCCGGCGGCGACCGACCGCTCGGCCCAGTCGTCGAACTCGGCGCTGAAGGCGGGCGGCGCGGCGTCGGGCTCGGGGCTCATCGCGCGCAGGTTGTGGGTGGTGAAGCCGCTGCCGACGATCAGCACCCCCTGGTCGCGCAGCGGGGCCAGCCTGCGGCCGATCTCGAACAGCCGCGCGGGCTCCAGGGTGGGCAGGGACATCTGCAGCACGGGGATGTCTGCGTCCGGGTACATCTCCTTCAGCGGCACGTAGGCGCCGTGGTCGAGCCCCCGTTCCGGATCGTGGTGCACTCCGGGCAGCAGACGGCGCACGTCGTCGGCGAGGTCGGGCGCGCCCGGCGCGGCGTAGGTCACCTCGTAGTAGCGGCGGGGGAAGCCCCAGAAGTCGTACACCAGCGGCACCGTCCGGGTGGCGCCGATCGTGAGCGGGGCCTCCTCCCAGTGGGCGGACACCATGAGGACGGCGCGGGGCCGCGGCAGGTCGGCGGCCCAGCGGGCGAGCTGGGCGCTCCACACCGCGTCGTCGGCCAGCGGCGGGGCGCCGTGACTGAGGTAGAGCACGGGCATCCGGGCGGTCATGGTCTCCCCTTCCGGCGATGCCCTCGTCGTTCACACTGTGATGGGCCTTGGCGCGAGCATAGGCGCGATTAGTTGAAGCTTCAAGTCTTGAGCCTTCAAATATTGCGGTAGGGTGGGGGACCATGGCCGAGGACGGGACGCGCTGGCTGGACGCCGAAGAGCAGCAGACCTGGCGGGCCTTCCTGTGGACGACCCGGCTGCTGCACGAGGCGCTGGAACGCCAGCTGCAGCGCGACTCGGGCCTGCCGCACGCCTACTACGTGATCCTGGCCATGCTCTCCGAGGCGCCGGGCCGCGCGCTGACCATGACGGAGCTGGCCGGGGTCGTCCGCTCCTCGCCGAGCCGCCTGTCGCACGCGGTGAACCGGCTGGAGGAGGCGGGCTGGGTGCGGCGCACCAAGCGTCCCGAGGACCGCCGCACCACGATCGCCCAGCTCACCGACGAGGGCTTCGCCGTCCTGGAGGCGGCCGCGCCCGGGCACGTCGAGGAGGTGCGGCGCCTGCTGTTCGACCCGCTCAGCCGCGAGGACGTGCTGCGGCTGCGCGAGATCCTGCGCACGCTGCTGGCCCGCCTGGACCCCGAGGGCGCCGACAGCCCCGACATCTTCGGCCCCGCGGGCCCCGGCGGACACGGCGCGGGGCCCGCCGCCGACTAGCGGGCCCGCACCTCCTGCCAGGTGGGGGCGGGGCCGGGCAGCTCGACGTCCTCGGGCATCCGCAGCCCCGCCAGCACGAACGTCAGGTAGCGGTGGCGCAGCCGCCGCAGGCGCTCGTCCTCGCCGACGCGGATGGCGTGCACGTGCTCCAGGACCACGGCGACGTCGCCCGCCCCGATGTCGCGGCGCACCGCGCCCGCCTCCTTGAGCCGGTCCAGGAGCCGCTCGGTGGCCTCCCGCATCCGGCTCTCCTTGGCGGTCATCTCCTCGGTCGCCGGGACGCCGCCCGCGAGCCGCAGGGCGAGCGTCCCGGCGCCCATGTCCAGGCAACGGCGCATGAAGTCGGCGAACGCCGTCCAGGGGTCGCGGTCGTCGGCGAGCGCCCGCTCCACCTCGGCGAGATAGCGGTCCATGCCCTCGTCGGCGAGCCGCTGAAGCAGATCCTCCTTGCTGCGGTACCGGCGGTAGAGCGCGCTGATGCCGACCCCCGCGTGCCGGGCGACCGCCGAGACGGGCGCCTCGGGATCGGCGGTGAACACCGCCCGCGCCGCCTCCCGGATGCGCCGGTCGTTGCGCTCGGCCAGGGCGCGGCGCCCGTCCTCGGGCCGCGCTCCTCCCCCGTTCATGACCCCCCGCGTCGACTCCATGCAGGTCATGGTAGGAAACGAGCGCTTCCGCGCGCGCCAGGCGAGCGGCTCAGGGGGCGGCGAGCGCCTCGGTGGGGGCGAGCCGGGCCGCGCGGATCGCCGGGTACAGGCCGGCGACCGCCCCGATCACCAGGGTGGCGGCGACGCCCCCGGCCATCGCCCACGCCGGGACGACCGTCGGCCACCCCTGGAGCACCGCGAACACCGCCGTGACGACGGTCCCCAGGGCCACGCCGCCGACCCCGCCGAGCCCGGCCAGCAGCTGCGACTCGGTGAGGAACTGCAGCCTGATCTGCCCGCGCGTGGCGCCGAGGGAGCGGCGCAGGCCGATCTCGGCGCGGCGCTCCAGCACCGAGATGACCATGGTGTTGGCCACGCCCACGCCGCCGACGAGCAGCGCCACCCCGCCCAGGCCGAGCAGCAGCCCGGTGAACGCCTGGTCGGTGGCGTACTGGGCGGCCAGCGCGTCCGAGGGACGGCTCACCTCGATCTCGTTGGGCGCCTCGGGGTTGGCGGTGGCGGCCAGCAGGTCGCGCACCTCCTCGACCCTGTCCTTGGCGGCGCGGGCGTAGACGGTGGTGGGATGACCGTCGAAGCCCAGCCGCGCGGCCGCCGCGTCCCAGCCGACCAGGGCCGCCGAGTCGAGCTCGGGGGCCAGGTCGGCGGGGGCGAGGATCCCGACGACGGTGAACCACTGCTCGCCGAGCCAGACCTGCGCGCCCGGCTCGGCGATGCCGAGCCGCCGGGCCGCCTCCGACCCCAGCACGACCGCCGGGTAGCGGCCGGTGCCCGCGTTCAGCCAGGCGCCCTCGGCCACCGTCAGCCCGACGGTGCGGGGCAGGTCCAGCCGCGTCGCCAGCACGCTGATGCCGCCGGTCTCGCCCTTGGGGATGTGGTCGTTGCGGTAGACCCGGGCGCCCTGGACCTTGCCGGTGGCGGACGCCGACAGCACGTCCGGGATCCGGCCGATCATGCCGGGGGCGGTCTCGGGCAGCTCGGCGTCCGCGCCGAAGAAGTCCTTGCCGGGCGCGACCGTCAGCAGGTTGGTGCCGAGCCGGTCGAGGGCGGCCTGCAGCTGCGCCCGGCTGGACGCGGAGATGCCGACCACGCCGATCATCGCGGCGATGCCGATCGCGATGCCCAGCGCCGACAGGACCACTCGCAGCGGACGCGCCCGCAGCCCGGCCGCGCCCACCCGCAGCACGTCCCGCGGCCCCAGCCGGGCGACCCGTTCGCCCTGCTCGCGCCGTGCGCGCTCCGCCCGCGTCACCGCACGGCCTCCGCCCTGGCGGCCGCGGTGTCGTGGACGATGCGTCCGTCGCGCATGCGCACCTGCCGGGGCAGCGACGCGGCGATGTCGCGGTCGTGCGTGATGACCACGACGGCCGTGCCGGACGCGGCCAGCTCGCGCAGCAGCTCCAGCACGCCCGCGCCGGACGCCGAGTCCAGCGCGCCGGTCGGCTCGTCGGCCAGCAGCATCGCCGGTTCCCCGACCGTCGCCCGGGCGATCGCGACGCGCTGCCGTTCGCCGCCGGACAGCTCGTGCGGGCGGTGCCCGAGCCGGTGGCCGAGCCCCACGCGTTCCAGCGCGGCGCGGGCGCGGCGCCGCCGCTGCGGGAGCGGCACGCCGGCGTACAGCAGTCCGTCGGCCACGTTGTCGAGCGCGCTCACCCCGGCGGCCAGGTGGAACTGCTGGAAGACGAACCCGATCCGCCGGGCGCGCAGCGCCGACAGCCGCCGGTCCGACATGCGCGACACCTCGCGGCCGTCGATGAGCACCGATCCCGAGCTCGGCCGGTCGAGCGTGCCCAGCATGTGCAGCAGCGTCGACTTGCCCGACCCGGACGGCCCGGTCACCGCGACCAGCTCGCCCGCCGCGATCGCCACCGACACCCCGTGCAGCGCGGTGACCGCGCCCGGGTAGGTCTTGGTGACCTCGCGCAGCTCCGCGACGGGGGTCATGCGGGCACCCCCACCTTCATGCCCTCGGCCAGCCCGGTCCCGGAGATCTCCACCTTGCCGTCGCTGAACACGCCGGTCTCCACGGGCACGGTGCGCACCCGCGTCCCCTCCACCACCTGCACGGCGTAGCCGCCGCCGGGCTGGGCGAGCAGCGCGGCGACCGGCACGGCCAGCACGTTCTCGTGCCGATCGGCGGTCAGCCGCACCTCCACCGGCGCCTTGTCGTACGAGCCGAGCCCGCGCTGCCCGCGCAGGGCCACGGTGACCTCGACGGTGGTCGGGTCGTCTTCGCCCCGTCCCTCCTCGGCGACCTTGCCGACCTCGCTGATCGTGCCCTTGGTGGTGTCGCCGTCGGGCAGCTCGACGGTGACCTGGGCGCCCTTGCGGGCCAGCCGCTGGTATTTGACGTCCAGGTCGATGGTGACCTCCCGGGTGGTGCCGGTGTAGGTGAGGATCGGCCCGGTCGCCCGGTCGCCGACCTCGGCCTTGCGTTCGGCCACGCGGATCGCGCCGGACGCCACCAGCACCGACCCGGGCGTCACCGTGCCGGTCTCGGGGAGGCCGAGGTCCTCCTGCCAGCGCCGGACCGCGGCGGCCGTGGCGGAGCTGAACTCGTCGTCCACGGTGAAGCCGGTGTAGCCGAGGGCCCGCAGATTGCTTTCGAGCTGCTTGACGTCGGAGCCCTCGGCGCCCTCGCCGAGCGTGCGGTAGACCGGCAGCTTCCCGTACAGCAGCGGCACGGGACGGTTGTCGACCTTGTACGCCGACCGGCCGCGGGACACCACGGTTCCGGGCGAGGCGATCCACGTGACCGTGCCGCGTCCGCTCGCGCCCGTCACGGTCCGGGTGTCGCCGTAGCCGAGCGTCCCCTCCACGGTCTGCGTCTCCACCAGCGTGGTGCGTTCGATGGGCGCGGTGGCGGGCGGCAGCGCGTCGCGCGCGGCGGCCGGGTCGGGCTCGCCGCCGCCCAGCCCGAGCGCGGCCAGCCCGCCGCCGCCGATCACCGCCGCCCCGACGACGCCCGCCAGCACGTTGCGTGTCCTGCTCACTTCGGCGCCTTCCCGCCGACCATGCCGGCGCCGCCGCCTCCGCCCTTGGGGCTCGGCGCGTACTTCTGGCACTCCTTCTGCGCCTTCTGCCACTCGGGGCTGCTCGGCTCGGGGCCGGGCTCGCCCTTCTTGCGGATGAGCCTGACCCTGCCGTCGGGATCGGGGTCGGGCATGTTGATCCCGTGCTCGCGCATGCACTTGGCCATCGCGCGCATCTTGGCCAGCTCTTCGGGCGACGGCTTCTTCGGTTTGCCGCCGTCCGGTCGCAGGTGGCGGCACTTCTCCTCGGCGGCCTTCATCGTCTCCTCGCCCTTCGCGGTGCCGGGCTTCCCACGCACGCGGAACCTGATGCCGCCGCCGTTCGGGTCCGGGTCGTCCATGTCGACGCCGTTCTCGCGCATGCACTGGGCGTACTTGCGCATCTTGTCCTGGTCGCTGGCCGCCGCCTTCCGGGCGCTGCCCACGGGATCGCTTCCGCCGTCACCGCGGCAGGCCGCGGGGCCCAGCGCGAGCGCCGGCAGCAGCGCCAAAGGCACGAGCATCCGTCGTCGCATCGTCGAACTCCTCGTCGTCGGCGCCCTGTGCGCCGAATCTCGTCCCGGAAGTCCAGCGCCGCGCGCATAACCCGGCCGTAACCGATTCGCGTTATGCCGGCGTTACGCGCCATGTCCGAAGCTGTTCCGCCAGACGGTCCGAGACGGAGGACGGAACACGGTGCGGGTACTGATCGCAGAGGACGAGCGGATGCTCGCCGACTCGATCGCCGAGGGCCTGCGCGCCGAGGCCCTGGCGGTGGACGTTGCGTACGACGGTGACGCGGCGCTGGAACGCCTGGGCGTCAACGACTACGACGTGCTCATCCTGGACCGGGACCTGCCGGTCGTGCACGGCGACGACGTGTGCCGCGCGGTGGTGGACTCCGGCGCGCACGTACGGGTGCTGATGCTCACCGCCGCCTCCGACGTCCCGGCCCGCGTCGCCGGGCTGCGCCTGGGCGCCGACGACTACCTGGTCAAGCCGTTCGCGTTCGAGGAGCTGCTGGCGCGCGTGCACGCGCTCGGCCGCCGCGCCCGCCCGGCCGACCCGCCGCTGCTGGAACGCGCGGGCGTGCGGCTCGACCCGGCCCGCCGGGAGGTCTACCGCGACGGCCGCTACGTCCACCTGGCGCGCAAGGAGTTCGGCGTGCTCGCCGAGCTGCTGCGCGCGGACGGCGCCGTGGTGTCGGCCGAGCGGCTCCTGGAGAAGGTGTGGGACGAGCACACCGACCCGTTCACCAACACCGTCCGCGTCACGATCATGAAGCTGCGCCGCAAGCTGGGCGACCCGCCGCTCATCGAGACCGTCCCGGGAGTGGGGTACCGCATCCCTTGACTTCCTCCCCCGCCTGAAGGCGGGGGCTTCCAACCGTCGCCGGTTGGCCTTCCTGCTTCACAGCCAGTCGCCTCGTCCGAGAGGACTCTCTTGAGGTCTTACACCGGCTCCACAGGCGTTTCGCCTCTCCGCCAGCCCGGCGGCGAGGATGTTCCTGGCCGCGTTGACGTCGCGGTCGTGGACCGCGCCGCATGCGCATTCCCACCTCCGGACGTTCAGCGGCATCGTGTCCCGCAAGGCGCCGCATGCCGAGCACAGCTTGGAGGAAGGGAACCAGCGGTCCACGACCAGCAGGTTCCGCCCGTACCAGTCGCACTTGTACTCCAGCATCGACCGCAGCCCACGCCAGGCCGCGTCGGAGATGCTGCGGGCCAGCGAGCGGTTGCGGACCATGGTGCGGACGGTCAAATCCTCGATCACGACCGTTTGGTTCTCACGGACGAGCCGAGTCGACAGCTTGTGCAGAAAGTCGCGGCGCCGGTCGGCGATGCGGGCGTGGATGCGGGCGACTCGTCGCCGGGCCTTCTCCCGGTTCTTCGACCCGGGGGCCTTGCGGGACAGGGCACGCTGCGCCTTGGCGAGCCTGCGCCGCTCCCGACGCTCATACTGAGGGTTGACGATCTTCTCCCCGGTGGACAGCGTCACCAGCGCCGTGACCCCCGCATCCACCCCCACAGCCGGCTCGACCGGGGGCAGCGGGCGGATCTTCTCCTCGACCAGGATGGACACGAACCAGCGTCCCGCGTTGTCGCGCGACACCGTCACCGTGGACGGCTCCGCACCTTCTGGGAGGGGACGAGACCACACGATGTTCAGCGGGCCGTCCATCTTCGCCAGGTACAAGCGCCCGTTCCGCCAGCGGAATGCCGAGCGGGTGTACTCGGCCGACGCACGGGACTTCTTCCTGCTCTTGAACGTGGGGTATTCGGCCCGCTTGGCGAAGAAGTGCACAAACGCCGCCTGCAGGTGCCGCAGCGCCTGCTGCAACGGGACCGAGGACACCTCGCCCAAGAACGCCAGCTCCTGGGTGCGCTTCCATGCGGTGAGCATCGCGGAGGTCTCCGCGTAGGAGACGCGGCGCCCTTGCATGGTGTATGCGCGGGTTCGCTCCTCAAGGGCCTTGTTGTAGACCAGGCGGACGCAGCCGAACGTCCTGAGCAGTTCTTCGGCCTGCTCGCCAGTCGGGTAGAAGCGGTACTTGTACGCCCGCTTCACGATCCGCGCCACAGCGCACACGGTACGGCAAGATCAGTTCATTTTCGGTCGTTTGTTCGATACGGCGATTCACCCGACGGTGAATCGCCTGCCCCTGTCCTGCACCGCAGGCGTTCGATTCCTCCGCCGCCTCAAGGCGGCGGTCTCCTCGGAGGTTTCCGATGAAAGCGCTGCTGCACAGGCTCCGGCCCACGATCCGGGTCCGGCTCACGCTGCTGTACGGCGGTCTGTTCCTCATCGGCGGGGTGGTGCTGCTGGCGCTGACGTACTTCCTGGTCAGGAACAGCCTGTCCCCGTCGGGGCCGGTGGGGCAGGGCACCCCGGGGACGCCCCCCTCGGGGACGTCGCTGGTGGTGAAGAAGGGGGTCTTCACCGAACTGCCGCCGGACACCCTCATCTCCGCCCGGGAGGCGCAGCACATCATCGTTCGGGTCAAGGACGACTCCCAGCAGGAGATCCTCGACTCCGTGCTCACGCAGGGCGCCATCGCGCTGAGCGTGGTGACCGCGGCCGCGTTCGGGCTGGGCTGGCTGTTCACGGACCGGGCGCTGCGCCCGCTGCACGCGATCACCGAGACGGCGCGGCGGGTGGCGCGCAGCCACAACCTCACCGAGCGGATCGCCTACCGGGGGCCGCGCGACGACGTCAAGGAGCTGGCCGACACGTTCGACACCATGCTGGAGCGGCTGGCCCGCGCGTTCGACGGGCAGCGCCGCTTCGTCGCCAACGCCTCGCACGAGCTGCGCACGCCGCTGGCCATCAACCGCACGCTCATCGACGTGGCGCTGCGCCGTCCCGACGCCTCCGACGACGTCAAGCGGCTCGGCGAGTCGCTGCTGGTGGTCAACGGCCGGCACGAACGGCTCATCGACGGGCTGCTCACGCTGGCCGACAGCGAGAACGCGGTGACCGACACCAGTCCCCTCGACCTGGCCGACGTGGCCGGGCACGTCCTCGACCAGGCCGCGGCGGAGGCGTCGTCCCGCGGCGTCAGCGCGTCCCGCGCGCTGGAGCCGGCGCCGACGGCGGGCGACCCCGTGCTGATCGAGCGGCTCGTGCAGAACCTGGTGGAGAACGCGATCAGGCACAACCATCGGGACGGGTCGCTGTCGGTCGCCACGCGCCGCCGCGCCGGCTGGGCCGAACTCGTGGTCGTCAACACCGGGCCGGTCGTCCCGCCCTACGAGGCGGAGACCATCTTCGAGCCGTTCCGCCGCCTCGGCACCGACCGGGTGCGCTCCGACCGGGGTTCGGGCCTGGGCCTGTCGATCGTCCGCGCCACGGCCAGAGCCCACGGAGGGACGGTCACCGCCGAGCCCCGAGCGGGCGGCGGGCTCGTCGTCACCGTGCGCCTGCCTGCCCGGGAACAGGCGCGTCCCGCCGGCTGCGGCGCGGCTTCCGGCGGGACGCGGGCGGCGCCGGACGGCGCCTCGGCGGATCAGCGGAAGTTGACGTCGCTGCAGATGTAGTACGTCTGGTCCATGTGCGACGCCTGCCAGATGGTGAACACGACGTGGCGGCCGCTGCGGCCGGGCGCGCTCACGTTGGGCACCACGTAGTTGTTGCTGGGCGCGTACCGGCCGGTCTCACGGACCAGCTCCAGGTCGCTCCAGCGCAGCGGCTGGGTCAGGGCGTCGTAGCCCTGGCGGGTCACGTAGACGCGGATGTAGTCGGCGCCGTGGCTGGCCTGGTCGTACAGGTTGATCGTGAAGGTGGTGCCGACGTCCGTCATCGTCCACGGACCGGGGGTGTCCAGCGAGCGGTACCGGCCGCCCTCGGCCAGGCCGCCGCTGCACAGCTGGCCGTCGGGCACCGCGGCCTGGTGGTTGCCGCCGACGTTGTTCTTGTACAGGCCGTTCCAGTTCCACATGGCGTTGGGGTTGTCCTGGAACGCCTGCCAGCACATCGGGTCCTGCTCCCGCATCGCGGGGTTCAGGTGGTCGTTGCCCCAGCGCAGCCAGCAGCCGTAGTTGCGGGACGCCGGGTCGATGACGGAGCCGTGGGCGGACGCGGTGTCGACCCACAGGACCGGCACGAGGGCCGCGGCGGACGCGACGGTCAGGGCACGGCGGAGCATTCGCTTGAAGCGCATGGCGCGTTCTCCGTTCCGGTGGCGGGGGGGAATGCCGGATTGGGAGCGCTCCCATGCGGATGCTAACCCGGGGTCGACGACTCGTCATCCGTCCGTGAAAGCTTTCACGACGGCGCCGAAAGCGCTAGTCGAGCGGGGCGCGTCCCCGCACCGTGGAGACGAGGGCGTCGCCGCAGATCGGATCCCCGGCGAGCTCGGCGGCCCGGCGGATCTCCTCGTCGGTCATGGAGTCGGCGAGCTGGATCGCCTCGTGCACGCCGTCCCCGCACCCCGCGCCGAGCATCGCCAGGAACCACCGCACGGCCTGCACCGGATCGGGGTCGGTGCCGTGCCCGTCGCGGTACCAGCACCCGGCCACGAACATGGCGCGCGCGTGCCCGGCGTGGGCGGCCCGCAGATACCACCGCAGCGCCTCGTCGTCCCGGCCGTCCTCGGCGAGCAGATTGCCCAGCTCCACGGCCGCCTCCGCCAGCCCGTGCCCGGCGGCGGTCTCCAGCAGGGACGCCGCTTCGTCCCGGCTCATGCGCCCGGCGAGCCCGTCCTCCTTGAGATGGAGCAGCGCCAGGTCGTACATGGCGCCGTGCTCCCCCGCGGCGGCGGCGGACCGGAAGTGTTCGGCCGCCTTCTCCACGTCGCGCGGAACACCCCGGCCGGCTGCGTACAGATGCCCGATCGCCCGCAGCGCCGCCGGGTCGCCCTGTTCGGCCGCCAGCGTCCAGTAGCGCAGCGCGGTGTGCGCGTCGTCCAGTTCCAGGGCGACGGCGCCCAGCGCGTACTGCGCCCGGACATCCCCTTCATCGGCCAGTTCGGTCAGCGGACCCCGCAATTCCTTCAGGCGCGCCCTGCCCTCCCGGTGGCCCCGCTGCGCGTTCTTGAGAGCCTTGACCGCGGCCTCGACGATCGACACCATGCGCTTCCCTCCGGGGAATGGGACGCCGAGACCCTCGCCCGAGATCGTCCCGATGAGAGCCAACTCCCTCCAAAGCGTTCCCGTCATCCCCCGCTGCGGCCTTCGCCGCGTTCCGGGCGCCCGCTATGCGAGGGCGGCCGCGAGGGCCGCGTCCACGTCCTCGTGGGCGAAGGCGAACCCCGCCTCGCGCAGCCTCCGGGGCAGCACCCGTTGGCTGATCAGCGCTCCTTCGTCGGCGAACTCGCCGAGCGCGAGGCGCAGCGCCGTCCGGGGCACCGCCAGCGCCGCGGGCCGCCGCACCGCCCGCGCCAGCGCCCGGGTGAACTCGGCGTTGGTCACCGGCCGCGGCCCCGTCAGGTTGACCGGCCCCTCCAGGTCGCCGTCCAGGAGGAACCGCAGCGCCGCCACCTCGTCGTCGAGCGAGATCCAACTCATCCACTGCCGCCCGCTGCCGAGCCTGCCGCCCAGTCCGAGCCGGAACAGCGGCAGCGTCCGGCCGAGCAGCCCGCCCTTGCCCAGGACGATCCCGGTGCGCGCGAGGGCGACCCGCACGCCCGCCTCCCGGGCCGGCGCCGCGGCGGCCTCCCAGTCGCGGACCAGGGCGGCCAGGAACCCGCCGCCCACGGGCGCGTCCTCGTCGACCTCGCGGTCGCCGGTGTCCCCGTAGAAGCCGATCGCCGACGCGCACACCAGCACCCGCGGACGCGTCCGCGCCACGGCCTGGGCGATCGTCCGCGTCCCGCGCACCCGGCTGTCGCGGATCTCCCGCTTGTAGGCGGCGTTCCACCGGCGGTCGCCGATCCCGGCCCCGGCCAGGTGGACGACCGCGTCCGCGCCGGCCAGCGCCTCGGCGTCGACCGCCCCGCCCGGATCCCACCGGACCTCCCGCGGCGTCGCGGGCTCCCGGCGCACCAGCCGCAGCACCTCGTGGCCGTCGGCCTCCAGGCTCCGGGTCAGCGCCGCCCCGATCAACCCGGACGCCCCCGTGACCGCAACCCGCATGAATTCACCATAAACAAGCAGGGAGCGGCACCGATGCCACGACCGAGCCGCAGGCGCGGAGCGCGTGTCTCGAGGCCGGTGGCCCGCCCTACGCGGCGGGAGGGGTGGGCACGGCCGAACTCATGATCGCCGGCCTGCCTCTCATGCCTCGGCACGGGGACGGCGGGCGCCGCCGGCGTTCGGGCGGGCGACGTCCCCGTCCGGCGAGCGGTAGGCGGCGGCCTGCAGCTCGTAGAGCTCGGCGTACACGCCGCCGAGGGCCATCAGGCTCCGGTGGTCGCCGTGTTCGATGACGCGGCCGCCGGCCAGGACGTAGATGCGGTCGGCGAGCCGGACGCTGGCCAGCCGGTGGGTGATCAGCAGGACGGTGCGGTCGCGGGCGGCGGCGTGCCGGCGGATCTCCTCGAACAGGCGGTGCTCGGCGCGGGCGTCCAGCGCGGCGGTGGGCTCGTCGCAGATCAGCAGCGGCGCGTCCCGGTAGAAGCCGCGCGCCGCCGCGAGCCGCTGCCACTGCCCGCCCGACAGCTCCCGCCCGTCGGCGAACCGCTTGTCGAGCAGGGTGCCGAGCCCGTGCGGCAACGTCGCGATCACCCGGTCGGCGCCGGACGCGGCGGCCGCCCGCTCCACCGCGGCCCGGACGCCGTCGGCGGTCAGGTCGTCGCCCATCGCGATGTTGTCGGCGGCGGTCATCGGCCAGTGGGTGTGGTCCTGGGCGACGACGGCGATGGCGCGGCGCAGGTCCTCGGGGTCCAGGTCGGCGACCCGCAGACCGTCCCAGCGCACCTGGCCCCGCTGCGGCTCGTACAGGCCCGCGAGGATCTTGGCGAGCGTGGTCTTGCCCGAGCCGTTCTCCCCGACCAGCGCGACGATCTCGCCGCGGCGCAGCCGCACCGACACGTCGCGCAGGGAGGGGGTGTCGCTGCCCGGGTAGAAGAACGTGACCCCCTCCACGACGATCTCCCGGAACCGCCGCAGCGCCTCCACGGTGCCGTGCTCTCGGCGCGGGTCGGGGACGGTCCGCGGACGCCGCATGCGGGCTTCGGCCGTCCGGCAGAAGCTCACGTAATCGCTGAAGTACAGGCCGTCCTCGTAGCAGCGGTTCAGGGCGTGGATCAGGTTGATCAGGGACTGCTGGCCGGTGCGGATGGCCAGCACCGCCGTCCCGGCGACCGCGAGAGGCATGACGCCCCGCCACAGCAGCAGGCCGAGGGCGGTGTACATCAGCGCCGTCGCCACGCCCTTGAGCACGTCGCCCCACACGCGGGCCATGGTCTGCCGGCGGGCCAGCCCCAGCATCACGCGGCGGAGGCGGTCGGCGAGGACGCCGTGCTGACGCAGCAGGAAGTCCCGGACGGTGAACGACCGCACCTCCGCGGCGTGGACGCGCTCGGTCATCAGCTCCGTCATGATCCAGCCGCGGCGGCGGACCTCCACCACGCCGAGCTGCGTGAGGTATCCGAGCCGGGCCGCGCGCACCGCGGCCCATCCTTCGGGCAGGGCGGTCGACAGCAGCATCGGCAGGAGCACCGGGTGCAGCACGCCGAGCGCGCCGGCCGCCGCCGCGACGCCCACCGCGGCGGTGAACAGGTCGACGGCGTTGTCCACCATCGACGGGGCCGAGTCGACGCCGCGCATCCGCGCGCGGTGGAGGTGGTCCTGGAAGTCGGCGTCGTCGAAGGACGCCAGCTCGACGGCGGTCGTCGCCTCGTACAGGCGCCGCTCGACGATCTGCTCCACCTGGGGCCGCAGCCGCGCCTGCGCCCACTGCGCCGCCGCCGCGAACGCCCCGCGCACCGCGACGGCCGCCCCGACCAGCAGCAGCGCCGGGGCCGCCGCGCGCACCCGCTCGGGGGTGGGGCCCGCGGCGAACAGCGCCGTCAGCACGCCCGTCGTCGCCAGCAGGCCGAACGCCGTGAACACTCCGACGAGGACGTTGAGCGCCACCGTGGCGATCAGGTCGCGCCGAGCCGCTTGCCACGCCAGGGCCATCACCTGGCCGATCAGCGCGGGCAGCCGCCGCGCCATGGTGACCAGGCCCGTTTCCGAAAGCTCGGTGGTCTTGCCGTACCAGGCGTGCTCGGCGAGCTTGGGGCCCAGGTCGTCCGTCACCGGCTCGGCGCGGCGCCTCCGTCCGGCGGTCCGCGTCCGCCTCCGCAGCCGCCGCCTCACCGGCCCGCCTCACCGCCCGCGGACGCGTGCTCCCCGGATGTGCGCGCAACGCCGACACCGGCCTTGACCATGGACGTGGCCTCCCCGCAGTCCCGACACCCGTTGACCACCTTCGATGGTCGGCCGCGGAGCGGGAAGACCGTTGGCGGACTGTGGCCGCCGTCCGGACGGCACAGTCCTGTTCCGCGCGGGTAAGGCCGGTACGGCGGTCGCGCCCGGCGCCGCGCCGTTCTCGCAGGCGCCGCCTAGTTCTCGCGGGCGCCGCCTAGTTCTCGCGGGCGACGCCGCCGCACAGCCAGATGGAGTCCACGTGGGACGGCACGTCGGTGGATCACCCGGCGATGGCCGAATGCGGACAGCTAGGCGGTCCGGTAGGCGTCGGGAACCCAGTGGTCCGGGTCGTCGGGCGGCGGCGGGGCCGGCGCGGGCAGCAGCCGCAGCATCCGGCGCAGCAGCGGGCCGGTGTTGCCGCGGTGCCACACCACCGACCACGGCGCGAGCGGCACCGGGTCGACGAGCCGGATGCGGTGCAGGCCGGAGTCGGGCGGGATCTCGATCGAGGCCTCGCCGAGCGCCACGTCGCGCTTCTCGCGGCGCACCAGCTCGACGTAGTGGCGGCGGCCGACCGCCGGTTCGCAGAAGCGGATCGGCACGCCGAAGCGGCGGGCGAGGCCGGTGAGGTAGGCGCGCGCCTCGCTCGCGCCGCCCGGGTCGGGCATGGCGATGCCCGGCAGCTCCGACGGGCGCATCGCGTCCCGGGACGCCAGCGGATGGTCGAGCGGGACGAACGCGTGCATCGGCTCCAGGTGCACCAGGCGGTGCGCCAGCTCCGGCGGCAGCGGCCCGGGAAGGTCCATGATCTGCCCGAACGCGGCGTCGATCTCGCGGGCGCGCAGAGCGGGCAGCGCCACCGCCAAGCCCTGGCGCATGCTGGGTTCGATGCGCAGCGACGGGTCGCGCTCCACCAGGTCGCGCAGCAGCCTCATCGGCGTGAACCGCTCGTCGAAGACGTCGACGCGCAGCCGCTGGGCGGTTTCGCGCACCGACGCGACGGCCGCGTCGAAGGCGGCGAGCGCGTCCCTGGCCGGCGGCAGGAAGCGGCGGCCCTCCGGGGTGAGCTCGACCCGGCGCGTGGTGCGCTCGAACAGCGGCACCGCCAGCTCCTCCTCCAGCCTGCGGATGCGCTTGGACAGGGCCTGCTGCGTGAGGAACAGCCGGGCGGCCGCGCGCCCGAAGTGCATCTCCTCCGCGGCGGCGACGAAGGCCCGCACGAGCCGGAGGTCCACGTCCACACGCCCAGACTATCCACCGGCGGTTGTCAATCGGCGGGCACAAGCTGTTGGACGCCGCGGGCCGCGCGCGGCTTTGCTGAAGGGCATGACCGTGACCATGGCGACGAAGGACGAGACGCCGCCGGGCGCCGACCCGGTGTTCCAGCGGCTCCTGCGCGAGCGCATCGTCTTCCTCGGACAGCAGGTGGACGACGCCATCGCCAACCGGATCTGCGCCGAGATGCTGCTGCTGTCGGCGGAGGACCGGCGCCGCGACATCACCCTCTACATCAACTCCCCCGGCGGGTCGATCACCGCCGGGATGGCGATCTACGACGTCATGCAGTACGTGCCGAACGACGTCTCGACGGTCGCGCTGGGGTTCGCCGCGTCCATGGGCCAGTTCCTGCTGAGCGCCGGGACGCCCGGGAAGCGCTACGCGCTGCCGCACGCGCGGATCCTGATGCACCAGCCGTCCGGCGGCGTCGCGGGCACCGCGTCGGACGTGCGCATTCAGGCGGAGAACATGCGCTACACCAAGCGCCTCGTCCTGGACCTGATCGCCCAGCACACCGGCCAGCCGATCGAGCGCATCGAGGCCGACTCGGACCGCGACCGGTTCTTCACCGCCGAGGAGGCCAAGGAGTACGGGTTCATCGACGAGGTCGTCCGCACCGCGCCCAGGGTGACCGCCGCCGCCTGACGGAACAGGTCGTCGGCCGGATCGTCTGCTCGCGAACTACCCTGGACGCATGACCCTCAGGCGAGCGACCCCCGATCTGTCCTACTTGTTCAGCCACAACAGCCATGTGCTGAAGACCCAGGTGACGGCGGCGCTCGCCGAGATCGGACTGACCCCGCGCATGCAATGCGTGCTCGTCCGCGCCTTGGAGGAGGAGCGCACCCAGATCCAGCTGGCCGAGCTCACCGACATGGACAAGACCACGATGGTGGCCACGATCGACGCGCTGGAGAAGGCCGGCTACGCCGAGCGCCGCCCCTCCCGCCGCGACCGGCGCGCCCGGATCGTGGCGGTGACCGAGCGGGGCGCCGAGATCGCCGCGCGCGGCCAGGAGATCGTCGACCGGGTGCACGGCGCGCTGCTGGAGGCGCTGCCCGAGGACGAGCGCGAGGCGTTCCTGCGGGCCATGCGGCGTCTGGCCGACGGCCATCTGGCCGAACCGGTGGACGCCGCCGCCTGCCGGCGCCCGCGCGAGCGCACGGCCTGACCGCCGAGAAAATAGTTCGGTAGCAGATCGTCTACTAGCGGACGATCTGCTACCGTCTCTCCTGTCATCGCACGTCCGCGTCGACAACCGACAGGTCGACGACCGACAGGAGAGGACCATGTCCGACACCGCCCCCGAGGCGGCGGCCGCCGCGCGCTCCGCCGCCGGGTCCCGCGACGGCGCCCCGCCGACGTCCCGGCGCCGCTGGTACGCGCTGACCGTGCTGTGCACGGCGTACCTGATGATCGTCCTGGACGGGTCGATCGTCACCGTGGCGCTGCCCGCCATCCAGTCCGACCTGGGGTTCAGCCCGTCCGGCCTGACCTGGACGATCAACGCCTACATGATCACGTTCGGCGGCCTGCTGCTGCTCGCCGGCCGGCTGGGCGATCTGGCGGGGCGCCGCCGGGTGCTGCTGACCGGGCTGGCGGTGTTCACCGCCGCCTCCGTGCTGTGCGCCCTGGCCGCCACGCCCGCCATGCTGGTCGCCGCCCGGTTCGCGCAGGGCGTCGGAGGCGCGCTGGCCTCCGCCGTCTCCCTCGGCATCATCGTGACGCTGTTCACCGACCCGGGCGAGCGGGGCCGGGCCATCGGCGCCTACGCCTTCACCGGCGCGACCGGCGCCGCGCTCGGAGCGGCGCTCGGCGGTCTGCTCACCGACGCGTTCGGCTGGCGATGGGTGTTCTTCATCAACGTCCCGATCGGGCTGCTGGCGATCGTCGGGACGGTCCGGCTGCTCGCCGACGACCCCGGGATCGGGCTGCGACGCGGCGCCGACGCGTCCGGCGGCGCGCTCATCACCGCCGGGGGGATGCTCACCGTCTACACGATCGTCCAGATCGAGGCGCACGGCTGGGCGTCCGCGCGCACGCTCGGCCTGGCCGCCGGATCGCTGGCGCTGCTGGCCGCGTTCGTCGCCCGTCAGGCGACCGCCGCCGCTCCCCTGATGCCGCTGCGGATCCTGCGCGTCCGCAACGTGTGGGGCGCCAACGCGGTGCAGATGCTGCTGGTCGCGGCGATGTTCGGCTTCCAGATCCACATGGCGCTCTACCTGCAGCAGGTGCGGGGCTACGACGCCACCGAGACCGGCCTGGCCCTGATGCCCGCGGCGGTCGTCATCGGGGGCGTCTCGCTGACGGTGTCCGGGCGCCTGATCGCCCGGTTCGGCGAGCGCGCCGTCCTGGTGTCCGGCCTGATCATCATGGTCGCCGGCTACGCGCTGCTGACGCGCCTGTCCGTGGACACCGCCTATGCCACCCACGTGCTGCCCGTGACACTGCTGCTGGGCGGTTTCGGCCTGGCGCTGCCCGCGCTGACCGCCCTGGGCATGTCGAGCGCGGGGCAGGACGACGCGGGGGCGGCGTCCGGCGTGTTCAACACCACCCAGCAGATCGGCGCCGCGCTCGGCGTCGCCGTCCTGGCGGCGTTCGCCGCCTCCCGGACCGCGCATCTGCGCGACGACGGCGTGCCCGAGGCGCTGGCGTTGACCGGCGGCTTCCGGCTGGCCTTCGGCGTCGGCGCCGGCCTGCTGGTCGCGGCCATCGTGCTGGGGCTGCTCGTCCTGCGCCGCGCCCCGGCCGAGGGGCGGAGCTGACCGTCGGCGCCTCGCGCGCGGCGCCGTGCGCGAGGGCCCCGCCGACCGCACGGCGGCCCGCGAGATCATCGGCCGGGCAGCACACGTTCGAGACGATCGAAGGTGCGGCCCGCTCGGGGGTCAGTGCGGCAGGGTGTAGAGCGCCAGCGGTCCGAGCGCGAGCAGCGGGATGGCGAGCGTCGCGGCGATCCGGGTGGGGCGGCTCACCGGCACCGGCTGCAGCAGCCGGTTCACCCGGGCCATCACCGGCATGTCGTCGGCGGACGCGACGCCGAGGGCGCCGGACGGGGCGGCCGCCGGGCGGGCGGCGGCGAACCGCAGCAGCGCGGTGGCCAGCTCCTTGGGCGCGCGGTGCCGCCGGGCGCGGTCGTCGGCGGCCATCTCGATGAGCAGCTCGACCGCGTCCAGGCACCGTCCGACCAGCCGGATCTGCGGAAAGACCTGGCGCAGCGACGCGAACGGCAGCAGCACCAGGTCGTGCCGCTCGCGGGCGTGGGCGCGCTCGTGCGCGAGCACCGCGGCCAGCTCGGCCTCGTCGAGCAGCTCCAGCGTCCCGGCGCTGACCACGACCTTGGACGAGCGCACGCCCGGCACGCAGTACGCGGTCGCGGTGGGGTGGTCGAGCACGAGGGTGCCGGGGACGGCGGCGTCGCTGCGCGAGATCAGCGCCAGCAGCGCCCGGTGGCGCCGCCGGGCCCGCACCACGCGGACCACCGCGTACGCCAGCATCAGCAGCAGCACCGCGGTCAGGGTGACGGCGGCCAGCAGCGCGGCCGCGTGCCAGGCGTCCAGGCGGGCGGCCCGGTCGTCCAGCAGCAGCGGCAGGCCGGCGGCGATGCCGCGGTCGTAGGGGGTCAGCGCGAAGCCCAGCAGGGCGCCGATCGTGGCGACGCCCCACCCCAGCCCGAGGGCCTGCCAGAGGGCGATCGCGACGCGCGGGGTGCGCCACGTCCACCGGGCCCGCGCCAGCAGGTGCGCCCCGCCGACGGTACCGATGGAGATCAGTGCGAGCAGGGCGGCGCCGGTCATGCCGGTGGCTCCTTGCCGGTGGTCGGGTCCCGGTCGGACAGCTTGGCGTTCGGGCGTTCGTCGCCCGACAGCTTAGTGCCGTCCGGGGCGTCCGCGGACCCGTCGCCGGTCAGCTCGGCCAGGGCCTGGCGGATCACGTCCACCTCGGTCTGCGACACCGAGTGGACAAAGCGCACCAGGGCCGCGTCGCGGTCGCCGGTCTGGTTGAGAGCGCCGAGCATCAGCTCGGTGACGTACTGCTCGCGGGTGGCGACCGGGCGGTAGCGCCAGGCGCGGCCGTCGCGCTCGCGGTGCAGGAAGCCCTTCTTGGCCAGGCGGTCCAGCACCGTCATGACGGTGGTGTGCGCCAGGTCGCGCTCGCTCGCCAGGGCTCGGCTGACGTCGCGGGCGGTCGCGGCCGGCAGGCCGGCGCCGTCCCGCTCCCAGAGGACCTCCATGACCGTGCGTTCAAGCTCTCCCAGACCCTTCACGCCCGCCAGGGTATCCGACTGAGAGGGACATCACCACAGCCGGTAGTACCATGCTGTGTAGTACTACACGTTGTAGTACTACAGTCGGTGGCATGAGTTCCCTCGCGCTGCTCGCGGAGAACGCGACGAGCGCCGGGGCGGCCACCCCGGCGGACTTCATGGCCGCGCGCCAGCAGATGGCGTTCACGCTCGGCTTCCACATCATCCTGGCCAGCATCGGCATCGGACTGCCCGCGATCACCCTGCTGGCCGAGTGGCGCTCGCTGCGCACCGGCGACCCCGTCTACGCCGAGCTCGCCCGGCGCTGGATGAAGGCCGCGGGCGTGCTGTTCGCGGTCGGCGCCGTGTCCGGCACCGTGCTGTCGTTCGAGATGGGCACCCTGTGGCCCGGTTTCATGGACGCCTACGGGCAGGTGTTCGGCGCCGCGTTCGCCCTGGAGGGCATCGCCTTCTTCATCGAGGCCATCTTCATGGGCGTCTACCTGTACGGATGGGACCGGCTGTCGCCGCGCGCGCACTTCCTCACCGGCGTCCCGGTGGTGATCGGCGGCCTGCTGTCGGCCTCCTTCGTGGTGTCGGTCAACGCGTGGATGAACCAGCCGCGCGGCTTCCGCCTGGTCGAGGCCCCGGACGGGTCGGGGACCGGCCGGATGCAGGAGGTGACCGACGTCGACCCGCTGGCGGCGATGTTCAACCCCGCCCTGCCGACGCAGGCGGTGCACCTGGTGCTGGCGTCGCTGATGGTCTGCGGCTTCATCGTCGCGTCGGTGTACGCGGTGGCGCTGCTGCGGGACGCCCGGGCGGGCCGCGTCGACCGCTACCACCGGCTCGGCTTCGCCATCCCGTTCACCTTGGGAGCGGTGTGCGCCCCGCTGCAGGTGCTGGTCGGCGACTGGGCGGCGCGGTTCGTCGCCGACAACCAGCCGGTGAAGTTCGCCGCGATGGAGGGCATCGAGCACACCGAGGCGGGGGTGCCGTTCCGGTTCGCCGTGCTGGAGATCCCGAACGCGCTGTCGCTGATGCTGAAGTTCGACGCGCACGCCACCCTGCGCGGGCTGGACTCCTTCCCCGAGGACGTGCGGCCGCCCGCCGAGGTCGTCCGGACCTCCTTCGAGCTCATGGTCGCGATCGGCGTGGCGCTGCTGGCGCTGTCGGCGTGGTGGGCCGCGGCCTGGTGGCTGCGCCGCCGGTCGGGCGGGGCGCGGGCGGAGCTGCCGTGGAAGCCGTGGTTCCTGCGGCTGGCCGCGGCGTCCGGCGCGGCCGCCTCGATCGCCATGCTCGCCGGGTGGACCACCACCGAGGTGGGGCGCCAGCCCTGGATCGTCTACGGGGTGATGCGCACCGAGGAGGCCGTCAACCCGAACCCGGGCCTGCGCTACGGCCTCTACATCGTGCTGGTCGTGTACGCGGTGCTGGCCGCCGCGACGATCAGCGTGCTGCGGCGCATGCGGCGCCGTCCCGTCCCCGCGGCGGCCGACGGACCGCCCGCGGGTCCCGGCGGGACGTCCGCGGCCGATCGCGGAGCGGCCGCGCCGTCGGACGGAGCGGCCCGGCGGGAGACTGTCGGCGCGGGTGAAAGGAGCAGCGGACGATGAGCTACGCGGACGCCGCGTTCGGCCTGATCCTGGCGGGCCTGTCGGCCTACCTGCTGTTCGGCGGGGCGGACTTCGGCGCCGGCCTGTGGCACCTGGTGTCGCGCCGCCGCGCCGACCAGCGGGTCATCGAGCACGCGATGGGGCCGCTGTGGGAGGCCAACCACGTCTGGCTGATCTTCGTGATGGTGCTGACCTGGACGGCGTTCCCCCCGGTGTTCGCCGACGTCATGGCGGCGCACTGGGTGCCGCTGTCGCTGGCGGCCCTCGGCATCGTGGCGCGCGGCAGCACGTTCGTGTTCGCCAAGGCCGTGCCGGACCAGGGCTGGTACCGGTGGATCTTCGGGGCGTCGTCGGTGCTGACCCCGTTCTGCCTGGGCGCGCCGGCCGCCGCGATCGCCACGGGCTCGTCCGGCTGGCTGAGCCCGGCCGGGCTGTACGGGGGGCTGCTGACCACCGCGCTGTGCGCCTACCTGGCGGCCGTCTACCTGATCTGGGACGCGCGGCGGCTCGGCGACCGGTCGGCGTCGCTGCGGTTCCGCGGCTTCGCGCTGGTGTCCGGCGCGGCGATCGGGCTGCTGGCGCTGCCGGGCGCCGCCGCGTTCGGCGTGCACGAGCCGCTGATCCTGCTGTCGGCGGCCGCCGGGCTGGTCTCGCTGGGGCTGCTGGTGCGGCGGTCCTACCTGGCGGTCCGGGCGACCGGCGCGCTGGCCGTCGCGGCCGTGCTGTGGGGCGCGGCCGCCATGGCCGACCTGGACCTGGACGCGGCCGCCGCGCACGACGCCGTCCTGCGCGTCGTGCTGATCGCCCTCGGGGCGGGGGCGCTGATCCTCGTCCCGTCGATGGCGTGGCTGTTCGCGCTGTTCCAGCGCGGGACGCCTCAGACGGCCCCGGCCGTGGAGGAGTCCCGCGCCTCCTGACCCGCGGCGCGCCGGGCGATCACGGTCGGCAGCCTCTCGCCCGGCGCGCCGCGTCCCGCGCCGCGCCCGCGTCCCGGCCACCACCAGTTGGCGTGGCCGAGCAGGCTCATCAGCGCGGGCACGAGCACCATCCGCACGAGCGTGGCGTCCACCGCCACCGCGACCGCCATGCCCAGCGCCATCATCTTGATCGTCGGGTCGGGCTGCGGGACGAACCCGGCGAACACGAAGATCATGATCAGGGCGGCCGAGGTGATCAGCCGGGCGGTGGCGCCGATGCCGCGGGCGACGCTGTCGTGCGGATCGCCGGAGCGCAGGTACTCCTCCCGGATGCGGGCCAGCAGGAACACCTCGTAGTCCATGGACAGCCCGAACACCAGGGCGAACATGAACAGCGGGACGAACGACATCACCGGGATCGGCTGGTCGAGGCCGAGCAGCCCGACCCCCCAGCCCCACTGGAACACCGCCGTCACCACGCCGAACGACGCCCCGATCGACAGCAGGTTCATCAGCGCCGCCTTCACCGGGACGACGACCGCGCGGAAGGCGATCATCAGCAGCGCCAGCGAGGCGCCGACGACCGCGACGACCACCGCGGGCATGCGCGCCCCGACCGTGTCGGCGATGTCGATGATCGCCGGGTTCTCGCCGCCGACGTGCACGACGGCGCCCGGCGTGCGGGCCGTCGCCGCGCGCAGCCGGTGCACCAGGTCGGTGGTCGCCGTCTCGTGCGGGGCGGTCGCGGGGATCACCCGCACGATCGCCGTCCTGCCGGCCACCACGGGCTCGGCCGCGAACGCGACCCTCGGCACCTCGGCGACCCGCTGCCGCAGCCGCTGCCCGACCCGCAGCGCGTCCGGATCGGGTTCGCCGGCCGCGTCCAGCACGTTCGCCGACGCCGGCGGCGGCTTGTCCGTCCACGACGGCTTGGGGGACGGCGGCCCCGTCAACCCGCCCAGCCCGGCGAGCCCTTCGGGCTTCGGCGCGGACGCGCGTCCCCCGCCGTGCCGATCCGCCGTGCCCTGCCGATCCGCCGCGCCGGGCCGATCCGACGGGCGGGGCGGGGACGACTCGCGGCGCCGGTCGGCCTTCCCGGGGCGGCCCGGCACCTTGGCGACGATCACGAAGGGGCTGTAGTGGCCGGGGCCGAACTCGCGGGCGACGACGTCGTAGGCCTGCCGCGCGTCCGACCCCGGCGCCGCGGTGCTGTCGGCCATCACCCCGAACCGCAGGCTCAGCGTGGGGATCGACATCGCCAGCAGCACCAGCGCGGCGCCGATCGCGTACGGCCACGCGTGCCGGTCGACGTGGCGGCCCCAGCGCATCCACCGGTCGGCGCTGCGGTCCGGCCGCACCCGCGGCAGCCGCCACCGGTCGATCCGCGTGCCGAGGACGCCCAGGACGGCGGGCAGCAGGGTGAGGGCGGCCAGCACCATCACGCCGACCGCCAGGGCCGAGGCGAGGCCGATCCGCCCGACGAACGCGATGCCCGCCAGGAACAGCCCGCAGATCGCGAACACGACGGTGCCGCCCGCGAACACCACCGCGTGCCCCGAGTGCGCCATGGCCTTGCCGACCGCGGTCTCCACGTCGTCCCCGGCCGCCAGCTGCTGCCGGTAGCGGGTGACGATGAACAGGGCGTAGTCGATGCCCGCGCCGATGCCCAGCATCGCGGCCGCCATCGGCGCGGTCGGATGCACCTCGACCTGCGACGCGGCGAAGTGGATCAGCGAGTAGGCGACCGCCATCCCGCACAGCGACACCACGATCGGGATGCCCGCGGCCAGGAACGACCCGAACGCCAGCAGCAGCACCACGAGCGCCATGACGATCCCGGCGGCCTCCTGCGGGCCGCCCTTGGGCTGGTTGAGGAGCATGGCGGCGATGCCGCCGAAGTCGACCTCCACGCCCGCCTTGCGGGCCGGTTCGACGGCGCGGTCCAGGATGTCGAGGTCGGCGGGGGAAAGGTCGCCCATCGTGCCCTTGAAGCTGACGCGGACGACGACGGCGTCGTCGCTGCGCAGGCCGCCCATGCCCGCCACGTAGGGGTTCTCGGCGTACGCGACGCGGTCCAGGCGCGAGATGCGGTCGATGGCCTCGCCGATGGCCAGGGCGACCCGCCAGTCGGCCGGGCTGCCGTGCCGGGTGCCGCGGAACACGACGGTGGCGGTGGGTCCGGTCAGGGCCGGGAAGTCCTCGCGCAGGGAGTCGATGGCGCGCTGGGTCTCGGTGCCTGGCAGACTGCTCTGCTGGACGAACGTCCCGCCGCGGGCGAACCCGAGCGCGGCGGTGGAGAGCATCGCCGCGATCCACAGCACGATGACGGCGCGCCGGTGCCGGACGCACCAGCGGCCGAGCCGGTCCAGGCCCGCCGCCATGCCCGTCATGCCCGCCCTGCCCGTCATGACTGTGGAGAAAAGCACGCTCCGGCATATGCGTGCAATAACTGCAAGTTTGCAGTCATGATACTTTGCGTGACATGGATCACGCCGAACGGCCCGGCCTGCGCGAACGCAAGAAGCGGCGCACGCGCCGGGCGATCGCGTCCGCCGCGCTGCGGCTGTTCGCCGAGCGCGGGTACGAGGAGACGACGATCGCCGACATCGCGGACGCCGCGGACGTGTCCCCGCGCACGTTCTTCGGCTACTTCCCGTCCAAGGAGGACGTGGTCTTCGCCGAGGTCGACGACCGGCTGGCCGAGGTGCGCGAGCGGCTGGCGCGGCGCGTCCCCGGCGAGACGCCGCTGGAGACGGTCCGCCGCGCCACGGCGGACGTGATCGACGCGCTGGCCGCAGAGCACGGCGACTACGGCGCGGTGCAGGTCCGGCTCATCCTCGAGCGCCCCGGGCTGCGGGCCCGCGCCCTGCAGCGCCTCACCGACACCCAGCAGGAGCTGGCGGAGCTGCTGACCGGGCTGTGCCCGGACCTGGACGAGGTCGACGCCGTGACCGCGGCGGGCGCCGCGGTCGGCGCGATGCAGGCGGTCATCATGCACTGCCGCCGCACCGGCCTCGACGCGGCCGCGACCCGGGCCGCCCTGGACCGCGCGCTCGACGTCGTCGAGCACGGCCTGCGCTCGGTGGAGGCGCTCAGCCGCCCCGCCGACCGCTGAGCCGCCGGGCCGCGGCGGCGGGTCACCCGTCCAGCGCGTGGAAGCGGCCGAACCGTCCCCGGTGGTAGAGCAGCGGCCGGTCGGACTCGTGGATGCCGGCGGACGTCACCAGGCCGACGACCAGGATGTGGTCGCCGATGTCCATCGTCGTGTGCGGGACGCACAGCAGGTGGGCGCACACGCCGTCCAGCAGCGGGGTGCCGTCGTCGTGCGGGCGCCAGCGCAGCGGCGCGGCGAACCGGTCGACGCCGCGCCGGGCGAACCGGGCCGCGACGTCGGCCTGCCCGGCCTCCAGGATGTTGACCGCGAAGCGCTCGGCGCGCCGCAGCGACGGCCACGTGGTGGAGCCCTGGTCCACGTAGAACGACACCAGCGGCGGGGACAGGCTCACCGAGGAGAACGACGTCGCGGTCAGCCCCACCGGGACGCCCTCGCAGGCCGCGGTGACCACCACGACCCCGGCCGCGTGCAACGCCAGAGTGCGGCGGAACCGGTCCTCGTCGATCATCTGGTCGGGCAGCAGCTCGGTCATCACCGACTCCTTTCGCGCGGCGTGGCGTTCGCGGGAGCCCGCCTGCACCTGCTCGACGGCCTCCGGCGGGATGCCCGCCGGAGGCCGCCCGGCGTGGGCCCACGCCTCCTCGGCGGTGTCGCGGTGATGACATGCAGGCGGATCGGATAGGCCATGATCGGCCCGCCTCCAGAGAACCGGCGCGCGCCGACGGCGCGCGTCACCTCGACCACGACAAGGGGGGGCACCCGGCGACCACCGCACCGGGGGCATCGGAACACGGGCCCCGCTGGAAAGCCGCGCCTTCGGGGCATGCGCGGGCGGCCCGCGATCAGAACGTCAGAGCGTCACCGCGGCTCGACGCGGGGAGGCGTCACCGCGGACAGAGGGCGCTGGCCACGCGGCACAGGTCCACGTGACCCCGGCTGGTCAGGCACGTCATCAGCGGCACGCCACGAGGGTAGGCAGACGCCCGACAAAAAGTCAACAAAACAAGTAGGAAAGGGAGAGATAAGGCATCGGTCCGGAAACACCCCGCCGCGACGCCGCGCGGCAGTCCCGCGTTCCGGCCCGGCGCACGGATAGGATTCGGACCGTTCGAACGACGTCGAACGTTGCGCGCCGGCTCGACCGACATCACCGAGCCGCCGCGGCGGCGGCGCGGCCACGCACCCGTGGCACGGCCCCGCCGGTCCTCCTTCTCTTCGCGTTCCACAGGAAGGCTCAGCGCCGTGGCATCCCGACGTGTCCATGCGGCCCTGGCCGCGGTGGTGGCGCTCGGTCTGGCCGGTACGGCCGCGGCCTCCCTGTGGTGGCCCGACCCGGCGCCCGCCCCGCGGCAGCCGGTGGTGTACGTGCTGGGCGACAGCTTCACCACGGGGATCCGCGGGCTCACGTCCCAGCAGGCGTACGCCGGGCAGGCCGCGCGGATGCTGGGATGGCGCGTGGTGATCGGCGGGCGGCCCGGCTCCGGGTTCGCCTGGCCCGGGCCCTCCGGACGGCGCTTCGACGCCCTGTTCACCGAGCAGTTCGCCTGGCGGCCCGCCCCCGACATGATGCTGGTGTCCGGCGGGCACAACGACGTGCTGTCCCCCATGCGGCAGGTGCGGCGACGGGCGGTGGAGCTGATGGGCCGGATCCAGATGCGGTGGCCGGGCACCCATGTGGTGCTCATGGGCCCGACCTGGGGACGCGACGTGGGCAGGAAGGCCCTCCGCGTCCGCGACACGATCCGCGCCGCCGCGGCGGACGCGAGGGTGCCGTTCATCGACCCGATCGGGGGGCGCTGGTTCACCGGCAATCGGAAGAAGGGCACCGGCAACGCGGTGCGCTACGTCCGCGCCGACGGCATCCACCCCAACGTGGAGGGCAACCGGTACATGGCCCGCCGCCTCATCGCCGAACTGCGGACCCTCGGCCTGGACCGCCCCGTGCGGGGACGCCCGCCCTCCCCCGCGCCGACCGCCGGGGCGGGAGCGCCGACGCCGCTCCTCGTTAGCAGGGGCCCGGTCACCAGGGGCCGTAGGGGCCCATGGTGCTACGGCCGCCTCCGCCGCGCTTCTTGAACGGCTTGACCGCGGGACGGACGTCGGCCAGGTAGACGGCGGCGGCCAGGAAGGCGGCGACCGGGAGGATGCCGATGAGCAGCATGATCGGCGAGGCGCCCCGCAGGGGCAGGACGGCGTGGGCCAATCCCAGGACCGCGGCCACGCTCAGCAGGATCGTCCACAGCTTCTTGCTCTGCTTGCTGGCCGCCGTGTAGGCGTCCTTGGGCACCGTCAACGCGTCGACCAGCGCCCACGCCTCCATCGCGAACGCGACGACCAGCAGCGACCAGAAGAACAGGTCCAGTATTCCGAATGTGGCCACCGGCGATCAGCGCTCCTGCCTGTGTCTGCCGCGACGCCCGCGCCGCGCCCCGCGGGCTCCTCGGTTCACCCTATGGGCACACCGCCCTGTGGGGCACGCGCCGGCCTCCTCGGCACGTCAACATACAAGACGACGGGGCCCGGCCGGGTTGTTCCCCCGGCCGGGCCCCGGACGTGCGCGCGCCTGGCTCCGCCAGGCCGATGCAGGTTCAGGCGCCACTCTTCCGCGTGCCCGCCGTGGACCGGGCGCGCCGCTGGGCGGTGGTGCGCCGCTTGGCGTCGGCCTCGGCGATCGCGGCGGCGGTCGCGGCCTCCCGGTGCACGACCCGCTTGCCGCGCTCGGCGAGCTCGTCGATGAACTCCACGGCGCGGCTGGCGCCGTGCGTCATGTAGGCGACGGCCGCGCCGGGCAGGTCCTTGACCTCGACGCGCTCCTGCAGCCGGTCGACGTTCTGGCGGACCTCGCCGCGGTAGCGCTCGACGATCTCGCGGACCTGGTCGCGGTAGCGCTCCATGATCTCGCGCAGGTCGTCCTGGTACTTCAGGGCGGTCGCGCGGGCCTTGGTGACCTGCTCGGGCACCTCGCGGATCTTCTCGACCGCCAGGTCGCCGGCACCGGCGACCGTGTAGACGGCCTTGTTCTCACGGAGGGTGGTGGCCAAAGTCATCCCACCTCGTCCTTTCCTGTGTCCTGGTGTTGCTCGGATGTGGCGCCGGCAGCCTCGTTCTCCCTGCGGAACGACTCGTAGACGTCCAGCAGAATCTGCTTCTGCCGTTCCGTGAGGAGCAGGTCGGCCCTGATCGCGGTGTGCACGTCGGTGTCGGACCGGCGGTCCTCCAGGATCCCCGCCTGCACGTACAGCGCCTCGGCCGAGATCCGCAGCCCCTTGGCGATCTGCTGGAGGATCTCGGCGCTGGGCTTGCGCAGCCCGCGTTCGATCTGGCTCAGGTACGGGTTGGAGATGCCCGACACATCGGCGAGCTGGCGCAGCGAGATCTTGGCGCGCGTGCGCTGGTCGCGGATGTACTCCCCGATGGAGCCGACCTTCGAACTTGCCATGGTTCCACCCTGCGTCAGGGTGCTTGCAATTGCAAGCACGGTTGCTAGCACTTGCCGGTGACAACGCTCACAGGAGCGCCCACGGGAGCGCCCACAGGAACGCCCACAGGAAAGGGCCCGCGCGAGGCGTCAGTCGACCTCGTCGGCGGACGCGGTCCAGGTGTTGCAGACGGCCAGGTCGCCGCCGCGGAAGCCGATCGCCACCCAGCCCGCGTAGTTGCGGGACGAGCCGTGGTCGCGCTGGTCGGCGGGCAGCCGCTCGTCGCCCCGCCCCCGCACGTCCTCCAGCATCGCCAGGTACTGGCGGCGCGTGATGCCCATGGTGCGGCGCTCGGCCCGCAGGAACGCGCCGGCCAGGCACTGCGCCTGCAGCTCGATGCGGCGGCTGGTCTCCATGCGGACGGCGACGGACGACGCGTCCTCCATCCGCCGGTGCCCGTACCGCAGGATCCCCGCGCGCTCCTGGACGTGGTGGCCGTACTCGTGCGCGATCACCCGCGCGAACACCGCGAAGTTGGACAGGGGCTCGCCGCCGGACGTCTCCACGACGTGCCGCAGCCCCACGTACATCGTGTGGTTGGCCGGGCAGTAGAACGCCGAGGCGCCGGGGTTGGGGTAGCTGCCGCAGGGACTGCGGCCGGAACGCACCCAGAACACCCTGTCGGGCGGGCTGAACCCCATGTGCGCCTTGCCGAACTGCTTCCCCCAGGACGCGTCGAGGCAGTCGCTCAGCATGTTCATGAACCGGCGCATCGACTCGGGGGCCTCGCTGATCGGCGGGAGGCGGCAGGCGACGGGCGTGAGCGGCCCTGTCTTGTAGAGGCGGTTGTCGGTGGCGTCCGCGCGGCTGACGGACTGGCGGCCCAGGCCGGGACCGCCGACGGCGCCGTCGCCGTCCCCGAACAGCCGGAAGCCGAGCACCGCGAGCACCGCGCAGGCGGCCAGCAGACCGACGATCCCGGCGACGTTGCCGCCGGTGGTGCGGCGGGGGCCGCCGCCCCGGGGCCGGGTGTACCGGTACGTGCCGCGCCGCTGATCGGACAGGCCGCGCGGCGGGGCCGGCGCCGGCGCCGGCGGGGGGTGCTGGCCTGCCATAGGCCAAAATCATCCCACACCCCGAAATCGCGGCGGACCGATCACACGGGCCGCGTATCCGGACGAGACAGGTCTGTATGGCCTCATCCGACGGATCGGTGCCGGACGGGCGCGGGCGGCTACGATGGGCGCCCATGTCGGGTTGCTCGCGGTCGGTGATCGCCTCCCTCACCCTCGCCGCAGTCGTCGCCCTGGCCGTTCCGGGGCGCCCCGCACAGGCGGCGGAATCGCCCGTCCGAACCGTCCCCCTCGGCGCCGCCGCGTCGGAGCGGGTAGTCAAGGACGACGTGGCGTTGCGCGTCGGCGACGACGGGACGCTCCACGCCAAGGAGACGATCGTCTACGAGTTCGCCGGACGGCGCGGCTTCACCCGGTCGTTCGTGACCCGCGAGCACGAGAGCCTCACCCGCGACCGGGTGTGGCGGCTGGAGAACGTGCGGGCGTCCAGCCCCGACGGCGGGCCCGCCCAGGTGTCGGTGTCGACGTCCGGCACGCGCACCGACGTCCGGGTGACCGGCGCGGCGCCGCTGACGGGGCGGCGCACCGTGGTGCTGGAGTACGACGTGCGCGGCGCGATCGCGTCGATCGGCGCCGCCGAGGAGCTGCGCTGGCCGGCGGCGGGCGGCTGGCGGGTGCCGCTGGACGACGCGCGGACCACCGTCGACGGCGGCGCGATGATCCGCAACATCAACTGCTTCGCCGGGCCGCCCGGCGCCGCGATCGGCTGCACGCAGTTCTACACGAACCACGCGCACACGCAGGGCGTGTTCAGCCAGCAGCAGATGATGCCGGGCGAGTTCCTGACCGTCGTGGTCGGCTACCCGCCCGGCAGCACCGGCGGCCGCCCGTTCTACGAGCGGCGGCACACCGTGGCGACCGCGTTCTCGGTCAACACGGTGACCGCGTCGGCCCTGGCGGGCCTGCTGGTGCTGCTGCTCGGCGGCGTCGTCGTGCTGTACCTGCTGCGCGGCCGGGACGCGCGGGTCGTCGGGAAGAAGGCCGCCGAGGGCGACCACGCGCCGGTGGCGGGCAACCGGTTCGAGCCGCCGGACGGGGTGCGGCCCGGCCAGATCGGCACGCTCATCGACGAGCAGGCCGACGTGATCGACGTGACCGCGACGATCGTGGACCTGGCGGTGCGCGGCCACCTGCTGATCGAGGAGCAGGATCGGGCGGCCACCGGCCGCCTGGACTGGACGCTGCGCCGCATGGACGCCCCGTCCGACGACCTGCTGCGCTACGAGCGCATCCTGCTGGAGGCGCTGTTCACCGCCCCGGACGGGAGCGCGCGCGACAGCGTCCGGCTGACGGAGCTCGGCGGCACGTTCGCCCGGGACCTGGCGCGGGTGCGCAGCGCGATGTACGACGACGTGGTGGAGCAGGGCTGGTTCGCGCGGCGCCCGGACGCGGTGCGGTCGCGCTGGACGATCGCGGGGATGGCGCTGACGGTGCTCGGCGTGGCGGGCACCGTGGCGCTGGCGCTGTTCACCGAGTTCGCGCTGGCCGGGCTCGCGGTGATCATCGCGGGGGCGGCGCTGGCCTACGGCGGGCAGTACATGCCCGCCAAGACCGCGCGCGGCGCGACGGTGCTGGCGCACACGATCGGGTTCCGCGCCTTCCTGGAACGCGGGGAGCTGCCCGAGGACACCGGGGCGCGGCTCGGGTCGCGCGAACGCATCGCGCTGTTCTCCCGGTTCCTGCCGTACGCGGTGGTGTTCGACGTGGTCGGCCCGTGGGCCAAGACGGTCGAGGACGCGGGGGAACGCGGGGAGGGCGCCGACAACCTCTCCTGGTACGAGGGCCCGGCCGAGTGGGACCTGTCCGGGTTCGCCGAGTCGATGCGGCTGTTCACGCTGACGACGTCCGGGGCGATCTCGCAGTCCCGGGGGCTGCGCGGGGCGATGGCGGACTCCGGCGGCTGAGCGGCCGTCTCGTCCGGTCGCCCGCGACGCCGCGGTTGGAATCCTCCCGTCGGGTAGGGGCTCGGCGAGGAGGCATGAGCGTCGTGGTGGTGGCCGGGAATTATCCGCTGGGCGACAACTTCTGGCAGCTGTTGGGGCCGATCCTCATCGCGATGGCCCTGGTCGCGTGGCTGCTGCTGTTGTGGTACGCGCAGCGCAAGCGGGTCCGCATCGACCGCATGCGCGGCGGCGCCCCGCACCGCGGAGCGGTGACGGGCGGCATGATCGAGGGCAGTCCCGCGCAGCGGACGCGCCGGGACGAGGCCGAGCGCAAGAGCTGACCCCGCCGACGCCGCGACAGCGCCCAGCCCTGGACGCTGTTCCCCATGCCGGGGGACGAGGCCGAGCGCAAGAGCTGACCCCGCCGACGCCGCCGCACGACGTCAACGCACGAGATCAACGGCCGACATCACCGGCCGACATCACCGGCTGACATCACCGGCTGACACCGCCGGGCGGACGGCGATCTTCTTTCGTAGGATGTCTGACATCTTGCGAAAGGAGCGTTCCGTGGCCCTGAGTCCCGTGGCCCGGGGGTCGACCGTGGAGGCGGTGGTCGACCGGATCCAGGCCGAGGTCAGCGGCGGCGCCTGGCGGGTGGGCGAGCGCATCCCCGGCGAGCTGGACCTGGCGGCGCGGCTGGGCGTGAGCCGCCCGGCGGTGCGCGAGGCGATCCGGGCGCTGGCGCACGTCGGCGTGCTGGAGGTGCGGCGCGGCGACGGCACGTACGTGCGCAGCTGCGCCGACCCGCGCCCGCTGCTGCGCCGCGTCCAGACCGCCGCGCTGCGCGACGTGTTCGAGGTGCAGCTCGCCCACGACGTGCAGGCGGCGCGGCTGGCCGCGCTCCGCCGCACCGAGGCGGACCTGGCGCGGCTGGAGGAGCTGCTGGCGGCCCGGGACGCGGCCGAGGACGCCGACGAGTTCGGCGCCGCCGACTCCCGCTTCCACCTCGGCGTCGCCGAGGCCTCCGGGAACCCGGTGCTCGTCGAGGCGTGCCGGTACTTCATCGGGCGGCTGCGCGAGTCGCTGAGCGCGATCCGCTTGGACCACCGCATCCCCGAGGCCGGGCCCGCCCGGCACCGGGCCGTCCTGGACGCGGTCGCCGCCGGGGACCCGGACGCCGCCGCCCGCGCCGCCGCCGCGGTGATCGAACCGACGCTGGCCGCGGTGTCGGCCCTGCTGGCGGCCGAGGCCGCGGAGGGCCGGCCCGAGAGCGCCGCGGGGGCCGGGGCGTGAGCGGGCGGCGCGGGACGGCCGCCGTCCAGGTCCTGCTGATCGTCCTGGTCGCGCTCAACCTGCGGCCCGCCGTCGCCGCGGTCGGGCCGCTGCTCACCGAGATCCGCGACGACCTCGGCCTGTCCGGCACCGCGGCGGGCGCGCTGACCACGCTGCCGCTGGCGTTCTTCGGCGCCTACGGGCTGCTCGCGGCGTTCCTGCGGCGCGCCCCGCGCGGCGAGACGCTGCTCGTGGCCGCCATGGGCCTGCTGGTGGCGGGCCTGCTGCTGCGGCTGGTGCCGGTCACGCCGGCGCTGTTCGCCGGATCGCTGGTCGCCGGGATCGCCATCAGCATCGGCAACGTCGCGGTGCCCGCGATCATCAAGCGCGACCATCCCGGCCGGATCCCCCTGGTCACCGCGATCTACACGGTGGCGATCTGCGGCGGGGCGTCGCTGTCGTCCGGGGTCGTGGTGCCCGTCCAGCGGGCGCTGGACGCGACGTGGCGGCTGCCGCTCGCCCTGCTGGCGGTCCCGGCGGCGCTGGCCGGGCTGTGCTGGCTGCCGCGCGCCCGCCGCGGCGCGCCCGGCGGGCCCGTCCCCGCGGGCGGGTCGTCGCGCCGGATGGCCGCCCGGGTGTGGCGCTCGGGGCTGGCCTGGCAGGTCACGGCGTTCATGGGCCTGCAGTCCCTGCTGGCGTACGTCGTGCTCGGCTGGCTGCCGACCATCTGCCAGGACCGGGGCATGCCCGAGACGTCCGCCGGATACGCGCTGGGGCTCACCGCCATGATCCAGGCGGTCGGCGCGCTGGCGGTGCCCGCGCTGGCCCGCCGCTTCGCCGACCAGCGGCCGATCGTCGTGGTGTCCGTCGCGCTGTGCCTGGCCGGGTTCGCCGGGATCGCCTGGGCGCCGCTCGCGACGGTGTGGCTGTGGGCGGTCGTGCTCGGCCTCGCGCAGGGCGCCCTGTTCGCCACCGCGCTGGCGCTGCTCGGCCTGCGGGCGCACGACGCCCAGGCGGCCGCGCAGCTGTCGGGCATGGCCCAGGGCGTCGGATACGTGATCGCGGCGCTGGGCCCGCTGCTGCTCGGCGCGCTGCACGACGCCACCGGCGGCTGGGACGTCCCGATGACCGCGGTGCTGGCGGTGACCGCCGCGCTGGCGGTGCCCGGCTGGGCCGCCGGCCGCGACCGCACCGTGGGCGCGCCGACGCCGCCCGAGCCGGAATGCGCGGCGCCGACGCGGACGCACTGACCCGCCGGCGACCTACGATGGGAGTATCCGCTGCTCAGGCGGGTATCGCCCATTCTCGGACGTTCTGCGTTCGGGAGGTGAGAGACGTGGTGGTCCTGCCCGTGGCCGCCGTCCGCATCGGCTCGGAGATCGCGCTCTGGATCGGCCCGGCGGTCCTGGTCATCGGCATCCTCGCGTGGGTGACGATGACGATCCTCGCCTCGTCCAGGAAGATCCACCCGGACCGCAGGCACGACCAGTCCCCGCACTGGGGGCCGGTCGAGGGCGGCGCCTATCACTACTGGCCGGGGATGTACGCGCATCATCTCCGGGACATGAAGTTCCCGTTGGACCTGTATCCGGCGCCGGAGAAGCCCGAGACGCGGCCCGTCCCGCCCGGCGAGGGCGGCGCGGCCGAGCGGCCGAAGGCCTGGAAGGGCACGGCCGAGAAAGCCGAGCCGGTCCGGCACGGCGGCGACAAGCCGTCCGGCTGACGCCGCCGCCCGCCGGGGTTCGGGTCAGCGCGCCGCGGCGAACAGGTCCGCGGCGGGGCGGACGTCGCCCACGCGCCGTTCCCCGCCGTCCAGCGGCGCCGCCGCCAGCTCGTCCAGGACGGCCGCGTCCACGCCGGGCGACGCGTCGACGCCCAGCGCCCGCAGCAGCGCGACGGTGACGGGGGTGCGCGCCCGCATCGCCCCGTCGTCGATCTTGACGGCGCCGGCCCGTCCGTCCGCGGCGGCGAACGCGTCCACGCCCTCGGCGCCGCACTTGACCAGCAGCCCGGGGACCGCTTCCATGAGGCGCCGCTCCTCGCGCCGCGTCCCCGAGGTCCACTGCGGGTGCGCCCGCATCGCGTCGGCGACGCGCCGCTCCGGGGTGCCGGGCGCGGCCAGCACCAGCGCGCGGAACGCCCGCGCCACCCCGGTCGCGGACACGGCGAACAGCGGGGCGCCGCACCCGTCGACGCCGACGGCGGCGGCCTTCTCCCCGGTCAGCTCCTCGAGCGCGGCGCGCACCGCGGTCTGCAGCGGATGCGCGGGGTCCAGGTAGGACTCGGTGGGCCAGCCCGCCGCGACGCACGTCGCGAGCATGGCCGCGTGCTTGCCGGAGCAGTTCATCCGCAGCCGCGACCGGTCGCCTCCGGACCGCGCGACCTCCAGGGCGACGCGCTGCTCCATCGGCCAGGAGGCCGGGCAGCGCAGCGCCTCCTCGTCGAGCCCCGCCCCGGCGAGGATCGCGCGGGCGCCCTCGACATGGAAGTCCTCACCCGAGTGGCTGCCCGCGGCCAGCGCCAGCAGTTCGCCGTCCAGGTCCAGCCCGGCGCGCAGCATGGCTGCCGCCTGCATCGGCTTGTTCGCCGACCGGGGGAAGATCGGGACGTCGGGTTCGCCCGCGCGCACCCGCACCGCCCCGTCGGCGGCCAGCCCCACCGCCGATCCGCGGTGCCGCGACTCCACGAACCCGGAACGTTCCACTTCCACCAGCACCGGATGGGTCTCCACCGCGCCCCCCACACACCAGAACTATCCCGACGAAACAGACCAAACGGACCAAGGATAGGGGGGCGCGGACGGCGGCCGGTCAGCGGGCCTTGACGCCGAGGAAGGCGCGGGCCTCCGCGGCCGACATGGCGGGACGCTGGGCGATGTCGGCCAGGGTCGCGGCGCGTTCCACGAGCTGGGCGTTGGAGGCGACCGGACGCCCCTTGGCGAAGGTCAGCGTGTCCTCCATGCCGACGCGCAGGTGGCCGCCCGCCGACAGCGCCGCGTACATCACGGGCAGCGTGGTGCGGCCCACGCCGGTCGCCGACCAGGTCGCACCTTCCGGCAACGCCTCGACGGCCGCGACGAGCGTCCGCGCGTCGCCCGGCATGCCGCCCGGCACGCCCATCACCAGGTCGCAGTGGACGTGGCCGCCGTAGGGGGCGCCGTGCTTGTCCAGCAGCCGGTGCAGCGCGGCGATGTGCCCGAGGTCGAACAGCTCGAACTCCGGCACGATCTCCAGCTCCTGGGTGCGCCGGTACAGCTCGACCATGAACGGCCACGGGTTCATGAACACCTCGTCGCCGAAGTTGACCGTGCCGCAGGTCAGCGAGCAGGCGTCCGGCTCCGCCTCCAGGACGCGCAGCCGGTCCTCGTACGAGTCGGTGACCGCGCCCCCCGTGGACAGCTGGACGACCAGGTCCGTGCTCTCCCGCAGGGCCCGCACCGTGTCCCGCAGCCGGGCGAGGTCGAGCGTGGGCCGGGCGTCGTCGTCCCGGATGTGCACGTGGATCACCGCCGCCCCGGCGGCCTGGCACTCCTTGGCCGTCTGGACGAGTTCGTCGAGGGTCACCGGCAGCGCCGGGACGTCCGCCTTGGCGGACTCGGCCCCGGTCGGCGCCACCGTGATGAGCGTCTTTGCTCCCATGCCAGGCAGAATGCATGGCCATGAGGGCTGTAGTCCAGAGGGTGAGCCAGGCCTCCGTGACGGTGGACGGCCGCGTGGTCGGCGCGATCGACGGGCCGGGGCTGCTGGTGCTGGTCGGGGTGACGCACGACGACACGCCGGAGCAGGCCCGCAAGTTGGCCGCCAAGCTGTGGGGGCTGCGCATCCTGCCCGAGGAGAAGTCCTGCTCCGACGTGGGCGCGCCGCTGCTGGTGGTCAGCCAGTTCACGCTGTACGGGGACGCGCGCAAGGGGCGGCGCCCGTCGTGGAGCGCGGCCGCGCCCGGCCCGGTCGCCGAGCCGCTGGTGGACGCGGTCGTCGCCGAGCTGCGCGCGCTCGGCGCCAAGGTCGAGACCGGGGTGTTCGGCGCCGACATGAAGGTGGCGCTGGTCAACGACGGCCCGGTCACCCTGATCCTGGAGGTCTGAGCCCGCCGTCCTCCCGGCGTCGCAGGCCGGGTGTCACAGGTCTGCCGGGGGTCACAGATCTACCGGGGGTCACAGGTCTGCCGAGGGTCACGGGTCTGCCGGGCGTCACAGGTCGAAGCCGTAGACCATCCCGGCGATCGTGACCAGGGTGCCCGCGGCGGCCAGCAGGATCAGCGCGCGGTCGGCCTGGCCGAGCCGTCCGCGCACGGCCGGGGACACCACCAGCACGCCGGTCTCCCGGTTCGGGTCCGGCGCGGACGGGCGGCGCGCGGGGTTGCGCAGGCCCACCAGGCGCCACAGCGCGTCGTTCTTGACCTCCTGGTGGCGGGGCGTGCAGGCGAACAGGCGGCCGCGCGCCGGCTCACGGCAGGACAGCCCCTTGCGCGTCGCGACCCGGCAGACCGTGGGCACCAGCACCAGCTCGTACAGGCACCACAGCAGCAGGGCCAGCAGCGCCAGCCGCCAGGACCGCCACCACGCCGCGGCCGCCGCCAGGGCGGCGAACACGCCCCACCACACCAGCGCGGACTCGCGCCGGCGCCGGCGCCGCCGTCCGGCCGCGCCCTTGCGGACGCGCGGCGCTCCCTGCTCGTTCCGGTGCACGACCATCGGCCGGGACCCCCCTGACAAGATCGTCTACGACAGACGAATCTGCCCGGAGGCGCGGAAGATCATGCCCGGCGTGCGGCGTGCCGGGGAAAATCGATCTTCGCGTTCGCGCCCGTGTCCGGCGACACGACGACCTCCTGGCTCGCGGCCACCCCGCCGGCGAGCAGCTCGGCGTCCACCGGGACGTTCCGCTTGACCAGCGCCAGCGCGATCGGTCCGAGCTCGTGGTGCCGCGCCGCCGATCCGACGAAGCCGACCGTGCGCCCGCCGGGGATCTCCACCGGGTCGCCGTGCGCGGGCAGCCGGTCGACGCTGCCGTCCAGGTGCAGGAACACCAGGCGGCGCGGCGGACGCCCCAGGTTGTGCACGCGGGCCACGGTCTCCTGACCGCGGTAGCAGCCCTTGTCGAGGTGCACGGCCGCCTCGATCCAGCCCATCTCATGGGGGATGGAGCGGTGGTCGGTGTCCAGCCCCAGGCGGGGGCGGTGCGCGGCGATCCGCAGCGCCTCGTACGCCCAGATGCCCGCCGGGCGTTCGGACTCGGGGAACGCCGCCAGGGCGTCCCGCGGGACGATCTGCGCGGTGCCGACGACGTCGGGCATGGCGAGCGCCCCCGGTTCGGGCTCGCGCCCGGTGGTGACCACCGCGTAGGCGTCGCTGACGTCGGCCACCTCGACGCGCAGCATGAAGCGCATCTTGTCGAGGAACTCCGCCAGCGCGGGAGCCGTGCCCGGCTCGACGTGCATCCACACCGCCTCGCCGTCGTCCACCAGCTGCATGTGGTGCTCGATGTGGCCCTGCGGGCTCAGCAGCAGCGCCTCGGTCGGCTCGAACGGCTTGAGGTCCTGCAGGTGCTGGCTGGTCAGGCTGTGCAGCCAGCTCAGCCGGTCCGGCCCGGACACGCGCACGACGCCCCGGTTGCCGCGGTCGACGAACGCCCTGCCCGCCTCCAGGGCGCGTTGCTCCTGCGTCGGCTCGCCGTAGTGCGCGGCGATCCCCTCGTCGGGCGCGTCGGCGGCGACGGCCCCGGGCAGCTTCAACAGCGGGCTCTCCATGCCTCCAGCCTATTTCCCGCCGGATTCCATGAACTCCTGGGAACCCCCGTTCGGGGGCGGCACGGCGGAGGACGGGAGCGGCAGGGTCAGGAACGGCAGCGTTAGAAACGGCAGCGTCAGAAACGGCAGGGTCAGGAACGGCAGGAGGAGCAGCGGCCGTAGACGGTGAGGTGGTGGACGTCGGTCTCGAAACCGAACTGCTCCTCCAAGCGCGCCGCCAACCCGGCCGCGGCCTCCGGGTCGACGTCGTTGACCGCGCCGCACTTGCGGCAGACCAGGTGGATGTGCTCGGCTTCGGCCGCCAGGTGGTAGTTGGGCGGACCGTGCCCCAGGTGGGCGTGCTTGACCAGCCCGAGCTCCTCCAGCAGTTCGAGCGTCCGGTACACGGTGGAGATGTTCACGCCGCGGGCGGTGCGCTGCACCTCGGCGCAGATCTGCTCCGGGGTCCCGTGCTCCAGCTTCGTCACCGCCTCCAGCACGAGCTGGCGCTGCGGAGTGACCCGGTAGCCCTTCGCCCGAAGCTCCTCCTGCCACGTGTCCGCCATGTTCAGAGTCTAAGTGCCGGACCCTCGCCCGTGCGGGCCGCGGTCCCGTGGACGGGCTCCGGGCGCGGGGCCGCCCGCGGCGACCTGCGCCGAAAAATCCCTTGCCGGTCGCGGCGGCCTGGCATAGCCTGCGTCTCACGCAGGAAAGGAGGTGGTCCTAGGCATGAGTGACTGTAGGACTTGCGAGGTGGCTGTCCACTAGTCGCCGTCACGCCTTGGCACTACCGATTCCGCGGACGAGCTAGCCGTCCACAGAAGACGTAGGCCGGTCGCGACGGTCGACCGGTGAATACCAGGCAGTTACCGGGCCCCCGGACCGATGGGCCGTCCACCCATCACCCGCGTGAAGCGGAAGGTCCGGGGGTCTTCTCATGCGCCCGGACCCGATCCGCCCCGCCGCCGGCCGGCCCCGCGCCCTTCCGGCGTCCGCCGCCGTCAGTCCACCTTCTTGAGCTGGGCGGACATGTGCGCCTGCAGGGGCTGCCCCATGGCCGCCATCTCGTACACCCAGCCGAGGTCGCGCTTGCCGTCCTTCTGCGGCATCAGCCCGTACAGCCGCCGGCCCGCGGTGACCTCCTTGGCGGAACTGGTCCGCGCCACGACGTCGGTCTGCAGCTCCACCCGGTTGAAGGCGACGTTCCCGACGTAGATCTCGACGATGCCGGTGGGGTGGGCCAGGGTCACCTCGACCTGGTTGTCCGGCTGCGGGCGCCAGTAGCCGGTCTCCACGGCGAGGGGCCGTCCCAGGGAGCCGTCGGCCTCGATCAGCCAGGTGCGGCTGGAGTAGATCAGGAACGGGTTGCCGTTGTGGGTGAACGAGACCTCCTGCCCGAAGTTGAACGCCTCGATCGTGGGATAGTCGCCGACTCCGGCGCCCTCCCACCTGCCCAGCAGGAACTCCAGCGGCTTGAGGTCGGGGTGCAGCTCTGGCTCCATGGCCACCGAGCGTAGCGGCGCCGCGGAGGGCTCGGGACATCGCCGACCGCCCGGCGTCCGCCGCCGCGCCGGCTCACCGCAGGCGCGACAGCCGCACCACCAGCAGCACCGCCGCCACCGCCGCCAGGCCGAGCACCGCGACGAGCACCACCGCGTTCACCATGCCGCCCACGGCAGGAACCCTAGCCGCGGCGGGGCCCCGCGCGCGCCCCGACGCGCGATCCCGGGGCTAGGCTGCGGACATGGCGAGATCTCTGGTGATCAAGGCCACGGCGGGCGCCGACGCGCCCGAGCGCTGCAACCAGGCGTTCAACGTCGCGGCGGCCGCGGTGGTGAGCGGCGTGCCCGTCTCGCTGTGGCTGACCGGCGAGTCCTCGTGGTTCGCGCTGCCGGGCCGCGCCAAGGAGTTCTCCCTGCCGCACGCGACGCCGCTGGAGGACCTGCTGGACGCGGTGCTGGCGGGCGGCCGGGTGACGCTGTGCACGCAGTGCGCGGCGCGCCGCGGCATCGGCCCCGACGACGTGATCCGGGGGGTGCGCATCGCGGGCGCCCCGACGTTCGTGGAGGAGATCACGGCGGAGGGCGTCCAGGCGCTCGTCTACTGACCGCGGCGGCGCGGACGCCGACCCGGCGCCCGCTCACGGCGGTGGGGACCCGCCCGGACATGGAACGATCCAACGGACGGTTGCGACCGGCCGGTCGCTTCGGGCGGGCCGGAACGGGCCGCGCCGCCGCGCCGGGCTGCGCGACGCGGGGCGCGGCGGCGCGTTCGCGCCGTCCTTCGGGACCCGCCCAAGGGCCGCTCGTGTCCGGCCGGGGTCCCGCTCGGCGTGCTCAGGACAGGACGGCGTTGAGGCGTTCCTCGCGCAGGCGGTTGGCCCACGTGTCGTCGATCGGCGGCAGGTCCTGGCCGATGGCCCAGCGCAGCAGCAGGTCGGCCAGGGCGGGGTTGCGGACCAGGGCCGGGCCGTGCATGTAGGTGCCGATGATGCGTCCGGCGTAGGCGCCCTCGTAGCCGTCGCCGTTGCCGACGCCGTGCACGACGCGCGCCAGCGGCCGGGCGCCGGGGCCCAGGCGGGTGACGCCCTGGTGGTTCTCGAACCCGGTGATGCGCGGCATGTTCAGCTCGGGCGCGACGTCGCCGACGATCTCGCCGACCGCGCGCCGCTCGCCGCGCCCGCTGGTGATGTCGAGCAGGCCGAGCCCCTGGACGGGCTGGCCCTCCTCGCCGCCGAACTGGGTGCCGAGCAGCTGGTATCCGGCGCAGACGGCGAACACGACGGCGCCGCGCTCGGCGGCGCGGTGCAGGCCGCCGTCGGCGCGCAGCCGCTGGGCGGCGAGGATCTGCGGCCGGTCCTCGCCGCCGCCGAGCAGGTAGACGTGGCCGTCGGTGGGCACCGGCTGGTCCGAGCGCACGTGCACGGTCTCGTAGGGGATGCCGCGCAGCTTGGCGCGGCGCTCCAGCACGATCGTGTTGCCCTGGTCGCCGTAGGTGCTCAGCAGGTCGGGGTAGATCCAGACGATCTTCAGGCGGTCAGACGACACGGCCGTACCTCGCTCGGATGTTCTGGAAGGCGGTGTAGTTGGCGATCACGTCCAGGTGGCCGGGCGGCACCGCCATGACGGCCTGCTCGATGTCGTCCACGACGGTGAACGGCACCTCGGCGGCCTCCAGGCGGACGGCCATGTCGATGCGGCGCTCCCCGGTCACCCACACGGGGCGGCCGCGCAGGATGCGGTAGTCGACGTCCCACAGCCAGGAGGTGTCCCGGCCGTCGGGGCCCTGCGCGTTGATGGACAGCACGACCGGGCCGGGCGCGGGCTGAAGCACGTCGAACGCCTCCAGCCAGCCCGCCGGGTTCTTCGACAGCAGCAGGCGGATCCGCCGGCCCTCGTGCTCGACCGTGGTGTAGCGTCCGGCGACCGACTTGACCTGGGCCAGCAGCGGCAGCGCCTGCTCGGGCTGGACGCCGAACTGCGCGACGACGGCCAGCGCGATCGCGGCGTTGGACCGGTTGGCGCGGCCGGGCAGCGACAGCCCGGTCAGCGGGAAGGAGCGCCCGTCCGGCGCGGTCACCACGTCGCCGTGCAGGACCCAGTCGGGGCGCGGGCGCGCGAAGGTGCACTGGCGGCAGCGCCAGTCCTGGTCGTCGCGGTCCAGAGGCCCGCCGCACTCGGGGCAGCACCAGGAGTCCTCGCGCCAGTGCTGTCCGGCGGCCACCCAGGTGACGCTCTTGGCCCCGGACGCGCCCCAGGTCACCAGCGGGTCGTCGCAGTTGGCGACGACGTGGCTCTGCGGGGAGGTCTCCAGGGCCTTGCGCCACTTGCCCGCCAGCAGCCAGATCTCGGCGGCGCGGTCCATCTGGTCGCGGCTGAGGTTCATCAGCGCGACGACGTTGGCGCCGGTCTCGGCGAGCACCATCGGCACGTACTTCTCGTCGCACTCGAGCACGCCGTAGCGCGCGTCCGGTGCGGCGGCCAGCGCGGACACGTGCCCGGTCGGCATATTGGCGCCGAAGGCGTTGGTGGCCACCTCCCCCAGCGGGGTCATGGCGGCGGTGATGAGCCGGGTCGTCGTCGTCTTGCCGTTGGTCGCGCTGACGAGGACGAGCTTGCGGTCCCGGGCGAGCCTGGTGAGCAGTTCGGGGTCGAGGGCCAGCCCGACCCGTCCCCCGATCACCGATCCGTCACCCCGGCCCGCCAGCCGGGACATCTTCGCGGCCGTACGACCGAGCGCGACGGCCAGCTGCGAACGCAGCGGTAGATCGCTCATGGGCTCCGTCTTCTCTGGTTGTGCATCCGGGCGCCTGGAAACCGCTCCGAGCCTAGCCGCCCCGGCGGGGGTCCCGTCGCCAGGTCGAGGCGATCAAGGGGACCGGCGTCGCCGCCGCGCGCGGCCGGACGGAGCGGCGAATGCGACGAGCGTCACACGACATCGGGTAAACCTTGCCTAAGTTTGTTGACTCACATCGACATGTCGTGGTTCGGTGCGAGCCCCGACGCGCGACGATTGTGGCCCGCGCTCGCCATCTCGGCGCCTCGGAGCGCCCTCACCTAGTACTTTGTCGGGGGCCCTGCTGTTTTGCGGGGATAGCGGCAACAACGCGAGGTCTGAAGCCATGCAGTGTCCGACGTGCGGTACGAACACGCCCGGCACGCCGGGCACGTGTCCGAACTGCCACGCGCCGATGGGCGGCCCGGCGGAGGCTCCGCTGAGCGCACCGGTGGCCGCCGACCCCTCCGCGTCGCTCGGCGACAAGACGATGCTCATCCCGCCGACGCCCGCCTGGGCCCGGTCCGCGGCCCCCTCGGGGCCCGCCGATCCCGCCGACGCGGCGCCGCCCGCGCCGCCGGCCTTCTCGGCGCCGCCCGCGGCCGCCGACCTCGAGGCGACGACGGCGTGGGCGTACGACGCCGGCGGCGCCGCGGAGCCGGCGCAGACCGCGGGGGCGGTCGGCGCTCCCCCCGCGGCCGCCCCGTCCGCTGACGGGGGCGCGGCGCCCGCGGCCCCGACGCCCGATTCCGCGGCGACGGCGTCGGCTCCTCCGGCGTCCTCTTCTCCCTCGGCGGGCGGCTCCGCGACGCCTTCGTCGGAGGGGGGACCGGCCGCGTCGGGCGGGTTCGAGACGGCTCCGCCGCCTCCGCCCGCGTGGGCCGGCGAGGCCGGCGCGAACGCCGCGCCTTCGCCCAAGGACCCGACCGGCCCCGAGCCGATCATCCCGGAGTCGTGGTTCGCGCGTCCCAAGCGTCCCGACGAGCAGAAGCAGGGGCAGGACCAGGACCAGGCGACCCAGGTGTGGTCGGCGCAGCAGGCGCCGACCGCGCCCGGCGCGGACGCGCAGCCCGCGGCCGACGCGCACGCCACCGCCGCCGACTCGCTCGGGCAGACGACGGTTCTGGACTCCGCCGCGTCCGCGGCCCCGCCCGTGCAGCAGACGCAGGTGATGCAGCCCGCGCCGTCCGCCCCCATGGAGCACGGCATGTTCGCGGCCCCGCCGTCGGCGCCCGACGCGGTCGCCGGGCCGCCCTTCGGGGCGCCCCAGTACTTCGGCGGGCCGCACGGCCCGGCGGGCACGCAGTTCGCCCACCCCATCCAGGGGGCCGACACCGCTCCCCCGGGTATTCCGCCCTATCCGGCGGGGCCGCACGGCACCGGGAAGAAGGGGGTGAGCAAGCCGCTGCTCATCACCGTCTCGGGGCTCGTCGTCGCGGCGCTGGTCTCGGTGGGGTTCGTCGTGTTCGGCAAGGACGACAAGCCGCAGCAGCCCGTCGCCACGACGACGTCGCCGGCGCCCACCAACGCGACGATGACGCAGCCGCGCCGCCCGGCCCCCGCGATGTACGACCAGGCGCGGCAAGTGGACGCCGTCCTCGCGGCCAGCCTGGACGCCCGCAACGAGCTCACGCGCGCGGTCGAGGCCGCGCGCACGTGCCGGACGCTGCCCGCCGCGATGGCGGGCTTCCAACGCGTCGCGGTGCGGCGGCAGGACCAGCTGCGCCGCACCCAGAACCTGAAGCTCGACAAGGTTCCGAACGGGGAGCGTCTGCGCGTGGCGATGCGGCAGGCGTTCCAGGCGTCGCTGGAGGCCGACCGCGCCCTCATCGCCTGGGGGAAGCGCGCGGGGCGCAAGTGCCGGGGCAAGCCGCGCCCCGACATCTCGCGCGCGTCCGGGCGCATCCCCGCCGAGCGCAAGGCGATCATCGCCAAGCAGAGGCTCGTCGCGATATGGAACCCGTTGGCCCGCCAGGTCGGCCTGCCGCCGCGCACCGTGTCGAACCTGTGATGCCGGGGCCGGTGGGGCGACCGCGGTCACCGTGTGACGCCGCACGCTGGTCGGGGCATGAAATCCTTCATGACGGCAAGGGACTGTGATGCGCTGTCCGGCATGCGGTAGCGGCACCTCGTCCGCGTCCTCGCGCTGCCCGCGATGCGACGCGCCGCTCGGCGGCGGCGACCCGTGGACGCGGCCCGACGACGCGGACGCCGGGAACCCGCTCAGTGGCGACACCCCCACGGCCACGACCCCTTTCCCGCCGGGCCCGCCGCCGTCCGACCCCGACCCTCCTCAGGCTCGCGCGACGTGGTCGCCGCTGCCCACGCCGCCCTCGGAGACGACCTTCGTGTCCCCCGCGCCGTGGGACGAGCCGCAGGTGCAGGAGCAGCCGCCCCGCGAGCGCCGGCGCCGCGCCCTGCCGTACGTGCTGCTCGTCGCCGCCTGCGCGGTGCTGGCCGCGGTGGCGGCCGTCGTCCTGCGGTCGGGCGGCGACGACGCGGACACCGCGGCACCACCGGGAGGCGGCAGCCCGTACGCGAGCGATCCCGCGGCCCCGGGGGCGGAGCCTGACGCGACGTCGTCGCGCAACAGGAACAAGGCCATCGCGGAGGCGGGGGCGATCGACAAGCTGTTGGAGCAGATGGCCGACACCCGCGCCGACCTCGGCGACGCCGTCACCGACGGCTGCCCGAAGTCGGCCCTGCAACGGATCCTCGCCCAACGGCAGGACCAGCTCCGCCAGGCCGACGCGCTCGCCGTCGACGCCCTCGACCAGGGCGAGGAGCTCAAGGACGCCCTCGTCCGCGCCCTGCGGGCGTCGGTGGAGTCCAACCAGCGGTACGTGGACGCCGCGCCCGGCTGCCCGTCCGAGAGCGCGGTCGCCGACGTCAACGACCGAGCCAGCGAGGCCAAGGCCGAGTTCATCCGCTACTGGCGGCCCATCGCCGAACGGGAGGGCATGGACCCGCGGTCGGCCGACACCATCTGAGCCCGCCGATCAGGCGTCGGCGGGCGGCGGGTCCGCGTCGCCCGCGAAGGCGGCGACGAACCGGTCCGGCCAGCTCAGCACCGGCTCCAGCCACGAGGAGACCCGCATGGTGCCGGCGACCGTGTCGAGCCGCTCGTCCTCGGGCAGGCCGATCGTGACGACCTCCAGGTCGCGGGCGAACGCGGCGTGCTCGTCGTCGCCTTCGAGCGCGGTGAGCGCGACGGGCCGGTTGCGTTCCAGCTCCATGGACAGCGGATGGCGGCGCAACGCCCGCAGCCGGTGGCCCAGCTTGGGTTCGGGCGGCTGCTTCAGCCCGGGGAGCGGATAGTCCAGGGGCGGGGCGGGCGCGTGCTTGTCGGGCGGGCCGGCGCCGTACGGGAACAGCTTGTCCATCTCGTGCAGCCAGCGCACTTGGGGGATGACCCACGCCGCTCCCGGGGCCGTCCCGGCGAGCCGGTGCTCGCCGTCGAGGAGGCGCTGCGCGACCTCGGCGGCCTTGGCGGTCAGGTCGGCGGGCGGGTAGGCGGTGCGCAGCGCGCCGGCGCGGCGCGTCACCGCGCGCTCCAGGACGGTCGCCAGCGTGCACTCGCGCAGCCGCGGCGCCAGCCGCGACCAGGCGCGGGCCAGGTCGGGCGGCACGGCGGGCAGCGGCCGGTTCACCACGTGCGCGAGCACCAGCACGTCCGCCCACAGCCGCAGCCACGCCCAGTCGGGGCTGGCCGCCAGCAGGTCGGCCTCGCGCAGCTCGAACAGCGTGCAGGCGCGTCCCGACCGGCACTCGCAGCCGCACGCGGCCGAGCGGCGCCCGTCGATCGGGGGCGGCGGGCCGGGCAGCACCGCCTCGCGCCCCTCGCCCAGCGGCACGCGCACCCGCAGCGGCCGGTCCATGCCGTCGGCGAACACCGCCGCCACGCCGGGCCGCAGCGACACCACCTCGCGGGACTGGTCGTCGTCCAGGTTCATCGCCGCGCCGACCTGGTGCCGGTCGTCGAACGCCGGGAGCCGGTGCACGACCTTCAACGCGGTGTTCTTGATGACGTCCGGCACCAGCTTGGTGGGGATCTGCTCGGCGACGATGATGCCCTCGCCGTAGGCGCGGATCTCCGCCAGCATCCCCGCGAACAGCTCCACGGCGTGCGCGCTGGTGCGTTCGGGGCCGCGGTTGCGCAGCAGCCGGTGCGCCTCCTCGATGACGATGACGTGCCGCAGACCCGGCGGGGTGCCTCCCGCGCGGGCCCGCATGCGCAGGTGCTCGACGATGCGGATGATGAGCGTGCCCATGAGGAACGCCTTGTCCTCGTCGTTGGCGACGTCCTCGATGGCCAGCACGATGTTCTCGCGCAGCATCCCGCCGACGTCGGCGGGATGGCCGCCCTCGAAGAACCGCCCGGCGGACCCGATGCGCAGGCTGCGCAGCCGCACGTCCACGAACCCCTGGACGTCGGCCATCAGCTCCCGCCCGTAGCCGACCTCGCCGATGACCTGGAGCGCGGCGTTCTGCAGCTGCTCGAGCGTGGGCACGGCCGGCTCGATCAGCGAGCCGGGGACGCCGCCGCCGGTCACCACGTCCCAGCCGTTGGCCTCGTACACCCGCTGCAGCGCCTGCGCCATGATCTGCGGGAACGGCTCCTCGGCGTCGAAGGCGGCCTGGAACAGCGCGCGGACCATGTCGATGTGCGCCTGCACCGGGTACCCGGGTTCGGGCGCCAGCGGGTTGACCGACAGCGGCACCGCCGCCGGGTCGGACGGGTTCACCACGGTGACGGCGCCGCCGAGGTCGCGGATGCGCCCCGCCATGGCGGCGTACTCGGACTTGGCCGGTTCGATCGCCAGCCACGGCACGCCCGCGCGGGTGAGCTGCTCCAGCAGGTGCCGGACGGTCTGCGACTTGCCCGACCCGGTCGCGCCGGTGACGAACACGTGCCGGTTGATCGTCGAGCGCGGCACGGTGAACCGGCCGACCTGCCGGTCCTGCCCGTCCAGGATCGCGCCGAGCTCGATGCGCGGCTCGTGGGCCGCGGCGGCGGCCGGCGGCTCGTCGGTCTCGGAGGTCACGTCGAAGTAGCCCGCGTCCAGCACGCGCAGCCCGGGCACCTCGCGGCGCGGCAGCCCGGCGAGCGCGGCCAGCGCGCCCGCCGTGGCGACGAACGGGAACCGCTGCTCGCCGTCCACCGGCCCGGCGTCGCGCCGCAGGGCCTGCTGCCGAAACGCCGCCGCGGCGGCCTCGGCGCGGTAGCGGGACCGGTCGACGGCGGGCCGGTAGGCGGCGGGCCCGGGGTCGACGCGCAGCATCTCGCTGAACGTGCCGCTGACCTGCCCGGACCGCAGCCGGTACGGGTGGTGGCCGAGCTCCATCGAGCCGACCAGCACGGGCGCGATCTGGCCGAGCTCGGCGGGGTTCGCCGCGCCCGCCAGGACCCGCACCCGCCACAGCCCGGCCTCGCGGAACGCGTCCAGCTCGGCCAGCCGCTGGTCGGCGCGCGCCACGGCGAGCCGGGCCTGCTCGTCCTCGCCGCGCCGCAGCATGCGCAGCTCGTGGTGCAGCTCGCGCATCTCGACGTCGACCTGCCGCTCGTCGCACGGGTCGGCGACGACGAACCAGCCGAACGGCCGTTCCATCAGGGTGACGAGCGTGGACTCGAACAGCCCGGGGCCGTCGTCGGCGCGGGCCACCTGGGGCGCGAGGCGTCCGGGGCAGCGGGTCCAGGTCATCCGTTCGACCTGCCGCAGCCACGCGTCCCCGATCGGCACGCCGCGGGCGCCGCTGGGGAACAGCAGGCCGCGCGCCTCGCCGTCCGGCGCGGACGGCTCCCCCACCGGCCCCGCGTTGGTGATCAGTTCGAGGGGGGCGCCGCCGCCGGGCGACAGCCATCCGACGACGAACGGCCGCCGCCGCCGCGCCGCCGACAGAGCCGCGGGGAGCACGCTGACGAAGTCCCATTCGGCGGACGCGGTGCGCCGCGGCGCCGGAATCGCCTGGATCCGGTACCACGGTCCCGCGAGAACGGGCGTCTGCGGCTGGTCGGCACCTGACGACTGCGCATCCGGGACTGACGTCACCCCAGCATCCTTACCGGGCCCCGGCCGCTCGCGCCAGGTCTGCGTCAGCGTCCTCCCGGAGGGTCGGCGGCATGCTTACCGGTGGGGCGCAGCAACGTGACGATGCGCGGCGCCCTCCGGGACCCGCCGTGCCTGCCCCTCCCTGTGCCTTTCACCTCGGCGCTCCGGCCGGCGGTCGACGGCGCGCCGCGGTCTGCTCCAGGGGGCCGCTCGGGAGTCGGGGCGCCGAGGGGCGGTTGCGCATTCGACTCGCTCTCTTGGCGCCGGGCATCCGCCTCCGGACGACGCCCGCGCTGCGCACCGGCCGCCGAGGTCGTGCGAGCACCGTCGCTCGAGTCCCGCGTCTCCCGCTTCGAGGCCTCGCCGTCGGGTTCCAGCTCGGCCTGGCCGTTGAGCCGCTCCTGCTCCCGCAGATACTCCTCGAACTGCATCGAGTGGGTGGTCGGCAGCGTGATGATGCCGGGGTTGGCGTCCACCAGCAGCACGCGGCGGCCGCTGCCGCCCGCATGGGTGAAGACCATCGCGGTGGGCGGAAGCTCCTGCAGCTGGTGCGGCTCGATGAGCAGTTCGCGGAAGCGCTGCTTGCCGCCCTGGCCGCTCGCGCCGACGGTGCGGCCCCAGACGGTGGCGTTGCCGATGACCTCGGCGAGCGCCGCGTCGTCGGCGGCCGGGGCGGGCAGCGGCGACCACACCGGGTCGGTGAGCCCGTCGCCGCGGATCCGGGCGTAGGCGACCGTGCTGGCGTAGCGCTCGCCGGCGACGTCGTCCGACAGCGCCTCGCCCGTCGCGTCGGTGATCTCGGCGACGAGCAGCCGCTGCCCCGCGCCGATGTGGTCGGCGGCGACGCGGGCGTCCTCGGGGTTGCCGACCCGCATGAACCCGACGGCGGCGTGCCCGCGGCGGCCGAGCCGCTCGCGCACGTGCCGCGGGATGGACCGGTACATCAGCACCAGCCCGGTGCCGGTGGCCTCGCAGGCGTCGACGAGACGGTCCAGGACGTCGCCGCGCAGCTTCTCCGCCCCGCACAGGAAGAGGGTGTGGTCCCAGCGCCCGCTCGGCGGCGCCTGCCGGATGCGGTGGGTGAGCGCGGTGGTGACGTACGTGCCGAGGATCCGGTTGGTGAGCACCCCGGCGCGGCGGTCCATGGACATCACGTGCAGCCGCGACGGCGGCAGCCGCACCGGCTCGGTGCCGAGCTTCTCCAGCTTGCGCAGCTGCGCCTCCAGCGCCCAGGCGCGGCGCACCACGATCCGGTCGGTGGCGTCCCGTCCGAACAGGGTGGCGATGCGCTCGAGCTGGTGCTCGGTGAGCAGTCCGCGGCGCAGGTCGTCGCGGGGGTCGCCGACCTGGGCGAGCACCCGCAGCGCCGCGGTGATCTGCGGGATGGACGGCTCGGTGGCGCCGCCGTTCGCCCCGGCGGGGCGCAGCACCTCGATGACGCGTTCCAGGATGGAGTTGTCGAACGACAGGTCGCGGGTGCCGCCCTCCTCCTCGCCCGCGCCCACCACCAGCGACAGCACGTCGGCGAGCGCCTCGGGGCCGAGGCCGCGGGTCGCGTCGAGGCGCACCAGGTCCGCCGGCAGCACCCAGACGAGGGGGTCGTCGCCGCGGTCGGCGGCCAGCCGCACCAGGTCGTGGGCGACGGCGCCCTCGGACAGGTCGATGACGGTGACGCGGGCGCCGACCGCCAGCCGGGACGCGCCCATGGTGGTGACGATGGCCGACCATCCCGCCAGGGTGCCGCCGACGACGTCCACGCGGTCCACGCCGGGCGGCACGGCCACCGGGTACCACTCGCGCTGGTTCTCGTACGCGCGGCGCCGCCGCTCCCAGTCGCGGTACGCGGCGTCGTACTCCCGGGCCGCGGCCTCCTCGCGGCGCCGCCGCTCGGCGCGTTCGCGGTCCAGGCGCCGCTGTTCGGCGGCCAGCCGGGCGCGGACGGCGCGTTCGTCCCGCCACAGCGCGGACCCGGTGATGCCGAGGATGATGGCGCAGGCCAGCAGCGCCACGCCGACGAACGCCCAGGGCAGGACGCCCACCAGGCCGCAGCCCAGGAACAGCACGACGCCGACCCCGGTGCCGTAGGCGGCGATGCGCAGCGGACGCCCCGCCATGTGCTCCCCGGGGCGCGGCGCCGGGATGCTGGGCAGCGGCTCGGGCGGCGAGGGGTCGGGCGGGGAGGGCGGCGGCCCTGGATCAGGGTGGACCTGTGCGTACCGCCAGCCGACGTAGACGCGGTCGGCCTGGATCAGCCGCGTCCTTGCGGACCCGTCGGCGCTGTCGGTCACGTCCTGAGACCTCTGGGAGTTGCGGGATGCCTGGGGGCACGGCGTCCCCTTCCGCCCAGATTAAAGACGTTCGGGGTGTCCCGCGCCACGTTCCCCCGAACATCCCGTCTGGAACGCTTTTGCGGTCAACGGGTGCCACCTGCGGCGGAGAACGGACGCCGCGACGACGCCCGTTGACCGGATCCGGCCACCCGTGGGACGTTCTCGACCGTCCCACGTGATCAGCGGCGTTTCGCCCTCGGACGGCGCCGCGCGCGGACCTGAGACGTTCCCGCCGTCCGACGCCGCCCCTCCCCCGGCGGACGCCTCCCCGGCTACGGCTTTCGGGCGATCCCGCCGTACATGAGCCGCTGCCCGACCGTCAGCTCGCCCTCGGGCGGCACCGGCCCGTCGGGCCGCCACAGCGGCAGCGGCACCACGCCGGGCTCCAGCAGGTCGAGCCCGTCGAAATACGCGGTGATCTCCTCGACGGTGCGGAAGCGGCCGGTGCCCAGGATCGCGAGGTACTGCTTCTCCGCGTCGCGCGCGGCCTGGCTGGAGGCGCAGAAGTGGGTGACGAACAGGTAGCTGCCGGACGGCACCGCGCTCATGTACGCCTCGACGATCCCCTGCGGGTCTTCGTCGTCGTGCAGGTGGTGCAGGATCCCCACCAGCATGATCGCGGTCGGCCGGCCGAAGTCGATGAGCCGGGTGACCTCCGGGTCGCTCATCACGGCCTTGGGGTCGCGCAGGTCGGCCGTGACCACGGCGGTGCGCTCGTTCTCGGCCAGCAGCGCCCGCCCGTGCGCCAGGACGATCGGGTCGTTGTCGACGTACACGACGTTGGCGTCCGGCGCCACGCGCTGGGCGACCTGGTGGGTGTTCTCCACGGTGGGCAGGCCGGACCCCAGATCAAGGAACTGACGGATGCCCTGTTCGGCCAGGAATCGCACGCCGCGTCCGAGAATCTCCCGGTTGTACTTTGCGACGTCGTAGATCTCCGGCACGACCTTGACGATCTCTCGGACGAACGCCCGGTCGGCCTCGAAGTTGTCCTTGCCGTTGAGGACGACGTCGTAGGCCCTGGCGATGCTCGGCTTGGTGATGTCGATGCCTTTGGAGGCCCACTCCTCCGGCCGTTCGGACACGTCCGTCACTGCGTCGCCCTCTCTAGCGAATCACCTTTCACCAAGACGCGATCTTAAATTCCGCCCTGTCCGGGTGTCTCTCGATCTCCCTCTTTTTTGGCCCCGTCCCGCCGCGTCCGCGTCTCGGCATCACGGGCCGCGCCATGCCGGCGAGCCCTTCCCCGGCCGCCGCAGGCGGCTCGGCGGGTCCGAGCCGCCGCAGCGCGACCGCCCGCCGGCCGGGCTCCGATCGGGACGCCGCCCACCTCCTCGACGGCCGTTTCGCACGGCTGGTGAACGCCCCCGCACAACAAGAAGATCATCAGCCGAAATGGATTCACCCTTCCGGATAGAAGAGGAACAGCGTGCAACCCGTCGTGGTCTGCGGGACGTGCGAGGAGCCCGCGGGACAGTGGATGAACGATCCGGCCGGATAGTCCCGCTCGCCGTCGTTGAAGACGCCGGAGACCACGAAAACCTCCTCCGGCCCGGGTTCGTGGACGTCGACTTTCGGCCAGCAGGCGCCGGCGTCCATTTCCAGCACGAACGCCTTCGCGCCGTTGTCCCCGCTCCACAGCGACCGAAGGCGGATGCCGGGGAACAGCTCGCGCACCGGGGCGTCCTGGACGGAGGACCACTCGAAGACTGATGCGTTCTTCTGCGTCGTCATGACACCAGCGTCGCGGCCGACCGCCCCGTCCACCCAGTGTCAGGAATGACATCCTCAGGTACTTTTCTGCCATGCACCGTGTCGTGGCGCTCATCCGGCCGCCGCAGTCGACCTTCGAACTCGGCTGCGCGGCCCAGGTGTTCGGAATCGAGCGGCGAGGGCTTCCGCCCCGGTACACCTTCGGCGTCTGCACCGAAGAGCCCGGCCCGGTGGCGACGCTCGCCGGGTTCGACATGCTCGTCACCGAGGGGCTGGACGCCCTCGACCGGGCGGACACCGTGCTCCTCCCCGGCTGGCTGCCCGCCCAGGAACCCCCCTCCCCCGCGGTCGTCCAGGCGCTGCGCCGCGCGCACTCCCGGGGCACGCGGGTGGTCAGCATCTGCTCCGGCGCCTTCGCACTGGCGCACGCCGGCCTGCTGGACGGACGGCGGGCGACCACCCACTGGGCGCTGGCGGACGAGCTCGCCGAGCGCTTCCCGAACATCCAGGTCGACCCGGACGTCCTGTACGTCGACCACGGCGACGTCGCCACCAGCGCCGGAGCCGGGGCCGGGTTCGACCTGTGCATGCACCTGGTCCGCCGCGACCAGGGCGCCCGGTACGCCGCGCACATCGCGCGGACCATGGTCATGCCGCCCCACCGCGAAGGCGGGCAGCTGCAGTACGCGGCGCCGCCCCACCCGTCGCAGATCGACGGCACGCTCGCGCCGCTGCTGGAGTGGGTCACCGAACGGCTCGACGAACGGGTGACCATCGACAGCATGGCCGCCCACGCGGGCGTCTCGCCCCGGACCCTCACCCGGCGGTTCGCCGAGCAGCTCGGCACCAGCCCGGGACAGTGGCTGCTCGCCCAGCGGATCGCCGCCGCCCGGGACCTCCTGGAGACCACCGACCTGCCGTTGGACGCCGTCGCCCGCCGCGTCGGCCTGTCCTCGGCGACCAACCTCCGCAGACGCTTCCTCAACGCCCTGGGCACGACACCGGGCGCCTACCGTCGCGCATTCCGCGCCAAGGCCCGTCAGACGCGCAAGCAGGGCGCAAGGCAGTCGCCACGTCACCAACGTCTCCTGCACCACCCCCAATTCGCAGCGGACGGACGCGCTGGAGCCCGGTGACGACCTGCGGGCGCCGATCACCGGACTGCTGACCCGGCTGAAGACGGCCCTGTCCGCCCCCGACGCCCGCCAGATCCTGCACGCGGCGCGCCACGACGCCGAGCGGCTCGGCGGCATCGTCGCCGACCTGCCGGAGCCCTCCCAGCTTGAGGCGGGCATGCCAGTCTCCACCGAACCGAACGTTGCGAGGGCGATCGGCAGGCCCAGGCCGGTGCCCCGAGGGTCGCTGCCGCGGTCGTTGCCGCGGCGGTAGGGCGAGGAGCTCAAGGCCGCAGGCTCGTGCGGACCGCTCATGCGCGCTCACCGCGCGGCGTCCTATCCACGACTCGGTGTCGGGACGACCCACCACGACCCCGCCGTGCACGGCCGGATGGCGGGCCGGCACCGCGGCGACCTCGTCGGCCACGCCCTTCTCCCCACCGGCGTTGATCACATCGTCGGCGCGGCGCCGCCCGTCCGGCTCCACGACGCCCAGGTCGGGCCCGAGGCACGTCTACGACAGTGTCCGCATCGCAGTCGGCTACGACGGGCGCCGTCGCCCAGGCGATGGTGCGATAGCGTTCATCCGTCCCGAGGTGCGCTCTCTCCCTCGACAATGAGGTCGGTGGCTGGCAGGCGGGCGTCCATCACCGAGGAAGCGGGTGAAGGATCATGCGGACGAAGGTGCGTCCACGGGACAGTGCCGATCGGGCGGCGGTCGAGGCGTTCCTGGCCCGGAACCACAGCGCCAGGGTGGCGCGCCGCGGGGAGCTGCTCTACCCGCTTGACCACCCGGCGTTCGTGGCCGACGCCGACGACGGGCGTCTGCTGGGCGTGCTCACCTACGTGCCGGACGAGGCACGCAAGCACTGCGAGATCCTCACCTTGCACACCGCCGAGCAGTGGCGCGGGGTCGGCACCGCCCTGATCGAGACGGTCGAGCAGTGGGCGTCGAGCCAGGGGCACACACGGCTGTGGCTCATCACCACCAACGACAACGTCGACGCTCTGCGCTTCTACCAGCGCCGCGACTTCCACATCGCCGCCGTGCTCCCCCGCGCCGTCACCGACTCCCGTACGCGGCTGAAGCCAGAGATCCCCCTGACCGGCAACTACGGCATCCCGATCCGCGACGAGATCGAACTGGAAAAGCGACTGGGGTGACCTGACGGCCGCCCCGAACCGCCTCACCGTGCGCCGACGTCGGCGGGTGGGACGCTTCCCGGAATGAGCCCTTCGGTGCCGTCCGTCACCGGCCCCCTCCGGTCTTGATCAGGTTTCGGCCTTGTTGTCCGATGGCGGGTAGCGCCTCGGCACCTTCGAAGGCAAGCACGACGTCACACAGAACATGCCACGCTCCGGGCAAGGTAGGCGTGCACCCGCCTGCCCCGGGAAACAGCGGTGGATGCCGGGCCGCCTGGACCGGCACACACGTCGCACTCACCGCTCCGCTCGGACTGCACCGGACCGGCGGTCACTGCCGCAGCTCCAGAAGGAGTTCCCCGGGCACCGCATCTGGCGGTCCACGCGATGGGACGGGGAGCCTGGCGAATACGTCGCCACGCTCATCGAGCCCAGCGCAGGCGTGGACGCAACCGTTATGGAGCCGAACCCAACGGCGTTGCGCAAGGCGCTCAACGCCGAGGCAGAACGCGCGCGGGCCAAGAACAAGCGGCGCTGACCAAATAGGAGGAGGCGGCGCGGCCGGTGGGCGTCCCCCCGGGCACACCGGCCGCGCCTCACACACACGGAAGGACCCCCGATTACATGGGATTCGACAGAGGACGGCATACGATGACCCCCGAACGCCTCGTGCCGCGCAATCAGAGACGGTCGCTTTTGGACGCGCTCAAAGCAGCCCTTGCACCACAGGAAGTCCACGGCACAGTGGTGGAGCGGCGCGGTTTCCCACTGCTGCGGGTCGTCAAGCCGGGCACCGCGCGTGTGAGAGAGGTCGGGAGCGACTACGTCCGCGGCGTGTGGTGGTTCGTCTGGGCCGACACCGGCGAGACCATTGCCTCTGCTGATCGGACGGACATGGCCGCCCGGAAGATCGCCCAACCACTCCGCAACTGATGACGACGGTGATGCTTGCCTGTCCTGACGGCAGGTGCGGTGCATGGATGCGGGTGCGGGAGCCGGTGATGGACGTGCTGCGGGGGGCGTCCGAGAGGTGACGGCCGTGTCCGAAACGGTCACGTCTTCTCCCGGACGCCATCACGATGTCAGCACCAACGCCGTCCGCAAGACGCGCTTAACTTCACGCGCCCTCACCGATCGGAGCACTCACCGGGGAGGACGAACGCGGCTCCGCCACACCGACGGCTGACCGTCAGTCCCACCAGAACTGCCAGCGTTGAGCGCCGACCAGACTGCTCGCGTACTCCTCGAAGTCGCCGATCCCTTGCCAGATGTTGTCCGGGCAGAAGGCATAGTGCTCGGCAGCCACCTGGCGGGCATGTTCGATCGTCGTCGGCGGTGCGGCCACAGAAAGATCGAGCACGTCGTAACCCACCGCCACCACGCGTGCGCCGAACCGCTCCTCCCAGGACCGGACGACGGCGGAGACCTCCACCGTCCTTATGTGGTTCCAGGGCCCGGCCCAGCCCGCCACGGTCAGCGTGTCCGCTCCCCGGTCGGCGGGGACCAGGCCGAGGATCCAGGAGTCCACCTCACCGAGACCTTCGGCCATGTGCCGCGCGACGGCGTCGGCGTCCGCGTCCGTCGTGCCCGCAGGCGCCAGCGACAGGGCCTCCTCGTCGTCCCTCATCAGTTCGCGCCACCGCTCCGCCAGAACGTCGGCGGCATCCAGCGCGTCGATGTCGGCGATCGCCTTGGGCCACAGCTCCTCGTCATGCCACAGATTGATCGGGTCGCTGCTCGGCCCGTCCAGCAGCAGGGGGTAGAGACCGGTCTCCCGGCGGATGTCGTAGAGCCGAGCCCAATGCACGTCGGCGTCAGACAGCTGCTCGTCCGAAACCCATAGAGCGGGACTGTCGGCCCCTTCAGGTGTGATGAGCCTGCCCGCAGGCAGCCCGTCCGGGAGGTTCTTCAAGTCTCCTCGCGACATGCGGCGCAATTTAGCCGCCACCACCGACAAGCCGACCTCGCCGGCCGACACCACGACAAATGGGGTCCCGCGGCAGCACCCGCCTGCAAGCGCGAGCTGTGCATCGCACACCGAAATCAGGTTCCGTCAGGATGAGCCTCTTCGAGAGAAAGCCCTGCCAGTCGCGACGCGACCAAGTCGGCGAACGTAGGGCATTCGAAGACGTCTTCGTGCGGGCAGCCCATGCCATGAGCGATGGCGTTGCGCGCCACCTGCGCCTGATGAATCAACCGGTCCAACTCGGCGATCTTGCGCTGGAACAGTTCCCGCCGGACGTCGCCGACGCGCGTCCGAGGTTCGACGAAAGCCTTGATCTCACGCAACGTGAAACCGACGCCCTGCAGCAGCAGGATCGCACCGACCAGCCCGACCACCGACGGCGGATAACGCCGTCGGCCGCCGACTCGGGCGGGCGCGGGCAGCAGTCCGACCTCCTCCCAGTAGCGCAGAGTCGAGGTGGCGACGCCGGTGCGGCTCGCCAGCTCCCCGATCGTCAGCTGCTGCTCCTCCGCCATCTTGACTTCAAGCGTACTTGAAGTCGTTCACTGGCGAGCATGCCGACAGCAGGAGCCACGCTGAAACAGCGCGTGATCAGGACATTGGTGGGGCAGTTCCACCACCCCCGAGGCGTCACCGGACGGGTGGTCGGCTGGATCATGGCTCATCGCCGGTCCAACCGGCAGCGCAACGTGTGGGCGGTGTCGCTGCTGGACGTGCAGCCCACCGACAGAGTTCTCGAAGTCGGCTTCGGCCCCGGCATCGCCATCGCCGCACTCGCCGCCAAGGCCACCCGCGGCCACGTCTACGGCATCGACCACTCCGAGCTCATGGTCCGGCAGGCCCGCCGGCGCAACGCCGCCGCCGTCCGCGCCGGACGCGTTCACCTCATCCACACCTCTGTGGAAAGGCTGCCGGACTTCGGCGATCCACTCGACGCCATCCTCGCCGTCAACAACGCGGGCATGTGGCCCGACCGGGTGGAACGGCTTCGCGATCTGCGCCGCCTGCTGCGCCCTGCGGGCCGCATCGCGCTCGTCAGCCAACCCCGCTGCCCGGGCGCGACCCGAGACACCACGGACCGAGCCGCCGAGGAACTCAAAGATCTCCTGACTCAGGCGGGCTTCGCTCACTTCCGAGTCGAGATCCTCGACCTTGATCCCCCTGTGGCCTGCGTCCTCGCCGAGAACCCGAAGGAGGAATCGTCCTGACCAGCGGCGCGCCAGCGCCGCTGGTGCCGACCGCTCACCGACGCCTCATCGCACGGTGCACCCAACGTGCCGCGTCCCGAACCAGCTCCCTCGATGCTCGCCGGCAAGGCGGTAACGGGTGCCGCCTTCTGCATGTGTCGGCTGCCGCTGCAGGCACTCCGCCGGAGCCCCGCCGTCGCCTGGACGCTCAAGCCCCGCTCCCAGTGCCCTCGCTGCGAATCCAGGATGCACACGCCCGACTACCTGCCCTATCCTTCCCTATCAACGACATAACAGGGAAGGTTAGGGAATCTTGGAGCAGGTCGAGCAGTGGTACTCCGTCGAGCAGGTGGCCGACCTGCTCGGGCTTCATGTGAAGACCGTGCGCGGCTACGTGCGCGACGGGCGCCTCAAGGCCGTTCGCATCGGCAAGCAGTACCGGATCGCGCGCGCGGATCTGGAGGTCTTCACCGGGCAGCGGGTGGACGGATCGCGGCCGCCGAGCAGTCGCCCGCGCGCCGAAGTGACCAGCGTCGTGCAGATCGACGCGGTCGACCGGGAGTTGATGTCCCGCATCAGCACCCATCTGACGGCCGCGGTCGGCGGCTCCCGCGACGCCCGCCGGCCGCGCATCGAGGTCGTCTACGACGAGGAGCGCACCACGATGAAGATCATCATCTTGGCCGACCTCGACCGCGCCGCCGAACTCCTCCGCCTGGTCGACGCCTTCCTCAACGCGACGTCATGACCGAACTCGACACCTGAGCAGCACAGCCGCGCAAGACCCGCCGACTCATCGCCACCCGACAGCCGTCCCGGACCCCTGACACACCGAACCGCCCATACAGACAGCCAGCGTCTCCGGGCCACCGAGACACGACACAGCCCCACGGATCTTCAATGCCTCAAACAAGCACGCGCATCGGCGACAGCACGATCCTCCTCTGCCCACCGGAGGGTTCCCCTCTGAAGACGGAGCAGGACGCCCTGGACCTCATTGGAGACGCCTTCGGCAGCCAGGCCGACACGGTCGTCATCCCGACCGAGCGACTTGACGACGCGTTCTTCGACCTCTCCACCCGCAACGCCGGAGGCTTTCTCCAGAAGTTCGTGAACTACGGTCTGCGGGTCGCCATCGTCGGCGACATCTCAACGCACCTGGAGGAAAGCAACGCCCTGCGCGCCTTCGTCGCGGAGAGCAACCGGGGCCGCGACGTCTGGTTCGTCTCCACGTTGGACGACCTCACCGCCCGACTCACACCAGCGGATTGAGATCCACATCTAGACCGAACACACGCCCAAACAGCCAACCCAGCTCGGAGCAATGCCGTGGGCACCGCAGTGCTGCCCAAGTGCAGGTCAGGTCACGAACCGGCACACCCCATCCGTCACGTACTGGCTTGCCCAGCACCCGCCACAAGCGCCAGCGCAACCCGAACGACACGCGGCTGGCTGTACACGCTGACCCGCAAGCCGTCGCACGCCAACGCACGCCTGTCGCAACTCACCACCCGGCGCGCACCAACGGAGTGAGCCCCAGGCCCGGAACAAGCCGAACGCATACAAGCCACCGAAGCAGCTCGAAGCCAAGCCCAAGAGCACCGCAGTGCTGACCGCATGCACGTCCGGTTTCGATGCGGCACAACCGCAGCCATCACGTACTGGCTGCCCAGCACCCACCACAGGCGTCAGCGCAACCCGAACGACGCCCGGCTAGCAGCACGCGCTGACCGGCAAGAAGTCGCCACGCCAACACGACACCCCGTCGCAACTCACCATCCAACCCACACCAGCAGTGCGGCTTCCGGAATGAGCAGAACACGCGACCAAACCACCGAACCAACTCGGAGCCGAGCCCCAAGACACCGCAGAGATGGGCCAAGCGAACGACACGCAGCGGCACGGCCCAGCCATGGGCTTGCCCTGCACACATGCACATGGCGGCTGGCTATACGCGCCGAGCCGCAGAGTCGCTGTCGGCGCGAGAACCCGCCCCGGCAGGTTGCGCCGGGAGACGCCGGATGTTCAACGAAGAACTCAGTACGCACGTCGAGGAGCGGCGGGCGTACTGACGCTGACCGCGCCGGCCGCCCTCACCAGACACCGGGAGGACGCGAAGACCTCGCGACCAGCACAAGCTTGACCATCACGCGAGGACGATCGGCGCGTGCACGACCTCGATCAGACGGCAGGAATGTGACGGCCTTCTTCGGCTCCCGCCGACCAAGACGATCAGCGACGGGAAAATCAGCCCCTTCAGATGGCTCAGGCGCCGGGACAGCCGGAGCGCTCCCTAGGTCTTCTCCTGCCGCACCTGGGCAGACGTTCACGACACACTCGCGCGCCTTACCGCAGCGTTTCGTCGCGTCCGACCTGCTCAGTACACGGCCAAGCCGTAGGCGCTGAGAATCTCGATGATCGGCTGGAAGAACGAGGTCCCGCCCGAGGTGCAGTTGCCGCTTCCTCCGGAGAGGATGCCCAGTAGACGAGTGCCGTCGTAGAGCGGAGCGCCGCTGTCGCCGGGCTCGCTGCAGATGTTCGTCCGGATGAGCCCGCTCACCGTGCCCTCGGGGTAGTTCACCGTCGCGTTGAGGGCCAGCACCGTGCCGCAGCGGACTCCGCTCACGGCCCCCCGCATGCACACGCTCTCCCCGACGTAGGCGTTGCCGGCCGAAGTGATGTCCTGGTCGCCGACCGTGCCTTCGTGGGGCACGCTGCCGGTGTAGCGCACGACGGAGTAATCGTTGCCGGGGAAGCTGTTGGCGACGGTAGAGCCGACGAGCGCACCGTCGAGGGTGTACCAGGTGCTCACAGCGGAGCCGCAGTGCCCGGAGGTGATGAAGTAGTACGCACCACCGTCCGTCACGTTCGCGCCCAGGGTGCAGCGAGCCCCACCGCCGGACACCGGGTCGCCCCCGCTGAGCCGGACGCCGATGGCGCCTTCGACGCGCCGCAACCGCACTACGTCGCTATAAGACCGGATCGCGGCCTCGATGCGTTCGAGCCGAACGCCGGTCACCGTGCGGTCGGCGATCACCTCGACCATGTCTGAACCGGGCACGCGATACCAGGCGGTTCCAGGGACCGAGGCCGAGCGCAGCACCCGGGCCACCTGCTGCAGCCGGGCCTCCCCACCGTCGGTCCGCGCCGCGGTGGGCGCCGCCTGGGCGGTTGCCGGTGCGGACACAAAGCCCGCGACCAGAGCGACCAGCACAGCGATTCCGGCACTGACCCGAGCACGCCGCAGCCTCACGTCACCTCTCCTCGATCTCCGGCCGGTACGCACGCCCGCCAGATTGTGAATTCGCGATCACGCGTCGTCCAGCCCCGCCCGTGGCCGGATCAGGCCACCCCACGCCCCTGAACCGCTGCAGACAGGCCGCATCCGAACTGCAATTTTCTACACAGCCCTGGTCATGGTCGAGCCAATGCAGGAAAACAAGTCACAAGCCCTGCGCTTCCGGACCATCCGAAGCACGTGTCAGATGCGACTCTGAAGCCACTGACCTACTTGGATTCGCCTCTGCTAGTACCAAGCAACACGGACCGCAAACTCTCGATCACGGCCTGCGCCTCAGCCCTATCCCGATCGTCCACCCAGCTTCGCCAGAACCGTCCACCTGGAGGGACCGCCAGCTCCAGGGCCTGAAGAGCATTTGAGGCGAGGCTGGACGGGATCGGCTTTGGCAGCCATTCAGACATGCCTGGATATTCCTCATCCCAGGCAAAGGATTGCCCCTCTGGAAGATTCGCCGCCACCAATGCAGCGGCCGCTATTATCTCCTCTGACAGCACAGAGGACGCTGAACTTTCACCACTTTCAATAAGTACTCTGAACGTGCTCTCGATGACCGCCAACCGCTGCAAAGCAGGCAAGTCCTCTAGCTGATCGAGAAAATCTCCAGCAATATCGTTATCGAATGGACCAGCCCCCCAGGTACCCATCCAAAGCTCCGCCGAGAAGGTTGCCGTACATGTCCACCGAACGGAATGCCGGTCTCAGCGCGACCGTCCGGATGTTCGCATCGTCTGCCAATGAAGCGTGTCGTCATGCGTTTATCTGAGTTAGGCGCTCCGTAGACGTAACAAGTCTCCCCTCGGCCGACGCCTACGGCTAAAGGAAAGACCTTGCTTCAGATGCCTGTAGGCCTCGGCTCCCGGAGCCCGCCGAGCAGGTTGCACTTAGTCGAGAAATTCAACGTCGGGGGAGACATCGAAATAGTCGAAAACCATCTATACGGTCTCAATCTGCGCACGAAGGCATGGGATATCCTCGGGAACGTATACATGCGAACTCGTAGTCGACAACTTCCGACAAGGCGACCAGGAACCCTTTCAAATTCTTTTGCATGAGCCATCCGCCAAGCTTTTCCATTTGATCTCCTTCCGTCAGCGTGCCGCCAAGCGAGGACATCGCCTTCGCTGTCGGTCGTCTTCGATTCGACCGGAGAGCGCGCGTTCGCAGCAGAGTTGTCGATAAGAAACGGCGGCAGGGTATCGAGCGCCATCAGGGTGAGCGGAGCTATTTGAGCGTCACGTCCACGTCGAATTCCCGGAGTAGAGAGACGAGGGTCTCAGCCACGCGACTCCCCAGCTTTTCCTGTGCAACAGAGAAGTGCTCCCATATCAATTCGAACGGAGTTCCAGTGCCCGCTGATTGCCTGAGGCAATCAGCAAGCGCATCGAGATTCGACCCGAAATATCCACCGGGACCGTTAACCGATTCACCAAGTGCGCAATAGAAGCTGCTTACCGCAGCAATCTTCCTACCGTCGATGACGCAGACCTCTTCAGTCCCGTACCTCCTGGCTGAATGCCCCGCTTCGAACCATGAGTTCTGAACCACGTGGAGCCAACTGCGATGCGCCTCCACGGGATGCTCCGCCCATTCCCCCTCGCGGATAGGACCTCCGAAAGCCCATCGGCGCCAAAGCTCGCCTGCCGCTGGATACGGACTGGCATAGCAATAGAAGGTTGCGACAAAGCCACCGCCCTGTCCAACACCGCCCTCCCCTTCGAACTCGGACCGCAGTCCCACACGCCCTATGTAATACGATCCGATCACCTTGCCGTCCGAGTGCACCACGCGCAGCTCCACGTCGAGCAGGTCGCGATCGGGACGAATTGGCTCTCGTGCGGAGCCATAAATCAGAACGTCTCTTGACTCGTCGCGATCCGAGTCCACGAAGAAGCCGTCGATCTCCCTTGCCTCGATAATGACCCTGCCAGATTCTTCTTCAACCAGCTGATACAGCGGAAGCGTCGCTCCTTCGCTCATCATCACGACTCACTTCGCTATCGACTAGACGACATTTTCAGCCAATGGCAGGTATCGAATGCGAGGAAGCCAGTCAAGGAGAATGGGCACTGCATCCTTGTATTGTTTACCGGATTGGCGCAGCTGCCCCACGCTTGTCACAACAAATCCGGCAGCGGCCAGTTCCGACAACAACCCTCGGGCGCTTTCCGCATATAGCCTCTTACCGCGAGAAATGATGGTATCAACATCGTCTCTCTCGCGCACGGCAGGTCATTGATCACCTTGGCGATTTCGGCCCTCGTCAGCCGTCGGCCACGACCAGTCGAGTTATCCTGCTTCACGGAAGAGTCCTATACGAATTGATGTCGCCAGAGTTTACCAGCTTCTGCCAACGGCCCGGAAAGTCTGCTGTTCGTTTCGGCTCTGGCCCGCAGCCACATGCCGGGCTTGAGGTCCTTGGCGTTCCCCCAGGCGTTCATGTCACCGCCGCCCCAGAAAAGTGCTCGTCAACATGACGCTAGAAATGAATTGGCCGCGAGTCGCGACTCCCAGAGCAGGCTCGTTCGGGCGATGATCCCAATTCCTGGAAACCCGAGTCCATCTGCATCCAAAAGCGTGCACACCACTTAGATATGCAGGCCCCGGTCTCTAGCATCCATTGATCTATCTTTCATAATGTCCATGCAGATGGCGCCGTGTTGCGGCGTGCATACTCAGCCTTTGCTTCCAATCATCTTTTGGTGCCGCCGGATGACACCCACGGCGTAGCTACATGGTGGCCACGAAGACGCCATTCAATCTTTCGGAGGCCTACCCACTCTTGATGCGCAAGCGCGCACAGATGTCATTGACAGGACAATCGCCAAAGCTCATAAAGCATTTTTTCGAGAGATGCTATGTATGATCGATATTCTTCGGCCAACTCCTTATCTCGCTCGGTCTCGGGCCTTATCGTCTCGAGTGATGCACGCAGGGACTTGAGCTCAGCAAGCAGATCACCAACACCCGGAACATCCCGAGGGTCCATGTCACCGCTATTGACCCGGGACGCATACCCTGCTACGTGTGTATCCAGGATGAGCAAAAGAACGGCCCAATCCTGAAATTCCTTTCCTCGGGGCCGGTCCGGGAAGGGCATCTTCCAAAAGGCGTTGAACGCGCGCCGAAACTCGGTCATATCAGTCATGGCATTCTATCCCTTGCGTGAACTCTTTTGCCACCCGGCGGACGACTCCAATCTCCCGTTGTTCCGCGGCGCTCAGCTCAGCGGATACCCAAGGTCTCAAGCCGGCCTTCATTTTTCGACGAATGCAATCTACAATCGCCATTTTTTCATCAACTCCATGTCCCGTTCGACCACGGGCCTCATTGTCTCGAGTGATACCTGAAGGGACTCGGCAAGCAGATCACCAACACCTGGAACATCCCTAGGGGTCCAGGCGACTGCTATCAACGCGGCACATGCCCCGCTACGTGACCATCTAGGGTAAACAGTCGTGAATTCCAATCTTAAATTCCTCCATCTAGGTGTTGCGGGACATGACGTTGTGAACGGTGGGGTGTGAGTGAGGGGACGGGTCTTCCAGCGGCAGGATGAGAAGCGCGACCAACCCGTCCTGCCGACCCGGAAAGACCCGTCCGTGCTTCACCGTAACGCGCCGTTGTTCGCAAGATGCGAGAGCATGCCCCGAGCACACAAGGACCGGAGCACACCTATAATCACGATCGCAAATACACTTTGGACATGAATGGATTGTTTGCGATGCCCGGGATCTCCCGCAGTAGCGGGTTGACACCACTCTCGTGCAGTCGCCAACAGGGCGCTCATGAAGCCCTCTCTCGATACAGTGGCTGCAACGTCTTCACCCACTGCGTCAATCTCCAGCTGCTGACCGCGCGGACGAACGCCTCGGTCAGTGGCGTCGGCATCCCAGCCGAGCAGCAACAGTCGACTCTTCGTTCGCGGTGTCCACGCGGACTCCGTCATCTGGCGGACTCCGACATCTGTCCGACGCATCCAGCACCTCGGACGGCCAATGCGCAGCGAGCCCCAGGAGTCTCGCACTTCCGGATAAGTCCAAAGCAATTCTGTCAGGACAGATTCCGCCAGCGGCGAATCACTGGGATTCACCTCCACTGATTCCGAGCAACACGGCCCACAGGCTCTCGATCACGGCCTGCGTCTCAGCCCTATCCCGATCGTCCACCCAGCTTCGCCAAAACCATCCCTCTGGAGGGATCGCCACGTCCAGGGCCTGAAGAGCATTTGGGGCGAGGTCGGACGGGATCGGCTTTGGCAGCCATTCAGACATACCTGGATATTCCTCATCCCAGGCAAAGGATCGCCCCTCAGGAATGTTCGCGGCCATCAAGGCAGCCGCCGCTATTACTTCTTCTGGCAGCACAGAGGACGTTGAACTCGCACAACTTTCAACAACTACTCTGAACGTGCGCTCCATGACCGCCAGCCGTTGCAAAGCCGACAAGCCCTCCAGCTGATCGAGAAAATCTCCAGCTATATCGCTGTCGAAGGGACCAGTCCCCCAGGTACCCATCCAAAGCTCCGCCGAGAAGGTTGCCGTACATAACCGCCATAGCTCATAGAGCATTTTTTCGAGAGATGCGATGTACAACCGATACTCTTCGACCAACCCCTTATCTCTAGTGCGCTATTCGTGTCAGTATGCAAGCAGATCTATGTGCGACGCGGCGTGGTCAGGCGCATGAGTACGAAGCCGGAGCATGCGGTGGCCGACAAGACGTACTCGGCCAGGACCAGCCGTACCGTCCGGCGCCACCCTCGGTTCGGGGCCACCAACCCGGTCAGCATTCGCGGGGTCCACGCAGACTCGGCCACCCGTCTCGCACATCCCCACGTATGTCTCTTAAGGAGGTTAGTCCACTTGGCTCCCGAAAGGGCGGCTTCCATCTAGACGGGTGGTTACGCGCGGGAGATCGCAGTCACCCTGACACGGTCTCAATGGGGAACCGCCATAGATCGCAAGAGTTCCCACAACCTCCGTCTAGCCTCTGGAAACTCGCCGCCCAATACGAGAGACTCGTGGATGAACAGATCTCGTTGCCCCGTGCTCGCCTCCAACTCATACACAGAGAGAGTCGAGTCCAGTTCCTGCTGTACCTCTTGCGACCACCCTCGAATCTTTTTACGAATTTTCCTGAGAACCGAATCGGCGTCAACCAGATACAGATACTCGTCTTCTTTTGGCAGTCTTTGAGTCGACAGGTCCACACCGAACCTAAAACTGACATTAATAAGCCGCGCCTGCGAGAAATCATTCCCATAAAATCTGTTCTTAGTGCGCCCTAGATCCGGAACCGAATCCGACAAGGGCGCGCCAAAGAAGAGCACGCCCCTCAACGTTCCCGTAAAGACGCAATCAACGAATTCGCAGTTTTGAAACCATCCGTTGGTGATACGCACATTCCGAAAGCTGCACGATTCGAACACTGCATAACCGCCATGGACTCCATTGAGGCGCATGCCATCGAAAACACAATCCCTGTATACGCTCGCTCTGCGCCCACCTCCGAATGATCCCGCCTTGATCTTTGACTTACTGAAGTCACATCGAACCAGACGGGATTCAGCGATCGACAGATGACCGATCTGTCTTCCCGAGTAATTCTCGTCGACCAGATTTTGTCTATAGAGGACGAGCCTATCACTCTCCATAGATTTCTCCGACCATCTGGAACGTGCACCACAACTACCACCGCCCCATACCGCAGCCGGGAACCAGCCACCAGCGACCCGGCTCCGCGCCAACGTCACCAACGTCATGACCTCAAACATCTAGGGGCGTTCGGACAGGCAACCTACCAAAAGGCAATTGAGGCACACCAGAGTCGGTCATATCAGTCAAACCACGTCACAATCTTTCCGTCTTTTGTATAGATTCCGGTGCCACGCAGCAAACCGCCTTCGATCCTCCATCCAGTGCTACCGTCCTTTAGTCTCTCCGGGATCATATCTTTCGGATCCGTCTCATCCCACAATTTCCTTGCCTCTCGTGTATATTCGGCAAGAGTTCTTCCTTTGCCATGCTTAGCGAGGTGATAGTCGATAGTCTCTTCAACTGATTTGAAGTTGGTCGCAGCCCAATAGTCCGCGGCGTTGTCGTCTGTTATGCATTCGTTGGTGTTATGAGTCAGCGCCGTGGACCGCCCACCAACAACCACATAGTAGGTGTGGTGGTCGGCGACCGTCAGGTTGTAGACACGTTGGTCGGACGCCGTCCAGGACTTGATGGCGGTGACCTGGACGTAGGTGCCGGCGCTGGTGCGCAGCCACATGCCGGGCTTGAGGTCCTTGGCGTTCACCCAGGCGTTCAAGTCGCCGCCGACCCAGAAGGGGTGCTCGTCGGTGGCGATGACCACGCCGCTCGCACGTTCGTCCTGGTCGCCACTGGCGGTCAGAACGGAGTTGCCCTGGACCTCCTTGGCATCAACAGCGGCAAGCAGAGCCGGTAGGCCCTGGTCGGCCTCGACAGAGATTTGGACAAGGTTCTTGGTGCCGTCGCCGACGATCGTGTCCACGACGGGCTTGGCTGCCGTTTCTCCCGTCTTCGGGTCGGTCGCCAGGACGAGGTCGCCGACTTTGACGTCCTCGATCGCCTTATGGCTGCCGTCGGCCATCAGCACCAGCGTGCCCGGGATGAAGCTGTTGCGCCCGCAGCTCTGCATTTTTATGAGCTTGCGGATCAGACGGCGTCGGGCGGTGGCTTTAACTGGTCCGAATTCGCCGGAGATCGCAGCGACTCCGCCCGCAGCTTCTATCCACGCCACGCCTAGGCTGGCCAGCCACTCGCTTGGGCAGTCCTCCATGTCTGCGCATGCGTGATGTGCGGCATACAAATCTTTTTCGGCCTGAGCCTCCGGATAGAAGGTGGCATCACCGTAATGCTCGCGGTAATCCTGCCAGAACTTCTCCCTGAAACGTTCGACGTCGACAGATGGGGGGACTCTGACGACTCCGGAGATGCCGACGATTCTGTCGCGGGCCTTGGGAGCACTTCCCTGGCGGGCTCGCTGGCGGCCCCAGTTGATGACGCCCGGGTGGTTGATTTCCGCCCAGTTCTTCCGCTTCTTGCGGCTGACGTTGCCGATGGGCGGCGTGATGTTCCTGCACCAGGACGAGTCCGGGCAGGCCATGAGCCCGTCCGGGTCGGACTTGGTGACGGGGTTGTTCTCCGCGTAGGTGTAGCCGTTCATCTGCTGCGGGTCGGCCAGGTCCATGAGGGGGTCGACGGAGATGAAGCGGCCGGTTTCGGGGTCGTATTCGCGGGCGCCCAGGTGGGTGAGGCCGGTGGGGTCGTTCGTTCCACCGACGAAGCCCTTGTCGTTCGGCCAGGTGTCCTTTTCGTCGAAGCCGCGGACCGTGCCGAACGGGGTGAAGCGGCGGACGGTCGCCTCGCGCGTGGCGGCGTCGACCGCGACTTGGGCCGTGCCCTGGTGGTCCCCCGTCAGGAAGGTGACCCCGGAGGGCGTGCGCATCGCGACGGTCTGCCCGTTGAACGTGTAGTAGCGGGTGGCGGTCGTGCTGCCGTTCGCCGTGCGGAGTTCCGTGCCGTCGGGCAGGTAGAGGGTGGAGCCGCCCGGGTCCTTGCGGATCAGGCGGGTGCCCTCGGCGTCGTAGATGAAGGAGGTGGCGGCGTCTCCTTCGGTGACTTTCGTCAGCTCGCCGGTCGTGCCCCAGTCGAAGGTCTGGGAGCTGCTGCCGAGCTGGCGGGTCGTGGTGTTGCCGGTGGCGTCGTAGGTGTAGGTGTCGGTGCGGTTTCCGGCACCGCCCGTCTGGACGACCTTGTTGAGGCGGTTGCCCTGGCCCGCGGGGGCGTAGGTGTAGGCGCGGACGGTGTCGGCCTGGCCGGCGAGACCGTGCCGGGTCTCGCTGGTGCGGTTGCCGGCCTTGTCGTACTCGAAGCTGTGCCAGTAGGGGGCGGGTCCTCCGATGATCTGGGCCGACGGCGCCTGCTCGCAGGTGGTGTCGGCTTCAGTCCAGGCCTCGGTCAGGCGCTGCAGGTCGTCGTAGGTGAAGCACTGGGTGTCGACTCCATCGCGGGAGACGTCGGAGATGGAGAGGACGTTGCCGGCGTCGTCGTAGCGGTAGGCGGCGTCGCGGTCGACCCCGGAAATGCCCTCGCGGATGGTGCGGGACGAGGCCAGACGCTGCGTGCCCCACTCCCATGTCTGGGTGTTCCACACCCGGCTGTTCCCGCTCCCGAACTCGTACAGGATCGGCTTGCCGGTGGGCGTGTAGTCGGTGCCGCCGACGTAGGTGAACGCGGAGCTGGTGAGTCGGGTCGGCCGGTCGAAGGCGTCGTACTCCGACACCAGCACCTCGGCGGGCAGGCCGCCCACCGCCGGGTGGCTCGTGCTGCGGAGCGACCCGTCGGCGTTGTAGGAGGTCGAGAAGGAATAGGAGCCCGCCAGCCCCGTCTCGGACGACGGGATGGTGATCGTGGTTCTGGTGGCGCGTCCCAGGGCGTCGTAGACGTTGACGCGGCTGGTGTAGTCGCCGTTCTGGTGGCGGGTGGCGGTGGCGAGCTTGCCCTTGCCGCGCACCACGGTGTCGTACGTCCAGGACGCGAGCTTGGGGCCGCTCTCGGACGTCTCGTGCAGGGCGATCTTGCGGTCGAGGCCGTCGTAGACCGTGACGACCTTCTTGCCGCGGGCGTCGGTGACGGACGTCTGGCGGTCCAGGTCGTCGTAGGTGTAGGTGGTGGTGCCCTTGTCCGGGTCGGTGGTGCGGATCTTGCGGCCGCGCAGGTCGTAGGTGATGGTCCAGGTGTTGCCGGACGGGTCGGTCACCGAGGCGAGCTCACCGGCGGGGGTGTAGGCGTAGCGGGTCGTCTCGACGTCGTTCCCGTTGTGCTGGCGCCGTTCGATCACCTCGCCGCGGGCATTGGTGATCTCGGTGGTGGGGACGCCGCCCTGAGGCGGGGTGACCGTGGTGCGGTTGCCGCCGCCGTAGGAGTAGGTGGTGCGCCACTTCTCCTGCTCGGGCTGGGAGCCGTTGCCCACCATGAGCCGTTCGACGGTCTTGCGGCCCAGGCCGTCGTACTCGGTGCGGGTCTGGGACTCGACGTTGCCCGGGGTGCCGATGCCGAAGAGCTCGGTCTCCGGGGCGCCGGCGGCGGAGTACGGGGCGTTGGTCCGCACGACCTGGCCGCGGTCGTCGTAGAAGGTGTCGGTGATCAGCCGCCCTTCGGGGCCGGGGGCCTGGGTCTGGCGGGTCCGCAGCCAGCCGTCCAGCAGCTCGATCTGGGCGATGCGCTGGGCGCCGCCGTCCGGCGTGAGCTTCTTGGTGGTGACGGCGACGATCTTCCCTTCGGCGACCCGGTAGACGAATTCGAGGTTCGGGGTGTCGGGCTGGTTCGCCTTGGAGCGGTCGGGTCTCCAGACTTTCCGGAGCCGTCCGAGCGCGTCGTATTCCAGGTCGGTCCGCAGGTCGTTGGGGTCGATGGTGCGGGTCGGCTGTCCCCAGGCGGGGTCGATCTCCTCCGTGGTGACCAGGGCGGTCGAGGCGTCGGCGGGATCGGCCGGCGGGGACGTCACGACCTTCTTGGTGGTCAGACCGTGGGTGTCGGTGTAGGCGGTGGTCGTGGCCCTGCCCGCGGCGTCCTTGCTCGTCGTCACCCGGCCGTAGTCGTCGTAGGCGAGTTCCGACTCCGTGACGTAGGTCGCCGTCGTCCCGTCATGGGCGGCGATCTTCTCGGTCTTGGTCGGGTTGCCTCGGGACGGGGCCGCGCCGAGAGCACCGTTGTCGTAGTAGGTGCGGACGTCGGAGATGACGTGCTTGGAACGGTCGGGCGTCACCGAGCACGCCACCGAGACGGTTTCCTCCCGGGAGGGGAAGTCCACCATGTGGGCGCCGGTGTTGTCGGCGTAGGTGGTGCGGGTGCACTTGTCGTCGGTGCTGGTGGTGACGTCGCCGAGATCGTTGACCGAGACGACCCGTCCGACTCCCGGGCCGGACTCGGCGTACTCCGTTTCGGTCTTCGTCTCGATCCAGCCGCCGCCGTCCTTGGCCGTCCAGGTGTGCGAGGCGCCGGTACGGACGACCTCGGCGGTCGCGGTCCCCCAGGAGCGCTCGCGTTCGGCCGTCTTCACCCGCCACGGCGTGTTGACGGTCTTGGAATGGACCGCCCCGTCGGGCTTGGTGTAGGTGACGGTCTTGAGGACGAACCCCGCCAGCGAGTTGTGGTCGGTGTGCGTGCCGCCCTCGCCGTCGGACACCGTGACGGACTTCGTACCGCCGTCCTTGGTCTTGCGGTCGCCGTCCATGCCGCGCAGGTAGAAGGTGTCCGTCTGGGTGGACGGGTTGTCGTGGCTGCCGGTGAAGGTGCGGACCTGGCCGTATCCGCGCCACTGCGACCACGTCTTGTACTTCTGCTTGGTCAGGCCGTCATCGTCGTCGAAGTGCCAGGCGGCGTCGCCCAGGTACTGGTACTTGGTGACCATGTCGGGCGCCAGGCCCGTCCGGTCGACCTGGGTGACCGAGGTGACCACGTACTTGTGGAACCAGTCGGTGATCGGCTCCTCCCGGCCCGGCGGCGCCCAGATCACGGGGAAGCAGCGCTTGGTGTTGGTCTCCGGAGCCGGTGTGTCGCCCGGGGTGCACTCGGGTTCGGAGTAGGCGATGTCGAGCTGCCCGCCGGACTCGTCATAGATGGCCCCGAGCCGGTAGCGGATGTAGGGCAGGATGTCGTCGCCGGTCTTGTCCAGCCGGTTGGGCAGTTGGACGTGGTTGAACGTCACCTTCGGCAGGCTGATCGGCGTGGCGGCGGCGTGCCCGGTGTGGCCGATCTCCTTCAGCAGCAGGTCCCGTTCCACGTCGGCCAGGCCCCAGCCGTGGTCCAGCGACCAGGAGTCGACGTCGCGGTAGCCGGAGGCGTCCGGCTTGATGACCTGGGTGGTGACCTTGGTGAGGCGCTTGCGGGACCAGAAGGTGGGCGCGACCGCGCCGTGGTCGTCCTCGCATTCCTGGCCGGAGTCGCAGTTGAGGTCCCACGGGACGTCCCACCAGTAGTCCGGCTTGTCGCCGATCTTGGCCGGATCGCAGTCGAACGTCTCGTCCGGCAGGCACCGCTCGGAGGTCTCGAAGACCACGCGGGCCGGCGCCGTGGCGTACACGTCGTCCTCGCGCAGGCCGTAGGCGATGGTCTTCAGGTAACCGCCGCGGACGTAGGGGGTCTCGTCCTCGGGCTTGAGGTTGCGGCCGTAGTGGTTGATCTCCTTGCCGTAGGTGTAGGTGATGACGTTCCCGTCGCGGTCGACGACGTAGTCGAGGTTCCAGCGGTACGCCTGCTGGCACCACGAGTCCTTGAATCCCGTGGACTTGTGGCACGGCTCGCCGGAGTCGTCGCCGAAGACGGGGACGGTCCAGGTCGCGTCGGTCTCGGGCTTGCCCGAGCTCCAGCCGGGCAGCCGGTTGAGGCCGAAGAAGAACTGGACGCCGTCGGTGGTGGTGGCCTTCCAGTACTCGCCGTCGTCGTCGCCGTTGGTGGTGCCGGTCAGCTTCTCGAACTTGGTTCCGTCGTCGTCCCTGAGACGCCAGGTTCCGTCGGACGCCTTGATGAGCTCGCCGCCCTTGCCGTTCCAGGTGACGGTGGCGTTGTCGTAGCCCCAGCACTGGTCGCCGGGGGAGTTCCCCCACTCGTCCTTGGGCGCGCCGTCGTCCTCGCACGACATGTAGCGCCGTTCGATGAAGCCGGGCCACAGGTCGAAGCCCTCACCGATCCAGGACGGCTGGCCGTTGGTGTTGCCGGTGCGTCCGTCCACGCTGCCCGAGGAGTAGGAGATCTCCAGGTTGGGCTCCAGCTCCCCTGGGACGGGCGGCACCCGCATCGGGTAGGACCAGGTGAACTCGCCGGTGTTCCCACCGGCGTTCCAGGTCGCCGACGCCGACAGCGATGTGGCCTTGTAGTCGCCTTGCGATCCGGACGTCTCACCCTGGGCGACGAGGACCGTTCCTCTCGCCGCTGCAGTGCCGGTCGCGGCGGGTGCCGCTTCGACCTCCGCGGTCAGCGTCTTGGTCTCGGCGTCGTTCTTGGACGGGATCGGCGTCGCCGACCGGCATTCGGGTTTGCTGGGTGTAGTCAGCGCGCACTCGGGGAGCTGTACCAGCCGGAGCCGCGACCCGTAGGCGCCGCCGAACGCCTGGGCGAACTCGGCGTAGTCGAGACGGATCCCGACACGGCCGGGAGCCGACTTGTCCGTCCGTGCCACGGTCAACGCCAAGCCGTTGATGCCGGCTGTACGCGTGGCCTTGCGGTCGAGGACGGTCACCCGCACCTTGCCGGCATCGGCCACGGCTCGCGTTCGTGCTTGCCGGGAGCGGCCGGTGGGCGGCAGGACCTCGACCGGAAGCCTGCCCGCTTTCGCCGATCCTGTGTCGGGGACGTCCACCTCGGCCGCCCCGGGTGAGGGCCAGGCGGCTTTGGCCGCCGGTCCCGGCTTGGCGGCGGGGTCGTCTTTGCGCGGACGGACCTTCAGACGCTGTCCCTTGACGAGCCGTTCGCTGTGGCGAACCTCGGGCCGGCGTGCGTTGGGAGGATCGGCCTGTGCGGGCAACGCCGACAGCAGCTCCACCGATAGCGCGATCGGCAAGGCGAGCGCGATGGCGCGCGCGGCCCGGCGCGGCTCCAGCACCAGTGTCCTACGTGCCCTCACGGCATCCTCCACAGGCTGCGGCCGGGTGGGCCGCATCGCGATGTCGAAAGCGGTTCGGTGGGACGGGTGATGTTCGTCGGGGGGTGCGGGGCGCTAGGGGCCCGCGTCGGTCGGCAGTTCGTCGTAGGCGCTGAGCGTCTGCACCTGGGTCTCGGTAAGGGCGCCCTGGTAGACCCACACGTCGTCGATGGCGTCCGGCCAGAACTCGCCGCCGCCGGTGCCGGCGAACCGGTTCCGGCCGAGCTGCAGGCCGCCGCCCGCCGCTCGGAAGCCGGTCACCTGGCCTTTCTCCGCCACGACCTGCTCCAGCCGACCGTTGACGTACAGGCGCATGCGGTCCCGCAGGCCGTCGTAGACGATCGCGACGTGGTTCCAGTCGTCCTCGAAGACCGAGCTGGACGCCACCAGCGGCGTGGTCCCCTGCTGGTCGGCGTTGTTCATCTCGATCTGCCAGTCGCCCTGCTCTTCCGGGTCCTCGCCGGGCACGTACCGCAAGACGAACGCGTTGGTGTTGGCGCCGGGCTGCGAGAACACGGTCGCCTTCGACTGCGGGCGGCCCGGCGAGCGGACCCAGCCCGCGACGCTGAAGCTCTCGTCGGTGTTCACCACGGGCGCCTGCGTCTCGGCGAAGGCCCCCGCGACCGGGTCGAGTCGCAGGCCCGCCGACGAGGCCCCGTAGTAGAAGCCCGCGCCCGGATCGATGGTCGCGCCGTTGCGCAGGGCGAGGCTCGGCGCTCCTTCGGGCTCGCCGCTGCCGTCGGCGTTGAGCTTCCACCGGGCCTTGAGCGCCGGATGCTGCTTGACGAGCTGTTCGACTTCTGTGGCTCCGAGGACGCGGTCATAGACCCGGACGTCGTCGATCAGCCCGGGGAAGTGGTCGACCTTGTGGCCCTGCCACAGCGACCGGCCGATCTGCAACCCGCCGGTGGCCTTCCACACCGAGGTGACCTCGGCGCTGTAGTTGCTGGGAACGCCGTTGACGAACAGCCTCATCCGCCTGGTGTTGGCGTCCCAGACTCCGGCCAGATGGGTCCAGACCCCGGCCTGCGCGGTCTCCTTCGACCACGACGGGAAACTCAGGCCGTCCGGCTGATCGGAATCCTCGGCGAACCGGGTGAAGACCCACTTGCGCTGGACTGGGTCGTATTTGAGATAGAAGCCGCTGCGATAAGTGCCGTCCTGGCTGAGCACCGACAGGTGCCGTCCTGAGTCGAACGAGTCGACCCGCACCCAGGCGGCCACCGAGAAGCTGCGGCTCGTGTCGACCACCGGCCGGTCGGTGCTCACATATCCCGTGGTGCCGTCCAGCTGGAGGGCGGTGCGGTCCTGACCGGGATGCCCCAGGGACGCTCCCCCGGTGAACGTGGCCTTGACCGGCGCGACAGGACTGTAGGCACGACTCGAGCCCTCGTCTTCATCCAGGCTCCAGTGCGCTTTGAGTCCGTCGACCGGCGGATCGGTCCCCTCGGCCAGTCGGTGGGCCTCGTCGTCCGTCAGCGCACGCTGGAACACCTTGACGTCATCGACGGCTCCGGGCAGGTGGTCGAGCTGCCAGCCCAGCCACTTGGCCCGGCCGATCTGCAGCCCGCCGTCGGCGTGCCAGACCTTCTCGACCTGGTTGTTGCTCTCGATTCCGGGTTCGCCGTCCACATAGATGCGCATCTTGCGGGACTCGTGGTCGTAGACCCCCACCAGGTGGGTCCACACGCCGAAGGCGGCGGGGTTCTTCGACCACGCGGTGGACCAGGCCTTGTCGTCCACGTCGGAGTCGGTCCACGGCCGAGCGAACACCCATTTCCTGGAGCCGACGTCGTAGCGGAGGAAAAAGGCGCTCTTATAGACGCCTTCCTGGCTGAGCACCGTGTAGTACTTGTCGGGATCCGTCGCGTCCAGGCGAACCCACGCCGAGACGCTGAAGCTTTGATCGGTCCGGATCACCGGCAGGTCCGTCTCGGCGTACCCGCTGCTTCCGTCCAGGGTCAGCGCGGTCCCGACCTTGCCTTGGCCGCCGAGCCTGGCGCCGCCGCGGACGTGCACCGCCGTTCCGGGAGTGTCCGCGGTGACCTCGGACGTCCCCGGGTTCTCGTCGAAGCCGAACCGGGCCGCCGCTTCCGCTCCCGTCCTTGCCCAGAATTCGTAGGTGGTGGGCGCGCCGTTCTGTCCGGCCTTGGTGAAGGCCTGCGCCTCCAGGATGTTCGGCCCCGAACGCGTCGGCGTCACCGTGATCTGCCGGGCCGCGCCGTCCGTCGTCGCCACCGAGGGCAGCGGCTCACCATTGAGCTTGATGTCGTAACGTGCGGCGGCCTTGGCCGGGTCGCTGATGGTGAACGTGCCCGGCTCGCCCACTCCGCCGTGCCAGGTCTGGTCATCGGGGTAGTCGGTGGAGGAGATCGTGGGGGCCGCCGGAATCGACGGGTCGTAGTAGAAATAGCAACCCGTTTGTGCGCCGTCGTAGCTCCACGGTCCCCACTGCACGCCGTCCCAGGCGCGCACGCCCCATCCGATCAGCTTCTTCTGCGGGATCGTGGTCGGCAGCTTGATCTGGTGCCGGCTGCCCGACGTCAGCGGCGGCGTCAACGACGACGTCCACTTGGGTCCCCAGTCCGAGCCGTCGGCCTTGTCGGCCCAGTGCAGTGTGAACTGGGCCTGCACCTTGTTGGCGTCCTCGGTGTCGGGGTCCTTCAGATACGCGTACACGGTCGGCACGTCGTTGACCCAGCCCGCCTGCGGACGGTCGACGCACTTGGTGCCCGGGCTGGCGAACATCGTCTCGGTGTCGGGCTGGTACGGCGGCCGGTTGTACTGGATCTTCAGGTAGGCGTCGTCGGCGAACCGCTTCCACCACGACATCGACGACTCGCTGTACGCCCGGAGCCCGAAGGTGATCGTGGAGTAGCCGTTGTTCACCGCCGACTGCACATGCGAACGCAGCGCGGACCCGCCGAACTCCACCGGCGTCTTCGAGCAGTACGCCACGTCCCGCGAGGTGAGATGCTCATTCCAGGCGTTCGCGGTGTTGTTCCAGGTCGCCGAGGAGCTCAGCGCGCTGGTGCGCCACAGTTGCACAGAGGTGGGGTTGTCGCAGTCCCACGCGTCGGTCTCGTAGGCCACGAACTCGGCCGACTCGATGTACCGCCCCTTGATGGACGGCAGCTTCATGCGGAAGAAGATGCGCTTGGTCTGGTCCTTCACGCATCGGCTGTCCTTGGCCACCTCGCAGCGGCCGACGCCTTCCGTCGCGTTGCCGGCGAACTTGTAGTAGGACTGGTTCGGATAGCCCGAGGACACCATGGCCCATGAGGACGCCTTGTTCGTGGTCCACACCGGGTCGATGTAGACCGGGAACTTGGTGTCCGGTGCCGTCAGCAGGCCGCGGTCCGGGATCAGCGAGAGTTCGCCGTCGTTCAGATCGACCTTCACCGGCGCGACCTTCGCGCCGGCTCCGGGGCCTTTCGCATGGTCTTGACGTGTCGCCGCCGCGCGCGCCTGCGGGGACGGCGCCTGCGGCTGGGACGAGTCCCACATGACCGGTGCGGGTGCTTCGAACACGGGGCCGCCCGCCGTGCCTTGGGCCGTCAGCAGGCCGGAGGCGGACTGGTCGACCGTCAGGCGCGAGGTGCCGAGCTTGAACGCCAGCTTCGCCAGGCGGGGGTCTTTCGCGGCCTCGGCGGTCTTGACGACCAGGGTGTGCGTGAAACCGTCGGCCAAGGCACGCAGCCGCAGGTCGACATCGGGCCCCAGCACTCCCCTGTAGATCGCCGTGTCGCCGTCCAGCACGGGCTCGGGCAGCGTTCCCGGCCAGGTCAGCGACATCGCCCGCCCCGCTCGGGACATCCGAACGAGCGGCCCCTTGCCGCCGCCGGAGAACCGCAGTCCCACGCTGGACGCACCCGGCACCACCTCTGCTCCGGAGCGCCTCAGTCCCGTGTCGATCGGTACCCACCGACCGTTCTTGCGGGTTCGCACCGGTCGCAGGTGCTCGGTCACTTCGAAGCGGCCCGTCGGCAGGGCGTGCACCGTCCGGTGCTCACCGCGCTGAGCCAGCACCTCGACCGGCTTGCCGGAGGCGCGCGCCGCCGCGAGGGCTTCGGCTTCGGTCGCGGCCTCTCGCTTCGGTTGCTCATCCGCCCTCGCCGAAGGCGACGACACGGCGATCCCGACCGGCGACAGCAACGCCGCCGCCGTCGCGACCGCCGTCGTCATCCGCAGTGCAGACGAAGTCGTCACACGCCGCCGACCGGGCACGCACGCTCCCCACAACATCAAGATCACCACAGGCTGCCTTGATCATGGGGATCGACCGGCGGTCGGACGAGCACGGTTTAATAACAACGCAAATCAGGACAGGCCACACAAAGTCCGGCAAAACACAAAAGCTCAGGCCAGCGAGCTGGTTTACCGACCAGAGTGACCACATCAGGTCAAACGGCTGGTTCTCCCGCCATCCGGCTCCGCAGGCCGGCGCGCTGGGCCATCGACGTGCGGTCCACAGCCAGGCGTTCCGCCCCACGCGTCGGCACGTGCTGAATCGACGCTGCCGACCGGCGAGGCGTACTCAGGATTTACCGCGACGCCGGCTGCCGGACAGAGCGGATTTGCGTGAGAGCGGTTCTGAGACGGGTTCTCAGCCAACGCTGACCTGGTTGTTCGACCAATCGATAGACCAGGTAGGCCAGGAGCAGGGCCACGGCGACGGCGATGGCGAGGACCTGCCATCTGCCGTACTGGGGGTAGAGGTAGTGGGTCACCGGACGCAGGACCGTGAGGTGGACCAGGTAGAGGGGGTAGGTGAGGGCCCCGAGGACGGTCAGCCGACGCCAGCGGATCCAGTCCAGACGATGAGTCGCCACCAGGGCCATGGTGAGGAAGATGGCGGTGATGACGGCCGGCGACACGTATTCATGGACGCCGTGCCAATAGAGCCAGCGCTCGATGTGCCGTGGCCAGTACGCGGTCGCCAAGGCCCAGCTCGCGGCCACCAGCAGCCATGGAACGATGTTCGAGCCGTAGGCGTAGATGAGGAAGAACGCCATGCCGGCGATGAAGTTCGGCGCCCAGTCGGGAATGAGCAGTGCCTTCAGCAGCTGCGAGTCGCCTTCCTGGGCGTACAGCCCCAGGAGCAGCCAGCCGATCATGAAGGCCACGCACCGGTTGTAGGTCACCCCGCGCCAGACCAGCAGGGCGATGAGCGCGTAGAAGTGCAGTTCTACCCAGAGCGTCCAGTAGAGGCCCTCCATATGGCTCACCCCTGCACCGCGCTGCAGCATGGTGAGATTGGGCAGGAAACGCTGCCACATGTTCTCCGTGCCCGGACCGTACTCCGCGTACAGGCCGGTCGCCGCGAACACGGCAAGGGCGAAGGCCACGCTGAACCAGTAGGCGGGGAAAAGCCGGGAGACACGGGAGACGGCGAAGTCCCCGGGCGTTCTTCCCCAGACGCTCATCAGGATGACGAACCCGCTGATGATGAAGAACAGATCAACGCCGTACTGCCCGAACCGGGTGAACCACAGTTCGGGGAAGAGCTCGCGCGGGTCCTGTCCCCACTGCCTGCGGTCTGCGACACCGGTGAAATGGAAAAGCATCACCGCGGAAGCAGCCACGAAACGCAGCAGGTCCAGGACTCGAAGCCTGCCCTGCGCCGCGGGTGTCGAGGAGGCGAGGGCTGGCGCCACTTGTGCGGCGGGACCTTCCGGAGTCATTGAAAACCTGCGTCTCGAAGTATCTCCATGGTGGCCCGCGGTCGGGTTCGAACGCCTGCCCACAGGCCATGGCGCAAACCGCGGCGCAAGACGGCGCGATCCGTGGACCGCAGGAACGTCAGAATCCAGCGACGAACGGTGGAGGCGCCGTAAAGAAGGCGTTCGGTCGGAGAAAGCCCGGAGCTGCGGGTGAACAGCCAGATCTTGTTGCGGACCTCGTAGAAGAAGCGCTCACCGGGATCGGCGTCGGTCCCCCCGAACGTCTTTGTCTTGTGGACGACCACGCTGCCGGGGCACAGCACCCCGCTCCGTCCGCGCAGCAGCCGCGTCGTGAATTCGAAGTCGTCGTTCCAGAGGAAGTAGTCGGCGATCGGCAGCCCGCGCTCGCGCACGACCTCCGCGTCGACGAGAATCGAGACGAATGACGCCGACCTGATCGGCACGCAACCCGCGCTCCGGGCCGCCTCGCGTTCCCTCCGGCCGGCGTTCGCTTTCGCCCGGGGAGTGTTCATCGGGTGCTCGCGGCCGTCCGTCCACACGACACGGCTCGCGACGAGCGTGGGCGGGCCGGGCACGCGTTGCCGCGCCGCCAGCAGCTCCTGGAGCGCGGTCGGCTCGGGCACCGTGTCGTCGTCCATCGCCCAGACCAGGTCGGCCTCCAGGTCGAGGGCACGGGCGAAGCCGGCCGCGAAGCCGCCGGCGCCGCCGGTGTTGCCGGTGAGGGCGAGCAGGTCCGCCGTGGGGAATCGCGTGCGCACCAGGTCGGCCGTGCCGTCGGTGGAGGCGTTGTCGACCACGAGCACGGCGTCGGGACGGCGGGTCTGGGCACCGATGGCTGTGAGCGCCTCGATGAGCAGGTCGCGCCTGTTGTGGGTGACGACGACGGCGACGACACGCGGATCACCCACGACCGCCGCCCCCGAGGCGGCCGGCGGCGCGGCGCAGCGGCGACGGCTTGGCGGACACGGTCGAGGCGACTCGAGACAGCTGCTGGCGTACCTGCGCCAGTTCCCGTTTGAGCTCGGCGATCTGGGCGCGTTGACGCGCCGCGGCCAGGTCGTTCAGCAGCATGTGCATCAGCTCGATCGCCGCCGCGGTCACGGCCGCGGGTTCCACGGCGTCGACGACGGGGCGCTCATCGAGATCCGGCAGCAGATCGTCGAGGTCGCCGACGATGTGATAGCCGGCCGCTCGCAGGCCCTCCACCAGCTCTTCGGAGCGGTCCCGCAGCCACGCGTGGTGCCGGGCGGGGACGACGATCTCGATCTTTCCGGGCCGGGCGCTGAGCACCTTGTTGGCGAGGTGCCGCCGGACCAGGGGCTCGTAGCGGCGTCCGAGGGAGGGGCCGATCTGCCCGTTGAGAAGGCGCAGCAGTTCCGCCTCCACGAAGCCCAAGACGGGCTCATCACGGACTGCGGCGATGTCGCACAGCTCGGGCGGGATGTCGACGAGTTCGGCGAACCGGCGCCACAGGACCTCACCGGCGGCCGGTCCCTGCGGCGCGGTGACGACGTGCACCTGTTCCGGCGGCACCACCGCGCCCCAGGTCTCCAGCACCCGGACCGGGTCGTGCAGACCCCAGAACATCTCGCCGAACGGGGCGGGGGCCTCGATCCCCTTCGTCACCAGGTCGTCGACGAAGCGGTCGAAGGTCACGGTGTGCTGGTGCTTGATCTGCTCCTGCCAGTCGGCGGCGAGCTGCCGGGCCAGGTCGCGGGCGGTGAAGACGACGTGCACCCGGCCCGGTCCGAGCGAGGCGACCGCGCGTTCCGCCTGGACCTTGGACGCTCCGCCGAGCAGCTCATGGGAGAAGACGGCCATGCGGCCGTCCCAGTCGCGCACCCGCTCGGCCACACGATCCCACGCGCCGTCCCAGGCGGGATCGCGGCGTCCGCCCCACGCCATCTCCCGCAGGTCCATGGTTGCGGCGAAATGCTCGTGCGGATTGCGCAAGGGATAGCAGACGCCGTGCTCGGGCAACGCGGATGCGGCATGCCACAACGCATCCTGCAACGCCCCCGCTCCGACGAGCGGGGCGCCCACATGCAGGAAGATCTCTTTCATGGTCGGTCCCGCCTTGCCGTCTGCCCGGGGGCGACGGGACACGTTCGCGCCCCAGGGCTTGGGTCACTTCTCCGATGCCGTGGCACGCGGTTCCCTCTCACGCCGCGCCTCGACGAGACGCCAGTACCTCTCCCGGGCGCGCATCACCAGGGGATACCGTTCGCTGAGGTTCCGGACGACTTTCTTGATGGCCGGGGTGGTGGCCTCCTCGAGGTGCGCCGCGTCCCTGTGCATCTCGTCCAGTTGCCTGAGCAGCGCCCCGACTGTCTTGACGTCCAGCACCTCGTCCCGTCCGCGGCCGTCGGGAGCCGCCCCGGCATCCGCCCACGCCCGCACCATCGCGGCTGCCGCATCCACCGCGGCCGCCATGACCTCCTGCTCGCCGACGGCGTCGGGGTCGATGCCCTTGGCCTCGCCCGTCTCATCCGGGACCAGCTCGTCCAGGTCCCCCACGACCCGGTAGCCGGATCCGGCCAACGCCTCGACGATCTCCCGCGAACGCTGCACCACCCACGGTCGGTGCGCGTCGGGAAGACGAAGACGCTGTGCGCCTTCGCGGGAGGTGAGCACCGATTGGGCGAGATAATGCTTGACGTGGTCGTCGTGCACCTGCCACTCGACGTCTTCGCGCGTGGCGAGGTTGAGCCGCCGAATGACCTCGGTCTCCGCGGCGCCGAGGGACGGGTTGCCGAACGCGCCGGAGGTGTCGCAGCGCGACGGGTCGAAGCCGATGACCTCACTGAAGCGCTCCAGCAGCAGGCCACTCGGCGCACCCGGCCGGGGAAGCGTGACGACGTGCACGCGTTCGGCCGGGATCCCCTGTCCCCAGCGGGCGAGCACGTCGGGCGCATCCTGCATACGCCAGAACTCACGGACCCAGTGCGACAACCCCGGGCGGTGCGGATCCCGCAAGCCTTCGACGTACTCGGCGAACGTCAGCGAGCAGCGGTTCTTGACGTCCTCCTGCCAGTGCGCGGGAATCTGCCGGGCCAGATCGCGCGCCGTGTAGACCAGGTGGACCTCGGCGAAGGACAAGTCGTTCAGCGCCCGCTCGACATGATGCGGGAACGCCGAGGCCAGCAGTTCCTGAGAGATCACCGCGCACCGGCCGCGCCACCCGCGGATCTCGTCCACGAGGCGGGGCCAGGCGCCGTCGGTGACCGGATCCCGGATGCCGTCGAAGAACGCCTCACGCAGGTCGAACGCCGCCCAGACGTGCGAGGCCCTGTGCTCCCCCGGATACAGGACGCCCTGTTTCCGCAGCGCTTCGCGGTTGTGCCACAGCACGTTCTGCAGGTATGTGGTACCGCTCTTGGGAGCACCCACATGAACGTAGACCACCGAGGTCACCGGTCATCACCTACAGAACCCTTGAGTGAACCGTTCAGAGCAGGACCTGCACGAGCATGGCTCGGGCCGCTTGACCGCCGTCATCGCGCCGAACGCGCCGCACGGGACTCGACCAGCGGGTATCTTAGCTGCGCACTCGCCCTAAAAGTCCCGTTCTTTCCAACAAGACGTGCAGCGCGCCGGACCGCACGGGGGTGGGAAGCGGGCTGGTCAGGCCGACAGGGACGCCGTCGTCTTCGGGGAAGCACGTGAATATTGATCTTGTAGTGGTCGGATCCGGTTTCTTCGGTCTGACCGTGGCCGAGCGGTGCGCGCGCGAACTCGGACTGCGCGTCCTGGTTCTGGAGCGGCGCGACCACATCGGCGGAAACGCCTACAGCGAGCCCGAACCCGAAACCGGCATCGAGATCCACCGTTACGGCGCCCACCTGTTCCACACCTCCAACAAGCGCGTGTGGGAGTACGCCAACCGCTTCACCGCCTTCACCGGCTACCAGCACCGGGTCTTCACCGTCTTCAAGGGCCGCGTGTATCCGATGCCGATCAATCTCGGCACCATCTGCTCCTACTTCGGACGGGTCTTCACCCCCGACGAGGCCCGCGCACTGATCGCCGCGCAGGCCGCCGAAGTGAGCGACCCGACCAACCTGGAAGAGAAGGCCATTTCGCTGATCGGGCGGCCGCTGTACGAGGCGTTCATCCGCGGATACACGGCCAAGCAGTGGCAGACCGATCCGCGGGAGCTGCCCGCCGAGATCATCACGCGGCTGCCCGTCCGCTACACCTTCGACAACCGGTACTTCAATGACGCCTACGAGGGACTGCCGGTTGACGGCTACACGGCCTGGCTGGAGCGGATGGCCGACCACCCGGCCATCGAGGTGCGGCTGAACACCGACTTCTTCGATCTGCGCGACGACATCGTCGGCAACGTGCCGGTCGTCTACACCGGCCCGCTGGACCGCTACTTCGGCTACAGCGAGGGCGAGCTGGGCTGGCGCACCCTCGACTTCGAACTCGAGGTCGTGCCCACCGGCGACTTCCAGGGCACCGCGGTGATGAACTACGCCGACGAAGACGTGCCGTTCACCCGGATCCATGAGTTCCGTCACTTTCACCCCGAGCGCACTCACTATCCGTCCGACCGGACCGTCATCATGCGGGAGTACTCCCGGTTCGCCGCCCGCGGCGACGAGCCGTACTACCCGATCAACACTCCGGAGGACCGGTCCCGGTTGCTGCGCTACCGGGACCTGGCCAAGAGGGAGGACGGCGTCTTGTTCGGAGGGCGACTGGGCACGTACAAGTACCTCGATATGCACATGGCCATCGCGAGTGCGCTCAACATGGTCGATAACCGGATCCGGCCCCACTTCACCGAAGGGGCCCGGTTCGTCAGCGAAGGGACCGACGAATGACCACAACGGCTGACGCAGCCCGGGGCTCCGGCGGGACCGCACAGGACGGCGGCGGCACGACCGCACGGGTCGAGGACGGGGCCGGACAGGGCAGCGGCGATGGCCTTCGCGTCCTGCACCGCGTCGTCATGCCCGTCGACCCCGACCAGGACATCCTCAAGCTCTACATCGAGGGCAACGTCGTCCGCACCCCTGCGGCGGACGGCATCGACGTGGACGAGCCGGACGCCTCCGATCGGCCCGACTACCAGCCCGCCGAGCACTGGGACGGCTCCGACCGCGACCACGACGGCGCGGACCGGCGCAGCGTGGTGGTGCCGGGCGGCCGCCGGGTGTCGTTCTTGACGTACTTCAACGCCTTCCCCGCCAGCTACTGGCGCCGGTGGACCGCGCTGGACGAGGTGATCCTGCGGATCCGGGTGCGCGGCGACGTCAAGATCCTGGTGTACCGGTCGAACTCCAAGGGGCACTCCCAGCGCCTGGAAGCCGTCGACGTGCGTTCGACGGCCACCGAGGAGCGCCGCTTCCGGCTGCCGCTCAAGCCGTTCGTGGACGGCGGCTGGTATTGGTTCGAGCTGGTGGCCACGCAAGGTCCCGCCGTGCTGGAAGCCGCGGAGTGGTGCGCCGAGACCGACGTCCCGCAGGGCCGCACCAGCGTCGGCATCACCACCTACAACCGCCCCGACTTCTGCGTCCAGCAGCTCCTGGCGCTCGGCAAGGCCACCGACGTGCTGGAGGTCATCGACGAGATCTTCGTCATCGACCAGGGGACCGACCGGGTCGAGGACCATCCCGACTACGCCGACGCCGCCAAGGCGCTGGAAGGCAAACTGCGCATCATCGACCAGGGCAACCTGGGCGGCTCGGGGGGCTTCGCCCGCGCCATGGACGAGACGGTGCGGTCGGGCTCCAGCGACTACGTCCTGCTGCTGGACGACGACGTGGTCACCGAGCCCGAAGGCATCCTGCGCGCGGTCACTTTCGCCGACCTGGCGCGCAAGCCCACCATCGTCGGCGGCCACATGTTCAGCCTCTACGACCGATCGGTCCTGCACGCCTACGGCGAGACGCTGGCGCCCTACCGCTGGTTCTGGGGGCCGGCGCCGCACACGTTCCACGGGCACGACTTCGGCTACCACAGAATGCGCGAGACGCACTGGCTGCACCGCCGCATCGACGTGGACTACAACGGCTGGTGGATGTGCCTGATCCCGGTCAAGGTGATCAAGGACATCGGCCTGTCCATGCCGATGTTCATCAAGTGGGACGACGCGGAGTACGGGGTGCGGGCGCGCGCCGCGGGCTATCCCACAGTGTCGCTGCCGGGTGTGGCGGTCTGGCACGTGCCGTGGCACGACAAGGACGACACCATCGACTGGCAGGCGTACTTCCACGAGCGCAACCGGCTCGTCTCGGCGCTCCTCCACTCGCCCTACGACCGCGGCGGCAACCTGCTGAAGGAGAGTCTGTTCGTCTCCATCAAGCACGCACTGGCCATGCAGTACTCGGCGGCGGAGCTGATGCTGATGGCCATCGAGGACGTGCTGCGCGGCCCCGAGCACATGCACGAGTCGATCGTGTCGAAGATGGACGAGATCCGCGCGGTGCGGGCGAAGTTCCCCGACTCCAAGTACCGCGAGGATCTGGAGGACTTCCCCGCGATCCGGCGTCGCAAGCCGCCGCGCAAGGGCCGCGAGGCGGAGCCGCCGGTCGGCCGCAAGGGCATGATCAAGGCCGCGATCGTCGGAGGGCTCAAGCAGATGCGCCCCGTGGACGACTCGGCGTTCCGCAACCCGCAAACGCTCGTTCCGCACATCGACCTGCGCTGGTGGCGGCTGTCGCGGTTCGACAGCGCACTGGTGTCGGCCGCCGACGGCACCGGTGCCGCGTGGTACCGGCGCGACCCCAAGGAGTTCCGGTCGCTCATGGTGCGCACCAACGCCCTGCACGCCAAGCTCTACAAGGAGTGGCCGCGACTGGCGAAGCGGTACCGGGCGGCGCTGGCCGAGCTGACCTCTCCGGAACGGTGGCGCGAGACGTTCGAGGCCTCGCGCCGGCGGTCATGAGCGGCGCCAGGGCCGCGGGCGGCGCGGCGGCGGAGGCCCCCTCCTCCGACGGCGGACCGGTGCCCGTCCCGGGGGCGGCGCCCACCGACGTGGACATGAGCGGCATGTACGACCCGGCGGGCTCCGGCGGTCTCCGGGAGATGCTTCGCCGGCGTTATCTGCTCCGGCTGCTGCTGCGCCGCGAGCTGAAGGCGCGCTACAAGGGGTCGCTGCTCGGCCTGGGCTGGTCGTACGTGCGGCCCGCGGTGTACTTCTGCGTCTACTTCTTCGTCATCGGCGTCTTCATGGGGATGGACCGGGTCATCGAAGACTTCCCGGTCTACCTGTTCTCGGCGATGGTGCTGGTGAACCTGTTCACCGAGACGCTGACGTCCGCGACCCGGTCGGTGCTGCACAACGCGCCGCTCGTGCGGAAGGTCTTCCTGCCGAGGGAGCTGTTCCCCACCGCGTCGCTGCTGGTGTCGCTGGTCCACTTCCTGCCCGGCCTGGCGATCCTGGTGATCGCCGCGATCGCGTCCGGGGCGCGGCCGTCGCCCTCGACTCTGGCCGGCGCCCTGGTCGGCTTCGCCATCGTGGTGCTGCTCGGCATGGGGCTCGGGCTGCTCTGCTCCGCGATCACCGTGTTCTTCCACGACATGGAGCAGGTCGTGGACATCTCGATGATCGTGGTGGTGTGGTCGGTGCCGATGATCTACCCGTGGACCCACGTCCGCGACAGCGCGCCCGACTGGGTGCTGGACCTGTATCTGGCCAACCCCCTGGTCAGCGCCGTCACGCTGTTCCAGCGGGCGTTCTGGCTGCCGGGTACCCGCGGCGACATGCCGCCCGTGCCGCACCTGACGGCCCATACCCTGGCGTCGCTCGCGTTCGCCGTGGCGATGCTGCTGTTCGGTCAGTGGATCTTCGCCCGCCTGCAGAGCCGATTCGCTCAGGAGCTGTGATGGCCGCGCCCGCTCCCTCGATCATCGTGGACTCCGTCAGCAAGCGCTTCACCCTCCGTCACGCGCGCTCGATCAAGGACATGACCATCCGAGCGGTGCGTCGGCAGAGCCTGTCGGAGACCTTTCACGCCCTCGAGGACGTCAGCCTGACCGTCCACCCGGGGGAGACGGTCGCCCTCATGGGCCTCAACGGCTCCGGCAAGAGCACCCTGCTCAAGCTGATCTCCGGGGTGATGACGCCGGACAGCGGCACCGTGCGGGTGCGCGGCCGGGTGGCCGGGCTGATCGATGTCGGCGCGGGCCTGCATCCGGAGCTGACGGGCCGGGAGAACGTGTTCCTCAACGGCGCCATTCTCGGCATGACGCAGGCGGAGATCCGCCGCAAGTTCGACGAGATCGTCGAGTTCTCCGGGGTCGCGCGGTTCCTGGACAACCAGGTGAAGTTCTATTCCTCGGGAATGTTCATGCGGCTGGCGTTCTCCATCGCCGCGCACACCGATCCCGACATCTTCCTCATCGACGAGGTGCTCGCCGTCGGGGATCCGCCGTTCCGGGAGAAGTGTCTGCAGCGGATCCGCCGCCTGCGGGACGAGGGCCGCACCATGGTGATCGTCGCCCACGACATCCAGATGCTGACGAAACTGTGCGACCGGGGGGTCATGATGCGCTCGGGCCGGAAAGTCTTCGACGGGGACGTGGCGAAGGCAGGCGAGATGTGGCGCCAAGACCGGCAGCGGCCGCGTCCGGCATCGCAGCCGGTCGGCTGAGGGCGACGCATGCCTCGTCGACTCACGCGAGCCCGGCACGCGCCGACCGTGTCCCCGTTCACGCCCCGCACCGGTTCCGTCGTCGGCTCGGCGCGCAGGTGGCTCGCCCTGCTGCTCTCGTTGAGCCTGATGGCCGCCTGCGGGCTCGGAGGCTCGGGTTCGACCGGACCGTCGAAGGTCACGGCCACCCCGCAGGGACCCAGGCCCAACATCCTGTTCATCCTCACCGACGACCTGAGCTGGGACTTGGTCGACTACATGCCGCAGGTCAAACGGATGCGCGAGCAGGGCGTCACGTTCACCAACTTCTTCGCCACCAACACGCTGTGCTGCCCGTCGCGGGCCACGATCCTCACCGGCAGGTACTCGCACAACACCCAGGTGATGACGAACGAGCCGCCCAACGGGGGCTGGCAGCGTTTTCACGCCAACGGGGCCGAACGCGACACCTTCGCCACGTCCTTGCAGGCGGCGGGCTACCGCACAGGGTTGATGGGCAAGTACCTCAACGGGTACGACCCGGCGAAAGTCCAGGCGGGCGCACTCGCGTACGTACCGCCCGGCTGGACCGAGTGGTACGCCACCAGCCTCGGCTACCAGGAGTACAACTACGTCCTCAGTGAGAACGGGCGCGCCGTCCGCTACGGGAACCGGCCCGAGGACTACCTGACGGACGTCCTAGCCGACAAGGCGGTCGACTTCATCAACCGCACCACCACCAACCGCCCGTTCCTGCTGAAGATCTCCACCTTCGCACCGCACGCGCCGTTCACCCCGGCCCCGCGGCACGCCAAGCTGTTCCCGAAGGTCAAGGCGCCTCGAGGCCCCGCCTTCGACGAAGTCGACGTCAGCGACAAACCGCGCTGGATGCAGGCGTGGCCCCGCATCGGCGCCCCGGGCATCCGCACGATCGACAGGAAGTACCGGGGCCGGGTGCGCATGGTGCAGGCGGTCGACGAGCTGATCGCCAAGGTGCGTCGGGTCTTGGCCGAACGCGGCCTCGACCGCAACACCTACGTGCTGTTCGGCTCCGACAACGGCTTCCACATGGGACAGCACCGTCTCGTCGAGGGGAAGGGCACCGCCTACGACGTGGACATCCGGGTGCCGCTCATCGTCACGGGGCCGGGTGTGCCGTCCGGGCGCGTGGTGCACGCGTTCGCTCAGAACACGGACCTGCGCCCGACATTCGAGGAACTCGCCGGGGTGAAGACCCCCGACTACGTGGACGGCCGGTCACTGGTGCCCTTCCTGCACGGGCGCACCGTCCAAGGGTGGCGCAATTCGGTGCTGATCGAGCACGCGGGCCCGGTCTCCGACCCCAGCGACCCCGACTACCCGGGGCGCGGCTGGGGCAACCCGCCGTCATACGCCGCGGTCCGTACGCCCCACGAGCTTTATCTGGAATACGACCAAGGCGAACGCGAATACTACGACCTTCGCAACGATCCCAGCGCGCTGAACAACCTCGCCGACCGGCTGCCGCAAGAGCGCCGTGATCAGCTGGCCGCCCTCCTGGCCGCTCTGCGGCACTGCGTGGGCGCGGCGTGCCGCACCGCCGACCAGGGGCGCTGACGGTCCGTCGCATCCGCGCCTTGAGCCGCCGCAGAGCAGGCCGCTCGGAGGGGCTCAGGAGACCTCGATGTAGTCGAGCTCCGCATTGCCGAACTGGCGCGCGAGGCGCAGCACGTTCCAGCCGGCGCGCAGGGCGACCTCGATCTCCACGTCCCGCCATCGACCGGACGAGCCCGGGTACCGGACGACGACGGGAGCGCCCCCGTTGACCGTGAGCATGTGAGCCGCGTCGTCGCCATGGTTCGCGTAACGCACCCGGACGAGGTAGTCCCCCATGCGCGGGGCATAGACGTCGACCTCGGCCAAGCTCTGGGCGTTGTCCATGTCGTCCACGGCCGCGCCGCCGGACACGCCGTCACGGACGCGCCGGATCCGTGCGCCGTAGACCCGTCCGTTCTCCGCTTCGTAGCGGACGGGGCTGCCGCGGACCACCGGCGTGCCGTCCGCCCAGCCCAGTTCGGCGACGTACATGGCCCGTCGCACGCTGTCCCCGCCGAGGAACTGGGCGATCCCGTGGAACACCAGGTGACTGTCGGTGCCGTCGTGCACGATGTCGGCGCCGCCCGGTCCGGTGATCTCTTTGCGATATCCGTCCGTGGACAAAAGCGGCCGGGGCGCCTTCGTGTACGGCCCGGTGATGGAGGAGGCCGTGGCGTATCTGGTCTGGTAGTCGGAGCGGTAGAACACGCCCGCCGCGTAGAAGAGAACGTACGTGCCGCCGTGTTTCACCAAGGCCGGCGCCTCGATGAGGCTTGGCTCGTCATCGCCTTTGGTAAGGATGCGAACGGGTGAACCATCCAGGCGCAGGCCGTCCGGGCTGGTGCGCTGCAGGTAAAGACCTCCGTGCTCGCCCCCCTGCTTGTAGAGCAGATAGCGGGCGCCGTCGCTGTCGACGAACGCAGCCGGATCGATGGTGTCGACATGACGCCGACAGACCAACGGACTGGTGCCTTGGGGAGTGAACGGTCCGAGAGGCGAGGACGCGGTCGCCGCGCCGATGCACTGTTGGCCGCCGTCCCGGCTCATGGCCGTGAAATACAGCAGGTAAGAGCCATCGGAGCGGACGGACACGTCAGGCGCCCAGGTGCGGCCGTGCTGGGCCCAGGCGGGCAGCGCGGGCAATGCGTCCGCGTCGGTGCGGCTCCACGGGCCCAACGCGGAAGGCGCCTTGGCCACCGGAACGTTCTTGCCTCCGTCATTGGTGGCGTACGCAAAGTAAGCGTCTCCCGCTTTGAGCACTTCGGGGTCGGGAAAGTTGGAGTCCAGGGCGGGCCCGTTGGCGGGACCGGCGTCGCTCATCGGGGACTGCACGGGCGCGGGCATTTCGGTGGCCGTCGCCGAAGCGGTGGGGCGTGGTCGGCGGTCCGGGCCGTCACCTTCCGTGATCACGGCGGTCAACACCGCGACGACCGTGCAGACGAGCGCTCCCGACAACGCTGCAAGAAGAGGCCGGTAACTCATGCCCGTGCCCCTCCCCTCGCGACAATCCTCATCACTTTACATCGGGACTACGCATCAACCGATCTTGCGGGATCAACAACGGAGCGCTCTCGTGGCGTCTCTGACCGCGGGGGTTGACCGGACCGTTTCACCAGACCACGGTCGATATGATCCATTGCAATACGTTGTTCCGTGGCCAATCGGACGCGCACAGTCGGGCACTCGCTAACGGCCGAGCCAAACTCAGCATTGGGAGACGGGCGTGACTCCACGCAGGACTCCGGACGAAGAACCGGGCCACGACCAGCCGCAGGCGTCGTCGGACCCGCAGAACACGGCACCCCCGCCCCCGCCGCAGTGGCTGAACGAGCCCCAGTCGTCCACCGACGCTCCGCTGCTGCCGGATGTGCCGTTCGCCGTCGGCCCGGGTGAGGGGGACGCCACGCGGGACGACGGGGCCGATCCCATGCGCACCGAAGTGTTCACGGCCAAGGACGCCGCCCCCGCCTCGCCGCCTTCCTCGCCGGCGCCCGAGGAGACCGTCACCGACCTGTCGGCGTGGCTGCCGGCGGAGAGCGGGACGGCGACGCCTGAGGCGTCCACCGCGTCGCCGACCGTCGCGGACGACGCCGCCGACAGCACGGCCGACAGCGCGGGTCAGGCCGACGACATCGAACGGACCCGCGCCGACAGCGACCAGGGCGCCGGGACGGGGCAGGCGACACAGCAGGTGCCTCGTCCGCAGCAGTCCGCGTCCGAGCCGCAGCAGCAGATGCCGGGCGAGTCGGCGGTCGCGCCGTTCCCGTACGCGCAGCACATCCCGGGGACCCCGCTCCCCGCGCCCACGCCGACGCCGACCCAGCAGCCGCCAGCACATCAGCCGCCTGCGCAGGAGCCGCCGGCGTCCTCCGGGCCCGAGCCGTTCCCCTATGCGCAGGAGATCCCGGACGCGAAGCCGGTGCTCCCCGCGTCGACACCGACGGCGCCGCCGTCCCAGCCGCCGGCGCCGTTCCCGTTCCCGCAGGAGATCCCCGGCGACAAACCGCAGCCGACGCCGTTCCCCTACGCCCAGGAGATCCCCGGCCAGAATCCGCCCGGCCCGCCGAGCACCCAGGTCGACGAGCCGGCGTCCCGTCCCGTCGCGCCGCCGCCCCAGATCGACGAGCCGTGGCGCACCGCGCCCAGCGGCAAGAAGAAGCGCGGCTCCGGCAAGCTCGGCAAGCGCATCGCGCTGATCGGCGGAGCCGGCCTGGCGGCGGCGGCCCTGGTCGCCGGCGGCGTCGTGGTCGTGTCCAACCTCGGCGGCGGAGACGACGAGGGCGCGGGTGGCGATGCCCAACTCGCCCGATCGGTGTTCCCCGTGGACGGATCGGTCCGTACCGACGGCCGTGACCAGGAGTTGACCGCCGTGGAGGCGGTCGGCGACACCGTCGTCGCCGTGGGGGCCGAGTGGGACGCCCAGTCGTCCCGTGGCCAGTTCCTGGTCTCCACCGACGGCGGGCGTTCCTTCCGCTCGGCCGAGGTGCGCGGCGAGGACGACGGCGAGCCGGGCCCGAAGGAGGTGCCCCGTGTGGTGGGCGGCTCGTCCCGCGGATGGGTCGCGATCGGGCGGCGCGCCGGCGGCGCCGGCGTCGTCTGGACGAGCAAAGACGGACGTTCCTGGCGCCGCCAGCCCGATGCCGTCGGCAACCCCTTCGGCCCGGGCAACCGCGTCCGTCGGGTGATCGGCTCGGACCACGGCTTCCTGGCGATCGGCGACCACTCCGCCAAAGGCGACTTCAGCGACGCCGTGCCGGCGGTGTGGGTGTCGGCGGACGGGACGCGCTGGGAGGCGCGGTTCGGCGACCAGGTGTCGCTGCCCGTGAACGGGGGCCGGGTCACGGTGTTGGAGAACGCCGTGGCCAGCGGCGGGACCATGCTTCTCGAAGGCCTGCACGTCCCGTCGGGCCGCAACGCGCGGCCGGGACGGCGGGTGTGGCGGTCGACGGACGGCGGACGCAGCTGGACCGAGACGAAGGTCCCGGTGCCCAAGGGCAACCGGGGACTGGTGATCGGCGGCGGCCCGGTCGGGTTCGCGGCGCTCCGCGACGCCAAGGAGGGGCGTAAGACCTTCGGCCACATGTACCTGTCCAAGGACGGCGCGTCCTGGACGGAGGCCGGCCGGCTGGAGGCGTCCGGGTATCGCCGCGTGATCCGGCTGCTCGCCTCCGGCAACGCCTACACCGCCATGGTGGCGCGCGGCCGCGACATTCTGCTGTCGCGCAGCGCCGACGGCCGGACCTGGCAGGACGCGGGGTCGCTGCCGTCGGAGAACGGCCGGATCGTGCACTCGGGGACGGTCAGCGGCGAGCAGACGATCGCGGTCGGCCGGACCACGGGATCCGGCGACGCCGACGCGCTGCTGGCCGTGTGGGACGGACGGGGCTCCCAACTGCCGGTCGACGTCGCGAAGATTCCCGGCGCGGTCCGGCCGGACCACTCGGTGACCTCGGTGGGAGTCACCGCCGACCGCGCCGTGGCCGTCGGCAGCTCGGGCGGCGACGCGGCCATCTGGACCTCGCTCGACGGCAGTACGTGGAGCCGGGCACAGGGCGAGGGGACGGCGCTCTCGCGGCCCGGTCCGCAAAAGCTGCTGAGCGTGGTCCACGGCAATGCCGGCTGGCTGGCCGTCGGGTCCGACCAGGCCGCCCCGCGGCGGCCCTTGGTCGTCACCTCCTCCGACGGCGCCACCTGGGAGGCCGTCGACTCCGGCGAGCAGTTCAAGCCCGCCAAGAACACCTCCCTGGCCACGTTCGCCGCGACGTACGGTCCGGCCGGCTACGTGATCGTCGGCGAAGACGGACTGTCCGCCGCGACCTGGTTCTCCACGGACCTGAAGACCTGGGAGCGCGGCAGGAGCGTCGGCAACAACGGCCTGGAGGCGCTGCCCAACTCCAACCGTTGGCTGCGGGACGTCGCAAGCGGCCCGTCCGGCTACGTTGCGGTCGGCGGTCTGCGCGACCCCGCTCTCGGCAAGGGGCCCGCCGCGCGTCCGGCGGTGTGGACGTCCCCCGACGGCAAGCAGTGGACCCTGCAGCAGCTTCCGCTGCTTGGCGGGTTGGCCGAGGCGTTCCTCACGCACGTCGCGATGAAGGGCAACACGGTCGTCGCGCTCGGCACCGGGGCGGCGGGCTCCACCTCGACCCCCGTGGGCTATGTCTCCACGGACGGCGGCAAGACGTGGCGCGAGAGCAGGCCGGCTGCTCCTGAGGAGACCGACAACATCAAGGTGACCGCGCTGACCGCCACGAGCAACGGCTTCGTCGCGACCGGTACCGCCGGCCGCGACGGCTCGACCGACGTGGTCTCGTGGACGTCCGCCGACGGCTCCTCGTGGAGCGGCGCCAAGCACGACGGCAAGGGCCTGGGAGGTCCCGGCGACCAGGAGATCACGGGCCTGACCCCGTTCAAGGACCACCTGCTCGGCGTCGGCCGCAACATGGACCAGAGCGACGAACAGCCCGTCCTGTGGCGGAGGCCGATCCCCTGAACCGCTCCGCCCGGGCCGCCACGGTCAGCCGTCCGCCGCGGTGGGTGAAGGGTTCTCCCGCCCCCGCCGAGACCCGCCGCCCGCGACCGCGTCCCGCGCGTCGCGGGCGTGGCGCGGGACGTACCGGGGGGCGGGGCGCGGCGGCTGCGGGTCTTCGGCCGGTTCCCGAGCCGGGGGCGCGGTCGAGGTCTGCGGCGCGTCGAGGGCGCGGGCGCGGTTGCGGCGGGCGCCGTAGGGGGCGACGAGCATCCGGTAGACGGGGCGGCGGATGAACGTCGGCGTCAGGCGGTAGCCGCCGCGGATGACGACGTTGCGCAGGTACTGCCAGCGGGTGATGAAGCCCTCGCGGTACATCGCGCGCTGCAGCCGCAGTTCCGAGCGCAGCAGGTCGCGGCCGCCGCGCCGCTCGTAGGCGCCGTCGCCGACGCGGTAGTACACCAGCGGCTCGGCCACGTTCACCACGCGCGCGCCGTTGGCGATCATCCGGACGAACAGCCAGTAGTCCTCCATCAGCGGCAGGTCGCCGTAGCCGCCGACGGCCATCACCGCGCTGCGCCGGTAGACGACGGTGGGGTGGTTGAACGGGTCGTGCAGCCGCGAGTACCGGACGATGTCGTGGGGGTCGCTGGGCGGGATGCGGCGGCCCACCACGTCGCCGATGTGCGCGCCGAACTCCAGCAGCCCGGCGCCGACCAGGTCGGCGCCGTCGCGCACCAGCGGCACCTGCACCTGGAAGCGGTGGGGCATCGCCACGTCGTCGGCGTCCATCCGCGCGACGATGTCGTACCGGCTGGCCTGCAGCCCGGCGTCCAGGGCGGGGCCGAGGCCGCGGTTGCTCCGAAGCTGGACGAACGTCACCTCGACGGGGCTTTCGGCCACCAGCTCCCGGAGGCAGGATTCCAACTCGGGCGGGACGGGGCCGTCCTGCACGAGCACGACCTGGTCCGGCCGGAGGGTCTGGTCGTGCACGGCGCTGCGGAAGGCGTCCCGGACGTAGTCCTCCCGGTCACCGCCGTAGACGGTCATCAGGAGGGCGAAGGGTTCGGGGGGTATGTCGGCCTTCAAGGACTGTCCATTTCCCGGGAGCGGGCCGTTGTTGCGCGGCGCCGAGGACGGTCCCGCGCGGTCGTGGGTCGGTCGGCCGTCGGGTCCGGTCGGCGGGTCGGTTCGCGGAGGGTAGACGAAAGGTACGTCTGCGTCGTCACGATATCGGGGAGCCGGGCGAACCATCGACCGATGGTTTCCGGATCGCCGCCGTATCCACCCCCTCGTCACGTTGGCTCGCGGGTTGTGCCACGAGCCTCCCCCACGTCACGTCCCGGCGCAAACGTCCTGGTCGGCGCGGATCTCCCCGGCCAGTTTGGGAACCGGGCGCCTGGCCTCGGCCACGTTCGCGCCGTCCCGCCCGATGATCAGATAGACGTGGCCGGATTTGGCCGCGGCGGACGCGCGGGGCGGGTGTCCGGGCAGCGCCGCGGCGAGGGCGGCGGCCTGCCGCTCGGCGCCGGCGCCGTACAGGATCTGCGTGCGGGCCGTCGCCGCCTTCTTGGTCGTGCCGACCTTGACGACCTGGAAGCCCTTCTCGGTGAGCTGGTCGGCGACGCGCTGGCCGAGCCCGTCGGTCGTCGTCCCGTTGTAGACGGCGACCTTGACCTGGTTCGGCGGGACGGCCTGGCCCGGCCGTCCGGCGGCCTGCTGTCCGGCAGGGCCCGGGCCCCCGCCCGGGCGCTTCGGCTGCGGGTTGTCCTGCGGCAGCGTGTTGTCCTGGCGGATCGCCTTGAACAGCGGTTGGGCCAGCGCGTTGTTGAACTGCACGCGGTTGCGGTCGGGCGGGTACGGCTCCACCGGGACGGTGACGAAGCGCACCTTGCCCGCGCTGAGCCCGCGCATGCTGGCCGCGAGCCGCTGCATCACCGACAGCGACAACCGGCTGTCGGTCTTGATCGACTTGGTGACCGCCGACAGGAACCGGTAGGTCTTGGCCGGGTCGGTCAGCATCCCCTGGCTGGTGGCCTTCTTGACGACCGACGCCATGAACTGCTGCTGCCGTTTGATGCGCGACAGGTCCGAGCCGTCGCCCAGTCCGCCGGTGCGGGTGCGCACGTAGCCGAGGGCCTGGTCGCCGTTGACGACCTGCCTGCCCGCGCGCAGGCGCAGCTCGGCCTTGGGGTCGTTGACGGGCTTCGGCACGCAGATCTCCACGCCGTCGAGGGCGTCCACCACGCGTTTGAAGCCGGTGAAGTCCACCTCGACGTAGTGGTCGATGCGGATGTTCGTGATCGCCTCGATGGTCTTCCAGGTGCAGGCGGGTCCGCCGATCGAGTACGCGGCGTTGAGCATGCTGAGGCCGCCGGGCTGGACGCGCCCGTCGCGGGTCTTGCACGAGGGCCGCTGCACCATCGTGTCGCGCGGGAAGCTGATGCCGATGGCGCGGTCGCCGCCCGGGGAGATGTGCAGCAGGATCGTGGTGTCGGAGCGTTCGCCCTGCTCGGTGCCGTACCGCGCGTTCGCCCCCTGCCGGCTGTCGGAGCCCATCAGCAGGATGTTGATGGAGTTGTTGAGCTTGGGCGGCCGGTCGGCGCCCAGCTTGTCGTCGACGTTCTCGCGGACGATCTGCCCGTCCAGCCGGCGCCAGAAGCCGTAGGCGGTCAGGCTGCCGACCACGAGCATCGCCGACAGCGCGACGGAGACCCAGCCGAGCACGCGCCAGCGGCGGCTCCGCCCCGGGTCCTCGTCCGGGTCCGGGGGCAGGGCCGCGGCGCCGTCGAAGTACACGCGCGGGGTCGCCGATCGCTGCATCCGTAACATTTCAGCACACAAGTGACATTGGCCACCGGGCTCGCGGAGAAAGTCGCCCTGCCGACCGGCCCTTCCGGCCACTATCGGACGTTCCCGGGCGACTAGACTCCGGTGGAGGATGAGCACCGTAGACGCACTGACCGACCAGGCGATGGTCGTGCTCCAGGACCGCCCCGTGGTGGCGCTGCACGCCTGGTTGGCCGAGGCCCTGGACGACTGCATCGGCTCCGGCCGGACGCTGCAGCTCGTCACCCCGATCGGCGCGCGGCTGTCGCTGCCGCTGCGCTCGGTCGTGGCCGGGCGGGCGGCCCAGTGGGTCGTGCGCGACGGCGACGGTTACTACGAGGGCCTGACCGGGCGGCCGCTGCAGTGGAACGGCGCCACGTTCGTGCCCGTCCCGGAGGCCCGCGACTACGCGCCGGGGTACACCAGCCGTCCCACCGCGCCGATCGGCGCGCAGCTCTCGCTGATCTACCGGTCCCAGCACGGCCCCGGCCGCGTGCTCGGCGGCGCCGCCGACCGCCTCCTGCAGCTGCTGACCGGCAAGGGCCCGGTCGGCTGGGGCCCCGCGGAGCCGCTCGCCCACCCCTGGCAGCCCGACCGGTTCACCGAGCACGCCCGCGGGCGTCCCTCGGCCCGGCTCATCGTCGTGGGCGACGGCCCGCGCCCGGCGCAGGCGGTGTGCGAGTTCACCGCGGCGGACACGGGCGTCATCACCGAGGTCACCACGGTCACCGTCGGCTACGGCGGCGACGACCCGCCGCCGCTGCAGCACCTGCCGTCCCTGGTCGGCGCGCTGGCCGCCGACCAGCCGGTCGTCTCGCTGTTCGTCCAGCTCGTCCCGGGCCGCGTCGACCTGACCACCGAACCGCGGTGGACGGGCGCCCCCGGACCGGTCGCGCTGGCCGTCGCCGGCACGGTCTCCGGTCCGCCCGGCATCCCCGGCCAGCAGGTCGGCCCGGCGAGCGCCCCGCTCACCCTCTTCCCGCTCGGCGACGGCCGCACCCCCGACGGGTGGCAACGCCACCGCCAGGTGATGCAGCACCTCCAGGCCGCCCAGCGGCGCGGCTGACCGTCAGCTGTCCGCCTGCCCCTGCTGCGGTTCCTGCTGAGACCGGGCCTGCTGGGGCCCGCCCTGCGGAGCCTGCGACTGCTGCTCCTGCGCCTGCTGACCGGCGGGCTGCTGGACGTGCTGTCCCTGCGGCTGCGGCCCGGACTGCTGGTACTGCCCCTGCTGAGACGGGGCGTACTGCGCCTGCTGCTGCGGGACGGCGGCTCCGGGCTGCGGGTAGTGCGCCTGCGGCTGCTGCGCGTACGGCTGCTGCTGCGGAACCTGCGGGTAAGCCGGGACCGCGGGCCGCCCCGGCACGGCGGTGCTCGCCCCGTCCTTCGCCAGGGCGCCGATCTGCAGGCCGATGCCCATGAGGATCAGTCCGAGCCCGGCGATCGCGCACACGATGGTGAAGTTGCCCAGCTCGGCCATCTGCCGGGGGTCGCGCGAGCTGTCCCCGCCGGTGAGGACGTTCAGGAACTGGATGCCCACGGCGCTGATGAGCGCCAGCAGGCCGATGATGATGCAAGCAACAAATCCGCCGTTCACCTTTTTCTCTGGCATGAGCGGGATGCTAACTGCCGGGCGGTGTTCACGGCATCACCGTGCGCTCACGGCTCGGCGCATCGCCGTTCAGCGAAATCTGCGGAAGAACACACGGACGTCCTCGACGTACAGGTCGGGGACCTCCAGGGCAGGAAAGTGCCCGCCGCGGTCGAACTCCGTCCAGTGGACGAGGTCGTACCGGCGTTCGGCGAACCGGCGCACCGGCAGGACGATGTCGTGCGGACTGACGGCCACCCCCAAGGGGACGGGGCACTCCAGCGGCTTTTTCCGGGCCGTGGCGGCCTCGTAGTAGAGCCTGGACGACGACCCCGCAGTCCTTGTCAGCCAGTAGAGCGACACGGTGGTCAGCAACTTGTCGTCGCTGACGAGGCACGCGGGGTCGGTCCATTCGGCGACCTTGTCGGCGATCCATGCGAGCTGCCCGACCGGTGAGTCGGTGAGCGCGTACGCGAGCGTCTGCGGACGCGTCGACTGCATCCGCCAGTACCCGGCGGGCTGGGCGAGGTAGCGGCGCATGCGCTCGACGCGCGACCGTTCCTCGTCCGTCAGCTCGTCCGGATCGACGCCGGACGGCACGGGCGTCGGCAGGTACGTCAGGTGCACGCCGACAACGCGCTCCGGCACGGTCGCGCTCAGCTCGCAGGAGACGGGCGTGCCCCAGTCGCCGCCCTGCGCCCCGTAGCGCTCGTAGCCGAGGCGGGCCATCAGCTCGGCCCAGGCGCGCGCGATGCGGCCGACGTCCCAGCCGGGTTCGCGGGTGGGACCGGACGGCCCGAAGCCGGGCAGCGACGGGATGACCAGGTGGAAGGCGTCGCGCGGGTCGCCGCCGTGCGCGCGCGGGTCGGTCAGCGGGCCGATGACGTCGAGGTAGTCGGCGACGGAGCCCGGCCAGCCGTGCGTGATGACGAGCGGCAGCGCGTCCGGCTCCGGGGACCGCACGTGCAGCGCGTGCACCCGCGTGCCGTCGATGACCGTGGTGATCTGCGGGAAGGCGTTGAGCGCGGCCTCCTGGGCGCGCCAGTCGAAGCCCGTGCGCCAGTGCTCGGCCAGCTCCTTGACCCGTTCCAGCGGTATGCCGTGGTCCCAGCCGACGCCGGGCATCTGGTCGGGCCAGCGGGTGCGTTCCAGCCGTGCCGCCAGGTCGTCGAGGTCGGCCTGGGGGACGTCGAGGCGGAAGGGGGTCAGCCGCTCGTCCGGCATCGTGCACCTCCATCCGGGAACGTCGACGAATGTTGGCTCGACCAACGATAACGCCATTTCGTGGGTGCGACCAACGACTTCGCGGTTAGACTGACGCGCATGAGCGCCACGCCCGCCGACGCCACCCCCGCACGCCTGCAGGACGCGCCGAGCTGGCTGATCAACCAGGTGTCGCTGCACGCCCAGCGGCTGGTCGCCGCCCACATGGCCGCCGCCGGCGCCCGCGGCTACCACTACCGGCTGCTGGCCGCGTTGGAGGAGTTCGGCCCGGCCAGCCAGGCCGACCTCGGCCGCCGCACCGGCATCGACCGCAGCGACGTGGTCGCCATGCTGAACGAGCTGTCCGACCAGGGCCTGGTGCGCCGCTCGCCCGACCCGTCCGACCGGCGCCGCAACGTCATCACCATCACCCCCGCCGGCACGCGCCGCCTGCACCGGCTCGACCGGGTGCTCGCCCAGATCCAGGACGAACTGCTCGCTCCGCTCTCCCCTGACGAACGCGGCGAACTGGTCCGGCTGCTGTCGAGGGTGCTCGCGCACCACTCCCGCCGCTGAGCACCTTCTGCCGCCGACGGTCGAGCGCTGCCCGGCCCGCTTCTCGTCACCGGCGGCTCCGGCACTTTCTCGCCGAGAGGCGGAACGGCATCGGACGGCGCCGCGTCACATGAACACCGACCGCCTCTCTCGCCTTGCGAGAGAGGCGGCGCGATCCATCGATCATTCCGGACCGCAGGGGCCGTCCGATGATCGCGGAGTTGTTCCACCCCACTGTTCGACCTGCTCGGAGGGACCATGAATCCGCCTCAGTGGCCAGGGCAGCCGGGCTACCCGCCGGGACCCCCGCACGGTCCCGGCTTCCTGGGGAACCCGCCCCCGCCGCCCAAGAGCGACGGCGGCGGCAAAGCCATCCTCGCGCTGCTCTTCGGCGGCGGATTCCTCGTGCTCGTCCTGATCATCGGTGTCATCGTCATCGTCGCGAGCAGCGACGACGATGACGACGACCGGGTCCCGCCGATCGCCGTGCCGACCTCCACGACCCCCACGACCACGTACTCGCCCTTCAGCACGCCGACGACGTCCACCACCACGGGCGGCGGCGCGATCGACCCGCGCGACGTGCTCAAGTCGACCATCCGCACCTACAAGGGCAACACGTTCACCCAGGTCGGCACGCGCATCGACTCGTGCACCGCCCGGGCCAACTCCACCATGCTGGAACGGCTCCGGCTCCACCCCTGCAACGGCCAGATGTACTCGGCGGTGTACGCGAACCCGTCGCGGACCATCGTCACCGTCATCTCGGTCGTCAACCTCAACAGCCCGTCCGACGCCAGCGCCGTCAGCCGGGCCGTGTACTCCAAGGGCTGGCCTCGACTCCTCAAGCCGTCCGCCGGCAGCGGCATGCCGCAGCTCTCCCGAGAGCCCGGCTCGTGGACCCGGGCCTGGACCCTGAACTCGTCGGTCATCTACGCCCAGTCCTACTGGGCGAAGGGCGGCTCCGCCGGCGACCGCGGCGGCCCCGTGTTCAACACGGCGGGCGAACTGGGCGTCGAGGTGACCAACGCCCTGCGCTTCAGCAACTGACGACTTCCACCCGCACATCATCGGGGCCGTACCGCCGCCCCAGGCGCGGCCGGTACGGCCCCGTTCTCTTGAACGGTCCATGCCCCGCATGCGCGCGGCACGCGGGTCCGTCATTCACTCGGCCGAGGCCTCCCGACGGTGGACACGCCCTCCGGCGGGGACGCGACGCATCCGCACACCCGGCGGCGTCATGTCGGTGCAGACGGTGTGTCCGCGATGACACTGGGGGAGCCGCACCGCTGCGCGCGCCAACCGACCAAACGTTCCCCAACCGGCTGGCTGTTTGGGCCTCCGCAGGCACCACACACTCGCCCTGGGCGACCGCATGGCTTCGATGTTCGGCGGCCAAGCGGTGAACGGTGTGTCCTGGTGGCGGTTGCGCTCGTTGTTCCACCAGGCGCAGCTCATGCCCAGCAGCAGGCCCTACCGCCGCACTCGCCGACGCTACGCGCAAGCGGCCGCCGCCCGACGCCAACGCACCCGCGGCGCCCTGCGACACTGCGACGTCCACCGCCTCGTCCGCCACACCGACCGCGTCCGGCGCGGCGCCGCCGCCCGCGTCGCGCTGTGCCAACGCCGCAGCGCCGACGCGTCATCTGCGCAAAGAAGGCGCCCATGACCTGCCGGTCACCCGAACGGCTCTGGGGGGCCGGTCCTGATCCCGCCGCCGGCCGCCGCTGGGACCGTCAGCCGTCTTTCGGAGGCTGCTTCGCCATGGCCTTCAGCGCGTCGAGGCTGGGCGCCCGGCCCTCGGACCCGGGAATGATCCGACCCAGGTGGTCGGCGTCCGGCGCGACCGGAAGGCGCGCTTTCGCGAACTCCTCCAGCAGCCGCGACGCGGGGACGCCGCGCGCCTTGGCGGCGCGCAGCTCGATCACCCAGGCCACCCCCTCGTTAGGGCCGTCGTCCCCGGCGTCCGGCCGGTACACGAACCCGGCCGCCTCCTCCCCCTCGGCGGCCCACAGGTAGCCCAGGACGCCGCGCTTTCCGCCGACCACCAGGTAGCGAACCGGCTTGGTGGTGTTGGAGGCGTAGTTGTCGATCGTGCTCCCGACCTGCTGGAACGCCAGATCCTCGGTGGTCCGCCGCACGTCCCGAGGATCGATGCGCCTGGGGCGTTCGGTCTTCTTCTCCGATGCGGTCGGCCTTGCGGCGGGCGGAGGGCCCACGAGGACCCCCTGACGCTCGAGCGCGGCCCTCGCCCGTGCTCGAGCGTCCCTGCCGACCTCGGGCAGCCGGAACCGGTTGGCGCGCACATGCTCGACAAGGTCAGGCTCGGGCGGCACGCCGTGGACCCGCAGACAGTGCGCCACGCCGCCGAGCCACACCCACGTGCCGTCGGTGTGGAAGGTGTTCGGGACGACGGGCCGCCGCCGCGGGTCGTACGGATCGGGCAGCGGGTCACCGGCGTCGTGCACGACCGGCGCGCGTTCCAGGTAGTCCAGCAGTGCCGCGCGCTCATGCGCGGGGACGGCCGGGCGACGCGCCACGGCCGGGTCGTCCGGGTCAGGGTTGAACGAGATCCGCAGCGACTGCTCGAAGGTCGCGGCGAGGCGTTCCAGGTCGGCCAGGCTCGCGGCCTCCTCCTCCCGCGCGTCCGCGGGAACCGCCCCGGCGCGGGGGTCGGAGGCCATGGCGCGGCAGCGTCGCAGCATCTCTGTGGCGGGGACGCCCTGGCCGTGCAGCTCGCGCAGCCGCGGGGTCCAGGCGGCGATGGCGTTGCGTCCGTCCACGCCCGCGTCGCGGCGCGCCAGGAACGACGCCGCGCCACCGGCGACCGAGGACCACAGGTAGCCCAGGACGAGCCCGTCCTTGACCACGGGCAGGTACCGGACCGGCCCCGCGGCAGTCGGCGAGTAGCTCGGCGGCAGTTGGAAGTGCAGTGGCCCCCAGCCCCTCGAGCGGTCCACCGGGGTGCCGTCGGGGTATTCGCCGTCCTGGATCAACGGCCCGGGAGTCGGCGGCTCGCCGGGATTGGCCAGCGCCTGCAGCTGGGCGAGGTCGTCGGCGTGTCCCTCTCGGGCGTCCGGTGGGACGGCGCCGCCGCGCGGGTCCTCAGGCGCGCCGATCCACCGGCGGATCGCCTCGCGGGCGTGCAGGCCCTGCGCGTGGGCTTCGGCGAGTCGTTCGCTCCACACCATCGGCGCCTCGAACGCCTCGGTGAGGAATTCGTTGCGTCGGATGAACCCGGCCGCCGTGCCGGTCATCCCGGCCCACAGGTAGCCGATATGCCGTCCGCGCAGCATCACCGGAAGGTAGACCAGCGGCTTGCGGGTGAACGGCTCGTAGCCTCGCGGGGCGTTGTTCCGCATCGGGGGCGGCCCGATCGGAGGCCGCCCCGGAAACGTCCCGGCCCCGAACGGTCCCGGCATGCCCGGCGGGGGCGGCGGGACGGGCGGCGGGGGCGGGAATGGAGGACGCGGGTCGCCGGGCGGACGGCCCTGGGGCGGAAGGTCGTTCATGACGTCCTCTTTATCAACTTCCTCAGGCCGGACCGGTGATGGCCGCGACGGCTTGAGAACGCACCTCGTCGCTCACCTCGGGCACCTGGAAGCCGCCCGACCGGATGTGGGCGACCAGTTCGGGTTCCGGCGGCACCCCGTGCACGCGCAGGTGATAGCCGACCGCGCCGGACCACACCCACGTGCCGTCGGTGTGGTAGGTCAACGGCACCCGACGGGGACGCGCCGGGTCGAGCACATCGACGTCGAAGCCGCGGGCGGCCAGCACGATCGGCGCCTGCTCCAGGTAGCGCACCACCGCGTCCCACTCGCCCTCCGGCACCTCGGGGCGATTCACGACGGGGGTCCCGTCGGGGGCGAAAGAGTCGAACGGTTTTGCGATGCGCAACTCGCCTGCGCCGCGGCGCAGCCACCCGGGGGTGTGCTGAGGATCGCGAGGGAACATGCGCCGTTCCTCATCCAGCGCCGCCACCGGTAGCCGTTGACCCCACGCCAGTTCGCCCTCGTTGTCGAACTGGACCTCGTACCTGTTGGGGCGGGTGAGCTTGACCGTGGCGGTGAACCAGGTGCCGACGCCTTGCTGATACATGCCCGCGCGCAGCTGTTGCCTCATTCCGTCGCGCCCATGCGAACAGCGAGGCACCCTCCGGATACAAGAGCGCACCCGGCTCGTGCTCCGTCCACGGCTCCAACGTCGACGCGTCCACACCACCGTCCATCAGGACTCCTCGGGCATCCCCCTACGCCCCTGCGCACGCAACTCGGCCTCGAACAACTCGTGAGTCCGCACTCGCAGCGAGTGGATCAGGGCCTCTTCTTCAGGAGTGAGCCAACGCCCCTCATCACGAGCCTTCTGTTCCACTGCGTCGATCGTCTCGTACAGCGCGAACACCGGCCCCTCGCCCTTGAGCCGCTCGCCCCGCAGAGCCTCGACCATCTGGATGAATTCGTCCCGGGTCACGGTATCGATATCGGCAGTCGTGCCGTATCGAATCTTCCGCACGTACGACATGTTCCGGACGAACTCCCCGTTCTCCGCCGACAACCTCAGACAGTCCAGACCGCCATCGGGCGTCCGCACGAATACGACCGGCCACCCCTCATAGAAGTAGTACTGCGGATAACGCTCAGCCATACTCTTCCCCTGCACTGCGTCCCTGGATGCTCCCAGTGCCGGCCGCGTCCCTCCGCTCCGGCCGGCACGTCGGCGATCACCGTTGAGCCGTCTTCCGCAGGGCCTGGACGTTCGGCGGCTCCCGCTCCTCGGCGTCGGCGCCGACGACTCCGGACAACGGATGACCCGCTGAGGCCTTGCAGCGCCCCAGTGACTCAAGGCTTGACACGTCCTCGGCGTAGATGTCGCTGAGCCACGTCTTCCACAGGGCGGCCGCGATTTCGCCCTTCACACCGGCAGCCTTCCGCGGCTCGAAGTCGGCGGCGTCCCCTGCCAACAACGCCCACAGGTACCCCACCACCACGCCGTCACGGACCACAGGCACGTACCGGATCGGCCCGTCGCTCGCCGTCCCGTACATCGGAGGCGGCGGTGCGCTGATCAGCGGGCCCCACCCCTCCGACCGGTCCACCGGTGTGCCGTCCGGAAACCTTCCGTCTTGGATGAACGGCCCCTCGGGCGCCGGTACGCCGGGTTCCACCACCTCGTACAACGAGGCCAGGCTCGGCAGCTCACGCTCCCGCGCGTCCGCCGGAAATGCCGCCCGCTCGGGGCTCCTCCGGAGCACCGCGCCACCGCAAGACGGCGTCCGCGGCGGGCAACCCCTGCTCGTAGGCGTCGGCCAGCCGCTCCCACCAGATGTCCGACGCCGCATCGTATTCCGGCCGTCCGACCGCATCGGGGACACCCTTCATCACAAGCACTGATCCGGACGTTGGCTCCGACGGAAGGAGCACTGTCTGGATTCGAAGTCGTTCTGTCACAGAGACCCGGTATGGACGACACGTGATGCGCTACCAGATGCTTTTTCGGATGCCCTCACCAAGGCTCCAGCTCCTCGGGGTGACGTCCCCCACATGTCTTCGTCGCCACACGTCCCCAATCCAGGCCGCGTACGTCATTGACCAGCGGCTCAGTCCGTCTCATCCGACCAGGAAGCGGACTCTGTGCTCGCGCCGATGGACGTGACACTCGCCACGTCTACCCGGACAGCAGCGTCCTTCGGGTGAAGCAGCGCGAACAGCGCGCGCCCCGGCTTCGATGCCGAAGCGTCCGCCCCGTCCATCAAGACTCCTCGGGCATCCCCCGAAGCCCCTGCGCACGCAACTCGGCCTCGAACAACTTGTGAGTCCGCACCTGCAGAGCGTGGATGAGAGCCTTCTCCTCGGGGGTGATCCTCCGCCCCGCGCCGAGAATTTTCTGCTGCATCGCCTTGATCGTCTCGTAGAGCGCGAAGACGGGCCCCTCGCCCTTGAGCCGCTTTCTGCGCAGGGCCTCGACACGCTGGATGAACTCGTCGCGGGTCACCGTGTCGATGTCGGCGGTCGTACCGAACAGGATCTTCCGGTAGTACGACATGTCCCGCTCGAACCCGCCGGTCTTCGGCGACAACGCCAGACATTCCAGACCACCCTCGGGCGTCCGCACGAAGACGACCGGCCAACGCTCATAGAAGTAGTACTGCGGATAACGCTCAGCCACACTCTTCCCCTGCACTTCGTCCCCGAAGGCTTTCGACTCTTCGAGCGACCTCCCGTCCACGTCGCCCACCGTTTGTGGCGGTCACTGCCGTGCCAGCTCCCGCAGGGCTTGAAGGCTCGGCAGCTCCCGCTCCTCGGCGTCGGCGCCGATGACCCTGGAGAGCCGATCCTCCGGCATCGCCTTGCAGCGGCGCAGGGCCACCAGACTCGATGCGCCCTCCTCGAAACTGCGACTGAGCCACAACTGCCATAGGCCGGCGGCGACCTGGCCGTCCTGCCCGGCGGCCTCGCGCGGCAGGTAGCCGGCGGCCTCTCCGGTCACTGATGCCCACACGTACCCCACGACCGCGTCCCGCAGGACGACAGGGACGTAGCGGATCGGCCCGTCGCACTCGGGCGCGTACGTCGGCAAAGGGCTGCTGACCAACGGTCCCCAGCCCTGCGACCGGTCCACCGGCGTGCCATCGGGGAGCTTCCCGTCCTGGATCAACGGTCCTTCAGGCGCTGGAACCCCCGGCGCCACCATTTCGTGCAGCGCGGCGAGGCTCGGCAGCTCACGCTCCCGCGCGTCCGCCGGTATGCCCCCTGCCCGGGGATCCTCAGGAGCGCCCCGCCAGCGCAGGATCGCCTCCCTGGCAGGCAATCCCTGTCGGTAGGCCTCCCCCAGTCGCTCCCACCAGATCGTGGAAGCGTAGAAGTACTCCTCCCGGTCGATCGCCTCGGGCAGGTACAAGAAGCCGGCCGCCTTATGGCGCGTTGAGGCCCACAGGCACCCGATCTGGACTCCGCCCAACACCACCGGCAGGTACACCACGGGCTCGCGCGTCCAGCCGTCATAGTTCTGAGGCAAGGCCTCGAACGCATTCGGAGGGAGCGGCGGAAGCGGCTCGCCCGGCGGCGGTGGAGGCAACTCCGGCCCCGTGCCTCTGCCGACCCGCCCGACGGCGTCGCCTTGAGGACCGAGTGTGCGAGGCTCCACCTCGCGTCCTCTCCACCCGACGAGCGGAGATTGCGGCGGGAACTGCGTGCCGTCTGGAAGGGACTCGTTCTCACCAGCCGGACCCACTCGCCGGTTCTCACTCACCACTTACCTCAATCCGTCCATGACGCCGCCACACGCGGCAGGCCCCCGACTTGGTGGCGCTGCTGCCTGAAAGCATCGCCGACATCTTCGCCAAGGCCCGGCTGAGGCTGGAGGAAGTCGTCCCGGGGGGGTGCGGGGCGTCTCCAGATCGGGCGGCTGGCCGAGGGGTGCTGGTCGGTGGTCAGCGCCGGCTCTGGGTGGCTCACGGTGGGGTTCGCCGAGGACGGTCAGGCGCGGGCGACGGGGTTCACCGACGTGCGTTCGGCGCTCGCCCATGCGATGGCGCAGATCATGGCCGAGGAGAAGGTCGAGATCACCAGCGAGCTCCTGCTCGCAGCGCCACTCCGGCGCGACTTGCGTGCCGTTCACAAGGGTGGGCGTTCCGAACGCCCGCCGCCCAGTATGGACCGCTTTGGTGAGGAGGAAGCGGGCTTCTCGGATCGGCATCAGGTCACGCTGCTCACACACTCGGTCACGTGCGTTCGACTTCGGGGCGACACCCCTTAAGTTCCGACCGCCGGCACGCCGACGCGCCCACCTCAACGCCCATCTAAGACTCCTCGGGCATCCCCCTGAGCCCCTTCGCCCGCAACTCATCCTCGAACAGCTTGTGAGTCCGCACCCGCAGCGCGTGGATCAGAGCCTCCTCTTCCGGAGTAAGCGAACGCCGCTCGTCACGAGCATTCTGTTCCACTGCGTCGATCGTCTCGTAGAGCGCGAACGCTACCTGCCGCGCGAGGCCGCCGGACGGGACGGTCAGGTCGCGGCCGGACTGTGGAAGGTGCAGTTGGCCCGCGGGCATGCCCAGGCCGGACGACAGGGCATCCGGTCGTAGAGGTCGGCGGGGACATCTACTCGTGCACGGCGCATGAGACAGCCCCCCATGCTGATACGTCGTCAACCTCAACCACCCATTCGAGGCCACGGGCTTGAGAAGGCCTCGTTCGCCGAAGGCACCTCGGCTCCTCACGCCCTCCACAGCTGGACGTCGAGGTGCCCAACGTCGTCCGTTCAAGCGGCTCGCACCCTCAGCCAGGGCACTCCCGGATGCACAGGCCTGGTCCGTGCTGCCGCTGCACGGTGTCGCGCCAGTCGGGCGGATGCACCACATCGGGAGCGGGTTCGGTTCGGGGACGCAGCACGGTCATGGCCTTCGCTGTACGCGGCCAGCGGGCCGGTCGCGTGCCATGGGTGCCCGTGGCGGCGTGGGCATAGGTCGTCCATGAGTGGACGGCAGGCGGTAGAGAACGTGGCGGCGCAGCGGATGCCCGGAGGGCAGGCGGGGGTGCCGCCTTGTCGTCGCCGTGCAGCACCCGATCTCGGCACGTCCCGCCCGGCGAGTGGAGCACCGGGCCATCGCGTGCAGCTGGGCGTCATCCGCCGTGCGCTGTCGCCGCCGTGGCGGGTTGCCGCCTTGCGAAGCGGACGGAGTCAGCTCGGGGCGGGGCTGCTGCTCGCGCTCGAGCCGGCCGTCGCGCCGCTGTGGTCGGCCGCGCGCCAGCTCAGCGGCGGTCCGTCCGACTCGCCGTCGGGGTAGACGGCGCCGCCCAGCCAGTGCACCAGGGCGTCGGCGAACCTGCGCGCCACCTCCACCCCCTCCGGCAGGTCGGCGACCGCGCGGACGTCCACCCACCACATCGGAGCGGACGGGGAGGGCAGCCGCGCCGCGAACTCGGCGCCGAGCAGCCGTCGGATCTCGCCGGGGACGGCCACCTGCACCGGGTTCTCGATGGAGACGATGAGCTGGCCCTCCAGGTTGTAGAGTCGGGTGGCCGCGGGCTCGCCGCCGCGGATCTCCACCGACACGCCCATGGCGATCAGCCCTTCCAGGACCGCGCGCACGTCCGGCGGTCTGCGCACCACGGCGACCAGGTCGCAGCTCATCGGCCCACCCCCGCGCCGATCGAGCGGGCGAACACCTCGTAGGCGATGCGTCCGACGGCCGTGCCGGTGCCGCCGGCCAGCTTGCCGTGGTCGAACGCGCCGCCGATCGCCAGATGCCGGTCGTACGGGACGCGCACCACGGGCAGCCCCCATTGGCTGAGCATCTGTTCGGCGCGGTTGAGGTCGGCGCCCGCCTGCGGCGCGTGCGTCACCATCGCGATGACGGTGCGCTGCAGCAGCGCGTGCCGCCCGTTGTTCTGGAACCACTCCAGCGCGCCGCGGGCGCTCAGCGCCCCGTCCACCGTCCCGGGCGTGACCAGGACGAGGCCGTGCGTGCTTCCGAGGATGCCCTGATGCAGGTCGGTGAGGATGCCCGCGCCGCAGTCGACGACGGCGGTGGCGAAGTAGCGGCTGACGGCGCTCAGCGCGGTCTGGAACGTGTCGAACGTGAACTCCCCCGATATCCGTCCGCCGCGCGTCGACGACAGCACCCACAGCCGTTCGCCGGCGCGCGCGAGGTACTGCGCGGCCTCCTCGAACGAACGGGGCTGCCGTCCCGCCAGGTCGAACAGGGAGCGGTCGGCCTGGACGCCGAGCCGCAGCGGCAGCGAGCCCAGTTCGGCGTCGGCGTCGACGGCCAGCACGCGGTCGGCGCGATGACGCGCCAGCTCGGTGGCCAGCAGCGCCGCCATGGTGGTCTTGCCCGCGCCGCCGCGCACGCTGACCACCGCGAACTGGCGGAAGCTCGGCACCGGACGCTGCAGCATCTCGGCGACTTCGGTCTGGGACTTGATGCTGGACGAACCGGACGCGCCGACGGCCTTGCGCACCCCGCGTCCCACCCGGACGAGCAGCGGGTCGCCGTGATGGGACTTGCGCACCAGCTCGTCGGCGACGCGCGGGCCGCCGCCGGTCTGCTGCTGCGGCGGGGGAGGCGGCGGCTGCACCGGCGCGGGCGCCGAGGCCGCCTGGGCGGACTCCTCGGAGGTGTCCTCGCCGTCCTCGGGGGCCTGGGTGCCGGGCATGGGCGGCGCCGCGGAGGTCACCACGGGCACGATCGCCGCCTCGGGGCCGAACTCGGCGTGCACCATCGGCTGCGGCGCGGACGGCGTGGGGTCCGCGGGAGGCGCAGGCGCGGCGGGGGCGGCGCCGCCGTCCGGTGACACGGGCGCGGCCATGGGGTCCGGTTGCGCCACCGGTTCGGGTTGCGGCGCCGGAGGGTGCGAAACGCCGTCCGGTTCGTGCTGCGGCGAGGGGACCGCCGGCTGCGGCTGTTCCGGCGCCATCGGCGCGTGGTGCGCCGGTTCCATCGGCTCGGCCGGCTGCGGTTGCGCGGGCTGCTGCGGCTGCGCGGCGGGCGTCGGCTCAGGCCGCGGCGGCTGCGGTGCGGGCGCCGCTTCGGGACGCGGCGGCTGCACGGCGGGGGACGGCTCCGGAGGCTGCGGCGCCGCGGGAGCGGACGACGGCGGCACGACCGGCTGCGACGCGGCAGGCGTATCTCGTTCGAGAGTCGCGAGTCCGCGCCGGGGCATGCCCAGTTCGCGCAGGACGTCCTCCTGCCAGCTCGAGTCGGACACGTGCCTCCCTTTCGTCACCGCAAGCCTACGAGACTCCGACCGTGCGGCGTAGCGCTGTGCCCGCCGCCGCTTCGGGGGACCAAGGGCCCGTCCCTACGGCGTTCGGACGATCCATGATGACCGCGCGGAGGCCACGGGGTCGCCCATTTCGATCCTTAGCCGGAACAATGATATTTCCCAGGGGCGGCGGTGCCACGGGACGCGGTCCACGCCCGACCCCCGGGACGTCGACCGCGGCGCCGCGAACCCTTCTCGTACCTCGTCCGTCCTATCAATGACGCCCGTATTCGGCCATGCTGCGACATATGCTCGCTGATGCATGGTTTCGATCTTGGAGGTGACGAGGGTGGCGGGGTTCTCCAGCGCCGAGCTCGACCGGATGCTGACCGAGGCGCGCAAGACTCTGGAGTCGATGCGTCAGGGCAACACCGCGCCCCGCCCCGAGAAGACCAAGACCGCCGACGGTGACGCGTTGGAGGGGGTCGGCGAGGCGGCCGACGGCCGGATCAAGGTGACCGCCGTGGCCGGGGGGCGGCTCAAGAGCGTGGAACTGAACCCCAGGGTGATGCGGATGTCCTCCCAGGAGCTGGGCGAGCGGCTGGTGGAGGCGGTCAACGCGGCCCTTGAGGACCTGAGGGCCAAGGCGGCGACGGCCGGGGCGGCCGAGGGGGCGGTGGACCCGGCGGCGCTCGGCAAGCAGATCGAGGAGATCCAGAACCAGAGCCTGCGGCAGATGGAGCTGATCACCCAGGCCCTCAACGACACCCTGGCCAAGATTGGAGGCAGCCGATGACCAACGGTTACGCCATCCGCCCCGAGACGGTGCGCCAGGCCGCCAAGGAGCTCACCGCGGCCGGCGACCGGCTGGCTCAGGAGTGGCAGAGCCTGGTGGGCACGGTGGAGGGCATGGGCGCGCCGTGGGGCAACGACGACATCGGCATGCTGATCGGCGAGTCCTACCTGGCGATCCAGGAGACGGCCAACGAGTCGTTCACCGGAGCCGCCGACGACCTGCGCGCCTTCGGCGAGAAGCTGACCCTCGTGGCCGACAACCACGAGAAGGCCGAGCAGGAGATGGTCGGCAACATCAACTCCATCTCCGCCGCCCTCAACGGCTGATCTGGTGAGCTGACCGGGTCGCTCGCCACGCCCAGCCGCCCGCGGTCGGAGGGGAAGCTCGAAGGACGCGCGCGGACGGCAGCCGAACGGGGACGGTCGTCGGGCAGAGCGAACGAGGAGCCGAGGCGCCATGGGGTAAGCAGTACGCCCCACGGCACTTCCGCGGCACGAGCACGAGTCCGATGACGGTGAGCTCGCGTTTCTGCCCTGATTCCGGCCCCTCTCACAGCCCTCGCAGTCGGCCCCGTCAGCGAAGCACATGGCAGCACAGGGCCCCACGCGCCGCGCATGTTCACCGGAAACGCGGCTCAACCCGCCACGCTCGCGGCTCCACGCGGCCGTCGACGCTGTCCATCAAGAACGTGCAGGGCGACAGTCCAACGGCACGGTCAGGCAACACGGACGCGCAGATCGAGGCGCTGTGAGAGCGAGAAGGATGCTCCGCGGCGCTTCCCCAGAACATACAAGGTCGGATGAAGGTGTGCGCTCGCATCTCTGACCTGATCCTGGCCCCCGCCGCCCACAGCAGGCACCCGTAGCGCAGCACGCTCACAGCACTGGATGCACGCGCAGCACATGTTCACCGTGACGCGACCCGCCATGCCCATAGCTCCACACGGCCAGTCGACCCGCCCAGTAAGAACGTGCAGGTCGAGAGCAGAACAGTGGCGTCACACAACACGGACGCGCAGATCGAGACGCTGCGGGAGCGAAGAGGTCCTCCACGGCGCTCCCCCCTGAGACAGGCAAGGTCAGATGAAGACAGGCGCTCGCATCCCTGACCCGATCCTGGCCACCCCCGCCGCCCACAGCAGGCACCCGTAACGCAGCACGTTGACAGAACTGGGCGCGTGCGCAGCGTACGTCCGCCGAGAGGTCCTTAGTTCAAGCGTCGCCGGTCCGGCACGTCCAGAGCCGGACGCCGCGTGCGCAGGTCCCCCTGCTCGAACAGGGTGCGCCACAGGAACGCCCCGAACATGTCGTCGCAGAACGGGGCCGTCAGACCCGACGCGCAGGTCCAAGCGGCTCATGGCGACGGCGATGTCGGCGACGCCGCCGGGGACCGAGCCGAGGCCGTCGGTGACCAGCTCGGTGCCGGGCACCGGCAGGCCCGGCAGCCCGGTGAAGATCATGTCCATGAAGACCTGGCCGGTGAGGACGACGTCCAGCCCAGGCTCTTCCTCCCCCGCGGCAGCCGTTCGGCCGCCTGTTCGCGTTCGGCGCGCGGGTCGCGTAGGGACGGCTCGGGCGGACGGCGGGCTCGGGAGCCTCGACCGGCTCCGGCGCCTGACGGCTGCCCGGCAGCGTTGTAGGCGAGTTGTCGTCGAGCACGCCGAACCGTGGGCATGGTCGGCGCCATCGTCCAGGATCCGCCACCTGAGAGAAACGCGGCGAGACCGCGCAGTGCGGTCTCGCCGCGTCTCAGTTCACCTGAATGATGGGCGTCGCCTGCCAGGCGACGTCCCGAGGGCAGAACTGCTCAGCACGCGTCACAGGCCCTGGTCCCACGGAGGCGGCGGGTCCTCCTGCTTCTTCTCAAAGCTGCCGTCTGTCCTGTTGAAGATCGGGGTATTGACGTTGTATTTGTCGCTGTACTTGTTGTTCTCGTCCCAGTTGGCCTCGTACTCGACTTTGCTTCCGGACGGGCCGTGCTCAACTCCGACGTTGACCGACTTATTCTTGAGGTTCTCGTTCTCGTCCCATTCGAGCTTTCCGCCGCCGCCGATGCCGACATCGCTTCCCGGATGGGTCCACTTGCCCTTGGCTTCGAGCTCCTGGCCTTGCACGTGCCCATCCTTGATTTTCGCGTGGTACCCGGCCTCGGCTTCTCCCTGGCCCTCGGGCGTCGTCAGTTTGACGCCGCCCCCGACATTCCAGGTGTTCTCGATGTCCCGGTCGGCGTCGAAGTCGACTTCCGCCAGCGGGAACATCTTCACGCCGGACCTGTTGAGGAAGTTCAGACCACTGTTCGCAGCACCCTGCAGAAGGTTGGCGCCGGCTGCGGCTCCACCGGTGACCACCGCCTTCTTGAACGCGTCGAAAGCACCGGTGGCGCCATTGTCCTGCTGGGAGTTTGCGGTGAGCAGCGCACCACCGCCCATGACCATCGCAACTCCCGTGGCCACGGCGGCGAGAACCCCGGTCGCCACAGCCGTGATGGTCAGCCCGGTAGACGCCAGAGCCTGACACTCGGCGATGACCGTCGCGCTCGCGGGAGCCCCGACCACCGTGACCGAGGCGGCGGCGGCCGCCCCTACGCATATGGCGAGAGCGTCCAGGTAAACGGCCATGCCGAATGCGAAGATCGAATAGGTGAACAGCGCGTACGCCACCACCATGATGGAGATCTGCACGGCATCGATGTATTGGGCGAGCGCGTCTAGCTGCTGTCCGAAATCCTCGACGGCGCTCTCATAGAGAGGACGGTCGTCCATGGTCCAGGCTTCGTAGGGAATTGCCTTGACCATAGTTCTGATCGTCTGAGCGGCTTCGCTGAGTTTGTTTGCCGCGTCGGCCCAGTCCTTAGCAGCTACTTCAAGCTTGGTCGTCTTGGCCGTGGACTCCTTGAAAAGGAAAGCGACCATGAAAGCTGGCGGAAGCACAAAGCCAGCGCCCTGCGCCATGTTTGTGGCAACGCTCATCAGGCTTTCATGGACCCCGACGATAGAGCCGCCCGACGCCGCCGCCATGAGTGCGCCGCCCAATCCGAGAGCCCCAGCACCGACGCCCTGCTTCAAGCTTTTGGAATGGGCGTTCTGCGTCTGGGGGTGCCGCTGGCTGGAAGACTGCTGTCCCCCGCCGCTGCTGTTCTGCCCGCCCGAGGTGGAGTGGTTGTTCGCGTTCTGTCCGCCGCTGGAGCTCTGATCCCCTGCAGGACTCTGCTGTCCGCTCCCAGAGTCCGGCCCGCCGCTGGTAGGCGTACCGGATCCGGAGCTCTGATCCCCCGTACTCCGCCCGCCCCTCGAAGATGCGTCTCCGCTAGGGCTTTGCTGGCTCCCCGCGTCCTGCTGCGGGCTCGGGGCTGTTTGAGACGCCGGAGTTTCGCCCCCTGATGACTGCGGGCCGCCGCTCGGTCGAGAGTCGGGGCCGGGGCTGTTCCCGGAGGACTGTCTGCTCTGCGCCGGACCGCCATGATCAGGGGAGCCGCCGGAATTCTGCCCGCCGCTGTCCCACGGGGGAGTCTCCGGACCGCCAGGCGACTGACCGCCACGATTGCCGGCACCGTTACCCAACCTCGTCCACCTTTCCTCGCCGTTGCTCGATGCTCACGCGTCGCCGCCTACTTCCCAGCGCTCCTCAGCTCGGCCTTCGCGTACATGCGCCCAGCGGTCTCAACCTTCTTGGCATATGACTTGGCGGTGGACATCAGCATCTTGATGTCCTCGAAAGCGAACTGGAGCGCGATCGGGTAGGCCGACCCGGCGGCCATGCAGGTGATGCTGAAGTCACCGCCCTCCAGGTTGTAGGTACCGTCCTTGTTGAGCGTGTCCCCGGCCTGCTTGATCCTCGGCACCACCTCGGCCTCGATGTCGTCCGCATGCTGCATGATGCGACGGGGGTCAGCAGATTTGTCGGTCACGTTCACCACTTTCCTGGAAGCTCGGCGCGCTCGCACCGAGACGGCTCACATGCTGACGCCATACCAGTGGGCATGGTGAGCGATTCAGTGAGGCTGATTATCGATGAGCCCCTGACATCGCACGCCATTGACGATCGACCAGCATACGGAGAGTCACTGGCGTTGACAACATCATGCACAGACGAAGTCACGGACCGGCAAGGATCATCTCGACGCAGGCCTTCTACCTCGCAGACCTCCGCTGAGCTGCACGCTTCGACTCGACCGCGGGGACGCCGATCGTCAGCTAAAGGCAAGCCGGACCGGTCCACCACAGGACTATTCCACCACCAACCCCGCCACAAAATCAGCAAGAGCGCAATGACAAGCGCCCAGCCAGAGTACGGCCGACCCGTCGACGGCCAGTGATTCTGTCAGCACCTCATCCTGCCGGGGTAGCCCGCTCTCTGTACCACTTGATGAACTTCTGCTGATATTCCATGTATTCGACATGGATCTGTTGGTAGCCGGGATACGGATCCGATAAAGGTTCCAGTGGAACAGGCGCCCTGAAGTCACTCCCGGTCGGGATCAGCCGTTTATCGACCTCGTTGGCGATCATATTGGCGGCGATCAGACTTCTGACCTCCGACGGCGTCTGCGGGCTGAACTCGACCACCTGACGGGCGCTCTTGATCTCCGCCCAGACCACCCCGTCCGGACCTACGAACCGGGTGTTGTACTCAGGCGTGCCCACCGGCTTGCCCCCGGGGTACGTGGGTGACTGTACGTAGATTTCGGCCACCACGTCACGATTTCGATCGCACAGCGTCCGCCTTGAGCGTATGGTGGCGATATTGTTGGCGACCTTCCTGTCCATCGGAGTCATGACCGCATAGTGGTCATCGGTCAGATAGCCCAGCACGCCCCCGCTCGCGTCGACGACGACCACCTGCGGCACACACGGATTCACCATCCACTTTTCGGCTCGGTCGGAGAAAAAGAGCGTCGGACCCTGGCGATCCGCGACCCGAAGGACTACGCGTCCTATGTGATGCGCTTCCGCAGGTATGATCCTTCTGCCCCGGCCGAGCATGGCGAGAACCTGCTTGACCGCACTTCTCCTCTGCGAGGTTCCCACAGCCACCGGCGAGACATCAGCGATGATCGTCCCCTGACTCGGATCGATCACCTGGTAGTGCAAATCCTGCGCCGCCGCCTGGACTTCCAGATGTGAGACTTCGGTAACGGCGGTCATGGTCGCCTCCCTTTCCACTCCCGCGACTACTGACCTTCCCACTGGCTACGTTGGAATCTTCATTGAACAGCGCCTTGGACATACGCCACCGATCACGGTTCAGTCAGCTGGAGCAACATCCTTCTTGTACCATTTGATAAACTTCTGCCGATTTTCCGTGTATTCAGAATGGACCCCTTGATAGCCGGGATACGTCCGAGGCAAGAGAAGAACTGCGTTTCGTCCCGCATACCGATGGCCAGCCGAGCCGCCACTCGGCCCGGGCGAAGCGACTCCGATAGAGGAAGGGTCGACCCCAACTTGCCTCTATCGGAGCCAGAGGTCCCGCTTTTTGACGTCTGCAGCGGAGCAAAATGAAACCACGAACTGAGACCGTTATCCGATCACCCAGAGGGGACGACATTCCTCTGGAACCACTTGATGAACTTTTCCTGGTATTGCATGTAAGACTCATGGACCCCCTGATATCCGGGATACGGTTCAGTCGCCGGTTCCAGCGGCTCCGGCGGCGTGTATCCGGATGTCGTGAAGGGTGTATAGAGCCGCTCATCGGCCTTGCCGCATATCAGGTTGGAGATCATGAGAATCCTGAGGGTTCGCGAGGCGTCCGGGTTGAATTCAACTATGAGCTCCTCGCCTTTCCTTCTTCCCCAGACCGAGCCGTCCGGCCCCTCGAAGCTGACAGCGTACTCATCGGGAGGAAGGCCCGCCTTCATCGCGTGCGGCGTCCATGGTGCCCGCCTGACGACCTCGCCTACGACATTGTTGTGGTGGTCCAGCAGAAATCCCATTCCGCGAACGGTGGCGATTCCATTGGCATCAACAGGCGGATCAACCGCTCTGAGGATGTGGTAGTGATCGTTCGTTATATACCCCAGTACGCCACCGTCCGCGGCCACGACCGCCGAGTTCGGGATGCAAGGATTGCCGATCAGCTTGTCGGCTCGATCGACAAAGAAGAGCGTCTCGTTCCGCGCGCCCGCCACCCGAAAGGTGATGCGGGGGACATGATATGTCTCTCCCGGGTAAATGCTTCGGGCACGCTTGGCCTTACGAAAAAGGCGTCCCAGTGTACCTTCGCGCCACGCTGCCCCCACCGCCACCGGCGATACTTGGGCGACGATCTCGCCGGTGCTCGGCTCTGTCAGCTGGTAGTGCAGATCCTGCGGCAGATTGACGATCGTCACTAGGGGGATTTCGAACAGGTCCGCCATGACCGATTCTGTCCTTCGACGCTTATGTCCAGTCGCGCATTGCGCTGAGGCCTATCGTCTCCGTCTGCTTCGCTCGTCGTTTCCGGGGCGGGCGCTGCATCTGCCTCATCCTAGGCACCGCAGAGCGAGCCAACTTTGGGTAAGAGAAAAGGGTGTCCCTTCTCATGTTCGGAAAGGACACCCTTCCGCAGCCTGCGACGAGCGGCTCCTGGCTCAGGGCCCGGTGACGTTGTGCTTGGCGCGGCACTCGTTCAGCGCCTTGTTGGCGGCCTCCGCGTCCTTGACGTTTTTGAACACGATGTGGCCGCTGGGCGTCGGGTCCTGGACGTCGTAGCCCTTGTCCCGCATGCACTGCGCGACCTTCATCATCTTCGCCTGCGTCTCGTTCTGCGCCGTGCCCTGACCGGCGCCGCCCGAACCGGTGCCCGAGCCCGTGCCGCCGTTCGAAGACGCGTTGCCTCCGGCGGGGGGCGTGGCGGGAGCGGAGCTGCTGGACGCGGCCGAGGGGCTGACCGATGTCGAACCGTTTGCTTCGTCCTTCGAGTCCCCTCCGCACGCACCGGCGCCGAGCGCAACCGCCAAGACGGCGGCGGACATCAACAGACGCTTCCTCAAGCCTGATTCCCTTTCCGATGACAGATTGCGACGCAGTCTCTCATTGCGGCGGGCCGACCGGTGGCCCCTGCGGCGGCTGCTGCGCAGCCGGCCCGGAGCCCGGCTGCCCCTGCGGCGGATTGAACGGCTGCGGCGGAGCCTGTCCAGCGGGCGGTGCGCCGACATGCCCGCCCCAACCAGGCGGCGGCCCGGACTGCCCGGCCTGCGTGCCCGGGAAGTTGCCGGGCATGCCCCCCGGCATCGGCCCGACCGTCGCGGGCTTACGACGCCGGAGCACGACCAGTCCGACGATCAGCACAGCGAGCAGCACCGCCCCGGCCACGGCGCCCAAGAGGATTTTGGTGTTGCGCTCGGCCCTTTCCTTGTCGGCCTGGGCCTTGGTCTTGCCGGTGGATGTGGGGGAAGGCGCGGCGTTCCCCGCGTTCGGCTGGCTCTTCTGCCACTGGTCGAATTTGGCGAAGACGGGGTTGGGCGCGCTCTTGGGCACGTTCGCGGTCAGCGCATCGGCCGGAATGATCACCCCGGCGCCCGTCTGGTTGTCCGGTCCGGGAGGCCCGGCGTCTTTGGCGGTGTTGATGATCCGCTGAACGACCTCGCGCGCCGACATCTGCGGGTACTTGGCCCGCACCAATGCCACCACACCTGAGGTCAGCGCACTGGCTTGACTGGTACCGGACAGCCCAGTGTCGACCCGCCCCGTCTTCAGCAGAGCGCCCACGAGGACGCCGGGCGCGGCAACCGAAACGTACGGCTGCCGCTGAGTGTCGGCCCAAGCTCGCTTCTGGTTGTCGACGGCACCGACTGCAAGCACACCCGGGCACACAGCGGGATACTCGACTCTGTTGTCGGTGGTCGCCGAGTTACCGGCAGACGCCACGACGACCGCGTCCCGTTGGATGGCGTGCGCGATCGCCTGCTGCACGTCCTGCGGACACTTTCCCAAAGGCGCCGCGTGGCCGGCGGACACATTGATCACACGGGCGCCGTGGTCGGCCGCGTACCGGATGGCCGCCGCGGTGTCCAGCGCGGCGCTGACGATCGGAAGAATCTTGGCTTCCGGGGCGACCCCCATGAACCCGCTGCTCGTGCCGCGGCTGGCGATGAGCGAGGCCATGCCTGTGCCGTGTCCGCCCAGCTTCTGGTCGGTGTCGGTCCTACCGTCGCCTGATCCTGGCGAGTTGCCGTCCGCCGGCCGGAAATCCTTGCCCGGCACCACTGCGTCACGCAGATCCGGCAGTTGAGCGTTGACGCCGGTGTCGATGACCGCGACGGTGACCCCGGCTCCCTTGGTGATGGGCCAGACCTTGTTCTGGATCTGCCACGCCGCGAACCACCACTGGTCGCTGCGGGGCCCCGGTGCTGCCCCGGCGGGAGTCACCGTGGTCAAGGGCAGACAGCAACTCGCCCCTGCGGCAGCTATCAAGCGCGTCATCCGTCGCACAGCGCAAACCTCACTCAGCGAATCGGCGCGGGCAGCCCAAGACAGTGCCTCAGGCTACCCACGCCGAGTCGTGCATGACCATCAGCTCCGACGAGCCGGCATCAACCGATCACGGGGGGAGCGGTGTCGCCGTCGTTGCCGCCCCACACATCCTCGTCCTCGGTGAGCCACGTGGTGCGCTCGTGCTCGTCTTCGCCGCCGCCAGCTCCGCCGCGAGCGCCCATGGGCGCGCCCATCATTCCACCGGCACCCATGCCGCGGCCCGCGCCGAGACCGCGGCCCGCGCCGAGACCGGCACCGCGCCCCGCACCGGCGCCGGCACCCGGAGGACCACCGGCCAGACCGCCCATCGGGGCGCCGCCGAGACCGGCACCGCCGCCGATCCCACCGCCGCCGCCACCGATGCCGCCGCCACCGATGCCGCCGCCGAGACCGCCACGCCCGAACGGGTCGGCGCCTGCGCCGATGCCTCCAGCGCCCCCCTGGGGCAGCCCCGCCAGGTCGCTCTTCCCGGGGCCGCTGCCGTACGGGTTGGGCACGTTCTGCCCGCCGCCAGCGCCCCCGCCGCCGTACGGGTCGGGCACGTTCTGCCCGTTGCCGGAGCCCCCGCCGTACGGGTTCGGCACGTTCTGGTCACCGAAGGGGTCGCTGCCAGGAGGTCCGCTCCCATACGGGTTGGGCACCTTGGCGCCTCCGCCTCCGCCTCCGCCGCCGCCCGGGTAATCGGTACGCCGCTTCCACCTCTCATCACCCGGATTCACCATGGGCTGGTCGGTGGTGAGGGTGGTGGGGAGTTTGTCGTTGGCTTGGACAGTGCGCTCGGTGAGCCGCTTCATGTGCTCGCGGGCGATCTTGTCCTCCTCGTCCTCGAGGAGGCCGATGGCCTCGGCGAGCGTCTTGCCGCCGACGGCGATCAGACCGCCGCCAGGGCCGGCGATCATGGTGCCGGCAGCGAAAACCGCGGCGTCCCCGGTGCTCAGGCCCTCGAAGTTCCCCCGGCCGGGACGGTGGTCCCGGTACCACTCGAGCTGCGGGCCATAGGTGGACAGCGCGGTGCCCGTCTCATGGGCGACCTTGTACATGTTCTCGGCGGTGGTCTGCAGACGCCGCATCTGCTTGATGGCGACGTCGGCGTCATCGCCCTTCCACACGCTCTCCAAGGCCGAGGCCTGGGCGCGCAGGGTGCCGGCCGCCTCGTTCAGCTTGCTGGCGGCGGCGTTGTACGCCTGTCCGGCTTGGATGACCTTGTCGGGCCGGGTGGAGTCGAGGATCCGGTCCATCTCGTCCATGCCGCCGGTGAATTCGCTGGGCGAGATGGGGCCGTATCGGATGTGGTGATCCTTCGGCTTGCTGTCAGTCATCGTCTGGTCCGCAATCGTCATAGCCCCGCCCTATCAGTAGGCCCGGGTGTTCCCGGTGGTCGGTCGGCTGGTGTGGCTGACCTGCACGCTGTTGGCCGCAGCGGTGTTGGTCTGCTCCTTCTCGTCGTGGTTGTTGACCGCACGCCGCAGCGCCTCAATGACCTGGCCGTAGGCGTTGACGAAAGTGGTGTACTCCTGGTTGATCACGCTGTAGGCCCGCGCGGTATTCTCGCCGAGCTGCTGGCCAGCGGAGAAACCCGCACTCCCGCCGAGGTCGGCCTGGGTCACATTGCCGCGTCCCTGGATGTCGCTCGGCGTCCCGTAGCCGGTGTCGAAGGTGGCGAGATTGTCCTCAAGGATCTTGAGGATCTTCTTGGCCGCATCGGTGTCGATTTCGCTCTTGCCGCCAGCACCCATGTGAAACCTCCCGTGGGGGCGCCCCGGCCCCCGCTGCCTGCTGGAGTCCCCGTCGTGTCCCTCTCATGGGGCCGGGCAGCATGCCCACCCCGCGAGCGTCGCGGCCGACCGCCCGTCCGCGGGGCGGCCGGCCGCGGACGGCGTCAGCCCGAGATGAGGTTGACGTTCGTACGGACCGTGCTCTGGCCGGTTTCGGACGAGAAGTTGATGACTTCGCCGAGCTGCTGCAGCACGCGGCCGATCTCCTGGGCGGACTGCTCCCACTGACGCTTGGCGTCGAAGTAGGCGTTCTTGGCGTCGTCCTCCCACTGCGCGAGCTTGCTCTCGACGCTCTTCTCGAGGTCGTCCAGCTCGCTCTGCATCTGGGTGAACTTGGCCTGGAACGTCGCGTACGCCTGCTGCATGGCGCCGAAGTCCATGGAGCTGTAGCTCATTGTTCCTCCGTTGAGTCCCGAGGATCGGTGGGGGATTCGGTCAGCCGTTCAGCAGGCCGGCGATCCGGTTGATGCTCTCGGTCTGCTGCTGCTCGCTGGCCTCGTAGTTGATCTTGGTCTGCACGAGCTTCTCGTGGAGCTCCTCGAGGACGTCGAGGACCTTGCTCAGCTCGGTGTTGAACTCGTTGTAGACCTTGGTGAAGGCGTTGCTCGCCTCACCGATCCACCGGCCGGCGAGCTGGGCCTGCTCCTGACCCAGGTCGCCCTGGATCTTGCGCAGGTCCTGAGCGGCGGACTCGACCCGCTGGGCCGCCTGCGCCATTTCTGCTCTGTCGACCGAAGACCTCTGGCTCATGAGTCATCCTTCCGCACTACCCACTGCAGATCTTTCAGACGCGGCGCCGAGCCGGATGGTTCGCACGAAATCGGATCGATTCGCATTCACCCCGTCTTCGCCACCATCGTCGGGCACGGCACCGCATCGGTAAAGCCCTGCCACGGGTCCGCGGCACGCGACGTGCGCCTGCCGCGGTCCGCTCGCAACCGTCGACAGCCCGCGTATGCGGGACCGTTGCCGTCGGAGGGGCCGGACTTTCCTGCCAGCTACCGACGACCGTTTCCGGCCTTCGGCGACGATGCGACCGCGCGGTGAAGGCCGCATCGCACGACTTAGACCCGGCGGCCCGCAGGCCCGGTTCCATGGCCGTCGTCATCGTCGGGAGGCGCCTCGCGGTTCAGGCCCACAGTTCGGAGTTGGCCTTCTCCGCGGTCTGGTAGTTCCCCCGCGCGGTCATGACGACCTGGTGAAACTCCTTGATCATCCTGGCCTGTTCCCGCGCGGCCTTGTCCCACTTCGCCCTGGCGTCGAAGAAGGCGTCCCGCGCGTCGTCCTCCCATTTGGACAGCCCGCTCTGGAGGTCCGCCTCGAGATTGTCCAGGAGCTCGACCATCTCGCGATTCTTGGCCTGGAACATCGCCTCGGCCTGCTGCATCACGGAGTAGTCGGTGCTGAACGCCTGACCCACGGTCTTCCCTCCGTCACGACTGCGTCCATCCGGAGCGTAGCAACCGCATACCGAACGAAGCAGCGTTTTATCTCTCAGTGATCTATAGACCCGCAGAACCGGAGGCGACCGGCAAGACCGCCTTGTCCGGATCCAGCACGGGCCCCTGCGGCACCATGTTGAGCAGGTTGGCGGGCACCGGAACCGAGTCGTTCTGGTCCGCCGAGATCGAGTAGCCCAGCGCCTTGGCGGTCTCGGGCGACTTCAGCGAGTACCTGCGTCCGTTATCGGACACGAACACGTAGGTGTTGATGGCGTCGACGGAGCCCGACGCCGGCAGCACGCCGGCGAGCACGGCGCTGCCCGGCGGCAGCACCACGTTGTCCACGCCCGTCCCGGACACCCGCGTCGGCATCGGCAGGTCCTTGCCGCCGCCGACGGTCAGCACGGCGTTCTGCGCGCCCTTGGAGGTGTCGCGGTACACCACGCACAGCGCTTCCTTGACGTTGAGCGGCTCCGCCTTGATCTGGGTCTGCGGCAGCCGGTCGTCCATCAGCCGCTGCGGCGACCGGTTGTTGGTGACGACGGCCGCTTCGAGCGGCGTGTCGCGGGGGAAGCGGTACTGCCCGCTGGACTGGATGAGCGCGGCCTGCACCCGGCTGATGGGCGCGAAGCCGTCGCGCAGCAGCACGTAGAACTGGTCGGCGCCGCCCGCGACGCCCTTGACGACGAACACTTGGCCGATCGTGCCCTTGGCGCCCCCGGGCGTCTGGGTCGGACGGCCGAAGTCGGGGATGCGCGGAGGGGCGAAGTCGGGTCCGGCGGGCAGCGCGTTGACGAACGCCTCCGACACCCGGGGCGGCGCCGACGCCTGCAGGACGGTCATGCCCGCGGGCGACATGCGCATCCGCTGGTTGCGCCAGATGAGCCAGTTCGCGCCCGCGCCGGTGCTGACGACCACGCCGGTGTCGGCGTCGAGCTTGCGCCCGCCGACGTCCCGGCCGCCGACCAGCGACACCACCGAGCGGGTGATGCCGTTGACGTCGCCCTCCCGCACGCACACCGACCACGGCCCGCCGACCAGGCGCTTGCGGTCGGGCACGGTGTCGGGCGCGCCGGGGATGCCGATCATCGGGCCGCGGGGGAACTTCGCCAGCGACTTGGCCGACACGGACTTCTGCTGACCCTGGCTCCCGCCGCTGCCGGCGACGGCCAGCTTGGCGGAGGCGTAATTGGCGACGGGGCACAAGACCTTCTCCTTGTACCCCTGCGGCTGGCACCACACGTACCGGCTGCCGGTCTCCTTCTCGATGAGCAGCAGGCCGCCGTTGGTCAGTCCTTTCGTCCCGCCGCCGAAGATCAGCCCGGCGATGCCGAATCCGGCGGCCACCAGCACGCCCACCATGACCCCGGCGAACGTGCCCACGTTGAGACGGCGCAGCGGCTGTTCGGGGTAGTCGGGCTCGCCGAGGATCAGCGCCTGCGAGGCGCGGTGCGTCATCAGCCGGTGCGCCTGCAGCAGATCCCGCTTGGTCTGCATGGACGGTGCCTCCTAGCCTCGGACCCTCCGGTCAGCCGACCACGGTGCGGACGTACTCGAACACCCCGGCGACCCCGAGGGCCAGCGGGATCAGCGCGATCACGAAGATCATCTCGACGATGTCGCCCGCGCGGCCCCAGAAGGGGGTGAGCCGGTTCTTCGGCAGCCACATGCCGACGCCGACCGCGATGCCCGAGACCACCAGCGCCGGCAGCAGCACGCCGACCAGGGCGACGGTCTGCGAGGACGTCTCGAACGCGGTGCTGACCGCCAGCAGCGCCAGCCCCGTGACGCCCGGCACCAGCAGCCAGAACTTCTGCGCCCGGCCGCGGAACAGACGCGCGCGCAGCAGCAGCGCCAGCGACACCACCACGGTCATGGCGGAGCTGACCCAGCCGCCGTCCAGCGTCAGCGGGATGAACGCGCCGAGCGCGGTCAGCCCGAGCATGGACACGCCGCCGGTCACGAACCGGTCGGCGACGGCGGTGCGGTTGAGGACCTGCTTGCCGTCCACCATCAGGGTGTCGCGGCGCAGGTCCTCGGCGCTCTGCGGGACGGGCGGCAGCTTGACCCGGGCGAGCTTGAACGCCACGCCCGGCAGGGCCGGGGTCAGCGCCAGCGCGATCGCCACGGTGACGGCGGCGACGCCGGCGGCGTCGGTGTCGAACACCAGCGGGATGGCGCTGTTGATGGTGCCGAGCAGCGCCGCGATGGCGGCGCCGTAGAACACCGGCAGGCCGTCGGCGACACCGAATCCGGCGATGGTGGCGACCAGGACGACCGCGCCGAACCCGGCGACCAGGTGGAGGGCGCCGAGGTCGAGCAGCGCGGTGTCCCTGGCCGGGGCGAGCAGCCCGGCGAGGAAGGCGTAGGGCATCGCCGCGTAGCCCACGGCGGCGCCCGCGCCGGAGTCGCCGAGCGCCCGCGACAGGCCGACCGCGAAGCCGAGCAGCAGCAGGGCGATCAGGCCGGCGACGATGGACGGCACGATCCACGACGGTCCCGACAGCAGCACCGCGACCGCGCCGACCAGCAGCCCGGTCACACCCCAGCCCAGCGCGAACCGGCGCGTGGAGTCCTGCCGCCAGCGGTCGGGCCGGTCGTTGACCGCGGTGGCGACGACGTCGGGGACGTCGTCGAACGCCAGCTCCGGCAGCTGGGCCATGCGCGGCCGCAGGTAGACGAGGTCACCGTCGCGCAGCCCGGCCTGGGCGGGCGTGGACGAAGGGTCGAACGGCGCCTCGTCGAGCTTCTGCAGGACCCAGCCGCCGTGCGCGAGCCCCGCGTCCGCGAGGTTCTGCCCGGCGTAGTGCAGCATCGTGGGGTAGAGCTCCGCGAACGTCGCGTCGGCGGGCAACGCGATGTCGACGCGGCGGTTCGGTCCGACGAGCGTGATCCGACAGAGGTCGGCTCCAGGGGGCGCGCTCACGACTTCCTCGCTATGTGTGCTGTGTCAAACAAGGACGACCAATGTGCATGGTGTCATGCCGCGGACGCTCGCTGTACCGGTGCGCCCGTCCGGGGCGCGCCGAACCGGCGAAGCGCCCGCGGCATGCGTTGGATGTCGCCGCCCGGCCTCCGGTTCCCGGAATCTTCCGTCTCGATCGCCCTGCCGGCTCATCCCTGCTGGGCGGCGTGCCGCATGAGCTCCAGGAAGCCCTGTTCACGGTTCTCGGCGGTGCTGCCGTAGTCGAACGAGTAGGTGAACTCGGCGTTGGTGAACTGGGTGAGCCACATCGCGCAGTAGTTCCCGGGCAGGAAGCACGGTTCCAGTTCGGTGTAGACCCGGGTGACCTGTTCCGGACGCACGCCCTGCGCCTCCAGCCGCGTCCAGAGGACCCGTTCGGGGTGCGGCGCGCCGACCCTGGCCTGCTCGGTCTCGATGCGCTTGACGCCCCGGTCGTCCTGGACCTCGAAGGCGGCGGAGAAGGGGAAGCTCATCGCGTGCCGAATCTGCTCCAGCACGCGCGGCCACCACGCCTCGTCGTCGTCCAAGGCGGGGGCGTCCACCTCGAGCAGCCGCGCCCGCAGGTCGCGGAAGACCTGGGCCGGGGAGCGGTCGCCGGGGGCGGCCAGCAGGGGCAGGTACTGGTCGAGCGCCAGCAGGGACGCCGCGAACGCGGTCAGGCTGCTGTTGACCCGCATGGGCTCCTCGTCGGCCACGACGAACACCGCCTGGACCGCGCCGGCGGGGGTGACGCAGATCTCGGCGCCGTGGTCCGTGCCGACGCGGCACCACTGCGCGGCGTACGTCGGCGCGTCCGGGGCTCCGGTGGTCGCCGCGTATTCGCCGAGGCCCACGGGTTCGCCCGAGCCGGCCAGGAAGTACGGTCCCACCTGGACGGGGACGCCGAACTCCTGCAGGTGCCGCGCGGCGTCGGCCGGGAGCGCCAGGCCGTCCAGCTCCCCCTGCTGGAACCGCCGCAGTCCCCGCTGTCCGAAGTGCGCGACCAGCCGTCCGCCTATGTCAGTCGTCATCCGTCCGGTTCCTCAGCCTCGTCGTTGTCCGCTCATGTCTACCGTGCCAGGCCGGGCGGCGCCGACTCCTCGTCGGTCGGCTGGTCCGGCGGCGGCGGAAGACGGTCGACGTCGACGCGCACGGCGGTGACGCCGTGCCCGCTGCCGACGAACAGGACGCCGCGGTCGTCCATGGCGAGGGCGTTGGCGGGGAACCCGAGACGCAGGGTCAGTTCGCGTCCGCTCACCAGGTCCCAGAACCAGATGTCGCCGTCGGCCCAGCCGATGGCCACCGCGGGCCCGGACGGCAGCATGGCGGCGGCGACGGCGTTGACGGGGACGTCGCGTCGCGCGGCGGGTTCGTCGAGGGCGTCGTCCGCCGGGTTCCACAGCCGGACGGTGCCGTCCGCGCCGCCGCTGACGACGAGCACCGCGCCGTTGTCGCCGCGCAGGCAGGCCACCGCCGTCACCGGGCCGTCATGCGGCTTGGTCTGCTCCGCGTGGAGGGGCGTCGCGTCCAGCGTCCAGCACCGCAGGCCTCCGGAACGGTCGCCGGCCGCCACGACGTGGACGCCGTGGTCCGCGCCCAGCGCCGTGGGCGGGGACGAAGCCTGCGACGCCAACGCCGCGACCAGGGCGTCGAAGTCGGGGCCGGTGTTCCCGCCGGGCTCGGCGTTGAGCAGCGACACGATCGCGTCGGCCCGGCTCTGCGCGCGGGCCGCTTTGGTCCGGCCGATCGCCCCGTGCTGGTCGACGTGGACGACGGTGCCGTCGCTCAGGGCCACGAGGCCGCGCGGCTCGGACGTCCGGCAGGCGATGCGTCCGACCGGCGCGCCGTCGGCGGGCGACAGCAGCCGCAGGGTGCCGTCGACGGACGCCGCGACCAGCGCGCCCGCGTGCTCGCCGGCGCCGACCGTCAGCGCGGTGACGGGCCCGGGCCAGGGATCCCCGTCCGGGGCGGCCGGACGCGTCCCGCACCACTGCACCTGCCACGGCGCCGCCGCGCTCCACGCCTCCAGCCGGCGGGCGAGTTCGGCGTCGTCGACGTGCAGCGCGCCCGCCCGCAGGATCGCGGCGCGTTCGACGGCGTCCTCGGAGGCGATCAGCGCGCGGCCCGCCGTGCGCCAGGCCCGCACGAGGCCGTCGGGGGCCTTGTCGGCGGCGCTGTTCACGGCGATGGTCACGGAGACGGGGTCGGCGTGGACCGCGCATCCGACGTCGGCCAGCATCCGCTCCGCGACGCCCGACGCGGCGGCGTGCCGGAGGATGTGCCGCTCGGCGTAGGGCGGCGTGTTCGCCCAGTCCGGTGCGCCGCCGGGTGTTTTCGGCAGCGAGTCGTAGAGCGTGTAGCCGATGGCGTTGTCGACCTGGGCGTCGAGTTCCGGTGTGCGCGACTTCAGGACCGCGTCACGGAGCGGGCGGCAGTGCAGGGTGTAGCGGTCGACGATGCGTGTCACCAGGGGCGCCGCCGCGGCCAGGGACTGGTCCGCCCGCCCGGGGTCGCCCACGAGCGCGGTCGTCCACCTCCGCCATGTGGGGTGGTCGAGGGGGGAGTAGGCGGAGGCCAGCGCCTGCAGCGCGGGCCACGCCTCCTGCGGGACGCGCCGGAACCAGCCGGCCACCGGGTCCGGGCCGCCGCCGACCAGGGCGAGCTCGGCCAGTCCGGCGTTCGGGTACAGCGCGTCGGCGGCCGCGATGACGGCGGGATCGGTGACGCCCCTGCTCGCGGCCGTCTGGTGCACCCACGCGGTGAACGCCGCCCGGTCGGTGCGCGCCGGGTCGTCGAGGTGGACGACCTCGGCGGGCGCGTCGAACGCGTTGACGACCTCGGGCCTGCCTTCGACGAGCAGCCGGACATGCTGCAGCTGCAGCAGCGGGTTGAGAAGCCTGGTGATGATGTCGTGGGCGGCGGCGCCGTCGCACCGCACCCCGGACTCGTCCAGTTCGCCGATGACGACCGTGGCGGGACGCCGGTCCAGGGAGACGAAGGCCGTGAGCGTCTCGGGATCCGCGCCCGGCATCGACAGCTGCTCTGCCAGAGCCCAGGTGGCCGCGTGCAGGTCCATGCCCCGCGCGCTGAACATGCCGTGCACGGCCCGGTCGGTGCGCAGGTCCTCGGCGGCGATCCACGCGGCGAGCCGGCTCTTGCCGGCGGCGGGCGCACCGGTGATCACGCACAGCCGCGGCCGGAGGACGTCGCCGAGCCACGTCCGCACCGCCGCCGCGGCGGGCCCCCGCCCCGCCTCCGGCGTCCTCGTCTCGACCGCACTCGTCACGCTGCTGTCCTCCCCATGCCGGTGCGCGGGCCGTCCGTCGGCCTCAGCGCGCGTCGAACGCCGTCAGAGATCGTCCGTTCGCGGCGTCCGCTCACGTCCATTCGCCGCGGGCGATGTCCTCCAGAACGGCGTCCCAGACATTCTCCCCCTCCTCCAAGGCCGCCGGATCGGCGCGCTGGAACTCCTGCCGGATGCGCTCGGCCGCCTGCCCCATCGTGTCGGGCTCGGGCGACTCCGGATCGGGCTGCTCGTGCTCGTCGTAGTGCTCCCAGCTGTAGAGGTGCTCGTCACGCCGCAGCACATAGAGGAAATAGGTCAGCCGCGAGATGTCGGAGTTGAGCAGCACGGCACGCGACATGTCCAGCTCGGACACCATGCGCACGGCCCCGGAGGCGCCGTCGATCCCGATCACGCCCATCGCGGCCCCTTGGAACTCCCCCAGGAGGAACAGGTCCGCCGCCTCCGCCGGCAGCTCCCATCCGTACTCGGTGAAGTGGGAGGCCTCCCGCATGCCGCGGACGGCGCGCGGAAATTGCTCGTCCACGACGACGAGCCCCTGAACGTCCGAGGACGGAAAACCCACCGCACTCAAAAACCCGCGCGTCTCGTCGTGGCGCAATCCTTCCGGCAGGAGCGCCGGATCGGTTCTCAGAACGCCCTGTTCACCGAACACGGCCGCCAGCTCGGCGAACGTCAACTCCGGGATCACGCAACTCCTCAGCCATCAGGTACTCGTCGGGTCAGGCCGACCAGGTGCCCTCGGCGATGTCGAAGAAGGCGGTGCTCCAGGGCCCCGCGAAATCGTTGCTCCAGGGTTCGGACGCGTCGTCGACAAAGGGAGTGGGGTCGGCCTCGCGCAGCTCGGCGACCAACTCTCTGGCCACTTCCCGGTACACATCGGACCTGTCCCGCGGATCCGCAGGATCATCGGCGATCGACGACGCGCGTTCGAAGCTGTAGCGATTCTTGCCCCTTTCGAGGACGTACATGTAGTAGGCCAGGGCGTCCACTCCGCTGTGCAGCGGTGTGGGCGCCTCGTCCCAGTCCGGGACGAACCACACCTTGCCGGTCTCTCCGTCGACGGCGACTTCACCGCCGAAGAATCCGCCGAGCACATACCAGCGGTCGGCGTTCGGCGGACGCTCCCACGTCCATCCCTCCTCCTCGCCGACGCTCTCATAGAGCTCGGAAAGAGTCTCGAACTCGCCCGTCAGGGCCGATTCATCGAGACTGAGGTAACCCCTCTTCAGACTTTTCGGCAGACCCACCTCGGCGAGAAACCGCCGCGTCTCCTCATGGCTGAGTCCGTCGGGAAGTTCCGCTTCCGCCTGGCGCCAGACGCCGTCCTCCCCGAACACGCCCGCGAGCTGGTCGTACGTCAACTCGGGAATGACGTCCCCCTCCCCTCCCGCAGGTCAGAACCACGTCCTGGAAGGTCAGCCAACTCGACCTCTCTACCGATCACGCCGAAATGGATGAGAACCCCGCAGACTGACATCTCCAGCCTTCGCAGCGCTCGCCGGCGAAGCAAGGACGCGACGGACGTCCTGCCATATGGACGCAGAGACATCGTCAGGGGTTCAGGTGCGCGCAGACCGAGCTTTCACCTGCACAGATGCAGCATGACAGGATCACGCCATCGATCATTCGCGACGAACCCCGTACTTCTCATGCGGGGCCACACGTTCACCGCAGCCAGGTGGTCACACGCGGCGCCCGCCGGCATCACGATCACCTGCCGACGCCTCAAGCTCGGTGCGATCAAAGTGAGCGCCTGACGCGGCCGCCGGAGCGGGCCGCGGCGTGCGCGAACCGCAGCAGTGCGTCGGCGTATGGTTCACCGGGCCCCGCTGCCGCCCGCCAGCAGCGCCACACGGTGCGGCCCGGAGGCGACGGGGCGTGCCGCAGCACCGACGCCTTCCCGCCCGGCGCAGGAGCTCGCGGGCGGTGCGAGCCCGGACGAGCCGTCCCGCGGACGCAGGCGCTGACCGCCGGGACAGGCACAGCGCCGACGAGGCGCCCGACAACGCGATCAGCCGGTTGAGCTGCGTGCGCCCGGCCGAGCCGAGCCACATCGCAACGCCGCAGCACCTCCGCGCCGCTGACGGCGGCCGGCGCAGTGTCCGGCGGACGCTCAGGACCCGACGCCACGTCGTACGCGGAGGCCGGCGCGGCTGCTCTTACGCACCTGCTGGGTCAGAGCGTCCGGCCGCACGCATGCGGCGGTCTGCCACGGGCGGTTGTCGAACGCGGCCACCTGCTCGTTCCAGGGCTTTCCTCATCCGGCCGTCCTGGCTGCGGGAGACCCCTTTGATGCCCGGCCGCTCGACCGATGTGGCCACCTGCCGCGTCGACTGGAGGCGGCCACCACTCTCATGAGTGCCTGCTCAGGGTGGCGGCGGCGCTCGACCGATACCCGGGGAAGCACGCGGCACAGGTCGGGAGCCGTCGGCTTGATCGTCCTAGCCCGGGTGGTCGACCCGTTCGCCGCAGCCGCATGGGCCTGCACACTCATCAGCGCCCGGCAATCTGTCATCACACTCTGGGCAGGGCGTGACGTCGCTCGCCGCCGCTACGTGCGCAGACTGGCGGCCGCCAGCGGCGGCCACGAGCGGTGACGACGCCGGCGTTGGACGCGCGGAGCGCTGGCGCGGCGGCGCTCGGTCAGCCCCACATGCCTCCGGCGATGTCCTCGAACGCCTGCGTCCACGGGCCCGCGAAACCGTCGGGGAAGGGTTCCCCCTGGAAGTCGTCGGTCGTGAACGGCGTGGGATCCGCCGCGTGCAGCTCACGGGCCAGCGCCCGGGCCGCCTCCTCGAACACCGCGATGCCGTCCCGCGGGTCGTCCGGGTCGTCCTCGATCCGGTCCGCCCGTTCGGCGCTGTACAGCTCGCGGTCCCGCTCGAACGCGTACATGAAATACGCGAACGCGTCCACGCCGCTGTTCAGCGGCTCCGGCGGGGCGTCCCACTCCGGCAGGAACCACACGCGTCCGCTGTCGCCGTCCACGGCGACGTCGCCGCCGACGAAGTGGGCGATGACGTACCAATGATCCGCCCCGTCCGGCTGCTGCCAGGACCATTCCCGGACCGGCCCGAGCTCCCGGTACACCTCGGGCAGCGTCGGGAAGCGGCCGTCGAGCACGCTTTCGTCCAGGTCGATGAATCCGTCGCGCAGCGTCCGGGGCAGCCCGACGTCGGTCAGGAAGCCGCGGGTTCCGTCATGGCGCAGCCCGTCCGGCAGCGTCGCCGGGTCGGCGCGCCAGACGCCCTGTTCCCCGAACACGGCCGCCAGCTCAGCGAACGTCAGTTCCGGAACCACGGCTCTCCTTTAGGTGAATATGCTCCGCACCCATTTCCGGTGCTCGCTGTTCGCCTGGGACCTGCTCGTCCCATTGATACCATAGTCGAAGCTGTGCAACACATCGACGCCCGGCAAATGCCGTTTGATCCACTGGTCGCAGTACGACGGGTTGATGTCGCACGGCGATCGTTCCGTGTAGATCTGCTTGATGTCCTTGACGTCGATGCCGTTGTCGAGCAGGAGATTGGCGCCCATGCGTTCGGAGTGCACGCCGTCGCTGGAGGCGACCAGGATGCGTTCCTGACCGTCCTTGTCGACGAAGCGGATGGCGGCAAAGTTGTCGCCGCCGTCCGCGTTGGCCTGCCGTCTCGCCTCCTTGACCGCGTCGATCAGCTCACGGTCTTTCGGATCCAGGTTCTTGTCGTACGGATCGACCTTGCGGGACGTGACCTTGTCATTGGGGCCGGGCTTGTTGGACGGACGCTTCTTGCGCCATTCGTCGCGCGTCTTCGAGTCGATTTTCTTCGGGTCCAGCCGATAGACGTCGCGCTTCGTCCCGGGGACCCGGAAGAGCTTGTCCGCGCACTTGGCGAAGATGCCCGAAGCCGCCTTCCCGGCCGCCTTGGTGGTTCCTCCGCCCTTGTTCGGCTTACCCAAGGAGGGCTCCGATGGCCTGGTCGATGAGCATTTCGATGATCATCCGAGCGATCTCCTTCGCGATCGGAATCCAGGCCAACGACGCCCCGAACGTCGCCGCGGCCGCCGCCACCGCCTGCGCGATCTGCACCGCCAACATGATCAACTGAACGATCACATTGATCTTCAACGCCAACACGATGCCCGCGCACAAGAAAAAACAGGCGCCCACCGCCATCGCGCCCAACCCCGCATCACGCAGGATCGCCGCAGGCGCGTCCTCCTCACCCCACGCCTGCTGGAACGCCTCGATGTCCTCACCCGCATTGCCCGACGACCACACCCGCTCCGCCGCCGCACCCGCCTCCGACGCCACCGCCTGCACCGTCCCGGCGAACCCCATCCACGTCGACCCCAACTCGAACAACTTCGACTCGTCCGCCTCCGGCCACGTGAACCCCAACATCCCGAGCAGACCGATCAACTCACCCGGAAGCTGCAACCCCATGACCGATCAACACCAACTTCCCTACGAGACGAGCTCGAACTGCGGACGAGCACGGACCGGGCCGCGGCGCCGGCCGCCTGGCGGGCGGGTCACCGTGGTCCTCCCCGTGATCATGACGAGACAAAGTGGATGATAACCACGTAAACCGGCACCTCCCGGTCTTGGCACGCACTCGTCGGCAAAGCAGGGACATGTCGGGCGTCCAGCCGATTGGACGCACGGATGCCGTTTCCGGTTCGACGGCACGCGGGTCGGGCTTTACCCTCGGACGAACCCCGGGTGACCGCGATCACATCACATCGATGGGGCCGGGACGCGAGTCGGAACGTCTCATGGGGGGCCGTCAGGCCGCATGAGCCGGCGTGACTCGGCGTAACCATGCGCGTTCGCACTTGTCACGACAAGCAGGCAGCGCCCTACCATTTGGCAGGGCTTGGTAAAGCGACCGCATGCGAACGCCTGACGGCGTATCGGCGGAACATGGCCGCAGTGGGAGGAAACGACCGTGAGCACGGTGTTGGTGCGGCGTGGGGAGAGACGCAAGCCCCCGCCGATGCCGCGCGGGGAGATTCTGCTGGAGTCTCCGCCGGAACTGCCGGAGCTGATCCCGCAGGGCTTCCAGGCGGTGATGACCTACCTTCCCATGTTGGCCGGCGCGGGCGCCATGGTCTTCATGATGGTGGGCCGGGGCGGCGGGACGCTGCAGTACGTGGCCGGCGGCATGTTCGCGGTCTCGATGTTCGGCATGATGCTCGGCCAGGTCGGCCGCAGCAGCGGTGAACGCAAGATCAAGCTGAACAACGAACGGCGCGACTACCTGCGTTACCTCGGCCAGGTGCGGCGCAAGGTCCGCCGCGCCGCGCAGCAGCAGCGCGAGGCCATGGAGTGGAACAACCCCGACCCGGCCTCGCTGTGGTCCCTGGTGATGAGCGCCCGGCTGTGGGAGCGCCGCCCGACCGACGAGGACTTCGGGCAGATCCGGGTCGGCACCGGCGCGCAGAAGCTCGCCGTCCAGCTGATCGCCCCCGAGACCAAGCCCGTCGAGGACCTGGAGCCGATGAGCGCCGGCGCGCTGCGCCGGTTCATGCGGACGCACGCCAACGTCCCCGCCCTGCCGGTCGCCGTGTCGATGCGGTCGTTCGCCCGCATCGTCCCCACCGGCGACCCCGAGGCGGTGTACGGGCTGGTCCGCGCGATGATCGCGCAGCTGGCGGCGTTCCACAGCCCCGACGACGTCCGGATCGCGGTGTGCGCCTCCCGGGACCGCATGCCGTGGTGGCAGTGGATCAAGTGGCTGCCGCACAACCTGCACCCGACCGAGTACGACGCGGCGGGGCAGGTCCGGCTGATGAGCGAGAGCATGACCACGCTGGAGGCGATGTTCGGGCCGGAGGTCAAGGACCGGCCGCGCTTCCAGCCCGGTCTGTCGCACGACGACCTGCCGTACCACGTCATCATCATGGACGGCGGGCAGGCGTCCTACGACTCGCAGCTCGCCGCCGACGGCATCGAGGGCGTCATCATCATCGACCTCACCCAGTCGACGGCGCCCACGCACGAGTCGACGATGCTGCGGCTGCACGTCACCAAGGACCGCATCCAGCGGCTCACCAAGGACCGCACCGGCAAGGACGTCGGCACCTCGATCGGCAAGCCGGACAACTTCACCCTGCAGCAGGCCGAGGCGCTGGCGCGGCAGCTGGCGCCGCTGCGCACCAGCGCCGCCGCGGGGCCGGAGACCGAGGACGCGCTGTCGGCGTCCACCACCGTGACGTCCCTGCTGGGCATCGAGGACCCGTTCCGGGTGAACCCGGCCGAGACGTGGCGGCCGCGCGCGCCGCGCAACCGGCTGCGCGTGCCGATCGGCGTCGACCCCGAGGGCCGTCCCGTCCACCTGGACATCAAGGAGTCGGCGCAGGGCGGCATGGGCCCGCACGGGCTGCTCATCGGCGCCACCGGTTCCGGTAAGTCCGAGACGCTGCGCACCCTGGTGCTGGGCCTGGCGCTGACGCACTCGTCCGAGATCCTGAACTTCGTGCTCGTCGACTTCAAGGGCGGCGCGACGTTCCTCGGGATGGAGAACCTCAACCACGTCTCCGCGGTCATCACCAACCTCGAGGAAGAGCTGCCCCTGGTCGACCGCATGTACGACGCCCTGCACGGCGAGATGGTCCGCCGTCAGGAGCTGCTGCGGGCCGCGGGCAACTTCGCGTCGCTGCGCGACTACGAGAAGGCGCGCGAGCAGGGCGCCGACCTCAAGCCGCTGCCGACGCTGTTCCTGGTGCTGGACGAGTTCTCCGAGCTGCTGTCGGCCAAGCCGGAGTTCGCCGAGCTGTTCGTGATGATCGGACGTCTGGGCCGGTCGCTCGGCGTGCACATCCTGCTGGCCTCGCAGCGGCTGGAGGAGGGCAAGCTGCGCGGCCTGGACACGCACCTGTCGTACCGCATCGGTCTGCGGACGTTCTCGGCGCAGGAGTCGCGGGTCGTGCTCGGCGTGCCGGACGCCTACGAGCTGCCGTCCGCGCCCGGCCACGGCTACCTGAAGTTCGGCACCGAGTCGATGACCCGGTTCCGCGCCGCGTACGTGTCCGGGCCCGCCACCGAGGACCTGCAGCCCAAGCAGTCGAAGGGCAAGACCCGGGTGGTGCGGCAGGTCGTGCCGTACATCCCCGACTACATCCGTCCGCAGATCATCGAGGAGCCGCCCGAAGAGCAGCAGCCGCAGCACCCGCAGGCCGACACGCAGGCGACGCTGTTCGACGTCGTGGTCAAGCAGCTGGAGGGGCACGGCCCGCCCGCGCACCAGATCTGGCTGCCGCCGCTGGACGAGCCGCCGACGCTGGACGAGCTGCTGCCGACGCTGGCGGTGTTCCCCGAGCTGGGGCTGACCGCCCAGCACGAGGCGTGGCGCAACCGGCTGCACGCCGTCATCGGCATCATCGACAAGCCGTTCGAGCAGCGCCGCGACCCGATGTACGTGGACCTGTCCGGCGCGGCCGGCAACGTCGGCATCGGCGGCGCCCCGCAGACCGGCAAGTCCACCATGCTGCGCACGCTGATCGCCTCCTTGGCGCTGCTGCACACGCCGCAGCAGGTGCAGTTCTACTGCCTGGACTTCGGCGGCGGCACGCTGAGCGCGTTCGAGGGGCTGCCGCACGTCGGCGGCATCGCCAACCGGTTGGACGCCGACCGGGTGCGCCGCACCGTCGCCGAGGTCACCTCGCTGCTGGAGCGGCGCGAGCGCGAGTTCGCCGAGCGAGGCATCGACTCGATGGCCACGTACCGGCGGATGCGCGCCTCCGGTGAGATCAGCGGCGACGGGTACGGCGACGTGTTCCTGGTCGTGGACGGCTGGATGACGCTGCGCCAGGACTACGAGAACCTCGAGCCGGTCATCACGGACCTGACCGCGCGCGGCCTGGGCTACGGCATCCACGTGATCGCCACGGTCAACAAGTGGTCGGAGTTCCGGATGAACATCCGGGACCTGTTCGGCACCAAGCTGGAGCTGCGGCTCGGCGACCCCTACGACTCGGAGATCGACCGCAAGCTGGCGGCGAACGTGCCCGAGGGGCGTCCCGGCCGCGGCCTGACCCGCGAGGGCCACCACTTCCTGACCGCGCTGCCGCGCCTGGACGGCCAGTCCGACGCCGACAGCCTCGCCGACGGCGTCAAGAAGCTGGTCGACGCGATCGCGACGAACTGGCACCACCCGGGGGCGCCCAAGGTGCGGATGCTGCCGTCGCTCCTGCCGGCGTCCGAGCTGCCGTCGCCGAACGAGACGGGCAGCCGCATCCCGATCGGCATCGACGAGGACTCCCTGTCGCCGGTCTACCTGGACTTCTCGGCGGAGTCGCACTTCCTGGTGATCGGCGACACCGAGTGCGGCAAGTCCAACCTGCTCCGGCTGATCACCAAGGGGATCATCGACCGGTACGGGCCGGACAAGGCCCGGATGATCTTCATCGACTACAGCCGGTCGCTGCTGGACGCGGCCAACACCGAGCACCGCATCGGGTACGCGGCGTCCTCGGCGGCCGCCGGGAGCCTGATCAAGGACGTCGTCGGGGCGCTGCAGCAGCGGCTTCCTCCCGCCGACCTCACCCCCGACCAGCTGCGCGACCGGTCCTGGTGGACGGGCGCGGACCTGTACCTGATCGTGGACGACTACGACCTGGTCGCCACGTCCAGCAACCCGCTGGCCCAGCTGGTGGAGCTGCTGCCGCAGGCCCGCGACATCGGGCTGCACCTGATCGTGGCGCGGGCGTTCGGCGGCGCCGGACGCGCGATGTACGACCCGGTGCTGCAGCGGATCAAGGAGATGGGGTCGCCCGCCCTGATCATGTCCGGCAACAAGGACGAGGGCGTGCTGCTCGGCAACATCAAGGGGCAGCCGCTGCCGGTCGGCCGCGGCCACTTCATCGACCGCCGCACCGGCACGCGCCTGATCCAGACCGCCCACCAGGAGTGACCGAGCGGCCGTGTCGCGGCGTCGGCGGCGCCGCGACACGGCTCCCGGGACGGGGCCCCGCGCCCGGCGGTCCCGTCCCCGACCTCCGTGACCCGCAGGAAAGGCGAACGAACAAATGGCGGAATTCAGCCTCGGTGAAGGCTTCGAGCGCTTCCAGCGCGATATGGAAAAGACCATGGGCGACTTCACCAAGATGCGGGAGCGCATCAACGAAGCCGTCGGGAAGGGGGAGGCGGCCGAGGGCCGGATCACCGCCGAGTACCGCATGGAGGGCGGGCTGACCGCCCTCAACCTGGACCCGCGCGCCCTGCGGCTGCCCGCCGTGGAGCTGGCGGAGGAGATCCGCAAGGCGGTCAACGCGGCCTCCCAGGACCTGCAGAAGCAGGTGCAGGAGGCCAGCTCCTCCATGTTCAAGATGTCCGACGACCCCAAGCAGGCGATCGACCCGTCGGCCGCCCTCGCCTCCCTCGACAAGATCGCCAATGGTTTCGCGGGGCAGATGCGCGAACTGGCCCGCGAACTGGGGGTCCAGCAGCAGCGCGCCAAGGAGGCCATGGAGCAGTACCGCGGCCCCGGCCGTCCCGGCGGCCCCCGCTGAACGCGCCCAGCAGAGAAAGACCCCCGAGACCAAGAGGTCCCGGGGGTCTTTCCGTATGCGCGCTGTCGAGTTGTTGGCCGTCAGGCCGTCTGCTCCTCGGCGTCCCGGCGCGGCTCCGAGTGCGGATGAGCAGGTCAGATCGGCACGAGGGGGCCGTTCAGCCGGACTGCCTGAGAGTGATGGCGACAGGGGTCATCTCTAGAAGTGTGGCGAGCGGCTCCGGGAGTTGGCAGTGCAATCGCAGGGTGTAGGTGCCGCCGCCGCGGAAACGGCCGTTCCAGGCGAGGGTCGCCATCGTCCTTCCGGCGGGGTCGTTGACGGACCATTCGCGTTTTCCGTCGCTCGCGACTCCGCCGGACGATCCCTCCACCGGCGTGAAACCCCGCTGGTCGGATCTGGTGACGGCCAGAGTGCAGAGCAGCTGATTGTTCGGGTCGAGGAGTTGCAGCGCTCCGAGGCCGATGCGTCCCTGGAACCCTTCTTTGGAGTCGGTGAGCTGCCCGAACAACGCACCGTTGGGGGCCACCACGAAGACGGGCGGAAGGTGCCGCCCGCCCATTCCCGGCGGGGGCTGGTGGTCGGGCCGGTCGATGAAGCACAGCGGCGCGCCGTCCGGGCGACTCACCACGAGGGCGGCCCGGCCGCTGGTCGTCGACGGAGCGGCTCCGAGCCACCGCGCGAAGCCGCTCTTCTTCTGCCCCACCGTCTGCACAGCGGTGGCGAGCACGGCGCCTTGAGCGTTTCTGAGCTGGAAGTTCAGGTGCACCGAGGTCTGCTCGACATGCACCACCGGCTCATTGAACATGCGTCACTGTCCCACTTCTGACCGGCCGTCTCCGGGGGAGCGGGGTGCCCTTGGCCGACCGGAACTGAAGCCGATCACCACGGCGGGCGGCAGCGCGAACTGGGCGGCGTCGGTCTCCAGCTGCGCCACTCCCATCAGGGTGTTGTACGAGTTATACGCGGTCACGGCTCCGCCCTCCCCAGAATCAGACCTTCTTGACGGTGCCGAAGTCTTCGGCGGCCGCGCCGGACGCGGCGAAGAGGGTGGGCTGATGCCCTGGTCCCGGGAGGAGATCGCGGCGCGCGCTGCGGCATGCGCGAACGCGGGGACGACCCGCGGGCGGTCCGTTCGTCCCTTCAGAGGTCGGTCATCAGGGCGAAGGCCAGCGGCGACGCGATGAGAAGGGTGCGCAGCGGCTCCGGGAACTGGAAGGACAGGCGCAGCACGCCGCCTTCGAACCGGGCGAGCTGCGTGCCGTTGGCGTCGGTGTAGACGCAGTTCTTGCCGCCGATGAAGCTCTCCAGGTGGCCGCCGCTTTGGATGGGCTCCCAGGTGACGTCGCACAACGGCCGGTCCTGGGCGTCGAGCAGCCGGTGCGCCTGCTGCACGGTGCTGCGCCCGCCCGGCACGGCGCGCATGCCTTCGAGGAAGCTCTGCGCGAACGCCGCCGCGTTGTGCACGACGCGCCCGATCAGCCGTCCGTCGGGCGCCACGACGGCGCAGGGCGGCTCGAGAGCCGACATCTCCTGCCCTTCGGCGCGGTCGACGAAGAACAGCTGCGTGCCGTCGGGGGCGTCCGCGCGCACCACGGCGCGGGAGCGGTCCGGGGACGCCGAGAAGAAGCGCTTCAGCCCGCGTTTGGGCTCCGGTCCGACGACCTGCGTCACGTTGGCGAGCAGCGCGCCGTCGTCAGGGCGCAGGATGTGGAAGTGCCGCTGCTCTCCGGCTTCCCGGTACGCGAGGGCCGCGTTGTCGTACAGGCTCATACCAGGTCCCACGGCGGCAGCTCGCTGTCACCGACGGCCGTTTCGGTCTTGTGCTTCCATTCGCCCTTGCCCTGGCCGTCGTTGGTGTACTCGTGCTGCTGCTTGTAGACGTCGCCGCCCTGCCACTGGCCGCTGACCTCGCCCTTGCCGGTCCAGCCGCCGGTGCCGGTGTTGTAGCTGCCCTCGACGCCGCCGGAGCCGCCGATGCCGGTGGCCTCGTTCTCGTATCCGCCGTTGATGCCGCCGGAGAAGATGTTGTTGCCGTCCTTGTCCTCTTCCCAGCCGGCCTTGCCGCCGACGTTCACGCCGGTGGGGCTGGTGTACTTGTACTCGCCGTCGACGCCCTGCCAGCCGCGGTCGCCGTACTTGGTGTGGACGCCGAACTCGTGCTCGCTGCCGCCGGTGGTCTGGATCTTGGCGCCGCCGCCGATGTTCCAGGTGCGGTCGTAGTTGCGGTCGGCGTCCAGGTCGATCTCCTGCAGCGGCCTGTTGACCTTCGGGTTGCGGTTGAGCCAGGCCAGGCCCGCGTTGGCGGCGTTCTGTCCGAGGTTGGCCAGCGCCGCGCCCGCGCCGGTGGCCTGCGCCTGCATGAAGTCGGCGAGCGCCTGCTTGTTGCCGCGGCCGGCCTCGACGACGGCGGACAGCGCGCTGCCGCCGGCGAACACCGCGGCGCCCATCTGCCCGGCGGCGGCCAGGATCGCGGTGGCCACATGTGTGATCGTCAGGCAGGTGCCGGCGGTGGTGAGCATGCCGGCGTACGCACCGGACCCGACGACCGTGGCGATCGCGATGGCCGCGGCGGCGGCGAGCGCGGCCAGGAACGTGCCCATGGCGACGGCGAACACCGCGTACGCCATCAGCGCGTAGGCGAGGACGGTCAGGGTGATGCCGATGGCCATGCACAGCGTCTGCAGCACGGCAAGCTGGGCGCAGAACTCCTGCACCTTGGCCTCGTACCGGGGACGGTCTTCAGCCGACCAGTCCTGCTGAGGGATGGCCGACACGCTCTTGCGCAGGTCGTTGCACAGCTGCTCGATCTGGTCGGCGGCCTTGCGCCACTCCTGTCCGGCCTTGTCGAGTTCGACCGCCTTGCCGGTGGACAACTTGAACTCGAAGCTGATCATCATGGCCGGCGGCAGCAGGACGGACGCCGCGGTCGCCTCGGTGGTGGCGATGTTCATCATGCTGTCGGACAGCGCGAGCGTGCTCATGCCTCACCCCTTCCGTGGGTCGGTGGGCTGCCCTCAGGCCGTGCCGTGTCGGCGGGCCGTCATGCCTTCTTGACGGTGCTGTTCTCTTCGGCCGCCTGGTAGTTCTTGGCGGTCGTCTCGATGCCCGAGGCGAACCGGTCGAGCATCTCCCGATGCGTGCGCAGGTCCTCGAAGGCGAACTGCAGGGCGCCCGGGTAAGCCATGGCCGCCATGGTCATGGTGATGCTGAACGATCCGCCTTCGAGGTTGTAGACGCCGTCGGCGTTCAGCGTCTCGGTGACCTTCTCGAGGGCGGGAATGATGTCGCTCCGCAGTTCCTTGCCGTGTTGCGCGATGCGTTGCGGGTTGATGTCGAGGGTCAACTGCATCAGTCCTTCGCACGCCGGTAGCGAGGGGAAGACCGGACGAGCGTGCCGCCCGCGGCCGCGTCGACGGGTCCCGCCGCAACGGGAACCCACCGGGCTGTCACACAGCGTAGGCCATGTCCGTTTCCGAGAACACACCACATGGTGAATCACGCAAATTGACACCCGGAGTCGTCCTCTAGAGTCTGAGAATCTGCCGGGAACGACACGGCGACCTCACGAGTCTGAGAAGTCGGCCGGGAACGACAGGACGACGCGCTGGAGGCGTGGCCATGAGATGGACGGCGGTCACCGTGCTGGCCGGTTGGCTCGCGACCATGCTGCCCACCACGGCGGCCCACGCGGCGCCGGCCGCGTCCGCGCCGCAGTGCCGGCCCGAGCGCGGTTCGCTGACCCGCCAGCAGATCGTCCAGGAGCCGTGGGCCCAGCAGATCCTCAACATCAGGGCGGCGCACGAGAAGGCGACCGGGCGCGGGGTGCGGGTCGCCGTGATCGACAGCGGCGTCACCGCGGAGAACCCGCAGCTGGCCGGGCGCGTGCTGCCCGGCGTCGACCTCACCAAGACGACCCCGCGCGACTGCGTCGGCCACGGCACCTGGGTCGCCGGGATCATCGCCGCCAAGCGCGGGGTCAGCCCGTTCTACGGGGTCGCTCCGGACGCCCAGATCATTCCGATCAAGTTCGCCAACCAGGCGGCCAACATCGACAGCGGTCTGGCCGCGAAGGGCATCGAGGCCGCGATCAAGCTGAAGGCCGACGTCATCAACGTCTCCACGCAGTCGATCTCCGACGATCCGCGCCTGCGCGCGGCCGTGCAGCGCGCCCTGGCCGCGGGCATCGTCGTCGTGGCCGCGGCCGGCAACGTGGACCCCAAGAACGGCGGCACGCCCGAGCCGATGTACCCCGGCGGCTACCCGGGCGTGATCTCGGTGGGCGCCGTCGACCAGAGCGGCCAGATCACCCAATTCTCCAACCCCAACACCCCGGTGTCGGTGATCGCGCCGGGCAAGGACATCGTCACCACCGCGCCGGACGGCACCTATGCCGTCAAGGACGGCACGAGCTTCGCCACCCCGATCGTCGCGGGGGTCGCCGCGCTGATCAAGGAGGCCCATCCCGACCTCACGCCCGCGCAGATCAAGCAGCGGATCGAGCAGACCGCCGAGGGCAGCAAGGGCCCGGGCAGCGGCGCCGGCATGGTCAACCCGTACGAGGCGGTGACCGCCGTGATCTCCGGCGGCGCCCCGTCCGGCGGCACCGGGCCCGCCGCGGGCGCGGTCGCCCCCGTCAAGATCGTCATGCCGGAGAAGCCCGACCCCCTCACGCGCAACCTGGCGCTGAGCATCGCCGGCGGCGCCCTGGCGCTGTCGGGGATCGTGGTGGCCGGGGGCATGCTGATCCCGCTCGGCCGCCGTCGGCGCTGGCGTCCCGGACGCGCCGTCACCACTCCGGGGGACGGCGACGGCGCGGGACGCCGTTTCCGCTGACCGGCGCTCGGACCGTCGCCTCCCATGTCGGGGCCCGGGATTAGCATCGGGCGGGTGGAACCCCCCATGTCGCCGCCACCGCCGCGGACGTCTCCGGAACCGGCGCGGCGCCGCCGGCTCCTGCCCGCGTCCGCCGTCGGCGCGGTCGCGGTGCTGGCGTCGGTGCTGTGGGCGACGGGCGGGCTCAAGGAGACACCCCAGGAGCCGGGCAAGGCGCCGGGCAAGCCGATCGACCTGGGCTGGTTCGACGTGACCGTGCGCGACGCCCGGATCGCCACCGTGCAAGGAGTGTTCGACAAGACGCCGCAGCGGCGCATCGTGGTGCGCCTGCGCGTGGTGAACAAGGGGAAGGAGACGGCCACGCTGGGCCGCGGCGGGTTCGCCGACGGCGTGGCGGCCCGCACCGCGAAGGGCACGTGGCTGCGGCCGGACGAGGTGGAGGGCACCGCGGCCGGTGCGCCGACCGACGTGGTGCAGCCCGGCCTGCCCGTGGAGGCGGCCGCGCAGTGGCGGCTCGGACCGCAGGACTCCCCCGCCACCTTCACCGTGGGCCTGCGCAAGTGGAAGTTCGACAGGGGCTTCACCGACACCTCGTTCCGCTGGCGGCTGCAGGCGGAGAAGGGCGACGCCCTGGCCGGACGGCTCACCCTGCGGGTGGCGCGCTCATGAACGCGGGCAGGCTGCTCGTCAAGGGGGGCGCCGCGGTCGTCGGCACGGCGCTGCTGGCCGCCGCGATGTGGCTGTACGACCGGAAGCCGAAGGTGGAGGAGACGCTGCTGGACCCGATCCGCAGCACGGGCCGGATCGGCCAGGTCGTGGCCACTCCGCGGTTCCGCGTCCAGGTCCATCGGGTGGAGGCCGCGCGCTCGCTGCGGGCCTCGTCCGTGGCGCCGACCGCGGCGCCGGTGCGCACCGACGGCGTCTACCTGGTGGTCCGCGTCCGCGGGACGAGCGTGCGCGAGCCGCTCGCGCTGCGGTGGGTGCGCCTGGAGACGCCCGGCGGCTACGTCTACCGGGACGGCCCGAGGCGGACGGCCGCGCAGGACTTCCCTCCGACCTTCCAGCCGATGATCTGGGACACGGTCGTGTACGTCTTCGAGCTTCCGCCGCGCCGCCTGGCGGGGGCGCGGCTGGTCCTCGGGGAGGGCGGGCTGCTGCCGCAGCTGTCGGCCGCCGCCGAGATCGACCTCGGACTGACCCGGGCGCGCGCCGACGAGCTCGTCCGCCGCGCCGTCGACGGCTACGACCTGCGGGCGGCGGCACGATGACGGCACCGTGGTCTTCGCCCCCGCCCGCGCACGGGCCGCACGAGCCGAACCCGCTCGAACAGACCCGTCCGGACCCTCCGACCGGGCCCGTGATGGGACGGTACAGCAGGAACGCGGCATCGCTCCGCAGGGCCGGGCGGCCAGGCGAGGACGCCGGCGGCGCGGCCGGGGCGGGACGGCCGTCCGACCAGGCGACGATCGGCGCCGGCGAGCCGCCCCGGCAGTCCGGCGACCAACGCACCGAGCCGCAGCCCGGGCGGTCGGACGGGGCGTCCGCCGACCGGGCGGACGACGCGTCGGACGAGCGGGCGGGGCGGTCGCGGCGACGGCCGCGGCCCGGTGATCGGCGGTTCCTCGAGGCGATGGCGCTGGCGGCGCTGCTGCCCGCGCTGATCGGGGTGCGCTGGCTGGACGACACCCGCAACATCCAGGAGCGGCTGGAGCGTCCGGAGAAGCCGACCGTGGTGGCCAAGGGCAAGGTCGGCACGCTCGCCGAGACCCGGTGGCTGTTCGTCCGGCGGACGGTCGGCCCGGCGCCGCTCAACCCGCAGCCGGACGCGGCCGAGGTGCGGATGGTGGTGGCGATCAGGCCGCTGACGCCCGCCGGCGCCAAGGCCGTCGGCTCGAGCGGGATGACCTACCGGCTGCGCGACGCCGAGGGGCGGATCTGGAGCGCGACGGCGCTGCCGTCGTCCCCGCCCCGCGCCGGCGCCACCGCGATGATCGTCGTGCGGGGCGTGGTGCCCCGGGTCAAGGCCGAGACGGTGACGCTGGAAGTTCTGCCGTCGGCGGCGTCCCACCCGAAGGGACCGCTGCCTTCGCTGCGGTTCGCATCGTGACCCTGGCCAGCACGAGGTTGAACGCGGCCGCCAGCAGGCAGATCCGCAGGATCTGGAAGACCAGGGCGGTGCCGAAGCCGATGAGCGTGAGGCGCGGCACCCACCAGACCGCCGGATGCGCGCCGACCAGCTCGTAGACCTGCCGCCGCGCCAGCCGCTCGGCGACGTCCAGCCCCGTGAACAGCACGCAGAACACCCCGAACGGCACCACGCCGGACCGGCGCACCAGCCGCAGCCCGTACCAGGCGGGCAGCCACAGCTCCCGGATGCCGCGGGTGGCGATCTCCCGGGGGCTGCCGGTCCGGCCGACGCCGCCCGCGCGGGCGATCCGCCGGGCCGTGCGGCCGCGGCCGAGCACGACCTGCTCGTCCCGGGCGTCCAGGCCCAGCACCACGCCGGCGATCACCAGCCAGATCAGCGAGCCGAGCACGGCGTGCTTGAACGGATCCCACAGCTCCAGGCCGTCGCCGATGACCTGCTCGACCCAGCTCCAGGCGCGCCGGTCGGCGATCCAGTCGCCCGCCTCGTTGCGCAGGTGGTCGATGGTGAAGATGCCGAACAGGGCGAAATTGATCTCCAGGAAGGCGAGCAGGACGGCGGTGGAGCCCGTCAGCCGCCGCTGCACGAGCCATTCGAACGCCACCTTGAGGACGAAGAACCCCCCGGTCAGGCCGATGGCCAGGGGCACGTGCCGTTCGAGGGTGATGAGCATGCCCAGGCCCTCGAGCTGGCCGTCGAGCCCGCCCTCGGCGAACCCCCGGCTCTGCGCCATGTTGACGAACTCCCGGGCGTCCTCGCTGTGCAGGCCCCACGCCGTGTAGAACACCATGAACGGCAGGATGGCCCGGCTGAGGGCCTCGACCATCGACTCCTGGTTGCCCACCGCCCACGGCGTGAGGTCGCCGCTCGGCCGCCGGGCGTACACGACGTCCAGCCCTTCCCGGACGCAGTGCACCATCGCCACCGCGACCGTCAGGGAGATCATCACCAGCAGGCTGACCGTCATCAGCGGGGCGATCGAGGCCGCGGCGCCCTTGAGGTGCCCGAGGCGGTAGCCGCCGTACATCACCCCGTACCGCAGGAACTCGCCGACGGTGAACCACAGCGCGAGCGGCAGGGCGAACCGCGCCGCGAGCTTGAGCGTCGCCCACGGCAGGAGAATGGGGGAACGCGCGGACAGTTCGGGCATCCCGTGGATGCTACCGAAACGCGGGATGACCCAAAATCAGACCGTCGGTAATCTGCCCTGGCATGAACGTTCCGCCGAAAAGCCATGGGGCCGGCGTTTGCGCCGCATTGTCAATCATCTCCGTGATCCTTTGCGGGGTCTTCGCGTTCATCACATTGGTGGCCGCCACGGCTGAGTGGGAAGGCGACGATCCGAACTGCGGAACGGGCCGGGACACCGACCTGGGGTGCTACTACCGCGAGCAGGCCATCCGGGAATCGGGTATCGCCCGGAACGAGGCCGGCACGAGGATCGCCATGTCGTTCGTCATGGCGTTCGGATTCGCGGCGGTCGCGCTGGCCGGGTGCGCCGTCGCCTACGCGACCAACCGGGGCCCGTCCTGGAAGGACTTCGCTCGTGCCGCACAGGGCAAGGGGCCCGGGGGTCCCGCCTTGCCGCAGCAGCCCCAGCCGGGCGCGGCGCCGCAGCCCTTCCCCTCGCCGCAGCAGCCGGGCGGTCCGCCCGCCCAGCCGGGCGCCCCGGGGTCCGGCGCCTGAAAAGCCGAGGACCCCGACGTCCCGCCTGGGCTGACGTCGGGGTCCTGGAGATCGCTTGCGACCCGGCCGGACTCAGATGGCGACTTCGACCGCGGCCACCTGGCCGGTCTTGGCGGTCACGGTGGTGTCGACGCTCACGCCGCCCGCGGCGAGCACGCGGATGGTCCAGTCGCCGTCGGCGGCGAAGAACCGGAACACGCCCTCGTCGCCGGTGACGACCTCGGCGGTGAATTCGCCCGTCGAATCCAGCAGGCGGGCGTAGGCGCTGCTCACGGGGGCGCCGTCACGGGTCACCACCTTGCCCTGGATGACGGCCTCGTTGGAAAGGTCGACGGTGGCGGGCAGATGCGCCGTCTGCGCGGGCGCTGCGCAGCCCTGGGTGGTCATGGGTTCCTCCACATCTCCGGGACACGGCGGGCACGGCCGCCGCGCGGCTCGGGCGGTCTGGTCGCGGCCGAGTCGGTCTCGGCCGGGGGTGTTACTTGGCCTCGCCGAGCTCGATCGGCACGCCGACCAGCGAGCCGTACTCGGTCCAGGAGCCGTCGTAGTTCTTCACGTCGGGAAGGCCCAGCAGCTCGTGCAGGGCGAACCAGGTGTGCGACGAGCGCTCACCGATGCGGCAGTAGGCGATGACCGGCTTGGACAGGTCCACGCCGGCCTCGGTGTAGAGCTTGCGCAGCTCCTCGTCGGACTTGAAGGTGCCGTCGTCGTTGGCCGCCTTCGACCACGGGATGTTGCGCGCGGTCGGCACGTGGCCGGGCCGCTGCGCCTGCTCCTGCGGCAGGTGCGCGGGGGCCAGCAGCTTGCCGGTGAACTCGTCGGGCGAGCGCACGTCGATGAGGTTCTTCGTGCCGATCGCGTCGACGACCTCGTCGCGGAACGCGCGGATGGCCAGGTTCTGCTCCTTGGCCTTGTACTCGGTCTTCGGGCGCTGCGGCACGTCGGTCACCAGCTCGCGGGAGTCCAGCTCCCACTTCTTGCGGCCGCCGTCGAGCAGGCGGACCTTCTCGTGGCCGTACAGCTTGAAGTACCAGTACGCGTAGGCGGCGAACCAGTTGTTGTTGCCGCCGTAGAGGATCACCAGGTCGTCGTTGGCGATGCCCTTGTCCGACAGCAGCTGCTCGAAGCCGGTCTTGTCCACGAAGTCGCGGCGGACCGGGTCCTGCAGCTCGGTCTTCCAGTCGATCTTGACGGCGCCGCGGATGTGGCCCTTGTCGTAGGCGGACACGTCCTCGTCGACTTCGACCAGGACCAGGCCGGGGTCGTCGAGGTGGGCCTCCACCCAGTCGGCGTCCACCAGGACGTCGGAACGGCTCATGCGGGAACCTCCCTGTCGGAGCGGATCTTCGAAATGAAACGGTGGACCAGCAGGTACATCTCGCAGCCGAGGCAGAACCCGAACGCCGCGTTCAGGAACGCCGCGGCCAGCGCGCAGGCGGTCGCGCCCATGCCGAGCCATCCGATCCCCGTGGCGTACCCGGCCGTTCCGACCAGGGCGAAGGCCAGGCCTACGCCCTGAGCGAATCTAGGCGGACCGGCGGGCTCCAGTTCCCGTGGCGGGCCCAGCCGGGGACGCACCAGCAGCCGGAAGAGCAGCGCATACGGGCTCCGTCGCACTCCGAACAGCGTCGCGATGGCGAACACCGCGGCCTGGAAGGCGAGCAACCACACGTTCGCGGTCACCAACACCGCGACCAGCACCACCGTGGTGACGGCTGCGGCCCAACGCTGCCCACGCGGGTCAACCTGCATCGGGGTGCTCCCGGCGGAAGAGGAGGCGTGCGTACGACGAGTCGAACGAGATCCAGTGGAGCGCTCGGGGGCGGATGTGGGCTTGGATGCCTCAGGCCAGACGACAGAGCGCGGTGGCCACGCGGCAGAAGTCGACCGCGCGACGCTTCGTGAGCAGCTGCTCTGTCCGGTAACGCACGAAGCGATGGTAAGCCGCCGATCGGCGCCCTGTCACATCTGTCTCGGCTGTCGAGACAGTGACATCTCTTTTGACGCAGGTCAGCGCCGTGTCGCTCACGAAAACAACAGGGAACGTGACCTTCAGTACACAGTCGGGGCCGCGGTCACGGGATGGCCTCGCCCAGAGCGGCGATCACGTCGGCCTTGCGGGGCTGCCCGGTGGCGGTGCGCACGACGCGACCGGACGCGTCCAGCACGAACACCGTGGGGGTGCGCACCACGCCCAGGCGGCGCACCAGGTCGAGGTTGCTCTCGGCGTCGATCTCGATGTGCGCGACGCCGTCGACCATGGCGGCCACCTCGCCCAGGATCCGGCGGGTGGCGCGGCAGGGGGCGCAGAACGCCGACGAGAACTGCACCAGCGTGGCGCGTTCGCCGAGCTCCGCCCCGAGATCGGCGGCCCCGAGACGCTCGTCCACCCGCCCGGCCCCCTTCCTCGCGCGCAACACGCCGTCGCGCCGCCGCCGGACCAGCCCGATCACGGCGGCGGCCGCCAGCACCGCCGCCGCGGCCACGGCTCCCTCGACGGACATCGTCACGACACAACCGTCGCACGGCCCCGGTTCTTCCGCCGCACCCGGACCCCGCGGGCGGGCGGTCACGCCCGGACGGTCAGGATCGGCCTCCCCTGCACCGTGACGATCTCGAACGAGAAGATCTGCTCGCGCCGGAACATCGTGGAGGCGTCGTACCGGCCGTATCCCTTGCCGTAGGCGACGTACCAGCTCCCGAGCGGGTCGCGTCGGCCGTCCCTGGCCACCGCGTACCACTTGCAGCGCGCCCCGCGCGGCGCCCCGGCCAGGTACAGCTCCACCTTGGTGCCCCACTTCTTGTCGTAGAGCATCACGTACGCGTCGATCTTCGAGCGCGGGTCGGAGGCGGCCAGCCGCACGGCGGGCGGGGTCGCGTCCGTCGGCCGGGGCACGGCGGTGACCGTCCGCTCGGCCGCGGGGCGTCCGTCGCCGAACGGTCTGACCAGGCCGCCGAACAGCATGCCCGCCAGGAACATCAGGCACGCGGCCGCCGCCAGCGGCGCCCACCGCAGGCGCCCCGTCCCGCCCGCGAGGCGGCGGAGCGGTCCCTTCCGTTGTTCGGCGGCGCGCGCCAGCAGCGAGTCGAGCAGCTCCGGCGGCGGGCCCGCGGCCTGCGTGATCTGCGTCTCGTCGACCCGGCCGAGCAGCGCGGGCAGCCCGGCCAGCCCGGCCAGCTCGTCCCGGCAGGCCGGGCAGGTCTCCAGATGCGCCTCCAGCCGGCCGCGCTCGGCGGCGTCGATCGCGCCGACGACGTACACGCCGAGCGCCGCCCGCGCCTGCGCGCACTCGTTCATGGCGCCAACCCCCGCTCCTCCAATGCGAGTTTGAGCGCCCGCAACGCGTAGTAGGTCCGGGACTTCACGGTGCCGGGCGGGATGCCGAGCGCCTCGGCCGCCTCGGCGACCGACCGGCCCCGGTAGTAGGTCTCCACCAGCACGGCCCGGTGCTGCGGGCTGAGGTCGGCCAGCGCCTCGGCCACCGTCCACGACTCCAGCGCCCGGTCGATGTCGTCCGACCCGGCGGTGGCGGCGGCCTGCTCGTCGATGTCGGTCACGGGCGGACGGGCGCGGCGGGCGCGGTGGGCGTCCACGACCAGGTTACGCGCCACCGTGAACAGCCACGGCCGCACGGGGCGCCCCACCAGCGCCTCCGGGTGCCGCCATGCGCGCAGCAGCGTCTCCTGGACGACGTCCTCCGCCTGTGTGCGGTCCCCGCCGGTCAGCCTCAGGACGTAGCCGAGGAGGGGACCACCGTGCTCTCTGTAGAGGGCGCGCAGCAACCCCTCATCCGCCGTGGGACCCACACCACCTTCACGTCCCGGGTCCCTCATCGGTTCATCCGGACCGGCGGCGGGCGGCGTTCAGCTGTTGCGCAGGTCGTTGAGCCGGACGTTCTCGGCGGTCGCGGCCACGCGCAGACCGCTCGCCGTCGGTTCGATCTCACTGATCCGGGAGCCGACGGGCAGCTCGGTGACCGGCACGGTCCAGGTGAGCTGCTGCCGCAGCACGCCGAGCGGCACCTGCAGGCCGCCGCCGGCCCCGACCGACACCGGCGAGATCGCGATGCCGCGGGAGGTCGGCTTGACCCGCAGGACGGCGCTGCCGGACACCGGGAAGCCCGCGATCGACCCGGCCAGCTCGACTTCGAGGTCGTCGCCGTGCGGGGCGATGCGCCGCACCTCCCGCGGCGCCCGCTTCCTGATCACGTCGTAGGGCACCACCGCCGAGGCCGTCGCCGTCCGCGCGGTGACGTCGGCCGCGGACCCCTTGGCGAGCTCGGACAGCGGCGCCTCCACCCCGCGCATCTCGATCTTCACGTCGTGCACGGTGACGCCGCGCTCGGTCCAGCGGCCGAGGTCGACGTCGATGCCCTTGTACTCGCCGGTGAGGGCCTGCAGCAGGAAGGAAAAGCCGTGGAAGGTGACCTCGGGGGGCGTGGACAGGTCGTACTGCGCCGCCACCCGCCGGCCGATCTCGTCCTCGGCGCGGTTGCGGGCGATGGGATCGGCGATGGCGCCGAGCACGCCCACGACCACGGCCAGGAAGAGCAATACAACCAGTAGCTTGCGCATGCCTCTCCTCGGGTCCCCGCGCGGGGGCAGGCGGTACGGTCGCCCCACGATAATGCCGTTTGTCCGTGGTGCGTCCCGTCGCTCTGCGGAATGACTTCGCGGAGCGCCCGCGTACGCCCCCGGCGGGACGCCGCGGGTCAGCCGCCCGCGAACGGCGGGAGGACCTCGACGACGCCGCCTTCGGGCAGCGTCACCGTCTCGTGGGGCCGGGCGCCGACCGGGTCGCCGTCGATGAGGTACGAGCTGCGGGCGAGCACCCGCCGGAAGTCGGCGCCGCGGCCGTCCCGCCCGGCCGCCGCGGCGAGCGCCTCGGCCAGGGTCGCGGCCTCGTAGGGCTCCTGCTCCACCCCGGCCGCCGCCTTCGCCGCCGCCCAGTACCTGATCGTTCCCTTGGCCATGGTCACCAGCCGTCGAGTTCCGCGAGGACATGCGTTCCCGGCACCGATGATTCCATCCCGCGGCCGTCGCCGGCCGGGCGGGCATCGGTTCGCCGTTGCCGCCGAGGCCCCCTCGGATATTCTTGAGTGGTTAGGGATCCGGGCGATGGGGCCGTGGAGTTCGTACGAACGCCTTGGCCACCCGCCTCCAGTCCGGCGGCAGGGCCGGGGCGGAGGGTCGCGAGCCTGGATCCTTGTCGTTTTTATGGGCGAGGAGGCGGCACTTGAGCAACCTGCTCTTGCTGACCAACGCGTTGGAACCCTCCGATGAAGTCCTGCCCGCGCTGGGGCTGCTGCTGCACTCGGTGCGCGTCGCCCCGGCGGAGGCGTCCGCGCTGATCGACGCTCCGCCCGCCGACGTGGTGATCGTCGACGCCCGCCGCGACCTCGTGCAGGCCAAGAGCCTGTGCCGGCTGCTGCGGACGACCGGGCTGGACTGCCCCCTGCTCGCGGTCGTCACCGAGGGCGGCCTGGCCGCGCTGAGCCCCGAGTGGGGGCTGGACGACGTTCTGCTGCAGACTGCGGGCCCCGCCGAGGTGGAGGCGCGGCTGCGGCTGGCGGTGGGCCGCGCGGCGGCCGCGGCCGAGGCCGACGACGTGCCGGGGGAGATCCGCAGCGGCGATCTGACCATCGACGAGGCCACCTACACCGCGCGGCTGCGCGGCCGGGTGCTCGACCTGACCTTCAAGGAGTTCGAGCTGCTGAAGTACCTCGCCCAGCATCCGGGGCGGGTCTTCACACGCGCGCAGCTCCTCCAGGAGGTGTGGGGATACGACTACTTCGGCGGCACGCGCACGGTGGACGTGCACGTCCGGCGGCTGCGCGCCAAGCTCGGCGCCGAGCACGAGTCGCTGATCGGAACGGTCCGAAACGTCGGCTACCGCTTCGTTCCGGACCACCGCCCGGGGGAGTCCGAAGAACCCGCCCCCGTCCGCTCCTGACCCCGTCGCGACCTCGTCCTGACCTCGCGGCACGGCGCGCCCCTCGAGGAGCGCGCCGACCGCTCCCGGGCCGGCGGCCCCGCAGGCCGGGCGCCCCGCCGGTCAGCCGAAGCGGCCGGTGATGTACTCCTCGGTGGCCTTCTGCTCGGGCTTGGTGAAGATCTTGCTGGTCTCGCCGATCTCGATGAGCCGGCCGGGCTTGCCGACGCCGGCGATGTTGAAGAACGCGGTGCGGTCGCTGACCCGGGCGGCCTGCTGCATGTTGTGCGTGACGATGACGATCGTGTACCGGCTCTTCAGCTCGGCGATCAGGTCCTCGATCGCCAGCGTGGAGATCGGGTCCAGCGCCGAGCACGGCTCGTCCATCAGCAGCACCTGCGGCTGCACGGCGATCGCGCGGGCGATGCACAGCCGCTGCTGCTGACCGCCGGACAGTCCCGCGCCGGGCTTGTTCAGCCGGTCCTTGACCTCGTTCCACAGGTTGGCGCCCTTGAGCGACTCCTCGACGATGTCGTCCAGCCGGCTCTTGCGGCGCACCCCGTTCAGCTTCAGCCCGGCGGCCACGTTGTCGTAGATCGACATGGTGGGGAACGGGTTGGGCCGCTGGAAGACCATGCCGACCACCCGCCGCACCGCCACCGGGTCGACGTCCGGGCCGTAGAGGTCCTCGTCGTCCAGCAGCACCTTGCCCTCGACGCGGGCGCCGGGGATCACCTCGTGCATCCGGTTGAGGGTGCGCAGGAACGTGGACTTGCCGCAGCCCGAAGGCCCGATGAAGGCGGTCACCGAGCGCGGCTCGATGGTCATCGAGATGTCCTCGATGGCGTGGACGCCGCCGTAGTAGGCGTGCAGTCCGGACACTTCGATCCGCTTGGCCATGGGGGATTCGCTCCTATCGGGTCTCGTGCCGCGGTCGGGGCGCGCGGCGGGGTCGCGGTCGGGGCGCCGCCCGGCGGGACGGTCAGCGGCTCACCGTCCGGAACATCCGCGCGAGCAGCCGCGCGCCCAGGTTGAACAGCATGATCAGCAGGATGAGCACCAGCGCGCCGGTCCACGCCCGGTCGATGGACGCCTGGTTGGGGTCGCCGGCCTGCTCCCAGATGAAGGTGGGCAGCGCGGCCTGGGGCCCCTCGAACGGGTTGGTGTTGATCGCCTTGGTGAAGAAGATCGTCAGCAGCAGCGGGGCGGTCTCCCCCATGACCCGGGCGACGGCCAGCATGACGCCGGTGACGATGCCGGGCAGCGCGGTGGGCAGCACGACGAAGCACACCGTGCGCCAGCGCGGCACGCCCAGGGCGTAGGAGGCCTCCCGCAGGTCGTTCGGCACCAGCTTGAGCATCTCCTCGGTGGCCCGCACCACCGTGGGGATCATGAGGATGGTCAGCGCCAGCGACCCGGCGAACCCGGAGAAGCCGAACCCGAGGGTGAGCAGCCACAGCGCCAGCACGAACAGCCCGGCGACGATGGACGGGATGCCGGTCATCACGTCGACGAAGAATCCGACCGCCCGCGCGAGCCGGCCGCCGCCCCCGTACTCCACCAGGTAGACGGCGGTCAGCACGGCGATCGGCACGGCGATCGCGCTGGTGAGGGCGACCTGCTCGAGGGTGCCGACGATGGCGTGGTAGGCGCCGCCGCCCTCGTCGCGTCCGCCGACGCCGTTCATGGAGTAGTAGAAGAACGTGCCGTCCAGCCGCTCCAGTCCGTTGGAGAGCACGGTCCACAGCACCGACAGCAGCGGCACGACGGCCAGCGCGAACGCCAGGTACACCAGCGCCTGGACGATCCGGTCCTTGATCTTGCGTCCGGCGGAGACCGCGCCGATCGAGCCGCCGAGCGCGGGCCGGTCGCCGGAGGGGGTCGTCAGGGTGCTCACGCGTCCTCCTTGCGGCGGGCGACGACGGCCCGCGCCGCCATGTTGACGATCAGGGTGATGACGAACAGCACCAGCCCGGAGGCGATGAGCGCGCCGCGGCCGGTCTCGGTGGCCTCGGCGAAGCTGTTGGCGATGTTGGCGGCGAAGGTGGTGCCGCCGTCCTCGAGGATGTGCCAGTTGATGCCGGGCACGAACGTCAGCACCATGGCCACGGCGATCGTCTCGCCCATGGCCCGGCCGAGGCCCAGCATGGCGGCGCCGATCATGCCGGACCGGCCGTACGGCAGCACCGCCAGCTTGATCATCTCCCAGCGGGTGGCGCCGAGCGCCAGCGCCGCCTCCACGTGCGCCCGCGGCACCTGGAGGAACACCTCGCGGGAGATGGACGAGATGATCGGCAGGATCATGATCGCCAGCACCACGGACGCGGTGAAGATCGAGTTCTTGCCGGGGCTGTCGCCGCCGAACAGCGGGATCCAGCCGAGCGCGGAGTTGAGGAAGCCGCTCACGCCCTCCATGCGCGGCGCCAGCACGAGCAGGCCCCACAGCCCGTACACGATGCTGGGCACCGCCGCCAGCAGGTCGACCAGGTAGCCGAGGGGCCCGGCCACCGACCGCGGCGCGTAGTAGGAGATGAACAGCGCGATGCCGATCGCCACCGGCGTCGCCATGGCGAGCGCCAGCAGCGACGAGACCACGGTGCCGAACGCGAGCTGGGCGATGCCGAACCGCGGCGGCTGAGCGTTGGGATTCCACTCCTCGCTGGTGAGGAAGGCGGCCTCGTTCTTCTGCAGCGCGGGGATCGCCTTCCAGATCAAAAAGACCGCGATGGCCGCCATGAGGGCCAGCACGAGGATCCCCGAGCCCCGCGCGGCCGAGGCGAAGATCTTGTCGCCGGCGCGTCCGGTGCCGATCGCCGCGTCGCGGACGCGGCCGCCGGCCGCCGCGGCGGTCGTGCTGACGCCCGTGTCGGTGGTCACGGGGACTCCTCCTTCACTGGACTTCGGCGCACCCCATCGGCGCAACCCAGGCGTGCCCCGCCGCCGAGGTCGCCGGCGGCGGGGCTGCGGTCGCTGGATTCGGGGCTCAGGAGAGGGCCTTGACGGACGCCTGCACCTTGCTCAGCACCTCCTGCGGGACGGGCGCGTAGCCCACGCTGGTCAGCACCTTCTGGCCGTCGGCGCTGGAGGTGTAGGTGAGGAAGGACTTGACGAACTTCGCCTGCTCGGCGGGCAGTCCCCTCTCGCACGCGATCTCGTAGGTCACCAGGACGATCGGGTACGCGCCGGGCGTCGTGGTGGCGTAGTCGAGCTCGAGGGCGACGTCGTTGCCGGTGCCGACCTGCTTGGCGCCCGCCAGGGCCTTGGAGGCGCTGTCGGCCGACAGCTCGACGTACTCGCCGGCACCGTTCTTGATCTTGACGGTCTGCAGCTTCAGGTTCTCCGCGTACGACATCTCCACGTAGGAGATGGCGCCGGCGGTGCTCTTCACCTGGCTGCTGACGCCGTCGGACTTGGCGGCGCCCTGCCCGGCCCCGATGGACGGCCACTTCTTGGCGGGCTCGGCGGTCCACACGTCGGGCGCGGTCGCCTTGAGGTACTTGGTGAAGTTCTCCGTGGTGCCGGACTCGTCGGACCGGTACACCGGCTTGATCGGCGTGTTCGGCAGCGAGGCGCCGGGGTTCTCCTCGGCGATCGCCGGGTCGTTCCAGTTCTTGATCTTCCCGGTGAAGATGCCGGCGACGGTCTGCGGGGACAGCTGCAGACCGTCCACGCCGTCGAGGTTGTAGATCACGGCGATCGGGCCGACCACCATCGGCAGGTTGACGGCGTTGCCGCCCTGGCAGCGCCGCTTGGCGGCGGCGGCCTCCTCGGGCTTGAGCGCCGAGTCGGATCCCGCGAAGGCGACCTGGCCGTCGGTGAACGCCTTGATGCCCGCGCCCGACCCGCTGGGGTTGTAGTTCAGCTGGGTGCCGGAGCACTCGGCCGTGTACTGCTTGACCCACTCCTCCATGGCGTTCTTCTGCGCGCTGGACCCGGCCGCGTTGATCGTGCCGGTGGCGCAGTCGATGTCGCCGGTGGGTGCGTTGCTCGCGGTGGCGGTCGTGTTGTCGTCGCTGCCGCACGCGCTCAGGGCGAGAGCCCCGGCGACCACCACGCCGCCCAGGGCGGCCAACCGAGAACCGTGTTTCACCGGTCGAATCTCCTCTTAGTCGTCGGGCGGCGCCCCCCGTTCTGGTCTCACCCGACCACCCGCCCCGTCGCGTCCGCCGGCGCGCCGGCGGATCGTCCGGGCCCATGGGGTCACCGTCGCGGGAGAAGTTAGGCAGAGGAGGTGTCCAGTCACCCTGGAGAAGGTGAACGACAGGTGAACCGGGTCAGGCGAAGTCAAAAAGACTGCCTCGACTGGGCATGGACGGCGGGTAAACGCCGCAGGCCGCGGCGATGGATTCGCCATGCGGAACGGCCGCCGGGCGTCCGGCGAGGACTGCTACGCGCCGTACATCACGTCCACGGCATACCGAGCGAAACCCAGCGATTCGTACAGGCGCACGGCCGCGGTGTTCGACTCGTCGACGTACAGCATGAACTCGGGGACGCCGCGGTCGCGCAGGTGGCGCAGGCCCGCCACGGTGAGGGCCCGGCCGAGGCCGAGGCCCTGCGCGGCGGGGTCCACGCCGACGACGTACACCTCGCCGACCCCGTCCGGGTGGATCTTCGTCCAGTGGAAGCCGAGCAGCGCGCCGTCGCGTTCGGCGAGGAAGAAGCCGTCCGGGTCGAACCACGGCTCACGCTCGCGCTCCAGCACATCGTCCCGGGTCCAGGCGCCCTGCTCCGGGTGGTCGGCGAAGGCGCGGGCGTTCACCCGCAGCCACGCGTCCTCATCCTGGCCGACCCGGAAGACGCGCAGCCGCACGCCGTCCGCCAGGCGCGGCTCGGGCAGCGGGTCGGCGGCCGGACGGCGCATCTGGAGCAGCGCGCGCACGCGCGCCATCCCCTCGGACGCGGCCAGGCGCGCGGCGGCGGGCAGGTCGCCGTGCGCCCATACGCGCAGGGAGCCGCCGGCCTCCTCGCGCAGCGCCCGCAGCAGCGCCCGGCCGTGGCCGCGCCGCCGGTGGTCGGAGTGGACGACCAGCTCGGCGGAGGCTCCCTCGTCGCCGGTCGCCGGGTCCAGGTGCGCGTACGCCACGACGGCGCCGTCCGCGGCGATCGTCAGGGCGCGGGGGTCGGCGGGTCCGCCCGCCGCGCGGTCGGCGCGGCGCAGCCACAGCCGCGCGTGCTCCGACAGCGGCCCCACGCCGTCGTGCTCCTCGGCCGCCGCGACCAGCGCCGCGACCTCGGCGATCTCCCTTTCCGCCAGCGTCGGGCGCACCGTCACACCGCTCATGATCACAGGGTATGCGGCGCGGTGGGCGGTTCGTCCGTCCCGCCCGGCCGGAGGGGACCGCCTGCGAAACCGTCATGGAAACGTCACTCAGCAGCCTGTACCTGGACGTCCCGCTGGCTTACCGTGCCCGGCATGATCCGACGACGTATCACCCTGGCCTGCGCGCTGGCGGGCCTGGCGGTGGGCGTGGCGGCGCAGCCTGCCGCCGCCCGCCCCGGGCCCTCCGCCCCTGTGCGGCTGCTCGCGCTCAACGACTTCCACGGCAACCTCGAACCCCCCTCCGGAAGCTCGGGAACGGCCGTGGACGAGAGCGGCGCGTCCGTCCCCGCCGGCGGCGCCGCCTACATCGCCGCGCACCTCAAGCGCCTGGCCGACCGCAACACCCTCACCGTCGCCCAAGGCGACCTGATCGGCGCGTCCCCGCTGATCTCGGCCGCCTACCACGACGAGCCCTCGGTGGAGTTCCTCGGCAAGGTCGGCGTGACCGCCTCCGCCGTCGGCAACCACGAGTTCGACGAGGGCTACAAGGAACTGCTGCGCATCCAGAACGGCGGCTGCCACCCCGAGGACGGCTGCTCGCCCGCGGGGCGGTGGAAGGGCGCCCGGTTCGACTACCTCGGCGCCAACGTGCTGAAGGAGAAGACCGGCAAGCCGGCCATCCGGCCGTGGACGATCCGCCGGATCAACGGCGTGCGGGTCGGGTTCATCGGCGTGGTCACCAAGACCACCCCGTCGATCGTCACCCCGTCCGGCGTCCAGGGGCTGCGGTTCGACGACGAGGTCGCCGCCGCCGACCGGGCCGCGCGCGAGCTCAAGCGGCGCGGGGTGCGCGCCATGGTGCTGCTCGTCCACGAGGGCGACCAGACGCCGTCCGGGCAGCGGCCCGACGCGTGCGGCGTGACCCCCGGCGCGGGCACCCGCATCGCCCGCGACGCCGACCCGGAGATCGACGTGGTGCTGGCCGGGCACACCCACCAGCAGTACGTGTGCTCGGTGAAGGACCCCGCCGGGCGGCCCCGGCTGTACTCGTCCGGGTCGTCGTTCGGCCGCGTGGTGACCCAGGTCGACTTCCGCGTGGACCGCCGCACCGGCGACGTGGTCCGCTCGTCGCTGAGGGGCGACAACCACGTCGTCACCCGGGACGTGCCGCCCGACCCGGCGATCGAGAAGTTCGTCCAGACCTGGAAGGAGCGGGTGTCGGAGGTCGCCAACAAGCCGATCGGGCGGATCACCGCGGACCTCACCCGCACCCCGTCCCCGGCCGGGGAGACCGCCCTCGGCGACGTGATCGCCGACGCGCAGCTGGCGGCGATGAAGGACCAGGGCGCCCAGATCGCGCTGATGAACCCGGGCGGCGTGCGCGCCGACCTCACCTACGCCGCGTCCGGCTCCGAGGGCGACGGCGTGGTGACCTACGGCGAGGCGTTCGCCGTGCAGCCGTTCAGCAACGTCATGGGCGTGGTGACGCTGACCGGCGCCCAGCTCGACCGGCTGCTCGAACAGCAGTGGACGTCGGCGGGCGAGAAGATCCTCCAGCCGTCGGCCACGCTGCGGTTCACCATCGACCGCTCCAAGCCGATCGGCGACCGGGTCTCGGACATCACGGTGGACGGGCGGCCGGTGGACCCGGAGGCGACCTACCGGGTGGCGGCCAACAACTTCCTGCTCGGCGGCGGTGACGGGTTCACCGTGTTCACCGAGGGCCAGGACCTCGTGCTCGGCCCCGTCGACCTGGACGCCTTCCAGGCCTACCTCGAGGCCAACTCCCCCATCTCCCCGCCTGCGCTGGACCGCATCTCCGGCCAGTGAGACGCATCGGGCGGGGCCGCTCCGGCACGCTGCCCCGCGTGCTCGAAGCGGCCCCGCCCGCAAGCCGGCCCCGCGCCGTCCCGCCGCGGCGCGCTCGGACGCACCGATGAGTCCGGCGCGGCGGTGACGGAAGGCCGAGGGGCGCCCGGGATCAGGCGCCGAAGAAGTGGACGATCCAGTAGACGACGGCGGCCACGGCCGCGGCCATCGGCATGGTGAGGACCCAGGCGGTGACGATGTTGCCCGCCACGCCCCAGCGGACCGCCGACAGCCGCTTGGTGGCGCCCGCCCCCATGATCGACGAGGTGATCGTGTGGGTGGTGGAGATTGGAGCGTGCCAGACGTAGGCGGTGGCGTAGAGGATCATCGACGCCGTCGCCTCGGCGGCGAAGCCCTTGGGCGGGTCCAGCTCGATCACCCGGCGGCCCAGCGTCCGCATGATCCGCCACCCGCCCGCGTAGGTGCCCAGCGACAGCGCGCCCGCGCACGACACGATCACCCACAGCGGCACCGTGTCGCCGGTGGAGTGGCCGGTGGTGACCAGCGCCAGCACGATGATCCCCATGGTCTTCTGGGCGTCCTGCAGACCGTGCCCGAGCGCCATCGACGCCGCCGACAGCGACTGGGCGACGCGGAAGCGGCGCCCCACCCGGCTGGGGTGCGCCCGCCGGAAGATCCACAGGATCGCCACCATCACCAGGTACGCCAGGCAGAACCCGACGACGGGCGACACCACCATCGGGACGGCGACCTTGTCGACGACGCTGCTCCAGTTCACCGACGAGGCCGAGGCCAGCCCGGCGCCCACCACGCCGCCGATCAGGGCGTGCGAGGACGACGACGGCAGCCCGAAGTACCAGGTGATCAGGTTCCAGGTGATCGCGCCGAGCACCCCGGCGGCCACCACGGTCAGGCCGTGCAGCCCGCTCGGCGGGGTGATCACCTCGCTGACGGTCTTGGCGACCTCCACGCCCAGCAACGCGCCCACCATGTTCATGACGGCCGCCATCAGCAGCGCCGCCCGCGGCGTCAGCGCCCGCGTCGACACCGACGTGGCGATGGCGTTGGCCGCGTCGTGGAAGCCGTTGGTGTAGTCGAAGATCAGCGCCACGGCCACGACCAGCATCAGCACCGCCGTCTGGGCGTCCTGGCGCAGGCCGAGCGCCCCGGCCAGCATGACCGCGACGACCCCGACCGGCAGCAGCAGCCAGAACCGGTGCGGCCCCCGGCGCACCTGCTCCGCCAGCGAAGGCTCAGAGCCCGGTTCGGCCTCCTTGGCGGCGAGCGCCGCCTCCGGATTGCCGACCGCGCTCATGATTCCTTGACCGCGATCGTCTCGACGGTGTTGGCCACGTGCTCGAAGGCGTCGGCGGCCTCTTCCAGCCGGTCGATGACCTCCTTGAGCTTCATCACGGTCAGCGCGTCGTAATCGCCGCCGAACAGGGTGGCCAACAGCTTGCGGTAGACCTGGTCGCCCTGGTTCTCCAGCCGGTTGATCTCGATCCAGTACTCGTTGAGCTCCTTCATCGAGCGCAGCCGCGGCATGGCCTCGGCGGTCAGCTCGGCGGCCCGCTCCAAGACCTCCACCATGTGCACGATGCCCTTGGGGAACTCTTCGATCTTGTAGAGGACGACGAGGTCGGCCGCCTCCTCCATGGCGTCCATGACGTCGTCGATGGTGGAGGCCAGGCGGTAGATGTCCTCGCGGTCGAACGGCGTGATGAACGTTTCGTTCAGCCGACGCATGATCGCGTGGGTGGACTCGTCGCCCGCGTGCTCGCAGGCGCGGAGCTTCTCCGCGATGCCTTCCCGATCGGCGCCGTCGCTGATGAGCTCCACGAGCAGCCTGGCACCTGTGACCAGGTTGTTCGCCGAATCGGCGAACATGTCGTAGAAGCTGTCCTCACGCGGCGTGAGACGCAAGCGCACGTCGTACTCCTGAAGTGCCGGAACGGTCCGCTGAGGATCGTAGGGGCAACCAGCGGTAAAAAGAACCTCGCCCCCCCTTCGCCTGCCGGTCCCCATCCTCTCACCTGGAAGATGCCCGAGATCAAGAGGTGCACACCCCCGCCAGAGGGCCCCCAACTGGGCGGATGGATCGTTCCGGGGCCGCGGACGGGCGGGCGCGGCGGCCCGGAGCACGGCCTCCGCGTGAGATTGGTTACACCCCGGTTTCGGCGAATCGTCCGATGTCGTCCTCAGCGCGGGGCGGCCCCGCCCCGACCCATGGCGGCCCCAGGCCGACGGGGCGCGGCTCGCGGCACCCGCTCCGGACACGGATGCGCCGGGGCCGCCCCGCGGCCCCGGCGCATCTCCGGTCTGCGGTGGCCCGCCCCCGTGCGGGCCGGTCCTGCCTAGTCCTGTGGCGTCAACTCGCGACGACCGCTTTCGTCGGGACGGAGGCCGAGCACCACGTCGATCTCCGCCAGCGTCAGCGGCCGCTCGGCGGCCGCGACCGCGCTGAGCATCTCGGCGTAGAGCTCGATCTCGTCCAGCGCGACACGGTCGTGGACGCGCAGGTCGACATCTTGCTGGCGCACCGCGTCCACCTCCGTTCGTTCCCCGCACCCACCGTCGAGGCTACGCGTCCGAGCCCTGGCGGCACATGACCCAAGCGGGCCATTCCGGGGCCACTCTCTTTGCCCGGTCTTCCCCTGGACCACAGGGATGATGCGCAACATTCCCCACCAATCCGCCCCATTTCCGGACATGCGGGCGGGTGACGGGGGCATGGTCATCCGCCGGGGCGCAGGTCCCCCATCATCCGCTGCAGCGGCGTCTCGGGCAGGTCCCGGACGGTGAGCCGGGCCACGGTCGCGGCGTTGACGTCGACGCCCGCCAGCCGCGCCGCCTGCCGGGCCACCGTCTGCTCGAACAGCTCGCGCACCGTCCGGGCGTAGGCGAACGACGGGTCCTCGCGCAGCCGCTCGAAGCGCGCCAGCAGCTCGACGCGCAGCTCCTCGTCCAGGACGTACAGGTCCCGCTCGGCGTAGTCCTGGAACAGCCGCACCAGGTCGCGGTCGTCCATGCCCTCGAACTCGATGACGCGGCCGAACCGCTCGCGGAACGCGGGGTTGCCCGCCAGGAAGCCCTCCATCTCGGCCTCCGGGCTGGAGCAGATCACCATGAACCGGTCGCGGCGCTCGGCCATGCAGCGCATCAGCTCGTTCACCACGGCCGGGGCGCGGTCCAGCCGGTAGGCCTCCTGGATCAGCAGCACGCCGCCCATGGCCTGCTCCACCATGGCCTGCACGCGGTTCTCGGCGTCGACCGCGTCCCGTCCGGCCAGATGGACCGGGCGGCACGCCACCACGTGCCCGGCGTCCAGCAGTCCCAGCGCCGCGTAGATGCCGCCGACCAGGCCGGCCACGGTCGTCTTGCCGCTGCCGGGCGGCCCCACGAAGATCAGGTTGTGGTCGACCCGGCCGCGCACCCCGTGCCGGGCCCGCTCGGCCGCGATCTCCGCCTCCTCCAGCAGCTCCCGCACCGCCTCCTTGACGCCGTCCAGCCCGTACAGGGCGTCGAGCCGCCGCAGGTAGCCGTCGACGTCGCCGGGCGGACGCAGCGCGGGCTCGATGTCCTCGGCGACGCCCGCGAAGTCCTCGGCGGTGAGCACCAGCCGGTCCCGGGACGCGCCGCCCGCCCGCTCCAGGTGCCGCTGGCACGCCTGGTCGAGATACGCCTCCACCAGGCGGGCGTTGACCAGGTCGCCGGGCCCGCGCAGCCGCTCGAGGTCCTCGCGGGCCGCCTCCAGCGCGGACGCCCCGAGCGTGACGCGCCGCTCCTCGGCCAGCACGTGCAGGAGCGTCATGCGGCGCTCCAGCCCGGTGAGGTCGGGCAGGCGGAACACCCGGAACACCTCGACCAGCGCGGGGTGGTCCTCGCGCAGGCGGCGGAACGCGCGGGGGTCGCAGGTGGCGATCAGCGCCGCGCCCGCGGCCGGGCTCAGCCGGGTGCGGCGCACGGCGGCGACCACCGACGCCGGGTCGGGGGCCGCCTCGATCGCGGCGTCCAGCCGCTCGAACAGGATCGTCGGGCCCGGCCGGACCAGCAGGTCCGCGGTGCGTTCGGCGGGCGCGTCGCGGACGTCCTCGGCGTCGACGGCGCGGATGGCGCCGTCGCCCAGCCCGGCCTCGGCGAGCGCGAGCGCGATCATCCGCGCCAGGCGCCGCTGACCGGTGTGGGGGCTGCCGACCAGCAGCACGTTCGGCATGCCGGCTCCGGACGCCGCTCCCCCGTCCACGCGTGTCGCCTCGTACGACGACGGATGGTCGACACGTGTCACCGGGGCGCCGCCGGGATGGTCCACGCGGGTGGCATCCGCCTCCAGGTCGCCGGGCCCGGCGGCCTTCCTCCCGGTCCGCTGTTCGACCTGTGCGCGCAGCTCGTCGAGCAGCTCGCCCGCGTCCTGCGTGCCGCACACGAAGCTGATGCCGTAGCGCTCCAGGACGCGCCGGTCCTCCGAGACGCGCGGCGGGGGGATCTCGTGGACGGGGCGCTCCGGCGACGGCGTGTCCTCGAGGAAGTCGAAGCTGCCGACCATGGTCTCGGACATGATCCGCGTCCCGGAGCCGACGGAGTCCCCGTCTCCGTCCCCGGACGGCCGCGGCGGCTCCTGGTGCCGGCCGTCCTCGCCCTGAAGGTCGTCGTCGCTGAGGATGCGCGTACGGGGCGGCCCCTGCGGCGCAGGCTGCTCGGCCTGCATGGGCGGCCCCTCAGGGGCGGGCGGCTGGGCCGCCGCCTCACCAGGCGACGGACCGACGGCACCAGGAGACGGTGCACCCGGCATCCCCGGACGCTGAAAACCAAGCGCCGTGTAGGGCGGAGCCGCACTCCCCATCTGCGGCTCACCAGGCGACTGGCCGGCCTCAGCCGCCTCGTACTGCTGCGGCCAGGCAGGCTGCGGTTCCTGGGACGGCCTGTCCGGCGACTGCTCGGGGGCGCCGTAGCCCGGCATGTCGTGGACTCCCGCAGCGCCCCCTGAAGGACCGCCCTGGCCAGGCGGACGGGCGGGACCAGCGGCGGGACCGGGCATGCCGGGACGCTGGAACCCGAGCTCGGTGTACGGCGGCATCGCGTTGTCGACGCGGTCTCCCTCCTCCCCCGCGGCCAACGCCGGGGGCTCAGGAGGCGCATAGGCCATGTTGGGGGCAGGCTGCATCTGGTCGATGCCGCGCCGTTCTCCCCGGTCGGCATGGGCGGGCGGCTGCACGAACGGCCGGTCGGGCCGACTCGGCCCGGTGAGACGCTCTGACCCCGCCCCCGGGGGAAGACCCGGTTGGGCCTGCGAACTCGCGGGGGTCATGGGGCCGAAGGACGGCGGCGGACTGAAGGACGGGTCATGCGACGGTTCCGCCGGGGACGACGACGGCGCCGCCGTGGGCGCCCCCGCCGTCGCGCGCACGCGATGCCGTCCGATGATTCTGGCGATGACCGCGTTCGGCACCGGGAAACCGCGGGGACGCGCGGGCATCCCTCCGGCCAGCCTGCACCACGCCAGATCCAGCTGGTACATCGCGGCCAGCAGGGTTTCGGCGTCGTCCCCCTGGGACGCCGCCGAACGCAACGGCTCGCGCAGGCGCAGGTCCTGGGGCCACAGGCGGCGCAGCGGATGGCCCTGCTGGTCGAGCACCGCCTGCACCGTGTACCGGATCTCCGGGTCGAGCCAAGGGATGATGTTCGCGGCCACGTCCCGGCGGACGACGTTCAGATCCGCGGCCAGCAACGCGGCGGCCACCAGACGCGGCTCGATGTAGGCCGGGTCGGTGGGCTGCCCGACAAGGTGCGCCACGACCTCGGCCAGGTTGTAGAAGGCGTGGCGGAAGTTGTCGCCCGGCGAGCTCTCGTCGCGCAACGCGGGCACCAGATGCGTGGGGCAGCGGGTGAGCCACTGCTGGACGAGGGCCTGGTCGCCGTACGGCAGCACGTCGTAGTCGACGGTGGGATTGCTGAGCGTCGCCTCGAGGATCGCCAGCAGCGCGTCGGCGCGGACCTGGAAGCGCGGGTCGTCGCGCAGCGCGCTCGCCACCGCCCACATCGTGCGCAGGACGACGACGGCCGCGTCCACCCGGCTGGCCCGGAGCCGCTCCGCATACAGCCCGGCCAGCGACTCCAACGGCGGGGGCGTGAACCAGCGCGGCCCGTCCACCTGCGGCAGCGGCTTGGCGCGGTAAGGACGCCACAGGTCGAGCAGCTTGTCGTCCATGCGCGCGTCGAACACGGGCGCGGGCGCGCACCACAGCATCACGCCCCAGGCGGCGGCGACCGTGGACGGCGTCTGCGGAGTGAACTGCCGCCACTGGTGCGGGTACTCGACGACGGGCAGCGCGGCGGCGGCCTCCACCGTCGAACGCATCCGCGACGTCAGTTCGGGCAGAAAGGAGCGCCGGATGAACGGCTGCGCCTTAGGCGCCTCATAGGAGAAGTCCGGCCCCGCCGGGATGACGTGGGGCGGCAGCGAAAGCATCGGCCCGACGCCTGCGTACTGGGCGGGACGCGCCGCCATGCGGACCTGCGGTGTGCGCGGCGGGGGGCACAGGTACCACTGGCCGTCCGACGGGTGCAGGCGGTACCAGCGCGCCCATGCCCCGAACAGCCATCGGGTGCCGTCCGGTAGGACCAGCACCCGACAGCTGAGGGCGTGTTGACGCTGCTGGGGAGGGGCCGACGCCCACCACCCGGCGGCCACCATCGCCCTCGTGTCGCGCTCGGCCGCCGTGAACGGATCGTCCCCCCTCGGGGGGCTGGGCGGCGGAGCACTGCCATAGCCCGGTCCCCACACCACGCCGTCATCGTAGTCAGCATGGGGGCGCCGCCACCGCCCGACGAATGCCGTCGAGTACCGAAACGGCAGGCCAGAGCCGCCTCAGCGTACGAAACCGAACCCGGCGGGACCGACAGCGCGGAAACAGGGGCAGCGCAGAGAAAAAGGAGTAGGGCCGCTCACTCCCACGTGGCGGTGCTGTGCCTGCGGGCCTTCTCCATGTACGTGTCGGGCGTGTACTGCAGGACGAGCCTGTCGTCGTCCGTGAGCTCCCGGACGACCTTGCCCGGCACCCCCGCCACCAGCACCCCGGACGGGATCTTCTTGCCCGGCGGGACCAGCGCCCCGGCCGCGACCAGGGTGCCCGCGCCGATCCGGGCGCCGTTCAGCACGATCGCCCCGATGCCGATGAGGGAGCCGGTCTCCACGTGGGCGCCGTGCACCATCGCCTTGTGCCCGAGGCTGACCCGGTCCTCCAGCACGGCCGGCATGCCGGGGTCGGCGTGCAGGCAGCTGAGGTCCTGGATGTTGCACTCGTCGCCGACCACGATCTCCTCGTCGTCGCCGCGCAGCACCGAGCCGTACCACACGCTCGACCGCCGCCCGAGCGTCACCTTGCCCACGACCACCGCGCCGGGCGCCACCCACGCCTCCGGGTGAATGCGCGGCGCGTCCTCGCCCAACGTCCCGACATACCTCTTGGCCTCGCTCATGCCGCCGATGGTAGGCCCCTCCCGTCCCGGGACCGGTGACGCGGCACCTCGGACAAAGCGGGAGAATTCCATGGAAGCCGTCGGCGCGCCGATGCGGCGCGGGGCAAGAAACCGCAGCGAGACTAGGCGTTTCGGTTGCGCGAATGGGGTGGAGCGGACAAGAGTCGAACCTGACGTTCCCTACCCATAGCGACGTCGCGCCCCGCCCCTCACGACGCGTGAGGACGAAGCAGCCCGTGCAGTCCCCGAACCCGACGGGGTGACACCCCGGCGACGACCCCCCAAGGCACCATGAGCAACGAAGCGGAAATCCTGCCGAACCTCCTCCGCGAGGAGAACTTCGAGATCGTCATGCGCGGCTACAACCGCCGCCAGGTCGACGAGTACATCGCGCGCAGCCAGCAGAAGATCCAGGAGCTGGAGGCGCGGCTGGCCCGCGCCCTGGACGACGTCGAGCGCACCCGGCGCGAGATGGCCGAGCTGCGCGAGTCGCGCAAGCCCACCGGCGACGACCTGTCCGACCGGCTCCGCCAGATCATCAACCTGGCCGAGGACGAGGCCAAGGACAAGGTCGCCCAGGCCGAGGCCAAGGGCGCCGAGATCCGCAAGGACGCCGAGAACGAGGCCCGGCGGATCATCGACGACGCCCGCGCCCGCGCCGACCGCGACGTGACCCAGGCGCAGGAGAAGGCCGAGCAGGTCCTGGGGGCGGCCAAGAAGGAGGCCGACAGCATCCTGTCGGCCGCCAAGTCCGAGGCCGAGCAGACGGTCACCAGCGCCCGGCTGGAGGCCGAGCGGACGCTGACCGCCGCCGAACGCCGCGCCAGCGTGATCAACGAGGGCGCCACCGCGCGGCTCAACCAGCTCACCAAGAACCACACCCAGGCGCTGCAGCGGCTCACCGAGATCAGCGAGACGCTCAACCGCCTGCTGACGGCCGAGAACGAGGCCGGGCCGCTGGAGAAGATGGTCGACGACGCGGTCAAGCCGGTCACGCCGCAGCGCAAGCAGCCCGCCCCGGCCGCCGCGTCCTCCCAGGCCAAGGCGCCCGCCGCCAAGGCCCCGGCGTCGGCCCCCGCCGCCAAGCCCGCCCCCAAGCACGCCGCGCCGTCCGCCGGCGGCACGAGCACCGGCACCGCCAAGCACGCCGCCCCGTCGCCGGCCCCGTCGCCGGCCCCGTCGCCGGCCCCGTCGTCGGCGCCGTCCTCGGCGCCGTCCGCTTCGGCCCCGTCGTCCCCGTCGGCTCCTTCGTCCCCAGCGCCCGCCGCGCCGCCGCTGAAGAAGACCGACCCCGACCCCACGGTCGTGGACGCGCCGGTGCCGCCGCAGGCCAAGGCCGCCCCGCCGCCGCACTCCCCCACCCGGGCGGACGACTCCGCCGCGCGGCCCGGCGGCCCCGCGCCCGCGCCCGGCCCGGGCCAGGTGCCGCCGCAGACAGGGCGGGGCCCGCTCGACCAGGGTTGATCCGCCCCGCCGAGAGGGTCCGGGACGCACCGGAACACGGCCTCCGCACCAGGCGCGTCGCACAGTCGCAACGGCGCTCCGCTGCTCGGCGGGGCGCCGTCGCGCTTTGTAGGATCGCCGCATGGGCAAGGCGGCGGACATCCCTGACGCGCGGCGCGGCGGCCGCGGAGGCGACGGGCGGGGCACCGTCCGGCCGATCAGGCGGCTCGGCGACCCGGTGCTGCGGACCGAGTGCGACCCGGTCCGGACGTTCGACGCCGCGCTGCGCCGTCTCGTCGACGACATGTTCGCCACGATGTACCAGGCGGACGGCGCCGGTCTGGCGGCCAACCAGATCGGGGTGGCCCAGCAGATCTTCGTCTACGACTGCCTCGACGACCGCGACCGCCGGCACGTCGGACACGTGATCAACCCGGTGCTCGTGGTCGCCGACGGCGAGACGCTGGTGGAGTCCGAGGGCTGTCTGTCGCTCCCCGGCCTGCGGTTCGACACTCCCCGCTTCAGCCACGCCGTGGTGGAGGGCGTCGACGTCAAGGGCAGGCCGGTGCGCGTGGAGGGCACCGGCTACTTCGCTCGCTGCCTGCAGCATGAATGCGGCCACCTGCGGGGCGAGGTGTACATCGACACGTTGTCCGGCGAGGCCCGCCGCGAGGCCCTGCGCGCCATCCGCTCCGCGCCCGCGTAACTCTCCCGCGTCACTCTTGCGTCCGGCGCCGCGTCACGTCCCGCAGGAGCCCGCAGGACGCGATCTCCATCGCGCCTCCCGGGTCGGCCGCGGCTAGTACCAGCGGGCCGAGCGTTCCCGCTTGATCTGCGAACGGCGGCGCTTGTTCTCCAGACGGCGCTCGTTGATGGCGCGCGGCACCTTCTTGGGGATGCGCTTCTTGGGCGGGGGCGCGGTGGCCTCGGCGAGGATGGCGGCCAGGCGCGTCTTGGCGGCCTCCCGGTTGCGCCACTGCGACCGGTGCTCCTCGGCGCGGATGGTGAGCACGCCGCGGACGAGGCGCCCGGCCAGCCGCTCCAGCGCCCGCCGCCGCAGCGGTTCGGGGATGGACGGCGACCCAGCCACGTCGAACGACAGCTCCACGGCGGTGGCACTGGTGTTGACATGCTGCCCGCCCGGCCCGGAGGCGCGGGAGAAGCGCCAGCTCAGCTCGGTCTCCGGCACGGAGAACGAGCCGCGGACGCGGATCTGCTCGGGCATGCGCCCGATTATCCCCACTCGTCCCAGGACGTGTCGTCTCAATTTCGCCCTGCCCCACACAGGCCCGGCGCCCGATCGACGACGCCCCGCCCCGGAGACAGGCGCAGCGGCCGCGTGATTCCAGCCCCCACCCGGAACACGCGGCCGCTGCCCTATGCCGCACCGCACCCGGGTCGAACCCCCTAGACGACACCGGGGCGGCGCGGCGGTCCGGCACCCGCCGACCTCCGCCGCGGCGGTCACACGCCGACGTTCGCCAGGATCCGGTCGGCGATCTTCTTGGCGTCGTTGATCGGGATGGCGAATCCGACGCCGATGTTGCCGGAGCCGCCGCCGGACGTGGCGATCGCGGTGTTGACGCCCACCACCTGCCCGGCCGCGTTGACCAGCGCGCCGCCCGAGTTGCCGGGGTTGATGGCCGCGTCGGTCTGGATCGCGTTCTCGATGACCGTGCTCTGCTGCCGGGACAGCTGGCGGCGCAGGTACGGCGGCAGGCCCTGCGGCCCGTCCGGCGCGTCGTCCTCCTGGATCGTGCGGCCGAGGGCGCTGACGATCCCGGACGTCACCGAACCGTCCAGGCCGAGCGGGCTGCCCACGGCCAGCACCGGGTCCCCGACGGCCAGCGCGTCGCTGTCGCCGAGCGTCGCGGGCTTGAGCCCGGACACCCCCTCCGCCTTGACCAGCGCGATGTCGCGGTCGGAGTCGGCGCCCATCACGCGGGCGGCGGCGGTCCTGCCGTCGCTGAACTTCACTCTCAGCGCGGCGGCGTCCTCGACGACGTGCGCGTTGGTGAGGATGACACCGTCGGAACGCAGGATGACCCCGGACCCTCCGGTGCTCTGCCCCATGTCCGTCTGCGCCCGGATGGACACCACGCTCGGCTGCACGGCCGCGGCCACCTGCGCGGTCGTCGTCCCGCTTCCGGTGGACGTCCCGGACACCGCGGTGGGACTGGCGTACACCGTGTCCTCACCGGACAGCGCCAGCGCGGTCACCGCCCCGGTGGCGCCCGCGCCCACTGCCAGCGCGGCCGCCGCCGCGAGCGCCGCGAGCCGGCGACGCGCCGTCCACCAGGCACGGCCCGCCGCCGACGCCGGCTGCGGCGCCGGGGGCATGGCCGTCCCGTGCGGGGTCCAGTGCGGCACCTGCCACTGCGGGTGCGGTCCGTCCTGCGGCCGTGCACCGGCCTGCGGGCCGAGCCGCTGTCCCGCCGGCGCGCCTTGCCGCGCGCTCGTCTGCCCACGCGGGTCGGTCGCCTCGGGACCGGGCTGCGGTTGCGGGGTCGGCTGCCCCTGTCCCCACTCCCCGTGCGGGGCGGGGTTCGGCTGGTCGGCGCTCATGTCATCCCCCCTGTCGCTCCACTTGTCATTGAGGATGCGTCACCGCCCTGGAATGTCGCTGACCCCTGCCTGAAAGTCACCTGAAAACGCCTCTCGGCCCGCGATGGCGACCAATTAAGAATGACCGTGACCGGAAATCCGAGCGGGCGGGCGGGCGCGCGTGATTCCCGGTCACGGCGGCGTTTGGCCAGGGCGCACACCCCCGTCAGCGGCCGCAGCCGTCCGGAGGGCGCCCTGTGGCCGCCATGAAATCCCACGAACCTGAACGCACCCTGAATAGTCGCTTGAATTTCGCCCAGCGCCCGCGCGGAACGGCTAATCCTGGGCGAGCGGGAGCAGCACCCTGAACACCGCGCCCTGGCCCGGCTCGGAGTCCACCTCGACCGTCCCGTCGTGCGCGCCCACCAGCGCCGCCACGATCGCCAGGCCGAGGCCGGTGCCGGCGTGCCTGTTGCTGCGCGTCTGCGTGCCTCGGGCCGGGTCGACCCGGTAGAAGCGCTCGAAGACCCTTTCGGCCTGCTCCCGGGTGAGGCCGGGTCCCTCGTCCGCGACCTCGAGCACCGCCGCCGGGGCGCCGCGCAGCGCGCCGGGACGCAGCCGCACCTCCACCGGCGTTCCGGGCGGCGTGTGCGTGACGGCGTTCGTGAGCAGGTTGCCGAGGACCTGGCGCAGTCGCGCCTCGTCCCCGCTCACCTGGAACGCCACCTCCCCGCTGACCGACAGCTCGATCTGGCGGTCGGGGGCGACCATCCGGGTCTCCTGCACGGAGTCGGCGGCGACGGCCAGCAGGTCCACGGGACGGCGCTCGAGGGGACGCTGCCGGTCCAGCCGTGCGAGCAGCAGCAGGTCCTCCACGAGCAGGCCCATGCGGGACGCGGTGTCCTCGATGCGGCCGATCAACCGGTCCACTTCCTCCGGCGAGCGGACCGCCCCCTGCCGGTAGAACTCGGCGAACCCGCGGATCGCCGTCAGCGGTGTGCGCAGCTCGTGGCCGGCGTCGGCGACGAACCGCCGCATCCGCTCCTCCGAGCGCCGCGCCAGCTCCTCCGACCTGCGCGCGGCCGCCTCGGACTCCGCGCGCGCCCGGAACGCCGCCTCGATCTGCGCGAGCATCGTGTTGAGCGCGCTGCCGAGCCGTCCCACCTCGGTGCCCGGATCGGCGTCGGCCACCCGCCGCGACAGGTCTCCGGCGGCGATCGCCCCGGCCGTCTGCTCGATCGCCGCGAGCGGCCGCATGCTGGCGCGCACCACCCACACGCCCACGCCCGTCAGCACGCCCACGACCAGCACGCCGATGGTCGCGTCGATGGCGATGAGCCGTCCGACGGTGCGTTCCAGCTCGTCCTGGCTCAGCCCGACGACCAGGATCGACCCGCCGGGCAGCGGTTCGGCCAGCACGCGCCAGCTCGCGCCCGACCCGCCGTAGCCCCGCACGGTGAACGGCCTGTTCATCCGACCGTCCAGGTTCGCCGGAAGCCGGGGCGTGCCGCGCTCGCCGAACGCGGTCTCCTCGTCCAGGATCTCCCCGTCGGCGCTGCGCACCTGCGCGTACATCTCGCTGGGCACCCGGATGCCGATGTCGGCGGCGGGCCGCCGCAGCTGCGGGACGACCTGGCCGATCGCCTGCTCCACCGCCGCGTTCAGCTGCACGTCCGCCCGGCCGATCAGGTATTCGCGCAGCACCCACACCGACGCGACGCTCATCACCGTCAGCCCCAGGGTGACGAGCACCAGCATCCCGGCGACGAGCTTGACGCGCAGCGACGTCCGCGCCGCCAGCCGGCGCAGCCGGTCGCCGAGCCTCGCCGCCCACCCCGGACCCGCTTCGCCGTACCCGCCGGGTGCCGTCCGCACGGGCTCGTAATACCCCGCGCCACCGGGAAGGGCCCCTCCGACCTGGGCGATTCCGTCGGGCCGCGTGGCCCCGCCCCCACCCTGCCGAGCCTCGCCGGCGGACGCACCCGACGCCACGCCGCCCGATCCCACGGACTCGCCAGGCGCAGCCCCGTTGCCGCCCGACGCCTCGCCGCCACGCCGCGACGTATCCCCCGGCTGCCGGCCACCGGCCTCAGCTCTGGGCGCCTTGCAGGGACGTGCTTCACCCGCCGAGCCACCGCCGCTGGACTCGGCCGAGCCGTCGGCATGCTGCGGCCTGCCGGGTTGTGGCGCGGGGTCGTCGCCGTTTCGGGCATGGTCGTCCGCCGGGGTGCGGCGGGGGACCGGCGGCGGGGCGGAGGCGGACATGCCGATCAGCCCTCGGCGTTGGGGGGCATGCGCAAGACGTAGCCCACACCGCGGAGGGTGTGGATGAGCCGCGGTTCGACGTTGTCGACCTTGCGGCGCAACGCCGAGACGTAGGACTCGACGATGCCCGCGTCCCCGCGGAAGTCGTAGTTCCACACGTGGTCGAGGATCTGGGCCTTCGACAGCACGCGGCCCGCGTTCGCCATGAAGTAGCGCAGCAGCTTGAACTCGGTCGGGGACAGCTGGACGGGCTTGCCGCCGCGCCACACCTCGTGGCTGTCCTCGTCCAGCTCGATGTCGGCGAACACCATGCGCGGCGTCGGCTGCGGCACGCCGTCGCGGACGCGGCGCAGCACCGCGCGGATCCGCGCGATGACCTCCTCCAGGCTGAACGGCTTGGTGACGTAGTCGTCGCCGCCGATGGTCAGGCCCTTGATCCGGTCCTGGACGGCGTCCCGCGCGGTCAGGAACAGCACCGGGGTGCGGGCGCCGCCCGAGCGCAGCCGCCGGACGACGTCGAACCCGTCGAAGTCCGGCAGCATCACGTCGAGCACGATCAGGTCGGGACGGTGCCGCTGGGCCGCCTGGACGGCGTCGGCGCCGTTGGTGGCGGTGATCACTTCGAAGCCGGTGAAGCGGAGGCTGCCCGCCAGCAGCTCCAGGATGTTCGGCTCGTCCTCGACCACGAGCAGCCGCGCCTCGGGCGCCCGGCCGCCGCCCGCGGCGGTGTTCGGCGTACGCTCAGCCACTGCCACGTCCCCCTCGTCCATCATGGCAGAGGGTGACAAGCCAAGCTGAAGGCAACCTGAACGCGCGCTGACCGTTCACCGAGGATCGCGGCGGAAACGCGCGGGACGCCCGGAGGCGCGGCGCCGTCCGGGCGTCCCGAGGGCTGCGTCCCGAGGGCTATCGGAGCCGGGTCACTCGCCCTTCCAGACCGGCTTGCGCTTCTCGGCGAAGGCGGCCGGGCCCTCCTGGGCGTCCTTGGAGGCGAAGACCGGCATGACGATCTCGCCCTGCCTGCGCCAGGCCTCCTCCTGCGACCAGTCGGCCGACTCGACGATGATCTTCTTGGTGGCGGCCAGCGCCAGCGGGGCGTTCTCGGCGACCTTGCGCGCCAGCTCCTTGGCGGCGGCCAGGGCCTGCCCGGGCTCGACCAGCCGGTTGACGAACCCCAGCTCGGCCATGCGCTCGGCGGGGTACTTGTCGGCGGTGAGCGCGATCTCCATGGCGATGTGGTACGGGATGCGGCGCGGCAGCCGCAGCAGCCCGCCGCCCGCCGCCACCAGCCCGCGCGACGGCTCGGGCAGCCCGAACACGGCGTCGCGGGAGGCCACGATCATGTCGCAGGCCAGGGCGACCTCGCAGCCGCCGGCCAGCGCGTAGCCCTCGATCGCGGCGATCAGCGGCTTGGCCGCCGGGCGTTCCACGATCCCGGCGAACCCGCGGCCCTCCACGATCGGGTTGTCGCCGGCGAGGAAGCCCTTGAGGTCCATGCCGGCGCTGAACGTGCCGCCCGCGCCGGTGAGGATGCCGACCGACAGGTCCTTGCGCGAGTCCAGCTCCTCGATCGCGGCGGCGATGCCCCGGGCGACCGCGCCGTTGATCGCGTTCTTGGCCTTCGGGCGGTTGATGGTGATGGTGAGGACGGCGCCGTCCTCCTCGGTGAGCAGCACGTCGTCGGGGGACGCGGGATTCTGTCCCCCTTCGGGGGATGCGGCCTGGCTCATGGGTTCCTCACTTCGGCTGGAAGCGGATGGCGCCGTCGAAGCGGATGACCTCGCCGTTCATGTAGTCGTTCTCGATCAGCGCCTTGACGAGGTGGGCGAACTCGGCGGGCCGCCCCATCCGCTTGGGGAAGGGCACCGGGGCGTACAGCTTGGCCTTGAACGCCTCGGCGGCCTCGCCCGTCCCGTAGATCGGGGTGTCGATGATGCCGGGGCAGATCGTGTTGACCCGCACGCCGATCGCCGACAGGTCGCGGGCGGCGGGCAGGGTCATGCCGACGATGCCGCCCTTGGACGCCGAGTAGGCGACCTGGCCGGTCTGCCCCTCCAGCGCCGCGATGGACGCGGTGTTGATGACGACGCCGCGCTGGCCGTCCTCGTCCACCGGGTCGGTCTTGGCGATGGCGGCGGCGCCGAGGCGCATGAGGTTGAAGGTGCCGATCAGGTTGACCCGGATGACGGTCTCGAAGGCGCCCAGGTCGTGCGGGCTGCCGTCGCGGGCCACGGTGCGGGCGGCCCAGCCGATCCCGGCGCTGTTGACGATGACGCGCAGCGGAGCGCCGCTGTCGACGGCGGCCTGCACCGCGGCCTGCACCTGGGCCTCGTCGGTCACGTCGGTCTTGACGAAGATGGCGCCGAGCTCCTCGGCCAGCGGCTTGCCCTTGTCCTCCTGGAGGTCGGCGATGACCACCTTCACCCCGTTGGCGGCCAGTTCCCGGGCGGTGGCCGCGCCGAGGCCGCTCGCACCGCCGGAGACGACTGCGGAAACTCCGTTCAGGTCCATAAGCAGCACCTTACGTCAGGGACCGAATCTGGTTCGGGCCGATGTTAGCGAAGCGTCACGGGACGGGTCATGGTCGGCCCGTCCCGCCGGGCGCGCGTCCCGCGCACCTGATAGCGCACCGTACGCCCGGGTTGCGCCGGAGCGGCGACCGGGGAGGGGCATCGATGACCGCACTACCCGCACAGTTCCGGCCCTACCCGCGCGCGACCTGCACGTTGGCCCGCCTTACGGTGACGCGGCCCCGGGGAGCGGTCGATCAGCCCGCGGTCACGCGCTCGGCGGACGACGGGCAGCCGGCCTCGGCGCGCTCACCGTCCAGGCAGTACACCGCGTAGGCGTGCTGAATGACCGGGAGCGCCACGTTGCGGACGCGCACCCCGCCGGGCGTGACGCCCTTCTCCGTCCCCAGGTGCGCGTGGCCGTGCACGGCCAGGTCGACGGCGGCGCAGTCGATCGCCTCCGCCAGCAGGTAGCTGCCGAGGAACGGGTAGATCTCCGGCGGCTCCCCGGCGAGGGTCTCCTCGCACGGCGAGTAGTGCGTCAGCGCCACCCGCACGTCGCAGTCCAGGTCGAGCAGGGCGGTGCCGATCCGGTCGGCGACGTCCTTGGCGTGCCGGACGAACGCCTTCATCTCCGGCTCGCCGAAGTCGCTGGCGCAGCGCCCGGGGAAGCCGCCGCCGAAGCCCTTGCCGCCCGCCACGCCGAGCCGGACCCCGCCGCAGTCCACGACGGCGCCCTCGCCCTCCAGGACGGTGATTCCCGCGTCCCGCAGCACGGCGGCGATCTCCTGGTCGGCGTCGGAGTGGTAGTCGTGGTTGCCCAGCACGGCGATCACCGGCACCCCGGCGCCGCGCAGCTCGTCCGCGGCGGCCCGCCCCTCCTCGACGGTGCCGTGCCGGGTCAGGTCGCCGGCGACCAGCAGCACGTCGGCCTGGTCGGGCAACCCCGACAGCCGCCCGCGGTAGGCTCCGGCGACCTCCGGCCCCATGTGCAGGTCGCCCACCGCGGCGACACGGATCATGAAAGCGTCTCCTCCCCCTCCGGCTCACGCGCCGACACCACGGACACCTCGTTGCGGATGCGGTGCCCCTCGGCGGCGCCGCGGGCGGCGTCCTCGACGGCGCGGCGGCGCTCCTCGGTGACCACCTCGCCGCGCAGGTACACCACGTCGCCGTGGACGTCCACGCGGATGCCCAGCTCGTGGGCCACGGCGGCCAGCCGTTCCTGGATGTGCGCGGCCAGGTAGCCGGGAACGTCGGTCATCGGAACTCCCCTTCGATCACGCCGAGCCTGGACAGCAGCACCAGGAACGCGTACGCGTACGGGGATTCGGCGGTCTCTTCGGCCACGCGCCGCCAGTCCACCTGTTCGCGCAGGGCGCGGCACACGTGCAGGTAGTCGGAGAAGTCGCAGGAGGTCCCGGAGAACGCCAGCAGCCGCATGACCACCAGGTCGGTGGCGGGCAGCACCGGCATGCGCACCGCCGCCAGCGTCCGCTCCTCGGCGCGGCCCAGCAGCGCGTCGTCCACCGGACGGCCGGACGGAAGATAGATCAGGTCGATGAGCCGGTCCTCGTCGTACACCTTGACCAGCCAGTTCTCCGGGCTGTCGCGGCGCCGCATGCCCGCCTTGACCAGCGCCTCGGCGGCGGTGTCCACGTCGCGCTCCCGCACGACGAAGTCGACGTCGTGGGTCGGGACCGCGGCGCCGTGCACATAGGCGGCGAACCCGCCCGCCAGGGCGAACTCGACGTCCGCCTCCTGGAGCGCGGCGGCCGCGCGCTTGAGCGTCCGCAGCAGGCTCTGCGGACCGGACCTTTCCGCTTTGTCCGGCCGTCCGGCCGCGTCGGCGTCGAGACGCCCGGCCTTGGCCTGCATGTCCTCCACACGTATCCCCTGAGCGTCCCCTGGGTCGGGTGCAGGTCGCGGTACCCGAACTTTCGCGGGTCATGCCCGCTACGTCCCGGTCATGAGTGCCCGCACCCGGTCGTCCCATGCCGTGCCGGGACGGGCGTCGTCCGCGGTCAGGACGCGGAGCTCATCGCGGGCGAGGATCAGTGCCGCGTGCGGCGGCGTCCGCGACTTGAGTAGATCGCCTCCGTATTCGTACTCAGGCGCGGCGCCCCGCCGGACGCCACAGTGGGTCCCATGAACACGTGGCTGCAGATCAGGGGAACGACCGCATTCTTCGTCCAGGCGATCATCTCGTTCGCGGTGTCGATCACCGCGGTGGGGCTGGGGATCGTCTACCTGCCGGCGCCGGCGTGGGTCCGCGCGTTCCTGGCGCTCGGCATGCTCTACGTCACGACCTCGACGTTCACGCTCGCCAAGTGCGTGCGCGACCGCCAGGAGGCGAACGCGGCGGCGCGCCGGGACGCGGCCGGGCAGCAGGTGCTGCCGCCGAACGCCCCGTACGTCGACTCGTCGGCGGCCTCGTGGAGCTGAATGGCACCCGAATAACGCTCCGGGTAACGCAACCATGATTGGCCGGAAGAGGTCATCGCACGCGTCCGCCAATGACTCCGACGACCGTCGAGATGACCGACGAATAGCGCGAATTAAGCGGCGCCCGTCGCCCGGCGGGCGCCGCGAACGTGTTCGCACGGTCACCGTGCGCGACAGACTGGACCGCTCCACGCACGCCCCGACACGACCTCGCACGCCCTCCCGTACGGCCGCACGGCCCCACAAAGATCAACTCCAGCGTCCCATTGTGGGGTTTATCACAGAGTGGACAATTGCCTGTCGCCAAAGCCGCACGGACATCACACAGAGTAAAGGACGCAAATTGCATTGCGAATGGCATCACCCCGGAGCTGGGACGAGATGCCCGCAGCGCGCCATCGAACCTCACCCACCCGCTACGCTACGTGACAGACGAGGGGGACCTCCGCACGACACCCCACGGCGGCACGCGACGCCCTCGAGACGCCCGACGCGGAAGGCAGATTTCCCTATCCGGATCAATTGTGATTCAGATCACAATTTGCTAATACTGCGCCGTATTCATGCAGGCAGAACGGCTCCACGCGACTGCGATCGGACCTGCGCCGAACCTTCCGGACAGGACTCGAGATTTGCCGGATATCCCGAGCCGTGGCTACCTTCATGCCGGTTCCAACGCGCGGCACCGGCGCCGCGCCGATAACAGAACACTCACGACGCGCGGCGGGCGCCGCCCCCTGTCCCGGAGGTACCGGGAACGCGAGCCGGTCGACACCGGCCGCCCGGCGCCGAGCAGACCGCCGTCGAGCCGAATCCGTGTGGACGGGACGCACGGAGCCGGTGCGGGCCTCACGGCCGCCGCCGCGCCCCTCCAGGGCGCGACCGGGCCGGGCCCCGGCATCCCACGACGCATCAGCGGCGACGCCGCATGCGCGGGCTGCCCCGGTAGGCGCCACCACCGAGGTCAGGAGCAGTTCTGTATACCCCCCGAACCAACGAGTCCAAGGCCGGCCTCCGCACCGCCCTCACCGGCGGCGTGGCGCTCAGCGCGACCGCCGCGGTGGGAGCCGCGCTCGTCGCGGCCGGATCGGTGCGCGCCCCTGAAGCGCAGGCCCAGCCGAGGACGCCGACGCAGCAGCACGGCACGCAGGCCATCACGATCGCCCCCGAGACGGCGGCCCTGACGAGCGCGAAGATCTCCAGCGCCCGCAAGGCCAAGCAGCGCAAGCGCGCGGCCGCCGCCGTCAAGTACGCCTACAAGCAGATCGGCGACCCGTACCGCTACGGCGGCACCGGTCCCAAGTACTGGGACTGCTCGGGTCTGGCCGGCGGCGCCTGGCGCAAGGGCGCGGGTGTGAAGCTCCCGCGCACCACCCAGCAGATCTACCGGGCGGTCAAGCACAAGGTCTCCTGGAAGGGAGCCGTCAAGGGAGACCTGCTGTTCTTCTACTCAGGCAAGAGCCACATGGGCATCTACGTGGGCCACGGCTACATGATCCACGCGCCCGGCTCCGGCAAGCGGGTCAAGAAGATCAAGCTGAACGGCTACTACAAGCGCCACTTCAGCGGCGCCGTCCGCCCCGGCTACTGATTCCGGCGGCCGCGTCCCCGCGTCCCGCCGCCTCCTCCCGTCACCCGCCCGTCAAGGGCGGTGCCATGGCGCGGTCGGCGCGGACGCACCACGAGCACCGACCCCGGCGCGGGCGCCGGGGTGTCGGGTGTCAGGACCCGCGGGACGCGGGCGACGCGGTCCTGAGACGGCCTCGGGCCCGCTGAACCCCGAGGCGAACACAAGCTGAGAGGGCCGATGACGGGGCATCTCGGCTGCACCACGCCGAGCGCTCCCGGCACCGTCACGGCGATGCCGGGAGCGCTCGCGTGTTCACGGACGTCGGCCCGGTCAGCCTTCGAGAGTCGGGTAGTCGGTGTACCCGCGGTCGTCACCGCCGTAGAAGGTGTCCTGGTCCGCCTTGTTGTAAGGGCCGCCGGCCTTGATCCGGGCGGGCAGGTCCGGGTTGGCCAGCCACAGCTCGCCGAAGGCGACCGCGTCCGCCAGCCCGTCCCGCAGCGCCGCGGCGCCGTACTCGGGCTTCGCCGGGAACGACTCGGGCGTGGGATGCGGGTTCAGGATCAGCGTGCCCGGCCACTCCGCGCGCAGCCGCTCGGTCACCTTCCGGTCTCCGGCCTCCATGATGTGCAGGTACACCGGGTTGTAGGGGACGAGCGCCCGCAGCAGCGCGACGTACAGGTCCTCGGTGTCGCTCTCGCTCATGTTGTTGTGGCGGTTCCCCGGCGAGATGCGCAGCCCGACCCGCTCCGGCCCGATGGCGTCGACGACGGCCGCGACGGTCTCGACGGCGAAGCGGATGCGGTTCTCGATGGAACCGCCGTAGGCGTCCGTGCGGCGGTTGCTGCCGTCGGCCAGGAACTGGTGGATCAGGTACCCGTTGGCACCGTGCAGCTCGATGCCGTCGAAACCGGCCTCGACCGCGTTGCGCGCCGCCGCGGCGAACGCCTCGATCGCCTCGGCGATGTCGTCCCGCGTCATCTCCCGCGGCACCGGGTGGTCCAGCATGCCGTCCGGCGTGTACAGCTGCCCGCCCGAGGCGATCGGCGACGGCGCCACCGGCAGGCCGCCGTCCGGGTACAGCACCGGATGCCCGATGCGGCCGCTGTGCATGAGCTGCGCGAAGATCCGTCCGCCCTTGGCGTGCACCGCGTCGGTCACCACCCGCCACGCGGCCGTCTGCTCCGGCGTGTGCAGCCCGGGCGTCCGCACGTACCCCTGCCCCCGCACGCACGGCTGGACGCCCTCACTGATGATCAGTCCGGCCTCGGCGCGCTGCGCGTAGTACTCGGCGGTCGACTCGACCACCCGCCCGTCCTCGGTGGCGCGGCTGCGGGTCATCGGCGCCATCACCAGGCGGTTGGGCAGCTCCAGCTTCCCGATGGTCACGGGCTCGAACAACACGTCCACGAAGGTCTCCAGGAATGAAATAGGTGTCGGCAGACGTCCAAGAACCCTAGGAGCGGGCGGTCGCGCCCCGAATCCGTAGGGTTTCTGGGGTCGGCCACGGAACTTTGGGGACGAGTTGTACGGGCGGGACGCGGAGCTGGCGGAGATCGACCGGCTGCTCGCCGACGCGCGCGACGGCCGCAGCGGCGTGCTGGTCGTGCGGGGCGAGGCGGGCATCGGCAAGTCGACGCTGCTGCAGCACGCCGCGCGCGCCGCGGAGAGCGCCGCCGAGGACGCCGCGGGCATGCTCGTGCTGCGCGCGACCGGCGTCGAGGCGGAGAAGGACATCCCGTTCGCAGGGCTGCACCAGCTGCTGTGGCCGGTGCAGGAGCGGATCGGCGCCCTGCCGGACGTCCACGCCCACACCCTGCACACCGTGCTCGGGGTGTGCACCCCCCGCGAGTGCGGTCCCGCCGACCGGTTCGCCGCCGGCCTGGCCCTGCTGACGCTCCTCGCCGACCTGGCCGAGAAGCAGCCGGTGCTCTGCCTCGTCGACGACCTGCAGTGGATCGACCGCGGCACGACCGACGCGCTGCTGTTCACCGCCCGGCGGCTCACCGCCGAAGGCGTCGCCATGCTGTTCGCCACGCGGGACGAGACGGACGGGTCGGGCCTGCCCGAACTGCGGCCGCGGCGCCTCGCCCGCGCCGACGCGTCCCGGCTGCTGCGCGACCAGGGCCTGCCGGCCGCCCTGCACGACCGGGTCTACCAGGAGTCGGCGGGCAACCCGCTCGCGCTCATCGAGTTCGCCGCCGCGCGGCGCGGCCGCCCCGACACCGGGGTCGATCCGCTGCCGGTCGCCGACCGGGTGCTCGCCTCGTTCCGCACGCAGATCGCGGGGCTGCCCGAGCGAACCCGGCTCATGCTGCTGATCGCGGCGGCCGAGGGACGCGGGCACATGCCGGCCCTGCTGCGCGCCGCCGAGCTGCTCGGCGTGACCCTGGACGACCTCGCCCCGGCCGAACAGGCCGGGCTGGTGGAGGTGTCCGGCAGCTCCCTCGACTTCCGGCATCCCCTGGTGCGCAGCGCCGCCTACCAGGACGCGCCGTCCGCCCAGCGCATGCAGGTTCACCAGGCGCTCGCGGACAGCGCCGACGACCCGGGCTGCCGGGTCCGGCACCGCGCGTCGGCGGTCGTGACCCCGGACGAGCACGTCGCCGCCGCGCTGGAGGAACAGGCCGCCAAGGCCCAAGGACTCGCCGACTACGACACCGCCGCCGCCCTGTACCGGCGGGCCGCCCGGCTCACCCCCGGCCTGCCGGGACGCGCCCGGCGGCTGCGGCAGGCGGCGTCCGCCGTCCTGCGGGCCGGGCACGCCGAGGCCGCCCTGGCGCTGACCGCGGAAGCCAAGCGGTCCGCCCCCGACCCCGCCGAGCGGGCCCGGCTGGCGGCCGTCCGTGCGGCCGTGGAGTACGAGCGCGGCGACCCGCACACCGCCTCCCAGCTGCTCCTCGACCACGCCGCGGACGTCGAACCCGACGAAGCCGAGGCGATGCTGCGCACCGCCGCCGCCCACGCCTGGACCGCCGGCCAGGTCGCCCTGGTCCAGAACGCCGCCGAACGGCTGCGCGCACTGGGCCGTCCCGACAAGGCCGTCGACGGCCTGGCCCGCATCGCCGCCGGCGACCACGCCACCGGCCTGCCCCTGCTCGCCGAACTGGTCGCCGAGACCCGCGCCGCGGACGCCGCATCCCCGGGCGCCGACACCGTCGCCACCGTCGTCGACCGCCGCGTACAGGCCGTCTACGCGAGCCTGATCCTCGGCGACGACGACGCGACGTTGGAACTGGCCGCCGCCCACACCGCGTACTGCCGCGGCAACGGCCTGGTCGGCGCCCTGCCGGACGTCCTGCGGGCCCAGGCCCAGGCGCAGATCGCCGCCGGGCGGCACCGGGACGCCGAAAGCACCGCCGCCGAGGCGCTCGCCCTCGCCCGCGACATCGGCATGCGGCAAGTCGCCGGACGCCTCGCCGCGACCCTGGCGCGCGTCGCGGCGATCGAAGGCGACGAGCAGCGCGTGCGCGACCTGCTCGCCGACGCGTCCCCGTCGGACGCCGGGTACGTCCTCGGCCTGCTCGACCTCGGCCTCGGCCGCCACGCCGACGCCGTGCGCCGCTTCGAAGAAGTCGCCCACCACCTCGTCCCGGCCGACGCCGACCTGGTGGAGGCGGCGGTGCGCGCGGGAACCCCCGACCGCGCCCGCGAACCGCTGAAACGGTTCGAACGCTGGGCGGACGCAGGCGGGCAACCGTGGGCGCTGGCCGTCGCGGCGCGTTGCCGGGCCCTCCTGGACGACTCCGAAGACCACTACCGGGAGGCCGTCCGCCTCCACACCGAACACGGCGGCAGGCCGTTCGAACGGGCCCGCACCCAACTGCTGTACGGCGAATGGCTTCGTCGTTCACGGCGCCGCTCGGACGCCCGCGCACCGCTGCGTTCCGCCCTGGAGACTTTCGAACGTCTCCGAGCCACACCGTGGGTCGAACGCGCCCGGGCCGAACTGCGCGCGACCGGCGAGACCGGCGCGGCCGCGCTCGCCACCGCACCCGATCTGCTCGACCGGCTGACCCCTCAGGAACGCCAGGTCGTGCGGCTCGCGGCCGACGGGGTCAGCAGCCGCGAGATCGCCTCCCAGCTGTTCCTGAGCCCCCGCACGGTCGAGTACCACCTCTACAAGGCGTATCCCAAGTTGGGCGTTTCGTCCCGCAGGGAGCTGTCCCGGCTCCTGGCAGACCAAGGACGGGCCGCTTCCTGAACGGCTCCGTCCACCCAAGCCGCAGCCGCAGCGACTCCACCGCCAGGGCCCAGTGCAGGCCGCCCAAGGACGGCAACAATGGGGGCCGCCATCCCCTCCAAGTGGGATGCGCCGCGGGACCGCGCCAACCCTACTCGGGCCTTGCTGGAAAGTGACGGCTGAGGAACTCCTCCGTCAGCTGCCAGGCACGCGCCGCGGGCTCGGGCTGGTAGAACATCGGCGCCTTGCGGTTGTGGAAGGCGTGCCCGGCGTCCTCCAGAACGTGCACCACCGCGTTGGAGCGTCCCGCGGCCGCTTCCTCGACCGCCGCCACCCGTTCACGCGGGATGTACGGGTCGGACCCGCCGAAGATGTACAGGATCGGGCACCGAATCCGGTCGAACGCGTCCAGCGCGTCCGGCACACCGGACCCGTAGAACGACACGGCCGCGTCCAGGTCGGCACGCGCCGCCAGCAGGTGCGCCATCGTCCCGCCGAGGCAGAACCCGAGCGCCCCGATACCGCCGGACACCTGCGGCAGCCCGCGCAACCGGTCCAGCGCGGCCACCAGATCGTCGACGCCCTTGCCGGCGTCGAAACCCGCCGCCAGGTCGAGCGACTGCTTGATGGTCTCCTCGGTGTGCGGCACCGCCCAGCCCGGCCGCAGCCGCCAGAACAGGTCCGGCGCCGCCACCACGTAGCCGAGCCCGACCAGGTCCTCGGCGACGGCATGGATGTACTCGCCGACGCCGAAGATCTCCTGGATGAGAAGGAGGCCCGGACCGCCGCCGTCCGGAGCCCACACGTGCAGGTCGAACTCGCCGTCCGGGACCGCCACCTTGACCGTGTCGCTCATGCCAGCAGAGCGTAGACCGTGCTCGCGTGGGCGACGGTGACGTCGTCGACGGCCATCGTCACGTCCGCGAACGCCAGCGTCCGACCGATCTTGGTGATCCGCACCGTCACCAGCACGTCCTTGCCGACGACGGGCCGCTGGAACGTCGTCGACTGCTGCACGGTCGTCATCGGCACGTACCCGCCGCGCGCGCCCGAGACCGCGATCACCGTGGCGGTGTCCGCCGCCGCCATCAGCGCCTGCCCGCACAGGCTGCCGCCCTCCCGGGCCAGCCGGTCCGACCACGGCAGCCGCAGGGTGGCGTGCCCGTCCCCCACCGCCTCCACGGTCAGCCCGAGGTCCTGGATCCAGGGCGCGAAGTTGTCACGAAGAATCTGGTCGGCATCGTCAAGCGTCATCGTCATCCCGCCATGATGGCAATGGATTCGTCGCCGCGCACCAGGGGATTCTTCTTCTTTCGCCGTCCGCCCACGAAGTTTCTTGACGATCCGTTGACTCCGCCCCGAAGCACCAGGGTCGCTGGATCCCCGAACCGCTCGTCCGGACCTGGCCACCCGCTCCAGGGCGGTCTCCCACGACGCCGACCTCCAGCTCGTCCGCCCGCCGAAACCTTCTCGTCCCGCCCGGGCGCCCATCCGGATCCGCACCCCCGACACCCGCGATGACCTCGGTCACGGCAGCCCCACCTGTCTGCGCAGCAACGTCGGAAACGCCCTCACCGCCCCCCTGTGCCTCACCTGACCCCCGAGTCATACTCGGATGCGAGCGCCCAGACCGCCCTCTAGACTCTGATCGGACAGGAGCACCACCCACCGAAGGTCGGTGAGGCCGCACCACCACACACGAGGGTCGCTAGCTCAATTGGCAGAGCTCCGGACTTTTAATCCGTAGGTTGTGGGTTCGAGTCCCACGCGACCCACCACTCTTTCCCAGGGGCAACTACAAGCTGGCCCCGCCCTGCCTCCCAGCTGGCCTCGTCCCAGCCGACTTCCGCGTGAACAGGGAGCACGGCACCGCACATTCGTTCTGATGCGGACCAACCCCGCTCGCGCGGGGAGAACCCTGATGACGGTCACGTGCACTGCTGGTCTTCCGTTCTCCCCGCGCAGGCGGGGGTGGTCCGACCCAGGCCCTCGGTGAACGAGGCGACTCTTTGTTCTCCCCGCGCAGGCGGGGGTCGTCCGTCCACTTCGCCCAAGCGGGCCAGCTGGTTCTCGTTCTCCCTGCGCAGGCGGGGGTGGTCCGGGCGCCGCTGAGAATCTGGTCGAGCAGATGTTGTTTTCCCCGCGCAGGCGGGGGTGGGAGGTTCGTCCACGTGACGAGACGCTGCGTGTCCGCATGCGTTCACCGGACGCAGGCGAGGGTGGGCCAGCCGTCGCGGCGTCTTCTGTGCGGTCCGCTCGCGTAGGCGGGGTGGTTCGCAGCATTCAACGTAGCTCGCCGGTGAGCATGCCCGTTCATCCTGTGCAGGCGGGAGAGCAGGTGCGAGCGGAGCGGCGGTTGTCGTTCTGGTGCGCTGGCTCAACTCGTCAGGCGGGTTTGACGGCGGGCGCGGGTTGAGTGTTGGACGCGGACATGGCGGTCTGTCCGCGAGACGGGCGAGGGCTGCTCTTCCGGCGTCGGATACCTGTCAGAAGGTGTTTGTGCCTGTTCGGAAGTGGGCGTCGAACAGCCTGACAACACCGATCCTCTTGTGGACACGTGGGTGATTCGTGACCGTGGACTCCGCCGCGTGCTTCGACCCCCCGCTTCCGCACAGGAGAGACGATGAAGCTGCCCGCGTACGCTGCTGCCCTCGTGTCGGCCGCACTGGTCACGGCCCTCGCCGGAACGTCCACGACGTCGGCGGCGCCCGTGGCCGACGTCCGGGCCCTCCCGAACGTGAACATGGAGGCCACGGTCAAGGCCGCCCAGATCGACCCGCGGCGGCCTGACACCGCGCTGACGCCGGGCGCGAAGGCCAGTGTGCTGCTCGTCGAGCAGGCTCTGCGCGACAAGAAGCTGCTCGACGCGGAGTACGTGGACGGCCACTTCGGCACCAAGACGGTCGCCGCCTACGCGGCGTACCAGAGGTCGCTCGGGTACACGGGGCTCGCCGCCAACGGCCTGCCGGGCAAGGCGTCGTTGACCAAGCTCGGCGCCGGCCGTTTCACCGTCACCCGCGTCATCGAACCGGGCGCGCGAGTATCCACCGGCGGCGTCGTCATCAACACCCGCACGCGGGCCATGTTGACCGAGGCGGAGCGGCTGCTCGGCCGCACGTTCGTCCTCGACCAGGGCTCGTACAACCCGGGCGGCGACCCCACGTCCGCGGGCACTCACGACGGCGGCGGCGCCGTCGACATCTCCGTCAAGGGGATGGACTCCGCAACCCGCACCAAGGCCGTCCGCGCGCTGCGCCGTGTCGGTTTCGCGGCATGGCTGCGCAGCCCCGAGCAAGGCGATTGGCCGTGGCACATCCACGCCGTCGCCATCAACGACACCGACCTGTCCAGCCAGGCCCAGCACCAGGTCGGCGACTACTACCTCGGCCGGAACGGGCTCGCCGACCGCGGCCCGGACGACGGCCCCAAGGTGCCCATCCGCACCTGGGAGGAGTACCGGCGCAACTGACCCGTACCGAGGTTCAGCACATCAGAAGGAGAACGGCATGAGCACGCTCAGCAAGATCCTGACCGTGACGACGGCCGCCATCGCGTTCGGCGGTGCCGCGTCCGTCCTCGCCTCGCCCGCCTCGGCGGCGGCCCGCGACGGCAAGTGCGACAGCGGCGAATTCTGCTACTACTACAACAGCAACAACCAGGGATCGGTCTCGGACTTCACCGGCTCCGTCGCCAACTACGGGACCAGCCAGCCCTCCTGCTACGACTTCAAGGGCCCGGGCAACGGCAAAGGCCAGTGCATCAAGAACAACGCCGCCTCGGTTTGGAACCGCAGCAGCAAGACCGTCCGCGTCTACTACAACAGCAACTACGGCGGCGCCTACCAGGACTTCAAGCCCGGCGCCAAGGGCAACCTGAACGCCACCCTGAAGAACCAGAACGCCTCCCACGAATTCGCGCCGTCGTCGCGTGTGAACATGTCGTACGCGCTGTACAAGGCCAGCGGCGGCAGGGTCACCTGCGGTTTCGACGGCTACACCAGCACGCCCGGCCGTCACGAGGGCATCGACATCGCCCGCAGCATCGGCTCGGACGTCCACGCCCTGGTCGCCGGTGAGATCATCTACATCGCGCGCGGCTCCACCGGCGGCGGAGGCCTGTCCACGATCTCCATCTACAACTCCTCCTTGAACAAGACGGTGATCTACCTGCACACCGCGCCGCTGTCCTCCCTGCGCGTCGGCCAGAAGATCAAGCGCGGCCAGGTCATCGCCGACGAGTCGTGGCGCGGCATCTCGTCCAAGTCGGCCGCGCACACCCACGTCGAGATGCGGCCCGGCCGGCAGACGCACGCGGCCAAGAGCGTGAACGACCCGCACCTCGACAACCCGAACCCGACCTCGTTCTGGCACTCCCAGGGCTACAACGTCCGCTGACGCGCTGCGACTCCACCGGAAGAGGTAGACGACAGTGGCGAAACGAACAGCGCGGCTGATCTCGCAGCTCACCGCGGCGACCGCGGTGCTGGCGGCCGCCGGGGCGGTGTTCATCCCGGCGGCGCCCGCCTCGGCGGCGGGCCGCGACGGCAAGTGCGACAGCGGCGAGTTCTGCTACTTCTACAACAGCAACAACCAGGGATCGGTCTCGGACTTCACCGGCTCGATCGCCAACTACGGCACCTCGCAACCCTCCTGCTACGACTTCAAGGGTCCGGGCAACGGCAAAGGCAAGTGCGTCAAGAACAACGCCGCCTCGGTCTGGAACCGCAGCAGCAAGACCGTCCGCGTCTACTACAACAGCAACTACGGGGGCGCGTTCCAGGACTTCAAGCCCGGCGCCAAGGGCAACCTGAACGCCACCTTGAAGAATCAGAACGCCTCGCATCGGTTCATGAGCTCGACCGAGTGCAAGACGGACGGCACGCACACCAAGCCTCCCAGCACGATCCTGGTGTACCGGGTGTCGTTGAACCGCGTGGACCGGGTGGATTTCAAGGATTACGTCAAGAACGTCCTGCCGAACGAGTGGGTGCCGAGCTGGCCGAAGGAGTCCCTCAAGGCCGGCGCGATGGCCGTCAAGAGCTTCGGCTGGTACTGGGCGCTGCACTCGACCCGCAAGACGCCGAGCGGTGAGTGCTTCGACGTCTACGACACCACGTCGAGCCAGGTCTACAAGCCGGGTTCGGCGACGCCGGCGACGAACGCCGCGGTGGACGCGACGTGGAACAAGCGGATGACCCGCAACGGGAAGATCCTGCAGGCCCACTACTGCCGGACGTCGACTGAGTGCGGCGCGTGGGTCGACGGGGACTGGATGTCGCAGTACGGTTCCCGCGACAAGGCCAACGCGGGCTGGAGCTACGACAGGATCCTGAAGTACTACTACAGAGGGATCGCCATCTCCTGACCGTGACGGCGTGACCGTCCGGCTCTCGGGTCCCCGCCGCAACCCCTTCCGCGGCGGGGACCCGAGTCACTCGACGATGATCTGGAAGTTGACCGGACGGTTGCCGGGGAACGCGACCCGTCCTGCGGCGTCCACCATCTTGAACCGCACGTAACACAGGCCCGGCTTCCTCGGCGTGGTGATGTCGGTCCGGATGTCGACCATCTCGCCCGGCTTCGTGTCGTCGATCGGCACTTCGGAGATGGTCTGGCACTGGTCGGCTCGTTGCGGAAGGTCGAGGCGGCGCAGCGAATACCCCTTCCACGGCACCTTCCCGGCGTTCTTGAGCCGCCAGATCTTGGTCACGGTCTTGCCGGCGGCGACATGCGTGCAGTCGGGCAGCGTGATGTCCGCGATGAACGTGGCGGCGTCGCCCTCATGCGTCGGCGGCGCCGGCGGCGGGTTGCGCACCTGCACGGGACAGTCGGCCGGGGTCAGCGCCGCCTTCGACCGGTTGTCGGACGGCTTCAGGTCGGCCCCGTCGGCCCCAGAGCCGCGATCGACGGCGACCACGACGGCGACCGCCGTTCCCACACCGACGACCGTCGTCGCCAACGCGACCGCCGCCGGGCGGCTCAGCCGGAACCGCCGCCGACCGCTGGGAGCGGAAGGTGTCGGCCGGGCGTCGTCTGCGATGTCGTCGGGCGGTAATGACGGGCTCGCCACGGATGCGGAGGGCCCGCCGCCCCCGCCGGACGGCCGCGCCCCGACGGCGACGTCCACGGTCTGCCGGTTCTCAGCGGGCGTCTGGACTCCGTCGGGCGGACGGGCCGCGGCCGCGCCCGCGGCGGCCGCGCGCTTCCCGGCGCCGGCCGCTCTGACCACCTGGTTCGCCTTCTCCCAGCGTTCACGGTACGCGGCCGGGTCGGCGCCGCACGCCTTGACGAACTCGGCGGTGGTCGCCCAACTCGGAAGCCTGTTGCCCTTCGTGGCTTCGTGCAAGGTCGTGTGCGAGATCGCCCCCGATCGGCCGGCCATCTCACGGAAAGGCGGGTTTCCCACCGATCTCCGCAGTTCCCGAAGAGTCGCCGCGAAGTCCGCGATCGCCTCCTGTGCACGCACATCGTCCACCGGGCGAAGTTAACAGCGCGCCCGCTTCCCGCTCAAGCACGAGCCGATACCTGTGGACAACGCGGGCGCCCTCACCTTAGATCATGACCATCTGCATATGCGGGCAATCAATCTGCGACGATCGCCAGGACTTCGGTCCGCGCTTCGGCAGCCCTCTGACCAGCGAGCAAATCCTTCTATTTTCAACAAAGTCGTATATTGTTCAACAGTCTGTCGCCCTCGAGAGTCGGGCACTAACCGCACGGCTTTGCACCCCATGAGAAGCGGTTTTCCGCAGAGAAGGGGCAAGCGAACGTCTGCCTGTGCGGCCGTCGTGCGCCCAGCCGAGGCTCGGGTGGAGGCGCGACGCTCTCATGGGACGAACGGCGGCATGCGCGCCCTGCGCGCCGGGCTCGACGAGACCACACGCGTCGGCGGCCTGAGGTTCGAACGCTGAGCCCTGGGGTGACATTCGACACGCGCCCTCGCCACCGTCGGCTTCCTCACCGTCCACCTCGGCGACCGCGCCGGCGCCCACCTCCTCGGCCCCGGCGGCCTGCGCCGCCGGCCCGCCCGCACCGGCAAGGCCGCCATGCACTCCCTCCTGCAGGCCGTCCTCGACACCCCATCTCCGGCCGACGCCCGCAAGGCTCTTGGTCACACATCGAGACAGCCCGACATCACACTGTGAGAGCGTCGGCACCGTGCCGTTTCGGCAGCTCGTCCACGTTTGCCGGATGGCCGGAGGGTAGGCCAGCACACAGCGAGGTGATAGCCATGACCTACACAGCGCAGATGCTGGACACCTATCCGGCCGACATCAATCTGGAGCACGATCAGCTGTCGCATGTCATCGACGCCTTGAGCAGTTGCGCACAGGCCTGTACGGCGTGCGCGGACGCCTGTCTGTCGGAGCCCGCCGACCAGCTGCCCATGCTGGCGCGCTGCATCCGCGACAATCTCGACTGCGCCGACATCTGCACGGCCGCCGCCTCCGTCCTGTCACGTCACACCGGCTACGACGCCCGGCTGACCAAGGCGCAGGTCGAAGCGGCCATCCAGGCCACCAAGACCTGCGGGGACTCGTGCGCCGAGCACAGCGCCTCCCACGAGCACTGCCGCGTCTGCGCGCAGTCCTGCCGTGAGACCGAGCAGGCCCTGAAGGACCTGCTGCCCAAGCTCACACCCAGCGGCAAGGGAGCGGAGCAGCCTCACCAGGCGGCACCTCAGCAACGCATCTGACACGAGGCCTCCTGGCACTCGCACACCCGCCGGTGTTCTCCACGTGGTGGGATCGCTTCCGAACCCGCGGGCGCGGGTCCAGCCGCCCGCCACATCGATGACCGGCGACCTGTGGCCCGCGCCCTGCTTCGGTCGTCACGTGGTCGAAGCGCCTCAGGCCCTTGTCAGGCTGCTGAGCCCCGCCCTCGGACGGCGAGGTGGACGACCTGGGCGAGGTTGTAGCCGAGAATGCTCGCCACGTCGGGCAATCCCGGCGTGCTCAGGACCGCATAGGCTTCACCGGCGGTGAGGCTGCGATGCCAGCGGGTGTCCTCCTTAGGCTTGTCGTCATTCCAATAGGCCCGGGCGTGCTCCACGAACTTCTCCGCTTCCGCGCGCCCTGGTCCCTTGAGCCGCGCGATGTACTCGTCGAGTTCCTTCTTGCCTACGTAGGGGACGAAGGAGCTCCAGTTGCCGCCGGTGTCATGGAGCCTGGTGGCGTCCGGCTTGGCGTCCAGCGGCAGATGCAAGAACGCGCTCAGGCGCTCCAGTGACCGTTCCGGCGCCGCCATGTACTCCTCGTAACGCAGCACCATGTGGGGGAGCCCATGAGTGTTGACGGTGCGCAGAGCGTCGACGTAGGTGTCCCGCCAGATGCCGGCTCCCTGCCAGAGCTGTTCTCCCGTCCGGTTCCGGTGGCTGATCGCGAAGGCGATCGGGTTGCGCACCGTGACGATCACCTTCACCGGGGTGCGGTTGGCCGGGTCGGCGCGTTGCTGTTCGAGCGCGCGCCGGAGCCAGGCGACGAACTTGCTCCCGTCGATGATCACTGAGGCGCCCAGGGAACGAGCCAGCTGCTCGTGCATGCCGAAGATGTCGTTGTAGCTCACGCGCTCGCGGAGCGCGTCCGTGAAGTGGCGGCACCGCTTGCCGAGCAGGGAACAGGGACCGCAGCTGCGTCCGGAGGACGGATGGCTGAGCTCCGGGACCTGCGTGAAGTTGTTCAGCTCGCCGACGTAATGGGCCTTCCTGATCCGGGTGGTGATGTCGCGCCCGATCAGCGTCGATCCCGAGAACAAGGTGCCGACGACGAAGACCGACGTCAGCGACCGGTCCTGCGTCTTGGGGAACCTGAATCGGAGGTTAGCGCTCCTCCCAGGAGAGACCGGGGCCTCTTGCGTCTCAGCGTCCATTTCCACGTCCACGGGTGTGATCAGGATCCGTGTGCCCCCTACCCGTTGACGCCTTGCGGACGTGTCCCGTGGCCGGAGGAGGTCACCCCGCGATCCTTCGCCATCGGCCAAGGGAGAAGGAAGGAGATGGCCGTGCCAGATATTGTGCCCGAGCAATTCAGCGGAACTTCCCGCCTGTAGGGTGCTCGACCGGAAGCGGACGTACCGTCTTCAACCCGACTGCTCACCCACGCCGCCGCCAAGACGCCGCCGGTGCCACGCACGGCCCTCCCCCAAGGCCAAGCGCCGCTAGAGCACAAGCGGTGCGTCAAGCGGCCAACGCACCTCGCGCAACGTCGGCTCGATTCCGCCTGCTTACCCGGCATCCCACGTCACCGAGGAACACCACGTGGCGTTAGGCCGTCCCTGCACCGGTCACGTCCAAGCCCGACCCTCATCGACTGGCACAGCACATGTGCGCGTCGGTCGGCGCAGCGGCCGTGACCCAACCGAGGGTAGGCGGCGCGTCAACTACGCAATCGAGTAGGCAGCCGCGACGCGTTCGAGAAGCCACCGCTAGCTGTACTGACCATGGACGTTGGTGACGGCGACACAGGCCGATGAGCTTGAAACAGGGAGGACCTCCTGGCGTGGTGTGAGTCGACCAAGTTTCGCACCACCCGCCGGGAGGTCCTCATGCCCCACCGTAACGCCCCGCTGACCGAGCTGGGTCGTCTCCGCCTGGCCCGCTGTGTCGTGGACGAAGGCTGGTCGCTGCGACGGCCGCCGAACGGTTTCAGGTCTCGGCCACCACCGCCAAACGCTGGGCCGACCGGTACCGGCAGCAGGGCGCAGCGGGCATGAGCGACCGTCCCAGCCGCCCGCACACCAGCCCCCGGCGCACACCCCGACGGATCGAACGGCGCATCGTACGCACCCGCGTGCGCACCGGCTCGGCCCGGCCCGCATCGCCGCCCGCCTGGGCCTGGCCCCCTCCACGGTGCACCGCGTGCTGCAACGCTACGGCTGTCCGCCCCTGGCCCACTTGGACCGGGCCACCGGCCGGCCCGTGCGCCGCTACGAGCACCCCGCCCCCGGCGACCTGGTGCACGTGGACGTCAAGAAACTGGGCAACATCCCCGACGGCGGCGGCCACCGCGTCCACGGCCGCGCCATCGGCAGACGCAACAGCTCGCCCCCACCGCGATCCGGACCGGCCCCGCACGACCCCCGGCCGCGCCAACCTGGGCTATGGGTATCTGCACACCGCCATCGACGACCATTCCCGTCTGGCCTACACCGAGATGATCCTGTCCGACGAACGCCGGCAGACCGCCGTCGCGTTCTGGCAACGCGCCCGGCAGTTCTTCGCCTCCTGCGGGATCACCGTCCGGCGCGTGCCGGCCGACAACGGCTCGTGCTACCGCTCGCGGCTGTGGCGCGACACCCTGGCCGCCGCCGGGATCACACACAAGCGCACTCGCCCGTTCCGGCCGCAGACCAATGGCAAGGTCGAGCGCTACCACCGCACCCTGCTGGACGAATGGGCCTACGCCCGCCCCTACGCCTCCGAGACCGAACGCCGCGCCGCGCTTGCGCCCTGGCTGCACTTGTACAACCATCACCGCGGCCACACCGCACTCGGCGGCCTCCCACCTGCCAGCCGCGTCACCAACCTGTCAGGACAGAACAGGGTGCTCTGTTCTGACAGGTTGGTGACGCGACTGCGGGCGGCACTTCGCCAAGTGCGGTGGGTCGCGGTGATAGCTGTTGATGTGGCCATCGGCGACCAGCCGCGTCAACGCGTCCCCGCCGTACAACCCGCCGCGGTGATGACGATGTCGGCGTCGAGCCGCGCCGCGAGGAGCGCGGCGCGGCCCACTGTGTTTTGGGCGTGGCCGGCCGCACTGCGGAGGCAGGCCGCTCGAGGGGGACGCCTGGGTGTACGCGCTGGCCGTGGGGGGTGGGCGAGGGGTGTTGGTTGAGGAGTGTGGCCGGGCGGCGGGCCTTGAGCGGTGCCCGCCGCCCGGCCGTTGGTGTCAGGTGAGGAGGGCGGCCACCGCTTCGGCGGTGGCGGGGTGTTCGGCCAGCAGTGGGTTCGCCTTCGACGCGGGGCTGGACGGTGTGGGCCAGTCGGGTGGGAGCCCCAGGAGGGCGGCCACCGCGTCGCAGGTGGCGGGGTGTTCGGCGAGGAGGTCGCCTGCCGGTCCCGCGTCCGTTGCCCGGGCGGACGGGGCGGACGCCGCCGGTGCGGCCGACCATGGCGGGGTCCAGTCGTCCAGCGCCCGGAGGGTGGCGGGGAAGGTGCGGCCCGCCTCTCTGACCAGGACCGGGACCATCTCCGCCGCGTGGTCCTTCAGCGTGCCGATCAGCTTCGGCAGCCACGGGAGCAGGACCGTGTCGGGGAGCCGGGCGAACGCCTTCGACAGGATCTCCACCACCAGGGGCGCCAGCGACGGCACGGGCTCAAGGGCCTGGACGAAACCGCTCAGGTACAGCGGGAAGGACGGGACGACCAGCGGATTGTCCAGAAGGTCGTCACAGCGTCGCCGCAGTTCGTCGAGCGGCAGCAGGCCCAGCTGCGTCTGCGCCGCCCACAGGAGGGCGACCTTGGCGGGGTCCTCCGGGTGCGACTGCTGGACGGCCAGTTCGAGCTGGGTGTGGTCGCAGCCGAGGGACAGCGCCAGGTTCTCCATGCCGAGCAGGAACCCGAGCATCGCCGCGACCTGCCGCGCCCCGGTGGCGTCGTCGGTGAACGCGGTCGGGAGCAGCGTGCAGTAGTGGGCGTACCCGGCGGTGACGAACGCCTTCAACCACTCCGGCAGTTCGGGCTCGGTCGTCTGGTAGTAGGCGAGCAGCATCCGGGCGCGGCGCAGCACCTCGGGGGCGTCGTCCACCGTGCGTTCGGCGGACAGGAGTTCGACGGCGCGGGCGCCGAGTTCGTTGGTGAAGCGCCTGCTGTCCAGGTAGAGGAGGGAGTCCTCCACGGCGGCGAGGGCGCCGGCGGCGGTCGCGTCCGGCGCGTGAACGGCTTTGCGGAGCCGCTGTTCGAGCACCTGCTCGACGGTGACGCCCTCGTAGCCCAGCTCGACGATCGCCCGCATGTTCCGGCCGATCGCCAGGTCCCAGCTCTCCTGGATGGCGCGTTCGCCCAGGCGCCGGGAGCCCATGATGGGCTCGGCGACGCCGTGGGGCAGCAGGCGGCGCAGGATCCAGAGCAGATCCGAGCAGGGCCGCAGGTGCGGCTCGGCGTCCAGGTCGAGCAGCGCCCGCTGCTTGGTGCGCTTCTTCAGGTCGAGGCAGAGCGGTCGCAGCCGGTCGAGCACGTCGCGGGCCAGCGGCGGGAGCGCGTCGTAGCCGACCTTGCCGACCCGGTCGCCGCCGAGCAGGATCTCGCACAGGCGGGCGATGTCGCGGCGGCCCGGCACCGTGTCCTTTTCGATGCAGGTGACCGCCGCGTCCTGGAAGTCGTACGGCGTCGGGCGGCGGCGTCCGCGGATGCCGGCGAGCAGGACCGACGTCTCGTACACGGCGATGGCGTCGGCGGTGCTGGCGGCGTAGCCGTTCTTGCGGGCCAGTCGGACGATGTCGACGCACCAGCCGAGCAGCTCCTGCTCGTCGATGCCGTGCGGGGTGGGCGCGGTCGTGAGGAACTGCGACAGCCGGTCGGTCACCGTCACGGTCGGCTTTGTGGGCTTGACCCGCGCCTTCCTCGGCGCCGACGCCGTGAGGCGGAACGGCCTGATGCCGCTGCGCTGCAGCGCCTTCGCCCAGGTCGCGGCGGCGATCGACACGGATCCGGGGGCGAGGCCGAACTGCGCCTCGATGGCCGAGTGGCTCGAGGGGATGAGCCCGTACTGCCACTTGGTGGCGGTGCGCGGGCTGATTTCGAACGTGCCCGTGGCGCCGTGCAGGCCGAACTCCGCGACGCGGCTCGCCGCGTGGAACGCGCCGCACACGTACAGGCAGTCGGCGGGGTCGGCGCCGGAGGACGCCAGGTGTTCGCGGATCCGCGTCCACATGTAGCGTTCGCGGTCCTCGTCCACGCGGGTGCGGGCGGAGCCCTCCGGGCGCAGCCGCCGGAACAGGCTGCCGATCAGCACCATGACCTGCCGGTAGGTGTCGTAGTCGGCGTCGACCAGCGGCTGTTCGACGTACTGGTCCCACCACTCCGACCAGTGCCGGACCTTGCCGTGGTGGAGGAGGTGCTCCTCCAGTTCGGCGAAGCGCGGGCGCAGGTCGCCGATCTCGACGCCGACGGCGTCGCCGTGCAGCGCGGCCTCGTCGTCCGCCGAGCCGCTCGAGTCGCCCGAGTCGGAGTCGTCCTTGTCGGCGTCGCGCGGCTCCCACTGGAAGACGTGGTCGGTCGACCGGTCCACCAAGACCAGTTCCACGCCGGAGGTGGTGAGCGCGTACGAGATCGCCTGGTATTCGGCGGACGCCTCGGTGATCGGCGCGATGACGCTGAGCGGCGCCCAGGACTCCGGGAAGCCGTCGATCTCGGAGGCGAACGACTGCAGGGCGACCGGCAGCGTGCAGTTGCGCAGCTCGTCCAGCAGGGGCCGCAGGTCCTCGCAGAGTTCCAGGTAGATGACCTTCGGCCGCTTCTCCCGCAGCCGCCGGACCATCGCCGTCGCCGAGGACGGCGAGTGGTGGCACACCGGGAAGATCTCCAGGGGTTCGCGCAGCGCCCGGTCAACGTCCTCGACGATGCCCGCGAGGATGTCGGAGAGGGGGCCGGCGCCGAACCGTTCGGCGGCTCCGAGCAGTTGCTCGCGGAGCCGGCCGAACGGCCCGGCGGCCGCGTCGAGGCCGGGCACCCGGTCCGCCGCCGGGCCGTGGGTCGCCGTTCGGTTGGTCATGTCGTCATCGGTTGCGGGCTTGGTCATGACAGCTTCGCCAGCGCCTCGCGGCCGCCCTCCAGGAAGCCCTGCCACGGGCCGGCCTCCTTCTTGCTGCGCGGTTCGATGACGCCGTGCCAGAACTTGTTGAGGATCGCCAGGTCCTCGGGGGCGCGCCGGGCCAGCGACCCGACGAGGGAGGACGCGAGGGTCTCGGGGCGCAGTTCGCGTTCGCCGAAGAACTGGCTGTGCAGGATCGCGTCCTCCAGCACGCCGATCTGCTCGGCGGTCGACAGCGCCGACTCCAGCTTCTCGTCGTCGCTGCGGGCGGACGCGGCGGCGGCGCGCAGGTCGGCGAAGCTCTGCAGCAGCACCTCCAGCAGCGACGGCGCGACCTCCAGGTCGATCCGGTGCCGCTTGAGCAGCTCGGCGGTGCGGAACCGGACGATCTCCGCCTCGGCCTTCTTGCTGGTCACCACGGGGATGCGCACGAAGTTGAAGCGCCGCTTAAGCGCCGAGGACAGGTCGTTGACGCCCCGGTCGCGGCTGTTGGCCGTCGCGATGATCGAAAAGCCCGGCTTGGCGAAGACGGTGTTGTCGGTGTCCAGCTCGGGGATGGAGATGTACTTCTCCGACAGGATCGAGATCAGCGCGTCCTGCACGTCGCTGGACGCCCGGGTCAGCTCCTCGAACCGGCCGATCACGCCCTGCTCCATCGCGGTCATGATCGGCGAGGGGATCAGCGACTCCCGGGACTGCCCCTTGGCGATCACCATGGAGACGTTCCAGGAGTACTTGATGTGGTCCTCGGTGGTGCCGGCGGTGCCCTGCACGACCAGCGTGGAGTTGCGGCAGATCGCCGCCGCCAGCAGCTCGGCCAGCCAGGACTTGCCGGTGCCGGGGTCGCCGATCAGCAGCAGTCCGCGGTCGGACGCGAGCGTGACGATCGCGCGTTCGACGAAGGTGCGGTCGCCGAACCACTTCTGCGGGATCTCGCGGTCGAGGCCGTCGGAGCGTTCGGAGCCGAGGATGAACGTGCGCACCATCCGCGGGCTGAGCCGCCACGAGAACGGCTTGGGCGCGTCGTCGACCGATTCCAGGTAGTCGAGCTCGTCGGCGTACTTGACCTCGGCCGGGGCGCGCAGCATCTGGTCGGACATGTCGGCGGTGACTCCTCTGCAGGGTGTTAGGGGATGGTCAGGCGAGAAAGTTCTTCAGCTCGAAGACGAGCTTGTCGATGCGGCCGGAGAGCACGGGCGTGCCCAGCTGCTTGAGCTTCTCCCGGAACCAGGGGTCGACGCTGGCCTGGCCGGAGCTGTTGACCGAGCCGACCGGGATGAACTTCACCCCGGACCGGTGCAGCCCGCGGAACTCGTCGAGGAGGCTGCGGTCGTCGTAGAAGTCGGAGATCCACACCAGCACCGTGTTGCGCGGGTCGGTGATCTTCTCGCGGGCCATCCGCAGGGCGACCGGCCCGTGCGTCCCGCCGCCGAGCGTGGTGCGCAGCAGCACCTCGAAGGGGTCGTGCACCCACGGGGTCAGGTCGATCGCGCGGGTGTCGTAGGCGATCAGGTTGACGTCGACCTTGGGCAGCCCGGCGAAGATGGACGCCAGGATGGTGCAGTTGACCATCGCGTCCACCATCGACCCGGACTGGTCCACCACCACGATCATCCGCGCCGGGGTGGTGCGGCGGGCGGTGTGCTTGAAGAACAGCCGGTCGACGTAGAGCCGCTCGTCCTCGGGACGGTAGTTGACCAGGTTCTTCCAGATCGTCCGGTCGAGGTCGAGGTTGCGGAACACCCGCTTGGGCGGCACGCTGCGGTCGATCTTGCCGACGCTGGTCTGCTCCACCCGGGTCCTGAGGACCTCGGCGACCTCGTCCACGAACCGTCTGATCAGCGCCTTGGCGTTGGCGAGGGCCTCCCCGGACAGATTGTGCTTGTCGCGCAGCAGCTGCTCGACCAGCGACATGCTCGGGGTGAGCCGGCGCGCCAGCCTCCGATCGGCGAGCACCTCGCGCAGCTGCATCCGCCGGACGAGGTCGCCCTCCAGACTGGCCAGCAGCGCATTGAGGTCGGCGTCGGTGACCTCGAACCCGTTCCCGGCTCCGAAGCCGCGCCCCGGCCCGGGCGTCTGCCCGGTGTCCTGGCCCGTGCCGCCGCCCTGACCGGTGCCGTCGCCCTGACCAGGGCCGTTCTCCTGCCCGAGGCCGCCGAGGACGCCCGCGCCGAGTGCGCGGCGCAGCCACTCGGCGTCGCGCTGCCAAGTGGCGAGCTGCGTCGCCGACACGTTGCCGGTGCCGGTGCAGAACGCGTTCAGCAGCAGCTTCGACACGACGGCCGTGCGGCGCACGCGGTCGACGCCGTCGCCGTCGCCGCCCGCCAGCGGGTCGCGGAACTCGGGCTCGAGTTCGGGGAAGCGCTGCAGGACGGTGTCGACCGAGACGCCGGGGTCGAGCAGCGCCGTCGGCAGCCCGCGCTCCTGGACGACGGCGACGCTCGCCGTCTCGAGGGCGTGCTGCTCCTCGACGTCGAACACCCTCGCCAGCAGCCGCCAGAGCAGCACCTGCCGGCGGACGTCGTCCTTTCCGTTCGTGCTCATTTCCGCAGCAGCTTTCCCGCGCGTTCGGTGAGGACGGCCACGGCGGACCCGGACCGCGCCAGGGCCTTGGCGGCCTTCGGGTCGGTGGGGCCGAGCGCCCAGTCGCCGTTGTGCGCCTCGACCGGTTGCTTCTTGGCGACGCTCCGCACGGCGAGCGGCTGCAAGGTCCAGCGTCCGGCGTCCCAGCGCAGCAGTCCGATGCACGCCGTGGACGCGTTGACGAGCTGGGGGGTGAGCGGGCCGCTCGGCGGCAGCCGGTCGGCGTCGACGTCGATGGCCGCGCCGCCCAGGTCGAACGTGCCGTCGCGCTTGGCCTTGTAGCCCTCGACCAGCACCGGCTCGGCGATCCGCACCGGGTGGCGGTCGAGCGGAGCGACGGCCGGGGCCTCGGCGTCCGGGAGGCGGACGCGGGCCGTGGCGAACGGGTCGGCGGGCTCGCCGGCCTTGGCGCGCTCCTCGTCCCACAGCAGGTCGCCGTCGGCGGTCAGCGGCATGTCGGCGATGTCGACGGCGCGGCGCTCGGCGATCGCGGCCAGCAGCGTCGGGTGCCCCGACAGCAGATCCCACACCTCGGGCCCGACGATGGTGTCGACCTTGGCGGCGGCGACGGCGGCGCGGACGAGCCGCACCGGCCCGTCGCCCCGCGGCTCCAGCACCGCGTGCAGCTGCGCCTGCACGGCCGTGCCGTGCTCGTGGACGTCGACGCCCAGGGGCAGGAGCCGTCCGGAGACGGCGGCCGCGCCGCCGGTCCAGCTTCCCGAGTGCGCCAGCAGGACAGCGCGCGTCCACAGGTCGGCCCAGCGGCGTTCCGGGATCCGCTCCATCGTCGCGACCGGGCAGGACACGCGCAGCTCGGCGGCGAGGCCGTCGAGCAGGACGGCCAGGCGGCGCAGCCGCGGCTCGGCCCACAGCGCCTCGAGCGTCTGGTCCGCGGCCGACACCAGCTCCTCGTCGACGCCCCGCCAGCCCGCGATGGCCAGCTCCCGCAGCCAGGACCGGGCCCCGGCGAGCAGGTTGGCGGGAGGCTCCTGCGCGTCCGCAGGGTGTTCCTCCCACTCCGCCCGCGTCCGGCCGAGCGCGCCGTCGAGCCGGGCGAGCAGCGCGTCGTGCACCGCGCCGAGCAGCGCGGCGCGCGCCCCCGCCAGCGCCGACAGCTCGGTGTCGCTGATGGACCCGACGGCGAGCTCGCCGCACGCGTCCGCGGCCGCGGCGCCGAGCGGCGACGCGCTCACCGCCCCGGCCAGCGCGTCGACGGCCTCGCTGTGCCGCGGCCCGAGCCGGGACAGGCCGTCGGCCAGCGCCGCGTCGAACCCGGCGACCGCTTCCATGGCCTCGTCGACGCCCGGCGGGGTCTGGACGAGTTCTGCGAGTTGCACTCCCTGCATCAGTGGACCGCTTTCAACGCCGGGAACCAGTGCATTTCGGGGAGAGGCTCCGAGCCGGCCGGAACCTTCAGATAGGTCAGATGGCGCAGGAACCGGCTGAACACCACGGCGGCCGGCGCCTTCACCAGTTTGCCGTTCAGGAGAGAATGCAGATCATCTCCTTCGGCGGCCTCGACTTTCAGGTAACGCGCGACGCGTTCGAGGCCGTACTGCTTGACCGCCTCATCGATCAGCGCCTTGAGGTGTTTGCAGTGAAAGGAGCCTTGGGCGCCGCCGCACGGCCGATTGTTGTTGGTGCTGCAGTTGAAGTCGTGCGTCTCCGCCTCGATCGACGAAACGTACACCCGGGTGGCGCTGGAACCGCTCGACACCACCCCTTGCAGCCGGCCTTCGGCCAGTTCGACGAACGGCACCTTGGCCAATTTGCGTGGTCGGATGGGCGGCACTATGCGTGCCACGCTCCGCTCCTCCCACCCGGCCTCGCCGGAACTCATGGAATGCGACCTCCACCCTCGTGGGCCGTCGGACGCCGGTAGTTCTACCGGCCCCCACTGACACGATCACCGAGTCCCGGGATTCATCCAGGTCACCGCCCGGTTCTCCCGCCCCGCGCGCCCGTCCGACGCCCGCCCGTCCGGCGGCCGCGGCACCACCCAGCCGCCCCGGACGGGCACCCCGACCGCCCCGCCCCCGACGACCGCCGACCCGGCGACGCCTGGACGGCCCCGGAGACGTGGCCAGCCGTCGGCGCCGCAGGTCACGGGCAGGCTCTGTGGACGCGTGCTGCTGCCCCAGCGCCACGACCGCCGACGCAGCGGGTCCCCACGCCACCTAGGGCTGGGCGCCGCTCGCGCCCGTCCGCCGACTGCCAGGACGGCGAGCTCGCTGCCAGGACGGGTGAGCGCAACACCGCTCCGGCGGCTGCCGTAGAAAATGGGCCGGACCTTCATAGCCGAACGGCGAGCACAATCAAGCGACAGAAGCTATGCAGCCGAACCGATGTCGCGGTCGGAACCAGGTGTGCAGACGTCGCGTCTAATCCAGACAGCAACATCGGCGATTGCGTATCTGGTTGGGCCTCGTGCAGACGGTCCCCGCCAGCACAAGAATGACCGATAGCGCCGCCGAACGCACGGCGCCTGACGGTGGGCCCATGCGGCGGTGATAGCCAATAGCGGGAGGTGATGGGGATGGTCGTCGCACACATCTTCGGCATCGCCCTGGGCATCGCGTTCATCTACGGCGGTGTGCACGAGCTGGTCCAGCGCCTGCGGCTGCAACGGAAACTGGTGCGAGCGCAAGGAGTATTCGTCGGCCATGACGATGTAGCTGCGCACGGAGCGGGCATACACGCTCGCGCGGGACGCTTTCGATTCGTCACACAGGATGGGCGCACTGTGGAGTCAGTGAGCGCCATGTATTCGTTTCCGGGCCCCAAGCCGGGACGGCCCGTAACGGTCGTCTACGATCCCGCACGCCCCGAACGGACAGCCGAACGCCTCGGTGTGCACCGCTTTTTGCTGGTCGCGGGAGGCCCCATGCTGATGGCCATCGGCATGGCAGTGTTGATAGTGAACGTCCAGGGCCTTTGAAGCACAGTCGCCCCTACATCCGTGAGACCGGACGCCGCGCCGCACTCGCGCCATGGCCGCCCATCACACAACCGTCGTTGCGGTCGCGTCCACCCGCTAGCCGCGTCGTCGACCTGCGAGATGTCGGGGGACATGACATTGCGGGCGGTGGAGTGACCTGGAATCCAGGCGAGGAGCCGGCGAGCCGTTGCACTGGCGTTGGTGAACCGGACCGTGCCGAGGTCCGGATGCGGTTGGCGTTTTCACTCGCCCAATGACAGGGAGCGGTGACGTCCTGCTGTCGCCGCGGTACGGAGCAGGTGATGCCCCGGCACCACGGCGACGAAGTCGTCCGTCTACACGTCGGCCGATCAGCCGTCGGAGAGGATCGGGGTCTGCCAGTCCCGCCATTCGGCCAGGTTGCCGGCCTTCTTGCTGGAGATGCGGAACACGCCGGTGGCACTGCCGGTCTTCAACAGGAACTTCTGGATGTTCTGCTGCAGCGGGGTCCGCCATTCGGACCGGCTGGCGCAGTGGGTGCCGTCCTGGACGTCGGACCAGTAGGTGATGTTGTCGCCCGCGCCGAGCGCCTTGTAGACCTCCGCGCCGGCCAACGCCGCCACGCTCCCGGACCGGGCGGCCAGCCAGTCGATGTGCGGGTTCTCCATGATGAACAGCCCGCGCGGCGCGATCATGCCGACGACTTCGTGCGTGTCCACCGGCAGCGCGGTCGGGTTCCCCGTGTAGGAGCCGAACGCGTCACCCAGCCACGGCTGTTCGTTGTAGGCGCTGCTCAGCGGCTGGGCGCCGCTCTCGCCGGGGATGCCGCGGAAGATGGGAAGGCCCGCGCTGCCCGGCTCGATCGGCATGGTCAGCGCGATGCGCTGGTCGAACGCGCCGGTCACGAACGCGCCCTTCCCGTACCGGGAGCATCCCGTGACGCCCATCGCGTCAGCCTTGAGGATGGAGCCGCCCGACTGCTCGATGACGTCGATGATCCGGCTCGCGCCCCACGCCCAGGCGGCCAGCAGCCCCGTGCTGCTGGAGGAGCCGTAGATGCTGTAGAACGCGCCCTGCTTGTTGCTGCGCGGCGTGCCTTCTCTCCCGACCGCGAGGGGGTCGTAGTTGATGACGGCGGCGCCGGCGGCCCTGATCGTGGCGGTGTCGGCGCCGAATCCTCCCAAGACGATGACGGCGGGGAACGGCCCGGTGCCGCTCGGCAGTTGCACGGAAGCCGAGAAGCCGACGCTGCGGCCTTGGTGCGTCACGTTCACGGTGATGGAGTTGCTGGTGACCGTGCCGGTGACGCTGTCCGGCTTCGGAGGCTTTCGGCCGTAGACGGTTCTCTCCGCCAGATCCTTGATCTCCGCCCGTCGGCACCGCCAGTCGGACTTGGCGGTGATGCGCGTGCCGTCGATCTTCCTGAAGGGGTCGGGGAGTCGGCTGTTCGACGTGGGCGGACCCGGGTCGGGCACCGGGCAGTCGGCGCCGTCGTCCTCGACGGGTCCGGCGGCCGCGCGGGCCGTCTCGGCCGTGGCCGCCGCCGTGCCCGTTCCCGCGAACGCGAGCGCCGCCGCTGCGGACAGGACGACCGCGGAGCGGATCCCGGCTCGACCCCGACTGGTGATCACTGGGCTCTCCTTCCGGGACGCGACGGAGGCCGCGCAGCGACACGTTGATCATCAATGCCGGCAGGCCGAGTTTCGAGCGGCGCGACAAAACCTGTCAATGCCGGACGGGTTCCGACGGCGTTTTTCATGGCGCCATCGCAGGCGTTTCGCCCGACGCCGCAGAAGAGGACGATGTCGATCATCCGTGAGCCCGGTTTTCCCGGGCGCCGTTTCAGCGGCGCCCGGTGTTCTTGTGGACGACGAGGCGCGTGGACGTGCCCGGGAACACCTCCACGAGATGGGTTTCCAGCGGTCCGTCGGGGAGCTCGGCCGCGTCCCGGTTGCGCACGTGGACGCGGACGCGGTACGTGCCGGGGCCCGCGGCCGTCAGGATCGGCAGTTTCGGCGGCGCGTCCATCGGCATGAAGACGCGGACGGCGCCGCGGGAGCTGTCGATGCCCACCTCCGCGACGCGGTCCCAACGTTCGAGGTCCAGCGGCGGCGTCGTGCGGTACGCCCGCACGGTGATGCAGATGTCGTCGTTCTCCACGCCGGTCATCACCACGGCCGCGATCCTGTCGGCGGCGATCAGACCGTCATCGATCGCCTTGCCGAACGGACCGGCGCCGCCGCCTTCATCGCTGATGGAGTAGCCGCCGCCCTCCCCCGTGGTGACCAGCGCGGTCTTCTGCCGCACGGCCCGTGGGTCGCGCCGCGCCGAACGGCGGCAGGACGCCTCGTCCTCGGCTCGCTCCTTCCGGTACTGCTGCTCCAGTCGCCTGCGCGTCTCTGCGGCCGCCCGCGCTCGCGGCAGCATCGCGTCCGGGCACAGGAACGTCAGCGCATCGTCGACTCTCCACGGACGCCGGGCGAGCCCGCCCAGGCGTCTCCATTCCTCCGTTTCGCCTTTGGTGAGCCGCCCCTGCGACCTCAGCCGCTCGCACGCGCGTCGTCCTCGCCAGAGGAACTCCCCGTCAGCGACGTCCTGGTGCCGGGAGCTGCTGCTCGGGCCGTAGAACGGAGCGTCATAGCCGCGCAGCATGCACAGATATGCGCGTTCGCGGGTCGCGACCGGCATCCGTGCGATGGCCTCGATCCGCGCGACCTCGTCCGCCTGCGCGGTGGGCCCGCGAGTGACTCTGCACTCTTCCGGGTCGATCGCGACGATGCGCCGCCGCCCTTGGTCGCCGCCCGTCGCGAGCAGCAGCACCACGGCCATCGTGAACGCCCCGACCGCACGGCTTCGGCGTCCCGGGACGCGGCGTCGGCGCACCGCGGCGTACACGAGCCCGGCCGGGACGAGGAGGAAGAGGGCCCCGGTGAGCGTCCGCGGCAGCATCGGCTCCCACACTTCGGCGCAGCCCTCGCCCCGTCTCGCCAGGTCGTGGGCGGCCGCCAGCGGTCCGGTCAGCCCGGCGGCCAGGAGGAGCGCCACCCCCGTCCATCCGGGCACCGGCGACCGCGTGCGCGCCCACACCGCGAACGCGGGACCGACGACCAGGAACGGCATCCCCACCAGCAACTGCAGTGGCCACACCTGCATGTGCAGTCGCCACCCGGGGCATTCGCCGCTGCCGAAGAAGCCGAGGCCCGCGTTCCCCTGGACGCTGAACAGGCTGATCAAAATGCCGAGGAGCAGGGGCATGGCACTGGCCGCGAGCGCGGCCCACCACAGTGCCCGGCGCCGATCCCTTCGCGGTGACATGCGAGCCTTCCCGTCTCGCCGATCAGTGCGCCACGCACCTTAGCCATGGGCGTCTTCGTGTTGCGTGGAGATCGGCAACCCGCACCGGGGTCGCCCCGACGCGCCGCCGGTCAGCCCGTGCTCGTCTCGTCTCGGACGGCGGGACGTATCAGCCGGGCAGTCGTCGCTCGGTTTCGGCAGGCGACGGGGCGGGACGCGGCGGGCGCCGCCGTAGAAGGGAGCGCGCCCCGCCCGGGGTGACCTGGGCGGCCGCGATCGACATCAGCGCCAGGGCGAAGCCGAGCGACTGGACGAGCGTCAGCGACTGCGCCAGCACCAGCCAGCCCAGGGCGGTCGCCACGGCCGGTGCCAGCAGCGGCAGGAAGGAGGCCGCCGTGATCGGGAGCCGTTCCAGGCCCCGGAACCACAGCGCGTACGCCGCGAGCGTGCCGACGCCGGCCAGCCACGCGTAACCCCCGACGGCGCGGGCGTCCAGCGCGGGCGGCGGCCCTTCGACGACCAGGGCGAGCGGGGTCAGGAACAGGCCGCCGGCGGTGAGCTGCCAGCCGGTGAAGGCCAGCAGCCCGACGGGGCGTCCCCAGCGTTTGGTGAGGACGGTCCCGACGGCCATCGTCACGGTGCCGCCGAGACCGGCCGCGACGCCGATCGGGTCGAATGCCAGGTGCCCGCGCAGGACCATCGTGGCGACGCCGGCGACCCCGGCCAGGCCCCAGCCGATCCGCCACGCGGTCGGACGCTCCTTCAGCACGGCGAGCGCCAGGACGGCCACCGCGAGCGGCTGCACCGCGCCCAGCGTGGCCGCGACGCCGCCCGGCAGCCGGTAGGCGGCGGCGAACAGCAGCGCGAAGAACACCCCGATGTTGAGCAGGCCGAGGACGGTCGCGCGCCACCACCAGACGCCGCGCGGCGGCGTCCGGGTGATCAGCAGCACCGCCAGACCCGCCGGGAGGGCGCGGATCGCGCCGGACAGCAGCGGACGGTCCGGGGGCAGGAATTCGCTCGTCACGAGGTACGTGGTGCCCCAGCTCACCGGTGCCACGGCGGTCAGGGCGACGAGGCGCCACGTGGTCGGCGGCGACGCGGTCTCGGAGACGGCGGGCGGAGCGGCGGCTTCTCGGACGGCGGAGGCCAACGGCAGACTCCTCAACGTTGAATATTTCAACGTTGAGAATCATAGGTCGCCGCTCCACCCGGAGGCCCCGCCTCACCCCGCCGACCGCGACCATCTGACGACGGGCCAGACCCGTGGTCGCCGCAACGGCATCGGCGCTGCCGACCGGGGCGAGGCCGGGGGCGTCCGGAACCGTCAGCCGCGGTAGGTCTCCAGGAGGCGCAGCCACACCTCGCTGATCGTCGGGTAGGCGGGCACGGCGTGCCACAGTCGGGAGATCGGGACCTCCCCCGCCACGGCGATGGTCGCCGAGTGGAGCAGCTCCGCGACACCGGCCCCGACGAACGTCACGCCGAGCAGCGTCTCGCGCTCCAGGTCCACCACGGCGCGGGCGCGCCCCTGATAGCCGTCGGCGTAGAGGCCGGCCCCCGCGACGTTTCCGATGTCGTAGTCGACCGCCCGCACCCGGCGCCCCCGCTGCTCGGCCTGTTCGAGCGTCAGGCCGACGGCCGCCACCTCGGGGTCGGTGAAGACGACCTGCGGCACCGCCCGCTCGTCGGCGGTGACGACGCTGCGCCCCCACGGCGCCGTGTCCAGCTCGCGGCCCGCGGCGCGGTCGGCGATCACCGTGCCGAAGATCCGGCCCTGGTACTTGCCCTGGTGCGTCATCATCGCCCGTCCGGTCACGTCCCCGGCCGCGTACAGCCAGCCGCCCGGGACGCCGACCGCGAGCCCGGTGTCGTCCACCCGGATCGGCTTGCCCGCCTCCAAGCCGACGGTCTCCAGGCCCACGTCGGACGTCGCCGGCGCGCGGCCGGTCGCGAACAGCACCTCGTCGGCCGTGAGCTCCCGCCCGTCGTCCAGTGTCAGCACGACCGGCCCGTCGCGGCGCACCGCCGTCGCGCTCACGCCGAACCGCACGTCGACCCCGGCGGCCCGCAGGCTGTCGGCCACCAGCTCGCCCGCGAACGGCTCCATCCTCGGCAGCAGCCGCGACCCCCGCACCACGAGCGTCACCTCGCTTCCCAGCGCGTTCCACGCCGTGGCCATCTCGACGCCGACCACGCCGCCGCCGACCACCGCCAGCCGTTCCGGCACCGTCGAGGAGCTGGTCGCCTCCCGGCTGGTCCACGGGCGCGCCTCGGCCAGGCCGGGCAGGGCGGGCAGGGCGGCGCGGGTGCCCGTGCACACCGCCACCGCGTGCCGCGCCGCCAGGACGCGGCGTCCGCCGCCGGGCTCCTCCACGACCACGCGGCGCTCCCCGTCCAGGCGGCCGTGGCCGCGCACCAGCGTGATGCCGGCGCTGTGCAGCCAGTCCACCTGGCCGTCGTCCTTCCAGTGCGACGCGAACGCGTCCCTGCGTTTCAGCACGGCCGCGGCGTCCAGCGTCCCGGTCGTCGCCTCGCGCGCGCCCGCGACCCGCCTGGCGTCGGCGAGCGCGGCTCCCGGACGCAGCAGCGCCTTGCTGGGCATGCAGGCCCAGTACGAGCACTCGCCGCCCACCAGCTCGCTTTCCACCACCGCCACGGTCAGCCCGCCCGCGTGGGCCCGCTCCGCGAGGTTCTCCCCCGTCGGCCCGGCGCCCAGCACCACGACATCGAACTCGTCCACCTGCTCGTCCTCTCACCTTTCTGTCTCGTGCGCGGGGCGCCTCCGAACGCGGAGGCGGGCGACGCCGTCGGGCGTCCGTGTCCACGACGTGCTCCCCGACATCTGGGCGCGGCGGCGCCGTCGAGGCTCCGGAAGCGGCGGATCATCCCTGAACGCTCCGGAGTGACGCTGCCGTCGTGCTTCGTCAGATACCCGGCCGCGCGGGGATACACCGGCGCGATGCTCGTGCTCGGCATCGGCACCGTTCACGCGCGGCCTCCTCACGTGGCGAAGCCCGGCCGCGCCCTCCGTATTGCGCCGCCTCCCCTTCCGTACCTTCGCGAGAACCTCCCGCGGCGCCGCGGCGACTTTTTTGTCCGACAGATAATCGAAGTCAAGTGTCATCTCATTCGGTGATGACCACCCCGTGCGGGAGGATCCGTGGATCTGCGGCAGATGGAGGTGGCCGTCGCGGTCGCCGAAGAGGGCGGGTTCACCGCGGCGGCGCGGCGGCTGCGCGTCGTCCAGTCGGCCGTCTCCAGCACGGTGCGCGCGCTGGAGCGCGACCTGGGGACTCCGTTGTTCGACCGCACCACCCACCGGGTGACCCTCACCGCGGCGGGCGAGGCGTTCGTGCCCGCGGCACGCGCCGCGCTGCGGGCCGCCGAGCAGGCGCGCGCGGCGGTCGACAGCGCGCGCGGACAGCTGCGCGGGCAGGTCACGGTCGGCACGATGCAGGGCGTCTGGGCCGGCCTGCACCGCGCCTTGGCCCGGTTGCGGGAGGAGCACCCGGGGGTGGTGGTCCGTCTGCGGCAGGGGGCGGTCGCCGACATCCGGCAGGCGCTGCGCGAGGGCGCCGTGGACCTGGCGGTGGTCGCGCTCGACCGGCGGCAGCAGCGCGGCCTGGTGACCCGGCTGCTGTTCCGGGAGGAGATGGTGCTGGTCACCGCCGCCGGGCGGGACGTGCCGGGAGACGGGCGGGTGACGCTCGCGGACGCGGCCCGCATGCCGATGGTCGACTTCTCCCCCGGCTGGGCCGTCCGGCGGCTGGTCGACCAGGCGTTCCGCACGGCCATGGTCGAGCGCACCACCGCGTTCGAGGTGAACGACATCGTGGCGGCGTCCGAACTGGTCCGCCACGGTCTGGGCGTCTGCATCATGCCGGAGTCGATCGCGGCGCGGTTCCCCGACCTGGCCGTCCATCGCTTCGCCCATCACGCGCCGGTGTGGAAGGTGATGGTCGTCCGGCCGCGCGGGGAGCCGTCCCCGGCGGCCGCGGCGCTGCTGCGGCACCTCACCTGACGCCCCGCACGGTCGCGCCGCGGCGTGCCGCGGACCGGTGCTCGGTGACCCAGTAGAGCAGGGCGAGGAGGGGGACCGCGGCGCCGAAGACGGTCACGCCCGTCCAGCCGTGGGCGTGGTAGACGACCGAGGCTACCTGGGAGCCGATGGCTCCCCCGACGAAGAACGTGGCGATGAAGACGCTGTTGAGCCGTGCGCGCGCCCCCTCGTCCAGCCGGTAGATGCAGTGCTGGCCGAGGATGAGGGTCGTCTGCGCCGCCATGTCGAGCAGGATCGCGGCGAGGGCCAGCAGGACGATGTGGTGGCGGCCGAATCCGGCGAGCGCGAACGCCCCCGCCCCCGTCAGGAACGCCGCGGCGATCACAGGGCGCGTGCGTCCGTGGTCGGCCCAGCGTCCCGCCAGCGGCGCCACCGCCGCGCCGGCCACCCCGACCAAGGCGAACACGCCCACACCGAACCCGGAGTAGTGGTATCCCGGGCCCGTCAGCACGAACGACACCGTGGTCCAGAACGCGCTGAACACGCCGAACATCGACGCCTGGTACAGGCCGTACCGCATCAAGGCCGGGTGGGTGCGCACCAGCCGTGCGCAGGAACCCAGCAGACGTCCGTACGACACGTTCGTGGTGCGGGGCTGGCTGGGCAGGACCGCGTGCAGCGCCAGAGCCAGCACGGCCATCAGCACGGCCGAGCCCAGGTACACCACGCGCCAGCCGAACGCCTCGGACACCACGCTGCTCAGCGCGCGCGACAGCAGGATGCCGGTGAGCAGACCGCTCATGACTCGGCCGACGACGCGCCCGCGGAGGTGTGCGGGGGCGAGCCCGGCGGCGAAGGGGACGAGGATCTGCGCGACGACCGACGTCACGCCGACGACCGCCGAGGCGGCCAGCAGGACCGTGAAGGCGCCGGCCGTCCCCGCCGCCACCAGCGCCGCCATGGTGACGGTCAGCAGGACCACCACCAGCCGACGCTTGTCGACCCGGTCGCCGAGCGGGACGACGAGCAGCATGCCCGCCACGTAGCCGATCTGGGTCACGGTGATGAGCCCGCCGACGGCGGCCGTGCTGATCCCGAAGACGCCGCTCAACGAGGACAGCAGGGGCTGGGCGTAGTAGAGGTTGGCGACCGTCATCCCGCAGGCGACGGCCAGGAGGGCGACGAGCCAACCCGACGGCGCGGCCGACGCCGTCCCGTCCCGCCGGACGGTCCGCGATCCGGCGGAACGGGGCACAGGGCCGCCGACGTCGACGCTTCTCTCCAGGGCGATGAGCTCACCGCCGATCTTTCGTTCGCTCATGCCCGGCTTCAACCACGGCCGATCCGGCGTACTTCCCCCGTGATCGCGATAAATGAAGATGACTGTTATCGCGATCAGAGATGAGCCGCCCTGAGGTGGAGGGTCAGGCGTACGGGTCTTGGCGGGCCGCCAGGCGGGTGGCCAGCGCCTTCAGGGCGTCCAAGGCCTGGATGTACGGCAGGGGGCCGAGGGAGATCCGGGCGACGCCGAGTTCGATCAGCCGGGGCAGCGGCGTCATGCCGGGCAGGCAGTTGGTGTTGACCGGGCCGGGCAGCTCCCGCACGAGGGTGGCGATGTGGTCCGCGTCGGACACCATGATCGGGTAGATGCAGTCGGCGCCCGCGTCGAGGTAGCGGCGGCCGCGGTCGAGGGTCTCGGCGAGCGGATCGGGGGCGTTCCGCACGTACGCGTCGACGCGGGCGTTGATGACCAGGTCGACGCCCGCGTCCTTGGCGGCGGCGCGGACGGAGGCGATCCGGTCGGCCTGGGCGGACGCGTCGACCATGGCGCCGGCGGCGTGGTCGCTGTCCTCCAGGTTGCAGCCCGCCGCGCCGATCTCCGCCAGCCGTTCGACGAGCTCGGCGGCGGGCAGCCCGTAGCCCGCCTCCGCGTCGACGGTGACGGGGACGTCCACGGCGCGGATCACCCGGGCCGCGGCGGCGAACATCTCCGCGGCGGGGGCGCCCTCGTGGTCGGGGTAGCCGAGCATCGCCGCGATCGCGGCGCTGGCCGTCGCCAGCGCGGGGAAGCCCGCCTCGGCGACCACGGCGGCGCTGCCCGCGTCCCATACGTTCGGCAGGATCAGCGGGTCCCCGGGGCGGTGCAAGTCTCGCAGGACGGCGGCCTTCTCGTTCATCCTCTGCTCCTTCCGCAGGCCTTCCCCACGTTGACGGAGCAGACGGCCGCCGTGTGACATCCCGGTATTCCACCTGGTCACAGAGCGCTTTCAAAATATTCAGACCATTCGCCTTGAATATTGAAAATCAAATCTTAACTGGACTTATTGACTTGTCCGTCACCCCGGTGTGCACTTTTGCAGAGCTCATCCGGATGAGCACGCCTTCCCGTCCCTCGGCGCGGCCCCGACGGCCGCGCCCTCACCCCCCGGGGCGCGGGCCCGACCACCGCGCCAAGCGTTCCCGTGTCCCCGCCACGGGCGCTCGCGGATGCGGTGTCCCCGCTCGCCGCATCCGCGCCCTTGCCCATGCGGGACGCCCCTCCTCGGTCGACGCCGGACCCGCGCGGTCCGCCGCGGAGCTCTCCCCAAAGGACCGTCTGCGAGGGCCGCCGCGTCCGGCCATGGAAGGAGCTCCCCCCAGTGAGACGCCTGTCCGCGCTCGGGACCGCGGCCGTCGCCGCCGGTCTCGCCATGGCGATGTCCGCACCCGCCGCCGGCGCGACGCCCCGCACGACCTCCGCGCCCCCGTCGCCCGTTCCGTCGCCCCAGGCCGCCGCCGCGGCCGCCGACAAGCTGGTCGCCTCCGGGTCCGAACGGATCCACCGCTCCCCCAAGGACGTCATCGTCCGGCGCGGGGTCACGCAGGGAGCGGGCGGACTGCAGTACGTGTCCTACGAGCGCACGTACGACGGCCTGCCCGTGCACGGCGGGGACTTCGTCGTCGCCACCGACGCCTCCGGCAGGGTGCTGAGCACCTCGATCGCCCAGATCCGTCCGCTGTCGGTGTCCACCACGCCGAAGCTGAGCGCCGCACGCGCGGCGGAGATCTCGCGCGGACGGCTCGGCGCGGCCGCCCGGGTGTCGCAGCCGCGGCTGACCGTCCTCGCCGAGGGCTCCGGCCGCCTGGTGTACGAGACGGTCGTCGACGGCTCCCGCGACGGACGTCCGGCCCGCCTGCACGTGCTCGTCGACGCGGCCACCGGCGCGGTCGTCGAGCAGTGGGACGAGGTCCGGGACGCCGACGACGACCTCAGCTACTACCACGGCGGCAGCCAGAACCCCACGCACATCGACACCACCGCGTCCGGCGGCTCGTTCACCATGCGGGACGCCAAGCGCCCCGGCATCAGCTGCGCGAACACGAGCGGCACCGTGTACTCCGGGAGCGACGACGCGTGGGGCGACGCGTCCGGCACCAGCCTGGAGACCGCCTGCGTCGACGCGATGCGCGCCGCGGCCGCCGAGTTCGACATGGTGCGCTCCTGGCTGGAACGCAACGGGCTGAACGGCAGCGGGCGCGGCTGGCCCATGCGGGTCGGCCTCAGCCAGGCCAACGCGTTCTGGAACGGCAGCTACGCCTCGTTCGGCCGCAACAGCGCGCGCACCCGCCAGGCCACGTCCACCGACGTGGTGGCGCACGAACTCGGCCACGGCATCTTCCAGAACACGCCGGGCGGATCCGGCGGCGGCAACGAGAAGGGCGGGCTGAACGAGTCCACCGGCGACATCTTCGGCGCCCTGACCGAGTGGTACCTCAACGAGCCGCGGGTCGGCGAGCAGTTCTCCGGCACCACCGCGCTCACCAACTACGACCCGCCGGACTACCTGGTCGGCGAGGAGGTCGACCTCGTCGGCGACGGACCGATCCGCAACATGGCCGACCCGTCCGCGGTGGGGCACCCCAACTGCTACAGCTCCAGCGTCCCGCGCATGGAGGTGCACGCGGCCGCGGGCGTGCAGAACCACTGGTTCTACCTGCTGGCCGAGGGCTCCAGCCCCGGTGACCCGAACAACGGCCGGCCCAACAGCCCGACCTGCAACGGCGCGACGGTCACCGGCGTCGGCATCCAGAAGGCCGGACGGATCTTCATGGAGACGCTGAACCTGAAGACCTCCACGTGGACGCATTCGCTGGCGCGCCGCGCGTCCCTGCAGGCCGTGCTCAACCTGGTGGCGGTCGGCAAGGCCACCTGCACCGACTTCACCCGCACCCGCGACGCGTGGAACGCCGTCAACGTTCCGGCCGCGAGCGGCGAGCCCGCCACCTGCACGAATTGACCCCGGTAGACGGTCGTGCGGGGCGATACTCGATGCGCCCCGTACGACCGTGTTCCCCCGACCCCTGGTCCTTCGACCTTCCGGAGAACCGCATGAGATCGCGCCTCGCCGTACTGGCCGGGACCGCCGCCCTGGCGGCCCTCACCGCCGCCGCGCCCGCTTCCAGTGCGGTCGCCTCCACCACCGCCGCCCCGGACGTCTCGCTGGCCAACGTCAAGGCCCACCTGTCGCAGCTGCAGAGCATCGCGTCCGCCAACGGCGGCAACCGGGCCCACGGCCGTCCCGGCTACCGGGCGTCCCTCGACTACATCAAGTCGCGGCTCGACGCCGCCGGCTACCAGACCCGCATCCAGTCGTTCACCTACGCCGGCGCCACCGGCTACAACCTGATCGCCGACTGGCCGGGCGGGAACGAGGACGAGGTCCTCATGGTCGGCGCCCACCTGGACAGCGTCACGTCCGGGCCCGGCGTCAACGACAACGGCTCCGGCTCGGCCGCCGTCCTGGAGACCGCGCTGACCGTCGCCCGCACCGGATACCAGCCGTCCCGGCACCTGCGGTTCGGCTGGTGGGGCGCCGAGGAACTGGGGCTGATCGGCTCGCGCGCCTACGTGAACAGCCTGTCGTCCGCCGACCGCTCCAGGATCAAGGGGTACCTGAACTACGACATGATCGGCTCGCCGAACGCCGGGTACTTCGTCTACGACGGCGACGACTCCGACGGCGTCGGCGCGGGCCCCGGCCCCGCCGGCTCGGCCGAGATCGAGCGGGTCATCCAGGAGTACTTCGCCGGCATCGGCGTCCCGACGCGCGGCACCGACTTCGACGGCCGCTCCGACTACGGGCCCTTCATCCGGGCGGGCATCCCGGCGGGCGGCACGTTCACCGGCGCCGAGGGCATCAAGACCGCCGCCCAGGCGCGGCTGTGGGGCGGGCAGGCCGGCGTCGCCTTCGACCGCTGCTACCACCGCTCCTGCGACACGACCGGCAACATCAACGACACCGCGCTGGACCGCAACGCGGACTCCATCGCGCACGCCGTGTGGACCCTGGCCGGGGGCTCCTGACACTCCCCCGCCTCGGGACGGCCCTGGCGCTCCCTCAGCCGCCGGGGCCGTCCCGCCGTCCGGTCACGCCTTCGCGGCGGGGGGGCGTCACCCCCGGGTGTCACACCCTGGGGCGACAATGAGGGCATGTGCCGCAGCATCAAGACGCTTCGTCCGCCGTACGCCGACGACGTCACCGACGACGACATCCGCGCGGCCGCGCTCCAGTACGTGCGCAAGATCTCCGGGTTCCGTACGCCCGCGGCCCACAACGCCGAAGCCTTCGAACGGGCCGTGGACGAGATCGCCCGCAGCTCGGCCGCCCTGCTGGCGGCCCTGGAGGTCCGGGGCTCGGCGTCCCGGGGCGCCCGCCGCACCGCCTGAGCCCGATCGGCGCCGACCGCGCGCGGTGCCCGCCGCGGGCCGAGGCGCCGCGGCGGGCGGGCGGGTCACTCGGCGGCGACGAGCTCGGCGATCTGGACCGCGTTGAGGGCGGCGCCCTTGCGCAGGTTGTCGCCGGAGCAGAACAGCGCCAGGCCGTGCTCGACGGTCTCGTCGCGGCGGATGCGGCCGACGTACGTGGGGTCCTGACCGGCCGCCTGCAGCGGCGTCGGGATGTCCGACAGCGCCACGCCGGGCGCGTCGGCCAGCAGCTCGCGGGCGCGCTCCGGGGTGATGGGACGCGCGAACCGCGCATTGATCTGCAGGGAGTGGCCGGTGAACACCGGGACGCGCACGCAGGTCCCCGACACCTTCAGGTCCGGGATGTCCAGGATCTTGCGGCTCTCGTTGCGGAGCTTCTGCTCCTCGTCGGTCTCCTCCCGGCCGTCGTCCACGATCGACCCGGCCATCGGCAGCACGTTGAACGCGATGGGCCGCGCGTACACCCGCGACTCGGGGAACTCGACCGCCGCCCCGTCGTGGGTGAGCCGGTCGGCGCCCTCCACCACCTTGCGGGTCTGCTCGTGCAGCTCGGACACGCCCGCCAGGCCGCTGCCGGAGACCGCCTGGTAGGTGGCGACGACCAGCGCGGTGAGCCCGGCCTCCTCGTGCAGCGGCCGCAGCACCGGCATCGCCGCCATGGTCGTGCAGTTGGGGTTGGCGATGATCCCCTTGGGGCGGCGGCGGGCCGCGTCCGGGTTGACCTCGGACACGACGAGCGGCACGTCCGGGTCCATGCGCCACGCCGAGGAGTTGTCGATGACGACCGCCCCGGCCGCGGCGACCCGCGGCGCCAGCTCCTTGGAGGTGTACTTGCCGGCGGAGAACAGGACGATGTCGAGCCCGGAGTAGTCGGCGGCGGCGGCGTCCTCCACGGTCACCTCGGTGTCCCGCCACGTGATGGTGCGCCCGGCCGAACGGGCGGAGGCGAACAGCCGCAGCTCGTCCACCGGGAACCCGCGCTCGGCCAGGATCCTGAGCATGACGCCCCCGACCTGTCCGGTGGCACCGACGATCCCGATTCTCATGCCGCTCCCTCTGTTCATCGTTTGACCTGCGGCAACGAGTCTGCACACGAGGCCTTGCAAACGTCCAATCACTAATGCTTCGCAGTGCCCTTAAGCACGGCTTCACCCGGCCCCGTTGCCACCACCGCGCGGGCACATCACCGACCTTAACGTCCGCGCCGCCGTGCACCTTCCACCACACCGCCCTCGGCCGCCGCCCTGGCTCGGCCGAGGGGCGCGGCCATGGCGCGTCCCAGGGGCGATTCAGGGAACCATCAGGGCGAATCCCGATGCACAAGGCCGCCCCGCGCTGGGCATGATCGAGCCATGGACATGGACAAGAGCACCCACCGGCGGCTGACCCGCACCCGCGAGGGCCGCATGATCGCCGGGGTCTGCTCCGGCGTCGGACGCTACCTGGACATCGACCCCACCATCATCCGGCTCTGCTTCGCGCTCGTGACGCTCTTCGGCGGCGCCGGCGTCGCCCTGTACGCCATCGCCTGGCTGGTGATCCCCGAGGAGGGCGCTGCGACGTCCGTCGCCGAGGACCTCGTCGAGCAGGGCCGCAAGTCGCCCGTCGTTCAGGACGTCGTGCGCAAGGCCAAGGACGCCCTCAACAAGAACCGCCCCGGCTCCTGACCGCGCCCGTCCGCAGCCGCGGCGATCACGCCGTCGGGCGGACGGCGGCGGGGCGGCCCCCTTCGGCGTCGTCCATGCCGGGCCGCGAACGCCCGTCCGCCGGGACGGGGGCGGGCAGCGTGCGCTCGGCGTCCGGCCCCGCGGCCCCCGCGTCGTCCGCGGGCGCGGCGGCGCCCTCGTCGGCGGCGGGACGTTCGTGCATCGCGACGATCACCTCGGCGCGGATCTGGTTCCACACCAGCGTCAGCATCGCCGCCACCGACAGGCCGAGCACGCCCGCCAGCGCCACCACCGCCTCCGGGCCGAGCACCTGCGCGGCGGCCCCGCCGATCAGGATGGCCAGGCCCTGGCCCGCCAGGATCCCGGACTGCGCCAGCCCGAACGCCTGGCCGCGCCCCGACGGCGGCACCGCGGCCACGAACGCCGCGTTGGCCGCCAGCTGGTAGGCGCTGCCCACCCCCGACAGACCCCACAGCACCACCACCGCCCACAGCGGCGGATGCGCGGCGGCGCCGACGAGAGGCGCGCAGGCCAGCATCGCCATCCAGCCCATGGACCGGATGCGGCTGGACGGCCGCACGAACCTGCTGAACACGAACGCCCCCGCCACCATGCCGGTCGGCGTGGCCGACATCAGCAGCCCCACCGTCACCGCGCTGCCGTCGAACGTCGCCGCGTACGGGGCCGCCAGCCCCTCGGGCACGACGTAGAACGCGCACAGCCACGCGAACGACACCAGGGACCGCAGCGTCTTGTCCCCGAACACCAGCCGCGCCCCGTCCCGCGTGCCGCGCCACAGCGCCAGCGACTCGGCCTCGCGCCGCCGCGGCGCCGGACGCCGCTGCAACCCCACGACCAGGACCGCGGCGGACACCCCGAACGTCACCGCGTCGATCGCCAGCGCCTCGCGCGTGCCGACCGCCGCCACGATCGCGCCCCCGGCGAGGAAGCCGAGCATCTGCGTGGCCTGGTGGGTGATGTTGTTGATCGCCGATCCGGCGACGTAGCGGTCGCCGCTCAGCACGTCCGGCAGCAGCGCCGCCCGCGCCGCCGTGAACGGCGCGCCGAGCAGCACGGTCAGGAACACCAGCGCGCACAGCGCCCAGAACGGCGCCGACTGCAGCGTCATCAACGCCACCAGCCCGGCCCGCAGCAGGTCGCACACCACCATGACGGTGCGGCGCGGGAACAGGTCGGCCAGCCCGGACAGCACCGGCCCGCCCACGATCGGCGGCAGGTACGTCAGCGCGTAGGTGATCCCCGTGAGCAGCGGCGAGCCGGTGCGGTCGAACACCAGCACCGCCAGCGCCACCTGGGCCAGCTGGTCCCCGATGAACGACAGCGCCTGCGCGAGCCAAAGCGCCCGGAACTCGCCGACTGCGAAAACCTCACGATAGGTGGCCTGCACCTCCGGCGGACGCCGATGCCGGCCGCTCTGCCTTTCCGCCACGCACGCTCCAGCAAGGTTCCGACAACCCCACTATTAACTCACGCTGCGTGGCAGTCATGTGACCTACAGTGCCCAATTGCAGAGACCTTTCAGCCCCCGCGGCGCCGCGGGTACGCTCGGACGAGGTCAGTAACCGAGCTCTTCCAGCCGGTCGTCGTCGATCCCGAAATGATGGGCGATCTCGTGCACGACGGTGATGCGCACCTCGTCCACCACCTCCTCGGGCGTGTCGCAGATCGCGAGAATTTCATTCCGGTAGATCGAAATGTGATCCGGTAGGACGCCGCCGTACCAGTCGCCGCGCTCGGTCAGGGGTACTCCCTCATACAGGCCGAGAAGACCGGGTTCGGGCGCATCGTCCTCGACGATGATGACGACATTGCGCATGACCTCGGTCAGCTCGGGCGGGATGGTGTCGAGAGCCTCCCCCACAAGGTCCTCGAACGCCTCGCGCGACATCTCGATCACACGGACATTCTCCTCGACACGGAAGGAGCCCCGGTGCCGGACCGTCTCCGCGCCGTTGTGTCGACGATCCGTTCCCGCCTGCCCCGCCTCCGACCGTCCGTCCCGTCGAAGCTGTCGGCCCTCGCCTCGTCCCGCTGGACCCGCCTCCTCGCGGTGCTCGCCGTCGGACTCGCCGGCGGCCTGGTCGGCCTGCTGCTCGGCGGCCGCGTGGTGACCGCCGTCGGCCCCACCGACGTGTCCCTGGCCCTGCGGCCCTCCTGGAGCGGCGGCACCGTCGTCCAGGTCCCGCCGCTCGGCGCGCTGCGCCTCGACACGCACGCGGGCCCGGTGGCGCTGGAGGCCCGCGTCACCGACCTGCGCCCCGACTCGGCCCGGGAGCTGATCGAGGGGGACGGCGACGTGTCCGAGCTCACCGACCAGATCACCGACCAGCTCCGGCACGGCGTCATGATCCTCCTGCTGCGCGCCGCCGCCCTCGCCCTGGCGGTCTCGTTCCTGACCGGCCTGGTCGTCTTCCGCTCCTGGCGCCGCGCCCTGGCCGGCACCGGCGGCGCCGTCGCCGGGCTGACCGGCCTCGCCCTGCTGTCCTGGACGACGTTCAACCCGCACGCGATCGCCGAGCCCAGGTACACCGGCCTGCTGGCCAACGCCCCGCAGGTGGTCGGCGACGCCCGCAGCATCGTCGAACGCTTCTCCGCCTACCGCGCCCAGCTCGCCCGCCTGGTCGGCAACGTCTCCAAGTTGTACAGCGTCACCTCCACCCTCCCCACCTACGAGCCCGACCCCTCGACGATCCGGCTGCTGCACGTCTCCGACATCCACCTCAACCCGGCGGCCTGGTCGGTGATCCGCTCGGTCAGCACCCAGTTCAAGGTCAACCTGATCGTCGACAGCGGGGACCTCACCGACCACGGCAGCCGCCCCGAGGACCGGTTCGCCGAGGAGATCGAGTCGCTGAAGGTGCCGTACGTCTTCGTCCGCGGCAACCACGACTCGCGCGGCACCCAGCGGGCCGTGGACCGCCAGAAGAACGCCATCGTCCTGGACGACGCCGTCCGCGAGATCGAAGGGCTGCGCATCTACGGCGTCGGCGACCCCCGCTACACCCCGGACAAGACGACCCGTGACGACAACGTGGGCGCCGAACAGCTCCGCGCCCGAGGGGCTCAGCTCGCCGCCAAGCTCCGCTCCTCAGGCACCGTCCCCGACCTCGCGGTCGTCCACGCCCCCGAGGAGGCGCGGGGCTTCTCCGGGACGACACCCCTGATCCTGTCCGGCCACGCCCACAAGCGGTCCACGACCCTCCTACCCACCGGGACCCGACTGTTCGTCCAGGGCTCCACCGGCGGCGCCGGCCTGCGCGGCCTCGAACAGGAGCAACCCACCCCCATCGAGCTGTCCATCCTCTACTTCAGCCGCAAGGACCACCGCCTCCAGGGCTGGGACGACATCCGCCTGGGCGGTCTCGGCCTCGCCTCCGCCCAGATCGAACGCCACCTGGAGCCCAAGCCCGACCGCACCATCTCCCCCGCCGCACCGCCCGCCACCCCCACCGTCTCCCCGTCGTTCCCGTCCCTGCCGCCGTCCGAATGGCCCACGCGGACGCCCGCCTCCCCGACCCCGTCTGGCGAAGGGCGATAACCGCTTATGCGCCCCGCCGGGTTCTCCCCTATGCTGGACGAGTCCAGTGGCACCGCCACAGGGGCCCCCTTCGTCTAGCGGCCTAGGACGCCGCCCTTTCAAGGCGGTAGCGCCGGTTCGAATCCGGTAGGGGGTACCATCCCGGCCTGCGCACGGCCCGACCCACCCGGGCCCACCCACCGCAGCCGCCGCATGACGCCGTCCACCCCACCCCCCGGACGCGATCATGCTTGCACTCCACAAGCCGGAGCGCCCACGACCGCGCAACCACGGACAGCCCACAGAGCAGAACCGGCCCCCTCCGTCCGCAACCGTTCCCGCGCGGCCGCCGACGGTTTTGGTGCGTTCGCGCCCATGACGACTCGCTCTGCCGCATCGACTGGACCGTCAGCGTGGACTCAACGATCGCGCGCGCTCACCAGCACACCGCCGCCACAAGAACGGGAGTCGGTCGGGACGAACCGGCCGCCGGACAGACACGCGGGCGGCCACGAGGGGCTCACCCCACCGAGCTGACCGCACCCAGCGGGCGACGGCCCACGGCCTCACTACGCACCGTGCCGTCTCGTAGGCCGGGCGTGCGGGAGGCGCACAAGTGATCAACGTAGGTCCCGGTCAGCGTCAGGCGACGCCACGGAGACGCGCGGCGGCGTCCCAGGGCTGCGGGCGGCCCATCACGCAATCGGCAGGAGTGAAGAGTGCCGCCTCCAACGCCTTCTGTACTCAATCACCCATGGTGTCAGCTCTTACGCGGCATCGCCCTTACTTGCGCCGCTCTGCGCCATGAGCTGGGTGAACTTGGACGACACCGGCGCGGATGCGGCCCGCCGATGAGCTACTTGACAGTTGAGGGCAAGTAGCTGAGACTCGATCCGAACTCCGGGAGAGCGGTGATGAACGACATCAAGGCGCAGACACGCCGGTCACCGAGCAAGGTCTCCACTGCGGCCCATACCGCTCTCGTGGCGCAGCTGGAGCAAGAGATCGAGCGGCGGTTGCTCACGCCCTTGGGCCTTCTTCTCGACGAGGGCGACCCGGCCGCGTCCGTCCCCATGCTGCGCCGACAGTTGGCGGCGGACGTGCAGATGTGGGCGGCGCAGCTGCTCGGCCCCGATGAGGACCTGGCCGTCACCCGCCTGCGTCAGCTGCTCGCCGCCTTGTACGCGGACGACTTCGACGTGCCGCTGTCGTGGTGGAGCACGCCCCTCGGACGGGTGGTCGCAAGCCGACTCGGGCATCCCTACGCCGAATCGGTCTCCCGCAGTGTCGCGGGAGCGATGCTCGGCATCACCCGTCAAGCGGTGCAGGACCTCCTCAACCGGGGCAAGCTGGCGCGCCACACGGACGGGGGCGTGTCGGTGGCATCGGTGCGCGAACGACTCAACACGACCTAGATGCGAGATCCCATGGAACAGCATGCTGCGGCCACCGACCGGTGGCGTTGGCTCGTCCTCGCCGTGCTTTGCCTCTCGCTGTCGATGGTGGTCATCGACAACACGGTGCTGAACGTCGCGGTGCCCTCGCTGATCTCCGACCTGGGCGCTGACATCGCCGACGTGCAGTGGGTGCTGAACTCCTATCTACTGGTGCTGGCGGGGCTGCTCCTGGTCGCGGGCGGTGCCTCGGATCGCTACGGACGCAAGCGCGTGCTGCTGATCGGACTGATCGTCTTCGGCGGCGCGTCGCTGGCCGCCTCCTTCGCCGACAGCCCCGGGCAGCTCATCGCCGCGCGGGCGGTCATGGGCGTGGGAGCCGCCTGCCTGATGCCGGGCACGCTGTCGGTGCTCATGCACACCTTCAACGAGCAGGAGCGCCCCAAGGCGATCGGCATCTGGATGGCGGTGTCATCGGTCGGTATCGCCGGGGGCCCGGTGCTCGGCGGCTTCCTCATCGACCGGTTCTGGTGGGGCGCGGTGTTCTTGGTCAACGTGCCGCTCGCCCTGATCAGCGTGATCGCGGTAATCGTGCTGGTGCCCGAGTCGCGGGTTCGAGGCACCGGGCGGCTGGACCTGCCGGGCGCGGTGCTGTCCATCGCGACCGGCGTGTCGATCGTCTGGGCGATCATCGCGGTGCCGGAGAAGGGCTGGACGTCCTCGCGGGTGCTCACCTGGGCGGCGCTGGGACTGGTGATGCTCGTCGTGTTCGTGCTGTGGGAGCGCCGCTTCCCCGAGCCGATGTTCGATCTCACGCTGTTCAGGAACGCGCGGTTCAGCGCCGCGGTGTCCGGCGGGTTGCTCGCCGGGTTCGGCATGGCGGGCTCGATGTTCCTGCTCACGCAGCACTTCCAGATGCTGCTGAACTACAGCCCGCTAGAGGCCGGGCTGCGGATGATGCCGCTGGCGCTGAGCCTGCTGATCGGCAGCAGCATGCTCAGCGCCCCGCTCGGCAAGCGGCTTGGAGCCCCGGCCGCCCTGCTCGGCGCCATGACCGTGGCGGCCGCGGGACTCGCGCTGATCAGCTTCCTGGGGAGCGGCGGCTACGCGGGCATCCTCGCCGGGCTGGTGCTGCTGGGGCTCGGCATCGGCGTCGCGGGACCGGTGGCCGGCAATGCGCTGATGAGCGCCATCCCGCTGGAACGCGCTGGGATGGGAGCCGGCGTCAATAGCACTGTGCAGGAACTGGGCAACGCCCTGGGTGTGGCCGCGCTCGGCAGCATCCTGGCCGCCCTGTTCCGGGACCGGCTGCCGATCCGCGTCGAGGGGGAAGGCTCGCTCTCGCTGCCGGATGTACTGAGCCAGCTTCCCCCGGGCGACCTGGCCCTCGTCGACCGGGTCCGCGACGCGTTCGGCGACGGGCTCTCCAACAGCCAGATTCTGGGCGCCGCGGTGGTCCTGGCCGGTGGGCTCATCGCGAGCTTCCTGCTCTGGCGCACCAAGCCGCTGGCGCAGCAGCCGCCGACACCGCAGGCCCAGCCGTCGATGGCGGCCGAACAGTCCGACTTGCAGACGTGAGGCTGGACACCGCGTGAACACGACGAAGAGACTGCGCCTCTTGGACGAGGAGGCCGCCGAGCGCAAGAGCGACCCGGTACGGGTGCACGAGTTCCCGCTACCCGGGAGCTGGGGCATCAGGCTGTACCTGCTGGACGAGTCGGCCAACCCCACGGGCAGCTTGAAGCACCGCATGGCCAGGGCGCTGTTTCGGCACGCGATCCGCTGCGGCCGCATCGGCCGCAACACTCTGGTGATCGAGGCGACCGGCGGCAATGCCGCGGTGTCGCAGGCATACTTCGCCCGGCTTCTCGACCTGCCGTTCGTGGCGGTCATGCCGCGCAAATCCAGCCCGGAGAAGATCGAGCGGATCGAACGCCACGGCGGCGCCGTCCGCCTGGTGCACCCGCCGCTGGCCATCTACGACGAGGCTGAGAAGCTGGCCGGCGAGTACGGCGGCCACTACATGGACTACCTCGCCAACGGGGCGCGCGCCGTGGCCGCCTCCGGCGGCGACGACGACATCGGCCGAGTGTTGTTCGAACGGCTCGCACTGGAGGGAGCCCCGGCACCGGCCTGGGTCGTCATGGGGGCGGGCAGCGGCACCACCGCGACCATGATCGGCCGGTACATCCGGCGGCACGGGCTGGACACCCGGCTCGCCGTGGTGGACCCTGAGAACTCGGCCTACTTCCCGGGCTGGGTGATGGAGTCCGGCGAGTACACCACGGGAATGCCGTCCCGCATCGAGGGCATCGGCCGGCCCCGGATTGAGCCGAGCTTCGACATCGCCGTGGTCGACCTGGTCGTCCCGGTCCCTGACGCGGCGAGCCTGGCGGCCATGCGCTTTCTCTACGAGACGACGGGCCTGCACGGCGGTGGGTCGACCGGCACGAACCTGTGGGGAGCCTTCTTGATGGTCGCGAAGATGCGCCGCGAGGGCCGCCGCGGCGCCGTCGCCACACTCATCTGCGACGACGGCGACCTGTACCGCGACACCTACTACAGCGACGCATGGCTGCAGAAGAAGAACTTCGACCTCGCCCCCAACTTGGAGCGGCTGCGCGAGTTCATCGCGACCGGCGAACTCGCCCGCTGACCGAGCTCCCCCTCACCAGGCGACCGGCAGCTCGGTCACCGCGCACAGGGCGATCGCGTCCTGCGTGTGCAGCTCCTCGAGCGGCACCGCGAGCCGAAGCGACGGCAGCCGACGGAACAGCGTGCTCAACGCGATCTCCAGTTCCGCGGCGCCGAGGTGCTGCCCCAGGCACTGGTGCGGGCCGTACCCGAAGGCCAGGTGCTGCCGCGCGTCGCGCCGGATGTCCAGACGGTCGGCATCGGGGAACATCCGGTCGTCGCGGTTCGCGGCGGCGTTGGCCACGATGACGCCCTCGCCGGCCCGCAGCACGTGCCCGTCCAGCTCGATGTCGGCCTTGACCACCCGGCGGGTGGCGGTGTCGGCGATCGACAGCCAGCGCAGCAGCTCCTGCACGGCGCTGGGGAACAGCTCCGGCTCGGCGCACAGGGCGGCACGGTCGTCAGGCCGCCGCAGCAGGGTGAGCACGCCCAAGGTCAACATGTTCGCGGTGGTCTCGTAACCAGCGCCGAGCAGCAGCATCGCGATGTTGACTACGTCGTCCTCGCTGAGCCGCGGCGTGTCGCCGTCGGACGCGCCGGGCTTTGCGGCATTTTTGAGAAGCCGGCCAAGCAGGTCGTCGGTCGGGTTCTTCCGCTTGTCGGCGACCAGGGTGCGGACGTACTCCATCAGCTCCGCCGCGGCGGCGCCGGTCTCCTCCGCGGTGCTGCCGCGCACCATCAGGTGGGTGCGGGTGTGGAAGAACTCCCGGTCCGCGTACGGGACGCCGAGGATCTGGCAGATGACCAGCGCCGGCAGGGCCAACGACAGCGCCGGCACCAGATCGACCGGCGGCCCCTGGGCGATCATCCGGTCGATCAGGTCGTCGACGGTCTGCTGGATGGCCGGCCGCAGCTCGCGGACCCGCTTGACGGTGAACTCCGGGATCAGCAGGCGGCGGTGCGCGGTGTGCTCGGGCGGGTCCATGGAGACGAACGTGGTGATGCCGAGCAGCGCCACCTCGTTCGGCGTGATCACCGGATAGCCCTCGGCGCTTTGCACCGAGCTGATGCGAGGATCGGCGAGAAGTCGGCACGCGTCCTCGTATCGTGTGATCAGCCAGGCCTTCGCGCCGTTGAAGAGGGTCACCTTGGAGATGGGCTCCTCAGCGCGCAGCCTCGCGTACTCCGGAGGCGGCCCGAAGGGATCGGTGCGGGGGAAGGGGAAGGTCGGCAGTCCGCTCTCCTGGGTGCTGTCGTTGGGCATTGTGTTCGGCTTTCCGTTCGGGACCGGATCGGACGTCAGGCGCGCCGCACGTCCAGGGGAAGCTCGCGCACACCGAAAATGTCCGGCTTCTGGTGATAGACCGGCGTTCCGCAACGGATGTCGGCGAAGCGGTCCAGCAGGGCTCGCAGCGCGATGGCCGACTCCGCCCGGGCCAGGGGAGCACCCAGGCAGAAGTGGATGCCGTGGGAGAACGTCAGGTGGGGATTGGGCTGGCGTCCGACGTCGAACCGCTCCGCCGCCGTGAAGACGCGCTCGTCACGGTTCGCGGACATGATCCAGCAGACCACGATCCGCCCCGCCGGGATCTCAACGCCGCCGATGGTCGCCGGCTGCTTGGTCAGCCGGTAGAGGAAGACCACCGGCGGGCGGTAGCGGAGCACTTCCTCAATCGCGGCCGGGATGAGGCCCGGGTCGTCGCGGACGGCGGTCACCTGGTCCGGGTGCTCGCCGAACGCGAGCATCGCGTTGCCCAGCAGGAGTGTGGTGGTGAGGTGCCCGGCCAGCAGGAGGAAGGCGGAGAAATTGATGATCTGCTGGTCGGTGAGCCGTTCGCCGTCGACTTCGGCGGCCACCAGCCGCCCGATGAGGTCGTCGCGGGGTTGCTTGCGCCGTTCCCGGGCGTGTTCGAGCAGGTAGTCGCTCATGCGGCGGAGCTGTTCCGCACGGTCCCCGGTGTAGCCCGCCTCGCCCAACGTGCCGACCTGGGTGTTCTCGCTGTTGGACAGCAGCAGCTCGGCCCAGTGCCGGAACAGGTCGCGGTCGGCGGCCGGGATGCCCAGCATCTCCGCGATCACGATGACCGGGAGCGGGTAGGCCACGTCGCCGACCAGGTCGAACCGGTCGCGGTCGCCGACGGCGTCGAGCAGCTCGCCGGTCACTTCGCTGATGCGCGTGCGCAGACGGTCCACCATTCGCGGCGTGAACGCCTGGCTGACGAGCTTGCGCAGCTGGCCGTGCCGGGGCGGATCGGTGACGGTGAGCGACGCCTCCATGAAGTTGGGGACGTCCGGGTCGGGCGGCGGCGCCATGGCGGAGAAGTCCGACGAGAACGTGGCCGGATCCGACAGGATCTCGATCATCTCGGGGTGCCCGAACACGTGGAACGAGCCGGTGGTCTCGTCGTGCCACAGGGGCGCGGCATCGCGTTTGGCCGTCAGCCAGGCGAGCGTGGCCCGGCCGTCCCCGACGGCCGGAGGAGGCCCGTCTGGGGCGGTCGCGGTCTGCGAGACGGCGGCGTCGGTCATGGAGGCATGCTCCTGTCGCTGGTCGGGTGGGGAGGACGGCCGCGCGCGCCCGTCAGGCACGGCGGACGGTCAAAGGCAGGCTCTTGGCGCCGTAGATCTCCGGGCTGTGCTCGTAGAAGACGGGTTCGCCGCACGCCACCTCCGCGTAGCGGTCGAGCAGCTCGTTGAGCACGATCCGCGATTCGAGCCGGGCGAGCGGGGCGCCGAGGCAGAAGTGGATGCCGTGCCCGAAGGTGAGGTGCGGGTTGGGCGAGCGGTGGATGTCGAACCGGTCCGCGTGGTCGAACTGCCGCTCGTCGTGGTTGCCGGACAGCAGCCACATGACGACCGGCGTCTTGGGCGGGATGTCGACGCCGCCGAGGGAGGTGGCGGACTTGGTGAGCCGGTAGCCGAAGACCACCGGGGGCCGGTACCGCAGCACCTCTTCGATCGTGCCCTCCACGAGGGTGCGGTCCGCGCGGACCTCGGCCATGGCCTCCGGAGCCTCCTCGAAGCACAACAGCGTGTTCCCCATGAGCAGGGTGGTGGTGAGGTGCCCGGCGAGCAGCAGGAAGTTGAGGAAGCTGACCACCTCGGTGTCGGTCAGCCGGTCGCCGTCGACCTCGGCGGCCACCAGCCGTCCGATGAGGTCCTCGCGGTGCCTGAGGCGCCGGTCGCGGATGTGCTCCATCAGATACGCGTGCATCTGGCGGAGCTTTTCCGCCGTGGAATCGGTGATCGCCGGCGCGTCGGGGACGGTGCCGGCGGGCAGCTCGTAGTTGTTGGACAGCAGCGCCTCGCCCCAGTCCCGAAAGAGCGCGTGGTCGGAGGACGGAATGCCGAGCATCTCCGCGATGACGATCACCGGCAGCGGGTAGGTCACCGCGGTGACCAGGTCGAACTCCGACTGGTCGGCCACGTTGTCGAACAGCTCCTTGGTCAGCTGCCGGATGCGCGGCTCCAGCTGGGCGACCGAGCGCGGGGTGAACGCCTGGCTCACCAGCTTGCGCAGCTTGCCGTGGCGCGGCGGATCGGTCATCGTCAGGACGCCCTCCATGAAGTTGGGGACGTCCGGCGGCGGGCTCGGGGTCAGGTCCCCGAAGTCCGAACCGAAGATCGTGTGATTGGACAGGACGTGCAGCAGGTCCTGGTAGCCGAAGACGTGGACTGAGCCAGTGCTCTCGTCCCGCCACACTGACCGGGTCGCGCGCATCTTGCTCAGCCAGCCCAGCAAGGCGCGACCGTCCCCCACCCCTGTGGGCGGCCCGGTGAGTGGCTCGCTTCCTCCGGCGGCCGGCGCCTCGGTCGATCGCGTCATCGCAGGCGTTCCTCGCAATCGGCTGATGTACGGTGCACATTGTCCGGCGCTCGCACGCCGTTTTTTGGATTGGGAGACTTCCGCATAACGCGCATAACTGCGGAACAGACACCGATGTGCGCTTTCGAAATGCCCCCTCCGGCAGAGTCCTAACCGGCGCATTCCCCGGATGTCAACAGGGCGGATGCGCACCTGACATGAAGTGGACACGAAGCAAGAATTGCACTCGGAAGCGGCGACTCACCGCTATCGCACCACCGCGCCGAGTATTCGCCGGACTGTAGCGCACCGTCATCGCGTTCTCGCCGTGCGTGTCCGCCGACTCGACATCGACATACTCCTTCAGCTCTGCGACCAGCTCCTTCTTGCCTTCTTACGTTTGCGGCCCGATGTCGCGGCGATCACGCAGTGCGCCTGGAACGGAGTGGCAACTTCCTGACGCGAACATACGATCGCGCGGCGAGCGTGGTTAAAGTCGCCACTGTTGCCTTTGAGCGGTTTTCGTTCATGCTCCGCTTGTGCACCGGGGGGTTCGTTCAGTGAATGAACGCGTCAGATCGGAGCACCGGATCTCTTTCCCGGGCGCGTGTCCCGGTGATCAGCTCGTGACACGAGGCGCTCCGGCTCGATGCTGAACGAGCAGCTTGGCGTGGCGGCCAATTTCGCCGTCCACCAGACCGTCGCGAACCGCCGGGCGGCCGGTGCCGACATCCTCGACCTGAGCTTCGGGGAATCGCTGCTGCCCGTGCACCCCAGCCTGGTTGAGCGCTTGGCCCAGGGCTCGGTCGACACCGACTACGGGCCTATCGCCGGCGACGGCGCCGCCCGCGCCGCCGCGGCGGGCTACTTCGCACGGCGCGGCCTCCCCACCGACCCCGACCAGATCGTGTTCGCGCCGGGGAGCAAGCCTTTGCTGCTGGCCGTGGTGGCGGCCGTGGACGGGGACGTGATGCTCCCCAGCCCCACCTGGGTCTCCTACGCACCGCAGGCGCGCCTGCTCGGCCGCGCCGCCTTTCCGGTGCCGACGCCTTCGCACTGTGGCGGTGTCCCCGATCCGGACGCGCTCCGCCTCGCGGTGCGGGCCGCGCGGGCGCGGCGCGGCCGGCCCCGCCTGGTCGTGCTGACGTTGCCAGACAACCCGTCCGGCACGCTGGCGCCGCCCGCCGTGGTGCGGCGGGTCTGCGAAGTCGCCCTGGCGGAGGGGCTCACGGTGGTCTCCGACGAGATCTACCGCGACCTGGCGCACGACGGCGCGCCGCCGCTGCTCAGCCCGGCCGAGGTGATCCCCGAGCGCACCGTGGTGGTCACCGGTCTGAGCAAGAGCCACGGCATCGGCGGCTGGCGCATCGGCCTCGCCCGCTTCCCGCGGGGTCGGCACGGCGCGGCGCTGCGCGCCGGGGTGGTCGCCGCCGCCAGCGAAATCTGGTCCACGCTGGCGCGGCCCATGCAGGCGGTCGCCGAGCTGGCGCTCAGCGAGCCGCCGGAGATCCGTGCGCACCTGGCCGCCGCCGCGCGCCTGCACGGCACGGTCGCGGCCGCGGTGCATGAGGTGATCACAGCTGCCGGCGCGCGCTGCCTGCCGCCGCAGGGCGGCTTCTACCTCTATCCCGATCTCGAGGGGATCCGGGATGTCCTGGCCGACAAGGGCGTCACGACGGCGGCCGACCTCCAGGACCACCTGCTCGACCGCCACGGGATCGCGGTGCTCGGCGGGCACCTGTTCGGTGACAAGCCGCGCGCCCTGCGCGTGCGGATCGCCACGAGCCTGCTGTACGGGGACACGCCGAAGCAGCGGTGGCAGACGCTTCACGCGGCCGATCCGCTGAGCCTGCCGCACGTCAGGAAGGCGGTCGACCGGATCGGCGCGGCGTTCCGTGCGCTGAGTTCGCCTGCGCGCTGCTCCGCGGGGGGCCGGCTGGTCGAGACAGCCGAGCGCGGCGCATGAGCGGCAGGGAGAGGAGCTCATGACCAACGTCTCTGGGACGTCCGGCCGGTGCCCGTTCCAGCAGGGCACCGCGGTGAGCGTGGTCGGTGCGGATCCGCGGGACGGCCGCGTGCGGCGTGACCTGTCGGTGGTGCTGCACTGGCTGCGCGACTACGTCTCAAAGCCTTCGGAGCAGCTGGGCCGCAGCGGGCCGGTGTGCCCGTTCGTGCCCGCGTCGCTCAACGCGGGCGCCGTGAGCTTTGTGTTCCACTACCAGGTCGACGGGCACGAACCCGGCCCGCTGCTCCGGCTGGTATCGGCGGAGCTGCGCAGGTTCCGGCAGACCGCCGAACCGGCCGAGCGGCCGCAGGGCTCGCTGAGCACGCTGCTGGTGGTCCTCCCGGACGCCGACGAGATCGGATGGGCCACCATCGACCGGACCTACGTGCGGCTCAAGAACGAAGCGGTCGCGGCGGGGCTGATGATCGGGCAGTTCCATCCCGCGTGCACCGAGCCCGCCGTACGCAATCCGACGTTCCCCGTGTCCCGGGCCCCGATCGCCTTGTACGCGATCCGGCACATGGCGCAGCACGACGTGCTCTTCCTGCACGGGGAACGGCGCTGGTTCGCCGAATACGAACGGCGGTTCAGCGAGCGCTACAGCGCGGGGAAGGTGCGCGATCCGCTCCTGCGCGATCTGTACGAGCAGGCGCGGCAGCGGTTCTCCCAGCAGGTCGCGGCCACGGGCGGGGAGGTGGAGCCTTGACCGCGCCGGACACCTCGGTGCGGCAGGCCGGGGACCGCCAGGCCCCGGCGCCGCAGATCCTCATCCGGCACATGATCTTCGGGCGGCTGCTGTCCCAGGCGGTGTGCGCCGCCGCCGAGCTCGGCCTGCCCGAGCTGCTGGCCGGCGGTCGGCGGACGGCGGCGCAGCTGGCGGCCGCATGCGGCGCCGAGCCGCAGCGGCTGCGGCGGCTACTGCGGGCCCTGGCGGCGCACGGCGTGTTCGCCGCGCACCCGGACGGCACGTTCGGGCCGACGCCGCTCAGCGACGCCCTGCGCGCGGACGCGCACGGCTCGGCCCTGCCGACCGCGCTGCTGGCCCGAGAGGCGGTCGGGGCGGCCTGGGACGGGCTGCTCGGCACCGTCCGCGGCGGCCGGCCCGCATTCGACGCGGTCCACGGCCGGCCGTTCTTCGACAGCCTGGCCGACGAGCCGCACCTGCGGGAACTGTTCGACCGGTCGCAGGCGCACGACCTGGAGCTGGAGATCGACCAGATCCTGGCGGCGATCGACCTGTCCGGTCGGCGCGTGCTGGTCGACGTCGGCGGGGGCGACGGCGCGATGCTGGTGCGGCTGCTGTCGGCCGCTCCCTCGGCGCGCGGCGTCCTGCTCGACACCGCCGAGGCGGCCGAGCGGGCCCGCCCCCGCATCGCCGCGGCGGGCCTGGACGGGCGGTGCAGTGTCGTCGCCGGCGACTTCTTCGCCTCCGTGCCGGCCGGCGGGGACCTGTACCTGCTCCGGCAGATCCTGCACGACTGGGACGACGCGCGGTGCGTGGAGCTGCTGCGCGTCTGCCGCGCGGCGATGGGCCCGCACGCCCGCCTGATGATCATCGAGCGGGAGGCGGGCCCGTCCGGGCCGGCCGATTCCAACACCCGCTTCGCCGCGCTGATGGACCTCTACATGATGTCCGTCCTGGACGGCGCCGAGCGGTCCGTCCAGGAGTTCCAGGCGCTGCTCGACCAGGCCGGTTTCACGGTGGCCGCCGTGCACCGGCTGGAATGCGCCGTGATCGTGATCGAGGCCGCTCCCGTCGAGACGCCGGGCGCGGCCGGGGCCGAAGCGAAGACACCGTTCGTTCGACGCGGGAATTGAGGACGTATCCCATGCTGGACGACAGGCTTGACGACGGGCTTGCCACGGAACCGGGGGTGCGAGCGGGCGGCGGCGGACGCACGGGCCGCCCGCTGACGGCCGCACAGCGCGGCTCCTGGTTCGGCCACCAGCTGGATCCCGCGCACCCGATCTACAACCAGTCCTCTTACCTGGAGATCCACGGGCCGGTCGACGTCGCCGCGTTCGAGCGGGCGGTCCGGCAGGCAGTGGGCGAAACCGACGCCCTGCACGTCCGGTTCGAGGTCGCCGACGGGACGCCGGTTCAGGTGCCGCACCGCCAGGACGACTGGCCGTTCCCGGTGATCGACGTGGCCGGCGAGCCGGATCCGCTGGCGGTGGCGGAGGCGTGGATGGCCGAGGACACTCGGCGGCCGGTCGAGCTGGACGGGGGGAGGCTGTTCGGACAGGCCCTGTTCCGCGTCGCCGACGACCGGTATCTGTGGTACCAGCGCTACCACCACATCGTGCTCGACGGGTTCGGCGTCTGGCTGCTCACGCGCCGGGTGAGCCGGCTGTACGACGCGGCGCTGGCCGGGCGCGCCGCCCCGGAGCCGCCGCTGCCGCCGCTGCGGCTGCTGCTGGAGGACGATCTGGCGTACCAGGCGTCGGACGAGCGCGCCGCCGACGCCCGCTACTGGGCCGAGCGGTTCGCCGACCGTCCCGACCCCGTCCTGCTGGGCGGCAGGTCGGCCCCGGCGGGCCCGGCGTATCACCAGCAGCGCGACGCTGTCCCCGAGCGGGTCTTCGCCCGGCTGCGCGCCCTGGCCGAGCGCCTGGGGGTGCGGTGGTCGCGGGTCGCCGTCGCCTCGCTGGCCGCCTACCTGTACCGCGTCACCGGCCGCGACGACTTGGTGATCAGTCTTCCTGTGACCGGGCGGGTCACCTCCGCCAGCCGAACCGTGCCGGGCATGCTGGCGAACCTGCAGCCGCTGCGGTTGTCCCTGCGCCCCGACATGACCGTCCGCGAGCTCGTCGCGCAGGTGGCGGACAGGACCGAGCAGGCGCTCGCCCACCAGCGATACCCGTTCCAGGAGCTGCGGCGCGACCTGACCCTGCCCGCGGACTGGCCGAAGCTGTACGGGCCGATCGTGAACGTGTTGGCGTTCTCCGCGGAACCGCGGTTCGGCGGGCACACCGCGACCCGGCAGTGGCTGGCGATCGGGCCGGTGGACGACATCGAGTTCATGGTGCACGAGCGCCCGCACCACGGCGGTCTGCGGCTGAACCTGTGGGCGAATCCGCAGGTCTACAGCGAGGCGGCGGTCAGTGCGCACCGGCGGCGGGTCCTGCACATGCTGGAGCAGCTGGCGGAGGCGGAACCGGACACGCCGCTGAGCCGCCTGGACGCCGCGACCCCCGATGAGCGGCGCATGACGGTGGAGACCTGGAACGACACGGCACGGTCCCACCCGGTCGCTTCGGTGCCCGCGCTGTTTCGGCGGCAGGTCGCACAGTCGGCGGACGCGCCCGCCGTCCTGTTCGAAGGCGAGACCCTGTCGTACCGGGAGTTGAACGAACGCGCCAATCGGCTGGCGCGGTTCCTCGTCGACAGCGGGGTGCGGGCGGAGGACCGCGTCGCGCTGGCACTGCCCCGTGCGCCGGAACTGGTCGTGGCCATGCTGGCGGTGCTCAAGGCGGGCGCGGCTTATGTACCGGTCGACCCGGACTACCCGGCGGAACGCATCGCCTACATCCTCGACGACTCGCGGCCGGCTGCGGTCGTCACCGCCCGGTCGACCGACGCTGCCGTGGGCGACCATGCCTCGCGTCGGGTGGTACTGGACGAGATCGCGGACGACCTGGCCCGGCTGGATGCCGCCGACCTCGACGAGACGCCCGACCCGCACCAGGCCGCCTATGTCATCTACACCTCCGGGTCCACCGGCGCCCCCAAGGGCGTGGTGGTGTCTCACGCGGGCACGGCGGCATTGGCGGCCACTCAGGCCGAGCGGCTCCGGGTCGGCCCCGGGGACCGGGTGCTGCAGTTCGCCTCGCCCAGTTTCGACGCCGCGTTCTGGGAGACGGTCATGGCGCTGCTGTCGGGAGCGGCCCTGGTGGTGGCTCCTTCCGAGCGGCTCCGGCCCGGCCCGGACCTGGCCGCATTGGCGGCCGAGTACGACGTCACCCATCTGACCTTGCCGCCGTCCGCGCTGGCCGCGCTGCCGGACGGCGGCCTGCCCGAGCAGGCCACCCTGGTGTCCGCCGGTGAGGCGCTGACCCCGGACCTGATGCGCCGCTGGTCGGCCGGCCGACGCATGATCAACGCGTACGGTCCCACGGAGACGACCGTGTGCGCCACCATGAGCGACCCGCTGACGGACCGGTCCGCCCCGCTCATCGGGCGGCCGGTCGACGACGCACGGGTCTACGTCCTGGACGCGTGCCTGCGTCCGGTTCCGCCCGGCGTGACGGGTGAGCTCTACGTCGCCGGCGCCGGGCTGGCGCGCGGCTACGTGAACCGGCCGGACCTGACCGCCGAACGGTTCGTCGCCGCGCCGTGGGGCGCCCCGGGCGAGCGGATGTACCGCACCGGCGACCTGGTCCGGTGGACCGAGGACGGTGCGTTGGAGTTCGTCGGCCGCGCCGACGACCAGGTCAAGGTCCGCGGCTTCCGGGTCGAGCTGGGCGAGATCGAGGCCGTCCTCGCCGACCACACCGGGGTCGCGCAGGCCGCCGCGGCCGTCCGCGGCAGCGGGCCCGACGCCGTGCTCGCGGCCTATGTCGTTCCGCGGGCGCCCGCCGACACGCCGGACGAGGGCGAGCTGCGCGAGCACCTGGCGCGGCGGTTGCCCGCGCACATGGTGCCGGGCGTCTTCGTGCGCCTCGACGCACTGCCGCTCACCCCCAACGGCAAGGTGGACCGGGCGGCGCTGCCCGATCCGCAGTTTGCCGCGCGTCCCGCGCGGCGCGTCCCCCGGACGCCCGAGGAAGAGATCCTGTGCCGGCTCTTCGCCGAGGTGCTGGACCGCCCGGCCGCGTCCGTCGGCATCGACGACGACTTCTTCGACCTCGGCGGCCACTCCCTGGCGGCGACCAAGCTGATCGGCAAGGTCCGGGGCACCCTCGGCGCCGACCTGGCAGTGAAGGACGTGTTCTCCGAGGGCACCGTCGCCGCCTTGGCCAAGAAGCTGGACGGCGCCTCGCGCCACCGCCCGCCGGTGGAGGCGGAGCGGCGTCCCGATCCCCTCCCGCTGTCCTTCGAGCAGCGCCGGCTGTGGTTCCTCAACACGCTGGAGCCCTCCCCGACCTACAACATCCCCCTCGTGCTGCGGATCTCCGGGCCGCTGGACGTGTCCGCGCTGCGCGCCGCGTTGGCCGACGTCACCCGCCGGCATGAGGTGCTGCGCACCTCGTACCCCGACGTGGGAGGAACTCCCGGCCAGGTGATCCACGACGACTACGCGCCGCAGCTGGAGGTGGTTCGGGTCGCCGAGGACGTGCTGGACGACGCCCTCGCGGCCGCCGCCCGGCACCGCTTCGACCTGGCTGCCGCGCCTCCGCTGAAGGCCACCCTGTTCGAGGTGGCGCCGGACCGGCACGCGCTGATGCTGGTGCTGCACCACATCGCATGCGACGGGTGGTCGCTGCGGCCGCTGCTGCGGGACCTGGAGACCGCCTACGCGGCGCGCCGCGCGGGCCGCCGCCCGACCTGGGCGCCGCTGCCGGTCCAGTACGCCGACTACGCTCTCTGGCAGCGGCGGGCGCTCGGTGACGCCGACGCCCCCGACAGCATCGCCGGGCAGCAGCTGGCGTACTGGCGGACGCAGCTGGCCGACCTGCCGGGCGACCTGCCCCTGCCGGCCGACCGGCCGCGCCCCGCGGTCACCACCTACCAGGGGGACATGGTCCCGGTCCGGCTCTCGGCCCGGTCGCACCGGCGCCTGCTCGAGCTGGCCCGCGACAGCCGGACCACACTCTTCATGGTGCTGCAGGCCGGTCTGGCGGCACTGCTGACCCGGCACGGCGCGGGCACCGACATCCCGCTGGGCACCACGATCGCCGGCCGCGGCGACGACGCCCTGGACGACCTGGTCGGCTGCTTCGTCAACACTCTGGTGCTGCGCACCGACACGGCGGGCGACCCGACGTTCCGGGAGCTGCTCGGACGGGTCCGCGACACCGACCTGGCCGCGTACCAGCACCAGGATCTGCCGTTCGAGAAGCTGGTGGAGTCGATCAATCCCGAGCGGTCGCTGTCCCGGCAGCCGCTGTTCCAGGTGATGCTCGCGCTGCAGAGCGCGCCTGCCGCGGACCCGGCGCTGGCGGGTCTGAAGGTCGAGGCCGAGCCGGTCGGCGCCGGGGTGGCCCGGTTCGACCTCACCTTCAGCCTCACCGAGCGGTGGGACGCCGACGGCGATCCCGCAGGGGTCGACGGCTTCCTCGAGTTCTCCACGGATCTGTTCGACCCGCAGACCGCGCGGGCCCTGGTGGACCGGTTCGCCCGGCTGCTGGACGCGGCGGCGCAGACGCCGGACCGGCGGATCAGCGAACTGGACGTGCTGAGCGAGGAGGAGCTGCGGCGGATCTTCCAGTCCTGGAACGACACCGATTACGCGCCCGCCCGCGTGCCGGGGTCGGTGCACGCGGCGTTCGCCGAGCAGGTCGCCCGGACGCCCGATGCCGTCGCGGCGCAGGGGGTGACGTACCGGCAGCTCGACGTCCGGGCGAACCGGCTCGCGCACCGGCTGCGCGAGCTGGGCGTGCGCGCGGAGAGCGCCGTCGCCATCCTCCAGGAGCGCTCAGTGGACCTTCTGGTGTCGACGCTCGCCGTGCTCAAGGCGGGGGGCGCGTACGTGCCGCTGCACCACAGCGATCCGGCCGCCCGGCAGGAGCGGATCATGGCTGAGGCGGGGGCGCGGGTGCTGCTCACCGACCGGGCGATGCGCGACCGCGCGCCTTCGGCGGCCCAGGTGGTCGTGGTGGACGACGATCCGCAGCTCGCCGCGCAGCCTGAGACCGACCCCGCCGTCCCCGCGCGGCCCGAGCAGCTCGCCTACGTGATGTACACCTCGGGGTCCACCGGCACCCCCAAGGGCATCGGCATCACCCATCAGGATGTGCTGAGTTTCGCGCGTGACCGCCGCTGGAGCGGCCTGGGACGCGACCGGGTGCTGCTGCGGTCCCCGCACGCCTTCGACGCCTCGACCTTCGAGATCTGGGTGCCGCTGCTGCACGGCGGGGAGATCGTCCTAGCCCCTCCGGGCGAGCTCGACGCCCCGACGCTGGCGCGGCTGCTGACGACCGAGCGGGTCAGCGTCGCGTTCTTCACCACGGCGCTGTTCAACCTGCTGGTCGACGAGCACCCGGACTGCCTGTCCGGGCTGCGCGAGGTGTGGACGGGAGGCGAGTTCGTCTCTCCGCAGGCCATCCGGCGGGCGCTGCAGGCGTGCCCCGACACCACGGTGGTGCACGTCTACGGCCCCACGGAGATGACCACGTACGCCACCTGCCACCCGATGCGGACGCCGTATCCGGTGCGGGACGACAACGTCCCCATCGGTCGGCCGATGGACAACGTCCGCGCCTACGTGCTGGACGACCGGCTGCGCCCGGTGCCGCCCGGTGTCGCAGGCGAGCTCTACCTGGCGGGCGAAGGCATGGCCCGGGGGTATGTCGCGCGCCCCGACTTGACCGCCGAGCGGTTCGTCGCGTCGCCGTTCGGCGAGCCGGGCGAGCGGATGTACCGCACCGGCGACCTGGTGCGCTGGACGGCCGAAGGCGAGCTGGAGTTCCTCGGGCGTGTCGACCAGCAGGTCAAGCTCCGGGGGTTCCGCATCGAGCCCGGTGAGATTCAGGCTGTGCTGCACGAGCATCCGCAGGTGGCGCAGGCCGCGGTGGTGGTCCGTGAGGACCGGCCCGGGCGCAAGGAGCTGGTCGGATACCTGGTGGCGGCCGAGGGGACGGCGCCGGACCTCGACGAACTGCGCCGGCACGTCGCTCGCCGGTTGCCGGAGTACATGGTCCCGGCGCACTTCGTGCCGCTTGCGGCGCTGCCGCTGAACGCCAACCACAAGGTCGACGTCGGGCGGCTGCCCGCTCCGGAGGTCGGCGCGCCGACCGCCGCCAGGGCGCCGCGGACGCCGCAGGAGGAGATCCTCTGCGGCCTGTTCGCCGAGGTGCTCGGGCTCGCGGCGGTCGGGGTCGACGACGACTTCTTCCACCTGGGCGGGCACTCGCTGCTGGCGACCCGGCTGGTTAGTCGGGTGCGGTCGGTGCTGGGGGTGGAGCTGCCGATCCGCGCGCTGTTCGAGTCGCCCACTCCCGCGGCGCTCGCCGAACGGCTTGACGACGACCGGGCCGTGCGGCCGCGGTTGCGTCGGCAGGAGCGTCCCGAGCGGATACCGCTGTCGTTCGCGCAGCGCCGCCTGTGGTTCCTGCACCGCCTCGAAGGCCCCA
>PVNI01000008.1 GCA_003001795.1 Actinomadura viridilutea | reverse complement strand
CCGGGGCCGGTGTTGACCGGCAGCAGCGGCTCGATCCTGGCCCAGGCGGCATCGGTCAGCTCGTGTCGGCGAACCATGGCCCCTTATCAAGCCACAACCACAAGATCCAGATCCGCCAGATCCGCAAAACAGGCCCTAGGGGGATGAGCGACGCGGCCCGCGCACGAACGTGCCCTTCGCGGGTAGCGTGAGTTGCGATCCCTCTAGGGGGGATGAGCGACTCGGACTGACCACTCCACCCTGCGGGCCCCTCAGAGTTGCGATCCCTCTAGGGGGGATGAGCGACAAGCGGACCGTCCTCGCCGTGCACCGTGACGACGGGTTGCGATCCCTCTAGGGGGGATGAGCGACCCGAGGGTAAAGTCCCAGGTCACGCCGCCGGAACGAGCTTGGTCCATCGTCGATGCTGCAGCGACCCGGCGGTTGTGCAACTCCGCAGGTCAGCGAGGCGCTCGCAGCGACGGCGCTGACACCTCCCGCCGAGGCTGCATCCCTCCAACGATGCCCTGAGGCGTCCCACCCACGCAGGTGGTCGGATGGGCAGACACACGTCGACGTCCTGCGCCGAGTGTCTCGACGGTCGGCTCAGAACGTACGGCGAGGCATCGAGGGGCGACCTGAGCGGCGTCATCTTTGGCGCGTATTCGGCACAGGTGGCCGGTGGTGTACGGTCATGGGTGCGGACGGCTGGACGGCGCCGCGCGGCGGCCCTTGACTGTGGGATTCCTGGTCAGGGGTCGTTTGCGCCTTTCGACCTCGGGTGGGGCGGGCGGGACTCGAACCCGCGACCAAAGGATTATGAGTCCCCTGCTCTGACCGGCTGAGCTACCGCCCCTGGGTGCGTCCCCCGCGAGCTCGCATGACGGAGGGGCTTGCCGCGGGCAATGATAGCGGCGGCCCGTCCGGGGCGGCCACTGGGAACGGCGGAGTCAGCCTTAAGGCGGGCTCGATGTCATACCCGGTACCGAGTGACGGGGCGGCGACCGGTCGGTAGGGTCCGGCCTATGGTCAAGCGGGGAGCCATCGCTCTGGGAATCGTGCTGGTCGCGGCGACGGCCTGCTCGGGCGGGGACGACGGGGGCGGTGAGAAGCAGCCGCCGCCGCAGGACACGCTGCGGCGGGCGTCGACGGCGATGCGGGACCTGCGGAGCGTGGCGTTCACCCTGTCGACCGAGGGGGACCCGGGCGTTCCGGTGCGGAGCGGGGACGTGCGGCTGCTGCGCAACGGGGACGCCGAGGGCACGCTGAACCTCCAGCAGTCCGGGCAGGCGGTCGAGATGAAGATCGTCGCGTTGGGCGAGACGTTCTACGTCAAGGGCGTCACCGGCGGGTGGCAGCGCTACCCGAAGCAGCTCGCGGCGGCGATGTACGACCCGTCGGCCGTGCTCGACCCGAATAGGGGCATCTCGCGGCTGCTTTCGTCGGTGGCGCAGCCGGAGGCGGAGAAGACCGAGAAGGTGAACGGCAAGGACGCCTACAAGGTGCGGGGCACCCTGCCGAAGGACGTCGTCGCCGGGCTCATCCCCGGGCTGAAAGGGGACGTCAAGGGGCACGTGTGGGTGGGCACCGCCGACCACCGGCTGCTCAAGGTCAAGGGCGACGTGAACGGCGGCTCGGTGACGGTGACGTTCACCGAGTTCGACAAGCCGTACAAGATCAGCGCACCGGCATGACGCGGCGCCGCATCGCCATCGGGGTCGGCGGCGCGGTGGTGCTGCTGGCCGCGCTGGACGCCTACGTGGTCGCGACGATCCTGGTGACGATCGTGCGCGACCTGGGGATCCCGATCAACCGGTTGGAGCGGGTGACCCCGGTGGTCACCGGGTTCCTGCTGGGCTACGTGGCGGGGATGCCGCTGCTCGGCCGGCTGTCGGACCGGTTCGGGCGGCGGCCGGTCATCCAGGCGTGTCTTGCGGCGTTCGCGGTGGGTTCGGCGGTCACCGCGTGCGCGCAGGGTTCGCAGTGGGGCGACGGGATCGTCACGCTCACGGCCGGGCGGTTCGTGCAGGGCCTGGCGGGCGGGGCGCTGCTGCCGGTGACGATGGCGCTGGCCGCCGACCTGTGGGAGGAGCGGCGGCGCCCGGTCGTGCTGGGCGCGGTGGGGTCGGCGCAGGAGCTGGGCAGCGCGGTGGGCCCGCTGTACGGGGCGGCGGTGGCCGCCGTGGTCGACTGGCGCGCGATCTTCTGGCTCAACCTCCCGCTGACCGCGCTCGCCATGGCGGCGGTGCACGTCTCGGTGCCGGACGAGCGGCCGCGCGAGCGGCCGGGCGTCGACGTGACGGGCGGGGTGCTGCTGGCGCTGGGGCTGGCGTTGATCGTGGTGGGCGTCTACAACCCGCAGCCGGAGGAGTCGGCGCTGCCGCCGTGGGGGCTGCCTCTCCTGGCGGCGGGTGCGGCTGTGGTCGTCGCGTTCGTGCTGTGGGAGGTGCGGGCGCGCGTCCGGCTGCTGGATCTGGCGGGGACGCGGCGCGGCCCGCTCTTCGCCACGTTGGGGGTGAGCCTGCTGTCGGGCGCCGCGCTCATGGTCACGCTCGTGGACGTGCAGCTGGTGGCGCAGACGCTGCTGGACGAGGACGCGCTGGGCGGCGCGCTGATCTTGGCGCGGTTCCTGGCGGCGCTGCTGGTGGCGGCGTTCCTGGGCGGGGTGGCGGCCTGGCGGTTCGGCGAGCGGGCGGTGCTGGCGGCCGGGATGGCGGTCGCGGCGGCGGGGTACGCGCTGATCGCGACCTGGCCGGAGGGGCTGCGGGACGCGGCGTACGGGCCGCTGCCGCGGATGGACGCGGACCTGGCGGTGGCGGGCCTCGGGCTCGGTCTGGTGATCGCGCCGGTGTCGTCGGCGGTGCTGCGGGCGGTGCCGGCGGCGCAGTACGGCGTCGCGTCGGCGGCCGTGGTGGTGGCGCGGATGATGGGGATGCTGCTGGGCGTGGCGGCGCTGTCGGCGTGGGGGTTCCACCGGTTCCACGCGCTGACCGCCGACCTGCGGCCCCCGCTGCCGTTCCTGATGTCGCGGCAGGAGTTCGCGCGGCGGCTGGCCGAATACCAGGAGGCGGTGCGGGACGCGCTGCGCACCGAGTACCAGGAGATCTTCTGGATCACGGCGGGGCTGTGCCTGCTGGGCGCCGTGCTGGCGCTTGCGGTCCGGGACGGCGCCGGGCCGTCGCCCCGGTCGCGGGAGAGCCGCCCCGAAGCGGCGGTCGAGCCGCAAGGCTGAGAGTCGGCCTCATCTGGCCACGCGGCGGAGCCCGCGCCGCGAACTGCTGAAACAGTTTTTGTCAGCAGAAGTAACCGGGGTTTGTCATAAAGGCGCGTCCGGTGTTTGCCTGGTGTCCGCCGCCGCTTCACCCCGACCCCGAGGACACTCCCGACCGGCGGCAGGAAGAGGGCGAGGCCGTGCATCGGATGAGCGGACTTGATGCCAGCTTCTACTTGCTCGAAGAGGAGAACACGCCCCTGCACTTGGCGGCGCTCCTGGTGTTCGAGGGGCCCGCCCCGTCGCACTCGGAACTGCTGGACGAGATCGCCGTCCGGCTGCCCCGCGTCCCCCGGTACCGGCAGCGCGTCCTGTCCGTTCCCCTGCATCTGGGCAGGCCCGTGTGGGTCGACGACCCGCGTTTCCGGATCGGCGCCCACGTCCGGCGCGCCGCGTCGCCCGTGCCGGGCAACGACGAGCAGCTGTTCGAGCTGGCGGCCCGTCTGCTGGCCCGCCGCCTGGACCCGGGCCGTCCGCTGTGGGAGATCTGGCTGATCGACGGGCTCGAGGGCGGCCGGTGGGCGCTGCTGGCCAAGGTCCACCACTGCATGGCCGACGGCCTCGCCGGCATCGATCTGGCGCTCGCGATGCTCGACGTCGGCGCCGGGTACCGGCGGCCTTCCGCGGAGGAGGTGCGCGCGGCCGCGCGGTGGCGGCCCGCCCCCGAGCCGTCCGCGCTGGACCTGGTGCGGGCGGCGGCCGTGGACGGTGTCGTCCGGCCCCTGCGGAGGCTCGGCGGCGCCGCGGTCCGCGGCATCGGCGCGCTGGGCGACCGCCGGCGGCTCGGCGAGTTCGCGCTGGGGTTGTCGCGCGTGGCGGGGAGGCTCACCGCCCCGGCGCCGGACGGGCTGAACGGCCCGATCGGTCCGAACCGGCGTTGGAGCACGCTGCGGTTCCCTCTGGCAGACGTGCAGAAGATCCGCGCGGCGCACGGGGGCACGGTCAACGACGTGGTCCTCGCGGCGGTGGCCGCCGGGTACCGGAACCTGCTGCTCGGGAGGAGGCCGCTGCGGGACGACACCGTCGTGCGCACGATCGTGCCGGTGTCGGTGCGCGGCGACGGCGAGCGCGGCGAGCTGACCAACCGGATCTCGGCGGTGCTGGTGAACCTGCCGGTCGGCGTCGCCGATCCCCTGGAGCGGCTGGCGCGCGTCCGCGCGCAGACCGACGACGCCAAGCGCAGCGGCCAGGCCGGGATCGGCCGGATCGTCACCGGGCTGGCCGACGCCCCGGCGGTCCCGGCGCTGCTGGCGCTGGCCTCGCGCGTTCCGGCGCGGCTGCGGCAGAACGTGGTGCACACCGTGACGACGAACGTGCCCGGTCCCGACTTCCCGCTGTACGTGATGGGCAGGCGGCTGACGGAGCTGTACCCGTACGTGCCGATCGCCGCGGGGATCCGGGTGGCGACCGCGATCCTGTCCTACCGCGGCGGCCTGCACATCGGCGTCACCGGCGACGCCGACGCCGTGCCGGATCTGGACCTGCTCGCCAAGGGCGTCCGGAACGGCGTCGACGAGCTGCTGGGCGCGGGGAGATCGTGAAATGCGGGGAAAACGCCCCGCGGAACCGGGTTGATCACACTGCGCGGGAATATCCTAGAAAAGGATGGCTAAAAGCCTCTTACCGGGAGCGGACGCCCGGGGAGGTGACGACGATGCGCAGGTCCGGCATCGGCGACGCGCCGACGCGGCGGCTCCGCCGGCGGCTCGGGCTGGAACGCAACGAGCTGCGGCGGGGCGTCGACCGCGTCCAGCGCGCGGTCGCGCTCGCGCTGCTGGTGCTGCTGCTGGTCGCGGCGCCGCCGGTCGCCGCCTGGTGCGGCAGCCTGGCCTACGACGCGGGGCTGCGGGCCGAGCGGCAGGAGCACGCGCAGCGGCAGAAGGTGTGGGCGACGGTGGTCGCCACCGGCGGCTTCGCGGCGGCGGGCGAGCGGTACGTCCACGAGACCGTGCGGGCCACCTGGCCGCGGCCCGTCGACGGCAGGCCGCGCACCGGCATGTTGCCGAGCTGGAAGGGCGCCGAGGTCGGCGCGCGCAAGCAGATCTGGGTGGACCGCGAGGGGAGGCTCGCCGTGCGGCCGCGGCCGCACAGCCGGACCGTCACCGACGCGGTGTACGCGGGCGGCGCGGCCGCGCTGGCCGTCGGCGCCCCCGTGCTGCTGGCGTACGTGGTCGTCCGCCGCCGCTGCGACCGGTACCGCGACCGGATGTGGGACGCCGCCTGGGCCCGCATGGACGCCGACGCCGGGCGCAACCGTCCGTCCTGAGCGTCCCGTCAGCGCGCCGCCGCGGCGGCGTCGCGCGGCGCGCGGGCGCGGCGGCGCGCGGCCGGGACGACCAGCGGGGTGCCGGTCTCCGGGTCGTCGATCACGCGGCACGGCATGCGGAAGACCTCCTCGACCAGCTCGGCCGTGACCACGTCGCCGGGGGCGCCCTCGGCGACGATCCTGCCGTCGCGCATGGCGATCAGGTGGGTGGCGTAGCGGGCGGCCTGGTTGAGGTCGTGCAGGACGGCCACGACGGTGCGCCCCTCCTCGTGGAGGCCCGCGCACAGGTCGAGGACCTCGATCTGGTGGGCGATGTCCAGGTAGGTCGTGGGCTCGTCCAGCAGCAGGATCGGGGTCTGCTGGGCGAGCACCATGGCGATCCACACGCGCTGCCGCTGCCCGCCCGACAGCTCGTCGACCAGGCGGTCGGCCAGGTCGGCGACGCCGGTGGCGGCCATGCACTCGGCGACGACCCGCTCGTCCTCCTTGGACCACTGGCGCAGCAGGCTCTGGTGCGGGTAGCGGCCCCGCGCCACCAGGTCGGCCACGGTGATGCCGTCGGGCGCGATGGACGACTGCGGCAGCAGGCCGAGGGTGCGGGCGAGCCGCTTGGCGGGCCACTCGGCGATGCCGCGCCCGTCGAGCACGACGGTGCCCGCGGCGGGTTTGAGGATGCGCGCCAGCGCCCGCAGCAGCGTCGACTTGCCGCACGCGTTCGGCCCCACGATCACGGTGAACGACCCGTCGGGCACCGCCACGTTCAGCCCTTCGGCGATCGTGCGCCGATCGTAGGCGAGGGTCAGGTCCGTGCCGCGCAGCCGGGCCTCGGAGCCGCCCTTCTTCGACGCCGCTCCGCCCCCCGCGTTCTCGGTGTTGCCGCGGGGGGACGACCCCCCGCTACCCCCCGCGTTGCCGCGGGGGGACGACCCCCCGCCCGACACGTCAGCAGTGCTCATATCCGTCCGTTCCTGCGTTCGGTCACCAGCAGCCACACCAGGTAGCCGCCGCCCAGCAGACCGGTCACCACGCCCACGGGCAGCTGGTGGCCGGGGAAGGCGCGCTGTCCCGCGAAGTCGGCGGCCGCCAGCAGCGCCGCGCCCATGCACAGCGACGGCAGCAGGTTGGGGCCGGGGGTGCGGGTCAGGCGCCGCGCCAGCTGCGGCGCGGTGAGCGCGACGAACGCCACCGGTCCGGCCGCGGCGGCGGCGAACGCCGCCAGCAGCACCGCCGAGGCCAGCAGCAGCGCCCGGACGCGTTCGACCGGCACGCCCAGGCCGTGCGCGGCGTCGTCGCCGAGCTCCAGCATGCGCAGCTGCCGTCCGCAGCCGACGAGCACCAGCGGCACCAGCACGGCCAGGGCGGCCAGCAGCGGCGCGGCGTCGGCCCAGTCGCGGCCGTCCAGGCTGCCGGTCAGCCACAGCATGGCCTGCGCCGCCTCGATGATCTGCGCCCGGGTGAGCAGGTAGCCGTTGACGCCGGTGAGCATGGCGGCCACACCGATGCCGACGAGCACCAGCCGCTGGCCGTGCGCGCCGTGCCGCCCGGCCAGCAGGTAGATCGCCGCGCCGGTCGCCGCTCCCCCGGCGACCGCGCCGCCCGCCACGGCCGCGCCGGAGCCGCCGGCCACCGCGATCACGGCGAGCACGCCGGTGGCCGAGCCCTGGGTGAAGCCGAGGATGTCGGGACTGCCCAGCGGGTTGCGCACGAGCGACTGGAAGAGCGCCCCGGACAGGCCGAGCGCGGCGCCGACGGCCAGCGCGGTCACCGCGCGCGGCAGCCGCACCTCGCGGACGATGAACGTCTCGGCGGGACCGCCGCCGCCGAGCAGCGTCCGCACCACGTCGGCGGGGCTCATGGGGAAGTCGCCGCTCCCGATGGCCAGCACCCCCACCGCCAGCGCGACGGCCAGGCACGCCGCCGCGACGACGAGCGCGCGCATGCGGAACCGCAGGGACAGCCCGCCGGCCGCCTCCGTCCGGACGAGCCCGTACCGCGCGGCGCTCACGAGTTCACCGCCCGACGACGGCGGACGAAGTGCAGGAACACCGGGCCTCCCACCACGGCGGTGACGATGCCGACCTGGAGCTCGGAGGGCCGCACCACGACGCGTCCCAGGACGTCGGCGGCCAGCAGGATGGCGGGCGACAGCACGGCGCAGTACGGCAGCAGCCACCGCAGGTCCGGGCCGGTCAGGACGCGCACCAGGTGCGGCACCATCAGGCCGACGAACACGATCGGCCCGCACGCCGCCGTCGCCGCCCCGCACAGCAGGGTCACGGTGACGATCCCCACGGCGCGGGTGCGTCCGGGGGACGTGCCCAGCGCGCGCGCCGCGTCGTCGCCCATGCTGAGGGCGTTGAGGGGACGCGCCAACGCGAGCGCCAGCACCGCGCCCACGACGATGAACGGCGCGACGCGGACGACCGTGGCGCTCTGCGCCGCGGCGAGCGAGCCGACCGTCCAGAACCGCATGCGGTCCAGCGACACCGTGTCGAGCAGCTGCACGGCGTTGACGTAGGAGTAGAGCGCCGCGTTGAGGGCGGATCCGGCGAGCGCGAGCCGGGCCGGGGTGGCGTTGCGTCCGCCGCCCACCGCGTACAGGAGCACGGCCACCGCGCCCGCCCCGGCGAACGCGAACCACACGAACCCCAGGAACGACACGATCCCGAGGAAGGAGATGGCCGACACCACGGCGGCCGCCGCGCCCGCGCTGATGCCCAGCAGCCCCGGATCGGCGATCGGGTTGCGGGTGAGCGACTGCATCACCGCCCCGGCCAGGCCGAGCGCCATGCCCGCCAGCAGGCCGAGCAGCGTGCGCGGCAGGCGCATCTGGTGGACGACCGTGTAGCCGGACGACGCCTCGTCGACGAGGCCGCGCCACGCCTCCCCGGGCGACAGCGGCTTGGCGCCGACGGCCAGGCTCAGCACCAGGACGACGAGCAGGACGCACCCGGCGGCCGCCAGCCCGGCGGCGCGCGCGGTCCGGCGTCCGGCGGCGGGCGCCCGCGCCTCTGGGGCGGGCGCCTCGGAGAGGGGCGGTGAGGTGGTCAGGGACAACTCGCTGCTCCGGAGGGGGGAGGGGACGGCGCCCGGCTCTGCACAAGGCCTTAGGTTAGGTTAACCTAAGCCACAATTCGGTCATAGGTCCCATCCGTTAACGGAAAGAACGATGCGCGATGTCTGACGCAGCTCCCTTCTCCCCGCCGACCCGCCGCGCCGTGCTCGGCGCGGGCGGCGCGGCCGTCCTCGGCGCGCTGCTGGCCGCCTGCGGCGGCGGCTCCTCGAACGGCTCCGGCGGCTCCGGCTCGGGCGGCTGGACGTTCACCGACGACCGCGGCACCAAGGTCTCCCTGAAGGCGCGGCCGCGTCGTATCGTCGCATACATCGGCAGCGCCGCCGCCCTCTACGACTTCGGCGTCACCGACCAGATCGTCGGGGTGTACGGGCCGACCAAGCTCAAGGACGGCCGCCCCGACCCGCAGGCGGGCCGGGTGCCCGTCGACAAGGTGACGATCATCGGCAACGCCTACGGCGAGTTCAACCTGGAGAAGTACGCCTCGCTGCGGCCCGAGCTGCTCATCGACAACATGTTCGTGCCCGGCGAGCTGTTCTACGTGCCCAAGGAGAGCAAGGACAAGATCTTCGCGCTGGCGCCCAGCATCGGCATCTCCACCGGCTCGGCCCCGCTGCCCAAGCCGATCGAGCGCTTCCGCGAGCTCGCCGCCGCGCTGGGCGCCGACGTGCAGAGCGCCCAGGTGACGCAGGCCAAGGAGCGGTTCGACAAGGCGGCGCAGGCGGTGCGCGACGCGGTCAAGGCCAACAAGGGCATCAAGGTGCTGGCCGCGTCCGCCAGCCCGGACCTCTTCTACGCCTCCAACCCCGGCAAGAACGCCGACCTGATGTACTTCCGGGAGCTCGGCGTGGACGTCATCGTCCCCGACAAGGTCGACCAGCAGGGCTACTTCGAGAGCCTGAGCTGGGAGAACGCCGACAAGTACGCGGCCGACGTCATCCTGCTCGACAACCGCACGCAGGCGCTGCAGCCCAAGGACCTCGGCTCCAAGCCCTCTTGGAAGGAGCTGCCGGCCGTCCGGAACGACCAGGTCATCCCCTGGCAGGCCGAGCCGGTGCTCTCCTACACCGGGTGCGCGCCGATCCTCGAGGCGCTCGCCCGCGCCCTGCAGTCGGCCAAAAAGATCACCTGACGGCGTCCGAAACCCGGGCCCGGCGCGCCAGCTCGGCGAAGCGCAGAGCGTTGCGCACGGCCGCTCCCCCGGGGTCGTTGTTGAAGTACACATAGACGTCCGCGTCCGGCGCCCAGGTGTCGGCGACGCGCCGGATCCAGGACGTCAGGGCCCGGTCGCCGTACTCCGGCCACGGCACTGCCGCCCCCTGGTGCAACCGCACGTATCCCCAGTCGGCGGTGCGCCACAGCGGGGTGACGGGCCGGCTGAGGACGTCCGCCCAGCACAGGGCCGCGCCGTGCCGTTCCAGCACGGCGCGGACCTGGTCGCTCCACCAGCTGGGGTGCCGCGGCTCGACGGCGACGCGCACCCCGGCGGGGAAGCGGGCCAGGCAGTCGGCGAGCCTGCCGGCGTCGGCGTGCAGCGTCGGCGGCAGCTGCAGCAGGATCGGCCCGAGCTTGCCGCCGAGCCCCCGCGCCGCGGCCATGAGACGGGCGACGGGCTCGGCGGGGTCCTGCAGCCGTTTGACGTGGGTGAGGAACCGGCTGGCCTTCACCGCCATGACGAACCCGTCGGGGGTGCGGGCGGCCCAGTTCTCGAACGTCTCGCGTTTGGGCAGCCGGTAGAACGCGGCGTTGCTCTCCACCGTCCCGAAGCGTTCGGCGTACCGCTCCAGCCACAGCCGCTGGGGCAGGCCCGGCGGATACAGGACGCCGCGCCAGTGCGCGTACTGCCACCCCGAACAGCCCACGAGCATCGCCATCGCGTCCTCCTCACATCCGGGAGACGGAATCGACGACGGCGGCGACGCGCACGGACGGGCGCCTCGGCGCGTTCCGCGCGCCCGCTGCCCGCGGCGCCGACACCGTGATCACCCCATGCGCGCCACGAGCCTGCCGTCCTCCTCCTCGACCGGGGTGCCGAACTCCCGGCACGCCGCGGTGAACCGGCGGCGGATCCACTCGCGGTCCGCGCCCGCGGCCAGCCGGGTGTGAGCGAAGCACAGCCGCAGCGGCACCGCCTCCAACCGCGCGGGCTCCAGCGTCCCGCGCGGGTCCGGGCGCTCCAGCGTCACCAGGAACAGCAGCCCGAGGTCGTTGCGCAGCAGCCGGTCGACCACGTAGTCGTCGATGAAGTCGCCGAGGTCGAACAGCACCCGGCCCGCCGCGCCCTGGAAGACGTGCGCGGACGTCCCGGCGACCAGCGTGGCGCCCGCCCCGGTCAGCGCGCCGGCCGCGCGCCGCACGTACCGCAGCGGCTCGGTCACCATGTTCGGCCCCCAGTGCGTCATCACCAGCACCGCGTCGGCCCGCTCCCGCAGCGCGCGGACCTGGTCGACCAGCCGGCGCGGCGTCCCGGCGGGCAGGTCGGCGTACGCCACGCCCGGCCGGTCCCGGCCCGCCGCGAAGTCGGCCGGATGGTCGGTCACCCCGATCACGGCGACGCGCGCGTCCCCGGCCCGCAGGAACGCCGGGGCGCGGGCGTGCGCCTCGTCCTCGCCCGCGCCGACCGCGCGGATCCCCGCCGCGGCCAGGTGGTCGAGGGTGTCGGCGAGCGCGTCGGCGCCGTAGTCCAGGGCGTGGTTGTTGGCGAGGTTGACGCAGTCGACGCCGAGGCCGGCCAGCGCCTCCGCGGCGGCCGGGGGCGCGCGGAAGTGGAACGGCTTGCCGGGCGCGGGCCACGGCCGGCCGCGCGCCGACACGCAGCACTCCAGGTTGAGGACGGCCAGGTCCGCTTGCGCGACCGCCTCGCGCACCCCGTCGGAGAACAGCGCGTGCGGACCGGCCTCGGCGAGGCGGTCCGCCACACCGCGGCCGAGCATGGTGTCCCCGGCCAGCGCCATCGTGACCGCCATGGCCGTCCCCTACCCGCCGACGCCGGGTCTATCGCCGGTGCGGACGCCGCGCCGGCCACGCGCCCGGACACGGGCCGGCCCCGTCCTCGGGGGCGGAGAGGACGGGGCCGGTACTTCCGGGGGCGGCGGAGCGGTGCGGGGCCGGGAGCTCGGGCGAGGGGGAGGCGGCCCCTACGCCCCCGGAATGAGGAGGGGCGGGCGTTTCCTAGTGATGTACGGCGCCTTCCGCGCCCGCCCCAGTCAGTGAACGCACCTCGATCTCGGCGTACTTGGCGTTGTTGTACTCCTTGCTCAGCACCGTGCCGAGCCACCCGCACAGGAACCCGAACGGGATGGACACGATGCCGGGGTTCTCCAGCGGGAACCAGGAGAAGTCGACGTCCGTGAACAGCGCCTTCTCCTGGCCGGACACCACCGGCGAGAACGTCACCAGGAACACGGCCGAGCCGAGCCCGCCGTAGATCGCCGCGACGGCGCCGGAGGTGTTGAACCGCTTCCAGAACAGGCTGTAGAGGATGGCGGGCAGGTTGCCGGACGCGGCGACCGCGAACGCCAGCGCGACCAGGAACGCCACGTTCAGCCGCTGCGCGTAGATGCCCAGCACGATCGCGACCGCGCCGATGACCAGGGCGGCGATGCGCGCGACCCGCACCTCCTCGCGCTCGGTGACCTGGCCCTTCTTGAACACGTGGGCGTACAGGTCGTGGGCGAAGGACGACGAGGACGCCAGCGTCAGCCCGGCCACCACCGCCAGGATCGTCGCGAACGCGACCGCCGCGATGACCGCCAGCAGGATGGTGCCGCCCGCGTCGCCGAACACCCGGTTGCCGATCTCCTCGGCCAGCTGCGGCGCGGCGGTGTTGCCCGCCGGGTTGGCCTTGCGGATCGCGTCGCTGCCCACCAGCGCGGCGGCGCCGAAGCCGAGCACCAGCGTCAGCAGGTAGAACGCGCCGATGATGCCGATGCCCCACATCACCGACTTGCGGGCGTCGCGGGCGGTCGGGACGGTGTAGAAGCGGATGAGGATGTGCGGCAGGCCCGCGGTGCCCAGCACCAGCGCCAGGCCCAGGCTGATCAGGTCGAGCTTGCCGGTCAGGCCGGACGCGTCGGTGGCGTAGCGCAGGCCGGGCTCCAGGAACGCGTCGCCCTTGCCGCTCTGCTCGGCGGCGTCGCGCAGCAGGGTCGACAGGTTGAACCCGAACTTGCCGAGCACCAGCAGGGTGACCAGGGCGGCGCCGCCCATGAGCAGCACGGCCTTGACGATCTGCACCCAGGTGGTGCCCTTCATGCCGCCGACCGTCACGTAGATGATCATGAGCGCGCCGACCAGCACGATCGTGGCGTTCTTGGCGAAGTCGCTGGTGAACCCGAACAGCAGCGCCACCAGCGCGCCGGCGCCCACCATCTGCGCCAGCAGGTAGAAGATCGACACCGTGATGGTGGACACGCCCGCCGCGGTGCGCACCGGCCGCGGGCTCATCCGGAACGCCAGCACGTCGGCCATGGTGAACCGGCCGGAGTTGCGCAGCAGCTCGGCGACCAGCAGCAGCGCCACCAGCCAGGCCACCAGGAAGCCGATCGAGTACAGGAACCCGTCGTAGCCGTACAGCGCGATCAGCCCGGCGATGCCGAGGAACGAGGCCGCCGACATGTAGTCGCCGCCGATCGCCAGGCCGTTCTGCACGCCGGAGAACGAGCGGCCGCCCGCGTAGAAGTCGGTGGCGTCCTTGGTGTGCCGGCTCGCCCACACCGTGATCGCGAGGGTGCCGGCCACGAACGCCAGGAACAGGATGACCGCAAGGGTCTCGTGGCTCATCAGCTCTCCTTACCGACCGTGGTCTCGGCCTTGGCGCCGCCGTCGCCCTCCACCTCGGCACGCAGCTTGTCGGCGAGCGGGTCGAGTCTGCGCTCGGCGTGCCGGGAGTACTGCCAGGCGATGAGGAAGGTGGACACGAACTGCAGCAGCCCGAAGATCAGGGCGATGTTGATGAAGCCGATGACCTTGGTGCCCATGAAGTCGCGCGCCCAGCCCGACAGCACCACGTACAGCAGGTACCAGACGAGGAACGCGGCGGTCGCCGGGAAGGCGAACGCGCGGAACCGGCGCCGCAGCTCCTGGAACTCGGCGCCTTGCTGGACGCGTTCATAGACCGTGGAAGTGGATTGGTGTTCTACGGCCACTGATCCTCCTCGGCTGTGACGTCGGTCACGTCACGGTAGAGGCCGGTGCCGCCGCGCACGAGAGCGCGGGCGGCGCCGTGCGGTCAGCAGCCGCTGATTCTCGATGACCTGACCGTCCCCGTCGGTGAACGGTCGATCTGGCGCGACGAACGGCGGGCGGGCGCGGGCCCGCCGTTCGTCGTCCGAACCCGTCGGCGGCCCGTCCGGCGCCGTCCGCGCGACCGGCGCGGCGTCCGCGCGAGCGGAGCGGCACCTGCGGCGGGGGGCGGCGCAGGTGCCGCGGCCATGGATACGCGGCGGCGGGCCGGGGCGTTCACACGCGCCTGGGCCGCCAGGTGCCGCGGTCGACGTTGAGCGACTCGGGCGTGTGCAGCCGCACCATCATCCGCGCCACCCCCGGCGGGACGCGCCGCGGCGTGGCGAGCGACACGACGATCATGACGGTGAACGCGATCGGCACCGTCCAGGCGGCCGGCTGCGACAGCAGCGCCCCCGCCAGCCCCTCCGGCGCTCCCCCGGCGACCGTGACGACCACCGCCGTGCCCGCCAGCACGCCCCCGGTGACCAGCCCGGCCAGCGCGCCCGCCACCGACAGCCGCCGCCACCAGATGCCGAGCACCAGCAGCGGGCAGAACGTCGAGGCCGCCACCGCGAACGCCAGCCCCACCACGTCCGCCACCGCCAGCGACCGCGCCGAGATCGACAGGGCCAGCGGCACCGCCAGCGCCAGCAGCGTCGCCGCCCGGAACGACCGCACGCCGCCGCGCAGGATGTCCTGCGCGAGCACCCCGGCGACCGACACCGTCAGCCCGGACGAGGTCGACAGGAACGCCGCCACCGCCCCGCCGGTCACCAGGGCGCCGAGCAGGTCGCCCACCACCCCGCCGAACACCCGTCCGGGCAGCGTCAGCACCACCGCGTCGGTCCGGCCGGTCATGAGCAGCTCGGGCGTGTAGAGGCGGCCGAGCGCCCCGTACACCGCGGGCAGCAGGTAGAACGCGCCCAGCAGCGACAGCACCATGACGGTGGTGCGGCGCGCGGCCCGCCCGTCGGGGTTGGTGTAGAACCGCACCAGCACGTGCGGCAGCCCCATGGTGCCGAGGAACGTCGCGAGGATCAGCGAGTACGTCGCGTACAGCGAGTGGTCGCGGCCGTCCAGCGGCATCGCCCACTCCCGGTCGGTGCGCACCGGGATCTGCTCGACGTGCGGCACGGCGGCCCCGCCCGGGAACGTCAGCTCGGTGTCGCGGCCGACGGTGTGCCGCCCCGGCGTCAGCGTCACCGCGGCGCCGTCGACGGACCGGTCGTCCACCCGGCCGTCGGCCGTCACCGTCACCGGCTCGACGACCTGGACGGCGACGGTGGCGCCGACGGTCACGGTGGTGCGTTCGGGGAAGCGCGGGGCGGTGTCGCGGTCCAGGCCGGGGGCGCCGTCGTACCGCCACGCCAGCAGCAGGAACACCAGCGGAACGGCCAGCGCGGTCAGCTTCATCCAGTACTGGAACGCCTGCACCAGGGTGATGCTGCGCATGCCGCCCGCCAGCACGCTCACCGCCACCACCAGGGTGATCAGCAGCGGGCCCGCCCACACCGGCGCCCCGGTCACCGTGCGCAGCACCAGCCCGGCGCTCTGGAACTGCGGCATCATGTACAGCCAGCCGATGAGCACCACCAGCACGCTGGTGACGCGGCGCACCGTCATCGACTCCAGCCGCGCCTCGGCGAAGTCGGGCAGCGTGTAGGCGCCCGACCGGCGCAGCGGGGCCGACACCAGCACCAGCAGCACCAGGTAGCCGCCGGTCCAGCCGACCGGCAGCCACAGCATGTCGGACCCGAACGCAAGGATCAGCCCTGCCACGCCCAGGAACGACGCCGCCGACAGGTACTCGCCGCCGATCGCCGAGGCGTTGCGCAGCGGCGACACCGTGCGGGACGCCACGTAGAAGTCCGAGGTGGTGCGGGAGATGCGCAGCCCCAGCGTGCCGATGAGCACGGTGGCCGCGACCACGACGGCGATCCCGGCCAGACCGTAGGCGGCGTTCATCACGGATTCCGGTCGGACCACGGGTTGTCGACCAGGTCGGCGAAGTCGCGCTCGTTGCGTTCGGCGTGCCGGACGTACCACCAGCCGCACGCGACGAACCACGGGTAGATCAGCCCGCCGAGCAGCGCCCACGCCAGCGGCACGCCCGCGACCTGCTGCTCGCGCAGCGCCGGGACCAGCGCGAACAGCGCGGGGATCCCGCCGACCACCACCGCCAGCAGCGTGCACAGCCGCACCGCGAGCCGCAGCTGCGCCTGCACCAGCGAGCGCATGTACGCCTCGCCGAGCCCGGTCTGCTCGTCGATCTCCCGGGTGACCGGGCGCCGCAGCCGCCGCGACCCGCGGGTCCGCGGCGCCGTGACCCGCGTCCGCCCGGGCGCGGGCGGTTCGGCCCCGACCGCGACGGGCCCGGTCGCGTCCTGCCGTCCCGCCGCCTTCGGAGCGCCGTCGAGACGGGGCCCCGCCCCGCCGCCCTCGCGCCCGCCCGTCCGGGCGGCGCCGTCCCGCTCCGGCCCGCTCATGACGGGCGCCGGGCGTTGCGGACGAGCAGGTCGCGCAGCTCGCGCACATGGCGGCGGCTCACCGGGAGCTCGGTGCCGCCGACCAGGATCGTGCAGCGGCCCGAGTCCAGCCGCAGCTCCTCGATGGCCGCCAGCGCCACCAGGTGGCTGCGGTGCACCCGGACGAACCCCGCGTCCCGCCACCGGTCCTCCAGCGCGGCCAGCGGGATGCGCACCAGGTGGCTGCCGTTGGCGGTGTGCAGGCGCGCGTAGTCCCCCTGCGCCTCCACGTACAGGACCTCGGTGGGCGCGACGAACCGGGTCACCCCGGCCAGCTCGACCGGCATCGGCTCCGGTTCGGGACGCGGCACGGCGCCCCGCGCGGCGGCCGCCGTCCCCGGGCCGCCGTTCTGCGAGACGCGGCGGATCGCCTCGGCCAGCCGCTCCGGCCGCACCGGTTTGAGGATGTAGTCGGTCGCCTTGATCTCGAACGCGTCGACCGCGTGCTCCTCGAACGCGGTGACGAACACGATGTGCGGGGCGCGCGCGAACTGCGCCAGCACCCGGCCGAGCACCGTGCCGTCCAGCCCGGGCATGCGGATGTCGAGGAACACCGCGTCGATCGGCCTCCCCTCGGCCAGCGCCCGGTCCAGGCAGCGCAGCGCGCCCGCCCCGTCCCGCGCCGTGTGCACGGTGCCGATGCGCGGATCCGCCCGCAGCAGGTGCACCAGATCGTCCAGGGCGGGCGCCTCGTCGTCCACCGCCAGGACACGAAGGCCGCCCGGCACGCCAGACCTCCCCCGGTGTCGCACGTCACATCTCGGCGATATCGTAAAACGTCCGTCAACCCGGGTCGGAGTGCTTCGGACGGCTCTGCCCCTGCCAGGGGGCCGTGACCCCCGGCGCGTACTTGGGCACCCGCACCGTCACCTTCGTCCCCGCCCCGATGCCGGTGTCGACCTCCAGCCCGTAGCCGTCCCCGTACACCTGGCGGAGCCGGGCGTCGACGTTGGCCAGCCCGATGCCCGCCGCCTCCGGCGCCTCCCCGTCGACGGAGCCGGGCGCGCGTTCCCCGGCCAGGACGCGGCGCAGCCACTCGGGGTCCATGCCGACGCCGTCGTCCTCCACGCTGATCACGCAGTCGGACCCGGCGTCCTCGGCCACGATCGTGATGCGCCCGGGCCCGGACCGGTCCTGCAGGCCGTGCCGGACGGCGTTCTCCACCAGCGGCTGCAGGCACAGGAACGGCACCGCCACCGGCAGCACCTCCTGCGCGATCCGCAGCGTGACCCGCAGGTCGTCGCCGAACCGGGCGCGCTGCAGCAGCAGGTACCGGTCGATCGAGCGCAGCTCCTCGGCCAGCGTGGTGAAGTCGCCGTGCCGGCGGAACGAGTAGCGGGTGAAGTCGGCGAACTCCAGCAGCAGCTCGCGGGCCCGCTCCGGGTCGCTGCGCACGAACGACGCGATCGTCGTCAGCGAGTTGTAGATGAAGTGCGGGGAGATCTGCGCCCGCAGCGCCCGCATCTCCGCCTCCATCAGCAGCGTCCGCGACCGGTCCAGCTCGGCCAGCTCCAGCTGGGAGTCCACCCACCGGGCCACCTCCTCGGCGGCGCGGATCAGCCCGGCGGGCACCTCCTCCCCGTAGACGGCGAGCGTGCCGACCACCCGGTCGTCGGTGCTGAGCGGCACCACCGCGGCGCGCCGCACCGGGCAGTCCAGGCGGCCGCACTCCACGCCGTCCGGGCCGAGCACCCGCACCCGCCCGCCGTCGAGGGTGCCGGACGCGTGGTCGAGGGCCTGCTCGGCGTGGTGCTCCCCCGCGCCGTCCCAGGCCAGCACCCGCTCCCCGTCGGTGATCGCGAGCGCGGCCGAGCCGAGCAGGGCGCGCAGGTGCCGCGCCGCCTTCTGCGCGCCCTGCTCGGTCAGGCCCGCGCGCAGCGCGGGCGCCGCCCGCGAGGCGGTGTGCAGGGTCTCGAACGTGGCGCGTTGCGCCGGGCCGCCCAGGTCGCCGCGGCGTCCCCGGGCCCGCCACCACAGCAGCACCGGCGCCCAGGTGAGCACGAGCGCCGCGACGACCGCGATGACGACGTCCATGGCGCAACGCTAGGTCACTTCCGGGGGCGCGACATACCGGTTCACGGCACCGACGCCGCGTCCCGCAGCCGTCCCAGCACCTCCAGACGTCCCTCCTCGCGGATGCGCCGGGTCGCCTCCCGGTCGGGGTAGCGGGCCATGAACGTCTTGGTCACGTGCGTCCCGTAGTGGAGAGGGGCGCCGCCGCCCAGGGGGCGCAGCTCGGCCTCGAAGCTGGGCTCGTGGAAGTAGGTGAGCGCGTAGCGGTCGCGCCCGAGGGACGCGACCTGATGCAGCGGGGACGGCAGCAGTCCGCCGGTCAGGAACCGCAGGACGTCGCCGGGGAACACGGCCAGCGTGTTCGGGTCGGGCCGCGCGAACGACCACCGTCCGCCCCGCCGCACGTACAACCCGCCGGTCTCGTCCGGCACGGTGATCGCCACGAGCCCGTGGGCGGGATGGCCGCTCGCGGCGCCCGCGGAACGGGCGGGCAGATGCAGCGCCCGCACGCGGTGCCAGCCGTCCGCGGTCAGGCGGGTCAGCTCGTCGGCGCACGCCAGGCCGAGGCCGAGGGCGGCCAGCCGCAGCAGCCGGTCGGCGACGCCGCCGAGCTCGTCCATGAACGCCCGCATGGCCAGCCGGTACTCCGGATCGGGCCAGGGCACCGGCCCGTGGCACGGCCAGCGCTCGCGCACCCGGATGTCGCCCTCCGGCACGTCCTTGCAGACGGTGAAGACCTCGGCGCCGTCCTCCCCGGAGGCGGCGTACCCGCTGTAGCTGAGCGGGCTGACGTGCCGCGCCTTGTACTCCAGCGGCATGGAGAAGAACCGCCGCGCCGCCGTCATCGCGGTGACGGCGCGCTGCGCCCGGACGGGGTCGACGGCGACCTGGACGACCCCGTCGCGCCGCCAGGCGGCGATCATCTCGCGGCCGAGCCGCAGGTCGGAGGGGGCGTCGCCGACGGACGCGGGAAGCGGGAACGTGGTGAGCATCTCGGGCTCCTCTCTGGAGGCGGGGCCTGGGCGGGGTGCCCCCGAATCGCCCGTCCCGCCTGCCATCTAGGCCGACCCGGCGCGCCGCGTCATCCGGTTTCGCGGGGCCGTGCGGCCGGCGGCCCGGCCCGCTCGGCCAGCGGCCGCCGCCCGTCCGCCGAACGGCCCGTCGCGCGCGGCCAACGGGACGGGGGCTTGATCAGGGGACCGCGACCCCGTGAGATGGGAGGCATGACCGGCAGACTGCTCGCCATCAGCGACGTGCACGTGGGGCATCCGGAGAACCGCGAACTGGTCGAGCGCCTGCGCCCCGGGTCCCCCGACGACTGGCTGATCGTCGCGGGCGACGTCGCCGAACGGTTCGCGGACGTGCGATGGGCGCTGGGCACGCTGCGCGACCGCTTCGCCAAGGTGATCTGGACGCCGGGCAACCACGAACTGTGGACGCCGCCGGGCGACCCGGTCGACCTGCGCGGCGAAGAGCGCTACAACGCCCTCGTCGACATGTGCCGGACGCTCGACGTCACCACCCCCGAGGACCCCTATCCCGTCTGGACGGGCGAGGGCGGCCCCGTGCACGTCGCGCCGCTGTTCCTGCTGTACGACTACACCTTCCGCCCGGAGGGCGCCGCCACCAAGGACGAGGCCCTCAAGGCGGCCCGCGAGGCGGGCGTCGTCTGCACCGACGAGATGCTGCTGCACCCCGACCCCTACCCGACCCGGGACGCCTGGTGCCACGCCCGCCTGGCCGCGACCGAAAAGCGCCTCACCGGACTGGAGCACCCCACCGTCCTGGTCAACCACTGGCCCCTCACGCGCCACCCGACCCGCGTGCTGTGGTACCCCGAGTTCGCCCTGTGGTGCGGCACCGAACGGACGGCCGACTGGCACGTGCGCTTCCGCGCCGCCGCCGTCGTCTACGGCCACCTGCACATCCGGCGCACGATGTGGCACGACGGCGTGCGGTTCGAGGAGGTCTCGGTCGGCTATCCGCGGGAGTGGCGCCCGCGCGGCGACGGCGCCCCCGGTCTGTGCCGGATCCTCCCCGAACCCCACGCCTAGCTGCTCGGACGGGCCGGCCCCGCCATCCGGGCGATGTCCTCTCCGGCCACGGCGCGCAGCCGGTCGGCCAGGTCGGTCAGCGCCCGGCAGGCCGCCAGCTCGTCCCCGATCTCCGGGACCGGCCGGTCGATCGGGTTGCGCCGCGCCTGCCCGTACCCGGTGACGGTGACGCTGCCTCCCGCGTTCAGGACGGCCCGGGCGCGCGTCTCGGTGTCGTCGTCGCTTTCTCCGATGAAGATGTCGACGTTCCAGTGCTTGGCCTTCATCACGTCCCCCCCGATAGAGACCATCCCGTCGTCGCGAACGCCACTCATCGGCCCCAATACCCCGTCAATCCTCAACAAAGCCGCTAATTTTGCCGCCGACCTCACGGGAGACGCGGTGCATCACCGGGGATTGAGGGGGCGCCCCTGGCCGGTGAGAGGTCGCCTCCGAAGACGCTGAGAACCTGCGGGCGAGATCGGCGGCCGATCAGGTGCCGGCTCTTCCAGGGGGCGTCGCCTGGAGAATGCGTCGGGCCCCTGCCCGGTGGTGCGATCCACGGGACAGGGGCCCGACCTCGGCTCCCGCGACTGGACTCGAACCAGTAACCTGCCGGTTAACAGCCGGACGCTCTGCCAATTGAGCTACGCGGGATCGTGACGCCGCCGGAGTTCCTCTCCGTCAGCGCGTCTAGGTTAGCGCATTCTGGGACCTGTTCGCGCAGGCGTGTCCGCCGGGGAGACTGGGGCGGGCCTGCGAGGGTATGTCGTGCCACAAGATCCTCGGAGTTGGGGGTGTGGGCATGAAGTACCGAGCGAGCTTCATCGCGGGTGCCGCAGTCGGCTACGTCCTGGGCACCAGGGCGGGGCGCGAGCGGTACGAGCAGATCAAGCGGATGTCGCGGCGGCTGCTGGAGAATCCCACCGTGCAGGAGACGGCGGGGGTGCTGCGCGCGCGGGGCGAGGAGCTGGCCGAGGCGGCCAAGGGCAAGGCCGGGGAACTGGCCGGCGCCGCGAGGGAACGGATTCCGGGGCAGCACCACGACGCCCAGGCGCCGCCCGAGTACCGGGAGGATCCGCGGCGGGAGACCTCAACCCCGTCGTGACCGTCACAGGCCCGTCTGACGGCGCACGTCCTCCAGGATCTGCTCGGCTTGGGCGCGCAGTCCGGGGTCGGACGGGTCGAGCCCGGCGTCGAACACCAGGGACCAGCGCACGTCGCCGCCGCCGGGCGGGCGCCGCGCGGCGATGCGGACCGAGCCGCCGCCGGGCAGCCGGGCGGTCCGGCTGATGACGACGGTGGCGGTGACGCGTTCGCGGACGGTCTCGGGCACCGACCCCGGGTCGGGCAGCCGGACGCGGTATTCCGGGCCGCCCGCGGCGGTCTGGACGCGCAGGTGGCCGTCCTGCCAGGACGCCTGGTCGATGCGCTCCCACGGCAGCCGGTGGAAGCCGCCGGAGGCGGTGGGCAGGTGCAGGGCCGCGGACGTGGCGACCACGTAGGAGCCGCCGCGGGTCGCAGCGGAAGCGAGCGGGCGTTCGCCGCGCGCCAGGTCGAGGGCGTCGCGGACGTCGGCGGGCAGGCGGCCCGGGCGGAGCACGGCGGACGGGCGGCGTAGGCGCATGCCTTCAAGGTAAGCGATCACCGCACCCGGTCGGGCGTCACGCGGCGCGAGGAGCGCGGCGGGCGGCCAGGAGGTCGAGGACGAGGGCGGCGGACCAGCTGCAGTCGTGGTCGCCGCGGCCGGTGCCGTCGAAGGGGTCGAAGAACTCGCGGAAGCCCGACTGGCGCACCAGGCGCAGGGTGGCCCCGTACAGCAGGTCCGCGATGACGGTGAGGCCGTGGCCGAGGGCGCCGTACCACAGCAGCCAGTTGGTGTTGATCCAGGTGGGGCCGCGCCAGTAGCCGCCGCGGTCGAACGTGGGCGCCTGGATGTCGCTGCTGGGCACCGGGTATCCGGCGGCGCCGGCGAACCGCGCCGACAGCAGCAGGTCGACCAGGGCGCGGACGACCGGGCCCGGCAGGTCGGGGTCGAGCAGCGGGCCGAACGAGGCGACGGTGACGGCGGGAAGCAGCCGGCCGCCGCGCAGGTCGCGGGCGCGGAAGCAGCCGGTCTCGCCGTCCCACAGGCGGTCGAGCAGGGCGCGGTGGACGCGTTCGGCGGTCTCGCGGTGCGGCACCGGGTCACCGCCGATGATCTCGGCCATTTCGGCGAGGGCGTGGGTGGAGGCGAGATAGGCGGCGTTGACGAGAGGGTCCTCGACGGCGAACGGGTGGGCGTCGCGCAGGTATTCGTCGCAGTATCCGGCGCCGCGCAGGAGGGTGACGAGCCGCACGTAGCGGTCGTAGTGCTCGCCGGTCGCCGACGTGCGGGGCGCGCGCTGGGGCGCGTACGCGACGGGCGGCAGTTGCAGGGCGGCGAGGGGGGCGTCCCAGGCGGGGCTGTTGTCCAGGCCCGATTCCCAGGGGTGGCAGATGGCGACGAGCCCTCCGGCCCCCAGGTCGCGGCACTGCGCCAGGTACCGGTGCTGGGCGACGAGCATCGGGTAGAGGTGGGCGAGGAAGGAGCGGCTGCGTTCGGCCTCCGCGGGGCTCGCGCACGCGTGCAGGCGCAGAGCGGCCAGAGCGTGCAGCGGGGGGTGTGTCAGGCCGGAGGTGGGGACGTTGCGGGGCGCGGCGGGCTGGAGGTCGCTGCGCCACAGTTCCGGTCCGGGGAAGTAGGCGTGCCGGGGCATCCGGGTGTTGAAGACGATGTGCGGAAGGAGCCCGGTGGCCCATTGCCCGCGGAACAGCGACAGCAGTTCCCGTTCGGCGCGGTCGCGGCGGTGCCGGGCCAGGCCCATGCTGACGAACGCCGAGTCCCAGGCCCACTGGTGCGGGTAGAGGGCGGGAGACGGGACGGTGGCGGTGCCGGTCCAGTTGGCGTCCAGCACCCGGGTCGCCGCCTGCCACAGCGTCGTCTCGTCGCCGATCAGCCGGGTGCCCATGAGCCTAGCGTGACCTCCCGATCGCGTTCTGGCCACCCGTGGAGGGGGCCGCCGCCCCGCACGACGCATCGAGGGTTCACTGCGATTGTGAACGCCTCACGGCCGCGCGGCGACCCCCGAGGAGTGAGGTCGCCGTCCGCCGCATCGCCGCGACGCGGGCCGCGGGCGGTCACAGCGTGCGCCAGGCCGCGGCGCGCCGGGGCGCGGGGGCGTCGGCGGAGCGGGTCAGGAACCATGCAGCGATCTCCTCCCCGGCGGCGACGCCCCGGGCGGCGGTCACGGCGGTGTGCGGGGACGTCCAGCCGGCGGCGTGCAGTTCGCCGTGGGCGGGGCGGACGGCGGCGTCGGCGGCGTCCAGCAGCTCGATGTCGAGGAGGGAGTCGCCGGCGGCGAGCATCGTCCCCGCGCCGACGCGGCGGGCGACCTCGGCGGCCGCGGCGGCCTTGGTCAGCGGCTCGGGCAGGCAGTAGATCTTGCGGCCCTGCAGGGACGTGCGCCAGCCGCGCGCGGCGCACCAGCCGGTGAGGTCGTCGAACCAGCCGGGCGGCAGCGCGGCCGGGTCCACCACGAGGTAGGCGAACAGGTCGGACGCGACGCGCCGCTTCAGCACGAAGTCGCCCGCGGTCGCGGCGAGGTGGGCACGGACCTCGTCGAGCGGGGCCCGTCCGTCGGCGACGCGGGCGCGGACGGCGGCGGCCCAGTCGGGGTCGTCCGCGCCGTCCACGAGGAGGCGGCCGCCGTTGGCGCAGATGGCGTACGCGGGCGGCTTGTCGAGCAGGCGGACGCGGGCGTACTGCTCCGGCGTGCGGGTCGTCACGGGGACGAACACCGCGGTGTCCGCGAGGGCCTGCAGGGTGCGCGCCGCCGTCTCGGTGACGTACGACAGCGGCGCCCCCCGATAGAACTCCACGCACAGCAGCCGCGGCATGTCCTCGTCCCGGCCGCGCAGGCCCAGCGCGGCCGCCGAGTAGATCAGCGTGCGGTCCAGGTCGGAGCACACCACGACGTCGGTCACCGGGCCCTTCCCTTCGAGAACCGGGGGTGGATGAGGCCGACGCAGGCGTACGGGAGGGTCGCCGGGTCGACCTCCACCACCGGGACGCCGCGTTCGGCGGCGAGCAGCCGGACGTGGTCCAGCTCCGGTCCCGCGCCGGCGCGGGCCAGGACCTTCCACGGGACGCGGCGCAGCAGCACCCGCGTGGTCTCCCCCACCCCCGGCTTGATCAGGTTGAGGTCGGCCACGCCGTGCTCGGCGCCGATGCGGCGCACCGCCGTCCAGCCGGACCAGTCGGCGGCGCGGTCGGCGGCCAGCGCCCGCGGCGCGTCCTCGGCCACCCGGTCGGCGACGTCGCCGAAGCGGGCGCACACCGCGTCCAGGAACACCGCCGACACGTCCTCGGCGGCGAGCTCGGCGTAGAACTTGGCGCCGTGGTAGTCGCCGGGGCCGATCAGCCGGTCGTTGAGGACGGTGCGGCTCACCAGCCCGGAGACGGTGGAGTTCAGGCAGGCCGACGGGACGAGGAAGTCGTCGCGGGTGCCGTGCAGGGGCGTGCAGCGGCCGGGGTCGGCCAGCACGGCCAGGTCGTCGGGGAAGCGGCGGCCGGTGGCGGCGGCGTGCCCGGCCAGCGCGGCGGTCAGCTCCCGGCGGATCGCGCCCTTGCCGGTCCAGCCGTCCACGAACATGATCCGCGCCGGGTCGTGGTGCTCGGCCAGGTGGCGCAGGGCGACGGTGTCGATGCCGCGGCCGCGGACGATGCTGATCGCGTAGTGCGGCAGGTCCAGGCCGTGGGCGTACCGGGCCCAACGGCGCATCAGGATGCCGACCGGGGTGCCCGCGCGGGCCAGCGACACCAGCACGGCGTCCGGTCCGCGCGCCGCCAGGACGAGCTCGGTGACCAGCCCGACGGCGTGGGCGACGCGTTCGGCGGAGTCCTCCAGGGCGCGGTGGAACAGCCGCCGGTACTCGGGGCCGGGCCGGTACTCCACCGGCAGCGACTCGGCGTAGTGGGCGCGGCCCGCCTGGATCGCCGCCTCCCGCTCTTCGGCGGGCGCCTCCAGGGGGACGCCGGAGAGGTCCTTCAGCAGCCAGGCCACGTCCTCGGCCGGGTAGCTGCCGAACCGCGGGCCGTACAGCGGCTCCGGGGTGGCCGTTGGAGCGACGGTCATCTGCTCTGCCTCCGGTGGGCGGGGACGGTCACCAGCAGCACGTCGGCGACGCCGGCCAGCCGGCGCAGCAGCCCGGCGGCCAGCGCCGGGGTGTCGCCGACGTCGTCCACGACCAGGACGATCAGGTCGAAGCCGCGCGCGACGTTGTAGGCGTAGCGTTCGCCGGGGCCGTCGGGCGGGTCGTCGTGCGCGGGGAAGACCAGCCGGGTGCGGACGGCGTAGCCGGGGTCGTCGACGGCGAGCACGGGCGAGCGGGTCGTGGTGGAGTAGCGCACCTCCAGGTCGGGGCGGGCGTCGGCGAGGGCCTCGGCCAGCCGCAGCGGCGCGTACATCAGCTCCTCGAAGCCCAGCACCAGCACGCGGCGCCGTCCGGCGGGCAGGGCGCGGGCGAGGCGGTCGGCCATGGCGGGCAGCTCCTCGCCGAGCCGCCGCCCGTCTTCGGGGCGGAAGCCGTGCCGTCCGCCTTCGGGAAGGCCGTCCGGCCAGCCGACGTCCACGCGTTCCACGGCGTGGCGCGCGGCGTGCCCGTCGCGCGCGGGGTCCGCTCCGGACGACAGCGAGGCGACGAGACGCTGCCCGGCGGGCAGGATGCCGGGGGGCAGTTCGACGCGGCCCGTGGCCAGGGCGACGGCGTCGATGCGCGCGCCGAGTGCGGCGGCGACCGACTGCGTCTGCGCCCGGGCCGTGTCGTCCCGCAGGTCGGTGAGCGCGGCCACGATGTAGTGGCGCCGGGGCCGTGCGGCGTGCAGGGCGCGGATGGTGTTGAGCGCCGTCCTGCCGGTGGAGAGCTCGTCGTCCACGAGGACGACGGGCACGTCGCGGTCGAACGCATCGGGATCGGCCGGCAGGATCAGGTGGCTGGTGGCGTGGCTGTGCTCTTCCTCGAACGCGCCGTACGGGACGAACCCCCGGACGGGGCGCCGCGTCGAGTGCAGGTAGTACGCGCCGCCCAGGGCGTCCGCGACCGCGTGCCCCAGCGCCGTGGCCGTCTCCGCGTAGCCGAACACGACCGCCTGGATCGGCGCGTGCGGCCCCTTGTGCGCGTCGCGCAGGGCCACAGCGGCCCCGTCGTTCTGCGCGAGGGCACCGGCGAGCAGGGGGTCGTCCAAGGGCTCCTGCTTCAGGCGCGCCCGTACGAGGCGTCCCAGCAGCAGCCCCGCCCCGTACACCAGCCGCGGATCGGTCGGCACGTGCTTGCCCAGGACGGTGGACACCAGCAGGTGCGCGCGCCGCGGATTCCGGCGGACGGCGAGGCCCGCCAGGTCGGCGAGCCCCACGCCGGCGGGCCGCTCCCCGTCGACGAGCCGCACGCCCAGGCGCGCCGCCACCCACTCCCCCGGCCAGATCCGGCCGGGCGCCGCGCGACCGGCGCTCACCGGCCGACCGCCGCTTCCAGCAGCTCCACGAACGTGACGCCCTCGGCCGCCACTCCGAACACCCGCGCCCGCCGCATGAGCCGCTCGGCCCACGCCCGGTGCGGCTTGGCCTCGTTCATCTTGTTGGCGTAGGCGCTGGCCATCGCGCCGCCCCCGGTCACCCTGAGGATGTCGGCGGCGTCGCAGTACTCCTCGTGGGTGACGACGGACAGCGCGTGCACGGCCGCCACGTGGCTGGGATGGATGACGGTCTTGCCGATGAGCCCGTTGGCCTTGTCCAGGTGGACCTCTCGGATCAGCCCGTCGAGGTCGGAGGTGATCAGCCGCTCCCGCAGCGGGACCGCGCGCTGCCGCTCGAACGGCGAGTGGCGCAGCTGGGGCTTGAACATCCGCTCGCCCGCCGAGAAGTACTCCCAGACGGGGCCGGTCACCACGTAGCCGGTGCCGTCGGCGCGGCCCAGGATGTTGACCACGTCGGAGATCACGTCCGCGACCGGCCGGATGTCGTAGATCGTCAGGTCCGGGGGGCGGCGCAGCCCGTAGGCGGCCGACAGGTCGGCCGCGCCCAGCCGCACCGCCAGCACCCGCTCGCGGTGCTTGGCCAGCAGCCGCGCCACGTCCTGCAGCATGTCGGCGCGGGTCTCGCGGTGGATGGCCTCGCGGCTCTCGATCACCGGCATGGCCAGCAGCCGCAGCCCGGTGCGCGCCGCGGTGTCCTCCAGCGCGTCCAGGAACGCCCCGCCGGCGGCGGCGGTGAACTTGGGCAGGACGAACCCGCTCACCAGGTCCGCGGCCGGGCCGAGCCGGTCCACCAGGTCGCCGATCTGCTCGGCCGCGCGCACCCTGACGAACAGCAGCGGGATGTCCGCGTCGCGGAGCCCGCGGGGGTCCCCGGGCGAGTCCTCCCCCGGTCCGGCCCAGCCGTCGTGCAGCCGCCGCAGGGCCGCGACGGCGTTGGCCTCGGCCTCGGCCACGTCGGCGTCGGCGATGGCGTCCTCCAGGCAGACCACCATGCTCGCCACGCCCTTGCGGGCCGCCTTGACGATGTCGTCCGCGAGGGACGGACGCGTGGCCGGGCAGTACAGCGTGGCGCCGAGGGCGACCGCGAGGACCTCGGGGTCGTCGTGCCGGCTGAAGGGGCGCGGCTGGCGGAAGAACAGGCGCTTCCGATGCGCGATGTCGATGTGGTCAAAGTGACGCATGCACGCCGGGTCCTTCCCGTGGCCGGAACGGTGCCGCCCTCGCCGACCCCACCCCCGCATCGGCGCCGACGGTCGGCGTGGGCCGCCGCGGTTTCGGACGCCCACGGACACATCAGATCATGTCCGGTAACGAGCGGCACCGCCGATGCGTTCCCGCACCGGCGCCCCCCGGTGCGCGCGAAGCGCTTGGACGCCCCGTCACCGACGAAGCCGTCGGCGATGCCGTGACCGGCGTGCGGCGGATCGGTGATCGGCGGCGGACGCGCCCGTCACGCCTCCCGAACGGCTCGCGCCACGCTGTCTCCGAGGCGTTCAGGGCGGCACGCGGGAGGGCCGGGCGCGGCTCGGCGGCGCGCCCGGCCCCCGGGCGTCACAGGTGCGCGGAGACGACCGGGAGGAGATGCTGGAAGGTGCGGCCGGTGGCGGTGGCGCCGATCGCGGTCATCGCCCAGCCGCCGCCCTCCCGGGAGACCTTCGCCATGATCTGGGCGTTGTGGTGCCCGGAGCCGCTCAGGTCGTAGCGGGCGATCTCCTGGCCGGTGGTCTCGTCGACCAGGCGGCAGAAGGCGTTCTTGATCTGCGAGAAGTCCTGGCCGGTGAAGGAGTTGACCGTGAACACCAGCTGGGCGACGCCGACCGGGACCGCGGTCAGGTCGACGGTGATGACCTCGTCGTCGCCCTCCCCCTCCCCGGTGAGGTTGTCGCCGGTGTGCAGCACCGAGCCGTCCTTGCTGCGCAGCTGCCGGAACCAGACCGCGTCGACCAGGTTCCCGGCGGCGTCGAACAGCAGGCACGAGGCGTCCAGGTCGATGGTCTGGGGCCGCAGGCGGCCGAACAGCCCCTTGCGGGGCGCCGCGTCCCAGCCCAGGCCCATCCGTACGCGGGTCAGTCCGCCCCCGCCGGGTTTGGCCAGGGAGACCTTCTGCCCCTTCTGCAGCGAGATCGACATCGTCGGCTCCTTCGCGTGGAGGTGCGGGGTACGTCTCGGACCCGGGCTCGACCGCGGCCGCCGACTCGGGCTCAGACCTGGGTGGAGTGCAGCTGCTGTTTTCCCTCGCCGGCCCCCTCGGCCCCGGCCTCGGACTCCGCGCGCCGGTTGCGCATCACCGAGGACAGGAACGCGGCGATGATCAGCCCGGCCCCCAGCCCGCCGGTGATCCACTCGGGCACGTGGTGGCCGACGCCGATCAGCATGCACACCGCCAGCGCGCCGATCGCCCAGTGCGCGCCGTGCTCCAGGTACACGTACTCGTGCAGGGTGCCCTTGCGGACCAGGAACACCGTGAGCGACCGGATGTACATGGCGCCGATGCCGAGACCCAGCGCGATCACGATCGGGTCGGTGCTGATGGCGAACGCGCCGATGACGCCGTCGAAGGAGAACGAGGCGTCCAGCACCTCCAGGTAGAGGAACAGGAAGAAGCCCGCCTTGCCGGTGGCCACGGCCAGGTCGCTCGGCCCGCGGCGCGCGGGCGCGGCGGCCTGATCCCCGGCGTCCTCGTCCTCGTCGTCGGAGTCGACGCCGCCCGCCTCGGAGAACAGCTCGCCGAGGCCGTTGACCAGCAGGTAGGTCAGCATGCCCAGCACCCCGGCGATCATCACGTCGCCCGGGTCCTCGGCGACGTAGTTGGCCACCGCCACCAGCGCGCCGCCCGCCACGACGACGGCCAGCTGGTTCAGCTTGCCGATGCGGGCCAGCGGGGCCTCCAGCCACGGCAGCCACTTGTCCGCGCGCTCTTCGAAGACGAACTCCAGGAAGAGCATCATCAGGAACATGCCGCCGAACGACGCGATCGTCGGGTAGGCCTCGCGCATCAGCTCGTGGTAGCGCTCCGAGTCGCGCAGCGCCAGGTCGAACGCCTCGATCGGCCCGAGCGAGGCGGTGATCCCCACGATGACCAGGGGGAACACCAGCCGCATGCCGAACACGGCGATCGCGATGCCGACGGTCAGGAAGATCTTCTGCCAGAACGGGGCCATCCGCTCCAGCACCTTGGCGTTGACGACGGCGTTGTCGAAGGACAGCGAGATCTCGAGGACGGCCAGCACAGCCACCAGCGCCAGGCCCACGCCGCCCCCGTAGAGGAAGGCGACGATCAGACCGAGGACCGTGACGGCGAAGGACCACCCGAAGGTGCGAAGAATCATGCCCGTATTTCTGCTCGTTGGGGAGAACCGACGATCGAAGACCGGCCGGACGGCGCCGCGGCCGCCGGCTCAGCCGACGTTGACACCGAAGTCCATGGCGATGCCGGCCAGTCCGGAGGCGTACCCCTGGCCCACGGCGCGGAACTTCCACTCGCCGCCGCGGCGGTACAGCTCCCCGAAGACCATGGCGGTCTCGGTGGAGGCGTCCTCGGTGAGGTCGAACCGCGCCAGCTCGGTGCCGTCGGCGCGGTTCACGATGCGGATGAAGGCGTTGCGCACCTGCCCGAAGTTCTGCCCCCGCGCGTCGGCCTCGTAGATCGACACCGAGAACACGATCCGCTCGCAGGCCTCCGGGACGGCCGACAGGTCGACGTTGATGACCTCGTCGTCGCCCTCGCCCTCGCCGGTCAGGTTGTCCCCGGTGTGCTCCACCGAGCCGTCGGGGCTGCGCAGGTTGTTGAAGAACACGAAGTGCCGGTCGGACAGCACCTTGCCGTCCGCGCCCAGCATCAGCGCGCTGGCGTCCAGGTCGAAGGCGGCGCCGGTGGTGACCCGCACGTCCCACCCCAGCCCGACGGCGACGGCGGTCAGGCTCGGCGCGGCCTTGGTCAGCGAGACGTTGCCGCCCTTGGCGAGTGACACACCCATGGTCGGTTCACTCCCTCGTCGGAGACTCGTGATCAGGCGGGGATGGGATGCCGTCCCCGATCGGACTGACGCCCACGGTGCCTCCATCATCGCTGGCTGTCGGCGCCGGTGCACGCCGCGCCGTCCTAACGCTTCCCTTATCCGACGATGCAGCGATGCTATCCGTTCCCCGCGCGACGGTCGGCTCCCCGGGTGACGACGGGGAAGGTGCGGGCCGGAAGGTGTACGGCACGGACGGACGGCGGCGACACTGGAGCGGAACGAAGGGAGGCACCGTTGCTGGGAGCGGGGGACGCCCGCCGCCGGGGCCGGGGAGCGCAGGCGGCGGCGGCCGCGGCGGCCGAGGCCCGGGACGCGGCCGCCGCGGCGTTCTACGAGATGGACCAGGCGCAGAAGTACGTCGAGGGCCGGATGACGCTGTTCGCGGACCTGGACGGGACGGCCGCCGCCCCGATGCGGGCGGAGTTCGAGCGGATCGACGGCGACGCCGACGCCGCCGCGGCCGGCTACATCGCCATCGTGGACGCGCACGACCTCAGCGTGGAGCGCACCCCCGCCGAGTACGACGCGGCGCGCCGCGCCTTCATCGCCGCCGCCGACCGGATCAGGGAGGTCACGGCGCGGCTCGACGGGTTCGCCGAACGGCTCGCTCCCATGATGGAGCGGCTGGAGGCGCAGCTCGACCGGCTGCCGCCGCGGCTGGCCGCCGCCCGGGACGCGGTGGCGGCCGCCGACGCGGCCGTGGCGCGGGCGCGCGAGGCGGGCTTCGACGCCGCCGAGGCGGAGGCCGAAGCGGCGCGCGCCCGCGCGACGCTGGAGACGGTGAGCGCGCCCGGGCTCGGCGGGCTCGGCCTGGCCGGGGCGATCGACGCGGCCGAGGAGGCGCGGCGGATCGCCGAGCGGGCCCGCGAGGCCGCCGAGGAGCTGCCCCGGCAGGCCGAGAAGGTTCGGCACGGCATCACCTCGGTGCGCACCAGGGCGGACGCGGTGGCGGGCCGCGTGGAGACGGTGCGGCAGGCCATGCGGCGGCTGCTGCGCGGCTACACGCAGGCGTGCTGGCAGGATCTGCGCGGCGCCCCGGAGGCCGTCGAGGCGGCCGTGGAACGCGCCCGCGAACGCCTCGCCGAGGCGGCGGCGCACGCGGACCGCGCCGAATGGCGGCGGGCGCAGCAGGCGCTCACCGCCGCGCGCACGGAGCTGAACGCCGCCGACCGCCGGGCCGGCCAGGTCACCGAGAGGGCGGCGCGGCTGGAGGAGGCCGCCGCCGACCCCGGCAAGCCCGCCGAGGCCGCCCGGTTCGCCGTCCGCGACGCCCAGCGGCTCGCCGTGACCGGCCCGGGCGGCCCCGCCCCGCATCACGCCCGCGCGCTGGACGCCCTGGTGGAACGCCTGGAGAAGGCCCCGGAGCTGCTGACGGGCGTCCACCCGGACTACTGGGCCTACCTGCGGGAGCTCGACGCGATCAAGACGGCGGCCGGCGACGTCGTCGCCCGCATCCGCGCCGAACGCGCCGCCGGCTCCTGACCGCACGCGGGGCGGGCGCGTCCGCGCCGGTCAGCGGGGGCGCTCGTGGACGCCGATGGTGAGGTTGCGGGCGGCCACCGGCGGGCCGCCGGGCTGCGGGTCCCCGTACGGCGGCATCTGCGGCACGGCCTGCGACCGCGGCGCCGCGGCCTGGTCGCGCGGGGCGCCCGCGGCGGCCTCGGCCCACACGGCGGTGCCGTAGGCGCACACCTCGTGGCCGCCCGCCGCCAGCGGGACGGAGTCCAGGCGCATGCCCACCACCGCGTTGGCGCCCTTGCGGCGCGCCTCCTCGCCCAGCCGCTCCACCGCCTGGCGCCGGAGCGCGGCCAGTCCCGCGCCCGGCCGCTCCCCCGTCACGGGGAAGGTGCCGCTGGCCCCGCCGGCCGACGCGCGTGCCTGATCGGTCTGGACGGCGACCCCCATGACCTCCCCGAGCACGCCGCGGATCTCATGCCCGGCGAGTCCGTCAGTCGTCACGATCAGCATGGCCACCACCGTAATCGAGCGCGGGGAGACTTGGGCGGTTATGCCCTGCTTGTCCGGTGGTGGCCCGGGGAGGCGGCGCGGCCCCGTGAGACCGCGGCACGCCGCGTCCGGCGGAGGACCCCGGTCCCGTCCCCGCGGCCCCTCCGCAACGGCGACGCCGGCCGGGCGCCGCGCGCCCGGCCGGCCCGCTTCAGTCCAGGTACTCGCGGAGCATCTGCGCGCGAGAGGGGTGGCGCAGCTTGGCCAGGGTCTTGGACTCGATCTGCCGGATGCGCTCCCTGGTGACGCCGAACTCCCGGCCGACCTCCTCGAGGGTGCGCGGATGGCCGTCGGTCAGCCCGAAGCGCAGCTGGATGATGCGCTGCTCTCGTTCCGACAGCGTGCCCAGGATGTCCTCGAGCTGGTCCTGCAGCAGGATGAACGCCGCGGCCTCGATCGGCACCACGGCGTCGGCGTCCTCGATGAAGTCGCCGAGGTCGGAGTCCTCCTCCCCGATGGGCGACTGCAGGGACACCGGCTCCTGGGCGATGCGCTGGATCTCCACGACGCGGGCCGGGGGCAGTCCCATCTCGCGGCCGATCTCCTCGGGGGTGGGTTCCCGGCCGAGGTCCTGGTGCAGCTGGCGCTGCACGCGCACCAGCTTGTTGATGGTCTCCACCATGTGCACCGGGATCCGGATGGTCCGGGCCTGGTCGGCGATCGCGCGGGTGATCGCCTGGCGGATCCACCAGGTGGCGTAGGTCGAGAACTTGAACCCCTTCGTGTAGTCGAATTTCTCGACCGCGCGGATCAGTCCGAGATTTCCCTCCTGGATCAGGTCGAGGAACAGCATGCCGCGGCCGACGTAGCGCTTGGCGATGGACACCACCAGGCGCAGGTTGGCCTCGATCAGGCGTTGCTTCGCACGCGCCCCCTCGCGCGCGAGCAGTTCGAGGTCGAGCCGTTCCATCGGGGAGAGGATCGCGGTGTGCCGCAGCTTCTCCTCGGCGAACAGGCCCGCCTCGATCGATTTCGCGAGTTCGACTTCATCTTCTGCCGTGAGCAGCGGTACGCGCCCGATCTCCCGCAGGTAGATCCGGACCAGGTCGCTCGTCGGCGCCCGCTTGCCGAGGTCTCCCTCATCCGCTCGCGTGACGTCCTCGGCCTCCTGCGGAGACTCGAGGACCTCAACCCCCTGCTCTGCGAGCATCCGGACGACCCGCTCGAGGGAGTCGTCCGGCAAGTCGGAGCGATCGAGAGCCGCGGCGACGTCGTCGACCGTCACACCGCCGCGCTCCCTGCCGCGCGCGACGAGGTCCGCCACCTGGTCAACCGATGGCGCTTCGCTTGGCAGCACCGAAGGGCCCACGTTGACCAGTCTGCGTCACGAAGGGCCTAGATCACAGGACCCATTTTGCGGTCCCGCGGCTCACTGTGAGCCAAGCCCGCGCTCGCGCAACTCCCGTCTCTGCTGCTCAAGCGCGACAAGATCGCCGAACAGCCGGTTGTACTCCTCGACCTGCTCGGCCGGATTCAGCCGCGCGAGTTTGGACTTGATATCGGCGATCAAGCGCGTGACCTGGCGTTCCTTGATCCGGGCCAGCAAGTCCGCCGCATATCGGTCATCCGAATCGCCGGCGAACAGCACGGGCTCCACCGCCAGCCGCGTGATCAGGTCTCTGACCTGGTCGTTCGGCGCGTGCTCGCGCAGCAGGGCGGCCCATTCGGCCGCCCCCACCGGGACGGTGACGCCGCCCGCGGCCGCGATGACCTGCCGCACCGCCGCGTGCGGCGGCGCCAGGAAGTCCTCGGCCGGGATCTGGTCGAACTCCGGGCCGAGCACGGCCGGACGCTGCACCGCCAGCTTCAGCAGCTCGCGCTCGCGCTGCACGTCGGGGTCGTGGGGATCGTAGGACGGCCGCTGCCGCTCCGCCGGCCCCCGGGCGCCCCCGGCGGCCGCGCCCCCGCGGCCGTTCGTCCGCGCGCCCGGCCGCTGCCGCGCCGACAGCTCGCGAACGCGGCGCAGCACGAACTGCTCGTCCATGATGCCGAGCCAGCGGTCCAGGCTGATGGCGTACATCTGCCGCAGCGCCCGGTCCTTGATGGACGCCACCACCGGCGCCGCCGCGTCCAGCGCCGCCAGGCGGCCCTCCGCGGTGTCGAGGTCGTACCCCTCGATGCGGCTGCGGATGGCGAACTCGAACAGCGGCAGCCGGGAGGCCACCAGGTCGCGCACCGCCGCGTCGCCGTACCGCACCCGCAGGTCGCACGGGTCCAGGCCGTCGGGCTGGACGGCGACGAACGTCTGGGTGACGAACCTCTGCTCTTCGTCGAACGCGCGCAGCGCGGCCCGCTGCCCGGCCGAGTCGCCGTCGAAGGTGAAGATCACCTCGCCGCGGAACTCGTCCTGGTCCATGAGCAGCCGGCGAAGGATCTTGATGTGCTCGGCGCCGAACGAGGTTCCGCAGGTGGCGATCGCGGTGGGCACGCCCGCCAGATGGCAGGCCATCACGTCGGTGTAGCCCTCGACCACCACGGCCTGGCGGCGCCGGGCGATCTCCTTCTTGGCCAGGTCGGCGCCGTACAGCACCGATCCCTTGTGGAACAGCGGCGTCTCGGGGGTGTTGAGGTACTTGGGGCCGTCGTCCTCGTCGTACAGCTTGCGGGCCCCGAACCCGATGACGTCGCCGCTCAGGTCGCGGATCGGCCAGACCAGGCGGCCGCGGAACCGGTCGATGGGGCCGCGCCGCCCCTCCCGGGCCAGCCCGGCGGCGACCAGGTCGCGGTCGGCGAAGCCGCGCCCGCGCAGGTGCCGCACCAGGGCCTCCCACTCGCGCGGGGCGTAGCCGACCCCGAAGCGCTCGGCGTCGGCCGCCTCGAAGCCCCGTTCGGACAGGAACTTGCGGCCCGCGAGCGCCTCCGGCGAGGTCAGCTGCTCGGCGTAGAACTCCGCGGCCGCCCGGTGCGCCTCGATCAGCCGGGCGCGCTGCCCGGCGTCGCGCCGCGGCGTGTACCCGCCCTCCTCGTAGCGCAGCTGGATCCCGGCCTTGGCCGCCAGCCGCTCGACCGCCTCGGTGAACGACAGGTGGTCGATCTCCTGGACGAACTTGATGACGTCGCCGCCGTTGGAGCAGCCGAAGCAGAACCACAGCCCGCGCGCGGGCGTGACGTTGAACGAGGGCGTCTTCTCGTCGTGGAACGGGCACAGGCCCTTGAGATTGCCGCCGCCGGCGTTGCGCAACTGGAGGTACTCCCCGACCACCTCGGCGATCGGCGAACGCTCCCGTACGAGTGCGATGTCCTCGTTGCGAATCCGCCCGGCCACGGCGGCGAGTCTAATCCTTCGGCCAGACATCCCGGGCCGAGCGCCACCAAGCGGTCCCGCCGTCCACCGCCCGCACGCGGTGCGCGCCCTGCCCGGATCGATCGTCCGGGGGTGTGGAGCCGGCCGAGGTGCGCCTGAGCCGCCCTGCCGCGGCGGCGCGCCCTGGACCGCAGACCGCTCGGCGGGCGAAGACGACGCTCAGGGGCGCGCTCGACAGCGCCCTCGGACTCTCCCGCTCACCGGAACGCGGCGCCTTCCCGGCGGCAGCCGGCCACCGGAGGCGGCGTGACCGAGGTCGCGGTGGCCGGATCTCGGTGCCCGACCGGCGGGATTCCCGTCCCGGCAGACGTATGTCTTCGTCCGCCGGGACGGGGCGCGCTCGGTGGTGCGGTTCGACGGCGACAGGCGCACCGCCGAGATCGTTTTCGACCGGGCGGGCCTGGAGTGGGCTACCCCTCCCTCGGTCGGCGGGTCGTCCCCAGCCCGGTCGGCGCGGCGGTCACCGCACCCTGAAGCGGTCGAACAACCGGTACATGAACTCGGTGCCCTGCTTGAGCGCCTCGACGGAAATGCGCTCGTCGGTGCCGTGCATGGTGACGAGCTGGTCGTTGTCCAGGACGTACGGGTAGACGCCGTATCCGGGGATGCCGCGGGAGGTCCACGGGTACAGGCTCGTCCCGGCCTCGAACAGCGCCGGGGCGAACACCGCGTCCGGGTAGGTCTTCCGGGCCGCGTCCTTGATCGCGGCGAACAGCGGCGTGTCGATGGACGACGGCGGCCGGGCGAAGGCCTCGTCGAGCCGCTTGAGCGTGTCCTCCTCGCTCTCTCCGGGCTCGCCGACGAGCTTCACCGTCACGTCCCGGCCGTCGAGCAGCCCGCGCACCTGCTTCAGGAAGTCGCGCGGCCGCTGCCCGCCGGGCACGCCCCGGCAGTTGATCCGCAGGGTGGCGGTGGACGGGATGACGTTCTCCTTGTAGCCGGCGTCCTCGATGACGAAGGCGTGCGTGGTGCGCAGCAGGGCGCGGTGCAGCCACGGGTAGGGGCTGCGGCTGACCACGACGGCGGCGGCGCGTTCGCGGGCGGCCTGGCTGCGGGCGGACAGCATCAGCTCGATGGCGCGGCGGAACGCGCGGTCGTCGGTCGCGCGGGCCAGCGCGGCGAAGTATTCGCGGGTGACGGGCGTGAGGGCGACCGGCGCGAGCCAGCCGTCCAGCTCGGCGACGGCGCGCGACAGCTTGGCGATGGCCGAGTCGGGGTTGGGCTTGGACGAGTGGGTGGCGGTGCCGTCGGCGACCAGGTCGAGGTTGAAGTAGACCTTGTCCTGCCGGGTCACGGTGATCAGCATCGGGGTGCGGCCGTCGCGCTGGGCGAGGAACCAGCCGCCCTCGGTGAGCACCATGCCGGCGTTGATCTTGTCCCAGTGCCGTTCGGCGAGCCAGCGCGACCCGTACGGGCCGGCCTCCTCGTCGCAGTCGGTGAGGACGATGATGTCCCGGTCGAACCGCGCGCCCTCGTCGAGGTGGCGCAGCAGGGCGGAGATGAACGCGGCGTTGGCGCCCTTCATGTCGAGCGCGCCGCGTCCGTAGATCTCGCCGTCCTCGACGACGCCCGCGAAGGGGTCGACCGACCACTTGGATCGCTCCACCGGGACCACGTCCGAGTGCCCGAGCAGCAGCAGCGGGGGCGCGGCCGTGGCGCCCTCGATCCGGGCGATCAGGTGGACGTTGTCCCGTTTGGGCGTCGGGATGATCTCGGCGGACACCCCCGCCGACTCCCAGACCGACTTGAGCATCTGGGCGTGCGGGAGCGTCACGCCGCCTTCGCCGTGGTTCTGGGTGTCGTAGGCCAGCATCTTCTTCAGCAGGGCCAGGGGGTCCAGGTCGGCCGGATCGACGCCGGCGGGCGCGGTGCGGGCCCCGGCGGGGGCGCCGGCGAAGGTCTCCCCGGCGGCCAGGCCGCCGGCCAGCAGCACGGCTCCGGCGCCGGCGCGGCCGAGGAAGGTCCGGCGGGTGAGGAGGGCGGGCGGGTCGTAGTCGGGCTCCCGGGAGTCGGTCGTCGTCGCCATGATTCTCCTCCATTCCGGTAGGGGTATCCGGAAAACGGGCCGGATACGCCCCGGGCGGTCCTGGTCGACGTACGGGGGCGGCGGACGCGGCGCCGCCCGGCGGGACGTTGGCGGGGTCCCCAGGGGTTACATCGTCGGGGTCGGACAGGGGTCGGCGTCGGACTGGCGGGACGCGCGGCACCGGCGGCGGCGCGTTCGGCGGTGTCCGCGCCGGGCCTGCGCCTGGAGGTCGTCGGCGGTCTGCTTCACACCGTTGATCGTCTTCGTCCCGGCGATCGTTACTCCGGACGCCGCGGCGTCCCCGGCGTATCCGCGCGCACTGCCGCCCGGATTGCGGACACACCAAAATGGGGAATGCCGATTTGCTTTGATCGGGTTTTGCGCGCGCGCGTCAATTCCCGCGTCGCACCGCCCCACGTGAAATGCATGTTAAAACCGCAATACCCGCGTTCCCGAACCGGTCAGACCGGCAGTAACGTCCGCATTGTGCTGATCACTCCACACGAGCAGGAGCGCCTGCTCATCCACGTGGCCGCCTCGGTGGCCCGCGAGCGGCGGGCGCGCGGGCTGCGGCTCAACCATCCCGAGGCGACCGCGATCATCGCGGCGCACATTCTGGAGGGCGCCCGCGACGGGCGCACCGTGGCCGAGCTGATGGAGTCCGGCCGCACGGTGCTCACCCGCGACGACGTCATGGAGGGCGTGCCGGAGATGCTGGATTCGGTCCAGATCGAGGCGACGTTCCCCGACGGCACCAAGCTCGTCACCGTCCACCGGCCGATCCCATGAGCGGCGGCCCGTTGATCCCAGGGGAGGCCCGTTGATCCCAGGGGAGATCGTCCCGGGCGGCGAGCCGGTGGCGCTGTCCCCGGGACGCCCTCGCATCACCGTCACCGTCCTCAACACGGGCGACCGACCGGTGCAGGTGGGCTCGCACTACCACTTCGCCGTGGCCAACCCCGCCCTGCGCTTCGACCGGGACGCGGCGTGGGGGCACCGGCTGGACGTGCCCGCCGGGACCTCGGTCCGCTTCGAGCCGGGCGTGACCCGCGAGGTGGCGCTCGTCCCGCTGGCCGGGCGCCGCGTCGTCCCCGGACTGCGCAAGGAGAAGGCGGGAGCGCTCGATGACTGAGCTGTCCCGGGCCCGCTACGCCGAGCTGTACGGGCCGACCGCGGGCGACCGCGTGCGGCTCGCCGACACCGACCTGTTCATCGAGGTCACGCAGGACCTGGCGCGCGGCCCGGACGGCGCGGCGACCGGCGACGAGGCGGTGTTCGGCGGCGGCAAGGTGATCCGCGAGTCGATGGGCCAGTCCCGCGCGACCCGCGCCGAGGGCGCCCTCGACCTGGTCGTCACCGGCGCCGTCGTGCTCGACCACTGGGGCGTGGTCAAGGCCGACGTGGGCGTCCGCGACGGCCGGATCGCCGCGCTCGGCAAGGCCGGCAACCCCGACACGATGGACGGCGTCCACCCCGACCTGGTCATCGGCCCGACCACCGAGGTGCTGGCGGGCAACGGCAAGATCCTCACCGCTGGGGCGGTCGACTGCCACGTCCACTTCGTCTGCCCGCAGCTGGCCGCGGAGGCGCTCGCCGCCGGGGTCACCACGCTGATCGGCGGCGGCAGCGGCCCGGCCGAGGGCACCAAGGCCACCACCGCCACCGGCGTCTGGCACCTGCACCGCATGCTCGAGGCCATGGATGCCTGGCCGGTGAACGTGGCGCTGCTCGGCAAGGGCAACACCGTCTCCGAGGAGGCCCTGTGGGAGCAGCTGCGGGCGGGCGCCGCGGGCTTCAAGCTGCACGAGGACTGGGGCTCCACGCCCGCCGCGATCGACGCGTGCCTGCGCGTCGCCGACGCCTCGGGCGTGCAGGTGGCGCTGCACTCCGACACGCTGAACGAGGCCGGGTTCGTCGAGTCGACGCTCGACGCCGTCGGCGGACGGTCGATCCACGCCTACCACACCGAGGGCGCGGGCGGCGGGCACGCCCCCGACATCATCACCGTGGCGGCGCACCCGAACGTGCTGCCCTCGTCCACCAACCCGACGCGCCCGCACACCGTCAACACGCTCGACGAGCACCTGGACATGCTCATGGTGTGCCACCACCTGAACCCGTCGGTGCCCGAGGACCTGGCGTTCGCCGAGTCCAGGATCCGCCCGACGACCATGGCGGCCGAGGACGTCCTGCACGACCTGGGCGCCGTCTCCATCATCGGATCGGACTCGCAGGCGATGGGCCGGATCGGCGAGACGGTCATCCGCACCTGGCAGACCGCGCACGCGATGAAGCGCCGCCGCGGCGCCCTGCCCGGCGACGGCGCGGCCGACAACCTGCGCGCCCGCCGCTACGTCGCCAAGTACACGATCAATCCGGCGATCGCGCACGGCCTGGACGGCGAGATCGGCTCGGTCGAGCCGGGCAAGCTCGCCGACCTCGTCCTGTGGGACCCGGCGTTCTTCGGCGTGCGCCCGCACGCCGTGCTCAAGGGCGGGATGATCGCGTGGGCGGCGATGGGCGACGCCAACGCCTCCATCCCCACCCCGCAGCCGGTGCTGCCGCGTCCCATGTTCGGCGCCTCCCCCGCCGCGGCGGCCGCCACGTCCCTGCACTTCGTGGCCCCGGCCGCGCTCGACGCGGGGCTGCCGGACCGCCTGTCGGTGCGCCGCGCGTTCGCCCCCGTCAAGGACACCCGGCGGCTCGGCAAGGCCGACCTGCCGCTGAACGACGCGCTGCCGCGCATCGACGTCGATCCCGACACGTTCACCGTGACGGTGGACGGCGAGGAGATCGAACCCGCCCCGGTCGCCGAGCTGCCCATGGCGCAGCGCTACTTCCTGTTCTGACGGACGAGCCGGTGATGGCCGAGATCCCCGCCGCGCTGCTCCTGCTGGCCGACGCGCGCCTGCCCGCGGGCGGCCACGCCCATTCCGGCGGTCTGGAGCCCGCGGTCGCCGCGCATGCCGTCACCGACCTGGCGGACCTGCGCGACTTCCTCCACGGCCGCCTCGCGACGACCGGCCTGACCGGCGCGGCCCTGGCCGCGGCCGCCTGCGCCTATGCCGCCGCCTATGCGCCCGACGCCGACATCCCGCCGTCCGGCGACGGCTCCGCGGGCGGCCGCCGGGGTTGGCGGGGTCTGGACGCGGAGGCGGACGCGCGGACGCCGTCGCCCGCGCAGCGGCGGGCGTCGCGGGCGCAGGGGCGGTCGCTGGCGCGGGCGGCGCGGGCGACGTGGTCGCATCCGGGGTTGGACGCGCTGGCGGCCGAGGTGCGCGCGCCGCACCATCCGCTGGTGCTCGGGGCGGCCGCCGCGGCGGCGGGCGGCACGCCGCGGCAGGCGGCCGCGGTCGCCGCGTACGGGGCGGCGGCGGGACCGGCGTCGGCCGCCGTCCGGCTGCTCGGGCTGGACCCGCTGGACGTGCACCGGGTCCTGGCCGACCTGGCGGCCCGGATGGACGAGGTGGCCGACGAGGCCGCCGCCGCGGCCGCCGGCGGGTGGGACGCGCTGCCCGCGCCGTCCGCGCCGCTGCTCGACCTGCTCGCCGAGGCGCACGTCCGCGCCGGCCTGCGCCTGTTCGAATCGTGAGAAGACGAAGTGAGAAGACGAATCGTGAGGAGACGAAAGGACGCACCGTGGGCGCCCACCACGATCACGACCCGCACGAGGCCGCGCCGCCGGCGGGCCGGGCGCTGCGCCTGGGCATCGGCGGCCCGGTGGGCAGCGGCAAGACCGCGCTGACGGCGGCGCTGTGCCGCGCCCTGCGCGACGAGTACGCCCTGGCGGTGGTGACCAACGACATCTACACCACCGAGGACGCCGACTTCCTGAGGCGCGCGGCGGTGCTGCCCGACGACCGGATCACGGCGGTGCGCACCGGCTGCTGCCCGCACACCGCCATCCGCGACGACATCTCCGCCAATCTGGACGCGGTGGAGGACCTGCAGGCCCGGCACGGGCGGCTGGACCTGGTCCTCGTGGAAAGCGGCGGCGACAACCTGACCGCGCTGTTCAGCCGGGGCCTGGCCGACCTGCAGATCTTCGTGCTGGACGCGGCGGGCGGCGACGACGTGCCGCGCAAGGGCGGTCCGGGCGTGGCGCAGGCGGACCTGCTGGTGATCAACAAGACGGATCTGGCGCCGCTGGCGGGCAGCGACGTGGCGCGGATGGAGCGGGACGCCCTCCGGGTGCGCGGCGGCAAGCCGGTGGCGCTGACCTCGCTGCGCGAACGTCCCGACGCCCCGGAGGTCGCCGCGTGGGTGCGCGGCGCGCTGCGGCGGGCGCGCGGGGCCGCGGCGGCGGCGCCGTGACGCGGCGCTGCGCGGCGCGGGCCGCCGTCGCCGCCGAACGCGACGCCCACGGGCGGACGCGCTGCACGCGGCTGCGGTCGGACGGGCCGCTGGCGCTGCGCGAGACCGCCGAGGGCGTCCACCTGGTCGGCGCGGCGGCCGGCCCGCTGGGCGGCGACGTCCTGGAGCTCGACGTCGCCGTCGGCCCGGGCGCGCGGCTGGCGGTGCGTTCGGCGGCGGCCGCGCTCGTGCTGCCGGGGGACGGGACGTCGCGCCTTACCGTGCGGGCGCGGGTCGGCCCCGGCGCCCGCCTGGACTTCGCGCCGGAGCCGACGGTGGCGGCCGCGGGATGCGACCACCGGTCCGCCGCCGAGATCGCGCTCGCGGAGGACGCGACGCTCCGCTGGCGCGAGGAGATCGTCCTGGGCCGCCACGGCGAACGGCCCGGACGGCTGCGCGGCCGGCTCGACGTCGCGATCGGGCGGACGCCGCTGCTGCGCCACGAGCTGCGCGTCGGGGACGGGCACGGCGCCCGCGCGGTGCTCGGGGACGCCGGGGCCGCCGGCAGCGTGCTGCTCGTGCGGCCCGGTCTGGCCCGCGAGGCGCATGTCGAGGACGGGCTGGCGGTCCTGCCGCTCGCGCATCCGTCGGGCGTGCTGATCACGGCCGTCGCTCCCGACGCGGCCCTGCTCCGCCGCCGCCTCGCCCGCGGCGAGCGCGTCGCGGCGCGCGCTCGCGGAGAGACCGCCCCGCGCGGCCTCCCGGCGGATCAGGAGACGGCTTCCGCGGCGGCCTTCCGGGGCGCGGAGACCCCGGATTCCTGCTCGTAATAGCGGATCTTCCCCTGGATCTTCCGCTGCTGCTCGCGGAGCTGGGCGATCTGCTCCTCGACGCGGCGGTCGTGCGCCTTGAGCAGCGCCACGCGCTCCCGGAAGGTCTCGTCGCCTCCGCGCATCAGCTCGGCGTAGCGCCGCAGCTCGGCGATCGGCATGCCGGTGTCGCGCAGGCAGCGCAGCATGCCCAGCCACGCCAGGTCCGCTTCGGTGAAGACGCGGCGGCCGGCGGCGTCGCGCGCGATCCCCGACAGCAGCCCGATCTTCTCGTAGTACCGCAGTGTGTCGATGCTGAAGCCGCTCTTGGCGGCGGTCTCGGCCGGGGAGTAGAGCTTCACGGGCCCCAGAGTGCCACCTGGAGCGCACTCCAGGTCAATCGCTTCGCCCGCGCCCGCGGCCCATCCGGGCCTCGATCCCGTCCAAGACCAGCGCCAGTCCGGCCTCGAAGACCTCGGTGGCCTCCTGCACCAGGTAGGGGGCGTCCTCGTCCTCGAAGCAGATCACCGACCTGGCCGAGTTCGTCCGCGAGCTGGACGACCCGTCGGTGGCGAGAACGTCGACGTGGACATCCCGCTCGGCGTGCTCACCGTCGTCACCGGTGTGGCCGGTTCCGGCAAGAGCTCGCTCATCCACGGCTCGCTGCCCGGCCGCGACGGCGTCGTCGTGGTCGACCAGTCCCCGATCCGCGGCTCCCGGCGCAGCAACCCGGCGACCTACACCGGCCTGCCCGACTCGATCCGCGCCGCGTTCGCCAGGGCCAACGGGGTGCGGGCCTCGCTGTTCAGCGCCAACTCCGAGGGCGCCTGCCCCGACTGCAAAGGCATCGGCCTCGTCTACACCGACCTGGCGATGATGGCCGGGGTCACCACCGTCTGCGAAGAGTGCGAGGGCAGGCGGTTCACGCCCGAGGTGCTCGGGTACACGCTGGGCGGCAAGAACATCAGCGAGGTGCCGGCCATGTCGGCGGCCGAGGCCCGCGACTTCTTCACCTCCGGGCAGGCGCGCCATCCTCGACCGCATGTGCGACGTGGGCCTGGGCTACCTGAGCCTGGGCCAGCCGCTCACCACCCTGTCCGGCGGCGAGCGGCAGCGCCTCATGCTGGCCGTCCGCATGGCCGACAAGGGCATGGTCGACAAGGGCATGGTCTACGTGCTGGACGAGCCCACCACCGGCCTGCACCCGGCCGACGTCGACCGGCTGCTGGCCCTGCTGGACCGGCTGGTCGACGACGGCAACACGGTGATCGTCATCGAGCACCACCAGGCGGTCATGGCGCACGCGGACTGGATCATCGACCTCGGCCCCGGCGCCGGCCGCGACGGCGGCCGCGTCGTCTTCACCGGGACCCCCGCCGAGCTCGTCGCCTCCGCCGACACCCTCACCGCCCGCCACCTCCGCGAATACCTGCGGTGAAGGCGGCCGCCCCGCGGAGCGCGCCCCTCCGGGCGGACACCGGCGCCGGTCCCCCGCGACCGCCGTCCGCCCGGCCGCGCGGGCGCCGCCGCTGCCGCTCCGGCCGGATCTTTCGGATCGGGCTTGACCTGGAGCGCGCTCCAGCGTCAAGGATGTGCGCTCATGGAGATCGCGCTTGGAGCAATGTGGTTCGGAACCAAGGTGGACGAGGAGACCTCGTTCGCCATCCTCGACCGCTTCACCGAGGCGGGCGGGACGATGATCGACACGGCGAACAACTACGCGTTCTGGCTGACCGGCGGGGTCGGCGGCGAGAGCGAGACCGTGCTCGGGCGCTGGCTGGCCAGCCGCAAGAAGCGGGACCAGGTGGTGCTCGGCACCAAGGTCGGGGCGCGGCCGACGGCGCCCGGCATGGGCCTGGAGAACACCGAAGGGCTGTCGGAGAAGGCGATCCGGGCGGCGGTCGAGGGCAGCCTGCGGCGGCTCGGCACCGACCGGATCGACGTGTACTGGGCGCACATCGAGGACCGGACGGTGCCGCTGGAGGAGACCATGGGCGCGTTCGGCGACCTGGTGCGCGAGGGCACGGTCGGCCGGCTCGGCGCCAGCAACCACGCACTATGGCGGCTGGAGCGGGCACGGGCGCTCGGCGAGCCCCGCTGGGACGACCTCCAGTACCGCTACACCTACCTCCAGCCTCAGCCGGGCGTGCCGCTCGCCGACATCGGGCACTACCTCGTCACCGACGAGCTGCTCGACTACGTCCGGGCCGAGGGCATGCGGCTGTGGGTCTACAACGCGCTGCTCGCGGGCGGCTACACCCGCGCCGACAAGCCGCTGCACGAGGCCTACCGGTGCCCGGCCAACGAGCGGAGGCTGGCCGTGCTGCGGTCGGTCGCCGACGAGCTGGGCGCCACGCCCAACCAGGTGGTGCTCGCCTGGCTGATGGGCGGCGACCCGCCGGTGATCCCCATCGTGGGCGTCAGCACGGTGGCCCAGGTGGAGGAGATGCTGGGCGCGGCCGAGCTGACATTGCCCGCCGAGCTGAGGGAACGACTCGATTCGGCCGCGGCGGGTTGACCTGGAGCGCGCTCCAGGTCGGAGAGTGCAAGGGCAAGTGCCGCAGCGAGAAACAGAGGACTCCTCATGCGCATCGGACTGCAGGTCCCCAGCTTCACCTTCCCGGGCGGACCGGAGCGGATCGCCGCCGAGTACGGGCGCATCGCCCGTGACGCCGACCAGGCGGGTCTGCACTCGTTCTGGGTGATGGACCACTTCTTCCAGATCCCCGTGGTCGGCCCGGCGGAGGAGCCGATGCTGGAGGCCTATACGGCGCTGGCGTACGCGGCGGCGCTCACCGAGAAGATCACGCTGGGCACCCTGGTCACCGGCGTCGTCTACCGGCACCCGGGCGTCCTGGTGAAGACGGTGACGACGCTGGACGTGCTGTCCGGCGGCCGGGCCTGGCTGGGGATCGGCGCCGCCTGGAACGAGGAGGAGTCGCGCGGGCTCGGCGTGCCGTTCCCGCCGACGGCCGAGCGGTTCGAGCGGCTCGAGGAGACGCTGCGGATCGCCCACCAGATGTGGCGGGGCGACGAGAGCCCCTTCGACGGCGGGCACTACCGCCTGGAGCGTCCGCTGAACGTTCCGCGGCCGGTGCGGCGCCCGCACCCGCCGATCCTGGTCGGCGGCACCGGGGAGAAGAAGACGCTGCGGTTCGTCGCCAAGTACGCCGACGCCTGCAACATCTTCGACTCCGACGAGCTGCCGCGGAAGCTCGACGTGCTGCGCGGGCACTGCGAGCGGGAGGGCCGCGACTACGCCGAGATCGAGAAGACCTCGCTGACGTTCATGCGCGGCCGTCCCTCGGTCGATCAGGTCGTGGACACGGCGGGCCGGCTCGCCGAGGCGGGCGTCGACCACGTGATCTACTCCCAGCGCACCGGGGAGGACCTCGCCGGGGTGCTCGGCGAGGCGCTCGCCCAGGTCGCGAAGATCACGCCCGCCGGGCGCTGAGCGCGGCGGGGCCGCCGGGACGCGGGGGTCCGGTCCCGGCGGCCCCGCCCGTGCTGCGCGACGGCTCCGCGCCTTACGACGCCCTCGCCTCGGGGACGGGCCGGGCCGGGGGACGCGCGCGGGTCGGCACGGCGATCCGGTTCCACAAGTTGATCATCGCGACGACCGCGACCAGCGCGGCCTGCTCCCGCTGGGAGAAGTGCGCGGCCATCCGGTCCCACACCTCGTCCGGCACGCCGTCCTCGCCGAGCCGGGTGGCGGACTCGGTGTAGGCGAGCGCGGCCCGTTCCGCCTCGGTGAACAGCTCCGACTCCCGCCACGCCGGCAGCTGGAAGATCCGGTCGGGGGTCTCGCCGTCGTTCAGCGCCTCGTGCGCGTGCATGTCGACGCAGAACAGGCAGCCGTTGATCTGGGAGGCGCGGAGCTTGACCAGGTGCCGCAGCAGCGGGTCCAGCCCCGATTCGCGCAGCATGCCCTCGACCTGCGAGAGGGCCCGGTAGACGTCCGGGGCGGCCTCGGCCAGGTTGAGACGCTGTTTCATCGTCGTTCCCTTCATGCGCTCGCTCAGCGGTCGCCAGGGAGACGACGCCGCCCGGCCGCCTGTGACGGCGAATGCCGCCGCGTCCCGTTCGCCGCGCCGGTCGGCTGTGTCCGGCCGTCGCGGGGGCTCAGCCGTCCCGCAGGGCGCGCAGCCGGTTGATCTCGGCCTGCTGGGTGGACTGGATGTCCCGCGCGAGCTGCTGGACGGTGACGTCGGTGCCGCGGTCCAGCACGTCCTGGACCATGGTCAGCGCGCCCTGGTGGTGGGCGACCATCAGGTCGACGAACAGCCGGTCGAAGTCCTTGCCGCGGGCCTGCCGGAGCTGCTCCATCTGCTGCGGCGTCGCCATGCCCGGCATGCCGGCGTGGGCGGACGCCGACGGCGAGGCGGCGGCGCCGTGCGCGCCGTGCCCGGCGTGGCCCGTCCCCGTCCCCCGGCCGTGCCGCTTCAACCAGCTCTGCATGGCCGAGATCTCCGCGTTCTGCGCCGCGTCGATGCGCTCGGCCATCGCCTTGATCTGCCGGTCGGAGGCCCGCTCGGGGGCCAGCGCGGCCATCTCGATCGCCTGCCGGTGGTGCGGGATCATCATCTCCACGAAGCGGATCTCCGCGGCCGTGGGCGGGGACGGCGTGGACGGCCCGACCACCGCGGTCTTGTTGTCCTCCCCCGGCCGTCCCGGCATCAGCACGGTGGCCTTGGGCGCGGCCCGGTCGCCGGAGTCGTCGCCGCCGCTGCATCCGCCCAGGGCGGCCGCGGCCGCCGCCACGGCCAGCACCGCGATCCGGTACCGCGTCCAGTTGCGCATTCGATTCCCCACTTCGACCCGCCGCGTGGACATTCCGGACGGTAGCCCGGACCGCCGTCGGCACGGAAGAGAGTTTGATCTCAGAAAGCTCACAGATCCATGCAGATCTATGCAAAAGGCTCAGTTCGGTTCATACTCCGGTTGATCACCTACCGTCGGGGGATTTTGGACACATTAAGGAGTGAGGGTGGCGCTGCTCCCTGGACGCAGACCCAAGCGACGAACACTGGTGGGAACCCTCGCGGCGCTCGCGCTGGCCGGATCAGCCGCCGCGGCGCCCACGGCCGCGGCCGACACCCTGGGCGTGGACGAGATCGCCAAGTCGCGCAACATGCACCACGTGGCGAACATCCCCAAGCCCGCGCCGTTCGCCTCGACCTCGGCCCTCAACTCGGACTGGGCCTTCAAGGGCAAGTACGCCTTCGGCGGCAACTACGAGGGCTTCACGGTCTACGACATCAGCAAGCCGGCCAAGCCGAAGATCGTGACCGTGGTGCGGTGCCCCGGGTCGCAGAACGACGTGTCGATCGCCGGGAACCTGCTGTTCCTGTCCACCGACAGCTCGCGCAGCGACGACTCCTGCCAGTCGCAGCCCATGCCGGCCAGCGAGAAGTCGGCCTGGGAGGGCATCAAGATCTTCGACATCAGCGACGTGCGCAACCCGCGCTACGTCAAGTCCGTCGAGACCAAGTGCGGTTCGCACACCAACACGCTGGTCCCGGGCAAGCGCGACGAGGTGTACATCTACGTCTCGTCGTACTCGCCCAACTCCGCCTACCCCGACTGCCAGCCGCCGCACGACCTGATCTCGATCATCAAGGTGCCGCTGAAGCACCCGCAGGCGGCCAAGGTGGTGGCCGAGCCGGTGCTGTTCCCCGACGGCGGCAACCCCGGTGACGGGCGGCCCTACCCCGAGGGCACGTCGGCGACCACCGGCTGCCACGACCTGACCGCCTACCCGGCCAAGAACCTCATGGCCGGGGCGTGCATGGGCGACGGCGTGCTGTTCGACATCTCCGACCGGGTCAAGCCGCGGATCATCCACAGCGTCCGCGACGACGAGAACTTCGCGTTCTGGCACTCGGCGACGTTCAACAACAGCGCCACCAAGGTCGTCTTCACCGACGAGCTCGGCGGCGGCGGCGCGGCCACCTGCAACGCCGCGATCGGCCAGGAGAAGGGCGCCGACGCCGTCTACGACATCGTCGGCAAGGGCGACAAGCGCCGGCTGGTCTTCCGCAGCTACTTCAAGATCCCGCGGGCGAACGCCGACACCGAGAACTGCGTGGCCCACAACGGCTCGCTGATCCCCGTCAAGGGCCGCGACATCATGGTCCAGGCCTGGTACCAGGGCGGCGTCTCGGTGTGGGACTTCACCGACTCCCGCAGGCCCAAGGAGATCGGCTGGTTCGAGCGCGGGCCGCTGAGCGACTCCGAGCTCATCGTGGGCGGCTCGTGGTCGGCGTACTACTACAACGGCTACATCTACTCCAACGACATCCAGAAGGGCATGGACGTCCTCGACATCCGCGACATGCGCACCAACCCCGGCAAGCGCGTCAAGCTGGATGTGCTGAACGTCCAGTCGCAGCCCGACTACTTCGGCCGCTGACCGGCCCGAGGACCGGTCCCCGGACCGGTCCGCCGGAGCACGCGGTCAGCGGGAAGGCCCCCGGCCCCGCCGGGGGCCTTCTGCGCGCCGGGACTCGGGCGCGTGCCGCAGGCCGGCGAGCTTGTCGGGGTTGAGGACGCGGCGGATCGCGGTGACGCGGCCGTCCGCCACCTCGACGGCGTCGACGCCGATCAGCCGCCCGAAGCTGTACACCAGCAGCCCGGGCCCGCCGTTGACCTCGACGGGCGCCAGCGTGATCTGGAGCTTGGCGGTCACCCGCACCAGCACGGTCGCGATCCGCTCCGCCCCGGCGATGACCTTGCGCGCGGCGAACGTCTTCCCGCCGCCGTCGGTGGTGTAGGTGGCGTCCGGGTCCAGCAGGGCCAGCAGCGCGGCGCCGTCGCCGCTCTCGGCGGCGGCGCGGAAGGCGCCGACCACCCGCTCGCGCTCGGCCCGGGACGCCCGCCGTCCGGCCGCGGCCGACGGCCCGGCGGCGGCGATCTTGCGTCCGGCCCGCGAGACGAGCTGGCGGCAGGCCGCGGGGCTCTTGCCCAGGACCTCGGCGATCTGCTCGTAGGGCGCCTCGAACGCCTGGCGCAGCACGAACGCGACCCGCTCGGGCGGCGTCAGCCGCTCCAGCACCAGCAGCATCGCGATCCCGACGGTGTCGTCGACGAGCACCGGCTCGGCGGCGTCCGGACCGGTCAGCAGCGGTTCGGGCAGCCACGGCCCGACGTAGTCCTCGCGCCGGGCGCGGGCCGAGGTCAGCAGGTCGTAGGCGCGGCGCGCGGCCACGGTGACCAGCCAGGCGCGCAGATCGCGGACCTCGGCCAGCGACGCGGCGGAGGCCGCGCGCAGCCACACGTCCTGGGCGACGTCCTCGGCGTCGGCCACGCTGCCGGTGATGCGGTAGGCCGCGCCGAACACCGCGGGGCGGTGCTTCGGCCACTCGGCGTCGAGCCGGGCCCGCGCCGCGTCGTCCACCGCGTCGTCCACCGTGTCGCCCGCCGCCCGCGCGGGACGCCGCGTCACGCCGCCGCGGGCGTGAACACCCATTTGCGGTACGACCAGTAGCGGAAGGCCGACGCCAGCGCCAGCCCCGCCAGCAGCCCGGCGTTGTAGGCGACCCCGCTGTGCAGGCCGAGCGTGTAGTAGGTGAAGCCGGTGCAGGCCGTCTGGATCAGCAGGCCGACGCCGTTGAGCCCGAAGAAGATCGCCACTTCGCGGCCGGAGCCGGTGCTGTCGCGGTGCCGGAACGTCCAGTGGCGGTTGGCCAGGTACGACACCAGCGTCGAGGCGACGGTGGGCAGCACCACGCTGACGATCGGGCCGCCGCCGAGCAGGTGCCGCAGGACGTTGGCCCCGCCGATCATGATCACCGTGCCGACGCACCCGACGAACCCGAAGCTGAGCAGCTCCCGCACGAAGGGCCGGTGCGGGACGTCCGCGGACGCCGCGTCGACCGGCCGGGACCGCTGCATGGTGCTCACTCGCCCAGACCTTACCGGAGGACGAACCGTGCACCCCACGCGCCCCGGAAGGAAAGATCGATCGAAAGGCCGATCAGCGCGCGGCCGTGGCGGTGGCGCGCGCGGACACCGCGATCGCGGCGACCAGCGCGACCGGCACGCACAGCGCGCCGGTCAGCCCGACCGCCTGCGCCACGAACCCGATGACCGGCGGGCCGCCCAGCAGACCGAGGTACCCGACGCCCGTCACCCGGGAGATGCCGTCCGCCGCGGGCACGCCGGGCAGGTTGCCCGCGGCGCTGAAGGTGACCGGCGCCACGGGGGCGATGCCCACGCCGAACAGCGTGAACCCGATGATCGCGGCGACCGGGTGGCCGGCCGCCAGCCCCAGGCCCAGCCCGAACGCCGACAGCAGGGCCCCCGCGCGCAGCACGCGCACCGGCCCGAACCGCGCCACCACCCGGTCGCCCGCCAGGCGGCCCACCGTCATCGCGACGGCGAACCCCGCGTAGCCCAGGCCCGCCACGCCGGGCCCGCTGTGCAGCGTCTCGCGCAGGTAGACGGCGCTCCAGTCGGCCATCGCGCCCTCGCCCACGAACGAGCACAGCCCGATGAGCCCGAGCAGGGCCAGCATGCGCCGTCCGCCGCGCACCGCCTCCGCCTGGGCCCTGCGCGCGGCCTTCCGGGCCGGCTCCCGGGCGGTCTCCCGGGCGGCGCCGCGGGCGCCGGACGCGCAGCCGGCCTCCGACGCGCCGGCGGACTTCGACGCCTCGGCGGCGGGCTCGGCGGGATCGGCGGGCCCGGACGGGCCGGCGTCCGGATCGGACGGGTCGTCGGCGGATCGGTCCAACAGCCCTCGGCAGCCCGCCAGCACCAGCGCCGCCAGCAGGAGCGCCGCCGCCGACAGGTGCACCGGCACCGGGACGCCCAGATGCGCCAGTCCGGAGCCGACCAGCGCCGCCAGCAGGGTGCCGATGCTGTACGCGCCGTGCAGCCCGGACATGATCGGCCGGCCCAGGCCGCGTTCGACGGCCACCCCCTGGACGTTCATCGCCACGTCCATCAGGCCCAGCGAGGCGCCGAACAGCACCAGCGCGGCGACCAGCGCGGCCAGGTTCCCGGCCAGGCCCATCGGGACCAGCGCCAGCGCCCCCGCGGCCCCGGCCGCCATGGTCGTGGCGCGGCTGCCCCACCGCGCGACGACCGACCCGGCGAAGCGCACCGCCACGACCACTCCCGCCGGTGCGCCGAGCAGCGCCACGCCGAGGGCGCCCTCGCTCAGTCCCAGATGCTCCTTGACCTGAGGGATCCGCGCCACCCAGGCGGAGCCGACCAGACCGTGCGCGACGAACGCGACGGTCACCGCCAGCCGTGCCCGGCGGAGCGTCCCGGCCGCCGTCACAGTCACCACCACGCAGACTGTACGCGCCTTACCCCCGGGCCGGCGTCCCCTCCCCCGCGCAAGCGATCACCCAGCGGGGGCGGCCGCGTCCGCCGCGGACGGCCCCTACAGCAGCTCGGCCAGCGGCACCTTGGGATCGGCCAGCAGCCCCCGGTCGACCGGCTCGCCGGAGCGGATCAGCGCCTGGACGTCCCGGGCGACCTCCCACACGTTGACGTTCATCCCGGCGACCACGCGCCCGCCGGACAGCCAGAACGCCATGAACTCCAGGCCCGCCACGTCGCCCCGGTACACCACCTCGTCGTACTCGCCCGGCGTCGGCAGGCCGGACAGCTCCATGCCGAGTTCGTACTGGTCGGTGAAGAAGTAGGGGATGCGGTCGTAGGAGACCTCCTGCCCGAGCATCGCCCGCGCCGCGGCCGGTCCGCCGTTCAGCGCGTTGGCCCAGTGCTCCACGCGCAGGCGGCGGCCGAGCAGCGGATGGTAGGCGGCGGCCACGTCCCCGGCGGCGAAGACGTCGGGGTCGGACGTGCGCAGCGACTGGTCGACCAGCACGCCGTCCGACACCTCCAGGCCCGCCCGCTCGGCCAGCTCGGTGTTGGGCCGCACCCCGATGCCCACGATCACCACGTCCGCGGGGATCTCCGCGCCGCCCGTGGTCACCACCGCCGACACCTGCCCGGCGCCCCAGAACCCCGCCACGCCCTCGTCCAGCCGCAGGATGACGCCGTGCCGGCGGTGCAGGTCGGCGAACAGCCCGCCCACCTCGGGCCCGAGCGCGGCGTGCAGCGGCGTCGGCTCCGGCTCGATCACCGTCACCTCGTTGCCGTAGGCGCGGGCCGCGGCCGCGGTCTCCAGGCCGATCCAGCCGGCGCCCGCCACCACCACGCGGCGCCCGCCCGGCGCGATCGCCTCGCGCAGGGCCGCCGCGTCGGCCATCGTCCGCAGGTAGTACAGGCCCTGGAGCCGGGAGCCGGGCACCTCCAGCCGGCGCGGGGACGCCCCGGTGGCCAGCAGCAGCCGGTCGTAGCCGATCTCCTCGCCGCTGGCGAGCGTCACCCGGTGCCGGGACGGGTCGAGGGCCGTGACGGTCGTGCCCAGTCGCAGCTCCACGCGGTTGCGCTCGTACCAGTCGGGCCCGTGGACGTGCGCCTTCTCCCGCGGCTCCTGGCCGAGCAGGAACCCCTTGGACAGCGGCGGCCGCTCGTAGGGCCGCTCGACCTCCGCGCCGATCAGCACCACCCGTCCCCCGAAGCGCTCCTCCCGCAGCGTCTCGGCGGCCTTGGCGCCGGCCAGGCTCGCGCCGACGATGACGATGGTCTCCTCGGGCATGGCGACCTCCTGAGGACGGCGTCTACTTGCCTGCCTACTGCTGTGCCCCGAAGGAGACAAGGGGCCACCCGCGGGCGTTTCAAGGAACGATCCACGAACGGGCCGCGGCGCGGCGCTCGCGGGCGGCCGCCGCTAACCGGCGCGCCCCGACAGCGCCTTGTGCCGGGCGATCGCGGAGGTGTCGGTGAGCGAGGCGATCTGGTCGACGACCGCGCGCAGCCGGGCCGCGTCGTCAGGCGCCTCCTCGAAGGCGGCGCGGAACGCCGGGTCGAGCGTGTCCGGCGCGCCGCGCAGCATCAGCTCGGCCAGCTCCATGATCAGCTCGCGCTGGCGGGCCCGGACGGCCTCGTGGCTGATCCACACGTAGTGCGCGGTGACGCCCTTGAGCAGCGCGCACTCCAGCCGCTGCTCCCGCGGCACGATCAGGTCGGCGCCGTACCGGGTCAGCGGGCGGTCGCCGTACGCGGCGCGGGTCGCCTCCTCGGCGGCCACGCAGAACCGGCCGATCAGCGTGCTGGTGAGGTTCTTCAGGGCGGCCAGGGCGCGCGGCGTGCCGTCGTAGCGGTCCGGCCAGTACGGCTCGGCCAGCAGGCGCGCGAAGCGCTCCTCCAGCTCGTCCAGGTCGGCGTCGTCGCAGTAGAGCTTGCGGGCGGTGGCGCACACCAGGCGGCGCTCGGCCGGGTCGGCGAGGCGATCGAAGTCGACGTGCCCGGCGACGAGCGCGTCCTCCAGGTCGTGCACCGAGTACGCGACGTCGTCGCTCCAGTCCATGACCTGCGCCTCGAAACAGACGCGCCCGGCCGGGGCGCCGTCGCGCACCCAGCGCGCCACGGCGAGATCGTCCAGGTACGTCCCGTACTTGCCGTTCACGGCCTCGTCCGGGGTCCACGGGTACTTCATGGACGCGTCGAGGGCGGCGCGGGTGAGGTTGAGCCCGACGCTGCGGCCGTACAGCGGCGGGCCGGCGGGCGCGAACGACTTGGGCTCCAGCCGGGTCAGCACGCGCAGGCTCTGCGCGTTGCCCTCGAAGCCGCCGCAGTCGCGGGCGACCACGTCCAGGGCGGCCTCCCCGTTGTGCCCGAACGGCGGGTGCCCGATGTCGTGGGCCAGGCAGGCGGTCTCCACCAGGTCGGGGTCGCAGCCGAGGGACTTGCCGAGCTCCCGGCCGATCTGGGCGCACTCCAGCGAGTGGGTCAGCCGGGTGCGCAGGCTCTGCCCGTGCTCCTCGGCGTGCGCGCCGGGCGAGGCCACCTGGGTCTTGGCGGCCAGCCGCCGCAGCGCGGCGCTGTGCAGCACGCGCGCCCGGTCCCGTTCGAAGGCGGTGCGGTCGCGGCGCTTGGGCGGCTCGGGGGCCCATCGCTCCTGGTCGCGCTCTGAATAATTCCTCATCGCCCCATCCAGGGTAGGCCGCGCCGGACGCCCTCACCCGGATGCGGACTTGATCGTTTCCCGAGGGTCCCGGATGCTCTTCCCGAAGAGCACGTACGACAGGTAGCCGCCGGTCTCCCGGACGATGTAGTGGAACTGCGTCTCGCGGGTCTGCACGCTCGGGCCGCTGCGGGTCGGGGACGAGGCCGCCTCGATGCCGTTGTCGGCCGCCATCCGCTTGGAGCGCAGGCCGTGCCACGGGTCGGTCACGATCACGCCGGTGCGCCATCCGCGCCGCCGGTACTCGCGGCCCACCGCCCGCATGCTCTCCAGCGTGTCGCCGCCGACGGGCACGGACACCACCCGGTCGGCGGGCACCCCGCCGCGCTCCACCAGCCACCGCTTCCCGGAGTCGGCCTCGGTGTAGGCGTCGCCCGGCCGCTTGCCGCCGACGGTGACGATGACCGGCGCCACCCCGTCCCGGTACAGGTTCAGGGCGTGCTGCAGCCGCCACCGCAGGGTGGGCGAGGGCACCCCGTTGTACTGCGCCGCGCCCAGCACGATGATCGCGTCCGAGCGGGGCCGCTCGTCCTGGCGGGCCTGGTACCACACGCGCCCCGCCACGGTCAGCGGCGTCAGCACGGCCACGGCCAGCAGCCCGAGCAGCGCGCTCACCGCGATCACGAAGGCGCGGGAGCGGCGGCCGCGCGCCGGCCGCCGCTCCCCGTCCGCCTCGGGCCCTCGCCGCTCGCGCCGCCCGCCGTCCTCGTCGGCCCCCTCGGACGGGTCGGAGCCGGGCGCGTCCATCTCCAAGGTCATCTCGCTCGACACGCTAGTTGAGACGACCGGGCGCGCGTCGCGGGTTCGCCGGTTCCGTCCCCGTGTCCGCCCGGACGCGGGCGGCGTCCCCGAGGAGGGCGGGCGGCCGGCTCGCGGCTAGCGGCTGTCGGAGCCGACCGCGGAGATCGCGGCGCGTCCCGCCTCGAGCCGGGCGACCGGGACGCGGAACGGCGAGCAGGACACGTAGTCCAGGCCGACCTCGTGGCAGAAGTGCACCGACTCGGGGTCGCCGCCGTGTTCGCCGCAGATGCCCAGCTTCAGGTCCGGACGGGCGGCGCGCCCCTCCTCGGCGGCGATGCGCACCAGGCGGCCGACCCCCTCGCGGTCCAAGGTCTCGAACGGGGACACGCCGAAGATGCCGAGCTCCAGGTAGCGGGAGAAGAAGGCCGCCTCCACGTCGTCGCGGGAGAAGCCCCACGTGGTCTGGGTGAGGTCGTTGGTGCCGAAGGAGAAGAACTCGGCGGCCTCGGCGATCTGCCCGGCGGTCAGCGCCGCCCGGGGCAGCTCGATCATGGTGCCGATCAGCGCGGGCACGTCCACCCCGGTCTCCTCGCGGACCTCGGCCAGCACCCGCCGGGCCTCGTCGCGCACCGCCTCGAGTTCCTGGACGGCGCCCACAAGCGGGATCATTATCTCCGGTCGAGGATCGCCGCCCGCCCGGCGCCGCCGCGCGGCCGCATGGGCGATCGCGCGGACCTGCATCGCAAACAGCCCGGGAATCACCAAACCCAGGCGCACGCCCCGCAGTCCCAACATAGGGTTCTGCTCGTGCAGCCGGCGGACGGCCTCCAGCAGTTTGCGGTCCCGGGGGTCGGCGTCGTCACCCGCCAGAGCGACCTTGACCGACAGCTCGGTGAGGTCGGGGAGGAACTCGTGCAACGGGGGGTCGATGAGCCGGATCGTGACGGGCAGCCCGTCCATGGCTTCGAGGATGCCTTCGAAGTCGGCGCGCTGGAGCGGCTCCAGCGCGTCCAGGGCGTCGCGCCGCTCGTCGTCGGTCTCGGCGAGGATGAGCTGTTCCACCAGGCGGCGGCGGTCGCCGAGGAACATGTGCTCGGTACGGCACAGCCCGATGCCGCGCGCGCCGAAGCGGCGGGCCCGCGCGGCGTCCTCGGGGGTGTCGGCGTTGGCGCGCACGCCCAGGCGCGCCCGCGCGTCGGCGTGCTTCATGATCCGGTGCACGGCCTGGACGAGCTCGTCCCCCTCGTCCCCGGCGGCGGCCTGCGCGGGGTCGAGCGCGCCCTCGAAGTACTTGACCACCGGGGAGTCCTCGACGGGCACCTCGCCGAGGTAGACCCGGCCGCTGGTGCCGTCGATGGAGATGACCTCGCCTTCCTCGACGGTGACGCCGCCGGGGGCGGTGAAGCGGGCGGCCTTGGTGTCGACGTCCAGTTCCTCCGCGCCGCACACGCAGGTCTTGCCCATGCCGCGGGCGACGACCGCGGCGTGCGAGGTCTTGCCGCCGCGGGAGGTGAGGATGCCCCTGGCGGCGACCATGCCGGCCAGGTCGTCGGGGTTGGTCTCGCGGCGCACCAGGATGACGTCCTCGCCCCGGGCGGCCAGCTCCACGGCCCGCTCGGAGGAGAAGACGGCCTTGCCGACGGCGGCGCCGGGCGAGGCGTTCATGCCGGTGGTCAGCAGCTTGCTCCCGTCGGCCTGGGCCTGGTCGAAGCGGGGGAACATCAGCTGGGCGAGCTGGTCGCCGGTGACGCGGGCCACGGCCTCGTCCTCGTCGATGAGGCCCTGGTCGAGCAGCTGGCAGGCGATGCGGAACGCGGCCGCGGCGGTGCGCTTGCCGACCCGGGTCTGGAGCATCCACAGCTTGCCGCGCTCGATCGTGAACTCGATGTCGCACATGTCGCGGTAGTGGTTCTCCAGCGTCTCCATGATGCGCAGGAGCTCCGCGTAGGCGGCGGGGTTGAGGCGTTCCAGCTCGGACAGCGGCACGGTGTTGCGGATGCCGGCGACCACGTCCTCCCCCTGCGCGTTCTGCAGGTAGTCGCCGTAGACGCCCTGGCGGCCGGTCGCGGGGTCGCGGGTGAAGGCCACGCCGGTGCCCGAGTCCATGCCCATGTTGCCGAACACCATGGCGCAGACGTTGACGGCGGTGCCGAGGTCGGCGGGGATGCGCTCCTGGCGCCGGTACAGGATCGCGCGGGGCGCGTTCCACGACTCGAACACCGCCCTGATCGCCAGGTCCATCTGCTCGCGCGGGTCGGCGGGGAAGTCGCGCCCGGCGTGCTCGCGGACGATGTCCTTGAACGTGGCGACCAGGCCGCGCAGGTCGCCGGCGTCCAGGTCGAGGTCCCGGTCGGTGCCCTTGGCCTTCTTGGCGGCGTCCACGGCGTCCTCGAACAGGTCACCGTCGACGCCGAGCACGGTCTTGCCGAACATCTGGATGAGCCGCCGGTAGGAGTCCCAGGCGAAGCGCTCGTCCCCGGACTGGGCGGCGAGCCCGGCCACCGACGCGTCGTTGAGGCCGATGTTGAGGACGGTCTCCATCATGCCGGGCATGCTGAACTTGGCCCCGGACCGCACGCTGACCAGCAGCGGGTCGTCGGGCTGGCCGAGGCGCTTGCCCATGGCCTCCTCCAGCGCCGACAGGTGCTCGTCGATCTCCTCCGCCAACCCGTCGGGCAGCGCGCCGTGCTCCAGGTAGTGGCGGCACGCCTCGGTGGTGATGGTGAACCCCGGCGGGACGGGCAGGCCGAGATTGGTCATCTCGGCCAGGTTGGCGCCCTTGCCCCCCAGCAGATCCCGCAGGTCCTTGTTGCCTTCGGTGAAGTCGTACACCAGTTTCGGCACGGGCCCCTCCTTCGCGGTCCGGTCCCGCCGCGCGGCCTGCGGCGGGGTGGCGGGCGGCGGCCTCGGATGGACCCGGTACGCTCCCGGGCGCCGCCGGAAACGGCACCGCCTGCCCTGTTTGCCGGGACTGTACCCGTGCGTGCGACGCCCGCTCGTCACTCCGTTACGCTGCGTGCGTTTACGCAGGTCAAACCGAGCACACTGGTCTATTCCAATCAGGACATAACCGACACACGACCAAGGAACCACGGCCGTTGCATGGTCTACGCACCGCAAACCAGAGGGAATCATGGAAAGAGGAGGTGAGGCTGTGAGACCGATGGTCGCCGGTGGCCGGGCTGGAGACCCGTTCGCCCCGATCGCCGATTTCGGGTTCCTGTCCGACTGCGAGACGACCGCCCTGGTCGCGCCGAGCGGCAACATCGAATGGATGTGCCTGCCCCGCATGGACTCGCCGAGCGTCTTCGGCTCCCTGCTGGACCGGGACGCCGGATACTTCCGGGTCGGTCCGGCGGGGGTGGAGGTGCCCGCCGCCCGGCGCTACATCCCCGGCACCATGGTGCTGGAGACGACCTGGTGGGTCCACGGCGGCTGGCTGGTGGTCACCGACGCGCTCCTCATGGGGCCCTGGCACCACGAGACCGAGCGCTCGCACACCCACCGCCGCGCCCCCACCGACTACGACGCCGACCACGTGCTGCTGCGCATGGTGCGCTGCGTCAACGGGCAGGTGCAGGTCCGGCTGGACTGCATGCCCGTGTTCGACTACGGACGCGCGCCCGCGCAGTGGGAGCACACCGGCCTCGGCTACCACGAGGCCGTCGCGCGCGGCAACGGTCTCTCACTGCGCCTGACCAGCGACATGAACATCGGCTTCGAAGGGTCGCTGGCCACCGCCCGCACCCTGCTCAAGCAGGGCGACGCGCGGTTCGTCGCGCTGTCGTGGAGCGAGCACGAGCCGCCGCACAGCTACGAGGAGGCCCAAGAGCGCCTGGTCTGGACGGTGCACCACTGGCAGCACTGGCTGGACCGCGGCAAGTTCCCCGACCACCCGTGGCGCAGCCACCTGCAGCGCAGCGCCCTCACCCTCAAGGGGCTGACGTTCGCCCCGTCGGGCGCGGTGGCGGCCGCGGCGACCACGTCCCTGCCGGAGACCCCGGGCGGCGACCGCAACTGGGACTACCGGTACACCTGGATCCGCGACTCGACGATGGCGCTGTGGGCCTTCTACACCCTCGGGTACGACTGGGAGGCCAACGACTTCTTCTACTTCATCACCGACGTGGCCGAGGCCGCCGAGGGCAAGCTGCAGATCATGTACGGGCTGGACGGCCGCGAGGAGCTGCCCGAGACGACCCTCGACCACCTGTCCGGCTACGACAACGCCCGCCCGGTGCGCATCGGCAACGAGGCGTACATGCAGGCCCAGCACGACGTGTGGGGCGCCATCATCGGCTCCATCTACCTGTTCGTGCGCAAGCGGGACCGGCTGGACGACCGGCTGTGGAAGATCGTCGTCAAGCAGGTCGAGGACGCGCTGGCCAACTGGCGGCTGCCGGACTGCGGCATGTGGGAGGTGCGCGGCGAGCCGCAGCACTTCACCTCCTCGAAGGTGTTCTGCTGGGTGGCGGCCGACCGCGGCGCCCGGCTGGCGCGCATCCGCGGCGACCACGCCATGGCCGAGCGCTGGCAGAAGGCGGCCGACGAGATCCACGCCGACGTGCTGGCCAACGCCCTGGACGAGCGCGGGGTGTTCGTGGCCCACTACGGCGCGACCAGCCTGGACGCGTCGGCGCTGCTCATCCCGCTGCTGGGCTTCCTGCCCGCCGACGACAAGCGGGTCCGCGAGACCGTGCTCGCCATCGCCGACGAGCTGACCGAGGACGACCTGGTGCTGCGGTACCGGCCGTCGGAGACCGACGACGGCTTCGACTCCGACGAGGGCACGTTCACCATCTGCTCGTTCTGGCTCGTCAGCGCGCTGGTGATGATCGGCGAACTGGACCGCGCCAAGGCCCTGTGCGAGAAGCTGCTCTCCTACGCCAGCCCGCTGCAGCTGTACGCCGAGGAGATCGACCCGCACACCGGCCGCCACCTGGGCAACTTCCCCCAGGCGTTCACCCACCTGGCGCTGATCAACGCGGTGATGCAGGTCATCCGCGCCGAGGAGTACGAGCGCCAGCCCCCGCTGGCCTGACCCCCCGCCGTGGCCAGGGCTCGGCGCCATCCCGCCCGGCCACGGCACCCGGGACGGGGCGTCGGAACCGATCACACGGCACCGGAACCGCCGCCGCGCCGCGGCCGGCGGCGGTAGTGATCAGATCCGGGTGTCCACCCGGCGCCCCGCGGAGGGACGCCGGGTGGACGGGAACGAGCCCCGCCGCGCCTCTCCCTGCCACCTCCTCGATGACGCCTAGAGGACGGCGCCGGAGTCCCCGGACTCGCGGCGGACGGGCCGCTGCGGGCGCTTGGGGTGCGGCGCGGGCGTCTTGCTGTAGTGCTGCAGCACCACGGCCAAGGGCGTGGCGGTGAACACGCTGGAGTACGTGCCGACGCAGATCCCGACCAGCAGCGCGATGGCGAAGTCGGTCAGCGAGTCGCCGCCGAGCAGCGCCAGCGCGGCCAAAATGAAGATCGCGCCCATCCCGGTGTTGACGGTCCGGGGCACGGTCTGCAGGGCGCCGCGGCCGGCGAGGCGGGCGAACGGCGCCTTGGGGTCGTCCCGCCACAGCTCGCGGATGCGGTCGAACACCACCACCGAGTCGTTCACCGAGTACCCGATGATCGTCAGCAGGGCGGCCAGGAACACCCCGTCGATCGGCTTGCCGAGCCAGGCGAACACCCCGATCACCACGATGATGTCGTGGAACATCGCCAGCACCGCGCCCGTGCCGAACGTCCAGCGGAACCGGAACGCCAGGTAGGCCAGCTGGACGAGGAGCGCCACCCCCAGCGCGATCAGCGCCTTGCGGCGCAGCTCGTCGCCCAGGGTGGGGCCGATCAGCTCGTCGCGCTCCTTGGTGACGGTGCCGCCCTTGGCGGCCAGCGCGTCCCGGATGCGCTTCTCCTCCTCGTTGGTGAGGTCCTCGGTGCGCACGGAGATGTTGTCCTGGCCGGACGTCTGCACCACCGCGCGCGGGAACCCGGCGGACGAGACGGCCGCGCGGGCGTCGTCGATGTCGACCGTCCGGCTGGTGGAGTACTCCATGAGGCGGCCCCCGGTGAACTCCACGCCGAAGTTGAGGCCGCGGACGAAGACGCCGGCCAGGGCGAGCACCACGACCAGCCCGGAGATCACCAGGTACAGGCGGCGGTGCCGCATCAGGTCCGGGTCGCGGCGGTCCAGCCACGTGCGCAGGCGGCCCACGGCGCCGATGCCGGTCAGCGCCGGGCGGCGCGCGATCCACCGGCGGGACAGGGCCGTCTCGGTGAGGAAGCGGCTGATCACCATCGCCGACAGCAACGAGGCCAGCACGCCGATGGTGAGGGTGACGCCGAAGCCGCGCACCGGGCCGGAGGCCAGGAAGAACAGCAGCCCGGCGGCCAGCAGGGTGGTGATGTTGGAGTCGGCGATGGCCGACCAGGCCTTGGTGAAGCCGGTGGCCAGGGCGGCGCGCACGCCGCGCCGGCGCGCCGCCCGGTACTCCTCCCGGGCGCGTTCGAAGGCCAGCACGTTGGCGTCGATGGCCATGCCGATGGCCAGCACGAACCCGGCCAGGCCGGGCAGGGTGAGCGTCGCGCCGATCATGATGAGCGCGGCGTAGGAGATCAGGGCGTAGCAGGCCAGCGCGACCGCGCTCAGCGCGCCGACCAGCCGGTAGACGGCGATGATGAACAGCCCGGTGAGGACGATGCCGATGACGGCGGCCTTCCAGCTGGCCTCGATCGCCTCCGCGCCCAGGGTGGGGCCGACCACCCGCTGCTCGATGATCTTCACGGGCACCGGCAGCGAACCGCCCTGGATCAGCGCGGCCAGGTCCCGCGCCTCCTTGGCGGTGAAGTCCCCGGTGATCTGGGTGGAGCCGCCGGTGATCCCGACGTTGCACGGCACCTCCGGGGTGACCTGCGGGGACGAGATGACCTGGCCGTCCAGGACGAAGGCGATGCGGCGTTCGTCCCCGGTGGCGCAGGCGGCGCGGGCGGTGATCCGCTCCCAGATCTTGCCGCCGTCGCCGCGGAACTTGACCGTGACGAACCAGCCGCCGAGGTTCTCCTGGTCGAACCCGGCCTCGGCGGTGCCGATGCCCTCGCCGGTCAGCGCGGCGGGTCCGATGAGGATCTGCCCGCCCTGCTCGTCGGGCAGCAGCTGCTCGCCCTTCTCCTTGTCGGGCTTGCCGTCGTTGACGCGGACGGGGTGCGCGGTGAGCTGCGCGGTCTTCCCGATCACCTGGGTGGCGCGGGTCGGGTCCTGCACGTCGGGCAGCTCGACGATGATGCGCCGCTCCCCCGACCGGGTGAGCGACGACTCGGCCACGCCGAGCGCGTCGACGCGGCGTTCGAGCACCTGCTTGGCGCGGTCGGTGGACGCGGCGTCGGCCTTGGCGTGCGGCCCGTCCTGGGTCTCCAGGACGATCTGGGTGCCGCCGCGCAGGTCGAGGCCGAGCCGGGCGGGCTGGGACAGGGCGTAGAACAGGGACGCGGCGAGCACTGCCAGAGACACCAGCGCCCGCACCGCGTTGGCGCGTGACAAGGGAAACCTCCACGAGGACTGCGGCCCTCTCCGAGGGACCGCGGACACCGGCGTGCGCCGGTCGGGTCAGATCGGCCGGAGCGTCGTGGAGCACGGAGGGGCGCGGCCGCGCGCGACGGCGCGCCCGGCGGACGGCATGCGCGTCGTCGGCTCGGGACGGCGCGCGACGGCATGCGAGGGGAGGCCCGCGCGCGGGGCGGTCGGCAGGACGGCCGCATGCGCCGCGCCGGACGGCGCTCCGCCGAGGTCGCACGCGGCGGCCAGGTCGGCGGCGCGCGGGAAGCCGTGGACGGCGCAGTGCCGGGCGTGCCGCACGGCCGCGGCCGACGCCGACGAGCGGCCCCGGACGGCGCGGCCGGCCCCGGGCGCGCCGGCGGCCCCGGGCTGCCCGGTGCGGATGACGTGGCCGGCCGCCGCGGCCGCCGGAGCCGCGCCCGCGGCGGCCGGGCTGACCACGAGTCCGAGCAGGCCCAAGGCGATGACCAGCAACCGCGACAGCCGTCCGCGCTGGTCTGCCACGGGAGCGAACCGGCGCACGAGCTTCCTTCCGTCGGATGCGGCTGATCAGGCCCCCTGCGCAGGCCCTGACTCGGCCACGTTAGCCCATCGGACCCCCTCCGGGAACGGCGCCGCGCGCCTGGTTTCGATCATTTCACCGCCGCCCCGGAGGCGTTTTGTCGGACTTCGACCCCTTGGCCCGATTTGGCCACTTTGTCGTGAAACAAGCTATTGCTTGGGCGAAAAAGGCGAATTACTCTCGCGTTCACCACCCCGCTAACCGGAAGGAGCAAGTCCGGTGGTGCATCTCAGACGGACCGCGGTCCTCGGTGTCGCGACCCTGGCCGCCCTCGCTCTCGCCGTCCCCTCGGCGTCCGCGCAGACGACCACCGTCCGCAAGGGCTCGGCCACCGCCGACCCCTACTCCGGCAGGGTCCAGGCGTCCCTGCTCGGGGTCGCCACGGTCAGCACGTCCCTCGGCACGGGCAGCTGCAACGAGTCGACGATGACCGGGTCGATCCAGTCCGACGGCAGCGGCCTGACGATCGACTCGGCGAGCTTCAGCAACAACGGCGGCCCGTGCAGCGGCTCGACCTCGGCGACCATCACGCCCGAGAACTTCCCCTGGTCCGGCGGCAGCGCGACCTACGACTCGGCGCACACCGGCGGGCGTGACGCAGCCGTCACCATCGCCAACTTCCGCGTCCGCGCGGTGGTGAACATCCTCGGCGGCATCACCTGCATCTACGGCGGCAACCTGACCGCCAACGGCTTCAACCCGGACAACCCGAACCGCGGCGACACCTCCGTCGCCGAGGCCCAGGTCGGCGTGCGGAACGCCACCGTCAACAAGATCAGCAACGGCAGCAGCTTCCTGTGCCCGTCCACCGCGACGGTCAGCGCCAACTACAAGCTGCTCGGCGAGAGCAGCCCCGGGTCGGGCGTCTACGACCAGACCCTGTACGTCACCGAGTGATCCCCTTCGGGTGACCGCCTCCGAGGCGGTCCGACGACGACGCCGGGCCGCGCCTTCGTCCGCCGAAGGCGCGGCCCCGCCGTGTCCTCGCCCGCCGTCGTCACCCGCCGTGCGCGGCGGACGGCCGCGTCAGCAGCCGACCAGCTGGGCGGCCAGGTACGACTCCACCTGGGAGATGGCGATGCGCTCCTGGCGCATCGAGTCGCGCTCGCGCACCGTCACCGCGTCGTCGTTCAGCGTGTCGAAGTCGACGGTGATGCAGTACGGCGTGCCGATCTCGTCCTGGCGGCGGTAGCGGCGGCCGATGGCGCCCGCGTCGTCGAACTCCACGTTCCAGTGCCGGCGCAGCTGCGCGGCCAGGTCGCGGGCCTTCGGGGACAGGTCGGCGTTGCGCGACAGCGGCAGCACCGCGGCCTTGACCGGGGCCAGCCGGCGGTCCAGCCGCATGACCGTGCGCTTTTCCATCTTGCCCTTGGCGTTGGGCGCCTCGTCCTCGGCGTAGGCGTCCAGCAGGAACGTCAGGGCGCAGCGGTCCACGCCCGCCGCGGGCTCGATCACGTACGGGATGAACCGCTCCCCCGCCTCCTGGTCGAAGTACGACAGGTCGGTGCCGGAGCACTTGGAGTGCGTGCTCAGGTCGTAGTCGGTGCGGTTGGCGATGCCCTCCAGCTCGCCCCACTCGGCGCCGACGAAGTCGAACCGGTACTCGATGTCGACGGTCCGCTTGGAGTAGTGCGACAGCTTCTCCTTCGGGTGCTCGTACAGCCGCAGGTTCTCCTTGCGGATGCCCAGGTCGGTGTACCAGCGCAGGCGCTCGTCGATCCAGTACTGGTGCCACTCCTCGTCCGTGCCGGGACGGACGAAGAACTCCATCTCCATCTGCTCGAACTCGCGGGTGCGGAAGATGAAGTTGCCCGGCGTGATCTCATTGCGGAACGACTTGCCGATCTGGCCGATGCCGAAGGGGATCTTCCGCCGCGCCGACTGCTGGACGTTCAGGTAGTTGATGAAGATGCCCTGCGCGGTCTCGGGACGCAGGTAGGCCAGGCCGGACTCGTCCTCGACCGGGCCGAGGTAGGTCTTGAGCAGCCCGTTGAACATGCGCGGCGGGGTGAACGAGCCCTTGACCCCGCAGTTGGGGCAGGTCACGTCGGACAGGCCGTTCTCCGGCGCCTTGCCGTGCTTCTCCGCGTAGGCCTCTTCCAGGTGGTCGGCGCGGAACCGCTTGTGGCACGACTGGCACTCGGTGAGCGGGTCGACGAACGCCTGCACGTGGCCGCTGGCCTCCCACACCTCGCGGGCGAGGATCACGCAGGAGTCCAGGCCGACGACGTCCTCGCGCGCCTGCACCATGGCCTTCCACCACTGGCGCTTGACGTTGTTCTTCAGCTCGACGCCGAGCGGGCCGTAGTCCCAGGAGGAGCGCAGCCCGCCGTAGATCTCGCTCGACGGGTAGACCAGACCCCGACGCTTGGCGAGGTTGACGATCGTGTCCATCACGTCGGAACGGCGTGCCATATGCGTTTCTCCATCCGGCTGGCGGTCGGCGGGTCCTTGTCGTCGCGCCCCGGCCCGCGCCGGGCGGCGCGCCGTCGCGGCGGGTCGGAGCGGATGCGATCCCCGTTGGCGGTGGAACGCGCGGGCGCGGCGCATGCGGCGTCCCCGGGCGCTCCAAGGCTCTCCAGCTTAGGGCACCACCGGCGGCATCCGAGCACCGACCCGAAGAAGCCGCAGGTCACAGCGCCGCACCGACGCTCGTCGGCGGGTTCTGCGCCGGGTCAGAAGACCCGGCCGTCGACCATGTTGCTGTCGATGTTGATGGTGACGCCGCCGTGCGTCTCCCGGTGCCCGCCCCGGTACTGCTTGATCCGCCGGTGCGGAGGCCACCAGCGACGGGACATGTAGGGGCAGTTGTAGGGATCGGTACGTCCGTCCCAGTGCGCGAACCACACCGCCACGGGCTTCTTGATCCCTCGGGCCCGGCCCACGTCGCGGATGCTCGAGCCGACGCTGCCGTACACGCCCGGCACGTACCCGAGCTTGCGCAGCGCGCGGGTCCAGTTGTGCACGAACGTCAGCACCGCCTTGCGGCACCAGGCTTTGCGGCTGTCGTACACCTCCATGTCGTAGTAGACGGGGTTGCGCCGGGGGATGCCGAGGGCGCGGGCGCGCCGCACCGCGTCGCGGGCGGCCTGCCGCCCCGCCTTGGCGGCGCTCCCGGCGGAGAAGCGCTGCCGGAAGCGCGTGCACGGCGCCTGCAGGCCCACGTAGGTCGGGATGAGGCGGTATCCCATCCGGCGGACCTTGCGCACCCACGTGCGGTTCAGATTGGGCTGGGCGCAGGCGCGCGCCGCGCCTCCGATGTACATGTTGGCCACCTTGAACGATCTCCGCCAGGCGGCCATGGCCCGCAGCGAGGGCGCGGTGCAGGTGTCGAAGCCCTTCCCGGTGACCCAGCTCTTGCGCTTGCGCGGCTTGTGCGGCTTGCCCGCCTTCGGCTTGGGCGGTGACGCGTCGCGCGGCTTGTCCGGCGAGGGCTCGACGGGCGGCCGGGGCTTGACGTGCGGCCGGGGGGCGGACGGCCGCGGCGGCGGCGCCGGCTCCGAGGGCCCCGTGAGCCACGGCAGGAGCTGTTCCAGCAGCCCGAAGGCGTCCGAGCCCGGCGGGTCGGCGGGGTTCGCCGCGCCGCGCTGGGCCCCCGTCCACTCGGACGTCAGCCGGGTGCCGCGCAGGACCTGCTCCAGGACGGTCGGGTCCTCGCCGTACGTGCCGCGGATCTGCACGCCCGCCTCGGGCAGCCGCAGCACCGTCTCGTGGTCGGGCTCGCGCGGCACGGCGAACCGGGCCAGGCGGTCGGTGCGCACGGATCCGGCCCGGCGCTGCCGCGCCGGCTCGCCGGTCGACGCGCCGGAGTCGAGCGGCTCGATGTGCAGGGTCTCGGTGCGGCCGACGGCGCGGGCGGGGCAGTCGGGCTCCGGGCCGGGGCGGCCCAGGTAGACCGCGCGCCGGTCGTACCGCACGCAGCGGGTCGGGTCGCGGTCCAGCCAGTGGACCTCCCAGTCCGCGGGGACCGGCACGCGCACCCCCCGGTACTCGACGATCCGCAGACGGGACGCCGCCGCGACGCTCTGCTCGGCCTCGGCGCGCCGGACGGACGACCCCACATCGGTGACCAAGGGTGCGAGCGTCGTCACTCCCAGCAGTCCTGTCAGCGCGGCGGCATGACGCATCCCAGCTCCCCTCGGTGGTTCCGGCCGCGCACCGAAGGCCGCCCCCGCCCGGGACGGGCTCGGTTCCGGACGCCGGTCGCGTGCCCCGGCGCCCACGCCGGCCGACATGATCGTGACGCGGCAGTGATCGCCGGATGCGCGCGGCGCCAAACGGCGCCAGGATGATCTTTTCCGCCGGCTTTTCCAACACGAGGCGAAGGGCGCTGGAAAGTCAGCGGGACGCGACGATCTCGTACGCTCCGGGCTCGTCCAGCGCCATCGCCGCCAGCGGGATGAACCGCAGCCGCACCTCATAGGCGCCGAGGGCGCGCCGGTAGTGGCCGGCGCCGTCCCACTCGGTGACCAGGGCCCACAGGGTCGGGTCGTCGACGGTCCGCGCGAGCCGCCCCGAGCGGTAACCGGGGCTGGCCGCCAGGGCCTCCAGGATCTGGCCCATCTGCTCGGCGAAGCCCTCGGCCTGCTCCTCGGGGACGCGGTACCGGGTGATGGCGATCATGAGGCCATCCTCCCAGCCGGGCGCCGCGACCGCCCGCCCGGCTAGGTTGGGAGCGTGCGGACAGGGAGCGAGCCCTCGGGAATGCGGGCGACGATCGAACGGTTGAGCGCGACGCCGGTGGTCTTCCTGCACCGGCTGCCGCGCTGGGTGCTGCTGGCGGCCGTGTTCGCGCTGCTGGCCGTCGGCATGGTGGGCACCGGCTGGGTGGGGGCCGCCGGGCTGCTGGCGCTGCTGGCGCTGCTCGCCTGGTTCGCCTACCTCAACTGGCCGGCGCTGGACGCCTCCGGACGGGCGCTGCGCATCGCGGCGATGGCGGTGTTGGCGGCATTTGCCGCAGGTCATCTCTTTGGTCGGTTTTGACAACCGTTTTCATCTTCGTCCACACTTGAGGTGTGTTCACCTCTCGTACCACCGTTCGCGCGCTTCGCCGCGCCGTTCCCGTGACCGCCGTGACCGTGGCCGGGCTGCTCGGCCTGACCGCCTGCGGAGGCTCCGGCACCGCCGAGGGGGCGGGCGGCGGCGGGACCGAGGTGGTCGCGTCGTTCTATCCGATGGCCTGGCTGGCGGAGCAGGTCGGCGGCCCGGACGTGTCGGTCGCCACGCTCACCGAGCCCGGCGCCGAGCCGCACGACCTGGAGCTGACCCCCCGGCAGATCGCCGACATCGGCGAGGCCGACCTCACCGTCTACGTCAAGGGCGTGCAGCCCGCGGTGGACAAGGCCGTGGAGCAGCACGCGAAGGACACGTCGCTGGACGCGGCGGCCGCCGTCCCGACGCTGCCCGCCCCGTCCGGCGCCGACGAGCATGAGCACGGTGAGGAGCACGGCCACGAGGAGGGCCGCGAGTCGAAGGTCTCCTACGACCCCCACGTCTGGCTGGACCCCGGCCGCATGGCGACCATCGCCACCGCGCTGGGCGACAGGCTCGCCGGCGCCGACGCGGCGCACGCCGCCGGGTACAAGGCCCGCGCGCAGTCGACGGCCGCGCGGCTGAAGCAGCTCGACCAGACGTTCCGGGACGGGCTGAAGTCCTGCGAGCGCGACACCATCGTCACCGCGCACGCCGCGTTCGGCTACCTCGCCGACCGGTACGGCCTCACGCAGGTCTCCATCGCCGGGGTGGACCCGTCCGCGGAGCCGTCCCCGGCCCGGCTGAGCGAGCTGACCCGCCGGATCAGGTCGGCGGGCGCCACCACCGTGTTCACCGAGACCCTGGTCAGCCCGAAGGTGGCGCAGACCCTGGCCCGGGAGGCGGGCGTGCGCACCGCCGTCCTCGACCCGGTGGAGGGGGTCGCGAAGGGGTCCGGCGACGACTACATGTCGATCATGCGCCGGAACCTGGACACGCTGCGATCCGCGCTGGAGTGCTCATGAGTTCCGCCCCGCCCCTGCAGATGACCGGCGGCCGCGTCCGGTTCGACGGCCGCGAGGCGCTGAGCGGCGTCGACCTGCGGGTCGGCGCCGGGGAGTTCCTGGCGGTGCTGGGCGCCAACGGGTCCGGCAAGTCCACCCTGGTGCGGGCCCTGCTCGGGCTCGTGCCGCTGTCGGGCGGGCGCACCGAGATCTACGGCGTGCCGCCCGCCCGGTTCCGCGACTGGAAGCGCGTCGGCTACGTGCCGCAGCGGCTGCCGGCGGGCGGCGGCGTGCCCGCGACCGTGCGCGAGATCGTGGCGTCCGGCCGGGTGGCCCGGCGGTCGCGCTGGCGGCCCGCCTCGTCCGCCGACCGGGCCGCGGTGGACGCCGCGCTGCGCGCCGTCGGCCTGGCCGACCGGGCGCGCGACTCGGCGCACCTGCTGTCCGGCGGCCAGCAGCGGCGGGTGCTGATCGCGCGGGCGCTGGCGGGCGAGCCCGACGTCCTGGTGATGGACGAGCCGACCGCGGGCGTGGACGCCGCCAGCCAGGCCGCCCTGGCCGCCATTCTCCGCGAGCTGGCCGGGCGGGGCCGCACGGTGGTGCTGGTGGCCCACGAGCTCGGCCCGCTGGAGCCGCTGATCGACCGGTGCGTCGTCATGGAGCACGGCCGCGTCGCGCACGAGGGCGCGCCGCCGCCGCCCGCCTGGAGTCGGGCGGCTCAGGCCGAGGACCCGCACCACCACGGGCCGCGCGAGGGGGCCCGCTCGGACGAGATCGGGATGAGGGCCGGCTGACCATGCTCGACATGCTGCAATACGACTTCATGAGGATCGCGCTGGTCAGCGCGATCCTCATCGGCGTGACCGCCCCGGCGGTCGGCACGTTCATCGTGCAGCGCCGGCTGTCGCTGCTCGGCGACGGCGTCGGGCACATCGCGCTGACCGGAATCGGCCTGGCGCTGCTCACCGGGACGTCCCCGCTGCTCGGGGCGCTGGTGGTGTGCGTGCTCGGCGCGGTCGCGATCGAGGTGCTGCGCGCGCGCAGCCGCAGCGGCGGCGACGTGGCGCTGGCCGTCCTCTTCTACGGCGGGCTCGCCGGAGGCGTGCTGCTGACCAACCGGGAGGGCGGCGGCGCGAGCCTGCAGGCCTACCTGTTCGGGTCGATCACCAGCGTCACCGCCCGCGACCTGTACGTGGTGGCGGGCCTGGCCGTGGTCGTGCTGGGCATCGTGCTGGTGTTCGGGCGTGAGCTGTTCCTGCTGTGCCAGGACGAGGAGGTGGCGCGGACGGCGGGGCTGCCCGTCCGGTTCCTCAGCGTGCTGATCGCGGCGACCGCCGCGGTCACCGTGGTCATCGCCATGCGCGCCATCGGGCTGCTGCTGGTCAGCGCGCTCATGGTCGTGCCGGTGGCGGCCGCGCAGCAGGTGACACGGGGCTTTCGCGGCACCATGCTGGTGGCGATGGGAGTCGGTGTACTGTCGGCGGTGACGGGGCTGGCGGGGTCGTTCCAGTACGACCTGCCGCCGGGCCCGTCGATCGTGCTGCTGGCCCTGGCGATCTTCCTGGCCGCGGTGGTCGGGGGATCGGTGGTGCGCCGGCGCCGCACGGTCCCGGCCCCGGTCCCCGACGAGGCCCGGGCAGGCGCGACAGCCGAGGCGGAGGTAAGAGGGGGATGACGACGACCCGCCGCAACGCGGTACGGCAGGCTCTGGCCAAGTGCGAGGGCTTCCGCAGTGCCCAGGACATCTACGCCGACCTGCGTGCGAGCGGTTCCAAGATCGGACTGACCACGGTCTACCGGGCGCTGCAGGCGCTCAGCGACTCCGGCGAGGTGGACGTGCTGCGCACCGACGAGGGCGAGGCCGTCTACCGCGCCTGCCGCACCGAGGAGCACCACCACCACTTGGTCTGCCGCGGCTGCGGCCGGACCGTGGAGGTCGCGGGCCCGGCCGTCGAGAAGTGGGCCGACGCGGTGGGGGCCGAGCACGGGTTCGTGGACATCACCCACACCGTCGAGGTGTTCGGCACCTGCGCCGACTGCGCCGCGTCCGCCGACGCCGCCTCCGACGGCCCGTCCGGGGAGGCGCCGGGGAAGGCGTCCGGATCGCCCGGCAGGGCGGCCGCGGGCCGATCCTGACGCGCCGCGCCCCGCCTCGCCCCCGCCGCGGGGGCCATGGTGAAGAATCGAACCATGGCTACGACACGTACCGCGAACGCACACTGGGAAGGGCCGCTCATGGGCGGCCAGGGCACCGTCTCGCTCGACTCGTCCAAGGTCGGCGCGTTCGAGGTGACCTGGCCGTCGCGGGCCGAGCAGCCGGACGGCCGCACCAGCCCGGAGGAGCTGATCGCCGCCGCGCACTCCACCTGCTACTCGATGGCGCTCTCGCACGGGCTGGCCGGGAAGGGCACGCCGCCGGAGAAGATCGACACCCGCGCCGAGGTCACCTTCCAGCCGGGCGAGGGCATCACCGGCATCCACCTGACGGTGCGCGCCAGCGTGCCCGGCCTGTCGGCCGCCGACTTCGAGCGGGCGGCGCAGGACGCCAAGGCGAACTGCCCGGTCAGCAAGGCCCTGGCCGGCACGAAGATCACTCTGGACGCCGCCCTGGTCTGACTCCGGGCGGACGGCGGCCCCGGACGCCCGGGGCCGCCGTCACCGCGCGGTCGCGAGCGACCCGGCGGAGCGGTCGAGGCGCACGCTGCGGCGCCCGTCGACCGAGACCGGCGCGTCGCCGGCGATGAGGACGCGGTGCAGGCGGCGCGGCCGGTCGCCGAAGTCCCGCACCGTGCGGTGCTGGGTGGCGCGGTTGTCCCAGATCGCCACGTCGCCCGGCGCCCAGCGCCAGCGCACCGTGTTCTCCAGCCGGGTGACGTGCTCCTGGAACAGGCGGATCAGCGCCCGCGCGTCGGCCCGGTCGCTGAGGCCGACGACGGAGCGGGCGAAGCCGCCGAGCAGGATGGCGCGCTTCCCCGTCTCCGGGTGCACCCGGACGACCGGGTGCTCGGTCTCGAACGCGGCGGTGGCGGACGGCGGGCGGCGCGGCACGGCCCCGGCGGCGTTCACGCGGACGTAGTCGTACCTGTTGCTGTGCACGGCCCAGAGCCGGTCGGCGATCTCCCGCAGCTCGGCCGGCAGCCCCTCGTAGGCGGCGGCGGTGTTGGCCCAGACGGTGTCGCCGCCGTGCGGCGGGACCTCCACGGCGCGCAGCACCGCCGCCTTGGGCGGACGCTCGATGAAGGTGACGTCGGTGTGCCATTCGTCGGCGCGTCCGCCGCGGGCGCCGTCGAGGTCCAGAACGTGCTCGTGGCCGTCCAGCGGGGGCAGGACCGGGTGCGCGGCCATGGGCTCGCCGAGCCGGCGGGCGAACCGGACCTGCCCGGCCGCGTCCAGATGGTGCTGGCCGCGGAAGAACAGCACCTTGTGACGCAGCACCGCGTCCCAGATCAGCGCCACCACGTCGTCCGCGAGGTCCCCGTCGAGGCGCACGCCGGCGGCGACGGCTCCGATGCGTCCGGCCACGGGCGTGAACCGCACCGGCCCGTCCTCGTCGGTGCGGGCGGACTCCGGGACCCGATGGGACATGCCACGACCGTACGCGCCCCCGACCGGGCTAGGCAACTTAATCGGTAGGGATTATCGAATATTGGCGGCGGCGAGGAGGCGCACGGCCTTCTCGCGCGGGATCGTCGGGAACGGCGGCGCCGGACGTCAGGTCGCCGAGGCGGGCGCCACCGGGTTGGGCTCCGCGCCGCCGTAGCGCCGATCACGCGAAGCGTAGATCTCGCAGGCGTGCCACAGGTGCCGCCGGTCGAAGTCGGGCCACAGCGTGTCGAGGAACACCATCTCCGCGTACGCCGACTGCCACAGCAGGAAGTTGGAGATGCGCTGCTCGCCGGACGAGCGCAGGAACAGATCCACGTCGGGGATGTCCGGCTCGTCCAGGTACCGGGCGAACAGCTTCTCGTCGATCTTGTCGGGGGACAGCCGGCCGTCGCGCACGTCCCGGGCGATGGCCGCGGCCGCGTCGGCGATCTCGGCGCGGCCGCCGTAGTTCACGCAGAACTGCAGGGTGAGCACGTCGTTGTCGCGCGTCATCTCCTCGGCCGTCTCCAGCTCCTTGATGACGCTGCGCCACAGCCGCGGCCGCCGCCCGGCCCAGCGCACCCGCACGCCCATCGCGTGCAGCTGGTCGCGGCGGCGCCGGATGACGTCCCGGTTGAAGCCCATGAGGAAGCGCACCTCGTCGGGCGAGCGCTTCCAGTTCTCGGTGGAGAAGGCGTACGCCGACAGATAGGGGATGCCGAGCTCGATGGCCCCCATGATCACGTCGAAGAGGGAGTCCTCCCCCATCTTGTGCCCCTCGGTGCGGGGCAGGCCCCGCTGCTTGGCCCAGCGTCCGTTGCCGTCCATCACGATGGCCACGTGCCGGGGCACCAGGTGGGCCGGGATGGCGGGCGGCCTCGCGCCGCTGGCGTGCGGTATCGGAGGCTGTACTGCCCTGGTCAAACTCGCTCCCTGTGGTCGGTCGTGTCGTCCGCCTCGACGCCGTCCGCAGCACCGCCCGGGCCCGCGGCGGACCCCGGCCCGGCGAACGACGGGTCGCGCTCCACGTGCCGCAGGGACCGGATGCCGTGCTCCAGATGCCACTGCAGGTACGCCGCCACGAGGCCGCTGCACTCTGCCCGGTGGCGGGGCTCGCTGCGGTCGGCCAGCTCCCAGTCGCCCCGCAGCAGCGCCAGCATCAGCGCCAACGTGGGCGGCGCCGGGGTCGCCGCGCCCGGCTGGCGGCACCGCGCGCACACCGCGCCGCCCGCCGGGATGGCGAACCCGCGCAGCTGCGAGCGCGCGCCGCACCGGCAGCACTCGTCGATCGCCGGGGCCCAGCCCGCCACCGACAGCGAGCGCAGCAGGAACGCGTCCAGCACCAGCCGCGGGTCGTGGTCGCCTTCCGCCAGCGTACGCAGCCCGCCGACCAGCAGCAGGAACTGGCGCAGCGCGGGCTCGCGCTCCTCGGCGGTGAGCTTCTCGGCGGTCTCCAGCATCGCCGTCCCGGCGGTGTAGCGCGGGTAGTCGGCGACCAGCCGCTGCCCGTACGGCCGCAGCGTCTCGGCCTGGGTGATCAGGTCGAGCGAGCGCCGCTCGTACAGCTGCAGGTCCACGTGGGTGAACGGCTCCAGCCGCGCGCCGAAGCGGGACTTGGTCTTGCGGACCCCCTTGGCGACGGCGCGGATGCGCCCGGTGCGCCGGGTCAGCACCGTCACGATGCGGTCGGCCTCGCCCAGCTTCTGCGTGCGCAGGACGATGCCTTCGTCGCGGTAGAGGGTCACCCGCCCATTCTCCCGCACTTCGCCCGGCCGGATGACGACCGCGCGCCGTCTCCGGCGCCCCGGGCCGTGAGCCCTGAGCGCCCCGGACAGGCGATCATTACCGCGCGTGACCGAAATAGATCGTCGACGCAACAGCGAACCTGTGGCCGCCGTCACGCCGAACTGTCAGCGTTGTGCCATGAGTTGTGCCATGAGATGCACCATCGTGCCACCGCACATCCTCGAACGGCTCGCCGGCGGCGACAACCCGGCGCTGCGCGACATGGCCCACCGCACCCTGGTCTTCAGCTCGGCCGCCCGGACGCGACGCCGGACGCTGGCCGTGCGGGCGCCCTCCCCCGCGGAGGACTTCGTCCCCAAGCGCACCGTCTACGACGCCGAGGGGCGCGAGGAGCTGCCCGGCCGCGAGGCGCGCACGGAGGGGCAGGAGCCCACCGGCGACACCGCCGTCGACCAGTGCTACGACTGGCTCGGCGTGACGTTCGACTTCTTCGAGTCCGCCTACCGGCGCGACTCCATCGACGGCGCCGGGCTGCCGCTGCTGTCCACCGTCCACTACGGCCGCGACTACGCCAACGCGTTCTGGGACGGCAAGCAGATGGTGTACGGGGACGGCGACGGCACGGTGTTCCTCGGCTTCACCGGGCCGCTGGACGTCACCGGCCACGAGCTCACCCACGGCATCATCCAGTACACCGCCGACCTGCAGTACTACGGGCAGTCCGGGGCGCTCAACGAGTCGGTGGCCGACGTGTTCGGCTCGCTGATCAAGCAGTCGCATCTGGGGCAGACCGCGGACCAGGCCGACTGGCTGATCGGGCAGGGCCTGTTCGCCGAGGGCGTCCAGGGCGTGGCGCTGCGGTCGCTGAAGGAGCCGGGCACCGCCTACGACGACCCGCGCCTGGGCAAGGACCCGCAGCCCGGCCACATGCGCGACTACGTGGAGACCTACCGCGACAACGGCGGCGTCCACATCAATTCCGGCATACCGAATAAGGCGTTCTACCTGGCGGCCACGGCGATCGGCGGGTACGCATGGGAGAAGGCCGGTCGGATCTGGTACGAGACGCTCACCGGCGGCGCGCTGTCCGCCGAGGTGGACTTCGCCGGATTCGCCGCCGAGACTGTCAGGACCGCCGCCCGCCTGTACGGCGCCGACGCCGCCGAGACGCAAGCGGTGAAACAGGCGTGGTCCGGGGTAGGCGTGCGGGCATGACGCCGGCGACGCCACGGGCGCCCCGGCGCGGCGGCCGCCGCGCCCGTCCGGGGCGTCGCGGGTGGACCGACGGCACCGATGAGGCAACCGGAGGCGAAGTGAAGGTCACAGTCGTTCGCAGCGGCGGGTTCTCCGGGATCGAACAGCGGGCCGAGTCCGACACCGCCAGCGACCCGATGCTGGCGCGGCTGGTCGACCGGGTGGACCTCGGCGCGGTGCCTCCACCGGGACGCATCCCCGACCAGTTCCTCTACGACATCTGCATCGACGGCGCCACCGCCACCGTCGGAGAGGCCCAGCTGCAGGGGCCGCTGCGGGAACTGGTCCACCACGTTCTGGGACGCGCACGCTGATCACCGGCCGACGCGGCGCGGGACGGCGGCGCGGCGGACTCGCTCCGGCCCCGGACGGAAGATCGTCCCGCCCGGGGGCCGGGCGACCGGGCCCGGGGGCTCGTCCCTGGGGAGGCGATGTCGGGGCCTCAAGGGACGGCCGTCTGCGGGCACGGCGGTCTCCCGCATGGTTCGCAGCGGGACGACCGGGTATGGCGCACCCGGTGGTCTGACGGGCGCCGCGCCGCCCGTCAGACCACCGGGGCCGTCTTTCAGCGCGGGCCGGCGGACGCGACGCGCTCCTTGTCGCAGGAGGCGTCGGTCTCGGCGTCGGCTTCGGTTTGGGCGCGGGCCACGCGGTTGACCGCGGACAGGATGGCCTTGAGGGAGGCGGTGACGATGTTGCCGTCGATGCCGACGCCCCACACCACCGTGCCGTCCACGTCGCACTCGACGTAGGCGGCGGCGCGGGCGTCGCCGCCGGCGCTCAGCGCGTGCTCGGCGTAGTCGAGGACCCGCACGTTGACGCCCACGGTGGCCAGCGCCGCCTCGAACGCCGACACCGGGCCGTTGCCCACGCCCTCGATCTCGCGGATCTCGCCGTCGATGCGGATGTCGCAGCTGAGCACGTCCTTCTCGTCCACCCGGGAGACGGCGCGGTGCGCCAGCAGCCCCACCCGCGGCCCGGCGGCCAGGTACTCCGCCTCGAAGATCTGCCACATGCGCTCGGGCGTGACCTCGCCGCCCTCGGCGTCGGTGTGCCGCTGCACCACCCGGGAGAACTCGATCTGCAGCCGCCGCGGCAGGTCGAGCGAGTGCTCGGTCTTCATGATGTACGACACGCCGCCCTTGCCGGACTGGCTGTTGACGCGGATGACCGCCTCGTAGGTGCGGCCCACGTCCTTGGGGTCGATCGGCAGGTACGGCAGCTCCCAGCGGAACTGGTCCACCGGCACCCCGGCCGCGGCGGCGTCGGCCTCCAGCGCCGCGAACCCCTTCTTGATGGCGTCCTGGTGGGAGCCGGAGAACGACGTGTACACCAGGTCCCCGGCGTAAGGGTGCCGCTCGTGCACCGGAAGCTGGTTGCAGTACTCGACGGTGCGGCGGATCTCGTCGATGTCGGAGAAGTCGATCTGCGGGTCCACGCCCTGGGAGAACAGGTTCATGCCCAGCGTGACCAGGCAGACGTTGCCGGTGCGCTCGCCGTTGCCGAACAGGCAGCCCTCCACCCGGTCGGCCCCGGCCATCACCGCCAGCTCGGCCGCCGCCACACCGGTGCCGCGGTCGTTGTGCGGGTGCACCGACAGGCACACGAACTCGCGCCGCGACAGGTTGCGGCTCATCCACTCGATCTGGTCGGCGTACACGTTCGGCGTGGCGCGCTCGATGGTGGACGGCAGGTTCAGGATGATCTCGCGGTCCGGACCGGGCCGCCAGACGTCCATGACCGCCTCGCAGACCTCCAGGGCGAAGTCCAGCTCGGTGTCGATGAAGATCTCCGGCGAGTACTCGTACCCGAAGTCGCAGTCGCCCAGGTACTGCTCGGCGAACTTCATCACCGTCCGGGTGCCCTCGACCGCCAGCGCCTTGCACTCCTCGCGGCCGATGCCGAACACCACCCGGCGGAACAGCGGCGCGGTGGCGTTGTACAGGTGAACGGTGGCGCGCTCGGCCCCGACCAGCGACTGCACGGTGCGCTCGATGAGCTCCTCGCGCGCCTGGGTCAGCACCGAGATCCGCACGTCGTCGGGGATCCGGTCCTCTTCGATCAGGCGGCGGACGAAGTCGAAGTCGGTCTGGCTGGCCGCCGGGAACCCGACCTCGATCTCCTTGTAGCCCATCCGCACCAGCAGCTCGAACATCTTGAGCTTGCGGTGCCCGTCCATCGGGTCGATCAGGGCCTGGTTGCCGTCGCGCAGGTCGGTGGACAGCCAGCGCGGCGCCTTGGTGATCGTCTTGTTGGGCCATGTGCGGTCCGGCAGGTCGACCGGGGCGAACGGACGGTACCGGTGGACGGGCATGCCGGACGGCTTCTGCGCGTTCATGTCGGGGAGCCCTCTGTGCTCGGAAAGGTCCTGGCGGTCGACGTGCAGGTCGAAGCCCCGCAGCGGGGGAGCCGACCTTGGGACTACGGGCCCCCGCTGCGGCCGCTAAGGAGAAGCAGCTCGCGGAGCACGGATGCAAAGCTAACAGATCTCATCCGGGTAACGGAAACGATGTCCGGCATCTGAGATCCCGCGAACCTCGCGCGGCGCGTCACACGACGCCGGGGCGGCCGGGGACGAGCACCGACAGGCAGGTGACGCAGCCCTCCAGCGCCTCGAACTCGCCGATGTCGACGGTCGTGACGCGCCAGCCGTCGGCGGCGAGGAGCCGGGCGGTGCGCGGCGCGGAGGCGGCCAGCAGCACGCGGTCGGGGCCGAGCGCCAGCACGTGCGCGCCCGCCGGTTCGGGCGCCACCCGCAGGCACGGCAGCACCGAGGTGTCGACGTGGTCCGGCAGGCCGATCAGGGAGCCGTCGGGCAGGGCCGTCAGCGCCGACTTCAGGTGCAGGCGGCCGCGGACGTCGACCGGCACCACCCGGCGCGTCCCGACCAGCCGGGCGAGCTGGCAGATGCCGTCCTCGTTGGTGCGGCCGCTGCGCCCCACGTACACGGTGCCGCCCGCCTGCAGCACGTCGCCGCCGTCCAGCGTCCCCGGCGCCTCGATCCGCGCCACCCGCAGGCCGAGATCGCGCACGGCCTTCTCGGCGCCGGCCGTCTCGCCGCGCCGCGACGGCGCCCCCGGTCGGCACACCACGGCCAGGTCGCCGCACACCACGACGGCGTCCTCGACGAACACCGCGTCGGGATGGTCGTCGGCCGGCTCGACGGCGCGCACCCGCCAGCCCGCGTCCCGCAGCGCCGCCACGTACTCGGCGTGCTGGGCCCGCGCCCGGTCGACGTCCACGGGACGGCGCCGACGATGCGTGACGATCCCCTCGGCGAGCCGCGGCCCCGGCTCGCGCACCAGCGCCGTGCCCGGCTCGGGCGCGGTCACCTGGCCGCGCCCTCGGCGGTGACGATGACGCCCAGGGCGTGCGCCCGCGACATGCCGAGCAGGTGGGCGACGTGGTGGAGGGCCTGGCGTTCCCGCTCGGTGAGCGGCCCGTCGGCGAGCCCGATCCGGACGGCCTGCGCCAGGAACCACTCCTTGGCCTCGACCGCCAACCGCTCCCCGGCGCGGGCGACCTCCTCCTCCAGGACCTCCGGGGGCAGCCGCAGGTCGGCCTCGATCGCCGCGTCGTCGTAGCGGGCGTCGCCGTACCCGGCGACGGCCTCGACCGCCCGGGCGCGGGCCGCCCCGTCCGCCGGGTCGCCGGCCCGCAGCACCAGCCCGGCCGCGGCGCGCATGCCCGCCGCGAGCGCGGCGGCCATCTGCTGCGCGGTGGGGGCGCGCAGCACCGACGGGGCGAACCGGGTCCGGCAGGTGCGGCACTCGACGATTTCGCCGACCCGGCCGAGCGGGACGACCGGCAGGAAGAACAGGGTGAACCAGCGCCGTCCGGTCCGCAGCCGGTAGGCCCGGTCGCCGCCGCAGCCCGGGCAGTGGAACACGCCCTCGTCCACGGTGCGGAAGAACACCGACAGTCCGAAAATGAGCAGCACCGGGCCCTCCTCCCGTATCGGACTCCACTCCAACGTACCGATGTCCGCGACCGCCGTGCCCATCGGAGGGGTCGAGGCCCCCGCCCCTTACGCTGGGTTTATGAGCGGTGACCTTGAACCCGAGGAGGACGGCGCGCGGCGGCCGGACGACCGGCCCGCCGGGGAACGGCCCGGCGTGGAACGGTCCGGCCCGGAGCCCGGCCGCCCGGCCTTCCTGCCGCCCCTCGGCGGTCATCCGCGGCTCGGTGAGGCGCTCGTGCCCCCCGCCCAGCCGCTCGTCCCGTCCGCCGCGCCGCGGGCGTCCGGCGCCCCGCCGTGGGCGGGGCCGCTGTGGAACGCGGGGGTGCTCGTCGCGGCGGCGGTGCTGCTGGTGTCGGCGTTCCTGCCCTGGGTGCGGGCGCGGGTGTTGCTGAGCGCCTTCGGCCAGACGCTGACGCGCGACCTGGGCACGGCGACGGGCCTGGACGCCGACGGGATGGCGGCGGCGATCCCCGTCCTGGCGCTCGCCGCGTTCGGCATGGCGTTCTGGGGCCTGATCGTCGACGACCCGCGCGTCTCCTCGCTCACCGCCGTCCCCGGCGGGATGGCCCTGGTCACCTCCGGGGTCTTCCTGCTGCGCCTGGACCAGACCCGGGACCGGCTGGTGGGGCCCGACACGACCTACGGCTACGAGATCACCCCCGCGTACGGCTGGTACATGGCGGTGGCGTCCTCCCTGCTGGTGCTGGGCTTCGGCCTCGCCCGCCCCGTGGTCGCCCGGGCGAGCGCGTCCGAGCCCGCCCCGCAACCGGCCCCGCCCCCGCCGCCGCAGCCGCAGTGGCATGAGGCGCCGCGCCCCGTCGCGGAGCCGTCGCAGCCGGACGGGCGTCCCGCGTCTGCGGCGGCCGGACAGGACGGCGAGGCCGCCTCTCCGCCGCCCGCCGACGCCGAGCCCGGCCGGGCCGCGGCGCCGTCCGACACGGCGGGCGCCGAGCGGGACGAGGCCGACGGGAGCGCCTCGGGCGACGACGCGGACGGACGCGACCAGGACGCCTCCGCGCGGCGCGGCCACCGCGACGACGCAGCCGGCCCGGAGAAGAAGCGGCAGGCGAGCCGGCGCGGATCGACGTCGTGGTCGCCTCCGTGACGTGCGCCTTCTCGGCCGTGGCGGCCGTCAGTCGTAGAAGCCGTTTCGTAGAAGCCGTCAGTCGTAGAAGCCGAGGCGGCGCAGCTGCTTGGGGTCGCGCTGCCAGTCCTTGGCCACCTTGACGTGCAGGTCGAGGTAGACCTTCGTGCCGAGGAGCGCCTCGATCTGGCGGCGGGCCTTGGCGCCGACCGCCTTCAGCCGCGAGCCCCTGTGGCCGATGATGATGCCCTTCTGGCTGGGCCGCTCGACGAACAGGTGCGCGTACACGTCCACCAGGTCGTCGCGGCCCTCGCGCGGCGCCATCTCCTCCACCACCACGGCGATGGAGTGCGGCAGCTCGTCGCGGACGCCCTCCAGGGCGGCCTCGCGGACGAGCTCGGCGACCAGCACCTGCTCCGGCTCGTCGGTCAGGTCGCCCTCGGGGTAGAGCGCCGCGCCCTCGGGCAGGTGGGAGATCAGCAGGTCGGCGACCACGTCCACCTGGAAGCCGCTCTCGGCCGAGCACGGCACGATGTCGGCGAAGTCGCCGAGCTCCTGCACGGCCAGCAGCTGCGCGGCGATCTGCTCCGGGGCGGCCAGGTCGGTCTTGGTGACGATCGCGACGACGGGGGTGCGCCTGACGTTGGCCAGCTCGCGGGCGATGAACCGGTCGCCCCGGCCGATGGGCTGGTCGGCGGGCACGCAGAACCCGATGACGTCGACCTCGGTCAGCGTGGAGCGCACCAGGCTGTCCAGCCGCTCCCCGAGCAGCGTGCGCGGCTTGTGCAGGCCGGGGGTGTCGACGATGACCAGCTGCGCGTCCGGCCGGTGCACGATGCCGCGGATCGCGCGGCGGGTGGTCTGCGGACGGTCGCTGGTGATCGCGACCTTGGTGCCGACCAGCGCGTTCATCAGGGTCGACTTGCCGACGTTGGGCCGCCCGACGAAGCAGGCGAACCCGGACCGGAACCCGGTCCGCGGGTCCGCGGGCATCGCCTCGCGGGGCTCGGCCGCCGAGGTCGCCTTCTCTGATCTCACAGCACCAACGCTATCCTGCGCGAAATCCCGGACGTTCACGCACGAGTATCGCAGCGCCCGGCCGGCGGTCGCGCCCGGACGGGCGGCCCGCCCCCCGGCGGACGCGGGCGGCGCTTTAGGCTGGTCGCGTGAGCGAACTGAGCGCCGAGGACAGCAAGATCATCACGTTGGCCCGGTCCGCGCGGGCCCGCACCGGGGCGGCCGAGGGCGCGGCGGTCCGCGACGACACCGGCCGCACCTACGCGGCCTGCACCGTCGACCTGCCGTCGCTGAAGCTGTCGGCCCTGCAGGCGGCGGTGGCCATGGCCGTGTCCAGCGGCGCGGACGACCTGGAGGCGGCCGCCGTGGTCACCGCGGAGGACGCCGTCCGCGACGCCGACCTCGCCGCGGTCCGCGACCTCGGCGCCAAGGCGCCCGTGCTGGTCGCGGCGCCCGACGGGACGCTGCGCACCACCGTCCAGCCCGGCTGACCGGCCCGCCGGGCGGCCCCGCCGAGCACGGCCCGCGGCGGTCAGGTGGCCGACTCGGCGCGTTCGGGGACCTCCTCCTGCGGCTCGGCGCGGACGCGCCGCACCAGCACCGTCCCGATCCGGTTGCGCCGCCCGGCGATGCTCTCGGCGCGCAGTGTCAGCCCCGCCACCTCGGCGGTGGCCCCTTCGATGGGGACGCGGCCGAGCGCGTGCGCCAGCAGCCCGCCGACCGTCTCGACCCCCTCGACGTCGATCTCCACGCCGAACAGCTCGGCCAGGTCCTCCACGGGCAGCCGGGCGGTGACCCGGGCGGTGTCGTCGTCCAGCCACTCCACCCGGGGCGCCTCGACGTCGTACTCGTCGGCGATCTCCCCGACGATCTCCTCGAGGATGTCCTCGATGGTGACCAGCCCGGCGGTGCCGCCGTACTCGTCGATGACCACGGCGAGGTGGATCTGCCGGGCCTGCATCTCGCGCAGCAGCTCGTCGATGGGCTTGCTGTCGGGCACGTAGGTGGCCGGGCGCATCACCGACGAGACCAGCTCGGTGGTCTCCCCGCGGGGGTTCTCGTGCACGCGGCGCACCACGTCCTTGAGGTAGGCGATGCCGACGACGTCGTCCTCGTTCTCCCCCACCACCGGGATGCGGGAGAAGCCGCTGCGCAGCGCCAGCGACATCGCCTGCCGCAGGGTCTTGCCGCGCTCGATGAACACGATGTCGGTGCGCGGCACCATGACCTCGCGCACCAGCGTGTCGCCCAGCTCGAACACCGAGTGGATCATCTGCCGCTCGCCCGGCTCGATCAGGCTGCGCTGCTCGGCCAGGTCCACCAGGTCGCGCAGCTCCGCCTCGGAGGCGAACGGGCCCTCCCGGAAGCCGCGCCCGGGCGTGAGCGCGTTGCCCAGCGCGATCAGCAGCCGCGGCAGCGGCCCGAACACCCGCGTCACCGGGTGGATCACCGCCGCCCCGACCAGCGCGACCCGGTCGGCGTGCTGCAGGCCCAGCGTCCGCGGGCCCACCCCGACCGCCACGTAGCTCACCACGATCATGATGGCGGCGGCCACCACGTACGCCCGCCACGTCTCGTCCAGCCAGGCGATGCACAGGTCGGCGACCAGCACGGTCGCCACCAGCTCGCAGCTGATGCGCAGCAGCAGGACCATGTTGACGTAGCGCGCCGGGTCGGCGACCACCTCGGCCAGCCGCCGGGCGCCGCGCCGCCCCTCGCGCAGCAGCTCCTGCACCCGGACGCGCGACACCCGGGCCAGCGCCGACTCGGTCCCCGCCAGCAATCCGGCCAGGACCACCAGCCCCGCCGCCGTGCCGAGCAGCCATCCCTGAGCAGTGTTCATGACGCCGCTCCGCTCACCCCCCGTGAGACGCCATCCCCACGCTCGGCGCCGCCACACACCGGGCGGCGCCGTTCGCGCGGCCGTGCCGTGCGGACGCCCCGGCGCGGACCGGGACGCCTTCGATCGGGAGGCTCGGGACCGAGGCGAGCGCGGGCGCGGCGGATCGCGGGCGGTGTCGCGGGGACGGCGCCCGAGGGCTCCGCCGCTGGTCCGCCCGTCGGGGCGGGCGCCCGGCCGCGTTCATCGGTTCGCGCGCTTGGCCCGCCAGGAGTTCAGCAGCTCGGCCTGCAGTCCGAACATCTCCTTGTGCTCCTCGGGCTCGGCGTGGTCGTAGCCGAGCAGGTGCAGGATGCCGTGGGTGCACAGCAGCCGCAGCTCGTCCTCGGTGCTGTGGCCCGCCTGCGCGGCCTGCCGCGCGGCCACCGCCGGGCACAGGACGACGTCGCCGAGCAGCCCGGGGTCGGGCTCGTCCTCGTCGTCGCCGGGCATGTGCCCGGGGCGCAGCTCGTCCATCGGGAAGGCCAGCACGTCGGTGGGGCCGGGCTCGCCCATCCACTTCTCGTGCAGCTCGCTCATGGCGGCCTCGTCCACGAGCAGCACCGACAGCTCGGCCAGCGGGTGCACCCGCATGCCGTCCAGCACGTGCCGGGCCAGCGCGACCAGCTCCTGCTCGTCGACCTGCACGCCGGACTCGTTCAGCACCTCGATGCTCATCTACCGTCTCCGCTTGCGGGAGGTCCCGCGCTCGGCCGCGCCCTTGTCGATGCCCGACAGCCGCGACTCGTCGTAGCGGTTGTAGGCGTCCACGATCTCGGTCACCAGCTTGTGCCGGACGACGTCGTGGCTGGTGAGCCGGCAGAAGTGGATGTCGTCGATGCCGTCGAGGATCTCCTGCACGACGCGCAGCCCGCTCTGCTGCCCGCCCGGCAGGTCGACCTGGGTGACGTCGCCGGTGACGACCACCTTCGACCCGAAGCCCAGCCGGGTCAGGAACATCTTCATCTGCTCGGGCGTGGTGTTCTGCGCCTCGTCCAGGATGATGAACGAGTCGTTGAGGGTGTTGTGCGTCAGGAGGAAGTCCTCCGTGACGTAGAGGGAGTCCGCGGCCGCCACCTGGATGCACACCGCCTCGGCGGAGCCGACGGGCTCGATCGCGTCGATGAACCGCGTCGGCCGGGCGCCCGCGGCGGCGCGGTACGCGTCGCGCTTGCGCTCCAGCCGGAACGGCTCGACCCCCTCCGGCAGCCGGATGTCGAGGATGTGCGCGTCGTGGCCGTGGCGCGCCGCCGCGCCCGTCCGGGCGGGGAAGGCGACGCCTCCCAGCGACCGGACGAGGAACAGCACGTCGTCCCGCAGCCGCTCCGAGGGGGCCGGGTAGCGGACGGCGCCCGTGCCGTCCTGCCGGACGACGGGGTCGCCGCCGGCGTCCAGCAGCCCCTGGAGGACCGCGAGCCGCACCTCCGCCGTGTTGTAGAGGGCCGTGTTGTAGAGGGCCGCGTTGTAGAGGTACGCCTCGGGGACGGCCCCGACCGCCGGGTCCGCGACGGACGGCTCCGGACCGTGCGCGATCGCCGCGACCGGCTGCTCCAGGGTGGCGACCGGCCCGGGTGCCCCCGCGAGGCCGACGGCGCGCCCGGCGCCGGCGCGCGGGCGGGCGGCCGGCACGGCGGCGTCCGCCGGGCGGCCCTCGGCGAGCAGCAGGCCGAGGGCGTACGGGTCCGCCGGCAGGTCGCGGGCCGGGAAGGCCAACGGCCGGCTCAGCAGCGGCAGCTCGTACGCGCGCCCGGCGCGCAGCCCCTCGATGATCTCGCGCGTCTCGAGGACGCGCGGCGGCCCGCCGGCGCGCCCGTCCCCGCGGACGGCGACGGTCCACAGGTGGTCGGCCGTGCACAGGGTGGACGCCCCGTCATCGGCCGTCAGCCGGAAGATCTCCTTCTCGCCCTGCGGGTAGACGCCGAGCACCGGGGTCGGCTCGCCGTCGGAGCCGATGACGAGGTCGCCGACCTGCAGCTCCCCGATGGGACGCCACCCGGAGGGCGTCATGACCGCGGCGTGAACGGGCTGCGCCCGGCCCCTCATGTACGCCAGGGGGGCGACCTCGATCGTCCCGGCCGCCATCAGGCGCGGGATGGAGTCGGGGTCGACCATGTCGTGGAGGGCGTCGTAGAGCGGCCGCAGGTACGGGTCGATCTTCTCGTAGAGCGTGCCGGGCAGAAAGCCCAGGCGCTCGCCCGCCTCCACCGCCGGACGGGTCAGGATGATCCGGTTGACCTGCTTGTCCTGCAGCGCCCGGACCGCCTTGGCCATCGCCAGGTAGGTCTTGCCGGTGCCCGCCGGGCCGATGCCGAACACGATCGTGTGCTTGTCGATCGCGTCGACGTACCGCTTCTGGTTGAGGGTCTTGGGGCGGATGGTGCGGCCCCGGCTCGACAGCACGTCCAGGGTGAGCACCTCGGCGGGGCGCTCCTCGGTCTGGCTCCGCAGCATCGCCAGGCTGCGCTCCACGGCGTCGGGGGTGAGCGTGGTCCCGCCCTGCAGCAGCTCGATCAGCTCGGAGAACAGGCGGGAGACCAGCTCCGTCTCCCACGCCGCCCCGGTCACGGTGATCTCGTTGCCGCGGACGTGGATGTCGCTGCGGAACGCGCGTTCGATGACGTGGAGCAACTCGTCCCGGGAGCCCAGCAGGCTCACCATGGAGTGGTCGTCCGGCACCACGATCTTGATCTGGGAGCGCTGCTCCGCTCGGTCGGCGCGCTCCAGGCGAGTTGAATCGACCATCAGCCGGGCCTTGCGGCCTCTTTCGACCTGCCTTCTATCACCGGGTTTCCACGATTGTCAGTCCCCATGCTACTGGCCGCGACCGACATCACGCCGCCGCATTTCGGGCGGGCGCGGGCGCCGCCCGGGAAAAGGCGGCGCGGGCCGTCAGCCGGGCGGCCAGTTCAGGCCGCGCCCGCCGAGGACGTGCGCGTGCACGTGGAAGACCGTCTGCCCCGCCTGGGGGCCGGTGTTGAACACCACCCGGTAGCCGCTCTCGGCGATGCCCTCGTCCACGGCCACCTGGTGGGCCTCGCGCAGCACCTCCGCGAGCACGTCGGCGTCGGCGGCGGCCAGCTCGGCCACGGTGGAGTGGTGCTCGCGGGGGATCACCAGGACGTGCGTGGGGGCCTGCGGGTTGATGTCGCGGAACGCCACCGTCCGCGCCGACTCGCGGACGACCTTCGCGGGCACCTCGCCCGAAACGATTTTGCAGAACAGGCAGTCGGTCATCGGTCTCCCTCCGCGATGGTGCCCGAATCCTATCGAGACGGCCTCGGGCGCGCGCGGTCCGCAGCGCGCGGCGAGGGCGCACGACCGAGGGCATGGCCGAGGGCATGGCCGAAGCCGCCTCCGCTGGATAGGGTCGCTGATCAAGCAATGGCGGAACGGCCGCAATCGACCGGTCCGCTGGATTAAGGTTGCAACCTGGCGTACCCCCGGTTCGAAACCCCTGCGCTCCCGCCGTGTCGGCCGGTCGGGTTCGCCATGCATGCCGCGCCGACGGCGCCCGTCCGAACGGGCGGCCGGAGGACGGCAGAGGCGGCGGATAGTGACCGAGGCTGAGCAGAAGATGCCCTTTCGTAAACCGGACGACGAGGGCGCGCGTCCCACAGACGTGACCGAGACCCTCGTGGCCAGGGGCACGGCGGGGGCGGTGGCCGTCGCCTGGGATGCCGATCAGGCGGTGACCGCCCTCTACAGCGCCAACTACCGTTCGCTGGTACGGCTCGCCGCGATGCTCGTGCGCGACGCCGGGACGGCCGAAGAGGTCGTCCAGGACGCCTTCGTCGCCATGCACGCCGGCTGGCGGCGCCTGCGCGATCCCGACAAGGCGCTGTCCTACCTGCGCCAGTCGGTGGTCAACCGGTCGCGGTCGGTGCTGCGGCACCGCGCGGTGGTGGAGAAGTACGCCCCCAAGGGGCTGCCGGACGCGCCCAGCGCGGAAGCGGGGGCGATCGGCGAGCTCGAACGCAGCGCGGTGATCGAGGCGCTGCACCGCCTGCCCGCCCGGCAGCGCGAGGCGCTGGTGCTGCGCTACTACGCCGACCTGTCCGAAGCGGAGATCGCGGACGCGATGGGCATCAGCCGCGGGGCCGTCAAGAGCCACACGGCCCGCGGGATGGCCGCGTTGCGCAACTTCCTGGAGCAGCTCTCGTGACTTCGACCCAGCACCCGAGGATGGCGCGGTCCCCCGGCCGGCCGAGGCGGGGACCCGCGGCGCCGCGGGTCCTTCGCGGCGTGCGCCTGAGGGGCGACCCGGCGCGCGGGACGGCGGCACGGCGCCCGCCGTCGCGTGCCTGCGGGCCGCCCTCGCGAACGAGCACTCGAAAGGAGGACGGGGCCTCCACCGGCCTGCGGGCCGCCCCCTTCGCCCCGGAAGTGACATGACCGACCCCCACGACGAGTACGGCGAGATCCTCCGCCGTGCGCTCAACGCGGAGGCGGAAAAGGTCACCCCCGCGGCCGACGGGCTCGAGCAGATCCGCCGCCGCATCGAGGAGCGCCGCCGTCGCCGCTTCTCCTGGGACTGGTTCACCGCCAAATGGGCGCGTCCGCTCCTCGCGGTCGCGACCGCCGTCGCGGTCGCCGGCCTCGGCGTGTCGGCGCCGCAGACGCTGGGCTTCCTGTCGTCGTCCGTCGGCGGCAACGGCGCGTCCGACGACCACGAGCAGACGGCGCAGGACGGGCTCACGCCGGGCGACCCCGGCGCGCCGCCCGACACCCGCGTCCCGACCTCGTCCGGCACCGCTCCCGAGGCGACCCCTTCGGAGTCCGCCTCCCCCGCCCCGCCTTCCGCCAGCGGTTCCGCCGCGTGCGCTCCCAGCACCGCCCCGACGGACGAGCCGACCGCCAGCGGCACGCCCGCCCCGCAACCGCCCCAGGGCTCCTGCTCGACCCCGCCGACGTCGCCGACGCCTCCCACGGAGCCGCCGACGGACACGTCGTCGCCGCCCCACCCCGGCGACAACCCCACCGAGCAGCCGGAGGATCCGACCTCGAGCGAGTCCACTCCCCCCTCCACGGACGCGCCCGCCGGGGCCCCGGAGTGACCTGACGGTCACCGCATCGGCGCACAATCCCACAGCCGCGACCCCTCCCTTCGAAGGGGTCTTTTCGCGTGCCCTGGGACGGCTCGCCGCGGGGCCGGCGGGGAGGCGGGATCGGTCCCGGCCTCGAGAACGGCCGCGGGATGCGCGGACGCGCGGAGGGCGGGCCGGGCGTCAGCGACGCCGGTCCCCGGACGGTGCGTTCCGGGCGGGCCGAAGCCTGGGGGCGGTGACGCGCGGCGCCTCGAGCGGACGCCGCAGACAAGCGGCACGCGGGCTACCAGCGGCCGGTGGCGGCCAGCAGCACGGCGGCGGCGGCCACGCCCGCCGTGGAGGTGCGCAGAACGGTCGGGCCGAGGCGCACCGGACGCGCCCCGGCGGCGGCGAAGCGGTCGAGCTCCTCGGGGGTGACGCCCCCCTCCGGACCCACGATCACCACGATGTCGCCGCGGCCCGGCGGCCGCAGGGCGCTGAGCGGCTCGTCGGCCTCTTCGTGCAGGACGACGGCGCAGGCCGCGGCGGCGACGCGGGCCTCGATGTCGGCGGTGGCCGCCAGCGGCGGCACCTCCGGCAGCCAGCAGCGGCGGGACTGCTTGGCGGCCTCCCGGGCGGCGGTGCGCCAGCGCCCCAGGGCCTTGTCGCGGCGGTCCGGGCGCCACTGCGTGACGCACCGGGCCGCCGACCACGGGACGATCTCGTCCACGCCCGCCTCGGTCATCGTCTCCACCGCGAGCTCGCCCCGGTCGCCCTTGGGCAGGGCCTGGACGACCACCAGACGCGGCTGAGGGGGCTCGTGGCGGCGGCGGGCCAGCACGTCCAGGGTCAGGGACGCGCGGTCGGCGGCGGCCACCACGCACTCGGCCAGCAGCCCCGCGCCGTCGGTCAGGTCGACCCGCTCGCCGGGCCGCAGCCGCCGCACCACGGCGGCGTGCCGCCCCTCCGGGCCGTCGAGCAGCACGCGGTCGCCCTCCAACGCGGAGGACTCGGCCAGGAAGACCGGAGGGGACACGATGACCGCGGCTCTGCTGCTCGATCTACTGGTTGAACACGTCCCGCAGGCGCGAGAACACGCTGCGCTGCCCCGGGGCGAACTTGCCGGGCGGCCGCTCCTCGCCGCGCAGCTTGGCCAGGCGGCGCAGCAGCTCTTCCTGCTCGTCGTCGAGCTTGGTCGGCGTCTCCACGTTGACGTGGATGATCAGGTCGCCGCGGCCGCTCTCGTTGAGGTGCCGCACGCCGCGCCCGTACAGGGTGATGACCTGGCCGGACTGCGTGCCGGGCCGGATGTCGACCTCTTCGGTGCCGTCCAGGGTGTCGATGGTGACGGTGGTGCCCAGGGCCGCCGCCGTCATCGGGATCTGCACGGTGCAGTGGAGGTCGTCGCCCTCCCGTTCGAAGATCGGGTGCGGCTTCTCGACGATCTCCAGGAACAGGTCGCCGGGCGGGCCGCCGCCCGGGCCGACCTCGCCCTCCCCGGCGAGCTGGATGTGGATGCCGTTCTCCACGCCCGCGGGGATCTTGACCTTGACGGTGCGGCGGGTGCGGACCCGCCCGTCGCCCGAGCACTCCGGGCACGGAGTGCGGATCACGCTGCCGAAGCCGCCGCAGCGCGGGCACGGGCGCGACGTCATCACCTGCCCGAGGAACGAGCGCTGCACCTGCTGCACCTCGCCGCGGCCCATGCAGGTGTCGCAGGTCTCCGGCTGGGTGCCGGGCGCGCAGCCCGAGCCCTCGCACGTGGCGCACACCACGGCGGTGTCGATGGTCAGCTCGCGCGTGGTGCCGAAGGCGGTCTCGGCGAGGTCCAGCTCGACCCGCAGCGTGGCGTTGCGGCCGCGCCGGGCGCGGGTGCGCGGGCCGCGGGAGGACGCCGTGCCGAAGAAGGCGTCCATGATGTCGCTGAACGGGAAGCCGGCGCCGCCGAACGGCCCCGCCCCGCCGCCTCCGCCGGAGGCCGCGGACGCGAACGGGTCCACGCCCAGGTCGTACATCTCCCGCTTCTTGGGGTCGGAGAGCACCTCGTACGCCTGGGTGATCTCCTTGAAGCGCTCCTGGGTCTCCGGATCGGGGTTGACGTCCGGGTGCAGCTCGCGGGCGAGCCGCCGGTACGCCTTCTTGATCTCGTCCGGGCTCGCGTCGCGGCGGACTCCCAGGGTCGCGTAGTAATCGTTGGCCACTTACGACCCCGCCAGGATCTGTCCAACGTAGCGTGCCACTGCGCGTACCGCTCCCATCGTGCTGGGGTAGTCCATGCGTGTCGGCCCGAGCACTCCGAGCCGGGCCAGCGTCTTGTCCCCGACGCCGTAGTCGGCCGCGACCACCGAGGTGAAGCGCAGCCCCTCGTCGGGGTTCTCCGTGCCGATCCGCACCGTAACAGACGACGAGGACTCGCCGACCTCGCCGAGCAGGCGCATCAGCACCACCTGCTCCTCCAGGGCCTCCAGGACCTCGCGCAGGCTCTGCGAGAAGTCCACGGCGGCCAGGTTGGCGGCGCCGCCGAACACGACCTTCTCGTCGTGCTTCTCGACGAGCGACTCCAGCAGTACCGACAGTACCGCCGCGGCGATCGGCCGGTCGTCCGCGTCCACCTTCTCCGGCAGGTCGGCGACGGCGTTCGGCACCTCGCCCAGGCCGCAGCCGTCCAGGCACGTGTTGAGCAGCGCCCGCAGATGGTGCACGGTCTCGTCGGAGACCTCGCGCGGCGTCTCGATCACGCGCTGCTCGACCCGGCCGGTGTTGGTGATCAGCACCAGCAGCAGCCGGTGCGTGGCCACGGGGACCAGTTCCACGTGCCGCACGGTGGAGCGGGTCAGCGACGGGTACTGGACCACGGCGACCTGGCGGGTCAGCTGGGCCAGCAGCCGGACGGTCCGGCTGACCACGTCGTCGAGGTCGTAGGCGCCGCTGAGGAAGGTCTCGATGGCGCGCCGCTCGGCCGCCGACAACGGCTTGATCGTGGACAGCCGGTCGACGAAGAGCCGGTAGCCCTTGTCGGTGGGCACGCGGCCCGCGCTGGTGTGCGGCTGGGTGATGTACCCCTGCTCCTCCAGCACGGCCATGTCGTTGCGGATCGTCGCCGGGGACACTCCGAGGTTGTGCCGATCGGCCAGCGACTTGGACCCGACCGGTTCGTTGGTGGAGACGTAGTCCTCGACAATGGCCCGTAGTACCGCCAGCTTCCGATCGTCGAGCACGTGGTCACCTCCCCTGCCCCCGTACTGGCACTCCATACTTCCGAGTGCCAAGTGTACGGCCAGGCGGACACCGACTGGAGTGTACGGCGTGGCCCGAAATCTGGCGTCCTCGGTGTCTGGCGGCCCGCGGACCGCCGCGCCCCGGGCCGCGCCACGCCGAGGGACCTGCGCGGACAGGGCGGGGGCGATCGGCGGGATTAATGTGCGGACCCGTGCGGAGTAAGGACTACGGAAACGACGTCCTCGCAGGTGACTGGCGGCGGCCCCGCAAGGGGCGGATCCGTGAGATCCCGGCCGAGCGCGGCCTCGTCGTGGAGGACCCCGACAGCGGCTTCTGCGGCGCCGTGGTGGGCTGCGACAAGTTCGGGGTGACCCTGGAGGACCGGTTCGGCAAGCGCCGGGTGTTCCCGCTGACCCAGGCGGGGTTCCTGCTGGACGGCGAGCCCGTCACGCTCGTCCGGCCGGCGCGGGCCCCCGGCGGCCGCGGCCCGGCGCGTTCGGCGTCGGGGTCGATCGCCGTGCCCGGCCTGCGGGCGCGCGTGGCCAAGGAGAGCCGCATCTACGTGGAGGGCGTGCACGACGCGGAGCTGGTGGAGAAGATCTGGGGTCACGACCTCCGGGTGGAGGGCGTGGTCGTCGAATACCTGGAAGGCGTGGACGACCTGCCCGCCATCGTGGCGGAGTTCGCGCCCGGACCGGGGCGCCGCCTGGGCGTCCTCGTCGACCACCTGGTGGAGGGGTCCAAGGAGAGCAGGATCGCCGCGCAGGTGCGGTCGCCGCACGTCCTGGTGACCGGCCATCCGTTCGTCGACATCTGGCAGGCCGTCAAGCCCCGCGCCGTGGGAATCGAGGCCTGGCCGGACGTCCCTCGCGGCGTACCCTGGAAACAAGGCGTGCTCGCCGCTCTGGGTTGGGGGGACGACGTGGGCGAAGGATGGCGGCGAATACTCGGATCGGTGTCCTCCTACACGGACCTGGAACCCGAGCTGCTCGGGCGCGTCGAAGAGCTCATCGACTTCGTGACGGCCCCCGACCACTCCTAGCGCCTGAGGCCGTTGGACGGCCTGCTCAGGCGGTTTCTTCATTGCAGCCCCGCAGCCCCACCACAGGCGACCACGAGGAGCAGGCCATGACCCACGGGTACTCCGACCAGCCGGGATACGGCCAACAGCCCGGATACGGGCAGCAGCCCGGGTACGGACAACAGCCGCCGCCCGGGTACGGACAGCCCGGATACGGGTCCCAGGGCTACGGCCAGGCGCCGTACGGCCAGCCGGGATACGACGCCTACGGTCAACCGGGATACGACGTGTACGGGCAGGCCGCCGCTTACGGGGCGTACGGCGGGCAGCTGCAGCCCTACGGCGGGCAGGGCTACGCGCCATGGCAGGCGACCCAGGACGAGCGGACGTGGGCGATGCTGACCCACCTCGGCCAGCTCCTCGTCGGCGTCGTCGCGCCGCTGCTGGTCTTCCTGATCAAGAAGGACGAGTCGCCGTTCCTGCGGCACCACGGCGCCCAGGGCCTCAACTTCGCGATCACGCAGCTCGTCTACCTGGTGATCAACATCCTGCTGATCTTCCTGATCATCGGGATCTTCACGATGATCGCGCAGGCCGTCGCGCAGCTGGTGCTGCTGATCATGGCCGCGGTCGCCGCGAACCGCGGCGAGTGGTACCGCTTCCCCTCGTTCATGGCCTGGCCCATGATCCGCTGACCGGCCGCGGACGGCGCGCTGCGGACGGCGCGCTGCGGACGCTGCGGGGCGGCCCCGCCGGGGCCGCCGTCAGGTCAGGTCGCGGACGACGGCGTCGGCCAGCAGGCGGCCGCGCAGGGTCAGCACCGCGCGGCCGCGCCGGTAGGGCTCCGGCTCGATCAGGCCGTCGTCGATCAGGCGGCGGACCGCCCCGTCGTCCAGGAGGTCGGCCGGGCAGCCGTCGGCGAGCCGGAGCTCCAGCATGATCCGCTCGATGCGCCGGTCCGCGTCGTCCAGGACCTCGCGGGCGTGCGCCGGGGTGACGCCCTCGGCCAGCCGCGCCGCGTAGGCGGCGGGGTGCTTGACGTTCCACCACCGGGTTCCCCCCACGTGGCTGTGCGCGCCCGGCCCCACGCCCCACCAATCGGCACCCGTCCAATAGAGCATGTTGTGGCGGCAGCGGGCGTCGGGGGACGCCGCCCAGTTGGAGATCTCGTACCAGCGCAGACCGTGCGCGCTCAGCGTCTCCTCTGCCATGAGGTAGCGGTCGGCCATGACGTCGTCGTCCGGCGGCTCCAGTTCCCCCCGGCGCACCCGCGCGGCCAGGCGGGTGCCCTCCTCGACGATGAGCGCGTAGGCGGAGACGTGGTCCGGCCCGGCCTCCAAAGCCGCCTCCAGGGACGCCCGCCAGTCGTCGTCGCTCTCCCCCGGTGCGCCGTAGATCAGGTCCAGGTTGACGTGGTCGAACCCGGCCCTGCGCGCCCAGTCCACCACCTGAAAGATCCGCCCGGGAGTGTGGACGCGGTCCAGGGCGGCCAGCACGTGCTCGCGCGCGCTCTGCATGCCGAACGAGACGCGCGTGAACCCGGCCTCGCGGAGCTTGCCGAGATACGCCTCGTCCACCGACTCCGGATTGGCCTCCGTGGTGACCTCGGCGTCCGGGGCCAGCCCGAACTCGGCGTCGATCACGCCGAGGACGCGGCCCAGATCGTCCGGCGCCAGCAGCGTGGGCGTGCCCCCGCCGACGAAGACCGTCGCCACGGGCAGCTCCGCCTGCGCGCCGAGGACGCGGCGCGCCATCCGGATCTCGGCGATCGCCGTGTCCGCGTACGTGTCGCGGCTCGCGCCCGGCCCCAGTTCGGCGGCGGTGTAGGTGTTGAAGTCGCAGTAGCCGCAGCGCGTCACGCAGAACGGCACGTGCACGTAGAACGCGAAGGGGCGCGTCCCCAAGCCGTCGAGGGCGCGTTCGGGCAGCGCCCCGTCGGCGGGTACGGGGTCGCCGTCGGGCAGGGCAGCGGGCACCCCTCCAGTCTGCCGCCGTCCACGCCGTGCCCGGGCCCGGGGTCACTCGGCGGCGAGCCTCGCGCGCAGCCAGTCGGGCACGTGCTCCGCGGAGCGAGGGAAGCGTTCGAGGTCCAGCGCGTAGGCGTCGGCGGTCAGCGGCGGGTGGAAGTCGGGCTCGCCGTCGTAGTCGAACTCCGCGCTGAACCGGCCGGACCGCTCGACCCGCAGGCGCGCGGTGAACCACGCGCCCTCGCCCTCGCGGTACATCAGCCGCCGCAGGTCGTCCATCTTGTCGGCGGCCTGCCCGGGCACCGTGGTCGGCCGGACGTCGCCGTCGGCGTCGACGACCTGCAGCGTCGAGCTGTCGATGCCGACGGTGGCGCGGAACACGAACTCCATGTGCTCCCACCCGTGGGGAGCGGCGGCCCGCAGCGCCCGCACGGCGCCGTGCACCGTCTCCCGCTCCTCCGGAGACAACGTCACGTGTTCGGAGTGGGTCACGGCGCGCCCTCCCTTGTCGTCCCACGCCGCCGGTCGGCCGGTCCCCCGACCCTACCGACCGGACGACGCCCGCCCGGGGATCGCCGCCGTGTCGTGCCGGCGGCGAGGTCGGCGGATGCGGAGCCGCGACGCGATCACCCTGGATAGAGTCGGCGCGTGCGCGACCACGGGGCGACGAGGCGGGGCCGGGTGCCGGTCCGGGTGCTGCTGCGGGGGGATTCGGACGGATGGCGCTCGGTGGTCGTCGACGAGGACGGGACGGAGGAGCACGCCGACCTGGGCGGGCCCGGCGTCGTGTGGAGCGCGGGCGGCCGCGACGACCCCGAGCCGGCGTGGTGGGCGCGTCGCCTGGCCGAGACGGCGAGCGCGCTGCGGCTGCGCGTCGACGAGGCGCTGACCGACCGGACGTTCGCCGAACTGGGCGTCGAGGCCCAGGTCACCTGGTTCGCGGTGGACGAGCCGGTCGCCTGGGAAGGGCTGGTCACGCTCCGCGAGCCCGATCCCGCGCGGTTCCCGGGGCGGGTGCCGCCGTTCGTGGTGACGCTGCAGCCGGGCCGCGGCGCCCTGCTGCCGGACGCCACTTTGCTGTTCACCACGACCGCGCAGGACGCCTGGGCGACGCTGACCGCCGTGGCCGAACGCTGCCGCACCCCCGCGCCCGTCCCCTCGTTCGTGTGCGGCTGGGACGGGACGCGCAGCGTGCGCGTCGGCCGCGGCAGCCTCTCGCTGTCCACCAAGCGCGGCCACGACGGCGTGGAGCGGATCGGCGAGATCCACGGCGAGCGCCGCCACGGGTGGGGCGGCAATCCCGAGCTGCGGGTCCGTCTCGACGGCATCGACCTGCTCGACGAACCCGCCCGCGACGTCGTCACCCTGTTCCGCGACCTCGGCCACGAGGTGGTGGTCCGAAGCGGCCTGCACGTCCTGCCCGCGCTGGGCCTGACCCTCTATCCGTGCGCGGGGGAGGGCGAACGGTTCGCCGGCGCCGCCCTCCGGGACCCTCTCCTCTTCAGCGGCTGCCGCTGAGCGCACCGGGCGCCCTGTCGTGGCGACGCGTCCGCGCATTGGCCGGAACCGGTCTCAACGAGCCCGACATCCTCGCGGGACCGGCCCTTCACCGAAAGGCAACGCGCGCCGCTTACCGTCCCCGGTCATGAACAGCCGCGTGTGTCTCGCCGCCGGTCTCACCGGCGCCGCCGTCCTGGTCGGCGCCGCGCTGACTGCCGTCCCGGCCGCCTCGGCCTCGGCGTCCGCAGCCATCACCGTCCGCCGGGGCGGTCCCGCCCGCTCCCTGACGTTCACCGCCGCCCGGGGCGGCGAAGCCGTGATCGGCTTCAGCGCCGTCGCCCCCGGCGTGTCCTGGGACCGCACGGGCGCCGAAGCCGCCGTGGTGTCGGTGTCCGTGGACGGTCGGCACGTCACCGACGTGGTCGTCCCGTCCGCCGACCCCACCCCGCGCAGCCTCGGCCTCGGCCGGGTCACGGCCGGGCGGCACCGCGTGACGCTGCGTTTCGGACGCGGCAGCGCCCCCGCCGCGCGGACCGTCACGCTGCTGCACCCCCGAGTGCGCGTGCCGCGCGCGGGCGCCGACCAAACCGTCCTGCGGCACGCCCCGATCATCGTCGGACGCGCCCTGCCGGAGCTCGGCGACGCCTACCAGAACGCCCGCACCGACACCCCGCTGGTCGCCTGGCACGAGTCGCGTGCCGCGTCCGTCCCGGGACACCGCGTCCTGGAGTACTCGCTGGTGTGGAGCAACGAGGACGGCGGCACCGACACCCCCGCCCTCATGGCCCGCTGGGGCCGCACCACCGACATCGAATGGGTCTACCGGGTCGAGGTCGACGAGAAGGGCCGGCGGGTAGACGGCACCGGCGCCTACCAGGGCCCGGAGCACCGGACGCTGCCGTTCCGCGGCCGGTACGAGGGCGACCACCCCGTCCTGCAGACCTGCACCGACAACAACATGGTGTGCGACACGATCACGCCCGACGCGGCGCTGCGGTTCCTGCCCGACGTCTCCGGCGCCCTGCCCGCCGGCCGCGCCCGCGAGGCCGTCATGGACCGGGAGCCCTGGACGTACCGGGTCATGGCGCAGGAGATGGTCCGCGAGGGCCGCATCGAGCACCCGTCCGACCCGGCCACCCCGGAGGTCGGCGACCAGCGCACCTACCTGTTCGCCGAGTTCGTCAAGCAGACCGGCGCCCCCTCCGGCGCCGGCTCCGCGCCCGGGGTGTCGCTGGGCGTGCGGCTCAAGCGCGACCCGTCGGTGCTGTACCGCTCCGACCACGGTCGGCCGTCCTGGTCGGTGGAGCGCGACGGCGCCGCCGCCACGACCGTGGAGCTGCCCGCCGGCGCGACGGTCGACGACATCGCCTCCATCGAGGCGATCCGGCAGCCGGTCGGGGCCGGCGACAACGGCGCGCCCGCCACCGTCACCGCGATCAACCGGGGGTTCTTCCTCAACCGCTCCTACCTGCCCGGCGCGTCCGCCGTCCGGTGGACCGGGTCGGTCACCGTGACGCAGGCCGCCCCGACGGCCGTGCTCTGGCGGCCCTGACCCGGCGGTGCGCACCGGCCGACCGCGGCGGGACGGGGGCGGGAAGGAACCCCGCGGGCGCTCGCGGCGTCAAAAGGGTCACACGGTTTCGCCAAGAGCACGCACGCGGATTCGGAGAGGACTCCCGCCATGGCCTACGGGCCTCCGCCGTCTCCCGGCTACGGCCGCCATCCCGTCCCGCCCGGCGCGATGCCGGGCCACCACGGCTTCCCTCAGGGCCCGGTCGGCCCCGACGACAAGAACTGGGCGCTGATGGCCTACGTGGGCCAGTTCCTGGTCGGCGGGATCGCGCCGCTGGTCGTCCTCGTCGGCAAGGGCCGCTCCCCGTTCGTCCGGCGGCACGCCGCGCAGGCCCTCAACATGGCTCTCGCGGCCCTCGCCGTCTGGCTGGTCGTGGGGCTGCTGTCGCTGGCGGTCGACGCGCTGATCTGGGTGCCGCTGGCCTTCACCGCCGTCACGGTCGTGTTCCTGGTGTACGCGGCGCGCGCCGCCAACCGCGGCGAGTTCCGCCGCGTGCCGCCGTTCGTCGCCTGGCCCCTGCTCAAGTAGGCGCCGATCAAGCATCGAGGGCCGACCGGGGAAGCGGCCCGGACGCCCCCGCGGCCGGTGCTGCGGGCTTCGGCCGCGGGGGCTCGGCCGTCCTGCCGTGCGCTCAGCCGTGGCCGCGGGGGTGCGGCACGGTGCCGGGCCCGGGCAGGACCGTCATGGTGCCGGGTTCGCCGGGCGGTTGGTCCAGGCGGACGACGCGCCCCGGGTAGGCGCGCTGGGCGATCTCGACGTCCCGTTCGTCCCACTCTCCGTAGAACACGGGGCAGCCGTCCCACAGCTCCACCTTCTCGGCGCCCGTCGGCCAGCGGTGGCCGAAGGCGTCGACGAGGATCGGCTCCTCGCAGTGCGGCAGATCGGGGCCGGAGCGGTGCGTTCCTGCCTGGTCGGACACGGTGGCTCTCCTCCTCGGGGCGGGTCGGCGCGGCAGCCGGTCGAAGATGGCGTCGGGGGCGAGCTCGATGGGGAACGGCCGGGTCAACCTGCAGGTCCGGCCCCGTGTCACACGGGCCCGCTCGACGTACCGGCCGTGGTCGTCGAGCTCGAACACCTGGACCTCGGGTTCGTCCTCTCTGAGGTCGACCACCCAGTACGACGGCACCCCGAACCGCTCGTACAGCTCCTTCTTGCGGCCGAGGTCGGCCCTGCGGGAGGCGTCCGAGGCGACCTCGACGGCCAGCAGCGGCCCGCCGTCGATGTACCACAGACCGTCCCTGGCCTGCTCCTTGCGGAACACCATCAGGTCGGAGCGCAGCCAGGTGTCGTCCGCCAGCCGGGCGCCGAACCCCGTGAGCGACTCCTGGTCCTCCGTCTCCGCGAGTCCGATCGGGACCACCAGGTCGGAGACGAGGACCTGATGCAGCAACGTATGGGTCACAACGCCCAGTGTCTTTGCGTGAACACTCCGTCACCACCGCTTTGCCATTTTGACGCGATTCCATGAAGGAATCTGGGCGTTGAGCCTCGCGTCGGGACCTGCGGGGCACCGGGCGCAGGGCACGCCGCGCCCGCCCCTTTCCCCGCGGGGAGGGGCACGGCGCTCGCGTCCGCCTACTTCTTGCCCTTGTCGGACGACGACTCGCCCGTGGACAGGGCGGCGACGAAGGCCTCCTGCGGGACGTCGACGCGGCCGATCGTCTTCATCCGCTTCTTGCCTTCCTTCTGCTTCTCCAGCAGCTTGCGCTTACGGGAGATGTCGCCGCCGTAGCACTTGGCGAGCACGTCCTTGCGGATGGCGCGGATGTTCTCGCGGGCGATGATGCGGGAGCCGATCGCCGCCTGGATCGGCACCTCGAACTGCTGCCGCGGGATGAGCTCCTTGAGCTTGCCGGTCATCATGACCCCGTACTCGCGGGCCTTGTCGCGGTGCACGATCTGGCTGAACGCGTCCACCGACTCGCCCTGCAGCAGGATGTCCACCTTGACCAGGTCGGCCTCCTGCTCCCCGCTCGGCTCGTAGTCCAGCGAGGCGTAGCCGCGGGTGCGCGACTTCAGCTGGTCGAAGAAGTCGAAGATGATCTCGGCGAGGGGCAGCGTGTAGCGGATCTCGACCCGGTTCTCCGACAGGTAGTCCATCCCCTGCAGGGTGCCGCGCCGCCCCTGGCACAGCTCCATGATCGCGCCGATGTGCTCGCTCGGGGTGAGGATCGTGGCCCGCACCACCGGCTCGTACACCGACTTGACCTTGCCCTCGGGGAACTCGCTGGGGTTGGTGACCACGTGCTCGGCGCCGTTCTCCATCACCACGCGGTAGATCACGTTGGGCGCCGTGGCGATCAGCGACAGGTCGAACTCGCGCTCCAGCCGCTCCCGGACGATCTCCATGTGCAGCAGGCCCAGGAAGCCGCAGCGGAACCCGAAGCCCAGCGCGGCCGAGGTCTCCGGCTCGTAGATCAGCGCGGCGTCGTTGAGGCGCAGCTTGTCCAGGGCGTCGCGCAGCTCGGGGTACTGGTCGCCGTCCACCGGATACAGCCCGGAGTACACCATCGGCTTGGGGTCCTGGTACCCGCCCAGCGGCTCGGGGGCCGGGTTGGACGCCGTGGTGACGGTGTCGCCGACGCGCGCCTGCCGCACGTCCTTCACCCCGGTGATCAGGTAGCCGACCTCGCCGACGCCGAGCCCCTCCACCGGCTTGGGCTCGGGCGAGATCACCCCGACCTCCAGGGTCTCGTGCGCCGCGCCGGTCGACATCATCAGGCTCTTCTCGCGCCGCGACAGGTGCCCGTCGACGATCCGCACGTACGTGACCACGCCGCGGTAGGTGTCGTACACCGAGTCGAAGATCAGCGCCCGGGCCGGGCCGTCGGGGTCCCCGACCGGCGCCGGCACCGTCTCCACGATCCGGTTGAGCAGCTCGGGCACGCCCTCGCCGGTCTTGCCGCTGACCCGCAGCACGTCGGACGGGTCGCAGCCGATGATCCCCGCGAGCTCCTCGGCGTACCGGTCGGGCTGGGCCGCGGGCAGGTCGATCTTGTTGAGCACCGGGATCAGGTGCAGATCGGCCTCCAGCGCCAGGTACAGGTTGGCCAGCGTCTGCGCCTCGATCCCCTGCGCCGCGTCGACCAGCAGCACGGCGCCCTCGCACGCCGCCAGCGACCGGGACACCTCGTAGGAGAAGTCCACGTGGCCGGGGGTGTCGATGAGGTTGAGGACGTAGTCGCGGCCGTCGGGGCCGGTCCACGGCAGCCGGACCGCCTGGCTCTTGATCGTGATGCCGCGCTCGCGCTCGATGTCCATGCGGTCCAGGTACTGGGCGCGCATCTGGCGCTCCTCGACCACCCCGGTCAGCTGCAGCATGCGGTCGGCGAGCGTCGACTTGCCGTGGTCGATGTGCGCGATGATGCAGAAGTTCCGGATGATCGCGGGATCGGTCTTGTTCGGCTCAGGCACCGGCGTCCGTTCGCAAGCTCACTGGTGGACATGGATGCGGCAGATGATGCCGTATTCCATGGTCCCATGCCGGGCGGCGTGCTCGGTGCACCGGGCCGCGCTCGGTTTTGGGGGGACGGCGCTGATTGATAAGCTGTGCGACTGCGTGTGGCGTAGCGTCGTGCCCTGGGGCACCGTCGCCCCCGTCCAACCCTTTCGTCGGAGCCTGTCCGTTTGACATGGGCAGGCGAAGCATCGCAACCAAGCTGAGGCACTACGACGTGGCTAACATCAAGTCCCAGATCAAGCGGAACAAGCAGAACGAGAAGCGCCGCCTGCGCAACAAGGCCGTCAAGTCCGAGCTGAAGACGGCGATCCGCAAGTTCCGCGAGGCCGCCGAGGCCGGCGACGTCGAGAAGGCGATCGCGCTGCAGCGGCACGCCGCTCGCAAGCTGGACAAGGCCGTCAGCAAGGGCGTCATCCACAAGAACCAGGCCGCCAACCGCAAGTCGGCGATCGCCAAGCAGGCCGCCGCCCTGCAGGCCTCCGCCAAGTAGCTTCCGTGCCTGTGCGACGCCGCGGTCCGCGCCGGGCCGCGGCGTCGTGACGACCGTGGACGAACGCCGCACCGTCGAGATCTCCAAGTACCTGGCCCGCCATCTGCGGCACCGCCCCGAGGACATCGGGATCACCCTGGACCGGCACGGCTGGGTGGACGTCGACGAGCTGCTGTCGGCCGCCGCCCGCCACGGCTTCCCCGTCACCCGCGCCGAGCTCGAGCACGTGGTGGCCGTCAACGACAAGCGGCGGTACGCCTTCGACGACACCGGCCGCCGCATCCGCGCCCACCAGGGTCATTCGGTCGACGTCGACCTCGATCTTCCGGTCACGCCCCCGCCGCCGCGCCTGTACCACGGCACGGCGCCCCGGTTCGTCGCCGCCATCCGCCGTGACGGCCTGCGCCGCATGAGGCGGCACGCCGTCCACCTGTCCCCCGACCGCGCGACCGCCGAACGCGTCGGCTCCCGCCGCGGCCGCCCCGTCGTCCTCGTCGTCGACGCCGCCCGCATGGCCGCCGACGGCCACGAGTTCCGCGTGACGCCCAACGGCGTCTGGCTCGTCGACGCCGTTCCGCCCGAATACCTGACCTTCCCCGACTGAACGGTCAGCGGATCGCGCGGGCGGCGACGATGTCGGCGACGGCCTTCTCCAGGGCGTAGACCGGGTCGGCCGCGCCGCCCTTGACCTGCGCGTCGGCCTCGGCGACCACGCTGAGCGCGCGCGCCACGCCGTTGCCGGACCAGCCGCGCAGCTGCCGCTGCACGCGCTCGATCTTCCACGGCGGCATGCCGAGCTCCTTGGCCAGCGCCGCGCCCCGCGCGCCCCGGGGCGCCCCGCCGACCTTGGCCAGCCCCCGCACGCCCTGGGCGAGCGCGCTGACGATCAGCACCGGCGCGACGCCGGTGGCCAGGGCCCAGCGCAGCTGCTCCAGCGCGTCGGCGAGCTGCCCCTCGATCGCCTTGTCGGCCACGGTGAAACCGCTGACCTCGGCGCGCCCCCGGTAGTAGCGCGCGACGGCCGCGTCGTCCACCTTGCCGCCGGTGTCGGCGACGAGCTGGCTGCACGCCGCGGCCAGCTCCCGCAGGTCGGTGCCGACGGCGTCGATCAGGGAGCGCGCCGCGTCCTGCGACACCTTGCCGCCCGACCGCCGGATCTCCTCGCGGACGAACGCGATCCGGTCCCCCATCTTGGTGATCTTCGGGCAGGCGATCTTGCGGGCCTTGAGCTTGGTGAGCCCCTCCACCAGCGCCTTGCCCTTGGCCCCGCCGTGGTGCACGGCCGCCAGCACGACGTCCTCGGCGGGCCGCTTGGCATAGTCGAGGACCTCCGCGATCAGGTCCTTGCCGAGATCCTGGGCGGAGCGCAGCACCAGCACCTTGCCGCCGCCGAACAGCGACGGCGAGGTCAGCTCGGCCAGCCGCCCCGGCTCCAGCGCGCCCGGCACCAGGTCGATCACCTCGACCTCCGGATCGGCGGCCCGCGCCTGCGCCACGATCTCGCCGACCGCCCGCTCCACGAGCAGCTCTTCGTCTCCGACGATCAGATTCAGGGCTTCAGCCGACACCCCAGCAGCATGCCACGCCCCGCCCCCTCCCCACGCCACCCCCGCCAAACCCCGAACCCCCGCACCGACGCGACAGCCGTACGACACAGGCCGACGCCACTCTCACGCTCCTCCCCCGCCAAGGACGTCGGCCGCACCACAACGCCGTGCACCTCCCAGAGCGTCCTCGTAGGCCGAAGTACCAGTTGAAGTCGGGTGAACGGCTCGGTGACGAGGTGAAGGTCGCGCAGCGCGTTCCGCACCTTCAGTGCAGCGCCGGTGTGCGACACACCACCGCACCCACCGCCCGCACGACGCGGGAATGTAGCTGCGATCTTGAGTGACCGTCAGCGGCGAGTCACCACGGCGAGGCCGCCGGAGGCGGTGCGGACGACGGCGATGTCTCCGTCCTGGTCGGTGCGGTGGACGCGCATGCCCAGTCGGCGCAGCATCTCCGTGGTGGCCGTGGACGGGTGGCCGTAGTCGTTGCCGCGTCCGACGGAGATGACCGAAATGGCGGCGCGCGTCGCGGCGAGGAAGTTCGGCTCCTGCTTGCGGGACCCGTGGTGCGGCACCTTGAGCACCTGCACCGGCGGCACGACGCCCTGGAGGGCGCGCTGGGCCTCGGGTTCGATGTCTCCGGCGAGCAGGGCGCTGAACCCTTGGCGCTGAGCCACGAGCACGACACTGGCGTTGTTGACGGCCGAGCCGTCGTCCTGCGAGGTCAGCTTGGGGCCGGTACCGTCGGGCCCCAGCACCGTCAGGGTCAGCCCGTCGATCTGCCAACGCTGTCCGGCCGCCGCAGGCCGCAGCACGGCCCCGCTCCCATCACCTGACCGCACCACCGACGGCGCACGAAGACCGGAGGCGGCCGGGGTGAACCCCGCCGGCGACGCCATGGTGGCGGTCGCCTCTACCGCATAAACCGCAGCGCCGCGTTGTGGGCAGGTGGTCGTGCCCGTCGCAAGGCGGGGTGGGGGCTGCGGAACGGCGTCCTTGAGGTGGTCGGCCGTCTGGGCGGTGAGCGTCGAATGCGGTGGTGGGTTAAGGGCAGGTGTCGGGGCGCCTGGATTTGCGGCGCGGGGCGCCTGTGCTGCCGGGGTGAGGGCGGGACGGGCCTCGCGGCCCGTGCCGAGGGGCGTCGTCAGCACTGTGTGCAGCCTGCGGCCGTCCAGGACGCCGTCGATGCCGTTGACGTGATCGGCGTGAGGGTGGGTGAGGACGAGCAGCGGGACTTCGCGGATGCCGAGACGGTCCAGGCAGGCGTCCACGGGGCGGGGCTCAGGGCCGGTGTCCACCACGACGGCGCGGCCGGGCGCCGCCGACAGCACGATGGCGTCTCCCTGACCGACGTCGCAGGCGACCATCATCCAACCCTGCGGGGGCCAGCCCGGCGACAGGACGCGCAGTACGACGACCGCGACCAGCAGGCCCGCCATGGCCGCCGCCGCGACGAGCCGGATGCGGCGAAACCGCAGGATCAGCGCGGCACAACCGCCCGCGGCGAGCAGCGACAACGCGCCCAGGCCGCCCGCCCGCCAGGGGATGGTCGCGTACGGCAGGTCCGCCGCCGTCCGCGCGACCCAGATGATCCAGCCGACCGCCAAGCCCGCGGGCCACGCGACGACCTGGGCCGCCTGCGGCCAGACCAGCGCGACCAGAGCCGCGGCGGCGCCGAGCAGCGTGGCGGGCGCCACCGCGGGGGCCGCGAGCAGGTTCGCCAGGACGGCCACCACGCCGACCTCGCCGGACAGCATCACGAGGACCGGTGCGACGGCGACCTGGGCGGCCGCCGCGACGGCCACGGCGTCGGCCAGCGGCCCCGGAAGGCGGCGCCGCAGCCGCTCCCGCCAGGGCGGGGCGAGGATCAGCAGCCCGGCCGTCGCCAGCACCGACAGCGCGAACCCGTACGAGCGGGCGAGCGCCGGGTCGATCAGTATGAGCAGCAGCACCGCGGCGCACAGCGCGGGCAGCCCTTGCCGCCGTCGCCCGACGGCCAGCGCCAGCAGGCCGATCAGCCCCATGACCGTGGCGCGCAGCACGCTGGGCTCCGGACGGGCGACGACCACGAACACCGGTACGGCCAGGGCCGCGACCAGCGGCGTGCCGCGGTGCCCCAGCCCGACCAGCCGGCACAGGCCCAGCACCGCGCCGACCACGATCGCCAGGTTCGACCCGGACACCACGAGCAGGTGGGTGAGCCCGGCGGTCCGGAAGTCGTCGGCGAGCCGCGCGTCGAGCCGGGAGGTGTCGCCCACGACCATGCCCGGCAGGACGCCGCGCTGGTCGCTCGGCAGCCGGGCCACGGCCAGGCGCAGCCTCCCCCGCACATGCTCGGCGGCCCGCTGGACGGCCGAGGCGGGCCCCAGCACGGTCGGCGGGCCGCGTACCACGACCACGGCGGCCAGCAGCTCGGCGCGTCGCGGCGGGGCGAACCGGCCGGTGAACCGCACCCGCTGGCCGGGCAGCAGGCCGCTCCAGCGCCGATCGAACGCCATCGCCAGAATCGGTACGCGCACCCTCGTCCGCCGTCCCCGCGCGTCGACGGTCTGGGCGCGCATTCGCACGAGGAGGAACCGCCGTCCGGACCCCCACTCGGGGTCGGCCGTCACGACCGCCTCGACCGTGGCATGGCCTCCCGACCGGGCGAGGTCCCGCACCGGGCCGGATTCGACGGCCGCGGCCCGCAGGCCCACGCCGACGGCCGACGCCGCGGCGCAGGTCAACGCCAGCGTGCACCAGCGGCCCGCGTCGCCTCGTCGACGGACGAACGCGATCGCGGCGACGGCGGCGCCGGCGATGCCGTACGCGGCCGCCCGTCCGGCGCCGATCGCGATCGCCGCGGCGGTCCAGGCGGCGATCGCCGGAGCGACCAGCCGCAGGTCATGGCCCTGCCGCGGGGTCATACGCGGACCATGCTCCTGAGGTCGGCGAAGCGCCGCTCGCCGATCCCGGAGACCTCCCGGAGCTGCTCGACGGACCGGAACCCGCCGTGCCGGGTGCGATAGTCCACGATGCGTTGGGCGAGGACGGGACCGACCCCGGGAAGCCGGTCCAGCTGCTCCACGGTCGCCGTGTTGAGGTCGAGCGGCGCCCCGGCGGCGGAGGACGCCCCGGGCGAGGCGTTCGGCGCCGGAACGGCGGACGGCGCGCGCACCCCGACGGCGATCTGCTCGCCGTCCACGAGCTTGCGGGCGAGGTTCAGCGTCCCCGTGCCGGCACCGCGCCGCACTCCCCCCGCAGCGTTGATCGCGTCCGCCACCCTGGACCCGCCGGGCAGGGTGACCACGCCGGGCCGCCTGACCTTGCCGTACACGTGCACCATCACCGGGCCGCCCTGTCCGGAGGCCGCGGCGGACGGTGCGGAGCCCGCGACCAGCGTCGGCTGCGCCCCGGCCTCCGCGATCGGGCGCGGGCGCGCCATCCAGAGGTATCCCGCGCCGACGAGCGCCGCGACCAGCCCGACCACGACGAGCGCGCGAAGACCTCCCGCGCCGGGATCGAGACGTCCCAGCACGTCGGCGATCCGTCTTCCGCCCATGGCGTCTTCGGGGCGGGCCCGCGGCGCTTCGGCCTTGGGACGCGCGGCCCCCAGTATCCGCGAGACGCGGGTCGCGGCACCGGCCGCCACGGCCTCATCCGGCTGCCGCGGCGGTGTCGCCTGCGCGTCTTCCACCGTCGCTCCCCTGGCCGTCGCATCACCGTTGACAGGGACGTCGGCAGAGGGCGCTTCGCGTCGGTCAGGACGCCCCTGCGCCGTCGTGCGGCCCGCGGACACGACGCGTGCGTTCGTCCTCTGCCCTGCCGACGTGACGGAGGGACGGTCGGCGGGGCGACGCGGGGAGGAGCGCGAGTACGCGGCGGGTGGAGGTGACAGGTCGCTCATGAGGTCTGACGTTAAGTGCGCGGCGGACGCCGCCACAGACCTCGCGCGAATTGTGGACAACTCGCCGTCAGAGGTGCGGGGCGATGACCACGCCGAGCATGCCGGGGCCGACGTGGGCGCCGATCACGGGACCGACCTCGCCGACGTGGACGTCCCCGACCCGTGGGATGCGGTCGCGCAGGCGGGCGGCGAGGGCCTCCGCGCGGTGCGCGGCGGACAGGTGCTGGACGCCGACGTCGACGGGGCGGTCGCCGGCGAAGTCGACGGCCAGCTCCTCCAGGCGGGCGACCGCCCGGGACGCGGTGCGCACCTTCTCCACGGGGACGATGCGGCCGTCCACGATGCCCAGCAGAGGTTTGACCATGAGGGCCGAGCCGAGCAGGGTGGCGGCGGCGCCGATGCGGCCGCCGCGGCGCAGGTGCTCCAGGGTGTCGACGTAGAACAGGGAGCGGGACAGGCGGGCGCGGCGGCTGGCTGCGTCCGCGACCTCGTCGGCGTCGGCACCGCGCTGCGCGGCCGCGGCGGCCGACAGGGCGGCGAAGCCGAGGCCGAGGCCGATGGCGCCGGTGTCGACGACGCGGACGGGCACGGGGGCGTCCTCGGCGGCCAGCCGCGCGGCCTCCACGGTGCCGGACATGGCCGCGGACAGGTGGACGGAGACGACGGCCCGCGCCCCGCCCCCGGCGGCGGCCTTGAACGCGTGCGCGAAGCGTTCGGGCGACGGGCGGGACGTGGTGACGGGGTGCCACTCCTTGAGAGCCCGTGCCGTCTCGGCGGTGGTGATCTGCCCTTCGTCCCGCACCGTGCCGCCGATGACGACCTGCAGCGGCACGACGGTGATGCCCTGGCGTTCGGCGAGCCCCGGGGGGAGGTAGGCAGTGGAGTCTGTGACGACCGCAACCGCACTGGCCATGGGGCGAGGCTACTCCTCTGGTCCGTTCGGCGGTGTGGCGCGCATGTTTCCGCGTGTTACGGCGGGCGCGTACGGCAGTAGTCCCCCGGCCCGCGGCACAGGATGAAGCCGATGTCGAACGGCCGGCCGCTGGGAGGCGCGGATTCCAGCAGAATGCGCATGCCTGCGTCGACGCGGTCGGGTGAGAACATGCCGTGGTCGGCCTGCAACCGCGGGCTCAGGTCGGGCAGCATGAGGTCCACGGCGTGACTCCCCCGCCGGGCGCGCCCGGCGCGCTCCGGCGGCAGGAGCGCGCGACGCGGCGGCGCGTCCCCGCGCGTTCAGGACTGGACGGGGACGCCGCCCCTCCACACGCGCAGGGCGCGCAGCCCGAAGGCCCAGGCGAAGGCGCCCTCGTGGTCGGCGTCCCACAGGACGATGTCGGCCAGCATCCCCGGGGCCAGGGATCCGCGGTCGCCGAGGCGCAGCGCGGCCGCGCCGCCGAGGGTGGCGGCGCGCAGGGCCTCGGTGACGCTGAGCCCGTACATCGCCACGGCCAGGCCGATGACCAGCGGCATCGAGGTGATCCCGCACTGGCCGGGGTTGTGGTCGGTGCCGAGGGCGACGGTGACGCCGCGGTCCAGCATGGCGCGGACCGGCGCCGGGGGACGCGAGGTGTTGAGCGAGCTGCCCGGGCAGACGGTGGCGGTGACCCCGGCGTGCGCGAGGGCCTTGATGTCGTCGTCGCTGGCGTGGTTGAGCAGGTCGGCGGAGGCGCAGCCGACCTCGGCGGCGACCTGCGCGGCGCCGATGCGCTCGTTGGCGCAGGCGTGCATGCGGGCCTTGAGGCCGGCGCGCTTGCCGGTGAGCAGCAGGATGCGGGCCTCGTCGGCGGTGAAGTGGCCCTCGTCGCAGTAGACGTCGAGGCTGTCGGCGCCCGCCGCGGCGGCGTCGGCGGCCCACAGCCGGACGGCGTCGATGTAGTCCCGGCGGCGGCCGAAGAACTCCGGCGGCAGGATGTGCGCGGCGAGGAACGTGGCGTGGATGCGCGGCATGGACGGCTCGCCCTCCAGCGAGCGCAGCATCCGGATGTCGGCCAGTTCGCCGTCGCGGGTGAGGTGGTAGCCGGTCTTGGCCTCGACGGTGGTGGTGCCCGCGAGGATCCACTGGCGCAGCCGCTCGCGGACGCCGTTGCACAGCGTCCAGGGGTCGGTGCCGCGGGTCACGGTGACCGTGGAGTTGACCCCGCCGCCCGCCGCCGCGATCGCCGAATGGGACGAGCCGCTGGTGCGCATGGCCAGCTCGGCCCAGCGGTTGCCCGCGTAGACGGGGTGCGAGTGGGCGTCGATCAGCCCGGGTGTGACCAGGCCGCCGCCGAGGTTCTCCACATGGTCGACGTCCACGATGTCGTCGATGACGCCGGGCACGCTCTGGGGCAGGTCGGCCGCCGGGCCTGCCCACACGATCCGGTCGTCGTGGATGAGAACGGCGGCGTTGCTGCAGACGTCGGTGCCCGTCCAGAGCCTGCCGATGTTCGTCAACAGCCGAACCGTCATCGGGTCACCGACCCGGAGGGGGTATCGCGCCGTCCGGCGCGGAACGGGACGCCATGGAGAAGGCCACCTGCTCTCGATCCGAAACGCCGACTGGGTGCCGGCGACTCACCGCTGGAGGGTTGGGCGATCGGTCGATCGCCATGAGCAACGAGACCGCAGATATCGGTTTCGTCACGGTAGTGCACTGACGGCCCGGCCGACAACCACCGGGTGGCCGCCGCCGACGTCGCGGCGCGGGTTCCCGGGGAGAGGCGACGGGCCGGGGGCGGCGCGAGGCGGACGCGCGGACGGCTCACCGAGGTCCGATAACCGGACAAAATTCGCATATCGCCCGATAAGCCATGCAATACCTGTCCGCACCGCATCGACGCCTCACCAGCCCCTAGTGATACGACGGTACGGGGTTCGGCGGAACCGTCAAGCGGATTGGCGAACCTGTCACCGTTCGGCGACCAGACGACCCCGATTCGGCCGCCACGAAGCCGATATTACGGAACGACTATGGAGGCGTCCGCCGCCGGCGCGGCTCACGACGCTGCCTGCGGACAAGGTACCGCATCCCCGTCTCGTCCATCCGCCGAAACGAGAAATTCGTTACCCGCCATTTCCGGACAGCCGCCCTCGACGCCAGGGCGGCGCGTCCGTCCGGCACGGCGTCCCTCACGGGGTCACGGCGTCACGGGGTCGGCGCCAGCTCCTCGAAGCGCGCCAGTTCGGCGGCCAGGTCGACCGGGACGCGGGCGTGCAGGACGGTGCCCTCGGCGGTGTGCTCCTGCTTGAGCACCTCGCCCCGCCTGTGGACCTGGGCGACCAGGTCGCCGCGGTCGTACGGCACGAGGACCCGCAGCTCGCGGTCCAGCTTGGGCAGCCGGACCTCGATCGCGGCGCGCAGCTCGTCGATCCCGGCGCCGGTGCGGGCGGAGACGACGACGCTGTGCGGCTCGCGGCGGCGCAGCCGGGCCAGGGTGAGGTCGTCGGCGGCGTCCGCCTTGTTGATCACGACGAGCTCCGGGATGCGGTCGGCGCCGATCTCGCGCAGCACCTCGCGGACCGCGTCGATCTGCGCCTCGGGCTCGGCGTCGGAGCCGTCCACCACGTGCAGGATCAGGTCGGCGTCGGCGACCTCCTCCAGGGTGGAGCGGAACGCCTCGACGAGCTGGTGCGGCAGGTGCCGGACGAACCCGACCGTGTCGGCCAGCGTGTAGGTGCGGCCGCCGGGCGTCCGCGCGCGCCGCACCGTGGGGTCGAGGGTGGCGAACAGCGCGTCCTCCACCAGCACCCCGGCGCCGGTGAGCCGGTTGAGCAGCGACGACTTGCCGGCGTTGGTGTAGCCGGCGATGGCCACGGCGGGCACCTCGTTGCGACGCCGCTCGCCGCGCTTGGTGTCGCGCGACTTGGCCATCTCGGCGATCTGGCGGCGCAGCTTGGCCATGCGCGCGCGGATGCGGCGCCGGTCCAGCTCGATCTTGGTCTCGCCGGGGCCGCGGCCGCCGATGCCCACGCCGCCCGCGGCGCGTCCGCCGACCTGCCGGGACAGGTTGCCGCCCCAGCCGCGCAGCCGCGGCAGCAGGTACTCCAGCTGGGCCAGCTCGACCTGCGCCTTGCCCTCGCGGCTCTTGGCGTGCTGGGCGAAGATGTCCAGGATCAGCGCGGTCCGGTCGATGACCTTGACCCCGACGGTCTCCTCCAGGTGCCGCAGCTGGCTCGGGGACAGCTCGCCGTCGCAGATGACGGTGTCGGCGCCGGTCGCGATCACCACGTCGCGCAGTTCGGCGGCCTTGCCCGCGCCGATGAAGCTCGCCGGGTCGGGCCTGCTGCGCCGCTGGATCATGCCCTCGAGCACCTGCGAACCTGCGGTCTCGGCCAGCAGCGCCAGCTCGCGCAGCGAGTTCTCGGCCGCCTCGGCGGTGCCGTCGGTCCACACGCCGATGAGCACGACGCGTTCGAGCCGCAGGGCGCGGTACTCGACCTCGGTGACGTCGGTGAGTTCGGTGGACAGTCCCGCCACGCGCCGCAGCGCCCGGCGGTCCTCCAGATCGAGGTCCCCGGTCATCGGCTCGTCGTCGAACGGGGCCGGGGTCCGAGGCTGGTGGTCTTCAGAGAAAGAGTGCGTCATATGTCCTCTGTAGAACGCCGCTGAGCGGCCGCTTCTTCCCGGCGATCGTCTCACGAAGCGGTCCCCGGGTCACTCGATTATTCCCACGCCGCGGGCATCCCCACCTCGCGCGCCCCTATCCGGCCGCCGCCGTCGGGCGGCGCTCCTTCACCCTCGCCGTCCTCGCCCGTCCGCGAACACCGCGTGACCGATGGTGGCGAGGGGACGCAGCGGGTAAGGGCGTGTCCAGCCGCCCCCTTTGACCGGCAACTGAACGGACGAGTAGCTTTCTCCACATAACAGAAGTGAGTTTTCACGATACGAAAGAAGGGCAGACGATGGCTGCACCCGAGGTGCCGGAGGGCATCGAGGTCACCGGGCCCCTGAACGACCGCTACGACGAGATCCTCACGCCCGGCGCGCTGGGCCTGCTGGCCGCGCTCCAGCGCGAGTTCGGCGCGCGGCGCGAGGAGCTGCTGCGGGCGCGCGCCGAACGCCAGGAGCGGCTGTCGGCGGGCGGGACGCTGGACTTCCTCCCCGAGACCGCGCACGTCCGCGAGGACCCCTCCTGGCGGGTCGCCCCGCCCGCGCCCGGCCTGGTGGACCGCCGGGTCGAGATCACCGGCCCCACCGACCGGAAGATGACGATCAACGCGCTGAACTCCGGCGCCAAGGTGTGGCTGGCCGACTTCGAGGACGCCAACACGCCGCTGTGGACCAACATGATCGAGGGGCAGCTGAACCTGCGCGACGCCCTCGACCGGACCATCGACTTCACCGACCCGACCACCGGCAAGAGCTACGCGCTCAAGCCCGACGAGGAGCTGGCCACGATCGTGGTCCGCCCGCGCGGCTGGCACATGGAGGAGAAGCACGTCCTGGTGGACGGCAAGCCGATGTCGGCCTCGCTGTTCGACTTCGGGCTGTACCTGTTCCACTGCGGGCGGCGGCAGCTGGACAAGGGCAAGGGCCCCTACTTCTACCTGCCGAAGATGGAGAGCCATCTGGAGGCGCGGCTCTGGAACGACGCCTTCAACCTTGCCCAGGACCTCCTGGACATCCCGCGCGGCACCATCCGCGCCACCGTGCTGATCGAGACGATCCCGGCGGCGTTCGAGATGGAGGAGATCCTCTACGAGCTGCGCGAGCACTCGGCCGGGCTGAACGCCGGCCGCTGGGACTACCTGTTCTCGATCATCAAGAAGTTCCGCGACCGCGGCGGCGACTTCGTCCTGCCGGAGCGCAACGCGATCACCATGACCGCGCCGTTCATGCGTGCCTACACCGAGCTGCTGGTGCGCACCTGCCACAAGCGCGGCGCGCACGCCATCGGCGGCATGGCGGCGTTCATCCCGTCCCGCAAGGACCCCGAGGTCAACAAGGTCGCGCTGGAGAAGGTGCGGGCCGACAAGACGCGCGAGTCCGACGACGGCTTCGACGGCTCGTGGGTGGCGCACCCGGACCTGGTGCCGGTCTGCCGCGAGGTCTTCGACGGCGTGCTCGGCGACAAGCCCAACCAGCTGGACCGGCTGCGCGAGGACGTCCACGTGACCGCCGCCGACCTGCTGAACTTCAGCGCCACGCCCGGTGAGATCACCGAGGCGGGGCTGCGCAACAACATCGACGTGGCGCTGCGCTACCTGGCGACCTGGCTGGCCGGCTCGGGCGCGGTGGCGATCCACAACCTCATGGAGGACGCGGCGACCGCGGAGATCTCCCGGTCGCAGGTCTGGCAGTGGATGCGCCACGGCGTCCAGCTGAGCGACGGGCAGAAGGTCACCCGCGAGCTGGTGGAGCGGATCATGGACGAGGAGCTCGCCAAGATCCGCAAGGAGCTGGGCGGGGCGTACGACGAGCCGCGCTACGAGCAGGCCGTCGCGCTGTTCAAGGAGGTCACCCTGGCCGACGAGTACGCCGAGTTCCTGACCACCCCCGCCTACGCCCGCTTCCCCTGATCCCGCCGCGCGGCGCGCCGGCCCGCGGGCCGGCGCCGAGGCCGCGGCGTCCGGCGCGCCGCGGCCTCGCGGCCCCGGCCGGCGGCGGGGTCAGGCCGCGCGCCACCACACCTCGGCGTGGGTCTGCGACACCAGGCCCTCGTCCAGGACCACACGGAAGGGATTCGCCCCGATGACCGCCCACGCGCAGGCGCGGTGGTCGGCGGGGAAGCCCTTGCGCGTGACCAGGGCGAACAGCTCGTCGAACGCGGCGGAGTACAGCTCGCTCAGCTCGTCGCCGAGCCGGTCGTAGGCGCCGGACCGCAGATGCCCGGCCACCGCCTCGAGATCGCCGGCGTCCACGAGCGGCGCCGCCGCCGGGTCGTCGTCGCACAGCAGCTCGGCCGCGCGGTGGCTCGCCGCGCGCAGCTCGCCGGTGAGGCCGTCCACCTCCGGCAGCGTCGCGAACGCCGCCATGGCGTCGACGAAGTCCCGGCGCGGCCAGCCGTGCGCCTTGCCCAGGCAGTAGGGGAGGAACTCGGGGAGCTCCAGGGCGTGGGCGGCCTGCGCGACGCGCACCCAGAACTCGGCCGGCAGTTCGGCGTCGCGGCCGTTCTCCTCGGCCCACACGCCGATGTCCTGGAGGGTGTTCATCCAAAAGTGGTGCTGTCCATCCTCGGCGCATTCCCGCAGCTCGTCGGCCAGACCGCTGGCGTCCAGCAGCGCCGCGGGCACCAGCGCCCCCGCGGCGGCCAGCTGTTCCCGCACGGTCCCCTCGGGAAAGGTGAGGTCGGCGATGAGGAAGTCGGGGAGCATGGCCCGGGAACCTACCCGAACGCGCGCCGCGCCGCCCGCGGAACGACCCCCAGGAACGATCTTGCGGTGGACGGCGGGGCGGAGGGAAGGTGAACAGGATGGATGGGACACTTCGGGCGCTCGCCGAGCGGTTCACCGGGTTGCTCGGCGCGGACGCCGTCATCACCGACCCGGTGCGGCTGCGCACGTACGAGTGCGACGGGCTGACCGCGCACCGCGCCGTGCCCGGGCTGGTCGTGCTGCCCGGCACGGCCGAGCAGATCGCCGAGATCGTCCGGGCCTGCGCGGCGGCGGGCGTGCCCTACGTGGCGCGCGGGTCCGGCACGGGGCTGTCGGGCGGCGCGCTGCCGCGCACGGACGGCGTGCTCATCGTGACGTCCCGGATGCGCCGCATCCTGGAGATCGACATCCCCAATCAGCGGGCCGTGGTCGAGCCGGGTGTGATCAACCTGGACGTGACCCGGGCGGTGCGCCCGCACGGGTACTACTTCGCGCCCGACCCGTCCAGCCAGCAGATCTGCTCGGTGGGCGGGAACGTGGCGGAGAACTCCGGCGGCGCGCACTGCCTGAAGTACGGCTTCACCGCGCACCACGTGCTCGCCTGCGAGGTCGTCACGCCGGACGGCGAGATCGTCACGCTGCGGGCCGGCGACCCCGGCTACGACCTGCTGGGCGCGTTCGTCGGCGCGGAGGGCACGCTGGGCATCGCCACCAAGATCACGGTGCGGCTGACCCGGCTGCCGGAGACGGTGCGGACGCTGCTGGCGGCGTTCGACACGATCGAGGCGGGCGGCGCGGCGGTGTCGGCGATCATCGCGGCGGGGGTGGTGCCGGCCGCGATCGAGATGATGGACGCGCTGTCGATCGAGGCGGCCGAGGCGGCGGTCGGCTGCGGCTACCCGCCGGGCGCCGGGGCGGTGCTGATCGTGGAGCTGGACGGCCCGGCGGCCGAGGTGGAGCACCAGTTCGCCGAGGTGGAGCGGCTGTGCCGGGAGGCGGGCGCGTTCGAGATCCGGATCGCGGCCGACGACGCGGAGCGGGCGCTGATCTGGAAGGGCCGCAAGTCGGCGTTCGCGGCGGTCGGCCGGATCAGCCCGGCCTACATCGTGCAGGACGGCGTGATCCCGCGCACCGCGCTGCCCGAGGTGCTGGCGCGGATCGACGAGCTGTCGGCCGAGACGGGCGTGCGGGTCGCCAACGTCTTCCACGCGGGGGACGGCAACCTGCACCCGCTGGTGCTGTTCGACGACGCCGTGCCGGGCGCGGCCGAGCGCGCCGAGGAGGTGTCGGGGGCGATCCTCGACCTGTGCATCGAGCACGGCGGCTCGATCACCGGCGAGCACGGCGTGGGAGTGGACAAGGCGCGGTACATGCCCCGGATGTTCACCGAGACCGACCTGGACACGATGCAGATGGTGCGGTGCGGGTTCGACCCCGCCGGGCTGTGCAACCCGGGCAAGGTGTTCCCGACGCCCCGGCTGTGCGGGGAGGTCCCGGGCGTCCGCAAGGGCGTGCATCCGCTCGTCGCGCAGGGAAAGGCGGAGCAGTTCTGATGCAGCCGGTGGACGCCCTGGCCAAGGTCTGCGCGGACGTGCGCCCCGGCGAGCCGGAGGAGGGCGTGCTCGGCGTCGTGCCGCGCTGGGTGGCGGCGCCGTCGGACGTGTCCGAGGCGGCCGAGGTGATGCGGGTGGCGGCCGAGCACGGGCTCGCGGTGGTGCCGCGCGGCGGGGAGACGCGGCTGGACTGGGGGCTGCCGCCGCGGCGCTGCGACCTGCTGGTCGACACCGCCCGCCTGGACCGGGTGGTGGAGCACGCCGCGGGCGACCTGGTCGTCACCGTGCAGGCCGGGCTGCCGATGCGGCGGCTGGCCGAGGCGGTCGCCGAACGGGGGCAGCGGCTGTCGCTGGACGTGCCGCTCGCGGGGTCGACGGTCGGCGGGACGATCGCGACCGGGGCGGCCGGGCCGCTGCGGCTCCTGTACGGGACGCCCCGCGACCTGATCATCGGGGTCACCATCGTCCGGGCCGACGGCCGGGTGGCGCGGTCGGGCGGCAAGGTCGTCAAGAACGTCGCCGGGTACGACCTCGGGCGCCTGCTGTGCGGCTCATACGGCACGCTGGGGCTGATCGTGGAGGCCACGTTCCGGCTCCACCCGCTGCCCGCCGCGTGCGCCTACGTGACGGCCCCTGCGGGGGACGACGCGGAGGGCGCCAGTGAGGCGGTCCAGGCCGTACTGCATTCCTCAGTGGTTCCGAGCGCCCTGCAGTGCTGGACGTCCCCCGGGCGGGGTATCGCACTGGGCGTGCTCCTTGAAGGCGTGCCGGACGGCGTGGCCGCCCGTGCCTCCCACGTCGCCGGCCTGCTCGGCGACAAGGCGACCTTCTCGGAAGAGCCCCCGGAAGGCTGGGGCGCCTACCCGGACGGCACGACGCTCATCGACGTGAGCGCACCCCCGGCGTCGCTGCGGGACCTGCTCGGCGCCCTTCCGGCGGAGGCGGCGTGCACGTGGTCGGCCGCAGGACGGGGCTATGTCGGCCTGCCTCCCGAAATGACCGCCGAGGACGTCGCGCGCGCATTGGAGAAGCTTCGCGGCGCCCTCGCCCCGCATCACGGCGGCGCGGTCGTCTGCTACGCCCCCGAGGAAGTGCGGGAAGCGGTCGACCTGTGGGGCCCGGTGCCCGCCCTCTCCCTGATGCGGCGCGTCAAGGACCAGTTCGACCCCGACCACCGCCTCTCCCCCGGCCGTTTCGTTGGAGGCATCTGATGACCGCCCCGAAGGATCCGGCCGCCGCGCGGCGCCCCGGCGCCCCCGACGACTCGGAACTGCCCAAGCTCATCAGCGACTGCGTGCACTGCGGGTTCTGCCTGCCGACCTGTCCCACGTACGTCCTGTGGGGCGAGGAGATGGACTCCCCGCGCGGCCGTATCCACCTGATGCAGCAGCACGTCGAGGGGACGCCGCTGTCCGAGCCCATGGTGGAGCACTTCGACCGCTGCCTGGGCTGCATGGCGTGCGTGACGTCCTGCCCGTCCGGGGTGAAGTACGACCGGCTCATCGAGATGACGCGCGCGGAGGTGGAGCGGGAGCACCGGCGTCCCATTTCCGAACGGCTGCTCCGAGAGGCCGTCTTCCGGCTCTTCCCTTACCCGCGACGGCTGCGCGCGCTGCGCGGTCCGCTCCGCGCCTACCAGCGGACCGGGCTGCGCCGCTTCGCCCAACGCAGCGGCCTGCTCGGCTTGCTGGAACGGGTGTCCCCCACGCTCGCGGCCATGGAGCGTTTGGCCCCGCCCCTTGGGAAGGCACAGCCGAGACTCCCCGAACGGGTGGCCGCACGGGGGACGCGCAGAGCCACGGTCGGCATGCTTACCGGATGCGTGCAACGCGAGTTCTTCCCCGACGTGAACGCGGCGACGGCACGGGTGCTGGCACTGGAGGGCTGCGACGTCGTCATCCCCCGGGGGCAGGGCTGCTGCGGCGCCCTGTCACTGCATTCGGGCCGCGAGGAGGAGGCGCGCGCGTTCGCCCGCCGCACCGTCGAGGCGTTCGAGGACGTGGACGTCATCGTCGTCAACGCGGCGGGCTGCGGGTCGGCGATGAAGGAGTACGTGCACCTGCTCGCCGACGATCCGGCCTGGGCCGAACGCGCCAAGGCCCTGTCGGCCAAGACGCGCGACCTGGCCGAGTACCTGGTGGAGCTGGGGCCGCGCGCGGAACGGCATCCGCTGCCCGTCACGGTCGCCTACCACGACGCGTGCCACCTGTCGCACGCGCAGGGTGTGCGGGCCCAGCCGCGCGCGCTGCTGGCGGGGATTCCCGAACTGACCGTCCGGGAGATCGCCGACCCGGACATCTGCTGCGGTTCGGCCGGCACCTACAACCTGTTCCAGCCCGAGGCCGCGGCGGAACTCGGCGACCGCAAGGCGGCGGGCGTGCGCGCCACGGAGGCCGAGCTGCTCGTCGCCGCCAACCCGGGGTGCGCGATGCAGATCTCCGGCGCGCTCGCCCGGCAGGGCGTCCGGCTCCCCGTCGCGCACACGGCCGAGATCCTGGACGCGTCCCTGCGCGGGCTCGACCGTTCCTTCCTCCTCGATCGCGCGTCCGAGCCGCTCCCTCCGCCCGAATCGCACGTCTGACCGAAGCGAAATGTCCGGTATAGTGCGTCGGCCTGAGACCGACACGTACTGGAGCGACCGGGAAGACGCAAGGCGACTCAGGGGACGAACATGGCCAACAGCTACCGTCCGCGCACCCGCCGGAAGACGAGGACCGCGGGCTGGCTGGGCCTGGCCGGGGCGCTCACCGGCGCCGCCGGCATCGCCGCGGTGGCGGTCGGCATCGCCGTCCTGCAGCCCGACGGGGAGGAGGGGGACGCGGCCGGCGGCTCCACGCCCGTGACCGGGGAGAGCCGCGGCGGGCCCGCGCCCACGCCGTCTCCGCGCACCGGGCCCTCGTTGACGTTCACCACTCCGGAGGGGTACGAGTACGGGCTGGCGGCCGTGAAGACGGGGGTCGACCCCCGCCCCTTCGGGGAGGGCAAGTCCCCGCCCGCCGGGTCGACCTACGCCTACGCCGAGTACGTGATCACCAACCCGGGCCGGCGTCCGGTGCTGCTGGACTACCCCGCCGACCTGTTCATGCCGCGTTCGAGCGTGCCCGCGTCCGCGCGCGACCGGTGCATGCCGCAGCCCGGCATCCCCTACAGCATGTGCACGCTGCCGAACAGCAGCCGGGTCACGGCGCGGCTGGAGGGGTCCAAGCCGCTGCTCAAGGACGGCGTCGACACCCTCATCCCGGCGGGCGGCTCGTACGTGGTGCGCATCGCGTCGGACCTGCCGGTCGACGACGACCTCGACCCGTCCGACCTGAAGCTGTACGTGTGGAACGCCCGCTACACCAGCGACCGCAAGGGCATCGAGCTCGCCTTCCCCTGACCCGTCCGGCGGACCCTCAGGGGCCGTCGCCGCGGCCGGTGAAGCCGATGTCCTCGTAGGGGGGTTCGTAGAAGCCCAACGCGCCGAAGTTGGCCAGGTCGCTGCGGATGGCGACGATCTGCGGCCGCTGGTAGAGCGGCAGCACGGTCGCCAGCCGCCAGATGAGCCGGTCGGCCTCGTTGATCAGGCGGCGGGCGCGGTCCTGGTCGACCTCGTGCGCGGCCTTGTCCAGGAGCGCGTCGATGTCGGGCGTGCCCAGCCGGGCGTAGTTCTGCTGGATGCGGTCGCCCTTGGGCGTGGAGAACACCGAGCGCAGGGCGGACATGGGGAACGCCGTGCCGAGCCAGGAGAACGGCACGATGTCGAAGTTCCCCGGAGTGACGTACTGGTCGAACAGGTCGTCCACCGGCACCGGCCACACGTCCACGCGGATGCCGATCCGCGCCAGCATGGCCCGCGTCAGCTCCCCCTCCTGCCTGCTGCCGGGCATGCCCGCGGGCACGACGAAGCGCAGCGCGAGCGTCCGGCCGTCCTTGACGCGGTACTTCCCCTGGCGGCGCCAGCCCGCCTCGTCGAGGAGGCGCTCCGCCGCCGCCGGGTCGTAGCGGCCCAGTTCGCCGGAGTTGTCCTGGTATCCCTCCTGCGTGTTCATGAAGAAGTGGTTGCCGAGGGTCTGCGCGGGCCAGCCCAGTTCCCCCAGCGCGGCCCGGGCGAGGGCGTCGCGGTCGATGCCCAGCAGGACCGCGCGCCGCACGCGCACGTCCGCCAGCAGCGGGGACGCGGCGTTGAGCGTGAACTGCCGCCAGTCGGGGCCGCCCGCGCGGCGGATGTCGGCGTTCGGCACGTCGGCGGCCCGGCGCAGCGCCCCGGCGTCCACGTTGATGTCCATCAGGTCGATCTCGCCGTTGGCGAAGGCCCCCGGCATCGCCGCCGCGTCCATCGCCCGGTAGACGATGCGGTCGAGCTTGGCGGGACGCCCCCACCACTTGGGGTCGCGCACGACCGTCACGGTCTTGGCCGTGCGGTCGATCTTCGCCACGCGGAACGGCCCGGCGGTCGGCCCCATCCGCCCCTGCCACGCGGCGCCGAACGCCTCCGGGTCCGCCATGGTGGACGCGGGGTACAGCGGGCTGAACAGCGCCTTCCAGTCCGCGAACGGCTTGGCGAACCGCACGACCGCCTCGCGGTCGTCGGAGCCCCGCTCGACGCGGCGGATGTACCGGTATCCGGTGGTGACGGCCGCCTGGTACCGGCGGTCGTGCCCGGACAGCGCCCGCGCCTGCGCCGCGAAGTCCCGGTAGGTGATCGGCCTGCCGTCCGACCACCGCGCCTTGGGATTGATCCGGTAGGTGACGACCTGCTCGGAGCCTTCCCACGTCACCTTCGCCGACTCCACGTACTCGGGCACCGGACGCGGCACCGCCTTCTCGTCGACCCGCATCACATGCGGCAGCAGCCCCTGCACGACGTCGCTGACCACGCTCTTGGTGCCGTTGACGTGGTAGAAGTTCCACTGCGTCGGGAACTCGGGCACCGGCCACCGCAGCGTGCCCCCGTCGCGCACCAGCGCGCGCGGCGTGAGGTTGACGTCGGACGCGGGCAGCTTGCGCGCGTCCATCCGCCGCGGTTCGGCGACCGGACGATCGCATCCGCAGGTCCACGCGAGCAGCGCCGCCAGCACCCCGATGCGAACGGCCCGCATGGCGCACGCCGCCCGCGGGATCGGGCGCCGGGGCGGCCGGGCGGGCAGAAGGCGGGTCATCGGGCCTCTTTCGCGTGGTGGCAGGCGACCTGGCGGTCGACGGACAGGTCCAGCAGGCGCAGGGACGGGTCGTCGGTCTCGCACCTGCGGCGCAGCCCCGCGCTGCGCAGAGAGGCGAACTTCGGGCAGCGCGGCAGGAACCGGCAGCCGATGGACGGCGCGGAGGGATCGGGCGGGTCGCCCTGGAGGGGGGTGCGGCGCCGCTGCCGCTCCCGCAGCGGGTCGGGCTGCGGGACGGCGTCCAGCAGCGCGCGGGTGTACGGGTGGACGGGCCGCTCGTAGATCGCTTCGGCGTCGCCGATCTCCACGAGGCGGCCGTTGTACATGACGGCGAGGCGGTCGGCGACATGCCGCAGCACCGCCAGGTCGTGGGCGACGACCAGGTACGACAGGTCGAGGCGGGCGCGCAGCTCGTCCAGCAGTTCCAAGATCCCCGCCTGGACGGAGACGTCCAGGGCCGCGACGGGTTCGTCCAGCAGGAGCAGGCGGGGCTCCAGGGCCAGCGCCCGGGCGATGCCGACGCGCTGCGCCTGCCCGCCGGACAGCCCGCGCGGATAGCGCGACGCGTGCTCCTTCTCCAGGCCGACCATGCCCAGCAGCTCCTGCACCCGGAGCGGGATCTTCGCCTTGGGCGTGCCGTGCGCGGCCAGCGGTTCGGCGAGGATGTCGGCGACGCGCATGCGGGGGTCCAGGGACGAGAACGGGTCCTGGAAGACCACCTGCAGGTCGCGCCGCAGCCGCTTGCGGTCGGCGGCGCTGAGCGACGCGGTGTCCTCGCCGAGGACGGTGATGCGGCCGCCCTGCGGCCGGGCGAGCCTGAGGATCTCCATCAGCACGGTGGTCTTGCCGCACCCCGACTCCCCGGCCAGGCCGAGGGTCTCCCCCGCGCGGACGTCGAAGGTGACGCCGTCCACGGCGTGCACCGCCTCGTCGTGCCGCTGGGGGTAGTGCCGGACGAGGTCCTCGACCTTGAGCACCACCGGCCGCCGGTGCCGCGGGGCGGGCTCGGCCGGACGGGCCGCCGTCCGCGGGGGGAACACCGCGTCCAGGTCCGCGGTCGCCTCGAGGTTGACGCACGCGGCGCGGTGGCCGCCCGGCCCGACCGGCACCGGTTCGGGCAGGGCGTCGCCGCAGCGCGCGACCGACACCGGGCAGCGCGGCGCGAACGGGCATCCCGGCGGCGGATCGGACGCCGAGGGCGGGGCGCCGTCGATCGGGACCGGGCGGACCGCCCCGTCGGCGCGCGGCAGCGACTTGAGCAGCCCGATCGTGTACGGCATGCGCGGCCGGTGGTAGAGCTGGTCGACCGGCGCGGTCTCCACGGCGCGGCCGCCGTACATGACCATCACGCGGTCGGCGGCGCCGGCGACCACCCCCAGGTCGTGGGTGATCAGCAGGACGGCGGCGCCGGTGGCCTCGCGGGCGACCCGCAGCACGTCGAGGATCTGCGCCTGGACGGTGACGTCCAGGCCGCCGGTGGGCTCGTCGGCGACCAGCGCCACCGGGTCGTTGGCGATCGCCATGGCGATCATGACGCGGCGGCGCATGCCGCCGGAGAACTCGTGCGGGTAGGCGCGGGCGCGCCGGGGCGCGTCCGGGATGCCCACCAGCTCCAGCAGTTCCACGGCGCGGGCGCGCGCGGCGCGGCGGGTGGCGCCCGCGTGCACCTGGATGGTCTCGGCGATCTGGTCGCCCACGGTGTGGACGGGGGTCAGCGCGGAGAGCGGGTCCTGGAACACCATCGCGATGTCGCGTCCGCGCAGCTGCGACATCGCGGCGTCGGAGCGGCCCACCAGTTCGCGTCCGCGCAGCCGCACCGAACCGCGCACCCGGGCGCCCGCCGGCGACAGGCCGAGCACGGCCAGGGCGAGGGCGGTCTTGCCGGACCCCGACTCGCCGACGACGCCGAGGACCTCGCCGGGCCCCACCTCGAAGCTGACGCCGCGGACCGCCCGCACGTCCGGCGGGTAGGTGACGTGCAGGTCCCGCACGGTCAGGACGCTCATGCGGGCCCCCCGTAGCGTCGCCGCACGCGCAGCCGGGGGCGGGGCCGGGAGCCGTGCCGGGAGGGCGTCGGGTCGAGGACGTCGCGCAGCCCGTCGCCGAGGAGGTTGACCGCGACGACGATGAGCACCAGCAGGCTCGCGGCGCTCCCGAACAGCCAGGGGTAGGCGAGCGCGGTGCCGCTGCCGTCGGCTATGAGCGTGCCGAGCGAGGTATCGGGGGGCCGGACGCCGTAGCCGAAGTACGACAGGGTGCTTTCCGCGATGATGGCCACGCTGACGCCCAGGCTCGCGTCCACGATCAGCAGCGAGGCCAGGTTGGGCAGGATGTGGCGGGCGATGATGCGGGGCGCCCCGACGCCCAGGAACCGCGCGGCCAGCACGTACTCGCGGTGGCGCAGGGACAGCGTCATGCCGCGCACCATGCGCGCCGTCACCATCCACATGAACGCGGCCAGCAGCGGTATGAGCAGCGGCCAGCGTCCCCCCACGGCCGGGGACAGCACGGCGACGACCAGGAACCAGGGCAGGACGAGCAGCAGGTCCACGCCCCACATCAGGGCCCGGTCGATCCAACCGCCGGCGTAACCGGCCACGGCGCCCACCACCGCGGCCAGGCCGGTCGACAGCACGGCCACGCACAGCCCGATGAAGAGCGACTTCTGCATGCCGCGCACGGTGAGGGCGAAGACGTCGCGTCCGCTGCCGGTGGTGCCGAACCAGTGCTCCGCGGAGGGAGGCTCGCGGAAGGCGGTGAAGTCGACCTCGTCGTGCCCCCAGGGCGAGACCAAAGGGCCGGCGAAGGCGAACAGGAAGAGCAGCCCCAGCAGCACGAGCCCGGTCATCGCCTTCCGGTTGTGCAGCAGGCGTCGTACCGCGAGCGCCCGCGGGGAGGGCAGGTCGAGCGGGTCGGCGCTCACCCCGTGGTCGCCGACGCCGTGGCCGGTGACGCCGTGCTCGCTGACGCCGTGCTCGCTGACATGGCGGCCGCTCACACCGGCCTCCTCCGCACGCGCGGGTCGAGGAGGGCGTAGGCGATCTCCGACAGCAGCCCGGCGAGCAGCACGGCGGCCGCGGCGCAGCAGTTGACCGCGGCGACCACGTTGACGTCGCCGCGCGTGATGGAGTCGACCAGCCACTCCCCCAGCCCGTGCCAACCGAAGATCTTCTCGGTGAACATGGCGCCGAGCAGCAGCAAGCCGAACGTGTAGGCGAAGTAGGTGGTCATGGGGATCAGGGCCACGCGCAGGCCGTGCCGCAGCAGCGCGTCCCGGTGGCGCAGGCCCTTGGCGCGGGCGGTGCGGACGAAGTCGGCGTCCAGCACGTCCAGCACCATGGCGCGCTGATAGCGGAAGTAGAGGGCGAACTGGGCCAGGGCGACGGTGGCCGTGGGCAGCAGCAGGTGCCGGACGCGGTCGCCGAACCCGCCGAGCGGCCCGAAGGTCCCCTCCCCCGCCCCGGGGGAGGCCTCCCCCACCCACTCGAACAGCCGCAGCCCGGTGAGCTGGTTGATCTCGCGCGCGCCCAGTTGCAGCAGCACCGCCAGCACGAACACCGGCACCGCCAGCAGCAGGAACGAGCCGAACGTGATGATCCGCTCGGGGACGCGGCCGTCGCGGGACGCCGCGTACACGCCCAGCAGCACCCCCAGCACGCCCCCGAGCACCGCGCCCGCCGCCAGCAGCCGCAGGCTGACGCTCAGCCGTCGCCACAGCTCGTCGTTGACCGGCTCGCCCTGCCAGGTGCGGCCGAAGTCGCCGCGGAGGACGCCCTGCGCCCACACCGCGTAGCGCCGCGGCAGCGGGGTCTCGTCGTTGAGGTTGAGCCGGGTCAGCTCGGCGTCGACGACGGCCTCCGGCGGGCGCGGGTTGCGGTCGGCGTAGTTGGACCGCGGGTCCAGCGCCGCGGCGGCGAGCAGGTAGGCGAGGCTGGCGGCCAGGACGACGAGCACGGCGTGCCCGGCCAGGCGCCGCAGCAGATACGTCGTCATGCCACCCCCTCCCCGCGCACGCGACGTGACGGAATGCTACTAATCGCTCACTGTAAGCGCGGGACGACGAGCCGATCTCGGCGGGTTGGCCTTGGCAAAACCGCTGGTCCGAGCGCATACATGGGACAACCCCGGCAGGCGGAGGGCCGGCCGGGGCCGCACGGCGGGGAAACGGGGGTCAGTGCGCCGGCGCGGGCGCGCCCGAGGGGGTCGCGGCAGGCTCGGCGCGGCGGCCGCGCAGCCCGCCGAGGACCATCAGCAGGGCGCCGAGGACGATCCAGCCGAGCAGCACGCCCAACGGGGCGCCCGCCTTCGCGCCGTCGAAGAACGCCACCGAGCGCAGCAGCGTGGCGGCGGCGCCCGGGGGCAGCCATTGGCCGACCTCGCCCCAGGGCTGCGGCAGCATCTCCGGCGCCGACGACGCCCCCGACAGGGGGTTGCCGAGGAGCAGGAACATCAGCGCGCCCAGGGCGACCCCCGGCCTGCCCAGGACCGCCACGAGCCCCGTGATCATCCCGGCCACGGACGCTATGGCCAGCGCCATGGTTCCGGCGACGGTCAGGTACGCCCCTGGCAGCACCGAGAGCCAGTCCTGGGCGAGCCAGGCCGCGCACGCCCCGCCGAGGACGGCGATGCCCGCGACCGCCGTGGCCTGCGAGGCGATCCCCCGCAGGGCGAAGCTGACGATGACCGCGGCGGCCAGGCTGGACATCACCAGGGGCAGCGCCAAGGCGCCGAAGCCCGCTCCCCTGGGGTCGTCCGGGTCGGCCGCCACGACGTCGTCCACGGAAGCGGCGGGGTCCACGGAAGCGGCGGGCGCGCCCGCGGGCGCCATGTTCTGGGCGATCTGCCGAAGCAGCTGCGCGACGGCCGGGGAGGCGGCCGAGGCGACGAGCATCCGGGGCCCCTGCGGTGTGGTGACGATCGCCCCGTAGGCGTCGCGGTCGGCGAGGGCCTCCCGCGCCGACCGCTCGTCGGGAAGGGTCGTCACGTCGAACGCGCCCGGGCGCTCCTGTTCGATCCGCTGGGCCACCGCGGACGCCTGGGGTCCGGCGACGACGATGGGCAGGTCGCGGGGTGCGGAGCGCGCCGCGGGCCAGGAGAACGCGACGAGCATGACGAGCTGCACGACGACGACGCCGACGATGACGCCCGCGACGCGTTTCGCCGTGGTGGAGGGCATGACCGCCTCCTCAAAAAGCGAATGTTCGTTCTCTGTAGGACACGCCCAGGGTGACCGCTCGCCGGAGGTTTGTCAAGAACGAATATTCGTTTTAGATTGGGGAGATGCCGCGAGTGAGCGAGGAGCACCTGGAGCGGCGGCGGCAGCAGATCCTGGACGCCGCCCGGGCCTGCTTCATCCGCAAGGGCTTCCACGAGACGTCGATGCAGGACATCTTCGCCGAGGCGAACCTGTCCGCCGGAGCGGTCTACCGGTACTTCAAGAGCAAGACCGAGATCGTCGAGGCGATCGCCGCCGAGGCCCTGTCCGTGCTGGGCGCGGTGCTGCACGAGATCGCCGCCGAGCAGCCGCCCCCGTCCCCGGACGAGGCCGTGGAGCGGGTGGCGACGAAGGTGGTCGAGATCGGGGAGTCGCACCTGGGCACGTTCGTGCTGGCCCCCCACGCCTGGGCGCTGGCGATGCGAGACGCCGGCTTCAAGGAGTACGTCCAGGGCGCCATGGCGCCCGTGCGGGCATTGTGGACGACCTACGCCGAGAACCTGCGCGACGCCGGTCGAATCCCCCAGGACGCTGATCCGGACGCGGTGGGAAGGACGCTGCTGGCCCTGCTTCCCGGCTTCATCATCCAGCGGGGGATCCTCGGAGACGTCTCCCCCGAGACTCTGGGCGAGGGGCTGCACGCCCTCATGTCCGTCGCCCCGACGTCCGCCCGCCCCTCCTGACCACGCATCTCGCCAGCGGCTAGGCGCTCAGCCTCATCGCGCGGCCGTGGCCATGGTCCAGGCGTAGAAGGCCGCCGGATCGCCGAGCGCGTCTTGCAGACGCGAGTCGACGAACGGGGCGTTGGCGGCGCTGAGGAGGTCGTACAGGCCGAGAATGGCCCATTGCCAGACCATGCCGTCGAAATTGTAGGCGTGCATGAGCGGGGCGAGCCTCCGCCGGATTTCGGCGACCTCTTCCGGAGGGAATCCGGCCTCGCGCAGCCGCTCGACGGTCGCGCGTTCGTCTTCGGGTGCGATCCAGGTGTCCAGGAACGGTTCGAGCAGATCCTCCCAGACGTCACGACGGGCTTTCCTGGCGATGCCGTGGCGGCGGCAGAATCGCTCCAGATCGGGGCGCTGTTCCCGAGGAATGAACAGGATCTCGCCCTCTGTGGTCCGGATCTCGGGAGTGACCGCCTTCCAGTCGGCGTCGCGGATGCGGTCGGGCGTCACCGTCCCCGCCGGATGGATCGTGGCACCGCGGAAGTCGTAGCGGAGAAAGCAGATATGGCCCTCGGCGAACCGCACCTCCATCGCTTCAGGATGATCCTGCGCAGGCGCGTCGGGAAGACGGCGGCGCTGTGAGATCCGCCGCTTCGCGCGCGACCGCCTCGAATCGAGAGCGGCGGCGCGACCGAGGGTCTCGAGCCCGCAGACGCCGCGAGCGACGGGTCCGCCTCAACAGCTCGGTCTCCGGCGGTGGGGTGCTTGAGCGGTGGAAGCACTTCCGCGTTCTCGGATGAGCACGTAGGGTGTCCTCCACGATGGGCGGGAGGCCAGGCCGATGGATGAGGCGCAGGCGATTGCCTTGGCAGTGGAATGGATCCAGTCCCGCGGCCTGGATTACCCCACTGAGGGATTGGCGGCGGATCGCTTCGACGGCGCCTGGATGGTGTACGCGCCGGTGGAGGTCGACGAAAGCGATCCCATGGCGTTTTTGGACATGCCGGTGGGGCGGTCGGCCTTCATGGTGAGCGACTCCGGGCGCATCGAAGAGGTGTCGTCTTCGGTCCCCCCGCAGCAGGCCTACGAGCAGTTCATGTCACGAGAGCGCCCTGCCGGGCACGGCGGATCGAACGCCGATGAATACATGGCCGAATTCGCACGGTGGCTCGAACAGGACGGCATGCACGTCCGGCAGGAATTCGGCGGGCTCACCATCGTCAACCCCGCGCCCGGCAGCGGTCCGGCGGCCGGCGGCCCCGGCATGAGCCGCGACGACGCGGTCGCCGCCGAGGCGTCGCGGCTGATCGAGCCGATCGTGCAGCAGCTGGCCCTGCTCGGACCGCCCGAATGGGAGTGGTTCTGGGCGCAGTTCGCCTTCACCGTCTCCGCCGAGATCTCCCACCTGCGGTTCTCGTCCTACCACCGGACCGTCGTCGTCCCGGTGCCGGAGCAGGTCGCCGCGCTCGTCCGCGACCAGCGGCACGTCGCGGCGCAGATGTCCGCCGGACCCTGGTGGCGGCTGCTGTTGACCGTCACCAACCGCGGCGAGACGACCGTGGACTACGACTACGGCGACGGCCCCTTCCCCCATGACCAGCTGCTGTCGCCCGAGCATTACCGCAACGACCTGGAGGCGTACCCCCGTCCGCGCGTGCCGGCCTGGCTCGCCCGATACATCGACGGACCAGCCGCACACGACTCCGACCTGTACTAGCCCCCGCCCCGGCGGACGCCGCCCCAGGCGCGCCCGGTGAACGTGACGCCTGACACGCCCGCGGCGCCATGGCGATTCCGCTGCTCAGCGAGCCCGTCCGTCCGCAGCGCCCCGCCCCCGGCCCCGGGCTCGGCGGGCCGGCCGACGCGGCGGCCGCCGAAACGGATCATGGCGCGGTGCGGATAGAGGTGGTGGACGACGGTGCGGCGACCGCACCGCGGCGCGACGGTCGGTCCGGCCCGGACCGGCGAGCGGGCCGACACCACTCCGGGGGATCCTGCCGATCGGCGGGGCCGTGATTCCTCGACGACGGCGGAACGCCGCGTTCTGAGTTCCCAGTTCCGGCACAAAAGGCTGTCCAAAGCCGGACAGCAGGAACCGCAGGTCGGCCGGCTCAACGCTTTAACATTCCATTACTCGCGCGGAGGGGTCGGGAGAGCCGTGGACATGGGCACGGTGCAACGGAGCCGGGTGGCGGGCAGGGCGGCGTGGGCGCTCGCCCTCAGCGCGGTGCTGGCGACGGCCGTGTCGCTGGTGCTGGGCCTCTGGCTGCCCGCCGACCGGCGGCTGGTGTGGTGGCATCCCGAGATCCTGGTGGCCGCGGTCTGGACGCCGACGGCGGCCCTGCTGCTGCGGCACCGCCCGGGGCTGCGCGTCGGCTGGGTGATGCTGCTCAGCGGCGTGGCCGCGGGCGTGTACGTGCTGGCGCTCAACCTCGGGCCGCTGTCGGAGCTGCGCGGCTGGCCGGGGGCCTGGTTCTGGACCTGGCTGGGGTACTGGCTGTGGGCGGTCGACACGTTCGTGCTCACGCTGGTCCTGCCGCTGATCTTCCCCGACGGGCGGCTGGTGTCCCGCCGGTTCGCGCCGGTGCTGGTCGCGGCGTGCGCGGTGCCGGTGATCGTGTGCGTGCACCTGACGCTGGACCCGGGGGCGCGGCGGTTCCACAACGGCGTGTCGGTCTACCCGTTCCAGGACATCCCGCTGCCGATCAGCGCGACCATCCTGGGGACGCTGATCCTGGCGATGGCGTCGGTGGCGATCCGCTTCGTGCGTTCGTCGCCCGACGTGCGCAGGCAGATCGCCTGGGTGGTGTACCCGGGCACGGCGGCGGTCGCCGTCGTCTACATCGGGGAGACGACCCCGATCGCGGACGCGGTGCGCAACGTGACGGTCGCGGGCGTGCCGCTGTGCATCGCGATCGCCATCACCCGGTACCGGCTGTTCGACATCGACCTGGTGATCAGCAGGACGCTGGTGTACGCCGGGCTCATCGTCGTGATCACCGGCGTGTACTTCGCGCTGCTGGGCGCGGCGAGCCTGGTCGCCCGGGAGCGGGGGCCGCTGGCCGGGCTGGTGGGCGCGATCGCGGCGGGCGCGGTGTTCGAGCCGGCGCGGCGCCGCCTGCAGGCCGCCGTCGACCGGCTCATCCACGGCGAGCGCGACCCGTACCGCATCGTCGACCGGCTGCAGACGCAGCTGCAGACCGCCTCCGGCCCGTCCAGCGCCCTGGCCGTGGCGACGGAGACGGTGCGGGAGGCGCTGCACGCCACGGGAGTGGCCGTCGAGGTGCTCGACCGGGACGGGCGGCTGATGTCCGCCGAGAGCGGCGCCTTGGGAGAGCGGCCCCAGTGCGTCCCCCTGGTCTGGTACGGGGAGCGGGTGGGGCGGCTGCTGCTCGAGCCCGCCCCCGCGCGTCCCCCGGCCCCGCGGCTCACCAACGTCCTGGCCCGCAACCTGGCCGAGCTGGCCAACGCGGCGCGGCTGGCGGCCGACGTGCAGCGCTCCCGCGAGCGGATCCTGCGGGCGCGCGAGGAGGAGCGCCGCAGGCTGCGCCGCGATCTGCACGACGGCCTGGGGCCGACGCTGGCGAGCCTGGCGATGGCGGTGGACACCGCCCGCGTCACCCTCAAGAACGACCCCGACGCCGTGGACCCGCTGCTGGAGAACCTGCGGACGATGATGGGCCGCACCATCGGCGAGGTGCGCGACCTGGTCTACGACCTGCGCCCGCCGGCGCTGGACGATCTGGGACTGGCGGGTGCGATCCGCGCCCTGGGCGGGGTGGTGTCCGCCGGGGACGGGCCGCGGGTGGACGTCGAGGTCGAGGGGGACCTGACGACGCTTCCCGCGGCCGCCGAGGTCGCCGCCTACCGCATCGTGCAGGAGGCGCTGACCAACGTGCACCGGCACGCCAAGGCGGAGGCGGCGGTGGTGCGGCTGCATCTCAACGGCGATCTGCACGTCACGGTCGGGGACGACGGCGTGGGGCTTCCCTCCGATCTGCGCTCGGGCGTGGGCATGACGTCGATGCGGGAACGCGCCGCCGAACTGGGCGGCTCGTGCACGGTCGGGCCCGGACCGAACGGCGGCACGCTGGTGCGGGCATGGCTGCCGCTGTCCAACGGGTCCCACGAGTCCCATGGACCCCATGGCGCCCGCGCCTCCGACGGGGGCGACTGACCCTCGCCGCTCAGCACGCACCCGCGTCACGCGGTATCTGCGCGATTCCGCGTGCCGCGGGTCCGTATCACGCCCCTCGTACGTCGCTCCGTCGAGAGTGGAGGGCCGGCGACCGCCCCCCGCCAGAAGGATGCCGCCGGCCCTCGGGCACGTCCGCGGCGTCGGGGCTCCCTTCCCGACCCGCGGGTGCCTTCCACCAGAGGGTGTGCGGGCAAAACGCTAGGCGGGGCGCGGTCCCGGGGGTCAGGGACAGTGGTCCCGACCCTCTCGGGAACTGCTCGCCGACTGCGGAGGTCACCACCAGTCGGGACGGATGTCGCCCTCGGCGACCAGGACCGCGGGGCCGCGCAGGCGGCTCGTCTGCCCGTCGAACGCGACGGTCACGCGCCCGCCCGGCACGTCGACCGTCCACACGCCCTCCGGGATCGTCCCGGTGTCCCGGTCGACGGCCGCCGCAACGGCCGCCGCGACGGTGCCCGTGCCGCAGGAGCGGGTCTCGCCGGAGCCGCGCTCGTACACCCGCATCTCCAGATGCCCGTCCCCCAGAACGCGGAAGAACTCCACGTTGACCCCCTCGGGGAACACCGCGGGGTCGACGGCCGGGGCGCGGCTCAGGTCGAGCTCCGCCACAGGGCCGGGGACGGGGCAGGCCAGGTGCGGGTTCCCCATGGACACGCGCACGCCGGTATAGGCGCGTCCGGCCACCTCGGCGCGGCCCTGTCCCAGGTAGACGGGGGCGCCCATGTCGACGCTCACATCGCCGTCCGCGCCCAGCGACACCCGGCGGATCCCGGCCCGGGTCGCCACGTTCCACTCGCCCGGCGCGGCCAGGCCCGCGTCCACCAGGTAGCGCGCGAAGACGCGGATGCCGTTGCCGCACATCTCGGCGACGGAGCCGTCCGCGTTGCGGTAGTCCATGAACCATTCGGCGTCGTCGGCGAGGGCGCCGGCCTCCGCCGCGGCCTTGGTGCGGACGACGCGCAGCACGCCGTCGGCGCCGATGCCGGCGCGGCGGTCGCACAGCCGCGCCACCATGGCGGGCGTCAGGTCCAGGGAGCCGTCGGGATCCGGAACGATCACGAAGTCGTTCTCGGTCCCGTGTCCCTTGACGAAGCGCATGCTGCCGATCGTATCCGCAACGCGCGCGTCACCAGGTCGGGCGCGTCGTAGGGCAGCCAGTGCACGCGCGGGTCGCGGCGGAACCACGACTCCTGGCGGCGCGCGAACCGGCGCGTGGCGCGGATGGTCTCCGCCTTGGCCTGCTCCTCCGTCCACTCCCCCGCCAGGAAGCGCAGCACCTGGGCGTAGCCGAGGGCGCGGCTGGCGGTGAGCCCCTCCCGCAGGCCCCGCTTCTCCAGTTCGCGGACCTCGTCCACCAGGCCCGCCCGCCACATGCGCTCCACCCGCATCGCGATGCGCGCGTCCAGCTCGGGACGGGGCACGCGCAGGCCGATCTGCACGGCGTCGTACCGGTAGCGGTGCTCGGGAAGGGTGGCGGTGAACGGCCGCCCAGAGATCTCGATCACTTCCAGGGCCCGGACGACACGGCGTCCGTTGCTCGGCAGGATCGCCCGGGCCGCCTCCGGGTCGGCCTCCCGCAGACGCTCGTGCAGCGCGTGGGGGCCCACTTCGGCGAGCTCCCTCTCCAGGCGCGCGCGGACGGCCGGGTCCGTCCCGGGGAACTCCATGTGGTCGAGGGCGGCCCGCACGTACAGGCCCGAGCCGCCCACCAGCACGGGGAGGCGGCCCCTCCCCCGGACGTCGGCGATGACCTGGTCGCAGAGCCGCTGGTACTCGGCGACGCTCGCGGTCTCCGTCACGTCCCACACGTCCAGCAGATGGTGCGGGACGCCCCGCATCTCCTCGCGGGTGAGCTTCGCCGTGCCGATGTCCATGCCGCGGTACAGCTGCATGGAGTCGGCGTTGACGGCCTCGCCGCCCAGCCGCAGCGCCAGCTCCACCGCCAGCTCGGACTTGCCGGCGGCGGTCGGGCCCACAACGGCGATCACGTCGGGTGAGGTCACGGGCTCAATTGTGGCAAGGGTGCGGGTCTGCGCGGTTCCCGCGGGCCCCGCGGGACGGACCGCCCCCGCGGCGGTCGGGCGCCCCGAGCGGCTTGGTCAGCTCCGCGTCCAGCTCGCCACCAGATAGCCCACGCCGTACGGCGCCTCGTGGGCCAGCAGCTCGGCGGTGAACGGGGCGGTCCCCGCGGCGCCGGCCAGCACCTGCCACGCCGCCCGCCCGGCCGCCCGCAGTTCGGCCGCCAGCGACGGGTCCAGGGCCGCCAGGGCGGCGACGTCCGGCCGGCCTCCGCCGTGGGGCGCGCCGAGTGCGCGCGCGACGGCCTCGTCGAAGGGCTCGGCGCGTTCGTCCAGGTAGCCGGGGGCCTTGACGTCCCGGCACGCCGCCCCGTCCCCCATGACCAGCAACGCCACCCGTTCGGCGGCGCCGGCGAGCCGCTCGCCCAGAGCGAGGCATTCGCGCGGTGACGCGTCGAACGCCACCGCCTGGTACTGGACGGGCGGCGTGTGCTCGGCCCGCCGCAACAGCCAGCATCCGATCGCCAACGACAGGGGCAGCCGGTCCCGCCCCGACCCCAGCGTCAGGTCCAGCCCGTAGGGGCGGAAGTCGGCCGCGGCGTCGGCGTCGGGCCGCCAGGTGCGTTCGTCGCCCCCCACGACGACGAGGACGTCCCCATCGAGCCTGCGCACCGCCTCGTCACAGGCGTCGCGCAGGCCGTCCAGCTCACCGGCGGCCGCCCCCGCCATCTCCGGGACCAGCAGCGGCGGGTGCGGGCACACCGCCGCGGAGACCAGCGCCACGCCTCAGTGCGCCGTGCAGGACGACGCGGGCTGCGCCGCGGGACGGCCTATCGTCGGCATGCCCAGCGAAACGGTCTGCTTGGGCTCGCTCTGGCGCGCCTCCCAGGCGTCCCCCGCCCGCGTCCGGCGGACGGCGCGGACCGGCCCGTCGGCCACCAGATGGTGCGGCGCGGCGTACGTCACCTCGACGGTGACCATGTCGCCCGGGCGGACGGTTTCGTCCGGCGCGCGGAAGTGCACCAGGCGGTTGTCCGGGGCGCGGCCGGACAGGCGGCGCGTCTCCCCGTCCTTGCGGCCCTCGCCCTCGGCGACGAGCACCTCCAGGCTGCGGCCCACCAGCTTCTTGTTCTCCTCCCAGGAGATCTGCTCCTGGAGGGCGACCAGCCGCTCGTACCGCTCCTGCACGACCTCCTTCGGCACCTGGTCCTCCATCTCGGCCGCCGGGGTGCCGGGACGCTTGGAGTACTGGAACGTGAACGCGCCGGAGAAGCGCGCCTCGCGCACCACGTGCAGGGTCTGCTCGAAGTCCTCCTCGGTCTCGCCGGGGAAGCCCACGATGATGTCGGTGGTGATCGCCGCGTCCGGGATCGCGGCCCGGACCTTCTCGATGATCTTCAGGTAGCGCTCCTGCCGGTAGGAGCGGCGCATCGCCTTCAGCACCCGGTCCGAGCCGGACTGCAGCGGCATGTGCAGCGACGGCATGACGTTGGGCGTCTCGGCCATCGCGGCGATCACGTCGTCGGTGAAGTCCTTCGGATGCGGCGAGGTGAACCGCACCCGCTCCAGGCCCGCCACGCCGCCGCAGGCGCGCAGCAGCCCGGCGAACGCCGACTGCCCGCCGGCGGTCATCTCCCGGACCTCGTCCGGGGCCGAGCCCAGCGCGCCGAACCCCGAGCCGTAGGCGTTGACGTTCTGGCCCAGCAGCGTGATCTCGATGACGCCCTCGGCGACCAGCGCCTCCACCTCGGCGAGGATCTCGCCGGGACGGCGGTCGCGCTCCTTGCCGCGCAGCGACGGCACGATGCAGAAGGTGCAGGTGTTGTTGCAGCCGACCGAGATCGACACCCACGCCGCGTACGGCGACTCGCGCCGCGTCGGCAGCGTCGAGGGGAAGGTCACCAGCGACTCTTCGATCTCGACCTGCGCCTCCCGCTGCACGCGGGCCCGCTCCAGCAGGACGGGCAGCGACCCGATGTTGTGGGTGCCGAACACCACGTCCACCCAGGGGGCGCGCTTGATGATCGCCTCGCGGTCCTTCTGCGCCAGGCAGCCGCCCACCGCGATCTGCATGCCCGGATGCCCGTCCTTGACCGGACGCAGGTGCCCCAGGTTGCCGTACAGCCGGTTGTCGGCGTTCTCCCGGACGGCGCAGGTGTTGAACACCACCACGTCGGGCTCGACGCCCTCGGCGCGCACGTAGCCGGCCGACTCCAGCAGCCCCGCCAGGCGCTCGGAGTCGTGGACGTTCATCTGGCAGCCGTAGGTACGGATCTCGTACGTACGGGCGCGGCTTTCTGCGGATGCGGTCATGGCAATCACCAAGGGTACGCGGCGTCCCGGGGGCCGTGCGCGCTCAGGGCGCGGCCCGCGCGGTCCGAGCGTCGCACAGCGCGGGGGCGCTCCGCCGCGGCAGGTCGCAGGGGACCGGGGCAGCACCGTGACCTGTGGGGCCGCAGTGGCGGCCCGCCGCGCCCGCCGGCCGCGAATCGGCTGCCGACGTGCGCATCTGTGATCGTATCGGTACCGCCTGGAGGCTTGTTACGCGCCGTAGATGCCGTAAAGTCCGAGCCCATGACGGACAGCGGAGGCAGGCCCGAGAACGTGACCGACAAGGAGGTCACCGAGGTCGCAGGCGGGCCCCAGGAGGGCGATCCGGGGGCGGCCCCCCTCGTCGTGGTCGAGAACGTCAACAAGTACTTCGGCGATCTGCACGTTCTCAAGGACATCAACCTCACGGTGAACCGCGGCGAGGTCGTGGTCATCATCGGCCCCTCGGGCGGCGGCAAGTCGACCCTGTGCCGGTCGATCAACCGGCTGGAGCCGATCGACAGCGGCCGGATCCTGGTCGACGGCAAGGAGCTGCCCAAGGAGGGCAAGGAGCTGGCCAGGCTCCGCGCCGACGTGGGCATGGTCTTCCAGTCCTTCAACCTGTTCGCCCACAAGACGATCCTGGAGAACGTCACCCTCGGCCCCGTCAAGGTGCGCAAGGTGCCCAAGGAGGAGGCCGAGAAGCACGCGATGGAACTGCTCGATCGCGTGGGGATCGCCAGCCAGGCGCAGAAGTACCCCGCCCAGCTGTCGGGCGGTCAGCAGCAGCGCGCCGCCATCGCGCGCTCCCTGGCGATGCGGCCCAAGGTCATGCTGTTCGACGAGCCCACGTCGGCGCTGGACCCCGAGATGGTCAACGAGGTGCTGGACGTGATGACCGAGCTGGCCCGGGAGGGAATGACCATGATCGTGGTTACCCACGAGATGGGCTTCGCCCGGCGGGCGGCGCAGAAGGTCGTGTTCATGGCCGACGGCCAGATCGTCGAGGAGAACACGCCCGACGAGTTCTTCACCAACGCGCGCACCGACCGCGCCAAGGACTTCCTTTCCAAGATCCTCACGCACTGAGAGTTCGCGGGGCTCCAGCAGAAAGCAGAGGTGCACCACAGCATGCGAGTACGTCGTCGTCTCGGCGCCGTGATCGGCGCGGCCGCCGCGCTGTCCCTGGCGCTTTCCGCCTGTGGCAGCGACACCGAGAAGACCGAGGCCAAGAGCGTCGTCGACAAGGCCAAGGAGACCAAGAAGCTCACCATCGGCATCAAGTTCGACCAGCCCGCGCTCGGCCTGAAGAAGCCCGACGGCACCTTCGAGGGCTTCGACGTGGACGTCGCCAAGTACATCGCCCAGCAGCTGGGCGTGCCCGAGAGCGGCATCACCTTCAAGGAGACCACGTCCGCCAACCGCGAGTCGTTCCTCGGCGGCGGCCAGGTCGACCTGGTGGTGGCCACCTACTCCATCACCGAGGCGCGCAAGCAGCAGGTGACCTTCGGCGGCCCCTACTACGTCGCGCACCAGGACACGATGGTGCGGGCCGACGACAACAGCATCAAGAAGGCCCAGGACCTCAAGGGCAAGAAGCTGTGCAAGGCCGCCGGGTCCAACTCCTTCCGCCGCGTCACCGAGGGCCCGCCGGACGGCAAGCTGGCCATCTCCGGCGTGACGCTGGTGGACGCCTCCAGCTACTCGGAGTGCGTCGCCAAGCTGAAGGCCGGCGCGCTGGACGCGGTCAGCACCGACGACCTGATCCTGGCCGGGTTCGCCAGCCAGCAGAAGGGCTCGTTCAAGGTCATCAACGACCCCTTCACCGACGAGAAGTACGGCGTCGGCATCAAGAAGGGCGACACCAAGACCTGCGAGGCCGTCAACCAGGCGATCCAGAAGATGTACTCCGACGGCACCGCCAAGACCCTCCTGGAGAAGCACTTCTCGGGTACGGGGCTGAAGTTCGCCACGACCGCTCCGCAGATGGAAGGCTGCGCCTGAGCCCGGACCGCTGGATGACGGCCTGAGCCCGCCTCCCGGGCCGAGCCTGGCGCCCGAGGCCCCCTGTCCGACGACCCGGGTCCGGTTCCGTCCAGGCTGAGGCCGTCCCGTGCCGGTGTCCTCCGCCCCGGAGGCGCGCGTCCGCGACGGGCGCCTCCGGGGCGCGCCCGCCGCCGGGCGCGGTCCCGCGGAGCGGCAGCGGCACGTCCCCGAACCGCTGGAACGTCATGTCACAGCTAAGCGAGCTTTTCGACTTCGGCCCGTTCTTCGACAACTTCGACCTGATCCTCGAAGGGTTCTGGGCGACCGTCCGCCTGTCCGCGGCCTCGGCGGTGCTCTCCCTCGTCATCGGGACGGTCCTGGTGAGCTTCCGGGTGTCGCCGGTCCCGGTGCTGCGGGCCGTCGGCGCGGCGTACGTCAACGTCCTGCGCAACACGCCGCTGACCCTGGTGCTGCTCATGTGCGCCCTGGGCCTGAACGACACGCTGGCGCTGAAGTTCTCCGACGACCCCGGCACCACCTACTACTGGTGGGCGGTCACCGGGCTGTCGGCGTACACCGGCGCGTTCGTCTGCGAGGCGCTGCGCTCGGGCATCAACACGGTGCCGCTCGGCCAGGCCGAGGCGGCCCGGTCGATCGGGCTGACCTTCTTCCAGTCGCTGCGCATGATCATCTTGCCGCAGGCGTTCCGCGCGGTCATCGCCCCGCTGGGCAGCATCCTCATCGCGATGATCAAGAACACCACGGTGGCCGCCGCCGCGAGCTACGCCGAGACGGCGACGGTGATGAAGGACCTCCTCGACCTGCCGACCTTCAACAGCGGGGCCATCCCGCTGTTCATCGGCGTGGCGATCGGGTTCATGCTCCTCACCCTGCCGACCGGGTTCTTCTTCGGTTGGCTGGCCAAGCGGATGGCGGTGGCGCGATGAGCAAGGAAGCCAACGTTCTGTTCGACGCGCCGGGCCCGCGGGCGCAGGCGCGCAACCGGGTGCTGACCGTGGTGTCGGCGATCGCGGTGCTCGGCGTGGTCGCGGCGCTGATCTGGCGGCTGGCCGACAAGGGCCAGTTCGAGGGCGAGCTGTGGAGCCCGTTCATCGAGTGGCAGGTCTGGGACAACCTGATCCTGCCCGGCCTGTGGAACACGCTCCGCGCCGCCGCGCTCGCCTCCGTGCTCGCCCTGCTGTTCGGCGCCGTGTTCGGCCTGGCCCGGCTGTCGGACCACTGGTGGATCCGGATCCCGGCCGGGGCGGTCGTGGAGTTCTTCCGGGCGATCCCGCTGCTGATCCTGATCTTCTTGGCGTTCTTCCTGCCGAACAAGATCAGCCCGGTCATCGCCGAGTCGCCGTTCGGGCAGTTCCAGCGCCTGTCGGTGGAGTACTTCTTCTCCATCTTCGGCGTGGAGATCAACGCCGGGACGATCACCGTGCCGGCGTTCGCCGCGGTCGTGTTCGGCCTGGTGATGTACAACGGCTCGGTGCTGGCCGAGGTGGTGCGCGCGGGCGTGCTGTCGGTCCCCAAGGGCCAGGCGGAGGCCGCCTACTCCATCGGCCTGCGCAAGAACGGCGTGATGCGCCTGGTGCTGCTGCCGCAGGCGGTCACGGCGATGATGCCCGCGATCGTCAGCCAGCTCGTCGTCCTGCTCAAGGACACCGCGCTCGGCTTCATCATCGCCTACGCCGAGCTCCTCCAGGCCGGGTTCAAGCAGATCCCGCCGAACTACCACAACAACCTCATCCAGGCGGGCCTGGTCGTCGCGGTCATCTATATCGCCATCAACATGGCGCTCAGCCGGCTGGCGACGCTGCTGGAGCGCCGCAGCCGCCGCAGCCGCAAGTCGGCCGCCACGACCATGGGCACCGGCACGGGCGCCCCGCCGGCCCCGGGGATGGCCGCCACGAGCAGCGCGACCGGTGCCAGCGCCTGACTTTCCTCCCCTCCCACCCCAGGGGGCGCCGCCGCCACAAGCGTCGGCGCCCTCTTCATGTTCTCGCCCTTCATGTTCTCGCCGCCGCCCGCCCTCGCGCAGGCGGCGTCCGTAGGACGGCCCGGCCTTACCGGGGACGACCTGGTACGGGGCGTCCCACGTGAGCTACTTGTATCTTTCCGAGTTCAACTGCCCATTCATGGCCCCAACAGGGGTCTGTATGCGGGACGATTCGCATATGACCGCTCGTGCGACCCTTCCCTACGGCTCCTGGCCGTCCCCCATATCTGCCGCCGACGTCGCTCGCGCTCGGCTTCGCCTCGGCTTCCCCACCGTTCACGGCAGTGACGTGTGGTGGCAGGAGACCCGCCCCGAGGAGGGCGGCCGTACCACGGTCATCCATCTGCGAGACGGTCAGCGCACCGAGCTGCTTCCGGCGCCCTGGAACGCCCGCACCCGCGTCCACGAGTACGGCGGGCGCTCGTACCTGCCGGTGCCGGTCGACGACGGGTACGCGCTCGTGTTCTCCAACTACGAGGACCAGCGCCTGCACCGGCTCGACCCGGGCGACGCCAAGCCGCGCCCCCTGACGCCCGAACCCGCCGTCCCCGGGGGGCTGCGCTTCGCCGACTACGTCCTGTCCCCGGACAAGACGGAAGTGTGGTGCGTGTGCGAGGGGCACACCCCGGACGGCATCCGCCGCGCCATCGTCGCCGTCCCCCTGGACGGGAGCGCAGCGCAGGACGCCTCCGCCATCAGGGAGATGGTCAGCGGCGCCGACTTCTACGCCAGCCCCGCGCCGTCTCCCAACGGGGAGCACCTGGCATGGATCCAGTGGAACCACCCCCGCATGCCGTGGGAGGGCACAGAGCTGCGTGTGGCGGCCCTAGAGGACGGCCAGGCCGTCTCCCCTCGCACGGTCAAGGGCGGCCTCACGGAATCCGTCCTGGCGCCGATGTGGCGCGACGCCGAGTCCCTGTACGTCATCTCCGACTGGCCCGGCTGGTGGAACATCTACCAGGTGGGCCTGTACGGGGAGTCGCCCACCGCGCTCTACCCGGCCGAGGAGGAGTTCGCCGCGCCGCTGTGGACCCTCGGGGGCATGCCCTACGCGCTGCTCGACGACGGCCGGCTCGCCGTCCTGCACGGTGAAGGCGACATGCGCCTGGGCGTCTACGACCCCGAGACGTTGGAACTGACCGACGTCGACGTCCCCCCGTACGAGTGCTGGGTGCCCGCGCTGTCGGCCGACGGCACCACCGTCGTCGGGATCGCCGGGGGCCCCACGACGCCGTCCGCCGTCGTGCGCGTCGACGTCGAAACCGGCCGCGCCGAGGCCCTGCGCAGCGAACTGACCGACCTGCCCGACGCCGCCTACCTGCCCCGGCCGCGCGCGGAGCAGCTGGAAGGCCCGTTCGGGCGGCCCGTCCACGCGCTGGTGTTCCCGCCCGCCAATCCCGCGGCGACCGGCCCCGCCGACGAGCTTCCGCCCTACGTGGTGTTCGTGCACGGCGGCCCGACCAGCCGCGCCTCCAGCCTCCTGGACTTGGAACGCGCCTACTTCACCAGCCGCGGCATCGGCGTCGTCGAGGTCAACTACGGCGGGTCCAGCGGGTACGGCCGCGCCTACCGGGAACGCCTGCGCCGCCAATGGGGCGTGGTGGACGTCGAGGACGCCGTCGCCGCCGCCAAGGCCCTCGCCGACGGCGGCGTCGCCGACCCGGCCCGCATCGCCATCCGCGGCGGCAGCGCCGGCGGCTGGACCACGCTGGCCGCCGTGACCCGGACCGACGTGTTCAAGGCCGCCACCTCCTACTACGGCATCAGCGACCTGACGGGCTTCGCCGACACCACCCACGACTTCGAGTCGCGCTACCTGTTCAGCCTGATCGGCCCCCTCCCGGGCTTCGAACGCGCCTACGAGGAGCGGTCCCCCATCAACAGCGCCGACAAGACCGCCTGCCCCGTCCTCCTCCTGCAGGGCCTGGACGACCCGATCGTGCCGCCCGACCAGTCCGAACGCTTCGCGCAGGCCCTGGCCGCCAAGAAGATCCCGCACGCGTACCTGACGTTCGAGGGCGAGAGCCACGGCTTCCGCCGGGCCGACACCGTGATCGCGTGCCTGGAGGCCGAGCTGGCGTTCTACGGCCAGATTCTGGGCTTCGATCCGCCCGACGTCCCCCCGCTCACGCTCTCCTGACCGCGCGGGACGCTCGCACACCGTTCTCCCGCTCGAGCAGCGGGGAGGAACGGACGACGAGGCGGCACGCCGACGGACCACCACATCGATCGGCGTGCCGCCACCCGGGCCTGCCAGGCATGCCGGCGATCCACAGCAAGACTCGCCGCGCCTGCGTCCTGTTTCGTCACCGGGGGCGGTGTAGGAGCCGCAGCCGTGCTCACGACGAGGATGTACTGCGGACGGGCGCAGACAACCGATGAGGTCGCGCAGAAGACCGTCGCCGCGTCCAGCATGCGCACCGACCTGCGTGCCGCCCCCAGACCCTGCAGGCACCGCGCATGCGGCATGCGCACCGACCTGCGCCCCACCCCTACCGGTGAAAACTCAGCCGGTCCGGAAGGCAACGGCGCCGAACGGCCCTAAACGCCCCAACGGCGAACTCGGTGGCGTGGGACTCCCGGACGGACGGCTTGCCGCAGGCGATCTCAGCACTCAAGCACGTGGCGTCTCCCCGCTCGCGTTCTCCTGACCAGAAGAAGGCTGAGGAGGCCCCCTGTACCCGAGCGGCCGGCGGGAACGACAACGGCGGCGAAGGGTCGTACCGGCTCAGCGAGCGAACTCGGTGGCGCGGGACTCCCGGACGACCGTGACGCGGATCTGGCCCGGGTACGTCAGCTCGTCCTCGACCTGCTTGGCGATGTCACGAGCGATCACCTGGGCCTGGATGTCGTCCACGGCCTCCGGCTTGACCATCACGCGGATCTCGCGGCCCGCCTGCATGGCGAACACCTTCTCCACGCCCTCGTGCTTGCCGCGGGCGATCTCCTCCAGCCGTTCCAGCCGCTTGACGTAGGCCTCCAGCGACTCGCGGCGCGCGCCGGGACGGCTGCCGCTGATCGCGTCGGCGGCCTGCGTCAGCACCGCCTCCACCGTCCGCACCTCGACCTCGTTGTGGTGCGCCTCGATGGCGTGCACGACGTCCTCGTGCTCCCCGTACCGGCGGGCGATCTCCGCGCCGATCAGCGCGTGGCTGCCCTCCACCTCGTGCGTGAGCGCCTTGCCGATGTCGTGCAGCAGCGTGCAGCGCTTGGCCAGCTCCACCGGCAGCCGCAGCTCGGCGGCCATGATCCCGGCGATGTGCGCCGACTCGATCAGGTGCTTGAGCACGTTCTGCCCGTAGGAGGTGCGGTAGCGCAGCTGGCCGAGCAGCGCGATCAGCTCCGGGTGCATGTCGGTGATGCCGAGCTCCACCAGGGCGTCCTCACCGGCCCGCACGCACAGCTGCTCGACGTCGCGCTTGCTGCGCTCGTACACCTCCTCGATGCGCTGCGGGTGGATCCGGCCGTCCAGGACCAGCTTCTCCAGGGTCAGCCGCGCGACCTCCCGGCGCACCGGGTCGAAGCAGCTGAGCAGGACCGCCTCCGGCGTGTCATCGATGATCAGGTTGACGCCGGTGGTGGACTCGAACGCGCGGATGTTGCGGCCCTCGCGGCCGATGATGCGGCCCTTCATCTCGTCGCCGGGCAGGTGCACCACCGACACCACCGACTCGGCGGTCTGCTCGCTGGCCACCCGCTGGATCGCCAACGTCACGATCTTGCGGGCGCGCTTTTCGCCCTCGGCCCGGGCCGCGTTCTCGATCTCCCGGGTGATCGGGATGGCCTCCCGCTTGGCCTGGTTCTCGATCGCCGTGATGAGCTCGGCCTTGGCCTCCTCGGCCGTCAGCCCGGCGGTGCGCTCCAGGATGCGGCGCCGCTCCTCTTCCAGCCTGCTGAGCTCCTCTTTGCGCTGCGCCAGCGCCCGCTTGGTCTCGGCCAGCTTGGCGGACCACTCCTCCAGGCGGCGCACCTCGGCGTCGAGCCGCTGCTCGCGCTCGGCGAGCCGGGCCTCCCGCCGCTCCAGGTCGTCGCGCAGGGTCTTGAGGTCGTCGCGGAGCGTCCGCGCCTCCTCGTCGAGCTCGGCGCGCACCGAGTTGGCGATCTGCTGGGCCTGTGCTTCGGCGCGTTCCAGGATCCGTCCGGCGTCCGTCGTGGCGGCGGCGCGGATCTCCTCCGCCTCCCGGCGCGCCATCTCCAGCTCGTCCTCGGACGGGACGGGGGGCCGCCCGACGCCCGGGCGTCGCAGGACCGTCACGAGAGCGACCAGGGTCACCAGCAGCGCGGCACCCAACAGGACGCTCTCCATGAGGCAGACCCCTCCTCGGCCGTGGATCCTCCCGGACGGGGATCCTGGTCAGCGAGGACTTACCCGCGGCGCGGCGGCCGAGCCGGTGCACGGTCGGCGTCCGGACCGGCGGCGGTCGGCCCGGTCTGCGCAGCGGCGGTCGTCTTTCCTTTATGCCTCTCAGCTGCTCGAACGTGCTCGGTCGTATGGCAATCCGCGGTGCGCGGAGTAACTCCTCACTGCCGTAACGGTAAGCGGCACGGAGGTAATGAGCAAGCAAACGTCGGGCATTCCGGACTAACCGAACGGCCACGTGAGCACTTCCTTACCGGCATCCGCACAGCCTCCGACCTGCCCCTTTACCGGACCGGACCCGCCCTTTCCAGCCCCGGAATATGTCCGAGGTCTCCCGCGCCGGCGCGTCGCACCACTGCCGCGCCGCGCGGGCTTCCTCGGGTCGAACGCGGCCGCACCGGGCACGCCCCGGTGCGGATCGGCAAGGTCAGGATCGACGCGTCCGTTGAGCTCCGCCCCCAGGGTCGCCGGACGTCGATCGTGTCGCCCCCGAGATCATCCTCGAGTCCGACGCGGCCCCACCTGCGCCCCGAAACCCCCGCCGCCGGACTATCGCGCTCTCGCTTCTTCGCACCGCCGCGCCGCGATGCCAGGCGCACCGGAACCGGACCACATCCCCATGTCACTGATCTGGGATCAGCAGGTTCCGCGGCGTCTCCCCTCCCGCCTTCGCGCCTCGATGACGTGCCGCCGCCTGGGCGCTCGCCCCGTCGGCGAAGGCGTCACTCGACGTCCCACTCGCCTTCGGGGACGTCGCTCACGCCCTCCTGTTCGAGCGCTTCGCGGACCACGCGGTAGGCCAGTCCGGGCGGGTAGCCCTTGCGTGCGAGGAGGCCGACCAGGCGCCGGGTCCGCTTCGCGGTGTCCAGGCCGCGGGTCGCGGCCAGCTTCCGGTCGATCAACGCCCGGGCGGTGCGTTCCTCCTCTTCGGGCGCGAGCGCCTCCACCGCCTCGCTGACGGTCTCGGCGTCCACGCCGCGGCGCCGAAGCTCGGCCGCCAGCGCACGCTTTCCCAGCCCGCGCCCACGGTGCCGGGATTGCACCCATGCCTGCGCGAACGCCTCGTCGTCGATCAGCCCGACGTCGGCGAACCGCCCCAGGACGCGCTCGGCCACCTCGTCCGGCACCTTCTTGCGACGCAGCGCGTCGGCGAGTTGCGCACGGGTGCGCGGCGCCGCGGTCAGCATCCGCAGGCAAATCTCCCGCGCCCGCGCCTCCGCCCGGTCTTCCGCCGTCGCGTCGCGCCCTGGACCGGCGGCCGCCGCGTCCTCGCCCGATCGCCATGCGAGACCGGGTGGCTCGCCACGCTCGGCCGTCCGGCGCCGACTCCCCGTCTGCCGTCGGCGGCCTTCGCTTCTCCGCTGCGCTCGCTTCCGACCCCCGGCGCCGCCGACGGTTTCGCCCCCGTTCTCCGCATCGGCTGGTGCGGCGGGGCCGCCCGCTCGTGGACGACGGCCGTCACGGCCAGCGGTCGGCGACCGCGAGGCGCCACCGGACTCCGGACGGGGCGATTCGGCCCCTGCAGAAGGCGTAGAGGCCGTGTCGAAAGACCTGGCGGGTGTGGACCTCCCCGGCGTGCGACCAGGAGTCCTCCACGGATTGCTTTCCGGCGACGGCGAGGTCCGCGCAGGGCGGCGCCCAGAACGCGACGCCGAGGGAAAAGAGCCGCGCGCGTCATCAACGCTCTCACCGCTCCCCGCGCCGCCAGGCTCCAAGCGGGTCGATTCGGCTGCCGCGAAAGGCCCAGCCGCCGCACCGAAAGGCTGAGGGACCGTAGCGGAAGGCTCAGAGGCCACGGCGGATGGCTCGGAGGGTGTGGGGGACGACGCCGGGCTGTCCGGCTTGCGAGCGGGAGCCTCCCTGGGATTGGCCTCCCGCGACAGTGGAGTCCACGCAGGACCCTCAGAACGCGACGCCCAGGGGAAAGCGTCGCTACGCGCGTCGTCGACACCCCCATCGCTCCCGGTGCCGCCGGGCTCCAGAGGGGCTGACGGCTCAGGGACCGTGGCGGAATCCCTCGCGGCCATTGCGGATGGCTGGGAGGTCGTACCGGAGGACGTCGGACTGTCCGGCGTGTGGCCGGGCCCCTCCCACGGACTGCTCTTCGGCGACGGCGGGGTCCAGGCGGGACGTTCGGAAGACGACGCCCGAGGGAAGGCACGGCGGCCTGCCTCATCGGCGGTCCCACTGCTCCCGGTACGACCGGGTGCCTGACGGCTCGATTCGGCCGCCGCTGACGACTCAAAGGCTGTGGCGGAAGAGCCAGAGGCCGCGTCGGATGGTTCGGAGGGCGTGGGGGACGACGCCGGGCTGTCCGGCTTGCGGGCGGGAGCCTCCCAGAGGTTGGTCTCCCGCGACGGCGGGCTCCACGCAGGGTCCTCCGAACGCGACGCCCAAGGGAAAGTGTCGCTGCGCGCGTCGTCGGCGGTCCCGCCGGTTTCGGTGCCGCGGGGCCGGTCGTCGTCGGAAGGTTCGCCCCAGGGATTGCCCGTGGGCGTCCACTCCTTCTTCGGCGCGCGTGGAGGCTCTCCCCAGAGCTTGCCGTCGGCGGGGGCGAGCCAGGCAGGCGCGGAACCCTCGTCGGCCGGCGCGGCGCCAGCCGGCGTCCAGGGGAGGTCGTCCGCCGCCGAAGCGGGCGTCCCGGCGGACTCGTCGGCGGAGGGCGGGATGGTGTCGTCCTCGGGCGGGACTCGGTGAGCGCTCATCGCGGGCTCTCGGGAGCGGCGGCGCCATCGGGGAAGGACCGCGCACCGGTCCGCCGGTGCCGGGCAAGGCGCCGCCGCCCTTCACACGAGATCATCGCCCAGTCTTCGTCAAGAGTCACCCGGATCGGCGGATTCCTTGTCAGGAATCACCGGGCTTGACGCTTTTGGCGCCCTTGCGCGGCGCGGCGGACGGGGCCGACGGGGCGGCGGCGGCCCCGGCGGTCTCCGGAGCCTCCCGGTCGAGGCGGGGCCCGACGCCCAGCTTCTCCTTGATCTTCTTCTCGATCTCGTCGGCGATGTCCGGGTTGGCCCTGAGGAAGTTGCGGGCGTTCTCCTTGCCCTGGCCGAGCTGGTCGCCCTCGTAGGTGTACCAGGCGCCGGACTTGCGGACGAAGCCGTGCTCGACGCCCAGGTCGATCAGGCCGCCCTCCCGGCTGATGCCCTGGCCGTACAGCAGGTCGAAGTCGGCGACGCGGAACGGCGGGGCCAGCTTGTTCTTGACGACCTTGACGCGCACCCGGTTGCCGACGGGCTCGGTGCCGTCCTTGAGGGTCTCGATGCGGCGCACGTCCAGGCGGACGGAGGCGTAGAACTTCAGCGCCCGGCCGCCGGTGGTGGTCTCGGGCGAGCCGAACATCACGCCGACCTTCTCGCGCAGCTGGTTGATGAAGATGGCGGTGGTCTTGGTCGAGTTGATCGCACCGGTGAGCTTGCGCAGCGCCTGCGACATCAGCCGGGCCTGCAGGCCGACGTGGCTGTCGCCCATCTCGCCCTCGATCTCGGCGCGCGGCACCAGCGCGGCCACCGAGTCGATGACCACGATGTCGATGGCGCCGGACCGGATCAGCATGTCGGTGATCTCCAGCGCCTGCTCGCCGGTGTCGGGCTGGGACACCAGCAGGGCGTCGATGTCCACGCCGAGCTTGCGGGCGTACTCGGGGTCGAGGGCGTGCTCGGCGTCCACGAACGCGGCGATGCCGCCCTTCTTCTGCACGTTCGCCACCGCGTGCAGGGCGATGGAGGTCTTGCCACTGCCCTCGGGGCCGTAGATCTCGACGATGCGGCCGCGCGGCAGGCCGCCGACGCCCAGGGCGATGTCGAGGGAGATCGACCCGGTCGGCACCACCTCGACCGGTGCCCGGGCCTCGTCGCCCAGCCGCATCACCGAGCCCTTGCCGAACTGCCGCTCGATCTGGGCCAGTGCCGTCTCGAGAGCCTTCTCCCGGTCGTTCGCTGCCATCAGAGGTGCCCCTTGTCTGTCCGGTGCTGTCGCGGCCCGGTGACCCCGGCCGTGTCACGGGTGACGTTACGGGGAGCCACCGACAGTTTCGAGGTGCCGGCCGACGTGTGGACAACGCCGCACGCGGGCCCCACTTTACCGAACATCCGTTCGATCATGGGATCGCGTGGCGATTTGACCGGGAAACTCCGTGCGTCGCGCGTCCCCGAGCCCGTACGCTGGCGCAGTTACGGAGGGTTTGCCCATGACGCTGACCGTTCTCTTCTGCGTCGATCCGCTCCACCCCCGGCGCGTCGATCCCTACTTCTCGCGCGAGGCCGCCGCCGTACGGGACCACTACGGCGAGATCGCCCTCATCGACCACGACGCCCTCCAACGAGGCGACGCCGACGGAGCGGTGCGGGCCGTCCCCGACGACCTCGGGCCCGTCTGGTACCGCGGGTGGATGGTGACGAGCGCCGAGTACGCCGCCCTCGCCGCCGCGCTCAAGCAGCGGGGCGCCGTGCTGCTCACCCACCCCGACGACTACCGGCGCGCGCACGAGCTGCCGGGCTGGCACGACACGTTCGCCGGCCTCACCCCGCGCAGCGTGTGGCGGCCCGTCGAGCCGTACGGGGACCCGGGAGACCTGGCCGAGCTGGTACGGCCCCTGCGGGCCGGGCCCGCCGTCGTCAAGGACTACGTCAAGTCCCGCAAGCACGAGTGGGAGCAGGCGTGCTTCGTGCCCGACGTGAAGAACACGACGCAGCTGCGCTCGGTCGTCGAGAAGATGATGGCGCTGCAGGGCGACGCGCTGGCGGGCGGGATCGTGGTGCGCGAGTACGAGCGGTTCGACGGCTCCGGCGAGGCGCGGGTGTGGTGGGTGGACGGCGAGCCCGCGGTGGTGGGCCCGCATCCCGACACCCCTGACGTGGAGCCGGAGCCGCCGGACTACGAGGCGGTGGCGTCCGCCGTGCGCAGCCTGGGGTGCCGGTTCATCACCACCGACTTGGCGCGCCGCGAGGACGGCCGGTGGCGCGTGGTGGAGGTGGGCGACGGCCAGGTGAGCGGCCTGCCCGCCACGGTCGACCCGATGGACCTGTACGCGCATCTGCCGCTTCCCGACTGAGCAGGCCCTCGCCACGGTGCGCGACGGGTCGATCGCAGTGGAACCGGGACGGCGCTCACTTCCGTCACACGATCGAACACCCTTAGTCTGTGGCTCCGCGATGCGGATCCCATGACGGAGGGCGCCTCCGGCCTTCCAGGCGGCACCCCGTCGCAGAGCCCCCAGATCTTTTTGTAAGGACGTGTCCCATGCCCCAACAGGACCTCCCGCGGCCCCGGCTCAGCTCCCGGGCGGTGAAGATCGGCATGGTCAGCGCTCTATCGCTCACGCTGGCGGCGTGCGGCAAGACGACGACGGCGTACTGCGTCGACCGCCTGTCGTTCACGGCCCTCGGATCAGGCAGTTACAGGGTCGTTCCCGACTACTACTGCGAGCGGACCTACCCCTTTACCTCGCCCGACTACGGCCGCTACTTCTGGTACTACGGCCCCAAGCGCGTCTCCGACGACTCCGGCTACAACTCCGGCGGCAGCAGCACCGGCGGCACCTATGTCTCCGGGGGCAGCCGCTACGCGCCGAGCAGGGGCAAGATCAAGACCAGCAGCGGCAAGACCCTCCGCGGCGGGTTCGGCGGCAGCGGACGCAGCGGAGGCTGACGTTGCGACGCGTCCGCTCGACGCCCCGACCCGACTGGCCCGCCCGGATCGAGGCTCAGGGACTGGCCTTCCACAAGACCGCCCACCCCGAGAACCTCAGCCGCCCCTACTGGGACGAGTCCGTGCACTACGTCTTCGAGATGGACGAGGTGCTGGCCCTGGAGGAGGTGGTGGAGGAGCTGCACCGCATGTGCCTGGAGGTGGTGGACCATGTGGTGACGACCGGCCGCTACCACGTCCTCGGCATCCCCGACCGGGTGGCGCCTCTCATCGAGGAGTCGTGGCGCCGCCGGGACCCGCACCTGTACGGGCGGTTCGACCTCTGGTACGACGGCACGGGCCCCGCCAAGCTGCTGGAGTACAACGCCGACACCCCCACCTCGCTGGTGGAGAGCTCCATCGTCCAGTGGTATTGGCTCCAGGACGTCTTCCCCGGCGACGACCAGTGGAACTCCATCCATGAACGCCTGGTCGACCGGTGGAAGCAGATCGCGCCCGGTCTGGCCAAGGGTCCCGTGCACTTCGCCTGGACCAACGGCGACGAGACCGGCGAAGAGGTCATGACGATCGCCTACATCCAGGAGACCGCCCAAGAGGCGGGCCTGCCGGGTGTGGCGCTCGCCATGGAGGACATCGGGTGGGACCCAGTCGGCCGGCGGTTCGTCGACCTGGACGACAACGAGATCCGCACGCTCTGCAAGCTGTACCCCTGGGAGTGGATCGTCGCCGAGCCGTTCGGCGAGCACGTCCCCGCCACCACGGCGTGGATCGAACCCATCTGGAAGATGGTGCTGTCGAACAAGGCGCTCCTGGTGCTGCTGTGGGAGCTGTTCCCCGGCCACCCCAATCTGCTGCCCGCCTACCTCAACACGCCGTCAGACCTCACCTCGTACGTGCAGAAGCCGCTGCTGGGGCGGGAGGGCGCCAACATGCGCATCGTCACGCCCGACGGCACCGAGCATCGCACCGAGGGCAGGTACGGGCGAGAGGGGTTCGTCTTCCAGGAGTTCTGCCCCCTGCCCGACTTCGACGGGCAGCGTCCGGTGCTCGGCGCGTGGGTCGTCCATGACGAGTCGGCGGGGCTGGGCATCCGCGAGACCGCCGGGCTCATCACCGACGACACCTCGTCCTTCGTGCCGCACCGCATCCCCCTGTAACCGGATCAGCGAATCCCCGTAAGGAGAACGATGTCACTCGCGCTCGACGACGAACTCGGGCAGATCCTCATCGAGGGCGTCGGGGCGATCTTCGCCTACGCCGCCGTCGGCCTGGCCCTGTTCGTCCTGGGCTTCTACATCGTGGACTGGACCACGCCCGGCCGGCTGATCTCCATCATCCGCCGCGACCGCAGCCCCAACGCGACGTTCCTGGCCTGTGCGGCGACGATCGGCATCGGCCTCATCGTGGCCGTGTCCATCTACTCGGCGGGCGGGGACCTGCTGGAGGGGCTCATCCGGGTGGCCGTGTTCGGCGGCGTCGGCGTCATCGCGCAGGCCATAGCCGTGCTGGTCTTCGACCGCCTGGTCGGGGTGGACGTGCGCGGCTGCGTGAAGGAGCCCAAGCTGGAGCCCGCCGTGGTCCTGCTCGGCGTGGCCAACGTCGCGATCGGCCTGGTCACCGCCATGGCCGTCTACGGGTGATCCGCGCCGGAATCCGACCGGGGCCACCGACGTTCGAGCGAGGTCGGCGGCGAGGACGCCGAGGGCGCGCGGCCGGTGTCAGTGCAGGTGCTGGGGGACGTCGAACGTCGCGCAGACGGCCTGCCAGACCTTCTTGGCGTCCTCGCCGTCGGCCAGGGCCTGCTCGATGGTGCGGCCCCCCAGTTCGGCCATGACGTAATCCTTGGCGACGCTCTCCGCGTACGTCTCGCCGAACTGCTCGCTCATCCGCTCCCAGAACTGTGTCAGGCGCACCCCTCCACGCTATCCGACCGGGCCTCGGCCGACCGGCTCGGTGACCCCCGAGGGGGCCTGTCCGAGCACGTCCGGGCGCCCGCCGAACGACGCCGGGCAGGGTGGCTGGGGCCACTCGGGCGCGAGCTGTCAGTCCTGCGAGGCAGGATGGCTGCATGACCTTTGACGTGCTCGAACGCTTCTCCCCGGCCACGCGCGCGTGGTTCACCGGAGCGTTCGCCGCGCCCACCGCGGCGCAGGCGGGCGCGTGGGAGTCGATTTCGAGCGGCGACCACACCCTGGTCGTGGCGCCCACCGGTTCGGGCAAGACGCTGGCCGCGTTCCTGTGGTCCCTGGACCGGCTGGCCGCGGGCGCCCCGGCGGCCGAGCGCGCCGACCCGCGGCGCCGCTGCCGGGTGCTCTACGTGTCCCCGCTGAAGGCCTTGGCCGTGGACGTCGAACGCAACCTGCGGGCCCCGCTGACCGGCATCCGGCAGGCCGCCCGCCGCCTGGGCCTGCCCGAGCCGGAGGTCCGCGTCGGGGTCCGGTCCGGCGACACGCCCGCCGACGAGCGCCGCAGGCTCGCCGTCCGGCCGCCGGACATCCTGATCACCACGCCGGAGTCGCTGTTCCTGATCCTCACCTCGCGGGCCCGCGAGGCGCTGCGCGGCGTCGACACCGTGATCGTCGACGAGGTGCACGCGGTCGCCGGCACCAAGCGCGGCGCGCATCTGGCGCTGTCGCTGGAGCGCCTGGACGCCCTGCTGGAGCGCCCGGCGCAGCGCATCGGCCTGTCCGCGACGGTGCGGCCGGCGGAGGAGGTGGCGGCGTTCCTGGGCGGCACCCGGCCCGCGACGGTCGTGCAGCCGCCCGCCGACAAGGAGTTCGACCTCGACATCGTCGTCCCCGTCGAGGACATGGGCGAGATCGGGCAGTCCGCGGACGTCTCCGGCGCCGCGGACCCGCGGCGGCGCAGCATCTGGCCGCACGTGGAGGACCGCCTGCTCGACCTGATCGAGGCGCATCGCTCCACCCTGGTGTTCGCCAACTCCCGCCGCCTGGCCGAGCGCCTGTGCGGCCGCCTCAACGAACTGGCGTACGAACGCCTGCACCCGCCGGAGGACGTCTCGCTCCACCACGAGGCCGAGGTGCCGTCCGAGAACGGCGGCATCGGCCTGGGCCGCCTCAGCATGGAGGATGTGCGGCGGGCGTTGACAGGCGGCGACGACGGCCGCGCCCCCGGGGACGACACCGATGGCGGCCAAGGCCGAGCCTGGCCCGGCAACGGAAGCCAGGAAGAAGTCCGGACGCAAGGCGAAAAGCCGCGGGGGATGCCTGCGGACGTGATGGCGCAGGCGGGTGTGTCCCAGGGAGCGCCCAGGGAGGTCGCGCGGGCTCACCACGGCTCGGTCTCCAAGGAGGAGCGGGCCGGCATCGAGGAGGCGCTCAAGCAGGGGCGGCTGCCCGCGGTCGTCGCCACGTCCAGTCTTGAGCTGGGCATCGACATGGGCGCCGTCGACCTGGTGGTGCAGGTGGAGTCGCCGCCGTCGGTGGCCAGCGGGCTGCAGCGCGTGGGACGGGCCGGGCACCAGGTGGGCGCGGTGTCCAAGGGCGTCATCTTCCCCAAGTACCGGGGCGACCTCCTCCAGACCGCCGTGGTGGCCGAGCGGATGCGGCGCGGGGAGATCGAGGAGCTGCGGTATCCGCGCAACCCGCTCGACGTGCTGGCCCAGCAGATCGTCGCCATGGTCGCCATGGACGAGTGGACCGTCGACGATTTGGAGGCCGTCGTCAGGCGGGCCGCCCCGTTCGCCGCGCTCCCCCGCTCGGCCCTGGAGGCGACCCTGGACATGCTGGCCGGACGCTACCCCAGCGACGAGTTCGGGGAGCTGCGGCCGCGCCTGGTGTGGGACCGGGTCACCGGCACGCTGCGCGCGCGCCCCGGGGCGCAACGCCTCGCGGTCACCAGCGGGGGCACGATTCCCGACCGCGGCCTGTTCGGCGTGTTCCTCGTCGGCGAGAAGTCCTCCCGGGTCGGGGAGCTGGACGAGGAGATGGTGTACGAGTCGCGGGTCGGCGACGTGTTCGTACTGGGGGCCAGTTCCTGGCGCATCGAGGACATCACCCCCGACCGGGTGCTGGTCTCCCCCGCCCCCGGACAGCCGGGCAAACTGCCGTTCTGGCACGGCGACTCCCCCGGGCGTCCCGCCGAGCTGGGGCGGGCCCTGGGCGCGTTCACCCGCGAGCTGGCCCGGATGCCCGCCGACGAGGCCCGCGCCCGCGTCCGGGCCGCCGGGCTGGACGAGTGGGCGTCCGCCAACCTGGTGTCCTACCTGGCCGAGCAGCGGGAGGCGACCGGGCACGTCCCCGACGACCGCACGATCGTCGTCGAACGGTTCCGCGACGAGCTCGGCGACTGGCGCATGGTGGTGCACTCGCCGCTGGGGGCGCGGGTGCACGCGCCGTGGGCGCTGGCCATCGCGGGACGCCTGCGCGAACGGTACGGGGTGGACGCGCAGGCCATGCACGCCGACGACGGCATCGTGATCCGCATCCCCGACATGGACGACCCGCCGGGCGCGGACCTCGCCGTGTTCGACCCCGAGGACGTCGAACGCGCCGTGGTGGACGAGCTGGGCGGGTCGGCGCTGTTCGCCGCGCGGTTCCGCGAGTGCGCGGCGCGGTCGCTGCTGCTGCCGCGCCGCCGCCCCGACCGGCGCATGCCGCTGTGGCAGCAGCGGCAGCGGGCCGCGCAGCTGCTGGCGGTGGCGAGCAAGTACCCCTCGTTCCCCATCGTGCTGGAGACGATGCGCGAGTGCCTGCAGGACGTGTTCGACGTCCCGGGGCTGACGCAGGTGATGCGCGACCTGTCGGGCCGCAGGACGCGGGTGGTGGAGGTGGAGACGCCCGAGCCGTCGCCGTTCGCCCGGTCGCTGCTGTTCCGCTACGTCGGCGCGTTCATGTACGAGGGCGACTCCCCGCTGGCCGAACGCCGCGCCCAGGCGCTGGCGCTCGACACGGCGCTGCTGTCGGAGCTGCTCGGCCAGGCCGACCTGCGGGAGCTGCTGGACCCGCAGGTCGTCGCCGAGACCGAGCGCGCGTTGCAGCGGCTGACGCCCGACCGCCGCGCCCGCGGCGTGGAAGGCGTCGCCGACCTGCTGCGCGACCTGGGTCCCCTGACCGCCGCCGACCTCGCCGCGCGCACGGACGTTCCCGAGGGCGACCCCGAGCGCGACCCCGAGCGCGACGCCGATCGGGCGGCGCGGTGGGCCGAGGAGCTGGAGCGGAGCCGGCGGGCGATCCGGGTGCGGGTCGCCGGGCGCGACTGCTGGGCGGCGGTCGAGGACGCCGCGCGGCTGCGCGACGCGCTGGGCGTGCCGCCGCCGGTGGGGGTGCCCGAGGCGTTCTTGGAGCCGGTGGACGACCCGCTGGGGGACCTGGTGTCCCGGTACGCGCGCACGCACGGCCCGTTCCGGGCGGCCGACGTCGCCGCCCGGTTCGGGCTCGGCGTGGCCGTGGTGACCGATGCGCTGCGGCGGCTGGCCGGCGAGGGACGCGTGGTGGAGGGCGAGTTCCTGCCCGTGGAGGCGGTCTCCGGTCCGCCGACGGGCGAGTGGTGCGACACCGGCGTGCTGCGGACGCTGCGGCGGCGGTCGCTGGCGCGGCTGCGCGCCGAGGTGGAGCCGTCGCCGCCGGAGGCGCTGGGCCGGTTCCTGCCCGCCTGGCACGGCATCGCGGGCGGGTCGCGGCTGCGCGGCATCGACGCGCTGGTGCAGGCGATCGAGCAGCTGCAGGGCGCGGCCGTGCCGGCGTCCGCGCTGGAGACGCTGGTGCTGCCCTCGCGGGTCCCCGGGTACTCGCCCGCGATGCTGGACGAGCTGACCTCGGCGGGCGAGGTGATCTGGGCCGGGCAGGGCGGGCTGCCGGGCGGCGACGGGTGGGTGTCGCTGCATCTGGCCGACACCGCGCCGCTGCTGCTGCCCGAGCCGCTGCCGATCACCCTGACGCCGCCGCACCGGGCGGTGCTGGACGCCCTCGGCCCGTCCGAGCAGGGCGGCGCGCTGTTCTTCCGCACCCTGTCCGACCGGGTCAACGCCGCGGTCACCGCGTCCGACCAAGAGCTCGTCGCGGCCGTGTGGGACCTGGTGTGGGCGGGGCTGCTGACCAACGACACCCTGGCGCCGCTGCGGGCGTCCCTCGGGTCGGGGCGTCCGGCGCACCGGGCGCGGGCCACCCGCCGCCGTGGCCGTCCGGTGCTGCCGTCGCGCACGGGCCCGCCGACGGTCGCGGGCCGCTGGTGGGCGCTGCCCGAGCGGGAGACCGACGCCACCCGCCGGGCGCACGCGCTGGCCGACGCCCTGCTGGAGCGGTACGGCGTCGTCGTCAGGGGCGCGGTGGCCGCCGAACGCGCTCCGGGCGGGTTCGCGGCGGTGTACCCGGTGCTGCGGGCGTTCGAGGAGAGCGGACGGTGCCGCCGCGGCTACTTCGTGGAGGGCCTCGGCGCGGCCCAGTTCGCGCTGCCCGGCGCGGTCGACCGGCTGCGGGCGCTGCGGCCGCGGGAGCCCGCCGACCCGTGGGAGACGCCCGCGCCGGGGGACGGCCCCCGGGCCCTCGTGCTGGCGGCGGCCGACCCGGCCAACCCGTACGGGGCGGCGCTGCCGTGGCCGGAACGCGACGGGGAGACCCCCGGCGCGCACAAGCCGGGCCGCAAGGCGGGCGCGCTGGTGGTGCTGGTGGAGGGGCGTCTCGTCCTGTACGTCGAACGCGGCGGGCGCACGCTGCTGACCTGGTCCGACGACCCGCGGGAGCTGCAGCCGGCGGTGGACGCGCTGGCCCTGGCGGTCCGGGAGGGCGCGCTCGGCAGGCTGACCGTCGAACGCGCGGACGGCGAGTCGATCAGCCGCTCGCCGCTGGCCGCCGCCCTGGAGGCCGCCGGGTTCCACCCGACGCCGCGAGGGCTGCGCCTGCGCGCCTGACCCGCGCCGCCCGCGACGTGGGACGCCGTCGGCGCGGGTCGCGACCGCTGGCCCGGCCGCGCCTCGAGCGGCGCGGGTGCGCGGGGTCAGCGGGAGCGGCGGCGGAACATGGCGACGAGGCCGCGGAAGGCGCGTTCGTCCAGGGAGCCGAACGGGTTGTCGTGGACGACGTAGGTCCAGGTCGCGGACGGCCGGACCAGTCCCGCCCCGGGCATGTCGATCTCCCCGTCGACGACGGCGAGGGCGTCGAAGGTCTCGGCCGCCCGTTCCCGGGCCCGCTCTGGGAGGCGCTTGCCCGCCGGGACGGCCTCGCGGTGGAACTCGACCAGCGGGTCCAGGCCGCGTCCGAGCGAGCGCAGGTGGATGCCCTCGCGCAGGTCGGCGAGGAAGGCCAGGTGCTCGGCCCAGCAGCGGTCGAGGTGGAACAGCATGATCTGGCGGGCCGCGGCGGCGACCCGCTCCGGGCCGACCGCCGCGACGAGCTCGGCGTGCCGCTCGGGGCGCAGCTCCGCCAGCACCCGGTCGGCGCGGTCGCCGTGCAGGACCTCGTCGCGTTCGGCGAGCACCTCCCGGCGCTGCAGGCTGATGAGGTGGTGGTAGCGCCAGGTGTTGCGGTGGATCTCCAGGTCCACGCCTTCGGCGACGCGCTGGGCGTGGGCGACGATCCAGCGCGCGTTCTTGTCGTCCACGCGGCCGTCCGGCGCCACGGGGCCGCCGTGGGACTCGTCGGGCGCGTACCGGGTGACCAGGTCGTCCTCCAGGCTGGCGAAGAACACCGAGCCGCCCGGGTCGCCCTGCCGTCCGGCGCGGCCGCGCAGCTGGTCGTCCAGGCGGCTGCTGGAATGGCGGCCCGTCCCGATCACCAGCAGCCCGCCGAGGGCGGCGACCCGTTCGCGCTCCTCCTCGGACACCGGCGGCGGGGAGGCGGACGGGTCCGCCCCGGGCGGGGCGCCGCCGCCCAGGCGGATGTCGGTGCCGCGTCCGGCCATCTGGGTGGAGACGGTGATCGCGCCGTACGCCCCGGCGCGGGCGATGATCGCGGCCTCTTCGGCGTCGTTCTTGGCGTTGAGGACGACGCACGGCAGGCCGGACCGCTCCAGGCAGCGGGCCAGCCGTTCGGATTCGGCGACGTCGAGGGTGCCGACGAGCACGGGACGCCCGGCGGCGTGCGCGGCGGCGATCTCGTCGACGATCGCGACCTCCTTGTCGGCGGCGGTGGCGTACAGCCGGTCCGGCTCGTCCGCCCGCACGCACGGGCGGTTGGGCGGGATCACCGCGATCTCCAGGTCGTAGAACTCGCGGAGCTGCTCGGCCACGGCGAGGGCGGTGCCGGTCATGCCGCAGCGCACCGGATACCGGCCGACCAGCTCCTGGACGGTGATCGAGTCGAGGATCTCGCCGCTCGGGGACGCCGCCACGGCCTCCTTGGCCTCGACCGCCGCCTGCAGGCCGTCCGGCCAGCGCTGCAGCAGCGCCACCCGTCCGCGCGAGGCGTTGATGAGCTTCACCGCGCCGTCGCGGACGATGTAGTCGACGTCGCGCTGCAGCAGCACCTCGGCGTGCAGCGCCACGTTGACGGCGGTGAGCGTGTCCAGGTTCTCGGGCGCGTACAGGTCGATCCCGCCGAGCGCCTCCTCCACGGCGCGGGCCCCGGCGGGCGTCAGCTGGACGTTGCGGCCCTCGTCGTCGGCGGCGTAGTGCAGGCCGGGCCGCAGCCGCCGCGCCAGCTCGGCGAAGGTGCGGTCGGCCTCCGCCGCGTCGGTCGCGCCGGCCAGGACGAGCGGCACGCGCGCCTCGTCCACCAGCACGGAGTCCGCCTCGTCGATCAGCGCGACGCCGGGCGCGGGCAGGAGGAGGTCGGCGGGGTCGGTGGCCAGCCGGTCGCGCAGCAGGTCGAACCCGATCTCGCTGACCGGGGCGTAGGTGACGTCGGCGGCGTAGGCGCGGCGGCGCTCGTCCGGGGTGGACGACTGCCCCACCCAGCCCACCGAGACGCCGAGCATCGCGTACAGCGGGCCCATCCATTCGGCGTCGCGCCGCGCCAGGTAGTCGTTGACCGACATGACGTGGACCCGGTGGCCGCGCAGGGCGTGTCCGGCGGCGGCGAGCGCGCCCGCGAGGGTCTTGCCCTCGCCGGTGGCCATCTCCACCACGTGCCCGGACAGCAGCCCGAGGGTGCCGAGGAGCTGCACGTCGTACGGCCGTTCGCCGAGCGTGCGCCGCGCCGCCTCCCGTCCCAGCGCGCACAGCGACGCGTCGTCCCCCGGGTCGAGGGCGCGGGCGGCGGCGGTGAGGGCTTCGTCGGTGAGGCCGCGGACGTCGGGTTCGCGGGCGGCGGCCTCGGCGACCACGGCCTGGAACGGCCGCAGGTCGACGGTGCCGGGCCGCTGCAGGAGGCGTCGCAGCCGGTCGCGCAGTGCCATGACGACGAGTCTCCTTGATCAGCTCGCGGCCGGGAAGGCGTCCGCGGCCGTGCTCCCAGGGTTTCACGGCGTCTCGGCGGAAGGTCTGACGGGATCGGGCGCGATCTCCTCCCTCCGGCGGATCCGCCGAGGCCGGCCTCCTGAGATCATCGAAACGCAGGGGGTGCGGTGGCGCGAGAACCGCGTCACCGCGGAACGGGGAGTCGACATGACACCGACGACACGGTGGGTCGCCGCGCAGCGGCGCAAGCGACAGATCATCAGTCAGACCGTTCTCGACCGCGCCCTGCGGGACCCCCGGCGGCGGCGGGAGCATCCGCCGGTCCGCCGTCCCGCACGGTGACCTTCGGCGCCTCCGCGGCCGTCCCGCGCGGAGGCGCCTCCCACCCGGGCCCGGCGGCCCCGGAAGCCGCCGCCGTCACCCCGCGGGCGCGGAGAACACCTCTTCCCGGGCCCGTTCCAGGGCGGCGTGCAGGGCGCCGCGCAGCACGGGGTCGCCGTCGACCTCGGTGACGGTCACCGTGGGCTGGGTCGGGCTGTAGCGGCCCACGGCGCGTTCGATGCGGGAGGCCAGCGGGCGCCCGCCGGCGCGGCCCAGCTGCCCCGACAGCACCACCAGCCCGGGGTCGAGGACGATGTTCACCGACGTCACGCCGTAGGAGATGCGTTCGGCGAGCTCGTCGAGGAACGCGCCGCCCCGCTCCTCGTCGGCGGCGGCGACGCGGACGCAGTCGACTGCGGTGGGTTCGTCCAGGCCGTGCGAGCGGGCCAGGTCGAGCACCGCGTCGGCGCTGACCAGGGAGCCGTAGCCCCCGGCCAGGGCCGGGATGCCCCAGGAGGTGGACGTGGTGACGCCTTCGGCGTTGTCGCGGCGGGCCGAGCCCATCGGCAGGGGCGCCCCGGGCACCGGAAGGTAGCCGAGCTCGCCCGCGCCGCCGGAGCGTCCCCGGTGCAGGCGGCCGCCCAGCATGACCGACAGGCCGATGCCGCGTCCCAGCCATATCAGGGCGAAGTCGTCGGCGCCCCGCGCGGCCCCGTAGGCGCGTTCGGCGAGGGCGGCGAGGTTGACGTCGTTCTCGATGGCGACGGGGCGGCGCAGGTCGGTCTGCAGGGCGGCGAGCACGCCCTCGTGCCAGGCGGGCAGGTCGAAGGCGAACTTGACGTCGCCGGTGCGCGGGTCGACGACGCCGGGCGTGCCGATGACCAGCGCGGTGAGGCGGCGCAGCGCGATCTTGGCCGAGCGGCACGCCCGCACCACGGCGTCGTGCACGGTCTTGACGGGGTCGTCGGCGCCGTTGGGGTCCACGGTGACCTTGGCGGCGACCTCGCCGGTGATGTCGGCGACGGCGGCGGTCGCCCCGTCCGGGCCCACCTCGATGCCCGCCACGTAAGCGCTGGACGGCACGACGGCGTACAGCGCGGCGTTCGGCCCGCGCCCCCCGGCGCGCTCGCCCACCACCTGCACCAGCCCCCGCTCTTCCAATCTGGCCAGCAGCTGTGATGCAGTGACCTTGGACAACCCGGTATGCGCGCCGATCTGCGCACGCGTCAACGGCCCCCGCGTGACCAGCAGTTCGAGCGCGGCGCGGTCGTTCAGCTCGCGCAGCAGCCGCGGCGTTCCCGGGCGCCCAGCCATCAGCCCACCCTCCAACGTCTCAATCCGCTAACAGACGGTTTTGTTTAGGAAACTTTCTTGTTAGTTTACGCCCAAGCGGCCGGACCGCCCCCGGTGCCGGACCAGGCCGCACCACAGCGCCGACCGAAGCAGGGTGTCACGAGGGCGATTCGGCGGCATGGCTGGGACCCTACGGGTTTCCCCGCCGGTTCCGCCGCATCCCCCGCGACACGTCGAGCAGGCCCGCCCGCTGGTTGAGCCGGAAAGGACCCCCAGTGAAGTACATCAAGGCAGCGGCCGCCACGGCCGCGCTCGCCCTGGCCGCCGCGGCCTGCGGCGGAGGCAGCGACGACAGCGACGGCGCAGGTCAGAGCCCCGCTCAGCTCAAGGTCTGGATGATGGGCGACGGGACGCCCGAGCAGACGGAATTCCTGGAGGGCGTCGAGGCCGAGTTCAAACAGAAGCACCCGAACACGGACGTGGTCGTCAAGTACGTGCCCTGGCCACAAGTTGCCACCACGTTCCAGAAGGCCGCGGCGGGCGGCGAGGGCCCCGACGTCACCGAGCTGGGCAACACCGACGTCCAGTCCCACATCGAGCAGGGCAGCCTCGCCGACATCACCGACCGGTTCGAGTCCTGGGCCGACCACGACAAGCTCAACAAGACCGCCCTGGAGAACGACCGCTCCGGCGGCAAGACCTACGCCGTGCCGTGGTACGGCGGCGTGCGCGCCGTCTGGTACCGCAAGGACTGGTTCGAGGAGCTGAACATCCAGCCGCCGAAGAACTGGGCCGAGCTGACCGCCGCCGCCAAGAAGATCCAGGACGCCAAGAAGGTGCCCGGCATCGGCGCGCCCAGCGACCAGACCAACGCGCTGCTCAGCTTCATCTGGGGCAACGGCGGCGAGGTCGCCGTCAAGGAGAACGGCAAGTTCGTCGGCAAGCTCGACCAGCCGCAGGCCGTCGAGGCCATCGAGTACTACACCGGGCTGGTCACCAAGGAGAAGGTGGCCCCGGCCAAGTACATCGGCAAGAACGAGCTGGAGGGCCCGCAGCGCGACTTCGCGCTCGGCAAGCTCGGCATGTACATCGACGGCAGCTGGGCGCTGAAGGAGATGAAGAAGATCTCCGACAAGGACGCCGACAAGTGGGGCGTGTTCCCCATCCCGGCCAAGAACGGCGGCAACGCGCCCGTCATGGCGGGCGGCTCGGACCTGGCGGTGTGGGCCGACAGCAAGGCCAAGGACGCGGCGTTCGACTACATCACCGTCCTCAACAACGCCAAGAACGCCAAGGCGTGGGCCGACTACAGCGGCTTCTCCTCGATGCGCTCGGACGTCAGCTTCAGCAATCCCGCGCTGGCGGCCTTCACCGAGATCGCGCGCAACACCAAGTTCCCGCCGATGAGCGCGGGCTGGGGCGAGTTCGAGCAGGCCAAGAAGGTGCTGCCGAACGCGGTCAAGGCCATCATGCAGGGCCGCCCCGCCGCGGAGGAGCTGAAGAAGGCCAACGAGCAGGCCAACACGCTGCTCAACCCGTGATCGGGAGCTGACGCGATGATCGACACCGCCCCGGCGGTGCGCAAGGCGCCCGGCCGGAAGGCACCCTCCGGCCGGGCCCGGCGGCCGCGCCGCCGCCGAACCGGCCGCCGCCACGGCCCCTATCTGCTGATCGCGCCGACCGTCGTCGTCATCGCCGTGCTGATGTTCTGGCCGGTGGTCCAGCTCGGGATCATGTCGTTCCAGAAGGTCGGCAACCGGCAGCTGCGCGGCGAGCCCGCCGAGAACGTCGGCACCGCGAACTTCGAGGCGATCCTCGGCGACCCGTTCTTCTGGCAGACGCTGCGGCAGACCGTGCTGTTCGCGATCGTGGCGGTGTCGGCCACCCTCGTGCTCGGCACGCTGACGGGCCTGCTGCTCAACCGGCTCGGCCGGCGCATGTCGCGGTTCGTCGCCGGCGGCGTGATGGTGGCGTGGGCGACCCCGCCGGTCACCGCAGCGATCATCTTCTCCTGGCTGTTCGGCACCACCGGCGGACTGGTCAACTGGTTCCTGGACCTGCTGCCGGACGCGCTGGTCGGCGGCGGCTGGAGCGACTTCAACTGGTTCGCCAGCCCGCTGCCCACCTACACCGTGCTGACGGTGTGCGTGGTGTGGCAGTCGTGCCCGTTCGTGGCCGTCTCGGTGCTCGCGGGGCTCAAGAGCCTGCCGGGCGAGCTGTACGAGGCGGCGCGGGTGGACGGCGCGGGCCCGTGGCGCGCGTTCTGGAAGATCACCTTCCCGCTGCTCAAGCCGATCTTCATGGTGCTGGTCGTGATGAGCGTGATCTGGGACTTCAAGGTGTTCACCCAGCTCTTCATCATGGCGGGGATGGCGAACCGGGACGCGTTCAACCTGTCCCTGTACGCCTACTCCGAGGCGTTCGGGTCGCTCAATCCCAAGCTCGGCATGGGGTCGGCGATCGCGCTGGTGCTGACGGCGATCCTGCTGGTCGTCACCGCCGTGTACGTGCGCGTCATGGTGCGGCAGGGGGAGACGGAATGAAGGGCCTGCGCAAGATCGCGTTGAACGCCGCGGGGCTGCTGGTCTTCGCGATCGCCGTGTTCCCGGTGCTGTGGATGGTGTCGACGGCGTTCAAGCCCAACACCGAGATCTTCAGCACCACGCCGAAGCCGCTGCCCGCGCACCCCACGCTCGAGCACTTCGACCTGGTGCTGAACGGCGGCATCGCCGAGGTGCCGTTCTGGGCGTACCTGCGCAACAGCGCCCTGCTCGCGCTGGGCACCGTGCTGGTGTCGAGCCTGCTGGCGCTGCTGGCCGCCACCGCGGTGGCGCGGTTCCGGTTCCGCTTCCGCACCACCTTCCTGATCATGCTGCTGGTGGTGCAGATGGTGCCGATCGAGGCGCTGGTCATCCCGCTGTTCCTGGACCTCAAGCGGCTGAACATGCTCGACAGCCTGGCCGGGCTGCTGGTGGTCTACATCGCCTTCGCGGTGCCGTTCGCGATCTGGATGCTGCGCGGGTTCGTCGCCGCGGTGCCGCGCGACCTGGAGGACGCCGCGGCCATCGACGGCGCCGGGCCGGTCCGCACCTTCTTCACCGTGCTGCTGCCGCTGGTGGCGCCGGGGCTGGTGGCGACGAGCATCTTCTCGTTCATCACCGCCTGGAACGAGTTCATCTTCGCCTTCACCTTCCTCGACGACCAGGACAAGTACACGTTGCCGATCATGCTGCAGTTCTTCTTCGGCCGCAGCGGCAACGCCTGGGGGCCGATCATGGCCGCCTCCACGCTGCTGACCCTGCCGGTCATCGCGTTCTTCCTGCTGGTCCAGCGCCGGATGGTGGCGGGCCTGACCGCCGGGGCGGTGAAGGGGTGAGCGAGCCGGAGGTGCGCGGCGCCGTCTGGACCGACGAGCGGCGAAGGAGCGAGGAGAGACGACGGCGCCTGCACAGCGTCCCCCAGGTGAGCGGGAGACAGGGCTGAGCGAGACGAAGAGACGCGCCGCCTGGACCGACCAGTGACGAAGGAGCGAGGAGGGACGACGACGCCTCCACAGCGTCCCGCGGGCGAGCGGGAGACACAGATGGGCGAGCCGGAAGGGCACGGCCCTCTCCGGGCCGACGACCGGCGAGCAGGTGAGAAGGCAAGGCGGCGCCCGGACAGCGCCACGAAGCGAGCGGGGGGATGTCGATGAGCGACTCGGAGATCGAACGGCTGGCGCGAGGCACGCTGCTGTCCGCCTTCCCCGGGGCGCTGCCGCCCCGCTGGCTGATGGAGGAGGTGGAGAAGGGCCTGGGCGGTGTCACCGTCTTCGCCATCAACGGCAACGTGCCGGGCACCGAGGAGCTGGCCGCGCTCACCGCGGAGCTGCGCAAGGCGGGCGACCCGCTGGTGACCATCGACGAGGAGGGCGGCGACGTCACCCGCCTCACCGGGCACGTGACGGCCAGCCCGTATCCGGGCAACGCCGCGCTCGGCGCCGTCGACGACCCGGAGCTGACCCGCCGGGTGTACCGGTCGCTGGGCGCCGAGCTGGCCGAGGTGGGGGTGAACCTCAACTTCGCCCCGTCGGTGGACGTCAACACCGCGGCCGACAACCCGATCATCGGCACCCGCTCGTTCGGCTCCGATCCCGAGCTGGTGGCCCGGCACGCCGCGGCCGCCGTGGCCGGCACGCAGGAGGGCGGTGTGGCCGCGTGCGCCAAGCACTTCCCCGGCCACGGCGCCACCGTCGAGGACTCCCACCTGGGCGTGCCGATCGTGGACGCCGACATGGAGCTGCTGGAGCGCCGGGAGCTGGTGCCGTTCCGCGCGGCGATCGAGGCGGGCACGCGGGCGGTGATGACCGGGCACCTGGACCTCCCGGCGGTCACCGCCGGGATCCCCGCCACGCTCTCCCCCGACGCGATCACCGGGCTGCTGCGGGGCCGGCTCGGCTACGACGGGGTGATCGTGACCGACGCGCTCGACATGGAGGGCGCCAGCGGCGAGATCGGCATCCCCGAGGCGGCCGTGCGGGCCCTCATCGCGGGCGCCGACCTGCTGTGCCTGGGGTCGCGCGAGTACCACGACAGCCTGCGCGCCGTGCTGGCGGCGATCGTGGAGGCGGTGCGCGGCGGGCGGCTGCCCGAGGAGCGGCTGGCGGACGCGGCGGCGCGCACCCGCGCGCTGCGGGACTGGCTGGCCGAGCGGGTTCCCGGCACCGCCGACCGCGCGACCGGCCTGGAGGCCGCGCGCCGGGCCGTGCGGGTGTCGGGCGGCGAGCTGCCGGACTGGCGGGGCAACGGGGGCGCCCCCCTGGTCGTGGAGGTGGCCGCGACCGGCAACATCGCGGTCGGCCCGACGCCGTGGGGGCTCGGCCCTTGGGCGCCGGACGCGGTCAAGGCCGAGGGCTCGGCGGAGGAGGCGACGGCCGTGCTCGAACGCGCCGACGGCCGGGGGCTGGTGATCGTGCTGCGCGACGCGCACCGCCACGCGGGCCAGCGCGCCCTGACCCGGGCGCTGCTGGCCGCGCGTCCCGACACCGTCGTGGTGGAGATGGGGCTGCCGGTGTGGCGTCCGGACGGCGCCGTCCACCTGGCCACCTACGGCGCCGCCCACGCCAACGCCCAGGCCGCCGCCGAGCTCCTCGGCCTCGCCTGACCGGCGGCACGTCCTCCCGCGACCGCCGCGGCGGAGGCGCGGGAGGACGTGCCGCAGCCGAGCGCATGGGCGCCGACCTGCCCGATCACCGTTCTCGGCGTCCCGGTCTCCGCGGCTCGCGGGCACCGGGACCGGGGGTATGACCCAACCAGTCCGATCGGCAAGGGATAATGCTCACATGCGATTGTCCGCCCGGGTCGACTACGCGCTGCGGGCCGCCGCGGAGCTGGCTGTGGCCGGGAGTCACCCGGTGACAGCGGTTCAGCTCGCCGAGGCGCAGCAGATCCCGCCCAAGTTCCTGGAGAACATCCTCGGCCAGTTGCGCCGGTCCGGCCTGGTCCGCAGCCAGCGCGGCCCCGAAGGCGGCTACTGGCTGGCCAGGCCCGCCGACCAGATCTCCCTGGCCGACATCATCCGCGCGATCGACGGGCCGCTGCTCGGCGTGCGGGGCGAGCGCCCCGAGCACGTCGGCTACCAGGGGCCGGCCCGCTCGCTGCAGGAGGTGTGGATCGCGCTGCGCGCCAGTGAGCGCGCCATCCTGGAGCGGGTCACCCTCGCCCACATCGCGTCGGGCGAGCTGCCCGAGCCGGTGCGCAAGCTGACCGAGGACCCGGCCGCGTGGGAGAGCCCGTCCCTCATTTGAGGGACGCCCGCAAGGGCGGCGCACCATGCCCGAGGGCGACGTCGTCTGGCAGACCGCCCGGCGCCTGCACGAGGCGCTCGCCGGGCGTCCCCTGACGCGCAGCGACTTCCGGGTGCCCCGGCTGGCGACCGCCGACCTGCGGGGCCGCACGGTCCTGGAGGCCGTGGCGCGCGGCAAGCACCTGCTGGTGCGGGTCGACGGCGGCGTCACCGTGCACACGCACCTGATGATGGACGGCGTGTGGCGGGTGCGCCGGGCCGGGCCGGTGCCGCGCGACCACCGCATCCGCCTCGTCCTCGGCAACGCCGAGTGGCTGGCGCTCGGCTACTCCCTCGGCGTCGTGGAGCTGCTGCGCACCGCCGAGGAGGACCGCGCCGTCGGGCATCTCGGCCCTGACCTGCTGGACGCCGCGTGGGGCGCGGAGTCGGCCGCCGAGGCCGTCCGGCGGCTGCGCGAGCAGCCCGCGCGGGCGATCGGCGAGGCCCTGCTCGATCAGAGCCGCCTCGCCGGGATCGGCAACGTCTACAAGTCCGAGGTGCTGTTCCTGCGCGGCGTCCACCCGTGGACGCCGACCGGCGCCGTGCCCGACCTGCCGGGGCTGGTGGAGCTGGCGCACCGGCTGCTGGACGCCAACAAGGACCGCTACGGCCACATCACCACCGGCGACCGGCGACCCGGTCACGAGCACTGGGTGTACGGCCGCGCGGGCCGTCCCTGCCGCCGCTGCGGCACCCGCATCGAACGCGCTGCCCAGGGCTCCGGCCAGGGCGAGCGGGCCACCTTCTGGTGCCCCCGTTGCCAGCCCGCCCCGTCATCCGGCACGCCGTAGCCGTCATCGGAGGCACCGCGTTCGGCGCACCGCCCTTCGGGCGGTCGGCGCCCGCCGGGCACTGTCCCCCGGACGGGTGGCCGCCTGTGTGTCGGGGCGTCCGGCCGATCGAGTGGTGCCGTGCCGATGGACTCCGACCCCGAACTGACGGCCGCGGCGTCGATCCTGCGGTGACGCGGCGGCTGCACCGGTCACCGAGTCCTGCCAGAGGCGGCCTGCGCGGCCTGGACACCGGCGACGACCGCTACCCGGCGTTCGCGTCTCTGCCGGACGGCTGCCGCGGCCGCGCCCAGGTCCGCGTCATCGAGGAGTGACCCGCCCAGGTCAGGGGACGAGCGGGCGGACCTGCTCGGCGGTGAAACGCGCGAACCCCACGGGGTCGGGCTCGTCGGCCGTGGGCTGCAGGACGACCGTGTCGGCGCCGGCCTCCGCCAGCCGCACGACCGCCTCGGCGATCGCGGCCGCGTCGCCCGCCGCCCCGAACGGCGTCGGGCACGTCCCGCGGTCGAACTCGGCCCGCAGCCGCGCGGCCGCGTCCGGCCCGGTGGCGGCGTGCAGGTAGACGACGATCTCGTGGTCTCCGTCGCGGCCCGCCGCCTTGCGTCCCTCCTCGATCAGCTCGCGCGCCCGCCGCAGCGCGTCCGGCCCGGTGTCGGCGGTGAGCACCGTGCCGTCGGCGCACTCGCCGGTGAGCCGCAGCGTGCGCGGACCCGTCGCCCCGGCGAGGAGCGCGGGCGGCGTGGGCGGCGGCCAGTCGAGCGCGACGTCGTCGAGGCGGACGTACCGGCCCTGGGTGGTGACCCGTTCGCCGCGCAGCAGCGCCCGCATCGCCGTCAGATGCTCGCGCAGCAGCGTCAACGGCGACTCCGCGCGGGCGCCGACCTGCTGCATCCAGTCCTGCACGCCGTGCCCGACCGCCAGCGCGACGCGGCCAGGGAACAGCCGGTACAGCGTCGCGGCCTCCATCGTCGCCAGTGCGACGTTCCGCAACGGCACCGGCAGCAGCCCCACTCCGACGCGGACCCGCCGCGTCCACGCCAACGCTGCGGCGGCCGAAGCGATCCCGCTTTCGAAGAAGCAGTCCTCCCAGAGCCAGAGTTGTTCGAGTCCCGCCTCGTCGGCGGCCACCGCCACGTCTCGGAGCCGCTCCGGCGGCACCTGCGGCCGGAACACCATGCCCAGTGCAGTCATGCGATCATCATTCCCCGGCGCTGCCGCGGTGGCGACCTCCAGGGCACCGCTGTCCTCATGCGGCCGATCGGTTCACGCGAGGCACATGACCCGTCCCGTACCTCCACAGCATCAGCCACGGGGACGACCTCGACATCGACGTCGGCGCCGCGACTGCGCCACACCCGGCCGAACGAAATGCAGGACTAGCGAGCTGAGGATCGTGGAGGCGTGCTCGGCAGCGTTGGGACGCGCTATCGACGACGAACTTCGTGCTGACGTGCCGTCAGACGCTTCTGAGCGCGCTTTTCGACGCGGAAACGGCTGAGTGAGGGGCGAGGGATCACGGGGAAGTTCTCGGCGGCGCGTCCCTCGAGGCGCCGCGCCTTCACGGCCGTCCGGCCGACAGGCGCCCCGCCAGCGCACAGCCCCGGCCGCTCGGGCCGGGGCGTCGTCGCGCGCTGGTCTCGTGCGCCCGTCGCGGCACGGACACCGCCGTCACACCTGGGCCTGGAACATCCAGTGCTGCTTCTCAAGCTCGCGGGTGGCCTGGATGAGCAGGTCCTGGGTGACCGGGTCCGGCTCGTCGGTCGCGCGCACCCGCTCACGGAACCGCTCGATCATCTGGGCCAGCACGTCGGTCACCGCGGCGACCACCTTGTCGTCGGCCACGTACCCGGGCTCCAGCTGGGGGATGCGGGTGCGGTCGGCGACGGTGCGGACCCGGCCGTCGGGGTTGATGCCGAGGGCGATGGCGCGCTCGGCCACCTCGTCGGTGTACGTGCGGGCCAGCTCCACGACCTCGTCCAGGTGCTCGTGGACGATCTTGAAGTTGCGGCCGTTGAGGTTCCAGTGGGCCTGCTTGGCGAACAGCGAGAGATCGATCAGATCGATCAGGGCGCCCTGCAGCGCCTCCGCCGTGATCTTACGCGCTTCGTCGTTCAGCGGGCTCTTGACCGTTGCCATGTCGGGCTCCTTCCGAGTGGTTGCCCTTTGTCGGCGACAACAGAGCCAAGATGCCCATAATTGCCTGATTAACCCGTGAGCCCGCCCACATCGGACGACGCCGCCCGCTCTCACCCGCGGGCATCGGGGCAGGCGGACATGGCGCGATGGCGCGGCCGACGGCCGCGCGGGCGGCCGGGACGGGCCGCCGTGTCCGCGCTCAGGCCGCGACCATGTCGGCGCGGAATTCGCCGGTGATCTCCTCCGGGGTGGCCGGGATGCGTTCGGACGGGATCCGCTCGTCGGCGATGCGCTCGTGCTCGGGCGGTGCGCCCGTCAGCACCGGCTCGTGCTGCAGCTCGGCCAAGGCCAGTTGGTCCGCGACTTCGCGTAGCACGTGCGACAGCGGGACCCCCAGGGCCTTGCAGATCGAGGAGAGCAGTTCCGAAGAGGCTTCTTTCTGTCCCCGCTCGACCTCGGAGAGATAGCCGAGGGAAACCCGTGCCGCCGCGGACACCTCGCGGAGGGTGCGTCCCTGGCGCAGCCGCAGCTGCCGCAGTACGTCACCGAGCAGCTGGCGAAGCAGGACCATCGTCTCGCTCCCTCCCTCAGTGTGGACCAACTGACGGTTCCACCGTACCCGGCTTGGACGCGGGGGTGGCAGACCGTGGATTTCGTGTTCGCTCGGAACGTAACGCTGTAATCAGCCTCAGACTTCCCGATCTTCGCGAGCGCGGCCGCCGCCGGGATCCGCACCGGGCTGGGCCGGCAGGTCCAGCAGGACTCGTCGCAGCAGCTCAAGAGCGTGCACGACGGTCATCGCGCGGATCGCCTCGCGCGCCCGCGCGCCGTCGCCGGGCACGGGCAGCCGCGGCGCGATGACCAGGGGCGGCCGTTCGGGACCGGCCACCCCCGCATATACGGTGCCGACCGGTCGACCGTCCTGCGGATCGGGCCCCGCCACGCCGGTGACCGCGACGCCGTACGTCGCGCCGAGGCGCTCCCGCACGCCGGACGCCATGGCCGCGGCCACGTCCGGATGCACGGCGCCGTGCCGGGCCAGCAGGTCGGCCGGGACGCCGAGCGCCTTCTCCTTCAACGCCGTGGAGTACGTCACCATTCCCCCGACGAACGTCTCCGACGCCCCGGGCATCCGGCTCAGCTCGGCGCCGATCAGCCCGCCGGTCAGCGACTCGGCCGCCGCCACCGTCGCCGACCGCTCGGCCAGCAGGCGGTGCACGACGCGGTCCAGCGTCTCGTCGTCCACGCCGTAGACCGCGCCCGGTCCGAGCAGCGCGCGCACGCGCCGTTCGACGTCGTCCAGCCGGTCCGGCGCGGCGGCGACGCGGATCCGCACCTCGGCCGGCGCGGGCAGGTACGCCAGCGCGACGCCGTCGAGCGCCTCCACCGGGGCCAGCGCCTCGGCGAGCTCCGACTCCCAGAGCCCGGCGGTGCGCAGGATGCGGCGCGCCGTCGGCGCGGGCCCGCGGGCGCCCGCCAGCTCGGGCAGCACGACCTCCTCCATGATCGTGCGCATTTCGGACGGGACGCCGGGCAGCGCGTACACCGTCCCGCCCGGCAGCTCCACCCGCAGGCCCGGGGCGCTGCCCGCCGAGTTGGCCAGCAGCCCGGCGCCTTCGGGGACGTCCGCCATGCGCAGCGCCGTCGGCCGCAGCTCGCGTCCGGCGGCGGCCGCGCGTTCCCGCAGCCGCCGTTCCAGGTCCGGATGGCGGACGACCGCCACGCCCGCCGCCTTGGCCAGCGCGTCGCGGGTCAGATCGTCGCTGGTGGGGCCGAGGCCGCCCGTGGTGATGACCGCGTCCGCCCGGTCGAGCGCCTCGGTGACCGCCTCGACGATCTCGTCCAGATCGTCGCCGACGACCACGCTGCGCGTCACCTCGACGCCGTGGTCGGCCAGCCGCCGTCCCAGCCACGCGGCGTTGCCGTTGACCGTGTCGCCGAGCAGCAGCTCGTCCCCGACCGTGAGCAGCTCGACCCGCATCGCCCCCTCCTCCCAGCGGTACGCACGAATCTACTCGCGCCGGGGCGGCAGGCCGGTGACGGCCACCCCGCCGTGACAGTGCTAATCCGCTTGCCGAGGCGGCCCGGGCGTCGGAAGCTGCGCTGTATGAGACGCGACGTCCCTGACGACTCCCGGCTGCGCGCCCCGTCCGAGGACCGTGCCGCAACGATCCGGACCTGCACCGAGTGCGGGGGCACCCGCTGGACGGGCGAGCCGCCGCGTTGCGTCACGTGCGATGCCGTTTTGCCGCCGCGTCCGCCGTCCCTCCCGCACCCCGAGCGCAGCGCCCCCGCGTTCGCGCGGCCCGAGGTGCTCGAAATCGCCGTGCACGCCGCCTCGTACCTCGGCGTGGCCGCCCTCGGCGGGATCATCGGGAACCGGGCCGACGCCGCCGTGGTCGAGTTGTTCCGCAGCGTGCACCGCCGGTGGCGGCGTCGCACCGGCGGGGACGACCGCAATGCGTCCCTCGACCGGGACGAGGCCGTGGACGCCGCCAAGGCCGCGGTCCTCGCGCACGGCTACGAGGCGGACGGCGTTCGCGTCCAGCAAGCCGAGCAGGACGCGAACGGCGACTGGACGGTCGTCCTCGCCGGGGCGCCGCGCCACGGTGCGATGCCGGAACACGTGCGGGTGCGCGTGCCGAAGGGCGACCCCGCCGAGGCGACCATCCTCATCATGAGCAGGTCCTGAAGGTCGGGCCCGGTTCGGCTCGCTCGGCCGCCGCCTCACCTCGCGCGAGCTCACGGTCGTCCTGCTGCTCGGGGCCTCCGGATCACGCTGACACAGGCGGTTGGCGATAAGGCCGCCAGGCACATGCCGACGGTGTTGAGCTTGTCTCCTAGAGCTCTGCAGCACAGTATCGGCATGCCCGTGGCTCATTCTGGGACGTGGGGTCTGTGCCGGACGGACACTGCGCATCGTGCATCCGCGCGTGCTGCGGCCTGGCCGGCCGAACGCGCGGGGCGGACTGCGCTTCAGCGGACCAGGCGGCGCAGGGTCGTGCCGAGGCGGTGGGCGTAGACCCGTTGGAACATCGGCGCGAGCGGGCCCGCGGCGCGCATCAGCCTTCCGGCCGGACGGCTGAAGGAGGTCACCTCCAACCACACGTCGTCCATGTCGTCCAGTTCCACGACGAACGACTCCTCGCCCGTCGCGGGATGGCCGGGCAGCGTGCCGTAGCCGAAGCCCGCGCGGCGTTCGCCGTCCTCGGCCCACACCACGCGGCACGGCGCCGACAGGCTCAGCGGGCCGATGCCCATGCGCGACTCGACGTACACGCCGGGCGCCGCCCGGCGCGCCGAGGCCTCGATGCGCACGCCCGCCCCGCGGTGCATCCAGAACTCCAGGACGGCGTCCGCCGCCTCGCGCAGCACGTGCCGCCCCGATCCGATCACGGTGCGGTGGCGCAGGTGCCGGTAGCCGCCGGGCAGGGCGCCGCGGGCGGTGGCGCCCACCTCCGCGTATGTCAGCCCCGACACCCGCTCCGGCGGCGTCACGGCGCCGCCGGCCGCGCGTCGCGGCGCAGCCGCCATGCCCGGACGACGTAGTCCGCGCCCGTCGCCACCGTGACCGCCACGGCGGCGCCCATGGCCGCCCAGCGCACCGGGTCGAACGGACCGGGCAGGATGTACAGGCCGATCGCGACGACCTGCAGCAGCGTCTTCAGCTTGCCGCCCTTGCTCGCCGGGATCACGCCGTACCGGATCACCACGAACCGCAGGACGGTGACGCCGATCTCCCGGACGAGGATCACGGCGGTCACCCACCACCACAGCTCCCCGAGCGCCGACAGCCCGATCAGCGCGGCTCCGGTCAGCGCCTTGTCGGCGATCGGATCGGCGATCTTGCCGAAGTCGGTGACCAGGCCCCGGCTGCGCGCCAGATCGCCGTCGATCTTGTCGGTGACGGAGGCCAGCGCGAACGCGGCGAACGCCGCCAGCCGCCAGGCCGTGCCGTCCTGGAGCAGCAGCCAGACGAACACCGGCACCATGAGGATGCGCAGCACCGTCAGGCCGTTGGCGATGTTGTAGACGCTGACGCGGGGGCCGGAGGGGCCGGCGGGAGCGGACGGGCCGCCCGGCGCCGCCGGGCCCGCCACCGGGTCGGGGGCTCCGGGGATCATGACACGTCCGCCAGGAGGTCCACGCCCTCGCTGCCGGTCACCGTGGCCGCGACGACGTCGCCGACGGCGGCCGCGGCTCCGCGGACGACGACCGTGCCGTCCACCTCGGGCGCCTGATGCGCGGCGCGTCCCTCGAACGCGCCGTCCGGCGTCTCCTCTTCCAGCAGCACCTCGACCCGCGACCCGACGCGGTCCTCGGCGCGCTGCGAGGTCAGCTCCTCGGCCAACGCCGACACCTCCTCCACCCGGGCGGCGACCTCCTCGGGCGGCAGCTTGCCGTCCAGGGCCGCGGCCTCGGTGCCGTCCTCGTCGGAGTACCCGAACACGCCGATCGCATCCAGCCGCGCCGCGTTCAGGAACGCGACCAGCTCGTCGAGGTCGTCGTCGGTCTCCCCGGGGAACCCGACGATGAAGTTGGACCGCACGCCCGCCTCCGGCGCCAGCGCGCGGATCCGGTCGAGCAGCTCCAGGAAGCGCTCCCGGTCGCCGAACCGGCGCATGCGGCGCAGCACCGGAGCGGCGGCGTGCTGGAACGACAGGTCGAAGTACGGCGCCACGCCCGGCGTCCCGCAGATCGTCTCGATCAGGCCGGGCCGCAGCTCGGCGGGCTGCAGGTAGCTGACGCGCACCCGCGCGACGCCGTCGACCGCGGCGAGCCGCGGCAGCAGCTTCTCCAGGGCGCGCAGGTCGCCCAGGTCCTTGCCGTAGGAGGTGGAGTTCTCGCTGACCAGCACCAGCTCGCGCGCCCCCTGCTCGGCCAGCCAGCGCGCCTCCGCCAGCACCTCGGCCGGGGGGCGCGACACGTACGCGCCGCGGAAGGCGGGGATCGCGCAGAACGAGCAGCGGCGGTCGCAGCCGGACGCCAGCTTGAGCGGCGCGACCGGTCCGCCGTCCAGCCGGCGCCGCAGCACCCGCGGACCGGACGCGGGGCCGACGCCCTCGGGCGCCTCGGCGACCGCGCCGTGCCCGGGGACGGCGACGTTCGGGACGGACGCCGCCCGCTCCACGGGCGTGATCGGCAGCAGCGTGCGGCGGTCGCGCGGGGCGTGCGGGGTGAGCCGGCGCCCGGCGAGCACGTCGTCCAGCCGGTCGCCGATCGCCGCGTAGTCGTCGAAGCCGAGCACCGCGTCCGCCTCGGGCAGCGCGTCGGCCAGCTCCCTGCCGTACCGCTCGGCCATGCAGCCCGCCGCCACGACCTTGGCCCCCGAGTCGTGCGCGGCCAGCAGCGTGTCGATGGAGTCCTTCTTGGCCGCCTCGATGAAGCCGCAGGTGTTCACCACGACCACGTCGGCGTCGTCGGCGTTGTCGGTCAGGTCCCACCCCGACTGCTCCAGGCGGGCGGCGAGCTCTTCGGAGTCCACTTCGTTGCGCGCGCACCCGAGGGTGACGAGGGAGACCGTACGGCGTGTCGACATGTCCCTAACGGTAACGGGCCGAGGGCCCGGCGAAGACCGCTCGGGGCCCTCGGCCCGTCACCGGAAGCTCAGGCCGCGTCGGGATCGTCGGGCGTGAAGCTGAGCCGCACCACGCCGCCGTTCTGGTCGGGCGTGCCGAGGTCCTTGCCGTTGACGGTCAGCCGCACCCCGGAGCTGTTGCCGATGATGATGCTGATCTTCTTCTTGGCCGTCCACTCGCGCGACTGGCCCGGGCGCAGCGTGCCGCTGAACAGGTTGCGTCCCTTGTCGCCCTGCACGCTCAGCCACGTCGTGCGGTGCGCGTGCACCGCGAGCTGCACGTTCTTGCGCGGCGCGACCGCCACCGGGTCCTCGGCCCGCTGCGTGCGCGTCGGGGACGGCGTGGCCACCGGCTGCTCCGGGGCCCCGGCGACCTGCCGGGCGGTGCGGGGCGCGGAGTCGCCGCTGAACACCTGGAACACGCCGTAGATGACGACGAGGGCGAGGGCCAGCGCCATCGCCGCGCTCCAGTTCGGCGCGCGCCGCTCGCGGAACGGCACGGGGTTCTCCGGTTCGAACGCGGTCGCCGCCGGGATCGGCGCGGGCGCTCCGCCGTGCATGGCGTCGAACTCCTGCACCAGCGGTTCGGGATCGATGCCGATCACCCTGCTGATGCTGCGGATGTGCCCGCGGGCGTAGAAGTTGCCGCCGCAGGCGCTGAAGTCGTCACGCTCGATGCCGCGGATCACGGTTTCCCGGATCCGCGTTCGCAGACTCACTTGCGTGACGGTGAGACCGGCCTTCTGACGCTCCCTCGCCAAGGTCTCACCAATGCTCACGCCGGGCCTCCCTCAGAGCGCGCCATGGACCGTGTCCACACTCCTGTGACACCAGTCTAGAAATCGCAATGCCCGCTGAGCGACAGGCAACACGTTCGAAACTGGGCAAGATTTCGCATCAATCCGCCATGCCGATGGGGCGCCCGAATCGAAGGCGTCGTCGCGGCGCTCCCCCGCCCATCGAAGATCATGCCCGTGCGCGGCGGTGATCGCACGGCGGATCATCGCGGACACGGATGGTGATCATAAACGGCCGCGACCGCCCGGGGCGGGGCGATCGTCTGCGCGCTCCCGCGGCCGCCGGCGGGTGTCGTCCGGGATCCGCGGCGGTCAGGATTCACCGCGCAGTTTCGCCAGCACTTCGGGCAGTTCGTCCGGTTTGGTGAGAACGTCGCGGGCCTTTGACCCTTCGCTGGGACCGACGATGCCGCGGCTTTCCATCAGGTCCATGAGCCGTCCCGCCTTGGCGAATCCGACGCGCAGCTTGCGCTGCAGCATCGACGTCGACCCGAACTGCGTGCTGACGACCAGTTCGACGGCCTGCAGCAGCAGGTCCATGTCGTCGCCGATGTCCTCGTCGATCTGCTTTTTCGGGCCCGCCGCCTCGGTGACGTCCTCGCGGTAGGACGGCTCCATCTGCTTCTTGCAGTGGTCGACGACCGCGTGGATCTCCTTTTCGGAGACGAAGGCGTTCTGGATCCGCATGGGCTTGCTGGCGCCCATCGGCAGGAACAGCGCGTCGCCCTGGCCGACCAGCTTCTCCGCGCCCGGCTGGTCGAGGATGACCCGGCTGTCGGACAGCGAGGAGGTGGCGAACGCCAGCCGCGACGGCACGTTCGCCTTGATCAGGCCGGTCACCACGTCCACGCTGGGCCGCTGGGTGGCCAGCACCAGGTGGATCCCGGCGGCGCGGGCCAGCTGGGTGATGCGGACGATGGAGTCCTCGACGTCGCGCGGCGCCACCATCATCAGGTCGGCCAGCTCGTCCACGATCACCAGCAGGTACGGGTAGGGCTGGTAGACGCGCTCGCTGCCGGGCGGCGCGGTGAGCCGTCCGGCCCGCACCGCCTTGTTGAAGTCGTCGATGTGCCGGAACCCGGACGCGGCCAGGTCGTCGTAGCGGCGGTCCATCTCCCCGACCACCCACTCCAGCGCCTCGGCGGCCTTCTTGGGGTTGGTGATGATCGGGGTGATCAGGTGCGGGATCCCCTGGTACATGGTCAGCTCGACCCGCTTGGGGTCGACCAGGATCATCCGCACCTCGTCCGGCGTCGCCCGCATCAGAATCGACGTGATCAGCCCGTTGATGCAGGTCGACTTTCCGGCGCCGGTGGCGCCCGCGATGAGGATGTGGGGCATCTTCGCCAGGTTCGCCACCACCGTGCGGCCCTCGACGTCCTTGCCCAGCCCCACGATCATCGGGTGGTGCTCGTTGACGGCGGCGGGCGAGCGCAGCACGTCGCCCAGGCTGACGATGTCCTTGTCGACGTTGGGGATCTCGACGCCGATCGCGGACTTGCCGGGGATCGGGGAGATGATCCGCACGTCCGCGCTCTTGACCGCGTAGGCGATGTTCTTGGTCAGCGCGGTGACCTTCTCCACCTTCACCGCCGGGCCCAGCTCGATCTCGTACCGCGTGATCGTCGGCCCGCGGGTGAACCCGGTGACCTGCGCGTCGATGTCGAACTGCTCCAGCACCTCGGTGAGCGCCTGCACCACCATGTCGTTGGCCTTGGTGCGCGGCTTGGCCGCGGTGCCGGGCCGCAGCAGCGACGGGTCGGGCAGCTCGTAGATCTCCCCGGACGACGACAGCGGCAGCTGCTCGGCGCGGCGCGGCGCCGGCGTCGGATCCGGCACCTCGACCGTCGCGGGCTCGGGCGCCGGCTCGGCGACCACCGTCTCGGGGTCCGGCCGGGGGGCGGGGACGGCCGCGGGCGAGGGCGCGGACGAGGGCGCGGACGCCGACGGGGCGAAGGGGTCCGGGGCGAACAGGTCGTCGGCCAGGTCGCGCGGCGACGCGGTCTTGCGCGGCGCGTCCTCGAGGACCGGGGTGTCGTAGGGCTTGGAGTGCTCGCCGACCTCGAGCTCGTCGTCGCCCGGGGACGGCTTGCGGCGGCGGCGCCCGGGCTTGGACGCCTTCGGCCGCTCCTCGTCGTCCGCGCCGGGGTCGTCCTCGGCCGGGGGACGCCGGCGGGGACGCGCCGGACGCCCCTGCAGCGTCGCCACCGCCCACAGGTCGCGCAGCCGCTCGGGCACCCGGTTGATCGGCGTGGCCGTGACCACCAGCAGGCCGAACGCCGACAGCAGGAGCAGCAGCGGCACCGCCACCCAGCCGCTGAGCGCGGCCCGCAGCGGCGCGGCGGCCAGCCACCCGACGACGCCGCCCGCCTCCCGCACGCCCGCCATGTCGTCGGCCGGGGACGGGGCGCCCGCGGCGATGTGCAGGATGCCGAGCAGCCCGACGCCCAGCGCCGTCATGCCGATGACGATGCGCGGGTTCTCGTCGTTGTGCTCGGGGTGGCGCAGCACGCGCCACGCCAGCACCGCCAGAAGCACCGGCAGGCCCATGCACACCACGCCGAGCCCGCCGCGCACCACCTGCTCCAGGGCCCGGGTCACCACGCCGTCGGGCCGCCACCACGTGACCGAGGCGAGCACGATGGCGCCGCCCAGCAGCGCCAGTCCCAGCCCGTCGCGCTGGTGCTCGGCGTCCAGCTCCCTGGCCCCGCGCCCGTACGCGCGGAACACCGACCCGACCGCGACCGCCAGCAGGTGGTAAAGCTTGAACAGCAGTTTGAAAAGACCGATGAACAGCTGCGGGATCGGATCGGGCCTCTGCGGGGGGCGCCTCGCCGGCCCGCGGCCGCCGCCGCCCTTGGCGCCGCCGCCCGGGCGCTTGCGCGGAGCCGGTGAACCGGAGGGTCTGCGCGCCGCGGCCGACCGGGTGCGCGACGACCCCGAGGCCGCTCGACCACGCCCAGCAGCCCCCCTCGCTCCCCCGGACGCACGTGTGGCCATGATGATGAGACTAACCAAGGACCACACGCGTTCCGCAGATTCCGCGGGCGGCGTGTTGCATCGTCAGGCCCAGCGGTCACGCGCAGGGGCAGCGCCGGGCAGACGCCCGGTCGGGCGAGGCCCGGTCAGACCTCGACGACCACCGGGACGATCATCGGGCGGCGCCGGTAGGTCTCGTTGACCCATTTGCCGACCGTGCGGCGGATGAGCTGGCTGAGCTGGTGGGAGTCGTTGACGCCGTCGGCGGCCGCGTCCCGCAGCACCGCCTCGATGCGGTCGAGCACCTCGTCGAAGTCCTCGTCGACGATGCCCGCGCCGCGCGCGTGGATCTCCGGCCCGGCCAGCAGCTTGCCCGAGGTGGAGTCGACCGCCACCACGATGGAGACGAACCCCTCCTCGCCGAGGATCCGCCGGTCCTTCAGCGACGTCTCGGTGACCTCGCCCACCGACAGCCCGTCCACGTACACGTAGCCGGCGGGCACCGCGCCGACGATCCGGGCCTTGCCGTCCACCAGGTCCACCACCACGCCGTCCTCGGCGATGACGATGTTCTCGTCCGGCACGCCGGTCAGCGACGCCAGCTTGGCGTGCGCCCGCAGGTGCCGCCACTCGCCGTGGATCGGCATGAAGTTGCTGGGCTTGGTGACGTTGAGCACGTACAGCAGCTCGCCCGCCGAGGAGTGGCCGGACACGTGCACCAGCGCGTTGCCCTTGTGCACCACGCGGGCGCCCCACCGGGTCAGCCCGTTGATGACCCGGTTGACCGACTCCTCGTTGCCGGGGATCAGCGAGGACGCGAGCACCACCGTGTCGCGCTCGGTGACGCGGATCTGGTGGTCGCGGTTGGCCATCCGCGACAGCGCCGACATCGGCTCGCCCTGCGAGCCGGTGCACACCAGCACCAGCCGGTCGGGCGGCACGTTGTCGATCTCCTTCTGCTCCACCATGATCTCGTCGGGCACGGTGAGGTACCCGAGCTCGCGCGCCACGCCCATGTTGCGCACCATGGACCGGCCGATGAAGCACACCTTGCGGCCGTTGGCGACCGCGGCGTCCAGCACCTGCTGCACCCGGTGCACGTGCGAGGCGAAGCACGCCACGATGATCCGCTCCTGCGCGGTGCGGAACACGTCGTCGATCACCGGGCCGATGTTGCGCTCGCTGGTGACGAACCCCGGGACCTCGGCGTTGGTGGAGTCCGACATCAGCAGGTCGATGCCCTCGGCGCCCAGCCGGGCGAACCCCGGCAGGTCGGTCAGCCGCCCGTCCAGCGGCAGCTGGTCCATCTTGAAGTCGCCGGTGTGCAGCACCAGCCCGGCGGCGGTGCGCACCGCGACGGCGAGCGCGTCCGGGATGGAGTGGTTGACGGCGAGGAACTCGCAGTCGAAGGGGCCGAACGAGCGGCGGTCGCCCTCCGCCACCTCGACCGGCACGGTCTTGATCCGGTGCTCGGCGAGCTTGGCCTGCAGCAGCGCCAGCGTCAGCCGCGACCCGACGACGGGGATGTCGGGCCGCTCGCGCAGCAGGTAGGGGACCGCGCCGATGTGGTCCTCATGGCCGTGCGTCAGGATGAGCGCGTCGATCGCGTCCAGCCGCCCGCGGATGTACTCGAAGTCCGGCAGGATCAGGTCGACGCCCGGCTGCTCGGTCTCCGGGAACAGCACGCCGCAGTCGACCACCAGCAGCCGGCCGTCGTGCTCGAAGACGGTCATGTTGCGGCCGATCTCGCCCAGCCCGCCGAGCGCGACGACACGCAGCCCGCCCTCCGCCAACGGCGGGGGCGGCGCCAGATCCGGGTGCGGATGGCTCACGCATCGACCTCCGGAACGCTGGCTTCCGGCACTTTGACTCCCCCAATCATCAGGTCTTCCCGCAGGCGCGCCGCGAACTCGGGCGAGGCGTCCACCAGCGGCGCGCGGACGGTGCCGCCGGGCAGGCCCAGCAGGTTGAGCGCGGCCTTGACGGCGATGGCGCCCTGCGTACGGGTCATGATCGCGGTGACGACGGGCAGCAGCCGGCGGTGGATCGCCAGCGCCCGCTCCCGGTCCCCGGCCCGGTAGGCCTCGATCATCTCATGCAGATCGGCGCCCGCCACGTGGCCGATCACGCTGACGAACCCGACGGCGCCCACCGCGAGCCAGGGCAGGTTGAGGGCGTCGTCGCCGGAGTAGAACACCAACGAGGTGCGGGCCATCACCTGCGACCCGGCGAACAGGTCGCCCTTGGCGTCCTTGACCGCCAGGATGCGCGGGTGCTCGGCGAGGCGCAGCAGGGTGTCGGTGTGGATCGGCACCCCGGTGCGGCCCGGGATGTCGTACAGCATCACCGGCAGGTCGGTGGCGTCGGCCACCTCGGTGAAGTGCCGCAGCAGGCCCTCCTGCGGCGGCTTGTTGTAGTACGGCGTGACCACCAGCAGTCCGTGGGCCCCGGCCTCCTCGGCCTGGCGGGCCAGCTCGACGCTGTGCGCGGTGTCGTTGGTCCCGGCACCGGCGACGACCACGGCGCGGTCGCCGACCGCCTCCACCACGGTGCGTACCAGTTGCTGTTTCTCGGCATCGCCGGTGGTGGGCGATTCGCCGGTCGTGCCGTTGACGACCAGACCGTCGCAGCGCTGCTCGTCGACCAGATGGGCCGCCAGCCGGGCGGCTCCGTCGTAGTCGACGCGGCCGTCGGGCAGGAAGGGGGTGACCATCGCGGTCAGCAGCCGCCCGAACGGTGCGTCACTCGTTGTGCTGGGTGCCATGCAACGAACGGTACCGCTACGGCGGACCCCCGTGGACCCGCAGGTCCCTTCGCTGGCAAGCGGGATCGACCGGGGACTTTCGGACACGGCGCCGCGCGGCGCCCGCGGGCGCGCGGCCGCGCCGCCGACGGCCTCAGAACGACGGCCTCAGAACGACGGCCTCAGAACGTGGACGAAGCCGTCGCCACACGCTCGGGGGTACGCGTGGCGACGGCTTCTCTGAAGCACATGTTTGCACGCGATTTACGTGATACGGGTCCAGTCAGGCCACTATCCGGACTCGATCGGATAACACGGATGACTCATCTGGCGCGACCGTTGCGAGCTTCGTCAAATTTGTCCGTTCTCATGGTCGATCGCGGCGCCGAGCTCCCGCAGCCGGGCGCGCAGCTCCTCCACGTCCGGGGTCCGGACGAGCCGGTTGCCCCGGACCGCCCACCAGTGCCCGGACCCGCCCCTGCCGATCCGCCACTCGGCGAACTCGGCCGACAACTCGCTGAGGCGGTCGCCGTCCCGCCCTCCGGCCCGCTGAACACCCATCGGCCCTGCTCCCCCGATTCCCTTCGCTCCGCCGTGCGCTCGGTGCCGATCCGGCCCGACGCCGCCGCTCGGCGGCGACCGTCGTGAACTGGTGAAGACGTACGTTCTGGAACATGAAGCGCGCCGTCCCAGCCGCCAAGATCTTCGACGGCCGGCGGCCGACTCGCCCGACGACGGCCCGCTCCCGGTCGTCCTCTCGGCGCAGACCCCGACCCCGCGGCGCGCCGGTCGGGTCCTCGACCCCGCCCCTGATCAGCCGGTATGTCGGAACGCCGCCCCACACGGTAGCGCGGCCGCCGAAGTGCTCCAAAGCGCACCGAATGCGGCGAACGCCCTTCGACCGGCCCCCGGCTCGGTCAAAGGGTCCGTCTCGATCGGATCGCCCCCTTGGACGGCGCCTGCGCGGCGTCGCCCCGCCTCCCGACCCCGGTGGGCGTCGCCTCCGAACGTGCCGGACGATTCGACACGGGCTGCATCCCCAGCCCTTCAGGCCGGGTGCGGTCACCGTGAGGTGACGCTCGGCCTCTCGTTGCGCAGGTCATCGCGCGGGGCGACGGTGCGGCCTGACGGGCGTCCGGGGCCGACGCGGGCGCGCTGGGTGAGGGCCACGCAGACCAGGACGGCGACCGCGGTCAGCAGGGTCGACGCGTCGATCAGCTCGCCGAGGAGGAGGCCCGACCACAGGACGGTCAGGACGGGCTGGGCGAGCTGCACCTGGCTGGCGCGGGCGATGCCGGCCCGGGCCAGGCCCTCGTACCAGGCGAAGAACCCCAGGTAGGCGGAGAACAGGGCCACGTACCCGAAGCCGCTGGCGGTGCGGACCGTCCACTGGAGGTGCGTGGTGACGAGGAGGTACGCGGTGACCGGGACGCTGATCGGGGCGCTGAGCACCGTGGCCCAGGAGATCACCCGCCATCCCGCCATGTCGCGGGCCAGCCGCCCGCCCTCGGCGTAGCCGACGGCGCCGGCGACCAGCGCGCCGAACAGCAGCAGGTCGGCGGGGGTGAAGCGGCCCGCGCCGCGGACGAGCGCGAAGCCGGTCACGCAGAGGGCGCCGGCGCCGCAGGCCAGCCAGAACGCCAGGGAGGGTCGCTCCCCCGCGCGCAGCACCGCGACCACGGCGGTGGCGGCGGGCAGCAGGCCGACCACGACGGCGGCGTGCGCGGACGAGGCGCCGTGGTCCAGGGCCAGGGTGCTGAGCACCGGGAAACCGAAGATCACTCCGCCGCCGACCGCCGCCAGAGCGGGCACCTGGCCGCGGCGGGGCGGACGGGCGCGCACCGCCAGCAGGACGAGCGCGGCGAGGACGGCCGCCACGGCGGAGCGTCCGACGCCGATGAGGTACGGGTGGAGCCCTTCCAGCGCGAACGCGGTGGCGGGGAAGGTGAACGAGTAGCTCAGCACGCCGAGCCCGGCCAGCCCGAGGCCGTGCAACGCTATCGGCGCGGGTGCAGTAGCGCTATCGTCATCTCTCATGCATAAGGATAGCAGTGTGGCCGCTCTGGCCGACGCGCTGCGCGCCGAGGCGCGCCGGCTGCGTCCCGGCGACCGGCTGCCGTCCAGCCGCGCCCTGGTCGAACGCCACAAGGTCAGCCCGGTCACGGTGGCGCGCGCGCTGGCGCTGCTGGCCGCCGAGGGCGTCGTGGTCACCCGTCCGGGCAGCGGAACCTACGTCGCCGAACGCCCCGCCAAGGCGCCCGAGCCCGCCGATTACGGCTGGCAGGCGGTCGCGCTCGGGGACCGCGCCATCGAGGCGGGCGGGGTGGCGTGGCTGCTGCAGGCCCCGCCGGAGGGCGTGGTGCCGCTCAGCGGCGGGTACCTGCACCCGACGCTGCAGCCGGTGCGCGCGATCGCCGCGGCGGCGGCGCGCGCGGCGCGCCGCCCGGACGCCTGGGAGGCGCCGCCGCTGGGCGGGCTGCCGCAGCTGCGCGCCTGGTTCGCCCGCGCCGTCGGCGGGGACGTCGCCCCCGGCGACGTGCTGATCACCGCGGGCGGGCAGCAGTCGATCGCGACGGTGCTGCGGGCGCTGCTGCCGCCGGGCGCGCCGCTGCTGGTCGAGTCGCCGACCTACGTGGGCGCCACCGCGGTCGCGCGGGCGAGCGGGCTGCACCCGGTGCCGGTCCCGGTGGACGCCGACGGGCTGCGCCCCGACCTGCTCGCCGAGGCGTTCGCGATGACCGGCGCCCGGGCGCTGTACTGCCAGCCGACCTTCCACAACCCGACCGGCGCGGTGCTGGCCGCCGAGCGCCGCGCCCAGGTGCTGGCGGTGGCGCGGGCGGCGGGCGCGTTCGTGGTCGAGGACGACTTCGCCCGGCACCTGGGCATCGAACCGGGGCCGCCGCCGCTGGTCGCCCAGGACGCCGACGGCCGCGTCGTGCACATCGCCTCGCTCACCAAGGCGACCGCGCCGAGCCTGCGGGTCAGCGCCGTCATCGCCCGCGGCCCGGTCGCCGAGCGGATCCGCGCCACCCAGGTGGTGGAGCACTTCTTCCCGGCCCGCCCGCTCCAGGAGACGCTGCTCGAACTGGTCAGCTCCCCGGGCTGGCCCCGCCACCTGCGCGCCGTCCGCGCCGCGCTGAAGTCCCGGCGGGACGCGCTGCTGGCCGCGCTCGCCCGCGACCTGCCCGACCTGCGGGTCACCCGGCCGTCCGGCGGCATGCACCTGTGGGCGCGGCTGCCGGACGGCGTGAACGACGTCGGGCTGGCCGACGCTGCCCTGCGCGGCGGGGTGCTCGTCAGCGCCGGACGGCCGTTCTTCCCCGCCGAGCCGTCCGGCCCGTCCCTGCGGCTCAGCTACGCCTCTGCCGCGTCCGAGACCGAGCTGGCCGAAGGCGTCCGCCGCCTCGCCGCCGCCTTGGACGCGGTCCTCGGCGCCGCCTCCTAGCCGTCCTGCGGCCCGTCCTCGTGGGTGACGAAGCAGAACTCGTTGCCCTCCGGGTCGTGCCAGACCTGGAACGGGCGCGCCGGGTCGCCCAGCGGCTCGCCCGCCGGGCGCGCGCCCAGCCGCCGGGCGCGCTCGCCCGCGGCGCGGATGTCCGGCACCCCCAGGTCCAGATGCAGGCGGTTCTTGACCGCCTTGCCCTCGGGGACCCGCTGGAAAGACAGCACCGGACCGCCCGACCCGAGCCCTTCGAGGTCGATCCAGTCGTCCTCGCGGGAGGCGACCTTCAGGTCCAAGAGCTCTCCCCAGAACGCCGCCAGCGCGCCGGGATCGGCGCAGTCGATCACCAGGTTGGTCACCGTCGGGGTCACCGTCCGCCTCCTTCGTCGACACCGGTCATCACCGTATGCCGGTGTCGCGCAACGGCGCAACCGATCAACTCGGGACACCGGTGTCGCGGCTGGTAGGGTCGCGGGAGGAGACGGAGAGGGTGATGGCCGAGATGCGACTCGCGGAATCCGGCCCCGCCCTGCTGTTGCGGGACTTCGTCAACACGCTCGACGTCGAGCGGGGCGTCGACCACATCGCCGCGCCCGACGATCTGGCCCGCTGGCTCGAAGCCCAGGGGCTGCCCCCGGGAGGCGGCCGCCTCCATGCCACCGAGCAGGACGTCGCGACCGCCGCCGTCCTGCGGGAGGGCCTGCGCGCCGCCATGCTCGCCCACCACTCCCCCGCCGCCCGCCCCCAGTCGCCCCCGGAACTGGAGGAGGCGCTGGCGCGGCTGCCGCTGCGGATCTCGCTGGCGGAGGGACGGCCCGTGCTCGTGCCGCTCGGCTCCGGGGTCGCGGCCGGGCTGGCGGGCGTCGCGGCGGCGGTCGCGGCGTCGGCGGCCGACGGCACCTGGCCCCGGCTGAAGGTCTGCCAGGACGACACGTGCCTGTGGGCGTTCCTGGACACCTCCAAGAACCGCTCGCGCGCATGGTGCTCGATGCGCGTGTGCGGCAACCGCACCAAGACGCGCGCGTACCGGGCGCGCCGCCGCGCCGCCGCGGCCGCGCCCGCCCGGCGCGACCGGTAGCGTGACCGCGTCACGCTCGACGAGAGGACGGGAGCCTCATGGCCGACGTGGGCGTCCGGCCCGCCCGCCGCACGGACGCGGCCGCCGTCGCCGACATCCAGGTCCGCGCTTGGCGGGCGTTCTACCGCGACCTGCTGCCCGGCGCGGTGCTGGACGAGGTGACCAGCCCGGCGGCCCGCGACGTGTGGCGGGAGCGGTGGGCGGAGTCGATCAGCGCTCCGCCGAGCCCGCGGCACCGGGTGCTGGTCGCGGTCGCCGGTTCGTCCGCCGGAGGGCCGCCGCCCGGCCCGCCGGGGGCGTTCGACCTGGTCGTCGGGTTCGCCGCGCACGCCCCCGCCGAGGACGCCGACGCCGCCCCCGGCACCGCCGAGCTGCTGACGCTGCTGGTCGACCCCGCGCACACCGGAGCCGGGCACGGCAGCCGCCTGCTCGCCGCCACCGTCGACCTGCTGCGCGAGGACGGCGCCGAAACGTTGATCACCTGGGTGTTCGAGGCGGACGAGGCGATGCGGACGTTCCTCGGCTCGGCCGGATGGGCGCCGGACGGGTCGTCCCGCACCCTCGACATGGGCGAACCCGTCCGCCAGATCCGCCTGCACACCGACATCCGCGAACCGCGGGGGCGGGCGGAGCCGTAAACACGGGGGCGGTGCGGGCCCGCGCGGACCCGCCCTTATGTTGGAAGCCGTGCCCATGTCCATGCCTCTGACCTCGCCGACCGCGCCCCCGTCGGCCCGTACGGCCGGCCGCCGCCGCTGGCTCGGCATGGTCGTGATCAGCCTGGGCGTCGCGCTGATCGTCGTGGACGCCACGATCGTCAGCGTCCTGCTGCCGCAGATCATCGCGGGGCTCGGCCTCACCGGCACCGACGCCGAGTGGGTGACGTCGGTGTACGCGCTGGTGTTCGCGGCGCTGCTCATCCCCTTCGGCCGGGCGGGCGACCTGTACGGCCGGCGGCGCCTGTTCGTCACGGGCGTGGGCGTGTTCACGGCGGCGAGCGCCGCCGCCGCGCTGGCGCAGAACGGCTCGGCGCTCATCGGCGCGCGCGGACTGCAGGGCGTGGGCGCCGCGATGATCCTGCCCGCCGCCTTGTCGACAGTGCACGCCGCGTTCACCGGACGGCACCGGGCCGTGGCGTTCGGCGTCTACGGTTCGCTCATCAGCGGCATGGCCGCGCTCGGCCCGCTGCTGGGCGGCGCCGTGGCGTCCGCCGCGGACTGGCGGTGGGCGTTCGGGGTGAACCTGCTGTTCGGCGCCGCGCTGGTCGCCGGGGCGCTGCTGTTCATGCCGGAGACCCGGGCGCCGCGTCCGGACGCCGCGGACGGAGCGCGCGGCGCGGACCGGCGGCCGGCCGCGCTGCGCGACATCGACTGGGCGGGCGGCGCGCTGTCGGTGCTGGGGCTCGGCGCGCTGGTGTGCGGGCTGATCGAAGGCCAGAACTACGGCTGGTGGACGGCGACCCGCGCGTTCTCCGCCGGCCCGATCGAGTGGCCCGCGACCGGGCTGTCCCCCGTCCCGATCATGCTGGGCCTGGCCGCGGTGCTGCTCACCGGCCTGGTGCTGGTGGAACGCGCGCGGGCCGCCGCGGGCCGCCCGGTGGTGCTCGACCTCGCCCTGTTCCGGATCGCCGGATTCCGCCGCGGCAACCTGGCCCTGGCGCTGGTCAACGTGGGCGAGCTCGGCCTGCTGTTCGTGCTGCCGCTGTTCCTGCTGGGCGTGCACGGCAGCGCGCCCCTGCAGATCAGCCTGGCGATCCTTCCGCTGGCGGCGGGCGCCTTCCTGGCGGGCGGCGCCGCCGGACGGCTCGCGCGGCGGCGGGGCCCGCACCGGGTCGTCCAGCTCGGCCTGGCCCTGGAGGTCGCCGCCGTCGCCGCGCTGGCGGCCGTCCTCGGCCCGACGACCGGCGGCCTCGGCCTGGCGCCGTGGATGCTGCTGTACGGGCTCGGGCTCGGCCTGACCGCCGCGCAGCTCACCAACGTGTCGCTGGCGGACGTGCCGGCGCCGCTGGCGGGCCAGGCGGCCGGCACCCAGTCCACGTCCCGGCAGGTCGGCGCCGCGCTGGGCATCGCGTTCGTCGGCGCCGTGTTCACCACCGCCCTCGGCGGCGCCATGGCCGACCGGCTCCAGGACGGCCCGCTGCCCGCGGCGCGGCAGGCGGCGATCGTGCACGAGCTGCGGCACAGCGCCGGGACGTACGCGCGCGAGCTGCACGGCGCGCCGGGCATGGGCGCGGTCGCGAAGGCCGCCGACGAGAGCCTGGCCGCGGCGACGCAACGGGCCGTGCTGGCGACGGGCGCCGTCCTCGCCCTGGGCCTGGTGATGACGCTGCGCCTGGGGCCGGGCGGCGGGGGTCCGGGCGCAAGCGGCGGCCCGCATCGGCCAGAATCTAGGCGGTAAACCCCGCGCTCGTCGCACCGCGTCCCCGAGAAGAGTCCCCGAACAGAGGTCACCGTGGCCACGCTCTCCCAATGGGTCGCCGGATCCCGGCCCCGCACCCTGCCCGCCTCCATCGTCCCCGTCGCCGTCGGCACAGGGGTCGCGATCGGCCAGGACGGGTTCGTGTGGTGGCGGGCCCTGCTCGCCGCGTTCGTCGCGCTGTCCCTGCAGATCGGCGTCAACTACGCCAACGACTACAGCGACGGCGTCCGCGGCACCGACGAGGAGCGCGTGGGGCCGCTGCGGCTCGTCGGCTCCAGGGCCGCCTCGCCCCGCCAGGTGCTGGCCGCCGCCCTGGGCTGCTTCCTCGCCGCCGCCGTGGCCGGCCTGGCGCTGGCCGCGGCGACCACCTGGTGGCTCCTGCTGGTCGGCGCCGCCGCGATCCTGGCGGCCTGGTTCTACACCGGCGGCTCGAACCCCTACGGGTACCGGGCGCTCGGCGAGCTGTCGGTGTTCGTGTTCTTCGGGCTGGTCGCCGTCGTCGGCACCGTGTACGTGCAGACCGAGACCCTGCCGTGGGAGGCGTGGGCGGCGGCGGTGCCCGTCGGGCTGCTCGCCTGCGGGCTGCTGGTCGTCAACAACCTGCGCGACATCCCCACCGACGCCGCGTCCGGCAAGCGGACCCTCGCCGTCGTCCTCGGCGACCGCCGCACCCGCCTGCTGTACGCGGCGTGCACCGCCCTGCCGTTCACGATCGTGCTCGCCGTCGCCGCCCCCCGCCCGTGGGCCCTGCTCGCCCTGCTGGCCGCGCCGCTGTCGGTGCCGCCCGCGCAGGCCGTGATGGGCGGCGCGACCGGCCGGGCCCTCATCCCCGTGCTGGGCCAGACCGGCCGCCTGCAGCTGGCGTTCGGCGCCCTCCTCGGCGTCGGCCTGGCGCTCTAGGCCGGGTCGCGCGCGACCAGCTCCCAGCGGATCTCCGGCTGTCCCGCGTCGGCGAGGGCCTTGTTGACGGCGCTGAACGGCCTGCTGCCGAAGAACTTCTTGGCGCTCAGCGGGCTGGGGTGCCCCGCCTCCAGCACGACGTGGTGGGCGCCCGTGACCAACGGGGCCTTCTTGCGCGCGTACCCGCCCCAGAGCACGAACACCACCCGGTCGGTCTTGTCGTTCAGCGCGCGGATGGCGGCGTCGGTGAACTCCTCCCAGCCCTTGCCCGCGTGCGAGCCCGCCTGCCCCTCCCGCACCGTCAGGACCGCGTTGAGCAGCAGCACCCCCTGCTCGGCCCACGGCGTCAGGTCGCCGGACGCGGGAACGGGAACGCCCAGGTCGGCGGCCAGCTCCTTGAAGATGTTGCGCAGCGACGGCGGCAGCCGCACGCCCTCGCGGACGCTGAAGCTCAGCCCGTGCGCCTGCCCGGCCCCGTGGTAGGGGTCCTGGCCGAGGATCAGCACCCGCGCCCGGTCGAACGGGCAGCGCCGGAACGCGTTGAACAGGTCCTCGCGCGGCGGATACACGGTGCGGGTCTCGTACTCCTCCGCGACGAAGGCGCCCAGCTCGCGCATCGCGTCGTCGTCCAGCAGCGGGGCCAGCCGACGCCGCCAGTCGTCGGGCAGCATCTCCATCAGGTCGAGCGACATCCACGCCTCCGTCCGAAGGGAAAGGTCCGTCTGCGCACGCGTCCGGCCGCGTGCGGAATCTCGGCACGCCTCGAGCACGTCCGTCGGCACGCACACTAGCCGCGGGCTCTGACACACCGGCGGCGAATCACCGGCGCGAACCGGAGCCATCCCTAAGATGAAGGCATATGCCCGATACCCCCCGCCGGCGGCGGCGCGCCGCATGCGCCGTCCTCGTCCTGCTGTGCCTGGTGGGCGTCGCGGGGGGCTGCGGCCGCCCGTCCGGCCCCAGGACGCTCACCGTGCTGGCCGCCTCGTCGCTCACCGAGGTGCTCGGGGAGCTCGCCACCGCCTACACCCAGACCCGCCCGGACGTGCGGCTGGAGACCGTCTTCGGCGGCTCCCAGGAGATGGCGGCCCGGCTGCGGGACCGCGACACCGGCGACGTGCTGATCACCGCGGACGAGGCGGCGATGAACGAGGTGGACGCCTACCTCACCGGGCGCCGCCGCATCGTCGCCCGCAACTCGCTGACCATCGCGGTCGCCCCCGGCAACCCCCGGCGCCTGCGCGGCCTGTCCAGCCTGACCCGGCCGGGGCTGCGCGTCGCGATCGGCGCGGAGTCCACGCCGGTCGGACGCTACGCGCGGCAGGTCCTCGACCGCGCCGGCCTGCGGGTGCGGTGGACGTCCGAGGAGATCAACGCGCGCGCCGTCCTCGACCGCGTCCGCACCGGCGAGGCCGACGCCGGGCTCGTCTACATCACCGACCTGCGCTCCGCCGGCATCGCCACCAGCAGCGTGCCGATCCCGGCGGCCCAGAACGCCACCGCCGCGTACCCGGCCGCCGCCGTCAAGGACGGCGACCACGTCGAGGAGGCGAGCGCCTTCGTCGCCTGGCTCACGTCGCCGACCGCCCGCGCCCTCTTCCACAAGCACGGCTTCGCCCTTCCGCCGTCCTCCCAGACTTAGCGGCGGCCGGGCGCCCGCGGGCCCGCCCATCGGCGGACCGATGGAGGCCGCGGTCCCGGCCCGCGGGCGGCCGTACGGGAGCCGCGGAGCGCGTCAGTCCAGCCCGGAGGGCAGGCCCCCGTTCTCGCACATGGCGACACAGTCGTCGTGGCTCTTCAGCGCCTCCAGGACGGCGGGGTGCGGCGCCGGGTAGACGGTGAGGTAGTCGACCTCGCCCCGGGACGGGTCGGGCCGGTAGGCCAGGCAGTCCTCGGCGGCGGAGAACCGCACGTCGACGCCGGGCTTGTTGCCGCGCGGGTCGAGCCGGACCCAGCGGTCGTCGATCAGCGCCGCGGCCAGCCCGTGCAGGACGAACCCGTCGCCGTCGCGAAGGCGCTGGTAGCACAGGCCCGCCTGGACGCCCCCGGCCCGCAGCAGCGCCGCGAGGGCGTGCGCCTTGGCGAAGCACAGGCCCGTCCGCTGCTCCAGCACGTCGGAGGCGCGCCAGGTGACGCGACGGTCGCGCGCGTCGAGGGAGTGGCTCACCCGGTCGCGGACGAACTCGAACGCGGCGCGCGCGTAGGCGACGTCGTCACCGGTGCGCAGCTCCGAGGCGACCAGCTGCACCGCCGGATGCTCGTGGTCGATCGCCTCGTCCTCGGCGAGGTAGTCCCACGGCTCGCCCGCGAAGATCAGATGTTGTCGCGTCACAGCCCCAGCAGAGACTCGATGCCGACGGTGAGACGGTCCGGAAGGTTCGCGACCGAACGGACCCCCAGCAGGACGCCCGGCATGAACGACTCGCGGTTCATCGCGTCGTGCCGGACGGTGAGCACCTCGCCGTGCCCGCCCAGCAGCACCTCCTGGTGGGCGATCAGGCCGGACAGCCGGACGGCGTGCACCCGCACCCCGTCGACGTCGGCGCCCCGGGCGCCCGGCAGCGCGGACGTGGTGGCGTCCGGCGACGGGCCCGTGCCCGCCTCGCCGCGCGCCGCGGCGACCAGCTCGGCGGTGCGGTGCGCGGTGCCGCTCGGCGCGTCCGCCTTGTTCGGGTGGTGCAGCTCGACGATCTCGACGGACTCGAAGAACGGGGCGGCCTTCTGCGCGAAGTGCATCATCAGCACGGCGCCGATGCCGAAGTTGGGGGCGATGAGCACGTTTCCCTTGCCGTGCGCGGTCAGCCACGACCGCACGGTGTCCAGCCGGGCCGCGTCGAAGCCCGTGGTGCCCACCACCACGTGCAGGCCGTGCTCGACGCACCAGCGCACGTTGTCCATGACCGCGTCGGGATGGGTGAAGTCGACCGCGACGTCCGCGGCGGCGAGCGGGTCGCGCGCGTCGCCCTGGTCGACGGCGGCCACCAGCTCCATGTCGTCCGCCTTCTCGACGGCCCGGCACACCTCGGCGCCCATGCGCCCGCGTGCGCCCAGCACCCCGACTTTGATCACATTTCCCTCCTGTTCGAACCGGTCACCGAGCCTATCTCAGGCCGCCGTCCGCGGCGTTCCCGCGGCCCGCGCGCGGCGACCCGCGCCGCCCGTCGCGGCCCGACGCGGCGGGCCGCGGTCAGAGGGTGAAGCCGCGGTCGCCGAAGGGGCCGATGACGGTGAGCGCCTGCGGGCCGGACAGCACGTCGCGGGCGACGGCCCGCACGTCGTCGAGGGTGACGGCGTCGATGCGGGCCAGCACCTCGTCGACGGGCAGCAGCGACTCGTACACCAGCTCGCTCTTGGCGATGCGGCTCATCCGCGATCCGGTGTCCTCCAGGCCCAGCACCATGCCGCCGCGCAGCTGCCCCTTGCCGCGGGCCAGCTCCTCGTCGGTCAGGCCGCGCTCGGCCACGGCCGCGACCTCGTCCCGGCAGATGGACAGCACCTCGTCGATCTTGCCGGGCTGGCATCCGGCGTACACGCCGAAGACGCCGCTGTCGGCGTACTGGGAGGTGTAGCTGTAGACCGAGTACGCCAGGCCGCGCTTCTCCCGGACCTCCTGGAACAGCCGCGAGGACATGCCGCCGCCGAGCGCCGCGTTCAGCACCCCGAGCGCGAACCGGCGCTCGTCGGTGCGGGAGACGCCGACGCCGCCGAGCACCATGTGGGCCTGCTCGGTGTCCTTGTCCAGCACGCGCACGGTCGGCGACACCGGGGCGGGCTCGCCGCCGATCCGGGGCGGGCTGGGCGGCGCGTCGCCGGTGAGGCGGTCGCCGTACCCCTCCTGGACGAGCCGGACGACCTCGTCGTGGTCGACCCGGCCCGCCGCCGCGACGACCAGGTTCGGCGGGACGTAGCGCTCGCGGTAGTAGGCGTGGATGCGGTCCCGGGTCAGCGCGTTGATCGACTCGACCGTGCCCAGGATGGGGCGGCCCAGCGGCCGGTCCCCGTACAGCGCGAGCGCGAACTCGTCGTGGATCAGGTCGCCGGGGTCGTCGTCGCGCATGTGGATCTCTTCGAGGATCACGCCGCGCTCGGCCTCCACGTCCTCGGGCCGGTTGAGCGAGGACGCCACCATGTCGCACACCACGTCGGCGGCCAGCGGCAGGTCCGCGTCCAGGACCCGCGCGTAGTAGCAGGTGTACTCCTTGGTGGTGAAGGCGTTCAGGTCGCCGCCGACCGCGTCGATCGCGGCGGAGATCTCCAGCGCCGACCGCCGGCGGGTGCCCTTGAACAGCACGTGCTCCAGATAGTGGCTGGCGCCCGCGTCCGCCGGGGCCTCGTCCCGGGAGCCGACGGCCGCCCAGATGCCGAACGCCGCCGAACGCACCGTCGGCATCGACTCGGTGACCACGCGCAGACCCCCCGGCAGCACGGTCCGTTTGACCGGACCGGAGCCGTCGGTGCCGGGGTGGATGACGTGGGTGGTTCCGGGCTCCTGCGCTCTCGCCGCCAGGGTCACGTGTCGCTCGCATTCACTCGGGGTCGCACGGTGTCCGGCGCCTCGCGCCGGTCGAAAAGGGGCCGACCGGCCCTCCCCAGCGTATGGGGTGGGCCGGTCGGTCATCAGGTCCGCAGCGGGCTCGCCTGGGGAGGTCAGGTGTTGCGGTCGCCGCCGCTGCCGCCGCGGCGGGTGCGGCGGCGGCGCGGACGGCGCCGGCCGCCCTCGGACTGGGACGCGCCGCCGTTGTCGCCCTGCTCGGCGCTCTTGCCCTCGGCCGGCTGCTCGGCGGCCGCCTCGGCGGCGGCCTGCTCCCGCTCGGCCGCCTCGCGCTCGATCACCTCGACCGGCACCAGCGACAGCTTGCCGCGCTGGTCGATCTCGGTGACCTCGACCTGGATCTTCTCGCCGACCTTGATGACGTCCTCGACGTTCTCGATCCGGGCGCCGCCGTGCAGCTTGCGGATCTGCGAGACGTGCAGCAGGCCGTCCTTGCCGGGCAGCAGCGACACGAACGCGCCGAACGCGGTGATCTTGACGACCGTGCCCAGGTACCGCTCGCCCACCTCGGGCATGTGCGGGTTGGCGATCGCGTTGATCGCCTGCCGGGCGGCCTCGGCGGACGGGCCGTCGACCGCGCCGACGTAGATGGTGCCGTCGTCCTCGATGGTGATGTCGGCGCCGGTGTCGTCCTGGATCGAGTTGATCATCTTGCCCTTGGGGCCGATCACCTCGCCGATCTTGTCGACCGGGACCTTGATGGTGATGATGCGCGGCGCGTTCGGGCTGATCTCCGCGGGCTCCTCGATCGCCTCGGCCATCACGTCCAGGATCGCCAGGCGGGCGCTGCGGGCCTGGCGCAGCGCGGCGGCCAGCACCTGGGCGGGGATGCCGTCCAGCTTGGTGTCCAGCTGCAGCGCCGTGATCAGGTCGCGGGTGCCGGCGACCTTGAAGTCCATGTCGCCGAAGGCGTCCTCGGCGCCGAGGATGTCGGTCAGCGTGACGTACTCGCCGTCCTCGTGGATCAGGCCCATCGCGATGCCGGCCACCATCGCCTTCAGCGGCACGCCCGCGTCCAGCAGCGACATGGTGGACGCGCACACCGAGCCCATCGAGGTGGAGCCGTTGGAGCCGATCGCCTCCGACACCTGCCGGATCGCGTACGGGAACTCCTCGCGGCTGGGCAGCACCGGGATCAGGGCGCGCTCGGCCAGCGCGCCGTGCCCGATCTCGCGGCGCTTGGGCGAGCCGACCCGGCCGACCTCGCCGGTGGAGTACGGCGGGAAGTTGTAGTGGTGCATGTAGCGCTTGGTGCGCTCGGGGTTGAGCGTGTCGATCGTCTGCTCCATCCGGAGCATGTTCAGCGTCGTCACGCCCAGGATCTGGGTCTCGCCGCGCTCGAACAGCGCCGAGCCGTGCACCCGCGGGATCACGTGCGCCTCGGCCGACAGCCGGCGGATGTCCTTGACGCCGCGGCCGTCGATGCGCACCCCGTCGCGGATGATCCGCTCGCGGACCAGCCGCTTGGTGACGGCGCGGAACGCGGCGGGGATCTCCCGCTCCCGGCCCTCGAAGTCGGGGGCCAGCTTCTCCAGCGCGGCCGCCTTGATCTCGTCGAGACGGTTCTCGCGGGTCTGCTTGTCGGCGATGGTCAGCGCCTCGGCCAGCTCGGCGGCCACGGTGGCGTTGACCGCCTCCAGCACGTCGTCCTGGTAGTCGGGGAACAGCGGGTACTCGACGGCCGGCTTGGCGGCCTTGGCGGCCAGCTCCGACTGCGCCCGGCACAGGGCGGCGATGAACGGCTTGGCGGCCTCCAGGCCCTCGGCCACCGCCTCCTCGGTCGGGGCGGCGGCGCCCTCGGCGACCAGCGCCAGGGTGTCGCGGGTGGACTCGGCCTCCACCATCATGATCGCGACGTCGCCGTCCTCCAGCATCCGCCCGGCGACCACCATGTCGAACGTGGCCCGCTCCAGCTCGGAGTGCGTGGGGAAGCCGACCCAGCGGCCGTCGATCAGCGCGACCCGCACGCCGCCGATCGGGCCGGAGAACGGCAGCCCGGCCAGCTGGGTGGACAGCGACGCCGCGTTGATCGCCACCACGTCGTACAGGTGCTCGGGGTGCAGCGCCAGGACGGTGGCCACCACCTGGATCTCGTTGCGCAGCCCCTTGACGAACGACGGGCGCAGCGGCCGGTCGATCAGGCGGCAGGTGAGGATGGCGTCCTCGGACGGGCGGCCCTCGCGGCGGAAGAACGAGCCGGGGATGCGCCCGGCCGCGTACATCCGCTCCTCCACGTCCACCGTCAGCGGGAAGAAGTCCAGGCCCTCCTTGGGCTTCTTGGACACGGTGGTGGCCGACAGCACCATCGTCTCGTCGTCGAGGTAGGCGACGGCGGAACCGGTGGCCTGCCGGGCCAGTCGACCGGTCTCGAACCGGACCACGCGGGTGCCGAGCGGGCCGTTGTCGATGACGGCCTGGGAGCTGAGCGCCCCCTCCATGCGCGCGCTCTGGCTCACGGAAATCTCGGTCACGGGAATCTCCTTGCTCTCGTGCGTCCTCGCAGCCCGGTTCCCGTGGATGTCGCGCTGTGCCGGTCTTCGATCGAAGCGCCCGGATCGGAGCCCACGCGATGATCTGGTGGTGCGCCTTCGCCCGCCTCCGGCGAAGGGCATGATCCGGGAGCCACTACCGAGGACCGGCCCGCACCAGGGAGTGTCCGCGAGGCTCTCTTCTGTGTTCAGTTATCCCGTCGGAGGCGGTTTCACCCCCGCCGGGGAAAAAGCCGGAGGGAGCGGCCCCGAGCGAGCCGCTCCCTCCGCCGTCCTAGCGGCGCAGACCGAGACGCTCGATCAGCCGCCGGTAGCGGTTGATGTCCTTGTTCTGCAGGTACTTCAGGAGCCGGCGACGCTGACCGACCAGCAGCAGCAGCCCGCGGCGGCTGTGGTGGTCGTGCTTGTGCTCCTTCAGGTGCTCGGTGAGGTCGTTGATCCGCCTGGTCAGCAGCGCGACCTGGACCTCCGGCGAACCGGTGTCACCCTCACTGGTCGCGAACTCGGCGATGATCTTCTGCTTGGTAGCGCTGTCGAGCGGCACGTGGCTCCTTCGATGAGATCGTCATCCGCAGATCCCGACGAGCGGGCGTCCGGGTCCGCATGATGCGTTCTGGAACATGGGCGAGCCGCATGAGGGTGCAGCCCGCTGGCCGGTATGCTTCCGGCGACTCTTCACCGTACCACGTCCGGCACGTGCGACGACCACCGCGCGGAACGCACGGTGATCATCTGGCTTCGTCCCGTGCGGCCGGCCGCCCGCCGGCGGGCGCCGCCGCGCCGCCCTACCGGTCCGCGGCGGCGATGATCTCGCGGGTGCGCGCGACGTCCCGGTGCATCTGCTCGATCAGCGCGTCGACCGAGTCGAACTTCAGCGTGTCGCGCAGGCGGGCCTGGAAGTCCACGGCCATGTGCTCGCCGTACAGGTCGAGGTCGTCGCGGTCCAGCGCGTACGCCTCGACGGTGCGCTCGCCGCCGCCCTCGAACGTCGGATTGGTGCCGATGGAGATCGCGGCCGGCCACCGGAACCGCGGGTAGCGCTCGGAGTCGCACACCAGCCACCCGGCGTAGACGCCGTCGCTGGGGATCGCGGTGTGCGGCTGCGTCTCCAGGTTGGCGGTGGGGAACCCGAGCGCGCGCCCCCGCATGTGGCCGCGCACCACCACGCCCTCCACCCGGTGCGGACGGCCCAGCGCGTGCGCGGCGCCCTCGACGTCGCCCGCGTCCAGCCGGGCGCGGATGTAAGTGGAGGAGATGGTGTCGCCGTTGGCGACCAGGGGCATGCCCTCGGCGGTGAAGTCGTACTTCTCCCCCAGCTCCTTCAGCAGCGCCACGTCGCCCTTGGCCTTGTGGCCGAACCGGAAGTCCGCGCCGACGATCACGTGCGCCGCGTGCAGCCGGTCCACCAGCACCGACTGCACGAACTCGTCCGGCGGCACCTTGGACAGCTCCAGCGTGAACGGCACCACGACCACGGCGTCGGTGCCCAGGCTCTCCAGCAGCTCGATGCGGCGCCGCGTCGTGGACAGCAGCGGGGGGTGGGTGCCCGGCCGGACGACCTCGTCGGGATGCGGATCGAACGTGATCACCACCGACCGCAGCCCGCGCTCACGGGCCAGTTCGGCGGCCCGGCCGACGATCCGCTGGTGGCCGCGGTGGACGCCGTCGAACACGCCGATGGTGACGACCGATCTGCCCCAGTCGGCGGGAACCTCCTCGAGGCCATGCCAGCGCCGCACCTTGCACTCCCCTGCGTCGGAACCTGCCTGCCCGGACTTTCCTGTCGCCTCAAGACTGCCATGACCGGCCGCGCCGCACGACCGAGGGGGCGGCCCTGGCGCGGGTGACGCCTGCGAAACCGCGACGAGTCTACTCGGCGGCGATGACCGCCGGGTCGTCCGCCGGGTCCGCTAGGGAACGAAGACGGCCAGGGGCTTGGCGGCCCCGCCCCGCTCCTCCACCAGCGCCAGCAGCGTCCCGTCCGAGGCGAAGACCCCCACCGGCCCCGGGCCGAGACCCGCCGCGGGCAGCCGGCCGCCGTGCACGACCTTGCGGGCCTCGTCCGCCGTCACCTCGCGGCGCGGGAACGCGGCCGCCACCGCCTCCGCCATCGGCAGGATCTCCAGCTTCTCGGCGAGCCGGTCCAGGGTGCGCGCCATGGCCAGGTCGTACGGGCCGACGCGGGTGCGGCGCAGCGCCGTCAGGTGGCCGCCGCAGCCCAGCGCGGCGCCCAGGTCGCGGGCCAGCGCCCGGATGTAGGTGCCGGACGAGCAGGTGATGGACGCGTCCACGTCCACCAGGTCGCCGTGGCGGCGCACGTCGGTGACGGTGAACGCGTGCACGGTCACCGTCCGGGCCTCCAGCGCCACCCGCTCGCCCCGCCGGGCCATCGCGTAGGCGCGCCTGCCGTCCACCTTGATCGCGCTGACCTGCGGCGGCACCTGGCGGATCTCGCCGGTCAGCGCCTCGATCCCGGCGCGCAGCGCGGCGTCCGTGACCCCCGCCGCCGAGGCGGTCGCGGTGACCTCCCCCTCCGCGTCGTCGGTGTCGGTGGACTGGCCGAGCCGGATGGTGGCGTCGTACTCCTTCTCCGTCAGGGCCAGATGCCCGAGCAGCCGGGTCGCCTTGCCCACCCCGACGACCAGCACGCCGGTCGCCATCGGGTCGAGGGTGCCGGCGTGCCCGACCCGCCGGGTGCGGGCCAGCCGCCGCACGCGGCCCACCACGTCGTGGCTGGTCCAGCCGGCGGGCTTGTCGACGACGACCAGCCCGGAGATCCCCTGTCCGCCGCTCACCCGTGCTCCTCCGTGTCGGGGCCGCGCAGCACGGCGCGCAGCCGGTCGATGGTGTCGGCGGGCTCGCCCGTCGCGGTGAACGCGGCGGCGGTCCGGTGCCCGCCCCCGCCGAGCGCGCCGCAGGCGCCGCCCACGTCCACCCGGCCCCGCGACCGGGTGGAGACGTACCAGTCGCCCTCGTCGGTCTCCTTGCACACCACCGCGACCTCGGCCTCGTCCGCTCGCCGCAACTGGTCGATCACGCCTTCGAGCTGGTCGTAGCGCACGCCGCGGTCGACCCGGTCGGCCCGGCTGATCGTCGTCCACAGCAGGCCGAGGCCGCCCGCGGCGTCGCGGTCCAGCCGCGCCCGGCCGAGGGCGCCCGCCAGCACCTGCAGGTAGCCGAACGACGCGCGGTCCCACAGCTCGCGGCTCACCTCGTCGGGGCGCACGCCCGCGGCGAGCAGCCGTCCCGCCATCGCGTGCACGCCGGGCGTGGTGCAGGGGTACCGGAACGAGCCGGTGTCGCTGGCCAGGCCCGCGTACAGGCCGAGGGCGATCTCGCGGGTGAGCGGGACGTCCAGCCGGCGGATCAGCTCGTCCACCAGCATCGCGGTGGCCGCCGCGTCCGGGTCGACCAGCCGCACCTGCTCGTGCCCGCAGCCGCCGAACCCGCCGCCCGCCGCGTGGTGGTCGACGACGATCAGCATCGCGGCGGTGCGCGCCCGGGACGCCAGCGACCCCAGCCGGTCCACCGCCGCGGTGTCCAGCGCGATCATCAGCTGCGGGGCGGCGGGCAGCCGCCCGGGCTCGACCAGCAGCTCCTGGCCGGGCAGGAACCGCAGGCTCGCCGGCACGGTGAACGGCTCGCCGAACGACGCCAGCACCCGCTTGCCCAGCGCCCGCAGGGCCAGCGCCAGCGCCAGCATCGACCCCAGCGCGTCCCCGTCGGGGGTGACATGGCACGCCAGGCAGATCTCGTCGACCTTGGCGATCAGCTCGACCGCGCGGTCCCAGTCCGGGCCGGACCAGCGGGCCGCCTCGTCCGACCGGCCGCCGCCCGCGCGCTCCGCGTCGGCGTGACCCGTCTCAGCACGGCCCGCCTCGGTGCGGCCCGTCTCAGCACCGCCCGTCTCGGTGCGGCCGTCGCCGCCGGCCCACCAGCGCTCGACGCACCGGATCATCGTGGCGTACTGGCCGGCCCACGGCTCCGGGGCCGCGGCGGGCTCGTCCGCCTCGGGCGCGTCCTGCGGCCCCCGCCACGGGGGCGGCGGACCCGCACCGAGCACGGCCGGATGGCCCGCCGCACCGCCTCGCTCCGAACCGTTCACAGCGCCCCCGCCCGCGTCCGGGACGCCCTCGGGCGCCGCCTGCCGTCCCGTTCAGTCATCTGACGAGTGTCCCGCCCCGCCGTCCCCGCCGTCTGTGGCGTCGGGCTCCTCATCGACCTCACTCGTGCGGTAGGGGTTGGCATCCCCCGCCGGAGTGGCCGACCGGGCCGCGCGGGCCACCTCGGCGTCCTTGGCGCGGGCCTTGGCGAGCAGCTCGTCGATGTGCGCGGCGTTCTCGATCACCGCGTCCGGGACGAAGGTGATGCTGGGCGTGTGCCGGACGCCGGTCTGCCGGCCCACCTCCGAGCGGATCACGCCCTTGGCGCTCTCCAGCGCCGCCGCGGTCTCCTTGCGCTCGCCCTCCGAGCCGTACACGGTGTAGTAGACCGTGGCGTCGCGCAGGTCGCCCGTGACGCGGGTGTCGGTCACGGTCACGAAGCCGAGCCGGGGGTCCTTGATCCGCCGCTCCAGCATCTCCGCGACGATCTGCTGGATGCGGTCGGCGAGCTTGCGCGCCCGGGCTGCGTCCGCCATGGTCGCACTCCTTCTCTCTGGTTGTGGCGAGACCGGGGCGGCGCGGGGGTTCCGCCCGCGCCCCGCCTCGGGGATCGGTGGTCCGCCCCCGCACCCCGCTCAGTCTTCGTCGTTGAACAGCCGCCGCCTGGCCGACAGCAGCTCGATCTCCGGACGGCCCGCGACGAGCCGCTCGCAGGAGTCCAGCACCTGCGTGCAGTTGCTCGCCGTGGCCGACACCACCGCGACCGCGATCTCCGCCCGCCGGTGCAGGTCGAGCGCGCCGGTCTCGGCGACGGCCACCGCGGGGAAGCGCCGGTTCACCTCGGCGATGATCGGACGCACGACCGAGCGCTTCTCCTTGAGCGATCGCACGTCGCCGAGCAGCAGGTCGAGCGTCAGCGCACCCACGTACACCTGGTCGGTCACCTCGGGATTTCGCTATGCCCCGCGGGGCGCGGGGGTGTCGAGGCCGTCCCCTGCGGGACGGCGCGTCCGGAGCGGGCCGGGGGCGCAAGCGCCCGCCCGTGGGAGCGCCCGAACCGGTCGCGGTGACGGCGCGGCCCGGCCGACCGGGCCGGGGCCGTGATGACGCCAGATTAAGAGATCCACCCGGCGTCCCGGCACGCGATTTTCGGCGACGGGGCCGCGGGCCGTGTCGCCACGGCCCGCGGCCCGTCCGCGCCTCGCGACGCGGGCTCGGCCGCCGACGTCAGTCGCGCGGCTTCTCCCGCATCTCGAAGCACTCGATGACGTCGCCGATCTTGATGTCGTTGTAGCCGAGGCCGATACCGCACTCGAAGCCCTCGCGGACCTCGGCGGCGTCGTCCTTGAACCGCCGCAGCGACGCCACGGAGAGGTTGTCGGCCACCACGACGCCGTCGCGGACCAGCCGCGCCTTGGCGTTGCGCTGGACGACGCCGGAGGTGACCATCGACCCGGCCACGTTGCCGATCCGCGGCACCTTGAAGATCTCGCGGATCTCCGCGGTGCCGAGCTGGACCTCCTCGAACTCCGGCTTCAGCATGCCCTTGAGGGCCGCCTCGACCTCCTCGATCGCCTGGTAGATGACCGAGTAGTAGCGGATGTCCACGCCCTCGCGGTCGGCGATCTCCTGCGCGTTGCGCTCGGCCCGCACGTTGAAGCCGATGATCACCGCGCCGTCGGAGGCCAGCGCCAGGTTGACGTCGTCCTGCGTGATCGCGCCGACGCCGCGGCGGATCACCCGCAGGGTGACCTCCTCGCCGACGTCGATCTTCAGCAGCGAGTCCTCCAGCGCCTCCACCGAGCCGGACACGTCGCCCTTGAGGATGAGCAGCAGCTCCTGCCGCTCGCCCTGCTTGATGAAGTCCTCGAGGGACACGCTGCGGCGGGTGCGCATCAGCTCGGCGTTGCGCTTGCGCGCCTCGCGCTTGTCGGCGATCTGCCGCGCCACCCGGTCGTCGTCGACGACCAGGAAGCTGTCGCCCGCGCTGGGCACGGCGGTCAGGCCGAGCACCTGCACCGGACGCGACGGCGGCGCCTCCTGGACGTTGTTGCCGTTCTCGTCGAGCATCGCCCGGACGCGGCCGTGCGCCACGCCGCACACGATCGAGTCGCCGACCTTCAGCGTGCCGCGCTGCACCAGCACGGTCGCCACGGCGCCCCGGCCGCGGTCGAGGTGGGCCTCGATGGCCGTCCCCTGCGCGGCCATGTCCGGGTTGGCCTTCAGGTCGAGCTCGGCGTCGGCGGTCAGGATGATCGCCTCGAGCAGCCCGTCGATGTTGGTGCGCTGCTTGGCCGACACGTCGACGAACAGGGTCTGCCCGCCGTACTCCTCGGCGACCAGGCCGTACTCGGTCAGCTGGGCGCGCACCCGCTGCGGGTCGGCGCCGGGCACGTCGATCTTGTTGACCGCGACCACGATCGGCACCCCCGCCGCGGTGGCGTGGTCGATCGCCTCGGTGGTCTGCGGCTTGACGCCGTCGTCGGCGGCGACCACCAGCACCACCAGGTCGGTGGTGTCGGCACCGCGGGCGCGCATGGCGGTGAACGCCTCGTGGCCCGGGGTGTCGATGAAGGTGATCTTGCGCTGCTCGCCGTCGACCTCGGTCTCGACCTGGTAGGCGCCGATGTGCTGGGTGATGCCGCCGGCCTCGCCCGCCTGGACGTTGGCGTGCCGGATGGCGTCCAGCAGCTTCGTCTTGCCGTGGTCGACGTGACCCATGACGGTCACCACGGGCGGACGCGGCTGCAGGTTCTCCTCGTCGCCCTCGTCCTCGCCGAACTCGATGTCGAACGACTCCAGCAGCTCGCGGTCCTCGTCCTCCGGGCTGACGATCTGGACGTCGAAGTCCAGCTCCATGCCCAGCAGCTTGAGGTCGTCCTCGTTCACCGACTGGGTCGCGGTGACCATCTTGCCCAGGTGCAGCATGATCTGCACCAGCGAGGCCGGGTTGGCGCCGATCTTCTCGGCGAAGTCGGTCAGCGACGCGCCCTGCGGCAGCCGGATGGTCTTCCCGCCGCCCCGCGGGGCCTGCACGCCGCCGATCGCCGGCGCCTGCATGTTGTCGACGAACTCTTGGCGCCGCTGCTTCTTGGACTTGCGGCCCCGGGCCGGACGCCCGCCCGGACGGCCGAAGGCGCCCTGCGTGCCGCCGCGGCCCCGACCGCCGCCGGCGCGGGGACCGAAGCCGCCGCCGGGACGACCGCCGCCGCGCGGACCGGCGAAGCCGCCGCCGCCCGGACGGCCGCCGCCGCCGGGACGACCGCCGCCGGGACGACCGCCGCCACCGCCGCGGGCGGGCCCGCCGGCCCGTCCGGGGGCCCCGGCGGGCCGGGACGGCATGTTCATCGGGCTCGGCCGCGCCGCGGCCGGACGCGGCGGCATGTTGGCCGGGCTCGGCCGCGGACCGCCGGGCGCGCCGGGGCGGGCGCCGCCCGCCGGACGCGGGCCGCCGGGACGGTCACCGCCGCCGGGACGCGGGCCCGGGCGCGGCGGAGCGGGCTTGGGCGGCTGGCCCATGCCGGTGTTGGTCGAGCTGAACGGGTTGTTGCCGGGGCGCGGGGCGCCCGGAACCGCACGGCCGCCGGGACGCGGGCCGGGGCGCGGACCCGGCTTGGGCGGCCGGGGACCCGGCTTGGGGACGGCCCCGGCGGGCGTGGCGCCGGGGGCCTTGGGCGCCCGCGGCGCGGGCGTCGGCGCGGTTCCGCCCTGCTGCGCGCCGCCCTGCCGGCCGCCCTGCTGGGCGGGCTGCTGCTGGCCCGGCGCGGGCGGCACCGGCGGCCGCGGGCCGGGACGCGCGCCGCCCGCCGGGCCCGGCTTGGGCGCGGGCGGACGCGGGGTGGGCGGCGCCGGACGCGGCGGCGCCGGACGAGCGCCCTGGGCGCCGGGGGGACCCGGCTTGGGCGCGGCGGGCCGCGGCGCCTCGGGCGCCGACGGCTTGCGCGGGGCCGCCTTGGCGTCCGCCGGCTTGGCGGACGCGCCGGACGACGCGTTGGAATTCGAAAAAGCCTCTGTAAGCCTGCGAACGACCGGCGCCTCAATCGTGGAAGACGCCGAACGAACGAACTCGCCCATCTCCCGGAGCTTGGCCATGACGACCTTGCTCTCCACACCGAACTCTTTGGCGAGTTCGTAAACCCGGACCTTCGCCACTGCACTCCCTACTCGGTCCGGGGGTGCGGCCTCCGGACCGTCGTTACCTTGCCGTACTCATCGCGGCGTGCTCATCGAGCGCTCATAGCAATCTCGGCCTGCTTCCGACTAGGCGTCGCTTACCGTTGGCCATCCTGCTGCCGCGCGTCCCGCGTCGCAAGCCGAGCTCGCAGCACGGACGTGTCGAGCGGCCCCGCCAGGCGGAAGGCCCGGGGGAACGCCCGACGTCGCTCTGCGAGCTCGAGACATCCCGGATCGGGGTGCAGATGCGCGCCCCGGCCCGGCAGCCGCCCGCGGGGATCGGGGACGACGACGCCCTCGACCGCCACGAGGCGCAGCAACTCGGACTTGGCCGTGCGAACGCGGCAGCCCACACACGTACGCAGTGGAGCCGCCCGATCGCGTGACACGAGTCTACCGCGCCGAGGCGTCGGCGGGACCTGTCGCATGCTCTCCTGATGTGGTCGCTCCCGATTCGCCGGATCCGGCCGCCTTCGCGGCCTGCGTCCCGGCGCCTCCGGCCTCCCGTCCGGCGCCGGACGGCTCGTCCTCGGACCGCCCCTTGGACTGCCCCTCGGACTGCCCCTCGGACTGCTCGGTGTCGGACCGGATGTCGATCCGCCAGCCGGTGAGCCGCGCCGCCAGCCGGGCGTTCTGCCCCTCTTTGCCGATGGCCAGCGACAGCTGGTAGTCCGGGACGATCACCCGGGCCACCCGGGCGCCCTCGTCGACCACCTCCACGTGGGACACCCGCGCGGGGGACAGCGCGTTGCCCACGAACTCGGCCGGGTCCTCCGACCAGTCCACGATATCGATCTTTTCGCCGTGCAGCTCGTGCATGACGTTGCGGACGCGGCTGCCCAGCGGGCCGATGCACGCGCCCTTGGCGTTCACCCCGGGCTTGCGCGACCGCACCGCGATCTTGGTGCGGTGGCCCGCCTCCCGGGCGATCGCCGCGATCTCCACGGTGCCGTCGGCGATCTCGGGCACCTCCAGCGCGAACAGCTTGCGCACCAGGTTGGGGTGGGTGCGCGACAGCTGCACCGACGGGCCGCGGTGGCCCTTGCGGACCTGCACCACATAGGCGCGGATCCGCTCGCCGTGCTCGTAGGACTCGCCGGGCACCTGCTCCTGCGGGGGCAGGATCGCCTCGATCTTGCCGAGGTCGACCAGGACGTTCCGGGGGTCCTTGCCCTGCTGGATGACGCCGGAGACGATGTCGCCCTCGCGCCCGACGTACTCGCCGAACGTCAGCTCATCCTCGGCGTCCCGCAGCCGCTGCAGGATGACCTGCTTGGCGGTCGTCGCCGCTATGCGTCCGAAGCCGGTCGGGGTGTCGTCGTATTCCCGGACGGCGTTGCCCTCTTCGTCGGTCTCGGTCGCCCAGACCGTGACGTGCCCGGTCTCCCGGTCGAGCTCCACCCGGGCCTTGGGCGCGGCCCCCTCGGTGCGGTGGTAGGCGATCAGCAGGGCGTCTTCGATGGCCTTGACGGCCACGTCGAGCGAGATGTCCTTCTCGCTCTCGAGACTGCGCAATGCGGTCATGTCGATGTCCACGAGGCTCCCCCCTCTAGTCCGGCTCGGCCGGCGAACGCGATTCCTCGGCCTCGTCGGCGGAGCCGCCGGGGTCGTCCAACCGCCGGAACTCCACCTGCACCCGGCCGCGCCCCAGCTCTTGGAAGTCGAAACGGCGCCTGGTCACCCCGCCGGACCCGGACCCGCCCCCGGTCCCCTTGCCGCGCCTGCCGGAGGCGCGCCCCTTCGCGGGCGGCGCTCCCTGCGCGCCGTCCGGCTCCTCGAAGGCGACGACGTCGATGACGACCGCCTCGTCGTCAGCGGACACCACCCGGCCCTCGATGCGGCCGCCGGACGTGAGCGGCGCCACCACCAGCCGCCCGGCCGCGCGCCGCCAGTGCCGCGGCTCGGTGAGCGGACGGTCGACGCCCGGAGAGGTGACCTCGAGCACATAGGGCGCGGTGCCCATCACGTCGGTCTCGTCGAGCAGGTCCGAGGCGCGCCGGCTCAGCTCGGCCACGTCGTCCAGGCTCACCCCGCCGTCGGCGTCCACGACCAGGCGCACCAGCCGCCGCCGGCCCGCGGGCCGCACGTCGACCTCCTCCAGGTCGAATCCCGCGTCCGCCACCGCCGGTCCGACCAGGCGGGTCACCTCGGCGACGACCTGCTCCCGGCTCGGCCTGCTCATGACCGGCCTCCGCGCGCGCACCGGACGGCGGTACGGCCCCGCTGAGCGTAAGGGCCGGACTCCACGCCCATGGGACCTCCAGTTTGTCGTTCTGAAACCGCGGCGTGTCCGTTGACAACTCAAGACTATCGACAGCCGGGCACCTCAGCGCCCTTTCGGACAGGTCACGGGCGCCCCGGATATGGAATGCTTGAGCCGGCCTGATGAGCGGAAGACTCGTCGCGGCCCCTCCTCGCCACACCACCCGTGGGCGTCCCCCACGAACGATTCGGTCTGGGAGACACGCTTGCCTGAGGCCCGCACGATGTCCCGGCGAGCGGTGCTGGGGGGCACCGCCGGAATCGCCCTTCCCGCGCTGGGCGGCTGCGGCCGCGCGCCCGCCGCGCCCGCCCCGGAGCTGGCGGTCCTGGTCGGCGCGATCGCGGCCGAGCAGGATCTGATCGCGCTGTACGAGGCCGCGCGCGGCGCGCACGCGTCCCTGGCGGGGCGGCTCGCCCCCGTCCTGGCCCACCACCGTGAGCATCTGGCGGTGCTGCGGCGCCACTACGTGCCCGGTTCCGGCCGGTTCGCCCGCACGGCGCCCCTGCCCGCGCCGCGGGCGCAGCGCGTGCCCGGCGACCCGTCCGGCGCGCTGGCCGCGCTGCGCTCGGCCGAGAGCCGGGCCGCCGCGGCCCGGGCGGCCGAGGCGGGCCGCGCGGGCCCGGGCCTGGCCCAGCTGCTGGCCAGCATCGGCGCCTGCGAGGCCGGACACGCCGCGGCGCTGGCGAGGCCGGCGTGAACCCCTCGGGGAACGCCTCGGTGGACGCCCTGCAGGAGGCGTTGAAGGCCGAGCACGCGGCCGTCTACGGCTACGGGGTGGTGGGCGCGCGGCTGCGGGGCTCGCTGCGCCGGTCGGCCGCGATGCTGTGGGACGCCCACCGGCTCCAGCGCGACCGCCTGGCGGCGCAGATCTCCCGGCGCGGCGCCCGCCCGGTGGCGGCCGCGGCGGCGTACCGCCTGCCGGTGCGGGTCACCTCGGCGCGGACCGCCGCGCAGCTGGCCGCCGCGCTGGAGGACGGCGTGCTGACCGCGTACGCGGGGCTGGCCGGGGCGCCGGAGGCCGCGCTGCGCACGTTCGCGGCCCGGGCGATGCAGGAGGCGGCGGCCCGCTCGGTGCGCTGGCGCGGCGGCGCCGGCCTGCCGCGGACGGACGGCCCGGCGTTCCCGGGTCTGCCCCCGTCGGCCCTGTCGCCGAAGCCGCGGCCCGGTGACGGGCTCGGCTGAACGCCCTCGACGCGCGCCGTCCCGGACGCGGGCCCGTCCTCGCGCGACCGTTCGGGAACAGCGTTCGGGAACAGTCCTCCCCCGAGTGATCGTTCGTCCCTTTCGCAGGAGTAGTGGGGATTCGGGGGAGCCAGACTGCGATGACCGCCATCGATCACGACAGCCGTCTCGCACGGAGCCTGGAGGAGCTGCGCGACGCGTACCGGGCGCGCATCGACCAGCTCACGGCCGAGCGCGACGAGGCCCGCCGCCAGGCGTACCGGGCCAAGGAGGAGGCCGACGTGGCCCGCGCCAATCTGGCCATTCTCACCGCGCGCGTGCAGGAGCTGCTGGCCGCCGCCGCGCGCCACCTGCCGGACCTCCAGGTCGACGCGCCGGACGATCCCCCCGTCCTGGAAGGTCGGATCGTCGAGGACCCGCGCGCCCTCCCGGGGGGCCCGAAGACGCTGCCCGCTCCCGCGGCGGACGGCGCCCGCTTGGACGGCCCGCGGTGACGCCTCGCCCGCGGCGGCCGGATCCGCCCGGCCGCCGCGGGACTGTTCCTGCCGCCGACCTCGACGCCCCGGCGCACGCCGCTCCGGCGCATCCGCGGCCGTGTCCCTGATCGATCCCTGACCGATCCATGATCGATCCCTGACCGACGACCGCCCACGGCCCCGCGCGTTCACGAGCCCGCCCGGAGCGGGCGATAGATCGAGATCAATTGTCCGGATTTCATGGTCATTCGGCGGGAATGTTCTTGAGGGCGCGCCGGTTGCCCGCAGTCGCGGGCCGGGTTCGAGGAGGGAGCGGGAGATGAGCGACGCCGTCACCGCGGCTGCTTCCGCTTCGGAGTCCGCACCGCAGCTGCCGCCGGCGTCTCCGACGGGGCGGCGCGGGCTGTGGGTTCAGGCGGGCGTGCTCGCCGCGACCGTGGGGCTGGTCGCGGCGTTCCGCGACCGGCTTCCCGACTTCGGCGCCATGTGGGGCGCGGCGCGCCGGGCCGAGCCGGGCTGGCTGGCCGTGGTGGTGCTCGGCGTCGCCGGGTCGATGGGCGCGTTCGCGCGGCTGCAGCGGCGGCTGCTGCGCATCGGAGGCCTGCGCATCTCGCTGCGCCGTGCGTTCGCCGTCACCTACGCGGGCAACGCGCTGTCGACCACGCTGCCGGCGGGCCCGGCGCTGAGCGTCGTGTACACGTTCCGGCAGTTCCGGCGCAGCGGCGCCTCGGCGCGGCTGGCCACGGCGGTGATCCTGCTGGGCGGGGTCATCACCACGACCGCCTACACGGTCATCGGCCTGGCGGCGCTGATCGCTGCCCCGCACTCTCGGACGCCCGCGCTGGCCGCGTTGGGCGGGTCCGCGGTCCTGATCGCGGCGGTGGCGGCGGCGGCCCTGCGGGCGGACGTGCGGGCCCGGGTCGCGGCGCTCGGCCGCCGGGTGCTCGCGCATCGCAGGATCGCGCCGTACGCCGAGCGGCTGTGGGAAGGGCGGCTGGTGCTGCGTCCGTCCCGGCGCGACTGGTCGGCGCTGATCGCGCTGGCGGTCATGAACTGGGTGTTCGACATCCTCGCCCTGAACGCCGCGGTCCTGGCGGTGGACCTGGACCTCGCGCCGCAGGCGGTGGTGCTGGCCTATTTCGCCGCGCAGGCGGCGGGCAGCGCGCTTCCGGTCCTGCCGGGCGGGCTCGGCGCCATCGAGAGCAGCATGGCCGCGTCGCTGGTGGCGTTCGGCGCCGCGCTGACCTCCGCCGGGGCGGCCGTGGGCATCTACCGGCTGGTGTCGTACTGGGCCGTGGTGGCGGTCGGTTGGCTGGCGTGGCTCCTGCTGCACGAGGGGCCGCGCCTTTCGAAGGACGCGCGGCGGCGGCTGGCGGCGTGCGGCGACGCCCTGCTGCGGGGCTGCTCGTCGCTCGTGCCGGTGCCGTACTCGATGGCGTCGGGCGCGCAGGGCACCGAGTCCCGCCGCGGCTGAGGCCCGTTCCCGCCGAGTCTTCGCGCCTTGTTGCGCGGGTGCCCTGCTGCTAGGCTCCCAAGCGAGCGCTTGGTCATCTCGCCTGGCGAGCGGAGCATCACCGGAGGCTCGATGACGTCCCTACGGGTCAGCCTTGGCTACGAACTGGAGGTGCGCGGGCGTTCCCGCGAGGTGGAGCGGCGCGCGTTCGAGAACGTCATGGACCAGGTGGTGCTGGCCGACGGGCTCGGCTTCGACACCGCGTGGTTCGTCGAGCACCACTTCACCCGGGGCTTTTCCCACTCCTCCGCGCCCGACCTGGTGCTGGCCGGGATCTCCCAGCGCACCGAGCGCATCCGGCTCGGCCTCGGGGTGGTGCTGCTGCCGTTCCAGTCGCCGATCCGCACCGCCGAACGGGTGGCGACGCTCGACGTGATCAGCGGCGGCCGGGTGGAGTTCGGCACCGGGCGCGGCGCCTCCCCGCTCGAGTACCAGGCGTTCCAGCGGCCGTTCGAGCAGTCCCGGCGGATCTGGGAGGAGTCGCTGGAGGCCGTCCTGGAGATCTGGAACGCCGACGGGCGGCCGGTCACCCGGTCCAGCGAATACTTCGAGATCCCCGGGGTGGGGGTGTACCCGCGGCCGGTGCAGGAGCCGCATCCCCCGGTGTGGGTGGCCTCCACGTCCCTGGACGGCTACCTGGCCGCCGCCCGCAAGGGCTACAACCTGCTCGGCATGACGATGCTCAAGGGGTTGGACGACGTCGCCGACGACATCGCCGCGTACAAGCAGTGCCTGGCCGAGCACGGCTTCGACCCCGCCACCCGCCGCGTCGCGCTCATGATCCCCTGGTACGTGGCCCCCTCCCGGCAGGAGGCCGTCGACACCGCCGCCGACGCCGTCCTGTGGTATCTGCGGCGCCAGGTCAACCTCGTCGCCCCGCCGGACTACACCGACGCCCGCCACGCCACCCACCGGGTCCTCGGCCAGCAGGCCGCGGGCATGCCGCCCGACGAGGCGATGGCGATCCTGCGCGAGGAGACCATGGTGGTCATCGACGACGTCGCCGGCTCCCGCCGGGCCGTCGAGCGGATCCGGGCGGCCGGCGCCACCGACCTCATCCTGCAGGCCCAGGTGGGGGGCCTGGCCCACGAGCACGTCTGCAACTCGATGAAGCTGTTCATGCGCGAGGTCGTCCCGCAGGAGGCGCAGTGAGCTGGCCCACCCGCAGCGCGTTCCCCGCCGGACGGTCCGCCTCCGGGCTGCTGTCGCTGTCGCCGGAAGGGGACCTGGTCGTCCCCTCGAGCGCCGACGACCGCGCCGCCGCGGTGGACCTGGCCGCGCAGACCCTGACGGCGGCGGGCATCGGGCCGGACGACCGCGTCGTCGTCGCGCTCAACAACGACGGCGAACCGGCCGGGACGCTGATCGCCGAGGCCGCCGCCCGGGTGGCGCGGGCCGCCGCGTCCGTCGGGCCGCGCGGCCGGATGCGCCTGCACGCCGCGCTGGAGAGCGTCGGCGCCACCGCCCTGGTCGCCACCCCGACCGGCGCGCTCGACTTCCTGGCGCGGCTGCATCTGGAGTTCCTGGTCGATCCGCTCGACCTGGAGCTGCGGCACATCCTGCTCGTGGGCGAGATCCCGTCCGCTCACACCTGCGTGCAGCTCGCGGACGAGTTCGACGCCTCGGTCCGGGAGCTGTACGCCGACCCGTTCTTCGGGGTGCCGCTGGCGCAGCGCGCGCCGTCCGACTCCACGCTCTCTCCCGTCGCCGACGGCCTGCTCGGCCTGGCGCCGCCGGACAAGGACATGCTCATGGACGCCCCCTATGGCGAGGGCGTCGCGGAGCTGGTCGTCACCCCGTCCTGGCATTCGACGCTCGGGAAGACCCCGCTGCGCACCGGGCACGCGGTGCGGCTGGCGGGCGGCGAGCAGGGCGTGCCCGCGCCGGCGCACACGGTCGGCGAGCACGTGCTGATCCGCGGCCGCTGGGTGTCCGTCCCCAAGATCGCGGCGGCGCTGGCGCGGATCGACGGGGTCGCCCGCTGGGACCTGCGGATCAGCCGGGACGGCACGCTCGACGCCGCCGCCCTGCACGTGGCGTTCAACCGCGCCACCCTCGTCGCCGACCCGATGTGGAAGAAGCGGATCGCGCAGGCCCTCTACGCGCTGACCCCGGTCGCCGTGGACGTGGTCGTCGAGGAGGAGGTCGCCGACGAGCGGCGGCCCGGCACCGTCACCGACCTGCGCGGCCACCACCTCGGCCTGGACCGCGCGCAGCTTTCCTAGCCCGTTCTCCTCCGCCCCGCGGCCGCGCACCGCCGCGGGGCGGGGCGGAGGCCGTCTCGCCGAAGGAGACGCCATGGAGGAAGGAGGCGCCATGGAGTTGGAGCCGGTCCCCGCGTGGGGGACGATCCCGCGGATGCTGCGCGACCAGGCCGCCCGGCACGGCGACGTGGAGGCGGTGCGCGCCGGGGACGTGTCGCTGACGCTCGCGGAGCTGGCCGCGCGCGCCCGCGAGGTCGCCCGCGGCCTGATCGCGCTGGGCGTCTCCCCCGGCGACCGGGTGGCGGTGTGGGCGCCCAACACCCCCGACTGGGTGGTCGCCGCGTACGGGATCTGGGACGCCGGGGCGATCATCGCGCCGCTGTCGACGCGCTTCCGGGGCATCGAGGCGGCACAGATGCTCCGCAAGGCGGGCGCCAAGGTGCTGCTGGTCGCCGAGGGCTTCATGGACGTCTCCTACCTCGGCATGCTGGCCGAGGCCGCGGGCGGACCGGCCGGCGGGCGCCCCTACCGCGACCTGCCCGAGCTCGCCCATGTGGTCGTGCTGCCGCCGTCCGCCGCGCCCGCCCGTCCCGGCGTGCTCCCCTGGCGGGACCTGCCGGCGGCGGGGTCCGCGGTGCCGGCGGAGGCGGCCGAGGAGCGGGCCTTGGCCGTGGGCCCGGACGACCTCGCCGAGATCATGGCCACGTCCGGCACGACCGGCGCGCCGAAGGGCGTCATGCTGCACCACGAGCAGCTGCTGCGCGGCTACTGGGACTGGGCCGAGATCGTCACGCTCCGCGAGGGCGACCGGTATCCGATCATCGCTCCGTTCTCGCACGGCTTCGGCATCAACGCCGGGCTGCTGGCCTGCGTGCTGCGCCGCGCCACGATGCTGCCGGTCGCGGTGTTCCGGCCGGACCGGCTGATGGACCTCATCGAGCGCGACCGCGTCAGCGTCCTCGCGGGCGCGCCGCCCATGTTCTTCAAGATCCTCGACGAGCTGCGGGGGACGGGCGGCGGCGAGCCCGCGGGGCCGCCCCGGACGCGGGACGTGTCGTCGCTGCGGGTGGCGATCTGCGGGGCGGCGGCCGTGCCGCCCGAGCTGATCCGCCGCCTGGTCGACGAGGTCGGCCTGGAACGCATGATCAATGCGTACGGGCTGATGGAGGGGACCGTGGTGTCGATGACCCGGGCCGAGGACCCGGTGGAGGTCATCGCGGGCTCCACCGGACGCCCCGTGCCCGGTGTGCGCGTGCGGATCGTCGACGACGACGGCAAGGACCTGCCGCCGGGCGAGCGCGGCGAGATCCTGGTCGGCGGCTACGGCGTGATGCGCGGGTACTGGGACGACCCGGAGCGCACGGCCGAGGCGGTCGACGCGGGCGGCTGGCTGCACACCGGCGACATCGGCACGGTGGACGAGGCGGGCAACCTGACGATCGTCGACCGCAAGAAGGAGATGTTCATCGTCTCCGGCTTCAACGCCTACCCCGCCGAGATCGAGAGCCTGCTGCTGCGCTGCCCGCTCGTGGCGCAGGCGGCGGTGATCGGGGTGCCGGACGAGCGGCACGGCGAGGTCGGCTGGGCCTACGTCGTGCCGGCGCCGGGGACGTCCCCGGACCCCGCGGAGATCATCGCCTGGGCCCGCGCCAACATGTCCAACTACAAGGTGCCGCGCCGCGTGGAGCTGGTGGACGCGCTCCCGGTCAACGCCAACGGCAAGGTCGACAAGCCCGCGCTGCACGCCCGCGCCGCCCGCGCGCCGCGCTGACCGCGGGCGCGGTCAGCGCGGGCGCCACTGGACGAGGGTGGTCTCGTCGTCCACGTCCGCGAACACGGCCTCGACGGGCAGGCCGGGCCGCAGGACGTCCGGGGCGGCGTCGACGAGGTTGCCGTACATGAGCAGGTCGTCCCCGTCGTCGAGGCGGACGAGCAGCACCGTGAACGGCACCTCGTCGGCCATGGACGGCATGAACACCTGGTGGTTGACGATCCAGCTGTAGACGCGGCCGGTGCCGGTCGCGGGCGTCCAGGCGTACTCCAGCGAGCGGCACCGGTTGCAGACGGCGCGGGGCGGGAAGCGCGGCGTGCCGCAGCCCGCGCAGCGCTGGAGGAGCAGCTCGTGCCGCCGGACGGCCTCCCACCAGGGCGCCGAGTCGCGGTCGATCTGGGGGCGGGGACGCTGCCGCAAACTCACGTGTCGCTCCTGAGGATCAGCGCCGAGGTGCCCGCGAGCACGTATCCCGGCTGCGCGGTGGACAGGGCGACCTCGGCCCCGGGGACCTGGCGGTCGCCGGCAGTGCCGCGCAGCTGGGCGACGGCCTCGGCGACGTGGTTGATGCCGTGCACGTACCCCTCGGACAGGAACCCGCCGTGCGTGTTGACGGGCAGTTCGCCGCCGAGGGCGATCGCCCCGGACGCCGCGTACGGCCCGCCCTCCCCCTTGGGGCAGAAGCCGTAGTCCTCCAGCTGCACGAGCACCGAGAAGGTGAAGCAGTCGTACAGCTCGGCGACGTCGATGTCGTCCGGCCCCACCCCCGCCATCGCGTACAGGCGGGGCGCCAGGCGGGCGGCCTCGGTGACGGTGAAATCGGTGCCGGTGCCGGAGAAGAAGCTGTCGCCCCCGCCCCAGGCCGCCGCGGACACCAGCACGGGCGGCCGCCGCAGGTCGCGGGCGCGTTCGCGGGACGTGACGACGACGGCGCAGGCGCCGTCGGTCTCCAGGCAGCAGTCGAGCAGGCGCAGCGGCTCGGCGATCCAGCGGGAGGCCAGGTAGTCGTCGAGGGTGATCGGGTCGCGTTTGAGCGCCCGCGCGTTCTTCACGGCGTTGGCGCGCTGCGTCACGGCGATGTGGCCGAGGTGCTCGTGCGTGGTGCCGTAGGCGTTCATGTGCGCGCGGGTGAACATGGCGAACTGCTGCGGCGGCGCGAAGTACCCGTACGGCGCCTGGTACTGCGCGTCGAAGACCGGTGCGGCGCCGCGCCCGGTGCCTCCCATGCGGAACTCCGAGCGCGCGTTGACGGCCCGGTAGCACACGACCGTCTCGGCGACTCCCGAGGCGACCGCCATGGCCGCCTGGCCGATCACCGCGTGGGAGACGCTGCCGCCGCCGAACTGGTCGAGGTACCAGGAGACCTCCGGGACGCCGAGCGCGGGCGCCACCGCCCACGGCGGCGCGGAGTCGCCGACGCGGTGCGTGGCGAGCGCGTCGACGTCGTCGACCGACAGGCCCGCGTCGTCCAGCGCGGCCATGATCGCCCGCACGGCCAGGGTGAGCGTCGACACCCCCGAGTCCCTGCTGAACGGGGTGTAGCCGACCCCGGCGATCGCGGCCCGGTCGCGGAAGGAGCCCACGCGCACCCCCTACCAAGCAATCGCTTGTTCGCAAGCCTACTCGGTCGAAGGTCCTAGGTCCAGGATCGGACTTTCGTCGCGTCTCACCGAAGAAGGGAATCGATCGGACGCCGACGGCATTGAGATGGCATGCGGGGGCGGGCGGTCCCGTCCGGCCCGGAACGGTCCGGGTTGACACCGCGAACGGGGCCGCCCTATCGTCCAAGCAAGCGCTTGGCTAAGAGAAGGGATCGCGCAGATGGCCGACGTCGCCGCGGCCGTGCCGGACGGGCCGGCCGCCGGGCCGCAGACCGGCCGCGCCGTGCGCCGCCCGGCCGAGCGACCCGCCGGCCAAAGAGTGGATCGTCGCATGCACGGATCGCCCGACGGCTCGTCCGCATCCCCGGTGACATCCCCGGTGCCCCGAGCGGTGACCGACATCGACTCCGCGCGGTTCCGGTCGGTGCTGGGCCGGTTCGCGACCGGAGTGGTCGCCATCACCGGCATCGAGGCCGGCGGACGCCCCACGGGCCTGGCCGCCAACTCGTTCACCTCGGTGTCCCTGGACCCGCCGCTGGTGGCCTTCTGCGTGGCGCACACCAGCACGACGTGGCCGCGGCTGCGCACCGCGCCGCGGCTGTGCATCAGCATCCTCGCCGAGCAGCAGCTCGACGTGTGCAAGCAGCTGGCGCTCAAGGGCGGCGACAAGTTCGCGGGCATCGACTGGAGCGCCTCGCCCAACGGCGGCCCGGTCATCGACGGGGCGCTGGCCTGGCTCGAATGCTCGATCGAGAACGAGCACGTCGCGGGCGACCACGTGATCGTGGTGGCCCGGGTGCACCACTTGGACAAGCTGCACGACGGCGAGCCGCTGCTGTTCTACAAGGGCGGCTACGGACGCTTCGACGGCTGAGCCGCCCCCGCGCGGCGGCGAAGGCCCCTACGGGACCGGCGCGCTCGCCGGCGCGCCGCGCAGCCGGGCCAGCACCTGCACGGGGTCGGCCAGCACGTCGGCGAACGCGAACTCCGCCGCCCCCACCAGCGTGGTGTCGTCTCCCAGCGCGGCCGTGCGCAGCTTCACCCGCTCGCGGGACGCGGCCAGCGCCCCGGTCGCCACCTCGCTGCGGATCTGGGCGGCGGCGCCGAGGTACACGTCCCGCAGCGTCCCCCCGAAGATGACCATGCCGGGGTTGAAGATGTTGACCAGGTCGGCGACGCCGCGGCCGAGCCAGGTGCCGACCCGGTGCAGGGCGTCGCGGGCCACCACGTCGCCGCGGGCCGCCGCGTCCACGACGGCGCGCACCGCCTCGCGCCCCGGCACGTCCGGCGACTCCTGCCGGCCGGCCAGGTCGAGCAGGGTCCGCTCCCCCACCTCGGCCTCCAGGCATCCGCGCGACCCGCAGGCGCAGCGCCGCCCGCCCGGGTTGACGACCATGTGGCCGATCTCGCCGCCGTAGCCGTCCTCCCCGCCCAGCAGCCGCCCGCCGGTGATGATGCCGCCCCCGACGCCCACGTCGCCGTGCAGGTAGATCAGGTCGTTGACGCCCACGCCGGCGCCGCGCTCGTGCTCGGCGATCGCGCCCAGGTTGGCGTCGTTGCACACCGCGACCGGCACGCCGAGGCCGAGGCGCCGCGACAGCACCTCCCCGATCGCCATGCCGCCCACGTCCAGGTTCGGGCCGAACATGACCTGGTCGTCGGAGCGGCGCACGATGCCGGGGAACGCCAGCGCCGCGCCCACGCAGGTCGCCTCGTCCCCGGCCTTGCGCACCAGCGAGCGCGCCGCCGCCGCCAGGGCGTTGACCATCTCGTTCGGGTCGGCCGCGCCCGAGGCGCCTCCGGAGGCCGCGACCCGCCCGCGGGCGGCCTCGCGGCGGTCGAGGATGACGCCGCCGAGCCCGACCCGCGCCACGGTGAGCCGGTCGACGCCCACGTCGAAGGCCAGCACGTACACGCGCGTCGACTCGGGCCGCACCACCAGCGACGGGCGTCCGGCGCGGCGCCCGGGCGTGCGCGGCAGCTCCTCGCGCACCAGCCCGGCGGCGGTCAGGTCGGACGTCAGCGCCATGATGGTGCTGCGGTTGAGGCCGAGGTTCTCGGCGAGGATGGCCCGCGACGCCGGGCCGCGCACGTGCACGAAGCGCAGCAGTGCGCCGAGGTTGTGCCGCCGGATCTCCTCTTGTGACGGGCCTGCCTTCATCATGCGGGCGGCTCCGCCGCCTCCGGGACGGCGCCCGCGCGGAGCGGACCGGCCGACCGTCGCCCGCCGGGACGCCCGTCCCGCCGCGCCTCCAGGGTCTCGCTGCGTCCGGCGGTGATGAGCTCGACCACCTGCGCGTGGGTGACGTCGGCGGTGCGCACCTGGGCGACCATGCGGCCCAGGTACAGCGCGGCGATCCGGTCGGACACCGCGAACACGTCGTTCATGTTGTGCGAGATCAGCACCACGGCCATGCCGCGGTCGGCCAGGCGCCGCACCAGTTCCAGCACCTGGCGGGTCTGCGTCACCCCGAGCGCCGACGACGGCTCGTCCAGGATGACGACCTTGGAGTCCCCGAGCACCGCGCGGGCGATCGCGACGGTCTGCCGCTGCCCGCCCGACAGCGCCCACACCGGCTGGCGCACCGACCCCGACATCCGCACCGACAGCCCGGCCAGGATGTCGGCGGCGACCTCCTCCATCTCGGCCTCGTCCAGCACCATGCCGCGGCGGCGCTCGCGCCCCAGGAACATGTTCTGCACGATGTCGAGGTTGTCGCACAGGGCCAGGTCCTGGTGGACGACCTCGATGCCGAGCGCGGACGCCTCGCGCGGCGTGGTGATCCGCACCGGCCGCCCCTCGAACAGGTACTGGCCGCGGTCCAGCCGGACGATCCCGGCGATGCACTTGACCAGCGTGGTCTTGCCCGCGCCGTTGTCGCCGACCAGCGCGGTGACCTCCCCCGGATAGGCGACGAAGTCCACGTCGTGCAGCACTGCGACGGGGCCGAAGCTCTTGTGGACCCCGCGCAGGTCCAGGACGGGTGTGACAGTCGACATGCCGGAGGGCTCCCACCGTGCCGCCCCGCCCGAGGCTGCGAAGCGGTCGTGCCCAGTGAGCGTAGCAGTTCCCCAGCTCCGGGCACCGGTCATCGCGGCCGCGCGCGCGGCGGGCGGCGCCCCCGCGAGGCGGCCCGCCGGGGATCCGCCGCGCGGCGGATCCCCGGCTCCGTCGCCGCCCTTCCCGCAAGGGGGCCGCCCGGGCAGGGCGGACACGGTCATCGTCCCGTCGTCGCCCGACGCCGCCGGGCCAGCGCGTCGATGCTGGCGGCCAGCAGCAGCACCGAACCGGTGATCAGCCAGTTGGCGTACGCCTTGGCGCCGAGCAGGCCGAGGCCGTTGGCGATGATGGACACCACCAGGCCGCCGAGGACGGCGTCGCGGGCCTTGCCGCGCCCGCCGAACAGGCTGGTGCCGCCGATGACGGCCGCGCCCACGCCGAGCAGCAGCGTGTTGCCGGCGCCCGCGTCCGGCGTGACCGAGTTCAGCCGGGACGCGGCCAGGATGCCGCTGACCGCCGCCATCCCCGAGCAGATCATGAACACGGACATGCGGATGCGGACCACGTTGATGCCGGCCCGGCGGGCGGCCTCGGCGTTGCCGCCGACGGCGTAGATGTGGCGCCCGTAGGCGGTGCGGCCGAGCACGAACGTGCAGACGATGAGCAGGACGCCCACCAGCGGCACGCCCCAGGGGATGCCCGCCAGCGTGATCGCCGGGCTGGGCGCCCGGTCCTGGCTGAGCACGTACGTGCCGAACAGCAGCGCGGCCGCCACCACGGCCGCCTGGGCGACGACCAGTTCCAGCGGGCGGCTCGCCAGGCCGCGCGCCCGCTGCTGCTGCCAGCGCCGCAGCTGGAGGGCGGCGTAGACGACGGCGCACACCCCGGCCATCACCCAGCCCAGCCACACCGGCATGTTCTTGTTGGCCAGCGCCACGATCACCTCGTCGCGCACCGGCACGGTGCCGCCCTCGCCGATCAGCCGCAGCGTGATGCCCTGCAGGCCGAGGAACAAGGCCAGCGTCACCACGAACGACGGTATTCGGACCACCGCCACCAGCCAGCCGATCACGGCGCCGATGACGATGCCGACGGCGATCGCCGCGATCACCGCCACGTACCACGGCTGGTCGGCCTGGACGATGAGCTTGGCCATCACCGCGGCGGACACGCCGCTGGCCACCCCGGCCGACAGGTCGATCTCGCCGAGCAGCAGCACGAACACCAGGCCCATCGCCAGGACCGTGACCTGCAACGCCTGGGTGGACAGGTTGGCGATGTTGCGCTCGCTGAGGAAGGTGTCCGGGCGCAGCGCGGTGAACAGCACCACCAGGGCGACCATCCCGAAGATCGCCGGAAGGGCGCCCAGGTCGCCGGCCCGCACCCGGCTCCAGTAATCGAGCGCCGCCGACCGCACGTCGTGGGTCTTGCGGTCGACGGCGAAGTCGGAGTCCGCCAGCGTCACCGCGGCGGAGCCTTTGGACATATCGGTGGACATCGCGGTTCCCTCTAGACGTTCTCGGCCGCGGTCGTCGGGTGGAGCCCCAGATCGCCGGAACGGCCCGCGGTGATGAGCTCGACGACCTGGGCGTGGGTGACGTCGGCGCGCTTGACCTCGGCCGCCACTCGGCCCAGATAGAGGGCGGTGATCCGGTCCGCCACCTCGAACACGTCGTTCATGTTGTGGGAGATCAGGACGACGGCGTGGCCGGTGTCGGCCAGCCGGCGCACCAGATCGAGCACCTGCCTGGTCTGCGCCACCCCGAGCGCCGCGGTGGGCTCGTCCAGGATGACCACCTTCGACTCCCACAGCGCGGCCTTGGCGATAGCGACGGTCTGCCGCTGTCCGCCGGACAGGCTGGCCACCTGCTGCCGTACGGACTTGACGGTGCGGACGGAAAGCCGGGACAGCGTCTCACGCGCCGCCTCCTCCATCGAGTCCTCGTCCAGCACCATGCCCCGGCGCCGCTCCCGGCCCAGGAACATGTTCTGCACGATGTCCAGGTTGTCGGCGAGGGCCAGGTCCTGGTACACGACCTCGATGCCGAGCGCGGCGGCGTCCCGCGGGCCGTTGATCTGCACCGGACGGCCCTCGAACTCGATTCGCCCCGAGTCGATCGGGTGGATTCCGGCGATGCTCTTGATGAGCGTGGACTTTCCCGCGCCGTTGTCGCCGACGAGGGCCATCACCTCGCCGCGGTAGGCGGTGAAGTCCACGTCGTGCAGCACATGGACGGGACCGAAGCTCTTGTTGACCCCGGTCAGACGGAGTACGGGTTCACCGTTGTCTGCCACGAGTTTCCCTTCGGAAGTGCGGGTGACCCGCGACGGGCCCCGGGCGCGCGGCGTAGCTCGGTACGGGAGGAGCGCGCGCCCCCAGCGGAGGGGCCCGTCGCGGGGGTCACTGGATTCCGGCGTCCTTGCACTTGGACGCGTAGTCGCCCTTGCAGAGCTCTTCCTTCTTGATGAACCCGTCGTCCACGACCTGCTTGACGTTCTCCTTGAAGACCGGGATCGGGTCCAGCAGCACCGACGGCACGTCCCGCTTGCCCTCCGGGTCGTGGACCGTGCCGTTGGTCTGGCCCTTCTCACCCTTGAGCAGCGCGACCGCCAGCTTGGCCGCGGCCTCGGCCTCCTGCTTGACCGGCTTGTAGACCGTCATGCACTGGTTGCCGTCCAGGATGTTCTGCAGCCCCTCGAGGGTGGCGTCCTGGCCGGTCACCGGGATCTTCCCGGCCGCGCGGTTCTTCTTCAGGATCGAGATGGCCGCGTTGCCGACGCCGTCGTTGGCCGCCAGCACGCCGTCGATCTTGCCGTCCTGCTGGGTCCACATCTGCTCGAAGATCGTGGCGGCCTGCTGGTTGTCCCAGTTGGGCACCGCCTGCTCGGCGACCTTCTTGTACTTGGAGACCTTGTCGAGGATGTTGTGGGCGCCCTGGGCGAACAGGGTGGCGTTGTTGTCGGTGGCCGCGCCGTTCAGGTAGACGATGTTGGCCTCCTTGTCGCCGAGGCACTTCTGGAGGCCCTTGCCGAGCTCCTCGCCGACCTTGACGTTGTCGAACGAGACGTAGTAGTCGGCCACGCCGCCCAGCGTGAGGCGGTCGTAGTCGATCGTCTTGACGCCCTGCTGCTGCGCCTTGCGCTGCACCGCGGCGGCGGAGTTGGAGTCGATGCCGTCGACCACCAGCACGGTGACGCCGTTGGTGATCATCTGGTCGGCGATCGTCTGGAACCGCTGGGTGTCGCCCTCGGCGTTCTGGATGTCGTACTCGACGCCGGCCGCCTTGAACGCCTGCTCCAGGTACGGCCGGTCGAAGTTCTCGTAGCGGACCGAGGACTTGGTGTCCGGGAGGATCACACCGATCTTGCCCTTGGAGGCCTCCGACGAGGTGTCGCCGGACTCGCCCCCGCACGCGGTGAGGGTCAGCGCCGCCGCCGCCGACACGGCGGTGAGGCCGAGGATCCCCTTGCGCATCTGCACGGGTCCTTTCTCAAGGTCGGCCGCGTCGCGCGGCCGGACATTGACGGGGTGGGACGCGCGCGGTGCCGTGACCTGGGTCACGAACCGCGCGAATGTTGTGCCCCGCAACATATGTCGGGTCGACCCCGCCCGCCAAGACCTCACGGCGGCTAATTTGTTGGATGCGGTAACAATCCCGTAACGCGAGATCAACCTGGGTGTCGCAGGCCCGCCTCGCCCCGCCCCGGCGGCGGCCGCACGGACCCCCGGTCTGACCCGAATGTTTACTGGGTCAACATTTCCCGAACGGCGCGGCGGCGTCGGGCGTCGGACCTACTGCGGCGGATGCGGCCGCTCGGGCGGCCCGGCGACCGGAACCGGACGGCCTGCGCGTGCGCGGCGCGGAGCAGACCGCGGGCGCGCACGAGACGGCGGACGACTCGGCGGAGGAGACGGCGGATGGGATCGCGTGCGAGCCTGCGTCGCGCAGGGGCGCCGGCAGAGGCTCGGCCGGGGCTCGGTGCGGCGGCTTCGAGGGGGCCTGAGCGGGGGTTCGGGGCGGGCGGCGGGCGCGAGCGCGCCCGAGGACACGGGCGGGACGGCGCGGGCGGAAAGCGTGATCATGCAGGCCCGGGTGCCGGACGGCTGCATGATCACGCCGTCGGGTGCGTGGTGCGGCGCGCGGGGTCAGTCCACGGCCAGCACCGCCGCGACGCGCGCGGCCGCCGCGCCGACGTCGTCCGCGGACGCGATGCGCTCGGCCCACGACCACCAGTACCACCATCCGTCCTCGCCCCGCTCCACCAGGATGTTCTCCGTGAGAACGGACGCGGCCGGATTCATCACGTGCAGGCTGGGCGCCCCGTCGCGCGGGACGCTGAGCCGCGCGCTCAGGCCCAGCCGGCGCAGCTCGTCGCCGAGTTTCTCCAGATAGTCGAGCCGCGTCGCGGACGACGCGGCCGTTCCCGTGTCAGGCGCCATCTCGTCAGGCGTCATCTCGCTTCTCCATCCTGGGGCGCCCCCCGCACCCCGCCATGGACTCCGCGCGGCCCGACGAAGCCCAGCCTGACGGGTCACCCCCGAAGGGCGCAAGCACTTCGGGCAGGTCAGCGCGGCCGTCCGGCCCCCACGGCCGGCGATCCGGGATATCTTGCGCCTAAGGCACACAAGCGGAAGGCAGGAGACAGATGACGGAGGGGTCCGCCAAGCTCACCAGGCCCGACCTGCCGCTGCCGGGCCGGAGCGGGAGCGCCCCCGGCACCGGCAACTGGCACCGCTTCCACTACCCGATCGGCGTGTTCGCCGCCGTGTACGGGGTGACGGGCATGGTCACCGCGCTGATCTCCTGGGACGACCGGCGGACGGAGCTCGCGGGCTATCTCGGCTCGGGCGCGGCGACGCCGGCGCTGGTGCTGGTGAAGGCCGTCGAGCTGCTGCTCGTGCTGCTGACCGCGGCCGGACTCGTGCGGCGGCGGGACGTGTGGCTGCTGCCCGCGCTCACCGGGTGGGCGGCCGGGTTCGCCCTCTTCGCCGTGCTGGACGTGGTCACCGGCCGGTGGGGCGGCCTTCTGGAGCACGTCCTCTACCTGGCCGGGTTCGCCTTCCTGCTGTTCCTGTCGTATGCGCTGAGCGTGCGGGCGCGGATCGGGCGCCGCGGCGTGCCGGCGCCCCGATCCAGCACCGGGGCGGACGGCGGATCGGACGGCGGGGCGGACGCGCAGATCCGGCCCAGCGGGCTCACCCGGACCCAGGAGATGGCGCTGGAGGCGCTGAACCGCTGGCAGCAGCGCCTCGAACGGCAGCCGCCGTCCGCCTGAGGCCGCGACCGGAGGGGCGGAGGCGCCCCCGCGCGGGCGCCCGGGTCAGGTGACGATCCAGCCGATGGCGGTCATGGTGCCGGGCGCCACCTCGGTGAAGCCCGCGTCCCGCACCGCGACCGTCGCGCGGTCCACGCAGCGTTCCCAGGGAACGTCGCCGCCGCTTCCGACGCCGCGGCGGTCCCCCGCGCGGACGAGGTGCACGCGCAGGCCGCCCTCGATCCACGCGTGCACCTGAGGCGGGGGCGCCTGACGCAGCAGCAGATGCGCGGCGTGCCCGCTCTGCGCGGCGGCCTTGCCGGTGCTCATCGCCACGTGCGGGTTCAGCGCGATGGCCGCGTACGGGGGTTCGGGCGGCGGCTTGGGCTCGTCCTCGTCGGGCAGGTCCAGGCCGGAGACCTGCAGTTTGGCGATCTCCGGCGGCACCTCGTCCACGGGTCCCGGCACCAGCGCGCGCACCTGCGCGCCGCAGACGTCCACGGTCACGCCGGGCGGCCGCTGCGCGTCCGCCCACCGCGCCCCGCGCGCCCGCCGCATCACCTTGCGGATGCGGCCCGACTCCCAGCGGCGCACGGACGGATGCCACTCGCCCTCCGGATCCGCCGCGCGGGGGTCGGTGAGCAGCGTCGCGACGGCGGTCGCCGCGGCCGCGCACACGGCGCCGTGCGCGGGCGGCGCCGTCTTCTCGGCCCGCGCCACCAGCTGCATCGCCCACGGGGGCTCGTCGAAAGGGTCGGTGGAAGGAGGCACGCCTGGAGTATTCCATTCCCGGCGGACCGCAACAGCGGAGGCCGCCGCTGACTTTCCTCGCCCGGTTCTGGGTAAAGCAACCCGTATCGTCCCGCAGGACGCGTGCGCGGGTGCGGAAGGGTCCTCGGGGCGCGCCTCGTCGGAGGGGAACGAGGGTCGCGACGGAGAGGTCGGCTCGGAGGTCGCCGGTGACCAGTGGTGCCTGGAGCAACTCCATCCCAGGAATCGGAACGTTCTTCGTCGGCATCGACGTGGCGCCCGGGCGCTACCGGTGCGAGGACGGCAAGGGCGGCTGGTGGGTGCGGTTCACCGGACCGAACGGCGGCGAGCCGGTCGGCTCCTGGCCGCTGCCGGCCGGGCCCACCGAGATCGAGATCGCCCCCACGGACTTCGCGTTCGAGACGCACATCGGCACCTACTGGCGCAAGATCGCTCCGCCGCGCGGCGAGGACGGCGCGGGCCCGGCGGCCGACGTGCGCCCGGTGGCCGACCCGACGCTGCGCGCCGAGCTGGACCGCATCGTCGCCCGGCAGCGTCCGCTGATGTGGCTGGCCCCGCTGACCGTGCTCGCCGTCGGGCTGGTCGGCTCGCCGGTGCTGGGGTCGCTGTGGCTGCTGGGGCTGGCGATGCTGGCCATGCTGGTCGCGCTCGGCTCCCCCGCGTTCTCGCTGGACCTGCGGCGCGCCCGCGAGCTGGCCCGCCGCCGCGACCGGTACCTGACGCCGGAGGACTTCGACGACGAGGGCCGCGCGCTGCTGGCCCGCGTGCAGGCCGCGGTGGACGCGGTGCGCGACTCGGAGGTGAACCGGGAGGGCCTGTTGGACGCCGTGGACAATGCCGTCACCCTGCCGCGCCAGGAGTGGGAGATCGCGCAGGTGCTGGCGCGGCAGTCCCGGCTGCGCGACGAGCAGCGCAAGATCTCCGAGTCGGCGGGACTGCCGGAGGTGGAGGCGGCGCTGCGCCCGCTGCGCGAGAAGCTGGAGGTCTCGGTGCGGGCCGTGACGCGCCGCGTCGAGGCGCTGGAGCGCTACGCCGAGCGCACCCGCGCCGCGGACGAGGCCCTGCGCGCCCACCGCCACCTAGAGGCGCTGGCCGCCCGGGCGCACGAGTACGACGAGCTGCTCGCCGACACCGTCCGCGACGACCTGGCGATCCCCGCGATCGAGCGGCTCACCGAGCACAGCGAGGAGCTGGTCCGCACCCTGCGCAGCCGCCTCGCCGAGGCCGCCGAGGCCGGCGGCGAGCTACCCCCGCCCGGGACGTGAGGCGGCGATGACGACGGCGGCGGCCAGGTCGTCGTCGACGGCCGCCCGCGGGCGCAGGCCGCGGGCGGCGGCGGCCCGCAGCGCGTCGGGAAGCTGGCGTTCGCTGGTCTCGAACAGCAGGTGACCGCCCGGCGCCAGCCACGAGGGCGCCTCCGCGATGACGCGGCGGGCGACGTCGAGCCCGTCCGGGCCGCCGTCGAGGGCGATGCGGGGCTCGTGGTCGCGGGCCTCCGCCGGCAGCAGCGCGACCTCCTCGGTGGGGACGTACGGCACGTTGGCGACGAGCACGTCCACCCGGCCCCGCAGGGCGGAGGGCAGCGCGGCGAACAGGTCGCCCTCGTGCACGCGGGCGGGGTCCAGGTTGCGCCGGGCGCAGGCCACGGCGGCGGGGTCGATGTCGGCGGCGTGCACGTCGGCGCCGTCGGCGGTCGCGGCCAGCACGGCGCCCACCGCGCCCGACCCGCAGCACAGGTCGACGGCGACGCCGTCCGCCGGGACGAGCGCGGCGGCCTGGCGTGCGAGGAACTCGGTGCGGCGGCGGGGCACGAACACGCCGGGGTCCACGGCGATGCGCAGGCCGCAGAACTCCGCCCAGCCCACCACGTGTTCGAGCGGCAGCCCGGCGGCCCGCCGCTCCACCATGGCGGCCAGGTCGGCGGGGGTGCGGGCGGCGTCGACGAGCAGCCGCGCCTCGTCCTCGGCGAAGACGCAGCCGGCCGCCCGCAGCGCGGCGACGACCTCGGAGAACGGCGTCCGCGCGGGGCGGAGGCGCTCTCCGGGCCGGTCAGGCGCGTCGGGGCGGGAGCACCCGGTGGGGCGTCGCTGCCACGCGGGTCGCCTCCTCACGCGGTGCGCTCCGGAAGGCCGAACACGAGCTCCCGGACCTGGTCCGCCGAGCGGAACACCTCGGCGCGCATCCCGACCTCGCGCGCCGCGGCCACGTTGCCCTCCCGGTCGTCGAAGAACAGCACCTCGCCGGGGGCGACGCCGAGCCGCTCCGCGCAGGCCAGATAGGCGCGCGGGTCCGGCTTGGCCACGCCGATGCGGCAGGAGTAGACCAGCGCGGAGAAGCGGGACAGCCACCGGCCGTGCCGGGCCTCGAAGCGCGGCACGAGGTCGGCGATGATGTTGGAGAGCAGGCCGAGCGTGTGCCCCCGGTCGGCCAGCTCCCCGACGAGCTCCACCATGGCCGGGTCGACGTCGACCCAGCTGTCGAGGTCCGCCTCGATCAGGGCGGGGACGTCGGGGAAGCGGGCGCCGACGCGGTCGGCGACCGCCGCCCAGTAGTCCGCGGCGTCCTGGCCGGCGTCGTAGGGGGGACGGCAGTCCCAGTACGCGTCCCAGAAGGCGGCGGCGGACGCGCCGGACCCCCCGGCCGTCTCCTCGATCCGGCGTATCGCGGCGGGGCTCTGGGGGCGGGCGATCACCCCGTACAGGTCGAACACGATCACATCGGCCATGCGTCCGACGGTAGCCTGGATTTGAACAAGCGGTTGGGCGCGATCGGCATAATGAGAGGGTGACGACCACGAGCACCACTTCAGGACGTCCCAAAGCCCGCGCGGCGGAGGAGAACGGCGCCCGCCGCCGGGGCAGGGGTTCGTCCGCCTTGGCCTCGGAGCGGCGCGAGCACCTGATCCGGCTCGCCGCCGACCTGTTCGCCGAGAAGGGCTACCAGGCCACCACGGTGCGCGACATCGCCAAAGAGGCCGGGATCCTGTCCGGCAGCCTCTACCACCACTTCACCTCCAAGGAGTCGATCGTCGACGAGATCCTCTCGGGGTTCTTCGACGAGGTGATGTCGGCGTACCGGGCGGTCATCGAGGAGGGGCGCGATCCCCGCGAGACCATCGCCGAGCTGGTGCGCATCGCGTTCGGCACGCTGGAGCCGCACCGCGCCGCCATCACGGTGATGCAGAACGACTGGAACTACCTCAAGGACCGCCTCGACTACCTCACCAAGGCCGAGGACGAGGTGGAGAAGATGTGGGTCGACACGATCCGGGCGGGCCAGGAGCAGGGCCTGTTCCGCGACGACATCGACCCCAAGCTGACCTACCGGATGATCCGCGACACGATCTGGGTGGCCGTGCGCTGGTACCGCCCCGGCGGGCGGCTCGACGCCGCCGGCCTGTCCGAGCACTACCTCAAGGTGCTGTTCGACGGCATCAACACCCACTGATCAACAACACCCGCTGATCAGCAACACCCGCTGATCGTCGCCCGCCGACGCGGGGACGCGCGACGCGAGCCCGGGCGCCCTCGGCGCCCGGGTTTTCTCATGCCGCCCTCCGGGCGGGACGGCGGAACGGGCGTGACGGCGCCGGCCCGCCGCCGGGGACGGCCCCCCGCCGCCGGGGACGAACCTACGTCCCGACCGCAGAAACGGAGTGTCGCTGTCCCGTCCGAACCCCTGCCCGCATATCGTGATATGTGTCATATCTTGCCTGGTCAGAGTGACGCTCCGCGCACCGTCGGGACGCCGCTGGCGACGAGGCTCGGCCAGGGGGAAAGGGGCACGATGACGGCTCAACGGGGCGCCGCCGACCAAGGCGAGCCGCCCGACGCGGAGTTCCGGGCCGCACTGGTGCGCGGTCTGCAGGAGCAGTTCCCCGGCGTGCGCGTCTGGTACGGCGAGGCGACCGGGTCCTGGTGGGCGATGGTCTCGCTGCGCAGCGGTCCCCGCCTGCTGGAGGCGCCGACGCCCCAGCAGCTCCGCGAGTCCATCCTGAGCGCCTTGTCCATCGGCTGACTCTCGATCCCCCGCCCCCCTTCCGCCCCTCCCCTCGAGCGGTGTCAGCGCGTGAGGACGGCTGCGCTGCCGTAGCTGCCGCCGAACCCCGTGACGAGCGCGACCGCCGCGTCCTTGACCTGGTTGACCCCGGTCCCGCGCAGCTGCCGGACGGCCTCGGCGACGTTGTTGAGGCCGTGCACGTACCCCTCCGACAGCAGTCCGCCGTGCGGGTTGACCGGCACGCGCCCGTCCCAGGCGATCTCCCGGGAGGCCAGGACGGCGCCGAGGTCCGCCCGGGCGACCAGGCCGAAGTCCTCGAGCTGGCGGGGGACGAGCCAGCTGTAGGCGTCGTAGAGCAGCGCCACGTCCACGTGGTCGGGTTTCATCCCCGCCGCCTCGTACAGGGGCCCGGCGACGTAGGCGGAGAACACGCGCGTGACGTCGCGGGCCTTGTCCATGGCGGACGCGCCGGGGCCGCCGCCGCGGACGACCGCGTGGACGCGGGGCGCGTCGGGGGCGCGGTCGGCGCGGGTGACGACCAGCGCGCAGGCCCCGTCGGTCTCCTGGCAGCAGTCCAGGCGGCGCAGCGGCGAGGCGACCATGGGGCTGCTCAGGTACTCGGACAGGTCGACGCGGTCGCGGCGCAGGGCGCGGGGGTTGCGGGCGGCGTGCGCGCGGGACTGGTCGACGACGGCGTGGGTGTGCGTCGCGGTGAGGCCGGTGTCGTGCAGGTAGCGCTGCGCGGCGAGGGCGAACTGGTGCACGGGGCCCGCCATGCCGTAGGGGTGGAGGAACTGCTCCTCGGCGCCCTCCCCGAGCTTGAGGGCGAGGGTGTTCATCCGGGTGCCGGAGCGGCCGTTGAGCGCCCGGTAGATCAGGACGTTCTCGGCCAGTCCCGCGTCCACGAGCATGGCGGCGTCGGCGAGGATCGAGGCGCTCTGCGTGCCGCCGCCGTGGATCTCGTTGTGCCAGCCGAGCTCGGGCATCCGCAGCGCGCGGGCCAGGTGCGGCACGGGCGCCGAGTCGCCCAGGTGGTAGCCGAGGATCGCGTCGGGGCGGTCGACGCCGGCGTCGGCCAGGGCGGCGCGGGACGCCTCGGCGGCCAGGTCGAGCACGGTGCGGCCGGACGAGCGCGACAGCGCGGTCATGCCGACGCCCGCGATCGCCGCCTTTCCGGAGAAGCCCTGCCCGCCGCTCACCGCATGCCCCCTCGTGCCGCGTCGCGTGACCGCGCGTCCAGGCCGCGCGTTCGCGCGAGGGGCCCGGCCGCCGGGGACGTGGGCGCGTTCCGTCCTCGGCGGCCGGCGTCCCGGCTCGCGCGTCCCTGGGGGCGCGCGGGCCCCTGAGGCGACGCTAGCCCGAGGCCCGCGATCCAGACAAGCGCTTGCTCGGTTACTCCAGGTCGTACTGGATGGCCGCGCGCCGCGCCACCAGCGGGTCGATGTACTGGTCGACGACGGCCCGGTGCGCGGGATGGTCCCGGTAGGCCAGGTAGGCTTCCCTGTCGGCGAAGTCGGCCACCACCACGAAGTCGTAGTTGCCGGGGTTCACGCCCGCGTTCACGCCCACGCTGTACGCCTGGATCTCGGGGATGACGCCTGGCAGCTCCCGCAGCCGGTCCGCGATCTCCTGCTGCTGGAGGGTGGTCGTGCCCTCGACCCAGCCGAACATCGCCACGTGACGGAATCCGCTCATGCGCGCCACGTTAGTGGCGGCCGCGCGGTCGGACCCAGGCTCAAATGTCGCCCACTTCCGCGGCGACCATGGCGCCGAGCTCCCAGCACGCCTCCAGGTCGGCCTTGGCGGGCTCGCCCGTCACCACCACCGGCGGGCGCACCGCCCGCCACTTCAGCCCCGTCGTGATCGACTCCAGGGCGCGCAGCGCGCCGGCGGCGTCGTTGTTGCCGTGCAGGTACGCGCCGAACGGGCGGCGGACGGTGGCCTCCAGGCAGGGGTAGTAGACCGTGTCGAAGAAGTGCTTGAGCGCGCCGGACAGGTAGCCCAGATTCACCGGTGTGCCCAGCAGGTACCCGTCGGCCTCCAGGACGTCCACGGCGGTGCAGGTCAGCGCCGGGCGGGACACCACCTCCACCCCGGAGACCTCGTCGGTGCCCGCGCCCGCCCGCGCAGCCTCGTACATCGCCTGCAGGTTCGGCGACGGCGTGTGGTGGACGATCAGCAGCCTTCCCATCGAATCCGACTCTAGGTCAGGCGATGATGGCGGACACGGAGGACCCGGCCGAATCCGGAACGAGTCCCCGGCGTCATGGTTGACGGCTCGGCGGAGGTGTCGATCGTGCAACGCACCCGGCCGGAGGGCGCCCTGCGGGCGCTGGCGGCGATCACGGCGGGCGTCGCCGCGCTCCTGGCGGTGCCCGCGCTGGGCGATCCCCCGCCCGTCGCGGCGGCCGCGTCGGTCCTGGTGACGGGCGGCCCGCTGAGCCCGCCGCACGCGCTGGTGCTGGCGTCGACCGTCGCCCTGCTGGCGCGCGGGGTGCTGCTGGGCCGCCGCGCCGCCTGGTACGGGCTTTTGGTCCTGGTGGCGCTCGGCGCCGTGGCGGTGCTCGCCCGGGAGGATCCGCCGTGGCGGCTGCCGCTGCTCGGCGCCGCGGCGGCGGCGCTGTGGCGGCTGCGCGACGGCTTCCCCGTCCGGCCGCACCCCGATCGGGTGCGCGCGGCGGTGCGCACGGGAGCCGTCCTGGTGATCGGGTCGGCGGCGGGGGCCGTGCTGGTCGGCGGGGTGTCGGTCCGGTCGGTGGGCCGCGACGTGGCGGTCGGGCTCGGCGCCATGGGCTCGCCGCTGGACGGGGCGTCCTGGCTGCCGGGGGCGCTCGCCGTGACCGGCGGCGCGGGGCTTCTGCTCATCCTGCTCACCCTGCTGGCGGCCGCTCCGGCGCCGCCGCCCGGGGCCGAGGACGAGCGCCGCCGGGTCGCCCGGCTCGTCGCGCACCCGGGGTCGGACACGCTGGCCCCGTTCGCGCTGCGTCGCGACAAGTCGTACGTGTTCAGCCCGGACGGCCGCGCCGCGATCGGCTACCGGGTGCTGTTCGGGGTCGCGGTGGCGGGCGGCGACCCGGTGGGCGATCCGGCGTCCTACGAGGCCGCCGTCGCGCGGTTCCTGGCGCTGTGCCGCCGCACCGGCTGGCGGCCCGCCGTGCTCGGCGCGGGCGCCGACCGGCTGCCGCTGTGGGCGCCGCTGCGCTCGTTCGGGTTCGGCGACGAGGTGGTCATCCGGACCGCCGAGTTCGGCCTGCGGGGGCGGTCCATGCGCAACGTCCGGCAGGCCGTGCAGCGCACCCGCAACGCGGGCGTGACCACGCGGATCCTGCGGGAGGGGGACCTGGCGCCCGACCTGCGGGAGGCCCTGCGGCGGGTCGCGGCGCGCGCGCTGGGCGGCGCGGCCGAGCGCGGCTTCTCCATGAACCTGGACGAGCTGCTCACCGGCTACCGCGCCGACGCGCTGATCGCCGTCGCCCGCGACCGCGCGGGGGGAGCCGGTCGCGTTCCAGCGGTACCTGATCTCCGGGTCGGGGCTCAGCCTGGACGCGATGCGGCGGGCGCCGGGCGCCCCCAACGGCGTCAACGAGCGGCTCATCGTCGAGGTCGTCGGGTACGCGCGGCGGCACGGCGTGGCGGAGGTGTCGCTGAACTTCGCCGCGTTCCGCGCACTGCTGGAGTCGGCCGAGCGCGGGCTCGCCGAGCGCGCCGGCTACCGGGCGCTGCACCTGCTCGACCCGTGGATCGCGGTGGAGTCGCTGTACCTGTTCGACCGCAAGTTCCGGCCCGCCTACCGGCCGCGCAGCATCGTGTTCCGGTCCTGGTGGGACATCGCCCGGCTGGCGGCGGCGCTGCTGACGCTGGAGTTCGGCCGGACCCGGCCGGCGCCCGCGCCCGAGGAGCCGCTGCCCCGCGCCGCCGGGCTGCCGCAGCGCCCCTGATCGCGCGCCGGCCGCGGCCCGCGGCGGCGTCCGTTTCCCGGCGGCCTCGCCCCGGAACACTTCCCAAGCGAGCGCTTGGTACGCAATGATGGGGACCGGCGTTGTCCCGACCCGGCGCGCGCCGGGGACGCCGCGCCCCCGCGCACGCGCCCGGTGAAGAAGGAGCCGTAGCCGTGGCCGACCGCCCGATGAAGTTCTCGACCTTCCACCTGTTCCACCAGAACGCGGGCCAGAGCGCGCGCGAGGTGTACGACTACCAGATCGAGGTGATCGAGCTCCTGGAGGAGCTCGGCTTCGACGGGGTGTGGGTCGCCGAGCACCACTTCCGCGACTACGGCGTGGTGCCCAACATCTTCACGATGCTGGCCCATCTGGCGGCCCGCACCGAGCGGCTGCGACTGGGCACCGGCATCGTCGTGCTGCCGCTGCACAACCCCATCCACGTGGCCGAGGAGGCCGCGATGGTGGACCTTTTGTCGGGCGGCCGGCTGAACCTCGGGGTGGGCCGCGGCTACCAGAGCATCGAGTTCGAGAACTTCGGGCTCGACCTCGGCGAGGCGCGCGACCGCTTCAACGAGTGCCTGGACATGGTGGTCGGCCTGTGGACGCAGGACGACTTCGAGTACAAGGGGCGCTACCACCGGACCAAGCGCCCGCTGACGCTGACGCCGCGTCCGCTGCAGAAGCCGCACCCGCCGCTGCACGTCGCCGCGATCAGCCCGGAGACCGTGGAGATCTACGCCGCCCGCGGCCTGCCCATCCTGGCCGACCCCGCCGCGCCGTTCCGCAAGATCGCCAAGGCGGCCGAGACCTGGCACGCCGTGGCCGCCGCCCACGGCGTGGACGCCGCCGACGCCGAGCTGGTGGCCAGCCGCATCGTGTACGTGGCGCCCACCATCGAGCAGGCTCGCGCGGACCAGGCCCGCTTCGAGGCGATGTTCGACCGCTCGCGCATCTTCAACCCGCAGAGCGCGCCCATCGACTCGCGCACCGGCGAGACCGCCAAGGGGTTCGAGTACTACCAGAACCGCTACCTCAAGGGCGGCGCGGTCGACAGCGAGTTCCGCTGGGAGCAGCTGGAGGTGATCGGCGACCCCGAGCGGGTCATCGGCCAGATCCAGATGATCCGGGAGATGGGCTACTCCCACCTGATGTGCGACTTCGGCTCCACCCGGCCCATGCCCGTCGAGGAGATGAAGAAGGTCCTGAGGTTCTTCGCGGCGGAGGTCATGCCCGCCTTCCGCTGAGCCGCCGGGCCGCCCCGCGGGCCGCCGGGCCCTTCCACACCCCCCGGTTCCGTCACATCCAGGAGGCGCGATGTCCCTCGTACACCGGCTCACCCTCGGGGACGTTCTCGGCGAGCACCGGCGGAGCCGGCCGCTCGGCACCGCCGTGGTCGACGGCGACCTGCGGCTGACCTGGCCCGAGCTGGACGCGCGGGTGAACCGCCTGGCGGGCGCGCTGGCCGCCGACGGCGTGACGGCCGGCGCACGCGTGCTGTGGCTCGGGCGGAACTCCTTCCGGGTGCTGGAGCTGCTGCTGGCCTGCTCGCGCCTCGGCGCGATCTTCTGCCCGGCCAACTGGCGGCAGACCGCCGACGAGCTCGCCCACGTGCTCACCGACCTCGCCCCGGCCGTCGTGGTGTGGGAGGAGTCGGAGGCGGTGGAGAAGGCGCGCGGGCAGGTCACGCCCGACGCGCGCTGGGTCGAATCCGGCGAGGAGTACGAGTCGTGGGCGGCCGCGGCCGAGCCGACCGACCCGGACGCCGACGTCTCCCCCGACTCCCCCGTCCTCGCGCTCTACACCGGCGCGTTCGACGGACGCCCCCACGCCGCCCTGCTCAGCGACTCCGCGCTGGTCGCGCACAGCATGGCGCTGCTGCACATCCGGCAGATGGAGGACGGCTTCACCTTCCTGGCGTGCGGCCCGCTGTTCCACGTCGGGACGATGATGTTCACGCTGGCCACCTTCCAGCTCGGCGGCACGATCGTGGTCACCCCCGCCTTCGAGCCGGCGGAGGTCTGCCGCCTCATCGAACGGGAGCGGGTCACGCAGGCGTTCCTGTTCGGCCCGATGATCGACGCGCTGGTGCAGGCCAACAAGGACCGCGCGTACGACCTGTCGTCGCTGCGCTTCGTCTCGCACTCCCCGGAGTGGGACGAGATGATCACGGTGGACGACAGCCCGTGGTGCGCGTCCGGGATGGGCGGCTACGGGCAGACCGAGGTCGGCGGCATGCTGACGTTCCTCGGCCTCGGCATGGGCGGCCGGGGGACGGCGGGCCGGCCGTCGCCGCTGACGCAGGTGCGGATCCTGGACGCCTCCGGCGCCGAGGTGCCGCCCGGCGAGGTCGGCGAGATCTGCGCGCGCGGCGGCAGCGTGTTCTGCGGCTACTGGAACCGGCCCGAGCTCAACGCGGCCAAGACGGCGGGCGGCTGGCACCACACCGGCGACCTGGGCCGCCGCGAACCCGACGGCACGATCACGTTCATTGGCCCCAAGCTGCGCATGATCAAGTCGGCGAACGAGAACATCTACCCCGCCGAGGTGGAGCGCGCGCTGAAGACCCATCCGGCGATCGCGGACGCGGCCGTGATCGGCGTCCCGGACGAGCGGTTCGGCCAGTCCCCCAAGGCGATCGTCGTCCTGAAGGACGGCGCCTCCGCCACCCCCGAGGAGATCGTCGAGCACGTCCGCACCGAGATCGCCTCGTACAAGAAGCCGCGGTACGTCGAGTTCGCCGACGAGATCCCCAAACGCGGCTTCACACCCGACTACGACGCGCTCGACGAACGCTACGGGGGCGGCGCCTACCCGGGGTCATGACGTCCGCCGCGCGGATCGCGCGGACGGCTCCCCGCCCGCCGCGCCGCGCGCCGCGAGGACGGCCGCGCGGCCCGGCCGCGGCGGGCCGCTACAGGACGGCGATCGGCGTGATCGGGCTCGCGGTGCCGCCCTCGATGCGCAGCGGGGCCGCGACGAACAGGAAGTCGGCGGGCCGGGCCGCGGCGAGCTCCTCCAGCCAGAGCATCTCCGCCAGGTGGACGCCGTGCCGCCACAGGAGGATCAGGTGCAGGTCGTCGTCCGGGCCCTCGTCGGCGAGCTGGCGGTCGTTGAGGCCGCCGATCGCGGCGTTGTCGGCGGCGACCACGCTCACGTCGCGTCCGGCCAGCCAGCGGCCGCCGTCGGCGTCGAGCCCCGGCTGGCCGGACCAGTAGGCGTCCGGCCCCTGCTCCTCCCAGGTCAGGGGCCAGCCGGTGCGGATGACGGCGACGTCCCCCGGGCGCAGGTCGACGCCGGTCGCGTCGAGGCAGCCCTGCAAGTCGTCGGGGCCGATCCGGTCGTGCGCGGCCAGGTGGGGCACGCCGCGCAGCCTCGCCACGTCGAACAGCACGCCCCGCGCCACCACCGGCCCGGCCTTGTCGATGCCGCAGCGCTGCGCGCCGTACGAGCGCACCCGTCCGGCCGGGTGCCCGTTGTAGAGCTCGTCGCCCGACCACATGTGGCACAGCGCGTCCATGTGCGTGGTCGTGCCGTGCGGCGTGACGACGAGCGCGTCGTCGGCCATCTTCAGGCCCGCGCCGACCGCCCGCGCGCCCGCCGCGTAGTCGCCGCCGTCCACGGACATGAAGTGCTGCGGCAGCGGCCTGCCCCGCAGGTGCGGGACGGTGGTGGGCGCGGCCGACGACGTGGCGCCCCGGATCGGCATCGCCAGGCTCACCACGCGGCCCTCCCGCACGCACCGCGCCGCCGCGACGACCGTCTCGGGGGTCAGCAGGTTGAGGGTGCCGCGCTCGTCGTCGGCTCCCCACCGCCCCCAGTTGCCATGCCCCCAGTTGTCATACTCTTCGAACATCATTCGGTCAGACCTTCCTCGACGAGCGGAGCGGGCACATGACGCAGACGGCTCAGGGGTATTGCGATCCGGCCTTCGCGGCGGTGCGGGACGTCTTCGAGCAGCACTTCGCCGACGGCCTGGAACTGGGCGCCGCCGTCGCGGTGTACGCGGGCGACCGCAAGGTGGTGGACCTGTGGGGCGGCGTCGCCGACCGGCGCACCGGACGCCCGTGGCGGGCCGACACGCCGTGCTTCGCCTTCTCTTGCACCAAGGCGCTCACCGCGACCGCCGCGCTGCTGCTGGCCGAACGCGGCGCCTACGACGTCGACGGCCCGGTGACCGCGTGGTGGCCGGAGTTCGGCGCGCACGGCAAGGAGGGCGCGACGGCGGCGCACCTGCTGTCGCACCAGGCGGGGCTGCCGGTGCTGGCCCGCCCGTTCACCGCCGAGCAGGCCGCGGACCCGGCGGCGCCGGCGGCGGCGCTGGCGGAGCAGGAGCCCGAGTGGACGCCCGGCGAGGCGCACGGCTACCACGCGCTGACCTTCGGCTGGCTGGCCGGCGAGATCGTCCGGCGCCGGTCGGGGCGGACGGTCGGCGCGTTCGTGAAAGAGGAGTTCGCCGGGGCGCTCGACCTGTGGATCGGCGCGCCCGACGACGTCATCGAACGCGGCGCCAAGCTCACCAACAAGCGGCCCGCGCCGTCCCGGGAGGGCGAGCGCCCGGCCGAGGGCGTCCCGACGCCGGACGCCTCGCTGCTGAAGCGGAGGGCGGAGGCGGAGGCCGACCCCGGCAGCCTGATGAACCGGGCGCTCAACAACCCGCATCCGGGCACGAACGGTTTCAACAACCCGGTGGTGCTGCGTGCGGGCTGGCCGGGCGCGGGGATGATGACGACGGCGGCGGGCCTGGCGGGCTTCTACCGCGACCTGGTGGCCGGGCGCATCCTGCGGCCCGACACGCTGGCCGAGGCCCTCCGGCCGCGCGTGCACGGCCCCGACCGCACGCTCATCGTGGACTCCGCGTTCGGGCTCGGGTACATGCGCCCGGCGACGACGTTCCTCGTCCCGGAGGCCGGGCGCGGCACGGCGTTCGGGCACAGCGGCGCGGGCGGGTCGATGGGTCTGGGCGACGCCGAGGCCGGGCTGGCGCTGGCCTACGTGCCCAACCTGCTGAACTACGACCCGGGCGGCGACCTGCGCGCCTACCGCCTGCTCGAGGCCGCCTACGCGTCCCTCGGCTGAGCCGTCCGCGGCCATCACGCCATCGTGATGCCGCCGCTGACCGACATCGTCTGGCCCGTGATGTACCCGGCGCGGTCGGTGCACAGGAACGCCACCAGCCCGGCGATGTCATCGGGCCGGGCGATGCGGCGCAGCGGGATCTGCCGGGCGAGCTTGTCGAGCAGCCCCGGATGCCGCTCGGCCACCGCCCGTCCCATCGGGGTGTCGGTCGGGCCCGGGCACACCACGTTGCTGGTGACGCCGTCGCGCGCGGCCTCCCGGGCGAGCGTCTTGGCCAGGCCGAACATGCCCGCCTTGGTGGCCGCGTAGGCGCCTTCGCCGCCCGATCCGGCGCGCGCGCCGTCGGACGAGACGAACACCAGCCGCCCCCACCCGCGCTCGGTCATGCCGGGGAGCAGGGCCTTGGTGAGCTGCATGGGCGCGCGCAGGTTCACCTTCCACATCAGGTCCCAGTGCGCGGGGTCGCTGTCGGTGAACTTTTCGACGAAGCTGACGCCCGCGTTGTGCACCAGCACGTCGACCCGTCCCACTTCGGCGGTGAAGCGGTCGATGTCGGCGGGGTCGGCGAGGTCGACGCGGCGGGCGGTGCCGCCGAGGGCGGCGGCGACCTCCTTCGCGCCGGCGGCGTCGATGTCGGCGACGACGACGTGCGCGCCGAGGGACGCCAGGTCCGCGCAGACGGCGCGGCCGATGCCCCCGGCGCCGCCGGTGACCACCGCGACGCGTCCGTCGAGGCTCAGTCCGTTCACGCGCTCCTCCAGGCGGCGGCGAGGTCGGTGCTGGTGGCGCGGGCCGCCAGCAGGGCGATGGTGTGGGCCATGACGGCGTCGCCGTAGTCGGCGGGCGTGCCGGCGACGGCGTCGGTGACGACGACCACCCAGTAGCCGAGGTTCACCGCCTCCAGGCACAGTCCCGGGATGCCGAGGTTGAGGGACACGCCGAGGGCGACGACGGTGCGGACGCCGAGCGAGCGCAGCGTCACGTCCAGGGACGTGCCGGTGAACGGCGAGAACCCGTGGTAGCGGCGCGCCTCCAGGTCGACCGGGTCGTGCAGCTCCGGCAGCACCTCGACGGCGGGCGTGCCCTCCAGCATGTGCGCGGGGTCGCGCAGCAGTCCCTTGATGAACGGGCAGTTGTCGGTGTGGCTGCCGGCGCGGTCGGCGCGGAACGCGGCGGTGCAGTGCACGACGCGCACCCCGGCGTCCCGGGCGGCGGTGACGGCGCGGGCGGCGTTGGCGACGACGTCCCGTTCCGCGCACACCTCGACCAGGTCGGGGAAGCGGGCCAGGTCACCGACGACGCCGCGCTGCATCTCCATGACCAGCAGGGCGGTGCGGGCGGGGGCGGCCAGTGCGGCGAGGTCGATCGGCACGTGAACAATCTAGCACTTGCTTGGTAGACGGGGCCGGTAAGGTCCCGTCCATGGAGGTCCGCGACCTGCACGACTGGCCCGCCACGGCCCGGGAGGCCGAGGAGATCCAGGACCGGCTGCGCCCGCTGCTCGACCTGCGGGACCGCGGCCCGCTGCGGCCGCGCACGATCGCCGGACTGGACGTGGCGTACGAGCGCGACGGCGCCCGCGGCCCGTCCGGGCGCGGCGGACGGCTCGCGGCCGCGGCGGTGGTCCTGGACGCCGAGACGCTGGAGGTGGTGGAGGAGGCGACGGCCGCCGGCACCGCCGCGTTCCCGTACGTGCCCGGGCTGCTGGCGTTCCGCGAGCTGCCCGCGCTGGTCGAGGCGCTGCGGCGGCTGGAGACGACGCCCGACCTGCTGGTCTGCGACGGCTACGGGCTGGCCCACCCGCGCCGCTTCGGCCTGGCCTGCCACCTGGGCGTGCTCACGGGGCTGCCGTCGATGGGCGTCGCCAAGACCCCGTTCGTCGGCGCCTACGACCCGCCGGGCGAGCGGCGCGGCGACGCCGCCCCGGTGCGGCACGACGGCGAGGTCGTCGGCCGCGTGCTGCGGACCCAGGACGGCGTGAAGCCGGTGTTCGTGTCGGTCGGGCACCGCATCGGCCTCGACACCGCGTGCCGCCACGCCCTCGCGCTGGCCCCGCGCTACCGCCTCCCGGAGACCACGCGCCGGGCGGACCGCCTGTCCCGCGACGCGCTCGCCGCTCTGACGTCGTCCGCCTGAATATGTGTCGTCCGCCTGAATATGTGTCGTCCGCCTGAACCTGTGACGTCGTCCGCCTGAACTTCTGACAGCGTCCGCCTGAGCCGCACGCCCGCGCCCCGATCACGCCCGCTCCGGCGACCTTGTCGGCATACCAAGCGTGCGCTAGGTTGGTTGGCGATGGACCGCCCGCGCCCCTTCCCCGCGCCGACGCCGCTGACCGAGCCGTACTGGACGGCCTGCCGGCGCGGCGAGCTGGTGCTCCAGCGCTGCTCCGGATGCGCGCGGTTCGTGCACTTCCCCGAACCGTCCTGCCCGTTCTGCGGCGGCGCCGAACTCACGTACGAGCCGGTGTCCGGACGCGGCCGCGTACACACCTTCAGCGTCGTGCACCGCGCCTTCCTCCCCGGGTTCGCGCCGCCGTACGTCGTGGCCTGGATCGACCTGCCGGAGGGCGCCCGCGTGTTCGGGGACGTCGTCGGCTGCCCGCCCGAGGAGGTGCGGATCGGCATGCCGGTCCGGGTGGCCTTCGATGAGCTGGACGGCTTCGGCCCGATCCCCCACTGGAGGCCGGCGGCATGACGCGCATCGGCAATGTCCTGTACGTCGCGGAGCACCTGGACGAGGCGGTCCGCTTCTACCGCGACGCCCTCGGCCTGGCCGTGAAGTTCACCGACGGCGACCGGTTCGCCGCGTTCGACGGCGGCGGCGCCACGTTCGCGGTGGCCGGCCCGGACGAGGACGTCACCGACGGCGTGCCCGCGGTGTCGTTCAAGGTCGCCGACGTGGCCGCGACCGTCGAACGGGTGACCGCGGCCGGGGCGCGGCTCGTGCGCGGTCCCGAGGACGGGCCGCACGAGACCCGCGCCGTGCTGCGCGACCCCGCCGGCAACGCGTTCGTCCTCTACTCGCCCCGCACCTGACCAGGGACCGTCCCCCCGCCACCGACCGCCACCCCACCCCGAGCCGGAGCCGAAGGAGACGAGCCGTGGCGCGAGAGAACTCCCCCTACAGCAACTACGCCTACGCCATCCTCACCGCGAACGCCCGGCGCACCCCCGACAAGGTGGCGCTCACGTACTGCGGCAAGCAGAGCTTCACCTACGACCAGCTCGACCGCAGGGTCAACCGGGTGGCGCACGCGCTGCTGGCAGCCGGGGTGACGCCCGGCGCGCGGGTGGCGTCGCTGCTGAACGAGACGCTGCACGTCGCCGAGGTCTACCTGGCGCAGATGAAGATCGGCTCGATCGTCGCCGCGCTCAACCCGCACTGGCCCGCCGACACGCTGCGGCAGGTGGTGCGGCGCTCCGCGTGCACCGCGTTCGTGTACGACGCCACGGTGGAGGACGTGGTCGCGTCCATCCGCCCCGACCTGCCGGACGTCAAGCTGTGGCTGCGCGTCGGCGGACCGGGCGCCGACGCCGCCGACGTGGACGCGCTGGCCGCCGAGGCGAGCGAGGACGAGCCGCCGCTGGGCGGGTTCGGCGACGACCTGCTCGCGCTGTTCTACACCTCCGGCACGACGGGACTGCCCAAGGCGGTCATGCACACCCACTTCAGCTCGCTGGCGTCCGCGCAGATCTGGCTGGACATCGACAGCGGAGGCCCGGACGCCGTCATGGGCACGGGCGCGATCATCTGGGGCATCGGCTTCCCGGCGCTGGTCGGCCCGGCCTTCTACGCGGGCATGAAGCTGGTCCTGGAGCAGGACTGGGGGCCGTCGAACTTCCTGAAGGTGGTGCCGCGCGAGAAGGTCACCCACGTCAGCCTGATCCCCAGCTTCTTCTCCGCGCTGCTCGGCTCGGACGAGCACCGCGACGTCGACCTGTCGTCGCTGCGGACGATCGTGCTGGGCGGCGAGCCGCTGCTGCCGAGTCTGCGCGAACGCATCATGAAGCGGCTGCCGGGCGCGGCGATCTACAGCTACTACGGGCAGACCGAGGCGCCCTACACCTGCGTCGGCCGCCAGGACGACGGCAGCCAGGACATCGCGTCGGTGGGCCGGGCGCGCACGTCCTGCGCGGTGCGGATCACCGATCCGCGGGGCAACCGCGTCGTCGGCGAGGTCGGCGAGATCAACCTGTCCGGCCCGAACCTGATGGCCGGGTACGACGGGCAGCCCGACAAGACCGCCGAGGTGCTGCGCGACGGCTGGTACGTCGGCGGCGACCTGGGCCGCATGGACGAGGACGGGTTCCTCTACGTGCTGGGCCGCCGCGAGGACTCCATCCTCAAGGGCGGGCAGTGGACGCAGCCCGCGCAGATCGAGGAGGCGGCCGTCGAGGTGGAGGGCGTGGCCGAGGCCGGGGCCGTCGGGGTGCCCGCCCACCCGGAGGGCGGCGAGGCGGTCGAGCAGAAGATCCTGCTGGCGGTCGTCCCCCGGTCCGGGGCGACGCTGGACGCCGACCGGGTGCGCGCCGCGCTCGCCGAACGGCTGCCCGCCCACCAGGCGCCCGACGCCGTCGTCGTCGCCGACGAGCTGCCGCACACGCAGGACGCGTCGGGCGGGCCGGGCAAGCTGCTGCGGCGCGGCATCCGCGACCTGTACGCCGACCGCGTCCGGTGAACCGGGCCGATGACGCCGGTTCCCGAGCCCGCCGTCAAGGCGTGGATCCGAGAGTTCGGGGTGACCGTGCCGCGCGGCGCGACCGCTCCGTCCCCCGAGGACGTGGAAGCGGCCGCCCGCGGCCTGGCGCACCCCCTCGTGGTGAAGGCGTACGGGCCCGACCTGGTGCACAAGAGCGACGCCGGAGCCGTCCGCCTGAACGTCGGGTCGCCGCGCGCAGCGGCCGAGGCCGCCGCCGAGATGCGCGCCGCCCTGGCGGCGCGGGGCGCGGCGGCGGACGGCTTCCTGGTCGAGGAGCAGGCCGCGCCGGGCGTGGAGGTCATCGTGGGCGCCGTCCGCGATCCCGTGTTCGGGCCGGTGCTGCTCGTGGGACTCGGCGGGGTGTGGACGGAGGCGCTGCGCGACACGGCGCTGCGCCTGTGCCCGATCGCCGAGGCCGACGCGCGCGCCATGCTGGACGAGCTGCGCGGCCGCGCCCTGCTGGACGGCGCGCGCGGACGTCCGGGCGTCGACCGGGACGCGCTGGTCGAGGTGATGCTGGCGGTCGGCGGCCCCGACGGGATCGTCGACCGGCTCGGCGAGGGCTTCACCGAGTTCGAGCTCAACCCGGTGATCTGCGGTCCGGACGGCGCCGTCGCCGTCGACGCCCGCCTGCTCGGCGCCGACGCGCTGCCCACCGGGCCGCGCGCCCTCCGGCCCCGGCGGCGGCCCGGCGCGACCGACTTCGACCGCCTGTTCGCGCCGCGCGGCGTCGCCGTGGTCGGCGCGTCCACCAAGAGGCCCGGGTTCGGCAACATGTTCCTCGGCTTCTACAAGGCGGCCGGGTACAAGGGGACGCTGCTCGCCGTGCACCCCGAGGCCGGCGAGATCGACGGCGTGCCGTGCGTCCCGTCCCTCGCGGACGCCGCCCCCCACGTCGACTACGCGCTGGTGGCCGTGCCCGCGCGGCGGTGCCCCGACGTGGTGCGGCAGGCGGCCGGCATCCCGTTCGTGCAGGTGATGAGCGGCGGGTTCCGCGAGATGGGCGCCGCCGGGCTGGAGGACGACCTGCTGGCGGCGGCGCGCGAGGCGGGCGTGCGGCTGCTCGGCCCCAACTGCATGGGCGTGTACGCGCCGGCCGGCGGCCAGACGTTCCTCGGCGGCGAGCCGGGACGCCCCGGACGCATCGCGCTGGTCTCGCAGAGCGGCGGGCTCGCGGGCGAGGTCGTCAAGGTCGGGGAGCGGCGCGGGCTGGCGTTCTCCAAGGTCGCCACGGTCGGCAACAGCGCCGACGTGACGCCCGCCGAGCTGCTGCGCTACCTGGCGGCCGACGACGACACCGCCGTCATCGGCCTCTACCTGGAGGACCCGCGCGACGGCCGGGGCCTGTTCGAGGCGATGCGGGAGACCGGCAAGCCGGTCGTCGCGCTGGTCGGGGGCCGCAGCCGCCAGGGCCGCGCGGCCGCCGCGTCCCACACCGGCGGCATGGTCCGCGACGACCGCGTCTGGCCGGCGCTGGCGGCGCAGGCCGGCGTCGCGCTCGTCACCGGCCAGGACGACCTCATCGGCGCCCTGGACTTCCTCGACCTGCACGGCGCCCGCGACGTCGGCCCCGGCGGCGACGTGCTGGTGATCGGGCCGAGCGGCGGCGCGAGCGTCCTCGCCGCCGACGTGTTCGACGGTGCGGGCCTCGACCTCGCCCCGCTGTCCCGTGAGACGGAGGCCGCCCTGCGCTCCCTCGGTCTCGGCGCGGGCAGTTCCCTGGCCAACCCCCTCGAGATCCCCGTGGGCCCGCGGGCCGATCCCGACCTGGTGCGGAACGCCGCGAAGGCGATCCTGACCGAGAACCCGTTCACGGACCTCGTCGCGCACGTCAACGTGCAGAGCTTCTTCACTTTCGGCGGCACCGACCCCGCCCCGCTGCTGACGTTCGCCCGCAGAGTGGGCGTCCTCCAGGAGGAGGCGCCCCGCACCCGCGTCACCTTGGTGCTGCGCAACAGCGAATGCGCGCCGCCCGGGGTCGAGGACGACATCCGGCGCATCGCCCGGACCGCCGGGATACCGGTGTACCGCACCATGGAGGCCGCCGCTGCCGCAGTGGCCGCAGGAAAGACATACGCCGCGAGGAGCAGGCATGGGACGGCTTGACGGCAAGGTCGCGCTCATCACCGGAGGCGCGCGCGGCATGGGAAAGGCGCACGTGCGTCGCTTCGTCGCCGAGGGCGCCAAGGTGGTCTTCGGGGACGTCCTGGAGGACGAGGGCGCCGAGGTCGCCGCCGGCCTCGGTGACGACGCGCGCTTCCTGCGGATGGACGTCAGCTCGCCCGACGACTGGAAGACCGCCGTCGCCACCGCCGTCGACGTCTACGGCCGCCTCGACGTGCTGGTCAACAACGCCGGGATCCTCCGGTACCGGACCATCGAGGAGATGCCGCTGGAGGAGTTCCGCCGCATCCTCGACGTCAACCTCGTCGGGCAGTGGCTCGGCGTCAAGTCCGTCACGCCGGCGATGCGGGCCGCGGGCGGCGGCTCCATCGTCAACGTGTCGTCCACCGAAGGGTTCATCGGCGCCGCCGGGCTCGCCGCCTACTCCGCCAGCAAGTTCGGCGTGCGCGGCCTCACCAAGGCCGCCGCCCGCGAACTCGGCCCGGACGGGATCCGCGTCAACTCCATCCACCCCGGCGGCATCGTCACGCCGCTGGCGATGCAGGACGACATCGTCAAGGCCACCGCCGACAGCGCCGACGCCTTCCTCAAGGCGCTGCCGCTCGGCCGCCTCGGCCGCACGAAGGAGGTCACCGGGCTGGTGGTGTACCTGGCCTCGGACGAGTCCAGCTACTGCACCGGCGGCGAGTTCGTGGTGGACGGCGGAATGCTCACCGGCGCAGGGTACTGAGGTCCGGACGGCGCGCCGTCCACCCCTCCACGGCCTCGAGCTGGGCGGCCAGGGAGATGAGCGTCGCCTCGTCCGAGTCGTATCCGAGCAGCTGCGCCCCGATGGGCAGCCCCGACTCGCTCATGCCCGCCGGGACGTTGACCGCGGGCCAGCCCAGGACGTTCCACGGCCAGCAGTACGGGCACGCCGCGGCGACCCCCGACTGCGTCTTCCGGTACGGAACGCCGTCGAACGCCCCCACCTTCAGCGGCAGCTGCGCGGTGGTCGGCGTCAGCACCACGTCCGCGTACTGGAAGATCCTGCCGATCCTCCTCCGCAGCCCGGGGTCCATGCGCCGGGCCAGCGGCAGCAGCCTCCGGCCGACCGTCCTGCCGATCCTGGCCTCCATGGCCGTCCGCGGCTCCGGCCGCGCCCCCGGAAGGGAGTCCAGCCAGTCCGCCACGCCGGCCGTGCCGCGCGGCACCAGTCCCAGCACGACCGGCCCGTAGTCGGGATCGGCGGGGAACACCTTGTGCCCCAGCTCCGTGAGCCTTCGGGCCACGCGTTCCACCGCCGCCCGGATCTCCGGGTCGAGCCGGCCGCTCACCCCGAACGCGGTCGTGTACGACACGGCGATCTTCAGTCGCCGCGGCTCGGTCTCGGCCGCCTCCCGGAACGACGACACGGGCCTGTCGAGCCGGTACCGGTCCTCCGGGTGGCTTCCGGTCAGCACGTCCAGGAGCAGCGCGGCGTCCTCCACGCTCCTGGCCAGCGGCCCCCATACCGTGAGCCCGTAGAAGGGGTCGCGATGCGGGAACCCGGACACCCTCCCCCGCTGCGGCTTGATGCCCACCAGGCTCGTCCACGCCGCCGGGATGCGGATCGAGCCCGCCCCGTCCGACCCGACCGCCGCGGGGACCATCCCGGCCGCGACGGCCGCCGCCGACCCGCCCGACGACCCTCCCGGCGTGTGCCGCGGGTTCCACGGGTTCCGGGCGCGGCCGAACCCCGGCGACTCGCTGAACGGCCACAGCCCCAGCTCGCACGTCGTCGTCTTGCCCACGATGACCGCCCCGGCCGCCTTCAGCCGCCGCACCACCTCCGCGTCGTGCTCCTTCGGCAGGTGGTCGCCGGGGACGCCGAACGGCGTGGTCTCCCCCGCCAGGTCCGTGTCGTCCTTGATCGCCACCGGGACGCCGAGCAGCGGCAGCCGCTCCCCGTCCGCCAGCCGCCGGTCGGCCTCCGCCGCCGCCTTCCGCGCCGCCTCGGCGCACACCACTCGGAAGGCGCCGAGCCCGTCCAGCTCCGCGATGCGCTCCAGCGACCGTTCGACCAGCTCCTTCGACGTCACCGCGCCGTCCGCCAGCGCCCGCGCCTGCTCGGCCAGCCCTTCCACGCAGCACCTCCGGTCCCGTCCGGGGTATCGTTCGTTCGAACGAACGATAAGCGAACGCCGCCCGATCGGGAAGACTGGGGCCGATGAACGCCCGTGACCGCATCCTCCAGGCCGCCCTGCGCCTCATCGCCGAGCAGGGCGTCGGCGCCGTGACCAACCGCGCCGTCGCCCGCGCGGCCGGCGTCTCCCTCGGCTCGCTGACCTACCACTTCCCGAACCAGTCCGACCTGCTCCGGGAGGCCCTGCACACCTTCGTCGAGGCCGAGATCGCCCGCATCACCGACCGCGTCGAACGGCTGCGCGCCGCCGGCATCAGCGCCGAGGAGGCCGCCGACGAGGTGGAGAAGGCCATCATCGACTTCTCCTACGGACCCGAGCAGCTGGCGAACCTGGAACTGCACCTGCACGCGTCGCGCGACCCCGCCGTCCGCGCCACCTCGGTCCGCGCGGTCGAGGCCTACGACCGCCTCGCCACCGCCGTGCTGACCGCGCTCGGCATCCCCGACGCCGAACGCCACGCCCCCGCCGTCGTCGCCATGCTCTACGGACTGGCCGTCCGCCGCCTGTCCACCGGCGACACCACGGCCTCGGGGACGGCCGACGCCTTCCGCCTCCTCCTGCACGGCGCCCTCCCCCGCACCTGAACGCGCTCGCGACAGCGCTCGGTCACCGACTGCCCCTGAAAAGGCTTCGGCCCGTACGCCCCAAGAGCGGAATACGGGGTCGTACGGGCCGGCCGCCTGTCTCAATCAGGAACCTCGGGTCGGAACCTCAGCCGACGTTCGCTCTGCTCTCCAGCCTCTGCACCTCCGCCATAAGTCTTGCTGTGACACCCAGAACGTTATGGCGCCCGCCGCCCCCGGCGAACTCCCTTAAGGCTCCTTTAGGGAACGCCTGAGCCACGCTTATTCCGAACCATTCCCCGGCCCGCTATTGGACGCGAAGTCTGTATTCGGTTGCGTCACTTGCCCAGCGCGCCGTCACACAAAACGAAATAAGCGATCACTCTGCGTACGGCACGCGGCCGCGCTTCCTTATCCCGGCGGCTCCCGTCGGGTGATGACGTCGGTTTCGGTGCGGAGCGTCGGGCCGCGCGCGACACGGCGGACGGAACGGGCGGCGCCGCGGTCAGGTGCGGGAGTGGCGGCGGCGGACCAGGCGGCGGGAGCGGCGCGGCGGGGGCAGCCACTTGGTGCGGAACCACATCTGGATCTGCGCGCCGCCCAGGACGGAGCGGTGGATGCGCAGGTACCCGCCGGTGGACTCGGCGGCGCGGCGGGCGATGTCCAGGCCGAGGCCGGTGGAACCGCCGCCGCTCTGGCCGCGCTTCAAGGCGGCCTCGGGGTCGGCGATGCCCGGGCCCGCGTCGGCGACCAGGATGCCGGTGATGCCCTCCCCCACGTGCAGGGTGACGGCGAAGTCGGTGCCTTCGGGGGTGTGGCGGAAGATGTTGCCGAGCAGGGCGTCGACGGCGGCGGCCAGCTCGGCGGCGGGCAGGGGCAGCGGCGCCGGGCGGTCGGCGCCGATCAGCTCGCAGGAGCGGCCCTCGTCCTCGGCCAGCACGGACCAGAACTCCACGCGTTCGCGCAGCACCTTGGCGGCGTCGCAGCTGCCGCGGCGGCTGGGGCGGCGCACGGTGCGGATGATTTGGTCGACCTCGCGTTCGATGCGGTCCACGGCCTCGCGGGTCTGGTCGGCGACCGGCCCCTCGCCGAGGGCCTCGGCGTTGAGCCGCAGCGCCGCCAGCGGCGTGCGCAGCCGGTGGGACAGGTCGGCGGCCATCTCGCGTTCGGCGGCCAGGAGCTGGACCACGTGGTCGGCCATGGCGTTGAAGGCCATGCTCGCCTCGACCAGCTCGGGCGGCCCGTCCGGTTCGATGCGCACGCTCAGGTCGCCGGCGCCGAAGGCGCTCGCCGCCTCGGCCAGGCGGCGGGTGGACCGGATCATGCGGGCGCCCAGGCGGTCGGCCACGGCCACCGAGCCCGCGACGAGCGCGGCGGCCACGGCGGTCATCACGCCCCAGGCCTGCCAGACGCCGCGCGTCAGCTCCTCGTCGGGGATGAACACCTCGACGACGGCGGTGCGGCCCGCGTCCAGCGCCACGGGCTGCAGGAGCGCCCACCCGTCGGGGACGCGGGCGGTGTGCCAGCGGCCGCGGCGCCCGGCCTCGGCGAGCTGCTCGGGGCGGACCCGGACGACCTCGCCGCCCGGCTGCTTGGGCACCACGGTGCCGTCCGGCATGTGCACGGCCATCCGCCGCGCGGCGCCCGCCTGCGTGCTGGCCACGGCGCGCTCCAGGGCGGCCGGGTCCTCGGTGACGACGAGCACGGGCCCGAGGGCGCTGGCCTGCCGCTCGGCGGTCGTGAGCGCCCTGTCGCGGGCGATCTCGCGCACGGTCAGCGCCAGCGGGATGAGGAACGCCAGGGCGACCATGGAGGTGACCGCCAACGACACCAGCACCAGGGTGCGCCTCACGATCGCCTCCGCCCCTCGACTCCGTCCTCGCCGGTCGTACGCTCCGCGCCCGGCCGCGGTTCGGTCATGTCCGGTCTTCGGGCGCGGCCAGGCGGACGCCGACGCCCCGCACGGTGTGCAGGTAGCGCGGCTTGGCGGCGGTCTCGCCGAGCTTGCGGCGCAGCCACGACAGGTGCACGTCGATGGTCTGGTCGTCCCCGTAGGCCTGGCGCCACACCTCGGCCAGCAGCTCGCGGCGGGCCACCACCCGGCCGGGTCGGGCGGCCAGGTAGGCCAGCAGGTCGAACTCGCGCCGGGTCAGCTCCACCGGCGAGCCGTCCAGCGTCACCTCGCGGCGGTCCAGGTCGATGCGCAGGCCGCCCACGCGCAGCTCGGCGGTCGGCCCCGAGCGGGACGCGCGGCGCAGCACCGCGGTGAGCCGGGCGCTCAGGTGCTCGGCCGAGAACGGTTTGATCAGATAGTCGTCGGCGCCGGCGTTGAGCAGCCGGACGATCTCCGGCTCGTCGTCGCGGGCCGTCGCGATGATGACCGGCACGTCCGACACCCCGCGCAGCATCTTCAGCACCTCGCCGCCGTCCAGGTCGGGCAGCCCGAGGTCGAGGATCACCACGTCCGGCGGCGCCTGGGTGACCTCGCGCAGCGCGTCCATCGCGGTCCCCGCGCTGCGCACCACGTGCGACCGCGCGCTCAACTCCCTGATCAGGGCGGTACGGACGTTCGCGTCGTCCTCCACCACCAGCACACTCGCCATGCCCGAACCGTATGCCACCATGTCGTAGTGCGTCGCGCGATGTCGTATGTTGCCCCGTGGGCTGCTGCGACGGCATTGGCCGTCGGGCTGGCCTGGCTGGGCGTTCGCGACGTGGTGCGCGGCGCGGTGTCCGATCGTTCCACTCCCCCGCCGATCGCGGGGCCGGTGATTCACGCCAGTCCCCCGGACCGCTCGGCCGCCCCGGGCCCGGAGCCCGGCGCCGCAGCCCGTCCGGCGCCGTCGCCGCGGAGCGAGGACGACGGGGCTGCCGACGCGCACATCCGCAGCTACGCGGCGCGCGGGGGACGGGCGGCCATGGCGATCTCCGCGACTCTGGTGCGGCTGGTGTCGGCCACGCCCAACCCGGGGTTCGAGACGCGCGTCACGGAGGCCCAGGGCTGGCTGCGCGTCGACTTCCTCGGCAAGGACCACACCTCCTCGGTGATCGCCAGTTGGTACCAGCACGCCCCGATCGTGCGGGTGTACGAGTATGGCGGATAAGTCATCGCGAACCGAACATCCGTTGATCAGATCGCGTGTCGCACGTCGTAGCGCGCGGCGAATTCGATGAGGGCGGAGACGGCGTCGCGGGTGCGGGTCCAGGGGCGGACGATGAGACGGTCCACACCGAGCCGCTCCCAACGCCGTATTTCTTCGGGACCGGACAACGCGTAAGCGTGGACGGTGATTTCGAACGGATCGTCGGCGCGCCCGGCGGCCGCGCGCAGTTCTCGCAGGACGGCCAGTTTCGGACGGATTCCGTCGAGGGTTTGCGGCATGCTGATCCAGCCGTCGCAGAGGGCGGCGGCGCGGCGCAGGGCGGCGCGCGACTCGCCGCCGGCGTGCACGGGCAGCGGGCGTTGCACGGGTTTGGGTTCGAACGCGACCTCGGGGAAGTCGAAGAATTCGCCGTGGTGCTCGACGGTCTTCTCCGTCCACAGGCGGCGGGAGACGGCGATGGCCTCGTCCAGGCGGCGGCCGCGCGTGGCGAAGTCGATCCCGGCGGCGCGCCATTCGCCCTCGTACCAGCCCGCGCCGACGCCGACGATCGCGCGGCCGCCGGAGATCTGGTCGAGGGTGGCGAACGCGCGCGCGGCCGTGAACGGGTGGCGCAGGGCGTACAGGTAGACGGCGGTCCCGAGCCGCACGCGCTCGGTGACGGCCGCGAGCGCGCACAGGTAGGCGGGCGCGTCGAAGAGCGGCGTCTCCGGGCGGATGGCCGGTTCCGTCGTGCCGGGGTAGGCGGCGGTGGACAGGTCGGTGGTGAAGACGAGGTGTTCGGGCAGCCACACCGATTCGAACCCGAGCCGGTCGGCGGTCACGGCGAGCTCGCGCCACGCGCCGGGGTGGACGAGCCCGAGCGGCACGCCGAACTTCACGTCCACTCCCAGCGGGTGACGCGTCCGTCGGCGAGGTCGCGTTCGACGGCCCGCGGCGCGCGGGTCGCGGGGTCGCCGAAGCCGCCGCCGCCCGACGTCTCGACGACGAGGGCCTCCCCGGCGGCCAGGGGCTGGCGGGTGGCCTTGGCGCCGAGCGGTTCGCGGACGCCGTCGGCGCGTTCGCGGTAGTAGCCGCCCGCGCGGCCGGGCAGTCCGCCGGACGCGCCGGGCGGGGGGCGCAGCAGCCGGTCGCCGCGGGTGTCGACGACGGCGTCCTCCAGCATCCGGATGACGGTGCGGGTGCCGAGGCCGCCCCGGTGGCGGCCCGGGCCGCCGGAGTCCGGGATCAGCGACACCTCTTCGATCCGGACGGGCAGCCGCGCCTCGATCGGCTCGACCTGCGGGATGATGTTGCGTCCGCCGCCGAACAGCGCGCCGGTGGCGTCCGGCCCGTCGCAGCCGTCGCGGGCGCCCATGCCGCCGAGGTCGAACGACATGTGCAGCCAGGGGCGCCGCACGCCGCTGATGCTGAACGCCTGCAGGATGCCGGACGCGGCGACGCCGCCGGACGGGAGCGCGTCGGTGAGGGCGGCGAAGATGGCCTCCTCGGCGGCGGCCACGGTGCCGAAGCGGCCCCCGCCGGGATACGGGCGGGTGCAGTTCACCAGGCTGCCGCGGGGCATGCGCACCTCGACCGGGGCGAAGCATCCCTCGTTCATGGGCAGGGTCGGGTCGACGAAGCAGCGCAGCGCGTACATGACGCCGCCGTGGGTCTGGGAGAAGCCGGAGTTGACGGGCAGCGGGACCTGCTCGTCGGTGCCGGCGAAGTCGACGACGGCGCCGCCGGCGCCGTCCACGGTGACGGCGACGCGGACGAGGTGGCCGTCGTCGAGCCGGTATTCGCCGCGGTGCGTTCCGGCGGGCAGGGCGGCCAGACCCTCGCGCATGCGGCGTTCGGTGTGGGCGAGGTAGTCCTCGACGCCGCGCGCCAGCCCGTCGGGGGTGTGCGCCTCGATGATCTCTTCGAGGCGGCGGGCGGCGACGTTCACGCCGGCGATGAGCGCGCGCAGGTCGCCGACGAGCCGGTCCGGGGTGCGGCTGTTGGCGGCCAGCACGCGCACCAGCTCGTCGACCAGGCCGTCGGCGGTGGCGATGCGGACGGGCGGCAGTTGCAGGCCCTCCAGGTAGACGTCGGCGGCGTCGGAGGCCATGCCGCCCGCCGACAGTCCGGACAGGTCGGCGACGTGGATGAGGGTTCCGGTGAAGTAGGCGGGCGCGCCGTCGACGAACACCGGCCGGAACACCAGCAGGTCGTTGGCGTGGATGCCGCCCTGGTAGACGTCGTTGAGCAGGAACACGTCGCCGGGCCGCATCGCGGCGGGCGGGTAGGCGCGCAGGACGTACGGCAGGGCGCTGCGCAGGCTGGCGCATTGGATGAGGGCGGTCGAGAGGGAGTGCGCGACGAGGCGTCCGCGCGCGTCCAGGATGGCGGCGGCCGCGTCCGCGCCCTCGACGATGAACGTGGAGTAGGCCGACCGCACCACGACGATGCCCGCCTCCTCGGCGGCGACGCACAGCGCGTTGCGCAGGATCTCGGCGGTGAGGTCGCCGCGCCCCTCCGGCTCGCTCATCGCGGGCCTCCTTCGACGACGAGGGCGCCGTCGGCGGCGACGGCGCCGTGCCAGCCGGGCGGGATGAGCAGCGAGCACTGGGGCTCGGTGACGAGGCACGGCCCGGGGAGCTCCGCGCCCGGCGCGCATCCGGCGCGCGCGTGGACGGGGACGTCGCGGAAGGCGCCGTCGAGCCATACCGAACGGGTCCCGGTCGGCGTCGGCGGCCCCGTCCGGGCCGCGCCGACGGCCGCCGCCGACCCGGCCGGAAGGACGACGCGCACACGCGCCGTGGTCACCTCGACCGGGTCGCGAAGCTCGATGCCGTACGACTCGCGGTAGCGCTTGTAGAACTCCTCGGCGGCGTGGTGCACCACCTCGGGGGTGACGGGGCCGGGCGGCAGGTCCACGGTGAACGCGTGGGCCTGCCCGACGAACCGCATGCCCACCGATCGCGCGACCGTGCCCGGACCGTCCGCCTGCAGGTCGGCGCGTGCGGCGCGTTCCAGGTCGGCCAGGACGGCCGCCAGCCCGCCGAGCGCGTCCCCTCCCGAGGGAGAGGTGAGCGCGGCGACGGGCGCGAGGAACGTGCGGGCCCGTTCGACGGCCAGGTCCGCCTCCAGCAGACCGGCGGCGGAGCCGACGCCGGCCTGCGGCGGCACCAGGACGCGGCCGATGCCGAACCGCTCGGCCAGCCGCACCGCGTGCGTAGGGGCGGCGCCGCCCAGTGCGACCAAGGTGAAGCCGCGGGGGTCGATGCCGCGCCGGACGGTGACGACGTGGACGGCCGCGCCCATCTGCGCGTTGGCGATGTCGTGGACGGCGGCCGCCGCCTCCACCACATCTACGCCGAGAGGGCGGGCGACGTGCTCGGCGATCGCGGCGCGCGCCCGTGCGGGCGACAGGCGCAGCTCGCCGAAGCCTTCGGGGTCGAGGTAGCCGAGGACGAGGTCGGCGTCGGTGACCGTGGGCAGCGTTCCGCCGCGCCCGTAGCAGGCGGGTCCCGGGTCGGCGCCCGCGCTGCGCGGGCCGACGCGCAGGGTGCCCGCGTCCACCCAGGCGATGCTGCCGCCGCCGGAGCCGACCTCGGCGAGGTCGATCGCGGGGACCTTGATGGGCACGCCGGTGCCGGGGCGGCGGCCGCCGAAGCTGCCCTTGCCGCCGACCTGGAACTCGTGCGTGATGCCGGGCCGTCCGCCGCGGACCAGACCGGCCTTGGCCGTGGTGCCGCCCATGTCGAAGGAGATGAGGTCGGCCAGGCCGCGCCGCGCGCCGTGGCGGGCCGCGGCGATGACCCCGGCGGCGGGGCCCGACTCGATCGTGGAGACGGCGCGGGCGGCGGCCAGCGCGGCGGGCAGCACGCCCCCGGCGGACTCCATCACGTGCACGGGCGCGGCGATGCCGAGCGCGCGCAGCCGTCCGCCGAGGCGTCGCAGGTAGGCGGCCATGACGGGCCCGACGTAGGCCGACATCAGCGTCGTGGTGGCCCGTTCGTGCTCCCCCAGTTCCGGCCACACCGACGACGAGGCGACCACGGGGGTCCCCGCGGGGAGCCGCGCGCTGATGATCTCGGCGAGGCGGTTCTCGTGGACGGGGTTGAGGTAGGAGTGCAGCAGGCAGATCGCCACCGCCGACACGCCCAGCGCCGCGATGGCGTCGGCGACGCGGGAGGCGGCGTCCTCGTCCAGCGGCTGCAGCACCGTCCCGTCGGCGGCAATCCGTTCGGGCACGTCGAACGCGTGCGTGAGGGGAACGGGCGGTTCGGGGGGTTCGAACGCCAGGTCGTAGCGCTCTTCCTCTACACGGGCGCGGCGCCCGAGCGCCAGCATCGACCGGAAGCCCCGCGTGGTGACGAACGCGACGGGCACGCCGGTGCGCTCGAGGATCACGTTGGTGGCCAGCGTGGTCGCGTGGACGACGCGGTCGACCGCCCGCGGCGGCGTGCCCGACGCGGCGAGCACCTGCTCGACGCCGCGCAGCAGTCCGTCGGTGGGATCGGCGGGCGTGGTGAGGGTCTTGGCGACGTGCACCCCGCCGTCCGTCCCGGCGAGGACCACGTCGGTGAACGTGCCGCCGACGTCACTGGCCAGGGTGATGCCCATGGAGCGCCCTCCCCGCGGCCGCCGCTACCAACCTAGCGACCGCTTGGTACGGTAGCCGCCCCGCCGCCGGACGGCAAGGGCGCGCCCGGCCGCGGGGTCGGCGGCAGGACCGGCGACAGGGCCGGGCGCCCCTCTCACACAGACGTGAATTGGGCCACAAATGTCGGTTTGCGACCTGATCGTCGCGGGGTATCACCCTGCCCGAAAAATGATCAGACTCGGGGGCGGAAGGGAGTGTCCCCGATGGTGCTCGACCCGGACCAGGCGGGCCGCGGCGGTGCCCCGGACACCGGCGCGGACACCGGCGCGGACGCCGCGGCACGGCGCAGCCAGGTGCGCAAGGCCGCCGTCGCCAGCGTCGTGGGCACATCGATCGAGTGGTACGACTTCTTCCTCTACAACACGGCCGCGGCGGTCGTCTTCAAGGACGTCTTCTTCCCCAGCTCGACCGACTACGCGGGCACGCTGTCGGCGTTCGCCACGTACGCGGTCGGGTTCGCCGCCCGCCCGGTCGGCGCGGCGCTGTTCGGCCACTGGGGCGACCGGCTCGGCCGCAAGGCCACCCTCATCGTCACGCTGCTGCTCATGGGCATATCCAGCGCGCTGATCGGCGTGCTGCCCGGCGCCGGGACGATCGGCGTGGCCGCGCCCGTGCTGCTGGTCGTGCTGCGCATCCTGCAGGGCATCGCGGTCGGCGGCGAGTGGAGCGGCTCGGTGCTGCTGGCCATGGAATGGGGCGACCAGCGGCGGCGCGGGCTGATGGCCAGCCTCCCGCAGATCGGCGTGCCGATCGGTCTGATCCTGGGGACCGGCGCGATGACCGCGATCGCGCTGTCCGCCGAGGACGCGTTCACCTCCTGGGCCTGGCGCATCCCGTTCCTGCTGAGCCTCGTGCTGGTGGCGGTCGGCATGTGGGTGCGGCTGCAGGTCATGGAGACCCCGCTGTTCGCCGAGGTCCTGGAGCGGCGCGAGGTGGCGCGGGTGCCGGTGGCCGAGGTGGTGCGGCGGCACCCCCGGGAGATCGTGCTGAGCGCGCTGCTGCGCTGCTCGGAGCAGATGCCGTTCTACATCTTCACCTCGTTCGCGCTCACCTACATCCACAAGGAGCTCGGCATGGCGCACGGGCTGGCCCTGGGCGCCGTGACGCTGGCGGCCACGCTGGAGCTGGCCGCGATCCCGGCGGCCGGGCACCTGGGCGACCGGATCGGCAGCCGCCGCGTGTACGCGGCGGGCGCGCTGCTGGTCGCGGTGGTGGCCTTCCCGTACTTCGCGCTGCTCAACACCGGCGTCGCCGTGGTGGTGGTGATCGCGGTGATGCTGGCGCAGATCCCGCACTCCCTGCAGTACGGGCCGCAGGCGTCGATGATCGCCGAGAGCTTCCCGACGCGGCTGCGCTACGGCGGGGCGGGGCTGGGCTACCAGCTCGCCTCGGTCGTCGCGGGCGGCCCGGCGCCGCTGCTGGCGACCTGGCTGCTGCACGACTACGGCTGGTGGGCCATCTCCATCGCCATGGTCGTGTCGTCGGCGCTGACGCTGTCCGCGATGGCGCTGCTGCCCGACCGCTCCCGCGCCGACATCACGGCCGACGACGCCTACTCCCCCGCATGACCCGGCGCGCCGGGGCGCTCCTCAGGCGCGGCGGGGCGCCCCGGCCGCGACACCGCCGAACGGGCGCCGGGTCAGTGCCGGCGGAGACTGCGCGCGATCTTCTCCAGGGTCTCCTTCGGCGCGGCCTCGGCGACGCCCTGGTCCGCGTAGATGACGAAGGCGACCGTCGTGCCCTTCTCCAGCCCCGGCACGGCCACGATGTAGACGACCGCGCGCGGCGGCAGGCAGGGCTCCGTCCGGCTGATGCCGGCGACGTCGGCTTCGACGTACTGGCCTGTCAGCCGCCCCGCTCTCACCGGCCGCGGCCGGCTCACGGTGACCTTGGGGAGGGTTCCCTCCTCGGGCGTGTAGGCGGCCTTCGCCCACTTGTACGCGGCGTGCTCGGCGACCTGCGCGACGGTGCCGTCCACGTACTGGTTGAAACCCGCGGCGGCCCGTTTGGCGACCGGCTCGTCCCCGCAGCGCCCGGCGCGGTACTCGGCCGTCGCGCTCATCGCGGCGAGCGGCTTGCCGTCGGCGTCCTCGAACCCGATGAGCAGGCCCGTCGAGTTGACCTTCCAGGGCTTCGGGACGTCATAGGTGAGCCGGTACTTGTCGCTGCTCACCGCCTTCCAGCCTTTCACCCGCGGAGGGACGGTGCTGACCGGTTCGGGCTTCGGCGGCACGGGCCCCGGAGGGGGCGCCGCCACGTGGTAGTCGTCTCCGCCTTCGGCCCAGAAGGACTGCCAGCCCGCGAAGCCCACGATCCCGCAGCCCAACAGCAGGCTCAGCGCCACGATCGGGGACATGGGCGGACGCCGCCCGTTGCGCGGGCCGTGCGGGGACGACGGCGCGTTCCAGTTCTGACCGGGCAGCTGATACGGGTTGCTGGACGCCGCTGGGGGCGAGGGCCGTCCGTCATGGCCTTCGACCGTAGCGCAAAGCCCGTGCCAGGACCTCCGCCAAATGGACCCCGTCCCGGCCCGTCCCCTGGGCGATCTGGGTGCGGCAGGAGAAGCCGTCGGCGAGGACGAGGTCGTCGTCCGACGCCGCCCGCACCTTGGGATACAGCTCGCGCTCGGCGCAGCCCTGGGAGACCTCCCAGTGGCCGGGCTCGAACCCGAAGTTGCCGGCCAGCCCGCAGCAGCCCGCCCCCACCACGTCGGCGTCGACCCCGAGGCGTTCGAGGACGGCGAGGTCGGCGTCGTAGGAGCCTTTGGCCTCCTGATGGCAGTGCACCTGGGTCACCGCGCGCACGCCGAGCGGCGCGAACGGCCACTCCCCGTCGTGCGCGGCCACGACCTCGGCCAGCGTTCTCACGCCGTCCGCGAGCCTGCCCGCGCGCTCGTCGTCCGGCAGCAGTTCGCGCGCCTCCTCGCGCAGCATGACGGTGCAGGACGGCTCGAGACCCACGATCGGCAGGCCGTTGTCCAGGGCGGGACGCAGGACGTCCAGGGTGTGCCGCAGCACGCGCCGCGCCACGTCGAGCTGCCCCGTCGAATGCCAGGTGAGCCCGCAGCACACCCGCCCCGGCGGGATCAGGACGCGGTATCCGAGGGCCTCCAGCACCTCGACCGCGTCGCGCCCGACCTGCGGCGCGTGGAAGTTGGTGAACGTGTCGGGCCACAGCACGACCGGCGTGCCGCCGCCCGGCCGGGGGCCGCGACGCCGGTACCACCGCTGCAGGCTCTCCTCGGCGAACCGCACCATCCGCCTGCGGGGCTCGATCCCGGCGACCCGCTTGACGACCCCGGCGACGCGCTCACGGGCCAGAGCCGCGTTCACGAACCGCGCGGGGGCGCCGGACACCATGCGGGACCACAGAGGCAGCCACCCCATCGAGTAGTGCGCCATGGGTCGTACCCGTCCGGCGTAGTGCCGGTGCAGGAACTCGGCCTTGTACGTGGCCATGTCGACGTTCACCGGGCATTCGCGTGCGCACGCCTTGCACGACAGGCACAGGTCGAGTGCGGCCATCACCTCGTCCGACCGCCACCCGTCCGTGACGGTGCTGCCGCGCAGCATTTCGGCGAGCACACGCGCGCGTCCCCGCGTCGAATGCACCTCGTCACGGGTCACCTTGAAGGACGGGCACATCGACCCCACGTGCAGGTTGCGGCACGCGCCCACGCCCACACACCGGTGCACCGCCGCGGCGAAGGAGCCTGCGTCCCGGGTGAGCGCGTGCACGGGAGTGACGGGGAGCGCGTCCCGCCCCGGCCCCGGCCGCAGGTCGGCGTCGAGCGGCGCCGGGTCGACGAGCACGCCCGGGTTGAGCCGGCGGCCGGGGTCGAAGACGCCCTTGAACGCCGCGAAGGCGTCCAGCAGTTCGCGGGAGTACATCTTCGTCAGCAGTTCGGAGCGCGCCCGTCCGTCGCCATGTTCGCCCGAGACCGACCCGCCGTAGGACACCACCAGGTCGGCGGCTTCTTCCACGAACGCCCTGTAGGCCGCCACACCGCGCTTGTCGGGAAGGTCGAAGTCGACGCGCAGATGCACGCATCCCTCGCCGAAGTGCCCGTACGGCACGCCCCGGAACCCGTGCTCGCGCATCAGCGCGTACAGGTCGCGCAGGTAGCCGGCCAGGGCGGCGGGTGGGACGGCCGAGTCCTCCCACCCCGGCCACGCCTCGCCGCCTTCGGGGAGCCGCGTGACGATCCCCGCTCCGGCCTCCCGGATCCACCACAGCGCCCGCATCCGGCGCGGCTCGTCCACGACGACCGACGTGACCTCGGGGAGACGCTCGCGCACACTCCGCACGAGCGCCCGCGCCGCCTCGCGCGCGTGCTCCACGGAATCGCCGCCGACCTCGCAGTACAGCCATCCTCCGCCCGCGGGCAGCTCGGCCCCGGCCCCGGCCCGTCCCGGCTGGGAGCGCAGCGCCGCCAGCAGGTCGGACGCCATGCCCTCCACGGTCAGCGCGCCCATGCCCGCCACGGCGGGGGCCATCTCCGCGGCCGCGAAGACGTCCGGGAACCCCAGCACGACCAGCGCCCTCGCCGCCGGGACCGGCACCAGCCGCACAGTGGCCTCCGTGACGACCCCGCACGTCCCCTCGCTGCCGACGAGCGCCTTGGCCACGTCGAAGCCGCGCTCGGGCAGCAGGTGGTGCAGCCCGTAGCCCGAGACCTGGCGGCTGAACCTTCCCAGCTCCGTGCGCAGCGGCGCCAGACAGGCGTCGCGCAGCCGGATCAGGCCGGCGTCGAGCTCGCCGTCGCCGCTGGTGCCCCGCCGCGCATGCAGCTCTTTGCCGTCGGCCGTGAGCACCTTCAGGGCGAGGACGTTGTCGGCCGTCGTCCCCCAGGCGACCGAGTGCGACCCGCACGCGTTGTTGCCGATCATCCCGCCGAGCGTGCACCGCGAATGCGTGGACGGGTCCGGCCCGAACGTCAGGCCGTGCTCGCCCGCCGCCGCCCGCAGGTCGTCCAGCACCACCCCGGGCTGCACGACGGCCGTCCGCGCGTCCGGGTCGATCTCCAGGATCCGGTCGAGATGGCGCGAGGTGTCGACGACCACGCCCGGGCCGATGGAGTTGCCCGCGATGGACGTCCCGCCGCCGCGCATGGTCACCGGCAGGCCCGCGTCCGCCGCGATCTCCAGGACCCGCGCCAGCTCCTCGACCGACCGCGGCTCGGCCACCGCGACCGGGACCTGCCGGTAGAGCGAGGCGTCGGAGGAGTAGGCGGCCCGCGCGGCCGGGTCCGTGCGGAACACGCCGGGCAGCCGCCGCGCCAGCTCCGCCCCCATGCCAGCCCCCTCACCGACGAAATCCCACCGGGCGTTCCCATCATGCACCCGGCCGCCGGCGGCTAGAGGAGGAGGATCAGGCCGAGGCCCATCAGCACGTCGGTGACGCCGCACCACTCCGCGTAGGAGCGGGACACCACCCGGTTGAGCCGCAGGTGGACGAAGTCCCAGACGCCGTGCAGCAGCCACCCGGCCCCCACCAGATACCGGGCGATCTCCGGGTCCGCCGCCAGCGCCGCCAGCGCGACCGCGCCGAAGGCGATCATTCCGGCCGCCTGCGCCCCGAACACGGTCCGTCCGAGCGGCGTCCCGCTGACGGCGCCCCACACCAGCAGGAGCAGCGCGATGCCGATGAAGACGGTGGACGGCGCCACGTCCGCGGCCCGCGCCCCGACCAGGAGCACCGACCCGACGCCGAGGGCGGGCCAGGACACCCGGCGCTGCCCGATCACGCAGACCGCCACGTAGACGAGGGCGAGGAGCGGCAGCACCTCGGCGAGCGCGGCCACCGTCTCGCCGCCGTCCCCGCCGGGCAGGGTCAGCGCGGGCAGCGCCAGGCCGAGGGCGGCGGGCCAGCGCCGCGCCAGCCTCCGGACCGGACGCCCGCGTTCGGCCGCCGCGCCGGTCACGGCCGCGCCTCCTGGACGCCCAGGCCGTACTCGCCGCGGCGGCGCAGCATGACCACAAGCATGAGCACGAACATCGCGACGTGCTCCAGCGTCATCAGCGCCCCCGCGCCGACGGCGTCCAGCCACAGCAGCGGGATCAGCGCCACAGCCGGAGCGAACATCGCGCCGCACATCTCCAGGGTGCTCGCCCAGCCGTGGCCGCGGAGGCGCATCCACAGCGCCATCCCCGCCGACATGTCGATCGCCATCTCCAGGGTCACCAGCTCGGGATGGGTCGTCATGGAGTACGCGCCCCCCGCGAGCGCCACCGCGCCCCGCACCGCCGCGCCGAGGACGACCATCCCCGCCAGCATCGCCGCCGCCATCTCCAGGTAATGGCGGACGAAGTGCCGCATGCCGTGCCCCGACCTCGCCGAACCGCCGTCGTGCGCTCGCATCCCCACCACTCCTCTCATACCAGGGCGGGGTATGAGCGATACGGTACAGGGGTATACGGGAGTTGACAACCGCGCATGCCCGCCCTCCGGACAGGGGCCCCGTAGCGATCACGCCCGCGCGCCGACGGCTCGGGGAGAAAGGCGGCGCCCCCGGACATGGCCGCGACCGCATTCCGGGCATACGCTGGGGAAATGCGGGGGTTCGCCATGACGGAAGGCTTGGGGGGCGGCGCGGGCCCGTCCCGCTATCTGCCGGTCGCCGAGCACGGGCTGATCGGCGACATGCACAGCGTGGCGCTCGTCGGGACGGACGGTACGGTCGACTGGTACTGCTGCCCCTCGTTCGACTCCCCCAGCGTGTTCGCCGCCGTCCTGGACGCCGACCGCGGCGGCTCCTTCCAGCTCGCCAGCGCGAACCGGGCCACGACCAAGCAGTTCTACTTCCCCGACACCAACGTGCTGATCACCCGGTTCTTCAGCGACGACGGGGTGGGCGAGGTGCAGGACTTCATGCCCGTCGTGCGCCGCGAGCAGGACGGCGGCGAGTGCGACCGGCACCGGCTGATCAGGCGCGTGGTGTGCGTGCGCGGGACGGTGCCGTTCCGGATGCGGGTGGCCCCCCGCTTCGGGTACGGGGCCGAGCCGCACGTCCTGCGGCCGCACGGCGACCTGGCGCTGTTCGAGGCGCCGTCGATGACGCTCGCGCTGACCAGCACGGTCCCGTTCGAGCACGACGACCGCGACGCCTGGGCGGAGTTCAAGCTCGCCGAGGGCGAGGCCGAGGTGTTCGCCCTCGACCGGATCACCGACTGCATCCTGCCGCGCGGCTGCCCGCACACCGAGGCCGAACGGCAGTTCGACGCCACGGTCGCGTACTGGCGCTCCTGGCTGTCGGCGTCCCGCTACCGGGGGCGGTGGCGGGAGATGGTGCACCGCTCCGCCCTGACGCTCAAGCTGCTGACCTACGAGCCGACCGGGGCGATCGTGGCCGCGCCGACCACCAGCCTGCCGGAGCGGATCGGCGGCGAGCGCAACTGGGACTACCGGTACGTGTGGGTGCGCGACGCCGCGTTCTGCGTCTACGCGCTGCTGCGCCTGGGCTTCACCGAGGAGGCCGCGGCGTTCATGGACTTCCTCATCCGGAACGTCGACCTGCGCGGCGACGGCCCCGACGGCCCGCTGCAGATCATGTACGGCATCGACGGGCGCACGGACCTGCCCGAACGCGAGCTCCCCGGCCTCGAGGGCCACCGGGGCTCGGCGCCGGTCCGGATCGGCAACGCCGCCGTCGGACAGCTCCAGCTCGACATCTACGGGGCCCTGCTGGACTCGGTCTACCTGTACGACAAGTGGGGCCAGCCGATCTCCAGCGACCACTGGGACCAGGTGTGCGTGCTGGTCGACTGGGTGTGCGACCACTGGGACCAGCCGGACGAGGGCATCTGGGAGACCCGCGGCGGGCGCCGGAACTTTCTCTACTCGCGGCTGATGTGCTGGGTGGCGATCGAACGCGCCATCCGCCTGGCCAACCACCGGGGCCTGCCCGCCGACCTGCGGCGCTGGCGTCAGGCCCGCGACACCGTCTACCGCCGCATCATGAGCCGCGGCTGGTCCCCCTCGCGGCGCGCATTCGTCCAGTACGAGGGCGGCGACGTCCTGGACGCCGCGCTGCTGATGATGCCGCTGGGCAAGTTCGTGTCGCCCACCGACCCCAAGTGGCTGTCCACCCTGGACGCCCTCACCGCCGACCTGGTGTCGGACTCGCTGGTCTACCGCTACGACCCGCAGGCCAGCCCGGACGGCCTGCGCGGCGAGGAGGGCACCTTCTCCATCTGCTCGTTCTGGTATGTCGAGGCCCTGGTCCGCGCCGGACGCGTGGACGAGGCCCGCCTCGCCTTCGAGAAGATGCTCACCTACGCCAACCACCTCGGCCTGTACGCCGAGCAGATCAGCCGCACCGGCGAGCAGCAGGGCAACTTCCCCCAGGCCTTCACCCACCTGGCCCTGATCAGCGCCGCCTTCAACCTGGACCGCGCCCTCGGCTGAGCCCCACGCCCCGCCCCGCGCCTCCACCCCGCGCCGCCTCGTCGGGCGGGGTCAGCCGAGGTAGGCGGTGCGGACTCGGGGGTCCGTGCGGATCCGCTCGGGCGGGCCGTCGGCGATCACTTCGCCGAGGTCGAGGACGACGACGCGGTCGCAGGTGGTCATGACGAAGCCGACGTCGTGCTCCACGAGCAGGACGGTGGCGTCCAGGGACCTCACCACGTCGGCGAAGACGGCGGCCTGGTCGGCGTCCAGGCCGGAGGTGGGTTCGTCCAGCAGCAGCACGGCGGGGTCGTCCACGATGGCGCGGGCCAGTTCGACCATGCGGCGGCGGCCGATGGGCAGGTCGGCGGCGTAGGCGTCGCGCAGGTCGGCGATGCCGCAGCGGTCGAGGGCGGCCAGGGCGCGGTCGCGGCGGGCCGCCTCCAGGCGGCGGCGGGAGCGCGCGCCGACCAGGTCGGCCGCCAGGCCGCCTCCGCCGCCGCGCCATTCGAGCGCGGCCAGGACGTTGTCCAGGACGGTCAGGCGGCCGAAGACCTGCGGGCGCTGGAAGGTGCGGCGCAGCCCGAGGCGGGCGCGGCGGACGGCGCCGGCGGACGTCACGTCGGCGCCGCGCAGCCGCACGCGGCCGGACGTGGGACGGCGCAGCCCGGTGATCACGTCGAACAGGGTGGTCTTGCCGGCGCCGTTCGGGCCGATCACGCCGCACACCGCGCCCTCGGCGACGGTCAGGCTCACGCCGGTCAGCGCCCGCACCCCGCCGAACCGCACGCTCACGTCCTCGATCTCGATCACTGGTCGGCCTCCGTGGCGGGCAGCAGCGGGCCCTCGTCCAGGCCCAGGTAGGCGGCGGTGAGACGGTCGTCGTCGACCTCGGCGCGCGGGCCCGTCCAGACGACGCGCCCCAGGCGCATGAACGCGACGGTGTCGGCCAGCGCCAGCGCCTCCCCGGCCTTCTCCTCGACGATCAGCAGCGCCGTGCCGCGGTCGCGCAGTTCGCCGAACTTCTGGAAGACCTGCTCGACCACCAGCGGCGCCAGCCCCAGGGACGGCTCGTCGGCGATCAGCACGCGGGGCGGCCGGACGAGCGCCGGCGCCAGGGCGAGGATCTGCTGTTCGCCGCCGGACAGCGCGCCCGCGGAGACGTCCCGGCGCGCCGCGAGCTGCGGCAGGCGGTCGTAGACCGCGGCGCGGTCGGCCGTCTCCGGCAGCCAGAGGGCGAGGTTCTCGTCGACGGTGAGAGACGGGAACACGCCGCGGCCCTCCGGGGCGAGGTACACGCCCGCGCGGGAGCGGCGGTGGGCGGGCCAGGACGTGACGTCCTCGTCGCCGAGCAGCACGCGACCCGACGTCGGGGCCATCCCGGCCGCGACGGCGCACAGGGTCGACTTGCCCGCGCCGTTGGCGCCGAGCAGCGCCACCACCTGCCCGGCCGGGACGGCGAGATCGACGCCGCGCAGGACGGCGGCGTCGCCGTAGCCGGCGACGACGCCTTCGAGCCGCAGGACGGCGGAGGCGGCGGGCTCGGAGGGGGCCGGCGGCGGGGGTGCGGCCGGAGCGGGCTTGCGTCCGCGGCGGCGGACCCCGGCGAACCGGGACAGGGCGAACTGGGACAGGGCGAACTGGGACAGGGCGAACTGGGACAGGACGCCGTCGGGGTGCCTGGCCAGGATCACGCCGCCGAGCCCGAACAGGATCATCCCGACGTGCTGCGAGTCGGTGACGTGGTCGAGGACCTCGGGGAACAGCGCCATGACCAGTCCGCCGAGCACGGCGCCGGCGACCCGCCGCACGCCCTGCAGCACCACGACGGCCAGCCAGACGAACCCGGTCAGGGCGGGCAGGTCGGTGGCGGTGATCTGCCCGTTGAACGTCGCGTACAGGACGCCGCCCAGGCCCGCGATCCCGGACGCCAGCGCGAACAGCGTGATCTTGGCGCGGGTGGCGGAGACGCCGACCGACAGCGCGGCGGCCGGCGCGGACCGCACGGCGAGGATGGCGCGGCCGGACGCCGAGCGCTCCAGATTGCGGATCAGCACGGCGACGGCGCCGATGAGCAGCAGCGGCACGACGACGCGGACGCGCGGGTCGTTGGTGTCGGCGATCCCGAACGAGACGGCGGGCAGCTTCCAGCCGACGGTGCCGTTGCTGAACGCGTCGATCTGGAAGAGCACCTGGTCGGCCAGCAGCGCCAGGGCGAGGGTGGCCAGGGCGAGGACGCGGCCGCCCAGGCGCAGGGCGGGCAGGGCGACGAGCACGCCCCCGGCGACGGACGCCAGGACGCCGAGCGGCACCGCCGCCGGGAGGGGCAGGCCCTTGGCGAACGCCAGCCCGGCCGCCAAGGCGGCCAGCGCCGCGAAGGTCGCCTGGGCCAGGTTGACCATGCCGCCGATGCCGGTGACGACGACGAACGAGCAGAAGATGAGCGCCAGGACGAGCCCCTGCGCGACGAGCCCCACCCAGTAGTCGTCGCCGATCGTGAACGTCCAGAGCAGCAGCGCCGCGACGGACGCGCCCCACGGCAGGACGCGGCGCCGGCGGGGCAGGTCGGCCAGGTGGTCGGGCGGCGGGGCGTCCTCGGCGATGGAACCGGCGACACGTTCGCGGGAGCGGCCGAGCACCAGCAGCCCGGCGAACAGCAGGATCGCGGGGACGGCCGTGCGAAGGCCGGTGACCTCCTCGGCGAAGTCGGCGTATCCGGCGACGAGGTTCTGCACCACGCCCAGCCCCAGGCCCGCGGCGAACGTGACGGGGATGGACTGCAGCCGTCCGAACACGGCGGCGGTGGCCGAGGCGAACAGCAGCACCGTGAAGGCGTTCGCGTCCAAGCCGAGCGCGGGCACGGCCAGCACCCCGGCGAGCGCGGCCAGCGTCGAGGCGAGCATCCATGCCCGCGCGGAGGCGGCGTCGACGTCCACGCCGCGCAGCGCGGCCAGGCGCCGCCGGTCGACGGTGGCGCGCATCCGCAGGCCGAGCGGCGTACGCCGCATGACGGCCCACAGCGCGGCCGCGGCCAGGACCGCCAGCGCGAACGTGGTGAGCTGGTCGGAGTCGACGGTCAGCCCGTCGAACGGCTGCCAGGTGCGCACCGGACGCGGGCCGAGGCCGCGCGCCGAGGCGCCCTCGGTGACCCGCGGCAGGTCGGCGCCGAACGTGCCGACCAGCACGTCCACCGTCCACAGGCCGAGGGCGGGCAGCGCGATGGCCAGGCCGATGGTGGCGACGATCTGCGCGGTCTCCCCCGCCGCGGCCAGGCCGCGGAACATCAGCCGGTGCAGCGCGTATCCCAGCAGCGGCGCCGCGACCAGCACCGTCGCCGGCCCGGCCGCCCACACCGGCCAGCCGAGCCCGGCGGTCAGTTCGAAGAACAGCAGCGCGGCCAGGAAGCCGACGGCCCCGTGCGCGAAGTTGAAGACTCCGGTGGCCGCGTAGGACAGGGTCAGCCCCGACGCCATCAGCGCGAACACCGCGCCGGTCACCAGGCCGCTCAGGATGTAGCCGGCGAGTTCGCTCACCCGTCACCTCCGGACGCTCGGCGCGGACGGGTCACAGCGTGGTGTTGTCGAAGCACCGCAGGTGCTGGGCGACGGTGAACGCGCCGCCCCGCAGTCGGACGAGCGCGCCGCAGCCGCTGGGCTCGGTCTTGCCCGCCGGAAAGCGCGTGCGCCCGAAGCCCCTGTTCTCGTAGGAGAAGTCCTCCGCGGCCTTGAAGAACGACTCTCGGGTGAGGTCCTTGCCCGCCTTCTCCAGCATCTTCAGGAACACGTCGGCGCTCCAGTAGCCGGTGGCGACGTGCTGGTCGAGCACGGCGTCCGGGCCGCCGACCTTCCGCACGTCCGCCTTCAGCCGGGCGACCTCGGGCGCGTCCGACTCGTACGGTTCGAACTGCGGCGCCGCGTACACGCCGTCGAGGGCGCGGGCGGTCTGCTGGTCGCGCAGCACGTGCGGGTCGTAGGACGTGGCGTCGGTGATCATGCCCGTGTACCCGGCCTTCTTCAGCGCCGCGTACAGCCCGGAGTTGAACTTGCCGCCCGCCATCACCGACACCACGACGTCGGGCGCCTTCCCCCCGTCGCTCTTCATGATCTTGTTGACGTACGGCGACCAGTCCTGCGGCGGGGACTGGGCGGGCAGCGCCGCCGACGTCCCGGCCAGGGTGAACCCGGCCGCGGTGAACGACTTGGCGATGGTCTGCACGCCGTACTTGCTGGCGGTGGAGTCGGTGGCCTGGACCCAGACCGACCTGCCCGCGGCGCCGCCGAGCTGCGCGGCGACCTGGCGGCCCCACCAGGTCTGGGTGCCGTGTCCGGGGCTGGGCGCCAGGCACCCGTTGAAGCCGAACGCGCTGCGCTTGCCGCACCAGAACGGCCCGGTCGCCCAGCCGATCCAGGGCACGTTCCGCCGTTCCAGGAACTCGGCGCCGCCGAACTGGGGGGCGCTGACCGGGACCAGCGCGAACACCTTCTCCTTCTGCACGAGCCTGCGGGCGGCGGCCGCGCCCTTGTCGGGGGTCATCCCGTCGTCCTCGACCCCGATGAACTCGATCCTGCGTCCGTGCACGCCGCCCTCGGCGTTGGCGCGGGCGAACCGGGCCTTGGCGCCCAGCTCGGCGCCGCCGGTGGAGTAGCCGGTGGCGCTGGTGACGGTGAGCACGCCGCCGACCTTCACGGCGTCGTCGGTGACGCCGGCGGCGCCGCTCGGGCCCGAGGACGCCTCGTTGGCCTCGTTGCTCGTCGCGCAGCCGGTCAGGCAGGTCAGGGCGGTGAGCGCGGCGGCGGGGACGGCCGCGGTCGCGGAGCGGAGCGTGGGGCTGGTCTGCATCGCGCGCCTCCGGGCACGGGTCGGCGTGGACGAGCCGCGGCCGCCGCGTCCCCGCCGTCCCGGGCGTCCCCGGCGCGGCCCCCGACGCCGCGAAGCGACCTAGCGCTCGCTTGGGCGTGAGGGTAAGTTGGCCGGTCGGAGGTGTCAACGGGGAGCGCGCGCGCTCGCCCCGCGGCGCGCGCGAGGTCGGACACCTCGACCAAGCAATCGCTTGGTGTTAGCGTGGCGCGCGGAGGTGAGCGACGTGACGAGCACGGTGATGCGCGCGGCGCTGCTGCGGGAGTTCGGCGCCCCGCTGGAGGTCGCGGAGGTCGAGCTCCAGGCGCCGCAGGCCGGCGAGGTGCGGGTCGCGGTGGCCGCGTCCGGCGTCTGCGGCTCGGACCTGAAGGCCCTGGACGGCAAGAGCCCCGTCGTGTCCCACCTGCCGTGCGTGCTCGGCCACGAGAGCGCGGGCGTGGTGGCGGAGGTCGGGCCCGGCGTCGCCTCCGTCCGGCCCGGCGACCATGTGGTCATCGCGATGAACGGGCCGTGCGGGCGGTGCCGCGACTGCGCCCGCGGCCGTGCGCACCTGTGCTCGGGCCCCGCCCGGCTCGCCGCGATCATGGGCACGATGCCGGACGGCGGCACCCGGCTGTCGACGGGCGGCCGGGTCGTGCGGCCCTACATCGGCATCGGCTCGTTCGCCGAGCAGGTCGTGGTGCACGAGGCGATGTGCGTCAAGGTCGCCGCGGACGCGCCGCTCGACCTGCTCGCGCTCACCGCCTGCGCCGTGGTGACCGGCGTCGGCGCGGTGCTCAACACCGCGCGCGTCGAGCCCGGCGCGAGCGTGCTGGTGGTGGGCTGCGGCGGCGTCGGCCTGAACGTGGTGCAGGGGGCGGCGCTGGCCGGCGCCACCACGATCATCGCGGCGGACGCGGTGGACGCCAAGCTGAAGCTGGCCGAGGAGTTCGGCGCCACGCACACCCTGCCGGCCGGCGACCTGCCGCGCCGGGTCGGCGAGATCGTCCGCGGCGGCGTGGACTACGCCTTCGACGTCACCGGCGCGCCCGAGGTGCTGCCCGAGGCCTTCGCCGCGACCCGGCGCGGCGGCACCACCGTCATGGTCGGCAGCCCCGCCGCCGGCGCCGAGCTGCGCGTCCCCGCCGGGGAGCTGTTCGCGTCGCGGCGGCTGATGGGCACGCAGGGCGGCGACGCCGTGCCCGCCCGCGACCTGCCCCTGCTCGTCGACCTGTACCGGCGCGGCCGCCTCAACCTGGCGGGCCTGGTCAGCGAACGCGTCCCGCTGGAGAAGGTGAACGAGGCCGTCGCGCACGTCCGCGCGGGCGCCGTGGCCCGCTCCGTCATCGTCTTCGACTGACCGTCCGGTGGCGGACAGACGGCACGCGATCAGGCCGAATCGTGGGCGGGCTCGGATACATTCCTCCCAAATCTCCGAATCGGAGCGAGAGGATCGACGTGACCGACCAGCCGCCGCCCCACCCCGTCCCCTACGGTCAGCCGCCCGGAGCACCCCCGCCTCCCGGATACACGCCTCCTCCCGGGTACGGTCCGGCCCCGGGGTACGGCGACCCGTACGGCGCGGGCTACGACCCGCGGTTCGGATACGGGCCGCCCGGCGTGCCCCAGTACCCGAGCCAGTCGGGCCCGGTCAGGCCGGACGACACGACGTGGGCGATGATGAGCTACGTCCTCACACTCCTGGTGGGCTTCCCCGGGCCGCTGATCCTGTACCTGGTCAAGAAGAAGGAGTCGCCGTTCGTCCGGTACCACGCGGCGCAGGCGCTCAACATCGAGATCACCTACCTGCTGCACATCCTCATCGCGTTGGCGGTGGGCGGAGGGCTGGCGCTGGCTTTCCAGCACCCGGCGCCGCTGGTCATCGCCTTCGTGCCGGTGCTGCTGTTCCACGCGGTCGCGCAGTTGGTGCTGCTGATCCTGGGCGCCGTCCGGGCCAGCAAGGGAGTGGTCAACCGCTTCCCGACGTGGCTGTGCTTCCGGATCGTCCGCTAGCTCCAGCGGTCCAGGTACACGGTGTACTCGTCGAGGACGGGCAGGACGTCGTCGCGGCCGCCGGCGGGGACGCGCAGCACCACCTCGTCGATCCCGAGCGAGGCGTAGTAGTCGAGCTTGCGGGCGTTCGGCAGCGTGCCGAACGGGACGACCCGCGCCATCGCGCGCCCGGCGGCCTCGCACGCCGCGCGCAGGGTGGGCAGCGCCTCGCGCACGCCCGCGCCGCCGATCGGCATCCAGCCGTCGCCGTACTCGGCGACGTGCGCGAACAGCGTGGGGCCGGGCGCCCCGCCCAGCAGCACCGGCACGCGCCCGACCGGTTTGGGCCATGACCAGCACGGCTCGAACGCCACGAACTCGCCCTTGAACGACGCTTCGTCCCGCGTCCACAGCTCCCGCATGGCCAGCACGTGCTCGCGCACGACGGCGCGGCGGCGGCGCCAGGGCACGCCGTGGTCCTCGGCCTCCTCGACGTTCCAGCCGTAGCCGACGCCGAGCACCGCGCGTCCGCCGGAGATCCGGTCGAGCGTGGCGACGGCCTTGGCGGTGACGATCGGGTCGCGCTGGGCGGGCAGGCACACGCCGGTGCCCAGGGCGATCCGCTCGGTGACGGCGGCGGCCGCGGCCAGCGCGACGAACGGGTCGGGCGTGCGGGCGTACTCGTCGGGCAGCCTGTCCTCGCCCGTCGGCGGCGGCGTGCGCCGCGACACCGGGATGTGCGTGTGCTCGGGCAGGTAGAGGGAGGCGAAGCCGCGCTCCTCGGCCGCCCGCGCCAGGTCGTGCGGCGCCATCGTCCGGTCGGTCGCGAACATGGTGACACCGAGCCGCATCCGCATCCCCTCCCGCTCCCGCGTTCCCCGACCACGCTACCTCACTGACCAAGCGATTGCTCGGGACTCGCGGATTGTTGTAGCGTGCGCTTGTTCGGGGAACACCGGCGGACACCGCCGTTCCGGACGGAATCGATCGGAGGGGCCATGCCTTTCGCGGAGCTCGGCGAGGTCCGCCTGTTCTACACCGACGACGGACCGTCCGGCGGCGACCGCGCGCCCCTGCTGCTGGTGCACGGCTACGGCGCCGACTCCCACGACTGGGTGCCGCACCTGCCGCGCCTCACCGCCGAGCACCGCGTCATCGCCCCCGACCTGCGCGGCCACGGCCACTCCTCGGCCCCCGAATCCGGATACCGGCCGCGCGACATGGCCGCCGACCTGGTGCGGCTGCTGGACCGCCTGGACGTGCCGCGCGTCACCGCGGTCGGACACTCCATGGGCGCCCTGGTGGTCAGCGCGCTGGCCGTGGAGCAGCCCGACCGGGTGCGCGCCCTGGTGTGCGTGGACCCCGGGTACGGGCAGCCGCCCGAGATCGCCGCCGGCTTCCCCGCGATCGTCGAGAGGCTGCGCGCCGACCCCTACGGCACCGCGCTGGCCAACGACGCCTGGTGCTACACCGCCGCCTCCCCGCCCTGGCTGCGGGAGCACCACCGCCGCAAGATCCTCGCCACGTCGCCGCGCGCCCTGGTCGAGGCGTTCGCCGGGATGTACTCCGGCGACGACCAGTTCGGCGCGCGGCCCGCCGCCGACGCCTACCTGGCCCGCCGCGCCTGCCCGGTGCTGTCGTGCTGGTCGCACGCGCAGGCGGGGTCGGCGGAATGGGAACGCGGCCTGTTCAAGCATCCCGCCTCCCGCGCCCTGGTCTGGCCGGGCGGCGGGCACCGGCTGCACGCCGAGCGGCCGGAGGAGTTCCTGCTCGTCGTCACCGGCTGGCTCGCCGGCCTGGAAAGGCCCGACCCGCTCGACAAGGAGATGCCCGCGTGAAGTTTGCGATCATGATGAACCCGCAGATCCCCGGATCCGGGTACGCCGCCGAGGAGAACGCCAAGGCCCGGCGGCCGATCGGCCGCGACGTCGCGTCGTACCAGAAGCTGCTGGACGAGGTGCGCGAGATCGCCGTGCACGCCGACCAGATCGGGTTCGACGCGCTGATGATCACCGAGCACCACTTCCACTCCGAGGGCTTCGAGTTCTCGGTCAACCCGCTGATGGTCCTCACCGACCTGGCCGCGCGCACCGAGCGCATCCTGCTGGCGCCGCTCGGGCTCGTGCTGCCCGCCTGGGACCCGATCCGAGCGGCAGAGGACGTCGCCCTGCTGGACCACTTCTCCAAGGGGCGGCTGCGCCTCGGCGTGGCCCGCGGCTACCAGAACCGGTGGATGAACGTGCTCGGCCAGCGCTGGCGCACCGCCGCGGCCCGCTCGGACGGCTCGGCGTCCGACACCCGCAACTTCGACGTCTTCGGCGAGATCCTGAAGATCATGAAGATGGCGTGGACGCAGGACACGCTGCGCTACAAGAGCGACGTCCTCGACTACGAGGTCCCGTCGCCGTACAGCGGGATCGAGGGCTGGCCCGCCGCCGAGTGGACCCGCGCGTTCGGCGCCCCCGGAGAGATCGACGAGGACGGCGTGATCCGCGCGGTGTCGGTGTGCCCGCGCCCCTACCAGAACCCGCACCCGGAGCTGTGGCAGCCGTTCACCATCTCCGACCGGTCGATCATCCGCTGCGCGCAGGAGGACATCCTGCCGTGGATGTTCACCCCCAACCCCGACGAGCACGCCAAGAAGGCCCGCCTCTACCAGGAGGAGTGCGCCAAGGCCGGGCGGAACTACAAGCTCGGCGAGCACACCGGCATCCTCAAGGTCGTCGGCATGGCCGGCAGCAGGGAGGAGGCCCTCGAGATCTACGGCAAGGGGATGCAGAAGGACTTCGCCGCGTTCTTCGGCCCCTTCGGATACCTGGAGGTGCTGCGCAAGCAGGAGGACGACCGGCACCAGCCCATCACGCCGGAGAAGGGCGACTTCGCCCGCATGAGCGAGGTGGAGCTGGCCCTGCTCGGCGGCCCGGACGACGTCAAGCGCGGCATCCAGCGCATGCTCGACCGCATGCCCGACCTGGAGTGGTTCGGCCTGTTCATGCAGGGCCAGCAGGGCGTCCTGCCGCTCGACGTCGTCAAGCGCAACCTGGAGATGTTCGCCACCAAGGTCATCCCCGAGTTCCAGGACTGACCGGCCGCCGGAGGAGGAGACGCGCATGGAGTTCTGGCTCGGGGCCGCGTTCGTCGGCACCCACGAGTACCTCGGCCTCGCCCGGGCCGCCGACCGCCTGGGCTACGACACCGTGGCGGTGTCGGACCACCTCTTCTACGCCGACTACCAGTCCGCCTACCCCTACACCGACGACGGCGCGCCTCCGTACGAACCGGACACGCACTGGCCGGACGTGTGGGTGGCGATCGGCGCGATGGCGGCGGTCACCGAACGGGTGCGGTTCGCCACCAACGTCTACGTCGCCCCAGCCCGCGACCTGTTCACCGTCGCCAAGGCGGTCTCCACCGCCGCCGTCCTGTCGGGCGGCCGGACGATCCTCGGCGTCGGCGTGGGCTGGTGCAAGGACGAGTTCCAGCAGACCGGGCAGGACTTCCACACGCGCGGCAGGCGCCTGGACGAGATGATCCCCGTCCTGCGGACGCTGTGGCGGGGCGGCACGGTCGAGCACCACGGCGCCTTCTACGACTTCGGACCGCTGAGCATCGCGCCCGTACCGGACGAGCCCGTCCCGGTGTACGTCGGCGGCGACAGCGACGCGGCCCTGCGTCGCGCCGCCCGTATCGGCGACGGCTGGATCGGCAACCGCTTCTACACCGAGGACCGGCTCGCCGACCTGCTCGCCCGCCTCACCGCCCACCTGGCCGAGCACGGCCGCACGCTGGACGACCTCAAGGTGATCGCGCCGATCGCCGCCCCGCCCGGCGCCGACCTCTACCGCAAGTGGGCCGACCAGGGCGTCGCCGGCGTCATGACGGCGCCCTGGTGGCTGGCCACCCCGGACGAGAAGGCCCGCCACGGCGACGGCCTCGCCCTCAAAGTCGCCGCCATGGAACGCTTCGCCGAGGAGGTCATCGCGGAGATGTGATCAGCCCAGGCGGGCGACGGCGCGCACGGGCGCCCCGTCCCCCGCCAGGCGGATCGGGAACATCGACACCTCGACCGGCCGCCCCGCCGCCTGCGCCTCCAGCAGGCGGTCCAGCCCGGTGAGGTTCTCCACGATCACCGCGCCCGCGCCGCACAGCACGCGGTGCGCGTCCAGCGAGAACGCCTCGTCGCCGGGCGGCGGGGTGCGGTCGACGCTGAGCGCGTCGATGCCGACCGTGCGGACCCCGGCCGCGACGATCGCCTCGGCCGTCTCCGCCGACGGGTAGGGATGCGCCAGGTAGTCCCCGCTCCCCCACCGCGCGGACCACCCGGTCGCGATCAGCAGCACCACGCCCGGCGCCAGGCCGTCCGGCAGCGCCTCGGGACCGATCGCGGTGCGGGGCGGCAGGCCGCGCGCGTCCATGACCACCGCCGGGCCGGTGAACCGGTCGAGCGGCACCTCCTCCAGCCGGGGCAGCGCGTCGTCGACGTGGTAGGGCGCGTCCACGTGCGTGCCGGACTGCGACCCCATGTGCACCCGCTGCACGTTCACCCCGTCGCGCGCCGCCGTCAGCGCCGCGCTGATCTCCACCTCCGGATCTCCCGGGTACACCGGCATGCCCGTGACGACGGGAACGGACAGGTCCACCAGCTCGGGCGCGGACCACGCCTTGCGTCGGCCGGTTTCGCCCGTGTTCGCGGATGCCATGCCCCCATCCTCGCAGGCGCCGGTTTCCCGGAACGGCGCCCGGACCGGATAGCGTGCTTGCGTGCTGCCGCTCGTGACCGCCATCCGATACGTGACGCCCCTGCGCGAGGGCGGATCGCTGCCGGGCCTCGTCGAGGCCGACGACCTCGGCACCTACGTCATGAAGTTCACCGGCGCCGGGCAGGGCCGCAAGGCCCTGATCGCCGAGGTGATCGCCGGGGAGCTCGGCCGCCGCCTCGGCCTGCGCGTCCCCGACCAGGTGGTCATCGACCTGGATCCGGTGATCGGACGGCACGAGCCCGACCCCGACGTGCAGGACCTCCTCAAGGCCAGCGCCGGCTGGAACCTCGGCGTGGACTTCCTGCCCGGCTCGCTCGGCTTCGACCCGCTCGGCTGGACGCCGGACCCGGCGTTCGCCTCCCGCGTGCTGTGGTTCGACGCGTTCATCGGCAACGTCGACCGCAGCTGGCGCAACCCCAACATGCTGGTCTGGCACGGCGACGTGTGGCTGATCGACCACGGCGCCAGCCTGTACTTCCACCACGCCTGGGCCAACGCCTCCCGGGTGTTCTCCGGCCCGTACGACGTCGCCGACCACGTCCTCACCCGGCACGCGACCGCGCTGGCCGAGGCCGAGGCCGAGCTCGGACCGCGGATCACCGAGGGGCTGCTGCGGGAGGTCCTCGGCCTGGTGCCCGACCCCTGGCTGGACGGCGACCCCCACTTCGACGGCCCGGACGCCGCGCGCGACGCCTACCTGGAGCTGCTGCTGGACCGCGCCGCCCGCCCCCGCGACTGGCTGCCGGACCTGGACGTCGCGCACCACGAGCCGGACACCGCGACGCGCCGCGGCGAGAAGCGCCCGAGCTGGCTGGGCGGCCCGTACGGGGGCGGTGCGTGATGGGCGCCGTCTTCGAGTACGCCGCGCTGCGCGTCGTCCCTCGGGTGGAGCGCGGGGAGTCGATGAACGTGGGCGTCGTCGTCTACTGCCAGGCGAAGGACTACCTGGGCTGCCGCACGCACGTCGACGAGCGGCGGCTGCTCGCCCTCGACCCGCGCCTGGACCTGGACGGCGTCCGCAAGGCCCTGCACGCCGTGGACGTGCTGTGCCGCGGCGGCGAACCCGCAGGCCAGGCGGCCCAGGAGCCTCCGGGCGGGCGGTTCCGCTGGCTCACCGCCCCGCGCAGCACCGTCGTCCAGCCCGGTCCCGTCCACGCGGGCCTGACCGACGACCCGGCCGCCGAACTGGAGCGTCTGCTGAACCTGCTGGTCAAGTGACCGGCCGTCCGCCCGCGTCCCGCCGGTGCGCGCTGCCGGCGGGACGTTCGGTTCACGACCACTCCCAGCGGATGCCGTGGTAGCCCGCGGCCATGCCGAACTCGATGAAGTGGACGCTGTGGTAGGCCGACAGGCGCAGGTCGGCGGTGTCCTTCAGGGCCGTGTGGGCGTCGGGGCGGAAGGTGCGGTAGCAGCGGGCGGGCAGGGCGGACGGATGGAAGCGCACCTCGATGAGGTACTCGTGCTGAGGGGTGCGGAAGCCGCGGCCCTCCTCGGTGACCGGCGGGCCGCCGGCCTCGAAGTCGAACCCGTATTCCAGCAGGTAGGTCTCGCCGCGGCCGAGGGCCCGGTCGAACAGCAGCTCGGCGGCGATCAGGCCGCTGGCGCCGTCCATGCGCACGCGGCCGAAGCGGCAGCCGTGCGCGGTGCGCGAGGTCGGCAGGAGCCCGTGGGGGTGGTGGTAGACGGCGATCCAGCGGTCCACGCCGCGCTGCCGGGCCTGGAACACCGCGCGGGTGCGCACCTCGCGCAGCTCCCGGTCGGGCCCCAGGATGTACTGGTCGTGCAGGCTGAGCCCGGTGAGCTGGCGTTGGCCGCGTTCGCCGATCTCGTCCACCAGGTCGCGCACCCCGGGCTCGGGGCACAGCGCCTCCACCGGCAGCCAGGGGCCGGCGGACCGCTCGGCGGCCGGCCGGAGCAGGGTGAGCAGCGAGTGGCGGGGCAGGCCGAGGATGACCTCCAGCGCCCGCACCGCGCGCAGGGAGTCGGCGCGTTCGGGCCGGGTGCGCCCCCGCTGCCAGTAGCTGAGGGTGGACAGGCTGACGGCGATGCCCTGCTCCTCGAGCCGCCGCCGCACGGCCTCCAGACTGAGGCCGCGGGCCTGGATCGCGGCGTGCAGGGCCACGTTGAACGGGCCGTACCGCAGCACCTGGACGAGCTCGTCGTCCGTCGTGACGCTCTGCACCGTCATCATCGGCCTCCGGTAGAAAGCGCACGGCCGCGCCCCCTGCCATCGGCCTTGACAACGGCAGTGTGAAAACCGCCGGGGTAAATGTAAGGCGGCGGTCCGGAATTTTCCAACCGGCAAGTCTCCACAAAACAAGGACCCCGCGACGCCGCCGCGGCGGCGTCGCGGGGTCCGAGCCAGGGGTCGCGCGGCGGGGTTCCGTCACATGGGCCATGCGGCGGACACGCGACCCCCGGTACCACTCACCCCGTCACAGGGAGCGCTTGTTCAGCAGCCGGTTCGGCGTGCCGGACGGGTTCCCGCTGATCACGCCGGAGGTGGCGTTGCTCGTCAGCCAGCTGCGGATGGTGCTGTACGAGGCGTCGCCGTAGGTCGACTTGTAGAGGGCGCCGACCCCGGTCACGTGCGGCGTGGCCATCGACGTGCCGCTGATGGTGTTGGTGCCGCCGCTCAGCCACGTGGAGGTGATGGACGAGCCGGGCGCGTACAGGTCCACGCAGGAGCCGTAGTTGCTGTAGGACGCCCTGGCGTCGCTGCTGGTGCTGGCGGCGACGGTGGTGACGTTGGCCGCGCTGGCGGGCGACCGGTTGCACGCGTTGGTGCTCTCGTTGCCCGCGGCGACGGCCAGGAACACGCCGGAGGCGGCCAGGTTGTTGGCGGCCGAGTTGATGGAGGACGAGTAGCCGCCGCCCAGCGACATGTTCGCCACGGCCGGCTTGGTGTGGTTGCTGGCCACCCAGTTCATCCCGGCGATGACGCCGGAGGTGGTGCCGTAGCCGCTGCAGTCGAGCACGCGCACGCCGCGCAGGTAGACCTGCTTGGCCACGCCGTAGGAGCTGCCGCCGACGGTGCCCGCGACGTGCGTGCCGTGGCCGTTGCAGTCCTGGCCGTTGCCGCCGAACGCGTCGAAGACGTTGGCGGCGCGTCCGCCGAAGTCGGGGTGCGAGGTGTAGATGCCGGTGTCGATGATGTAGGCGTACACCCCGGCGCCGGTGGCGTTGTAGGTGTAGCTGCGCGACAGCGGCAGGTTCGTCTGGTCGATGCGGTCCAGCCCCCACGACGGCGGGTTGCTCTGGGTGGCGTCCGCCTTGATGACGGCGTCCTGCTCGATGGACGCGACGCCGGGGGTCCTGCGCAGCTTGGCCAGCTGCGCGTCGGTGAGCTTGGCGGAGAAGCCGTTCAGCACCTTGCCGAACCGGTACTGGGGCTGGATTCCGCGCTTGGCCACCGTCGAGTCGACCGACACGCCCTTCTTCAACGTCACGATGTACTGGCCTGCGATGCCCTGGCCGGACGCCGCCATCGTGACCGGGACGGCGGGGGCGGCGGGGGCCGCGCCCGCGGGTAGGGCGCTCGCCATGACGAGGGGGGCGGCCGCGAGGACGGCGAGAGGCAGGGTACGTCGTCTCATCGATTCTCCATGTATGCGGGGGACTGGGAATCGATGGCATCTTCGGTTTCGCGCGGAACGCCCGTCAATGATTTCGAGGGCACCTCGAAATTCACATCGAGGGCTCTGAATAACGATTTCGTCGCGGATGCGTGAGCCGCGTTTGGCGACGTGACGTCGCGGTTCGCGCGTTTCCCGGGCGGCGCCGCAATGCGGGCGGCGCGGTCAGTCCCATTCCCATTCGACGCCCAGGATGCCGCGCCGGACCGCCCCGACGGCGATGTGGGCGCTGCCGGACGCACCGATCCACAGTTCGCCGAGCCGTTCCCGCGGCGCGTCGCCGGTCTCCTGGTAGAAGCCGTAGCAGCGCGCCGGGAACGTTTCCGCGTGGAACTGCACGACCGCGAGATAGTCGCGCACGGGCCGCGGGAACCGCCTGCGGTAGTCCGCGCCGGGCGGCCCGTCGGCGGGCAGGACCAGCTCGTACTCGACGACGGCGGTGTCCCCCGCCGCCAGGACGCGGTCCAGGACCAGCTCGAACGCCATCAGCCCGGCCTCGGCGCGGATCCGCCCGGCACGGCAGTACCGCAGGCCGGTCAGCTCCGCCGGAGGCGCCCCGTCCGCGCGGCGGTCCTCCGCCTCCTCCGGGACGTCCAAGGGGTGGACGCACACGACGCGGTCGACATCGTCGCCGACTGCGCGCAGCACCTCGCGCACCGCCAGGGACCGGGGGCGGCGCGAGGCGTCCAGCCGGTACACGTCGTGGACGCTCAGGCGTTCGAGCCGGTGGTCGACCGAGCGGTCGAGCTGCCCGACCACGCGCGCGTACCGCTCGGGATCGGGCCACAGGTCTGCGGCGGCCTGCACCCGGTCGGGGCGGTCGCCCCGGCCCGCGGGTCCGCCGCGTCCGGCGCCGGAGCCGCCCCGCCCCCCGGGCGCGTCCAGCAGGCCGGTGAGCGTCCCGGCGGGCACCTGCAGGACCTCCTCTAAGGCCGCCACGGTCGCGCGGGAGCGCGGGCGGCTGCGCCCGCGCTGCCAGTAGCTCAGCGTCGCCACGCTGACCGACACGCCGCGACGGGCCAAGCGGTGGCGCACGCGCTCCAGGGTCAGGCCGCTGCCGTGGATGGCCTGCCGCAACGCCCCGGCGAACTCCACGGCCGGATGCTATCGGGCGGTACCGCCCGGTCAGAAAAGAATCGACATGAACGTGCCGACCTCCACAAAGCCGACACGCCGGTACGCGGCGCGCGCCCGCGCGTTGTAGTCGTTGACGTACAGCGACACGGTCGGGGCGATGCTGCGCAGGCACTCCTCGACCAGCGCGGCCATGCCGCCCACCGACAGTCCGCGGCCGCGCAGGTCCGGCGGCACCCACACGCCCTGCACCTGGCAGGCGTGGGGGGTGACGGCGCCCACCTCGGCCTTGAACATCACCCGGCCGTCCTCGATGCGGGCGAACGCCCGGCCCGCCCGGATCAGCTCGGCGACCCGCGCGCGGTAGAGCACGCCGCCGTCGCCGGCGTGCGGCGAGACGCCCACCTCCTCGGTGAACATCGCCACGCAGGCGGGGTAGACCAGGTCGAAGTCCTCCATGGTCACCCGGCGCACATGGGGGTCGGCCGGCACGGGCGGCATCGTCGAGGTGGACATGACCGGCTGGACGGAGCGGATCGCCCGGGGCGGCCCCCAGTACGGTTCGAGGATCTCCCACATCTCGCTCACCGCGTCGATCGGGCCGACGATCGACGAGCAGCGGCGGCCCTGCGCGCGGGCCCGCTCGGCGAACGCCCGCACGGCCGCCGAGTCGGCGTTGACGGGGATGAGGTTGGCGCCGGAGTAGCACAGCGCGGTCGGGCGTCCGTCCCTCAGATACCCCCACATCTGCGCGCCGAGGCGGCCGGGGTCGAGCCCGGAGGCGTGCACGCGCGAGCCGACGAAGACGTTGGTCACCGGGTCGGCGTCGAGGATGGCCAGCACCTCGTCCCGGTGGCGGTCGTCGAGGACCCGTACCGGCAGCGACCCGAGCATGCGCATGGCGTCATCCGCCCCCTGAGGGCAGCGGCCGCCCCGCGGAGGCCGCGTTCGTCAGCACCACGTGACAAGCCTATGACGTCCGCCCCTCGGCCGGGGTCGCGGGCTCCTCTTCCGGCCACCGGTCCTCGGAGGCGGCGCCCTGCTCCCGCCGGCCGCCGCCGGCCTTCGGCGGCGCGGGGGCCCGGCACGACAGGTCCGGACCGCTGCGCGACGGCGGCAGCGCGCCGGTGGCGAGGTAGGCGGCGACGGCCCGGTCCACGCACCGGTCGCCGGCCAGCGAGACCCCGTGGTTCATGCCCCCGGTCTGCGTGATCAGCCGGGAGCGCGAGAACAGCCGGTGCACCTCCAGCGCGCCGGGATACGGGGTGGCGGCGTCCCTGGTCGCCGCGATGAGCAGGATCGGCGGCAGCTCGGGCGCGTCGCGGACCACGGGCTTCGGCCCCCCGCGCACGCTCCAGTACGCGCACGGCGCGTTGTACCAGGTGTTGCTCCAGGTCTCGAAACGGTAGCCCTCGGTGTAGAGCCGCCAGGAGTCGGCATGCCAGCGGGTCCACGTCCTCGGCCAGGCGGCGTCGCGGCACTGCACGGCGTTGTAGACGGTGTAGGAGTTCTGGTCGAGCCACGTCGGCTCGTGCCAGACGGCTCCCAGCGCCTTCGGCGAGCGCCGGACGACGTAGTCCGACAGCGCCTTGGCGTGCGACGGCCAGGTGCGGTCGTTGTAGCCGTCGGCCAGGAACGCGTCGTCCAGTTCCGACGGGCCGACGCGGCCGTTGATGGGCCTGGTCGCGAGCTCCTTCCGCACCTTGGAGTAGGCCTCGGCCACGGCCTTGCGCGTGCGTCCCAGCCTGTAGGTCCTGTGGTTGCGGGCGACCCACGAGAAGAACAGGCCGATGGTCTTCTCGAACGCCACGTTCTGCGAGAGGTTGGTGCCGTACCACACCCCGCTGGGACGCACCACGCTGTCGAGCACCATCCGCCGGACGCGGTGCGGGAACATCGACGCGTACACCGCGCCCAGGTAGGTCCCGTACGAGTAGGCGAAGTACGTGATCTTCTTTTGGCGGAGGGCGGCGCGGACGTAGTCGATGTCGCGGGCGGCGTCCGCGGTGCCCATGTGCGGCAGGATCGAGCCGTAGCGCCGGGCGCAGTCGTCGGCGAACCGGCGGGCCCGCAGCCTCCAGGCGCGCTCCTCGGCGCCGCTGCGCGGCACGTAGGCGGGACGGGGCCGCCCGGGGTCCTGGTAGTCGCGGTCGCAGACCAGCGCGGGCCGGCTGGCGCCGACGCCGCGCGGGTCCAGGCCGATCCAGTCGTACTGCGCGACCACGCTCGCGGGCAGCATGCCGGTGACGAAGCGCGGCAGGTCGCGGCCATGGGCGCCGGGACCGCCGCGGTTGAGGATCACCACGCCCTGGAAGGCGCGGGAGGTGTGCCTGATCCGGGTCAGCGCGAGCCTGATCTTCGTGCCGCGCGGCCGGGCGTGGTCGAGCGGGACGGCCAGCGTGCCGCACTCCAGGCCGCGCAGCTTGTCCTTGAGCACCGGGTCGTCGTCCGGGCACGGGCGCCAGGAGACGCGCGGCGGCGCGCCGATCGACGCGGTCGCGGGCAGCGGGGCGATGACGGTGAGGGCGAGGGCCGCGGCGGCCGCCGCGGCGGCGGCGCCTTTGACGGCCCCGCCGGCCGTCGCCCCACCCGTAGCGAAGACATTGCGCACTCTCGTTTGTCTACAGGGCGAGCACGTCCCCGCCCGGCAGCGACGGAATAGCGCGATTCCCGCAGATATACCGGCAAAGGCGGCGCCCGCGGGCCGGCCGAGCGGCCCGCGGGCGCCGCCTGATCGATGGGCGCCGGGAGCACCGGGAGCGCCGCCCGGCGTCACGGGATCACGGACGTCCGATCAGCACGTCCTTGCCCTGCGGCGCCGTCGCGGCCTTGACGGCGTTCGGGTTCGGGTCGTTCAGCCGCGGGTCGGCCTGGCAGGTGACGTCCGCGCCCTGCCCCGGCTTGCGGGCCGGCAGCGTGCCGTCGTTCAGGTACGCCGCGACCCGGTCGTCCAGGCAGGCGTTGCCGTTGAGGGTGTTGGAGTGCGTCTTGCCGCCCTCCTCGGCGATGAGCCGCGCGGACGGGAACAGCTTGCGCATCTGCGGACCGCCCGGGTACGGGGTGGCCGCGTCCAGCGTGGACTGCACCAGCAGGAAGCCGGGCACCTTCTTGTGCTTGTCGCCGACCTTGAACGCGCGTCCGCTCTCGGCGTGCCAGAAGTGGATCGGCGCGTTGAACCAGGTGTTGGACCAGGAGTTGAAGCGGATGCCGCTGTTGTACTGGCGGACCGCGTCGTTGTGCCAGGTCTTCCACTTGGGCGGCCACGGCGCGTCGACGGCCTGCACGGCGTTGTAGACGGCGAAGCCGTTGTCGCCGCCGCCCTCGCTGACGAGGTCCAGCAGCGGCCGGGCGTCCTTGTTCGCCGCCCACGCCGACAGCGCCTCGGCGAGCGGGATGTACCAGCCGGTGTGGTATCCGGCGCTGAGCACGATGTCGTCCAGTTCCGACGGGCCGACCTTGCCGCCGATCGGGGACTTCTTGGCCTCCGCCCGGATGCGGTAGTAGGTCTTCTCGACCTCCGCGCCGGTCGTGCCGAGGTGGTAGAGCGCGTCGTACTTGGCCGTCCACGCCCACCACAGCTTCATGTTGCGCTCGAACGCCTCGTTCTGCTTGAGCTGCCCGCCGTACCAGACCTCGCGGACGTCGACGTTGCCGTCCCACACCATCCGCTTCACGTGGCGCGGGAACAGCGTGGCGTACGTCGCGCCCAGGTAGGTGCCGTACGAGAAGCCGTAGTAGCTGATCTGCTCGGCGCCGAGCGCCTTGCGGATCTCATCGATGTCGCGCGCCGAGTCGGTGGTGCGCATGTGCGGCAGCATCCAGCCGTACTTCTTGGCGCACGCGTCGGCGTACTTCTTCGAGCGCGCCAGCCAGACCAGCTCGTCCTTCGGGCTGCTCGGCACGTAGTCCGGCCGCACCGGGTCGGAGTAGTCCGGGATGCAGCTCAGCGCGGGCTTGCTGGACTCCACGCCGCGCGGGTCGAACCCGATGATGTCGTACTTGGCCGCGACCTCGGGGGGCAGCCACCTGGCCAGCCCGCCCGACAGGTACAGCCCGGAGCCGCCGGGGCCGCCGGGGTTGGCGATCAGCACGCCCTGGTAGTTCGCCGTGTCGGTGGCCCGGACCCGGGACACCGCGATCGAGATCTTCCGGCCGTTCGGCTTGGTGTAGTCGAGCGGCACCTGGAGCTGCGCGCACTCGGCGTCGGCCAGGTACGCGCCGCCGGTCACATCGGTGGGGCACTCGCCCCAGGACAGGGTGCCGGCCGCGGGACGGGCGGCCGTCCGGGACGCCGGGGACTGGGTCCCGGCGCTGGCGACGACCGCGCCGCCGCCGACGCCGAGCGCCGTGACGGCCGTGATGACTGCGAGCCTTCTCAACAGACCCCCTCGGGATGGGCGGTTGGACGGGACAGGGCCCCGTTCCGGCGCGGGGAACGGGGCCCTGGGGCTTTCAGCGGACGACCGCGACGTCGGTGCGTGTCGCGGCCTTCGTGGCGGCGGTGGTCTGCGCCGCGGCTTCGGTGGGGTTCGGCGCGGGGTTGGCCTTGCAGAACGCGTCGGCGCCCTTCCTGGACGCGGGGAGGGTGCCGTCCCTCAGGAACGCCGCGACGTGGTCGTTCATGCACTGGTTGCGGTTGGCCGAGATGGAGGCGCCGTGGTTGTTGCCGCCCAGCTCGAGCACCATCCGCGACGTCGGGAACAGCCGGTGCACCTCGTAGGCGCCGGGCAGCGGGGTCGCCGCGTCGTTCTCCGGCTGGAGGATCAGCATCGCCGGGCCGTCCGCGCCCGCCCCGATCCGCTGCGGGGTGCCGCTCTTGACCGGCCAGAACGCGCACGGCGCGTTGTACCAGGCGTTGCCCCAGGTCAGGAACGTGGCGCCGTGCCGGTACTGGCGGGAGTGGTCGGCGTGCCAGCGGAGCCAGTTGCGCGGCCACGGCGCGTCCGCGCACTCGACCGACGTGTAGATCGCGTAGCCGTTCTGATCGAGCCAGGCGGGCTCGGCGAAGTTGTCGCGCAGTCCGGACGGGTCGTCGCGCAGCACCCAGTCCGCCAGCGCCCGGGCGTGCGCGGGCCAGGTGTAGTCGCGGTAGCCGTCCGGCAGGAAGATGTCGTCGTACTCCGACGGGCCGATCTTGCCGTCCACCGGGGCCTTCTTGATCTTGTCGCGGCCCTTGCGGTAGTTGGCGGCGACCTCCTCACCGGTCGTGCCGAGGTGGTAGACCGAGTCCCAGTCGGCGATCCAGTCGAAGAAGATCTCGGCGCGCTTCTGGAACGCCTCGTTCTGATCGAGGTTGTCCTCGTACCACACGCCGCTGGGGCGCACCACGCTGTCGAGCACCATGCGCTTGACGCGGTGCGGGAACATCGACGCGTACACCGAGCCCAGGTAGGTGCCGTAGGAGTAGCCGAAGTAGCTGGTCTGCCTCTGGCCCAGCGCGGCCCGGATGGCGTCCATGTCCCGGGCGACGTTCTTCGTCGTGATGTGCCGGAGCGTGTCGCCGTACTTGGCGCCGCAGCTGTCGGCGAACGCCTTGGCCTTCTTCACCCACGCCGCCTCTTCGGCGAGGTCGGCGGGCACGTAGTCCGGCCTCGCCCTGCCGGGGTAGAGGTAAGTCGGATCGCAGGAGATCTGCGGTTCGCTGGCCGCGACGCCGCGCGGGTCGAAGCCGATCCAGTCGTACCGCGCGGAGATCTCCTTGGGCAGGCCGTTGGCGGGATCGGTGAACCGGGCCGGCAGGTCGCGTCCGTACCCGCCGGGGCCGCCCCGGTTGAGCAGGACGATCCCCTCGTACCGCGCGGTGTCGGCGGCCCTGGCCCGCGTCAGCGCCAGCTTGATCTTCTTGCCGTGCGGCCGGGAGTAGTCCAGGGGCACCTCGATCGTGCCGCACTCCAGGCCTTTGAGCGCGCCGCCCAGAATCGGATCATTGTCCGGGCACGCCGTCCACGCGATCTTCTGTCGTGCCGCGGCCCCGGTGTCCGCCGACGCCGCCGCCGCGGTGCCGGCGATGCCGGTGCTCAGCGCCGCGGCGATCAGTACGAGTCTCCTCACGGATCCTCCCTCTTCCGCGCGGGCTCCGCGTTGAGCCCACCATGCGGCATAACGGAGAAATCTTGACGATCGAGACATGTGCGACGGGAGATCTCATAGTGAGTGATGCACAATCGTGACAAATCTCGAAAACTCCGCAGGCCGCCGTCCATTTCCGGCGCCCCGAATCCCGTGCCGCATCGGGGCGCAGCGGCGTCTCTGCCCGCGCCCGGGTCGTGATCAACATGGCCGCACCGCGCCTTCACCGTCGCGCGATCAACGGCCGACCCGCGCGGGCCGCTCGCCAAGACGGGACCAACCGCGCCGCAGATCCCCGTCAACAGGGCCGCCGCGGATGCGACGCGGAACCGCAGGCGAAGACGTGGAAACCGGATGCGAATACGACAAGGAGCAGCGCGCCCGCGTCGTCCGCGGGCACGCCGCTCCCTACTCAGACGGTTGTCTCAGGCCGCCCTGGAGATTCCCGGTGCGTAATGCGTGCGCTGAGAGAAACCAAAGTGAGGAAATCTCGGCCTGATCTGCCGCAGGCGCACCGCTCCCGGCCGCCGACGGCTCGGGTCAGCCGACGATGACCTGGGGGCCGGCGGCGGAGCCGTCCTCGTCGATGTCGATGCCCATCTCCTCGGCGAGGCGCATGGCCTCCTCGATCAGGGTCTCGACGATCTGGGACTCGGGGACGGTCTTGACGACCTGGCCCTTGACGAAGATCTGGCCCTTGCCGTTGCCGGACGCGACGCCCAGGTCGGCCTCGCGGGCCTCGCCGGGGCCGTTGACGACGCAGCCCATCACGGCCACGCGCAGCGGGGCGGGGAAGTCCTTCAGCCCGGCGGTGACCTCGTCGGCGAGCTTGTAGACGTCCACCTGGGCCCGGCCGCAGGACGGGCAGGACACGATCTCCAGGCCGCGCTGCCGCAGGCCGAGGGACTCCAGGATGGAGATGCCGACCTTGACCTCCTCCTTGGGAGGCGCCGACA
>PVNI01000007.1 GCA_003001795.1 Actinomadura viridilutea | reverse complement strand
GGCGCTCGGCGTCGCGGCGCCGGTCGGCCAGCTCCAACGCCACCGCCGCCTGCCCCGCGAACGCCTCCAGCAACCGCTGGGTGGCATCGCTGAACGCGACGGCGCCGGGCGCATTGACCAGCGCGATCACCCCGCGGGCCGAGGCTCCCAGTCCGAGCGGGACGGTCAGGACAGAGCCGTCCCGGAGAAAGCCGGGCATGTCGGAGCTCCACGGCGCCGACCGGCCGTCCTCCAGGCGCAGGGTGACGCCGCTGCGGTACACGCGGCCGGGCGCGCAGTCGCAGGCGGCCTGGTCCGCCGGCAGGCGCAGGCCGCGCGCCTCGTCGGCGTGCGCGCCCTCGGCGGCCTCCACCCGAAGGTCGCCCGACTCGCGGTCGGCCAGCCACACCGCGGCCAGGTCGGCGTCGGCGATCTCGCGGGCGCGGCGGGCGACCAGGTCGGTCACGTCGCGCGGGTCCGTGCCCGACAACAGCGCCGTGGACACCTCCGCCGACGCCTTCAGCCAGCGCTCCCGGCGCCGGGTCTCCTCGTACAGGCGGGCGTTCTCGATCGCCACCCCGGCGGCCGTGGCCAGCGCCGTCACCACCGCCTCGTCGTCCTCGTCGAACTGCGCCCCGCCCGCCTTCTCGGTCAGATACAGGTTCCCGAACACCTCGTCCCGGACCCGGATCGGCACACCCAGGAACGTGCGCATCGGCGGATGGTGCGGCGGGAAACCGCACGACTCGGGATGCCGGCTCAAATCCGCCAGCCGCAGCGCGCACGGTTCCTTGATGAGCAGGCCGAGGACGCCGTGCCCGCGCGGACGGCACCCGATCGCCCCGATCTCGCGGTCCGTCATGCCCGCGGTGACGAGCTCCACGAGCCGTTCGCCCTCCTCGCCGATCACGCCGAGGGCGCCGTAGCGGGCGTCGACCAGCGCCGTGGCGGCCTCGACGATCCGGCGCAGCACGCAGTCGCGGTCCAGCTCGCCGCCGACGGAGACGACCGCCTCCAGCAGGGCGTGCACCCGGTCGCGGGTGGCGCGCGCCGTCTCCAGCCGCGCCTGCAGCTCGGCCAGCAGATCGTCCAGCCGCAGCTGCCGCAGCATCGGCAGTGCCGCCTCGGCGCGGGAGCCGTCGTCGATCACGGGATCAGCATTCCTCGACCGGGCCCGCCGTCGGCATTCGGGACCTTGGTCCCGACCATCGGGGACCTTGGTGCTTTCGGAGCGTTCGCCGCGCGGTTAGCGTCGAACAGTGGACAGTTAGAGACTAGAGGATTGGTGTCATGGCAGGTCCAACGGCCGATAAAAAGGAAATTGTCCGGGTTTTTCTCGTGGACGACCACGAGGTGGTCCGGCGCGGCGTCGCCGCGCTGCTGTCGGCCGAGGACGACATCGAGGTCGTGGGCGAGGCGGGCTCGGCCGAGCAGGCGCTGGCCCGCATCCCCGCCGCCCGCCCGCACGTGGCCGTCCTGGACGTGCGGCTCCCCGACGGCGACGGGGTGAGCGTCTGCCGGGAGATCCGCTCGGCCATGCCCGAGGTCGCCTGCCTGATGCTGACCTCCTTCGACGACGAGGACGCGCTGTTCGACGCCGTGATGGCCGGCGCCGCCGGCTACGTGCTCAAGCAGATCCACGGCTCGGACCTGGTCGGCGCCGTCCGCACCGTCGCCTCCGGCCAGTCGCTGCTGGATCCCCGCAGCACCCAGCGCATGCTGCGCCGGCTGCGCGAACGCCAGGAGCGCAAGGACCCCCTGGCCGCCCTGTCCGACCAGGAGCGGCAGATCCTGGAGCTGATCGGCGAGGGTCTGACCAACCGGCAGATCGGCGAACGGATGTTCCTGGCCGAGAAGACGGTCAAGAACTACGTGTCCAACCTCTTCGCCAAGCTCGGCATGAGCCGCCGCACGCAGGCCGCCGCGCTGGCCGCGCAGTTGAAGTCGGAGCGCGCCGATGGCGGACGCGACCGCTGACCGCCCGGCGCCGGCCGCGGGGCCGACCCGCGAGACGGGCGAGTCTCCCGAGTCCGCCGCGTCGCCGCACCGTACGCCGCCCCCGGCTCCGGACGCCGATCCAGGGACCTTCGCCCCTGGTTCGCGCTCCGGGGCGGAGAGCAGGCTGGGGCGCATGCCTCTTGATCGCAGCGGACTGGAGATCTTGGACACCGCCCAGTGCCGGTCGCTGTTGGCGAGCGCGCCCGTGGGCCGCATCGTGTTCACCGACCGGGCCCTGCCCGCCGTCCAACCGGTGAACTTCGCGCTGGTGGACGGCGACGTGGTGATCCGCACCTCCGTCGGGTCCAAGCTCGCCGCTGCGGTGCGCAACGCCGTCGTCGCCTTCGAGGCCGACGACTTCGACGTCGAGTCCCGGACCGGCTGGTCGGTCGTGGTCGTCGGACAGGCCCGCGTCGTCACCGAGCCCGACGAGCTGGAGAAGCTGCGCCGGCTGCCGTTGCGCCCGTGGGCCCCGGGCGAACGCGAGCACTTCGTCCGCATCACCCCGCGGATCTTCTCCGGCCGGCGCATCCCGGCCTCCGCCCCCGCGTCCACGAACCAGTGAGCGGGCCCCGGCGAGCGCCGCCTGGAGTCGCGACCGGCCCGCCTGATCCCAGGTCTCGAGCGGCGGCGGCCGCCGGGCGCCGAGTACGCCCCGGACGAGCCGCCCGGGCGGCTCCCGTCACGCGGCGGACAGGGCGGCGCGCACTCCCGCGGCGATCTCCAGGTCCTCCCGGGAGGTGACCACGAGGGTGCGCACGAGGGCGTCCCCGGCGGTGATCTCGGCGTCGCCGCGGGCGGCGGCGTTGGCCTGCGGGTCGACGGCGACGCCGAGGTGGCGCAGGTCCTCGCCGAGGCGGCGGCGCGTCTCGGCGTCGTGCTCGCCGACGCCGCCGGTGAAGACCAGCGCGTCCAGGCCGCCCAGCGCGGCCGCCATGGCGGCGGCGCAGGCGCGCAGGCGGTGGTGGTAGACGTCCAGCGCGAAGGCCGCGGTCTCGTCGCCCTCGGCGGCCCGCGCCCGCAGCCGCCGCATGTCGCCGGTGCCCGCGAGGCCGCGCAGCCCCGAGCGGTGCTCGAGCGCGTCGTTGATCTCCTCGGCGGACAGCCCGTGGCGGATGAGCCACAGCGGGATCCCGGGGTCGATGCTTCCGGCGCGGCCCGCCATCACCAGGCCCTCCAGCGGGGTGAACCCCATCGTGGTGTCGACCGAGCGGCCGCCGGCCACCGCCGCCAGCGAGGCGCCGGAGCCCAGGTGGCAGATCACCATGCGCAGCGTCGCCGGGTCGGCGCGCAGCAGCTGCCCGGCGCGCCGGGTGGCGTAGGCGTAGGACAGGCCGTGGAAGCCGTACCGGCGCAGGCCGTGGCGTTCGCGCCACTCGGCCGGGACGGCGTAGGTCGCGGCGGCGTCCGGCAGGCGCGCGTGGAAGGCCGTGTCGAAGCAGCCGACGACCGGGACGCCGGGCAGGGCGCGGCCGATCTCGCCCAGCGCGTACAGCGACAGCGGCTGGTGCACGGGCGCCAGGTCCGTCAGCTCGTACAGCCGCTTGGTGACCCGTTCGTCGATCACCACCGGCTCGGTGAGGTCGCGGCCGCCGTGCACGAACCGCAGCCCCACCGCGTCCGGCGAGGGCATCCGCGCGACCGCGGCGGCCAGGCGCTCGGCCTGCCGTCCCCCGTCTCCGGTGGCGAGCTCGGCACGGGCCAGCGGGGTGTCGTCGTCGTCCAGCAGGCTCAGCTTGAGGCTGCTGGATCCGGGGTTGACGGTCAGTATCCGCATCGCGGCTCCCCTCGCGGGACTCGTGGCGGCGGGGCGGCTCCTAGTAGGGCCAGGTCCAGTCGCGGATCTCGGGCGCGTCCTCGCCGTGCTCGCGCGTGTAGGCGCGCATCACCCGCCGCTGGTCGGTCATGCGCTGGCGGACGTGCGCGACCCGCCCGCCCAGCGACGGCACCCGGTCGATGACGTCCATGACCAGGTGGTAGCGGTCCAAGTCGTTGAGCATGACCATGTCGAACGGCGTCGTGGTGGTGCCCTCCTCCTTGTAGCCGCGCACGTGCAGGTTGGGGTGCCCGGCGCGGCGGTAGGCGAGCCGGTGGATCAGGTACGGGTAGCCGTGGAAGGCGAAGATGATCGGCTTGTCGACGGTGAACAGCGCGTCGAACTCGGCGTCGCTGAGCCCGTGCGGGTGCTCGGAGGGCGGCTGCAGCCGCATCAGGTCGACCACGTTGATCACCCGGACCCGCAGCTCGGGGAAGAACCGCCGCAGCAGGTCCACCGCCGCCAGCGTCTCCAGCGTGGGCACGTCGCCGGCGCAGGCCAGCACCACGTCGGGGTCGCCGCCGCCGTCGGTGCTGGCCCATTCCCAGATGCCGATGCCGCGGGCGCAGTGCAGGACGGCGTCGTCCATCGGCAGCCAGTTCGGGGACGGCTGCTTGCCCGCGACGATGACGTTGACGAGGTCCTGCGAGCGCAGGCAGTGGTCGGCGACCGACAGCAGGGTGTTGGCGTCCGGCGGCAGGTACACCCGGATGATCTCGGGCTTCTTGTTCATCACCACGTCGAGGAAGCCGGGGTCCTGGTGGGTGAAGCCGTTGTGGTCCTGGCGCCACACGTGCGACGACAGCAGGTAGTTGAACGAGGCGACCGGGCGCCGCCACGGCAGCCGCCGGGTGACCTTCAGCCACTTGGCGTACTGGTTGAACATCGAGTCGACGATGTGGACGAACGCCTCGTAGCTGTTGAACAGCCCGTGCCGCCCGGTCAGCAGGTAGCCCTCCAGCCAGCCTTGGCACAGGTGCTCGCTGAGCACCTCCATGACGCGGCCGCGCGGGCCCAGATGCTCGTCGGTGCCGTACCGCTCGCCGGTGAAGACCCGGTCGGTGGCCTCGAACACCGCGCCGAGCCGGTTGGACGCGGTCTCGTCCGGGCCCATGATCCGGAAGTTGTCGGGGTTGGCGGCCACGACCTCGCGCAGGTACGCGCCGAGCGCCCGGGTGGGCTCGGTCGAGGTCTGGCCGGGCTTGTCGACGGCGACGCCGAAGGCGCGGAAGTCGGGCAGGTTCAGGGGCCGCAGCAGCAGCCCGCCGTTGGCGTGCGGGTTGGCGCTCATCCGCCGCTCCCCCGCCGGGGCGCAGCCGCGCAGCGCCGGGACCGGACGGCCGTCGGCGTCGAACAGCTCCTCGGGCCGGTACGACCGCAGCCACGCCTCGAGCATCGCCAGGTGCTCGGGGTCGTCCCGTACGCCCGCCAGCGGCACCTGGTGGGACCGCCACGTGCCCTCCACCGGGAGGCCGTCCACCTCCTTGGGGCCCGTCCAGCCCTTCGGGGTGCGCAGCACGATCATCGGCCAGCGGGGCCGCTCGGTGAGCGCGCCGGAGCGGGCCGCGGCCTGGATGCGGGCGATCTCGTCGAGCGCCTCGTCCAGCGCGGCGGCCATCGCCCGGTGCATGTCCGCGGGCTCGTCGCCGCTCAGCATGATCGGCCGGTGGCCGTAGCCGCGCAGCAGGGACAGCAGCTCCTCGTCGGGGATGCGGGCCAGCACCGCCGGGTTGGCGATCTTGTAGCCGTTCAGGTGCAGGATCGGCAGCACGGCCCCGTCGCGCACCGGGTCCAGGAACTTGGTGGAGTGCCAGCCGGCCGCCAGCGGGCCGGTCTCGGCCTCCCCGTCGCCGACGATGCACGCCACCACCAGGTCGGGGTTGTCGAACGCCGCGCCGTAGGCGTGCGCCAGCGCGTACCCGAGCTCCCCGCCCTCGTGGATGGACCCGGGCGTCTCCGGCGCGACGTGGCTGGGCACGCCGCCGGGGAAGGAGAACTGCCGGAACAGCCGCGCCATGCCCGCGGCGTCCTGCGGGACGTGCGGGTACACCTCGCTGTAGGCGCCCTCGAGCCAGGCGTTGGCGACGGCCGCCGGGCCGCCGTGCCCCGGCCCCATGATGTAGATCATGTTCAAGTCGCGGGCCTTGATCACGCGGTTGAGGTGGGCGTAGCAGAAGTTCAGCCCCGGTGTGGTGCCCCAGTGGCCGAGCAGCCGCGGTTTGACGTGCTCGGCGCGCAGCGGCTCGCGCAGCAGGGGGTTGTCGAGCAGGTAGATCTGCCCGACCGACAGGTAGTTCGCCGCCCTCCAGTACGCGTCGATCAGGTCCAGGTCGCGGTCGGTCAGCGCGCGGGCTCGTGTCATGGCGGTCGTCCTTCGCCTCGTCGGGTGCGTGCGGCGCCTCGTCGGGTGCGCGCGGCGGGCGGCGGCCGTCCCGCCGCCCGGCCGCCGGGCGCGCCGCGTCGGCCGGACTCTCCCTCCCTCCCCGCGGTCGCGCACGGCAATCGCACCATTCGCGAAAGCCGCCCCGGCAGGGGCGAAGGTCCGTGCCGGCGGGGACGTCCGGCGGCGCGCCGCCCCTCGGTGTGTGACGTTCGCCTCTGCCGCCGCGGGCGGGCGGCGGGCGAGTGTGGAGGCATGAGGCGCGAGAGCGACGGGCTGCAGATCCTCGGCCCGCGGGAATGTCTGGACCTGATGCGGTCGGTGCCGATCGGCAGGATCGTGTTCACCGATCGGGCGCTGCCGGCGATCCAGCCGGTCAACTTCGTCCTCGACGGCGACGACAGCGTGGTCATCCGGACCATGCCCGGTTCCAAGCTGGCCGCCGCGACCCGCGGCGCCATCGTGGCGTTCGAGGCGGACCAGTTCGACGCGGCGACCCGCACCGGCTGGTCGGTCACGCTGATCGGTCCGGCGCGGGCCGTGACGGCGCCCGCCGAACGCGCCCGCCTGGCGCGGCTGCCGCTGTCGCCGTGGTCGCCGGGCTCGCGGGACCACTTCATCCGCGTCGTGCCGCGGCAGGTCACCGGCCGCCGCGTCACGCGCGTCCCGGGCGCCGCGGCCGCCGGGGACGGCGGCCCGCCGGTCCGCGCCGCGGCCCGCCTCCAGGAGGGATCATGAACGTCCGCAGGCCGCCCGACGAGCGCACGGCCGCCGAGGTGATGAGCACCGACCTGCTCACCGTCACCGCCGACGAGTCCGTGCTGATGGCATGGGAGCTGATGTGCCGGGCGCGCGTCCACCACCTGCCGGTCCTCGACGGCACCGGGCACTGCCTGGGCGTCCTGGACTCCGCGTCGCTCACCGCCGCCTGGGAGCCGTCCGGTCCGTTGCGCGCCCGCCGGTCCGTCGCCGCGCTGCTGCCGCGCCGCGGCCCCGCGTGCGTGCGGCCGGACGCCACGCTCGCGCGGACCGCGGCCGCCATGCTCGCGGCCGAACGCGACCACGTCATCGTGACGGGCGAGCGCGGCGACCTCATCGGCCTGATCACAGCCCGCGACCTGATCGCGGCCTTGGCCGGCGTCGCCGGACGCGACCGCTCCCGCACGTCGAGCATGCCGTCGATGTTCCGGATCGAACCGGTGCTTCCCGAGCACGCCCCCGACGGGGACGCCGTCCCGGGCAGCGCGGTCTCCCCGGACTGACGCGATCTCCACCTCGCCGGGGCGCCGTCGGGCGGAGGCGGCGGTTTGGGGCGGCGGGTGTCCGGGCAGACGGATGAAGCGCCGACACGTTGGGTGACGAGCCCGTCGCTTTGCGCCCCGGACCGTCGCGTCAGAGGACGCCGTGCTCGCGCAGCGGCCCCACCTGCAGTCCCAGGTCGGCGCAGCGGGCCACGAGGCCGGGCAGGGCGCCGAGCGCCGCCCGCCAGGACCCCGGAGCGGAGGTGCAGTCGGAGTCGTGAAGCAGGACGGTGGCCCCGCCGTGGAGGCCGGGGGCGAGCGCGGCGAGGACCGACGCGGGCGTCGCCGTGGAGACCCAGTCCTTCCCCCACGCGGTCCACAGCACCGGTCGGAGCCCGTGACGGCGGGCCCCTGCCAGCGCCTCGGCGCTCAGCACACCGTAGGGAGGGCGGTACCAGAGCGGTTCGGTCCCGGTGACGGCGGCGACCAGGTCGACGGTGCGGCCGAGCTCCGCCGTCACCCTGCCGGGGCGGGTCAGCAGAGAGTTGCGGTGGTGCCAGCCGTGCACCGCGATCTCGTGCCCCTCGGCGACGATCCGGCGGCCGAGCTCGGGCCGCCGCCGGAGCATGTCGCCGAGCACGAAGAAGGTGGCCCGGCAGCCGAGCCGCCGCAGCTCGTCGAGGAAGAGCGGGGTCGACCGGGGGTCCGGTCCGTCGTCGAAGGTCAGGGCGACGTGCCCGGCGCGGCCGACGCCCGCCAGCGCGGGCAGGCGGCGGCGCACGGCGGGCAGCCAGGACGCGGCGGGCCCGGCGTGCAGCAGGGCCAGGCCGGTGATGGCGAAGGTCAGCGCGGCGCGGGCCATTCACCCCAGTCTGCGGGACGCCGGACCGTGACGCCAGCGCGACACAGGGTGTTGATCGTCAGCGCGAGCATGGGCGCCGGGCACGACGGCGCCGCCGCCGAGCTGGCCCGGCGGCTCGCGGCGGCGGGCGCCGCCGCGGAGGTGGTGGACCTGCTGGAGCTGCTGCCGCTGGGCGTGGGCGGCGCCCTGCGCCGGTGGTACGGCTGGATGATGCGGTCGGCGCCGTGGGTCTACGCGCTGATCTACCGGGTGTTCTTCGCTCCCCCGCCGCCGTCCGGCGCGGGCGGCGGCGCCCCGACCGGACCGGCCGCGGCCCGCGACGGCCGCGACAACCGCGCTTGGGACTCGCCGCTCACCGTTCTGGCCGCCGCGCGCCTGCGGCGGCTGGTGCGGCGCCGCCGCCCCGACGAGGTGGTCACCGTCTTCCACGTGGCCGCGCAGGCCGCCGGACGGCTGCGCGAGCGCGGCCGGCTGGACGTGCCGTGCACCGTGCTGCTGACGGACTTCGCCGTGCATCGGATGTGGCTGCACCCGGGCAACGACCGCTACCTGTGCCCGTCCCGGGCCGCCGCGCGACGCGTGACCGCGCTGACCGGGCGGCCTGCGGCCTGCTGCGCCCCTCTCACCGACCCGGCGTTCGCCCGTCGGGCCGGGCGAGGGCCGGCGGCGGCCGGGAACGGGGCGGGCGCCGCGCGCGCCCTGTCGGGCCTGCGGCCGGAGGACCGGCCGGTGCTGGTGTCGGCCGGCTCGTGGGGCGTCGGCGAGGTGGCCGAAACCGCCCGAGTCCTGGCGCGCTCGGGGCGGTACGTCCCCGTCGTCCTGTGCGGCCGCAACGAGCGGCTGCGCCGCGGCCTTGCCGATCTGCGGCCCGGCCTGGCGCTGGGCTGGCGCGACGATCTGCCCGCGCTGATGGCCGCCGCCTACGCCCTGGTCGACAACGCCGCCGGGCTGACCTGCCGGGAGGCGTTCGCGGCCGGACTGCCGGTGATCTCCTACCGGCCGATCCCCGGCCACGGCCGCGACGGCGCGGTCGCCATGGTGCGCGACGGGTTGAGCGTCCTCGCCGACGGCCCGGCGGACCTGCTGGCCGCCTTGGACCGTCTGGCCGACCCCGAAGAGCGCGCCCGCCTGGTGTCCGCCGGCGCGGCCCTGTTCGCGGAGCCGTCCGCCGAGGCGCTGCTGCTGGGCGGTGCACGGCCCGGGGCGCGGGACGGCCTTCAGTCGCAGTCCCTGCCCTCGGCGTGGTCGCGCAGCGGCCGGGACTGGGTCAGGCGGACGCTGCCGTAGAGGATCATGCCGATCCCCAGCAGCTCCAGGACCACCCACCCGCCCAGGCGGATCGACTCGCCGAACAGGCCGACCCCGTAGGCGATGCTGGCGACCGGGTCGGAGACGTTGAGCGCCGGCTGCACGGCGACCAGGGAGCCGCTGCGCAGGGCGTCCTGCAGCAGCACCAGGCTCGCCAGCCCGGCCGCGACCATGGCGTACAGGGCCCACGAGGTCAGCACGGCGGTCGCCCCGCGGGAGATGGCGCCGGTGGCCTCCTTCATGAGCGCCGCCGTGAAGGAGAACCCCAGCCCGGCGGCGATCCCGACCATGACCGCCCGGCGCGCGCCGCCGACCAGGCGCGCCGCCGTCGTCAGGTACCCCATCAGCCCGACCGTCACCAGGACGGCGATCGCCCATTCGAGGCCGCTGGGCGTCCTGGTGCCGTGCGCCGGGTCGGCCGCGGCGAGCAGCGCGGCCAGCCCGACGGTCAGCGCCGCGACCGCCGTCCAGGAGTCGCGGTCCAGCCGGCTGCCGAGCATCAGCCACAAAAACGCCATGGTGAACGGCAGCTCGGTCACCAGGATCGGCTGGACGAGGGCGAGCTGGCCGACGGTGAGCGCCCCCGCCTGGAACAGGAAGCCCCCGATCATCGCGAGGATGCCGAGGAGCCAGCCGGGGCTGCGCAGCAGGCCCAGCATGATCGACAGGCGGAACGAGTCCCCCGGGGCGACCACGCGGACCGCGCGCCGCTGCAGCACCGAGGACAGGGCGTTGCTGGCCGCGGCGCACAGCGCGAGGACGATCGCGATCATGAGGGGCCGTCCCCGCCGGACGCGACCGGTTCCGGCTTGCCGGGATAGGGCGACCGGCCCAGCACGGTGATCCCGACGACGATCATGATCAGCCCCGCCACCTCGGCGGCCAGCGCGCCCGCGGTGATCTGCAGGCGCTCGGCGAAGACGAAGACGCCGAGGACGATCCCGATGACGGGTTCGGCGGCGGTGATGGCGGGCAGCGAGATGGCGATCGGGGCCGCGTCGAAGGCGCTCTGCGCCAGCAGCAGCGACAGAACGGCGATCACGACCAGGGCGTACGGCTGCCAGTTCCACATCACCGACCCGAGGCCGCCGCCCCGGGCCAGCAGCGTGCCGCGGGTCAGGGCGTCCTGGACACCGAACATCATCCCGGCGGCGGCGGAGAACAGGATCGCCTTGGTCCGCAGCGAGCAGGGCGCGGCGGCCAGCACCAGCACGGCGGCCAGCGCCATCACCGCCCCCGCCGCGAGCCAGCGCGGCGACTCCGGTCCCGCGGGCTGGCCGCCGTGCGGCCGCCCGAAGGTCAGAAAGCTCGCCACCCCGCCGGTGACCAGCACCGCGCCCCACCAGACCGCGCGGCTCAGCCACTCCTTGTAGACCAGGTGCGCGATCACGAAGGCGAAGATCAGGTTGGTGGCGAGCAGCGGTTCGACGCGGCCGAGGTCGGACTCGTCCAGCGCCGCCGCGCTCAGCACCTGGCCGCAGACCATCGCGGCGATCCCGAGCAGCCACACCGGCCTGCGGACCAGGTGGGTCAGCAACCGCACGTGCAGCATCTCGGCCAGCGGCTCGCGGTAGGCGACGTGCTGCTGGGCGACGAATCCCGCGCCGATGAAGCACGCCGCCACCAGCGCCAGCGCGGTGGTCACCGCCCCGTCCCCCGAGATCATGGCGTCCGTCGTACCCGCCTCGCGGCGCTTCTCACCGGCCGCATCGCCCGTGGCCTGCGGCTTTCGCGCCGCAAGTCGCGGGCGTCCGGGAGCGGCCGGCGCTATGCGAGGCGATGCGCTGTTTCAGTGGCTCCGTTCGGCCCTTTCCGAGCCCGCCGGACGCCCCGCCTAGACGCGGCGGGCGCGCTCCGCCGCGGCGGGCGGCCTTTCCGGTTGCGCGAATTCGCCCCGGTCTTTGTTTTCTGCTGACGGTGGAAGCGACGGTTCTGGGGCGAGCCAACCCGCCACCACGATTCCGTAGAGGATGTGATCGGCGGCCACAACGGCGCGCCAAAGGGCGGGGCGTTCGCGGGCATGGCGGACCCCGAGAAGCGGGGCGATCCCCAGTTCGAACGCCAGCCAGATCGACAGCCCGTAGACGGGGCCGGCGGCCCGGTGCAGCCTGACCCGGCGGGGCAGCAGGCCGAACACCGCCCCGCCGGCGGCCCCGTAGATCCAATGCGTGAGCTCGGTGACGGCCTCCCGGCGGCGGCGCGGCATCCGCCGGAACCGTTCGGGGGCGTGTTTCTCGAAGATGGCCTGCGGCGGGCTCTTCTCGCGGCCGCCGACGGCCGCGGTGAGGGTGCGGACGCCGGTCATCGCCATCGCGGCGACCAGTCCGCGGGCCGCTGCGCGGGTCATCGTCGGACGCTTTTCTTCCGTGCGCACTCTGCGACCTCCTGACGGGGATTGCGCTTTGAGGCGATCTGCCCGTCCTTCCGGCCCGCATTCACCGTATTTCGCTAGGTGCGCTCTTCACCTATCGTCCGGCGCCACTTACTGCGCATTGAGAATTGTTGCTATACACGGAAAGTCCCCGCCTGTGGGCGGGTGTTCGCCGGCAGCCGAATTCCAGCGCGACGGAGGACGGTCGGATGGGACGGGTCGATTCCGCCACCGCGGGTTTCGAGGCCGCGCGGGCGGTGGCCGACGCCGTCCTGTACGAGGGGTATCTGCTGTACCCGTACCGCCGTTCGTCCATCAAGAACCGGGTGCGCTGGCAGTTCGGGGTTCTCACGCCGCGGACGTGGACACTGGCGCGCGGGCCGGCCGACGCCGGCGTGGCGGGCTCCGCCGAGACCTGGTGGCAGCAGACCGAGTGCCTGCTGGAGGCGCCGGCGGACGCGGTGGTCGACTGCCGGGTCCGCTTCCTGCAGATGCAGCGCCGATCGGTCGAACGGCGGACGCCCGACGGCGCCTACCGGCCCGTCGACGCCCTGGAGGCGGGGCCGCGGACGGAGCTCAGCTTCGACGAGGCGGTCCCGTGGGAGTTCGACGTCGGGTTCTCCGTCGCGGAGGTGCTCGCCGAGACGCGCGAGGTCACGCTGCGGGCCGACGCGGGCGAGGACGTCGAGCCGCTGGCCGACGAGACCGGCCGCCCGATCGGGCGGGTGGTCCGCGGCCGCGCACCGGTGACGGTCCTGCTGGCCGTCTCGGCGTCCCCCTGCCAGGCGCGCACCCCGGCGTTCCGCCTGCGCGTGCGGGTGGAGAACCTCAACGACACCTTCCAGGTGGAGGCGTCCCGCGACGAGGCGCTGCGGGTGTCGCCGATCGCCACGCACGTCCTGCTCGCCGCCCGCGACGGGGCGTTCGTCTCGCTGCTGGACCCCCCGCCGTGGGCGGTGGACGCGGTCCGCGCGTGCAGCAACCAGCACACGTTCCCGGTGCTGGCGGGCGCGCCGGGCCGGCGCGACGTGGTCCTGTCGTCGCCGATCCTGCTGTACGACCACCCGCGCGTCGCCCCGGAGAGCCCGGGCGACCTGCACGACGCCACCGAGATCGACGAGATGCTCTCGCTGCGCACGCGGACGCTGACCGACACCGAAAAGCGCGAGGCGCGCGCGACCGATCCCCGCGCCGCGCGGATCCTCGACCAGGTCGACGGGATGCCCCCGAAGATCCTGTCGCGCCTGCACGGGACGATCCGGTCGCGCCGACCGGTCCCGCCGCACGACCGCCCCTCCGACGGACACGACCGCCCCTCCGACCGACACGACCGCCCCTCCGACGGCACGGGCGAAGAGCGCCCGTCGACGCCGTGGTGGGACCCGGGCGCGGACTCCTCCGTGTCCCCCGAGACGGACACCGTCATGGTCTCCGGCGTGCCGGTGTCCAAGGGGACCCGGGTGCGGCTGCGGCCGCGCAGCCGCGGCACCGACCCGCAGGACGCGTTCCTCGACGGCCGCACCGCCACGGTCGAGGCGGTGCTGCTGGACGTGGACGGCGCCCGCCACCTGGCCGTGACCGTGGACGACGACCCCGGCGCGGACCTGCACCGCTGGTACGGCCGGTTCCGCTACTTCTTCCCCGACGAGGTCGAACCGCTGGTCGGCGAGGGAGGGGACGCGCCGTGAGCGGGACGCCTCGGCGGGTGCTCGTCGCGGGCATCGGCAACGTCTTCCTGGGCGACGACGGCTTCGGCGTCGAGGTGGTCCGCCGGGTGGACGGCTCGGCGCTGCCCGCGTCCGTGGACGTCGCCGACTACGGCATCCGCGGCGTCCACCTGGCCTACGACCTGCTCGACGGCCGCCACGACACGCTGGTCATGGTCGACGCGGTCCCCGTCGACGGTCCGCCCGGCACCCTCGCCATCCTCGACGTGAGCGACGCCGCCGGCGAGCCGGCGGGGGACACGGCGGGGGACGCGGCGGCCCACGCCGGCGTCCCGGCGGCGCCGGCGGTCGACGGTCACGGCATGGACCCGCTCACGGTGCTGCGGCTGCTGCGCCGCCTCGGCGGCGCGGTGGAGCGCGCGCTGGTGGTCGGCTGCCGTCCCGCGTCCCTCGAGGAGCGCATGGGGCTGTCGGAACCGGTCGCCGCCGCCGTGCCGGAGGCGGTCCGCCTGGTCATGGCCGTGGCGCGCGAGGAGTCGGCGCCGGCGGCCGCGCAGGGCGCGGAGGCGGCGCGCACGGTCACGGCACGGGGGGTGGGCGCCGATGCATGAGCTGGGCATGTGCGAGGCGATCGTGGACGCCGCCGTCCGCGAGGCCCGCGGCCGGCGGGTGCGCGGGCTGCGGGTCCGCGTCGGCGGGCACGCCGTCGACCCGGGCGTCGTCGAACAGGGCTTCCGGATGGCGGCCGCGGGGACGGTCGCGCAGGACGCCGCCCTCGATCTGGTCGTGGAGCCGCTGACGGCGCGCTGCGGCGGCTGCGGCGCCGAATCGCCGGTCACCGACGCCGCCCGCCTCGTCGCCTGCCCGCGGTGCGGCGGGGTCGACGTCGAGGTCGCCGGGCACGACGACGTCGTGGTGGAGTCGATCACCCTGGACGGCGCCGGCCGGGGAGGCTCCTGATGGACGCCGTCGACCTGCTCGTCCACGACCACCGGAGGGTGGAGCAGCTGTTCCGCGACTACCACTGCGCCGCCTCGGACCGGCAGCGCCGGGCGGTGGTGGAGCTCCTGGTGCGGGAGCTGTCCCGGCACACCGCGGTCGAGGAGCTGGTGTTCTACCCGTTCGCCGAGCGGGTGCTGGACGACCGGCAGGGCATCGCCCGGTACCGCGGCGAGCACCTGACCGTCAAGCGCCTGCTGGCCGAGCTGGACCGGCTGCCCGAGGGCGACGAGCGCACCGGCCGGCTGATGGCGGGCCTGCGCACCGCCGTCGCGGAGCACATCCGCGAGGAGGAGGGCGACCTCATGGTCCGGGTGCGCGGCCGGGTCGGCGAGCGGGCCCTGCTCGCGCTGGCCCGCGACATCCGACGTGCCAAGGAGCGGGCGCCGACGCGCCCGCACCCGGCCGCCCCCGATCGGCCGCCCGCGTTGACGCTGGCGGCGCCGGTGGCCGCCGTCTACGACCGTGTTCGCGACCGGATGCAGGGGAGGCCACGCACATGACCCAGGCACAGGAGGCGACCGCTCCCGCCCGCGAGGGGTTCGACGAGATCACCATCTTGTGGATCTCGGAGGGGATGAGCTGCGACGGCGACACCGTCTCGATGACCGCCTCGGCCCAGCCGTCGATCGAGGACCTGGTCAACGGCCGGATCCCCGGGCTGCCGAAGGTGAACCTGCACAACAAGGTGCTGTCGCCCGCCGTCGGCGGCGAGCAGTTCCTGGCCCCGTTCCGCGCGGCCGCGCGCGGCGAGCTGGATCCGTTCATCCTCGTCATCGAGGGCTCCATCCCGAACGAGAACGTCAACGGGGACGGCTTTTGGACGTCGTTCGGCAACGACCCCGACACGGGCGAGCCGATGACGCTCAACCGGTGGATCGACATGCTCGCGCCGCGGGCGTGGGCGGTGGTGGCCGCGGGGACCTGCGCCGCCTACGGGGGCATCCACGCGATGGCGGGCAATCCGACCGGCTGCATGGGGCTGGCCGACTACCTCGGCTGGGACTTCCGGTCGGCCGGGGCGCTGCCGATCGTCAACGTCCCGGGCTGCCCCATCCAGCCGGAGAACTTCATGGAGACGCTGACGTGGGTGCTGTACCACGCGGCGGGGTCCGCGCCCCCTCCCCCGCTGGACTCGATGCTGCGCCCGCAGTGGCTGTTCGGCAAGACGGTGCACGAGGGCTGCGACCGCGGCTCCTACTACGAGCAGGCCGACTTCGCCAGGGACTACAACTCCCCCAAGTGCCAGGTGAAGGTGGGCTGCTGGGGGCCCGTCGTCAACTGCAACGTGCCCAAACGGGGCTGGATGGGCGGCCTCGGCGGCTGCCCGAACGTGGGCGGCATCTGCATCGCCTGCACCATGCCCGGGTTCCCGGACAAGTTCATGCCGTTCATGGACCAGCCGCCGGGCGGCAGCCTCTCCACAATGCTGATCAAGCCCTACGGGGCGTTCATCCGCCGCATGCGCGCCATCACCAACCGCACGGCGAACCGCGAGCCCAAGTGGCACCACAAGCGCGACGCACTGACCAGCGGCTACGACCCGCGCTGGCGCCCCTAGCGGCGCACCCCGGCGCCGTCCGCGCCGCGAGGGGCGGACGGCGCCGGCAGAACGGGACGACCGGCAGAACGGGACGAAAGGAACCGGGCGGATGACGACGACAGAGCGCAGACCCGCACCCGCCGAACCCGGGCAGCTCGTCGAGATGTCCTGGGACCCGATCACGCGCATCATCGGCAACCTGGGCATCTACACGAAGATCGACTTCGCCAACCGGCAGGTCGTGGAGTGCCACAGCACCTCGTCGCTCTTCCGCGGCTACTCGGTGTTCATGAAGGGCAAGGACCCGCGCGACGCCGGGTTCATCACCAGCCGCATCTGCGGCATCTGCGGGGACAACCACACCACCTGCTCGGTGTACGCGCAGAACATGGCCTACGGCATCCAGAACCCGCCGCTGGCCGAGTGGATCATCAATCTCGGCGAGGCCGCCGAGTACATGTTCGACCACACGCTGTTCCAGGACAACATGGTCTTCGTCGACTTCTGCGAGGCCATGGTCAAGGAGACCAACCCCGGCGTGCTGGCCAGGGCCCGCGAGACCGAGGCGCCGCGCGGCGACCTGCACGGGTACCGGACGATCGCCGACATCATGGCGGCGTTCAACCCGTTCGAGGGCGAGTTCTACCAGGAGGCGCTGCAGGTCAGCCGCGTCACCCGGGAGATGTTCTGCCTGATGGAGGGGCGGCACGTGCACCCGTCGACGGTCTATCCCGGCGGCGTGGGCACGATGCCGGAGCCGACGCTGTTCACCGACTACCTGAGCCGTCTCATCCGCGTCGTCGACTTCGTCAAGCGGTCCGTCGCGATGAACGACGACGTCTTCGACTTCTTCTACGAGGCCCTGCCGGGCTACGAGGAGGTCGGGCGCCGCCGGATCCTGCTGGGCTGCTGGGGCGCGTTCCAGGATCCCAACGTCGTCGACTACCGCTACGAGACGATGAACCGGTGGGGCAAGGCGATGTTCGTCACGCCGGGCATCGTGGTGGACGGCCGGCTGGTCACCAACGACCTGGTCGACATCAACCTCGGCATGCGCATCCTGCTCGGCAGCTCCTACTACGACGACTGGGTGAACGAGGAGCCGTTCGTCACGCGCGACCCGCTGGGCAACCCCGTCGACATCCGGCACCCGTGGAACCAGACGACGCTGCCGGTGCCGCAGAAGCGCGACTTCGAGAACAAGTACAGCTGGGTGATGAGCCCGCGCTGGCTGCACCCTGACACCGGGGAGCATCTCGCGCTGGACACCGGCGGCGGTCCCTTCGCCCGGCTGTACGTCACCGCGCTGTCGGGGATGGTGGACACCCCCTACGTGCAGGCGACCGGTTCCAGCGTGCGGATCACGCTGCCGAAGGGCGAGAAGCTGCCGGAGCAGACGCTGGAGTGGCGCATCCCGGAGTGGTCCAACACGATCGAGCGCGACCGGGCGCGGGTGTACTTCGTGGCCTACGCGGCGGCGATGGCGCTGCACTTCGTCGAGCAGGGGCTGCAGCTCGTCCGCGGGGGCGACACCCGGGTGTTCCAGGACTTCGAGGTGCCGGACGAGGCGATCGGCTGCGGCTTCCACGAGGCGGTGCGGGGCGTGCTGTCCCACCACATGGTGATCCGCGACGGCAAGATCGCCAACTACCACCCGTACCCGCCGACGCCGTGGAACGCCAGCCCGCGCGACAGCTTCGGCACGCCCGGCCCGTACGAGGACGCCGTGCAGGGGTCGCCGATCTTCGAGGAGAACGGCCCCGACGAGTTCAAGGGCGTCGACATCATGCGGACGGTGCGCAGCTTCGACCCGTGCCTGCCCTGCGGCGTGCACATGTACCTCGGCAAGGGCCGCGAGCTGCGCAAGCTGCACTCTCCCATGTTCGGTGCCGCCCATGGCTGACCGGCGCGCCGTCGAGCGGGAGCCGCGGCCGGCGGCCGCGGCTCCCGAGGCGGGCGCTCCGCGGCGGCTCGGCGATCGGACGGTCGCCGAGCGGCTGGAGCGCCTGGAGCGGCTGCTCGCCGACCTGGAGCGCACGCCGGGGCCGACCGCCGAGACGGCGCTCGACGCCGTCGCGATGCTCACGGAGGTGTACGGCGAGGCGCTGGCCCGCTGCATGGACCGGGTCGGTCCCGAACCGGCCGCGGCGCTCGCGGGCGACCGGCTCGTCGGCCACCTGCTCGCCCTGCACGGCCTGCATCCCGCGTCCGTGGAGCAGCGGGTGCGGGGAGCGCTGGAGGAGGTGCGCCCCTTCCTGCGCGCGCAGGGCGGCGACGTCGAACTCAGCGGCGTCGAAGGCGGCGTGGCCCGGATCCGTCTGACCGGCGCGGGCCGGTCGTGCGCCGCGTCGACGCGGACGCTGGAGACCGCCGTCCGGGAGGCCGTGCTGGCCGCCGTACCCGAACTGTCCGCCGTCGAGCGGGTCCCTTCGCCTTCGGACGGCGGGCGGGCCGAGGCCCCGGCGGCGTTCGTTCCCGTCGACGCGTTGCTGCGCACCCGTCGCTCCGGAACGGAGGGCACGGCATGACGGCGGGTGCGCTGCAGCGGGCGATCCGGCGGGCGGACGGCCTCGGCCGGGAGCGCGGCGAGCGCTGCGACCTGTGCGGCGCCGACGTCCCCGACGCGCACGCGCATCTGCTGGACGAGCGGCAAGACAGCCTCATGTGCGCGTGCCGGGCGTGCGCGCTGCTGTTCGAACGCGAGGCCGCGGGCCGGGGCCACTACAGGCTGGTGCCCACCCGGCGGGTCCGGCTGAGCGGCGTGCCGACCGCGGAGTTGGGCGTGCCCGTGGGGCTGGCGTTCTTCGTCACGAGGCCGGACGGCGCCGTCCTCGCGCACTATCCGAGCCCGGCGGGCGTCGCCCGGTGGGAGTTGGACGCCGGAATCTGGGAACGCGTCGTCCAGGAGTGCCCGGAGCTGCGGTCCCTGCGCCCCTTGGTCGAGGCCCTGCTGGTCAACACCGTTCGGGGTGCGGACGAGCAGTGGCTGGTCCCCATCGACGACTGCTACCGGCTGGTGGCCGTCGTCCGCGGCGCCTGGAAGGGCCTGTCGGGCGGGCCGCGGGTGTGGCCGGAGATCGACCGGTTCTTCGCCGCGCTGGCCGGGCGCGACGGTCGACGGCGCCCGCATGCGGCGGCGAGCTGAAAGGACGAGCTGAAAGGAGGCGAGGCGGATGGCGGAGATCCGTGTGGGCAGGCGCCACGTGAAGCCCGACGCGCCCTCGCACGTCAGGGGCGTGCGCCAGGGCAACCGGAAGGGCGCGCTGAAGAGGCAGGCGGGGCACTACCTGGACGGCACGGCCGACGCGCGGCGGTCGACCGGTGTGAACCCCAAGAAGCGCGACCCGATCCTGCCGGTCATGCCGAATCTGCCGCCCGGGTGAGGCCGGCCCGGCGACGAGGCGCGACGACGAGGCGCGACGACGAGGTCCGACGACGAGGTGCGACGACGAGGTGCGACGACGACGTGAAGGGAGAGGGGCGATGCGGCGACCGTTGACCTGGGTGGCCGTGCTGGCCGGCGCGGGGGTGATCGCGCTGATCGTGAAGGAGTTCCCCGCGATGCGGCGCTACTACAGGATCGCGCGGATGTGAGCGGGGGGACGGCGGATGTGTCTCGGCATCCCCGGGGAGATCGTCGAGATCCTCCCCGGGCGGACCGATCTGGCCCGGGTCGAGGTGGCGGGCGTCCGCCGCGCGATCAACATCGGGCTCCTGGGCGAGGGCGCCGTGCGCCCCGGCGACTGGGTTCTGGTGCACGTCGGCTTCGCCATGTCGAAGATCGACGAGGCGGAGGCGGCGGCCACGCTGGCCCTGCTCGACGGGCTCGGCCAGGCCTACGCCGACGAGCTGGAGGCGCTGTCCGGTTCCGACATCACCTGAGCCGGCGGCGGCCGCGTCCCGCGGCGCCCGGCGGCTCCCGACGAGAAGGCGGCTGACGACATGCGGTTCGTCGACGAGTACCGCGACGCGGACAAGGCGCGCGCGCTGGCCGCGCGGATCGCCTCACTGTGCGAGCCGGGCCGGCGGTACAAGTTCATGGAGGTGTGCGGCGGCCACACCCACACCATCTACCGGCACGGCCTGGAGGACTACCTGCCGGAGAGCGTCACGCTCGTGCACGGCCCGGGATGCCCGGTGTGCGTGATCCCCATGGGGCGGGTGGACGACGCCATCGCCATCGCCCGGCAGCCCGACGTGATCATGACGTCGTTCGGGGACATGATGCGGGTGCCGGGCGGGCGGGGCTCGTTCCTGGACGCCAAGGCCGCGGGCGCGGACATCCGCATGGTGTACTCGCCGCTGGACGCGCTGGCCCTCGCCCGGCGCAACCCCGACCGCCGCGTGGTGTTCCTGGCGGTGGGGTTCGAGACCACGGCGCCGTCCACGGCGATGACCGTGCTGCGCGCGGCCCGCGAGGGCGTGGCGAACTTCTCGGTCTTCTGCAACCACGTGACGATCATCCCGGCGATCAAGGCGATCCTGGACTCGCCGGACCTGCGGCTGGACGGCTTCATCGGCCCGGGGCACGTGTCCACGGTGATCGGCTGCCGTCCGTACGAGTTCATCGCCCGCGACCACGGCAAGCCGCTGGTGTGCGCGGGCTTCGAGCCGCTGGACGTGCTGCAGGCGGTGGCGATGCTGCTGCGGCAGCTCGCCGAGGGACGGGCCGAGGTGGAGAACCAGTACGCCCGGGTCGTCCCGTGGGAGGGCAATCCCCGCGCGCTGCGCGCGATCGGCGAGGTGATGGAGCTGCGTCCGCACTTCGAGTGGCGCGGCCTGGGCTTCATCTCGCAGTCCGCGCTGCGCATCCGGGACGCCTACGCCGCCCACGACGCCGAGCGGATCTTCGAGGTGCCCGGCGTGCGCGTGGCCGACCCGAAGGCGTGCCAGTGCGGGGAGGTGCTGAAGGGCGTCCTCAAACCCTGGGAGTGCAAGGTGTTCGGCACCGCGTGCACCCCGGAGACCCCGATCGGCACCTGCATGGTCTCGTCGGAGGGCGCGTGCGCCGCGTACTACAACTTCGGGCGGTTCACGCGGCGGCGCGTCGAGGAGGTGACGCCCGCATGACCGAGCCGGGCACGGCGCGCCTGTCGCGGGAGGAGCAGGTCCTCGAGCGCATCGAGCGCGTGCGCCGCCGCCCCCGCGTGCGCGAGTCGCACATCACGCTGGCGCACGGGGCGGGCGGCAAGGCGACGCAGACGCTGGTGGAGGCGCTGTTCGTGGAGCGGTTCCGCAACCCGGCGCTGGAGGCGCTGGGCGACGGCGCCGTGCTGGCGGTCGACGGCGGGCGCATGGCCTTCACCACCGACTCGTTCGTGGTGTCGCCGCTGTTCTTCCCCGGCGGCGACATCGGCGACCTGGCCGTGAACGGGACCGTCAACGACCTGGCCATGTGCGGGGCGCGGCCGCTGTACCTGTCGGCGGGCTTCATCCTGGAAGAGGGGTTCGCCGTCGACGACCTGCGGCGGATCGTCGCGTCGATGGCCGCGGCCGCCGAGCGCGCGGGCGTCGCCGTCGTCACCGGCGACACCAAGGTGGTGGAACGCGGCAAGGCGGACGGCTGCTACGTGACCACCGCCGGGGTGGGCGTGCTGGACCGGGACCTCGAGCTGGGCGCCGCCGCGGTGCGGCCCGGCGACGCCGTCCTGGTGTCCGGGCCGATCGGCGAGCACGGCGTCACGATCATGCTCGCGCGGGGCGAGCTGGAGATCGAGGCGGACCTGGCCTCCGACACGGCGCCGCTGCACGGACCGGTCGCGGCGCTGCTGGACGCGGTGCCGGGCGGGGTCCGGGTGCTGCGCGACGCCACCCGCGGCGGGGTCGCCACGGTCCTCAACGAGCTGGCCCGGGCGGCCGGCGCGGCGGTCGTCGTGCGGGAGTCGGCGGTGCCGGTGCGGCCGGTGGTGCACGGCGCCTGCGAGCTGCTGGGCATCGACCCCCTCTACGTGGCGTGCGAGGGCCGCTTCGTCGCCGTCGTCGACGGCGACCGCGCCGACGCCGCTTTGGAGGCGCTGCGGGCGCATCCCCTGGGAGAGGACGCGGCGATCGTGGGCCGCGTCGAGGCGGAGCCGGCCGGCATGGTGCTGCTGGAGACGCCCATCGGCGGGACCCGGATCATCGACATGCTCGTCGGCGACCCGCTGCCGCGCATCTGCTGACGCCCGCCGGCGCCGGTGCGCCGCCGCGCCCGGCGGGCGGCGGCGCTCTCACGGCGCCGAGCCGCGGTCCCGGGCGGCGGCCACGACGGCCTGGCCGAGGGAGACGCCCCCGTCGTTGGGAGGCACGCGCGAGTGGACGAGCACCGCGAACCCGGCCTCTTCCAGCCCGGACACCACCCGCTCCAGCAGCACCACGTTCTGGAAGACCCCGCCCGACAGGGCGACCGTCCCGAGGCCGGTCCGCGAGCGCAGCACCTCGGCGGCGTCCACGACGGCGCGGGCCAGGCCGTTGTGGAAGCGGGCGGCGACCCGGCCGACCTCCGCGCCCGCCGCCAGGTCCTCGACCGCCGCCCGCACCAGGTCCTTGCCCGAGACGACCAGCTCGGGGCCTTCGGTCAGGCCCGCCCGGTACGCGCCGTGCTCCCCCAGGTGCACCCGCTGCTCGAGTTCCACGGCGGCCTGCCCCTCGTACGTGACCGAGTCGCGCACCCCCGCGACGGCCGCCACCGCGTCGAACAGCCGGCCCGCGCTCGTGGTGAGGGGGGCGTTCGTCCCCGTGCGCGCCATGCGGGTGACGGCCGCCCAGCGCTCGCGGTTGCGCCGCACCACGTCCAGGTCCGGCGGGTCGTCGCCGTAGAGGGCGTCCAGGTAGGCCGCCGCCATGCGCCACGGTTCGCGGATCGCCTTCGCCCCGCCGGGCATGGGCACCGCCTCCAGGTGCCCGGCCCGCTCGTAGCCCGCCAGGTCGGCGACCAGCAGCTCGCCGCCCCACAGGACGCCGTCGTCGCCGTACCCGAGCCCGTCGAACGCCACGCCGATCACGGGGCCGCACGCGCCGTTGTCGGCCAGGCAGGAGGCGATGTGCGCGTGGTGGTGCTGCACCGCGACCGGTTCGGCGTCGGCCTGCTCCAGCGCGTACTTGGTCGACAGGTACTCCGGGTGCCGGTCGTGCGCCACCACCTCCGGCCGGACGCCGAACAGCCGGCGGTAGTGCGCGACGCCCTCGATGTAGGACCGCAGCGTCGCGTAGTCCTCCAGGTCCCCGATGTGGGGGGACAGGAACGCGCGGTCGCCCTTGGCCAGGCAGAAGGTGTTCTTCAGCTCGGCGCCGCAGGCCAGCAGCGGCCGCGGGAACCGGCGGCGGACGGTCACCGGCGACGGCGCGTACCCGCGGGAGCGGCGCACCGGCAGCGTCCGGCCGCGGAACACCCGGACCACCGAGTCGTCGGCGCGGACGCGGATCGGCCGGTCGTGCGCGAGGAAGCCGTCGGCGATGCCCGACAGCCTCGCCACGGCGTCGTCGTCGCGGTGCACGATCGGCTCGTCGGAGACGTTCCCGCTCGTCAGCACGATCGGGCGGGCGAGCCGCCGCAGCAGCAGATGGTGCAGCGGCGTGTAGGGCAGCATGATCCCGAGGTGGCGGGCGCCGGGGGCCACGGCGGCGGCCACGCGGGCCCCGGACCGGCGCGGCAGCAGCACGATCGGGGCGCGGGCGCCGGTCAGCAGCCGCTGCGCCGCGGGGTCGACGTGGACGAGGGCGCGGGCGGCGGCCAGGTCCGGGACCATCAGCGCGAAGGGCTTGTCCGCGCGGCGTTTGCGGGCGCGCAGGTCCGCCACCGCTCCCTCGTGGTCGGCGAGCGCGGCCAAGTGGTACCCGCCGAGCCCTTTCACCGCCAGGATCCGGCCGCGCAGCAGCCAGCGCGCCGCGGTGTCGACGGGGTCGGACCGGACCGCCCGGCCGTCCCGGCCGAGCAGCCGCAGGACGGGCCCGCAGGCGGGGCAGCACACCGGCTGCGCGTGGAAGCGCCGGTCGCCCGGGTCCCGGTACTCGGCCGCGCAGTCCCGGCACATCGCGAACGCGGCCATGGTGGTGTTGCACCGGTCGTAGGGGACGTCGGTGACGATCGTGAACCGCGGCCCGCAGTTCGTGCAGTTGGTGAACGCGTAGCGGTAGCGGCGCGCCGACGGATCGAAGATCTCCGCCACGCACGCCGCGCAGGTCGCCGCGTCGGGCGGCACGAGCGCCTCCCGGTCGGCGCCGTCGACGCTCGGCACGATGCGGAACCCGCGCTCCCCGAGCGGCCGCCGCGCCTCGGTGACGACCCGTTCGACCAGCGCCAGGGGCGGCGCCCGCCGCTCCAGGTCGGCGACGAACCGCGCCAGCGCCTGCGGGGCGGCCTCGGCCTCGGCGAACACGCCGGCCGAGTCGTTGCCCACGAACCCGGCGACGCCGTGCTCGTCCGCCAGCTCGTGGACGAACGGCCGGAACCCGACGCCCTGCACGAGGCCTTCGACGCGGATCCGGATCCGCGCCCGGGGCCCCGCCCCGTTCGCCGACGTCACGGCGCCCCTTCCAGCGCCCGCACGGTCAGCTCCCACAGGACGTGGTAGACGGTCGTCTGCGCCTCCTGGATGCGGTGCACCGACGACGACGGCACGACGAACAGGTGGTCGACGGTCCCGGCCTCGGCCATCGCGCCGCCGTCGTAGCCGGCGAACCCGACCGTCACCATGCCGCGGCGGGCGGCCTCGTCGAAGGCGCGCAGCAGGTTGCGCGAGCCGCCGCTGGTCGACAGGCCCAGCGCGATGTCGCCGGGCCGCCCCAGGGCGGCGAGCCGCCGCGCGAACACCACCTCGAACCCGACGTCGTTGGACAGCGCCGTCAGCGTGGCGACGTCGTGCGGCAGGGAGATCGCGGGCAGGGGCGGCGCGGGCGGCGGCGGGCCCGCGAACAGGCGCGCGACGGCCTGGGCGTCGGTGCTGCTGCCGCCGTTGCCGAACGTCAGCAGCCTGCCGCCCGCCCGGAACGCCTCCGCCATCCGCCGCGCGCAGCGCCGCAGCGCCTCGCCGTGCCGGTCGGCGAGGTCGGCCCGCAGCGCGGCGATCTCGGCCGCCTTCGCCTCGGCCGAGCGCCGGGCGTCCTCCAGGAGGGCGTCGGCGCGGGTTCCGCCCGCGTAGAGGAACGGGTACAGCGTCTCCATGTCGGCGGCGTCGCCCGCGTGGTCCGGTGCGGTCATGGCGTGTCCTTCACGACGGCGATGGCCTCCTTGGCGTGGACGAGGACGACGTCCCCCGGAGCGGCGTCCACCAGCGCCACGCTGATCTCCTCCGGGCCCGCGTCGGTGTCGACGACGGCGAGGCCGTCGCCCTTCAGCTCGCGGATCCGGACGGGGACGGCGCTGTCGGAGCAGGTCACGCAGACGTCGTCATGGCAGACCGGTTCGGCGCGGCGGCGCGGCTCGTCGCGGTCAGCGGGCATCGTCGGGCTCCGGCGCGTCCGGGTGCTCCAGGAACACGTGCACCAGCTCCCAGAGCAGGTGGTACAGGGTGACGTGCATCTCCTTCACCACGCAGGGGTCGTCGGACCCGGCGAGCAGCACGTGGTCGGCGGCGGCGCGGCGCGCGAGCTCCCCGCCGTCGGCGCCGGTCAGCGCGACGGTGAGCATGCCGAGCCGCCGGGCCGTCTCCAGTCCGCGCAGCACGGCCGGGCACCGGCCGTCGCCGGACACGCCGAGCGCGATGTCCCGCGGGCCGCCCAGCAGGTCCAGCTGCGCGGCGAACACCGCGTCGAGCCCCTCGGCCGCGGCGATGCCGGTCAGGGCCGCGGCGTCGTCGGTCAGGGAGACGGCGGGCAGCGCGCGCTTGCCCACGATCACCGGGTGGACGAACTCGACGGCGATGTGCTGGGCGTCGGTCGACGCGCCGCCGCTCCCGAAGACGATCAGCTTGCCGCCGTCGCGGAACCGTCCCGCCATGTCGCGGCACGCGCGGGCCACGTCCCCCGCCTGGCCGGCGAGCGCCCGGCCGGGTTCGGCGCGGCGCTCGAACGCGTCCCGCACCGCCGGCGCCGCCGGCCGTCCCTCGGCCATGCGATGCCTCCTCTCCCGTTCACGAGACCGTGTACGAGCCGTATCGCCCGTTCGGCGACCCGGGCCGCGGCCCGCCCGCCTTGCTCCACCGGACCAGGCAGGCGTCGAGCACCTCGCGCAGCCGCGACAGGCGGGCCATCCACGACTCCAGGTCCGCGCGCCCTTCGCGGGTCAGCTCGTAGCGGCGGCGGGCCGGTCCCGCGTCGGACGTGACCCAGGTGGAGACGACCAGCCGGTCGCGCTCCAGGTTGCGCAGCACCCGGTAGGCGTGGCCGGGCTCCACCCCGCGGACCCCCAGGCAGGCGAGCCGGTCGATGAGCTCGTACCCGTGCCCCGGCTGCTCGCAGATCAGCAGCAGCAGGAAGGGGTGGAGCAGGCCACGCGCCTCGCCGCCGTCCGCCACCGCTCGCCTCCCCTGGTGCGCCGCCGGGCCGGATCGCCGATCGCCTACCCGGCGTACGCGAGGGCTACCTCTGCGTCACGTCTAATTTCGGTCGCGTCCGGGCACAGCTCCGCCCCGCCGCCCGTGCCCGGCGGCGGTCGCGGTCCGGGGCGGCGGCAGTCCGGGCGGCTTCATGTACACCGTCGTCCGTGAAATCCGCAGCGGGCGTCGCCTCAGGGCCGGGCAAAGAAGATCGCTCAAAGCCGTAAAAAGCGGCAAATACCCCTAGTTTCGTGACTTCGACCGAGTGATAGTGGCTGTAGGCCTGTGAGACGAGCGAGGGAGCCGGACCCGAGGTTCTTCGAAGGAGAAATCCGGAGGAGGATCACGGGGAAAGCTGAGAGGCCGGAACGCGTCCAGCGGTACGGCGACCCCTTGAACCTGATCCGGACAATGCCGGCGCAGGGAGAGCGCCTCACAGGTCTTCTCCTGTTCGGAGAGGCGTCCGCCCGCGGGCCGGACCGCCCCTCGGGACGTCCCTTCCGGGCGACCGCTCGACGGTCGCCGCGGGACATCCGCCCAGAACAGTCGACCGAGTCCAGCCGAAGACCGAGAGCGGCCGCCCCGGTACCGGCTGCCTCCGGCGGGCGGTCGCGACACGCCGACCTGAAGGAGACGTCATGGGCGCACTGGAGCACTTGGAGCCGCGCAGCCTGTTCCCCGACCTGTTCGACTGGCTGGAGTCCCCGTTCCCCGCGTTGCGGTCCGGCATGGGGCAGACCATGCGCGTCGAGGACTACATCGAGGGCGACGAGCACGTCATCCGGTGCGAGCTGCCCGGCATCGACCCCGACAGGGACGTGGAGATCACGGCCGGGAACGGCGTCCTGCGCATCCACGCCGAACGGCACGAGGAGAAGAAGGAAGCGCACCGGTCGGAATTCCGCTACGGGACCTTCACCCGCTCCTTCACCCTGCCGCCGGACACCGACTACGACGCGGTCAAGGCGTCCTACGACAAGGGCATCCTCACCGTCCGCGTGCCGCTGCCCAAGACCGCCAAGCCGGAGATCAAGCGGATCGCCGTCCAGAAGTGACCGCGGCCGCCCGGCGCCGCCGCGCCGGGCCCCGGGGCCGCACTCCCGTCCCGTTCGCGGGCCGCGGTCGCGCCGCGCGGACCGGGACGGGAGTGCCGGCGCCGGTCGGCCTCGTCGACGCCGAGCCGGCCGGATCAGGAACCGGATGCCGGGTCAGGGCGCCGACGCGAGCCGGCCGCCGTCGCCCTGCCCGGTGATCAACGCTTCTCCCGCAGGTCGAGGAAGACCCACTCGGCGTCGGGCGCGAGCCCGGCGAGCCACTTGCCGCACCTCTGCAGGACGACCGGCCCCGAGGTGACGTGCTGGGTGCCGGCGTGCAGGTCCCGGAAGAAGCGCTGCAGGACGCCGCGGCGCAGCGCGGCGGTGGCCGCCCACTTGTAGACGGTCTGGCCCACCGCCTGCACGGACCAGGTGGTGTGGTTGAGCATCAGCCGCGTCAGCGTCTCCTGCTCGGTCGTCAGGTGCTCGCCGCGGTCCAGCGTCGCCTCGTTGTCCGCCCACACCTGCATGGCGAACGCGTGGGCGGCCCGCAGCTTCGCCTCCGCCTCCGCGTACGCCGCGTAGAAGTGGTCGGTGTCCACCGACGCGTTCGGCAGGCCGGTCTTCTTGGCCGCCAGCGCCCGCATCTCGTCCAGCATCCGCCTGCCGACGCCGAGCGCCCACCCGGTGTGGCAGATGCCGGACATGTTGGCCAGCCCCAGCCGGTAGATGGCGCCGCCGTTGCGCGGCTCCATCGTGGCGATCTGGTAGACGTACGCGTCCGGGACGAACAGGTCCTCGCACACGTAGTCGATGCTGCAGGTGGCGCGCAGCCCCATCACGTCCCAGTTGTCCACCAGCCTCGCCCGCTCGACCGGGAACGTGAAGATCAGCGCCTCGCCGGTCTCCTCGCACAAGGCGGCCGTGTGGATGTGGCTGGCCATGGAGATGCCGGACGCGAAGTGCCAGTGCCCGGTGATCCGGTAGCCGCCGTCGACCTTGACCGCCGTGCCCAGCTTGGTGCCCTGGCCGGCGATGAGCGCGTACCGCCCGCCGCGCACGTCCGGGAACAGCTCGTCGGCCGCCTCCCTCCCGAGATACGCCGCGGTGGTGCCGGTGACCATCTGCAGCGCCATGAACGACCAGCCCGCCGAGGCGTCGGCGTAGGAGATCTTGGCGATCGTCTCGATCACCTGGCGCGGCGAGAACTCGTACCCTCCCAGGTCGCGCGGTATCCCGACGAGGAACGCGTCGCTGTCGCGCAGGGCCTTGGCGGTCTCGTCGTTGAGCCGGCCGAGCTCCTCGTTCTCGTCGGCGTTCGCCTCGAGCACGGGCGCGATGCCGTCGAGCCGCTCCATCAACGCGTCGAACTCGTCACTGACGTGTAGCTGTCCCATGATGATCAGTCCGGCACAGGGATCGCGATCCGTCAACGGTCCTTCACGGACTCGATATCAAGATCACATAACGGCCGGTTGTGGACACATGGGCGCGGCCGGGGCGACGGACCGGCCCGGGCCGCGGCGACGGGCCCAGGGGCCGCGCTCCTCCTTGTCGTCGGCGGTGGGGCCGTAGGAGCACAGCACGACGGGCGCGGCCAGCGTCTCCTCGATCACCGCCACGGCGTCGGTCAGGTCCGCGTAGACGGGACGGGCGGCCATCAGCCGTTCGGTGAGCGCCGCCTGGCGGCGCAGATCGCCCGGCGGGCCCGCCGGCAGGCGCCGCACCCGTCGGCCGCCGATCTCGTACGCGTGGCAGTACCGCAGATCGCCGCGGGCGCGCGCGACGTCCAGGTGCGTGACGGCGAGCGCGTCCACGCCGCCGGCGACCTCGACGGCGTACCGGAGCGCCACCGCGTCCAGATGTCCGACGCGGAACGGCCCCTGCCACCGTCCCGTCCCGTTGTGGGGTTCGGGCAGTTCGGCGGTCAGCACGGGGTCCTCGGTGACGAACGGGCCCGGGCCGTGCCGCGTCGCGTACGCCCGCAGCACCCCCAGCCGGACCGCCCGCTCACCGCCTGCCTCGGCGAGCAGCGTCTCGGCGTTCGCGAACGTGGTCGTGGACCAGGTGGTGTAGGGGTGGAAGCCGTGCCACTCGTCCAGCAGCACCCCTTGGGCGCCTTCGAACACGACGTCGCCGGTGCGCACGAGCCGGTGCAGGTGCTCGCCGCCGACGATGCGGACGCGCTCGCCGAACGCGGTGAACGCGTCCGCGCACTCCGCGACGTCGGGCACCGGTTCGCCGTCGGGGAATTCCGCGCGGTACCAGTCGCGCAGCGCGGCCAGGCGGCGGCGCAGCCGCGCGGGCGACAGGCAGTCGCCCGCGCGGGGCGCGTCGTCGTGGGCCAGCGCGTACGCGGCGGTCTCGCCGACGCCCACCCCGCAGGAGCCGTGCCGGGCCGCGCCGCGGGCGGTCTCCCGCGCCCGGTTCGCGGCCCGGTGGTAGGGCGTGGTGAGCAGCGCGTCCTCGTCGACGGTGAGCCGGTCGAGCGCGTCCGCGACGCCCAGGGACCGCAGATGGGCGGCCTCGGCGGCGAGCGCGAGCGGGTCGACCATCATGAACCGCGACAGGTGCGTCCGCACGCCCGGTGTGAAGGTCCCCGAGCCGAACTGGGCGAAGGTGTGGTGCCGCCCGTCGGGGGCGACGACGTTGTGCGCCGCCTGCGCTCCCCCGTTGAACCGCACCACCGCGTGGACCGGCTCCGGCCCCCGTGCGCAGAGCCGGTCCACCACGGTGCCCTTGCCCGCGTCCCCGAACCCGAGGTCCACCACGATCACGTGCCCCATCGGCCGCCGTCCCTCCGGGTCACAGGCGGGTGTGGCGCGACGGGCCGGAGCCCAGGTCGGCGGGCGCGGACGACACCGCGGCCGGGGCGCGGGAGGCGTCGAGGCGGGCCAGGGCGCGCGACACCGAGGGGCCCGCGGTGGAGCCGACCTCGTCCAGGTGCGCCAGGCCCTCCGCCAGGTCGATGGCGCCCTCGCCGAGTCCGACCGTCAGCGCGATCGTCTCGCAGACCGCGTCCAGGTCGTCCAGGTAGAGGACGTTCTGGCCGAGCAGCCCCCGCCAGAAGTCCCGCAGCCGGGCGTCGCCGGAGTGGTAGCCGCCCTCGGGGATGATGAAGTAGACGTCGTATTTGCCGCGCAGCTCGCCGAGGATCTCGGCGACCGGCACGTCCCGCCCGGGGTCCGCCCCGATCACCTCGGCGACCTCGGCGCGCTTGACCTTCGGGTACGCCAGCTCGTCGCCGATCATGAACAGGTAGCCGCGCTTGCCGCGCCGTTCCAGGCAGTCGATCGAGGTGTGCCGCGCCATGAAGTACATGGCCAGCTCGTAGGACTCGGTCATCTGGCCGCCGCCCCCGCCCTCCAGCAAAATCTTGCCGAGGTCGTCGTCCATCCGGTTGTCGGACTCGAACTGGCCGATCTGCAGCGGCGCCCGGTCGCAGGTGGCGTCGCCGACCGCGCCGAACAGGATCTGCGGATGCGCGACGTACCCCTTGCGCAGCAGCAGGCCCATCAGGTCGGGCAGCCGCGTCTGCAGCGTCCGGGGCACCGTGCCCATCGAGCCGGTCACGTCGAACAGGACCGCGATCGCCAGGGACTCGGGGTGCTCGTCGGAGTCGCGGCTCTCCCGGACGGTGACGCCGTGCGGGTCGAGGTCGGGGTGGACGGTGGTGGCGCCGCCGTCGCTGTAGGCGAACGCGCTGGCGCCCGTGGCCCTGCGGTAGTCGGCCGCGGCGGCGTACACGTCGGTGGACCAGCGTCCGCTTCCCATCGGAACTCCTCCTTCGTCCGGGTCTCGTCGGGGACCGGTCGGGGTCTTGTCAGGGCCTCATCGGGCGGCGGGCATCGTGAACGGGCGGAACCGGCGCGGCCCGTACAGGCGTTCCAGCAGCTCGTCGAGCTCGGCCAGCAGCCGCCAGGCGTCGCCGGGACGGCGTTGCCAAGCGGGCAGCCGGCAGCCCCTGGCGAACCGCCGCATCAGTTCGGGCGCCCTGTCGCCCATCAGATGGGTCATGCATCCGGTGGCCATGTGGATGTCGGTGGCGGGGCCCGGTCTCCGTCGCGCGGGGACCTCCGGCGGATACCAGTCGGCGTAGCGATCCACCATCGCGGGCACGTGTCCGTCGAAACCGTCGGGGTCGCCGACGGACACCGAATAGCACCAGTCGACGAGCACCAGCCCGTGCAGCTCGGGGTGGATGAGCACGTGCTCGGGCAGCACCGCGCCGTGCACCACGCCCGCCCGGTGTGCGAAGCCGAGCGCGACCAGCAGCCGCCGCCACATCCACGCCGCGTCGCGCGGGTCCACCCCTTCGGGGTAGGCGGCGCGCACCTCGGCCAGGTTGTAGAAGCCGTCGAACTTGGACAGGGCGTTGACCCTGCGCTCCGCGCCCGTGCCCGCGTCACGATGCCGGAACGACTCGACCAGGCGCGGCACGTACGGCAGGAACCGCGGGTCGCCGTCCTCGGAGAGCCGCCGCAGCGCCACCGCCTCCCGCTCGATCAGGTCGCTGTCGCGGGGGTCCCGCGGCATCTTCACGAGCACACCGCCGTCTTCGTGCTCGGCGTCGTACAGATCGGCCAGGTCGCCGCGGGCCGCGCGGCCCGCGAGCCGGTAGCGGTGCCTCCGCGTGGTGATCGTGTGGGAGTCGCCCCCCCGGTAGCGGCGCCACAGCGCGTTCAGGCGGGTGAACGCGTCCTTCGTGCGGCCGCCGTTGACGTCGGGGTGGACCACGCGGGCCAGACGCCGGTAGACGCGGGCGGCCTCGGCCGCGTCATCGCCGAACACGTCGGCGGGGGTGCGGGCGCGGTCGAGCAGCGCCAGGGCCTGGTCGAGGTCGGGCGCCGTCACCGGACCTGCTCCTCCCGGCTGGGCCGCAGCAGCGCGGGGTGCAGCAGGCGGGCGTCGCCGGCCCGGTAGAGCTTGGGGCGCGGGCCGCCGCGCCGACCGGCCTTGTCCGAGGTGCCGCCCGTGCTCTCCACGAACCCGGGCACGGACAGGACCTTGCGGTGGAAGTTGCCCGCGTGCAGTTCCTCGCCCCACACCGCCTCGTACACGGCGCGCAGTTCGGGGATGGTGAACTCGGGCGGGCAGAACGCCGTCGCCAGCGGGGTGTACTCCAGTTTCGAGCGCGCCCGCTCCAGCCCGTCGGCCAGGATCCGCGCGTGGTCGAAGGCGAGCTTGCGGGTGGTGCCCGGCCGCTGTTCTCCGGTCTCGGTGAGGCCGAGCGCGTCCACCGGCGTCCACGCCGCGTCGGCCGCGTCCCCTCCCGCCCGGGGGTCGGGCAGTTCGGGGGCGAACACCAGGTACGCGACCGAGATGACGCGCATGCGAGGGTCGCGGCCGGGCGCGCCGTACGTGGCGAGCTGCTCCAGGTGGATGCGCTCCAGCGGGCCCTCTCCGGCCTCGAGCCCGGTCTCCTCGGCCAGCTCCCGCACCGCCGCCTCGGGCAGGTCCTCGGCGTCGCGGACGCCGCGCACGAATCCGCCGGGCAGCGCCCACATGCCCGCGTACGGCGCCTCCCCGCGGCGGACGAGCAGCACGTGGAGCGCGCCGTCGCGGATCGTCAGCGCGACCACGTCGACGGTCACCGCCACCGGGTCGTAGGCCCGCGGGTCGTAGCGCTCCAGGAACTCCCGCTCGCCCTCCTCCCCCAACGCGGCCATGGACCGGCACCCCCAATCGATCTCAGCTTGAGAATATCTCAACGTGAGAAGAACTTACCGGACGGGACGCCCGCCGTCCACCCCTCCGCGGGCGGAGTCGGCCTACTCGGGGAGGCTCAGGGCGATGAACTCCTCGACCATCCGGTCGATCTCCTCACGGTCGCCGGTGGCCAGCAGGTCGAGCAGGGCGCCGCGGGTGCAGGCGAGGATCATGCGGGCCCGGACGCGGCGCTCCTCGGGCGTGGCGCCGGGGACGTGCTCCAGCCCCTCCAGCCAGGAGTCGACGATCCCGTCCAGCAGAGGAGCGGCCACGGGATGCCCGGTCAGCGCCAAGCCGTACAGCTCGAAGAACAGCCGTTCGTAGGGGGCGAGCGCGGGGTCGCTGAGGTGGCGCCAGAACGCGCGGGCGAGTTCGCGCGGCCGCCGGCACGTGGCGCGCAGCCGCGCCAGCACCTCCCGCTGACGGCGTTCCATCTCCTTGACGACCTCCACGAGGAGGCCGTCACGGGAGCCGAAGTGGTAGATCAGCATGCGGTGGCTGGTCCCCGCGCCCGCCGCGATCCGCCGCAGGCTGCGGTCGCCCACCCCCTCGGCGGCCAGATGCTCGATCACGCGGTCGAGGAGGGCGGCCTTGGCGTCGCTCATGAACCAAATGGTACATTCAAGGTCCTGGCATCTCGGATCTGAGGAGTCGCGATGCGGCATGAGGTCGTGACGACGGTGCGGGCGCCGGCCGAGCTGGTGTGGGAGACGATCGCCTCGGTGGAGCGCTGGCCGGAGTGGACGCCGACGGTCACCGCCGCCCGGAGGCTGGACGACGGCCCCCTGCGCGTCGGCGCCCGGACCGAGGTCGTCCAGCCGGGCCAGCCGTCGCGCGTGTGGGTCGTCACCGAACTGCGCGACGGCGCGTCGTTCACCTGGAGCTCGGGCGGGCGCGCGCTGCGTCTCACCGCCGGGCACGCCGTGCGCGCCGGCGAGGACGGCGAGGTCACCGTCGCGCTGAGCTTCGCGGTCTCGGGACCGCTGGCGCCGCTGGCCGCGCTGACCGCCGGCCGGACGATCCGGCGCCTCCTCGGCACCGAGGCCGAGTCGCTCAAGCGGTGGTGCGAAAGGCAACGGGCCTGACCGTGTCGGCCGGTCCGCCGCCCGGTCCGCCGGCCGGCGGCCGTGCCCGACGCGCTCCGGTCACCATCTGAAAACCCCGGCGTTGCGCCGCCGCCCGAGGAGCGCCGAGGATCGGCGCAGGAGAGTAGCGGGCTGCACTCTCGCGGGCGCGGGCGCCGCCGACATCCGGCTCCGCCAGGTTCGGCGGCACCTGCGCCCCAACGCGTTCACGGTGTGCGGCGGCCCGCCGTCGCGGGCCCCCTCAGGGCGTCGGACGGCGCCGGGTCAGCCGACGCGGACGGGCACCGTCCGCGGTCCGCGCACCTGGCCGACGGACCAGGTCACCGCGGCGGGGTCCGCCAGGGTGAAGGACGGGATGCGCTCGAGCCAGACCTCCAGGGCGACGCGCAGCTCCATGCGGGCCAGGTGGGAGCCGACGCAGCGGTGGATGCCCAGGCCGAACGCGGCGTGCCGGTTGACCTCGCGGTCGATGACGACCTCGTCGGCCCGATCGAACACGGCGGGGTCGCGGTTGGCGGCGGGGAACGACAGCAGGACCCAGTCGTCGGCCTTCATGTCCACGCCGCGCCAGCGCATGTCCTTGCGGACGAGGCGAGCCATCGTCACCGGCGCGTAGGCGCGCAGCAGCTCCTCGATCGCGGTGGGCAGCAGGCCGGGTTCGGCGACCAGGCGCTCGCGGTCGGCGGGCGTCTTGGCCAGGTGCCACAGGGACGCGCCGATCGCGCTCCACGTGGTGTCGATGCCGGCGATCAGCAGCAGCGCCATCATGCCGGAGACGTGGGTCGCCGACAGCTTCTCGCCGCCCAGCTCGGCGTTGAGCAGGTAGGTGGTCAGGTCGTCGCGGGGGTTGTCGACGTGGTCGTGGATCTGCTCGAGCAGGTACTCGAACAGCGGATCCATGCGCTCGACGCGCTCGTCGGGCGACAGGTTGACGCTTTCGAGGACGTTCTCGACGAACTCGCGGAACCGCGGCCCGTCCTCGGGCGGGAAGCCGAGCATGTCGGCGATCACGCGCACGGGGATGTGCTGGGCGTAGTCCTTCGCGGCGTCGACGACGTCGCGTCCGTCCATCGCGTCGATGAGCGCGTGGCAGTACGCCCTGGTCGCGGGTTCCAGCCGTTTCACCGCGCTCTTGGTGAACGGCGGCAGCAGCAGTTTGCGGGCGTCGTGGTGGAACGGCGGGTCGGAGGTGATCGGCGGGGTCAGGCCGCTCGGCGCCACGTCGGGGGACGGCCGGAAGTTGCTGACGACGACCGCCCGCGAGGTGAACCGCTCGGTGTCGTAGGCGACGGCCGCGACGTCCTCGTAGCGGGTGGGCAGCCAGGCGCCGCCGAACCGCTCGGTGTGCGCGATCGGGCAGCGCCGCCGCAGGTCGTCCTGGATCGGGTAGGGGTCGGCGGCCCACTCGGGGTCCACGTGGGAGAAGTCGGTGGCCCAGTCCGTCACGGGGCCCGTGATGACCTCGCTGGAGGTGGCCGCCGGACGGGCGTCGCGCAGCCCGCGGGCGTCCACCGCGAAGCGGTCGTCGCCCGCCATGTCACCCCTCCTCGGCGAGCACGACGGCCCGTTCGGGGCAGTTGGCGGCGGCCAGGCGCGCCTGCTTCTCCTTCTCCGGCGGGACCGCGCCGTCGCCGAGGACCGTCCCGTAACCCTCCTCGTCCTCGCCGAACAGGTCGGGGGCCAGCTCGTAGCAGCGGCCGTGGCCCTGGCAGCGCCCTGTGTCGATCTGGACTTTCACGTCAGTTCTCCCGTCTTCGGGGTGCGGTGGTCAAAGGGTCCGGACAGGCCGGCGGTCGGGTCGGCCATGGCCCGGCCGGCGTGCGCGTGCGGCGCCGCCGCCGACGGCTCGGTCGTGGAGCCGAGGTGCGCGCGCGGCATGCCCTTGCGCGCGTCCGCTGCCACGGCGGTGTCGGTGACGCTGACGCCGGCGACGGGGCCCATACGGCAGATTTAAATGATCGCTCATTTGCCCGGTCAAGGACCCGGCGGGGGCGGCGGCACCGCACAGGTGCCGATCATTTTCTTGACGAGCCGGACCTCCGGCGGATCCGGCGCCTGGCGGCGGTGCCGTCGCTGACCTCCTTGGGCGCCCGGATTCTCGCGAGCACATCGGCAAGTCGCACAAGGTGCGGCCCGCGTGGCGTGCCTTGGGGAAGACGTACGCCGCGAGGGGCGGTGCTCTGAGCGGCCGGACGCGTGTTCGTCCGCCGAACGACATGTCCTGCCGCGGCATCGGGGTTGACCGCGCCGGCCGCCAATGCGACATCCGGCGATACCGCATCGTCCCGACCCGACCGCAATTTCTTCCGGGCCGCACACTGAATACGACAGCCGTCCGGACGAACGCGCCAAGCCGCCGACCGCGAAATCTTTCATCGCTCGCCATTCAAAGCCGCAGGTGGGAGGCGCCCCCAGGGCACAACAATTCCGATTCCTTGACGGGCTGGAATAAGGAACTTAATGTTCGGCGGGTTCGGGGCAGTGAAAGCTCTGCGAGTACGGCGCCTTCGTGAATTCCAGTCCGCGGCCGGGACGCGACCGCCCCGGCCCCTCCCACGTGAGGAGGCATTCACGCTGAACGGAGCCGCCTGCTCCGTCGACTGACCGCGTCCGAGGCGCGGCGCGGGCCGTGAGGCGACCTGCGCCGCCCCGCACGGCGGCCGGTCCGGATTTCGGATCGGCCGCCGACGCGGGTCCTCGCTCCGCGTCGGCGGCCACTCGTCCCAGGTGCGGCGGCTCGCCGCGGCCGGCGGCTAGTCGACGACGATCAGGTCGCGCGGGCTGGTGTTCAGACGTTCGCAGCCGTCGTCGGTGCACACGACGATGTCCTCGATGCGGGCGCCGTGCGGCCCGGGGTAGATGCCCGGTTCGACGGAGAACGCCATGCCGGGTTCAAGGGGCTCGGTGTTGCCCGCGACGATGTAGGGGTCCTCGTGCGCCTCCAGGCCGATGCCGTGGCCGGTGCGGTGGAAGAAGTGCTCGCCGTACCCGGCGGCGGCGATGATGTCGCGCGCCGCGGCGTCCACCGACTCGGGGGTGACTCCGGGGCGGACTGCGTCGCAGGCCGCCTGCTGCGCCTCCTGCAGGACCCGGTAGTAGGCCCGGTACTCCGCGGGCGGCTCGCCGATGCAGTAGTTGCGCGTGGAGTCGGAGCAGTAGCCGCTGGGCATGGCGCCGCCGATGTCGACGACGATCGGCTCGCCGGGCCGGATGACCCGGTCGGACAGCTCGGCGTGCGGGTTGGCGCCGTTGGGCCCGGAGCCGACGATGACGAACTCGACGGTGGCGTGCCCCTCGGCGATGATCGCGTCGGCGATGTCGCGGCCCACCTCGCGTTCGGTGCGTCCGGGCTTGAGCAGCTCGGGGACGCGCCGGTGCACCCGGTCGATCGCGGCGCCCGCCTCGCGCAGCGCGGCGATCTCGGCGGGGCTCTTGCGCATGCGCAGCTCGCGCATGACGCCTCCGGCGGGGACCTGCTCGGCGCCGGGCAGGGCGGCGCGGAACCGCAGCGCCATGACCGCCCACATCCGGTCGGCCACCGCGACCTTGGCGATGCCGCGGGGCAGCCGGGAGGCGACCAGCGCGTACGGGTCGTCGGTCTCGTCCCAGGGCACCATCTCCACGTCCAGGCGGCCGGCCGGGGACGCCTGCGCGGCGGGCAGCTCCAGCCGGGGCACCACGAGGAACGGGTCCCCCGACGCCGGCACGACCAGGCAGGTGAGCCGTTCGAGCTGGTGCGCGTCGTAGCCGGTGACGTACCGCAGATCCGGTCCGGGCGTCAGCAGCACCGCGCCCAGGCCCGCGCGGTCGGCCGCCTCCCGGACGCGGTCCAGCCGCTCCCGTGGATACAACTCCGTCGTCACATCCATCCCCATATCCGTGAGCTGCCCTTGGTCCGTCAGCATCGTATGCCCGCCGGCGGGGGCGCACGCACCTGCGGCGCCCGGCCCGCGGGCGGGCGCCCGGCGTGGGAGGATGGGCGTCATGAGCGGGCTGATGCTGCTGGACACGCCGTCGTTGTACTTCCGCGCCTTCTACGGCGTGCCGGAGAGCGTCACCGCGCCGGACGGCACCCCGGTCAACGCGGTCCGCGGCCTGCTCGACATGATCGCCAGCCTGGTGCGGGACCGCGCCCCGGACCGGCTGGTGTGCTGCATGGACGCCGACTGGCGGCCGGCGTTCCGGGTGGCGGCGCTGCCGTCCTACAAGGCGCACCGGGTGGCCGCCGACGGCGGCGACCAGACGCCGGACGCGCTGGAGGCGCAGCTTCCGCTGATCGACGCGGTGCTGGACGCGTTCGGGCTCGCCCGCGCCGGCGTGCCCGGGTACGAGGCGGACGACGTGATCGGCACGCTGGCGGTGCGGGGCGCGCGGCGGGGGCCGGTCGACGTGGTCACCGGCGACCGCGACCTGTTCCAGCTGGTGGACGAGCGCGGCCCGATCCAGGTCCTGTACACCGCGCGCGGCATCCGCAACCTGCAGGTCATGGGCGAGAAGGAGGTCGCGGCCAAGTACGGCATCCCCGGCCGCGGCTACGCCGACTACGCCATGCTGCGCGGCGACCCCAGCGACGGGCTGCCGGGCGTGCCCGGGGTGGGCGACAAGACCGCGGCGGCCCTGGTCACCCGGTTCGGGTCGGTCGAGGGGATCCTGGCGGCGCTGGAGGCCGGCACCGACGAGGGGTTCCCGGCGGGGGCGCGGCGCCGGATCGAGGCCGCCCGCTCCTACCTGGCCGCGGCCGGGACGGTGGTGCGGGTGGTGACCGACATCGACGCCGCCGAGCTGCGCGACCTGGACGACCGGCTGCCGTCGCGGCCGCGCGACCCGGACGCGGTGGTGGAGCTGGCCGACCGGTGGGGGCTCGGCGGGCCGGTCAACCGGCTGCTGAACGCGCTGGCGGCCCGCGCCGCGTCCTGACGGCCGTTCTGACAACGGCGCCCGACGGCGTCGCGGCGCCGTCCGAATGCGGCCGGTGCGGCGGCCCGGCGGTCCTGACCGGGTTTCTGACGTTCGCGCCGCGGGGCGCGCCGTTCTGTGTCAGATGACACAGACAACGCGTGCGCGGCGGCGCACCATCCTGATCAATGGCGGGTTTTCCTGGACCTGTGACGACCAGGCACGCACCGTCGGCGCGGACCCGCAGCGGTCCTCGCGGCCGGCGCGGCGCCCGCATGGACGGACCGGGCCCCGCGACGCTGGGTCTCACCGCCCCACTCCTCCCATCCGCCGCGGGTTCCGGTCCGGTCCGGATCCGACCGGCCCCGGCGGCGCGGCCGGAGGGCCGGGCGGGCGGCCGCGGCGACGCCGCGCGCCGGTCGTCCGCCGCAGTGGGCCGCGTCCCCGGTCCGCGGGTCCGCGGCCGTGGGGAACCCGAGAAAGCGGGTCGCCGGTGACCGAACGGACTGTCCCAACGATCACCCCCCGGCGCGCCGCGGGGCGCGCCGCGCGGGGATCCGACGCCGCCGCGGCCGCGCCGCGCGACGGCTTCTGGAACGCGCTGACCGCCGCGCAGCGCAAGGACCTGCGCGCCGCGGCCCGTCCCCGCACGTACTCGGCGCGAACGCCGCTGTGCTACCAGGGCGAGGACTCCGACCACATCATCATCATCGAGAGCGGCTGGGCCAAGGTCACCTCGACGACGCCGGACGGCCGCGAGGTCGTGCTGGCCGTGCGCGGCCCCGGCGACCTGATCTGCGAGAGCGCCGTGCTGGCGGCGCGGCGCCGGTCGGCGACGGTGACGGCGCTGAACCCGGTGCGGGCGCTGGTGGTGCCCGCGGCGCGGTTCACCGGCTTCCTCGACGCCCATCCGGCGGTGTGGCGGCTGGTGAGCGGCACGCTCGTGCAGCGCCAGGACGACGCCGACCGCCGCCTGCAGGCGCACGTGTCGGCCAAGGGCGCCCAGCGTCTGGCCGGGCTGCTGGCGCAGCTGGCCGAGATGTCGGCCAAGCACGGCCCTCCCGAGCCGGACGGCGGCATCGCGATCGCGCCGCCGCTGTCGCAGGAGGAGCTGGGCAGCTGGATGGACGCCTCCCGCGAGACGGTCGCCCGGGCGCTGAACAACCTGCGCTCCCGGGGCCTGGTCCGCACCGGCTGGCGCAAGATCATCGTGGCGGACCTGCCGCGGCTGCGCGCGTACGCCGACGGCGACGCCTGACCCGGCGGCCCGGGCCGCCGGGGGCGGGACGGCCGTGCCCGCCCCGCCCCCGGCCGACGCGGACGCCCGCGGTCAGGCGACGGAGGAGTAGGCGACGACGCCGCGGCGCATGGCGTCCATGGCGCGGCGGGCGGTCTTGCGGATGTGGCTGTTCTCCGGGGACGCGTCGGCGATCTGCCCGAGCAGGTCCAGCAGCTGCTTGACCGCGCGGACGAAGTCGCCGGCGGTCAGGTCGGTGTCCAGCAGCACCTCGTCCAAGTCGCCGCCCCGCGCCCACCGGTAGGCCGTCCACGCGAACCCCAGGTCGGGTTCGCGCAGGAACGACACCCGGTTGTCCTTTTCGACGGCGTCCAGCCGACCCCACAGCCGCACCATGGCGGCCAGGGCGTCCTGCGCCGCGCCCGACGGGGTGCGGGGCGGGGCCGCGTCGTCGGGCTGCCGCGACTCGTACACCAGCGCCGACACGCAGGCGGCCAGCTCGGCGTGATCGAGCCCCTCCCACACCCCCGCGCGCAGGCATTCGGCGGTGAGCAGGTCCAGCTCGTTGTAGATGCGGGCGAGGCGGCGGCCGTCCTCGGTGACGGTGTCGCCGTCGAGGTAGCCGAGCTGCTGCAGGACGGCGCACACGCGGTCGAACGTGCGGGCGATCACCTGGGAGCGTCCTTCGACGCGGCGGCGCAGCTGCTCGGTCTCGCGTTCCAGGCGGAAGTAGCGCTCCGCCCAGCGGGCGTGCTCCTCGCGCTTGTCGCAGCCGTGCACGGGGTGGCGGCGCAGCGCGGCGCGCAGCTCGGCGATCTCCTTGTCGTCGGCGGGCGGCACGTCGCGTCCGCGGCCGCGGCGCCGCAGGTGGGCGTCGTCGGGCACCTTGGCGCGCAGCGCGGCGGCCAGGTCGCGGCGCGCCTGCGGGTTGCGGGGGCTGAACGACTTGGGGATGCGCAGCCGGTCGAGGGGTTCGACGGGGCGGGGGAAGTCGTGCACCGACAGCCGCTGCACGGACCGGTTGGCGGTCAGCACCAGCGGCGCGGGCCCGTCGGAGCGGCGGCCCAGGCCCGGGTCGAGCACCACGGCCAGGCCGGTGCGGCGCCCGGACGGCACGTGGACGACGTCGCCGGGCCGCAGCCGCTCCAGGCTGCGGGCGGCCTCGGCGCGGCGGGCCGCGGAGCGTTCGCGGGCCAGCTCGGCCTCGCGGTCCGACAGGCGGCGCCGCAGCGCCGCGTACTCCATGAAGTCGCCCAGGTGGCATTCGGCGGCCTGCGCGTACCCCGCCAGGGCCTCTTCGTTGCGGTGCACCTGCCGGGCCAGGCCGACGACGGCGCGGTCGGCCTGGAACTGGGCGAACGACTCCTCCAGCAGGGTGCGGGCGCGTTCGACGCCGACGGCGCCGACCAGGTTGACCGCCATGTTGTAGGACGGGCGGAAGCTGGAGTTGAGCGGGTAGGTGCGGGTGCCGGCCAGCCCGGCGACCGCCGCGGGGTCCACGCCCGGCCCCCAGATCACCACCGCGTGGCCCTCGACGTCGATGCCGCGCCGCCCGGCCCGCCCGGTCAGCTGGGTGTACTCGCCGGGGGTGAGGTCGACGTGGGCCTCGCCGTTCCACTTGTCGAGCCGTTCGATCACCACGGTCCGCGCCGGCATGTTGATGCCCAGCGCCAGCGTCTCGGTGGCGAACACCACCTTGATCAGCCCGCGGACGAACAGCTCCTCGACGATCTCCTTGAACGTCGGCAGCATGCCCGCGTGGTGGGCGGCGATCCCGCGTTCCAGCGCCGCCAGGAAGTCGTCGTAGCCGAGCACCGCCAGGTCCTCGCGGGCGATGTCGGCGGTGCGCAGCTCGACGTGGGCGCGGATCTCCTCGCTCTCCTCCTTGGAGGTCAGTCGCAGCCCGGCGTTCAGGCACTGCAGGACGGCCGTGTCGCAGCCGTTGCGAGAGAAGATGAACGTGATCGCGGGCAGCAGCCCCGCGCGGTCCAGACGCGCCACCACGTCGGGCCGGGACGGCGGCCGGTAACGGGCGGGCCGGGGCGCGCGGCGGCGGCCGGTGCGGCGGTTCTGGTTCAGCTTGGTGCGGCGCACCTCCTCCACCGCGATGCGCTGCAGCTGCGGATTGACCCGCGCCTGCCGGTTCGCGCCCTTGCCGACCTCCACGAACAGGTCGTACAGGCGCGTGCCGACCATCATGTGCTGGAACAGCGGGACGGGCCGGTGCTCGTCCACGATCACGGCGGTGTCGCCGCGGACGGCCTGCAGCCACTCGCCGAACTCCTCGGCGTTGCTGACCGTGGCCGACAGCGCCACGATCCGCACCGAGTCCGGCACGTGGATGATCACTTCTTCCCAGACGGCGCCGCGGAACCGGTCGGCCAGGTAGTGCACCTCGTCCATGACCACGAACGCCAGCCCGGACAGGGTCGGCGAGGCCGCATACAGCATGTTCCGCAGCACCTCGGTGGTCATCACCACCACGGGCGCCTCGCCGTTGACGCTGTTGTCGCCGGTGAGCAGCCCGACCTTCTCCGGACCGTAGCGGCGCACCAGGTCGGCGTACTTCTGGTTGGACAGCGCCTTGATCGGCGTGGTGTAGAAGCACTTGCGGCCGGCGGTGAGGGCCAGGTGGACGGCGAACTCCCCCACCACGGTCTTGCCGGAGCCGGTGGGCGCGGCGACCAGGACGCCGCTGCCGGACTCCAGGGCGCGGCACGCCTCGATCTGGAACGGATCCAGGTCGAAGTCGTACAGGGTCTGGAAGTCCAGCAGCGCGGGGCCGTTGCCCGCGGTGCGCCGGCGGAAGGCCGAGTAGCGCGCCGCGGGCGACTCGGTGGCCGACTGCGTGTCGGGAGGGGTCATGGGTCGAGCCTACGTTTCCCCCCGGCCCGAATCCCAATCGCGGACGCCGCGGCGCCCCGCGGGCCGGGGCCGGGTCAGCGGGCCGGGTCGGCGGGGCGCCCGCCCCGCTCCAGCTCGGCGTCGATCTCGTCCAGGTCCAGCGGGGACGGCTCGTCGTCGGACAGGCCCGCGTACGGGTCGGGGCGGCGGGCGCGGCGCCGGTCGTTGAAGAACGCCAGCACCGCCGACACCTCGAACAGCAGCAGGGTCGGCACGGCCAGCGCCAGCATCGTGAACGGGTCGCCGCTCGGCGTCGCCACGGCCGCGAACAGGAAGATCCCGAAGATCGCGATCCGCTGCGTCTTCTTGATCCGCTCGAAGCTGAGCACCCCGGCCAGGTTGAGGATCACCACGAACAGCGGCAGCTCGAAGGTCATGCCGAACACCAGCAGCATGGCCAGCACGTAGCCGAGGTAGTGGTCGACGGTGATCAGCGCGGTGACGTCGTCGATGGAGAAGCCGCCGAGGAACAGCTGCAGCCCCTTGTCGACGGTCAGGTAGGCCAGCACGGTCCCGACGATGAACAGCGGGATCGCCGCGCTGAGGAACACGTACGTCCAGCGCTTCTCCCGCCGGTACAGGCCGGGCGCCACGAACGCCCACAGCTGGTACAGCCACACCGGCGACGACAGCACGATGCCGATGATGAAGGAGATCTTCAGGCGGAGGAAGAACTGCTGGAAGATGGTGTTGACCACCAGCGTGCACTTGCCCGCCTCCAGCTGCTGCGACGCGGGCAGGGAGCAGTAGGGGTCCTTGAGGAAGTCCCAGATGGGCTGGAAGAAGATCCAGCCGACGATCGTCCCGACCAGCAGGGCCAGCAGCGACTTGATCAGCCGGTTGCGCAGTTCGCGCAGGTGGTCCATGAGCGGCATGCGGCCTTCGGGGTCGACGGCCTTGCCTCTCGGGCTCAGAAACTTCATCGTCGGCTTCGGGGTCGGGTGCCGATCACGCGGTCACGGTCGGGTCGGACGGCCGGCGCCCGGCGCGCGCGCCGTCCGGACGCGCGGGTCGCGCGCGGGACGCGTGCGCCCGCGGCGCACGGGGCCCGCCGGGCGGACGCCCGGAAGCCGCCCACCGCGGGTGCGGGACCGGCGCCGGGCGGTCAGGAGTTGCGGATCTTGTTCGGGTCGGAGACCGGGACGCCCTGGATCGGCTCTCCGGAGGGCAGGGGACGCCGCTGAGGGGTGCCGTCGGCGGCGGCCGCCTCGCGCTCCAGACGCGCGGCCTCCTCGCGGAGCCGGGCCGCCTCCTGGCGCGGGTCGCTCGGCGACGCGGCCGCGGGCTGGGCCGCGGTCTCCTCGTCCTCGCGCAGCCCCTTGGTCTCGGCCTTCAGGATCCGCACCGACTTGCCCAGCGAACGGGCCAGCTGCGGCAGCTTGGCCGAGCCGAACAGCAGCAGGACGACCACGAGAACGATCAAGATCTCGCTGGTGCCGAAATTACCCATGACATTCCTCTTCAGCAGGTCTACTCACGACGATCGTACGCCGTCCCGTCGGCGCCGCGCCTCCCCCCGGGCGGCCCTCTCCTGCAAGACCTCCAGTTCGTCGCGCAGCGCGGAGTGCCGCGGGGCGAGCCGCCGCCGGGCGCGGTCCAGCTGCCGCCCCAGGTGCCGGACACCGAGGTAGACCTTGAACGCGCACACCGCCAGCACGGCCAGACCCGCGAAGCCCAGCGCCACCGACGCACCGACCCATCCCACGTCCGCCACGGTAACCGACGCCGTCCGCTGCTGTCGTCACGCGGCACCGTCCGCGCGACACCGTCACGTGATGTTCATGAAAACGTCGTATCACCGCGCCGCGGCCCCGACAATGCCCGAGCCGGGCCCGGCGGCACGTTCCCCGGCGACACGCCCCGGTGATGCGTTCCCCGGTGATGCGTTCCCCGGCGACCCGCGGCCGCCGACGTCACATCTGCTCGTACAGCGCCAAGGCGCGGGCGGCGTCGTCGCGGACCGCGTCGGCCAGCTCGGTCGGCGCCACGACACGCCCCTGGTCGCCCAGGCGCAGCGCCAGGCCCCGCACCCAGCGGGTGTCGGAGGTGCGCAGCACGACCCGCAGCCGCCCCTCCCCCAGCTCCTCGACGCTCTCGCACGGGTAGTAGTCGGCGACCCAGCGTCCCTGCGCGGTCAGCTCCAACGTCACCACGACGTCGTCGGGCGACGGCCGGTACAGCCCGGCGTCCACGTCGCGCGGCTCGGCGTCCTCGGGGACCTGCGCGGGCACGTCGTCCAGCACCCGCAGCGAAGTGATGCGGTCCAGGCGGAACAGCCGCACCGCCTCGGCGCGGCGGCACCACCCCTCCAGGTAGGTGTTGCCCTCCACCACCAGCAGCCGCATCGGGTCCACGTCCCGCTCGGTGTTCTCGTCGCGCGCGGGCACGTAGTACGCCAGGTGCACGCGCCGCCCCCGCGCGATCGCGTCGCGCAGGCGCCCCAGGTGGCCGGCCGTGTCCGGCCCGCCGCCCGCGGCGACCTCCACCGCGACCTTGCTGGCCGGCGCGGCCGCCGCGCCCGCCGCGCTCTCCAGCTTGGCGATCACGCGGCTGAGCGCGTCGCGGTCGGGCAGGTCGGGGATGCCCGCCAGCATCCGCAGCGCCACCAGCAGCGCGCTGGCCTCGTCGGCCTTCAGCCGCAGCGGCCGGTCGATCGACTCGGCCTCGGTGACGATGATCTCGCCGCCCTCGTAGGACAGGTCGATCGGGCAGTACGGGTCGGGCGCGCGCAGCTCCACGCACCACAGCAGGTTCAGGTCGTCGATGAGCTGCTTCTCGGTGACGCCGAAGTCCTTGGCGGCCTGGTCCAGCGCCACCGAGTCCCGGCTGATGACGTACGGCACCAGCGCCAGCAGCCGCGCCAGCCGGCCGCTGGAGGTCGTCGTCCGGCCCGGCGCCCGTCCCCCGGGCGCCCCCGTCGTCCGCCCCGTCATCGCTCACTCCCCGTCGTCCGCTCGCATTCCGTCCGGCCGCCGCCCGCCGCCGGCCCCCGCCCGGCGCTCATCGGCCGCTGCCCGCCAGCGCGGCCTTGAGCTGCCAGATGACCGCCTCCCGCAGGTCCGGCGGGTCCAGCACCACCACGTCGTCGGCGAACCGCGCCAGGTAGGGCGCGAAACGGTCCACGTCCCGGAACGTGAGCGTGGCCTCGTCCCAGGTGCCGTCCCCCACCGGCCGCACGTCGCGCGCCCAGCGCCGCGGCCCGTGCGCCGCGCCCGCGCGCAGCCGCACCTTCGCCGGACGCGGCTCGCTCACCGGCTCCCCCCAGTCGAACGCGATGCGCCGCACGTCCACCCCCGGCGGGACGGTGACGCTGCCGGGCGGGCCGTCCGGCACCACCTCCCCGACGATGCGGCTCAACCGGAACACCCGCGTCTCGTCGCGGTCCCGGTCGTGCCCCACCACGTACCAGCGGCCCCGGCGGCTGACCACGCCCCACGGCTCCAAATGCCGCCGCGTCGCCGACGTGCGCCCCACCCCCTGGTAGTCGAACGCCACGGGACGGCCGTCGCGCACCGCCTCCCACAACGCCGGGAACGACGGCTCGCCGGTGTCCAGCCGCGGCTCGATGCCCGGCGCGGTCGCCGTGTCGGTCTCCACCCCGGCGGCGCGCAGCTTCAGCAGCGCCCCCGACGCCGCGTCCGCCATGCTGGCGCGCTGCCACACCCGGGCGGCCAGCCCCAGCACCGCCGCCTCGTCCGGCGTCAGATGGATGTCGGGCAGCTCGTAGTCCTGCCGGGGGATCCGGTAGCCGATCTCCTCGCCGCCCGCGCCCTGCTGGTCGCTGCCGACCTCCAGCGGCACCCCCAGCTCCCGCAGCTCCTCCTTGTCGCGCTCGAACATCCGCTTGAACGCCTCGTCGGAGTCGGGGTAGCCGGGCACCGCCCGGCGGATCTGCTCGGCGGTCAGATAGCGCCGCGTGGCCAGCAGACAGACCACCAGATTGAGCAGGCGCTCGGTCTTGCGCCGCGACACGTGGCCACCACCTCGAAACTGTGCTGCGGTCCGCTCGGCGAGCCCGCGCGTTCCCGGACGATTCCTCCGACCAGGACGCTACCGTTTCCTGCTGTGATCCGATGGCGCAAAGGCACGGTTGACAGCGTCCGCCGGGAATGGCCGGGCGCGATCGAGCTCGACGTGACGATCGACGGCGACGGCGCCCGCCGGGCCCTGGCCTACACGCATCTGGTCGGCAGACCGCAACCGGGAGACACCGTCCTGCTCAACACTACGGCCTTGGCGCTCGGCCTGGGCACCGGCGGCTACGCCATGGTCGTCGCGGTGCCCGACCGGCTGCCGCCCGACCCGACCGGGCCCGGCCACCTGGTCAAGGCCCGCTACACGCCGCTGCAGGCCACCGTGCTGGGCGCCGACGAACAGGGCTCCCCCCACCACGAGACCCTCCGCGACGCCGACTCCCTGGACGGCATGCCGGTGATCGTCGCGGACCTGCACTCGGCGCTGCCGCCGATCCTGGCGGGCCTGCTGGCCGACCGGCCCGGCACCCGCGCGGTGTACGTGATGACCGACGGCGGCGCCCTGCCCGCCTGGTTCTCCATGTCGATCGCGCGCCTGCGGGAGGCGGGCGCGCTGGCCGCCACCGTCACCGTCGGGCAGGCCTTCGGCGGCGACCTGGAGGCGGTGACCGTCCACACCGGCCTGCTGGCCGCCCGCCTGGTGCTGGACGCCGACGTGGCGGTCGTGGCGCAGGGGCCCGGCAACCTGGGCACCGGCACCCGCTGGGGCTTCTCGGGCGTCGCGGCGGGCGAGGCCGTCAACGCCGCCGCCGTGCTGTCGGGCCGCCCCGTGGCGTCCCTGCGCGTCAGCGAAGGCGACGCGCGGGAACGCCACCAGGGCGTGTCCCACCACAGCCTCACCGCCTACGGACGCGTCGCCCTGGCCCGCGCCCAGGTCGTCGTCCCGGAACTGGGCGGCAAGCTCGGGCAGCGGGTGGCGCAGCAGGCGGCCCCGCTGGGGGAGCGCCACGAGCTGGTGCCGGTGCCAGTGGACCGCTTGGAGGACGCCCTGCGCGCCGCCGAGCAGGACTGGGGGGTGCGCCTGTCCACGATGGGCCGCCGCCTGGACCAGGACATGGCCTACTTCCTGTCCGCGGCCGCCGCGGGCCGCCACGCCGCCGCCCTGCTCACCTGACCGGCCGTCACGTCCGGCCGCACCCCCTCGGGGACCCCCTCCGGGGTGGAGAAGTCGCGGAAGGTGAACGCGCTCGGAGCGGCCCCCGCTCGCGCAGCAGCTCCAGGCGCTCCACCGCCTCCTCCACCGTGGGGATGCGGCCGGCGGGGACCCACCACAGCGCCTGGTGGGCGTCCACGTGCCGCCGGAACCACTCCCGGCGGCGGCGCAGCGCCTCCAGGTGGGCGCTGCGGTAGACGAAGTTCCACAGCGCCTCCCGCGACTCCCACACCGAGGGGTTGACGAGCACGTCGGCGCCGACGGGGCGCACGCCGGTCGCGCCGTCGGCGCCCTCCCCCACCAGGCGCCACACGAAGCCGGGCGATCGGTCGGCCGGCGCGTCGATCGGTTCGAGCAGGGACACGAAATCCGCCATGCCCGGGGGCGTCCAGGGGCTCCTTCAGCGTGCCCACGTTGATCTGGGCGAGATGGTGCACGGCCCGGAAGACGGCACCGGTCAGTGCACTCCCAGGAGGTCCACGACGAACACCAGCGTGTCGTCCCCCTTGATCCCGGCCTGCGGCAGCCCCTGCTTGCCGTACCCCAGCGACGGCGGCACCACCAGCAGCAGGCGGCTGCCCACCTTCTGCCCGACCAGCGCCTGATCCCAGCCCTTGATCACCTGACCGGTGCCGATCGTCACCGCGTACGGGCGGCCGCTGCGCCACGACGAGTCGAACTCGCGGCCGTCCCGCCAGAACACCCCCACATACTGCAACGCCACCAGCCGCCCCTTGGCGACCGGCGGCCCCTCCCCCTGGATCAGCGTCCGCACCTGCAGCGTCTTGGGCGCCGCCGCCCGCGGGACGCTCACCTTCGGCGCCTGCCCCGGCGCCCCCGGCGTCACCCTCGGCAGCTTCGGGTCGTCCAGCCGCTGCTCGCGGCCCCGCGCATGCGCCGTCCTGCCGTACACACCCCGAATGTCCAGGACGTACACGAGCGAATCGCCCGCGCCCACCTGATGCTGGGTGTCGCCCTTGTCGCCGTACCCCTCCTCAGGAGGGATCTTCGCCACCACCCGATCCCCGGGCCGCACACCCAGCAACGCCTTGTCCAACCCCGGCACCAGGCGCCCGGTCGGAAACGCCCCCGGCTGCCCGCTGATATAGCTGTTGGCCAGCAGCTTGTTGCCGTCCTTGTTCCACCGGTACCCGACATAGTCGGCCACCACCAGATCGCCCTTGCGCGCGCCCTCGCCGCCGCCCTTCCCCTTCACCAGGGTCTTCACCGCGAGCTCTTCGCTCGGCGCCCCCTTGGGAAACGACACCTCCGGGCGCACCCCGAACTTGCCCCGGACCGACACCTCGACGTCGCCCCCGCCGGAACACGCGGCGGCCAACGCCAAAGGCCCCGCCAGCACGACGCCCACCAGCGACGCCAACACACGACGGCGCATGCGGCTCCTCACCAAACGCACTGCGACCCGAACTGAGCGCACACCCTACCGCCAAGGTGACCCGCCAGTAGCCCCGCACGCGAAACCGGAGCCGCCACCGCAGGCGAACGGGAGCGGGGGCGGCACGGCCCCGGCCGCACCGCCCCCGCTCCCGGACGAACGCGCCCCGATCACATGCCGGCGATCAGCTTGTCGACCCGCTCGTCCACCGACCGGAACGGATCCTTGCACAGCACCGTCCGCTGCGCCTGATCGTTCAGCTTCAGATGCACCCAGTCGACCGTGAAGTCCCGCCGCTTCTCCTGCGCCCGCCGGATGAACTCCCCGCGCAGCCGCGCCCGCGTCGTCTGCGGCGGCACCGACTTCGCCTCGAAGATGTCCAGGTCGCGCGTCACCCGCTCCACCGACCCGCGCTTCTCCATCAAGTAGTACAGGCCCCGACCGCGATGCACGTCGTGGTACGCCAGATCCAGCTGCGCCACCCGCGGCGACGACAGCGGCAGATCGTACTTGCGCCGGTACCGCTCGATCAGCCGGTACTTCGTCACCCAGTCGATCTCCCGGGACACCAGGTCCAGATCGCCGGTCTCCACCGCCCGCAGCGTCCGCTCCCACAGGTCCAGCACCCGCTCGACCACCGCGTCCCCGCCGCGCCGGTCGATGAAGTCCTTCGCCTTGCCGTAGTACTCCTTCTGGATCTCCAGCGAACTGGCCTCCCGGCCGTTGGCCAACCGCACCTTGCGCCGCCCCGTCATGTCGTGGCTGACCTCGCGGATCGCCCGGATCGGGTTCTCCAGCGTCAGGTCCCGCATCACCACGCCCGCCTCGATCATCCGCAGCACCAGGTCGGTCGCGCCCACCTTCAGCAGCATCGTGGTCTCGCTCATGTTCGAGTCGCCCACGATCACGTGCAGCCGGCGGAACCGCTCGGCGTCGGCGTGCGGCTCGTCCCGCGTGTTGATGATCGGCCGCGACCGGGTCGTCGCCGACGAGACCCCCTCCCAGATGTGCTCGGCCCGCTGCGACACGCAGTACACCGCCCCCCGCGGCGTCTGCAGCACCTTCCCCGCACCGCAGATGATCTGCCGCGTCACCAGGTACGGGATCAGCACGTCCGCCAGCCGCCCGAACTCCCCGTGCCGCCCCACCAGATAGTTCTCGTGGCACCCGTAGGAGTTGCCCGCCGAGTCGGTGTTGTTCTTGAACAGGTAGATGTCGCCGGCGATGCCCTCCTCCCGCAGACGCCGCTCGGCGTCCACCAGCAGGCCCTCCAGGATCCGCTCACCGGCCTTGTCATGCGTCACCAAGTCGATGACGCTGTCACACTCGGGCGTCGCGTACTCGGGGTGGCTGCCCACGTCCAGGTAGAGCCGCGCGCCGTTGCGCAGGAACACGTTGCTGCTGCGGCCCCACGACACCACCCGCCGGAACAGGTAGCGGGCCACCTCGTCGGGTGACAGCCGCCGCTGCCCGCGGAAGGTGCAGGTGACGCCGTACTCGTTCTCGAGCCCGAAGATGCGCCTGTCCACACCAGCGAGCCTATGCGGCGGGACCGCCGGTTGGCAGTCTCCCCAGCCTCCCGTTTCGCAGCCGTCGGCAGACCGAAGACGGCCACCGCGGACAGGTTTGAAACCGCACCGGCCCGCGCCTTTACGATGTAGATCACGACAGGGCGCGTGAAAAACCCGCCGTGACCAGCCGCCCCGACACCGGCGGCACCGATCACGACGGGTCACCGGAACACGCCAGAACGCGCCCCGACCGCTCAGGACGCCCCGGAACCGCCGTCCCCCGACGACGCGCCCTCGCCCGACGCCTCACCGCCGCCGGACCCGCCGTCGTCCGCCTCACGCAGCAACGCCTCGATCCGCGCCGCCGGCAACCGCCGGAACAACCGGTGCTCCCGGTTGCGGTCCAACACCGCGACCTCCAACGACGTCGCCTCCAACCGGCGATCGTGATCCTGCGCCTCCAACGACCGCACCGCCGCCCGCAGCGCCTCCGCCAGACCCATCCCCTCCCGGAACCGGTCCTTCAACGCCTGCGCCACCGCGTCGGCCTGACCGCCCATCGCCACATAACCGTGCTCGTCGGCCACCGAACCGTCGAACGTCAACCGGTAGATCTGGTCCGAGGAGGCGTCCTCCCCCACCTCGGCCACCACCAGCTCCACCTCGTACGGCTTGTTCGTCTCCGTGAAGATCGTCCCCAGCGACTGCGCGTACACGTTCGCCAACCCGCGCGCCGTCACATCACGCCGGTCGTACTGGTACCCGTTGATGTCGGCGTACCGCACCCCGCCCAGCCGCAGAGCCTCGAACTCGTTGTACTTGCCGACCGCCGCGAACGCGATCCGGTCGTAAATCTCACTGATCTTGTGCAGCGCCCGAGACGGATTGTCCGCCACGAACAGGATGCCGTCGTCATACTGCAGCACCACGACACTGCGGCCCCGCGCGATCCCCTTCCGCGCGTAGTCCGCCTTGTCCTTCATCTGCTGTTCGGGCGACACATAGAACGGCATGGACACCGGTCTGGATCCCTTCTATCGCAGCGGAGCGGTCGGACCACCGGGCGACTCGAAACGAGCCTCCACCACGGCCTGCGCCAACGCGCCCACCTCGTCCTCACCCAGCCTGCGGTAACCGTCGGCCGTCACCGTCGCCACCACCGGGAAGATCCGGCGCGTCAGATCCGGCCCACCCGTCGCCGAATCGTCATCGGCCGCGTCGTACAACGCCTGCACGCACACCATCGCCGCATCCTCGGCCGACAGATCCGCACGGTACAGCTTCTTCAACGCCCCCCGCGCGAACACCGACCCCGAACCGATCGAATGGAACTCCCGCTCCTCGTACCGGCCCCCCGCCGCGTCATAGGAGAAGATCCGCCCCTCGTCCCGCTCCTCGTCGTACCCGGCGAACAACGGCACCACCGCAAGACCCTGCATCGCCAGACCCAGATTCCCCCGGATCATGGTCGCCAGCCGGTTCGCCTTGCCCTCCATCGACAGCGGACGGCTCTCCCGCTTCTCGTAATGCTCCAGCTCCACCTGGAACAGCCGCACGAGCTCCATCCCGATCCCCGCGGTGCCCGCCACCGCGATCGCCGAGAACTCGTCCGCCCGGAACACCTTCTCCACATCGCGCTGAGCGATCATATGCCCCGCGGTCGCACGCCGGTCGCCCGCCATCACCACACCGCCGGGGAACGTCACCGCCACGATCGTCGTACCGTGCGGAATCTCCTCCCCCGCGGACGACTCCGGCAGCACACGCCGCCCAGGCAGCAACTCCGGCGAGTACATCGCCAGAAACTCCGTGAACGACGTCGTGTCAGGGCTACCGAACAACGCCGGCAAACGCCGAAAGTGCGAATCGTGGGACCCCACGCGACTCCTTCCCTCCACCACGGCGCCGGCCGCCCACACGAGCACCGGCGCGGACGACTAGACCCTACTGTTCGAACCACGCTCACCGCATGCAGCGAGCTCCTCACCCCGATCCGCCCACGGCGAAACCACCCCCCGCACGAGCACCCGCCCCCACCGCCACGCCCGACACCGCACACCCGGCCACTACGATGACCATGTGGTGTGGCGTCCTCCAGGCCCCCAAGGCCCCCCGCCCGGACAACCGGGCTGGCCGAGCCCCCTCGGCCAACCGACCTGGCCCAGCGCCCCAGGGCAACCCGCATGGCCCTCGCGGCGTCCCCACACCATCCCCGCCTACGCCGCCATCCCGGCCCCCGCACCCCTCGACACACCCCTCCCCGACGACGCCGACCCCTTCACACGCGCCGAACACGAAACCCGGCTCATCGTCGGCTCCCCCTGGTGGCCCACCGCCACTCCGCTCCAACGCCAGCAAGCCCTCGCCCCCCAACTGCTGTCCCTCCCAGACCACAGCTGGTGGCTCCACGGCGCCTGGGCCCGCTGGTACCGCTGGCACCCCGCCGACAGCCGCTGGTTCCTCACCCCGCCGCCCCACGGCCACGCCCGCACCACCGCCCTCCCCCTCCAACCCGGCTACACCCCGCCCCTCATCGCCCCGGAAATCCTCCCCACCGGCCCCGACTACACCCAGGACTACGGCCCGCCCCGCGCCATCGCCGGCGCCCCCCTCTCCGGCGCCGTCCTCTACCGCCTGCGCTCCGTCATGGCCGAAGCCGCCCAGGCACCCCCCGCCGACTACCCCCTCGGCTGGACCTTCTTCCTCCACGGCACACCCAGCACCATCGCCGCCACATGGAGCGCCACGCTCTGGTGCGCCTCCGTCCCCGCCTTCGACCCCGAAGCCCACGCCGATCTGCTCGACCTGTGGAACCCCCACCTCGCCCAGCCCTACGGCGACCAAGGCCGCCTCCGCTGGCTCGCCCCGCCGCCCCTCCACACCATCATCGGCCTCTACACCGAACGCCTCCGCGCAGGACGCCCCGACGCCGCCGCCCAGCTCATCCGCTGCATGGTCATGACCGCCCAGGCCCTCCGCGACGACCCCCGCTTCCACCTGCGCGCCACCGCCCTGCTCGCCATGATCGAGCCCCTGCAGGCCAACCCCGGCCTCGACCACCCCGCCCTCCCCTACGGCGACCAGGCCGTCGAACGCGAATGGCGCACCCGCTGCCCCGCCCCCCTCGCCGCCGCGCTCTTCGCCGACTCCGCCCCCGGCGAACGCTTCCAAATGGCCGTCTACGACCTCGCCACCGCACTGCGCCCCCTGTGCGGAGACCCCGACGACGCCGCCTTCGTCGAACCCCGCGAGGCCGCCACCGCCCTCCTCGCCGCCGACATGGCCGCCTACCGCCCCGACCTCGCCGCCCCCGTCTCCCGCTGGCTCGACCCCGAGCTGCGCACCCTACTCACCGACATCGTCCTGCAGGACGCCCACCCGCTGCGCGAACTCTGGCCCGCCGACGAAGCCCCCTCCGAACGCCTCACCCCGTCCGACACCGACACCGCCCTCGCCGTCCTCAGCGCCTCCGCAGCCGTCGGATTCGCCTGGACGCGCCTCGCCGGAGGCATCCCCATCCCACCGCGCGGCTTCACCGTTCCCAACGCCTACATCGCCCGCATGGACGCCCTCCGCGCCGTCCCCACCGCCGTCGACGTCCCCCTCAACGGAACGACCGGCGACGCCGCACAGAGCGACACTTCGCAGAGCGACACGGCACACAGGGACACGGCCGAGGACGACGTGTGCGCAATCACCGACCCGGACCAGGTGATCGACCAGCGCCCCGGCCCCGACCCCTGACAGCCGACCCCGTCCCGGTGCAATACGCCCGGTTCCTCAAGGGCGTGGTCGCCGGCCCACCCACGACACCGGCACTGAACGGATCGACGCCGGCCGAACCGATAGGACCCCAGGCAGCCCTTCCCCAGGGGCCAGGAACTTTCCCAAAGGGCGCATGGTCGCGGAATCCACCGCAGCGCCGACGCCGCTCGAGGAGCAGAGCGGTCGGTCATTGACAAGGCCCCGCCAGGCCCAGGAGTGTCGCCGCTCAGCACAGGCGGCTCACAGTTCGAGACCAGCGTCCCGGACCCGACCTGCCCCCGCCTCCGGCCCCTCGAGCATCGATCAGCCCGTCCAGGGCGGGTGGGCACCACGGGCGAGGAGCGTCGCCTTGGGACGCGCGGTCGCGGTACCCGCCCAGAAGCCCGGCGTCCAAACGGCGACCGACGCCGCTCGAGGAGCGGAGCGGTCGGTCATTGACAAGGCCCCGCCAGGCCCAGGAGTGTCGCCGCTCGGCACAGGTGGTGCCCAGTTTGAAGCGGACCGGCTCGACGGGTCTCAGCCGGTCGGGGCTCCCGTGTCGGCGTCCCACTCACCGGGACGACCGGCGACGCCGCACAAAGCGACACTCCGCAGAGCGACACGGCACACAGGGACACGGCCGAGGACGGCGTGTGCGCGGTCGCCGACCCGGACCAGGTGATCGACCAGCGCCCCGGATCCGACCTCTGACAGCCGACCCCGCCTCCGGCTCCTCGAGCACCGATCAACCCGACAACGGCCGAACCGACCGGAGCCCAAGCGGCCCTTCCCCAAGGGCCAAGAACGTCGCCCAAAGGGCGCGTGGTCGCGGAATCCACCCGCAGCGCCGACGCCGCTCGAGGAGCAGAGCGGTCGGTCATTGCGAAGTCGCGCCAGGCCCAGGAGTGTCGCCGCTCGGCACAGGTGGCTTCCAGTTTGAAGCGGACCGGCTCGACGAGTCTCAGCCGGTCGGGGCTCCCGTGTCGGCGTCCCACTCACCGGAGAAGATCGCGGCCCACGGCATGCTCTCGATCTCCTCTTCCACGGCGACGGCGGCCTTCCGGAACTCCCCGTCCTGCCGGCGGTACGGCTCCCACGCGTCCAACGGCACCATCCGAGGATCGACGTCGGGCTCGGTGAACGACAGCCGCGTGCCGCCGCTCTCGTCAGGGACCTCCCGGACGAGCCGCCGCTGGACGTAGTCCGCGGCCCTCCGGAGGGCGACGGGATCGTCGCCGAGCTGCCCCATGCCGGTGTTGCAGCCCGTGCACAGCATGCCGCGCACGTCACCCGTGCCATGGTCGTGATCGACGTGTTCGGCGGGCCTGTCGCAGCAGATCGCGCACAGCCCCACCTGCAGGTGGAGCAGCAGTTCCGCATCCTCGTGGTCGATACCGTACTTCTGGCGGAGGTGGTAGTGGCGCCGCGATCTATGATCCCTCGGCCTCGGCTGGGCCCACTTGCTCAAACTTCGCAGCAGATGGCGGTTGGCGCGGTTGAGGACCGTCGCGCCGAGGTCGATCATCATGCGCCGCGCATGCGGGCCTCTACCCTCCAGGTACAGGGCGGCGTCGCGCATCCGCTGCGGGTCGTCCTCGAACTGGCCGAGCGCTCCGTTGCACTTGAAACACAGCAGGTGCCGGACGAGCCCGGTCATGTGGTCGTGGTCGACGTGCTTGGCGGCGCTCCGCAGGCAGATGACACACACTCCACCCTGGAGGGCCTTCATCTGCTCGACCTGTTCCGCGGTGATCCCGTAGCGAAGCTTGAGTAGGAAGTTGCGGTGGCCGCCGTGCTTGCGCTGCTTGTACTCGGCTATCACCGCGTTGTGGCAGGGCTTGCAATAGCTCGACAGCCCTGAACTGCGCGTCCGGTTGCGGCCGAATTCACCGAACGGCTTGGTCTCCTTGCAGCGAGGGCAGTATTTCATGCCCTCGGGGACAGTCGGACGGGCGCGGTACGGCCTCGTCTGCTTGCCTTGTTTCGCCTGCCCCTTCCGATAGGACTTGGCGTTGCGCCGGCCGAAGCACTCCTTGCAGTAGAGAGCCAGCCCATCGGGGGACGCTTTACGCTTCCAGAACTCCGAGACAGGTTTTTCCTGACCGCAGTCTCGACATTTCTTGGTCAACACGGCCCCGACCCTATAACCCGCCCAACGCCGTGTCAGCGCTTTTGAGGAGACGACCAAGAAATGACTAACATCCGCTCTATTCGATATGTCCGGTTTGTATTACTGACCACCCTTTTGCACGAAACCGCGGACGAATTCCTCTGCGTTTTCTTCGAGAACTTCGTCGATTTCATCCAGAATTGCGTCGACGTCGTCGTCGAGCTTTTCCTTGCGCTCCTGCAGTTCCTCGGTGTTCGCCGCCTGGGTCTCCTCGACCTCTTCGGTGCGGCGCGTGGTCTGCTTCTGACCGCCGGTGTCCCTCGTGGCCATCCCGTAACCTCCTCTGCCGGTTGCCCCCACCCTATCTCCGATCATGGGCGGTGAGCGGATCATGAAGAGTCGTTTCACCGCCTCGGGGGCCCGGGGGCCTGGTGGGGTTATCGCCCGTCCCCCGACCAGCGAAACGGTCAAAACGGTCACAAATAAGCAGCGCCCCCTGCATGGCGCATTACCGCCTGGGGGCGCGTGCGGGAGACCGCGGGGCCGGCTCAGGCCTCGCCGGTCAGGGTGGCGACCAGGTCGGCGGCGGTGCGGCAGCGGTCCAGCAGGGCGCCCACGTGCTGCTTGGTGCCCCGCAGGGGCTCCAGCGTCGGGACGCGCTGAAGGGATTCGCGGCCGGGGACGTCGAAGATGACCGAGTCCCAGGACGCGGCGGCCACCGAGTCGGCGTACTGGCGCAGGCAGCGGCCGCGGAAGTAGGCGCGGGTGTCCTCGGGCGGGTTCTCGATGGCGTGCCGCACCTCGTCCTCGGAGACGATGCGCTCGAACCGGTTGCGCGCGACCAGGCGGTTGTACAGGCCCTTGTCGGGGCGGATGTCGCTGTACTGCAGGTCGATCATCTGCAGGCGCGGGTGGGACCAGTCGATGCCGTCGCGGCTGCGGTAGCCCTCGAGCAGTTCCAGCTTGGCGACCCAGTCGAGCTCGCGGGACAGCTGCAGGGGGTCCTCGCCGAGGCGGTGCAGGACCGACTCCCAGCGGTCCAGGACGTCCTTGGTCATCTCGTCGACGTCGGCGCCGTAGCGGTCCTCGACGTACTTGCGGGACTGCTCCAGGTACTCCATCTGGAGCTGGACGGCGGTCATCTTGCGGCCGTCGCGCAGGGTGAGCAGGCGCTTGCAGGTCGGGTCGTGGGAGACGGCGCGCAGCGCGGCGACGGGCATGTCGACGGACAGGTCGACGGTGAGGAAGCCGTCTTCGATCATGGCGAGGACCAGGGAGGTCGTGCCGAGCTTGAGGTAGGTGGAGACCTCGCTCATGTTGGCGTCGCCGATGATCACGTGGAGGCGGCGGTACTTCTCGGGGTCGGCGTGGGGTTCGTCGCGGGTGTTGATGATCGGGCGTTTGAGGGTGGTCTCCAGGCCCACCTCGACCTCGAAGAAGTCGGCGCGCTGGCTGATCTGGAAGCCGTCGCCGCGGCCGTCGACGCCGATGCCGACGCGTCCGGCGCCGGTGACGACCTGGCGGGAGACGAAGAAGGGGGTGAGGTGGCGGACGATGTCGGCGAAGGGCGTCTCGCGTCGCATGAGGTAGTTCTCATGGCAGCCGTAGGAGGCGCCCTTGTTGTCGGTGTTGTTCTTGTAGAGCTGGATGGGGTGGGTGCCGGGGATCATGGCGGCGCGCTGGGCGGCGTCGGCCATGACGCGTTCTCCGGCCTTGTCCCAGATGACGGCGTCGCGGGGGTTGGTGCATTCGGGGGCGGAGTATTCGGGGTGGGCGTGGTCGACGTAGAGCCGCGCGCCGTTGGTGAGGATGACGTTGGCGAGGCCGAGGTCCTCGTCGGTGAGCTGGCTGGGGTCGGCGACCTCGCGGGCGAGGTCGAATCCACGGGCGTCGCGGAGGGGGTTCTCCTCCTCGAAGTCCCAGCGGGCCCTTCTGGCCCGCGCCGCGGACGCCGCGAGGTAGGCGTTGACGACCTGCGAGGAGGTCACCATCGCGTTGGCCCCTGGCTGGCCCGGTACGGAGATGCCGTACTCGGTCTCGATGCCCATCACCCGCCGAACACTCATATCGTCGAGCCTATAGGGGCGGAGGATGTCGAGCCATGGGCGTCCTCCTCATGGCTCCGGGGTGTCGGGTCGGACGGGGGGTTGCCGGTGGTTTCGCCGGTGGCGGCGTGCCGGTGCTCCGTTTCGGCTGCGGGGGCGGTGGCGGGCCGTGTGCGGGCGGGGTTGCGCAGGCCGCGGTCGGCGAGGCGGACGCGGTCGAAGGAGTCGCGCAGGCGGGGTTTGAGCCATGCGGCGGCGGGGCGTTCGATGAGGCGGTGGATGAGGTAGGCGGCGGGGAACACCGCGGCGATGAGGAGGACGGTGGCGGCCCAGAGCGGCAGTCGGGGGTAAAGGTGTCGTGCGATGACGGGTCCGATTTCGTAATGGATCAGGTAGGTGGGGTAGGTGAGGGCGCCGAGGGTGGCGAGGCGGCGCCAGCGGATGCGGCGGAGGCGTCCGGTGGCGACGAGGGCGATGGTGGCGTAGAGGGCGGTGATGATCAGGGGGGCGGCGGGCCAGGCGTCGGCGGGGGCGATGTCGTAGGGCTTGCCGGTGGCGGTGGGGAGGGCGTGCCGGATGGAGACGGCCCAGGAGAAGGCGGCGATGCCCCAGAGGAGGGTGGTGGGGCCGAAGCGGTGGATGAGGTAGAAGGCCATTCCGGCGATGAAGTAGGGGGCGTGGCCGGGGATGAGGAGGGCTTCGAGGGTCTGGTTGCCGGTTTCGTCGGCGAAGAGGGCGAGGACGGTCCAGGCGCCCATGAAGGCGACGCAGTTGCGGTAGGTGGTTCCGGCGAGGACGAGCAGGGCGATGAGCGCGTAGAAGTGCATCTCGACCCAGAGGGTCCAGTAGACGCCGCTGACGTCTTCGACGCCCATGCCGCGCTGGAACATGGTGAGGTTGGGGACGAGGTTTTCGGGGCGGCCCTTGCCGAGGCCGGTGGTGAGGTAGATGGCGCCGACGAGGGCGACGCTGAACCAGTAGGCGGGGTAGAGGCGGGTGACGCGGGAGACGGTGAAGTCGGCGAGGCCGCGTCCCCAGGCGCTCATGAGGATGACGAAGCCGCTGATGAGGAAGAACAGTTCGACGCCGAGGTAGCCGAACTGGGTGGCGAGGGAGAGGGGGGCGTGGAGTTCGCGGGCGGCGTGGTCGTCACCCCAGGGGCCGGCGTTGCTTCCGGTGAAGTGGTAGAGGACGACGGCCGTGGCGGCGAGGAAGCGGAGCAGGTCGAGCTCGTAGAGCCTGGTGCGGCCTGCGGGGTTGGTGTTGGTGGTGGTGTCGGCGGGAGACATCGCGTCGAGCCTAGGGGACGGTTCGGACGTCTGCGCACGGTCGGCGGGTGTGGGCGGAGCGTGGTGGCCGGGGGTGGGGTGCTGTTGTGCTCGACATGTCGAGCAGTACGGATGTGGGCCGTTCCGCGGCTTGGTCGTCCGCTCGGTCGGCGTGTCCGGTGGCGGTCTGGGGGCCTGGCGTGCCGGTCGGCGTGGGGGCGTGTGGGCGCGTGTAAGCCCCTCCATCGCCTCCTGGTGGTCGACCTGTAGCTGCTGTGCCCGTCACCGTGGGGGCGTGTAGCGGGGGCGCGTTGCCGGTTGCGGCGGGATCCCGAGCTGGGCGGCCAGCTTGCCGAGTCACCGTGGGGGCGTGTAGCGGGGGTGCGTTGCCGGGGGTGGAATGCGGCGCGGCGGCCACCGGAGGGTGGCCGCCGCGTCAGGTCGTCGGTGATCGGTGCGGTGGTGCGGGCTCCTACAGGTACTGGCCGGTGTTGGCGACGGTGTCGATGGACCGGCCGGCCTCGGCGCCCTGCTTGCCGGAGACGAGGGTGCGGATGTAGACGATGCGCTCGCCCTTCTTGCCGGAGATGCGGGCCCAGTCGTCGGGGTTGGTGGTGTTGGGCAGGTCCTCGTTCTCGCTGAACTCGTCGACGCAGGCGGCGAGCAGGTGGGAGACGCGCAGGCCCTTCTGGCCGGTTTCCAGGTACTGCTTGATGGCCATCTTCTTGGCCCGGTCGACGATGTTCTGGATCATCGCGCCGGAGTTGAAGTCCTTGAAGTAGAGGACCTCCTTGTCGCCGTTGGCGTAGGTGACCTCGAGGAAGCGGTTCTCCTCGGTCTCGGCGTACATCCGCTCGACGACGCGCTGGATCATCGCCTCGACGGTGGCCTCGGGGCTGCCGCCGTGTTCGGCGAGGTCGTCGGGGTGCAGCGGCAGGTCGGGCTTGATGTACTTGGAGAAGATGTCCTTGGCGGCCTCGGCGTCGGGCCGCTCGATCTTGATCTTGACGTCCAGGCGGCCGGGCCGCAGGATCGCCGGGTCGATCATGTCCTCGCGGTTGGAGGCGCCGATGACGATGACGTTCTCCAGGCCCTCCACGCCGTCGATCTCGCTGAGCAGCTGCGGGACGATGGTGTTCTCCACGTCGGAGGACACGCCCGAGCCGCGGGTGCGGAAGATGGAGTCCATCTCGTCGAAGAAGACGATGACGGGGGTGCCGGCGGAGGCCTTCTCGCGGGCCCGCTGGAAGACCAGGCGGATGTGGCGCTCGGTCTCGCCGACGTACTTGTTGAGCAGCTCGGGGCCCTTGATGTTGAGGAAGAAGCTCTTGCCCTCCTGGCCGGTCTTCTCGGCGACCTGCTTGGCGAGGGAGTTGGCGACGGCCTTGGCGATGAGGGTCTTGCCGCAGCCGGGCGGGCCGTAGAGCAGGACGCCCTTGGGCGGGCGCAGGTGGTGTTCGCGGAACAGGTCCGCGTGCAGGTAGGGCAGCTCGATGGCGTCGCGGATCATCTCGATCTGGGAGGCGAGTCCGCCGATCTCCTCGTAGGAGATGTCGGGGACCTCTTCCAGGACGAGTTCCTCGACCTCGGCCTTGTGGATCTTCTCGTAGGCGTAGCCGGAGCGCGGTTCCAGCATGAGGGAGTCGCCGGCGCGCAGCGGGACGCCGCGCAGGGGTTCGGCGAGCTTGACCACGCGTTCTTCGTCGGCGTGGGCGATGACGAGGGCGCGTTCGCCGTCGTCGAACAGCTCCTTGAGCATGACGACTTCGCCCTGGTCTTCGAAGTCGAGGGCCTCGACGACGTTGAGGGCCTCGTTGAGCAGGACCTCTTGGCCGCGCTGCAGCTTTTCGACGTCGACGGCGGGGCTGACGTTCACCCGCAGCTTGCGGCCGCCGGTGAAGATGTCGACCGTTCCATCGTCGCGTGCGCCGAGGAAGACGCCGAAGCCGGACGGCGGTTGCGCGAGTCTGTCGACCTCCTCCTTGAGCGCCACGATCTGCTCGCGGGCTTCCTTGAGGGTCGCCACGAGGCGTTCGTTCTGCCCCGTCACGGCGGCCAGGTTGGCCTGCGCCTCGTGGAGGCGTTCCTCAAGGACCCGAACTTGGCGCGGGGATTCCGCGAGCTTGCGGCGCAGCACGGAGATCTCCTCCTCCAGGAAGGACACCTGCGTTCGAAGGTCCCTGACCTCCTTGTCGTGCTGCGCCCTGCGCGCGCCAGCATCGTCTCGAGCGGCCACGCCCCGTCACCTCCTCACGAAGAGAGCCGACGACCTACTGAGACCCTACCTATCTGGCGGGCTTCCGTAACCTGCCCTTTCGGTGCTCGTGTCGTGCCCGGTGCGGTGCGGCTGCGTGGGAACGTCGCGGGTTCCGGGCCTCAGAATGCCGATGTTTATGCGAATACGCAGTACAGACGCCTTGTGCGGGGGGTGGTATTCCCTCGTGGGGGGCGTGTGGGGTGTGCTGGTCGGGGGCGGGGACGGTTCTGGTCGGTGTGTGAATTCGTTGTTACGTGCTTGCCCTGGGGCGTTGTGGCGTGTCGCCGTGCTGTGGGAGCGGGTTCGGGCGTTGTCCGGTGATTGTTCGGAAATCCGGATTGTGATCTACGCCTCGGGCGTGTCGGCGGCCGGTTCGGCGGGGGCGTCGTCGGCCGGGGCGGTGGTCTGGCGCGGTTCGGCGGCGCGGGCCGCCTCGGCGGGGGTGGGGTGGGCGCCCTTGGCGGGGCGGCGGCGCCGCATCGGCGGGGTGACGCCCTCGGCGAGGCGGCGGGCGGTGACCAGGAAGCCGGTGTGTCCGACCATGCGGTGGTCGGGGCGGACGGCGAGGCCGTCGACGTGCCAGGTGCGCAGCAGGGTCTCGAAGGCGTAGGGCTCGGCGAAGGAGCCGTGTGCGCGCAGGTCCTCGACGACGCGGGACATCTGGGTGGTGGTGGCGATGTAGACGCAGACGAGGCCGCCGGGGATGAGGGCTTTGGCGACGGCGTCCAGGCATTCCCAGGGGGCGAGCATGTCGAGGACGACGCGGTCGACCTCGGTTTCGGCGAGGGAGTCTTCGAGGGAGCCGACGGTGAGGCGCCAGGCGGGGTGGGGGCCGCCGAAGAACCGTTCGACGTTGGCGCGGGCGACGTCGGCGAAGTCGGGGCGGCGTTCGTAGGAGGAGACCAGGCCGTGTTCGCCGACGGCGCGCAGCAGGAAGCAGGTGAGGGCGCCGGAGCCGGCGCCGGCCTCGACGACGCGGGCGCCGGGGAAGATGTCGGCCATGGCGATGATCTGCGCGGCGTCCTTGGGGTAGACGACGGCGGCGCCGCGGGGCATGCGCAGGGCGAAGTCGGCGAGCAGCGGCCGGAAGGCGAGGTATTCGGTGCCGCCGGTGGTGCGGAAGACGGTGCCTTCGGGGCTGCCGATGATGTCGTCGTGGTCGATGGTCCCCTTGTGGGAGTGGAACTGCTTGCCGGGTTGGAGGGTGATGGTGTTGACGCGGCCTTTGGGGTCGGTGAGCTGAACCTGGTCGCCGGGGCGGAAGGGTCCGTGCGGGACGCGCCCGGTGGCGGGGGCGTGGGGGTCGTTCGGCGTGGGTTCGCTCATGGTGGTCAGGTTATCGGTGCGCGGGGGCCGCTCAGGCCGCGGGCGGGGCGCGGGGGCTTCGGTCGGGGGTTTCAGATTCCGGTGAAGGCGCGGTCGACGTCTCCGGCGACGAGGACGCCGTAGACGCGTCCGTCGTCTTCGACGAGGAGGTATTCGGAGGCGGGGGCGCGGCTGATCGCGGCGATGAGGTCTTCGCCGGTCAGGTCGGCGGACAGGGTGAGGTCGGGTTCCAGGCCGCGGGACAGGTCGCCGATGGAGATCCAGGGGCGGCGCTGCTCGGGGGTGGCCTGGACGGCCTTCTCGTTGACCAGGCCGCGGGGGCGGCCGTCGCCGTCGACGATGACGAGGGCGCCGGCGCGGTCTTCGTGGGCGCGGCGGACGGCCTCGGAGACGGGGGTCTCGGCGGTGACGAGGGTGGCGCGGCGGGCGAGGCGGCGGGCGTCGAGCAGGGGGATGCGTTCGCGGACGCGTTCGGCGCGGATGGCCTGGCCGGCGCCGACCCAGATGAACGAGGCGATGAGGGCGGACCACAGCAGGCCGAGCCAGCCGAAGCCGGCGCCGCCGGCGTCGTCGATCCGGTAGGTGGCGAGGAGCGCTCCGGCGAGCAGGCACAGCACGGCCACGCCGCGGCCGACCCATGCGGCGAAGACGGCGCCGCTGCGGGAGCGTCCGGTGGCCTTCCAGACGGCGGCGCGGACGAGGCGGCCGCCGTCGAGGGGCAGGCCGGGCAGCAGGTTGAACAGGCCGACGAGCAGGTTGGCGAAGGTGAGGGCGTCGACGAGCAGCAGCGCGACGGGCGGCAGGGGCAGCAGCAGGTGCGCCAGGACGCCGAGCCCGGCGAGCACGAGGTTGACCAGGGGTCCGGCGAAGGCGATGAGGAATTCGCGGCCGGGGGTGGGGGCTTCCTGTTCGATGCTGGTCTCGCCGCCGAGGATGTGCAGGGTGACCGAGCGGACGGGCAGGCCGAGCCGGAGGGCGGTGACGGCGTGGCTGAGTTCGTGGACGAACACCGAGCCGTACAGCAGCACCGCGTAGGTGAAGGCGACGGCGTAGCTGGCGGGGCGGGGGACGACGTGGTCGACCTGGCCTTCGAACATGACGGTGACGAGGACGGCCACGATGAACCAGCTGGGCGAGACGAACAACGGCACGCCGAACAGGCGGCCGATGTACAGGCCGGGTCCGACGTCGCGGCGGTCGCCTCCGGGGCCCGCGGTGCCGCCGTCGCCGGGCTTGCCGTCGGTCGGGGGTGCGCTGTCTGCCACGTCACCGATGCTACGGGGCGCGGGGCGCGGACTGCCCGCTGGTCCGCTGGTCGTGCGGGGCGGGGCGGTCGCGTCGCGGGGGCGTGGCGGTGCCGTCGGCCGCCGGATGCGGGATTCCGTCGGGGGCGTCCCCTACGCTGCTGGGCTATGACGACCGCCGAGGCCGACCGTCCAGCAAGCACGCAGTCCCCCGTCGGGCCGTCCGCGCCGCGGTGCGCCTCCGACCGTGAGGCGGGCGGGGAGGTCGCGGTGGTCGGGTCGTTGTCGCCGTCGCGGGCGGGGGATTTCATGACCTGCCCGTTGCTGTACCGGTTCCGGGTGATTGATCGGATTCCGGAGCGGCCGAGTCCGGCGCAGGTGCGGGGCACGCTGGTGCACGCGGTGCTGGAGAGGCTGTTCGACTTGCCGACCGAGCGCCGTACCGTGGAGGCGGCGCTGGACATGCTGGTGCCGCAGTGGGAGCGGCTGGTGGCGGAGGAGCCGGAGCTGGCGGAGCTGTTCCGGGACGCGGGGGCCGGCGACGGCGCGTCTTCCGCCGAGGCGTCGGGCGGGTCTTCGCGGGGGGCGGCCGGCGGGGAGTCCGAGGCGGACTGGTTGGAGCAGGCGCGCCGCATGGTGGAGCGGTACTTCACGCTGGAGGATCCGAGGCGGTTGGAGCCGGCCGAGCGCGAGGTGTTCGTGGAGACGGTGCTGGAGTCGGGGCTGCGGCTGCGGGGGTTCATCGACCGGGTGGACGTGGCGCCGTCGGGCGACATCCGCATCGTCGACTACAAGACGGGCACGGCGCCGCGGGCGGATTTCGAGGCGCGGGCGCTGTTCCAGATGAAGTTCTATGCGCTGGTGCTGTGGCGGCTGCGCGGGCGGGTGCCGCGGTTGCTGCAGCTGATGTACTTGGGGAACGGCGAGATCTTGCGGTACGCGCCGGACGAGGCGGACCTGCGCGCCACCCAGCGCAAGATCGAGGCGCTGTGGCAGGCGATCCGGCGCGCCATGGAGACGGGCGAGTGGCGGCATAGGCCGAGCCGTCTGTGCGACTGGTGCGATCACAAGGTCCGTTGTCCGGAGTTCGGCGGCACTCCCCCGCCGCTGCCGGCCGCGCCGGCGGACCGGCCGTCGCCGGCCGATGTGGAGTCGTCGCTGCGCGAACGCGACGATCTGTGACCCCCGCGTGCGCCGCGCCTGGCCCGGTGGGCTCGTCCGTGCGGTGGACGAGGCTCCGAGTGGGGGTTGGTCGCCGATTTCACGGGCTTGAGGCCGCCGCGCTCGGTTCATGGGCCGACCGGGTTTCGTAGGCGGTCGCTTTGCCTCGGGTCGTCCTGTGCCGCGTGTGCGGCCCCGCCTCCGCTCCCCCGCTCCGTGTCCGGGCTCACGTTCTCGCCTGCGCGCCCGTCCTGTGCGAAAGGGCCGGTCGGGGGCGGCAGGGGCGGTTGCGGGAAAGCGGGCGTTGCGGGATCTTGTTACCGCGTCGGTAAGGCGGCCGGTGAGCATGAGGAGAGCTGTGAGGAGGGGCCGGTGGGGCCGCGGTGGTGCCGCCGGGGCGCGGGCCGTCGCGCGGGGACGCGCCCGTCGGCGGGCTCATCCTTGGGGAGGACCGCAGATCCGCGTGCAGGAGGTCTTCCCGGCGGGCCTGGGCTCCTAGGGTGAGAACCGTGTCACCCCGTATTCGTCGCCTTCACACCTGCCGCGCCTGGCTTCAGGCGCGGCCGCAGGCGGCCGACGCCTTGCTCGCGGTCGTCCTGCTGGTGGTGGGGCTGCCGCAGCTGTACGTGGAGCGGCTGCCCCACGGCCTGAGCGACGCGTTCGCCGAGCCGGACGCGTTGCAGCTGGCGCTGGTGGTGGCGGCGACGATGGCGCTGACCTTCCGGCGGACGCATCCGCTGGCGACGCTGTGCTTCATGTCGGCGGTGCAGGTGTGGCTGCGGCTCGGGGACTACCGGCCGAGCGTGCCGGACGCGGTGGCGTTCCTGGTCGGCGTGTACAGCGTGGCGGCGCACCGGCCGCTGGCCCGCAGCAGCCTGGGCGGGCTGCTGGCGCTGGTGGTGTTCAACACGCTGCTGGCCTCCTTCCCGGTGGATCTGGGGTTCTTGACGTACCTGTCGGAGAACGCGCTGGTCGTCGGCGTGTGGGTGCTGGGCCGCAACCTGCGGATGCGGCGGGCGTACTACGCCGAGCTGGAGGACCGGGCGGCGCGGCTGGAGCGGGCGCGCGGCACCGACGCGCGGGCGGCGCGGGTGGAGGAGCGGTCGCGGATCGCGCGGGAGCTGCACGACGTGGTGGCGCACCACGTCAGCGTGATGACGGTGCAGGCGGGCGCCGCGCGGCGGGTCCTGGACCGCGACCCGGACAGCGCGCGGGAGGCGATGACCACGATCGAGGAGGTGGGGCGCACCGCGTTGAGCGAGATGCGCCGGATCGTGGGGGTGCTGCGCACCGAGCGGGACGGCGACCGGGAGGGGCAGGAGCTGGTGCCGCAGCCGGGCCTGGGCGATCTGGACGAGCTGCTGCAGCACGTGCGGGACACGGGCCTGTCGGTGCAGCTGTGGATCGAGGGCGAGGCGCGCGCGTTGTCGCCGGGGGTGGACGTGGCGGCGTTCCGGCTCATCCAGGAGGCGCTGACCAACACCCTCAAGCATGCGGGGGCGCAGGCGCGGGCCTGGGTGCGGCTGTCGTACACCGACGAGGACCTGACCGTGGAGGTCGAGGACGACGGGCGGGGCACGGCCACGATCATGGCGGACAACGGGGAGCGGCCGGGGCACGGCCTGGTCGGGATGTACGAGCGGGTGGCCCTGTACGGCGGTGAGCTGCGGATCGGGCCGAGGGTCGGCGGCGGTTTCGGGGTGCGGGCCCGATTCCCCTTGAAGGCGTAGTCCCCTTTGGGATGCGCGTAGATTGTTCGACGTTGGCGTGATGGGGGGCGGTGTCCCCCACGCCGGTCTCGGACGGGCGCCCGGCTCAAGGCGCGGGCGCGCGGCCGGGGACCGGTGCAGGAACCGGCGGCGGGGAGGCGCCGGGCGGCGATGCGAGGAGCGGGTGGATGAGCGCGAGCCGGCACACGGCGGGACGCACGGGCGGGGCGCGGCCATGAGCACGGTGCGGGTGCTGCTGGTGGACGACCAGCCGCTGCTGCGGACGGGGTTCCGGCTGATCCTGGAGGCGGAGGACGACATCGCCGTGGTCGGCGAGGCCGGCGACGGCGCCACGGCGGTGGAGCTGACCCGGTCGCTGCTGCCGGACGTGGTGCTGATGGACATCCGGATGCCGGGGACGAACGGCATCGAGGCGACCCGGCGGATCGTGCGGGACGGGGCCGCCTCGCACGATCCGCGGGTGCTGATCCTCACCACGTTCGATCTGGACGAGTACGTGATCGAGGCGGTGCGGGCGGGGGCCAGTGGGTTCCTGCTCAAGGACTCCCCGCCGGAGGATCTGGTGCAGGCCATCCGGATCGTGGCGGCGGGGGACGCGATCGTGGCGCCGAGCGTGACGCGGCGGCTGCTGGACAAGTTCGCCACGCGGCTGCCCGCGGTGCACGAGTCGGCGCCGCCGCCCGGGCTGGACACGCTCACCGAGCGGGAGCGGGAGGTGCTGCAGCTCGTGGCGCGGGGGCTGTCGAACGCCGAGATCGCCGCGGAGCTGGTGGTCAGCGAGACGACGGTGAAGACGCACGTGGGGAACGTGCTGGCGAAGCTGGGGCTGCGGGACCGGGTGCAGGCTGTGGTGTACGCCTACGAGACGGGTCTGAGCCGCCCCGGCCAGCGCTGACCCGGCGACAACGGTCGCCGGGCGGGCGTTGAGCGGCCGCGTGCGCCGGTCCGCGGCCCATCCCCCGGGCGTGCGAGCCCGGGCGGCGTTCCGCCCGTGGGGGCGTGGGGGCGTGTCGTCGCTGGTCGGCACGGGTGTCCCCGAGGGGGTTCCCTGAGGGGCGCCCTGAGACGCCCCTGAGTCGTCCCTGTCTGAGGTGCCCCCTCGTCCTACTCCGGTCGGACGAGCGGGGGGTACAGTCCTCCTGCCGGGGACGGAGCACCGAATCCGTGCTGGAGGCTCATTTTTCCGGCGCTTCCCGCATCTACTGTTCTAGTCGGGTGATCGACGGGGGAGTTCGAGCCCGCGCCGGACCCGCGCCGCGGTCCGGTTCCGTTCACCGATTCCGCGTTCCACTTTCGCAGACAGGGGAGTTCACGTTGACGAACACCGCCCCACCGACCGCCGATGCGCCCGGGGCGGGCGACTTCGCCGCACGGGCACACCAGATCACCAAGGTCTACGGCTCCGGCGACGCCAAGGTCATCGCCTTGGACGCGGTGACCGTCGGCATCCCGCGCGGCCGGTTCACCGCGATCATGGGCCCGTCGGGTTCCGGCAAGTCCACCCTGATGCACTGCATGGCGGGGCTGGACTCGGTGGACTCCGGCCAGGTCTTCATCGGCGACGTCGACCTGACCAAGCTCCGCGACAAGCAGCTGACGCGGCTGCGCCGCGACAAGGTCGGGTTCATCTTCCAGGCGTTCAACCTGGTTCCCACGCTGACCGCGCTGGAGAACATCACCCTGCCCATGGACATCGCCGGGCGCCGTCCCGACCGGGAGTGGCTGGACCGGGTGATCGACACGGTGGGGCTGCGGCAGCGGCTCAAGCACCGTCCCAACCAGCTGTCGGGCGGGCAGCAGCAGCGGGTGGCGTGCGCCCGCGCCCTGGCGTCCCGCCCGGAGATCATCTTCGCGGACGAGCCGACCGGCAACCTGGACTCGCGGGCGGGCGCGGAGGTGCTGGGCTTCCTGCGCGACTCGGTGACGTCGATGGGGCAGACGATCGTCATGGTCACCCATGACCCGAACGCCGCCGCCTACGCCGACCAGGTGCTGTTCCTGCAGGACGGGCGGATCGTCGACACGATGAGCGAGCCCACCGCCGAGCGGGTCCTGGAGCGGATGAAGGGCTTCGAGCTGCCGGGCGGCGTGTCGGGCCGCCCCTTCGCGGGCGGCAGCGAGGTGTCGGGGGCGGCCGCGCGATGATGGCGAAGGTCACCCTCCGGAACCTGGCGGCGCACAAGATCCGCCTGGTCCTCACCGCCGTGGCGGTGATCCTCGGCGTGGCGTTCGTGTCCGGCACGCTGATCTTCACCGACACGATGACCAAGCAGTTCGACGACCTGTTCGACAGCATCGGCAAGGACGTGGCCGTCGACGTGCGGGCCAAGCGGGCCGTGGAGGACCCGATGGACGACGGGTCCGGTTCCCCGCCGGTGCCCGCGTCCCTGGTGGAGACGCTGCGCAAGGTCGACGGCGTCCGGGACGTGTTCGGCAGCGTCACCGGGTACGCCGCCGTGGTCGGCCGCGACGGCAAGATCGTCGGCGCGGAGAGCAACGGGCCGCCGCAGCTCGGCGTGAACTGGGAGCCGGGCGGCGACTTCGACATCGTCTCCGGCCGCGCGCCGCGCGGCCCCCAGGAGGTGGCGCTGGACTCCGACACCGCCGGCAAGGCGGACGTGCGGGTCGGCGACACCGTGACGATCGCCACGCAGGGCCCGCCGCAGCGCATGCGGCTGGTCGGCGTGTTCGACACCGGCGGCATGATGGGCGCGACCGTCGCCGCGTTCGACACGCCCACCGCGCAGCGGCTGGTGGGCCGTCCCGGCTACTTCACCGACATCCAGATCAGCTCGGCCGGGCCCGGCGAGACCGAGCTGCGCGACCGCGTCGCCCGGGTGCTGCCCGCCGGGGTCGAGGCGATCACCGGCACCCAGATGCGCGAGGAGGCCAAGAGCGACGTCGCCGCGTTCATGGGCTTCTTCCGCACGTTCCTGCTGGTGTTCGCGCTGATCTCGATCTTCGTCGGGGCGTTCATCATCTTCAACACCTTCTCCATGCTGGTCGCCCAGCGCACCCGGGAGCTGGCGCTGCTGCGCGCGATCGGCGCGGCCCGCCCGCAGATCACCCGCGCGGTGGTCGGGGAGGCCGTCGCGGTCGGCGTGGTCGGGTCCACCCTGGGGCTGGCCGCGGGCGCCGGACTGGCCCAGCTGCTCAACGTCCAGGTGATGGGCGACGACGGGGGCCCGCTGGTGTTCACCCCCACCCCGGTGATCTGGTCGTACGCGGTCGGGATCGTGGTGACGGTGGTGTCGGCGTACTTCCCGGCCCGCCGCGCCGCCAAGATCCCGCCGGTGGCGGCGATGCGCGACGACGTGGCGCTGCCGCAGCGGTCGCTGCGGGTCCGGGTGGCGCTGGGGTCGCTGCTGACCGCGGCGGGCGCGGCGCTCATGGCGCTCGGGCTGACCGGGGGCGGCGGCAACCCGGCGGTCCCGGTGGGGATCGGCGCGCTGCTGGTGTTCCTCGGCGTGGCGATGCTCGCCCCGGTGATCAGCGTCCCGGTGGTGCGGGTGCTGGGCGCGCCGTTCGCGCGGCTGATGGGCGCGCCGGGGCGGCTGGCGCGGCAGAACGCGCTGCGCAACCCGCGGCGCACCGCCGCCACCGCCGCCGCCCTGATGATCGGCCTGGCGTTGATCACCGCGGTGAACGTGCTGGGGTCGTCGATGCGCGCGTCCATCGACGCGCAGATCGACAAGCAGTTCAACGCCGACTACATCGTGTCGCCGACCGGCGCGGGCGGCATCGGCACCGAGGTCGCGGGGAAGGTCGCCGCCACGGCGGGCGTGTCCGCCGCCACCCCGTTCTACATGGGCCAGGCCAAGTTCGACGGGAAGCGGCAGTTCTACGCGGCGGGCGACGCCGCCGCCCTGGCCCGCGGGACCAGCATGAAGCTGGTGTCCGGCGGGATGGACCCGGGCCGCGACGGCATGCTCGTCAGCGAGGACCTCGCCGAGTCCAACAAGTGGACGGTCGGCAGCGCCGTGCCCGTGCTGTTCCCCGACGGCAAGACCGAGCGGCTGCGCGTCGTCGGCGTGTACGCCAAGAACGACGTGGTCGGACCGCGGGTCCTCGCGGAGGAGACGTACCTGGCGCACACCGCGCGGCCCAAGGTGCAGGGCGTCGTCGTCGAGGCGGCGCGGCCGGGCGCGGCCACCAAGCAGGCCATCGAGCGCACCCTGGCCGACTACCCCAACCTGAAGGTGCAGGACCGCACCGGGCTGAAGAAGGAGGCCGCGCGGCAGGTCGACCAGTTCGTGACGTTCCTGACCGTGCTGCTGGTCATGTCGGTGATCATCGCGGCGGTCGGCGTGATCAACACGCTGGCGCTGTCGGTGATCGAACGGACCCGGGAGATCGGGCTGCTGCGGGCCATCGGCACCAGCCGGCGGCAGCTGCGGCGCATCATCCGGCTCGAGTCGATCGTCATCGCGGTGTTCGGCGCCGTGCTCGGCATCGCCATCGGCGTGGTGTTCGGCGCGGCGCTGCAGCGGGCGCTGGAGGGCGAGGGGCTGACCGTGCTCAGCGTCCCCGTCGCCACCCTCGCGGTCTACGTGGTGGTGGCCGCGGTGATCGGCGTGCTGGCCGCGGTGTGGCCGGCCTGGCGCGCCGGGCGCATGGACGTCCTGAAGGCCATCGCCACGGAGTGACGCCGGCCGGGCGGCCCGGAGCGGGCCCCCGGTGCGCGGGCGCCCCGCGCGGCCTTCCGGCCGCGCGGGGCGCTTTTCTGTCCCTTCCCGCGGGGTCTCCCGCTCCGCCTCTCCCCCGACGCCGCACCGGTCCGTCACGTACCGGCCGGCAACGCGCCGCACCGGTCGGCCGCACCCCTGCCTTCAGGCGCGGCGCGGGTTGAGGGCGGCGTGGACGGCGTCGCCGAGCACGGTGAACGCCACCGTCGTGAGCAGCAGCAGCCCGGCGGGGACGAGCAGGAACCACCACGCCGTCTGGTAGTAGTCCTGCGCCTCGGCCAGCATCCCGCCCCAGCTGGGGACGGACGGATCGGCCCCGGCGCCCAGGAACGTCAGCGTCGACTCCAGCACGATCGCCTGCGGCACCAGCAGCGACGCCAGCGCCGTCACCGGCGCCGCCAGGTTCGGCGCCACCTCCACGGCCATGATCCACAAAGGGCCGGCGCCGAGCGCCCGCGCCGCCTGCACGTACTCCTGCTCGCGGATCGCCAGCACCTGCGCGCGCACCACCCGCGCCATCGCCGCCGACGAGAACACCGCGATCACGCACACCGTGGTCACCAGCCCGCCGCCGAACGTCGTGGCCGCGACGATCGCGACCAGCAGGTACGGGAACGACAGGACGATGTCGGTCGACCGGCCCAGCAGCGCGTCGGCCGGTCCGCCCAGCAGGCCCGCCGCCATGCCCGCCGCCACGCCCAGCAGCGTCGCCAGCGCCGTCGCGCCCACGCCCACCAGCAGGGACACGCGGGCGCCGTAGGCGGCGCGGACCAGCACGTCGCGGCCGAGGGCGTCCGCGCCGAGCCAGAACCGCGCCGACGGCGGCGCGGGCCGCCCGAACGCGTCCAGGCCCGTCGCCGGGTAGGCGCGGCCCGCGGCGTGCCCCGTCCACGCCTCCAGCAGCGGTGCCGCCGCCGCGAACAGCACCAGCACCGCCAGCACGGCGCACGCGGCGACCGCCCGCCGGTCGCGGCGCAGCCGCGTCGCGACCGGTCCGCGCAGCCCGACGAGCGGCCCGGGCCGCGCCGCCGCGGCCCGCCGCATCCGGGCCGTGACGGCGAGCACGCCCACGTCCCGCATCTGCCCTCCCCGTGTCCGGATCCGTTTCCACGACGAATCTCGTGGACCGGGGGGCGGATGTCGCGCCGAGTGTCCAGACCGTTACACAACGAGCCCGGACGGGGCGGCCGTCAGTCGTCGTCGGCGTCGAGCTTCGGGTCGCCCTCGACGGGGGTCACGGCGCCGCTGCCGCCGACGGCGGCCTTGGCGACCTCGTCGGTGGCGCTGACCGTGGTGTTCTCCGGGAAGTGGCACGCGGTCAGGTGGCCGGGGCTCAGCTCCACCAGCGGCGGCTCGGTCTGCTTGCAGATGTCCTGCGCCTTCCAGCACCGGGTGTGGAAGCGGCAGGCGGGCGGCGGGTCCAGCGGGCTCGGCACGTCGCCGGTCAGGCGGATGCGCTCGCGGCCCTCCCGCTTGGACGGGTCGGGGATCGGCACGGCCGACAGCAGCGCGTTGGTGTAAGGGTGCATCGGCCGCTCGTACAGGTCGTCCCGGTCCGCCAACTCGACGATCTTGCCGAGGTACATGACGGCGACCCGGTCGGAGATGTGCCGCACCACCGACAGGTCGTGCGCGATGACGATGTAGGTCAGGTCCAGCTCGTCCTGCAGGTCCTCCAGCAGGTTGACCACCTGGGCCTGCACCGACACGTCCAGCGCCGACACCGGTTCGTCGGCCACGATCAGCTTGGGCCGCAGCGCCAGGGTGCGCGCGATGCCGATGCGCTGGCGCTGACCGCCGGAGAACTCGTGCGGGTAGCGGTTGTAGTGCTCGGGGTTGAGCCCCACCAGTTCCAGCAGCTCCTGCACGGCCCGCTTGACGCCGTGCTCGGTCTCGATCTTCTGCAGCCGGAACGCCGCCCCGATGATCGCGCCGACCGTCTGCCGGGGGTTCAGCGACGAGTACGGGTCCTGGAAGATCATCTGCAGGTCCCGGCGCAGCGGCCGCAGCTGCCGCTGGGACATGTGGGTGATGTCGTGGCCCTCGAAGACGATCTTGCCGAAGCTGGGCTCGAGCAGCCGCATGATCATGCGGCCGGTGGTGGTCTTGCCGCAGCCGGACTCGCCGACCAGGCCGAGCGTCTCGCCCTTGCGGACCGAGAACGACACCCCGTCCACGGCCTTGACCGCGCCGACCTGCCGCCGCAGGAGCCCGGCGGTGACCGGGAAGTGCTTGCCGAGCCCCTCCACCGACAGCAGGGTCTCCCCCTCGGCGACGGTCTTGGTCTCGGCCGCGGTTGTCTTGGTGCTCACAGTGGCTCCACCCGTGCTCGTCACAGTTTCGGCGCGATCTCGGTGTTCCAGATCTCCCGCCGCCGGCTCAGCGGCAGGTGGCAGGCCACCTTGTGGCCCGGCTCGACCTCGCGCAGCTCCGGCCGTTCCTTCTGGCTCTTGCCGTCGGTCAGCTCGGCGTAGGCGCACCGCGGGTTGAACGCGCAGCCCGACGGCACGTTGATCAGGCTGGGCGGGGTCCCCTTGATCGGCATCAGCCGCTCCGAACGGGCCCGGTCGAGCCGCGGCATCGACCCCAGCAGGCCCCACGTGTAGGGGTGCAGCGGCCGGTGGAAGGCGTCGTCGACGCTGGCGTACTCGACGCAGCGGCCGGCGTACATCACCAGGATGTCGTCGGACAGCTCCGCCACCACGCCCAGGTCGTGGGTGATCATGATGACGGCGGAGTTGAACTCCTCCTGCAGGTCGCGGATCAGGTCCAGGATCTGCGCCTGCACCGTCACGTCCAGCGCGGTGGTGGGCTCGTCGGCGATCAGCAGGTTGGGGTTGCAGCACAGCGCCATCGCGATCATGGCGCGCTGGCGCATGCCGCCGGAGAACTGGTGCGGGTAGTCGTCGACCCGCCGCTCCGGCCGGGGGATGCCGACCCGGCCGAGCATGTCGATCGCGTGCTTGCGGGCGGCCTGCTTGGAGACGTCGTTGTGGATCCGGTACGCCTCCATGATCTGCTGGCCGACCGTGTAGAACGGGTGCATCGCCGACAGCGGATCCTGGAAGATCATCGCCATCTCGCGGCCGCGCAGCTTGCGCACCTCGTCGGGCGGGGCGCTGACCAGCTCCTTGCCGTTCAGCCAGATCTCCCCCGACACGCGGGCGTTGCGGCGGTTGTGCAGGCCGAGGATGCCCAGGCTGGTGACGCTCTTGCCGGAGCCCGACTCCCCCACGATGCCCAGCGTCTTGCCGCGCTCGAGCTGGAACGACAGCCCGTCCACCGACTTGACCAGGCCGTCGTCGGTGGGGAAGTGGATCCGCAGGTCGCGCACCTCCAGGAACGCGGTCGGCGGCCGGGAGCCGCCCTCGCCCCAGGAGTCGTCGGCCTTCTTCACGGACGAGTCGACGGCCAGGCCCGTGTTGCCCGCCTCGGAGGCCTTGTCCTTGCCCTTCGCCATCAGTTGTGCCTCACCCTCGGGTCGACGACGCCGTACAGCAGGTCGACGACCAGGTTCGCCAGGACGACGAACAGCGCCGCGACCGACACCACGCCGAGCACCACCGGCAGGTCGCTGCCGATCACGCCGGCCAGCGCGAGCTCGCCCAGGCCGTGCAGGCTGAACGTGCTCTCCGTGAGCACCGCCCCGCCCAGCAGCAGGCCGATGTCCATGCCGAACATCGTCAGCAGCGGCGTCAGCGTGCCGCGCAGCGCGTGCTTGGTGATGACCGTCTTCTCCGGCAGCCCCTTGGCCCGCGCCGTGCGGATGTAGTCCTCGTTCATCGTGTCCAGCATGCCCGCCCGGGTCATCCGCGCGTACATCGCCGCGTACAGGAACGACAGCGTCACCCAGGGGAGGATGAGATTACCCGCCCACTTGAACGGGTTGTCCAGGAAGGAGTGGTAGCTGACCGGAGGCAGCAGGTCCCATTGGTGCACGATGAACGTCAGCGACAGCAGCCCGGTGAAGAAGATCGGCAGCGACACCCCGGCGAGCGCCATCAGCATCGCGGCCCGGTCGAACACCGTGCCCTTGCGCAGCGCCGACAGCACGCCGATCGACACGCCGGCCAGCAGCCACAGGACCGCGGCCCCCACCACCAGCGACAGCGTCACCGGGATCCGGTCCAGCAGCACGTCGGTGACGTTGATGTTGTCGCGGAAGGAATAGCCGAAGCACGGCGCCGGACAGTCGATCACGTCGGTGCCGGTGTCGTATTCGGAGCCGGCGACCACGCCCTTGAGGAACCGGGCGTACTGGACCGGGACGGGGTCGTCGAATCCGAACCGCTCCTTGATGGCCTGCACCGTCTCGGGCGTCGGCGACTTGCCGGCGAACCGGGAGGCCAGGTCGTCCGGAGTGGTGCCGGCCAAGCGGGGCAGCAGGAAGAAGATCGAGAAGGTGACCGCGCTGATGATCACCACGAGCGCGGCCGCGCCCACGAGCCTGCGAACGATGTATGCGATCACGGTTCTGCGGCGGTGGGCGGCCGCCCGGGCTCGTGACCCGGGCGGCCGCCCGGCGCCTTCACCTGCTTTCGTTCAGCGAGTGGTGTCGGGCCCTCAGCCGCTCAGGCCGAGCGTCGAGTAGTTGTACATGCCGTAGCCCTCGTGGAAGAACACGTTGGTCAGTGTCGGCGGGCGGTACAGCAGGGACTTGGCGTACACGTTCGGGATGACCGCGGCCTCCCTGCGGTAGATGTCGTCCACCTTGTTGTACAACTCGTTGCGCTTGTTCGGGTCGTTGATCTTCACGACCTCGTCCCAGATCTTGTTGACCTCGGCGTTGTCGAACAGACCCGGGTTGGCGTTGCCGGACTCGACGATCGCGTCCTTGTCGGTGATCGCCTGCAGGTAGCCGTAGCCGGTCGGCCAGTCGGCGTGCCAGCCGTAGGTGCCGAGGCCGATGCCGTTCTTCTCCACGAAGGACGGCGAGCCGAACTGGTCGTTGGTGTAGGTGCTGGCCGGGTAGCCCTGCAGGGTCAGCTTGATGCCGACGCGGCCGAGGGACTGCTGCAGCGCCTCGGCGACCGCCTTCTCCTTCGGCCGGTCGCTGCGGTAGACCATCTTGGTCTCGAAGCCGTTCGGCTTGCCGCAGGCCTGCAGCGCCTTCTTGGCCTCCTCGACGTTGCCGGTGTAGCCCTTCTCGGCCTTGGTGTAGTGGTCGACGCCCTTCTGGCGGCCCTCGACGCTCGGCGGCATGATCGAGGTGGACAGCTCGCCGCCGACGTCACCGCCGTAGGCGCGCCACATCGCGTCGCGGTTGGCCGCCCACACCATCGCCTTGCGGCACTCCAGCGGGATCAGCTTGGTGTTGATCGGGTTGTACCAGCTGAAGCCGCCGGGCGGGTTGTCGGCGTTCTTGCGCTTCTCGGGGTCGGTGAGGATCGCCTTGCGGGCGTTGTCCTGCACGCCGGTGCCCGGCAGGTCCACGTGGATCTGCCCGGACAGCAGCTGGTTGTCCAGCTCGTCGGCGTTCATGCCGGCGATCAGCTCGATGCGGTCCGGCAGCTGCTTGCGGTTGGGGTCGGTGGACTGGTCCCACTGGTCGTTGCGGACCAGCACGCCGCCCTTGCCGGGCTGGTAGTCCTTCTCCCACTTGTAGGGGCCGGACGACACCGGGTGCAGGCCGTACCGCTCGCCCTTGTCCTTGTCCTGCGGCACCGGCGCGGTCTGCCCGCTGAAGGTGACCAGCTCGTTGAACTCGGCGAACGGCTCCTTCAGGTGGAAGACCACCGTGTAGTCGTCGGGGGTGGTGACGCCCTTGAAGTGGTCGAGGTTCTTGTCCTTGTAGGGACCCTTGTAGCCGTCGGCGTCCAGCAGCTGGGAGAAGTAGCTCGGACCGTTGCGCAGCACGCCGCGGTCGAACGTGCGGGCCACGGCGTACTTGATGTCCTTGGCCGTGATCTCCCGGCCGTCCTCGTACTTCAGACCCTTCTTCAGCTTGTAGGTCCAGGTCTTGTTGTCGTCGCTGGGCTGACCGAGGCTCTCGGCCAGGTCCGGCACCGGCTTCCAGCCCTCGGCGCCCGGCTTGGCCGGGTAGGTCAGCAGCATGCGCGAGTACAGCCGGGCGAAGTTGTTCGCCCAGGCGTAGTACATGTCGCCGGGGTCGATGGAGTCGATGTCGGAGCTGGTCGCCATCTTCAGCGTGCCGCCCCGCCGGTCGGACGGGTTGTGGATCTTTCCGATGGCGTCGTTGCTGACCTTGGTGCTGGTGCCTTCGCCATCGTCGTCGCCGCCGCCGCACGCCGACAGCAGGCTGAGCGCCAGCGTGCCGGCGGCCGCGGCCGCAAGGACCTTGGGCCTTCTCATGAGCTCCCTTTCAACTATGACGGTCGTCCCCGCGGGGGTCAGCGGGTCCGGGGGTCCAGTGCGTCGCGCAGTCCGTCACCGAACACGTTGAAGGCCATGACGGTGACGAAGATCGCGATACCGGGGATGACCACGTAGTGGGGCGCGATCTGGTAGGTCTTGACCGCGCTGGACAGCATGTCTCCCCACGAGGGGGTCGGCGGCCGGATGCCCACGCCCAGGAACGACAACCCCGCCTCGAACAGGATGTTCGTGGGGATCATCAGGGTGGCGTACACCAGGATCGGCGCGACCAGGTTCGGCAGGATCTCTCGGACGATGATGTAGGGGGCGCGGGCCCCCATCGCGCGCGCGGCGTCCACGAACTCGCGTTCGCGCAGCGACAGCGTCTGGCCGCGCACGATCCGGCCGATGTAGGGCCAGCTGAAGAAGCCGATGATGACCACCAGCATGGCGATGCGCAGGCCGTTGCCGCTGAGACCCAGCATCGAGTCGGGCAGGACGCCGACGATGGCGATGGCGAACAGCAGCAGCGGGAAGGCCAGGAAGATGTCCATGACCCGCGCGATCAGCGTGTCGATCCAGCCGCCGAAGTAGCCGGCGATCACGCCGAGGGTGGTGCCGATGAAGGCGGCCACCAGGGTGGCCAGGAAGCCCACCAGCAGCGACACGCGCGAGCCGTAGATGATGCGGCTGAACAGGTCGCGGCCGGTGGTGGGCTCGAGGCCGAGCAGGAAGTCGCCGCTCATTCCGCCGAGCGGCTTCATCGGCGCGCCCAGCGTCGGGTCGATGAGGTCCTGGTGGTACTCGTTGGGCGGGTGTCCGAACAGCTTGACCAGCACCGGCGCGAAGATCGCGACCAGCACCAGCAGGATGATCACCACACCGCCGGTCATGGCGACCTTGTCGCGCCGCAGCCGCAGCCAGGCGATCTGCCCGAGCGAGCGGCCCTGGATGGCCTTGCGCCCGACCCCCTCGAGGACGGCGTCCGGCTGGGCGGTCTCCGACCCGGACACCTCGATCGGTGCGGTCACGCTGCGTACCTCCTACCGTTCGGCCACGTCGCCGTCGGCGCACGCGCCGCGATCGCGGGATCTCCGCCCCGCATGCCCGTTACGCCGTGTTTGCTGAGGGAAAACTAGTCCTTCGGCCACGACTGTCCATCGGCGAACCCGCGTCTGCCAGTACCCGTTTCTGACTTGTGATCTCGTCGTCATCTAGGGCACATGCGATCCGCGGTTTTGAAGCGACAAACCGCCCAGATGGTACGCACGCGGATGGACGCCGGGCACTGCGCCGGGCCTGACCCCCCGTAAGTTTTATCGATCCGAAGCCGATTCGATACCGATCCGGCGCAGGTCAGCGGCGCGGCGGACGGTGCGGGGCGCCCGCGCGCCGCCGAGGAGCCGCGGTGAACGGCCGGGACGGCCGGCCCGGCCGTCGTCCGCCGCCGCGGCCCGCCGCCGCGGTCACGTGCCCCTCACGGCCGCGCCACGCGGCGTCCGCTCCGGCGCCGTGCCCATCACGGCGCGGCGTCGCACCTGAGCACGCGGCGCGGCGGTCCGTGGACGCCGCGTGCGCCCGGTTCCGCGCCCCGGAGACGCGGCGGTCACGTGATGCCGCGGTTGCGCAGGATCTCCTCGATCTCGGCCATGTCGGGGTCCGTCCCGGACGGCCGCGGCTTCTCCACGGCCGCGCGCGGCGTCTTGCCCGCCTCCGCGGCCGCCTTCCCGGCCGCGGCCCGGCCCCGGCCCGCGGCCCGTCCGGCCGCGCCGCCCCGCCGGCTCAGCATCACCCCGGAGGTCAGGTACAGCAGCGCGGCCAGTCCGGCCACGGCCACGCCCGCCCACTTGGCGGGGCTGAACGCCAGGTCGGCGATGAAGCCGGTCACGCCGGTCATGGCGGCCGCCAGCGGAACCAGCGACCAGGCCGCCCCGCGCAGCCCCGAGGCGGCCCCGCGGCGGCGGTAGAGCCCCCAGCTGATCATCAGTCCGAGCGCGGTGACGCCCAGGCTGATCGCGTTGATGACGGTGTCGCTCATGCCGGCCCCCTCTGCGCCTGCTGCCGTGCACTCCCATCGTCACACGCCGGGAGGGGCCGTCGCTCCTCCCCGCGGAGGGTTGTCGCTCCCCGGCGGCTCCTCCCCCGGCGTGAGGCCCTTCTTAGGCAACGAGCGGGACCGTCGCGACGTCTCCCGTCCCCGGGGCACCGGTCGGTGCGCGACGGGCGGCAGCCGACCGTTGGGCGCGTTCCGGGGACCGCTGTCAGGCGACCAGGGCCGCCAGGCGCGACAGGTCGAGCTCGCGCAGGGACGACACGACGGTCCGGCCCGGGGCGGGCGGCACCGGCACCAGGCTGGGCACCGCGACCGTCACGCAGCCCGCGGCCTCGGCGGCGGCCAGCCCGCTGGGCGAGTCCTCCAGCACCACGCAGCGGCGCGGCTCGGCGCCCAGCCGGGCCGCGGCGGTCAGGTACGGCTCCGGGTCGGGCTTGGTGCGCGTCACCTCGTCGCCGGCGACCGTCACCGCGAAGTGCTCGCGGCCGACCGCGTCCAGCACCGGCTCGATCAGCCGCCGGTGGCTGGAGGACACCAGCGCCGCCGGCACCCCGGCGTCGCGGAGCTCGGCCAGCAGCTCCTTGGCGCCCGGCATCAGCGGGACGCAGGCGTCCAGCCGCTCGGCCATGCCCTCCAGCATCCGCCGCCGCACCTCGGCGGGCGGCACGTCCGCGCCGGTCAGGTCCAGCATGTACCGCACGGCCTTGTCCAACGAGCCGCCGAGCAGCCGCTGCTGGTGCTCGGGGCCCCACGTGCCGCCCAGCCAGGTGACGACCTCCTCCTCGACCTCGAGCCACAGCCGCTCGGAGTCGATCAGCAGCCCGTCCATGTCGAACAGCACGGCCCGCAGCCGATCGCCGGTGTCCACGCGCCCCCTCATCTCGTCGTCGTGCTCCATTCCCCCAGGGACGGTACGCGATCAGCGCGGCGACGCGGCCGCGGGGGTCGCCGAGATCGCAGGGCGCGGGTCGGGCGCCGGCGGGTCAGGTGTTGAAGTACTTGGCCTCCGGGTGGTGGACGACCAGGGCGTCGGTGGCCTGCTCGGGCACCAGCTGGAACTCCTCCGACAGGGTGACGCCGATGCGTTCGGGCCGCAGCAGTCGCACCACCTTGGCGCGGTCCTCCAGGTCGGGGCAGGCCGGGTAGCCGAAGGAGTAGCGGGCGCCGCGGTAGCCGACCTTGAGGATGCCGTCCAGGTCGTCGGGGTCCTCGCCGCCGAACCCGATCTCCGCGCGGACGCGGGCGTGCCAGTACTCGGCCAGCGCCTCGGTCAGCTGGACCGACAGTCCGTGCAGCTCCAGGTACTCGCGGTAGGAGTTCTTGGCGAACAGCTCCGCGGTGGCCTGGCTGATCTTCGATCCGACGGTGACGAGCTGGAACGCGGCCACGTCGGTCTCGCCGGACTCGCGGGGGCGGAAGTAGTCGGCCAGGCACAGGTGCCGGTCGCGGCGCTGGCGCGGGAAGGTGAACCGCTCCCGCTCGGAGCCGTCCTCGTTCAGGACGACCAGGTCGTCGCCCTCGGACACGGCCGGGAAGTAGCCGTAGACGACGGCGGCCTCGATCAGGCCCTCGGTCTGGATGCGGTCCAGCCACATGCGCAGCCGCGGCCGCCCCTCGGTCTCCACCAGCTCCTCGTAGGTCGGGCCGTCGCCGCCGCGGGCGGGCTTGAGGCCCCACTGGCCCATGAAGGTGGCGCGCTCGTCGAGGAACGCGGCGTAGTCGGCCAGGGGGATGCCCTTGACGACGCGGTCGCCCCAGAACGGCGGCTCGGGGATCTTGTTGTCGACCGCCACGTCCGACCGGGCGGGCAGGTCCTCGGGTTCGGTGACCTTCAGCGTGGCGCCCCTGCGGACCCTGCGCTCGCGCAGCGGCGGCAGCTGGGCGCCCTCCTCGCCGCGCTTGACGGCCATGAACGCGTCCATCAGCCGCAGGCCCTCGAACGCGTCGCGGGCGTAGCGGACCTCGCCGTCGAACAGCTCGGCCAGGTCCTGCTCGACATAGGCGCGGGTGAGCGCGGCGCCGCCGAGCAGCACCGGCCACCGGTGGGCCAGGCCGCGGGCGTTGAGCTCCTCGAGGTTCTCCTTCATCACCACGGTCGACTTGACCAGGAGCCCGGACATGCCGATCACGTCGGCGCGCTCGTTGCGGGCGGCCTCCACGATCGCCGAGATCGGCTGCTTGATGCCGAGGTTGATCACCTCGTAGCCGTTGTTGGACAGGATGATGTCGACCAGGTTCTTGCCGATGTCGTGCACGTCGCCCTTGACGGTGGCCAGGACGATGCGGCCCTTGGAGCCCTCGCCCTCGACCTTGTCCATGTGCGGCTCCAGGTAGGCGACCGCGGTCTTCATCACCTCGGCCGACTGCAGCACGAACGGCAGCTGCATCTGGCCGGAGCCGAACAGGTCGCCGACGACCTTCATGCCGTCGAGCAGCACGTCGTTGACGATCTCCAGGGCGGGCCGCTGCGCGAGGGCCTCGTCCAGGTCGGCGTCCAGGCCGTCCAGCTCGCCGTCGATGATGCGGCGCTTGAGCCGCTCCCACAGCGGCAGCGCGGCCAGCTCGGCGGCGCGGTCGGCCTTCAGCGCGGCGGTGTCGAGGCCCTCGAACAGCTCCATGAACCGGTGCAGCGGGTCGTAGCCGTCCGAGCGGCGGTCGTAGATCAGGTCGAGGGCGACCTTGCGCTGCTCCTCGTCGATCCGCGACATCGGCAGGATCTTGGAGGCGTGCACGATCGCCGAGTCCAGGCCGGCGTCGACGCACTCGGACAGGAACACCGAGTTCAGCACGACGCGGGCGGCGGGGCTCAGGCCGAACGAGACGTTCGACACGCCGAGGGTGGTCTGCACGTCCGGGTAGCGGCGCTTGAGGTCGCGGATCGCCTCGATCGTCTCCAGCGCGTCGCGGCGGGACTCCTCGCTGCCGGTGCCGATGGTGAAGGTCAGGCAGTCGACGATGATGTCCTCGAGCCGCATGCCCCACCGGCCGGTGAGCTCCTCGATCATGCGGGTGGCGACGCGGACCTTCCACTCGGCGGTGCGGGCCTGCCCGTCCTCGTCGATGCACATCACGACGATCGCGGCGCCGTGCTCCTTGACGATCGGCATGAGCCTGGCCAGCTTGGAGTTCGGGCCGTCGCCGTCCTCGAAGCTGACGGAGTTGACCACGGCGCGGCCGCCGAGCATCTCCAGCCCGGCCTGCAGCACGGGCACCTCGGTGGAGTCCAGCACGATCGGCAGCGTGGACGCGGTGGCGAGCCGGGAGGTCAGCTCCTTCATGTCGGCGACGCCGTCGCGTCCGACGTAGTCGACGCACAGGTCGAGCATGTGGGCGCCGTCGCGGGCCTGGTCGCGGGCGATCTTGACGCAGTCGTCCCAGCGGCCCTCCAGCATGGCCTCGCGGAACGCCTTGGAGCCGTTGGCGTTGGTGCGCTCCCCGATCGCCAGGTAGGCGGTGTCCTGGCGGAACGGGACGTGCTGGTACAGCGACGAGGCGCCGGCCTCCGGGCGCGGCCGCCGCGGGGCGACCTCGCGGCCGCGGACCCGCTCGACCACCTTCCGCAGGTGCTCGGGGGTGGTGCCGCAGCAGCCGCCGACCAGCGACAGCCCGAAGTCGCGGGTGAAGGCGTCGTGCGCGTCGGCCAGCTCCTCGGGGGTGAGGGGGTAGCGGGCGCCGTCGGCGGTGAGCTCGGGCAGTCCCGCGTTGGGCATGCACGACAGTCCGATGCGGGCGTGCCGGGCCAGGTAGCGCAGGTGCTCGCTCATCTCGGCCGGGCCGGTGGCGCAGTTGAGGCCGATCAGGTCCAGCTCCATCGGCTCCAGGGCGGTCAGCGCCGCGCCGATCTCCGAGCCGAGCAGCATCGCGCCGTTCTGCTCGATCGTCACCTGCGCGATCAGCACGGTGTCGGCGCCGGCGGCGGCGATGGCCCGCTTGGCGCCGATGATCGCCGCCTTGGCCTGCAGCAGGTCCTGGCAGGTCTCCACGAGGATCGCGTGCACGCCCCCGGCCAGCAGCCCTTCGGCGTTGCGCTGGTAGGCGTCGCGGAGTTCGGCGAAGGTCACGTGCCCGAGGGTGGGCAGCTTGGTGCCGGGGCCGACCGACCCGATCACCCAGCGGGGCCGGTCGGGCGTGGACACCGCGTCGGCGACCTCGCGGGCCAGGCGGGCGCCCGCCTCCGACAGCTCCCCGATCCGATCGGCGATCCCGTACTCGCCCAGGTTCCCCAGGTTGGCGCCGAACGTGTTGGTCTCCACGCAGTCGACGCCGGCGTCGAAGTACGCCTGGTGCACCGAGCGGACGATGTCCGGCCGGGTGACGTTGAGGATCTCGTTGCAGCCCTCGTACCCCTGGAAGTCGTCCAGCGTGGGGCGCGCTTCCTGGAGCATCGTCCCCATGCCCCCGTCGGCCACGACGACGCGTTGCTTAAGGGCCTGCCGAAGGGACTGAGGTGTCGGAGTGCTCATGGTGTCCCAGCCTATCGGGGCGCGCTCGAGGATCTTTGGAGTCGTCCTCACGGACCGTGGGGAATGCGCCACTCCGAACGGGGTGGTGACTGTGCGGCGTCCGCCCGATACCGTGCCACACTGGCGAACTACTCCTCGGTAAGGAGCGGCATGAGCGCATACCGCACCGTTCTCGTCGGCACCGACGGCTCCGACTCGTCTTTCCGCGCGGTCGACCGGGCCGCCCAGCTGGCCGCCGCCACCGGCGCCACGCTGCTGCTCGCCACCGCCTACAGCCCCATGCCGGAGCGGGAGCGGCTCAGCGCCGCCGACCGCCTCGGCGACCTGGCCTACAAGGTGCAGGGCTCCACGCCCGCCGAGGACGCCCTGCGCGCCGCCCGCGAACGGGCGGTGGCCGCGGGCGCCCGCGACATCGACCAGGTCGCCGTCGAGGGCGAGGCCGTGGACGTGCTGGTCCGCCTCGCCAAGGAGCGCCGCGTCGACCTCGTCGTCGTCGGCAACCGGGGCCTCAACAGCCTCGCGGGCCGCATCCTCGGGTCCGTCCCGGCCAGCCTGTCGCACCGCTCCCCCTGCGACGTGCTCATCGTCCACACCACCGAGAAAGGCAAATGAGCCCTCGCGGCACCGCGAACCATCCCGCGGGGCAGACTGGGGGGCGGACGCGGACGTGACGGGCGCGTTCCGGGTGCGCGCCGGGGCGAACCCGCGGTCGGCGGCGGTGGGGAAGAACGTCCTCAGGACGTAGGCTGACAGCACCGATCATGAGCGGGTCCGCCCCCCGGGAATCACGGCCCCCTCGGTGACGCTGTACCTGTCGTCGGAAGGAGGCAGCGCGTGGTCGAGCTGGAAAGCGTGCCCGAACTCGTCGATCCCGTCGTCGTGGCCGCCTTTGAGGGGTGGAACGACGCCGGCGAGGCGGCGAGCGGCGTCATCGGCCACCTGGAGTCGATCTGGGACGCCGTGCCGATCGCCGAGCTGGACCCGGAGGACTACTACGACTTCCAGGTCACCCGCCCCCTCATCGAGATGGTGGACGGGGAGAGCCGCGGGATCACCTGGCCCACCACCCGGGTCTCCTGGGCGCGCCTGCCCTCCGGGCGCGACGTGATCCTGGTGCACGGCATCGAGCCCAACATGCGGTGGCGTTCGTTCTGCCGCGAGCTGGTCGGGCTGATGCTGGAGCTGGAGGTCAAGAGCGTCGTGCTGCTCGGCGCGCTGCTGGCCGACGCCCCGCACACCCGGCCGGTGCCGGTCACCGGCGCCGCGTCCGAGGCGGGCCTGGTGACCACCCTGCACGTGGAGCCGGCCCGGTACGAGGGTCCGACCGGCATCCTCGGCGTGCTGCAGGACGCGTGCGCCAAGGCCGATCTGAAGACGGTGTCGCTGTGGGCGGCGGTGCCGCACTACGTCGCCTCGCCGCCGTCCCCCAAGGCCACCCTCGCCCTGCTGCGCCGCGTCGAGGACGTGCTGGACGTCACCGTCCCGTTGGGCGAGCTGCCCGAGGAGGCGCGGGCCTGGGAGAACGGCGTCAACGAGCTGGCCGAGGAGGACTCGGAGGTCGCCGAGTACGTCCGCTCCCTCGAGGAGCAGAAGGACGCCCTGGAGCTGCCCGAGGCCAGCGGCGACGCCATCGCCCGCGAATTCGAACGCTACCTGCGGCGCCGCGAGACCGGCTGACCCGGCGCGCGGGCCGTCGCTTCGCCTCCGCCCTCGCCGCGCTTCGCGGTGGGGGCGGAGGGCGCCGCAAACCCTTGGGGCGGGCGGGTTCTGCGGGCTTAGCATGGTGGCCCCGGCGGCGAAAGCCGCGAAGCGCATGACGTCCCGGATCCCGGTCCGGGACGTCCCGTCGATGGCCCGCGCACGCCGCGAAGTGCGCACGATCATGGACGACGCCGAGATCTGCGTCGAGGGCGGAGGCGCCCTCGGCCGGTGAGCGCCCGCACGGGCCGCCTCCCGGGTCCCGACGGCCTTCCGGGACAGGAGGCGGCTCCCCGCACCGCCACCGCCATCCGCGTGCGGCCGCGCCGCGAACTGAGACGCCGTCGCAGGCGCCGCCGGCACTCCTGTTGGGACCACGTGATCGCCGCTCCGCTGTGGCCGCTGCACGGCGCCAATCTCGTGACCCTGCTGCGGACGTGCGACGCCGTCGGCGCCTGCCTGGCGGTGCCCCGGTACCGGTGGGTGCCCGAGGCGCTGGCGCGCGGCAACACGCTGCGGCAGCCGTCGTGCGTGCACTGGGTCGACGATCCCCTCGACTGGCTGGCCCGCCAGCGGGAGAACGGCACGCGGGTGCTGGGGGTGGAACTCGCCGACGAGGCGATCCGACTGGCCGACCTGCCCGCCGCTCGGCGGCGCACCGTGGCCGTGCTGGGGCACGAGCGGTACGGCATTCCCGACGAGGCGCTCGACCTGCTGGACGGGGCCGTGGAGATCCCCATGGTGGGCACCGGCCACAGCCTCAACGTGGCCGTGGCCGGCTCGCTCGTCCTCTACAAGCTGGCCGGGCTGCTGTGAGAGCGCGTCGCCGCGCCCGGCGACGCGCCCGCTCCGGGACGGTCCCGTCCGCCCCGGCGGTCTCGTCCGCCGGGGCGGGCGCCCGTCACAGCACCCCGGCCACAGGGCACTCACAGCACCCGGTCACAGCACCCCGGTCACAGGGCGACGCCGAGGAGGGCGTCGACGACGGCGCGGATCTGCGCGGGCGCGTCGGCGTCGGCGTCGCCGGCGGCCGGGTCGTCGGCGAGCGCCCGGGCGGCCCAGCGGTCCACGGCCTCCAGCGCGCCGGGGGCGTCCAGGTCGTCGGCGAGGCGGGCGCGCACCTCGGCGGCCGCGGCGGCCGCGGACGGCGCGGCGGGCAGGCGGACGGCCGCGCGCCAGCGCTCCAGCCGGGCCTGCGCCTCCTCCAGCAGGTCGCGGGTCCACTCCCAGTCGGTGCGGTAGTGACGGGACAGCAGCGCCAGCCGGATCGCCATCGGGTCGGCGCCGTCGCGCCGCAGCTGCGAGACGAACACCAGGTTCCCGCGCGACTTGGACATCTTCTCGCCGTCCAGGCCGACCATGCCCGCGTGCACGTAGGCGCGGGCGTGCGGGCGTTCGCCGGTGGCGACCTGGGCGTGCGCGGCGCTCATCTCGTGGTGCGGGAAGGCCAGGTCGGAGCCGCCGCCCTCGACGTCGAAGCCCATCCCCAGGTACTCCACGGAGATCGCCGAGCATTCCACGTGCCAGCCGGGGCGGCCCTTGCCGAACGGGGAGTCCCAGCAGGGGTCGCCGGGCCGGTGCGCCATCCACAGCAGCGGGTCCAGGGGGTCCTTCTTGCCCGCGCGCGCCGGGTCGCCGCCGCGCTCGGCGAACAGCGGCAGCATCTCCTCCCGGGTCAGCCTGCTGACGCGGCCGAAGCCGGGGTCGGCCGCGACGGGGAAGTACAGGTCGCCCTCCAGGTCGTAGACGGCGTCCTTGGCGCGCAGCCGCTCCACCATCTCCGCGATCAGCGGGATGGCCTCCACGGCGCCGACGTAGTGGTCGGGCGGCAGGACGCGCAGCGCGGTCATGTCGTCGCGGAACAGGTCGATCTCCCGCTCGGCCAGCTCGCGCCAGTCCTGCCCGGTCTGCCGGGCGCGCTCGAGCAGCGGGTCGTCGACGTCGGTGGCGTTCTGGACGTACCGCACCTCGTGGCCGAGGTCCCGCCACACCCGGTTGACCAGGTCGAACGCCAGGTAGGTGGCGGCGTGTCCGAGATGGGTGGCGTCGTAGGGGGTGATGCCGCAGACGTACATCCGGGCGGTGCCGCCGGGCCGGGTGGCCCGCGCCTCCCCCGCTCCCGTGTCGTGGAGGCGCAAGGGGGACGAGGGGGCCGGAAGACCGGCTGCGGGCAGGCGGGGAACCTCTGGAGCGGGCCACGATCGCATACCGGAAAGCTTATCCAGGGCCCGTTCGCACTCTTGCGCCGAGATCATCCGTATTGTCTGGGATGCGGTCAGGGCATCCGGATGCGCGGGTCCAGCGCGGAGTGCGCGACGTCGGCGGCCAGGCCCGTGACGATCACGCACGCGGTCACCAGCAGCGTCACCCCGATCACCACGGGGGCGTCGCCGGAGGCGATCGACTGCTGCACCAGCTGCCCCACGCCCTGCAGGCCGAACACCTTCTCGGTGACGACGGTGGACCCGATCAGCGCCCCCACGTCCACGCCGAACTGCGCGACGACCGGCGGCAGGGCGGCCCGCAGCCCGTGGCGGCGCAGCACGCGCCGCTCCGGCACGCCCTTGGCGCGGGCGGTGCGCACGTAGTCCTCGGCGAGCGCGTCCAGCATCGCGCCGCGGGTGAGCCGGGCGTAGGCGGCCGCCATCAGCAGCGCCAGCGCGCACCACGGCAGGATCATGCGGCGCCAGAAGTGCTCCTGCAGGGGCGGCCCGGCCTCGAAGATCCCGAGGCCGCCGGCGAACGCCTGCAGCAGCACCAGCGCCAGCACGAACGGCGGCGCCGACATCCCGGCCAGCACGAACACCGTCGTCAGGCGGTCCCACACCCCGCCGGGCCGGGCGGCGCCCAGCACGCCCGCCGTCACGCCGCCGACCAGCCACAGCACGCTCGCGCCCAGCACCAGCCACAGCGTGGTGGGCGCCCGCTCGGCGATCAGCCGCGCCACGGGGACGCCGGTGACGTAGGACTCGCCGAGGTCGCCGCGCAGCAGGCGCAGCATGAAGTCGCCGTACTGGACGGCCAGCGGACGGTCCAGGCCGAGATCGCTGCGGATGCGGGCGAGGGTGTCGGGCGTGGCGCGCGGCCCGCCGATCACGTGCTCCACCGGCACCGGGGACAGGTGCAGGAACGCGAACACCAGCGTGGACACCAGCCACAGCACCACGAGCGCGTGCAGCAGCCTGCGGACGACGAACGCTCCCACCCCGGCGACCCACCTTCCCCGCGAGATCGCGACGGGTAACGAAGTTAGCACCGACGGTGACGTTTCGGGTGGGGGTCGGCGGAACGGGGCTCAGAGCACCCGCTGCCAGGCGTCCGGATCGCCGGGCGCGGCCGAGAAGTCGAAGCGGACGCCGTCGCGGCGCAGCGCGACCAGGCTCACCGACGTGGTCCCCCACACGCCCGCCTCGCCGAAGTCGACCAGCGGGAGCAGGGCGCGCGGGTCGGTGCGCGGCAGCCCGGCGCCGTTCGCCAGCGCAAGCCATTCGCCCCACGCCTGCGCGGCCGCCCCGTCGCGGGGTTCGGGACGGGCGGCGGCCTCCAGCCGGGGGCGGAAGTAGGCCAGGCGCGCGTCCATGTGCCGGTCGCCGTCGTCGAGCTGCCCGTCCTGGCGGCGGCCGCGCCCCTCCAGGCCGTTGTTGACCACGATGTGCAGCCCGGGGCCGAGCGCGCGTTCGACGAGCGCGGCGCCGTCCCAGCTCCACAGGCGCGCCGCGTCCGGCTCGGCGCACAGCAGGTGGAACGGGTCGAAGCGCTCCAGGTCCAGGCCGTCGAGCCCGCCGTCGGCCGCCGCGCGCAGGGGCAGCTCGCCGCGCGAGGACCGCGCCGCCGCGGGCGCGTCGCGGCCCCGGCCGTTCAGCACGGTCGCCACGCGCGGGGCGGCCGGGTCGACGGCCAGCCAGGTGCCCCCGGCGCGTCGGTCGCGGCCGCCGATCAGCCCCGGCCGGTCCGGCCAGTGCCGGCCCGGCGGCTCCCACGCGCGGAGCAGGAACTCGTCCCGGACGCCCATCAGCAGCACCGGGACGGACGAGGAGGGGTCGAGGCTCACGATCGCCGTGCACATGCGTGCTATTGGAGCATTCCCCCCGGAACGGGCGATGCGCGGGGTCGGCGGGCGCGCGGCGGGGGCGGCCCGCCCGCGGGTCACAGCGGAGGCCAGGGGATGGCGGGCCAGTCCTCCGGCGGGTAGGGGTGGATGCGGTGCTTGAGCATCAGCTCGACGCGGCGGCGGGTGGCGTCGATCTCCTCGGCGGTCAGCAGCCCGGCCAGGCGGCCGGACAGCGAGCCGTCCCTCAGCGCCGCCCGCACGCGGCCCAGCGCCTCCAGCGCCTCGTCGGTCAGCCGCTTGCCGCGCCACTGCCACAGCACGGTGCGCAGCTTGTACTCCACCGAGAACGACACGCCGTGGTCGCAGCCGTACACGTGGCCGTCGCCGGGCGGCAGCAGATGCCCGATCTTGCGGTCGGCGTTGTTGATGACGGCGTCGAACACCGCCAGCCGCCGGACCGCCTCGTCGTCCGACCGCGACAGCGCCACCAGGTCGACGTCCGGGTCGGGCTCCACCCACAGCTGAACCATGCCGGGCCCGTACGGGCCGTCGCGGTGCACGGTGGGCGGCACGGTGTTCCAGCCCATCGCCTGCGACACCAGGTAGGCGGCGACCTCGCGCCCGGCCAGCGTGCCGTCCGGGAAGTCCCACAGGGGACGCTCCCCCGCCACCGGCTTGTAGACGCAGGCGGCGGTGAGGCCCTCCCACTCGATCGAGCAGTACAGCGTGGCGTTGGACGCCTGGACGAGCCGCCCCTCCACGGTCAGGCGGCCGTGGCTGAGCAGCCGCTCGGCCATGTCGGTGTCCCGGGGGGAGACGGTGCGGCCGGGACCGCCGTCGGCGGGGGTGCGGTCCCGGGAGGGCTGCGTCATACGTCCATTCTCGCGGGCGCCGCGCCCATGATCCAGCACGGGCGGTTTGGAGGTGCGGCGCCGCCGCCCCCTGTGCCGCGCCCCGCGCGCCCGCCGCCCGTGCTCCGGGGACGCGCGCTCCCCCTCCGGGACGTCCCGCCGTTCAGCCATGGCCGCCGTCCGCGCGGCGCGCGGTCGCGCCGTGCGCGCTCCTGTCGTGCGCGGTCGCGCCGCCGACGCTCATGCCAGGTGCCCGTTCTGGCGGGGGCAGATGTGGCCGGCGGCGTCCAGCGGGAGGCCGCACAGCGGGCACGGCGGGCGGCCCGCCGCCACCACCTTCAGGGCCCGCTCGGCGAACGCCCGGGCCTGCGCGGCGGTGATCCGCACCCGCAGCACCGTGATCGCCGGGTCGTCCTCGCCGATCTCGACCTCCTGGTCCTCGCCCTCGGTGACCTCCTGCGCCTCGATGATCACCCGTTCGTCCTCGGGGTCCCACGCCAGCGCCATGGTGCCGACCCGGAACTCCTCCTCGACCGGCTGGTCCAGCGGGCCGTCGTCCCGCAGCTCGGCGGGCGTGACCGCGGGCACCGGGGCGGTTCCGCCGCTGCGCCGCAGGATCTCGTCGAGCAGCTCCTCGAGCCGCTCGGCCAGCAGCGTCACCTGGAACTTCTCCAGGCCCACGCTGGTGATCCGGCGTCCCTCGCGCGCCTGCAGGTAGAACGAGCGCTCCCCCGGGCGCCCCACGGTGCCGGCGACGAACCTGTCCGGCAGTTCATAGGAGATGACCGGCATGCTACGAACCCTACGCGCTGCGGACCCTACGCGCCGCCGCCGACCGCCGCGTCGCCGCTCGCCCCGCCCTGCTCCCGCTCGCCCTCGGGCGGGGGCAGCAGGTCGTCGACGCCGCCGCCGGTGTCGTTGAGGCGCACCACGAACGGCCGCAGCTCGGTGTACCGGATGACGGTGAGCGACGCCGGCGCCGCCTGGATCCGCTGGAACTGGTCCAGGTGGAGGCCGAGGGCGTCGGCGACGACCGCCTTGATGACGTCGCCGTGGCTGCACACGACGTAGGCGGCGTCCGGGCCGTGCTCGGCGGCGATCCGGGCGTTCCAGTCGCGGACGGCGGCGACCGCGCGGTGCTGGGCGTCGGCCAGCGACTCGCCGTCCTCGCCGGGGAAGCGCGCCGCGCTGGGGTGGGCCTGCACGACCCGCCACAGCGGCTCCTCGGCCAGCTCCTTGAGGGGGCGGCCCGTCCAGTCGCCGTAGCGGACCTCCCCGAACCGCTCGTCGACCTCGACCTTGTCGACCGGGGCGGCGCGGCCGGCGGCGATCGCCTCGGCGGTCTCCAGGCACCGCTCCAGGGGGCTGGACACCACCGCCGCCAGCGGCACCGGCGCCAGTCGCTCGGCCAGCGCCCGCGCCTGCTCGCGGCCGCGCTCGTCCAGGTGCACCCGGGGGGTCCAGCCCGCCAGCACAGGGCCGGTCAACGCGGTGAGTCCGTGGCGGACCAGCAGCAGCGTCGTCACGACACGCACTCTACGAGATGCGCCGCGCGGATGTGATCAACGCGACCGGCGGGGTGGACCCGTCCGCCGGGCCGCTACTGTGACCGCCTATGGAAGAGCGTCACCTCGGGCGCAGCGGGCTGCTGGTGTCCCGGTTGGGCCTGGGCACCATGACGTGGGGCCAGGACACCGAACCCGACGAGGCGGCCGCGCAGTTGACGGCGTTCGTCGACGCCGGGGGCACCTTGGTCGACACGGCAGACGTCTACAGCGAGGGCGACAGCGAACGCATCCTCGGGCACCTGCTGCGCGAGGTGGTGGACCGCGATTCGATCGTGCTGGCGACGAAGGCGGCGATCCGCCCGGACGGCCGCTACGACGGCTCCCGGCGGCACCTGCTGGCGGCCTTGGACGCGTCCCTGGAGCGCCTGGACGTCGACAACGTCGACCTGTGGCAGCTGCACGTCTACGACCCGTCGACGCCGCTGGAGGAGACGCTGTCGGCGGCGGACGAGGCGGTGTCCAGCGGCCGCACCCGGTACGTGGGCGTGTCCAACTACGCGGGCTGGCAGCTGGCCAAGGCGGCGGCGTGGCAGAGCGCCTGGCCGGGCCGCGCCCCGATCGTGTCGGCGCAGATGGAGTACTCGCTGCTGCGGCGCGACATCGAACGCGAGGTGCTGCCCGCCGCGCTGGACGCGGGGGTGGGGGTGCTGCCCTGCTCGCCGCTCGGCCGGGGGGTGCTCACCGGCAAGTACCGCACCGGCATCCCGGCCGATTCGCGGGCCGCGGCGCCGCACCTGTCGGAGTTCGTCCAGCCCTACCTGGACGAGGAGTGCGGCCGCATCGTGGAGTCGGTGGTGACCGCCGCCGAGGGGCTGGGCGTGTCGCCGCTGAGCGTGGCGCTGGCCTGGGTGCGCGACCGTCCCGGAGTGGTGGCGCCGATCGTGGGGGCGCGGACGGTGGCGCAGCTCGAGCAGGTCCTGCGCAGCGACGCGCTCACCCTGCCGCAGGAGATCCGGGAGGCCCTGGACGACGTGTCCGATATGTCGGCGTCTCATCCGTGACCCCGCGCGGGTGCGCATGGCACCCTCGGGGACCGTTGTCCGCGACCGAACCCCGGCCCGGCCGCCGAGCGACGCAGCGGCCGGCGCCGAGAGCTGTGACGGGAGGCCCGTGACCGACTCCGCGTCCGACCTGGCCAGGCTGTTCGAGGAGGCCGGCGCGCCCGCCGAGCTGGTGCCGCGCGCCGCCGCGCGGCTCGGCGCCGACGCGGCCGCCCGGCTGCGCGCCGACCCGTGGCTGCTGCTGCGGGTCCCCGGCGTGCTGCCGCGGCAGGCCGACCACTTCGCCCGGCGGCTGCTGGGCGAGCAGGCGCGTCCCGATGACCCGCGCCGGGGGCGCGCGCTGGCGCTGCACCTGCTGACCGAGGCCGCGCGGCACGGCCACACCGCCACGCCCGTCGCGGACGTGGTATCGGCGCTGGAGGGGCTGCGGGTGCCGGACCCGCGACGGGCGATCGACGGCGCCCTCGACAGCGGCGAGGCGGTGGCGCTGATCGAGGAGCCGGACTTCGACCCCGAGTCCCCGGAGGCGCTGGAGGAGGAGCCGCCCGAACCGGAGGAGTCGCTGGGCGTGGCGCGGTGGGCGCTGGCCGAGGAGTCCGCCGCGGAGGGGTTCCAGCGCCTGACCGCGACCGCCGCGCCGCTGCTGGACGACGCGACGATCAAGGCGGTGCGGGCGGGCCTGCCCGAGGACCGCGCCCTGGCGCTCACCGCCGCGCTGCGCACCGGCGTCAGCGTCCTGCGGGGCGCGCCCGACGAGCTGGCGGACGCCGCGCTCGGCATCGCCGCGGTCGCCGCCGAGCACGGGCTGCGCGTCGCCGTCGCCGCGCCCACCGACCGCGCCGCCGCCGACCTGGCGCGCGGCGGGATCCCGGAGGGCGCGGTCGTGGGGCTGCACCGGCTGCTGGAGCCGCGGCCCGCGCCCGAGACGGCCCCGCCGGGGACGGTGGTGTTCGGGCGCGGCGAGCAGAACCCGTTCGACCTGGACCTGGTCGTGGTGGCGGACGCGTCCGGGCTGGACGTGGAGATGGCCGCCGTGCTGGCGGAGGCCTGCCCGGACGGCGCCCATCTGGTGCTCGGCGGCGAACCGGGGGCGCTGCCGCCCGCCGGGCCCGGCCGCGTCCTGGACGACCTTGAGGCCTCGGAGACCGTGCCGGTCGTCGCTCTCGAACCGGCGGGCGAGGCCGGTCCGCTCCGGACGTTGACGGAGGCGGTGCGCGGGGGCGCGCTGGCGTCCGTCGACGCACCGGACCGCGAGGTCGTGGTCGTCCCCGCCGCGTCCGGCGCCGAGGCGGTGCACCGCGCCGTCCAGCTCGTGACCGACTCGATCCCCCGCGCGCTCGGCATCCCCGTGGAGGACGTCCAGGTCGTCACGCCCGCCGCGGCAGGGGAGGCGGGCGCCGCGGCGCTCAACGCCGCTCTGAAGAACCGGCTCAACCCCGGGCCGGGCCGGTACGGCGGCTTCGACCCGGGCGACCGCGTCATCGTCGCCGCGCCGCTCCCCCAGGCGGGCCTGGGCGAGCCGGGCGTGGTCGCCGGCGCCGACGCCGAGGGGCTGCGCGTGGAGTTCGCCGGCGGCGCCGCCGTGGTCCCGCCCGCGCTGACGACGCGGCTGCGGCACGGCTGGGCCGCCACCGTGGCGCTCGCCCGCGGCACGCGCCGGCCCGCGGTGGTCGCCGTGCTGCCGGGCGAGGCGGAGGCCGCGCTGTCGCGGCCGCTGGTGGCCGCCGCGTTCGGGCTGGCGCTGCGCCACCTGTCGGTGGTGCAGGCGGCCGGACCCGCCCTGGCCAGGGCCGTCGGCGAGGTGGACGCCCCGCCGAGACGCACCAGGCTGGCGCGGCTGGTGGTGCGGTAGCCGCGGCCGGCGACCGCGACGCCAGGACGGCGTGGCCGGCCGCCGCGTCCGGCGCCGCCGGCGCGGTCGCGGCGCTCAACGCCTACGCCTGCGCGATGGCGCACCGCTTCCGCCGGGCGCGCCGGGTGCGCCGCCTCCGCGCCCGCTGGGCGCGCCGGGCGGCCCGTCGGGCCCGCCCGGCGGCGTCACCGCGTGAAGGGCGTCACTCCACGAAGCCGGTGTCGGGGGCGCCGACGGCGTGCAGGCCGCCGTCCACGTGGATGATCTCGCCCGTGGTGGCGGGGAACCAGTCCGACAGCAGCGCCACGACCGCCCGCGCGGTGGGCTCGCTGTCCTTGATGTCCCAGCCGAGCGGCGCGGTCTGCGGCCACAGCTCGGTCAGACCCGCGAAGCCGGGGATGCTCTTGGCCGCCATCGTGGCCAGCGGCCCGGCCGACACCAGGTTCACCCGGATGTTCTTCGGGCCCAGGTACTTGGCCAGGTAGCGCGAGCACGACTCCAGGCCCGCCTTGGCCACGCCCATCCAGTCGTACACCGGCCACGCCTTCGAGGCGTCGAAGTCCAGGCCGACCACCGACCCGCCGTTCTCCATCAGCGGCAGGCACGCCATGGTGAGCGACTTCAGCGAGTACGTCGAGGCGTGCAGCGCGGTCGCCACGTCCTCCCACGGCGTGTCCAGGAACGTGCCGCCCAGCGCGGACTGCGGGGCGAACCCGATCGCGTGCACCACGCCGTCCAGCCGGTCGAACCCGTGCTCGGCCAGCCGCCCGGCCAGCGCGTCGAGCTGCTCCTTGTCGGTGACGTCCAGCTCGATGACCGGCGGCGGGTTGTCCGGCCCCGACGGCAGCCGCTTGGCGGTGCGCTGGGTGAGCGTCGGGCGCGGGTAGGCGGTCAGCGCCACCTGCGCGCCCTCCTCCTGCGCGATCCGCGCCACGTGGAAGCCGATCGAGGCGTCGGTGAGGACGCCGGTGACCAGGATCCGCTTGCCTTCCAGGATGCCCATGATCGGTCAGTGCCCCATTCCCAGGCCGCCGTCCACCGGGATCACGGCCCCGGTGATGTAGGCGGCGTCGTCGCTGGCCAGGAACCGCACGGTCTTGGCCACCTCCTCCGGCCGCGCCACCCGGCCCAGCGGGATCGCCTGCTTGATGGCGTTCTGCCGCTCCTCGCTGAGCGCGGCGGTCATGTCGGTGTCGACGAAGCCGGGCGCGACCACGTTGACGGTGATGTTGCGGGAACCCAGCTCGCGGGCCAGCGAGCGGGCGAACCCCACCATGCCCGCCTTGGAGGCGGCGTAGTTGGACTGGCCCGCCGAGCCCAGCAGGCCCACCACCGACGACACCAGCACGATCCGGCCGCCGCGCTTGCGCATCATGCCCTTCACCGCGCGCTTGGCCACCCGGAACGCGCCCGTCAGGTTGGTGTCCAGGACGGAGGTGAACTGCTCCTCGCTCATGATCGCCAGCAGGGTGTCCTCGGTGATCCCGGCGTTGGCGACCAGCACCTGCACCGGCCCCTGCTCCGCCTCGACCTTGGCGAACGCGGCGTCGACGTCCTCCATGCTGGTCACGTCGCAGCGGACGCCGAACAGCCCCTCGGGCGGCTCGCCGGACCGGTAGGTGACCGCCACCGCGTCGCCCGCGGCCTGCAGCTCGCGCGCGATCGCCAGCCCGATCCCCCGGTTCCCGCCGGTCACAAGGACAGAGCGACTCATCTGGGTACCCTTCATCGACTCACGACAGCCGTGCCGAGCGTATCGACCTACCGCCGGTAACGCGGATGTGCGGGGTCCACAAGATCCCCCCATCGCCCTTTGTCGGGGCCGCCGCCCCCGGGCGCGTCCGCTCCGGGTTATTGGGCGGCGGCCCGGGCGGGCGCCGGGTAGGTTGCGAAAGGTGCACGAGATCGATTCCGACTTCACCGCGCTTCCCTTGCGCGAGCTCGCCGACGCGGCCCTGACCCGGGCCCGCGAGCTGGGCTGCGAGCACGCCGACTTCCGCCTGGAGCGCATCCGCAGCCAGACCCTGCGCCTGTACGACGCCGCGCTGGAGACCGCGCTGGACGCCGACGACCTGGGCCTGTCGGTCCGCGTGGTCAAGAACGGCACCTGGGGGTTCGCCGCCGGCATCGACCTGTCCCCCGACGGCGCCGCCCGGGTCGCCGCGCAGGCCGTGGAGGTGGCGGCGGTGGCCGCGGCGCTCAACCGCGAGCCCATCGAGCTGGCCCCCGAGCCGGTGCACGGCGAGCGCACCTGGGTGTCCGCCTACGAGATCGACCCGTTCACGGTGCCGACCACCGAGAAGGTGGCGCTGCTGGCCGACTGGAGCCGCCGCCTGCTGGACGACCCGCGCGTGCAGCACGTGGACGCCACGCTGCTGCAGGTCAAGGAGAACAAGTTCTTCGCCGACCTGGCGGGCACCGTCACCACGCAGCAGCGGGTCCGGGTGCACCCGGCGGTCGACGCGGTGGGCATCGCCGACGGCGTGTTCGACACGATGCGCACGCTGGCGCCGCCCGCCGGGTACGGGTGGGAGTGGCTGACCGGCGCGCACTGGGACTGGGACGGCGAGCTGGCGCGGCTGCCGGAGCTGCTGGCCGAGAAGCTGGCGGCGCCGTCGGTGGACCCGGGCCTGTACGACGTGGTCATCGACCCGTCCAACCTGTGGCTGACCATCCACGAGTCGATCGGGCACGCCACCGAGCTGGACCGCGCCCTGGGGTACGAGGCCGCCTACGCGGGGACCTCGTTCGCCACCCCCGACAAGCTGGGCACGCTGCGGTACGGCTCGCCCGTCATGAACGTCACCGGCGACCGCACCGCCGAGCACGGCCTGGCCACCATCGGCTACGACGACGAGGGCGTGCAGACCCAGTCGTTCGACATCATCACCGAGGGCGTGTTCACCGGCTACCAGCTGGACCGGCGCATCGCCCGCCTCACCGGCGCCGAGCGGTCCAACGGCTGCGCGTTCGCCGACTCGCCCGCCAGCATGCCGCTGCAGCGCATGGCGAACGTCTCGCTGCAGCCGGCGCCGGACGGGCCGTCCACCGAGGAGCTGATCTCGGGGGTCGAGCGCGGCATCTACATCGTCGGCGACAAGAGCTGGTCGATCGACATGCAGCGGTACAACTTCCAGTTCACCGGGCAGCGCTTCTACCGCATCGAGAAGGGACGGCTGGCCGGGCAGCTGCGCGACGTGGCCTACCAGGCCACCACCACCGATTTCTGGAACTCCATGGAGGCCGTCGGCGGCCCGCAGACCTACGTGCTGGGCGGCGCGTTCAACTGCGGCAAGGGCCAGCCCGGGCAGGTCGCGCCGGTCAGCCACGGCTGCCCGTCGGCGCTGTTCCGCGGGGTCAACATCCTCAACGCGCGCAAGGAGGCCGGCCAGTGACCGAGATCCGAGGAGGGGGCGCCCCCGGTCGGCGCTCCGCGGGCACCGTGACGCGCCCCCAGGAGGCCGTCGAGCGGGCGCTGGAGCTGTCCCGCACCGACGACTGCGTGGTCATCGCCGAGGAGACCACCACCGCCAACCTGCGCTGGGCGGGCAACACCCTCACCACCAACGGCGTCACCCGCTCCAACCGCCTCACCGTGGTCGCGCTGCGCGGCACCGCCGGCGGCGTCGCCGCGGGCGTGGTGTCGCGGACCGCCGTCGCCGCGGACGACGTGGAGGACGTGGTGCGCGCCGCCGAGGCCGTCGCGGAGGGCAACGAGCCCGCCGACGACGCCGCGCCGCTGGTGACCGGCGCCGCGCCGGACGCCCGCTGGGACGACGACCCGGCCGAGACCGGCGTCGGCGTGTTCGCGGACGTGGCGCCCGCGCTCGGCGAGGCGTTCGCCGCGGCCGACGCCGCCGGGCGCCGCCTGTACGGGTTCGCCAACCACCAGGTGACGTCCACGTTCCTGGGCAGCTCCGCCGGGCTGCGGCTGCGGCACGACCAGCCCACCGGGCTGCTGGAGCTCAACGCCAAGGACGGGCGGGGCGGCTCGGCGTGGGCGGGCGTGGGCACCCGCGACTTCACCGACGTGGACGTGCCCGGCGTCGCCGCCGACCTGGCGCGCCGCCTGGAGTGGGGCGCCCGCCGCGTCGAGCTGCCCGCGGGCCGCTACGAGACGATCCTGCCGCCCAGCGCCGTCGCCGACCTGATGATCTACCTGTACTGGTCCGCGGGGGCGCAGGACGCCCACGACGGCCGCACGGTGTTCAGCGCGCCGGGCGGCGGCACCCGCGTCGGCGAGAAGCTGGCGAGCCTGCCGGTGCGGCTGTCCAGCGACCCGGCCGCGCCGGGGCTGGAGTGCGCGCCGTTCGTCATCGCGCACGCCTCCGGCCGGGAGCAGTCGGTGTTCGACAACGGCCTGGCGCTGTCGGCCACGGACTGGATCGCCGACGGCACGCTCACCGCGCTCACCCAGACGCGCCGGTCGGCCGAGCGCACCGGGCTGCCGCTCACCCCCGGCATCGACAACCTGATCATGACGGGGCCGTCGTCCGGCGGCGGCGCGTCGCTGGACGACATGGTGGCGCGCACCGAGCGCGGCCTGCTGCTGACCTGCCTGTGGTACATCCGCGAGGTGGACCCGCAGCGTCTGCTGCTCACCGGCCTCACCCGCGACGGGGTGTACCTCGTCGAGAACGGCGAGGTCGTCGGGGCGGTCAACAACTTCCGCTTCAACGAGAGCCCCGTCGACCTGCTGTCGCGCATCGGCGAGGTCGGGGCCACCGCGCCCACGCTCCCGCGCGAGTGGTCCGACTACTTCACCCGCACCGCCATGCCCGCGCTGCGCGTCGGCGACTTCCACATGTCGACCGTCAGCCAGGCGACCTAGCCAGGCGCCCTAGTCAGGCGCCCTCGCCAGGCGACTCAGTCAGGCGGCCTAGGAGGCGCAGTCGTCACGTCGGGCCGTCGCGGCCGGGACCGCTGTTCCCGCCGCGGCGGCCCGTCCACGGCACGCCGTCGGCGCCCAGGGCGCCTCAGGCCTCCTCAGGCCTCCTCAGGGCTCCTCCAATCGGAAGCCGACCTTCATGGTGACCTGGACGTGGGCTATCCGGCCCTGGTCGAGCTGGCCGCGGATCTCCACGACCTCGAACCAGTCCAGGTGCCGCAGGGTCTGCGCGGCGCGGGCGATCCCGTTGCGGATCGCGCTGTCGACGGATTCGGGCGAGGTGCCGACGATCTCGGTCACCCGGTACGTGCGGTCGGTCATGTGGCGCCCTCCCTGGTGTCGCCGTCGGGCCCCCACGGGCGTACCGTGGGAATGTGAAGGTGATTCCCCGCAGGCGTGCCGCCGTCTACACGGTGACCGACGCGCCCAAGCCGATGTCGGAGGACATCCGGTACCGGCAGCGCCGCTACCTCATCTCGATGGGCATCCGAACGGTCTGCTTCGTGGGGGCGGTGGTCGCGGCGATGCTGGGCGCACCGTGGTGGCTGGTGTTTCTGCTGGTGGTGGGCGCGGTGTTCCTGCCGTACATCAGCGTCATCTTCGCCAACGGCGGCCGCGAGCCGCAGCCGTCCGCCCGCTTCACCGACGAAAGCCCGAGCCGGAACGAGATTTCCGGACGGCGTCCGGAAATCGGGTCGTGACTTTCTCTTGACTAAGGGCGGGGGGTTTCGGTGTACGATTTGTCTCGGCGCTCTGGTCCCCCGTCGGAGCGCCCGTGCCGGTGTTCCGGGCCCCCGTCGGAACACCGATGACGCGACGCCGGGTGGATTGCCCCCGTATCCACCCGGCGTCGCTTTCTCTTTGCGGGGGCCGGCGCCGCTCGCCGATACCGCCGCGTTCCACTGTGCCGAACGCGCGTGAACGCGCCGCTGTTCCCGCCGCTGACCGGACCCGGCCACGCCCTTCCCGGCCCCGCGGTTCGGCCCTCTCGGCGGCGTTCAGGGCCGCGCGGGGGCCGCGGGGAAACGCGCGGGACCTCCCTCACCGCGTTGATAATCGAACGGGATTCCAATTAGGTTGGCGTCCGTCCGGATAAGCGGCGGAGCAGGGAGGCGGTATGGCCGGGACGCGGGTCGCCATCGTCACGGGCGCGGCGCGGGGCATCGGCGCGGCGACGGCGGTGCGGCTGGCCCGCGAGGGGTTCGCCGTCGCCGTGTGCGACCTGGACGAGGCCGCATGCGCGGGCACCGTCGCGGAGGTCGAGAAGGCGGGCGGCCGGGGCCTGGCCGTCGGGGTGGACGTGGCGGACTCCGACGCCGTGCGGGCCGCCGTCGACCGGGTGGCCGCCGAGCTGGGGCCGCCGGTGGTGCTGGTCAACAACGCCGGCATCATCCGCGACAACCTGCTGTTCAAGATGTCCGACGACGACTGGGACGCGGTCATGGCGGTGCACCTGCGGGGCGCGTTCCTGATGAGCCGGGCCGCGCAGGCGCACATGACCGAGGCGGGCTGGGGGCGCATCGTCAACCTGTCGTCGGTGTCGGCGCTGGGCAACCGCGGGCAGGCGAACTACTCGGCCGCCAAGGCGGGCCTGCAGGGCTTCACCAAGACGCTGGCGATCGAGCTCGGCCGTTTCGGGGTGACGGTCAACGCGGTCGCGCCCGGGTTCATCGCCACGGAGATGACCGCGGCGACCGCGGCGCGCCTGGGCGTGGACTTCGAGGACTTCAAGGCCGCGGCCGCCAAGGAGATCCCGGTGCGGCGGGTCGGCGTGCCCGAGGACGTCGCCGGGGTGGTGGCGTTCCTGGTGAGCGACGACGCCTCGTTCGTGTCCGGACAGGTGATCTACGTGGCGGGCGGGCCGCGCGACTGACCCGCCCGGCGGCGCGCCTAGCGGCGCAGCACGGCGGCGAGCTGGGCGGCCAGCACGCGGGGGGCGTCCACCAGCGACGGGCCGTACCAGGTCAGGTACCGGCCGTCGACGAGGGCCACGTCCACGCCGGGGAAGCATTCGGGGCCGTCGTCGGCGGTGAAGCGGTACGGCTCGTCCGGCAGCACCACCAGGTCGGCGCCGGCCGCGGTCAGCTCCGCGATGCCGATCTTCGGGTAGCGGTCGGGGTGGTCGGCGTAGACGTTGTCCACGCCCAGCCGGGCCAGGACGTCGCCGGCGAAGGTGTCGCGGCCGACGACCATCCACGGCCGCCGCCACACCGGGACGATCGCCGACCGGCGCCGCCGCGGCGCGGGGAGCCCGGACCACGCGCGGGCGGCCGCGTCCAGCCAGGCGGGCGCGGGGACGCGGCACGCCTCGGCGAGCATGCGGCGCAGCGAGGCCAGGGCCCGGTCGACGGTGCGGATGTCGGTCATCCACACCGGGATCCCGGCCGCGCGCAGCGCCGCCACGTCCGCGGGGCGGTTCTCCTCGGCGTTGCCGAGCACCACGTCGGGACGCAGGTCGGCGATGCGGTCCAGGTCGGGGTTCTTGGTGCCGCGCACCCGCGCGACGTCGAGGCCGGGCGGGTGGGTGCACCAGTCGGTGGCGCCGACGAGCAGGTCCGGCGCCGTGGCCGCGACCGTCTCGGTCAGGGACGGCACCAGCGACACCACGCGGCGCACCCGGTCCGGGACCGGCACGGGCGCGCCGGTGTCGTCGAGCGGGACGCCGCCGGACGCGGCATCGGGCGGGACGCCGCCGGAGGCGGCATCGGGCGGAACGCCGCCCGAGGGGGCCGGCGCGGGCGGACGGGCCATCACACGTTGCGCCGGTACTGGCCGCCGACCTCGAAGAACGCGTCGGTGATCTGCTGGAGGCTGCACACGCGCGCCGCGTCCATCAGCACCGCGAACACGTTCTCGCCGGACCGGGCGGCCTCCTTCAGCCGCGCCAGGGCGGCCTGGGCCTCCTCGCGGTGGCGCTCCTGGAAGGCCCGGACGCGCTCCAGCTGCGAGCGCTTCTCCTCCTCGGTGGCGCGCGCCAGCTCCAGCGGCCCGCCCGACGCGTCGTCGCCGTCGGGGTTGCGGAAGGTGTTGACGCCGATGATCGGCAGGGAGCCGTCGTGCTTGCGCCGCTCGTAGAGCATCGACTCGTCCTGGATGCGGCCGCGCTGGTAGCCGGTCTCCATGGCGCCGAGGACCCCGCCGCGCTCGCTGATGCGGTCGAACTCGGCCAGCACCGCCTCCTCCACCAGGTCGGTGAGCTCGTCGATGATGAACGAGCCCTGCAGCGGGTTCTCGTTCATCGCCAGGCCCCACTCCTTGTTGATGATGAGCTGGATGGCCAGGGCGCGGCGCACCGACTCGGCGGTGGGGGTGGTGACGGCCTCGTCATAGGCGTTGGTGTGCAGGCTGTTGCAGTTGTCGTAAATGGCGATGAGGGCCTGCAGCGTGGTGCGGATGTCGTTGAAGTTCATCTCCTGGGCGTGCAGCGAGCGCCCGGAGGTCTGGACGTGGTACTTCAGCTTCTGGCTGCGTTCGTTGGCGCCGTAGCGCTCCCGCATGGCGATGGCCCAAATGCGCCGGGCGACCCGTCCGATGACGCTGTATTCGGGGTCCATCCCGTTGGAGAAGAAGAACGACAGGTTGGGCGCGAAGTCGTCGACGTCCATGCCGCGCGCCAGATACGACTCGACGTAGGTGAACCCGTTGGCGAGCGTGAACGCGAGCTGGCTGATGGGGTTCGCCCCGGCCTCGGCGATGTGGTACCCGGAAATGGACACCGAGTAGAAGTTGCGGACCTTGTTGGCGATGAACCACTCCTGGATGTCGGCCATCATCCGCAGGGAGAACTCGGTGGAGAAGATGCAGGTGTTCTGCCCCTGGTCCTCCTTGAGGATGTCGGCCTGCACGGTGCCGCGCACGGTCGACAGGACCCGCTGCCGCACCTGCGCGGCCTCCTCCTCGGTGGGCTCGCGGCCGTGCTCGGCGCGGAAGGCGTCCAGGCCCTGGTCGATGGCGGTGTTGAGGAAGAACGCCAGGATCGTGGGCGCCGGGCCGTTGATCGTCATCGAGACGGAGGTGGTCGGCGCGGTCAGGTCGAACCCGTCGTAGAGCGCCTTCATGTCGTCCAGCGTGGCGATGGAGACGCCGGACGTGCCGACCTTGCCGTAGATGTCGGGGCGCTCGTCGGGGTCGCGGCCGTACAGCGTCACCGAGTCGAACGCGGTGGACAGGCGGGTGGCGGGCTGCCCCTCCGACAGCAGCTTGAAGCGGCGGTTGGTGCGGAACGGGTCGCCCTCGCCGGCGAACATCCGCGCCGGGTCCTCGTTGTCGCGCTTGAACGGGAACACCCCGGCGGTGAAGGGGAACCGCCCCGGCAGGTTCTCCGACCGCAGGAACCGCAGCAGCTCGCCGCGGTCCTCGTAGCGGGGCAGCGCGACGCGCGGGATGCGGTTGCCCGACAGCGACTCCCTGGCCAGCTTGGTCTTCAGCTCCTTGTCGCGGACGCGGACGACCAGCTCGTCCCCCGAGTACACCTCGACGGTCTTCGGCCACTCTTCGAGCAGCGCGGCGCTCTCGTCGGACACCTGGCGGCGCGCGTCCTCCAGCAGCTCGGCGACCTCCTCGGCGGCCGCGCCGTCCGCGGACAGCTCCTCGCGCACGGCCTCCAGGCGCTGCACCCGCCGCACGGCCTCGACCTGGCGGGCCGTCTCGGCGTGGTAGGCCCGCACGGTCTCGGCGATCTCCGACAGGTAGTTCGCCCGGGCGGGCGGGATGATCTGCGCCGCGCGGGTGGACGCGCGGGTGTCGACCTTGGGCAGTGTGCCGGGCTCCAGGTGCAGGCCCCGCTCGGCCAGCAGCCCGGTCAGGTGCTGGTAGAGGGCGGTGACGCCGTCGTCGTTGAAGGTGGCGGCGCTGGTGCCGAACACCGGCATGTCCTCGGGCCGCGCCCCGAACGCCTCGCGGTTGCGGATCATCTGGCGCGACACGTCGCGCAGCGCGTCGGCGGCGCCGCGCCGCTCGAACTTGTTGATCGCCACCACGTCGGCGAAGTCCAGCATGTCGATCTTCTCGAGCTGGGAGGCGGCGCCGAACTCGGGCGTCATCACGTACAGCGACACGTCGGCCAGCGGCACGATCGCCGCGTCGCCCTGCCCGATGCCGGGCGTCTCCAGGATGATCAGGTCGTGGCCGGCGGCGCGGCAGGCGGCGATGATGTCCTCGATGTGCTCGGGCAGCTCGCGGGCGCCGCGGGTGGCCAGCGACCGGAAGAACACGTGGTCGCCGTCCAGGGAGTTCATCCGGATCCGGTCGCCGAGCAGGGCGCCGCCGCCGCGGCGCCGGGTCGGGTCGACGGCCAGCACCGCCACGCGCAGCTTGTCCTGCTGGTCGACGCGCAGCCGCCGGACCAGCTCGTCGGTCAGCGACGACTTCCCGGAGCCGCCGGTGCCGGTGATGCCCAGCACCGGGACGGTGCGGCGGGCGGCGGCCTCGGCGAGGATCTCGCGGTCGCGGTCGGGCAGCCGGCCCTCCTGCAGGCAGGTGATGGCGCGGGCGAGCGCGCGCCGCTCCCCGGCCAGCACGCCCTCCACCGGCTCGGGCGGCAGTTCGACGTCGCACTCGCGCACCAGCTCGTTGATCATGCCGGGCAGGCCGAGCCGCTGGCCGTCCTCCGGGGAGTAGATCCGCACGCCGGAGCGGGCCAGCCGGGCGATCTCCTCGGGCACGATCACGCCGCCCCCGCCGCCGAAGATCTTCACGTGGCCGGCGCCGGACTCGCGCAGCAGCTGAGCCAGGTACTCGAAGTACTCCACGTGGCCGCCCTGGTAGGAGCTGACCGCCACGCCCTGCGCGTCCTCCTCCAAGACCGCGTCCACCACCTCGCGCACGGACCGGTCGTGCCCGAGGTGGATCACCTCGGCGCCCTGCGACTGCAGGATCCGCCGCATGATGTTGATCGCCGCGTCGTGCCCGTCGAACAGGGCCGCCGCCGTCACGAACCGCACCGGGCGCGCCGGGACGTGCATTGCCACCTCGCCATGGTCGGGGGCCGCTCAGGCAAGCCCTTGGACCTCCAATATTTGGAAGCTAAACTAATTCCCGCGCGGCACGCGGTCAAGGCCGCGGTGACGGGACGACGCGCGGATGAAGGGCCGGGCGAAGGGATACGGTGAGGCGGTGCCCGTTCACGACCCCATCGCCGAGGCGCACCGGCAATGGAGCGCGCGCTGGCCCGAACACGCCGACCGGATGGCCGCCGTCACGTCCGTGATGCGCGTCCAGCAGCTGCTGCTCGCCCGCATCGAGAGCGTCCTCAAGCCCCACGGCCTGACCTTCGCCGCCTACGAGGCGCTGCGCCTGCTCGCCTTCACCCGGACCGGCGCCCTGCCCATGGGCAAGATGGGCGCGCGCCTGATGGTCCACCCCGCGTCGGTCACCAACGTGATCGGACGGCTGGAGCGCCGCGGCCTCGTCCAGCGCCGCCCCTCCCCCGACGACCGCCGCGTCGTCCTCGCCGAGATCACCCCCGCCGGGCGGGAGCTGGCCGAGGACGCGACCCGCGCCCTGCACGAGGCGTCGTTCGGCCTGCCCGACCTGACCGCCGAGCAGGTCGCGGAGATCACCGCCGTGCTGCGCGCGGTGCGCGCGTCGGTCGGCGAGGTCCCGCCCGAGCCGCCCCGGCCGCGAGCGGGCGTTGACTTCCCCGCGGATGATGCGAGCGTGGGAGGCGATCACCGGCAGGACACCTGAGATCACCGGCAGGACACCTGAGGGGGTACCGGCGTGGCGAACGAGACCGTCTTCACCTACGGCGCGCCGCAGCTGAAGTTCGGGCCCGGCGCGGCCGACGAGATCGGCTACGACCTGGCGCGGCTCGGGGCGCGGCGGGCGCTGGTGGTGACCGACCCCGGCGTGGCCGCCACGGGCGCCCCGCAGCGCGTCGCGGACGCCATGAAGGCCTACGACGTGACGGCGACCGTGTTCGACGGCGTGCAGGTGGAGCCGACCGACGAGAGCCTGCGCCGCGCGGTCGCCTACGCCCGCGACACCGGCCCCTACGACGCGTTCGTGGCGGTCGGCGGCGGGTCCAGCATCGACACCGCCAAGGCCGTCGACCTGCTGACCACCAACGAGGGCGACCTGGCGGACTACCTCAACCCGCCCGTCGGCGCCGGACGCGCCCCGGCCCGGCCGCTGCTGCCGCTGGTGGCCGTGCCCACCACCACCGGCACGGGGGCCGAGAGCACCACCGTGTGCGTGCTTGACGTGCTGGAGCTGAAGGTCAAGACCGGCATCAGCCATCCGGCGCTGCGCCCCGCCCTGGCCGTGGTGGACCCCGACCTGACGGTCAGCCAGCCGGCCGAGGTGACGGCGTCGTCCGGGATGGACATCGTCTGCCACGCCCTGGAGTCGTACACGGCACGGCCCTACGACGCGTTCGAGCGCAAGGCGCCCGAGCGGCGCGTGCCGTACTGCGGCGCCAACCCGATCTCCGACATGTGGTCGGAGCGGGCCCTGGCGCTGGTCGCCCGGTCGCTCCGCGCCGCCGTGCGCGACGGCGGCGACCGGCGCGCCCGCGGCGACATGGCGCTCGCCGCCACGTTCGCCGGTCTGGGGTTCGGCAACGCGGGCGTGCACGTCCCGCACGCCAACGCCTACCCGATCGCGGGCCGCGTCCGCGGCTTCCGCCCGTCCGGCTATCCCGGCGACGGGCCGCTCGTGCCGCACGGCATGGCCGTGTCGCTGACCGCGCCGGAGGCGTTCCGCTTCACGTTCGAGGCCTGCCCCGAGCGGCACGTGCGGGCGGCGGAACTGCTCGCGCCCGGCATGGAGCGTCCCGACGACCCGTCCGAGCACCTGCCGCGCGCGCTGCTGGCGCTGATGCGCGACATCGGCGTCCCCGACGGCGTGGGCGCGGTCGGCTACACCGAGGCGGACGTGCCGGACCTGGTGGCGGGCACGATGAAGCAGCAGCGCCTGCTGGCCATCGCGCCGCGCCAGGTGACCGAGGACGACGTCGCGGGGATCTTCGTCCGTTCGCTGCGGCTGTGGTGACCGGGGGCGCCCGGCGCGGCGCTCAATGGTCGCGCACCCAGGCGTCGATGAGATCGGCCACCTGGGGGCGCGACCGCCGCAGGTAGTGGTCGTCCCTGACGAACTCCAGGCGCTTGTCGGCCGCGGCCAGCGCGCCGAACAGCGCCCGCGCGTCGCTGTCGAACACGCCCTCGTCGGCGGTCGCGTGGATCACCAGCGACGGCACGGTCACGCGCGCCAGGTGCGGCGCCGCCGTGCACTGGGAGGTGCGCAGGCTCCACATCGACAGCCAGGTCCGCAGCGTGCACGTCGCGGCGATGCCGAACACGCCGTAGTTGGCCCTGAGCGGCTCGCCCGCGTAGCAGCGGTTCGGCGGCCGGTCGGACGGCTCGATCGCCGGGTCGATCATCCGCAGGTCCGCCCACGTGCGGTGCACGGCGAACACCTGGTCGCGGGCGCGGGTGCCGCGCAGGTCGGCGAGCCGGTCGAGCGCCCAGTCGGTGATGCGGTCGTTGCGGGCGCGCTGGGCGGCCCGGTAGCGGCGCTGGAACTCCTCGTCGAACGGCGGCCCGTTGGCCGGGTCGAACGGGTCGAGCGCGGGGTCCGCCGACAGCGGGTCGGTCTCGTCGGTGACCGACGGGTCCATCCAGGCGGTGAGCACCTCGGGGCGGCCGCGGTGCGCGGCCAGCGCGACGAACAGGTCCCCGGCCGGCAGGTCCTCGACGGCCTCCACGGGACGCATCCCGGCGACGGGCGCGACGTTGGGCTCCACCGCCTGCGACTGGTAGGCGGCCATCAGGGAGCCGCCGCCGGAGTTGCCGAGCAGGACGACGCGCTCGGCCCCCGCGCGCTCGCGCAGCCAGCGCACCCCCACGCCGATCTCGGCGAGCGCGTGGTCGAGCAGGAAGTACGCCCCGTTGCCGCGGAACCGCGTGTTCCAGCCGAGGAAGCCGTAGCCGCGGCGGGCCAGGTGCTCGGCCAGGTAGTGCTCGGAGAAGTCCACGTCGTAGTGGGCGGCGATGAACGCCGTCCGCGGCGGCGGCCCGGCGGCCGGACGGTGGTAGACGCCCTGGCAGGGATGCCCGCCCGCCCCGGCGCGGCCGCCCAGCGGAGACGGCAGCCCCACGAACTCCCGGACGACCTCCTCTGCGCCCCGACGGCCCATCGGCGCCCCTTCCCTCGGCGGCCCTCCGCCGGTCGGAGACGGTGACCCCACCCTGGATCAATGGAGCCTTGTACCGGTATATACCGTGGTTGACCCGGACCGCGGGCGGGTGGGGAACCGGTACGACGGAGTGCCGGGCGCGCCTGGGGGGGACCGGGCTGGAGCGAGACATGACCGAGGCACCTCGGAAGCCGGAAACACTCACCTACGGCTCGTACCTGCGGCTGGACAAGCTGCTGTCCTGCCAGGAACCGCGCACCGACGCGCACGACGAAATGCTGTTCATCGTCATCCACCAGGTGTACGAGCTGTGGTTCAAGCAGATCCTCCACGAGGCCGCGCTGCTGCAGCGGCGGCTCGAGGAGGGCAACAGCGCGGGGTCCCTGCACACCGCCCGCCGCATCGCGAAGATCCTCAAGACGGTGGTCGGGCAGATGGACATCCTGGAGACGATGACGCCCTGGCAGTTCGCGACGTTCCGCGGCGCACTGGGCACCTCCAGCGGGTTCCAGTCGGACCAGTGGCGGCGGATCGAGGCGGTGCTGGGGCGGCGCACGTTCCCGGCCTCCGACCTGCGCGACGACCCGGAGCTCAAGGAGGCGGTGCGCCGCCGGGCGCTGCCGGACTCGCTGATGCGCTACCTGGCGGAGCGCGGCCGCCCCGTCCCCGCCGAGATCCTCGACCGCGACCCGGCGCAGCCGTGGTCGCCCGACCCCCGCGTCCAGGACGTCCTGCTGGCGGTGTACGCCGACGAGAGCTCCCCCGAGGCGCAGGTCTGCGAGTCCCTCGTCGACCTGGACGAGGGCGTCCAGGAGTGGCGGTACCGCCACCTCAAGATGGTGGAGCGCACCATCGGCGCCAAGATCGGCACCGGCGGGTCGGCCGGGGCCGACTACCTGCGGCGCACGCTGTTCGTCCCCGCGTTCCCGGACCTGTGGGAGGTCCGCTCGAAGATCAAGGAGGAGCCCGTCGATGGCGCGTGAGCAGACCGTGGCCGTGGTCGGCGCGGGGCTGGCCGGGTGCCTGCTCGCCACGCTGCTGGGGCGGCGCGGCATCCCGGTGACGGTGTACGAGCGGCGTCCCGACCCGCGGGTGGCCGGCCACGAACGAGGCCGTTCCATCAACCTGGCGATCTCCACGCGGGGGCTGGCCGCGCTGGAGGAGGTCGGGCTGCGCGAGGAGGCCCTCGCCCGCGCGCTGCCCATGCACGGCCGCATGGTGCACCCCCTGGGCGGCGAGCAGAACTTCCAGAGCTACAGCGCCGACGGCACCCGCGCGATCAACTCCATCAGCCGCGCCGAGCTGAACATGGCGCTGCTGGAGGCCGCCGAGGCCACCCCCGGCGTGACGGTGCGCTTCGGGCACCGGCTCACCAACGTCGACGCCGAGAAGGGGCGGCTGACGCTGGAGACGCCGGACGGCGTCGTCACCGAGGACGTCGACGTGGTGCTGGCCGGGGACGGCGCCTACAGCGCGGCCCGCCGCATGACCGAAGGGGTCGAGCCGTTCACGCACACCCAGGACTTCCTGGAGCACGGCTACAAGGAGCTGACCATCCCGCCGGTGGACGGGGAGTTCGCGCTGAGCCCCGACGCCCTGCACATCTGGCCGCGCGGCAACGCCATGATGATCGCGCTGCCGAACCTGGACCGCTCGTTCACCTGCACGCTCTTTTGGCCCAAGGCCGACTTCGACGCCCTGGACACGCCGCGCAAGGTCCGGGAGCACTTCGAGGCCCGCTACCCCGACGTGGTCGGGCTCATGCCGGACCTCGCCGACGAGTTCGCGCGCAACCCGGTCGGGTCGCTGGTCACGGTGCGCACCTGGCCGTGGGTGCGCAGCGGGGCGGGCGCCACGGTGGCGCTGCTGGGCGACGCCGCGCACGCCATCGTGCCGTTCTACGGGCAGGGCGCCAACTGCGCGTTCGAGGACTGCGTCGAGATCGACCGCTGCCTGGACGAGACGGGCGGGGACTGGCGCCGCGCACTGTCGATCTACCAGGAGCGGCGCAAGCCCAACACCGACGCGATCGCCGAGATGGCGCTGGACAACTTCGTGGAGATGCGCGACCGGGTCGCCTCCCCGGTGTTCCGGCTGACCCGCGCCGCCCAGCACGCGCTGGAGCGGCGGCTGCCGGGCCGGTACGTGTCGCGCTACGAGCTGGTGTCGTTCAGCACCGTGCCCTACGCGCAGATCCCCGAGCGGCTCAAGCGGCAGAACCGGGCGCTGGCGGCGGCGGGGCTGGCGGCGTTCGCGGCGACGGGGCTGACGGTCCGGGCCGCTCGCGCGGCGCTGCGCCGCCGGGCCGGCGGGTCGGCGGGTGCGGCCGTCCGCGCCCCCGGGCGGAGCCGCCGGCCAGGTCGTACAGCGCGGTGAGGAAGGCCGCCAGCACGAACCCGACGACGACGAACAGGCCGTGCCGGAAGGCGGCCGCCCAGTCGCCGTGCGTGCGCGCGACCGCGGCGAAGAAGACGGCGCCGGTGGCGGCGATGCCGACGGCGGCGCCGAACCGCTGCCCGGTCTGCAGCACCCCGGCCGCGCTGCCGCCGCCCGTGTGCGGCACCTCCGCCAAGGTGATCGTCTGGTTGGGCGCGATGACCAGGCCGCTGCCCGCGCCCGCCACCAGGAGCGGGACGGCGGTGAACCACGCCACGTCGGGTCCGGGCCGCAGTTCCACCGCGGCCAGCACCGCGCCCAGCCCGGCGGCGACCACGGCCAGTCCCGCCGCGACCAGGGCCCGGCCGTACCGCGCCACGACACGCCCGCCGACGGCGGCGGCCACGGCCGAGCCCAGCGCGAACGGGGTCATCGCCGCGCCCGCCGCCAGCGCGCTGTACCCGAGCCCGATCTGCAGGTAGAGGGTGTAGGTGAAGAACACGGCGGTGAACCCGGCGAAGTAGAGCACGGCGACGGCCGTGCCCAGCGCGTAGGAGCGGCGGCGGAACAGCGCCATGTCCATGATCGGCGACGGGTGCCGCCGCTCCCACAGCGCGAACACGGCGATCAGGGCCAGTCCGGCCGGCAGCAGCAGCCAGGGGCCGGCCCCGTGCCACTGCCGCTCCTGGACGAACGGCAGCATCACGCACACGACGCCGACGCCGAGCAGCAGCACGCCGACCGGGTCGAGCGGGCGCCGCTCCCCGAACCGCGGCGGGGGCAGCAGCCGCCGCGCCAGCGGCAGCGCCGCCAGGCCGACGGGGACGTTGACGTAGAACACCCAGCGCCAGCCGTCCTCGGCCCCGGCCAGGGCGATCAGCACGCCGCCGAGCAGCGGCCCGACGGCGGTGGCGATGCCGATGACGGCGCCGAGCGCGCCGAACGCCCGCCCGCGTTCCGCGCCGACGAACAGCTGCTGGATCAGCCCGGCGGTCTGCGGCTGCAGCACGCCCGCCGCGGCGCCCTGCACCAGACGGGCAGCGACCAGCCATCCGACGGTCGGGGCGACCCCGGCCACGGCGCTGGACGCGGTGAACAGCGCCAGCCCGGCCATGAACACCGCGCGGCGGCTGCGCGCGTCGCCGAGCCGTCCGGCCGACACCAGCACCAGGCCGAACGTCAGCGCGTAGCCCGACACGATCCACTGCAGGCCCGACTCGGAGGCGTGCAGCCCGGTCCGGATGGACGGCAGCGCCACGTTGACGATGCTGACGTCCAGCAGGGTCATGAAGGCGGCGACCAGGCACACCGCCAGGGCCTGCCAGCGCCGCCGGGCGCACCGCACCGCCGTGGGCTGGGACGTCGGCTCGGTGCGCACGGAGCGGATCCTGTCCGGACGTGTCACGGTTCAAACCCCTGGTCCGGGTGCGCCGCGCACCGGACGGATGTGCCAATCTGGACACGTGACCGATGTCCCGCCGACCCCCGCGCCGACCGCCGGGGCTCCGCACGACGAGGAACCGCAGTGCTCGGCCAAGGGCTGCCGGGCCGCCGCCGTATGGGCGCTGCGCTGGAACAACCCCAAGATCCACACCCCCGAGCGGCGCAAAATCTGGCTGGCGTGCGACGCGCACCGCGAGCACCTGTCGGCGTTCTTGGACCGCCGCGGGTTCCTGCGCGACGTCGTCCCCCTCTCCGAGCTGGACGAGCCGGCCTAGGCCGGGCCCGGGCTCAGGCGACGCCGGTCGGCGGCTGCGCCGCGTCCGGCGCGCCGTCCTCCTGCTTCCAGCCCTCGGCCATCTCGGTGATGCGGGCCGCGGCGTCCCGGGCGGACGCGCCCCGGCCCACGGCCAGGCCGAGCAGGAACGCCGTGAGCGGGGCGCCGGGCCGGGCCACGCCGTGCGCGACGTCGCGCGCCAGGTCCAGCACCAGTCTTCGGTCGACCTCGCCGGGGTCCAGGCCGAGCTCCTGGCAGACGGCCTTGATCCATTCCTCCAGCATCGTCACTCCTCCCCGTCGGTCAGCAGGCGCCGGGCGCGCGCCAGCGCGTCAGGGGTGTCGCAGTCGTACCACGGGGGCCGCCTCCCCGCCGCGTCGGGTCCGGTGAGGAAGACCCGGACGGGCTCCAGCGGGCCCAGCAGCCCGCGCAGCGAGGCGCCCCGGTAGTCGGCCAGCGCCGCGCTCAGGCGGGCGGCCCGCCAGCATCCCAGGAGCCATTGTTCCCGGCCCTCGTCGTCGACCATCACCGCCCCTCCCCCCTCGGCGTCGCGCGCGGCGTTCAGCAGGGCGGCGACGTGCCGGGGCCGCAGGAACGGCAGATCGGCGGCCAGCAGCGCCACCCAGGGCGCGCGCACTTCGGCCAGCCCCGCGCGCAGGGCCGGGACGGGGCCGGCGCCGGGCGGGTCCTCGCGCACGGCGATCGCGTGCGGGAGCTCCGCGCGCGGCGGGCCGACGACGATGAGGCGTCCCGCGTCCCGCACGGCGTCGGCGACGCGGGCGGCCAGGCTCCTGCCTGCGACGGGCAGGCCGGGCTTGTCGGCGCCGGCCATCCGGCGGGCGCGGCCGCCCGCCAGCACCACCGCGTCGAACGCCTCGTCCAAGGCCCGCTCCGCGTGCGACGTCCTCACCCGCCGTTCTCACACGCCGTTTTCACCCGCCGATCGCCGACATGGGGCGGGCCGGCTGCAGGAAACTGGGGTCGTCGATGCCGTGCCCGGCGCGCTTGGTGCGCACCGCGGCCCGCCACCGCTCGGCCAGCTCCTCGTCGGACGCGCCGCCGCGCAGGGCGGTGCGCAGGTCGGACTCCTCGGTGGCGAACAGGCAGTTGCGGACCTGCCCGTCGGCGGTGAGCCGGACCCGGTCGCAGGCCCCGCAGAACGGCCGGGTCACCGAGGCGATCACCCCGACGGCGGCCGGGCCGCCGTCGACGAGGAACGTCTCGGCCGGGGCGCTGCCGCGCGCCGCCGGGTCCTCGGGGGTGAGGGTGAACTCCTCCCCCAGCCTGGCCAGGATCTCGTCCGCGGTGACCATGCCCTCGCGGGTCCAGCCGTGCTGGGCGTCCAGCGGCATCTGCTCGATGAAGCGCAGCCGGTACCCGCGTTCGAGGCAGTAGCGCAGCAGCGGCACCGCCTCGTGGTCGTTGACGCCGCGCATCAGCACCGCGTTCACCTTGACCGGCGCCAGGCCCGCGTCGGCCGCGGCCGCCAGGCCCTTCAGCACGTCGTCGAGCCGGTCGCGGTGCGCCAGCCGCCGGAACACCGCGCGGTCGAGGGTGTCCAGGGACACGTTGACGCGGTCCAGGCCCGCCTCGGCGAGCGGGACGGCCAGCCGGTCCAGCCCGATCCCGTTGGTGGTGATCGAGATCTGCGGGCGGGGCCGCAGCTCCGCGGTCCGCCGCACGATGTCGACCAGGCCGCGCCGCAGCAGCGGCTCGCCGCCGGTGTAGCGGACCTCGGTGACGCCGAGCCGTTCGACGGCCACCCGCACGAGCCGCACCACCTCGTCGTCGGTGAGCACCTCAGGCTTGGGCAGCCACTCCAGGCCCTCGGGAGGCATGCAGTAAGAGCACCGCAGGTTGCACCGGTCCGTCAGGGAGACCCGCAGATCGGTGGCGGTACGACCGAAGGTGTCGACCAGCACGGTGGCCCTTCCGCTCCCGCGGCGGCCCCGATTCCGGCGGGCCGCCTGATTTGCCGTAACAACCAGCCTATTGCGGTGGTTGACGATCCGCTCATCGCACGAGACGGTAACGGAGCGGTCGTCCGGGAAACGGCCGTCGCGAAGGATCGTCGAAGCGGCGCGGAGGTGCGGCGATGGCGGTGGCACGGCGATGGGAGTTCGCGGGGGCGCGCGGAGCGATCACCGCGCGGACCTGGCCCAATCCGGATCCGCGCTATGTCGCGGTGCTGGTGCACGGGTACGGCGAGCACCTCGGCCGATACGACCACGTCGCCGACGCGCTGGTCCGGCACGGCGCCGTGGTGTGCGGGCCCGACCACGCCGGTCACGGCCTGTCCGCGGGCGAGCGCGTCCTGATCCACGACGTCGCCGACCTGGTGGCGGACGTGCACACGGTCGCGGCGGCGGCCCGCGAGGACCACCCCGGCCTGCCCGCGGTGATGATCGGGCATTCGATGGGCGGGCTGATCGCCACCCGGTACGCGCAGCTGCACGGCGCGGAGCTGGCCGCGCTGGTGCTGTCGGGGCCGGTGCTGGGCCGCTGGGACGCGCTGTCGCGGCTGCTGGCCCTCGACGAGATCCCGGACGTGCCGATCGACCCGGACACCCTGTCGCGCGACCCGGACGTCGGGAAGGCGTACGCGGAGGACCCGCTGGTCTGGCACGGCCCGTTCAAGCGGCCGACGCTGGAGGCGCTGGACGCGGCGATCCGCGCGGCGTCGGCGCACGGATCGCTGGGCGCGCTGCCCACGCTGTGGGTCCACGGCGAGGACGACCGGCTGGTGCCCCTGGACGGCACCCGCACCGGCATCGAGGCCGTCCGCGGCTCCGACCTGACCGAGCGGATCTATCCCGCGGCCCGGCACGAGGTGTTCAACGAGACCAACCGCGACGAGGTCCTCGCCGACGTCACCGCGTTCATCGACCGCGTTCTCGCCGGGTCCGCCTCACCGCCGGCGTAGCCGGCAGCGTCGTCGGCCTCCGATGCGCGGCGGTCGCGGTCGGCGGCGGCCCGCTCGGCACGGGCCGCCGCCTCCTCCCCCTGGTCACCCGCTCCCCCGCCGCGGGTTCCCGTCTTCAGCCCTTGACGCAGATCAACTGCCGCAGGTGCGCCACCACCTGCACCAGGTCGGACTGCGCCTCGATCACCGACTCCAGGTCCTTGTAGGCGCCGGGGATCTCGTCCAGGACGCCGCCGTCCTTGCGGCACTCCACGCCCCGGGTCTGCTCCACCAGGTCGTCGACGGTGAACGTCCTGCGGGCCTGGTTGCGGCTCATCCTGCGCCCCGCGCCGTGCGAGGCGGAGTTGTAGGCGTCCGGGTTGCCCAGGCCGCGCACGATGTAGGTGCCGGTGGCCATCGAGCCGGGGATGATGCCCAGGTCGCCCGCGCCCGCGCGGATCGCGCCCTTGCGGGTGACGAGCAGCTCCATCCCGTCGTAGACCTCCTCGGCCACGTAGTTGTGGTGGCAGGAGATGACCTCGCCCCACTGGCAGCGCTTCTCCCCGAACTGGCGGGTCATCACGTTCTGCGCCAGGGCGAGCATGACGGCGCGGTTGCGGCGCGCGTACTCCTGCGCCCAGAACAGGTCGCGGCGGTACGCCTCCATCGCGGGGGTGCCGGTGAGGAACACCGCCAGGTCCGGGTCGGGCAGGTCCTGGTTGTGCGGCAGCCTGCGGGCGGTCTCGATGTGGTGCTCGGCCAGTTCCTTGCCGATGTTGCGGGAACCGGAGTGCAGCACGATCCACACCGCGCCGTCGTCGTCCGCGCACACCTCCAGGAAGTGGTTGCCCGACCCCAGGGTGCCCATCTGCTCGCGGGCCCGGCCGAAGCGCCCGCGCACCTTCGGGTGCAGGTCCTCGAAGCCCTTCCAGAAGTGGTGCCAGCCGCGCTCCTTGAGCCCGGGCAGCGCCGACGGGTCCACCGGCGTCTTGTGCCCGTGGCGGCCCACCGGGATCGCCTTCTCCAGGCGCGAGCGCAGCCGGCCGAGGTCGTCGGGCAGGTCCTCGACCGTCAGCGACGACTTCACCGCGGTCATGCCGCAGCCGATGTCGACGCCGACTGCGGCCGGGGACACCGCGTCGCGCATCGCGATGACCGAGCCGACGGTGGCGCCCTTGCCGTAGTGGACGTCGGGCATGACCGCCACGCCCTCCACCCACGGCAGCTCGGCCACGTTCCGCAGCTGGTCGAGCGCCACGGATTCGACGGTGGCCGGGTCCGTCCACATCCGGATCGGAACGCGGCCGCCTTCGAGCGTACGGTACGGCATCACCTGCTCCTCTCCGTGATCGACGGCAGCCGGACCGCAACTATGACGCCAGACCGCGGCCCGCCGGTTCAAACGGTTTTCTCCGGATCGTCCCTGGGGTCGCGCCGGCGCCCGCGGGCCGTCACCGGCCCGGGACGCGGCGTCCTTCGCCGACCCGCCGCGTCGCGCCCAGCCCGTCCAGATGCTCCAGCAGGGCGACGGCCGTGCGGCGGTCCGTGCCGAGGGCCCGCGCCGCCTGGCCGACGCTGAACGGCTGGGGCAGCCCGCCGAGGATCCGCAGCGCCTCCCGGTCGGCTCCGGACGGCAGGACGACGCCGTCGCCGAGCCGCAGGACGGCGCCCGCGCGTTCGGCGGCGTCGAGCACCTCGGGGGTGAGTCCCAGCTCGGCCAACCGCGCCGCGTCGGGCGCGCGGAACGGCGCGTCCGCCAGCTCTTCGCGCAACCGGCCCGCCGCGATGACGACCTGCGGCGGCGGGCCCTGCTCCGGGCCGTACACCCGGCCGCCCGCCAGCCGCAGCGGGGGCCGCGCCAAGGCCTCGACCAGCCGGCGCGCGGGCAGGCCGAGCCGCAGCCGCGCCCGCTCCAGCGGCAGGCCCGGGGCCAGCGGGCGGATCGCGGCGCGTTCGGCGGCCAGCCGGACGAGGCGCCGGCGCAGGGCCTCCCAGTGGTCGGGGTCGACGAGCCACTCGCCGATCCGCACCGCGCCCGGAGGCGCCGCGCAGCCCATCCCCGCCAGTTCCGCGCGGTGCAGCACGCCGTGGCGGCGCAGCACGACCTCGCCGCCGGGGCGGTCCGGCCAGGACGCCAGCTCCCGGGCGCGGGCGGCGGTGTCGTCGCGCCGCACCAGCACCGGGGGGCGCACGTCGAGCACGCTGACCCGGGCGACGGCGCGGCGGGCGGGATCGCGCAGCACGGCCGCGTCGCCGACGTGCAGGGGCAGCCGCGTGTTGAGGGTCAGGCGGGCGGTGTCGGGGCCGAGCGGCCGCAGCGCCACCGGCACGGCCGCCGCGCCGATGTGCAGGGTCATGCGCCGCGCCAGCCGCCCGGACGCCTCGCCGAACCCGGTGCGCACGTCGACGCATGCGGTGGCCGTCCACCCGTCCGGGGTGACCAGGGCCATGCCCGGCGCCACCCGCCCCGGTGCGACGCCGTCCAGCCGCACCGCCACGCGCGCCGCGCCGACGGCGGCCTCGCACGGCCCCTCGCCCGCCTCGACGGACCGCACCCGCACGCGCCGCCCGGCGGGCATGAGCAGCAGCTCGTCGCGCACACGGATCGTCCCGGCGGCCAGCGTGCCGTGGACCACCGCGCCGCCCGCGCCCGGTTCGACGCGGTCGGCCCACAGCCGGACGGGAGCGTCCGGGTCGGGCACGGGCAGCCGTCCGGCCAGGCGGTCCAGCGCCGCGGTGAGCTCCGGGAGGCCGGCGCCGGTGACGGCGCTGACGGCGACGGACTCGGCGCCCCGCAGGCCGGTGCGGGCGAGCCGCTCGCGCGCCTGGCGCAGCGCCAGCCTGGGATCGGCGCGGTCGGAGCGGGTCACCACCAGCACGCCGTTGCGCACGCCGAGGGCGTCGATGGCGGCGAGGTGCTCCTCCGACTGCGGCATCCACCCCTCGTCGGCCGCCACCGCCAGCACCACGGCGGGGACGGGGCCCGCGCCCGCCAGCATGGTCGGGACGGCGCGTTCATGGCCGGGGACGTCCACGAACGCCAGCCGCTCGCCCGACGGCAGCGTCGCCAGGGCGACCTCCAGTCCGAGGGACGGGGCGCCGGGGCGGGAGCCCTCGGGGTCGGCGTCTCCCGGTTCGTCCCGCCCCGCGGGCCCGACGCCGGCGAGCGCGCGCACGAGCGTGGACTTGCCGTGGCCCACGTGCCCGGCGGTTGCGACGACCTGCATCAGCTCCCTTTCCGGGAACCGGGCGCCGCGGCGCGCCGCCCGAGGACGGAATGGGCGCGCGGAAGGCGTCCGCCGAGAAGACTGTCACGAAGCACGCGGATACGAGGGACATATGGCCGGGAGTCCACGTCAAGCAACCCTAGGGACGCCGGGGGCCGCGGCGAAAGCCGATTCGGCCCACAGTATGAGATCACAATTTCCGTTCCGGATGGGCGATCCCAGATGGCGCACCGCGGGGCGGGCGCCGCAGAAGGGGCGGTCGACGCCGCTTCCGGGAACGGACGCCCGGAAATCCACGGAACGGCGATAAGGGCGCGAACCGCCCCGAACAATGGCGGACCAGAACGGCGCGAGGAACACCGCGCCGGGAAAGGTCCGAAAAACCGCCCGTCAACGAGTCCGGGCGCGCTACGGTATGGGCCCGGTCATGCTCCGGGTCCGGCGCAGCCCTGTTCGGCCGAGTGGGCGAGGATGTCGTCGACCATGCGGTTGACCAGTTCGGCGAGCTGCCGCCGCTCCTCCTCCGACCACGAGGCGAGCGCCTCGTGCATCCAGCGGCGCCGTGCCGCGCGGATGCACTCGACCGCGTGGCGTCCTTCGTCGCGCAGCCGCACGCGCTGCGCGCGGCGGTCGCGGGCGTCGGGCACCCGGTCCACGTAGCCGACCTTCTCCAGGCGCTGCACCAGGCGGGTGATGTGCGGCGCCTCGACGTTGAGGCGGGCGGCCAGCTCGCTGGGGCGCAGCGGCTCGGCGCTGTCGTCCAGCAGCCGCAGCAGCGGCACGGCCGCGCGGTCCACGGGGACGCCCGCGGCCGCGACCGTCCGGTCGTGCTGCCGGTGCCGCGTGAGCAGGTGCGCCACCCGGGTCAGCGCCCGCTCGATCTCCACGATGTCGGCTGGCACGCCGGGCGGCGCGTCGGGCCGCGTCCCGGCGGGCGCCGCGTCGGCGGACGCGGCGGAGGCGGGGCCGGCTTGCTGCGGGGGAGGCATGTGAAACACCTTACAAGGCGGTTACTTGATTTCCGCAGCTAAGTAACATCGCCGCGTCCGGACGCGTTGCGGCCGGTCGGTGAAACGCCGCCGCGGGACTTGACGAACACCGCCGCGGGAATGCCCTATAGGGGTGCGCCCCGAAACGCGAACTGGGGCGGGGGACCCGACCGGAGGACCACATGGGCGCCTACGCGGCAGCGTACGAACGCAGCATCTCCGACCCGACCCGGTTCTGGGGCCTGGCGGCGCGCGACATCCGCTGGCTGGTCCCCCCGGACCGGGTCCTCGACGACGGGGCTCCCCCGTTCTACCGCTGGTTCACCGGCGGCGAGCTCAACACCTGCGACAACGCCCTGGACCGGCACGTGGACGAGGGCCGCGGCGACCAGCCCGCCCTCATCTACGACAGCCCGGTCACCGGCACCGTGCGCACCTACACCTACCGGGAGCTGACCGATCTGGTCGCGCGGTTCGCCGGGGCGCTGCGCGCGCAGGGCGTCGACGTCGGCGACCGCGTGGTGATCTACCTGCCGATGATCCCGGAGGCGGTGATCGCCATGCTGGCGTGCGCCCGCATCGGCGCGGTGCACTCGGTGGTGTTCGGCGGGTTCGCCGCGCGCGAGCTGGCCGCGCGCATCGACCACGCCCGGCCCAAGGCGGTGGTGTCCGCGTCCTGCGGCATCGAGGGCGCCCGCCTGGTGCCGTACAAGCCGCTGCTGGACGAGGCCTTGGAGCTGGCCTCGCACAAGGTGGAGCGCTGCGTGATCCGGCAGCGCCCGCAGCTGCACGCCGACCTGGTGCGGCCGCGCGACGTGGAGTGGGACGAGGCCGTCGCGCGGGCCGAGCCCGCCGACTGCGTGCCGGTGGCCGCCACCGACCCGCTGTACATCCTCTACACCTCCGGCACGACGGGCCGGCCCAAGGGCGTGGTGCGCGACAACGGCGGGCACGCGGTCGCGCTGCGCTGGTCGATGGAGAACATCTACGGGGTCGGGCCCGGCGACGTGTTCTGGGCCGCCTCGGACGTCGGCTGGGTCGTCGGGCACTCCTACATCGTGTACGGGCCGCTGCTGACCGGATGCACCACCGTGCTGTACGAGGGCAAGCCGGTCGGCACGCCGGACGCGGGCGCGTTCTGGCGGGTGGCGTCGCAGCACCGGGTGAAGGTGCTGTTCGCCGCGCCCACCGCGATCCGCGCCGTCAAGAAGGAGGACCCGAACGGCGCCCTGCTGTCCTCCTACGACCTGTCCGGCCTGGACGCGCTGTTCCTGGCCGGCGAACGGCTCGACCCCGACACCTACCAGTGGGCGGCCGACAGGCTGGGCCGTCCCGTCATCGACCACTGGTGGCAGACCGAGTCCGGCTGGCCGATGGCGGCGAACCCGCGCGGCCTGGAGCCTCTGCCGGTCAAGCCGGGGTCCCCGTCGGTGCCCGTCCCCGGGTACGACGTGCGGGTGCTGACGCCCGACGGCGCCCCGGCCCCGCCCGGCGTGGACGGCGACATCGTGGTGCGGCTGCCGCTGCCGCCCGGCGCGCTGACGACGCTGTGGCAGGACGACGAGCGCTTCGTCGAGTCGTACCTGACCCGCCACCCGGGGTACTACCTCACCGGCGACGGCGGCCACATCGACGAGGACGGCTACCTGTGGGTGATGGGCCGCACCGACGACGTCGTCAACGTGGCCGGGCACCGGCTGTCCACCGGCGCGATGGAGGAGGTGATCGCCGCGCATCCGGCGGTGGCCGAGTGCGCGGTCATCGGCGTGCGCGACCCGCTGAAGGGCCAGGTGCCGCGCGCGCTGGTGGTGCTCAAGAGCGACGCGGACGCCGACGGCGCGGTGCTGCGCGACCAGGTGGTCCGGATGGTGCGCGAGCAGATCGGGCCGGTCGCGGCGCTCAAGGACGTCGCGGTGGTGCGGGCGCTGCCCAAGACCCGGTCCGGCAAGATCCTGCGCGGCGCGATGCGCGACATCGCCGACGGACGCGAGGCCCCGGTGCCCGCGACGATCGAGGATCCGGCGGTGCTGGACGAGCTGCGCCCCGTCCTGCGCCCGCGGCCCGCGTCTTAGGGGGACCGCGCGCCCGCCCGACTGCCGTCGCGGTGCCGGGCTCAGCGGACGACGAGCGTGTGCGGGCCGCGGTCGACGAGTTCGCCGATGACGACCGCGCCGGGGATCTCCCCGGCGACCAGCAGGCCGCCGGAGGTCTGCGCGTCGGCCAGCAGCAGCCGCCGCTCCTCGGCGATGCGGCCGAAGTCGGTGTGCGGCGACACCCACGCCAGGTTGCGGCGGGTGCCGCCGGGCACGAAGCCGTCCCGCACGGATTCGCGCGCGCCGTCCAGGTACGGCACCGCCTTGGCGTCGATCACGGCGGTGACCCCGCTGGCGCGGGCGAGCTTGAACAGGTGGCCGAGCAGGCCGAAGCCGGTGACGTCGGTGGCGCAGCGCGCGCCCGCCGCCAGCGCCAGCCGCGCGGCGTCGGCGTTGAGCGTCGCCATCGACTCCACGGCGTGGGCGAACACCTCGCCGGTGGCGCGGTGCCGGGCGTTGAGCACGCCGGTGCCGAGCGGCTTGGTCAGCGACAGCGGCAGGCCGGGCTTGCCGTCGTCCAGCCGCAGCAGCCGGTCCGGGTCCGCGGTGCCGGTGACGGCCAGGCCGTACTTGGGTTCGGGGTCGTCGACGCTGTGCCCGCCGGCGATCGCGCAGCCGGCGCGGGCGGCCGTGTCGCGGCCGCCCCGCAGCACCTCCTGGGCCACCTCGGCCGGCAGCACGTCGCGCGGCCAGCCGAGCAGGTTGAGCGCCATGACCGGGCGGGCGCCCACGGCGTACACGTCCGACAGGGCGTTGGCCGCGGCGATCCGGCCCCAGTCGTAAGGGTCGTCCACGATCGGCGGCAGCACGTCCACGGTGGACACCACGGCCCGTTCGGCGTCGAGCCGCAGCACGGCCGCGTCGTCGCCGTCGTCGGCGCCGAGCAGCAGCGCGCCGTCGCCGGGGGCCGGCCCGGTCAGCCCGGAGATCAGCCCCTCCAGCTCGCCCGGCGGCAGCTTGCCCGCGCCGCCGCCGCCGTGGGCGTACTGGGTCAGGCGCAGATCAGCGGGGGAGGTCACAGCGGGGATTTAACAGACCCGCCGTCCAATGATCAAGAAACGGAGCGTACGGCTCTTGTCACCCCATGCCTCTCCAATGCCTCACCAGGCAGAAAACCGGGATGAGCTCGACGAATCCCCCAAAGATCGACCCCGAGGCGTCGGGGGGCGCCGCAGGGGCGCGGGGTCCCGACCGCGGACGTCGCGAAACCGCTCTCGCGCGGCGCGGTCTCGCACGGTACCGTCGCGGCATGGGGCGGATCACCGTGCGCAAACCGGTCCTGCGGCTGAGCACCGCGGGGGTGCGGGGGCGTCGCCCCGACACCCTCGCCGTCGAGGAGCCCCTGGAGATCCGCGTCGCCGGGCGGCCGCTCACCATCACCATGCGCACTCCCGGCGACGACTTCGACCTGGTCGCCGGATTCCTGGCCGCCGAGGGCGTCATCGGCCGCGCCGACGACCTGCGGGCGCTGCGCTACTGCGCGGACACCACCGAGCAGAACACCCTCGACGTGGTGCTGGCCGACCACGTGCCACCGCCCGACCCGGGCATGACCCGCGCGTTCGCCACGACCAGCGCCTGCGGGCTCTGCGGCAAGTCGAGCATCGAGGCGCTGCGCGCGGACCGTCCGTACGACGTCGCCGCCGACCCGGTCGAGGTGAGCCCCGCGGTGCTGGCGCGGCTGCCCGAGCGGCTGCGGCGGGCGCAGCGGGTGTTCGACCGGACCGGCGGGCTGCACGCGGCGGGGCTGTTCGACGCGGACGGCGAGCTGCTGGCCGTGCGGGAGGACGTGGGGCGGCACAACGCCGTCGACAAGGTCGTCGGCTGGGCGCTGCGCGCGGGCCTGCTGCCGCTGTCCGGCCGGATCCTCATGGTCAGCGGCCGGGCGTCGTTCGAGCTCACCCAGAAGGCGATGCAGGCGGGCGTCCCGGTGCTGGCGGCGGTGTCGGCGCCGTCGTCGCTGGCGGTGGAGCTGGCCGAGGACGCGGGCATGACGCTGGTGGGCTTCCTGCGCGGGGAGACGATGAACGTCTACGCGGGGGCGCACCGCGTCGTCACCTGATCCGGGGAAGTCGTCACCTGATCCGGGGAATCTGTCACCCGGACGCGAACCCGCGGCGCCCGATTTGTGTTCTCGACCTCAAGAACTCGTCCGCGGCCCCGCGGTTCACTTCTCTGGCCACCGGACGGTGGCTCCGGCTCGTGGGCGAGGAGAGGTCGATGACGGACGTGGACGAACGGCATCCCCCGATCAAGCCGCGCCGGGTGTCGTTCGACTGGTCGCGCACCCCGCTGCACTGGATCCCCGGGGATCCGGTGGCCACCCACATCATCAACTCCTTCCACATCGTCCTGCCCGAGGGCGAGAAGTGGTTCATCCAGTGCGTCAAGGACGCCCGCCCCTACATCAGGGACGAGCGGCTGCTGGAGGAGATCAAGGGGTTCATCGGCCAGGAGATGGTGCACGCCCGCTCCCACCAGGGCGTGCTGGACGGGCTGCTGGCGGCGCACGGCATCGACGTCACCCCCATCACCGACCAGGCCGCCCGGGGCAACGCCGAGCGGCCCGCGCGGATGGCCGCGCTGAAGAGGCGGTCGCCGCGGGCGTGGCGGCGGCGGCTGCGCTTCGAGCTGGCCGCGGTCGCCGCCATCGAGCACTACACCGCGGTGCTCGGCCAGTGGATCATGGACAACCGGCGGCTGGACGAGGACGGCGCCGACCCCACCATGCTGGACCTGCTGCGCTGGCACGGCGCCGAGGAGGTCGAGCACCGGTCGGTGGTGTTCGACGTGTACCGGGCGATGGGCGGCGGCTACGCGATGCGCGCCGCGGCCTGGGCGGTCTCGCTGTTCTTCCTGTACTGGGCGCTGATCGGCGGGGCGGTGTACCTGCTCAGGCAGGACCCGAACGTGCGCGGCCCGGTGACGCTGCCGCGCGTGTACCGCGCCTACCGCCGGTCGGTCCGCAAGGGGCACGTGCCCGGCATCTTCCGGCTGCTGATCGGGGAGGCGCCGGTCTACCTGCGGCCGTCGCACCACCCGTCCCGGATCTGCTCGACGCCGAAGGCCCTGGAGTACCTGAAGCGCTCGCCCGCCGCGCTGGCCGCGGGCTACGACCCGTACTGAACCGGCCGGCCGGCGACGCGCGGGGCGGCCTCGGCAAGGGGAATCGCCGTTCTCGGCGGTATGCCGTACATTCTCGCCTCGGCACCCGTTCCGCGCGCGGGAGCCGGGCCGAGAGGAGGCGTCCGCATGACGGTGAACGACATCCGCCGCGCCGCCGACCCCGCGCAGGCCTCCCCCGCGCGGCTCCGCCGGGAGCGGCGGCAGCGGGGGCAGGCCGGCTCCGGGGCGGCGCGGACCGCGCGAGGCGTGAGGAGGCGGCGCGTCCGCGGCGACGGCGTCCACCTCGCCGTGTACGAGCAGGGCGACCCGTCGCGTCCGACGGTGCTGCTGATGCACGGCTACCCTGACACCCACGCCGTGTGGGACGAGGTGGCCGAGCGCCTCGCCGACCGCTTCCACGTCGTCCGCTACGACGTGCGCGGCGCCGGCGCGTCGTCGCGGCCGTACGGCCGCAGGCGCTATGCGTTCGACTACCTGATGGCCGATCTGGAGGCCGTGCTGGACGCCGCGGCGCCGGAGAAGAAGGTGCACCTGGTGGGGCACGACTGGGGCTCCATCCAGGGCTGGGAGGCGGTGTGCACCCTCCCGCAGCGGTTCGCCACGTTCACCTCGATCTCCGGCCCGTGCCTGGACCACGTCGCGCACTGGATGCGCCGCAGGCTGCGCCGCCCCACGCCGCGCAACCTGCGGCAGGCCGCCGGGCAGGCGCTGCGGTCCTGGTACATCCCCGCGTTCCGGACGCCGCTGCTGCCGGAGCTGCTGTGGCGCGCCGGGATGGCGCGCCTGTTCGCCCGCGCCCTGGAGAAGGGCGAGGGCGTCGCGCCGCGTCCCGGGCACCCCGCCCGGACGCTGCCGCGCGACGCGTCCGTCGGCGTCAACCTGTACCGCGCCAACATGGGGCGCCTGCGCAGGCCGCGCGAGCGGCGCACGGACGTGCCGACACAGGTCGTCGTGCCGACCCGCGACCTGTTCGTGTCCCCTCACCTGGTGGGCGGCCTGGCCGGGCGGGCGCCCGACCTGGCGCTGCGGACGGTCCGCGCCGGGCACTGGGTGCCGCGCAGCCACCCGGACCTGATCGCCGAATGGATCGCCGAGCACATCGGCGCGGGATGAGGGCACGGCCGGTCGGCGGCATCCGCTTCCCGCGCCGACGCGGCAGGGTTTACCCGCGCGGGGTTTTCCGACGGCGCAGGACGTGCGACCTTGTCAACACGACATCAGGCCGATGCCCCCTCGGCAGGTGGGCCCAAGCGGCACCGGAGTGTGCGACATGCGAATCCGCGACATCCTGCGTAGGAAAGGCGACACGGTGACCACGGTGCGACCCGAGGCCCCCGTCCGAGACCTGCTGGCCACGCTGGCCCGGCACAACATCGGCGCGGCGGTGGTCTCGCCGGACGGCGCGACGATCGTCGGCATCGTGTCCGAGCGCGACGTGGTGCGCCGGCTGCACGAGCACGGCGCCGGGCTGCTCGACCGGCCCGTCGCCGACATCATGACCGCGGAGGTGCGCACCTGCACCCCCGACGCCGCCGTGGCCGAGCTGCGGCGCACCATGACCGAGCACCGCATCCGGCACCTGCCGGTGGTGCGCGACGGGCGGCTGGCCGGGATCGTGAGCATCGGCGACGTGGTCAAGAGCGCGATCGACGAGCTGGAGTCCGAGCGCGAGTACCTCGTCGGCTACATCCAGCGCGCCCCCTGAGGGGCGCGGCGGATCACACGTAGCTCGGCAGGGCCGACCGGACGGCGGGGGCCGCGTCGACCTCCTCCTGGGCCCTGGCCAGCCGGTCCACGGCGACGCGCAGCGTCTCGGGCGGCAGGACGTACGGCAGGCGCAGCCGGTCCTCCAGCACGCCGTCCTCGCCGAACGCCGGGCCGGGGACGACCCGCACGCCGTGCCGCAGCGCCGTCTCGGCCAGCTGCGTCGCCACCGGCGCCTCCAGCCGCGGCCACAGCGACATCCCGCCCTCGGGCAGGGTGAAGCTCCAGCCGGGCAGCCGCTCGCGCAGCGCGGCGGCGAGCGCGTCGCGGGAGCGCAGCAGCGCCGCCGCGCGTTCGGCCCGCACCTCCTCGGCGCGCAGCAGCAGCTCCCGCACGATCAGCTGGTCGATCACCGGGCTGGCGATGTCGGCGGCCTCGCGCGCCGCCGCCAGCCGGCGCGCCAGCGGCGCGGACGCGCGGATCCATCCGATGCGCAGACCGCCCCACAGCAGCTTGGACGCCGACCCGACGCTCACCACCCGGCCGCCGGCGTCGAACGCGGCCAGCGGCGGCGGCGCCGGGGCCGCCCGGTCGAACGCCAGTCCCGCGAACGTCTCGTCGGCGATCAGGATCGCGTCGGCGCGGCGGGCGGCGTCCACCAGCGCCTCGCGGTCGGACGCGGGCATCAGCAGACCGGTGGGGTTGTGGAACTCGGGGATCGTGTAGGCGGCGCGCACGGCGGTCTGCCGCATGGTCGCGGCGATCAGCTCGACGTCCCAGCCGTCCGCGACGCCGACCGGCACCAGCCGCGCCCCGCGGCGGCGCAGCGCGCCCAGCGCGTGCGGGTAGGTGGGGCGCTCCACCAGCACCGCGTCGCCCGGCCGGACGGTCAGCTCGGCGAGCAGGGTGAGCGCGTGCTGCGCGCCGGTGGTGACGACGATCTGGTCGGGACGGGTGGGCAGGCCGCGCGCGGCGTAGCCGTCGGCGATCACCTCGCGCAGCTCGGGCAGCCCCGCGGGCAGGTAGCCGACGCCGCGTGCGTGCCGGGGCAGCTCGGCCATCGCGGCGGCGACCGCCTCGTCGAAGACGGCGGGCGCGGCGGGGGTGGCGCAGCCCAGGTCGACGAATCCGGGGCCGCCCGGCGCCTGCGCGACGCCGAACCGCGTGGCGTCCTCCGCGCCGACCCATCGCGCGGGGGCGCCGGTCATGGTGGTCGCGGGCAGCGCCGTCCAGCTCCCCGCGCCCTGCCTGCTCTCCATGTAGCCCTCGGTGCGGAGCCGGTCGTAGGCGGCCGTGACGGTGGTGCGGCTGACGCCCAGGGCGGCGGCCAGGTCGCGCTCGGCGGGCAGGCGGGTGCGCGGGGCGAGCCGCCCGTCCAGCACCAGGCCGCGCACGGCCCGCGCCAGCGCCAGGTAGACCGGGCGCTCCCGGGGGACGTCGCCGAGCAGCCGGGCCAGCTGCGGACCGCTCACATAACGGGTGTTCATAAGTCCACTTTTCCCCTATTGGCTCTATAACGACCAGGCCACTCTCGGCCACACTGGCCAACGGCATTGGCAGATCTTGAGCAGAGAGTGGGCACGAATGGCCTCGATGGCGCGCCGCCTGGTCCAACTCTACGTGGGATTGGCCCTATACGGCTTGGGCATCGCCCTGCAGGTGGCCTCCGGGCTCGGCAACGACCCGTGGGACGTGTTCCACCAGGGGCTGTCGCGCCGGTTCGGGCTGTCGATCGGCACGTGGATCGTCATCGTCGGGGCGCTGGTGATGCTGGCCTGGATCCCGCTGCGGCAGCGGCCCGGGATCGGCACGATCAGCAACGCGCTGCTCGTCGGCGTGTTCGCCGACGTGTTCCTGTACCTGCTGCCCGACCCGGACGCCGCCGCGGTCCGCTGGGCCTTCCTGGTCGCCGGGATCGTGGTCGGCGGGTTCGCCACGGGCTGTTACATCGGCGCCGAGCTGGGGCCGGGTCCGCGCGACGGGCTGATGACGGGGCTGGCCGCCCGCGGCCACTCGATCCGGGTGGTGCGCACCTCCATCGAACTGACCGTGCTCGCCGCGGGCTGGCTGCTCGGCGGCACGGTCGGCGTCGGCACCGTGCTGTACGCGGTGGCGATCGGTCCGCTGGCGCACGTGTTCATCCCGCTCATGAGCGTCCGCAGGCCCGAGGCGCAGGCGTCCGCCGACGCCGCCCCCGAGCGGCGGACCGAGCCGGAGCCCGCGTCCGGCTGAGCCGGCCCTCAGGCGAGCCGCAGGCGGACGACCTCCTCGGCAAGGGCGGTGAGGAGGGCGCCCGCCCCCTCGGTCAGCTCGGCCAGCGTGCGGGGGCCGTCGGCCAGGCTGAACGCCGCGGTCAGCCCGAGGGCGCGCAGCTCGTCCAGCGGACCGGCGACGCTCCCGGCCAGCGCGACGACGGGCACGCCGTGCCGCGCGGCCAGGCCCGCCACCGAAGACACGACCTTGCCGCCGGCGCTCTGCCCGTCCAGCCGCCCCTCCCCGGTGATCACCAGGTCGGCGCCGTCCAGCGCCGCGGGCAGGCCCATCAGGTCGGCCACGAGCTCGGCGCCCCGGGCGGGCTCGGCGTCCAGCACCCCGACCAGGCCGCCGCAGGTGCCGCCCGCCGCCCCGGCGCCCGGAAGGTCGTGGACGCGCCGTCCGGTGCGCTCGGCCAGCACGTCGGCGAAGCGCGTCAGCGCCGCGTCCAGCTCCGCCGCCTGCGCCGGCGTGGCGCCCTTCTGCGGCCCGAACACCGCGGCCGCGCCCCGCGGCCCGACCAGCGGGTTGGTGACGTCGCAGGCGACGCGGAACCGCGCCGCGCGGACCTCCTCGGCCAGCCCGGAGTCGTCGATCGCGGCGAGCCGGGCCAGCGCGGCGCCGCCGGGCGGCAGGTCCGCGCCGGAGGCGTCGGTGAAGCGCACGCCCAGCGCGCGCAGCAGCCCGGTGCCGCCGTCGTTGCCGGCGCTGCCGCCGATGCAGACCAGCACGTCGCGGGCGCCGCGCCGCACCGCGTCGGCGATCAGCTCGCCGGTGCCGTAGGTGTCGGCGCGCAGCGGGTCCAGCTCGCCGGGCGCCAGGAGCGGCAGCCCGGACGCCGAGGCCAGCTCGACCACGGCGGACCGCCCGTCCGCCGACAGCGCGTACCTGGCCGCCACGGGACGCCCCAGGGGGTCGGCGGCGGTCATCCGGACCTCCCGCCAGCCCGCGCCGCGCAGGAAGCAGTCCAGGGTGCCCTCGCCGCCGTCGGCCATCGGCACCGCGACCGTCGCGGCGTTCGGAGCCGCCCGTTTCACCCCCGCCTCCACGGCGGCGCACACCTCGGCCGCGGTCAGGCTGCCCTTGAACGAATCGGGCGCGATGACGATCCGCACCATCGACCTCCCTCTGCTCGGGCACCGACCCTACGGGGCCGGCGCGCGGCGGGCATCGGGCGCCCCGCCGAAGCGGCGATGACCACGCCGTGCCGGTCCACGATGGTGACGTTGCGGCCCAGCCGCCGGGTGATCCCCGCGGCGACGGCCTGCGCGTCCTCGGCGCCGATCACGCCGCCACGACCGCGCCGGGGCCGGCGGTCACGGCTCGGCGGCGAGCTTGGTGAGGACCGAGGTGAACTCGTCCGGCAGCACCACGGCGTCGCCCTGGTATCGGACGTCCAGCAGCGTCAGCTCGCCCATCCGCCACCAGTACAGGTGCGGGCTGAGCGACCCGGGGCCCTCCTCGTAGGCGCGGCGGGCGTGCGCCTGCAGCTCGCGCGCCGCGGTGACGGCGGCCCGGTAGCGGGCGCGCGGGCAGCTGCCCGAGGGCAGCAGCGGATGCGCGACGATCTGGCTGCGGTTGGGCGCCACCACGAGCGCCCCGTACGGGCCGATCGGCAGGTACTCCTCCAGCCACGCCAGGTGGGTGGCGGCGTAGAACGTCCAGCCGTGCAGCACCACCACGCGCACGCCGCCCAGCTCGTCCTCGTCCACCTGCAGCGGCCCGTCGCCCCGCACGTTGGACCGGCCCAGCATGAACAGCGCGTCGCCCGACACCGGCCAGCCGTGCATCTCCTCGGTGGTGACGGTGCGGACCGTGGTGGGGGTGTCCACGACCACCACCTCGATGAGGCCGGGCGCGAAGGGGCGCGCGGCCAGGACGCCGTTGTCGGCCTCGGCCGGGTAGATGCGGGTGCGCAGCAGGTGCTGGGCCAGGTCGAAGTCGCTGAGGTCCAGCGGCTCCTCGACGGCGGTGACGATCGTGGTGACGTGGTCGGACACCAGCGCGGGCCAGTCGTCGCGCGGCACCAGCCGGGCCAGCTGCCGCAGGTTGCGCATGCTGACGTGCAGCCGGTTCGGGCCCTCCAGCAGCATGACGTCGCCGGGGACGGGCCGGCAGGTGTAGCCGAGGCTCTCGGCCACCAGCACCAGCAGCGAGTCGAGCGCGCCCTGGTCCCACACGCCGTTCCGGCGACCGTCGTCCCACGCGCCGGGACGGGCATGCCGGCCGCTCATCGCACTCCTCCCGGCAGGGGTCGGCTGTCACTTGCGCGCGGCCGTCCGGCCGGGACGCTCAGGGTCAGCGCCGCGGCGTCCAGCCGCGCGGGGGCGCCGAGCTCCAGGGTGACCTGGCAGGGACCGTGCCCGGCGGGCACACCGGCCAGCACCGGCACGCCGAGGGGGCCCAGCCGGTCGGTGAACACCGCGTCGAGCTCGGCCGGGTCGCCGCAGTCGGTCCACGAGCCCAGCACCACGCCCGCCGCGCCGTCGAACCACCCGGCCTGGAGCAGCTGCGTGAGCATCCGGTCGACGCGGTACGGGGCCTCGCACACGTCCTCGAGGAAGACGATGCGACCGGCCGCCGGAGGCGGGGCGTGGGGGGTGCCGAGCAGCGCGGTGAGCAGAGCCAGCGTACCGCCAGTCAGCACGCCTTCGGCACAGCCGGGGCTCAACGCGTGACTGCCGGTGACCGTCCGCCCGGCCGGATCGCCGAACAGCGCGGCCCGCAGGTGCTCCGACGTCCGCTCATGGTCGGCGCCGCGCGGGTCGGCGAGGTCGGCGATCAGCCCGGCCACCATGGGTCCGAAGGAGGTGCTGACGCCCAGCCGCGCGCCGAACGCGGTGTGCAGGGCGGTGATGTCGCTGGAGCCGTGCAGCAGCTTGGGGCCCCGCCCGGTGATCGACGCGGCGGCGAGCGCGTCCCAGTCGAGCAGGTCGAGCAGGCGGGTGGCGCCATAGCCGCCGCGGGCGCACAGCACGGCCTGGACGGTCGGGTCGCACCAGGCGGCCTGCAGGTCGGCGGCGCGGTCGGCGTCGGTGCCCGCCATGCCGTGCCATCCGTCCCGCGCGCCGGCGCCGCCGGCGAGATCGGTGCGGTCCAGGACATGGTCTCCCACGACCACGTCCAGCCCCAGATCGCGCAGCACGCCGCAGCCCGCCTCCAGCCGGACGGGATCGACCGGGCCGCTGGGCGCGACCACGGCCACCCGGTCACCGGGACGCAGCCTGGCGAACCGGCGGGGCGACCCGTCCTCGGGTGCGGCCCCCTCGCGGGTGCCCCCGCTCATCAACCTCGTCCCTCCTCGCACCGCAACGGATAGAGCTTGTCAGGAGAAGGTCTCCAAAGGAAGGGGCGGGCGGTCACAACACGCCAACGGAACGGCGCGCGGTGCGGCGCGGCGCGGTCGGAGCGGGTCACGCGGCCGCCCCGACCGCCAGGTCGACCAGCCGGGGCAGCGTCTCGCCGATGGGACGGCGCAGCACCGCGTCGGCCACCGGGTCGTACGGGGTGGGCTCGGCGTTGACGATCACGAACCGGGCGCCGCGCTCCACCGCCTCCAGGCACAGGCCGGCGGCGGGCTGCACGGTCAGCGACGTCCCGACCGCGAGGAACAGGTCGCAGGAGCGGGCCGCCTCGACCGCGGCGTCCAGCACCTCGGGCTTGAGGGCCTGCCCGAACGAGATCGTCGCGGCCTTCTGGATGCCGCCGCAGTCGAGGCACGGCGGGTCCTCCTCGCCCGCCTCCACCCGGGCCAGCACCTCCGGCATGGGCGTGCGCAGCCCGCACGCCAGGCACTCGGCCTCCCGCATGGTGCCGTGGATCTCGATCACGCGCTCCGGCGACGAGCCGGCCCGCTGGTGCAGGCCGTCGATGTTCTGGGTGACGATCGCCCGCAGCCGCCCGGCCCGCTCCAGCCGCACCAGGGCCTCGTGCGCGGCATTGGGCTCGGCGCGCCAGGCCGGATGGTCGCGCCGCGCCCGCCAGGCCCGCCGCCGCACCTGCGGGTCGGCCAGGTAGGCGCCGATCGTCGACTGCGCCGCGGCCTCGGGGTTCTTCGTCCACACGCCCTGCGGACCGCGGAAGTCGGGGATTCCGCTGTCGGTGCTGATGCCCGCGCCGGACAGCACGGTGATCGCCTGCGCCCGCGGGAGCCACTCCCGCAGCGTCGTCGGAGCGTCCATTCCTCCAAGGCTAGGCCGGGAAAGCCCTTTTCTGCTCGTATTATCCCTGTCAGCGCGCGGGCCTGTCGGCCCTCGTCCGGGCGAGGTGAGAAACTGAGCACTCCTATGAGGTCCACGCCGCACATCCTCGTGGTCAACGGCACGAAGGTCCGCCGTCCGGTGTTCATCCTGGGCTCTCCGCACTCCGGCGCGGACCTGCTGGCCCGCGCCGTGAAGCGCTCCAAGGGGTTCCACCTGACCATGGGGCGGCCGGGGGTGCTGCGGGTCACCTACGCCTTCGCGCGGCGGCCGTCGATCGCCGCCGACCGCGGCCGCGGCGCCGCCCGGGTGCTGCGGGACGCCTTCGCCGAGGCGTGGCAGATCTCCGGGCGCGCCTGCGCCCAGTGCCCGGCCGAGTGCCGCGACGCCGCCGGGTTCCCGCCGTCCGCGGCCCGCGCCCCCGGCGCGGCGGACGAGCCGTGCGTCGAGCCGCGCGACGTGCACCGCTTCGCCGACGCCTCCCCCGACCTGATCTACAGCGCGGACGTGCTGCTGGACGCCTTCCCCGACGCCCAGCTGCTGCAGGTCATCCGCGACGGGCGGGACGTGGTGGCCGACATGCTCGCCGACGAGCGCTGCATGGCCTGGTTCAAGCCGGGCCTGGCCAACCTCGACGAGGTGTTCCCCAACCCGTTCCTGGGCGTGGAGGACGTGGCCGACCGGGTCCGCTGGTCGCGCGCCGCGCCCGCCGTCAAGTGCGCGCTGCGCTGGCGCGGCTCGGTGCGGCTGAGCGCCCGCCTGCGCGCGCAGACGCCTGAGGAGCAGCTGCTCACGGTGCGCTTCGAGGACCTGGTGAGCAAGCCGCGCAAGGTCGCCGAGGCCGTGTCGCAGTACCTGGACGCACCGATCTCCACGGGCGCCTTCGACACCCTGGTGCGCCGGGGCGCCCCCTTCCCCGACGACCGGCGCGTCGGGATCTGGCGGGAGCGGCTCACGCCCCGGCAGGTCACCCAGGTGGAGCGGGTGGCGGGCGTCGAGCTGGGACGCCTCGGCTACGCACCCGGCCGCGCGGGCTGAGGCCCCGCCGGCGCGGCGGACCGGCGGCGCCTCAGCGGCGCCGGACCGCCGCGGACAGCGCCCGCTGCGTCAGCCGGTCCGGGCCGAGCCAGCCGATCGCCACGCCCGCCGCTCCCAGGCCGACCAGCAGGACGGCGCAGCGTCCCGCTCCGCTCTTGACGATGCGACCGGGGTTGACCGTCACACGCACGCCGTGCTCCTTCCTCAGCGTGTGCCTGACAGCGGCCGCCCGCGCCCCCGCGCGGGCGCGCTCACCCCCTTCAGCGAAAGCCCTTCAGGTGACGGCCGGGTTGCCGGCGCTCCGCATTCGGGCAAAGAGACGGCATGGAGCCGGGACACCGGCCCCCATCGGACGGTCAGTCGGCGCCGGCCCGCTCGGCCTCGCGGGCGCCGGAAGGGCCCCCTCCGTCCGCCCCGGACGCGGCGCGGGCCCCGGCCTCGAGAGCGGCCGCCGAGGCGGACGCCGCGTCGGCCTGGTGGGCGAACTGGGTGCGGTACAGCTCGGCGTACAGGCCGCCGCGCAGCAGCAGCTCCTCGTGGCGGCCGCGTTCGACGACCCGGCCGTCGTCGATCACCAGGATCTGGTCGGCCTCCCGCACGGTGGACAGCCGGTGGGCGATCACCAGCGAGGTGCGGCCGGCCAGCGCGGTGGCCAGCGCCCGCTGGACGGCGGCCTCGGACTCGGAGTCCAGGTGCGCGGTGGCCTCGTCCAGCACCACCACCGACGGCGCCTTCAGCAGCAGCCGGGCGATGGCCAGGCGCTGCTTCTCCCCGCCGGACAGGCGGTAGCCGCGGTCGCCGACCACCGTGTCCAGGCCCTCGGGCATCGCCGCGACCAGGTCGCCGATGGCCGCGGCGTCCAGCGCGGCCAGGATCTCCTCGTCGGTGGCGTCGGGCCGGGCGTAGCGCATGTTGGCGGCGATGGTGTCGTGGAACAGGTGGGCGTCCTGGCTGACCACGCCGACCTGGGCGCGCAGCGACTCCAGGGTCAGGTCCCGCACGTCGTGGCCGCCGATGCGCACGGCGCCGTCGGTCACGTCGTACAGCCGCGAGACCAGGTGCGTGATGGTGGACTTGCCCGCCCCGGACGGGCCGACCAGCGCGTACATCCGCCCCGGCGGCACGGTGAACGTCACGTCCCGCAGGACCTCGCGGCCGGGCGCGGTGTCGGGGCGGGCGATCGACTCCAGCGACGCCAGCGACACCTCCTCGGCCGACGGGTAGGAGAACGAGACGTGGTCGAACTCGATCGACGGGGCGCCCCGCCCGGCCGTCGCCGCCGCCGCGCTCCCCTCGGCGGCGCTCCCGCCGGTCGCGCCGTCGGCCCGGTCGAGCACGAGGGGGCGGGCGTCCTCGCGGTCGGCGACCAGGGGCTTCAGGTCCAGCACCTCGAAGACCCGGTCGAAGCTGACCAGCGCGGTCATCACGTCCACGTGCACGTTGGACAGCGCGGTCAGCGGCCCGTACATGCGGGTCAGCAGGGTCGCCAGGGCCACCAGGGTGCCGAGCTGGAAGCCGCCCTCGACGACCAGGACGCCGCCCACGCCGTACACCATGGCCGTGGCCAGCGCCGCCACCAGCGTCAGGGCGGTGAAGAAGACCCGGCCGTACATGGCGGCCACCACGCCGATGTCGCGGACCCGGGCGGCGCGGCCGGCGAAGTTCTCCTCCTCCTCGGCAGGTCGCCCGTACAGCTTGGCCAGCATCGCCCCGGCCACGTTGAACCGCTCGGTCATCAGCGAGCTCATCTCGGCGTCCAGCTGCATCTGCTCGCGGCTGACCCGCTGCAGCCGCTTGCCCACCCACTTGGCGGGCAGGATGAAGATCGGCAGGAGCAGCAGCGCGATCAGCGTGACCTGCCAGGACAGCACGACCATGGTGATCAGCACGAGGATCAGGCTGATCACGTTGGACACCACCGACGACAGGGTGGTGGTCAGGGCGCGCTGGGCGCCGATGACGTCGTTGTTGAGCCGGCTGACCAGCGACCCGGTCTGCGCGCGCATGAAGAACGCGACCGGCTGGCGCTGCACGTGCCCGAACACCTGGGTGCGCAGGTCGTAGATCAGGCCCTCGCCGATGCGCGCCGAATACCACCGCTGGGCCAGGCCGAGCACCGCCTCCAGCAGCGCCAGGCCGGCCACCGAGACCGCCAGCCACAGCACCACGGCGTGGTCGCCGGGCACGATGCCGCGGTCGATGATCGCCTTCAGCAGCAGCGGGTTGGCCACCACGATCCCCGCGGTCAGCGCGTTCAGCAGGAGGAACAGCACCAGCTCGCGGACGTAGGGCCGGGCGTAGCCGGCGATCCGGCGCACCGTGCCGGGCTTGAGCCGCTGCCTGGTGACCGACGCGTCCCGGCGGAACGACGCCATCACCTGCCAGCCGTTGCCCGGCATTCCCGGCATCCCCACAGCGACCTCCGAAGATCCGGTGGCGGCCGCGGCGCGCGGCGGATACGGCCGCGGCCGCCGTTTCAGCTCCCTGGTCCGGCTACCCGGTCCGATTAGGTAATCAAGTAATCAGCCCTGCGTCAGTCAACACACCCCCGCATCCGGGCTTCCCGGGTCAGCTCAGGGCGTAACACTTGAAGACGGCGCCATCGCACAACCGCGTCCCGCCCGGACTGTCCGGCGTCGTCCTGGACTCCGCCCGCTCCGGATAGTAGATCTGTTGATCATCTGGTCCGGCGACCGCCCCCTGGAGTCCGCACCCCCTGGAGCCCCCGTGACCCGACGACCGCCGCGCGGCCCCGCGCCGCGCGCCGCCGGCGCGCTCGCCCTCGCCGGCGCGCTGCTCACCGCCACCGCCCTGCCGGCCGCGGCGTCCGGCGCCGCCCGTCCCGCCGTTCCGTCGATCAAAGTGGTGAACGGGGAGACCCAGCCGGTGTTCTCCCGCGCCGACGCCGTCACCCAGACCGTCTCCGTCGAGACCGACGTCGACAGCGACCGCGACGGCGTGCGCGACCGCGTCCAGCTGCGGATCATGCGCCCGAAGGAGACCGAGCGGGGCCTGAAGGTGCCGACGATCCTCGAGCCCAGCCCGTACTGGGCCGGCACGCACGACGTGCCGATGCACCCGGTCGACGTCGACGAGGTGCAGGCCGCGTCCCGCCGCCCGGTGAAGCGCGACCTCGCCGAGGTCTTCCCCGGGTACTACGACAACTACTTCCTGCCGCGCGGCTACGCGGTGGCCGACCTCGACAGCATCGGCACCGGCGGCTCCACCGGCTGCCCCACCTCCGGCGACCGCGCCGAGCAGGCCGCGACCAAGGCGGCCGTGGACTGGCTGAACGGCCGGGCCCGCGGCTGGGCCCCGGACGGCACCCCCGTGACGGCGACCTGGTCCACCGGGAACGTCGGCATGATCGGCCAGTCGTACAACGGGACGCTGCCCAACATGGCGGCCGCCGGCGGCGTCGCCGGGCTCAAGGCGATCGTGCCGATCGCGGCGATCTCCAGCTGGTACGACTACTACCGCGCCAACGGCGGCGTCGTCGCGCCCGGCGGCTACCAGGGCGAGGACCTGGACGTGCTGGCCAAGGCGGTGCTCACCCGGAAGAACCCCGAGGTGTGCGCGAAGGTCATCGACGAGCTCACCGCGACGCAGGACCGCGAGACCGGCGACTACGGCAAGGTGTGGGCCGAGCGCGACTACGTCCGCGACGCCCGCAACGTCAAGGCCGCGGTGATGGTGGTGCACGGCCTCAACGACTGGAACGTCAAGGTCAAGAACTCCGTGCAGTGGTGGAACGCCCTCAAGAAGGCCGGCGTGCCGCGCAAGCTGTGGCTTCACCAGGGCAACCACGCCACCCCGTTCCGCTGGCGGCTGGAGGAGTGGCTGCGCCAGACGCACCACTGGTTCGACCGGTGGCTGTACGGCATCCCGAACGGGATCACCGCCGAACCGCGCGTCGACATCGAGCGCGCCCCCGGTCAGTGGGAGACGGCGCGCGACTGGCCCGTCCCTGGCACCCGCACCGTGGCGCTGGGTCTGAACGCCGGTCCGGAGGGGCAGCCGGGGAGCCTGTCGCCGCGTCCGCGTCCGGGCGCGCCGCAGTCGATGGTGGACGCGGGCCGCACCCGCACCGCCGAGCAGCTGCTCGTGAACGAGGACCGGGCCGACCCCAACCGGCTGGTGTACCTGACGCCCCGGCTGGACGAGGCCGTCCGGGTCAACGGCATCCCGCGGATGTCCGTGCGCGCCTCCCTGGACGGACGCTCGCCGTACCTGACGGCGCTGCTGGTCGACTACGGCACCGACACCCGCCCCACGGGCGCGCGCGTCGACACCGGCGAGCGCGTGTGCTTCGGCCAGGGCGTCCCGGGCGACGACGGCTGCACCACGCGGCAGGCGCACCGCACCGAGACCGCCCCCTTCAAGATCGTCACGCGGGGCTGGCTGGACGCCCGCAACCGGCACAGCCCGAGCCGCACCGAGCCGATCGCCCCGGGCCGCGAGTACACGTTCCGCTGGGACCTGGAGCCCACCGACTACGTGTTCAAGCCCGGCCACCGCATCGGCGTGGTCATCCTGTCCACCGACCACGACTACACGCTGCGCTACCCGGCGGGCACCCGCCTGACCGTGCGTCCGGGGACGAGCAGGCTGCACTTGCCGATCGCTCCGGGGGCGACCGCCGAGGCCTTCGAATAGACCCCGCGGCCGGCACGCGAAGGGGCCGTCAGGAGAGAGCCGAGCGCTCCCCTGACGGCCCGTTCCGCCGTTTGGGCGGGCTCCACAGGCGGCCGGCGGTCAGGCCGTCCGCCGCCCGGCGCCGAACAGCTCCCGCAGGCGGCCGATCTGCTCGCGGCGCTCGGCGGCGCACTGCTCCTCGAGCGTGTTGCCGGGGGCCTGCCACAGCAGCCGCTTGATCGCCGCGGCGGCGCCGGCGTTGACCGCCAGCAGGGAGTCGACGAGGCCGCGCACCGTCTCGTCCAGCCGGTCCCGCGGCGTGACGATCTCGGCGATGCCGAGCCGGGCGGCCTCCTCGGCGGGCACGTCGCGCGCGGTCAGGCACAGCTCCAGGGCGCGCGGCACGCCGACGATCTCCACCAGCGGCTTGGTGCCGGTCAGGTCGGGGACGAGGCCGAGCGCCGCCTCCTTCATGCAGAACACCGCGTCGTCGGCGGCCACCCGCAGGTCGCAGGCGAGCGCGAGCTGGAAGCCGCCGCCGATGGCGTGCCCGTGCACGGCGGCGATCGTGACGATCTCCGGCCGCCGCAGCCAGGTGTAGCCCTCCTGCAGCTCGGCGATGAACCGGTCGGTCGCCTCGGCGTCGGCGCCGTCGGGCTGCTCCCCGCCGGAGAACATGGACAGGTCGATGCCCGCCGAGAACGACTTGCCCGCGCCGCGCAGCACCACGACCCGCACGTCCGGCGGGAGGGACCGGCCGATCCGGGCCAGGCAGCGCCAGGTGGCGAACGTCATGGCGTTGCGGCGCTCGGGACGGTTCAGCGTGACGGTGGCGACCGCGCCGTCGATGTCCAGCAGCAGCCCCGCCTCGGCCAGTTCCGCCTCGTCCGGCGGCGCGGCCGGTTCCGGCCGCGGCTCCTGCACCCTGGCGTCCGCCATGTGACGGCCCCCTTCTCCGTAGTGACAAGCCCACGTCGCGGCGGGCGGCGCTCCGCGGCCGCGCCGGTGGGGCGCGCGAACGCGAGCCGACCCGCCGCCGCGAACCGAACCCTACTCGGTCGGCCGCGGGGGCGGGTCGAACGGTGCGCTCCTCCGGGGGTCTACGGTCCGGTCAGGACTTCTTGCCGCGGGTCGCGCCGCCGCGCCCCCGCAGGTTGACGCCGGACTCGGTGAGAATCCGGTGGATGAAACCGTACGAGCGACCGGTGGCGGCTGCCAGGGCGCGGATGCTCTCGCCGGAGTCGTACCTCTTCTTGAGTTCGGCCGCCAGCTTGTCGCGCTCGGCACCGGTCACGCGGGTGCCCTTCTTAAGGGTCTCGGCCACGAGTACCTCCCGTAGTGATGTGGTGACCGCTGCGTTATCCCCCGCCATGATCAGTCATTCCCGCGCGTTCGGCTACCCACTCCGCCAGAAAAGATCTGCAGAAGCTGCCCTGCAGGTCACGCAAGTGCCACCAGATCGGCAAAGTCGTCACTCCAGATGTCCTCGACACCATCCGGCAGCAAAATCACCCGCTCGGGTCGCAACGCCTCCACGGCGCCCTCGTCGTGGGTGACCAGGACGATGGCGCCGGTGTAGGTGCGCAGCGCCCTCAGGATCTCCTCGCGGCTGGCCGGGTCGAGGTTGTTGGTCGGCTCGTCCAGGAGCAGCACGTTGGCGCTGGACACCACCAGCATGGCCAGCGCCAGCCGGGTCTTCTCCCCGCCCGACAGCACGCCCGCGGGCTTGTCCACGTCGTCGCCGGAGAACAGGAACGAGCCGAGGATCTTGCGGACCTCCACCGGCGCGAGCGCGGGCGCGGCCGACTGCATGTTCTCCAGCACGCTCCGCTCGACGTCCAGGGTCTCGTGCTCCTGGGCGTAGTACCCGATGCGCAGCCCGTGCCCGGCGGTCACCGTGCCGGAGTCCGGCTTGTCCAGCCCCGCCAGCAGCCGCAGCAGCGTCGTCTTGCCCGCGCCGTTGAGGCCCAGCACGACGACCCGGCTGCCCCGGTCCACGGCCAGGCTCACGTCGGTGAAAATCTCCAAAGATCCGTACGATTTCGACAAACCCTCCGCGCGGAGGGGGGTGCGGCCGCACGGCGCCGGATCCGGGAAGCGGATTTTGGCGACCTTGTCGGCGCGCCGCTCCTCCTCCACCTCGGCCAGCAGCCGCCGGGCCCGCCGGTCCATCTGCTGGGCCGCCCTGGCCTTGGTGGCCTTGGCGCGCATCTTGTCGGCCTGCGCCATCAGCGCCGCCGCCTGCCGCCGGGCGTTGGCGGCCTCGCGCTTGCGCCGCCGCTCGTCGGTCTCGCGCTGCTGCAGGTAGGTCTTCCAGCCGACGTTGTAGATGTCGATGACGCAGCGGTTGGCGTCCAGGTGGAACACCCGGTTGACCACCGCGTCCAGCAGCCCCACGTCGTGGCTGATGACCACCAGCCCGCCCTGGTGGGAGCGCAGGAAGTCGCGCAGCCACAGGATCGAGTCGGCGTCCAGGTGGTTGGTGGGCTCGTCCAGCAGCAGCGTGTCGGCGCCGGAGAACAGGATGCGGGCCAGCTCCACGCGGCGGCGCTGCCCGCCCGACAGGGTCCCGAGCGGCTGGCCCATCACCCGGTCGGGCAGGCCCAGGCTGGAGGCGATGGACGCGGCCTCCGCCTCGGCCGCGTACCCGCCCAGCACGTGCAGCCGCTCCTCCAGCCGCCCGTAGCGGCGCACGGCGCGGTCGCGCTCGGCGCCGGAGGCCGCGGCCATCGCCTCCTCGGCCGCGCGCAGCTCGCGCAGCACCTCGTCCAGGCCGCGCGCCGACAGGATCCGGTCCCGGGCGGTCTCCTCAAGGTCCACCTCTCGCGGGTCCTGCGGCAGGTAGCCGAGGGTGCCCGACCGGGTGACGGTGCCCGCGGCGGGCAGGGCCTCGCCGGCGAGGACGCGGGTGAGGGTCGTCTTGCCGGCGCCGTTGCGGCCCACCAGGCCCACCCGGTCGCCCGGGTTGACGCGGAACGTGGCGCCCTCGATCAGCAGCCGGGATCCGGCGCGCAGCTCGATGTCGTTGGCAGTGATCACGGTAGACAGGGCTCCCCGACGGAGGGGTTCGGCGGACGGGCGGCAGCACAAGGCGCGTCACGGTCCGTGACCGGGACGCGCCAGGGGCCTGTCAGCTCGAGAGCGAGACCATCCTGATCAGTGTACGGACCCGGGCGACCGGATTCCGAACCCTTTTCCACCCCGTGCGCCGTGACCGGGAATGGTCCAGGATGAGAGGAACGGGCGATGCGGCGTGGGACTCCGAGCGCATGAGGGGGGAGCTCGATGAGCCACGTCACGACCGCCCAACCCGAAGGCACGCCGACCTGGCTGGACCTCCGCGTCCCGGACCTGGAGGCCGCCGAACGCTTCTACGGCGGCGTCCTGGGATGGGAGTTCCGGGAGCAGGGATCCGAGTCCGGCGCCTACCGCGTCTGCCTGCTGCGCGGCGAACCCGTCGCCGGCATCATGAGAGTCTCCGACGGGGACGCCGCCGCGCCCCGGTGGACCGTCTACTTCGCCACCGACGACTGCGACAACGCGGTCAAGCGCGCCGTCGACGCGGGCGGCGGCATGCTCCACCAGCCGGTGGACGTCATGGACCTGGGGCGGATGGCGGTCGTCACCGACGCGGTGGGCGCCCCGCTCGGGCTGTGGCAGGCCCGCACCCACATCGGCGCCCGGCTGGTGAACGAGCCCGGCGCGCTGGTGTGGAACGAGCTGGTGACCGGCGACGCCGACGAGGCCCGCGAGTTCTACCGGAACCTGTTCGACTACACCACCGAGCCCGTCGCCGGGGATGAGGACTACACGCTGCTGCGCCGCCCGGACGGCCACGAGATCGGCGGCATCCACGGCGACCCCGACGGCGCGACGTCGTCCTGGCTGAGCTATCTGCAGATCGAGGACCTGGACTGGGCGCTGCGCACCGCCCGGGCGTCGGGCGGCACGGTCGAGGGCGACCCGTGGATCTCGCCGTACGGCCGCATGGCGCATGTCAGGGACCCGTTCGGGGCCGAGTTCCGCCTCGTCCGGCCGCCGGAGCTGACGCCCGACTCGGTGTGACGCCGCAGCGGCCCGGAGCGGCGCCCTAGGAGAGGACCGCATGCGAGAAGAGTGAAGAGCGGGTCGGCCGCCGTCTCCGCCCCCGCCGCGCTCCGCAGGGGACGGCGGCCGGCCTCCGGACCGGTCGGCGAGTCGCACCCGGCTCGGCGGCCGGCGTCGTCGAGCCGTTCGGTCGGAATCGCGCCGCGTACAGAACGCGCCGCGGCGCACCGCGATCGCCCCGGCGCCGATGAGGCCCGCTCGGCGCGTTACCTCCTGATCAGCGCGCGGATCGGGGAAGATGGCCTGCATGTGGATCGCGCCCGAACGCCGTCGCCTCAGCCGCTGGGCCGTACCCGGACTGGCCCTGGCCGCCGGAGTGGTGGTCGCGGCGGTGCTCGCCGCCGACGGGCGGGGCGGCACCGGTCTGATCGCCCTCGGAGTGCTGGCGGGGTACGCCCTGCTGCTCGGATACCGGCGGTTCGAACCCGCCCTGCCGGGCAGCGAGGGCTTCGGGACCGGGCACCGGGCCCGCTCCCACACCCGCGCGGCCGCCCTGACCGGGGACGTGCTGACCGGAGCCGTCGTCGCCGCGGTGATCGTGCAGGGGCTGCGCGGCGCCGACATCGTCCCGTACGCCTGGCTGGCCGCGCTGGCCGGGGCGACCTACGCCCTGTCGGCGACGTTCGGCGGCCGGTCGCTGTGAGCCGCCCGTCCCGGGCGGTCCGCCGCACGTCGCCCTGCCCCGGGCCGCGCCGAGGGGCCGTGAGCGCTCAGCGCGCCTGAGGCGGCGCCGAGTCCTCCGCCGGGAAGGAACCGTCAGCGGCCGCCTCCTGCGCGAGGATCGCCGCCTGGACCCGGCTGCGCAGCCCCAGCTTGTTCAGGATGCGGCTGACGTGCGTCTTGGCGGTGGTCTCGGCCATGGCGAGCCGCTCGGCGATCTGCGCGTTCGTCAGGCCCTCGCCGAGGCAGGCCAGCACCTGCCGTTCCCGCGGCGTCAGCGCGGCCGGCGCCTTCGGGCCGAGCCGGGCCGAAGGGTCGGGGCGCCGCGCGGCGAAGGCGTCGATCAGCCGCCGGGTCACCCGCGGCGCGATCACCCCCTCCCCCGCGGCGACGGTGCGCACCGCGTCCACCAGCCGGTCGGCGTCGACGTCCTTGAGCAGGAAGCCGGCCGCCCCCGCCCGCAGCGCGCCGAACACGTACTCGTCCAGGTCGAAGGTGGTCAGCACCAGCACGTCGGCGACCCCGGAGATCTCCCGGGCGGCCGACACGCCGTCCAGGCGCGGCATGCGCACGTCCATGAGCACCACGTCCGGGCGCAGTTCCCGGGTCAGCGCCACGGCCTGCTCGCCGTCGGCGGCCTCGCCCACCACCTCGATGCCGCGGGCGGCGCGCAGGATGAGCACCAGCCCGGCCCGCACGGCCGCCTGGTCGTCGGCCACCAGCACCCTGATCACGCGGCTCCCTCCTCGACCCGGCCCGTCCGCGGAACGATGGCCGCGCCTCCGGCGGGGGTCTCGGCGGCCGGCAGCTCGGCGCGCACCACCCACGCGCCGTCTTCGGGCCCCGCGGCGAACGTCCCGCCCAGCACGGCCGCGCGCTCCCGCATCCCCACCAGGCCGCTGCCTGCCCCGGGCAGGCGGGGCGCGCCCGGCCCGAGCGGACTGCGCACCGTGACCGCGACGCCGTCGTCCCGGTGCTCCAGCAGCACGTCCACGCGGCCGGATCCGGCGTGCTTGAGCGCGTTGGTCAGCGCTTCCTGGACGATGCGGTAGGCGGCAAGCTCCACGGCGCCGGGCAGGTCGCGCGCCCGGCCGGTCACCGTCAGCCGGGCGTCCAGGTCCGCACGGGTCGACCGCGCGACCAGGTCGTCCAGGTCGGCCAGGCGGGGCGTCACGGCCGGGTCGGCGGCGTCGCCGCGGTCGTCGCGCAGCAGCCAGATCATCCGCCGCATCTCGGACAGCCCCCGCACGCTGTTGTCGCGGATCACCTCCATGGCCCGCCGCACCTCGGCCCGGTCCAGGTCGGACATCGTCAGCACGGCCGAGGAGTGCAGGGCCACCGCGCTGAGGTGATTGGCGATCACGTCGTGCAGCTCGCGGGCCATGCGCGCGCGTTCGGCGGCCACGGCGGCGCGGCGGTCCAGCTCGGCCAGCCGCGCCAGCTGCTCGGCGTGCCGCCGCTGCGCCTCGGCCTTCTCCCGGTGCTCGCGCACGACCATGCCGCTCAGCACCGGCCCCACCCAGGCCAGGCCCGCCACGGCGCCGGCGATGACGACGTCGTCGAACCTGCGCTGGACGGCGCCGACCAGGCCGGCCGCCAGCAGCGTCGCCGCCGCCGTCGCCGCCAGCAGCCACTCCGCGCAGCGGCGGCGCCGCCCGTACACGGACGCGGCGTACAGCGCGTCGCCGTAGATGTAGGCGACGGCGAAGCTGACGCCCATGACCACGTCGAGGACCATGCACGGGGTGGCCCACGCCAGCGCCGGGAGCGGGGCGGTCCGGCGGAACGGCAGCACCGCGCACACGCCGAGCAGCGGCAGCAGCCGCCGGCCGAGGCCGGGGTCCCAATCAGGGCTCCACCGCGCGTAGCCGTGCACGCTCAGCAGCAGCAGTCCCCCGGCGAGCGCCGCGACGGCGATCAGGCTGTCCCGCCGCGTCGCGGGGAGACGGCGGACGGCGGTTGGACGAGCGATCTGCACGTTCCCATCTCAGCACCCTCGGGCGGATGCCTTCTCCGCCCGGATGAGGGGCCGCGTACATCGTTCGGAGGACCCCCGGTTTCGTCCTCGCCGCCGAGGATCCCGCCCCGCCGCGCTCCTGATCATTGAGGGGGTGCCCGGCGAGGGACGGGCCGCGGAACGGGTGGGGACACCATGCTCCTGGCGATCATCATCGGCTGCGAGATCGGATTCTGGGCGCTGCTGGCGGCCGGACTGGCGACCCGCTACCTGCTGCGGTGGCGCCGCGTCAGCACCGTGCTGCTGGTGTGCCTGCCGCTGCTGGACGTGGTGCTACTGGCCGCGACCGTGGTCGAGCTGCGCGGCGGCGCGACCGCCGGGTTCTCCCACGGGCTCGCGGCGGCCTACCTCGGCTACTCGGTGGCGTTCGGGCACGGCTGGGTGCGGTGGGCCGACGAGCGGTTCGCGCACCGCTTCGCGGGCGGGCCGCCGCCCAAGGCCAAGCCCCGCTACGCCCCTGCGCGCACCCGCTACGAATGGCGCGAGTTCGGCAAGGCGACGATCGCCTGGGCCATCGGCTGCGGGGCGCTGCTGGCGATGGTCGCGATGGTGGGCGACGCCGAGCGCACCCGTGCCCTGGTCGGCTGGACGATGCGGCTGACGTTCGTCTGGGCGGTCTGGTCGCTGTGGCCGATCTCGCACACGCTGTGGCCGGCGCGCCCGAAGGACGGCGAGGCCGCCGACGGGGGCGGCGCCGCGGCTACGAGCGGACGGCGCGGAGCGCGATGGTGACGATGGGCAGGTCGAACTCGCCGTCGGCCGTCTCCGGCGTGGCGTCCAGGTAGTCGCGGACACGGGCGAGCAGCGCCGCGCGTTCGGCGTCGTCGAGGACCAGCACGTGCGAGTGCGTGGCGATGGTGGCGACCATCGACGCGGCCGTGCGGCGCTGCGCGTGGGGGAACTCCCGCCGCAGCTCCGGGCCGAACGGCGGAACCGACGGGAGCGCGATCTTGGAGCGCCAGTTCTCGAACGAGACGCGGCTGCGGGCCGCGCGCTTGAGCCCGGCCACCCACGGCACGCGGTCGTCGTCGAGGTTCCACAGGGCCGCCAGGACGCCGCCCGGCGCGAGGACCCGCACGATCTGCGGCAGCGCCCGGTCCATGTCGAACCAGTGCAGCGCCTGGCCGACCAGGACGGCGTCCACGGCGCCGTCGTCCAGCGGGATCTCCTCGGCGCTGCCCGCCTCGGCCCGCACCCCCGGCACGCGCCGCCGCAGCTCGGCGAGCATGTCGGGGTCCGGTTCCACGGCGGTGATCGCCTCGGCGGGGACGCCGGTGCGCAGCAGCACCTCGGTCAGCTTGCCCGTGCCCGCGCCCAGGTCGAGCACCCGCGGCGGGGTGCGGGACGCGACCGGCTCCAGCGCCCAGCGCACGGCCGCGTCGGGATAGTCGGGCCGCTCCCTGGCGTAGTCGGCGGCGCGGCGGCCGAACGAGGCGGCCCTGCGGGCGACGTATCGGGAGTCCGTGTCAGGGAACACGTCGTTGCGCACGTCCCCACGGTAAACGCCTTCCAGGGCCGCTCGCGCCGCACCCCCGGACGCGGCCGCCGCGCCGGCGGGGCCGGGGTCAGACGTTGAAGCCGAGGGCGCGCAGCTGCTCGCGGCCCTCTTCAGTGATCTTGTCGGGACCCCACGGCGGCAGCCAGACCCAGTTGATCCGCACGTCCTTGACCACGCCCTCCAGCGCGCTGGCGGCCTGGTCCTCGATGACGTCGGTGAGCGGACAGGCCGCGCTGGTCAGCGTCATGTCCAGGGTGACGCCGTCCTCGGCCAGGTGCACGCCGTAGACCAGGCCGAGGTCCACCACGTTGATGCCCAGCTCGGGGTCGACCACGTCCTTGAGCGCCTCGAGGATCTCCTCCTCGGTGACGCCCGTCCCACCGGCCTGCGCGGTGTCGGCCGCCGGCGGGGTGTCGGCGGCGGGGTTGTCGCTCATGATGCCTCTCCGAGAGCTCGGGCGGTCGCGTCCTTCCACGCCATCCAGGCGAGCAGGGCGCACTTGACGCGGGCCGGGTACCGGGACACCCCGGCGAACGCCACCGCGTCCTCCAGCACGTCCTCGTCCGGCTCGCCCTGGCCGCGCGACTGCATGAGGGCCAGGAACTCGTCGCCGACGGCCATCGCCTCCTTGACCGACCGGCCGATCACCAGGTCGGTCATCACCGAGGCGCTGGCCTGGCTGATGGAGCAGCCCAAGGCGTCGTACGAGACGTCGGCGATGCGCGCGTCCGGGCCGTCGCCTTCCAGATGCACCCGCAGCGTCACCTCGTCGCCGCAGGTGGGGTTGACATGGTGCGCCTCCCCCTCGTACGGCTCCCGCAACCCCTTGTTGTGCGGGTTGCGGTAGTGGTCCAGGATGACCTCCTGGTACATCGCCTCAAGCTGCATGGCTTCCTTTCCTTCCGAAGGGACGCCCCCGCCGGGCGGCGCGCCGGAGACGTCCCGCCTGGGGTACAACCCGCGCGGGCATCAGGGTCTTCCGAAGAACTCCTGCGCCTTGCGCACCCCGTCGGTCAGGGAGTCCACGTCCGCGAGGGTGTTGTACAGGTAGAAGGTCGCCCGGGTGGTCGCGGGGATGCCGTACCGGCGGCAGATGGGCCAGGCGCAGTGGTGGCCGACGCGGACCGCGACGCCGAGCTCGTCCAGCATCTGCCCCACGTCGTGCGGGTGGATGTCGTCCACGGTGAACGACACCGCGCCGCCGCGCGCCTCGGTGGTGGTCGGACCGACGATGCGCACGCCGGGGATCTCGCCGAGCCGCTCCAGCGCGTACGCGACCAGCGCCTCCTCGTGGGCGCGCACGCGGTCCATGCCGATCTCGGTGAGGTAGTCGCAGGCCGCGGCCAGGCCGACGGCCTGCGCGGTCATCGGCACGCCGGCCTCGAACCGCTGCGGCGGCGGGGCGAACGTGGACCCCTCCATCCGGACCACCTCGATCATCGACCCGCCGGTGAGGAACGGCGGCATGGCCTCCAGCAGCTCGCGGCGGCCCCACAGCACGCCGATGCCGGTCGGGCCGAGCATCTTGTGCCCGGAGAAGGCCAGGAAGTCGGCGCCCAGCCGGGACACGTCCACCGGCTGGTGGGGCACCGACTGGGCGGCGTCCAGGACGAGCAGCGCGCCGACCTGGCGGGCGCGCTCGGCGATCCGCCGGACCGGCGGGACGGTGCCCAGCACGTTGGACTGATGCGTCAGCGCGACCAGCTTGGTGCGTTCGTTGACCAGGGAGTCCAGGTCGTCCAGGTCGAGCCGGCCGTCGTCGGTCAGCCCGAACCAGCGCAGCGTGGCCCCGGTGCGCCGGCACAGCTGCTGCCACGGCACCAGGTTGGCGTGGTGCTCCATCTCGCTGACGACGATCTCGTCGCCCGGCCCCACGCGGAACCGCTCGGCCTCGGGGCCGGCGGTGGCCGCGTTGCTCATCGCGTACGCCACCAGATTGAGCGCCTCGGTGGCGTTCTTGGTGAACACGACCTCGCCGGGCTCCGCGCCGATGAACGAGGCGATCGTGGCGCGCGCCGCCTCGTACCGCTCGGTGGACTCCTCGGCCAGCAGGTGCGCGCCGCGGTGCGGGGCGGCGTTGTGGCGCTCGTAGAACTCGCGCTCGGCCTCCAGCACCGCGACCGGCTTCTGGGAGGTGGCCCCGGAATCGAGGTAGACCAGCGGCCGCCCGCCCCGCACGGTGCGTGCCAGCAGCGGGAAGTCCTTCTTGATCTCCTCGGGCAGCAGGGTCATAGCGACGCGCCCGCCTTCGTGTACTTCTCGTAGCCCTCGTTCTCCAGGACCTCGGCCAGCTCGGGACCGCCCGCCTCGACGATCCGGCCGTCGGCGAACACGTGCACGAAGTCCGGCTTCACGTACCGCAGGATGCGCGTGTAGTGCGTGATCAGCAGCACGCCGGCGTCGCCGCTCGAGCCGAACCGGTTGATGCCCTCGGAGACGACCTTGAGGGCGTCGACGTCCAGGCCGGAGTCGGTCTCGTCCAGCACCGCGATCTTGGGCTGGAGCATCTCCAGCTGCAGGATCTCGTGGCGCTTCTTCTCGCCGCCGGAGAAGCCCTCGTTGAGGCTGCGCTGGGCGAACGCGGGGTCGATGGACAGGTTCTGCATCGCCTGCCGCATCTCCTTGGAGAACTCGCGCAGCTTGGGCGCCTCGCCGCGCACCGCGGTGACCGCCGAGCGCAGGAAGTTGGACACCGACACGCCCGGCACCTCGACCGGGTACTGCATCGCCAGGAACAGCCCGGCGCGGGCGCGCTCGTCGACGCTCATCGCCAGGACGTCCTCGCCGTCCAGCGTGACGCTGCCCGCGGTCACCTCGTACTTGGGGTGGCCGGCGATGGCGTAGGCGAGGGTGGACTTGCCGGAGCCGTTCGGCCCCATGATCGCGTGGGTCTCGCCGGACCGCACCGTCAGGTCGACCCCGCGCAGGATCTCCTTGGCCCCGTCGGCGCCCTGGCCGACGGAGACGTGCAGGTCGCGGATCTCTAGGGTGGCCATATCTCTTGTGAACTCTCTGTCGTATCCGGAGCGGTCTCGGGGACGGCCGTCGGCCGTCTACTCGTCGCCTCCGTCCAGGGAGACGTAGACGTCGCCGTCCTGCACCTTCACCCGGTAGGTGGCGATCGGCTGGGTGGCGGGCGGGTTGGTGGGCTTGCCGGTGCGCAGGTCGAAGCACGAGCCGTGCAGCCAGCACTCGATCGTGCCGTCGTACACCTCGCCCTCCGACAGCGACACCTCGGCGTGCGAGCAGATGTCGTTGACCGCGAACACCTCGTCGCCGCTGCGCACCAGCGCCACCGGGGTGTCGTCGACCTCCACGCCGAGCACTCCGTCGACGGGGATGTCGGCGAGCGGGCAGACCTTGACGAAACGCCCCTCGGGGGCCTGCCCTTCGGGCTTCGGGGTAGACGGCATTACTCGTGCGCCTCCTGCTCCAGTTCGGCCTCGATCGCCTCGGCCACCTTGTCCCGCACCTCGGCAACCTCGATCTTGTCGATCAGCTGGCCGAGGAACCCGCGCACCACCATGCGGCGCGCCTCGTCCCGCGGAACGCCGCGGGACTGCAGGTAGAACAGATGCTCGTCGTCCAACCGCCCGGACGTCGAGGCGTGCCCGGCGCCCACCACCTCGCCGGTGAGGATCTCCAGGTTGGGCACCGAGTCGACCCGCGTCCCGTCGGTCAGCACCAGGTTGCGGTTCAGCTCGTAGGTGTCGGTGCCCTCGGCCTCCGCGCGGATGAGGACGTCGCCGATCCACACCGCGTGCGCGTCCTGGTCCTGCAGCGCGCCGCGGTAGTCGACGCGGCTGCGGCAATGCGGCACGGCGTGGTCGACCAGCAGCCGGTGCTCCAGGTGCTGGCCGCCGTCGGCGAAGTACACCCCGTACAGCTCGGCGTCGCCGCCGGGGCCGGTGTAGACGACCGACGGGGAGATCCGCACCAGGTCGCCGCCCAGCGACACGTTGTGCCCGGTGAAGCGGGCGTCGCGGCCGAGCCGGGCGTGCTGGTGCGACACGTGGACGCTGTCGTCGTCCCATTCCTGCAGGCTGATCACCGACAGGGACGCGCCGTCGCCCACGATGAACTCGACGTTGTCGGCGTAGGTGGCCGAGCCGCGGTGGCTGAGCACCACGGTGGCCACGGCGAACGGCTCGACCACGACGGTGGTGTGGCCGTAGGCGGCGCCGGAGGCGTCCTCGCCGCGCAGCCGCAGCACGGTCGGCGCGGACGCGACGGCCTCCTTCGGCACGGTGACCACGGTGGCGCGGTCGAACGACTCCCACGCCTGCGCGCTCACCCGGTCGGCCGGGACGTACGCGCTGCCGACGCGCTCGTCGTCGCGGCCGACGGTCTCCACCGTCACCTCGGGCGCGGCGTCGACCTCCACCACGACCTTGCCGCCCTCGGCGGCGGTGCCGTTGTGCAGGCCGCGCAGGCGGCGCAGCGGCGTGAAGCGCCACTCCTCCTCGCGCCCGGTGGGCACCTCGAAGTCGCCGACCTTGTAGGACGACCTCGCGTGCAGGCTCGACACCGGGGTGCCGGTCTGCAGGCCCATCAGCCCACCGCCCCTTCCATCTGCAGCTCGATCAGCCGGTTCAGCTCCAGCGCGTACTCCATGGGCAGCTCGCGCGCGATCGGCTCGACGAACCCGCGCACGATCATCGCCATGGCCTCGTCCTCGCTCAGGCCCCGGCTCATCAGGTAGAACAGCTGGTCCTCCGACACCTTGGAGACGGTGGCCTCGTGGCCCATCTCCACGTCGTCCTCGCGCACGTCCACGTACGGGTAGGTGTCGGACCGGCTGATCTGGTCGACCAGCAGCGCGTCGCACTTGACGGTGGACTTGCTGTGCTGGGCGCCCTCCTGGATCTGCACCAGGCCCCGGTAGGAGGTGCGGCCGCCGCCGCGCGCCACCGACTTGGACACGATGGTGGACGAGGTGTTGGGCGCGGCGTGCACCATCTTGGCGCCCGCGTCCTGGTGCTGGCCCTCGCCCGCGAACGCGATCGACAGCGTCTCGCCCTTGGCGTGCTCGCCCAGCAGGTACACCGCCGGGTACTTCATGGTGACCTTGGAGCCGATGTTGCCGTCGATCCACTCCATGGTGGCGCCCTCGTAGGCGACGGCGCGCTTGGTCACCAGGTTGTAGACGTTGTTCGACCAGTTCTGGATGGTCGTGTAGCGGCAGCGGGCGTCCTTCTTGACGATGATCTCCACGACCGCGGAGTGCAGCGAGTCCGACTTGTAGATCGGCGCGGTGCAGCCCTCGACGTAGTGCACGTAGGCGCCCTCGTCGACGATGATGAGGGTCCGCTCGAACTGGCCCATGTTCTCGGTGTTGATCCGGAAGTAGGCCTGCAGCGGGATCTCCACGTGCACGCCCGGCGGGACGTAGATGAACGAGCCGCCCGACCACACCGCGGTGTTGAGCGCGGCGAACTTGTTGTCGCCCGCGGGGATCACCGAGCCGAAGTACTCCTGGAAGATCTCCGGGTGCTCGCGCAGCCCGGTGTCGGTGTCCAGGAAGATGACGCCCTTCTGCTCCAGGTCCTCGCGGATCTTGTGGTAGACCACCTCGGACTCGTACTGGGCGGCCACGCCGGCGATCAGCCGCTGCTTCTCGGCCTCGGGGATGCCCAGCTTGTCGTAGGTGTTCTTGATGTCGGCCGGGAGCTCGTCCCAGCTCGTCGCCTGCTTCTCGGTGGAGCGGACGAAGTACTTGATGTTGTCGAAGTCGATCTCGGACAGGTCCGAGCCCCAGGTGGGCATCGGCTTCTTGGAGAACAGCCGCAGCCCCTTGAGGCGAAGGTCCAGCATCCAGTCGGGCTCGCCCTTCTTGGCCGAGATGTCGCGCACGACCTCCTCGTTCAGGCCGCGGCGCGCCGACGCGCCGGCCGTGTCGGGGTCGGCCCAACCGAACTTGTACCGATCGAGCCCCTCTAGTTCGGGGTGGGCTGCCGTCGTCATAGGGAGGTCCTCCCGGACTCCTCGTCACTGGTCATATTCACTTCGGGGAGCCGCTCCCCGCGTCCGCCGCCGCGTCCCCGGAGCGCCCCGCGGGCGCGCCCTCCGGCCGCTCGGCCGGCGGCGCCTGCGACGTGCCGGCCCCCTCGCACAGGGACCGGGGGCTCACGTGGGTCGTGCAGATGCCGTCGCCGTGGGCGATGGTCGCCAGGCGCTGGACGGGCGTGCCCAGCAGCCGGCTGAACGCCTCGGTCTCGGCCTCGCACAGCTGCGGGAACTCCGCCGCCACATGCGCGACGGGGCAGTGGTGCTGGCACAGCTGCTCGCCGCCGCCGGGACGGGGCGCCTCGGCCGCGGCGGCCGCGTACCCGTCCCCCGACAGCGCCTCGGCCAGCTTCCGGACCCGCTGGTGGGGCGGGGCCGCCTGCACGACCGGGTGGTAGCGCCGCTCCAGGTCGGCGATCTGCCGCCGGGCGAACTCGGCGACCGCGCGCTCGCCGTTCTTCTCGGCCAGGAACCGCAGGGCCGCGGTCGCCAGGTCGTCGTAGGCGTGCACGAACGCGCTGCGCCCGGCGTCGGTGATGGCGAACCATTTGGCCGGGCGGCCGCGCCCGCGGCGCGCCTGCGGCCGCGCCCGGCGAACCTCGATCATCCCCTCAGCGAGCAGCGCGTCCAGGTGCCGCCGGACGGCGGCGGGCGTCAGCCCGACCCGTTCGCCCAGCGCGGAGGCGGTGATCGGGCCGTGTTCGAGGATGAGCCGCGCCACGCGGGCACGGGTGTCGCGTTCGGCGGCGCCGTGCCGCTCACCCGGTGCCGCGGCGGGGCCCGGCGACGGCACACCGGACCGCGCGGCGGCGGCCAGCGTCCTCGTCGATCCCTCGCTCACGTTTTTCACAACATCAGTGTGCCCTAATTCCTTCCCGCCGACCAACCCGATCCCGATGTCATCGGTCACGCAGGTAAGCCTTACCTAAGTCGATCTCCGGGAGGGCGCGCGCCGCCGCGCGGGCGTTCATCCCGCGCCTCGGAAAATCACATTCGGCGAAGGCGTTTCAGAAGGCGTATCAATCGGGTGTCCGGATCAGTCGGGTGTCTGGATCAGTCGGGTGTCCGGATCAGCGACGGCGGTGCCGACCGCGCCGGCGGCCGCCGATCCCGTCGAGGTTCGCGGCGGCGACGGCGGCCACCGCGAAGCCCACCGCGAGCAGGGCGCCCGCCGCCACCGCCGGCACGGGCACCCGCCACGAAGGCCCGCCGGGCGCGCTCGGCTCGTGGCGGCCGAAGGTCGCCAGCCGCCGGGCGTAGTCCGGGTCCTCGGCGGCGGTCCGCTCGGCGAGCTCGTCCAGGATGCGTCGCTCTGACGGCGACAGCGCCATAACTTCCCCCCAACGCGAACTTGCACGTGAGCAGGCAGTTTATTGACCGAAGCCTGACCTTTGACAGCCCTCCCCCTGGTCAGGGGCGCGGCGGGCGGGTTCCGGCATGGCTCGCATATGGGGGGCACCGGTCGCCGAGCCGTCCGCGCCCGGACCTAGACTCGACTCCATGGCACCCCCCGGAGGCAACGGCAACGCGGTCGAGCTGGACGGCCTGGTCAAGCGCTACGGCCGGACCACCGCCGTGGACGGCCTGTCGCTGCGGGCCGCACGGGGAGCCGTCACCGCGCTGCTCGGCCCCAACGGCGCCGGCAAGACCACCACGATCGAGATCTGCGAGGGGTTCCGCCGCGCCGACGGGGGGACCGTCCGCGTGCTCGGCCTCGACCCGGTCGCCGACGCGCGCGCCCTCAAGCCGCGCGTCGGGGTGATGCCGCAGACCGGCGGCGTCCCCGGCACGGCCCGCGCGGGCGAGTTCCTGCGCCTGGTCGCCTCGTTCCACGCCCGCCCCCTGGACCCGGCCGCCCTGCTCGACCGGCTCGGCCTGACGGCGCACGCCCGCACGCCGGTGCGCCGCCTGTCGGGCGGGCAGCGGCAGCGCCTGTCGCTGGCGGCGGCCATCGTGGGACGCCCCGAGCTGGTGTTCCTGGACGAACCCACCGCCGGCCTGGACCCGCAGGCCCGGCACGCCACCTGGGAGCTGGTCGAGCAGCTGCGCGCCGCCGGGGTGTCGATCGTGCTGACCACGCACTACATGGACGAGGCCGAACGCCTCGCCGACCACGTCGTCATCGTCGACCGCGGCAGCGTGGTGGCCGAGGGCCGCCCGGCCGAGCTGACCGGCGCCGAGCGGCAGCTGCGCTTCCGCGCCCGTCCCGGCCTGGACCTGGAGGAGCTGCTGTCGGCCCTGCCGCCGGGCAGCGCCGCCAAGGAGTCCCCGGCCGGGCACTACCTGGTGGAGGGCGAGGTCGAGCCGGAGCTGCTGGCCACCGTCACCGCCTGGTGCGCCTCCCACGGGGTCCTGACCGAGGACCTGCGCATCGAGCGCCGCACCCTGGAGGACGTCTTCTTGGAGCTGACCGGACGGGAGCTGCGGTCATGACCTCGGCCGCCCGCGAGCCCGCGCGGCAGGGCGCCCTCGACTTCGCCCCGGCGCCGGGCGCCGCGCCCCTCCCGCGCATGATTCTCGCCCAGACCGGCTACGAGCTGCGCACCCTGCTGCGCAACGGCGAGCAGCTGCTGCTCACGCTGGTCATCCCGGTGGTGCTGCTGGCGCTGTTCGGCGGCACGTCCCTGCTGGACCTCGGGCCCGGCCCGCGCGTGGACTTCCTGGCGCCCGGGATCCTGGCCCTGGCGGTGATGTCCACCGCGTTCACCGGCCAGGCCATCGGCACCGGGTTCGAACGGCGCTACGGCGTCCTCAAACGGTTGGGCGCCACGCCGCTGCCGCGCTCCGGCCTGATCGCCGCCAAGACCCTCACGGTGATCGCGGTGGAGGTGGTGCAGGCGGCGGTCATCTGCGCGGTCGCGGCGGCCATGGGCTGGCGTCCGCACGGCGACCCGCTGTCGGTGCTGGCGCTGGTGCTGCTCGGCACCGCCGCGTTCAGCGGCTTCGGCCTGCTCATGGCCGGGACGCTGCGCGCCGAGGCCACGCTCGCCGCGGCCAACCTCGTCTACGTGCTGCTGCTGGCGGTGGGCGGCGTGGTGTTCCCGCTGGACTCCTTCCCGTCGGGGCTGCGGGACGCGCTGGGGCTGCTGCCGATCTCCGCGCTGGCCGAGGGGCTGCGCGACGTCCTGCGCGACGGCGCGGCGCTGCCCGGCGGCCCGCTGCTGGTCCTGGCGGTGTGGGCGGCCGCGGGGCTGGTCCTCGCCGCCCGGTTCTTCAAGTGGGAGTGACGCGTGGCGCTCGCTGAGGCACCCGGCTCGTACGGACGTCCCGGCGGGTTCGCCGGACGCGCGCGGCCGCTGTCCCTGGGGGCCGTGCCGCCGCCCGCGCTGATCCTGCTCGGCATCCTGTCGGTGCAGGTGGGCGCCGGGCTGGCCAAGCACATGTTCGACCGGCTGCCGCCCTCCGCGGTGGTCGCGCTGCGGCTGTGCACCTCGGCGGTGGTGCTGGCGTTCGTCACGCGCGGGGCGCTGCGGGCCGCGCTGCGCGGCCGGTCCGGGCGCGACCTGGCCGTGGTGACCGGGTTCGGGCTGACGCTGGCGCTGATGAACTTCTCCATCTACCAGTCGTTCGCCCGCATCCCGCTGGGCGTCGCGGTGACCATCGAGTTCCTGGGGCCGCTGGCCGTGGCCATCCTGGGCTCGCGGCGGCCCCGCGACGCCGTGTGGGCCGTGCTGGCATTCACGGGCGTGCTGATGCTGTCGCGCGGCGGCGACATGGACCCCGTCGGCATCGCGTTCGCCCTGGTGGCCGGGGTGTGCTGGGCGGGCTACATCCTGCTGAGCGCGGCGACCGGGCGGCGCTTCCCCGGCTCCACCGGCCTCGCCGCCGCCAGCGTGGTCGGCACCGCGGCGATCATGCCGCTCGGGGTCGCCTCGGGCGGCGGGACGCTGATCGACCCGCAGCTGCTGCTGTTCGGGTTCGGCGTGGGCCTGCTGTCGTCGGTCATCCCCTACAGCCTCGAGCTCGAGGCGCTGCGGCGCATGCCCGCGCGGGTGTTCGGCGTCCTCATGAGCCTGGAGCCGGCCGTGGCCGCCCTGATCGGCGTGGCGCTGCTGGGCGAGGTGCTGTCGGCCCGCCAGTGGGCGGCGATCGGGTGCGTGATCATCGCCTGCGTCGGCGCGACCCGCGGCCAGGAGGAGCCGTCCGCCTGAGCCGCCGCCGCGGTGGCGACGCGGCGCCGGCGCGTGAAAGGATCATCCGCAGGACGAACCGAAAGGAGCCGCCGTTGATCGGCCGCGCAGACGACCAGGGACTGCCGCCCGAGTTCTTCGAGGCGGGGACGGCGTCGTTCGTCGACTTCCTGCGCGCCCACTCCCCCGATCTGCTGCCCGTCAACCGCCTGGGACGCGACGGCGGCGCGCCGCTCGACCTGCCGCACGGCACCACCGTGCTGGCGCTGACCTACGCCGACGGCGTCATGATGGCCGGCGACCGCCGCGCCACCCGCGCCAACGAGATCGCCTACCGCGAGCTCGAGAAGGTGCAGCGGGCCGACGAGTACTCGATCGTGGCGTTCGCGGGCACCGTCGGCCTCGCGATGGAGATGGTGCGGCTGTTCCAGGTCGAGCTGGAGCACTACGAGAAGATGGAGATGTCGCGGCTGTCGCTGGCGGGCAAGGCCCGCCGCCTCGGCGCCGTCGTGCGGGCCAACCTCGCCCAGGCCATGCAGGGCCTGGCGGTGGTGCCGCTGTTCGCCGGATACGACCCCGACGAGGGCCGCGGCCGCATCTACACCTACGACATCACCGGCTCCCCGCAGGAGGCGCGCGACTTCCACGCCGAGGGGTCGGGCTCCCCCGCCGCCCGCGGCGCGCTGAAGAAGCTCTACCGGCCCGGGCTGGACGAGCGGGACGCCGCCGCGGTGTGCGTCCACGCCCTCTACGACGCCGCCGACGAGGACGCCGCCACCGGGGGCCCCGACCGGTCCCGGCGCATCTACCCCTCCATCGCGGTCGCCACCGACGACGGCTTCCGCGCCCTGTCCGCCGAGCGGGTCGGCGAGATCGTCGAGGAGGTCGTGCGGGCCCGCCACGAGCGTCCCGACGGTCCGGTCGCGCCGATCCGCTGAGCCCGCGGCGCCGCCCGCGCCCGCGCCGCGGACCGTCGGACCCGGCTCCTAGACTGCCCGTATGGCACGGGCGAACGACGAGGCCGCCGACCTCGTCCAGGAGCTGGCGGACCTGCTGTCGATCACCGGGGGCGACGCGTACAAGATCCGGGCCTACGAGAAGGCGGCGCGGGCGATCGCGGGCTACCCCGAGGACATCTCCGGGCTCGACCTGGCCGGGCTGAAGAAGATCCCCGCGGTCGGGGACGCGATCGCCAAGAAGCTGCTCGACTACCTGGCCACCGGCACCATCCGGCAGGTCGAGGAGCTGCGCGCGCAGATCCCGGCGGGCGTGCGGGCCCTGACCTCGATCCCCACGCTCGGCCCCAAGAAGGCCATGGCCCTGTACGAGGCGCTCGGCGTCTCCTCCGTGCCCGAGCTGGCCGAGGCGATCCGCCAGGGGCGGCTGCGCGACCTGAAGGGCTTCGGCGCCAAGACCGAGGAGAACATCCTGCGCGGCATCGAGCTGATGCGGCAGGCGGGCGAGCGGGTCCTCATCGACGTGGCCGCCGAGCTGGCCGAGGAGGTCGTCGGGCGGCTGGCGCAGGTCACCGGGTGCACCCGCTGCGCCTACGCCGGGTCGCTGCGCCGCATGCGCGAGACGATCGGGGACGTCGACGTCCTGGCCGCCTCCCGCGACCCGGGCCCGCTGATGGAGGCGTTCACCGCGCTGCCGTACGTCACCGAGGTCATCGCCCGCGGCGAGAAGAAGACGTCCGTGCGCACCGCCAAGGGCCTGCAGGTCGACCTGCGGGTCGTCCCGCCCGAGTCGTGGGGCGCCGCGCTGCAGTACTTCACCGGCTCGCAGGCGCACAACATCCGCACCCGGGAGATCGCCGTGCGCGCCGGGCTGAAGCTGTCGGAGTACGGGCTGTTCGACGCCGACACCGGCGAGCTCATCGTCTCGGAGACCGAGGAGGAGGTCTACCACCGCCTCGGCCTGCCGTGGATCCCTCCCCCGCTGCGCGAGGACGGCGGCGAGATCGAAGCCGCCCTGGCCGGCGAGCTGCCCCGGCTGGTCGCCGTCGAGGACCTGCGCGGCGACCTGCACAGCCACACCGACCTGACCGACGGCACCGCGTCGCTGGAGGACATGGTCGCCGCGGCCGAGCGGCGCGGCCTGGAGTACTACGCCGTCACCGACCACGCGCCCGACCTGTTCATGCAGCGCATGACCGACGAGAAGGCGCTGGCGCAGCGCGCGGCGATCCGCGCCCTGCAGGAGCGCCACCCCCGGCTGACGCTGCTGCACGGCACGGAGCTGAACATCGACCCGGACGGCGGCGTCGACTGGGACGCCGGGTTCCTCGCCGGGTTCGACGTCTGCGTGGCGTCGGTGCACTCGCACTTCACCCAGGACCGGGCCGCGATGACCCGCCGTCTCGTCCGGGCGTGCGAGAACCCGCACGTCCACGTGATCGGCCATCCCACCGCCCGCCTCCTCGGCAAGCGCCCGCCCGTCGACGCCGACTGGGACGAGGTCTTCACGGCGGCGGCCCGCACCGGCACGGCCCTGGAGATCGACGCCTTCCCCGACCGCCTGGACCTGCCCGCCGACCTGATCCGCCGCGCCAAGCGCTTCGGCGTCAAGTTCTCCATCGACACCGACGCCCACGCGGTCGGCCACCACCGCAACATCCGCTACGCCGTCGGCACCGCCCAGCGCGGCTGGCTGACCCCCGACGACGTCATCAACACCTGGCCCCTCGACCGCCTGCGCGCCTTCCTCCGCAAGCGCTGACGCCGCCCCGCCGGTGTCCACGCGCCGAACCGGAGTTCCGCGACGACACGCCGCCGTGGCGCGCCCCCGGCCGGGACCGGACGCCGGGCCGCCCCCGGGCCGTGGCGCCGCCGACGGGTCAGGCGGGCTGCGGAGCCTCGGTCGGGCCGGGAGCGGGCGCCGGAGCGGGCTGGGAGCCGCGGTCGCGGACGGCGAGGAGAAGCCGGAGGACGACGATCCACATCAGAGCGGAGCCGATCATGTGCAGCACCACCAGCGGCGCGGGGACGCCCAGGAAGTACTGGACGTAGCCGACCAGCCCCTGTCCCAGCTCCAAGGCGAACAGCGCCTGGGCCAGGCGGCGCACGGCGGGTGGCGCGTCCGTCCGGTGGAGCGCGGCCAGGAGCGCGACGGTGAGGGCGACGGTGGTCCACGCGAGGAGGCTGTGGACCCGGGTGACGTCCTCGATGTTGAAGCCGAAGCGGCGGGAGTCGGCGTCGCCGGCGTGCGGGCCGGTGCCGGTGACGACGGTGCCGACGACCAGGACGGCGCCGGTGGCGACGGTCAGCGCCCAGGCCAGGCGGCGGACCCACGGGCCGACCAGGGCGCGCGGCGGCGCGTCCCCCTCCCCGGCGCGCACCCACAGCGCCACGCAGAAGACCAGCAGCGCGGGCGACAGCAGGAAGTGCAGCGACACCGACGCCGGGTGCAGTTCGGTGAGCACCACGATGCCGCCGATGATCGCCTGCGCGACGACGCTGAGCGGCTGGGCCGCGGCGAGCAGCACCAGGTCGCGGCGGCGGGGCCGCAGCCGCAGGGCGGCGACGAACACCAGCAGGCCGATGCCCAGCACCAGGAAGGTCACCATCCGGTTGCCGAACTCGATGGCCATGTTGACCGCCGGGTGCTCGGGGCTGTGCGTGGGGACGAGGCTGTCGCCCGTGCACTTGGGCCACTTCGGGCAGCCCAGACCCGACTCGGTGACCCGTACGGCGCCGCCGGTGGCGATGATGACCGCGTTGCCGATCACGCTGAGCAGGGCGAGCAGCCGCAGCGACGCGGCGGTGGGACGCCACACGGCGTCACGGGCTCGGATCAGCGGGGACAGCACTCGATCGGACACGTCCTCATCGTATTGGCGGCTTCCGGCGACCTCGATCCGCCCCCGCCGCAACCCGTCAGAGGCCGTAGGGGCCGTGCGGCGGCACGAAGCCGGAGGGGCCCCACGGCGGCGCGGTCGGCGGCGGCGTCCGCAGGAACGCCTGCCGGGCCAGCGCCATCAGATGCAGCAGCGAGTCGCGGCGCGCGGTGAACCACTGCGGGTCGGCGACGCCGCGTTCGACGCGCTTGTGCAGCAGCGCGATCTCGGTGGCGGCGAGCTGGTAGTCGGCCATGGCGCGGGCCGCGCCGGCGCCGCCGACCATCCGCGCCCAGCGCCGGGCGTACCGCCGGGACGCCATGGACCGCAGCATCTGCACGTCCTGCGGCGTGACCAGCCCGGTGCCGGCGTACATCGGCAGGTACCGCTCGATGAGCCGGACGGTGCCGTGCCGCTCCACCGCCACCAGGACGATCAGGACGAGCAGGACGAAGAAGTCGAGGACGTAGACCACGGCGAGGCCGCCCAGCCCGAACGTCGCGGCGCCGTTCCACAGCCCGTGCAGCAGCATCGCCCCGAACAGGCCCAGCAGCGGGACGATCAGCCGGCCGTGGCGGTGCGTGGCGGCGTAGGCGACGCCGAGGCCGGTCATCGAGGTGAACAGCGGGTGGCTCAGCGGCGAGACGACCCCGCGCAGCACGAAGACGGCGCCGAGCTGGTGCGCGCCGCCCTCCTCGAAGGCGCGCATGTAGTAGGTGACGTTCTCCACCATCGCGAACCCGAGGCCGACCATGCCCGCGTAGATGAGCCCGTCGGCGACGCCGTCGATCTCGTTGCGGCGGAACCACAGCAGGCCGAACAGCACCGCGCCCTTGAGGGTCTCCTCGATCACCGGGGCGCCGACCACGGCGCTGACGACGTGCCCCTCGGCCTCGCCGAAGATCGGCACCGTGACGTAGACCATGCCCACGGTGTTGAGGACCAGCGCCCCGAGGACGGCGACCCCCGCGCCCCACATGAACGAGAACGCCAGCGTGCGCGGCGGCTCGGGCTCCAGCCGGTCCAGGCCGAGCATCAGCGCGATGAGCAGCGGGATCGGCAGCACCGCCAGGATCAGCCCGTTCCAGAAGCCGGCCCCGCCGTACAGGGCGGTGGCGCCCAGCGCCACCAAGGCGCACAGCGAGGTGGCGGTGAGCCCGACGATCAGGCCGATCGGCGGGCGCCCGGGGATCCGTCCCTCGAGCACCGCCTTGGGGTCTACGGGTGCCATGCTCGCGAGCGTAACCGGCCGGTGGACCGAGCGCTAAGCGCGCGCCGTCCGGCCGCGGATCGTCAGTGCAGCAGCGGGTCGACGGCGACGGCCGTGAACAGCAGCGCCAGGTACACGTTGGACAGGTGGAAGAAGCGCATCGGACGCAGGTGCACGCCCGTCACTCCGGCCCGGACGGCCTTGAGCAGGCGGTGCCCCTCCGCGAGGAACACCGCGCCGAGCACGGCGGCCACGGCGCCGTACACCGGGCTCATGGCGGCCACCGGCCACAGCAGCAGCGAGCACGCGACCGTGGCGTAGGTGTAGACGAGGGATTCGATCACGACCCGGCGTTCGCCGGCCACGACGGGCAGCATGGGCACCTTGGCGACCGCGTAGTCCTCGCGGTAGCGCATGGCGAGCGTCCACGTGTGCGGCGGCGTCCACAGGAACACGACGCCGAACAGCACGAACGGGGTCCAGGCGAGGTCGCCGGTGATGGCGGCCCAGCCGATGAGCACCGGCATGCACCCGGCGATGCCGCCCCAGACGACGTTCTGCGCGGTGCGCCGCTTGAGCAGCATCGAGTAGACGAAGACGTAGAAGAGGATCGCGAACGCCGACAGCCCCGCCGCGAGCGCGTTGACGGCGAGCCCGAAGCCCACCGTGGACGCCACGGCCATGACGACGCCGAAGACGAGCGTCTCGGCGGGGCTCACCTGCGCGCGGGCCAGCGGACGGCGCCGGGTGCGGCGCATCTTGGCGTCGATGTCGCGGTCGATGTAGCAGTTGATCGCGTTGGCGGCGCCGGCGGACAGGGTGCCGAACGCCAGCGTGGCCAGCACGGTGCCCAGCGGCGGCACGCCCCCGGCGGCCAGGAACATCACCGGTATGGTGGTGATCAGGAGCAGCTCGATGACGCGGGGCTTGGTCAGCGCCACGTAGGCCCGCAGCAGCTCGGGCAGCGGCCGCCGCCGGGCCGTGATCCGCGGGGCCGCCGCGGGCGCCTCGGGGGGCGTCTCGGTCGGGATCTCGTCCGCGAGATCGACCGCGTACTTGTTACTGAGCACCGTCACAATCGGTCCACGTTCGGCTAGGCATGTGATTTCGCGTACCACCCCGGCGGCGCCCCCGCGTTCTGGGTCGCACCTCGGCCCGGTGAAACGACCGCGGCCGCTGGGAGCGACCGCGCCATCACTGTAGTCCGCCCCCTCCGGAGGTCACGCACCGGGGCGCCGGACGCGCCGCCGCGGCTGCCGCCGCGCGTCCGTGGGAGGCCGCGTCCCCCGGCGGTTCACCCGGGCGGGGGGTTAGGACCGGAGGCGATCGGGCAAGGGTCGACAAGGCGGCACGCCCCCGCCGCCTGTACGGACGTCAACGGCGACGGCACGGCGGTCCGCTAGGCTCGGACCAGCGAAGCATGATCTTCACCGGTCGCGGCGGGACGCCGTCCGCGGACGACTGAGCGTTCGCGCCGCCGACGTGCGTACCGCAGGTCGGCGACGGGTCCGGACCGTGCGGGAAGAACACTCGGGCCGGGCCGCGTTGCCCAGGGGCGGGGCGATAGCGGCGCCTATCGCACACGACAATGCGCCTATCGCACACGACAAATCGAGACAGTGGTTCGAGAGGAGCCTGGCGTTCCGTGACTGGGGACAGCAGCACCTTTGAGTGGTCCGACCTGGACCGGCGGGCCGTGGACGTGATCCGCGCCCTCGCCATGGACGCGGTGGAGGAAGCGGGCTCCGGCCACCCGGGCACGGCGATGAGCCTCGCCCCCGCCGCCTACCTCCTCTTCCAGCGCTTCCTGCGCCACGACCCCACCGACCCCTCGTGGCCCGGCCGCGACCGGTTCGTGCTCTCCTGCGGGCACTCCAGCCTGACCCTGTACATCCAGCTCTACCTGTCGGGCTACCCGCTGACGCTGGACGAGCTGAAGGCGCTGCGCAAGTGGGGCAGCCTCACCCCCGGCCACCCCGAGCACGGGCACACCGCCGGCGTGGAGACCACGACCGGACCGCTGGGGCAGGGCATCGCCAACGCGGTCGGCATGGCGATGGCGGCCCGCCGCGAGCGCGGCCTGTTCGACCCCGACGCCGAGGCGGGCGCGTCCCCGTTCGACCACACCATCTGGGCGTTCTGCTCCGACGGCGACATCGAGGAGGGCATCAGCCACGAGGCCAGCGCCCTGGCCGGGCACCAGAAGCTCGGCAATCTGGTCGTCCTGTACGACGACAACCACATCTCGATCGAGGACGACACCTCGATCGCGATGTCGGAGGACGTGCTGGCCCGGTACGCCGCCTACGGCTGGGACGTGCACCGCGTCGACTGGACCGCGGACGGCGACTACCACGAGGACGTCGAGGCCCTGGCCGCCGCGCTGGAGGCCGCGCGGGCCGAGACGGACCGGCCGTCGATCATCGCGCTGCGCACGATCATCGGCTGGCCCGCGCCGAACAAGAAGAACACCGGCAAGATCCACGGCGCGGCGCTGGGCGCCGACGAGGTGGCCGCGACCAAGCGCATCCTCGGCCTGGACCCCGACAAGACGTTCGACGTGCCCGCCGACGTGCTGGCGCACGCCCGCAAGGTCGCCGACCGGGGCCGCGCGCTGCACGCCGAGTGGAGCAAGAAGTTCAAGGCGTGGCGGGAGGCCGACCCCGAGCGCGCCGCCGAGTACGACCGCATCTCCGAGCGCCGCCTGCCCGACGGCTGGACCAAGGCGCTGCCGGAGTTCGAGCCGGGCAAGGACCTGGCCACCCGCGCGGCGTCCGGGCAGGTGCTCAACGCGCTGGCGCCGGTGCTTCCGGAGCTGTGGGGCGGGTCGGCGGACCTGGCCGAGAGCAACAACACCATGATGAAGGGCGAGCCGTCCTTCATTCCCGAGGAGTTCCAGACCAAGGAGTTCTCCGGCCACCGGTACGGCCGCAACCTGCACTTCGGCGTGCGCGAGCACGCGATGGGCGCGATCTGCAACGGCATCGCGCTGCACGGCGGCACCCGCCCGTACGCCGGGACGTTCCTGGTGTTCAGCGACTACATGCGCCCCGCGGTGCGGCTCGCGGCGCTGATGAAGCTGCCGGTGACGTACGTGTGGACGCACGACTCGATCGGCCTGGGCGAGGACGGCCCGACGCACCAGCCGGTCGAGCACCTGTGGGCGCTGCGCGCCATCCCCGGGCTGGACGTGGTGCGTCCCGCCGACGCCAACGAGACCGCGGTGGCCTGGCGCACGATCCTGGAGCACGGCGACCGCCCGGCCGGGCTGTGCCTGACCCGGCAGAAGGTGCCGACGTTCGAGCGCGGCAACGGGCTGGCGTCGGCCGAGGGCGTCGCCAAGGGCGGGTACGTGCTGGCCGAGGCGGGCGGCGGCCGCCCCCAGGTGATCCTCATCGCCACGGGCAGCGAGGTGCAGCTGGCGCTGGAGGCGCGGGAGATCCTGGAGGCCGAGGGCACGCCGACGCGCGTGGTGTCGATGCCGTGCGTGGAGTGGTTCGAGGCGCAGGACGACGCCTACAAGCAGCAGGTGCTGCCGCCGTCGGTGCTGGCCCGGGTCTCGGTGGAGGCCGGGGTGGCGCTCGGGTGGCGCGACTACATCGGCGACGCGGGCGAGTCGGTCAGCCTGGAGCACTTCGGGGCGTCGGCCGACTACAGGACGCTGTTCGAGCAGTTCGGGCTGACCGCCGAGCGGGTGGTGGCGGCCGCCAAGGCCAGCCTGATCAAGGCGCACGCGGAGGGCGCCGGCCGCGGTGAGACCACCGGCAACTGAGCGCCGTATCCCCGATCGCGACCCCCGAGCAGGAGGAACGAATGAGTGAGACGTTGCGGCGGCTGACCGCCGAAGGCGTGTCCATCTGGCTCGACGACATCAGCCGCGAGCGGCTGCGCACCGGCAACCTCGAGCAGCTGGTCCGGGAGAAGAACGTGACGGGGGTGACCTCCAACCCCACGATCTTCGCCAAGGCGCTGAGCAAGGGCTCGGCGTACGACGACCAGGTCCGCGACCTGGCGGTGCGGGGCGTGGACGTGGAGGAGGCCGTCCGCGCGATCACCACCTACGACATCCGGTGGGGCTGCGACGTGCTGCGCCCGGTGCACGACCGCACCGAGGGGCTGGACGGCCGGGTGTCCATCGAGGTCGACCCGCGGCTGGCCCGCGAGACGGAGAAGACGATCGCCGAGGCGCGGGCGCTGTGGTGGATGGTGGACCGGCCCAACCTGCTCATCAAGATCCCGGCCACCGTGGAGGGGCTGCCCGCGATCTCCGCGGCGCTGGCCGAGGGCATCAGCGTCAACGTCACCCTCATCTTCTCGCTGGAGCGGTACGGGCAGGTCGTCGACGCGTTCTTCGAGGGCCTGGAGCGGGCCCGGGCGAACGGCCGGGACCTGTCGCAGATCGCGTCGGTGGCGTCGTTCTTCGTCAGCCGGGTCGACACCGAGATCGACAAGCGGCTCGACAAGATCGGCTCCGCGGAGGCGGCGAAGCTGCGCGGCAAGTCGGGCGTGGCCAACGCGCGGCTGGCGTACGCGCTGTACGAGGAGAAGTTCTCCTCCGAGCGGTGGCAGGCCCTCAAGGCCGCCGGGGCCCGTCCGCAGCGTCCGCTGTGGGCGTCCACCGGCGTGAAGGACCCGACCCTCCCCGACACCCTCTACGTGGACCAGCTGATCGCCCCGGGCACGGTGAACACGATGCCGGAGGCCACGCTGGAGGCGGTCGCCGACCACGCCGAGGTGCCCGGCAACACCGTGCAGAACGCCTACGACGACGCCCGCGCGCACATGGAGGCGCTCAAGGCGGTCGGCGTGGACTACGACGACGTGGTGCGGGTGCTCGAGGACGAGGGCGTGGAGAAGTTCGAGACGTCCTGGAACGAGCTGCTCGGCACGATCGGCCGCGAGCTGGAGGCCGCGCGGTCGAGGGACGGCGCGGCCGGCGGGGGCGGCGCGTGACGGCGGGGAGCGGCGGTCGCGTCCTCGACGGCCGGAACGGGGGGTATCGGCCATGACCGCGGTGGTGACCGCGGGCGGTGTCTCGGTCACCATCCGGGGCGCCGTCGTCGACGAGAGCGAGACGGTCCTGTCGCGCCTGGTCTCCGACGGCGTGCCGCGCTCCCTGACCTCGGGCCAGCCGACCCTGTGGGGTCCGGACGCGGCGGCGGAGGCGTCGCGGCGGCTCGGGTGGCTGCGGCTGCCCGAGCGGTCGCGGCCGCTGCCGTCGCGGCTGGCGGAGCTGGCGGGCGCCGCCCGCGACGCGGGCCTGGACCGGGTGGTGCTGGCGGGCGTGGGGGGCGCCGCGCTGGCCCCCGAGGTGATCGCCCGCGCGTCTGGAGTGCCCCTGACCGCGCTGGACACCACGGACCCGCTGCAGGTGGGCCGGGCGCTGGACGGCGACCTGCACCGCACGCTCGTGGTGGTCGCCGACCCGTCCGGCGGGAACGTGGAGGCCGACGCGCTGCGCCGGGTGTTCGAGGCCGCGTTCGCGGCCGCCGGGATCACCGGCGCCGACCTGGCCCGGCGGTTCGTGGTCGTCACCGATCCCGGGTCGCCGCTGGCGGAGGCCGCGGGCGCGGCCGGGTACCGGCTGCTGCCCTCCCCCGGGGACGTCGGCGGGCGCTTCGCGGCGCTGTCGGCGCTCGGGCTGGCGCCTCCGGCGCTGGCGGGCGCGGACGTGGCCGGGCTGCTGGAGGACGCGGCGGCGCTGGTCCCGGCGCTGGCCCAGCCGTACGACAATCCGGCGCTGGCGCTCGGCGCGGTGCTCGGCGCGGCGGGGCTGGTCGGCCGGGACAAGCTGCTGATCGCCGACAACGGGTCCGGGCTGGCGGGCCTGGACGGCTGGATCGAGCACATGGTCGCCGAGTCGACCGGCAAGGACGGCCGGGGCCTGCTGCCGGTGGTGGTCGAGGACGTGGACGCGCCGGGGTTCCAGCCCGCCGACGACGTGCGGCGCGTCGTGCTGGGCACCCGCCCGGACGACCCGCGGGCGCGCGGGCCGTTCGGCGAGGAGACCGCGCTGAGCGTGTCCGGCCCGCTGGGCGCGCAGTTCCTGCTGTGGCAGTACGCGACGGCGGTGGCGTGCCGGGTGCTGGGCGTCAACCCGTTCGACCAGCCGGACGTGCAGGCGTCGGAGCGCAACACCGCGGCGCTGCTGCGCGCCGAGGAGGGCGCCGCGCCCACGGTGATCAGCCGGGTTCCGGCGCTGGTGTGCGACGAGGTGGAGGTGCACGCCCCCGAGGAGCTGGTGCGGGGCGTCACCGACCTGGCGGGCGTGCTGGAGACCCTGCTGGAGACGGTGCCCGACGGCGGCTACCTCGCCGTCATGGCGTACCTGGACCGGGAGGGCGACGCGGCGGCGGCCGATCTCCGGCGGCTGCTGGCCGCGCGGGGCGACGCGATCCGCAAGAGCCCCGCGCCGGTCACGTTCGGGTGGGGGCCGCGGCTGCTGCACACCACCGGCCAGTACCACAAGGGCGGCCCGCAGAACGGGGTGTTCCTGCAGATCACCGGGGAGGCGTCGCGGGACGTGCCGGTGCCGGGCAGGCCGTACAGCCTGCGGGAGCTGCAGCTGGCGCAGGCGTTCGGCGACCTGCGCGCGCTGCGCTCGGTGGGCCGCCCGGCGGTCCGCCTGCACCTGCGCGACCGCGCCGAGGGCATCGCCCGCCTGTGCGCGGCGCTCACCGACTGAACCGCCCCGCGCGCTCGGCGGCGCGGGCGGCCGGGCCGGTCCGCCCGGTGCGACGGAAGATCCGCGTCCGGGTCGCCAATGCCCGTTCTCTCCTGGAACGATAGGGCTTCGGGAGGAACGGTGTCCGGATTCGACGTACTGACGCGCGGCGAGGTGCTGGACGCGGCGCTGCAGGCGCGCGACTACCTGGTGAGCTGCGGGGTGCCCGGCGCGCTGGCCGCCAAGGACCCGCGGCTGTGGGGCCGCCGTGCGGTCGACCACAGCCGGCTGGGCTGGCTCGATCTGCCCGTGGCCTCCCGCGGCCTGCTCAACCAGATCGAGCCGCTGGTCACCGAGGCCCGCTACTCCGGCCTGGACCACGTCGTGCTGATCGGCGTGGGCGCCGACGCGCTGCCCGCGCAGGCGATCGTCGAGGCGCACTCCTCCGCCGGGCGGCCGCTGGCCCCCACCGGGCCGTCGGCGGCGCCCGACGCGGCCGGCCGGCCCGAGCCGCCGACCGGCGGGCTGACCGTGCTGGACGGCGGGGACACCGCCGCCCTCGGCTACGCGCTGGACCGGCTGGACCGGACGCTGGTGGTGCTGGCCAGCAAGCCGGGCGTGTCCATCGAGGGCGACGCCTACCGGCGGATCTTCATGGCGGCCTTCCGCGAGCACGGCCTGTCCGAGCGCGAGATCGCCTCCCGCTTCCTGGTGATCACCGACCACGGCAGCCCGCTGCACGACTTCGCCCGCCAGTGCGGCTACCGCATCGGGCTGACCGATCCGTACCTGCCCGGCCACTACGGCGCGCTGTCGGCCTACGGGCTGGTGCCCGCGCTGCTGGCGGGGGCCGACTCCTACCGGGTGCTGGACGAGGCGGCGACCGTGGCCGCGTCGCTGGGCCGCGAGGAGGACAACCCGGGCCTGCTGCTCGGGGCGATCCTGGGCGGCTGCGCGCAGCGCGGCGTCGAGGGCGGCCCGCGCGACAAGGTGATGCTGCGCGAGCCCGGCGGCCCCACCGCGCTGAGCGCCTGGATCGCCCAGCTGCTGGCGGTCGGGACGGGCAAGCGCGGCCGCGGGCTGCTGGCGTTCGACCCGTCCGGCGGATCCGGCGACTGGCCGGACGTGCACAGCATCGCGATCAACCCGCGCGCCGAGGCGACGTCCGAGTGCGACACGTCGCTGTGGGCGCCGCTCGGCGCGCAGTTCCTGCTGTGGGAGTACGCCACGGCGGTCGCGGGCTGGCTGATGGGCGTCAACCCGTTCGAACCCGGCAGCCTGGTGGTGCAGGAGGCCGAGGACGACGCGGCGACGATGCTGCAGGCGGCGGGCACGGGCCCGCTGCTGACCGGCGAGCCGGCGTTCGTCGACGGCGGGATCGAGGTGCACACCGACGTGCCGTCGCTGGGCGGGTCCCGGCTGGAGGGGGTGCTGGACGCGCTGCTGGCGCACATCCCGATGAACGGCTACGTGTCGGTCGCCACGTACGTGTCCGGGGAGATCTCCGGCCGGTACCTGGCGCCGGCGCTGGCCCGGCGCAGCGGCCGTCCCGTCCTGTACGGGCAGGGTCCCGCGTACCCGCACGCCACCGGCCCGGTCCACAAGGACGGCCCCGGCGGCGGCGCGTTCCTGATCGTGACCGGGGAGCCGGCGCCGGACGACCCGCTGGCCGACCATCCGGTGCCGGGCCGCCCGTACGGGCTGGCGAAGCTGCAGCTCGCGCGGGCGCTGGCGGAGGTGCGGTCGCTGCGGCAGCGGGGCCTGCCCGTGGTCCGGCTGCACCTGCGCGACCCGGTGGAGGGCGCGGCCCGGCTCATCGAGGCGGTCCGCGCGGCGCCGGGCGTGCGCACCGGTGTGCGGCCGACCGCGTTCGGCCGCCGCGGCGGCCCGGGCGGGCCGGTGGGACGGACGGGGCTGTGACCGAGTACACCTCGGTCGTCTCGGGCGGAGTCACCGTCACCGCGCGCGATCCCGTGCGCCAGGCGGCCCGGCGGATGCTGGGGCGGCTGTGGATCGACCAGGTCGCCGTCCGGCTGGCCTCGGAGGACGCCACGCTGTGGGCGTCGGCCGCGGCGGAGCGGTCGCGGCGGCCGGGGCGGCGGCTGTGCTGGCCCGGGCAGCCGGGCCCGTCCCGGGCGGTGCTCGACCGCGTCCTGGAGCTGCGGCGCCGGGCGCTCGACGCGGGCCTGACGGAGGTGGCCCTGCTCGGCGGCGGCCCGGCGGCCCGCGCCGCCGACGTGATCGTCCGGCAGTGGGCGGCCGAGCGCGCCGCGGACGGGCCGGCCGCGGAGCGGCCGGCGCAGGGCCGCCCGCTGACGGTGTTCGACAGCGCCGACCCGGAGCCGGTGGCGCGGCTGGCGTCCGACCGCGCGCGGCTCGGCCGCACGCTCGTCGTGGTCGCCGGCGACGACGCGGACGCCGGCGTGCTGAGCCGGGACTTCGCGGCGCTGTTCCGGGAGATCGGGCTGTCCCCGGCGCAGATCGCGCGGCGGTTCGTGACCGTCGCCCCCGCCGGCGGCGGCGCCGCCGAGCTCGCCGCCGAGGCCGGGCACGCGGTGGTCGAGGCGCCGGCGCCGACGGTGTTCGGGGCGCTGTCGCCGTACGCGCTGGTCCCCGCGGGCCTGGCCGGTGCGGACGTGGCGGCGGTGCTGGACGGGGCGACCGCGGTGCTGCCCGCCCTGACCCGCCCGGAGAACAACCCGGGGCTGGTGCTGGGCGCGATCCTGGGCGGCGCGGCGCGCGCGGGCCGCGCCACGGTCGTGCTGGGCGGGTACTCGGCGCGGCCGCCGGAGACGGCCGATTGGATCGCTCCCCTGCTCGCCGGGGCGACGCGCGGACGGCTCCTGCCGGTCGTCCAGCACGGCGGCCTGCCGGTGCTGCCGGACGACGACCTGTTCCTGGTCACCGTGGACGGGCGGCCCCGCCAGGACGACGTCACCGTCTCCGGGCCGCTCGCCGCGCAGCTGGTCGTCTGGGAGTACGCGGCGGCCGTGGCCGCGCACCTGCTGGGCGAGGACCCGTTCGCCGTCCGCGCCGACGACCCCGCCGGCGATCTCGCCGGTAATCTCGTCGGCGGTCCCGACGGCGAGAGCGGCGCCGGGCTCGACGGGGAGCCCGGCGGCACGGCCGACGACGATGTCCACGAGGAAGTCGACGGGGAGGTCGACGGGGAGGTCGACGGGGAGGTCGACGACGACCCCGGCCCCGGCGGCCCGGGCCGCCCCGACGAGGCCGGCGAACCGGTCTTCGTGGACGGGCACGGGAGCGGGGCCGTGGCGGCGCACACCGCCGACCCCGACCTGGCCGCCTGCCGCGACCTGCCCGGCCTGCTGGACGCGCTGGTCTGGCGGGTCGGCGACGACGGGCATCTGGCGATCGTCGCGTTCCTCGACCCGGACCGCGGCGGAGGGCAGGGCGCGCAGGTCAGGCGGCTGGCCGGGGTGATGGCCGCGCGCACGTCCCGGCCCGTGACGGTCAGCTGGGGCCGCCGCCTCCCGGCGGTCGGGAATGACCGCCGGGAGAAGGGCGTCTATCTGATGCTGACCGGAAACGTCCGCTGCGACGTGCCGGTCGCCGGACGGCGACGCCGGCTGGGCTCCGCGCAGCCGGCGCGGGCACTGGCCGCGGCGCGGGCGGCGCGACGGAGCGGGCGCCCGGTAGTCCGACTCCATCTGCACGACCGCCGGTCGGGCCTGGCCCGACTGCTCGACATCGCCCGGGGAGGGGCATGAGCTCGGCTCGGCCGAGCGCACGTACCACGAACCAGCAAGCCGACATTCGACCCGAGACCCAGCCGATACGACGGCCCGCGCACGGGGGGCACCCGGGGAAATGCGCGCGGCCACGGGAGATAGCAGGATGAATCAGTGGGCAGGAACGGTCCACGGCATAGTGCGGGAAGAGAGGGCCGCCACGTGACCATCGCACACAACCCGCTCCGGGACCCGCGGGACAAGCGGTTGCCCCGGGTGGCCGGGCCCTGTGTCCTGGTCCTGTTCGGAGTCACCGGAGACCTGTCGCGCAAGAAGCTGCTGCCCGCCATCTACGACCTGGCCAACCGGGGGCTGCTGCCGCCGGGGTTCTCGCTGGTGGGCTTCGCCCGCCGCGACTGGGAGCACGAGGACTTCCGGCAGATCGCCTACGAATCGGTCAAGAAGTACGCCCGCACGCCCTTCCGGGAGGACGTCTGGCGTCACCTCTCCGAGGGCATGCACTTCGTGCCGGGCGAGTTCAGCGACCCGGGCGCGTTCGAGGCGCTGGCCATGGCCGTCAAGGAGCTCGACCAGACCCGCGGCACGGGCGGCAACTACGCGTTCTACCTGTCCATTCCGCCCAAGTTCTTCCCCCAGGTGGTCGAGCAGCTGCAGCGCGCCGGGCTGGCCGACCGGTCCCAGGGGTGGCGGCGCGTGGTCATCGAGAAGCCGTTCGGCCACGACCTGGCCAGCGCGATCGAGCTGAACGACACGGTGCACCGGGTCTTCCCCGAGGAGTCGATCTTCCGGATCGACCACTACCTCGGCAAGGAGACCGTGCAGAACATCCTGGCGCTGCGGTTCGCCAACGAGATGTTCGAGCCGATCTGGAACCGGTCGTACGTCGACCACGTGCAGATCACGATGGCCGAGGACATCGGCATCGGCGGCCGGGCCGGGTACTACGACGGCATCGGCGCCGCCCGCGACGTGATCCAGAACCACCTGCTGCAGCTGCTGGCGCTGACGGCGATGGAGCCGCCCGTGTCGTTCAGCGCCGAGGCGGTGCGCGCGGAGAAGGCCAAGGTGCTGTCGGCGGTGCGCCTTCCCGACGACCTGTCGCTGGCCACCGCGCGCGGCCAGTACGCCGCCGGCTGGCAGGGCGGCGTGAAGGTGCGCGGCTACCTGGAGGAGGACGGCATCCCCAGCGACTCGCGCACCGAGACCTACGCCGCGGTCAAGCTGGAGATCGGCAACCGGCGCTGGGCGGGCGTGCCGTTCTACCTGCGCACCGGCAAGCGGCTGAGCCGCCGGGTCACCGAGGTCGCGGTGATCTTCCAGCGGGCGCCGCACCTGCCGTTCTCCGAGACCGACACCGAGGAGCTGGGGCAGAACGCGCTGGTCATCCGGGTGCAGCCGGACGAGGGCATCACCGTGCGGTTCGGTTCCAAGGTGCCCGGCTCCTCGATGGAGGTGCGGGACGTCAACATGGACTTCGCCTACGGCGAGTCGTTCACCGAGTCCTCGCCCGAGGCCTACGAACGGCTGCTGCTGGACGTGCTGATCGGCGATCCGCCGCTGTTCCCCCGGCAGGAGGAGGTCGAGCTGTCCTGGCGGATCCTGGACCCGGTGGTGGAGTACTGGGCGAGCCAGCCCGAGATCGACCAGTACAAGTCCGGCGGGTACGGGCCCGAGAGCGCCGACGCGCTGATGGCGCGCGACGGGCGCGCATGGAGGCGACTGTAAGAGATGAACATCGATCTGGCCGACACCACCACGCGCCGCATCCAGGACGCGCTGACGCAGGCCCGGCATCTGATGGGCGGCCCGGCGGTCGGGATGGTGCTCACCCTGATCATCGTGACGGACGAGTCGGCGCAGTACGACGCGGTGCGCGCGGCGACCGAGGCGTCGCGCGAGCACCCCTGCCGGGTCCTGACGGTGATCTCCCGGGACGCGCGCGGCAGCTCGTCCCGGCTGGACGCCGAGATCCGCATGGGCGAGACGGGCCCCGGCGAGACCGTGCTGCTGCGCATGTACGGGCCGCTCGCCGAGCACGCCGACTCGGTGGTCACCCCGCTGCTCATGCCGGACACGCCGGTCGTGACGTGGTGGCCGGGCGGCAGGGTGCCCGAGGTGCCGAGCCGCGACCCGCTCGGCAGCCTCGCGCAGCGCCGCGTCACCGACTCCTACGCCGCCGCCGACCGGCTCGGCACGCTGGCGCGGCTGGCCGACGTCTACGCCCCCGGCGACACCGACTTCGCCTGGACCCGGCTGACCTCCTGGCGGTCGCTGCTGGCGGCCGCGCTGGACCAGCCCCACGGCGAGATCCTCTCCGGGGAGGTGACGGCCGAGCCGGACAGCCCCAGCGCGGAGCTGCTGGCGGCCTGGCTGTCGCTGCGGCTGGGCGTGACGGTGACGCGGCGGCTCTCCGACGGTCCGGGCATCACCGGGGTCCGGCTGGCCACCACCGAGGGCGACATCGTCGTGTGCCGCCCCGACGGCCGGGTGGCCACGCTGACGCGGCCCGGGCAGCCCGACCGGCAGGTGTCGCTCATGCGCCGCCCGATGGCCGAGCTGCTGGCCGAGGAGCTGCGGCGGCTCGACCCCGACGAGGTGTACCGGGAGGCGGCGTCCCGGTTCGCCAAGGAGCTGGCCGCCGCCCAGCACCGGCGAGAGGAGTTCGCCGCCGCCGCCGACGGCGGGATCGCCGCGCCCGCGCGGCCGGCCGGGCCGTCCGGCGACGGGGCGCGGACGTCCGGAGCGGAGGGGGCATGACCACACCGACCGTGCTGATCCACCGCGACCAGGAGCTGCTGGCCCGCGCGGTGGCGGCCCGCCTGGTCACCCGTCTGGTCGACGTGCAGGCGGCGCGGGGCTCGGCGTCGGTGGTGCTGACCGGCGGCGGGGTGGGCACCGCGGTGCTGGCCGAGCTGGCCGAGAGCCGCGCCCGCGACGCGATCGACTGGCGGGCGCTGGACATCTGGTGGGGGGACGAGCGGTTCCTGCCGACCGGCGACCCCGAGCGCAACGAGACCGGCGCCCGCAAGGCGCTGCTCGACCATGTGGACGTGGATCCGGCGCGGGTGCATCCGATGCCGTCCACCGACGGACCGGACGGCGCCGACCCCGAGGCGGCGGCCGAGCGGTACGCGGCCGAGCTGCGCGCCGCGGCCCGCCCCGAGGACCACGGTCCGGTCCCGTCCTTCGACGTGCTGATGCTGGGCCTCGGGCCGGACGCGCACGTCGCGTCGCTGTTCCCCGAGATGCCCGCCCTGTACGAGGAGGAGCGGACGGTCGTGGCGGTGCGGGGCGCGCCCAAGCCGCCGCCGACGCGCCTGTCGCTGACGCTGCCCGCGATCCGCGCGGCCCGCGAGGTGTGGGTGGTCGCGGCGGGCGGGTCCAAGGCCCCGGCGGTGCGGCTGGCGCTGTCGGAGGCCGGGCCGATGCAGGTGCCGGGCGCGGGCGCCCGGGGACGGCAGCGGACGCTGTTCCTGCTCGACCGGGCCGCCGCGGCGCAGCTGCCACCGGGCATCGACCGCATGAGCTCGCCGTAACGGCGGTTTCGGCGAAGGCGCCGGGTCCTCTCGGGGCCCGGCGCCGTCGCACCGCCGGAACGGACCTCCCGGTCGGCCGGACGTCGACGAAAGTCGATTCCGGCATCGACCTGCGGACATGGGCGGCCCGACAGGCGGCCGGTAGGTTGGGTCGGGTGCTGCTGCGTCGCTCCTCCCGCGAGTGGGTCGACGACGTCGCCGTCGCGGCCGCCGCGGCCCTGCTGAGCTTCCTGCTGTTGCTGGGCGCCCGCGCCGACTACGACCCCGACCCGCCGCTGTCCGCCGAGGTCGCGTTCGGCGGCGCGTCGCTGGCGCTGCTGATGCTGCTGCGCCGCCGCCGGCCCCTGCTGGTCTGGGCGGTGCTCATGGCGGGGCAGCTGTTCTCCACGGCCGTGGTGGGGCCGCTCGGGCTGGCGCTGTTCACCGTCGCGGTCCACCGGTCCTGGTGGACGGCGTGCGCCGCCGCCGGGACGGAGGCGGCGTTGATCACCGTAGCGTTCATGGACTCCACCTGGCGGTCCGAGCGCGAGTACTGGGAGACCCTGGCGGTGTTCCTGCTGGGCATCGCCGTGCTGGTGGCGGCCGGGATGCTGGTCCGGTCGCGCCGCCAGCTCGTCGAGTCGTGGAAGGAGCGGGCCCGGCAGGCCGAGGAGCAGCAGCAGCTGCGCGTGGAGGAGGCCCGGCACCTGGAGCGCGAGCGGATCGCCCGGGAGATGCACGACGTGCTGGCGCACCGGATCTCGCTGCTGGCGGTGCACGCGGGGGCGCTGGAGTTCGGGGAGGACGCCACCGAGCGGCAGCGGGAGGCGGCCGGGGTGATCCGCCGCTGCGCCTACCAGGCGATGGAGGACCTGCGGGAGGTGATCGGCGTGCTGCGCGACGACGGCGCCGACGCCGAACGGCCGCAGCCGACGCTGACCGACGTCCCCGCCCTGGTCGAGGAGTCGCGCCGCACCGGGACGCCCGTCACCCTCGACGACCGCGTCCCCGACCCCGCGTCCGTGCCCGAGAGCGTGGGGCGGCACGCGTTCCGGGTCGTCCAGGAGGGCCTCACCAACGCGCGCAAGCACGCGCCCGGGTGCCGCGTGGAGGTGCGGCTGGAGGCCGCCGATTCGGGCCTGACCATCGAGATCGTCAACCCGCTGCCGGTGGGGCGGGCCGCCGAGCTGCCCGGCGCGGGGGCCGGGCTGATCGGGCTGCGCGAGCGCGCCGAGCTGGTGGGCGGGCGCCTGGAGCACGGCCGCACCCCCGAGAACGACTTCGTCCTGCGGGCCTGGCTGCCCCTGCCGTCGCGGTGATCGGCGGCCCCTAGGGTGGACGATGATGGATGCCCCGATTCGCGTGCTGATCGTGGACGACGACCCCCTGGTCCGGGCGGGTCTGTCGATGATGCTGTCCGGAGCCGAGGACATCGCCGTCGTGGCGGACGTCGCCGACGGCACCGAGGTGGTGCCCGCGGTCAACGAGCACCGTCCCGACGTGGTGCTCATGGACATCCGGATGCCGCGGATGGACGGTCTGGCCGCCACCGAGCGGCTGCGCGCCCGCCGCGACCCGCCCGAGATCATCATCCTGACCACGTTCGACACCGACGACCACATCCTGCGGGCGATGCGGGCGGGCGCCAGCGGCTTCCTGCTCAAGCACACCCCGCCGCCGGACATCGTGCGGGCGATCCGGCAGGTGGCGGCCGGGGAGCCGATGCTGTCCCCGGCGGTGCTGCGGCGGATGATGGCGTACGTGGCCGACGCCGCCGGGGTGGACCCGCGGCAGGAGCGGGCGCGGGCCCTGCTGGACCGGCTGAGCGACGGCGAGCGCGCCGTGGCGCTGCTGGTCGGGCAGGGCAAGACCAACGGCGAGATCGGCCGCGAGCTGTCGCTGAGCGTCGCGACCGTCAAGGCGTACGTGTCGCGGCTGCTGACCAAGCTGGACCTCAACAACCGCGTGCAGATCGCCCTGCTGGTGCACGACGCGGGCCTGGCCGACTGGTCTTAGGCCTTCCGGCGCCGGGCCCGGTCCTGGCGGCGTCTCGGTCGCGTCGAGCGTCGGGGGCGGTGCCGACTTCGGTCGCGGACGCCTCGACCATCGGCCGACGCGGCGGGCCGTGCCCGGGCGGCAGCCTGTCGGCATGATCGAAGTCAAGGGTCTGACCAAGCGGTACCGGGACGTGACCGCGGTCGCGGACGTGACGTTCACGTGCGCGCCGGGCACGGTCACCGGCTTTCTCGGCCCGAACGGCGCCGGGAAGTCCACCACCATGCGGATGATCTGCGGGCTGACGCCGCCGACGGCGGGCTCGGCGACCGTCAAGGGCGTCCCGTACCGGCGCATCGCCAACCCCGGGCGGCACGTGGGCGTGCTGCTCGACGCCGCCGCGCAGCACTCCGGCCGCACCGGGCGCGAGACGCTCGCCCTCACCGCGCGGGTGCTGGGGGTGGACGCGGCGCGGGTGGACCGGATGCTGGAGCTCGTCGGCCTGGCGGACAAGGCGGCGCGGCGGCGGGTGGGCGGCTACTCGCTGGGCATGCGCCAGCGCCTCGGCATCGCGCAGGCGCTGATCGGCGACCCGAGCGTGCTGATCCTGGACGAGCCCGCCAACGGCCTCGACCCCGAGGGGATCTACTGGATGCGCACGCTGCTGCGCGACTTCGCCGCGCGCGGCGGCACCGTCCTGCTGTCCTCCCACCTGCTGCGGGAGGTCGAGGCGGTGGCCGACCGCTTCGTGGTGATCGCGGGCGGCCGGATCGTCGCGGAGGGCGCCAAGGAGGACCTGCTGTCGCGGCACGGCGGGACCCGGGTGCGCGGCGAGGACCCCGCCGCCCTGGGCGCCGCGCTGACCGCCGCCGGACTGGCCTTCCGCACCGCCGAGGACGGCGCGTTCCTGGTGGACGCCGCCGCCGGCGACGTGGGCCGGGCCGCCGCCCGCGCCGGCGTCGCCCTGCTGGAGCTGCGCCGGGCCGACGGGGGCGGCCTGGAGGAGCTGTTCCTGTCGCTCACCGCCGGGACGGGGGCCGCCGCGTCCGCGCCCGCCGTCGAGGAGGCCGCCCGATGACCGCCGCGACCGCGCCGCTCACCGAACCCGCCCGCCCGTCCCTGGCCCGGCTGACGCTGGTCGAGCTGCGCAAGACGACCGACACCCGGTCGGGCCGCTGGCTGCTCATCGTGATCGCCCTGACGGCCGCGGCGATGACGCCGGTGGTGCTGTTCGCCGCGCCCGAGCACGAGCGGACGCTGGCGGGGTTCTTCTCCGCGTCGCTGACCGGGGCGGCGTTCCTGCTGCCGGTGCTGGGCATCCTGTCGGTCACCGGCGAGTGGTCCCAGCGCACCGCGCTGACCACCTTCGCGCTCGTCCCGGAGCGGCACCGGGTGGCGGCGGCGAAGCTGGCGGCCGGAACGGCGCTGGCCGCGCTGTGCGTCGCCGCCGCGCTGGCCGTCGCCGCGGCGGGCCGCGGCCTGGCGGAGGCGACCGGCCGTTCGGACGCGGCGTGGACGATGCGGCCGTCGGTGGTCGCCACCACGCTGCTGTTCGCGATGATCAGCGTCTACTCCGGCATGGCGTTCGGAATGCTGTTCATGAACGCGCCGCTGGCGATCGTCCTGTACTTCGCGCTGCCGACCGCCTGGACCACGCTGACCGAGACGGTCGACGCATTGAGGGACGCGGCGGGCTGGCTGGACACCAACCGCACCCTCAACGCGCTCCTCGAGGAGGGGATCACCCTGGAGGAATGGGCGCGGGTCGGCACGTCGCTGGCGGTGTGGCTGCTCATCCCCCTGATCGCGGGCCTGGTCCGGCTGACGCGGCGCGAGGTGAAGTAGCGTCCAGGGCGCCGGGGGGCCTGCGCACCGCCGGCGGCGTGTTCCGCAGCAGCAGAGCGGCCGCCAGGCCCGCCAGCGCCGGCACCAGGGCCGTCGCGAACAGCGCCGTGTACGCGTGCGCGAAGGCCTCGGCGACGCCGTCGCGCACCGGCGCGGACAGGCCGTCCAGGACGTCGGGCCGGGCCAGGTCGTCGAACGCGGGCGCGGCCCCGGCCGGGACGCGCCGTTCGGCCTCGGCGGCGAACCGCGCCGACAGGACGCCCCCGAAGACCGCCGTCCCCGCCGCGGTGCCGACCATCCGGGACGCGAACACCGCCGAACCGGCCGCGCCCAGGTCCCGCGGCGGCGCGGAGTTCTGCGCGATCAGCACGACGACCTGCTGCGACAGTCCCGCGCCCAGGCCCAGCACCGCCATGAACAGCCCGGCGGTCAGCGGCGAGGTGCGGGCGTCCATGGTGGCCATGAGCGCGATCCCGGCGGCGCTGAGCGCCATGCTCAGCGCCGGCAGCCGGTGGTAGCGGCCGGTGCGGGAGATGTACTGGCCGGCGGCGATCGAGGCGAGCACCAGCCCGGCCGTCATCGGGAGCAGGAGCAGTCCGGAGCCGGTCGCGCGCACTCCCCCGACCGTCTGCAGGAACATCGGCAGGTAGGTGGCCAGCCCGAAACCGGTCGCGCCGCCGGCCAGCGCCACCGCGCTCGCCACGGCGAACGAGCGGTCGCGGAACAGCCGCGGCGGGATGATCGGCTCGGCCGCGCGCCGCTCCGCCGCCGCCCAGACGGCGGCGAGCACCGCCGTGGCCGCCGCCAGGCCGAGGACGACCGGCGAGTCCCAGGCGTGCCGCGTCCCGGCCCAGCTGGTGAGCAGGGTGAAGCAGGTGGCGGCGGCGCCGAGCAGCACGATGCCCGGGTAGTCGACGCGGGCGCGGCCGCGCGGGCGCGCCAGCCGCAGCACCGGCACGAGGACGGCGGCGGCGGTGAGGCCGAGCGGCAGGTTGACGTAGAACGCCCAGCGCCAGGAGGCGTGGTCGGTGAGCGCGCCGCCGACCAGCGGCCCGGCGATGCTGGAGACGGCGAAGTTCAGCGCCGACCAGCCCTGGTAGCGGGCCCGCTCGCGCGGTTCGAACAGCTCGCCGGTGACGGCGAACAGCGAGGCCAGCAGGCAGCCGGCGCCCGCGCCCTGCACCGCGCGCAGGGCGATCAGCCAGTCCATGGACGGGGCGGCGCCGCAGGCGGCCGAGCCGGCCAGGAACAGCGCCAGGCCGGCCAGCAGCACCGGTTTGCGGCCGAACTGGTCGCCGAGCCGTCCCGACAGCGGGACGGTCACGCTGGTGGCCAGCACGTAGGCGGTCGACACCCACGCGATCCGGTCCAGCCCGCCGAGCTCGCCGACGATCGTCGGCAGGGCGGTGCCGAGCACGGTGGCGTCCAGCGACGCCATCAGCCCGGCCAGCATCAGCGCGACGAACGCCCACAGCCGGCGCCGCGGGGTCATCTCCGGAGAAGACATGTGCACCTCGCATATACTTGCGTTAAGCAACTAGATGCTAAAAGCACATAGATGCCGGGCGCAATCGCCTGGGCTAGACTCGCCAGGCGTGAACCCGGGACCGGACGACCCGCTGGCCGCGGTCGAGCGCGGCATGGTGCGGCTGCGCCGCGGCATGGCCCGCCGGCGGCTGGGCAAGGCCGCGATCCGCGAGCACAACCTGCCGGTCGACGTGCAGGTGCTGCACGTGGTGGACGTCGTGGACGAGGGCCCCGACCGGCCCGGTCAGGAGATGAACGTCGGGCTGGTCGCCGAGCGGCTGGGGGTGGCCCCCTCGCGGGGCAGCCGGATCGTCGCCGAGGCCGTCAAGGCCGGGTACGTGCGGCGCGTCGCCTCACAGCGCGACGGGCGCCGCATCCGGCTGGAACTGACCGACGCCGGACGCGAGGTCGTCGAGGCGGCCCGGCGGACGCGGCACACGTACATCGCCCAGGCCATGAAGGACTGGACCGACGAGGAGCGGCGGCAGTTCGCCGCCCTGCTCACCCGGTTCGTCGAGGGCCACCAGGGCTGACCCAGGCGCCCGCGGACGCGACGCCGGGGCCTAGGCGAACGGGGCCGGGGCCGCGCGCAGTCCGCTCTTTCGCGCCGCGCTCGTGCGGGCCCAGCCGACCAGGCGGGCCGCCGCGTGGGCGGCCTCGATCGGCTGCAGCCGCGGATGCAGGATCCGCACCACCTCAAGGTCCGGCCCGCGCAGCAGGCGCAGGCGGACGGCGCCGCCGAGCCCCTCCACCGGCAGGTCGGGCACCTCCGGGCACCCGTCCGGCCAGGCGCGGCGGCCGTGCCCCCGGTCCGGCCCGTGCCGCGGCCCCTGTCCCGGCACGGACGCGGCCCCGCGCACGGCCGCCGTCCCGCCCCCGGCGCGCGGGAACACCGCGTCGAGCTCGCCGATGCGCGCGGGGTCGCTGTAGTAGTCGACATGATCGCGGAACGTGCGGATGGGCCTGCCGCCGCGGGTCCGGTCGCCGCCCCGCAGCCACGGGTACAGGCGGCCCTGCAGCGCCTCGTCGAGCGCGTGGCGCTGGCCGTCCTCGGCGTCCTCGTCGCACGCGCTGCCGATGGCGTACATCGGCGAACGGAGGTTCCGCGTCAGCACCACCCACAACGGCACGCCCAGCCGGGTGGCGCCCGCGAAGAACTCGGTCCGCCAGCCGGCGGCCTCGTCGGCCGCCCGGTCCTCGCGCCACCAGGACGGTTCGCGGACCGGGCGCAGCGGGCTGCCGGTGTACCAGGCCAGGCGCAGCGCGTCCCGCTCGTACAGCTCCCGCACGGCGTGCGCGGTCGCCACGGCCCGGCCGGGCCCGGCCGCCGTGCCGTCGGCGGTCAGCTCGCACCACTGCGGCACGTCGCGCCCCTCCCCAGACCGGCCTCCCCCGGCGGCGCACAGCGCGACGGGCAGGTACACCGGCCGGCCGGTCAGCAGGTCGTCGGCGATCGTCCAGTCGACGGGGCGGTCCGGGTCGTAGCGGGGGAACGGCCAGGCCCGCGGGTCCAGCGGTTCGCCCAGGTAGGACCGCACGTCGAAGACGGCCAGATCGCCCTGGGCGCGCAGCTCGCTCTCGCTGACGCCCTCGACCGCCCGCGGCGGCTCGTAGGCGCACAGCGCCACCCGCTCCACCAGCTCGCCGGCGAACCGCTCGACGACCGCCGCGGCGTCGCTCCCGCAGGCCGCGGCCTCGACGGGCCGCCAGCGGCGGGTGATCAGCTCGCCCGTCACCAGATGGCGGCCCAGCAGCATGTCCGAGGCCCGGTAGCAGCGCACGGTCACGGTGGAGCGCAGCAGGTCGGCGTGCCGTTCCAGCGCCGCGGCGATCCGGTCGGCCAGCTCCGCGGCCGTCCCCGCGGCGGTGAACACCGCGACGCGCAAGGTGTTCATGCGTCCCGCCCGCGGATCCGTCCGATCGGGCCGCGGCGCGTCCGGACGCACGGGGGCTCGGCGACGTCGCGGACGATCACACCGCGGGCGCGGACCGCCGCGCCCGCGCCGGTCGGCGCCGCCTGTCCGCGGCGGCGCGGGCCCCGGACGGGGACGTCGGATGCACGCATCGGAGCTCCTCGTTCACGACGTCGTGATCGTGACGGGCGCGCGGCGCGCGGGGGGCGGCGGGGGACGGCGCCGAGGGCGTCACGCCCGCTCCCGCGGCGCCGCCGACCGCGCCGACGGCGCCGTCCGCGGGCGCGGTGCGCGCACCCGCGGATCGCCCGTCTCCGCCGCGGTCCGGTCGGCCCCGGCGGTCAGCGGGTGGCGTTCGGCGGCCGACAGCCACAGCCCGCCGTCGGGCACCAGGTCGCTCAGCGCGGCCGGGAGGCGCCGGACGTGCCGGACGATTCCGCGCGGCCCGACGTCGACGGTGAGCCGGGCGGTGACGCCGTCGGGCGCGGCGACGCGCCCCAACAGCAGCAGCCGCGGGGTGACGCGGCCGCAGTCGCAGGTGCCCTCGGGGTCCACCAGAGCGCCGACGTCGCCGACGACGTACCGCACGAGGGGCGCGGCGGTGTTCAGCAGGTCGGTGAGCACCAGCAGCCCGGCGGTGCCCGGCGGCACGGGCCGCCGCGTCCGCGGGTGCAGCACCTCCACGTGCACGGCGTCGGCGTTGACGTGCATCGCCGGGCAGTCGGGGTGGCGGACGGCGATCGGCGCGGTCAGCTCCGCCGCGACGTACAGCTCCGCGGGCGCCTCCGGCGGGCCGTCGTGGTCGATGGCGAGCAGCGCGCGCGTCGGCCGCGACAGGTCCCACGACGACGCGAACGCGATGTCGAGGCCCGCCCGGTCGGCCGCCGCGCGCAGCGCCTCGCACACCGCGGGCGTGCCGACGACCAGGTCGCCCGGCCGCCTGCCCTCCGCCAGCCAGGCCTGCGCCTCGCGCAGCCCGAGGCGCCGGTGCCGCACGTCCGGGTCGCCGATCCCGGGCCCCGCGGCCCGCGGCCCGCGCGACGGCACCACGACGGCGGAGGTGAACGAGCGCGGCAGCCCGAAGGAGTCGAACAGGCGGCGGTCGATGGCGGCGCGTTCCAGCGCGGCCTCGCGCGCGCCGGGGATCACAGTGGCCGCGCCGGGCGCGGCGGGGATCACAGTGGCCGCGCCGGGCGCGGCGGCCGACGCGTCCGCCGCGGCGGAACGCTTCCGATCGCGGCTTCGCACCGCGAGACGGCGCAACGCCTCCCATGGCGAAAGGTCCGTCTCTGGCGCGGCGCCCCGCATCATGTCGGCGCCATTTCGGTCGGCGCGTGATCCCGCGGCCGCCGAAAGAACTGCACGCAGCCGCCGTTCCCGCACTTCCGACAGAAGTGCCGCGTCGCGTTCCGCGGCTGCGGCGCGCCGTATCAGGTCGTCCGTTCTCACATCACCGACCGCAGGGCCCGGGGCGTCGCAGGTCGCCGGTCCGCGGGGTTCACCGGTCGACCGCCGAAAGGGTGCAGGGGGCGACGAGCGCCGCGTCCGGACCGCCGATCGGCGCGTCCGCCGGCCCGCTCTCGCGCCTCTCGGGGCGCGTCCGGCGGGGCCGGTCGTCAGATGCGGCGGGGTGCGCGGCGCGGACGCGCGCCGCCGGGTTCGTCCGGGTCATCTGCGGCCATCCTGATACCGATGCCATCCATCGCAGAGCTTGTCTGATCCTGACAGGAGCAGTCAATAGAGATACCAGAAGGATCCGGAATGTCAATCGAGCCCGAAAGAGAATATCGAGACGCCCGAATCAGGCCGTCTCCGCCCCGCTCTTTTCCGCGGGTCTCGGCAGCGGCGACGAAATGCGGGTTCGCCGATTCTTTGCCGACGGTCCCGCAGCGTCATCCGGGGTCGGCGTCGGGCCAGCGGGGCGCGGGTTCTCCCGCGGGCACGCCGACGCGGAACACCCTCAGGTGCAGGGCGAGCGTCGAGCAGTAGCCCACCAGGGTGACCAGCTCGACCAGCCCGGCGCGCCCCAGGATGGTGGCGGCCTCGGTGAACAGCGCGTCGGCCAGGTCGCCTTCGGCCGCCAGCTGCCGGGCCGCCTCGTACACCACCCGTTCGCGCGCGTCGGCCAGCAGCGGCGCCCTCCCCTCCCGCAGGATGTCGATCTCCCGCGGGGTCAGCCCGGCGCGCCGGCCGGTGCGCTCGTGGGCGTACCACGCGTAGTCAGCGCGCCGGTGCGCGGCCACCACCAGGGCGGCGATCTCGCGTTCGCGGGGGGTGAGGGAGATCCGCGACCGCAGCGCCTCGCCCAGCTCCTGCAGCGACAGGCCCACGCGGGGGCTGTAGAGCATCGCGTTGTACGGCCCCAGCAGCCGTCCGTCCCGGTCGACGCGGCGGACGGGGGCGTCCTCTCGGCCGTCGGAACCGCCCGCGACGGCCTCGTAGAGCAGGCGCTGGGCGTCGTCCAGCACGGCCGGGGACAGCGGCGGCAGCCGCGCCCCGCCGTCGGCGTCGTCCGCGCCGTCCCAGCCGGGGCCGCCGGGCGGGACCCGGTGGCCGGGGATGTCCTCGCCGCTCAGGGGGTCGATCACTTACGCGACGGTAGGCGCTGGGCGGACGCTCCTCAAGACCCGCGGCACGGCTGAAACCGTCAGAACATGCTGGCGTAGCGGTTATGTAACAACCCGCGGCGACGCTGGGAGACGCCCCGCTCCCGACCGCGGAAGGACCGTCCCATGCCGCTGCTGAGAATCCGCACCGAGATCGAGGACAGGCCCGGCCGACTGGCCCGGCTGACCGCCGCGCTGGCCGAGCGGGGCGCCAACATCCTCGGCCTCTCCGTGCAGGTCGGTCCCGGCGGCGTGGTGGACGAGTTCGTGGTGAGCGTCCCGGACCCCGCCCCGGGGGATCCCCCGCCGGCGCGGGCGCTGGCCGAGGCGATCGCCGCGGCGGGCGGGGCGCGCACCGCCGTGGTGCCCGCGCGCCCGCGCGAACTGGTCGACGAGCCGACGCGGGCGCTGACGCTGGCGGCGCGCCTGTGCGCCCGGCCGCAGGACCTGCCGGAGGTGCTGGCCGAGCTGCTGCGCGCGCACGAGGCGTCCTGGATCACCGGGCCCGCCGACGACGACGGCGCGCCGGACGTGCTGACCGTCCCGGTCGGCGAGCGCCGCGCGGTGCGGCTGCGGCGCTACGGCCTGCCGTTCACCGCGACCGAGGCGGCCCGCGCGGACGCCCTGGTGCGCGCGGCGCTGCCCGCGCCCTCCCCGGCCCCGGCCTCCCGGACCGTGGTGCTGCGCGACGGCACGCGCGCGGTGGTGCGCCCCATCCGGCCGCGGGACGCCGACGCCGTCCTCGACCTGCACGCGCGGTGCTCGCCGGAGTCGCGCCGCATGCGCTACTTCAGCGCCACGCCCGCCCCTCCCCCGAGGGCGATGCGGGACTTCACCGACCCCGCGCACGGGCTGACGCTGGTCGCCGAAGGGCCCGACGGGTCGCTGCTGGCGCTGGCGCACCTGATCCACGTGCTCGAACCGGGCGTGGCCGAGCTGGCGTTCCTGGTGGCGGACGCCTGGCAGGGGCGCGGCCTCGGCCGGGCCCTCACCGAGCTGCTGGTGGTGCTGGCCCGCGAGCGCGGACTGGTGGAGCTGCGGGCCGCCGCGCTCGCCGAGAACCGGCGGGTGCTGCGGCTGCTGATGTCGCTGGGCGGACGGGTCCGGCGCACCGACGAGCCCGGCGTCGTCGAGGTTCGGCTGCGCCTGGACGGCCGGGACGCCGCCCCGTCCGACCGCGCGGCGGCCGCCGCGTCCCGCTGACCGGCCCCGGGGTGGCAGGATGGCCGGGTGACCGGCATCTACGACGATCCGCGGGCCTACGAGCTGGCGTGCGCGTTCCGGGACGTGCCCGCCGAGGTGGACGCGCTGCTGGCGTGGTGCGCGCGGCACCGCGACGGCGGCGCCGCCGTCCGCACCGTGCTGGAGCTGGCCGCCGGGCCCGCAGAGCACGCCCGCGAGTTCGCCCGCCGCGGCGTCGAGGCCACGGCCCTGGACATCAACCCGGCGATGTGCGCGTACGCCGAGCGGGCCGCCAAGGACGCCGGCGTCGACCTGCGGGTGGTCCGGGACGACATGACCGCCTTCGCCCTGGACCGCCGGTTCGACCTGGTGGTGACGATGCTGGACTCCACGTCCCACCTCATGACGCTGGACGCGTTCACCGCCCACCTGGACCGGGTCGCCGAGCACCTGGCCGGCGACGGCGTGTACATCGTGGAGATGTCGCATCCGCGCGACCGGCTGTCCGACGAGCCGAGCGTCAGCACCGGGTGGACGGTGGAACGCGACGGCGTGCACGTCACGGTACGGTGGGGCGAGCCGACCGACCGGCTCGACCCCGTCACCCAGATCTCCGAAGACCACGTCACGGTCACCGTCGCCGAGGGCGGGACGACCCGGGTGATCCGCGACGTGGTGCCGTACCGGTTCTGGTCGGCGACCGAGGTGGAGGCGGCCGTCCGCCTGTCGGGCGCACTGGAGATCGCGGCCCGCTACGGCGACTTCGGCGACGTGCCCGTCACCGCCCCGGACGCGTGGCGGATGATCCTGGTGCTGCGCCGCGCGGGCTCCGGTCAGGGAGCGGGCGCCCAGCCGGGCATCGGGTAGCCGGCCATCAGCTCGCGCACCTCGCCGGCGACGCGGGCGAGCACCGCCTCGTCCTCCTTCGCCGTCGCCTGGACGACCTCGTCGATCCACGCGGCGATCTGCGGCATCGCCTCCTCGGTGAGCCCGCGCGTGGTGATCGCGGCGGTGCCCAGCCGCAGCCCGGACGGGTCGAACGGCGTGCGCGGGTCGAACGGCACGGTGTTGTAGTTCAGCTCGATGCCCGCCCGGTCGAGGGCCTGCGCCGCGGGCTTGCCGGGCACGCCCTTGCCGGTCAGGTCGATGAGGATCAGGTGGTTGTCGGTGCCGCCGGAGACCAGGTCGAACCCGCGTTCGGCCAGCGCGGCGGCCAGGGCCTTGGCGTTCGCGACGACGCGGCGGGCGTACTCGGCGAACTCCGGCCGCGCGGCCTCCCCCAGCGCCACCGCGATGGCGGCGGTGGTGTGGTTGTGCGGGCCGCCCTGCAGGCCGGGGAAGACGGCCTTGTCGACGGCCTTGGCGTGCTCCGCCGTCGACATGATCATGGCGCCGCGCGGCCCCCGCAGCGTCTTGTGCGTGGTGGTGGTGATCACGTCGGCGCAGCCGACCGGCGAGGGGTGGGCGCCGCCCGCGATCAGCCCGGCGATGTGCGCGATGTCGGCGGCCAGCACCGCGCCGACCTCCCGGGCGATCTCGGCGAACGCGGGGAAGTCGATGGTGCGCGGGACGGCCGTGCCGCCGCACCAGATCAGCTTGGGCCGCTCCGCGCGGGCCAGGTCGCGGACCTGGTCCATGTCGATGCGGCCGGTGTCCTCGCGCACCCCGTACCGGACGGGCCGGAACCACCTGCCGGTCGCCGACACCGACCAGCCGTGCGTCAGGTGGCCGCCCATCGGCAGCGACATGCCCATGACGGTGTCGCCGGGCTCCAGGAACGCCAGGTAGACTGCCAGGTTGGCGGGCGAGCCCGAGTACGACTGCACGTTGGCGTGCTCGACGCCGAAGACCTGCTTGGCCCGGTCGACGGCCAGCAGCTCGATCGGGTCGATGTTCTGCTGGCCCTCGTAGTAGCGGCGGCCCGCGTAGCCCTCGGAGTACTTGTTGGTCAGGACGCTGCCCGTGGCCTCCAGGACGGCGGGCGACACGTAGTTCTCCGAGGCGATCAGGCGCAGCTTCTCGAACTGGCGCCGCGCCTCGGCCTCGACCAGGCCGGCGATGTCGGGATCCTGCGCCCGCAGACGGGCGATGGCCGGTTCGTGCATGACGACCTCCGCGCTGCTCTCGCCGGAGGCCCCGGTACGGTCGCCCCCGGCCGACGGGGGCCCGTACACCCAGGCGCGCGGTGTGCGGACTGCGTTCGCTCCCCGGTGGTCGATTCCACCTTGACTGCGCCAGTCGCGTGCACCGCATTGTAGTCGGCGCCGCCCGCCGTCCGCGGACGGAGATCACGGGCCGGTCATGCCGGGCCGGGTCGTTCCAGGGGCAGCGCGGTGCCGATGACACGGGGGGCCACCACCGACACCCGCGCCCCGGGCGGGAACACCAGCCGGCGGCAGCGTTCGATCCGGTATCCGGCGCGTTCCAGCTCCCCGACGGTGTCGCGGTCGACGCGGCAGCCGCCCATCAGCCGCGCCCACAGCGGGGCGAGCAGGTCCTGGCGGCGTCCGAAGCCGCCGTCGGCGCGGACGTGCTCGTAGAAGCGCAGCCGCCCGCCCGGCCGCAGCACGCGGCGGAACTCCTCCAGCGCCGCCCGCGGGTCGCGCACCGAGCACAGCACCCCGGACACCACCACCGCGTCGGCGCAGGAGTCGTCGAGCGGGATCCGCTCGGCGGTCCCGTCGACCACCCGGATGCCGACCGGCGCGGTCCGCGCCGCCGCGGCCGCCTTGCCCCGCAGGTACGGCTGCGGCTCGACGGCGACCACCTCGGCCACGTCCGGCGGATAGTGCGGGAAGTTCAGCCCGTTGCCCGCTCCCACCTCCACGACCCGGCCGGACAGCCCGGCCAGCAGCTCGCGGCGCAGATCGGCGTTGCCGCGCTGCTCGCCCCGGGCCGCGACCAGATCGAAGAACCGGGCGAAGATCGCATTGCTCATGGACCGATCGTCGCGCATGCGCCGCCCCGGCGGAACCTCTCCGGCCGCCTCTCCGAACACGGGACCCGGCCGGCGCGCACGGCCCCGCGGGCATGCGAACGGCCCGGCGCCCCGTGGGCGGGACCCGGGCCGTGGGACGATCTCGGGGGCGCGGACCGCGCGCGGTCAGCTGTTGCGTCCCGCGGACTGCATGGCGGCCTTGACGGCGGCCCGCCGCTCGCGGAGCTTGGCGAGGGCCTCCTCCAGGATCGCCTGACCGTCGGCGTCGCTGCGCCGCTCCTTCACGTACGCAAGGTGCGTCTTGTACGGCTCGGTCTTCGGCGGGGCCGGGGGGTTGTCGGGGTCCTGCCCGGCGGGGAACCCGCAGCGGGGGCAGTCCCACGTTTCGGGAATGGCGACGTCCGTCGCGAAGCTCGGGCGCACCTCGTGCCGGTTGGCGCAGTAGAAGGTGACCCAGACGCGGGGAGCCGCCTCCCCGCGCTCGGCCTCTCCCATGGGGCCGGCGCCCACCCGGCTGCCCCGAATCGCGTTGCCACTAGCCACGGACCAACTCCTCGCTTGATCTGCCGCTCGCTTGTCTACCGCCGCGTGCCGCGCCCTCCTCGGGGCGGGCGCGGCACGGTGGCGCGACGGCCGGTGTCCTCGGGTCGGGGTCCGCTCAGCCGACGCCCTTGCTCTTGAACAGCAGCCCGAGCACGACGATCGAGGCGACCCAGACCAGCCCGACGCCGATCGTCAGCCGGTCGAGGTTGCGCTCGACCACCGACGATCCGCCCAGTGACGAGCTGATACCGCCGCCGAACATGTCGGAGAGGCCCCCGCCCTTGCCCTTGTGCATCAGGACGAGGATCACCATCAGCACGCTGGTGATGGCGAGCACGATCGACGTTGCGATGATCACGTTTCAGCGCCTTCTCTGGCCGCCCCGGGTGCGGGGCGCGTTCTCGAACACTTGCACGGACAGGACATGGTACGAGCCGAGCGGTTTACCCGTCACGTACGAAGGGTACGACGAACTACCGGCTGGTACGACGAGAATCCGCATGTCGTTGCCGAATCGATGGTGAATCGAGGCGGATTCTCAGGCGGGCAGGTCGCGGTACCGGCAGATCTTGACGAACTCGCCGGGGTCCAGGCTGGCACCGCCGACCAGTGCGCCGTCCACGTCCGGCTGCTTCATGATCCCGGCCACGTTGCCGCTCTTCACCGACCCGCCGTACAGCACGCGCGCCTGGGCGGCCACGTCGCCGTCGTACAGCTCGGCCAGCCGGGTGCGGATCGCGCCGCACACCTCCTGCGCGTCCTGCGGGGTGGCGACCTCGCCGGTCCCGATGGCCCACACCGGCTCGTAGGCGATGACGGCGGTCCGGGCCTGCTCGGCGGGGATCTTCTCCAGCGCGCCGTCCACCTGGGCGAGGGTGTGCGCCACGTGCTCGCCCGCCTTGCGCACGTCCAGGCCCTCCCCGACGCAGATGATCGGGACGATCTGGTTGGCGAAGGCGGCCTTGACCTTGGCGTTCACCAGCGCGTCGTCCTCGTGGTGGTACTGGCGGCGCTCGGAGTGCCCGACGACGACGTACGAGCAGCCGAGCTTGGCCAGCATCGAGCCGGAGATCTCGCCGGTGTAGGCGCCGGAGGCGTGCGGCGAGACGTCCTGCGCGCCGTAGCGGATCGCCAGCTTGTCGGCCTCGACGCAGGTCTGCACCGAGCGGATCGCGGTGAACGGCGGCAGCACCACCACCTCGACGGCCTCGTAGTCGGGCTCCTTGAGGGTGAACGCCAGCTGCTGCACCAGCTTGATGGCCTCGAGGTGCGAGTTGTTCATCTTCCAGTTGCCGGCCATCAGCGGCTTGCGGGCAGGGTTCGCGGCCATCGGTCGTCAGTCCTCCAGAGCCTTCAGGCCGGGCAGCGTCTTGCCTTCGAGGTACTCCAGGCTGGCGCCGCCGCCGGTCGAGATGTGCGAGAACGCGCCCTCGTCGAAGCCGAGGCGCCGCACCGCCGCGGCCGAGTCGCCGCCGCCGACGACGGTGAACGCGCCGGAGTCGATGAGCCCCTGGGCGACGGCGCGGGTGCCGTGCGAGTACGGCTCCATCTCGAACACGCCCATCGGGCCGTTCCAGAACACCGTGGCGGCGCCCGCCAGCTTGGCGGCGAACAGCTTGCCGGACTCCGGGCCGATGTCCAGCCCGAGCCGGTCGGCCGGGATGGCGTCGACGGGCACCGCCGAGTGCTCGGCGTCGGCGGCGAACGCGGCGGCGGCCACCACGTCCACCGGCAGCACGATCTCCACGCCGGACTCCTCGGCCCGCCGCAGGTAGCCGCGGACGGTGTCGAGCTGGTCGCGTTCGAGCAGGCTCTTGCCGACCTCGTGGCCCTGGGCGGCCAGGAAGGTGAACACCATGCCGCCGCCGACGAGGATCCGGTCGGCCTTGCCGAGCAGGTTGTCGATGACGCCGAGCTTGTCGGAGACCTTGGAGCCGCCGAGCACGACCGCGTACGGGCGGGCCACGTCCTCGGTGAGGCGCTTGAGCACGTCCACCTCGGCGGCGATCAGCCCGCCGGCGGCGTGCGGCAGCCGCTGCGGCACGTCGTAGACGCTGGCGTGCTTGCGGTGCACGGCGCCGAACCCGTCGCCCACGTACAGCTCGGCGAGGGCGGCCAGGCGGTCGGCGAACGCGCCGCGCTCGGCGTCGTCCTTGCTGGTCTCGCCGGGCTCGAAGCGCAGGTTCTCCAGCAGCGCCACCTCGCCGTCGGCCAGGCCCTCGACGGTGGCGCGGGCCGAGTCGCCGACGACGTCGGAGGCGAACCGCACGTCCGCGCCGAGCAGCTCGCCGAGCCGCGCGGCCACGGGGGCCAGCGAGAACTCCGGCTTCACCTGGCCCTTGGGGCGGCCCAGGTGGGCGCAGACGACGACCCGGGCGCCCCGGTCGCGCAGCGCCTTGATCGTCGGCACGCTGGCGCGGATCCGCCCGTCGTCGGTGATCTTTCCGTTCTCCAGCGGGACGTTCAGGTCCGAGCGGACCAGCACCCGCCGCCCCGCGACATCGAGATCGTCAATGGTGCGCATCGCAGTGGATGTCCCTTTCACAGGCGCCCGCCGCGCGGCCCGCGCCCCGCGGAGGGGCCGGACGCGCGGCGGGCGGCGTGGCCGTCGGGCGGGTCAGAGCTGGGCGCCGACCAGCTTGACCAGGTCGACCAGCCGGTTGGAGTAGCCCCACTCGTTGTCGTACCAGCCGACGACCTTCACCTGGTCGTCGATCACCTTGGTGAGCCCGGCGTCCAGGATGCAGGACGCGGGGTCGGTGACGATGTCGGCCGACACGATCGGGTCCTCGGTGTAGCTGAGCACGCCGCGCAGCGGGCCCTCGGCGGCGGCCTTGAGCGCCGCGTTGACCTCCTCCACCGTGGCGGAGCGGGCCAGCGTGACCGTCAGGTCGGTGGCCGAGCCGGTCGGGATCGGCACGCGCAGCGCGTAGCCGTCCAGCTTGCCCTTCAGCTCGGGCAGCACCAGGCCGATGGCCTTGGCGGCGCCGGTGGAGGTCGGGACGATGTTCAGCGCGGCGGCGCGGGCCCGGCGCAGGTCCTTGTGCGGGCCGTCCTGCAGGTTCTGGTCCTGCGTGTAGGCGTGGACGGTGGTCATCAGGCCGCGCTCGATCCCGAAGGTGTCGTGCAGCACCTTGGCCATCGGCGCCAGGCAGTTGGTGGTGCAGGACGCGTTGGAGATGATGGTGTGCTTGGCCGGGTCGTAGGCGTCGTGGTTGACGCCCATGACGATGGTGACGTCCTCGTTCTTGGCCGGAGCGGAGATGATCACCTTCTTGGCGCCGTTGTCGGCGTGCACCTTGGCCTTGGTGGCGTCGGTGAACAGCCCGGTGGACTCGATCACCACGTCGGCACCGAGGTCGCCCCACTTGAGGTTGTTCGGGTCGCGCTCGGCGAACGCCTTGATGGTGCGGCCGCCCACGACGATCTCGTCCGCGGTGGCCTTCACCTCCTCGCCGAGCCGGCCGAGGATGCTGTCGTACTTCAGCAGGTGGGCGAGGGTGGCGTTGTCGGTCAGGTCGTTCACCGCCACGACCTCGACGTCGGCCCCGCTGGCCAGTACGGCGCGGAAGAAGTTGCGGCCGATCCGGCCGAACCCGTTGATGCCTACTCGGATGGTCACGGAACCGCTCTCCTCGTACCTCGTGGACGCGCCCGGGCATCGGGTCCGGGCCGCTTGTCTACCTTGGTCCGGGGGGTCGTCTCCCCACCGCCGACCCTATCTAATCCGGTGCCGCCGCCCTGACACCGGCGGGCGGTGAAACGCGGGTGGCCGCGCCTCCCCCGCACGGGTGATCCGGGGGCCGCCGGGAACGGGGCCGACGCCGCGGTCGGCGCGGCTTTCACCTCGGGATGGGGATCTCGACATCGGGCGGGTCGGACGGCTCAGGACCGCGCCAGGACCCCGGCAACAGCGCGGCCAGGGTGAGCAGGTTCCAGCTCTGGCCCGGACGGCGCGGCGGCACCTCGGCGAGGCGCCGTTCCACCGCGCCCCGGTCGAGGATGGAGAACAGCTCGGACGGCGCGTCCGGGATGTGCTCGCGGAAGATGTCGGCGAGCTCCTTTCCGTACGACTTGCGCCAGTTGAACCCGGCGGCGCCCTCGGCCCGGGCGGCGCGGCGCCGCCGGCGGCGCCAGTCGCGTAGCGGACGCGGCGAACCGCGGCCCGCCCGCCTCGGCGCGGTAGACGGGGCAGGCCCGGGTGATCGACGTGGCCGCCTCCATGCCGTCCGGCCCGACCCGGAACACCGAGAAGCAGCCGCCGAGGTCGACGCCTTCGTCGAGCCGGTCGGCGCCCAGCAGCGCGTCGGCGTCGCCCTTGCCGCCCAAGTGGCCGCAGTAGCCGAGGGCCCGGTCGCCGGAGAGGAGGATCGGGTCGGGGAAGGGCGCCTCGGACGGCTCGTTCGTCCAGGCCGGCGGCGCGGCGCCGCCGTCGGGGGAGATCCGTTCGGCGGTGCGCCAGCGGTCCGGCGGCACCGGCACGGCCTCGGCGATCGACCGGCGGGCGGCGGCGAGCAGCGCCGGGTCGACGCGGTCTCCGGGACTGCGCACGGCGATGGCGAGGTAGGCACGCATGCGCGGCACCCGACCACCGCCCGGCGAACGGCTCGTGAACTCCGGGGGGCGGGACGGGGACGCCCGGCCCCGCCGCGGCCGCGATGGCCGGATGCGGTCAGGGGGCGAGCATCTCGGCGGTGAGGTTGGCCTCGGTCCCGGGGATGCCCAGGTCCTGGGCGCGCTTGTCGGCCATGGCCAGCAGGCGGCGGATGCGGCCGGCGATGGCGTCCTTGGTCAGCGGCGGGTCGGCGAGCTGGCCGAGCTCCTCCAGCGAGGCCTGCTTGTGCTCCAGCCGCAGCTTGCCCGCGTTGACCAGGTGCTCGGGGGCGTCGTCGCCGAGGATCTCCAGCGCCCGCGCGACCCGGGCGCCGGCGGCGACCGCGGCGCGCGCCGAGCGGCGCAGGTTGGCGTCGTCGAAGTTGGCGAGCCGGTTGGCGGTGGCGCGCACCTCGCGGCGCATCCGCCGCTCCTCCCACGCCAGCACGCTGTCGTGGGCCCCGAGGCGGGTGAGCAGGGCGCTGATGGCGTCGCCGTCGCGCACCACCACCCGGTCGACGCCGCGCACCTCGCGCGCCTTGGCGTGGATCTTCAGCCGGCGGGCGGCGCCGACCAGGGCGAGCGCGGCCTCCGGCCCGGGGCAGGTCACCTCCAGCGACATCGACCGGCCGGGCTCGGTCAGCGAGCCGTGCGCCAGGAACGCCCCCCGCCAGGCCGACTCGGCGTCGCAGGCCGCGCCCGCGACCACGTGCCGGGGCAGCCCGCGCACCGGACGCCCGTTGTTGTCGATCAGCCCGGTCTGCCGGGCCAGCGACTCGCCGTCGCGGAACACCCGGACCACGTACCGGTTGCCCTTGCGCAGCCCGCTGGGCGCGAGCACCACCACGTCCGAGGTGTGCCCGAACACCTCGGCGATGTCCTTGCGCAGCCGCCGCGCGGCCGCCCCGGTGTCGACCTCGGCCTCGATCACGATCCGCCCGCTGACCAGGTGCAGGCCGCCGGCGAAGCGCAGCAGCGTCGACACCTCCGCCTTGCGGCAGCAGGGCTTCATGATCGACAGCCTGCTCAGCTCGTCCTTCACCACACCGGTCATCGCCATAGATGAACCCTCCCCCTTGTGGACTCCCAGCAGTCTGGCCGATGTCGGCCCGGCCGGGCCTCACTCACGGAAAATCTTCACGAAGGCTTGGGCCAGCCGGGCGGGATCGTGACGCGGCGACCCGTCGTCGGCGGCGACGTCGGCCAGCAGCAGCCGTCCGCCGAGGTCCTGGACGGCCTTGTCCAGGGCCGCGGGGTCGTCCACCACCCCGCGGTCGGCGACGACCACGTCCACGCGCAGGTCGGGCGCGTGGTCCTGCAACACCTCCAGGTGGGTCTGCGGCGAGAAGTCGTCGGTCTCGCCGGGCTGCGGTGCGAGGTTGAGGGCGACGATGCGGCGGGCCTTGGTCTCGGTCAGGGCGCGCGCCAGCTCGGGAACCTTCAGGTGCGGCAGCACGCTGGTGAACCAGGAGCCGGGGCCGAACACCACCCAGTCGGCCTCCTCGACGGCGCGCACCGCCTCCGGGCAGGCGGGCGGGTCGGACGGCACCAGCGACACGCTCAGCACCTTGCCGGGCGTCTTGGCGCACGCCACCTGCCCCTTGACCTCGGTGACGGCGTCGGGCGCGGCGGGGTCGGCGCCGCGCACCTGCGCGACGATGTCGAGCGGGACGGAGGCCATCGGCAGCACCCGGCCGTGCGCGCCCAGCAGCCGCCCCACCCAGTCCAGTCCGGCGACGGTGGGGTCCGTGACGGGCGCGCCGGCGCCGTCGGCGAGGCCGCCGCCGGTCAGGGCCTGGGCGCCGAGCAGCTCCCACAGCGCGACGATGAGCAGGTTGCCGACGGCGTGCTCGTGCAGGGCGCCTTCGCTGCGGAAGCGATGCTGGACGACGTCGCGCCACGTGCGGCCCCACTCGTCGTCGCCGCACAGCGCGGCCAGCGCCATGCGCAGGTCGCCGGGCGGCAGCACGCCCAGCTCGCGGCGCAGCCGCCCGCTGGAGCCCCCGTCGTCGGCGACCGTGACGACCGCGCAGAGCCGGTCGGTGACGCGGCGCAGCGCCGACAGGGACGCGTACAGTCCGTGACCGCCGCCGAGCGCGACGACCCGCGGCCCCGAGGGGTCCGCCGCCGCGCCCGCGGCCCGCCCGTCACTCACGGCCGAGGTCGCGGTGGGCGACCTGCACGTCGATGCCCTCGTTCCGCAGGCGCGCGCCGAGCTGCTCGGCGATGGCGACGCTGCGGTGCTTGCCTCCGGTACACCCCACGGCCAGCGTCACGTAGTGCTTGCCCTCCCGTTCGTAGCCCTCGGCCAGCAGCCGCAGCACCTCGGTATAGGCGTCCAGGAACTCCTTGGCGCCGCGCTGCGCCAGCACGTAGTCGCGGACCGCCGCGTCGCGCCCGGTCTTGGGCCGCAGCTCGGGCACCCAGTGCGGGTTGGGCAGGAAGCGGCAGTCGACCACCAGGTCGGCGTCGACGGGCAGGCCGTACTTGTAGCCGAACGACACCACGGTGGCGCGCAGGCTGGACTCGCCGGTGTCGTCGCCGAAGAAGCTCACGATCTTGGCGCGCAGCTCGTGCACGTTGAGCCCGCTGGTGTCGATCACCAGGTCGGCCTCGGCGCGCACCTCGCGGACCAGCTCGCGCTCGCGGGCGATGCCGTCGACGAGGCGCCCGTCGTCCTGCAGCGGGTGCGGGCGCCGCACGCTCTCGAACCGGCGGACCAGGTCGGCGTCGCTGGCCTCCAGGAACACCACGCGGGGGTGGACGCCGCGCGTCTCCAGCTCGGCGATGGCCGAGTGCAGGTCCTCGGTGAAGGCGCGGCTGCGCACGTCGACGACCACGGCGATGCGGGGCACCGCGTCCTTCACCCGGCCGCCCAGGTCGGCCATGGTGGCCAGCAGCCCCGGCGGCAGGTTGTCGACGACGAACCACTCCAGGTCCTCCAGCGACTTGGCGGCCGTGCTGCGGCCCGCTCCGGACATGCCGGTGATGATCACGATGTCCGGGATCCGCGTGTCGGTGCCCATGTCGGCCTCCCCCTGTGCTCGCCGCGCGTGCCCGTCTCCGTACCCACCGCGCCACCGCCTTTGCGCGCCCCCGTGCGCACCAGGGCGGTCGGCGGACCCGCGCCGCCCGCTTCGCCCGCTGGCGCAGGTCGCCGGCGGGCGTATCAGCGGGCCCGTGTCAGTCACCGGCGCGCCCCTCCCCCGTCGGCGTGCGCGCGCCGGCCTCGTTCGAACCGGCCGTGTCGGCATCGGACGTCTTCGCCCCCGTTCCGGACGCGCCGGCCTCGTGCGAGCCGGACGCGGGAGCGGGAACGGCGCCGTGCAGGGCGGCGAGGATGGCCTGGGCGCTGCGCAGCCCGATGCCGGGGACCTCGGCGACCTGCTCCGGCGTCGCCTCCTTCAGCCGCTTCACCGAGCCGAAGTGCTTGAGCAGCGCGGCCCGGCGGGCCGGGCCGAGGCCGGGCACGCCGTCCAGCTCGCTGGCCGTCATCGCCTTGGACCGCCGCTGCCGGTGGTAGGCGATCGCGAACCGGTGCGCCTCGTCGCGGACCCGCTGCATCAGGAACATGCCCTCGCTGTTGCGCGGCAGGATCACCGGGTCGGGCTCGCCCGGCAGCCAGATCTCCTCCAGCCGCTTGGCGATGCCGCACACCGCCACGTCGTCGACGCCCAGCTCGTCAAGGGCCCGCTGCGCCGCCGCCACCTGGGGCGGGCCGCCGTCCACCACCACCAGGTTGGGCGGGTAGGCGAACTTGCGGGGCTTGCCGGTCTCGGGGTCGATCGGCTGGTGCGCGTTCTCCGCCTGGCGGTCGCTCAGGGTGTCGAGCTCGCCGCCCTTCGCGCTCTCGGCCAGATAGCGCCGGAACCGGCGGGTGATCACCTCGTGGATGGAGCGGACGTCGTCCTGGCCGTCGACGGCCTTGACGGCGAACCGGCGGTACTCGCTCTTGCGGGCCAGCCCGTCCTCGAACACCACCATGGACGCGACCACGTTGGTGCCCTGCAGGTTGGACACGTCGTAGCACTCGATGCGCAGCGGCGCCTCGTCCAGCTCCAGGGCCTCCTGGATCTCGCGCAGCGCCCGGCTGCGCGTGGTCAGGTCGCCGGCCCGGCGGGTCTTGTGCTGCTTGAGGGCCTCCACGGCGTTGCGCTCGACGGTGTCGAGCAGGGCCTTCTTGTCGCCGCGCTTGGGCACCCGCAGCCGCACGGGCCCGCCGCGCCGCTCGGCCAGCAGCTCGGTCATCGCGTCGACGTCCGGCGGCAGCGCGGGCACGCAGACCTCGCGCGGCACCGCCTCGCTCTCGCCGTAGATCTGGATGAGGAAGTGCTCGACCAGGTCGGCGGTGGTGACCGCCTCGACCTTGTCGACCACCCAGCCGCGCTGCCCGCGGATCCGGCCGCCGCGCACGTAGAACACCTGGACGGCGGCCTCCAGCTCGTCCTCGGCGAAGGCGATCATGTCGCAGTCGGTGCGGTCGCCGAGGACCACGGCCTGCTTCTCCAGCGCCCGCTCCAGGGCGCGGATGTCGTCGCGCAGCCGGGCGGCCCGCTCGTATTCCTGCTCGGCCGCGGCCGCGCGCATCTCGGCCTCCAGGCGCTTGACGAAGCGCGCGGTGTCGCCCGCCATGAAGTCGCAGAAGTCCTCGGCGAGCCGCCGGTGCTCCTCGGCGGTGACGCGGCCCACGCAGGGCGCCGAGCACTTGCCGATGTAGCCGAGCAGGCACGGCCGGTCGAGCTGGCGCTGCCGCTTGAACACGCCGGGGCGGCAGGTGCGCACCGGGAACACGCGCAGCAGCTGGTCGACCGTCTCGCGGATCGCCCAGGCGTGGGAGTACGGCCCGAAGTAGCGCACCCCTTTGCGCTTGGCTCCGCGCATCACCATCACCCTCGGGAACTCCTCGTCCAGGGTGACGGCCAGGTAGGGATAGGACTTGTCGTCGCGGTAGCGGACGTTGAACCGCGGGTCGAACTCCTTGATCCAGGAGTACTCCAGCTGCAGCGCCTCGACCTCGGTGCTCACCACCGTCCAGTCGACTTGCGCGGCGGTCTGCAGCATCGTCTGGGTGCGCGGATGCAGCCCGGCGAAGTCGGTGAAGTAGGAGTTCAGACGGGAACGCAGGTTCTTGGCCTTGCCCACGTAGACGACCCGGCCGTGCTCGTCGCGGAACCTGTACACCCCGGGGGACTCGGGGATGGATCCCGGTGCGGGTCGGTAGGTCGCCGGATCTGCCACGCCAGAAAGCCTAGTAGCCCTGGCGATCGGCGCCACCACCCGTCCGATGCCGCGGCATTCGCGTTCGCGCGCCGCGCCGCCGGCCGCCCACGGGGCGGGCGACGGCGCCGCGCTCGTGCGCCGCCGTCCGCCCGCCGGGACCGCTCCCCCGTCCTCGGGCACCCCGTCAGGCCAAGGTGATCTGATCGCCCTGCACGGTGACCTGCTTGGCGGTCAGCCCCTTCTTGGCGGGGCCGCTGACCACCGAGCCGTCGTCGATGCTGAACTTGCTGCCGTGGCACGGGCAGTTGATCGTGCCCCCGTCCACCGCGTCGACCGGGCAGCCGCGGTGCGGGCAGGTCACGTCGAACGCCTTGAACTGCCCCTGCTGCGGCTGGGTCACCACGACCTTCTGGGCCTTGAACACCTTGCCGCCGCCGACCGGGATCGCGGCGGTCTCGCCCAGGGCGGAGCCGGCGCCCCCGGAGCCCTCCCCGCCGGAGCCCTGGCCGCCGGAGCCGCCGCCCGACCCGCCGCACGCCGCGAGCACCCCGGCCGCCCCCGCCAGGCCGACGCCGAACAGGACCCCGCGCCGGGTCTCGCCTTCCCCAGGTGGCCGCTCGGCGGATTCCGTCCGCGGTGCGGGCTCCTGTGCCATGCCGTGTCCTCCGTCCCTCGAGACGTCCGTTGTCACTTTCACCAGGAGCACGTTCCGGCTCCCCCATTGGTTCAAAGCAGAACCATTCTCGGACACGGCACGGGGAGGCCGCGGGACGGGGCCGCTCGAAGGGAGCCGGTGTCGGGGAACTGCTCCCTTCGAGCCAGTTCGCTTGCACCTCCGCGAGGGGCGTCCCTCGCCCGTGCGTCAGCCCAAGATCTTCGCGAGGAACTTGCCGGTGTGGCTGGCCTCGACCTTCGCCACGTCCTCCGGCGTGCCGGCGGCGACGACGGTGCCGCCCCGGGAGCCGCCCTCGGGGCCCATGTCGATGATCCAGTCGGCGGTCTTGATCACGTCGAGGTTGTGCTCGATGACGATGACCGTGTTGCCCTTGTCGACCAGGCCGTTGAGCACGCCGAGCAGGCGGCGGATGTCCTCGAAGTGCAGGCCGGTGGTGGGCTCGTCCAGCACGTAGACGGTGCGGCCGGTGGACCGGCGCTGCAGTTCGGCGGCCAGCTTGACGCGCTGGGCCTCCCCGCCCGACAGGGTGGGCGCGGGCTGGCCGAGCCGCACGTAGCCCAGGCCCACGTCGTTGAGCGTCTTCAGGTGCCGGTGGATCGCGCTGATCGGCTCGAAGAACTCGGCGGCCTCCTCGATCGGCATGTCGAGGACCTCGGCGATCGTCTTGCCCTTGTAGTGGACCTCCAGGGTCTCCCGGTTGTAGCGGGCGCCGTGGCAGACCTCGCAGGGCACGTAGACGTCCGGCAGGAAGTTCATCTCGATCTTGATGGTGCCGTCGCCGGAGCAGTTCTCGCAGCGGCCGCCCTTGACGTTGAAGGAGAACCGGCCCGGCTGGTAGCCGCGCACCTTGGCCTCGGCGGTCTGCGCGAACAGCTTGCGGATGTGGTCGAACACCCCGGTGTAGGTGGCCGGGTTCGACCGGGGCGTCCGCCCGATCGGCGACTGGTCGACGTGCACCACCTTGTCGAGCTGGTCGACGCCGGTGACCCGGCGGTGCTTGCCGGGCACGGTCTTGGCCCCGTGCAGCTGCTTGGCCAGCGCGTTGTAGAGGATGTCGTTGACCAGCGTGGACTTGCCGGACCCGGACACGCCGGTGACCGCGGTGAACACCCCGAGGGGGAACGCCACGTCCACGTTGCGCAGGTTGTTCTGCTGGGCGCCCTTGACGACGATCTCCCGGCCCTTCTGCCGGGGCCGGCGGACCCGCGGCACCGGGATCTCCCGGCGGCCCGACAGGTAGGCGCCGGTCAGGGACTCCTCGCTGCGCAGCAGCTCCTCGACCGGGCCGGACACCACGATGCGGCCGCCGTGCTCGCCCGCGCGCGGGCCGATGTCGACCACCCAGTCGGCGGCCCGGATGGTGTCCTCGTCGTGCTCGACGACGATCAGCGTGTTGCCCATGTCGCGCAGCCGCAGCAGGGTCTCCAGGAGGCGCTGGTTGTCGCGCTGGTGCAGGCCGATGGACGGCTCGTCCAGCACGTACAGCACGCCCACCAGCCCGGACCCGATCTGGGTGGCCAGCCGGATGCGCTGCGCCTCGCCCCCGGCCAGGGTGGCCGAGGCGCGGTCCAGGCTGAGGTAGTCCAGGCCGACGTCCAGCAGGAAGCCCAGGCGCGCGTTGACCTCCTTGAGGACGCGCTCGGCGATGTGCCGCTCCCGTTCGGTCAGCTCCAGCGACAACAGGAACTTGGCGCACTCGCCGATCGGCATGGCCGCGACCTCGGCGATCGACTTGCCGCCCACGGTGACCGCCAGCACGTACGGCTTGAGGCGCGCGCCGCCGCAGGACGGGCACGGGATCTCCCGCATGTAGCCCTCGAAGCGCTCGCGGGTCGCGTCGCTCTCGGCCTCGGAGTGCCGCCGCTGGATGTAGGGGATGACGCCCTCGTAGGAGGTGTAGTACGAGCGGGTGCGGCCGTAGCGGTTCCTGTAGCGGACGTGCACCTGCGTCGAATGGCCGTGCAGGATCGCCTTGCGCGCCTTGGCCGGGAGCTTCTCCCAGGGGGTGTTCAGGTCGAAGCCCATGGCGTCGCCCAGCGCCGACAGCAGCCGCAGGAAGTAGTCGCTGACGTGCCCGTTCGACCACGGCTGGATGGCGCCCTCCCCCAGGGTGAGGGACGGGTCGGGCACGACCAGCTCGGGGTCGACCTCCATGCGGGTGCCGAGGCCGGTGCAGTCGGGGCAGGCGCCGTAGGGGGAGTTGAAGGAGAACGAGCGGGGCTCCAGCTCGTCGAACGACAGGTCGTCGTAGGGGCAGTACAGGTGCTCGGAGTACATCCGGGTGCGGTTCTCGTCGTCCTCGGGGAGGTCGACGAAGTCCAGCACGATCGTGCCCCCGGACAGGCCGAGCGCGGTCTCCACCGAGTCGGCCAGCCGCTGGCGCGCCGACTGCTTCACCGTCAGCCGGTCGACGATCACGGAGATGTCGTGCTTCTCCTGCTTCTTGAGCTTGGGCGGGTCGTCGAGGCGGACCATCCGCCCGTCCACCATGGCCCGCGAGTACCCCTTGGACTGCAGCTCGCGGAACAGCTCGACGTATTCGCCCTTGCGGCCGCGGATCACCGGGGCGAGCACCTGGAACCGGGTGCCCTCCTCCAGTTCCAGCACCCGGTCCACGATCTGCTGCGGCGCCTGGCGGCTGATCGGCCGGCGGCACACCGGGCAGTGGGGGCGGCCGATGCGCGCGTACAGCAGCCGCAGGTAGTCGTAGACCTCGGTGATCGTGCCGACCGTGGAGCGCGGGTTCTTGCTGGTCGACTTCTGGTCGATCGACACCGCCGGGGACAGGCCCTCGATGAAGTCGACGTCGGGCTTGTCCATCTGGCCGAGGAACTGGCGGGCGTAGGCCGACAGCGACTCCACGTACCGGCGCTGCCCCTCGGCGAAGATCGTGTCGAACGCCAGACTCGACTTGCCGGAACCGGACAGCCCGGTGAACACGATCAGAGAGTCCCGCGGCAGGTCCAGCGAGACGTCCTTCAGGTTGTGCTCGCGTGCTCCACGCACGATGAGTCGGTCATGCACGGCGTTCTTCCGGTTCCTTGTCTGGGCGCGAAGGCGAGACACGATGGCCTCAGGGTAACCAGAGGCGGCGACAGCTCCCCGGGGAAATAACGCGACGTCGAGCCGCCGCATTTCGTGCCGGTCCCGGCCCGCTTTGTTTATGGTCCGCGCCCGTCCCATCGACCGGGCGCACCACCGAACCGTACACGTGTTCGAACACCTGACGCCACCGGAACCGCACCCGTGCCTTCTCACCGCTCCCGCCCAGGCCCCCGCACGCGTTCCGCACAGGACGGCCGCGCGGTCATCGGCCGCGGGCGGCGAGGGCGCGGCGGCGCGCCTCGCTGTCCCCGTGGGCGTCCCGCGACATGACCCAGACCATGTCGCGGCCGGTCTCCGCGGGGAGCACGGCGGCGCGGGGCTGGACGCGGTCCAGCCGGTAGCCGAGCGAGCGCGGGACCGCGGCGCTGGCCGCGTTCGCCTGATCGCAGTGGATCTCGGTGCGGTCGATGCCGGGGAGGGCGAACGCCACGTCCGTCATCAGCGCGGCGGCCGTGCTCGCCAGACCGCGGCGGGTGTGCGCGGCGTGCACCCAGTAGCCGATCTCGAGGCACTCCGGCCCGGCGCGGCGGTGCAGGCCGACGCAGCCCAGCACGGCCGTCTCCTCGGGGTCGAACACGCCGTAGACGAACTCGGCGCCGCGGTCCCAGGCGTCGACCGAACTCCGGAGGAAGGCGCGCTGGCCCTCCAGGGAGGGCGCGTCCTGCGCCCAGGGCATCCACGTGCGCAGGTGTTCGTGGGACTCCGTGACGGCGTCGAGGAGGATCGCCGCGTCGCCCTCGCTCCAGCGGCGCAGGACCAGTCCGGGCGCGCCCAGACGGGGCGGCGGCCACGCGGATGCGTTCACGGCCCCATCGTGGCCGCCGCCGCACCGTCCGGGCCAACGCTTTTTCAGGGGCGGGGCCGCAGCCCGTCGAACACGATCATCAGCGTGCGGCGGCGCAGGTCGTCGTCCCACGCCCCGTGCATGGCGCCCTGGCAGGTGGCGGTGAGGATCGCCATGACCTGGTCGAGCCGGACGTCCGGACGCACGGCGCCGGCGCGCTGCGCGCCCTGCAGCAGCTCGCCGACCACGTTCTCCAAGGCGCCGCGGATCTGCTCGTCGGTCCGGACGCCCATGCCCTCGGCGGCCAGCAGGCCCAGCACGGTCCGCACCCGGGCCGCCCGCTCGACCATGAACGCGAAGAAGTCGAAGAAGGCCGTGGCCGGATCGGCGCCCGCCGCCAGCGCGGCCGCCTCGTCCACCAGCCGGGCCCGCAGCTCCTTCATGATCGCCGCGAGCAGGTCGCGCTTGGTCGGGAAGTGCCGGAACACCGTGCCGATCGCGACCCCGGCCCGCGCCGCCACCTCCTCGGTGGAGGCTCCCTCCCCCTTCTCGGCGAACACCTCCTCGGCGGCGGCCAGGATGCGCGCCCGGTTCCGCCGGGCGTCCGCGCGCAGCCGCCGCCCGGTCTCCTGCCCGCCGCGCCCCGCCTGCCCGGCGTCGTCAGGTCCGCGTGCCGTCATGGCCTACTTCTTCCCAGCCGATTGACAAGATGAGTCGCCACTCATGATTTTCCAGTCGAGTCATCGCTCATCTTCGGCCGAAGGGACTTCCGATGCCTCGGCAGAGCGTCCCCACGCCCCGCGAGCTGTTCGCCCGCTTCCAACGCAACGTCCTGGAGGGCGGCGTCGCGTTCACCGAGGACATGTGCGCGGAGGACATCGTCCTGGAGACGCCCTTCTCGCCGAAAGGCGCGCCCGGCCGCGTCGAGGGCCGGGACGCGGTGATGCGCTTCGTCGCGGCAGGGCGGAGGTCCCTGGACGTGCGGTTCGAGAAGTTCCGCGACGTCGTCGTCCACGAGACCGCCGACCCGGAGGTGATCGTCGTCGAGTACGCGCTGGCCGCGGCGGCGGGCCCCGGCGGCCCGACGCTCGTCGCCCCCTTCGTCGTCGTGCTGCGCGCCCGCGACGGGCGCATCGCGCATTGGCGCGAGTACCAGAACACGGCCGCCATCGCCGAGGCCCTCTCCGGCCGGCCGCCCGGTCAGCCGTCGTCCAGGGCGAAGTCCACGTAGCGGTCGAAGGACCGCTGGACGGCCGCCTTGCCGTCGGTGGAGACGATGCGCTTCCACCAGCCCCCGTACACGCGGCGGAAGTGGTAGGGCTCCAGCAGCCGCAACGCCCTGCGGATCGTCCTCGGCCGCTCGGGGATGAGGTTGGGGTAGGACCACATGAAGCTGACCCAGCGGCGGTCCTGGACGACATGCAGGATGTCCCCGGTGAACAGGGCTCCCTCCCCGTCCTCGGCGTCGCGCCAGTGCAGCACCTGGCCGCCGGCGAAGTGCACGCCCGCGTTGATCAGGGTGAGGCCGTCGGCGATCTCCAGGGTGTCGCCCGACCAGAACCGCACCGCGTCGTCGGGACGCGCCACCCACTGCCGGTCGGCCTCGTGGATGTAGACGGGGGCGTCGAAGGCGTGCGCCCACTCGATCATCGAGCCGTAGAAGTGCGGATGGCTGATCGCGATCGCCGAGACCCCGCCCAGCTCCCGCACCTGGCGGACGACGTCGTCGTCGATGTAGGTGATCATGTCCCACAGCACGTTGCCGGAGGGCGTCCGGACGAGCAGGGCGCGCTGGCCGATGGAGGTGGGCGGCGCGGCGCCCACGCCGAAGACGTCCTCCCCCTCCTGCGCGACCTCGCCGCGGTGCCCGGCGGCGCGCAGCTCCTCGAGGGTGGTCCACCGCTGGCCGTCCCACCCGACGTACTGCCGTTCGTCCAGGCAGATGGGGCAATCCTCGCGCGGCTCTCCGTATTGGACGCCGCAGGTGACACAGATCGGATGCGTCATGATCGCCATTCTTCCCCCAGGGCGCCGGGGCATCCTGGCCGCCCCCGCGGCGGCGGGATCAGCGATCGTCGGCGAGGTCGGGATCGTCGGCCAGGCGGCGCAGGACGTCCAGGGACCGAATGGTGATCGCGCTGCGGGCGACGTCGAGGCCGCCGCGCACCCGCTCGCCCGCCAGGATCCGGGCGACCTTGCGGCGGCCCATGCCCGCCCAGCGGCCGAGGTCCTGCTGGGGGACGGGCACGCTGATCTCGTAGCCGCCGTCGGGTCCGGGACGGCCGAACCGCGCCGTCAGCCGCAGCAGGCGGCCGGCCAGGCGGCGCTCGGCGCGGTCGGGGAAGTGCGCGACGCGCAGCTCGTTGGCGTCCCGCAGCCGCTCGGCCAGCACCGCGGCCACCGCCCACGCGGCGCCCGGATGGGCGTCCAGGACGGCCCGGAACCGCGCCGCGGGCAGGACGAGCGCCTCGACCGGGGTGAGGGTCTCCACGTTGGCGTGCCGGACGCCGCCGTCCACCGCCTCCAGCTCCCCGACCACGTCGCCGGGGCCCAGCACGTCCAGGATCGCGATCTCGCCGAAGCGGTCCACCCACACTTTCACGGCGCCCCGGCGCAGCACGTACACCTGGGCGCTGCGGGTGTGCTCGCGCATCAGGAAGGCGCCCGGTCTGATCAGAGTCGTGGTGGCGGCCGCGCGCAGCGCCTCTCGGGCGCGTTCCGTCAGGAGGTCCCAGAACGTGGCGACGCGCGGGGTGGTGGTCATGTCGCCTCCTCTCCGCTCCCGGCCAGGCGGAAGCGCACGTTCCCCATTCCAGTGAAACCCGGCGATGCGCCGGTGCACCGCGTAGCACGACACAGGTGACGGCGTCCGCGGCCGCGTCATCCGGATGCGGCGGCTCGGACTGCGCGGTCACGGCTGGGGTCCGGCCCCGGAGCCGCGGCGGCTCAGTTCCCCGGGGCCGGGTCCTGGTCGTCCGCACGGTCCGACCGCAGCCACTGGTCGATGGCCTGGACGCGGCGCGCGCAGTCGGCGGCGGCCGCGTGGTCGCCCAGGGCCAGATGGGACGCGCGCCGCCGGTCCAGCGCGGCGCGCTGGCCGCGCAGGTCGCCCATCTCGCGGCGGATGGCGATCTCCGCGTCGAAGTGCGCCACGGCGCGCGCGTGCCGGCGGAGGCGCTGGCAGGCCCGCCCCATGGTGTGCAGCGAGTGCGCCTGGCCCCTGGTGTCGCCGAGCTCGGCGGCGGTGTCGAAGGCCCGCCGCCCCGCCTCCAGCGCCTCCGCGGCCCTGTCCAGCTCGAGGTAGATGGACGCGAGGTTCACCAGGGCCGTGCCCTCGCTGTGGCGGTCGCCGACGTCGCCGAGGACGCGCAGCGCCTCCCTCTCCACCTCGAGGGCCTCGCCGGCGCGGCCGCTGCGCAGCAGCACCATGGCGTAGGTGTCCAGGCCGACGCCCATGCCGTACCGGTCGTCGATCTCGCGGCGGATCTCCAGCGCCTGCCGGGCGGCCCGCTCGGCCTGCTCGTGCAGGCCCAGCTGCAGGTACGTGCGGGCGAGGCTGCCCAACGTGGTGGCCAGCCCGCCGCGCGCGCCCAGCCGGTGCCACAGGTCCAGGGCCTCCAGTCCGAAGACGAAGGCCTCCTGGTGGCGGTCCAGACGGCGCAGCACCAGCGACAGGTGCTCCAGGTCGTGCGCCTCGCCGTGCAGGTCGCCGATCTCCCGGCGGATCTCCAGGGCGCGCAGCAGCTGTTCGCGCGCCTCGGGGTAGCGGCCCAGACGCCCGCACACGATCCCGATCTGGGCGAGCGCCTCGGCCTCGCCGTGCCGGTCGCCGACCCCGCGGTGCAGCCGCAGCGCCTCCCCGCAGTAGCTGAACGCCTCCGCGAAGCGGGCCGCGTCGCACATCAGCATGCCGAGGGTGGCGAGCGCACGGGCCTCCCCGTGCCGAACGCCCAGGGCGCGGTAGGTGTCGAGCGCTTTCCGGCCGTCCCGCAGCGCCAGGTCGCGCAGGCCCAGCGCGTTGTACATGCGGGCCAGCTCGGTGAGCGCCTGCGCGGCTCCGAACCGGTCCGCCTGCTCCTGCCGGATGGAGAGGGCTTCCAGGGCGCGCGACACGGCGGCGTGGACGGCGCCCTTGCGGCGGTGCACCCGGGCGAGGGTGAGCAGGGCCTCGGCGACGCCGGGCATGTCGCCGATCCGCCGGCGGATGCGCAGGGCGCGGTCCGCGTGCTCCAGCGCGGCGTCGTCGGCGGCCAGGCCCAGGTGGGCGCGGGCGAGGATCTCCTCCGCGTCGGCGACGCCGCCGCGGTCGCCCAGCTCCCGGTGGATGCCCAGGGCGCGCCGCGCGTGCTCGATCGCCGTCGGGTAGCGGCCGAGGGTGGTGTGCACGTCGGCGAGGACCGCCAGCGCGGCCGCCTCGCCGAACCGGTTCGGCGGGTCAAGCGACCGGAAGCCGCGCCGCGCGTCCTCGGCGTATCCGATGGCCTGCACGGACCGTCCCACCACCGCGTGCGCCACGGCCAGGTTGTGCAGCATGACCGCGGCGGCCGCCCAGTCCTCCTCGGTGCGCGCGGCGTGCAGGCCGGCCTGCTGGACGGCGATGGTGTCCTCGGTGTAGCGGCGGAAGTTCTGGAAGTCGAACAGCGCGTCCGCCAGCTCCCAGCAGGTGCGGTGCAGCCCCAGCCGGGCGGCCTGTTCCACGGCCGCGACCAGGTTGCGCCGCTCCGCCTCGAACCACGCCAGGCTCGTCGTGCGCTCGGCCGCGCTGGTCGCGTCGTTCGCGCCGGGCGCGTCCGCGGCCGTGTCCTCGTGGGCGTCCAGGGTGGGGCGGCGGTGCCGCCTCAGCGCCCGTCCCGCGTTCCGCGCGTCGGCGAGGTATCGGGCCAGCATCCGGCGCTGCGCGGCCAGACGATCGCTGTCGGCGTCCTCGATGAGGCCGCGTTCGCGGGCGAAGTCGCGCAGCAGGTCGTGCATGCGGTAGCGGCCCGGGGCGACGTCGTGCACGAGGTACGCCTGCCGCAGCCCTTCGAGGCATTCGCGCGCCTCGTCCTCCGGCCGGTCGAGCAGCGCGGCCAGGACGCGCGGGGTGAAGTCCGGCCCGACGAGCAGCCCGAGCCTGCGGAACGCGGCGCGCTGGTCGCGGCGCAGCCCGCGGTAGGCGACCTCGAAGGTGGGGCTGAGCACGCCGTTCAGACGCTGCGGGACGCCGCCGCCGTGGACGCCGGGCGGCCGCAGCCCGCCGTAGCCTCCGGAGGCCGCGCCGTCGGGGTCGGCGAGCTGGCGCAGCGTCACGTCGATCGGCTCGCCGGGGTTGTCGGCCAGCCGCCCCGCCATGATGCCGAGGGCCAGCGGCAGGAAGCCGCACTCGCGGGCGAGCCGCAGGGCGGCGTCGCGCGCGTCCCGCACCCGGCGGTCGCCGGGGCCGAGCACCGCGGCGAACAGGTCCAGGGCCTCGTCCGGCGTCATCTCCCGCAGCTCGAGCGTGCGGATGTCGGCGCCTTCCAGCAGGACGGGCAGCCGCCGCTGCGTGGTCACCACCGCCAGTCCGGCGTCCATGGCGGCCAGCAGCGGACGGATCTGCTCGGGCCCGGCGGCGTCGTCCAGGATCAGCAGGACGCGCCGCCCGGCCAGCAGCGACCGGCACTGCGCGGCCAGCTCGGACTCGCCGCGCGACAGCCGGTCGCCGGGCACGCCGAGGCCGCGCAGCACCTGCCCCATGGCCTCCGCGGCGGTGACCGGCGCGCGGGTCGTGCCGCGCAGGTCGGTGAAGACGACGCCGTCGGGGAAGCGGTCGGCCACCCGGTGCGCCCAGTGCAGCGCCAGGGTCGTCTTGCCGACGCCCGCCATGCCCTGGATGACCACGGCGCGGGGCGTCTCGGCCTGGGACACCAGCAGGTCCAGCTTGCCGAGGCTGACGGCGCGTCCGGTGAAGTACGGGTTGTCGGCCGGCAGCCTCGAGGCGGGCGCCCCCGCGGCGGGGCGCTCCAACGGCACGGGCGCGCGGACGGCGATCACCGCGCCGGGTGCGCGTCCCTCCGATGCCGCGCCCGGCGCCGACCCGCCGCCGGCGGCCGAGGGGACGGCCTCCCCCGCCGCCCCGGCGGCGCCGTCCGGCGACGGGTCGGGCCACTCGTCGCCCCACGCCCCCGCGGCGCGGCGCAGCGCCTCGGCGTCCAGGATGACCAGGGGGCGGCTGCGGCCGCCCAGGACGCCCTTGGCGCGCCACCGCCGGAAGCACCGCACCAGGGTCTCGCGGGAGATGCCCGCCCAGTTCGCCAGCTCCGCCTGGCTGAGCCTCGCGGGCACCTCGATCCCGCGCGCGGTGCGCTCCCCGAAGCGGTGCGCCAGTTCCAGCAGGTGGTAGGCCAAGCGCTGCGGGTGCCCGGCCCCGCGCACCGCCTGCCGCCGCCCCTCGAAGGCGGCGCCGCGCGCGATCGCGTGCATCATCGCCTCGGTCACGCGGGGGTTGGCGGCCAGGAGTCCGGCGAACGCGCCGCGGTCCACGCGCAGCGCGGTGACGTGGTCCAGCGCGGCCACCGACCCGCGCTGCGGATGCCCCCACGGCGCCAGCGCGCCCACCACGTCGCCCGACCCGAACAGATCGATGACCGACTCGTCGCCGTCGCCGGAGTCGACGAACTCCTTGGCGACGATGTTGCCGGTGGTGCGGGCGCCGGCCTTGAACACGACGTAGACGGCCGCGGCCGCCACCCCCTGGTGCAGCAGCATGCCGCCGGGCGGGATGTCGGTGCGCCGCCCCATCGCCCGCAGCGCCTGCCGGTCGGTCGCCGACAGCAGCTCCCAGAAGCTGCCGGGCCGCACGTCGTGGTCGATCAACGCTCACCCGCCCGCGGTCGTCGCGGCCACGGCCAGGGTCCAGCACACGAACAGCACGGCGGCCGCCGCGGCCCACACCACCGCCCGCCAGGCCAGGTCGCAGCAGCGGTACGCCGCGGCCAGCAGCCTTCGCAGCTCCTCGTCCCGCGCCCGCCGATCGAGCGCCGATCCGGACGCGAACGGCGTCCACGGCACGCCCGGGTCGAGCGGCGCGCCCGTGCGGCCCCGCGCCGTGCCGAGCGCGGCGACCAGCACCAGGCGCGACCGGACGGCCAGCGCGGCCGACCCGGCGGACGCCGCCGCGACCGGCGCCAGCAGCGCCAGCTGGAGGGCGCCGAGCCGGCCGCCCCCGTGGGCCAGCTGGGTCGCCGCCCCGACCAGCACGAGGATCAGGACGATCGCGGCGACGGCGGCGTCCTGCCCGCACGCCCGCAGCAGGACCCCGGCCTGTCCGAGGACGTCCTCCGGCCGCTCGGCCCCGTCCCCCGGCGGGCCTGCGGGCGGCACCGCGCCGCGTCCGAAGAGGGGTCTCGTCACCACCGCGTCACCGTCCTCCCGGGTCGTTCCCCCGCCCGGCCGTCTCCGGCCGTCTACGGACGATGGTGATACGGCCCAGGCGGGAAGTCCGTCCGGTACGGCACGGTTCGGTTGAGTCCGGCGACTCAATCCGGCCGCGCGCACGGGCGGACCCGCCGATGCGGGAAGATGGTCGTCCGGCCGGTCCCCGCGCCCCGGCCGGAGGAGACGGAAGGACGGCACATGAGCTACACGGGCAACGTCGAGGTCGGCGGCGAGCCGGACGTGCGGGAGCTGCCGGGCCTGACGATCACCAAGGTGGCGGTCGGGCCGTACGACAACAACGCCTACGTGCTGCGCTGCACCGCCACCGGCGACCAGCTGCTCATCGACGCGGCCAACGAGGCCCCCCGCCTGCTGGAGCTGATCGGCGACGGGCCGCTGGGCCGGATCGTCACCACGCACCGCCACCAGGACCACTGGATGGCGCTCAGCGAGGTCGTCCAGGCCACCGGCGCGCCCGTGGTGGCCCATCCCCTCGACGCCGAGGCGCTGCCCGAGCCGGTGGCCGAACCGGTCGAGCACGGCGACACCGTGCGCGTGGGCAAGGCGACGCTGGAGGTCATCCACCTGCGCGGCCACACGCCCGGCTCCATCGCGCTGCTGTACGACGCGGGCGGCGAGCTCGCCGACAGTCCGCACCTGTTCACCGGCGACAGCCTCTTCCCCGGCGGGGTGGGCAACACCTGGGGCGACCCGGTGCGCTTCCGGCAGCTGCTGTCGGACGTGGAGGAGCGCGTGTTCGACCGGCTGCCCGACGACACCTGGTTCTACCCTGGCCACGGCAAGGACTCCACGCTCGGCCGGGAACGCCCGTCGCTGCCCGAGTGGCGCGAACGCGGCTGGTGACGGCGGCGGGGCGCGGAACGCCCCGCCGGGTCAGGCCAGGAGGCCGACCGGGACGTCCACGTGGCGGGCGCGCAGCCACTCGCCGAGCGCCTTGGCCTGCGGGTCGAAGCGGGCCTGCGCCGCCACGCCCTCGCCCAGCAGGCCCTCTATCACGAAGTTGAGGGCCCGCAGGTTGGGCAGCACGTGGCGGCGGACGGGCAGGTCGGCGGTCTCCGGCAGCAGGCTGCGCAGCTTCGCGACGGTCAGCGTGTGCGCCAGCCAGCGCCAGGCGTCGTCCGACCGCGCCCACACGCCGAGGTTGGCGTCGCCGCCCTTGTCGCCGCTGCGGGCGCCGAACAGGGCGCCCAGCGGGACGCGCCGCGTGGGCTGCCCGGACGGCGGCGGCTCGGGCAGCGGCGGTTCGGGCTCGTCGGACGGCTCGCGCGTCACCGGCGCCGGGGGGATGTCGACGCGGGTGCCGTCCGGCAGCACCGCGACGTGCGGAACCTCGGACGCGTCGACGAAGGCCGCCTCGTAGACGCCGTACGGGGAGGCGTCCGACGGCGGCGCGGTCACGTGGAACCCCGGGTAGCTGGCCAGCGCCAGCTCGACCGCGGCGCCGCTGAAGGCGCGCCCGACCACGGCGGCGTCGGCGTCCTTGACCTCGCAGTGCAGCAGCGCGCTGGCCTCCTGCTCGGTGGCGGCGTCCGGGCGGTCGGTCCGGGCGAGCGTCCAGCGGATCCGCGCGGGCGGGCGGTCCTTGAGGGCGCGTTCCATCTGGTCGCGCACGAGCGCGGCCTTGGCCTCGATGTCCAGGCCGGTGAGCACGAAGGTGACGGCGTTGCGGTATCCGCCCAGGCGGTTGAGGCACACCTTGAGCCGGGGCGGCGGGGGCTCGCCGCGCGCCCCGCTGATCCGGACGCGGTCGGGCCCGTCGTCGGCGAGGGTCAGGGCGTCGAACCGCGCGGTGACGTCGGGGCCGAGGTAGCGGGCGCCGCCGATCTCGTACAGCAGCTGCGCGGTGACCGTGCCGACGGTGACGGCCCCGCCGGTCCCCTCGTGCTTGGTGATGACGCTGCTGCCGTCGGCGTGGACCTCGGCGATCGGGAAGCCGGGCGCGGCCACGTCGTGCTCGGTGAAGAACGCGTAGTTGCCGCCGGTGGCCTGGGCGCCGCACTCGATGACGTGCCCGGCGGCCACCGCCCCGGCCAGTTCGTCGAAGTCGTCGCGAGCCCAGCCGAAGCGCGCCGCGGCCGGGCCGACGACCAGCGAGGCGTCGGTGACCCGGCCGGTCACCACGATGTCGGCCCCCGCGCGCAGGCATTCGGCGATGCCGAACGCGCCGAGGTAGGCGTTGGCGGTCAGCGGCCGGCCGAGGCCCAGCTCGGCGGCGCGCGGCAGCAGGTCGTCGCCCTCGACGTGGGCGACGGCGACGTCCAGGCCGAGCCGGTCGGCCAGCTCCCGCACCCGGTCGGCCAGCCCGGCGGGATTCAGCCCGCCCGCGTTCGTGACGATCTTGACGCCCCGGTCGACGGCCTCGCCGAGCGTCTCCTCCAACTGGCGCAGGAACGTGCGGGCGTAGCCGCGGGCGGGGTCCTTCATCCGGTCGCGGCCGAGGATCAGCATGGTCAGCTCGGCCAGGTAGTCGCCGGTGAGCACGTCCAGCGGCCCGCCGGTGAGCATCTCCCGGACGGCGGCGAACCGGTCGCCGTAGAAGCCGGAGGCGTTGCCGATCCTGATCACGCGCCCTCCCCCGGGCGGCGGCCTCGGCCGGGCGGGCCGGCGAACGCCTGCGCGATCTCCAGCCAGCGGGCCGCGTCGGCGCCGACGGCGGTCAGGCCGGTGTCGGCGGGGTGCCGCCGCTGCGTGACGACGAGGCAGAAGTCGAGCGCGTCGCCCGCGACGCTTTGCCGGGCGTCCGGCGGTCCCCACGTCCAGACGTCCCCGTCCGGCCCGGTCAGCTCGATCCGGAACTCCTCGCCCGGCGGCCGCAGCCCGCGCACTTGGAAGGAGAAGTCGCGGGTGCGCACGCCGATGTGGGCGACGTGGCGGAGCCGCGCGGTGGGGGCGTGCTCGACGCCGAGCGCGTCGAACACGTCCTGCGCGTGCGCCCAGGTCTCCATCAGCCGCGCGGTCGCCATGGACGCCGCGCTCATCGGCGGCCCGTACCAGGGAAGCCGCCGCCCCTCCGGAACGGCCGCGAGCGCCGCGGCCAGCTCCTCCCGGCCGCGCCGCCAGGCGGCGAGCAGCTCGCCGCGGGGCCTGCGGGCGCCTTCCCGCGCCCCCCGGTCGACGTAATCGTCGCCGGCTCCGATGGCGCGCTCGCGCTCGGCGGGGAAGTCGTCGGGGGTGCGCGCCGCGATGAGCGCCTTGGCGTCCGTCCAGGCCAGGTGGGCGATCTGGTGCGCGATCGTCCAGCCGGGCGCCGGCGTCGGGGTCGACCAGTCCACGTCTTCGCGCGCCACCAGGTCGTCCAGTTCCCGGCTTTCGGCGGCCAGGTCCGCCAGGATCGGTCCGGGGTCGGCCACTGCCGCTCGCCTCCTCCCTGAGCCCTGGAAGGAGGGTGTCACCGGTGATCCAAAGAATCAAGCGTGCTTGATTGTTTCCGTTCCCGTCGGAGCGTCCCGGGCCTGGAAACGGCGGGCCGCGCCCGGTCCGCGCCGGGACGGCGGCACGGACCGGGCGCGGCGTCTGGGGGAATCAGAACGGCCCGCTCAGCAGCGCTTGCCGCTGTTGATGCAGAACACGGCGAAGCGCATCAGCTGCCGAGGCATCACGTTGACGAAGTCGCCGTGGTCGGTGATCGGGTTGTGCAGCTGCTCGGGGAAGCTGTCCAGCGCGTAGACGCGGCCCTTGCGGATCTGGGCCTTGGTCAGGTTGATCTTGTAGCTGATCGTCATGCGCAGCTGCGGCACGGGGCGGGTGCCGCGCGGGCAGGCGCCGTTCGCCCTGGGGAACACCACGTGCGTGCGGTGGTTGGCGCTGTCGGTGTTGCGGCCGTCCCAGCAGCTGGGGAAGTCCAGGATGCGGGTCAGCCGGCTGCCCTTCGGGCAGATCGGGTACTTGTCGGTGACGACCCGGTCGGTGAAGCCGGAGCACGTCCAGGCCGCCCTGGCGTTGGCGGGGCCGTTCGTGGCGGCCTTGGCGTCGCCGGTGATCACGCGCATGAACCTGGGCATCGCGGTGACCTTCGCGCGGGGGTTGCCGCGGAACTCCAGCTTCACCGAGGCGGGCACCTGGATGCGTCCCACGTTCAGGTCGGCGGCGCTCTGGTCGTTCTGCGGCGGGTCGTTCGGGCTGCGCAGGCGGAGCACCGGCCAGAAGTAGGTGGACTTGTCGCCCGCCTTGCAGGTGGTGCCCGCGCGGGCCAGGCTCTCGTCGGTGGAGAACCCGTCGGTGGACTTGTTGCCCACGTAGTCGTGGGTGTGGTGCGCGCCGTTGACGACGCCGGGCGCGGTGATGAAGTTGTCGGAGTTGTAGTGGCCGTTCTTGTTGCGCCCGCAGCGCGAGGTGAACGTGCCGCGCGACCCGCCGCGCTTCACCTTGGGCCGCCGGACGTTGGGCCGCACCCGCCGGATGTCGATGAAGTCCGACGCGACGGGCCGCAGCTGCTGCTCGCCGTTGCCCTGCTCGCCGCCGTTGCCCATGCCGTTGCCGGTGCCGCCGCCCTGGCCGGCCCCGGCGTTGGGAGCGCCGTTGAGGGTGCAGGCGGCGAGCGCGTCCAGCCCGGCGGGGCGCTCGGCGACCCGGCCGATGGCGGTGGCGATCCGGTTGATGGTGGCGAGGCGCTTGTCGCGCAGCGGCCCGAGCACCGCGTTCTGCGCGAAGTCGGGACCGCCCTCCCCCGCGCTGGTGACCAGCCGGTTGTTGGCCTCCTGGATCTGGATGTTCAGCTGCATGAGGTTGCGGTCGACCTCGGCCCTGGCCTTTGCGGGGACGGCGGGCAGCCGGGACGCCACGTCCGGGCAGTTGACGGACAGCGCGCGGGGGGCGCCGGCGGAGTGGGACGCGGCCGTCGCCGGGCCGGCGCCGGACAGGGTGGCCAGCACCACGCCCCCGCCGGCGGTGAGAGCGACAGTGCTCAGAAAGGCTCGCGGTCGCCGTGCGAAACGCATGCGGCGCTCCCTCCTTGGTCAGCGTTCGAGGAAGGGCACCCGGCTCCGTTCGGCCAGTACGCACGCCCGCCCGGCGGGGGTTCAACGCGACCGAGAAATTCTTGAGCCGCCCGTCCGCGTCACGCGCAGTGACCGCGTCGCATCCGAACGGCGACGGCCGCTTAGGCGGCCCTCAGCGCCGGACTAAGCGAACCTTAAGAGCCCGTGCGGCGGCCCGGTCGGGGCTAGCCTCGGCGACGTCCCAGACCTTCGACCTGAACGGGCGGCCCGCGCGGCACCCCTTGCAGAGGACACCCGGCTTCCAGCCGTGCGGGCCGCCCGCCCCCCTCATCCGAAAGGAGACGACTGAAGAGAGCTCCGTTCGGTGATGAACGCGGTGATGAATACGCCGAACACACGACACCGTTGAATACGCGCGCGGTCCGCCGCGTGTTCAACGCCCCGCCGCACGACCTTGACGATCACGGCAGTGATCACGGTTGCGGGGCCTCGACCGGACGGCCGTCCCGGGCGGCCAGCGAGGCTATCCGCTCCCGCGCGTCCGCCAGAGAGCGCGCCGCCATCTCCGTGAAGCGCGCCAGATGCGGCAGATGCTCCGCCAAGGTCATCTCCGCGTGGACGTACCACTGGTTCTCCTCGGGGACGCCGAGGTGTTCGCGGAAGTACGCCCGCAGGTACGGCTCCTGGAAGTCGCATCCGTGGCGCGGGCTCCCCGGCCCGTAGGCGCCTCCCCGCGCGGTGACGACCACGACCCTGGTGCGCCGCAGCAGGGGCTCCCCGCTGTCCGGGTCGACGTGGGCGCCGGGGAAGGTGATCCGGTCGATCCACGCCTTGAGCGCGGCGGGCACCGAGAAGTTGTACATGGGGGCGCCGATCAGCACGGTGTGCGCGGCGTGCAGCTCCTCGATCAGCGGCAGGGTCCGCGCCCAGTCCCGCCGTTCGGCCGCGTTCGCGGCCAGCGCCTCCACCTCGCCGAGCGGGACGGTCCCGCGCCTTTCCACGCGCCGGCCGAGGTCGACGTACGGCGGGCCCACCGGCGGCACCGGGTCGGCGACCAGGTCGCGGTACCGGTATCCGGCGGCTGCGTGCTCCCGCCGCCAGACCTCGGCGAACAGGGAGGTCAGCCGCCTGCTGACGGAGCCGTCGGAGTGCGGCGCGCCGGAGTCGATGTGCAGCAGAGATAGCATGTCGTCACCGTCCATGAGGTCGCCCTGACTCGCAGGGTCTCGTGTGCTTCCGTCCATCGCCTTGACGACGACCCGTGCCGAGGAAAGGTGACCGATGGACTCTCAGGCGGCGCTGGCCGCGCATTTCGACCGCTCCCGCGGGCAGCTGCGGGGTGTGGCGCTCCGCATGCTGGGCTCGGCGGACGAGGCGGACGACGCCGTGCAGGAGGCGTGGCTGCGGGCCAGCCGCGCCGACGCCGGGGGCGTCGCCAACATGACGGCCTGGCTGACCACGATCGTCGGCCGGGTGTGCCTGGACATGCTGCGCTCGCGCCGCCGCCGCGGCGAGCAGTTCGTCGACGCGGCCGCGTTCGAGGCGCTGACCGCCGAGGCCGGCGCGGCGAGCCCCGAGGACGAGGCGGTGACGGCCGACTCCGTCGGGCTGGCCCTGCTGGCGGTTCTGGACGCGCTCGGCCCCGCCGAACGGGTCGCCTACGTGCTGCACGACCTGTTCTCCGTGCCGTTCGACGAGATCGCCCGGATCGTCGGCCGGTCGCCCGCCGCGGCCAAGAAGCTGGCCAGCCGCGCCCGGCACCGCGTCCACGCGCGTCCCGACGTGCCCGCCGCCGACCTCGCCCGGCAGCGCCGCGTGGTGGACGCCTTCCTCGCCGCGTCCCGCTCGGGCGACCTGGACGCCCTGCTGGCGGTGCTGGCGCCCGACGCGGTGCGGCGCAGCGACCTGGCCGCGCCGCCCGAGGCGCGGGTGCGGGGCGCCCGCCGCATCGCCGAGGAGACGGCCGCCAACACCGCCCGCGCCCGGCTGGCGCGGCCCGTCCTGGTGGACGGCCGCCCCGGGCTCGTCGTGGCGCCGCGCGGGCGGGTGCTGCTGGCGCTGAAGCTGACGATCGACGGCGACCGGGTCGCCGCGATCGACGTCATCGGCGACCCGGCGCGCCTGCGCGAGGTGCGCCTGTCCCTGCTCGACCCCCCGCCGCCCGCGCGGGCCGTCTGACGGCGTGCGCCGCGCCCGGACTCGGCGTCCTCAGAAGGACAGCACGGACGCCGGGGTGACCGCGCGCTCCTCGAGGCGGCCGGTGCCGGGCACGTCGTAGCGGGCCAGGACGGTCAGGCCTTTCGGCAGGTAGGGGCGGTGCGGGTCGCCGACCAGGACGTCCACGCCGAACCGCCGCTGCGCGCGCAGGAACGCGGTCATGGCCTCGGCGAGGTCAGGGTCGTAGCAGACGTCGCCGGCGAGGATCACGTCCGCCGCCACGGGCCCGGGGGACGCCAAGACGTCCTCGCGTCGCACGTCGACGCGCGCGCCGTTCAGCGCGGCGTTCAGGCGGACGGCGGCCGCGGCCAGGGGATCGACGTCGCAGGCGGTGACCCGCCCCGCCCCGGCCAGCGCGGCGCAGATCGCGACCATGCCGGACCCGCTGGCCAGGTCGAGGACGCGCCGTCCCGCGACCGCCTCGGGATGGTCGAGCACGTACCGTCCCAGCGCCTGCCCGCCGGCCCACGGGAACGCCCAGAACGGCGGCGGCACGTCGTCCCGGCCTCCGGCGACGGCCTCCCAGGCGGCGAACGGCTCGTCGGCCAGATGCAGGCGCAGCTCCGGCAGCAGCGGCGGCGCGCCGACCCGTGTCAGCGACCGCACCACGGCCTCGTCGTCCACCTCGCCGTTCCCCCCTCGCAGTTCACTTCACCGTCCATGGCGGGCACCGTCACTTGAGGGTGGCGCTGGCCAGGTCGCCGGGCTCGGCGCCCGCCTGGGCGATCACGTCACCGCTCGGCGCGCAGATGCGGGAGCGTCCGGCGCCCCGCGCGTACCCGCCGCCGGCCGCCCCGGCGAAGCTCGCCACCGCGACGAACACCTTGTGGTCGCCGGCGACGCGGCGCATGCGCTCATCGATGACGCGCGTGTCGTGGGCGTGCTCGAGGACGCCCACGGCGTACACGTCGATGCCCAGGGCGGCCGTGGCGGCGGCGTGGCGTGGGACTCCCGTGTCCTTGCAGATGGCCAGGCCGAGCCGCCACCCGTCGACGTCCAGCACGACGGGCTCGCGTCCGGGGGTGAACCGGTCGGGTTCGTCCCCGCCGAGGAACATCTTGCGGTAGGCGACGCGCGCTCCGGCACCGTCGACGGCCAGCGTCGCGATGTGCGTCCCCTCCCCCGCCCCGGCGGCCACAGGGGCGCCCGCCAGCGCGAGCGAACCCGTGTCCGCGCAGGCCTCGACCAAGGGACGCAGGCGCGGATCGTCCGCCGTGACGGCGGGGGCGTCGAGCCCGTATCCCGTCAGGGACATCTCCGGAAAGATCACGACGCGCGACCGCGCGGCGCGGACGGCGGCCGCGTGGGCGGCCGCGTTCGCCGCGACGCCCCGGGGCGTGCACGCCGGCTGGGCGACCGCAATGGTCAAGGGGGAACGCATCAGGCGCCTCCGAAACGGGTCGGCGGACGGTCGCGCGGCGACGCGTCCGGCACGGCGGCACCGCCGCACCGGCGGCCGACGGCGGCGTCACGCGGGCACGCGGCGAGCCGTGAACGCCGACTCCCTGCTGATCGTCATCAGCCCGATCCTTTCACCCGTCTTACCGACGTCCGCAATCCCTCAGGGCGTCGCGGCGGGCCCGCGTGCTCGAGATGCCGGGAGGGATGCGCGGCCCGCTCGGCTACGGTGGCGAACGTGCTTCCCCGAACCGAGATCGACGGGCATGCGCCGAGCGCCGCGGAGGTCCTGCCGGCGGCCCTGGTCAACTACGGCCATGTGACCGTCATGCAGGTGCGGGACCGGGCCGTCCGCGGCCTGGACCTGCACCTGTCCCGGCTGGACGCGGCGAATCGCGAGCTGTTCGGCTCCGGACTGGACGGCGAGCGCGTCCGCGACCACATCAGGCACGCCCTCGGCGACACGGCGGACGCGACGGTGCGCGTCACGGTGTTCCGCGGCGCCGAGTCCGACGACGTCTCGGTCATGGTCACGGTGCGGCCTCCGGAGGAGGCCGCCAGGACGCCGCAGAAGCTGCGATCGGTCGTCTACCTGCGGCCGGTGCCCCACATCAAGCACACGGGGACGTTCGCGCAGATCCACTACGGGCGGGCGGCCGAACGCGAGGGCTTCGACGACGCCCTGCTGGTCGACCACGAGGGCGTCGTGTCCGAGGCCGGGATCGCCAACGTGCTGTGCCACGACGGCGACACGTTCGTCTGGCCGGACGCCCCCGCCCTGCCCGGGATCACGATGCGGCTGCTCGACCGCGCCGGGCTCGGCGCCCGCCGCCGCACGGTCCGCCTGGCCGACCTGCCGTCGTTCGCCGCCGTGTTCGTCACCAACTCGCGGGGCGTCTCCCCGGTGGGGCGGGTCGACGACCGGACCGTCCCGCAGAACCCCGAGATCGCCGAACGGCTGGTCGGCCTCTACGAGTCGATCCCGTGGGACCCGCTCTGACCGGCCGGCGGGCCGGAGCCGTCATGCCGTCGCGGCGGCGTGGCAGGCGCCGTGGCCGTCGGCGCGGGCGACGATCCGGCCGCCGCGGATGCGGACGGCGACCTCGGTCGCGTCGCTGACGGCGGCCACGCCCGCCGCCGCGGCGAGGGCGCCCGACGGATCGTGCACCACCGCCAGGTGCGGCCACGCCGACCTCGCAAACGCCTGACGCAGGCAGCCGCACACCTCGCCGAGGACCAGCCTGGCCAGCGGCGCCAGCTCGCCGGGGTCCCCGGTGACCAGCACGGCCGTCACCCGGGCCCCGCTCGGCGCGGCCCGCACGGCCTCCTCGGCGGCCTCCAGGCGGTGCAGGCCGAGGATCGCGACGACGCCGTCGTCCTCCGACCGGACGGGCTCGCCGCGGAGGGCGTCCACCGCGGGCGGCGGCGACCAGGGCGTGTCGTCCGGGCGCGCACGCGGCGCGTACGGCAGGTGCGGCGGAGCCCAGCGGTCGTCCAGCGTGAGGTCGGCGAGGCGCTCGCAGACGGCGACGATGTCGAACGGCTCGACGAAGCCGGGCGCGGCGGCCGACATCTGGCTCGCGCCCTGCAGGGTCGTCAGCACGGCCTCGGCGACGCGCACCAGCCGCGGCCCGCCCGGTCGCAGCCGCTCCATGGCGAGGCCGAGCAGGATCGCGTTCAGCTTCATCAGCTGCGCGAACGCCTGCCGGCTGCGCTCGTCGGCGAGGATCTCGGGCATCAGGTCCCTGCCGAGCCAGGCCCCGTCGGTGGCCAGCGGCAGCCGCGCCGCCCACGCGCGCGCGAACGCGGCGAGCGCCTCCGGCGCGCCGGACGCCGCGCCGGGCCCTTCTGAGAGCGAGGGCCCCGATGAGCGCTCGCCGTCCTCGGCGAGGACGGCGAAGTACAGGGCCCGCTTGCCGGGGAAGTTGGAGTAGACCGCGCCGCGGGTGAGCCCGGCGCGCGCGGCGATGTCGTCGATCTTGGCGTCGCGGAAGCCGTGCTCGGCGAACTCCTCCCGGGCCGCGGCCAGCACCCTGGCGCGGTTGCGCTCCTGCGTCTGCGCCCTGGTGAGCCGTTCCATCGTCCTCCCCGGGTTGCCGCCGACCCCCGATCAAGATACCGTCGCCATTTAGATGATGAGATCATCTGATGTGAACATCTGAGAGGGAGCGCGCATGTCCCCCGTCCCCGAGCTGGACCTCACCGACCCCGAAGTGATCCGGGACCCGTTCGCCGCCTACGGACGCGCCCGCGAGCGCGCCCCTGGGGCACGGCTGACGATCCCCGGCCTGCCGCCGACCTGGGCCGTCCTGCGCCACGCCGACGCCCGCGCGATGCTGAGCGACCCCCGCTTCGAGCTGACCGCCGACAGCTTCCTGCGGCCCGACGTCCCCGAGGAGTGCCTGCCGTACATGCGCACCATGAGCGAGCGGAACGGGGCCGAGCACACGCGGCTGCGCAGGCTGGTGGCCCCGGCGTTCACCGCCCGCCGCGCCGCCGCGTTCCGGCATCGCATCGAGCCGATCGTGGACCGCCTGCTGGACGGCCTGCCGGGCGGCGTCGTCGACCTGCTCCCGCACTTCGCCCGGCCGCTGCCGATGGAGGTCATCTGCGAGCTGGTCGGCGTCCCCGACGCGGACCGTCCGCGCTGGCGCGAGTACGGCGCGGCGGTCGCGGCCGGGGCCGGTCCGCGGTTCGCCGAGGCGATCCCGGGCATCGTGGACGGCGCGAAGCGGGCGGTGGCCCGGCGCCGCGCGGAGCCCGGCGACGACCTGGTCTCCGACCTGCTGCGCATCCAGGCCGAGGACGGCGACCGGCTCAGCGACGTCGAGATGGCGACGCTCATCTGGCACCTGGTCCTGGCGGGTCAGACCCCCGCCAACCTCATCGCCAACGCGGTCCACGCCCTGCTGCGCCGGCCTGACCAGCTGGCCCTGCTGCGGGAGAACCCGGCGCTGATGCCGCGGGCCGTGGAGGAGCTGATCCGCTGGTGCGGCCCGACCCTGTTGACGATCCCGCGGTACGCCCGCGAGGACGTCGACTTGTGCGGCGTCGCGGTCCGCGAGGGCGAGCCGGTCACCGTCGCCGTGGCCTCCGCCAACCGCGACCCGCGCGCCTTCGACCGCCCCGACCGCTTCGACGTGTCACGCGAAGTCGGGGGGACCGGGCACCTCGGCTTCGCTCACGGCCCGCACTTCTGCCTGGGCGCGTCCTTGGCGCGGGTGCAGACCGGCGTCGCCCTGACTGCCCTGCTGCGGCGCGACCTGGCCTTGGCCGCCGACGACCCCGACGCGCTGCGCGCCCCCGACCCGGGCACCTGGCGCCTGACCTCGCTCCCCGTGACGCTCTGACCCCCGCCTGCGCGCCGACGGGGCTCATGGGGCGACGTTCGGAGACGTCGGCCCGGCGGGCGTCAGCGCGCGGCGTCCTCGGCGGACGCGCCGACCGCCGGGGCGTCGGCGGGGGCCGGGCGGCGGGCGGGGGCGTCCAGGTGGGCGGTGTCGTTGAAGGCGCGGACGACGGCCGTCCCGTCGCGGAACCAGTCGATCTCCGACAGGCAGGCCGAGCCCAGGAACATGCGGTGCATGCTGTCCAGCGGGGCCTGCAGCGCCATCACGATCAGCGTCTTGATCGCGCCGACGTGGGTCACCAGCAGGACCGCGCCGGCGGGCGGGCGTTCGACGATCCGCCGGCGCACCCGCTGCATCCGGGCCAGGGTGTCGGTGAAGCTCTCCCCGCCCGGGGGCGCGACGGCGGGGTCGTTCATCCAGGCGGCGACCTCGTCCGGCCAGGCGGCGCGGGCCTCCTCCAGGGTCAGGCCCTCCCACGCGCCGAAGTCGGTCTCCCGCAGGTCGTCGTCCACCACCACCGGGCGCCGCCCGAGCTCGTCGGCGACGATCTCGGCGGTCTGCCGGGCGCGGCGCAGCGGCGAGGACAGCACCGTCGAGATGCCGCCGCGCCCGGCCAGGCGGCGGGCCGCCGCCCGCGCCTGCGCCACGCCCTCCTCGCTGAGCCCGACCTCGGACACGCCGCTGAACCGCTTCTCCGGCGACAGCGGGGTGTCGCCGTGGCGCAGCAGCAGGGTGGTGACGGGCGGAGCGGTCACGGTGTTCCAGCCGGTGCCGCGGTCGTCACCGGCCGTTCCGCGGGCGGGTCCGCGGGCGGACGGGTCCTGGCGCGAAGGCGTGTCGGTCATGAGATCTCCCGCAGTGTGGCGAAGAAGGTGCGCGCGGTCTCCTCCCAGGTGGGGAAGGCGGCGGCGCGTTCGCGGGCGGCGGCGCCGAGCCGGGCGCGCAGGTCCGCGTCGTCGATCAGCGCGCGCAGCGCGGCGGCGAGCGCGGGGACGTCGCCGACCTCCGCGTACCGGCCCTCCCGGTCCTGCCTCGCCAGGTGGGGGAGATTGCCCGCCCGCCAGCCGACGACAGGCAGGCCCGCCGCCATCGCTTCTCCGTACACCGTTCCATAGGGCTCGCGGGTGCTGGGAAGCACGAACACGTCGCAGTCCCGGTAGAGGCGGGCGACCTGGCCGCCGGTCAGGCGGCCGTGGCGGACCACCCGTCCGGCCAGGTCGGGGCGGTCGAGGCGGCGCAGGACGGCGGCGCGGTAGGCCGGGTCGGCGTCCTCGTCCCCGGCCAGGTGGAGCCGTGCGGCCCCCTCGGGCAGGAGGGCGACGGCGTCGAGGAGGTCGAGGATGCCCTTGCGGGGCAGCCAGTTGGCGACGCAGAGCAGCGCGGCGCGGGCGCCGCCGCGCATGTCGGCGGGCGGGCCGTCGGGGGCGGCCACGTCCCGGCCGGGCGGCACCACGACCGCGTCGGCGAACCCCTGCCGGGCCAGCTCCTCGGCGAGGTGGTCGCTGGCGACCATGAGCCGGGCGACCCGCCGGTAGACGGAGCGGTCGAGGACGGCCTGCACGGCGGTGCGCAGGCGGCCGTGGTCGATGCCGCCGGGCGGCTGGTGCAGCACGGCGGCGACGGGGACGTCCGGCCATGCGCGGGAGGCGGCGAGGAAGGCGGCGGCGATGCTGTCCAGGAGCACCACGTCGGGGTCCTGCTCGCGCACCGTCCGCCACACGTCGCGCGCGTCGAGGGCGGCCAGCGGGAAGGGCCGCTCGGGGAAGGAGGCGAAGACGAGCCGGGCGCCGTTGCGGGGGGCGAGTTCGGCCATCCGCCGGTGATAGCGGTACCCGCCGGTCAGCGTGTCGGGGTCCCCCAGCGTGATCAGGGAGACCGACACGCTCTTCTTCGCCACCGACCCGACTCCCTCCATGACGGCCCTGCTATGCGAACGTAACGCAGGCGGGAGCGCCCGGGTTCACCGCGCCCGGTCCGGCGGCGGGCGGTCGCGTCGGGTCGGGTGGACGGGCGACGGCATATGTAACACGTCGTCATGTGTTCTTAACACCTCCGCCGCGCTGACCCGCCGAGCCCTCCTCTGGCGGATCGCCGACGCCCAGAGCCGACCGGACGAGGCTGGACATCTCATCGACGAAGACGTCAGACCGGAACGCCGTGGACGTTCATCGCCGCTCTTGTAGGTGTCAACAATAGACTGTTATAAGTTCACATCGGACACCGATAATTTGGGGAGGGCGCGCGGTGGGAGACCCTCGGCGAGACCCCGTGGAGCGGCCGGTCTGGCTGGGGGTGGACCTCGGCACGCAGAGCGTGCGGGTGCTGGCCGCCGACGCCTCCGGGAGGGTGGTGCGCCGCGCCTCGGCGCCGCTCACCGGACGGCGCGAGGCCGAGCGGCACGAGCAGGACCCCGCCGCGTGGTGGGCGGCCGTGCGCGACGCCTCGCGGAGGGCGCTGCGCGACGTGCCGCCGGGGCTGGTCCGGGGCGTCGCGGTGTGCAGCACCTCCGGCACCGTGCTGCTCGCCGACGACGACGGCCGCCCTGTGACGCCCGGCCTGATGTACGACGACGGCCGGGCCCGCGCCGAGGCCGCCGAGGCGCAGGAGGCCGGGGCCGCGCTGTGGGCGCGGCTCGGCCGGCGCATCCAGCCGTCGTGGGCGCTGCCCAAGGCGCTGCGGCTGACGCGCGGGCGTCCCGGCGCGCGCCTGCTGCACCAGGCCGACTTCATCAACGAGCGGCTGGTCGGCGACCGGGTCGCCACCGACTCCAGCCACGCCCTGAAGACCGGCTACGACCCGCTCGGCGAACGCTGGCCGGGCGAGGTGTTCGACGCCCTGGGGCTGGACGCCGCGCTGCTGCCCGAGGTGGTCCGGCCGGGCGCCGTGCTCGGCGCGGTGTCGCCGTCGGCGGCGGAGGAGACCGGCATCCCGGCCGGGACGCCCGTCGTGGCGGGCATGACCGACGGCTGCGCGGCCCAGATCGGCTCGGGCGCGCTGCGCGCCGGCCGGTGGAACTCGGTGCTGGGCACGACGCTGGTGCTCAAGGGCGTCACCCCGACCCTGGTGCGCGACCCGCTCGGCGTCCTCTACAGCCACCGCTCCCCCGACGGGACGTGGCTGCCGGGAGGGGCCTCCAGCGTGGGCGCGGGCGCGCTGCCCGCCGACGGCCTGGCCGACCTGGACCGGCGCGCCGCCCGCTGGGAGCCGTCCGGCGCCGTGGCGTACCCGCTGGTCTCCCGGGGAGAGCGCTTCCCGTTCGCGGCGCCGGACGCCGTGCCGTTCATGCTCGGCACGCCCGCCGACGACGCCGACCGCCACGCCGCGCTGCTGCAGGGCGTGGCGTTCGTCGAACGGCTCGCGCTGGCGTACGTGCGCAGGCTCGGCGCGCCCGTCGACGGGCCGCTGACGTTCACCGGCGGCGCCGTCCGCAGCGGCTACTGGACCCAGCTGCGCGCCGACGTGCTGGGCCGTCCCGCCCGCGTGCCCGAGCACGCCGACGCCGCGCTGGGCATGGCGATCCTGGCCGCCTACGGCACGACCGGCGCCGGCTCCCTCGCCGACGTCGCCGAGTCGATGGTGCGGATCCGCACCGTCGTCGAGCCCCGGCCCGGCGCCCGCGACCGGTTCACCGAGTCCTACCACCGGCTGCTGGACGAGCTGGAGCGCCGCGGCTGGCTGCCCGCCGACGTCGCCTGCGACGCCCGCGAGGACCGCTGACCGCGCCCCCGGGCCGGGAGGCGACGCGTCTCGCCGCGCGGTCCCGGTCAGGCGTCGTCGCGGCGGGTGTCGCGGGCGTCGCGCAGCGCCATGTCGATCGCGGCCGCCGCGGTGCCCAGGTGCTTGAGGACGATCTCCCGGTCCTCGTCGAACTCCACGCTCAGCGCCAGCGCGCCGAGCCGCTGCGCCAGCCGGGTGATCAACGCGGCGATCTCGGCGGCCGACTCGGGCAGCACGCTGGGCACGGCCCCCGCCACCAGCTCGCCGCGCAGCGCCAGGCGCTCCATCGTCTCCTGGTGGTCGGCCGCCATCTGCCGGGCCCGCCACAGCGGCTGCAGGAACGCCGAGCCGCTGCCGCAGACGCAGGTCCAGCCGAAGATCTCCGCGTCGGGGTCGCGCAGGTCGCCCGGTTCCACGTCGCGCAGCCCGGGCACGTCGGACGGCCCGCCGGACGGCGGGTCGGCGCGGACGACCAGGCGGACCCGGTGCGCGCCGGGGGCCTCACCGTGGGGGGCTGTCATGCCCCCGATCCTGCCCCTTTACCGGCGGGTAGACGCCGCGATCCGCCGATCCCGCGCGCCCGGCCCGGGGTCAGCCCCCGACGGGCGCCCCGCCGACGGGCTCGGCCTCCCGGAGCCGCTCGCGGCCCGGCTCCATCGCCTCGTGCGGACGCGGCCGTCCCCACTGCTCCTCCATGCGCATGGCGCACCCCAGCGCGAAGAAGGTCGGGGCCCACTGCCCGATGTAGATGCCCCACCGGTCGGCCCGGTCGATGCCCGCCGGTTCGAGGTTGCGGGACAGCATCCACGACGCCACCGACATGCCGATGGACACGAACCCCATCGTGTACATGACGTTGGACGACAGCCCCATCTTGCACAGCATGCCCACCATGTGCCCCTCCTGGGTGTGAATTGGTGCCGTCCTGCACCGTTTCCCCGGCATCCGGCACTATGGCCATGCCCATGCCAAAAGTGATGTGGGACTTCTCAAGAAGCCTGCATCGGCCAAACGTCTCGGCATGCGGTCGCCCCCGCCACGTCACGCGGCGGGGGCGAGGACGGTCCGATGGTCCTGGACGGCGGCGTGATCGGCGCCGCCCGGCGTTTCCTACGTTCCCAGGTAGTGCCGCTGGGCCTGCTGTTCCTTCTCGTAACGGGCGCGGGCCTGGCGGGTCGCCTCCAGTCCCGACACCTCGGCCACCGGCACGTCCCACCACGCCTCGCTGTCGGGCGCGGGCACCAGAGGGTCGGTCTCGATGTGCACCACCGTGGTGTGCGACGCGGCCTTGGCCTGTTCCAGCGCGTCCCGCAGCTCGTCGATGGTGGTGGCGCGGATGACGTGGGCGCCCAGGCTGGCGGCGTTGGCGGCCAGGTCCACCGGAAGGAGGCCGCCGTCGAGGTGTCCGCTGTCGTCGCGGTAGCGGTAGCGGGTGCCGAACCGCTGCGCGCCCACCTGCTCCGACAGCCCGCCGATCGAGGCGAACCCGTGGTTCTGCACGATCACGACGATGAGCTTGACGCCTTCGGCCACGGCGGTGACGAGCTCCTGGGCCATCATCAGGTACGAGCCGTCGCCCACCAGCACGAACACCTCGCGGTCCGGCGCGGCCATCTTCACGCCCAGACCGCCGGCCACCTCGTAGCCCATGCAGGAGTAGCCGTACTCGACGTGGTAGGTCCGCGGACCGGCGGGCCGCCACAGCTTGTGCAGCTCGCCGGGCATGGACCCGGCCGCGCACACCACCACGTCGCGCGGTCCGGCCGCCGCGTTGACCGCCCCGATCACCTCCGACTGCGCCGGGAGCGGCCCGTGCCCCAGGCCGTAGGCGCGGTCGACCGTCGCGTTCCACGACGCGGTCAGCTCCGCGATCTCGGCCTGGTAGGAGTCGGCCACCCGGTGGTCCTCCAGTTCGCGGCGCAGGGCCGCGAGCCCTTCGCGGGCGTCGGCGACGAGCATCTCCCCGGACAGCTTGGCCGCGTCGAACCCGGTGATGTTCAGGTTGACGAACCGCACGCCCGGATCGGCGAACAGGCTGTGCGACGCCGTGGTGAAGTCGCTGTAGCGCGTGCCGATCCCCAGGACCACGTCGGCGCGGCGCGCCAGCGCGTTCGCCGCCGTCGTGCCGGTCGCGCCGACCGCGCCGACCGCGCACGGGTGCCCCCATGGCAGCGCGCCCTTGCCCGCCTGGGTCTCGGCCACCGGAATGCCCGTCGCCTCGGCGAACGCGGCCAGCTCGGCGCAGGCGTCGGAGTAGATCACCCCGCCGCCCGCGACGATCAGCGGCCGCCGCGCGCCGCGCAGCGCGTCCACCGCCCGCCGCAGCGCGGCCGGCTCCGGCACCGGGCGCGGCACGTGCCAGGTGCGCTCGGCGAACAGCTCGTCCGGCCAGTCGTGCGCCTCGGCCTGCACGTCCTGGGGCAGCGCCAGGGTCACCGCCCCGGTCGCCGCCGGATCGGTCAGCACCCGCATCGCCGCCAGCAGCGCCGACGGCAGCTGCTCGGGCCGGTTGATCCGGTCCCAGAACACCGACACGGGCTTGAGGCAGTCGTTGACCGACACGTCGTACGACCGCGGGTCCTCCAGCTCCTGCAGGACTGGGTTGGCGCGGCGGGTGGCGAAGATGTCGCCGGGCAGCAGCAGGACGGGCAGACGGTTGATGGTGGCCAGGGCCGCGCCGGTCACCATGTTGGTCGCGCCGGGGCCGATCGAGGTGGTGCAGGCCAGCACCCGCAGCCGGTCGTGCATGCGCGCGTACCCGACGGCGGTGTGCACCATCGCCTGCTCGTTGCGCGCCTGGTAGTAGCGGAAGTCCGCGCCGTACTCGTCGGCGTACTCGGCGAGCGCCTGCCCGATCCCGGCGACGTTGCCGTGCCCGAAGATGCCGAAGCACCCCCCGAACAGGCGCTGCCGCACGCCGTCGCGTTCGACGCGCTGCGCCGCCAGGAACCGCACCACCGCCTGGCCGACCGTCAGCCTCATGATCGTTCCTCCGTCGAGGTCAGTGGGAGCCGCGGGTCGAGCGGCTGCCCGGGCCAGGTGTCGCGGACCCAGGCGTGCGCGGGGTCGTCGCAGATCCGCCACGCGCGCTCGGGCCCCGGCCCCGCCATGACGTTCAGGTAGTAGAGGTCGTACCCGGGGACGGCCATCGACGGGCCGTGCCAGCCGTGCGGGATCAGCACCACGTCCCCGGTGCGGACCTCCTCCAGCACGTCGATCGGCCGCTCCGGCGTGCCGTAGACGCGCTGGTAGCCCATGCCGGGCCCGGCGGGCCCGTCGGCGACCTCGAAGTAGTAGATCTCCTCCAGGACGCTCTCGCCGGGCCGGTCCTCGTCGTGCTTGTGCGGCGGGTAGGACGACCAGTTGCCGCCGGGCGTCAGCACCTCGCAGGCGATGAGCCGGTCGGCCTCGAACGCCTCGGGCGTGCAGAAGTTGTTGACCTGCCGGCTGGCCTGCCCGGCGCCGCGCAGTTCGACGGGCACGCCCTCGGCGGGGCCGTAGCGCGGCGTCAGCCGCGCCTCGCAGCGCGCCGACGGCAGCGCGAACCGCCCGCCGCCCGCGGAGCGGATCGTCACCTCGGCGTCGCGGGGCGCGTAGGCGAAGTCCGTGACGCGGGTGAAGACGCTCCGGCGGCCCTGCAGCTCGAAGACCGCGCCGTCGATCGTCACCGTGCAGGAGCCGGCGAGCGGCAGGACGAGCATCTCCTCCTCGCCGGTGCGCAGCGCGTGCTCGCCGCCCGGCGGCAGGGCGACGACGCGCAGGCCCGAATAGGTCCAGCCCGCCTTCTCCGGCGTGATCTCGGTCAGGTAGGGACTCACAGCAGCCTCACCGCGGCGTCGACGGCTCCGGCGACGTCGTCGTCGGAGGGGTACAGCAGGGCGCGGCCGACGACCAGTCCGCGCACGGTCGGCAGCGCCAGGGCCTTCTGCCAGGCGGACAGGGCCTCGCCGGGGTCGGCGGGCACCTCGCCGCCGAGCAGCACGGCGGGCAGCGTGGACGCCGCCATCACCTGCTCCATCCGGTCCACCACCGGCACCTTCAGCCAGGTGTACGCGGACGTGGCGCCCAGGCCGGAGGCGATCGCGACCGCCTTGCTCATGGCCTCGGTGGTCAGGACGTTGGTCAGCCTGCCGCCCGCCTCGCGCCGGGACACGAACGGCTCGACCATGGCCATGAGCCGGTGCCCGGCCAACGCGGACACCGCGCGGGCGCAGCCCTCGAGGGTGCGCGCGGTGGCCGGGTCGCCGTAGTCGACCCGCAGCAGCATCTTGCCGCCGTCGAGCCCGGCGGCGGCGATCGCGTCGGCGTCGTAGGCGGTGAACCGGTCGTCGGCTTCGAAGGCGGCGCCCGCGAGGCCGCCCCGGTTCATCGACCCGAGGACGACCTTGTCGTCCAGGACGCCGAGCAGCAGCAGGTCCTCGATGACGTCGGGGGTGCCGAGCACGCCGTCCACGCCGGGCCGCGACAGCGCGACGCAGATGCGTTCGAGCAGGTCGCGGCGGTCGGCCATGGCGAGCGGGTCGCCGCGGGCGGCCAGCGCGCCGCGCGCCGGATGGTCGGCGGCGACGATCATCAGCCGGCCGGTCGGGCCGGGCACGGCGGCGCGCCGCACCCGCCGCGCGGCGGCCTGCGCGACCGCCTCCGGCCGGGTGGCGCGGATCTCGACCAGCTCGGCGTAGCGTTCCGCGAAGGTGCCGGCGCTCACGGCGCGCCCTCGCCGGACGTCGTCGGTGTCATGGCGTCCTCTCTCAACAGCCGCTCCACCTCGTCGGTGGCGGGCATGGCGTCGGCGCAGGCGATGCGGGACGCCACCAGCGCCCCCGCCGCCGAGGCGAACCGGATCATGCGCTCCAGGTCCCAGCCGGACAGCAGCCCGTGGCACAGCGCCCCGCCGAAGGCGTCGCCGGCGCCGAGCCCGTTGACGACCTCGACCTCGATCGGCGGCACCCGCACCGTCTCGTCGCGCGTGGCCGCCAGCACGCCGTGCGGCCCCAGCTTGACGACGGCGACGCGGACGCCGCGGTCGAGCAGGGCGCGGGCGGCGGCGAGCGGCTCGTCCTCCCCGACGGCGACCCGGCACTCCTCCAGGTTGCCGACGGCGACGGCGACGTGCCGCAGGGCCTCGCCGATCTCGCGGCGGGCGTCGTCGGCCGACGACCAGAACATCGGCCGGTAGTCGAGGTCCAGGATGGTGGTGCCGGGGTGCGCGGCGAGCGCGGTGAGCGTCGCCTCGCGGCTGGGCTCGTCGGACAGCCCGGTGGCGGTGGCCCAGAACAGGGTGGCGGCGCGGATGGCGTCCAGGTCCAGCTCGCCGGGCTCGATCTGCATGTCGGGCGCCTTGGGCCGCCGGTAGAAGTACAGCGGGAAGTCGTCGGGCGGGAAGATCTCGCAGAACGCCAGCGGCGTGGGCAGGTCCGGCACGGCCGTGACGAAGCGGTCGTCCACGCCGTATCCGCGCAGCGCCCGGTGGACGAACCGGCCGAACGGGTCGTCGCCGGTGCGGGTGATGACGGCGGTGCGGCGGCCGTGGCGGGCCGCGGCGACGGCGACGTTCGTGGGGCTGCCGCCGAGGTACTTGCCGAACGTCTCGACGTCCTCGAGCGGGACGCCGACCTGCAGCGGGTAGACGTCCACGCTGACGCGGCCCATGGTGATCAGGTCGTGGGTCATGACGCGCCGCCTCGCAGGTAGGAGATGCTCGCGGCGACGTCGTCGCGCGGCCCGGCTCCGGGCGGCGGCTCGGCGGCGAGCACGGTGTCCTGCTCCAGGACGTACCAGCCCTGGTAGCCGGACGACTCCAGCGCGCCGACGATGCCGCGCACGTCGACGTCGCCGCGTCCCAACGGCCGGTATATGCCCTGGCGGACCGCCTCGGTGTAGGCGAGTCGCCCGTCCCGCACCTGCTCGGCCAGCCGCGCGTCGACGTCCTTGAGGTGGACGTGGGCGACGCGGTCGGCGGCCGCGCGGGCCAGGGCGAGGGGGTCCACGCCGCCGATGAGCAGGTGCCCGGTGTCCAGGCAGAGCGGCACGTCGGTGCCGTCGAGCACGCGGTCCACCTCGTCGCCGCGTTCGACGACGGTGCCGACGTGCGGGTGCAGGACGGCGCGGTGGCCGCGGTCGGCGGCGTGCGCGGCGGCCCGGCGCAGGTTGTCCAGCAGCGTCCGCCAGGCGCCGGCGTCGAGGTCGGGGCGCCGGTCGTAGCCGTCCAGCCCGGTGGCCGCGGCGAGCACGACGACGGCGCCGGGCCCGCCGAAGCCGTCGAGCGCGCGGGACAGGTCCGGCAGCGGGTCGCGCGCGGCGTCGTGCAGGACGAGCGGCACGAACCCGCCGACCGGCCGCAGCCCGTACGACGCCAGCAGGCGGGCGCGTTCGGCGGGGTCGGCGGGCAGGAAGCCGTCGGGGCCGAACTCGGCGGCGGCCAGCCCGAGGTCGCGCATCTCCGCCAGGACGCGGTCGGGCGCCATCTGGTGGCCCCAGTCCGGCACCTCGCACACGCCCCAGGAGATCGGGGCGCCCGCCACCCGCTCCGCGGCGATCATCGACGGACCTCCTCCATCGTCACGACGCGGTCCTCGCGCCGCGACAGCTCGCATGCCTCGGCCACGTAGAGCGCCTCCAGACTCTCCTCGGGTGGGCAGGGGTTGTCCATGCGCCCGGCCGCCACGTCGACGAAGGCGCCGAGCTCGCTCGCGTACGCCTCGGCGAACCGGTCGAGGAAGTGCGCGTGCGGCGGGCCGGCGGGGCGCAGCCCGGGCCCGCGCTCGTCGGCCGGGTTCAGCGGGGTGCGGTCGTCCAGTCCGGCGACCACGCTGCCGGCCGATCCGAACACCTCCAGCCGCACGTCGTAGCCGGCCGCGTTGTAGCGGGTCGCCGACACCAGGGCCAGGGTGCCGTCGTCGAGGGTGAGCAGCGCGGCGGCCGTGTCGACGTCGCCGGCCTCGGCGAAGAAGTCGGCGCCCCGGTTGGAGCCGGTGGCGCACACGCGCGTCACCTCGCGTCCGGTGACGAAGCGGATGGCGTCGAAGTCGTGCACCGAGCAGTCGCGGAACAGGCCGCCCGAGCCGCGGATGTAGGCGGCGGGCGGCGGCGCCGGGTCCAGCGTGCACGAGCGGAGGGTGTGCACCCAGCCGAGCCGCCCCGACCGCACCGCCTCGCGCGCCGCGACGTGCCCGGCGTCGAAGCGCCGCTGGAACCCGACCTGCACCGGCACGTCCGACCCCCGGACGGCGTCCATCAGCCGCAGCGTGCCGTCGATGTCGGGGGCGAGGGGCTTTTCGCAGAACACCGGCAGCCCGGCCTTCACGGCGCGGACGACGAGCTCGGCGTGCGCGCTGGTGACCGCGGCGACGACCAGGGCGTCCAGCCCCGACGCGAACAGCGCGTCCACCGAGGGGGCCGCCTCCGCCCCGACCTTCGCGGCCACCTCCCGCGCCCGCGCCGCGTCGGCGTCGGCCACCACCACCGAGTCGACGGACGCCAGGCTGCTCAGCGTCTCGGCGTGCCCGGCCCCGATGCGTCCCGCTCCGGCCAGCCCGACCCTCATTCCGACCTCCCGATGTCCGGCCGCGCGCGAACGCGGCCCCCGAGGCGCCCCCGGGCCGCGCGCCGTGCGGGGGCGGCGCGCCCCGGACGTGATCAAGCCTCATGGAACGATCCATATACTGTCAAGAGAATGTCCTGACATTAAGACTCCCTGACTTATTCGTAACACGGTCCGACTATCCTCGTGCCGTCCTCACCTAGGGAGCCCCGACTGTGCACAGAGCTTCTGTCTCCGTGGACCGGACCAGCCCGGTCCCGCTCTACTTCCAGCTCGCCCAGCAGCTGGAGGAGGCGATCCGCAGCGGCGCCCTCCCCCCGGGCACGCGCCTGGAGAACGAGATGGAGCTGGCGGCGCGCTGCCGGCTGTCGCGGCCCACGGTGCGCCAGGCCATCCAGCACTTGGTGGACAAGGGCCTGCTGGTGCGGCGGCGCGGGGTCGGCACGCAGGTCGTGCAGCCGCAGGTGCAGCGTCCCATCGAGCTGTCCAGCCTGTACGACGACCTGGCGGCGGCGGGCGAGCGGCCGTCCACGCGCGTGCTGGAGTTCGGCCCGGTGCCCGCGAGTCCGCAGGTCGCCAAGCAGCTGGGCGTCCCGGTCGACGCCGAGGTCGTGCTGCTGCGACGGCTGCGGCTCACCGGCGACGCCCCGCTCGCCCTGATGACCAACCACCTGCCGCTGGACGTGCTCGACGTCACCGCCGACCACCTGGAGCGGCACAGCCTCTACGAGACGCTGCGCGCGGCCGGGGTCAACCTGCGCATCGCCCACCAGACGATCGGCGCCCGCGCCGCCACGGCCGCCGAGGGCCGCCTGCTCGACGAGCCCCGCGGGGCGCCGCTGCTGACCATGACCCGCGTCGCCTACGACGACACCGGCCGCGCGGTCGAGTACGGCAGCCACGTCTACCGGGCCAAGCGCTACTCCTTCTCGCACACCCTCGTCGGCAAGTGACCGCCCCGGCGCCCGGACCGCGGACGGCGGTCCGGGCGGGCCCGGACGCCGGCGACGGGGGCGGTCAGCGGCCGGTGAGCGGGGCGACGCCGCTGGCGGTTCCCCCCGCCGCGGACGCGAAGGCGACGGCCAGGTAGCCCGTCGTGCCGGGGACGGTCACGGCGACGGTGCCGGCGCGGGTGATGGTGATCCTCTTGGTGCCGAGGACCCTGCCGTCCCAGACGTGCGCGTACGCGGTGCCGGGGCCGGTGGCGCGCAGGCGGAACGCGGTGGCGCCGTGCGCGACGACCGGCCTGCCGACGATGCGGGCCGTGGCGCCGCGCGGGGCGGCCGGTCCCCCGGCCAGCGGAACGCCCGTCTCGGCGGCCTGCCTGATCGACTGCGGCGAGTTCACCGACGCGGCCGCGTCCGTCGGCATGACGGGCGGCTTCGGCGTGGTCGGCATGCCGGACGGCGGCGTGTGCCCGGGCAGCGCGACCAGGCCCCAGCGGTACGGGTCGCCCTGCACACCGCCCCAGGTGGACCAGCCGATCCGGGTCTGCCCCGTCTTGTCCTCGGTGTCGGAGTCGTAGACGAAGATGTTCAGGCCCATGCGCCGCGGGTCGACGGCGGCGGGCAGGGCCGTGAAGGGGATCTTCGCCTCGACGGTGTAGCCGTCGTAGGGCCGCGCGACCGCGGCCGCGACCCGCATGCCGGGCGCGGTCTCGGCGCCCGGCCCCTGGTGCTGGTCGGCGTCGCGCTGGAAGCACGGCTCGCCGTCGCCCGTCACCGGGAAGATGCCGGTCTTGAACGTGCTGGAGGTGTTCTCCGAGTCGCCGCGGGGGTCGATGGCGATCTCGACCGAGTCGGTGCGCCAGTGCCGCTTGCAGTCGTCGGCGCCGAGGACGGCGCCCTGCCGGTCGTCGCGCACCGTGATCAGGAAGTAGAGCGCCTCGTCGGTCCAGGCGACCTTGCCGGTGGCCGAGCAGTCGGCGGGCGCCTCGCACGCCGTGCCCTCCCACAGGCGCGACAGGTCGAGCGCGGGGCCGGGGTATTCGCCCGGACCCTCCGCGCCGTCGAGCGCGGGCGCCGCGGCGGCCTTGGGCAGCTCGGCGACCGGCACCAGCTCCAGCGCGGCCTTCTGGACGTCGGGCGCGCCCGTCGTGCTCGTGGTGGTGATGGTGTAGTCGTAGTCGCCGTTCACGCCGCCCTGGTTGGAGGTGGGCAGGGACGTGTCGGTGTTGCGAACGGTGAAGGCGACCGATCCGGTCTGCCCGGCCTCGAGCCGGTAGGGCTTGGACGCGGCGTCAGCGGCGAACCCCTCGGGCAGGTCGAGCGTCACCGTGCCCGACTGCGCCGCGTCGGAGGCGTTGGACAGGTCGACCCGGACCGTGCGCGACTGCCCCGACCCGAGCGTCAGCACGCGCTTGACCCGCCCGGTGAGCTGGGGAACGCCGCTGCGCGTCGCCCAGGCGTCGAAGTCCCGCACGCGCGGGAGCGGCTCCTGGACCCCGGTGACGGGGGCCCGCACCTCCACGGGCACCGCGTTCTGGCCGGAGCCGCGCGCGGTGGACAGCGTGGCCGACAGCCGCACCCGCCCGTAGGCCGCCGACGCGGGCGGCCGCACCGTGAACACGGCCGTGCGTCCGGAAGGGCCGACCGTGCCGAGGTCGCCGGACCCGGAGACGGTCCAACCGGCGGGCGCCTCGAGCCTCACCCTGGCTCCGCGGAGGGCCCTGGGCGCGGCGGCGCGCGCGGTGACCTTGAACTCCCCGCCGGGCGTGACGCCGAACGCGTCGGCGGTCAGCTGGAACGCCGTGCCCAGCGGCAGCCCGCCCTTGCCGGGCGTGACGGCGCCCTCCAGCATGCCGGCGGCGTCGCGGTCGTCCAGCGTGTACGGCACGCGGCTGTGGACCTGGGTGAAGTAGTCGCAGCCGATCTGGTTCGGGTCGGACGGCACGTCGGGGAACCCGCCCCAGCCCTGGCTGACGTACACCCGCTGGGCCTCGCGCTCCACCTGCGCCCACGTCTTGCCGCCGTTGCGGGGCGAGGCCCGTCCGCCCCACACCCCGTAGACGGTCGCCGCCTGTGTCGACGGGGTGAAGCGCGACGCGCACTCGGGCCCGGTCGGGCCGGACGCGCCGCCGGTGACGAACAGCCGTCCCGGCGCCCACGGCTTGAGGCCCTCGCGGGTGATCTGCTCGGGGAACGCGGCCGGGTCGGCGGCCCGGAAGTACGCCTCGGTGGCCAACCGCCCCGCCTCCTGGTGGTTGCCGTGCTGGCCGGGCACGGGCGCGGGCTCCATGGTGACGATCACCTTCGGCCGGGTCCGCCGCACCAGCCGCACGACCCGCTCCAGCGCCTCGTCGTGATCCCACACGTCGGCGGTGAGCGGGGCGCTGACGGTGTAGTAGAAGTCGACGTCGTCGAGGTAGTGGACGTCCGTCACCCCGGCCTTGCCGACCGCGCGGCGCTCCTCGTCCTCGCGCAGCAGCCCCAGCGCCGGGCCCTCCTCGGTGCCCGCCGCGTTGCCGCCGCCCTCCCCGCGGGTCACGGTCAGCACGCCCACGCGGGCGCCGTTGAACTCGTTCCACTGCCCGTAGGTGGACAGGCCGCCCGCCTCGTCGTCGGGATGCGCGCCGACGAACAGGACGTCGAGCCGTCCCTTTTCAGAGGGGGCGGACCGGCCGGGCGCGTCGCCCCCGGCGCGCTCCGCCGCCGCGTGTGCGGGCGCCGGGGCGGCGGTGCCCGCGAGCGCGGCGGACAGGGCCACGGACAGAGCGGACAGGGCGAGTCTTCGCATGGAAGCCTCCTGTTCGTTCGTGCCGGGCGGCGCGGCCGCCGGCCCTACTCCTTGACGGCCCCCGAGAGCATTCCGGCGATGAAGTGGCGCTGCAGGAACACGTACAGCAGCACGACGGGCGCCGCGATGATCAGCGCGCCGGCCATCAGCGCCGCGTAGTCGGTCTTATGGGCGCCCTGGAAGAACGACAGGCCCAGCGGCGCGGTGCGCAGCCCCTCCTCGGAGTTGAGGATCACCAGCGGCAGCAGGAACTCGTTCCAGGTCCACATGGAGATCAGCAGGATCATGGTGAGGATTGCGGGGCGGCCCATCGGGACCAGGACCCGCCACAGGGTGGTCCAGCTGCCTGCGCCGTCCATCCGGGCCGCCTCCAGCAGGGACGGCGGGACGCTGCGGAAGTAGGCGCGCATCCAGAACGTCCCGAACGCCACCGACATCGCCACCTGCGGCAGGATCACCCCGGCGTAGGTGTTGTCGAGGTGCAGCGACCGCAGGTCGAAGTACAGCGGCACCACGATCGCCTCGGTGGGGATCGTCAGCCCGGCCACGAACAGCAGCGCCAGGGCGTCCGCGCCGCGGAAGCGCATGGTGCCGAGCGCGAACCCCGCCATGATGGACAGCACCGTGGCGGCCGCCGCCGTCACCACGGTGACGATCACGCTGTTGCGCAGGTAGACGGCGAAACGGCCGTCCCGCCAGGCGGTGGCGAAGGCGGACAGGTCCAGGTCGGGCAGCTGCAGCGCCCGCACCACCACCCCGACCATCGGGAAGACGGCGATCACCGCGAACAGCGTGAGGACCGCGTAGTTGACCACCTGCTCCCTGCGCGCGATCATGCCCTGCCCTCCGCGCGGTCCGGGCGCCCCTCGACCGCCCGCCGGATCCCCGCCGTGATCGCGAACGCCAGCGCCGCGATGGTGATCCCGACCGCGCAGCCGAGCCCGACCTCCCCGGTGTTGAACGTGCGGTTGTACACCTCGTAGGCGGGGACCTTGGTGGCGTCGCCGGGGCCGCCGCCGGTCGCCATGTAGATGAGGTCGAAGTTGCGCAGCGCCAGGATCGAGGTGAGGGTCAGCGCCACCGCCAGCTCCCGGCGCAGGCCCGGCAGCGTCACCGTCCAGAACTCGCGCACCGGCCCGGCGCCGTCGATGCGCGCCGCCTCGTACAGCTCGCGGGGGATCTTCTGCACCCCCGCCAGCAGCAGCACCATCGCCAGCCCGATGTTGACCCACGTGCCGATCAGCCCGACCGCGGGCAGCGCGAAGGTGAAGTCGCCGAGCCAGCCGCGCGACCAGTCCGGCAGGCCGAGGGAGTGCAGGGCGCGCAGCAGCCCGTTGACGGGGCCGTCGGCCGAGTACATCCACTGCCAGGCCACCGCGACCGCCACCATCGCCACCACCTGCGGCAGGAACAGCGCGGTGCGGAAGAACGCAAGGCCCCTGACCCGCGCCCGCGACATCGCGCCGACCAGCACGAACGCCACGCCGCACGGCAGCACCGCGTAGAAGACGATCAGCACGGCCAGGTGGCCGAACGACCCGCGCAGCACCGGGTCCGACAGCATCTCGCCGTAATTGGACAGGCCTGCCCAGGTCGCCGGGCCCAGGCCGTCCCACTCGTACAGCGAGAACTGCGCCCCGCGGACCAGCGGCCACAGCAGGAACGCGCCGTAGACCAGCAGCGCCGGGAGGACGTAGAGCCAGCCGATCCGGCGGGGTTCGCCGGGTGAGCCGGCGCCGCGGGGGGCGCCGGACCGCCGGGCGGCGGGCCGGTCCGCGCGCCGGGCGCGTCGGCTCTCGGGCCGCGCGACGATCGTCATGGACGGCTCCCTCGGGTCCGGGGTCGAGGGGCGCGCCGGGGCGCGCCCCGCCCGTTCACTTCTTCTTCTGGAAGGCGGCGTAGTCGTCCTGGGCCTTCCGCATCGCCTGCTGCGCGGTCGTCTTGCCGGTGATGAGCTCCTGCAGGGGCCCGCCGAAGGCGTCGGCGAACGTGGGCGTGGCGTAGTCGAGGTAAGGGGTGACGCCGTCGGTCCTGCTGAGGGTGTTCCAGGCGGCGAGGATGTCATTCATCAACGCGCCTCGCGGCTTCTTGGTCGGCGGCGCCAGCGCGGGCAGGTTCCCGGTCTCCACCGCCACGTCCATCGCCTCCGGCGAGGTGATGAAGTCGATGTAGGCGGCGGCCACGTCCGGGTGCTTGGACTTGGCGGTGATCGCCCACGGCAGGCTCTCCCCGCCCATGGTGGCCGAGGCGCCGCCCGCCTGCGCCGGCGGCGGCAGCATGAAGCCGACCTTGTCCCCCATCTTGTCCATCAGGTCCGACGCCCACCAGGTGCCGCCGAACATGAACACGCCGTCGCCCTTGGCGAAGTTGGCGGGGGTGTCGTCCCACTTGATGGCGTTGGCGTCCTTGGTGAAGTAGCCGCGCCGCGCCCATTCGGCGAGCTTCTGCGCCGCCTGCACGTTCGGGCCGTCGCTCCACGAGCCGCCCTTGCCGAACACCAGGTCCCGCACGGCCTGCTTGGACGCGTACTGGTCCTGGATCACCCCGTACAGCTGCATCGCGGGCAGCTTCTCCTGGTTGCCGAACGCGATGGGGATCTCGCCCTTGCTCTTGGCGGTGGCGAGCGCCTGCTCGAACTCGCCCCATGTCTTGGGCGGCTGGAGGCCCAGCTTCGCCAGCTTGTCCTTGTTGTAGTACAGCCCGACGATCTCGCCGTTGAGGGAGACGCCGTACAGGCTGCCGGAGCCGATGAGCTTGCCGTCGGAGGTGACGCTGTTGAGGTCCGTCAGGCCCTTGGGGTAGCGCTTGCGCCACCCGTACACCTGGTCGTAGGCGTCCAGCGGCAGCAGCATGCCGGCCTTGACGAACTGCGCCATCGCCGCGTAGCCCTGGTTGGCCTCCACGACGTCGGGCGGGTTGTCGCCGGACAGCGCCAGCCGCAGCGTGTTCTGCAGGTCGGTGAACGACCGGGACACCCGGTTGATCTTGACGTTGGGGTACTTGGCCTGGAACTGGGCGTTCAGCTTCTCGATCTGCTTGCGCTGCCCGCCCTGCACCTCCTGGTCCCAGACGGTCAGCGTCACGCTGCCAGCCTTGGCGACGTCGGTCTCGACCGCGTCGGGGGCCTTGGTCGGGGGCCGCTCGGCGTCCGAGCCGGGGGCGCAGGCGGCGCCGAGGGCGGCGACCGCCACGGCCGCCAGCACCGTCCGCCGTCCCACCCGCCGGACGCCGGACCCGTGGACGGTGCCTCCGCTCGCGGTGGATCTCATCGGCATCTGCTACCGCTCCTTCGTGAACTGGGGGAGGTCGGCGCGGTGCGCGGCCAGGCCCTCGTCGAGGATCTGCTCCGCGACGCGCAGGCCGGGGACGAACGGGTGGGCGAGCAGCGCCCGCAGCGCCGTGCGCCGGTCGCCGGTGACGGCGGCGTCGGCGGCCAGGCGCTCGTACTCGTGCACGGCCTGGGTGAGGCCGCGGACCTGGCGCGGCAGCTCCCCCATCACCAGCGGCACCGGGCCCTGGCGGCCCACCAGCGCCGGGACCTCGACGATCGCGTCCGGCTCCAGCGAGGCGATCGCGCCGCGGTTGCGGGTGTTGACGATGAACCGGCGCTGCTCGTCGCGGGCGATCGCGCAGATCACGTCCACGGCGAACTCGCCGTGCTCGCCGCCGCCGCGTTCGCGGCTGGGATCCGGGTCGGGCTTGTCGGCCTCGGCCGCCACCTGCGCGTAGTAGCGGGGCAGCATCGCCATGATGTCCTCGGCGCGCGTGGTGCCCTTCTCGCGCAGTTCCGCGACCACCTCGTCATGGAAGAAGTAGTACTTCGAGTAGGAGTTGACGAGGAGGCCGAGGGCCTTGCCGAGTTCGGCCATGCGGACCGGGTCGCGGTGCGGGGTGGCGTCGCCGCGCGGCTCCACGGCCGCCAGCAGCGGGGCGATGTCGACGGGTTCGCCGTTCAGCCGGACGCGCTCGGCCCAGGTGCCGTGGTTGGTGCCGATCCAGTCGATCTCCAGCCCGTCGGCGGGCAGCCCGAGCAGGTCCGCCCAGGTCTCGGTGTCGCCCACCCACTGGTCGCACAGACCGATGATCTTCGCGTCGGTGTGGCGCTCGACCGCGTCGGTGACCACGTTGGTGGGGTTGGTGTAGTTGACGATCCACGCGTCCGGGGCGACGTCGGCGAGCACGTCGGCGATCTCGAGCAGGACCGGGACGGACCGGCAGGCCATGAAGAACCCGCCCGGGCCGACCGTCTCCTGCCCGACCACGCCGTGTTTCAGCGGGATCGACTCGTCCAGGTGGCGGGCGCGCAGCCCGCCCGGCCGGAACGTGGTGAACACGAACTGCGCCCCGTCCAGCGCGGCCCGCAGGTCGGTGTGCGCGCTGACGGTGAAGTCGGCGCCGCGGGCGGCGAACATGTTGCGGGCCAGCCGGGTCATGACGTCCAGGTGCTCGGCGTCCACGTCGTGGAAGCGCAGCTCCGTCCCGGCCAGGTCGCCGGCGCGGTGCAGCAGCCCCCGGATGACGCCGGGCATGTAGCCGCTGCCGGCGCCGATCACCGCGATGCGCGTGGTCATCGTTGCTCCGCCTCTCTCATGACGGCCACCGGGGCGTCGTCCGCACGGAGGGACCGCAGGGTCGGTTCGGCGCGGACGGCGGTGTCGGCGGCCGACTCGGGGATGAAGGGGATGACGAAGGCGTAGTCCGCCAGGACCTCCTCGGGGACCTCGCCGGACTCCCCGAACGCCGCGATCTCGCCCCAGCAGGGCGACCCCAGCGATCCGCTGCGGTGCCGCACCGACAGCCCGGCGCACAGGTTGGCGAACTTCAGCCGCTCCTCCAGCGGCAGGCCCGCCAGCGTGCCGAAGACGAATCCGGCGGCGAACACGTCGCCCGCGCCGGTGGCGTCCAGCGCCTCCACCGGCAGCGCGCGGCTCTCGGCGCACTCCCCGGTCGCCGCGTCGATCGCCAGGGCGCCGTCGCCGCCGCGCTTGACGACCACCAGGGGCACCCGTTCGGCGAGCGCCCGGGCCGCCTCTTCGGGCGAGCGGGTGCGGGTGTAGGCCATCGCCTCCACGGCGTTGGGCAGGAACACGTCGACGTGCCGCAGCCGGTCGAGCACCTCGGTCGACCACGTCTCGGTGGAGTCCCAGCCCAGGTCGGCGAACACGCGGGCGCCGTCGCGGCGCATCGCCGCCACCCAGTCCGGCACCGGCCGGTCGATGTCGACGAAGCACGTCTTGGCCCGCGGCGGCACCGTGACCAGCTCCTCCGGCGAGACGGGCAGCGGCTTGGCGTAGGTGACCATGCTGCGGTCGGAGTCGTAGGCCAGCGACACCGTCACCGGGGACGGCCAGCCCGGGATCATGCGGGACCGGCGCAGGTCGACCCCCTCCTGCTCGGACAGGGTGCGCCACAGGTACGCCCCGAACATGTCGTCGCCGAACGGGGCCGCCAGACCGACGCGCAGGCCCAGGCGGCTCATGGCGACGGCGATGTTGGCGACGCCGCCGGGGGCCGAGCCGAGGCCGTCGGTGACCAGCTCGGTGCCGGGCGCCGGCAGGCCCGGCAGCCCCGTGAAGATCATGTCCATGAAGACCTGGCCGGTGAGGAAGACGTCCAGCCCGGGTTCGTCCTCCCCCCGCGGGAGCCGTTCGGCCGCCTGTTCGCGTTCGGCGCACGGATCGCGCAGGGACGGCTCGGGCGGGCGGCCGGGCGCGGGCGCCTCGACCCGCTCCGGCGGCAGGGCGCCGTCGTCGGGGGCCTCCCTCGACGGGGCGTCGGGCAGGGCGGCCTGCCGGGTGTCGTCGAACCGGGTCCCGCTGGCGGTCTGTGTCATCGTGCCCCCACGGCGAGGCGTCGCGTCGCACGTGATCGTAACCAGCGCTCCCGCCCGGATGGCACGGTCCACTACGCTTTGTGATCAGATCTTGTCCTGACGTGCTGGCGACCGGATGTCAGGACATGACTGCCGCGCCGGTCAGCGCCGCACCGGGACGCCGCCGGGGGTGCTCTCGTTCGGCACCAGGTACGCCACCGCCGCCTGCGACACCACCCCGATCAGGGCGATGAGGATCTCCTTGGTGACGTGCCCGGCCTGCACCCAGTTGATCAGTACCGCGGTGAGGGCCGTGATGAGCGCCGCCCACCACTTGCGGGTCGGCAGCAGGGACTTGCGGCCGGTCGTGTCGCTCATGTCGCGCCTCCGGGGGGATGCGGCCACCGCCGGTTCACGGAACCGTCGCGTCCATCGTCCCTCGCCGGCCGCCGCTTCCGAAGTCCGCTCGAGGCCCCGCTACGTCGCCTCGGGGGCTTCGTGCACGGTCTCGCCGAGCATGGCCCGGGTCGCCTCCTCGACGATGTCGCGCATGGCGCGTTCGGCGGCCTCCGGCTCCCCGGCCTGCACCGCCTGCGCCACCTCGGCGTGCCAGCGGATCGCCGCGGGCTCGGGGGTGGCGGGGAAGAGGTGGTGCTGGTGGCGGCCCGCCAGGACGGCGGCCACCACGTCGCCGAGCGCGCCCAGCATCTCGTTGCCGGACGCCTCCAGCAGCGTGCGGTGGAACAGGATGTCGGCCTCCAGGTAGGCGTCCAGGTCGCCGGACCTGGCGTGCACCGCCATCTGCATGACCGCCCCGGTCAGCGTGCCGCACTGGGCGGGCGTGGCGCGGCGCGCGGCCAGCGCGGCGGCCACCGGCTCCACGCCGAGGCGCAGCTCGCTCAGCGACCGCAGCTGCGCGTCGCGGTCCTCCCCCTCCAGCCGCCAGCCGATGATCCGGGGGTCGAACAGGTTCCAGGACGGGCGCGCCGCGACGGTGACGCCGACCCGGCGGCGGCTGCTGACCATGCCCATGGACTCCAGCACCCGGATCGCCTCGCGGACCACCGACCGGGACACCCCGAAGCGGGTCTCCAGCTCCTCGATCCGCAGCACCCGACCGGGGGCCAGCCGTCCCGAGGTGATCAGTATGCCCAGCTCGTCCAGGACGCTGCCGTGCAGTCCGGCCGGATCACTGCCCCCCATGACCACCAATCATCACACGTTTGACGAGGCACCGAGGAATCCAGGGTAAAAAATCAGACTTATATCCATCAGCTGTTGTTAAGAGATGATGACTCATGTCACACTCTGGCAAACGTCATCCGAAAGGTCGATGTCATGGACACAGCCCGCGGTCACGCCGCCCCGCTGCTCGTCGTCATGGGCGTGGCGGGGTCCGGCAAGACGACCTTCGGCGCCGCGCTCGCCCGGCGTCTGCGGGTGCCGTTCGCGGACGCCGACGACTTCCACCCGCCGGCCAACATCGCCAAGATGTCGGCGGGCGTCCCGCTCGACGACGCCGACCGGCTGCCCTGGCTGCGCGCGATCGGCGCGTGGCTCGCCGAGCACGCGGACGGCGGCGGCGTGGTCACCTGCTCGGCGCTGCGGCGGGCCTACCGCGACCTGCTGCGCGAGCAGGCTCCGGAGGCGACGTTCGTGCACCTGCACGGCGACCGCGAGGTGGTGCGGCGGCGGGTCGCCGAACGCACCGACCACTTCATGCCCGCCTCGCTCGTCGACTCGCAGTTCGACACGCTGGAGCCGCTCGGCCCGGACGAGCGCGGGCTGGTCCTCGACCTCGACGCCCCCGTGGACGCGCTCATCGACGCCTACCTGGAGGCGGCGCCCCCGCCGTCCACGCGATGACCGGCCTGCTCCCCCGTGTCACCGGCAGGCCTCTTCCCACCCCGACAGTTCCCTCCCCCGTCCGGAGGCGGAGTCTCCCCGGAGGTTGACATGACCCCCGACCTCGCGTCGCTCGCCTTGGCCCCGCCCGAGGAGCCCATCGCCGGAGGCGGCCGGCTCGTCCTGGCCGCGGTCGCCGGCATCGCCCTGATCGTCGTGCTCATCACCTGGCTGAAGGTGCACCCGTTCCTCAGCCTGACGCTCGGGTCGCTGCTGGTCGGCGCGACCGCCGGGCTGCCGATGGCCGACACGGTCAGCGGCTTCGGCGAGGGCTTCGGCAGCACCGCCGCGGGCGTCGGCGCGCTCATCGCGCTCGGCGCCATGTTCGGCAAGCTCCTCGCCGACAGCGGCGGCGCCGACCAGATCGTCGACACCATCGTCGGACGCGCCGGCCCGCGCGCGCTGCCGTGGGCGATGGGCCTGGTCGGCGCCCTGATCGGGCTGCCGATGTTCTTCGAGATCGGGCTCGTGCTGCTGATGCCGGTGATCTTCCTGGTGGCGCGCCGGTCCGGGCTGTCGCTGGTGCGGGTCGGCATCCCCGCGCTCGCCGGCCTGTCCGCGATGCACGGCCTGGTGCCCCCGCACCCCGGTCCGCTGGTCGCCATCGACGCTCTCAAGGCCGACCTGGGCGTCACGCTCGCCCTGGGCGTGCTGGTGGCCCTGCCGACGATCGCGGTGTCCGGGCCGCTGTTCGCCCGGTACGCCGCCCGCTGGGTGGACGTCCCGGCGCCCGCCCTCTACGAGACGGCGTCCGCCGGCGACGCGGCGGCGGAGGACGGCGGCGCGCCGCGGCGGCGCCCGTCGTTCGGCGTCACCCTGGTCACGGTGCTGCTGCCGGTCGTGCTGATGATGGGCAAGGCGCTGGCCGACATCTTCCTCGATGAGGGCGACCACGTCCGCACCGTCCTGGACAACCTCGGCACGCCCCTGGTGGCGCTGCTCATCGCGGTCGTCGTGGCGATGTTCACCTTCGGCCTCGGCGCCGGCATGAACCTGCGCGAGGTCTCCGGCGTGCTGGAGAAGTCGCTGCCGCCGATCGCGGGCATCCTGCTGATCGTCGCCGCCGGCGGCGGCTTCAAGCAGACCCTCATCGACACCGGAATCGGCAAACTGGTCGCCGACTGGGTCGCCGACAGCGGCATGTCCGTGCTGCTGCTGGCCTGGGTGGTCGCGGTGCTGATCCGGCTGGCCACCGGTTCGGCCACGGTCGCCACCGTCACCGCCGCCGGCATCATGGCCCCGCTGGTCACCACCCTGAACTCCGGCGAGACCTCGCTGCTGGTGCTGGCCATCGGCGCCGGCTCGGTGTTCTTCTCGCACGTCAACGACGCCGGGTTCTGGCTGGTGAAGGAGTACTTCGGGCTGAGCGTCGGACAGAACGTCAAGACCTGGTCGCTGATGGAGACGATCCTGTCGGTCACCGGCCTGGTGTTCGTCCTGCTCCTCGACCTGATCATCTAGCGGCACACGGGGTGCTCGGCGGCCCTGGGGGCGCGTCCGCCGAGCACCCCGTCCACCCCCGCATCCCGGAATGTCGCAACGGCCCCGCTGACGCTGACAACCGCGACAGCGCCCCCTGTGAACACTTTGTCCTTGGTCTCTTGCCGACCGCTGCCTCCCTGTGGGGGCCGCGACCGCCGCCCCGGCGGCGCAGCGGGCATGCGGCGGCGGCACGAAGGCTCGGCGCCGCCTGTCCACCGCGGCGGAGACGACTCGCTGACAGCGGGTCGCTCGAGCACACCCCCACTACGACGAGCGGACCGGAGCCCTCTCTCGCGATCCGTGACGTCGGTCCCCGCCGCGTTGTTTGGACCGGGCTCCTGGTCGCTTCTCAAATCGGCCTGGTACCGGAGCCGGACGAACGGTGAGCGCAAGCTTTACTGAGGCCCGAAGAGCGGCGGCACGGCAGTGGCAGGGTCACGCGCCGGTACAACGCATGGCGGCTGCGTACCGCTCGACGTATGCCCAAACTCCCTTTTTTTCGAATGCTCTTCCTGGTCACACGGTGCTCGAATAACTGGGGTCCCTCCAGCCTCTTCTGGCAGATCAGTTTCTGAGTTACCGTTCCCGCAGCAAGGTCATCTAGGACCGGCCGATCGACTCTCGAGGAGCCCCGGTCATGTCCGAAGCCATCCGCCTGAACCGCCGCGGCGTCCTCAAGGGCGCCGCCACGCTGACCGGCGGCGCGCTGCTCGGCGCCGCCCCCGTCCTGCCGTCGGCCGCGCTCGCGGCCCCCCGCGTCTACACGCGGGCCGAATGGAAGGCCCGCGCCCCGCGTCGTGCCGCGACGGTGCTGAACCGCGCGCCCGACCACATCGTCGTCCACCACACCGCCTCGGCGAACACCACCAACTATTCGCGCCAGGCCGCTTTCTCGCTGTCGCGGGCGATCCAGAAATACCACATGGACACCAACGGCTGGGATGACACCGGACAGCAACTCACCATCAGCCGCGGCGGTTATCTCATGGAAGGGCGCAATCGCAGCCTTGCTGCCATACAGGCGGGCAACCACGTCGTCGGCGCACACACGCTCAACCACAACGACCACACCATCGGCATCGAGAACGAGGGCACCTACATGACCGTGCAGCCCACGGCCGCCCTCTGGACACGGTTGGTGGAGACCTGCGCGTGGCTGTGCGACGTGTATGACCTGGACCCCTTCGACGCGATCGTGGGGCATCGCGATTACAACGCGACCGCCTGCCCGGGCGACGTGCTGTACGCGATGCTGCCGCGGCTGCGGAACGAGGTCGCCGGCGTTCTCAGCGCGGAGCGCAGGCGGCAACCGCCCATGGCGTTCAGGCGCAGCGGCCTGCCCGGCCCGCGGTTCCGTTTCGACCACGGGCCCGCGCTCGGTCCCGAGGACCCCAACCGCGGCTAGCCCGCCCGGCACAGCGCGTCGTGCCCTTCCTTCAGGGCGCAACGGGTGGCGGCCAGCAGGCCGCCGTGCTCGCCGTCCAGCCACCGTTGCCCTCGCGCGCCGTCAGTGAAGGCACCGGCGGACGGCAGGCGGCGCCGGCCGTGTCCAAGGCGACACTGGGACCGGACGAGCTGATCAGGGGGCGGACGGCATCAGCGGTGTTGAAGTACCAACCGAGCACACGGCGCACCGCGGCCGCACGGTCTTCGTCGCTCTCCTCCTCGCGGGCGCGCTCGGCGGCGTAGATGCGCAGCAGATCGTGGTAGCGGTAGCGGTCGCGGCCGCACTCCTCCAGCAGGTGCACGCGCACGAGCGCGGTCAGGAGCCGACGGGTGTCGTCCAAGGGTTCGTCGAGCAGCGCGGCGGCGGCGTGGACCTCGATCTCGGGCCCGGGATGCAGGGCCAGCAACCGGAACGCTCTGGCGGTCTCGGGCGCCAGCTTGGCATAGGACCAGGAGAACACGTCGCGCACCGAGGTGCGCTCGTCGTCGGCGTCCAGCAGGTCGAGGCGGCTGCGTTCGTCGGCCAGCTCGGATGCCACGTCCGCCAGCGACAGGAACGGCGGACGGGAGGCGGCGCGTTCGGCGGCGACGCGCAGCGCCAGCGGCAGGCAGGCGCATCTGTCGGCCAGCTCGACGGCGGCCTCGGGTTCGGCGTCGACCTGCTCGTCCCCCAGCACGCGCCGCAGCAGCGCCACCGCCTCGGCCGGGCTGGGCCGGTCCAGCCCGATCGGCTCCGCGTCGTCCAACGCGACCAGGCCCGACAGCCGGTTGCGGCTGGTCACCAACGTCATGCAGCCGGGCGCGCCGGGGAGGAGCGGACGCACCTGCCCGGCGTCGGCGGCGTTGTCCAGCACCACCAGCACGCGCCTCCCTTCCAGCAGGGAGCGGAGCTGCGCCGCCTGCTGCTCGAGGCCGGTGGGGATCGCGGCGGCGGGAACACCCATGGCCTGCAGCATCTGGGTCAGCGCGTGCCGCGGCGGCATGGGCGGCTCGGGGTCGGCGCCGCGCAGGTTGACGTACAACTGGCCGTCGGGGAACCGGTCGCGCATCTGGCGGCCCCAGTGCACGGCCAGCGCGGTCTTTCCCACGCCTGCCGTGCCCGTGATCACCGCGATGACCGCTCCGCGACCGCACTCGTCCAGCAGACGGGTCAGCGCACGCCGTTCGGCCGTCCGGCCGACGAAGTCGCGCACCGCGCCGGGCAGCTGGCACGGCGCGGCGGGGACGGGCTCCGGCGGTCGGGCCGCCACGACGCCGGCAGCCGTGCCGGGAGCGTCGAACACCCGCAGCCACGCCCGTGCGCGGGTCTCTTTGACGGCCACATCGATCGGGCGGAACCACTCGGGGCCGCTGGGCGGGCTGTGCCGGATGACCTCCTCATACATATAAGAGGACGCCACCACCGCCAGCGTGCCGGACGGTCTGTGCAACGCGGTCCGGGCCTGCTCGGCCTCCAACAGGCGGAAGGCGGTGTTGAGGGCGGGCCCGGTGACGCCGTGCGCGTCCTGGCGGATCTCTCCCGCGTGCACGGCGACGCGCAGCCGCACGCGAGTGCCCCAGGTGGCGTCGCGGTTGTGCTCGGCGAGAACGGCGGCCAGCTCCGCAGGGAACGGTGAAACCAGCAGTTCTTTGGGGACCTCCGCGCCGACCAGCAAGAGCACGCCGTCGCCGCGATCCTCGTGGTAGCAGTCCTCCCACGGCACGCCTGACGCGGCCAGCGCCCGGGACAGCGCGCGGTACATCACGGCGCGCACCGTCACCTGGTCGCAGGCGGTCCGACTCCGATCGCCGAAGCCCGCCACGTCCACGCACACGATGGCTTTGTGCAGAGCATGCATAGCCCCGTCCCGACGTCCCCCGTGACGATCAGCCCGCGAGCACGTCCTGCAAAAACATTGCATTTGCACGACCCTAAGCACGGGCAGATGCACGTGCAGAGCACGCTACCAACTTCAGTGAAGCGCCGCATGCGCGCAAAATAAGGACACACCAATCATTGATTTCGGTCCGACATCATTTTCAGTCGGCAGGTCCAGCCCCGCAGGCACGCCCTTACCGGCGACATCGCCAGTCAACCGCGTTGATCAGAATCCCACCTACAGCAGAGCAGGTCAGCGAAGTTCGTGAACGCCAGGAGAGCGAACGGAGCGGCGGTCACACCCCGGTCCCACGTGGGGCGGCACAGTGCACATCGCCGTACGAATTTCGGACAGCATGCTGTGGGGGCAACACCGAAGGGGGCGGCGGCGTCCAGAAAGTTGCAATGCACCGCTGCGAGCAAACCGCAGTCGGAGACGTCAATATCGTTCGCCTGCAGTCATACGAGAAGCCAGGCGCCGCCCGACACGCAATGCACGACGGCACACCCCCGGCGAGCCTGCGGCAGTGCCATGAGGTGCTGAACGGCTACCGCACGACAATGGCGACGGCACGGACGAACACCGGCAATCCGTCGGAACAGCCCCGTCGGCGAACTCAGATTGATCAATCAGCTCGGCCAGGAACGTCAGGTTGGTCTTTGCGGACGCGCGCCGGACGACACGACCTGTAGCCGAGAACACCTCGACCAGGAGAGCTCAGCAGCGGCGAAGCGCTTCCCGCTGAGCCTCGCCTTGCTCGCGCGTCGGCAGGGTCACCGGCGGATTCCTTCCGGGCCCCGTTCCGGCGGCTCGGGCGGCGCGGTAAGGCGGTCCGAGGAGGCTGCGGGAGGCGCGGTCTCGGTCTGCCGGCGCCGGTTTCGGCGGTGCTGGACGATCAGCGCGGTGGCGCAGGCGAGCGTGGCGAGCCCGAACACGACGCCGACGGCCGCGTGGACGGCGGCGGTCGAGGTGACCATGGTGCCGGTCGCGCTGAGCCCCAGCAGCATCCACAGCACCGCCCGAACGGCCGTCGAGCGCGCGCTCGAGAAGCCGCCGGACGTCCCGGCCGCCCCCGAGATGTCGTGCTCGTTGGCCATCGGCGTGCTCCTCGACAAGTGCCGCGATCGTTCAGCCACACACTAGGAGCGGGCCCGGTCCCCGGCGATCCAGCCTTCGCGCCGTCCTTGGTACAGCAGGCTGTACTTCTTCGGCCGGATGACCGCCAGTGATCGGCCCGTGTCCTAGGGTCTGGGGAACGGAAGGGACGTCGGAGGCGGTATCGCCAGAAGGCGGGAAGAAGTGCCGATGGGCGGCAAGGCCACACGACGCCCCGGTCTCGGGCGGGGCGTCCGAGGACGCGCGGCCGCGCGCGCCCGGGCCCTCCTCGACGCGCTCGAACATCTGGTCGGCGGTCTGGGCACCGCCATGCTGGCGTTCCTCGCCTCGGTGTGGGTGGTGCTGGTCGCGCTGCTGAGCGTCGTCGGCGTGGGCCTGCTGCTGGCGCCCACGGTGCCGCGCGTCGTCCGATCCGTCGCCGAGCGGGAGCGCGCGCGGCTGTCGCGCTGGGGCCCGGAGATCATCGGCGCGGGCCCCGCGCCGACCGCCGTCCGCGCCGCGCTGAACGACACGGCCGTCCGCCGCGAGCTGGGCTGGGTGTTCGTCCACGGCACGCTGGGCCTGGCCCTCGGCGCGGCCGGGGCGACCCTGACGCTCAACGCCATCCAGGACCTCACCTTTCCGCTGTGGTGGCGGCTGCTGCTCCCGCAGGACCCCCGGCCGACCCTGGTGTTCTGGGACGTCCACGACGACCGCGACGCCCTGCTGGTGGCGCTGCTCGGCGCGGGACTGGCCGCCGCCTTCCTGATCTTCGGCCCGGCCATGGCCCGGTTGCAGGCCTGGCCGGGACGGCGGCTGCTGGCGCCCGCCTCGGACGCCGACCTGTCCCTGCGGATCGCGGAGCTGACCGCCACCCGCGCCGCCGCGCTGGACGCGCACGCGACGGAGCTGCGCCGCATCGAGCGTTCCCTGCACGACGGGGCGCAGAACCGGCTCGTCGGCGTCACCATGCTGATCGGCGCGGCCCGTCGCGCGCTGGCCCGCGACCCGGCCGACGCCGAGGCCATGCTGGACCGCGCGCAGGACGCCGCCGAGCAGGCGCTGGCCGAGCTGCGCGCGGTCGTCCGCAGCATCCTGCCGCCCGTCCTGGCCGACCGCGGACTCGCCGGCGCGCTGACCGGGCTGGCCGCCGACTGCGGGGTCCCGTGCACGGTGGACGTGGACGTGCCCGGCCGGTGCGCCGCGTCGGTCGAGGCCACCGCCTATTTCGTGACGGCCGAGGCCCTCACCAACATCTCCAGGCACAGCGGGGCCCGCACGGCCGCGGTGACCGTGCGCCGGCAGGGCGCCCGGCTGCTGCTGCGGATCGAGGACGATGGCGTCGGCGGCGCCGACGAGCACGAGGGCTCCGGCATCGCCGGGATGCGCAGCCGCGTCGAGGCGCACGACGGGCGCCTCACCCTGACCAGCCCCCGCGGCGGGCCGACGACTCTCCAGGTGGAGCTGCCATGCGGATCGTGATCGCCGAGGACGACCCTCTGCTGCGCGAGGGGGTGGCGCTGCTGCTGCGCGCCGAGTCCCTGGACGTGGCGGCCACCGCCGACACCCCGGACGCCTTCCTGGCGGCCGTCGACGCCCACGACCCCGACGTCGCCATCGTCGACGTCCGCATGCCGCCCACCCACACCGACGAGGGGATCAAGGCGGCGGTCGAGGCCAGGCGGCGCCGGCCCGGGCTCGCCGTGCTCGTGCTGTCCGCCTATGTGGAGCAGGCGTTCGCCTCCGAGCTGCTCGCCGGCGGCGCCGACGGGCTCGGCTACCTGCTCAAGGAGAGGGTCGGCCGCGTCGAGCAGTTCCTCGACGCGCTGCACCGGGTGGCGAACGGCGGCACGGCCATCGACCCCGAGGTCGTCGCGCAGCTGCTCACCCGCACCCGCAGGACCAGCGCGCTGGACCGGCTGACCGCCCGGGAGCACGAAGTGCTCGCCCTGATGGCCGAAGGGCTCGGCAACACCGCCATCGCCGAACGCCTCGTCGTCACCGAAGGCGCGGTGCACAAGCACATCCGCAACATCTTCGCCAAGCTCGACCTGCCTCCCACCGACCGGACCGACCGACGCGTCGCCGCCGTCCTGCGCTACCTGGAGGAGAAGGGGCACCTGTCCTGATCACCGCCCTGCGCGGCCGGAGGCGGTCGGTCTCGTCCCGTCGTGTGCGTCCGCGGCCCGGACGTTGAGAAACCCCGTTCCATCGGGCTCAGGGCTGTCGGTGATCAGCAGAAACGGATGAACCGGGTGCGCGGCCCGGCGGGCCGCGCACCCGGCGGGACTACTCTCGAATGCCCATGCCTTCGACCGGCGGGGTGCGCAGGAGCAGCCTGATCGGGACGGCCGTGGACACCAGCGCCAGCGCGACGGCGCCGCCGATGACGGCGGCCCAGCCCTGCGCCGGAACGTGCGGGACGGGCTGCCCGACGACGGCGTCGACGACCGCGGACAGGGCGACCGCCGCGATCGCGACGCCGATCGCGAGCGCCACGCCGAGCAGGGCGGTCTGCTCGGCGTTCGCCATCCGCCTCACCTGGCGGCGGGTCATCCCGAGCAGGCGCAGCAGGGACAGCTCCCGCGCCCGGGCGAGCGCCGCCATGATCAGCGTGTTGGCGGCGGCGAGCGCCGCGTACCCGACCAGCACGGCGACCAGCAGCCTGTTGAGCCAGGAGCCGACCGCCAGGTCCGTGGCCGGCGCGCCGGTGAACCGGTCGGTGCCGGTCACGGCGCCGCCCGGGTAGGCGGCCGCGAGCCGCTCCAACGCGGGACGCACGTCGGCGCCGGGGGCGCTGCGGACCAGCACGTGGTCGTCGACGCCGGCCGCGGTGTGCCCGGCGAGGGTCCGGTTGTCCAACGTGACGTCGCCGAACCCGAGGCCCCGCTCGTAGACGGCGACGACCTTCAGGTCGACCGGCGTGCCGTCGCCCAGCCGCAGCCGGGCCCTGCCGCCGATCTTCCAGCCCGCCGAGTCCGCCTGGGCCGAGGACACCGCCACGGTGCCGGGCCCCAGGTCGTCGAGCCTCCCCGCCTTCACCTTCAGGTCCATGGTCCGGCTCGCGCCCTGCGGGTCGACGCCCTGCGCGACCGCCGTCGTCGCCTCCCCCAGGAACGGGACGATCACCGTGGTGCGGCGGACCCCGGTCGCCGCGAGCACCCCGGGGATCCGGCGGGCCTGCTCCGCCGCCGCAGCGGGCAGACCGGCGGCGCCGACGAGCGCGTGCTGGGCGAGCGTCCCCTCCCTGCTCTGGATCACCGTCTGCCGTTCCAGGTTGTCCTGCAGGAACCAGACGGTGCCGCCGAACCCGACGGACAGCACCAGCGCGGTCAGCACGGCCACCATGCCGCGCGCGTTCGCCCGCAGGTTCGCGGCGGCCAGGTGGCCGCTGTCGCCGAAGACGGTCCGCAGGGCCGGGGCGAGCGCCACCGCCGCGGCCCGGTTGATCCACGGGGCGAGCAGCGCGACCGCCAGCACGAACGTGTACAGCATGGCCACCGCGGCGCCCAGGGCGGTCTGGCCGCCGGTGACGCCGGTGAGGCCGATCAGGGCGACCGCGCAGCCGAGGAGCGCCAGCCCGGAGACCAGCCGCACCCTGCCGCCCAGGGCGGGCTCCACCGCCGCCTCGCCGAGCGCCTCGGTGGGCCGGATGCGGGTGGTGCGCCGCGCGGCGATCCACGCGGACGGCAGCGCGACGGCGGCCACTCCGGCGACCGCCGCCGGCACGGCCAGGAACCCGCCGGTCAGGGCGAAGTCCTCCGGGACGAACCCGCGGGTCGCCGACTGGTCGCGGATCCAGAAGGCGGCGAGCACGCCGCTCGGGACGCCCGCCGCTCCGGCGAGCAGGACGAGCAGGCCCACCTCGCCGAGGACCAGCGCCCGCACCTGGCCCGGGGTCGCCGCGATCGCCCGCAGCAGCGCGAAGTCGCGGCGGCGGTGCCGCACGGACAGGCCGACCGTCGCCGCCACCGCGAACCCGATGATCAGCGCGGCGTAGCCGCCGAACGCCCCTCCGGCCTCGAGGACGAGGCGCTTGGCGGCGGCCGCCTCCGGCCGTTCGGCGAGCCCCCGGTCGTCACCCGTGTACACCGTCGCCCCGGCGCGCTTCGCGAGGCGCTCCACCGCGGCGGTCACGGCCGCCCGGTCGGCGCCCTTGTCGAGGATCACGCCGATCGCGTCGACGCGGCCGGGCCGCGGGGACAGCCGCGCCGCCTGCGCGTCGGTGAAGAACAGCGCCCTTTCCTGCCCGCGCGCACCGGGCGCCTTGACGACGCCGCTCACCCGGACCCGCTGGACGGCCCCGCCGGCGATGACCGTCGTGGCGGCGCCGGGCCGCAGCCTCCCCGCCACGGCGAGCCGCTCGTCGACGGCGACCTCGTCGTCGCCGCGCGGCGGCGCGCCGGACACCACCGTGTACGGGGCGAGCGCCGCGCTCGCCCAGCCGTGTCCGGAGACCGGCTCGCCCGGCGCGGCCGCCACCGCGGTCGAGATCGTGCGGTCCGCCACCGCGGTCGCCACGCCGGGAACCGCGGCCACGTCGCGGACCAGCGCTTCCGGGAGGCTGCCGCGTTCGGGCAGCGGCACCGTGGTGGTCTCGCGTTCGCCGAACACCTCCGGCCCCTGGACCGTGATGTCGTGCCGGGCGACGACGGCGAAGGCCGCCGAGTACCGCTCCGGTTCGCCCCTGTACCACAGCGCCGATTCCGCGAGCATTCCGCAGACGGTCAGGACCATGACGCCGGCGGCGAGCGCGATGAAGGTCGCGACGAAGTCGCCCTTGCGATGGCGGATCATCCGTGCGGCCAGTCCGAGCACCGCTCAGCCCTCCCGGTCCGCGACGGGCCGACGCCCTCCGGCGGGCGTCGCCAGCTGCTCGGCGATGACCCGGACGCCGGGCTGCGGCATGTCGGACGCGATCCGACCGTCGGCCAGCCTGATGACGCGGTCGGCGTACGACGCGGCGACCGGATCGTGGGTCACCATGATCACCGTCTGGCCGGTCGCGTCGACCGCGGACCGCAGCAGGGCCAGCACCTCCGCCGCGGTCCGCGAATCCAGGGCGCCGGTCGGCTCGTCGCAGAAGATCACCTCGGGCCGGGCGACCAGCGCCCGGGCGATCGCCACCCGCTGCTGCTGGCCGCCGGACAGCTGCGCCGGACGGTGCCCGAGCCGGTGGCCCAGCCCCACCCGGTCGATCACCTCGGCGAGCCACGCCGGGTCCGGCCTGCGGCCCGCCAACCGCGACGGCAGCAGGATGTTCTGCTCCACGGTGAGGGCGCCCACCAGGTTGAACGCCTGGAAGACGAAGCCGATCCGGTCGCGGCGCAGCTCGGTGAGCCGTTTCTCCGACATCGTCGACAGGTCGGCAGCGCCGATCATGACGCGGCCGGAGGTCGGCCGGTCCAGCCCGGCCGCGCAGTTCAGCAGGGTGCTCTTGCCGGAGCCGGACGCTCCCATCACCGCCGTCATCGTTCCCCGGCGGAACCGGACGTCGACGTCGACGAGAGCCGTGACGGGATGGTCGCCTCCGTACGTCTTGCTGACCCGTTCGAGGCGAACGGCGTCGGCGGGCGGGGGCACTGACATGGCGGACCTCTTCCGGATGCCTGATTGCGACGGGTCTCGACGCTAGGCAGTGGGCCCCGCCCCAACAATGCAGCCAGTTGCCCATGCGAAGTAGTGCAGGCACTACTCCCCGCTGCGTCGCGCCCACGTCGCGCCGTCGGCTACGGGACCCGCGTTATGGGCCTGGCCTGCGCCGCGTCCAGGCTGCACCACCACGAGGAGGCAGGCTGCTGGAGCGGATATCGAGCAGATGGCGGGAGCGACCCGCGGGGCGTCCCAGTGCTGCCATGGACCGGCACGATCCCCGCTTCACGAAGGGTTCTGGCAATGCACACGCCGACGTCGTCCACCGCGGCGCCCCACGCCGCCCCGCCTGCCCGGCCGCGCCGCGGCGGCCTCACCGGAATCATCCGGCGCTTCCCGCTGACCGCGTTCTTCGTCCTCGCATCGGCGCTGAGCTGGGCCGGGTGGACGCCGTACATCCTGTCCGAGCACGGGCTGGGTCTGGTGCGCGTCGGCTTCCCGTCGGGAGGCGGCGCCCAGCTCCTCGGCATCCTGCCCGGCGCGTACATCGGGCCGCTCGGCGCGGCGCTGGTGGTCACCGCGGCCGCCGGCGGCCGGGAGGGGCTGCGCGCCTGGCGCCGGCGGCTGTTCCGGCTGCGGGTGGCCTGGCACTGGTACCCGATCGTGCTGATCGGCGTCCCGGTGCTGCTGATCGGCGGCACCTTCCTGGTGCCGGGGGCCGCCGACGAGGTGACCGCGCCGCCCGCCGTGGCCCTGGCGGCCTACCTGCCCGCCCTCGTGCTCCAGGTGCTCACCACCGGCATGGCCGAGGAGCCCGGCTGGCGCGACTTCGCCCTCCCGCTGATGCAGCGCCGCCTCGGACCGAACGGCGGCACCTTCCTGCTCGGCATCCTCTGGGCCGTCTGGCACATGCCGCTGTTCTTCACGGACTGGTCGCTGGCCGGCACGCGGCCGGACACCGCGCACTGGTGGACCACCGTCGGCGTCTTCTTCGTCATGTGCCTGGCGATCAGCTACCTCATCACCTGGGTGTTCAACCACACCAAGGAGAGCCTGCCGATCGCCCTGCTGCTGCACGCGAGCAACAACACCGTCGCGTCCGTCATCCTGCCGGAGATGTTCCCCAAGAGCGACGAGGCGGTGATGCTGTCCGGCGGCGCCATCGGGTACGGCGTCGCAGCAGTCGTCCTGCTGGTCGTCACGCGCGGCCGCCTGGGTTACAAGGGGCCCCGCGACCGGATGTGACCGAGCGCCTCTCCGCGGCCCCCGGCCGCGGCGGCGATGAGATCTGACCGTGAGCGGAGACGGGCCGCCCCGCGGAGGACGAGGTCTGACGCGGTGGGCGGTCCCGTCCGTGCGGCTCGGGCGTTCAGTTCGCGGAGTCGAGTTCGGGAAGGTTCTTCGCCAGGGGCACGAACTCGTTCACCGTCAGCCGCCCGTCGCCGTTGGTGTCGTACTCGGCGAACAGCGCCTTGACGATCCCGGACAGGTCGTTCACCTCGGCCGCCGGGAACAGGCCCGCGACCGCCGCGGTCACCTCGTCCACGGTGAGCAGCCCATCGCCGTCGGTGTCGTAGCGAGCGAATACCGCCTCGAACTGTTCGGACATGTCTCCCTTTCGCGAAGCAGCCGTGATCCCCGATCGTAACGACTTCCCGGGGCGGCGATGGCCGAGACGGGGCGAGCCCGGACGAACCGATGCGTCGGCCGGGTCTTCGTCATGGCGGCGCTGCCCGAGCGTCCGGAGCGCTCGCCGGACCGGCGGCGAGGAGGCGGCGGCGCGTGCTCAGACGCTCGCCGTCTGCGGCACCTCGGTGTCGAAGGCCAGGCTGCCCTCCGCCACCCGGACCCGCACGTGCTGCCCGGAGCGCAGCCGTCCGTCGAGCAGCATCGTCGACAGCGGGTTGTCGACCTCGCGCTGGATGGTGCGGCGCAGCGGACGGGCGCCGAACTCCGGTTGGAAGCCGCGCTCGGCCAGCCAGTCCACCGCCTCGGGGGTGAACTCCACGGTGACGTCCTGGGCGTGCAGGCGGCGCCGGGTCTCCTCCAGCAGCAGGTCGGTGATCTGCCGGAGCTGCTCGGCGCCGAGCCGGCGGAACACGATGATCTCGTCGATGCGGTTGAGGAACTCGGGGCGCAGCGACTCGCGCAGCCGCCGCATGACCCGCTCCCGCACGGCCGCGTCCACGGCCCCCGACCGGACGGTGAAGCCGATGCCCGCGCCGTCCTCGGTGATCAGTTCCGAGCCCAGGTTGCTCGTCATGATCACGATGGTGTTCTTGAAGTCGACGGCGCGCCCCTGCGCGTCGGTCAGCCGCCCGTCGTCCAGGACCTGCAGCAGGATGTTGAACACGTCCTGGTGGGCCTTTTCGATCTCGTCGAGCAGCAGCACCGCGTACGGGCTCCGCCGCACCGCGCCGGTGAGCTGCCCGGCCTCCTCGTACCCGACGTAGCCGGGCGGGGCGCCCACCAGTCGGCTCACGGCGTGCCGCTCCTGGAACTCGCTCATGTCGAACCGGATCATGCGGTCGGACGAGCCGAACAGCGCCTCCGCCAGCGCCCGGGCCAGCTCGGTCTTGCCGACCCCGGTCGGGCCGAGGAACAGGAAGCTGCCGATCGGCCGGTCCGGGTCGGCCAGGCCGGAGCGCGAACGCCGCACCGCCTCGGCGACGGCCGCGACCGCCTCGTCCTGCCCGACCACCCGCCGCCGCAGCTGCTCCTCCAGCCGCAGCAGCCGCGCGCGCTCCTCCTCGGTGAGGCGCGCCACCGGGACGCCGGTGGTCCGCGACACGATCTCGGCGATGTCGACCTCGGTCACCTCGGGCACCGCGTGCGGGTCGGCGTCGCGCCGCTGGGCCTGGCCCATCCGGCGCTCCAGGTCGCGGATCTCGTCGCGCAGCGCCGAGGCGCGCTCGTACTGCTCGTTGGCGACGGCGTGGTCCTTCTCGCGGCGGCGGCGCTCCAGCTCCTGCTCCAGCCGGCGCACGTCGGCGGCCGGGGTGCGCACCCGCAGCCGCACCCGCGCCCCCGCCTGGTCCACCAGGTCGATCGCCTTGTCGGGCAGGAACCGGTCGGTGATGTAGCGGTCGGCCAGCTCCGCGGCGGCGACCAGCGCCTCGTCGGTGAAGCGCACCTGGTGGTGGGCCTCGTAGCGGTCGCGCAGGCCGCGCAGGATCTCGATGGTGTCGTCGACGCTCGGCTCGGGGACCAGGATCGGCTGGAACCGCCGCTCCAGCGCCGCGTCCTTCTCCACGTGCTTGCGGTACTCGTCGACGGTGGTGGCGCCGATGACGTGCAGCTCGCCCCGGGCCAGCGCGGGCTTGAGCATGTTCCCGGCGTCCACCGCGCCCTCGGCGCCGCCCGCGCCGACCACGGTGTGCATCTCGTCGATGAACACGATCAGGTCGCCGGAGTGCTCGCGGATCTCGTCGATGATCTTCTTGAGGCGCTCCTCGAAGTCGCCCCGGTAGCGGGTGCCGGCGACCACGCCCGCCAGGTCGAGCTGGACGACGCGGGTGGCGCGCAGCGTCTCGGGCACCTCGCCGTCGGCGACGCGCTGGGCGATGCCCTCCACGATCGCGGTCTTGCCGACGCCGGGGTCGCCGATGAGCACCGGATTGTTCTTGGTGCGGCGCGACAGCACCTCGATCGTCTGCTCGATCTGCTCGTCGCGGCCCACCACCGGGTCGATGCGGCCCTCCCGGGCCATGGCGGTCAGGTCGCGGCCGAACTCGTCCAGTGTCGGCGTGCCGGTCGGCGGGGACGCGCCCGGTCCGCCGGCCCCGGCCCCCTGGAGCGTCTCGGGCGTCAAGCGGACCCTGGCCAGGATGCGACCCGCGGGCGACTCGGGGTTCAGCGGCAGCGCGAACAGCATGTGCTCGGGACTGATGTACGTGGCGCCCAGGGCCCGGGAGATCTGATGGGCGTCCAACAGCGCGCGCTTGGCCGCGGGCGTCAGCACGGGGGGCGTGTCGCGGGGTTCGCCGCGCACCACCTCCGACTCCACCTCCCGAGCGATGGCGTCCGGCTCGGTGCCCGCGCGCTTGAGCAGCCGGCGCGTGGCGTCCTGCCGGGTCAGCGCCCACAGCAGGTGGTCGGTGTCGAGGTCGCGGCTGCCCCACTCGGCGGCCTTGGCGGCCGCGCCCCGCAGCGCCTCCCGCGCCTCCTCGTTCATCAGCCGACCGATGTCGATGCGGTGCATGGGGCGGCGTGCGATGCCGGGACCGAAGAAGCGGGCGAAGAAGTCCTCGAACGGATCGGGGCCGAACGCCCCGCGCCCGAACATGTCGCCGGTCATGACGTTCCCCTTCGTCGGCCATAACGGACTCCTCCCCGCCCTGCCCTGTGATGGACGGGCAAAACGGCCGCCTGGCGGAGGGACGGGCCGCCGTCGCGCACGCCCGTCGGCAGGGATTCGGCCCGCCGCGCCGCGCCGCCCCCGGGTGCGGCGGGTCCAGGGCAGCGGTGCGGCGAACCAGCACAGCACGTCGCGGCGTCCGCCGAAGCGGGTTGGCACGTCGTTGGTCTGCTCATGGTCAGGGGCGTACACACCGCCGTCGCCCGTTCCGGGCCTCGGCCTGGCCGGGGCGGGCACGCCGGAGCCGCGGGACGCGGCGCGCGCGGGCGTCGCGCACCCGCAAGCGGCCGGGGCGGCCGGATTCGGTCACCTGTCAATAACGGTCAAGGGCTCGGTTTTCCCGTGCCGGTCAGGGAATGATCGGTATGTGGCCCAGGGGCGGGCGGCGCTCCCGCGTTCCGCCGGACCCGTCCCCGCCCGCCGTCCGCCGCGCGACGGTGGGCCACCGCGCCGACGGGGGTCGGTTGTCGAACCGAGGGTGAGGTGACCATGTTGCACGACGGGTCCACGTTGGACGACGGGGCCACGTTCCACCGCGCGACCGCGCAGCGCCGCACAGCCGCACACCGCGCCGGGCGGACGGCGGGCCCGTGATGAGCGGACCGCAGGCGGCCCCCGCGGCGCCGCCCGCGCCCGTCCGGTCCGAGCCGTGGGCGACGGCGGGCCAGGCGAAACCGGCGCGGGTCTACGACCTGCTGCTGGACGGCAAGGACAACTACGCCGCCGACCGCGACCTGGTCGACCGGATGCTGCGGGTGCAGCCGCACGTGCGCACCGCCGCCCGGGAGAACCGCGCGTTCGTCCGACGGGCCGTGCGGGCGCTGGCCGAGCGCGGCGTGGCGCAGTTCCTCGACATCGGCTGCGGCCTGCCGACCAGGGAGAACGTCCACGCGATCGCGCAGCGCCACGTCCCGGGCGCCCGCGTGGTGTACGCCGACCACGACCCGGTCGTGCTGTCGCACGCCCGGGCGCTGCTGGCCGACGACGCCAACGTCAGCGTGGTGCGCGCCGACCTGCGCGACCGCGACGGGCTGCTGGAGACGGTGACCGCCGCCGCGCCGCTGGACTGGACCCGCCCGGTCGGCGTGCTGCTGACGAGCGTGCTGCACCACCTCGCCGACGCCGACCGCCCGGGCGATACCGTCGCCGCGCTGCGCCGCGCCATGGCCCCGGGCAGCGCCCTGGTGGTCTCGCATCTGACCGCCGACCCGGCGCCCGCCGCGATCGCCGAGACCGCCGCGCTGTACACCGCGGGCTGCGGCACGCCGCTGGTGCCGCGCGGGCGGGCGGAGGTGGCCGCGTTCCTCGGCGATCTGGAGCCGCTGCTCCCCGGAGTGGTGTTCACCTCCGAGTGGCGTCCGGAGGGCCCGGTGCGCCCGCCGGATCAGGCGCTGATGTACGCGGCCGTCGCCGTGCGGTGAGCGCGGCGGGTCGGGCGGCCCCCGGCCGGCGGGGGCGGACGCCGTCGACGCGGGCCGGGCGGCGGACCGCCGACAGATCGTCCAGCAGCCGGTCCCACTCGGCGCCGACCCGGTCGAGGGCGTAGCGGCGGGCGGTGACGGCGGCGCCCTCGCCAAGCCGGTCCCGCAGCTCGGCGTCCTCGATCACCCGGCGCAGCGCGGCGGTGAGCGCCGCCACGTCCTCGGCGGGCACCACCAGTCCGTCCCGGCCACTGGTGATCATTTCGCCGGGTCCGGTGGGGCAGTCGAACGCGACCACCGCCAGGCCCTTGCTCATCGCCTCCAGGACCACCATGGGCATGCCCTCGAACCGGGACGGCAGCACGTACACCGAGGCCCGCGTCATCTCCCCGGCCAGGTCGCGGGTGCGGCCGCGCAGCTGCACCCGGCCCGCCAGGCCGCGTTCGGCGATCGTCTCGCGCAGCGCGTCGCGCATCGGGCCGGCGCCGAAGATCCGCAGCGTCCAGTCGGGGCGCTCGGCGGCCAGCGGGGCGTAGGCGCGCAGCAGCAGGTCGAAGCCCTTCTGCCGGGTCAGGCGGCCGGCGGCCAGGATCACCCGGTCGGTGCGCGGGGACGGGCCGCCCGGCAGGTCGGGCAGCGCGTTGGGGATGCGCACCACCCGGGTCGGCGCGCCCGCCAGCACGGCCCGGTAGTCGTCGCGGGACGCCTCGGTCAGCACGGTCACCGCGGTGAGCCGCCGATAGGCGCGGGCGATCTCGCGGCGCAGACCGGGCCGGTAGGACGGCAGGTTCATGTGGTCCTGGCCGATGGTGACCGCGCCGCGTCCGCCCAGCTCGGCGGCGAGCAGGTTGAGCGACGGCCGGGTGCCGATCAGGACGTCGGGCGCGGGCCCGCGCAGCGCGCGCAGCAGGCACACGTCCGTCCACAGGCTCACGGTGCGGAACGAGGCGTCGTCGACGGGGACGAGCACGCTGGGCAGCCGCGCCAGCAGGCGCGCGACCCGCCCGGGCGGCGGGACGCGGCGGTCCTCGGCGAACCGGACGGTCACGTCCGGGGAGATCGGGAAGAAGGGCTCGGCCCGGCGCCGGACCACGCTGACGATCTCCACGTCGTGCCGCCGGGCCAGGCGGCCGGCCAGGTTGAGGACGGTGCGGACGGTGCCGCCGGTGCCGTGGGCGTGCTGCAACAGGAACCGCACGCGCAGCCGGCGTCTCCCGCCCGGGCCGGGATCCGCCGCCGCGGCCCCGGACGGCCCCTCGGCCGGAGGAGCGGACGGTGATCCGGGACGCGGCGGCGCGGACGACGGCCGGAACACCAGCGGCCGCACGCTCCACAGCGCCATCCTCCGCACGCCCCGGTGCGCGACCACGAGCAGCCGCCGTCTGCCGCGCCGCAGCCTGCGTCGGACGGCAGCGCGCACGTCGCGCCGCGGCGCGCGCTGTGCTCCTCGTGCTCCGTGCGCCATGGCGCGCCCCCGATCTCCCGGATCCCCCGTAGGGGATATTTCCCGAGATATCAGGACAGCAACGCGAGCGTCGGCGCGCGAAGGCCGCGGGGTCGTTCAGGCGGGGCGGTGGGGGCCGGCGACGCGCCTCAGGCGGTGGAGACTTCGCGGTCGAGGGCGCTGCCCTTCACCCAGCGGTCCCAGCTCATCTGGTAGTAGCTCCACCCGTTGTTCCATTCCAGGCGGCGCTTGCTGCCGGTGATGATGACGACGTCACCCCGGTACGACCAGTTGTAGAACCACTTGGCGTAGGCGGGCGGAGAGTTGACGCAGCCGTGGCTGACGTTCTGGCGTCCCTGGGCCCACACGGTGGACGCCATGGCGTGGATGTACTCGCCGCTGTTGGAGATGCGCACGGCCCACGGGATGACCTCCCGGTAGCCGCCGTTCTTCTTGTCCTTGGGGTCGACGCCCATCCACTCCGACGTCATGATCGCCGGATTCTCCTTGCCCATGGTGAGGTGGATGCCGCTGGTGGTCAGGAAGGTGTCGACGCCGTTGACCACGCGGCCGCCCCGCCCGGCGCTGATCGGCCAGCTCTTGACCCGCCGTCCGTTGCTGGTGGCGACGAGCCGCTTGGTCTTGGTGCTGACCTTGACGATGTGCGCGTCGCCGATGGTGAACCGGCGGGCCACGTCGTTGAGGCCGTAGGTGCCCTTGCCCGCCTTGACCCCGGCCAGGCGGGCGCGGAAGACGACCGTCTGGTTGGGCTGCCAGTAAGCGCCGTTCTTGGTGCGGAAGATCACCTGGTTGGGCGCCGTCCAGAACCACGCGCCCGTCGCGGGCTTGGTGGACTTGACCTCCAGCGCCCGTTCGACCGCGCGCTTGTCCTGCACCGGCCGGTTGAACGTCACGATGATCGGCATGCCCACGCCGACCTTCTCGCCCTGCATGGGCGTCACGTCGGTGACGGTCAGGGCGACCGGGGCCTTCATCGTGGTGAAGGTGCTCTGCACGGTGGTGGTCTTGCCCTGGGGGCTGCGCGCCACCGCCGACACCTCGTACCGGGACCCGGGCCGCAGGGTGCGCGACTGCCAGCTGGTGCGGTCCTGCGACAGCCGGCCCTCCACCGGCTTGCCCTTGCGGGTCAGCGTGACCCGCTCGATCGTGCCGCCCGTGACCCGGACCGTGACCCCCTGGTCGGGACGGGCCCGACCGGTGCCGTTGCCCGGGGTGACCGTCACCTGGGGGGCGCCGGCCTCGCCCTTGCCTCCCACGGTGACCCCGTCGCCGTCCTCACCGCCGGAGCATGCGGCCGTCGCCAGGAGCAGGAGAGCCCCCGTCATTCCCGCGCCCGCCCGGGCTCCCGCGGACAACCTCCGCTGCACTGCTTTCCAACCTCCAGGACCCCGCCGTCTACCACCGGAACATTAGCGACAAATGAGGTTCCTGATGTCGCTAACCGGGGTATTCGGCGGGGTCCGATGCCACGGCGTCGCGGCCGGTCGCGCAGGCCGCCGGACCGGCGACCGAGCGCGATCGGTGAGGAGCGTCCGGGGGACGGCCCCTCTTTGAAGATCGGGACCGCGTCAGGACAGGGCGCTGCCCTTCTTCCACTCGGCGAACGACAGCTGCCAGAAGCTCCAGCCGTTGTCCCATTCGACTTCGCGGTCGGTGCCCGTGAGCTCGATCACGTCGCCGCGCTGCATGATGTCGTAGTACCACTTGGCGTTGGACGGGCTGACGTTGATGCAGCCGTGGCTGACGTTGGCCGAGCCCTGCGCGCCCACCGACCACGGCGCCGAGTGGACGTACTCGCCGCTGTTGGAGAAGCGGACCGCGTAGTTGACCTTCTGCTTGTAGTAGCCGGGGTCGCCCGGCTTGCGGCCCGGCGACTCCATGACGACCGGGTTCCCCTTCTCCATCAGCAGGTGGACGCCGCTGGTGGTGGTGTACTCGCGGGTCGTGCCGTTGCCCGCGCTGAAGGGGATGGTGCGCAGCTTCTTGCCGTCCCGGGTCACCGTCATGTGGTGGCGGTTGATGTTGCCCTTGGTGATCTGGGCGGCGCCGATCTCGATGGTCTCCTCGACGTCCTTGGCGCCGTAGGCGCCGCCGCCGGCGTTCAGCCCGGCCAGCTGGGCGCTGAACCGGACCCGCTGGTGCGCCGGCCAATACGTCGCGGTGCGGTACACCACCTGGTCGGGCGCGACCCACCGCCAGGCGCCCTCCACCGGCTTCTCCGGCGTCACCCGCAGGGCCCGCTCCACGGCGGCCCGGTCGGTGACCGCCCGGTTGAACCGGACGAAGATGGGCATGCCGACGCCGACCTTCTCGCCCTCCACGTTGGGCGTGACATCGATGATCGACAGGGTCTTCGCCGGCTTGAGCGTGGTGAAGGTGCTGCTCACCGTCTCGGTCTTGCCGTCCCGGCGGACCTGCGCGGTCACCGTGTAGGACGTGTTCGGGGTCAGCGTCCGGTCCGACCGCCACGTCTTGCGGTCGGCCGACATCCGCCCGGTGATGACGGCGCCCTTGCCCTGCACGGTGACGTTCTGCAGGGTGCCCTCGGCGGCCTTGACCTCGATCGGGCCGTCCGGCCGGACCGAGGTGGCGCCGTTGGCGGGAGTGATCGTCGCCGTGGCCGTCTTGCCGGAGGCCAGCTCGCCCGAGCCGCTGCCGCCGCTGCAGCCCGCCAGCAGGACGAGCACGGCACCGGCGCCACCGGCCACGGCCAGCCCGAAACGACCTGTGTCGCCCACGAACACCCCCAATGTCATTGAACGGCCCCTTACCTGGAATCTATCCGTAGATGGAAGACGCGACGCCAGGCGGAAAAGTTCGGTTCCGGGTGTGAGATCGACGACGTCGTCGGGACCACCCGGCCTCCGGGCGGCGGGCCGCCGGGCGACCGGCGGCCCGAGCGCGGGCGTCAGGCGGCCGACGGCGCGGGGCGGGCGGCCGGGGCGGCGACGGCCCGCTCGCCGTTGACGTGCCGCAGGCATCGCCGGAAGCCCCACACCGACACCGCCGCGGCGGCCGCCCCCAGCGCGGTCACCAGGCTGGTGCGCACCCACAGATACACGCCGATGGACTCGTTGAACAGCATCCACAGGCTGATCAGCGCGTTGGCGAAGAACACCAGCGACCACAGCAGCGAGATGCGCAGGAAGAACCGCCGGACGCGGTCGTGCTCCAGGAACGCCTCGGGCAGCGGCACCATGTCCGTGGCCAGCTTCTGGGCGAGGGGGCGGCGCAGCGGCACCGACACCAGGAACGCCATGCTCACCGCCAGCGTCCCGAGCGTGGGCTGCAGGAAGTACAGCACCGGGCTGTGCGTGGCGGCCGCCAGGGCCGCGCGGACGGTCACGCCGAGCGCTGCCAGCAGCAGCATCGCCGACACCCCGTGGCCGCGCCACCAGCGCCAGACGATCCCGCCGTAGACCCACAGGACGGCGGCGGCCAGCCCGCCGTTCAGGCCGAGCAGCGCGAACGCCGCGTAGAACACCGCGACCGGCGCGATGACGCCCTCGACGAAGCGCGGCAGGGCGTGCCGGATCAGCGCCGTCAGGCGGGGCATCTCGAAGGCGTGGTGGTCGGTTCGGTCCATGAACGGCTGCGTCCCCGAAGCGGCCAGGTCCGCGCGAGCGGAAGCGGTCACGATCCGCTCCACGGTACGAGATGCCGCATACCGGGCGGGACGGTGTCGCCCCGGATCGCTCTCCATGCTCCGGCGCCTCCCCTCGGCGGCGTCCCCGCGCGGGCGCCCGTGCGCGGGTGTCTCGTCGCGCGTTAGTTCGGCCCGGGCGGCGGCGCGGTCCGGCCCCTGGCCGGATGCGGTCATGATCGAACCGGTTCGGGCCCGTCCCGCGTACCCCTCACCGGTCCGCGCGCGGGGGCGGCTCGTCCGGCGGCGAGGCCGGGCCGAGCTCGTCGTCCGACTCGGGCAGGACTTCCGGGACGTTCTGGGCGGCCTCGTAGATGGCGCGCAGCGTCACCGCGACCGAGGGGCGGCGCACGCTGGCCGCCCGCGTCACCGCGTACACCTCGCGGGCCAGGTCGCAGTCGGGGATGCGGCGCACCGCGACGCGCTGCTCGCCCGCCGCCAGCGCCAGCGCGGGGATGGCGGCGATGCCGATCCCGCGCGCCACCAGGCTGAGGATGGTGTGCAGGCCCTCGAACTCCCACGGCACGGGCCGCCTGCCCCCGACGGTGTCCAGCAGCCGGTCCACGGCCTGGCGGGACGGCTCGCCGGCGGGCGCGGCCATCCACGGCTCCTCCCGCAGCTCCTGCAGGTCGACGGGCTTGGCCGGGTCCGCCATGGGATGCCCGGGCGGCACCGCCAGCACCAGCGGGTCGCGGCGCAGGTGGAAGAACTTCAGCGCGGCGGGCGCGTGCGCGGACAGCTTGCCGGACCAGTCGTCGACGAGCGCGATGTCGACCTCGCCGCTCTGCACCTGGCGGATGCCGTCGCCGGGCCGCGTCTGGCGCAGGACGAACGTCAGCTCCGGGTGGTCGCTCAGGCTGCCCGCCAGCGCGGGGGCGAACGCCACCGCCGCGGACGGGAAGGCGGTGACGACCACCCGGCCCATGGGGGCGTCCGCGTTCGCCGACAGCTCGGCCTCGGCGGCCTCGACCAGGGTGAGGATCTCCTCGGCGCGCTCGGCGAGCCGCCGGCCGGCATCGGTCAGCTCGGCGCTGCGGGCGGTGCGGTCCAGCAGCGCCACCCGCGCCTCCCGCTCCAGCGCCGCCAACTGCTGGGAGACCGCCGAGGGGGTGTAGCCCAGGGCGGACGCGGTCGCCGCGATGCTGCCCCGGCGGGCGAACTCGGCGAGCAGACGCAGCCTGCGCAGTTCAAGCATCAGTTCATCTTACGGTCTGCATCGCTGAGACTCGCTTGTGGTGACGCTTTTTCTGGGAAAACAATGAGTCGAGCCCGGCCGGGTCACTTACGGGGATCCCTGCATGACTCTCCGTGTACGCCACATCATGCCTGGAGCATTTGATGCCTGTCGAGAATGAGTCCACCGAGGCGACGTCCACCGGGTCCAGACCCCGCCGGGTGCCGTTGTCGCCGACGCTCGCCATCAACGAGGCGATAGCCCGCAAGCGCCGCGAGGGCGTCCGGGTGCTGCCGCTCGGCTTCGGCGAGGCCGGACTGCCCATCCACCCGGCGCTGGCGCGCGAGCTGGCGGCCGGCTCCGACCGCGGAGCCTACGGCCCCGTCGCGGGCTCGGCGGCGCTGCGCGCCGCCGCGGCCGGGTACTGGAGCCGCCGCGGACTGCCCACCGAGCCGGCGATGGTGGTGGGAGGCCCGGGCAGCAAGGCATTGCTCTTCGGCCTGGTGATGTCGCTGGGGGGTGAGATCGTCATACCGGCGCCCAGCTGGGTCAGCTACGCCGCCCAGGCGGCCCTGGCCGCCGAGGGGGCGCTCCAGGTCGCCACGCCCCCGGGCGAGGGCGGGCTGCCCAGCCCCGCGCTGCTCGCCGACGCCGTGGTGCGCGCCCGCTCGCAGGGCCGCTCGGTCGCCGGCGTGGTGGTGACGCTGCCGGACAACCCGACCGGAACGCTGGCGTCCGAGCAGTCGGTGCGGCGGCTGTGCGAGGTGGCCCGCGAGCTCGACCTGGTGATCATTTCCGACGAGATCTACCGCGACCTGGTGCACGATCCGTCCCGGGACGTGCCGAGCCCGGCCCGGTACGCCCCCGAACGCACCGTGGTGACGACGGCGTTGAGCAAGCACCTTGCGGCCGGCGGCTGGCGGATCGGCGTGGCCCGGCTGCCGGAGGGCCCGATCGGGGAGGCGCTGCGCTCGGACCTGCTGGGCGTGGGCAGCGAGATCTGGTCCAGCGCGCCGGCGCCGATGCAGCACGCGGCGGCGTTCGCCTTCTCCGAGCCGCCCGAGCTGGTCGAGCGCGTGAACCGCAGCCGCCGCCTGCACGCCATCGTCGCCGCCGCCGTCGCCGAGCGCTTCGAGGCCGCCGGGGCGCGCGTCCCCTCCCCCGAGGGCGCCTTCTACGTCTATCCCGACCTGGAGCCGCTGCGCGACCGCCTGCGCACCGACCACGGCGTGCGCACCGGCACCCAGCTGGCGGAGCTGCTGCTGGAGCGGTACGGCGTGGGCGTCCTGCCGGGCGCCGCCTTCGGCGACGCCGACGAGGCCCTGCGCATGCGGGTGTCCTCCAGCCTGCTGTACGGGGAGACCGAGGAGCAGCGTCTGGCGGCGCTGGCCACCCCGGACCCGCTGACGCTCCCTTGGATCGCCGACTCCCTGGACCGCCTCAGCGAGGTCCTGACCGCGCTGACCGCCCCGACGCCCCTGGCCGCGCCGGCCACCTGCTGACCCCGTCCCCGGCAGGTCGCATCCGTACGCCACGGCGGCTCACCGGCCGCCGTGGCCTCGCCGTGTGAGCCGGGGGGCGTTTCCGGCGTCCGTGCGGAGCAACTGGGCGGCGTCGTCGCGGGCCGCCCGGTCTTCGGGCGGAGGGTAAGGGATTCGAACCCCTACGAGTGTGACCTCGACCACGGTTTTCGAGACCGGTGCCTTACCGTTCGGCCAACCCTCCAACGCCCTGCCATTGCAGCAGCGCGGAACGGGCGGTCTCAACCGAATATCCCGCGGGGCGGCCGTGGACGCCCGTCCACGGCCGCCTTCTCATGCCGAGCCGGCGACGGCCTTGACGAACTCGGCGGCCACCGCTTCGGACGACTGCGGGTTCTGCCCGGTCAGCAGGTTGCGGTCGACGACCACGTGGGACTGCCAGGCCGGGCCCTCCACGAACTCGGCGCCGATCTCCGTCAGGCGGTCCTGCAGCAGCCACGCGGCCTTGTCCGCGTACCCGGCCTGCGTCTCCTCCGCGTTGGTGAACGCCGTGAGCCGGTACCCGGCGAACGGCGAGGCGCCGTCGGGGCGGCGGGCGGCCAGCAGCGCGGCAGGCCCGTGGCACACCGCGCCGAGGGGCTTGCCCGCGTCCAAAGTGGCCGTCAGCACCCGTCCGCACGACGGATCGCGCGCCAGGTCCTCCATCGGGCCGTGCCCGCCGGGGACGAACACCGCGTCGTAGTCGGCCGGGTCGACGTCCTCCAGCGCCACCGGCCGGCGCAGCGCGTCGAACGCCTCCAGGCCGGCGGCGAGCTCCCGGGCCGCCTCGGGCCCGCTCGCCGCGTCTGGTGTCAGGCTGGCGCGGTCCACGGGCGGCTCCACCCCGCCCGGCGTGGCCACCACGACCTCATGGCCGGCCTCGGCGACCGCCCGGTAAGGGGTGACCGCCTCCTCGGCCCAGAAGCCGGTCGGGTGGCGTTCGCCGTCGGCGAGCGTCCAGTGGTCCGCACCGGTCATCACGAAAAGGATCTTCGCCATCGTCGTCCTTCCCATCTGCCGGACGGCATCGAACCTAGGGATCCCGGTGCAAGACAGACAAATAGGATGAACTAGGTGAGCCATCGAAAAACCGATGCCCCGTTGGACCTCAACCAGCTGCGCACCTTCCTCACCGTGCACCGTTCGGGCTCGTTCACGGCCGCGGCCGCGCTGCTCGGTCTGGCGCAGCCGACCGTGACCGCGCAGGTGCGGGCCCTCGAACAGCGGCTGGGGCGCCGCCTGTTCGAACGGCTCCCCCGCGGCGCGGCGCCGACCCCGGTGGCCGACGAGCTGGCCGCCCAGGTCGCCGCCCCGCTGGACGCCCTGGCGGCCGTGGCGGGCGGCGGCGAGCACGAGGCGCCGCCGGCTCCGGTGCACCTGGCGGGCCCCGCCGAGCTGCTGTGCCTGCGGGCGCTGCCGTCCCTGGCGCCGCTGGTGGACGACGGCCTGCGGCTGCGCGTCACCACCGGCCTGACCGACGACCTGCTCGCCGGCCTCGGCAAGGGCGTGTACGACCTGGTCATCGCCACCCGTCGGCCCCGGGGCCGGACGCTGGTGGCCGAACCCCTCATGGACGAGGAGTTCGTGCTGGTCGCCTCGCCGGGCTGGGCGGAACGCATCGGCCCGGAGCGCGTCGCCCGGGAAGGACCGTCGGCCCTGCGCGGCGTCCCGCTCGTCACCTACGCCGAGGACCTGCCGATCGCGCGGCGGTACTGGCGGCACGTGTTCGGCACGCGCTTGGCGGGACCGGCGGCGGTGGTCGTCCCCGATCTGCGCGGGGTCCTGGCCGCGGTCGCCGCGGACGCCGGCATCAGCGTGCTGCCGCGCTACCTGTGCCAGGACGAGCTCGCCTCCGGCGCCGTGGTCCCGCTGCTGGAGCCCGCGGATCCGCCCATCAACACCGGCTTCCTGGTCCAGCGGTCCGGCCCCGCGGACAACCCGCACGTCGCCCTCGTCCGCGACCGCCTGCTCGAGGCCGCGCGCGCCTGGTAGCCGGGCCGGGACGCCCTCCGCGCACGCCTGGACAAACGCCGCCGCGCCGCACTAACGTCCACACCTATTCAACAATCTGACTATGGAGGTGGCGGATGCACCCGTTCCGCGCGGCGGTCGAACGGGGCGACGTCGACGCCCTGCCCAGGCTGCTCGCCGAGGACGTCGTCTTCCTCAGTCCGGTGGCCTTCACCCCGTACACCGGCCGGGCCATGGTCGGCGCGATCCTGCGCGGCGTCGCGCGGGTCCTCGACGACCTGCGGTACGTGCGGGAAATGGCCGACCCGAGCGGACGCGACCACGCGCTGATGTTCACGGCCCGGATCGGCGCCCGCGAGGTCCACGGCTGCGATTTCCTGCGCACGAACGACGCCGGGCTGATCGAGGAATTGTGCGTCATGGTCCGGCCGATGACGGGCATGCGCGCCCTGGCCGACGCGATGGCCGCCCAGTTCGACGCGATTGAACGCGAAGCGCTGGCCGACGGGCGCGCGCGACCGGCGCGATGAGAGCCGTAGCCGGGAGTCGAACCCGGTTCTCCAGGGTGGAAACCTGACGCCTCACCCACAAGGCTTCTACGGCGTGCGGAGAAGGCCGCGGACCTCGCGGCGGGACCGGCGAGGCCCGCCGTGCGGGCTGATCAGCCCCGTGGACCCGCAGGGAATCGAACCCCGATCCTCTGTGTGCAAAACAGATGTGTTCCCTTTACACCACGAGCCCATGACGGCGGGAGCCGCTACTCGTCTCGCAGGGGCGGCAGGAGTCGAACCTGCTTTTCACTGGTTTTGGAGACCAGTCGCCTAACCGGTGGCTCGCCCCTCCGGCCTTTCCCTTTCGGCGTGTTCTAGGATGCGCAGGTCGACGGCGCCCCGCAATTGTTTTTCCGGCAGGGAGACCGCGGCGGTCACAGGTCGGGGCCTGCGGCATCGGCGCCGTCGACGAGACGCAGCGGCTCGCGCCGCGGAACGATCATCATGGAGAAGTCGGCGGAGGCGATCACGCGGTCCTCGGCGTCGGCGACCCGGCATTCGACGATCACCAACCGACGGCCGGCCTTGAGCACCTCCGCGCGGGCGAACACCGTGTCGCCGCGCGGCCGCCCCAGGTAACGGACGTGCAGGTCGGCGGTGACCAGGCCCTGCTCCTCCGGCCGGAAGCCGCTGCCGCGCGCCGCGGCGGTCCCGGCGGCCACGTCGATGAGCGTGGCGATGGCGCCGCCGTGCAGGTTGCCGGTGCTGTTGAAAGCCTCCGGGCGCACCGGCATGGACAGCACGGCGTGCCGCTCGCCGATCTCGACCAGCTCCAATCCCAGCAGCCGGTGCAGCGGGGTGGAGTCGCGCAGCATGGCGTGCAACTCACGCCGCCGTTCGGGCGGCAGGTCGGCGACGCGGACGGTGCCGGGAGGCGGCGGAGCGCTCATGACCGGTCTCCCTCGTGACATGGTCTGGTCATTCCTGTTACTGGCTGGATCGTCACATATAAGCGTGGTGTAAAGTCCAACGTCGCAGGGGCGAATCACACATAGCACCGGTATCGACCTGGTGGCCCGTGCCTGACGTCACAGTGGTAGCCCCACATCGGTGTGATGTGGCGGATGGATCGATGATGCGAGGGGGCCCGCCATGAGGCATGCACGTGACGGGGCTGCCGCGGCGATGAGCGCCGCCTCCAGGATTCTGGTCGCGCGGGGCAAGAACGAGCCTCAGGAGCTGGAGAACCCCGACGTCGGCTGGGGCCAACGCGCCCGCGACGGCGTGTGGGTGCCGACCAAGGACGGCCAGCGCATCCACATCGGGATCGACGTGACGGCCGCCGACACCGTCGCCCAGGTGATCCGGCCGACCTTCCGGGCGTTCATCGGCGTGGACGTCGACACCGACATGCTCGCGCAGACCACCTCCAGCGGCATCCGGCTCCTCACGGTCATCCATGGGCCGGACGCGCCGGAGGAGTACCGCTTCCCCTTCACGCTCGCCGACGGACTGGCGCTGGAGGCCATGCCGTCGGGCGGCTACGACGTCGTCCACCTGCGCTACGGCGCCACGGTGGGCCGCCTCTACAGTCCGTGGGCGTGCGACTCGATGTTCCGCCAGGTCAAGGCCGATTACGTGCTCGACGGCAACGTCGTGACGATGCGCGTCAAGCACGAGGGCGCCTACTACCCCGTCGTCGCCGACCCGATGTACTCGCTCTGAGCCGACGCGCCCGGTCCCCGCGCCCCGCGCCCGCGACGAGGAACGCCGGGACGCCGCCGCCCTCGTCCATGACGGGCCTGGGGTGCGGGACGGGAACACCTGCGTCACCGACTGTCCGGCCGACTACGGCAGTACCGCACGTAATACCGCACGTGATGCAGTACCGCACGTAATGGAGACCAGCGGCGCAAAGGACGGGCCGAAGACCACGACTGCTGGTCGCGCCTCTCCCCTGCCCGCGTTCTCCTGTCGGCGTGCAGCTGCCGACGGACGCGTTCCGGACGCGCCTTCGGCGCCTACCTGAAAGCCCCTCAATGCGTCATTGATCTCGCGCGGGCGGTTCCATCCAGCCGACCGGCCCCACGTGCTCGGCGGCGTTCCGGTCATGGCCCTGGCACCTCCGCCGACCCGCTCGGCTCGGACCGGCGCGGCGGCCCCGACAGGCTCTGACCGGTCGGGCGAGGTCCCCGCGGACCGACGACTCCATGGCGTAAACGATCGTGCCGCGCATCCCGCCCATCTTGACCGCCGCGCGCCGCAGGACGCCAGCGCGGCACAGCCCGCCCGTGGCCGATAGTGGTCACTGAGCACATTGAGCACCAGCGCCCCAGAAGCTCGAGCGGAACATCGCCGACTCCATCCGCACAGACCGGGCACGCCCGGCAACGCCTGCCCGACGACCATGACGCGGTCTGCAACGGATCTTCGCCGAGCGCGCCGCAAAAGCCCCGACGGTCACGCTGGCCGCACCGTGGACGCACACAGGGCTGACAAGCTCACTGCGCCGTTGCTCAAACCCTTGACCCTGCTGGTCGACGAGGCCGCGCGCGACCATCCCACCGGCCGCATCGCCGAGCCCAGCAGCGCCGCCCGCGCCGTCCAGCGCGAACAGCGTGGGACCGCTCCACGATCGCCAGCCCGCCAAGCCTGGCCCCGTTGTGCAGACCCTCGCCCTGCTCACTGCCTCCGGGGTGCGCGGGACGACAGGACCACCGGCCACATCGCCGAATGCGGTCTGCCCCGGGCCGCCCGGCGCCGACGGTGAAGGGCGCAGCCACCCCCTGGCCCGACAAGCCCCACGGCGCCGTTGCGCATGCTCCTGGTCTGCTGATCGACAGCTGCTCCGCGCAGCGCCAGGCTCGCGGGCCGCCTCGTCCATCGTGTCCTATTCCGGCCATCCCAATCTCGGTGAACAGCTGACCCGGATCTCAACGGGCGACCCGACAGGCACTGCGGCGTCGGTCGTGACTCGGGTGGCACGGGCATCGGAGGCAGCCCTGACACCGATCCGACCGCCGTGCTCCGCGAGCGGCAAGATCGCGTCTGGCCTGCGCTGAGAAGGGCGGCGAGAACGACGACGATCCGTGCCTCTTCGTGGGGCTGCGGCGTCGGGGAGAGCGCGGCGCTTGTGCGTCCCATGAGGACGTCACCTGGGGCGACGGCCGCTCGTCGCCGGGCCGCGGGGGCCTGCCTCCGGCCAGGGCGGCGTTCACCCCAGGCGTCATATGGTGATAACGTGCGGCGCTCTCAGGGGGGTCCCTCTCCCGTGCCGCGTTTTCGCACGTCCGTCGCCGGTCTCCGAGACTGGAGTCACAGTGATCTTCACTCATGACGCCGAGCACGCGTTGGCCACCGTCGTCGACCTGATCAACACCGGGCCCGAGGCGTCGGGTGAGGAACGGCTGGCAGACCTGGGCGCGCTGCGGGCGTTCGTCGACCGCAACCGGTTCAGCGACGTGCACCAGTTGACCGAGCGCGACCTGGAGCGGGTGCGCGACCTGCGGACCCGCTTCCACGCGGTGTTCACCGCGCCCGACGTCCAGGCGGCCGTCCGGCTGATCAACGAGATCATCGGCGAGGTGCGCACCACGCCGCACCTGACCGACCACGACGGCTACGACTGGCACGTGCACTTCTTCGCGCCGGGCGCGCCCATGGACGAGCATCTGGCCGCCGACTGCGGCATGGCGCTGGCGTACGTGGTGGCCGCGGGCGAACTGGAGCGTCTGCGCACCTGCGAGGCGCCCGACTGCTCCCGCGTCCTGGTGGACCTGTCCCGCAACCGCTGCCGCCGCTACTGCGACAGCCGCACCTGCGGCAACCGGATGCACGTGGCGGCCTACCGGGCCCGCCAGCGCGAGGCCGCCGCCCACTGACGAGGCCCCGCGCCGTCGGCGCGAAGGGCGGTCACGGGGCGAGGGACGCGACGGCGTCCAGGGCGCGGCGGGCGCCCGCGACGTCGTGGACGCGGAACACGCGCGCGCCCAGCCACGCCGACACCCCCAGCACCGCCATGGTGCCGACGCCGCGCTTGTCGACCGGCTGCCCCAGGGTCTCGCCGATGAAGTCCTTGTTGGACACCGCGACCAGGACGGGCCAGCCGGTGGCCGTCAGCTCGCCGAGGCGGCGGGTGATCTCCAGCGAGTGGCGGGTGTTCTTGCCGAAGTCGTGCGCGGGGTCGATGAGGATGGCGTCGCGCGGCACGCCGAGCGCGACGGCCCGCTCGGCCTCGGCGGTCACGTGCCGGATGACGTCGGCCACCACGTCGTCGTACCCGACGCGGTGCGGGCGGGTGCGGGGCGCCAGGCCGCCCGCGTGCGCGCAGACCAGGCCGATGCGGTGCGCGGCGGCGACCTCGGCCAGCCGCGGGTCCGGGCCGCCCCAGGTGTCGTTGAGCAGGTCCGCGCCGGCGGCGGCCACGGCCTCGCCGACCTCGGCGCGCCAGGTGTCCACGCTGATCACGATGTCGGGGTGCCGGTCGCGGACGGCGGCGACCAGCTCGACCACGCGCCGCTTCTCCTCGGCCGCGTCGACCTCCTCGCCCGGCCCGGCCTTGACGCCGCCGATGTCCACGATGTCGGCGCCCTCGGCGACGGCGCGGTCCACGGCGGCCAGCGCGGCGTCGAAGGCGTAGGTGGCGCCCCGGTCGAAGAACGAGTCGGGCGTCCGGTTCACCACGGCCATGATCGCGTACCGGCCCAGCGGCCGCCCGTTCGGCCGCAGCGGCGGCGGCTCCATCGGCGGCTCCGTCGGCGGGTCGCCGGCGGGCGGACGGGCCTCACCGGCGGTCATCGCAGCACCCCATGATGAGCCCACGCTCGCACAGACCGGCCCCGCGCCGCCACGCGGATGTGAAACTCGAAGCAAATTCGGTGCAAACGGCGCCCTCTCTCGTCAGCGTCGCAAGCGGGTCGCTAACCTCATAATTCACTCTCACAGCGGGGGACCTCCTCGCAGTGAGCCCCGTGAGCGACCGATACGGCCAGGAGGATCCGCTGTCCAGGCGAGCACTCATCACCGGCATCACCGGGCAGGACGGCTCGTACCTCGCCGAGCATCTGCTCGCGCAAGGGCATGAGGTGTGGGGCCTGGTCCGCGGTCAGGCCAACCCGCACGTGGCGCGGCTGCGCAAGCACGTCGGCGACGTGCGGATCACCACCGGGGACCTGCTCGACCAGGGCAGCCTGATCTCGGCGGTGGAGCGGGTGCAGCCGGACGAGGTGTACAACCTGGGCGCGATCTCCTACGTGCCGATGTCCTGGCAGCAGGCCGAGCTCACCGCCGAGGTGACCGGCATGGGCGTGCTGCGCATGCTGGAGGCGATCCGGGTGGTGTCGGGCATCAGCCCGTCCCGCACTCCCGGCAGCGGGCAGATCCGCTTCTACCAGGCCTCGTCGTCGGAGATGTTCGGGATGGTGCGGGAGACGCCGCAGAACGAGAAGACCCCGTTCCACCCGCGCAGCCCGTACGGCGTCGCCAAGACCTACGGGCACTACATCACGCAGAACTACCGCGAGTCGTACGGGATGTTCGCGGTCAGCGGCATCCTGTTCAACCACGAGTCGCCGCGGCGGGGCGCGGAGTTCGTCACCCGCAAGGTGTCGCTGGGCGTGGCGCGCATCAAGCTGGGCCTGGCCAAGGAGCTGCGGCTGGGCAACCTGGAGGCGCGGCGCGACTGGGGCTTCGCCGGCGACTACGCCCGCGCCATGCACTTGATGCTGTCGCAGGACACCCCCGAGGACTTCGTGATCGGCACGGGCGAGACCCACTCGGTGCGCGAGCTGGTCGAGTTCGCCTTCCGCACCGCGGGCCTGGACTGGCGCGATCACGTGGTGACGGACCCCCGCTACACCCGCCCCGCCGAGGTGGACCTGCTGTGCGCCGACCCCAAGAAGGCGCGCGAGCAGCTGGGCTGGGAGCCCGAGGTCACCTTCGAGGAGCTGGTGACGATGATGGTGGAGTCCGACCTGCGGCTGCTGTCGGAGTCGGCGCGCCCGGAGGACGAGCCGTTCAGCCCCGACCACTGGTGACCCCGCCCCGGCGGGACGCGGGAGGCCGCTGAAGCGCCGGCCTGCGACGTGCGACGATGCTGGTATGCCGTCGCGCGAGCCGGTCCGGCGCTGATGCCGGACGTCACGCTGGGAACCGCCCGGGGCCGCTGGCTGCTGCTGGCCACCGTGCTCGGCTCCAGCGTGGCCCTGCTGGACTCCACGGTCGTCAACGTGGCGCTGCCGCGCCTGGCCCGCAGCCTGGACGCGTCCATGGCCGACCTGCAGTGGACGGTCAACGCCTACACGTTGACGCTGGCCGGGTTCATCCTGCTGGGCGGCTCGCTGGGCGACCGGTACGGGCGGCGCCGCGTGTTCCTGATCGGCGTGGTGTGGTTCGCGGCCGCGTCGGCGCTGTGCGCGGCGGCGCAGGACGTCGTCACGCTGGTGGCGGCCCGGGCGCTGCAGGGCGCGGGCGGGGCGCTGCTGACGCCCGGCGCGCTGGCGCTCATCCAGGCGTCGTTCGCGCCGGACGACCGCCCCCGCGCGGTGGGGGCCTGGTCGGGGCTGGGCGGCGTGGCCGCGGCGGTCGGCCCGTTCGTCGGCGGCTGGCTGGTGGAGGCCGCCGGGTGGCGCTGGGTGTTCCTGCTGAACCTGCCGCTGGCGGCCGTGGTGGTGCTGGTGACGGCGCGGCACGTGCCCGAGAGCGCCGACCCCGGCGCGCACGGCCGTTTCGACGCGCTGGGCGCGGCGCTGGCGGCGCTGGCGCTGGCGGGCCTCACCTACACGCTGACCGAGGCGCCCAAGGGCGCCGCGGACGCGGTGGTCGTCGCGGCCGGGGCGGCGGGGGTGCTCGCGGCGGCGGCGTTCCTGCTCGTCGAACGCTCCCGCGGCCGGGCTCAGGCCTCGGGCGGCGTCCGGCGCGGCCGCCGGACGATCCCGCAGCCGATGCTGCCGCTGGAGCTGTTCGGTTCGCGGCAGTTCTCGGCCGTCAACGCCGTCACGTTCGTCATGTACGGCGGGATGGGCGTGATGTTCTTCCTGCTCGTGCTGAACCTGCAGGTGGTGTCGGATTTCACGCCCGTCGCCGCGGGCGCGGCGCTGCTGCCGGTGACGGTGCTGATGCTGCTGCTGTCGTCGCGGGCGGGCGCGCTGGCGCAGCGGATCGGGCCGCGGCGGCCGATGGCGGCCGGACTGGCGGTCGCGGCGGTCGGCGCGCTGCTGATCGGACGCATCGGGCCGCACGCCTCGTACGCGCGCGACGTGCTGCCCGCCGCGGCGGTGTTCGGGCTGGGCCTGTCGGCGGTGGTCGCGCCGCTGACCGCCTCGGTGCTGGCCTCGGTGGACGACCGGCACGCGGGCGTGGCCAGCGGCGTCAACAACGCGGTGGCGCGCACGGCGGGGCTGCTGGCGGTGGCGGCGGTCCCGCCGCTCGCCGGGCTGACCGGCGCCGCCTACGCCGAACCGGCGGTGTTCGCCGACGGGTTCGCGGTGTCGATGCGGGTGTGCGCGGTGATGCTGCTGGCCGGGGCCGCGCTGGCGGCGCTGACCATCGGCGACGACGTCCTGCGCGCCGCGCCCGGCCGCGCGCGCGAGCCGTGCTGCAAGAGCCACTGCGCGGTGGGGGCGCCGCCGCTGGAGCCCGGCCCTGACGCCGCTTCCCCGCCGGCCGCCGCGCCGGGCGGGGGCCTGCGCTAGCACGCTGACGCGGACACGTCCTCGTCAGGGAATTCTCAGGTCCGATTCCGGCTATGTCCGGGACCGAAGCGGTTCGTTGGCATACGGTCAGGGCATGAATCTGCGGCAGCTGCGCTACGTCGTGGCGACCGCCGACCACGGGACGATGACGTCGGCGGCCCAGGCGCTCTACGTCGCCCAGCCCGCGCTGTCGCGGGCGGTCCGCGAACTGGAACGGGAGCTCGGCGTGGAGCTGTTCGCGCGCTCCGGCCGCGGCGTCGTGCTCACTCCGGTCGGCGAGGAGGTGGTGCGGCAGGCCCGGGTGGCGCTGGAGGCGGTCGAGGCGATCGAGGGTCTGTCGGTGGCGCACGGCAACGGCCGGGGCGCGGAGCTGCGCGTCGCCACCCCGCCGTCCCTGGAGCCGGAGCTGACCGGAGGGCTGCTGCCCCGCTTCGCCCGCGACCGTCCGGCGGTGCGGGTGCGGGTGGTGCGCTGCCGCGGCCGCGAGGCGGTGACCGCGGTGCTGCGCTCCGGCCGCGCCGACCTGGCCGTCGCCGACCTGCCGGTGCCCGGCGACCTGATCGCGCATCCGCTCGAGGAACGGGAGGTGGTGCTGGTCTCCCCGCCCGGGCTGCGGCTGCGCGAGCCGGTGCCGCCGGCGGCGCTGGACGGCCTGCGGCTGATCATGCCCGCGCGCGGCGGGGCCAGCCGCGCGGAGCTGGACGCCCTGCTGGCGCGGCTGGGCGTCACACCGGTGCCCGCGCTGGAGTCCGACGAGCGCGCGGCCTGGCCGGGCTGGGTGCGCGCGGGGCTGGGGTCGCTGGTGTGGTACCGCAACCAGATCGACGACACCGAGGGCCTGGTGGTGCGCTCGTTCGGACCGCCGGTCACCCGCATGATCGGCCTGGTGCACGCGCACCGGCAGCTGTCGCCGGCGGCCCGCGACTTTCTGAACTTCGCCAAGGAGAGCGGCCGCGACCAGCACTGACCGGGAGGCGGCCGCGGCGTGCCGGCCCGGCCGCCACGGGAGCGCTCCCGTGGCGGCCGGGCCGACACGCCGGCGACGCTCCGGGCCCCGAAGGGTCAGTGCCCGCCGGAACGGACGGCGCCGTTCAGGGGCTTGTCGGGAAGCTCGACGGCGTAGGACTCCTTGACGACGTCCAGGTGGTGCCACGACTCGCGGACGGTGGCGCCGGGCACGGCGCGGATGGCGTCCAGCACCGACACCAGCTCGGCCCGGGAGGCGGCCTCGGCCTGCCCCACGATGTCGTAGCGGCCGAAGCCGGTCGCCACGTACCGCACGCCGTCCTGCTCGGCCACGGCCTCGGCGACGCGCCGCAGCCCGCCGGTGACCACCAGCCCGAAGCCGCCCAGTTCGCGGGCGCCCAGGGCGTGGGGGTCGGCCAGCCCGGTCACCTGGATGACGCCCGAGCGCATCAGCCGGACCACCCGGGCCCGGGTCGCCGCCTGCGACAGGCCGATGATGTTGGCCAGGCGGGTGTAGGGGGCGCGGCCGTCGCGCTGCAGCTCCTGCAGCAGCCGCCAGTCGATGTCGTCGAGGCTGATCTCGCCCAGCTCGCGCACCACCGAATGGGTGTCGCGGACCGTGGTCACCGACCGGAACACCTCCGCGGCGCGCACGCCGGGGACGGACCGGATGTAGTCCACCTCCGCGGCCAGGGCGGCGTCGTCGCGGGTGCGGATCTGGGCGACCACGTCGTGCGGCCCGGCCGTCAGGGCGGCGAAGCTGACCGCGGGCCGCGCGGCGATGACCGCGGCGACCTCGCGGGCCGAGCCGTCGACGGTGACCGAGACGTGCCCGATCGCCTCCGCGCCGACCACCGCGGCGTGCACGATGCCGACGACGCGCACCACCTGGGACTCGAGAAGGTGCTGCACCCGGGCCCGCACCGCCGTGCGGGACAGCCCGACGCGGTCAGCGAGCGCCTGGAACGTCGCCCTGCCATCCCGCTGGAGCTCGCGGACGAGCACGGCGTCGACCGCATCCAGCACGGCTCTCCTCCTCGACACGCAATGAATCGATTTGCCAATGACTGCAAGATCATTCCATTCGGGGACGGTCTGACGTCAAATATTGATCTTGCTCGTGTTCGTCCTGCCCGGCGACCGTCGATGCGTCGGCGTCCGGTCGCGGCGACGATCGGATGCCGCGTAAACCGGTACGACAGCGCAACGCTGATCGGATCATCGTGCGCGGACGGTGACGCTGGGCGACGGCGCGGCACCGGACGACGTTGCGACGATCACCTGCCGGACGTGACGAGCCCCGGCGCGGGCGGACGCGGCACACCGGGGTCGACAGCGTGACATGCATGCGCTTCTCCCGGTGTTCTGCTGTGACGCCTCCTACGGGGGGCAGCCGTCCGCGTGAGGCACATGTAAGAAAACTGCAACGAGCCGACAGGATCGTCAAGAGGTAACTTTACAGAGAGCGAAACCTCACGTTGCCCACATATCGACTCTTGTCCGTCTGATCACACTGGCCAGGAGAGAAAGCCCTGGCAGCGGCGTTGAGGCCACCACCTCGTCACCCTCAGGTAGTACGCCCCCGACCCCCCGGAAGCCCCGGCGGCGCGGGGGTCGGCGGCGGAGCTTGGCGGAAGCACCCCGGGGTATGGATCACAATGTACGGTGATCCAGCCAGTTTGACTGTGATTGGTGTGTAGTACAGCCGTGCGCCTGCTGAACGGTGAGCGCGTCGCTCACGACCTCACCTATAACGACGTTTTCATGGTTCCCCGCCGTTCGTCGGTCGGGTCGCGGCTGGACGTGGACCTGACCACCTCCGACGGGAGCGGCACCACCGTGCCGATCGTGGTCGCCAACATGACGGCGGTGTCCGGCCGCCGCATGGCCGAGACCATCGCCCGGCGCGGCGGGATCGCGGTGATCCCCCAGGACATCCCGGTCGACGTCGTCGCCGACGTGATCGGCTGGGTGAAGCGCCGCCACCTGGTCTACGACACCCCGATCCGGCTGACCCCCCACTCGACCGCGGGCGAGGCGCTGGCCCTGCTGCACAAGCGCGCCCACGGCGCGGTGATCGTCGTCGAGGACGACCGTCCCGTCGGGGTGGTCACCGAGGCCGACTGCCAGGGCGTGGACCGCTTCTCCCAGCTGCGCGACATCATGTCCCGCGACCTGGTGACGCTGCCCGACGGCATCGACCCGCACGACGCCTTCGACCGGCTGCACGAGCGCGGGCACCGGCTCGCCCCGGTCGTCGACGCGCGGGGCCGCCTGACCGGCATCCTCACCCGCACCGGCGCGCTGCGCGCCACCCTCTACACCCCCGCGGTCGACGCCTCCGGGCGGCTGCGGGTGGCGGCGGCCGTCGGCGTGAACGGGGACGTGGCGGGCAAGGCGAAGGCGCTGCTGGACGCGGGCGCCGACCTGCTGGTGGTGGACACCGCGCACGGCCACCAGGACAAGATGATCAACGCGCTGCGGGCGGTGCGCGGGCTGGACCCGGCCGTTCCGGTCGTGGCGGGCAACGTGGTCACCGCCGAGGGCGTGCGCGACCTGGTGGAGGCCGGCGCCGACATCGTCAAGGTCGGCGTGGGGCCCGGCGCGATGTGCACGACGCGGATGATGACCGGGGTGGGCCGGCCGCAGTTCTCCGCGGTGCTCGAGTGCGCCGCCGAGGCGCGCCGCCTGGGCCGCCACGTGTGGGCCGACGGAGGCGTGCGGCACCCGCGCGACGTGGCGCTGGCGCTGGCCGCGGGCGCCTCCAACGTGATGATCGGCTCCTGGTTCGCCGGGACCTACGAGTCGCCGGGCGACGTGCAGCGCGCCGCCGACGGACGGCTCTACAAGGAGAGCTTCGGCATGGCCTCGGCCCGCGCGGTGCGGCTGCGCACCGCCGACGACTCCCCGTTCGAGCGGGCCCGCAAGGCGCTGTTCGAGGAGGGCATCTCCACCTCCCGCATGTACCTGGACCCCCAGCGTCCCGGCGTGGAGGACCTGCTCGACTCGATCGTGGCCGGGCTGCGCAGCGCCTGCACCTACGCGGGCGCCCGCACGCTGGAGGAGTTCCACGAACGCGCCATCGTCGGCGTGCAGAGCCCGTCCGGCTACGCCGAGGGAATGCCGCTGACCACGAGCTGGTAGACGGCGGGTCCGAAAACCCCCGGCAAACCCCAACCGGCCGTGTCCGCGATGGCCCGGACGGCGGTGATCGGCCCAGGCTGTCCCTCCGGTGCGGTTCGGAGGGGAGAGGCCACATGGACGGCGACGCGCCGTGGCGCGGACTCGGCAGGGCGCTGCTGGTCACGGCGGTCTCGGCGGTGGTGCCGGGCATGGCGCACCTGCGCGCGGGACGGGTCCGGACGGGCACGGCGCTGCTGTTCTCCTACACGCTGGCGCTGAGCGGCGTCGTCCTCGCCGCCGGGTGGCTGTGGTCCGCCCTCGTGGACGCGGCGGTCCGGCCGCAGCGGCTGGCCGCGCTGGTCGTCGGCTGCGCGGCGCTGGCCGGCGGGTGGACGCTGCTGATCGTCCGCTCCTACGCCGTGCTGCGCCCGGACGGGCTGTCCTGGCCGTGGCGGCTGGCCGGCGGCGCCGCCGTCGCGGCGATCTGCGCGCTGGCGGCGCTTCCGCCGCTGACGGCGGCGCACCTCGGCACTCTGCAACGCGACCTGCTCGACAGCGTCTTCCCGGCCCGCGACCCGGTCGCGGCGGGCCTGCCGTCCGCGCGCCCCGGCGGGGCCTCCTCCCCCGTCGGCGCCGCGCCCGCCGGCCGCGACGACGTCCCGCGGGCGCTGCCGCGCCGCCTGGACGTGCTGCTGATCGGCGCGGACGCCGACGTCACCCGCCCCGGGCTGCGCGCCGACAGCATCACCGTGGCGAGCGTCGACACCCGCACCGGCCGCACGCTCCTGCTGGGCCTGCCGCGCAACCTGCAGCGCGTGCCGGTCTGGTCGGGCCGCGGCCGCGTGCCCTTTCCCCGGCGCGAGCTGCTCAACGCCGTGTACGCGCTCGGCCGCGCCCGCCCGGACGCGCTGGCGGGCGGCGACGGCCGCCGGATCCGCGATCCCGGCGCCGAGCTGCTGAAACGCACCGTCGGTCACATCCTGGGCCGTCCGGTCCCCTACTACGTCATGGTGGACATGCGCAGCTTCCGGGAGATCGTCGACGCGATGGGCGGCGTGCGGGTGTGCGCCCGCCGGGCCGTGCCGGTGCCGCGACGGCAGGTGCCCCGGGGACGCGTGGGACCGGGCTGCCGCAGGCTCACCGGACGCGAGGCCCTGTGGTACGCGCGATCCCGCACCGGCAGCGACGACTACGACCGGATGACCCGCCAGAAATGCCTCATGTGGGCGATCGCCCGGCAGGCCCGCCCGCTGCCGGTGCTGCGCAGCTTCCGGCGGCTGTCGCGCACGTTCGCCCGCTCGGTCAGCACCGACCTGCCGCGCGGCATGCTGCCTCATTTGGTGCGGCTGGCCGGACGGGTCCGCGGCGCCGAGATCACGACCCTGCAGTTCACGCCGCCGCTCGTGCGGCCCGGCGCCCCCGACTACCCGGCCATCCGCCGGATGACCGCCGAGGCGGTGGCGGCGTCGCAGAACGGCACCACGAACGCCGTCGGCTTGCATAAGATCAGTAAAAGCTGCACCTGACCTGTCGCGGAGGGCGGCGGTCGACGGCTCCGCAACCCTGCGACGTTTTCACGCGTCCATAATGTAGGCGGGAGCCTGTTTTTGAGCGTGGGTGGGGATCGGAGCGTACATGGCGAGTCGATCGGCGGCGCGTCCCGCCTCTGACGAGGACGAGGACGCCGAAGGCACCGCCCCCGGAGGCCACGGGCTCCTCCGCGCGCTCGGGTTGACCCTCGCGTCCACCCTGCTGTGGGGCGTGGCGCACCTGCGCGTCGGCCGCCGCTGGTCGGGCGCCCTGCTGATGGCCCTGTTCCTGGCGCTGGCCGCCGCCGGCGCCGTCGCCGGACTGTTCTTCCGCCCCGACCTGCTCCAGCTGGCCGTGCGCCCGGACTGGCTGACCGGCCTGGCCGCCGGGATCCTCGCGCTGGGCCTGCTGTGGATCACCGTGGTGATCCGCTCGTACCAGCTCGTCCGCCCCGAGACCCTGTCGCTGGCCGCCCGCGCCGCGGGCGCGGCGGGCGTGATCGTGCTGTGCTTCGCGGTGGCGCTGCCGGCCGCCTGGGCCGGATACAGCGCCTACGTCTACCGCGACGCGCTGACCAGCATCTTCCGCACCGGCGACAGCCGCGGACGCCCCGTCGACGTCAAGGACCCGTGGAACGGGCAGCGCCGCGTCAACGTGCTGCTGCTCGGCGGCGACGCCGCCGCCAACCGGCAGGGCGTGCGCACCGACAGCATGACCGTCGCCAGCATCGACACCAAGACCGGCGACACCGTCCTGCTGAGCCTGCCGCGCAACCTGGAGCGGGTGCCGATGCCGCCCGGCCCGGCCCGCGACCGCTTCCCCTACGGGTTCACCGGCGACGGCCCCAGCACCCCCGGCCTGCTGAACGAGGTCTACCAGTACGCCGAAGACCACCCCGACGTCGTGCCCGGCGCCCGCAAGAACGAGCGCGGCCCCGAACTGCTCAAGGCCACCATCAGCGGCATCCTCGGCCTGCCCATCGACTACTACGTGCTGGTCGACATGTTCGGCTTCGCCGACATCATCGACGCGATCGGCGGCGTCAAGATCAGGATCGACCAGCCGATCCCCTACGGCCTGGAGGGCGGCGTCCTGCAGCCCGGCTACCGCACGCTGTCCGGCAAGGAGGCGCTGTGGTACGGCCGGTCCCGCACCAACAGCGACGACTACACCCGGATGGGGCGGCAGAAGTGCCTGCTGCGCGCGATCGCCCGGCAGGCCGACCCGCGGACCGTGCTGACCAAGTTCGACCGGCTGGCCGCCGCGACCAAGCGCGCGATCTCCACCGACATCCCGCAGGAGCTGCTGCCGGCGTTCATCGAGCTGGCCGACCGGTTCAAGGACGGCGGCCAGGTCACCAGCCTGCAGTTCGTGCCCCCGCTGATCTACACCGGCAACCCCGACTACGCGCTGATCCGCCGCCTGGCCGCGCAGGCCGTGGCCACCCCGCCCGAGTCGTCCGCCTCCCCGTCCGCGTCGCCGTCGGCCTCGGACAGCGGCGCCGCGGATTCGGGCCGGTCGACGCCGCGCGCCTCCTCGTCCGGGCGGCCCGTCCGGCAGACCAAGCCGGTGTCGCTGGACGCCACCTGTCCCTCCTGACGCCTCCCCTCCTGACGCCGCGGGCGCCGTCCCCGGCCGGCGGGCGTCCCCACCGGGCTCCGCGAGGGGGGATCATGGAGAGGGTGAGAGTTCCTCCTCCGGAAGGACGGTGCGGGTGCCCCAGGTCTCAGGATGTGACGTCTTCCGCGTGGCCATGCCGCGCGGGCGGCGCCCGGAGAGCATCCTCGTACGGCTGACCGACCGCGGCGGCGCGGTCGGCTGGGGCGAGGTCGCCGTCCCCGACGGCGCCCCCGGCCCCGACCCGGTCTGGGCCGACATCGAGGAGCGGATGGGCCCGGCGGTCCTGGGCCTGGAATGGGAGCGGCCCGAGGACGTGTCGGCCGTGGCCGACCTGGGCTCGCGCCTCGCCGCCGCGGCCGTCGACATGGCCTGCTGGGACCTGTGGTGCCGCGGCCGGGGCCTGCCGCTCGCGCACGCCCTGGGCGGCACCCGCACCTCCATCGTCACGGGCGCCCGCATCACCCCCGAGCCGCTGCTGGAAACGGTGGTGAGCCGCGTCAACCAGGCCGTCGGCGCCGGCCACACCCGCATCACCGTGGAGGTGCGGCCGGGCTGGGACATCGAACCGGTGCGGGCGATCCGGCACGCCTACCCGGCGCTGGCGATGGTCGTCGACGCCGGGCACTCCTACACCGAGTCGCCCGAGCACCTGAGGGTGCTGGAGGCCCTGGACGCCTACGGGCTGCTCGCCGTCGAACGGCCGTTCCCCGCCGACGACCTCGCCGCGCACGCCCGCCTGCAGCGCCAGATCGCCACCGCCGTCGCCCCCGCGGTCGGCGACCCCGACACCCTGGAGGCCGCCCTGTCCATGGAGGCGGGCCGCGTGCTCAACCTGCGCATCAGCAGCCTGGGCGGCCTCACCGCCGCGCGCAGCGCCCACGACCTGGCCTACGCGGCCGGATGGGACGTGTGGTGCACCGGCTCGGGCGCGTTCGGCATCGGCCAGGCCGCCGCCGTGGCGCTGGCCGCCCTGCCCGGCTGCACCCTGCCGAGCGACGTGACCGACCCGGCGAACGGTCCCGCGTTCGTGTCGCCGCCGGTGCGCTCGTCCGGCGGCATGGTCGGCGTCCCCCTCACCCAGCCCGGCCTCGGCCACCAGATCGACGAGGTGCGCATCGACCGCCTCGCCCGCCGCCGCACCCGGATCCCCGCGTCGTGACCGGGCGGGAACGGCACGGCGCCGCCCGGACGGGACGGCGGCGCGCAAGCCCGGACGGAAGGCGGCGCCGCCCCGGCGCCGCGCACGCGAGCGGAGGGCGCGGATGAGCGTCGCGGCGGTCTGGGTCGTGGCGGGCGCGCCGGGGAGCGGCAAGTCGACCGTGGCGGCGCGGCTGCTGGCCCGGCTGCGCCCGGTGCCCGCCCTGCTCGACAAGGACACCATGTACGGGCCGTTCGTCGCGGCCACGCTGGCGGCGCACGGACGCGACCCGGGCGAACGCGAGGGCCCCTGGTACGACGAGCACGTCAAGCGGCACGAGTACGACGGGATGACCGCGACCGCCCGCGAGATCCGCTCCCACGGCTGCCCGGTGCTGCTGAACGGCCCGTTCACCGGGCAGATCCGCTCGCCGGATCGGTGGGCGGCGTGGGTGGACGCCCTGGGCGGCCCTCCGGTGCGGCTGGTGTGGATCCGCTCCGACGCCGCCACGCTGCGGCACCGCCTCACCGCGCGCGGCCTGGAACGCGACCGCGGCAAGCTGGCCGCGTTCGACGCCTTCGTCGCCCGCATGCGGCCGGACGTGCCGCCGCCCGTCCCGCACGTCGAGATCGACAACCGGCTGTCGGCGCCGGTGCCGCTGGACGAGCAGGTCGCCCGTCTCGCCGCGCGCTCGAGCGCGGTCCCGCACGACGCGCGAGCCGGGCGTCAGTAGGACTTCGGCAGGCCCAGCGAATGCTGGGCCACATAGTTGAGGACCATCTCCCGGCTGACCGGCGCGATCCGCATCAACCGCACCATCCCGGCGAGCATGCCCACGCCGTACTCGACGGTCAGCCCGTTGCCGCCGTGGGTCTGGATGGCCTGGTCGACGCAGCGCACCGCGGCCTCGGCGGCGGCGTACTTGGCCATGTTGGCCGCCTCGCCCGCCCCCTCGTCGTCGCCCTGGTCGTACAGCCAGGCCGCCTTCTGCCCCATCAGCCGCGCCAGCTCCAGCTCGATCTTGGCCTGGGCGAGCGGATGCGCGATGCCCTGGTGCGCCCCGATGGGCGCGCGGAACACCTGCCGCTCCTTGGCGTAGGCGACGGCCTTGCCGAGCGCCAGCCGGCCGATGCCCGCGCCCATCGCCGCCGCCATGATCCGTTCGGGGTTGAGCCCGGCGAACAGCTGCAGCAGGCCGCCGTCCTCGTCGCCGACCAGCGCCTCGTAGGGCAGCCGCACCTCGTCCAGGTGCAGCACGAACTGCTTCTCCGGCGAGACGATCTCCATCTCGATCGGGGTGTAGGCGAAGCCGGGCGCGTCGGTCGGCACGATGAACAGCGACGGCCGCAGCGCGCCCTTCTGGTCCTGGGTGCGGCCCACGACCATCACCGCGTCGGCCTCGTCCACCCCGGAGATGAACGTCTTCTGCCCGGTGAGGACCCACCCGTCGCCGTCGCGGCGCGCGGTGGTGGTGATGCGGTGGGAGTTGGACCCGGCGTCCGGCTCGGTGATCGCGAACGCCATCGTCACCGACCCGTCGGCGAACCGCGGCAGCCAGTGCTCCTTCTGCTCGGCCGTGCCGAACCGGGAGATGATCGTCGCGCAGATCGCCGGGGACACCACCATGAGCAGCAGCGGGCAGCCCGCCGCGGCGAGCTCCTCGCACACGGCCGCCAGGTCGCCGATGCCGCCGCCACCGCCGCCGTACTCCTCCGGCACGTTCACGCCCAGGTACCCCAGTCGTCCGGCCTCCGCCCACAGCTCGCGGGTCTTGCCGCCGCTGCGCGCCTTCTCGGCGTAGTAGGCGGGCCCGTACTTGGCGCCCAGCTCGGCGACGGCCTCGCGCAGGGCCCGCCGCTCCTCGCTCTCCACGAAACTCACTCGGATCCCCCTTCGGACGACGGCGGTTCGGCGATCACGGCGAGGACGGCGCCCGCCTCCACCTGCTGCCCCGCGGCGACGTTCAGCTCCGCCACGGTCCCGGCGGCCGGGGCGGTGACGGGGTGCTCCATCTTCATCGCCTCCAGCACCACCAGCGTCTGCCCCTCGGTCACGCTGTCGCCGGGCTCGACGTCCACCCGCACGACGGTGCCGGGCATGGGCGCGAGCAGCGACCCGGGCGCCACCAGGTCGCCGGGGTCGGCGAAACGGGGCAGCGCGCGCAGCGCCACCGGCCCCAGCGGCGAGTCGACGAACAGCCGGTCGCCGACGGCCCGGACGCGGAACACCCGCCGCACCCCGGCCGCGTCGAGCGTCACCTCCACCTCGCCGCCCGCCTCGTCGACGACGACGGCGCGGACCAGGTCCACGCCGTCGTACCCGTCGGCGATCAGGCCGCCGCGCGCCAGCCGGTAGGCGACCTCGATCGCGGCGCCGTCCGGGCCCTCGAACGTCTTGCGCTGCGGCTGCGACGGCACGTTGCGCCACCCGGACGGCAGGCCGCGCTGCACGGGCGCGGCGGCACGGTTGAGCTCGGCGTCGGCGAGCGCCGCGGCCAGCGCCGACACCCGGACGGCCCGCGCGTCGGCCAGCGGCGCCGCCAGCGCGTCCAGGCCGACCTGGTCGATGTAGCCGGTGTGGGTGTCCCCGGCGAGGAACGCCGGCTCGGCCAGGATCCGGACGAGCAGGTCCCGGTTGGTGACGACACCGTGCAGACGCGCCCCGGCGAGGGCGGCGCGGAGCCTGCGCGCCGCGCCCGCCCGGGTCTCCTCCCACACGATGACCTTGGCGAGCATCGGGTCGTAGTGGACGCCGACCTCGCCGCCGGCGCCCACTCCGGCGTCCAGCCGCACGCCGTACCCGGCCCCGCGGCCGGGCAGGTCGAACGCGGCGTCCACGCCGGGAACGTCGAACGTGTGCAGCACGCCGCTGCCGGGACGCCACCCCGCGGCGGGATCCTCCGCGTACAGCCGCACCTCGATCGCGTGCCCGGGGCGGGGCGGCGGAGGCTCGGCGGGCAGCGCACGCCCCTCGGCGACCTCGATCTGCAGCCGCACCAGGTCCACGCCGTACAGGCACTCGGTGACCGGATGCTCGACCTGCAGCCGCGTGTTCATCTCCAGGAAGAAGAACCGGCCGTCGTCGGCCAGCAGGAACTCCACCGTGCCCGCGCCGACGTAGCCGATCGCCCGGGCCGCGTCCACCGCCGCCGCGCACAGCCGCTCCCGCAGCGCCGGCGTGACCGCGGGCGACGGCGCCTCCTCGACGATCTTCTGGTGGCGGCGCTGGATCGAGCACTCCCGCTCCCCCAGCGCCCACACCGTGCCGTGCCGGTCGGCGACGATCTGCACCTCGATGTGCCGGGCCCGCTCCAGCAGCGGCTCGCAGAACACCGCCGGGTCGCCGAACGCCGACTGCGCCTCCCGCCGGGCCGCCGCCACGGCGTCGGCCAGCTCGTCCATCGCGCGCACGACCCGCATGCCGCGTCCGCCGCCGCCCGCCGACGCCTTCACCAGGACCGGCAGGTCGGCGGGGGCGACGGCGTCCGGGTCCAGCTCCGGCAGCACCGGCACGTCCGCCGCGGCCATCAGCTTCTTGGCCTCGATCTTCGACCCCATCGCCGCGATCGCCTCGGGCGGCGGGCCGATCCAGGTCAGCCCGGCCGCGCCGACCGCGCGGGCGAACTCGGCGTTCTCCGACAGGAACCCGTAGCCGGGATGGACCGCGTCCGCCCCCGCCGCCCGCGCCGCCGCCACGATCAGGTCGCCGCGCAGGTAGGTGTCGGCGGGCGCCGCGCCCGGCAGCCGCACCGCCGCGTCCGCCTCGGCCACGTGCGGGGCGTCCGCGTCGGCGTCGGAGAACACCGCCACCGTGCCGATCCCCAGGTCGCGGCAGGTGCGGAAGACGCGGCGGGCGATCTCGCCGCGGTTGGCCGCCAGCACAGACTCGATCATCGCCTCACATCACATCCGGAACACGCCGAAGCCCTCGGCCCCGGCGACGGGAGCGTTGTGGATCACCGACAGGCAGATGCCGAGGACGGTCCGGGTGTCGCGCGGGTCGATCACCCCGTCGTCGTAGAGCCGCCCGGACAGGAAGAACGGCAGCGACTCGGCCTCGATCTGCGCCTCGACCATCTCCCGCATGGCCCGGTCCTGCTCCTCGTCGTACTCCTGCCCGCGCGCCCGCGCCGCCTGGCGCGCCACGATCGACAGCACCCCGGCCAGCTGCTGCGGCCCCATGACGGCCGACTTGGCGCTCGGCCAGGTGAACAGGAACCGCGGATCGTACGCCCGGCCGCACATGCCGTAGTTCCCGGCCCCGTACGACGCCCCCATGATGATCGAGATGTGCGGGACCCGGCTGTTGGCCACCGCGTTGATCATCAGCGCGCCGTGCTTGATGATGCCCGCCTGCTCGTACTCCTTGCCGACCATGTAGCCGGTGGTGTTGTGCAGGAACAGCAGCGGCGTGTCGGTCCGGTTGGCCAGCTGGATGAACTGCGCGGCCTTCTGCGACTCCTGGCTGAACAGCACGCCCTGCGCGTTGGCCAGGATCCCGATCGGATAGCCGTGCAGCCGCGCCCATCCGGTCACCAGGCTGGTCCCGTACAGCGGCTTGAACTCGTCGAACTCCGAGCCGTCCACGATCCGCGCGATCACCTCGCGGGGGTCGAACGGCGTCCTGAGGTCCTCGGGGACGATGCCCGCGAGCTCCTCTGCGTCGTACAGCGGCTCGCGGACCGGCCCCGGCTCCGGGCCGAGCCGGCGGTGGTTGAGCCGCGCCACGATCTGCCGGCCGAGGCGCAGCGCGTCGGGTTCGTCCACGGCCATGTAGTCGGCCAGCCCGGACGTGCGCGCGTGCATCTCGGCGCCGCCCAGCTCCTCGTCGTCGGCCTCCTCGCCGGTGGCCATCTTCACCAGCGGCGGCCCGCCGAGGAACACCTTGGCGCGCTCCCTGACCATGACGACGTGGTCGCTCATCCCGGGGACGTAGGCGCCGCCCGCGGTGGAGTTGCCGAACACCAGCGCGATGGTGGGGATGCCCGCCGCCGACAGCCGGGTCAGGTCGCGGAACGTCCGCCCGCCCGGAATGAAGATCTCCTTCTGGGTGGGCAGGTCGGCGCCGCCCGACTCCACCAGGTTGATCAGCGGCAGCCGGTTCTCCAGCGCGATGTCGAACGCGCGGAAGGTCTTGCGCATCGTCCACGGATTGCTGGACCCGCCGCGCACGGTCGGATCGTTGGCGACGATCACGCATTCGACGCCCTCGACCACCCCGATCCCGGTGACCACGCTCGCCCCGACCGGGAACTCGGTGCCCCACGCGGCCAGCGGGCTCAGCTCCAGGAACGGCGAGTCCGGATCGAGCAGCAGCTCGATCCGCTCGCGCGCCAGCAGCTTGCCGCGCTTGCGGTGCCGGGCGACGTACTTCTCCCCGCCTCCGGCCAGGGCCTTGGCGTGCTCGGCTTCCAGCTCCTCCAGCTTGGCGAGCATCGCCGCACGCCGCTCCCGGTAGGCGGGGCTGCCGGTGTCGAGAGAACTCCGCAAGGGCCGCGCCGATCCGCGGTGGGACGTCATCGCCCGCACCTCCCCGGCGTTCGACGCGCGCCCGCCTTTACGTCGTAGATCAGCAACCGCTCGCCGGCGGCCGAGCGGATGGGCCGGGACCCGCCCGCTCCGCCGACCACGCCGACGTCGTCCGAACGCACAACGCGACCCGAGATCTCGGCCCCAGCGGCGCCCCGGCCGCCACGATCCGCCCCGCGACCAGGCACCTCCCACGTCCGGTGCGGCGGTGACGACGCCTGCGAGCCAGGCGCCGCTGGACGCTCGAACGAGAACCCGCTCGGGCACGACGGCCCGCGGGACCGGATCGCCGTCGCGGCCGGGCGGCGAATGATCCGCGGCGGTTTGTCCATGGCTGCACCCTGCCACCCCGGCGCGAAGAAATCAATCACGCTTGATTGTTTTTCGGTCGGGCGGTCTGGTTGACTTGGACGTCATGGAACCGAGGGCGACGGGGACGCAGGCGGTGCGCGAACCGCAGCAGGACCGCAGCCGCGCCACCCGGCGCCGGCTGCTGGAGGCGGCCATCGACTGCCTCGCCACCCTCGGCTGGTCCCGCACGACCGTGGCCGTGGTCGCCGAACGCGCGGGGGTGTCCCGGGGCGCCGCCCAGCATCACTTCCGCACCCGCGAGGAACTCGTCACGGCCGCCATCGAGTACGGCACGGAGGTGCGCCTGCGTCGGATGCGCGAGCATCTCGACGCCCTGGCGGGGAGACGGCCGCCCACTCTCGACGTGCTGACGCTGCTCGCGGAGATGTACACCAGTCCGCTGTTCCGCGCGGCCCTGCAGCTGTGGGTGGCCGCCAGTTCCGACGAGCAGCTGCGGGCACGGGTCGTCCCTCTGGAGGCCCGCGTGGGGCGGGAGGCGCACCGCCTCACCGTGGAGGCGCTCGGCGCCGACGAATCGGTGCCCGGCGTCCGGGAGACGGTCCAGGCCACGCTGGATCTCGTGCGCGGCCTCGGCTTGGCGGATCTGCTCACCGACGACTCGGCCCGTCGTTCCCGTCTGCTGCGGCAGTGGGCGGTGACGCTGGACATGGCCTTGGGAGCCCGGGCGCGCTGACGGCATCGGCCGGTGAATACCGATATTTGGCGGTCTGCGGGGGACGCCCTACCGTGGATGATCATGAGTGTTGATCAAGTGGCGTTGCGCCCGGTCTTCGAAGCAGATCTGCCGCTGCTGGACCGGTTTCTGATCGATCCCGAGCTCAGCAGCCCGTATCAGTGGTTCGGCTGGTCCGACCCCGGTCGCTTGCGGCGCCACTGGGCCGACAACGGCCTGCTCGGCGATGACGGCGGCCGCCTCATGGTGGTGCGCGGCCTTGAGCGGCTCGGCTACGTCGCCTGGCGGAAGGTCCTGACCGGCCCCACCTCGCACTGCTGGAACATCGGAATCATTCTGCTTCCGGAGGCCCGCGGCCGCGGTTACGGCACGCAGGCGCAGCGCCTGCTGGCCCGCTATCTGTTCGCGCATACGCAGGTCGTGCGGGTCGAGGCCGAGACGGAGGTGACGAACGTGGCGGAGCAGCGTTCGTTGGAGAAGGCCGGTTTCACCCGTGAGGGCGTTCTCCGCCGCTACACGTTCCGGGACGGCGAGTGGCACGACGCCGTCGTCTACAGCGTCCTCCGCGGCGAAATCTGAAACCCGCAAAGGCCCGCCAACGGCGGGCCCACCCAAACAACAATCCCACCCGAATTTGAGCCTGGGCCTCACCTGAAGTAGCACTAGGCGGGCGTTGTGCGCACTATCAGCTCCAGTCGCCTACTGTCCGCGCAATACAGGACCGTGTGCCCCATCGCCCCCGCTGCAGAAGCGCAGCCAGTCGTGCACCAACCGCAGCGTCCACGACAGCCCGCCGGCCGTTAGGCCGACTCCCGGCATGGGCGTCACGACGGCGCTGCTGGGCGTGCGGGCATCCGAGTCTTCAAACAGATGATTCGGACTCCAGACCGCCGCCATGCAGTCGGGCGCTTTCGGGTCTCGCCAGGAGAAGTCGCCGCGGCCCGGTCGTCTCCCGCGTCTTGAGGCCGACGACGGAACGGCGTGCCTTTACGTGGTCGTCGCCGCGACACTTCGGATCAGGAGTATGCCGCGCACCGCCAGGGTTTCCTGACCAAGCGGGGCTACGCGACTCCGTCCTGACAGGCGAGGAGATCTGACCCCGGCGGCCTGAGGGCGGCTCCACCGGGTGTGTTCGGCGCTGTGAGCGAGAGATCGCGCTCGCGTGCCGTGCCGGAGCCGAGAGGGACGGTCCATGGTCCGGCGGGCGTTGCGGACAGCCTCGCGGGCCCGGCCTCAGCGGATGCCGCCCAGTAGCCGCAAACAACAGGGCCGCACCCCACACGAACAAGTCCACCCCGTACCCACCAGAGACACCGTTAACGACCTCAGACGCCACACAGGAGAGAGCGCCAACCACGCCGCGGGACCGGCGACATGCGAGCACCCGGATCACCAACCAAGACCGCACTCCACCGCCCACCAGGACAAGCCGGAGGACCCCAACAAGCCCTAGAAAGCACCACGAAAAGCAGAAGGCCCGCCGACCAGCGGCGGGCCTTCCACCCAAGTAAATGTCCGGCGGCGTCCTACTCTCCCACACAGTCACCCATGCAGTACCATCGGCGCTGAAGGGCTTAACTACCGGGTTCGGAATGGGACCGGGTGTTTCCCCTTCGCCATAACCACCGGACAAACCCACACCACCCACCACCAGGCAGGCGGCAAACCTGTTGTCAACAACGGGTTCCCGTTTGCTCCCCGAGAACCACACAGGGACGCGAACACCAACAGCAGTCAGATTGCGTGTGTCAAGCCACT
>PVNI01000006.1 GCA_003001795.1 Actinomadura viridilutea | reverse complement strand
CTGCAACGTCGCGTTGACATCGGCGGTCGGCGTCGTCGTCATCGACTGCACCGACACCGGCGCGTCCCCGCCGACGGGCACGTTCCCCACCATGATCTTCCGCGACCGGCGGCGCGGCGCCAGCGGACGCGGCTCGTCGCCGCGGACCGTCGGAATACCGAGTGAAACGCTCATCCCTCTCCTTCGTCTCGCGTCCTACCCTAGGCGGCGCACGCGAATGGATCGGCTCCACCGGGTGTCCAACGCCCGTCGAGTGGCCATGTCATGACCGATTCGATACTCAATGTGACCTGACTGCTACATTCCGTGTCACCGGACGGGCGCGGCGGTCCCGCGTCGGCGTCCCTCTCCTCGGTCCCTCTCCTCGGTCCCTCTCATCGCGGCAGGCGCAACGGGTTGACCAGGTCGGCCAGGATCAGCAGGACCCCCAGGCCGACCAGCAGCATGACGGCCAGGTAAGTGAGGGGCAGGAGTTTGGTCAGGTCCACCGTCCCCGGGTCGGGGCGTCCGCGTCTGCGGGCCGCCCATGCGCGGGCGCGCTCGTAGCCGACGACGGCCAGGTGCCCGCCGTCCAAGGGCAGCAGCGGCAGCACGTTGAGCGCGCCGAGGAAGATGTTCAGCGAGACCACCAGCGACAGGAACAGGGCGATCTTGTCGCGCCAGGAGGTGTGCGCGGCGAAGATCTGCCCGGAGATGTCGGTGGCGCCGACGACGCTGCCGACCTGGCCGCCGGGGGTGTCGGCGCGCTCGGGCGAGAACAGCTTGGGGATCGCGGCGGGCAGGTCGACCGCCACCCGCCCGATGCCGCCGAGGGTCTCGCCGATGCCGCGGACGGCGAACCCGGCGGCGCCGACGGGGCCGGTGCGCTCGTAGCCCTGGCCGACGACGCGGGCGGAGACGCCGATGAACGGTTCGCCGCCCACCCGCGCGGGGCGGACGGACACGGCGACCCGCTCGCCGCCGCGTTCGAGGACCACCGGGACGGCCCGGCCTGGCGCCGACGCGCCGATGGCCGCGCGCAACGCCTCCCAATCGGCGACGGGCGTTCCGTTGTACGACACGATGCGGTCGCCGGGGCGCAGTCCCGCCACGGCGGCCGGCGACGGCGGACGGTCCGTGCCGCACCGCTGCTGGAGGCTCACCGGGACGCAGGCGGACACGCGGTCGACCGTGGTGGTGGCGGTGCCGGGATCGCGCACCCCCACGGCCATCGCCAGCACCATCAGCAGGACGAACGCGAACGCGAAGTTGGCGGCCACCCCGGCGACGATCACCACGGCCCGGCGGGAGGCGGGCTGGCGGTAGAAGGCGCGCTCGCGGTCGGCCTCGGCCACCGGCTCCAGGGGCGTGTAGCCGACGATGCGCACGAACCCGCCGAGCGGCAGGGCCTTGACGCCGTACTCGGTCTCCCCCACGCGCCGCGACCACAGCGTGGGGCCGAATCCCACGAAGAACTGCGTCGCCTTCATCCCGAACCGCTTGGCGGTCAGCAGGTGGCCGGCCTCGTGCAGCATCACCGACACCAGGAGCGCCACCACGAAGGCGACCGCGCCGAGCAGAAAGGCCATCGCGCTCCTCCCGCGGCGGGGCCTACCCCGGGGGCCCGGACGCCGGGGGAGGAACGGCCGTCAGCCTCCCTGCGCGGTCAGTTCGCGCGCCCGCGCCCGTGCCCACTCGTCGGCGGCCAGCACGTCGTCCAGCGTCAGTCCGGCTTGCCGACCGCCCGTGTCGTGCTCCTCCACTACCCGCGCGACGGTGTCGACTATCCCCAGGAACGGCAGGCGTCCCGCGCGGAACGCCTCGACGCACTCCTCGTTGGCCGCGTTGTAGACGGCGGGGGCGGTGCCGCCCTGCTCCCCCACGCGGCGGGCCAGCGCCACGGCGGGGAAGGCCTCGTCGTCGAGGGGGAACAGCTCCCAGGTGTGCGCGCGGGTCCAGTCGACGGCGGGCGCGGCGTCGGGGACGCGGTGCGGCCAGTCCAGACCCAGCGCGATCGGCAGGCGCATGTCCGGCGGACTGGCCTGGGCCAGCGTCGACCCGTCCACGAACTCCACCATCGAATGGATCACCGACTGCGGGTGCACCATGACCTCGATGCGGTCCATCGGCACGTCGAACAGCAGGTGCGCCTCGATGACCTCCAACCCCTTGTTGACCAGCGTCGCCGAATTGATCGTGACGACCGGGCCCATGTCCCACGTGGGATGGTTCAACGCCTCCTCGGGCGTGACGTCGACCAGCTCGGCGCGGCTACGACCGCGGAACGGCCCCCCGCTGGCGGTCAGCACCAACCGGCGCACCTCGGCCGCCCGTCCGCCGCGCAGGCACTGCGCCAACGCCGAATGCTCCGAGTCGACCGGGACGATCTGCCCGGGCCGGGCCCGCTCGACCACCAGCGGGCCGCCGATGATCAACGACTCCTTGTTCGCCAACGCCAGCACGCGCCCCGCGTCCAACGCGGCGAGCGTCGACGACAGGCCGAGCGCCCCGGTCACCCCGTTCAGCACCACGTCGCACGGCCAGGCGGCCACCTCGGCGACGGCCTCCGGCCCGGCCACGATCTTGGGAATGGGGTAGTCGCCGGAGGCGTAGCCGTGCCGCTTGGCCTCGGCGTAGAACGCCAGCTGCAGGTCCTGGGCCGCCGACGCGCGCGCAACGGCGACGACCTCGGGCCGGAACTCCAGGGCCTGCCGGGCGAGCAGGTCGACACGGCCGCCGCCGGCGGCCAGCCCGACCACCCGGAACCGGTCGGGGTTGCGGCGGATCACGTCCAGGGCCTGGGTGCCGATGGAGCCGGTGGAGCCCAGCACGACGACGTCGCGCACGCCCTTGGGGCGCTCGGCATGCCCGTCGGACGGGGCGACGGCGTCGGACGGAACCTCGGAAGGGCCGTCGGCAGGAACGTCGGCAGGAACGTCGGCAGGAACACGGTCGGCGTTCGAGTCTGCGGTCACCCGTCCATTGTCGGCCATGGGCGGCCGGGCCCGCGCCGTGCCGTCCCGCCGGCCCGCGGTCCGGGACTGACGTGCGGCGACCCGCAATGCTGCGGATCACCGGAACGGCATTTGTGAAGTTATGCCACTAGTCCGGACATAGAGGGCGAATTTACCGTCCGCTCACGGACATCCACCACGTCCCCCGACCCCCGTTCCCCGTCTCCCCCCGAACTCCGGAGACCAGATGAAACGCTCCCTGCGCAACGCGGCCGTGGCCGCGGTGGGCGGCGCCGCGCTGCTGCCCTTGCTGACCGTCCCCGCCCACGCGTCCGCTCCGACCGCTCCCGCCCTCCCGACCTCCCCCAGCCCGGTCGCCAAGCTGCAGGCGACCGACGACGCCGAACAGCAGCGCGTGCTGCGGTTCTGGACTCCCGAGCGCATGCGCTCGGCCGTCCCCATGGAGAAGCTGTTCAAGCCGAAGCACGACAGCCGCTGGAAGCAGGTGCGGCGCGGGCAGGCCCAAGTGCTGCCCCCGACCACCCTGTCCATCCCCAACGGCGGCAGCCCCTGGACCGGCGGCGGCCAGGTGACGCAAACGGCCGGACGGGTGTTCTTCACCTACCAGGGCCGCACCGCGTCCTGCTCCGGAAACGCGGTCACCAGCGCCAACAAGAGCACCGTCATCACCGCCGGGCACTGCGTCAAGCTGGACGGAGCGTGGCACACCAACTGGGTGTTCGTGCCGGGCTACGACAACGGCGAGCGCCCCTACGGCACGTGGACCGCCAGCAAGACGCTCGCCACCCCCCAGTGGACCGCCAGCGAGGACATCAACTACGACGTCGGCGCGGCCGTGGTGAACGAGCTCGACGGCCGCAAGCTGGTCGACGTCGTCGGCGGCCAGGGCATCGCGTTCAACCAGCCGCGCAGGCAGAGCATGTACGCCTTCGGCTACCCGGCGGCCTCCCCCTACGACGGCTCCAGGCTCATCTACTGCAGCGGCCAGACCATCGACGACTTCCTGCTGAGCAACGACCACGGCCTCAACTGCGACATGACCGGCGGCTCCAGCGGCGGCCCGTGGTTCCTCAACTTCAACGAGTCCACCGGCACCGGCATCCAGAACTCGGTGAACAGCTTCAAGTACAACTTCCTGCCGAACTACATGTTCGGCCCGTACTTCGGCACTGACGCCCAGAACCTCTACAACACGGCGCAGTCCTCCTAGGCCCACGGGCTTCAGAAACTCGCCGCGGAATCAGAAACTCGCCGCGGAAAGGGCTCGGCGGCCGGTGTTCCTCCCCCCGTACACCGGCCGCCGAGCCGTTCTGTCACCGCGGACCGCCTGAGGGGCCCCTGCCGAACCGTTCCGTGGTGGACGCCCACGGCGGCTGCGCGGTCGGGGCGGCGGACGAGGAGAACTCCGTCCGGACGGACGAGCCGGAAGGAATCGGCCCGCGCATCAGAGGCAGGCGCAGCACCAACCGGGCGCCGCGCGGGCTGTCGGCCACGTACAGCCGGCCGCCGTGCACGATGGCCGTGTCGCGGGCGATCGTCAGCCCCAGCCCGGTGCCGCCGGACGCGCGGTTGCGCGCCGCGTCCAGCCGGGTGAAGCGCTGGAACACCCGCTCGCGGTCGGCGAACGGGATGCCGGGGCCGTCGTCGCACACCTCGACCACCGCCTCGTCGCCCTCGCTCCGCACGTTGACCTCGACGCGGTCGACGGCGTGCCGGTCGGCGTTGGTCAGCAGGTTGACCAGGACCCGGGCCAGCTGGAGCCGGTTGCCCGCCACCATCACGCCCGGCTCGACGCGCGCGAAGACCGGCAGCCGCGGCTCCCGCTGCGCCAGCTCGGACTCGACCAGCCGTCCCAGGTCCAGCGGGGCGAGGACGGGTGCCACGCCGGCGTCGAGCCGCGCCAGCACGAGCATGTCCTCGACGATGTGGTGCAGCCGCTCGGAGTCGTCCAGGCCCTCGCGCAGCGTCTCCAGCAGATCGGTCTCCTCGGGGGCGGCCAGGGCCAGCTCGATGCGGGTGCGCAGGGCGGTCAGCGGGGTGCGCAGCTCGTGCGAGGCGTCGGCCACGAACCGGCGCTGCTGATCCGCCGTCTGCTGCAGCCGGTCCAGCGCGGCGTTCAGCGTGGCGGCCAGCCGCGCCGTCTCGTCGGTGCCGTCGGGCACGGGCACCCGGACGCTCAGGTCGGACGAGGCGATCCCGGACACGGCCCGGTCGATCTCCGCGACCGGGCGCAGCGTGCGCCCCGCGACGCGCCAGGTCACCGCGCCCGCCACGACGATCAACAGCAGGCACAGGCCCCCCACGGTGATCGCGGCGACGGGGCCGCCCAGCACCCGCGGCTCGGGGACCGCCCCGTACACCATCACGGTGCCGTGCGCCGGAACGGCGGTCTGGTAGCCGACCACGTCCAGGCAGCCGGACTTCCACGCCGGGTCGCCGCAGATCCGCGTGTCGACGCGGGTGCGCCCCGGGCCGGGCCGGGCGTGGTCGAGCGGCGGCCTGCCCCGCAGCGAGGCGCTCGCCGCCAGCACGCGCCCGTCCGGGCCGGTGGACACGACCTGGAGCAGGTCCACCCCGTCGCGAGTCGGCAGGGACCCCGCCGTCCCGCCGGCGCGGACCGATGCGGTGGTCTTGCGCGCGGCGTCGGCGGCACGTGCGGTCAGATGCGACGTGATCAGGTGGTTCGCCGCCACGACGACGAGGATGCCGACGGCCATGAGCACGGTGCCGATCATGCTCACCGCCGCGAGCGTCACCCTGGCACGGAGCGAATGAGGCCGCTGCCCCCTCCGTGCACGCCACTGCAGGGCGGGGACGCGCATGTCTCCTTTGTATGTCGCGACCGTACAACCCCGGGCAAAGCGGGCGCCGCAATAAAATGCGAAAATCCTCCGGCTTTCTACCTTTGGTTGCGCGAACGTCCGCCGATCGCATCGCCGCGCCGAACGCCTCTCGGCGACGCCGTCGCGGCCGTCATCGCAGGTCGCAGATGTGACCGAACTTTGCCCGGCTTTTCACCAACGGTAACTGATACATCACGGTGTCCCGCCTATAAAGGTAAGCGTGCATCGGCACCCGTCACGGGAGACAGGGATGGGCCGTAACGGCGAGGTGACGTTCGACCCCGGCGCTCTGACCGCCGCGCAACGCGATGGGGACGCATGCGTTCTCTGCCACAAGAAGTGGCCGAGGCCGCGAATCCGGGTCGGCCGCCTCCCCGAAGGCCAGGGCGTGTTCGCGTGCGAAGAGTGCGCGCCCGCCATCCGCCCTGTCCCCCGCCCTCGCAGGGAACAGGAGGAGCCGGACACGAACGTCGGCGCCCCGGTCGGACGGCCGGAGCCGGCGAGGACGGCGGTCGCGACGTAGACCGTCGGCCACGGAGGTCTCTCATGGAGGAGGGTGACCCGGGCTTTCGGGGGGACGCCCGGGACCACCCGGAAGGCGCGCCCGACTGGGGGCGGTCGGGCGCGCCGGAGACCCCCTTTCCGTCCAGGTCGCTTCTCCGGTCATCGCCCAGGGCTCAGGGCATCCGCTTCCCGCCTTTGGTGGCCTCGTACCACGCCTTCGTCCACTCCGCGTAATCGGTGCAGTCCCGCCGCCCCTTGGCGGCGCCGTCGCCCGTGCCGCACTGCCGCGACGGGGTGTGCGCGAAGATGACCTTGTCGAGGTAGTCGCGGTCGCCCACGTGGTAGGCGTTGCAGAACGCGGCCCTCAGCCGGTCGCCGCCGCACGCCTGGGGATTGGCGGGCGCGACCCCGGACCACTCGGCGATCTGCTGCTGGACGTCGGGCGAGATGGTCCACTGCAGCCACTGGTACATGCAGTTGGGGTGCTCCGCGCGAGCGCCGATCATCCACGCGTTCATCCACCCCGTCACGCCCTCGGACGGGGCGACCCCCTGCACGGGCTTGCCCGCGCGGCTCAGCACGTCGACCTGGTAGGGCCACACCTGCCCGACCGCGGCCTCTCCCCCGGCGAACGCGCTGACCGGGTCGGCGGGCAGCCCCCAGTACATCTTCACGTGGGGACGCTGCTCGGCCAGCACGCGCGCGGCCGCGTCCAACTGCCGGCGGGTCAGCGAATAGGGGTCTTTGATGCCCAGCTTGCGCCTCTTGGAGCGCAGGTAGAGCGCGGCCTCGGCGATGGTGAGCGGGCTGTCGCGCATGACCAGCCGTCCCGAGTACCTGCGGGCCTGGTCGGGGTCGAACAGCGCCGCCCAGCTCGTCGGGGCGGGCTGCACGGACCGGGTGTCGTACATCAGCAGGTTGGTGCCCCACACGTACGGCACCCCGTACACGGTCTTGCCGCGCTTGAGCAGGTTGCGCAGCCGCGGCTCGAGCTTGCGGTAGCCGTCGATGAGACCGGGGTTGACCGGGGCGACGTCCTTGCTCTCGATGAGCTGCCCCGCCACCTCGGGCGGGGCGGCCACGCCGTCGTAGCGGCGCGACTTCTTCTGCATCACCTCGGTCATCTCCTGCACGGTGCCGACCACCTTGAGGCCGACTTTGCAGCCCGTGCGCTCCTGGAACGGCGTCACCCAGTCGACGCGCGGGTCGCTGCCGCCGTTCTCGATGTAGCCGGGCAGGGTCACCAGGTTGAGGGCGCCCTCCCCGGGGCCGAGGCTGCTCGCCACCCGCACCGTGCCGACCGGCTGTCCCTCGTCGCCGCTGCACGCGCCCAGCGTCGTGGCCAGAACCGCGGCCGTCCCCGAGGCCAGCACCTTGGCCCTCAGCCTCATGTCGCTCCCGATCGCGCTCGTGTCCGCAGCGGCCGGCTGCCGCCGGCACCCCGCGGGCCGCGCCGTGCCGGCGCCGACCCGTTCCCCGGCGCAGCGTAGCGTCTCCGGCCGCGGGATCACCCCGCCACGGACGCGGACGGCCCCGGCGCGGGCCGCGCGGCGGACGCTCGCGGGGCCCGTCAAACCGTCCTAACGGACGATTCCACGGAATTTCACCGACGACGCGCCGGCGCGCCGGCCGATTATCCGTCAAATTCAGCGGGAGCCGTCGGGGCGGTTCTCAGGCGCCGATTTCGGTCGCGTCCGCGGAGCGTTTTCCGGGCGACGCCGGACGCGATTGTCGAAGCGGCATGGACGAGTCCGCCGCGGCCCGGGGACAGCGGGTGCCGGCAGCCGCGCCACGTGGAGGTTGCTGGAGAGGGGCGTGGCACGGGCTGCTGTCTCGTCCCGGGCCGCGGCGGCGCCGGCGGGCGTGGCCGTGGTGGGGGAACAGCGGATCACCATGCAGTGCCGCCCGGCCACGCGACCGCCGGTACCCGGTGGAACGGCGACGGGGTGCCTCCCTCGAGACGGAGGAGATTCGAGGGGCGTCGCGTCTCCGACCGGGGGTTTTCCGATGTCTGAGAGCCGTGTCCGGTCACCGGGCCCGTCCGCTGCGCCGCCGCCGGAGCGCCCGGCGGGTCGGACCGGGCATGTCGGATCACCTCGATGCGCGCGATCAGCCGTTGCGGGGTCTCGGCCTCGACGAAGCCCCCGACGTCCCGCTCCCGCGGGGGCAGCGCCCACCATCGGCCCGTGCTCGGGCCGAACCAGATGGTCCAGCCGGGATAACGTCTGCTGAGCGCGTCGACCTCAGCGGCATGCTCGTCGGCAGTCATCACGCGGCTCCCTGCGCCCGGACGTTTCCGGCGGCGGCACTTCACCCGAAGACCCTTTGTCGAAATCGCCTCATTTAATTGAGGTAGTCAGATTGTGTCGCCCGCCACAGAACCAGTCAATACTTGTGGCTATTGTTTGTCGGGGCCGTAAGGGCGGAAAATGACGGTGGAAACCTACGTCCGACAGAAAGTCCCGTCGCGGCCGCCGGGCGCCATCCGGGGTTCACCCGGGCGTCGCCGGCGCCCCGTACGGTGACCGCCCTGGTGATCGGTGAAACGACGGACCGCCCGGCGGCACCCCGGCGGCAGTTTGCGAAATTCCTTCCCAGATGACCGATTCGCCCTTCCTGGCGGACGCGACACCCCGGCGGCCCTGACACGGGCGACGGACTCCGTGTCCTCCCCCGCCCAGGAGGCGATCCGCCGGCCTCCGGCGCGCCGGATATCACGGTGGCCCGCCGCCAACGCGTCCTTCCTGGCGGCGCGGCGTCCACCGAGGCCCTCTACCACTTCCCCGACAGCCCGCACATCTTCCCGCGGGCAAGGGCTGAGGCGGCGGCGACTCGGCCTTCACGGACGCCATGGACTACGGACGCACGTCCACCCCCCAGCCGGGTCGTGCGGCCGCCCGCCGACCGGATGATCGCCTACCAGCGGGACTGGCACCTGCCGGGTCCGGCGCTGGACGTGATCTTCGCGGTGGGCGCGGCCGGGACGCTCGCGGCGCCCCGGCCGCGCCGCACCGTGCTGCCTGCGTGGGCCACGGCCGTGACGCTGCTGGTGTTCCCCATCGCGTCGGCCGACTTCGACTGCCGCCACGTGCCGCCCGCCGCGCCGTTCGCGTGCCTGCCCGCCGGCCTGGCCCTGGCCGGCGCCGCCGGGGCGGTCAGCCGTTGGTGGGGAAGCCGAGGTTCACGCCGCCGTGGCTCGGGTCCAGCCACCGCGCCGTGACGGCCTTGGTGCGCGTGTAGAAGTGGACGCCCTCCATGCCGTGGGCGTGGCTGTCGCCGAACAGCGAGTCCTTCCACCCGCCGAACGAGTAGTAGGCCATCGGCACCGGGATCGGCACGTTGATGCCGACCATGCCGACCTCCACCTCGTTCTGGAAGCGCCGCGCCGCCCCGCCGTCGTTGGTGAAGATCGCGGTGCCGTTGCCGTACGAGTTGGCCGCCAGCAGCTCCATGGCGGCCTCGTACGACCCGACGCGCACGATCGACAGCACCGGGCCGAAGATCTCGTCGCGGTAGGCGTCCATCTCGGGCGTGACGTGGTCGAGCACGCTCGGGCCGAGCCAGAAGCCGTCGCCGCCTCCGCCGAGCACCGGGGTCCGCCGCCCGTCCACGACGAGCGAGGCGCCCTGCGCCACGCCGCTGTCGAGGTAGGAGGCGACGCGGTCGCGGTGCTCGCGGGTGACCAGCGGGCCCATGTCGGACGCGGGGTCGTCGCCGGGTCCGACCTTCAGCCGGCCCACCCGTTCGACGATCTTGGCGACCAGCTCGTCGCCGATCGGGTCCACCGCGACCACCACCGAGATCGCCATGCACCGCTCGCCGGCCGAGCCGAACCCGGCCGACACCGCCGCGTCGGCGGCCAGGTCCAGGTCGGCGTCCGGCAGCACGACCATGTGGTTCTTGGCGCCGCCGAGGGCCTGCACGCGCTTGCCGGTGCGGGCCGCCGTCTCGTACACGTACCGGGCGATCGGGGTGGAGCCCACGAAGCTGACGGCCTTGACGTCGGGGTGGTGCAGCAGGCCGTCCACCGCGGCCTTGTCGCCGTGCAGCACGTTGAACACCCCGTCCGGCAGCCCGGCCTCGGCCCACAGCTCGGCCAGCCGCACCGACGCCGACGGGTCCTTCTCCGACGGCTTCAGCACGAACGTGTTGCCGCACGCGATCGCGATCGGGAACATCCACATCGGCACCATCGCCGGGAAGTTGAACGGCGTGATCCCGGCGACGACCCCGAGCGGCTGCAGGATCGAGTAGGCGTCCACCCGCGTCGACACGTTCTCCGAGAATCCGCCCTTGAGCAGGTGCGGGATGCCGCAGGCGAACTCCACCACCTCCAGGCCGCGCGCCACCTCCCCGGCCGCGTCCGACACCACCTTGCCGTGCTCGGACGAGATCAGCCGGGCCAGCTCGTCGCGGTGGGCGTCGACCAGCTGGCGGAAGCGGAACAGGATCTTGGTGCGGTTGGACAGCGAGGCGTCCCGCCAGGCGGGGAACGCGGCCTTGGCGGCGGCGACGGCCGCGTCGACCTCGGCCTGGGCGGCGAAGTCGACGGTGCCGGACACGCGTCCGGTGGACGGCTCGTAGATGTCGCCGCGCCGTTCGGCCTCACCGGTGAAGGGCTTGCCGTTGATCCAGTGCGTGACGCGCTTGCCGGGCGTGGACTGCTGTGTGCTCATGCGATGGCCGCCTCGTTCACGGTTCGGAGGGAATCGACGAGAATGCCGAGCCCCTCGCGGGCCTCGGCGTCGGTGAGGGTCAGGGGCGGGGCCATCCGGATGACGTTCCCGTACAGGCCTCCCTTGCCCACCAGAAGGCCGCGGCGGCGGGTCTCCTCCATGAGCGCGTCGGCCAGGGGCGGGCTGGGCTCGCCGGAACCGGGGTCGGCCAGCTCGACGGCGAACATCAGGCCCTTGCCGCGCACGTCCCGCACCACCGCCAGGTCCTTGGCGGCCTCGCGCAGGCCGCCGATGATGACCGCGCCCTGCTTGGCGGCGTTGGCCTGCAGGTCGTGGTCCAGGACGTAGTCGAGGGTGGCGTTGGCCGCGGCCATGGCGATGGGGTTGCCGCCGAAGGTGGAGATGCCGTTGGCGTTCAGGCCGTCCACCAGCTCGCGCCGCGCCACCACCCCGCCGACCGCGAAGCCGTTGGCCAGCCCCTTGGCGAACGTCATCATGTCCGGGACGACGCCGTGGGCGCTGATGCCGAAGAAGCTGTCTCCGGTGCGTCCCCAGCCGGTCTGCACCTCGTCGGAGATGAAGTACGCGCCGTATTCGCTCAGCACCTCCTGGTAGGCGGCGAACAGGCCGTCCGGCGCCATGGTGAACCCGCCGACGCCCTGGATCGGCTCGGCGATCAGCGCGGCGACGTCGCCGCCGGTCGCCGTGGCCAGCACGTGCCGCAGGTCCTCGACGCACACCTTGATGTAGTCGGCGTCCGACAGCCCGGCGAACTGCGGCAGGTGCCGGTCCGCGCCGTGCAGGAAGTGCACGTTGAGCGGCGAGTACGGCAGGTTCTTCCAGGTGCGCAGGCCGGTCACGCCGACCGCGCCGAAGCTGCGGCCGTGGTAGGACTGCCGCATCGCGAGCACCTGGTCGCTGCGGCGCGCGGCCGCCGCCAGCAGCAGCGCCGTCTCGTTGGCCTCGGTGCCGGAGTTGGTGAAGAAGACCTTGGCGTCCGGGATGCCCGCCAGCCGGACGATCTTCTCGGCCAGCTCGATCTGCCCGCGCAGGAGATAGAGCGTGGAGGTGTGCACGACGCCGGTGGCCAACTGGCGCTCCACCGCCTCCCGCACCTCGGGCACGTCGTACCCGATCATGTTGGTGAGGATGCCCGTGAAGAAGTCGAGGTAGCCGTTGCCCTCGGCGTCGGTCACGCGGCTGCCCTTGCCGCCGACGATCTCGATAGGACTCTCGTAGTTGAGCGCCAGCCAGTCCGGCATGACGGCCCGGTGACGCCGCAGCAGCTTCGCGTGTTCCGACATGTCACCAGTGTTGTCCTCGGCCCTGAGGCCGGGGAACCCGCACACTGTCAGGTCCGCCTCCTCGCCGTTGACGCTCTGCTGGGGACGACCCCTTCCCGAAAAACGCCCACATTATGTCATGACATATTGACATTGACACCCTGCCGGTATCATCGGGACAGAATGCTCCCTACCTTGGCGGATGTCCTGCAGCTCGACGCGGTCCGCCGCGGGCAACCGCGGGTGGTCGCGGGCGCGGACCGGCTGGGAAACCCGGTCCGCTGGGTCCACGTGGCCGAGGTCACCGACATCGCCCACCTGCTGCACGGCGGCGAGCTGGTGCTCACCACCGGCATCGCGCTGCCCGACGACCCCGACCGCCTGCGCGCCTACATCGCCGACCTGGCCGAGGTCGGCGTGAGCGGTCTGATGATCGAGCTGGGCCGCCGGTACGCCCGGTCGCTGCCGCGGGCGCTGCTGGCGGCCGCCGAGGAGCACGGCCTGCCGGTGGTGATGCTGGCGCACGAGCCGGCGTTCGTGGACATCACCGAGTCGGTGCACGCGCGCATCCTGCAGGACCAGATGGCCGAGCTGCGCGCCTCCGAGCGGCTGCACGAGATCTTCACCCAGCTGTCGGTGGAGGGCGCCTCCCCCGACGAGATCGTCCGGCAGGTCGCCGCGCTCGGCGGGCACCCGGTCGTCCTGGAGAACCTGTCGCACCAGGTGCTGGCCGCCGACGCGGGCCCGGGCGACCCCGCCGAGCTGTTGTCGGCGTGGGAGACGCGCTCCCGGGCGGTGCGGCCGGAGGGGCGCACCGGCTACGACGAGGCGTCCGGCTGGCTGGTCACGACGGTCGGCGCCCGCGGCGAGGACTGGGGCCGGCTGATCATCACCTGCGGACGGCCGCCCACGCCCCGCGAGACCGTGCTGATCGAACGCGCCGCCACCACCCTGGCGCTGGTCCGCCTGCTGGACCGGCACGCCGAGAGCGTGGAGCGGCAGGCGCACGGGACGATCATCGCGCGCCTGCTCGCCCACTCCTACGCCGACCCGCAGGAGGTCGCCGCCCGCGCCCGCGCGCTCGGGGTGCCGCTGTCGGGCCGCCGCCTGCTCGGCGTGGTGCTGCGCCCGTGCGCCGGCGCGGCGCGCGGCGACCTGTCCGAACTGGCCGAGACGGCGTCGGCGGCCTGCAAGGAGGCCCGCGTGGCCGCCCTGGTCGGCGTGCTCGAGGAGGACGGCCCGAAGGCCCGCGTCAGCGTCCTGGCCTCCCTGTCGGCCCGCGCCGACGTGGAGGCCGTGCTGACCGAGATCGCCACCCGTGTCCGCAAGCGGTACGACGGCGACGTGGTCATGGCCGCGGGGTCGGTCGTGCAGTCCGTCCGCGACGTGCGCCGCTCCTTCCTGGAGGCCGAGCAGGTCGCCGACGTGGCCGCCCGCGGCTCGGCCGCTCGCCTGTTCTACCGCCTGCCCGACCTGCGCCTGCGCGGCCTGCTGCACCTGCTGCGCGACGACGCCCGGGTCCAGACCTTCGTCGAGCGCGAGCTCGGCCCCCTGCTGGAGTACGACGCCGAGCGCGGCAGCGACCTCACGCGCGTCCTTGAGCTCTACCTCGAATCGGGGCGCAACAAGGCCGTCGCCGCCCAGCGCGCCCATCTGTCCCGCCCCGCCTTCTACGAGCGCCTGCGCCGCATCGAACGCGTCCTCGACGCCGACCTCGACGACGTGGAGTGCTGCGTCTCCCTCCACGTCGCGCTCCTGGCCCTGGCCTCCCTGCGCTGGGAACGCTCCAACACCTGAGCCGCGCGCCGGGTGCGCGGAGCGCGTCGACGGCCGATCCGTCGTCCGCGCCTTGGTGATTTCGCGCGACGGCGACGGGCTCGGGGAGAGCACTGTGCGGGGCTCCCAGCCCCGGACCGTGTATCGGCGGTGGCTCGGGCAGAACGACACCGTGGAGGGACGCAACGGGGCGGACGACCGGACCATCGGGGTGGAAGAGGAACTGCTGCTCGTCGACCCGGACAGCGGGGTGCCGCAGGCCGTGTCGGTCGACGTGATCCGCTACGCCTACGAGAAGGGCGAGGTGCCGCGCGGCGACCGCGATCCGCAGGTCGGGTCGTCCGGCGGCGAGAGCCTGGAGACCGAGCTGCAGCGCGAGCAGATGGAGGTGTGCACCCGCCCGTGCGCCTCGCTCGCCGAGCTGTCGGCCCAGATCCGGTGGGCGCGGCGCGCGGCGTCCCAGGCCGCGCGGGGCGTCGGGGTCGCGGTGGCGGCGCTGGCGACCTCGCCGGTGGCCGTGCGGCCGTCGCTCACCCCGTCCCGCCGGTACCGGAGGATGGCCGACGCCTACGGGCTGACCGCCGACGAGCAGCTGACCTGCGGGTGCCACGTGCACGTGGCGGTCGACTCGCCGGAGGAGGGCGCGGCCGTGCTCGACCGGATCCGGCCGTGGCTGCCGCCGCTGCTGGCGCTGAGCGCCAACTCCCCGTTCTGGCAGGGACGCGACACCGGATACGACAGCTGGCGGCACCAGGTGTGGGGGCGCTGGCCGTCCAGCGGACCGACCGAGGTGTTCGAGTCCTTCAAGGAGTACCGGTCGACCGTCTCGGGGATGCTCGACACCGGCGTGCTGCTCGACGAGGGCATGGTCTACTTCGACGCCCGCGTCTCCCACCGCTATCCCACCGTGGAGATCCGGGTGGCGGACGTGTGCCTGCGCGCCGAGGACGCCGTCCTGCTCGCCGCGCTGGTCCGCGCGCTGGTCGACACGGCGGTCCGGGAGTGGCGGGCGGGCGTGCCGCCCGACCCGGTGCGCACGCATCTGCTGCGGCTGGCGATGTGGCGGGCCAGCCGGTCGGGACTGCGCGGCGACCTGGTGCACCCGGTCACGCATCGCGCCGCCGATGCGCGCGCGGTGGTGTCGGCGCTGCTGGAGCATGCGGCCCCCGCCTTAATCCGCCGCGGGGACCTGGAGACGGTGGAGCGGCTGCTGCGGCGGCTGCTCGACCGGGGCAACGGCGCGAGCGTCCAACGCGCCGTCTTCACGCGCACCCGCGACGCCGCGGCGGTCGTCGCCGACGCCGTCCGCCGGACCCTGGAGTTCTGAGCGCCGGCCCCGGACCGTGAGGCGGGCCTGCGCAGGGGCGGGCGAAGGCCCGCCTCACGGGGCCTGGGGAGCGCGGGGAGGCGGTCAGGCGGCGGCGCGGCCCTGGAAGGGCAGGTACCGCTCGGCCCGGTGGGGGCGGGCGGGCATGCCGGTGGACTCGACGGCGAGGATGCGGTCGAAGCGGAAGGCGCGCACGCCGCGGCGCATCCGGCACCAGCCGACCAGGTACCAGTGGTCGCGGTGGACCAGGCAGGTGACGGGCTCGACCTCGCGGATGGTGACGTTGGCGCGGGCGTCGCCGTAGACCAGGCGGACGATCCGGTGCTCGGTGATCGCGGCGGCGATCACGCGGGCGCGGTCGGCGGTGGCGGGGCCGAGCGGCGTGGTGAGGGTCTGCAGGGTGGCGGCGACGACCTCGCCGTCGGCGACGTCGTCGTCCAGGAGGGTGCGCAGGGCGCGGCGGGCGGTGGCCGCCTGCGGCCCGGCGCCCAGGTGGGCCAGCGAGAGCGCCAGCGCGGCGATCTCCGCCGGGGTGAGGGCGCTGCGGTGCGTCGCTGCGTTCGCCATGATTCGATAATACGTTCGAATACCGACAGTGTGGAGGCCTTGAGCGGGCCCTCGGCATGGGGAACACTGATCACGCGAGAGCGCGACGCCGGGGGCGACCATGGGCGAAGTGGGGCCGCGATGAGCGACGGCGGGCTCCCGTTCGCGTTCACCGCCGCCGGCGCTGCCGCCCCGCCGCCGCGCCGCGAGGGGCGGGCGCCTGCGCGACCGCGCGGCGACGCGAAGAAGCGGCGACCGCTCCTCGGCCGCGCCGCCGTCGTCGGCCCGAGGACGCCGCCGTGAGCGGGGACCGGGAGGCCGCCCAGGCGGTGGAGCTGGGCTGCCCCGCGTGCCGCGAGGTGGTGTATCCGGGCGAGGAGTTCTGCGAGGCGTGCGGGCAGCGTCTCGACCCGCGCTCCGGTGCCGCCCCGGTGCGGCTGCGCCGCTGCGTGTCCTGCCGTGCGGCCGTCGACGCGGACGGCTACTGCGAGCAGTGCGGTCTGCGGCAGCCTCTCGACCGCGACCGCGTCGAAGTGGAGCTGCCCGGCGGCATCGCCGCCGGAGTGAGCGACCGCGGCCTGCGCCACAGCCGCAACGAGGATGCCCTGGCGCTCGCGCCGTGCCGCGGGGGCGTGGCCGCGGTGGTATGCGACGGGGTCGGTTCGTCGCCGCGCCCTGAGGAGGCCTCCCGGGTCGCCGCCGAAACCGCCGTCGCGTCACTCGTCGCGGAACTGGACCGAGGGGCGGACGCCGAGGCGGCCACGCGCACCGCCGTCGCCCGCGCGGCCGCCGCCGTGTCGTCCCTGGCCGGTTCTCCGGACGAGGCCCCGTCGTGCACGTTGGTGTCGGCCGTCGTCGGCCCGGGCTCGGTGACCGTCGGGTGGGTGGGCGACAGCCGCGCCTACTGGCTCGCCGCCGACGAGGCGGAGTCGCGGCAGCTGACCGAGGACGACTCCTGGGCCGCCGCCATGGTCGCCGAGGGCGCGCTCACCTGGGCGGAGGCGGAGGCCCACCCCAATGCGCACGTCATCACCGCCTGGCTGGGAGCGGACGCGGACGAGCCGGCCCCGCACGTCCGCACCTATTGCGTCCAGGGCCCCGGCACGGTGCTGGTGTGCAGCGACGGCCTCTGGAACTACCTGCCCACCCCCCAGCGGCTCACCGCCGCGCTGAGGGCCGCGTCGTGCTCCCCCGGGGACGCGGCCCGCCCGTTGGAAGCCGCCCGCACCCTGGTTCGGCATGCCCTCGACGCAGGTGGCCGTGACAACGTCACCGTCGCCGTCGTCCCCCTTCCGAAGGTCACCGCCCAGAAGGATGCGCCCCCCGCGAACTCTCCTGTCCCGCGGAGCACGGAGCATGTTCGATGAGCGCACAGCAGCAGCGCACCGTCATGGTCGACCGGAACGACTACCTGCCCGTGGGCGGCCGCGAGGTCCCCGAGCTCACGTCGGGCGGGTCGTCCGGCGGAGCCTTCACCAGCGGCGCCGCGGTCGAATCGTGGCCGCGTCCGGCCGATGAGCCGTTCGGCGTCACTCGGCACGGCATCCTGCTCACCGGGGACGGGAACCGGCGCGCCCCTGCCGCTCCGCTCGCCGCGGCGCCGCGGCACTGCTCGGGACGGTCCGCGGTGCGGTTGCGCATGGACATGGACGCGGTGCGGTTGCGCATGGACATGGACATGGACATGGACATGGACGCGGACGCGGACGCGGCCGGCGTGTCGTCGCCTGGCACGCGGTCGGCCGAGACCGTCCGTATCGGCGAGGACGAGGGCTGAGCATGGCGATCTGTCCGTCCGGACACAGCTCCGGTTCCGAGGACTACTGCGACGTCTGCGGTCAGCGCATCGGCGCCGCGTCCGCCTCGACGCCCGCGACCTCCGGGGAGGCCGGGGAGGCGGGCACCGGCGGCGTGCCGTGCCCGGACTGCGGTACGCCGTCCACCGACCGCTTCTGCGAGGAGTGCGGCTACGACTTCGCGACGGGAAGCGGCAGGCCGACGCCGTCAGGTCCCCCGCAACCGTTTCCGCCTCCCCAAGCCCCATCAGAGGCGGCGCCCCCGCCGACTGCGCCCGGCGGGGACGCGGAGTGGGTGGCCATCGTCAACGCCGACCGCGACTACTACGACACCGTCATCGCCCAAGGCGGACCCGACAGCAAGGACATCCCCTTCCCTCCCTATTGCCCTGAACGGCGGATCCCCCTGACCGGGTCGCAGATCCGCATAGGCAGGCGCAGCGTCTCCCGGGGGACGACCCCCGAGATCGACTTGCAGGAGCCCCCGGCCGACCCCGGCGTCTCCCACATGCACGCCGTGCTGCTGGCCAAGCCGGACGGCACCTGGACCCTGGTCGACCCCGGCTCCACCAACCGGACGTGCCTCAACGGCGCCACCGACCCGATCCCCCTCAACGTCGAGGTGCCCGTCGGCGACGGCGACCGCATCCACGTGGGAGCCTGGACCACCATCACGCTCCGACGGCGAAGTGCGACGTGACGGCGCGATCCGCGCCGGCGTCCGGGCGACCGGCGCCGGCCGGGCGGCGTGCACGCGATGCCGCCGCGGGACGACGCCCCGTGCGGTCAGCAAGATCAGTCGCTTTCGTAAGTGCCCCTTCCGGCCCGGCTTCGTAAGTTATGGTCGCGATCACAACCCGACGAGGAACCCGACGCCGCCGCCCCCGGAGGAGTCCCATTGACGACGGTGATCCTGGTGGTGCTGTGCGTCGTCGTGGGAGCGCTGGAGCTGTACGCGGGCCGGCAGAGCAAACAGCAGGCGGCCGCGTTCGTGCGTCGCGTCGACGAGCTCAACGAGCACGTCACCAAGCAGAACAACGTGCTGGTGAAGGTGGGCGAGCAGCTGACCGCCGAGCTGTCGCGGGTCAAACGGGACGTGCTGCCGTCGCTGGACTCGCGGCTGCGCGACAACACCCGCCAGGTCGAGGAGCTGGCCGCGCTCGTGCACCGGGCCGACGAGTACCTGCGCGCCCAGGCGGAGCGGCTCCAGGAGCTGGAGCAGCAGCGCGTCACGCTCGCCGCGCTGCGCCGCAAGCTGGCCGAGGTGGAGACGTCCGTGCGCGCGGTCGCCGAGGCGAGCGCCCGCGCCGCCGACGGCGGCGCGGGGACCGCCGGCGGCGCCGACGTGGAGGCGGCGCTGGAGCGGCTGGCGGAGCTGGAGCGCGGCGGCGCGGAGATGCTGGAGCTGCAGCGCGCCCTCACCCGCACGCTGGAGGAAGTGGAGGACGTCGTCGCCGAGCTCCTGTCGTTCACCGAGGGGGAGCTGGACGACGCCGTCGCGTCAGCGCTGACCGCCCGGCCCCGGACCGGGGCCGACGGGACGTCCGTCAACGTCATCGGGCGGCTGTGGACGCGCGACGGGCAGCTGGCGGACATCCTCACCGAGGTGTACGAGCGGTGCGTGCGGGCCAACCGGCTGCGCATCCGGTTCCGCACCACCGAGGCGGCGAACGGCTCGTCCGCCGCCGACGCGTCGGACCGCCGACGCTACTTCCTGGCCGGGCAGCGGCCCGAGGACCTCGGCGGCGTCTTCACCGCGCTGCTGATCTCCACCGGCGCGGACCTCCCGCGCGAGGGCTCTCCGGGGCCGGGGGCGCTGGCGCGCGGACGCCCCGGCGAACGCGTCCTTCCCCCCGGCATCACCCCCGAACCGCCCCCGGAGGACGAGGCGGCGCTCAAGGCGTTGCTCCGCGCGCTCTACGAGAGCAGCGGCGCGGTGGCGCAGATCGGCCCGCTGCTGGCGGTGCGCAGCCGCGACGAGCTGCTGTGCGCCGTGCTGACCCCGCCGCAGTCGCTGGAACTGGAGAGCGACGAGGTGTTCTGGGATCCGGCCGCCGCGGCCGTGCGGCTGCGGCGCCTGCCGTCCCACCAGCTGTGGGATCTCAGCCTGTGGGCCGCGGGGACGTGACCGCGCCGTCGAGGCCGTAGGCGCGCACGGTGCGGTCGGCCGCGTGCAGCCGCACGAACAGCGGACACGCGGCGTCCCCCGTCACCGGGTCCACCTCGGCGCACAGCCCGACGCCCGTCGCGCGGTCGAGGAACACCACGTTGTCCACGGCCCGCGCCGCGCGCACCGCGTAGGGCACAGAGGCCGCGTCGGCGGTGTCGTACAGCTCCTGGAAGGTCAGGCGCCGCGCGTACCGCAGCAGCCCCTCCGCGTCTACGACCCGGGTGCCGATCGCCTCCGACGGGCCCGCGATGACGATCCCGAAGCTGGGGTCCTGCCGCCCGCGCACGTAGATCTCGCGGTCGGGTTCCAGGCCGCGCGCCCGGCGGGGAAGGTGCAGACCGAACCCCGTGGCGCCGTCGACGAACCCCGGCGGGCCGAATCCGGACGGATCACCGGAGCCCGGCGCACCGCCGTCGCCCCGCGACGGCCGGCCGTCCGCGGACGGCCCCGCCCCGTTGCGGACGCGCATCACCCCTCGCGGCGCCTGCCAGCCGGGCAGGTACACGCCCAACCCGCGCAGCAGCAGCCGCCACACCGGCCGCCCCGTCACGTCCGCTGCGTAGGCCCCCCGGGACGACCCGGGAGACGCCTGCTCAGGGGTGACCATGTACCCATCTTCCGGTCATGTCCCCCGTCGAGCAAGAAGTTCACGGCGCGGGCGCGCGCACCGTTCGCTCCTGCCGGCTCACTTCCCCCGGCTCACTTCCCCCGGTTCATCTCCCCCGATGCGGACGGGCCTCCTGCAGCTTGGCGCGGACCCCCTCGTTGACGATGCCCCAGGCGTCCTTGTCGCCCTTCAGCAGCGCCTCCAGCGTGTTCTTCATCTGGTCGAACTCGGCGTGCGGCGGGATGGGCGGCATGTCGGGGCTGCACCGCACGTCCAGCACCACCGGCCGGTCGGCGCCCAGCGCCTGGTCCCACGCCGAGCCGAGCAGCTCGGGCTTGTCGACGTCGATCCCCTCCAGGTCCAGCGAGCGCGCGAACGCCGCGTACGACACGTCCGGCAGATCCTGGGTCGCCGGGACCCGCGGCGACCCGCCCAGCGCGCGCAGCTCCCAGGTGACCTGGTTGAGGTCGTTGTTGTGCAGCACCGCCACGATCAGCCGCGGGTCCGTCCAGCGCCGCCAGTACCGCCGCACGGTGATCAGCTCGGCCAGCCCGTTCATCTGCATCGCCCCGTCGCCGGTCAGCGCGAACGCGGGCCGTCCGGGACGGGCGAACTTGGCGCCGATCGCGTACGGCACGGCCGCGCCCATGGTCGCCAGGGTGCCCGACAGGGACCCGCGCACCCGCCCGCGGAACCGCAGCAGCCGCGCGTACCAGTCGGCCGCCGTCCCCGAGTCGCAGGCGACGACGGCGTCGTCGGGCAGCCGCGACGACAGCTCGTGGAACACCAGCATCGGGTTGACCGGGTCGGCGGGCACCCGCGCCTGCATCTCCATCGTCTGCCACCAGCGCTCCACGTTCCGCTCGATCGTGCGGCGCCAGTCGCCGTGCTCCTTGCGGCGCAGCCGGGGCAGCAGCGCCCGCAACGTGGCCCGCGCGTCCCCGACCAGGTTCACCTCGGTCGGGTAGCGCATCCCGATCATGTGCGCGTCGACGTCGATCTGCACCGCGCGGGCCCTGCCGAACTCGGGCAGGTACTGGGCGTACGGGAAGCTGGACCCGATGATCACCAGGGTGTCGCAGTCGCGCATCATCTCGTAGCTGGGCCGGGTGCCCAGCAGCCCGATCGCGCCGGTGACGAAGGGCGGCTCGTCGGAGATCACGTCCTTGCCGAGCAGCGCCTTGGCGATGCCGCCGCCGGTGAGCTCGGCCAGCTCCCTCACCTCGGCGGCGGCCCCGCGGGCGCCCTGCCCGACGAGGATCGCCACCTTCCGGCCCGCGTTGATCACCTCGGCGGCGCGGGCGATCTCGGTCTCCGGCGCCCGCGTCTCGGGCGCGGCGTAGCCCGGCGCGCCGGACGGCACGTGCCGGAAGGCGTGCGCCGGCGGCTCGTACGGTTCGTCCTGCAGGTCGGCCGGAATGATCACGCAGGTGGGCGCGCGCCGGTCCAGGGCGGTGCGCAGGGCCCGGTCCAGCACGTTCGGCAGCTGCTGGGGGACGGTGACCGTCTGCACGTAGTCGGACGCCACGTCCTTGAACAGCGTCTGCAGGTCGACCTCCTGCATGTAGCTGCCGCCGATGGCGGTGCGCGCGACCTGCCCGACGATCGCCACCACCGGCACGTGGTCGAGCTTGGCGTCGTACAGCCCGTTCAGCAGATGGATCGCGCCCGGACCGCTGGTGGCCATGCAGACGCCCACCCCGCCGCCGAACTTGGCGTAGCCGACCGCCTCCAACGCGCCCGTCTCCTCGTGCCGCGGCTGCACCACGCTCGGCGAGCCCACCCGGCCGAGCGCCGCGACCAACCCGTTGATGCCGTCGCCCGGGTAGCAGAAGACGTGTTCGACGTCCCAATCGCGCAGCCTCTTCAGCACGAAGTCGGCCACCGTCTCGGCCATGGCCTTCCCCCCGTCATCACGTCACTTCGGTCATGGGGGGAGTTTCCGTTTCGCAAGGTCATATGGGCGATACACCAGACGTTGGCGGTATCCGAACCCGGTCATGAACGTCGGCGGCGGACGGGGGCGGCGCGGCGACAGGCAAGGCGGACCCGTTCGGTACTGCGGCGCGAACGCCGCTTCGGCTACCGTTGAGGCACCTGATCATGACAAGGGTGCCGCCATGAACATGCAGGACATGATGGTCTTCCACGAGGCCGGGTCGAAGACCGTCGGCCGGTACCTCATGTCGCACGAGCAACGGGTGATCGCGGTTCGGGGGCACCCGGCCGTGCTGCTGCCGGCCCTGCTCCTGGTGGTGGGCGGCCTGATCGGGTGCGGCCTCGTCTCCGCCCTGTTCGGCGTCGCGTGGATCTGGCTGCTGTGGCCGGCCACGCTCGGCTACCTGGGCTGGAAGGTCCTGGCGTGGTCGCTCAGGTACTTCCTGGTGACCGAGCACCGGGTCATGGTCATCAGCGGGGTGCTCAACCGCAAGGTGGCGATGATGCCCCTGGCCGCGGTCGAGGACATCGCGCTGGAGCGGTCGATGCTCGGCCGCCTGCTGGGGTACGGCGAGTTCGTCATCGAGTCGGCCGGGCAGAAGCAGGCGCTGCGCAACGTCCGCTTCATCCCCTACCCCGAGCAGCTCTACCTGGAGGTCTCCACGGAGGTGTTCGGCGCCTCCGGGGACTGACCGGCGCCCCGGCGGTCAGTCCCCTCGCGCGTCCCGGTCCGCCTGAAGGCGGCGGACGTTGCGGCGGGCGGAGACCAGCGCGACCACCACGCCGACCGCGCAGATCAGCGTGCCCATCACGTTCACCTGCGGCGGGGTGCCGGTACGGGTCGAGCCGTAGATCCACAGCGGGAAGGTGACCGTGGCGCCGCTGGTGAAGCTGGTGATGACGAAGTCGTCGATGGACAGCACGAACGCCAGCAGCGCCCCCGACACCACCCCCGGCATGATCATCGGCAGGGTGACCAGCCGGAACCTCGTCCACGGCCCCGCCCCGAGGTCCTGCGCGGCCTCCTCGACGGACGGGTCGAGGCCCACCACCCGGGCGCGCACCGTCACCGCCACGAACGCGATCGAGAACATCACGTGGGCGGCCAGGATCGTGGGGTAGCCGCGCGGCAGGTTGAAGGTGACGAACATGGACAGCAGCGAGGCGCCCATCACGATCTCCGGGCAGGAGATCGCCATGAACAGCACCAGGTTCGCCGCGCCCCGGCCGCGGAACCGGTGGCGGCCGAGCGCCAGCCCCGCCGCCGTCCCGATCACCGTGCTGATCGCCGTGCTGAGCAGCGCGATCGTCAGCGAGTTGACGAGCGCGGCGGTCAGGTCCCGCTTGTCGAACAGGTGCCGGTACCAGCGGAGGGTGAAGCCCTCCCAGCGGTAGTTCTGCTTGCTGTGGGTGTCGTTGAACCCGAACAGGATCATCACCGCGATCGGCAGCAGCAGCCACGCGATCAGCAGGACGGTGTAGAGGTGCAGCACGCGTCCGGACCGGACGGCGCGGCGCCGGACGCGGCGCCGCGGGGCGCGCGGACTCGAGGTCGCCGGGGCGGTCATCGGCGGGCCGCCTCCAACACGTCCCGGGTGCCCAGGGCGCGGGCGTAGATGAAGATCCCGACCAGCAGGATCGCCATCAGCGTGAACGACAGCGCCGAGGCCAGCGGATAGGCGCTGTTGGCGAAGTACTCCGACTGGATCACGTTGCCGATCATCGTGTTGCGCGGCCCGCCCAGCACCTCGGCGTTGACGTAGTCGGCGCTCATCGGCACGAACGTCATGATCACCCCGGCGAACACGCCGGGCAGCGACAGCGGCAGGATCACGTGGCGGAACGCCTGGAACCGGGAGGCGTACAGGTCGTAGGCGGCCTCCACCACCCGGGGGTCGATCCGCTCCAGCGCCACGTAGACGGGCAGCACCATGAACGGCAGGAAGTTGTAGGCCAGCCCGGACACCACCGCGAACCCGGTGTCCAGCACGTGCAGGTCGGCGGGCAGCAGGCCGTGGTCGCGCAGCGGCCCGAGGACCGGCCCGTGGTCGGTCAGCACCAGCTTCCACGAGACGATCCGCAGGACGAACGGCACGAAGTACGGCAGCAGCACGAGGAACAGGTACGTCGACTTGTGCCGCCCGCCGTGCATCGCGATCCAGTACGCCGCCGGGTACGCCAGGACCGCGCACGCCAGCGTGGCGAGCAGCGCGTACCAGAGCGACCGCGCGAACTTGTCGCCGTAGATCGACAGGCCGTCGGTGTAGTTCTGCCAGTGGAACGTCTGCCGGAACCCGTCGACGAGGTTCCCGGTCTGCAGCGACAGCGACACCATCAGCGCGAGCGGGAGGAGGAAGAACGCCAGCATCCACAGCGCGCCCGGGAGGATCATCAGGTACGGCGCCAGTCTGCGCCGTGCCGGACCGGCCATCACGAGCCCTTGGGGATCGGCTCGAAGATCCGCTGGTACCGCGCCTCCTCGTCCCTGTCGAGCCGGCGGTACCGACGCAGCCGGGCCATGTCGGCGTCGGAGGGGAACACCAGGGGGCTGCGGCTGAGCCGCTCCAGGTCCTTCTTCTCCTCGCCCGTGGCGTTGCGGGCGTGCTCGACGATCAGGTCCCGGGTGGCGGGGACGGGCGTGATGTAGTTGATGAACTCGGTCAGCGGCGCGTTGTGCTCCGGCTCGTACAGCCAGTCCATCATCGTGATGGCGTCGACCGGGTGGACGGCGGTCTTGGGGATGCACAGGTTGTCCGTCCAGATGGTGCCGCCCTCCTTCGGCACCACGAACCGGACGTTCGGCCCGGCCAGGCTGTAGACGTCGCCCGACCACGCCATGGTCAGCCACACGTCGCCCTTGCTGACCGCGTCGATGTAGTCCTGCTCGTAGTACTTGCGGACGATGCCGTCGTCGCGCTGCCGCCGCAGCCGCGCCGCCGCCTTCTCCCAGTCGGCGGGGGTCGACTTCTCCGGGTCGACGCCGAGGAGGAACAGGCCGAAGTTCCCGAGCTCCTGGGAGTCCGCCATCATCCCGACCCGCCCCTTGTACTTGGGGTCGAACAGCTGGGCGATGCTCGTGATCTCCTCGTCGACGTACTTGGTGTTGTAGGCGATGCCGGTGATCCCCGAGAAGTACGGGATGGTGAAGGCGTTGCCGGGGTCGTACGACGGGTTCTTGAAGCCGGGCCCGGCGTTGGCCGCGAACGTCTTCAGGCGGGAGTGGTCGAGCGGGGCCAGGTAGCCGAGCTGCAGGCACCGGTCCAGCTGGATGCCGTTGGTGATGACCATCAGGTCGAACCCGATCGACTGCCCGGCCGCCAGCGGCGCCTGGATCCGGCCGAACCAGGACGCGGTCTCCTGGATGACCTCCCGGTAGTCGACCTTGATCCCGGTGTCCTTCTCGAACGCCTTGAGCGTGGCCCGGTCGTCCTCCATGTAGCCCGGCCAGCTCGCCCAGGAGAGCCGACCGGCCTTCGACTTGCCGGACCAGTACTTCTCCACGTCCGACCGGGTGACGTTCTGCTTGCCGCCCTGCCCCTGCACGCCGCAGGCCGACAGCGCGGCCCCGGCCCCGGCGGCGCCCAGCAGCCGCAGGACGTCCCTGCGGCGGGGCCGGGTCAGCCCGCGCAGCAGCGACGGGTCGAGGCGGCCGCCGGCGTCGCGCCCGGCGGCCGGCCGGTTCAGGCTGGTCATTGCGCTGCTCCCATGGCGTACGAGTGTCGCGGCTCCCACGACAGCCAGACGGTGTCCCCCCGCGCCGCGACATGGTCGGCCGAGGTGGCGTTCTGGGTGAACACGACCACGTCCGCGCCGGTCGCGGTGCTGACGTTGTAGTTGGTGGAGGTGCCGAGGTAGACGACCTCGGTGACGGTACCGCGGACCGCGCACAGCGCGCCGCCCGGCCGTTCCGTCCCGATGGTGATCTTCTCCGGACGCACGGTCAACTCCAGCCGCCGGCCGGGCGCCGCCGGCAGCGCCGGCCGCAGCGGCACCTCGATCCGCCCGTCCGGACCGTAGGAGATCACCGCGCGGCCGTCGCCGATGCGCTCCACCTCGCCCGCCAGCAGGTTGGACGTGCCGATGAACCCGGCCACGAACCGGGTGGCGGGACGCTCGTAGATCTCCCGCGGGGTGCCGAGCTGCTCCACCCGGCCGTCGTTCATCACCGCGATCCGGTCGGACATCGTCAGCGCCTCGCCCTGGTCGTGCGTGACGTACACGAACGTGATGCCGACCTCGCGCTGGATGCGTTTCAGCTCGACCTGCATGGCCTGCCGCAGCTTCTGGTCCAGCGCGCCGAGCGGCTCGTCCAGCAGCAGCGCGCGCGGACGGTTGACCAGCGCCCGCGCCAGGGCGACCCGCTGCTGCTGCCCGCCCGACAGCTCGGCGGGGCGCCGCTTCTCGCGCCCGGTCAGGTCGACGGTCTCCAGCATCTCGCCGACCCGCGCCCTGATCTCCTCCTTGGGGACGCGGCGGCGGCGCAGCCCGAACGCCACGTTGTCCCAGACGCTCATGTGCGGGAACAGCGCGTACGACTGGAACACCATGTTGACGTCGCGCTTGTTGGCCGGGACGCCGGTGACGTCGGCGCCGTGCAGGTACACCCTGCCGGCGGTGGGCTCCTCGAACCCGGCGATGATCCGCAGGGTGGTCGTCTTGCCGCAGCCCGACGGGCCGAGCAGGGAGAAGAACTCCCCTTGCGCGATCTCCAGGTCCAGCCCGCGCACCGCGGCCACCGTCTCGCCGTGCGCGCGGTACTCCTTGGCCACGCCGGCGAGCTCGATCGCGGGGAGCGCGGCGCCCACGTCGGGGGGCGCCGCGGCGTGCTTGGTCTCGGTCATCGGGGGTCCTTCACGGTCTCGGGGGCGTCAGGCGACGATGTCGTGCACGACGTGCTCGACGCGCGCGTGGTCCTCGACGCCGTACTCGACAGGTCAGTGCGGTGCCGGAGTGCTCAAAGCCGCCGTGCGGCCGTTCCGGCACCGGCGGTACGTGGGGGTCGACTCACACCGCGTCTAAGTGCAGCGCCCTGGTCATCCTCATGGCCCGGCCATGGCCGCGGGGCCGCGTGCTCGCGCCCCCGCGCCCGGGCCGCGGCACGGCGACGACCGGGCCGACGATCTCGTCCTCGATCATCTCGTCGTCCTGCCGCGGACCGCCGACGGCCGCCGGTCGGCGCCTCGGCGTGCTCGGGCGCCCGCTCCGGCCGGACCCGCGCGGGTTCGTCGGCGCCGTCGCCCGGACTGCGGGACGCCTCCGCGCCGCGCGGCGCGGGGGCGCCCGGCCGCGGCGATCCCCGTGGCGGCGGACTCGGCGTCGTCGAACACCACCGCCGGTGTCGTGCCGCCCGGCTCCGGGCGGACCCGCCTGAGTTCCTCGGCCGCCGCGGCGACCGCCGCCATGTCGGCGTGCGCGCTCTCGGTGTTCGACACCGCCTGCGGAATCGGGTGGTCGGCCATCGCCCGTCCAGTATCGCGGTCACCGCGCACCACGGTGAACACGCCCGCCGACAGGAACTCGGCGGCGGACCGCGAAGGCCGGAGCGTCACGGCGCCGCCCGCCGTCGGCACCGTCGTCATCGGAGGGATCCACGGCGTGGCCTGCGTGCACCCCCCGGCCGGCTCCCACCGGACCGACGAGGTGCGGTGCTCCGTGCGGTCGCCGGCGGCCCCGGCGGACAAGCGCAGGTCGTCGACCATCGGCGGCACCTCCTCGTCCAGCGTCATCCGGACGGGCCTGCCGGCGGCGCGGCACTGGACGCCCGCCGGCGTGTGCCCCTCGACCGCGTCAAGGACGCGCAGCGGGACCGGCGCGGACGCCTCGGCCCCCGGCTCAGAAGCCTCCGCACGCTCCGAGCCGGCGCCCGGGTCGACCACCTCGACGGGGCGACCGTCAGCGGCGTCCGCCTCCCGACCGCCGATGACGTCGCGCAGCCCGCTCCCGCCGTCGATGGTCACGATCGACCCTTTCACCGGTGTGTCCGCTCCGCCCCGACCTCCACAGAGGATCTCCGGGAATACAAGTGATTCCGTTGTTAGGCTCCAGGACTACAACGAAAACACTTGAAATGTCTTCTTCGCAACCACGATACCGCAGCGAGGAGAGAGCATGACCGAGCGTTCCCCGGCGCAGCGGCCCGCCCCGCGCCGCCCGACGCCGCCGGGTGTCCAGCTCGACGAGACGGCCAGGCAGATCATCGAGCAGCTCCAGCAGGACGGGCGCCGCTCCTATGCGGCGATCGGCAAGGCCGTCGGCCTGTCGGAGGCCGCCGTCCGCCAACGGGTGCAAAAACTCCTGGACGCCGGGGTGGTGCAGATCGTCGGCATCGCCGACCCCCGCATGCTCGGCTTCAAACGACGCCTCATGATCGGTGTCAAGTGCGAGGGCGACCTGGAACGCATCGCCGACGACCTCGCCGCCATCGAGGAGACAGATCACGTGGTCATCACCGCCGGCTCGTTCGACATCCTCCTCGAAGCGGTCTGCGAGGACGACGCCCGACTCCTCGAACTCCTCGGCCGGATCCGCGCCATCGACGGCGTCGTGTCCACGGAAAGCTTCGTCTATCTGAAGCTCTGCAAGCAGACCTACTCTTGGGGCGCCCGCTGAGCCACCCCCGCCCCGTCATCCCGCGCGACTGCACTCCCCCGCCCGAGAGCGTCGCGGAGGCGGGCTGCGTAGGCGGCGGCCTCCTCATCCGAGGCGTACTTGTGGCGCGGCCAGAAGAACCCGCGCAGCCCGTCCTTGCGGTTCCGCGGTACCACGTGGACGTGCAGGTGGGGGACGCTCTGGCTCACCTTGTTGTTCATCGCCACGAACGAGCCCGCGGCGCCCAGCGCCGTCTCCATGGCCATCGCAAGCCGCCTGGCATGCGCGAAGAACGGGCCGAGCATGTGCTCCGGCAAGTCCGGCAGCGTCTCGATGTGCTCACGCGGCACCAGCAGCGTGTGCCCCTTGAACAACGGCCGGGCGTCCAGGAACGCCACCGCGTCCGCGGTCTCCAGCACCAGGTGGGCTGGACGCTCACCCTTGACGATCTCGCAGAACAGGCAGGGCTTGCCGGACACGTGGTTCTCCCATGCGGACGCGGGTTCGGGCGGCACGGAAAGCAGGTGCCGGACGGCTAACGCCGCCCTTACACCGCCGACTTTATTCTCTGGCGTCCATGCGCATGGACGACGTCGCCTTCCGCTACACCAGGAAGGGGCCCTGGATACTGCGGGACGTCTCGCTGTCGCTTCCGCCCGGTCGCATCACCGAGGTGACCGGGCACAACGGTGTCGGGAAGTCCACCCTGCTGCGCCTCGTCGCCGGTCTGCGCTCGCCCCGGCGCGGCAGGATCATCGGACGCCCGCGGCACGTCGGCTATGCGCCCGAACGCTTCCCCGTCGGGCAGCCGTTCACGGCGCGCTCCTACCTGTCGCACATGGCCGCTGTGCGGCGCGTGTCCGTGTCGGCCATCGACGACTTGGCCGACCGGCTGCGGTTCGCGCATGTGCTCGACGTCCGGCTGTCGGAAATGTCCAAGGGCAGCGCCCACAAGATCGGCTTGGCGCAGGCGTTCCTCGCCGGGCCCGGCTTGCTGGTGCTGGACGAACCGTTCGCCGGTCTGGACGCCGAAACCCGCGGGGCGCTCCCGGACCTGCTCGCCGAGCTGGCGGCCGAAGGCGCCACCGTCGTCCTCAGCGACCATCAGCGCTGCCTGGACGGCCGCCCGGACGTCCACCGCGTCCGCGTCGCGGACGGCACCGTCCATCCCGTCACCGGCGCCGAGGAATCCACGCCGGTCTTTCCACCGTCCGGTCAAGGGGTACGGCCGGCAGCGCCGGAATCAGCGTCGCTGCCACCTGTGCCGGACGGTCAGGCACCGGCCTCGCCGTCCGGTCAAGGAGTACGGCCGGCAGCGCCGGAATCAGCGTCGCTGCAACCTGTGCCGGACGGTCAGGCACCGGCCTCGCCGTCCGAGCCGAGGACTTCAGCGGCAGTGCCGGACATCTCCGGTCCACCAGAGCCCGACGGAACGCCGAACGACGCTGCCCGCGACAGGGCGGGATCACTCGGCCGTGTCATACGGCGCACGGCACGGCGTACTTCAGGGGCACGCACGAGCGATCCTTCCGCCCCGACCAGTAAAAGTCCGGCGCCAGCAGCCCCCGCGGCGCGCATGGGCGAGCCCTCCGCCCCGGCCAACGACGCAGCACCTGATGCCTACAGAACACACATAAGCGACCCTCCCTCCCCAGTCAGCGACATCCCGGCCTCTGATGCCTCGCAGGCGCGGGTGGGCGGGCCTTGCGGGGAGGCGGGAGGCGACGGTGCGCCAGGCCTGGGCGCGGCAGAGGAGGGTTGGGCCGTGTTGGAGGTCGTGGTGCGGGTGGACGAGGCGGACGACGTCGAGGCCAAGCTCCGCGCGGACGGGTACCGGGTGCGGAGGAGCGACCGGTGATCGCCCTCGTTCGCTTCCATGTGGCCGGATACGTCCGGTCCCTTCGGGTGCTGCCCCCTGTGATCGCCGTGCTTCTGTTCTCGGCGGTGGTGCTGCAGGGGGTCGGCGGTGACGACGCGCGCAGGCTGGCCACGGGGACGTTCGGGGACGTGGCGGCGTTCGCATTCCCCGTGTGGGCGTGGACGGCTCGGTTGCTGCTGGACACCCAGCCTGACGAGCAGCGCGCTCTGTCGGAGACCGCCGCGCCGTCTCGGCTGGCGCACGTGCTCGCCGGGCCGGTCGCCGCGTACGCGGTGAACCTGTGCCTCACCGGCCTGCTGCTCGCCGTGCCGACGGCCCAGGCGCTGTCGGCCGGCGTCGGCGGCGCCGTGCTGGCGGGCGCGGCGCTGAACGCGCTCGTGGCGGCCTGCGCGACGGTGCTGGGCGCGTGCGCCAGCCGGGCCGTCGTGCCGCATCCGGGCCTCTCGCTGCTCACGCTGCTCGGCGGCGTGACCGCCGCTCTGCTGCTCAGCATGAGCCCGCTGTCGTGGGCGGCCGTGCCGATGGTGGAGTGGCTGCGCGCGGCGCACGACGGCCCCGACGGGCTCGTCACGGCCTTCCCCGGACTCGCCGTCCACCTGGCGCTGTGGTCCGCGGCGGTGGCCCTCGTCTACATCGCGGCCCGCCGCAACCGTCCGTGACCGAGGAGCGTGCGGACGCGACGCTGGAGGTCCGGTTCACGGTCAGGTGGCTTGGAGGGTGAGCCACGCGTCGTGGAGGGGCTGGTCCCGGCAGATGCTGACGTAGACGCGACCGGGATCGCCCCAATGCCAGTCGAGGCCGGGATCCGAGTCGAGCTGCAGGAGGAGGTCCCAATCCTCGGCGGCGGCGCCCTCGTCGTCACCGGACGACGACGAGGTGCCGGGGGCGCGTTCTTCCGACGTGCGGCGGCTTCCGGGGTCGAGGGGGCCTTGGACGAGCGCCGGCCATCCGCCGATCTGGTGCGCGGGGGTGTCGTCCGGCCATGTGTGCTGCAGCCAGGCGGCGTGCAACTGCTCGTACACCTGGAGGGTCCCGCTGTAGGTGTTCTCCAGTTGCCGCAGGACGGGCTCCTGGGGTGCGGGGAGGGAGAGGAGCGGCGCCGCCCGCAGGGTTCGGGACGGGTACGACACCGTGCCTTCGGGCGGCTCGGCCTCCACGAGGTCACCGGTGAGGAGCCGCCAGCCGTCGCGCTGGCCGGGCTCGTCCCCCCAGGGGCGGGGGATGGCGCTGGCGTAGTAGAGGGCGGCCTGCCCTTCGGTGGGCAGGCCGGGGACTTTCAGAACCGCGGCCAGCTCACCGAAGTCGACCGCGCAGAGGAAGTCGAGCGGGCGGCCGTTCCAGGTCGGCCACGGCGCGCCGGCGGGCAGCAGCGGCGTGCCGCCGAACCGCACCGCCGCCGCGCCGTCCGGGCCGAGGCGCAGCGCGGGCCGGACGAGCGCCAGGATCGCCTCGATGACTTCGGGGCCGAAGAAGACGCCGAACATGGAGCGCAGCCGCTGACGTTGAACGGTGAAGTGGTCCATGTCACGTAGCGTCGCGCGTGCCGCGGGGTGTTGACCAGGGCCCGCGGAGATTGTGGATAACCGCGTCAGCGGGCTTCGAGCGCGCCCGCGAGCTGGACCAGGAACTCGTCGACCTCGCGTTCGTCGTAGCCCGGCCCCAGGCGGACCGTGCGAAAGACGCTTTCGCGGACATCCCGGGCGGTCACCGGCGGCGCCACGCCGCGCAGCCCGTCGATGACGCGGTCGAGGAACGCGTCCACGTCCCGCACGTCGTATCCCGCGCGCACGCCCGAGCCGGAGAACCGAGCGTTCTGGATCCACGTGATGAGCCACCCGGTGTGCACCCGGGGCCGCCGCGGGCGCCGCCCGATCGGCGCCGCGGCCTGCAGTTCCAGGACGCATTCGCGCAGCAGCTCGTCCACCGCGCGCGTCTCGTAGCCGCGCAGGACGATGTCGAAACGGGTCCGGCGCACCTCGTCCGCGGTCACGACCGTGCGGCCCTGCAGGGCGTCGCCGATCCTGCGCAGCAGTCCGTCCACCTGGGCGCGGTCGTACCCGCGCAACGCCACCGGCAGGCGCATCCCCGTCTTCACGGCACCGGACTCCTCAGCGTGCGTCCGAGCGGCGCCGTCCGGGGCCGCCTCGCCCGGAGACGGCGCGGCGTCCCTTCGGGCCCGCTACTTCCCGGTGGTCGCGGCCAGCTGGCCGCAGGCCCCGTCGATCTCTCTCCCTCGGGTGTCGCGAACCGTGACCGGCACCCCGTGCGCCTCCAGCCGGCGGACGAACTCGCGCTCGTCCCGGGGCCGGGAGGCGGTCCACTTGGATCCCGGCGTGGGGTTCAACGGGATCAGATTGACGTGGACGAGGTGCCCGCGCAAGAGCCTTCCGAGAAGATCCGCCCGCCACGCCTGGTCGTTGACGTCCTTGATCAGGGCGTACTCGATGGAGACGCGGCGGCCGGTGCGGTCGGCGTAGGCCCAGGCCGCGTCCAGCACCTCGCGCACCTTCCACCGGTTGTTGACCGGCACGAGCTCGTCGCGCAGCTCGTCGTCGGGGGCGTGCAGGGACACCGCGAGCCGCACGGACAGTCCCTCGGCGGCCAGCTTCTCCATGGCGGGGACGAGCCCCACCGTGGAGACGGTGACGGCGCGCTGGGAGATGCCGAGCCCGCGCGGGCTGGGGTCGGTGATGCGCCGGATGGCCCCCAGGACGGCCTTGTAGTTGGCCAGAGGCTCCCCCATGCCCATGAAGACGATGTTGGAGACGCGTCCCGGCCCGCCCGGGATGCGGCCGGCGGCCATGGCGCGCGCCCCCGCCGTGACCTGCTCGACGATCTCGGCGGTGGACAGGTTGCGGGTGAGCCCCGCCTGGCCGGTGGCGCAGAACGGGCAGTTCATGCCGCAGCCCGCCTGAGACGACACGCACATGGTGGCGCGATCGGGGTAGCGCATCAGCACGGATTCGAACAGCACGCCGTCGAAGGCCTTCCAGACCGTCTTCAACGTCGTGCCCCCGTCGCACGACAGCTCCCGCACGGGGGTGAGCAGGGTAGGCAGCAGCTCCGCCGTCAGCCGCTCCCGTGTGGCGGCGGGCAGGTCGGTCATCTGCGCCGGGTCGTCGACCAGACGGGCGAAGTAGTGGCGGGACAGCTGGTCGGCCCGGAACGGCTTCTCGCCGAGCGCGGCGACGGCCTCCCGGCGTTCGGCGGGGGTGAGGTCCGCCAGGTGGCGCGGCGGCTTGGCCCTGCGGGGCGCCGCGAAGACGAGCTTCGCGGGCGTCCTCGTCCCGGCGGTCTCGGCGGCGGCAGGTTCGGCGGTGGCAGACATGGTGGTTCCAGTGTCGCAAACATCGCCCGGTGCCCCGGCCGCCCGCGCCTCTCGGGCCGCGCACTGGTGCCCGTGGTCTCGACATGCCTGCGCACGGCCCTGGGGGCGGCTAAGGTCTCGATCATGTCGGTATTGCGCAGGGGGTCCGCTACAGCCGCCACGACTGTTCTGTCCGAGGTCAGCCCCTACGGGAGCCGCCGTCTCGTCATCGAATCCGACGGGGTGGTCACCGCGGCCTACCTCAAGGACGTCCGCGGCAACGTGGTCGGGGCCGCGTGGCTCGCCAACCACCAGAAGGCCCCCGCCGAACTGGACCGTTCACGGGTCGAGGCGGGGCTGGCGCCGCTCATGCCCGCTTCGCACGTGCGTCACCCCGAAGGACGCGAACCGGTGCCTGCCGGGTCCCTGGACGTGGTGTGGTTCGAGGAGGGCGACGGCGTCGCCGTCATGGAGGCGGGCGAGCTGCTGTGCGTCATCCCGGGCTGGTCCGACATGAGCCGCGGCATCCCCGGTTACAGCCGTGACGTCAAGCGGAAGAGCCCGTACGCCTTCCCGCTCGACGACGAGATCGACGAGTTCACCCCTCGCATCAAGCGCGCGCGGGAGCACTGGGAGATCTGCGCCAAGGAGGGCTCCTGGGCCGACTTCCAGCAGTCGGTGCTCGGGCACCTCCTGCAGCGTCTCGGCCCGGGCGGCCACTACTGGCATGACGTCGGCCGCCAGCATCCCGGAGGGAAGAGCGGCGTGGCGCCCACCGTCGGCGTCTCCGAACGTCCCGTCCAGGACGGCCGGGACTACACGGTGCTCAGCACTGTCGGCATGAGCCGCCAGCGGATGCCCACGATCGAGCTGTACGAGGACGACGTCTCCCCCCACAGCAGGATCGAGCTGGCCGTGGCCACGACCCTGCCCAGTCAGCGCGCGGGCAGCATCTTCCCGTGGCTGTCGCAGTATCCGTGGCGTTCGGTGACCTGGTTCGCCCCCGGCGACGTGGTCAAGTGGTACCACCAGGCGCACACGTTCCCCCTCAACAGCGAGAAGTCCCAATGGGAGGGCGTGCTGCTCCTGGAAGACCCGAGCCGCCTCTCGGGGCCGGTGCCCCCGGGGCTGGCGGGGCTGTCCATCGGCGGGGATCCGGTGCGGTGGCTGTGGCTGGTGCCCATCACCGCCGAGGAGTACCGGTACGCCAAGAACGAGGGCAGCGACGCGCTGGTGCGCCGCCTGGCCAAGCAGGGTCGTTCCTGGGTCGTCTCCTGAGCATCCGCCCCGGGGGCGCCCCCGCGCCGGGCGCCCTCGGGGGGAATCCGCGTCAGGTGGAGGGGACGAAGAGCTCCAAGAGGAGCCACGCCACGGGGAGGGTGGCGATCAGGGAGTCGAGGCGGTCCATGACGCCGCCGTGCTCGGGCAGCAGGGTGCCCATGTCCTTGATGCCGAGGTCCCGCTTGATCTGCGATTCGATGAGGTCGCCCACCGTGGCGGTGACGACGGCGGCGGCGCCGAGCAGGGCCCCCTGCCAGGCGTGCCCGTCCAGCAGCCACCACACCAGCCACGCGCCCACCGCCATGCACGCGACGGCCGAGCCGGTCGCGCCTTCCCACGTCTTCTTGGGGCTGATGGCCGGGGCCAGCTTGTGCCTGCCGAAGAACGAGCCCGCGAAGAAGCCGCCGATGTCCGAGGCGATGGCCACCGCGACGAACACGACGATCCGGTGGTCGCCGTCGGAGGGCCGCAGCAGCAGGGCGACGATGCCGCCCATGACCACCAGGTAGCCGACCAGGAACACGCCGGCGGTGGCGTCGCGGACGTACCCGTCGGCGCCGCCCGGCATCCGCCACACCAGCACCGCCAGAACGGTCAGCGCCGCGGCCGCCACCAGACCCGTCGGCCCCGACGCGTACGAGGCGACGGCGGTGGCGACCGCCCCGACGGCGATGGGGATCCACGGGGCGCGGATGCCGCGCGTGGCGAACGCCCCGTTCAGCTCGTGCAGCCCGACGAGGAGGAAGGCGACCAGGACGCCGAGGAAGATCTCCTTGACGGTGTAGAGGGACGCCAGCACCACGCCGCCCAGCAGCACGCCCACGCCGACCGCGACCGGCAGGTTGCGGCCCATCTTGCGCTTCTTGGGCGTGGGCGTCTGCCCCGAGGCGGCGTCCGATGACGCGTCCCCGGACGGGTCCGGGGAGTGCGCGCCCCCCGCCGGGTCCGGCGAGGGCGCGTCCTCCGCTGGGCCAGTGGGACCGGAGGACACGTGCGGGTCGGCCGGCGAGCCCGACGGCTCTCCGGTCTCGTCCAGCTCCATCAAACCTCGAGCAGCTCCGCCTTCTTGTGTTCGAGAAGCTCGTCGATCTGCGCCACATAGCGGTGCGTGACGTCGTCGAGCTCCTTCTCGGCGCGCCGGACCTCGTCCTCGCCCGCCTCGCCGTCCTTGGCCAGCTTGTCGAGGGTCTCCTTGGCGCGGCGGCGGATGTTGCGGATGGCCACCCGGCCCTCCTCCGCCTTGGCCCCGGCGACCTTGATGAACTCCCGCCGCCGCTCCTCCGACAGCTCGGGGAAGACCACCCGGATGACCTTGCCGTCGTTGGTCGGGTTCACGCCGAGATCGCTCTCGCGGATCGCCTTCTCCACCGCGGCCATGGAGCTCTTGTCGAAGACCTCGACGATGACCAAGCGAGGTTCGGGCAGTCGGAACGACGCCAGCTGGTTGATCGGCGTCGGCGTCCCGTAGTACTCCGCTGTGATCTTGTTGAACATGGCGGGAGTGACGCGGCCGGTGCGGATGGCCTGGAAGTCCTCCTTGGCGACCGCGACCGCCTTCTCCATCTTCTCCTCGGCTTCGAGGAGGGTCTCGTCGATCACTTCGACTCCCATGTCACCTAGTCGGCCCTTGCCACCTAGCCATTGTCGCCTGATCCGCCGGTCCTCGGGGCCACTGATCCGCAGCTTTCCCGGGACCGGGCGTCCCGCGCGCCCCGCCCGGCCCCGGTCGTCCGGCGCCCGGACGGCGCGGCGCGCGTCGCGTCAGCCGTCGGCCTGAGTGACCAGTGTGCCGATCTTCTCACCCCGGACGGCCCGGACGATGTTGCCCTGCCCCATCAGGTCGAACACCACGATGGGCAGCGCGTTGTCCATGCAGAGGCTGATGGCCGTGGCGTCCATGACCTTCAGGCCCCGCTGCAGCACCTCGGCGTAGTCCAGCCGGTCGAACTTGACCGCGTCCGGATTCTTGCGCGGGTCGGCGTCGTACACCCCGTCCACCTGCGTCGCCTTGAGCACCGCGTCGGCGCCGATCTCCAGCGCGCGCTGGGCGGCGGTGGTGTCGGTGGAGAAGAACGGCTGGCCCAGCCCCGCGCCGAAGATGACCACGCGGCCCTTCTCCAGGTGCCGGATGGCGCGGCGCGGGATGTACGGCTCGGCGACCTGGCTCATGGTGATCGCGGTCTGCACCCGCGTGTCCAGGCCGATCTTCTCCAGGAAGTCCTGGAGCGCCAGGCAGTTGATGACCGTGCCGATCATGCCCATGTAGTCGGCGCGCGCCCGGTCCATGCCCCGTTCGGCCAGCGCCGCGCCGCGGAACATGTTGCCGCCGCCGCAGACCACCGCGACCTGCACGCCCACGCGCACCGCCTCGGCGACGCCCTCGGCGACGTGCTGCACGACCGCGGGGTCGATGCCGAGCGGCTCGGCGCCGGCGAACGCCTCGCCGGACAGCTTCAACAGCACACGCTTCCAGCCGGCGCGGTTCGGACGGAGCGTGGACGACGAGGCCGCCGTCGTGTCAGTGGTCGGTGTCTCCTGCACGTCGGCGGCCTCCTCGCTGCGGCGTCTGCTGGTTCGTGTCGGCATGCCCTGCCTCGCATGCTTCCAGGGCTTCCCTCAAGGGTTCCCCAGAATCCGGGAGATTTCCCGGTGATCGAGCCCTCCCTCGGGGACCGGGCTTCCCTCTGAGGCTCCGGACCCCTGTCCGAGGGAAGCAGGCCCCTGTATTCAGGATGCACGCCCGGCCGTGGCTTCGACCGGGCGGCGCCCCCTGGGGACACGGTGCCCGTGCGGGGTCCCGCGTCGCCCAGGGCCCAAGATGCTGCTGTCGCTCGGGATCGTCCGTCGCCGTCCTGCCGGGGCGGTCGCGCCGACCGGATCCGGGCCGGGACGCGCTGCCGTTGTCCGGCCGGATCCGAGTCTGCGCGGAGGTCCCGCGAGCCGGGGGCGCGTACGAGGCGCGTCCTTCCGCCCGGCCCCGGGTCCCTGGTCCCGCCGTCCCTGCGAGACGGGCGTCAGGCCTGGCCGACCTTGAACCGGGCGAACCGCTTGACCGTGACGCCGGCCTCGTCGAGGACCTTGGCGATGGTCTTCTTGGGCTCCTTGACGAACGCCTGCTCCAGGAGGACGAAGTCGCGGAAGTAGGCGTTGACCCGGCCCTCGACGATCTTCGGGATCGCCTTCTCGGGCTTGCCCTCCTCGCGGGTCAGCCGCTCGGCCAGCTCCCGCTCCTTGGCGATCACGTCGGCGGGGATGTCGTCGCGGGTGAGGTACTTGGGCGCCATCGCCGCGATCTGCTGCGCGACGTCCTTGGCGACCTCGGCGTTCTCCTTGTCCAGCTCGACCAGCACGCCGGTGGTCGGCGGCAGCGACGGGTCCGACTTGTGCAGGTAGCTGGCCACGTAGGCGCCGGTGAAGTGGGCGTAGCGGCCCAGCTCCAGCTTCTCACCGATCTTGGCGCTGGCCTCCTGGATCAGCGCCTCCACGGTCTTGCCCGGCTCGATCTCGGCGCCGAGCAGGCCCGCGGCGTCGGCCACGTCGCTGCCCGCCGCGAACGCGACGATGCGGTTGGCCAGCTCGATGAACTCGGCGTTCTTGGCGACGAAGTCGGTCTCGCACTTCAGCTCGAGGATCGCGCCGTCGCCGGTGCCGTTGAAGTGCTCGGCGATCAGGCCGTTGGCCGCGGTGCGCTCGGCGCGCTTGCCGACGTCCTTGGCGCCCTTGAGCCGCAGGATCTCCACGGCCTTGTCGAAGTCGCCCTCGGCCTCGGTCAGCGCGTTCTTGCAGGCCATCATGCCCGAGCCGGTCAGCTCGCGGAGCCGCTTGACGTCCGCGGTGGTGAAGTTCGCCATCGCTCTCTTCGTCTCTGTCGTGGTGGGACGTAAGGCTTGGTGGAGACGGGCCCCCGGGAGCCGCGCGACGTCGGCGCCCGGGAGCTCCCCGTCGTCAGGCTCCCGCGGCCTCGCCGCTCTTGCCCTCGGCGGCGGATTCGGCAGGGGTCTGGCCCTCCTTGGACGCGGCGTCCTTGGCCTCGGCGCTCGGGGTCTGGCCGCTCTCCAGCAGCTCGCGCTCCCATTCGGCCAGGGGCTCGGCGGAGGCGCCGGGGGCCGGCTTCTCCTCCCCGCCGGTCGCGGCGCCGGCGCGCGCGATCAGCCCGTCGGCGACCGCGTCGGCCACGACGCGGGTCAGCAGGCTGACGCTGCGGATGGCGTCGTCGTTGCCGGGGATCGGGTAGTCGACCTCGTCCGGGTCGCAGTTGGTGTCGAGGATCGCCACCACCGGGATGCCGAGCTTCTTGGCCTCGTTGACGGCGATGTGCTCCTTCTTGGTGTCGACGATCCACACGGCGCTGGGCACCTTGGCCATGTCGCGGATGCCGCCGAGGGTGCGCTCCAGCTTGTCCTTCTCGCGGCGCAGGCCCAGCAGCTCCTTCTTGGTCATGCCGGACCCGGCCACGTCGTCATAGTTGATCTCCTCCAGCTCCTTGAGCCGGGTGAGCCGCTTGTGGACGGTCGAGAAGTTGGTGAGCATGCCGCCCAGCCAGCGCTGGTTCACGTAGGGCATGCCGACCCGGGTGGCCTGCTCGGCGATGGCCTCCTGGGCCTGCTTCTTGGTGCCGACGAACAGAATCGTGCCGCCGTGCGCGACCGTCTCCTTGACGAACTCGTAGGCGCGGTCGATGTACGACAGCGACTGCTGCAGGTCGATGATGTAGATGCCGTTGCGCTCGGTGAAGATGAAGCGCTTCATCTTCGGGTTCCACCGACGGGTCTGGTGGCCGAAGTGAACGCCGCTCTCGAGCAGCTGCCGCATGGTGACGACGGGTGCCATGGCCCGCAATCTCCTGTCCGGCCCGGTCGCCGCCGGGCCTCGTCTCGGTTGTCCTCCTGCGCCCGCGACACGGCCACGCCGCCAACGGGTGACGGACCGAGCGGCCGCGCCCCACCGGTCGTGGAACTGGTGGCTGACGGGCGCGTGTATTCGGCCGTCCAGGTGAGCACCCACACGGCCGTTGCCCAAGTCTACGGGATGTCGTGCGCACGGGTGGACCGGGCCGCACCGGCGGCCCTCGGCTGGCGGCGGTTATCCACATGCGCGACCGGGTCTGGCGACCCTCGGATCAGGGGGAGCAGGCTGCCGGGCATGAGCCTAGTCAGCATCCTGGTCACCTGCACCACTCTGGCGGCCCTCGTCTCCCCCACCACCGCCGCCTCCGCCGCGCTGACTCGACCCTCCGCCCCGGCAGTCGCCCGGAGCGGCGCTGTGCACGCATCCCACCCGACCGGCCGCGATGCCCCCTTAGCGGGGACCGACGGCAGCACGTCGTCTCCGCCGACAGGCGAACCGAACCGCCCTCCGCGGCCGGACACGGCCACACCAGCTCTGCCCCGCCGCCCGCCACCCACGAGAAGCACCCCTCCGGCCTTGTCGGGCCATTGGCGATGGCCTTTGGGGCCGCCCGCACCCCGGGTTGTGCGGTTGTTCTCCGCACCCGCGTCCCCGTGGGGCGCCGGTCATCGCGGCGTCGACCTGGCGGCCGAACCAGGCCAGCCTGTCTACGCGGCCGCCGCGGGCCGAGTCTCGTATGCGGGGCGTCTCGCAGGCCGAGGAATCGTGGCGGTCACCCACGGGGCACTGCGCACCACCTACCTGCCCGTGCGCCCCGCCGTGGACCGAGGACGCCAGGTGGGCGCCGGCACCCTCATCGGCACCGTGGAGACCACCTGGCAGCACTGCGCGGTCACATGCCTGCACTGGGGGCTGATACGCGGGTCGCTCTACCTCGACCCGCTGCGCCTGGTGCGTCCGAACGTCCGCCTGCTGCCGTACTGGACGCCGACCCCGCGCCCCCGGTCGCAGCCGTCGGCCCCGCCGCGCTCCGTCGCCTCTCCCGGTATGGATCTTCGGGCTTACGCCACGACCGCAGGTGGCGGCGCACTGGCCGGGATGGTGCTCGCCTTTCTCCTGAGCCTGGGTTGGCGCTATGGCCGTTCCCGTCCGTCCATGCGCCGCCCTCCCCCGGGCGTGATCGACCTGGCGAGAGAACGCCGCCAACGCCGAGCCCGCTGACCTTTCGCCCGGACGGTCGCGCCTTCGGGCTCGCGACCGTCCTCCGGCAACGCCCCCTATGCGCTACGCGTTTCCGGAGCCGGCCATGTCGCGAAAGCAGGCCGCCAGGGGCGGGGACGCCACGCCGCGTTCCCGCCCAGGCGCCGATCCCGCACGACCGAGCTCTCGATCAGCCTGTCGACCGCGCAGACCTGGATCACGTCGTGATCGGTCCATGCGGCGTGGTGGAAGTAGACAGCAAGGCCGCGATCCGGTCGACGCCGTGGTGGCCGGCAGGATGGCGCCCAGGCTCGAGGGCGGCGTCGATCAGGACGACGTCTGCGCGCTGATCAACGAGATCGCCACGAACCGCAGGCGAGGGCCTGATCTCCCCCAGGCAGACGGAAGCACCCTGCGGCTCGACCCGCTGCGGCTGGGAGACAGGGCAAGATCATGCGGTGCCGCGAGGATGGGCTTGGCGGTGGACCTGCTTGAGCCGTTCGACGGACACCCGGGTGTAAATCTGCGTCGTCTGCAGGGACGCGTGCCCGAGCATCTCTTGCACGCTCCTCAGATCGGCTCCGCCCTCGAGAAGGTGCGTCGCGGCAGTATGCCGGAACCCGTGCGGGCTGACATCCGGCATGTCGCCCGCTTCGGCGATGCGGGAATGGACGATGCGCCGCGCGCTGGTGGGATGGAGGCGACCGCCGCGCGCCCCCAAGAAAAGGGCAGGTCCGCTGTGCTCTGTGGCCAGCGCCGGGCGGCCGTGCCGAAGCCACTCCTGGACTGCTCGCGCGGCAGGATCACCCACCGGCACCGTGCGCTCCTTGTCGCCCTTTCCCAGGACGCGCACGGTCTGGCGTTCGGTGTCCAGGTCGTCGATATCCAGGCCGCATAGCTCGCTGACCCGCACGCCCGTGGCATAGAGCATCTCCAGGACGGCGCGGTCGCGCAGACCTATGGGCCCCTCGCCCCGTAGGTCGTCCAGCAGGCGGGCGGCCTGGTCCTGCGTCAGCACCGTGGGGAGGTCTCGCGGCTGCTTAGGCGTGCCAAGGAGCAGGCCCGGGTCGTCCGCAAGGAGCCCCCGCCGGAACAGGTAGGCGGTGAAGGTCCGCGCTGCGGCGGTCCGGCGCGCCAGGGTCGCGCGCGAGCGGCCGTGAGCATGCTGCCTGGCCAGCCAGGCGCGGAGAAGTGCGACGTCTATGCCGTCCAACCCGGATGCCCCCACTTCGGCGGCGTAACGGCTCAGGTCGCGAATGTCGCCGAGATAAGCCCGCAGAGTATGCGGCGACAGTCCTCGTTCGACCCGCAGATGCCGCTCGAAGTCCTCCAGCACTTCTCGCGGCACTGCGGAGGGGACGGAAGCGTCGTCGGCGTTCACAGCCGTCACGCTGCGCCACGGACGCCGCGAAGGCAAGCGCGCACCGCCGCTCTCGTGATCTTCCCGCCGACTTTTCCACAGAATCCGGTTCACCTTCCGCCCGCAGTGACGCCGCGTCACCGTGAGAACACGGAGGTGATCCTGTGACCGACAACGCGGCTCTCGGACGGCGCGGCGAGCACGCCGCGGCGGCCTACCTGACCCGGCTGGGCTGGACGATCCTCGACCGCAACTGGCGGTGCCCGGAGGGCGAGCTGGACATCGTCGCGTATGACGGGCGGCGTCACGTCGTCTGTGAGGTGAAGACCCGCAGCACGGCGGCCTTCGGCGCCCCGCTGGAGGCGATCACGCCCGACAAGGCCGCGCGGCTGCGGCGGCTGGCCGGGCGCTGGGCCGCCGAGCACCGCGTCCGCGGCGCCGACGTCCGGATCGACGTCCTCGGCTTGACCCCGTGTACGCCGCCGCACCGGGCGGTATCCCGCGGCAGAGGCGTCTCCTGGATCGCCGGCGCGGTTTTCGGAAAGCGCCGGCCTGCTCCAGCCGATGAACACGACCCGCGCCATAGACGGGCCAGACGCCTCGGCGGTGGCGCCCCGCACGCCGAAAGCTGCGGTTTCTCGGTAGAGCACGTGCGGGGGGTGTGCTGATTGACCCTCGCCAGAACCCGTTCGGTGTCCCTGGTGGGAGTGGACGGCTTCGTCATCGATGTGGAGGCCGCGATCACGAGCGGCGTCCCGGGGCTGCACCTGGTGGGCCTGCCCGACGCCGCGCTGAACGAGGCGCGCGACCGCGTGCGGGCCGCCGTCTTCAATTCGGGTGAGGATTGGCCCAACCGGCACGTCACCGTGTCGCTCTTCCCCGCCAGCCTGCCGAAACGCGGCTCGACCTTCGACTTGGCCATCGCCGTCGCGCTGCTCGCGGCGGCCGAGTCCGTTCCGCCGCGGTCGTGCGCGGAGCTGGTGATGATCGGTGAGCTCGGGCTGGACGGCCGGGTCCGCGCCATCCCGGGCGTGCTGCCCGCGGCGTTGGCGGCCGCCAACGCGGGCTGCCGCACCGTGGTCGTGCCGCACGCCAACGCCGCGGAAGCCGAACTGGTCCCCGACCTGCGGGTGATAGCGGTGCGGTCGCTGCGGGGGCTGCTGTGCATGCTGCGCGACGAGCCGCCGCCGATCGAGGAAGAGGAGGACGACGAGGAGCTTCCCGTCCGCGCCGCTCCCGAAGGGCTCGCCCTGGGCGGCCGAGCGGCGCGTCCCGGTCTGGACCTGGCGGACGTGCGCGGCCAGGCCGAGGCCCGCCGCGCGCTGGAGATCAGCGCGGCCGGCGGCCATCACCTGTACTTCTGCGGCCCGCCCGGCTGCGGCAAGACGATGCTGGCCGAACGCCTCCCCACACTGCTGCCGCCGCTGGAGCCGGAGGCGGCCCTGGAGGTCACCGCGCTCCACTCGGTCGCGGGCACCCTGCCGCCCGATCAGCCGCTGATCACCAGGCCGCCGTTCTACGCGCCGCATCACACCGCCACCCGGTCGGCCATGGTCGGAGGCGGTTCCGGCCGCACGCTGCAACCCGGCGCGGTCTCCCTGGCCCACCGCGGCATCCTCTTCCTCGACGAGGCGCCCGAGTTCCACAACGGGGTTCTGGACGCGCTGCGTCAACCGCTGGAGGAGGGAGTGGTGCGGATCTCCCGCACGGAGGGCACGGCCACGTTCCCCGCCAGGTTCACGCTGGTGCTGGCCGCCAACCCGTGTCCGTGCGCGGCGGCCAAGCAGATCGACTGCTCGTGCGCGCCCGGCGTCCGACGCAAATACCAGTCCAAGATCTCCGGACCGCTGCTCGACCGGATCGACCTGAAGCTGGAACTGGTGCCGGCCAGCCGCGCCGAACTGCGGTACGACCTGGAGTTCGCCGAGTCCAGCCAGGTCGTCGCCGAACGCGTCCAGGAGGCCCGCGAGCGGACCCGCAAACGCCTGGCCGACACCCCGTGGCGGTCCAACGCCGAGATCCCCGGCCCGGAGCTGCGCCGCCGGTTCACTCCGGCGCCGGAGGCGATGCGCGCCGCCGACGAGGCCCTGCAGAACGGCACGCTCAGCGCCCGCGGGCTGGACCGCGTGCTGCGAGTGGCCTGGACGATCGCCGATCTCGCCGGACGCGACCAGCCCTCCGAGGACGACGTCGGAGGCGCGCTCGCCCTGTGGACGGTGAGGCGGTCATGACCGACGAACGTCTGGCCAGGGCCGCCCTGACCGCCACGGCCGAACCGGGCGACGCCCTGCTCAACCGCGTCATCGACCGCCTCGGCCCGGTCGGGGCCGTCGAGGCGATCCGCACCGGCGACATCCCCGGAGACCTGCTCTCCGAACGCGTCGTCCGCCGAGTCGAACACTGGCGTATCCGGTCGGCCGCCGCAGACCCCGGACGCGACCTGGAAATCTGCGAACGGCTGGGCGGCCGTCTGCTCTGCCCGGGCGACCCGGAATGGCCCACCACGCTGGACGATCTGGGCGGGGAGCGCCCTTACGCGCTCTGGCTGCGCGGCCCCGGCGACCTGCGCAACACGTGCCTGCGCTCGGTGGCCATGGTCGGATCCCGCGCGGCCTCGTCCTACGGCCTGCGGCTGGCCGCCGGATTCGCCGCCGACCTGGCCGAACGCGGCTGGACGGTGGTCTCGGGAGGGGCGCTCGGCATCGACGCGGCCGCCCACCGGGGCGCCCTGGCGGCCGACGGCCCGACGATCGCGGTGCTCGCCAACGGCGTGGACGTGCCGTATCCGGCGTCCAACGACGGGCTGTTCGCCGAGATCGCCCGCCGCACGCTGCTCGTCAGCGAGTCCCCGCCGGGCGTGGAACCGCACCGCCTGCGCTTCCTCGTCCGCAACCGGGTCATCGCGGCGCTGTGCCGCGGCACGGTGGTCGTCGAAGCCGAGGCGCGCAGCGGGGCCCTCAGCACCGCCGCCTGGACCCGCAGGCTGGGCCGCGTCCTCATGGCGGTTCCCGGCCCGGTCGACTCCCGGACATCGGTGGGCTGCCACAAACTGCTCCGAGACGACCCGTCCGCGACACTGGTCACCCGCTCCGAGGAGATCATCGAGGCGGTCGGCCGGATCGGCGACGACCTGGCCCCGGTCCCGTCCGGCCCCGTGCTCCCCCGCGACCGTCTGGAGCCCACCGCCCGCGCCGTCCTGGAAGCCCTCCCCGCCAGGGGCGCCGCGGGCCCGGCCCAGATCGCCGTCAAGGCGGGCGTGGACCTGGCCACGGTCAACGGCAAGCTCGGCCTCCTGGCCGCCGGCGGCTTCGTCGAACGCTGCTCCGGCGGCTGGCGCCTCACCAAGTCCGCCAAACAGCCGAAATAGCCGCAGTTGACTTCCTCCCCCGGCCTAAAGGCGGGGCCTTCAAAGGTCGCCGGTCGGCCTTCCTGCTTCACAGCCAGCCGCCTCGTCCGAGAGGACTCTCGTTGAGGTCTCACACCAGCTCCACAGGCGTTCTGCCTGTCCGCCAGCCCGGCGGCGAGCACGTTCTTGGCCGCGTTCACATCGCGGTCGTGGACCGCGCCGCAGGCGCATTCCCGCCTCCGGACGTTCAGCGGCATCTCGTCCCGCAAGGTGCCGCACGCCGAGCACAGCTTGGAGGAAGGGAACCACCGGTCAACCGTGACCAGTTCGCGCCGGTACCAGTCGCACTTGTAGTCCGACATCGACCGCAGCTGACGGCACGCCGCATCGGAGATGGCGCGGGCCAGCGAGCGGTTGCGGACCATGGTGCGGGCGGTCAGGTCCTCGATCACGACCGTTTGGTTCTCACGGACGAGCCGAGTGGTGATCTTGTGCAGAACGTCGCGGCACCGGTCGGCGATGCGGGCGACCCGCCGTCGGGTCTTGTCCCGGTTCACGCTGCCCTTGGCTGTACGGGACCGGGCACGCTGCGCCTTGGCGAGCCTGCGCCGGTCCCGGCGCTCATGCCTGGGGTTGTCGATCCTCTCCCCGGTGGACAGCGTCACCAGGCAGGTGATACCAGCTCCACCCCACAGCCGGCTCGACCGGGGCAGGCGGGCGGGATGTTCTCCTCGACCAGGATGGGCACGAACCAGCGTCCCGCCGCGCGACACCGTCACCGTGGACGGCTCCGCACCTTCTGGGAGGGGACGAGACCACACGATGTGCAGCGGGTCGTCCATCTTCGCCAGGTATGAACGCCCGTTCCCCCCAGCGGGCCGCCGAGCGGGCCAGCGGCATCGCCGCCGACCACGTTGGAGCTCGCCCAGCCCGACGCGATCAGGCGATCCCCCATGGACGATCGAGCCGCGCCGGACCCTCTCGCCTAGCGTGCGGCGAGTCGCCGGAGACGACCATGAAGCAGCCCGCTCACGGCCCCGAGCCCTGGCCAGAGCCTCGCAGCCGATCTACGCCAGAGCCTGTACGCCACGCGCCACGGCGCCGAGCGGATCGACGGCATCGCCGCCGACCACGTTGGAGCTCGCCCAGCCCGACACGGTCAGCGGTCCCCATGGACGATCGAGCCGCACCGGACCCGCTCACCGGACATGCGGTGAGTCCGCGGAGACGGCCTTGGAGCAGCCTGCTCGCAGCCCTGTGGCCTGGAGGCTCGCGGTGGGGTGGAGAGGCGGGATCGGAGAGAAAGTGATGTCCGTCTTGCTGAGTCGGCCGACAATGCCCGGCAGTTCGTGCGGTCCGGTGGGCTCAGTGGGCCGCCGGCAGTTCGAAGTCGCTCTTGGCGAGTTCCTCGATGTTGACGTCCTTGAACGTGACGACGCGGACGTTCTTGACGAAGCGCGCAGGACGGTACATGTCCCAGACCCAGGCGTCCTGCATGGTGACCTCGAAGAACACCTCGCCGTTGTCGGAGCTGCGCACCTGCAGGTCCACCGAGTTGGTGAGATAGAACCGCCGCTCCGTCTCCACCACGTAGGTGAACAGGCCGACGACGTCGCGGTACTCGCGATAGAGCTGCAGCTCCATCTCGGTCTCGTACTTCTCGAGATCCTCGGCGCTCACGCTCGTGCCCCTTCCGTCCGCCCCTCGCCGGGAATCTCCCCCGCGGGGCCGTACCCGGACTCCTCCCCCATGGCCTCTCCACCATTGTTACGCACGGCGCGCCCCACGTTCACGAAGGAGAACCGATGCTCCGGACACGGCCCGTACCTGGCCAGAGCCGCTGAATGGTCACGCGTCACATACCCCTTGTGCACATCGAAGCCATAGGCCGGGTAACGCTCGTGCAAGTCGATCATGATGCGGTCACGGGTGACCTTGGCCACGATCGAGGCCGCCGCCACGCATGCCGCCACTTGGTCCCCCTTGATGACCGCCAGCCCCGGCACGTCCAGACCGGGAACGGCGAATCCATCGCTCAGCACGTACGCGGGCCGCCGCTCCAGCGCCGCCAGCGCGCGCCGCATGCCCATGACGTTGCTCCGGTGCAGCCCCACCCGGTCGACGTCGTGGCAGGGGATGATCACCGTGCTCCACGCCACGGCCCGCTCGACGATCTCGTCGTACAGCTCCTCGCGGCGCGCCGGGGTGAGCTGTTTGGAGTCGGTCAGCCCTTCGATCCGCTCGCGTCGCCCATCGGGCAGGATCACCGCGCCGACCACCAGCGGGCCCGCGCACGCGCCGCGGCCCGCCTCGTCGACACCGGCCACAGGGCTGAAGCCCGCGTGCGCCAACGCCCGCTCGTAGGCGTACAACCCGGCGTCCCGGCGCGGGGTGTAGCGGAGTGGACGACCTCTCATGGTCCGCAGCGTACGTCTCTTGCACCCGTCCTGGCGCCCGGAATGGGAGTCATGCCCGTACCGGCACCCCGCCGACGGCATGCCCTACCGCTCCAGCAGCCCGTATCGCAGCCCCCGACGGACGTATCGAGGCGTAGGTGATCGCTCTGCGCCGCACACAACGATCGGCCCTCTCCGCCTGACCGCTCGCACTGACTGGCATCGCGCTCTGCACCGCGTGCCGCATCCCGGCACGCCACGGCGCCGCCAGCGGCAGGCACCGGGCCGCCGGCGACACCTTTCTCCGCTGCAAGCACCGGCGCCGGCGACCTGGTCCACATCTACGTCACATAGATTCGGTCGTTCCCCCGGACGGCGGCGGGTACTGGGCGCGCCGAGGCCGCATCAACCGGCACCGCGACGGCACCGGCAGCCCCCGATGGACACCAACGACATCGAGGGGCAAGTAATCGCTCGGGTCGGCCCCGCCCGCACTGGCATCGCGCTCTGCACCGCGTGCCGCATCCCGGCACGCCACGGCTCGGCGCCCCTGGCGCCCCAGACGGCGGCTGGTCAAGGCCATCTGGGAGCCGCGCCTCAACATGGAGCTCGAGCACCTGCGGATCGCTGCGAGCTGATGCGGCGGAGCGACGACACCGGGAGCCCAGGGCGACCCGCGGGCCGTCTGAACAACCTTTCGTCGGGGCCCCAGGGCGTCGTCGAGGTGACGGCCTTGAAATTCCTCACGGCCGTGCGGTGGCCGGGTCAGGAGCGCCGGCGGCGTAGGCGGTAGCGGCGGTGGAGGTAGGTGATGGGGACGGCGCCCGCGAGGCCGAGCGCGAAGGGGGTGGCGGGCAGGGCCGCCCCGGCCGCCTGCAGCGCCGGCTGTTCGAAGGTCTTCGGGATCGGGAGGGTGCCCATGTGCTTCGGAGGCCAGACGATCACGAAGGCGCGGCCGATGACGCGGTTGGTGGGGATGGTGCCGCCGCCGGGGTCGCCGCGGTGGGCCCGCGAGTCGGAGGAGACCTCGCGGTGGTCGCCCATCACCCACAGCTGGCCGGGCTGGACGACGTGGTCGAACGGCTCGTTGGACGGCCGGTTCTGCTCGCCCGTGAGGGGGTCGGTGTACAGGTAGGAGCGCTCGTCCAGCGGCACGCCGTTGACGGTGATGCGGCCGCGGGCGTCGCAGCACTTGACGTGGTCGCCGGGGACGCCGATGACGCGCTTGATGTAGTCCTTCTCGCCGGGCACCATGCCGAAGGTCCGGCCGATGCCGCGCAGCGCCCGGGAGACCGGGTTGCCGGGCTCCTCCACCTGGACCTCGGGGTCCCAGGAGTCCAGGCCGTTGAACACGACGATGTCGCCGCGTTTCACGTCGCGGGTATGGTAGACGATCTTGTTGACGAGGACGCGGTCGCCGATCTGCAGGGTGTTCTCCATCGACGCGGACGGAATATAGAACGCCTGCACGGCGAACGCCTTGATGATCAGGGCGAGGATCAGCGCCACCCCGATGAGGATCGGCAGCTCTTTCCAGAAGGAGCCCTGCTTGCGCTCCTTGCGGCCGCCGCTCTCCCCGTCGTCCGAGGACGTGTCGCCAGCGCCTTCCGCACCGGAGGTCACGGTCTGCTTGTCGTCGGGCACCGCGCCCTCGGCTTCCGATCGCACGTCTCTCCGATCGTCCTCGTCAGTCATCCCTTGCGCAAGACTATCGGCGCGGACGCCGTCGCACCGCGCACCGGACCGTGTCGCGCCCGATCCGGGCCCGACGCGCGTCCCCGCCACTGCGGGCAACGCTCCGTTCCCCTCGAAGGGTTCCTGAACGGGCCCACCGCCCACAAGACGAATTCGAAGCGATTACCCGGTATTGGGAGGAAAATGCCGGAGGAAACAGGCCGACGCCCCGGAGCTCGGTCCGGGGCGTCGGGAAGCGGCGGGCGCGATCAGAATTCGCGCTTCTCCTTGATGCGGGCCGCCTTGCCGCGCAGGTTGCGCAGGTAGTACAGCTTGGCCCGGCGCACGTCGCCGCGGGTGACCACTTCGATCTTCTCGATGTGCGGGCTGTTCAGCGGCCAGGTGCGCTCGACGCCGTAGCCGCCCTTGCTGACCTTGCGGACGGTGAAGGTCTCGCGGGCGCCGCCGCCCTGCCGCCGGATCACCACGCCCTCGAAGACCTGGATCCGGGTGACCTTGCCTTCGGTGATGCGCGCGTGCACCTTGACCGTGTCGCCCGGGCGGAAGGCCGGGTGGTCGGTGCGCAGCGTGGCCTGCTCGATCTCACGGATCAGGGTGTGCATGACAGCGGTTCCTCATGGTCATACGCGGCGTCGAGAGGCCCCGGTGAACGCGGTGGGGGCGTCGCGCCGCGCGAAGTGGATCTTGATGGGAGTCTGTGTGCCGGGCGCCCGCGCGCACGGCGGTGTTTCAGTGTGCCACATCCTCGCCGTCCACCGGAAAACCGGCCTCGGCCAGCACCCGGCGGTCCTGCGCGTCGAGCGTCGCCGGGTCCAGCCGCGCGGCCAGTTCCGGACGGTTGCGCACGGTGCGCCGCAGCGCCTGGTCGCGGCGCCACCGGGCGATCGCGCCGTGGTTGCCCGACAGCAGGATCTCCGGGACGGCGCGGCCGCGCCAGACCGGCGGCTTGGTGTAGACGGGGCCCTCCAGCAGCGACTCCATCGCGCCGGGGGCGAAGGAGTCGTCGGCCACCGAGTCGGCGTTGCCGAGCACCCCCGGCAGCAGCCGCCCGACCGCCTCGACGATCGCCAGGACCGCGACCTCGCCGCCCGCCAGCACGAAGTCGCCCAGGCTGACCTCGTCCACCGGCATGCGGGTGCGGGCCTCGTCCACGACGCGCGCGTCGATGCCCTCGTACCGGCCGCAGGCGAACACCAGCCAGTCCTCCTCGGCCAGCTCGACGGCGGTGGCCTGGGTGAACGGGCGGCCGCTCGGGGTGGGCACGATCAGCCGGGGCACGGGCCCGCCGGGCGGCGCGATGGCGTCCAGCGCCTCCCCCCACGGTTCGGGCTTCATCACCATGCCGGGCCCGCCCCCGTACGGTGTGTCGTCGACGGTGCGGTGCCGGTCGTGGGTCCACTGCCGCAGGTCGTGCACGCGCACGTCGAGCAGGCCGGCGCGGCGCGCCTTGCCCAGCAGGGAGACGTCCAGCGGAGCGAAGTACTCCGGGAAGATCGTGACGATGTCGAGCTTCATCAGGCTTTCGGTGGTGCCGGTCGCGGGGAGCGTCGCCCCGGGGGTGGCTCAGTCGAGGAGGCCGGGGGGCGGGTCGATGCGCAACCGCCCCCCGGGGACGTCCACCTCGGGGACCAGGGCGGCGACGAAGGGCACCAGCACCTCGCCTCCGTCGGCCCGGCGCACCACGAGCAGGTCCTGTCCGTGGTGCCGCACCTCCGCGACGGTGCCGACGTCGGCGCCGTCGACGGTGGTCACGGCCAAGCCGATGAGCTCCTGGTCGTGGAACTCGTCGGGGTCGGCCGAAGGGGGGATGTCGGAGGGGTCGACGACGAGCCAGACGCCGCGCAGTTCGTCGGCGGCGTTCCGGTCGTCGACTCCGGAGAAGCGCACGAGCAGCCGGCCCGCGTGCCATCTGGCGCGCTCGACCGTCAGCGGGCCGACGTCCGCCGGGTCGGTGGCCAGTTCGGCGCCGGGCGCGAACCGGCGGTCGGGGTCGTCGGTGCGCACGTCGATGGCGAGTTCGCCGCGGATCCCGTGCGGGCGGCCGATCCGGCCGATCACCACCTGGTCGTCCGGTTCGGTGCCCGGCCCGGCCCCTCCCGGCGTTCGGGGAGGGCGCCGCCCCGGCACGGCGCCGCGGCCCTGCGCGGACGCGCCGGCGGGACGCCGGGCGGGGGTTCCGGCGGGCCGCCCCTTCGGGGCGCCGCCGCGGGCGCGCGCCGAGGCGCCGCCCGGCCCCCCGGCGGGCTCCGCCGCCCCCGGACCGCGGCCGGCGCGGGGTCGCACGGTCAGCGGACCTCGTGCAGGTCGAGCAGGTCCACGCGCACGTGCCGGCCCCCGGACAGGGCGCCGATCACGGTGCGCAGGGCCTTGGCGGTGCGACCGCTGCGACCGATGACCTTGCCGAGGTCGTCGGGGTGCACCCGCACCTCGAGGACCCGGCCGCCCCTGATCCGGCGGGCCTTGACCCGGACGTCGTCCGGGTGCTCGACGATCCCGCGCACCAGGTGCTCGAGCGCTTCTTCGAGCACGTCAGCCCTCGCTCTTAGCTTCGGTGTTCTCCTCGGCCTTGGCCGCGGCGCCCTCGCCCCGGTCCTCGCCCTTGCCCTTCTTGGACTCGGACTTCTTGCGGGACTTGGCCGTCGTGGCGGGGGCCTCCTCCTCGCCGAGCGACTCCTTGACCGCGGCCTCGAACAGGGCCTTCTTGTCGGGCTTGGGCTCGGCGGTCTTGAGCGTGCCCTCGGCGCCGGGCTCGCCCTTGAACTTCTGCCAGTCGCCGGTGATCTTCAGGATGTTGAGCACCGGTTCGGTCGGCTGCGCGCCCACGCTCAGCCAGTACTGCACCCGCTCGGAGTTCACCTTGATGAGCGAGGGCTCCTGCTTGGGCTGGTACAGGCCGATCTCCTCGATGGCCCGACCGTCGCGCTTGGTGCGCGCATCGGCGACGACGATCCGGTACTCCGGGTTCCGGATCTTCCCCAGACGCTTGAGCTTGATCTTGACTGCCACGGGTGTGGTGTTCTCCAGACTTCATACAGGGCCGAGCGGGTCTCGCCGGGTGGGGATACCGGCTACCGACCGCTCCATGGACTCCGGCCGCGCAGGACGAGAGAGGGCACCTGTGCGAATCCGGTTTTCCAGCCTGCCATTCTGCCAGACGATCCGCGCGAGAACCCAATCGCGACGTGACACGCCGACCGCGCCGCCGCATCGGCTCCGCACGGGCGGCGCGGCGCCGCGGCCGTTTGCGCCGCCCGACGCGATTCGCGCCGTTACGGCCTACTTCTTCTTCTTGTTCTTGCGGCCCTGGAGATCGCCCAGGTCGGGCATCTGGAAGCCGGGGGGCAGCTGCCCGCCGAGGCCCGGGGGCAGGCCGCCGAGGCCGCCGAGGCCGGGCGGCAGGCCCGTGGGGGCGGCCCCGTCCGGGGCGGCGGCGGGCTGCTTGGGGCCGCGCGCGGCCGCGGCGCGCTTGCGCGGGTCGCCGCTGCGCTGCTTGCCCTTCTTGTTCTTGGCCTTGGCGGCCTTGGCGGCCTTGCGGCGGCCGGGCATGCCGGGGATGCCGAGGCCGCCCGCCATCTGCCGCACCATCTTCTGCGCCTCGAAGAAGCGGGTCACCAGGCTGCTGACCTCGCCGACGGTGACGCCGGAGCCGCGCGCGATGCGGGCGCGCCGCGAGCCGTTGATGATCTTCGGGTTGCGCCGCTCCTCGGGGGTCATCGAGCGGATGATGGCGGCCACCCGGTCCAGGTCGCGGTCGTCGATCTGCTTGATCTGGTCGCGGACCTGCCCCATGCCCGGCATCATGCCCAGCAGGTTCCCGATCGGCCCGAGCTTGCGGATCATCATCATCTGCTCGAGGAAGTCCTCGAGGGTGAAGTCCTCGCCCGAGGCGAACTTGGTGGTCATCCGCTCGGCCTGGGCGGCGTCGAACGCCTGCTCGGCCTGCTCGATCAGGGTGAGGATGTCGCCCATGTCGAGGATGCGGCCGGCCATCCGGTCCGGGTGGAAGACGTTGAAGTCCTCCAGCTTCTCCCCGGTGGAGGCGAACATGATCGGACGGCCGGTGACGTGCCGCACCGACAGCGCGGCGCCGCCGCGGGCGTCGCCGTCGAGCTTGGTGAGCACGACCCCGTCGAAGCCGACGCCGTCGAGGAACGCCTGGGCGGTGGTCACCGCGTCCTGGCCGATCATCGCGTCGACGACGAAGAGGATCTCGTGCGGCCGGACGGCGTCGCGGATGTCGGCGGCCTGCCGCATCATCTCGGCGTCGACGCCGAGCCGTCCGGCGGTGTCGATGACGACCACGTCGTGCTGGGCGTGCCGGGCGTGGTCGAGCGAGCGGCGCGCCACGTCCACCGGGTCGCCGACGCCGTTGCCGGGCTCGGGCGCGAACACCGCCGCCCCGGCGCGCTCCCCCACCACCTGCAGCTGCTGGACGGCGTTGGGGCGCTGCAGGTCCGCCGCGACGAGCAGCGGCGTGTGCCCCTCCTGCTTCAGCCAACGGGCCAGCTTGCCGGCCAGCGTGGTCTTACCGGAGCCCTGCAGACCCGCGAGCATGATCACGGTGGGCGGGTTCTTGGCGAAACGGATCCGGCGCGTCTCGCCGCCGAGGATCTCGATGAGCTCCTCGTTGACGATCTTGACGACCTGCTGGGCCGGGTTCAGGGCCTGGGAGACCTCCGCGCCCCGGGCGCGTTCCTTGACCCGCGCGATGAAGTCCTTCACCACGGGCAGGGCGACGTCGGCCTCCAGCAGCGCGACGCGGATCTCGCGGGCCGTCGCGTTGATGTCGGCCTCGGAGAGCCGTCCCTTGCTGCGCAGCGACGAGAAGACCGTCGTCAACCGGTCGGAGAGCGTCTCGAACACGTCTGGACCCGTCCTTGGAGGCTTCTGGGATCGGCTATCAGAGTATCGGGTGATTGACCGCCCGCCGCCCGCTCGGCGCCGCGGAGGGGGCCATGGCCTGCGTGATCGCGCGCCGGCCTTCCCGGGTCCTGGACGCGCCGGTCGTCCCCCGCCGCGGGGCGCCGGGGCTTGCGACCGGGTCGGACAACGTCCGTACATGTCGCCTGGAGTGCTGCTTTACTGAGGTGTCCTTGCCACGAAGCGGTCCTTTGCGGAGACTTGGGTCCTCGATGTGAAGTGGTCCTTTTCTCGTGACGTGGAGTGCGGCTGCGGCGATGGAACGCGCGCCGATCCGCCCGGGGCGCCGTGCGGCCCGCGCGAGCTCGACGGCGCCGCGGACGGCGCCGCGGACGCCGCCGCACGCCCTGCGCGTCCGACCCCGACCCCCCGTTTTGAGGAAGCCTTGGTGAACACCTGGACCCGGCCGTCCGGTCGCTCATGAGCGGACGTCGGAGGGGCCGCCGCGCCGAGCCGCGGGACCCGGGGCTCGAGGCGGCGCTGCGGGCCGCGCAGGCCGGGGACGAGGCGGCGTTCCGGACGCTGTACCGGGACCTGCAGCCGCGGCTGCTGCGCTACCTGCGGGCGCTGGTCGGCCCGGAGGCCGAGGACGTGGCCGCGGACGCCTGGCTGCAGATCGCGCGCGACATCGGCTCGTTCACGGGCGACTACGACCGGTTCCGGGGGTGGGCGTCGACGGTGGCGCGGCACCGCGCGCTCGACCATCTGCGCCGGGTCAGCCGCCGTCCCGACACCAGCGCGCCGATCGACGAGCTCACCGACCTGGTGGGCGGGGACGACACCGAACGCGACGCCCTGGCGCGGCTGTCCACGGACGCGGCGGTCGCCCTGATCGCGGGCCTTCCGCAGGAGCAGGCCGAGGCGGTGCTGCTGCGGGTGGTGGTGGGCCTGGACGCCAAGGAGGCGGGACGGGTGCTGGGCAAGCGGCCCGGTGCGGTCCGGACCGCCGCCTACCGGGGCCTGCACCGGCTGGCCGAACGGCTGGCCGAGCTGTCTCCCGACCGGCGCGGCGACCGCTCCGCCGACCCGTCGTCCGGGCGCTCCGCGGACCGGCGCGACGCCGACCGCGCGGCCGCCGCGGAGCGGCCCGCGCGGGCGCCGGCGGACGGCGGGCGCCGGCGCCGGGCGATCCGGCGGGCGCGCAGGCCCGCCGTGAGATCGGCCGTCGAATCCGCCGCTGAGCAGGCCGAGGACTGGCCCGGGCCGACGGCCGGGCAGGCGTGATCGAGGCGGGTGCGTGACGGCTCGAGGGAATGGGGCGCTGGAGAGAGTGAGATGAGCACCGGCAGCCGGGATTTCGCCCGGGATTTCGACCGCGCCGCGGCGGAGCGTCTGCTCGACGGCGCGGCCGACGGTCGGCGCGCCGTCGACGACCCCTTGGCCCGGCTGCTCGCCGGCGCCGCCGCGCCCGCCCGGGAGTCGGAGCTGGCGGGCGAGGAGGCGGCCGTGGCCGCCTTCCGCGCCGCGTCGGCGGCGCGGAAGGCGGCGCCGCGCGGGACCGGTCGGCGGCGCCTTGCGCTCTCGCGCGTCTTCACCGCCAAGGTCGCGGCGCTGGCGCTGGCCGGCGTGGTCGGCGGCGGGGTCGCGGTGGCGGCGGGGACGGGGTCGTTGCCCGTCGTGCCCGTCGTCGGAGGCGACACGTCCGCGTCGTCGGCGCCCGCCCGGCTGCGGTCCCCGTCCGCGTCCACGTCCCTCCGGCGGGTGCCCGACGGCGCATCCCGCCCGTCCCCGAGGCCGACGCCGTCCCGCCCGGGCCTGGAGGGGCAGTGCCGGACGTTCCAACGTCTCGACAAGCGCGAGAAGGCGAAGGCGTTGCGTTCCGCCGCCTTCCAAGCCCTCGTCGAGGCCGCCGGAAGCAAGGGCAAGGTGCGCCGCTACTGTGCGCGGCTGCTGCAGCCGACGGCGACGCCTTCCCCTGGGCAGACCGCCAAGTCGCCCTCAGCGGACACACCGTCGGACAAGGGCAACCGCGGCAACGGACAGAAGAAGGAAGAGAAGAAAAAGAAAGACAAGAAGAAAAAGAAGAAGAAGCAGAAGCCGAATCCCGGCCGCACGAAGAAGCCGCCCGCCGAATCCGGGGAGTGACCCGACCAGGCGGCCGACCGGTTGGCCCCTGCCGCCGCGCATGCCGGCGGGCCTTGAGAGGCTCCGAGGGCAAGTCGAGCCGCCTGTGAGCCCTCGTAGAGGTCGCTGTGTCCGTGAAGCGGGGCTTCTCGTCGGCGCGGTGTCACCGCAGCGCGGTCAGGACGTATCGACGCACCGATGTCAAGAGCTCCGGGTCGGTGAGAGGACGTCCTTCGGCGTCGACCACGTAGAACACGTCCACGGCCTCGGCGCCCAGCGTGTCGACCTGGGCGGCCCGCACGAGCAGGCCGCACTCGCCCAAGGCCTGTCCGATACGCCACAGCAGCCCCGGCCGGTCATGGGCGCGGACCTCCACGACGGTGGCGGTGCTGGAGGCGTCGTGGACGATGTCGACGCGCGGCGGCGGCACGGTGATGCCCGGACGCACCCGCATGGAGCGTGCGCGCCGTTCCAGGCGTCCGGCCACGTCGAGCCTGCCGGCGAGCATGCGGCGCAGGTCGGCTTCCAACGCCGCGGGGTCCGGCGGCGAGCCGTACTCGGGGACGGCCGTGAAGTCGAGCACGGCGGTGTCGTGTGAGGCGGCCGAGGGGGACGACACGGTACGGGCCGAGCGGACGGCCAGCCTGTGCAATGCCAGCACTCCCGCCGCGCGCCACAGCAGTCCGGGACGGTCCGGTGCGGCGATGGTGACGCGCGCCCCTGTGATGCGCACCGCGCCCCCGTCGTGCCGTGCCAGGGCGAGGGTTTCGGGGCCGAGCACGGGGACAGGGGGCGGCGTTCCCCCGGAGAGGGCGGCGGCGGTACGGCGGCACAGCTCGGCCACCTGGCGGGCCTTCCATGCGCTCCAGGCGGACGGACCGGTCGCCTTGGCGTCGGCGACCGTCAGTGCCGACAGCAGCTCCAGCACTTCGCGTTCCCGTCCCGGGACCTCCGCGAGCGCCTTGGTGACGACGCGCACGGTCGCAGGGTCGTCGATGTCGCGGCGGGTGGCGGTGTCGGGCAGCAGCAGGTGGTGCCGGACGAGGGTCTCCAGCACGCGCACGTCGCCGTCCGCGAACCCCATCCGGGCGCCCAGGTCGCGGGCCGCGGCGGCGCCGACGACCGAGTGGTCCCCGGGCCCGCCCTTGCCGATGTCGTGGAGCAGGGCGCCCACGAGCAGCAGGTCGGGCCGGGCGACCTCGCGGGTGAGGGCGGCCGCCTCGGCCGCGGCCTGCACCAGATGCCGGTCGACGGTGAAACGGTGGAACGGGTCGCGCTGGGGGCGGTTGCGGACGCGCTCCCAGTCGGGGATCAGCCGGACGATCAGCCCGGCCTGGTCCAGGGCCTCCCACACGCCGATGGCGGACGCGCCCGCGCCCAGCAGCGCGACGAGCGCGTCGCGCGCCTCGGCGGGCCACGGCGCGGGCGGCAGCGCGGCCCGTTCGGCGAGCCGGTCCACCGTGGCGGGCGCCAGCGGCAGGCCCGCCTGCGCCGCGGCGGCGGCGACGCGCAGCACCAGAGCGGGATCGCCGAAGTCGGCGCCCCGGGCGAGGACGACCTCGCCGTCCTGCTCGACGGCTCCGTCCCCCACAGGCCGGCGCTCCGCGCCGCGGCGCCCCGCCGCGCCGCCCGTACCCCGGCCGGCGGCCCCCGCCGCGCCACCGGGGTCGCGCGGCGGGCGCGGGGCGCCGCCGCCCCGGCGCGACGCGCAGAAGCGCTCCACGCGCCGCCACAGGTGGTCCCCCGCGTAGGTGATGGTGCGGGCCGCCTCGGCGAGCGCGCGCATCAGCGCGTCGGCGTCGCGGAAACCGAGGGCGCGCGCGACCGGGTCGTGCTCCTGGAGGACGAGGCGGTCCGCGGCGCGGCCGGTGACCTCGTGCAGCGCGTGCCGGACGTCCAGCAGCAGGTCCCGGGCGGCGCGGACGCGGACGCCGGGCGCGGACGCCACCCAGGACGCCGCGACCGCCTCCATCGCCTGCACGTCGCGCAGCCCGCCGCGCGCCTCCTTGAGGTCGGGCTCGAGCAGGAACGCCAGCTCGCCCTGGGAGCGCCAGCGCTCGCGGCAGATGTCCGCCAGCTCGGCCAGCCGCCGTCCCGCGTCGGCCCGCCAGTCGGCCAGCACGGCGGCGCGCAGTTCCGCGGCCAGGGCGCGGTCGCCGGCGATCGGACGGGCCGACAGCAGCCCGAGCGCGGCCTTCGCGTCGGCGCGGGCCACGGTCCGCGCCTCGTCGACCGTGCGCACCGAATGGTCCAGCCGCAGTCCCGCGTCCCAGATCGGGTACCAGACGCGGTCGGCGACGGCGGCGATGTCCGGAAGGCCGCCGTGCAGCAGCACCAGGTCCAGGTCGCCGCCCGGGGTCAGCTCGCGGCGGGCGTGGCTGCCCACCGCCAGCAGGGCCACCCCCTCGAAGGAGGCGTCCCGGCGGGGCCCGCGCCCCGCCTCCAGCAGGCCGGCGAGCCAGCGGTCCAGCTCGTCGGCGCGCGCCGCCCGCGCGGCCGCCAGGGCCGCGCGGGCGGCGTCCGTCGTACCGCCGGGGCCCGTCGCCGGACGGTTCACCTCGTCCTCTCCCCCGGATCGTCCGTGCGCGGGGCCACGCGGTGTCCTACAGGGCGTCGGGGCCGGTCTCGCCGGTGCGCACCCGGACGACGGTGTCCACCGGGACGGCCCACACCTTGCCGTCGCCGATCTTGCCGGTCTGCGCGGCCTTGACGACCACGTCGATGACGTCGGCGGCGTCCTCGTCGTCGACGAGGATCTCCACGCGCAGCTTGGGCACCAGGTCGACCTTGTACTCGGCGCCCCGGTAGACCTCGGTGTGGCCCTTCTGGCGGCCGTACCCGCTGGCCTCGCTGACGGTCAGCCCCTTGACCCCGAAGGTCTCCAGGGCCGCCTTCACATCGTCCAGCTTGAACGGCTTGATGACGGCCGTGACCAGCTTCATGCGTCTGCCTCCACCTTCTTGGCCGCGGGGGCGCCGCCGTCGGAGGCGGCGGGGGACGGGCGGGGCGCGGCCACGGCCGACGCCGTCCCGGACGGCACGCCGCCGAAGTCGTAGGCGGTCTCGGCGTGCGTGCCGGAGTCGATGCCGGCGAGCTCCTCGTCCTCGGAGACCCGCAGGCCCATCACCAGGTCGATGACCTTGGCGATGACGAACGTCGCCACGAACGAGTAGGCCAGCGTGGCGAGCACGGCCACCGCCTGCTTGCCCAGCAGGGACAGGCCGCCGCCGGCCAGCAGGCCGTCGGCGCCGCCGTCGTTGACGGCGGTGGTGGCCAGGACGCCGATCAGCAGCGCGCCGACGATGCCGCCGACCATGTGGACGCCGACGACGTCCAGGGAGTCGTCGTAGCCCAGCTTGTACTTCAGCCCGACCGCGAACGCGCACACCGCGCCGGCGATCAGGCCGAGCGCGATCGCGCCGACCGGGGTGACGAACGCGCAGGCCGGGGTGATGGCGACCAGGCCCGCGACGATGCCGGAGGCCATGCCCAGGGTCGTGAACGCGCCGTCGCGCAGCTTCTCCACCACGATCCAGGAGAACCCGGCGGCGCAGGTGGCGACCAGGGTGTTGAGGAACGCGACCGCGGCGGTCTCGTTCGCGGCCACCGCCGACCCGGCGTTGAACCCGAACCAGCCGAACCACAGCAGCGCGGCGCCCAGCAGGACGAAGGGGAGGTTGTGCGGCCGGCCCGGGTCCTTCGGCCAGTGCCGGCGGCGGCCGAGCACGAGGGCCAGCGCCAGCGCCGCGACGCCGGAGTTGATGTGCACCACCGTCCCGCCGGCGAAGTCGAGCGCCCCGAGGTCGAAGATCCACCCGGCCTTGTCGTCGCCGTCGGACCACCACACCCAGTGCGCGATCGGCAGGTACACCAGGGTCGCCCACACCGCGGTGAACACCAGCCAGGCGCCGAACTTGGCGCGTTCGGCGGCCGCGCCGCTGATCAGCGCGACGGTGATGATGGCGAACGTCGCCTGGAAGGCCACGAACACCAGCTGCGGGACGCCCGAGCCGTCGTCGGCGGTGGCGGCCTTCTCCAGTCCGACCAGGCCCGCGTCGCCGAACCCGCCGATGATCGCGCTCAGCCCGCCCCCGTCGCCGAAGGCGAGCGAGTAGCCGTACAGGACCCAGATCATCCCCACCACGGCGATGCTGGCGAAGCTCATCATCATCATGTTGAGCACGCTCTTGGCCCGGGTCATGCCTCCGTAGAAGAAGGCCACGCCGGGCGTCATGAGCAGCACGAGCGCGGTGCTCACCAGCAGCCAGGCGGTACTGCCGCTATCAATCTTCATCTCGGGGGGAGTCCCTCCTCGACACCGAACATGGACTGCTCAGAGCGTGTTCGGCAGCGGTTTCACCCGAAAGGCCCGTGTGTTTCTACGCTGTGAAACCCGCCCCGGCGGCATTTCGAGAATGTTTCGAAATCCTCACAGGCCGTCGTTTCGCTTTCCTCGGCCCCCGCCGCCGGACGTAACGCTCTTCGACGGGCGTCCGCGACCGGCGAAGAAGAACGCCCCGGCGGCACCGGTGGTGCCGCCGGGGCGTGTGCGCCGTGCGCCGAGAGGAGGTCGGCGGTCAGTCTCCGAGAATGGCGTCGACGAACGCCTCGGGTTCGAACGGGGCGAGGTCGTCGGGCCCCTCGCCGAGGCCCACGAGCTTGACCGGGACGCCGAGCTCGCGCTGCACCTGCACGACGATGCCGCCCTTGGCGGTGCCGTCCAGCTTGGTCAGCACGATGCCGGTGACGTTGACGACCTCGGCGAACACGCGGGCCTGCTGCAGGCCGTTCTGGCCGGTGGTGGCGTCCAGCACCAGCAGCACCTCGTCGACCTCGGCCTGCTTCTCCACCACGCGCTTGACCTTGCCGAGCTCGTCCATCAGCCCGGTCTTGGTGTGCAGCCGCCCGGCCGTGTCCACGATCACCGTGTCGACCTTGGTGTCGATGCCGGTCTTGACGGCCTCGAACGCGACGCTGGCGGGGTCGGCGCCCTCGTCGCGGCGCACCACCTTGGCGCCCACCCGCGACCCCCAGGTCTCCAGCTGGTCGGCGGCCGCGGCGCGGAAGGTGTCGGCGGCGCCGAGCAGCACGGTGCGGCCGTCGCCGACCAGCACCCGGGCCAGCTTGCCGCAGGTGGTGGTCTTGCCGGTGCCGTTGACCCCGACGACCAGCAGCACCGCCGGGCGGTTGCCGTGCCGCTCGGTGCGCAGCGACCGGTCCAGGTCGGGGCCGATCTGCTTGAGCAGCTCCTCTTTGAGCAGGGCGCGCACCTCCTCGGGGGTGCGGGCGCCCAGCACCTGGACGCGGGTGCGCAGGTCGTCGGCGATCTGCCGGGCCACGCTCACGCCGATGTCGGCGCCGATGAGCGTGTCCTCGATCTCCTCCCAGGCCTCCTCGTCGAGCGTGTCGCGCGACAGCAGGTTGAGCAGGGTGCGGCCGAAGGCGTTCTGCGACCGGGCCAGCCGCGCCCGCAGCCGGACCAGCCGCCCCGCCGAGGGCGGCGGAATCTCGATCTCGGGCTTGGGCGGCGCCTCCGCCGGCGGCGCCCGTTCCACCGTGGGCGCCGCCTGATCCTCCTCCTCGACGGTGACGGTGCCGCCGGGGGTCGCGTCGGGCGGCGCCGGCGGCTCCACGGGCGGCCGGGGCTTGCGGCCGGGCCGCAAGAACAGCACGCCCCCCACGACGAGCGCGAGGACGGTCAGCCCGGCGATGAGGATCAGATACTCCATAGCGCCCCCAGTCTTCCAGACCGGCGCCGATGCGCCGACCAGGACGTCACTTACCCGGGCCTCGCCGCGCACACGTGGGCCGGCTAGGCGGGTTCGCGCAGGCGCTGGCTGACCACCTGGCTGACGCCGTCGCCGCGCATGCTGACGCCGTAGAGGGCGTCGGCGCCCTCCATCGTGCGCTTCTGGTGGGTGATGATGATGAGCTGCGAGTTCTGCCGCAGCTCCTCGAACACCGTGAGCAGCCGCTGGGTGTTGGTGTCGTCCAGGGCCGCCTCCACCTCGTCCAGCACGTAGAACGGGGACGGGCGGGCCTTGAACACCGACACCAGGAACGCGATCGCCACCAGGGAGCGCTCGCCGCCCGACAGCAGCGACAGCCGCTTGACCTTCTTGCCGGGCGGGCGCGCGGCCACCTCCACGCCCGTCTCCAGCAGGTTGTCGGGATCGGTGAGCGACAGGCTGCCCTCCCCGCCGGGGAACAGCCGCACGAAGATGCGCTCGAACTCCCGCGCGGTGTCCTCGAACGCGGAGGCGAAGACCTGCTGGACGCGGTCGTCGACCTCCTTGACGATGCCCAGCAGCTCCCGGCGGGTCTTCTTCAAGTCCTCCAGCTGGTTGGTGAGGAACGCGTGGCGCTCCTCCAGCGCGGCGAACTCCTCCAGGGCCAGCGGGTTGACCTTGCCGAGCTGGGCGAGCTGGCGTTCGGCGGTCTTGGCGCGCTTCTCCTGGGCCGCCCGGTCGTACGGGACGGGCTGCGCGTCCTCCCCGGCGTCCGGGCCCGGCGGCACGGGCTGGTCGGGGCCGTACTCGCTGATCAGCGCCTCGACCTCCATGCCGAACTCCTCCAGCGCCCGCTGCTCCAGCTGCTCCAGCCGCAGCCGCCGCTCGGCGCGGGCGACCTCGCTGCCGTGCACGGCGTTGACCAGCCGCTCCAGGGTGCTCGACAGCTCCCGGACCTGGGTGCGCACCACCTTCAGCTCCGCCTCGCGGGCGGCGCGGGCGCGTTCGGCGGCCTCGCGCTGCTCGACCGCCGCCGCCAGCGACACCTCGACGCGGTCGAGGGTCTGCCGGGCGCCCGACAGCACCGCCCGGGCGATCCTGGCCTGGCGTTCGCGGCGGGCGCGGCGGCGTTCGGCGCGGGCGCGCTCCTCGCGTTCGCGGCGGGCGGCCCGCTCCAGCGCGTCGGCGCGGCCCGCGATGGCCTGGACGCGCTCCTCGGCGGTGCGCACCGCCAGGCGCGCCTCCATCTCGGCGGCGCGCAGCTCCTGGCAGCGGGCCGCCAGTTCGTCGCGCGCCGCGGTGTCCTGCCCGGCCTCGTCGGCGACGTCGGCGGCCTCCTCCGCCTCGGCGAGCCGCAGCGCGAGCTCCTCGGCCGCCTCGGCGTCGCGCTCCAGCGACTCGTTGGCGGCGTCCAAGGCCTTGGTCAGGCGCTCCACCTCGCCGCGCGCGGCGCGCACGGCCGCCTCCAGCCGGGCGGCCTGCTTGGCCTCCTGGGCGGCCTTGCTCTCGAACTCGCGGAGTCTGGCGCGGACGCGGTCGAGGTCGCTCTGCGCCTGGTTGACGCCCGACTGGGCCTGGTTCACGGCCGCCTGGGCGGCGTCCAGCGCGCCCTGGGCCTGCTGCTCGGCCTCGATCGCCTCGGCGAGCTCGGCCGCGGTGCGCTCCGCGGCGGCCTCGGCCGCGGCGAGGTCCTCGGCGGCCTGGTCGAGGGCGGCGCGCATCTGCAGCAGGCTCTGCGCTCCCCCGGCGGCGCCGCCCTGCGCCCAGTGCGCGCCGACGAGGTCGCCCTCCCGGGTCACGGCGCGCAGCCTCGGCTCCCGCCGGACCAGCTCCGCGGCGGCGGCCACGTCGTCCACCACGACCACGTCGCGCAGCAGGTACCGCACGGCCGGGCGGATCTCGTCGGGGACGGCGACGGCGTCGACCGCGTAGTCGACGCCGGGCACGCGGGTCTCCGGCGGCACCTCGGGCGCGCCGCCGACGACCAGCCCGGCCCGGCCCGCGTCGCGCGCCCTCAGCAGGGCGAGCGCCGCCTCCGCCGCGTCCAGGGAGCCGACCGCGATGGCCTCGGCGGCGTTGCCCAGCGCGGCGGCCACGGCGGTCTCGTAGCCGGGCCGGACGGTCAGCAGCGACGCGACCGTCCCCAGCACGCCCTTCAGGGAGCCGTCGGAGCCCGCGGCGAGCAGCGCCTCCCCGCCCTCGGCCGCCGACCCCAGGGTCAGGTTCAACGCCTCGATGCGGGCCTGCAGGGCCGCGACGTTCTTCTGGGCGGCCTGGTCCGCGGAACGCGCCGCGGCCACGGTGTCGCGGGCCTCCTTCAGCCGCCGGCGCGGCTCGTCCACGGCGGCGCGGGCCTGCTCCAGCGCCTCCTTGGCGGCGGCGAGGGCCTCCTGGGCGAGCTCGTGCTCGGCGACGAGCTCGGGGTCCTCGGCGACCTCGCCCTCGAACGCCTCGTACTCGGCCTGGGCCGCCTCCGCGCGCGCCTCGGCCTCGGCGCGGGCCTCGGTGAGGCGGCCGATCTCCGACTCGCCCGCGTGGACCTTGCTGCGCAGCGCCTCGACACGCGCGCGCAGCCGGGCCAGCTCCTCGCGGCGGTCGGCGGCGGCGCGGGCGGCCGCCTGCAGGCGCCGCTCCTCGGCCGCCAGGGCCTCCTCCGCGCGGGAGCGTTCGGCCACGGCGCCGTCCAGCCCCGCCTGGGCCTCCTCCAGGGCGGCGCGCTGCATCTCCTCCTGCTCGCGGATCTGCGCGGCCTCGCGCTCCAGGTCCTCGGGATCGCGACCGCGCCGCTCCTCCTCGTGCGCCTCGGTCGCGTTGCGGTGCCGCTCGGCGGCCAGGTCGGCGACGCCCCGCAGCCGCTCCCGCAGCGCCGACAGCTTGAACCAGGTGTCCTGGACCTGCGCCAGCCTGGGCGCCTCGGCGGCCTCCTCGGCCTCCAGCTCGGCCTCGCGGCGCTGCGCCTCGGCCAGGGCCCGCTCGGTCTCGGCGCGCCGCTCCCGGACGGCGGCCTCGTCGGCGGCCTCCTGCTCCAGCTTGGTGCGCAGGGTGACCAGGTCGTCGGCGAGCAGCCGCAGCCGGGCGTCGCGCAGGTCGGCCTGGATGACGGCGGCCCGGCGGGCGATCTCGGCCTGCCGGCCGAGCGGCTTGAGCCGGCGGCGCAGCTCCCCGACCAGGTCCTGCACGCGCGTCAGGTTGGCCTGCATCGAGTCGAGCTTGCGCAGCGCCTTCTCCTTGCGCTTGCGGTGCTTGAGGACGCCCGCGGCCTCCTCGATCACCGCGCGGCGGCCCTCGGGCCCCGCGTGCAGCACCCGGTCCAGCTGCCCCTGCCCGATGATCACGTGCATCTCGCGGCCGATGCCCGAGTCCGACAGCAGCTCCTGGATGTCCAGCAGGCGGCAGGGGTCGCCGTTGATGGCGTACTCGCTCTGCCCGGACCGGAACATCAGCCGGCTGATGGTCACCTCGGTGTAGTCGATGGGCAGGGCGCCGTCGGAGTTGTCGATGGTGAGGACGACCTCGGCGCGGCCCAGCGGGGGGCGGCTGGCGGTGCCGGCGAAGATGACGTCCTCCATCTTGCCCCCGCGCAGGGACTTGGCGCCCTGCTCGCCCATCACCCAGGCGAGCGCGTCCACGACGTTGGACTTGCCGGACCCGTTCGGCCCCACCACGCAGGTGATGCCCGGTTCGAACCGCAGGGTGGTGGAGGACGCGAAGGACTTGAAGCCGCGCAGCGTCAGACTCTTCAGGTACACGCGCTCGCTGTCCTCCTCAGGGGATCGCGCAGGGGAGGGCCCCCCGAAATGCTCTTGTGCGGGGCCGCCCCTGCATCGCCCCGGGAGGGCGGACCCCTGTCGCATCCCCGGCGGCATGGCCGGGAGCTTGTCGAACGATACCGGCCAAGACGCCCCTGGCCCGGCATCCGCGCTGCCGTTCCTTCTAATGTGCCACGCCCGATGTGCCAGGGTGCGCCCCTATCCGGACCTGTCCGTCAACGACATGCCGCAACGCCCCACGGGCCGACTCGCGTCGATCACCACCCGCTCCGCACAGCGCGGGCCGACCGACGGGAAGCCAGCGAGGCGCGGCCGGGGTATCCGCCTGGCCGGACCGGCTCGCGTCCGCGTGCGGCCAGGCGGTGGGCTGCCCTGGGGCGACCTCGCCAACGCCGAACGCCGCCGGCGGCTGTCTGGGGGGCGTGTCGCAGTCGACGGACGCAGTTGCCGCCGCCTACCGCCGGACTTGGGCCCATCGGGCAGCGAGTAGCCTCACGGCCTCGCTCGACCGTGTACGACTCCCATGAGGCGGCGTGGCTGCGCCCCGGGGGCGCTTTCAAAGGCAGGTCAGCCAGTCGTTGATGTCTGCGATGCGGAGGGTGGCTTGGTGACCGACGGTGGGCTTGTCATACCGCGTGGCCACGGCACAGTTGCCATTCGGGCAGGTTGATCCGCAGTCGACGGCTTGGCGCCGCCGGTGAGCCAACGCGCAGAACACCGGAGGCCGACCAGCCTCCCTGATGGCCGACTGGTCGGCCTTGACGGGAAGCTCACCGGGTGCGGCAGTGGCAGGCCCCCTGGGCGGGCCAGCTCGTGCCCGTGTGCGACCACTGATGCGGCGGGCTGCCTGGGGCGACCTCGCCAACGCCGAACGCCGCCGGCGGCTGTCTGGGGGGCGTGTCGCAGTCGACGGACGCAGTTGCCGCTGCCTACCGGCGGCCTTGGGCCCGTCGGACGGCGAGGAGAGCCGCGGCCTCACCCGACTGCGCACGGCTCCCATACGGCGGCGTGGGGACATGGCGCGTCCGCGGTCATGGCACGCGAAGGCTCGGTCGTGACGTGCGACCGTGCGGATCGGGCGCGGAGATCGATTTCTCGAGATCGAATACGCGGGGATCGCGGAAAGGGAGGCCGTCTCCGGGGGAGGCTCGGCGGTCGCGGCGTCGCAATGACGCCGAACCGGCGCGGATGCGCGGCGGCCCATCGAACGCTTCTCGGGTGAAACTCCGCTCGGCCCGACCGCGGTCACTTCGCGGGTCCGCGCCCCAACGTAAAAATCCCCAAAAACCGGTAAAAAGTGGCAAAACAATAGGGACGCCCCAGCCAGACGTCCCTGTGTTGTTTCGACAGGAAAAAAGGCGCCGATCAGGTCAGCGCCGGCTCGCGGTCCTTCACCCCGAGCGAGATGACGTCGCCGTTGGCCGCCGTGGCGAGCGCGTCGTTCTCCGCCTGAAGCCGTACCAGCTCGGCCTCCAGATCACGTACGCGCTGCTGCAGGCGCCGCATCTCCGCGACCATCCGGGGGTCGGGACCGCCGACGTGGCCGAGTAGAGCCTTCGCCATGACTAAGGGTCCTCCACGCTGAGTAACCAGCAGGGATCGCGCACGAAGAGCAACGATGTGTTAGTGCGCGTATCGTCTAGAGTCGCACCGGCCGGTGTCCTGGTCAAGACGCACATCACAGGCCGGTAACAACCTGTCGTCACCAGTTTAGCAGGTACAAACCGGAATTCCCCACCCGATCACAGGGGAGCTCATCTCGGTCTTCGCGCCGCCGTCCTTCATCCGGTCCATGCCCAGGTCACGGGCCCCGCACGCCCCCGAAAAGCGCCTCCGAACGAGGCGTCGGACGACGCCTCGGACCGCGTGCGTCAGCGTTCCTCGAAACCCACGACGCCGCGCGGCTCGCTCCACCGTTCGGCGACGCCGGTCACCTGTCCCGGGGTGCCCTCGCCCCGCAGCAGCTCCAGCAGCCGCTCACAGTCCGTGCGCGGGCCCTCGGCGACCACCTCGACCCGGCCGTCCCGCAGATTGGTGGCGCTGCCGGCGAGCCCCAGCTCCAGCGCCCGGGACCGCACCCACCAGCGGAACCCCACGCCCTGCACGCGACCGCGCACCCACGCGGTCAGCCGCACCGTCTGCTCGTCCGTCACAGCCCTTCTCCACGGCTCTTCAGTAACGCGCCCGGCGGGGGCGCGGCTGGCACCTCGGGCAACTGTAGGACGACCGGTTCATGAACGCGTCCCGCCGGATCGGCGAGCCGCAACGGCGGCACGGCTCGTCCCTGCGCCCGTACACCTCGAGCGAGCGGTCGAAGTACCCGCTCTCCCCGTTCACGTTGACGTAAAGGCTGTCGAAGGAGGTGCCGCCCACGGCGAGCGCCGCCGTCATCACCTCCCGCGCCGCCTCCAGCAGGCGCCGCACTTCGGCGCGGGTGAGGGTCTCGGTGGGACGCGCCCAGTGCAGCCGGGCCCGCCACAGCGCCTCGTCGGCGTAGATGTTGCCGACACCGCTGATCAGCGACTGGTCGAGCAGAGCGCGTTTGATCCCGGTGCGCCTGCGGCGCAGGGCCCGGTAGAACGCCTCGTCGTCGAAGGCGTCCTCCAGCGGGTCGGCCGCGATGTGCGCGATCGGCTCCGGGACGGACCCGGTCGCGGCCGCCGGGGCGAAGGGGTCGGGCACCAGCCCGGTCAGCATCAGGTGGCCGAACGTGCGCTGGTCCACGAACCGCAGGTCGTACCCGCCGTCGTCGAACTCGATCCGGACCCGCAGATGCCGCTCCGCGGCCCGGCCGGGGTCGCCGACCAGCAGCTGCCCGCTCATCCCCAGATGGGCCAGCAGCGCCTCGCCCGGGTCGCTCTCCGGGCCGGTCAGCGGCAGCCACAGGTACTTGCCGCGGCGGCGCGGAACGCCCACCGCGCGGCCGGGCAGACGGGCGGCGAAGTCGTCCGGGCCCGGGGCGTGGCGGCGCACCGCGCGCGGGTGCAGCACCTCGGCGGACTTGATCGTGCGGCCCGCCACGTGGCGTTCCAGCCCGCGGCGGACGACCTCGACCTCGGGCAGCTCAGGCATCCCGGCCCTCCGCCGCCCGCCCGACAGATCCGATCATGCGCCGGACTACGGGCGTCCCGCCCGACCGGCGCCGCCCTCGGCCGCGGCCTTCCCGGCGACGCCCGCGGCGCCGCCGTCCTGCCCCTCGCGCTCGGCCTCCCGCTGGACGGCCATCGCGCGGATGGCGTTCCAGGCGGCCTCGGCGGCGTGCTGCTCGGCCTCCTTCTTGCTGCGCCCCTCGCCCGAGCCGTAGGTGACCCCGCCGACCCGGACGGACGCGCGGAAGGTCTTCTGGTGGTCGGGGCCGCTCTCGGCGACGTGGTACTCCGGCACGCCGAGCTCCTCGACCGCGGTCAGCTCCTGCAGCGAGGTCTTCCAGTCCAGGCCCGCGCCCAGCGCCGCGGAACGGGTGATCAGCGGGTCGAACAGCCGGTGCACCAGCGCGGCGGCCTCGTCCAGCCCGCGGTCGAGATAGACGGCGCCGATCAGCGCCTCCAGGGTGTCGGCCAGGATGGACGCCTTGTCCCGGCCGCCGGTGCCCTCCTCGCCCCGGCCGAGCCGGATGTGGGCGCCCACGCCCAGCGACCGCGCCACGCCCGCCAGCGCGCGCATGTTGACCACGGCGGCGCGCAGCTTGGCCAGCTGCCCCTCGGGCAGGTCGGGGTGGCCGCGGAACAGGGTGTCGGTGACGACCAGGCCCAGCACCGAGTCGCCGAGGAACTCCAGGCGCTCGTTGGTGGGCAGGCCGCCGTTCTCGTAGGCGTAGGAGCGGTGCGTCAGCGCCCGCTCCAGCAGCTCGTCGGAGACCTCCACGCCCAGCGCGGCGATGAGCTCGGCGCGGTCGGCGGGCACGGGGTCGGTCTTCTTGGCACTCACAGGCCCCTCCTCGCAAGGCCCCGCAGCCGCGGTGCGGCGCGGCTGCCGTCACGGCGGGCGGACGGCACGGGGCGGTGCGGCGAGGAGAGGTCCGCGAAGACGAGGTGCGCGCCGGTCGACCCGTCTCAGGGTCATTCCCGGCGTACACCACGGCCTCGGGCGCCCGTCCCCGCCATCGCCGACCCCGCGCCGGCCGCGCCCGCCGGGTGGTCGATGGCGAATGACCTCAAGGGGCGGCCGCGCCGCGCGCGGATCCGCCCCCCGCGGTACGAACCCCCGTGGTACGAAGGTCAGGCCGACGGGGCGATGACCTGCCGCCGGTCATAGGTACCGCACGCCTGGCACGCGACGTGCGGGAGCTTCTTGCTGCGGCACGTCGGGCACTCGACCAGGTTCGGCGCGGTGGCCTTCCACTGCGCACGCCGGTGCCGCGTGTTGCTGCGCGACTTCTTCCGCTTGGGGACGGCCACGTCAGCCCTCCTGCCTTCCTTCTCGTCGGTCGTGTGGTCTGCTCCCGTCCGGAGCAAGGTCCGGGGGAAGCAGGCCCCGAAGGGCCTCCCACCTGGGGTCGGCCGCCTCGTGGTGGTGCTCGGGGCCGGCGTCGGCCAGCCGGACGCCGCACTCGGGGCACAGCCCCGGGCAGTCCTCCCTGCACAACGGGGAGAGCGGCAGCGCCAGCACCACCGCGTCCCGCAGCACGGGTTCGAGGTCGATGAGGTCGCCTTCCAGGCGCAGCTCGTCGTCGTCCGCGTTCCCGCCGGAGCGGGTGTCAGGATAGACGAACAGCTCCTGGAAGTCCGCCTCGAAGGTCGAGGCGATGGGATCCAGGCAGCGCGCGCACTCCCCCTTCAGGGGCACGCGCACCGTCCCGGTCACGAGCACGCCCTCCAGCACCGCCTCGAGCCGCAGGTCCAGCTCCAGATCGGCGCCTTCGGGCACGCCCACCATCTCGACGCCGAAATCCTCCGGGGCGGGCACGACGCGGGTCTCCTCCCGCGACGACCCGGGTTGCCGACTGAGCGCTCGGGTGTCGAGCACCAGCGGACGGGACGAGTCGAGGCGGGACAGAGGATTCCTGCTTTCGTGACGCATGGTGGATTGCGGCCGTCGCTCCAGGCCGATTTCCCAGGGTACCGAACCGCGTGGCTCGCCCCCAACTCAGCCAGGTGCCCTCGGCGGGAGCGCGAACGCTCCGTGCGGGGCCGCCCACGGAGGACGCCTCGTTCCCCCTGCTCCGCCGAGCCCGCGTCGGGGAGCCCCTCCGCCCTCCAGGTCGGTCAGTCGGGGGCGTTCTGGAGGCGCTCGACGAGCCGCTGGTGGACGATGTCGGGCACCAGTCCGGAGATGTCCCCGCCGAACCGCACGACCTCCTTCATGAGGCTGGACGACAGGAACGCGTACTCGGGGTTGGTGGCCATGAAGAGCGTCTCCACCCCGGCGATGCGGTGGTTCATCTGGGCCATCTGCAGCTCGTACTCGTAGTCGCTGACGGCGCGCAGCCCTCGGACGATCACCGGGATGTTCTGCTCTCTGCAGTAGTCCACGGTCAGGCCGTAGAACTTGTCCACCCGGACGTTGCCGTACTCCTTGGTGACCTCGGCGATCATCTCGACGCGCTCGTCGACGGTGAACAGGCTCTTCTTGTTCTTGTTGATCAGAACGGCGACGACCACCTCGTCGTAGAGGCGGGACGCCCGGCTGATGATGTCGAGATGCCCATTGGTGACGGGGTCGAAAGATCCCGGACAGACGACACGGCGCACGAGTTCAGCCCCTTCGGTCCCGCGGTTGCGACCTGCGGCGCGACCGTACCAAACCGCGTTCTGTACGTTTTCACCCGGGCTGGTGCCCCGCCGCATCGCGCGCCACACCCCCCATCGGACCGCGTCGGCCGGACGGGCCGTCCAGCGGAACCCTGAGGGGCGCCTGGAGGCGCCTGGTGCCCTATGGCTGCTCTGACGTGCGGCCGTACCAGAACACCGCCTCGCCGTAACGCCGGTCGCGCACGGCGACGTAGCCGTCGGGCCACTGGGGCGGGGCGCTGCGCACCGACCGTTCGATGACGATGAGGGCGTCGGGGGCCGCCCAGTCCTGGTCGCGCAGCGTCTCCAGGAGGGTCGTCACGGCGTCGTCGGACAGGGCGTACGGGGGGTCGGCGAAGATGAGGTCGTACGGCTCGTCCGGCGGGCGCCGCACGACGCGCTCCACCCGGTCGGCGCAGACGCGCGCACCCGGCAGCCCCAGAGCGGCCGCGTTCTGCCGGATGACCTTCACCGCGCGCGGGTGCGACTCCACCAGCAGGGCGTGCGCGGCCCCCCGCGACAGCGCCTCCAAGCCGACGGCGCCCGACCCGGCGTACAGGTCGGCGACGCGCAGCCCGTCCAGCGGTCCGAGCAGCGCGCCGATGGTGGAGAACAGCCCTTCGCGGGCGCGGTCGCTGGTGGGCCGGGTGTCGCGCCCCGGCGGCACGGCCAGCCGGCGCCCTCCGGCGCTTCCCGCAATGACCCTGGTCACCCACTCAGTATCGCGGTATCGCGGCGCCCAGGTCGCGGTCGCGCCAGGCCCAGGCCGCGCAGCGGTTCCGATATTCCCGGAAATGCTTCACCAAAGCGCCGGGCAACCGTTGTGAATCTGCGCCCAATTTCAGTGACCGCCATTCCAAGTGGCTACCTTGTGTGTCAGTGTGCTCGCAGGTTGTGGATCGCACTAGGATCGGGAGCCCTCGTGCACCAAGGCAAGAGACTTGCGGTGACGGCGGGCGCGACGGTGCTCGGCATCGTCGCCATGAGCGGTGTCTCGCACGCCGAGACCGACCGCGCTGCCGCCCCCCGCGCCGACTCGAAGTCGAAGCCGGCGTTGAACGGAACGCTCGTCCCGCGGCACGCGGAGACGGCCGGGTCCGCCGTCACCAACCACGTCCCCATCAAGAAGCCCGTTCTCGCGGCGGCCGAGACCGCGAAGACCGCGAAGGCCGCGAAGGCCGCGACGACGACCGCCTCCGGTGAGCGCGCCGGGACGGCCAAGACGGCCAAGACGGGCAAGACCGCGACGGTCGCCAAGAGCACGAAGGTCGCCAAGACCGCCGAGACGGCGAAGGCCGGGAAGGCCGAGAGCGCCACGCGGTCGAAGGACACCGCCGCCACCGGCGGCGCCCCGCTGCTCGACCTGCGTCTGAAGGCGTCGCTCACCCACGACGAGCGCACCGGCACCGCCGGGGCGGGCCTGGAGGTCGGGCTCGGCACGCCCCTCGTCGGGGCGGACGTGCGGGTGGCCGCGGGCGCCGGCGCGTCGCCGCGCGACGGCGCGGTCCGAGCCGGCCTCGGCGTGACCGCCCAGGTGGCGACCCCGCTGGTCAGCGCGGACGTGAACGCCGCGACGGGCGTCGCGCTGTCCGGCGGCGACCGGATCGTCCAGGCCGGGACGTCGCTGGGCGTCGGCGTCCGGCCCGCCGGGCAGCCGGGCATCTCGCTCAACGTCGCGGCGGCCGCGTGCGTCGGATCGGGCTGCGCGTCGGCCCCGCAGCCGCCGACGCCGCCCACCCCGCCGACTCCGCCGACGCCGCCCACCCCGCCGTCGCCGCCGTCGCCCACCCCTCCGGAGCCGACGCCGCCGAGCCCGACGCCGCCGCTGCCGGACCTGCCGCCGTCCTCGCCCGTGCTGCCCGACCTGCCCGGGACGCCGGTCGGCTACGGCACGGTCGGCGCGGGATCCGGGCCGATCGCGGCCGACCTGTCGGTCAAGGCGCCCGAGAAGATGCCGTGGACCGGCGCGGACGGCATTCCGCTCGCCGCCCTCGGCGTCACGTTCATGGTCGTCGGCGGCGTCGCCATCGCCGCCACCCGACGGCGTGTGAACCGCGAGGCCTGATCTCGCGGCGGTACGTCCAGGCGGGGCGCCCCGGTTCGGGGCGCCCCGCCTCGTCATGTCGACGGCGTGTCTTCCTCGTGGACCGCCGGGTCACAGCCGCTCGGTCCCGGCGACCTGCCATCCGCCGTCCGTCTGCCGCAGCCGCAGCCGGTGGACGCCGACCTCGTCGTTCGCGGTGCACGAGCCGGGCGAGCAGTCCGCGACCACCGCGAGGGCGTAGATCTCCCCGGCGGTCGCGCCGGCCCGCAGGCCCGACTCGACGAGGCTGCCCGCGGCGACGGTCCGGTCGCGGCTCACGGCGTCCAGCGCCGTCCGCGCCCGCGGCCCCGGCCAGCCCTCGCCGGCGGTCGCCAGCGGGACGGAGTCGGCCTTGAGGACGTAAAGGGTGTCCAGGAGCCAGCCGTCGCCCTGCCGCACCATGGTGGTGCGCATGGGCTCCTGCAGGATGTTGGGCTGGGCGTTCTGGGACCGCACCGTCCGCTTGACGTACGCCAGGACGGTGACGCTGTCGCGGGACGCCGCCACGACCGCCGTGTCGGCGATCTCGGTCGTCACCGAGCCCTTCGTCTCGCGCAGCCGGGTCTGCCAGTTGCGCGTCTGCAGCTGCCGGTCGTACTCGGCCCGGTACCTGGCCGTGACGCGCGCGTGGGCGCCGGCGATGTCGCGGTCCAGCGTCCTGTAGTCGAAGCTGAGCACCGCCTTGACCGCCTCGGCGGCCGCCGCGGCGGCCGTGTTCGCCTCGGCGGGCGGCGCGGCGGTGTCGGCGGCGGGGGGCCGCTTCGACCGTCCGCCGTCCCCGTCCGGCGACAGCGCCCAGACGGCGCCGCCCGCGGCCAGCGCGAGCAGCGGGGCCGCGATGATCGCGGCGATGCGCCACCGCGCGCGGCGGCGCGACGCGGGCGGGAGCGTGGGAGGCGACTGCGGCCCCGACGGGGTGGTGTCCTCGTGCGGCCGCCCCTGACGCGGATCGCCCGGCGGACTGGACACCGCCGGGCCGGGCGAGGCGGGGTCGTGCGGCCCCGGCCCCGCTCCCCCGCCGGGGGGATCGGCCGCGGGCGCGTGGGCGGAGGCGCCGATCAGGGCGGGCGCCCCGGCGCCGGGGCCGGCGGAGGGGCCGATCGCGGCGGGCCGGTCGTCGCCCGCGAACGAGGCGCCGGTGGTCAGCGCCGCGTCCGGCTCGGCGTCGACGCTGGCCTGGCGGCCGAGCAGGTCGAGCAGGACCTGCTGCGCCTCGGGGCGGCGGGCCGGGTCCTTGGCCAGGCACCGGGCGACGATCTCGCGCAGCGAATCCGGCAGCGGGGACAGGTCCGGCTCGTAGTGCAGGACGCGGTGGAACACCGCGGAGATGTTGTCGTTGCCGAAAGGGTGCCGCCCGGTGGCCGCGAACAGCATGGTCGCGCCCCAGGCGAACAGGTCCACCCCTGTACCCAGGGGGGCGTTGTTGACGGCCTCGGGCGCCATGTAGGAGGGGGTGCCGACCACGCCGCTCGACTGGGCGGAGGACGCGCCCATCACCCGGGCGATGCCGAAGTCGATGACGCGCGGCCCGTCCGGCCCCATGAGCACGTTGGACGGTTTGAAGTCGCGGTGCAGGATCCCGGCGCGGTGGATGGCGGCCAGGGCGGTGATCGTGCCGATCGCCAGCCGGTCCAGGTCGGTGCCGACGCGCGGGCCCTGCGAGGTGACCAGCTCGGTCAGCGACGGCCCCGGGACGTACTCGCTGACCACGTACGGCAGGTCGCCCTCGACGTCGGCGTCGATCACCTGCGCGGTGCAGAACCCGGCGACCCGGCCGATGACCTTGATCTCCTGGGCGAACCGCGCGCGCCATTCGGGGCTGCGGCTGAGCTGGGCGCGCAGCAGCTTGACGGCGACCTCGCGGCCGTCCGCGCCGCGCGCCAGGTAGACGACGCTCTGCCCGCCCTCGCCGAGCCTGCCCAGCAGTTCGTACGGCCCCAGCCACGCAGGATCGTTGGCCTGAAGTGGGCGTGCCGCCGCCATCGGCTCTCCTCCGTCGCATCCGGACCCGCCACGAGAAGCTGTACCCGTCCGAGCCCCCCGTGGTTCATCTTGCGCGACTCGTTAGACGTCTGTGATCACCGCAGCGTTCTGCGCCCGTCACGGAAAGTCGGACGAGCTCGCAGACAAGCGGGTGGGCGAGGCGCCCCCACCCCAGGACGCCCCGCCCACGTCTCATGCCGGGCCCGCGCCGGGCCCGCGGGCGCGCCGGCCGTTCAGGCCAGCGCCCAGCGGACCTGCGTGCGGACGCCGGGGTCCGGATCGGCGAGCGCCTCGGTCAGGGCGGTCAGCACGTCCGGACGGTGCGACGCCCATCGTTCCAGAGACTGGACGGCGGCGCGCCGCACGTCCACCATACGGTCTCGCAGCGCGTGCACGAGCGGCGGGACCGCCACTTCGGGGTCGTCGGCGGCGCCCAGCGCCAGCGCGGCGCGCCTGCGCACCTGCCAGCTGGGGTGGGCGACCGCCGTGACGACGCGTCCGGCCAGCGGCTCGGGCACCCCGAGCTCCGCGGCGGCGTCGATCGCGGCCATCCGCACCACGGGGTCGTGGTCGGCCAGGAGGTGCTCCAGGGCGGGCAGCCCGGCGGGCCGCGCCAGCCTGGCCAGCCCCTCGGCCACCGCCACCCGCACTTCCCGGGCCGGGTCGTCGGCGGCGTCGGCGACCTCGTCCGCGGCGTGCAGGGCGATCAGCACGACGACGGCCTGGACCCGCAGGTGCGGCTCGCCGTCCTGCAGGCCCTGCGCGTACAGCTCGCACGCCGTCCGGGTGAGCGCGGCCAGCACCTCGGCGGCGACGTCCCGGACGTAGCGGTCGGCGGTCTGGGACCGGGCCAGCAGCAGCGCCTCCACGCCCTCCTCCCCGAGGTAGAGCTCGGGCAGGTCGCGCAGGGCGTCGGCGGCCGCGCGGCGGACGCCGGGGTCGGCGTCCGCCAGCGCCCAGGCGAAGGCGTCGCCGGCGGACAGCGGCGCGCGTCCGGCGCGCGCCGTCTCGGCCAGTGCGCGCAGCGCGGCGGCGCGCACCTCGGGTTCGGGGTCGCGCAGGAGGTCGTCGAGCTCGGCGAGGGCGAGGTCGGCGAGGCCGTACGGGTCCGCGGGGCGCGCGTCGGACGCCCGCGCCGCCGACGGATCGGTGGTCGTCATGGGAAAGCCTCCGAAGGCGTCGGAACCTGTGGGACGTCGGTTCAGCGACGCGGACACAACGCGCTGGCCTGGCGCCGGAAGTCGACGTGCAGGCGCGCGGTGAGAGGCTCGACCGGGGTCACGACGCCCATGGTCGCCCAGCCAAACCCATTAAGTCAACCTATTAACTGGAGAATGTTGAGAATCCCACCCAGCCGGGCACCGCGGCCCATGCCCGGCGCGGGTCAGCCCTTCTCCAGGAAGTCGGCGCGCTCCTCGTCCAGGAGGGCGGCCAGTTCGTCCGCCAGCGCGGGGTGCTCGGCGAGCTCGGGGTCCTCGTCCACCAGCCGCGTGGCCTCCTCGCGCGCCGCGCGGATGACCTCCTCGTCGCGCAGCAGGGTGAGCAGCCGCAGGCTGGACGACCGCCCGGCCTGGGCGGCGCCCAGCACGTCGCCCTCGCGGCGCTGCTCCAGGTCCAGCCGCGACAGCCGGAACCCGTCGGTGGTGGAGGCCACCGCGTCCAGCCGCTCGCGCGCCCTGCTGCCCGGTTCGGCGTCGGTGACCAGCAGGCACAGGCCCGGCAGCGTGCCGCGCCCGACCCGGCCGCGCAGCTGGTGCAGCTGCGACACGCCGAACCGGTCCGCGTCCATGATCACCATGACGGTGGCGTTCGGCACGTCCACGCCCACCTCGACGACCGTGGTGGCCAGCAGCACGTCCAGCTCGCCCGCGGCGAACCGGCGCATGACCGCGTCCTTCTCGTCGGGGTGCAGCTTGCCGTGCAGGACGCCGATGCGCAGCCCGGGCAGCAGCTCCTCCTCCAGCCGCGGCAGCAGCTCCATGATCCCCAGCGGGGACCGCGGGCCGCCGGCCTCGTCCTCGGCGGCCGGCGCGGCGTCGTCCTCGGCGCCCTCCTGCTCGCCGATGCGCGGGCACACGATGTAGATCTGGCGGCCCTGCGCCGCCTCCTCCTTGATGCGCTCCCAAATGCGGGCGAAATAGGCGGGTTTCTCCGGCGGCACCACGTGCGTGCGGATCTCCGACCGACCCTTGGGCAGCTGCCCCAGCACCGAGGTCTCCAGGTCGCCGAACACCGTCATCGCCACCGTCCGCGGGATCGGCGTCGCGGTCATGACCAGCACGTGGGGCCGCCCGCCGGACACCTTCTCGCGCAGCGCGTCGCGCTGCTCGACGCCGAACCGGTGCTGCTCGTCCACCACCACCAGGCCCAGGTCGGCGAACTGCACGTGCTCCTGCAGCAGCGCGTGCGTCCCGACGACGATGCCCGCCGCGCCGGACGCCACGTCCAGCAGCGACTCCTTGCGCGCCCTGGCCCCCTGCGACCCGGTCAGCAGCGCCACCCGGGTGGCGTGGTCGGCGCCGCCGATCTGCCCGGCCTGGGCCAGGTCCCCGAGCATCCCGGTGATCGACCGGTAGTGCTGCTGCGCCAGCACCTCCGTCGGCGCCAGCAGCGCCGCCTGCCCGCCGCCGTCCACCACCTGCAGCATCGCCCGCAGCGCGACCATCGTGTTGTGGGTGGGCGTCCACCCGTCGGTCACGTACTGGCGGTCGGGGTGGGCGACGGAGATGCACTGCACGTGTTCGCGGCCCACGTACTCGATGGACCGGATGCGCTTGCGCCTGCGTTCACCGCCGACGCGGGCCCTCAGCCCGCCCGCCTTTGAAGAGAGGCGGAAGGGGTCGACGTCGTCGGGAAGGGCGACGCTCGTCGTCCAGTGCCGCTCTCCTGCGTCGGTGACGGGGCGGCAGCGCGCGTACCCTCCGAGCGACCGGGTCAGCCACGCGACGTCCTCTGCCAGCCGCCGGGAAGCGGACGTGAAGACGACCTCCCGGCCATGCGCGCCGAGCGTTCCGCGCGCGTCCAACAGCCCTTGGAGCAAGGCGTGGCGCTCCTTGACGGGAGCAACGAGGTACCTGTCGGGCACGAACCTGTCGCAGGCGCCCGTCTCGTGGACACCGAGCTCCCGCAGGGCCGCCACGAGCGGATTCTCCGCCTCGCGCCGCTCGCCCACGATCAGCCGGTCCCGCGGGCCGTCCTGCTCCTGATGGATCCGGCATCCGGCCGGGATCAGCCCGGCGACCGCCTCGGCGACCTCCGGGTCGCGGGCCGGCGGCCGCACCGAGCCGTGCTCCGCGCGGCCGCCGCCCAGCAGCAGCCCCAGCAGGTAGGGGTCGACGGGCCGGGACGCGACCGCGTCGAGCTCCGGCGGCTCGATCAGGGGCAGGCTCCACGCGCCCGCCTCGCTCCCCCTCGCCAGGTTCCGACGCAGCTCGCGCGTGGTCAGCACCTCGAGCGGACCGCCGCTCCGCCAGCCGTCGTCGGTCTTGACGGGCCACAGGTGCTCGTCGTCGCATTCCACGGACGTGCCGTCGCAGAAGACCACCCTGTACACGTCGCGCTCACCCTGGGGGAAGACCCCGGTGACCACGGTGACCTCCCCGGTCGGGGTGACGACCTCGTCGCCGACGGCCATCTCCCCCATGGGCCGGAAACCCGTGGGGGTGAGCACGCCGGCGTCGAGCGGCTGCGCCTTGCCCGCGCCCACGTCGCCTTGGAGGAGGCGGTGCATCGGGTGCTCGCGGGCGAGGTCCTCGGCGATCTCGCGGCCGACCTGGCGCTGCCCCTCGGTGAGCTCGAAGGGCAGGCGGGCGTCGAAGGCGTCGAGCAGGCCGCCCGCGACCGGCGGGCGCGGCGTGGCGGGCAGGGCGCTCGCGGCGCGGCGGCGCTGGGCCAGGGCGATCTGCAGGACGAACGCCTCGTCCCACTTCAGCCTCTTGCGGGCGCGGCCGAGCTCGTCCCAGTCGCGCGGGCGGTGGATGCCCTCGTAGGCCTCGCGCAGGCCGACGAAGCCGTAGCGGCGCCGGATCGGTTCGGGCAGCGGGTCCTCGCCGAGCTCGAGATTGTCGAGCACGATGCCGACGGACTTGCCGATCGTCTCGATGTCCAGGCCCTTGGTCGACGGGTAGATCGGAATGATCTCGTCGGCCCACTCCTGGGCGGCCTCCTGCGCGTCGCGAGCCGCGACGACCTTGTACTGGGGGTGCGCGAGCTGGCGCTGCACGCGGCCGCTCCGCGGACGGTAGGTGGTGATCTTCCCGGCGAACAGGCCGCGGGTGCCCGGCGACAGCTCCCGTTCGGGCCGGTAGGAGCCCTTGCGGCCGAAGAAGCTGAGCTTGAGCTCGCCGGTGCCGTCGGTGACGGTGATCTCCAGGACGTAGCCGGGGCTGCGGGTCAGGGTGCGGCCCTGCACCTTGACCACCTCGGCCATCACCGTGACGTGCTCGCCGTCCTGCAGGTCGTTCAGCGGGGTGAGCTCGCCGCGGGTGGCGTACCGGCGGGGATAGTGGTGCAGCAGGTCGCCGACGGTGTGCAGGTCCAGGCCCTTGGCCAGCACCTTGGCCGTCCTGTCCCCCAGGACCTTGCGCAACGGCTCGTCGAGTTTCGCCACGTCCCCCTTTCTACCGCGCGGCACCGTCACCGGCCGGGTCACTCGACGCCGATGAGCAGCGGGCAGCGCTCCTGGCGGCCGTCGTAGACGGCGACCTCCACATCGGGGCGATGCTCGCGCAGGTGCTCCTCGAGCGCCCCGGCCAGCCCGGACGGGGCGCGCGCGCCGGTGATGAGGGTGACCAGCTCGCCGCCGCCCGACAGCATCCTGTCCAGCACCTGCCGCGCCACGTCCGCGAGTTCCGATCCGATCATGGCGACGTCGCCCTCGATCATGCCGAGCACGTCGCCGGGCCGGCACAGCCCCACGCTGGTCACCGCCTCCCCGGCCGCGACCTCCAGGTGCCCGAACCGGGTCGCGCCCGCCGCCCGGGTCATGGCGATCACGTCGTCGTGGAAGCGGCGCAGCGGGTCGTGCACGGCCAGCGCCGCCAGGCACTGCACCGACGCCCGGGTCGGGATGACGGCGATGCGCACGCCGCTGTCGCGGGCCCGCTCGGCGGCGGCCTCGGCCGCGGCCAGCACCTCCGGCCCGTTGGGCAGCACCGCCACCTCGTCGCCCGCCGCGATGATCGCGTCGGTCAGCACGGCGAGCGGGGGCGCGCCGCCGGACGGGCTGCGCACCACCCGCGCCCCGCAGCTTTCGAACAGCTCGGCCAGCCCGTCGGCCGCGGTGACCGCCACCACGGCGCGTCCCGTGCACGGCGCCTGCGGCCGCTCCTCGGCGCGCAGGTAGGTGACGCGGATGCGGTGCGGGCGGCCCGCCTTCAGGCCCGCCTCGATGGCGGCGCCCGCGTCGTCGGCGTGCACGTGGACGTTCCACAGCCCGTCCCCGCCCACCACGACCAGGGAGTCGCCGAGGCGGTCCAGGTCCTCGCGCAGCTCGGGGACGGCCTCGTCGGGCGCGTCCAGCAGGTACATGACCTCGTAGCCCGGGGCGGCCGCGCCGTCCTCGCGGGCGGGGACGCGCTCGGCGTCCGGGGCGGCGCCGGTGCGGGCGGGCACCTCGTACCGCTCGGGGTACTCGTCGGTGATCACCGCGGCGAGGGCGTCGAGCACCACGCACAGGCCCGCCCCGCCCGCGTCCACCACGCCGCTGCGGGCCAGCACGTCGAGCTGCGCGGTGGTGCGGCGCAGCGCCTGCCGCGCGCCCGCCGCGGCGGCGCGGGCGGCGTCGGCCAGGCCGCCGCCGGGCGCGCCGCCGTCGGTCGCGGCGGACGCGGCGTCCAGCACGCTGAGGATGGTGCCCTCGACCGGATGCGCGACGGCGTTGCGCGCGAGGACCGCCGCGTACGCCAGCGCCTCCCCGAAGCGGGCCGCGTCGGGCGACGCGCCGCCCGGCCCGAGGATCTCGGCGAGCCCGCGGAACACCTGGCTGAGGATCACGCCGGAGTTGCCCCGGGCGCCCAGCAGCGCCCCCTGGGCCAGTTCCCGCCACACCGCGGCCACGTCGGCGTCCGCCTCCCGCGCCTCGACCGCCTCGGCCGCCGCCAGGACGGTCAGGTGCAGGTTGGTGCCGGTGTCGCCGTCCGGCACGGGAAAGACGTTGAGGGCGTCGATCTCGCCGCGGGTCCGTCCGAGCGCGTCCGCCGCCAGCCTGCTCCACCGCCGCAGCGCCGCCGCGTCGAGGACCTCGCCCACGCTCGCCCCCCTCCACAGGTGCCCGGTTCCCGCCGGAGCGTCCGCCGGGGTCCGTCGGGTTTCCGCGCTGCCATCTCTACCGCGCGCACCGCGCCGTTGGGAACAGGGCGCGCCCCGGGCACGCGCGGCCGATTCGCCTACCCGACGCCGGGTGGGCTACTCTGGTCCGTGCGCCTCGTCCGGGGTGCCATTCTCGAGCGCCGGTCCGTCCGGTCGACGCCGGCCGCTCCATCGCACAGCATCGACACCACTTGGAGTTTCCCGTGGCTTCCGTCTGCGACGTCTGCGGCAAGGGACCCGGTTTCGGCATGCGCGTCTCCCACTCGCACCGCCGCACCCCGCGCCGCTGGAACCCCAACATCCAGCGCGTGCGCGCCGTCGTGAACGGCAGCACCAAGCGGATCAACGCCTGCACGTCCTGCATCAAGGCGGGCAAGGTCGTCAAGCCCTCCGTCTGACGTCCAGGCGGCCGTCCGGACCCCAGTCGGCTCACCGGTTCGTCCGGCGAGCCGACTTTTCGCATGTCCGGGTCCGGTCAGGACGACGCGCGCAGCCGCCAGCCGTGGTCGACCGGGCCGATGCCCGAGCCCAGCGGGAAGCCGGCGGCGATGGCGCCGGTGACGTACTCCTTGGCCTTCGCCACGGCGTCGTGGACGTCCTCGCCGTGCGCCAGGTAGGACGCGATCGCGGACGCCAGGGTGCATCCGGTGCCGTGGGTGTGCCGGTTGTCGTGGCGCGGGGCGGTGAAGCGGTACTCGCGCTCGCCGTCGAACAGCAGGTCGGCGGGCTCGCCGGGCAGATGGCCGCCCTTGATCAGCACCCAGCGCGGACCGAGCTCCTTGACCGCCTCGGCCGCCTCGCGCATCCCGGACTCGTCCACCACCTTGACGCCGGTGAGCTGCTCGACCTCCCAGAGGTTGGGGGTGGCGACGGTGGCGGTCGGCAGCAGCGCGCGCCGGACCGCGTCGACGGCCTCGGGCGCGAGCAGCGGGTCGCCGTGCTTGGAGACGCCCACCGGGTCGACGACGACGGGGACGTCCACGTCGGCCAGCACCTCGGCGACGGTCTCCACCAGCGCGGTGGACGCCAGCATGCCGGTCTTGATCGCGTCGGCGCCGATGTCGGACAGCACCGAGTCGAGCTGGGCGCGGACGGCCTCGGGGGGCAGCTCCCAGTAGCCCTGCACGCCGAGGGAGTTCTGCGCGGTCACCGCCGCGATGACGCTCATCCCGTGCGTGCCTAGGGCGAACATCGTCTTCAGGTCGGCCTGGATGCCGGCGCCGCCGCCGGAGTCGGAGCCCGCCACGGTGAGCACGAGCGGCAGGGCCTTGTCGCCTGGGGAGTTCTGCGTCATGCCGCCCACTTTAGGGGGTTCACGGCCGCTTTGATCGGTTCGGGCGGCCGGTCAGACCAGGGTGCAGGGCTGGCTGTTGAGGATGCACTTGTACGGGGTGCGGGGGGTGCCGGTGCCGACGAACTCGACGCGCACGGACTGGCCGGGCGCGAGCTCCGGGGCGCCGGGACGGCTGCGCACCCAGCCGGTGGCGCCGGTGCGGACGACGACGCCGCCGGAGAGCGACACCACCCGGGAGCCCTTGATCCGGAAGGCGAGGGCCCACTTCGGCACCGGGCGGGCGCCGCGGTTGGCGATGGTGGCCCGGGCGCGGTAGCCGGTCGCGGTGCGGGACCGGACCCGAAAGCCCACCACCAGGCCGTCGGAGCGCTCGACGCCGCGGCTGGCGCGGCCGCCCTGGCCGCGGTCGGACACCTGGCTGTCGCGGTTGCCGGTGTGCGGCTCGGACGGGGCCCCGCCGGCGAAGTTCAGGGAGATCTGCTGGGTGCTGAACGCGTAGGCGACCACCCCGACGGCGATCACCAGGGCCAGCATCGGAAAGAGGGGAAGGGGGACCAGACCGATGAGCCTCAACCATCGGCGGCCGGTCCGAGGCGGATCGGCGCCGGTGGCGCCGGCCTCGTCTTCGGGTCGGCTCGGCTTGGTGTGTCGTCCCATCCCATCCCTCTTCGATCAGAGGATGTATACCAAACCAGCATCAAATCTGCCCACCAGACGGTGAAAGACGTCCGGGTCGTTCACCGCCGGGGCGGGCGGGCGGCCCGCGCCGGCCCGGCCGGGGCGTGCGCCTCACCCGCGGTAATGGTCCCATCCGCCGGGGCCGTACGGGCGGCCGTCCACGACGACGCCCGCGCCCTCGGCGACGCGGCCTATGACCGTCCAGCCGGCGGGCGGCCGCGCGCCGGGCGGGAACGTCCCCGCGAACGCGTGGTCCTCCCCGCCGGTGAGGGCGTGCCGCAGACCGCCGGGCCCGAGTATCTCGGGGACGGGGACGGCCGTCGAATCGATCTCTATGCGGACCCCGGACGCCTCGGCGACGTGCCCGAGATCCTGCACCAGGCCGTCGCTGACGTCCAGCAGCGCGGTGGCGCCGGCCGCGCGGGCCTCGGCCCCCGCCTCGTAGGGCGGACTCGGCCGCCGGTGCGCCCGGACCAGCTCGGCGGGCTCGTCCTCGCCGCGCCGCAGCAGCTCCAGGCCCGCCGAGGACAGCCCCAGCCGCCCCCGCACCGCCACCAGGTCGCCGGGGCGGGCCCCCGAGCGGGTCAGCGGCGGCCGGCCCGCCAGGTCGCCCAGCGCCGTGACGGCCAGGGTGATCGCCTCGGCGGCCACCACGTCGCCGCCGACCACCGACGCGCCGGCCCGCGCGCACTCGTCGGCCAGCCCGTCGTACAGCCGCTGCACCCAGGCGGCCTCGGTGGCGGCGGGCGCCGCCAGCCCGACCAGCAGCGCCGTGGGACGGGCCCCCATGGCCGCCACGTCCGCGAGGTTCTGGGCGGCCGCCTTGCGCCCGATGTCGTACGGGGGCGACCAGTCGCGGCGGAAGTGCCTGTCCTCGACCAGCAGGTCGCAGGTGGCGACGACGCGCCCGTCCGGGGCGGCGACCACGGCCGCGTCGTCGCCCGGGCCCAGCGCGACGTCCGGGCCGAGCGGCAGGCCCCGCGTCAGCCGGGCGATCAGCCCGAACTCGCCCAGCTCACCGATCGTGGTCATATGCTCCCCGACTCGCCGATCTTGGTCGTGTGCGCCCCGAAATGCGAAGATCACCCCCGACGCGCCGTCACAGCGGGTATCACGATACGGTGACCGTCCGACGGCTCTTTCTACGCCCGGGGAGGACGAGATGGTGCGCGCCTACATCCTCATCCAGACCGAAGTGGGCAAGGCGGCCGAGGTCGCCCGTCAGATCGCCGGCATCCCGGGCGTCGTCCAGGCCGAGGACGTGACCGGGCCCTACGACGTGATCGTGCGGGCGGAGTCCGGCAACGTCGACGACCTCGGCAAGCTGGTGGTGGCCCAGATCCAGGCGGTCGAGGGCATCACCCGCACGCTGACCTGCCCGATCGTCCACATCTGAGGCGGCGGTCCGCCCGTGCGCCGTGCCACCCCCCGCGCGCCGTCGTCCGCCGCCCGCCGCGCGCCCCGGGTCCGGACCGCCCTCGCGGCGCTCCTGCCCGCCGCCCTGCTGGCGGCCGGGTGCGGCGCCGGGGCCGTGCGGGTGCCCGTGCCCACGCCGGACGCGGCGACGGCCCGGCTGTGCGCGGGGCTGCGGCTTCCGGAGAAGGTGCTCGGGCACGAGCGCCGCGACACGACCCCCGAGTCGCCGCTGACCGCCGCGTGGGGGTCCCCGGCGATCGCGCTGCGCTGCGGCGTGCCGCGGCCGCCCGAGCTGCGGCCCGACTCCCAGCTGATGACCATCAACGGCGTGGACTGGTTCGGCGTGCCCGTCGACCGGCCGGTCACGTTCACGGCCGTGGCCCGCCAGGCGTACGTCGAGGTGACCGTTCCCGCCGCGTACACGCCGCCGGGCGACGTGCTCATCGAACTCGGCGCGGCGATCGCCGCCACCATTCCCAAGAAGCCCGAGGGCCAGATCTGACCCGGCTCACCACGGGTGCATCGACCTGTGGCCGCACGGACAGGCAATCCTGTCGCTTCAGGACGCAGGGGGCCGTCCCCGGTCCTGAGCGGTGGACCGGGGACGGCGCGCCCCGGGCCGGGCGGTCGACGGCAGCGGGCCCGCCCGGCCCCGGCGGTTTCTTCAGCCGGACCGCGGCGGCCTCAGCCGGTGAAGCCCTTGAAGACGCCCGTGAACTCGTACGGGGACTGGGCGATGCCGCTGCAGGTCGGCGAGACGCGGCCGTCGGGGCAGCCGCCGTTGTCCCGGCCCACGGACCAGAAGCCGACGAACCCGATGTGGTTGGCGTTGGCCCAGTCGCGCAGGGCGCGGGCGTGGTCCAGCGTGGTGGTCATGCCCGAGTCGTTCTTGCCGATCATCGGGGTGATGCCGAGCCGCCGCTTGAGCTCGGCGTCGGAGCGGTTCGGCCAGATCTGGCGCATCTGCCGCAGCGTCGCCTCGGCCGCGGAGATCATGGCGGCGCCCCAGTCGCCGGTGTAGCCGAAGTTCATCAGCATCGGGTTGACGACGACGTCCAGCCCGCGGGCGGCCGCGTCCTGCAGGATCTGCACGGAGAACGGGTCGACGCCGTAGTCCTGGCCCTGGACGCGCAGGGTGTAGCTGATGGACGTGCCGCGTTCGTCCTGGAGCCGCTTGAGGGCGGTGTTCACCTTGGCGACGTCCACGGCCGCCTCGATGTCGACGTCCAGGTGGTTGGTGCCCACCGTGTCGAGGACCTTCTTGTAGGCGGCCAGCAGCGCGTCGGCCGAGCCGCAGACGTGCTCCAGGTACGGCGACAGCGCGCCGCCGGACGCCACGATCACCTGGCCGCCGCTGTTCTGCAGCGCGCGGACGTCGTTGATGATGCGGGCGTCGTCGAGGGGGATCGTGCCGCCCCACGCGGGGTTGCAGCCGGTGCTGTCGGCGAGCACGAAGGCGAGCGTGTAGTTCCGGACGCCGGTCGCCTGCGCGGCGGCGGTCAGCGACGGCGTCGTCATGGTGATGTCGATGTACGGGGCGAAGCGGATGGTCTGGGCGGCCTGGGCGGCGGTCGGCCGGGCGAAGCCCAGCGTCAGCGCGGCGAGCAGCGCCGCCATCACGGGGACGATGATGCGTCGCAAGAGTCGCTCCCTGGGATCGTGCGGGGATCGTGCGGGGCAGGTGCAGACTTCCCCAAGACACCTTTCAGTTAGGAAAGTTTCCTAATTTGGGGACGGTAACCCCGACGTCCCCGACCGGCAAGCGCCGCCTGACCCCGCGTCACGAGACCACCCCAGGTCGGCGCCCGAACCGGCGCCGCCGTTCCCCGGAATTCGGCGGTTCCCGCCGACCGGTCCCGCACCGCACCGGCAAAATTCGCCACCTCGCACGCCGTGCGTGCGGTGCGGGCCGTCGGCTACAGCAGGCGCAGCTGGGTGTCCTTGGGCTTGCGGCGCGGGGCGGCGGCGTCGACGCGTTCGCACAGGGCCGCGTCCAGGTCCGCGAGGAACGGGGAGAGAGCGGACTTGCGGACGGCCCCGTTGCGGACGCGTTCGTCGGCATGGCTGAGGTACAGGTGCCGTTGCGCGCGGGTCATGCCGACGAACAGCAGGCGCCGCTCCTCGCGGACGGCCTCCTCGTCGTCCTCCTCCCCGCCGCCGGGCCAGCGCAGCGGGAGCAGCCCGTCCTCGCAGCCGACCACGAAGACCACCGGGAACTCCAGCCCCTTGGACGCGTGCAGGGTGAGCAGGGAGATCCGGTCGGCCCGCGGGTCCCAGGAGTCGACCTCGACGCCGAGCGCCAGCTCGTCGCGGAACCGCTGCACGTCGTCGCCGCACCGTTCGGCCAGCGGCCTGAGCAGGTCGACGGCGGTGTGGACGTCGGCGGCGGCCTCCTCGGGCAGGCGGGCGGCGACGGCGTCGGCGGCCCGCCGCAGCCGCCGCAGGACCGGGCCCTCGCCCGGGTGCCGCAGCTCGTGGAGGATGTGCTCGACGCCCGGCCGGTCGGCGAGCCGGTCGTGCGAGCGCTTCTGGAACGGCAGCCCGGCGCGGGTCAGCGCCTCCATGACGGGGCGGGCCTGCCGGTCGGTGCGGTACAGCACGGCGAAGTCGGACAGGCTCAGCTCCGAGGGGCCGTCGGAGTCGACGCGGCCGCTGTCGCGGGAGTGGAACGACGTGCCGCCCAGCAGCCGCTCGATCGTCCGGGCGACGAACGCCGCCTCGGCCTGCTCGGTGGCCGCCCGGTGCGTGCCGACCAGCGCGTCCCCGTGGTCGCCCACCGGGCGCAGCTCCCTCCCGGGCACGAGGGTCGTCGGGGAGACCGCGCGCAGCGCGGCGCCCAGGATGTTGGCGTTCGACCGGTAGTTGCGGGTGAGCTGGACGGTGCGGGCGGACGGGAAGTCCTGCCGGAACCGCAGGAAGAACCCGACGTCGGCGCCGCGGAACCGGTAGATGGCCTGGTCGGGGTCGCCGATGGCGGTCAGGTTCCCGTCGGGCGGGGCGAGCAGCCGCAGCAGCCGGTACTGCTGCTCGTCGACGTCCTGGTACTCGTCCACCGAGATCCACCGGAAGCGGTCGCGGTAGGCGGCGGCCACGTCGGGGTCGGATTCCAGCAGCGCGACGGGCAGCGCCACCAGGTCGTCGAAGTCGACCAGGTTCTGGCGGCGCAGCGCCTCGACGTAGCCGGCGGCCTCGGGCGGCGTCTCGCCCGAGCGCCGCCGCCGGGACACGTCGGCCAGCAGCTTCCGGGCCTTCTTCTCGTCCCCGGCGGCCTCGACGGCCGCGGCCAGCTGCCGGGCGGGGTCGGCGATGCCGAAGTCCGCGCCGAGCCCCGCCCGCTCGTGCTGCTCGCGCAGGATCCGCAGGCCCAGGGAGTGGAACGTGGCGACGGTCAGCCGGCCCGCGTGGGCGGGCGCGAGCGCGGCGAGGCGCTCGGCCATCTCGGCGGCGGCGCGGCGGGTGAACGTGATCGCCAGGCACTGCTCGGGCGGCACCCCGCGCTCGACCACCAGGTGCGCGATGCGGTGGGTGAGCGTGCGCGTCTTGCCGGTGCCCGGCCCGGCGATGATCAGCAGCGGCCCGCCGGGGACCTCCGCGGCGGCGCGCTGGTCGGGGTCCAGCCCGTCCAGCAGCGACGTGCGGGCTGCCCGGTCCGCCGCCGCGGCTTCCGCGGGCGGACGCGGCCGCGGCACCCGGGCGGGGCCGTCGGCGTCCTTGCGCGGTTCCGCGGGCTGTTCCTCGGCCGGTTCGGCGGCGCCGGGGCCTCGGCCGCCCGCCGGGCGTTCCTCCGCCCCCTCCCCCGCCGCGGCCCGCCGGTTCGGCCGCCGGTCCTGCGCGGCGCCGCCGGACCCGCCGGACGGCGCGACGTCGAAGAGCGCGTCGTCGAACAGGGTGGGAGCGGCGACCGCCGCGGCACGGCGCAGCTCGTCCGGCTGGAAGAGGCGGATCACACCGTATTCGCCGTCGTATCCGGCCTCGCGGATCACCTCGCCGCGCCGCAGCCGGGCCACCGCCTCGCCGAGCAGCGGCGCCTGGGCCGCGATGTCGTCGACGGGGACCTCCTCCAGGATCGCCAGCTCGGGGCCGAGCGCGGCGGTCAACCGGGCGATCTCCCCGAGGACCTTCTTGCTCTTGGGCCCCACGCCGAGGATCTCGCTCATCACCTCCGGCAGCGGGACGAGGCTGCGGAAGTCGGCGGCGCCCTCGGGCCGGTAGCCCTCCGGCCGGTCGGCCAGGTCCTCGACGCGGCTCAGCACGCCGACGGTCAGGGGCTTGCCGCACTCGGGGCAGCGGCCGCCCAGGTCGCGCGTCTCCTTCGGCTCCAGGCGCACCCCGCACTTGCGGTGGCCGTCGACGTGGTACTTGCCCTCCTCGGGGAAGAACTCGATCGAGCCCGCGTGCCCGTCGCCGGTCTCCAGGGCCCGCCGGACGGAGTAGTAGTCCAGGTCGGTGTCGAACACCGTGGTCTCGCGTCCGAGCATGGGCGGCGAATGCGCGTCGGAGTTGCTGACCATGCGGTACTTGTCCAGCGCGGAGACCCGCCAGTTCATGGCCGGGTCGCTGGACAGCCCGGTCTCCAGCGCGAAGATGTGGTCGGCCAGGTCGAGATAGCAGTCCTCGATCGCGTCGAAGCCGGACTTGGAGCCGAGCACGGCGAACCACGGCGTCCACACGTGGGCGGGCACCAGGTAGGCGCCCTCGCCGCACTCCAGGGTGATCTCCAGCAGGTCGCGGGAGTCGAGCCCGAGAATGGGCCGGCCGTCGGACCCGAGGTTGCCGATCCGGCCGAGCCTGCGGTTGAACTCGGCGGCGGCGTCGAAATCCGGCACGTACACCAGGTGGTGCACCTTGCGGGTGCGTTCGCCGCGCTTGTAGATGGTCGAGATCTCGACCGACAGCATGAACCGGACGTCCGCGGAGGCCACCGCGGGCGGCAGGGTGCGGGAGATCTCGCGGTCCAGGTCGTCGCGCAGCCGGAACAGCCCCGGCTCGGCGGGCACGAGGTTCTCGCGCAGATGGTCGAACCACGCCGGGTGGGTGAAGTCGCCGGTGCCGACCAGCGTGATGCCCTTGCGCCGCGCCCACCAGGTCAGATGCTCCAGATCGCAGTCCTTGCTGCACGCCCGGGAGTACTTGGAATGGATATGGAGATCGGCATGGAAACGCACTCGCCGCATCGTCCCACATCCGCCCCGCCCGCCGCGCCGAGAACGCGGGAACATCGCCCGTCGCCCGCCGTGCGGCCGGGACGGGGCGTGGCGGCGGGCTCGCCCGGTGCCGCGGGGATTGCGCGAGGAATGGTGGGGCGGGTGGGATTCGAACCCACTCAGCGCGAAGCTTCTGCTTTACAGGCAGACCCGACTCTCCCGCGTCGGCGCCGCCCCTCGCGTCGCGTTTTCACGATGCCAATGGACGCCGTTTCGCCGCAAAGGGTTTTCCCGCCGTCCGAGGGGCGGCGACCGGGGCGCCGTCACCCCGGCTGGCAGGTGCGGCACCACACGGTCGTGCGGCCTGCGATCCGGCGTCTCGACAGGGGCGTCCCGCAGCGCGGGCAGGGCCTTCCGGGCTCGTCGCGCGCCCCGGTCAGCCATGTGTCGCGCGGCGGCACCCGTCCCTCGTCGACGGCTTCCCGCAGCACGCGCCGCATGGTCCGGTAGAGCGCGGCCACCTCGTCGTCGCGCAGGTCCCGGACGTCCCGCAGCGGGCTGACGAGGGCCTGCCAGCAGATCTCGTCGGCCAGCAGGTTGCCGAGCCCCGCGAGGAGCGACTGGTCGGTCAGCGCCGACTTCAGCCGGCCCCGGCGTCCGGCCAGCGACGCGGCGAACTCCTCGCGGGACGCCGCCAGCGCGTCCGGGCCGAGATCGTCGAGGAGCCGGCCGGCCTCGTCCTCATCGGCGGCGAGCCGCACGCCCTGCAGTTTGCGCATGTCGCGCAGGCGCAGCTCCCCGCCGGGGAAGCTCCAGACCACCCGGTCGTGCCGGTGCCGCGGCTCGCCGCGCCCATGCCAGGACAGCGAGCCGGTCATCCCGAAGTGCAGCATGAGCACCGGACCGTCCGCCGGGGCGATCAGCCACTTCCCGTGCCGCCGCGGCGGCTCGAACCTGCGCCCCCGCAAGGCCTTGTCCAACCGCCGCGGGGTCACGCCGCGCAGCACGCCCGCGTCGCACACCCGCACGGCCGTGATCGGCTCGCCGGTGTGCTCGGCCAGCACCCGGCGGAACCCTTCGACGTCCGGCAGCTCCGGCATACCCGAGGGCCTACCCGCAGCCGCACGGGTCCACCGCGTTTCCGTCAATGCGTGCCGACGGGCGCCCTATAAGGGCGGCGCAGTCCGCGAATCATCCCTGCGCCATCACGCAGTACCCCCGGCAGGATTCGAACCTGCACCATTCCTGCCTCTCGAACAGGCGCCTCTGCCAGTTGGGCGACGGGGGCGTGGTACGGCTCCCGGGATTCGAACCCGGAACAACCACTTCCTGAAAGTGGCCTCTCTGCCGATTGGAGTAGAGCCGCGCGGAATCGATGCCGAACGTTTCGGGGAAGGCGTCGCCCGCGATGGCGCGGCCGGAAAGGTCAGGGGCGGGACCGGCCATGCCCGACGAGCGACGCCCCAGGCAGTCGTAGCCGTTCGAGCGCCATGGCCGATCCCCCTTTCGTCATACTCGGACGGGCTGACGACGACCACGGTGCCACGGCGGCTCCGATTCGGGCAACGCATTTTCTCCGCCGGACGACGCCGTCGCGGCGGGCCGTCCGCCGCACCCCGCGAAATGGCGTTTTCACCGACCCTGCTCCCTCAGGTCGCCGGCACCGGACTCCGCGTGCGGGTCCTTTTCGGAGGGATCAGCGTCCCGCGGGCATTCGAGGGGCGGGCATCAACAACGGGCCGTTCACCCTGAACCGCTCCACGCCGCGGCGCGTCAGGTGGACCCGCAGGTCGATCCATCCGGCCCCCGCCGCCGCCCGGCAGTCCTCGGCGCCGCTCGCGGGGAAGTGCAGGTCGCCCACCGACAGCTTGGCGCCGGGCACGTGCACCGGCAGCAGGATCCGCGAGCCGGCCGTCAGCGGGGCGATGCCGCAGCCCCCGATCTGCCGGCCGCGCGCCCGGCTGCTCACCGCCTCCGCGGCGACCCGCCGGTACTCCGCCGACCCCTCCTCGAGATGCCCCAGCAGGAGGCCGGGCACGTCGGCGCCGGGCCGCGGCGTTCCCGCCTCCGGCTCGGCGGCCGCCCGCTCGTCGGCCGCGGCCGTCAGCATCGCGGCGTCCGGCGCGCACCCGATCACGCCGGGGTGCCCGGCGGGCGCGTGCCGGCCGTCGGACCGGCCCACGCCGATCACGTCCACCACGATCACGTCGCCGGGCTCGGCGCCCACCACCGTGACCGGGCCGCACAGCACCGGCTCGGCCCCGGGCTCGCGCCGCTGGCATTCCAGCCGGATCGATCCGCCCGTGATGACCTCGGCCACCGCCGGGATCTCCGGGTGCCACCGGTCGTGCCCGGGCACCGTCCGGCTCACGTCCCCACCGCCCCATGACGACGCCGGAAACGCGTGAGCGCCCGCGCGGGACGCCTCGGAGGCAGGTAGGAGCGACAACGGGATTCCCCCCTTACGGTGCCATTTTCTCGAAGAGAATCCTGCCGACCACCCTGTTTCCGAGTGATTTCGCTGCCCTTACGGCGGGGTTAGCGTTCCCTCGCGGTGCTCGGGGCGGGTCTGGGTCAGCGCAGGCCTGCGGGGCGCTGCAGGGCGGTCTGGATGAGGCGGTCCACCAGGGCCGGGTAGTCCAGGCCGCTCGCGGCCCACATCTGCGGGAACGCCGACGAGGGCGTGAAGCCGGGCATGGTGTTGATCTCATTGAGGATCCAGCGGCCGTCGGGGGTGTAGAAGAAGTCGACGCGGGCCAGGCCCTCGCAGTCCAGCGCCTCGAACGCCGCGACGGCCAGACGCTGGACCTCGGCGACGGCCTCGGGCGGCAGGTCCGGCGGAATGGCCAGGCTGGTGGTGCCGTCCAGGTACTTGGTCTCGAAGTCGTAGAAGTCGCGGTCGCCCGCCATGAGGATCTCGGCGGGCACGCTGGCCTCGGCGGGACCGCCGGACAGGCCCTGCAGCACGCCGCACTCGATCTCGCGGCCGACGATCGCGGCCTCCACGATGACCTTGGGGTCGTGCTCGCGGGCCGCCTCGATCGCCGCGACCAGGTCGGCCTCGGCCTCCACCTTGGAGATGCCCATGCTGGACCCGGCGCGGGCGGGCTTGACGAACACCGGCAGGCCCAGCTGCTTGACCTCGTCCAGCGTGGCGGTGCGGGCGGTGCGCCACTCCCGGTCGTTGATCAGCACGTGCCGGCCGACCGGCAGGCCGCGGGCCTGCCAGATGAGCTTCATGTAGCCCTTGTCCATGCAGACCGCGCTGGACAGCACCCCGGAGCCGACGTACCGGACGCCCGCCATCTCCAGCATGCCCTGGATGGTGCCGTCCTCGCCGTACGGGCCGTGCAGCAGCGGCAGCACGACGTCCACCTCGGCCAGCGTGGCGGGCACCCGGCCCGGTTCGACCACCATCAGGCCGCGGCTGCGCGGGTCGAACGGCAGCATCAGCTCCTTGCCGTCGCCGGTCACCTCGGGCAGCCGCCCGTCCTCGATGGCCAGGCGCTGGTCTCCGGGCGCGAGCACCCAGCGGCCGTCACGGGCGATGCCGACGGGCACCACCTCATAGCGGTCGCGGTCGATGGCGGACATGACGGCGCCCGCGGTGACGCAGGAGATCTCGTGTTCGCTGCTGCGCCCGCCGAAGACCACGGCCACGCGGATCTTAGGTGAAGCGTCGGACATGATGCCCGACCCTACATTGATCAGCGGGTGTCGGCTACGACGCGGGCTCCGTTCAAGGTCCCGGCCACGGCGTCGAGGGCCTCGCTGACGTCGCGGACGAGGTCGTCGGCGTCCTCCAGCCCGATGGAGAAGCGGACCGCGCCGGGGTCGATGCCGGCGGCGCGCAGGGCGGCGTCGTCGTGGCAGCGGTGTGTGGTGGACGCCACATGCGCGACGTGGGTGCGGGTGCCGCCGACGCAGGTCGCCGGGGTCGCCAGGCGCAGCGCGTCCACCAGCGCCAGGCCCGCCCGGCGCCCGCCGGACGGGGTGACGGTGACCACGGCGCCGAACCGGGTGCCCTCCGGGCCGGCGGCGAACAGGGCCCGGGCCCGCTCGTGGCCGCGGTGGCCGGGCAGCCCCGGATAGTCGACCGACCGGACGGCCGGGTGCCGGGCGACCGCGGCGGCGAACAGGTTGGCGGTGTCGCACTGGCGGCGCACCCGCAGCGGCAGCGTCTCCAGCCCGCGGCGCAGCAGGAACGCCTCGTCGGGCGCCAGGGTCGCGCCGGTCTGCACGCGGACGCGGCGGACCCGCTCGATCCGCTCGGGGGCGCCGACGACCGCGCCGCCGGTGGCGTCGCCGTGCCCGCCGATCGCGGCCGTCGCCGAGTGCACCACCAGGTCGGCGCCGTGCTCCAGCGGGCGGCACACCACCGGCGTGGCGAGCGTGGCGTCCACCACCAGCAGCGCGTCGGCGTCGCGGGCGAGCTCGGCCAGGCCCGGCAGGTCGGGGACGGTCAGCGCCGGGTTGCCCGGCGCCTCCGCCCAGATCAGGCGGGTGGACGGGCGGATCGCGGCGCGCACCGCGGCCCGGTCGGCGACGTCGACGAACGAGGTCTCGACGCCGAACCGGGCCAGCAGCCCGTCCAGCAGCGCGTGCAGGTCGCGGTGCGGCGCGGCGGGCGCCACCACGTGCGACCCCGCGTCCGCGAACGCCAGCAGCACGGCGGTGGCGGCGGCCATGCCGGACGCGAACGCCTCGCCCTCCACCGGCCCGGACGTCCCGTGCCCCTCCAGGGCGGCCAGGGCCGCCGCGAACGCGTCGGCCGTCGGGTTGGCCGACCGGCCGTAGCAGTAGCCGGGCCGGTGGCCGCCCAGCAGGTCGGCGTGCTCGGCGGCGCCGGCGAAGGCGAACGCGCCGGCGCGCCAGACCGGCTGCCCGACCGGGGCCTGGCGCGGCAGCGGCGGCAGCGGCAGGTGGGCGGCGCGGGTGTTCTCACCGTGCGAGCGACTGTGTTCCGAGGTACGCATCGCTCACAGCATGTCACACTCCGTAGCGCTCCGGCTTGGGAGAACGCGAGATCAGCGAGATCGCGGCGTCCTTGATGGGCATGCCGTGGCGCAGCACGTTGACGACCGCCTCGGTGATCGGCATCTCGACGTTGTGCTTGCGGGCCAGCTCCAGCACCGCCTCGGACGACTTGACGCCCTCGGCGGTCTGCTTGGTGACCGCCACGACCTGCTCCAGCGTCATGCCGCGGCCCAGGTTCTCGCCGAACGTGCGGTTGCGCGACAGCGGCGAGCTGCACGTGGCGATCAGGTCGCCCATGCCGGCCAGCCCGGCGAAGGTGTGCTCGTCGGCGCCGAGCGCGGCGCCCAGCCGGGCCGTCTCGGCGAGCCCGCGCGTCATCAGCAGCGCCCGGGTGCTGTCGCCGAAGCCGAGCCCGACCGCCATGCCGACGCACAGCGCCACGATGTTCTTGACCGCGCCGCCCAGCTCGCAGCCGATCACGTCGGTGGAGGTGTAGACGCGGAAGTAGGGGGTCATGGTGGCGGCCTGCAGCCGCCGGGCGCGCTCCTCGTCCACGCACGCGGCCACGGCGGCGGCGGGCTGCCCGGCGGCGACCTCGCGGGCCAGGTTGGGGCCGCAGAACACCGCGACCCGGTCGTCCGGCACCCCGGCGACCTCGCAGATCACCTCCGACATCCGGCGGCAGGTGCCGAGCTCGACCCCCTTCATCAGGCTGACCAGCACCGACTCGGGCGGCAGCAGCGGCGTCCAGACCTTCAGGTTCTCCCGCAGCGTCTGGGCGGGCACGGCCAGCGCCACGAAGTCGGCGCCGTCCAGGGCCTCGGCCGGGTCGGTGGTGGCGCGCAGCTTCTCGGGCAGGACGGTCCCCGGCAGGTACTCGGTGTTCTCGCGGCGCTCGTTGATCGCGTCGACGACCTTGGCCCGGCGGCCCCAGAGGGCGACCTCGCCGCCCGCGTCGCACAGCAGCTTGGCGAACACCGTCCCCCAGGACCCCGCCCCCATCACGGCGGTGCGGACTGTCACGCGGTCTCCGCCTCCTCGCCCTCGTTCGCGGCCGCGACCCCGTTCCCGTCCGCGGCGCCGGCCTCGGACCGCGCTTCGGCGGCGCGGCGGCGCTCCTCCAGGACCTTGTGGTGGTCGTAGAGCTGCTTGGGGGGCTCCTCGCCGCGCAGCTCGCCGAGCAGCCGGGCGATGGTCGTCATGATGTCGTCGGCGGCCTGCCGCAGCGTGCTCTTGGTCAGCGGCTTCCCCTGGTACGGGGACAGGTCGATCGGCGGGCCTGCGATCACTTTGATCGTCTTGCGGGGGAACGGGTGGAAGCCCTTCTTCAGGCCGGCGGCCAGGCCCCGCTTCTCGGCCTTGCGGTACGGCAGCAGCTCGTGCGTGCCCCAGATGGCCACCGGGACGACCGTGGCGCCCGTCTTGAGCGCGAGCCGGGCCACGCCGGTCTGCCCGGTCATCGGCCACAGGTCGCCGTCGCGGGTGCAGCTGCCCTCGGGGAAGAAGATCAGGCACTGGCCGGCCTCGAGGGCCTGCTCGGCGGCCTTGAGCGCCAGCGCGGCGTCGGTGCGGTCGCGGTACACCGGGATCTGCCCGGTGCCGTAGAGGACCTTGCCGATGAACTTGATCTCGAACAGCGGCGACTTGGCCAGGAACACCGGGTAGCGCCCCGACTCGTACACGAAGTGCGACAGCGCCAGCGGGTCGGACTCGGAGATGTGGTTGGCGGCCAGGATGAGGGGGCCCTTGCGGGGCAGGTTGGCACGGCCACGCCAGTCTCGCTTCAGCAGCCCGAACAGCAGCGGGCGCAGCACGACGATGGTGAGCTTCCGCCAGCCCGGCGAATACCCGTACCCCTGACTCATGCCCGTCCCTTCCTCGATGCTCCCCCGCGATGACCGCGGGGCGTCCTCAGTTTCGCGGTTGCGTGCGCATAGTGTCGAGTTGCCATGTCTACAGCACAGCGCGCCGCGCCTCATCTCCAGTGGTCGCTCGTCGTGCCGGTCAAAGTGCTGGCCCGGGCGAAGACCCGCATGTCCGCGTCCGCGGGCCCGCACCGCCGGGCCCTGGCCCTGGCGGTCGCGACCGACACGGTCGCCGCCGCCCTGCGCTGCGACCGCGTCCGCCACGTGATCGTCGTCACCGACGACCCGGTGGCCGCCGACGAGCTGGCGGCGCTGGGCGCCCGGGTGGTGCCGGACGAGCCGGACGCCGGGCTCAACCCCGCCCTGGTGCACGGGGCCGGGCGCGGTCGTGAGCTGGCTCCGGAGTGCGGCGTCGGCGCGCTCTCCGCCGACCTGCCCGCGCTGCGTCCGGAGGAGCTGGCCCGGGTGCTGGACGCGGCGGCCGAGGCTCCGACGGCGTTCGTCCCGGACGCCGCCGGGGTCGGCACCACCCTGTACACGGCACGGCCCGGCGTGACGTTCTCGCCCGCCTTCGGCGGCGACTCGCGCGCCGCGCACCGCGCCCGCGGGGCCCGCGAGCTGCTCGTCCCGGACACCGCCGGCGTCCGCCGCGACGTCGACACCCTGGACGATCTGCGCGCCGCGCTGGCCCTGGGGTGCGGCCCGCGCACCACGGCCGTCGCCCGTCTGATCATCGCCCTGCACACGCCCGCTTAGGCCGCCGGTCCGGCGGACGCGCGCGCCCGGACGGCCGAGCGCCGGGCGCTCCGCGCGCCGCCGGGCGCGGGTCCGTCCGCACGCGCCGCGGCCCGCCGCTGATCGTGTGACGCGGCCCGCGCTCCGACCTGTGCGGGCCGCCGCACGGGTGCCGCCGCCCGGCCGCGTTAGGGTGGCTGGCATGCAGGGGACGGTGCGGACCTTCGACCCGGAGACGCGGTCGGGCAGCGTGCTGCTCGACGACGGCACCGAGCTCGCCTTCGACGGCGCGGCGTTCGAGGCGGGCGGCCTGCGGATGCTGCGGTTCGGCCAGCGGGTGAACCTGGCGACCGACGGCGACCGGATCACGGTGGTGACGCTGTCGACGTTCCCGCTGCCCGACGCCGGCCGCGCCTCGTGAGCCGTCCCGGAGCGGCGCGTTCCGGCTCCGCGCGGCCCCCGGTCGGGGCCGGGCGGGGCTCCCGGCGGCCCATGACCGGCCTGAAAACGCGCCCCGCGGCCGTCCGTCGGCCTCTGGACGGCGCTGAGCGGCGCTGTGGGGTCCGAACGCCGCCGCCCGGTGATCGGGACCGGCGCGACGCCGTGACCGGCGCGAACGCGCCCCTGAACGCCGCAGCGCCCGGGAGCCGCCTGGGGCGGCGGCCCGGGCGCTGCCACGGGTGGTATCCGCGACGACCTACTTCTTGCCGGCCACCAGGTTCTTGAAGTCGGCGCCCGCCTTGAACTTGGGCACGGACGTCGCGGGGACCTGGATGGTCTTGCCGGTTGCGGGGTTGCGGGCCGTACGGGCAGGCCGGTCGGCCTTCTCGAACGAACCGAACCCGGTGATCGCGACCTTGTCGCCCTTGGCGACTGCGTCCTGGATCGTCTCCAGGATCGCGTCGACCGCCTCGGCTGCGGCCTTCTTGCTGCCCAGCCGCTCTGAGATGGCGTCGACCAGCTCACGCTTGTTCATGGGTTACTCCTCTAGTTCCCCCCTTGCCCGAACGAAACTAAGGCAGCCTCCCCAGCGACACAATCACCTGCACGCAAGAGTTCCCGTGTCGCTGACGTTTTTGTCGGCATCGCCCCTGTCTCGCCCAGGAGCCGGACCTGTCCGGCCACCCGAACGTTAGCGGGCGTCGGACGTGCCGGAAAAGTCGGCCAGGAAGGCGTCCAGTCGACGAGCGGCCAGCTCGGTGTCCCGTTTGGCCAGATCTGTGATCGCCAGCAGGTGCCGGATGAGGCGGCGGCGGGTGTCCCGGGGCAGCGGCGCCACCAGGCGGTGGGCGTCGCGCAGCCGCCGGGCGAGCCGGGTCAGCGCGGGGTCGTCCCACTCTGGACCGCTCCATGGCGGCGGGACCGCCGGCTGCTCGCCCGGCTGGCGTGCGGCATGGGTCAAGAGAGGCCCCCCAACGATGCGAGCGTGTGTCTGCGCACACCACCGATTGTCGTCGGTGCGGCGCGTGCTCGCGCACCCGGGGGCGATTCGGCCGCGTCCGGGCGGCGCCGCACGGCGCCGGCGCCGCCCGGACGCGGCCGCGCTCAGACGGTGGTGGGCAGCCAGTCGAGGCGCCGCCGCTCGTAGGCGGCGATGTCGTCGGCGTGGCGGAGGGTGAGCCCGATGTCGTCCAGGCCCTCCATCAGCCGCCAGCGGGTGTAGTCGTCGATCTCGAAGGAGGCGACCAGGTCGCCGGCGCGCACCTCGCGGGCGCCGAGGTCGACGGTGACCTCCGCGGCCGGCTCCCGCTCGGCGCGGGTCTGCAGCCGGTCGACCACGTCGCCGGGCAGCACCACCGGCAGCAGCCCCATCTTGGTGGCGTTGTTGCGGAAGATGTCCCCGAAGCGCGGGGCGATCACGACGCGGAACCCGTACTGCTGCAGCGCCCAGACGGCGTGCTCGCGCGACGACCCGGTGCCGAAGTCCGGCCCGGCGACGAGGATGCTGGCGCCCTGGTACTCGGGCTTGTTCAGCACGAAGTCGGGGTCCTCGCGCCAGGCGGAGAACAGCCCCTTGTCGAACCCGGTGCGGCTGACCTGCTTGAGCCAGACGGCCGGGATGATCTGGTCGGTGTCGACGTTGCTGCGGCGCAGCGGCACCGCGCGTCCGGTGTGGCTGGTGAAGGCTTCCATGGTCGAAACGTCCTTACAGGTCGGCGGGCGCGGTCAGGCGGCCGGTGACGGCGGTGGCGGCGGCAACGGCGGGCGACACCAGGTGGGTGCGGCCGCCGGGCCCCTGCCGGCCCTCGAAGTTGCGGTTGGACGTGGAGGCGCTGCGCTCGCCCGGGGAGAGCTTGTCGGGGTTCATCGCCAGGCACATCGAGCACCCCGACTCCCGCCACTCGGCGCCGGCGGCCTTGATCACCTCGTGCAGGCCCTCCTCCTCGGCCTGCTTCTTGACCTTCATCGAGCCGGGCACGACCAGCATGCGCACCCCGTCGGCCACCTTGCGGCCCTTGAGGACCTCGGCGACGGCCCGCAGGTCCTCGATGCGGCCGTTGGTGCAGGAGCCGACGAAGACGGTGTCGACGGCGATGTCGCGCAGCGGCGTGCCCGCGGTCAGGCCCATGTACTCCAGGGCGCGCTCGGCGGCGGCGCGCTCCACCGGGTCGTCGAAGGAGGCCGGGTCGGGCACCGACTCGCTGAGCGGCAGGCCCTGCCCGGGGTTGGTGCCCCAGGTCACGTACGGGGTCAGCGTGGACGCGTCGATCACGACCTCCTTGTCGAAGGCCGCGTCGTCGTCGGTGCGCAGGGACTTCCAGTAGGCGACGGCGCGGTCCCAGTCCTCCCCCTTGGGGGCGTGCGGGCGGCCCTTGAGGTAGGCGAACGTGGTCTCGTCCGGGGCGATCATGCCCGCGCGGGCGCCCGCCTCGATGGACATGTTGCAGACCGTCATGCGGCCCTCCATCGACAGCGACCGGATCGCCTCGCCGCGGTACTCGATGACGTGGCCCTGGCCGCCGCCGGTGCCGATCTTCGCGATGATCGCCAGGATGAGGTCCTTGGCGGTGACGCCCGGCGGGAGCGCGCCGTTCACCGTCACGGCCATCGTCTTCGGCTTGGTCTGCGGCAGCGTCTGCGTGGCCAGGACGTGCTCGACCTCGCTGGTGCCGATGCCGAACGCCAGGGCGCCGAACGCGCCGTGCGTGGAGGTGTGCGAGTCGCCGCAGACGACGGTCATGCCGGGCTGGGTCAGGCCGAGCTGCGGCCCGATGACGTGGACGATGCCCTGCCCCTCGTCGCCCATGGGATGCAGGCGGATGCCGAACTCGGCGCAGTTCTTGCGCAGCGTCTCCACCTGGGTGCGCGACACCGGGTCGGCGATCGGCCGCAGCAGGTCGGTGGTGGGGACGTTGTGGTCCTCGGTCGCTATGGTCAGGTCGGGCCGGCGGACGGTGCGCCCGGCCATGCGCAGCCCGTCGAAGGCCTGCGGGCTGGTCACCTCGTGCACCAGGTGAAGGTCGATGTAGAGCAGGTCCGGCTCACCCTCGGCACGCCGTACGACGTGCGCGTCGTACACCTTCTCGGCCAATGTACGGCCCATCGCTCACCTCACCTGAGTCCTGCGGTCGCCGGGGCGCGGGTCGAGCCGCGCTCGCCACCGGATTTGCATCTCACATAACGAGACGGCAATATCAAGTCATGGACAACTCTAGCGGAGTCGGCGTACTCGACAAAGCGGTTCTGGTGCTGAACGCCCTGGAGGCGGGCCCCGCCTCGCTGGCGCAGCTCGTCCAGACCACCGGATTGGCGCGGCCGACCGCCCACCGGCTCGCCGTCGCGCTGGAGCACCACCGCTTCGTCCACCGCGACAGCCAGGGCCGGTTCATCCTGGGGCCGCGGCTCGCCGAGCTGGCGGTGGCCGCGGGCGAGGACCGGCTGCTGGCGATCGCCCAGCCGATCCTGGCGCAGCTGCGGGACCTGACCGGCGAGAGCGCCTCGCTGTTCCGGCGCCAGGGCGACGTCCGGGTGTGCGTGGCCGCGGCCGAGCGCAGCAGCGGGCTGCGCGACACCATCCCGGTGGGCGCCGCGCTGCCGATGACCGCCGGCTCGGCCGCGCAGGTGCTGCTGGCGTGGGAGGAGCCCGACCGGCTGCACCGCGGCCTGCGCGGCGCCAAGTTCGACGCGGCCACGCTGGCCCAGGTGCGGCGCCGCGGCTGGGCGCAGAGCGTGGCCGAGCGCGAGCAGGGCGTCGGCTCGGTGTCGGCGCCGATCCGCGGCGCGGGCGGCCGGGTGATCGCCGCGGTGTCGGTGTCCGGCCCCCTGGAGCGGCTGACCCGCTCCCCCGGACGCCTGCACGCCGGGCCGGTGATGGCCGCCGCCGAGAAGATCTCCGAGGCGATGCGCCGCACCGCGCCGTGATCCGGCCGGGGACGGGCGCCCGCCCGCTCCCGTCCGGCTACGCCGTCGTGCCGGGCCGGGCGGGCAGCGGCCGGTAGATGGGGATGCCCGCCCTCTCCAGTTCCTCGCGCAACGCGAAGTAGGCGTCGCCGAACGGGTCCGTGCCGAGGAGCGGCATGAGGCCGCGGCGGATCGCCAGGTCGTGCGGGGCCAGCGCGGCCGCCCGGTCCACGTGCCGCCGGGCCGCCTCCGTCCGCCCCTCCCGGGCCAGCCAGACCGCCAGCCGGGCGTGCGCGCGGGCGCGCTGCTCGTCGGCCGTCGGGACGCGCAGGTGCGCGCGGACCTGCGCGGCGTCCAGCCCGGCGTCGCCGTCGACGACCCAGCGGCGCAGCGCCGCGTAGGACTCCTGGGAGTCCAGGCCGTTCATGGAGCGGAACAGGTCGGTGGCGGTCTGGGTGTCCTGGGGGCGGGCGATGCGGCCCTCCTCGTCGATCCACACCGCCGTCGGGACGTTGATCACGTTGTAGAGCTCGGCGACGACGCCCTCGGCGTCGACGAGGGCGGGGTGGGTGACCGCGGCCTGCTCGATCCAGGGCCGCGCGTCGTCGGCCGACCGGTCGCAGGCGACGCTGACGACGGTGAACCCGTGGTCGCGCAGCGCCGCGTGCCGCTCCTCCCAGGCGGGCAGGTCGTAGCGGCAGCCGCACCACGACGCCCAGAACACCAGCGCCACCTTGCGTCCGCGGAAGTCGGACAGGCGGACGCCGTCGAGCTCGAAGTCGGGCGCCTCGGCGGGCGTGAGCCGCGGGGCGGCCGCGGCCAGGCCGAGGGCGCGCTCCTCGGCGTCCAGGACGGCGACGTGCCCCGCGAGCTCGGCGAACGCGACCACGTCGACGCCGTCGGGGGTCTCGACGCCGGCGGCGCGGGCGGCGGGCAGGCAGGCGTCGCCGCGGCACCAGCCGTGCGGCCGGCGCTCCCAGCCGAGCAGGGGTCGGTCGAGCGGGGCGAGCGGCCGTCCGCCCGGGCCGGGCCGGGCCGCGATCCGCTCGACGCGGTCGCCGTCGACGACGGTGAACATCCGGCACCTCCATTGGATAGTAGAGGTATCCAATACTTGGATAGCTCTAGTATCCAGTCAAGGGGGTGGGCGGTGAAGATCTCCGAGCTCAGCGACCGCAGCGGGCTGACCATCCAGACGATCAAGTACTACATCCGCGAGGGGCTGCTGCCGAAGGGCGCGTCGCTCGGCGCCACCCGCGCCGAATACGACGAGCGGCACCTGGAGCGGCTGCGGCTGGTGCGCGCGCTGCGCGAGGTCGGCGACCTTCCGGTGGCCGCCATCCGGCGCATCGTGGAGGCGGTCGAGGACGACGGCGTCGGCATGCACCGGCTGTTCGGCATCACCCAGTACGCCATCGGCCCTCATGTGGACCCGCCCGACGCCGACCCGGCGGCCCCCGACGACCTGGCGGCCCAGTGGCGCGCCGCGCGCGAGGACGTCGACGCGCTGATCGAGGAGCTCGGCTGGCGCGTCACCGACCGCGCCCCAGCCCGCGACCTGCTCGCCCGGACCTTCGTCGCGCTGCGCCGCCTCGGCTTCCCCGTCGCCCCGGCCGACCTGCGCCCCTACGCGGAGGCCGCGCGCGCCGTGGCCGAGCACGAGATCGGCTCGGTCGACGCCGACGCGCCGCGCTCCCGGGCGGTGCACGCCATGCTGGTCTGCACGGTCTTGTACGAGCAGGTGCTCACCGCGCTGCACCGGCTGGCTCAGGAGGACGCCTCGGCGCGCCGCTTCGGCGACGACTGACGAGTTCCTCCCTCGAAGCGAAATTGCCGCCTTTTTTAGTCGAATTCACCAGTTCGGCCGTTAATGCGAAATCCGCTTACGATGCGTCCGCGATGACGACCGCACCGGGTGATGTCCGATGACCGCCTTGGGCCCCGACCGCGGCGGCCGGTGGACCGAGCGGCTGCTCGCCGACGGCACCGACCCCGACCCGCGGTTCACCCTCGCCAACGAGCGCACGTTCCTGGCCTGGATCCGCACCGCCCTGGCCGTGATCGCCGCCGGCGTCGCGACGGCGCTCAGCGGCGACCTGCTGGCCCCGCCGCTGCGCGACGCGCTGGCCGCCGGGTTCACCTGCGCGGGCGGGTTGATCGCCGCGCTGGCGTTCCGCCGCTGGCTGCGCACCGAACGCGCGCTGCGCCGCGCCGAGAGCCTGCCCCCGCCCGCCCTCGCCCCGGTCATGGCGTACGGACTGGCCGCCGCGGCCGTGCTCCTGCTCGTCGCGCTGCTCGCCGCCCGATGAGCCGCCTGTGGGACCCGGGCGCCCAGCCCGAGCGCACCGCGCTCGCCTGGTCGCGCACGACCCTCTCGCTGCTGGCCGCCGGGCTGCTGTGCCTGCGTCTGGCGCCCTCGGCCGTCGGCGCCGCCCTGGCCGCGGCGGCCGTCTGCGGCGCGGCGGCGCTCCAGATGAGGCGCGCCCGGCGGGCCCACCTGCGCCGCGCGCGGCGCCTGCCCGCCGGAGCCCCGATCGCCGACCCGGTGTCCGTCCTGCTGGCCACCGCCGTCACCGTGCTGCTGGGCGCGGTCGGACTCGTCTTCTGCCTCGCTTGCTAGCCTCGCCCCCGTGCCCGACCGTCCGTTCGTCAGCCTGACCACCGACTTCGGCGCCTCCTACACCGCCATCTGCGCGGGCGTCATCTACTCGATCACGCCGTCGGCCAACGTGCTGGTGCTCAGCGACGAGGTGACGCCGTACGCGGTCGTCGAGGGCGCGATGCTGCTCCGCCAGGCTCTCCCCTACCTGCCGGTCGGCGTGCACGTCGGCATCGTCGACCCGGGCGTGGGCACTTCGCGTCGTCCGGTGGCGGTCGTCACCGGGCGCGGCGACGTGCTCGTCGGCCCCGACAACGGGCTGCTCCCGCCCGCCGCGGAGGTCCTCGGCGGCGCCGTGCACGCCTACGAACTGGTCGAGCCCGCCTACCGGCTGCCGGAGGTGTCCACCAGCTTCCACGGCCGCGACGTCTTCTCCCCCGCCGCCGCGCACCTGGCCGCCGGCCTGGACCCGGCCGCCCTCGGCCCGCGCGTCGCGCCCGCCGACCTGCTTCCCTTCGCCCCGCCGCCCGCCGCCAGGAGCGGCGACCGCCTGACCGCGTCCGTCATGTACGTGGACCGGTTCGGCAGCCTCGTCCTCGGCGCGCGCCGGGAGGACCTTCCGGCCGCCGAGTACGGCGCCCCGCTGGAGGTCGCCTGGACCGCCCCCGACGGCGCGCCCCGCTCCGTCCGGGCCCCCTTCGCGGAGACCTTCGGCGCGGTGCCCAAGGGCGAGCCGCTGCTGTGGGTCGACTCGTCGGGGTGGCTCGGCTTCGCCGTCAACCAAGGCTCGGCCGCCGACCGCTACGGCCTCGACGCCGAAGCCGTCCTCACCATCCGCCCCCTACCGCAGGAGTGACCTTGGAGCTGGACGTCTTGGAGTTGGACGTCGTCGCCTGGCTGCACGCCGAGGGCGGCCGCCTGCTCGCGGTCCGGTCCCGTGGCCGCGACCTGCTCTACCTTCCCGGCGGCAAGCGCGAGCCCGGGGAGGACGACTGGTCGGCCCTCTCCCGCGAGATCCGCGAGGAGCTGGCCGTCGAACTGGATCCGGACGCCTTCCGCGAGGTCGGCGTCGTCCGGGCGCCCGCGCACGACCAGCCCGCCTTCACCTACGTCCGCATGGCCTGCTTCACCGCGTCCTACACGGGCGACATCCTCCCCGCCGGCGAGGTGGACGAGTGCCGCTACGTCGCTCCCGCCGACCGTCACCTCCTCGCCCCCGCCGCCCAGGCCGCCCTGGACCTGGCCGTCGCCCACGGCCTCCTCGCCTGACCCCGTCCCAGGCCGGGAGGACGCGACGAGGTCGCCAAGCCCGCACGGCTGCTAGGAGACCGGGGCGTCCAGGTAGGCCGCGGCCTGGGTGAGGAAGAGGCCGGCGTAGCGTCCGCCGCGCGCCATCAGCTCGTCGTGGGTGCCCTGTTCGATGACGCTGCCCTCGTCCAGGACGTAGATCCGGTCGGCGCCGCGCACGGAGGAGAAGCGGTGCGAGATCAGCAGGACCGTGCGGCCCGCGAACAGGCTCCGGATGCGCCGGAACAGCTCCTCCTCGGCCTGCGGATCGAGGGCGGCGGTGGGCTCGTCCAGGATCACCAGCGGCGCGTCGCGGTAGAACGCGCGGGCGAGCGCCAGCCTCTGCCACTGGCCGCCGGACAGGTCCTCCCCGTCGGCGAACTCCTTGCCGAGCACGGTGGCGTAGCCGCGGGCGAGGCGCGAGACGAACCCGTGCGCCCCGGCCTTCCTGGCCGCCTCCGCGGCGCGCGCCTCGTCGGCGGGCTCGTCCGCGCGGCCGAAGGCGATGTTGTCGAGGGCGGACAGCTTGTAGCGGACGAAGTCCTGGAAGACCACGGCCGAGACCGCGCGCAGCGCCGCGGGGTCGGCCAGCGGACGGTCGTTGAACAGCAGGGCTCCCGCGTCCGGGCGGTACAGGCCGGCGAGGATCTTGGCCAGCGTCGTCTTGCCGGAGCCGTTCGTCCCGACCAGGGCGACGATCTCCCCGGCGCGCAGCGTCACGCTCACGTCCTTCAGCGCGGGGCGCGTCGAGCCCGGGTAGGTGAACGTGATCCGCTCTGCGCGCAGGCCGCGGAAGCGGGGCACGGGCGGGCGCCCGGCGGGCCGCTCGGCGTCGGCCTCGGTGAAGGCCCGCAGATCCTTGAGGTAGAGCGCGGAGTCCCCGATGTCGCCCATCAGACCGCCGACCATCTGGATGCGGGCGGACAACAGCCACAGCCCGGTGAGCGCGGTCAGCGCGGTCGGCAGGTCGACCAGGCCGCCGCCCAGCAGCAGCGCGACCGCGCCGACGACCGCCATGATCAGCAGGTCGCCGACGAGCCGCGCGCCGATCTTGCGCCGCATGTGGCGGCGCTGGGTGCGGACGGTCCCCTCGATCTCGCGCTCGTACTCGGCGTGCCAGCGGGCGTGCAGCAGCGGCCCGAGGTCCAGCGCGCGGACCTCCTTGGCCTCGTCCCGCCCGGTCATCAGGCGTTCGAAGTACTGCCGGAGGCGGCGGCTCTCGGCCAGCCCGTGGTGCAGCCCGTAGCTGGCGTTGCGCTCGGCCCGCGCCGCCCGCAGGGTGGGCACCGCGCTGAGCGCGGCGAACGGGAGCAGCCACCACGCCATGGCGAGGAAGGCCCCGCTCACGGCGGCCGCGGTGAGCAGGGCCTGCAGCACGGCGACCAGCGTGGTGATGACGACGACGGGCTGGCCGCGGGAGGCGAAGACGGCGCGCTGCAGGCGGTCGTGGAACGCGGGGTCCTCGAAGCGCGGCAGGTCGGCGCGGACCGCGGCGCCCAGCACGAGCGAGATGACGTGGCGGTCCAGCCGGGCGCTCAGCATCCGCTGGCGCGCCGTCGTCACGGAGCCGAGGACCCCGCCCGCGGCGCGCAGCGCGAGCAGCACGGCAAGGCCGACGAGCACCGACGGCTCGCCCGCGGTCCGCGCGGCGGATCCGCCGGGCAGCCCGCCGTCCAGCACCGTCCGCAGCAGCAGGAGGCCGGCGCCCAGCCCGAGCGCGGTGACGAGCTGGACCGCCATCAGCGTCACCAGCGAGCGGCGGTCCGCCCGCCAGGCCAGCCGCACCGCGAACGCGGCGGAGCGCGGCAGGTCCAGCCGCCGTACCCTCACCATCGCGCCATCCACGCTCGGTGCTCCTCGGCGACGGCCTGGTGGGTCTCGCGGTAGCGGTACTGGTGCCCCTCGTGCGGCAGCAGCACGAGCCGGGCACGGCCGCCCGCGGCCACGATCGCCCGGTACAGCTCGACGGACTGCTCGGGCGGGGTGGCCGGGTTGGCGTCCTCGGCGCCGTGCACGAGCAGCACCGGCCGGTCGAGCCGGTCGGCGAAGTGCAGGGCGCTGAACGCCTGGTAGATCCCGGGGACGCTCCAGTAGGGGCGCTTTTCGTAGTGGAAGCCGGTCGGCGTCAGGGTCCGGTTGTAGCAGCCGCTGTGCGCGATCGCGGCGACCAGGCCGGGAATGTGCGCCAGCGCGTACAGGGCGAGGGTGGCGCCGAAGCTGTGCCCGCCGACGACGACGGGGCCGTCCCAGTGCTTGCAGGCCTGCTCCACGGTGCCGACGATCTGCGCGTGCAGCATGTCGAGCGCGGCGTCGGCGGGCCAGTGCAGCGGCAGGTCCAGGGTCGCGGTCGGATGTCCGGCGGCGTCCAGATCGACCGGCGCCGGGCACGGGACGTCCTCCCCCGGCGGGTAGGCGCGGATCCACAGCAGCAGGGGGCCGGGACGGGCGGGCGGCAGCGTGAGCGCGGCCGTGCCGAACCCGGTGGGGATCGACACCGCAGGCGCCGCCTCGGTCTCCGGTTCATCCGGCCGCGGCGAGGGGGGCGGGACGGGCCCGTCGACGCGCGGCGCGGGACGCGGTCGTCCCGGGGCATCGAGGTCGATCAGCACGTCGGCCCAGTCCAGCCCGCCGTCGTCGCCGACCCATCGGCCGTGGCTCACGATGACGGCGCTTCCCTCAGGCGCCGGAAGCAGGCTCCGCACGAGCAGCCGGGGCGTGAGCGGCGCGGCCGCATGGATGCCCGCCGCCAGGTCGACGACGGCGAGCCGTGCCCCCGCCAGGCGTTCCAGTTCGTCCGGAGGCGGCTCGAACGACACCACCCCAGGGCCCGCGGCCTCGAACACCGCGGGACGCCCCTCGGACGGTCCCGCTTCGGCGGTCCCGCCGGGTTCGGGGACCAGCAGCGCGAGGCGGTCGTCGCCGCACCAGGCCACCGGGGGGTGCCCGTAGCCGGTGAACGAGACGGCGGCCCGCAGGTGCCTGAGCAGGGTGCACGTCCGGGCCCGATAGTCGGCGACCCACACGTAGGCGCGACGCTCCCGTACGGCCAGGCCCGCCACCAGCGGGCGCCGGGGGTGCCAGGCCAGGCCGGTCGGCAGGACGTCCTCCAGCGGCAGCCGCCACTCGTCTCCGCCGGCGGAGACGGTGATCGAGGTCGGGCGGGCCCGGCCCGGCGCCGGCCCGACCAGGTCCGGGTCGATCACCAGGTCGCGCCAGCGCACCGACGCGGGATTGTGCTCGGCGATGGAGGGCAGCGCGGGGGTGCGCACGGCGGCCCACGCCGATCCGCTCGGCGCCTCGTCCCGGCGCTCCCACTCAGCGGACACGGGCGTCCTCCCGCCCCCGCGCGCCCGGCGACGTGCGGACGGCGATGCCGTCGACGAGCGCCTTCACCGCGCCGATGCCCTCGACGGGGGAGCAGACCGGCTCGCCGGACTCGTCGACGCCCACGGCGCACGGCACGCCCATCCCGGTCACCGGCGCGGGCAGCTTCGCGCCGCGTTCGACGGGGATCGCGACGACGGCCTCGCGGCGGGCCGGCTCCACGGTCTCCAGCAGCTGCTTGAGCGCCCGGCACGACGGGCAGCCGTCCGTCACGTACATCCGCACCCCGCTGATCGTCCGGTCGCAGGGCGCCGCGGCGGGCGTCCGTTCGGCGCGGCGCGCCCGCCGGTCGAGCAGGACGACGACGGCGAGCGTGACGGCGGCGGCGCCCGTCCCGGTCGCCGCCCGCACGAGCGGCTCGGAGCCCGGACCGGCGGCCAGGGCCACTGCGGCGACCAGCGCCGCGGCGGCGTTGACGCCGATGTGGGCGCGGCCCACGGACGCCAGGCGCGCCAGGCCGAAGCAGGCGCACCGCGTGCCGCGCAGTCCGAACGCCACGGCGGTCAGCGCCAGGTAGGCGAGCAGCGCGACGAGCGGCGCCGGCCTGCCGGGGACGGCCACGATCGCCGCGGCCGCGGCCGCCTCGGCGACGCCGGTCAGCCGCGGCCCCCACGGCGGGCGCAGCGGCCCGGTCCTGATCGGCCAGTCGAGCCGGTCCGGCGGCGCGGCCAGCTTGGCCGCCCCGGCGACGACGAGCGGGCCCGCCAGCGCGGCGGTCGCGGTGTCGACGAGCATCGGTCACGCCCTCCGTTCGTCCAGAAGCCAGCCTGCCTCGACCATCTGCTCGGCCGTCCTGCGCAGCACGGCGGCCGGCGGGCGCCCGGTTCCCGCGTCGGGCAGCACGGCGACCGGGCGGGGCCGGGCCTCGGGCGGCAGGTCGATGCCCGTGGGCAGCTCGGCCACCGGCGGCAGCCCCGCCACCGGGCGGAACTCGGCGTCCTCCGCCTCGTCGGGCAGCCCGTGGGCGAGGAGGTGCTCGATGACCGCGGCCTCGGGCTCGCCGCACTCGGTCAGAGCCAGCGTCGTCCCGTTGACGAGGACGCCGCCGCCGTGGGGCAGCCGGGTGAAGGTCACCCCGGGGGCGAGTCTCATGATCCACCTCGCAGCCAGTGGTCGAGCCAGACCAGGCGCAGCAGCGGCAGGGCGTTGTCGGCCAGGTCGCGGCCGTCGCTCAGCAGGCGGATCACCGCCCGCGGGGCGATGAGGCCGAGGTCGGCCAGCGCGCACTCCCGGTCCAGCTGAGCGATGATCTTCTTGCGTTCGCGGTGCAGGTGCGCGGCCGCCGCCCGCCGCAGCCAGAAGGCCGGCCCGGTGCGGCGCACACCCGTGATCTTGTGCCGGGCCAGCGCCCGGTGCAGCGGCAGGTTGTTCTCGAACTCGCCGCGGCGGATCCGGCCCCGGTCGGACGGCCGCAGCGCGGTAAGGACGGCCAGCACCCGCGGGTCGAGGGCGGGCAGCAGCATGTCGCCGTCGCCGCGCTCCTCCACGCCCGCCGCCGCCGTGCCGAGCACCGGGTCCAGGAAGTCCAGGTGCTCCTGCCAGACCGCCATGGCCGCGCGCTGCGCGGACTCCAAGGCCTCGGCGCCCTTGGGGGTCATGCCGGGGACGTTGCCGGGGCCGGTCGGCGAGGGCGGCGCCGGGCCGTCCACGGGCTGCACGTCCGGCGAGTACACCACGCCCTTGCCGAGCAGGGCGCGCGCCTCGCGCAGCGTCCGCAGGGTCCCGGCGATGTGGAACGGCTCGCAGCCCAGCAGCCGCCACCCCCGGACGCCCGCGTCGACGTCGGGCAGCTTGACCGACGTCAATTCCTTCAGCAGCGTCCCGCCGACCAGGGGGACGTCCAGGCCCTCGGCCTCGGCGAGCGCGGCGGTCAGCCTCCGGGGGACCTCGCTGTCCGGCATGGGCGGGACGGGCTCCTCGCCGGTGATGGGATGCTCGTCGAGCAGTTGGAACGGGTCGACCCGGATGCGCCGCACGGTGAGCCCGGGCACGTCCGGGGCGGGAGTCCGGTGGACGCCGGGACCGAGGTCGGCGTGCAGCAGCAGCGGACGGTGCCCGGCCGACAGCGCGCACGCCGCGACGAACGCCGACCCCAGCCCCCCGCTGTAGGCGACGGCGTAGCCGGCCTGGTCGAGCGTCTCGGCCACGGCCTCCACCAGCCCGCGCCGGCGACCGCGCTCGGGCGGCGCCGGGCGGCGCCTGGTCACCGTGATCTCCTGCTCGGTCACCCGCACGGCGGTGCCGACCGGAAGCCGCTGCACGCCCGGGACGGGCGCGGCGTCGGGCGCGGGCACGTTGCCCTGGATCAGGGCCAGCAGCGTTCCGAGCGAGGGCGCGGGGCGCCCGGTGGGCGGCAGGAACGCCTCGAGATCGAAGTCCCATTCCAGGCGGCCGTGGTCCACCCGGTAGTAGACGGGACGGGCGTGCGGGTGCTCGCGGACGAGTTCGAACGACGTCGGCGACCGCTCGATCCGGACTCCGCGGGCGGGGGGCGACGTCTCCGGGTCGACGCAGCGCACCCCGCCGGGAACCGTCTCGACCACTCCTGGCTTGCGCGTCATTTCGTCCCCGACCTGTGAATCTCGATGTACTCGTCGCGCACCGGAAGAGACGTGCTGACGACCTCGTCCCCGTGCTGGACCCAGGCGAAATAGCCCGCGGGGGGCTTCGCCGGGGCCAGTTCGCGCCCCAGGTGGAACGTCGCCGGAATTCCCAGGCGCCGCAGCCCCGCGGTGAGGAACACCGAGTCGTCCACCGGGTCCAGAAAACCCACGGTCAGCCGCTGGGCGAATCTCAGACGGGCCACGGCGGCCCGCGTGTTGCGCGCGCCCCGCCCGCGGCCGCCGCCGCGCGTTTCAGGCCATTCGTCGAGTCGATATGAGCCGTCGGCGCCCTTGACCTCCGCCAGGAATCGCCGGGCCTCGCGAGCGGCGCGCATCGTCTTTATCACCCGCAGCATTTCGATCCCCTCAGATGAGACGCGGCGGGCCCGCCGGACGGGCGTCCGGCGGGCCGTGCTGCTCACGCGTAGCGGCAGGTCCACCACTCGCAGATCAGGTGGACGGTCTCGTTGCAGCAGTCCGAGTCCCACCAGCAGCTGTAGCCGGCGTAGCGGCACTCGGCGACCGTGGCGGGCTCGGCGTAGAGGTGCTGCTGCATGCCGTTGCCCGCGATGCGCGCAGCGATCGAGGTCGTGGACACGACCCCTCCTTTCCGTGCGGGCGGTCCCGGCCCTTTCGAGGCCCGGTCCGCCGGTTTTTCGGACGATCATGACGCTAGGGCCGCGCGCATCCTCGAGGCAATGTTTTCCCGCTGTCCCGGCCTGTCCCGTTCTGTCCCGCATAAACGGACTCCTGTCCCAGGGAAGGTGAAACGGCTAGCCTTTTTCCGGACGGCGGACAGAAGGGAAGGCGATGAACTCCTCGGCACCGGAGAACTGGGCCGCGGACCGGCTGCGCGAGGCCGGCGTCGACGTCACCGGCCCCATTGAGCGGCTCGGCGTCCGCGCCTGGTCGCGCCAATTCCGCATTCCCACCGCGGCCGGGTACGTGTATTTCAAGTCGTCCGGGCCCGCCTTCGGCCACGAGGCCGCCCTCACCCGCGCGCTGAGCGAATGGTTCCCCGGAGACGTCCCCGAGGTGCTGGCCGTCGACGCCGAGCGCAACTGGATGCTGACCGCCGACTTCGGACCGGCCGCCGAGTTCCGCGAGCCCGCCGAGATCCTGCGCGGATACACCGAGATGATCCCCGTGTTCACCCGCATCCAGGTGGGCGCCGCGGGCCGCGTCGACGACCTGGCCGGGACGGGCTGCCCGGACCACCGGCTCGACGTCCTCCCGGACCTGTTCGACGAGCTGGTCCGCGACCCCGCCGCCGGGGCGTCCGCGGCCGGCCCTCGCGGGCTCACGTCCGAGGAGCGGGAGCGGCTGCGGGGCCTGTCCCGGGACTTCCGGGAGACCTGCGGGCTGCTCGCCTCCTACGGCGTCCCCGAGACGGTGGTGCACGCCGACATCTGGCGCGGCAACTTCCTGCTCACCGCGAACGGGCCGCTGATCTTCGACTGGGCGGAGAGCATGATCGCCCACCCCTTCTTCTCCCTGGAGGTCGTCCTCCAGGACGTGCGCGCGCTCGCCCCCGGCGACCGCAGGTGGGCGTCGCGCATCGCCGACGCCTACCTGCGGGCCTGGGAGCGGCACGACCGTCCGGACCGGCTGGCCGAGGCGGCGCGGCTGGCCGCCGCGCCGGCCCTGGTCAGCCGCGCCCTCATGTGGCGGGACGCCATCGGCGGACTCGACGCCCGCGCCCGGGCGCCCTACGAGGGCGCGGTCGCGGAGCACCTGCGCGCGCTTCTGCGGCGCCCGCCCGAGCGCGTCGGCGCCGGCCGCCGCTGACGGCGCCGCACCGCGGGCTCGCGCCGGCCGTTCGGCTCCAGCGCGAACAGGCGCACCAGCCCGGGCACGCGGTAGCGGCACGGAGCGGAGCTCTCCGCGAGACCGACGTCCACCAGCCGTTCGAGCGCCCGTTCCGCGCTGTCGGGCGGGACGTCCAGCAGCGAGGCGGCCGTCGCGGTGCGCACCTGCCCGTCCGGCGGCTCCGCCGGCAGTCCGAGCACCCGCACCGCCAGCCGGGCGGCCTCGTCGCGGCCGCGCGCCAGGTCCGCGAAGCTCACGGCCAGGCTCGCCCGCATGTCCATGTCGTCCACGCGGAGCTCGTCGAGCCGGCGCCGCGGGTCGGCCATCCGCTCGACCAGGGCGCGCACCGGCCATTCGGGGCGCGCGGCCAGGCGCGCCGCGGCGATCCGCAGCGCCAAGGGAAGGCGGTCGCACAGATCCGCCAGGGTCCGCACCGCCTCGGGCTCGCCCCGGACCCGCTCGGCGCCGAGGAAGAGCTCCAACGCCTGCCGGGCCCGGTCCGGCGGCAGCGCGCCGAGGCGGACATGCCGGGAGCCGTCCAGAGAGGTCAGGGTCGCCCTGGACGTCAGCAGCACCGCGCTGCCCCCGCCGCACGGCGCCAGCCAGCGCACCTGCGCGGCGGACGCGACGTCGTCCAGCATGATCAGCACGCGCCGGCCGGACAGCGCGGTGCGCAGCCGCCCCGCCGCCTCCCCGGCGTCCGCGGCCGCCCGCGCGTCGCCCTCCCCCAGGCTCCGCAGCAGCACGCCCGCGATCTCCGCGGGGGTCAGCGGCTCGTCGTTCGGGGCGGTCCCCCTCAGGTCGACGTAGAGCTGCCCGTCGGGGAACCGGTCGGCGACCAGGTGCGCGGCCCGGACGCCCACCGCGGTCTTGCCGGCTCCCGGCGGTCCGCTGATCACGGTGACGGGCGCCGCGCCGAGCATCCGCGCCAGCCGGCCGAGCTCCGCGTCGCGCCCCACCAGGACCGGCGGGGCGGGCGGGAGCTGACGCGGCGCGGTCCCGCGCGCGCCCGGGGCGCGATCCGCCGCGGGCTCGGCCGCCGCGTGCAGGACGGCCAGCCGCCTCCGGGCGCGCGCCCAGGGGGCCGGGTCGAGTCCGCAGGCGCGCACCATCGCCTCCACGAACTCCTGGCGCGGCAGCGCGTTGCGCCGGAGCGTGGAGGCGAGCGTGCTGCGCGCGAGATGTCCGCCGGTGCTCCTGCTGCGCGCCTCCAGATCGCGGTAGGTGAGTCCGGTCCACTCCTTGAGCTGTCGGAGCCGGACCATGAACTCGTCCGGCGTCATGGCGCCGTCCGGCGTGGGCACGGCGTCCGCCTGGTCGGCCATCGAGCTCCCCTCGACGCGTGGAAAGAGTGGGTGGAACGCGCTGTCGCCTCCATGCCCGCCGGGACGGGGGCACGGGTCATGGCCGGATGCGAACGCGTGCTCCTGGCCGGCCGACGCCCCCGATCGCCGACCTCGCCGGTGCGATGCGCGGCTCCATCAAAGAGGCGTTCAACCTGTTCACGCCATCCTTCGGACGAAATAGAACGGAATCGGACGCGCGGGCGGCCCTCGGGGCAGAGTTGAGCAACGCGCTCATCGGTGGTCACAATGTGAAGCCATGAGCGAGGGGGCTGGGGAGGGCAGGCGCCCGTCGCACGCGCCGGGGGCGCCGTCCGCGACCCTCCGGTCTCCCCGGGACCGCACCGGCCCGCCGTCGTCCGACGCCGCGGACGAGGTGTGTCCCTACCAAGGGCTCGTGCCCTTCTCGGCCGACAGATCCGAGTTCTTCTTCGGACGCGCTCAGGCGATCCGCAACCTGCTCGACCGGCTGGCGCCCCGCCTCGCCGAGCGCGGGTGCATCCTGCTGGTGTCGGGCTCCTCGGGCGTCGGCAAGTCGTCGCTGCTGCGGGCGGGGCTGATGCCCGCGCTGGCGAAGGGCATGCTGCCGGTCGCCGGATCGCAGCAGTGGCCGCGCCTGCTCATCACGCCGACCGCACGGCCGTTACAGACGCTCGCCGAGGCGTGGACGCAGGCCTACGGCGGGGACGTCGACACGGCGCGGCGGCGCCTGCGGGACGATCCGCGCGGAGCCGCGGCGGAGGCCGCCGACGCGCGCGGCCGCGCCGTCCTCGTGGTCGACCAGTTCGAAGAGCTGTTCACCCTGGTGGGCGACGAGGCGGAACGCCAGGCGTTCGTGGCGGCCCTGCACGCGCTGGCCGCCGGTCCCACCCGCGCCGGCGTGGTCATCGGGGTGCGCGCCGACCATTGGGACCGCTGCGCCGCCTACCCGCAGTTCGCCGAGAGCATCCAGGACGGCCAGGTCATCGTCGAGCCGATGACGGAATCGGACCTGCGGCTGGCCATCACGGGTCCCGCGGCGGCCGCGGACCTGGAGATCGAGCCGGGCCTGGTGGAGACCATCCTGGGCGACCTGCGCGCCGGCGGGACCGCCGGCGACCGCTACGAGGCCGGCGCCCTGCCCCTGCTGTCCCAGGCGCTGCGCAACCTCTGGCACCGGCGGGAGGACGGCCGGCTGACCGTTCGGGGCTACGAGGAGTCGGGCCGGGTCCGCGACTCGGTGCGGCGCACGGCCGACGAGGTCCTCGACGGGCTGACCGCCGAGGAGCGCAAGACCGCGCTCAAGCTCTTCCGGCGGATGACCGTGATCGCCCCGGGCGGGCGGATGGCGCGGCGCCGGGCGACCCTGGCCGAGCTGTGCGCCGCCGCGTCGGCGGACACCGCCGAGCGGCGCGGCCGCGTCGAGGCGCTGCTGTCGGCGTTCGCCGACCGCCGCCTGATCACCCTGCACGAGGACATCGTCGAGATCGCGCACGACGCGCTGCTGACCGCCTGGCCGGCGCTGCGGCAGTGGCTGGAACCCGACCTGACCGCGCAGACGGTGTACGACCGCCTCATCGAGGACGCGGCGCTCTGGGCCGAGCACCACCGCGACCCCGCGTTCCTCTACCGCGGCGCCCGGCTGCTGTCCGTCGACGACAGCCGGCCCCGGTGGGAGCGCGACCCCGACAGCTTCCCGCCTCCCGGCCCCACGGTGGAGGCGTTCGTCGCGGCGTCGACGCGGGAGGCGCGCCGGGCGGGCCGCCGCCGCCGTCTCGTCACGGGCGGTCTGGCGGCGCTGTCGGCGCTCGCCGTCACCGCGGCCGTCGCCGCCGTCGACGCGGCCGCCGACGCCGAGCGCCAACGCGGCCTGGCGGTCTCGCGCCAGCTCGCCGCGCAGAGCGAGGTCGCCGCCGATCCGGTCGCCTCCGCCCTGCTGGCCGCGGCGGCGTGGCGGATCGCCCCCACCGCCGAGGCCCGCTATCAGCTGCTGGCCGCGGCGGTGCGCACCGGCCGCGGCGGACTGGTCGGGCACGCCTCGGCCGTCCGGTCCCTGGCGTTCGGCCCCGGCGGGACGATGCTGGCCACCGGCGGCGGCGACGGCACCGTGCGCCTGTGGGACATGGCGTCGCGGCGGCAGCTCGGCGCTCCGATCACCCCGCCGCGGCAGGAGTGCGGGACCTCGCCCGTGCGGGTGGACGTCAGCCCGGACGGGCGCGTGGTCGCGTCGGCCTGCCTCGCGACCGTCCGGTTCTGGGACGTCGCCACCCGCCGTCAGCTGGGCGCCCCGATCGTCGCCCAGGACGTCGTGTCGGCGATCGCGTTCGCCCCGGACGGCAGGAGCCTCGCGGTCGGGAGCCTCAAGGGCACCGTCCGGCTGTGGGACGTCGCCGCCCGCCGTCCGCTCGGGGACGCCATGGGCCGCGCCGACCGCAGGCCGGGCGGGGCGAGCGCGCTCAACGCGGTGGTCTTCAGCCCCGACGGGAAGGTCCTGGCCACCGCCGGGGCGGACGACGCCGCGCGGCTGTGGGACACCGCCACCGGCGAGCAGATCGGCCCCTCGCTCACCGGGCACGACGGCGACGTCACCGACGTCGCCTTCGCCCCGGACGGCGGGACGCTCGCCACCGCGGGCGCGGACGGGACCGTCCGGCTGTGGGACCCGAAGACCGGGCGGCAGGTCGGCGCCGCCGTGAAGAACCCTTCCGGCTCGTGGCCCTTCTACGGGGTCGCGTTCAGCCCGGACGGCAGCAGGCTCGCGACCGCCGGGGGCGACGGCCGCACCCGCCTGTGGGACACGGCCGACCGCCGGCAGGTCGGCGAGGCGCTCGGCGACGGCCGCTCCCCGGTCCTGAGGGTGGCGTTCAGCCCCGGCGGACTGCTCGTCGCCGCCGGCGACGACGGCGTGGTGCGGGTGGGCGACCCGACGGTCCACCGGCAGATCGGCGCCGCCATGCCCGCGATGTCCGCGGTCGCGCTGAGCCCCGACGGGCGGCTCCTGGCGACCGGCGGCCCCGACGAGGACGACCCGTCGGTGCGGATCTGGGACACGGCCGCCCGCCGCCCCGTCGGACCGCCGCTGAAACCCGGAGGCGGACGGTCGGACGGCGCCGACGCCGTCGTCCACGACATGGCGTTCGCCCGCGACGGACGGACGCTCGTCACGGCGACCGCCGACACGGTGCGGGTCTGGGACGCGGCACGCGGACGCGAGACCGCTCCCCCCATCGTCATGGACAAGGGCGGAGTCGCGCGGCTCAGTCCCGACGGCAGGCTGCTCGCGGTCCAGCAGGGCGGCGCCGTTTCGATCTGGGACGTCCCGGGCCGCCGCCGGACCGGGTCCGCGATCCGCGTGCCCGGCCACACCGACGTCGTCTGGGCGATGGCGTTCAGCCCGGACGGCCGGACCCTGGCCGTCGCCGGCCTGGACCGCACCGTGCGGCTCTTCGACGTGCCCGCCCGCCGCCAGATCGGCGGCCCGCTGCCCGTCACCGTCGGCGGCATGTTCACGGACCTGGAGTTCAGCCCCGACGGCCGGCGCCTGGCCGTGGCGGCCGCCGACGACACCGTGCGGCTGTTCGACACGGCGGGCCGCCGTCCGGTCGGGGCCGCCCTGACCGGGCACACCGGAGCGGTCACGGCCCTCGCGTTCGGCCCCGACGGCAGGACCCTGCTCACGGGGTCGACCGACCGCACCGTGCGGCACTGGGACCTGCCGACCTCCCGCCAGATCGGATCCCCGCTGACCGGCCACGAGCGCATGATCACCGGCATCGCCCACGCCCCGACCGGAGCGACCGCCGCCACGGTGAGCGACGACGGGACCGCGAGGCTGTGGAACGTCGCGCTGCCCGCCGACCCGGCCGCCGCCGCGTGCGCCGCCGCGGGCCGCTCCCTGACCCGCGCCGAATGGGAGCGCTACGCGCCGCAGGAGGAATTCCGGCGGATATGCCGGTGAGCGTACCCGCCGTTCGACGGACGACGACCCCCAGGGAGACGGCGAGAATGTTCCTCCGAGGCTTCCGGCGGCGGACGGGCAGGCCCGTCCCGGAACTGGCCGCGCTGTTCCGCTCGATCGTCGAAGACGGCCGGGACGTCCACCCGATGGCGTCGGACTTCCTGCAGCACTTCATGGACGGCGCGGGCGAGGCCCGGACGCTGCCGCAGCGGTGGCTGCGCTCGTTCAGGGCGATCCGACGGGCCGAGCGCAAGAACCGGCGCAGGTTCGAACGGCAGCTGGCCCGGGCCGCCGGGAAGCTGGGCGACGGCGAGTCGACGTGGCTGCACGACCACTGGGACGCCCGCATCAACGCGCTCATCGGCACCGAGCTGTTCTACGTCAGCAGGATGAGCCTGCTGCGTTCGGAGGGGTCGTTCGTCCTGACCCGGACCGGACCGCGCGTCGAGATGTCCGGCACGGTCCGCCACCACTGGTTCGACCCCTACGACTGGGACCGCGGCCGCTGGGTGTTCATCCCCCGGCACGGGTTCGTTCCGATCGCGGTGGGCCGGGAGCTGGTCGAGGCCGACGAGGCGCGCAACTTCCTGATGGAGGCGCGCCACGTGCAGACGGTGAAGGGCACCTGGGTGGACGGCCGGTGGCCCCGGCGCGGCCGGGCGGCGTTCGAATGGTCGGCGGTGGAGTCGGGGACCCGGTGACCGCCGACCGCCGTCCGCCCGATCCCACCGGCGCCGCCACCACGGCCGACTTCGTCCATACGCTGGTCCTGCTCAGGCAGTGGGCCGGTCAGCCGCCGCTCAGCAGGCTCCGCGCGCTCGGCGGCCGGACGACGGCGCCCGACGGGACCGCCGTCGACGCGCTGCCCAAGAGCACCACCTCGCACGTGCTGCGGCAGACCGGCAAGCTGCCCCGCTGGGACTTCGTCAAGGCGTTCGTGACGGCGTGCCTGCGCTACTGCGACTACCCGGAGGAGCTGATCCCCGAGGAGGTCGAGCGCTGGCGCGCGGCCAGGAACGCGCTGTCCGCCCCGCGCACACCGCCGGCATCGACGGAGGAGCCGCCGCCGGACGGCGAACGCCGGGCGTCCCCGCAGGCCGCGGCGCCCGACGCGGCGGTCGGCGCACCCCGGGTGGACCCGGCGCTCGAGCTGCTGGCCCGGCGCGTGGCCCGGGAGGAGGACCGGGCGCGCAAGGGGCTGCTCAGCGGCTACAACATCGCCCCTTTGTCGTTCGGGCCGCGTCCCGATCGGACGCGCGACGACGGCGGCGCCGGCGAGGCGACGGCCGACCTGCCCGCGATCGGCCGTTTCTTCAGCGGCCTGCGCTCGCGGCGGCTGCTCGTCGTCGGGGAGTCGGGGGCGGGCAAGACGGTGCTGGCCATCGAACTCGTCCTGCAGCTCGTGGAACCCTTCGTGACCGGGGCCGCGCCCGGCGGCGCCGGCCCCGGGGACCGGACGATGGTGCCGGTGCGCGTGAACGCGGCCCGCTGGACGGTCGGCGTCCCGTTCGAGCGGTGGCTGGCCGAGCGGCTCGTGCAGGAGTTCGGGCTGGCGGCCCGGGACGCGGCGCGCCTGGTGCGGGACCGCCGGGTGCTGCCGGTGGTGGACGGTCTGGACGAGCTCGACCCCGAGCCGTCCACCGGCCCGCCCCGCCGCGCGATCGCGCTGCTGGCCGAGCTCAACCGCTACAGCGACCTGTGCCGGCGCCGCCCGGGCCCGGTCGTGGTGACCTGCCGGACCGACCGCCACGCGCAGCTGGCGCGGGCCCGGGCGGCGCTCGACGACGCAACGGTGATCCACCTGCACGGCCTGACCGTCGAGCAGATCGACGCCTATCTGCGGGCCCGCTGGCCGGACGGCCACCCGTGCGCCGCGCAGCGCGCCGAGGTGCGCGCGGCGCTGTGCGGACCGGCGGGGCCGGCCGTGCGCGCCGCCCTCGGCACGCCGTGGCGGCTGCTGCTGACCGTGACCGCCGTGGAGTCCGGCGCCGACCCCGCCGACCTCCTGCACGCCGACCCCGGCGACGATCCGGACGGCGCTCCCGACGGCGATCCCGGAGACGATCCCGGAGACGATTACGGAGACGATTACGGAGACGATCCGGGCGCGGCGGCCGAGCGGATCGCCCGGCGCCTCCTGGACGCCTACGTTCCGGCGGCGACCGAACTCGCGCCCCGCGCCGCGCACGCGGCCGCGTACCGTCCCGCGGACGTGCGGCGCTGGCTCGTGCGCCTGGCCGACCACCTGCGCCGCCAGGCCGCCTGCGCCGCCGCGGCGGACCGGCCGCCGCCCGGCATGACGGGCATCGACATCGTCCCCCACCTGCTGTGGCCGATCGGCGGGCGGCGCCTGGTGCGGGCGCTGCACGGCGCGTGCTGCGCGGTGTTCGCGGTCGTGGCGATGCTGGCGTTCTGGACGGGTTCGGCGGTCGACCGGCCCGGCGACCTGCGCGACGGACTGAGCCCGGAGGAGGGCCTCACGCTGGCGCTCATGGCGGGCTGGGCGGTCCTGGCGACGTGCCTGTCGCTGTCGCCGTGGCCGGCCGCCGCCGGCGGGCGCACCAACGTGCCGCGTCGGCGGCGTGCGGCCGGCGGCCTGCTCGGCGCCCTGATCGGCGGCCCGGTCGGGGCGCTCGGGGGCCTGGCGGGGCTTCTGCTGACCGGCGGCAGGGTGTTCGGGCCCGGCTTCGCCGTCGCCGCCGGGACGGCCGGGGGCGCGGTGTTCGGCACGGTCATCGGGCTGACCGCCGCCGGACGGCGCGGGGCCCCGCCGCTCGGCGCCGGCGAGACGCTCCGCCCGGTCAGCCTGCTGGGCTTCGGCCTGTGCGGGGCGCTCACCGCGCTGCCGCCGCTGCGGCTGGCCGACGCCGGGCCGGGGCCGCTGACGCTGGGGGTCGCGGGCGCCTTCGTCCTCGCCTTCGCGCTCGGCGTCATCTTCACGATCGCCACGGGCGGCTGGAGCAGGGACGCCGAGCTGGCCCACCCGCGCGAGGCCCTGCACCGCAACCCGATCATCGGCGTGGGGTTCGGCCTCACCGGCGGCGTCGCCGCCTTCCTGGTGTTCCTGCTGAACCAGGACGTGGTGACCTCGCTGGTCTGCGCTCTGGTCGGCGCCGTCACGTTCGGCCTGGCCTTCGGCGCCGTCGCCTGGTCCCGCGCGATGATCGGCCTGGTGGTGGCGGCGGCCCGGGGGCGCCTGCCGCTGCGGCTGTGGACCTTCCTCGACTGGGCCTGCGAGGCGCGGCTGCTGCGCGTCAGCGGCGCCACCTACCAGTTCCGCCACCGCGAACTGCAGGAGTACCTCACCGCCGCCGCGGACCGTGTCGCGCCCGGCGACGGCGGTCGGACGCACGGGCGGCCGCCGGAGACGTCGGAGACGTCGGAGACGTCGGCGTCGCGGTGACGGGACGGCGTCGGCGGGGCCGGTCGCCCGACCCGGCACGGGTCTCCGCGGCGGTCGACCACCGGGGAAACCGTCGATCAGCGGTCGGGCGGGGGCGCCGTCTGATTCTTTCCGGAGCCGTGCCGGGGCGGGGCGCCCGGCGGGATCGTCCGACGATAAAAGATCATCCGAAATGCGAAACGCAGGCCGGGATTTGACCCGGGCCTGCGTTCTCCCTGTACCCCCGAGCGGATTCGAACCGCCGTTACCGCCTTGAGAGGGCGGCGTCCTAGGCCACTAGACGACGGGGGCCTGTCTTTCGTTCGGCCTTTGCGATCTCTCGCTCGGGCCTCGCCCAGTTTACCGGACGATCTTCTCTAGTTCGAATCGGTTCTTGCGAATCGCTTCGGACCGAGAATTCGGGTCTCTCCGACCGGGATCGGGGGGACCCAGCTGGGGTACCAGGACTCGAACCTAGACTAACTGAACCAGAATCAGTCGTGCTGCCAATTACACCATACCCCACTGGTGCGGCTCCCTGGCCGGTCTCCCGGCCGGTCGCTCGCGCCTCGAAGAGAATACAGGACCCGGGGACCGGGGACCAAAACGATTCCGCCCGCCTCGGGTCCGGCCCGCACGGCGGTCCTGCCGGGCGCGGTTTTCGCCCTGCTCGGCCGCCCGCGAGGGCAGACCAGGACCGCGGACGCGGCCGGACGGGCCCGAGGGGGCCGGCCGCGCCACGGCCCGAAAACGAGGGCTCGGCCGCCCGTGTTCAGCGGCGGGTGAAGTCGGGCGGACCTATGTGGGCGTCGCCCCATTCCACGAGGGGGCGCAGCCGTCGCCAGGATTCGCGGACGCGGTCCACCACCTCGGGGGTGCCCATCCAGAGGTCGGCGGGCCAGCCGCAGTGGGCGTACAGCGAACGGTGGCGCAGCAGCTCCAGGCGGGGGTGGTCGGCGGGCACGCCGCGCGGCCGGGTCTTGAGCCGGTCCCCCGCGATCTGCATGCCGCGGGCGCGCAGCTCGTCCACGATCTCCTGCAGCGCCCCGCCGGGCGCCCCCTGCACGGCCGCCCGGTAGCGCCGCAGCTGGTCGGGGGTCGGCGCGTACATGCCCCCGGCCACCATGAGGCCGTCGGCGTCGATCTGGACGTAGAACCCGCCGACGTGCGCGCCCTGGTGGGTCTTGTAGGGCGTCTTGTCCGGCGAGAACCTCAGGTCGCGGTAGGGCCGGAACAGTTTGGCCGGGCCGAACTCCGCCTCCAGCTCGGCGCACAAGGCCGTCATGGGCTCGCGCACGCAGCGCTCGTAGGTTTCGCGATGCGCGGTCCAGTAGCTCTTGGAGTTGTCGGCGAGGAGTCCGGCGTAGAACTCGAACGCCTCGTCGGGAACGCCGGTGAACGTCACGGCGACCACCTCTCTTGCGGGATCGCCGGCCGCGCCGCGTCCGCGGCGCGGCGGGCGGCGTCACTCGCGGGCGACCACGCGGTTGGTGAGCTCGCCGACGCCCTCGACCCGCACGGTGACCTCGTCGCCGATCTCCAGCGGGCCGACCCCGGCCGGGGTGCCGGTCAGGATGACGTCGCCGGGCAGCAGGGTCATGACCTGGCTGACGTACTCGACCAGGGCCGGCACGTCGTGCAGCAGCTGCGAGGTGCGGGCGTCCTGGCGGACCTCGCCGTTGACGGTCGTGGTGATCGCCAGGTCGGCGGGGTCGACCTCGGTCTCGATCCACGGGCCGAGCGGGCAGAAGGTGTCGAAGCCCTTGGCCCGCGTCCACTGCCCGTCCTTCTGCTGCAGGTCGCGGGCGGTGACGTCGTTGGCGCAGGTGTAGCCGAGGATCACCTCGGGCACGCGGGCGGCGGGCACCTCGCGGCACATCCGGCCGATCACCACGGCCAGCTCGCCCTCGTAGTCGACGCGCTGCGACAGCTTCTCGGGATAGGCGATCGCCTCTCCGGGGCCGATGACGGCGGTGGACGGCTTGGAGAAGATCACCGGTTCGGCGGGCGGCTCCCCGCCCATCTCCCGGGCGTGCTCGGCGTAGTTCTTGCCGATCGCGATGATCTTGCTCGGCAGGATCGGCGCGAGCAGCCGGACATCGGCCAGCGGGTACCGCACTCCGGTGAAGGTCAGGTCGCCGAACGGATGGGCCGCGACGGCGGCGACGGTGTTCTCTTCGACCACCCCGAAGGACATGCCCTCCTCGGTGGAGAACCTGGCGATGCGCATGTCCGGAAGCCTAGTACGGGACAGGGCGCATCCCGTCCCGCCGTCGGCCCGGCCGAACCCGCCCGCTCGAACGGCCCGCCGGCCCCCGAATCAGCCTCGTTCCTGCGGGAACGCACCGATCCGGTGCCGCCCCCTTGCGGGCGCCTCCGCGGCGATTGAGAACATGGACTGGCCGCCATCGAAAGGACGGACCTGCACTTATGGCACAGCCGAACTCGCGATCCGGGGCCGAACCCATCCTGCAGTCCACGATCGTCCGCAGCGACCGCGCCCACGCTTTCGGCATGTTCGTCGGCCACATCGGGGCGTGGTGGCCCCGCCGCGCGCTGCCGGCCGGCGCGAGCCGGGCCGCCGAGGTGCGGGTGGAGGAGGTCCTCGACGGCCGCGTCCACGAGGTCCGCGAGGACGGCACCGAGCAGGACTGGGGCCGCGTCCTCGCCTGGGAGCCGCCCGCGCGGTTCGCGATGGCCTGGCGGGTGCCGCCCGCCGACGGCACCGAGGTCGAGGTGCGGTTCGCGGCGGTGAGCCCGGGCGTGACGCGCGTGGAGCTGGAGCACCGCGGCTGGGAACGGCTCTCCGACGAGCAGCTCGCCCGCGCCGGCGGCGGGCTGGCCGGGGACTGGAACCTCGCGCTCGGCCGCTTCGCGGCCGCCGCCGAGGCCACCGCCCGCCGGTTCTAGCCCCGGGCCGGCCGCGGGAGGCCGCCTAGAAGCCGCACGGGGAGCCGTTCACGCGGCAGCGGTCCGGCCCCGACGGCGCGCCCTCCGCGCCGAACCGCACCTTGAATTCGGCTCCGGGCGGGATCGCGGGGGCGCCCGGCAGGTTCTCGATCTCCACGTGGGCGCCGCCGCGCACCAGGCGCCCGCCCCAGATGTTCTTGACGTTGGCGCCGGGGGCGTCGAAGGCGATCCGCCACGTCGTCAGCGGCCCGCCGGTCCGGTTGGTCAGGACGAACTCGCCCTCGAAGTAGCCGGGATCCTCCTGGACGACCCGGTAGGTGACCCCGTCACCGCGGAGCACCGGCCTTGCCGGGGGCGTTGCCGGGGGCGCTGCCTCGGGCGGCGTCTCCGTCGGCGCGCCCGCGTCAGGGGCGCCGCCGCCGGGCGCCGGCGTCCGGGTGGACGGCGGGGACGGCGCGGTCTCGGACGGCGTCGGTTCGGCCTGCGCGGGCGGCGCGGACGTCGCGGCTCCGCCCTGCGGCCCCGCCGAGGAGGCGCTCGGCGCCCGGGGGCTCGCGGCCGGCTCGCCGTCCCCGTCGCGCAGCTTGAGCGCGACGAGTCCGCCCACGGCGACGACGGCCGCGGCCGCGAGCACGGCGGCCAGGACCACGACGCGCCGCCTCCCCTTCGGCCCGGCGGGCGGCGGGCTCGCGGACACGCCGAACGGAGGGCTCGCGGGCGCGGTCCGCGGCGTGTCCGCGAGCGAATCGGCCGTCGGATCGTGCGTGGGCCCCTCCGATCTCGCCTGGCCGGAGGGCGGCTGTGGAGCGGCCGCGGGCGCCTCGGCCTCGGCGGGCAGGGTGTACGGAACGGGCGGCACCTGCCCCACGGACGACGGCTCGCCGGGCGCGGCGGCCTGCGCCTCGGCGCCGAACTCGGCCGTCCAGGGCCGCTCGTCCCCGGCGGGGACGGCGCCCGGCGCCCCTGCGGCGGGCATGGCGGCCGTGTCCGTCACCGTCTCCGCGGCGCCCGATTCGGAGCGGCCGCCCACGGACGGGACGTCCACGGCGGTGGCGTCCGCGGATCCGGCCTCCGGATCCACGGACGTGGCGTCGGGGTCGAGCGGTGCGTCCACCGCGGTGCCGTCCGGCTCGTCGGGACGGAGTCTGGGCGCGCCGAACTCGGCCGTCGTCCGACGGTTCCTGGGCGCGTGTCCCGGCTCGTGACCGCTCACCTGCGTCACCCCTCCCGCGCTGCGTCGTCTACTCAGGTGCGACGGCGGGCGGGCGCGCCCGGTTCGGGCGTCGCCGGTCCGATGCCCGGCCGGGACGGGTCAGGCCGTGGCCGCGGGCTCCAGGTCGGCGGCGTCCCGCCGGGGCGCGGGGTCGAGGAGGGCGCGGCGGGCCGCGCGGCGCTGGTGCCGGTTGAGCAGGTCGGTCACCAGCTCGATGGCGTCCGGGGTGGCGGCGTCGCGGCCGCTGGACGACCACGCCTCGGCCAGCCAGCGGGTGGCCTCGGCGAGCAGCACGTCGGCGGCGTCCGGGGACCGCTCGCCGCGCTCGTCGGCCAGCCGGCGCAGCACGTCCGCCAGGGACAGCGCGGCGCGCCGGTGGCCCGAGTGGGCGGCGCGCCGGAACCACCCGGCGGCCTGCTCCAGATCGCCCTCGCGCTCGTACAGCACCCCCAGCCCGTAGGCGGTGTCGGGCCAGGCGCACCGCACTCCGCCCCCGGGGCGTCCCGTCGGGCGCGGCTCCCCCGGCGGCCGGGGGCGCGAGGAGTGGACAGGCATGCAGGCGCTCCGAAGTTCCGATGTCTGGACGGCTCGGTGCGGCGCCGGATCGGGACGCCGCTCAGGTCAAGGGTTCCTATCGTGGCGAGCGGGGCCCCGCTCCGCCACTGATTTGCCGGCTTCGGCCGACATTCCGGTCGAACCGCGCGTACCGCCCCGGACGCCCGGCCCGGGCGGGCGGACGCGGAACGGGCCGCGTACGGTGGTGCCGATCGCCGACAGGATCGACCGGGAGGGGCCGACGTTGTCCGTCGTCAAGATCAACGTGTTGACCGTCAGCGAGGAGATGCGCGCGGAGCTGGAGCGGCGCTTCGCCGGCCGGGCGGGGCTGGTGGAGTCGGCCGACGGGTTCGAGCACTTCGAGCTGCTGCGCCCCGTCGAGGGCACCGACCGCTACCTTGTGTACACGCGCTGGCGCAGCGAGGAGGACTTCCAGCGCTGGACCCAGAGCCAGGCGTTCCAGCGCGGCCACGCCGAAGCGGCCAAGGACGCCGAGCGCGCGGGCGCCCACGGACATGGGCACGGACATGGGCACGGGCACGGCGGCCCGGCGGCCGCCGCGGCCGAGCTGTGGAGCTTCGAGATCGTCCAGGAGGCCGACCCCAAGCCCGCGTCCGGCTGACACCGCCGGGACCCGGGATCAGCTCGCCTCGTACCCGGCGTGCAGCAGGCAGTAGGTGACGGCCTGCTCCAGGGCCTGCCAGGACGCGGCGATGACGTTCTCCTCCACCCCGACCGTGCCCCACTCGCGGTCGCCGTCGCTGGACTCGATGAGCACGCGGGTGCGGGCGCCGGTCCCGTGCGCGCCCTCCAGGATGCGCACCTTGTAGTCGACCAGCTCCAGCCGCGCCAGCTCGGGGTAGAGCCGCTCCAGGGCCAGCCGCAGGGCGTTGTCGAGCGCGTTGACGGGGCCGTTGCCCTCCCCGGTCGCGACGATCCGCTCGCCCTTGGCGTGCAGCTTGACGGTGGCCTCGGTGACCATGGAGCCGTCCGGGCGGCGCTCGACGATCGCCCGCCAGGACTCGACCTCGAAGTGCCGCTGCCGCACGCCGGTGAGCTCCTCGCGCAGCAGCAGCTCGAACGACGCGTCGGCGGCCTCGAAGGTGTAGCCGGCCGACTCCAGCTCCTTGACCCGCTCGACGACCTTGCGGGCCTTCTCGCCCGACAGGTCGTAGCCCAGCTCGCGTCCCTTCAGCTCGACCGAGGCGCGGCCGGCCATGCTGGAGACCAGCATGCGCATGTCGTTGCCGACGGCGGCCGGGTCGACGTGCTGGTACAGGTCGGGGTCGACCTTGACGGCCGAGGCGTGCAGCCCGGCCTTGTGCGCGAACGCCGACACCCCCACGTACGGCTGCTGCGAGCTGGGCGTGACGTTGGTGACCTCGGACACGGCGTGCGCGATGCGGGTCATCTCGGCCAGCTGCTCGTCGGACACCAGCCGCATGCCCCGCTTGAGCTGCAGGTTGCCGATCACGGTGAACAGGTTGGCGTTGCCGCTGCGCTCGCCGTAGCCGTTGGCGCAGCCCTGCACGTGGGTGGCGCCGGCCTTGACCGCGGCCAGCGTGTTGGCGACGGCGCAGCCGGAGTCGTCGTGGCAGTGGATGCCGATCCGGACGCCCTCCCCCACCACTTCGTGGACGACCTCGGCGAGCTCGTCGGGCAGCATGCCGCCGTTGGTGTCGCACAGCGCGACCACGTCCGCGCCCGCCTCGGCCGCGGTGCGCACGACCTCCAGCGCGTAGGCGGGGTTGGCCTTGTAGCCGTCGAAGAAGTGCTCGGCGTCCAGGAAGACGCGTCGGCCCTCCGCGCGCAGGTGGGAGACCGTGTCGCGGATCATCGCGAGGTTCTCCTCCAGGGTCGTGCGGAGGGCCAGCTCGACGTGCCGGTCGTGGCTCTTGGCGACGAGCGTCACGACCGGCGCGCCGGATTCGCGCAGGGCGGCCACGAGGGGGTCGTCCGCGGCCTTCGCGCCGGGCCGGCGGGTCGCGCCGAACGCGGCGAGCCGCGCGTGCTTCAGGTCGAGCTCTGTTCGAGCGCGCCTGAAGAACTCGGTGTCCTTGGGGTTGGCGCCGGGCCAGCCGCCCTCGATGAAGCCCACGCCGAGGTCGTCGAGGTGGCGCGCGATGGCGAGCTTGTCGCCCACCGAGAGGTTGAGGCCCTCCTGCTGCGCGCCGTCACGCAGCGTGGTGTCGTAGACGTGGAATCCGTCGCCGTGCATATCGCGGTCCCTCCAAGGGATCGAAAGCCCCGCCGGAAACGAAAAAGACCTCTCACGGACGTGAGAGGTCTGCGCGCCGGCGGTGTCCCGAATCAGTCGCCGGCGCGCCAGCCGATAATGACGAGGCTGAGGCGCATGGTGGTCACAGTCTGCCACATCCGCCGCGTGCTTGAGACATCCGTCCCAGATCTTGAGACGGATGTGGCAGGAGGGACACCGCCGCGCCCCGCGATCAGCAGATCTTGTGGACCCAGCCGTAGGGGTCGGGACGGCTGCCGTACTGGATGCCGATCAGCTCCTCGCGCAGCCGCATGGAGATCGGGCCGGGCTCGCCGTCGCCGATCGTCCAGGAGCGGTCGGCCGCCTTGACGCTGCCGACCGGGCTGATCACCGCGGCGGTGCCGCAGCCGAACACCTCGGTGATCTCGCCGGACTCGCAGCCGGCCTGCCACTCGTCGATGCTGATCTTGCCCTCCTCCGCCGGGATGCCGAGGTCGGGGGCGAGCTTGAGCAGCGAGTCGCGGGTGATGCCGGGCAGCAGGGTGCCGGTGAGGGCGGGGGTGAGCAGCCGCGCGTCGGCGCCGGAGCCGTACACGAAGACCAGGTTCATCGACCCGACCTCCTCGACCCAGCGGTGCTCGATCGCGTCCAGCCAGACGACCTGGTCGCAGCCGTGGGCCACGGCCTGGGCCTGCCCGGCGAACGAGGCGGCGTAGTTGCCGCCGGTCTTGGCCTGGCCCGTGCCGCCGGGCGCCGCCCGCGTGTAGTCCTGCGACAGCCAGACCGACACCGGCTTGATCCCCTTGGCGTAGTAGTCGCCGGACGGGGACGCGATGACCACGAACAGGTACTCGTCGGCGGGGCTGTTGACGCCGAGGGCCCGGGTGGTGGCGAACATGAACGGCCGCAGGTAGAGGCTGTGCCCGGCCCGGGTCGGCACCCAGTCGCGGTCGGTGCTGACCAGCAGCTCCAGCGACCGGACGAACAGCTCCTCGGGGATCTCGGGCATGGCCATGCGCTGGGCCGAGCGGTTCATGCGGGCGGCGTTGGCGTACGGGCGGAACGTGGCGATCGACCCGTCGGCCTGCCGGTACGCCTTGAGACCCTCGAACAGCTCCTGAGAGTAGTGCAGGACCTGGCTCGCCGGGTCCAGCGCGATCGGTCCGTAGGGCTCGAGCCGGGCGTCGTGCCAGCCCTTCCCCGCGGCGTACCGGATGGTGATCATGTGGTCGGTGAAGTGCCGGCCCCATCCCGGATCGGCCAGGATCGCCTCGCGCTCGGCGGCGCTGCGCGGCCGCTCGGAGAGCCTGATGTCGAAGTCCAGCGTGCTGCTCATCGTGGGTCCTCTCCCGGATCGCCCGACCGGCCCCGTTGCCGTTCGGGCATTCCTATCCTCATTGTCGTACTTCGTCCAGCCCTGCTCCCTGATCACGGCGCACACGAAGAACCGGGCGCGCCGTGACGGCGCGCCCGGTTCGGGTGGCTTGGGTCGCGAGTGCTGCTACAACGATTCGCGGTCCGGCCGGGGCGCGCCCTAGCCGGATACTCGCTCGGCGATCGCGTCGCCGATCTCGGCGGTGCCCCGGGCGGGGCGGCCGCGCCGGGCGGCCAGGTCGTCGGCGACGGCGCGCTCGACCCGGCGGGCGGCCTCGGGCGCGCCGATGTGGTCCAGCAGCATCGCCACCGACAGGATGGTGGCGGTGGGGTCGGCCTTGCCCTGCCCGGCGATGTCGGGGGCGCTGCCGTGCACCGGCTCGAACATCGACGGCGCGGTGCGGTCGGGGTTGACGTTGCCGGAGGCGGCCAGGCCGATGCCGCCGGCGATGGCGGCGCCGAGGTCGGTGATGATGTCGCCGAACAGGTTGTCGGTGACGATCACGTCGAACCGCTGCGGCATGGTCACGAAGAACATCGTGGCCGCGTCCACGTGCACGTAGTCGGTGGTGACCTGCGGGTACTCCTCGCCGACCCGCTTGACGGTGCGCTGGTACAGGTCGCCGGCGAAGGTGAGCACGTTGTCCTTGTGGACGAGGGTCAGCTTGCGCCGGGGCCGGGACGCCGCCACCTCGAAGGCGTAGCGCACGACGCGCTCGACGCCGTAGGCGGTGTTGACGCTCTCCTGGGTGGCGATCTCCTGCGGGGTGCCCTTGCGCAGCACGCCGCCGACGCCCGCGTACGGGCCCTCGGTGCCCTCCCGGACGACGACCATGTCGACGTCCTCGGGCTTGACCCCCGACAGCGGCGTGTCCATGCCGGGGAACAGCTTGACCGGCCGCAGGTTGACGTAGTGGTCCAGCTCGAACCGGGCCCGCAGCAGCAGCCCGCGCTCCAGCACCCCGCTCGGCACGCTCGGGTCGCCGACCGCGCCCAGCAGGATCGCGTCCTGGCCGCGCAGCTCCTCCAGCACCGCGTCCGGCAGCGTCTCGCCGGTCCGGTGCCAGCGGGCCGCGCCCAGGTCGTAGGTGGTCCGCTCGAACTTCAGGTCGTGGGCCGGCGCGACGGCGTCCAGAACCTTCAGGCCCTCGGCGACGACCTCGGGGCCGATCCCGTCACCAGGGATGACGGCCAGGCGGATGCTGCGGGAAGCCATGCGCGCACTCTACTGCAAACGTCTCAGTGCGTGAGCATCAGTCTCACTTTCCGGAACGCATGTCTCGCCCGAGCCCCGCCCCGCCGCCTTCCCGACCGAAGGATGAAGGTCGGCCGCCCCCGCCTTCTACAGTCGTGCCTGTGACCACGGACCCGGCAGACGGCTTCGCCCGACCGTACGCGGCCGCCGGTGTGCTGTTCTTCGACGAGCAGGACCGCGTTCTGCTGGTCGTTCCGACCTACAAGTCCTACCAGGACATTCCCGGCGGCTACATCGAGCGCGGCGAGACGCCGAAGGAGGCGGCCGCCCGCGAGGTGCGGGAGGAGCTCGGCATCACACCGCCGATCGGGCGCCTGCTCGTCGCCGACTGGGCACCGAGCCGGGCCGAAGGCGACAAGGTGCTGTTCATCTTCGACGGCGGTCTTCTCACGGCCGAGCACCGCGACAAGATCGAGCTCGCCCCGGACGAGCTCAGCGGCTACGGCTTCCACGACGTCGCACGGGTCCACGACCTGACGATCCCCCGCCTCGCACGCCGCATCGTTCACGCCTGCGCCGCCCGGCGAGACGGCGGCACCAGATACCTGGAGCACGGCGAAGCCGTCTCCTGAGGTCGGACGGGGGCGACAAAACCCGAACTTGACGCTGGACCACCCCAAAGGGGACGCTCTCCTCGACAAGTTCACATCGAGGCGACGGTGAGCAGGAACCTGGTGCGAGTCCAGGACGGTCCCGCCACTGTGACCAGGGAGCCCCCCGCCACGCGACGACCACGGCCGGACATCCGGCGGGAAGGTCGGCGGGAGGCGTCGATCTGGGAGTCAGGACACTGACCCGTCGTCCTCCCGTACCGGGGCGAGTGCACCCCGTGAGGAGATTCAGAGATGGCTCAGACCGCCGTTCCGTCGACGTCGGCCGCCGGCGAGCGCCCCGCGCCCGTCGGCATCCCCCTCCGCGAGATCCTGCCCTGGGCGGTGTTCGCCGCCGTGCTGGGCGCGGTGCTGATCTACTTCGTCGGCGCCGAGCAGGGCGCCACCTCCCTCATCGGCGGCACCTGGGTGCACGAGTTCACCCATGACGGCCGCCACCTGCTCGGCTTCCCCTGCCACTGACCGACGGGCCGATCCGCCGATGATGAGATCACTGCTGGTCCGCGGCATGCTCGCCGGGCTGGCGGCGGCGGCGCTCGCGCTCGTCGTCGCCTGGCTGTACGGGGAGCCGCAGGTGAACCGCGCCATCGCGTTCGAGGAGGCCCAGGCGGCCGCCGCCGCCCACGCGGGGCACGAGGAGGAGGTCGTCAGCCGCACCGTGCAGAAGACCGCCGGGCTGGTCACCGCGCTCGGCGTGTACGGCGTCGCGCTCGGCGGGCTGTTCGCGATCGCGTTCGCGTTCGCCTACGGCCGCGTCGGCGCGCTCGGCGCCCGCGCCACCGCCGCGCTGGTGGCGCTCGGCGGCTTCGTCGCCGTCGAGGTCGTGCCCTTCCTGAAGTACCCGCCGACGCCTCCCGCCGTCGGCGCCCCCGAGACGATCGGCGGCCGCACCGCGCTGTACTTCGGCATGGTGGCGCTGGGCGTGCTGTCCGTCGTCGCCGCCGTGATCGTGTTCCGCCGCCTGCTGCCCCGGCTGGGGGCGTGGAACGCGGCGATCGCGACGGCCGCCGGGTTCGCGGTCGTGCTGGCGGTGGCGTTCCGGCTGACCCCGACCCCGGACGCGATCCCGGACGGGTTCCCGGCCACGGTGCTGTGGGACTTCCGGATCGCGTCGCTGGGCGTCCAGGTCGTCCTGTGGGCGACGCTGGGCGCGGTGTTCGGCGTGCTGAGCGAGCGCGCCGTCCGGAGGCGGTCGGCGGCGACCGCCGCCGCGGCCTGACGTCGGCGTCCTCCTGCGCCGCCGCGACGGTCACGGGCGGCGCAGGAGGGCGCAGTCGCCGCACATCTCGCCGCCGGGCGGCACCCGGTAGTACAGGCAGCAGCTCCGGCGGACGAACCCGTCCGGCGTGAACGCGCCGGTGCCCGCCAGGGGTTCGCGCTCGAACAGGCGCCGCACGAGCGTCCCGACCGGCGCGGCCAGCTCGGGCCGCAGGGAGCCCGCGCGCAGCGTCCCGGCCAGGGCCGCGGCGGCGTTGCCCCACAGGAGGCCGTCGGCGAGCCTGACGATCCGCAGCAGCCCCGCCCGCAGCGGCCGCAGCTGCTCCTCGACCACCGTCCGGTGCACCGGCTCCGCCGCGGCGGCGGGGTCGCCGTGGACGGGCCAGCCGTCCGGGTCGGCCAGCCACAGCGCGATCGGCGCGCCCGGCGCCCAGCGCCAGTGCAGCCCGGACAGGTCGGGGACGACGCCGTGCGCCGTCGCCGCCACCACGGGCGACCACAGCCGCGACGCGAGCCCTTGGAACAGGATGGAGGCCGCCACCCGGCGTTCCCGGGTGCCCAGCCGCCGCGCGTAGGCGTCGATCAGCTCCTCGATCCGCGCGGGGTCGGGTTCCGGCAGCGGGCGCCAGGCGGGGTCCGCCTCCTCGGCGGGATCGGTGACGATCTCGAAGTACGGCCCCAGCCGGGCCGCCTCGTCCAGCGCCCGCCGGACGGCGTCCGCCCCGGCCCGCTCACCCGTGCCCACACGAGCGATCATGCCATCGGCGTGCCCGCGCGGGCGTGGGGTCAGCCGCCGGACCGGCCGCCGTTGTCGCGGCGGTCCAGGGCGATCTGCAGCGCGCGGGCCGCCTCCTCGGCGGCGTCCTCGGCGGGGGCGGAAGTGGTGACGTCGACGTTCATGGGTCGCTGTCCCTCGTGGTGTCGGTCGTGTCAGGAGGTCGTGTCAGAGATCGACGGACTTACGGCCGGCAGCACCCTGCTCCGCGGCGGGTCGCCGGCCTGCCGAATCAGGCCCCGCCGCGGCGGCGAAGGATGCGTACCACGAAGCGCATGACCGTCTACCACGGTACCGGCCCGTCTCCCCGGTTGTCCCGATTCGTGGCCAGACTTCTCACATGATGAGACGCGGTGCGGGGAGACGGGCGAGCCGCATGCCGTCTGACCTGGGCTTGCAGGGTCTCGGCCGGCGAGATTCCGGACCGCGGGAACGGCGAAGGCGGGCCGAGGGGCGTCGCGCCGCCCGGCCCGCCTTCGAAGGGTCCGTCAGCCGTCCCGCGTCAGCCGTCGAGGTCGACGCGGCGGCCCATCTCGGCGCCGATCTCGTCGCGGATCACGTCGACCAGCTGGGCGGGGATGGCCGAGTCGACGGTCAGGGCGATCAGCGCGGTGCCGCCCTTGGCGTCCCGGCCCACCTGCATGCTCGCGATGTTGACGCCCTGGTCGCCGAGCAGCCGGCCGACCACGCCGACGATGCCGGGCCGGTCGGTGTAGGAGAAGAACGCCATGTGGTCGGTGGGCGACAGCTCCATGTCGTAGCCGTTGATCTCCACGATCCGCTCGTGGTGCTTGGGCCCGGTGAGCGTGCCGGACACCGACACGACCGTGCCGTCGGCCATGGTGCCGCGCACCTGGACGACGTTGCGCCAGTCGGCGCTCTCCTCGGTGGTGCTGAGGGTGACCTCGACGCCGCGGTCGCGGGCCAGCAGCGGGGCGTTGACGAACGTCACCGACTCCTCGGTCACGTCGGCGAAGACGCCCTTGAGCGCGGCCAGCTCCAGCACCTTGACGTCGTGCTGGGCGATCTCCCCGCGCACCACGATCTCCAGCCGCACCGGCACGCCGCCGGCGAGGGCGGTGAAGATGCGGCCGAGCTTCTCGGCGAGCGGCAGGCCGGGCTTGACGTCCTCGGCGACCGCGCCGCCCTGCACGTTGACCGCGTCGGGCACGAACTCGCCGGCCAGCGCCAGCCGGACCGACCGGGCCACCTGGGTGCCCGCCTTCTCCTGCGCCTCGTGCGTGCTGGCGCCGAGGTGCGGGGTGACCACCACGTTGTCGTGGTGGAACAGCGGGCTGTCGGTGCACGGCTCGGTGCTGTACACGTCCAGGCCCGCCCCGGCCACCCGGCCCTCCTTGAGCGCCAGGTCGAGGGCCGCCTCGTCGACGATGCCGCCGCGCGCGGCGTTGATGATCCGCACGGTCGGCTTGACCATGCGCAGCTCGCGGTCGCCGATCAGGCCGATCGTCTCGGAGGTCTTGGGCAGGTGGACGGTGATGAAGTCGCTTTCGCGAAGCAGCTCCTCCAGCCCGACCAGGCGGACGCCCAACTGGGCGGCGCGGGCCGCCTGCACGTAGGGGTCGTAGGCGATGACGTTCATGTCGAACGCGGCCAGCCGCTGGGCGACCAGCACGCCGATCCGGCCGAGGCCGAGCACGCCGACGGTCTTGCCCTGGAGCTCGACGCCGGTGTACTTGGAGCGCTTCCACTCTCCCTGCTTGAGGGCCCCGTGGGCCTGCGGAACGTTCCGGGCGGTGGCCAGCAGCAGCGCGATCGCGTGCTCGGCGGCGGTGACGATGTTGGAGGTCGGGGCGTTGACCACCATCACCCCCGCCTTGGTGGCGGCCTCCACGTCGACGTTGTCCAGGCCCACCCCGGCCCGGGCCACCACGCGCAGCTTGGCGGCGTGCTGGAACACCTCGGCGGTGACCTTGGTGGCGCTGCGCACGATGAGCGCGTCGACGTCGGCCACGGCGGGCAGGAGGGCCGCGCGGTCGGACCCGTCCACGTGCCGGACCTCGAAGTCGGCCTCCAGCTCGGCGATTCCGGCCGGGGAGAGTTCTTCTGCGACGAGGACGACAGGCTTGCTCAAGGAAGATCCTTCGGAAGATGTCGGGCGGAAGATGTCGGGCAGATGAAGATCGCGAGTCACCCCGTCGTGCCCCCGCGCCTACTGAGTTTAGACCCCCGGTCGCGGCGGCCCGACGGCCGGTGGACACACGTCCGTATACGCCCGGAATGCACGACTCCGTCGCCGCGCGGACCGTCCGCGAACGCCGGTCGCGGCGCCGTCCGCGCGCCTATCCGCGTGCCTATCCGCGCGCCTGTACTGCCGGCGCCCCGACCGCCCCCGTACCGCTCACGACCTCAGGGTCCGCGCAATCGGGACCGCTTCCCCGCGCCGGCGGGCAGCCCGCCTTCAGGCGGCGTTGAACTCGGGCAGCGCGGTCAGGATCCGCGCGACGCGCTCGGCGTCGGCGACCCGCAGATACGGGACGTCGACGAACACCCGCATCGGCCCCGCGGGCAGCCCCAGCTCCTCGGCGACCTCCTGCTGGACGTCCCGCAGCGGGACGTAGGCCAGGTAGCCCCGGAAGACGTTCTGCGCCCGGAACATCGCCGTCATCATCAGCTGGTAGCCGCGGATGCGGAACGACAGCGCGACCAGGCAGGTGACGGCGTCCCCGGGTTCGCTCGGAACGGCCAGGGAGATCCACGCGCTGGTCGTCCACGGCCGGGCGCGCAGCAGGTCCACCACCCAGCGGATCCGGTCGGCGCCCTGCGGGTCGCCCAGCCGGGTGCGCTCGCGCTCCGGCGGCGCGGGGACGCGCGGGCGCCGCCCCTCGCCCGCGCGCGGCGCGCCCGCCGGATCCCCGTGCCGCCGGAGGATCGGGTCCTCCCAGGTCAGCGACGTGACCTCGAAGACGACCGGGGGCGCCTCGATGATGGGGCCCCGATCCTCCATGCCGGCCTCTCCGGCGGTCCAGACGTGCCGCAGCACCCCGATCCAGGCCTCTCCGCAGGTGTCCCAGCGCCGGACGGACCGCTCCTCCCCCGCGGCCACGTCACGACTCCTCACCGCAATTGGCCCCCCGCGCCACCGGAATCGGGTAAATATCTCCCACCGGCATTGGGCGGCCGCAATTTGTCACCGGGCCGCCGCGCCCGCACGGAAAATGATCGCCACTCATGACATCCGCCCCAAGCGTCACGGCGAACGTGGGCCACGACCCGTGTTAGCGCTGGTGCACGGGGCGTCGCTCGATCACCGTCGGTGTTTTCTTCCAGTATCGACCAAAAATCACGCAAACGGTAGGGTGAATTGTCGGAGTCGACCTCCACCGGCTTTCTGACGATCGTGACCGGCCGGTCTTACAGATCCGTCGGATGACCGCGGAATGCGGGCCGGCCCCAAATGGCGCGGCTCACCGCTCCGGGCGGTGCAGGACGACATAGCCGCCCGCGCGGAACACCTCCCGGTAGCCGGACGCGATCAGCGCGTCGACGCGGCGGCGCTGGTCGTCCAGCGAGCGGAACGGGAACGTGCGGCGCTCGACGTCGGCCACCACCCACGGGGCGCCGCGGGGCCGTTCGTCCCACAGCAGCACCCGGGCGCGCGCCGACAGGGCCGGACCGATCCGGTTGGCCGACTCCACCAGCACGCCGTCGGGCACCCGGGCCGCCGCCGCGGCCGCCGCGCTCGCGCGCTCGTCGCGCCGGACGGTCGAGGGGTCGACCAGGTCGCCGAAGGCGAAGAACGGGACGGTCGCGGCCGTCGCGGCCAGCAGGGCCGCGGCCGCGGGCAGGCGGAACCGCGGCCGGTCCAGGAGGGGGCGCAGCCGCGCCGCGCCGTCCGCGGCCGCCATGACCAGCACGGCGATCAGGAAGGCGTTGTAGTGGTACTTGGGCTCCCACCAGTTGCCGAACTCGCTGGCCAGCATGCGTTCGGCGAGCAGCGGCAGGACGGCGAGCGTGAGCGGCGAGCGCAGCGGCAGCAGCAGGAGCGGCAGGACGAGCAGCGCCATCGTCCACAGCTTGACCGGCGGGGTGCCCAGTACCGTCACCGCGTCCCAGGGGCGCGAGACGAGGTGCAGGAGGACGTCCGGCACATCGTCGCCCAGCGCGCGGTACGCCCAGTAGTAGTCGGCGTCGCCGCCGAACGCGGGGATGAGCACCCGCGACGACGCCCACACGGCCGCCGCGCCGGCGGCGATCAGGCCCGCTCCGATCCGGCGCTCGCCGCGCCGCGTCAGCAGGAAGAGGCCGAACCCCGCCAGCAGCAGCCCCATGTCCTCCTTGACCAGCAAGAGGGCGGCCGCGGCGAGCAGGGCTTGGCCGCGGCGTCCCGCGTCGTACCGCTCCACCATCAGCGCCGACAGCAGCGGCGCGAACGCCACCTCGTGGAAGTCGAACGCCAGCGCCTCGGCGATCGGCCATGACAGCGCGTAGGCGGCCGCGGCGCAGTGCGCGGCCCGCGTCCCCAGACGGCGCCGGGCGTACCGCCAGACCGGCACGATCGCCGCGGCGAACAGCACCGCCTGGGCGACCAGCAGCGTGGCGGGCCCGTCGTGGATCCAGTACAGCGGCGCGAGCAGCGCGAGGATCGGCGAGAAGTGGTCGCCGAGGACCGAGAAGTCGGGGCCGAAGTCGTTGTGGACGCCCTTGACGAGGGCGACCGGCGCGCCGAACCGGCTGTAGGACCGCACGGCCTGGTCGAAGATCACCAGGTCGTAGGTGCTGGCGCGGAACGTCCGCAGCCGGAGCAGGGAGTACGCCGCGTACAGCGCGGCCGCCCCCGCGACCATCGCGCCCAGCGGGACGGGCCCGCCCGCGAGCCGCCGCTCCCCTTGCGCCCGCCGGATCGCGCCAGTCGCGTCCCGCCCCGCAACCGCCTCCGCCACGTGCCAGGACGCTACCAGCGTCCGCCGCCGCCAGCCCCCGGCGAGGACGCATGAGCGCGACGGGGCCGTCCCCTCAGCCCATCGGCGCCGAGGCCGCGTCCCCGGCGGTCAGCTTTCCGTCGCGGCCAGGTCGCGGGCGTCCGCCTCCGTCCCCGCCGCGGAGCCGGCCTTCTCGGCGCGCAGCAGGTACTCCTCGCAGTGGTCCAGCCACCGCACCTCGGCCTCCGCCTGCAGGATCATCGATTCGAGCACCAACTGCCACGCCCGCTCCCCGGGCGCGTCCGGGATCCGCTCGTCGTCCCCCTTGAGCCGGGTGAGGTCCTGCAGTGTGCGCAGCGTGGCGGTGCGCTGAGCCTGCACGACCGCGCGGACGTCCACGCCCGGCGTGGTGACGGCGAGCGCGAGTTTGATGGCCAGCTCGTCGCGGGGGCGGTCGGCGCGGGCCACCGGGGTGGCGAACCACCGTCGCACGGACTCCTGCCCGGCGGGGGTGATGCGGTAGACGAAGCGGCCCTCGTCGTCGGCGCCCACCCGGGTCGCCAGGTCGTCGCGCTCCAGCCGCGACAGCGTGGAGTAGACCTGTCCGATGTTGAGCGGCCAGGTCGCGCCCGTGGACGCCTCGAACTCGGCGCGCAGCTGGTAGCCGTAGCGGGGACCCCGGGTCAGCAGGGCCAGGAGGCCGTGGCGGATCGACATGGCCCAACGCTGGCATACGGCGTACGCGCGAGGCAATACCGCGTATGCAGTGAACGACACGCGGCGCCCGCCTCGCAGCGGCCGATCACCGGCGCCCTTAACGTAGCCACCGTGACCCCGGACTCCGCCACCAGCCTTCTGCGCGACCTGCTGCGCCTCTACGACCACCGGTTCCTGGACCTGGACGCCGCGGCGCGGCGCGGCATGGCGGCGGGGACGCGCCGGATGCTCGCCGACGGCGGCCTCGCCGACGCCGCCGACCGCTCCGCGCTGCCCGCCGCGTACCGGATGCGCGCCTTCTGCATCCGCAACGGCCTCCAGGACGAGCTGGAGCGCCTCGTCCGCGACGAGGTCGAGGGCGTGGAGGTCGGCACGGTCGTGGTGGGCGGCCGGGTGTACGCGGTCTACCCGTACCTGCGCGGCGTGCCCCGCCAGGACGCCGACGTCACCGACGAGATCGGCCTCGACCACCGGCTGGACGCGGTCGGCTGGCAGGGCGGCGGACGGCTGCGGGTGCGCGGGCACGCCGCCGTGCAGCGCGTCCAGGCCCGCGAGACGAAGGTCGCGCTGATCCTGCGGGAACGCCGCTCCGGGGTGGAGCACCACTTCCCCGCCGAGTCGGACGAGGCGGGCTTCACCGCGTGCGTCGACGTCACGGACGCGGGTCCGGGACGCTGGGACGTCTTCGTGGCCGCCGAGGCTCTCGGGATCCGCCGCGAGGCGCGCTGCGGCACGGTCCGCGGCCCCAAGGTCGGCACCGATCCCCAGCGGCGCCTCCTCGGCCCCTCCACGGAGGCGACCGTCTACTTCACCCGCGGCGACCACCTGGCGATCACGGTGAAAAGCACTCCGCGCCGCGTCCCCATGCACGTCCGCATGCTCCACCGCCTCATCCGCCGGTAGGGCGCCGCACAGCACTGCGGGCTCGGCCCGGCGCACACCGGAACCGAGCCCGCAGGCGGGCACGTGCAGAGGCGGACGCCCCCGTCGGCCGGGGACGGCCCCTCGCGCTCCGCTCAGTCGTTCAGCCAGCTCATCATGGGGCGGAGCTTGGCGCCGGTCTTCTCGATCGGGTGCTCGGCCAGCTCCTGCCGGAACTTGCCGAACTGGACCTGCCCGCCGTCGAACTCCGCCACCAGCTCCTTGGCGAACTCGCCGGACTGGATCTCGGCGAGGATCTTCTTCATCTCCGCCTTCGCCTCGGCGTTGATGACGCGCGGACCGCGGGTGTAGCCGCCGTACTCGGCGGTGTCCGACACCGACCAGTACATCTTGGACAGGCCGCCCTCGTACATGAGGTCCACGATGAGCTTCATCTCGTGCAGGCACTCGAAGTAGGCCACCTCCGGCTGGTAGCCGGCCTCGATGAGCACCTCGAACCCGGTCTTGATGAGCTCGGAGACGCCGCCGCACAGCACCGCCTGCTCGCCGAACAGGTCGGTCTCGGTCTCCTCGGCGAAGGTGGTCTTGATGCCGCCCGCGCGCAGCCCGCCGATGGCCTTGGCGTACGACAGGGCCAGCGGCCAGGCGCCGCCGGAGGCGTCCTTCTCCACCGCCACGATCACCGGGACGCCGCGGCCCGCGGTGAACTGGCGGCGGACCAGGTGGCCCGGGCCCTTGGGCGCGACCATGCACACGTCGACGCCCTCCGGCGGCGTGATGAGCCCGTACCGGATGTTGAGGCCGTGGCCGAAGAACAGCGCGTCGCCCTCGACGAGGGCGGGCTTGATGTCCCGCTCGTAGATCCCGCGCTGCAGGTGGTCCGGCGCCAGGATCATGATCAGGTCGGCCTCCTCGGCGGCCTCGGCCGGGGTGAGCACCCGCAGCCCCTCCGCCTCGGCCTTCTCCCGGCTGGCCGAGCCCTCGCGCAGGCCGACGCGCACGTCCACGCCGGAGTCGCGCAGCGACAGCGCGTGCGCGTGGCCCTGGCTGCCGTACCCGATGACGGCCACGTGCCGCCCCTGGATGACGCTCAGGTCCGCGTCGTCGTCGTAGAACATCTCAGCCACTGTTGCTGCTGCCTTTCTTCACATGGTGTTGCTCGGTTTTCAGGGGCGGCGCCGCGTCCCGCGGGACGCGGCGTCCGGCGCGCGGTTCCGGGTGAGGCGCGCGCCGGACGCGAGGTCAGGCGCTGCGCTCCAGGGCGCGCAGCGACCGGTCGGTGATGGACCGGGCGCCGCGGCCGATGGCCACCATGCCCGACTGCACCAGTTCCTTGATGCCGAAGGGCTCCAGGACGCGGATCAGGGCATCCAGCTTGTCGCGGTTGCCGGTGGCCTCGATGGTGACCGCCTCCGGCGCCACGTCGACCACTTTGGCGCGGAACAGCTGGACGGTCTCCAGCACCTGCGAGCGGGTCTCGGCGTCGGCGCGCACCTTCACCAGCACCAGCTCGCGCTGCACCGACGACGACGGCTCCAGCTCGACGATCTTCAGCACGTTGATCAGCTTGTTGAGCTGCTTGGTCACCTGCTCCAGCGGCAGCTCCTCGACGTTGACCACGATCGTCATGCGGGAGATGTCCGGGTGCTCGGTGGTGCCCACGGCGAGCGACTCGATGTTGAACCCGCGCCGGGAGAACAGCGACGCCACCCGCGCCAGGATGCCCGGCTTGTTCTCCACCAGCACCGACAGCGTGTGCAGGCTCATCGCGGTCAGTCTCCGTTCTCCCAGTCGGGGGCCATGTCCCGAGCGATCTTGATGTCGTCGTTGCTGGTTCCCGCGGCGACCATGGGCCAGACCATGGCGTCGTGGTGGACGATGAAGTCGATCACCACCGGAGCGTCGTCGATCTCCATGGCCTTGGCGATCGTGGCGTCGACGTCCTCGGCGCGGTCGCAGCGCAGCCCGACACAACCGTACGCCTCGGCCAGCTTGACGAAGTCCGGGATCCGGCGGCTGTGCAGGTTGGTGTGGGAGTAGCGCTCGTTGTAGAAGAGCGTCTGCCACTGCCGGACCATGCCCAGGTTGCCGTTGTTGATGACCGCGACCTTGATCGGGATGCCCTCGATGGCGCAGGTGGCCAGCTCCTGGTTGGTCATCTGGAAGCAGCCGTCGCCGTCGATCGCCCACACCTGCGCGTCCGGCGCGGCGACCTTGGCGCCCATGGCGGCCGGGACGGCGTAGCCCATGGTGCCCGCGCCGCCGGAGTTGAGGAACGCGCCGGGCCGCTCGTACTTGATGAACTGCGCCGCCCACATCTGGTGCTGCCCCACGCCGGCCACGTAGTACGCGTCGGGGCCGACCATCTTGCCGATGCGCTCGATGACGTACTGCGGCGACAGCGACCCGTCGGCGGGGTGGTCGTAGCCGAGCGGGTAGGTCTCGCGCCAGGCGCGCAGCTGGCGCCACCAGTCCTCGTAGTCGCCGCGGTTGCCCGCCTCGTGCTCGGCCTGCACCGCCACGATCAGGTCGGCGATCACCTCGCGGGCGTCCCCGACGATCGGGACGTCCGCGTGCCGGTTCTTGGAGATCTCGGCCGGGTCGATGTCGGCGTGCACGACCTTGGCCTCCGGGGCGAACGTGGACAGCTGGCCGGTGACCCGGTCGTCGAACCGGGTGCCGATGGCGACCAGCAGGTCCGAACGCTGCAGCGCCCCGACCGCGCCGACGCTGCCGTGCATGCCGGGCATCCCCATGTGCAGCGGGTGGCTGTCGGGCAGCGCGCCCTTGGCCATCAGCGTGGTGACGACGGGCGCGCCGGTCAGCTCCGCCAGCACCTTCAGCTCGGCGGACGCCTTGGCCTTCAGCACGCCGCCGCCGACGTACAGGACGGGCCGCTTGGCCTGGACGATCAGCCGTGCCGCCTCGCGCACCTGCTTGGAGTGCGGCCGGGTGACCGGACGGTAGCCGGGCAGCTGCAGGGGGACCGGCCAGCTGAACTCGACGGTGGCCTGCAGCGCGTCCTTGGCGATGTCGACGAGCACGGGCCCGGGGCGCCCGGTGGAGGCGATGTGGAACGCCTCGGCGATCGTGCGGGCGATCTCGTCGCCCCGGGTGACCAGGAAGTTGTGCTTGGTGATCGGCATGGTGATGCCGGAGATGTCGGCCTCCTGGAAGCCGTCCGTGCCGATCAGCGGGGTCGCCACCTGGCCGGTGATCGCCACGATCGGCACCGAGTCCATGTAGGCGTCGGAGATCGCGGTGACCAGGTTGGTGGCGCCGGGTCCGCTGGTGGCCATGCAGACGCCGACCTTGCCGGTGACCATGGCGTACCCCTGGGCCGCGTGCCCGGCGCCCTGCTCGTGCCGCACCAGGATGTGACGGAGCTTCTTGGAGTCGTACAGCGGGTCGTAGGCCGGGAGGATGGCGCCCCCCGGGATGCCGAACACGGTGTCGACGCCGACGTTCTCCAGAGCGCGGATCAGCGCCTCGGCTCCCGTCATCTGTTCGGTCGTCATGTTCCTGTTCCTTGGGGAGAGTCCGTGTGGCCGGGTCGTCGAAGGCCCGGTTCGCCGGTCGCGGCCGGTTCGAGGGTCGCGCGGCCAACAAAAAACCCCCGCCGCCGGATGCGGTCGAGGGAAGCGCGCAGGACGAAGCGACTTGGTCAGCCTGCGCGCCGACCAAGTACTACGAGAATGCGGGACATGCTCTGCACGGACCTCACTTTCGCGGACGCCGCGTCCCCGAGTCAAATGGTCGGACGGTTTATCTCACCATGTGAGACGGTCCTTGACGGAAAATTGACCGCCTCCGCTCCGTCCGCGCAGGTCAGCGGGCTCGGCGCGGCGCGGGTCACCCGGCGGACAGCGCGGAGTCCTGCAGCGGCAGCGTCACGTCGCCCGGGTCGGCGGCGCCCTTGAGGTTGGTGCGCACCAGCGACTCGACACGGCCGGCGGCCATCGGCCGGGCCACCAGGTAGCCCTGGCCGCGCGGGCAGCCCATCTCGCGCAGCAGCTCCAGCTGCTCGGGGCGCTCGATGCCCTCGGCCACCACGGTCAGCCCGAGATCGCTGCCGAGCCGCACGATGGTGCGGGTGAGCAGGGTGAGCGTCTCGTCCGAGCCCAGCCCCGCCACGAACGACGGGTCGATCTTGAGGACGTCCACCGGCAGCTGCCCGAGGTAGGCCAGCGAGGCGTAGCCGGTGCCGAAGTCGTCGATGGCCAGCCGCACGCCCAGGTCGCGCAGCGCCGACAGCCGCTCCACGTTCTGCCCGGCGTCCTCGACCAGCACCTCCTCCCGCACCTCGACGGTGAGGGCCTGCGGCGGCAGCCCGGTCTCCTCCAGGGCGGCCGCGACCGACTCGACGAAGCCGGGCGCGGCGATCTGCCGGGCGGTGAAGTTCACCGACACGCCGACGTCCCAGGAGTCGCGGCGCCAGCGCGCCACCTCCCGGCACGCCTCGCGCAGCACCCAGTCCCCCAGCGGGATCATCAGGCCGGACTCCTCGGCCGGGCCGATGAACTCCTCCGGCGGCACCGGTTCGCTGCCCCGCCACCAGCGCACCAGCGCCTCCACCCCGGTGACGCGGGACGTCGCCAGGTCCACCACCGGCTGGAACTCCACGGCGAACTGCTCCTCGGCGAGGGCCCGCTGCAGGTCGCTGCCCAGCTCCAGCCGGCGCACGACGTCGGTGTGCATGTGCGGGGCGAACACCTCGACGCGCCCCCCGCCCAGCTCCTTGGCGCGGGCCATGGCCAGGTCGCCGTTGCGGATCAGGTCGGCGGCGCTGCGCCGCAGCCGCCGCTCGGCGTCGGCGCCCGCGGCCCCCGCCGCCACCGCGACGCGCTGCCGCTCCCGGCCGCCCGCCGGCCGCTCCTGGTCGCCGGCGAACGCGATGCCGATGCTGGCGGTCAGCACGATGCCCTTGCCGCCGACCCGGTAGGGCTCCTGCGACAGGGCTCGCAGCAGCCGTTCCGCCAGGTCCACCGCGGCCTGGGTGTCGGGGCCCGAGCCCGCGCGCCCGCCCGCGCCCGAGGCGTCCGGCGGCAGCTGCACGAGCACGGCGAACTCGTCGCCGCCCCAGCGCGCCACGGTGTCGTCCGCCTGGACGACGCCGCGCAGCCGCCGCGCGGCCTGCGCGAGCACCTGGTCGCCCGCCGCGTGCCCGGCCGAGTCGTTGACGGCGGTGAACCCGTCGAGGTCGACGAACAGCACCGCGACCCGGTCGCCGTCCGGGCGGCGGGACAGCACCTCGCGGGTGCGCTCTTCGAAGTAGGCGCGGTTGGGCAGGCCGGTGAGCCCGTCGTGGAAGGTCAGATGGGTGACCTGGCGCTGCAGCGCGGCCTGCTCGCTCAGGTCGCGGGTGGTCACCAGCAGCCGGCCCGGCGCCTCCCCGGTGCCGCTGTAGCGGGAGATCGTGGACTCGGTGGGCAGCCAGGTTCCGTCGGCGGCGCGGATCCGGCACGACAGCCGCAGCGTGTCCGTGCCCGCCCCCTCGCCGGCCGGGCGGACCACGCCGGGCTCGTCGTCCGACGGCGGGGGCGGGTCGTCGACCTCCGGGTCGTCCACGGCGGGATCGGGCCGCCCGGCGGCCTTCCCGTCGGCGGTCCCGTCCGTCGCCCCCTCCGGCGAGTCGTCCGGCGAGTCGTCCGCGGGCTCGTCGAGGAACCCGCTGAACGCGGCCCGCACCCGCGGCAGGTCCTCCGGGTGGATGATCTCGTGCAGTCGGCGCCCGAGCAGCTCGTCGGCGGTGTACCGGTACGTGCGCAGCGCGCCCGCGCTGGCGTACTGCACGACCGCGTCCAGGTCGCAGATCAGCACCGCGTCGTTGATGCTCTCCGACAGGGCGCGGAAGTGCTCCTCGCCGGTCTTCACGGCGCGGCGCAGCGACTCGTTCTCCCGCAGCAGCTCGGCCAGCCGCGCCAGCAGCACCATCGTGGCCGACCCCGCCACCAGCGACACCACCGGCTCCAGGCCGTGCCGGGCGGTCAGCGAGTGGCCCGCGACGAACAGCGTGGCCGCGGCCGCCACCGCCGCCGGCGCGATGCCCGGCCCGACCATCCGGTCCGCCCGCCCGTCGTCGCCCGGCTCGGCGCCGGCGGCCCCGGACGCGCCCCGCGGAAGGTCGTCGGCGTCGTCGCGGGACGGGGCGCCGCCCTCGGGCGGCGCCGTCCACGGCACGAGGATGAGCAGCAGCAGCGCGCCCAGCCGCAGGATGTCGGACGGGTCGTCGGCGGGCCCGCCCCCGCGCAGCCGGACCGTCAGCGTCACCACGTCGGCGACCGCCATCGCGACCAGCGCCGCGTAGCCCAGCCAGGCCGGGCGCCGGCGGCCGGGCCCGGCGCCCAGCACGAACGGCAGCGCCCCGCAGACCAGCACCAGGTCGACCACCGGGTACAGCAGTTCGAGCATGAACTCCCACGGCGACTCGCCCGACCGGTGGTACAGGTCGCTGAACAGCGCCACCCAGCCCAGCACGAACAGGGCGCAGACGCAGACGTAGGTGTCGGCGGCGTACCTCAGCCAGGCGCGCGCGTCGCGCCTCATCGGGATCGGCACGACCAGCCCGATCACCAGCGCGATCACCGCGGCCAGGTAGAACAGGTCGGCGACCGACAGCGACAGCGCGCTGCGGGTCGGCGTGGCCGACAGCACCGCGCTGCCCACCGCGCCGACCAGCCAGCAGGCGGCCGCGATGCCGTACCAGCGCCACGACGTCCGCCGGGCCGAGCCGCCCTCCCCGGCGTCCGGCGCGGGGCGGTCGGCGGCGGCCGGTCCCGCGGCGGTGCGCGGCCGGCGCGCGGCGAACAGCAGCGACCCCGCGGCCGCCGCGGCCGCGGCGGCCTCGCCCCAGGCGATGAACATGCGCCCGCCCCAGCCGAGGAGCGAGCCGACGGCGTAGAGCAGCCCGGCGACCGTGACCATGGCGACCGGCGCCGCGCGCGGCGGCAACGGGTGCGGCAGCCGCCTGGCGTTCTCGCCGCTCATCGCGCCGTGTCCCTTTCTGACCCGTCGGGGCCGCCGGCCCCGCGCGGACGCATGTGCGCGCCCGGTGACGTCTCGGTACCGGATCCTGTCCGGACGTCCGGGTAACGTCCGACAGGAAGTGGATCGTGCCCCGCGCAGGTTTCGCGCTCGGGCGGCTGCGGGCGCCGCTGGTGCGCCGGCAGTGGATCAGCGACGTTGCTGCAGTGCGGGATCACCGTGATACTCAATGTACGTTCCGTAGGTCACGGAGCGATTGAGGCTGAGCCTCCACCCGGCGACGAACGACCTCGTCGCGGGGACGTCGCCGGACCTCCGCGCCCGGCCCGCACCGCCTCGCCCGGCTCCCTCTCCCACCGCGGTGCCCGTGCCCCGTCGTTCATGATCGTACAGTCCTCGATCCGGAAGATCGCGGGAAAACGCGAGGGGCGCCGAACCCGCGGGGGCGCGCGAGGCGGGAGGCGGGGAGAGGCGGGGGAATCGTCGGGGCGCGCCCGGGAACGCAGCCGCACGGAACGGGAACGCCGGGCCATCCGTATGAAGAGACGACGGAAGGGCGTGCCATGGGACTACGGAGAGCGCACCGGCTGCTCGCGGCCGCGGCCCTCATGCTGGCCGCCGCCTGCTCGTCCGGCGGGGGCGGCGGGGAGGGGTCCGCGCGGACGCCGCCTCCGCTGCCGAGCGGCTCGCAAGACGCGTCCGGCGGGCGGGGCCCGGCCCGGCTCGGCGAACCCCGGCAGCTGGTCGGCGGGCTGCGGGTGCCGTGGGCGGTCGCGTTCCTGCCCGGCGGCGACGCGCTGGTGACCGAACGCGACACCGCCCGGCTGCTGCGGGTGACGCCGCAGGGCCGGGTCAGCGTGATCGGCCGGGTCCCCGGGGTCGAACCGGGCGGCGAGGGCGGCCTCATGGGGGTGGCGGTGTCGCCGTCGTTCGCCCGCGACCGGCTCGTCTACCTGTACTTCACCGCGGCCGACGACAACCGGGTGGTGCGGTTCCGGCTGGACGGCGGCGGCGTCCGCGACGTCCGGCCGATCGTCACGGGCATCCCCAAGGGCGGCAACCACAACGGCGGCCGCATCGCGTTCGGCCCCGACCGGATGCTCTACGTCGCCACCGGCGAGGTGTACCGCACCCGCCTGGCGCAGGACCGCGACTCTCTCGGCGGGAAGATCCTGCGGGTCGCCCCGGACGGACGCCCCGCGCCCGGCAACCCGTCCGGCACCCGCCTGTGGACCCTGGGCCACCGCAACGTGCAGGGCATGGCGTGGGACGAGCGCGGCCGCATGTACGCCACCGAGTTCGGCCAGGACCGCTTCGACGAGATCAACCGGATCGAGCGGGGCCGCAACTACGGCTGGCCCGAGGTGGAGGGCGTCGGCGGCCGCGACGGGTTCACCGACCCGCTGCTGACCTGGTCGACGGCGGAGGCGTCGCCGTCCGGCCTGGCCTACGCCGACGGCTCGCTGTGGGCGGCGGGTCTGCGCGGGCGGCGCCTGTGGCAGGTGCCGCTGGACGCCGACGGCGACGCCGGCCGCCCCATCGCCCACCTGCAGGGGCGCTACGGCCGACTGCGCGCCGTCGTCCGCGCGCCCGACGGCAGTCTGTGGGTCACCACGAGCAACCACGACGGCCGCGGCGACCCCGGACCGGACGACGACAGGATCCTCGTCATTCCGGTGAGCCGGCCGGCGTCCTGACCGCCGCGCCGTCCCCGCCGGGCGGGCGCCGGGCGGGGACGGCGGGGCGGACGGTCAGGACGCGCCGAGCTTTTCGAGGATGAGCTGGCGGGCCCGGGCCGCGTCGGCCTTGCCGCCGGTGGCGCGCATGACGGCGCCGACCAGGGCGCCCGCGGCCGCCACCTTGCCGCCGCGGACCTTGTCGGCCACGTCCGGGTTGTCGGCGATGGCCTGGTCCACGATGGCGGCCAGCTCCCCGTCATCGCTGACGATCTTGAGGCCGCGGGCGGCGACCACCTGGTCCGGGTCGCCCTCGCCGGCCAGCACGCCCTCGAAGACCTGCCGGGCCAGCTTGTCGTTCAGCTCCCCGGCGTCCACCATCTCCTGGACGCGCGCCACCTGCTCCGGGGTGACCGGCAGGTCGGCCAGCTCCACGCCCTGCTCGGTGGCCCGCCGCGACAGCTCGTTCATCCACCACTTGCGGGCCGCCGCGGGCGAGGCGCCCGCCTTGACGGTGCTCTCGATCAGGTCGAGGGCCCCGGCGTTGACGACGTCCCGCAGCTCCAGGTCGGACAGGTTCCACTCCCGCTGGACGCGGCGGCGGCGCGCGGCGGGCAGCTCGGGCAGGCTCGCGCGCAGCTCCTCCACCCACTCGCGGGACGGCGCCATCGGCACCAGGTCCGGCTCGGGGAAGTAGCGGTAGTCCTGCGCCTCCTCCTTGCTGCGGCCCGCGGTGGTGGTGCCGCTGTCCTCGTGGAAGTGCCGGGTCTCCTGGACGACCGCGCCGCCCGAGGCCAGCACGGCGGCCTGCCGCTCGATCTCGTGCCGGACGGCGCGCTCCACCGACCGCAGCGAGTTGACGTTCTTGGTCTCGGTCCGGGTGCCCCACTGCGACGAGCCGCGCGGCATCAGCGACACGTTCACGTCGCAGCGCATCGAGCCCTGCTCCATGCGCACGTCCGACACGCCGAGGGCGCGCACCAGCTCCCGCAGCTCGGTGGCGTACGCGCGGGCCACCAGCGGCGCCTTGTCCCCGGTGCCGGTGATCGGCTTGGTGACGATCTCGACCAGGGGGATGCCCGCCCGGTTGTAGTCGACCAGCGAGTGGTCGGCGCCCTGGATCCGGCCGGTGGCGCCGCCGACGTGCATCGACTTGCCGGTGTCCTCCTCCATGTGGACGCGCTCGATGCCGATGCGGTAGGTCTCGCCGTCCACCTCCACGTCGAGGTGGCCGTCGACGCACAGCGGCTCGTCGTACTGCGAGATCTGGTAGTTCTTCGGCATGTCCGGATAGAAGTAGTTCTTCCGGGCGAACCGGCACCATTCCGCGATCTCGCAGTTGAGCGCCAGGCCGATCTTGATGATGCCCTCGATGGCGGCCCGGTTGGCGACCGGCAGCGCGCCGGGCAGGCCGAGGCAGACCGGGCAGACCTGGGTGTTGGGCGGCGCGCCGAACGTGGTCGCGCAGCCGCAGAACATCTTGGACGCCGTGCCCAGCTCGATGTGGGTCTCCACGCCCAGCACCGGCTCGTAGCGGGACACCGCCTCGTCGTAGTCCATCAGCGCAAGGGTGCTCACTGGGCTGCCTCCGCCAGCTCGGGGGCCTTGGCCAGCAGCGGGCCGCCCCACCGGTCCTCCAGGGCCTTCTCCACGGCCGCGCCGACCCGGTACACCCGGTCGTCGGCCAGCACCGGCGCCATGACCTGCAGGCCGACCGGCAGCCCGCCGCCCTCGCCGCCGGCCGCGTCCGGCTCGGCCAGCCCGCAGGGCACCGAGATCGCCGGGACGCCCGCCAGGTTCGCCGGGATCGTGCACAGGTCGGCCAGGTACATCGCCATCGGGTCGTCGGCGCGCTCGCCGATCGGGAACGCCGTCGTCGGCGTGGTCGGCGACACCAGCACGTCGACCTGCTCGAACGCCGCCTCGAAGTCGCGCTTGATCAGCGTGCGGACCTGCTGGGCCTTGCCGTAGTAGGCGTCGTAGTAGCCCGACGACAGGGCGTAGGTGCCGAGCATGATGCGCCGCTTGACCTCGGCGCCGAAGCCCTGCGCCCGGGTCAGCGCCATGACCTCCTCGGCGCTGCGGGTGCCGTCGTCGCCGACGCGCAGCCCGTACCGCATGGCGTCGAAGCGGGCCAGGTTGGACGAGCACTCCGACGGCGCGATCAGGTAGTAGGCGGGCAGCGCGTACCCGAAGTGCGGGCAGGACACCTCGACGACCTTGGCGCCCAGCGACTCCAGCAGCTCCACGGCCTCCCGGTAGCGGGCCAGCACGCCCGGCTGGTAGCCGTCGCCGGCCAGCTCCTTGACCACGCCGACGCGCAGCCCGGCCACGTCGGCGCGGCGGGCCGCCTCGACCACCGGCGGCACCGGCGCGTCGATCGAGGTGGAGTCCATCGGGTCGTGGCCGCTGAACGCCTCGTGCAGCAGCGCCGCGTCCAGCACGGTGCGGGCGAACGGGCCGGGCGTGTCCAGCGACGAGGCGAAGGCGATCACCCCGTAGCGGGAGGAGCCGCCGTAGGTGGGCTTGACGCCGACGATGCCGGTGACCGCCGCGGGCTGGCGGATCGATCCGCCGGTGTCGGTGCCGGTCGCCAGCGGCGCCTCGTACGCCGCCACCGCGGCCGACGACCCGCCGGACGAGCCGCCCGGCACGCGCGTCAGGTCCCACGGGTTGCGCGACGGGCCGAACGCGCTGTTCTCGGTGGACGAGCCCATCGCGAACTCGTCCATGTTCGCCTTGCCGAGGATCACCAGCCCGGCGGCGCGCAGCCGCGCGGTCACCGTGGCGTCGTACGGCGGCCGCCAGCCCTCCAGGATCTTCGACCCGGCCGTGGTGGGCATGTCGGCGGTGGTGAACACGTCCTTGTGCGCGATCGGCACCCCGGCCAGCGGCCCGAGCCGCTCGCCGGCGGCGCGGCGCTCGTCCACCGCGCGCGCCTGCGCCAGCACGGCCTCCTCGTCGACGTGCAGGAACGCGTGCACCTGCCCGTCGACGGCGGCGACCCGCTCCAGGTGCGCCCGCGCCACCTCGACGGCGGACGCCTCCCCCGAGGCCACCAGCCCCGCCAGCTCCGCCGCGGTCTTCCTGGTCAGATCACTCACCGGTCACGCCTCCTCGCCGAGGATCCGGGGCACGCGGAAGCGCTGCTCCTCCGCCGCCGGGGCGCCCCCCAGCGCCTGCTCGGGCGGCAGCGAGGGCCGGACCTCGTCGGCCCGGTAGACGTTGCTCAGCGGCAGCGCGTGCGAGGTCGGCGGGATGTCCTGCGCCGCGACCTCCTGCACCCGCGCGACAGCGGAGATGATCTGGTCGAGCTGGGCGGCGAGATGGTCGAGCTCGTCCTCGCCGAGCGCCAGCCGGGACAGCCGGGCGAGGTGCGCTACCTCGTCACGGGTGATGGCGGTCATCTGGACAACCGTTCCTGAGATCGGATTGGGTTCCCTGCCATCCTATGGGCCGCACAGGCCGCGACCGACGCGTTTACGCCCCGCACCGGCTCCCGCGCCTGCTCGGCGGCCTGGTCAGCGGCCTCGCGCGGCCCTCTCCGCCGCGCGTCGCGGTCCCCCGGCACGCCCGCTCCTCAGAGGAAGCCGGTCGTGACGGCATCTGGGCATGGCCCTTCTCCATCCGGAGGTCTCCATCCGGAGGTCTCCATCTGGAGGTCCCACGAGATCCCCGGCCTGCGCTCGGCAGGTCCGGGTCCTGCGGCCGTCAGGCGGCCGGTTCGGGGGCGCGCTGGGTGCGGCGGCGCAGCCACTCGGTGGCGGTGGCGGCGTCCATGGGACGGCCGAAGTGCCGGCCCTGCGCGGCGTCGCAGCCCATCTCGCGCAGCGTGCCGGCGGTCTGCGGGTCCTCGACGCCCTCGGCGACCGAGCGCAGGCCGAGCGTGCGGGCCAGGTCGACGATGGAGCGGACGATCACCGCGTCGTCGGCCGAGCGGGCGAGCCGCCGCACGAACGACGCGTCGATCTTGATCTCCTCGACCGGCAGCCGCTTGAGCCGGACCAGGGACGAGTAGCCGGTGCCGAAGTCGTCCAGGCTGAGCGGGATCCCGAGCTCGGCCAGCGCCGCGACGGTGTCGGAGGCGTAGGCGGGCTCGTTCATGAGGATCCGCTCGGTGATCTCCAGCTGCAGGGCGGCGGTGGGCAGCCCGCGGGCCAGCAGGCCGCTGCCGATGGTCTCGGCGAGGCCGGTGTCGAACAGGTCGCGGCCCGAGGCGTTCACCGCGACCTGGACGGTCAGGCCGTCGCGTCACCACGCGGCGGCCTGCGCCAGCGCGGCGTCCACCACGTAGTGGGTGATGGAGCGCATCAGGTACGTCTGCTCCGCGATCGGCAGGAAGTGCTCGGGCTCCAGCAGCCCCTTGTCGGGATGGCGCCAGCGCACCAGCGCCTCCATGCCGACCAGCTGCCCGTCGTGCAGGGACACCTTCGGCTGGTAGAACAGCTCCAGCTCGCCGCGGTCGACGGCGCGGCGCAGGTCGCCCAGCATGCTCAGCCGGGCCGGGGAGTTGCGGTCCTTGTCCGGCGAGTAGACCTCCACGCCGGAGCGGCTCTCCTTGGCCAGGTACATCGCCACGTCGGCGCGCTGCAGCAGCAGGTCGAAGTCGGGGGCGTGGTCGGGGAACAGCGCGATGCCCACGCTGCCGTCCAGGTCGAACGACATGCCGTCCAGCCGGACCGGCTCGCCGAGCGCGGCGCGCAGCCGGGCGGCCACCTCGCGGGCCGCGGCGGCGTCGCGGATGCTCGGCAGCAGCACGGCGAACTCGTCGCCGCCGAGCCGGGCCACCAGGTCGCCGGGCCGCACGCTGTGGGTGAGGCGGTGCGCCACCAGCTGCAGCAGCCGGTCGCCGGTGGCGTGGCCGAGCGTGTCGTTGACCTCTTTGAACCGGTCGAGGTCCAGCAGGAACAGCCCGACGCGGGGCGGCTCCTGCGCGGCGCCCTTCTCTTGAGACGCGCCACGGGACGCGCCCCGGGAGGTGACGCGGGACGCCGCGGCGCGCGCCTCGGCCATGGACTGCTCGGTCCGGGCGATCAGCATCTTCCGGTTGGGCAGGCCCGTCAGCCCGTCGTGCAGCGCCTGGTGCTCGCGGCGCACCGAGGCCGAGGCGTTGAGGTACACCGCGATGAACGGCAGCAGGATGAGCGGGACGAACGCGGCCGACCGGTCCATCGCCACCACGACCAGCGGCGCCAGCGCCAGCAGCGCCAGGTGCACCAGGACCTGGTAGCCGAGGTCCCAGCGCAGCGTCTTGATCAGGGACGTGCGCTCGTGCAGCGCGATCGCCGCGCCCACGAGGGTGTCGTTGCAGGCGAAGTAGACCGCGCCCGCCGCGGCGATCGCGGGCAGGTCGCCGCCCTCGGGCACCCACAGGGCGGTCGGCCCGGGATGCACGCCGAACAGGGCGAGCGTCCCGGACGCGGCGGCCAGGCTGAGGGTGTACTGGGCGGCGTTGAACGCGATGCGGTGCGGGCTGCGCCCCCACAGCACGCCGCAGGTGACGACGGCGGCGGACTGCAGCACCGCGGCGACGGGCAGCCCCGCGTACAGCAGGGCCGCGAACGAGAAGGTCGTGGAGGTGGCGGCGCCGTTGTTCTCGGTGCAGCCGGGCGTGATGATCGGCCGGAGCTCGCCGAACACGATGAAGGCGGCGAGGATCCAGAACACCGGGTTGCCCGCCAGCGCGTCGACCTGCGCGCCGGACACGCCCGCCAGCGCGGCCGCGAAGACGGCCGCGCCCGCGACGATGACGACCGCGAAGTAGATCCACAGCGGGGAGCCCCGGCGCGGCACGGTGTTCCGCGTGTTGTTCGGGTCCTTCATCACATCCTCGAAGGGTCGGCAACCGCCCCCCGGTCGGCCGCGGGTCCGTGGTCACCGCCGGCGCGGACGCCGGCGGCATGGCCCCGTTCCCCCGTCCTGTGACGCACGGAGGTTCGGGAGGTTGGTGATGACTGGGAGGGTACGGCCTCGGCTCAACTTCGCGAAACCGATTGCGTACGTTCCGTTATTCCCATTCCGCTCCAGTCCACTACCCCTATGTAGCGACATAGTACCCCTGGGTAACCCGCCACTGGTTAACCGTGCAACGAGTGCGGGCCGTCATTCGTCCCCGCGGAGGGTTACGTTTTTGGCCGCTTCCGGCCCCTCGGCCAGGAGTACGCGGAACCCGGCCTCGTCGAGGATCGGCACGCCGAGTTTGACCGCTTTGTCGTACTTGGAGCCCGGGTTCTCGCCGACCACCACGAACCCGGTCTTCTTGGAGACCGACCCGGTGACCTTGCCGCCGCGGCTCTGCACCGCCTCGGTGGCCGAGTCGCGGCTGTAGCCCTCCAGCGACCCGGTGATCACCACGGTGACGCCCTCCAGCGGGCGCGGCGCCGCGGCGCCCTCCTCCTCCATCCGGACCCCGGCGGCCGCCCACTTCTCGACGATCCGCCGGTGCCAGTCGACCTCGAACCACTGCTTGATCGACCGCGCGATCGTCGGGCCGACCCCGTCGACGGCCGCCAGCTCCTCCTCGGTGGCGCTGCGGATGGCGTCGATCGACCGCATCTCGCGCGCCAGGTCCTGGGCGGCGGTCGGGCCGACGTGCCGGATGGACAGCGCCACCAGCACCCGCCACAGCGGCTGCCGCTTGGCCTTCTCCAGCTCGTCGAACAGCACCTCGACGATCTTCTTCGGCCGGCCGTCCTTGGTGGCGAAGAAGGTGACGACCTTCTCCTTGCCGGTCTTGGGGTCGATCTTGGGCAGGCCGGTGTCGGGGTCGAGCACCAGCGTCTTGATCGGCAGCAGCTGCTCGACCGTGAGGTCGAACAGGTCGCCCTCGTCCTTCAGCGGGGGCTCGGCGGGCTCCAGCGGACGGGTCAGCGCGGTCGCGGCGACGTACCCCAGCGCCTCGATGTCCAGCGCCTTGCGGCTGGCCAGGAAGAACAGCCGCTCCCGCAGCTGCGCCGGACACGAGCGCGCGTTCGGGCAGCGGATGTCGACGTCGCTCTCCTTCTCGCGGGCGAGCGGCGTGCCGCACTCGGGGCAGCGGTCGGGCATGACGAACTCGCGCTCGGTGCCGTCGCGCAGGTCCGTGACCGGCGCCACGATCTCGGGGATGACGTCGCCCGCCTTGCGCAGCACCACGGTGTCGCCGATCAGCACGCCCTTGCGCTTGACCTCGTCGGCGTTGTGCAGCGTGGCGCGCTCGACCGTGGACCCGGCCACCTTCACCGGCTCCATGACCCCGTACGGGGTGACCCGCCCGGTGCGGCCCACGCCGACCTTGATGTCGAGGAGCTTGGTGTTCACCTCCTCGGGCGGGTACTTGTAGGCGATGGCCCAGCGCGGCGCCCGCGACGTCGACCCCAGCCGCCGCTGCAGCGGGAACTGGTCGACCTTGACGACCACGCCGTCGATCTCGTACTCGGGGTCGTGCCGGTGCTCGCCGTAGTGCTCGATGTACGCGCGGACCCCGTCCATGTCCGGGACGACCTTGTAGCGGTCGCTGACGGGCAGGCCCCACTCGCGCATCAGCTCGTACGCCTCGGCCTGGCTGTCGGGCTGCTTGCCGCCCTGCCAGCGGCCGAACCCGTGCACCAGCATGCTCAGCGGCCGCCGCGCCGTGACGCGCGGGTCCTTCTGCCGCAGCGACCCGGCGGCGGCGTTGCGCGGGTTGGCGAACGGCTCCTTGCCCTCCTCCACCTGCGCGGCGTTGACCTGCTCGAACCCCTCGCGCGGCAGGAACACCTCGCCGCGCACCTCGAGCAGCTCGGGCCAGCCGGTGCCCTTCAGCCTGCTCGGGATCGCGTCGATGGTGCGGACGTTGTGGGTGATGTCCTCGCCGGTGCGGCCGTCGCCGCGGGTGGCGCCGCGCACCAGGCGGCCGTTCTCGTAGATCAGCGCGACCGCCAGCCCGTCGATCTTCAGCTCGCACAGGTAGGCGGCGACCTCGCCGACCTCCCGCCGCACCCGCTCGTCCCAGGCCGCCAGCTCCTCGTCGTTCATCGCGTTGTCGAGGCTCTGCATGCGCTCGAGGTGCTCGACGGTCGCGAAGTCGGTGACGATCGGCGCCCCCACGCGCTGCGTCGGCGAGTCGGGCGTGACCAGCTCGGGATGCTCCGCCTCCAGCGCGCGCAGCTCGCGCATCAACGCGTCGTACTCGGCGTCGCTCAGCGTGGGCCGGTCGAGCACGTAGTAGCGGTAGTTGGCCTCGTCGATCTCCCGGCTCAGCTCCGCGTGCCGCTGCGCCGCCTCGGTGGGAACGCCGTTGCTCAACGTCATGGGCTTATTCTTGCTCGCCCCACTGACATCGCGCCCCCTCCCCGGCGTCCGAGTCGCCCCGGCACGACCCGCCTTGAGCTGCGAGAACGCGCAGGCCCCCGGATGCCGGGGGCCTGCAGAGGGCGCGCTACTCGGCGGCTTCGTGAAGCATGCGGGCGGTGTCGCGGCAGCGCTTCAACACCTCCCGCACGTAGCGGGGGGACGCCCCCGCCAGGCCGCACGCCGGGGTGATGACGACCTGCTCGGCCAGACGGGTCGGGGGGAACCCCAGGCGCCGCCACAGCTCGCGCACGGGAGCGGCGGTGTCCTTGAGAGCGGGCAGGGCCGCGTCCGTGCCCGGCGCCACGCCGAGCCACAGCCCCACCCCGGCGTCGATCGTCTCCCCCACGGCGTCGTCGTGGCGGTCGGGCACCAGCGCCAGGTCCACCGAGATCGCCTTGGCGCCCGCCCCGCGCAGCAGCCCGTACGGGACGTCGCGCGCGCAGCAGTGCACCACGGGGAACGCGGCGTCGCCCCCGCACGCGGTCTCGATCACCTGGCGCAGCCCGTGTTCGGCCGTCGCCGCCTCCACCGGCGCCAGCCGGGAGAAGCCGCTGGCGGTCGGCACCCGCCCGGCCAGCACGGCGGGCAGCGCGGGCTCGTCCAGCTGCAGCAGGATCCGCGCGGACGGCAGCCGCCGCCGCACCTCGGCCACGTGCCCGGCGACGCCCTCGGCGAGCGAGGCGGTCAGATCGCGCACGGCGCCCGGGTCGCGCAGCGCCCGGTCGCCGTTGCGCAGCTCGATCGTCGCGGCCAGCGTCCACGGACCGCACGCCTGGATCTTGAACGGGCCGTCGTGCCGGCCCGCCAGCTCCTCCAGGACGTCCAGGTCGCGGGCCATGTGGTCGCGCGCCCGGCGCAGGTCGCGGCCGGGCCGGTCGGTGAACCGCCACCCGGACGGCTGCAGGTGCACCGGCAGGTCCACCAGCATCCCGGCGGTGCGGCCGGTCAGGTCGGCGCCGGGGCCGCGGTTCGGCAGCTCGGGCAGATGCGGCAGCTCGGGCAGCTCGCCGAGCACGATCCGCAGCGCCTCGTCCGGATCGTCACCGGGGTACGACCCGACCCCGGTCGCGCTCCCCACCTCCCACGGAAAGCTCATCGTCACGCCCGAACCCTAGCCGACCTCCGGGTCACAGCAGCTCCGCCAGGGCGTCCAGGCGGCGCAGGGTGGCGTCCTCGGGCTCGGTGGGCAGGCCGAACAGGATCTCGTCGACGCCCGCGTCCCGCAGCTCGTCCACGACCTTCGGCTCGGGCGGCACGGCGAACATCGTCACCGGCACGCGCCGCCCCGCCCGCTCCCGCAGCTCGGCGATCTTTTGGGGCAGCTCGTCGGTGCCGCGCCCGTAGATCGGCATCCATCCGTCCCCGAAATCGATCACCCGGTCGAACGTCGTCGGGCCGGCTCCGCCCACCATGACCGGCGGGTGCGGGTCCTGCACCGGCTTGGGGTAGCTGTAGACGGGGTCGAAGTCGACGAACTCGCCGTGGAACTCGGCCTGCTCGGCCGTCCACAGCTCCTTGATGGCCAGCACTCGCTCGCGCATCAGCCGCATGCGGGTGCGCGGGTCGGTGCCGTGGTTGCGCATCTCCTCGCGGTTCCAGCCCGCGCCGACGCCGAGGACGGCCCGCCCGCCGGACATCAGGTCCAGGGACGCCACCTCCTTGGCCAGGATGATCGGGTCGCGCTGGACCACCAGGGCGATGCCGGTGCCCACCCGCAGCCGCTCGGTCACCGCCGCCGCGGCGGCCAGCGTCACGAACGGGTCGAGCGTGCGGTAGTAGTGGCGGGGCAGCTCGTCGCCGCCCGGCCACGGGCTCTCGCGCTTGACCGGGATGTGGGTGTGCTCGGCGACGTACAGGGAGCCGAACCCCCGCTCCTCCAGGGCCTTCCCGAGCGCGGCCGGGTTGATCCCGTCGTCCGTGACGAAAGTCGACACACCGAACTGCACGATCCGTCCTTTCCGCAGAGGATCGACCAAAGGGAACAGACGCGCCGGTCAGACCGCGGCGCGCACGGTGCTCGCGATCGTGGACGACCCGAGGACGCGGTCGCCGTCGTACAGCACGGCGGCCTGCCCGGCGGCCACGCCGCGCGCGGGGCGGGCGAGCCGGATGCGCATCGTGTCGTCCACCATCTCGGCCACGCAGTCGTGCACCTCGCCGTGGGCGCGCAGCTGCACCTGGCAGGACAGCGGCCCGGACGGGGGCTCCGACAGCCACACGGGGCGCTCGCCCACGATCTCCGTCACGTCCAGGGCCTCGCGGGGCCCGACCGTGACGGTGTTGGTCACCGGCGAGATGTCGAGCACGTACCGGGGACGCCCGTCCGGGGCGGGGGTGCCGAGGCGCAGCCCCTTGCGCTGCCCCACCGTGTAGGCGTAGGCGCCGTCGTGCTCGCCGACCTTGTTGCCGTCCTGGTCCACGATCGGGCCGGGGGCGGTGCCCAGCCGCTCGGCCAGGAAGCGGCGCGTGTCGCCGTCGGCGATGAAGCAGATGTCGTGGCTGTCGGGCTTGTCGGCCACCTGCAGGCCGCGGCGCTGCGCCTCGGCGCGGATGTCGGCCTTGGTGGTGTCGCCCAGCGGGAACATCGCGTGGGCGAGCTGCTCGGGCGTGCACACGGCCAGCACGTACGACTGGTCCTTGGCCGGGTCCACGCCGCGGCGCAGCACGCCGTTCTCCAGGCGCGCGTAGTGGCCGGTGCAGACGGCGTCGAAGCCCAGCGCCAGCGCCCGGTCCAGCAGCGCCGAGAACTTGATCTTCTCGTTGCAGCGCAGGCACGGGTTGGGGGTGCGGCCCGCCGCGTACTCGCTGACGAAGTCCTCGACGACGTCGCGGTGGAACCGCTCGGCCAGGTCCCACACGTAGAACGGGATGCCGATGACGTCGGCGGCGCGGCGGGCGTCGCGGGAGTCCTCCAGCGTGCAGCAGCCGCGGGCGCCCGTCCGGTACGACCGCGGGTTGCTCGACAGGGCCATGTGGACGCCGGTGACGTCGTGCCCGGCCTCGACGGCCCGCGCCGCGGCCACCGCGGAGTCGACGCCGCCGGACATGGCGGCGAGTACGCGCAAAGTCATAACCCCTCCAGCCTATGTAGCGGCGGCGGGGCGTCGCGCATTCCGCGTACGATGACATCCGCTATGGGAATCTTCCGCCGTCCCCGAGACACCTCCTCACCTGCCGCCGCGCCGGCGATCGCCGAGTTCTGGGCGTGGTGGCCGCAGGTCCGGCCGGAGATCGAACGGCGTCTGGGCGAAGGGCTGTCCACCGAGGTGGTGGAGGAGCTGTCCCGGCGGGTCCACAAGATCAACCCGGGGCTGCAGTGGGAGATCGGCGGCGGCGACGACCAGCCGCCCGCCCTGACCCTCACCGGCGGCGGGGACCCCGAGCTGCGCGGCCTGACCGAGCGGTGGCTGCGCGCCGCCCCGGCCGACGCGGACGGATGGCGCTACCACGCGGCGCGGCAGGCCGACCCGGAGATGCTCGGCCAGCGGCTGGTGCTGGGCGACCACGAGTTCGACCTGGAGTACGTGCGGCTCGCCATGCGCGCCGACCAGCGGCGCGCCCGCGTGAACGTGACCGCCTACCATCCCGACTTCCTGTTCGTGGCCGAGGAGCAGCGGCTGCGCGTCGCCCTGCACGTGCTGGACTGGGCGCTCGGCGAGGACGACGTGGCCCGCTGGATCGGCGAGGTGACGATCGCCACCGAGCCGCCCATGGACGCGCTGGCGCCCGCCGTGCTGCCCGCCGTGGTGGAGCAGATCGCCGAGCCGTTCCGCGAGCCCACGTGGCTGAACGGCGAGGGCCGCACCCCGCGCGGCCATCCGGCCCGGCTGGGCGCCCGGTTCCCGCTGCACCGCCAGGACTATCCGCTGTGCGACCTGCACGTGGCGATCACGGTGCCGTACGCCAACAGCAACCCCGACCGGCTGCCGGTGGAGCCGTCGGCGGGCGCGCTGCGCGAGTTCGAGAAGCGGCTGGAGGCGCTCGGCGACCGCGCGGTGCTGGCGTTCCGCGAGACCGGCGACGGGCTGCGGGTGTTCCACCTGTACGCCGACCCCGACTCCGGCGTGCTGGCCGAGCTGGACCAGCTGGCGGCGAGCTGGCCGGAGGGCAAGGCCAAGGTCGCCTCGACCAGCGACCCCGGCTGGCGCGCCCTGGCGCCCTACCGGCCGTAGCGCCGCCCGCGTGAGCGCCCTCGCCTGAGGCGCCTCGGCGGCCTTCCGGCGCGCGGCGGGCCGGCGTGCGATCAGGCGGACAGCCCCGCCCGGCGGGCGCGTTCGACCACCGGGCCGATGGCGTCGGCGAGCGCCGCCACGTCCTCCTCGGTGGAGGTGTGGCCGAGGCTGAAGCGCAGCGAGCCGCGGGCGCGGGCCGGGTCGGCGCCCATCGCCAGCAGCACGTGGCTGGGCTGGGACACCCCGGCGGAGCAGGCCGAGCCGGTCGAGCATTCGATCTCGCGCGCGTCCAGCAGCATGAGCAGCGCGTCGCCCTCGCAGCCGGGGAAGGAGAAGTGCGCGTTGCCGGGCAGGCGGTTCTCGGGGTCGCCGTTGAGCACCGCGTCCGGCACCGCCGTCCGCACCGCCTTGATGAGCGCGTCGCGCAGCCCGGCCAGGCGGCGCGCCTCCTCCTCCCGCCGCGCCGTCGCGACCTGCACGGCCGCCGCGAACCCGGCGATGGCGGGCGTGTCGAGGGTGCCCGAGCGCACGTCGCGCTCCTGGCCGCCGCCGTGCAGGACGGGCACGGGGTCGATGCCCTTGGCCAGCAGCAGCGCCCCCACGCCCATCGGCCCGCCGAGCTTGTGGCCCGACAGGGTGAGCGCCTGCACGCCGGACGCGGCGAACGACACGGGCAGCTGCCCGGCGGCCTGCACCGCGTCGGTGTGGAACGGTACGCCGTGCTCCCGGGCGACGGCGGCCAGCTCGGCGATCGGCTGCACGGTGCCGACCTCGTTGTTGGCCCACATCACGGTGACGAGCGCGACGTCGTCGGCCTTGTCGAGCGCGGCGCGCAGCGTGTCGGGGCTGACCCGGCCGAGCTCGTCGACCGGCAGCCACTCCACCTCGGCGCCCTGGTGCTCGGCAAGCCAGCGCACCGCGTCCAGCACGGCGTGGTGCTCCACCGCGCCCGCCAGGACCCGGGTGCGGTTCGGGTCGGCGGCGCGGCGCGCCCAGTAGACGCCCTTGACGGCGAGGTTGTCGGCCTCGGTGCCTCCGGAGGTGAAGACGACCTCGCTGGGGCGGGCGTCGAACGCCTCCGCGATGATCTCGCGGGACTCCTCCACGACGCGGCGGGCGCGGCGGCCCACGGCGTGCAGCGAGGACGGGTTGCCGAGCGCGCCGAGCTGCTCGGTCATCGCCGCGATGGCCTCGGGCAGCATCGGGGTGGTCGCCGCATGGTCGAGGTAGGTCACCACGCGCTCAACATTAGCCGCGCCGCGCGCCCCCGCCGCAGGCGCCCCGACGGGGCCGGCCGGGCCGGGGAGACCGCGGGAATGCTCGGGCGGTCCGCCCCGTTTGGTGAACTGTACCGGCCGGACGGTACAGTGAACGGCGTGCGCAAGGACGCCCTGCTGGACGCCGCCGAGGCCGTGCTCTTCGAGCAGGGCACCCAGGCGCTGACGCTCGCCGCGGTCGCCGACCGTGCGGGCGTGTCCAAGGGCGGCCTGCTCTACCACTTCCCCACCAAGGAGGCCCTGGTCACCGCGCTGGTCGCACGGGTGATCGGCGAGTTCGACGCGCTGATCGACTCGTTCGACGACGGGTCGCCCGGCGGCTACAGCCGGGCGTACGTGCGCGCCACGTTCGCCATCCTCACCGGCGAGGCGCGCGCCCACCGGCGGTGGTCGGCGATCACGGCCGCGGCGACCGACCCGGAGCTGGCCGCGCCGCTCAACGAGGCGATGGCCCGCTGGCACGGCCGCGTCCGGGAGGACGATCCGGACCCGCTCACCGGCGCGGTGGTCCGGCTCGCGGCCGAGGGGCTGTGGGAAGTGGTCGGCCACGCGCCCGACCTGTACGACGCCGACCAGCTCGAAGCGCTGCAGCGGCGGCTGCTGGAGCTGCTGGAACGCTGAGTCCCGGCCCGGGCCGACCGGGCCCGCCGAACGAACCGCCGCCACCGCGGCCGCATCGCGGGCGCACCCCGCCCTGCCCGCCTGCCCCGCGGTTCCCGGACGACAGACGCCCTCGGGGCCGAGCGTGCGTGCCCCGCCGAGCCGAGAAAGAGGTGAACAGTGCTGTTCCGCTCGCGTGTTGGATCGTTCCTGACCTTCGCACTCGCGGGCCTGCTGTGCGGGGTGTGGACGGCCCGCATGCCCGCGCTGGCGGACAAGTACCGCATCGACGAGGGCGAGGTCGGCGTCGCGGTCCTCGTCTGGGGGCTCGGCGCGCTGGCGGCCATGCAGGGCCTGCGCGGGGTGATGGCCCGGGCGGGCAGCCGGACGGTGCTGCGGCTCGCGCTGCCGCTGACCGCGCTCGCCTACGCCGCGGTCGCGCTGGCGCCGTCGTACGGGGTGCTGCTGGTCGCGGTGGCGCTGTTCGGCATGGCGTTCGGTGTCACCGACATCGCCATGAACGCCCAGGCCAGCGTGGTGGAGCAGGCGTACCGGCGGCCCGTCATGAGCGGCATGCACGCGGGCTGGTGCGTCGGCGCGATGTGCGGCGGGCTGGTCGCGGTGCTCACCGCCGCCGTCGGTCTGGGGTTCACGCGCACCGTGCTGGCGGCGGGGCTGTCGGCGCTGCCCGCCGCGCTCGCGCTCGGCCGCACCTACCTGCCCGACCCGGCGGCGCCCGCCGGGACCGCCGGCGCGGGGCGGCGCGGCCGGCTGCCGGCGGCGGTGTACCTCATCGGGGCGCTGGCGTTCATCGCGTTCATGGCCGAGGGGTCGATCGCCGACTGGAGCGGGCTGCTGCTGCACGAGGAGATGGGCGCCTCGCAGGCGGTCGCCGCGCTCGGCTATCCGGTGTTCGAGCTGGCGATGCTGCTGGGACGGCTGGTGGGCGACCGGGTTCGGGCGCGCCTGGGCACCCGGCGGATGCTGGCGGGCGCCGGCGTCGGCACGGCGCTGAGCACGGCCGCCGTGGTGCTGGCGCCGGCCGCGCCCGTCGCGCTCGCCGGGTTCTTCGTGACGGGCCTGGTGGTGTGCACGGTCGTCCCCACCACGATGTCGCTGGCCGGGACGGCGGCGCCGGGCCGCTCGGGCGCCGCGGTGGCGCAGGTCGGCGCCATGGGCTACGGCGGGCTGCTGCTCGGCCCGGTCGTGGTCGGGTTCCTGTCCGACGCCACGTCGCTGCGGGTGGGCGTCGGCGTCGTCGTCGTGCTGGCCCTGCTGATCGCGGCCGGGGCCCGGCTCGTCCCGCTGGACGCGCACGCCGACGTGGCCGCGGCCCGTCCGGCCGCGGCCGACGCCGACGAGCCCGAGCCCGTCGCGCTCGCCGCCTGAGCGGCGCGGCGCCGCGGGCGCAGGGCCGCCCACGGCGCGTGCGACACGGCGACGCCCCGCCGGGCCGCGGCCGGGCGGGGCGTCGCGCGGACGGTCACTTGCGCTTCTTGATCTCTTCGGTCAGCTGGGGGGCCACCTGGAACAGGTCGCCCACCACGCCGTAGTCGACCAGCTCGAAGATCGGCGCCTCGGGGTCCTTGTTGATGGCGACGATCGTCTTGGAGGTCTGCATGCCGGCCCGGTGCTGGATGGCGCCGGAGATGCCGACCGCGATGTACAGCTGCGGCGAGACGGTCTTGCCGGTCTGGCCGACCTGGAACTGGTGCGGGTACCAGCCGGCGTCGGTGGCGGCGCGGGAGGCGCCGACGGCCCCGCCGAGCGCGTCGGCCAGGTCCTCGATGATCTTGAAGTTCTCGGCGCTGCCGACGCCGCGCCCGCCGGAGACCACGATCGCGGCCTCGGTGAGGTCCGGGCGCTCGCCCTTCTCCTGGACGACCCGCTCCACGATCTTGGCGGCCTTGTCGGCGTCCGACAGGGTCACCGACACCTGCTCCTCGGCCGGGGCGGCCGGGGCGGCCTCGGGCGCGATCGCGTTGGGCCGCACCGCGATGATCGGCGTGCCCTTGGTGACCTTGGCGTGCGCGATGATCGCGCCACCGAAGATCGAGTGCTCGCCGACGAAGCCCTCGGCGACGTCCACCACGTCGGTGAGCACGCCGGACCCGGTCTTGACCGCCAGGCGCCCGGCGACCTCCTTGCCCTCGCCGGTCGCCGACACCAGCACGGCGCCGGGCGAGGCGCTCTGCACCAGCTGCGCCAGCAGCGCGGCCTTGGGGGCGACGACGTAGGAGGTCAGCTCCTCGTCGGCGGCGACGTAGACCTTGGCGGCGCCGTACTCGGCCAGCTTGTCCTTGGCGCCCTCGTAGCCCGGGCCGACCCAGACCGCCGCGGGCTCGCCGAGGCGCCGCGCGAGGGTCAGCAGCTCGAGGGTGACCTTCTTGACCTCACCGTCGACGTGGTCGACGAGGACGAGAATCTCGGCCATCGGTTCGCTAGTCCCCTTCCCCGCTCAGACGAACTTCTTCGACGCGAGGAACTCGGCGATCTTGATGCCGCCGTCGCCCTCGTCGGTGACGATCTCACCCTTGCTGCGCGGCGGGGCCTCGGCGAAGTCCACGACCGCGGTGGCCGCGTTGGCCAGCCCCACCTGTCCGGCGTCGATGCCGGCGTCGGCGATGCCGAGCGTCTCCACCGGCTTCTTCTTGGCCGCCATGATCCCCTTGAACGAGGGGTAGCGCGGCTCGTTGATCTTCTCGACGACGCTGACCACCGCGGGCAGGGTCGCCTCGACCTTGTCGTAGCCGTAGTCGGTCTGGCGCTGCACGGTGATGGACGTGCCGTTGATCTCCACCTTGTTGGCCAGCGACAGCTGCGGCACGCCGAGCCGCTCGGCCAGCATCGCGGCCAGCAGCCCCGTGCGCGCGTCCGTCGACTCCGAGCCCAGCACCACCAGGTCGAACCCGGTGCGGCCGAGCACCTGCTGGATGGCGTACGAGGTCTGCAGCGCGTCGGAGCCGGCGAGGGCGTCGTCGACGAGGTGCACGGCCTTGTCCGCGCCCATGGCCAGGGCCTTGCGGATCGAGTCCGTCGCCTTGTCGGGGCCCATGGTGAGGACGGTCACCTCGCCGCCGTGGGCCTCCTTGATGCGCAGCGCCTCCTCGATGGCGTACTCGTCGAGCTCGTTGATGACACCGTCCGCGGCGGCACGGTCCAACGTGCTGTCCTCGGACTTGAGCTTGCGCGGGCTCTCGGTGTCGGGAACCTGCTTCACCAGGACGACGATGTTCATGGCCGGTGGCCGACCTCCCTGCACTCAGTTCGGCCGCGTATCAAGCGGCGGAGGCGCCGCCCCTGGGACGGGTCGACGCGACGGGCTGATGCCTCACAGCCTGCCAAACTCCCGAACGGGCTTCGGCCCCGGGGGACGGTTTTCCGGCTGCACGCCTCATGTTACCCGCGGGTAATCAGCGCGCAAACTCGCCCTGGACGCCCCCGCCCCGCGGCGCCGGACCGCTCCAGGCGCCCCGGACGCGCCGGGTGATCCTGACCGCATCGCGCGCGGCCGGGGCCGGTCAGTGCAGGGCGGCCTGCAGGCGCCCGACCGTGTTCTCCAAGGACGTCTGCAGCCCGTACATCGGGGCGAAGCTCGGCGTCAGGGAGATCGCGCCCACCACGGCCAGGAAGGCCAGCATGCCGAGCGCGACCCCGGCCAGGGCGAGCCGGCGCGGCGAGCGGGCCACGGCCGCGCACCGCCGCTCCAGCTGCCGGTACGGCGCGGTGACGCCCGGCGCCGTCCACAGCGCGCACACCCCGGCGCCCGCGGCGAAGGCGCACACCTCCAGCGGGTCGATCTCCACGCGCAGCGCCGACAACGCGACCATGCCCCCGCCGACCCCCAGCGCGAACACCGCCGCGTACGGGAGCGTCGCCGCCGTGCGGACCAGCGCGAGCAGCCGGCGGCGGACGCCCAGCGCGGCCGACCAGCGCAGCGCGGTCACCGCGGCCGCCGACAGCAGCGTCCCCGCCAGCGGCAGCGTGATCGCGAGCCCCACCGCGACCACCACGATCATGGCCGACAGCAGCCGCGCCCACCCGCGCACGACCGACGCCGCGTGACCGGATCCGAACACCGTCGCCGCCGCGGGCGCCGAGATCACCGGGCCCTGCCCCGCGGCCGCCGGGACGGGGATCGGGGGCGGCGGCGCGGACGGCCCAGCGTCGACGGCCGCGACCGCGTCGGCCGCCTCCGCCGCGGACGGCGGCCGCGCCGACAGCGCCGCCGTCAGCACCGGCCGCAGGCCGTCCGGCACGTCCGCGACGTCCGGGATCGCGTCGGCGTCGGCGACGCCGCGGTCGCCCGTCGCGGCGAAGACGACGGTGCGCGCCCACGCGCGCAGATCCCGGGCCGCGCCCTCGTCGTGCGGGTTCAGGCCGTAGTCGATGATGACGGGGGCGCCGTCGATCACCAGGACCGTGTCGGGGCCGAGGGCGCCGTGCGTGAGGCCCGTCTCGTGGACGGCGGCGAGGGCCTTGGCCATGCCGAGGGCGAGCCGGTGCAGGGCCGCGCCCCGCAGCGGCCCCTGCTCGGCCACCACGTCGGCGAGCGCCCGCCCTGGCACGAAACGGCTGACGACATAGGGCGGGTCGGCGGCGGCGTCGCCGTCCAGGACGTCCACCGCGTACGGGCTCTGCACCCGGCGCATGCGTTCGATGTCGCGGTGCAGGCGTTCGGGCGGGAGCGCGGCCGCGCCGTCCGCGAGCACCCGGATCGCCACGTCGCGCCCGCCGGGATCGGCCGCCCGGTAGACCGTTCCGGTGGGGCCGCCCAGCCGGGCCAGCAGCCGATAGGGGCCGATCTGCCGTAGTTGCCTGGTCTCCCCGCTCATCGGATCGCCACCTTACCGAGCGGCCGCACGCGCAGGGCCCGCTCAGAAGAACGGGAATCCGGCGATCAGGTCGTCGACGTCGCTGCGCAGGCTCTCCAGCGACTGGCTCATCCCGTCCAGCGGGGTGGTGTCGGGAGGCTGCTGCCGGGAGAGCGACACCAGCACCCCGGTGAAGACGCCCAGGATGAGCACCGCGCCCAGGGCCGCCTCCGTGCGCGGCAGCACCGCGCCCCAGATGCGCGCGAGTTGCCGCCGCGGCGGCGCGCTGCCGGGCGCCAGGGTGAGCAGGACGATGACGGCCATGCTGCTGTAGGCGATGGCCCGCGAGGCCGTCATGTCGGGAACGACGAACATCAGCGCGGCCAGCAGGATCAGGCCCGCGAACACGGCCAGCGACGTCAGCAGCCCCGTGACCAGCACCGCCCCCGGAAGGTGCAGCGGGGTCTTGAACGCCGCCGCCACCGCGTCGCCGGACCTCGGGCCGCGCCGTGTGCGCTTGTCCTCCATGCCGCGGGCCGCCTTGTCCGCCATGCGCAGCAGCAGCACTCCCGCGACGGTCACGCCCACGGCGAGCAGAGGCGCGATGTTGGCGAACCCCAGCAGGGCCGCCAGGACGAGGAAGCTGAGCACCCGATACCAGCCGTAGGGCTTGCTCCTGGGCTGGTCGTCCGGGCGGCGCGCGGCGTCGGCCGGGCCGCGCCGTTCCAGGTCGGTCGGGCTCGTCCCCTGGTTGTAGGGGTCGTACGGCGCGGGCGGCGGGAACTGCTCCGGCGGCTGGGTGCGGGGCGGGGGGCTCTGAGCCGGGCCGTACGGGGAGTACGTCCGCTGGTCGTACGGAGACGTCTCGTAGGGGTTCGGCTCGTAAGGGGCCGGTTCGTAGGAGGCGGGAGCGTAAGGGGTCGTGTCGTACGGGCCGGGGGCGGGCGGAGGCGCCGCCGGCGGAAGGAGGCCTTCGAAGTCCTTCGGCTGTGCGGGGGCGGGGGCGGGCGTCGGCGCGGGCAGCGGCTCGGACGGGGCGGGCCCCGGCGGCGGCTGGGACGGCGCCGGCATGGAGAACACCCGGGAGTGATCGGACGAGGCGTCCGTCTGCCGGGTCGTGCTCTCCGGGCTCGGGTAGTGCTCGTCCACCCGGGTGGTGTCGGTGATGGTGGCCTCGAAGTGGATGCGCCGGATCAGCTGCACGAGGCTGACCGCGGTGGGCCGTTCGGCCGGGTTGCGGGCCATGGCCGAGCGCAGCACCGGCAGCAGCGGCTCGGGCACCCCGTCCAGGTCGGGCGTGCCCTGCATGATCCGGTAGAAGATCGCCTCGAAGGTGCCGGAGCCGAACGGCGGCCGTCCGGTGGCGGCGAAGGCGACCGTCCCGCCCCAGGCGTGCACGTCGGACGCGGGTCCGGCGTCCTCCCCCTCGATGATCTCCGGGGCGAGGTAGCCGGGCGTGCCGATCACCATGCCGGTGGCGGTCAGCCGGGTGGCGTCGGCGGCCTGCGCGATGCCGAAGTCGATCACGATGGGCTCGTCGTCGACGAGCATGACGTTGGCCGGCTTGAGGTCGCGGTGCACGATCCCGGCGCCGTGGATGGCCGACAGCGCCGAGGCCAGGCCGACCGCCAGCCGCTGCAGGGCCTGCCCGTAGCGGGGCCCCTCCTCCTCGACGGTCTCTTCGAGGGTGCGGCCCGGGACGTACTGGGTGACGATGTACGGCTGGTCCGCGGTGACGTCGGCGTCGAGGATCTCCGCGACGTGCGGGCTGTGCACCCGCCGCATCGAGTCGACCTCGCGCGCCAGCCGCCGTCGGGCGGTGGCGTCCCCCGCCACAGCGGGACGCAGCACCTTGATGGCCACCTTGCGCCCCTCGGGGTCGGCGGCGAGGTACACCACGCCCATGCCGCCTTCCCCCAGTGTCTGGAGTACGCGGTATTGGCCTATTTGGTCCCCGGACGTGACAACCCCCTTCATCGCTGACGAAACCCTACCCTCACCCATCCCGGAGGCAGGATCCATCGGAACGGCACCTCTGGCTGACGTGTCCTCACTCGCCTGTCCTCCCCGCCCGTCCTCATGCCGCCGCGCACCGCCCGCGTCCGGGCGCGCCCATGCCCGCGGGTGCCAGCGCCCCCGCGAACCACCGCGCGGACGGCCGCCGCCGCGGTTCGCGGTCCAGCCCCAGCCGCAGCAGCCCGGCCAGGGGCTCCTCGACGCCCTCCAGGTCGGCCGTCCCGCTCACGATGCGGAGGCAGACGCCCTCCAGGGGTCCCCGGCCGAACGGCGGCCGCCCCGTCGCGGCGAACGCGATCGTGGCGGCCCACGCGAACACGTCGGACGCGGCGGTGGCGGGCCCGCCCTCGATCACCTCGGGCGCCAGGTACGCGGGGGTGCCGACGACCATGCCGGGGCGGGTCGTCTGCGCCTCGGCGGCGTCGTGGGCGAGGCCGAAGTCGATGAGCGCGGGACGCTCGCCGTGCACCATGACGTTGCCCGGGGAGACGTCGCGGTGCAGCACCCCGGCGTCGTGCACCGCCGCCACGGCCAGCGCCAGCCGCCGGGCCAGCCGCCGCAGGCGGTCGGGGCGCGGCGGCCCGTGGCCCGCCACCAGCTCGCTCAACGGGCAGCCCGGGGCGTAGGCCATGACCAGGTACGGCGGGTCGGCGTCCGCCCGGCCGTCCAGCAGGCGCGGCACGTAGGGGCTGCGCACCCGCCGCTGCGCGGCGATCTCCCGGGCCAGGCGGCGCCGCGCCGCCGGGTCGGCCGCGATCTCCGGGCGCAGCCGCTTGACCACGACCTCGCGCCCGAAGGCGTCGATCGCCGAATGCACCACGGCGGTGCCGCCCCGGCCGATCTCGCCCAACAGCCGGTGCGCGCCGAGTCGCGGTGGCGTCCCCATACCCGTTGTGACGTCGGGAACGGGGCGGACGTTCCTCACCGGACAGGAGGGGGAACCACGATCGGCCGCTTCTTGCCGCCCACTTGGCGCGACACGCCGTGCCGCCGCCCCGAACGCTTCGTGCCGGGTGCGCCACCCGAAGCAGATCAGCGCGTCTCGGCGGCCTGGCGCCACATGCGGTTGGCCGCCGCCCGCAGAAGCGAACGCGGCATGACCTTCAACGCGGGCAGCGCCGCCTTGTACTGCGCCCCCGGCACGCACAGCGCACGCCCCGCGGCCACCGCGTCCAGTCCCGCGCGGGCCACGTCCTCGCGGCGCAGCCACAGCAGGTTGGGCTCCCGGGTCTCGTCGGTGCGGGTGAACCCGGGGCACAGCGCCGTCACGTGCACGCCCGTCCCGGCGAGCTCTGCGTGCAGGCTTTCGGAGAACGCCGCCACGAAGCTCTTGGTGGCGCCGTAGACGGCGCTGCCGGGCGACGGGGCGAACCCCGCCATGGACGCGACGTTCAGCACTCCGCCCCGGCCCCGCTCGATCATCCCGGGCAGCGCGGCGTGGGTGAGCCGCATCAGCGCGACCACGTTCAGCTCCACCTGGTCGAGCTGGTCGCCCAGCGGCTGCTCGGCGAACGCCCCGAACGCGCCGTACCCGGCGTTGTTGACCAGCAGCTCCACCGGGTCGGCGCGCAGCCGATGCTCCACCTCGCCGCGCTGCGCCGGGTCGGTGAGGTCGGCGGCCAGCACCTCGACCGCCACGCGGTACCGCTCCACCAGCTCGCGGGCCAGCTCGTCCAGCCGGTCGGCGCAGCGCGCGACGAGCACCAGGTCGGTGCCGCGCCCGGCCAGGAGGCGCGCGAAGCTCTCGCCGATGCCGCTGGACGCGCCGGTGACGAGAGCGGTGCGGTACGCGGTGCGGGAAGAGCCCGGGGGGAAGGGGCTTCGCATGGCGGCCGATCGTATCCGTTGACAAGCCCTTTGACTGAGGCTGTCACGGACCTGCCGCGGCCATGTGCACCGGCGGGAACGCCGCCGGCCGGGCCCGGGGCGCGGATCAGCGGCCGGTGAAGACGGCCTTGCCCGGGCCCTTCTCGATGAAGCTGCGCATGCCGATCGCCTGGTCCTCGGTGGCGAACAGCGCGGCGAACTGCGTGCGCTCCATCTCCAGGCCGGTCTCCAGGTCGACCTCCAGGCCGGCGTCGATCACCTGCTTGGCGGCGCGCAGCGCCAGCGCCGGGCCGCCGACGAACGTCGACGCCCACTCCCGGGCGGCCGTGTAGACGTCGGCGTCCGGCACGACCCGGTCGACCAGGCCCATGGCGAGGGCCTCGGCCGCGGCGACGTGCCGCCCGGAGAAGATCAGGTCCTTGGCCTTGGCCGGGCCGACCAGCCGGGCCAGCCGCTGGGTGCCGCCCGCGCCCGGGATGATGCCGAGCTGGATCTCGGGGAAGCCGACCTTGGCGCCCTCGCCGGCCACCCGGAAGTCGGCGGCCAGCGCCACCTCGAGGCCGCCGCCGAGCGCGTACCCTGTGATCGCCGCGATGACCGGCTTGGGGATCGCGGCCAGGGCCTTGGTGAAGTCCTGCAGCAGCCGCGACGGCGCGCCGGACATCTCCGCGAACGTCAGCGGCGCCATCTCCTTGATGTCGGCGCCGGCGGCGAACACCCGCTCCCCGCCGTAGATGACCACCGCGGCGACGCTCTCGTCCTGGGTGACCTCCCGCGCCGCCTCGACGAGCTCCCGCTGCATCGGCGCGTTGAGCGCGTTCATCTTCGGCCGGTCCAGCCGGATCGTCCCGATGCCGTCCTCCACCTCGACGCGCACGAACTCGCCCACAACGACCTCCCGTGATCGGACAACGCCCCGAAGCCTAACCATGCCCGTCGGCGGGGCCGCCTCCCGTCCCCCGCATCCGCCGGAAGCGTCGGTCCTCGCTGGTAGCGTCGGGGACGCTCGGCAACCGGCTGTCTCGGGGTTTCACGTTCCATGCTCGTCGCGCACGCCACCTGGCACGGGGGCGCGCTCTGCCTGTGGGCGGAGCGCACCGGCCCGTACGCCGCCCGTCCCGACGCGCGGGATCCCGACGTGCACCCGTTCGCCACCCGCGACTTCACCGGCACCTCCTACGAGCCGCTGGTGAAGGGCGCGTTCCGGGTCGAGCTGACGCTGTCGCTGCCCACGCACGGCGATCACCCGCTGCCGTCCCCGGAGTGCGGCGCCGAGGGCGTCGTCCCGGAGGAGCTGCGGCCCTGGCGGGTGCCCGCGCTGGTGCTGGAGCCGTTCCCGGCGATGACGCTGCTGCAGCTGGCCGAGCACAGCGCCGACGTGGTGCCCGGCAGCGACCTGCGGTTCCTGTGCCTGCTGGCGGACGAGGCGATGCGGCTGGCCGGGCGGGGCCAGGTGCTGCCCGCGCTGGTGCGCGAGGACGGCGACCTGGTCGCGCGGTGGCGCCCCGTCCCGGACGATCCGGCCCGCATCGCCGACCTGGCGCGCGCGATGCCCGCCGCCTGCCGCGCCGCCGACGGCGGGCGCCCCGCCGCGGACGTGCTGCGCGAGGCGCTGTCCGGCCTGGTCGACACGGTGGTGCGGGGCGTGGTGCCGCACCCGCTCCTGCCGCCGCGCCGCGGCAAGGTGCCCGACCGCGTCCCGCTGTCCGAGCGCTGGGTGGAGGCGCTGACCGGCCCCGACCCGCGCGTGGCGCGCGAGCCCGGCGACGACCCCGACGACCTGATCGCCGAGCTGGACGCCTGGGCCGCCGCGTCCCGCCGCCCGGCCGGGCCGCTGCGCGTCTGCTTCCGCCTGATCGAGCCCGGCGCCGCGGAGGACGGCTCCCCCGCGGGCGCCGAACACCCGCGGGACGCCGACGGCGGGCGGGACGACGGCGGACAGGACGACGACGTCTGGCGCGTGGAGTTCGCGCTGCAGGGCACCGAGGACCCCAGCCTGTACGTCCCGGCCGCGACGGTCTGGGCGGGCGAGGCGACGTCGATCGCCGACGCCGAGGAGACGCTGCTCACCGGCCTCGGGCGGGCGCTGCGCCTGTTCCCCGACCTGACGCCCGCGCTCGACTCCCCCACGCCGTCCGAGCTCCTCCTCGACACGGCGGGCGCGTTCCGCTTCCTGCGGCAGGCGGCGCCGATGCTGGCCGCGGCCGGCTTCGGCGTGCTGCTGCCGCAGTGGGCGGGCAAGGCGAAGCTCGGCATGCGGCTCACCACCCGCACGCGGGACGGCGAAGACTCGGGCGCGGCGACGTCGTCGGGGTTCGACCTGCGCAGCCTGGTGGACTTCCAGTGGGACCTGGCCATCGGCGACGAGACCGTCGACGAGGCCGAGCTGGCGGAGCTCGCCCGCCTCAAGACCCCCCTGGTGCGGCTGCGCGGCCAGTGGGTCGAACTGGACGAGCGGCAGCTCCAGGCCGCCCTGGACTTCCTGCGCCGTCCCCGCCGCGGCCGGATGACCGCCGCGGAGGCGATGCGCGCGGTCGTCCACGCCGGCGACGACGCCCTGCCCCTGATCGACGTCGACGCCGACGGCGCGTTCGGCGACCTGCTGTCCGGCGAGGCCGACCGCCGCCTCGCGCCGCTGTCCACCCCCGACGGGCTGTGCGCCGAGCTGCGCCCCTACCAGCGGCGCGGGCTGGCCTGGCTGGTGTTCATGAACGACCTGGGCCTCGGCGCCGTCCTCGCCGACGACATGGGGCTAGGCAAAACGGTCTCGGTGCTGTCCCTGCTAGTGCATGAGCGGGAGGAGGTGCGGGGGGACGGCCCGCCGGGGCCGACTCTGCTGGTGGTGCCGATGTCGCTGGTGGGCAACTGGCAGCGGGAGGCGGCCAGGTTCGCGCCGAAGCTGCGCGTGTACGTGCACCACGGCACGGGGCGGCACCGCGACGACGATCTCGTCCGGGCGGCGGCGCAGGCGGATCTGGTCGTCACCACCTACGGCACGGCGGCCCGCGACGCGGCGATGCTGGCGCGCGTCGCCTGGGAGCGGGTGGTGTGCGACGAGGCGCAGGCGTTGAAGAACAGCGGCACCCGGCAGGCCCGCGCCATCCGCGGCATCCCGGCGCGCACGCGGATCGCGCTCACCGGCACGCCGGTGGAGAACCACCTGACGGAGCTGTGGTCGATCATGGAGTTCGCCAATCCGGGGCTGCTGGGGCCGCGGGCGGCGTTCCGGGAGCGGTTCGCGATCCCGATCGAGCGGGACGGGGACGAGGCCGCGGCCCAGGCGCTGCGGCGCGCCACCCGGCCGTTCGTGCTGCGCCGCCTCAAGACCGACAAGGCGATCATCTCCGACCTGCCGGAGAAGCAGGAGATCAAGGTCTACTGCAACCTGACCGCCGAGCAGGCGTCGCTGTACCAGGCCACCCTCGACGACATGCTGCAGCGCATCGCCGAAAGCGACGAGGACAAGCGGCGGGGCCTGGTGCTGGCGACGATGGCCCGGCTCAAGCAGGTGTGCAACCATCCGGCGCAGCTGCTCAAGGACGGGTCGCGGCTGCCGGGCCGCTCGGGCAAGCTCGAGCGGCTGGAGGAGATCTGCGCGCAGGTGGTCGAGCAGGGCGAGAAGGCGCTGGTGTTCACCCAGTACGCCGAGTTCGGGGCGATGCTGCGGCCGTATCTGGCGGCGCGGCTGGAGCGGCCGGTGCTGTGGCTGCACGGCGGCACGTCCCGGCGGCAGCGGGACGAGCTGGTGCGGCGCTTCCAGGAGGACGACGAGCCCGCGGTGTTCCTGCTGTCGCTGAAGGCGGCGGGGACCGGGCTGACGCTGACGGCCGCCAACCACGTGGTGCACGTCGACCGGTGGTGGAACCCGGCCGTCGAGGACCAGGCCACCGACCGCGCCTTCCGCATCGGCCAGACCAAGAACGTGCAGGTCCGCAAGCTCATCTGCGTCGGCACCCTGGAGGAGCGGATCGACGAGATGATCGACCGCAAGAAGGCGCTGGCCGAGTCGGTGGTCGGCGCCGGCGAGGACTGGCTGACCGAGCTGTCGGTCGCCGAGCTGCGCGAAGTGCTGCGCCTGTCCCCCGAGGCGGTGAGCGACTGATGAGCGGGTTCGCCGAGTACCGCCCCCCGATCCCGGTGGAGGGCGGCATCCGCGCCCGCACCCGCCGCGGCTCGATCGGCGCGCGGTGGTGGTCGCGGCGGTTCATCGACCTGATCGAGGCGTCCGGCGACACGGGACGGCTCCAGCGCGGCCGCGCCTACGCCCGCCGGGGGCAGGTGATCGACCTCAAGGTGGCGCCGTTCGAGGTGACGGCGCGCGTGCAGGGCTCGGTGGAGGAGCCGTACGAGGTGGCCGTCGGCATCGACGCCCTGACGGAGGCCGAGTGGCGGGCGGTGGAGGCGGAGCTGGCGTCCCGGGCGGTGTTCCGGGCGCGGCTGCTGGCCGGGGAGATGCCGCCGGAGATCGAGGACGTGCTGGCCGGGCTGGGGCTGTCGCTGTTCCCCGAGTCGGCGGCCGACCTGCACCTGATGTGCACCTGCCCGGATTACGGCGACCCCTGCAAGCACGCCGCCGCGGTGCTCTACCTGCTCGCCGAGGCGTTCGACGACGACCCGTTCCTGGTGCTGCAGTGGAACGGCCGCACCAAGGAGCAGCTGCTCACGGCGCTGCGGCGGCTCCCGGCCGCGGGCCCCGACCCGCTGGACGCGGACGGCCCGACCGAGGAGCCGCTGTCGCCGTCCGGCTTCTGGACGGCGCCGACGGGGCTGGCCCGCCTGCGCGAGCGTCCGCCGGCCCCGCCCGTACCCCCGGGGTTCATCCTGCGCGTGGCCGCTCCGCCGCCGGTGCGGATCCGGCGCCGCGATCTGGCGGACGTCCTCGCGCCCGCCTACGAGGCGCTCGCCTCAGCCGACTTCGACTTCGACGAACGCCGCGACGACTGACCGCGGGGGCGACGCAGGCCGTCCTCGGGTGGGGCGTCTCGCCCTCTAGTGAGGGGGCTCGGCACAGTCGGCGCAGGCCAGGACGGGTGCGCCGTCCGGCAGGTCGCCCAGCCGCACCGTGGGACGGGGCCATCGCTTCTCGCAGACCGCGCAGGCGTGACCGGCGCGCTGCGCTGCCGACAGCGGCGCGGGGTCGAGCAGCACCGCGGAGGGCTCGTGAGGGACGACTGCACCGACGTTCACATAGTCATCACCGAATGAGGCGACATTTCTGTTACGTCGGGGCGCGCTTGTGCTGACCCGGGCGCGGTGACGTCGGCCCCGCGCGCCCGGTCCTCGCGGCCGTCGGTCGCAGATGTCGGTCGCAGCCGTCGGTCGCAGCCGTCAGTCGTAGTGCAGGCCGGTGCAGCCGACCTGCCCGCCGATGGTGGCGCACACGCCGAGCAGGCCGACGATCTCCGCGTAGTCGTCGGTGGTGAACTCGGTGGTGCGCGGGCCCGCGAGCTTGACGCCGGGGATCACCGCGCAGGACTGGGCGATGGACGTCGAACTCCACTCGATGCCCAAGGTGTAGGGGGCGGGCACGGTGTACCGGCGCCAGCGGTCCGGGTCCGCCAGGGCGCGGCGCGCCGCGTCGTAGATCATCTCCTGGGCGCGGGCGGGCGGCACCAGTTCGGCGGCGTACCGGTCGCAGCCCTTCTTCACCGCGACCGTCGTCACGTCCCCGAGCACGTCGCGGGCCTCCTGGCAGGCGGCCTCGTCCCCGGTGACGAGCCCGACGGGCACGCCCAGGGTGCCCGCGTAGGCGGCCATCAGCCGGATCTCCCCCGCCACCTCGCCGTTGAGGTAGGCGTTGTGGATCTCGCGGCCCATCCAGGTGTGGTTGAGCACGCCGCGCGGCGCTCCGGCGCGGGCGTGGTAGCCGACGTACAGCGCCACGTCGAACGTGGCGTCCAGCCCTTCGGCCATGCGCATCGGCTTGTACGGGCCGCGCACGAGGGTGCAGCGCCGGTCGATGAGGTCGGCGCGCAGGTTGCGGCCCATGCCGTGCGCGTCGGTGACCACCACGGTGTCGGCGCCGGCGTCGAACGCCGCGCGGACGGCGGCGTCGGCGTCGGCGGTCATCAGCTCGCAGCCGCGTTCGTAGCCGCGGCCGGGGGCGCGCATCTCCTCGGGGTCGGTCAGACCGGAGACGCCCTCCATGTCGACCGAGACGAACACCTTCATGAGCCCTCCACCTTTCCGCCCCCTCATGGTGCCCCGGCGGCGCCGCCCGCCGCGACCGCCCGCACGGTCAGGACGCGGGGGAACGGCCGGCGGGCAGCGGCAGCCGGGCCCGCACGCGGAAGCCGCCGCCGGGGCGGCGCCGCGCGGTCAGCTCGCCGCCCAGGGCCCGCGCCCGGTCCCGCATGCCGTCGATGCCGGTGCCGCCGCCCGGCGACGGGTTCGCGGCGGCGGGGCCGTCGTCCTCGATCTCCAGCTCCAGCGCGTCGTCGCGGTAGCGGACGCGCACCCGCGCGGACGCGGCGTCGGAGTGGCGCGTGACGTTGGTGAGGGACTCCTGGACGATCCGGTAGGCGGCCAGGTCCGCCTCGGGCGGCAGCGGCCGCTCCGCGCCCTCGACGCGGACGTGCACGGCCAGCCCGGCCGCCGCGGCGCGTCCGGTCAGCTCCTCCAGGCGGGCCAGACCGGGCGCGGCGGGCGCCGCGCCCGCGTCCCGGCCGGTCTCGTCGACCTGGCGCAGCACCCCCAGGACGGCGCGCATCTCGCGCAGCGCGTCCTTGCTGGCCTGCCGGATCGCGGTGAGCGCGGCCTCGGCGCCGCCCGGGTCGCGCTGCAGGCCGTGCAGCGCCGCGTTGGCCTGCACGTTGATCAGCGAGATGCTGTGGCCGAGCACGTCGTGCAGCTCGCGGGCGATGCGCAGCCGCTCCTCGGTGGCGCGGCGGCGGGCCTCCTCCTCGCGGCCGCGCTCGGCGGCCAGCGCGCGGCGCTCGGCCTCGCGCAGGTAGGCGCGGCGGTTGCGCACCACGCCGCCGACCGCGATGACCGCGACGAACCAGCCCGCCAGCATCCACATCGCCGCGTCCTGCAGGTGGTTGACGGTGCTGGTGAGCTCGCCGAGGGCGACCAGGCCCATGGCCACGAGGCCGATCAGCACCGCGACGGCCAGGGGGCCCTCCGCGGCGACGGTGTAGAGCGCGACCACGAAGGTCAGCAGCAGCGGCCCGTCCGGCTCGGTCTTGGGGAAGTAGACCAGGCAGGCGAGCAGCGTCACCACGGCCACGGTCACGGGGCGGACGCGCCGCCAGTACAGCGCCCCGCACGCGATCATCATGAGCGGCCAGCCGAGCCAGGGGATCGGGCCGAGCCCGGCGCCGTGGGCCAGCTCGATGAGGACGACCGCGGCCGTCACGGCGAACAGGCCGGCGGCCAGCGCCGCGTCGGCGCGGCGGCCCCGCAGCGGCCACGCCCACCGCTCGGCGCGTTCGGGGGACGGCACGGCGGACGGCACGGGCCCATCCTGTCGCCCATCCTGTCGGCGCCCGCGCAGTCGACCGATTCTCTGGACTGTTCCCCTCATCACGCCTCTTGCACGATATGCCGTGTTCGCGGGGCGCCGTCCCCCGCCTCGCGGTCCTCAGAGCGACGCGGTGACGCGGCGGGCGGCGGCGACCGCGTCGCGCTCCACGGAGGCGGCGTCCTTGGCGGCCGAGGCGTACCGCACGGTGACGCGCAGGGCGCCGCGCCGCACCAGCACGGTCGTCTCGGGCAGCACGCCCCTGTCGGTGGCCGCGCACGCCACGTCCCCGAGTCCGGGCGGGCGCCCCACGGGCCCGAGCCCCGCCAGCGACGCGCATCCGCGGCGGTGGTCGGCCTCGGCCCTGCCGGACGACCACGCCTTCTCCACCATGACCTCCAGCCGCGCGGGACGGGGCGGCTCGGCCATCGCCCCGCACTCGGCCGACGTGCGGCCTCCGTCGTTGCGCACCACCGTGCCGCCGGGGACCAGCGCGTGGACGGACGCCGGCCGGCAGGGGGCGGGCAGGGTCCGCGGCTCCCCCAGCGGCAGCAGGCCGGAGATCTGCCCGACGATGACCGTCAGGGCGCCGACCGTGACGCCCCCGAACAGCCCCAGGACGATCCGTCCGGTCTGCGTGGAGGCGAGTTCCCGCAGCGACGCCTGGCTCATCGGGCCGCCTCGAGCACGCTCACCGCCAGCCGCCGCAGCGGTTCGCGCCGCCGGGCGGCCTCCCCCGTCCCGACGGCGTTCAGGAGCAGATCGCCGCGCCGGACCAGCAGGCGGTACGCCGGGGTCTCGTCGTCATAGTCCGTCCCCTCGCAGGCCGCGGCCTGGTCCCCGAGGCCGGGGACGACCTGCAGCGCGCAGGGCCGCGACCGTTCGGACAGGGCGGCGTCGAACCTCGAGCGCGCCTCCTCGGTCCCCGGCCGGACCACGATCTTCCGTTTCTTCCCCGGCTCGACGTCCTCGCTGCGGGGGCCGACCCTTTCCAGCCGCAGGGTCAGGGCGCGTTCCGACGCGCCCTTCGGGGCGAGGGCGCAGTCCGCACCGGTCCACCACTCGCTCCCCGGCTCCGCGAGCCGCGACGACGAGAGGACGACGGGGTCGGGCACCACGTCGTCCAGCAGCTCCCTGGCAGCCAGATTGCACGGCGAGCGCACGGCGCGGACGGGGTCGTCCTCCTCCGCGGAGCCGCCGCTCACCGCGTACACGGCCCCGCCGCCCAAGACCAAGCCGACGGCGGTCGCGCCCGCCACCGAACCGACGCGCAGAAAGCTGCCCATAATCCGGGGATTATCGCCGGATTATGGACGCGGCGTCACCGCAATGCGCCGTTGGGTACACGGTTCGGCTCCGGAGGCAGGGCGATGAGGCCCATCTCGGCGCGGTGCGCCAGCAGGCGGTGCCGCGGGACGACGCGGACGCTGTAGCCGAACGCGCCGCTTCTGCGCAGCGGCACCTCGCCGACGTAGCACGCCCGCCCGTCGTCGTCCGGCTCGGCCGGGGCGAGCTCCACGGACGACGGGTCGAGCAGCGTGTCGGACTCGTCGACCCTGCCGTAGACCGCCTCCACCGCCACGTCGGCCGGGTCCAGCCCGGCGAGCTCGACGACGGCGCGCACGGACAGGCGGCCGCCGACGTGCGGGCCCTCCGCCGCGTCCGCCTCCACGCGCTTCACCGCCACCCCCGGCCAGGCCTTGGCGACCCGCTGCTTCCACGCCGCCAGCTCGCGGGCGCCCGCGTACCCGTCGGCGCGCATCGCCCGCGACGCGGCCGCGGCCGGGGTGTACAGCTCGGTGACGTAGTCGCGCAGCATGCGCGAGGCCAGCACCTTCGGGCCGAGGGCGGCGAGGGTGTGCTTGACCATCTCCATCCAGCGGCGCGGCAGGCCGGAGGGGTCCCGGTCGTAGAACAGCACCGCGACCTGGTCCTCGATCAGGTCGTAGAGCGCGGCCGCCTCCAGGGCGTCGCGGCGGTCCGGCTCGTCCAGGCCGTCGGCCGACGGGATCGCCCAGCCGTTGCGGCCGTCGTACCACTCGTCCCACCAGCCGTCCCGGATGGAGAGGTTGAGGCCGCCGTTGAGCGCCGCCTTCATCCCGGACGTGCCGCACGCCTCCAGCGGCCGCAGCGGGTTGTTCATCCACACGTCGCAGCCCTGCACCAGCAGCCGCCCGAGCGCCATGTCGTAGTCGGGCAGGAACACGATGCGGTGCCGCACGTCCTCGCCGTCGGCGAACCGCACCATCTCCTGGATGAGCCGCTTGCCGCCCTCGTCGGCGGGGTGCGCCTTCCCCGCGATGACGATCTGCACGGGCCGTTCGGGGTGCAGCAGGAGCGCGCGCAGCCGCTCGGGGTCGCGCAGCATCAACGTGAGCCTCTTGTAGGACGGGACGCGGCGGGCGAACCCGATCGTCAGCACGTCGGGGTCGAGCGCCTCGTCGATCCAGGCCGTCTCGGCCTCGCCGGCGCCGCGCGACCGCCACGACGCGCGCAGCCTGCGGCGCGCCTCCGCGACGAGCCGTCCGCGCAGGGCGCGGCGCACCCGCCACAGCTCGAGGTCGGGCAGGTGCCGCAGCCGCTCCCAGCCCTTGCCGGCCTCCACCACCGACGGCGCCTCGCGCGCGACCAGGTCCAGGATCTCGCGGGCCACCCAGGTCTCCGCGTGCACGCCGTTGGTGATCGCGCCGACCGGGACGTCGGCGGTGTCGAAGCCTCCCCACAGGCCGCCGAACATCTCCCGGCTGACCAGGCCGTGCAGCCGGCTGACGCCGTTGACCCGCTGCGCCAGCCGCATGCCCATGACCGCCATGTTGAACACGGCGGGGTCGCCGTCGGGGTAGGTCTCGGCGCCCAGGTCCAGCACGCGTTCCAGCGGGACGTCGCGGTTCTCGGCGTCGCCGCCGAAGTGGCGTTCGACGAGCTCCCGCGGGAACCGGTCGATGCCCGCGGAGACCGGAGTGTGGGTGGTGAACACCGTGCCGGCGCGCACCGCCTCCAACGCCTCGTCGAACGTCAGCCCCTGTTCCGCCACCAGCTCGCGGATGCGTTCCAGGCCGAGGAACCCGGCGTGGCCCTCGTTGGTGTGGAACACCTCCGGCGCCGGGTGCCCGGTGATGCGGCAGTACGCGCGGATGGCGCGCACGCCGCCGATCCCCAGCAGCATCTCCTGCAGCAGCCGGTGGTCGCCGCCTCCCCCGTACAGCCGGTCGGTGACGTCGCGGGCGGCCCGGTCGTTGTCGTCGACGTCGGAGTCCAGCAGCAGCTGCGGGACCCGGCCGACGCGCGCCAGCCACACCTGCGCGTGCAGGCGCCGCCCCTGCGGGAGCCCGATGGTGACGCGCACCGGTGCGCCGTCGGTCTCGCGCAGCAGTGTCAGCGGCAGCCCGTCGGGGTCGATCGGCGGATAGCGCTCCAGCTGCCGGCCGTCGCGCGACAGCGACTGGGCGAAGTAGCCGTGCCGGTACAGCAGGCCCACGGCGATGATCGGCACGCCCAGGTCGCTGGCGCTCTTGAGGTGGTCGCCCGCCAGGATGCCCAGCCCGCCGGAGTACTGCGGCAGCGCCGCGGTGATCCCGTACTCGGGCGAGAAGTACGCGATCGCCCGCGCGGGACCGCCGGAATCGGCGGACGCGCCCAGGGACTGGTACCACCGGGGCGCGGTCAGGTACTCGCGCAGCTCCTCCGCGAGGTCGTCCAGCCGCCGCAGGAACCGCCGGTCGCCGGCCAGCCGCTCCAGCCTCTCCGGGGCGACCTCGCCCAGCAGGCGGACGGGATCGTGCCCGACGGCGTCCCACAGCGCGGGATCCACCGAACGGAACAGGTCCCTGGTCTCGTGGTGCCACGACCAGCGCAGGTTGAGGATCAGCTCCTCCAGCGGCCGGAGCGGCTCCGGCAGGGCGGTGCGCACGGTGAATCGTCGAATTGCCCTCACAAATGGCACGTTAGGCGCCGTCCGCGGCTGCTGGCGACCCCCGCCGCGGGGCCGCCGCCCGGCCGTCGGAGGCCGAATACGCGGGCGGGGCCGCCGGTCGCCGACCCGTACGTTACGGCGCTCCGGCGGCAGGCGCCGGTCGGCGAAGCCCCTCCGTCACACCGGTCCCCTCAGGGCGTTCTTGGAGAAAAGCTTGCTTCGCCGTTGCCCGGAGCTTCCCCCTGGAGAGTCGGAGGAACACCCGACGGTCGATATCCACCGTCCGACACGGCCGACATGTCACTTCATTTCTTTGCGCAAAATTCATGGCGGCCAGAGGTCGATGGCGGGCATGGACGTTTTGGAATTCGCAAACGGGTAGAGGTGGCGCATGCGACGTCCCGACCACGCGGTCCCCGACGCTGTATCCGACGCTGTATCCGACGCTGTATCCGACGCTGTGTCCGACGCTGTGTCCGACGCTGGGTCCGACGCTGGGTCCGACGCTGGGTCCGCCAGATCAGGGGCGGAAGCGTCCGCCCGAGGGGACGCGCCGCGCATCGGACGCATTCCGATCCTGGACGTCGAACCGGTGGTGGGCTGCGGCCGCTGGCCCGCCAAGGCGGTCGTCGGCGAAACGTTCCAGATCACCGCGACCGTGTTCCGCGAAGGGCACGAGATGCTCGGCGCCGAGGCGGTGCTGCGCGACCCCGGCGGCCGGGTGCAGCCGCCGGTCCGCATGGCCGAACTGGCCCCCGGCACCGACCGGATGGGCGCCGAGGTGACACCGACCGAGACCGGGCACTGGCACTTCCGGGTCGAGGCGTGGGGCGACCCCATCGCGCACTGGCGGCACGACGCGGAGATCAAGGTGCCGCGCGGGCAGGACGTGGAGCTGATGCTCCTCGAGGGGGCGCGGCTGTTCGAACGGGCCGCCGACGGGCTGCCGGGCAAGGACCGTCCCGCGTTCGCCCGGCTGGCCCGCACGCTGGCCGACCGCACCGTGGCGCCGACGCGGCGGCTGGAGGCGGCGATCGCGCCGGACGTGCGGGACCTGCTCGACCGCCATCCGCTGCGCGAGCTGCTCACCGTCACCGAGTGGTTCCCGCTGACGGTGCATCGCGAGCGGGCGCTCACCGGGGCGTGGTACGAGTTCTTCCCGCGGTCGGAGGGGGCGTCCTACGACCCCATGGGACGGCGCGGGCCGACGTCGGGAACGTTCCGCACCGCCATGAAGCGGCTCCCCGCGATCGCCGACATGGGCTTCGACGTGGTGTACCTGCCGCCCGTCCACCCCATCGGGCGGACCTTCCGGAAAGGCCCCAACAACACGCTGGAGGCCGGGCCGTACGACCCGGGCTCGCCCTGGGCGATCGGCTCGGAGGAGGGCGGGCACGACGCCGTCCACCCCGACCTCGGCACGATCGACGACTTCGACGCGTTCGTCCGCTACGCCGGCGACCTCGGCCTCGAGGTGGCGCTCGACCTGGCGCTGCAGTGCTCGCCCGACCACCCCTGGGTGCGCGAGCATCCCGAATGGTTCACCGCGCGCGCCGACGGCAGCATCGCCTACGCCGAGAACCCGCCGAAGAAGTACCAGGACATCTATCCCCTGAACTTCGACAACGACCCCGAGGGCATCTACCGGGAGGTGCTGCGCGTCGTCCGGCACTGGATGGACCACGGCGTGCGGATCTTCCGCGTGGACAACCCGCACACCAAGCCGGTGCCGTTCTGGGAGCGGCTGCTCGCCGAGATCGACCGCGACGACCCCGACGTGATCTTCCTGGCCGAGGCGTTCACCCGCCCGGCCATGATGCACGCCCTCGCCAAGATCGGCTTCCACCAGTCCTACACCTACTTCACCTGGAAGAACTCCCAGTGGGAACTGGAGGAGTACTTCCGGGAGCTGAGCGGGGACGCGGCGGCGTACATGCGGCCGAACGTGTTCGTCAACACGCCCGACATCCTCAACGAGTACCTGGTGCACGGCGGGCGGCCCGCGTTCGAGATCCGCGCGATCCTGGCCGCGCTGCTGTCGCCGACCTGGGGCATGTACTCCGGCTACGAGCTGATCGAGAACGTGCCGGTGCGGCCCGGCAGCGAGGAGTACCGCGACTCGGAGAAGTACCAGTACCGGCCGCGCGACTGGGAGGCCGCCGAGCGCGAGGGCCGCAGCATCGCCCCGCTGATCACCCGGCTGAACGCGTTCCGGCGCGCGCATCCGGCGCTGCACCGGCTGCGCAACCTGCGCTTCCACCACGTCGACCAGCCCGAGCTGCTCTGCTTCTCCAAACGCGTGACCGCGGCGGTGCCGACGGCCGACGCGCACGCCGACGACGGGGAGTCGGTGGTCGCGCTCGACGACGTCGTGCTGGCCGTGGTGAACCTCAACCCGCACATGGTGCGCGAGGCGACCGTCCATCTCGACCTGGCCGCGCTGGGCCTTGACCCCGACGCCGAGTTCGTGGTGACCGACGAGCTGTCGGGCGAGTCCTACACCTGGCGGCGGGCCGACTACGTGCGTCTCGACCCGCACATCCAGCCGGCCCACATCTTCACGCTCCGGAGAGACGACAGTTGAGCGACCGCGACACGCCCGCAGCACCCCCGGAAGGCCGTCATCCCGCGGACGCCGCCCGGGCTCCCCGTCCGCCGGGCGGCGCCGCCCCGCCGGACGCGGCCTCCGCGGCGGACGCCCCCGCCGCCGGCGACCCCGGCGGCCGCGCCGATCCCCCCGGACCGGACCGCGACGACCGCGCCGGGGAGGCCGTCCCGGCGGACGCCGTGCCGCGCGAGGAGTCCGTCCCCGAACTCCCGCCCGAGGCGGTGCCGGCGGCGTCCGAGCCGGTGCCCGACGCGTTCAACCCCGAGGTGCCCCGCGACCCGCACTGGTACAAGACGGCGGTCTTCTACGAGGTGCTGGTCCGCGGCTTCAACGACTCCAACAACGACGGCACGGGCGACCTGCGCGGGTTGATCGACAAGCTGGACTACCTGCAATGGCTGGGCATCAACTGCCTGTGGCTGCTGCCGATCTACCGCTCGCCGCTGCGCGACGGCGGTTACGACATCAGCGACTACACCGAGATCCTGCCCGAGTTCGGCGAGCTGGGCGACTTCGTCGAGCTCGTCGAGCAGAGCCACGCCCGCGGCATCCGCGTCATCGCCGACCTGGTCATGAACCACACCAGCGACCAGCACCCCTGGTTCCAGGCCAGCCGCACCGACCCCGACGGGCCCTACGGCGACTTCTACGTCTGGTCCGACACCGACGACGGGTACCCCGACGCCCGGGTCATCTTCGTCGACACCGAAGCGTCGAACTGGACCTACGACACCGTGCGCGGCCAGTACTACTGGCACCGCTTCTTCTCCCACCAGCCGGACCTCAACTACGACAACCCCGCCGTGCAGGAGGCGATGGTGGAGGTCCTGCGCTTCTGGCTCGACCTGGGCATCGACGGGTTCCGCTTGGACGCGGTGCCCTACCTGTACGAGCGCGAGGGCACCAACTGCGAGAACCTGCCCGAGACCCACGCCTATCTCAAACGCATCCGCGCCGAGGTCGACCGGCTCTACCCCGACCGCGTCCTGCTCGCCGAGGCCAACCAGTGGCCCGCCGACGTCGTGCAGTACTTCGGCGACCCGGCCGCCGGCGGCGACGAATGCCACATGGCGTTCCACTTCCCGGTCATGCCGCGCATCTTCATGGCCGTCCGCAGGGAGCAGCGCTACCCCGTCTCCGAGATCATGGCCCAGACCCCCAAGATCCCCGAGAACTGCCAGTGGGGCATCTTCCTGCGCAACCACGACGAGCTGACCCTGGAGATGGTCACCGACGAAGAGCGCGACTACATGTACGCCGAGTACGCCAAGGACCCGCGCATGAAGGCGAACATCGGCATCCGCCGCCGGCTGGCCCCGCTGCTCGACAACGACCGCAACCAGCTCGAGCTGTTCACCGCCCTGCTGCTGTCGCTGCCCGGGTCCCCCGTCCTGTATTACGGCGACGAGATCGGCATGGGCGACAACATCTGGCTCGGCGACCGCGACGCCGTCCGCACCCCCATGCAGTGGACCCCCGACCGCAACGCCGGGTTCTCCCGCTGCGACCCCGCCCGCCTCTACCTCCCCGTCATCATGGACCCGATCTACGGGTACCAGGCGGTCAACGTCGAGGCGCAGCAGAACAACCGCGGCTCGCTGCTGCACTGGACGCGGAAGATGATCGAAATCCGCCAGCGCCACCCGGTCTTCGGCGTCGGGTCCTATGTGGAACTGACGGCGTCCAACCCCAGCGTGCTCGCGTTCGTCCGCGAGATCGGCGAAGGCGTCTCCTCGGTCTGGAACACCGTGACCGGCGAGCGCGGCGTGCGGCGCGCCGGCGTCGACCGGGTGCTGTGCGTCAACAACCTCTCGCGGTTCCCCCAGCCCGTCGAGCTCGACCTGCGCCGCTTCCGCGGCTCCACGCCCATCGAATGCATGGGCGGCGTGCGGTTCCCGGCCATCGGGGAACTGCCGTACCTGCTCACCCTCCCCGGGCACGGCTTCTACTGGTTCCTGCTGCCAGAGCCCGGGGCCGCCGAGGAGGAGGCGATGTGACCATGCGACCGCCCGACGACGTGCTGGCCGACCTGCTGGCGGGCTGGCTGCCGCGGCAGCGGTGGTTCGCCGGCAAGGACCGCGCCATCGGCGAGATCGCCATCGGCGCCGCCACCGAGCTGCACCGCGGCCCGCCGACGGGCGGCGCCCTGGACGAGCCGGAGCTGCACCACGTGATCGCCGCGGTGCGGCAGAGCGAAGGCTGGGACCACTACCAGCTGCTGCTCGGGGTCCGGCGCGAGCTCCCGGAGCGGCTGCACTACGGGGAGATCGGCAACTTCGCCGCCGGATTCGCCGACGACGCGGGCCATCCGGCGTCGGCCCACGTGTACGACGCGGTGCACGACGTCGAGCTGACCCGGGTGCTGCTGGACAACATGGCGGCCGAGGCGACCGTCGGCCCGCTGCGGTTCCACCGGGCGCTCGGCGCCGAGGTGGAGACGGGGCTGGAGAGCGTGCCGAGCTCCGCCGAGCAGAGCAACACCTCGCTGATCTTCGGCGACGTCTACATCTGCAAGCTGTTCCGGCGGCTGTCGCCGGGCCTCAACCCGGACCTGGAGGTCAACCTGGCCCTGACGCGGGCGGGCTGCCCGCACGTGCCCGGGGTGTGCGGCTGGATCGACCTCGACCCGGCCGCCGCGCCCGCCCTGGCCGCCGGACCGGCGGCGGACGAGCCGGGCGCCGCGGAGCCGGCCACGCTGGCGATGATGTCGCGGTTCCTGCGCAGCGGCACCGACGGCTGGCACATGGCGATCACCAGCGTGCGCGACTGGTTCGCCTACGCTCCCACGGTGTGCGACGCCGCCCCGTCGACCGACGAGGACGCGGCCGCCGCCGGCGGCGACTTCGCCGCCGAGGCCGAGCGGCTCGGCGGCGCCACCGCGGCCGTCCACCGCGATCTGGCCGCCGCGTTCGGCGTGACCGAGGTGCCGGCGCGGCACGCGCGCCAGATGGCCGCGCACATGCACCGGCAGCTCGACGAGGCGATCGAGGCCGTCCCCGCGCTGGCCATGTACGAGACCGCGATCCGGGACGCGTTCGACGCGCTGGCGCGGTCGGACGCGCCGCTGACGTTCCAGCGCGTGCACGGCGACTACCACCTGGGCCAGGTGATGCGCACCGACACCGGCTGGGTCGTGCTGGACTTCGAGGGCGAGCCGGCCCGCCCGCCCGGCGAGCGGCGCGCCCTCGCCCACCCGCTGCGCGACGTGGCGGGGATGCTGCGGTCCTTCGAGTACGCGGCGCGGTTCCTGATCGCCGACCAGAGCCTGCCCTCGGACACCGCGGTCAGGCTGGAGACGCGGGCGCACACGTGGGCGGCGCGCAACCGGGAGGCGTTCTGCCGGGGCTACGCGGCCGCGGGCGGCCCGGATCCGAAGGCGCACCCGGTGCTGATGCGGGCGTTCGAGTTCGACAAGGCGGTGTACGAGATCAACTACGAGGCGCGCAACCGCCCGTCCTGGCTGCCGGTGCCGCTGCGCTCGCTGTCGCACCTGGCGCCCTGACGCCGACGCCCTGCACGGCCTGCACGTCGGCGGCGTCCCGCGGGTGCGCCGCCCGTGACGGCGCGGCGGCGCGCTAAAGGTCGATGGCGTAGTCGAGGACGACCCGGTCGGCCGGGATGACGATGTCGCGGCACACCTCCATGACCTGCGGCCCCGACAGCATCCGCCGGGTGATGGCCACCACGGGGACCCCGGCGGCCATGCGCAGCGTCTCGGTCTCCTCCGGCGTGGGCATGCGGGCCCGCACCGCCTCCTCCACCCGCGTCGGCGGATGCCCGAGGTAGCTGAGCTGGGCCAGGGTGCCGCCGGGCCACGGCTCGCGGTCGGGGTCGGCGACGGGGGTGCCGCCCACCAGGTCCCACGGCAGGTAGTTCACCGAGATCTGCTGCGGCTCCTCGCGGGCGTAGAACACGAAGCGGCGGCGCAGCAGCTCGGTGCCGACCGGCAGCTCGAACAGCCCCGCCAGCTCGGGGTCGGCGCGGGTGCGGGCGAACCGCCGGTCCAGGCGGTACTCGTCCCAGCCGATGCGCTGGTCGTGGGTGAAGGTCGTCGTGGGCGGCCCGGCCGCCGGGCCGGCCGGCACGCGGGCGACCGCGCGGTAGCGGTCCATGGCGACCCGGCGCACCCGGGGCCGCGCGCGCACGACGGTGCCGCCGCCCCGCCGGGTCTCGACCAGCCCCTCGCCCCGCAGCAGGGCGATCGCCTGGCGGACCACGATCTCCGAGACGCCGTGCGCGGCGCGCAGCTGCGCGATCGTCGGCAGCCTCGACCCCGGCGGGTAGCCGCCGTCCCGGATCCGGTCGCGCAGGGTGTCGGCTATCCGGAGGTAGGCCGGACGGTCCGGCACCGCTATCACCTCTCCTCATCCGAGCCCGCCGCCGACCGCCGCGCACGGCGGGCGCGCCGGAGTCCCGGCCGGTCGCGGCCCGGCCGCCCCGCCCCTCCCCGCTATCCGCAGGGAGACGGTCCGCTTACGCACAGCTTGACACCTCTTCTGCTGAGTAGACTTTTGTATACAGAACATCACTCCTGGGGAAAGGACGACCTTGATGGGCGACTTCGATGAGCTGAAGGCGGCCATTGAGGCGGAATTTCCCGGATGGCTGGTCTGGCGCAGCGACGCGGGGCGCTGGTACGCCACGCGCAGCGGCGACCTCACCGACGCCCAGCTGCAGGCGGGATACGCGATGACGGTGGCGGCCGACGACCCGGACGGCCTCCGCCGACTGCTGCGCGACCAGTCGCACCGGGACCCCGGGGAGATCTGAGCGGAACCGACCGTGGCGACAGATACTTCTGTCGCCGAAGTTATGTCGGGGACGCGGCCCTCCGGTGATCCGTGACCGCGGCCGTCGGGCCGGGGCCGACGTGCGGCCGTCACCGGGGGCGGACGGACGTGACCGCACGGTCGGCACATGACCACATCGGCGCGACCCCCAACGAACAGGTGTGCCGCCGTGCGGTCGCACACGCGGCCGTCCTTTTTCGGCCGCCGACCTCGCCGTCGGCGGACGGAGTGCAATCGGCGGGTGAAGGACGCCGCCTCGGGGGCAGTCCTACGGTGTGGACGACCCTGCACGGAGGAGGCCCTGAGCCCATGGCACGGGTGACGCGCGCGGAGATCGACAGGCTGGTCGGCGGCGACCATCATGATCCGCACAGCGTCCTCGGCGCGCATCCTTGGCGCGACGGGGTCACCGTGCGGGCGCTGCGCCCCCTGGCCGAACGCGTCGAGGTCGTCCTCCCCGACGGCGCCCGGTACCGGATGCGCCACCACCACGAGGGCGTCTTCACGGTCACGCTGCCGCCCGAGGCGTCGCTGTCCGGCAGGGACGACGAGGCGCCGCAGGCGGTCCCCGACTACCGGCTGGCGGTGACCTACCGCGACGGCGTCGAGCTGATCCAGGACGACCCGTACCGGCACCTGCCCACCCTCGGCGAACTCGATCTGCATCTGATCGGCGAGGGGCGGCACGAGGAGCTGTGGCGGGCGCTGGGCGCGCGCGTCCGCACCTACACCTCGGCGTTCGGCCCGGTCGCCGGCACGTCCTTCGCGGCGTGGGCGCCCAACGCCAGGGGCGTGCGCGTCATCGGGGACTTCAACCACTGGGACGGACGCGCGCACCCCATGCGCTCACTCGGCTCGACCGGGGTGTGGGAGCTGTACATCCCTGGTGTGGGCGACGGCACCGTCTACAAGTACGAGATCCTGGGCGCCGACGGGCAGTGGCACGCCAAGGCGGACCCCATGGCAAGGGCGACCGAGCATCCCCCGGCGACCGGGTCCCGCGTGTTCACCTCGTCCTATGAATGGGGCGACGGCGAGTGGATGGCCCGCCGCAAGGACCGCTCCTGGGTGAACGAGCCGATGAGCGTGTACGAGGTGCACCTCGGCTCGTGGCGGCCCGGCCTGAGTTACAGCGAGCTGGCTGAGGAGCTCACCGCCTACGTCACGGAGATGGGCTTCACGCACGTGGAGTTCATGCCGGTGGCCGAGCACCCCTACGGCCCGTCATGGGGGTACCAGGTCACGTCGTACTACGCGCCGAGTGCGCGCTTCGGCGACCCCGACGAGTTCCGTCACCTCGTGGACAGGCTGCACCAGGCGGGCGTCGGCGTCATCGTCGACTGGGTGCCCGCGCACTTCCCCCGCGACGAGTGGGCGCTGGCGAGGTTCGACGGCACGGCCCTGTACGAGCACGCGGATCCCCGGCGGGGCGAACACCCCGACTGGGGCACCCTGGTGTTCGACTACGGCCGCGCCGAGGTGCGCAACTTCCTGGTGGCGAACGCCTGCTACTGGATGGAGGAGTTCCACGTCGACGGCCTTCGGGTGGACGCGGTGGCGTCCATGCTCTACCTGGACTACTCACGGGGCGAGGGCGAGTGGACGCCCAACGTCTACGGCGGCCGGGAGAACCTGGAGGCCATCTCGTTCCTGCAGGAGATGAACGCCACCGTCTACAAGCGCTACCCCGGCGTCATGACGATCGCCGAGGAGTCCACGGCCTGGCCCGGCGTCACCCACCCCACCCACCTCGGCGGCCTCGGGTTCGGGTTCAAGTGGAACATGGGCTGGATGCACGACACGCTGACGTACATCCGGCACGAGCCGATCTTCCGCGGCTACCACCACGGCGACATCACCTTCTCCATGGTGTACGCGTTCTCGGAGAACTACGTGCTGCCGCTGTCGCACGACGAGGTGGTGCACGGCAAGGGGTCGCTGCTCGGCAAGATGCCCGGCGACACCTGGCAGAAGTTCGCGGGGCTGCGCGCGCTGCTGGCGTACATGTGGTCGCACCCGGGCAAGCAGCTGCTGTTCATGGGCGGGGAGTTCGGGCAGGGCGCCGAGTGGTCCGAGTCGCGCGCGCTGGACTGGTGGCTGCTGGACAACGCCGTCGAGGGCGCCGACCACCTGGGCGTGCAGCGGCTCGTCCGCGACCTCAACCGCGTCTACCGCGACCAGCCCGCCCTGTGGACGCTGGACAACGATCCCGACGGGTTCCGCTGGATCGACGCCAACGACGCCACCGGGAACTGCCTGTCGTACCTGCGCCACGCGGTGCCGCCGGACGCCCTGGCCGACGCCGCCTCCGGCGGGCGGCCGCCCGTCGTCGCGTGCGTGATCAACTTCTCGGGCGTCCCGCACGAGGACTACCGGCTCGGCCTGCCGATCGCGGGCGGCTGGCGCGAGGTCGTCAACACCGACGCCTACGAGTACGGCGGCAGCGGCGTGGGCAACCTGGGCCGCGTGGAGGCCGTCGAGCAGCCCTGGCACGCCCAGCCCTGCTCGGCCGCGCTGCGCGTCCCGCCCCTGGGCGCGCTGTGGCTCGTCCCCGAAGGGACGCCGCGGGGAGAGTGATCATCGAGGAGGTCGACCGGGCGCCGGCGGGCCCGTCGACCCACGCGCCCGTTCACCGGGGCGGCAGGCGGGACAGGAGCCAGCGGGGGCCGGCGACGGAGGCGCCGGCGGCGGTGCAGCGGGCGCGCAGCTCGCGGTCGGCGGTGACGACGAGATAGGTGGCGTCGGGCTGCGGGTCGGTGACCAGGTCGACGATGTGGTCGTCGCCGCTGCCGGACGCGGCCTCCACGCGCACCCCGTCGCCGGGCTGCTCGGCGACGCGGCGGGCGGCGCCCTCCACCACCAGCACCACCTCGGGGAAGCAGCGCTCGTAGGGCAGCACCCCGTCGGGAAGGCCGGTGAGCCCCTCGCGCAGCACGGCGAGATCGTCCCGCAGCCGGGCGTTGGCGCCCGCGCGGTCCCTCCACCAGCCGTCGGCGCGGGCGCCCACGACGTTCGCCGCGTCCACCACCAGGACGAGCCGGGTGAGCATCGTGCTCAGCAGGGGCCAGGTGCGGGCGAACGGCTTGAACAGCCGCCTGCTCCCCACCTCCTCGACCGGCACCCAGGCGGCCTTGCGGGTCTCCAGCGACGCGGGGCGCACGTCCAGCAGGCGGTCCGCGGAGGCGATCACGGACGCGAAGTCCCAGGACCCGTGGTCGTCGGTGCGCACGCCGTGGACGCGCACGGCCCGCACGTCCAGCGTGCACTCCTCGGCGGTCTCCCGCAGCGCGGCGGCCACCGGGTCCTCGTGGCTGTGCCGTCCGCCGCCGAACATGCCCCACGTCCCGGCGCCGGGGCACCACCACGCCCGCTGCTGCAGCAGCACGCGCAGCCGCCCGTCGCCGGGGTCGCGGTGGAAAAGCAGCAATCCGGCGGCGCCGAACCGCCCCCAGTGCACATGGCCGAGGTCGCAGCGCGCCCACCCGTTGCCGTCTCCCATGATGGCGACGATATCCGTCCCGGTCCGGCCGTCCAGCCGTCCCGGTCCGGCCGATCGGCTTCAGCGGGGCCGGAGCGCGGAGGTCAGCGCATAGGCTGGGCCCATGGTGGATCCCGGCACAGTCGTCAACCTCGTCAAGCAGGCGCGCGATCGGCGCGTCGCACCGCTGGTCCTGGAGCTCGACCTCACCGACGGGCTGGTCGAGACCGCCCCGGCGGACCCCCTGACCGCCGTCCTGTCGATGCGCCGCCTTCACCTGCGGGACGTGCTGGACGGGCTGCGCCGCGCCCGCGGCGACGAGCGGGTCCGCGCCCTGGTGGTCAAGGTGGCCGGCGGCATCGGCCTGGCCAAGGCGCAGGAGCTGCGCGACGCGGTGCGCGCGCTGCGCGAGGCGGGCAAGCTCACCGTCGCCTGGGCCGAGACGTTCGGGGAGGGCGGCCGCGGCTCGGTGCCGTACTACCTGGCCACCGCGTTCGACCGGATCTACCTGCAGCCGACCGGCGAGGTGGGGCTGACCGGCGTGGCGATGGAGGAGCCGTTCCTGGCCGAGGCCCTGGACAAGGCCGGGATCCAGCCGCGCTTCGCCAAGCGGCACGAGTACAAGACCATGGCCAACACCTTCATGGAGAAGGCCTACACGCCCGAGCACCGCGAGTCGTCCGAGCGGCTGGTCGAATCGATCGGCGAGCAGATCGTCGCCGGGGTCGCCGCCGCCCGCGGCCTGCCGCAGGACAAGGTCCGCGACCTGATCGACCGGGCCCCGCTGCTCGCCGACGAGGCCCTGGAGGCGGGGCTGGTCGACCGGCTCGCCTACCGCGACGAGGTGTACGCCGATCTGCGCGCCGAGGTCGGCGCGCAGGCGCAGCTGCGGTACGTGACGCGCTACAACCGGGCGCAGAGCCTGGCGCGGCGGCTGCCGCAGCCGGGGCGGCAGGACGTCGTCGCGCTGATCAACGGGCAGGGGCCGATCCGGCTGGGCCGCAGCGGGCGCGGCGGCCCGCTGCCCGGCCAGGGCGCGGCCATGGGGTCGGACACGATCGGCGCGGCGTTCCGCGCCGCGGTCAAGGACGAGCGGGTCAAGGCGATCGTGTTCCGCGTCAACAGCCCCGGCGGCTCGGCGGTGGCCTCCGACGCGATCTGGCGCGAGGTGGTGCTGGCGCGCAAGGCGGGCAAGCCGGTGATCGTGTCGATGGGCGACGTGGCCGCGTCCGGCGGCTACTACGTCTCCATGGCCGCCGACACGATCGTGGCGCAGCCCGGCACGATCACCGGGTCGATCGGGGTGGTCGTCGGCAAGGCCGTGGTGAACGGGCTGCTGGACCGGCTCGGCATCGCCATGGGCAGCGTCGCCGAGGGCGCGCACGCCCGCATGTTCAGCTCCACCAAGGACTTCAGCGACTCGGAGTGGGAGCGCGTCAACGCCTCCCTGGACCGCATCTACGAGGTCTTCACCGCCAAGGCGGCCGAGGGCCGCGGGCTGTCCCGCGAACGCGTCCACGAGCTGGCCCGCGGCCGGGTGTGGACGGGCGCCGACGCCAAGGAGCACGGCCTGGTGGACGAGCTGGGCGGCCTCGACCTCGCCCTGGACCTGGCCCGCAAGAAGGCGGGCCTGCCCGAGGACGCCCCGGTGCGCACGTTCCCGCACGTGTCGCCGCTGGAGCGGCTGCGTCCGGCCGAGTCCAGCGAGGACCGCACGGCCGCCGCCGCCCGCCTGGACGGCTGGGGGCCGCTGGCCGGCGCCGCCGCCCGCCTGGGCCTGCCCGCCGCCGGGCCGCTCATCCTCCCCGGCGTCTGGGAGATCCGCTGAGCGGCGAGATGAGCGTCACCGCCGCCGACTTCACCGAGGCCGTCGCGGGCTTCGCCACCGGAGTGGTGGTGCTGACCGTCCGCGACGGCCGCGACGACCTGGGCACCACCGTCACCTCGTTCATGTCGGTGTCGCTGGAGCCGCCGATGGTGCTGGCCGGGGTGGGCGCCGCGTCCTATCTGTGCGAGGTCCTGCGGCGCCGGGACCGGTGGGCCGCGACCGTGCTGAGCGCCGGGCAGCGGGCCCTCGCCGGGCGGTTCGCCGCCGCGGGCCGCCCGAGCGCCCGCATCCTGCTGGCGAGCGAACCGCACCACCGCGGCCCCCATTCGGACGCCCTCATCATCGACGACGGGGTGGCCGCTCTCGAATGTGAGACCCGTCAGCGCATCGAGGCGGGCGACCACGTGCTGTTCGTCGCCGAGGTGCTGTCCGCCGACTACATCGCCCGCCGCCGGAGCCCGCTCATCCGGGTCAACCGCCGCTACCTGGGCTAGCCGCGCTCGGCGAGCCCCTTGGCCGCCGGCTCGGCGCGGACGCCCGTGACCGGCTGCCGGGCATGGTCATGCCGGAACGCGCCGTCCCGCCTTCCACACCGCCGCGACCTGCGGCACCCCTGGGCGGTAGGCCAGGTGGACATGGGACGGGGCGTCCAGGAGCAGCACGTCGGCGCGCGCGCCGGGCGCCAGGCGTCCCACGTCGTCGCGGCGCAGCGCCCGCGCGCCGCCCGCGGTGGCCGCCCACACCGCCTCGGCGGGCGTCATGCGCATGTCGCGGACGGCGAGCGCGATGCAGAACGGCATGCTGGAGGTGTAGCAGGAGCCCGGATTGCAGTCGGTGGCCAACGCCACGGTGGCGCCCGCGTCGATGAGCCGCCGCGCGTCGGGGTAGGGCTGGCGGGTGGAGAAGTCGACGCCGGGCAGCAGCGTCGCGACCGTGGCGGACGACGCGAGCGCGTCGACGTCGGCGTCGGTCAGGTGCGTGCAGTGGTCGGCCGACGCGGCGCCGAGTTCGACGGCGAGCCGCACGCCCGGCCCCGGCCTGAGCTGGTTGGCGTGGACGCGGGGGGTGAGGCCCGCCGCGAGCCCCGCCGTGAGCACCTCCCGGGACTGGTCGGCGTCGAACGCGCCTTCCTCGCAGAAGACGTCCACCCAGCGGGCGTGCGGGGCGCAGGCGGCGAGCATCTCGTTCGTCACCAGCCGCACGTACGCGTCGGGGTCGCCCGCGTACTCCGGCGGGACGACGTGGGCGCCGAGGAAGGTCACCTCGTCGGCGATCTCCGCGGCGATGCGCAGGGACCGCTCCTCCTGCTCCACCGACAGCCCGTACCCGGACTTGCACTCCACGGTGGTGGTGCCCTGCCGCGCCATCTCGTCGACGAGCCGGCGCACGTTGGCCCGCAGCTCGTCGTCGGACGCGGCGCGCGTCCTGGCGACGGTCGTGCGGATGCCGCCCGCCGTGTAGGGCCGGCCGCTCATCCGCGCCGCGAACTCCTCGGCCCGCTCCCCCGCGAACACCAGGTGCGCGTGCGAGTCGACGAATCCGGGCAGGACGGCCCGCCCTCGCGCGTCGTGGCGGTCGTCCGCCGCGGGCGCGCGGTCCGCCGGCCCCACCCAGGCGACCGCGTCGCCGTCGATCACGACGGCCGCGTCCCGGAGCAGTCCCAGCGCGCCCTCGCCGAGACCGGGGTCGTTGGTGACCAGCTCGCCGATGTTCGTGATGACGGTGCTCACGCGGCCAGCATCGCACCCGCGGCGGGACGCGTCCGCGACCGGCTCCGACGATCCGTCTCGGATGCGAGACGGACGGGCGGAAGGTCACCCGGTGACGGCGGCGATGGCCTCGTCGAGGGCGGCGGGGACGTCCTCGACGAGCAGGTGGCGGCCGTCGCGGACGATCTCGCGTCCCGACACGACGACGTGGCGGACGTCGGCGGCGGTGGCGGCGAAGACGGCGGCCTCGGCCAGGTGGTCGCGCCCCGCTCCGGCGGTGCGGGGCGAGTCGAGCGCGACCGTCACCAGGTCGGCGTAGGACCCCGGTTCGAGCCGTCCCGCCTCGGGCCAGCCGAGCGCGTAGTGGCCGCTCCAGGTGGCGGCGGCGAGGAGCGCGCCGGCGGTCCAGTGGCCGCGTTCGCGGGTGCGCAGCCGTTCGTCCAGCTCGACGGCGCGGGCCTCCTCGAACAGGTCGATGACCGCGTGCTGGTCGGAGCCCAGGCAGATCGGGGACCCGGCGGCGGCGAGGTCGCGGGCCGGGCCGATGCCGTCGGCGAGGTCGCGTTCGGTGGTGGGGCACATGCACACGCCGGTCATCGTGGCGCCGAGCAGGCCGATGTCCTCGCCGGTGAGGTGGGTGGCGTGCACGGCGACGGTGCGGGCGCCGAGGGCGCCGCACTCGGCGAGCAGGCGCGTGGGGGTCACGCCGTAGGCCTCCCGGCACGCCTCGTTCTCGGCGGGCTGCTCGGACAGGTGGACGTGCAGCGGCGCCCGGCGCCGCCGCGCCCAGTCGGCGACGGCGCCGATCTGCTCGCGGGGCACGGCGCGGACCGAGTGCACGGCGGCGCCGATCCGGGCGTGCCGGTGGTCGGTCTTGCCGGTGCGGTCGCACAGGTCGTCGACGCGCCGCGCCCAGTCCCCGGCGGTGCCGTCGCCGAAGCGCTTCTGCGGCCCCTGCAGCGGCCGCCCGATGCCGCCGGCCAGGTAGCAGGCGTCGAGGAGGGTGATACGGATGCCGGCGTCGGCCGCCGCCGCGATCAGCGCCTCCCCCATCGCGTTGGGATCGTCGTAGGGTTCGCCGCCGGGGCGGTGGTGCACGTAGTGGAACTCGCCGACGCAGCTCACCCCGGCGAGGGCCATCTCGGCGTACACGGCGGTGGCCAGGGCGCGGTAGGTGTCCGGCTCGAGCCGCTCGGCCACCGCGTACATCTGCTCCCGCCAGGTCCAGAACGTTCCGCGCCCGCTCTGCGCGCGCGACCGGAGGGCCCGGTGGAAGGCGTGGGAGTGGGCGTTGGCCAGGCCCGGGAGGGTGAGGCCGGTCAGGCGCCGGGCGTCCGGCGGGGCCGGGACGCCCGGCGTGACGCGGGCGAACCGCTCGCCGTCGGCCTCGATCAGGACGTCGGCGGCCACGTGGTCGCCGAGCCAGGCGAACTCGGCATGCCATCGCATAACGGAATCCCTACCCGCGGGCGAGGTCGGCCAGTACCGCGGCGAGGGCCTCCACGCCGGCCAGGCAGTCGGCCGTCTCGGCGTGCTCGGCGGGGGCGTGCGACACCCCGGTCGGGTTGCGGACGAACAGCATGGCGGTCGGCAGCCGCGCCGCCAGGACGCCCGCGTCGTGCCCCGCCCCGGTGGGCAGCACCGGCGCCCCGCCGAGGGTCCGGACGATGCGGTCGCGCAGGGCGGTGTCGAAGCCGACCACCTCCGTGTAGGACTCCTCGGACAGGTCCACGGCGACGCCGTGGGAGGAGGCCGCGGCGCGGACGGCCTCGTGGACGTCGGCGACCACGCCGCGGACGGCGTCGTCGGACGGGCCCCGCGCGTCCAGCCAGGCCGCGACCGAGGAGGGGACGGCGTTCACCCCGCCCGGCGTCACGTGCACCTTCCCGACGGTGGCGACGGCGTCGCGGCGCGCGGCGGCCTCGCGCGCGGCCAGCACCATGTGCGCGAACGGCAGCATGGGGTCGCGGCGGTCGGCCAGCCGGGTGGTGCCGGCGTGGTTGCCCTCGCCGGTGAAGTCGAACCGCCACCGGCCGTGCGGGATGATCGCGCTGGCCACGCCGACCGGCTCCTGGAGGGCCCGGCCCTGCTCGACGTGCAGTTCGACGAAGCAGCCGACCCGGCCGAGCAGGTCGTCGTCGGGGCCGATCGCGTCGGGGTCGAGGCCGTCGGCGGCGAGCACGTCCGCGAACGTCCGGCCGTCGCCGTCGCGCAGGGCGCGGGCGCGGGACGGGTCGATGGCGCCGGTGAGCAGGCGCGAGCCCAGGCAGGCGACGCCGAACCGCGCGCCCTCCTCTTCGGCGAACACGGCCACGCCGACCGGGCGGCCGATCCGCTCGCCGCGCGCGCGGAGCAGGTCGATCGCGGCCAGCGCGGACACGACGCCGAGCGGCCCGTCGAACGCGCCGCCGCCCGGCACGGAGTCCAGGTGGCTGCCGGTCAGCACCGCCGGCCCCGCGGCGCCGTCCGGCCGCCACCAGGCGAACAGGTTGCCGTTGCGGTCGCGTTCGACGTCCAGGCCGCGGCGCCGCGCCTCGTCCAGGAACCAGGCCCGGCACTCCAGCTCGGGCGGCGTCCAGGCGAAGCGGCGGTAGCCGCCGCCGTCCGGGTCGCGGCCGATCGGCAGCAGCGCCGCCCACATCTCCTCGAAGCGGGCGGCGGCGTCCGTCGCGGTGTCCAACGCCGTCAGCCCTCGCTCATGGGGATGCGGACGTCGCTCATGGGGATGCGGACGCCGCGTTCGGCGGCGACCTGGCGGGCGCGGTCGTAGCCGGCGTCGGCGTGGCGCATGACGCCGGTGCCGGGGTCGTTGGTGAGGACGCGCTCCAGCTTCCGCGCGGCCAGCTCGGTGCCGTCGGCCACGCACACCTGCCCGGCGTGGACGGACCGGCCGATGCCGACGCCGCCGCCGTGGTGGATGGACACCCAGGTGGCGCCGGAGGAGGTGTTGAGCAGGGCGTTCAGCAGCGGCCAGTCGGCGATCGCGTCGGAGCCGTCGGCCATGCCCTCGGTCTCGCGGTACGGGGAGGCCACCGACCCGCAGTCCAGGTGGTCGCGGCCCAGCACGATCGGCGCGCTGATCTCGCCGCGGGCGACCAGGTCGTTGAACACCGCGCCGGCCTTGTCGCGCTCGCCGTAGCCGAGCCAGCAGATCCGCGACGGCAGGCCCTGGAAGTGGACCTTCTCGCCCGCCATGCGGATCCACCGGGTGAGCGGCTCGTTGTCGGGGAACAGCTCGCAGATCGCCCGGTCGGTGCGGGCGATGTCGCGGGGGTCGCCCGACAGCGCCGCCCACCGGAACGGGCCCTTGCCCTCGCAGAACAGCGGGCGGATGTAGGCGGGCACGAACCCGGGGAACGCGAACGCCCGCTCGTACCCGGCCAGCTTGGCCTCGCCGCGGATGGCGTTGCCGTAGTCGAACACCTCGGCGCCCGCGTCCAGGAAGCCGACCATCGCCTCGACGTGCGCGGCCATCGACTCGCGGGCGCGGGCGATGAACCCCTCGCGGTCCTTGTCGCGCTCGGCGGCCCAGTCCTCGAACGCCACGCCGCGCGGCAGGTACTTCAGCGGGTCGTGGGCGCTGGTCTGGTCGGTGACGACGTCGATCGGCGCGCCGCGGCGCAGCAGCTCCGGGACGACGTCGGCGGCGTTGCCCAGCACGCCGATGGACAGCGGCTCGCGCCGGTCGCGCGCCCGCTCGGCGAGGCGCAGCGCCTCGTCGAGGTCGTCCACCCGCATGTCGCAGTAGCGGTGCGCCACGCGCCGGTCGATGCGGGACGGGTCGCACTCGACGCAGATCGCCACGCCGCCGTTCATGGTGACGGCCAGCGGCTGGGCGCCGCCCATGCCGCCGAGCCCGGCGGTCAGCGTGATCGTCCCGGCCAGGGAGCCGCCGAACCGCTTGGCGGCGACGGCCGCGAACGTCTCGTAGGTGCCCTGGAGGATGCCCTGGGTGCCGATGTAGATCCACGACCCGGCGGTCATCTGGCCGAACATGGTGAGGCCGAGCGACTCCAGGCGGCGGAACTCCTCCCAGGTGGCCCACTGCGGCACCAGGTTGGAGTTGGCGATGAGCACGCGCGGCGCCCACTCGTGCGTCCGGAAGATCCCGACCGGCTTGCCGGACTGCACCAGCAGGGTCTCGTCGCCCTCCAGCTCGGTCAGCGACCGGACGATGGCGTCGAAGCAGTCCCAGTCGCGGGCGGCCTTGCCGGACCCGCCGTAGACGACCAGCTCGTCGGGGTGCTCGGCGACCTCCGGGTCGAGGTTGTTCATGAGCATGCGCAGGGCCGCCTCCTGGGGCCAGCCCTTGGCGGCGGTCAGCGCCGTGCCGCGCGGCGCGCGGACGGGGCGGGGACCAGCGGACATCGCGGACACTCCTTCGCGGCGAAGCGGTCAGGACAGCGGGCCGGTGACGGCCTCGGCGGCGGCGATGAGGGCGCCGTCGCGGACGAGCTCGGCGGCGGCGGCGATCTCGGGGGCCAGGTGCCGGTCGGGGCCGGGCGGCGGGACGCGGCGGCGCAGCTCCGCCACGACGGCGCCGGTGGCCGGGCCGGGGCGCAGCGGGGTGCGCAGGTCCAGGGCCCGCGCGGCGGTGAGGATCTCGATGGCCACGACCTGGGCCAGGCCGTCGACGGCGCGGCGCAGCTTGCGCGCGGCGTTCCAGCCCATGGACACGTGGTCCTCCTGCATCGCCGAGCTGGGGATGGAGTCCACGCTGGCGGGCACGGCCAGCCGCTTGAGCTCGGACACGATCGCGGCCTGCGTGTACTGGGCGATCATGTGGCCGGAGTCGACGCCGGGGTCGTCGGCCAGGAACGCCGGGAGCCCGCCGGAGCGGCCCCGGTCGAGCATGCGGTCGGTGCGGCGCTCGGACATCGACGCCACGTCCGCCACCGGGACGGCCAGGAAGTCCAGCACGTACGCGACGGGCGCGCCGTGGAAGTTGCCGTTCGACTCGACCCGCCCGTCCGGCAGCACCACCGGGTTGTCGATGGCGGACGCCAGTTCCCGGGAGGCGACCAGCTCGGCGTGCGCGAGGGTGTCGCGGGCCGCGCCGTGCACCTGCGGGGAGCAGCGCAGCGAGTAGGCGTCCTGGACCCGGGTGCAGTCCGGCCCCCGGTGCGACTCCATGATCTGCGAGTCGGCGAGCAGGGCGCGCAGGTTGGCGGCCGACAGCGCCTGGCCGGGGTGCGGCCGCAGCTCCTGCAGGTCGGCGGCGAAGACGCGGTCGGTGCCCAGCAGCGCCTCGACGCTCATCGCGGCGGCGATGTCGGCGGCCGTCAGCAGGCGGCGCAGGTCGGTGATGGCCAGCACCAGCATGCCGAGCATGCCGTCGGTGCCGTTGATGAGGGCCAGCCCCTCCTTGGCGCCGAGCACGGCGGGCTCGATGCCCGCGTCCGCGAGCGCCTCGGCGGCCGGACGGGCGCGGCCGTCCGCGTCCCGCACCGTGCCCTCGCCGATCAGCGCCAGCGCGACGTGCGACAGCGGCGCCAGGTCGCCGGAGCAGCCGAGGCTGCCGTGCTCGTGCACGACCGGGGTGATGCCCGCGTTGAGCAGCGCGGCGAGGGTCTGCGCCGTGCGCGGCTGCACGCCGGTGCGCCCGGTCGCGAGGGTGCGCAGCCGCAGCAGCATCATGGCCCGGACGACCTCGCGCTCCACTTCCGGGCCCGACCCGGCCGCGTGCGACCGGACGACGTTCACCTGCAGCCGCCGGCGCAGCTCGGGCGGGATGTGCCGGGTCGCCATCGCCCCGAACCCGGTGGACACGCCGTACACGGGCGTGGGCCGGGCCGCCAGTTCCTCGACGTGCGCCCGGGACGCGTCCATCAGCTTCAGCGCCTCGTCCGACAGCGCGACCGCGGCGCCGTCCCGCGCCACGGCCACCACCTGGTCGAACGCCAGCGGTTCCGGGCCGACCTCGACGACCGCGCCCCCCATGCCGATACTCATACCCCCATTGCAACGTGCGGAAGTGCCGCCGTCCCAGGTCCCGGAGGGGCGCTGTGTCTGAGATACGAGACAATGGGCGGCGGGGAAGGAAGGGGGCGCGATGGGCGAGCAGGTCCCCGCCGCGCGGCGGGCCCTGCGCGTGCTGCGGCTGCTGGCGGCGTCCGCCGGCCCGCTCCCCGCGTCCGCGATCGCGCGCCACCTGGACATGCCGCGCTCCAGCACCTACCACCTGCTCGCGGCGATGGCCGAGGACGGGTTCGTGGCCTACCTGCCCGAGGAGCGGCGGTGGGGGCTGGGCGTGGCCGCGTTCGAGATCGGCTCGGCGTACCTGCGGCACGAGCCGCTGGAGCGGCTGGCCCGCCCGCTGCTGCGCCGCCTGGTCGACCGGGTCGGGGAGATCGCCCAGCTCGGCGTGCTGCACGGCGCCGAGACGCTGTACCTGCTCAAGGAGCAGCCGCCGCGGCACGAGACCCTGGTGACCGACGTGGGCGTGCGCATGCCCGCGCAGCTGACCGCCAGCGGCCGGTCCATGCTGGCGCACCTGCCCGCCGCGCAGGTGCGGGCGCTGTTCCCGGGCCCCGCCGCGTTCGTCCACCGGACGGGACGGGGCCCGGGCTCACTGCGCGAGCTGCGCCGCATCCTCGCCGAGGACGCCCGGCGCGGCTGGTCCTACGAGGACGGGTGGATCACCGAGGGGCTGGCGAGCATCGCCGCCTGCGCGTTCGACCACACCGGCCATCCCACGGCGGCGATCACGGTGACGTTCCGGCGGGAGCGCCGCCCCGAGGACGCCTGGCCGCGGCTGGCCGACCGCGTCCGCGCCACCGCCGCCGACCTGACCGCCCGCCTCGGCGGCCGCCCGCCGGGCGGCTCCTAGGCCAGGCCGTTCTTGGAGAGCCAGTCCTTGGCGACGGTCGCCGGGTCGGTCTTGTTCTCCGACATCTCGGCGTTCATCTCCAGCAGCCCTTCGGTGGTGAGCTTGGCCGACACCGCGTTGAGCGCGTCGCGGACGGTGCCGTTCACCTTGGACTTGTAGACGAGCGGCACGACGTTCTGCGCGCCGAACACGTTCTTGGGGTCGGCCAGCGTGACGAAGCCGTTCTTCTTGATGGCCGCGTCGGTGGAGAACAGGTTGGCCGCCTGGATCTGCCCCTTCTTCAGGTTGGCGACGGTGATCGGGCCCGCGGTGTCCAGCGACTTGAACTCCTTGAACTTCAGCCCGTACACCTGCTCCAGGCCGACGATGCCCTGCTTGCGGGTCTTGAACTCCGGCGGGCCGCCGACCACGAAGTCCTTGGCGACCGGCTTGAGGTCCTCGATCGTCGTGAGCTTGTACTTGTCGGCCGTCTCCTTGGTGACCGCCAGCGTGTCCTTGTTCTCGGCCCGCGAGGGGGTGAGGATCTCCAGCTCCGGCGGCAGCTTCCGCTTGAGCGCCGCGGTCACCTCCTCGCTGGAGCTGGCCGGGTCGTTCTTGTCGACGTAGGCCAGCAGCGCCCCGGTGTACTCGGGGAACACCTGGATGCCGCCGTTCTTGACCTGGTTGAAGTAGACCTCGCGGGAGCCGATGCCGAACTTGCGCTCGACCTTGACGCCCTTGGCCTCCAGCGCCTGCGCGTAGATCTCGCCGAGCAGGCCGCTTTCGGGGAAGTCGGCGCCGCCGACGACGATGGCGCCGCCGCCTCCCCCGCCGCCGCTCAGCGGGTCGTCGCCGCCTCCGCCGCCGCAGGCCGTCAGGGCGAGCACGGCGGCGGCCAGCAGCGCCGCACCGCGGATGATCCGGGTCATCGAGAACCTCCCAAAGCCCCCCGCCCTTCGGCGGGGATCGCGTCGGGCGGCGCGCCGCGGGCGCGCCGCTTCGTCCCGGGCCGCGCCCGGCCGCGCTCTGCGGGGCGGACGCCCGGGGAGACGACGGCGCGCTCCAGCACCGCGAACGCCAGCTGGGTGGCGATCGCCAGCACGATCACCAGGATCGCGCCGCCGGCCATGCTGTCGTAGTCCTGCCGGGAATAGCCGTCCACGATGTAGCGCCCGAGCCCGCCGAGCCCCACGTAGGCGGCGATGGTGGCGGTCGAGATGATCTGGATCAGCGCGGTGCGCAGGCCCAGCAGGATCAGCGGCATCGCCACCGGCAGCTCCACCCGGGCCAGCACCTGCCGCCCGGTCATCCCCATGCCCTCGGCCGCGTCCCGCAGCCCCGGCTCGACCTGCTGGATCCCGGCGTAGGCGTTGACCAGGACGGGCGGGATCGCCAGGGCGATCAGCGGGATCAGGATCGGCACCAGGTCGCCGGCCGACGTCATGATCACCGCGAGGATCAGCAGGCCCAGGGTGGGCAGGGCGCGCGCCGCGTTCGCCGACGACATCACCAGGAACCCGGCGGCCGCGGCGGCCCGGCCGCGCCGCAGATGGCCGAGCACCAGGCCGAGCGGCAGCGCGATCGCCACCGTGATCGCGAACGCGAGCAGCGAGTACCACAGGTGCTCCAGGAGCCGGGTCGGGATGCCGTCGGGGCCGGACCAGCGTCCCGGCTCGCCGAACCAGCTCAGCGAGTTCCAGATCACGTTCACGCGGCGCCCCCTTCCCCGGCGGCCGCCCGTCCCGGCGCGGCGGCCTCCCGGGCCGCCGCGCGTCCCCGCCGGCCGCGTCCGGCCCGCTCCCACGGGGTGAGCAGCCGCTGGACGAGCAGCAGGAGCAGGTCCGCCGCCAGCGCCAGCAGGATGATCAGCACGATGGCCACGATGATGGGGGTGGCGAACCCGCCGCCGGGCCACTTCATCCCGGTGACCATGAGCTGGCCCAGCCCGCCGATGCCGATGAGGGCGCCCACGCTGACCAGGCTGATGTTGGCGACGGTGGCGACCCGCAGCCCGGCCATCACCACCGGCAGCGCGAGGGGCAGCTCCACCCGCAGCAGCCGCCGCAGCGGCCGGTAGCCCATGGCCTCGGCGGCCTGGCGGACGTGGCCGGGGACGGACCGCAGCCCGTCCACCACGGCCGGCACCAGCACCGACAGGGTGTACAGCGCCAGCGGCACGATCACCGTCGCGTAGGTGAGCCGGGTGAACGCCACGAAGATCACGAACAGGCCGATGGCGGGCACCGCGTACAGCACGCTGGTGGCGGCCAGCACCACCGGGTAGAGCCGCGACCAGCGCGCGCAGGCCAGCCCGAGGGGCAGCGCGATCAGCAGGCCGAGCAGCACCGGGGTGAACGACAGCACCAGGTGCTCGCGGAACGCCTCGGCGATGACGCCGTCGAGGTTGCGCCCGATCCAGTCCCAGCGGATGAGCGGCTCGCCGTCGGCGGCGGCCGCCGACGGCGCGCTCACCGCTCCGCCGCCGCGGTCCGGCCGTCGCCCTCGGCCGCGGCGTCCCCGGCGCGGTCGGACTCGGACCCGTCGGAGCCGGCGCGGGCCGCGGCCCCGCCGCCGTCGGCGGCGCCGGCGGACTCCTCGGCGTCGAGCTCCTTGAAGAAGCGCAGGCGGCGGATGCCGCGTTCGCCCCCGAGGAAGTCGGTGACGAAGTCGTCGGCGGGCCGGGCCAGCAGCTCGTCGGGGGTGGCGTACTGGGCCAGGACGCCGCCGACCTGGAAGACCGCGATGCGGTGGCCCAGCTTGACCGCCTCGTCGATGTCGTGGGTGACGAACACGATCGTCTTCTCCAGGTCGCGCTGGAGCCGCAGGAACTCCTCCTGGAGCCCGGCCCGCACGATCGGGTCGACGGCGCTGAACGGCTCGTCCATCAGCATGATCGGCGGGTCGGCGGCCAGGGCCCGGGCCACGCCGACCCGCTGCTGCTGGCCGCCCGACAGCTGGGCGGGGTAGCGGCGGGCCAGCGCCGGGTCCAGGCCGACGCGCTCCATCAGCTCGTACGCCCGCGCGCGGGCCTTCTTCTTGTCCCACCCCAGCAGGTACGGGACGGTCGCGATGTTGTCGACGATGGTGCGGTGCGGGAACAGCCCGGCCTGCTGGATGACGTAGCCGATGCCGCGGCGCAGGGTGGCGGGGTCGACGCCGCGCACGTCCCGTCCGTCCACCGTCACGGTGCCCTCGGTGGGCTCGACCATCCGGTTGATCATCCGGAGCGTGGTGGTCTTGCCGCAGCCGGACGGGCCGACCAGCACCGTGATCCGCCCGGCCGGGATCTCCAGGTCGAGGTGGTCGACGGCCACCGTGCCGTCGGGGTAGCGCTTGGTCACGCCCGCAAAGGTGATCAATGGGGTCACGTCCTCGGGGGCGTCGGCTCGACGCCGCGGTGTCCGGTCGGTGTCATCGCGCTGAGGGCGCCTGCCTGCTTCGTCACGCTCTGTCGATTTCCGTCCCTACCTCACGGTAGTCACTCGCGTCCGCTGAAGGCCATGGCCGCGGGTCCGGCCATGCCGTGCACCGAAGCATAACGACCTGAAAAATAAAGAAAGTAGCTTGAGTGCGTGGAAAACAGCCGAATCGTTATCGATGGCACATCTCTGACATGTGCCCAGGTGGCCCGGGCGGCACGCGGCGACGTGACCGTCGCCGTGGCCGAGGCCGGCAGGGAGCGCGCGGCCGCGGCCTGGCGGGTGGCGCAGGAGGTGGCGGCCGCGCAGCCGGTGTACGGCCGCACCACCGGGGTGGGCGCCAACCGCGTCGTGGACGTCGAGTGGGAGGACGCCGACGCGCACGGCCTGCGGCTGCTGCGCAGCCACGCCGCGGGCGCGGGCCCCCTGGTCGCGCCCGAGATCGTCCGGGCGATGCTGACGGTGCGGCTGAACCAGATCGCCGCGGGCGGCTCGGGCGTGGATCCGGGGGTCCTGCAGGCCCTCGCCGACGTGCTCAACCTGGGACTGCTGCCGCCGGTGCCGATGTACGGGGCGATCGGCACCGGGGACCTGACCGCGCTGGCGTCCACGGCGCTGTGCCTGCTGGGCGAGCGGGCCTGGCTCGGCGGCGGAGGCGCGGACGGCGGGACCGAGCGCGGGCCCGGCTTCACGCTGCGCTCGGCGGACGCGCTGGCGTTCATCAGCTCCAACGCCGCCACGCTCGGCGAGGCCGCGCTGGCCGTCACCGATCTGCGCGAGCTGCTGGACGCCTCGATCGTCGTCGCGGCGCTGTCGCTGTTCGCGGTGCGCGGGTCCGAGGAGCCGTACGCCCCGGCCGTGCAGGAGGCGCGCCCGCACCCGGGTCAGCGGCAGGTCGCGGACGCCGTGCGCACGCTGCTGGCCTACGAAGCGCCGGTCCCCGCGCGCATCCAGGACCCGTACGGCTACCGCGCGTTCCCGCAGGTGCACGGCCCGGCCCTGGAGGCCGCCGCGTACGCCGAGGACACCGTCACCCGCGAGATCAACGCCCGGGCCGAGAATCCGCTCGTCGACGTCGCGGGCCGCACGGTCTGGCACAACGGCAACTTCCACACCGCCTACGTGGGGCTGGCCCTGGACTCGGTGCGGGCGGCGCTGTTCCAGACGATGGCGCTGTCGGCCGCCCGTCTCGGCACGCTCGCCGAGCCGTCCTTCACCGGCCTCTCCCCGTTCCAGGCCGCCACCGAGGCGTCCTCGGGGATCATGATCCTGGAGTACGTGGCGCACTCGGCGCTGGCCGACGTCCGCCGCCTCGCCACGCCCGCCGCGCTGGGCAGCGCCGTGCTGTCGCGCGGCGTGGAGGAGCACGCGGGCTTCTCCACGCAGTCGGCCCGGGCCACCACCGACGCGGTCGGCGCGTACCGGATCGGGCTGGGCTGCGAGCTGGTCGCCGCCGTGCGGGCGCTGCGTCTGCAGGGCCGCACCCCCGCCGGCGGCCCGCTCAAGTCGGCGTTCGACATGTCCGCCGCCGTGCTCGACCCGCGCGTCGAGGACCGCCCCCTCGACACCGACATCGCCGCCGCGGCCGACCTGCTGCCGGGTCTGGCCCGCATCCTCCGCCAGGCCGCCGCCTAGCCCCCCGCCGGGCCCGGCCGCCGGGCGTCCGGCGGCGCGCCGGACGCCGGTCCGGGTCCGGTGGTCGGGCCGGGCGGGGCGGTCGGTCATGTCGGAGCGGAGCCGAGGCCGGTGGACTCGCGGACGCGCAGGGCGGGTTCGCAGACGACGCGGCGGACCGGCGAGCGCTCCTCGATGACGTCCACGACGAGGCGGACCGCCGTGTCGACGATGCCGTCGATGTCCCAGTCGACGGTGGTGAGCGGCGGGGTCAGCAGGGCCGACATCGGATGGTTGTCGTAGCCGCACACGGCCACGTCGCCGGGGACGCTCAGGCCGAGCGCGCGCGTCGCCGCGTACACCCCGTAGGCGATCACGTCGGAGAAGCAGAACACCGCCGAGGGGCGGTGCGGCTCGGCCAGCATCCGCCGCGCCGTCTCGGTGGCCTCGGCCAGGGACTGCGGCGCGACGACCACGTCGACCTGCAGGGCGAGCCGTTCGGCCTCGGCGTTGACGTGCACGTCGGCGGGGCGGTCCGGGGTGCTGGAGAGGGTGGGCGTGAGCACCGCGATGCGGCGGTGCCCGAGCGCGCGCAGATGCTCCAGCGCCAGCGTGACGCCCCGCCGGTTGTCGAACACCACCTCGCCCTGGGAGTTGCCGCCCGCCAGCGCGTCGCCGATCGACACCACGGGCAGCGACTCGGCCAGCTCGGCCCACAGCGACGCGGACGGGTCCAGCGGCTGGACGATCAGCCCGTCCACGCGCTGGTCGCGCAGCCGCCGGGCCAGCGCCAGCTCGCGCTCGGGGTCGCCGACGGCGTCGACGATGAGCGCGTAGCGGTCGCGGGCCAGCAGGGCCCGGCCGATGCCCACGGCCAGGGACTGCTGCCAGTAGTCCTCCAGCGACCCGCACAGCAGGCCGACCATGCCGGTGCGGCCGCTGGCCAGGGCGCGGGCGATCGGATGCGCCTCGTAGCCGAGCTCCTCGGCCGCCGCGCGCACCCGCTCCTGGGTCTCCTCGGACGTCTGGATGCCGCGCAGCGCGTACGAGACGGCCGCAGGCGACAGCCCCGTCGCCTGCGCCACTTCTCGGATGGTCGCGCGCTTGCGCCTGTCGGGCACACCCCAACCCTAGAGGGCGCCGCCGACAGTCCGGAGACCCGACTTGACGCGCGTCCTCCTGAACCGGTTCACTGAATCGGTTCACTGATACGGTTCAGCAGCCGTCGACAGCGCCTGGGGGGAGCCGCATGCCCGGTGTGGACGTGCACCAGCACCTGTGGGGCGCCCCTCTCATCGAGGCGCTCCGCGCCCGCCGCACTCCGCCCCGCCTCGACGGATGGACGCTTCACCTGCACGGAGAGCCGCCGTACGAGGTCGACCCCGCCGACCACGACCCGTCCCGCCGCGCCGAGCTCGCCGCCGCCGACGGACTCGATATCGCTTTGGTCTCACTGTCCTCACCGCTGGGTATCGAATGGCTGCCCCCGGAGCAGGCCCGGCCGCTGCTGGACGCCTACCACGAGGGCGCCGCGGCGCTGCCCGCGCCGTTCCGCGCCTGGGCGGCCGCATGCGTGCGGGAGATCGACGCGGACGCGCTCGCCCGCGACCTCGACCGCGGCTTCGTCGGCCTCCAGCTGCCCGCCGACGCCCTGGCCGACGCCGCCGGCTACGCGCGCTGCGCGCCCCTGCTGGACGTTCTGGAGCGACGCGGCCTGCCCCTGTTCGTCCACCCCGGCCCCGCCCCGCGGCCGGACGGCGACGTCCCGGCATGGTGGACGGCCCTCGTGCCCTACGTGCAGCAGATGCACGCCGCCTGGTTCGCGTTCCGCGCGTTCGGCCGTCCGCGCCATCCGCGCCTGCGAGTGTGCTTCGCCCTGCTGGCCGGGCTCGCCCCCGTGCACGGTGAACGCCTGGCCGCGAGGGGCGGCGGCAGGGGCGAGGTGGACCCGGACGCCTTCGTCGAGACCTCCTCCTACGGACCGCGCGCCGTGGACGCCGTCGTCCGCGCACTCGGGGTCGACGTCGTCGTGCACGGCTCTGACCGCCCCTACGCGCGTCCCACGGACCTCATGCAAGGGGACGCCGCACACCACGCCTTTCGTGTCACCAACCCGTACCGCCTATTGGATGGAAAGGAGTGAACCAATGCCGTCTGAGGCACTGCTGACCCCCACTTCCCCCGGTGCCTCGTCCTGTCTGGCGACCCTGCCCGCCAGGACGCTCGACAAGCGTGAGCTGCGCGAGCTGGTCGACGCTCTGGCGCAGGAGCCCGAACTGTGGCAGCAGCACGTCGCCTTCTCCGACGACAAGCGGCATTACGCCTCGCTCCACCGCGACGAGTACGTCGACATCTGGCTGCTCTGCTGGACCCCGCAAAACGACACCGGTTGGCACGACCACGACATCTCGTCGGGGGCGGTACGGGTCGTGTCGGGCGCCCTTGAGGAATGCAACCCGCGGATCGGGGGCGACCACGTCCGCACGGTCGTCACCGAAGGACAGTCGTTCTGCTTCGGCCCCGACCACATCCACCGGATCGTGGGCGTGGCCGAGACCAGCGTGTCCATTCACGCGTACTCGCCGCCGTTGTGGCGGCTCGGCCAGTACTCCATCGACAAGGACGGCGTGCTGCGCCGCGTGTCCGTCAGCTACGCCGACGAACTGCGTCCTCTGGACCTTCCCGCCTGAGCACCCCGCCTGAGCCGCGTCGCTCAGAACGTCGCTCAGAACGTCGTCCAGAACGTCGCCCTGAACATTGGCGGGCGGGCCGCCCGATCCCCGCTCACCGTCGGACGGTCCGCCCCTGCCTCTCCCAGCGTCGGAATGGCCGGTGACGTCACACCCCGCGTCCACGAAATCGTCCGCCGCGTCGCGGAGGCGCAGCCGTGACTGCCTCCGGCCTGCGAAGACGCAGCCCTCCGGACGAGAGAAGCCGCAGGCCTGGCCGCCCCGTCCGTTCACCCCATCGGCGTGGACCGGCCGGCGGTGCCGACGAGGTCGGTGTCCGCCGGGCGCGAAGCCGAGGCGGTGCGCCCGGTCCGCTCCCGGGTCGACGTGCGCAACGGAACGAGCGCCTCACGCAGCCGGCGGCGCAGCCACCTCTGCGCGGGCCGCTCGACCAGCCGGTACACCGCGAAGGCCGCCAGCAGGGACGCGGCGGTGACGAGCGCGAGGGCCGTCCAGCGGTCCAGGGACGGGTAGACCCGCTCCAGGAGCGGCAGCGCGATCTGCGAGTGCATCAGGTACAGCGGGTAGGTGAGCGCGCCCAGCACGGTCAGGCCGCGCCAGCGCAGCCAGGCCAGCTTCCCGGTGGCCACCAGGATCATGACGAGGAAGATCCCGCCGACGGCGGCCGCCGCCGCGACCTCGTCGGCGCCCTTGAACGCGACGTCGGTGCGCCAGGCGGCCCAGTGCGCGGCCAGCAGCCACGCCGCCGCCACGTACCCCCACAGCAGCAGGGTCGGCCCGAACCGGTGGATCAGATAGAGCGCCATGCCCGCGATGAAGTACGGGCTCCACGTCGGCACCAGCATGACCTGCAGGAACCGGTTCTCCGCCTCGTCGGCGAACACCCCGCACAGCAGCCACGCGGCCATGAACGCCAGGCAGGACCGGTAGGTGATGCCCTTGGCGGCCAGCAGCGCCACCAGGAAGTAGAAGTGCAGCTCGATCCAGAGCGTCCAGTAGACGGCGTCCACGTTGTCCAGGCCCAGGCCGGACTGGAGCATGGTCAGGTTGGGGACGACCAGCCCGGGCACGCCCTTGCCCAGGCCGAACACCAGGTGGACGGCCCCGCCGAACAGCACGCTGAACCAGTAGGCGGGCATCAGCCGGGCCACTCGTGAGATCCCGAACTCGCCGGGCCCGCGGTCCCAGGCGCTCATCAGGATGACGAAGCCGCTGATCATGAAGAAGAGGTCGACGCCCAGATAGCCGTACCGGGTGACCTGGCCCAGGGCGGGGAACACGTCCCGCGCCGGCTCCGGCCACGGGCCCGAGCCGCCGAATCCGGTGAAGTGGTACAGCAGCACCGCCATGGCCGCGGCGAAGCGCAGCAGATCGAGTTCCCGCAGCCGGTCGCGTCGATTCACGCGCGGTAAGGCTGGCGCCGGCGGATGGCGGTTCCGCGTCGCGCGCGTGAGCCGCCGATGAACGCCACATGTCCGAAAAGACCGCTACGCCGGAGGTGACGTTCTCAGTAGTATTCGTTCCGTCCCCCGGAGAAATGGTGGTCACTTCATGACTTCTCGCCGCGCCCGCCGCGGCGCGGCGATCGCCACGCTGTGCCTCGGCGCCCTGCTGACCTCGGGCTGTGGCGCGTTCTCCGAGCCCGCCCGGTCGAGCACCGCGACCTCGCCCGCCGCCTCGCCGTCGGTCGCGCCGCGCGCCCCGGTGGTGATGTTCCTGGGCGACAGCTACACGGTCGGAGAGCGCGGCAGCCTCGTCGAGACCACGTACGCCTCGGCGACCGCGCGGCTGCTGGGCTGGCAGGTGATCGTCGGCGGCCGCGCCGGCACCGGGTTCGTGCAGGGCGGCTCCGCCAAGACGCCGTTCGGGACCATGTTCGAAAGCCAGCTCGGCTGGCGTCCGGCGCCCGACCTGCTGATCGTCTCCGGCGGGCACAACGACGCGCGGCTGCCCAGGGCGCAGGTCGGCCCGGCCGCCCGCGACCTGCTGACCCGGGCGCGGCAGCGCTGGCCGGGCACCCGCATCGTGCTGATCGGGCCGCTGTGGGGCAACGACACCCCGCCGCCCGCCGCGCTCGCGGTGCGGGACCAGCTGCGCGGCGTGGCCGCGCAGCTGAAGGTGCCGTTCATCGACCCGATCGCCGAGCGGTGGATCACCGGGAACCGCAACGCCGGCACCGGCAACGCCGCCGTGTTCATCCAGAAGGACGGCGTGCACCCGACGGTGGAGGGCCACCGCTACATCGCCGTCCGCCTGGTGGAGGCCCTGCGGCGCCTGCACCTGGCGGCCCCCTCGCGGGCCACCGCCTGACCGCCGCCCGTCGCACGGGCGGTCATACGGCACGGTCATACAGCACAGTCACACGGCACGGTCACACGGGCCGGGCGAGGGACAGGGAGAAGTCGCCCGCGGGGTCGGTCCAGAACTCGGCGATGGACAGCCCCGCGGCGCCCAGCTCGGCCTCCAGGCGCTCCCTGCGGAACTTGGCGGAGATCTCGGTGCGCATCTCCTCCCCCGCCGCGAACGACACCTCCAGGTCCAGCCCGCCGATCCGGACGGCCTGGTCGCGGGTCGAGCGCAGCCGCATCTCGATCCACTCCTCCTCCGCGTCCCACAGCGCGACGTGCGCGAAGGCGTCGGGGTCGAAGTCGGCGTCCAGCTCCCGGTTGATGACGCGCAGCACGTTGCGGTTGAACTCGGCGGTGACCCCGGCCGCGTCGTCGTAGGCGCGCAGGAGGCGCGCGGGGTCCTTGACCAGGTCGGCGCCGAGCAGCAGCGCGTCGCCGTCGCCCATGCCCGCGCGCAGGCGGCCGAGGAAGCCGACGCGGGCGGCCGAGGCCATGTTGCCGATCGTCCCGCCCAGGAACGCGATCAGCCGTCGCCGTCCGCCCGGCAGCAGGTGCAGGTGCTGCTCGTAGTCGGCGACGACGGCGCGCACCGCCAGGCCCGGGTGGTCGGCGGCGATCCGCGCGGCGGCCTCGGCGAGGAAGTCGCCGCTGACGTCCACTGGGACGTAGGAGCGCAGCGTGCCGTTGAGCGCGCCCAGCAGCAGCCGGGTCTTCTCCCCCGATCCGGCGCCCAGCTCCAGCAGCGTCTCCGCGCCGGTGGCGGCGGCGATGTCGGACGCGCGGGCGGTGAGGATCTCCCGTTCGCGGCGGGTCGGGTAGTACTCGTCCAGCCGGGTGATCTCCTCGAACAGGGCGCTGCCCCGCTCGTCGTAGAACCACTTGGGCGGCAGCGTCTTGGGCGTCGCCGTCAGCCCGTCGCGCACGTCGCGGCGGAGCGACTTGGCCAGGTCGTCGGCGGTCAGGAACCGGTCCACGGGCGCCTCCTTCACAGCGGGGTGACGCGGACGCCGGAGAAGTCCGCGGTCACCAGGGAACGGTCGGGCACGGCCCGCCATCCGGACTCGTCGAGGGGTTCGGACGACAGCCACACCGCGTCGGGGCTTGCGCGGACGTGCAGGCAGTCGCCCCATGTGGTGGCGGCGAGCGCGGCGCCGTCGGCGGCGAGCAGGTTGTAGCGGCCGGGGGCGAGCGCGGCCGCGGTGCGCACCACGGCGGCGAGGCCCTCGCCGAGGGACGCGCCCTCGCGCCAGCGGCGGGCGGCCAGGGCGAACAGCAGCGCCGAGTCGACGGGGGCGCGCGCGTCGGGTATGGGCGCGAGGTCCCCGGCCAGGTCGCGCAGTTTGGCCTCGACGCCCCCGAACCCCTCCACCACGCCGTTGTGGCTGAACAGACGGCGCCCGTCGCGGAACGGCTGGGCGCTGCTCTCGTCCACGGGGAAGCCGACGGTCGCGGACCTGATGGCGGCCACCGCGCACCCGGACGTCACGACCCGCGCGACCTCCCGGAAGGACTGGTCCGTCCAGATGGGCTGCGCCCTGCGGAAACGGACGGCCTCGCCCTCGTGGTACCAGCCCACGCCGAACCCATCGGCGTTGAGCAGGTTCCCCTGCGTCATGCGCGGCGCGTAGGACTGGCGCTCCAACGAGTACTCCCCCTCGTACATGAGGGAGTGCAACGTCACCGGCGCCCCGAGGTATCCCACGTGGCGGCACATCAGTTGCTCTCCGCGTCACGCGCGCAGCGGAACCCGGTGAAGATCTGGCGGCGGATGGGGAAGTCCCAGTTGCGGAACGTGCCGCGTACGGCGAGCGGGTGCGTGGCCCAGGACCCTCCGCGCAGCACCTTGTAGTCGGGGCCGAAGAAGACCTCGGAGTACTCCTTGTAGGGGAACGACCGGAAGCCCGGGTAACCGCGGAAGTCGGTGGACGTCCACTCCCACACGTCCCCAATGAGGCGCCGCACCCCGTACGCGGACGCCCCCGAGGGGAACGACCCCTCCGGTGAGGGATGGAGCATGCGCTGGCCCAGGTTGGCGCGGCCTTCCTCGTACTCGTCGCCCCAGGGGTAGCGGCGGGAGCGGCCGGTGTCGGGGTCCCAGCGCGCTGCCTTCTCCCATTCGGCCTCGGTGGGCAGCCGCTTGCCGGCCCACCTGGCATAGGCGTCGGCCTCATACCAGCACACGTGCTGGACAGGCTCGTCCATCGGCACCGGTTCGACTTTGCCGAAGCGCCGGCGCAGCCACTGGCCTCCCTCCCGAATCCAGAACGCCGGGGCGCGCTTGCCGCTGGCGCACCGCCATTCCCAGCCCTTGGGGTGCCACCATTCGGGGCTGTCGTAGCCACCGGCCTCCATGAAGGAGAGGTACGCGGCGTTGGTGACGGGCTCGGTGTCGATGTAGTACGCGGGCAGGTCGACGATGTGGCAGGGACGTTCGTTGTCGTACGCCCACGGGTCGTCGGAGGTGCCCATCTCGAACGGTCCCGCCTCGATGAACACTTCGTCCGCCGGCGCGGCGTCGCGGACGGGGGGCGGCGTCCCCGGCGGGTCGAGCAGGGCGGGGGCGCCCTTGCGCAGCTGGTGCGTGGCCAGCATGGTCTCGTCGTGCTGGTGCTCGTGCTGCACGACCATGCCGTAGACGAACCCGTTCACGGTCAGCGGGCTGGAGCCGTTCAATCGCACCGAGCCCAGCGAGTCCAGCACCTTCGCCCGCACGGCGGCGATGTAGTCGCGGGCTTCGTCGGGCGGCAGCAGCGGCAGCCGTGGGCGTTCGGAACGGGGGTGTTCGAACGCGTTGTACAGGTCGTCGATCTCAGGGCGCATCGGCTCGACGCCCGCGGCGGCGCGCAGCAGCCACAGCTCCTCGTAGTTGCCGACGTGCGCCAGGTCCCAGACCAGGGGCGACATCAGGGGGGACACCTGGGCGGTCAGCTCCGGCCCGTCCAGTACGTCGGTGGTCAGGCCCAGGCTGCGGTGGCGCACCGCTTCGAGCTCGGTTGCGATCAGTTCTTTCAGCGCGTCCTCGTCAAGCGAGTTCAGCGGAGGCATGGCTCGTCCCTTCACGGGTCGGTTCGTCGGGGCGGTGAGGCGCGAGGGAAGCGGCGATGTCCTCGGTGACACCGCCGGCGTCGCAGTGGGCACCGCCGACGGCGATGCCGTCGGTGATGCCGTCGGTGATGTCGTCGGCGGGGCATCGGCCGCGCTCGACATAGCGCGACGCGTACTCCTCCACGAGCGGGATCAGGTGGCGGGCGCCGAGGCGGGGCAGGGCGTCGAGCGCGGCGTGGAAGCAGTCCCGCGCGGCCTTGGCCAACTCGGGGTCGGCGAGCGCCGCCCGGGCGGCGGTGTCCCACCGGTCGGCGACCGGTTCGGCGGCGGCCTCGGCGGCGGCCGAGGCGCGCGCGTCGTCCAGCAGGGCGGTGGCGACGGCGACGGGGACCGCCCAGTACGCCCCGGGCAGCGCGTCGATCATGCGCAGTTCCAGCCAGCCGCGCGGCCGCACCGGCGGGAACAGGGTGGACAGGTGGTAGACGAGGTCGTCCAGCGTCGGCCGGCCCTCGGCCAGCCATTCGCGGAACGTCATGCCGGGGTCGGCGACCCACCCTCCGTCGGCGGTGCGCATCACCATGACGCGGGCGTCCAGCGCGTACCGGGCCCACGCCTCGGCGGGGTCGCCGTCGGCTCCCGGCCGCAGGACGGGTCCGGTGCGGCACGGGTCCAGGGCCGCCCAGACGGCCTGGCGGGTGGACCGCAGGCCGGTGCGGCGCCCGGCCCGGACCGGCGAGTTGGCGAACGCGGCGACGAGCACCGGGCCGAGCGCGTGGGCGAGGCGCCAGCGCCGGTCCGCGTCGGCGGCGTCGGCGCCGATGTCCAGGCACACCTGCACCGAGGCGGACGAGCACATCATCGCCATGCCCGTCTCGGTGAAGCCGCCGTGGTCGAAGTAGCGGCGCATGGACCGGTAGCGCGGATGCTCGGCCTGGAACAGCGGGCGCCGGACGGGGTCGATGCCGTGCCCGTCCAGGACGAGCCCGTCGGGTGCGAGCGCGTCGCGGACGTGCGCGATGTCGGCGGTCAGGGCGCGGTGCAGATCGCCGAGGCCGGGGCACGGCGCGGAGCTGAGCTCCAGCTGCCCGCCCGGCTCGTAGGTGATGAGGCTGCCGCGCGGCGGCGGTCCCGCCCGGTCGAGCAGGGCGCGCAGTCGGGCGGTGGGAACGTGCGCGCCGGGCGCGGCGCCGTCGAGCACCAGCCACTCGGTCTCGGCGCCGACGGTGCCGGGCGGGCCCTTCTTGAAGCAGACGCCGCGCGTGTACTGGTAGACGTCGTCCACGGTCAGGTGGACCACCGGGGACCCCCTCTGTGAGACCGTCCTCCGCAACGGTCTCCAAGCCTTCCCCGGTGAACCGGATCACCTATCCGGCAATCTTCACAAAAGTTGGTGAAATCATCCCAACTACCCACTGCGCCGCAGATTGCACTAGAGTCCCATTCCCACCGTTTTGTCAAGCCTGGGGGTCGGCCCAGGTCACGACGGAGGAACGATGCGCGCGGACCCGGGATCCCTGTACGACGCGCACGCCGCCCGCCTGTACGCCTACTGCTGGTCGCTGCTCGGCGACCGGGCGGCGGCGGACGCGGTCATCGGCACGTTCGTCGCGGCGGTGCGCCACCCGCCGCGCGGCGACGCCGTGCTGTGGCTGTACGCGCTCGCCCGTTCGGCCTGCATGGAGCGCGGCGCCCTGGCCGGGCTGCCCGACTCCGCCTTCGACGGCGCGGCGCAGTACGGACGCCCGGGAGGACCGGCCGCCGCCCGGCAGGGCGACCCGCTGCTGCGCGCCGCCGCGCGCCTGCGCGCCGACCAGCGCGAGGTGCTGCTGCTGTGGGCGGGCGAATGGCTGGAGATCGACGACATCGCCCGGGTCATGGGCGTCGCGCCCGACACCGCGCGAGGGCTGCTGCACGCCGCCCGCACCCGGTTGGAGCGCGCCGTCCTCGACGGGCTGATGCGCGCCCCCGCGGCCACCCCGGCCCACATGGAGGTCATCGCCGCGTTCGAGAAGGGGCGGCTCCCCCAGCTTCTGGCCCGCCGCGCGCCCGCCCGGCCTCCGCGGGGGCTGCGCGGCCGCGTCCTGGCCGCCTGCGAGGCCGAGGCGCGGCGGCCGGTGTCGAGCGTCACCACCACCAGCCCGCTGGTCGTCATCGGATCGGAGGACGCCCGGAACGCCGCGCCCGCCGGCGCCCGCCGCAAGGCCGGGAAGGTCGGCGCCGCCGCGGGCCTGGCGGCGGCCGCCGCCGCGGTGGTGGGCATGGTGCTGACGTGGCCGACGTCCAAGGGCGGCGGCACGGCCGAGCTCGTGCCGACGTCGCGCAGCGATCGGACCCAGGCGGGCTCGGCGCGGCCCGCCGACGGGTCGCCCTCGGCGACGGGCGAGGCGTCCCGCGACGGCCTGACCACAGGCCCGTTCACCCAGAGCACCGCACCGGCGCTGCCGTCCGCCCCCGGCGGACCGGGCGGGTCCGTCGGGTCGTGGACGCCGGGCGGCGCACCGTCCGGCGGAGGCGTCGGCTCGTCCGCGCCGGACGAGCGGCGCACCGCGACGGGCGGCCCGTCCGCACCGGGGTCGACCTCGCCCGGCACGCCGTCGGCCACGCCGTCGTCCCCGACGCAGACCACCACGCCACCGCCGTCGAGCCCGCCGTCGACCCCGCCGTCGACCCAGCCGTCGACGACGCCCGAGGAGCCCGAGCCCGGCGACTCGACGCCGCCGTCGAGCCCGCCCGCCACCGGGTCGCCCGAGCCGCCGTCCAGCCCCACGCCGACGTCCAACCCGACGCCGAGCCCGGCCCAGGACTGAGCGGGGATCCGGGAGGCTAGCGGGCGCCCTCGATGCGGCCCATCACCAGGCGAGGATGGAAGTAGCTGATCGGCACGCGCTCGCTGTCGGTCACGCACACGATCCGGTAGCCGTTGCGGCCGTCCTCGTCGGGCGTCTGGAAGTCCTCGGGCGCGAACGCGCCGCGGCGCTCCATCTCCTTGAACCAGCGGCCGAGGGCGTACACGTCGGGGAAGGACTCCTGCCCCATGCCGCGCTTGCCGAGGGTGTAGGTGACCTCGAAGGTGCAGTCGTCCGGGGGGTAGGCCGTCATATCCGCCCCTCGCCCCGGCAGACTCCGCACGTGTGGCCCCTGTGCGTGCCCGTGCCTTGGCAACCAGGGCAGGGACGCGTGGGCGGTTTGCTGTGCTTGCCCATGACCTCTGTCCCCCTCCGTCCGGCGGCCAAGTCTATGACGGCCCCGCGCCGCGCATACGGGCCCTCGGGGAAGACGGGCGCCGTGTTCCGGTTCGGTTGGCAGCAGATGACAGGCTGGTTACGATTCGTTCATGACCGCGACCGCTCCCGAGGCCCGTCCCGCCGGTCCGCGGGTCCGCTCCGCGGACACGGAACCGGTGGGCCGCCGCGAGCGCAAGAAGCGGCGGACCCGGGAGGCGCTGGTGGACGCGGCGTTCCGGCTGTTCGCCGAGAAGGGGTTCGACGCCACCACCGTCGACGAGATCGCCGAGGCCGTCGACGTGTCGCCCCGCACCTTCTTCCGCTATTTCGCCTCCAAGGAGGACGTCGCGCTGACCTTCCAGGAGGAGCAGCACGACGTGATCATGCGGATGGCGGCGGAGCGGTTCGCCGACGAGCCCGTGCTGACCGCGCTGCGCCGCGTCGCGGTGGAGGCCACGCGCGCGGCCGAGCGGGGCGATCTGGGGTTCGACCCGGAGCGGTTCCGGTGCATGCTCGACCTGACCGCCGCCAGCCCCACCCTCATGGCGGGCAGCCTGGAGCTGGCGCAGAAGAAGCAGGCCGAGCTGACCCGCCTGGTCGCCGAGCGCATGGGCACCGACCCCGAGACCGACCTGCGGCCGCACGTGGTCGCCGCCGCCACGGCGTGCGCGTTCCGCGCCGCGACCGACGCGATGCGCTCGCCGCGGATGGGCTACGCGCGGCTGTCGGACGCGGTCGACGACGCCTTCGCCATCCTCGAGCAGGGCCTGAACTTCGCGCCGAAGCGCGCCCCGCGGCCCGAACCCGGCGGCGGCGACACCGGGCGCAACGACGGTTAGTCCCGGCGGTCAGGGCGCGCTGAGGATCAGGCCGCTCGTCGGGACGCCGGTTCCGGCCGTCACCAGGACATGGTCGACGCCGTCGAGCTGGTTGGCGGAGGTGCCGCGGATCTGGCGGACGGCCTCGGCGACGCCGTTCATCCCGTGGATGTACGCCTCCCCCAGCTGCCCTCCGTGCGGGTTGACGGGCAGCCGTCCGTCGAGCTCGATGCCGCCGTCCTTGACGTAGTCCTTGGCCTCGCCCCGCCCGCAGAACCCCAGCTCCTCCAACTGGATCAGGACGAACGGGGTGAAGTGGTCGTACAGGATCGCGGTGCGGATGTCGCCGGGCCCCAGGCCGGACCGGCGCCACAGCTCCGCGCCGACCCGGCGCATGGCGGGCAGCGCCGCCAGGTCGCCGGTGTAGTAGCCGAACATCATCATCTGGTCGGGCCCGGTGCCCTGTGCCGCGGCGGTCACGACGGCGGGCGGATGCGGCAGGTCCTTGGCGCGCTCCGCGGACGTGACGACGAGCGCCACGCCGCCGTCGGACTCCTGGCAGCAGTCCAGCAGGCGCAGCGGTTCCACGATCCACCGTGAGGCCTGGTGGTCCTCCAAGGTGATGGGCCGCCCGTGGAACCACGCCTTCGGGTTGGTGGCGGCGTGCCGCCGCATGGCCACCGCCACGCGGCCGAAGTCCTCGCCGGTCGCGCCGTACTCGTGCATGTAGCGGCGGGCCTGCATCGCGACCCACGCGGCGGGGGTGGCGAACCCGTACGGCAGGTGCCAGGAGAACTCCAGCCCGATGGAATCGGCGCGGACGGAGCGGCCGGCCTGGCCGAACCGGTGCCCGGAGCGCTCGTTGAACGCCCGGTAGCAGACGACCGCGTCGGCCTGTCCGGTCGCGACGGCCATCGCCGCGTGCGCGACCGTCCCGCACGCCGCGCCGCCGCCGTAGTCGACGCGGGAGAAGAACCGCAGGCCGGGGATGCCCAGCTCGCGCTGCACGGCGATCTCCGAGCTGGTGTCGGCGGCGTAGGTGACGAGCCCGTCCACGTCGGACGGCTCCAGCCCGGCGTCGCGGATCGCGGCCAGGCACGCCTCGGCGGCCAGCCGCAGCTCCGACCGTCCCGACCGCTTGGAGAACTCGGTCGCGCCGATGCCGACGATCGCGGCCTTCCCGGAGACGTTCACGCGCCCTCCCTGAGCGTGACGGTGGCGGTCACGTGGTCCCCGAGGCTCACCGCGCCGCGCACCTTGAGCGTCGCCGCGTCGGCGCGTTCGGCGTACAGGCGCAGCGTGTCGCCCGCGTAGGCGGGGACGCCGAGCCGCACGGCGATGCCCTTCAGCACGGCGCCGGGGACGGCGGCCAGGGCCGCGCGCTGCACCAGGCCCATGGTCGTGAGGATGTTGAGGAAGATGTCCTTGGCGCCCTGCGCCCGGGCCAGCGCGGTGTCGTGGTGGACGGGCGTGAAGTCCCGCGTGGCCAGGGCCGTGGCGATGACGAAGGTGGGCGTCAGCGGAATCTCCAGCAGGGCGGGCTGCTCGGGTTCGGCGGACGGCTCGTCCTCGGGCGCGTCGGCGGGGATCCACTGCGGCAGGGTGAGGTCGTCGTCGACGCGCTCGAACTTGACGCGGACGGGCATGCCGATCTCCACCTCGTCCGGGGCGCAGCGCAGCACGTTGCCGACGACCCGCACGCCCTCCTCCAGGTCGATGACGGCGACGACGAACGGCGCCGTCCGCCCGGGGACGGGCGGGTGGTGGTGCACGACGTAGCTGTGCACGCGGCCGCGGCCGCTCGCCACGACGTGGTCCCGTTCGACCGAGTGGCAGGACGGGCACATCGGCCCGGGCGGGTGGCGCAGCCGCCCGCAGTCGGCGCACCGCTGGATGCGCAGCTCGCCGGCCTTGGCGCCCTCCCAGAAGAACGCGGTGTCCAGGCTCGTCGCCGGTCGGACCGGCCCGCCGGCCCCGGAGCCGCCGCGGCGCTCGCGCGGCCGGAACTTCAGCACGCGGAACAGCATCTCGGCGACCCGCGCGCCGTCCTCGGCGTACCAGGTCTGGCGCCAGGTGACGAAGTAGCCCTCGCCCATCGCGGTCTTCTTCGGCCCGGTCAGTCCGCCGAACCGCATGGCCGACCGCAGACGCTCGCCGACCCGCACGTACCGGTCGTAGGTCTGCTCGCAGTCGGTGGCGACCACGCCGGTGTAGCCGTTCTCGTTCAGCAGCCGCAGCACCTCGTCGGCCGGGTTCCTCGCCCGGTCGGCCGCCCCCGGCCCGCCTTCCGGCGCCGCCGGGACGAGACCCGGCATCGACCAGACCTGGATCATCGCGGGCGGCGCGACCCGCGACCAGTCGCCGGGGTCGCCGAGCGCCTGCGCCCAGTTGCGGATCATCGCGGCGTTCACGGCGTCCGGGCAGGGCGGCGCCGGCCGCTCGCCCGCGGCGGCGAGCCGGTCCGCCAGCTCGGTCAGCCGGTCGTGGAGGGACGGCTCCGCGGCCGCCTCCCGCGTCGTCGTCATGGGTGCCTCCTCTTACCGGGGCGCGCGCGGCAGCCCGAGGCCGAGCATCGCGATGATCTCGCGCTGCACCTCGTTGACGCCGCCGCCGAAGGTGAGCACGACCGCGCCCTTGACGCCGTGGTCGACCACGCGCATGAACTCGGCGGTGGCCGGGTCGCCCGGGTCGCCGAACCGGGCCAGCGCGTCGCCGACGATCCGGCCGACCTCCTGCATCCGCTCCGACCCGTAGATCTTGGTGGCGGACGCGTCCGGCGCGCCCAGCCAGCCCAGGTTCTGGCCGGCCGCGACCTGCCAGTTGAGCAGCTCGTTGACGCGCAGGTAGACGTGGACGCGGGCGACGGCGCGGCGCACGTCCGGATGCTCGATGAGCGGCCTGCCGTCGCGGCCCCGGGCGGTCCGGGCCCAGCGTTCGAACCGGTCGTAGACGTGGCCGATGTTGCCCGCCGGGCCGAGCGTGACCCGCTCGTGGTTGAGCTGGTCGACGATGAGGTCCCAGCCCTTGTTCTCCTCCCCGACCAGCATGTCGGCCGGGACGCGCACGTCCTGGTAGTAGGTGGCGTTGGTGTGGTGGCGGCCGTCCATGGTGACGATCGGCGTCCACGAGAAGCCCGGGTCGCGGCAGTCCACGATCAGCATGGAGATGCCCTTGTGCTTCGGGGCGTCGGGGTCGGTGCGCGCGGCCAGCCAGATGTAGTCGGCGTAGTGGGCGCCCGAGGTGAAGACCTTCTGCCCGTTGACGACGTAGTGGTCGCCGTCGCGGACCGCCGTGGTCCGCAGCGAGGCGAGGTCGGTGCCCGCGCCCGGCTCGCTGTAGCCGATCGCGAAGTGGCACTCGCCCGCCAGGATGCGCGGCAGGAACATCTCCTTCTGCCGGTCGGTGCCGTACCGCAGGAGCGTCGGCGCCACCGTGTTCAGCGTGATCAGCGGATACGGGACCTCGGCGCGCGCGATCTCATTGGCGAAGATCTGCTGCTCGACCGGGCCGTAGCCGCGTCCGCCGTACTCCTTGGGCAGCGCCACGCCGAGCATGCCGTCGCGGCCGAGCCGCCTGCAGTGCTCCATGTAGGCGGTGCCGAACGGGTCGTCGGCGATCTGCGCCCGCTGTTCGGGGGTCAGGCAGTGGCGGAAGTACTCGCGCAGCTCGGCGCGCAGCTTCTTCTGCTCGTCGGTGAGGTCGATGAACACGCGTGACGCTCCTCAGTTCCCGGCGGTGGCGGTCGCGGCGGGCTTCTCGGCGCCGTCCTCGGCTGCGGGGGCGAGCAGCGCGCCGAGCGCGTCGAGCTGCTCCTCGGCGCCGCCGAGCAGGTGGGCGACCTGCTTGCCCCAGGCGAACCGGCGGTGCAGCGGGTAGGTGACGTCCAGTCCGATGCCGCCGTGCAGGTGCTGGCAGGTGTACAGGGCGCGCGGCACCGGGTCGCAGGCGTTGTACGCGGCGACCGCCAGCACCTCGTCGGCGTCGGGCATCGATTCGGCGAACCGCCACACCCCCGCCCACATGGCCACGTCCAGCGCGCGTTTGGCGATGTAGACGTCGCCGACCTGCATGGTGACGGCCTGGAACCGCGCGAGCGGCCGGCCGAACTGCTCGCGGGTCTTGACATGGCCGGTGGTCAGCGAGAGCGCGCTGTCGATGACACCGGACGCCACGGCCACCGCGCCCGCGACGGCGGAGCGCCGCGTCGTCCGCCAGGCCTCTCCGCGGGTGCCGCCGCCGAGCAGGGCGTCCGCGCCGACCCGCGCGCCCGCCAGCGCCACGCGCCACAGCGGCTCGGTGGTCGCCGACGGCTGCGGGGTCAGCTCCGCCTGGCCGGGGTCCACGAGGAACACCTCGACGTCCCCGCCGTCCAGGCGGGCCGGGACGAGGATGTGCGACGCCTCCTTCGCGTACGGCACGAACGTCTTCACGCCGTCCAGCACGTAGCCGTCGCCGTCGCGGCGGGCGGCGGCGGTGACGGCGCCGGACGGGCCGACCTCCCGGAAGGCGCCGGTCAGCACGGTCTCGCCCTCGTTCAGCGGCGCCAGCAGCGCGCGCTGGGCGGGCGTGCCGTGGCGGGCGATCGGGACGGCGGCCAGAGCGAGCGCCGCGTACGCGGGAACGGGCGCCACGTGCGCGCCGACCTCCCGCAGGATCACCGCCATCTCCACGGGGCCGAGCCCGGCGCCGCCCGCCTCCTCCGGCAGGCACGCGCCGAGCAGCCCGGTCCGCGCGAGCGCCTTCCAGGCGGCCTCGTCGTAGGGGGCGCCGCTCTTCTCGAACGCCTCCAGCCGCTCCTGGGACGCCTCGCGCGCGAGCACGTCGGCGGCCAGGTCCCGCAGCTCCCGCTGGGTCTCGTCGAGGTCGAAGTCCACGTCAGTCGCTCCCTTTCGGCGAGGGCTCGGGGTCCAGCAGGCGGAGCCGCCCGCGGCGGGCGAACTCGGCGCGCAGGGCGGCCTCGTCCCGCGGCGTCATCCGGCGGTAGACCAGTTCCCGGCCGGGCCGCCACCACACCGGGTCGCGGGGGCGCCGGCCCTCGCGGGCCAGCCGCCGCTTGAGGATCTTGTTGGACGCGGTGGCGGGCAGCTCCCGGGCGACCCGCGCGTACCGGGGCGGCCACTTGGGGCCCAGGTCGGCGCGGCCGCGCAGGAAGGCGGCGAACGCGTCGGCGTCGAAGTCGCCGGGCGGCCGGTCGCCGCGCCGACGGCGGCCGCCAGGTCGGCGTGCGCGGCCTCGGTGACGAGCAGGTCGCAGTCGGCGCGTGCGGCGTCCCCGGCCGGCTCGACCGCCGAGCGGGTGGTGTTGAGCGCGACGAGCACGGACCCCGACAGCGCGGCGCCGCCCAGCAGGAACACCATCTCGGGCACGTTGTCCAGCAACGCGCCCACGTGCACGGGGCGGTCCGCGGGCCGCGGGCGGGCGGCCAGCCAGGCGGCCCGGGCGGCGCACTCGGCGACCGTCTGCCGCCACGTCCGGGCGCGGCCGCCCTCGGCGCGCCGGAGCCCGGGCCGGTCGTCGGCGGCCCGCGCCGCCAGCATCGCCGCCACGGTCACCGCCGCGTCCGCCTTCCACCCGTCGTACCGGCTCCCACGGCGCGAAACTAGAACAGATTCTAGTCGGTGTCCAGGGGATGTCAGGAGACGACGGCGCCGTCGCGACCAAAGGGGATAACAGGTTCTCGCCGGAGGGTAGGCTGGGGCCCGCACAGGGGTGAGCGGCCCGCCGGGCGGGCCCGCGCGCGAGAAGGGAAGCGACCGTGACCGCAGAGCCGACGATCACCGACGACACGGCGGGCGGTGCGGGTCGGCAGGGCGGCCGCTCCCGCGGCCAGCTGCAGCGCCGCCGCCGCATCGTGCAGGCCGCCGCCGCGCTGGCCTCGCGCGGCGGCGTGGAGGCCATGCAGATGCGCACCGTGGCCGAGCGCGCGGGCGTGGCGCTCGGCACGCTCTACCGCTACTTCCCGTCCAAGATGGACCTGGTGGTGGCGGTGGTCGGCGAGGAGCTGGACCTGCTGGAGGGCAGCGTCGAACGCCGCCCGCCGCGGAACGACTCCCCCGCCGGCCGCGCGGTGGAGGTGCTGATGCGCGCCACCCGGGGGCTGATGCGCGAGCCGGAGCTGGCCGACGCGCTGATCCGCTCCCTGCTGCTGTCGGACGTGCGCACCGACATCGGCGACCGCCTCACCGCCCTGCTGCTGCGCGCCGCCGCGGGCCCCGGCGCCGACGTCCCCGAGGACGACCGGCGCCGCACCGTGGTCCGGGCGCTGACCAGCGTGTGGACGATGGAGATGATCGAGATCCTGCGCGGCCGCGCCACCGCCGAGGAGTCCCAGGCCCGGCTGGAGACCGTCGCCGCCCGCCTCCTGCACGACCTGTGAGCCCGCGGGCGTCGGCGCGCCTCGGCCGCCGTGTCCGCTTCGACCGCGTTCGTCCGCGGCCCGCGCGGGGCAGGTCTCCGTACCGTCGCGGAACCCTGACGGTGCGTTCACGGCCGGGCTAGCCTGGAGGCCGACCACCCCTGGGACGGAAAAGGTGTGCCAGTGACCGAGCAGCAGCCGGTGCTCAGCGACGGCGTCATCATCGAGTTCATCGATGGCAAGGACGTGCCCGTCGACCACAAGGAGTTCGGCGACCGGGCCGTCGTGATGCGCGACGCCAAGAACCCCGACGGTCCGATCCTCTACTTCACCGAGGCCGAGTGGGACGCCTTCGTCGCCGGGGTGAAGGACGGCGAATTCGACGACCTGCTCGAGGAGGAGCCGCCCCAGGAGCAGCCCCAGGGCTAGAAGCGCCCGCGGCGCGCCCTTCTCGGTCGAGGCGCCCGGGGCGGCGTCCGCCGGTCGGCACGGCCTCAGCAGACGCGCCGCGCCGCGCGCCTCGGTCCGGCGCGCGGCGGCGCGGTTCAGCCGGTCAGCTCGCGCCAGCGGTCGGTGAGGAGACGCTCGCCGTCGGGGGTGAGATCCCCGAAGAGACGCAGACGGGCCAGTCCGCCGTCCGGGTGGATGTCCACGCGGACGTGAGTGACCTCGCGGTCGCCGGGCAGGCGGAAGCGGTGCCGCGCGTCCGGTTGCAAGCGGGTGCGCCCCATCAGCTCCCGCCAGGCCGACGGGTCCTCCGGGGAGGCGCGGCGGGCGTCCAGGCCCGACAGCGTCACCGCCTGCGGCGCGTTGAAGCGCAGGTTGCTGGTGTCGACCTCGGCGAGGCGGATCACGCCCGGGGCGGCGAGCCGGATGACCGCCCACTCGTTGCCGGGCTCGCGGCGCCGCGCGGTCTCCCAGCCCTCGGACTGGTTGCGCGCCAGCCCCGGGAACAGCATGTTGTCGGGCGCCGAATAGAACATGTTCGAGCACTCGACGACGCGGGCGCCGTTCTCCAGCGCGGCCAGGTCGACGGTCAGCCCGGTGAGCAGCCGCGGGTCCGGGACGACGTCGCCGTGCACGCGCAGCCGCGCCACCCCGCCGTCCGGGAAGATGTTGAGCCGCACGTGCGTGAAGCGCCGCTCGACGCCCGCGACCTCGAACTCATGGGCGGTGTCGCCCTTGAGCGGGCTGCGTGGGACGATCTCCACCCAGTCCGCGGCCAGCACCTCGGCGGGCGAGGGATGGCCGTCGACCGCGCACGCCTCCACGGACGCCAGCGGCGGGAAGTTGCCCGTGAACCAGGCCGTGTCGACGACCACGCCGCGGATCACGCCGGGCAGGCCGAGCCGGACGACGGCCCAGTCGTGGCCGAGCTCCCCGTCCTCGCCGGGACGGCGCCGCGCGGTCTCCCACCCGTCGTACTCCTGCCCCTTGACGCCGAACGTCTCCGGCCGGAACGTCGGCGCCCACGGGTTGAGCAGGTTCTCCTTGGCGGCGAAGGACTCGTCGCTGGCCGCGATCACCGACCCGCCGAGGGTGCGGACGGCCAGGTCCGGCAGGGCGGTGAACCCGCTCATGGGCGCACTCTCGCTCATGGGCGCACCCTCGTCAGCAGCTCGCCCCGCGGCTCGTGGAAGTCGACGAGCGCGCCCCGCACCCAGGCGGCCTCGACGACGCCGCTCAGCGCGCGTCCCGCGTACGGCGTGAGGGGGTGGCGGTGCCGCAGGCGCTCCGGGTCCACCGAGAACGTCCGGTCGGCGGCGAACGCGACCAGGTCCGCGTCGTGGCCGACGGCGATGCGCCCCTTGCGCGCGTCCAGCCCGACGAGCGCGGCGGGCTCCTCGGCCATCCAGCGCGCCACCGCGTCCAGCCCGTGCCCGCGCGACGCGGCGGCGGTCCACACGACGGGCAGCGCCAGCTGCAGCGACGAAATGCCTCCCCACGCGGTGCTGAAGTCGCCGCGCTTCAGCTCCGGCGCGCAGGGCGAGTGGTCGGACACCACGCAGGAGATCACGCCGTCGGCGAGCGCCCGCCACAGCTCCTCCCGGTTGGCCCTGTCGCGGATGGGCGGGCAGCACTTGAACGAGGTGCCGGTCGGACCCGGCACGTCCTCGGGCGTCAGCGTCAGGTAGTGCGGGCAGGTCTCGGCGGTCACGGGCAGCCCGCGCGCCTGCGCGTCGGCCAGCGGCTCCAGGCAGTCGGCGGCGGACAGGTGGAGGATGTGCGCCCGCACGCCGGTCTCCTCGACCAGCCGGACGACCCGCTCCACGGCGGCGCGCTCGGCGTCCGGCGGGCGGGACGCGGCGAACGCGGCGAAGTCGCCGCCGCGCGGCTCGGCGAGCGCGTCCGGGTCCTCGGCGTGCACCGCCGCCAGACCGCCCAGCATGGCGATCTCGGCGAACGCCTCGCGCATCTGCCGGGGCGCGAGCGGCGGGAACTCCGGCACGCCCGAGTCGCAGGTGAAGCACTTGAACCCGAACACGCCGCGCTCGTGCAGGGGACGCAGGTCGGACAGGTTCCCGGGGATCGCGCCGCCCCAGAACCCCACGTCCACGAAGCACTGGTCGGCCGCCGCCTTCCGCTTGACCGCCAGCGCGGAGGCGTCGGTGGTCGGCGGCAGCGCGTTGAGCGGCATGTCGATCAGCGTGGTCACGCCTCCGGCGGCGGCCGCGCGGGTGGCGGTCGCGAAGCCCTCCCAGTCGGTGCGCCCCGGCTCGTTGACGTGCACGTGGGTGTCGACGAGCCCCGGCAGCAGCGCGGTGTCGCCGAGGTCGACCTCCTCGGCCGCCGCGAAGGGGGCGTCCAGCGCCCCGATCGCGGCGATCAGGCCGTGCCGCACCGCCACGGCCGCCGCCCGCTCCCCGGTCGGCAGCACCGCCCGGCGGCTGCGGACGACCAGATCGTACGGTTGGTTCGGTCCTGTCCGGCCGGTCACCTCGTTCACTCGGCACCTCCCGCCAGGGATATGTCCTCTGGCCGGACGGGTACTCGCGTCAGCGGCCTGCCGGTGGCGTCCCGGATGGCGGCCACGATCGCGGGCGTGGACGACAGCGTGGGCGGCTCGCCCGCGCCGCGCAGGCCGTAGGGGGCGTGCGGGTCCGGGTACTCGACGATGTCCAGCTTCATCGGCGGCATGTCGAGGACGGTGGGGATCAGGTAGTCGGTGAACGACGGGTTGCGGATCTGGCCGCCGGCCACCTGGATCTCCTCCATCAGCGCCAGCCCGAGCCCCTGCGCGGTGCCGCCGTGGATCTGGCCCTCCAGCGCCTGCCGGTTCATGATCTTCCCGACGTCCTGGACGGCGGCCAGCTCGACCACCTTGACCAGGCCGAGCTCCACGTCCACGTCCACCACGGCGCGGTGGACGCACAGCGCGAGCTGGTTGTGGCTGTTCCCCTGCCCGGTGACCGGGTCCATCTTCTGCGTGGGCCGGTGGTGGTACTCGCGGGTCGCCTCGATCGCCTCGTCGCCGAGGACGTCCTCGATCGACGCCACCACCCCCGCCTCCCGCGACACGATCTTGCCGGCCTGGACGGACAGGTCGGCCGCGGGGACGCCGAGGCGCCGCTCGGCCCGCGCGAGCAGCTCCGCCCGCACGGCCTCGCACGCGGCCTTGACGGCGCCGCCGGTCATGTACGTCTGGCGGGACGCGCTCGACGACCCGGCGTCCCCGACCCGGGTGTCGGCCGGGTGGATCGTCACCCGCTGCACGCCCAGCTCGGTCCGGGCGATCTGCGCCTGCACGGTGACCAGGCCCTGCCCGACCTCGGCGGCGGCCGTGTGCACCAGCGCGGCGGGCTCCCCGCCGATCACCTCCAGCCGCACCCGCGCCGTCGAGTAGTCGTCGAAGCCCTCGGAGAAGCAGATGTTCTTCAGGCCGACGCCGTAGCCGACGCCGCGCACCACGCCCTCGCCGTGCGTGGTCTGGGACGCGCCGCCGGGCAGGTCGCGGATGTCGCGCGACGGGCCGGGCGGCGGCGGCAGCGGCATCGCCTCCAGCCGGTCCAGCAGCTCGGCCAGCGGCGCCGGCGAGTCGATCACCTGGCCGGTGGCCAGCCGCGAGCCCTGCCGCACGGCGTTGCGGCGCCGCACCTCCAGCGGGGACAGGCCGCAGGCGGCGGCGAGCTTGTCCATCATCGACTCGTAGGCGAAGCACGCCTGCACCGCGCCGAACCCGCGCATGGCGCCGCACGGCGGGTTGTTGGTGTAGACGCCGTACGCGTCGATCTCGATGTTGGGGATCTCGTAGGGGCCGACGCCCAGGGACGCCGCGTTGGCGGTGACGTTCAGCGTGGAGGAGGTGTACGCGCCGCCGTCCAGCACGATCTCCACGTCGGCGTACAGGAGGCGGCCGTCGCGGGTGGCGCCGTACTCGTACCGCATCCACGCCGGGTGCCGGTGCACGTGCCCGAAGAACGACTCGCGCCGGTTGTAGCACATCTTCACCGGACGGCCCGTGCGCAGCGCCAGCATGCCCGCGTGGATCTGCATCGACAGGTCCTCGCGTCCGCCGAACGCGCCGCCCACGCCCGCCAGCGTCATCCGGATCTGGTCCTCGCGCAGCGCCAGGCACGGCGCGATCTGCTTGAGGTCGTTGTGCAGCCACTGCGTGGACACGTACAGGTCCAGGCCGCCGTCCTCGGCGGGCACGGCCAGCCCGGACTCGGGGCCGAGGAACGCCTGGTCCTGGATGCCGACCTCGTACTCGCCGGACACCACGACCTCGGCCTCCCGGCGCGCGGCGGCCACGTCGCCGACGCGCACCGGCTGGTGCCGGCAGATCCCGCCGCGCTCCTGCACCCGGTTGCCCTCCGGGTCGGCGATCACGGCGCGGGGGTCGGTGACCGGCTCCAGCACCTCCCACTCGATCGCGATGCGGTCCATCGCCCGCCGCGCGATCTCCGGATGGTCGGCGGCGACCAGGGCGATCGGCTCGCCCTGGTAGCGGACCTCCCCCATGGCGAGCACCGGCTGGTCCTCCGTGCCGTCCAGCCCGTACACCTTGGTCCCCGGCACGTCCTCATGCGTCAGGACGGCGTACACCCCCGGGGTGGCCAGGGCGGGGCCGATGTCGATGGACACGATGCGGGCCCGCGGATGCGGGCTGCGCAGCGTGGCGCCCCACAGCATCCCGTCCATCCACAGGTCGGACGCGTAGGCGAACTCGCCGGTGACCTTCAACGTGCCGTCGGGCCGGGGCGGGCTGTCCCCCACCCCGCCCTGCCCGGGCGCGGTGACATGGCCGGGACTCTTCACCGGAGCGGCCATCAGAGCACCTCCTCGGCCAGCCTCATCAGACGGCGGTGCGCGTCGGCGCCGCGGCGGGCGGCCGCGTCCTGCGCGACGGTGACGAGCTCGCCGTCCGCCACGACGGTGCGGCCGCCGACCAGCAGCCGCGCCAGCGGCGGCGTCTGCCCGAACGCCAGCGCCACCACGGGGTCGTCGACTGCGGCGTGGAAGCCGTCCACCCGCCAGAGCGCGACGTCGGCGAGCCTGCCCGGCTCCAGCGCGCCGAGTTCGTCCTGGCGGCCCAGGCAGCGGGCGCCGCCGAGGGTCGCCATCTCCAGCGCCTGCCGGGCGGTCAGCGCGGTCGGCCCGTACCGGGCGCGCTGCATGTAGATCGCCTGCCGCAGCTCCCCGGCGAGCGGCACCAGCTCGGCCGACGCCGCCCCGTCCACGCCGAGCCCGACCGGGGCGCCCGCCTCCAGCAGGTGCGCGACGCGCGCGATGCCCGCGCCGAGCCGGGCGTTGGAGCTGGGGCAGTGCGCGACGCCGGTGCCGGTGCCGGCGAGCCGCGCGATGTCGGAGTCGTGCAGGTGGACGCAGTGCGCCAGCCACACGTCCCCGCCCAGCCACCCGATCGAGTCCATGTACTCGACGGGCGTCATCCCGAAGTGCCGCTTGGTGTGCTCCTCCTCGTCGAGGGTCTCGGCGAGGTGGGTGTGCAGGCGGACGCCCTTGGCCCGGGCGAGCTCGGCGGCCGCCACCAGCAGCTCCTTGCTCACCGAGAACGGCGAGCACGGCGCGACCGCGACCCGCAGCATGGAGCCGGGCGAGGCGTCGTGGTGGCGGTCGATCGCGGCCTCGGTCTCGGCGAGGACGGTGTCGAGGTTTTCGACGACCTCGTCCGGCGGCAGGCCCCCGTCGGACCGGCCCCGGTCCATGGAGCCGCGGCACGGGTGGAACCGCACGCCGATCTCGGCGGCCGCCTCGATCTCGGCGGCGAACAGGTCGCCCCGTCCCTTGGGGAACACGTAGTGGTGGTCGGTCGTCGTGGTGCATCCCGACAGCGCCAGCCAGCCGAGCCCGGCGGTCGCCGCGTCCCGCACCACCTCGGCGTCCATCCGCGCCCACACCCGGTAGGACGCGACCAGCCATTCGAACAGCGTGCCGTCGACGGCCATGCCCTGCGCGGCCCACTGGTACAGGTGGTGGTGGGTGTTGACGAGCCCCGGCGTGGCCAGGCAGCCGGTGCCGTCGATCCGCTCGGCGCCGTCGACGCGCGGCGCCGGGCCGGGCCCCACCGCCGCGATCCGGTCGCCGTCGATGACGATGTGCCCGCCGGGATGCTCGTCCCCGGACACGGTGACGACGTACGCGTTCTCGATGACCTTCTTCCCGCCGGCCTTCTTCCCGCCGGCCATCTTCCCGCCGGCCATCTTCCCGCCGGCCATCTTCTCGTCGGCCATTGCCGTGCTCATCGGGACGCCGCCTTCCGCCGCGCCGCCAGCCGCACCGCGTCGAGGATCTTCTCGTAGCCCGTGCAGCGGCACAGGTTGCCCGCCAGCGCCTCGCGGATCTCCGCGTCGTCCGGGTCCGGCACCCGGTTGAGCAGGTCGTGCGCCTGGACGATCAGTCCCGGCGTGCAGAACCCGCACTGCACGGCGCCGGCCTCCACGAACGCCTCCTGCACCGGGTCGAGCCGCTGGTCGCCCGGACCGCCCTCGGCCAGCCCCTCGACCGTCCGGACGCGACGCCCCTGCACCTGCCCGGCCGCGACCAGGCACGCGCACACCGGCACATCGTCCAGGTACACCGTGCAGGACCCGCATTCGCCCTGCTCGCAGGCGTTCTTCGCCCCGGGGAGGCCCAGCCGCTCGCGCAACACGTACAGCAGGCTCTCGCCCTCCCACACGTCGTCCACGGTCTCCTCGGAGCCGTTGACGTTGAAGCGGACCCGCATCACGACACCTTCCGTCCGGGTGCGTAGTCGTTCCAGGCCCAGGTCAGCGTGCGGCGCGCCATGACGGCGAGGGCGTGCCGCCGGTAGTCGGCGGTGCCGCGCACGTCGTCGATCGGGGACGCCGCCGCGCTCACCAGCTCCCCGAACCGCCGCGCGACCGCCGGGTCCAGCGGCCGGCGCCGCTCCCAGTCCAGTTCGGCCGCCAGGAACTCCTCGGCGGCGGTGGCGCGGCGCGGCGTCGGCGCCGCCGACCCCAGCCCGGTGCCGACCCGCCGCCGCTCGGGGTGCAGCGCGATCGCGAACGAGCACACGGCGATCACCATGGCGTTCCGCGTGCCGATCTTGGAGAAGTACTGGGGGCCGCTCGCCGGCGCGATCCAGAACGCCCGGATCAGCTCGTCGCCGCGCAGCGCGTTGCGCTTGACGCCCGTGAAGAACTCCGCCGCCGGGATCATGCGGACGCCGCGTTCGGCCGACTCCACCTCGATCTCGGCGCCGGCGGCCAGCAGCGGCGGATGCCCGTCCCCGGCGGGCGAGGCCGCCCCCAGGTTCCCGCCGATCGTGCCCCGGTTGCGGATCTGCGGCGACCCCACCGTCCGGGCCGCCTGCGCCAGCCCCGGCAGCCGGTCCCCCAGCTCCTCGATCAGCCGCGTGTAGGTCACCCCCGCGCCCACCCGCAGCCGCCCGTCCTCGGCCACGTCCCACTCGGCCAGCTCCCGCACGGGGTTGAGGTCGAGCAGCGCCTCCGGCCGCCGCACATCGAAGTTGATCTCCACCATGACGTCCGTGCCGCCCTGGACGGGCACGGCGCCGGGATGCGCGGCCTTCGCGGCCAGCGCCTCCTCCCAGCTCACCGGGCGCAGGAACTCCATGCCCTCACCATTCCCCCTACGTCCCGCTAGTTCCAGGCCTCGGGCGCGGCGGGGGCCTCGTCGTCCAGGACGGTGCCCTCGATCAGCCCGTAGGGCCGGTCCGCGGCGAAGAACACCTCGTTGTCGTTGTCCATGCCGAAGGGCGTCAGGTCGACGGCGAAGTGGTGCTTGTTCGGCAGGGACAGCCGCACCTCGCAGATCTCCGCGCACTCCTCCAGCACGCGCCGCCCCATCTGGTAGAGCGTCTGCTGCAGCGACAGGCTGTGGGTCCCGGCGAAGGCCTCCAGCAGGCACCGGCGCGCCCGCTCGTACGACGCCCCCCACGCGGCGTCCACCCCGCGATGCCGCCACCGCGCCGTCACCGCCGTCGCCAGGATCCGGTCGCGGGTGGGCTCCAGGGTCGTGTACTCGTCCCGGATGAACCCGTGGAACTCGCTGCCGGTCGAGTTGAGCACCAGGAGGTCCTTCAGCCCCGACACCACGGACTCGGGCCCGTCCGGCCCGTCGCTGTGGACCAGGGCCGTCCTGACCTCCCGCCCCGAGCGGACGAACGAGTGCCCGCCGTCGCCGACGCGCTCCCAGGCGTACTCCTCGATCTCCACCCGGGCGTGCCGGATGGTCGGCTGGGACGTCACGAAATGCCGGGCCAGCAGCAGCCCGAACTCCTCGATCTCCCCGATGCCGTGCTTGCGGGCGAACGCGAACACGGTGTTCTTCTGCGTGTCCGTCGGCAGCACCGCCGAGTTGTCGCCGCTCAGATGCACCGCGTCCATGTCGCCGGACAGCGAGATGCTCACGTTCAGGTCTTTGATGCGGTGCGTCTCGCCGTCCCGGGTGACGCGCACGACCCGGGTCTCGGCCTTGCCGTAGCGGTTGGCTCCCAGAGTGATCGTCACAGGCCCTCTCCCAGCAGCTTCGCCAGCCGCAACTCGGTGATCTTCGCCAGCTCGTCCCGGACCTCCGCCCGTTCTGTCTCCGGGTCGTTGCGCAGCCGTCTGCGCAGCTCGGCGAGCATCTCCGCCGCGTCCCGGCCGGTCGCGCAGATCAGGAACACGTGCCCGAACCGCCGCTCGTAGGCCCGGTTCCCTTCGACGAGCGCGGCCTTGAGGTCGTCACCGGCGTCCCTCATCCCCGCCTGCTCGCCGCGCGACCAGGAGGCCTCCTTGGAGTCCCCGCCCGCCCGCTCGCCGATCCGGGGATGCGCGCGCAGCGCCTCCTCGACGTCGGGCCAGGTCAGCTCCTCCATCGCCGCCGCGGCGGCCTTCCACAGCGCCGCCCGGTCCTCGAACGGCCGCCGCGCGGCCACCGCCGCCGCCCATGCGCGCGACGCGCAGCACGAGCGCAGCTCGGCCTCCGCGTCCCGCCGGGACAGCGCGTTGAACCACTCCAGCCCGGGATCCGGCACGGCACCTCCCGACCTACGGGGTCGTCCTTTTCACGAGTACACACACCGATGCCACCCCGGTCGAGATCCACACAGCCCGAACCCGCCCCTCCGCCCCTGCCCCGATTTGTACGTTCCTACAAATCGTCCGCGCGACTCGGGCGACTCGCTGGTACGCGTTCTAGTAGGGCTCCCACGACACCCGACGGCCGGCACAAGAGCCCTGGAAGCGCAAAGTAGAACACGTTACAGTCAGGTGGACGAGGTTCGGGTCGTCGCGTCCGGGAGGGCCGCATGGGCACGCCGGTGATCGTCGAGGCGGTGCGGACGCCGCTGGGGAAGCGGAACGGATGGCTGGCGGGGCTCAAGGCGTCGGCCGTCCTGGCGCACGCGCTGCGCGCGGTCGTGGCGCGGGCGGAGATCGACGCCGCCGAGGTGGAGGAGGTCTTCGCCGGCTGCGTGACCCAGGCGGGCGAGCAGGGCGGGCACGTGGGGCGGTACGCGTGGCTCTACGCGGGGCTGCCCTGGCAGACGGGCGTGACGACCGTCGACGCGCAGTGCGGGTCGGCGCAGCAGGCGGTGCATCTGGCCGCCGCGAAGATCGCGGCCGGGGCGGTGGACGTGGCGATCGGTTGCGGCGTGGAGGTCATGAGCCGCAGCCCGCTGGGCAGCAACGTGGCGCCCGCCAACCCGCGTCCGGACGACTGGTCGCTCGACATGCCGAACCAGTTCGAGGCCGCGGAGCGCATCGCGAAGCGGCGGGGCCTCACCCGCGACGATCTCGACGCCTTCGGGGTGCGGTCCCAGCAGCTCGCCGCCAAGGCGTGGGCGGACGGCCGTTTCGACCGGGAGGTCGTCCCGATCGACGCGCCGGTGCTGGACGAGGACGGCCGCCCCACGGGGCAGGTCCGCACCGTCACGCGCGACCAGGGCCTTCGGGAGACGACGAAGGAGGGATTGGCCCGGCTCAAGCCGGTGCTGGGAGAGGGCGCGCTGCACACGGCCGGGACGTCCTCGCAGATCTCCGACGGCGCCGCGGCCGTGCTGCTGATGTCGGAGGAGAAGGCCGCGGCGCTGGGGGCGCGGCCCCGGGCGCGCATCAAGGCGCAGGTGCTGACGGGCGCCGAGCCGTACTACCTCCTGGACGGGCCGGTGCAGTCCACCGAGCGGGCGCTGGCCCGCGCGGGGATGCGGCTGCGCGACATCGACCTGGTCGAGATCAACGAGGCGTTCGCGTCCGTGGCGCTGTCCTGGGCGTCGGTGCACGAGCCGGACATGGACCGGGTGAACGTCAACGGCGGGGCGATCGCGCTGGGGCATCCGGTGGGCGCCACGGGGGCCCGGCTGATCACCACGGCGCTGCACGAGCTGGAGCGCCGGGACGCCGCCACGGCCCTGGTCACGATGTGCTGCGGCGGGGCGCTGTCCACGGCGACCGTCCTGGAACGCGTCTGAGCCGGTGGACGACCCGGGGCGTCCGCAGGCGCTGGGCGGCGGGGTGTGGAGCATCCCGGTCCCCATTCCGAACAGCCCCCTCGCGTCCACGCTCGTCTACGCGCTGGAGAGCGCGCGGGGCCCGGTGCTGGTGGACGCCGGCTGGGAGCACGAGGACGCCTGGTCGGCGCTCGTCGAGGGGCTGCGGGCGTTCGGCATGGACGTCGCCGACGTCTACGGGGTCGTCGTGACCCATCACCATCCCGACCACGCGGGCCTGGCGGGACGGGTGCGCGAGGCGTCCGGCGCGTGGATCGCCATGCACCGCGAGGACGCGGCGGTCGTCCGGTTGTTCCGGGACGTGGTGCGGCGCGGCGCGCACCGGTCGTGGCGGCCGGACGCGCTGCGCCTCGCCGGGGCGGACGACCGGGACCTGGCCGCGCCGCGCCGCCGCGGCGCGCGCGTCGACCCGCCCGCGGAGCCCGACCGCGAGCTGGCCGACGGGGATCTGGTGGACCTGCCCGGACGGCGCCTGCGCGCGATCTGGACGCCCGGCCATTCGCCCGGTCACATCTGCCTGCACCTGGAGGACGGGGACCGGGTGTTCACCGGCGACCACGTGCTGCCCCGCATCACCCCGCACATCGGGCTGTATCCGTACGACCTGCCGGACGCGGACCCGCTCGGCGACTTCCTGACGTCGCTCGGCCGCATCGCCGGGCTGCCCGCGGCGCGGGAGGCCGAGGCGCTGCCCGCCCACCAGCACCGCTTCACCGGGCTCGCCGCGCGCGCCCGGGAGATCGTCCGGCATCACGAGGACCGGCTGGCCGAGGTCGCCGCGCTGCTGGGCGCCGAGCCGGCGACGTTGTGGCAGGTCGCGGCGGGCATGCGGTGGCGCTCGCCGTGGGAGGCGATGACTCTGCCGGACCGGGAGATGGCGGCGGGCGAGGCGGCGGCGCACCTGCGCACGCTGGAGCGGCGCGGCGTCGCCCGCCGGGACGGGCCGGACGCGCCCCTCCGGTTCGTGCGCGTCGCCTGACCTGCGCGCGGCCGCTCTCCGCCTTCCCGCCCCCGCGGATCCGAGCCGTGTCCTGGCCGGACGGACAGGCCGAGGTGCCGCCGCCGCAAGGCGCGTCACCACGATGAGACTCTTGATGAGACTCGCGTCTCATGTTAGAACCGGTTCTAGTTCACCCGCACCAAGCAAGCGTTCGATCAACTCCCGTGTCCCCGGACGGCGCCCGGCCGGCGCACCGCCCACCCCGGTTGTGAGGACGGCCATGACCCCTGAGATCAACATCATCGATCCCGGCGTCTACGAGAAGGGCGGAGTCCCCCACGAGCAGCTGGCCTGGCTGCGCGCGCACGACCCGGTGCACTGGCACCCCGATCCCCACGAGGAGGTCCCGGGGTTCTGGGCGATCACCCGGCACGCCGACGTGGTGCACGTGTCCCGGCACCCGGAGCTGTTCTCCTCGCACACCCGCACCGCGATGTTCGAGGAGTTCAGCGACGAGGACGTCGCCCTGTACGGGCAGATGATGCTCTTCCAGGACCCGCCGGACCACACCAGGCTGCGCGCCATGGTCAACCGGGGCTTCACCCCGCGCATGATCGGCAGGCTGGAGGACCACATCCGGGCCATCTGCCACCAGATCATCGACGAGGCCGCCCCGCTGGGCGAGTGCGACTTCGTCGAGCACTTCGCCGCCCCGCTGCCGCTCTACACGATCTGCGAGCTGCTCGGCGCCCCGCTGGAGGAGCGCGAGCGGATCTTCTACTGGTCCAACAAGCTGGTGGCGTTCAACGACCCGGAGTTCATCGGCGACCGCGCCGACTCCGCCCGCTACGCCGCCGAGTTCCTGGCCTGGGCCGCCGACCTGGCCGAGAGGCGCCGGTCCGAGCCGCGCGACGACATCGTCACCAGGCTGCTGCAGCCGGCCCCGGACGGGACCCGGCTGAGCGGCGAGGAGTTCCAGATGTTCGTGCTCATGCTGTCGATCGCCGGCAACGAGACGACGCGCACGGCGACCGCGGGCGGCATGCAGGCGTTCTTCGAGCACCCCGAGCAGTGGGAGCGGCTGAAGGCCGACCGGAGCCTGCTGCCGTCGGCGGTGGAGGAGATCGTCCGCTGGGTCAGCCCGCTCAACCAGTTCCGCCGCACCGCCGCCGCCGACACCGAGCTCGGCGGAAAAAAGATCCGCAAGGGCGACAAGGTGGTGCTGTTCTACCCGTCGGCCAACCGGGACGAGGAGGTGTTCGACGACCCGTTCGCCTTCGACATCGGCCGCGACCCCAACCCCCACCTCGGCTTCGGCGGCGGCGGCCCGCACTACTGCCTCGGCGCCCACCTGGCCCGGCTGAACCTGAGGATCGTCTTCGAGGCGATCCTGGACCGGATGCCCGACATCGCGCCCGCGGGCGAGCCGCGCCGGCTGCGGTCCAACTTCATCAACGGCTACAAGGAGCTGCCCGTCCGTTTCACGCCGAGCGCGCCCCGGAACGCCTAGGACGAGCGAGTCAGAGGAGGCCCCCGGCGATGACCGCTGTTCCCGACATCGATCTGGTCGACCCCGGCACCTACGAGCGCGACGGCGTCCCGCACGACCAGCTGGCCTGGCTGCGCGAACACGACCCCGTCCACCGGCACCCCGGCGATCCCGCGCAGGGCACCCCGCCGTTCTGGGCGATAACGCGGCACGAGGACGTGGTGTACGTCTCGCGGCACCCCGAGATCTTCTCCTCGTATGCGCGGCTGGCGCTGTTCGAGGAGCCGACGGACGAGCAGCTCGCGCTGCAGCGGAAGATGATGCTCAACGAGGACCCGCCGCGGCACACCCGCAAGCGCGCCATCGTCAACCGCGGCTTCACGCCGCGGGCGATCGCCGCGCTGGAGGAGCACGTCCGCGAGATCTGCCGGGACCTGGTGGCCGAGGTGACCGCATCCGGCCGCGCCGCGAGCGGGTTCGACTTCGTGCGCGACATCGCCGCCCCGCTGCCGCTCTATGTGATCTGCGAGCTGCTCGGCGCCCCCGCCGCGGACCGCGACAAGATCTTCACCTGGTCCAACACGCTGATCGGCGCGGACGACCCGGAGTTCCAGTCCGACCCCGAGCAGGGCATGGCGGCGGCGACCGCGCTGTACGCCTACGCCAACGAGCTGGCCGCCGCGCGCCGCGACGCCCCCCGCGACGACATCGTCACCAAGCTGCTGCAGCCCGACGCCGACGGCAACGTGCTCACCGGCGACGAGTTCGAGCTGTTCGTGATGCTGCTGTCGGTGGCGGGCAACGAGACCACGCGCAACGCCGCGTCCGGCGGCATGGCCGCGTTCTTCGACCACCCCGAGCAGTGGGAGCGGCTGCGCGCCGACCCCGGGCTGGTGCGCACGGCGGTGGACGAGATCGTCCGGTGGGTGTCGCCGGTCAACCTGTTCAAGCGCACCGCGGTCCGCGACACCGAGCTGCGCGGACGCAAGATCCGCGAGGGCGACAAGGTGGTGGTGTTCTACGCCTCGGCCAACCGGGACGAGGAGGTGTTCGACGACCCGTTCGCCTTCGACGTCGGCCGCGACCCCAACCCTCACCTGGGGTTCGGCGGCGGCGGGCCGCACTACTGCCTCGGCAGCCACCTGGCCCGGCTGGAGCTGCGTGTGCTCTTCGAAACACTCTTGGACGCTATGCCTAATATCGAACTCTCCGGTAACCTCCGCAGACTAAGGTCGAGTTTCATCAACGGGATCAAGGAGATGCCGGTCAGGGTTCGCGAGGACCGCGGGGTCCAGAAGGCGTCGGCGCGTGCCTGAGACGGCCGCGCGTCCGCGGCGCCGCCGCGGGGCCGAGGCATCGCCCGGCAGTCCCCCTACTGGACGGGAGTGGTGCGTGAGCAGGGGCTGGCGTGGCTGAGGCAGAGCAGGCACCGCCCGGGGAGCAGGGCGGTCCGTTGCGCGTCGCACTGCTCTCCTACCGGAGCAAGCCGCACTGCGGCGGTCAGGGCGTGTACGTCCGCCACCTGACCCGCGAGCTGGTCGACCTGGGGCACACCGTGGAGGTGTTCTCCGGGCAGCCGTACCCGGAGCTGGACCGGGACGAGATCGTCCTCACCAAGGTCCCCAGCCTGGACCTGTACCGGGACGAGGACCCCTTCCGCACGCCGGCGCTCGGCGAGTTCCGCGACTGGATCGACGTGCTGGAGTTCGCCCACATGAAGACCGGCGGCTTCCCCGAGCCGCTGACCTTCAGCCTGCGCGCCCTGCGCGTGCTCAGGCGGCGCCGGCGCGATTTCGACGTGGTGCACGACAACCAGGTGCTCGGCCTGGGCAACCTGGGCATCCCCCGCCTGGGCCTGCCGCTGGTCACCAGCATCCACCACCCGATCAGCGTGGACCGGCGGATCGAGCTGCAGGCGGCGCGCGGGTTCGTCGAGCGGCTGGGCAAGCGCCGCTGGTACGGGTTCGTCGCCATGCAGGCGCAGGTGGCGCGGCGGGTCGGGCCGGTGCTCACCGTGTCGGAGTCGTCCAAGATCGACATCGTCAAGGACTTCAAGGTCGACCCGCGCGACATCGAGATCCTCCCGCTGGGCGTCGACACCCGGATCTTCCACCCGCGCGGGCCGCGCGTCCCCGGCCGGATCGTCGCGATGGCCAGCGCGGACGCGCCGATCAAGGGCGTGGACGTGCTGCTGCGCGCGGTCGCCAAGGTCGCCACCGAGCGCGACGTGCACGTGATCGTCGTCAGCCGCCCGCAGAAGGACGGCCCCACCGAGCGGCTGGTCAGGGAGCTGGCGCTGGGCGAGCGGGTGCGGTTCGCGGGCGGCATCGGCGACGAGGAGCTCGGCGAGCTGCTGGCGTCCGCCGAGATCGCGGTGGTGCCGTCCCGGTACGAGGGGTTCTCGCTGCCCGCCGTCGAGCACATGGCGTCCGGCACCCCGCTGATCGCCAGCCGCGCCGGCGCCCTGCCGGAGGTGGTCGGCGACGCCGCCGTGCTGGTGGAGCCGGGCGACGACGAGGAGCTGGCCGCGGCGCTGCGCCGCCTGCACGACTCCCCCGAGGAGCGCGCGCGGCTCAGCGAGGCCGCGCTGGCCCGGGTCCGCGAGCGGTTCGCCTGGCGGGCCGTGGCGCAGGCCACGGTCGAGCACTACCGCGCCGCGATCCGCCAGCACCGGTACCTGCGCTTGGCCGCCGCCGCGCGCCGCAGACGGTAGCCGCGGACCGCGCACCGACCGGCCCCACACACCGACTGAGGGGCGGGCCGCGCGCCCGTCCCCCGTACGGAAGGAGCAGGACCCTGCTGACCGTGGACTTCGAGCGGTTCCGCGTCACCCCCGGAGAACGGGTGCTGGACATGGGGTGCGGCGCCGGACGGCACGCCTTCGAGGTGTACCGGCGGGGGGCGCACGTCGTGGCCTTCGATCTGGACGCCGACGAGCTGGCCGGCGTGGAGAAGATGTTCGGCGCGATGCGCCTTGCCGGTGAGGCCCCCGAGGACGCCACCGCCGAGACGGTCCGGGGCGACGCCCTCGACATGCCCTTCCCCGACGAGCACTTCGACAAGATCATCGCGTCGGAGGTGCTGGAGCACATCCCCGACGACATGCGCGCGATGCGCGAGCTGCTGCGGGTGCTCAAGCCCGGCGGGCAGCTCGCCGTCACCGTGCCGGCGTGGCTGCCCGAGCGGATCTGCTGGGCGCTGTCGGAGGACTACCACACCGCGCCCGGCGGGCACGTGCGCATCTACACCCGCGCGGAGCTGGAGGCCAAGCTGAAGGCCACCGGATTCCAGGTGCAGGGCCACCACCACGCCCACGGCCTGCACTCCCCCTACTGGTGGATCAAGTGCGCGGTGGGGGTGAACAACGACGGCCACCCGCTGGCCAAGGCGTACCACCAGCTCCTGGTGTGGGACATCGTGAAGCGTCCGCTGGCCACCCGGCTGGCCGAGCGCGTGCTGAACCCGCTCATCGGCAAGAGCGTCGTCGTCTACCTCGCCAAGCCCGCCGCGCGGGACCTCCCGGACGCCGGCGACACCGCCGGCGAGGGCGCCGGGCGGGAGACGGCCGATGCGGTCTGAGCCCGGCCCGCCGTCCGTGCCCGGCGTGGTGTCCGCCGACGACATCGTCGCCACCGCGCGCAGCATCGTCGCCCAGCAGGAGCCGTCGGGCGCCATTCCCTGGTTCGCGCCGCTGGACGGCGTCCCCGGCCACGTCGACGCGTGGAACCACGTCGAGGCCGCCATGGCGCTGTCCGTGGCGGGGCTGCGCGAGCACGCCCGCCGGGCCTACGAGTGGCTGCGCGGCGTCCAGCGGCCGGACGGCTCCTGGCCCGCCAAGTGGGTGCTGGGCGAGGTCACCGAGCCGGGCGGCGAATCCAACCACGCCGCCTACCTGGCGGTCGGGGTCTGGCACGAGCTGCTGCTGACCGGCGACGAGGACTTCGCCCGGCACATGTGGCCCGCGGTGCGCCGCGGCATCGAGTTCGTCCTCGGCCTGCAGACGCGGCGCGGCGAGATCCGCTGGATGCGCGAGCCGGACGGCCGGGCGGCCGACCAGGCGCTGCTGACCGGCTGCTCGTCGATCTACCAGGCGCTGCGCTGCGCGGTGGCGCTGGCCGAGCGGCTGGACGAGCCGCGGCCGGACTGGGAGCTGGCCGCCGACCAGCTCGGCCACGTGGTGGCCGCGCACCCGGAGGCGTTCGCCGACAAGAGCCGCTGGTCGATGGACTGGTACTACCCGGTGCTGGCCGGTCCGGTGCGCGGCGCGGCCGCCGCCCGCCGCCTCGCCGAGGGCTGGGACGCCTACGTGGTGCCGGGGCTCGGCTGCCGCTGCGTGTCCGACCAGCCGTGGGTGACCGCGGCCGAGACCTGCGAGCTGGTGATGGCGCTGGACGCGATCGGCGACCGCGACCGCGCGCTGGAGCTGTTCGCCACGATCCAGCACCTGCGCCACGAGGACGGCTCGTACTGGACGGGCTGGCAGTTCGAGAACCGGCGGCACTTCCCCGGGGATCGGTCGACGTACACGGCCGCCGCGGTGATCCTGGCGGCCGACGTGCTGGCGGACGCCACGCCGGGCGCGCGCCTGTTCAAGGAGATCGGCGGGCGCCCGCTGGGGCCGTCGCCCGCCGCCGACCCGATCGCCTGCGGCTGCGCCCTGGTCACCGTATAGCGGCGGGCACCGTGGAGGCGGCGGGCACCGTGGAGGCGGGCACCGTGGAGGCGCCGCTCAGGCGCTCGGCGCGCCCTCGTGCCGTCCGGGGCTGGCGGCGAGCGGGTCGCGGTCGTCGACGCGTTCCAGGACGCGCAGCGACCCCTGGACGCGCCGTTCGACGAACGCGCCGCTGTTCAGCGCGCGCAGATAGATCTGCTGGTACGGGGCCTGACCGCCGTCGACCGGGTCGGGGAACACGTCGTGGATCACCAGCGCGCCGCCGACCGTGACCCACGGCGCCCAGCCCTCGTAGTCGTTCCGCGCGTGCACCTCTGCGTGGCCGCCGTCGATGAACGCCAGCGCCACCGGGGTGCGCCACAGCCGCGCGACCGTGCGGGACGCGCCGACGACGGCGACGACGCAGTCCTCCAGGCCGGCCGCGCCGATCGTCTTGCGGAACGTCGGCAGCGTGTCCATGCGGCCGGTCTCCGGGTCGACCAGCGACGGGTCGTGGTACTCCCAGCCCGGCTGGTTCTCCTCCGAGCCGCGGTGGTGGTCGACGGTGACCACGACCGTGCCGGTGCGCCGCGCCGCCGCGCCCAGGTAGATGGCGGACTTGCCGCAGTAGCTGCCGACTTCCAGGATGGGCGCGCCGCCGTGGCGCGCGCCGTACTCCAGCGCCGTCTCGTACAGCGCCTGCCCCTCGTCCTCGGGCATGAAGCCCTTGGCCTGCCGCGCCGCGCGCAGCAGGTCGGGGGGCATGGGCTCGTGCACGGTGTCCACGGGCGTCCGGGCGGGGGGCGGGGCCGCCGTCGGCGGCTGCGCGCCGGTGGACGCCATGGGGTCGGTCATCCCTGCCTTCTTCCGTGGTCGGTCGGCGGCCGCGGGGCGCGTGGCCCCGGGGCCGGGAGGCTTGCCCTGCCGCGCACTCTATCTCCGCCTCGACGGGATCGCCCCGTCTTGCCGCCCCCGAATGAAACGTGTTCTACTTCGAGCGTGAGGCAGCGCACCCCGAGGGACGCCGGCCTCCGGGGGCGGCCGGGCCGCGCCGCCCGCCGAGCCGGGCGCGGTCCGCGCCACGGCGGCCGGACGGCCGACGCGCCGCCCGGACACGACGGAGTCCGCGGCCCCCGTGACCGAACCGAATGACGTTCGCTATGTTGGCAGCCGGACCTTCCGGAGGACGATGGGGGCGGCGGTCCCGCGGCGTCCGCCGCGATCCGCCGCTAGAACACGTTCGCGTGCCGCCCGCGGAGCGCGGACCCACCGGGAAGTGAACGGAGAATCGCGATGCGCGTACGAGTCGACCCCCTGGTCTGCGAGGCGAACGCCGTGTGCGTGGGGCTGGCCCCCGACGTCTTCGACCTGACCGACGACGACGAGCTGCGGATCCTGCTGCCGGAGGTCCCGCCCGAGCAGGCCGACCGCGTCCGGCACGCGGTGCGGTCGTGCCCCAAGGCCGCGCTCACCTTGGAGGAGTGACTCCGGCCGTCCCCCGTCCCTCCCCGTCCCACCCCTGTCCGCGACCCGCGCGCCCGCGCGGCGTCCGATCTCCCAGCGGAGGCAGCCATGGCACGTGCCGCGGTATTGCACGCGGTCGGCGACACCGAACTCGACCTGCGCGACGACGTCACCGCCGTCAGCCCCGGCCCCGACCAGGTGAAGGTCCGTCTCAAGGCGACGGGGGTCTGCCACTCCGACCTGTCGACCATGACGGGGGTGCTGCCCGCGACGCCGCCCGTCGTGCTCGGCCACGAGGGCGCCGGGATCGTCGCCGAGGTCGGCGCGCACGTCACCCACGTCCGGCCGGGCGACCACGTCGTGGTCAACTGGACGCCCGACTGCGGCGCCTGCCCCGACTGCCTGCGCGGTCAGCCGAACCTGTGCATGACGTTCATCGCCCAGTCGTTCGGCGACCCCCGGTTCCGGCTCGGCGACGGCGGCCCCGCGTACGGCATGGCCGGCTGCGGCACCTGGGCGGAGGAGATGACCGTGCCGCGGCAGGGCGTGATCAAAATCGCCGAGGACGTGCCGTTCGAGTACGCGGCGCTGCTCGGGTGCGGCATCCCCACCGGCCTGGGCGCGGTGATCAACACCGCGCGGGTGCGGCCGGGGTCCGCGGTCGCCGTGGTCGGCGCGGGCGGCGTGGGCCTCGCGGTCATCCAGGGCGCCCGCATCGCCGGCGCGTCGACCATCCTGGCCGTCGACCCCAACGAGGCCAAGCACCCGGTCGCCAAGCGGTTCGGCGCCACCCACGTCGCCACCCTGGACGGTCTGGAGGAGGCCAAGAACCTGCTCACCGGCGGCGCCGGCTTCGACTACACCTTCGAGGTGGTCGGCAAGTCCGCGGCGATCAGCACCGCCTGGAACCTCACCCGGCGCGGCGGCGACGTCATCGTGGTCGGCGCGGGGGCGGCCGACGACACCGTCGAGCTGAGCGCGTTCGCGCTGCTGTTCGACGGCAAGAACATCAAGGCGTCGCTGTACGGCGGCTGCGACCTCAAGCGCGACGTCCCGCTGTTCGTCGACCTGTGGCGGGCCGGGCGGCTGGACATCGACGGGCTGATCTCCCGGCGCATCCGCTTCGAGGACCTCAACGACGCCGTCCGGGCGCTCCGCGAGGGCGAGGCGATCCGCCAGGTCGTCCTGTTCGACTGACGCCTTCGACCGACGCCCTCGACTGACGCCCTCGACTGACGCCCTCGACTGACGCCGTCGACCGCGCCGCCGAACGACGCCTTCGACCGGCGCCTTCGACCGGAGCATCCGATCCGACCGCTTCGACCGATCCACCCGTGTCATCCGGCTTGTTGACCGACTGCCTCGTCCCCGCCGACGCCGCGTGTCATCCTTGGTCGTGTGCGGCGCCCGCCCGCCGCGGCCGAGGCCGTTCGCACCACCGCAAGCACGCACGTCAGTCGAGCCTGGAGCGTGGGTGACCTACGTCGGACGGGGGCGCGGCCGTCGGCCCACAGCGCCCCGGACCCTTCTCGCGGGAGCGCTGCTCGCCCTGCCCGTCCTGGCGGTGCCGGCCTCGCAGGCGGCACCGCCCGCCGGCTCGGAGGCGGCCGCGCACGGCGACCCGCGCGGCGCGGCGCACGGCGGTCCCGGCGTCCAGGACGCCGTCTCGCCCGGCGTGGGCGCCATGGTCCCGTCGGGCGCTCCCCGGGGGCGGCAGGTCCGCATCCGCCACATCCAAGGCGCCGGACACGTGTCGCCCCTCAACGGGGCCCGCGTGACGGGCGTGCCCGGGGTCGTCACCGCGCTGACCGACAACGGCTTCTGGATGCAGGACCCGCGGCCGGACCGCCGCGACGCCACGTCCGAGGGCATCTTCGTCTACACGCGCACCCGGCCGCAGGTGGCGGTGGCCGACGCCGTGCGCGTCGACGGCAGGGTCAGCGAGTTCCGCGCCGCCGGGTCGGCGTCGGCCGACCTGGGCAGGACCGAGATCGACGCGTCCGCGGTCGCGGTGCGGGCCCGGGGCGTGCCGCTGCCCGCCCCCGTGACGCTCGGCCCCAAGGGCCGCCGGCCGCCCCGCCGCGTGACGGGCGGCGCGACCGGCGCCGCGATCGACGTGGAGGCCCGCAGGTCGTTCGACCCGCGCCGCAGCGCCCTGGACTTCTTCGAGTCGCTGGAGGGCATGCGGGTGCGCGTGCAGGACGCGGTGGCCGTCGGCCCGTCCCGCGACGGCCGGGTGCCCGTGCTGCCCGCAGGCGGCGCGGGGGCGGGCCCGCGCACCGCGCGCGGCGGCATCGTGCTGCGGCCGGGCGACGCCAACACCGAGCGGATCGTCCTCGGCGACACCCTGGCCGCGCTGCCCGCCGTGAACGTCGGCGACCGGCTGCCCGGCGCCGTCGACGGCGTGCTCGACTACGGCCACGGGACGTACACGGTGCTGCCGACCGCGACGCCGCGCGTCCGCGGCGGCGGGCTGGCCCGCGAGACCACGCGGCCGCAGGGGCCCGACGAGCTGGCCGTCGCGACGCTGACCGTGGACGGGCTCAACCCGAGCGCCCCGCGCGAGCGGTTCCGCGCCGTGGCCGCCGACATCGTGGAGGGCCTGCGCTCGCCCGACCTGATCACGGTGGCCGGGGTGCAGGACAACAGCGGCCCCGACGACGACGGGACGGTCGCCGCCGACCAGACGGTGGCCGAGCTGATCACGGCGATCAGCGAGGCGGGCGGTCCCGCCTACGACTGGCGGTCGGTGGCGCCCCGCGACAACGCCGACGGCGGCGAGCCGGGCGCCAACATCCGGGTCGGCTTCCTGTTCCGCACCGACCGGGGGCTGGGCTTCGTCGACCGGCCCGCGGCCGCCCTCGGCGACGGCATGGGCGCCGGCGCGGCGGACGCGGGCCCCGACCCGGCCCGCACCGCGGTGCGCGCCCTGGCCGAGGGAGGCCGCGCCCGGCTGAGCCTCAGCCCCGGCCGCGTCGCGCCCGCCGACCCGGTGTGGAACGACTCGCGCAAGCCGCTGGCCGGTGAGATCACCTGGCGGGGCCGGCGGATCATCGTCGTGGCCAACCACTGGTACGCCAAGGCCGGCGACGACCAGCCGGCGTTCGGCCGCTACCAGCCGCCGCGGCGGCCCAGCGCGTGGCGGCGCGCCGCGCAGGCGCGGGCGGTGGCGCGGTTCGTGCGGTCGGTGCGCGCCGTGCAGCGGGACGCCGACGTCATCGTCGCCGGCGACCTCAACGAGCCGGAGTTCTCCGCCCCGGTGCGCTACCTGGCCCGGCGGGCGGGGCTGCGCGACCTGACCGACGAGCTGCCCGTGGCCGAGCGGTACACGGCCGTCTCCGAGGGGAACGCGCAGGCGCTCGACCACATCCTGCTGAGCCCGTCGCTCGCCCGCCGCAAGCACGAGTACGACATCGTCCACCGCAGGTCCGAGTTCGCCGACCGGCCCGTCGGCGACCGCGATCCGGCGGTGGTGCGCATCGACATGGCCGCCCCGCCGGCCCCGAGAGGCGCGGCGGCGCCCGGCAGGTGAGGCCGCGCCCGGCAGGCGAGACGGCGGGCGGGGGCTTCGGGCGATGGCCGACGTGCGCTGCCCGTAGCCGTCGACCATCGCGCATTTCGGTTATCGGTGCGAGCGGCGCGTCCGCTACATCCGAATTGCGGTCCGTCGCCACATGCGCCGAACCGCGTCCCTTATACGGCGCATCTATCGGCTATACGGCGCATCTATGCGGCTATACGGCGCATCGATACGGCGCATCCTGACCCCACGAGGACGCGGCCCCGGACGTCCGCTCCCGGACGGGCCGCGGGGTCATGGCGGCATGGCCCCGCGTTCAGCTCTTCCTTGCGTTCCGGTCATAGACCGCACATCGCCCACGCGGGTACGTTCCGGGCATGGTCAAAGCTGGATGCAGTTGTGGACACGGCAGCGGATGCTCCTGCCCGAAGGGCTGCTCCTGCGGCTGCAACGGTTGAGCCGCACCGCCCTTCGCGCGCGCACCGCCGCCGCGACGAGAGAGCCGACGAACGAGCCGTCGAGGGCGTGAGCGCCGGTCAGGGGGCCGCCGTCCGCCACAGGACCGGCGTCTCCCCGCGGTGGCCGGCGTCCACGCCCACGGCGAGCACGTCTCCGCCGACGGCCGCCAGCGCCGTGAACCGCTGATCCCCCGGCCCGTCGAGACCGTGGCCGTGCGCCGGGACCCGCCGCCACGCGACCCCGTCGGGCGACGCCCACATGGCCGCGTCCTGCGCGCCGGGACGGCCGACCGTGCCGGCCGCCGCGAACCCCTTGGGCGTCACCGCGGACGAGGTGATCTCCGCCCCCTGCTCGGCGCCCGGAGGCACGCTCGTCCGCCACGTCCGGCCGCCGTCGGTCGACACACCGGTGAACGCCAGCCAGCGCGCGGGCGCGCCCGGGGCCTGCGCCGTGCTGCCCCAGCCGAACCCGACCAGCAGGTCGCCGCGGGCCACCACCTGGTGGAAGGCCCCCGAGACGATGCCGGACGGCAGCGGCGGCGGCGCAGCGGCCGACCACGTCCCGCCGTCCCTCGACGTCCACACGGCGGGCAGGTAGGTGGCGGGCGCTTGCCTGCCGCGACCGGCGCCGCCGGTCGCCCGGCGGCCGCCGACGGCCACGTAGCCCTTGGAGGTGGCCGCGACGTCCCGCATCCAGGCGGGGCCCCGCAGGTCGCCCTTGCCCGCGCCGGCGCCGCGCTTCCATCGCGTGAGGTCGGCGGAACGCCAGGTGGCGATCTTCCCGCCGGACGAGCCGACGACCACGTAGCCGGACGGCCCGGAGGCGCACGCCTCCAGGAGGGCGTCCTTCGCGCCGGGGAACCGCGTCCTGCGCCATGCCGCGCCGTCGGCGGACTGGGCCGCCAACGGCGTGGTCTTGCCGTCCGGGGCGGTGACGCGTCCGACGGCGAGCCACCCCTTGGGGCCGTGGACGACGTCGCCGAACCGCTGCCGCGGCCGGCCCGGGCCGCCGACCGCCGCGCCCGCGCCGCTGATCCGGGCGCGCGTCCAGGCGTCGGGGTCCGCGGCCGGCGCGCTCCACACCGCGCCGCCGCCGCCGGTGCTGCCCACGGCGACGACGCGGCCCGCCGCCGCGCTCATCGACGTGACGGTGCGCTCGGGACGGATCACCCCCGGCACGCCGGTCAGGTCCACCGTGGTCACCGGGCGCGCGGCAGCGGCGCTCGACAGCGCCAGGTAGGGGTCGTCGCCCCGGCGTCCGGCGAGGACGGCGGCGGCGCCGGCCGCGACGGTCAGCCCGTTGACGGCGAGGCCGGTCCCCGAGCCGCCGCCCATCGCCCCGATGCCGCCGCCGACCCGCCACGAGCGCCCGTCGCCGCTGCGCAGCACCGTCCCGGCGCCGCCCTTGCCGCGCACCAGGACCGCCAGGCCCGCGGACGTTCCCGCCAGCCGCGCGACGCCGCGGTACGACGGCGCCGACACCTGCCCTGAGGGCGTCCACGTCCGCCCGTCGGCCGACGCGAAGACCACGCCGTAGCGGGTCGCGGCGCGCCGCTTCTTCCCCTTGGCGACGCGCCTGCCCTCCCGGACGACGTACACGCCGCCGGGTCCGGCCACCGGCCCGATCACGGGCCCGTAGGCCCCCTGCGCCCGCGGCAGCGCGACCTGCGTCCAGGTCCGCCCGCCGTCGGGCGACACCCACAGCCCCTCGCCGCGCCGCACGACGGTCCGCTGCCTGCGCTTGCCCTTGCCCTTCACGGTCTTGGCGGCCTTGCGGTCGAACCGGCCGTGCGCCACCAGCCCGCCGTTCCCGAGCGCCGCGACCCGGTCGAGTTCGGTGATCTCGCCGCCTCCCGGGCGGTCGAGGCGCCGCCACGACCGCCCGTCGGCCGAGGTCCACAGCACGGCGCGCTGGTCGCCCCGGAACCGCCCGGTCGGGGAATGGGCGCCCGCGGCCACGAAACCCGAGGGTGTGCGGGCCAGCGCGCTGATCCGGTCGCCGGGGCGGAACGCCGCGGACGCGCTCGCCGCCTCACGGGTCCAGACGCCGCCGTCGCGGCTGGTCCACACCGCCGTCCCGGGGGCCGTTCCGGACGGCGCGGCGGCCTCCCCCAGCGCCACCCACCGGCCCGAACCTCCGGCGACGAGCCGGGGCCGGTCGCCGGGGGCGGGCTCGTCCCCGTTCGCGGCCTTCACGCGCGCCAGCCGCCAGCTGAGGCCGGCGTCGCCGGACACCAGGAACTGCGCGCGTTCCCGGCCCGCGCCGTCGTCGACCGGCTGCTCGCCGCCCACCGCCACGACCGTCCCGCCGGACGCCGCGACCGCGGACAGCTCCTGGACCAGGCCGTCGGTCCCCGCCGGATCGGCGCCGAACAGGCGCTCGGCCGCGACGGCGGCGGGCGCCGCCGGTCCCGCGCCGCCGTCGCCGCTCCCGACCGCGTGCACGCCCGCCGCCACCGCGACGACGACCGCGACGCCGACGGCGGCGCCGGCGCCGACCAGCGCCCCGCGCGCCCCCGCCGCAACCTTCGCGCGCTCAGCGGACTGCCGCTCGGACGCGGGAGCGGGCTCGGGCTCCGCCTTCTCCGCCCGCGTCTTCGGCGAGTCCTCGGTCTCGGTCTTCGGGGCGGCCTTGCTCTTCGATCCGGTCTGCGCCTCGGCCTTCGCGTCGGCCTTGCCCTTCGAATCACCCGTGCTCTGCGAGGCGCTCTTCGCGTCGGTCGTGCTCTTCGGCTCGGTCCGGCTCTTCGGGGCGCTCTTCCGTTCGGTCTTCGGTTCGGTCTTCGGTTCGGGCTTCGGTGCGGCCTTCGCCGCCGGCTTCGGCCGGGGCTCGGGCTCGGCCTTCGATTCGGCCTCGGGGGCGGGCTCCGCCCCGGAGGCGGCGGCGTCGGCGTCATCGGACGGCTGCCAGGACAGGCCCGCGCGCCGCCAGGCCTGCTCGGCGCGCAGCCACGGCGACACGGCGCCCTTGGCGCGTCCGTTCTTGCCCCGGGCCCGCCGCTTCGGCGAAGGCGCCTCCTCTTCCAGCGTCTCGGCCGTGGTGAAGGCCAGCCGCCGCCGGATCCGCCGGGAGTCCTGCGGGCCGGCCTGGTCGGCCCCCGGTGAAGGATCCGCCCCCGCCGACGGCCGGGCGCTGTCCTGCTCAGGGGTCTGTGCCGTCACTCCCGCTCCTTCACACCCGCAGCGGTCCCGCAGGACCCGTCGTTGCCACTCGACGCCCACTCGGTGCCACTCGGCGCCCCGCTCGGCGCTCGGGTCACCATCAAACCGCGTCAGATCAGCGTCTGTACCGACAACCGCGCGATCGCCGGTCAAAGGTGCCGCGGAGCGTTTATATCGCCTCAGGCCAGGCCAAGTTGATCTTTTGCCAGGATCGTGCCTTTGTAGGCGATCCCCTGCACATGCACCACCGGCGCGTCGATCCCCGCGGCGGCGCCGTGCACTTCGCTGGACACGCCCAGCCCCGCGATCTCCAGCCGCACGTCCGGCGGGACGACGATGTCGACGCGCGACTTGTAGGCCGCCACCCGCATCACGGTGACCGACGACGCCAGCTCGACCGACCGCAGGTCGAGCACGCACGCGCCCTTGTAGACCACGACCGTGTACCGCTCCGGCAGCCGCCAGCGGCCGGTGCGGCGCACGTCGCTCTTGTAGGCCATCTGCCAGCGTCCGGCCAGGCCGGTACGGGGTCCGGGGACGACGCGGGACCGCGGCCCGTCCGCCGCCGGACGGGCCGGGCAGGCGCCGTCCCCGGCGTCGGGCAGGTCGGCGGTGAGGCGGTCGAGGTCGGCGTAGGTGCGGGCGGCCAGCACCTGGTCGATGCGCTCGTCCAGCTCGGCCTCGGTCAGCCGTCCCTCCGCGTAGGCGGTGTGCAGCAGGACGAGGCGCTCGTCGCGGTCGCGGTCGGAGGCGCGCATGGAGGACCTGGGCGTGTGCACGGGCCGCGGCCGCTGCTCGACGTTCATCGCATCGTCCCCTTCACGTCCCCTTCACGGCGCCGCGGGGACGGCGCCGCCTGACCCTGAACCCTCGTGCGGCGGGAGTCTCACGGCGAATCGACCTTGGAGCGGAAAATCGAGATACATCGTAACTCGGCTCCGCTCCGCTGGCGAGAGTTATCCGGTTCGACGCGCGCCGCGCGGCCCCGTCGGGACGAGGTCGGTTAGATTCGCGCTAGGGCCGATCTTCGGGGGGAGGGAGGCGACCGTGGGCAGCGCCGTCGGCCACGCGTACGGCCCCTACACGCTCTACGACCTGGACGCCATGCCCGACGAGGACGGGCGTCGCTACGAGCTGGCCGACGGCTGGCTGACCGAGGTGCCCGGTGACCTGTGGCACGACCACGCCGCCGCCCGGCTCCGCGACATCCTCAAGGACGCCGCCGGTCGGGCGGGCGCGGACGTGCACGTGGCGGGCGCGCCGCAGGACGTCATCACGCCGCGCGGCGTCCGCAAGCCCGACGTGTTCGTGGTCAGCCGGGAGGCGGCCCGCGCCGCCTTGGAGCGGCGCAGCCGCGCCTACTACGGCCCGGACCTGATCCTGGTGGCCGAGGTCGTCACGCCGCGCACGGGCAGCGAGCGGGTCGACCGGTGCGCCAAGGTGGCCGAGTACGCCGCGACCGGCATCCCGCACTACTGGATCGTCGACCTGGAACCGCGGCCCGCGGTGACGCTCCTGGAGCTGAGCGGCCCGGCCGGGGGCGGGCCCGCCCCCGACGGCTCCGTCTACCGCATCCTCGCGCGGGCCCGGGCCGGCGAGGAGCTGACGGTCGACCGTCCGTTCCCCATCGGCTTCGACCCGGCCCGCCTGTCGGAGATGGAGTGACCTGCTCCGCGGCGGCCCGGGCCCGGCGCCGCCCGATCGACCGCCGAGTCTGGGGCGGAGGGCGCCGCCCCGCCCTCCGCCGTGGTCGACCGCGCCCGCGTGGCGCGTGCGGACGCGCGGCGCGGGGCCGCACGGACGGCACGTGGCGCTGCTGGTGCGCCCGGACACCGCCGAGCTCCTAGACCTGCTGCCGCATCCCGAGGGCGGCTGGTTCCGCGCGACCTGGCGCACGGCGGCGCGCTTCACCCCGGACGGCTACCCCGGCGAGCGGGCGTCGGCCACCGGCATCTACTTCCCGCTGCCGCCGGGCGAGGAGTCGGTGTGGCACACCGTCCGCTCGGACGAGCTGTGGCCGTGGCACCGCGGCGGGCCGCCGGCGCTCATGCCGGGGCGGCGCCGGCGACCGCTCCGGCCCGGAGCCGGAGACGGTCGTCCTCGCCCCGGACGCGGCCGCCGGCCGGCGGCCGCAGGCGCTGGTCCCGGCCGGGACGTGGCAGGCCGCCCGTCCCGCCGGGGCCGAGGAGGCGCTGGTGAGCCGCGTCGTCTCCCCCGGTTTCGACGCCGCCGACTTCACCGCCCTGTGACGGGCGGCGGAGGCGGCTCAGTAGGTGAGCGCCCCCGGGTCGCGCCGGGCGCTCATCGACCGCATGATGTGCTCCACCAGCGTGATCAGCACCTGCTTGGCGGACTCGCGGTCGCGCACGTCGCACTCGATGACCGGCACGTACGACGGCAGGTCGAGGGCGTCGCGGACCTGCTCGGGCGAGTGCCGCGTCGCGCCGTCGAACCGGTTCACGCCGATGATGAACGGGACTCCGCGGCGTTCGAAGTAGTCCACCGAGGCGAAGCAGTCGGCGAGCCTCCGGGTGTCGACCAGCACCACCGCGCCCAGCGCCCCCTTGGCCAGCTCGTCCCACATGAACCAGAACCGGTCCTGGCCCGGGGTGCCGAACACGAACAGCACCAGGCCGTTGGGCAGCGTGATGCGGCCGAAGTCCATGGCCACCGTCGTGGTGGTCTTGTCCTGGACGGCGCTGGTGTCGTCGATCCCGATGCTCTTCTCGGTGAGCGCCTCCTCGGTCCGCAGCGGCCGGATCTCGCTCACCGCGCTCACCAGCGTGGTCTTGCCGACCCCGAACCCGCCGGCCACCAGGATCTTGACGGTCAGCGCGGAATCGCCCTGGTGCGGGCCCGCGTCAGAGCGCACGGATTCCATCGATCACTTCCTTGAGTACGCGCTCGCTGGGGAACTGGGCCACCGGCGCGGGTCGGCGGACCTGGATCAGCGAGCGGTCGAGCAGGTCGCCGAGAAGGACCCGGACGACCCCCAGGGGGAGTTCAAGTTCCGACGCTATCTCGACGACCGACAGCGGAGTACGGCAAAGCGCCAAGATCATCTCATGTTCCGGCTCCGGTGCCCACCGGTCCGCCGCCGGACCGGCGGGCGGTCCGGGCGGGACCTGCGTCGCCGCGGCGCCGCCGGCCTCGCGCGCGGCCACCGCCGCCTCGTCGGTGACGATCAGGGCGACCAGGTCGAACTGCTCGGCGCGCTGATGGTCGGTGCGGCCTCCGGTGAGCGCGTAGGGGCGCACCACCGGTCCCGCCGACTCGTCGTTCCATGCCGGGGCCCGGCGGCCCGCGTCCTCGGGCCCCGTCGGGTGCGGGCCGGCCACGTCAGACGCCGCCCGGCTCGCCGGCGCCCACCCGCGGGTCGGCCGACAGGTGCTGCCCGACCCGGGTGACGAGCATGGCCATCTCGTAGGCGATGACGCCGAGGTCGGCGCCCGCCTCCGCCAGCACGGCCAGGCACGCGCCCTGCCCGGCGGCGGTGACGAACAGGAAGGCCGACTCCATCTCCACGATGGTCTGCCGCACCGGGCCGCCCCCGAAGCTCTCCCCCGCGCCGCGGGCGAGGCTCTGGAAGCTGGCCGCCACCGCCGCCAGGTGGTCGGCCTGCTCGGGCTCCAGCCCGCTGGAGGCGGCGATGCGCAGGCCGTCGCTGGACAGCACGACCGCGTTCTGCACCTGCGCGACCCGCTGGACGAGATTGTCGAGCAGCCAGCTCAGCTCGCCGCCGGCTCCGCCCGCCGTATCCGTTCCAGCCTGTTGGGGTTGTGTCATCGGCTGTCGTCCTCCTGGGCTCGGGGTGGTTCGGCTGAGGGTTGCGGCGGGGCGCCGTCCCGCTCCGCCTCGGTGCGGCCGCGCTCCCAACCGCGCTGCATGGCGGACATCATCGAGCGAAGGCTCTCGGGCGAGCGCGGCGGGTCCGCGGCGGCCGGGCGGGCTGCGGCGGGGTCTGCGGGCGGGGCGCCGTGCTGCGGCGGCGCGGGCGGAGCGGGCAGGGGCCCGGTGTCGCCGGCCGAGGGGGCGCGGTCGACCGGGGGGCGCCGCCCGGCGGCGGCCAGCTCGGCGTCCACCCGCTCGCGCAGCTGGGGCGCGAGGTGCGTCTGGCGCCTGCGCCGCGGCAACCCGTCCTTGGTCATGAGCGGCTGGGGGGCCGGCGCCTGGGGCCGGGCCGCGCCCGCGGACGGCCCTCCCGCGTCGCCTCCGGCGGGCGGGCCTTCGACGCGACGCCGCTGCGGCAGCGCCTCCGGCGCCGCGTCCCCCGGCGGGAGCGGCGCGGGGCGCCCCGGCGTCCCCGGCTCCTCGGACGCCGGCTCGGTGGGCGCGGACGGCTCGACGGGCTCCGCGACCAGGCGCATGACGCCGGTGTGGCCGTTCGCGGCCGTCTCCGAGGCGGGCGCCGAGGCGGCCACGGGCTGCAGGATCACCTGCCGCTCCTGGCCTTCCGCGACCGGCCGCGGCGGCTCCTCCGGCTCGGGCTCGACGATGAGCGACGAGGGCAGCAGCACGACCGCCGTGGTCCCGCCGTACGGGGACGGGCGCAGCGTGACCTGGATGCCGTGGCGGCGGGCCAGCCGCGCCACCACGAACAGGCCGAGCCGGGCGCTGTCGGCCGGGTCGAACTCCGGCGGGTCGGCCAGCCGCTCGTTGGCCAGCTGCACCGCCTCGAGCGACATGCCGAGGCCCCGGTCCTCCACCTCGATGGCGAAGCCGCTGGCCACCGGATGGCCGCTGACCTGCACGGGCGACTGCGGCGGGGAGAACGCGGTGGCGTTCTCCACGATCTCGGCCAGCAGGTGCACCACGTCGGCGACCGCGGCTCCGGCCACCGCCAGCCGGGGCAGCGGCTGCACCCGGACCCGCGGGTAGTCCTCGACCTCGGCGACGGCGCCGCGCACCACGTCGACCAGCGGCACCGGCTTGCGCCAGCCGCGGCCGGACGGGCGGCCCGCGAGGATGACCAGGCCCTCGGCGTGCCGCCGCATGCGGGTGGCCAGGTGGTCCAGGCGGAACAGGTCGGCCAGCTCGGCGGGGTCCTCGGTGCGGTGCTCCATCTCGTCGAGCAGGCTGAGCTGGCGGTGCAGCAGCGCCTGGTTGCGCCGGGCCAGGTTGACGAAGACCTCGTTGATGCCGCGCCGGGCGTTGACCTCGGCGGCGGCCGCCTGCAGCACCGCGTCGCGGGCGCGCGTGAACGAGTCGGAGATCTGCCGGATCTCGTCGATCTGGTACTCGTCGAGGGGCTCCGCCTCGTCCGGGGCGATGGGCCGTCCGGCGCGCGCGTCCTCGGCGATCTGCGGCAGGCGCCGCTTGGTGAAGTCGACGACGCGGGCGGCGAGGGAGCGGCACTCGCGCAGCAGCCGCCGCGAGACGCGCGTCGCGACCACGATCGACGCGACGAGGGCCGCCATGCCGAGGACGCCCGCCACGGCGAGCCGGGCGAACACGCCGAGGGCGATGCCGCGGGCCCGTTCGGTGATGCCCTTGAGAACCTGGTTCTCAAAGCGGTACAGGCGGTCGAGGACGGGGTGGGCGGCCGCGTGCCAGTCCGCCGCCTCGATCGGCGGCTTCATGAACGCGGCGGGGTCGCCGACGGAGGCGCCGCCGCGCGCCGCGGCGCCGGTGAGGCCGGTGCGCGCGGGGACCCGGGCGGCCGGGATCGCCGCGTGCAGGACCCGCTCCTCCAGGGCGTTCAGCCGGGCGAACTCCGGCGCGGTGACGAGCCGGTCGTACCGGGAGCGGTCGGCGGCGGGCAGGCTCGGCACCGTGTCGGCGTAGGCGTTCCGCTGGACGCCGACGAACTGGGCGAACTGCGCGCGTTCGGCGGCGGTGAGGCGGCCGGCGGCCAGCGCGCCGGTGATCAGGGCGTCCTCGCGGGCCAGGTACTCGCGGGCCCGGGTGAGCTGCAGCAGCGTGCGGGACTCGGCGGTGATGCGCGGGTCCTCCGGGGTGACGGCGCCGTAGACCGCGAACGCGGCGTCGATGACGGCGGTGTAGTCGTTCATGACCCGGGTCCGCTCGGCGCCCCGCGCGTCGACGAGACGGCGCAGCGCGTCCAGCTCGCCCAGCCGGCGCAGCAGCGCGTCCAGGCGCGCGCGGACGGGCGGTTCGATCACGCCGCGCGTGTCGGAGTCCTTGCTGTAACGCTCCACGGTCGCGCGCAGGCGGTCGGTGGCGCGGCGCTGGGCGGCCAGCTCGGCGCGCGGCGCCGCGGCGCGGCCGACCGCGGCGGCCATCGACAGGCGGCGCTCCTTCTGCAGGGCGTCGATCAGCCGCTGGGTGGGCAGCAGCGTCCGGTCCTGGAGCTTGCCGCTCTCCAGCAGCTCCTTGGCGTCGCCGAAGCTGATGGCGGTCAGGTAGGCCCACAGCGCGACGAGCGACACCAGCGGCACGAGGAGCATCAGCGCGACCCTCGACCGGATGGAGGTCAGACGGCGTGGCATCACGGCTGGCGCACCCTGTGCGGGGGGATGGTCGCGGGCAGTCGGGGGGACGACATGCGGGGGAACCTCCCGAATGCAGCGTTTGCGGGGGCCTGCCGGAGCCTACTACGGCGGCTCCGCGATGCCGATCTTCGGCGCCCGCCGCCCGAGCAGGGGAAAGCGCGCGCCGCGCCCGGACGGGCGCGTGCGACCGCGGGCTCCATGGACGAGCGGTACGGCGTCGCGGCACGCCGGCGGGCGGGCCGACGCGCGCGCAGCAGCGGCGGGACGGCCCGCCCGCCGGCCATCAGGCACCTCCTCAGCCGAACCTCGGATCGACGTGCAGGTGCGTGCCCACCCGCTTGATCAGCACGGCCATCTCGTAGGCGATCAGCCCGGCGTCGGCGTCGGCGTCGGCCAGCACGGCCAGGCAGGAGCCGTCGCCCGCGGCCGTCACGAACAGCAGGACGTTGTCCATCTCGATGATGGTCTGGCGGACGTTGCCGCCGCCGAAGTGCCGTCCGGCACCCCGCGCCAGGCTCTGCACGCCGGCGGCCAGCGCCGCCAGGTGCTCGGCGTCCTCGCGGGCCAGCTCGCGGGAGGCGGCGACGGCCAGGCCGTCCCGGGACAGCAGCACCGCCTGCCGGACCGCCGGCACGCGCTCGGCGAAGTCGTTGACCAGCCAGTTCAGCTCACCGGTCGCGGTGTTGTGCGTCATCTTTCCCTCGTCGGTCGGCAGGCCCCCGGCGTCCGCGTCGGCCGATTTTCGGACGCGTCCCCGGCCCCTGAAAGCGCCGCAGACATTACCAGCCGCTTTGCCGCTTTTCCACGAAACCGCCATATGGGGCGGTGATGGTCGTCACCCACCGGCGACCCCGAGGAAGATGTCGCATTTGCGAAATTTGTCGGTATTGACACCTGATGTCGCGCAGGTCGGGGCGGCCGGCGCGGGGCGCCGCGGCGCGGTCCGACCGGGGCCGAACCTGTGAGATGATGCGCGGACCGGTCCTCGGACGACGCCGAACGGCGTTACGATTCCCGCCGTGAGTCCCGAAACCCAGGCATCCGAGGCACTTCCGTCGAGACGCCGCCGCACACCCCGCGGCGGCCGGCACCGGGGCCCCGAATCCTTCTTGCTCCCCCCGGGCGCTCCCCCGCTCGTCCTGGCCGTCCCGGGGCCTGCCACGGGCGGAGGCGGCGCGATCGCGTCCGAACTGGCCGTGCTGGTGGAGACCGAGCAGACCGGGCAACCCGCTCTGGTCGGCCACCTCGAGGGCGAGGAGGCGTCGCTGCGGTCGGTTCTGGCGGGCGTGCGGCGGCAGCGTCCCGAGGAGCCCGCCGCCGTGGTGGTGCCGCTGATGACCGGCCCGCACCCCCGCATCGACCCCCTGCTGCGCGACGCGGTGGCGTCCGCGCCCGAGCCCGTCCTGCTCGCCGAGCCGCTCGGCCCGCACCCCCAGATCGCCGCGGCCCTGCACGAACGGCTGGCCGAGGCCGGGCTGGCCCGCGCCGACCGCATCCGCATGATGAGCATGGTGACGGCCGCCAGCGGCTTCCTCGTCGTCACCCCCGGCGAGCAGGCCGCGCTGCGGCAGGCCGAGGTCACCAGCGTGCTGCTGGCCTCGCGGCTGGCCGCCCCGGTCTTCACCGCCCTGCTGGACGATCCCGCCGGCATCGACGCCGCGGTCCGGCAGCTGCGCGACGCGGGCGCCAACCGGCTGGCCATCGCCCCGTACGTCGTCGACGGAGAGCCGTACCGGGAGGCCATCGCGGCCGCGGCGGCCCGCGCCCAGGCCGAGTACGCCGCCCCGATCGGCGCCCACCCGGCCCTGGCGGAGCTGGCCGCGCTCCGCTACACCGAGGCCATGGAGCGGGCCCTGACCGCTCTGGAGCGCCGCTGACGGGACGGTCCCGTCGGCGCGGGCGCGCCATCGCGGCATCTCGGCTCCGCGGGGCTCACGCCGCCCCGCCGTGTCGCCGTGCCCTGCCGCCCGGCCGCGCGACGACGGCCGAGGCCGCCGCACCGCCCTGCCCGCCTGTCGGCGCCGCGTGACGACCGCCGTAAGAGACGTGCGCACGGCCGCCCCCGCCCCATCCGTATCCATCCGCACAGAGCCCCCGTCGCGGCCGTCGCCGCCCATGGACGATGCGCGTCAGGCGTGCCGTCCCTCGGCGGGTGCGGCACGCCTGACCCGCGTCACCGGTTCCTGAACTTGGGCGGGCGCTTCTCCATGGTCGCGGCCATGCCCTCGGCCAGGTCCTCGGTGAAGAACGCCAGCGTCTGGGCGCCGGTCTCGGCCGCGAGCTGCGCGCGCAGCCCCGGCGCGTCCAGCGACAGGTTGAGCAGCTCCTTGGTGCGGCGCAGCCCGTAGGGCGACTTGGCGAGCAGCTCGTCCGCCAGCGCCAGCGCGCCCGCCAGGTCCCCGCCCTCCTCGACGATCTCGGTGACCAGGCCGAGCTCCGCCGCCCGACGCGCGTCCAGCCGCTGCGCCCGGTAGAGGATCTCGGCGGCGCGTGCCGGGCCGACCAGCCGGGGCAGCAGCCACGACAGCCCGCAGTCGCCCGCCGACAGGCCGAGGTCGACGAACGGCACCACGAACGTCGTCGTGGGGTCGGCCACCCGCAGGTCGCAGGCCAGCGCCCAGGACACCGCCATGCCCGCCACCGGCCCGTGCAGCGCCGCGATCACCGGCTGCGGGATCTCCCGCAGCCGCGCCGTCACCTCGCCGCCGCGGGCGATGCCCCGGTGGATCCGCTGCGCGCGGCCCTCGCCGCCCCGGTCGTCCCCGCCGTCGCCCGTGCCGTCGCCCTCGCCGTCGCCCGTGCCGTCGTCGGCGCCGCCGCCGCGCAGGTCCATGCCCGCCGAGAAGCCGCGTCCCTCGCCGGTGAGCACCACGACCCGGGTCTCGGCGTCGCGCATCAGCTCGTTGAGGACGTCGATCATCTCCTCGGTCACCGCGGCGGTGATCGCGTTGAGCCGCTCCGGGCGGGACAGGGTGATCACCAGCACCCCGTCCCGCCGGTCGAGCCTGAGATCGCCCATCGCGGCCGGCGGTCAGGACCCGAGGTGCTGGATCAGCGGGCCCATCTGCTCGCCGGGGTTCTTCGGCACGGTGTACGGCTCCTGGGCGTTGATCGCGTCCCAGTTGTCGCGGATCGCCTCCACCGTCAGGTCGCCCTTGGTGCTCCAGCCCGGGCCCTCGGCCACGAACACCCGGGCCACGCGGCCGCCGCCCACCGTGTAGACCTCGCCGCTGACCGGCACGCTCTCGTGCGCCAGGTAGGCCACCAGCGGGGTGACCTTGTCGACGCCGAGCTTCTCGGCGGCGTCGGCGGGGAACAGGTCCTCGGTCATCCGGGTCCACGCCACGGGCGCGATCGCGTTGGCCTTGATGCCGTACTTGGCCCCCTCGTGGGCGAGCGTCCGGGTGAACCCGACCAGGCCCATCTTGGCGGAGGCGTAGTTGGCCTGCCCGAAGTTGCCGAACAGCCCCGCGGGCGACGAGGTGTTGACGATGCGCCCGTAGCCGTTCTCGCGCAGATGCGGCCAGGCCGCCTTGGTGACCAGGAACGAGCCGCGCAGGTGCACCGCGATGACCGCGTCGAACTCCTCGACCGTCATGTTCTTGAACGACCGGTCGCGGAGGATGCCCGCGTTGTTGATGACGATGTCGACCCTGCCGAACGCCTCGAGCGCCGCGCGCACGATGGCCTCGGCCCCCTCGGGGGTGGCCACGTTGTCGGGGCTGGCCACGGCCTCGCCGCCGTTCTTGCGGATCTCCTCGACGACCTCCTGGGCCGGACCGGCGGAGGCGCCGACGCCGGAGCGGTCCCCGCCCAGGTCGTTGACCACCACCTTGGCGCCGCGCGCGGCCAGCTCCAGCGCGTGCTGGCGGCCGAGGCCGTGGCCCGCCCCGGTGACGACCGCGACCCTGCCGTCGTAGCGCAGTTCCGACATCCCGCTCTCCTCACATCGCACCGACACGTCGACGGGTGTGTCCCCCAGGTAATCACTCCGGGGTTACCCAGTGGTACCACCCGACCGAATCCGGCTCGGCCGCGCCCCCGGCCGTGCGCGTCCCGGCCCGGCGGCGGCGAAACGGCGGCGCCCCCTCTCACCAGGGCGCCGGAGCACTGCGGCATGGATACCCTCCGCGCGGGGTGGCGATCCCCCGGCCGTCCCGGCACGCTTGTGGGGACGGCCGATCACGCGAGGAACCCCAGGGGTGCCGGATGACGGGAATCATCGCCAAGGAGATCAAGGGCGGCCGGTTCGTGCGGCAGGCCAACCGCTTCACCGACCGGATCACCGCGGACGGCTCCAGCGGGTACCCCGCCGAGCCCGGCCGCTACCGGCTGTTCGTCTCCTACGCCTGCCCCTGGGCGCAGCGCACCCTGATCGTCCGGCGGCTGCTGGGCCTGGAGGACGTGATCGGCCTCGGCGTGGTCGACCCGATCCGCGACGACCGCGGCTGGCGCTTCCCCGAGCCCGACCCGGTGACCGGCGCGACCTTCCTCGCCGAGCTCTACCGGGCCACCGACCCGTCCTACGACGGCCGCGTCACGGTCCCGTGCGTGTGGGACACCCGCACGGAGCGGATGGTCACCAACGACTTCCCGGCCATCACCACGACGATGGAGCTGGAGTTCGCCGCCCACCACGCGCCCGGCGCCCCGGACCTGTACCCCGAGGAGCTGCGCACCGAGATCGACGAGCTGAACGAGCTGATCTACACGACGGTCAACAACGGCGTGTACAAGGCCGGGTTCGCCACCTCGCAGGAGGCGTACGACGAGGCCGTGGACGCGCTGTTCGACACCCTCGACCGCCTGGAGGAGCGCCTGGCGACCCGGCGCTACCTGATGGGCGACCGGATCACCGAGGCCGACGTGCGGCTCTACCCCACCCTGGCCCGCTTCGACCTCGTCTACTACGGGCACTTCAAGTGCAACCTGCGGCGGCTGGCCGACTACCCGAACCTGTGGGGGTACGCCCGCGACCTGTACTCGCTGCCCGCCTTCGGCGAGACCACGAACTTCGACCACATCAAGCGGCACTACTACGCGACACAGCGCAACGTGAACCCCTCCGGCGTGGTGCCCAAGGGCCCGATCATCGACTGGACGGAGCCGCACGACCGCGCACGTCTCACCGCGAGCTGACCGCGCCGCGGAGCCGCGGCCGAGACGCCCGCGACGACGCGGTTCTCGGCGGCGCCGCGCCGCGCGTCACACCGACGCCCCGTGTTCCGTCCGGAACCCGCAGGCTCTGCGAGGGCGTCATACGTCCTGCGGGACGGGGTCCGCGCGACGCCCGTCCCGCGAGGCATCACACGAGCACACCGACGAAAAGGGGCGCCCATGCGCAGCGCGTTCTTCGGCAACATGGACCAGGGCCAGCAGCTTCCCGGCCATTTCGCCCTGCAGAACCCCAAGATGCTCCGCGTCCATCTCAACGGCGATGTGCTGGCCCGCCAGGGCTCCATGGTCGCCTTCCAGGGGCAGATGGACTTCGAGTACGAGGGCGCCGGGGGCATCGGCAAGTTCATGAAGAAGGCGCTCACCGGCGAGGGCGTCCCCACGATGCGGGTCAAGGGGCAGGGCCTGCTGTTCCTGGCCCACGACGCCGACGACATCCACCTGTTCTACCTGGAGAACGAGGGCCTGACGGTCAACGGCTCCAACATCCTGGCCTACGACGCGCACCTGCAGTCCGACATCAAGCGCGTGCAGGGCGCGGGCATCGCCGCGGGCGGGCTGTTCAACACCACCCTCACCGGCACGGGATGGGTGGCGATCACCACGCACGGCACCCCGGTCATGCTCGACTGCGGCCGCGCGCCGACGTTCGTCGACGGCCAGTCCGCGGTGGCGTGGAGCAGCCACCTGCAGGTCGGCGTCAACCGCACCTTCAAGATGGGGGCGCTGATCGGCCGCGGCAGCGGGGAGGCCATGCAGCTGGCCTTCCAGGGGCAGGGCTTCGTGCTCGTCCAGGCCAGCGAGGGCCCGACCGTCCCGCCGCACACCCACTGAGCGGCGACGGTTCAGGGCCGTCGCGGGTTTGCAAAGATGTTGACGAATCCGCCGTGCCCGATTGGGCGAGATCTACCGTAACGCGGTCCCGCGGGGCGGGGCGCAGCCGTCGCGGCGTCCGCGGCGGACGAGTGCGAGTAGCCTTAAGTCGTCTCAGAACACACCTGCGAGCTGCGGAAGAGGGCGATCTCCGCCGTGTCGACAGAGTCGCACACAAGTGCCGACCCCAAGCACACAGATTTCGGTGCCAATGAGTGGCTGGTCGACGAGCTGTACCAGAAGTACCTCGAAGACCCGAACTCCGTAGACGAAGCGTGGTGGAGCTTCTTCGCGGACTACCGGCCGGACACCCGGCCGTCCGCGGCCTCCGCCGACGCCGCCCAGGCCACCGACGGAGCGGCCGTGACGGCCGCCAACGGCACCGCGGCCGCCCCGCCGACACAGCAGCAGCCGTCCGCGCCCAAGGTCGAGGCCGCGCCGAAGGCCGCGGCCAAGCCCGCGGCCAGGCCCGAAGCCAAGCCCGAAGCCAAGAAGGCCCCGGCCGTCCCGGTGCCGGCGGACGCCGAAGAGATCCGGATGCGCGGCGTGGCGGCCCGCACCGCCGCGAACATGGACGCCAGCCTGGCGGTGCCCACGGCCACCAGCGTCCGTGCGGTCCCGGCCAAGCTGCTGATCGACAACCGGATCGTCATCAACAACCACCTGAAGCGGGGCCGCGGGGGCAAGGTCTCGTTCACCCATCTCATCGGCTACGCCGTCGTGCGGGCGCTGCAGGCGATGCCGGAGATGAACTACGGCTACACCGAGGTCGACGGCAAGCCGACGCTGATCAAGCCGGCGCACGTCAACCTGGGCCTGGCCATCGACCTGCAGAAGGACGACGGCACCCGGCAGCTGGTCGTGCCCAACATCAAGGCGGCCGAGACGCTGGACTTCCGCCAGTTCTGGGCCGCCTACGAGGAGATCGTCCGCAAGGCGCGCGGCGGCAAGCTGACGCTGGAGGACTTCCAGGGCACGACGATCAGCCTGACCAACCCCGGCACGATCGGCACCGTGCACTCGGTGCCGCGGCTGATGCCCGGCCAGGGCTGCATCATCGGCGTGGGCGCCATGGAGTACCCGGCCGAGTTCGCCGGGGCGTCCGCCGAGACCCTGGCGCGCAACGGCATCAGCAAGGTCATGACGCTGACGTCGACCTACGACCACCGCATCATCCAGGGCGCGCAGTCCGGCGAGTTCCTGCGCCGCATCCACCAGCTCCTGCTGGGCGAGGACGGCTTCTACGACGAGATCTTCGAGGCGCTGCGCATCCCGTACGAGCCGGTGCGCTGGGTGCAGGACATCTCGGCCAGCCACGAGGACGACGTGGCCAAGGTCGCCCGCGTCCACGAGCTGATCCACGCCTACCGGGTCCGCGGCCACCTCATGGCCGACACCGACCCACTGGAGTACAAGCAGCGCCGCCACCCCGACCTGGACATCCTCGAGCACGGCCTCACCCTGTGGGACCTGGAGCGCGAGTTCGCCACCGGCGGGTTCGGCGGCAAGCCGACCATGAAGCTGCGCGACATCCTGGGCGTGCTGCGCATGGCGTACTGCCGCACGGTCGGCATCGAGTACATGCACATCCAGGACCCCGAGGAGCGGGCCTGGATCCAGGAGCGCGTCGAGGTCCCCCACGAGAAGCCGACGCGCGAGGAGCAGCTGCACATCCTGCGCCGCCTCAACAGCGCCGAGGCGTTCGAGACGTTCCTGCAGACCAAGTTCGTCGGGCAGAAGCGGTTCTCGCTGGAGGGCGGCGAGTCGCTGATCCCGCTGCTGGACGCGGTGATCTCGTCGGCCGCGCAGGCCCACCTCGACGAGGTCGTCATCGGCATGGCGCACCGCGGCCGGCTGAACGTGCTGGCCAACATCGTCGGCAAGTCCTACGGGCAGATCTTCGGCGAGTTCGAGGGCAACCTGGACCCGCGCAGCGCCCAGGGCTCGGGCGACGTGAAGTACCACCTGGGCGCCGAGGGCGACTTCGTGGCCCCCGACGGCTCGAAGATCCGCACCTCGCTGGTGGCCAACCCGTCCCACCTGGAGTGCGTCGACCCCGTGCTGGAGGGGGTCGTCCGCGCCAAGCAGGACATCCTGGACGTGGGCGAGGCGGGCTTCACCGTCCTGCCGATCCTCATCCACGGGGACGCCGCGTTCGCCGGGCAGGGCGTGGTGGCCGAGACGCTGAACCTGTCGCAGCTGCGCGGCTACCGCACCGGCGGCACCGTGCACGTGGTGGTCAACAACCAGGTCGGGTTCACCACCGCGCCGGAGTACTCGCGGTCCACCGTCTACTCCACCGACGTGGCCCGGATGATCCAGGCGCCGATCTTCCACGTCAACGGGGACGACCCGGAGGCGTGCGCGCGGGTGGCGCGGCTGGCCTTCGAGTACCGGCAGACCTTCAAGAAGGACGTCGTCATCGACATGGTCTGCTACCGGCGGCGCGGGCACAACGAGTCCGACAACCCCTCGTTCACCCAGCCGCTGATGTACGACCTGATCGACGCCAAGCGGTCGGTGCGCAAGCTGTACACCGAGGCGCTGATCGGCCGCGGCGACATCACGGTCGAGGAGGCCGAGGCGGCGCTGCGCGACTACCAGGAGCGGCTGGAGCGGGCGTTCACCGAGACCCGGGAGGCGGCCAAGCGGCCGCCGGAGCCGGGGTCGGTGGTCAAGCCGGACGTCGAGGAGCGCATCCCGATCGACCACGCCGGCGTCGACACGGCCATCTCGCAGGAGACGGTCAAGCGGATCATCCAGTCGCAGGTCACGCTGCCGGAGGGCTTCAACGTGCACCCGCGGCTGCAGCCGATCCTGCAGCGCCGGGTGCAGATGGTCGAGGAGAACTCGATCGACTGGGCCACCGGGGAGCTGCTGGCGTTCGGGTCGCTGCTCATCGACGGGCACCCGGTGCGGCTGGTCGGCCAGGACTCGCGGCGCGGCACGTTCGGCCAGCGGCACGCGGTGCTGGTGGACCGCAAGACCGGCGAGGAGTACACCCCGCTCAAGCAGTTCGGGCAGGGCGTGTCGAAGTTCTACGTGCACGACTCGCTGCTCAGCGAGTACGCCGCGATGGGCTTCGAGTACGGGTACGCGATGACCCGGCCGGACGCGCTGGTGTGCTGGGAGGCCCAGTTCGGCGACTTCGCCAACGGCGCCCAGTCGGTCGTCGACGAGTACATCTCGTCCGGTGAGCAGAAGTGGGGCCAGCGCTCGGGCGTGGTGCTGCTGCTGCCGCACGGCTACGAGGGCCAGGGCCCGGACCACTCCTCGGCGCGCATCGAGCGCTACCTGCAGCTGTGCGCCGAGGACAACATGACCGTGGTCTACCCGAGCACCCCGGCGAACTACTTCCACCTGCTGCGCTGGCAGGTGAAGTCGCAGCGGCAGAAGCCGCTGATCGTGTTCACGCCCAAGTCGCTGCTGCGGCTCAAGGCGGCGATGTCGCCGGTCGACAAGATCACCGGCGGGTCGTTCGAGCCGGTCATCGGCGAGACGTCCGCGGACGTCGACCCGTCGCGGGTGCGCAGGGTCGTGCTGACGTCCGGCAAGGTGTACTACGAGGCGGCGGCGGCGCGGAAGGCCGCGGGCGACACCGAGACCGCCCTGATCCGCGTCGAGCGGCTCTACCCGCTGCCGCTGGACGAGATCAAGGCGGAGCTGGCCAAGTACCCGGCCGACGCCGAGCTGATCTGGCTGCAGGAGGAGCCGGCGAACATGGGCGCCTGGCCGTTCATCGCGCTCAAGCTCGGGCCGCAGCTGGACGGCCGGCCGCTCAACCGGGTGTCGCGGCGGGCGGCCTCGTCCCCGGCGGTCGGCTCGGCCAAGCTGCACCAGGTCGAGCAGGAGGCCCTGCTGGCCCGGCTGTTCGGCGACGCGAAGTAGGCGACCGGTTCACGGCGAGTGGTCACCGGCTGAGGGTCGAGGGCTCCGGAGCGCGCGACCGCGCCCGGAGCCCTCGCCTTTGCCGCATATGGGAGAGAGAGGCGATGTACTTCACCGACCGGGGGATCGAGGAGCTGACTGAGCGGCGCGGCGAGGAGGAGGTCACCCTGAGCTGGCTGGCCGAGCGGCTGCGCGAGTTCGTCGACCTGAACCCCGACTTCGAGACGCCCGTCGACCGTCTGGCGACCTGGTTGGCCCGGCTGGACGACGAGGACGAGGAGTAGCCCGCCGCCGTCGGACGCGGAACGCGATACATCTTGCCTTTCCAAGAACGCGACATATCGTGTTTACTGGAAGTCGGTCACGGACGAAGGGCGAATGTCGCGATGCCGCGCTGGACGATCGAGGAACCGACCTCCCTGGAGTTCGACGGCGTGGTGGCGCTCAAGGCCACGCTGATCGCCGGGAGCGTCTGCGTGCTGGCCGGCGGCGAGCGGCCGTCGGTCCTGGTGGACGAGGTCGAGGGGCCGCCGCTGGTGGTCGCCCACGAGGCCGGGATGCTGAACATCAGCCACGAGCGCCTGTGGGAGGGCGTGCTGACCTGGCTGCGCACCCAGCGCTGCCGGGCCGTGGTGACCGTCACCGTGCCGCACGACTGCCCGGTCACCGTGAACCTGGTGTCCGCGGACGCCGTGATCACCGGGCTGTCGGCCCGCACGTCCCTGAAGACCGCCTCGGGCGACGTCACCCTCGACGGGGTCACCGGAGAGATCGACGTGGGCACCGTGTCCGGCGCGATCGAGGCGCAGGGGCTGGACGGGCGGGTGGCGTTCACGTCCGTCTCCGGCGACCTGGCCCTGGCCGGCGGCTCGGTCGAGGCGCTCACCGCCCGCACCGTCAGCGGCCGGATCGCCGTGGACGTCGACCTGCCCGGCGGCGACCTTGAGATCAACACCGTGTCCGGGGAGGTGGCGCTGCGCGTCCCCGAGACCGTCTCGGCCGAGGTGACGCTGAACTCGGCGGCCGGACGGATCGAGTCCTCCTTCCCGGGCCTGGAACGCCAGGACCGCCCCATCGGCCGCGCCCTCGCCGGCAGGCTCGGCGACGGCGCCGGCCGGCTGGCGGTGACCACCGTGTCGGGCGGCGTCACCCTGCTCGGCCGCGCCCCCGGTGACGCCGACGGCGCCACCGCACCCGGAATGGAGAAGTGAGTTGAGCCCCGTCTTCGGCCACGGCCGCCTGCGGCTGTACCTGCTCAAGCTGCTGGAGGAGAGCCCCCGCCACGGCTACGAGGTGATCCGGCTGCTGCAGGACCGGTTCCTCGGGGTCTACTCCCCCTCCCCCGGCACGATCTACCCGCGCCTGGCGCGGCTGGAGTCCGAGGGCCTGGTCAGCCACGAGGTCGTCAAGGGCAAGAAGGTGTACCGGCTCACCGACAAGGGCCGGGCCGAGCTGGAGCGCCGGATGGACGAGCTGGCCGAGCTGGAGGAGGAGATCGCCGCCTCGGCGCAGCGGTTCGCCCGCGAGGTGCAGCAGGACGTCCGCCAGACGGTGCGCTCGCTGCGCGAGGAGCTCACCCAGGCCGCCCGCACGATGCGCGACCAGGGCCGCGCCGCGTCCATGGAGGCGTGGCGGGAGACCGCCGAACGCCATAAGGAGGAGTGGCGCCGCCAGAAGGAGTTCTGGCGGGAGCAGAAGCAGGCCTGGAAGGAGGAGTGGCAGCGCAACTGGGAGGAGGTCTGGCGGACCGCCACCGGCTCCCCGGACGACGTCGCCCGCCTCAAGCTGGAGCGTCTGCTCGCCCGCTTCGTCGAGGACGTCCGCCGCGACGTCCGGCACGCCCACTTGGACGAGCACGACCTGGAGGCGGTGCGGGACCTCCTCGACGACGCCCGCGCCCGCCTCCGCGACCTGCTCCGCGACTGACCGCGCGCCCCGCCCTGCAAGCGGCGAGCACGCTTCCACGCCGCAGGAGCTCTGCGGAAGGCATTCCACCAGGCCAGACGCCGCCCAGATCCACCAGGCCGCCCAACAGCGACCACAGACCTTCAGCGTCCATCTGCCGCGCGCTCAGGGGCCTACGTCGGACACGCGCGCGGTGACGCACCGCCCCTACGGCTCCCCGCGCTTCTCCAGCGCAGGGAGCCCCCTGCGGAAGGCACCCCATCCGGCCAGGCGCCGCCCGGTTTCACCAGGCCGCCCACACCGGTCAAGCGGCGACCAGAGACCTCCAGCGTCTCTTCTGCCGCGCACCCAAGGGCCCATGGCAGACACGCACGCGGTGACGCACCGCCCCTACGGCTCCCCCCCCCCCCGCCTCCCCGGCGGAGACGTCCCTGCGGAAGGCAGCCCATTCGACCAGGCACCGTCCCCGAACCAGCAGGCCGCCTCAAGCCGCAGCACAGGGGCCGTTAGCGTCCTTCTGCGGCACGCCAGGCGCACGCCTTCCCGTCGCAGACGTCTCTGCAGAGGGCGGCCCATTTGGCCAGACGCCGCCCGGATTCACCAGGCCGCCCACACCGATCAAGCGGCGACCAGAGACCTCCAGCGTCCCTCTGGCGCACGCGCAGGCCTACAACACAGCGAGCGTGCGGCGCGGTGCCGTACTGCCTTCTGCAGTGCTTCACGCCCTTCTACGGGCGTCTCGCCCGCTCGCCTTGACCGCGCGTCTCCCCCGCCGCCCGGCGGCGAGCGGGCGCGTCTAGAGGCGCCCCGCCGCCCGCTCAGGAGCCGATCAGACGGTGAAGACGACCTTGCCGAAGAGTTCGCCCGCGGCCATGGCGGTGAAGCCCTCGACGGCGTCCGTCAGCGGCAGGACCCGGTCGATCTTCGGCCGGACGCCCGTCTTCACCAGGAAGCGCGCCAGCCTCTGGAGCTGGTCGCGGGTGCCCATGGTGGAGCCGACCACCGACAGCTGCAGGAAGAACACCCGGTTCAGCTCGGCGGGCGGCACCTGGCCGCTCGTCGCCCCGGACACCACGATCCGCCCGCCCGGACGCAGCGACTTCAGCGAATGCGACCAGGTGGCCTGGCCGACCGTCTCCATGACCGCGTCGACCCGTTCCGGCAGCCGGGCGCCGGGTTCGAACGCCGCGTCCGCGCCGAGCTCCAGCGCCCGCTCGCGCTTGGCCTCGCTGCGGCTGGTCGCCCAGACGCGGTAGCCCGCGGCCGAGCCGAGCGCGATCAGCGCGGTGGCGACGCCGCCGCCCGCGCCCTGCACCAGCACGGTGGAGCCGGGCTGCAGTCCGGCCTTGTCGAACAGCATGCGGTAGGCCGTGAGCCAGGCGGTCGGCAGGCACGCGGCCTCCTCGAACGACAGCTCCGGCGGCTTGGGCACCAGGTTGCGGCGCGGCACCGCGACCTTCTCGGCGAACGTGCCGTCGTGCAGCTCCGACAGCAGCGTCCGCTTGGGGTCGAGGGTCTCGTCCCCGCCGCCGCGCTCCGGGTCGCCGATCACCGCGTGCACGATGACCTCGTTGCCGTCCTCGTCCACCCCCGCCGCGTCGCAGCCGAGGATCATGGGGAGCTGCTCGGCGCGCAGTCCCACGCCGCGCAGCGACCACAGGTCGTGGTGGTTGAGGGCGGTGGCCTTGACCGTCACCGTGGTCCACCCGTCGGGGACCTCCGGTTCGGGCCGCTCGCCCAGCGTCAGCCCCTTCACGGGATCGTCTGCGTCGAATCGCGTAGCCGTCACAGCGAACATGACCGCACCATACGGGACGCCGGTCGCGCACCCGAGAGGCGCGTCCGCGATACGCGCGCCGCCCGTGCCTCTCCGGTCAGGCGCCCTCGGCGGGGAGGGCGGCGCCGTCGAGGTCGTCCTCCTGGGCGTGGGTCGGGTCGAGCACGCGCCGCAGGAACGTCTTGGTCCGCTCGTGCCGCGGCGCGCCGATGACCTGCTCGGGCGGGCCGTCCTCGACGATCACGCCGCCGTCCATGAAGACGACCCGGTCGGCCACGTCCCGGGCGAAGCCCATCTCGTGGGTGACCACGAGCATGGTCATGCCCTCCTGGGCGAGCTTGCGCATGACGGTGAGCACGTCCCCGACCAGCTCGGGGTCCAGCGCGGACGTCGGCTCGTCGAACAGCATCAGGTCCGGGTTCATCGCCAGCGCGCGGGCGATCGCCACGCGCTGCTGCTGCCCTCCGGACAGCTGCGCCGGGTAGCTGTCGGCCTTGTCCTCCAGGCCCACCTTCGCCAGGTTCTCGCGGGCGATCCGCTCCGCCTCGCCCTTGGGCCGCTTGAGCACCCGCCGCTGCGCGATGGTGACGTTGTCCAGCACCTTCAGGTGCGGGAACAGGTTGAACTGCTGGAACACCATGCCGACCTTGCGGCGGGCCGCGTCGATGTCGACGTCGGGGTGGGTGAGCTCCTCCCCTTCGACGAAGACCTGCCCGCCGGTCGGCGTCTCCAGCAGGTTGACGCAGCGCAGCAGCGTCGACTTGCCGGAGCCGGACGGGCCGATGATGCAGATCACCTGGCCGCGCTCGACGGTCAGGTCGATGCCCTTGAGCACCTTCAGGTCGCCGTAGGCCTTGTGCAGGCCGCGGATCTCCACCATGGGGGTCATCGCGTCACCGTGCCTTCCGCTCACCGTGCCTTCGCCTGTCGGGCCTCCAGGCGCCGCACGGCGAACCCCAGCGGCACCGTGATGATCAGATAGCACGCGCCCGCCACCACGAAGGGGGTCGAGTCGGCCGTGTTGATCGCGAAGTCCGAGCCGATCTTGGTGAGCTCCACCCCGGTGGCGGCGATGCCGAGCGCGGACACCAGCGAGGAGTCCTTGAACAGCAGCACCAGCTCGTTGGTGAGCGGCGGGATGATGATCCGCAGCGCCTGCGGGATCACGATGGTGAACATCGCCCGGGTGTGCGACATGCCGAGCGAGCGCGCCGCCTCCAGCTGCCCCTTCGGCACGGCCTGGATGCCCGCGCGGAACGTCTCGGCCATGTAGGCGGCCGCGACGAGGCCCAGCCCCAGCGCCACCGCGCCCACGGTGCCGCCGGGCACCGGGCCGCCCAGCGCGATCGGCAGCCCGTACCCGATGATCAGCAGGGTGAGCAGCGCCGGCAGGCCGCGGAAGATCTCCACGAACAGCAGGGCGACCGCCCGGTACACCGCCAGCGACGACAGCCGCATCAGCGCCACGAGCAGGCCGAGCGCGAAGCCGAGCGCGTAGGCGGTGAGCGTGTAGATGATCGTGTTCTTCAGCGCGACCGTGAACAGGTCCGGGTACATCTCCCGGGTGTTGTCGAAGTCCAGGAAGGTGTCCTGGATCTTCGGCCAGTCCACGATGAACACCACGGCGACCAGCACGACGACGAACAGCGCGTACTGGACGGCGATGCTGATCTTGCGGCGCTGACGGGGCGACAGGCCGGTCCGGCCCCGGGCGGGGCCGGCCGGCTCGGTGGCGGTTGTGCTCATGGACTATCGGTCGCTCACTGGGCGTTGGGCGTGCTCTTCGGCTCCGACCCGATCCACTTGACGTAGAGCTGCCTCCAGCTGCCGTCCTTGATCGACTCGCTGATCGTGTCGTTGATCACCTTGAGCAGCTCGGGGTTGCCCCCCTTGCGGACCGCGAAACCGTACTGCATGCCGGTCTCGAACTCTGCGGTGCGCTCGAACTTGGCGGCCACGTCCGGCTTCTTCAGCCAGTCGTTCACCACCGGCAGGTCCTGCAGGATGATGTCGATCTGCCCGGACTGCAGCGCCAGCAGCTGCTTGCCCGCGTCGTCGAACTCCTTGGGCTTCAGCCCCGCCTTCTTGGCCTCGTCCAGGCTGGTGGTGCCGGTCTGGACGCCCAGGCGCAGGTTCTGGGACTTGACCTGCTCCAGCGTGGTCACGCCCTTGCCCTTGGCGGTCATCAGGGCGATCGCCTCGGGGAAGTAGGACGTCGAGAAGTCCAGGTTCTTCTTGCGCTCCTCGGTGATGGTCATGCCGGCCGCCGCCACGTCGCAGCGTCCGGAGTTGAGCGCGGCGCCGCTCTTGATGATGTCGAACTTGACGTCCACGATCTCCTGCGTGACGCCCAGCTTCTGGGCGACCTTGTCGATCAGATCGACGTCGAAGCCGACGACCTTGCCGTTCTGCGGGAACTGGAACGGCGGGTAGGGCAGGCTGGTGCAGGTGGTCAGCTTGCCGTTCTTGACGAGCTTGACACCGGGGACCTTGGTCCCGGCCGCCGAATCGTCGCCCGAGTCACCGCCGCACGCGGTCAGCGCCAGCAAGCCGGTCAGGGCGAACGCGGCGGCCGCGACGGAACGGCGACGCAGTGAACCAGTCGTCACGGTCCCTCCACAATCAGTAGTCGGATCCCGGTCGATCCGTGGACGAGTGGACATTGTGGCCTACACCATGCATGCAGCGGATTAAGGCTCCAAAACAATCGGACAACAAGGCAGACTGCCCCACCCTACCCGCGGCGACGTTTCGACTGCACACCGTGGGCATGACACCAGGAAGCGGAGGGTCCTCCGTGACGTTCGCCACCTCGGGGCCCGCCGTGGGGGTCGGGGCCCCTGTGGCACAATCGGACAACGGGTGACCCCCGTACGTCGCGAGATCACCGCAGGTGCACGGCCACGAGACCACGTCACCTACGCGGCATCGCCTGAAAGCTCGAATCTCACAGACAGGGGTCGCTGTGGCTGTTCAGCCCTTCACCAGCGAAGCGCGTCGCCGCGAGTCCTCCGACGCCGCCTCGCTCGACAACGATCCGGCATTTCGACTGCACCGGGGCGGCAAGCTGGAAATGCGTTCGACCATCCCGGTGCGCGACAAGGAAGACCTCTCGCTCGCCTACACCCCCGGCGTGGCCCGGGTGTGCACCGCCATCGCCGACGATCCCGCGCTCGCCCACAGCTACACGTGGACGTCCAAGGTCGTCGCCGTGGTGACCGACGGCACGGCGGTGCTCGGCCTCGGTGACATCGGTCCGGCGGCGTCCATGCCCGTCATGGAGGGCAAGTCGCTGCTGTTCAAGGAGTTCGCCGGCATCGACTCGGTGCCGATCGCGCTCGACTGCACCGGTGTCGACGAGATCGTGGAGACCGTCGTGCGGCTGGCCCCCAGCTTCGGCGGGATCAACCTGGAGGACATCAGCGCGCCGCGCTGCTTCGAGATCGAGGACCGCCTGCGCGCGGCCCTGGACATCCCCGTCTTCCACGACGACCAGCACGGCACCGCGATCGTGACGCTGGCCGCCCTGAAGAACGCGGCCCGCCTCATCGGCCGGCCGCTGTCGGACCTGCGCGCGGTCGTGGCGGGCGCGGGCGCCTCCGGCGTCGCCGTGACGCGCATGCTGCTGGAGGCGGGCATCGGCGACATCGCCGTGTCCGACAGCCGCGGCCTGATCTACCCGGGCCGCCCCGGGCTGAACCCGGTCAAGGAGGCGCTGGCGGCCGACACCAACCGGGCCGGCCTGCGCGGCTCCACCGAGGAGGCGCTGCGCGGCGCCGACGTGTTCATCGGCCTGTCGGGCAGCACCGTGCACGAGTCGGCCATCGCCGCGATGGCCCCCGACGCGATCGTGTTCGCGCTGTCCAACCCGACGCCCGAGGTCCACCCCGACGTCGCCCGGCGGTACGCGCGGGTGGTCGCCACCGGCCGCAGCGACTACCCCAACCAGATCAACAACGTGCTGGCCTTCCCCGGCATCTTCCGCGGCGCGCTGGACGTGCGCGCCCGCACCATCACCGAGGGGATGAAGCTGGCCGCGGCCGACGCGCTGGCCGCGATCGTGGGCGACGACCTCGCCCCGGACCACGTCATCCCCGGTCCGTTCGACGAGCGGGTGGCGCCCGCGGTGAGCGCCGCCGTGGCCGAACAGGCCCGCCGCGAGGGCGTCAGCCGCGCCTGACCAGGCGCTTCGCGTCACGGCCCGTGCTCCCCGCACACGGGGGCACGGGCCGTTGTCATGGGGACGCCGGCACCGCCGTGACATGCAGCGAAATCTGCGACGTCACCCCTCCATGACCAGCGATTCATCGACAAGGAGCGGGCAAAGCAGCACAATATTTCATATTCCTCCGGGACGGCTTCTATGGCCGCAGTCACAGAAGGTGTAATAGTCGGCATAGGGGAATGATCCCGACGACTCACCCTCGCGCGAGGGCCCGACTCCGTCAGGAGCGCTCGTGGACCTCTCCTCCTACGCAGACCTGGCGCTCGTTCTGGTGAACACCCGGGGCCTGGACGGGGACGATCTCGGGGACCTGGACGGGCTGCAGGCGCTGCTGGCGGACCGTCCGCACCTGAGCGGCCGGATCACGCGCCGCGACCTGGACGCGATGCGCGAACTGCGCGAGGAGCTGCGGGCCGTCTTCGTCGCGGCGTCCCGCGGGGACGAAGAGGGCGCCGTCGAACGCCTCAACGCCCTGCTCATCCGGCACCCCGTCCATCCGCAGCTGTCCGGCCACGACGCGGAGGACTGGCATCTGCACTTCAACGAGGGCGGCTCCATCCCCGACCGGTACGCGGCGCGCGCCGCCATGGGGCTCGCCGTCCACATCAGCGAGCGCGGCCTGGCCGGGCTCGGCGTCTGCGCGGCCGAGGGCTGCGAACGCGTCTACCTCGACGCCACCGACGCCCCCTCCCGCCGCTACTGCACCGAGCACACCCCGTCCCCCGATCGCCGCCCCGATCTTTCCTCGGCGACCCACCGTCCCCGGCCCCGCCGAGTCTCCGTCCCCCTCCGCCCCCGCCGCCGTTGAGGCGAATCGCTCGCGGGCTGTCACCCCGTCTCCGAGGACGGTCGCCATAGCGGTCTGCGGTCCGTCTGAACGCACCATCCGCCACATAAGAATCAAAAACCTCATAACTCACAGGCGGCGGCCTGGCCCCCACACCAAAGGCGGCCTCGCCTGGACCGCCCCACCCGTGATCATCGCCAGACGCGGCGAGCAAAGGCCGTGGTCATGGCGCGAGCATCGCGCCGTCGTACTGGGGTCCCTGCCCTAAAGGCGACAATTTCCGGCCACAACGGCGCAGAAGGCCGCAAGTGTCAGAGGCCTCCTCTACTGTGAGAGCTCAGCCACCCTGGGAAACGCGTGGTGGCCGGGAGACCAAAGGGTCAGGAAGCCGGTAGATGGCCGATCAGTCTTCGCCACAGCCGTTCGCGCATCTGAGCACACCGAACTCCCAGCTTTACCGGGAGGTGCTGGGGGTGTTCGCGAAGGCCAAGGAACGGTTCATCGTCCACCTGCGGCCCGAGGACGTGGCCGCCGAGCTGGGGCGAGCGAACGACGAACAGCTCGCGCAGGCGCTGGACAAGCTCGTCGAGTGGGGGAATCTGCGGGCCGACGCCGACACCGGCCGGGTCACCACCGTCGAAGACTTTCACCGCAAGCGGTTCCTTTACCAGCTGACCGCGGCCGGGCAGGCGGCAGAGCAGGCGATCGCGTTCTACGAGGACGCGATCGGGCGGCGGGGAGCGTTGCAGTCGGTGGCCCTGGCGGACATCGGCGATCAGCTGGAGGCCTTGTCCGCCCTGGCCGACGACGCCGACCCGGATCCGGTCAAGGTCCATCTCCTGCTGCTGAGTCTCGCCGAGCGGTTCTCCTCGCTCGCGGACAACGCGCAGGCGTTCATGGCCTCGCTGCGCCGGGCGATCGACTTCTCCGACGGCGACGTGGAAGGCTTCATCGCCTACAAGGAACGACTGATCGACTACATCGATCGGTTCATCGCCGACCTGGCCAATTCCGGTGCCCGAATCGCGACGCTCCTGGCCAAGGTCGAGGCGCGGGGACACGAGCGGCTGCTTCGACTGGCGGCGCGGCGGGAAGCGGCCGACGCCGTACCGGACGGCGCCGACGCCGACGCGGCCAGGGAGCGGGCCGAGGCGGCGGCGTTCGACGGGTGGCTCAATCGGTGGCGGGGCCTCCGCGACTGGTTCGTGTCAGGGGGCGCGGACCGCCAGTCGCAGGCGAGGCTGCTGCGGCAGGCCGCGGTGACGGCGATCAAGCAGCTGGTCGACACGGTGGGCCTGCTCAACGAGCGGCGGTCGGGCCGTTCCGACCGCTCGGCGGACTTCCGGACGCTGGCGCGGTGGTTCGCCGAGGCGCCTGATGATCAGGCGCGGCACCGGCTGTGGCGCGCCGCGTTCGGGCTCACGTCGGCCCGTCATCTGACGGTCACCCCGGAGACCGTCGCCGCGTGGGACGAGGCGGGCACCGCGGGCATGCCGTGGGCGCGGGCGCCGGCGGTGCGGATCTCCCCGCGGCTGCGCCGGACGGGCTCCTACGAGCGGCGCGGCAGGCCCCATCGCGTGCGCGACCGTTCGCAGGCCAAGAGGCTGCTGGCCGAGCAGGCGGAGCGCGAGGCCGCCGAGACGGCGGCGGCGCGCGCCCGGCTCCGCACCGCGGGGCCGACGCTCCTGTCGGACCTGAACGTGCTCGATCCGAAGGCGTTCCGGCTGTTCCTCGCGTTGCTCGGCGACGCCCTGGCGGCGCGCCGACCGGGTGAGACCGAGGTGAAGACGCTCACCGCGGACGGATCGATGGAGGTGCGGCTGTCGCTGGTGCCCGACGGCGGGCCGGCGCGCGTCCGCACCGAGGACGGAGTGCTCACCGGCCCCGAGCACATCATCGAGATCACCGACCTGACGGGAACACCGTGATCCAGGAGGAGGAACGGGCGCAGCGGCGGGCCGCGTTGCGCGCCCTGCTGCGCAAACCGCTGCTGACCGCCGAGTCCGATCCCGAAGAGCTGACGCTGGTCCGACGGCACCAGGCCGAGCTGCGTGACTGGCTGAGCCGGGAGACCGGCTGGCGGCTGCACGTCGACAGCGAGACCGCACGGCTGTTCAAGACGGCCCCGTCGCTGGAGGACGCCACGCACCCCGCGCGCGGCAAGGGCAAGGAGCCGTTCGGCAGGCGCCGCTATGTCCTGTTGTGCCTGGCTCTCGCGGTGTTGGAGCGCGCCGACGCGCAGACCACGCTGGGCCGGCTCGCCGAGGAGGTGCTGAACGCGGCGGCCGAACCGGACCTGGCGCTCGAGTTCACCCTGGACACCCGGGCGGAGCGGGCCGACCTGGTCGCGGTGGTGCGGACGCTGCTCGACTGGGGAGTCCTGCGGCGGGTGGCCGGCGACGAGGAGGCGTACCTCTCGGCGACCGGAGACGCCTTGTACGACGTGCGCCGCAACGTGCTGTCGGTGCTGCTCACAGGGGCGCGCGGCCCGTCCACGGTGACCGCCGCCACATTCGAGGAGAGGCTGTCCGCACTGACCGACGAGCCCGTGCCCGACAGCGACGACCTGCGCAATCAGGCGTTGCGGTGGAGACTGACCAGGCGTCTTCTCGAAGACCCGGTCATCTACCACCACGACCTGGACGAGGCCGAGCGCGCCTATCTGCTGTCGCAACGGCCGGCGATCACCCGGCGGATCGAGGAGGCGACCGGGCTGGTGCCCGAGGTACGGGCGGAGGGCATCGCCATGGTCGACCCCGACGACGAGCTGACCGATGTCCGCATGCCCGAGCAGCACACCGACGGACACGTGACGCTCCTGGTCGCCGAGTTCCTGGCCGGACGCGACGGCGAGGTGACCCGCGACGAGCTGCGCGCCTTCGTCCGCGATGCCGCCGCCCGGCACGCCTCCTACTGGCGCAAGGGCGTGACCGAGCCCGGCGCCGAGGACGAGCTACTGGACATCGCTCTGGAGAAGCTGGCGGCGCTGCGCCTGGTCGTCGTCCTGCCGGACCGGGTGCGCGCGCTGCCCGCCATCGCCCGCTACGCCCTGGACGAGCCCACCATCCGCAACTGACTCCCGGAGAGGCGAACGGTGACGACGAAGACATCGGACCCGGCGGTACGGCTCCCCGAACCGACATCCGAGCGGTGGAAGCCCCTGCGCGCCGGCCTGGTCGACATCTTCTACTACGACGCCGAGGAGTTCTGGTTCCACGACGGGCGGCTGCTGCTGCGCGGCAACAACGGCACCGGCAAGTCCAAGGTGCTCGCGCTGACGCTGCCGTTCCTGCTGGACGGCGAGCTCGCCCCGCACCGGGTCGAGCCCGACGGCGACCGGCAGAAGCGCATGGAGTGGAACCTGCTGCTGGGCGGCAGGCACCCGTATCCCGAGCGGCTCGGCTATACCTGGCTGGAGTTCGGCCGCCGCGCCGCCGACGGAACGACCGAGTTCCGCACGATCGGGTGCGGGCTGAAGGCGGTGTCAGGACGCGGCATCGCCCGGCACTGGTTCTTCGTCACCGATCAGCGTCCCGGGCGGGACCTCCACCTGGTGTCGGCCACGGGCGTGGCGCTCAGCCGCGAGAAGCTCCGGGAGGCGGTGGAGGGCCGCGGGATGGTCTATGACAAGGCGTCGGACTACCGGCGGGCGGTGGACGAGACCCTGTTCGGTCTCGGCGCGCACCGCTACGAGGCCTTGGTGAACCTGCTGATCCAGCTGCGCCAGCCCCAGCTGTCCAAGCGCCCGGACGAACGGCTGCTCTCGCGGGCGCTCACCGAGGCGCTGCCGCCGCTGAGCCCCACCTTGATCGCCACGGTCGCCGAGGCGTTCCGCGGCCTGGACGAGGAACGCGAGGCCCTGCGCTCGCTCAACGAGGCCCGCACAGCCGCCGAGGCGTTCCTCCGCCATTACCGCCGGTACGCCCGGATCGCCGCCAAGCGCGCCGCCGCGGACCCGCGGCAGACCAACAGCCGCTATGAGAGGTTGAACCGGGATCTGGCCACGGCCGAGTCCGAGCGCGAGGCCGCTGAGCGGGAGCTGGCCGAGGCGCGCCGGCTCCTGGAGGACCTCCAGGCCGAAAAGAAACGGCTGGAGGCGCGCCTTCAGGCGTTGAGGGAGAGCCCGCAGATGCGCGACGCCCGACGCATCGAGGAGGCGAAGCGGGAGGCCGACCGCAGGAACGAGCATGCCGACCACCTGGAGCGCGAACGCGCCGAGCGGCTCACGGAGGTCGACCGCCGCCGCACACGCGCCGAGGAGGCGCGCGTGCGGCGCGAGCAGGCCGAGCAGGCCGCGGCCGCCGCGTCGGAACGGGCGGCGGCCGCCGCCGACCAGGCCCGATGCGGGAGTCGGCACGAGCAGATCGTCACTGAGTGGGAGCGCGACCCGGCGCAGGCCCGGCGGGACGCCGACGAACTCGTCCGGCGCACCTCGCAGGCGATCGCCGAGTTGGAACGGCTCCTAGCCGCCCTGGCCCAGGCGCGGACCCGGCTGGAATCGGCCAGGGCGGCGGCGGAGCGCCTGGAGAACCAGGTGCAGGAGGCCGCCGCGGCGGTCGCCGCCGCCGAGACGACGGCGCGGGAGCGCGCGGAGGAGCTCGTCGAGGCCTACGTCGCCTACATGGCCGGGCTCACGGAGATCAAGATCGAGGACCCGGACGGGGTGGTGGCCGCGCTGAAGGCGTGGACGCAGACCGCGGAGACCCCCAACCCCGCCGCCGCGGCCGTGGACGACGCGGCGCGCGCGGCGACCGCCGAGCTCGGTCGTCTGGACGCCGACCTGCGGTCGCGGCTGCGTGACGAGCAGGAGACGGCGCGGCGGCTCAGAGAGGAGATCGATCGGCTGGAGCGCGGTGTCCACGAGCCCCCGCCCGTCCCCTACACGCGTGCCCCGCAGGCCCGCACCGGTCGGCCGGGTGCGCCGCTGTGGAAGGTCGTGGACTTCGCCGACGCGCTGCCCGCCGAGCAACGCGCCGGTCTGGAGGCGGCGCTGGAGGCGGCGGGCCTTCTCGACGCCTGGGTGACGCCCGAGGGCGGGCTGCTGGCGGAGGACGACACGTTCCTGCTGACCGGCGAGCCCGTCGACGGCCCGTCCTGCACCGCCGTGCTGCACCCGGCCATCGACCGCGCCGACCCCCAGGCCGCCGCACTCGGCGACGATGCCGTCCGGGCCGTGCTGGCCGGAATCGGCCTCGGCCCGGGCGGCGGGACGACCTGGGTCGCCGTGGACGGCCGATGGGCCAACGGCGTGCTCGGCGGCGCCTGGCACAAGGACGAGGCCGGCTACATCGGCGAAGGGGCGCGAGAGGCGGCCCGGCGCGCCCGTGTGGCCCGGCTGCGCGACGAACTCGCCGCGACCACCGATCGCATCACGGGGCTGCTGGACGCGCGCGACAGGCTCGCGGCCCGGCAGCGGGCACTGGACGCCGAGCATCGCGCGCTCCCCTCGGACGCGGCTCTGCGGGAGGCGCTCGTCCGTCTCACCGACCGGCACCGCCAGCGCCGGCAGCTCGCCGAGCAGCACAGGGAGGCCCTCGCCATGGTGGCCGCCCGCGACGACGAGGTCGCCGCGGCACACCGGGCCGCCGCCGAGTTCGCCGGCGATGTCGGCCTGCCGGCGGACGCCGCGCAGCTGGCGGAAGTCGGCCAGGCACTGACCGAGTACCGGCTGGCGCTGGCGGGGCTGTGGCACGCCGCCGAAATCCTGCTCGCCGCGCGCCGAACCGAACGCGAGGAGGACGAGGAGCTGGCCGACGTTCAGCGACGCCTGAACGACCTGTCGGAACGCGCCGCCGCCGCTCGCGAGAAGGCGATCGCCGCCGCGGAGAGCTACCGGACTCTGGTCGCCACCGCCGGAGCCGCCGTGGAGGAGCTCTTCCGGCAGATGGACGAGGTGCAACGGTCCCTCGACGCATGTGAAAGGCACCAGGAGGACATTCGCAAGCGCGAGAGCACAGCGCTGGAGACCCGGCTGAAAGCCGAGAGCAGGTGCGAGCAGCTCGCCGAGCGCATCAAGGAGGCGGCCGTCGATCGCGACAGGGCGATCGCATCGTTCCGCGACTTCGCCGCCACCGGACTGCTCGCCATCGCCCTGCCCGACCTGCCGATTCCCGACCTGGCGGACACGTGGGCGGCCCGCCCTGCCGTGGAACTGGCCCGTGCGGTGAACACGGCACTCGACAGCGTTGACGACGGAGACGCTCAGTGGGACCGCGTTCAGCGCAAGGTGACCGAGGAGCACAAGCTGCTGTCGGATGTGATGTCCCGGCACGGTCACTCGGTGGGCTTGACCCTGCGTGACGGGTTCCTGGTCGTGGACGTGGTCTTCCAGGGCCGCTCCCACGACATCCCGGGTCTGGTCGAGGCGCTGGCCGAGGACACCGAGCAGCGCGCCCGGCTGCTGTCGGCCCGGGAACGGGAGATTCTGGAGAATCACCTGCTCAACGAGGTGGCCGGCACGCTGCAGGAGCTGATCGCCGCGGCCGTGGAAGAGGTCGCCGCGATGAACGCGGAACTGCAGACGCGGCCCACGTCCACCGGGATGCGCCTGCGGCTGCAGTGGAAACCGGCGCGTGACGCCCCCGAGGGCCTGGCGCAGGTCCGCGAGAAGCTGCGGCAGACCGTCGACGCCTGGTCGGCCGACGACCGCGCGGCCGTCGGCGCATTCCTGCAGGAACAGATCAACCGGGAGCATGAGCGGAACCCCGCGGCGGGCTGGACCGAGCAGCTGACCAACGCGCTGGACTACCGCACCTGGCACGCCTTCACCATCCAGCGCCTGCAGGACGGCCAATGGCGCCCGGCCACGGGGCCGGCCTCCGGTGGAGAGCGAGTGCTCGCGGCGTCCGTGCCGCTGTTCGCCGCCGCGTCCGCGCACTACAAATCCGCCGCCAACCCGTACGCGCCGCGCCTGGTGGCGCTGGACGAGGCGTTCGCGGGCGTCGACGACGACTCGCGGGCCAAGTGCCTCGGTCTGCTGGCGACGTTCGACATGGACGTGGTCATGACCAGCGAGCGGGAGTGGGGCTGCTATCCGCAGGTGCCCGGCCTGGCCATCTGCCACCTGTCCCGCCGGGACGGCATCGACGCCGTCCTGGTCACACCGTGGCGCTGGGACGGCCGCGAACGCACCCGCGTGACTCGTCCCGAGCCGGGCGGCGCGCAAGAGGACCTGTTCGCCGGATGACCGGAGACATGACCGCCGACATCGACCGGCTGCGCCGCCTACTGGGCAATTCGGAGATCGCGTGGTTGCGGGCCCGGGTCCGCCGGCGCCTCGAACGAGGCCGACCGCTGACCGGCTCGATCACACTGGCGCACGCCACCGCGGAACAGCGGCGTGCCGTGGAGCTGCTGCTCGGACGCCGCGTCGGGACGGGCGCCTCGATATCGGTGCGGCTCGCTGAGGTCGATCGGATCCTGCGCGACAGCGGGGCCTGTCCCGACGGCCTGGCCGCCGCCGTCGAGCTGCTGGACGGCCCCGTCCGCGACCGGGTGCGCGAGCGCGCCGAGAACGCCGCGGCCTGGCGGGCGGCCTTCGCTCCGCTGGACGCGGCGGTGCGCGGACGGGCGGAACTGGACGGCTGGCGTGCCTGGCTGGACTCCACCGGCCTGGTCCGCCGGCTCACCGCCGGCCCGGAGGAGGCCGCCGGGGTGCTTTGTCGCCTTGCCGCGGTCGTGGAGCGACTGCCCTCCTCGGGGATCCCGCTCGGCCGACTGGCCGCCGAAACCTGCGGTGACGCGCACGCTTTGGACGAGGGGTCCGCACTGGCGACGCTGGCCCTGTCGGCGGCGCGTGCGCTGGCCGGGCTGCCCCACACGGGGGAGGGAACTGCCGAAGCACGGCGCGCGGCCTGGGCCGCCGTCGGGGTGCATCTGGACGAGCTGTCCTCCGTCGTGCTGAGTCTGGGCCTGCCGGGCGACGATCACACGCCGCTGGGGCGTCTGCTGGGCACCGCCCGGACCGCAGGCGAACCGCTGGTCTTGACCCTCCGCCAACTCCACCGCCATCGCGGTCCCCTACCCGCGCCTGGCCTGGTCCGGCTATGCGAGAACCCTGTGGTGATCGCCGCCGCGGCCGATGATCTCGGCCCGGCCTGCCCTCCCCTCGTCTGCGTGAGCGGCCGCCCGTCCACCGCCGTGTGGCGGCTCCTGGAACTCCTCGAGGCGGGCGGTGCCGAGTTCGCCTACCACGGCGACTTCGACTGGGGCGGCATCGCGATCGCCGCGGCCGTTCGGGAAAGAGTCGGGTGGCGCCCGTGGCGCTACGACGCCCCGTCCTACCTGGCGGCCTTGGCGACGGTCTCCGGCGGCCCGCTGACCGGTCGCCCACGTCCCGCCCCCTGGGACCCGGAGCTGACCGCGGCGATGGCAGAGCGTGGGGTGCGGGTGGACGAGGAGCTCGTGCTCAGCGGTCTTCTCGCGGACCTGCGCGGCTGACGCGGAAGATCGACAGGCGGGACGGCGGCCAGTAGCGGGCGACGACGCGGCCGACGATCAGGGGGTCGGGGACGGCGTCGAAGTCCCAGCTGTCCTGGCGTCCGGGGGCTCCCTGGTTGTCGCTTTCCAGCCACCACCCGCCGTCGGTGCGCCGCGTCGCCCTCTTGACGATGAGCAGCCCGTCGCGTCCCGGATGGCGCGCCACCACCACGTCGCCCTCCGCGACGCGCGCGCCCCGGCGCACCAAGAGCCAGTCACCGGGACGCAACGCGGGCGTCATCGACTCGCCCGTCACCTCGACGGCCAGCAGCCCACCGAGCACTCCCGCCCCCGCATAGGTCGCCGTTGCCTGGAAACAAGACCACTTCGGGCAGGCCGCCGGAACGGTCCTAGGCCCAAATACCGAGCGCCCCAGCCCTACGGCGGGGCCGTCACAAGAGTAATGTCGGTGACCGGAGCATGATCCGATACGAGGGAAGGGAAACGCAGGTGCTCGCAAACCTTCTGCGCCCCAGGACCGCGGTTTCCGCGCACTGCGACCTGCCGTGCGGGGTCTACGACCCGGCGCAGGCCCGCATCGAGGCCGAGTCCGTCAAGGCGATCTGCGAGAAGTACGCCGCCAACGAGGACCCGGTCTTCCGGGCCCGCGCCATCCTCATCAAGGAGCAGCGCTCGCAGCTGGTGAAGGAGCACCTGTGGGTGCTGTGGACGGACTACTTCAAGCCGCCGCACTTCGAGAAGTACCCGCAGCTGCACCAGCTGTTCAACGAGGCCACCAAGCTCGCCGGCGCGGGCGGCACCAAGGGCAGCATGGACGTCAAGGCGGCCGAGGACCTGCTCGCCCGCATCGCGGAGATCGAGAAGATCTTCTGGGAGACCAAGCAGGCCTGAGCACGCCGGCGAACCGGTACGCATGGGGCCCCGCCGCGTCCGGCGGGGCCCCCGCTCGTCTCACCGGCGGGCGGTCCTCGCACGATCGCAAGTGCCGGGATCACCGGGCGGCGGCCGGCGCCTTGTAGCCTGGCCGACGTGATCCGCCCCGCTGTTCCCGAGGACGTTCCCGCGATCGTGCGGCTGGTGCGCGAGCTGGCCGACTACGAGCGCGCGCTGCACGAGGTGAAGGCGACCGAGGACGATTTCCTGCGGCATCTGTTCGGGCCGGAGCCTCGGGTGTTCGCGCATGTGGCCGAGCACGAGGGCGAAGTCGTCGGATTCGCCCTATGGTTCCTGACGTTCTCCACCTGGCTCGGCCGTCACGGCATTTACCTGGAAGACCTGTACGTCAGGCCGCGGATGCGCGGCCGCGGGTACGGCAAGGCGCTGCTGCGGGAGCTGGCGCGCATCGCCGTCGAGCGCGGATACGGCCGGATCGAGTGGTCGGTGCTGAACTGGAACGCTCCCGCGATCGGTTTCTACAAGTCCCTCGGCGCGCAGCCGCAGGACGAATGGACGGTCTACCGGCTGACCGGCAAGGCCTTGGCGGATCTCGGCCGGAGCCGGTCGGGGCGCGGCGAAGGGGCGGACCCGGCCCAGATTTCGCCGGACAGGTGATCCATTTCTCCCGGATGCGGCAAAGCCATGCGCGCCGCAGTCTCGAAGCAAGGGGGTTAGGCGGTAGTTTCGAAGCAGCGGGACCTACCGCCGCAAGGGAGTGACGTGACTGAGGAAACCGCTGCGATGCCGGCCAGTACGAAGGTGTCACCGCGTGACGCGGTGACCGTGAAGCTGCCCGCCGCGAGCGCCTACCTGTCGGTGCTGCGGACCGCCACGGCGGGCCTGGCGGCCCGGCTGGACTTCACGCTGGACGAGATCGAGGACCTGCGCATCGCCGTCGACGAGGCGTGCGCGATGCTGCTCGCCCAGGCCGTGCCCGGGACCGACCTCACGTGCGAGTTCGAGCTGACCGGGGACGCGGTGCGCATCAAGGTGTCGGTGCTGACCGTGGACGGCCGCGAGCCGAGTCGCGACACCTTCGCCTGGACGGTGCTGTCGTCGCTGGCCGGCGAGGTCGACTCCGAGGTGGGCCCCGACGACCGGGTCACGGTGATGCTGCAGAAGCGCCGCGCCGCGACGGGGGCCCCGTGACGGAGAAGACGACACTTCCGGACGGCGGAAGCGCGGCGGGCGCGAGCGAGCGTCCCGACACCGCGGTGCCCGACCGCGCCCGCGCCCGGGCCCTGTTCGAGCGTCTGGCCGAGCTGCCCGAGGGCGACCCGGAGCGCCAGCGCATCCGCGACCAGCTGGTGGAGCTGCACCTGCCGCTGGTGGAGTACCTGGCCCGCCGGTTCCGCAACCGCGGCGAGTGGCTGGACGACCTCATCCAGGTCGCCACCATCGGCCTGATCAAGTCGATCGACCGGTTCGACCTGGACCGCGGCGTGGAGTTCTCCACCTACGCCACGCCCACCATCGTCGGCGAGATCAAGCGGCACTTCCGCGACAAGGGCTGGGCGGTGCGGGTGCCGCGCCGGCTGCAGGAGCTCAAGCTGTCGCTGACCAAGGCGATCAGCGATCTGGCCCAGCGCGAGGGGCGCGCCCCCACCGTCAGCGAGCTGGCGGCGCACCTGGGGATGAGCGAGGAGGAGGTCCTGGAGGGCCTGGAGTCGGCCAACGCCTACTCCACCGTCTCCCTGGACGCCCCCGACTCCGGCGACGAGGACGCGCCCGCGGTGGCCGACTCGCTCGGCATGGTGGACGAGTCGCTGGAGGGCGTGGAGTACCGCGAGTCCCTCAAGCCGCTGCTGGAGAAGCTGCCCGCCCGCGAGAAGAAGATCCTTCTGCTGCGGTTCTTCGGGAACATGACCCAGTCGCAGATCGCCGCCGAGCTGGGCATCTCCCAGATGCACGTCTCCCGCCTCCTGGCCCGCACCCTGGCCCAGCTCCGCGAGGGCCTGACCGCCGACGAGTGACCGGGAGGCCCGCTCGGTGCGTGCCGAGTGCAGGCCCGCCGGCACGACGAGACCGGGCCATGAGCACCGCCGCGACAGCGCGCGGGGGGCGGCGGCCGACGCGGGTCGGCCGCCGCCTCCGAGCTTCTCTCTAGCGCTTTCCGCCGCGCCGCGGCTTCTTGCCGCCGGCCGTCCGCTTCCCGGCGGCGGTCTCGGCCTCGCCCTTCTCGCCGCCGCCCGTCTGGGCGCCGGACGCGTCACCGTCCCGGACGGCCTTGCCGGCCCCCGGCCGCTTCGCGGCGGCCTGCCCGGTGTCGTCGTCTCCGGCCTGCTCCTCGTGGACGAGCCACGCGGTCGTCGGCGGACTCAGCAGGAGCACCAGGGAGGCCACGGCCAGCAGGCCCAGCGGAACGGCCAGCCAGTACTGCTCGCTCTGCCACAGCGACCAGGCGACCGGGAGGGCGAACAGCTGGACCAGGACGCTGGGCGAACGGCTCCAGGCGGCGCCCCGCAGCAGCCCGCGGGCGCAGCCGAACATGCCCGCCCCGGCCCCGAGCGCCAGGACGGTCACGGCGATCGCGGTGGCCGGGTCGACGGCCGCGCCGATCACGGTCTCGTACCCGGTGAACAGCCCGAATCCGGTCGCGACGGCGCCCTCGGCGGCCACGAGGGCGGCGGCGCCGTGCACGGTGATGGGACGCTTCGACACAACCCGCAACCCTATCCCGGGCACGGATACGCTGAACGCCGTGCGCGCCATGCTCATCGCCAATCCCAAGGCGACCTCGACCACGCGGCGGGCCCGCGACATCATGCTGCGGGCCTTCACCGGCGACCTGAACATCGACCTCGCCGAGACGGGGCACCGCGGACACGCCACGGATCTGGCCCGCAAGGCCGTGCACGAGGGCTACGACGCGATCGTGGTGCTCGGCGGCGACGGCACCGTCAACGAGGCCGTGAACGGGCTGCTGGCCGAGGGTCCGTCGGGGCGGCTGCCCGCGCTGGCCGTGGTGCCGTGCGGCAGCGCGAACGTGTTCGCCCGCGCGCTGGGCCTGCCGGGCGATCCGGTCGGGGCGACCCGCCAGGTGCTCCAGGGGCTGCGGGCCGGACGGCACCGCACGGTGGGGCTGGGCGCGGCGCGCCTGCCGGACGGCCCGGAGCGGTACTTCACCTTCAACGCCGGGGTGGGCCTGGACGCGGAGGTCGTCCGGGAGGTGGAGCGGCGGCGCGCGAAGGGCGGCCGCGCGCCCGCGGCGCTGTACGTGCGCACGGCGCTCGAGCATTTCTTCTCCGGGACGGACCGCAGGCGCCCGAAGCTCATCCTGGAGCGGCCGGGCCGCCCGCCGATCCCCGGCCTGTTCCTGGCCTTCGTGTCCAACACCTCGCCGTGGACGTTCCTTGGACCGCTCCCGGTGAACCCCAGTCCGCGCGCCAACTTCAACAAGGGCCTGGACGTGTTCGCGCTGCGGTCGCTGCGGGTCGCCCCGGCGCTGGGCACGGTGGCGCAGATGTTGTTGGCCCGGGCCCGTCCCGTGCAGGGCCGCCACGTGGTGAACGTGCACGACGCGGCGGAGGTCACGCTGCGGTCGCCCCGGCCGGTGGCCTACCAGCTCGACGGCGACTACCTCGGCGAGACGCCCGCCATCACCTTCCGTGCCGTCCCGAAAGCGGTCCGCGTGGTCATATGACGCAGGTCACGCACGAGGCGACGGCAAAGCACCACCGTCGAAACACCGATGTGACACATACGACACTCATACTTTGAGAAACGTTTCTCAAAGGTCTTGCGTCCTCCTACGATGCCCTGACACGCTCAAAGTGCGCCGACCGGCAGGGGCTCAGCGCGTCGCGCCCTGCCCGAGTAGCGCCCAGAACGACCACCCCTGAACCCAATCCCCCTCGAGCGGCTCGGGGTGCTCCGCGAGAGACATGTGAATCAGTTCACAAGATGAGTGGGGAGGCGCGTCCCCCCACGCTGACGAAGGAGTGGACCGCATGGACTGGCGCCACCGCGCGGCCTGCCGTGACGTGGACCCCGAGCTGTTCTTCCCGATCGGCAACACCGGGCCCGCGCTCCTGCAGATCGAAGAGGCCAAGCAGGTATGCCGCCGCTGCGAGGTCACCGACGCGTGCCTGCGCTGGGCCCTGGAGTCCGGCCAGGACGCCGGCGTGTGGGGCGGCATGAGCGAGGACGAGCGGCGCGTGCTCCGGCGGCGCACCGCCCGTGCCCGGGCCCGCGCCAACGCCCGCGTCTGACCCGCCGCGCGTCACGCGCCGCCACCGCCGGGCCCTCGTCCGGCCTCCCGCAGACGCGCCGCCTCCGAACCTCCCGGTCGGAGAGCCCCGCGCGTCCGTAGACTCCAAGCGCCCGCGCCCGCCGCGGGCGCCGGTCTTTTCGGCCGCGGCGGCCTAGTCCCGTCCGTCGGGCGCACCGCCCATGGACGGCCGCCTGCCGTCGCGGCGCCGCCCCGCGCTCAGGTCCTTCAGCGCCGGACGCGCCGCCATGCTCCGGTCCCGCGCCGCGGGCGCGCGGATCGCGGCCTGGTCGAGCGGCACGTCCACGAGCACCTCGGTGCCGCCGCTCGCCCGCCGCCGGAACTGCAGCCGCCCGCTCAGCTCGCCGACGATCAGCGTCCGCACGATCTGCAGGCCCAGGCTGTCGCTGCTCTCCACGTCGAAGTCGGCGGGCAGGCCCACGCCGTCGTCGGCGACCGTGACCACCAGCCGCGGCCCGGCCCCGTCCGTCTCCTCCCGCCGCCGCGCGCTGACCTCCAGCGTCCCGAACCGGTTGGACAGGCCGTGCTCCAGGGCGTTCTGCAGCAGCTCGGTGAGCGCCATCGCCAGCGGGGTCGCGATCTCGGCGGGCAGCACGCCGAAGCTGCCGGTCCGCTTGGGCGTCACCCGCGTCTCCGGCGTCGACACCTCCCCCGCCATGGCGATCACGCGATCGGCGATGTCGTCGAAGTCGATCAGCTCGTCGGGGGTGTGCGAGAGGGTCTCGTGGACGATCGCGATGGATCCGACCCGGCGCACCGCCTCGTCCAGCGCGGCCCGGCCCTCGGGGATGCTCAACCGCCGGGCCTGCAGCCGCAGCAGCGCCGCGACCGTCTGCAGGTTGTTCTTCACCCGGTGGTGGATCTCCCGGATGGTGGCGTCCTTGGTCATCAGCTCGCGGTCGCGCCAGCGCAGCTCGGTGACGTCGCGGCACAGCACGATCGCGCCGATCCGGGTGCCGCCCACCACCAGCGGGATGGTGCGCAGCTGCATCACCGACCCGTGCGCCTCGACCTCCACCTCGCGCGGGGCGCGGCCGCTGAGCAGCGCGCTCAGCGCCTCCTCCAGCGGCTCGCCGGTGTCGCACAGCTGGGTGGTGATCTCGCCCAGCACCTCGCCGACCAGGTCGGTGGGGAACCCCAGGCGCCGGTAGGCCGACTGCGCGTTCGGGCTGGCGTAGGTGACGCGTCCGGCGTGGTCCAGCCGGATCAGCCCGTCGCCGACGCGAGGCGAGCGCACCAGGTTGGGCTCCTCCCCCGGGACCGGGAACCGGCCCTCCGAGATCATCTGCGCCAGGTCGCTGGCGCTCTGCAGGTAGGTCAGCTCCAGGCGGCTCGGGGTGCGGGCCGAGCTGAGGTTGGTGCTGCGCTGGATGACGCCGAGCATCTTGGCGCCGCGCCGCACCGGGATCGACTCCTCCCGGACGGGGATGCCGCTGCCCCACTCCGGGTCGCCCTCGCGGACGATGCGCTGCTCCCGCCACGCCACGTCGATCAGGCCGCGCCGCCCGGCGCGCACGATCCGGCCGACCAGGTCCTCGGGGTAGGCGGTCGGGCCGGTGGTCGGACGCATCTGCGCGATCGCCACCCACGACGTGGGCTCCCCGCCCTCCACCGACCGCAGCGGCACCCACAGCAGCAGGTCGGCGAACGACAGGTCCGCCAGCAGCTGCCAGTCCGACACCAGGGCGTGCAGCCACTCCAGGTCGGTGTCGGTGAGGTCGGTGTGGTCGCGTACCAGGTCGGTCAAGGTGGGCACGGCTCCATCATCGCCGATCCCGGGGACCGCCCCGTCCACCGGCCCGCCCGGCCCTCGCCGCCGCCCCGCCGACGTGCCGCGCCCCGGGGACCTGGCAAGATCTGGTCATGACACGCGATCCCCTGGACCGGCTGCGCGCCGCCGCGGCCCGCCGCGAGGAGGCGGGACTGCGGCGGCGGCTGCGGCCCCGGGCCGCCGACCACGACGGACTCGTCGACCTGGCGTCCAACGACTACCTCGGGCTGTCGCGCGACCCCCGGCTGATCGAGGGAGCGGTCGCCGCCGCCCGCGCGTACGGCACCGGGGCGACCGGGTCGCGGCTGGTCACCGGCACCACGCGGCTGCACGCCGAGCTGGACGAGCGGCTGGCCGCGTTCGCCGGATGCGCCGCCGGTCTGGTGTTCTCCTCCGGCTACCTGGCCAACCTGGGCGCGGTGGCGGGCCTGGGCGGCCCGGACGTGCTCGTGGTGTCCGACCAGGGCAACCACGCCTCGATCATCGACGGGTGCCGCCTGTCGCGGTCGCGGGTGGCGGTCGTCCCGCACCGCGACGTCGCCGCCGTCGAGGCCGCGCTGGCCGGCCGCGAGGAGGAGCACGCCCTGGTCGTCACCGACGCGGTGTTCTCCGTGGACGGCGACCTGGCGCCGCTGGCGGACCTGCACCGCGTGGCCCGCGCGCACGGGGCGCTGCTGGTGGTGGACGAGGCGCACGCCCTCGGCGTCGTCGGCGACGGCGGACGCGGCGCCGCGCACGCCGCGGGCCTGGCCGGGCAGCCGGACGTGGTGCTCACCCTCACCCTGTCCAAGTCGCTGGGCGCGCAGGGCGGCGCGGTGCTCGGCGCGCCCGAGGTCGTCGACGCGCTCGTCGACACCGGACGTTCGATGATCTTCGACACGGGGCTGGCGCCGCCCAGCGTGGGCGCCGTCCTGGCCGCCCTGGACGTGCTGGAGGCCGAGCCGGACCGGCCGGCCCGCGCCCGGGGCGTGGCCCGGCGGATGGCCTCCGCGGCCGCCGCTCTCGGCCTGGAGACCACCGACGAGCCCGCCGCGGCCGTGGTCCCCGTGGTGCTGGGCGAGCCGCACGCGGCCGTCCAGGGCCAGCGGGTGTGCGCGCGGCACGGCGTGCGGGTCGGATGCTTCCGTCCCCCATCCGTGCCCAAGGGGCGCGCCTGCCTGCGTCTCACCGCCCGCGCCACGCTGACCGAGGAGGACCTCGGCGCGCTAGAACGGGCCCTGGCGGACGTCGCCGAGTCGGGCCCCCGTACCCTTCACACGTAACATCGGGGGAACCGGTGATGAACGTTAGGAGAGACCGTGACGGAGGTCAGGGGCGGGCCCCGGCACGGGGGCGGCTATAGAGCCGATCGGGCGCCACTCAGCGACATCGGCCGGCACCACTCGGCCAACGCACCGCGCATTCCGAAGTACTACAAGCTCAAGGAGCTGCTCGTCGAGCTGATCCAGTCCCTGCCTCCCGGTAGTCCGCTGCCGCCGGAGCGGACGCTCGCCGAGAAGTACGAGACCTCGCGCACCACGGTGCGGCAGGCGCTCGCCGAACTGGTCGTCGAGGGGCGGCTGCAGCGCATCCAGGGCAAGGGCACCTTCGTCGCCAAGCCGAAGGTCGCCCAGGAGCTGCAGCTGGTCAGCTACACCGAGGACATGCGGCACAAGGGCCTGCGGCCCGAGACCCGCATCCTGGAGATCGGCTACGTCAGCGCCGACGAACGCCTGGCCGGCCTGCTGGGCATCCGGCCGGGGGGCCGGGTGCTGCGCATCCACCGGCTGCGGCTGGCCGACGGGGAGGCGATGTCGATCGACACCTCGCACCTGCCGGCCCGCCGCTTCCCGGGCCTGCGCCGGGAGCTGCCCCGGCACAGGTCGCTCTACGAGACGCTGGCCACGGCCTACGACGTCCACCTGGCCGAGGCGGAGGAGACCATCGAGACGGTGCTGGCCACGCCGCACGACGCGCAGCTGCTCGGCGTGGACGTGGGCCTGCCGATGCTGCTGCTGTCGCGGCACGCCATCGACACCACCGGCCAGCCCGTCGAATACGCCCAGAGCCTCTACCGCGGCGACCGCTACAAGTTCACGACCCGCCTGCGCCGGAACAACTAGACGCCGCCGGGCGCGGGGCCCGTCCCTCGGGCCGGGCTCCGCGCCGGGCCGGAGCGCGCCGTCCGACCAGGACTCGCCGGTCGGCCGTCACAGGGTCTTGGACAGCGCCTTGATGGGCATCTGGAGCTCGCTGAGGAGGGCGAGGTCCTCGGAGGCGGGGCGGCCCAGGGTGGTCAGGTAGTTGCCGACGATGATGGCGTTGATGCCGCCCAGCATGCCGTCGCGGGTGCCCAGGTCGCCCAGGGTCAGCTCGCGGCCTCCCGCGTAGCGCAGGAGGGTGCGCGGCAGCGCCAGCCGGAAGGCGCCGATCGTCTTGAGCGCCTCGCGGCCCTCCACCAGCGGCCGGTCGGCGAACGGGGTGCCGGGGCGGGGCGCCAGGAAGTTCAGCGGGACCTCGTCGGGCTCCAGCTCGGCGAGCTGCCCGGCGAACTCGGCGCGCTGCTCGACCGTCTCGCCCAGGCCGATGATGCCGCCGCAGCACAGCTCCATGCCCGCCTCCTTGACCATGAGGCAGGTCTCCCAGCGCTCCTCCCACGTGTGGGTGGTGACCACGTTGGGGAAGTGGGACCGCGCGGTCTCCAGGTTGTGGTTGTAGCGGTGCACGCCCATCGCGACCAGCTCGTCCACCTGCTCCCGGGTGAGCATGCCGAGCGAGCACGCGATGTTGATCTCCACGCCGTCGTTGATGGCCTTGATCCCCTCGCGGACCTGCGCCATCAGCCGCTCGTCGGGCCCGCGCACGGCCGCCACGATGCAGAACTCGGTGGCGCCGGTGCGGGCGGTCTCCTTGGCCGCCTCCACCAGCTCGGGGATGTTCAGCCACGCCGACCGCACCGGCGAGTCGAACCGTCCCGACTGGGAGCAGAAGTGGCAGTCCTCCGGGCAGCCGCCGGTCTTCACGGAGACGATGCCCTCGACCTCGACCTCCGGTCCGCACCAGCGCATCCGCACCTCGTGCGCCAACGCCAGCAGGTCGTCGAGCCGCTCGTCGGGCAGCGTCAGGCACTCCAGGGCCTGCTCGGCGGACAGCCCCCTGCCCTCCTCCAGCACCTGGCGGCGGGCGACCTCGAGGATGTCGGTCACGGACCCCTACCTTCCTTCCTGGGTTGACGCCTGGGTCGATGCGGCGTTCGTGCTCGCTGGGCGGACCATCGGCTCGGCACGTCGGGTCAGCGGACGGGGACGCCCTGGGCGTGGCGGAAGGCGGCCGGGTCGAAGGAGCCGCCGAACGCCGGCGCCAGCGCGCGGTGCGCGGTCACCAGGAACTCCGCCGGGTCGAGCGCGCCCGCGCCCGCGGGCAGCGCCCCGGCCAGCGGCCGGGCGGCGATCGTCTCCAGGTCCGGCACGTTGCTGCGCATCGCCAGGTCGGGCTCGTCCGGCCACGCGCCGATCACCACGCCGGCGAGCTGGACGCCGCGGTGCGCCATGGCCTCCAGGGTCAGCGCGGTGTGGTTGAGGGTGCCCAGGTCCGGGCGCGTCGCCACGAGGGCGGGCGCGCCCAGCCAGCGGGCCAGGTCGGCGACGGTGGTGCCCTCCTCGTCGTAGCGGACCAGCAGCCCGCCCGCGCCCTCCACCAGCACCAGCCGGCGGGTCTCGGCCAGCTCGCGGATGCGGCCGGCGACCTCGGCCAGGGCCACCGGCGGCCGTCCGGCGCGGCGGGCGGCCGCGGCGGGCGACAGCGGATCGGGGAAGCGGGCGAACTCGTGCAGGTCGTCCACGCCCGCCAGCCGTCCGACGACGTCCAGGTCGCCGGGCTCGCCGGGGGACACGCCGGTCTGCACGGGCTTGACCACGGCCACCGAGGCCCCGCGGGCGGCGGCCAGCGCGGCCAGCGCCGCGGTCACGATCGTCTTGCCGACGCCCGTACAGGTTCCGGTCACCACGAGCACGCTCACGACCGGCACCCTAGCGCGCGCCCCTTCGGCGGTGCCCTCGCCGAATTCCACAGTCTTGGCCAGGGGAATTTGTACGCGGGTTCACGCGCAGCTCCCGGAACGCCGCGGAATGTCATGGTTCCACTGCGGCGTGTCAGGGAACCCCGCGGCGCCGCGGCACGTCCCACTTGCATGGCCGGGCTCGCGCGCACGACGGGGGCCGCGGCGGCGCTGGCGGGGACGATCGCCCTCGCCGCCTGCGGTCCGCACGACGGCACGCCCGACGCCGCGCCGTCGCCCGCGCCGTCGGCGCGGCAGACCGACCGGGCTCCCGCCGAACGCCTCGTCCTGCGCTGGCGGCGGACCGGCGGCATCGCCGGGCTCGGCGGGCCCGGCGCGCTCCCCGACTTCTCCCTGTACGCCGACGGCCGCGCGGTGTTCGCCCAAGGCGCCCACGCCCAGACCGCCACCGAGTACCGGCTGACGCCCGACGCGCTGCGGCGACTGCTGGACGAGGCCCGCGCGGCGGGGCTCGCCCGGTCGCGCACCCGCGCGCCGCGGCAGCAGGTCGCCGACGCCTTCATCGTGGAGATCACCATGGGCGGCGCCCGCACCCGCATCGTCCACCCCGAAGGGGTCGACGACCCGGCGGTGCGGTTCCTCGACCGGCTGCACCCGCCGAGCTGGGCCGCGAGCGACCAGGCGGGACCGAGCCGCCCGTACCGGCCCGCCAGGGTCGCGGTCCTGGCCGGACGGGTCGGCGCCGACACCGGCGCGCACGGCGTCAGAGCCTGGCCGCTGGCCCCGCTCGGCCGCGGCGAGCGCGCCGCCGGCCGGCTGTGCACGGTGCTCACCGGACGCGACGCCGCCACCGCCGCGCGCCTCGCCGCGCAGAACCGCTTCGACACGGCGTGGCGCAGCGACGGGCGCCTGTACGCCGTCCGCTTCCGGCCGCTGCTGCCGGACGAGGAGACCTGCGCCGACCTCGCCCGCGCCTGACCCCGGCCGCCGTGCGTACCCTGGGGCCGGTTCCGATCTTCCCAGGGAGGGCCCTAGGTGTCTGAGACGTCGGTCCTGCGCGGCCCGGTGACCGTCCGCAGCGCCCGCCCGGACGAGTACGACCTCGTCGGCGAGCTCACCGTCGAGGTCTACGTCGGCGGCGGCATGGTCAAGCCCGACTCCGGCTACGTGCCCGAGCTGCGCGACGCGGCGGGGCGCGCCGCGCACACCGACCTGCTCGTGGCGGAGGTCGCCGGAGAGGTGGTGGGCGCGGTGGCCTACTGCCCGCCCGGCAGCCGGTACGCGGTGGTCGCCGGCGCGGACGAGGCCGAGTTCCGCATGCTCGCCGTCCGGGAGCGGGCGCGCGGCCGGGGCGCGGGCCGCGCCCTCGTCGAGGCGTGCCTGGACCGCGCCCGCGCCGCCGGGCTGCGCGGGCTGCGCCTGGTCACGCAGGCCAACATGCCGGCGGCGCAGCGCATGTACGAGCGGATGGGGTTCCGCCGCACGCCCGAACGCGACTGGACCCTGGACAACGGTGTGCGGCTGCTCGCCTACCACATGCCGCTGTGACCGCGGCCGGGGGGATCACGCCGAGGTGAGCGTGCCGTGCTCGGAGCAGCGGGCCGTCCAGCCCATCGGCGTCACCTGCACCACCATCCGGCGGCGGCACCGGGTGCAGTAGCGCGGCGGCTCCATCCGCCGGGCGGCGCGGCACCGCCGGTGGTCGCCCTCGCGTTCCGGGCCCCCGCAGCGGTCGCAGTACGTCTCCACGGCGCGGGCGTCCTACTCGATGACGGCGATCAGATCGCCCTCCTGGACGACCTGGCCCTCGGTGACGGCGAGCTTGGCGACGGTGCCCGCCTCCTCGGCCAGCACCGGGATCTCCATCTTCATCGACTCCAGGATCACCAGGGTGTCGCCCTCGTTCACCTGGTCGCCCTCGGCGGCGGTCACCTTCCACACGTTCGCCACCATCTCGGCGTGCACGTCGGCCACGGCGGTTCCTTCCTTCGAAAATGCCCTTCGGACAGTGCCAGGGACGGTTCGGCGGGCGCGCCCGGAGCGGGCGAGGCGCGCCGCGGGTCGACGGGTGGTGCGCCGCGAGCCCGCGCGGGGGCGGGCTAGCGTCCGCGCATCCGGCCGACGAGCCCGGTGTCGTAGGACCCGTCGGCGAACTCGGGACGGTCGAGCAGCTCGGCCAGGAACGGCAGGTTGGTCTTGGGGCCCTCGATGCGGAACGCCCCGACCGCCGCGCGCGCCCGCAGCACCGCGTCGCCGCGCGTCTCGGCGTGCACGCACAGCTTGGCCAGCAGCGGGTCGTAGTGCGGGGTGACGGTGTTGCCCTCGGCGTAGCCGGCGTCGATGCGGATGCCCTCGCCGACCGGCTCCTCCCACACCTCGATCGTGCCGGGGCCGGGCAGGAAGCGCACCGGGTCCTCGGCGTACACGCGCAGCTCGATCGCGTGCCCGCGCGGGTCGATCTCGGTGAACGACACCGGCTCCCCCGCCGCGACGAGCAGCTGCTGCTCGACCAGGTCGATGCCGGTGACCAGCTCGGTCACCGGATGCTCCACCTGCAGCCGGGTGTTCATCTCCAGGAAGAAGAAGTCCTTGGTGGCCGGGTCGACCAGGCATTCGACCGTGCCGGCCCCGCGGTAGCCGATCGCCTCCCCGGCGCGCACCGCCGCGGCGAGCATGCGCTCGCGCAGCTCGCCGGTGACGCCCGGCGACGGGGTCTCCTCGACCACCTTCTGGTGCCGGCGCTGCACCGAGCAGTCCCGCTCGCCCAGGGCCACCACGGTGCCGTCGGCGAGCCCGAGGATCTGCACCTCCACGTGCCGGGCCCGCTCCACGTACCGCTCCAGCAGGATGTCGGCGCTGCCGAAGAACCGTTCGGCGCGGGTGCGGGCGGTCTCGAACGCGGCGCGCAGGCCCGCCTCGTCGCGCACGGCGGCCATGCCGATGCCGCCGCCGCCCGCCGCGGCCTTGACCATCACCGGGTAGCCGATGCGCTCGGCCTCCTCGACGGCGGTGTCGGCGTCGGGCACCGGCTCCCACACGCCGGGCGCCACCGGGACGCCGGCCTCCTTCATGAGGTTCCGCGCGTTGATCTTGTCGCCCATCCGGGCGATCGCCAGCGGCGGCGGGCCGATCCACACCAGGCCCGCGTCGATCACCTGGCGGGCGAACGCGGCGTTCTCCGCCAGGAACCCGTATCCGGGGTGGACCGCCTGCGCATTGGTGCGGCGCGCGGCCTCCAGGATGCGCGCCGCGTCCAGGTAGCTGCGCGCGGGCTGCGGCGGGCCGATGAGGATGGCCTCGTCGGCCTCGGCCACGTACGGCAGGTCGGCGTCGGCCTCGGAGTACACCGCGATGGCCTTCAGCCCCATCGCGCGCACGGTGTGGATGATCCGACTGGCGATCTCGCCGCGGTTGGCCACGAGCACGGACTCGAACACCAGGGGGTTCTCCTTCCACCTGTACGCGGCTTCCCCGGTACGCGACGGCGCGACGGATCGGACGTGGCCGACCCTAATGCCCGCGCGGGCGGCCGTCCGGGCGCGCGAGCGACAAATACCGGCCGGTAATTTTGTCGCCCCGCCGCCCCGCCGCCGCGCCCGCCCGCCCGCGTCGCGCGGCCGTCCCGGCTACGGGCGGGAGCCGCGCTCCAGGACGCGGCTGAGCGCCTCCACCACGGCGGGGTCGTACTCGGACGCCGAGTCCAGCCGCAGCCGTTCCAGCACCGCGGCGGCGCGGTCGCGGTCGGAGGAGTCGCCGACCAGGTCGTCGTAGGCGTTGGCGACCTTGATGATGCGGCTGGCCAGCGGGGGCGGCGCCGGCCGCTCCGCGCCGCCGTCGGCGCCCGCGGCGGCCGCCTCGCCCTTGTCGCCCTTGCCGCGCCGCGGCGACGACGCCGCGGCCCCGCCCTCGGCGGTCGCGCCGGTGCGGTACGGGTGCGAGGACAGCCGGACGATGTGCGCCACCCGGTCCAGCACGCCGGTCTGCTTGATCACCTCGGCGCCGAGCTCGGCGATGCGGCGCTGCTCGGTGGGCGAGGCCAGCACGGTGGCGCCGCCGGGGATGGGGTCGCCGAGCGACAGCTGCCCGATGTCGTGCATGAGCGCCGCGTACTCCAGCTCCAGCAGCTCCTCCTCGCACATGCCGAGCTCGCGGCCCATGCCCACGGCCAGCCGGGACACCCGCCGCGAGTGCCCGGTCTCGACGTAGCCGCCGACCTCGGTCACCCGCGACAGCGCCCGCACCGTCTGCAGGTACGTGGCGCGCACACCCGCGTACCGGCGGAAGGCGAACTGCGTCACCAGGATCGGCGCGGTGAACACCGCCAGCGCGACCGGCCCCAGCACGGTGGTGGCGACCGCGATGAGCATGGCGGTGGCGCTGGTCGCCGCGCACAGCGCCGTCTTGGCGCGGATCTCGTCGCGCAGCGCGATGCCGAACCGGGCCCGCACCGCCTCGGCGCGGATCACCGCCGCGATCACCACGTCGGTGAAGCAGCCGATCGCCACGGTCAGGCCCATCGCCGCCAGCAGGAGCTGCCAGGCCAGGTCGAGGCCGAGCAGCGGGCGGAAGCACAGCGCCACCACGGCGACGCACAGCAGCCGGCGCGCCATGGCGTCCGGCCGCGGCATCCGTCCGACCGCGGCGTGCGGCAGCGAGCCGACCAGCATGCCGACCGCCGTCACCGCCACCACCTGCAGCGGCGAGTGCAGCGCCGGATGGACGCCGAGCAGCGCCCCGGGCGGGGCGTTCTCCGGGCCGACGCCGACCAGCAGGGCGTAGCCGAGGGCGCCCGCGGTGGCGATCGGCGCGACCTCCCGGTTGCCGGGCATCACCATGCGGAACAGCTCGCCCAGCGCGATGAGCACCCCGAAGATCACCGCGACCCGGGGCTGCTCCAGGCCGACCGCCGCGACCTGCGCGACGGCGGCGGTCACGCACAGCACGGCGGCGGCGACCAGCAGCAGCCGCTCGGTGTCGACCGCCTGCCAGGCGGCCCTGGACCGACGCGCCTCCATCCCGCTACCGCCGCGCTCCGCCGCCGGCCACCCGGAGGGGGGCGCTGGGGTCGTCGTGGTCCTGCGAGGTGGTCTCCGCCACGTCGTCGTCGGGGGGCACGACGGGGTCGGGCGGATCCCAGCCTTCGCGTTCCAGCGCGCGCAGGAACGCCTCGACCATCACCGGGTCGAAGTGCTCGCCGGCGCACTTGCGCAGCTCCTCCACGGCCTGGTCGATGCTGAGCGCGGGCCGGTAGGAGCGGGTGGAGGTCATGGAGTCGAACGCGTCGGCCACCGAGATGACCCGGGCGAACTCGGGGATCTCGTCGCCG
>PVNI01000005.1 GCA_003001795.1 Actinomadura viridilutea | reverse complement strand
CCCCTGGCTGCACATCTACAACCATCACCGCGGCCACACCGCACTCGGCGGCCTCCCACCCGCCAGCCGCGTCACCAACCTGTCAGGACAGAACATCTAGCTGTGTCATCCGGTGCGGCTGGTGGTCGGGGTGCTACGAGCCTTTCAGCACCAGCGTCATCGGGGACGTCGACAAGCCGGGCAACATCCCCGATGGCGGCGGCCACCGGGTGCACGGCCGCGCCTCGGCAGACGCAACAGTTCGCCCCACCGCGATTCGGACTGACCCCGCCCGGCCCCCGGCTACGGACACCCGCACACCGCCATCGACGACCACTGCCGCCTGGCCCACGGCCCGGACGTCACGAGGCGGCGACATCTTGTGAGCCTTGCGGCTCGTGGCGCCTGCGCGGCGTGGACTTCGCGGTGGTGTTTACGGAGAGTGTTGCTTGCGGGGTCGTCCCTGGTCGGTCGTTGGACGCCGAGTGACGCGGGGACCGGTGGCGTCGACCAGGCCGTACCGGTCGCGGTGTTCTGAGGCCGGTGACCTGGTGTGACGGTGGACCTGGTGCGGTGCGCCGGCCCACCTGGCGTGTCGCGGCGCGGGGACGTTGCAGCTCGGGGGTGCATGCGCGGCGGGGACTCGGCGGCGCTCCAGGGGCGGGAGCATGCCGTCTAGGCGCGCTGGACGTCCGTGGTCGGGCGGCGGCCCGACGCGCACGGTGCGTCGGCCGTCCGGCCGCGTTCGGGCGGCCGGACCTCGGTGAGGAAGCCGCGGTACTGCTCGGCGAAATCGACCGGGTGCCGTCGGTATCGAAAAGGCGTACTCCTTCACCGAGGGTGGACGGTCGCGCCTTGGTCGCGTCGCACGTCCGAACCTGCCTCGATCAGCGCGTCCCGGAATCCGGGAAGCCGTCTCGGCATTGGAGGCGGATCGATGAAAGACGTGAAAGACCGTTCTCTATGAAAAACGCACGCCTTACAGTTTTATCGCCGAGTCCGCGATGACTCGGCCGCGAACGTTCACGATCGTGCTCGGGTCGGCCGAAGGGCCGATTTCGCCGTGCACTGATTTGCAGGAGAAACCATGGAATCCATGCGTGGCGCCGTGCTGTCGTTGTTCCGTGTCGTGGTAGGGCTGCTCTTCGCCTGCCACGGGGCGGCGAAGCTGTTCGGAATTCTCGGCGGTCCGCCCGGCGGAGAGGCGCCCGGCATCGGCGAGTGGCCGAGCTGGTGGGCGGCCGTGATCGAACTCGTCGGCGGCGGCCTGGTGATGATCGGTCTGGGCACCCGTGCGGCCGCGTTCATCTGCTCCGGCGCGATGGCGTACGCCTACTTCACGGTCCACCAGCCTCAGGGGCTGTTCCCGCTGACCAACGAGGGTGAGCCGGCGGCCTTGTTCTGTTGGTCCTTCCTGATGCTGGCCGTGTTCGGCGGCGGTCCGTGGGCGCTGGAAGCGCTGCTCGCCCAGCGGCGGTGGCCTGTGAAGACGTCCCTCACTCGTGCCCCCGCCGCATCGGAGACGGGGCAGCCGAAGAGCGCCTGACCGTACGCGCGCGGAGGTCGTCCGATCTCGGTACCGCGATGCTCTCAGGCGTTGATGTCGCCATCGCGTCTCACGGCATCCGGTACCGGCGCCTCGAGTGTCGCCTTTCACAATGCCTTCTTGATTGCGGCGAGGATGGAGGGTGCCGGTCACCCCAAGCTGGTTTGCGCATGGCAGGCGGACTTGGAGGGCTCGTCGGCTGTGCTCCGTGCATAGCGCACGATGCATCGACGATGAATACGAAATTTTTCGTGGCACGGGGTGTGGAGAATCTCGTTCGCGTGCGGGTGAATGGATGTGCATTTTCCGCTCCCTTGACAGGGGAGTGCGGCATCATTCGATGATCAATGTCATGGGGGATGACGCGGCAGGCGAGGGGCCTCTCCGGGGAGGCTCACCGTGGGGTGAGGGTGAGGCGCCAGAGGGAGGTGATTTCGGCGGCTCTTGCCGTGTGGAGGGGGTCGCTCGGGTCGGCGGCGCGTGGATGGGCGGGGCGGGCGTCGAGCCGGTCCACGACGGTCAGGCCGGCCCCGGTGATGGCGTCGAGGAGTTCCGCGCGCGTCCGCAGTCCCAGGTGCTCGGCGAGATCCGAAATGATCAGCCACCCCTCGCCGTCCGGCGTGAGGTGGCTCGGCAGGCCGCTCAGGAAACCCCGCAGCATGGTGCTGCCGGGGTCGTAGACGGCGTGTTCGAGCGGTGACGTGGGACGGGCGGGGATCCAGGGCGGGTTGCACACCACCAGAGGGGCTCGTCCACTGGGGAACAGGTCGGCCCGCACGACCTCGATCCGGTCGGCCAGGCCGAGGCGGACGACGTTCTCACGGGCGCAGGCAAGCGCGCGCGGCTCGGTGTCGGTGGCGACGACTTTCGCCACGCCTCGGCGTGCCAGGACCGCCGCGAGCACGCCCGTGCCGGTGCCGATGTCATAGGCCAGCTCGGTGGACGGGAGCGGAGCCTGCGCCACCAGGTCGACGTACTCGCCGCGGACGGGGGAGAACACACCGTAGTGGGGGTGGATGCGATCCCCTCCCAAGGCGGGGATGGGCACGCCCTTCTTGCGCCACTCGTGCGCACCGATCAGGCCTTGCAGCTCCCGCAGCGCCACCACGTACGGTTCCTCTGCCGGGCCGTAGACCTCCTCGCACGCCTTCCGTACGTCCGGTGCCCGCCGCAAGGGGATGACGTGGCCCGCGTCCACAGGTATCAGCAGCATCCCGAGCGTGCGGGCACGCTGGCCCTGCGCCTGCCTGTGCAGGTGGAAGCGCTGCGCGGGGGAGAGGGCTTCGGTGTTGCGGTGGGCGCGGCGCTTGCGGCGGGGTTTGCGGTCGGCGCGACGTCCCATCGCCGCCAGCAGCTGCCGCGCGTTCTGGAAGTCGCCGCGCCACAGCAGCGCGGTTCCCTCGCACGCCAGCCGGTACGCGTCGTCGGCCCGCGTCAGGTCGTCGGCGATGACGATGCGGCGGGGCGGCGGCGTCCGGTTCTCCGAGCGCCAGCGCGCCGTCCGCTTCGCGTCGTCCTCTCGCCACTCGACGAGCGGCACGTCCGTCATGGTTCCTCGTCTCGCCCCTCGCCGCGCCGGGCGCCTGTGTCGTGTTCCCTCTGCCGGGGCTTCGGCCTGAGCGACGGCGGCCGGGGGCCGCCGTCGGCGCCGAGCCGTCGACGCGGGTTCGACGGCTCGGCGCCTGTCGGCTGCTTGGTCCGTTCCCGGCCACTGTAGGGCCGCGCGGGGCCGTCTGTTCGGAGCTCAGGCGGGAACCTTGTCGAGGAAGCCGTGGACCTTGCTGATCCGGCCGTCCTCGGAGAACTCCGCGACGTCGAACCCGACCACCACGGCCTCGCCGTCCTTGGGGCCGAGCTCCCAGGTGAAGCGGGCCACGTGATGGTGGGCGTCGACGTCGCCCGCCAGACGGAACACGAAGTCGGGGAACTGCGCCTGGACGGCCGCGATGGCGCCGTCGATGGCCTCCCGCCCCTCGACCGCGACGAGCGGGTCGACGTAGGAGGCGTCCTCGGTCCACAAGGCGTCGACGGCGGCCCGGCGGGCGGCGGGGTCCTTCTCGTTCCAGCCGGCCAGGTAGCGGTCGATCAGCTCACGGGCGTCGATCATGGCGTCTCCTTCAGCGATGGCGTCGGGCTCGTTCCCGATCCGCCGCCACAGTGCCCGCCCCGACGTCGCCGGGTCGATGACCTGACAGGTCATGAGCCAGCGTGATGTCGGATTTCCGCTAGTGAACGCCGGTGCCATCGGTGAAGCTGGACGCATGCATGAAGACGTGGAGCGGTGCAGCCGGGCGGTCCAAGCCAAGGACGCCCGGTTCGACGGCTGGTTCTACGTCGCAGTGGTCACCACCGGCATCTACTGCCGTCCCAGCTGCCCCGCGGTGACGCCCAGGCCGGAGAACATGCGGTTCTTCCCCAGCGCCGCCGCGGCGCAGCAGGCGGGTTTCCGGGCCTGCAAGCGGTGCCGTCCGGACGCCAGTCCCGGGTCCCCCGAGTGGAACCACCGTGCGGACGTGGTGGCCCGCGCCATGCGGCTCATCGCCGACGGGGTCGTGGACCGCGAAGGGGTGCCCGGTCTGGCCGCCCGCCTCGGCTACAGCATCCGCCAGATCGAACGGCAGCTGAACGCCGAACTCGGCGCCGGTCCGCTGGCGTTGGCGCGCGCCCAGCGCGCGCAAACGGCGCGGCTGCTCATCGAGACGACGGCCCTGCCCATGGGGGACGTGGCGTTCGCCGCGGGGTTCGCCAGCATCCGGGCGTTCAACGACACCGTCCGGGAAGTGTTCGCGCTCACCCCCACCCAGCTGCGGGAACGGGCGGCGCGGGGGCAGACGCCCGCCGCGTCCGGGGCGCTGTCGCTGCGGCTGCCGTTCCGCGCGCCGCTGTGCCCGGACAACCTGTTCGGGCACCTGGCGGCGACGGCCGTCCCCGGCGTCGAGGAGTGGCGGGACGGCGCGTACCGACGCACCCTGCGGCTGCCGAACGGGCACGGGGTCGTGGCGTTGCGCCCGTTCCCGGACCACGTGGCCTGCACGCTCACCCTCACCGACCTGCGCGACCTGACGATCGCGATCAGCCGGTGCCGGCGGCTGCTGGACCTGGACGCCGACCCGGTCGCCGTCGACGACCTGCTGCGCGCCGACGCCGTCCTGGCCCCGCTGGTCGACAAGGCCGCGGGCCGCCGCGTCCCGCACACCGTCGACCCGGCGGAGTTCGCCGTCCGCGCGGTGATCGGCCAGCAGGTGTCGACCGCGGCCGCCCGCACGCACGCCGCCCGCCTGGTCGCCGCGCACGGCGAACCGATCACCGATCCGGACGGGGGCGGCCTGACGCACCTGTTCCCGTCGCCGGACGCGCTGGCCGAGGCGGACCCGTCCGCCCTGGCCTTCCCGCGCGCCCGCCGCTCCACCCTCGCCGCGCTGACCGCGGCGCTGGCCGCCGGCGAGATCGACCTGGACGTCGGCAGCGACTGGGACGAGGCCCGCGCGCGGCTGGCCGCCGTGCCCGGCATCGGCCCGTGGACGGTCGAGACGATCGCGATGCGCGCGCTCGGCGACCCGGACGCGTTCGTCCCCACCGACCTCGGCGTCCGCCTCGCGGCCGCCCGGCTGGGCCTTCCCACCACCCCCGCCGCGCTGATCCGCCGCGCGGCGCGGTGGCGGCCGTGGCGGGCCTACGCCGTCCAGTACCTGTGGGCGACCAATGACCACGCCATCAACCGCCTGCCTGTCTGACGTTCGACGACCACACGACACGACCACACGACACGACCACACGACACGATCACACGAGACGATCACACGAAGGGATCTGTGTCCCCATGACCTCGACGCCAACCGGGCTCATCGCGACCGCCGCGGCGGACGCGACGGGCCTGAGCCCCGCGACCGCCGCGGCCGAGCAGCGGACGCACGCGGTGCTGGACAGTCCCGTCGGACCGCTCACTCTCGTCGCCGACGACGGCGTCCTGTGCGGCCTCTACGTGGACGAGCAACGCCACCGTCCGCCGGCGGAGCGCTTCGGCGTGCGCGTGCCGACGTCCGACGAGCCGTTCGCGACCGCCGCCGGTCAGCTCGCCGCCTACTTCGCGGGCGAGCTGACCGAGTTCGACCTGCCGCTCGCCCTGCACGGGACCCCGTTCCAGCGCCGCGTCTGGACGGCCCTGCGGAAGATCCCGTATGGGGAGACGGTCTCGTACGGGGAGCTCGCCCAAGAGATCGGCCGGCCCACGGCGGCGCGCGCGGTCGGCCTGGCCAACGGCCGCAACCCGATCTGCATCATCGTCCCGTGCCATCGCGTCATCGGCTCCGCCGGAAGCCTCACCGGCTACGGCGGCGGCATCGAACGCAAGCGGTACCTGCTCGACCTCGAACGCCGCACCGCCGCGGCCCTGCGCTGAGGCTCCGCGCAGGCGCTCGACCCGTGGCCGCCGCGCCGTCGGCGGCCCTGCCGCGCCCATGACCTCCGTCAGGGCCGCCACATGCCCGCATCGGCCCTGCGAACTGGGGAAACGCAGTTTTGTCAGGGGCGGCGGTTAGCGTGCTCCGCGACGTCCCGAAAGAGGGTGAGGCATGGTCGAGTTCCGCGTGGATCGGCAGACGCTCGCCGACGCCGTGGCGTGGGCGGCGCGCACCCTGCCGTCGCGGCCCACGCTGCCGGTGCTGGCGGGCATGCTCGTCGAGGCGTCCGCCGACGGCGGGCTCACCCTCTCCGCGTTCGACTACGAGGTGTCGGCGAAGGCCGCCGTGACGACGGACGTGATCGAGCCCGGCCGGGTCCTCGTGTCGGGACGGCTGCTCGCCGACATCGTGCGCAACCTGCCGCCCTACCCGGTGGAGGTGGCCACCAAGGGCTCCGAGGTCGTGGTGAGCTGCGGGAGCGCCGAGTTCGGCCTGCAGACGATGCCGGTGGAGGACTATCCGACGCTGCCGAAGCCTCCGCGGCCGGCCGGAACGGTGCCCGGCGACGTGTTCGCCGCCGCCGTCGCCCAGGTCACCCCCGCGGCGGGCCGTGACGAGACGCTGCCGATGCTCACCGGCGTCCGCGTCGACTTCGAAGGCGACACGATGTGGATGGCCTGCACCGACCGCTACCGGATCGCCGCGCGCGAGCTGACCTGGTCGCCCGCCGTCCCGGACTTCACCGCGGGCGTCGTCGTGCCCGCCCGCACCCTCGCCGACACGGCGCGCGCGATCCGCCCCGGATCTGAGGTGTCCATCGGCCTGGGCGGCACGGGGGACAGCCTGATCGGCATCTCCGGCGGCGACCGCAGCATGACCGCGCGGCTGCTGGACGACCAGTTCATCAACTACCGGTCGCGGCTCACCGACGCCTGGACGACCGCCGTCCGCATCCGCACCGCCCCGTTCGTCGAGGCGATCAAGCGGGTGGCGCTGGTGACCGAGCGGAACACCCCGATCCGGCTGGACTTCACCGGCGACGAGGTCCGCATCCGGGCGGCCGCCGGCGACGCCGCCCGCGCCAACGAGACCATGCCCGCCCTGCTCGCCGGCGACCGGATCGACATCGCGTTCAGCCCCCAGTACCTGCTGGACGGGCTGGCCGGCATCGACACCGAGTACACGCGCCTGGAGTGCACCGGTCCGACCCGTCCCGCCCTGCTGACGGGCATCCCCGACCGCCGCGACGAGGAGTCCGATGCGGAAAGCCCGCCCGAGGATCCCGGCGACACCGGCTTCCGGTACCTCCTCATGCCCATCCGCATGAGCACCTGACCCCGGTCCATCCGCCCGCGCCCTTTCGGCGCGCCACCGGGCCAGGCGGTCTGTCGACCGAGGTCAGAGGTCGAGGACGGCGAGGGTGAAGCGGACGTCGCCGTCCGAGTCGTTGCCATAGGAGTGGGGACGGTCGCCGACGAACACGGCCGCCGTGCCCGCTTGAACGGTGTCGCGGTGACCGGCCACGCCGAGCGTCAGGACGCCTTCCTCCACATAGAGGATCTCTTTGGTGCCGGGCATGTGCGCGTCGCTCTCGCGGACCTCGCCCGGTTTCAGCACCCACCGCCACATCTCCAGGGACGGGCGCGGGTCGCTGCCGCCCAGCAGCGTGCCGGTGCCGCCGGACGGTCCGTGCCACAGCACCACGTGCCGGTCGGGCGGGAAGAGCCGTACGGCGGGCTCCTCCTCGACCTGCACCAGGCGGGTCAGCGGCACGCCCAGCGCGTCGGAGATCCGGATCAGCGTGCCGAGGTTGGGGTTGCCGCGCCCCTGTTCCAGGCCGACCAGCACGCCCTTGCTCACCCCGGCGCGGCTGGCCAGTTCGTCCAGGCTCCAGCCGTGCCCGGCGCGCAGGGACCGCACGGTCCGGGCGACCGCCTCGCCGATCGCTTCCTGATCGCTCACTGGTTCCTCCCGGCCGCCACAGTAGAGGTTCGTCGCGGGACACAGGAGTGTCGGTCGTTATACTGACCTTCGATTTCATTTAACTGACCGACACGAGGAACCCCCGAATGCTCGACCAGATCGTCGTCGACACCGCGGTGCGGACGCTGCGTCCCGACTTCGCGGTGCTCGCCATGACCGCGGAAGGCCTGCGCAACGGCCCCGGTGACGACGAGTCGGCCACGTGGCTGGCCGCCGCCGCCGAACGCGCCGTGCCCGACGACCCGCACGTCGCCGCCTGGCGCGAGGCGTACCGGGCGTTCGGCGCCAAGCCGCAGCGCACCCGGCCGTCGGTGGACGCGCTGCTGCGCCGCGTCGACGCCCTGCCCGCGATCAACAAGGTCGTCGACGCCTACAACGCGGTCAGCGTGGAGTACGCCCTGCCGATCGGCGGCGAGGACCTCGACGCCTACCGCGGGGCGGCGCGCCTGGTGCGCGCCCGCGGGGACGAGCCGTTCGACACCGTCGTGCGCGGCGAGCCCGCCGTCGAGCACCCGGACGAGGGCGAGGTCGTGTGGCGCGACGACGCCGGGGTGACCTGCCGCCGCTGGAACTGGCGGCAGTGCGTCCGCACCCGGATCACCGAGTCCACCAAGAACGCCCTCTTCCTGCTGGAACGCCTCGAGCCGTACCCGCTGGACCGGCTGCGCGAGGCGGGCGAGGAGCTGGCCGCCCGGCTGCGCGCCGTCTCGCCCGACGTCCGGATCGCCACCCGCCTCATCGGCGGCGAATGATGGTCACCGCGCTGGCGCTCGGCGCCGCCCTCGCCTACGGCGCCGCGGACTTCCTGGGCGGGGCCGTCGCGCGGCGGTCCACCGCGCTGCGGGCCGTGGCCCTGTGCGTGCCGACGGGGCTGACGGTGGTGCTGGTCGCGGCGCTGCTCATCGGCGGCTCGCCGTCCGGCACGGCGATGCTGTGGGGCCTCGGCGCGGGACTGGCCGGCGGGACCGGGCTGCTCGTCTTCTACCGCGCCCTCGCCCGCGGCCCGATGAGCGTGACCGCTCCCGTCTCCGCGCTGTTCGCGGCCGTCCTGCCGGTCGCCGTGGGCGTCCTGCGCGGCGACCGGCTGTCCGGCGGCGTGCTGGTCGGTGTCGCGCTGTGCCTGATCGCCATCGCGCTCGTCAGCATGGAGTCCGATCCCGCGGACGCGCAGGCGGCGCCGGACGCCGTCGCGTCGGTGCCCGTGACAGTGGCGGCCGCCGCCGGTCAGGTGCACGCCGGAGACCGCTTCGGCCACGGCACGGTGCTGCAGGCCCAGACGGACCCGGTCGCGCCCGTGCGTCCGCGTGGAAAGCGGTGGTCACCGGGTCTGGGCGGGAGGCCATGGCGCCTGCTGGACAACGGGCCGGTCATGGCGGGCCTGTCGGGCGTGTGCTTCGGCACCTTCTTGATCCTGCTGAAGGAGGCGGGAGACGACACAGGGCTCTGGCCGCTCGTCGCCTCCCGCGTGGGGAATCTGCTGGTCGTCGGCATCGCGCTGATCGCGACGGTCCGTCTGAGCGGCGCCCTGCCGGGGACGCCGGTGTCGGGACGGCTCCTGATCGGCCTGGCCCTGCTGTCCGGCGCGCTCGACGCCTCCGCCAACGCCCTGTACTTCGTGGCCGCGCAGCAGGGCGTGCTCAGCCTCGCGGCCGTCCTGAGCTCCCTGTATCCGGCGGTCACCGTGCTGCTGGCCCGCATCGTCTACAGCGAGCGGCTGCGCGCCGTCCAGCGCGTCGGCCTGGTCATGGCCGCCGCCGGCGTCATCTTGGTCACCGCCGGTTGAGCCCACGGACCGGACGCGCACCGTCCACCCGCCGGAGGACTGCAGCGCCTTGCGCCGCGCCGTCCTCGCCGCTCGAGGGGATGCCCAAGAGTCGTCCTCCGATTCGTTAAAAGCTCGCCAAGAACGTCGGAAAAACAGGGAAAGGGGCAATCAGGGCAGTCTGCGCAATCGTTATGAAGTCATTGCCGGGGCGGAGTAACCACGGCTCCCTGCGGTATCACGCGAGAAGCGTACGGAACGACGCCGCTCCGTGAAGGGGCGGACGGACCGCGTGGGCGTCACCGGGCGACCGGTAGGGGAAGGGGGCCTCGGTGAGCGATGGGCTCGCGGAAGGCTCGCGGGAGCAGCCGAGCGGGACGCGGAACGAGCGGCTGCGGCTGCTCGAGGCCATGGACGCCCGGGGCGAGGGCGTCGAGGTCCTGCAATGCGCGCTGACGCACGCCATGGCGGAGCTCGGCGGGCTGGGCGGCATGGTGCATCTCGGCGCCAAAGGGGTGGCCGGAGAGCTGGGCCTGGCCGCCAGCAGCGGGCTGCCGTCGACGTTCACCGGCGTCTGGAACATCATCCGGCAGGGCGACTCGGTCGCGCCGGCCGAGGCGACGCGGCTCGGCCGGCCGGTCTGGCGGTCCTCCCTCAGCGGCCCCGCGTCATGGTCGGACGAGACGCCGCCGCCCGCCCTTCCCGGCCTCCCCGCCGACGTCGGAATGATCTCCGTTCCGATCCCCGGACCGGCGGGCCCGCTCGGCGTCCTGTCCCTGCTCGTGCCGTCGAAGGCCGAACCCGGGCCGGACGATCGGGCCTTCCTGCAGGACGTCGCGCGCTGGGCCGCCGGGATGCTGCTGCGCGCGGTGCCCGACGACGGCTCCGAAGCCGGCCCGCTCGCCGCCGCGTCGCCGCACGCGCGCACCGAGCCGCCGTCCGACGGCGCGGCGGGGACGTGGGAGATCGAGCTGTCCACCGGCCGGGTGACCTACAGCGACACGCTGCGCGAGCTGATCAGTGAGATCGACTTCGTCGGCCGGGCGGACGTCCTCGACAGCTGGAAGGACGTCGTCCACCCCGACGACGTGGAGAAGATCGGCAAGGATCTGAGCCGGGCCGCCAGTCTCGGCGACGAGTACGAGTCCGAGTTCCGGGTGCGGCGCCGGAACGGCTCCTACGGCCGGCTGCGGACCCGGGCGAGGATCGTCCAGGACCGCTCCGGCGAGGTGGTCCGGATCACCGGCCGGGTCTGGGACACCGCCTGGGACGCCGAGGAGGACCACGCCGCCCTCGGCTCGGTGGTGCGCGTCCTGTCGGCGGTCAGGGCCGCCAGCGCCCGGGCCGCGCTGATCGACCAGCTCACCCGCGCCCTGACCGAGGCCGTCACCACGCAGAACGTCGTCTCCGCCATCGCCGAGAGCGTCCTGCCCGCCTTCCACGCGACCGGGCTGCTGCTGTGCTCGGTGCGCGGCGGGCGCCTGGAGGTCCTGGGCAGCGTCGGGTACCGGCGGCAGTTCGTCGAGCGGCTGTCGGGCGTGTCGTTCCCGGTCGAGTCGCCGGTCGGGCAGGCGCTGCGCACCCGCGCCCCGCAGTTCTTCGCCTCCGAGGAGGAGGTCGTCGCCCGCTACCCGCGGATGGCGGACTTCCCCATGGCCATGGAGAAGGACGCCCGCGCGTACCTGCCGCTGGTCGCGTCGGGGCGCGTGATCGGCGCGGGCATCCTCAGCTTCTCCGGCCCCCGCCACCTGAGCAGGGAGGAGCGCACGCTGCTCACCGCGCTCAGCGGGTTGATCGCCCAGGCGCTGGAGCGGGCGCGGCTGTACGACGACGCCGCCACCCGCGCCCGCGAGCTGCAGGCCGACCTGCTGCCGCGCGAGCTGCCCGCCCTGCCCGCGCTGACGGCCGCGGCGCACTACCGGCCCGCCGGGTACGGCGCCGAGATCGGAGGCGACTGGTACGACGTCATCCCGCTGTCGTCCGACCGGGTCGCCCTCGTCATCGGCGACGTCATGGGGCACGGCATCTCCGAGGCCGCCACCATGGGACGGCTGCGCACCGCCGTCCGCACCCTGTCCGACCTGGACCTGCCGCCCGACGACATCCTCGACCGGCTCAACTCGATCATCGGGGATCTCGGCGAGGACTACTTCGCCACCTGCCTGTACGGGATCTACGACCCCGTCACCGGGGACTTCACGTTCGCCAGCGCCGGCCACCCGCCGCCGGTCGTGCTGCGCGCCGACGGCATCGCCGGACACCTGGCGCTCGCGGCCAATCCGCCGCTCGGCGCCGCCTCCCCGCCCTTCGACACCGCCACCGTGTCGCTCGGCGACGGCGGGCTGCTCGTCCTGTACACCGACGGGCTGGTGGAGGCGATGGGCCGCGACGTCGACACGGGCACGGCGCAGCTCACGCGGACGCTGGCCGACGCGCTGCGGGGCGAACCGGCCATGCCTCTCGACGCGGTGCGCGACACGCTCGTGCGCGCCCTGCTGCCCGAGGACGAACCGATCGCCGACGACGCCGCCCTCCTCGTCGTGCGCACCCGCCAGTTCGCGCCCGAGGACATCGCCTCGTGGTCGCTGCCCGAGGAGCCCCAGGCCGCCGGTCTGGCCCGGGAGCTGGTACGGCGCCAGCTCGCCGCGTGGAACCTCGGCGAGGAGTTCGTCATCACCACCGAGCTGCTGGTCAGCGAGCTGGTCAGCAACGTCATCCTGCACGCCAAGGGCCCCATCGGCCTGCGCATGCTGCGCAGCTGGACGTTGACGTGCGAGGTGTCCGACGCCAGCCTGACCACGCCGCTCATCCGCCGCAGCAAGCCCACCGACGAGGGAGGCCGGGGGCTGCAGCTCGTCTCCGCCCTGTCCCAGCGCTGGGGCACCCGCTACAGCGCCAACGGCAAGACCATATGGGCCGAGCAGCGCATCTCCCCTCAGCGCACCCTTTACGCCACGGACGCCGACGTCCGTCCGCGACCCGTCTAGCCGACGCCACCGTGCCGACCCGGGCGTCGCGAGCAGGTCGCGTGGAGAACGGCCGCATTCCTGGCGGCGGTGCATGCGCCCTGTCCCCACCCAAGAATCGCGGGGCATCGACTCGGCCTGGGAACGCGTCGCGCCCCCTGGGGGATCGTGTTTCCCCAGGGGGCGCCCGGAGCGGTGGTGGTGGGATTCGAACCCACGGAAGGTTGCCCTTCACACGCTTTCGAGGCGTGCGCCCTCGTCCACTAGGCGACACCACCGCGGGGAAGCCTACCCGACTCTGCGGCGAGTGAAGAACTCGGTGAGCACAGCACCGCATTCGTCGGCCAGAACTTCGGCGACGACCTCGGGGCGGTGGTTGAGGCGGCGGTCGCGGACGACGTCCCACAACGAGCCCACCGCGCCCGCCTTGGGGTCGACGGCGCCGTACACGATCCGGTCCAGGCGGGCCTGGACGGCGGCGCCGGCGCACATCGTGCACGGCTCCAGGGTGACCACGAGGGTGCAGCCGCTCAGCCGCCAGGCGCCCAGCGCGGAGGCGGCCTCCCGCATGGCGACGATCTCGGCGTGGCCGGTGGGGTCGGCGGTGCGTTCGCGGTCGTTGCGGCCGCGGCCGATGACCGCGCCGGACGCGTCCAGGACCACGGCGCCGACCGGCACGTCCCCGGCCTCGCCCGCGCCGCGCGCCTCGGCCAACGCCAGGCGCATCGCGGCCTCGTAGGCGGCGATGGGATCAGTCACGGAGCCGGTCGTACTCCTCACCGAACCCGGCCAGCTCGGCGACGGTCGCCAGCGCGTCGCCGGGCAGCGCCCGCTCGCCCAGCTCGCCGAGGCGTTCGGCGTCCACACCCAAATCGTCCAGCAGGGCGGGATCGCCCGCGGCCTCACCCTGGGGCACGTCCCCGACGAGATCCAGGAACAGCGCGCCGAATCCGTCCCCGTGCACGGCGGACACGAACGCGCGCGGTTCGCCCTCGCCGTCCAGGCGGACGATGGCGAACCACTCGTCGTCCTCCTCGATGAGCAGCACGACCGGATCGCCGTAGGACTCGACCGCGGCCTCGCGCATCAGATCGGAGACGTCGTCGATGCTCTCGGCCTCGGAGAGCTCGGCCTCGGTCCCCACCCAGCCCTGCGGGGTCTGCGCGAAGACGGCGGCGAAGTAGGACACCCGAATATTGTGGCGCAGAAGGTGGCGCCGGTCACAGTGCGGGACGGCCGCGCGATCAGTGCGTCGTGTCGAGGGCCCGTTCGAACGCGGCCGCGAACCCGAGGCGGCCGGCGATGCTGAGCAGCATCTCGTCCGGGTAGAGCTCCAGGTCGCCGGAGATCGCGCCGAGCTCCATCTCGTCCAGCCCCAGGTCGGCGAAGATCGACATGTCGCCGACCGGAAGGACCTGGTCCAGCTCCTCGTCCTCGGGGACCGGGATGTCCAGGTACTCCAGCACCTGCCGGGCCAGCGGCCAGTCGACCGAGGCGGTGACGTCCGACAGGAACACCATGACCTCGTCGCCGAGCAGCCGGATCGCCACGAAGAAGTCGTCGCCCACCGAGACCAGGCCGATGGTGCTGCCGATGCTGGGCTGCTGCCGTAGGGCGTGGATCAGCCCTGCCAGGTCCTCGGTCAGCGCGACGGGGAGGACCCCGGCCTCCCAGTTGTCGTCCTCCCGATACACCACGACGGCGAAGTCCGTCGCGTCCACATCCGTCATTTCCACCCCACCGGCGCCGTTCCTGCCAGGGCATGGTCCCAGATGCGACGCCCGTCTGCGCGCCTCACCGCCAAACTTGCCGAAGCCTCCGTCCGTCACATGAGCCGACTCTCGGCCGCCGAGCGGGAGAACCGATCCGTGCGGTCGTCCCGCGCCCCGCACGGCTCGGACGTGCGGCGGGCGAGGCAGGACGGAGGCCGGTCGGCTCCCTCCACCGGCGACTGGAGCGAACGAGCCACCGATCAACGGTTTCACCATACGTGCGGGCAGCGCCTCAGAACGGCCGCATCCGGTCTGTCATCCCGACCCCACCGCACGCCCGTGCGCGGCCTCGGCGGGAGGCTCGCGCACGGGCGTTCGTGGTCAGTGCAGACGGAAGGTGCGGCGCCGCAGGGCCGCGTGGATGCGTGCTCGGCGTGAGCGGTGCGGAGTCACGCGGCGGCGCAGTTCGCGGGCTTCGGCGAGTTCGCGGAGGAAGACGGCGCGGCGGCGGAGACGTTCCCGTAGCTGTTCGGGCGTCAGGTCGTGGTGGGAGGTCATGCCGGTCGAGGAATCGGCGTCCTCGATGCCCGGTGCGGTCGCGTCGTCTCGGGGCTGCTCTGCGGGGCCGGTCTGGGGGTCTTCTGCGGTTTCGGCGTCTACGAGGGCTTGGAGGTCCTGTGCGGGCCGTGCGTGCCCGGTGCCCTCTTCGGTCGGACGGTCGTCGACAAGGTTCGAGGTGGAACGGGCGGTTTCGTCGCCGGGGGCGGTGCCCGGCGCGTCGGACCCGGCTCCGGTTTCGGGCCCGGCCGTTCGGGAAGGGATCGACTGCGGCTGAGGCGTCCGGTGGTCGTCGGACCGGGCCTGAGGGGCGCGCCCGGCCCGGGTTTCGCCGGGCGGGTCATGGACGGATTCTCGGGCCGGGGCGGCATCCCCCGGCCGCTGGCTGCGCTCGCGGCTCATAGACCAATACTGCCCAGCTCACTCGGGTCCTATCCGCTCGCGGGCGGATGTCGGGCATATCGCCCAGGTGGGCTACGGTGTGCGCATGCAGACCCTCGCCGTGGATCATCCGCTCGTCGCGCACAAACTGACCACACTGCGGGACGAGCGCACCGATTCCCCCACGTTCCGCCGTCTGGCCGACGAACTGGTCACCCTGTTGGCGTACGAGGCCACCCGGGATGTGCGCGTGTCCGAGGTCACCGTGCAGACCCCGCTGGCGCCCGCCACCGGCGTGCGGCTGGCCAGCCCCAAGCCGCTCGTCGTGCCCATCCTGCGGGCCGGTCTCGGGATGCTGGACGGGATGACCCGGCTGCTGCCCACCGCCGAGGTCGGGTTCCTCGGGATGATCCGGGACGAGGGGACGCTGCAGGCCCAGACGTACGCCACGCGGCTGCCCGACGACCTGTCCGGACGGCAGTGCTACGTGCTCGACCCCATGCTCGCCACGGGCGGCACGCTGGCCGCGGCCATCCAGCTCCTTTTGGACCGCGGCGCGACCGACGTCACCGCCCTGTGTCTGCTGGCCGCCCCCGAAGGGTTGAAGTACCTGGAGGCGGTGTTCGAGGGCACGTCCACTCCCATCCGGGTGGTGACCGCCGCGATCGACTCCCACCTCAACGAGCAGGGCTTCATCGTCCCGGGCCTGGGCGACGCGGGCGACCGCCTCTACGGCGTCGTCTGAGCCGGTACGGCCGAGCCCAAGAAAACTGAAGAACGCTGGGGATGCGCGTACCGGGCTCCTTGGAATGAGTCTTGGAATGAGTCAAGGAACGGTAGGCGTGCCACCATTCCAGCCCTGTTCCGCCCTGTGCCGGGACTCTCGATGTTCCTCCGAGAATCACCGCGGGTAGTAAGGTGCTACGGAACGTGCTGATCGTTCCTCTCCGCTGCCCCGGCGCACAGGGGATCGGTAACGGGACCGGGGCGGTGCGAGCGACTCTCGAGGAAGCGTGATGGCTCACCAGGGGGAGGGCGAGCCGTCGGTCTACGAGGAGATCGGCGACCGCCTGAAAAGGGAGTTCGTGGACGTGCATCCTCCGGAGACGGTGACGCGGTGCGTGGCCGCGGCACGCTACGGGGCGCAGGAGGTCACCGGCGCGGCGACGCCCGGGCTGGTGGAGAAGATCGCACGGAAGCATCTGCAGGTGCTGGCGATGGTGGCGGCGGAGAAGGAGCGCGCGGAGCGCCGCCGGGCCGAGCGCCGAGAGGCCGACCGCCGGGCCGCGGAGCGCCGGGACGCCGGACGGCACGCGGCCGACCGCGGTGACGCCGATCACCGGGACATCGACCATCGCGACGCCGATCACGGTGACGCGCAGCCCCCCGAAGGGGAGCGCGACGCGGCCGAGAGCCTCGGCGCCGGCGCGGACCGCGAGGCACGCCGCCACGCGGCCGGGCGGAGCGACGGCGGGCCGAGCGCGCCCGACCGCCCTGAGGACGACCGCCTCGCGCCCGGCCGACGCGAGGGCGGCCGTCCCGTGGTCGAGTGGCGCGAGGGAGAAGAGCACGAGGAGCCGGGCGGCGCACGGCAGCCGGGTGTGCGGGCGCTCCACGACATGGAGCGCTCCACGGCCGACGAGGCGCCGGACGCCGGTGTCCAGCGACGTCCCGATGGGCGCCTCGCACACCCGCGGGCCGACGAGGACGGACCGGGACGCGACCCCCTGCGCGCCGATCGCCCGCACACGCCGCACGGCGCAACGGAGAACGCCCCCTGAGCGTGCTTTGCCGGAGGTCGCCGCTATGCGAGACTGGCGAGGGGTCTGTGGCTCATCGCGCTCCGGGAGGCAGTGTGCCCGCCAAGAAGTTCGTCACGTGGGCCGCCGCGGCCTTTGTGGCCTTCTACGTCATTCGGGAGCCCGGCGGGGCCGCGCGGTCGGTGAACACCGCGGCGAGCGGCCTGGCGTCCGTCGCCGACTCCCTGGCCGCCTTCGTCACCGAGCTCGCCTGAGGCCCCGATGAGGCTGGTCACACCCGGTGACTCGGCTCCCGCGTCGGTCAACAAGTACCTCCTGCCGCACGAGACACAGGTGATCACCGTACGGCGGCATCCCGCCGTGCTCATGCTCCCGGTCGGCCTGGTGCTCGGCGGCCTCATCGTCGCCGGAGTGCTCAGCAACACCGTGGCCAGCGACGCCGGCGCGGTGATCAGCTGGATCTGGTGGGGCTGGCTGCTGCTGCTGGCCTGGTTCGTCTGGCAGGTGGCCGAGTGGTCGGTGGACTACTTCGTGATCACCAATCAGCGGATGCTGCTGACCACCGGCCTGATCACCCGCAAGGTGGCGATGATGCCGCTGGCCAAGGTCACCGACATGAGCTTCCAGCGGTCGATCTTGGGGCGGATGCTCGGATACGGGGAGTTCGTCCTGGAGTCGGCCGGTCAGGACCAGGCCCTGCGCACGGTCGACTACCTGCCCTACCCCGAGCAGCTCTACCTCGAGGTCTGCGAAATGATCTTCCCCAACAAGAACGCGAAGGACGACTGACCGTCCACGGTTCGGGGGCGGCGACTCCGGCCGCGGCGGAGCCGCGCGACCGCGCTATCCGACCGCTGCCGGAGTAAGGGTTTTCCAACCGCTGCGGCGGTTACGGCAAACCCCTGGGGCGGCGGCATTCCGGGAACGTGAAAACAGGGGGGGCGCGGCGGTTCCGCCCTTTCCAGAACGTGGGGTGACCCTCAGAGTTGAGAGCGGGTGAACACGGCGCGTAAGCTCGCCCGGCGACGTGTCCGACAATGAGGTCGCGGCCGTCCGTCAGACGGCCTCGCCGGCGGCGCCCCCGGCGGGCCGCCGTCCTTCCGGGCGGGTGATGGCCTGCGGGAACGGCCGGGCGTCCGGCGGTGCGTTCGGCGGCCGGAACCGGCTCGCCGCGCCGGAACGATGATCTTTGGGCGTCATGCCGGATAATGTGATAAGCACCCGCTATCGTGATCGTCATATGGGACGTTCGCGAGAGGGGGCACGGCCCGGCGACGCGGGGCCGGTGCCGCCGCTCGTGACGACGAAGGGGTCGGCGCGTGCGGCGTCGTCCCGTCCGCCGGCCGCGGCGCGCGGAGCCGGACGGGCCCGCGGCCGGGAACGCCCGCAGACCATAATCGGCCGTCGGCACCGAGGGGGATGATCGCACCCCTGTCGCTTCGTTACTCTCGATGTGCGCAACCCCGCAATGTGCAATCATGTCGGCACCCCAGCCGCCTGATTACTTCCGCTAAGTGAGTCCAGATGCCGGGTCCAGGCAACGTCGGCGAACGTGTCCGCAACCTGCGGCTCACCAGGCGCCTCTCGCAGGCGCAGCTCGCCGGTCACGACCTTTCAGACAGCTATATCTCGTTGATCGAGTCCGGTAAGCGGACGCCGACGCCGACCGTGCTGCGGATGCTCGCCGAGCGGCTCGGCTGCACGCCGGAGTACCTCGCCGAGGGCGTCGAGCCGGAGCAGCGCGCCCACCTGGAGGTCCGCGAGCGGCACGCGCAGCTGGCGCTGCTGGCCGGCGACGCGGACGCCGCGGCGGCCGGATTCGACGACGTGATCGCGCGCAGCGACGATCCCGAGCTGACCGCGCGCGCCCGGTGGGGCCGCGCCCGGGCGCTGGAGGAGCTGGGCCGCACCGAGGAGGCCATCGCGCTGTTCGAGGAGCTGCGCGAGCAGGCCGAACGCGATCCGGGCCGGACGAGCTGGCTGCCGTCGGTGATCGCGCTGGCGCGCTGCTACCACACCGTCGGCGACCTCGGCCAGGCCATCGCGCTCGGCGAGCGGACGCTGGCGCGGCTGCGGGAGCTCGAGCTGACCGTCGGCGAAGAGCACACCGAGATCGGGCGGATCCTGCTGCTGGCGTATGTGGACCGGTCCGATCCGGGCCGCGCGCACGCGCTGGGCCGGACGCTGGTCGGCGGACACGGAGACGACGCGGCCGCCGCCGACGACCAGGTCGGCGAGCACTACCGGCGGGCGTCGTCCAAGGCGCTGGAGGAGGGCGCGGTCGGCGACGCGCTCTACCTGGCCGAGCAGGCGCTGGCGGCCTGCTCCGGCCGCACCCCGCGGCTGGCGCGCTCAAGGCTCAACCTCGCCGCCGCCAAGGCCCTGCTGCGCGGCGTGAAGCCGTTCTCGATGCCGCCGGCCGACGAGGCCGCGCCGGACCAGGCCGCGGGGCCGGGCGGGCACGTCGGCGTGCCGACGGACGTCGGCCGGCAGGCGGCCCGGGAGGCCCTCGACCTGCTCGCGGACACCGGCCGGCTGCCGGCCGGGGAGGCCGCCGAGAGCACCATCGAACGGGCGCGCGCACTGGTCGCGCTCGGCCGCCCGGACGAGGCGATCGCGGACCTGGAGGAGCTCCTCGAGACCGGCATGGCCCTGTCGGCGCCGTCGGGGGTCGGCGACCTCGCGGTCACTCCCACGCCGGGGCCCGACCTGGTGGCCCGCGTCCGCAAGACGACGCAGGCGCGCCTGGTGCTGGCGCGCGCCCGTCTCGCGCAGCAGGACCGCACGGCCGCCCTGGTCGTCCTGCGCACGGCGGCCGGTCAGTTGGACGGCCTGCCCGCCGGACGTCCCACCGCGCACCTGTTCCACGAGCTCGGCGAGCTGTTCGAGACCCTCGGCGAAGGTCAGGCCGCGGCCGCGGCGTACCGGCAGGCCCTGGAGGCCGCGGGACTGCGGCGGTCCCGCCCCCAGACCGCCGACTGCGACCTCAGGAAGGTCTGACCTCCCGCATCGCGCCCCGCCGGTTTCCCGGCTCCCGGGCGGCACCGTCTTGTGCCTCGGAACGGGGACGTGCCGAACCATTGCGCGACAAGACGTAGGATGACTGGATGTCCGGCTGATTGATCAATTGAGCACCGCACGGTAGGGGGAGCGTTGACTCTGCGCACGGCCCGCCGCTCGTCCCTGGTCGACCAGGTGATCGAGCAGCTGAGGAACGAGATCGCCGCGGGCACGTGGCCGGTCGGCGGCAAGATCCCGCCGGAGCCGGTGCTGGCCGCGACCCTCGGCGTGGGCCGCAACACCGTCCGGGAGGCCGTGCGCGCGCTGACCCACGCCGGACTGCTGGACTGCCGCCAGGGCGACGGCACCTACGTGCGGGCCACCAGCGAGATGTCGGGCGCCGTCCGCCGCCGCCTGCAGGCCGCCGAACTGGCCGAGATCCTCGAGGTGCGGCGCGGACTGGAGGTGGAGGCCGCCCGGCTGGCCGCCGCCCGCCGCACCGACGCCGACATCGCCGCGATCACCGCGGCGCTCGAACGGCGCGACGCCGCCTGGGCGTCCGGCGACCACGACGCGTTCGTCGAGGCCGACCTGGCGTTCCACACCGCGGTCGTGGAGGCCACCCACAACAAGGTCCTGACGGACCTGTACCACGACTTCAGCGCGGCCCTGCGGGCCAGCATCGGCACGGCCGGGACGCTGCTGAATTACACCGACGTCCCGCACGGCCCGATCGCGGCCGCCGTCAAGGCGGGGGACGCGGAGGCGGCGGCGCAGGCCGCGGCCGCGTGCCTCGACCAGATCCTCACGTCCACGGCCGCGCCCGACGTCTGACGGCCGGCGACACGCGCCCCGCTACGGGCCCGACGGCCTTGGAACGTGCCACCCCCTCGACCCCCCTCCTGACTCATGACATCCACCACGCGCCTCTCCCGTCTCACCGCGGCCTGGACCCTCCTCGGCCTCGTCCTGCTGACGATCAATCTGCGGGCCGCCATCACCGGCGTCGCCCCCGTACTGGGCGACCTGCGGCACAGCCTCGGCCTGTCCGGGGTGCAGGTGAGCGTTCTGACGACGCTCCCCGTCGTGTGCCTGGGCGTCTTCGCCGCGCTCGCCCCGCCGCTGGCCCGCCGGGTCGGCACCGAACTGGCGATCACCGGATCGCTCGTCCTGATCACGGCGGGGATCCTGCTGCGGGCCGTCACCGCCCAGACGGCCCTGTTCGCGGGCACGGTGCTGGCCGGCGCGGGCATCGCGATGGGCAACGTCCTCACCCCGGCCGTCATCAAGGAGGCCTTCCCGCGCCGCGTGGGCGGCCTCACCGGCATGGCGATGATGCTCATGGCGGGCAGCGGCGCGATCGCGGCCGCCCTCGCCGTCCCCCTCGCCGGCGTCGGCGGCTGGCGCCTCGCCCTCGCCGTCTGGGCCGTCCCGTCCCTGCTGGCCGCCGTCGCCTGGATGCCGCTCGCCCGGGCCCCGCGCGCGTCGGGACCGTCCGCGCCGCGCCCCGCGTCGGACGGGGGTTCGCTCCTGCGCGTCCCGCTGGCCTGGCACGTCGCCCTGTTCATGGGCCTGGCCTCGCTGATGTTCTACGTGCTGATGTCCTGGCTGCCGGAGATCATGCGCGCCGCCGGGTACGCGCCCGCCACCGCCGGGATGATGGTCTCGGTCATGATGATCATCGGGATTCCGCTCGGACTGCTCGTCCCGCTGGCGGCCGCCCGGATGCGCGACCAGCGCCCGCTCGTCCTGGCCCTCGCCGTCACGATGGTGCTCGGCATCGGCGGCCTGATCGTGGCGCCGCACGCCGGATGGCTGTGGGTGACGGTGCTCGGGCTCGGCACGGGCAGCGCCTTCCCGCTGGCGTTCACGCTGCTCAGCCTGCGGTCCGCGGACCCCTCGGTGGCGGCGCGGCTGTCCGGCATGGCGCAGACCGGCGGCTACCTGCTGGCCGGACTGGGACCTCTCGCCATCGGCGTGCTGCACACCGCCACCGGCGGCTGGAACGTGCCGCTCTCGGTGCTGCTGGCCCTGGTCGTCCCGGAGATCGCCTTCGGCCTCCTCGCCGCCCGTCCCGGCATCGTCCGCCTCACCCCCGACCAGCACACCCCCGTGGAGCGCCCGGTCGAGGAGCCGCTCACCCCGGCCAACGCCTCCACCCGCTGATCCCACACCCGACGCCCAGCGTGCGCCCCGTGTCCCGTCCGGCATCGTGATGGAGAGGGCGCCGCTGGCCCCGCAGGTCTGCGCCGCCGCCTCGGCGTCCCCCCGCCTTGATGGGGCTCCAGGGGCCGCTGCCCTAGAAAGGGTTCAAAGGCAGTTCAGCCGGTCGTTGACGACTGCGAGTGGATGGCGGACGGCGGCGAGCTCGTCAACCCGCATGCCCATGGCGCGGTGCCGTTTATGCCGGTTGGTGCCACGCTCGACGGCATGGCGCCGCCGGCGATCCGGTGCGCAGAACACAGGCGCCGGCCATCCCGGCTGCCCCGATTGCGGCGGTGGCGGACCCTGGTCGACCTTGACGGGATCGTGCAGCCGATTCCACGGCTGCTCAGGTGCGCGCGGCGCGTGCGGGAGCTGGAGGCCTAGTTGGCCCGAATCTGATCAGGCGCTTGCGAGGGAGACCTGGCCCCGTCCACGGCACGCCGAGTTGCTCCACACGGCCAAAACCGTGGGGGCGCCCCGCTGACCGGCGGTGACCAGCAGCATCAGCACTAGCTGCCCCGTGCTCCAGTGGATCTCGGTCCTCAGCCCACCGCGCGAACGTCCAAGAGCATGATCACCCAGTTCGACACCGACCGCCCGCACGTCCTGCTCGGCATGGGCGGCAAGGCTGCTCACCGCCGTCAGCGTCTCAACGCGGATCGCCCAAAGGACCGGATGACCGCGTGGGTAGTGACGGATTCAGCGGACGGCTAGCAAATGCGGCGGCCGTTCGCGGCAGGCGGGCGCAGATCGTCCGCGACTTGCATGGCTGAGCGGGTAAGGCGGTGTTCAGCGCGCGTCGAGGTTGAGGACGCGCGCGTGCAGGACCAGACGCTGGTGCAGGGCGGCACGCAGAGCGCGGTGCAGGCCGTCCTCAAGGTAGAGCTCGCCCCGCCACTGGACGACGTGCGGGAAGAGATCCCCGTAGAAGGTGGAATCCTTGGACAGCAGCGACCGCAGATCCAGCTCCCGCTTCGTGCTGATGAGCTGGTCGAGACGCACCTGGCGCGGCGGGATCTGGGCCCAGTCCCGGGACGTGAGGCCGTGGTTCGGGTAAGGCCTTCCTTCCCCTACCGCCTTAAAAACCACGCCCCTGAGTCTACGGCGTCGGGTGAGACCAGAGAAGACGATGCCGTGGCCCCGGCCGGCCCCGCCGCGCCGAGGTCTGCGCTCCCCGGCACGTGCTGATCACGTCGGCTGGCCCTTCTACGGCACACGAAGGCTCTGCCGTCGGCCCATCGGAGAGGCAAACCGCACGGCCAAGCGCCGGCACCGACCCCAGACGTCACCGTCACCGGAGAAGGTCGTGAGGCGGACCAGGACGGACGTCGGACGGATGCTGACGGGCGGCCTCTCAACACCCCCGCACACCGACTACCGCGAGCGGCGATCAAGCCCCTCTCAAGCGTGGGAACGGACGAAGGTGCCAAGCCACGGCTGGCTGCGAACCCTCGAGGACTGATGAGTCACAGGGGTGTGCGAGTTTGACTTGCACACCCCTCCCCAATTGCAATCCCTCCAGGGGTGATGAGCGACCTGACCTGCCTCAAGCGGCGAGGGCCACCCAGTGAGGGCGATCAGGGCGACGAGGACGATCTGGTGGGGCTCGGGGCGGTTTGGCGGGGGCAGGAGCCGTGGACTGGGGTGAGAACGCAGTGAGGGCGGCACCGGCGGTGCCGCCCTCTGGCTGGCGGAGGATGCGAGATTCGAACTCGCGAGGGGTTGCCCCCAACACGCTTTCCAAGCGTGCGCCCTAGGCCACTAGGCGAATCCTCCGCCGCAGAGCCTACCGGGTCTTGGGCACTGATCGGACATCGATTACGGCTGAGAGCGGAATCGGCCCGTAGATGTGGGGGAAGACGGCCCCGTCGACGGGCTCGTGGCGCACCGGCGCGTCGAGTCGTGTGACGTCGATCACCAGCAGGACGAGGTCGGCCGGGTCGACGTCGGCGTAGAAGCGGGACAGCACGCCGCGGACCTGGTCGAGGTCGGAGGAGCAGTGGATGAAGCCCTCCTCCTCGAGGGTGCGGCCCCGGGTCGACGTCGTGTAGGCCGTGCCGTCGGCGCGGGCCGCCTCCCAGTGGCGGCGTTCGGCGATGTGCAGCAGGTGGTGCTCGGGGTGGTCGGCGGGCATGTCGCACGAGCCTACGCGGCAACCGTGCAGCCCTTGCTCCGCGAATGCCATAGACTCTGGGCAGACCCCTCGCACGGCGTCATCCTGTGAACCTCCCCAGGGCCGGAAGGCAGCAAGGATAAGCAGGCTCTGGCGGGTGTGCGGGGGGTCCTTTGGCTTCTGACGCTCCGCTTCTCGAGGAGGCCGGACCCCCGATGAGTCTGGCTCTGTACCGCAAGTACCGGCCAGCGACGTTCGCCGAGCTCAAGGGGCAGGAGCATGTCGCCGAGCCCCTCCAGCAGGCACTCCGCAACGGGCGCATCAACCACGCCTACCTCTTCAGCGGCCCGCGCGGCTGCGGCAAGACCTCCAGCGCCCGCATCCTGGCCCGGTCGCTGAACTGCGAGCAGGGCCCGACCCCCGACCCCTGCGGGAAGTGCGACTCGTGCGTCGCGCTCGGCCCGACCGGGACCGGCCACATCGACGTGATCGAGATCGACGCCGCCTCGCACGGCGGCGTGGACGACGCCCGCGACCTGCGGGAACGCGCCTTCTTCGCCCCGGTGTCGGCGCGCTTCAAGGTGTACATCATCGACGAGGCGCACATGGTCACCCGGGAGGGCTTCAACGCGCTGCTCAAGCTGGTCGAGGAGCCTCCGCCGCACCTGAAGTTCGTGTTCGCGACCACCGAGCCGGAGAAGGTCATCGGCACGATCCGGTCGCGGACGCACCACTACCCGTTCCGGCTGCTGCCGCCCGGTGTGCTGCTGGAGCTGGTCGAGGAGATCCTCCAGCGGGAGAACGTGCCGTACGAGCCGAACGCGCTGCCGCTGGCGGTGCGGGCGGGCGCGGGCTCGGCCCGGGACACGCTGTCCATCCTCGACCAGCTGCTGGCCGGATCGGACGAGAACGGCATCACCTACGCCCGCGCGGTCTCGCTGCTCGGCTACACGGACTCGGCGCTGCTGGACGAGGTGGTGGACGCGTTCGCCGCCCGCGACGGCGCCGCGGTGTTCGCCGCCCTCGACCGGGTGATCGAAAGCGGCCAGGACCCGCGCCGGTTCGCCACCGACCTGCTGGAGCGCCTCCGCGACCTGGTGATCTTGGCCAATGTGCCGGACGCCGCGGGCAGCGGGCTGCTGAGCGCCGCGCCGGACGAGCTGGAGCGCATGCGGCGCCAGGCCGAGGCGCTCGGCCCCGGGGAGCTGACCAGGGCGGCCGACCTGCTGCACACCGGCCTCACCGAGATGCGGGGGGCGACCTCGCCCCGGCTGCTGCTGGAGCTGGTGTGCGCCCGCATCCTGCTGCCCGGCGCGTACCAGGACGAAGCCTCGTTGTTCGCCCGCCTGGACCGCCTCGAACGGCAGATCGCCGCCGGTGTTCCTGTCGCCTCATCAGCGCCCGCTCCTTCCGTCCCGGCGAGTGGCGCCCCTGTGGCCTCGAGCGGCGGCATGGATGCGCCGGCCGCGCCGGTCCGTGGGGGCGCTGCCGGGTCCAGCGTCTCTGCTGCGACCGGACCGGTGGAAGTGGAACGGCGTTCTGTGGACAACCGTCCGCGTCCGGTGGCGGCGCCTTCGCAACCGGCCGCCGCGCCGCCGCCCGCCGCCGCACCGGCGGCCCCGCGCCCCGCCTCCCCCGCCGCTGCGACTCCGGCCCCGGCTGCCGCGCGGCCGTCCGGAGGGCCGGACGTCGCCGCGGTGCAGCGGATCTGGCCGGAGATCGTCGAGGCCGTCAAGCAGCGCAGCAGGGTCGCCTGGATGGCGATCATGTCGGGCGTCCAGCCGATCTCGCTGGAGGGCAACCTGCTGACCCTGTCATTCGAGGCCGAGGGCGCGCGGACCAACTTCACCAACGGCGGCCGCGACGCGGTGCTGCGCGAGGTCCTCAAGCAGCGTCTGGGCGTCGATTGGCGGATCGACACGGTGCTCGCCGGCAGCGCGCCGACCCGCGGGCGAGGCGGTGCTGCGGCGGGACGCCCGGGCCTGTCGGGCGGTGCCGCATCGTCGGGGCCGGCGGCCGGATACGGCAGCCCCGCCGCGTCCATGCCGTCCCGTGGCGCTGCCGAACCGCCCCCCGCTGCGTCCGCCCCGACGGCGCCCTCAGGTCCTTGGACCGTTTCGGTGCCCGCGGCCACCCCCGACACCGCGCCGCCGCCTCCGGACGAGGCGCCTCCGCCGGAGCCGCCGTTCGACGAGAGCGACGAGGTGGACCCCGAGGGAGACGCCGACGCCGACAGCGCCGAGGCGGAGCTGACCGGCATGGCGCTCATCCAGCGCGAACTCGGCGGCCAGATCATCCGCGAGATCGACAACTCCTGACCGTCCCCCGCGATCTGCCGGGTGTGCCGGTCGGGCACGTTGGTGACGCGGGCGACTGTCCCTTGGCGCCTGCGATGCCTTGGTGGCCGTTGCAGCAGCCGAGCCAGTCCTTGAAGGCGGCCTGTAGGTCGCGTCGTCGAGCTGGTGCTGCCACCTGGCATGTGTTCGGTGCGATGGCCTCACGGGGCTCTGCACGGTGGCATTCGGTGGGGCGGCACGGGGATTGACGGCATGCTGGCCCGACGACCCGCGCGGTGGTGGAGCGTGGTTCGTCCACGGTGAAGATGCCGGCCTCGCGCATGACCTGGACGGCCAGGTCCCATGAGGCGACGAGCCAGCCGCCCAGCGCAGGCAGCCAGGACACCGGCTCGTGCGCCTGGGGGCCAGCTGGTGCCACTTCGAGCTGTGAACGAGGCAGTCGGGTGGGCCTTCTGGTGTGTTGGCTCGCTGGTGGGTTGGCGGTCGGCTCCTGGCCCTTGATGCTCGGCCCTCAAGCGGCGCTGTGCCTGCAGGGCGCGGTGATTGCATGCGGACGCGTTGATGACCGCGGAGGTGGGCTCGGGCCGGTCCGGTCGATCTTGGTGTTCGGCTGAGGACGTCCTCGCACCGCCTGGGCCGTCAGCGCGGATTCCACGACCATGTGCGCACGCTGGCACGCCGCCGGGGTCTGCGCAGTGGGTGAACGAGCGGGGACGAAGCAGTCAGCCGGGCAGGCGCTCGGGCGGTCACGAGGCGGGCCGCCCACAGGGTTCACCCGGCGGTCGACTCGCGCGGCATCGCATATGCCGCCCTACCAGGACTGATCACCATGTCACCGCACTGCTGCGGATCCACCATGATCCACCGGACACGGCCTAGGGGCGACTGAAAGTTTCCGTGTCTCCCTGAGGTCATGGGGGCCGTGCGCGTGGAGGGCGGCCGTGTTGTTCAAAGGGCGTCCCTGGGGGCGTGGGCGCGGAGCAGGCCGCCTACCAGGAGCAGTGGATTGAGGGGCGATACGGTCGCCCTGCGCACGACGCCGGAAGCCATAGGCGTCCCGCTGTCGGCACGTACCGCATCACGTTCGAAACCCGTAGTCTCGGGAAGACAGGGCGTGCGGTGGCCGTCCGGTCGTTGGCACGAGGCTCCGTGAGGGGCCGTTGAGGTCCCGCGTGGGGCCGCGAGGGAACGGAGAGACCGTGGAACCCGGTGGTCAGTTGAACATCCAGGAGCTGCTGCAGCAGGCCCAGCGGGTGCAGGAGCAGTTGTTCGCCGCGCAGCGCGAGCTGGCGGAGGCCGAGGTGCAGGGCAGCGCCGGCGGCGGTCTGGTGACGGCGACGGTCAACGGCCAGGGCGAGGTGACCGCGATCTCCATCGACCCCAAGGCCATCGACCCGGACGATCCGGCCGATACCGCCGAGACCATCGCCGACCTGGTGCTGGCCGCGATCCGCGACGCCGCTCGGGCCGTGGCGCGGCTGCAGGAGCAGAAGATGGGGCCGCTGGCCGAGGGGCTCGGCGGTGGCGGCATACCAGGCATTCCGGGCATGCCGGGGTCGGGGGGAACGTCCGGAGCCTGATCCCCGGTCCGGCCCGCGCCCGCCCCCTGCGCCGCCGCCCGTTCCGGTCGGCGCGAACCCAGCTGCCCACCAGGCCGAAACGAGCATGGAAGGAACTGACCGTTGTACGAAGGGGTCGTCCAGAACCTCATCGACGAACTGGGCCGGCTGCCCGGCGTCGGCCCCAAGAGCGCGCAGCGGATCGCCTTCCACCTGCTGGCCGCCGACCCCGCCGACGTCGACCGGCTGACCAAGGCCCTCAAGGAGGTCAAGGAGAAGGTCCGCTTCTGCCGCACCTGCGGGAACGTGGCCGAGGAGGAGGAGTGCCGCATCTGCCGCGACCCCCGCCGCGACCCGCACGTCATCTGCGTGGTGGAAGAGTCCAAGGACGTCGTGGCGATCGAGAAGACCCGCGAGTTCCGCGGCCGCTACCACGTGCTCGGCGGGGCGATCAGCCCCATCGAGGGCGTCGGCCCCGACGACCTGCGCATCCGCGAGCTGATGCAGCGTCTGGCGGACGGCACCGTCACCGAGCTGATCCTGGCCACCGACCCCAATCTCGAGGGCGAGGCCACGGCGACCTACCTGGCCCGCCTGGTCAAGCCCATGGGCATCACCGTCACCCGCCTGGCGAGCGGCCTGCCGGTGGGAGGCGACCTGGAGTACGCCGACGAGGTGACGCTGGGCCGCGCTTTCGAAGGACGGAGGCTCCTGGATGTCTGAAGCCAACAGCCCGCAGGACTGGAACGCCGTCGCCGAGCGGGTGGCGCGCCACGTGGAGGACTACCTCAGCGGACTGGAGGCGGTCGCGCGCGGCGAGGCGGGCCCGCACACCGTGCCGATGCTGCTGCTGGAGGTCTCGCAGGTCATCCTGGCCGGTGCGCAACTGGGCGCCAGCAAGGACGTGATCCTGCCGGACAACTGGGAGCCCGAGGTCGGCGAGGACCCCGACCTGGACTCGCTGCGGCAAGGCCTGGCCGAGCGGCTGCTGACGATCGACGAGTACGTCGAGGTCTTCGACCCCTACAAGGACACCGAGCCGACGTCGTACCGGCTCTCGGACGACCTGGTCGACGTCGCCAGCGACCTGGTCCACGGGCTGCGCCACTACCACCAGGGCCGCCCCCTGGAGGCGCTGTGGTGGTGGCAGTACTCCTACTTCAACCACTGGGGCAACCACGCGGGTGCGGCTTTGCGCGCCCTGCACGCCGTCGTGGCCAACGCCCGCCTGGACGTCGTCACCGAACCCGTCTCCGTCCAGTAGAGCCGGGGCGTCCACCAGGTCCCGGTTGCCGCGTTCGCCGTGGCCCTGGTGCCCGCGATCACTGTTGCCGTTGCGCCCGCGCGGACGACGGATCTGAGCGTCCTCGCGACGAGTTCGCTGTGGAGAGGCCTTCGCCCACTGCAGACCGCAGTACTGCGGCCACGGCACTGGGGCGGCGCGGGGCCGAGCGTGCTCTCCTCGGCGGCCACGAACGGCGCCACCGACCCTTCATCTCACATGTTGAGACGGCGGGTCACATGTCGGGAGTTATCTGCTCGTAATGCGGTGCCGAGACCTCGGTAGACTCGTCGCCGGTACACGTCAGTCTGACCCCGATCCGAGGAGCGCCACCCGTGGCTCTTGTCGTGCAGAAGTACGGTGGCTCCTCCGTAGCGGACGCCGAGTGCGTCAAGCGGGTCGCCCAGCGCATCGTCGCGACGAAGAAGGCGGGCAACGACGTGGTCGTCGTGGTGTCCGCCATGGGTGACACAACGGATGAGCTGATCGATCTGGCCGAGCAGGTCAGCCCGCTTCCTCCCGCGCGCGAGCTGGACATGCTGCTGACGGCCGGGGAACGCATCTCGATGGCGCTGCTGGCCATGGCCATCGCCAACCTCGGCCATGAGGCGCGGTCGTTCACCGGTTCCCAGGCCGGCGTGATCACCGACGGCTCGCACGGCAAAGCCAGGATCATCGACGTCACCCCCGGCCGGATCCGCGACGCGCTGAACGAGGGCTCCATCGCCATCGTGGCCGGCTTCCAGGGCGTCTCCCAGGACACCAAGGACATCACCACGCTGGGCCGCGGCGGCAGCGACACCACCGCCGTGGCGCTGGCCGCGGCGCTGAACGCCGACGTGTGCGAGATCTACACCGACGTGGACGGCGTGTTCACCGCCGACCCCCGGATCGTTCCAGCCGCCCGGCGCATCCCCCGCATCTCCTACGAGGAGATGCTGGAGATGGCCGCCAGCGGCGCCAAGATCCTGCACCTGCGCTGCGTGGAGTACGCGCGCCGCTACAACATCCCGATCCATGTGCGCTCCTCGTTCAGCCAGAAGGAGGGCACCTGGGTGGTCGACAGCGACGACATCGAAGGACGTGACATGGAGCAGGCGATCATCTCCGGGGTCGCGCACGACCGCAGCGAGGCCAAGATCACCGTGGTCGGGGTGCCGGACAAGGTGGGCGAGGCGGCCACCATCTTCCGGGTGCTGTCCGACGCCGAGATCAACATCGACATGATCGTCCAGAACGTGTCGGCGGCGTCCACCGGCCGCACCGACATCTCGTTCACCCTGCCGGCCAGCGACGGGCAGACCGCCCTGGCCGCCCTCAACAAGGTCAAGGACGAGATCGGCTTCGAGTCGCTGCGCTACGACGACCGGATCGGCAAGATCTCGCTGATCGGCGCGGGCATGCGGTCGCACCCGGGCGTGACGGCCACGTTCTTCTCGGCCATCGCCGACGCCGGGGTCAACATCGAGATGATCTCGACCTCGGAGATCCGGATCTCGGTGGTGGTGGCGCAGGACGACGTCGACACCGCCGTGGCCGCCGCGCACCGCGCCTTCGACCTCGACGCCGACCAGGTGGAGGCCGTCGTCTACGGCGGCACCGGCCGCTGACGCCCGCCTGACCGCGTCCAGCCCGCACCGCCGGCCCGCCGGTGGTGCGGGCTCGTCACAGGCAGGGCGCCGGATGCCCGCCGCAGGCTGCGGCTCCCATGATTGAGCCGGACGTCGTGGCTCTCAGCCCCCCAGATGCGGCGGGGCTGCCGAGGCGGTTCGTCAGCGGGCGGGCCTGGCGATTCGACGTTCGGCGGGTCTGCGACCGGCAAGCGCGTAAGTGGCAGCAGGACGCCGGATCGGTGGCTTCAGGCCGGTCCCCGCGGCCGAAGCAGGACATCAAGGCTCCGGCTCACGGGACGTGCTGGTGCTGGACCAGGGCGTCCCGCCCCAGGCGTGGCGGGGCGACAGATGGGGCGCCGGCCTGCGCATGATCAGAGGTCAGGGCTTCGGTGGACCCCGCGGGCTTGCGCTGGGCCCGCCGAGGCGTCTAAGACGGCGGACCTGGTGCTTCGGGAGCCGGCGACTCTGCGGCATGACGGGCCGAGAGGCGTCGCCGCGGACTGCGTGCGTGCTTTGCGGCCGAGCAGGATGTCGAAGAAGATCAGCGGCCTACGTATAGGGCCGGGTGGTGGTCAGGGGGCCCGTCAACGCGTCATCGACGGTCTGCGAAGGCCGGCAGGGCTGCGGCCAGAGAGACGTAGCTTGTAGGCGTGGCGGGGCGCCAGGCGAGGCGCCTGTCGGCGGCTGTAGGCCGCGCAAAGACGCGTCTGGAACCGCAGTAGGCCTGGGAGCCATCGAAGCGGGTCATTCGCGGATCTGGCTTTGGGCCAGGTGTGTCTGGCGCGGCACGTAAGGAGGGGCGGAGTTTCGGCCCACCCCGCGGCGGGTGAAGCGCTTGTGGGCGCCCGACGGGGCGCGCGGGATCTGGGCGGCCGTTGGTGAACGCGGCGGCCCTCCGGAACGTTGAACCCGCCGGGGGCCGCTGACGATGACACCGTGACCTCGGCCGGGCGTTCGCGACGGGCCGGGGCGTCAGGGGCCGAGCGGGAAGGGAGAGCCCGATGAGCTCCAAGCCGACCCTCGCGGTCGTGGGCGCCACCGGCGTCGTCGGCGGCGCGCTGCTCGGCATCCTGTCCACCCGCAAGAGCGTGTACGGGCGGATCCGGCTGGTGGCCTCGCCGCGGTCCGCGGGCCGCACGCTGACCGTGTGCGGCGAAAGCGTCGAGGTCGTCGCGTTGACGCCGGACGTGTTCGACGGGGTCGACATCGCGATGTTCGTGGTGCCCGACGCGGTGGCGGCCGAGTGGGCGCCGGTCGCGGCCGCTCGCGGCGCGGTGGTCGTCGACACGTCCGCGGTGTTCCGCATGGACCCGGACGTGCCGCTGGTGGTGCCGGAGGTGAACGGCGAGCAGGTGCGGCCGCGGCCCCGCGGCATCGTCGCCGGCCCCGGCTGCCTCACCCTCGCGATGATCGTCGTGATCGGGGCGCTGCACCGGACCTACGGGCTGCGCGAGCTGGTCGTCGCGTCGTACGAGGCCGCCTCCGGTGCCGGACGGGCGGGCGTCGACGCGCTGCACGACCAGCTGGAGCGGGTCGGCGGCCGCCGCGAGCTGGGGACCCTCCCGGGGGACGTGCGGGCCGCGGTCGGCGAGTCCGGCCCGTTCCCGGCGCCGCTGGCGCTGAACGTGGTGCCGTGGGCGGGGACGGTGGAGGACGGCGGCTGGTCGTCGCAGGAGTTGCGGATCCGCGAGGAGTCCCGCAAGATCCTCGGGCTGCCGCGGCTGAAGGTGGCGGCGACGTGCGTGCGGGTCCCGGTGGTGACGGCGCATTCGCTGGCGGTCCACGCGGTGTTCGACCGCGCGGTCGACCAGCGGGAGGCCCAGGCGGTGCTGGCCGGTTCGCCGGGCGTGGTGCTGTTGGACGACCCCGACAGGCACGAGTTCCCGACGCCGGCCGACGTCGTCGGCACCGATCCGACCTGGGTGGGGCGGGTGCGCCGGTCGCCGGACGATCCGAAGGCTCTGGACCTGTTCGTGTGCGGAGACAATCTCCGTAAGGGTGCGGCGCTCAACGCCGCCCAGATCGGCGAACTGGTCGCCGCCGAGACGGCCGACGGCTGAGGAGGGCCCGGCCGGGGCCGCGGCACGGACCGTCCGCGGCCGAGGCCGGTCGCGGCGGTGAACCGTCCAGGGATTTAGGGTGGCGAACGTGACCGAGACCAAGCCGGCGAAGTCGGAGCAGACCCGGGCGCTGATCGTCCAGACGGCGCTGCGGCTGTTCCGCGAACGCGGGTACGAGGCGACGACGATGCGGGCCATCGCCAAGGAGGCCGGGGTCTCGGTCGGCAACGCCTACTACTACTTCGGCTCCAAGGAGGAGCTGATCCAGGCGTACTACGACGAGCTGCAGGAGGAGCACGGCAAGGCGTGCCGGGCGGTGCTCGACCGCGAACGCGACTTCGCGCCGCGCCTGCTGGGCGTGCTGAAGGCCCGGATCGACACGATGGTGCCGTACCACCAGTTCGCCGGGAAGTTTTTCAAGTTCGCCGCCGAGCCGACCAGTCCGCTCAACCCGTTCAGCGCCGAGTCCGGTCCGGCGCGCGCCGCCGCCGTGGCGATCTACCGCGAGGTGGTCGACGGCTCCACCCTGAAGATCGACCCGGAGTTCCGGCAGGAGCTGCCCGAGCTGCTGTGGCTGTACTCGATGGGCATCGTCCTGTACTGGGTGCACGACAGCTCGCCGGGCTGCCGCAAGACGTACCTGCTGGTCGAGCGGACCGTGCCGCTGGTGGACCGGATGGTTTCGATGTCCCGGCTCCCGGGTTTCAAGTCGGTCACCCGGGAGCTCGTCGAGATCATCCGCGAGGTCCGCGCCTGATCCGCCGGGACGCGGGGTCAGGCCATGCCGAGGTGCTTGCGGGCGAACGCGATCTCCAGGGCCATCTGTTTGATGCGCTCCTCCACCACCAGGGAGCCGTGCCCGGCGTCGTACCGGTAGACCTCGTGCGGCTTGCCGAGCTCGGCCAGCCGTGCCAGGTAGTTGTCGATCTGCCGGATCGGGCAGCGCGGGTCGTTCTCCCCGGCCAGGATGAGCACCGGCGCCTTGACCCGCTCGACGTAGGTGATCGGGGACGAGGCGCGGTACCGGTCGGGCACCTCCTGCGGGGAGCCGCCGAACAGGCTGCGGTCGAACGCCTGCAGGCCCTCCATCTCGTCCTCGTACGCGGCGACGTAGTCGGCGACCGGCACCGAGGCGACCGCCACCGACCAGTCGTCGGGGCGGGTGCCGATGCCGAGCAGGGTGAGGAAGCCGCCCCAGGACCCGCCGGTCAGCACCAGGCGCGTCGGGTCCGCCAGGCCCGACGCGACGGCCCAGTCGCGGACCGCGGTGATGTCCTCCAGCTCGGTCAGGCCGACGCGCCCCTCGATGGCGTCGCGCCACTGCGACCCGTACCCGGTGGAGCCCCGGTAGTTGACGCGCACCACCGCGAAGCCGTGGTCGACCCAGGCGGCCACGGACGGGGCGAACGAGTCGTCGTCCTGGGCGGTCGGGCCGCCGTGCACGTCGAACACCGTCGGGTACGGGGCGGCGCCGCCCTCCGGCTTGCTGATCAGCGCGTGGATGCGGCCGGCGGGGCCGTCCACCCACACGTCCTCCACGGGCACCGACGGCGGCGCGGGCGGGCCGGGCGGCGTCAGCACCACCGCGCCGGACGTGGAGCGGACCACCGGCGGTTCCGCCGCCGACGACCAGGAGAACTCGACCGTGCCGTCCGGACGGGCGGTGGCGCCGCCGATCACGCCGCGCGGGGTGTCGATCCGGTCGAGGGCGCCGGTGGCCAGGTCGTAGCGGTACAGCTCGTCGCGGGCGTGGTGGGAGTGGCAGATCAGCAGCGCGGAGCCGTCCGGGTACCAGTCGGCGGTGACCTCGCCGGGCAGATCCAGGACGATCTCCTGCTCGGTGCCGGCGACCGGGTCCCAGATCAGCAGCTCGTCCCGGCCGCGCCGCTCGTGGCCGACCAGCAGCCGCGTGTCGCCGGCGACCGGGGCGAACCCCTCACCGTACACGCCCTTGCCCGGGCCGTCCCACAGGTCGGCGACGGTGGTGCCGTCCGGCCGCACCACGCGCAGCGCCATGTGCCTGCTGTCGCCGTGCTCGCTGTGCCCGATCGCGATGAGCGTCTCGTCCCGGGACAGCGCGGCGACGTGGGCGTCCTCGGCGTGCTCGTACAGCACCTCGGGTTCGGCGCCGGGCGCGCACAGGTGGACGGACGTGCCGGCGTCGGTGGTGCGGCCGATCAGGGCCAGGCCGCTGTCGCCGAGGGCGAGCCCGGCGGGGTAGGACGGCTCCAGCCCGGGCACGGCGGGGGCGCTGTCGCCGCCGTCGAACGGGGTGCGCATCCACACGCCGAACTCGTCGCCGTCGGTGTCGGCGAACCACCAGACCCATTCGCCGGTGGGGTCGACGCCGCCCATCCAGGTGCCGTTGGGGCGGTCGGTGATCTGCCGTCGGGCGTCGGTCGACCGGTCCCAGGCGTAGATCTCCCAGGTGCCGGAGGCGTTCGACCGGTACACGCAGCGGTGCGGGGCGGTGCGCGCCCAGCCCGGCAGGCTCACTCGCGGGGCCCGGAACCGGGCCTTCCAGCGCTCTTCGTCGACCATGCCCCTCAGTATCGCGGACGGTCCCCGGTGCCGGCGGGGCCTGCTTTGGCGCCCGGATGGTGCATATCGCCGTAAAAGGGCATGCTTGCGAAATGACGGCGTCCCAGAAGCACCGCCCCCCGCAGGAGGCGGTGCGCGTGGTGTTCGAACTCCCTCGGGAGGACGACGACTGGCCGCCCGCCGCGTCCGAACGGGTCTGGGCCTTCCCGGTCGCCGAGGACCGCGCGGAGGTGGCCAACATCCCGTTCTTCGTGCGCGGGATCGCTCTCGGCGACGTGGTGCGCACGGAGGTGGACGACGAGGGCGTCCTGTGGGGCAGGGAGGCGGTGCAGTGGTCCGACAACTGCACGATCCGCGTCACGGTGTTCAGGAACGGCGCCCTGGCCGGCGACCGGCGCGCTGTCCTCGACATGTTCGCCCCGCTCGGCGTGGAAGGCGAGGGCATCGCGCAGACCGCGCTGGTGGCGCTGAACGTCCCGCCCACCGCCGATCTGGCGGCCGTGCGTGACCTGCTGCGGCGCGGGCGGAGCGAAGGCTGGTGGGACTACGAGGAGAGCTGCACCACCCCCGCCTGGCGCGCCCTCGGCCAGACGTGACCGTCCGCTCAGAGATCGGGCGGGACGGACCCGTCCGGCTTCTCCCACGGCACCCGCCGGGCCTCGCTCGGAGCGACCGCGCGGGGATTCGGCACGAGAGTGCCGTGCACGGCGCGGGCGACCCGTTCGATCGTCTGCACGCCGTACCGCATGGTCGGGGTGTCCTGGGTGAGCACGACGATCAGGTAGTCCTCGCGGTCGCCCTTGAAGGCGCCGATGCTGTGCACCCGCCAGTACCGGCTGAGGCGCGGCAGCCAGCCGTTCTTGACGTACCAGCGGATGCCGCGCGCCCGGCCGGTCGGTGTGCCCCACCGCTGCTCGGGGATGACGCGCCCCATCAGGTCGAGCACGTAGCGGCGCGAGGCGGTGGTGAGGACCTTGTTGCGGCTGGTCAGCAGCCTCAGCAGGCGCAGCTGGTCGTTCGCGGTGATCTGCGTCAGGCCCCAGTGGTTCTCTCGGCCGAGGGTGGTCCGGCGCATGCCGGCCAGCCGCAGGAAGCGCTGCAGGCTCGTCCGGCCGACCGACCGCCACAGCGCGGACGCCGCGGGGTTGTCCGACCTGGTGATCATCTTGTCGGCGAGGGAGCGCTCCCGCGCGGTGAGCGTTCTGCCCTGTTCCTGCGCCTTGCGCAGCAGGGCGGCCAGAATGGTCACCTTGACGACGCTGGCGGAGTCGTAGCGGCGGTCGGCGTCCACCGCGCAGGTGATCTTGCGTCGGCGGTCGTACACGGCCACGGACTCGGTGCCGGTGCGTCCGCTCAGCGCCCGGTCGATGGCGCGGCCGAGCGTCCGCGCGGTCCGCGGGTCCGCGGTCGACCGGCACGTCTGGGCGATCCGCTCGTGCCCCGACGCGGGCGCGACGCGCCCGGACGGCACGCGTGCGGCGCCCCCCGAGGCCGCGACGCCCGCGGCCGCGCCCCCTGCCGTGCCGCCGTGGAAGACGAGCACGGCGCCGGCCAGCGCCAGGACCGACCCGGCTGATCGCACACCTGGTGACATGCCGCCACGGTAGTGATCACAGGGGCGGTTCTGGCAAGCACCGTCCGTGACATCGGCGTGCCGCCCCGTGGCCGTCCACAGGCTGTGGAAAACCGTTCAGGTGCCGACGATGCCGCTCTCGGTGGCCGAGCGGGTGCGCTACGCTCGGCCCGATCGTCTGTGGAACCCCCGAGAGCGACGACACATGCGGAAGGCACCTTTCCCCCTGCTCGCCACGGGCGCACTGATCGCCACGCTGACCCTGGGCGGCTGCGGCGGCAGCGACCGCTGGTGCGAACACGACGCCACCGACACCAGGGTCGACGACAGCTACTGCGAGAAGAACACTCCCGGCTACGAGTGGGAGTACGACGACGGCAAGAGCAAGAAGAAGTCGAAGACGAAGAGCAAGCACTGACCGTCCGCGCCGCGCGGCGGAACGCGCAGGTCACCGCCAGGGCGGCGCAGCTCGGTGGCCCCCCCACGGCGCGAGCACCGCTGCGCGCCGGTGTCGAACGGCGCGGCCCCGGAACCGGTCAGGCGGAGCCGAGCGGACGCCGCGCGCGGGACGCGCGGCGGACCAGCCGCCGAGCCCTGCCCGAACGGCGCCGGCGGCGCGTGCCGCCGGAGACCTGCTCGGCGAGGAGCTCCCTGAGGGACCGCGGAACGATCACTTCGGGCTGCTCGGCGAATCGTGAACGCATCGGGCTTCTCCTTGATGGTCTGCCCTCAGGCGGATCGGCGGATACCCGGGGGAAGTGCAGCCGTCGTTCGCCCAGAGGGGATCAAGCGGCGGAGGCGCGGACCCCGTAAGCGCGCGACACCGCCGTCAGGGCCCACCGCATGCGGGCCGCGTACACCTCCGGGTGGTCGCCCGCCTCCTGCGCGACGAAGGCCGTGCAGACCGCCCGATCGCCGCCGCAGGCGCACAGCCGCTCGTCCACGGCGGCCCGCACCTGCTCGGCGGACGGGTGGTCGGACTCCTGCAACCGCGAGGTGAACAGGACCTGCGCCAGTTCGGCGACGGGCGCTGCCGTGAGGCTCATCGTGCGCCTCCTTCCCTTCGGGGGGCTTGCGACCCTCTGTCCCTACCTACGACTCTGACGGGCCCTCCACCTCATCGCCATCCGGGAAAACCCCAATCGGCTTCGATGCACCCCTGAACGCCTCGTAGACGTACCCTCCACAGGCTCTTCAATCAGGACCGATCCCCTCAACGGGGACAGGCCGTCCCGCCGAGAAACCGTCCATGCGTCCCTCCACAGCGGACATGATGAACGCCGCGGGAACCCTGCCGATTGTTCGAACAATCCGCAATCAAACAATCTCGTGCCCCATCAAAACGCCCGCCGCGCCGACGTCCCGCTCCGCCGCCCGCCTCACTTGGCGAACCTTGCACCGACCATGCCTGCCACTTGACCGCGCAACCGGCGGCCGGGACCTCCGTCGGTGCCAGGCTGACGTGCCGAAACCCGCTGTCGGAGAAAGGGAGGCCATGGTGCTTGCGCCCCTCGTCGCCACGCTGCTGGCGACCTCACCCGCGACGATCGACATCATCTGGGCGGGCGACCGGGCCCGGGTCGACGAGCGCAACATCGCCGTCTGCAACGGCTCCGTCGACGGCCGGGCCGCCGAGGCCGTCCTCCGCACCGCCGACCGGCAGATCTACATCCAGGACCCGAGCGTCAACGGCAGGTGCGTGTCCTGGCCGCACTACATCCCGTCCGGCACCCGGGTCCAGCTGAAGCTCTGCAAATTCCCGTCGGGGCAGGGCCCGTGCAGCCCCTGGCGCCAGGAGATCATCTGAGCCGCACAGGCCGCTCTCACCGCCGGACCGACCCGAGCCACAGCAGATCGCGGGCGCGGGTCATGGCGACGAACAGTTGGCGACGGGCGAGCTCGGCGCGCTCCCGCGCCGAGCCGCTCTCGCCGTCCGCACGGATCTCCGCGTCGTGGTGCGGCAGGTAGACGTGTTTGAAGTTGAGCCCCTTGGCGCGGTGATACGTGCCGATCTTGATCGCCTCCTCGGGACGCCCGTCGTAGTTCTCCAGCCGCAGCACCGGTAGCCGCTCGCGGGCCGGCAACCGGTGGTAGATGTCGACGTCGCGTTTCGAACGGCACAGGACCGCGGCGCCCGCCAGCGCGTACTCGTCCCCTTGGAGCCGCCGGAGCGCCTCCACCAGCATCCGGTCGTGCTCGGCGTCATCGGCTGCGACGGCCCGGACCGCCTCGCCCCCGTCATAGGTGATGTCCACCGTGCGGCGCCCGTTGGGGCTCGGCCCCTCCAGATCGTCGAACGGGTCGCCGGACACGATCTCCAACGCCGCGTTCAGGATCGCGGAGGCGTTGCGGTAGTTGGTGCGCAGCACCGCGCCGCGCCCCTTCAAGGCGATCCCGGCCTCCGTCAGCCGGAAACCTCCCGGATAGACGGCCTGCTGCCCGTCCCCGATCAGCAGCAGCCCGTTGGGCCCGTCGCCGGCCAGCGCGTGCAGCAGCCGCACCCCCACCAGCGTGAGGTCCCGCACCTCGTCCACGATGCGGATCACACCATGAACGACCTCGTGCCCCCGCCAACGGAACCACGCCTCCGCACACTCGAGCCCCATCTGGTGAGCCACCCGAGCCAGAAGATCCCAAAACAAGCCGTCGACAACCCGCATCGCCAAACTCGACGAGCAGATCGTGCGCAACGTCCCACTCACCACGGTCGATGCACTCGCCGACGTCGCGAACGGCCACCCCATCACCGACCGTGACCGACGCAAAACACAACGCGCCGCCCGACGAAGAAGATCCCCCACGTCCACACCGCGATCCGGGCTGCCGGTGGCCTTCATTCACAGCGGCTGGATCAGTGGCTGGTCGCCGGTGAGCGTGTAGCACGCGACGAACGTCGCCGGCTCGGTGGTCGAGGCGTTGTCGAAGCGATGGACGATCGCACCCGGTGGCTCGAAGAAGCCGCTTCCGGCGCTCAGCTCCTGTGCGGGACGGCCCTCCAGCTCGAAGATGATCCGGCCGCGGATGACATGGCCGACGACTCCGCCGGGATGCGTGTGGACACCGGCCGCCTGTCCGGGCGGCATGGTGATCTGGTACAGCTCCACGCGGTCGATGCGGTCGCCTGCGCCGGTCAGATCGCCGGTCACCATGTGCTCTCGGACGATACTGCTCCCCTGGTATTCGGCATCGGTGACCTGGTCCAGCCATTCGATGAGGGGGTCTTCTGGCCCCGCCTCCTGGAGCACCAGGTGGGTCATGAACGAGTGCGGTGCCGCGCCGTGCCAGTGCACCTCCCCTGGTTCGACGTACACGGTGTCACCGGCTCGGATCTCGGTCACCGCGCCGCCCTTGCGCTGCACGCGACCGATGCCTTCGGTGACGCGCAGCACCTGCCCGCGAGGATGGGAGTGCCAGGCGGTGCGGGCGCCCGGTGCGAAACGCACGCTCATCGCCCGCTGCCCCGTCGACGGATCTCCAGAGACGATTTCGTCCACCCAGACCTCTCCGGTGAACCGTTCGGCTGGGGCGGCCTGAACCGTCGAGTGTTCGATGCGCATCAGGATTCCTTCCGAGGGTGTGAGTCAGGGGTGGCGCACTTGGGCGGTGAGCAGGCCCAGTGCGCCGTCGACTGCCTGACTGAAAACCTCGGTCGAGTCGGCGGCACGGGCCAGCACGTAGCCGCCTTGCAGCGCCGCGACCAGCGCGGTGGCCGTGGCAGCCGGGTCGAGTGCGGAGTCGAACTCCCCGTTCGCTCGTCCCTCGGCCAACAGGTCGGCCAGCCGGTCGGTGAGCCACGCGAAGGTGTCCTTGACTGGTTTCCGCAGGGCAAGGTCCGCCATCACGTCCGGGTCCTGGGTGAGACGGCCAATTGCAACGGGGTGAACGGGGAACGCCCGGTGCCAGCTCAGGGCGTGATCAACCGGGGGCGAGGTGATCAATGCTGTGTTCGTGGTGCCACAAGTGAAGGCGAGCGGCCGTGGGGAGGCGGAGATCGTCGCGAGGGTGGTGGCTCCCCGGGTGGCTCCTCGTGGTCCCAGAGAACGAAGAAGGGTCCCGGAGTGACCTCCGAGACCCTGTCTCACCTGTCGGGGTGGCGGGATTTGAACCCACGACCTCTTCGTCCCGAACGAAGCGCGCTGCCAAGCTGCGCCACACCCCGGTGGTGGCTGCTCGGGAGCCGTACGCGCTCCCGACGCCTTGACCACTTTAGCGGATCCCGCGGAGTGGTGCGTCCCTATTATCCGCCCTACTGGCGCGGGACGAGGGTGAGCAGGGACGCCTCCGGCGGGCAGCAGAAGCGCATCGGGGCCTTGGGCGAGGTGCCGAGGCCCGCGGAGACGTGCAGCCAGGCGCCGTTGTGCCGGTGCAGGCCCTTGGCGCGGGGACGGTCGATGCCGCAGTTGGTGGCGAGGGCGCCGTAGAAGGGGACGCAGACCTGGCCGCCGTGGGTGTGGCCCGCGAGGAGCAGGTCGTAGCCGTCGGCGACGAAGCGGTCCAGGTTGCGGGGTTCGGGGGAGTGCATGACGGCCAGGTGGACGTCGGCCTGCGGGTCGACGGGGCCGGCGATCTTGTCGTAGCGGTCGCGGTTGATGTGGGAGTCGTCGATGCCGCCGAACTCGATGTCCAGCTCGCCGACCTTCAGGCGGCCGATGCGGTTGTTGAGGTCGAGCCAGCCCGCGGCCTGCAGGGAGGAGGCCAGCTCGCGGTAGGGCAGGTCGGGCTCGCGGCGGCGGCGGGCGTAGTCGCGGCGGCTGGTGCGCCAGACGTAGCGGAGGGGGTTCTTGAAGATCGGGGAGTACAGGTCGTTCGACCCGAAGACGAACACGCCCGGGCGGTCCAGCAGCGGGCCCAGGGCGTCCAGGAACGGGCCGATGGCGTCGCGGTGGGAGATGGAGTCGCCGGTGTTGACCACGAGGTCGGGGTCGAGGGCGTCCAGCGACCGCACCCAGTGGATCAGACGGCGGCGGCCGGGCGTCAGGTGCGCGTCGGAGATGTGCAGGATCTTGACGGAGGGGCGGCCGGGCGGCAGCACGGGAACCTCGAAGCGGCGCAGCCGGAACCAGTTGCGCTCGATCAGCGAGGCATAGCCGAACGTGGCGGCGCCGGCGCCCACCAGCCCCAGGGGTACGGCATACAGCTTTCGCACGGTTCTCCCTCCGGCCCGCGGCGGGCCCCTTCGTACGCCTCCCATCGTTCCAGAGATGAGCGCTCCGGCTGAACCGCCGCGGATTATTCCTGATGAGACGGCGGGGCCCGACGGGCATGATGTGACCATGACGCTCAAGGAGAAGCTGGAGAACGACCTCTCCGCCGCGATCAAGGCGCGGGACGAGGTCCGGATCCGGACACTGCGGATGGCGCTGACCGCGGTGCGCAACGAGGAGGTCGCCGGCAAGAAGGCCCGTGAGCTGTCCGACCAGGACGTCGTCAAGGTGCTCACCCGGGAGGCCAAGAAGCGGCGCGAGGCCGCCGCGGCGTTCGCCGACGCCGGCCGCGAGGAGCAGGCGGAGGCCGAGCGGGCCGAGGGCGCGGTGCTGGAGGAGTACCTGCCCGCGCAGCTCACCGACGAGGAGCTGGCCAAGCTCGTCGCCGACGTGATCGCCGAGACCGGCGCGGCCGGGCCCAAGGCGATGGGGCAGGTCATGAAGGCCGTGAACCCGAAGGTGGCGGGACGGGCCGAGGGCGGACGCGTCGCGGCGGAGGTCAAGCGGCAGCTCGCCGCCATGTGACCGGACGGCCCGGCCTCAGCGGGTCGGCTGAGGCGGGGCCGTCAGCGGTGGTGAGGGTCGGTCAGCGGCCTCGGCCGGGCGGGAAGGGGAAGGGCCACTCGGACCTGTCGCCGCGGCCCCGCGGGCCGCCGCGGTGCTTGCCCTCGCTCTGGAAGACGGTCACGGTGGTGCCGGGGTCGACCTCGGTGCCCGCGTCCGGCGAGGTCGCGGCGACCGTGCCGCGGCGCTGGTCGGACGGGATGCCGCGGGGGGCCAGCCGCATCTTCAGGTCGGCGTCCCGCAGGGCCGAGCGGGCCTGCTCCACGGACATGCCCTTGAGGTCGGGGACCTTGATGGTGTCGCCGAAGTCCTTCACGGGCCGGGAGAAGGCCGGGGCGGGCTTGCCCTCCAGGGCCTTGCGCATGCTCTGCGCCCAGATGGGGGCGGGGATGTCGGCGCCGTACACGCCGTACACCTTGTACTGCCAGGGGCCGCGGAAGTCGTAGTAGGCGACGGCGGCGGCCAGGTTCGGGGTGTGGCCGGCGAACACCGCGCAGGTGAACTCTTCGCAGGTGCCGGTCTTGCCGGCGGCGGGACGGCCGATGCTGATGCCGCGGGCGGTGCCCTTGGTGAGCACGCCCTGCAGGATCTCGTTGACCTTGTCGGCGACGGCCGTGTCGACGGCCTGGCGGCACTCGTGCTCGGGCAGCTTCAGCTTCTTGCCCTCGTTGTCGACCACCTCGGTGATCGCCACGGGCGGGCAGTACTTGCCGCGGGCGGCGAACCCGGCGTAGGCGGCGGCCAGGTGCACCATGTCGACGTCGTTGGTGCCGAGCACCTGGGACGGGTACGGGTCGAGCGGCTGGCCGGTGGCCTTCTTCATGCCGAACTTCTCGGCCATCTTCACCGCGTCGCAGACGCCGACGCGCTTCTCCAGGGCGGCGTAGAAGGTGTTGACCGAGTGCCAGGTGCCGGTCTTGAGGTTGAAGTCGCCGGCCTCGCTGTCGCCGGCGTTGCTCATCGTCCACGTGCCGCCGCCGAGCATCTTGCCGTTCGGCATCCGGCACGGCTGGTAGCCGCTGATCGTGGTGGTCTGCGGCGAGTGGATGGTGGTGTTGACCGGGATGCCCTCGGCCAGCGCCGCGGCGAGGGTGAACGTCTTGAACGTCGATCCGGCGGACACGCCGCTGCCGCCGCCGTGCGCGGAGTCGGCGGCCAGGTTGAGGGTGGTGCGGCCGTCGCCCGCGCCGAACCGCTTGCTCTGCCCGATCGCCTTGATCTTCCCGGTGCCGGGCTCGACCATCGCCTCCACGGCGACGCGGTTGCCGGCGGGGGCGACGCGCGAACGCACCGCCTGGTCGAGGGCGCGCTGGGCCTGCATGTCCAGGGTGGTGCGGATGGTGTAGCCGCCGCGGTTGAGCTTGTTGACGACGTCCTGCTGCTCCTTCGGCTTCAGCTTCCAGTACTTGCCGTCGGACAGGATGTTGAGCATCTCGTACTTGACGTACTCGCAGAAGAACGGCGCCTTGCTCGTCTCGCATCCGCCGACGGGCTCGGTGCGGTTCAGCTCGATGGGCTTGGCCGCGGCGGCGTCGGCCTGCGCCTTGGTGATGTGCCCGAGCTGGTACATCCGGTAGAGGACGGTGTCGCGGCGCTTGCGCGCGTCGCGCGGGTTGCGGATCGGGTCGTAGGCGGTGGGGTTCTGCGTGATGCCCGCGAGCAGCGCCGCCTCCTCCAGTTTGAGCTGGGAGGCGGGCTTGCTGAAGTACCGCTTGGCGGCCGCCTGGACGCCGTACGCGCCCGCGCCGAAGTAGGCGATGTTGAGGTAGCCCTCGAGGATCTGGTCCTTGGTCATGCGCTTTTCGATTTCGAGGGCGTAGCGCAGCTCGCGGACCTTGCGGCCGATCGTGGGGGCGGTCGCCTCGAGGTACTCCTTCTGCGTCTTGGCGCTGTCGACCAGCAGGTTCTTGACGTACTGCTGGGTGAGCGTGGAGCCGCCCTGGGTCTGATCGGACTGCGCGTTGGTCGCCAGCGCGCGGATGGTGCCCTTCAGGTCCAGGGCTCCGTGCTGGTAGAAGCGGGAGTCCTCGATGTCGATGATCGCCTGCTTCATGATGGGGGCGACCTGGTCGAGCCGCACCGACTCGCGGTACTTGTCGAAGAACGTGGCGAACGGCTGGCCGCTGGCGTCGTACACCACCGTCTTCTCCGACGGCGTCGTCACCTTCAGCTCGCTGTCCATCTGCTGGAAGTTGTTCGCCGCGTCGCGGGCCGTCAGCCCCGCGCTGCCGACGCCGGGCAGCGCGATGAAGGCGACCAGGACGCCGGCGACGACGCCGGCTCCGAGCAGTCGCAGCAGCGTGGCGGCGGCACGCGCCCGACCGTTGTTCGCTCCCTGCACGAGCCCTAGGGTACGCGGGACTTGCTGCGCATAAGGGACCTCTTTCGCGTCCCGTGCATGACCGCTGCGTTCCGCGACGGGGCCGGCGCCGTCTGATCACCCCCGTGCCGTCAACCGGCGCGCTACCTCGTGCGTCAAGGAGAGGTAACTAGTCCGTTCCGGCGGTATGGCCCTGCCGGGCTATATCGAGAATGGGCCCATCGGGGGCTGTTGGATCCCCCCTTGCTTCCGTAAGTTCTTCCCCACGGCTTTCGTTTGGCGGCCTGACGTCCGCGCCCGTCTGGCCAAGGAGCGCAAATCGACACAGACCCTAGGGGAGTGGGGCCAAGATGTGGATCACGGATTGGACCGCCCGCGCCGCCTGCCGTAACGCGGATCCAGACGCCCTGTTCGTGCAGGGAGCAGCGCAGAACCGGGCCAAGCTCATCTGCCGCGGCTGCCCGGTGCGCACCGAGTGTCTCGCCGACGCTCTCGACAACCGGATCGAGTTCGGTGTCTGGGGTGGGATGACCGAGCGTGAGCGTCGGGCCCTGCTGCGTCGGCGTCCGGACGTGAAATCGTGGCGCGAACTGCTGGAGACCGCCAAGGAGGCGTACGAGCGGCGGGTCGAGGCGTCCAAGGAGGGCGAGCTCGTCGCCAGCTGACTGTCGCACCGCCGTAGCGGCGGTGCCGGGCGGAATGGGGAGCCCGGGCGTCCGGGCACCCGATCGGCAGGGTCCAACCACCGAGTGACCGTGGGCACACGCCAGTCCGTGGCGTGTGCCCACGGTCGTTTGCGGTCGCGAACCGCGGCGTTGCGCTGCGTGCACGCGGGCGGTCTCGCGCGCCGCGCGGCCGCGGCGCGAGGGCGCCGGGTCAGGCGGCGGTGGCGGGGTCGGCGGCGGCCAGGTCCCGGCCGATGAGGCGCAGGCCGTCCAGGTCGCAGACGTCCTCGGCGTACGCGGGGACGGTCGTCACCGGCACGGTCGGGTGCGCGGACGTGAAGTGCTCGCACAGGCGTTCCTGACGCGCGGCCAGCTGCATGCGGTCGGCGTGCAGGCGCAGCAGCGCGGCGGTGAGGGGATGGTCGCCGCGTTCCTCCAGCGTCTCGGCGGCGGCGAGGCTGCGGGCCGCCGACAGGCCGTCGGCCGCCGACCGGTGGACCCGGTTGACGACCAGCCCGGCCAGCGGCATGCGCTCCTCGGCCAGGCGCTCGACGAAGTAGGACGCCTCGCGCAGCGCGTCCGGCTCGGGCGCGGCCACCACCAGGAACGCGGTGCCGGGCGTCTGCAGCAGCCGGAACGTCTTCTCGGCGCGTTCGCGGAACCCGCCGAACATCGTGTCGAACGCGGCGACGAACGTCTGCACGTCGCGCAGCAGCTGCATGCCGAGCACCTTGTTGAGCACGCCGGTGAACATGCCGAACCCGGCGCTGAGCACCTTGACGCCGAACCGGCCGCCGGTCTTGGCGGGCGCGGCGAGGATCTTCATGAACCGGCCGTCCAGCAGCCGGCCCATGCGGGCGGGCGCGTCCAGGAAGTCCAGCGCGTTCCGCGACGGCGGGGTGTCGACGACGATGAGGTCCCAGGCGCCGGAGCGGTGCAGCTGGCCGAGCTTCTCCATCGCCATGTACTCCTGCGTGCCCGACAGGCTGGACGACAGCGACTGGTAGAAGGGGTTGGCCAGGATCTGCTTGGCCCGGTCGGGGTCGGCGTGCGCCTCGACGATCTCGTCGAAGGTGCGCTTCATGTCGAGCATCATGGCGTGCAGCTCGCCGTCGCCGTCGATGTCGATGCGGCGCGGGTTGTTGTCCAGCTCGGACAGGCCCATGGACTGGGCCAGCCGCCGGGCCGGGTCGACGGTGAGCACGACGACGTCGCGGCCGCGTTCGGCGGCGCGCAGGCCGAGCGCCGCGGCGGTGGTGGTCTTGCCGACGCCGCCCGACCCGCAGCACACGATGATCTTCGTGCGGGGGTCGTCGAGCAGCGCGTCCACGTCCAGGCGCGGCGGGGTCTTGCCGGTGGGGCTCATCGTGGGCCGTCCCTTCCGCTGGTCATGCCGCACCCTGCTCGCGCAGGGCCTGCGCCAGGTCGTACAGGCCGGCCAGGTCCATGCCGTCCGGCAGCAGCGGCAGGACGTAGCGCGGCCGGTCCAAAGTCTCCAGGCGCCGCTTCTCGCGGCGCTGCAGCGCGGTGCGGCGGGCGTGCTCGGCGGCCTCGGCGGTCAGCACGGCGGCGATCGACTCGGCGCCGTGCTCCAGGCCGGCGGCCTTGAGGCCGCGGACGACCGCGTCGGGGTCGAGGGCGCCCTCGGCCGCGGCGGCCAGCGCGTCGTCGTCGAGCATCGGCGGGTGCTCCATGTTGATGATCACGCCGCCGACCGGCAGGCCGGCGGCGCGCAGCTCGGCGACGCCGTCCATGGTCTCCTGGACGGGCATCTCCTCCAGCAGCGTGACGAAGTGCACCGCCGTCTCGGGGCTGCGCACCACCCGCATGACCGTGTCGGCGTGGTTGCGGATGGGGCCCACCTTGGCCAGGCCGGACACCTCCTCGTTGACGTTGAGGAACTTGGTGATGCGGCCGGTGGGCGGGGCGTCCATGACCACCGCGTCGTAGACGAACGCGCCGGAGGAGTCGCGGCGGCGGACGGCCTCGCTGGTCTTCCCGGTGAGGATCACGTCGCGCAGGCCGGGGGCGATAGCGGTGACGAAGTCGACCACGCCGAGCCGGGTCATGGCCTTCCCGGCCCGTTTGAGGTTGTAGAACATCTCGAGGTACTCGATGAGCGCCTCTTCGGTGTCGATGGCGAGCGCGTAGACGTCCCCGCCGTCCGGGGCGACGGCGACGCGGCGCTCCTCGTACGGCAGCGGCGGGCAGTCGAACAGCTGGGCGATGCCCTGCCGCCCCTCGACCTCGACCAGCAGCACCTTGCGGCCGCCGGCGGCCAGCGCCAGCGCCAGGGCGGCGGCGACCGTGGTCTTGCCGGTCCCGCCCTTGCCCGTGACCACGTGCAGACGCACGCCGTCCCAGTCGGTGTCCTTCGCGCTCACCCGATCGACCATATCTTCGCCCGGCGAGGACGTGAGAGGGCGCCCGGCCCCTCGTGCAAGTGATCCCTGACACGGTTGCGCGTCCCGCCGAGATCCCCCTTCCAGAGCGTTGTGTGGGCCGTGCCCAGGAAGTTGGGTAGGAAACGTGAGACCGATCCCTCGGGTTCCGCCCGCCTGAACCGTCCGGGCCGGCGGGTCGTCCAGGTCGATTCCGGCCCGGCCGCTCCGCCCCGAACCGGCCGGGACGTTCGCGTCGGCCGCGCCGTCCCGAAGCGACCGGGCGCCGCCGCGGGACGGTACCGGACCTCCGCGGGTCGGCGCCGCCGTCGCGGAGGTCCGCCGCGCCGCCGTCGCGGCGCCGCGTCCGCGACGCTCAGGTCCCCGGTGGTCCGGGGAGTTCGGGCCCGTCAACGAAAGGTGCCCGTGATGGCGGTAACACTCACCATCGTCTTCATCGTCGTCCTCCTGGCTTTGATCGCCGCCGGGTCGTCCCTTCGGGTGGTGCAGCAGTACGAGCACGGCATCGTCTTCCGGTTCGGGCAGGTGCGGCGCGGCGACAGCCTGCGTCCCGGCGCGGTCCGGCCGCCCGGCCTCACCATGATCATCCCGATCGTGGAGCGGATGCAGAAGGTCAACCGGCAGACGGTCACCATGAACGTGCCGGCGCAGGAGGGCATCACCCAGGACAACGTGTCCGTGCGGGTCGACGCGGTCGTCTACTTCCGCGTGATCGACCCGGTGAAGGCCATCGTCAACGTGCAGAACTACGGGTACGCGGTGTCCCAGATCGGGCAGACCTCGCTGCGTTCGGTGATCGGCCAGACCGACATGCAGGAGCTGCTGGGCGAGCGCGAGAAGATCAACCTGCGGCTCCGCTCGATCATGGACGAGATCACCGAGGGCCCGTGGGGCATCCGCATCGAACGCGTCGAGATCAAGGACGTGTCGCTGCCGGAGGGCATGAAGCGGTCCATGGCCCGGCAGGCCGAGGCCGAACGGGAGCGCCGCGCCCGGATCATCGCGGCGGACGGCGAGTTCCAGGCGTCCAAGCGGCTGGCCGCGGCCGCCGAGATCATGTCCCAGGACCCGGCCGCCCTGCAGCTGCGGCTGCTGCAGACGGTCGTGGACGTGTCGGCCGAGAAGAACAGCACGCTGATCATGCCGTTCCCGGTGGAGCTGCTGCGGTTCTTCGACCGGATGACCGGCGGCTCCGGCGCGGCGGCCCGATCCGGCGGCGAGGGCAAGACCGACCTCGGCGAACGCCTCGCCAAGGCCGAGGAGGAGCTCGCCAAGGCCGCCGAGAGCGGCCCGGCGCTTCAGTCGACCAAGGACGTCCCGCCGGTCATCGGCCTGGACCAGCCGTCGCACAAGACCGCCTCGCCGCTCGCCGGTCCCGCCCCCGAGGGGCGGCAGGGCATCGCCGACGCCCGGTCGTCCTCGGATGAGACCGCCGCGCCGCCCTCGGGGGAGCCTGCGGGACGGCCCGCCGGGGAACCGGAGGACCCCGGCGGGCGGTGACGGCTACGGCGTCAGGACCAGGCGTCCCCGCAGACCGCCCTGCTCCAGCAGGCGGTGCGCCTCGGCGGCCTGCGACAGCGGCAGCGTCCGCGCCACCCGGGGCGTCAGCCGGCCGGCGTCGACCAGCGCCGCCAGCAGGTCCAGCTGCGCGGCGTCGGCGCGGATCCACACGTTGGCGACGCGGATGCCGCGCACCGGGGGCGGCACCGCGGGGCCGCCGAGGACCGCGACGAACGCCCCGCCGTTGCGCACCGCCTCCATTGCCGCGAGGCCGGTGACGGCGGCGTCGATCGCGCCGTCCACCCCGCCCGGGACGAGTGCGCGGACGGCGTCGCCGAGGTGAGCGCCGCGCGGCACGAAGTGCTCGGCGCCGAACCCGCGCACCAGCGCTTCGTCGGCGGCCGCGGCGGACGCCACCACGCGCAGTCCGCGGTGCGCGGCGAGCTCGACCGCGTAGCCGCCGACCGCGCCGGCCGCCCCGGTGACGAGCACCGTGGCCCCGGGCGGAAGGTCGAGCAGGTCCAGCGCCTGCAACGCGGTCAACCCGTTCAGCGGCACCGTGGCGGCGTGGACGGCGTCGACGGACCGCGGCGCGCGCGCCACGGCGTCCACGTCCAGGACGACGGCCTCCGCGTGGGTGCCCACGGGGACGTCGAGACGGTCCTTCACGCCGAAGACCTCGTCGCCCACGGCCAGACGCTCCACGTCGGGCCCTACGGCGTCGACCGTTCCGGCGACGTCCCAGCCCAGGCCGAAGGCGTCCCGCGATCCGGGCCCGCCCGGCAGGGGCATCACGCCGGCGTGCGCCAGCGCTCCGTTCCGGACGGCCACGTCCACCGGATTGACCGCCGCCGCGGCGACCCGGACGCGCACCTGGCGCGGTCCCGGGACGGGCTCGGCGACCTCGACCTCCTGCAGCGCCTCGATGCCCCCGGGCTCCTTGACGATGATCGCACGCATGATCGAACTCCCTGTCGACGGATGTGCAGCGGGAGACCTCCCGCACCGATCACGGTCGCCGGAACAGCCGGCGCGCCGGAAGGAGTTACCTGAAAGTGCGTTCGGCACCCGGAGGTGAAACCGCAGATGGCGACGATGACCGCCGCGCAGCGCCGGCAGGCCGCCAAGGCCGCGTTCGAGGAGTACCTGCAGGTGTGTCCCGCGCACCAGGTGTTGGAGATCATCGGGTCCAAGTGGGTGTCGCTGGTGCTGTCCCGGCTGGCCGACGGGCCGCGCCGCTACGCCGAGCTCAGCCGGGCGCTGCCCGCGGCCAGCGCCAAGATGCTCACCCAGACGCTGCGCGCCCTGGAGCGCGACGGCTTCGTGACGCGCGAGGTCACCCCCGCCGTTCCGGTGCGCGTCCGCTACGCCCTCACTCCGCTCGGCGAGCGCCTCGTCCCGCTGCTGGCCGCGATCAAGCAGTGGGCCGACGAGCACATCGACGAGATCCACGCCGCCCGCGCCCGGTACGACGCGTCCCGGCCCTGATCTCGGCCCCGCCGGGGGAGAGAAGACCGCGCCGGGGGCGGGAAAGAGGCGGTCGCTAGGCTGAGTGGCCATGAAGAAGTGGGAGTACGCGACCGTTCCGCTGCTGGTCCACGCGACCAAGCAGATCCTCGACACCTGGGGCCAGGACGGGTGGGAGCTCGTCACCGTCCTGCCGGGGCCCAACCCTGAGAACCTGGTGGCCTACTTCAAGCGGCCGCTGGAGGAGAAGTGACGGCGGGCACGCCCGAGGAGCGGCTCCGCGAGCTCGGGCTGGAGCTGCCCGAGGTCGCCGCGCCGGCCGGGTCGTACGTGCCCACGGTCCGCACCGGCTCCCTGGTCTACACCGCCGGGCAGGTGCCGTTCGTCAAGGGCGAGCTGCGCGTGACGGGCAAGGTCGGCGCCGAGGTCGGCCTGGAGGACGCCGTCGAGCAGGCCCGCATCTGCGCGCTCAACGCGATCGCCGCGCTGCGCGCCGAGGTCGGGGAGCTGTCCCGGGTGCGGCGCATCGTCAAGGTCGTCGGCTTCGTGGCCAGCGCGCCGGACTTCTACGACCAGCCGAAGGTCGTCAACGGGGCCAGCGACCTGCTCCGCGACGTGTTCGGGGACGCGGGCCGGCACGCGCGCAGCGCGGTCGGCGTGGCGGCGCTCCCGCTGAACGCGCCCGTCGAAGTGGAGCTCATCGCGGAGGTCTCCTGAACCCGCGAGCGGCGGCCGTGGGCTCGACCCCGCGCGGTCCCGCGGCCGTCGGTGGCCGCCGTCCCGTCCCGGTCCGCGGGGTCGGCGGCTGCGGCGGCCTGGGGTCGCGGGGTTGACGGAATGGCATTCGGTGTGTCCGAATTAGCCCCCATGGGGATGTGTCGAGTCGGCCGCGGGGGAGCGGCGCGCCGCACGGCCGGGGACGGCCAGCGGTGAACGGGTTGAAGCTTCCGGCGCAGTTCGTCGAGCGGATCGAGGGCATACGGGCCGGGCGGATCGAGCCGGCGCCCGCGCGGGACGCCGCGACCGTGGCCGTCCTGCGGGACCATCCCGAGCACGGCCTGCAGGTGTTCATGCTGCGGCGGGTGTCCTCGATGGCGTTCGCGCCGGGGGCGTACGTGTTCCCCGGCGGGTCGGTGGACCCGCGCGACGGCGACGCGGACATCGCCTGGGCGGGGCCGTCCCCGGCGGAGTGGGGCGCCGCGTTCGGCGCCGGGGAGAAGCTGGCGCGGGAGCTGGTCTGCGCGGCGGTGCGCGAGACGTTCGAGGAGAGCCTGATCCTGCTCGCCGGCCCCGCCGAGACGTCCGTGGTCGACGACACCCGGGGCGACGCGTGGGAGGCCGACCGGCAGGCGCTGCTCGCCCGCACCCTGTCGCTGGCCGAGATGCTGGACCGCCGCGGGCTGGTGCTGCGGTCGGACCTGCTGAGGCCGTGGGCGCACTGGATCACGCCCGAGGTGGAGCCGAAGCGGTACGACACGCGCTTCTTCGTCGCCGCGATCCCGCCGGGGCAGCGGGCCGGCGACGTCAGCACCGAGGCCGACCATGTGACGTGGGTGCGGCCCCAGGACGCGCTGGAGCGGGCCCGCGCCGGCGAGTGGTTCCTCATGCCGCCGACCATGGCCACCCTGACCGAGCTGTCGGAGTACCGGACGGTCGCCGACGTGCTGGCGGCCCGGCGGCGGATCGAGACGCACCAGCCCACGGCGGAGATCATCGACGGGGAGCCGTACCTGGTGCTCCCGCCCGTGACCGGCCCCCGCGATGCGCGGGGATGAGCGGCCGTGCCCGGACGTCGGCGGCCCGCCCGGCGGTGGGCGGCACCGTCGGCGCCGCGTCCCCCGGCCCCGGCCGGCCCGCCTGCGCCGGCGGTCGGCGCCGCGGCGCCCGACCTGAAGGATGGGTGAGATGAGCGAGATCGACGGGATGGGGACCGAGCGGGCGACCTGCGTGCTCGCGCCGAACCCGTCGCCGATGACCCTGGACGGCACCAACACCTGGGTCGTCGCCGAGCCCGGCGCGGAGGAGGCGGTCGTCATCGACCCCGGTCCCGAGGACGACGCGCACCTGGAACGCGTGGTGCGCACCGTCTCGGCGCAGGGGCGGCGGGTCGCGCTCGTCCTGCTGACGCACGGGCACCCCGACCACGCGGAGGGCGCCGGGCGGTTCGCGGAGCTGGCCGCGCGGGCCGCCGGACGGCGGGGCGGACCCGTCCCCGTCCGGGCCCTGGACCCCCGGCACCGGCTCGGCGACGAGGGCCTGGCCGAAGGGGACGTGGTCACCACCGGGGGCCTGGAGCTGCGCGTGATGGAGACGCCCGGCCACTCCGACGACTCGCTGACGTTCTGGCTGCCCGCCGACCGCGCCGTCCTCACCGGGGACACCGTGCTCGGGTACGGCACCACGGTGCTCGAGGGCAAGCTCGGCGACTACCTGGCGTCCCTGGACCGGCTGCGCCGGTTCGCCGAGGACATGGAGGCGGCGACGATCCTGCCCGGCCACGGCCCCCGCCTCGACGACCCGATCGCCGCCCTCGACCGCTACATCGCCCACCGCCGCGAGCGGCTGGCGCAGGTGGAGGCGGCCGTGGCCGCGGGCGCCCGCACCGCGCGGGAAGTGGTCGAACGCGTCTACGCCGACGTCGACCGGTCCCTGTGGCCCGCCGCCGAGTGGTCCGTCCAGGCGCAGCTCGACTACCTCAAGGAGCGTTCCGCGGGGACGTGAACCGGGGCGGCGGGCGACAGGCTGCGTGACCGTGCGGTAGCTTGCTCGGCTCTCGCGGCGGACGCCGTCACACCCGCGGGCCGACGCGGCCGACGACGGCCCGGATCGGCGGCCGGGCGTCGGGCGGGGGCGACGCCGCGGCGTGGGAGCGGTGCCGGGCGTCGGCGGCTTCGGCCGAATGGTGAGGCGCAGGGGGCGTCGACAAGGAGCGGTGGACTCGCGTCACCGACCACTGGGACGTGCCGGAGGGGGAGCCAGGGGGACGGCCGGCGCCTTCCGCAAGATCACAAGGTCCCGGCGGGGGGCGTGGTGATCCTGCGGAAGACCGTCCTCGCTCACTTGGAGCGCTTGCGCAGACGTTCGATGTCGAGGATGACCACCGCGCGCGCCTCGATGCGGAGCCAGTTGCGCTGGGCGAAGTCGGCCAGGGCCTTGTTGACGGTCTCCCGCGACGCGCCGACCAGCTGCGCCAGCTCCTCCTGGGTGAGGTCGTGGTGGACGTGCAGCCCCTGCTCGGACGGCTGGCCGAACCGCTCGGCCAGGTCCAGCAGCGCCTTGGCGACGCGGCCGGGCACGTCGGTGAAGACGAGGTCGGCCATCACGTCGTTGGTCCTGCGCAGCCGCTGGGCCAGCGCGCGCAGCAGCTGCACCGCCACCTCGGGGTGCCCGGTCAGCCAGGGCCGCAGGTCGTCGTGGCCGAGCCCGGCCAGACGGCACTCGGTGACCGCGACGGCGCTGGCGGTGCGCGGCCGCGGGTCGAACAGCGACAGCTCGCCGAACATCTCGCTGGGGCCGAGCACGCTCAGCAGGTTCTCCCGCCCGTCCGGGGCGGTGCGGGTCAGCTTGATCTTGCCTTCGAGGACGACGTACAGGCGGTCGCCGGTCTCGCCCTCGCTGAAGAGCGTCTGGCCGCGTGCCAGCCGCACCTCGGTCACGTTGGAGCGCAGCGCCTTGGCGCCCTGCTCGTCGAGCGCCTCGAACAGAGGGGCTCTGCTCAATACGTCCACGTCGCGGTCGGTCACGCTGGTTCTCCTCCTACTAACAACTCCATGCATAGTGTGACGTACGTCCCACCGCGCACGTGAAGGCAGGGCCGCGACGTACCGGATCCGCCCCGGCACCGCGATGAGCTGGACCGGTCCGACCCGCTGTGCAGCCAGATCCTTCCCGCACCAAGTGTACGGACCGGCCGGTGAGGGCAGGTCACACGGCCGCGAAGCCGGTCATCCCCGGTCGGCTCGGGGCGACCGCGACCTCTGGGGCGCCGCCGCGTCGCGGACGCCCGGGGCGCGGCGGGGTGGAGACGCCCGTCCTCCACCGCAAACAGCGATTCCCGTGTCGCGGATTCCTGCGGGCCGGTTCCCTACGCGCCCGACGGCGCGGGTGCGTGGTCGTGCCGCCACGCCGCGTCGACGACGTACCCTTGCCGGCATGGCGAGCGGCAAGGACGGCGGGGGCCGGGCGCAGGAGACGAGGCTGGCGCTCGTCCGGCGGGCCCGCAAGATCAACCGGGTGCTGGCCGAAGAGTATCCCGACGCGCACTGCGAGCTGAACTTCGACGGCCCGTTCCAGCTGCTGATCGCCACCGTGCTGTCGGCGCAGACGACCGACGCGCGGGTCAACCAGACCACCCCGGCGCTGTTCGCCAAGTACCCGACGCCCGAGGACCTGGCCGCCGCCGACCCCGAGGACGTCGAGCGGATCCTGCGGCCGCTGGGGTTCTACCGGGCCAAGACCAGGTCCGTCATGGGCCTGTCGGCCGAGCTGCGGGACCGGTTCGGCGGCGAGGTGCCCCGCACGCTGGACGAGCTGGTCACCCTGCCGGGCGTCGGCCGCAAGACCGCCAACGTGGTGCTCGGCAACGCCTTCGACGTGCCCGGGATCACCGTCGACACCCACTTCGGGCGGCTGGCCCGCCGCTTCGGCTGGACGCGCGAGACCGACCCGGTCAAGGTCGAGCACGAGGTCGGCGAGCTGATCCCGCGCAAGGAGTGGACGATGCTGTCGCACCGGCTGATCTGGCACGGCCGCCGCGTCTGCCACGCGCGCCGGCCCGCCTGCGGCGCGTGCGCGGTGGCGCGGCTGTGCCCGTCCTTCGGCGAGGGCCCGACGGACGAAGAGACCGCCCGCAAGCTCGTCAAAACCGGCCCCTTCTCCTGACCCCCGCTGCGAAGGTGGGAAGGAATCAGGTACTGATCAGGTTGGGAGAGGCGTGAGCGCTACCGCAGTCCCCTGTCCGGCATGGCTCGACCGGTTCGTCGCCGAGGCGCCGCGGATGCCGGTCCCGCCGATGATGCGCCCGGTGGCGACGGCGCGCACCGCGGCGGTGCTGATCCTTTTCGGGGAGGGGCCGCACGGCCCGGACATCCTGCTCACCGAGCGGGCCGCGACGCTCACCAACCACGCCGGGCAGCCCGCGTTCCCCGGCGGCCGGATCGACCCGGACGACGACGGCCCGGTCGGCGCGGCGCTGCGCGAGGCGTACGAGGAGGCCGGGGTCGAGCCGTCGGGCGTGCAGGTCCTGGTCACGCTGCCGGAGCTGTACCTGGCGCGCAGCAACCACCGCGTCACCCCGGTGGCGGCCTGGTGGCGCGAGCCGTCGGAGATCGCCCCGGGGCACCCGGGAGAGGTCGCCACGGTGGCCCGCGTGCCCATCGCCGACCTGGTCGACCCCGCCAACCGGCTGACCGTCCGCTACCCGGGCGGGCTGCGCATGGGCCCCGCCTTCCGGGTGAGCGGCATGCTCGTGTGGGGCTTCACCGCCGCCCTGCTCACCCAGGTGCTGCGCGCGGGCGGCTGGGAGCGCCCCTGGGACGCCGACCGCGTCGAAGACCTCCCCCGCGAAGTCCTGGACCTGGCCGCCCGCGACCGCCGCGGCGCGGCGCGCCGCTGATCCGGCGGGCGCCGGCCGTCCGTACCGCCCCGTGCGGCGCGGGGTCCGTCCCGGCGCCGTCCGCCGGCCGGGCCCCGTCGGCGCGCGGACCGACGCGGTCCGCGGTCGGCTCGGGCACGGCGGGTGATCGTTCCATATCGTGCGAGGCGGTTATGCGGCGGTGCCGAATCTGGTACACGGAGGGGACGTGAACACGGGGCGGCGCGCTATACGGTGAAGCGGTGCTGGGCGACCACATTCTCGATGCGATCCTGCTCGTACTGATCGTGCTGTTCGCGGTCTCGGGCTACCGGCAGGGCTTCATCGTGAGCCTGCTGAGCTTCGCCGGGTTCGTGGGCGGCGGCGTCGTCGGCGTCCTGGTCGCGCCGCCGATCGCGGAGGCCGCGGTGGAGGGCGCGGCCCAGCAGGCGCTGCTGGCGATCGTGGTCGCGTTCCTGGCCGCGACGCTCGGGCAGCTGATCGCGTCGTCCGTGGGCGCCGTGCTGCGCAACCGGGTCACCGGGATGAACGCGCGCGCCGTCGACGCCGCCGGGGGCGCGGTGGTCAGCGCCGTGTCGCTGCTGCTGGTCGCCTGGTTCTTCGGCAGCCTGGTGGCGCGGTCGGAGTTCAAGCCGCTGCGCACGCAGGTGAACGGCTCGTCGATCCTCAAGGGCGTCAACGACGTGATGCCCGAGCAGGCCCAGACGTGGTTCGCCTCCTTCCGCCGGTTCGTGGCCGCCAGCGAGTTCCCGCAGGTGTTCAACGGGCTGGGCGGCGAGTCGGTGACGGAGGTGCCGCCGCCCAACGACGCGATCCTGCGGACCCCGGCGCTGCGCGCCGCCCGGCAGAGCATCGTCAAGGTCACCAGCGTCGCCCCGCAGTGCCAGCGCAAGATCGAGGGAACCGGGTTCGTGTTCGCGCCCGAACGGGTGATGACCAACGCGCACGTGGTGGCGGGCGCGCGCGGGCCGTCCACGATCTCGCTGCTGAACGGCGAGAGCGCGCGCGGCCGGGTGGTGCTGTACGACCCCAAGCGCGACGTCGCCGTCCTGTACGTGCCGGGGCTGCGGGCGCCCGCGCTGAAGTTCGCCGGGCCCGCCCGGGTGCTCGACGACGCCATCATCGCCGGCTTCCCCAAGAACCAGCCGTTCACCACCGGCTCCGCCCGCATCCGTGCGCGGCAGACCGCCAAGGGCCCCGACATCTACCACGCGGGCCAGGTGAGCCGCGAGATCTACGCGATCCGCGGGACGGTGGAGCCCGGCAACTCCGGGGGGCCGCTGCTGTCGACCGACGGCCGCGTGTTCGGGGTCATCTTCGCCGCGGCCTTGGACACGCCGGCCACGGGCTACGCCCTTACCGCCGAGGAGGTCGCCCCGGACGTCCGCTTGGGCGCCCGGGCCACCGTCCCCGTGTCCACGCAGAGCTGCTCCGACTGACGCCCGTTCGCGGGCCTGGGCTTACCGGGCGTCGTTGGTGAGCCGCAGGGTGATGCGGGCTCCTTCGTCCAATGGCTGGGCTGCGGCCAGTGAGCGGGCTTCGCGGACGACGCCGGCGACGTCGACGCCATACGGGGGATCGGCCGCGTACGGTTCCAGGCGGTCGGCGGCGCGTGTCAGCAGCGTCCTGGCCCCGCGGGGGTTGCCGCGCCGCACGTGAGTGATGCCGACGGCCACCTGCGCCAGGCCGCGCCACAGTTCACGTTCGGTCTCCTCGGCGGCCTTCCAGACCGCCTCCAACACTTCGTGCGCGTGGAAGGGGCGGTCGGCGTCCAGCAGCCGTTGCGCCTCAGCCAACGCCTCTTCGGGGGTGAGGGACAGGTCGTCGGGCATCGTCGGCACCCCGACGGCGTCCCGGGGCAGGGGGCGCCCGTACGCGTCGCGCGGGCGGGCGTTGCGCGGCCTTCCCGCCTCGTCCCGATCACGCATGCCTCCACGGTACGCGAGCATGCCCGCCTGGAGCGGGGGCGCTTGCGCGGCGGGCGGACGGCCCGACTCCAGCGGTCAGTATTCGGGGTCGGTGAGCCAGCCGGTGAGGAGGGCGTCGAACGTTTCCGGGCGCTCCTGATGGGGGTAGTGGCCGGCGCCTTCGATGAGCCTCCAGCGGTAGGGCGCCATCACATAGCGTCCCGAACCCTGCGCGCTGGTGGGGAGGGTGCAGCGGTCAAGGGAGCCGTGCAACTGAAGCGTGGGCGCCTGAATGGGGGTGCGCATCCGAACCGCGTAGCGGATGCCGTCCGGTCGCGGCTGCGAGCGGACGAACCACCGGTGGTACTCCAGCGCGCAGTGCGCCACACCGGGGATCTGCACGGCCTTGCGGACGAGACGCTCGGTGCGCTCGTCGGGCCAGCCCGGCCCGGACCACTCGTGCAGCAGCCGCCCCACCAGCGCCGCGTCGTCCCGGACGAGCCGCCGTTCCGGCCACACCGGCAGCTGGAACCCGAAGCTGTGCCGGGCCGCCCACGCCTGCCCGCGCAGGTCGCTGCGCACCGCCTGCCGGAGCCGCAGCGGATGTGGGGCGCCCACCACGGCCAGGCGCTGAACGACCTTGGGGTGGTACACGGCCATCGTCCAGGCGAGCAGGCCGCCCCAGTCGTGCCCGACGACGATCGCGTTGGCCTCGCCGAGCGCGCGCACCAGGCCCGCGGCGTCCTCGGCCAGCGTCACCAGGTCGTAGCCGCGCGGCGGCTTGTCGCTGCCGCCGTAGCCGCGCAGGTCCACCGCCACGGCCCGGTAGCCCGCCCGCGGCAGCGACACCATCTGGTGGTGCCAGGACCACCAGAACATCGGGAAGCCGTGCAGCAGCAGGACCAGAGGGCCCTCGCCCGCCTCGACCACGTGGAAGCGCGTGCCGCCGGCGCTGACCGCGCGGTGCGTCCACGGGCCGTCGACCTCGACGATCGACCCGTCGCTTCCGGGCATGGCGTGCTCAGTCCGTCAGCTCGGGGGTGTCGGAGCCTCCTCGGCGCCGCAGCATCGTCAGGTCGTCGCGCAGCGTGCGACGGGTGCGGCGCGCCCCGTCGATCTTGCGGATGCGCAGGTAGCCGATGCCGATCAGCACCAGGGCCAGCAGCAGGTACGCGCCCGCGACGATGAGGAACGCGGCCCAGTGCCACACGCCCAGCGCGACCAGGCCGTACGCCGCGGCGATGGACAGCAGGATCACGATCACCCCGGCGATCAGCCCGGCGATCGCGAACATCGTCCCGCCCAGGGCGGCCTTCTTGGCGTCGGCCTTGAGCTCCATCTTGGCCAGGTCCATCTCGGCCCGGATCAGGGTGGAGATGTTGCTCGACGCCAGTGCGACCAGTTCACCGAGGGACTTGTCCTCGATCCGCTCGCCCGGCAGTGCGTCGGTCATATCGCTGTCTCCTTCCAGGCCCCGGCTCCCAGGGCTGCTGCGCGCCAGCCTGGCAGCCGAGCGGCTCCTCGGCCACCCGGCGTGACCACCGCGGTCCGGATCCGGCCGCGTCCGCGCCCGGGCGAAGCCGCCGTCGACGCCGTCCGTCCGGCGCGCGGCCGGCCCGTCGGGGGCGGACGGCTCCGCTCGGCCGTCGCCGTCGTCCGCCGGTCTGCCCGATCAGTCCGGCGACGCGGCGGCGGCCCGCGCCCGCGTCCGGACCCGCCGCCGGAAGACGACCGTCGCGCCCGCCGAGGCGAGAAGGCTCGCGATCAGGACCGCTGTCGTCACCCTTTCGAATTGTGCCGGGTCGGTGTACGCCAAACCGCCGATCAGCAGGGATACGGTGAACCCGACCCCGGCGAGCATCGCGACACCCGCGATCTCCCGCCAGTGCAGCTCCTCCCCGAGCGTCGCCAGGCCGAACCGCACGGCCGCCCAGGCTCCGCCGAGGACGCCCACGAATTTACCGATCACCAGTCCGGCGATCACCCCCAGTGCGATGCGGTCGGCGGCGACGTCGTGGAGCGCGGCGCCGTTCAGCGTCACCCCCGCCGACAGGAACGCGAACAGCGGCACGCACACCCCGGCCGAGATCGGACGCAGCACGTGGTCGGCCCGTTCCGCGTTCGTGGGCCTGTCCGGGTCCGAGTTCTCCTTGGGGGAGGTGAGCATGCCCAGCGCCACCCCGGCGACGGTCGCGTGGATGCCGCTCTTGTGGACGAAGTACCAGGCCAGGACCGCCAGCGGGACATAGACCCACGGCGTGCGCACGCCCGCCAGCTGCAACGCCCCGTACACCGCGATCAGCGCGACGCCGGCGAGAAGCGGCACCCACTCCAGGCGCTCGGTGTAGAACACCGCGATGATCGTGATGGCGATGAGGTCGTCGACCACCGCGAGCGTCAGCAGGAACGCGCGCAGCGGCGCCGGGCACGACGAGAACGTCACCGCCAGCACGGCCAGGGCGAACGCGATGTCGGTCGCGGTCGGCACCGCCCAGCCGCGGGCCGCCCCGGGTTCCCCCGCGCTCACCGCGAGGAAGATCAGCGCGGGCAGCGCCACGCCCGCGCAGGCCGCGATCACCGGCAGCGCCGCGTCGCGCGGGTTGCGCAGCTCCCCGTAGGTCAGCTCTTCCCGCAGCTCCACCCCGGCGATGAAGAAGAACACCGCCAGCAGCCCGCCGGACGCCCAGTGCTGCAGGTCCATGTGCCCGAGGTCGAGCCAGGGCGGGCTGATCTCCAGGTGCTGCAACCGCGTGTAGGCCGCGGACCAGGGGGAGTTGGCCCACACCAGCGCCGCCAGCGTCGCCGCCAGCATGATGATCCCGCCGACGGTCTCCAGGCGCAGGGCCTCGGCGAGATGGCGCGCGTAGCGGACGGTCGGACGGATCGGCCAGGTCGTGGCGGCGCGGCGCGGCATGGCACTCCCGAGAGGGATCGGGCGGACACGGTCTCGCGAGCCGATGCCGTCCCCCGCCGGAACGGAAGCCACGAGATCGGCTCGTCGCCGACCAGACTTCCCGGCACACCCGGGCTCAGCCTACCCGGTTGATCGTCCGGTATGTCCGTTGCTGTCGCCGCTCTGCGATCGGATCGCCGGGCCGCCGCCCACCCTGGACGACCTGCGTGACTGAGTCCGCGCCGCGATGCCCGCCCCCGCCGCGCCGCGCTCGCAGGACGCTCGGGCCGCCCCTTCCTGCGCAGTCTGCGCTACGTCGTCGTGGACGAGGCCCACGGGTACAGAGGAGTCTTCGCCGCGTGTGCGCGCGGTATGAGACCTTGCCCGCCTAAACGGACACCACGGCCCGACACACGTCGCTTCTCCACATCGCCGCCCGAGCCGTCAGGCGTCTCCGGGACGGCGCGCGTGATCGGCCTCCCGGGGAACCGGGAGGCCGATCAGAGCGGCGGACGCCCTGCTGCTCTCAGAGGTGCCTCAGACTGCCCTGACGTGCCCGGCGGCCGTTTCCGCGCCTGAGAGAGGCTGCCGGGCGCGTCGAGGGCCGTCCTGGCATGCGGAGGCGCCGAGCGTCAGTCCTCCGGCTTGGCGCTGGGGAGCTTCGCGCGGATGAGGTCCATCACCGAGCTGTCGGTCAGCGTGGTCACGTCGCCCAGCGACCGGTTCTCCGCCACGTCGCGCAGCAGACGCCGCATGATCTTGCCGGAGCGGGTCTTGGGCAGCTCCGGAACGATCATGATCTGGCGGGGCTTGGCGATCGGGCCGAGCGTCTTGGCGACGTGATCGCGCAGCTCCGCCACGAAGCCCTCGCCCTCGACCTCCTCGCCGGCGCTGCCGCGGGGGATGACGAACGCCACGATGGCCTGGCCGGTGACCGGGTCGGTCGAGCCGACCACCGCCGCCTCGGCGACCTTGGGATGCGACACCAGGGCCGACTCGACCTCGGTGGTGGAGATGTTGTGCCCGGACACCAGCATCACGTCGTCCACCCGGCCGAGCAGCCAGATGTCGCCGTCCTCGTCCCTCTTGGCGCCGTCGCCCGCGAAGTACAGGCCGTCGAAGCGCGACCAGTACGTCTTGACGTACCGCTCGTCGTCGCCCCAGATGGTGCGCAGCATCGCCGGCCACGGCTCCTTGAGCACCAGGAACCCGCCGCCGCCGTTGGGCACCGACTGCGCCTGGTCGTCCACCACGTCCGCCACGACGCCCGGCAGGGGCCGCATCGCCGCGCCGGGCTTGGCGGCCGTGACGCCCGGCAGCGGGCTGATCATGATGGCGCCGGTCTCGGTCTGCCACCAGGTGTCGACGACCGGGCAGCGTCCGCCGCCGATGTGCTGCCGGTACCAGACGTAGGCCTCCGGGTTGATCGGCTCGCCCACGCTGCCCAGCACGCGCAGCGACGACAGGTCGAACTGGGCGGGGATGTCGTCGCCCCACTTCATGAAGGTGCGGATGGCGGTCGGCGCGGTGTAGAAGATCGTGACCTTGTACTTCTGGATGATCTCCCACCAGCGGCCCTTGTGCGGCGTGTCGGGGGTGCCCTCGTAGATGACGCTGGTGGCGCCGTTGGCGAGCGGCCCGTACACGATGTAGGAGTGGCCGGTCACCCAGCCGATGTCGGCCGAGCACCAGTAGACGTCGGTCTCCGGCTTGAGGTCGAACACCGCGTAGTGGGTGTAGGCCACCTGGGTCAGGTAGCCGCCCGCGGTGTGCAGGATGCCCTTGGGCTTACCGGTCGTCCCCGACGTGTACAGGATGTAGAGCGGGTGCTCGGCGTCGAACGCCTCGGGGGTGTGCTGGTCGGACTGCCGGTCGACGAGGTCGTGCCACCACACGTCCCGGGGGTTCTCGGCGATCTGCTCGCCGGTGCGCCGCACCACGACGACGCGCTCGACCGACGGGGTGCTGTCGTCCTTGAGCGCCTCGTCCACGATCGCCTTGAGCGCGGACGGCTTGCCGCGCCGGAAGCCGCCGTCGGCGGTGATGACGACCTTTGCCTGCGCGTCGTTGATCCGGGTGCGCAGCGCGTCGGCGGAGAAGCCGCCGAACACGACCGAGTGGGTGGCGCCGATCCGCGCGCACGCCAGCATCGAGATCGGCAGCTCCGGGATCATCGGCAGGTAGATGGCCACCCGGTCGCCTTTGCGCACGCCCAGTTCGAGCAGCGCGTTGGCCGCCTTGCTGACCTCCCTCTGGAGTTCGGCGTAGGTGATGGTGCGGGTGTCGCCGGGCTCGCCCTCCCAGTGGTAGGCGACCCGGTCCCCCAGTCCGGCCTCGACGTGGCGGTCCACGCAGTTGTAGGCGACGTTCAGCTCGCCGCCCACGAACCACTTGGCGAACGGGGGGTTGCTCCAGTCCAGCACGGTGTCCCAGCGCTTGGACCAGGTCAGCCGGTCGGCCTGCCGGGCCCAGAAGCCGAGCCGGTCCGCGTTCGCCTCCTCGTACGCCTCGGCGGTGACGTTGGCGGTTTCGGCCAGCTCCGCTGGCGGAGCGAAGCGCCGCGTCTCCTGCAGCAGGTTCGAGAGTGTCTCTTGGCTCTGGCTCAACGCGTACTCCTTGCTTGCGACAGAGGAAGGCGCCCCGGTGTGCCCCACTTCACCAGGCGAGGGTCCCTCTTTACAACCCTCCCCGCGCTACGTCCTTCCGTCCTGTCGCCTTTCGGCCGACAACGTCCGTCGTCCGAGAGCTCCCTCGACCTCGTCATGAGCGAGCGAGCGGCGCAACACTGCAGGCAGGATTGACAACCCCCAAGCGCATCTGAGCTGCAAGGCCGAGAAGCCGTAGAGACACGTCCGCCACCCACGGCTCCAGGGGGCGAGGTGCAAGAGAGGGCCGCATGACGTTGTCCGCCCGGAGGGCTGAGGACGACACCTGGAATCGAGCTTCTCGGCATACGAGGCCCCTGACAGCTGCCGCTGGGATCGTGAAGGCCGATCCCGCCGAGGACCAGGCGCTGTTGGGTTCGGGCCTGCCGCTGAGCCGCCGACCAAGTGGAGCCTAGGGGAAGACCTTGCTGTCAAGAACCAGGCCCGACACCCAGCTGCGCGGCGGCGCCTGACGGATGTACTGTCCGGCCCGCGTAGAAGGGAGCGGTACATGCGCCGCGTGCCGGAGACGTTCGGCCGGCATCAACCTCGTCCCCGCTCCACCGACCGCCAGCCCGCCATCGGATCGTCCGATGCGGCGTCGAAGTCGAAACCGCCGGCCCGGCCGCTGTGCCGCGCCGAGGAGGCGGGCGTCGCCGGCCACGTGCGGGCGCTGGAGACCGACATCTTCGCGTGCGCCCAGAATCCTTCGCAGATCAGCGAACGTTTGCGCCCGGCCCGGCTTGAGGAGCGCCGAGGCAGTGGAGCAACGGCGTCAGGTCGTCAGCGACACCTGCCGCGACCTGACGGCACCAATCGTTGGACTGCTGACCCGGCTGGAGACGGCCCTTGGGACCCCGCGGCCGAGCGGTCGTGGGCACGCGTCGAGCGTGTGCAGCGCGGTGGTCAGCCCGCGTCTTGCGTGCCGTAGGCGCTTGCGGCTTTCGTGGCTACCGGGGCGGTAGGAGCGGTCGATGCGATCGTCTGTGGCGTGGCGTCGCCCCCGGGCGCGGGACGTCTCAGGCGACCCCCTAAGGTCGTGGCCGTGACCGGATCGGATGCCTTCGCCCAAGTAGCGAACCTCCCGGGAGTGGCCGAGGCGGTGACGGACGCCCGCTCGGCGGTGGACCGGCTGCTCGGTCATCGCGTCTTGCGTCGCCGCAGTGCCGAGGTCTCCACGGAGGCGGCTTTGCGTGGCGCGCGCGCCTCCGCGGCCTTGGAAGGCGTCTCGGTCACCCTGGACGAGATTCGGGCGGCCGAGGCTCCGAAGGATCCCGTCGTCCAGGGCGCCCTTCGCGTCTCCGCGGAACTGGGCTCCCTGGTGGACACCTGGCGGCAGGCGCCCCGACAGGTGTTGGCGCGGCTGCACGTCCTCGCCGCCGCAGACGCCGTAGAGGAGTCCGCGCTGGGACGCCCGCGAGCCGAGGGGCAGGAAGTCGAGGATGTACTCGGCCTCGGGCAGCCTCCCTCGGTGCGGGAAGTGGCGTCGCGGCTGGACATGCTCTGCAGCCTGCTCACCCAGCCGACCGACGCTCCCGCCCTGGTGGTGGCGGCCATCGTGCACGGTGAGCTGCTCACGCTGCGTCCCTTCGGCTGGGGGGACGGCATCGTGGCCCGTGCCGCCCAACGCCTCACCATGGTGGCGCGCGGCCTCGACCCCAAGTCGCTCACCGCGCCCGAGGTCGGCCATGCGGAGCTCGCGGAGGAGTACGCAGCGGCGCTGCGCGGCTACGTCTCCGGCACCCCCAAAGGTGTGGCCGGGTGGATCCGCCATTGCGGCGATGCCACGGCTGCTGCGGCTCGTGACTCGCAGGCCATCTGTGAGGCCATCTTGAGGGGCTGACGCGGTGGATGCTCGGGCTGCGCCGTCCCGTTGGTCTTCCGGGTGCTCCTCCCTCGGCCGCTGCCGATCCGCCAACCATTGACCCCCTACGCGGACGCCGGGTTACTGAGGGTCCGCCGTCGTGTCCGGCGCCGCCGCAGGTGTGGCCGGGTGGATCCGCCATTGCGGCGACGCCACGGCTGCTGCGGCTTGTGAGAGACCATCTTTAGGGGCTGACGCGGCGGGCGCTCGAGCTGCATCGTCCTGTTGGTCTTCCGGGCGCTCCTTGGTTCGGCCGCTGCTGAACCGCCAACCATGGCGTCCACACGCGCGCCGTATGAGCCAGCAAGGCCACCGCGCAGAGCGGGCACGCCGCGCATCTGCTGCTGCATCAGGCGCCCCCGCCTCTGGTGCACGCGGCGGCCTGCGTGTGCACCTCGTCCGCGCGGGGGGATTGCCGCGGCGTCGGGAGCGGCGGCCACGTTCCCTGGGAGCGCTGCGTGGCCCGCGCAACGGTCGCGGTTCGGGACGCGGGCTTCACCGAGGTTGGCGCACGGCGCCATGACTGCCATCGGCTGAGGGCCCGCCGCCGTGTCGGGCACCCGGCCGGGTGCGGTGACGCTACAGCTGCTGCGGCTCGTGAGAGGCCATCTTGAGGGGCTGACGCGGTGGATGCTCGGGCTGCGCCGTCCCGTTGGCCTTCCGGGTGCTCCTCCCTCGGCCGCTGCAGATCCGCCGTGGACCCCATACGCAGACGCACGGTTACTGAGGGCCACCGCCGTCGTTCCCCAGGAAACCTGGAGGAGCGTCTGTGCATTGCGTGACAGATGCGTCGGCGCCCCGTCCAGGGCCCGGCATGCATTCTCACTGCGGCATCGAACCCAGAAGAGAACTCCTGCGTGAAGCACCTGTCAAGGTGCGCCACGGGACGATTGATGGCCTTCCGAAAAAACCGCGAGTGAGAATCTCACGCTAGCGGGTGCGGCGTACGTCTCCACTCGGAGGGCCCCGGGGGCGTCCTCGGCGAAGCAGCAGGTAGCGACGGCGACGAGCCGAGTCTCCGTATCCCTCCGCCTCCCGTGGAAGGGGGCCACCCCCAGGTTGGGCGCCGTATCCAGACCCTTCCTGAACTGGCGGTACGCCGATGGTCCGCTGTCGAGACGAGCAGCCTCTCCGCGCCGTGGGAGGGCCGCCGGCCTGCCGTCGGTGCCGCCTGGTGCTGGTGTGGTGCGGGACCACTGCACCATGGGAACACCCAAGGCGGGCCCCAACGTCCAGGACACGGGCCTACCACGCTGCGTCGACGCTTCCCCTTAAGCTCGTGCTCTCGACTGCGTACGGGGATTTACGGGCGCCTTGAGGGCGGCCGTTGTGAGGGGGTCACAACATGGCCAGCGGCGCCCCGCGCATCGGGGACGCCGCCGCCAGTCACGTCACACCGGGTTACCAAGCGTGCACCTCATATCCGTCGGAGCGGGTCAAGCCCGTCACGACGCGCCTCCCGCGGCTGGTCGCGCGTGGGTACCCGGGTGCCGTGCCCGGACACTTGGTCCGTAGCACCTGTCTACGCCTCATTCGCCCAGTTGACAAGCCCTCCCTCGCACAACGAGCGGCCCTTTGGCGCGCCTCGCGCTCGGTTCGGCGGCGGTTGCTCCGCCCCCCATTGGGGCATTGGGGCGCCGTCGAGGGTGATATTTCGGGCAAGACGGGCGAATGGGTTGTTCTGGAGTCGATCACAGAGTGTGATGAATTCCCACGGGGATCTCGATCTGGGGGTCAGTGAGAATGATCTTTGGGATCTCCTGTACGCTCCCACTCTCAGCCAGGAGCTTTCCGGTCGTACGGCAGGCACTGGGCGGGATGGTGTGACGGACCCACTTCGCCCGCTGGAGTGGGGATCATCGTAACCAGGTGAGAAAAAACGTTACCCGTCCCGTGACATTGCGGCTCGACGGAAGTCACGATGATCGGGCAGCATATGCTTCATCTGCCTAGACTGGAGGCGGTGACTTTGCTCTCCTAAGGGAGATCAAACCCGGCATGCCGTCGCGTGCGATCTCCCCGAGACTTTCTGGGGAAAACGGGCCGGCTCTACCCCCCCGGAGCCGGACCGTTCGGCGACCCCCGCTCTCCCCCCCGGCGGGGGTCGCCCTGTTGTAACGGGTCGGGCGGCGGCGGGTCCAGGCGCCTACCGAAGCCGCCGCCCGACCGCGTATCCCAGGCGCGCCGAGACCGCCATGCTCGTTGCGCGGTTACACCTCGTACGCGAAGCCCACCGGGCGACCCGCTGTCCGCGCGACCAAGAGCGAACGGCATTCCCAGGTCCTCCTGACGCTCAAGCGGCAGATCCGTGACGGGGAGGAATCGGGTGATGTGGCGGCCATTGCGGTGAGCGACGGCAGTGTGGCCAGGAAACGGTGGGAGCGCCCCCAGGCGCGGGCAGTGCGTGAAGTCGACCAGCAGGGCCAGTTCGACCCCGTGGCTGGTCTTCGCTCCCGGATGGCGGGCTGGTGGCGTACTTCGCACGTGTTGATCCCGGCTGCACCCCCGCCACGGAGTCCTCAGGCCGCCGCATCCACAGTGAAGCCCCGTCCCCAACACCCTCATGGCTGACGCCGACGCACCAGTGCGCCCGACGGCACTGGAACAGCCGTGAGCGGTGCTCAGCAGACCGTCTGTCCTGGGAGAGGCGTCCTGGTGCGGGGCCACCTGTCCGCCGACCAGAGAGTGCGTCGCCGACTCGACGCCCGGCGGCGCGTTGTGTGGGTGAGCAGTGTTCGGGCGGGGCTGCCCTACGTAGGCGTAGGCGATGGCTGCTGACCTGGGGTCCCACGACCTATGCACAGGGCTGCCCTGTGTACGGCCGAGTGGCCGAGTTCGCACGCCTGCCCGGATGACGTCTTGTGATGCAGATGGCCCCCGCAATGCCGGCTGTCTCCCCCTGCACGCAGTCTGCGCGTCTGCCGGCTGCGACCGCGCCGCGGACCCCCATCAGCCGGCGCATGCCGTCTCAACTCGACCGCGAGACCTCGCTCACCGCTCGAGCGGCGTCAGTCGGACGTTCGACTGGCTCGTTGAGTGGCACCTGCCTGCTGTTCACTGGGGCCGGCCTGTTCTTGGGGAGGCGCAGCCGCATACAGTCGCGTTGATCACTTACGCCACGTGCCGGACTTCCCGGGGACTGCTGTCCCAGTGGCATGGCGGGCAGGCAATTCGGACAGTCCGCTGCTTTCGGCGTCGCGCAGACGACGAGACGTCAACTGCGTTGCCGACTCGCCGGCAACTCCGTACATAACACCACAATCCCGACCTTTACCTAATGAGCGGGCAATGCCATCACCCGCATCCTGATCGTCGCCGACCTCCGTCTCTGGCAAGGCGCCTCAATCCCTTCTGACCTGCGATTCCACGAAGTTATCCACACCTTGGGGAAGGTCTTCCGGCGGCTGTTCGCCGAGCCGCATGGTGGTGTCCTCAGGAACGGACGGGAGGACACGATGACCACCCCGGCAATGATCGTGACAAGCGACCCGGTGATCGGCGATGACCTGCTGCGGCTCGCCGCGGCCGCCGATACCGGAGCCGAAATCGTCCAGGACGCCGGCGAGGCCCGCGCGGACTGGCGCCGTCCGCCGCTCGTGCTCGTCGGAGCCGAGTCGGCCGAGGAGGTCGTCGCCGCCGGGCTGCCGCGTCGGCAGGGCGTCGTCCTCGTCGCCAAGGAAGGGGAGACCGACGACGTCTACCGCAAGGCGCTCGAGATCGGCGCGCAGGACCTCGCGGTCCTGCCCGACGACGAGAGCTGGCTGATCGACGCGATGGCGGCCGCGGCCGAGCCCGCGGAGGGCCGGGGCGCCATCGTCTGCGTGTGCTCGTCCCGAGGCGGGACGGGAGCCAGCGTGTTCGCCGCCGGCCTGGCGCTCAGCGCGGCGCGCACCGGGGCGCGCACCCTGCTCATCGACGGCGATCCGCTCGGCGGCGGCCTGGAGATCACGCTGGGGCTCGAGGATCACGAAGGCGCGCGCTGGCCCGACTTCGCCGACCGGCGTGGCAGGCTCAACGCCGCCGCCCTGCGCGAGGCCCTGCCCAGTCTGGGAGAGGTCTCCGTACTGTCGTGGCGACGAGGCAAGCCCGTGCCGGTCACCCAGGAGGCCGTGCAGTCCCTGCTGGACGCCGCAGCCCGCGGCTTCGATCTGATCGTCGTGGACGTGCCCCGACACCCCGGGGAGATCGGCCGGTGCGCGTTGCGCGCCGCCGAGGTCACCTACCTGCTCGTCCCCGCCGAGGTGCGCGCCGCCGTCGCCGCGGACGTGATGGCGTCCACCCTGCGCCGCGAGACCGCCGCGCTGCGCCTGATCGTGCGGAACCCCGCCCCCGGCGGCCTCACTCCCGAAGTGATCGCCGAAGCCCTCGGCCTCCCCTTGGCGGGGGTGCTGGAACGCGACCGCAGGCTTCCCGCCGCACTCGAAGAGGGCGACCTCGCCCGATTCCTCCGCCGCAAAGGCCCCCTTGCCGAACTGTGCGGCCACCTGCTGTCCGACCTGGGCTTCTACCACTGCGAAGAGCCTGTGCCCGAGGCCGCCTGACGCCGATCCGGATGATCCGCGACCGGTTCACGGACGCGGTGACGCCTGCGCGGAGCTGGAAGGACGGAGATGAAGAAGCTGTCTGACGCGGTACGTGACCGTCTTCTCTCCAGCGGGGGAGAGCCCACGGCCGGGCACGTCGCCGCCGCGCTGCGGGCGGAGGAACGGCTGCTCGGCGATCGGGAAGTGCTGGCGCTCGCCGACGAGTTGCGTGCGGAGTTCGTCGGCGCGGGGCCCTTGGAGCCGCTGCTGTGCAACCCCGACGTGACCGACGTGCTCGTCAACGGTCCCGACGAGGTCTGGGTGGACACCGGCAGCGGACTGGTGCGAACACAGACGCGCTTCCCGGACGAGGCGTCCCTGCGACGGCTGGCGCAACGGCTGACGGCGGCGGCCGGGCGCCGACTCGATGACGCGTCCCCGTACGCCGACGCCCGGCTGCCCGGCGGGATACGGCTCCACGCCGTCTTGCCGCCGATCGCGGCCAACGGCACCTGCCTGTCCTTGCGGTTGCCTCGGCGGCGGGCGTTCACGCTGGACGAGCTGGTCGCGGCCGGCACGCTCCCACCCGACGGAGCCGAGTTGCTGGCGGCCGTGATCGCCGCCCGTGCGGCCTTCCTCATCTGCGGCGGCACCGGCACGGGCAAGACCACCCTGTTGAGCTGCATGCTGGGCCTGGTCGACCCGGACGAACGGCTCGTCCTCGTCGAAGACTCCGCCGAGCTGCGCCCCGATCACGGCCATGTCGTGCGCTTGGAGGCGCGCCCGCCCAACGTGGAAGGCGCGGGCGGCGTCACGCTGCACCAACTCGTCCGGCAGGCGCTGCGCATGCGCCCCGACCGGCTCGTGGTCGGCGAGGTGCGCGGTTCGGAGGTCGTGGATCTGCTCGCCGCGCTGAACACGGGCCATGAAGGCGGCTGCGGGACGCTGCATGCCAACGCCGCCGCCGACGTCCCCGCGAGGCTCGAGGCACTGGCCTGCGCCGCGGGCCTGACCAGGGAGGCGGTGCACAGCCAGCTCGCCGCGGCGATCGACGTCGTGGTGCATCTCGTCCGCGAGCCCGGCGGCGGACGCCGGAGGGTCGCCGAGATCTGCCTGTTGCGCCGACAAACCGACGGTCTCGTGCAGGCGGTCCCCGCGGTCGCCTTCACCGCCGAGGGCCGCATGCTCACGCTGCCGGGCGCATCCGATCTCGCAGCCCGGTTGCACCACAGGTGGCGACCGCGATCGACGGCCATCAGCGCGGCCGCGACGGCAGGTCTCGCTCATGCCGTAGGCGGTGACGATCTGCACACCGCGATCGCGGGCCTTGTCGAGCAGGGCGAGAGAGGCGGCCGCGCCGCCCAGCACGATCACCCCGAGCCGCGCCAGGCCGAGGCCGGCGTCCAGCAGGCACCGCATCTTGGTGGGGACCGGCGCGGTGTGCCCCACCCGCCCGGGGCGACGTCGTCCGTTGCTCGCGGGCTTGACGTCCCGCAAGCGGCTGTGCCGGCGACCCGGACCGGAACGCGTGAAGGGACGGTGTCATGACCGCAGCCGCCATGCTGTGCGCCGCCCTCTGCGCATGGATCGTGTTCAAGCCTCCGACAGCCTCCGAACGGCTCACCCGGGCGCTTGCCGTACCGAACGCACGTGACGCATGGCCGTTGAGACAAAACCTTCTCCAGAGCCTGACCGCTCATATCGATGGGCTGCGCGAGCGGCGCCGACAGCGTCGGCGATGGCAGACCGCGGTCATCGAGTTGTGTGACGGCATGGCCGCGGAGTTGGCGGCCGGTCGCCCGCCGGACGAGGCATTCCACGCGGCGGCGTCCGTGCTCGACCCGCGGATCGCGGTCCACCTGCTGGGGACGTCCGCTGGTCCGGACGTCACCACGCAGATCATGTCCACAGCTCCTGAGAAGTCCCGGCGGCAACCGGGCAGCGACATCGCCACGCGCGCGAACGCGCCCACGCCCGACCGGTTGGAACTGCTTGCCGAACAACCGGGCGCGGAGGGGCTGCGGCTGCTCGCGGCCTGCTGGCGGATCGGAGCCGAACGCGGGGGCACGCTCGCCGCGGTCCTCGACGGTCTCGCCGCCGCCCTGCGCGACGAAGAGGAGCAGCGTCAGGAGATCTCGGCCCAGTTGGCGGGGCCCAGGGCGACGGCGCGTCTGCTGGCGGGGCTTCCGCTGCTCGGCTTGGCGATGGCGGCCGCGCTCGGCGCCAAGCCTCTGGCCTTCCTGTTCGGAACCCTCCCGGGCCTGGGGTGCCTCGTCGCCGGTATCGCCCTCGACGCGCTCGGCATGTGGTGGACGAGCCGCCTGGCCCAAGCCGCCGAGCGGCCCAGGTGACGGTGCTGACCAGTCAGCGAACGGGTGCCCAGCTTCAATGCGAGGAGGATGAATGATTCTTCTGGCCATGCTGTCCGCTGCGGTCTGCGGCTTCCTATGGCCTCGTGGTCACAGCCCGGCCGTACGCCGATACACCGCCCTCACATCGGTCCGCTCGGACAGGACACTCACCTGGCCGCGGCGCCCACACGACGCCTCAGGCGCGCCGACCCGGCACAACGGCATCGCACCAGGACGACCACCACCAACCGCCCCAGATCAAGCGGCGCCTTCCACGAAAGTGCGTCGGGACCTCCTGACGCGGCGTCTAGGGGCGTTGCTGTCAGGCGTCGCATGTGCGGTTCTGCTGGGCGGCCTGCTCGGCGCACTCGCGGGTCTCGTGGTGTCCCTCGTCGTCGCCCGCGTGCTGGGTCGGCTCGGCCACGCCGACCAGCGACGCAGAAGAGCGCGCCTTGTCGCGGATCTTCCCGTGGCGATCGACCTGCTCGCCGCCTGCCTCCAGGGCGGAACACCGTGGAGCGACGCGGTGGAGGCCGTGGCGCGCGCGGTCGCCGGACCGGTCGGGGACGAACTTCACCGCGTCGCCGTCCAGATCCGGTTGGGCGTCGATCCGTCCGCCGCCTGGCTCAGCCTGGCCGACGAGCCGGCGCTGGCCCCGCTCGCCCGGACGGTCGTCCGCGCGGCCGAGAGCGGTGCCGCGGTGGCGCCGACCTTGACCCGCCTGGCCCGCGACCAGCGGCGCGCCGCCCGGGCGGCGGCTCTCGCCCGGGCCAGAGCCGCGGGCATCCGGGTGCTGGCGCCGCTCGGGCTGTGCTTCCTGCCCGCGTTCGTCCTGCTCGGCATCGTCCCGACCATCGCAGGAATCGCGTCGACGGTCCTGCTCCCGTGGTGAGCCACGGCAGTTATCCACAGAACGCGGCTCCCCTGTCGCCCCCGATCTCACCCCCGCAGGCTGGACCTGAAACCCCGACACGGAAGGGAGAACTCCTCATGCGGACCATGACCGCTGTCGTCCGGAGAGGCCTGACCGCCGTCGCCCGGAGGATGCGGCACGGGGCCCGAGATCTCGGCATGTCCACGGCCGAGTACGCGGTCGGCATGATCGCCGCGACCGCGTTCGCGGCGCTTCTCTTCAAGATCGTGACCAGTCCGGAGGTGAGAAACCTCCTTTTAGGAGTCGTCAAGCGGGCCCTCCACCTGGCCGGATGAGCCCCAGGCGCCCTCGTGACGCAGGCATGGTCACCGCGGAGATCGCCGTCGCCCTGCCCGCCCTCGTGCTCGTCCTCGCCGTGTCCGTCTGGGCGGTGAGGATCGCGTCGATCCAGGTCGCCTGCACGGACGCGGCACGAAGCGGCGCCCGGGCGGCGGCCCGCGGCGAACCTCTGCCCGCGGTCCGCGCGATGGTCGCCCGGGCCCTGCCGCCCGGAGCCCAAATCAAGATCAGCCGCGATGCGGAAACCACCCGAGTCGAGATCGCAGTCCCCACCAGACCGCCGGCCGCCAGTGGTCTGCCCCCTCTGTTGATCAGAACAGAGGCCACGGCAGCCACCGAGCCGGGAGCCGCCCACCAACCAGCTACGGAGCCACATGAAGCAGCTATCGAGCCAGGAGCCTCAATGAACCAACGACCAGAGCCGCCACAGACCAGTAACCGAAGCCCTCGCCCCCTGCCTGGCCGCTCCAGAAGGAGCCGCTTCATCAGAGATGGGCCGAACCGACGCTCCTGACAGCACTCACCGCAGCTGCCTGGCGGCTCCGGCCACAGCCGCCAGGCACAGCAGCTCGCCCGGCACGAGCAGCTCGCCCGGCCACAGCGGCACGCCCGGCACGGGTGACACTCAGCAGTCCGCGTCGGCCAGGGTCAAGACCATTCGATGGACCACCACTGCTCTGTGGCCACGCCATTCACGCGGGCACGGCCGCCGGCACCAAGGGCGGGTGCGGGTGCCACCGCAGGAGTGTGCGAATGAAGCCGCGCACTGCCCACTGGTTGTCGCCAGGTAGTGGGCGCTTCCGGCAGGGCAGTGGGTGTCGCGACTGGGCGGGTGCTCTCACCAGCCGTCTCGGTGTGCGCGTGCTCGACCGCCCCGCCGACCTGGACCGCACCGCCGTACTTCCCAGCAGTCGCAGAGTGCGTGTGCTCTTGGGGCGTGGTGGTGCGAGCCGCAGGTGTGGCGGTGGCGGTGCTGGGAGTGGGGACGGCGCCGCCCGGCAGACCGCCAGACGACCCCCTCTAGGGGTGAGCGATGACGCGCCGGGCGCCTGACTGCGGGCGCTCTTGCTCTCTCTGCGTTCATGCGCCGTGGCAAAGCGAGGCGGCGCAGGGGGCGTTCCCAGTGGGGTGGGGGTGGTGCAGTGCGGGGTCGGTGGGTCGAGGAAGACGGAGACGATGACGCGCAGGCCGCGGCGGCTCTGGCCGCGGTGTGGGGAGGTGATGGCCTGGGGCTGGGGCGGGGGCTGGACGCGGTGGAGATGTAGCGGCGGGTGGGGCGCTGCCGCGGAAGTGCTGGAAGTGGTGGTGAGGAGGTTGCGGGTGTTGGTGCGAGGGCTCCAGTCCGGTGCGGACGTCGTTTTGCGGTCGGTGCTGCGGTGCGACGTCGCCTGGGTGGGGGCTGGACCCGGTGGAGATGTAGCGGCGGGTGGGGCGCTGCCGCGGAAGTGCTGGAAGAGGTGGAGAGGAGGATGCGGGCCTTGGTGCGAGGGCTCCAGTCCGGTGCGGACGTCGTTTTGCGGTCGGTGCTGCGGTGCGACGTCGCCTGGGTGGGGGCTGGACGCGGTGGAGATGTAGCGGCGGGTGGGGCGCTGCCGCGGAAGTGCTGGAAGTGGTGGTGAGGAGGTTGCGGGTGTTGGTGCGAGGGCTCCAGTCCGGTGCGGACGGCGTTTTGCGGGCGGTGCTGCCGTGCGGGAGGAGGGGTGACGGGATGGTCTGGAGAGGGGCTTTGGATCGGGATGGGCATTGTGCGAGGGGGCGGGGTGATCGGGGGAGTGGGGCGCTGTGGGTGGTGGCGCTGATGGCGGTTCTGTGGGCGTCGGCTGCGGCGGCCATGACCGTGGGCGGTGTGCGGGTGGCGCGGCATCGGGCGGATGCGGCCGCGGATCTGGCTGCGCTGGCAGCGGCCGCACGGGTCGCCGAAGGAACGCGGGAGGCCTGCAGGAGCGCTGGAAAGGTCGCACGGGAATTCGGTGGGCGCCTGTCGAAGTGCCAGGTGCGGGGGCGGGTCGTCGATGTGTCGGTGACACTGGCGGTGACAGGGGCGTGGGCGGTCGGTGACATGCGGGTCGTTTCGCGCGCCCGGGCTGGTCCCGCCGAGCCGGAAAGCGTACCCTTACCACACCTGGCTCGTTGAACAAGGCGTCAATAGCAGGCGGTGATCGTGCGCGCAGCGTGTCGCCGGCCGGGCAAGGCCATCGACGCCTCCGCATTGTCGCCGTACTGTGACGTGGGTTACCCGTTGGTACGTTACGCTGCCCTCAACCCCCCGGAATCACCAGACACGGCGGCCGTCGCGCAGCTCGACCGGTGGCCGGGCCGGGTTCGGCGGACGGAGCGACGTCGGCACATCGTCCGATGGAGGGATTGAAGCCGTGACCTGGACTCGCAGGATCGGTGCAGTCGCGCTCGCGGCACCCCTTGCGATGAGCGTCCCGATTCTCGCCACCGCCGCCCCGGCCAGCGCGGCCGGCGCGGGGATCACCAGCCCGGACGACGGCGCCGTGATCAGCAGCGGCGGCTCGGTCAAGGTCGCGGCCACCACCGAGTGGCTCAACGCGTGGCGGCTCGTGGTCGTCAGCCCCGGCGGCACCGAGCAGGTCGTGGCTTCCAAGGGCGCCCTGAGCAGCGCGGGCCTGAGCGGCACGGCCGATCTCGGCAACAACGGCCGCTACGAGGTGAGGCTTCAGGAGAACTTCCTGGGGTGGCACACCAAGGCCACCCGCAGCTTCGTCGCGCGAGTTCCGCCCGCCGCCCCTGGCGGCGTCTCGGCCAAGCTGTCGGGCAGCAAGATCACCGTTCGTTGGAACCGGGGCCTGGAGAGCGACCTCCTCGGGTACTCGATCAGTGCCGGGGCGGCGGGGTCCAAGAGCGGCTCGGTGGACGGGTTGTGCTCGGGGACGAGCTGCTCCACCACCTTCGCCGTGCCGTCCAGCGCGAGCGGGACGATTCCGGTGCGGGTGCGGGCCAGGCGCTCCGACGGTTCCGGCGGGTCGATCTACTCGAGCGCCGCGTCGGCCAGCGTGACCGTCAAGGGAAGCGGCGGCAGCGGTGGCGGCGGTTCGAGCGTCTCCCCGCCGTCCAGCTCTGTTCCGCCCACGGTGCCGAGCACCCCGCCGCCTGGGGCGGCGCCGCTGACGCCTTTCAACAACGCGTCACCGGTGACGCTGCCGCAGGTGCAGCCGGAGGGGGCGACTCCGGGACTGACGTACCCGGCGCCGCAGGTCGCCGACCAGAACCGGCCCAAGGCCCAGAACGTCGCGGCCTCCGACACCCTGCAGTGGGGCAAGAGCATCGCCACCGCCCTCATCCTGCTCCTGATCGCGGCGCACCTCGGCACCTGGACGCGGCGCATCCGCGTCGCCCACGCGGGGGTGAGCAGCCAGGGCACGGCGGCGCGCATCGCGCGGAGCGGGACCGGCCGCAAGCGCGTCATCAGGGCGCGTCAGCAGATCGCCCAGGCCGAGGCCGCCGCGCGAACCGCCGAGATCTCCTCCGCCGTCAAGGCCGCGCGGGGCGAGCGGGGCTCCAAGGCGGCCGCCGCGCCCTCGCGTCCCGGCGCGTCCCGTGCGGGACGCCGCCCGGCGACCCTCGGGGGAGGGAACAGCGGGGTGGTCGTCCGCATCGCCGAGCCGGCTCACCGAAGCGGCGCGCGCCACGGCGCGCGCAGGCGCCGCGGCGGACGTCGCAGGGCGAAGTGAGCGATCGCCGGGCGGACGGGAGCGTTCGCTCAGAAACTGGTGTCGGGCCACGACGGTTTCGGCAGTCGGTGCCGTACCGGTCGGGCTGATCGCGAAGGGATGGCGTCCGGAATGTGGGCGGTCTAGGCTCCCTTCCCAGCCGAGATCTCCCCGCTACGGAGAGGAGAACCCTCCGCATGACTTTCTTGGGGCTGCTGATCGTGGTCGCCGCCCTGGTGGTGGGGGCGGCCGTCATCGCGGACAACACCGGAGAGGCTGAGCTCACGGCGTTCGGGGAGGCCGTGCCGGGGGTCTCGTCCGTGTGGCAGGTGTTCGCGGCCGGGGCCGTCGTCGCCCTGGTGCTCATGCTGGGCGCGACGCTGGCGCTGGCCGGCATCAGGCGGGCCGTCCGGCTGCGGCGCGAGCTTCAGGAGCTGCGCGACGAGCACAAGGAGTCGATCCAGACGCTGGAGCTGGAGAAGCGGCGGCTCGAGCACGAGCTGGCGATCGCTCGGCGCAACGCGGCGGCGTCCCGGCCCGTGGAGGCGGCCGTCCGGCAGCCCTAGGCGGATCTGAGGACGGTCGTCACCGGGCGCGTCGCGGCGTGCCTGACGGCGACGGCGGTCAGGACGGCGACGGCCGCCAGTGTGGCGGGGATGACGGCGACCAGCCACACGATCGGGACCTGCCCGCTCGCCGAGGAAGCGTTCCCGGCGGCGCGGGCCGCCGCGTACACCAGAAGACCCAGCGGAACACCCGCCACCGCGGCCACGCCCGCGGGGATCAGATGGGCGGCGACGAGACCGCCGGTGACCTGGCGGGGCGTCGCGCCCAGAGCGCGGGCGAGCGCCGAGGTGCGCAGGGTGTCCAAGGACGTGGCCCACGCGGTCAGGACGGCGTTGACCGCGGCGAGCAGCAGCATCGTGACGGCCAGCACGAGGACGATCTGGCCGACCCGTTCGGTGACGGGGTTGCCCGCGCCCGGGACGAAGTCCGGTCCGGTGGCCTGACCGTCCTTGCGCGCGATGTCCCGGTTCATCGCCAGCGCGGCGACGGTCATCGCCACGGTGACGGCCGTGCTGAGCGCCGCCAGCACGGTCCGGCGAACGCGCCGTACGGCGATGCGCAGGCCCAGCAGCAGGGTGACCGGCAGGCCGGACGGCACTCCCAGACGGCGCGGCGGGCGCACCGGGTCGCGCAACGCGCGCGCCGTGGTGATGCGGGCGCCGCGAAGCGCCGGCACCGCGGTGGCCGTCGCCGTGACGCCGACCGCGAACAGCAGGACGGCGGCGACGAGGCCGGGCGTGGGAGCGGCCCCGCCGGTCGAGAGCAGGCCCGGGTTCGGCTCCGTGAGCAGAGGAGACACGGCCCAGCCCGCGAGCAGTCCCACGACGCCGGCGACGGCCGCGATCAGCAGGTGCTCCGCCAGCAGCGTGACGGCGACGACGGCGGGCGTCGCACCGGCCGCCTTCAGCAGACCCACGCGCCGTCCCTGCTCGGCGAGACGGCCGCCGACCAGCAGGGCGACGCACAGACCCGCAAGGATCGCCAGCACCCACGCACCGCTGACCAGCGCGCCGTCGGCCAGGCGGAGCTCCGCGGTGGCGTACGCGGCCAGGTCCTGCCACGGCCTGACGCCCTGGTGGCGGGCGGCGAAGGCGGGGGCGGCGGACGGGTCCGCCAGGCGCATCGGCATGGTCAGCCGGCGCGGCGAGGCGGAGGGCAGGCGGACGGCGTCGGCACGGGTCGTCCACACCAGGCCGGGCGCGGACGACGGGTACGGGGGCCGGCCGGTCGTGACGGCGATCCCGACGACGGGGAAACGCCGACCGGCCAAGGTGATCTCGTTTCCGGGCCGGACGCGCAGCGCGTCGGCGAACGCGCGCTCCACCACGACCGCGCCGGGGCGCAGCCACGTGCCCGAGGTGACGTACGGGCGGTCGATGCGGCTGGGGGCCACGTCGCGGCCCTGGACGACGGCGTTGACGGCGACGTCCCGAACACCGAGGCGCACCGACACGGTCGGGAACGGCCGTACGGCGTCGGTCACGCCTTCGGACCGCGCCAGGTCGCGGAGGACACGGGCCTCGGTGGCGACGGCCACGGCGTCTGGGCCCGCCGTCGCCGCGCGGGTGCGGTCCCAGGGATCGTCGGCGGCGTTGCCGACCAGCAGGCCGAGCGTCAGCGTCGTGGTGGTGGCCGCGATCGCCGCCAGGAGAAGCACCGCCTGGGCGGGGCGCCGGCGCAGGTCGCGCCAGGCCAGTCGGCATACCAGCAGGAGTCGTCCCATGTCACACCAGCCCGCTGATCGCGCCGAGGCCGAACCCGTGACCGGAGCCGAACCCGGAGTCGCGGCCCGAGCCGGAGCCGTCGCCATGGCCGAGACCGGGGGCATCGGGAAGCCCGAAGTCGTCGCCCAGGCCGGAACCGAGGCCGGAGTCGTCGTCGGTCGAGCCGTGGCGGATCGCGTAGCCGAAGCTCGGGTTTCCGCTGGGACGGCGGAGGATCGTCTCGTCGACGAAGGCGCCGTCCCGCATGGTGATCAGCCGGTCCGCGGCCGCGGCGATGCGGGAGTCGTGCGTGACGATCACCAGCGTGCGGCCCTCCGCGCGCAGGTCGTCGAACAGCCGCAGCACCTCGCTCGTGGCCGCGGTGTCGAGATTGCCGGTGGGCTCGTCGGCCAGCAGCAGGGCGGGATCGTTGACGAGGGCGCGCGCGACCGCGACCCGTTGGCGCTGCCCGCCCGACAGCATGGCGGGCAGGTGCCCGGCGCGGTCCGCGAGACCGACGCGTTCCAGCAGGGCGGTGGCGCGGCGGCGGGCGGCGCGCGGTGACGCCCCGGCCAGCAGGGCGGGCAGCTCGACGTTCTCCCGGGCGGTCAGCTCGTCCACCAGGTGGAACGCCTGGAACACGAAACCGATCGAACGGCGGCGCAGCCGCGCGGCCGCGGTCTCCGACAGCCTGTCGATGCGCTCGCCGCCGAGCCACAGCCAACCGCCGTCCGGACGGTCGAGCGCGCCGAGCAGGTGCAGCAGCGTGGACTTGCCGCAGCCGCTCGGGCCGATGATGCCGACCGCCTCGCCCGAGGCGACGTCGAGGTCGACCTCGTCGACGGCGCGGACCAGGCCGGTGCCCGTGCCGTAGTGCTTGCGCAGGCGGCTGGCGCGCAGGATCGGTTCCACGGTTCCTCATTTCTCCCGGTCGGCCCAGTGGGCGGCGCACGAGTCGAGCCAGCGCAGGTCGGCCTGCAGACGCAGGACGGCGCCCTCCAGCAGCAGCGCCGGGCCGGACCCGGGGGGCTGGGCGAGCGCGGCCCGCTGGACGTCCGCGAGCCGTCGCAGCAGTTCGCGCCGCTGGGCGTCGACGATGTCCACGGGGTCGGCCAACCCGGACCAGGCGGCCGCCACCAGCTTCAGATAAAAGTCGGTGGGCGCCGGACGGGACGCCCGGTCCACGTCCGCCAGCCAGCCGGCCACGCGTTCCTGACCGGCCGGGGTCAGCTCGTAGACCTTGCGGTCGGGCCGGTCGGTCTGGCCGACGACCCGCGCGCTGACCAGCCCGGCCTTTTCCAGACGCCGCAGCGTCACGTACACCTGCCCGGCGTTGAGCCCGTCGCCGAGAGGGCCGAGCGCTTCCTGCAGCCGGGCGCGCAGCTGGTACCCGTGCGCCGGCTCCTTGGCCAGCAATGCCAGCACCACGTCCTGCATCGGCCCCTCCCTAACGGTCAGCCATATAGTTAACGGTTAGCTATGGGAGGGTCAAGCGAGTCCTCAGATTCGCGCGAGCGGTCCTGTTACAGCTGGGGCCCGGCGACGCCGACCACAGGTCGATCCGGCGACTGCTCATCGCTCCGTACGTGCAGGCGAATCAGGACCACCATCCGGGCTCTGACACGCAGAGATGCAGCGGGCGAAGCGCGTAGGTGGTCGTATGGCCCGTCGCCTGGCAAGTGACGCACTCGGATGGACGCGGGAGGCGCGCAGGAGAGCGCAAGCTGAACAGCCAGATCGTCGGCTACGAACGTCGGACAGACATACACCGTCGGCGGGCCGTGCCCGCCTGTTCCGGATTCTGGCAGGCGGTCTACGGGCCCTGTTCCGGCGCCGGCAGCGTGAAGGCGTCTGGACGCGCATCCTGGCCGCCCCCGCAGGCCGGGCCGACGCGGCCGGGCTGATCAGGCCGACAGGTGAGCGTCGACTCCACCATCATGCCGCGGCGCACCAACACACCGCCGGGGCCCTGCGGCACGGTGCGCTGGGGCGCGAGCCGCCCGGTGGAACGGCTGCCGAGCCGGGCGACCACAGGCTGGGCCGCTCTCGCGGCGGGTTGTCGACCAAGGTGCATCTGCCCCTGCGAGCAGGGGCAGATGGTGTTGTCGCCGGTGGTGACCGCCGGTCAATGAGGGGATGCCCCGCGGTTCGAGGCGGTGATGGCCGGCATCAGGGGCGCCCGCCTCAGACCGGGGTGGCCTGGGGCGCCTATGGGGTGGGGGCGTGGCTGAGGAGTTCGGCCAGCATGACCAGGGCGCCGTGCTTGTCCAGCGGGTCGTTGCCGTTGCCGCATTTCGGCGACTGGATGCACGACGGGCATCCCGATTCGCACTCGCAGGCGGCGATGGCCTCGCGGGTCGCGTGCAGCCAGGTGGCGGCGTTGGCGTAGCCGCGTTCGGCGAATCCGGCGCCGCCCTCGTGGCCGTCGTACACGAACACCGTCAGCAGGCCCGTGTCGGGGTGGAGGGCGGTGGAGACGCCGCCGATGTCCCAGCGGTCGCAGGTCGCGTACAGGGGCAGCAGGCCGATGGAGGCGTGCTCGGCGGCGTGGGCCGAGCCCGCCAGGTCCAGGTCGCCCAGGCGCTCCACCTGAGTTTGCGACAGCGTCCACCAGACGGCGCGGGTGCGCAGGGTGCGGGGCGGAAGGTCCAGCGGCTTCTCCCCGAGCATTTCGCCGGTCTGCAGCCGCCGCATCTGGTACGCGACGACCTGCCGTGTGACGTCGACCGTGCCGTAGTTGAGGGTGGCCTCGCCCCAGGCGACCGAGCGGAGGCGTTCCACCACGCGGATGTCGGTGACGTCCCGCGCGGTGGTGGAGTAGTCGGGGTCGGCCTCCTCCACGAGCGCGACCGAGTCGTCCAGGTCGAGCGTCTGGACGATGAAGGTCTCGCCCTGGTGGATGTAGACGGCGCCCTCGTGGACGGTGGTGTGCGCGGACGCCTCGTCCACCGTGCCCAGCAGGCGGCCGGTGGCGGCCTCGACGACCTGCACCGGCGTGCCGCCCGCGCCGCGGATGTCGGCCAGGTCGGCGGCCTTGTCGCGGCGCGTCCAGTACCAGCCGGCGGGGCGGCGCCGCAGCAGGCCGCGCCGCACCAGGTCCGGCAGCAGGTCGGCGGTGGACGGCCCGAACAGGTCGAGGTCGTCCTCGGTCAGCGGCAGCTCGGCCGCGGCCGCGCACAGGTGCGGTTCGAGGACGTACGGGTTGTCGGGGTCGAGCACGGTGGCCTCGACCGGCGTCCCGAAGATCGCTTCTGGATGGTGGACGAGGTAGGTGTCCAGGGGGTCGTCGCGCGCGACGAGGACGGCGAGCGCGGCCTGGCCGGACCGTCCGGCCCGCCCCGCCTGCTGCCAGAGGGACGCGCGGGTGCCGGGCCACCCGCAGACGATCACCGCGTCCAGACCGGACACGTCGACGCCCAGTTCCAAGGCGTTGGTGCTGGCGAGCCCGATCAGGTCCCGTGACCGCAGCGCCGCCTCGAGGGCGCGCCTGTCCTCGGGCAGGTACCCCGCGCGGTAGGCCGCGACCTGGTCGACGAGCTCCGGGGCGGCCTCCTCCAGAGCGCGTTTGGCGCCGAGCGCGACCGACTCCGCGCCGCGGCGCGACCGCACGAACGCCAGCGTCTGCACCCCCTCGACCACCAGGTCGGCCAGGAGGTCGCCGGTTTCGGCGGTGGCGGTGCGGCGGACGGGAGCGCCGTGCTCGCCGCGCAGTTCCGTCAGCGGCGGCTCCCAGAGGGCGAAGGTGGCCGGGCCGCGGGGAGACGCGTCGTCGTCCACGGCCACCACGTCCAGGCCCGTGAGGCGGGACGCGGTCGTCGCGGGCTCCGAGGTGGTGGCCGAGGCCAAGATGAAGACGGGCGAGGACCCGTACCGCGCGCACACGCGGCGAAGACGCCGCAGCACCTGCGCCACGTGGGAACCGAAGACACCTCTGTACCCGTGGGCCTCGTCCACGATGACGTAGCGCAGACGGCGCAGGAAGGCGGCCCAGCGTCCGTGCGAGGGCAGGATGGACCGGTGCAGCATGTCGGGGTTGGTCAGCACGTAGTTGGCGTGCTGCCGCACCCAGGCGCGCTCCTCCCGGGGCGTGTCGCCGTCGTAGGTGGCCGCGCGTACACGGGTCAGCCGCAGCGACCGGAGCGAACGGAGCTGATCGGCGGCCAGCGCCTTGGTGGGCGACAGGTAGAGCACCGTGCCCTCGCGCCGCGGGTCCTCCTCGTAGATGGACGCGATGGCGGGCAGGAGATAGGCGAGCGACTTCCCCGAGGCGGTGCCTGTGGCGATGATCACAGACCGTCCGGAGCGGGCGTGCTCGGCCGCCGCCGCCTGGTGCTCCCACGGCGCGTCGATGCCCGCCGCCGCCAGGCGTCGTACCAGCGTGGGCGGCGTCCAGGCCGGCCAGTCCGCGCGGCGGCCCGCGCGGGCGGGGACCCGCTCGACGTGGGTGATGCGGTCGCGCCGGAACGGGTCGGCCAGCAGCCGGTCCACGGGGGTAGAAGATCTTTGCGCGCCCATCAGGTTTTTCAGTCTGCCAGCCGGGGCACAAGTACGTGAACGCCCCGGCGCCGCAGGGCCGTGTCCCCTTTCACGACCGGCAGATCAGCAGGTCAGACGGCCGTACGAAGTTCCGTTCGACTGGGCGATTACGCGCGTACTCGACGCCGGGGCGTGATTGAATCACGGCGGAGTCCCGGCGCCCGCGAAACCGCCCCCCGCGGCCGGTTCCGTGGACGACGGGATCGAAGTGTGCTGGATGGCGCTGGAGGATCTGTGGACCTCAAGGTGAACGACTACACCACCGAAGACGGCCTCACCGTCATCAACGTGGAAGGCGAGATCGACGTCTACACGGCGCCGAGGCTCCGCGAGAAGCTCATCGACCTGGTCAACAAGGGCAAGTTCCACCTCCTGGTGGACATGGAGAAGGTCGAGTTCCTCGACTCGACCGGCCTGGGCGTCCTGGTCGGCGGGCTCAAGCGCGTGCGCGCCCACGACGGGTCGCTCGAGCTGGTGTGCACCCAGGAGCGCATCCTGAAGATCTTCCGCATCACCGGCCTGACCAAGGTCTTCGGCATCCACAACTCGATCGCCGAGGCCCAGGAAAAGCGCAAGGGCGCCAAGTAGACGGCCCGGCCGCGATGGGACCCGTTGAGCTCACTTTCAGCGCCCTGCCGGCCCACGTCCGCACGGCGCGGCTGATCGTCACGGCGGTGGCCCGCCGCAGTGGCGTCGCCGAGGCCCTGCTGGACGAGGTCCGGCTGGCGGTGGGCGAGGCGTGTTCGCGTGCCGTAGAGGCGCACCAGCGGCACTGTCCGGACGAACCGGTCCGGCTGGAGCTGAACGGCACCGGCCGCCGGTTCGAAGTCACCGTCAGCGACACCGTCCCCAGCGAGGACGCCGGCCGCGGGATGCCCGCCGCGTCGGAGGGCTTGGAGTACGCGCTGGGGAACGGCACCGTCGATCTGGGCCTGGCGGTGATCTCGGGTCTGGCGGACGACGTGGAGATCTCCTCGACCCCCAAGGGCGTCCAGATCCGCATGAGCTGGCCCGCGGAGGAGGGCGTGCCGCCGCAGAGCTGACGCCCCATGTCGGCGCGCTCGCCGGGCACGTCCGGACACGCTCCCCCTTCAAGGACACGGGACACGTCCGGCGCCTGCGGAGCAGGGGGGCGCCCGGCAGGAGCCGCGGGCGGCGGCCGCTTCTCCGCAGGCGCGGGGACGTCTCCGGAGCCATCGCGCGTGAGGCCTCTCGCTCCAGTTCGACAGGGGGCGCGTGCCTGGAGAAGGCGGGCGGCCCGGTCCACGTCCCTGCAGCCGCCTAGACGGCCAGAACCGCTCCATAGCGCACCAGGAGCCGGTACGAGCAGCCTCGTACCGGCTCCTGGGCTTTCTCCGCCCGTTCGTCGCGCACACTTCCATCACCACAAGTCCCGCCGTGGTGGCCGCCACGGCCCGGGCCGTCCGCTGCACCGTGTCTCGTCCGCATGGTCGTCTACGCGCGGCTCGGTGCCCTTGGCGTGCTTGGCTGGGGCGACTGGGGCGTCGCGATGGGGGCTGGCGTAGGGCGGCTGGTAGACCAGATGGGCCGTTCGGTGGGTGGAACGGATGAAGGGACGCGGGCCGTCGCAGTCGTCGTCCTGCGGGGCGTGTGAGGGCGTTTTGACGTCGTCGCCATGGACCTCTTGGGCGACCGGCCTGCGGCAATCGTCCTGCTGGTTAGAGGGGCAGCGGGGCGAGGTGGTGTTGGCGGTAGAGCGGGACGGCGGGGGAGCCGTCGACCGGTGGGCCGGGGTGGGCGGTGCCATCGGATAGAGAGGGTCATGGCAACGCTGACGTGCGCTGTGGAGGAGGAAGCATGAGCGACCTTGAGGAAGGTCTTGAGCTCAATCTGGACTTCGGCAAGCTGGCCGCGGTGGCGGCGACGGGGGCGCAGGTCGTGCCCGTCGTGCTGCAGGACGTGGACAGCGGCGAGGTCCTGTTCGTGGGCTATGCCAACGACAAGGCGCTGAAGGCGTCGCTGGACGAGGGCATCGCCGTGTTGTGGTCCACGTCCCGCAACGAGCTGTGGCGCAAGGGGGCGACGTCGGGGGACACGCTGAACCTGGTCGAGGTCCGCGTCAACTGCGAGCAGAACTCGCTGCTCTACCTGGTGCGGCCGACGACGGGTGGGGCCTGCCACACCAAGACCCCCTCGGGGCAGTCGCGCCGCACCTGCTACTACAGGGCGATCGGGGACGACGGCGCGCTCCGTCCTGTGCAGGGCGCCTACGAGTAGACCGCGGCAGAGCACCAGCCGGACGCGCTCGCGCCCGACCTCCACGAGGAGCACGGCGACCTCGCCCTGCGCGCCAAGACTTCCACGCCGGCGGGCGGTATGGCGCGGGGGTGCTCGGCCGGGTGCTCACTCTGTGCTTGAGAAAAAATGCACGATCGATTATCGATCATATTTCGCGAGATGATTGCCGAGCGCCGTCTGCGGCGCGCGTGATCATTTCGGGCGGGCGGGCGCGGGCGGGCGGCGGGGCGGCTATATGATCGCCTTCCGCGGCCGAGGGCGGCGGCGAATTTGGGGCGGCATGTAATGCCGATTGCGGCCTTAGGTAAAAGGGGGCCCAAGAGTCGGGGCGGTGCGGCCTCCTCTGGACGTCCGCAACGCCGGACAATGGCTGCTGACCTGCGACGACACGGCAAGCGATCACTTTTCAGGCAAAACAGCGAGCAAAGCAGGACGTTTTCGGACGTCATCGCCGGTCGCGGGAAGCGCGGTCTTCTCATCTCCGCGGCGCCTGCGTAGACTCCCCGCACCCGCGTTGCCGTGCGAGGTGTCTAAAACGGCCGCTCGCGGGGTACGCGGTAAAGATCGTCCTTTGTGGGCGATCACCGATCGCATGCCCTGTCGAGGAGGACGCATGTCTGGGCTTTCCCTGTCAAGCCCGGCCGCGGCAGAAGTGGATCTCGGCGGCGGCGACCAGACACTGGTCGTCGTCGTCGCCGTGATCGCGCTGCTCGCACTGGCCGTCGCCGCCGGACTGGTACGCGAGGTGCTGGCCGCCGGCCAGGGCACCGAGAAGATGCAGAACATCGCGCGGGCGGTCCAGGAGGGTGCGGGGGCCTACCTGCGGCGCCAGTTCCGCACGGTGGCCGTCTTCGTGGTCCTGATCCCGCTTCTGCTGCTGCTTCTGCCGGCCGACTCCACCTCCGAACGGGTGGGACGGTCGGTCTTCTTTGTCATCGGGGCGCTGTTCTCCGCGGTCACCGGCTTCGTCGGCATGTGGCTGGCGGTCCGCGGAAACCTCCGGGTCGCCGCGGCGGCCCGGGAGCAGGGCGGCGAGCGCCGGGCGATGCGGATCGCGTTCCGCACCGGCGGCGTCGCCGGGATGTTCACCGTCGGGCTCGGCCTGTTCGGCGCGGCGGTGGTGGTGCTCGCCTACAAGGGCGACGCGCCCAAGGTGCTGGAGGGCTTCGGCTTCGGCGCGGCCCTGCTGGCGATGTTCATGCGGGTCGGCGGCGGCATCTTCACCAAGGCCGCGGACGTGGGCGCCGACCTGGTCGGCAAGGTCGAGCAGGGCATTCCCGAGGACGACCCGCGCAACGCGGCGACCATCGCCGACAACGTGGGCGACAACGTCGGCGACTGCGCCGGCATGGCCGCGGACCTGTTCGAGTCGTACGCGGTGACGCTGGTGGCGGCGCTGATCCTGGGGTCGGCCGCGTTCGGCACCGAGGGCCTGGTGTTCCCGCTGGTCGTGCCGATGATCGGTGTGATCACCGCGGTGATCGGGATCTTCGCGGTGGCGCCGCGCGGCGGCGACCGCTCCGGCATGACCGCGATCAACCGCGGCTTCTTCCTGTCCGCGGTGATCTCGGCGGTGCTGGTGGCGGTGGCGGCGTTCGCCTACCTGCCGTCGTCGTTCTCCGCCCTGACGGGCGTCACCGACCCGTCCATCCGCGACCTGGACGCCGACCCGCGGTGGGTCGCGCTGGGCGCGGTGCTGATCGGCATCGTGCTGGCCAGCGCCATCCAGCTGCTCACCGGCTACTTCACCGAGACCAACCGCAAGCCGGTCAAGGAGGTCACCGACAGCGCCCGCACCGGCCCCGCCACGGTGATCCTGTCGGGCATCTCGCTGGGCCTGGAGTCGGCCGTCTACACGGCGCTGGTCATCGGCGCCGCCGTGTACGGGGCGTTCCTGCTCGGCTTCGGCAACACCACGGTGGCGCTGTTCGCCGTGGCCATGGCCGGGACGGGCCTGCTCACCACGGTCGGCGTGATCGTGTCGATGGACACCTTCGGCCCCGTCTCCGACAACGCGCAGGGCATCGCCGAGATGTCCGGCGACGTGCAGGGCGAGGGCGCGGCCGTGCTGGAGCGGCTGGACGCGGTCGGCAACACCACCAAGGCCATCACCAAGGGCATCGCGATCGCCACGGCGGTGCTGGCGGCGACCGCGCTGTTCGGGTCGTTCCGCACGACGGTGGTGAGCGCGCTGGCCGACGCGTCCGCGGACGCCCGGGACGCGCTCGGCACGTTCGCCGACTTCAGCCTGTCGATCGACAACCCGAACGTGCTGATCGGGCTGATCGTCGGCGCGGCCGTGGTGTTCCTGTTCTCCGGGCTGGCGATCATGGCGGTGGGCCGGGCGGCCGGACGGGTCGTGGTCGAGGTGCGCGAGCAGTTCCGCACCAAGCCCGGGATCATGGACTACTCCGAGAAGCCCGACTACGACCGGGTGGTCGACATCTGCACCCGGGACGCCCAGCGCGAGCTGGCCACGCCGGGCCTGCTGGCCATCATGACGCCGATCGCGGTCGGGTTCGCGCTCGGGTACGCGCCGCTGGGCGCCTACCTCGGCGGGGCGATCGCGGCCGGCGTGCTCATGGCGGTGTTCCTGGCCAACTCCGGCGGCGCCTGGGACAACGCCAAGAAGCTGGTCGAGGAGGGCAACCTCGGCGGCAAGGGCAGCGAGGCGCACGAGGCCACGGTCATCGGCGACACCGTCGGCGACCCGTTCAAGGACACCGCGGGCCCGGCCATCAACCCGCTGATCAAGGTGATGAACCTGGTGGCGCTGCTGATCGCGGACGCGGTCGTCACGTACGCGGGCAACGTGCCGCTGCGGGTGGCCGTCACCGTGGTGGCCGTCGCCATCGTGGTCGCCGCGATCGTGGTGTCCAAGCGGCGCACGGACCTGATCGGGCCGGACGGCGCGCAGCCCGCCGTGGCGGGCGGCGCCGCGCCGGGCGCCGTGACGTCCGGCACGGCGTCCGGGGCCGGTGAGGCCGCCGGCGCCGGCGACAAGGCCGAGCTGGTCGGCGAGGCGTCGCGCGGTCCCGCCGACCCGGGCAAGGGAGGCTCCGCGAACAAGGCGTGATCTCCTTCGGCGCGGGGGCCGGCGGCCGGTGCGGCCGCCGGCCCCCGTCCATGCCCGCCCGGGTGGCGTAGACCCGGGGCGGTGCGGGGGTGCGACGACGGGGCCGTACGCTGGTCGAGGGGCCGACGGTCCCCGGACGACCATGATCGGGAGGCGTGCCGTGAGCACGGGGAAGTCCACCATGTCCGGCGGGAAGGGCATGGCCATCGTTCTGGGGGCGATGTTCGGGATCATCGCCCTCCTGTGGCTCCTGGCCGCGCTGGTCGCTCCCTGACCGCGGGCGGCCCCGGCGGGGCGTCCGGCGGTGCGGCGGCTAAGGTGACGGCATGTCGACGTTGCTCGTCCTGCGTCATGCCAAGGCGGTTCCGGGCGGAGGGACGCCCGACATCGAACGGGCGCTCGCCGAGCGGGGGCGACGCGACGCCGCGGCGGCGGGCGCGTGGCTGCGCGAGAACGGCCTGACGCCCGACCTGGTGCTGTGCTCCCCGGCGGTGCGGACCCGGGAGACCCTGGAGCTCCTGGAGGTCCCCGCCGAGGTGCGGTACGAGCCGCAGATCTACGACAACGACGCCGACGCGCTGCTCACGCTCGTCCGGGAGACCGACGACGACGTGCGCACGGTGCTGCTCGTCGGCCACAACCCGTCGGTGCACCAGCTCGTGCACGATCTGACCGGGGCCGCGCCGGACTCCTTCCCCACGTGCGCGCTGGCCGTGATCGAGTGGGAGGGCGGCTGGTCGGACGCCTGGCACGGCGCGGGCACGCTCGTCACCTACCGCACTCCCAAGGACGCCTAGAACGGGCGCGGAAGGCTAGAACGGGCGCGGAAGGCTAGGACGGGCGCGGAAGGCTAGAACGGGCGCGGGGAGCCTGGCCGCGCCGCGGCGAGGCAGCCGGCGACCAGGGCGTCGACGTCCCTGCGCAGCGACCGCAGCGCGTGGCGGGAGCCGGAGATCTGCAGCACCGCGTGCCGCACGGGCGTCTGCTCGTCGGTGCCCACGCCGCCCCTGATCTCGGCGCGGCGGCGCCCGGCCAGCCTCGCCAGGTGGGCGTCGAGGTCGGCGAAGTCCTCGTCGAGCCGTTCGCGCAGCGGCGGCAGGTCGGCCGCCTCCGCGGCGGTCAGGCGGTCGTCGATCTCCTCCAGGTGGTCGGCGACCCGGTCGAGGATCTGCGGGACGGGCCCGGTGTCCTCGGCGTCCCGGCGCGTCATGCGGGTCACGGCGACGAGGTGGTCGCGGATGCGGCGGGCGGCGCTGATCACCTCGGTCAGCCGGTCGATGCGCTCGCCGTCGGGGACGCGCTCGTTCCGCAGGTGCGTGCGGGCGTCCGTCACGGCCTCCACGGCCTGCTCGGCGGCGACGACCTTGTCGCGGGGCAGGCGTTCGAGGTCGCCCTCCACGACGGCGGCCGTGGCGCGCACCAGGTCGGCGTGGACGGTGAGCAGCCGGCCGAGCTGGGCGGGCAGGCGTTCGGCGTGCCCGGTCGGCCACAGCAGCCGGGTCGCGGCGAACGCCAGCGCGCCTCCGGCGACGACGAGGCCGATGCGCTCGCCCGCCGCCGTCCAGTCCGACGGCGCGGAGAAGTCCAGCAGCATGAGGACCACCGGCGTGCCGAACAGCATCCAGTAGCCGAAGTTCACCGACCGCAGCGCGAACGCCGCGAACGCGAACCCGAACAGGACGGCCGCCGCCGTGACCTGGCCGGGCGCCAGCGCGAGCAGGACCGCGGCGATCACCGAGCCGATCACGGTGCCGCCGACGCGCTGGATCAGGTGGGTGACGGTCTCGTCGTACGTGGCGCGCAGCCCGAGCGCCGCGGTGATCGTCAGCCATTGCCCGTGCGGCAGGCGCAGGGCCGCGGCCAGCGCCATCGCCACGGCCGCGGTGACGAACACCCGCGCGGCCTGCCGGAATCCCGGCGAACGGGTGCGCACGGCGGTGGCGACGCGGCTCCACAGCGGCCCGGGGCGCGGGGCGGCCGGCGGCCGGGGCGGCGCGAACCCGATGCGCAGGCCGCCGGACACGATGCGGCGCGCCGATTCGATCTCGCCGGAGACGCGTTCCGCCGAGCGGCGCAGCTGCACGAGCAGCGCCGCGGCGAGCAGGTCCTCGTCCCCGGCCAGACTGGCGCGCCGGATGCCCTCGATCCGGCGGCCGAGACGGCGCACCGCCGCCGAGTCGGCGTCGCCCAGGGGCGCGCCGTTCGGCGCGGCGACGGCGCCCGCGATGAGGCGCAGCCGGGCGGCCAGTGCGGCGACGGCGACGCGCGCCTCCATCTCCCATTCGCGGTCGGGCGGGCGGCGCCGCACCGCGTCCACCAGCGAGTGCAGCGCGACGGTCTCGTGCACGATCCGGGCCAGCGCGTCGATGAGACGCTCGGGGCGGGCGGGCTCCTCGCGTCCGCGTCCCGACCGGTAGAAGCCGTAGGTGGCGCGGGCGTTGGCCAGGGCGCGGGACGCGGCGCGGCGGGAGGCCTCCCAGTCGGGCCGGAGGGCGACGGAGGCCAGCTCGGGCTCGGCGGCCTCGACGGTCCTGAGCGGACCGGTGTCCTGCTCGCCGACGTTCTGGGCGACGGCGTCCAACAGCCCGGCGGCGGCGCCCGCGGCCTCGGCGAGCGCGGCGCGCAGGGGGCGCAGCCGCCGGGCCGGCCAGGGCGCGAGCAGCAGGGCGCTGACCAGCAGCCCGCCGAGCAGCTCGAGGAAGCCGTTGTAGAGGACGTCCTGCGTGGGCGGGCGGACGGCGGTGAGGAGCGCCGCGAGCCCCGCGGTCGGGCCGATCCACGGGACGGCGCTGCCCAGCGCCATCACGATCGGCACGACGGCCACCGCGAGCCAGGCGTGCCCGGCGAGGTTGCCGCCGATCGTCGCGCCGACCGCGACCACCAGCACGGCGCCGGCCAGGTTGCGGGCGCGCGCCCCGTACGGCCCTTCCGGGGCCCGCAGCCCCACCAGGTACGCGCCGAGCGCGATCATCGCGCCCTGTGCGGCGTGCCCGGTCAGCGCGCCCGCGACGAGCGGGACGGCCATGGCGAGCGCGGCGGCGAGCCCGAAGAAGGGCGCCGCCCGTCCGCCGATGGCGGCGACCGCCTCGCGCGCACGCTGCAGCACCGTTCCACCGCCCCTGGACTCGCGATGCCCGGTCGGCACGTACCCCGAACGGGACCTCGATGATCGTATGCGGCGGAGGGGGCCGTCCAGGGCGCGGTGTCAGCGCGCAGGATCAGCGTGCGGTGTCAGCGGGTGGTGGTCGCGTCCGCGGCGTCGGCGGCTTCGACCTCCTCGCGGGAGATGCCGAGCAGGAACAGGATCGTGTCGAGGTAGGGGACGTTGACGGCGGTGTCGGCGGCCTGCCGCACCACCGGCTTGGCGTTGTAGGCGATGCCGAGCCCGGCGGCCTGCAGCATGTCCAGGTCGTTGGCGCCGTCGCCGATCGCGACGGTCTGGCTGATCGGGATGCCGGCCTCGCGGGCGAACCGCTCCAGCGCCGCGGCCTTGCCCGCCCGGTCGATCACCGGCCCGATCACCCGGCCGGTGAGCTTGCCGTCCTTGATCTCCAGGGTGTTGGCGGCGGCGTAGTCGATGCCGAGGTCGGCGGCGAGCGCGTCGGTGACCTGGGTGAACCCGCCGCTGACGATGGCGAACTTGTAGTCGAGCCGCTTGAGGGTGCGCACCATCGTGCGGGCCCCGGCGGCCAGCTTCACCTGGCGGCGCACCTCGTCGATGGCGGACGCGTCCAGCCCGGCCAGCAGCGCGACGCGTTCGCGCAGCGAGCCCTCGAAGTCCAGTTCGCCGCGCATGGCCGCCTCGGTGACCTTGGCGACCTCCTCCTGGCAGCCGGCCTGCGCGGCCAGCAGCTCGATGACCTCGCCCTGGATCAGGGTGGAGTCGACGTCCATCACGATCAGCCGCTTGGCCCGCCGGTGCAGCCCGCCGGGCTGGACGGCCACGTCGACCTGCTGCTCGGCCGCCTCCACCGCCAGCGCGGCGCGCAGCGCCTCCGGGTCGGCGCCGGACACGTCCATCTCGATGCAGGTCACCGGGTTGTCGGCGAGGCGTTCGATGCGGTCGATGTTGGCGCCGCCGGCGGCGATGCGGCCGGCGATCCCGGCCATCGCGGCCGGGCGCAGCGGCGCGCCCAGCACCGTCACGTGCAGCCGGCCGCGGCGCTTGGGCAGGGTGCGGAACCGCCCGGTGGACAGTTCGACCTCCATGTCGAGGTCGGTGGCGACGCGTTCGGCGGCGCTCCACACCTGGCCGATGTCCACGCCGTCGGTGTAGGCGACCAGCACGCCCAGCACCAGCCGCCCCCGGATGACGACCTGCTCCACGTCGGAGACCGTCAGCGGGAATTCGGCGAGTGTGCTGAACAGCCGGGATGTCACCCCGGGGCGGTCGCGGCCGGTGAGTGTGATGAGCAGGGTGCGCTCTGCTGTCGCGTCCATGGCTGCTCCCAACGCTACCGGCCGGGGCGCCGCGTCCGCGCGTCAGGTCCGGCATGTGGACACCTCTGCCGTCGCCTGCTGGGACAGGTGGTGTCTCAGGGGAGGACGAGGTGGGCGTCGCCGAACTCGTGCCCGAGGTAGCCGTGGTCGACGGCGGCCCGGTAGGAGGCGGCGACCAGGCCGGGACCGGCGATCGCGGTGAGCACCGTCATGTGGGACGACCGGGGGTCGTGCAGGCCGGTGAGGAGCCCGTCCACGGCCCTCACGCCGCTGTCAGGGGTGACGACGTGCTCGGTCCAGCCGTGTGACGGTCGGACCTGCCCGTCGGCGTCCACGGCCGTCTCCAGGGCGCGCACGACGGTCGTCCCCACCGCGATGACACGTCCGCCGTGGGCTCGCACATGCTCGATCAACGCGGCCGTCGGCTCCGGCACTTCGTAGCGTTCCGCGGACGGGGGCTCGTGGGCCTCGGGGGAGGACAGTCCCGTGTGCAGGGTGAGGGGAGCCAGCAGAATCCCGCGGGAGACGAGCGCCGTCACCAGGTCGGTGGTGAACGGCCGGGTCGCGCTGGGCATCTCCGCGCCGCCGCTGTCGCGGTCGCGGGCGAACACGGTCTGGTACGCGGCGATGGGCCAGTCGCGGCGTACGTAGCCGTACCGGATCGGCACCCCGTGCCGGTGCAGGTAGGGGACGACCGTCCTGTCCAACCGGGCCGCCCAGAGCCGCTCGGTGTGCCGCCGGACGAGGACGAGCGTGGCGCCGCCGGGCATCGGGATCCACTCGCCGGGGCTGCCGCCGCCGTACGGGACGCTCGCCGTCGCGGTGCGCCGCCGCAGCTCCACGAGCCACAGCCCGTCGTCGCCCGGCAGCGGCGTCGAGAAGTGGACGGCGAGCCTGTCCAGCCGCACGGCGGCGGGCAGCGTCGCCGAGGTGTTGACCACCAGCAGGTCGCCGGGGTCCAGCAGCCCGGGCAGGTCCCGGAACCGGTGGTGGGCGATCTCGCCGGTGGAGCGGCGGCCGACCAGGAGCCGGACGGCGTCGCGGGCCAGGCCGCGCTCCTCGGGCGGTTCCCGCGCCGCGGGCGCGGCCGGGAGCGCGACGCCCGGCGGGGTCGTCACCCGTTCCCCTCGGACGGCGTGAGACGGAGGCAGGCGAGCACGCCGAGCACGGCGACCACCGCGACCATCGCCCCGGCCACGGCGAGCCCCACCCGGAGCCGGTCGGCGCCGAAACCGGTGACGACCGCGCCCGCGGCGCCGACCACCAGCGACGAGCCGAGCGTGTCGGCGATCTGCAGGGCGGAGGAGTTGACGCCCTGCTCGTCCTCGGGCGACAGCTCCAGCAGCAGCACGCTGAAACTGCCGATCGCCAGGCCCATGCCGACGCCGCCGAGGATCCACGCCGGCGCCGTCCACCATCCGGGAAGCTGCGCGGTGATCGTCACCGCGACGACCCCGGCGGTGACGAACCCGGCGCCGAGCACCGCGAAGAACGCCCGGGGGCGGCGGGAACGGCCCTGGTACTGCGACGCCGCCGACCAGCCCAGCGAGGCGCCCATCAGCACCACGCCCGCCTGCGTGGGGCTGAACCCGTGCAGCGAGGTCAGCGCCAACGGGATGAACACGTCGGTGCCGAAGAACGCGCCCGCCAGCAGGCCCCGCGCCAGCACGACGCTGGGCAGGCCGCGCCGCATCCGCAGCGTCCCGGCGGGCATCAGCCGCAGCAGCCCGAAGCCGAGCCCCGCCGCGGCCGCCGCCGCCACGGGCAGCAGGCTCCAGCGCGGATGGTCCAGCGCGTACAGCAGCGCGGCGGCGCCCGCCGCGGTCGTGACGGCGGCCAGGACGCGGGAGGCGTGCCGGGCGGTCCGGGGCGGCGGCGCGGAGCCCGACGGCCGGCGCAGGCCGCGCAGGGCGGGCACGAGCATGACGGTGGGCGGGACGACCAGCGGGATCAGCCCGAGGAACACCCAGCGCCACCCGGCGTGCTCGGCCACGGTGCCGCCCACGGCCGGGCCGAGCAGCGACGGCAGCACCCAGGCGGCCGACAGCGCCGCGAACGCCCGCGGCCGCAGCGGCTCGGGGTACACCCGGGCGACCACCACGTACAGCGGGACCATCGCCAGGCCGCTGCCGAGCCCCTGCACGGCGCGTCCCAGGACGAACACCCACATCGACGGGGCGAACCCGGCGGCGGCCAGCCCGGCGACGAACACGGCCAGCCCGGTCAGGAGGGGATGCGCCGGGCCGGACCGGTCGCACCAGCCGCCCGCCAGCACGAGGGCGAACACGCTGGCGATGAACGTGGCGCTGAACGCCCACGCGTACAGCTCCAGGCCGTCGAGATCCCGCGCCGTGACCGGCATGACGGTGCCGACCGCCATGGCCTCGAACGCCAGGAGCGTCACGACGAGCACGATCCCGGCGGTCACCGCCCGGTGGCCACGGTCCAGCAGCCGCCCGGCGCTCGCCGCGCCCGCGCCCGCCGCCTTGCCTTCGGCGGCCGACGCCTCGCCGTCGATCGCGGCGGCGCCGCCGGGCGCGGTGGCGTCGTCGGAGCCGAAGGTCGTGGTCATCGTCCGCGTCCGTTCGTCCGAGGCCTGACGTCGACGGCGCCGTGCGCGCCGACGGTCCTCCCCGCGCCGTCGCGGGAGGCTCCGATGATCAGTGCGGTCGTGCGGTCCATGGCGCCGACGGTAAAAGCGGGCGGTGACCGTCCGCATCGGCCGCCGGGCGGGGGCCGCTTGCCCAGATGGTCCTAGGTCGTTGGGAGCACGACGGATTCGAGCAGCCCAGGTCGGCGAGTACGGTCTTTCCGTGGACGACCACATGGTCACGGGGGACCCGGCACCGAGCGGCGAGCGGAGCGGACGGCGGATGGACGGCGAGCACCGGAGCGGCGCGGCGCCGTGCGGCGCCGAGCCGGGCGCGACCCTGCACGCGGTCAGCTCGGCCGTGCTGGCCGTCACCCGGCACCTGTCGGTGCACGAGGTGCTGCAGGTGATCGTCCGTGCCGCGGCGCAGCTGCTGGACGCCCGGTACGCGGCCCTCGGCGTGCCCGACGACCAGGGCTCGTTCGCCGAGTTCGTCGTCGAGGGGGTCTCGCAGGAGGAGTGGGAGGCGATCGGGCCGCTGCCCCGCCAGCACGGCATGCTCGCCGCGATGCTGCGCGACAAGGAGCCCAAGCGGCTGGCCGACATCCGCCGGGAGGCGGAGTTCGAGGGCTGGCCCTCGGCCCACCCGGTGCTCAAGGACTTCCTCGGCGTCCCGATCCGCGACGGCGACGACGTGCTCGGCATCCTGTTCCTGGCCAACCGGCGGCGGCCCGGCGGATTCACCGAGGCCGACGAGGAACTGCTCACCCTGTTCGCCGCGCACGCCGCCATCGCCATGACCAACGCGCGGCTGTACGAGCGCAACCGCGAGCTGACCGTGGTCGCCGAGCGCAACCGGCTCGCCCGGGAGCTGCACGACGCGGTCGCGCAGAAGCTGTTCTCGCTGCGGCTCACCGCGCAGGCGGCGGCCGCGCTGGCCGAACGCGACCCCGCCCGCTGCGTCCGCGAGCTGGCGCAGGTGGAACGGCTGGCCGCCGACGCGCTCGCCGAGCTGCGCGCGGTGATCTTCGAGCTGCGGCCCGCCGACCTGGCCGACGGCCTGGCCGCCTCGCTGCGCAAGCACGTGGAGGTCCTCGACCGCGCCTACGACGCCGACGTGCGCTTCACCATGGACGGCGGCGCCGTGGCCCTCCCCGAGGAGCACGAGGCCGTGGTGTTCCGCATCGCCCAGGAGGCGCTGTACAACGCGCTGCGCCACGCGTCCGCCCGGACGATCGAGGTGCGGCTGCGCACGGAGGACGGCGCCGTCGTGCTGGAGGTCGCCGACGACGGCGTGGGGTTCGACCCGGGCGCCGCGTCCGCCAAGAACGGCGGCGAGCCGCACGGGGGGCTCGGGCTGGCCTCGATGCGCGACCGGGCCCTCTCGATCGGCGGCGCGCTCGCCATCGACGCCGCGCCGGGAACGGGCACGGTCGTGCGCTTGGAGGTGCCGTTGTGAGAACGTCGGCGGACACGCACCGCGCGGCCGTTCGCCCGAAGCCGAGCGTCCGGCCCGCCGGGCGGGATAGAACGGCTGCTACAACGGACGTGACGAGCGACAGTGGGAGCGTTCCATGCGCGGGGCGCGACGCGCCGCGCCGCGGTGAGCGGAGGACGCCGTGATCAGGGTGCTGATCGCCGACGACCACCCGGTGGTCCGGCAGGGGCTGCGCACCTTCCTGGGCGTCCAGGACGACATCGCGGTCGTCGGGGAGGCCGCCGACGGCGCGGAGGCGGTGCGGCTGGCCGAGCGGCTGCGGCCCGATATCGTGCTGCTGGACCTGAAGATGCCCGGTGCCGACGGCCTCACGGCGCTGACCGAGCTGCGCGCCCGCGGGGTGACGGCCCGGGTCCTGGTGCTGACGAGCGTCACCGAGCGCGGTCATGTGCTGCCTGCTGTACGGGCGGGCGCGTCTGGGTATCTCTACAAGGATGTCGACCCGAAGGCGCTCGTCCAGGCGATCAGAGCGGTCCACGACGGGCACGTCCTGTTCGCGCCCGATGCCGCCGAGGCGGTGCTGGCGGGCCGGACATCGCCGCCGGGCGCGGCGCCGCACGCCGACCCGGCGGCCGAGTCGGAGCGCGGCCGCGCCGCGCTGACCGAACGGGAACGGGAGGTGCTCGTGCACATCGCGCGGGGCAGGTCCAACCGCGAGATCGCCCGCGCGCTCATGGTCTCCGAGAAGACGGTCAAGACGCACGTCAGTAATCTGCTCATGAAACTGGGAGTACAGGATCGGACGCAGGCGGCGCTCTACGCGGTCCGGCACGGCATCGATTCCTCCGGTGCGGCCGGAGGAGACGCCGGCGGCTGATACAACTCCTCTGACAGGATCGTCATCGAAATATCAGTATGGACGTAATAATCAAGTACGCAGCAGGCAGCGACATCGGGTGCAGCCGGGAGAACAACGAGGACTCCGGGTACGCCGGCGCGCGGCTGATCGCGGTCGCCGACGGCATGGGCGGCTATGCCGGCGGCGAGGTGGCCAGCTCCACCGTCATCGGCTCGCTGCGCTCGCTGGACACCGACGCCCATATTGACGATCTTGTCGAGGCGCTGGGCCGGGCCGTCGCCGAAGCCAACGAGAAGCTGCGGATCGTGCGGGAGGAGCGGCCCGACCTGAGCCGCATGGGCACCACCTTGACCGCCATGCTGTGGCAGGGCCGGACGGTGGCGCTGGCCCACATCGGCGACTCGCGCGGCTACCTGCTGCGCGACGGCGAGCTGTTCCAGATCACCAAGGACCACACCATGGAGGAGCTGCTCAAGGCCGAGGCCGAGCAGCAGGGCGGCTCCCCCGAGCAGGCCGAGTCGTCGCGGCTGGCGCACGTGCTGTACCGGGTGCTGGACGGCCGCGAGGACCGCCGGCCCGACCTGCAGTTGCGCGAGTCCCGCCTGGGCGACCGCTACCTGCTGTGCTCGGACGGGCTGAGCAACGTGGTGGACCCGCAGACGATCTACGAGGTGCTGACGGCCGAGCCCGAGCCGGCGGGGGCCATCGACGTGCTGGTCCGGCTGGCCCGCGAGGGCGGCGGACCGGACAACATCACCGCCGTCATCGCCGACGTCGTCGAGGTCGACCACGTCATCGAGAGGCAGAACGGCCCCGTGACCGTCGGCGCGGTCGCCCACGTCTGACCCGTCCGGCGGCCCCTGCCCGTCGCCTGCCGGGTCCCCGCCCCGCAGGTCGTCCGGCGTGCGGTCGTCGCCCAGGCCGTGCGCCCCGTTCCGGACGCCGCGTGCCGCCGTGCCTTTGCGCATTCGGCCCGGCGCGTCGCGGAGGTCCCTCCTTCTGTTCGCGGACGTCGCGTGTCCACCGGTTGTCGCGGCGCCGAAGAGGCGCCGTCGCGCGGCCGTCCCGGCGAGATCATCCATCGACATCGCCCGGCGAGGTCCCGCCCTTGCGCCGCGGCCCTTCCGTTCCGCGGGTATCGGCCCGGACGCCGCTCCCCGAAACGGCCGCCCATAGCCCCGGCGACGCCCGTACCTCGCCGGAAACCGGGCCCTGCGGTGACCCGTTTGTCCTACGCTTTTCCCGAGGCGACAAGCGTCTCGATTGAGGTAACGGTCCGGCTGCGGATTTTCGGCGCGGCTTGACCTACCTCGGGGTGGTCCCTGTATACGGGTCACCGGACCAGGCATCGAGGCGGAGGATTCTGTTGGGGGGAGAGTCCGAGGCGACGGCTGCCGGCGCGCCGGTCGGTGCGCTCGGCCGCGTGGTCGGCCGGACCCTCACCGCAGCGCGGCACGGCCCTCGCGCGGTGGTGCTGCGTGTCGCGGCGATGGCCGTCGCGGCCGTCGGCGCGGCGTGGATCCACCGTGTCAACGATCCCGGCGTGCTCTGCCCCCTCCGGAGGCTCACCGGAATCCCCTGCCCTCTGTGCGGCGGCACGACCGTGTTCATCGAGCTGGGTTCGGGCCGCCCGGTCGGGGCGCTGCTGGCGAACCCGGCGGCGCTCGCGGGCGCGGTCGGTCTCGCCCTCGCGCCGCTGGGCCTCGGGCGCCGGTGGTGGGCGCTCGCGCCGGGCACCCGCGCCTGGGTGCTCGGAACCGCCCTCGTGGGGTCGGAGCTGTGGCAACTCGCCCGGTTCGGGCTCCTGCGGGTTTAGGCGGCCGTCGGAACGTCGGCCAGACGCGCGGAGCCCTCCGAGTCCGGCGGGCGTCACATAACCACAAGGGTCAATCAATAAGGAGCAAGTGTGGGTAACCCCTACGACCCCTACGGTCAGCAGCCGGGCTACGGCCAACCCCCGGCCCAGCCCGGGTACGGACAGCCTGCGCAGCCCGGGTACGGCCAGCAGCCCCCGCCGCCCCAGCCCGGCTACGGACAGCCGGCGCCGCCCCAGCCCGGCTACGGCCAGCCCGCTCCGCAGCCCGGCTACGGGCAGCCGCCCGCGCCTCCCGCGCCGCCCGCGGCGCCGGCGTACGGTCAGCCGGCGCAGCCCGCCTACCAGGAGGTGCACCACCACTACTACGGCTCCAGCGGCCAGCTCGCCACCTGGGGCTCCCGGTTCGCCGCCTACCTGATCGACTACCTGATCGTGATCGTGCCGTTCGGCGTGCTCTACATCCTGGGCGGCGTCCTCGGCGCCTCCGGCAGCGGCGGCGCCGCGGTGCTCGGCGTGCTGTTCTTCCTGCTGGCCTGGGTGGAGTTCATCGCCGGCGCGCTGTGGCTGGCCTACCAGGAGGGCACCACCGGCCAGACCATCGGCAAGCGCCAGATGGGCATCAAGGTGATCAGCGCGCAGACCGGTCAGCCGATCGGCTTCGGCTGGGGCATCCTGCGCCGGCTGTGCCACCACACGATCGACGGCGCCGTCTGCTACCTGGGCTTCCTGTGGCCGCTGTGGGACGACAAGCGGCAGACGTTCGGCGACAAGATCTGCAACACCTACGTCGTGCGCGCCTGACGCGCCGACCCGCGCTTTCCCTCGAGGACGGGGCAGCCGCCGCGGCGGGTGCCCCGTCGGCGTTCCGGGCGCGTCCCGCGTTCAGGGCACCGGGTCGAAGGAGCTGTTGCAGGCGGCCACCATGGCGCGCCGCACCGCCCGGTCGAGCATGCGCAGCGCCTCGCCGCGCCGCCGCATCTGCTCGGCGGTCAGCCCGCGCTCGTCCAGCCGCCGGGCCAGGTCGACCACCTGCGACAGGCGTCCGGCCAGCGCCGCGACCCGGTGGGCGCGCTGCGGGTAGCCGGGGGCGAGCGGGTGGTCGTCCGGTCCGGGCTCGCGCAGGTCGGCCAGCGCGTCGGCGATCTCGGGCGGGACGGTTCCGGACGCGGCGTCGTCCACGGTCAGCAGCACCTCGGTCGCGTCCCGCATCGCCAGCAGCAGCTGCCGGTCGGCCTCGGGCAGCGACGGCACGTCGGGCGTGCCGGTCGCCGCGTCCCGGGCCTGCCACCGCACCCCGACATAAGACGAGCCGCGCCGGTCCTCGGCCGGGATCAGGCCCACCGCGCGGTCCGGCAGCACCGCGATGACGGCGGCCCGCGCGTCCAGCGCCGCCCGGTTGAAGTCGGGCGGCCCGGTCAGTCCCAGCGGGTCGCCCGGGGCGGGCAGCGCGACCCGCAGCCCCGACAGCCCCGCGACGCGCAGCTCGCCCAACCCGGCCCGCAGCGGCAGGTCCCGCTCCGCGGACCCGGTCCCAGGGATGCCCCGAACGATCTGCGGCCCGGCAGACTTCTCCACCGCGTCGACCGCCTCGTCCAGGCCGACGTGCCCGGTCAGCCACGCGTTGCCCCAGGCGACCAGCGAGGTCGCCGCGCTTCCGAGCCCGTTCACAGTGCCCGCCGAGCCACTGCATACATGGTGACCACGATAAGTGCTGGGGCGGACAGGGCGCTGCGATCCCGCTTCCCCGAGGGGCGGCCGCGGTCGTCCCGCTCCACACGTTCGATCGCCTGTCCGAGACGCGGCGCAGAGTCGGATCGCAGGAACCGGCGCGCCGTTGTCCGGGGTGGCCTGCGGGCCTGGGGCGGGTCCCCGCGGCGGTGGAAATCGCATAGGTTCATTCCGACGGACTGAGCGAGTTGGGGGATACAGGCAGGCGATGACCGACGAGGTAGTGCACCTGCGCGCGGTGGGGGTCCGGCGGGGAGGAGCCGACCTGCTGCGCGAGCTGTCGTGGACGGTGAACGCGGACGAACGGTGGGTGATCCTCGGCCCCAACGGCGCGGGGAAGACGACGTTGCTGCAGGTCGCCGCCACGCTGCTGTATCCGACGACCGGCACCGTCCGGGTGCTGGGCGAGCAGCTCGGCCGCACGGACGTGTTCGAGCTGCGGCCGCGGATCGGCATCGCCAGCGCGGCGGTGGCCGAGAAGGTGCCGGCGGACGAGAAGGTCGTCGACGTCGTGCTCACCGCCTCCTACGCGATCCTCGGCCGCTGGCGGGAGCAGTACGACTCCACCGACGTCTCCCGTGCGGTGTCGCTGCTGGAGGCGCTGGGCTGCGCGGACCTGGCCGGCCGCACGTTCGGCACGCTGTCGGAGGGCGAGCGCAAGCGGGTGCAGATCGCGCGCGCCCTGATGCCCGACCCCGAGCTGCTGCTGCTGGACGAGCCCGCCGCCGGGCTGGACCTCGGCGCCCGCGAGGACCTGGTCGACCGGCTCGGCCGTCTCGCCGACGACCCCGCCGCCCCGACGATGGTCCTGGTCACCCATCACGTGGAGGAGGTCCCGGAGGGCTTCACGCACGCGCTGCTGCTGCGCAAGGGCGAGGTGGTGGCGCAGGGCAAGGTGGACGAGGTGTTCACCCCCGAGCACCTGTCGACCTGCTTCGGCCTTCCGCTCACGGTGGAGCGCCGCGAGGGCCGCTGGTACGCGCGAACCGCCCGCTGAGGTCGCGAAGACGGGCGGCCGACCGGCCGTAGACCGACCCCGTGCCCGAAGGCGGCGCGGCCGATCCCTACCATCGTGGGTCAATCGCCAACGCGCCGAAACGGGTGGGGTCGAACGTGAACGTGCTGGACACGGCCGCCGTCTTCGCGGCGGGTGTCGCCGCCGGGTGCATCAATGCCATCGTCGGTTCGGGCTCTCTGATAACGTTCCCCACTCTCGTCGCGCTGGGCTATCCGCCGGTCGTGGCGAACGTGTCCAACAACATCGGCCTGGTGACGGGCAACGTCTCCGGCGTCTACGGGTACCGGCGCGAGCTCAAGGGGCAGCGCGACCGGCTGCTGCGCCTGGGCACGGCGTCGCTGATCGGCGCGGTGACGGGCGGGCTGCTGCTGCTCACCCTGCCCCCCGAGGCGTTCGACATCATCGTGCCGGGCCTGATCGCCATCGCGGTCGTGCTGGTGATCGTGCAGCCGAGGCTCCAGCGGTGGGTGCTGGCCCGGCGCGAGGGGCACTCCGCGCACGGCGGCGCCTGGCTGTGGCTGGGCGTGCTGGGCGCGGGCGTGTACGGCGGCTACTTCGGCGCGGCGCAGGGCGTCATCCTGATCGCGATGCTGGCCATCGCGCTGGACGACGACCTGCAGGCCCTGAACGCGACCAAGAACGTGCTGTCGTCGGTGGTCAACGGCGCGGCCGCGGTGCTGTTCACCCTCATGTGGGCGTTCGGGAGCACCGAGGTGAGCTGGATGGCGGTGCTGCTGATCGCGCTGGGCTCGGGCGTCGGGGGCCTGATCGGCGCCAAGGTCGGGCGCCGGTTCCCGCCGGCGGTGCTGCGCGGCGTGATCGTGGCCGTGGGCGTCGCGGCGATCGTGAACCTGGTGGGCTGAGCGTCCTCGGCAAGGATTGCGGGTGATTCCTCCGGGTATATATCGAATAGACGTTCGAATCCGGAGGGTGCATGAAGGGCGACAGGGTCGAGATCGTCATCGACGTCGGCGGCGCGGGGACGCGGACGTACGAGGTCGTCGCCACCCGCGCCGGCCGCCGGGTGGAGATCAGCAACCGCCGCGGGGTGATCGAGGTCAGCGAGGTCACCCGCACCGGCGGCGCGGTCCGCACGGCCCGCTTCATGGCCGGCCGGGTGCTGGCGCTGGTGGAGCATCCGGTCACCGACGAGGAGGGCCGCCGCCCGCGCGAGGCGAGTGAGCCGCGATGACGGCCGGGCTGACCCGGGCGCGCTGGACCCACATCGCGCTGCCGACGGGCGACCTGGACAAGGCGATCGAGTTCTACACCACGCTCACCCCGCTGGTGGTGGTCGAGCGGTTCGAGGACGAGGCCGGCCAGAGCGCGTGGCTGTCCAACGAGGGGCAGGTCGAGACCCCGTTCGTGCTGGTGCTGGTCGCGTTCGACAAGGACCGGGGGCAGCAGCTCGGCCTGCTGCGGCCGTTCGCGCACCTGGGCATCGAGGTGCCCGAACGCGCCGACGTCGACGCCCTGGCCGAGCGTGCGCGCGAGCTGGGATGCCTCCACTGGGAGCCGCGCGACATGCCCGGCCCCGTCGGCTACATCTGCGCACTGAAGGACCCGGACGGCAACGTCGTCGAGATCTCGCACAACCAGAAGGTCTACGAGACGGTCCGCAAACTCTGGGGCGACGCCTGACCCGCCGCGCCGGCTGCCGCTGCTATGTGATGGGCCGGACCTGGACGGTGCCCTCCTGTACACGCGTTTCGAAGGCCGGCTGGCGTGCGGTCGCCGGGCCGTGCACGACCGAGCCGTCCCGGATCCGGAACGTGCTGCCGTGCCAGGGGCAGACGACGCAGGGGTCGGCGTTGTCGTCGGTGATGATGCGGCCCTGGTGCAGCGGCCCCGCCAGGTGGCTGCACCGGTCGGTCAGGACGTGGACGTCCTCGCCGTCGCGCATGACGAACAGGCTGATGTAGCCGAGGCGGCGCACCACCGGCCATCCGTCCGGCAGGTCCGACATCGGGCACAGGTCCTGCCAGCCCAGCGGCACCAGGTGCGCGATCTGGTCGGCGTGGTTGGCGCCGGCCGCCTGGCGGAACGCCAGATGGCCCCCGAGGTAGCCGCCGGCCAGCAGGGCGGTCAGACCGGCGAACCCGAGCGCGCGCCCGGCGCCGTCCCGGCCCCGGCGGCGCGCCACCAGCGACGCGGCGTACAGGGCCGTCGCCGTCGCGGTGCTCGCCGCGTGCACCACTCCGACGCGCTGCTGCCGGCGCTGCAGCGCCGACCAGTCGGCCAGGCCGGTCAGCGCGGTGGGGACGGCCGTGGACAGCCCCGCCGCGACCAGCGCCTGGGACGCCAGCTGCGTCCCGGCGGTGCTGGGCATCAAGTCCAGGACCGCCGCGGACATCCAGCAGCCCATCGGCAGGTCCGTCAGCGGCGGGTGGGCCGGGTGGCCGAAGGGGACGCCGTGCAGCGCGTCCTTGGTCCGCCCGGGACGCAGCGTCCGCTGCACGACGGTGGACACGCCGCGGATCACGCGGTCCAGGGCGCCGGCGTGCTCCAGCCCGTCGACCATGGCCACGGGGTGCGGTCGGACGGACGCCCGGGGGCCGCGCCGGAAGATGTTGCTCGTCCGTCGATTCATGTCCCTCCTCGGGTGCGCGGTCCCGAAAGACGGCGTAACGGCTCGCTCGCGGCGACGGTACCGGCCCCGAGCACCCGCGACCACCCGAGGAGAGGACCGGCCCCTCCCCGGACATCCGCGATCTGCCGTGCCGCGCGGTCCCTGTTACCTACCTGGGGGTACCGGGACCTAAACCCCGGTTCCGGGCGTTCTGGTCGAGACGTGCACGTGACGGGACACTCGCGCGTCTTCCCATCGACTTCCCATCGACTTCCTAGCGACTTCCTAGCGACTTCCTAGCGACGGTGCCGCCGACGACGCCGAGCCGGTCCGGCGTCCGCCGGGTCCGTGAAACCGGTCGCGACGACGCGTCGCCGGCGGCCTCAGATGGCCACATGCTGCCGCTCCGTTCGCCGAGACGGCATGCCGACCCATGGCATGCTTATGCGACGAGTGTGGGAGTTGAGTGGAATTGCCTAGATATGCGGTATTGGTGACCGCTGTGGCGGCAGCGCTGGCCGTGGCGGCGTGCAGCAGCGGGCCCGGCAAGGCCGAGGCCGAAGGGGAGACGGTCACGCCCACGGCGTCCAGCCCGCCGCCGTCCACCGCCGCTCCCGCCAAGCAGCCGATCATCCTGGCGTTCGGCGGGGACGTGCACTTCGAGGGCCACCTGCGCGCCCGCCTGGCCGATCCGTCGACCGCGCTCGGCCCCATCGCCAAGACGCTGCGGGCGGCGGACCTGGCGATGGTCAACCTGGAGACGGCGATCACGACCGGTGGTACGCCCGCGCCGAACAAGCAGTTCACCTTCCGCGCGCCCCCGTCGGCGTTCGCCGCGTTGAAGGCCGCGGGCGTGGACGTCACGTCCATGGCCAACAACCACGGCATGGACTTCATGGAGTCGGGGCTGCGCGACTCCCTCAAGGCGATCCGCCAGACCGGCTTCCCCACCGTCGGCATCGGACGCAACGCGGACGAGGCGTACCGCGCGTACCGGGTCACCGTGAAGGGCAACCGGCTGGCGATCGTCGGCGCGACCCAGGTGCTGGACGACCACCTCATCCCGGCGTGGACGGCCACCGACACCAAGGGCGGCCTGGCGTCGGCGAAGAACGTGCCGCGCATGGTGCGCGCCGTCCGGGAGGCCCGCAAGGGCGCCGACCTGGTGATCGTCCACGTGCACTGGGGCGCCGAGCTGCAGCCCTGTCCGCTGCCCCGGCAGAAGGAGCTGGCCAAGCAGCTCATCGACGCGGGCGCCGACGTGATCGTCGGCGGGCACGCGCACATCCCGCTGGGCGGCGGCTTCCTCGAGGGCAAGTACGTCCACTACGGCCTGGGCAACTTCGTGTTCAACTCCGCCAACGGCCAGACCGCCAACTCGGGGGTCCTGCTGCTGCGCGCCGAGAACGGCAAGATCACCGCGGCGAAGTGGAAGCCCGCGCGGATCACGGGCGGGCTGCCGCGCCTGCTGACGGGTGCCGCGGCGCAGGCGGAGCTCAAGCGCTGGAACGGCCTGCGCGGCTGCACGGACCTGTCCGCCCGCCCGTGAGCGGACGCCTCCGGCGACCGCCTCACTAGGTGATGGCGCTCGCGGATGCGAGCGGATCCGGCCGAGCCGGTGGTCGCGCTGCGTCTTCGCAGCACGGCCGCCGCGTCCCCGTGCAGCGGCTACGACCTGATCAGATCCCGGTACCAGGCGTACGACTTCTTCGGGGTGCGCTTCTGGGTGGCGTAGTCGACGTGGACGAGGCCGAACCGGGGATGGTACCCCTCCGCCCATTCGAAGTTGTCCAGCAGCGACCAGACGAAGTAGCCGCGGACGTCGACGCCCTCGTCGATCGCGGTGCGGACGGCGGCGATGTGCGCGTCCAGGTAGCGGATGCGGGCCTCGTCGTCCACGCGGCCGTCCGGTCCGGGCTCGTCGGGGTACGAGCAGCCGTTCTCGGTGACGTACAGCGGCGGCAGGGCGGGGCCGTAGCGTTCCCGCAGCGTGCGCAGCAGCGCCAGCATCGCGTCCGGGGCGACCGGCCAGCCCATCCCGGTGACCGGATACCCCTCCTCCGGCACCATGTCGAACGGCAGGGGCGCGTCCGGTGCGGCGGCGCGCAGCCGCGTCGGCTGGTAGTAGTTGACGCCCAGGAAGTCGAGCGGCGCCGCGATGACCGGCAGGTCCTGGTCCCTGACGTGGGCGGCGAGGTCGTCCGGTCCGGCGGACAGGCCGTCGGGCAGGCGGCCGAGCAGCAGCGGGTCGGTGAACAGCCGGTTCATCAGCGTGTCGAAGGCGTCGGCGGCGGCCCGGTCGTCGGGGGAGGACGGGTCGGCGGGCCTTGCCGGTGAGTAGTGGTTGGTGATGCCGACCGCGCGGGCGCCGCGTCCGCGCAGCGCGTTCACGGCCAGCCCGTGTCCGAGCAGCTGGTGGTGCGCGGTGGGCAGGGCGGCGAGGCCGAGCGTCCGGCCGGGCGCGTAGAGGCCGAACGCGTACCCGTACGCGGTGACGACGACGGGCTCGTTCAGCGTGATCCACATCGCGACCCGGTCGGCGAGCCGTTCGGCCGCCAGGTAGGCGTACTCGGCGAACCGGTAGGCGGTGTCTCGGTTCATCCAGCCGCCGTCGTCCTCCAGAGGCTGCGGCAGGTCCCAGTGGTACAGCGTGGCGACGGGCGCGACGCCGCGTTCCAGCAGCGCGTCCACGAGGCGGTCGTAGAAGTCCAGGCCCGCGGGGTTGACGGGGCCGCGGCCGGCGGGCTGGACCCGCGGCCACGCGATCGAGAACCGGTAGGCGTCCACGCCGAGGTCGGCGATGAGCGCGACGTCCTCCGCCCAGCGGCGGTAGTGGTCGCAGGCGACGTCGCCGGTGTGGCCGTCGCGCACCCGTCCGGGTTGCCGGCAGAACACGTCCCAGGTGGACGGGCCGCGGCCGTCCTCGTCCACCGCCCCCTCGATCTGGTAGGCGGAGGTCGCCACGCCCCACTGGAACCCGTCCGGCAGTCCCATCCGAGCACCTCCCGCGGACCGGAACGTGAAGATTGTTCGGATGGTAGGTGCGGACGGCGCCGCCCACCAGACGCAGGCCACCAGTGGACCGTTCCGCGTCGCAGATCCCGCCCGCCGCCTCGGTCACTGGCGGAGCGGGCCCGGCCCGCCAAAGGCGACAATGGTCGGGTGACCGAGCTTCGAACGCCGCTTCGCCGCCGTCCCGCCCAACGCCGCAGCGCCGAGCGCGTGCAGCGGATGCTGGACGCGTGCGCCGAGATCCTGGACGAGGACGGCTACGACGGACTGACCACCACGCGCATCGCCCAGCGCGCCGACGTGGCGATCGGCTCGGTCTACCAGTTCTTCCCCGACAAGCGGGCCGTGGCGCAGGCGCTGGCGCTGCGCAACCTGGACCAGTTCGGCGAACGGGTCTCCCGGCGGCTGGCCGAGGGCGACTTCGAGCACTGGTCGGACACGGTCGGCGCCATCATCGAGATCTTCGTGGACATGCACCGCACCGTGCCCGGCTTCCGGGTGCTGCGCTTCGGGGACGTCGCCGACGTCCACCTGCTCGACTCGGACGCCGACAACAACTCGGTGGTGGCGGACCGGCTCCGGCGCATGATCGTCGAACGGTTCGGCGTCGCCGACACCCCCGACCTCGCCCGCGCGCTGGCCATCTCGGTCGAGGCGGGCGACGCGGTGCTGAAGATGGCCTTCCGCCGCGACCCCGACGGCGACCCCGAGATCGTCGCGGAGGCCGAGCGGCTGATCCACGCCTACCTCGCGGACCACATCAGCGACCGCTGAGCCGCCGTCTGTGGGAGACTCCGCACGACGGCTTCCCCCCGGCCCGAGGACCAGAACGTGGACGTCGACCGCCTCCAGGCACACAACCGTTTCCTCGTCCGCCAGCGGGTGCGACCGGTCGTGAACCAGTACGAGGTCCGGCTGGCGGCGCCCGACGGCTCCGAAGGCGAGCTCGTCGCGTTCGCCCAGCAGAAGCGCGTGGCGTTCAAGGAGCAGGTCACCCTCTACACCGACGACACCAAGACGCGGCCGCTCGCCTCGTTCAAGGCGCGCACGGTCATCGACCTGGCCGGCGTGTACGACGTGGCCGACGAGCACGGCGCGCCGCTCGGCGCGTTCCGCAAGGACTTCCGCAGGTCGCTGCTGTCGTCCACCTGGCATCTCGAGCAGCCCGGCGTCGGCACGGCCGCGGGCAGCGAACGCGACCAGGTCGTGGCGGTGCTGCGGCGCGTCTGGGACTTCATCCCGATCGTGGGCGACCTGCCGTTCGCCTGGCCGTACCACTTCGACTTCACGATCGACGGGCGCCCGGCCTTCTCGGTGGAGAAGAAGTTCGCGCTGCGCGACCGCTACGTCGTCGACATCGCCGAGCCCGCCTTGGACCGCCGCCTGGTCATCGCCCAGGCCGTGGCGCTGGACGCGCTTCAGGGGCGCTGACCCGCCGAAGGGGAGACGGGCCTTCCCCCCGTTCGGACGAGGAGAAGGCCCGTTTCCCGGTCGCCTACGCGGGCGGGCTCACCACCGTCCCGTCAGCACGTGTACGACTCGATGTCGATGTCGTAGATGTTCGACACCTTCACCCAGTAGTTGGTGCCTCGGGGCGGGGCGTAGTACTTGATCGGGCCGCTCTCCTGACCGTCCAGGTTCCACTGGACCGCCATCCTGCAGCCGCCAGAGACACCGAACGCGTCGGTGTCGTGCCAGGCGGACGTGTAGGAGTGCTGGCCCGGGCGCAGCGACTTGTAGGCGTTGGTGCGGCAGGCCAACGGCCCGCGCCTCGAGGCTTCGGTGACGACCGTCCCGTTCCCCCCGCTGCCGCACCAGTCCCTGGCCACGCGCACGGACCTGTTCGACCGGTTCTGGATCTCGCTGCATCCCGTCCAGTCGCAGCCGCCCTGTGCGCTGACCGGCGCCGCCGAAGCCGCCGGCGCGCTCGACGCCTGGACACGTCCGGCATGCGCCGCCGGAGTGCTGAGCCCTGCCAGCGGCAGGGCCGCTCCCGCCGCGATGAGCGCCCCCGTGATCCTGCTCAGCTTCATTCGATCCCCCGTTCTCGAGTCCTCGATCGATGTGCTGGAGAGGCCTCTCTGGCATCCCAGGAAACAGACGTGGGGCTATCAGTCGGCTATGCGTTTCCTGTCAGCCCAGGTCACCGGGGCGATGGCGTCCCTTTGACAGCCGACGCGACGGCGACACGCGTCGAGCACCACGATCCCAACGGAAGTGAGTCGGTCGTGCCGTCGAGCGAGGGAGGTGGGCGGTATGGGGGTGGATGTGTAGATCCGTGGGGGTGGATCGCCGTGGGGTGCCTTGTGGACGGCGCGAGGGTATGGCCTTCCGGCGGCTTTACATGTTACGAAGAGTTGTAAAACGGTGGGCCGTGCGGGCCGCGGGACGCGCCCGCGGCATGGCCCTTCGCGCTGCGACAGTGCTGTCGGCGCCCCCGAGGAGGCATCCCGGTGACTTCGTTCGACTTCTACACCACCCCCGTGCCCAAGGAGACCTGGAACGTCCCCATGGCGGGCGACACCCGCTTCACGTGGGAGTACCAGGACGGTCGCGACCGGCTGCTCGCCCTGTACCAGAAGGGCAAGGACAAGCAGTGGGACGCGCAGAAGCGCATCGACTGGGACCTGGAGGTGGACCCGTACAACGTCATCGGCATCCCCGAGCACGTCAACCCGCTGTTCGGGTCCGACATCTGGAACCGCATGTCGGAGAAGGAGCGGCAGGAGTACGGCCGCCACCAGGGCTCCTGGCTGTTCAGCCAGTTCCTCCACGGGGAGCAGGGCGCGCTGAACGTCTCGGCCCGCATCGTGCAGACCGTGCCCGACCTGGACTCCAAGTTCTACGCCGCCACCCAGGCCATGGACGAGGCGCGGCACGTCGAGCTCTACAGCCGGTTCGTGCACGAGAAGATCGGCATGTACTACCCGATCAACCAGGACCTGGCCAAGCTGCTGGCCGAGTCGCTGGAGGACAGCCGGTGGGACCTGCCCTACCTGGGCATGCAGGTGCTCATCGAGGGGCTGGCGCTGGCCGCGTTCGGCGTGTACCGGGACATGGCGACCAACCCGCTGGTCAAGCAGCTGCTGGCGTACGTGATGCAGGACGAGGCGCGGCACGTGGCGTTCGGCCGCCTGGCGCTCAAGGACTACTACGCCGAGCTCACCGAGAAGGAGCGGGCCGAGCGCGAGGAGTTCGTCGTCGAGGGCTGCTACCTCATGCGGGACCGCTTCAAGGGGCGCGAGGTGTTCGAGAACCTCGGCCTGCCCGTCGACGAGTGCATGAAGTACGTCGACAACTCGCAAATGTACACGCTCTACCAGTCGCTGCTTTTCAGCCGCATCGTCCCGTGCGTCAAGGACATCGGTCTTTGGGGAGAAAAAGTGCAGTCCGCGTACGCCGACATGGGCGTGCTGGACAACGCCAAGGCCGACCTGGACGCGCTGATGCGCCAGGACGAGGAGATCGCCGAGAAGTACGACCGGCAGCGCTACGAGCAGGAACTGGCCGTCCGGAAGAAGGAGGTGGACGAGGCCATCGCCCTCGGCGAAGAGTCCTGACGGCCGCCCGAACGCGTCCGCCGCGCGGATCGCCCGGACATCGCGCGCGATCCGCGCGGCGGATATGCGGTTCGCTAAATCTTCCCCTGCGTCGTCCAATTGGACTGGTGATCAGCCGTGCGGTCACGGGGGCCGTACTAGCGTCCCCGATCGTCGGTGTGCGCAAATGCCGCGTCCGGTGACGAGAACCGGTTCCGCGGCGCGCACACGTCCACGGTCGAACGACCAACGCCGGGGGGATAGATGAATCAATCCGTCAGGAGCCTGCTCAGGGGCGCGGTGCTGGCCCCCGTGGCCATCGCCGTCACCGTCGCCGCCGCGCCGGCGGGGTACGCCGTCCAAGGGCCGGGCGACGAGCCGGTCCGGCTGACCTTCAACCCGAGCGACCCGTCGTCGCTGTTCTCCGCCGAGCAGGGGGCGGACTGGTCCACCGCGACGGTCCGCGACATGCTGTCCGCCGCGCGCAACGGCGCCGCCTCCTTGCAAGGCGGCGTCAACCTGAGGCAGAGCCGTGCCGCGCAGACCCGCCGCGAGGCGAACCCGCAGCGGCCGCGGCCCAACGTCCAGCACCAGAGCGTCACGCTGAACTGCCAGTCGGGCAACGGCGCCGCTGAGCCGGCCGACGTCGAGCTCGACGGCGCCCGGCTCGTGGACGGCTGCGTCGCCGACCGGAACACCAACGTGTCGACCAGCTCGGATCCGGCCGTGCCGGCGAACGCCCGCCTGGCGCGGCCCGCCGCACGGACGGTCGGGAAGTCCGTCCGGGCGATGGCGGACGTCGAGCCCGCGTCCACTTCGACGAAGGAGGCCGAGCCGGCAACCGGTTCGACGAAGGAGGTCGAGCCGGCAACCGGTTCGAAGGAGGCCGAGCCCACGTCCGGGGCCATGACGGATGCAGAGCCCGCGTCGGAAACGACGGCGACCCTGCCGACGCCTCGCGCGCAGACCGATGACGGCACGCCCGTGCAGCCGGCGGACACCGGCACCTCGACGAACGGTCTGATCAGCTCGCTGCTGGCCCGGGTCCTGTTCGAGCAGCCGACCGGCCAGAACACGTTGCTGCCGCAGTCCGGGCAGCGATCGCCGGCGCAGCAGCAGGCGCAGGAGGTGACCGGCGCGAACGGCTCGAGCTGAGCCGCACCCGTCACCTGAACCGACCCGTCGAACGGGGCGTCGCGACCGCGCGGCGCCCCGTTTCGCTGTTTGTGAACATTCCGGGTGAACTGTATTTATCGCCCCGTGATCACCTTCCAAAAGGCGGCAAAAGCGGTGGCGAATCCTGATCACGGTGCGTATGTGATCGACTCCGTCGGGCAAAATGTCGGAGTGACAAACCCCACAGACGGCGGCCCACCGGTTGATTTCCGCGAATTTCGCCGTACGGTCATGGACTTGTGTGCGGCGCCCGCTGGGCATCCGTGACGCGCCACGCCGGCGTCGCACCTGCCGGACGCCGGAATTTCCGCAATGGTGCGGAGGCGCCGAAGATGGCGCATTGGTCGGCCGGAGGCCCACGGAGGGCCTGACGGCGCGAGGCCGCGGGGCCGTCTACCCCGATCAGGCCGACGACCGGTGCGCGGCGGGGGATTGCGCGACGTGACGACGTCCGTGCCGACCGCCCGCCGTGGCCGAACGGCGGTGACGACCACGCCGGGCGTCCGGGGCCCTGTCCCCGATCAAAGGATTCTTCGTGGGTAGATCTGGCGAACATCGCCTCAAACGCCACATCAGAAGCATCGTCATCATCTCCGGCGTCGCCGTCGCCGTTCTGGCGGGGAGCGCCTGGGTGCTGGCCGCGACCGGCCGCGACCCCGGATCGGCGCGGGCCGCGCGGAACGCGCCCGAAAGCCCGACCGGCACGCCGCCGCTTCAGGACCCGCCGCGCACCGCTCCGACGCGCGCGAGCCGCGGCGGCACGCGCTCGCCTGAGCCGTCCGCGTCACCGGAGCCGTCCGCGTCACCGGAGCCGTCCGAATCTCCGGAGCGGTCGTCGTCGTCCACGGAGGCACCGAGGTTTCCCGGTGTCCCTGACACCTTGAAGACCGCTGCCAAGGCCAAGAAGAAGCGCAAGCGGCGGGTCGTGAGCAGCGGTTCCTGCTCGGCGTCGTACTACTGGCAGGGGCAGCACACCGCCAGCGGCGAGCGGTTCGACCCGGACGCCCTGACCGCCGCGCACCGGACGCTGCCGATGGGCACCAAGGTCCGGGTGACCAACAAGAACAACGGCCGCTCGGTCACCGTGCGCGTCAACGACCGCGGACCGTTCGTCGGCGGCCGCTGCCTGGACCTGTCCAAGGCGGCGATGGCCAAGCTCGGCGGCATCGGTTCCGGTGTCATCCCGGTCCGCTACGAGGTGCTGGCTCGCGACTGACACGGCTCGCCATGACACGGCTCGCCACGACACGGCCGCGGCGCCACCGCGCCGTTCCGATGGCGGCGTGCCGCGGCCGCGCCCGCGGTCTCAGCCGGGACGGCGGGTGCTTCCGCTCGCGGCCTCCACCCTCGGCCCGTCGAAGCGCACCGGCGCCTGCCCCTGCGCGGGCCGGTCGTCCGCCGGGGCGCCGGAGTCGGCCGGGGTCTGGGACGCCGCCGCGACGTCCGGGAGCGTCGGGGACGGCGGCGCCTGCGCGTCGACGGCGTCGCCGTCGGAGGCGATCCGGCCGGAGCCGAGATCGGGGCTCACCTCGGCGAGGCGGTCGCGGAACCAGTCGGTGAGGGCGCCGTCCACCCGCACCGCCTCGGTGATGGGCGGCCGCGCCTCGGTGCCGGGCTCGGCCGCGAGCGCGTGCCCCATCGGGAAGGCGGCCGACTCCACCGCCGTCGCGCCGCGCCGCCGCAGCAGGTCGCGCAGCGCGGTGATCTCGGTGGGCGGGACGAGCCGGTCCTTGGTGCCGGCGACGAGCAGCAGCGCCGTGTCGCGGCCGGCGATCTCCCCGGCCCGGGCGCCGAGGTCCAGCCGTTCGGCCAGCGCGCCGGCCCGTTCGTTCCAGTCGCGTTCGCGGGCCGAGCGCTTCTCCAGGGAACGGGCGGCGTTCGCGGGCGCGATCACCGGGGCGACCAGCGCCGCGGCGGTCACCGGGACGACGCCGCGCGCCACCGTCAGCAGCGCCGCGGCGCCGCCCGCCGAGAACCCGGCCACGCCGATCGGCCCGTCCCCGAGGCCGAGGTCGCGGCGCAGGTCGGCGAGCACGGCGGGCAGCCGCTCCACGGCCTGCTCGACCGCCGCGCCGTACGCCTCGACGCCCTCGGAGGTGAGCAGGGCGCCGGAGTCCAGGCCGCTCGGCGGACGGCCGTCCACGGCGGGCAGCTCCAGGTAGACGCGCCAGGTCGGCACGCCGGTCAGCGGCAGGGCGGCGGCCAGCGCGGGCGCGGTGCGCGGCGGGTCGAAGCCGGGCCAGGCCACGATCAGCCGGGTGGGCCCCGCCGGCCGGGCGTCCACCGCGGTCGGCGGAAGGGCCAGGTAGGCGATGCCGTCGGCGGTACCGGAGATCGGACGGCCGACGTCGGGGCGGTTCGGGCGGTCGCCGCTCATCTGCTCGCGTCAGCTCCTGCGGTCTCGACTTTCCGGTCGTGCCGGGAAACGCTGGGAGTCCCGGAACATTGGGAGCCGGCGCCCCTCCCACAACCCAGAGGTTCCCCTAGATCATGTTTCCAGCGGACGGCGGACGATGGGGCCGAAATCCCGGAGCTCGTACGCCGTAGTGACGGATACCTCACCTGTGGTAACCCCACCTGCCCCGTGAGGGCAGGAGTGCACCTCCATGAACTGGGCAAACGCCGCCGCGTCCCGAGGTGGCGGGCGAATAACGACTGACCGCCGAATAAGGGAACAAGTCCGGCGAATCGGACGTCGAACGAGTGAGCGCGGCGAGGAACGCGCCGCGGGGACGGACACGGGCGATGGACGCGGGCGAGGGACGCGGGATCGACGCGGGATCGACGCGGACGGGGGTGTGCCGGTGATCAGCAGACGCAGGGCGATGGCCGCGGGCCAGGCCTGGCGGATCTACAGCCAGACGCTCGAGCCCGGCGCGCCGGGACTGCGGGAGCGGGTCCGCGCCGTGCCGCGCATGCTGAAGGCCGTCCTGCGCGGCGAGTACAAGGGCCTGTCGCCGCGCACGCTGGGCATGCTGGCGCTGGGGCTCGTCTACCTCCTGTCGCCGGTGGACGTCGTCCCCGAGATCTTGGTCCCGGTCGTCGGGTTCGCCGACGACACGGGCGTCGCCCTGTGGCTGGCGGCCGTTCTGAGCAAGGCGGCGGGCGACTACGTCATCTGGGAGCGCAGCGGTCGCCCCGCCGCCGTTCCCGGCGAGGTGATCAACTAGCCGTCCGCCCCGGCCGCCGGGCCCCGCGCGCCGCCGGCGAGTTCGCGGGTGAAGCGGTCGGCGGCGGCGCGCATGACCGGGACGATGTCGGTGACGGCCTCGGCGGTCAGCCGGGCCGACGGACCCGACACCGAGATCGCCGTCAGCGTGGGCGCCCCGGGCAGCGGCACCGCCACGCAGCGCACCCCGATCTCCTGCTCCTCGTCGTCCACCGCGTAGCCGCGTTCGCGGATCCGCGCCAGTTCGGCCACCAGCGCGTCGGGGTCGGTGATGGTGCGCGGGGTCTGGGCGGGCATCCCGGTGCGCGCCAGGATCTCCCGCACCGTCGGCTCCGGCAGCAGCGACAGCAGGGCCTTCCCCACGCCGGTGCAGTGCGGCTGGACGCGCCGCCCCACCTCGGTGAACATCCGCATCGAGTGCCGGGACGGGGCCTGGGCCACGTAGACCACCTCGTCGCCCTCCAGCACGGCCATGTTGGCGGTCTCGCCCACCTCGTCCACCAGCCGGGCCAGGGTCGGCCGCGCCCACGTCCCCAGCAGGCGGCTCGCGACGTCGCCGAGCCGGATCAGGCGCGGGCCGAGGGCGTACCGCTTGGACGGCTCCTGCCGCACGTACCCGCGGTTCACCAGCGTCCGCATCAGCCGGTAGATCGTCGGCATCGGCAGGCCGGACGCCTCGGTCAGCTCCGACAGCGCCATCTCGCCGCCCGCGTCCGCCAGATGCTCCAGCAGTTCGAAGGCGCGTTCCAGGGAGCGTACGGCCTGGGCGTTCCCGCCTTGGGCGTTCCCCGCCTGCGCCACCGGCGGCTCCTCTCCTCGCGACCGTCCGAATTCTATGGAGCCGGGATTTCGTTGCGCGAAAGGGGCGTCGTATGTTACCCAGGGTGATCGACTGGAAATAATCTTGTGAGCCTGGCGCCGACGGCGCCGTCCCCCCGGGCGGACAAGACCGCGAACGAAGGGGGAACGGGTGCCCAAGGGCGATGCAGTCGCGCTCGGACGCGCGCGGGCCTGGCAGCGGGCCCGCCTTCGCACGGGGAAGCGGGCCGGGCGGCCGAACGGGCGTGCGGCCCGGCGATGGGGCGCCGCGATGCTCGGCGGAGCGCTGGCGGTGCCGCCGGTGCTGCTCACCGGTCCGCCCGCGGGCGCCGGCGCCGTGCGGTTGACGGCCTCGGCGGCCCTGCTGCGCACCAAGGCGCTCGCCCGCGAGAACGTCCTCACCTACGGGTTCACGGTGCGCGCGCACGGCGCCACGGCCAGGGACGTGCGGCTGCGGCTGAGGGCGTCCGAGCCGATGTCGTGGGGCAGGCATCCGCAGGACTGCGCCGCGTCCGGGAGGCGGCTGCAGTGCTCGCTCGGCAACGTCAACGGGGCGCGGTTGCTCCGGGTCGACCTGCGCATCCCGCGCTGGACGCGCCTGTCGCGCATGGCGCGCGTCCCCACCCTCACCGCCGTGGTGACGGCGGGCAACGTCGACCGCCCGTCCAGGCTGCGCCTCGTGCCGCCGGCGGGCCGCGTCCCGCGGTCGAACGCCGCCGAGACGTCCAAGGCCGACAAGCCCCTCGAGGGCGCCAAGGCGCCCAAGAGCGGCACGATGTCGAAGACGTCCGAGACGGCCGCGGAACCGAAGATCCCCGAGGTTCCCGAGGCGCCGAAGGCTCCGGACCTGCCCGAGGCGCCGCGTGCGCTGGACTCCTCGCCCGACGCGTCGACCCCGTCACCGGAGGGCGACAAGTCGCGCGAGGACGCGTCCAAGCACCAGTCGAAGGGCACGACGCCCCGCGGCTCGTCCACGACAGAGAAGAACTCGTCGAGGCCCGAGAAGGAGCCGCCCAAGAAGAAGGCGACGGCCAAGAAGACGGTGCGTCGGCCTCATCAGACGCCGCGCGCGAAGGCCGACTACGAGAAGAAGCGGCCGTCGACGGGCGCGGCGCCGTCGCCGGGCGGCACTCCGCAGGCCCGGCCGAGCGGCGAAGGCGCGGTCAAGCCCCGCACCAGCAAGAAGCCGAACCACAAGCCGAGTCGCAAACCGCGCGAGGCGGACGGCGCGCCGAGCTGGGAGCCGGACGACTCGCCGGCCCCGCGGCCGAGGACGACCGGGGTGCACGGGGCTCCCGCGTCGCCGTCGAGCCAGGAGCACGCGCCGGCGCTGCCGCCGATGCCGTCCGCGTCGCCCCCGGTCGTGGCGCCGTCGGGCGGCCGGGGCTCCGACACGGGGATGACGCTGGTCTCCCCCGCCGGGCTGTACGGCGGCGAGGGGACCCCGTGGCTGGTGGTGCTGGGGATGGTGGTGGTCCTCGAGGTCGCGCTGCTGTGGGTGGCGACCTGCCTGGCGCTGCTGCGCGCCCGTCTGATCAAGTCCATGGCGGCGCGCGCCGCCCGGCGCAGGTACGACGCCTGCTGACCACGCGAGCCCCGGACCTCGGACGCGATCGACGCGTGCGCGCCGCGACACCGCCGACGGCCGTCCGAACGGGGCGGGCACGGGCGGACGGCGTCCGGATCGACGGGCAGAACGGCGCTTGAAACATACCAAAACGGCAATTGCCTGACTAAGCTGGCCGCCCGAAGTAAGCGCCTGCGTTACGGACAGGGGATCCGGTATGTCAAAGGCGACAATGCAGTGCCCCAAGTGCGATTCGGTGCTGCACACCCACGAGCGGCACGGCGTGGTGATCGAGGAATGCACCGGATGCCAGGGCGTGTTCCTCGACCGGGGCGAGCTGGAGCAGCTGATCGACGCCGAGAGCCGGTATCTGGCCGAGCTGTCGGAGGACGAGCTTCCGCAGACCACCTACCAGGGACGGCACCGCCGGGGCATCGTCCGGCAGATCTTCTCCGACGACGCGAGCTGAGCCGGGTGCCGCCGGCGCGGGGGAGCGCGCCGGCGCACCGGCCTTCCGTCCGGCGGCCGCCCGCCGCCGACCGCGAAAACGGTCGAGAACGACCCGCGCACCTAGGGTGACCGCCACCGGTGAACGCATATCCGCCGGCAATTCCGTTTGTCACCCGGATGACAAAAACGGCGGCCGGTAATGTGCGGGCGGCTCATGTCTTTCGTCCGTACCATCGGGTAACTTCGCGCTGCACGACCGCTGCCGCGTGCCCGGAGGGCGCCGGAGGACCGGCCGGGACCGGCGGAGCCGACCGGGAAGGCCCGACCGTCCGGACCCGTCGGCCGGGAGCGGGCGGTCGGCCCGCCCCTGCCCGACCGAGCCCGGCCCCGTCCGACGCCGCGCGCGGCCCGTCCCCCCCGGGAGATGACCTATGGCACTGGGCTCGCTGCTCCCCGAACTGGCGCCCGGCGGTTCGGGCCGCACCCCCCTCATCGAGCGGGTCGCGCGCTGGGCCGCCGACAGGCCGGACGACCCCGCCTACACCTTCGTCGACTACTCGGCCGACCCCGCGGGCGTGAAGATCACCGCGAGCTGGGCGGAGACGCACCGGCGGGCCCGCGCCATGGCGGTGCGGCTGCGCGCCACCGCCGAGCCCGGCGAACGCGCCGCGCTGCTGCTGCCGCAGACGCTCGACTACATGATGACGATGCTCGGCGCCATGTACGCGCGCGTGGTGGCGGTGCCGCTGTTCTCGCCGGACCTGCCGGGCCACGCCGACCGGCTGCTCGGCGCCTACGCCGACGCCGAACCCGCCGTGATCGTCACCTCGCGGGACGCGCTGCCGCACGTGGAGAAGTTCCTCGCCGACCACGACGTGCCGCGGCCCCGCGAGATCGTCCTCGCCGACGAGGCCGACCGGGCGCGCGCCGACGAGTGGCGGGACGAGCCGATCGGCTTCGACGACCTGGCGTACCTGCAGTACACCTCCGGCTCCACCCGCCGCCCCGCCGGAGTGGAGATCACCCACGGGAACGTGACGGCCAACGCGATGCAGCTGTGGGCCGGCTGGTCGCCCGACCGGCCCGCCCCGGAGCTGGTGAGCTGGCTGCCGCTGTTCCACGACATGGGCCTGATCTCCACCATGGCGCTGCCGATGGTGCGAGGCGACCACGCCATCTACACCGACCCCGTGTCGTTCGTCATGGACCCGATGCGCTGGCTGGAGCTGATCGCCGAGCGGCCCGCCCGGAACGTCTACACCGCCGGGCCCAACTTCGCCTACGAGTACGTCGCGTCCCAGGCCACCCCGGAACGGCTCGCCGACCTCGACCTGTCCGGGCTGGTGACCTGCCTGAACGGGGCCGAGCCGATCCGCACGTCCACGCTGTCGATGTTCGCCGACACGTTCGGCCCGGCGGGGCTGCGGCCGGGCGCGCAGTCGCCCGGGTACGGGCTGGCCGAGGCGACCGTGTTCGTGTCCGCCGCCGCCGACGACGACCCGCCCAGGGTCGTCCACGTCGACCGGGACGCGCTGACGCGCGGCGAACTCGTCCCGTGCGACGCGGACGCCGAACGCTCCGCCGCGCTGGTGTCGTGCGGACGCCCCGTGGGGCAGCTCGTCGCGATCGTCGACCCGGAGACCCGCCGCGAGCAGCCGGACGGCCGGGTCGGCGAGATCTGGGTGCACGGGCCGAACACCGCGCGCGGCTACTGGCGCAACTCCGAACGCAGCGCGGAGACGTTCGGCGGCGAACTCGCCGAACCGGGCGACCTGCCGTCCGGGCCGTGGCTGAAGACCGGCGACTACGGCGTCGTCCACAACGGCGAGCTGTACGTGACGGGCCGCATCAAGGACCTCATCATCGTCGACGGCCGCAACCACTACCCGCAGGACATCGAGGTCACCGTGCAGGAGGCGCACGACGCGATCCGCCCCGACCACGTCGCCGCGTTCTCCATCCAGGGCGAGGACTCCGGGGAGCTGCTCGTCGTGGTGGCCGAACGCAACCGGCGCGTCCCGCTGGCCCGGCTCGACCCGGACGAGGTGGAGAACGCCGTCCGCGCCGCCGTCACCGTCGAGCACGAGATGAGCGTCCACGACTTCGTGCTGGTCGAGCCCGGCACGGTCGTCCGCACGTCCAGCGGAAAGATCGCCCGGTCGGCGACGCGGCAGCGGTACCTTGACGGCGCGTTGCCCACCACCCGGCGGCGTCTGGAGGCGCGTCGCGGCGACGGCTGACCGACCGCCCCCGGCCGCGCGGGCCGGGGCCACGGCCGCCGGCCGCACCCGGCGGCCCCGACACCACGGGAGGACCATGCTCGCCGGGCTGGGGCGTCTCATCCACCGACGGCGCTGGGCCGCTCTCGTGTCGATCCTGCTGGCCGCCGTGCTGGCCGGCGGATGGGGCATGGGGGTGTTCGAGCGGTTCAAGCAGGGCGGGTTCGAGGACCCGAACGCGTCGTCGACCCTCGTCGCCAAACTGGGCGCCACCTACTTCGGCAGCACCAACCCCGACGTCCTCGTGCTGTACCGCAGCGACACCATGACGGTGGACGACCCGCGGTACATGGCCGCCGTGGTGACGACCGTCGCGCGCCTGCCCACCGACCGGGTGGCCGAGCAGATGTCGTACTGGTCGTTCCAGGGCCGCGACGCCGCCCCGTTCGTCTCCCGCGACCGGCACCAGACGTTCGTGGCCATCAAGCTGCGCGGACCCGGCGACGCCGCCAAGGCGCGCGACTACGAGGCCATCAAGGACCGGCTCGCCGCGCCCGGCCTCGACACCCGGATCGGCGGCAGCGTCCCGCTCGGCTTGGAGTTCGGCGAGCAGGTCGTCACCGACATCGTCCGCGCCGAGACGATCACGGCCCTGCCGCTGCTGGTCCTGCTGCTGCTGGTGTTCGGCGCGATCACCGCGTCGCTGCTGCCGATGGCGGTCGCGGTGTTCGCCATCGTCGGCGGCCTGGCGGTCGTGCACGCCGTCACGTACGTCACCGACGTGACGTCCTTCGCGCTGGAGGTCGTCACGATGATGGGCGTCGGACTGGCCATCGACTACTCGCTGTTCGTCGTCTCCCGGTTCCGGGAGGAGCTGAAGCGCGGCATGGCGGCGCACGGCGTCCCCGACGGCAAGCCGTGGAAGACCGTCCGCGGCCGCCGCGAACGCCGCGCCGCGAAGAAGGCCTACAAGAAGACGCTGGCGCCGATCCGCGAGGCGGCGCTCGCCCGCACCCTCGCCACGGCGGGACGCACCATCGTCGTCTCCGGCGTGACAGTATCGGCGGCCCTCGGCGGCCTGCTGCTGTTCCCGCAGATGTTCCTGCGGACGATCGGACTGGCGGGCATCGCGACCGTGCTCGTCGCGGTGTTCGGCGCGACCGTCCTGCTGCCGACCCTTTTGGCGCTGCTCGGCCCCAAGGTCGAGTTCGGGCGCATGCCGTGGCGGCGCCCCACCTCCAATCGCGCGCAGCGCGACCCCGACTCGGGGTTCTGGTACAGGCTCGGCCACAGCGTGATGCGGCATCCCCTGCCGTACTTCGCCGTGACGCTGGCGATCCTGGGGGTGCTGTTCGGGCCGTTCCTCAACGTGCAGTTCTCCAGCGTGGACGCGCGCGTCCTGCCCAAGGACAGCCCCACGCGCGCCGTCGTGGAGACGGCCAAACGCGACTTCCCCAACGGCACGGCCGAACCCATCGACGTCGTCGTCTCCGGAGACCTCATCCCGCGCAACTGGCGGCCGACGCAGAAGGGCGGCGGCATCCCGCCCTACCTGGAGGACTTCCGCAAGCGCCTGGCCGCCCTGCCCGGCGTGACCGACGCCCGCTTCACCGGCTACTCCGGCACGTACGGCGGCGTGCGCATCTCCGTCACCCACCAATACGAGCCGATGGCGCCGCAGGCGCAGGACCTGGTCAAACGCATCCGGGCGATGACCCTCACCAAGGACGGCTACCCGCTGCACATCGACGTCGGCGGCAGCACGGCCGCGCAGATGGACCTGATGGCCAGCCTCATGCGCAGCCTGCCGAAGATGGCGGTGTTCGTGGGCGCGGCCACGTTCCTGCTGCTGTTCATGTTCTTCGGGTCGATCGTCCTGCCGCTCAAGGCGATCGCCATGAACGTGCTGTCCATCGGCGCGTCGTTCGGCGTGATCGTGTGGGGCTTCCAGTACGGCCACCTGGCCGGGCCGCTCGACTTCACCCCCACCGGCGGCGTCGAGGCCACCAGCATGATCCTCATCCTGGCGGTGGTGTTCGGCCTGTCGATGGACTACGAGGTGTTCCTGCTCAGCCGGATCCGCGAGGAGTGGGACCGCACCCGCGACAACCGGACCGCCGTCGCGGTCGGCATGCAGCGCACCGGCGGCATCATCACCAGCGCCGCCCTGCTGTTCCTCGTGGTCATCGCCGCGTTCAGCACGGCGGGCATCACCGTGGTCAAGCTCATCGGCGTCGGCATGTTCGTGGCGGTGGTGGTGGACGCGGTGCTCGTCCGTTCGCTGCTCGTCCCCGCCACCATGCGCTTCATGGGCGCCGCCAACTGGTGGCTGCCGCGCCCCCTCGCCGGTCTCCACTCCCACATGGACCTGCGCGAACGCGACGACGTGTTCGAGGCCGCCCCCACGTCTCCGCCTCCCATCCCCTTGCAGTGGGAGCCCGCCCCCACTGCCTCCGAGGTCCCGCCGGACCGGACCGCCGCAGCGCCCGACACCAACGGCACGCGGCGGGGACGCCCCGAGGCGAACGGGCAGTCAGAACCCCCGCGACGGCACGCCGCTCAGGGCGTATCCGAGCCGCACAAAGGACTCTTGCGCTGGGAGGACGACGAGTAGCCGCCGCGGTCGGCCGCGTCGGACGGCCCCGGCGGTGCACGCACGACGCGGAGACCGGCGCAGATCGTCACCGTGTCGCACGGGTCGCCCCACCTGCTGACCCTCGTTCGTCCCGGTCGGCGGCTTTCACCCAGAGCCGACCTGGAAGACTCACCACCCAGAGCCGGCTGAGGCTCTGACTTCAGATCCAACGCCAGGGGGTCGGCATGGCACGCACGATCGTGGTCAGCGGCGGGGGCACCGGCATCGGCAGGGCGGTGGCGGCGCGCTTCGCGGCGGACGGGGACCGGGTGGTGATCATCGGTCGCCGCGCGGACGTCCTGGAGAAGGCGGCCGGGGAGCTGGGCGCCACCGCGCTGCCCGCCGACCTGAGCGAGCCGGCGCAGGTCGAGCGGGTGCGCGCCGCCCTGGCCGACCGCTTCGGCTCGATCGACGTGCTGGACAACAACGCGGGCGGCAACGTCGAACGGCACGGCGACCTCGGCGGCGTCGCGGAGCGGTGGACGGCCAACTTCCGGGCCAACGTGCTGACGGCGGTGCTGCCGACCGAGGCGTTCCGCGATCTGCTCAACCCGTCCGGGCGCATCGTGTTCATCAGCTCGATCGCGGCCTTCCGCAGGTCGAACGGCACCTCGTACGGGCCGATGAAGGCGACCCTGCATCCGTACGCGTTCGATCTCGCCGCCGCCCTCGGGCCGCGCGGCATCACGGTGAACGTGGTCGCCCCTGGATACATCGAGAACACCGAGTTCTTCCGCGACACCATGGACGACGAACGCCGCGCGACGCTCATCGCCCAGACCCACACCGGCCGGGCCGGGACGCCGCAGGACGTCGCCGAGACCGTGTACTGGCTCGCCTCGCCCGGCGCCGGGCACGTCACCGCGCAGATCATCCAGGTGAACGGCGGAGCCGAACGCGGCCGCTGACCCGCCGCGCGACCGCGCCGACGCCATCCAGGACGCCTGGCGGCGCGAGCTGCCGAGCGTCCCGGCCAGAATGCCTGCACGCTTTTTGGGGACGCGCCGGCCAGTGTGCAGGCTCATGCGCTTTTGGCGGCCGACGTGCGCTCGCGTGGCACAGCGATAGGCGGACGTGCCGGGGACGCCGTGCGTCGGCCCTGGATTGCGACGCTGGTGGTCACGCGCATCCATGGCCGGGGCGCGATGAAGCCAGGCGCGCACTTCGTGGCAGAGGGCAGTTATCCGGTGGCGACGACGGGGGCACCAGTGCGGCACCTTGCGGGGCGCGCTTCGCTCACATGGCCTGCGAGCCGATGCGGCACGTTTAAGCGCCGTCCCCAGGAGCCGGCCCGACCAGCGGCCACGATGGCCTGGCCGTGGCGACCTGCTGCACCCGGTGCCAACGGCACGCGGCCGCGGTGTCCGGGGGTGGCGAACGGGCACACCCGCCGCGGCGGCCTGTCCCCAAACCAGGCGCGAGTCGTATCCGACCCTCACCAATGAATCTGGCGCTGAAACAGCGGCACCGGACGTTGGTGCGGCGATACAGCTAGATGACCTTGGCGACCGTCCGTGGGAGGGCAATGACCTCAGCTCTGGCGGAAGGTCACCGTGACGCGGCGGTTCTTGGCCCGGCCCGCCGGATTGTCCTTGCCGCCGATGGTGTTGGGCGCGACCGGGTTCGCTTCGCCGTGTCCGATCGCCGTGACGCGCACGTTGCTCCCGGACAGTGCCTGCTCCAGCGCCGCCTTGACGGCCGCAGCACGCGCCTTGGACAGCCGCAGGTTGTAGGCGGGAGTTCCCTTCGCGTCGGTGTACCCGTCCACCCGCACCGCCCCGGACGTCTGGCGGATTCTCGCGGCAAGCTCGGCGATCCGGCGGCGCGCGTCGGCGGTGAGCGTCGCCTTGTCGAAGTCGAACAGCACGTCCGACGCCAAGGTCACCGTGACCCGCCCGTTGGAGGCGGTTTCGCTCTGCAGAGGGGTGATCGAGGCCGGCAGCTGAAGGTCGACGGTCGTCGGCTGGATCGGCACGATGCTCTTCTGGATGTTGGCGTCCGGCACCTCCGGAAGGGGACTGGGGCTGGGGTCTGCCACCACGGTCCCCGCAGCCGACCCGGTGCCGACCGCACCGATGCAGACCACCCCGGCGAGCAGGAACACCAGCGCTCTGACGGGCCGAGGCGAACGTGGCTTCCGGCGCTCCATCACCGCTCCAATGGCACGTTGCGGAACGGTGGCCATTCCCCGATGTAGACGTCCACCGTCGACACGTTCTCCGGCGGCGCCGCGAAGGTGTACCGCAGGTACATGGGCGTGTTGTTGCGGCCGTTGGTGAACACGTCATGGGAGCCGAGCTCTGCGCCCTTGGCGTCCTTGAGGACGACATGCCGCTTGGCGTTCACCGGGTCGACCAGGTACGGGTAGAGCCCGCGATTGCCGTTGATGTCGTATGGACTGATGTCGTCGTCGTGCTCGCCCGGCACGTGCGGCGTCAGCGACACGCTGAGCACGGCCAGCTTCCCGGTCCTGTGCAAGCCGTGGATCTTGACGTCCACCGTGGCGCCGTCCGCCAGCGGCGACGGGAAGGTGGCCTTGGCCACGGTCTTGTTCACGTCGACGCTCGGGGCCGCCGTGCTCTTGGGGTTGGCGGACGAGCCCTCGGAGTCCCCGCCCTTGCCGAAGACTGAACATCCGGTGGCCGCCACCACGAACGCCCCCGCGGCCATCGCGATGCGCAGGCCTCTACGCAACGTCACCTCTGCCCTTTCCTTACCCTTCGTGTCCGGTCGTGACCATAGCGGCACAGACAGACAGAACGTCACTCTGGCCAGGTCAGAGCACAACGTCAACTCGATAGCGAGGCGTGGACACGGCGCCCGTGGTCTGAGAAGCGTCATCGAACGACGGTGACACGTGTTGGACCGCCGGGTGACAGGCGTAGGGCGAGTGGTGACGCTATGTTCCGCTGCGGGGTCCGGAGAACGCTGGCAGAAGGGCGCATGCAATGGGGAAGCATGCAAAGGAACAAGCGTGCGGTGCCTCCGGCGGGACGGGACAGGCGTCGTGACCAGGGTCGTCGGGCTTCCGCCTGTTGACCGGCGGCTCTTCATCCCTGAGACAGTGTGGGTCGTCCGGGACGGCGAGCTGGTGCCGTTGTCTCGCCGCGACGACCCGCAGGAATGGGAACGGCTGGTGGCGTCGGATGAGCCGATCGTCACGCAGCTCAAGGACGGCATGTGGCCGACGTCGTCCTCGTCCGCCCCGTCGGTGATGTAACTGCTGATCGCTCTCCCGTCTCCCAGAAGCAGCCCGGGTCGTAGCCTGAAAATGCGGCCGCTCAGGAGAGGTAGGGGTCGATGGTCGACGACGCAACCCCGGAGCACGTGGGCAGGCGCATCGCCCGCTGGCGGAAGAAGCGCGACCTGACACAGATCGGGCTGGCGCAGCGTGCGAACTACTCCCGGTCCTATCTGGTGCAGGTAGAGGCCGGCCACAAGGTCGCCACTCCCGCGTTCGTCGCCGCGACGGCCGCCGCGCTGGGCGTCGATCCGTCCGTGCTGTGGGGACAGCCGTACGGGCACGACGACCATGTGCACGCGGCTGTTCCCCAACTGCGTCGCGTCCTGGCGTACGTCGATGTAGGGCCTGAACTCGCGAGCCCTCCCCGCAGTCTCGATGTGCTCGCCGCCGAGGTCGCCACCGCGCAGCGGCTGATGCTCAAAGCGCAGCTCACTAAGATCGGGGAACGGCTCCCAGCCGTGCTCGAAGAGCTCATGCACTGGGCGTACGAGACCGACGACCCGCGAGCCTGGGGACTGCTGTCTCGGGCATTCCGCGCCGCGGGCAGCCTCACGCGCCGGCTCGGTTACAGCGGTGACGCCCTGGCCCTGCTCGGATGCGGCGCCGACGCGGCACGACGGTCGCAAGATCCGAACCTGCCGCTGCTGGTGACGCTGGTCCGGGCTTTGATTCTGATGAACCTGAACGAGCCCAAGCCCGCGCTCAAACTGCTGGACCAGGCAGCGGCGAACGTCGATGACGACAGCCCCGACGGCGGCGAAGTCGGCGGCGCGATCGAGTTGCGGTCGGCCATCATCGCGGCGCGCGCGGCGCGGGACCACGACGAGTACAGCTCTCGGGCGTGGGATTACTGGAGGAGGGCGGCTGAACGCATCCGCCGGGGACGCGTCGGGACGCCGGTGCATCTGCTGGAGTTCACGCCCGCGAACGTCGCCATCCACGGGGCCGCCGTCGCGGTCGAGCTCGGTGACATGGACGAGGCGGCGCGCCGTGACCACGAGATCGGCGAGCCCACGCTGGCGAAGCTGCCTCCCGAGCGGCGCGCGCACCACGAGATCGACATGTCGCGCGTCCACGTGGAGACAGGGAACTACAGCAAGGCAGAGGCACGGCTGGAGAGCGCCGACCGCATCGCCCCGCAGATGGTCACCTTCCACCCGACGGCGCGTTCTGTGGTGACTCACTTGGTAGGCGTCCGGCGCACGCTCCCCGAACCGCTTCGGCGGCTCCACCACCGCATGCGCACATAGCCGCTTCGTGACGCCCTAACCACGGACGTCAGCACACGGGACGCACGACGGACCTGCGCCGTAGCCTGAGACTGCGACCGGGCAGGAGAGGTGCAGGGCCGATGTCCGACGATGCCACCCCCGTGCACGTGGGCAAACGCATAGCACGGGCGCGCAAGAGGCGCGGCCTCACCCAGCAAGGGCTGGCGCAACGTGCGAAGTATTCGCGGTCCCACCTGGCGCAGGTGGAGGCGGGGCACAAGGTCGCCACTCCTGCGTTCGTGGCGGCTGTGGCCGCGGCTCTCAGCGTGGACCCCGCGGAAATTTACGGACAGCCCTACCGTGGCCACACGCCACATGAAGACCAAGTCCACGGCGCAATCTCTGATCTGCGGCGCGCGATGGCCTGCGTCGATGTCGGTCCTGACTTGGACGTACCGCCGCGAACGCTCGATCAGCTGGCCGCTGCGATCGACGCCGCTTTGCAGTTGCGCCACCAGGCACGCCACGTCCAACTCAGCGCCCGCCTGCCTGCCCTCATCGAAGAACTCACCTGGCACGCCTACGAGGTGGGCGGCCCGCGCGCCTGGACTCTGCTCAACCGTGCTCACAACATCGCGGCGTCCCTCACGCGACGCCTCGGGTACAACGACCTGTCCGGGCAGATCATGGAGCGCGCCGCCGTCTCCGCCCGGCAGTCGGAGGACCCGCACCTTCCGTTGATGATCACGCACCGGCGGGCGCTGCTGATGATGGGGGTCGCCGCCTACGGGCCGGCGGTCCGTCTGCTCGACCGTTCGATCAGCCGAGTGGACCGGGCCAGGCTTGATGCGACCGAGGTGCTCGGCTCTCTCCATCTGCGTGCGGCCGTGGTCTCGGCCCGTGGCCGAAGGCCGTCGGACGCGTGGGAGCACTACGAGCAGGCCGTCGAGGTGAGCCGGGCAGCCGGCGGGCCCTCCCTGGACGCGCACGGCACCGATTTCAACCCCGGGAACATCGCCATTCATGGCGCGGCGATCGCATTGGAGCTGGGCGACCTCGACGAGGCGGTCCGGCGGGACGAGCAGATTCCGGCTCCCTTGCTGGCCGGACTAGCGGCGGAACGTCGCGCACACCATCACATCGACATGTCCCGAGTGCACGTCGAACTCGGAAACTACGACACTGCGCTTGAACGGCTCGTGGCCGCCGATCGTACGGCACCGCAGATGACGCGTTACCACCCCTCGGCGAGGTCCGTAGTGACTCATCTAGTGGATATGCGGAGGACTGTTCATGAAGCGCTGCGGCGGCTCCACGCCCGCATGAGCGCCTAGCCGGTAGCTGACTCATTTCCTCATAGAGGCTGGACACGAAACACCAACCCCTCTGTTCCGCAATGTAGGGCTGCTTCTGAGCCGCTGCGCCGCAGCCGAGACTGCCGGGACCTGATCAGGAAGGCGAAGTCTGGGCGCGGACGATCGCGCGGATGGCACTTGTCTGACCCGCTCGCCGCGTCGGGAGTGCTGTTGGTGATGCGACGGCTCACAGAGGATTTCGGGCGGAAGGAGGTTCTGCCCCGTACTGTGGGTGACGAGGATCGAATCGACCACGCGAGGGTGGCCATGGCTCGACTCGCTGACGACAGTGCACGCCGCATCGGCCAGAACGTGCGTGCCGCCCGCCGGGCAAGTGGCAAGAGTTTGGAGACGGTCGCTGGTCTGGTCGGCCGATCCAAGGCGTGGCTGTCCAAGGTCGAGAACGGCAAGACGCGTCTTGAACGCCGATCCGACATCGCCGCGCTCGCGGAGGCGCTTGAGGTCTCGGCCGACTACCTGCTCGATGGTCCAGCGCCGGAAGTCCAACCTGAGCGGCAGGTCTACAGCCTGCTGGGATTGCAACGGGTGCTGCTTGATGCCGCCCCTGATGATCCGCCTGACATTCCGGCCCGTCCGCTTGAGGTGTTGCGCGCAGAGGTCCACCAGGCCGACATGGCACTTCGCGACGCTGACTACGCCACCGTTATTCGCCTGCTGACATCCGTTATCGGCGAGCTGTATGTACACGCCGCCACCGGGGACGAACAGGCACGGAGCGAGGCGCTGCGCCTCGTCGTCCAGGCGTGCGGCTCTGACGCGACGTGCATGCTTCGGCATCTGGGCGAGGCCAATCTCGCATGGATCGCAGGGGAGCGCGGGCAGCAGGCCGCGGACATGTTGAATGATCCGGTGTGGCGTGGTGCCGCCGCGTTCGGGCGCGCGCATGCGCGAATCTCGGCCAACAAGCCTCGGGCGCTCATGGTCACCCCCCGGATCGCCGACGAGGTGGAACCGCACATCGGGGACGACCCGTTCGGTCAGCAGGTGTACGGCATGTTGAGGCTGTCGAGTGCTCTCGCGTGCCAGATCAACAACGACCATCAAGCGGCCGCGGACCATGCGGCCGAGGCCGCCCGGGTCGCCGAACGCCTCGGTGAGGACCCGAACGCCTTTGAACTGTTCGGACCGGCCAACACGGGCGTCTGGCGGGCAAGCTTGGCGGTGGAGGCTGAGCAACCGGCCGAGGCGCTCACCTATGCCGATGAGGTGCAGCCGCGTTTCCTGGCGTCCAAAAACCGGCGGGCGGCGCTGTGCATGGAGAGGGCGCGTGCCCGCGCGATGCTCGGTCACTCGCCGAAGGTCATCTACCAGGAGTTGCGTCAGGCGGAACGCCTGTCGCCTCAGCAGACGCGCAACAACCCGTTCATTCGGGAGCTCGTGGCCGATCTCCTTGACCGTTTCGGTGGCCGTGAGCTGCGCGGACTGGCGTGGCGCATGAACCTGATCTGACAGAGGGTTTCTGAACGGAAACGCTCTGCAACTATGCGCGTCCTACGGTGCCGCCGAACACGGAGGCGGCCCCGGACGCGACGATGCAGGCGTCGACCGGGGCCTGACCAGGAAGGTGGGTCCTGGCTATGGACGATCGTACGGGCGGATTGCACTCGTACGACCCGCTTGCCGCGTTAGGAGTGCGGTTGGCGGCGCGGCGGCTGACGGTGGACTACCGGGCGGATGGGCTCCACGTCGTCAACGAGAACGTCACCGGGTGCTGCGCCGAGACGGCGCACCCGTCCGACCTGATCACGTGCCGGCGCCGCGCCGACGACGGCGGCGTGCCGTGGTTCTTCACCTCGTGGCGGGAGCCGATCGCCCCCGCTGAGCAGGTGGACGACGCGGCCATGTACATCTACGCCTGCCTGTCGCGGCGGCCGGAGGAGCGGTCATGACCGCCGGGCCGGTCGCCGGTGGACGGGCGGCGGAGGCGGATGACGAGCGGGTGCTGGCCGTGCTGCGTGCGCGCTTCCCAGCGGTGATGGTCTGGCGCGGCGCGTTCACCGGCAGCCTGTGGGGCGCCTGGCGTGACCCTTCCGGCCGCGTCCACTTGATCGAGGCGGATGACCCGGCCGAGCTCGCGCGTCGCCTGGACGCGTCCGTGCCGCAGTGGCCGAGCGGGGCGTTGGGAGTGGGCGGGATGACGGCGGAGCTGTGGGCGCCTTCCACATTTCGGGCTCCGGCTGGCCCTCCGCCAGCACGCACCGAACCACCTGCGCGTTCGGGCGGTGCGCTGTCCGGGCCGCCGACGGCTGCGCTGCGTCCGCATGCGGAGGTCCGGTCTCACGATCGTCAGAGTGCGGTGTCGCATCAGCCGCCGCGGACGGTGGCGGCCGTACCTACCGATGCGCAGTCATCGTCGCGTGGTCTCGTGGCGTCGTCTCGTACGTGGGCCGGACAGCTTGCGAGTTCGCGCGATGCTCTTTCCACGTCTTCGGAGAGTGTGGCTGCACGGCCTGCATTTGTGCAGGCTCGGCCACACGTAGGTGCGGTTTCGCACGGGTCCACGCGGGCGGTGGCGGTGTTTGCTGCGGCGGATTCATCGCCGCGTGGTGTGGTGGCATCGCGTCCGCCGGACCTGTCACGTCCGGCGCGGAGGCGGCACGAAGCGCACCGGGGCCGTGGGCGTTGCGACGGCTGCTCGGCGCGTTGTCGCGGACGGACGAGTGGTGATCGGCGTGGTGCTGAGCGGCAGTCGCTAGTCCTGGACGACGGTCGGCACCACAATCAGCGTCCTCGAGTGCGGCAACTCGGGTGCCGTCGCCCTCCTAACGCCGCAGCCCTGGGCACCGGTGTGGCCTGGTGCCTGGGGCTGCGGCGACTGTCATAGGGATTCGAGGACGTTGCAGGCGTGGGTGAGGCCGTCCTCGGAGCGGATGCGGCGGCCTAGGGCGGAGGCGTTCCGCCAGATGTCCTGCGACTGGACGGCTTGGCGGATCGCGTTCGCCAGGCGCGGCACGGTCAGGCTGCTGAACGGGACGGGGCGAGGCCCGACGCCCAATGCCGCTACACGTTCGGCCCAGTACGGCTGGTCGCCGAAGAACGGGCACACCACCGCGGGCACGCCCGCGCGCAGCCCGGCGGCGGTCGTGCCTGCGCCGCCGTGGTGGACGACGGCCGCCATCTGGGGGAACAGCCACGAGTGCGGCACGTCCCGTACGGCGAGGACGTCGTCGTCCGAGGTGGACGGGTCGCCGTGGACGATGCCGCGGACGCCCGCCAATCGCAGGGCCGTGCGGACGATCCGGTCGGTCATGTCCGGGTCCTTGGGCACCATGCTGCCGAAGCCCACGTAGACGGGCGGCGGCCCGGAGGCCAAGAATTGCGCGAGTTCGGCGGGCGGCCGCCATGACGGCTCGTCCAGGAACCAGTAGCCCGTCACGTGCACGTATCTGGGCCAGTCGCGGGGACGCGGTACGACGCTCGGGCTGAAACACGCCAACACGGGGCGGCCTTCGCGGCGGGCCTCGTGCATGGGGCCGCGCGTCGACAGCGGCGCCAAGCCGAGGCTGTCACGGCGCCAGGGGTTGATGAACGGACGGGACAACTGCCAGGCGAGCTGGTCGACGGCCAGGAAGCTCGCCCGGTTGCCCACAGGGCCGAGCAGGCGCGCCTGCGGCAGGAACGGGTGCGGGAACGCGCCGGTGGGGTGGCTGGGCTGGAAGTGGATCAGAGCCCAGGGGATCGACCGGTGTTCGGCCAGGTGGCGGCCCAGCAGGCCCAGGGTGGGGCTGAGGATGAGGTCGGCGTCCTTGCAGGCGTCGTGGCATTCGTCCAGGAGCCGTTGCGCCATCGGGCCGAGGATGCGGCGGAACCCGCCCAGGAAAGTGACGGGGTTGCGGCCCCCGGCGAGCAGCTTCTGGCCCGCGTCCGAGGAGAGGATCTCGGTGGGGTCGGCGGTGAGGGGGGCGTGGTCGAGCCCGGCGGCGAGGGCGAGGGGGGCGTAGCGGGTGCCGGCGACCAGGCGGACGCGGTGGCCGCGGGCGGTCAGCGCCCGGCCGAGCGCCGCGCACGGCTGGACGTCGCCGCGCGACCCCGCTGCGAGGATCACGATTCTGCGGCTCAACGGTCCTCCTTTACCAGGCGTCGCCGCGCCGTGGGCCGTCCCATTCGCCCCAAGGGTCGGTGTCGTCCTCCGGCACGTACGGGAGGTACCAGCCCGGGGGCGGCGGGGGGAAGGGGAAGCGGCGCGGCGCCTCGTCCCCGCGCGGCGACTGGACGTCTGTGGAGCTGTGGGGGTGTGCGCTCTTGCGGCGCAGGCGGCCGAATCGGGGAGCCTCGCCGGAGGCGACCGGGGCGGCGAGGACGGGTTCGGGCCGGCGCGGCGGCGGCACGGACGGGCGGGAGCGTTTGCCGTGCTTGGGGCCGGTCCAGCCGCGCCTGCTGGGCAGCGTCGCGCCGCAGATCAGGCCGCCGATCAGCACGAGGGCGGCGCCGAGGACGAGGCCGGAGGCGGTGCCCTCGCGGAACCGCTCCAGGCTCTGCGCGCTCGCGCCCGCGTCCGGAACCTCCCGCACGAGCACCCCGAGGATCGCGATGCCGAACGCGCCGGACGCCTCGCGGATCACGTTGATGATCCCGCTGGCGACTCCTGCGCGTTGCTCCGGGACGGCCTTGAGCACGTACATCACCAGCGGCATGGCCAGCGCCGCCCCCGCCCCGAGGATCATCACGCCGGGCATCAGCTCGGCGTAGCCGTCGCCGCGCCGCAGCGTGGAGAACAGGAACATGCCGAACGCCATCAGCGCCATGCCGCCGCCGATGGCCGGGCGCGGCCCGATCCGGGCCGCGAGCCAGAACCCCACCGGGGTCAGCGCCATGATCGCGATGGACGGCGGCAGCAGCACCAGGCCCGCCTCGGGCGGGCTGAACCCCAGGTAGCGCTGCAGGAACGCCGCCGAGTAGAAGATCATGCCGTTGAAGCCGATGCCGTAGAGCATCTGCGACACCAGCCCCCCGGTGAACACCCGGTTGCGGAAGAACCGCAGGTCGATCATCGGGTCGGGGGCCCAGCTCTCCACGACGACGAAGCACGCCAGCGCGACCAGCACCAGGGCGAACACGCTGAGCACGGACGGGTCGGTCCAGCCGCGCGTGCGTCCCTCCTCCAGCCCGTAGGTGAACGCGAACAGCATGGTCGCGGAGATGAGCACGCCCGGCAGGTCCACCCGGGCGTCGGGGTTGGCGGCCCGGTCCGACAGCACGGCCAGGCCGAGCAGGATCACCAGCACGCCCGGCGCGACGTTGATGAGGAAGATCCAGCCCCAGTGCCAGTGCTGGACGATGAACCCGCCGATGGCCGGGCCGAGCGCGGTGGCGGTGGAGCCCGCGCCCACCCACACGATCATGCCGAGGGAGCGCTGCCGGTCGGAGCGTCCCACGGTGACCATGACCTGCGTGGCGGGCAGCGCCAGCGCGGCGCCCGCGCCCTGCGCCACCCGCGCCAGGATGAGCACGGTGGCGTCCGGCGCCAGCCCGCACGCCGCGGACGCCGCCGTGAACACCGCCATGCCGGACACGAACGCCGCCCGGCAGCCGTAGACGTCGGCGATCCGCCCGCCCGCGATCAGCAGGCAGGAGAACATCAGGATGTAGCCGGTGGCCACCCAGTCCTTGGCCGCGGCGGACAGGTCCAGGTCGGCCATGATCGTGGGCAGGGCGTTGGCGACCACCGTGTTGTCCATGGTGATCATGAACGCGCTGACGGCGACGACCGCCAGCGCCCATCTGTATCGGCCGCGTGTCAACGCACCTGCGCGGCGCATTCCCCCGGCCCCGCGGGCGCCGCCGGACGGGCGCGGAGAAAAGGCCGCTTCCCCCTACGAGCGTGTGTGGTTATTGTGACGAATTGTTTGCGGGCGGTTACCGTTCCTTGTGGCCGGAGCGGTTCTGTCAACTATCCCATGAGGCCACAGCGGCGCGCGTGCGGTCTTGTCATTAAGGTGACAAGTAAACGCGGAGAAAAGTGGTCTGGGTGCGCATCATGCGCCGGTGATTGTGGGTCAAGGTGGTCCCTCCGCTTCGAACGATCCTGGATTCATTGGGGGATCCGCACGCATGCAGAGCACCGATCGTTCCGGAGCCGCGCAGGACGGCACGCGGATCAGCGAGGATTCGGTTCGCCGGTTCCTGGTCGAGCAGATCGCGCGCCGCTCCGGCGTCCCCGCCGCCGACGTCGACACGGGCCGCCCCCTGGAGGAGTTCGGACTGGCCTCGCGCGACGCGGTGGCGGTCGCGGGCGAGCTGGAACGGCTGCTCGGCCGCGCCCTGCCCGCCACCCTCGTCTGGGAGCACCCGACGATCGACCGGCTGGCCGCCGCGCTCACGTCGGGCGACCCCGCCCCCGAGCCCGCCCCGGCGCCCGCGGGCCGGACGCGTGCGGACGAGCCGATCGCCGTGATCGGCGTCGGCTGCCGGTTCCCCGGCGGCGACCGCGACCTGACCGGCCCCGGCGACCTGTGGGCCTTCCTCACCGGACGCGGCGACGCGATCCGCGAGGTCCCCGACGACCGGTGGGCGCCGTTCGACGACGGATCCCCCGAAGCGGCCGACCGGCTCGCCGCCACCACGCGGCTCGGCGGCTACCTGCGCGACATCGCCGCGTTCGACGCCTCGTTCTTCGGCATCACCCCCCGCGAGGCCGCCGTGATGGACCCGCAGCAGCGGCTCGTCCTGGAGGTGGCCTGGGAGGCGTTCGAGCACGCCGGGCTCGGCCCGGCGGGGCTGCGCGGCTCCCGCACCGGCGTGTTCATCGGCGTGTCCGCCCCCGAGTACGCCGCGTTGACCGCGTCCGACCCGGCCGCGCTGGAGGCGTTCACCGCGACCGGCGCCGCGCTCAGCGTCGTCGCGGGCCGCCTGTCGTACCTGCTGGACCTGCGCGGCCCCAGCATGATCGTCGACACGGCGTGCTCGTCGTCGCTGGTCGCGACGCATCTGGCGGTCCGCGCGCTGCGCGACGGCGAGGCGGACGTGGCGCTGGCCGGCGGCGTCAACGCGCTGCTGTCCCCGACGATCACCATGACGTTCGACCAGGCGGGCGGGACCGCCGCCGACGGCCGGTGCAAGGCGTTCGACGCGTCCGCCGACGGCATGGTCCGCGCCGAGGGCTGCGGCGTCCTGGTGCTCAAACGGCTGTCGGACGCGCTGCGCGACGGCGACCGGGTGCTCGCGGTCGTCCGCGGCAGCGGCGTCAACTCCGACGGCCGTTCCAACGGCCTGGTCGCCCCCAACGCCGAGGCGCAGAAGGCGCTGCTGCGGGAGGTGTACGCGGCGTGCGGGGTCGACCCCCGCCAGGTCGACTACGTGGAGGCGCACGGCACCGGCACGTTCCTCGGCGACCCGATCGAGGCCGCGGCGCTGGGCGAGGTGCTCGGCGTCGGCCGCGACCCGGACGCGCCGCTGCTCATCGGGTCGGTCAAGTCGAACCTCGGGCACCTGGAGTCGGCGGCGGGCGCTGCGGGGCTCATCAAGACCGTCCTGGCGCTGCACCACCGAGTGATCCCGCCGAGCATTCACTACAAGGAGCCCAACCCGCACATCCCGTTCGACGACCTGCGGCTGCGGGTGGCGGCCGACGAGACGCCGTGGCCGGACCGGGACCGGCCCGCGCTCGCGGGCGTGTCGGGCTTCGGGTTCGGCGGCACGAACGCGCACATCGTCCTGGAGGAGGCGCCGCGGCCCGCGCCGCGCTCTTCACCCCCGGCCGCCATGCGGGTGTTCCCCCTGTCGGACGCGTCCGACGACCGCGTCCGCGACCACGCCCGAGTGCTCGCCGACTGGCTCCGCACCCGCGACGACGTCTCGCTCGCCGACCTCGCCCACACCCTGCACCGCCGCAACGGACGCGGCCGGGCGCGCGCCGCCGTCGCCGCCCGCGACCGCGCCGCGCTGCTGGACGGGCTGACCGCCCTGGCCGAAGGCCGCCCCCACCCCGGCGTCGTCGCCGGCACCGCGCTCGGCGTGCCCGGCAAACCCGTCTGGGTGTTCTCCGGGTACGGCGCCCAACGCGCGGGGATGGCCCGCGGGCTGCTGGAGGAGGAGCCCGCGTTCGCCGAGGCCCTGGACGACCTGGACACGCTGTTCGCCGAGGAGGGCGGCCCCGCCGTCTGGGACCTGCTGGAGTCCGGCACCAAGCCGGACGGCCCCGTGGAGGCGATGTGCGCGCTGTTCGCCGTGCAGGTCGCCCTGGCGCGCACGTGGGCGTCGTACGGGGTCACGCCCGGCGCGGTCATCGGGCATTCGATGGGCGAGGTCGCCGCCGCCGTCGTCGCGGGCGCCCTCACCCTGGCCGACGGCGTCAAGGTGATCCACCGCCGGTCGCGCCTGCTGACCCGGCTGGTCGGGGGCGGCGCCATGGCGGTGCTGGGCGCGTCCGCCGACGAGGTGGCGCGGCTCGCCGAGGGGCTGCCGGACGTCCACCCCGCCGTCCACTCCTCGCCGAAGCAGACCGTCGTCACCGGCGACGCCGACCAGATCGCTGAAATCGTGCGACGCGCCGAGGAGGAGGGCCGCCTGGCCCGCCTGGTCAAAGCGGAGGGCGCGGGCCACTCGCCGCAGGTCGACCCGCTCGTCCCCGAGCTGCGCGAGCAGCTCGCCGACGTCGGCGCCGAACCCGGCACCCCGCTGGCCGACGGCATCCGCCTCTACACGACCGCCTTGGACGACCCGCGCGCCTACGCCGACGGCACGCCCGCGCTGACCGCCGACCACTGGGCCGCGAACCTGCGCAACCCGGTGCGGCTCGCGGACGCGGTGGCCGCGGCCGCCGACGACGGCTTCCGCACGTTCATCGAGGTGAACGCCCACGCCCTCCTCACGCACGCGCTGGAGGAGACCCTGGAGGGCACCGGGGCGTTCGTCACCCACACGCTCAAACGCGCCCCCAAGGGCCGGGAGACCGACGACACGCTGACCTTCCACACCCGGCTCGCCGACCTCGCCGTGCACGGGCACCCCCTGACCGGCCCGTCCGAAGGCGCGGTGATCGACGTGCCGCCGTCGCCGTGGCGGCACGAACGCCACTGGGTGGACCTGTCGCGCCGCCCGGCGCGGCGCAGCGACGAACATCCGCTGCTCGGCGCGCACGTCGAGCTTCCCGGCGAAGACCGCCACGCGTGGCGCGCCGACGTCGGCACGGCCGCGCAGCCGTGGCCGGCGGACGTGCGCGTCCACGGCCACAACGTGCTGCCCTTCGCCGCCGTCGCGGAGATGGCGCTCGCCGCGGGGGCCGTCGCGCTCGGCAGCCGGCGGGTGCGCGTCAACGGCCTGTGGATGGAACGGAGGCTCCCCCTCGCCGAGCACACCACCGTCACCACCACGTTCACCGAGCAGGAACAGCGCGTCGAGATCCACGCGCTCACCCCCGCCGGCACGTGGACGCGGGTGGCCAGCGCAGACGTCGGCGACGACCACCGCCCGCAGCCCGTCCCGCCGACCGGACCCGCCGTCGAGGTGGCCGGGGCCGAGCGCGGCAGCCGCCACTACGTGCTGCACCCGGAGGTCTTCGACCGCTGCCTGGCCGTCCTGTCGGACGAGGCGGCGCGCCTCGACGCGGGAGTGTGGCTGCCGGAGACGATCGGCGGCCTGCGCGTGTACGGGCCGACGCACCGCGGCGGACGCGTCCACGTCGAGGTGACCGACACCGGCGAGGGGCTGGTCGGCGCGCTGCGGCTGCTCGGCCCGGACGGGGACGTGCTCGTCGAGGCCGTCGAGATCGGGCTGCGGAAGGTGGAGCGCGCGGACGTGCCCGTCCCCCTCACCGACAAGATCACCGAGGTGGTGTGGGACGAGGAGCCCGCACCCGGGCCGGGGGAGCCCCGCGACTGGCTGCTGCTCGCCGAGGACGACGACGCCCTGGCCGCCGCCGTCGCCGCCGAGCTGCACGAACGCGGCCACCGCGTCGCCCGCCGCCCCCTGACCGCCGAACCGCCCGCGAAGCCGGACGCGGCGGCCGTGCTGGCCGTCCCGCCGCCCGACCTCGTCGACGAAGACCTCGTCCTCACCGTCGCCGGGATCGCCCGCGCGCTCCCCGACACCGCGCGCCTGTGGGTGGCGACCCGCCGCGCCCTGCCCGTCGCGGACGGCGAGAGCGGCGAACCCGGCCAGGGCTTCCTCCGCGCCCTCACCCGCGTGCTGGCGTTCGAACGGACCGCGCTGCGCGCCACCCTCGTGGACGTGGACCGCCCGTCCGACCTGGTGACCGAGCTGCTCGGCGACGGCGCCGCCCGCGAGGTCGCCTGGCGGAGCGGCGTGCGCCGCGTCGCCCGCCTCGCCCGCGCCGCGCTGCCCGAACGCCAGGGACGCCCCCGCCGGGTCGTGCGGCGCGGCGGCGCGTACATCATCACCGGCGGGTACGGCGGCATCGGCCTGGTCACCGCCCGGCTGCTCGCCGAACGCGGCGCCGGACGGCTCGTGCTGTCGGGCCGCTCGGGACCGGACGCCGACGCGGAGAAGGCCATCACCCGGCTGCGCGAGAGCGGCGTGGAGGTCGAGGTCGTCCTCGGCGACATCGCCGCCCCCGGCACCGCCGACCGGCTCGTCGCCGCCGCCCGCGAGGGCGGCCGCCGCCTGTGCGGCGTCGTGCACGGCGCGGGCGTCCTCGCCGACCGCCTCGTCGCCGACCTCGGCCCCGACGACCTGCACCAGGTGTGGGCGGCCAAGGTGGAGGGGGCGCGGGCGCTCAGCGCCGCCACCTGGGACCTGGACCTGGACTGGTTCCTGCTGCACTCCTCGGCCGCCGCGCTGCTCGGCTCGCCCGGCCAGGCCGCCTACGCCGCCGCCAACGCGGCGCTCGACGCCCTGGCGGTCCACCGCCGCGCCCACGGCCGCCCCGCCACCGCCGTCGCCTGGGGCACCTGGTCACGCGTCGGCGGCGCCGCCGGCCGGTCCGTGCCGGTCCTCGACCCGATCACCCCGGACGAGGGCGCCGAGGCGCTGGAGGCGCTGCTCGCCGCCGACCGCTCGGTCACCGGCGTGCTGAAGTTCGACCCGGCCGCGGCCGTCGAACTGTTCCCCGAGATCATCGGCATGCCGTACTTCGCGGCGCTGACCGAGACGGCCGCCGCCGCGCGGTCCGACGCCGACGACTGGCCCGGCATCGACGCGGTCCGCCGCCTCCCCGCGGCCGAGGCCCGCGCCGCGATCGCCGCGCGCGTCCGGTACCGGATCGCCTCGGTGCTCGGCTTCGACCCCGAACGGCTCGACCCGTCCGTCCCGCTCACCGATCTCGGCCTCGACTCGCTCGTCGCGGTGCGCATCAAGAGCGGAGTCGAGCACGACCTCGGCCTCACCGTGCCGCCGTCGGTGCTGCTCAAGGGCGCCAGCGTCCACGCGTTCGAGGAATGGGCCGCCGCGGAGCTCGGCCTGGACGCCCCCGCCCCGGCCGCTCCGGTCGCCCCGCACGCCGCGGCGAACGCGACCGACGGGTACGTGATGCCCCGCGACGCCGCCGAACGCCTCGCCGTCCGCATCTTCGAGGACGTGCTCGGCCTGGACCGCGTCAGCGTCACCGCCGACTTCTTCGCCGACCTCGGCGGACGCGACGACCAGGCCGACCAGGTCGTCGCGAGGGTCGCCGCCGAACTGGCCGACCAGGCCGCCCCCGAGCCGGTCACCCGGGGCGAGCTGCTCGCCGTGCCGACCGCCGAGCACGTCGCGGAGTTCCTGCGCGCCGCCGACGAACGCGCCGCGCGCCAGATCGTCCGCCCGCTCCGCCCGTCGGGGACACGGCGTCCGCTGTTCGTCGCGCACCCGGCGGGCGGCACCACCGCCTGCTACCGGCAGCTCGTCGCGCTGCTCGGCGACGACCAGCCCGTCCACGGCCTCGAACGGTTCGACGACGCCCCGCCCCTCACCGAACGCGCCGCCCGCTACGCCGAACGGCTGATGGAAGCGCAGCCGGACGGCGCGTTCCGGCTCGGCGGATGGTCGTTCGGCGGCGTGCTCGCCTACGAGACCGCGCGGCAGCTCACCGCCGCCGGACGCGACGTCGAACTGGTGGCGCTGTTCGACGCCGGGCTGCCGCTGCCGGTCGACGACGAAGCCGACGCCCTGGCCCGCCGGTACTCCGCGTTCGCCGACTACGTCAACCAGACCTACGGCCTCGACATCGCCCTCGCCTACGAGGAGCTGTCCGGGCTGGCCGAGGAGGAGCAGTTCGCGCTGCTCATGGAGCGCGCCGCGCCCCTCGCCGACCGCATCCCCCAGGCCGCGCTGACCCACCAGCTCACGTCCCACCAGGACACCCGCTCCCTGGAGACCTACGAACCCCGGCCCTACGACGGCCGCGTCGTCCTCTACCGCGCCCCGGAGGAGACGCCCTGGGCGGTCCACGACGCCCGCTATGTCCTCGACGGCACCAACGGCTTCGGCCCGCTGTGCCCGAACCTGGAGGTCGTCACCGTCCCCGGGGCGCACCACCTCAACCTGCTCGACCCGCCGGCCGTGCGCGTCCTCGCCGCCGACCTCGACCACCGGCTCGCCGTCGGCGCGGCCGAGGACGGCGGCCGCGCCGCGACCGCACCGGCCCCCTAGCCCCCGGTCGACTCGTCCCGCACGGAGGCCGCCCGTCCATCCCGATCACCCCGAGGAGATCCATGGTCACGTCCGCCTCGTCCGATCCGCTGCTGGACGCCGTCCGCGCCGGCGCCGACGGCCGGCAGCTGCTGGACTGCCCGCTGCCGACCCGCTTCCGCGCCGCCCACCTCCGCAAGGACGAGGTGGGCCTGTTCGACGGCCAGACCGACAAGGACGTGCGCCGCTCCATCCACGTCGGCGAGGTCGACATGCCCGAACTGGCGCCCGACGAGTGCGTGGTCGCCGTGATGGCCGCCGCGATCAACTTCAACACCGTCTGGTCGGCCATCTTCGAACCGGTGCCGACGTTCGCGTTCCTGGAGAAGTTCGGCCGCCAGGGCTGGCACGGCGCCCGCCACGACCTGCCGTACCACGTCATCGGCTCCGACGCGGCCGGCGTCGTCGTCCGCACCGGCGCGGGCGTCCGCAAGTGGAAGCCGGGCGACCGCGTCGTGATCTCCCCGGCCTACGTCGACGAGGAGGACCACGGCTCCTACGACGACGGCATGATGAGCGAGACCCAGCTCGCGTGGGGCTTCGAGACCAACTTCGGCGGCCTCGCCGACTACTGCGTCGTCAAGGCCAACCAGCTCATCCGCAAGCCCGCCCACCTCACCTGGGAGGAGGCCGCGTCCAACACCCTGTGCGCGGCCACCGCGTACCGCATGCTCGTCGGCGTCCACGGCGCCCGCATGAAGCAGGGCGACGTCGTCCTCGTCTGGGGCGCCACCGGCGGCCTCGGCTCCTACGCCGTCCAGCTCGTGAAGAACGGCGGCGGCATCCCCGTCGCCGTCGTGTCGTCGGAGGAGAAGGCCGCGCTGGTGCGGGCCCAGGGCTGCGAGCACGTCATCAACCGCACCGAGCTCGACCTGGGCGAGCAGGGCATGCGCCACCCCAAGGCGGGCCGCATCCTCGGCGAGGCGATCCGCCGCCGCGTCGGCGAGGACCCCGGCATCGTCTTCGAGTACCTGGGCCGCGAGACCTTCGGCGCCTCCGTCTACGTCGCCAAGCGCGGCGGCAAGATCGTCACCTGCGGGTCGTCCACCGGCTACCGCCACGAGTACGACAACCGCTTCCTGTGGATGCGGCTGAAGAGCATCATCGGCTCGCACGGCTTCAACTACGCCGAGGCCGTCGAGGTCAACCGCCTGATCGCGCTCGGCATGATCCACCCGACCCTGTCCGCCGTGTACCCCCTGGAGCGGACCGGCGAGGCCGCCCGCGTCGTCCAGACCAACCGGCACGTCGGCAAGGTCGCCGTCCTGTGCGCCGCCGAGAAGGAGGGGCAGGGCGTCGAGGACCCCGCCCTCCGCGAACGCATCGGCGAGCACAACCTCACCCTGTACCGGCGCCGCTGACCCGCCGCACACCGCTCGGCCCGGTCAGCCGCCGCCGCACCCGCCGCAGGAGGAGCCGCACGAGGAACCGCCGCCGCCATCGCCGCCGCTGCAACCGCTGGACGAGCAGACCGACGCGGTGGACGAGCAGGTCGGCCCCCCGTAGTCGACACCGCCCGGCGACCCCGAACCGGCCATCTGCAGGAGGCGGCCCAGGCCGGCGGCGTGGGCGAACGCCGGGTCGATGCTCATCAGGGCGGCCGTCCCGAACAGCGCCACGCCCATGGCCGCCGCGGGGATGCCGTACGTCGCCCAGGCCGGGGACATGCGCGGGTCGAGGTGCGCGTGCCGGTCGCGGGTCTCGCGGAGCGCCGCCTTGACGGCACGGGTCTGCTCCGCGTGCCCCGCCAGCACGCCGTACAGGAGCAGCAGCACCACGATGACCGGGAAGATCATGATCGCGGCGACCGGGGCGCCCGGCGGATCGTCGAGCAGGTACTGCACCAGGCGGGCGACGCCCACGAGGATGATCGCGACCAGCGGCCATGCGGCGCGCCTGGCCAGGCGCCGCCGCCGCTCGTCGATCACCATGCCCTGGGCGACCAGGCCGTCGCGGAGCTCCTGGATCGCCTTCTTGACCTCGGCGTGCTGGGCGACCCCCGCCACGGTGCGGGCCTGCCGGGTGCGGACGGCCTCGTGGACGACCCGGTCGAGGGGCGTGTCCGCGGCACGCCGGTCGCCGGTGACGTACAGGTCGCCGCCCCGGTCGGCGGCCCGGACGGCGCCGTCCAGCCGCAACGACATCAGGACCGCCGCGATCACGTGGCGGCCGCCGCCGGTGAGGTAGGCGACCTCGTACGGGTGCAGCGGCCGTGTCGGCGGATGGCCGCGCCGCAACCGGAACCTGACGACGGCCGCTCCCACGACGGACAGCACGCCGAGCAGCGCGAAGACCACCAGGAAGTCGACGTCGGGGATTCCCCACAGCTGCTCCTGTGCCCGCATGGCACCTCCCGTCGCACACCGGTACCCGGTTCGACGGGCCGGTGGCGGGCCGGGTTCAGGCCAGCGCCGAACGCCCATGTGGACCGCCGTCCCGCGGGCGGCGATGCATCCGCGTACGGGGGGACGCCGTGGGTCGAACCCCAGCGGCGATCTCTACGCGGTCGCCGGCGCCGTCGGAGAGGAAGGCCGCCAGCGCGGCTCCCTCCTCGGCGACCTCGGCGCGCTCGGCTCGGGTGAGGCGGCGCAGCGGCGTGACGGTCACGGCGTCCAGCACCGGCAGGTCCGCGCGGTCGAGCAGCAGGTGCCGGGCGAGCGTCGCGCGGTTGAGCGTCCGGGTGTCCAGGACGGTCGCACCGGCGGACATGGCGGCTCCTCGGGTTCTCGGTTCACCTCTGCCGGGCGGTCGCGCCGCGGAGTCGGCCGCACCGCCCGTCGGTGACCAGCGTCGCAGGAGAAGCGGTCAGAACCTGACCGCTTCTCGGTCCGAGGTGCGACGAGGCTCCGGGCGGGCGTCAGACGCCGCCTCCTCCGCAGCCGCTGCCGCCGGATCCATCGCCGCCTCCACCAGAGCCGCCGCCGCAACCGCTGGACGAGCAGACCGACGCGGTGGACGAACAGGACGGCCCCGCGTAGCCGATGCCGCCCGACGCCGACGCGCGGCCCGCCAACTGCAGAAGCCGTCCCAGCCCCGCGGCCTGCGAGAACTCCGGATCGATGCTCATCAGCGCCGCCGTGCCGAACAGGGCCACGCCCATGGCGGCCGCGGGGGTCCCGTAGGTGGCCCAGGCGGGGAACATGCGCGGGTCCAGGTGGCCGTGCCGCTGCCGGATGTCCTTCAGGGCGGCCTCGACGGCGCGGGTCTTCTCGGGGTCGCCGAGCGTCATCGCGTAAAGGATCGCCAGTCCGGCGGCCAGCCAGATGTTCAGGAATGCGGCGGTCGGGACGTCGGGGCCGCCGAAGAACCTGGCGTCGGCCGTGTACCACGCCAGACGCGCGATGCCGACGGCGGCCACCAGCCACAGCGGCACGGCGGCGAGCCGGGCCAGACGGCGGCGACGCCCGTCCATGATCATGCCTTGGGTGATCAGGCCGTCGCGCAGCGCCTTCACCGCGTCCTTGACGGTCGCGTCCGCGGCCACCGCCGCCACCGTCCGCGCCCGGCGGTTGCGGACGGCCTCGTACACGGCCTCGTCCAGCGGCGTGTCCGCCGACCGCCGCTCGCCGGCGACGTGCAGGTCGCCGCCGGGACGATCGGCGCGGACGGCGCCGTCCAGACGCAGCGACAGCAGGGACGCCGCGATGGCGTGGCGCCCGCCGCCGGTGAGGTAGGCGACCTCGTAGGGGTGCAGCGGCCGGGTCGGCGGGTGGCCGCGCCGCAGCCGGAAACGCACGACGCCCGCGACCAGGATGAAGAGCACGCCCAGGATCGCGGCGCCCTTCAGGAAGGCGACGTCGGGGATTCCCCAGAGCTGCTCCTGCGCCCGCATGGCACCCTCCCGTCGCACCGGTACCCGGTTCGACGGGCCGATGACGGGCCGGGTTCAGGCCGCTGCCGGAACGCCCGCGTGGACTGCCGTCCCGCAGACGACGGCGCACCGGCATGCCCGGGGTCTCGTGACTCCTCGCGCGGGCCGAGAGCCCCGCCGCGGCGCTTCAGGCGAGCCGCTCAGCCCCGTACCGCGCGCAGGGCGCCGGGCCGGCGGTTGTCGAGGTGATCGAGGGCGGCGGAGGTGGCGTCGTCGGCGGGGAGGTGGACGACCAGGCGCTGGCCCTCGGAGTCGAGCACCTCGTAGGCCAGCCGCAGTTCCCCCACGTCGGGGTGGACGAGGCGTTCGACGCCGGTGCGGCGCGGCGCGGCCGGCGGGGACTGCAACCGCCGGGTGAAGGGCGCGCCGGCCAGGACGGTCAGTTCATCGACGAGGTGGGCGAAGTACGGGTCGTTCGGCGAGGACGCGGCCCGCAGGGCGGCGACCCGCTCGTCGGCGACGCGGTCCCAGTCGGGGTAGGCGGCGCGGGCCCGCCCGTCGGCGAACACGAACCGGGCCTGGTTCGGCGGCTCGCCGTCCAGCAGGCCGATCGGCCCGGCGAGGCGCTCGTAGGAGGACGTGTGGGCCAGGACGTCGCCGAGCCGGTTGAGCAGCACCGCGGGAGTGGAGTCCAGCCGGTCGAGCAGCGCCCGCATCGTGGGACGCACCTGCCGTTCGGGCGGCACGGCCCCGGGGCACAGGAGGTCGGCGCCGGAGGCCGCCTTGGCCAGGTTGCGGAGCTGGACGCGCTCGTCCGGGGACAACCGCAGCGCGTCGGCGAGCGCGGCCAGGATCTGCGGCGACGGGCGGCGGTCGCGCCCCTGTTCCAGCCGCGTCAGGTAGTCGACGCTCACCCCGGAGAGGGTGGCCAGCTCGGCGCGCCGGAGTCCGGGCGTGCGGCGGCGCGGCCCGGCGGGCAGACCCACCTCGCCCGGGGTGACGGCCTCCCGGCGGCTGCGCAGGAACGCGCCCAGCTGGTTGTCGCTCACGGGCCGAGTGTACGGAGCCGGATCGTGGCCCTGTCAGGGCCAGTCTCATCCCGGCCTCCCCGGCGCCGGCCCGCCCGCGCACAGTGGACGCATGACCTTCACCGCCGACGAGATCGACACGGGCTCCGCCGCACCGTCCGCGGGCGGACGCGGCGTGATGCGCGACCGGCTGTTCGGGCCGACCGGGCTGCGCGTCTCGGAGCTGTTCCTGGGCGCCATGACCTTCGCCGGTCCGGACGAGGCGGACGAGATGATCGGGCTGTACGCGGACGCGGGCGGCAACGTCATCGACACCGCCTCGGCGTACGGCGACAGCGAGGAGGTGCTCGGGCGCCTCCTCCGGCACCGCCGCGACCGGTTCGTGCTGGCCACCAAGTTCACGCTGACCCGCGACGCCCGGGACCCCAACGCGGGCGGGAGCCACCGCAAGAACCTCACCCTGTCCCTGGAGGCGAGCCTGCGGCGGCTGCGCACCGACTACATCGACCTGTTCTGGGTGCACACCTGGGACGAGCACACCCCGATCGAGGAGACCATGCGGGCGCTGGACGACGCCGTCCGCGCCGGGAAGGTGCTGTACGTCGGCGCGTCCAACCTTCCCGCGTGGCTGGTCTCGCGCGCCAACACCCTCGCCGAATGGCGCGACTGGACCCCGTTCGCGGGCATCCAGGTCCCCTACAGCCTGCTCAAACGCGACATCGAACGGGAACTGCTGCCGATGGCCGAGGCGTACGGCCTGAGCGTCGCCGCCTATGGCGCGCTGGCCGGCGGCGTGCTGTCGGGCAAGTACACCGGACCCGGCGGCGCCCCGTCCGGCAGCCGGCTCGACCCGGCGTCGCTCACCGCGCGGGACCATCGGGCCGCGCGCGCCGTCCAGCAGGTGGCCGAGGAGCTGGGCGCGACCGCGTCGCAGGTCGCGATCGCCTGGCTCCGCACCCGCTCTCCCGCCGTGCACCCCATCATCGGCTCCCGCAACGCCGCGCAGCTCCGCGACAACCTGGGCGCCCTCGGCGTCACCCTGCCCGCGGACGCCCTGGACCGCCTGGATGCGGCGGTGGAGTTCGACCCCGGCTACCCGACCGACTTCACCACCGGCCCCCGTCCCTGGGTCTTCGGGGACCGCGAACCCCTCCTGGACGGCCGGACCCTCCGGACGTGGCGGCGACGTTGAAGACCGCTGTCCCCCGGGGGTGAGAGGACGCCACCACACACGATCGTCGATGACGGCAGAGGGCCTTCCCGTGGACGAAGATCGCCGGCCACGGCTCATCGCGTCCGTCCGGGAAAGGCACGTGCCTCGCCGCCGCGATCGCACGGGCCGGCACCGGGACGGCCGGATGCAGCCCCCAGCGAACAGCGGCCTAGCCTCGGCAGACCGCGAGAAAAGGCGCGCCGAGGCTACCGCTCTTTCTGGTCCTCTAGGGCCTTGCGCAGGCTGGGCGCCTCGCCCTCTCCGTCGCCGGTGTACGGGACGGCGGCCAGGTCCTCCCGGAAACGGCGGTTGAGGGCGACCCGGACGCGTCCGAGGCGGCTGCGCGTCTCGGGAGGCTCCACGCCCGCCTCCGGGGGACGTCCGAGAGCGCGGGCGGGGGACGGGCGCGGGTCGGTGATCGCGGCGATCTCCTCGTGCGGAAGCTTGTGCTCCACCTCGATGTACTCGCCCGACGGGGTGCGGCGGATGATCCCGGTCTCCAGGCCGTGCTCCAGCAGCTCGCGGTCGCGGCGCTGCAGGCCCAGGCAGATCCGGTACGCGATCGCGAACGCCAGGATCGGGCCGAGGAGGAAGGTGACGCGGAAGAACCAGGTCGTCCAGAACAGCGGGATGTGGAAGGTCTTGGCGATGATGTCGTTGGCGCCGGCCAGCCACAGCAGGCCGTAGGCGGTCACGCCGGCCATGCCGATGCCGGTGCGGGCCGGGACGTCGCGGGGCCGGTCCAGCAGGTGGTGGATCTGGTCGTCGCCGGTGATCCAGCGTTCCAGGAACGGGTAGACGGCCAGGCCGACGAACAGCACGCCGGGCACGACCAGCGCGGGGATCAGCACGCTCATCGGGAGGGTGTGGCCCCAGAAGTTGATCTCCCAGGACGGCATGATCCGCAGGGCGCCCTCCAGGAAGCCCATGTACCAGTCGGGCTGCGACCCCGCGCTGATCGCCCCCGGGTCGTACGGGCCGAACAGCCAGATCGGGTTGATCTGGAAGAACGCGGCCAGCAGCGCCGTGACCGCGAACGTCCACAGGAAGAACGCGGTGGTCTTGGCGATGAACACCGGGAAGAACGGGCCGCCCTGCACGGTGGTGTTGGTGCTGCCCTTGCCCGGGAACTGGGTGTGCGTCTGCCGCCAGGTCAGCACGATGGCGTGCAGCGGGATGAGCGCCAGCAGGATCCCCGGGATGAACAGGATGTGGGTCACGTACAGCCGCGGGATGATCTCCGTGCCGGGGAACTCGCCGCCGAACACGAACATCAGCAGGTACGAGCCGACCAGCGGGATCGACTCGATCACGCCCTCCAGGATGCGGATGCCGGTGCCCGACAGCAGGTCGTCCGGCAGCGAGTAGCCGAACAGCCCGTTGAGCATCACGAGCATGAACAGCACCACGCCGATGACCCAGTTCAGCTCCCGGGGCTTGCGGAACGCCCCGGTGAAGAAGTTGCGCAGCAGGTGCACGACGATCGCCGACAGGAAGATGATCGTCGACCAGTGGTGCAGCTGCCGCATCAGCAGCCCGCCGCGCACGTCGAAGCTGATGTGCAGGGTCGAGGCGTAGGCCTCGCTCATCCGCACGCCCCGCAGCGGCGCGTAGGAGCCGTTGTAGACGACCTCGGTCATGCTGGGCTTGAAGAACAGCGTCAGGTACACCCCGGTGAGCACGACGATCGCGAACGAGTACAGCGCGATCTCGCCCAGCAGGAAGCTCCAGTGGTCGGGGAACGCCTTGCGCATCGCCTTGCGCCCGAACCCGGCGGCGCCGAAGCGGTCGTCGACGGCCCGGCCGGTCTCGGCCAGCGCCTTGGCGGTTCTCGTGGGCCTCGATGGAGTGGACACTGCCGACCTCCCGCTCGGGCGGCTCGCGGGGCGGGCCGCAGCCGCCTCGCCGCATACGACCGGGGGCGCACGTCCGCCGGCGGCGCGCCCCCGTCCTGACCGATGTGTCAACTACCCGCGAAGCGCCCGCGGAATGCGACCTCGTCCGCACGGGATGTAACAAATGCATATTTCGTTTGGCCGAAATTGGTCGAGTCCTGACGGATGCCTGGCGGTCGGCTGTCCAAGAGGACATGATTTGCACCACACGGGTCGCGTAAGTGAGTAATTGCCCCTCGTGTCCGGAAGGTAACTGAGGGGCGCGGACGACGGGGAGGCGCGCGTGGCCGACGACGGGTCCACCGCTGCTCACGGACGCCCCTGGGCCGACCTGCCTCGGGAGCTGGCCGAGCACATGCGGCCCCACCTCGACGAGGTCGCCGACGACATGATCGAGGAGATCCGGACCCGGGTGCGGGAGTACGACCGGCCCGGCGACGGCGCGTACTCGGGCACCCTGCGGCTGGCGGTCGAGCGGGTCCTGCACTACTTCGTCGACCGGGTGGCCGATCCCGGACACGAATCCGGGCAGGTCACCGACTTCTTCCGCGCCATCGGACGCGGCGAGGCCGGGGAGGGCCGCAGCCTGGACGCCATGCAGACCGCGATGCGGGTCGGCGCCATGGTGGCCTGGCGCCGCCTGTCCGCGGCCGCGGTCCGCCTCGGGGTGTCCTCCCGCACGCTCGGCGCGGTCGGCGAGGCCATGATGCTGTTCCAGGACGAGCTGGCCGCGGCCGCCGCCGAGGGGTACGCGCAGGCCCGCGCGGCGGTGGCCGGAGAGATGCAGCGCCGCCGCAAGCGCCTGGTGGACCTGCTGTTCGCCGATCCCCCCGCCACCCTGGAGGCGATCGCCGACCTGGCCGCGGCCGCCCACTGGCCGGTGCCCCGCACCGTCGCCGCGGTGGCGCTCGGCGGCCGCGGCGCCGACGCCCGGCAGCCGGCCTTCCCGCCCGACATCCTGGTGGACCTGGAGCGCCGCACCCCCAGCCTGATCATCCCCGACCCGGACGGGCCGGGCCGCGCCAAGCTGATCGACCGGGCGCTCAGCGGCTGCCTGGCCGTGGTCGGCCCCACCGTGCCGGTCACCGAGGCGGCGCGGTCGTTCCACTGGGCCCGCAAGACGCTCGGCCTGGTGGAACGCGGCGTGATCGAGGCCGACGGCGTGGTGCGCAGCGTGGACCACATGTCCACCCTGATCCTCTTCCAGGACGAGGAGCTGATCACCTCGCTGGCGCGGATGCGCCTGGCGCCCCTGGCGCACCTGCGCGCCAGCCAGCAGGACCGGCTGGCCGAGACGCTGCTGGCCTGGCTGCAGTCGGGACGCAACGCCAACGAGGTCGCGATGCGGCTGCACGTCCACCCGCAGACGGTGCGCTACCGGCTGCGGCAGCTGGAGGAGCTGTTCGGCGACCAGCTCCTCGACCCGGACCTGCGGTTCGACCTGGAGATCGTGCTGCGGGCGCGGGCGCTGCTGTCGGAGGGGTCGCGCGGCCCCGTGATCCCGGCGGCCAAGGAGGCGGTGGGCGACGCGGCCGAGGTCGTCACCTTCCGCCGCTGACCCCTGGCCGCCGGGGGGCGGACGCAGTGCGAACCGCCCGGCGCGCTCGCCGACCGTCCCGAGACCGGCGGAGATCGAGGCGCACGCGCGACGGCCCGACGGGCGTTCGTGACCCGCCGCCCGGGCACCCGGACGGCGGGTCAGAGGGGCCTGCGCCGCGTGACCGTCCGCTCCCGCCTCACGACCCGACCGCGCCGCCGACCGCGCCGACCGCGCGGACCACGCGACGAGCGCGGGTCACGCGGCGACGGGCCAGGTGTGCACGGGCTCGTTGGAACGCATCCCCTCCACGTACTGCCGGACCATCTCCCGCAGCGCCTCCTGCCGCGGCGCGCCGTCCCTCTCCTCCAGCGCGCGGACCGTCTCGACCTGCCAGCGCGCCCCCGTCCGGCCGGTGGCGCAGCGCCGCTCGATGATGCCGAGCAGGCGGTCGCGGCGGACCGGGTCGACCCCCCACCGGTCCAGGCCCTCGTATGCCAGCGGCAGCAGCCTGCGCAGCACCAGGTCGGCCACCGGGACCTCGCCCATTCCCGGCCAGTACAGGCGGGCGTCCATGCCCCGCCGGGCGGCCCGGTGCAGGTTCTCCTCGGCCGTCGTGAACGACATGCGCGTCCAGACCGGGCGCTCGTCCTCGGCCAGCATCCGCACCAGCCCGTAGTAGAACGCGCCGTTGGCGATCACGTCCGCGACCGTGGGGCCCGCGGGCAGCACCCGGTTCTCCACCCGCAGGTGCGGCTTGCCGTCGACCACGGCGTAGACGGGGCGGTTCCAGCGGTACACCGTCCCGTTGTGCAGCATCAGCTCGCCGAGCTGCGGGATCCCGCCGCGCTCGAGCACGTCCAGCGGGTCCTCCTCGTCGCACAGCGGCAGCAGCGCGGGGAAGTAGCGGGTGTTCTCCTCGAACAGGTCGAACACCGAGGTGATCCAGCGTTCGCCGAACCACACCCGCGGCCGCACGCCCTGCGCCTTCAGCTCCTCCGGCCGGGTGTCGGTGGCCTGCTCGAACAGCGTGATGCGGGTCTCGTCCCACAGGCGGTGCCCGAACAGGAACGGCGAGTTGGCCGCCAGCGCCACCTGCGGGCCGGCGATCGCCTGGGCCGCGTTCCAGTAGGCGCCGAACTCGTTCGGGCTGACCTGCAGGTGGAACTGCACGCTGGTGCAGGCGGCCTCCGGCAGGATGCAGTCGGCGTGCATGTCCAGCGGCTCGGGCCCGTCGATGTCGATGCGCATCTCCTCGCCGCGGGCGGCGAAGATCTGGTCGTTGAGCATCTTGTAGCGGTCGTTGGCCGACATCGACTCCTCGCCGATGTCCGAGCGGCGCAGCGTCGGCAGGATGCCGATCATCACCAGCTGGGCGCCGATCTCGCGGGCGCGCGCGTCGGCGCGCTCCAGATGCCCGAGCACCTCCTGTTCCAGCTCCCCGGTGTTCGCGCCGCCCAGCATCCGCGGCGGAATGTTGATCTCAAGGTTGAACTGGCCCAGCTCGGTGGCCCAGGCCGGGTCGGCGATCGCCTTCAGCACGTCGGCGTTGCGCATCTGCGGATCGCCGCGGCCGTCGATCAGATTCAGTTCGATCTCCATTCCGATGTGCGGGCGCTCGAAATCGAACTGCGACTCGCCCAGCATTCGCGCCAGCACATCCAGGCACCGCCGCACCTTCTCCCGGTACCGGCGCCGGTCCTCGCCGCTGATCTTGGCCGCTGCAACGTCCCTGCCCATGTGTGTCCGCCCTAGATGTCGCTCGGCGTGTCATCATGCGGATGTCCGATATGGGCGTGGACGAAACCCTTTGAACCTGATTAAGGCTGTTTGGTGTGCATGTGCTCACTGGGGCGCCCGGGCGCGGGGTCCCGGCGCCGCGTCGGGCGGCGCCCCGGTGTCGGCCGCTGGCCTGGTCTTTTCCCCTCCGCACTGGCGGTACGTTGAATCGAGCGCGTGTCGTGCATACGGCGGTACGTGACACTCTGTAATGGGATGCGTCCACGGACGGGCGGGCGGGCCGTCCAGTGATCAAGGGGAGCTCCATGCGGCTGCGGCCCAGGTCGATTCGGGTACGCGACACGATCGTGGCCGCGGTGCTCGCCGTGCTGGTGTTCGGCGCGCTCGCCGTCGGCATCGACCTGGCCGTGCGCACCTCCGCCAAGTCCCACCTGCTGGACGAGACCCAGACCGCCGGTCATCGCGTCAGCGCCGCCGTCCGCCAGGGGGCGCTGCGCACCCCGATCCCGGACTTCACCGGCGGCCGGGTGCTGGTCCAGGTGGTGGGCCCCGGCGGCCGCGTGCTGGACGCCACCCGGGCCGCCTCCCGCTACCCGCCGCTGAGCCGCGCGTGGCCGACCCCCGACCGGCGCGTCCACGACTCGGTGGAGTGCCCGGACGACCCCCGGCTGCCGCGCTGCATGGCGATCGAGGCGATCCGGGTCGACACCTCGCCCGAGTCGGCGGTGGTGTACGCGGCCCGGCCGCTGCCCGGCTACCTGGTCAACGGGCTGCTGGAGGCGGCGCTGACCGCGGCCGTGCTGGCGCTGAGCGCGGCGGTCGCCTGGATCACCTGGCGGGTCGTCGGCCGCACCCTGCGCCCGGTGGCGCAGATCCGCACCCAGCTCGCCGAGATCAGCGCGACCGACCTGAGCCGCCGGGTGCCGGAGTCGGAGGCCGAGGACGAGATCGCCGAGCTCGCCCGCACCGCCAACGAGACGCTCGAACGGCTGGAGCGGGCGGTGGCGCGGCAGCGCCAGTTCGCCTCCGACGCCTCGCACGAGCTGCGCACCCCCATCGCCGGCCTGCGGGCCAAGCTCGAGGACGCGGCGATGCACCCCGACGACACCGACCTGCGCGCCGCGATCCGCTCGGCGCTGCGCGACGTGGACCGGCTGCAGTCGATCGTCGCCGACCTGCTGCTGCTCGCCCGCATCGGCACCGTCGGCGCGGTGCAGGAGAGCATCGACCTGGGCCAACTGACCTCCTCCGGGCTGGCCCGGCGCCCCCCGTCCCGGCTCGAGATCAGCACGGATCTGAGGGAGGACGTGCGGGTGCGCGGGGTGCGGGTGCAGCTGGAGCGGCTGCTGGGCAACCTGCTGGACAACGCCGAGCGCTACGCCGCGTCCCGCGTGCACGTCGAGGTGGTCCGCGAGGGGAGCAAGGCGGTGCTGCGCGTCACCGACGACGGGCAGGGCATCCCCGACGTCGACCGGGAGCGGATCTTCGAGCGGTTCACCCGCCTGGACAGCGCCCGCAGCCGCGACGCCGGCGGCGCCGGCCTGGGCCTGGCGATCGCCCGGGAGATCGCCCAGGCGCACGGCGGCTCGCTGCGCGTCGAGGACTGGCCCCGCGGCGCCCGCTTCGCCCTGTCCCTGCCCCTGGAGATGACCAAGGCGTGAACCCGACGGCCGCCTGAAACGGCCGCGGGGCCGCCCGCGACGGCCGCCGTGCGCGGCCGGGGACGGCCCCGGGTGAGCGGAGCTCAGGCGCGGACGGCCTGCACCTCCAGCTGGATGTCGACCTTGTCGCCGAGCAGCGCGCCCTCGCCCTTGAGGGGCACGTTGAACTCGATGCCCCAGTCCTTGCGGTTGATCGTGGTGGTGGCGGAGAACCCGGCGCGGATGCCGCCCCACGGGTCCTCGCCGACGCCGTGGAACTCGACCTCGAGGGTGACGGGCCGGGTGATGCCCCGGATGGTCAGCTCACCGTCGACGAAGTAGCCGTCGCCCTCGGCCCGCACGCCCGTGGTGGCGAACGTCATCGTCGGGTGGTTCTCGACGTCCAGCACCTCGGACGAGCGCACGTGGGCGTCCCGGTCGGCGTTGCGGGTGTCCAGCGACGCCATCTTGATCTCGGCGGTCGCGGTGGACTTGGCCAGCTCCTCCGCGATCTCGATGCTGCCGGAGAACTCGGTGAAGCTGCCGCGCACCTTGGTCATCAGGTGCCGGATGCTGAAGGTCACCTCGGAGTGGGCGGGGTCGATGTTCCAGGTCCCCGCGGTCAGCCCCGGCGCGACGGTGGCGATGCTCGTCATGACGATCTCCAAATGCTTGAAGTTTCAACGACTTGTCTCCGGCCGACATTAGTTGAGCCTTCAAGCGCCTGTCAAACGATGCCGGAAGGGACGACCGAAATTCCACACACACCGCCCAACCCACGCCGCCCCGTTCGCAGTCTCGGGACCGCGCCTGCGGACGGGCTGCCCGACGCGGACGTCCAGCGCTCCATGGAGCGGTGCGATCACCGTGACGACGGCATGCTCTGGGAAATCATCGCGCGGGGCGACCTCGACCGAGCCCTGTCGAAGCTCACGCAATTCCCCGGGCGGTGCGGCTTGGGTGGCGCGGGATTGGCGGCGCCGTGCGGGGTTCTCGTTCGGGGGTGTCAAAGCTTGCGCGTGCTGGCCGCACGACGTCGATATCTCGTATTGCGAGATTCCTTGGCGTCCGCGCGTGACGTGGTGGCGGGTGGAACGGGGGATCTGGGGCGGTGGGCGGCGTTGGGGGAGTGCGGGCTGTTGACACCCTCAGGGTCAGGAGGAGGTGCTGGCGGCCGGGACGGCGTCGGCGGGGCGGCGGTGCTCCAGGGCGGCGCGCAGCTGCGCGCGGCCGCGGTGAATGCGGCTGCGGACGGTGCCGAGCTTCACCCCCAGGGTGGCGGCGATCTCCTCGTAGGTCAGGCCCTCGATGTCGCAGAGCACCACGGCCGCCCGGTACTCGGGAGGCAGCTCGTCCAGGGCCTTCTGGATGTCGGCGTCCAGGTGGCGCTCGTCGTAGGTCTGGGCGGGGCCGGGCTCGCGGCCTTGCAGGCGTTCGGCCGCGTCGTCGCCGAGGGCGTCGAACCGGATGCGCTGCCTGCGGCGGGCCCGGTCCAGGAACAGGTTGGTGGTGATGCGGTGCAGCCACCCCTCGAACGTGCCGGGGCTGTAGGAGGACAGCGACCGGAAGACGCGGACGAACACGTCCTGGGTGAGGTCCTCGGCGTCGTGCCGGTTGCCGGTCAGCCGGTACGCCAGCCGGAACACCCGTGTGGAGTGCTCGTTGACGATCTCCTCCCATGTCGGAGGCGTCCACGCCATCGTGCCTGCGCTCACCGCTACCCCCGGTCTGATGCCAAATCGTTACGGTCAAGGATGCCGTCGCCCAGATAAGAGCCGCGTAAGGGCGAGCGGGTTGGCCGGATGTGGCAGACCCCACAAAGGCGGTTGACCTGGGAGTTCGTGCGGCGTCGGCACCCGCCGCCACCAGGGCGGATGTGACGGATCGGACATGTCGCGGCCTGTGATCCATCTCATTGGACGAAGTGTCAGCAAGTATTGAGCGGACGGGCGCGGCGCACGATGATCGAGGGGCACGGGAGCGACGGCGCTCGCCCACCCCCCGAGTCGCGAGGTAGTGCCATGGCGCGCAGCTACAACCTGGCCGATCTGTTGGAACTCCTGGCGCAGGCGGGTCCGGACCGCCCGGCCCTGGTCGCGGGATCAGTCCGCCACACCTATCGCGAACTGGACGAACGGGCGTCCCGCGTCGGACGGCATCTGGCGTCGGCCGGGGTGCGGCCCGGCGAGCACGTGGCGATCCTCGCCTACAACCGGGCCGAGTGGATCGAGAGCATGTTCGGCGCCTACAAGATCCGGGCCGTGCCCATCCCCGTGAACTACCGGTACGTCGCCGGCGAGCTGCGGCACGTCCTGGCCGACTCCCGGTCCGTGGCGCTGATCGGGGAGCGGTCGCTGCTGACCCGGGTCCAGCGGATCCGCGGCGACCTGCCCGACCTCAGGCACGTGGTGGTGCTGGAGGACGGCTCCGACGACGAGGTGCCCGGCGCCGTCGAGTACGAGAAGGCGCTGGCGGACGCGCCGGAGACGCCGTTCCCCGAACGGTCGAGCGACGACCGGTACATCATGTACACCGGCGGGACCACCGGATACCCGAAGGGCGTCGAGTGGCGCTGCGAGGACATCTTCTTCGCCGCGCTCGGCGGCGGGAACGTCCTCGGCGACCCCATCGGCAGCCCCGAGCAGATCGTCGAGAGCGCCGAGCGGCCGCCCATGGCCGTGCTGGACTGCGCGCCCGTCATGCACGGCGCCGGGCAGTGGGTGGCGTTGATGGGGCTGTTCAGCGGCGCCAAGGTCGTGCTCTACACCGACCGCGCGTTCGACCCGGGACGGGCGCTGCGGCTGCTGGCCGAAGAACAGGCGAACGTGCTGATGCTCGTCGGCGACGCGATGGCGCGTCCGGTCGCGCGCGAGCTCGCCACGGGCCGGTACGACACGTCGCCGCTGTTCGCCGTCGCGTCCGGCGGCGCCCCGCTGACCGAGACGGCGCGGCGCGAGCTCACCGCGCACCTGCCGAACCTGGTGTTCCTCGACAACTACGGCGCCTCGGAGACCGGCACGTGCGGGCCGTCCGTCGGCGCCAAGGAGGGCACGGCCCGTTTCCAGATGAAGCCGGAGATCACCGTCCTCGGCCCGGATCTGAGGCCCGTCAAGCCCGGCGAGGTCGGCAGGCTCGCGCGCAGCGGCCACATCCCGCTCGGCTACTACAACGACCCGAAGAAGACGGCCGAGACGTTCTTCACCGACGACGACGGCGTGCGCTGGTCGGTGCCCGGCGACTTCGCGGTGCTGGAGGAGGACGGCACCATCACGCTGCTCGGCCGCGGTTCGCTCGTCATCAACACCGGCGGGGAGAAGGTGTACCCGGAGGAGGTCGAGGTCGCGCTCAAGGACCACCCCGACGTGTACGACGCGGTGGTCGTGGGCGTGCCGGACGAGCGGTTCGGGCAGCGGGTGGCGGCCGTGGTCGCGCCGCGTCCGGGCGCGTCGCCGACGCTGGAGGAGCTGAACGAGCACTGCCGGGGGCGCCTGGCCGGTTACAAGCTGCCGCGCAGTCTCACCCTGGTGGACGAGGTGAAGCGCACCGCCGTCGGCAAGTCCGATTACGCCTGGGCGAGAAGCGTCATCGACGGCACCGCCTCGTGACCCGTCGCCGCCCGCGCGAGGCGTTTCCGGAAGCCATTCCGCGACCGCGCGCAAGGCGTCTTGTATGTCCCTTTTGAGGGAATCGGCCGTTGCAGGGGACGGCAATGATAACGGCAATGGAGGAGGTTCTCCGGGTAGGACACCGGTCAAAAAATCCTTCCGGCGCGGGGGGCATGCCTTGGTGCGGTTCGCGCGCATAACCACCCCATGGGGGGAGATCGGTGGATTCCGCTCGCACAGCGGTATCACCTGCTCTCGGTGGTGGGCCGGGGCGGCATGGGCACGGTGTGGCGGGCCTACGACGAGATGCTCGACCGGGACGTGGCCGTCAAGGAGGTGCGGCTGCCCGAAGGGCTGACGCTCGGGGAGCGCCGGGTGCTGTGCCGCCGCCTCATCGACGAGGCGCGCGCCACGGCCGCGCTGCGGCATCCCGGGGTGGTCGTGGTGCACGACGTCGTCATCGAGGACGGCCGGCCGTGGATCATCATGGAGTACCTGCGGGCCCGGTCGCTGCACCGCGTCATCGCCGAGGACGGCCCGCTCAGTCCGCGCCGCGCCGCCGAGATCGGATCGGCCGTGCTGTCGGTGCTGCGCGCCGCGCACAGCGTCGGGATCCTGCACTGCGACGTCAAGCCCAGCAACGTGCTGCTGTGCGACGACGGCCGCGTGCTGCTCGCCGACTTCGGCCTGGCCGTGTACCTGCACGGGGGACGGGACGGCGACACGCTGGTGGCGGGCATCCAAGGGTCGCCCGCGTACCTGTCGCCGGAGCGGGTGCGCGGGGAGCGGGGCACCGAGGCCTCCGACATGTGGTCGCTGGGGGCGACGCTGTACGCGGCGGTGGAGGGCGACTCGCCGTTCCTGCGCTGCCACGCGCTCGCGTCCATGGTGGCGGTGCTGCTGGGCGAGTACGAGCCGCCCAGGCGCGCCGGTCCCCTCACGCCCGTCATCGAGGGACTGCTGCGCCAGAACCCGGAGGAACGGCTCTCTCCGGCCGAAACGGCCTGGCTGCTGCGCTGCGCGCGCAACCAGGAAAGGAACTTGATGCCGCTGCGTGTGGGAAAACAACTGTGGACGGCCCTGCGGGGCGCGCTGTCGGCGCGCAGCGCCGCGCTGCTGCTCGGCATGGGCGCCCGTCCCCGTGTAGGGCTGGTGACGGCGTGCGCCGTCGCGATGGTCGCGCTGGGAACGGTGACGGCCAGATGGCATGCGGCGCACGAGACCGACACCGCCGTCGCGATGGCCGGACACGACGCCGCCGCGCAGTCCGCCCAGGAGTACGCCGCCGTCACCACGCCGGCGCACACCGTCCGCTACCACGAAAGCGGCGGATACAGCCTCGCGGTCCCCGACGACTGGAAGCGCCGGCGGCACGGGGAGCTCGTCCAATGGACCGACCCGCGCACAAGGCGCGGCCTGACCGTCGCACCCGTTTCCGGAGATCCGCTGAGCGGCCTGCGCGCCGCGGAACGCCAGGCCGTGGCGGCGGCCGAATACCCCGGCTATCAGAGGATCCGCCTGGAAGCGGCGCCCGGCGTCGCCCGCGACGCCGCGCAATGGGAGTTCACCTGGACGGACGAGGTCGCGATGCGGATGCTGCGCACCCGAGTGGCCGGTTTCGAACTGTCCTTCTTCGCCCCCGGCTCGCAGTGGACGGCGAGCCGGAAGCTCTTCGAGACGATCCTGGGAACCTTCCACAAGGAGTGAACGCCGCGCGGCCGATGCTCAGGCGGCGGCTTCGGACTGCCGCATGCGCAGCAGGAACTCCGCGTTGGACGAGGTGCCCTTCATCCTCTCCAAGAGCACCTCGACGGCCTGCTGCCGGTCGAGCCCCTGCAGGGCCCGGCGCAGCCGCCAGGACAGCTCCAGCTCCTCGGGCGACATCAGCAGCTCCTCGCGCCGCGTGCCGGACGCCTCCACGTCCACGGCGGGGAACACGCGCTTGTCGGCCAGGCCCCGGTCGAGCTTGAGCTCCATGTTGCCGGTGCCCTTGTACTCCTCGAAGAACACGTCGTCCATGCGGGAGCCGGTCTCGACCAGCGCGGTGGCCAGGATGGTCAGGGAGCCGCCGTTCTCGATGTTGCGCGCGGCCCCGAAGAACTTCTTGGGCGGGTACAGGGCGCTCGTCGCGACGCCGCCCGCGAGGATGCGCCCGTTGGACGGGGCGAGCTGGTTGTAGGCGCGGCCGAGCCGCGTGATGGAGTCGAGCATGACGACCACGTCCCGGCCCTGCTCGACGAGCCGCTTGGCCCGTTCGACGGCCAGCTCGGCCAGGGCGACGTGCTGCTCGGCGGGCTTGTCGAACGTGGAGTGCAGCACCTCGCCGCGGATCGACCGCTGCATGTCGGTGACCTCCTCCGGCCGCTCGTCGATGAGCAGCACCATGAGGTGGCACTCGGGGTTGTTGCGGGCGACCGCGTCGGCGATCGCCTGCAGGATCATCGTCTTGCCGACCCGGGGCGGCGCCACGATGAGGCCGCGCTGCCCCTTGTCGATCGGCGCGACCAGGTCGATGACGCGGGTCGCGACGGCGCCGGTGTCCAGCCGCAGCCGCTCGTTCGGGAACAGCGGCGTCAGCTCGGCGAACGCGGGCCGCCGCGCCGCCTCCTCGACGGGCGCGCCGTTGACGCTGTGCACCTCGACCAGGGCCGGGTGCTTGTCGCGCCCCTGCCGGGGCGGTCGCGCGGTCCCGGCCACGATGTCGCCGGGACGCAGGTGGTGGGCCGTGACCTGCGCCAGCTGGACGTAGACGTCGTCGGGGCCGGGCGTGTAACCGCTCGTCCTGACGAACGCGTGCTTGTCGCGCACGTCCAGCACTCCCTCGAAGGGGACTGCCGGCTGGTCGCAGGTCTCGGTCGTCTGGGGCGCACGGTTCCGCCTCGCCGTCCGCCTCCTCGTACGGGCGGGCCGGGTTTCGGCGACGGACGTGCGCTCCGTCGTGATGGTCGCGGTGGAGGGCATGAAGATCCCTTCTGGGAGTGCGCGGGAAGGCCGCGGCACTCCGGAGACGGCTCCCGTCGACTCGGTTCTACGTACGGGAGGGGGAGGAAGATTCGACCCTGCGGGATCGAGCCGCTGAACATGAACACCGGGCGCTCAGATGGCCCACGCGAAGAAGGAAACGCCACTGCCGCAAGGGATCACCCAGAGCGGCCGACTCAATCGGACATCAACACAGGCGCTCATTCATTAAAGCACACGGGACCGCTCCGGTATTCCCTCCACGCGGCGCGGTATTCGACCGCGGCCGCGGCCGAGCGGAAAGGCGGGCGGGCCGAAGCCCGGATCTTCCGGTCCGTACGATTGCCCGAGGCCACACGGAAGGGGACGGATGGGACTGCGCCTCGCCGTCGACGCCGCGTCGGGCGTCGCCACGATCACCATCGACCGGCCGCACAAGCGCAACGCCATGACGCGTGCGATGTGGCTGGAGCTGCCGCGGCTGCTGGACGGGCTGGCCGCCGACCCCGCCGTGCGCGTGGTCGTGGTGACCGGCGCGGGCGGCGACTTCTGCGCGGGCGCCGACATCTCCGAGCTGACCGACGACCGCCACCGCGGGCACCCCTCCACGGTGGCCGAGACGGCGCTGGCCGCGTTCCCCAAACCCACGGTCGCCGCGATCGAGGGCGTCTGCGTCGGCGGCGGCTGCCAGCTCGCCGCGGCCTGCGACCTGCGGTTCGCCGCCTCCTCCGCCCGCTTCGGCGTCACCCCGGCCCGGCTCGGCCTGGTCTACCCGGCGTCGGCCACGGTCCGTCTCGTCCGCCTCGTCGGCCCGTCCGCCGCCAAGTACCTGGTGTACTCGGCGGAGCTCATCGACGCCGCCCACGCCCTGCGCGTCGGCCTCGTGGACGAGGTCGTGGCGGACGACGTGCACGCCCGGGTGGCGGACTTCGCGCGCACCCTCGCGTCCCGTTCGCTCCTGACCCAGTTCGCCGCCAAGGAGATCATCGAAGCGGCCGCCGCGGGACGGCCGGCGGACGAGACGGCCCGCGCCTGGCAGGCCGAAGCCGCCGCGTCCGGCGAGGCGGACGAAGGCGTGGCCGCCTTCCTGGAGCGCCGCCCGCCCGCCTTCCCCTGGACGCCGCACCGCTGACCCCGGCGACGCGCCGGACCGTCCGCGGGGCGGACCGAAGTCGTCAGGTGATCGGCAGGCGGCGGAAGCGTCCCGGAGGCAGGTCCCGCAGACGTGCCGCCGCGGCGACCGGGTCGTGCAGCACGTCGACGACGTCGCCCCTGCGCAACTGCGCCAGCGCCAAGACGCCGCAGGTGATGTCGTCCTGCGTCCGGACGACCACCAGCGGCCCCAACTGCGCGCACCCGGTCTCGAACGAGCCCAGGCACGCCAGCAGCTCCTTCGCCGCCCCCACCACCGAGGAGGCGGGCTGTGCGGTCGTGTCCGGGGAAGCGGAGTTCAGAGCGGCGGCGGAGTCGGCGGGCGCCTGCTGGGAGTGCTCCTGAAGCGCGTTCGCGGGAGCGTCGCCGTCCACCGAGTGGGACTGCGCCGGTGCCTGGGCGGACAGGGCGGCCGCGAAGACGTGCGGTCCGCCGTCCTGGGGCGGAGCGGCCGCGGGGGCCGGCGGCGCGTCGGCGCCGAGAACGTGAAGGAGGTCGAAGAACTCGCGTTCCAAGTCGCGGGGACTGCGTCCGCAGAGGTAGTAGCGGGTGCCGTCCTTGAGCGGGGTCTCCAGTTCGATGTCCAGGCCCAGGGTCTCGGCGAAGTGCTCGTAGACCTTGGCGAGGTCGGCGCGGGAAGCGGTTCCGGTGGCGGTGAGGGTGCCCGCGACGGTGTCGACCGGGTCGGCGCCCAGGGACGCGGCGACCGCCTGGTCGAGCCGGGCCGCCAGGTGGCCGCGCAGGCGGGCGACCTCGTCGGACAGCCGGTCGACGGCTTCGCGCTGCTCGGTCAGGCGGGCGGTGACCTCCGGGAGCATGCGCTCGTTGATCTGCGTGAGGATCGAGCGGATGCGCGCGTCCGTCCGCTGCAGCGCATGGTCGTGGGCGGCGTGCCCCTCGGTGAGGCGCTGCACTTCCGCGCGCTGCTCCGAGCGCAGGCGGTCCAGCGCGTCGCGGGTGTCCTTGAGCGCCGCCACCTGGGTGCGGATGTCGTCGAGTTCGGGCGCGCAGACGGGGCGCCGGCGTTCGAACGCCAGGTACAGCTCCCGGCCGGCGATCGCCAGGCACAGCAGAACGAGGATCGCGGTCATGGCGGCCCCCCACAGGGCTGATCTCGCCTGCAAGATAGTGCACGATCTGCGGACGACGACAGCCCGAAACTGCGCCTTGCCCCGTTCTGCCGGGAAAAATTTACGGTCCGAACGGGCCGGCGGGACGCCCCCGGCACCGCGGCGCGCCCCGCGCCGGACCGGTCAGAGGGCGACGAAGGACAGCCCGCGCGCCTTCAGCTCGGGGATGGCCTTGCGCAGGGCCTTGACGGTCTGCGAGCGGTCGCCGCCGCCGTCGTGGCACAGCATGATGTTTCCCGCCTTGGAGCCGACCAGCACCTTGCGGATGCGGGCCACGCCCGGACGGGTCCAGTCGCGGGGGTCGACCGCCCAGTCCACCGGCAGCATGTCGTGCTCGGCGACCATGTCCAGGATGCGCTTGGACCAGGCGCCGCCGGGGGAGCGGAAGAACGTCGGCACGACGCCGGTGACCTGGGCGATGCGGTCGTGCGCCTCCACGATCTCCTTGCGCAGCCGCTTGGCGGACAGGGCGGTCATCGACAGCGGATGCGTCTGGGTGTGGTTGCACACCTGGTGGCCGGCGTCGGCGATGCGGCGGGCGAGGCGCGGATACTCCTTGACCTGCGTGCCGATGATGAAGAACGTCGCGGTCACCTGGTGCTCGGCGAGCAGGTCGAGGACCTGCGGCGTCCATTCGGGGTGCGGGCCGTCGTCGATGGTGAGCGCGATGGTGTTCGGCGGGGGCGCCGGGGACAGGTCGGTCAGCTCCCGGATCGGGGTGTTGACCGCGGTCAGCTTGCTCTGCGTCCAGGCGGCCGGGCGAGGAGTCGGCGTGGGCGTGGGCGTGGCGTGCACGACCGGCTGCCCCTGTGCGGCCTGCCCGGACGGTGGGGCCCCCTTCCGAGGTGAACCGTGTCGGACGCCGTCGGCGCTGAGAACCGCCAGACCGGCCGCGCCCAACAGCCACAGTGCCTTACGCCGAGACGTCATGTTGAGTTGGATTTGCCCCACAAGGTCCACGTTATCCGGGACCCCATCGGTCACGCTGGTCTAATCGGATCACAAACGTCTCACCTCACGGCGACACCGAGGAGACCAGTGCGCGGGGGCGCGCGGACGGGGGAGGCTCATGAGCGCGGCGCCCGAGATCGGCCCGCCGTCCCGGGCGCCGCGGCCGCGGCTAAGCGACGCAGGCGAGGGCGTCGATCTCCACGAGCATCGACTCGTGCGGCAGGTCCACGAAGACGGTCGTGCGGCAGGGCAGGACGCCGCCGGGGCAGTTCTCCTTGACGAACTCGCCGTACGCCTCGTTCATCGCGGCGAAGTCCTCGCGCTTGGTCAGGTAGACGCGGAACATCAGCACGTCCTCGACGCTCGCGCCGCCCGCCTCCAGGACCGCCTTGACGTTCTCCAGCACGCGCCGCGTCTGCGCCTTCACGTCGCCCGGGTACAGGTACTCGCCGGTGGCCGGGTCCTGCGGCCCCTGCCCGGAGACCTGCAGCAGCGGGCCCTTGCGGACGCCCTGGGAGAACACCCAGGCGGGGGCGGGAGCGCCGTCGGTGCGTACCTCGGTCTTGTCGCTCATGTCGTCGTCCTTTCATCGCGGGAGGACATGCCGCGGGGGGACTCGTCGCGGGGGGCCCGGCGGACCGGGTCGCGGTGGGCGTCCTCGCGGTATCCGCATTCGGCGGAGATGGCGCGGGTGGTGGCGAGCAGCTCGGGCAGCAGGTCCATGACCTGCTCGCGGGGCAGCACCACGTCCGGCACCGAGATGGACGCGGCGGCGACCACGCGCCCGGTGACGTCGCGGATCGGCGCGGCGACGCAGCGGATGAACGTCTCGTGCTCGGCGTCGTCCACGGCGTAGCCCTGCTCGGCCACGCGCGCCAGCTCGGCGAGCAGCGCGTCCGGGTCGGTGATGGTGTTCGGCGTGTACCGGACGAAGTCGATGTCGCCGACGACGCGTTCGCGGCGGCCGTCGGGCAGGTCCGCCAGCAGCACCTTGGCGATGGCGGTGGCGTGCAGCGGCATGCGCAGCCCGATCCGCGAGTACATGCGGATGGCGTGGCGCGAGTCGTACTTGTCCAGGTAGACGACCTCGCCGCCCTCGTACACGCCCAGGTGGACGGTCTGCCCGGTGACCTCGTTCAACCGGGCCAGGTGCGGGGCCGCCACGCCGCGGATCTCGCGCTGCTCCAGCGCGGCGGCCGACAGCGCGAACATGCGCCGGCCCAGGTGGAAGCGGTGGTCGCCGTCGCGGTAGACGAACCGCTCCTCCTCCAGCGTGCGCAGCAGTCGCAGGACGGTCGTCTTGTGCACCCCGACGGTGGCGGCCAGCTCGTCGAGCCCGCGCGGGCCCTCGCCCAGCTCGATCAGGATCCGCAGCGCCCGTCCCAGGCTCTGGCTCATCGCCCTCTCCATTGACCCGTGTCGCGGCAGGATGCTACAACCGCAGCAGCATATTGTGCAATCGATGTTGCGCTATATGCAATGAAGGAGGTCAGCGTGGGAATGGCAATCGACGACCGGGCCGTCGACGCGCTCGGGAACGAGCGGCTCGACTGGCGGTTCAAGGCGATCCCGGCCGCGGCCGACGGCACGACCGTCGAGGAGTACCTGCGGACGCGGCCGACGCTCGACGACCTCGGCACGCCGCTGCTGACGCTGGACGCCGGGGCCCTCGACCACAACGTCCGCCTGATGGCGTCCTGGACGCGGGACGCGGGCGTGCACCTCGCCCCGCACGGCAAGACGACCATGGCGCCCGCCCTGTGGCGCCGCCAGCTCGAGGCCGGGGCGTGGGGCATCACCCTGGCCAACCTTCCCCAGCTGCGCGTCGGCCGCGCGTTCGGGGTGCGGACCCTGCTGCTGGCCAACACGCTGCTCGACCCGGCCGGCCTGGCCTGGCTGGCGCGGGAACTGGAACGCGACACCGAGTTCCGCTTCCTGTCGTGGGTGGACGACGCCCGGTCGGTGGAGCTGATGGACGAGGCGCTGCGCGCGGCGGACGCGTCCCGCCCCGTGGACGTGTGCGTCGAGCTGGGCGGGCCGGGCGGCCGCACGGGCGTGCGCGACGACGAGGAGGCGGTCGCCGTCGCCGAGGCCGTCCGCAAGGCGCCGACCCTGCGGCTCGCGGGCGTCGCCGGCTACGAGGGCGCGCTCGCCCACGACGCGTCCGACGAGGGACGCGCCGCCGTCGACGCGTACCTGCGCCGCATGGCGGCCCTGCACGGGCGCCTCGCGTACGAGGTGGACGACCCGGTCGTCACGGCGGGCGGCAGCGCGTTCTTCGACCAGGTGGTGGACGTGCTCGCCGGGCTCGACGGGCAGGTCGTGCTGCGGTCGGGCGCGTACATCGTCCACGACGACGGCTTCTACCGGTCCATCTCGCCGTTCGTCCGCGGCGCCCACGGCGAGCGGCTGCGGTCGGCGATGCACGCGTGGGCCCGCGTGGTGTCGCGACCGGAGCCGGGCCTGGCGCTGCTGGACGCCGGACGGCGCGACCTGCCCTTCGACCAGGGCCTTCCCGAACCGCAGCTCGTCCGAGGCGAAGGCGCGGCGCCGGTGCGGAACGCCCGGGTGACCGCGCTCAACGACCAGCACGCGTTCCTCCGCGACGCCGACGTCCAGGTGGGCGACGTGGTGCGGCTCGGGTTGTCGCACCCCTGCACGGCGCTGGACAAGTGGACGCTCATCCCCGTCGTGGACGACGCGGACGCCGACAACCCCGCCGTGGTCGACCTGATCAGGACGTGGTTCTGATGACCGACCTGCTGATCCGCGGCGCCACCGTGGTCGACGGCACCGGCGCGCCCGGCCGGGTCGCCGACGTCGCCGTCGCCGGCGGCCGCGTCGAGGCCGTGGACGACCGCCTGCCGCGCGGCGCCCGCCGGGAGATCGACGCGTCCGGCCTGGTGCTCGCGCCCGGCTTCATCGACATGCACTCCCACTCCGACCTGCACGTCCTGGTCGAACGCGACCACACGGCCAAGGTGAGCCAGGGCGTCACGACGGAGGTGCTCGGCCAGGACGGCCTGTCGTACGCGCCCGTCGACGACACCACCCTCCCGGCGATCCGGCAGGCCGTCGCGGGCTGGAACGGCGACCCCGACGGCTTCGACTGGAACTGGCGGAGCGTCGGCGAATACCTCGACCGGCTGGACGAGGGCATCGCCGTCAACGCCTGCTACCTCGTCCCGCAGGGAACGGTCCGCATGCTCGCCATGGGATGGGACGACCGGCCGCCCACCGAGGCCGAACTCGACCGGCAGCGCGAACTCGTCGCCACCGCCATGCGCGAAGGCGCGGTCGGCATGTCGAGCGGGCTGACGTACGCGCCCGGCATGTACGCGGGCGACGACGAGCTGGTCGAACTGTGCCGGGTCGTGGCGTCGTTCGGCGGGTTCTACGCCCCGCACCACCGCTCGTACGGCGCCGGGGCGCTGGAGGCGTACGCGCAGATGGTGGAGGTGTCGCGGCGGTCCGGCTGCCCGCTGCACCTGGCGCACGCCACCATGAACTTCGGCGTCAACGCCGGCCGCGCCCCCGAGCTGCTGCGCCTGCTGGACGACGCCATCGCCGGCGGCTGCGACATCACCCTCGACACCTACCCCTACCTGCCCGGGTCGACCACGCTCGCCGCGCTGCTGCCGAGCTGGGCGTCCGAGGGCGGGCCCGCCGCGATCCTCGCCCGGCTCGCCGACGCGCCGACCCGCGAGCGCATCCGGCGCGTCCTGGAGGTCGAGGGCTCGGACGGCTGCCACGGCGTCCCCGTCGAATGGGACACCATCGAGATCTCCGGCTCGCGCGACCCGTCGGCGGTCGGCCGGACGGTCGCCGCGCTGGCCGCCGCGTCCGGACGGTCCCCGTTCGAGGTGTTCGCCGACCTGCTCGTCGCCGACGAGCTGGGCACGACGATCCTGCAGCACGTCGGGCACGAGGACAACGTCCAGACGATCATGCGGCATCCCGCGCACACCGGCGGCAGCGACGGCCTGCTGCCCCTGGCGGCGGCCGGCGGCGCGGCCAAGCCGCACCCGCGCGCGTGGGGCACCTTCCCCCGCTACCTGGGCCGGTACGTGCGCGAGCTGGGCGTGCTGTCGCTGGAGGAGTGCGTGGCGCACCTGACCGGACGCGCCGCACGCCGCCTCAAGCTCGCCGACCGCGGCCTGGTGCGCCCCGGCTTCCACGCCGACCTCGTCCTGTTCGACCCCGACACCGTCCGCGACACCGCCACGTTCGACGAGCCCCGGCAGCGCCCCGAGGGCATCCCGTACGTCTTCGTCGGCGGCGTCGCGGTCATCGACGACGGCGCCCACACCGGCTCCCTGCCCGGACGATCCCTGCGCCGCGCCCCCGACGGTTCGACCCGCTGACCCCCGCTGACCGCCTCCCGCCCCTCACCCCCAGGCCGCGGCCCGCCCGCACGGGCCGCGGCGCACCCCCCGAAGGATCGACATGATCGATTGGCTGCATCACGACACCGGCGGCCTGCTGCTGCTCTGCGCGGCGGCGATCGCCCTGCTCCTGTTCCTGATCATCAAGGTGCGGTTGGAGCCGTTCATCTCGCTGCTGGTGTCCGGGCTGGCGCTGGCGCTGGCCGCGGGCCTGAGCGTCGAGCAGATCGTCGGCACCGCGCTCAGCTCCAAGGAGTCGCTGCTGGAGACCGGCTTCGGCGGCATCCTCGGGCACATCGCGCCGATCATCGGGCTCGGCACCATCCTCGGCGCGATCCTGGAACGCTCCGGCGGCGCCGACGTGCTCACCCGCCGCCTGCTGCGCGTCTTCGGCGAACGCGGCGCGCCCCTCGCCATGGGCCTGGCCGGCCTGGTCCTAGGGGTGCCCGTTTTCTTCGATATCGGGATATTTGTCCTTGCTCCGCTGGTCTACATCACCGCGCGGCGCGGCGGCCGGTCGCTGGTGCTGTACGCGCTCCCGCTGCTGGCCGGACTGTCGATGACGCACGCGTTCCTGCCCCCGCACCCCGGCCCGGTGGCCGCGGCCGGGCTGCTCGACGTCTCCCTCGGCTGGATCATCGTCATGGGCGCGGTCTGCGGCGTCCCGGCGTTCCTCGTCGCGGGCGTCGCGTGGGGCGCGTGGATCGGCAAGCGCGTGCACGTCACCGTGCCCGAGGACTACGTGGTCGGCGAGGAGGAGGGCCGCGACGCCGCCCGCCCCGAGCCGCCCCTCACCGCGGTCCTGCTCGTCATCGCGGCGCCCCTGGTGCTGATCCTGCTCGCCACGTTCGGCGCCGTCTGGTGGAAGGACAGCCCGGCGCTGCCCACGCTGACCTTCCTCGGCAACCCGGCGGTCGCGCTCACCCTCGCCGTGCTGCTGGCCATGTGGCTGCTCGGCGTGCGCCGCGGCATCCCGGCCGCCGAGCTGTCGGAGCTGGCCACCCGGTCGCTGCGCCCGGTCGGCATGATCCTGCTCGTCGTCGGCGCGGGCGCGTTCTTCGGCGCGGTCATCTCCGCCACCGGCGTCGGCAAGGCCCTGGCCGGAACGCTGTCGGACGCGGGCCTGCCGGTGATCGTGCTGGCCTACCTGATCAGCTGCGGGCTGCGGCTGGCGCAGGGGTCGGCGACCGTCGCGATCGTCACCACCGGCGGCATCGTCGCGCCGCTGCTGCAGGGCGAGCACCACAGCCAGGCCCACCTGGCGCTGATCGTCATCGCGATCTCCGCGGGCTCGATCATCGCCTCGCACGTCAACGACGGCGGCTTCTGGATCGTCTCCCGCTACTTCAACATGTCCGTCCGGGACACCCTGAAGACCTGGACCGTGCTGGAGACGATCCTGTCCGTCGTCGGCTTCGCCGCGGCCGCCGCCCTGAGCGTCTTCGTCTAGCTCCACGCGGCCGGGTACGGATGTGCGCCGGAATCGGGGGCCGGCGCCCCCGCCCGAAGGTCACGCGCCGAGCAGGCTGCGGACGTGCGTCAGGATCGGCGCGCGCAGACTCGGCAGGGAGGCGTGCTCACCCGCGGCGACCTTCCCGGTGACCAGCGCGGCCACTCCGCCGACGATCATCCGGCCGGCGAACTGCGGATCGGGCAGCCGGCGCCAGCGCTCGTCGGCCGCCATCACCGAGTGCATCAGCTCGGCGAACCGCTGCTGCACCGCGAAGCGCGCCGCGGCCGAGGACGCGCCCAGCGCGTAGACCTCCACCAGGAACGTGCGGGCCCGCGCCCCGTCCGCGGCCAGTTCGCGCAGATAGGCCCCGATGGCGCGGTCCAAACGCTGCAGCGGCGGCAGGTCCTCCGACCCCGCCGCCGCGGTGACGACGGCGACCATCCGTTCGGCGGCGGCGGCATAGGCGGCCAGGAAGCACGCCCGCTTGTCGGCGAAGTGACGGTAGAACGTCTCGCGGGACACGTGGGCGCGTTTGAGCACATCGGCGACGGTGCTGGCGGCGTACCCCTTCTCCCCGACCACCTCGATGACGCTCTGCAGCAGCCGCTCGCGCTGGGAGGCGGCGACCTGTTCGCGGGTCAGGTGATGACGTCCCCGAGGTAGTGATTCGTAGCCCAGGGAGTCCACGGGAGGAAAATTACCAACGCGGGAGAACGGCGCACAACGAGCAATATCCGCGTTGCGAACACAGGTGTTCGTGAAGGTGTTACCTTCGTCGGCGTATGACCGGCGGCGACACCCGGGACACCGGAGGCCGCCGCCGAGCGATCGAGGCCCGGCGCGGGCTTGGCGACCGCGACCGGCAGCACGCCGCGGGGGCCGAGCTGTTCGGTCACCGCGGACGCCGTCACCCCGCAGCACCTCGCCGGGCCGGTCGCTCCGGCGCGGGCGCGGCGCCGAACCGCCGCGCGTCCGCCGCCAGCCCGCCGCGCGCACCGCGCGGGTCAGGGGAGCAGACCCGCGCGGCGGGCCGCGCTGACCGCCTCCATGCGCGTGTGGGCGTCCAGCTTGCGCATGGCCGACCGCAGATAGCTCTTGACGGTCTCGGGCAGCAGCCCGAGGCGCCGCGCCGTCTCGGCGTTGGTGCAGCCGATCGCCACGTACGACAGCACGTCCAGCTCCCGCGGCGACAGCGCCGGACGCGGCGGACCGCCGGACGGGCGCGCGTCGGTGCCCGCGGCCGCCAACCGGGTGGACGCCGCCAGCAGCCGGTCCCGCAGCGCCGGGTCCTCGATCCGGTCGGCCAGCCCGCGCAGCTCGGCGTGCACGGCGCGGACCTCCTCCCAGCGGGCCGCGGTCCGCGGCTCGTCGCGGGCCGCCTCGCGCTGGACGCGCGCCAGCGCCTCGTCGGCCGCGTCCCGCACCGCCAGGTCCTGCTCCAGGTCGCGGGCGGTCTGCACGGCGGACTCGACGACCCGGTCGGCCAGGCCGAGCGGCTCGCGCAGCGCCCCGTACAGCACGCCGCGCACCCGCCGCCGCACCACGACCGGGATCGCCATGACCGTCAGCAGGCCCTCGTTGCGCACCGGCTTGTCGTAGTCGTGGGTGATGGACGAGGCGTGCGGATAGTCGCTCACCCACACCGGACGGCCCATCGCCATCGCCTTGCCGCCGAGCCCGAAGCCCTCCCGCACGACCAGCCCGGACAGGGAGTCGGTGGTGTTGCCGACCAGCTCGCTGATGCGCAGCCGCCCGGGGCCGCTCAGCGCGCCGCCGAACACCACCGGCAGCCCCGTCACCCGGTGCAGCGTCAGGACGGAGCTGCGGAACGCGCCCGCGTCGTCTCCCATGTCCGTCAGGATGCCCCGACCTCCACCGCGGCGCCAGAGGTCAGGCGTGTTTCGCGGCCGCCACGTCCTGCAGGCCGAGGATCTCGATGGCCTCCTCCCGCATCTGCACCTTGCGGACCTTGCCGGTGACCGTCATCGGGAACTCGTCCACGATGTGCACGTACCGGGGGATCTTGAAGTGCGCCAGCTTGCCCTTGCAGAACTCGCGCAGCTTCTCGGCGGTGAGCGGCTCGGCCCCGGGGCGCAGCCGCACCCAGGCCATCAGCTCCTCGCCGTACTTTTCGTCCGGCACTCCGATGACCTGCGCGTCCACGATGTCGGGATGGGTGTAGAGGAACTCCTCCACCTCGCGCGGGTAGATGTTCTCCCCGCCCCGGATCACCATGTCCTTGATGCGGCCGGTGATGTTGACGTACCCGTCGGCGTCCATCACCGCCAGGTCGCCGGTGTGCATCCAGCGGGCGGCGTCGATGGCCTCGGCGGTCTGCTCCGGGTCGTTCCAGTAGCCGAGCATCACCGAGTAGCCGCGGGTGCACAGCTCGCCGGGCGTGCCGCGCGGCACCGTCACCCCCGTCTCCGGGTCGATGATCTTGATCTCCAGGTGCGGGTGGACGGTGCCGACCGTGGAGACGCGCCGGTCCAGCGAGTCGTCGGCGCGGGTCTGGGTGGAGACGGGCGAGGTCTCGGTCATGCCGTAGCAGATCGCCACCTCGGCCATCCCCATCCGGTCGATGACCTGCTTCATCACCTCGACCGGGCAGGGCGACCCGGCCATGATCCCGGTGCGCAGCGACGACAGGTCGTGCTCGGCGAACGACGGCTCGTTCAGCTCGGCGATGAACATCGTCGGCACCCCGTACAGGGAGGTGCAGCGCTCGGCCGCGACCGCCTCCAGCGTGGCGCGCGGCTCGAACGACGGCGCGGGGATGACGATGCACGCGCCGTGGCTGGTGGCCGCCAGGTTGCACATCACCATGCCGAAGCAGTGGTAGAACGGCACCGGCACGCAGATGCGGTCCTCCTCGTCGTAGCCGAGCAGCTCGCCGACGAAGAAGCCGTTGTTGAGGATGTTGTGGTGCGACAGCGTCGCGCCCTTGGGGAAGCCCGTCGTCCCGCTCGTGTACTGGATGTTGATCGGGTCGTCCGCGCCGAGCCCGGCGGCGATCTCCGCCAGGCGGGCCGGGTCGGCGGCGCGTCCCGACTCCACCAGCTCATGCCACGCGTCGCTCCCGAGCAGCAGCACGTCCCGCAGGTCCGGGCAGCCCGGCCGCGCCTGCTCGATCATCGCGGCGTAGTCGGACGTCTTGAACGAGGGCGCGGCGATCAGCGTGCGGATGCCCGCCTGCTTGAGCACGTACTCCAGCTCGTGCACCCGGTAGGCGGGGTTGATGTTCACCAGGATCGCGCCGATCTTGGCGGTGGCGTACTGGACGAACACCCACTCGGCGCAGTTGGGCGCCCAGATGCCCACCCGGTCGCCCTTGCGCACCCCGAGCCTGTCCAGGCCGAGCGCGATCGTCTCGACCTCGGCGGCGAGCTGCTCGTACGTCCAGCGGCGGCCGCTCGGACGGTCGACGAGGGCGTCGCGGTCGGGGAAGCGCGCCACCGTCTTGTCGAAGTTGGCGCCGATCGTGTCGCCCAGCAGCGGTTTGGCCGACGTGCCGGACGCGTACGACAGCTGGGCGCGGTCGCCCGTGGGGGGAAGCCCGCCCCCGCCGGCCGGATTCGTCATCGCAGGTCCTCCTCTCGGAACTCGCCCTGCGGGCGGGCGTCGGCGTCGGGATGCTTGTCGATCTCGTCGGCGCGCAGCTGCACCCGGCGGATCTTGCCGGAGATCGTCTTGGGCAGCTCGTCGGTGAACTCCAGCAGCCGGATCCGCTTGTACGGCGACAGGTGCGCCCGGCTGTGCGCGAAGATCGCGGCCGCGGTCTCGGCGGTCGGCTCCCAGCCCGCCGCCAGCGTCACGTACGCCTTGGGCACCGCCAGCCGCACCGGGTCGGGGGACGGCACGACCGCGGCCTCGGCCACCGCCTCGTGCTCGATGAGCACGCTCTCCAGCTCGAACGGCGAGATCTTGTAGTCGGACGCCTTGAACACGTCGTCGGCGCGGCCCACGTAGGTGATGTAGCCGTCGGCGTCCCGGGTGCCGATGTCGCCGGTGTGGTAGTAGCCCCCGGCCATGGCCTCGCCGGTGCGCTCGTCGTCGCCGTGGTAGCCGACCATCAGGCCGAGCGGCCGGTCGTCCAGGTCGAGGCAGATCTCGCCCTCGTCGGCGGGCTGCCCGGTCACCGGGTCGAGCAGCGCGACCCGGTAGCCGGGCGCCGGGCGGCCCATCGACCCCGGCCGCACCTCCTGCCCGGGAGTGTTGGCGATCTGCACGGTCGTCTCGGTCTGCCCGAAGCCGTCCCGGATCGTCACGCCCCACGCCTCGCGGACCCGTTCGATCACCTCGGGGTTGAGCGGCTCGCCCGCCGCCACCACCTCGCGCGGCGGCGTGCGCAGCTTGGTCAGGTCGGCCTGGATCAGCATGCGCCACACCGTGGGCGGGGCGCAGAAGCTCGTCACGCCGCAGCGGTCCATCTCGCGCAGCAGCCGATCCGCGTCGAACCGCGTGTAGTTGAAGATGAACACGCACGCCTCGGCGTTCCACGGCGCGAACACGTTGCTCCAGGCGTGCTTGGCCCAGCCCGGCGAGGAGATGTTGAGGTGGACGTCGCCGGGCCGCAGCCCGATCCAGTACATCGTCGACAGGTGCCCGACCGGGTACGAGGCGTGCGTGTGCTCCACCAGCTTGGGCTTGGCGGTCGTCCCGGAGGTGAAGTAGAGCAGCAGCGTGTCGGTCGCCCGCGTCGTGCCGTACGGGGTGAACGTCTCCTCGGCCTTGTAGGCGACGTCGTACGGCAGCCACCCGTCCACGTGCTCGCCGACCGCGATGCGTGTGTAGTCGCCCTCGATGCCGTCGAACTTGCCGGTGTCGGACGAGCGCACCACGACGTGCTTGGCCTTGCCGCGGACGAGCCGGTCGCGCAGGTCGGCGGGGCCGAGCAGCGGCGTCGCCGGGATGATCACCGCGCCGAGCTTCATCGCGGCCAGCAGCGTCTCCCACAGCTCCACCTGGTTGCCGAGCATGAGGATGATCCGGTCGCCGCGCCGCACCCCGGCCGCGCGCAGCCGGTTGGCGACCTGGTTGGACCGCCGGGACAGGTCGGCGAACGAGTACTTGGCCTCGGAGCCGTCCTCCTCGACGATCCACAGCGCCGGCCGGTCGTTGCCCTCGGCGATCGCGTCGAACCAGTCGAGCGCCCAGTTGAACCCGGTCAGGACCGGCCAGCGAAACTTCTCGTACGCCGTCGCGTAGTCGTCGCGATGGGCGAGCAAGAAGTCGCGAGCCGCCCGGAACTCCACTGCCGCCATGCACATCCTCCTCGGTCCCCGGGCCGTCACGCACCGCCCCCCGGTTAGGGAGGATGTTTGGGCACAAACTGTGACCCGCGCCACCCCCGAACGGGGGTAGCCGTCACCCGGCCGTGAACGCGGCGCGCAGGACGCGCGCCATGTGCGCGCCGACCTGTTCGACGCTCCAGCCGCGCTCCAGCAGCGTGCGGATGACGCCGTTGGAGGTGAGGGCGAGGAGCATGTCGGCGGCGGTGTCGACCGTCCACCCGGGGGCCAGGACGCCCTCGTCGTGCAGCCGTCGGATGAGGGCCTTGTTGGTCTCGTTGCGCCAGTACAGCACCGTCTCCCAGTGCCGGGCCGCGTCCGGATCGGCGTGCGCGACGCGTTCGACGGCCGTGGAGAACGGCAGGGTCCGCGCCATGAACGCGGCGTGCGCCCGCGCGAACTCCTCCAGCGCGGCGACGCCGTCGGGCGCGTCGTCGACCGCGGCGAACCGGCCCGGCAGGTCCTCGGTGTCGGCGATGTGCCCGAACAGCTCGTTGATCAGCTCGCCGCGGGACCGGAAGTGCAGGTAGACGGCGCGGCGGGTGACCCCGGCGCGTTCGGCGACCGCCGCCATGGTGACGGCCTCGACGCCCCGCTCCTCGATGAGCTCGCGCGCCGCGCGCAGCAGGGCGGACCGGGACCGGCGGCCGCGCGCGTTCCGGGGTGCGTCGATCTCCCGCGCCATGGCGGACATGCTCGCAGGTCTTCCCCTCTTGCCGGAACTGCACACAGTGTGTACTTTCCAAAGTGCACATGGTGTGAAGTTTTGGGGAGGCGACGTGGCGGGGACGGCGGAGCACGACCGCGATCGCTGGCCGCTGGTGGCCGCGATGGGCCTGGTGGTCTTCATGGCCACCCTCGACGCCGGCGTGGTCGCGGTGGCGCTGCCCGCCCTGGAACGCGACTTCGGCGTCCGCACCGCCGCCACCGAATGGGTCGTCCTCGGCTACCTGCTGCCGCTGGTCGCCGTCACCCTGCCCGCCGGACGCTGGCTCGACCGGGTCGGCGCGCGGGCCGCCCTCGTCCCGCTGGTCGGCGGCTTCACCGCCGCCGGCCTCGCCGCCGGAGCGGCGCCGGGGCTCGGCTGGCTGGTGGCGGCCCGCGTCGGGCAGGGCGCCTTCGCCGGCGCGCTGTTCGCCCTCGTCCCGGTGGTCGCCACGCGAGCCGTCCGCCCCGGGCGGGCGGCGCGGGCGACCTCGCTGGTGATGACGGTCGGGCCGCTCGGCGCCGTCAGCGCGCCCGCGGTCGGCGGCCTCATCGTCCAGGCATGGGGCTGGCCATGGATCTTCTACGTCAACGGCCCGCTCGGCGTGCTCGTCATCGCGGTGGCGCTCCGGCAGATGCCGCCGGACGGGCCGCTGCGCCGCCCGTCCCGCGATCTGCTCGCCGAGGCCGCCGTGCTCACGCTCGCCATGGGCGCCCTGCTGCTGGGTCTGTCGCTCGCGGCGGGCCGCGGCCTCGGCTGGCTGGGCCTGTGCGCCGCGGCCGTGCCGCCGCTGCTGCTGTGGACGCGCATGGACGCGAGCCGCCCGGCCCGTGCCCTCGCGCGCATGCCGGGGGTGACCGCGCCATTGCTGTTGGTGCTGATGAACGCGGCGGCCGTCGCGTCGGTCGAGTTCCTCGCCCCGTTCTACCTCCAGCGCGTCCTCGGCCTGTCAGCGGCCGCCGCGGGCACCGCGATCCTGGCGTTCCCCGCGGGCATGGTGCTGGCGGGTCCGGTCGGCGGGCTCCTGGCCGACCGGTGGGGCGCGTCCCGCACCGTCGGCCTGGGCGTCGTGGTCGGGGCCCTGGGCACCGCCCTGATGATCCCGCTCGGCCCAGGCTGGACCCCCGCCGACCTCGCCTGGCGCCTGGCGGTCGCGGGAGCGGGCACTGGGCTGTTCGCAGGCCCGAACTTCGCCCTGCTCATGAGGAACGCCCCGGACGACGCCCACGGCATGGCGGGCGCCGCCCAAAGCCTGGCCCGCCAACTCGGCTTCTCCCTGGGCCCCGCCCTGGCCACCACCGCCTGGGCCCTGTCCGGCTACGGCCTCGCCGGTCTGCGCATCGGCATGGGCCTGGCCACCGCGCTCGGCATCCTCGCCGTCCTCGTCCACGGGCGCGGCGGCCGCCCAGCGCACCCGGTGCGGCGCGACACCCCGCCGACCTCGGCTGCGGAACGCGCCCGCCCCCGGCCGAGCACCGACCGCGTCGATGAAGTCTGAACCCGCGGCATGTTTCGGCCTCGCTCTTGCTCTCTGCGCCGGACAGGGCGGCGTCGGTGTCCGGCGCAGGTCAATCGGCGTCCCGGACGAGCCGGCCCACCGCCCGGTCGTCGCCCCCGCCCGCCGGGTCGTCGCGGCGCGGCCCGCCGAGCGGATCGACCCGGTCGTCCCGGACGTCCGTGAGCAGCAGCCCGGCCAGGTTCGCCGCGGCGACCAGGACCGCCAGGACCAGTAGCGGCGCGGCCGTCCCGGTCACCGCGGCGACCGGGGCCGCCACCGCCATGCCGAGCGGCCGGCTGGCGAAGGAGATCAGCGCGTCGAACGAGCCGACCCGGCCCAGCGCGTCCTGCGGGATCCGCCGCTGCAGCGTCGTCTCCCACAGCGGGTTGAGCACACCGAGGCCGAGCATGGCCGCGAAGTAGGCCGGCGCGACGACCGCCAGCGGCGCGGCGGACGGGGCGAGCGCGGCCGCCCCGAACGCGGCCAGCGGCAGCCCGTACGCCGCGCCGCCGAACGCGACCGCGACCAGCGGGCGGCGGACCCGCAGCCGCCCCGCGCCGAACGCACCGATCAGCATGGCCGCGGTGCCGGATTGGGCGATGACCACCCAGGCGGTCTCCCCGCCCAGGTGCCGGACCGCGATGACCGGGCCGAGCGTCAGCAGGAAGCCCGCCGCCAGGTGCCAGACGCCGTGCCCGGCGACCATGGCCAGGAACCACGTGTGCCGCCGGGTCTCCCGCCACCCCTCGCGCAGCTGCGCGGTGAACCGCTCCCTTTCGACGGACGGCGCGGTGCCGCGCGGGGCGAGCCCGCCGAGCGTCGTCGCGGAGACCGCGAAAAGCCCGGCGGTGAGCAGCGACGACCAGCCGGGCCCGGCCGCCAGCACCAGTCCGCCGGCCGCGGCCGGCGCGGCCATCTGGGCCAGCCCCTCGGCGACGCCGAGCCGGGCGTTGGCCCGGAGCCGGTCCGCCCCCTCGACGACGCCCGCGACCAGCCGCCGCACCGCGGGGGTGCCGAAAGCCACCGCGGCGCCGGTGACGGCCGCCAGGGCGGCCAGCTCGGGAACCCGGGCGGGGCCGCGCAGCAGTTCCACGCCGATCGCGGCCTGCGCGGCGCCCCGCAGCAGGTCGGCGGCGAACACCACCCGCTGGGCCGGGAACCGGTCGGCGACCACTCCGGCGACCGGCAGCAGCACCAGCATCGGGACCAGCTCGGCGGCCAGGACGACGCCGAGCGCGCCGGAGGAGCCGGTGGCCCGCACCACCGCGAGCGTCAGGGTCGTCGGGATGAGCGCGGTGGCCAGGGCGGCGCAGGCCCGGCCGAAGATCAGTCGACGCATGCCGCGGGACGGTACTTCGCTGACGTAAATTTCGTCAACGAATTATTCGGAAGCGCAGCATACTGGCCGCATGGAGGACTCCGTCGATCGCCACCTGGCCCGCTGGCGCGGCAAGGCGCCCTATGACGAGCGCACCGAGGCGATCGTCACCCGGATGCAGTTCCTCGTGAAGCACGTCCGCCAGGCCAAGGACCGGGCGCTGGCCCAGGTCGGGCTGCAGGAGTTCGAGTTCGAGACCCTGCACCGGCTGGTCGCCCACGGAGGCACGATGACGCCCTCCCACCTGGCGCAGGAGCTCATGCTCTCCCCCGCCGGGATGACCGGGCGACTCGACACCCTGGAACAGGCCGGACTGGTCCGCCGGCTGCGCCGCCCGGGCGACCGGCGGCGGGTCGAGGTGGAGCTCACCGAGGCCGGCCACGCCAAGTGGCTCGCCGCGATGCGCCTGCGCGGGGACGCCGAAGCCGACATGGTCGCCGCACTCGACCCCGCCGCGCAGGCGACACTGGACGACCTGCTCAGGCGCATGCTCGCCAAGGTCGAGGCCGACGCCCAAGAGGATCCGGCGCACTCGAAAACGCCCCGCCTCGCGGAGCCCGATGAAGCCTGAACTCGCACAAAAGAGGGCGGCCGGGCCCCGCCGCCGCTTCGGCGATCAGGACCCGGCCGCCGGTCGGCACTGCCGCAGGTGGCGGTCGCCGGCGGGGCCGTGACAATCGAGCGTGTGGTGATTTCTGGGCGGGCGCTCGTTCTCGTCGCGGTGACGGGTGTCTTGGGCGTGGGGTGCGGGACGGAGACCGTCAGTTCGCTGCCGTCGTCGTCCCCCGTTGCGACGCGGCCTTCGGTGCCCGCCCCAGCGTCGCCGCCGGGGGAGTCGGCTCCGCATCACCAGGAGAACAACGCCTGGAAGTACCGGCGGGCGCTCTCGAAGGAGGATGAACGGCTTGCGCGCGCGGCCGAAGGCAGGGTTCGGTCGGCGCTGAAGGAGCTGAGGGAGAACAAGGAGTTCTCCGTCCAAGCGGTGGAGGGCGCGCTGCTCGGCCTCGGCTATCCGAGTGATCGGGTCCAGGTGAGGCCCGTGCGCGCGTCGCCGTTGTCGTCCTCGGCCACGCCGCCACCGGGTGCGGAGTTCGCTGTGCGCGTCGGGGAGCGCGGTTGCGTGCTCGGGGACGTACGTCCCCGTCGGCTTCTCGTCCGGGTGGAGGGGACGACGGCGGAGGGCACCTGCCTGGAGCCGCCCACCCACTGAAGGCGGCTCATCAGGTGGGCGAAGGCAGGAAGACGTATCGAAAGGGGCGCCCGCCCGCCGGGTGGGCGGTCGGCGGGCGGGCGGAAAGGGCGCGGGTGTCAGTTCTGGCCCGGGCGGCGGGCCCAGGCGACGCCGCCCGCCACGGCGGCGACGGCCACGGCGGCCAGGCCGATCCACAGCCAGCCCGAAGCGCCGCCGTCGTCGGAGCCGCCGCTCGTGCCCACCGTCGGCGAAGGCGGAGGGGGCGACGCGGCGCCGCTCGTCGTCGAGGCAGGGCTCTGCGCGGTGGAGCCCTCCACCGTGAACTTGTAGGTGCCCTTGATCGGGTGGCCGTCGGCGGAGACGACCCGCCACGCCACCGTGTACGTGCCGTTCGGCAGCGTCCCGTTCAGCGGCTGGGTGACCTTGTTGTCGGTCGCCTGGGGCGCCCCCGACTGGTACGCGGTGCCGCCGGCGTCCGTCACCACCACCTGCGGCAGGCGCACGCTGTTGGTGAAGGTCAGCACGATCTCCGACGGCGGCGCGACCGTGGCGCCGGACGCCGGGCTGGCCGACTTGAGCGCGTCGTGCGCGGACGCGGGCGCGGCCGTCGCCCCCAGCGCGACCGCCGCGATCACCGCCGCGATCAGCACCCGCAGCCACCTCATGACCGGCTCCTTCCTCGCGCCAGACCGAACCCGCCGACACCGATTCCGATGACTCCGGCGGCCAGTCCCAGGCCGCCGAGCAGCCGCGCCGTCCCGTCGGACGCCGACCCGGACGCGGCCGAGGCGGCCCGGACGCCGGCCTTGTCGGCGGCGGGCGCGGCGGAGGCCCCCTTGGGCGTCAGCTTAAGCTCCGGTGCCGGATGCTCCGGCTCCTCGCCCCCGTCGCCCGGGTCCTGGTCCCACCGGACGACCTCGCCGTTGGAGTACTTCTGCTCGGCCTTGAACAGCATCCGGTCGACGCCGGTGGGCAGCGGGCCCATCGACACGTCGAACTCCTCGAACTGACCGGGCCCGATCTCGCCGCCGGTCCAGGTGATGCGGGAGACGACCTCCGACAGCTCCCCGCCCTCGATCTTCACGGGGATGCTCAGCTTGGTCTTCTCGATCGTGACCTTCCACCCGGGGGCGGGACGGACGGAGACGTGCGCGACGGGATGGTCGGTCGGCAGGTCCACCCGGACCTCGGTGGTCGAGGCGTTGTCGCGTTCGTTCGGGACGCGGAACGACACCTTGGTGTACGACCCTTGCTCGGCCGATTCGGGGTTGGCGGTGACGTGCGCGGACGCGGCGGTGCACAGAGCGGTCGCCCAAAGGGCGGCGACTCCGCCGACCACGACGGCACGCCGAACGTTGCGTAGGGACATGACGACTCCGTTCGAGGCGTACGGGAACACACCGGAGGCGCCGCGCGCGGGCGGCGGCGTCCGGTGACGTGGCTCGTACGGCGCCCGTCAGCCGGTGACGAGCGCCCTCGAACGGCAGGGCGGGCCGCGGCGCACGAGGGGGAACCGCGGCACCCGGTCGGCGGGCGGCGGCACCGCCGCCGACGGAACCGAAGAAGCCGCGACGGGCGGCAGGGCCGGCTCGACGAACAGCAGCGCCAGCACCAGCCGGATCGGCCGGTCGGCCAGGGCCCGCAGCCGCCGCGCCAGCGACCAGGCCGCGCGTTCGCCGCGCCGCAGCCACCAGGCCGAGACGACGGCGGCCGCGATGTGGGCGAGCGGCATGCCCAGGCACGATCCGTGCGCGGCGTCGCCCGGCAGCACGGCGGGGTGGTGCGCCACGGGCGCGGCGGCGTTCGCGAACAGGCTGTGCAACGCGAACTGGCCGCCCACCAGTCCGCCGAGGATGGTGGCCAGGGAACGTTCGTGGCCCGCCAGCACCAGCGTCACCGCCAGCACGCCGCCGAAGCCGGCGAGCACCGCCCACGGCGGGACCGCCGCGGGGGACGTCGCCGTGTGCCCGAGCGTCGACAGCGACACGCACACGGTGGCGAACACCACCGCGCGCGAGACGCGGAAGAGCGGGCTCGGCGGGGGCGCGGTCATGGCGGGGCTATCGTCCCACTGCGGTACCGGCACCTCCAAGGGACCCCCGTCGGGCGACGCTCCCAGCGACACGCCCTAGATCTGGTGCCGGTACGCCGTTCAACATCAAGATGTAGGGTGAGGACCCCGTGCTGGTGACGCCCCCGCCCGCGATGGCGGGGGCGCTGCACGAGTGCGGGCGGGCACGCTCCCGCGCCGCTGCCGGTCACCCTGGCGCCGCCCGCGCCGCCGGACGTCCGATCCGCCCTTCGAAGCGGCGCCGTCCACGTCCACGACTCGGTGAATCGGGCCGGACCGTCGTCCGGCGGCGGAAAGAAGCCGTGGCGCATCTCGGCGGGCTCACGAGACCTCCCGGCGGCCCGCTCGGCCGCGCGGGCGAGCAGAAGGCCGAGCGCGCCGCCCGCGACCCACAGGCCCAGGAGAAGGTGCGGGGACTCCGCCAGTAGGTGCACAGGAAGCATCGACCTGGATACGGCGGGCACCACCCGAATGGTTCGAGTTGCGCCCGCCGTGCGTCCGCCCGCAGTGGGCGGACGGAGGGCGCCCTCTCGGACCCGGACCGAGGAGGAGACATGCCCACGCTCATGGACCGCATCAGGCGATTCACAAGCAGCCCGCAGGGGCGGCGGATGCGCGGACAGGCCGAGCGCTACGCGCGCGACCCGCGCACCCAGGCGAAGGTGCGCGGGCTGCTCGCCCGCCTCCGCGGCGGCCGCCGCCGCCACTGATCCGACACCGGCTCAACGGGCGCCGGGCGGCCGCATCCCGTCCCCGGCGCCCGGGGATGGTGTACGAGGTCGTTGTTGCTAACTAGACGCAGGTGCAAGTCATTTGCAATAGTGGCGGCATGTCGACCTACACGCTGCCCGACCTGCCCTACGACTACGCGGCCCTGGAACCCGCGATCAGCGGGGAGATCCTCGAACTGCACCACGCCCGGCACCACGCCGCCTACGTGAAGGGCGCCAACGACACGCTGGAGCGGCTGGCCGAGGCGCGCGACGAGGGGCGGTTCGACGGGCTGGTCGGCCTGGAGAAGACCCTCGCCTTCAACCTCTCCGGGCACGTGCTGCACTCGATCTTCTGGAAGAACCTGTCGCCGGACGGAGGGGACCGCCCCGACGGCGAGCTCGCCGCCGCCATCGACGAGCACTTCGGCTCCTTCGAGGCGTTCCGCGCGCAGCTGTCCACCGCCACGTCCACCGTGCAGGGCTCCGGCTGGGGCGTGCTCGCCTGGGAACCGCTGAGCCGCCGCCTGATCGTGGAGCAGGTGTACGACCACCACGGCAACGTCGGCGCGAACACCACCCCGCTGCTCGTCTTCGACGCCTGGGAGCACGCCTACTACCTGCAGTACCGCAACGTGCGCCCCGACTACGTCGAGCAGCTGTGGACGCTGGTCGACTGGCGCGACGTCCAGGCGCGCTTCGACGCGGCCCGCGCCGCCGGCCGTCCCGCCGCGTCGCCCGGCCTCTGAACGGCGGCGCCGTCTCGGACCGCGGCGTCCACCAGGCCGGGATCATGCTCCGACCCTTTCCTCGCGGCCTGGTGGGCGCCGCACCCGCGCCCCGTCCCTACACCCTGTCCCTACACCCTGTCCCTACACTGACCGCCGTGAACCGGGATGAGTACGCGCACTGGGAGACCGTCCCCACACGCTGGAAGGACAACGACCTCTACGGGCACGTCAACAACGTCGTCCACTACGCGCTGATGGACACCGTCATCAACGAGTGGATGATCAAGACGGCCGGTTTCGACCCGGTGACCAGCCCCGCCATCGCGCTGTGCGTGGAGTCGCACTGCGTCTACAAGGCCGAGGTGTCGTTCCCGGACCCCATCAGCGTGGGTGTGCGCGTCGGCAAGCTCGGCCGCTCCAGCGTCCGCTGGGAGATCGGGATGTACCGGCCGGACGGCGCGCTGCTCGCCGAGGGGCACTTCGTGCACGTGTTCGTCGACCGGAACACGCGCCGTCCGGTGGAGATCCCCGGGGCGATCCGCGCCGAGATGGAACGGCTCGCCGCCTGACCGCCCCGGGGGAGAGCGCCTACTTGTTCTCGTCCGCGACCGCGGCGGCGCCGCGGGCCAGCAGCGAGTGGCGGCGGCTGTAGAAGAAGTAGATCACGCAGCCGAGCAGGAACCAGGCGGCGAACCGCAGCCAGGTCTCCTGCTTGAGGAAGGTGATCAGCCAGGCCGAGAACACCACGCCGATGATCGGCACGATCGGCATGCCGGGGGTGCGGAACTGGCGGGGCAGGTCGGGGCGCCGGTAGCGCAGCACGATCACCGCGACGCACACCACGATGAACGCCAGCAGGATGCCGATGTTGGTCAGCTCCGCGGCCTCCCCGATGGGCAGGAACCCGGCGATCAGCGCCGACGCCACGCCGAGGATCCAGGTGATGCGGGTGGGCACCTTGCGGGTCGGGTGGGTGCGGGCGAACCAGCCCGGCAGCAGGCCGTCGCGGCTCATCGCGAACCACACCCGGGCGGCGCCCATCATGAACGTGAACAGCACCGTCAGGATGCCCAGGATCGCGCCCACCGCGATGATCAGCCCGACCGTCTGCATCCCCGCGTCGTCGAACGCCGAGGAGAACGCGGCGGTCGTGTTGATGTCGCGGTAGTCGACCATCCCGGTGAGCACCAGGCAGGCCAGCACGTACAGCACCATCGAGATCGCCAGCGAGTAGACGATCGCCTTGGGCATGTGCCGGCGGGCGTCGTGCGACTCCTCGGCGGCCGTGCTCATCGCGTCGTATCCGAACACGGCGAAGAACACCGTGGCGGCGCCGGTGAACGCGCCGTCCAGGCCGTACGGCAGGAACGGCGAGTAGTTGCCGGCATTGATCTTGAACGCGCCGACCACGATGACCAGCAGCACGATGCCGACCTTGAGGTACACCAGCGCGGTCTCGAACCGGGCCGCGCTCTTCATGCCCAGGTTGAGCACGTACGCGATGAGCAGGCACAGCAGCATCGCGAACAGGTTGACCTTGTAGCTGCCCGCGGCGACGTCCTTGGGCTCGGTGCCGGGCGCGCCCATCATCCACAGCGGCAGCTCGATGTCCAGGAACCCGAGCAGGTCGTTGAAATAGCCGGATATGCCGATGGCGACCACCGCCACGATCGCGGTGTACTCCAGCAGCAGGTCCCAGCCGATCGCCCATCCGGCGAACTCGCCGAGCACCGCGTACCCGTAGGTGTACGCCGATCCGGCCCGGGGGATCAGTCCGGCGAACTCGGCGTAGGAGAACGCGGCGGCGGCGCTGGCCACCCCCGCGATCAGAAAGGAGAACAGCACACCGGGGCCGGCGGTCTCGTTGGCGACGGCACCGGCCAGCGAGAAGATTCCCGCGCCGATGATGCCGCCCACGCCGATCGCGGTGAGCTGCCAGAGTCCGAGAGTGCGCCGCAGGCCGGACCCGCCGGCCTCGTCCTCTATCTGTTCGATCGGTTTGCGGCGGAGCATCCCCCGCAGGGCCTCGTGGGCCACGGCCATGTGTACCTCCTTCGCGTGACCAGCGGCTTTTCACCGGCCACGGGGGAGAGGGTCACGCTCCGAGAGGTCGGACGCAATATCGGTAGGATCACGATTTCGCAAGACGGACACGGGTTCCGGTTCCGGACATCTCGTCCGCGGGCAGGTGTTCGGCGAGCAGACGTTCCAGATCGGCCTCGCAGTCGGCGTAGCGGGCGCGCAGCTCGGCGCCCGGCCAGCCGGGCGGCAGCAGCCGCTCCGGCAGCAGCGGATCGCGCAGCAGATGCCGCAGCACCGCGGTCGCCACCGTGAACCGGTCCGCCGGGGACCCGGCGCGGTCGAGCGCGGCGAGCAGGGCGTCGGCGTGGGCGGCCCAGCCGGTCAGGTCCCACAACCCGGCGGCCAGCTGCGCCGGGTCCTCCTCGGGCCGCCCCAGCAGGAACGTGCACTGCCGCCGGACGACCTCGGGCCGGTCCCGGCACAGGTTGGCCGGCCGAAGCCAGGTCCCCTCCCGCAGCTCCGCCAGCCGCAGCGCGGACATCGCCTGGCGCAGCGCGGCCCGGTCGGCGGCGGGACGGCGCTCCGCGGTGATGACGGCGATCTCCCAGTCGCCGTCCCACGGCAGGGTGCGGGGGTTGCGCGCCTCGTCCTGCCGGGCCTGGCGGCGCAGCAGCCGGTCGGACAGCTGGTACGCGCCGTCCACGTGCACCAGGTCCCCGGACGCCACCATCCGCGACAGCGCGACCCGGACGGTGCCCTCCGCGATGCCGAACAGCGCGCCGACGCGCACCAGGCACCGGGCGCGCAGCCGGGGCGGGTGCAGGCCCAGCAGGGTGCTGAGAACGACCGAACGGGCGGTCAGCGGTCGCAGACCCAAGGTGTTCGCCATCTCGGCGTGGACACTACCCGCGGTCGTCCCGCCGCGGAGGGTGGCGGCCCGGGCATGTCAGACAGGTCTGCCCGTACCGGCCAGGCAACTGTCACCCTCCAGAACGCCTTCTCTCCCCGGCCCGGGTTCCGTAGTCTCGCGGCATGACGGCTGTGCGGGTGGAGCGGGACGGCCCCGTCACGACGGTGATCCTTTCGCGGCCGGAGGTGCGCAACGCGGTGGACGGCCCCACGGCCGCCGATCTCGCCGAGGCGTTCCGCGCCTTCGACGCCGACCCCGACGCGTCGGTCGCCGTGCTGTGGGGCGAGGGCGGCGCGTTCTGCGCGGGCGCCGACCTCAAGGCGGTGGGCACCGAGCGCGGCAACCGCGTCGAACCCGACGGCGACGGGCCGATGGGCCCCACCCGCATGCGGCTGAGCAAGCCCGTGATCGCGGCGGTCTCCGGGTACGCCGTGGCCGGCGGGCTGGAGCTGGCGCTGTGGTGCGACCTGCGGGTGGTGGAGTCGGACGCCACGTTCGGCGTGTTCTGCCGCCGGTGGGGCGTGCCGCTGATCGACGGCGGCACGTTCCGGCTGACCCGGCTGATCGGCCGCAGCCGGGCGATGGACCTGATCCTGACCGGCCGTCCGGTGTCCGCCCAGGAGGCCTACGAGATCGGCCTCGCCAACCGGCTGGTCCCGCCCGGCACGGCGCGGCAGGCCGCCGAGGACCTCGCCGCCGAGATCGCCCGCTTTCCGCAGACGTGCCTGCGCGGCGACCGCATGGCGCTGCTGGAGTGCGAGGGGCTCGGCGACGAGGAGGCGCTGGCGGTCGAGTACGGGCACGGGGTCCGCTCGCTCGCCGAGGCCGCCGAGGGCGTCGCCCGCTTCACCGCCGGGCACGGCCGCCACGGCACGTTCACCGACCTGTGAGGCCGGAAACCGAACCGCCGGTGGGAAGCGCCGGAACCCCGCAGGCGCCGTCCGGACACGAATCGGACACGAATGGGGACCGATGACTCCGAGCGTTGAAGAGGCGGGCCTGGCGCTCGCCGACCCGACCGCCTACGCCGACGACGACCGGCTGCACGCCGCGCTGACCGTCCTGCGCCGCCACGCGCCCGTGCACTGGGTCGAGGCGCCCGGCTACGACCCGTTCTGGGCCGTCACCCGGCACGCCGACATCATGGCGATCGAGCGGGACCACACGCTGTTCCTCAACGAGCCCCGCCCGCTGCTCGCCACCTCCGAGCAGGACGAGATCAACCGGCGGCGCCGGGAGCAGGGCATCGCGCTGCGCACCCTCGTCCACATCGACGACCCCGACCACCGCGTGCTGCGCGCCATCGGCGCCGACTGGTTCCGGCCGCGCGCCATGCGCGCCCTGGAACCCCGCGTCAGGGAGCTGGCCCGCCGGTACGTCGACCGGATGGTCGAGCTGGGCGGGGAATGCGACTTCGTCCAGCAGGTGGCGGTGCACTACCCGCTGTACGTGATCCTGTCCCTGCTCGGGCTGCCGGAGTCCGACTACGGCCGCATGCTCAAGCTCACCCGGGAGCTGTTCGGCAGCAGCGACACCGACCTGAGGCGCGGCGCCACGCCCGAGGAGACCATCGAGGTCCTGCTCGACTTCTTCGCCTACTTCAAGGAGATCACCGAGGCGCGGCGCGCGCACCCCACCGACGACCTGGCCTCGGCGATCGCCAACGCCCGCGTCGACGGCGAGCCCCTCAACGACTTCGACACCGCCTCCTACTACGTGATCATCGCGACCGCCGGGCACGACACCACCAGCTCGACGATCGCCGGCGGGCTGCGCGCGCTGATCGAGCACCCCGACCAGCTCGACCGGCTGCGCGCCGACCCCGGGCTGATGCCGACGGCGGTGGAGGAGATGATCCGCTGGGTCACCCCGGTCAAGGAGTTCATGCGCACGGCCGCCGCGGACTGCGAGGTGGGCGGCGTCCGGATCCGGGAGGGCGAGGCGCTGCTGCTGTCCTACCCGTCGGCCAACCGGGACGAGGCGGTCTTCGACGACCCGTTCCGCTTCGACGTCGGCCGCGACCCCAACAAGCACCTGGCCTTCGGGTTCGGCGTCCACTACTGCCTGGGCGCCGCGCTGGCCCGGATGGAGGTCCGCGCCTTCTTCGAAGAGCTGATCCCCCGCCTGAAGGCCGTCGAACTGGCGGGCGAGCCGGAGAACGTCGCCACCACCTTCGTCGGCGGCCCCAAACGCCTCCCCATCCGCTACGAGGTGACCCCCGCCGCCTGACCCCCGCGCCGGACGGGCCCCGCGGCGCGCGTTATGTTGCCGACGTGGCGAACGTGCGCAGCGGTGCATCGTGGCTTCCGGACGTGCCAGTCGTGCAGGCGCCCATGGCGGGCGGGGCGGCGAGGCCGGAATTGGCTGCGGCGGTGTGCGAGGCGGGGGCGCTCGGGTTCCTGGCCGCCGGGTACAAGAGCGCCGCCGCCATGCGGGAGGAGATCGACCGGCTGCGCGCGGCGACGTCCCGGCCGTTCGGGGTGAACGTGTTCATGCCGTCCCGCGACACCGTCGACCCGGCTGCGCTGGCCGCGTACGCGGAACGGCTGGCGCCCGAGGCCGAACGGCTGGGCGTGACGCCGGGCGAACCCGGCGACCGCACCGACGACTGGGACGCCAAAATCGACGATCTGCTGGCCGACCCGCCCCCGATCGTGAGCTTCACGTTCGGCTGCCCGGACGAGGAGCTGATCCGGGCGTTCCAGCGGCGCGGCGCCGTGGTGATCGTGACCGTGACCTCGGTGGCGGAGGCCCGCGCCGCCGCCGCGGCCGACGCCCTGTGCGTCCAGGGCGTGGAGGCGGGCGGCCACCAGGGCTCGTGGACCAACGCCGACGGCGGGACGCCGCTGCGGGAGCTGCTGCCCGCCGTCCGGGAGGCCACGGCTCAGCCGCTGATCGCCGCCGGAGGGCTGGGCACGGCCGCGGACGTCGCCGACGTGCTCGCCCTGGGCGCGGACGCGGCGCAGCTCGGCACCGCCTTCCTGCGCTGCCCGGAGAGCGGCGCCTCCGCCGTGCACAAGGCGGCGCTCGCCGACCCGCGGTTCACGGAGACCGCGCTCACCCGGGCGTTCAGCGGACGTCCCGCCCGGGGCCTGGTCAACCGGTTCCTGACCGAGTACTCGCCGCACGCACCCGCCGCGTACCCCGAGGTGCACTTCATGACCGCGCCGCTGCGGAAGGCCGCGGCCGCGCGAGGGGACGCCGACGCGCTGCACCTGTGGGCGGGGACGTCCTATCGGCTGGCGTCCGCCGCGCCCGCGGCCGAGATCGTGGCCTCGCTGACGAAGGGTTAGTGCGGGAGCTTGCCGGGAGCCTGCTCGTCCCGTCGGCGCCCGTCATGGACGGCCGCGCTGAACTGTTCGCGCTCTTTCGAGGAGAACTTGCGGGTGTCGCGGGGCTCGGCGAACGGCTCCGCGGACTCGGGCGCCCCCTGGGCGATCTTGCGGGCGCGCGCCAGCTCGGCGTCCAGCTCCGCGCCCAGCAGCACGGCCAGGTTGGAGATCCACAGCCAGACCAGGAAGATCACCACACCGGCCAGCGCGCCGTAGGTGGCGTTGTAGGACCCGAAGTTCGCCACGTAGACCGCGAATCCGGCCGACGCCGCGATCCACACGGCGATGGCCAGCGCGCTGCCCGGGGTGATCCACCGCCAACGGGCCTGCCGGACGTTGGGCGCCGCCCAGTACAGGGTCGCCACCGCCACCATCACCACAAGCAGGATCACCGGCCACTTGGCGTAGTTCCACCCGGTGACGAACGCCGAGCCGAGGCCCAGCATGCGCCCGGCCTCCGCGGCCAGCCGTCCCGTGAAGGTCACCGCGAGCGCGCTGGCGCCCAGGAGCACGACCATGAGCAGGGTCAGCCCCACCCGCAGCGGCGCCAGCTTCCAGAACGGACGGCCCTCGGGGACGTCGTAGATCGCGTTGACGGCGCGGATGAACGCGGAGATGTACTTCGACGCCGACCACAGCGCCACCAGCAGGCCGACGGCAGCCAGCACGCCGGCGGTGGGCGCGGTGCCCTGCAGCCCCTCGATGCCGCTGATCAGCACGTCGCGCAGCGGGCCGGGCGCCAGCTGACGGACGTTGTCGACCAGCGTCCGCGTGCCGGACTCACCCGACAGGCCCACCAGCGACACCACCACGATCAGGCCGGGGAACAGCGCCAGGATGCCGTAGTAGGTGAGCGCGGCGGCCCAGTCGACCAGGTTGTCGGCGCGGAACTCGCGGACCGTGCGCCTGACGACGCCCCGCCACGCGTCGCGTCCGAGCCGGGCGGGCCGGTCCGGTGCCGTCCCGGACGGCGCGTCCTCGGCGGTCTTCTTCTTCGCCATGTCGCCGCCCCTTGGGCTGATGGGGCTTTCCGGCTAAGGGATTTCCGTCTGCGGGCTGTAGCCCTCGTCCTCGCCGCCCGGCGTCTCCGCCTCGGCGATCGGGGGCTTGGTCGGGCCGGTGGTGTGCTCTTCGGCGAAGTCGGGGTCGTCCTCTTGCGGGGCGTCGGCCTCGGCCCGCCGGTCTGCCAGCGGCCGGGAGTCTTCCTGTGGGCGTTCGGTCATAGAAGGGCCGATACCCGAGGAGAGGGATTCAACCCCGAAGGGCGGGGCCTCGCCGTTGGGGGGAGAACGGCGAGGCCCCTGGGACGTCCGCTACCCCGGACGGGCACGCCGGTAGGAGGTCTGCCGGGGGCGGACGAAGCCGCATGGGCGAACCGCCTTGGTCCACGGCGGGGTGACCGTACCTGCCGTGTGGCAGGACCATAACTCAGCAAAGCCGTACATGGAAGGTTTGTCACCAACCGTCGTTCAATACGGTGGAATTCACCGTGTCGGCGCGTCCGCGGAACGCCGTCCGGCGGGAGCGGTCAGCGTCCGGACGCCTCGACGGACGCGACGAGCCGGGCGGCGTCGGACGCGTCCAGGACGATGTCGAACACGTCCGCCAGCACCGCCGGAAGCTCGGACGGGCTCAGCTCGCGCTTGTCGGTCGAGCCGTCCGGGCGGGACGTGGTGAGCGTGAGGTCGTCCAGGGCGTGGTGCACGTCGGCGGCGTAGCGCTGGACGTACGGCCGGGCGCTGAACGGCGAACGCGGGTGCGTGGCGACGAAGTGGTTGCCCACCTCGTAGTCGATGGGGAACGACGGCGTCTCGGTGAAGTTGTGCCGGTCGACCCACCCGTCCGCGGTCCCCGGGGCGGGCGCCTGGAACAGCGACCACCACGCCACGTGCGGCACGCGCCCGTCCAGAGTCCCGAGCCGCTCCAGCCGGTACCGCCAGCCGCCGCCCTGCGTGGCGGTGGCGCCGTCGACGAACTCCAGGGGTTCCAGCGGCCCGGCGCCGAACCCCACGTCGCACAGCCACGCGCGTTCGTCGTCGGCCGTCTCCACGCGCAGCAGCGCGTGCGTCGCGGGCCGGAACTTGTTCTCGGAGCCCATGCTGACGCGACCGGTCAGCGCGGTGAAGCCGAAACCGAGCCGTTCCAGCGCCGCGGCGAACAGCCGGGTGTGCTCGAAGCAGTACCCGCCGCGGCGCCTGCGCACCAGCTTGTCCTGCACGGACGCCAGGTCGAGCGGCACGCCCCGGCCGAGCATGATCTCCAGATTCTCGAACGGGATGGACGTGACGTGGCCGCGGTGCAGGGCGCGCAGCGCGGCGAGCGTGGGCGCCGGGTCGCCGTCGAAGCCGATGCGGTGCAGGTAGGCGTCCAGGTCGAGCTGTTCGCCGTCCCAGCCGGGCGTGGTCGTCATCCGTCCTCCCGTCGTGTGATCCCTTCTCCGGGGCAACCCCCGACCGCCGTCCGCGATTCCCGGATTGTCGGCTTATGGGGGTGCGCGCGGCGAGAGCGATCCGGGCGGCGACGGACGCCTGCGGCGTGAAAACGGGTGGCTCGGCGCGGACGGCCGGCGTTAACCTGTGATCATGCTTCCGTGCACGGCCGAGGTGATGATGCCCCGCTCGCGGGGCCGCTGACGCTGCACGGACGACCGACTCGGAGGCCCCGCTCGGGGCCTCGGCGCATTTTCGGGCGGTCGGAGCCCCGGCGGGCCGGCTGGAGGTTCCCATGACCGCACCGCACACCTACATCACCACCACGATCCCCTACGTCAACGCCCGTCCGCACCTTGGCTTCGCGCTGGAACTCGTGCAGGCGGACGTGCTCGCCCGCCATCACCGCCGCAAGGGCGAACGGGTCAGACTGCAGACCGGCACCGACGACAACTCGCTGAAGAACGTGCTGGCGGCGGAGGCCGCCGGCGTCGGTGTCCAGGAGTTCGTCGACCGCAACGCCGCGGCGTTCGTCGCGTTGGCCGAGCCGCTGTCACTGTCAGTGGACGACGTGATCCGCACCAGCCGCGATCCGCGCCACCGCGTAGGGGTGGAGCGCTTTTGGCGGGCCTGCGCCGCGTCGGGCGACCTGTACCGGGCGCACTACGAGGGCCTGTACTGCGTCGGCTGCGAGCAGTTCTACACGCCCCCCGACCTCGTGGACGGACGCTGTCCCGAGCACGGCACCGAGCCGCAGCGGGTCGCGGAGGAGAACTGGTTCTTCCGCCTGTCCCGCTACACCGACCGGCTCCACGACCTGATCGACAGCGGCGAGCTGCGCATCGAACCCGCCGAACGCCGCAACGAGGTGCTCGCGCTCATCGAGCGCGGCCTGGAGGACTTCTCCATCTCCCGGTCCACCGCCCGCGCCCGCGGCTGGGGCATCCCCGTGCCCGACGACCCAGGCCAGGTCATCTACGTGTGGTGGGACGCGCTCGGCAACTACCTCACCGCCCTCGGCTACGGCACCGACGCCCCCGAATACCGGCGCTGGTGGACGGACGCCGAACGCCGCGTCCACCTGGTCGGGAAGGGGGTGGTCCGCTTCCACGCCGTCTACTGGCCCGCGATGCTGCTGTCGGCCGGGGAGCCGCTGCCCACCGAGATCCTGGTGCACGACTACCTCACCGTCGACGGCAAGAAGATCAGCAAGTCGAGCGGGCACGCCGCCGACCCCGCCGACCTGGTCGGGCGGTACGGCGTGGACGCGGTCCGCTGGTGGCTGCTGCGCGAGGCGCCCCGCGTCGGCGAGGCGGACTTCACCGTCGAACGGCTGGTCAGGCGGGCCGACGACGAGCTGGCCAACGGCCTCGGCAACCTCGTCAACCGGGTCGTCGCCATGGTCCACCGCTACCGCGACGGCGTCGTCCCGCCCTCCGAGGCGGCGGCGCCCGACGCGGCCGACCTGGACCGGGCGGGCCGCGACGCGGCGGCCGCCGTCGACGCCGCCCTGGCCGACTTCGACTTCCGCCGGGCCACCGGCGCGGTCTGGGACATCGTCGACGAGGCCAACCGCTACATCAACCGCGTCCGCCCCTGGGAGCTCGCCAGGGCCGACGGCGGCGGCGAGGCGCTGGACGCCGTCCTGGCCAGGCTCGTCCGGGCCTGCCGGGAGATCGCCGGACACCTGGAGCCGTTCCTGCCGGACGCCGCCGCCCGCGTCGCCCGGCAGTGCGCGGAGACGGACGGGCGCCTGCCCGCGCCGACGCCCGTCTTCACCAGGCTCGGCTGATCAGGACTCGCGGATCGCGATGGCGCCGGACGGGCAGAGCGAGACGGCGCGCCGCACGGCCGCCTCCTGCTCCTCGGACGGGCTGTCCTGCAGCAGCACCACCGTGCCGTCGTCCTCGCTCTGATCGAAGACGTCCGGCGCCGTCATCACGCAGTTGCCCGCGCCGATGCACACGTTCCGGTCCGCGACGACTTTCACGGCCCTCACCTACCAGGTCACGGGAAGGCGATGCACGCCGTAGATCGCCATGTCGGCGCGCATCGGCACGTCGTCGGCGGGGACGGCCAGGCGCAGCCGCGGGAAGCGCCGCAGCAGCGCCGGGTAGGCGATGCGCATCTCGGCGCGCGCGAGCTGCTGGCCGAGGCACTGGTGGACGCCGTGCCCGAACGCCAGGTGCCCGGCGGACCCGCGGGTGAGGTCGAGCCGGTCCCCGTCGGGGAAGCGGGACGGGTCGCGGTTGGCGACCCGCAGGTCGAGGGTGACGCTGTCCCCGGCCTTGATCGTCCGGCCGGCGAGCTCGACGTCCTCCAGCGCGGTCCGGGTCGGGCCGATGTGCACGATCGTCAGGTGCCGCAGCAGCTCCTCGACGGCGCCGTCGACGGTGGCCGGGCCGGCGCGCATGGCGGCGAGCTGGTCGGGATGGGTGAGCAGCGCGTAGGTGCCCAGGCCGAGCATGTTGGCGGTCGTCTCGTGCCCGGCGATCAGCAGCAGCATCGCCACGCCGGCGAGCTCGTCGTCCTTGAGCTCGCCGGTCTCGATCAGGCCGCTGAGCAGGTCGTCGCCGGGTTCGGCGCGCTTGCGGCGCACCAGCTCGGCCATGTAGTCCAGCGTCCGCCGCATGGCGGCCCGCGCCTCGTCGGCCGTGGTGTGCAGGCTGAGCAGCGTCTTGCTGTCGCGCTGGAACCGGTCCCGGTCCTCGTACGGGACGCCGAGCAGCTCGCAGATCACCATGGACGGGACGGGCAGCGCGAACATCTCGACCAGGTCGGCGGGCGGCCCGGCGGCCTGCATCGCGTCCAGGAACCCGCCCGCGATCTCTTCGATGCGCGGCTCCAGCATTTTCATCCGGCGCACGGTGAACTGGCCGGTGAGCAGTTTGCGGAAGCGGGTGTGGTCCGGCGGGTCGAGGCGAAGGAAGAACCCGGGCGGCGCCTGGAACTCGGGATCGCGCAGGAGCTCGCCCAAGCGGCCCGACACCGGCGGGTGCATGTGCTCGGGCCTGTTGCTGAAACGGGGGTCGGCCAGCACCGCGCGGGCGGCCGCGAAACCGGTCACCAGCCATCCCCGATGGCCGTCGCCGTAGACCATGCGGTGGACGGGCCCGCGCCGGGCCAGCTCCACGGCCTCGGCGGGCGGATCGAGGGCGCGCCGGCGGGCGAGCGGATAGGTGACGTCGGTCATGACGCACCGCCCCTTGTGTGAAAATTCAGTGCTCCATACAAACGTATCGTCCAATCGGGCGGCGCCCTGATTTTCTTGCCTCGCTGTGACGATGCTTTATCCCGCGTTTTCGGACCCATCGCCGCCTTTCCTCGGGGGACGGTGCCGCTCGCCCTCGCGTTGGCCTTCATCCGCTCGCCCCAGAGCCGGGGCGCCGCCGCCGGCGGCCCGGCCCCCTCCGCCCGCGCCGCGCCCGCGTTCGTCCCACCAGACGGGACGGATTCCTTGCGGCGGACGTCCGGGCGACCTCAGGGTTGCGGCGTAACGAGGAAAGGACACGCAGGTGGACATGGTGCGAGGCGGCGCCGCCGGGGACCGTCACCGCCGCCGGCGGGAGGCGGCATGCTGACGGCGGCGATCGTCGGGTCGGGCAACATCGGCACCGACCTTCTGATCAAACTGCTGCGCTCGGAGGAGATCGAGGTGCACTCCATGGTCGGGGTGGACCCGGACTCCGACGGGCTGGCCCGGGCGCGCGACCTCGGGGTGCGCACCAGCGCGGAGGGCGTCGACTGGCTGCTGGCCCAGGACGACCTGCCCGACCTGGTGTTCGAGGCGACCTCCGCCAAGGCGCACCAGGCGCACGCGCCGCGCTACGAGGAGGCCGGCATCCAGGCGGTGGACCTGACGCCGGCGGCGGTCGGGCCGTTCGTCTGCCCGCCGGTCAACCTCTCCGGCCTGGCGGGCACGCCCAACCTCAACATGATCACCTGCGGCGGGCAGGCCACCATCCCGATCGTGCACGCGGTGTCCCGCCTGGTCCCGGTGCCCTACGCCGAGATCGTCGCGTCGATCGCCTCGCGGTCGGCGGGGCCGGGCACGCGCGCCAACATCGACGAGTTCACCCAGACCACCGCCCGCGCGATCGAGCAGGTCGGCGGCGCGGCCCGCGGCAAGGCCATCATCATCCTCAACCCCGTGGAACCCCCGATGATCATGCGGGACACGGTGTTCTGCGCGATCCCGCCGGACGCCGACACCGCGGCGATCGCCGAGTCGATCACCGAGATGGCCGCGCGGGTCGCCGAGTACGTCCCCGGCTACCGGCTGCGCGCCGAACCGCAGTTCGACGAGCCGCGCGACGACTGGGGCGGCAATGCCCGCGTGGCGGTGTTCCTGGAGGTCAAGGGCAACGGGGACTACCTGCCGCCCTGGGCCGGCAACCTCGACATCATGACGGCCGCCGCCGCCCGCGTCGGCGAGGAGCTGGCGCGCCTGGCGCCCGGAGAGAAGGTGACGCGATGACCGAGGAGAACGGGCGGATCAGGATCACCGACTCGACGCTGCGGGACGGCAGCCACGCGATGGCGCACCGCTTCACCGAGGAGCAGGTCCGCGGCGTGGTGCACGCGCTGGACTCCGCCGGCGTCGAGGTGATCGAGGTGGCGCACGGCGACGGGCTGGGCGGCTCCTCGTTCAACTACGGCTTCTCGCTGGAAGACGAGATCAAGCTGATCGCGGCGGCCGTGGACGAGGCCAAGACCGCCCGCATCGCGGTGCTGCTGCTGCCCGGCGTGGGCACCGTGGAGGACCTGCGCCGCGCCCATGACGCGGGCGCGTCCGTGGCGCGGATCGCCACGCACTGCACCGAGGCCGACGTCTCCCTCCAGCACTTCGCCGCCGCCCGCGACCTGGGCATGGAGACCGTCGGGTTCCTCATGCTGTCGCACCGCATCGGCCCGGCCGAGCTCGCCCGCCAGGCCCGCATCATGGTGGACGGCGGCGCGCAGTGCGTCTACGTCGTCGACTCGGCCGGCGCGATGGTCCTCGCCGACGCCCAGGCCCGGGTCCGCGCTCTGGTCGAGGAAATCGGGCACGAGGCGCAGGTCGGCTTCCACGGCCACCAGAACCTGTCGCTCGGCGTCGCCAACTCCGTGCTGGCCGCCCAGAACGGCGCCCGGCAGATCGACGGGGCCCTGTGCGCGCTCGGCGCGGGCGCCGGCAACGCCCCCACCGAGGTCGTGGCGGCCACCTTCGAACGCCTCGGCTACACCACCGGGGTGGACGTCCAAGGGGTGATGGCCGCGGCCGAGGACGTCGTCCGTCCGTTCCTGCCGCGCCTGCCGTTCGCGGACCGCTCCGCGATCACCCAGGGGTACGCGGGCGTGTACTCCAGCTTCCTGCTGCACGCCGAACGCGCCGCCGAACGCTACGGCGTCCCCGCCCACGAGATCCTCCAGCGCGTCGGCGAGGCCGGCTACGTCGGCGGTCAGGAAGACATGATCATCGACGTCGCGCTCCGCCTCGTCGAAGAACGCGAACGCGCCTCCTGATGACGACGGGGCACCGGCGACGCCGGTGCCCCGAACGCTTCGAGCGGCTGGTCAGGGGCCGGGGTGGGGCGACGTCCGCCGGCTGGGCGCCGAGCGGTGGACGGCCGTTGCGAGGCCGGGCGCCCAGGCAGCCAATGAACGTCGCGTGGCTGGGTGCTGCGCGGTTGATGGAGTTGTGCGGCTGGACGCCGTCCACCGCTGAGCGCGACGAGCAGGTCGATGGCGCACATCACCGCAGGACGTCGCGCGATTGATGGACGCCGCGCGACGCCCGCCGGGGCGAGACGGATCGCCGTCGAAAGCGTCCTTTGAGCGGGTTTAAGGGCCGGGCAGGTGGTACTTCATGCCCGTATGGGACGGCTGGAAGCCCAGCTTCTGGTAGAAACGGATCGCCTCGGGACGGCGGCGGTCCGTGGTGAGCTGGACGAGCCGGCAGCCACGGGCGCGGGCCTGCTCGACGGCCCAGGTGATCATCGCCTGTCCGATGCCGCGGCCGCGCTGGTCGGCGGAGACGCGGACGCCCTCGATCTGGGCGCGTTCGCCGCCGCGATACGTGAGGCCCGGGATGAAGGTGAGCTGCAGCGTGCCGACGACGGCGCCGTCGAGCTCGGCCACGACGAGCTCGTTGCGGGGATCGGCGCAGATGGCCTCGAAGGCCCGCAGGTAGCACTCGGGGATCACCTCGCCGGGGGACTCGCGGGACGCGCCGAGGGGGTCGTCGGCCAGCAGGCGGACGATCTGCGGCAGGTCGTCGCGCGTCGCCCGGCGGAACGTCGGGCTCTGGCGCATCGCCCCAGGGTAACGGCGGGACGCTCCGTGCGGTCGGCCACCATGACTTGTAGTACTACGCCGTGTAGTACTACGTTGTGTTCGACAAGCTTTCCCCACCCCAGAGCCTCCGGTGCCGGACGCTCGGACACCGGCGGGAGAGACCATGTTCATGTTCCACACCGACAACGACGAGCACTGGACCGACCACGCCATCTGCCGCGGCGCCGACCCCGACCTGTTCTTCCCCGTCGGTTACAGCGCCCCGATCCTGCAGGAGCAGATCGCGGCGGCCAAGGCCATCTGCGGGAACTGCCCGGTCCGTGCGGAGTGCCTGTCCTGGGCGCTGAGCGTGGGCGAGCCCGACGGCATCTGGGGCGGCACGACCCCGGAGGAGCGCCGCTACCTGCGCCGTTCCGCCGACGCGCCGACGCGTCGTCCGCTGCCGGTGTTCTCCGTGCGGGGGGACGTCGAGGAGCACCAGGCCGACCAGGCCGCCTGACCGCGCGGTCGCGCGCACGTCCGCCGGCACGACGGTCGCCGCCGCCGACACCGCGCCGCTCGCGCCCCTCGGCGCACAGCGGACACCCGTCCGCCACCGGGCCTGGCACACAGGGACGACCTGGTTCGTTGGTTCGGTGACGGGAGCGTCTTTCACACCTACGGTGGCGGACATGAGCTATTCCCCCGAGCGGCAGGGACGGCACCCTTCCGAAGGACTCGCGACCCACGGCGCGCGGGCCCTCGGAGCCTTCGTTCTCATCGGCGCGGTCACCGCCGGCATGTGGATCCTGGAGATGTTCGACTACGCGCTCGGCGGACGCCTGGACGCCTTCGGCATCCAGCCGCACGACGTGGACGACCTGCCGGACGTCTTCACCGCGCCGTTCATGCACGGGGGCTTCGGGCACCTGATCGGCAACACCGTGCCGTTCGTGGTCCTGGGCTTCCTGGCCGCGGTGCGCGGGATCGCCAAGTTCCTCGCCGCCAGCCTGATGATCATCGTGGTGGGCGGCCTCGGCGTGTGGTTCACCAGCTCCGCCAACACCCTGGGCTCCAGCATCCTGATCTTCGGCTTCTTCGGCTACCTGCTCGGCCGCGGCCTGTTCGAACGCCGCCTGCTGGACCTGGCGATCGCCGCCGGGGTGGTGCTGCTGTACGGCGGGCTGATCTTCGGCGTGCTGCCCAGCGACCCGGGGATCTCCTGGCAGGGCCACCTGTTCGGCATGATCGGCGGCGTGCTCGCGTCCTGGCTGCTGCGCCAGCGCCGCCGCGAGCCCGCCGTGCCGCCCTACCCCTCGGTCTGACCGCTAGCGCGGACGCACCGCCACCTCGGCCACGACCGCGTCGCGCGGCGTCTCCAGAGCCGACACCACCACCCGCGCCACCGTGGCCGGCGCCATGAAGTCGTCCGGGACGTACTCGCCGCCCTCCTGGACGCGCACCTTGCGCTGCATCTCGGTGGCGGTCCGCCCCGGGAAGACCGACGTCACCCGCAGCTCGGGCTCCTCGGCGCGCAGCGAGTCCGCCAGCGCCCGCATCCCGAACTTGCTGGCCGCGTAGGCCGACCAGTGCGGGTTGGCCCGCAGCCCCGCCGTGGAGTTGACGAACACCACGTGCCCCTGCGCGGCGCGCAGCGCGGGCAGCAGCAGCCGCGTCAGCTCCGCCGCCGACACCAGGTTGACGTTCAGGTGCTCCAGCCACCGGTCGGCGTCCAGCTCGGCCACCGCCCCCAGGTGGACGACGCCCGCGCAGTGCACCAGCCCGTCCAGCCGCTCGGGCAGCCCCGCCTCGGCCAGCGCCGCCTCCAGCCGGCGCGGCTCGGTCAGGTCCAGCGGCAGCGTGCGGATCGGCGCGTCGGCGCCGGTGGCGGCGCGGGCGGCGGCCGCGGCCGGGTCGCCGTTGCGCTCGCGGACGATGAGCTGCGTCTGCGCGTGGGCCCCGCCGCGCAGCGACGCGGCCAGCGCGGCCAGCCGGTCCGCCGAACGGCCGGTGAGGATCAGCTCGTGCCCGCGGTCGCGCAGCAGCTCGGCGACCGCGGTGCCGATGCCCCCGGTCGCCCCGGTGATCAGATACGTGCCCATGGCGCCCCATTCTGGAAGATCCACGCGGCGGAGGATGCCCCCGTGCCCGCGGTCGATGCCCCCCGCGCCCGCGGTCGATGGGTCGTCGCCGCCTCGTCGATGCGCCCGGCCCGGTGCGCGGCGCCGCCTCGTGCGCCGGCGCCTAGCTGGGGCGCAGCACGCGGGTCACGCCCGCGATCAGCGCGGTGGCCAGGATCCACCCCGTGGCGATCAGCGCGTACGCCACCCAGCGGGACCAGCCGGTCGGGTCGAAGGCCTGCTGCTGCCCGAACGTGTCGATCGGGATGAGCAGGTCCAGGGTGTAGACGAGGGCGTGGTAGTCGGGCCGTTCGTCCGGCGGCTTGATGGGGTGCGGCCTGTCGACCGAGAACACGACCGTGCCGAGCGTCACCAGGAACGCGAACCACCCGAACGCCAGCCACGGCCGGTAGCCGTACCCGACGGTCCAGTCGAGCAGGCACCCCCACGCCTTGCCCACGGGGTTGGCCAGGTTGCGGCGCCGGGTGCGCAGCTTGGCCAGCTGCACCTTGCGCGCCAGGTCGTCGTGGCCGACGCCGTGGTACCAGGCGGCGAGCTGCTCGTACGGCTGCAGGTGGAACTGCTTGTCCCGGTTCACCCAGTCGAGCCGGTCGCGGAAGCCGCCGCCGCGCAGCAGCTCGTAGGTGAGCCCGTTGAGGTACAGCTCGTCCGGCCAGACGGCCGGATCGTCCATGATCAGGTTGATCCGGGAGTACGACAGCGACACCCGGCCCTCGATCCGGCGCTCCGGCAGCAGGATCAGCTCGTCGGCGTGGATGTGGCTGGCGTGCAGGGCCATCCGCGCAGGGTCGCCGGAGTCCAGCACGGCCCTGGAGAACGACAGGGTGCCGTTGATCCGGGCACTGCGCAGCCGCATCGTGCCGAGGGCGGTGAAGCCCCGGCTGAACTCGGCGGCGTCCTCGACGATCATGTTCTGCGCGTCCATGGCGAGCCGCCCCGGATTGCGCAGCGCGGTGCCCTCCATGAACAGCCCGCCGTTCATGCGCGCCCCGACCAGCCGCACCCCGCCGGTGATCTTCGCGTCGCGGATGAAGGCGCCGGCCTCGACGACCAGCCCGCCGCTGAACACCGCCCACTCGGCCGGGTCGGTCTCGGTGATCACGGTGCCGTTCATCCGCAGCCCGCCCATGAGCTGGGCGCGCGGCAGCCGCACCTGCCCGTCGATCACCGAGCGGGACAGGCTGAGGTAGCCGTCGGCCTGCAGGCCGCCGCCGTCGAACCCGGGCAGCCGGCACTCCGACAGGCGCAGCTGCCGGGTGCGGGCGTTGGAGAAGTCGGGCTGCTCGACCAGGTGGCAGCGCTCCAGCCGCAGCTCGTGCTCGACGGCGCCGCCCGACACGTCCAGCCGCCCGATGATGTACGCGCCGCGCAGCCGGACGGCCGCCACGAACCCCTCGCGCGGTTCGCACGCGCCGAGCAGCAATTGCCGGATCACCTCGGCGCGGACGATCCGTCCGGGTTCCGGCCCGGCCGGACGGTCGTCCCCGAGGACCACGCGGGAGCCCGTCGGGAACGCCGCCCAGAGCCGTTGTTCGGTTTCGCTGAGCCCGGAAGGGTGCGTCACGAAGCCTCTCTCCGCCTGAGCCTGCCGCGGCACACGCGAACGCTCTCGGGGCTCAGAAGAGGCCGCGGCGACGCGCCGCCTGCTGGAGGTAGTTCTCGAGCTCCTGCTCCCAGTTGGTGTTGTTCACGGTGGCGTAGTCGACCGTGAAGCGGGCGAACGCGTCGTGGCCCTCGGTGAACACGCCGCCGCGCTTGTCGAGCTCCAGGACGACCTCCATCGACTGCGGGTACGACACGAAGGTCACTTCGAGCTGGTTGATGCCGCGGGCGAACCGCGCCGGCGGGTAGTACTCGATCTCCTGGTAGAACGGCAGCTCCTGGTGGACGCCCCAGATGCGGCCCTTCTCGCAGTCGGCGTTGCGGAACACGAAGCCGAGGTTGGCGAACGCCGTGAGGATGCGCTCCTGGGCGGGCAGCGGGTGCACCGCGATGGGGTCCAGGTCGGTGGCGTCGACGGCGCGCGCGACCTCCAGCTCGGTGGCGACGCCGACGGTGGTGCCGTGCAGCGGCCGCCCGTAGAAGTGGGTGAGCGGCGCCTCCCACGGGATGGGCAGCTGGAAGGGGATGGTGTGGCGGGCGCCGTCGTCGAGCCGGAACGGCCCGGCGATCGGCACCTTGGCGTACTCCAGGTCGGCCTTGTACTCGCTGTCCCCGGACTCGATCTCGACGCGGGTGCGCAGGGCGAGGTTGACGCCCTTGATGTCGGAGTCGTGCTCGCCCCCGAGGATCGTCACCTCGCCGGTGATCACGCCGCCGGGGGTGGTGTTGGGGTTGTGCAGGACCGTCTCGACCTGCGGGCCGCCGACTCCGAGCGCCTGCATCAGCTTCTTGAAGACCACGTCGTACTCCCCTCCGAAGGATTGGGCGCGCAGCGCCCTCGTCAAGTAGACGTGGCCCCTGAGGCGTGCGTTCCCCGAGGCCGTGGCCGGTTCAGGCGGACGGCGGGGGGTGGACGCCGCCGAGGGGAGCGGACGCCGCTGAGAAGAGAGTAGACCTCGCCGGGACGCGGGCGGCCTTCAGCGCCGGCATCGCCGCCGCTTCGACCAGGGCGGCCACTTCGGACAGGGCGGCGACTTCGACCAGGGCGGCGGCGAGGACGAGGAACCAGGCCGTGTTCCCCTCCCGGACGGGACGAGCGGCCGATGCCGGCGGGTCGTCGTGTCCTGACCGGGTACGGCGCACGTCCCGTCCGGGAGGGCACGTGGAGAACCCTCGGCCCTTATCCAACCAGACGGCGACCCGAGGGGCTTCCCTTCTCCCGAATCGAGGGTCAGGAGCGGCCGAGGGCGCGGTACTCCCAGCCCGCGGCGCGCCAGCGGGCCGCGTCCAGCGCGTGCCGCCCGTCCACGATCCTGCGGTGCGCGACCACCTCGGCCAGCGCGTCCGGGTCGATCTCCCGGAACTCCGACCACTCGGTCAGCAGCACCACCACGTCCGCGTCCCTGGCCACGTCCAAGGCGTTCTCGCCGTAGCGCAGCTCGGGGAAGGCGCGGCGGGCGTTGTCGAGGGCGGCCGGGTCGTACACCCGCACGTACCCGCCGAGGCCGTGCATGGTGCGCGCCACGTCGAGCGCGGGCGCGTCGCGGATGTCGTCGGAGTTGGGCTTGAACGCCGCGCCCCAGCAGGCGATGCGGCGCCCGGAGATCTGCCCGCCGAGCAGCTCGCGCACCAGGTCGACGGTGCGGGCGCGGCGCCGCCGGTTGATCGCGTCCACCTCGCGCAGGAACGCCACCGCGTGGCCCACACCGATCTCCTCGGCGCGGTGCGCGAACGCCCGGATGTCCTTGGGCAGGCAGCCGCCGCCGAAGCCGAGGCCGGGCTTGAGGAACTTGCCGCCGATCCGGTCGTCCAGGGCCAGCGAGTCGGCCAGGTCCTTGACGTCGGCACCGACGGCCTCGCACACCTCGGCCATCGCGTTGATGTAGGAGATCTTGGTGGCGAGGAAGGAGTTGGCGGCGACCTTGACCAGCTCGGCGGTGGCCAGGTCGGTGCGGATCACGGGGGTGCCCTGCTCGAGGATGGGGCGGAACGCCGCGCGCAGCCGCTCGTCGGCCCAGTCGGAGGCGACCCCGAACACCAGCCGGTCGGGGTGCATGGTGTCGTCGACGGCGTAGCCCTCGCGCAGGAACTCGGGGTTCCAGGCCAACTCGACGTCGGCGCCCGCGGGCGCGAGCTCCTGCAGGCGGACGGTGAGCTCCGCGGCCGTGCCGACCGGGACCGTGGACTTGCCCACCACCAGGCAGCGCCGGGTCAGGTGGGGGGCGAGGGAGTCGACGGCGGCGTTGACATAGGACAGGTCGCAGGCGTCCGACCCGGGCTGCTGCGGGGTGCCCACGCAGATGAAGTGGACGTCGCCGAACTCCCCGGCCTCGGCGAAGGAGGTGGTGAAGCGCAGCCGCCCCGACTCCAGCGCCTTGGTCAGCAGCTCGGGCAGGCCCGGCTCGAAGAACGGCACCTCGCCCGCGGCCAGTTTGGCGATCTTGCGTTCGTCCACGTCCACGCCCAGGACCTCGTAGCCCAGGACGGCCATGCAGATCGCGTGGGTGGCGCCGAGGTAGCCGGTGCCGATGACGGTGAGCCTCGGGGACTCCGTCGGGTTCATGGGCGTTCTCCTTGTCGGGTACGGGGTGCGGCTGCGGGCGCTGGGTCACCGACGGAAACGACGGCCGGATAGCCGATCCTGCCGCAGCGGGGCCCGCCGTTCGAACCCCCGTCCGGACGGTTCGGCCGCCGGCCGCCGGGCCGCCTGCGCGCGCGCCGCGTCCGGGTGGAGAAACGGGGCGCGGCCGACGCCGGGCCGCGAAAGTCCTCGTCGCGGCCCCTTTGCCGGGCCGTATGCCCGCAGTGTGGACGCTTCACACGGCGCCGAGCGTCCCCTTGTGAACCCGATGAGCGATATCCCGTCTCGCGTCACGACGCCATGTGATTTGCGTCACTTTCTCGCTCGTGCGCGCGTCGCGCCGCCCCGCAGTGCGCGGAACCGTATTCGGAACGTGTGGTTGGCACTGGTTACCAGCGGGTAGCATGGTCGTAGTTACCGACCAGTACTTTACGAGCGCCATACGTCACCCGGGAGGTCGGTCGGGGTCGGTGCCCGCCGCCCACCCCCGGCCAAGGCAAGGAGCTTCGATGGGGCACTACAAGAGCAACCTCCGGGACCTGGAGTTCAACCTCTTCGAGGTCCTCGGACGCGGCGAGGTCCTCGGCACCGGACCCTTCGCCGAGGTCGACGCCGACACCGCCCGCAGCATCCTGGAAGAGGTCGAGCGCCTGGCCTCCGGGCCGCTGGCCGAATCCTTCGCGGACGCCGACCGCAACCCGCCGGTGTTCGACCCGGCCACCGGCACCGTGACCATGCCGGAGAGCTTCAAGAAGTCGTTCCAGGCGTGGATGGACGCCGAGTGGTGGCGGCTGGAGCTGCCCGAGGAGCTCGGCGGCACCAACGCGCCCCGCTCGCTGATCTGGTCGGTCGCCGAGATGGTGCTCGGCGCCAACCCGGCCGTGTGGATGTTCGGCAGCGGCCCCGCCTTCGCCCGGCTGCTCTACATGATCGGCACCCCGGAGCAGAAGCGGTTCGCCGAGCTGGCCATCGAACGGCGCTGGGGCTCCACCATGGTGCTCACCGAGCCGGACGCGGGCTCCGACGTCGGCGCGGGCCGCACCAAGGCCGTCGAGCAGCCCGACGGCACCTGGCACATCGAGGGCGTCAAGCGCTTCATCACCTCGGCCGAGCACGACATGGCCGAGAACATCTTCCACCTCGTGCTGGCCCGCCCCGAGGGCGCCGGCCCGGGCACCAAGGGCCTGTCGATGTTCCTGGTGCCCAAGTACCTGGTCGACCTGGAGACCGGCGAGCTCGGCGAGCGCAACGGCGTCTACGTCACCAACGTCGAGAAGAAGATGGGCCTGAAGGTCTCCACGACCTGCGAGCTGACCTTCGGGGAGAAGCACCCGGCCATCGGCTACCTGGTCGGCGGCGTGCACGACGGCATCCGGCAGATGTTCATGGTCATCGAGCACGCCCGGATGATGGTCGGCACCAAGGCCATCTCCACGCTGTCCACCGGGTACCTGAACGCGCTGGAGTACGCCAAGGAGCGCGTCCAGGGCGCCGACATGACCCAGATGACCGACAAGACCGCCCCGCGCGTCACCATCACCCACCACCCGGACGTGCGGCGCAGTCTGATGACCCAGAAGGCCTACGCCGAGGGCATGCGCGCCCTGGTGCTGTTCACCGCCACCTACCAGGACGCGATGCAGATCGCCGAGCACGAGGGCCGCAAGGACGAGCAGGCCGAGAAGATGAACGACCTGCTGCTGCCGATCGTCAAGGGCTTCGGCTCCGAACGCGCCTACGCCCTGCTCGGCTCCGACTCGCTGCAGACCTTCGGCGGCTCGGGCTTCCTGCAGGACTACCCGGTCGAGCAGTACATCCGCGACTCCAAGATCGACACCCTGTACGAGGGCACCACCGCCATCCAGGGCCTGGACTTCTTCTTCCGCAAGATCCTGCGCGACCAGGGCAAGGCGCTGACCGCGCTGGGCGACCAGATCCGCCGCTTCGCCCAGGGCGAGGCGGGCAACGGCCGCCTCAAGACCGAGCGCGCCGCCCTCGCCCGGGCCCTGGAGGACTTCCAGGGCATGCTGCAGCCGATGATCGGCTGGGCGATGGCGTCGATGGAGAACCCGCGCGAGATCTACAAGGTCGGCCTCAACACCACCCGCCTGCTGATGGCCGCCGGCGACCTGGTCGTGGGCTGGCTGCTGTGCCGCCAGGCCGAGGTCGCGCTGAGCAAGCTGGACGCCGGCGCCTCCGACGCCGACAAGGCGTTCTACCAGGGCAAGGTGGCCGCGGCCCAGTACTTCTGCGCCAACGTGCTGCCTCGCCTGGCCGCCGACCGCGCCGCCACCGAGGCGACCACCCTCGACGTCATGGAGCTGTCCGAGGACGCGTTCTGACCGGCCTCTCCTCCCCCTCCCGGTCCGAATGCAGCGGGCCCCGTCACCGCCCACGGTGACGGGGCCCGTCCCCTTTCACCGCGAACAGGCCCTCATCACGCGCCGGTCTCCCGGGTGCGGAAAGCAGCCCTGACCACGGTGGCCGCCGTGGTGTCCCTCGGGGGCGGTGCGTCGCTAGGGTGTCCGGCGACGAGTGGCTGTCGGAAGCGGAGTGCCCCATGGCGGTGCGCAGGTTCGTCCTCTCATCGGCCGTCCCGATGACCGCGGTGCTGATCGTGACCGCGGGCTGCTCCGACTCCCCGCCCGCGGCCGTCTGGGTGGACCCGCCCCGGGCGTCCGGCGGCCCGATGAGCGCGCCGCCGCCGGCGGGCGGCGGGCTGGTCAAGGAGGGCTGGTTCGGCGCGGCGGACGGGCTGCACGCGCGCATCGAGATCAAAGGCGTCGAACGGCAGCCGACCCGGTCGGTGCTGCGGCTCACCCTCACGCCGCTGGAGGCCGCCACGCCCTCGCCGACGGCCGCCGCGGGCACGATGCCGTTCGCCGTCTCGCTGCTGGACCCGGTCAACCGCCGGTTCTACCGGCCGCTGACCGGCGGGCAGCCGTCCCGGCTCACCGTGAACACCCCGCAGGAGATGACCGTCGAATACCCGCCGCTGCCGCCGGACGTCCAGCGGATCACGGTGATCACACCGGGGACGGCCGGGGAGTTCACCGGCGTGCCGGTCACCACCGCCGCCGCGTCCGCCCCGACCTCGTCCGCCTCGACCTCGTCCGCGCCGACCGCCACCGCGGCCGCGGCGGCGACGCCCGGTGCCGCGCCCACCACCTCGCCCACCGCCTCGCCCACCGCGTCGCCCGGCGCCTCCCAGGCCCCCGGCGGCGGCGCGATCGATCTGTACGACATCACCGAGGGCGAGGTCCGGGACGTGGTCTCCGGCCCCGCCGAGGAGTCGCTGAGCCTGCGCGCGGACGCGCTGTTCGACTCCGACTCCGACAAGCCGTCCGCCCGCGCCCGGCAGGTGCTCGACCAGGCCGCCGCCGACATCCGGCAGAAGGCCGACCCCGCCCGGCCCATCGCCGTCGACGGGCACACCGACAGCGCCGGTGACGCCTCGCGGAACCTCGACCTGTCGCGGCGGCGCGCGGAGGCCGTGGTCAAGGAGCTGAAGAACCGGCTCGGCGCGTCGTTCACCTTCACCGCGACGGGCAAGGGCGAGGCCGACCCGGTCGCCAAGGAGGGCGGTTCCGGCGACGCGGCGGCCCGCGCCCGCAACCGCCGCGTGGTGATCTCCTACCGGGTGCGGCAGCAGGCCCCCGGCGCCAGGCCGCCGTCGGCGACCTCCACGGCCTCCACGGCGTCCGCCACGCCGACCCTGTCCGCGTCCGCCACGCCGACTCCGTCCGCGACCCCCTCACCGGCGGAGTTCCGGGCGCGGGACGGCGCGACGGTCGCCAGCCGCACCGGACGGTTCGGGCAGGCGAAACGGCGATTGGACGTCAAGCCGTTCTACCGCGACGGCGCGTACCTGGTCGCCGTCTTCGAGATCGTCAACGAGGGGCCCGGGAACACCCCGCCCGACGCCTCGTACGCGCACAAGGACTACCCGGGAGGCGCGTTCACCGCGTTCTCCGTCAGCGCACCCGGCGGCAAGGACGTGTACCGCGCCGTGCGCATCGGGCCCGCCGCGCCCGGGGCGTACGCCGCGTACGTCGACCCGGGACGCGCCACCTTCCGCACGGGCGTCGGACAGCCCGCGCGCGGCTTCGTCTACTTCCCCGCGCCGCCCGGCACCGTCACGAAGGTCACCTTCGACGCGGGCCCCTTCGGGAAGATCGACAATGTGCCGGTGGACTGAGGGTGCCGGTGAACTGAGGGTGCCGGTGAACTGAAACGCGCCGGTGAAATGACCGCGGGGGCCGGAGCGGCACGGCTCCGACCCCCGCGAACCCGTCGCGGCGGGCCCGTCAGGACCAGACGAGCATGTGCAGCGGGTCCTCCAGCATGTCGCCGACGTCCCGCAGCACCTTCGAGCCCAGCTCGCCGTCGATGATGCGGTGGTCGAACGACAGCGCCAGCGTGGCGACCTTGCGGACCGCCAGCTCGCCCTCGTGCACCCACGGCATGTCCCGCACCTGGCCGACGGCCAGGATGGCCGCCTCGCCCGGCGTGAGGATCGGGGTGCCCGCGTCCACGCCGAACACGCCGATGTTGGTGATCGTGATCGTGCCGCCGGTCAGGTCGGCCGGGGACGCCTTGCCCGCGCGGGCCGTGTCGACCAGCTCGTTGAGCGCCCGCGCCAGCTCCGGCAGCGGCTTGGCGTGGGCGTCCTTGATGTTGGGCACCAGCAGGCCCCGCGGCGTGGCGGCGGCGATCCCCAGGTTCACGTACGGCTTGACGACGATCTCCGCCGAGTCGCCCTCGCCGACCCACGACGAGTTGATCATCGGGTGCCGCCGGACCGCGACCAGCAGCGCCTTGGCCACCAGCAGCAGCGGCGACACCTTCAGCCCGGCGAAGTCCGGCATCTCGCGCAGCCGCCGCACCGCGTCCATCGTGGCGGTCATGTCGACCTGCAGCCACTCGGTGACGTGCGGGGCGGTGAACGCCGAGGAGACCATCGCCGTCGCCGTGCTGCGCCGCACGCCCCGGACCGGGATCCGCTCCTCCTCGCCCCGCAGGACCGGCGCGGGCGCCTGCGGCGCGGCCGCGGGCGCCTGCTGCCGGGAGGCGGCCGCCTGGACGTCGTCGCGGGTGATGGACCCGGCCGGGCCCGTCCCGACGATCGTCGACAGGTCCACCCCGAGGTCCTTGGCCATCTTCCGCACGGGCGGCTTGGCCAGGACGCGCTTGTCCACAGGCTGTGGACGGCCGTTGGGCTGCGGCGCCGGGGCGGGCGCGGCGGGCGCGGCGGGCCGCTTGCGCGGACGGCGCTTCGTCGCCCCCGGCTTCACCCCGTACCCGACGAGGACCGGCTGGCGCTTCGGCTCGTCCGGCTGCACCATGCCCGGCTCGTCCGGAGCCGGCACCGCCTCCTGCTTGGGCGCCTCGGCCGCCGGCGCGGCCGCGGCCGGAGCGGCGTCCCCGCCGGAGACGCTGACCGCGATGATCGGCGTGCCGACGTCCACCGTCTGCCCCTCGGGGACCAGCAGGTCCGCCACCACGCCCTCGTACGGGCAGGGCAGCTCGACGATCGCCTTCGCGGTCTCGATCTCCACGATCGTCTGGTTGATCTCGACCTGGTCGCCCGGCGCCACATGCCACTTGACGATCTCGGCCTCGGTCAGGCCCTCGCCCACGTCGGGCAGATTGAACTGCTTGACCTCGCTCATCACCGCGTCCCTCGCCGTCACCACGCGAACGTCCGGTCGACCGCGTCCAGGACCCGGTCCAAGTCGGGCAGGTAGTGGTCCTCCAGCCGGGACGGCGGGTACGGGGTGGAGAACCCGCCCACCCGCAGCACCGGCGCCTCCAGCCGGTAGAAGCAGCGCTCGGTGATGCGCGCGGCGAGCTCGGCGCCGTAGCCGGAGAACACCGGCGCCTCGTGCACCACCACGCACCGGCCGGTGCGCTCGACCGACGCGACGACCGCGTCGATGTCCAGCGGGTTGAGCGAGCGCAGGTCGATGACCTCCAGCGACCGGCCCTCCTCGGCGGCCGCGGCCGCCGCCTCCAGGCAGGTCTTCACCATCGGCCCGTACGCCAGCACCGTCACGTCGTCGCCCTGCTGGACGACGCGGGCGCGGTGCAGCGGCGTCCAGCTCTCGGGGGCGGCGGAGACGTCGACGGGCGCCTTGTCCCAGTACCGGCGCTTGGGCTCGAAGAAGATCACCGGGTCGGGCGAGGCGATCGACTGCTGGATCATCGTGTACGCGTCCGACGGGTTGGAGCACGCCACCACCCGCAGACCCGCGGTGTGGGTGAAGTACGCCTCGGGCGACTCGCTGTGGTGCTCCACCGCGCCGATGCCGCCGCCGCACGGGATCCGCACCACGACCGGCAGGCTCAGCGCGCCCAGCGACCGCATCCGCATCTTGGCGAGCTGGGTGATGATCTGGTCGGCGGCGGGGAACACGAACCCGTCGAACTGGATCTCCACGACCGGGCGGTAGCCGCGCAGCGCCAGGCCGATCGCGGTGCCGACGATGCCGGACTCGGCCAGCGGCGTGTCGATCACGCGCTCCTCGCCGAAGTCCTTCTGCAGCCCGTCGGTCACCCGGAACACCCCGCCGAGCTTGCCGACGTCCTCGCCCATCACGAGGACCTTGGGGTCGTTCTCCATCGCCTTGCGCAGGCCGGCGTTCAGCGCCTTGCCCAGCGTCAGCGTCTCGGTCGTCACGACGACACCTCCTTGAAGGACGCCAGGTAGGCGGCGAACTGCTCCTGCTCCTCGGTCATCAGCGGGTGCGCCTCGGCGTAGACGTGGGCGAACATGTCCATCGGCCCGGGGTCGGGCATCGCCAGGCACCCCTTGCGCAGGTCGGCCGCGACCTGCTTGGCCTCGGCCTCGATCTCCTCGAAGAAGGCGTTGTCGGCGAGGTCGTTGCGCACCAGGTACGCCTTGACCCGCTCGATCGGGTCCTTCAGCTTCCACGCCTCCTCCTCGGCCTTGAGGCGGTAGCGCGTGGGGTCGTCGGTGGTGGTGTGGGCGCCCATCCGGTACGTGTAGGCCTCGATCAGCGTCGGCCCCTGGCCCGTCCGGGCCGCCTCCAGGGCCTTGCGCGTCACCGCCAGGCAGGCGAACACGTCGTTGCCGTCCACCCGCAGGCCGGGGAAGCCGTAGCCCTGCGCGCGCCGGTAGAGCGGGATGCGCGACTGCTTCTCCAGCGGCTCGGAGATGGCCCACTGGTTGTTCTGGCAGAAGAACACGATCGGCGCGTTGAAGACCGACGCGAACACGAACGACTCGTTCACGTCGCCCTGGGAGGTGGCGCCGTCGCCGAAGTAGGCGATGGTCGCGCCCGCGTTGGGCGTGCCCAGCACCCCGTCGCGCTGGACGCCCATCGCGTACCCGGTCGCGTGCAGCGTCTGGCTGCCGATCACGATCGTGTACAGGTGGAAGTTGTGCTCCGCAGGGTCCCACCCGCCGTTGTTCACACCGCGGAACAGGCCCAGCAGCTTGAGCGGGTCGACGTCGCGGCACCAGGCCACGCCGTGCTCGCGGTAGGTGGGGAAGGCCATGTCGTGCTCGCCGAGCGCCCGCCCGGAGCCGATCTGGGCGGCCTCCTGGCCGAGCAGGGAGGCCCACAGGCCCAGCTCGCCCTGGCGGGTGAGGGCCACCGCCTCCCGGTCGATCCGCCGGACGATCACCAGGTCGCGGTACAGGCCGCGGACCTCGTCCGGCGTCAGCTCCAGGGGATAGTCGGGATGCTCGACGCGCTCCCCTTCGGGGGTGAGCAGCTGGATGAGCTCGGGGTCGTCGAGCTCATGGACGTCGGGCGCGCCGCGCGCGGAGTCGATCGCCATCGATGACACTCCTCGATCGGGGCCGGGACTACGGGGTCGCCGCATGCCGGCCGGCGTCTATGGCACGCCGCCCCAGGTAAGGGACGTATGCCGCAAGGCAATCGTGGCAGACGTCACTCCCAGGGGCGCAAGCCCTCGTTTGCTTGTTTTCTACCCGTCGGCCGCGTCCCCGCCTCCGCCGTGATTATGCGTGACGATCTTCTCTACGAAGGGTGACGACTATTCGCGATGACAACGACTGGCGTCACTCGCGCGACAGCGCGCGGGTGACGCCGGCGGCGACGGTCAATCCCAGGATGAAGCCCGCGGCCACCAGCAGGTTGGCGATCCACTGGTAGATGCCCTCGGGCGCGAACACCCGCTCCTGCCCGAGGTCGCCGACGGGCAGCAGCAGGTCCAGAGTGTAGAAGAACGCGTTGAAGTGCGGGTGGTCGTCCTCATTCAGGATCTGCGGTTTGTGTAGCGAGAAGACGATCGTGCCGAACGCCAGCAGCCCGGCCAGCCAGCTCATCGCGCGGAACGGCCGATAGCCGTAACCGACCAGGATGTCCTGCAACCAACCGATGATCTTGCGGGGGAGTCCCTGCGTCCGGCGGTGGTCCCGGGCCTTGGCCAGCAGCACCGTGCGCCCGTCGGCGTCCAGGCCCAGCGCGCGGTAGGTCTGCGCGAGCCGCTCGTACGGCTGCGGCTGGTAGCCGTCGGTGTCGCGGCGCAGCCACTCCAGGCGCTGCCGGGCGTCCAGCGGCGGATCCAGGTTCTCGTACTGCAGGCCGTCCAGCTGCAGCCGCTTCGGCCAGGTCGCCGGGTCGTCGCGCAGCAGGTTGATGCGCGCGTACGCCAGGTCGACCACCCCCTCGACCTGCTCGGCCGGACGCAGCAGCACCTCCTCGGCCTGCAGCCGCTCCAGGTTGAGCGCCGTGCCGTTCTCGTGCCGCAGCCGGGCGCCGCTCAGGTTGAGCTGCCCCGACACCCGCGCCCCGGCGAAGCTGACCGCGCCCGTCGCCGAGAAGCCGTCGGAGCAGTACACGTCGGTCTCCACCTGCAGATCGTCGGCGTTGAGCGCGGTCCGCTCCGGGTGCACCAGATCCGCGCCGACGAACGACAGGTAGCCGCCGACCCGCGCGCCCCGCAGCCGGATCTCCCCGCGCGCGGCGAACCCGCCGTCGCAGAACACGTTGGCGGCCACGTCCAGGCGGCTGGCGTACAGGGCGGCGCCCGACGGGTTGTGCAGCCGCGCCGACCGGAAGATCAGCTGCCCGCCGACCCGCGCGCCGGGCAGCCGCACCTCGCCGGCCGCGGCGAAGCCCTGGTCGCAGTAGACGTTGGCGTCGACGGTGAGCCGGTCGGCCAGCAGCGCGTCCCCGCCCGGGTTGGCCAGGTGCACGCCCGACATGTTGAGGATGCCGGTGATGTGCGCGCCGTCCAGCCACAGCCCGCCGGAGATGCGGCTGCCCTCCAGCCACAGGTGCCCGTCCACCCGGGCCCCGGACGCCACCAGCCCGGGCAGGCGGCAGCGCATCATGTGGACGCTGTTCATGCTCGCCCAGTACAGGTGCGGCGCCTCGTCGAAGACGCAGCCGGTCAGCGCCAGCGGCGCCGTCACCTCGGCGTGCCCCAGGTTGAGCGACCCGACGATCCGCGCCCCCGTCAACCGCACCGCCGCGACATGGCCCGGCTCGGGCTCGGCCGCGCCCGCCAGCAGCGCGACCAGCACCTCCGCGCGGATCACCCGGTCGGCGCCCCAGCGCCCGGACTGCGCGGGATCGTCGAACGCCGGGTCGCCGCTGGACAGATCGACCGGCTCCCCCTTCGGGAACGCCTTCCACAGACGGCGCTCCGGGGGAGTCAGCTCCTCAACGTTCATCCGACCTCCTTGGAGGAAACCCGGGGGACGGGGCGAGACTCCGCGGTTGCCAGACCGGGCGGGCGATCGCCCCGCGTTCGGTCGCGAACTGGCGGCGCCGCCCCGACTCGTCCGATGCGCCGCGCGCCGTTGAGCCCGCCCGGACGTTCGGTTGCGCGAGTGTCCGCGGTTCGACGCCCGCGCCGCGCACGGCGGCGCCGACGGTGTGGTTTCAGAGCCCGGTGAACTCCGGCAGGCGTGCCATCTCGGATGCGGTGCGGCGTGAGTTCCGTCGCATGCCGGGGTGCACGGCCGCCCGGTACGGCCGCGAGATCATCGCGGTCGATTGCTGGTTCCCCTCCTTTGACCGCGCCTGCGGGCGCATCGCGAGACACGTGGACGTCCGACGCTGATCATCGTCCGGACGTGCGGCTGCGGCGCGACCCGACACAGGGCCGTGAGCGCAGCGATGAACATTCTGGCCGCTGGGACGACGGCGTCGGCTGTGAAGCCGGTGAAGATCTTTGTGAAGTCCCGCGGGCCGCGGGGCCCGTCCCCTCCCTCGGGAGGGGGAGGCGGCCGGGGTGCCGTACGCTTCAACGCGACAGTGAAAGCCCAGATCAGTGAGGGGGCAGTCGTGGCGCGGGTCGTCGTCGACGTCATGCTCAAGCCGGAAATCCTCGATCCTCAGGGGCAGGCGATCGCCCGCAAGCTGCCGCAGCTCGGCTTCGAGGGGGTGACCGCCGTCCGCCAGGGCAAGCGCTTCGAGGTGGAGCTGGACGGCCCCGCCGACGAGGCCGCCGTGGAACGCGTCCGCACGATCGCGGACACCCTGCTCGCCAACCCCGTCATCGAGACCTACGAGGTCCGCGTCCTCGAGGACAACTGACCACGATCCGTCGGTACCTCGAACGGCGGCCGCAGTCGACGAGGCGGCCGCCTCACAACCGACTCCAGCCGTCAGCGATCGCCCTGCACCGCCGCGCCGACTCCGTGGCCCATGGCGCAACGCGGGGACGGTGACGTTGCGCTAGATCAGCCGCACGGTCGATCGCTTCCCACCGCTGGTCCGGCTATGTCGCAACGGTGTGTGCTGGAGCATTTGGAGCGCGCCGCGGCCGCGACGAGCAAAGCGGCCGCCGAAATCGCGCCCGAGGATGATCGCCTGCGCTGCTGGTCGACTTCCGCCCTCGTGCCGTGACGATTCATCGGCCGGTAGGCCCGTCCTGGGGGAAGGCGGCGTGGCGTTGACCGGCCCCGGGCAGGTGGTGTGCTGTGCTGCTGGGGTCCGCCTCCGCTGTTTGCTCATCTGCTCTCTGGACACGCGGCGTTTGCGGTGCCGTCCGGGCCGCCGATGGAACGCGTCTCCCTGGTCGCCAGGTCTTCCGGGTGGTCGCGCAGGGCGTTCTCACCGAAGCACGGCGCCCGATGATCCGCGGGAGGACCGAGAGGACGATCTGCGAGATGCCGCGGACCGCGATGGGCGGGAGCGGGCGGACGCGGTTCCCCTGACGGCGCCGCCGGTCGCAGGTCCCGCCGCCCGGCCAGGTCAGCAGGTCCCGGGTGATCGCGTCGGCGGTCACCGGGTCGAGGCTTTCGGTCGGCTCGTCGAGCACCAGCACCGGCGGGTCGGCCAGCAGCGCCCTGGACGGCCGGATGGAGTTGGCGGCGGGGCTGCTGGTGCTGCTGCTCGCGCCGGAGGTGTACGCGCCTGGGACAGTCGCATTGCCGGTTTCCACTGCTCGTGCCGGACGATCTCGTCGGCCGACCGCCTGAGAGGGGCGGTAGCGACGCAGGGGCCGACTGGGGAGCCGGTCCGACTGAGCCGCAGCGATGTGCGCGTTGGCGCCGTGTGGGGTGAAGCGCGCCGCGGCCGCGATGAGCGAAGAGGCTGCCGAAATGCGCGGTCTGACTCCGGCCGAGGATGATCGCCTGCGCTGCCGGTCTACTTCCGCGCCCGTGCCGTGACGATTTCATCGGCCGGTAGGCCCGTCCTGGAGCGGAGGCGGGGTGGCGTTGAAGCCGGGAGGTGCGTAGCTGCGCCGCAAGGGTCTGGGGCCGGCGTTGGTGCGTCGGGTTTTCGTGGCACGTGGTGGCTCCAGCGGGGAGCGGCCGTTGAAGTCGACTGGGGTGATTCCGGCTGAGAGTGATCGTGCTGTGCGGCGGTGGGGGAGCGGCGGTCGTAATCGGCGGTCCTGCTCTGGTCGATTGCCGCCTCGCGTTGTGATGATCTCGCCCCGGCGGGGACGGTGGCGGCGCGAGATTGATTGGTCTGGGAAGGCGGCGTGGCTGTGCTGCGGAGGTGTGCGGGTGCCCGTTTGCGCCGTGGGTTCTGGAACGCGCCGCGGCCGTGATCAGCGAAACGTGCCGCCGAAAATTGCGGTCTGGCTGCGGTTGATTGTGATCGCTTGACAGGCTGGGGAGGTCGCGCGGGTGCGCTGCCGCTGCATGGCGCATGGACGGGAAAGTGGAGTTGGCACATGTTGACGTCGGCTCCGACCGGCTGGGTGTGTTGTGGAATTGCGGGGCGGGAGTCGGGCCTGGTGGGGCCCGTTGGTGATTTCTGCGTTGTGTACTGGTGCAGGGGTGGGTAGTGGCGGACGGCGCCGTCTTCGAGCGGGGGCGCTGACGACCTGCGTGGTACCGCGAGCAGGACGCGTCGTGTGATCTCTGTGGGGGGCGGCGAGGTTCAGCGGTTGGCCGTCATCGGCCAGAGCGCGGGCGGAAATTCGGGGGGACGGCGTCCTGGCTGGGGCCCGTCGTGGCCGATTCTCATTCGAAGAGGCCAGGAGATGGGTACGCGCTGGGGTGTGGCTCAGCCGATACGGGGGAACGCGGGGGCGTCGGCGTTGGGGAATCGGATGCGCAGGTCACCCGAAGTTCATGAAAAGTCGGGTCAGTATAACGATTACGGGAGTTTCCACCGGGGAAGCCTTAGCTCCGGTTGAGTCGTCGAGCGCGGACCGGGTCCAGGGGTCGACCAGGGGGGCCTGGGGATGACACGAGGTGACCGGTGGACATGAAGTTCTCGCTCGCCCTGCCTCGGGAGAAGCTGAGCATCCCGGTGATCCGCCGGGTCGTGGGGGATGCGCTGCGGGGCCTGGGCGTGACCGAGGACTGCGTCGCCGACGTCCTCGTGGCGGCCTCGGAGGCGTGCACCAACGCCGTCCAGCACGCCCGCGGCGGCGCGGAGTTCGAGGTCTCCGGCTGGGTCGACGGCGGCACGTGCGTCCTGCGCATCGAAGACTGGGGGTGCGGTCCGCGCCCCTCGGAAAAACAGGATGAATCGGGCGATTTGGTGGAATCTGGGCGCGGCATTAGGATCATGCGGGCGTTGGTGGACGACCTGAGCATCGACGCCGCCCCCGACCGCGGCACCGTCGTCCACCTGCGCAAGCGGCTGACCTGGCAGGACGGTGCGCTGGTCCGCCGCCTCGAGCGACAGCTCGCACGAAGCGCCGGGTAGATTAGGGACGCGCGCGAGGGCCTCGCGCGTGCCAAGGACTCACACGACGCGCATCGGGCGATCGGCGGAGTCGGCCGAGGCGGGCATGCCGCTCGCCGCAGGAGCGGCTGCGCCCACGCCCGCGACGCATGACCGCCGAGTTCTGCGGGCGGCGCTGCCGGCGCCCGCGGTGCTCACCCGGGGGCCGACCTCCCGGGCCTTCGAGCACCTTGGCCGCCCTCATTGCGGAGGAAGACGAACACATGGACGCTGCCCGGGTGGGGGTCATCACCTTCCCAGGTTCCCTCGACGACCGTGACGCGGCGCGGGCCATACGGCTGGCCGGCGCCGAGCCCGTCGCGCTCTGGCACGCCGACCACGACCTGCGCGGGGTGGACGCGGTCGTGCTGCCCGGCGGCTTCTCCTACGGCGACTACCTGCGCGCGGGCGCCATCGCCCGGTTCGCGCCGCTGATGACCGAAGTGATCGACGCCGCCAAGGGCGGCCTGCCCGTCCTGGGCATCTGCAACGGCTTCCAGGTGCTGTGCGAGTCGCACCTGCTGCCCGGCGCGCTGCTGCCCAACGCGGGCCTGCACTTCGTCTGCCGCGACCAGCGGCTGCGCATCGAGAACGCCGACACCGCCTGGACCAGCGAGTACACCGAGGGCCAGGAGATCGTCGTCCCGGTCAAGAACCGCGACGGCCGCTACACCGCCGACGAGCGCACCCTGGCCGAACTGGAGGAGAACGGCCGCGTGGTGGCCCGCTACGTCGACCTGAACCCCAACGGCTCGCTCGGCGACATCGCGGGGATCTGCAACGAGGCCGGCAACGTGGTGGGCCTCATGCCCCACCCCGAGCACGCCGTGGAGTCGCTGACCGGGCCGTCCACCGACGGACTCGGCTTCTTCACCTCGGTCGTCAAGAGGCTGGTCAACGCGTGAGGAACGGACGCCGCGCGAGCGGGGGCACGAGATGACTGACGACCGGTGGACGAACGACGAGCATGGGGCCCCGGAGGAGAGCGGGATGACCGAGCGTGACGAACGGCCGCCGGGCGGCCCCGAGGACGCGACCGCGGACCGCGAGCTGCCGCACGAGGACACCGGCGAGCCGACCTACGAGTGGTTCGCCGGGCTGAAGTCCGACGCCGACGACCCCGAACTCCAGCCCGTCAGCGGAGCGGTGACGGCGGCGTTCGAGGCCATCGTGGAGGACGACGAGCCGCGCGAGGCCGCGTCCGGTCCCGGCACGGGCCCCCAGTCCGCCGTCGCCCCCGAGGGGACCGGCCCGCTGCCTTCGGTGGCGCATGGGAGCGGTCCACAGCCGGTTGTGGGGTCGGGTCCGCAGCCCGTCGTGGGTTCCGAGGGGCCGGGGACGGGGCCGCTTCCGCCCGTGCCGCCGGGTACGGGTGCGCAGCCGGTCGTTGAAGGTCCGGGGACCGGCCCGCTTCCCCCGGTGCCGCCCGGCACCGGCCAGCACCCGGTTGTGGGGTCGGGTCCGCAGCCTGTCATCGGTTCCGAAGGGCCCGGAACGGGTCCGCTTCCGCCGGTGCGGCCGAGCACCGGGCCGCAGCCGGTAGTGGGTTCTGAAGGTCCGGGGACGGGGCCGCTTCCGCCCGTGCCGCCGGGCACGGGTCCGCAGCCCGTCGTGGGTTCCGAGGGGCCGGGGACGGGGCCGCTGCCCCAGGTGCCGTCCGGTAGCGGCCCGCAGCCGGTCGTGGGGACGGGCGAGCCGGGCACGGGTCCGCTGCCCGCGAGCAGCGGCGAGTTCCCGGCCGGGCCGCAGCCCGCCGCGGCGGGCGAGCCGCCGCGGATCGTCGTGTCGCAGGACGCCGCCGCGGCGTTCGCCAAGGCGCTGGCCGCCGAGGCCTCGCCCGGGCAGACCGTCCCGGACGGGCCGGCGCCGGCCGAGACGACCGGGCCGCAGCCCAAGCTCGCCACCGAGATGACGCCGCCGGACGAGCCCGTCACCGACACCGTCGAGATCGCCGCGGCGACTCCCGACCGGCCGCAGCCGTACGCCGAGCTCGGCATGAAGGACGAGGAGTACCAGCGGGTCCGGGAGATCCTGGGGCGGCGGCCCACCTCCGCCGAGCTGGCGATCTACTCGGTGATGTGGAGCGAGCACTGCTCCTACAAGAGCTCCAAGGTGCACCTGCGGCAGTTCGGCGAGAAGGCGCCCGAGAGCGACGCGCTGCTGGTCGGCATGGGCGAGAACGCCGGCGTGGTCGACATCGGCCAGGGCTGGGCGGTCACCTTCAAGGTCGAGTCGCACAACCACCCGTCGTACGTCGAGCCGTACCAGGGCGCGGCCACCGGCGTCGGCGGCATCGTCCGCGACATCATGTCGATGGGCGCCCGCCCCGTCGCGATCATGGACTCGCTGCGGTTCGGGCCCGCCGACGCCCCCGACACCCAGCGGGTGCTGCCGGGCGTGGTGGCCGGGATCAGCGGCTACGGCAACTCCCTGGGCCTGCCCAACATCGGCGGCGAGACCGTCTTCGACGCGTGCTACGCGCAGAACCCGCTCGTCAACGCCCTGTGCGTGGGCGTGATGCGCCACGAGGACATCAAGCGGGCCGTCGCGCCCGGCCCGGGCAACCGGGTGATCCTGTTCGGCGCGGGCACCGGCCCCGACGGCATCGGCGGCGCGTCCGTGCTGGCCTCGGCGAACTTCGACGAGGCGTCGCAGGCCAAGCGGCCCAGCGTCCAGGTCGGCGACCCCTTCATGGAGAAGCTGCTGATCGAGTGCTGCCAGGAGCTGTTCCGCGAGGACCTGGTGGTGGGCATCCAGGATCTCGGCGCGGCCGGGGTGTCGTGCGCCACCACCGAGCTGGCGGCCGCGGGCACCGGCGGCATGCACATCGAGCTCGACGCCGTTCCGCTGCGCGACCCCACCCTGCGACCCGAGGAGATCCTCATGAGCGAGTCGCAGGAGCGCATGATGGCGGTGGTCGAGCCCGCCAAGGTCGACCGCTTCCTGGAGATCTGCGCCAAGTGGGAGATCCCCGCCACCGTGATCGGCGCGGTCACCGACACCGGCCGGCTGGTGATGACCTGGCGCGGCGAGAAGATCGTGGACATTCCGCCGGGCACCGCGGCCGACGAGGGGCCGGTGTACCACCGGCCGTACGAGCCCCCGGCGGACCTGGCGGCGCTGCAGTCCGACACCCCCGGCCGGCTGACCCGCCCGTCCACCGCCGAGGAGCTGCGCCGCACCGTGCTGTGGCTGGCCGGGTCGCCGAACCTGGCGAACAAGACCTGGATCACCTCGCAGTACGACCGGTACGTCATGGGCAACACCGTCCTGGCCATGCCCGAGGACGCGGGCGTGGTGCGGGTGGACGACGAGTCGGGCCTGGGCATCGCGCTGTCGCTGGACGGCAACGGCCGCTACACCCGCCTCGACCCGTACTCGGGGGCGCAGCTGGCGCTGTCGGAGGCGTACCGGAACGTGGCCGCCACCGGCGCCCGCCCGCTCGCGGTGACCAACTGCCTGAACTTCGGGTCGCCCGAGGACCCGGGCGTGATGTGGCAGTTCGCGCGCGCCGTGGAGGGGCTGGCGGACGCCTGCCGCTACCTGGGCACCCCGGTCACCGGCGGCAACGTCAGCTTCTACAACCAGACCGGTTCGACGCCGATCAACCCGACGCCGGTCGTGGGCGTGCTGGGCGTGCACGACGACGTGCGGCGCCGCGTCGGCATCGCGTTCAGCAGCGAGGGCGCCACGCTGGCGCTGCTGGGCACGACGCGCGAGGAGTTCGGCGGCTCGGAGTGGGCGCACGTCGTGTACGGGCACCTGGGCGGTCTGCCGCCGAAGGTCGACCTGCCCGCCGAGGCGGCGCTGGCGTCGGTGCTGGTCGCGGCGGCGCGCGAGGGGCTGCTGTCGGCCGCGCACGACCTGTCCGACGGCGGCCTGTCGCAGGCGCTGGTGGAGTCGTGCCTGCGCGGCGGACTGGGCGCCCGCATCACGCTGCCCGGCGACCCGTTCGTGTCGCTGTTCAGCGAGTCGGTGGCGCGCGCCGTGGTGGCGATCCGTCCGGGCTCGGAGGGGCGCCTGGCGGCGCTGTGCGAGGCCGCCGGGGTGCCGGTCACCCAGCTCGGCGTGACGGGCGGCGACGCGCTGCACATCTCGGCGCGCGGAGCCGACGGGCAGCCGCAGGAGCTGTTCTCGATCTCGCTCGCGGAGCTGCGGGAGGCCCACGAGCCGACGCTGCCCAGCTACGCCGACGACTGACGGTCCTCGACGCGAAGGCCGCCGCACGGTCCGACACCGCGCGGCGGCCTTCGCCGTTTCCTGCACCGTTCCATGCGGCGGCGGCCTCTCGATCGCCGCTCAGGAGGCTCGAGGAAGGAGCGGACGGGCGGCCCCACGATCTTGGTGGCGGGGCGCCGAGATCCGGCGTCTGCGGCCGTCTCAGCGTGCGGGGACGGTCAGAAGACCGAGATGTGGACGTGGTCGTAGTGGTTGGCGGTGATGCCGCCGCGGTTCTCCATCATCCGCCAGCCGGGGCTGCGCACGTCGTAGATGCGCTGCCGCCAGATCACGTACTTGATGCCCAGCCGGTTGGCGTTGGCGACGGCGTACTCGGCCACGCGGTCGCCCTGGGCCTTGCCGCTGGCGGACGGCATGGTGCCGCCGGTGCTGACCATGAAGTCGCAGGCGCGGCCGGTCGCGTGGTCCTGCGGGTCGCCGGTGAGCCGCACGCACCCGATGATCGGGAACGGCCCGAACTCGATGTCGATGGTGTTCTTGACCTTCAGCATGCGGGGGGTGACCCCGCCCATCCCGGAGCTGGGCGACTCGGGCTTGAACTTCTTGATCAGCGCCTGGACCCTGCGCTTCTGCGCGCGCAGGTCCTGGATGTCCTTCTCCAGCTCCTGGACCTTGCGCTCGTACTCCTCGCGCGCCTTGCGCTGCTCGGCCACCAGCCGTTCGATCTGGCGGACCTTGGCGGCCTGGTTGGACGCCACGTGGCTGACCAGGCTGGCGTTGTTCAGCACGTTGTCGGGGTCGTCGCTGGCCAGCACCGCCACGGCCGGGTCGGTGGTGCCGGTCATGTACTGGGACGCGGCCATCTGCGCCACGATGATGCGCGCGCTGTCGAGGTCCTGCTGGAGCAGGCGCTGCTTCTGCCGGGCCTTCTTGATGCCGTACTGGGCGTCCTTGAGCTTGGCCAGGTCGCCGCCGTACTCCTTGTCGAGCTGCGCGATCTGCTTGTTCAGCTTGCTGAGCCGGCCGAGGTCACCCGGGTCGGCCTGTGCGGGGGTCGTTCCCGCCGTCGTCACCAGGGCGGCGGCTGCGGCGACGATGAGAGCCAGGGCGGGGCGCCGCACTCTGACGACACGACGTGGGCGGGTGGAGCTCGGGCTCTCCACGTCCTCTCCTCTCCTGTGACGCCTACCGGGTTAGCTGACGGGTTCGGGCGGAGGGTCAGCCCTATCGCGGCGGAGCCGCGAATTCACCCCGATGCCGACTAGACCTGGCTGGCCGCCCGGCGTTGGGTCCCCGGTTCCCGTCCGTAGTACGGATGCGGGATTCGGCTGGCTCGAGCCAGCCTGCCGATCAGTGCTGCGATCATGCCCGCGCCCGCGGGCGATCGCCACTTTAAGGAACTGGTCGGCTCTTGGCCAAGGTTAGACCCATGAGGCGGGTGAGATGAGCGGGAAACGAGACAAGAGCGCCCTTTCCGTCGCCCGGGTCCCCTGCCGTGACCGGCAGGGGACCAAGCTCCGGTCAGGCGACGGTCAAAGGCCGGCCTTGTAGAGCAGCCTGTTGGCGGTGCCCTTCGGGATGCGTCCCAGGCGGCTCTTGGTGGCGTTGTCGTTCAGCCACTTCTGCACGGTCGGGAACGAGGCGCTGCGGTGCGTCTGCAGGTAGAGCGCCGCGACCCCGGCGACGTGCGGGGACGCCATGGACGTCCCGGTCAGCGACGCCTTCCCGCCGCCGGGCCAGGCCGACGTGATGCCGTAGCCGGGCGCGAAGATGTCCACGCAGGAGCCGTAGTTGGAGAAGGTCGCGCGGTTGTCGTGGATGGTCGCAGCGCCGACCGCCTGCACCCATCCGGCGCTGGCCGGGGAGTAGTTGCAGGCGTTCTTGTTCTCGTTGCCCGCCGCGACGGCGACGAAGACCCCCGACTTGGACAGGTTCGTCAGGGCGGTGTTCAGCGCGGTCGACTTGGGGCCGCCGAGGGACAGGTTGGCGACCGCGGGCTTGACGGCGTTCTTGCGCGTCCAGTCGACGGCGGCGATCACGTCGGACAGCCGGCCGTTGCCCTGGCAGTCCAGCACGCGCAGCGACCGCAGGTTGACCTTCTTGGCCACGCCGTAGGTCTTGGCGCCGATCGTGCCCGCCACGTGCGTGCCGTGCCCGTCGCAGTCCCAGCCGTCGGAGAAGGACGGGGCGTGCCACACCGACTTGGCGCGGCCCTCGAACTGCGGGTGCGACCAGGCGATCCCGCTGTCGATGACGTAGGCGGTCACGCCGCTGCCGGTGTTCTTGTAGGAGTACGACTTCGACAGCGGCAGCTTGCGCTGGTCGATGCGGTCCAGGCCCCACGGGGGCGACGACTGCTTGGCGGTCGCGCGGTAGATCTGGTCCTGCTCGATGGCGACGACGTCGCGGCGGCGGCGCAGCTCGTCCAGCTGCTCGGTGTTCAGCGTGGCGGCGAAGCCGTTCAGCGCGCCCCCGAACCGCCGGACCGACCGGGCCTTCACTCGGGCGGCGGTGGACGCCGCCGAGGCGCCGTCCTTGAGCGTCACGATGTACGAGCCCGGAACGGGGGTGCCCCGCGCGGCCGTGACCTCGACCCGGACGGGCTCGGGCGCGGCCAGGGCGAGTGGAGCGGCGCCGACGACCACGGCGGACGCGACGGCGCCGGTGACGAGGAAGAGACGAGGGGGGACAGGGCGCACAGGGAGTCTCCTTTGCCTGCGACGCGTCCATGCCCAAGATCAAGACGCGTCGACAGGGCGCACCTTAATGGAGACAGACCCCCGACCAACCGCCAAACCGGCAAATCGGCGCGAAGTGGTCAGTCGAAGGAATGCGCGCGGCCCGCGCGCTCAGACGCGGGCCAGGCGCGCGTGGTAGGTGGCCTTGCCGTTGGGGCTCGTCCACACGTACTGCAACGTCCCGTCCTGCTGCAGCGTGATCTGCACGTTCCCGCTCGTGCACGGCTTGGCGATGGTCAACGCCATGCGCAGCGCCCGGCTGGTGCCCTGGGTCAGCGTCAGCGTGCCCGAGCAGCGCTCCTTGGGATAGAAGGCGCGGGCGGACGTCGCCCCGGCCTCGAAGCTCACCTCGACCGGGAACTGGGCGCCGCGCCCCGGGTTGATCGCCGTGCCGCGCCAGGTGCCCGCGAACGCCGGGGGGATCACGCTGACCGGACGGTCGTCCGCGGCCTGCGTCGCCGGATCGGCCCGCTGCGGCTGCTCCGCCGAGTCGCTGCGGAACTGCGGCCACAGCACCAGCGCGATGATCGCGATGCCGACCGCCACCCCGATGAACAGCGACAGCGCCACGCCCAGCACGTGGCTGCTCGGCCGCGGCAGCGCCCCGACCACCGGCAGCTCCGACAGGCGCGACAGGAAGGACAGCGGCGCCGGACGCGACGCGTCCGGCCGCATCTCCATGATCGCCGTGGCCTGGCGGCGGTCGTCGTCGCGCGGCCCCTCGTCCATGCCCGGGATGAGGTGCGGCGTCGGCGCCGTCTTGACGTCCGCCGGGTCCTCGACGGACGACGCCGCCAGAGGCGGCATGGCCTGCGTCGCGTCCCCGGCCCCGAGGCTGCGGCTGTCGAACGGCGCCTCGTCGCGCACCGGCACCCGCAGCGACGCGGCGCCGACCGACGCGGGCTCGGGCGCCGCAGGCGGCGGCTGGACCGACACCGGGGGAGGCGGCTGCGCCGCCGCCGGAGCCTGCGTGGGCGGCGGCAGCTGCACGGGCAGCACCTCCGGGGTCGTCTGCAGGGCGGGCGGCGTCCGGTCGTCGAGCAGCATCCGCGCCTCGGACACCATCGCGGACGGCATGCGGGACGTCAGCGCGCCCGCCTCGCCCATCAGCCTGTCCAGCAGGTCCCGCGCGGACGGACGGCTCTTCGGGTCCTTGGCGAGCGCGTCGGCGACCGCGTCCCGCAGCGTCCGCGGCAGCACCGACACGTCCGGGTCGTCGTACACGATCCGCTGCATGATCTCCGACGGCGAGGCCCCGGCGAACGGCGCCGTCCCCGAGGCGGCGAACAGCAGCGTGGCCGCCCAGGCGAACACGTCCGCGGCCGGGCCGACGCCCATGCCGCTGAGCTGCTCGGGCGCCTTGTACGACGGATCGTCGGTGACCCTGCCGGTCGGCGCCGCGGACACGGCCTCCAGGGCCTGGACCACCCCGAGGTCCGTCACCATCGGGCCGCTGCGGCCGAGCAGCACGTTGCGCGGCTTGAGGTCGTGGTGCGCCGTTCCGGCCTGGTGCGCCGCCGTGACCGCGATCATGATGCCGGCGGCCAGCCGCTCCATCACCGCGCCGCCGCGCGGCCCCTCCTCGTCGACCAGCCGCTGCAGCGAGGGGCCGTCCACGTAGTCGCCGACCACGAACGGACGGTCGCCGTCGACGTCGGCGTCGAGGATCGCCGCGGTGCAGCAGCCCATCACCCGGCGCGCGGGCGCCAGCGCGCCGACGAACCGCGACCGGGCCGCCGGCTCCCCGCTCAGCCGCAGGTGCAGCAGTTTGACCGCGACGGAGCGTCCGGCCGGGCCCCGGCCGAGGAACACCGTGCCCTGCCCGCCCGCGCCCAGCCGCGCGATGATCTCGTGGCCGCCGATTCGACGCGGATCACCGGGCTGCAGGGGCAGCGCCTCGGCCATTGTGCGAACCTCCGTGTCGTCGCGCCGGGCCTCGCCCCGGCATGCCCCCCGTCTCCTGCTCTCTCCGCCGTGCGGGACGACGCCCCGCACCGCGCCCCCGCGTGCGCCGTGCCGTGATGCGTGCGGCCTCGTGTCGACAAACCGTCACATTTTTACCGGGTTGCGGGGGTGTCCGCGCGCCCAAGCCATGAGGACGCGACCGCCGCGACCCGGTACCGTTCGTCCCGATGCCGCGACAACAGCTCACCCGGGACCTCCTCGACGAGGAACGCGCCGCGCTCGGCCTCCCTCCCTACTGCGGCGGCGACGAGCCCGCCGACCTGCGCCGCGCCGCACTGGACACCGCGCTGGCCGCTCAGGACGCGGGCGCCGAACCGGCCCGCGCGGTCCTGCGCGGCGCCGTACGGGAGCTGCTCGACCGCCTCGCCGAGCTGGCCCCCGGACGCTCCGTCGAGGTCCGGGTCCCCCCGTACGCCGCGGTGCAGTGCGTCGCAGGGCCGCACCATACCCGGGGAACACCGCCGAATGTGGTGGAGATGGACGCTCCCACCTTGATCGCTCTGGCCTCGGGCCGCCTGACCTGGGCCGCCGCATTGGACCGCGGCAGAGTCCACGCCAGCGGCCCGCGCGCGGACCTTTCCGGTCTGTTCCCGCTCCCCGGACTCTAGGCCGCGTCCGATGGACCATGGTGGATCCGCAGTGACGTCACGCGCGTCGCCTTCCGCGTCGGGACCGGGCGGGTCAGGCGCGGTCGGTGACCAGATCGGCGCTGCTCGGGTCGGCGGGGCGGGCGCAGTGCGCGGCAGTACCGGCGCCGGCCGGCCTCGACGCCGTGGCCGAGGATGCGGCACTGGCAGTGCTCGCAGATCGGCCCCATCTCGGTGATCGACCGCCCCGGCGGGCCGGGATAGAAGCGCCCACGACCGGGCAGGTGGCGGGCGGCCGACCAGAGATCGGGGGCGCCGATGGCCGCGGTGCGGGCGGCCCACTGTGCGGAAGTCGTGCGGCTGACGCCGAAGCGTTCGGCGGCCCAGCGGTCGGCCTCCTCCACGACACACCGGGCCAGGCGCACGCGTCCGGTCGGGGTCAACGGGACGTCACGGTGGGAGGCGAGGCCTCCTGGACGTCGGTGCAGATGTCGCAAATTCACACCGGAACGAGAAGGCCCTTTGTCGTTCGAGAACGGCCTGGATCACGTGCCCGAACAGCACGCCTAGGACCGGGCCTCGGCGAAGGGGAACTCCCGCTCGACGCACTGCCGCCGCGCCGCGTCATCGGGGTACACGTTCCGGTCGCCGCACTCGGCGGCCTTGGTCAGCAGGAAGAAGAGCGCCACACCGCCGATCGCCAGCGTCAAGGTGGAGCACACGACCCCCGCCACGGCGGTGCCCCGCCGCGGCCCGCGGGTCGCCGCGACGATCCCCAGCACCAGCCCCACCAGCGCCATCGGCAGGCCGAGCCCGCACAGCACCAACGCCGGCAGGCCGACGACCCCGAGCACCACCGACGCGACGGCCATGCCCCCACGCCCGGTCGAGGCGGTCGGCGGCGAGAACGTCTGGTAGCCCGGCATCGTCATCTGCGCATCCTCCCCCGGTGTCGCCCACCAGATTTCCTTTCGCGCCTCACCCCCCGCCGCCTACACCGGTAAAGGTCGTGTAAGAACTCCCTTCAAACCGGTAGATCCGCATCACGTCTGGCAGGGGCCGGCGGAGTCGTCCCGGGAGCCGCTCATCAACGGTCACCGTGCCGCCTGGTGGTGCGACGTTCGTTCGCGGTGATGGAGGCGTGGGGCACGAGTGCAGTGGCACCCGGAACTTGCAGAAGCGGCCGGTCTCCGCGATGACGGTCGTGCCTGAGGTCTTCGTTGAAGACCCGACTCGCGGAGATCCCTCTCTCGATCTGAAACATGTGGCGGATTGGGCGAATTGTCGTCCGAATTATTACCTGCGAGTTAGATCCTTGTGTCGCTGAATCGAGCCTCCTCGCTGAAGCGTCTGAAGAGATGTCTCAAGAGACGTCTCGAGAGATGTTCTCGAGGGACGGTCAGTGCGGCGGAGGGACGATGGCGCAGGCAACCGGACACCCGTCGGCAGATCAGCGCCGCCGGCAGGACGAGGACGACCAGGAGTCCTTCGAAGCTTATGCGTGGCGCGTCAATCAGGCGCTGCATGATTGGACCGCGAAGGTGGACGCGAAGGCGTCCGTGATCCTCGCGATCGAAACCGCGATCCTGAGCATGATCGTCGCTTTCGTGCGGACCGGAAAGCGGATCCAGCAGCTCACGCCCCTGGAGACGTGGACCTTCCGTGTCGGGGTCGCGCTCGTGGCGTGCGCGATCGTGCTGGCGGGAGCGGCGGTGTTCCCGCAGCTCAACCGCCGGGAGGCCAAGCGGAACTGGCGTCGCAGCTACGTCTACTTCGGGCATCCGCGGCGCTGGCGTCCGGCCGAGCTGGTCGACGCGCTCGAAAGCGGCAACGAGCAGCGTCACAAGATCGTGTTGGGCACGCAGCTGATCGCGCTGTCGAAAATCATCTGGCGCGAGCACTCGTTCCTGCAGTGCTCCATGAGCCTGGTGGCCATCGGCAACATCGCGATCTGGGTGCCGCTGCTCATCAGCTGAAATGCGTGCCGGGTGACCGGGATTTGTGTCCGGCGACACAAATCCAGGTGATGTCGATGCTCTAGGTAGTGGCCGATGCGGAGGCGCGTTGAGTGATCCGCCGAGCGCGAATTTGAAGCATTCGCGGGGTTCGCTGCTGGGCGTTGCCTGCGTGAGTCTCTGAGTGAGTGACGGAGGTGAAACGTAGACGGCCATCTACCGTCACCAGAGGAGCTGACGGCCATGCTTCAGGCCGCACCGACGCCCCTCGGGGACACGAAAGGCGACGCCGACGCCGTCCGGCTGGCACTACCGTTCGTGGTCGGGAGGCCCGGGGGAAACTGACGCCAATCAATTAGGGCTCGCGGCCGGGGCCGCCCACGGACCGCGTAGTCGGCGGCGACCTTGGGCGGCACCCAGTGCAGGTCCCGGGACGGCTGATCGATCACCTCGAATGGGAACGGCGCCCGCCATGCGTCGGGCCGAACAGCGCCATGACGCTCAGTCCAACCAGAGACGCCGAACGTTCATCACATCCAATGGTTTCCTTTGGAGGGCGGGACGAGGAGGAACGTTGCCAGCGGTATGGCGGGTCGCCGGTTTCGAGGAACTGCGTGAGCTGGGCGCAGGGGCTCAGGGCCGGGTGGTGCTGGCGCGGCACGAGGAGTCGGGCACCCCTGTCGCGATCAAGTATGTGTCCGCGGACGCCGAGCAGAGGGAGCTGCTGCGTCGTGAGGCGGTGCTGCTCGGGCGGGTGGACGATCCTCATGTCGCGCGGCTGTATCGGCTGGTGGAGAGCGAATACGGCGCGGCGCTCGTCATGGAGGCCATCGACGGGGTTTCCCTTAAGCGGGTGCTGGAGCACCACGGCGCGCTCGAGCCGGAGGCGGCGCTGCTGGTGATGAAGGGCTCGCTGCTCGGGTTGGCCGCCGCGCATCGCGTCGGTGTAGTGCACCGGGACTACAAGCCCTCCAACGTCGTGGTGCGCTCCGACGGGCTGAGCAAGCTGATCGATTTCGGTATCGCGGTCGTTGCGGGGCAAGGGGGCAGGTCGGGCACGCCCGCCTATATGGCGCCGGAGCAGTGGCGGGGCGAACCGGCCGTCCCGGCCACCGACGTCTACGCCGCCACCTGCGTGTTCTTCGAGTGTTTGACCGGGCGGCGTCCGTTCGTCGGCGACTCGGCCGAGGCGCTGCGCGAGGCCCATCTGCATGCGCCTCCGCCCGTGGAGGAGGCCCCCGAGGCGGTCCGCTCGCTGCTGTCTCGCGGCATGGCCAAGTCCGCCGAGGAGCGTCCTGGGGAGGTCGCGGAGTTCGTCCGTGAGGTCGAGGCCGCGGCCTCTGCTGCGTACGGGCCGGACTGGGAGTCCCGGGCCGTCCGCGCCCTGGCGGGCGCGGCCGCCGCGCTGGCGTCCTTGTTCCCTCTGGCCGCCTTGTTCTCCGGCGGCGGCTCCGGGGGCGCGGCGATCTCGGGCGCAGCCGGAGCAGCCGGCGAGACCGCCGCGGCCGGCGGCACCGGTGGGGCGGCTGCGAGCGGTGGAGCGACGGCCGCGGCCGGGGCCGCAGGGGCGAAGGTCGGCGCCGGTGCCGCGGTCGCGGCGGGCGCGGTCGGGGTCGCGCTGGTGGTGGGAGGAGGGGCTGCCGTCGTCTCGGGCTTCGACCGGGACGGGGCATCGGGCCGGCCCACGTCCTCGGTGCGGCCCGTGGCGGCCACGCTTGTCGAACAGCGACAGACGTTCTCCGAAAGACGGCTCGAGATTCGCGCGCAGTACGCGCGGCTCACCGGTCCCGCGGACCCGGCCGTCCGGCAGCGAGTGGATCAGGCGCTGCGCGCCCCGCTGGACTGGGCGATCCAGATTGTCGATCCCCAGGGCAGCTCCCAGTGCACGCGCAACGCAGTGGCGTCCTTGACCGCCCGCATCGGCATCAATGGGCCGTCGCTGCTCTCGGTGCGATACAACAACTACAGCACGCACTGTGCTCCCTCAGACGGGCGGTACCCCGGCTGGACTGTCACCGTCGACCTCAAGACGGGGCGCACCTACACCGCCGAGGACATCCTCAAGCCGGAGACGCTTACCCGGTCGGGCATCCGCACCCTCTTCAGCCGGACGACGCTTATCGAGGGGGAAGAGCCTTGGGGTGCGGTTTGGGGGTCGCAGAGATGCGATGAGGGGTACCCGGACCGCTCCGACTTCTTCCCCAGCAGGCCCCCGGGATATACGACGCAGTTTCCCCCGTCGTTGACTGTTTTCCTGGCGTCCGACCACATCGAGGTGGTCACGGACAGAGGAGGTAGCGACTGCGTCCGTGAGAGGCGCACCGCGCCCTATGCCAAGGTGCGGGACCTGCTGAACCCGCAGATCCTCCGCCATCTGCCCGCCTGAGCAGCGAAACCGCTCATCGCGGGGCGGTCGGGGACAGCGCCATGGGCAGCCCCACGACGGAGCACCACAGACGCGCCGATCCATGCTCCCGCGCCCGCCCCATACGCCGAAGAGCGGCTATGACGCTCGGTCCAACCGGTGTCGCCGAACGTGCATCACACCCAATGGTTTCCCTTGGAGGGCGGAACAAGGAGGAACGTTGAGCGGGGCATGGCGTATCGCCGGTTTCGAGGAACTGCGTGAGCTGGGCGCGGGGGCTCAGGGCCGTGTCGTGCTGGCCCGGCACCAGGAGTCGGGCACCCCTGTCGCGATCAAGTACGTGCGGGCGGACGCCGAGCAGAAGAAGCTGCTGCGCCGCGAGGCCGTGCTGCTCGGCCGGGTGGACGATCCTCATGTCGCGAGGCTGTACCGGCTGGTGGAGAGCGAGTACGGCGCGGCGCTCGTCATGGAGGCCATCGACGGGGTCTCGCTCAAGCAAGTGTTGGAGCACCACGGCACGCTCGAACCCGAGGCGGCGCTGCTGGTGATGAAGGGCTCGCTGCTCGGGTTGGCCGCCGCGCATCGCGTCGGGGTGGTGCACCGCGACTACAAGCCCTCCAACGTCGTGGTGCGCTCCGACGGGCTGAGCAAGCTGATCGACTTTGGCATCGCGGTGCTGGCCGGTCAGGGCGACAGGTCGGGCACGCCCGCCTATATGGCGCCGGAGCAGTGGCGTGGTGAACCGGCCGTCCCGGCCACCGACGTCTACGCCGCCACCTGCGTCTTCTTCGAGTGCCTGACCGGACGGCGTCCCTTCGTCGGCGACTCCACCGAGGCGCTGCAGGAGGCCCACCTGCACGCGCCGCCTCCGGTGGAGGAGGCGCCCGAGGCGGTCCGCTCGCTGCTGTCTCGTGGCATGGCCAAGTCCGCCGAGGAGCGTCCCGGGGAAGCCGCCGAGTTCGTCCAGGAACTTGAGGAGGCCGCCACTGCGGCGTACGGGCCGGACTGGGAGACCCGTGCGGTCCAAGCCCTGGCGGGCGCGGCCGCCGCGCTGGCGTCATTCTTCCCGCTGGCCGCCTTGTTGCACTCCGCCGGCGGCGCCGGAGGCGGCGCGGTCTCCGCAGGCGGTGTGGCCGCGTCCGGCGGGGCTGCGTCCGGCGGAGCCACAGGAGGTGCGGCCGCATCCGGTGGCGGCGCTGGAGGCGCGGCCGTCTCCGGCGGGACCGCAGGCGGGACGGCCGCGTCCGGCGCCGGTTCGAGCGGCGCGGTGACGTCCGGGGCCGCCTCGAGCGGAAGCGCAGGCGGGACGGCCGCGTCCAGCGGTACGTCCGGTGCCGGAGCCTCCGCGGCGACCGGCCACGCTTCGTCCGCCGCAGGCGCCCATGCCGCGGGATCCGCCGGCGAGGCCGCCGCGGCCGGCGGCGCCGGCGGGACGGCCACGGGCGGCGGCGCCGGCGGGGCGGCTGTGAGCGGTGGAGCGACGGCCGCAGCCGGGGCTGGAGGGGCGAAAGTCGGCGCCGGTGTCGTGATTGCGGCGGGCGCGGTCGGGGTCGCACTGGTGGCGGGAGGAGGCGTCGCCGTTGTCTCGGCCCTCCCGCGGGACGGGGCATCGGCCCGGCCCACAGCCACGTCCTCGGCGCGTCCCGTGGCGGCCGCGCTTGTCGACCAGCGGGAGATGCTCAACGGGCAGCGGGTCGAGGTGCGCGCGAAGTACGCGCGGCTCACCGGTCCCGCGGACCCGGCCGTCCGGCAGCGGGTGGACCAGGCGCTGCGCGCCCCGCTCGACTGGACGATCCAGCGTTCCCAGGCGTCTAGCGAAGAATCAAGAGTCGCGTGCACACCTAGTGCCCTGGTGTCCATGCGCGCCAGCATCGGCGTCAACGGCCCGACGCTGATCTCGGTGAAGTACTCCAACAGCAGCGAGCTGTACGACGACAGCAGCGGCAGGTGCCTGCGCTTGGACGGAAAGCTTCCCGGAGGGGCCGTCACCGTCGATCTGAAAACAGGCCGCGCCTACACCGCCGAGGACATCCTCAAGCCGGAGACGCTCACCGGGCCGGGCATCAGCACCCTGTGGAGCCGGACAACGGTCAAGAGCCAGTGGTCGTATTGGGGCCCTGAGGGGTGCACGGACGAGCACCCCGTCCGCTCGGACTTCTTCCCCAAACGCAGCGTCATGGCTGGACACCGGGGATACCCGGCGCTGGATCCCCCTTTGATCACCGTCTTCCTGGGCCCCGACCACCTCGAGGTGATCACGGACGGCGAGGGCAGCGACTGCCCCGTCGAGACGCGCGCCGCGCCGTACGCCAAGGTGCGGGACCTGCTCAACCCTCAGATTGTCGGCCAACTGCCCGCCTGACCGGTGAAACGGTCCTTTCCGGGGCGGTTGGGGAGCTGTGCTGATGGGAGCAGGGGAAAGGGGCATCTAGACTGGCTGGGTGCCTCACGGTGATGGACGTCTGAGCCACGACCTCGATCCCTTCGACCGCCCCCCGCGGGACGCCTGCGGAGTCTTCGGAGTCTGGGTGCGCCCGGACGCGGCGGCTCAGGCGGAGGTGAGCAAGCTCGCCTACTACGGACTGTACGCGCTGCAGCACCGAGGGCAGGAGTCGGCCGGCATCGCGGTCAGCGACGGGACGCGGATCGTGGTGTTCAAGGACATGGGCCTGGTGTCGCAGGTCTTCGACGAGTCGGTGCTCAACACCCTGCGCGGGCACATGGCCGTCGGACACTGCCGGTACTCCACCACCGGCTCGCCGACGTGGGAGAACGCCCAGCCGACGTTCCGGTCCACCGACGCCGGGGGGCTGGCGCTGGCGCACAACGGCAACCTGATCAATACGCCGGAGCTGGCCAAGCGGCTGGAGCCGGGCGTGCTGACCGCCACCACCGACACCGAGGTGCTGACGGCGCTCATGGCCACCCGCATGGAGGCGGCCGCCCGCGAGTCGGGCGGCGGGCCGGGCGACCCGATCGCGGCGGCCCGGCAGGTCCTGCCGGACGCGCGGGGCGCCTACTCGCTGGTGTTCATGGACGAGCACACCCTGTGCGCCGCGCGCGACCCCCAGGGCGTCCGGCCGCTGGTGCTCGGCCGTCTGGAGGAGCTCGGCGGCTGGGTGGTGGCCTCGGAGACCGCCGCCCTGGACATCGTCGGCGCCGCGTTCGTGCGCGAGATCGAGCCGGGGGAACTGGTCGCGATCGACGGCGAGGGCGTGCGGTCCGAGCGGTTCGCCGAGCCGCGGCCCAAGGGCTGCCTGTTCGAGTACGTGTACCTGGCGCGCCCCGACACCACGATCGCCGGGCGCAGCGTGCACGCCGCCCGGGTGGAGGTGGGGCGGCGCCTGGCCCGCGAGCACCCCGTCGACGCCGACCTGGTGATCCCGACGCCCGAGTCGGGCACGCCGGCCGCGATCGGGTACGCCGAGGCGTCCGGCATCCCGTACGGCCAGGGCCTGGTGAAGAACTCCTACGTCGGCCGGACGTTCATCCAGCCGTCGCAGACCATCCGCCAGCTCGGCATCCGGCTGAAGCTGAACCCGCTGCGCGAGGCCATCGAAGGCAAACGCCTGGTGGTGGTGGACGACTCGATCGTCCGCGGCAACACCCAGCGCGCGATCGTGGCGATGCTGCGCGACGCGGGCGCCGCCGAAGTGCACGTGCGGATCTCCAGCCCGCCGGTGGCCTGGCCGTGCTTCTACGGCATCGACTTCGCCACCCGCGCCGAGCTGATCGCCGGGAACCTGTCGGTCGAGGAGATCCGCGACTCCATCGGGGCCGACAGCCTCGGCTACATCTCGCTGGACGCGCTGATCGCCGCGTCCCAGGTGCCCAAGGGACGGCTGTGCCGCGCCTGCTTCGACGGGGAGTACCCGATCCCGGTCGAGGAGGACGCCCGCGGCAAGCACCTGCTGGAGCCGTCCCGCTCGTGACCGTGCAGCGCGACAACCGAGGAAAGCGGGAGATGAGCACCTCGTACGAGGCGGCCGGGGTCGACATCGCGGCCGGGGAACGGGCCGTCGAACTGATGAAGGCGCGCGTGGCGCGGTCGCGGCGGCCGGAGGTCGTGGACGACGCCAGCGGGTTCGCCGGGCTGTTCGACGCGTCGGCGCTGACCCGGTACCGCAGGCCCCTGCTGGCCACGTCCACCGACGGCGTCGGCACCAAGGTCGACCTGGCCCGGCGCCTCGGCGTCTACGACACCGTCGGGCACGACCTGGTCGCCATGGTCATCGACGACCTGGCGGTGTGCGGGGCCGAGCCGCTGTTCATGACCGACTACATCGCCTGCGGCAAGGTCGTCCCGGAGCGGATCGCCGACATCGTCGGCGGCATCGCCGACGCGTGCCGGCTCGCCGGATGCGCCCTCATCGGCGGCGAGACCGCCGAGCACCCCGGACTGCTGGAGCCGGACGAGTTCGACCTGGCGGGCGCCGGCACGGGCGTCGTCGAGGCCGACGAGCTGCTCGGACCCGACCGGGTCCGGCCGGGGGACGTGGTGCTGGGCATGGCGTCGTCCGGCATCCACGCCAACGGGTACTCGCTCGTGCGGCACATCCTCGCCACCACCGACCTGACCCTGGACGCCGTGCCCGCGGAGCTCGGCCGCCCGCTCGGCGAGGAGCTGCTCACCCCCACCCGCATCTACGCCCAGGACTGCCTGGCGCTGGCCCGGTCGGGCGCGGTCCGGGCGTTCGCGCACATCACCGGCGGCGGGCTGGCGGGCAACCTGGCGCGGTCGCTGCCGGGCACGGTCGACGCGGTGCTGAGCCGGTCGTCCTGGACGGTGCCGCCGGTGTTCCGGGTGCTGCAGGAGTACGGCAAGGTCCCGGACGCCGAGATGGACAAGACGTTCAACCTGGGCGTCGGCATGGTCGCGATCGTGGCCCCGGACCGGGCCGACGCCGCGCTGGAGCTGCTGGCCGGACGGGACGTGCCCGCGTGGGTGCTCGGGGAGATCGTGCCGGGCGCCGGCGCCGTCCGCCTGTCCTGACGCGGGCGTGCGCGGTCGGATTCCGCCGCCGCGGGCGGGAAACCCGGGACGGGCGGCGGTCGTCGCACTCGACGTGATCAGGATGCGTCTGCGCCGGTGGGCCGCGCCGCTGACGGTCCTGGCCGGCCTCGGGGTCTACACGGTGCTGGCGCCGCTGGCCTGGGCGTACGCGAAGACCGCCGACCGCCGCGCCGGGCCCGAGGACGTCCCGGACGCGCCGGTCGCGCTGGTGCTGGGCGCGGGCATCCGGGACGGCCGGCCGACCACGCTGCTGGCCCGCCGCCTGGACCTGGCCGCCGACCTGTACCGGCGGGGCAAGGTGCGGGTGCTGCTGGTGTCGGGGGACAACCGGGTCCGCGGCTACGACGAGCCGACCGTGATGCGCGACCACCTGATCGCCCGCGGCGTGCCGGAGCGCAGGATCGTCCGCGACTTCGCGGGCCTGGACACCTGGGACTCCTGCGTCCGCGCCAAGCGGATCTTCGGGGTGGAGAAGGTGACGGTGGTCACGCAGAACTTCCACCTGCCGCGGGCGGTGGCGCTGTGCCGGGCTGCCGGCCTGGACGCGTGGGGCGTCGGCGACGACAGTCTGGCCGCCCGCCCTCCCGCGACGGCGTTCGGCTACGCGCGCGAGCCGCTGGCGATGCTGAAGGCCGTGGCCACGCTGATCGTCCGTCCCGACCCGGCCGTGCTGGGCCGCCCGGAGCCGGGAGTGCGCCAGGCCCTGGCCGAGGACGACGCCGGGTAAAAAATTCGCCACCCGACAGGGCCTTCAATCGACAGGGTCTTCAACCGGTGACGGACGGCCGAAGGCCCCGGCGCCGGACGGCCGCCGACGCGCCGTCGCCCGACAGGAGCGGGGAGCGTCCCCGGTGAAATAGCGAAGAGCAGTATGTCCGCATCGCTGCGGGCATACTGCTCCTCGCTCCGAGTACCGTGATCAGCGGGCGGAGGTGCCGTCCTTGCGGTCCTCGGTCCCGTAGTCGTCGGCGTAGTCGGCGTACTTCTCGGCGAGATCGTCGTAGTCGTAGGAGTCGCTGGGGGAGGAGTCGGAGACTCCCAGCTCGCTCTTCAGGCGGTCGAGGTCCGTGTTGCCGGTCCGGTACTTGAGCTGCCGGGCAACCTTCACCTGCTTGGCCTTGGCTCGGCCGCGACCCATTGGCTCGACCCCCTCGATGGTCAGGGCTTATGTGGGCCCATCAACGCGCCACACGAACCGGTGCCTGATGAGCCATGCGTCAGTCACGGGTACAACCGTACCCGTTTTGCGCCCGGCTCGGTACATCGTCAGTACGTGGCGCACGCCCCCTTACGGCGAACCCCAGTGTATCCGGTGGTTGCGAGTTCACCGATCCAAGCCGACACGCCACCAGCGAACCGCAACCCTGGCCGAAGCATGGCCGGGCCTGGGGACGGCGCGGTGCGTAGGTAAGGAGCGGCCTGCCCGGAGGTACGGGGGCGTCCCGGGCAGGCCGATGTCGTGTGTGTCGGGGGCTGGGTCAGAGGAGGATGCCGCGCAGGCGGCCGATCTCGGACATGCGCCGCTCGGCCAGGCGGTCGGCGGCGACGGCGGGGGGCACGCCCTCGTCGGCCGCCAGGGCGAAGATCCGCTTGGTGGTCTCGTAGATGCCGGACGCGCGGGCCTTGGCACGGTCGAAATCGAAGCCGCGGATCTCGTCGGCGACCTGGATCACGCCGCCGGAGTTGACCACGTAGTCGGGGGCGTAGAGCACGTCGCGGTCGGCCAGCCGCTTCTCGATCCCCGCGTGGGCCAGCTGGTTGTTGGCCGCGCCGCAGACGATCTTGGCGGTGAGGACGGGGACGGTGTCGTCGTCGAGCGAGCCGCCCAGGGCGCACGGGGCGTACACGTCCAGGTCGGTGCGGATCAGCGCGTCCCTGTCGTCGACGACCTCGACCTCCGGGTGCCGGGCCCGGACCCGCTCGACCGCCTGCTCGTTGACGTCGCAGATCACCACCTCGGCGCCGTCCTCGCGCAGGTGCTCCACCAGCCGGTGGCCGACCTTGCCGACGCCTTCGACGCCTACCCGCTTGCCGCGCAGGGTGGGGGAGCCCCACACGGTCTCGGCCGCGGCCCGCATGCCCTGGAACACTCCGAAGGCGGTCAGGACGGACGAGTCGCCGGCGCCGCCGTTGGCGACCGTCCGGCCCGTGACGAAGCGCGACTCGCGCGCCACGACGTCCATGTCCTCGCTGTAGGTGCCGACGTCGCAGGCGGTGTAGTAGCGGCCGCCGAGCGACTGGACGAACCGGCCGTAGGCGCGCAGCAGCGCCTCGGACTTGTCGACGGCGGGATCACCGATGATCACCGCCTTGCCGCCGCCGTGGTCCAGCCCGGCCAGGGCGTTCTTGTACGCCATGCCCCGGGACAGGTTGAGCACGTCGGCCAGCGCCTCGTCCTCCGTGCGGTAGGGGTAGAAGCGGGTGCCGCCCAGTGCCGGGCCGAGCGCCGTGGAGTAGATCGCGATGATGGCGCGCAGTCCGCTGGCCTCGTCCTGACAGAAGACGACCTGCTCGTGACGGGGTTCTGCGCCCTTGTGGGGCGGTGCGAAGACATTAGGCACGGTAGTGCCCTCCTCTCTGTCTTGAGATCAGATTAGGGCCGGTAGCGGCCCTGGCGCCGCCCCCCACCGGCAGATTCGCGTAACGCGCCGATCTCGGCCGCGCGGTGCTCCCAGCGGTTCGGTGTGGCTCGTGTCACGATGCGGTTGTGCTTCCGTACGCCGCGTACCTACGGGTATATGAGCCGGTGACCGCCTTCCCCGAGCCCGCGCGGACGCTGTGGACGGCCTACGCCGAGTCCCGGCGGCGCCCCAAGCGGACGTACGCCCTCGCCGTCGAGCATCGGGAGGCGGTGCGGCGCCTGGTGGCGGATCCGCCGCGGCTCGCCCCCGAGCTGGAGAGCCAGGACGCCTATGTGCGGCGGTCCGGCGACACGCTGTACATCTGCCCCTGGGGCACACGGCTGCGGTCATGGCTGGCCTACGAGCGCTTCCGGGAGCGGACGCCCGCCCGCCTGATGCCGATGTTCGCGCCGCCCGAGGTCACCGGTCGCCTGGAACGCGACTTCGAGCGCTGGAAGAACGCCGGGCGCACCCTGCGGCCGCACATCCTGACCAGCACGTGGCACATACCGACCGCGTGGTTCGTGCCGTTCGCCTCCGCCGAGCGGTGCCTGCTGCTCGGGGACGGCACGTCCGGTAAGCGGGAATCCGCCGCCGGACTGGGGGAACACGCCGGATGTCGACCGACCACGGCGGCGACGACGCGTACCCTCATCTATGTGACGGCGATGCCCGGTGCCCGTCACCGGGTGGAGGAGTCGCTGCGGATCGTCCGCACCCGTCTCGGCGACGGGGACGACGACACGATGGCGCCGGGAGCCGGGCGTCTGGAGGAGCTCGGCAGGTGGCTGGCGGGGTTCCATCCTCGTTCCCTGGTGGAACTGGATTATGGCGGTCTGGTTCACCTGCTGGACGACCGGTGGCTGCGGGCCGACGAGTCGGTGGCCGAGACCGCCGTGGCGCTGGCGGCCCTGGAGCGCGGCGAGGTGGAGCTGGCGGTGGCGATGCACAAGCGCCTCCTGGACCGCTGGCGCCGCGTACGGGCCCTTGAATCGGCGAACTGAACAAATTTCCCGAATCCGCGCGCGATACGACTATACGTGTCGCTAGAATCACGCAGCGTGACCCAGTTGCCGCCGTGTGCTCGTCGCGACCCGTCTCTGCGGGGATGTTCCCATGCAACTACGGCCAGGAACTTGCTTGTTGCGTTGAGTGGTGGCAAGGTTACACGTTGTGATGTCATAGTGGCTCTTTCGGGCCATAGGGGACATCAGTGACCGCGAGATCAATCGCAGGATCGCTGTCATCGGTCCACGGAGGAGAGGCCGCACACATGTCAGCACGTACGCCAGAGGCCGAGCCCCTGCTGACGCCGGCAGAGGTGGCGACGATGTTCCGCGTCGACCCCAAGACCGTCACGCGGTGGGCGAAGGCCGGAAAGTTGACCTCCATCCGCACCCTGGGGGACACCGGCGCTACCGCGAGGCTGAGGTGCGGGCGCTGCTGGCGGGAATCCCGCAGCAGCGGTCGGAGTAGCGCACTCCGATCGGCGGGCCCCGCGTCGGCCGTCGCCGGGGGTGGGGGAGGACATCTCCCGCGGCGGTAGCGGTCGAGCAGGGGAACGGGGTCGTCTCCGCAGCGGAGACGGTGAGCCGAGGACGCGAGGGTACGTTCCTCGCCGTCGCCGCGGCTGACCGCGGCTCGGGGAGCCGCTCCCCGTGGCCGGCACCACGTGGCCGGCGACATCCGCCGAAACGCACACAGCACAGCAGTGGGGGGCGGCCAGGAGGCCGCTGAACGGCGGTTCGGCTGTTCAGGGGCCCCCTGGACGAGGCCCAGGACCACGGACGACGTGGTCCTGGGCCAACTCACCTTGGCGGCATGGCGCCTCACCGAGCGTCAGGCCGCGCCATACCGCGTCACCGAGACGCGCGCCCACCTCGGGCGCCATGGGGGGACGGGCAGCCGCAGGCTCGCCCGCGGGCACGTCGAGGACCGGCAGCCCGCTCATCGGGCCGCATCGGGGACGGCTCGGACGCGCAGCTCGTCCTGCTGCGTCAGGAGCGGTTCCCGAGCGCCTCGGGGCGACGTGATCGCCCTGGCGACCGCCAGGCCGCGCACGTCTGCCGCGAGGACCGGTCGCTCGCCGACCTGCTGCGCCACGGGCGCTTCCTGCCCGCCTCAAGCGCCGAGGGCGGGTGCCTGGCGGGTCGGCCCGCGTGCGCCGTCGAAGATCGGCAGCCCGCTGATCGAGCCGCGTCAGGCTTCACGTCGGTCTCGGTCGCCAAGGGGGTTTCAGGTGGACGCGGGTTTGCCCGCGCGCCGTAACGGACGGCCCGCTGATCGGGCTGCGCCGAGGGCGCATGCCCTGGGGCCGCCTGCCTGGTCGCGCGTCCGCCGTGTCGAGGCCGGTTGTCGGCTCGCCGCGGGGCGTGATCACCGGTCCGGGCAGCGGGTGCGGACGGATGTTCGGTGCGTCGTGCCGTTCGTGGTTCGCGTCTGGCGGGCCTGAGGGCGGGTCAGTGGTCCGGGCCGAGTTCTTCCTGGGACAGGCGGTCGAACAGTTCGGCGGTCACCGGGTCGTGCCGTCCCGCGGCGCGCAGCATGACGACCAGGTGGTCCACGAGCAGGCGCTCCAGGTCGGCGCGCGGGATGTCGCGGTTCTCCAGCCAGTCCAGCCCGGCCGTCTCGACCGCGGCCATCCAGGAGCGCAGGGTGATGCGCAGCACCGGCCCGGGGTCGGCGATGCCCACGGTGTGCAGGATGCGGCCGAGCAGCAGCTGGCGGACGTTGTCGACGATCTCGCCGACCTCGCCGGAGCGGTCGGCCGGGCCGCCGCGCAGCAGCGCCGTGAAGCCCGCCGCGTGGCTCTCCGCGAAGTCGAAGTAACGTTCCAGGGAGATCCGCAGCCGGTCCAGCGGCTTGCCCTCGGTGGGCGGTTCGAGCAGGTCCGACAGCTGGCGCGCCGCGCTGGTGAGCGCCGCGAGGTACAGCTCCTGCTTGCCGCCGAAGTAGTGGTAGACCAGCGCCCGCGAGGCGCCGGCGGCCGCCGCGACGTCGTCGATCGACACGTCCTCGGGAGGCCGCGTGCTGAACAGCCCGAGCGCCGCCTCGATGAGCTCCTCACGGCGCTCGTCGACGCTCAGCCTGCGCCGGCTGCGCCGGGGGCGCTCCGTGCGCGCCTGCTCGTCGGTCACCGCGTGTTCTGCCACCCGGGAAGCGTATCCGAGTGCGACGGGGGGTCCGGTGCGGTTCGACGGCGCCAGCCTGGGCGGACGTGGCGATGTGATCCGAAACACCACAGCCCTGAACTGCCATTGACGGCAGCCCGTTACTCATTGTTGCGACGATATCGGGCGAAGTCGAGGCATCATGGCTTCTCCTCCCCGAGTGAGGAAGGCGCACCGACCCCCGTGCGCGGGCTCTGGGGCGCCACGGCGGCAGGACCTGCAGGCCCCCTGGACGGAGTGCCATGTCAGCTGGTGAAGGAAAGGCCCCGCGTAACGAGAGGTCGGCGCCGCGGTCCGGCGAGTCTTCGGCGCCGCGCAGCGGCGAATCGCCGCGGCAGGACGGCCAGGTGCCGCCGCCGCGGGGCGGCGGCTCGTCCGCCGACGCCCGAGAGGGCCGCGCAGGAGGCCGGACGGGGGGACGGCCGGTGCCGCCCGGCCCGAACGCGCCCAAGCCCACCATCCGCAACGTGGCCGAGCGCGCGGGCGTGTCCAAGTCGCTGGTGTCGCTGGTCATGCGCGGGTCGCCGCACGTCAGCGAACGGCGCCGGCAGGCCGTGCTGCAGGCGGCGCGCGAGCTGGGCTACCGGCCCAACGCCGTGGCACGCAGCCTGGTGGAGGGCCGCACCAGGCTGATCGGCGCCATCGTCGCCGACCTGCACAACCCGTTCTTCGCCGAGTTCCTCGACGGGCTCCAGGAGACCCTGCACGGCGAGGGCCTGCGCATGCTGGTCGGCAGCGGCCGCTGGGACCCGATGTTCGAGGCCGAGGCGGTCGAGGCGTTCCTCGAGATGCGGGTGGACGGCCTGGTGCTGCTCAGCGTCGTGCCCGACTCGCTGAAGGAGGCCGCCGCCAGCGTCCCCGTGGTGGTCGTCGGCGAACGCGACGTCAGCGGCGTGGACATCGTGGTGGACGACGACGAGCTCGGCGCCAGCCTGGCCGTCGACCACCTGGTGGAGCTCGGCCACCGGCGCATCGCGCACATCGAGGGCGCGCGGTCCACCACCGCCCGCTACCGCCGCTCCGGGTACGAGAAGGCGATGCGGCGGCACGGGCTCGCCGACCACATCATGGTGGAGCCGGGCGACTTCACCGAGGAGGGCGGCTACCTCGCCGCCCGCGCGCTGCTGTCGCGCGTTCCGCGGCCGACGGCGATCTTCGCGCCGAACGACCTGGTGGCGACCGGCGTGCTGTCGGCCGCCGACGAGCTGCGCCTGCCGGTGCCCGAGCAGGTCTCGATCGTGGGCTACGACAACACGCACCTGGCCGCGATCCGGCACATCTCGCTGACCAGCGTGGACCAGCCGCGCCGCGACATGGGCCGGGTGGCGGCCGAGCTGCTCACCGCCCGGATCGAGGACCCGACCCGGGTGGCGCGGCAGAACCTGGTCGTCCCCCATCTGGTGGTCCGCTCGACGACGGGTCCCGCCCCGAAGGGGGTCTGACGGGGCGTCCCCAGCTGCGGCGCCGGGCCGCGCGTGTCCGGCAGGCCATGGCTTCGCTACGCGTTGCTAATGCGACGGGAAAGCCTGCCGTAATCACGCGGTCGACGGGCGTCGCGGAAGGGTTAATGGGTGACACATTCGACGGGTCGGGGGAACCGCCGTCCAGGCGGGCGCCCGTCCGGGAGAGGGTCCCGCCGAGGGGACACGGGGAAGGATCATGTTCACCCAGGGGGGTTCACACCGTGCGTGATCCGGAGATGGTGTCGTGCGCGCAGCGCGCGGCGAGCGAGCTCGAACGCGCGTGGGCGCAGTGGCGGCACGCGCGAGGCATGGCCGACCAGGCGTCGGAGTCCGTCGCCAGCTATGTGGCCCACTCGATCGACCACCCGTGGGGGCGTCCCCGCGTGGTGCTGGGCCTGGACGCGGACGAGGCCCGTGCTCTCGCCGCGCTCCTCGGCAAGGAGAACGCGCTTCGCTGACCGATCGGGCGGATCGGGGAACGCAGCCGCGGCCGCGCACGGGGGAGCGCGGCGCCGCGGCTGCGTCGGCGTTTGACGAACGGACGCACGCGTGCAGACTGGCAGGGTCAGCGACGGGCGCACCCCCAGGAGACAGTCGTTGCTCACCCATCGACGCGCGGCCGCCGGTCTCGCGCTGTGTCTGGCCGGGCTGACCGCGTGCGGCACGGACGGCGGCTCGTCCGCGTCGTCCGACCCGGTCCGGCCGCCCCTGGCGGGCGGCGGCGCCGCGACCGCGAGCGCGTCGCCTCCGGCGAAGCCCGGCCCGGCGCCGCTGCGCGGCCGGGTCGTGGTGATCGACCCCGGGCACAACGGCGGCAACGCGAAGCACCCGACGGCGATCAACAGGCTGGTCTCCATCGGCAACGGCCGCAAGGCGTGCGACACCGTCGGCACCAGCACCAACGCCGGGTACCCGGAGCACGCCTTCACCTGGGACGTGTCGAAGCGGCTGGCGAAGATCCTGCGGGCCGAGGGCGCCAAGGTGGTGCTGACCCGCTCCAACGACACCGGGGTCGGGCCGTGCATCGACGAACGCGCCGCCATCGGCAACCGCGCCGAGGCCGACGCGGCGTTGTCCGTGCACGCGGACGGGGCGGGGGCCTCCGCGCACGGGTTCCACGTGATCCAGCCGCGGTCGGTCAAGGGGCAGGGCGGCGGAATGGTGCCCGAGTCCCGGCGGCTCGGCAAGGCCATCCGCGACGCCTACCACGCCGGAACCGGCATCGCCTATTCCACCTACATCGGCAAGGACGGCCTGGACTCGCGCGACGACCTCGGCGGGCTGAACCTGTCGAAGGTGCCCAAGGTGTTCATCGAGTGCGGCAACATGCGCAACAAGGACGACGCGGCCAAGCTGTCCGACGCCGCGTTCCGCCAGCGCATCGCCGAGGCCCTCGCCAAGGGCATCGAGGATTTCCTGCTGTGAACCGGTGGCCAGGCGTCCCGGCCTCCCACAGGTTGACGCAGTGATCGGCGGACCCCCGCCGATTCGTCGTCGTCCCCGCCCACCAGGTGCAGGTCTGGGTTCCCAGCCGGCCGGGTTTGCGCGTTGACGGGGCCTCCCGCGGCGACCGGCGCCGTGGAACGGGCAGGATGGGGCGAGTGTTCGATCAGCCCACTGCTTCGTTGAACCGCGTCCGCGCCGCCTTCGACCGGGCGCCGTACACCGTCGCCGCCGTCCGGGAGCTGCTCGGCCCCGTCGCGGGCGGCGCGCTGGCCCGCGACGAGATCGTGCCCGCGTTGCGCGCCACCGCCGGAGGATCGCCGCTGGAGACCCTGGTCCGGCTGTTCTGGCTGCAGGTCCCGGTGCCGGACCGTTCCCCGCTGGCGGACGACCTGGTCGCCGCCGGGCTTGCCGAGCGTTCCGGCGGGGAGGTCCGCGCGCTGCTGCGGGTGGAGCCCGTGGAGTCGGTGAGCGGCCACGGGCACGTCGGGTACGCCGTGTCGGACCTGAAGGTCCGGCCGGGCGGCGGCGCGACGCCGAAGCCTGATCACGTGGTGGGCACCGGCGGCGCCTCCGCCGGCCTGGCCCGTCTGATCACCGACCGGGCGGTGGGCGACGCGCTCGACCTCGGCACCGGATGCGGCGTGCAGGCGCTGCACCTCGCCGACGCCGCGGTCCGTCCGGCGCCCCGCGCGATCACCGCCACGGACGTCAACCCGCGGGCGCTGCGGCTGGCCGCGCTGAGCTTCGCCCTGTCGGGCCTGGACGGCGTGGAGCTGCTGCACGGCCCGCTGCTGGAGCCCGTCCGGGGGCGCCGGTTCGACCTGGTGGTGTCGAACCCGCCGTTCGTGATCGCGCCGGACGCGGGGCCCCGCTTCACCTACCGCGAGTCCGGGCTGCCGGGCGACGAGTTCTGCCGCCGCCTGGTCACCGAGGTCCCGGGAGTGCTGGCCGAGGACGGACGCTGCCAGCTGCTCGCCAACTGGCTGCACATCGAGGGGACGCCCTGGGAGGAACGCGTCGGCGCGTGGGTGGAGGCCTCCGGCTGCGACGCGTGGGTCGTGCAGCGGGACGTCCAGGACCCGGCCGAGTACGCCGAACTGTGGCTGCGCGACTCCTGCGAGGTGGGCACCCCCGAATACACGGCCCGCTACGACGCCTGGCTCGACCACTTCGAACGGCGGCGGGTCACGGGCGTCGGCTTCGGCTGGATCACCCTGCGCAACGCCGGACGGGACCGGCCCGTCGTGCGCGTCGAGGAGCTGCGGCACGCCGTCCAGGAGCCCGTGGGCGGCTACGTGGACGGGATCCTGGACGGCCTCGCCGCCGCCCGCGAGTTCTCCACAGCCTGTGGACACGACGGGGCGGTGCTGCGCACGGCCCTCGGAGTCGTCCAGGAGCAGATCGGCCCGCCCGGCGCCGAGGACCCGGAACGGATCGTCCTGCGGCAGACCGGGCGGCTCCGGCGCGCCGCGGGCGTCGGCACGGTGGAGGCGGGCCTGGCCGGCGTCTGCGACGGCACCCTGCCGCTCGGACCGCTGCTCGACGCGATCGCCCAGCTCACCGATCAGGACGCGGCGCGGGTGCGGGCCCACGCGGCCGCCGTCCTGCCCGAACTGATCGCCGACGGCTTCTTCGAGGTCGTCTCCCCGGCGTGACCGGCGCCCGCCCGAACGCGGGCGGGCGTCAGCGGACGGGGGAGCGCGGCCGGTCGAGGGACGGGACGGCCGCGCGCAGGCACTGCCCCAGGTCGCGGTTGCGCGCGATCAGCAGCGAGAAGCCGATGGCCAGGTAGACGCCCGACAGCACCAGGCGGATCTGCGTGCCGGGGAATACGAACTGCACGGCGAACAGCACGAACAGCAGCGCGGCCTCGGCCCGCCGGAAGTACAGGCCGACGAGCATCGCCAGGCCCAGCACGGTCTGCGCGGCGGTCAGCAGCACCTCTTCGATCTGCCGCGCGTCCAGCGGCAGCGACCAGGCGCCGCCCCCGGCGCGGTAGGCCAGCGGCAGCGAGCCGATCAGCAGCGTCCACTGGTTGACCTTGCTGGACAGCAGGACGCCGATCGCGTCGCCGTCGCGCAGCCGCCACGCGAACACGCACGCGACGATCAGCTCGGGCGCCTCCGAGGTCAGCGGCGCCAGCCACTGCACGAGCAGGAACCGGTCGACGCCCAGCACGGTCCCGGCGTCGACCAGGGACTCGGCGAACGGCTCGGCGGAGCAGAACACCGCCAGCGCGCCGAGCGCGAAGCCCAGCCAGGTGACCTGGCGGCGCCGCAGGCGGGGGAGTTCGGCCAGCCGCGCGGGCACGCCCACCAGGTTCTCCACGTCATCGGCGCCGCTGCGTCCGATCCGCGCCATGTAGGCGACGAAGACGACGATCAGCAGCACCGACACGTACCAGCCGATCTCCCCGGTCAGCGCGGGGATGAACGCGAGGACCGCCGCGACGGCCAGGAACCCCAGCTCGATGCGGTGGTGCCCGCCCAAGCGCACGTCGCGCCGCGGCGACGGCGGCTGGATCACGCCGATGCGGCGGTGACGCCCGGCCTCGCGCCTTCGCCGCACCGCCAGCGCGAACACCAGCGCCACCAGCGTCCAGCCCACACCGACGAGCAGCCGGTTCGCGCCCGTCATGTTGGCCGCCGCGTAGGCGGCGTATTCGGGACGGCTGCCCGCCGCGTACGCGTAGTACAGGTCGACCGCGTACTCGGGCAGCACGGCGATCAGCGCCAGCAGCGCCAGCGCGAGCGCGCCCGACAGGTCCAGGCGCGCCGTCTCGGAGGCCCACAGCAGCAGCACCGCCGCCCCCAGCACCCCGGCACCGAACACGATCATGCTCGGCACCGGCGGCGGATGGACGCCCGCCAGCCGCAGCACCACCGCGGGCAGCGTGATGACCAGGGCGAGGGCGATCCGCGCCGCCACGGCGTCCCGCGCGCGCGTCACCAGCGACATACCTGCACGGTCCCGCCGATCAGGTCAGCGCAGCGCCAGCACGCGGCCCCGGTATGGCAAAGCCGCCCGCGCGGACGGCGCCGGACGCCTGCGGCGTCGGAGCCGATCAGGCGGAGGCGTCCGGGCGGCGGTCAGGCCGCGTCGCCGTCGGGGCGCGCGGCCGCGTCGCGGAGGGTGGCGAAGGCGCTGCCGCGCAGCCGGCGCGACAGCGAGCGGTGCACGCGGTACGCCCACAGCGGGCCGCCGTAGATCATCCCGGTGTAGGCCTGGACGAGCGTCGCGCCCGCGCGGATGCGCTCCCACACGTCGTCGGCGTTCTCCACCCCGCCGACCGACACCAGCACGAGCCGTCCGCCGGTGCGGTCGCGCAGCCGCCGCAGCACCTCCAGCGAACGCGTCTTGAGCGGGGCGCCCGACAGCCCGCCGGTCTCCTTGGTCAGCTCGGCTGGGCTGGTCAGGCCGTCGCGCGCGACGGTGGTGTTGGTGGCGATGATGCCGTCCAGGTCCAGGTCGAGGGCGAGGTCGGCGACCGCGTCGACGTCCTCGTCGGCCAGATCGGGCGCGATCTTCACCAGCAGCGGGACGCGCCGCCCGGCGGCCCGGTCGGCGGCCTCGCGCACCGCCGTCAGCAGCGGCCGCAGGCGCTCCACGGCCTGCAGGGCGCGCAGCCCGGGGGTGTTCGGCGAGCTGACGTTGACGACCATGTAGTCGGCGTGCGGGGCGAGCCGTTCGGCGCTGGCCACGTAGTCGGCGACGGCCTCGTCCTCCGGGACGGCCTTGGTCTTGCCGATGTTGACCCCGACGATCGTGCCGGGCCGCCGCCCGCGCAGCCGCCGCGCGGCCGCCTCCGACCCGGCGTTGTTGAAGCCCATCCGGTTGATGACCGCCCGGTCGGCGGGCAGCCGGAACAGCCGGGGCCGCGGGTTGCCGGGCTGCGGCCGGCCCGTCACCGTCCCGACCTCGACGTGGCCGAAGCCGAACGCGCCCAGCGCCTCGTACGCCACCGCGTCCTTGTCGAACCCGGCGGCCAGCCCGAGCGGCCCGGGGAACTCCAGCCCGAACGCCCGGACGGCGAGCGCGGGGTCGCGCGGCGCCAGCGCCCGCCGCAGCGCCGGCACCGCGCCGGGCACCGCCTGGACGGCGCGCAGCGCCCGCAGGGTCAGATGGTGGGCGGTCTCGGCCGGGATGCGGCTGATGACCAGTGAGAACAGCAGTCGATACATCGTGCGGCCGATTCTTTCAGCCGTGCCCCCCGGGGGCGGCCCCCGGTCCCCGCGGTCAGCCGCCGCGGAGCACGCGGCGGATCGTCAGACGGACGTCGCGGCCGGTCTGCCGGATGGGGGACAGCGCGGCGCGGTGCACCCATCGGGCGGGGGTGCGGACGCCGACCCGCCACACCGCACCCACCGCCGTCCCAGCCGGGCGCAGGACGTGGCGTCCGGTCCAGCGGGCCGGCGCCACCACCAGGTACCGCCACAACAGGCGCAGCCCGCGCCCGGCCAGGCGCCAGCTCCAGGCGACGCCGAGCCAGACGGGACGCAGCGCGTACCGCCACAAAGCCCGCGCCGGGATGAAGATGAGGACGCGTCCCAGCCAGGCGAGCGCGCGTCCGGTCGCTCGCCAGGCCCACAGCAGCGCCGCGCCCGTCTGGCGCAGCAGCCATCCCAACCCGATCAACGGCGGCAGCAGCACGTACCGCCACAACGCCTGCGCGGGGATGAGGATGAGGACGCGTCCCAGCCAGGCGAGCGCGCGTCCGGTCGCTCGCCAGGCCCACAGCAGCGCCGCGCCCGTCTGGCGCAGCAGCCACGCCAGCCCGGCCAGCGTCGGCAGCAGCACGTACCGCCACAGCAGAACGGCGGGCGCCACGATGAGCGCGTTGGCGAGCCACACCAGGGCGCGGACGGCCATCAGCACCGGCCAGACGACCACCCGTTCCAGCAGCCACCACAGCGCGCGCCCGACCGGCGCCAGCAGCGTGGCGTAGATCCACTGCGCGGGCCGCACGACCAGCAGGACGAGCAGCAGGCCCAGCCCGCGCAGCACCGCGTACAGCCCCCGCCCGATCAGCGCGAGCAGCAACCCGACCCACCGCGCCACCTCGGTGACGCCGCGCCACACCCCGCGACCGATCGCTGCGATCAGCCGCCCGAGCCACCGCACCGCCCCGACGATCCCGTGCCAGAGCGCCGCGAACAGCCGTCCGACCCACAGTGCCGCCCCGGCGAGGCCGTGCCGCAACCCGCGCACGACGAGCGCCACGGCCTCATAGAGCAGCCGCAACGGGACGGCGATCAGCAACGCGACGGCCCGCGCGGGCACCACGATCCATGCCGGGCCCGCCGCCTGCGGACGTTCCCTCGGCGGGGCGGGCGCCGGAGCCTTCTCGAACCCGCCCGGCGCCGGTTCGGCGGCGGCCGGATCCGGCACACGAGCCGACAGCTCGTTCGGACGCTCAGGTGGTCCGGCCCTGGTCACCGCGTCACCTCGCATCGATTCCGGCCCGGCGTCTTCCGGTGGCCCCCCCGGCAATGCGACGGATCCGAACGCCGACCTGTTCCGCCGTCCCGCGAAGTCGCGCCGGAGCAGCGCCGTCCGAGGTGAACCGGGCCGAGGCGCGTCCGCGTACTGCTCGCCGGGAGAACGCTTCGCGGCCGCCCAGTCTCACAGCGCGACCTCGGGTCCGTCGGCCCGCGCCGGCGCCCTCACCGATACGGAGGACCAGACATGCACATCCCCCGCTGGGCGATTCCCGCCGCGGTCGTCGCGGCGTCCGGGATGCTTCTCACCGGGTGCGGCAAGGTGCCCCCGGGGCAGCAGGCGAACGTCGGTGTGGGCGCGCCGCAGGCGGTGCCCGACCCGGCGCGGCAGGATCCCTCGGCCGCGCCGTCCCAGAGCGCCGCGCCGACCGTCTTGCGGGTCGCCGAGGCGGCCCGTCTCGGCAAGGTCGTGACGGACGCGGAAGGGCGCACGCTGTACCGGTTCGACAAGGACACCGCCCGGCCGCCCGCCTCCACCTGTCTGGACTCGTGCGCCAACACCTGGCCGCCGGTGACGGCGCCCAAGGGCCGGATCCAGGTCGACGGGGTCGACCGGAACCTGATCGGCAAGACCAAGCGGCCCGACGGCCTGTGGCAGGTCACGCTCGGCGGCTGGCCGTTGTACCGGTACGCCGAGGACGACGGCCCCGGCGACGTCAAGGGGCAGGGGGTCGGCGGCTCCTGGTTCGCTGCGGCCCCCGACGGCAAGAAGGCGGGGGGAGAGCAGCAGGAGCAGGACGACGGCGACGGGAACGGCGGCGGCCGGAACCGCTGGGCAGGGTGGACGGTCGTCAAGGTCCGGCAGCACCCGCGCCTCGGCATGATCGTCACCGACGGCGAGGGCCGCGTGATGTACCGCTTCGACGGGGACCGGCCGAGGGTCTCCAACTGCGACGGCCAGTGCGCCAAGACCTGGCCGATCGTGAAGTTCACCAACTGGAAGAAGCTCAAGACGGAGGGCGTCGAGCGCAGCCGGATCGGCTTCATCGAGCGCAAGGACGGCTCGTGCCAGCTGACCATCAACGGCCGCCCCATGTACTACTTCGCCGGGGACCGGCGGCCGGGCGACGCCAACGGGCAGGGCGCCCGGAACGCCTGGTGGGTCGTCTCGCCCCGAGGCGAAAAGATCACCGGCTGAGCCGCCGGCCCGGAGCGGGACGACCCCGCGACGGACGGGCGGCCGGCCCACGAAGAACACGCCGCGCCCGGGGCGGATGCGCCCGGGCCGCGCGCCGAGACGGAAGGCGCGGAGACACCGCGGGGAGGTCGGGTCCCGCAACGTCTCCGCGCCTTCCCCATTCGGGCGAACGGCCCGTGCCATAAGTGACGTATTACACGGTGCCATGTTGCGCCCGGCCATGAAGCGATTCGCATCCGATCGCCGCGCGAGAAAGCGGGCTGATTCATAGCACGCTGTTTCCTGGCTGTCAAGACATTTGCTTTACTCAATCCGCATTCTCGTGTCAAAATGTCGGCGTCGGCCCTTGGTTATTCAAGGCGCGTCGCTACCTCTGTGGGGAATGGCATGCCGCTGACTTGGACGACACCGACGCTGCGACCGGTGAGCCCCGACGAACTGCCCGATGAGGTCTCCCGATTCCCTGCCGACGACGCAGCGGACGACGAGACCCGGCTGGTGTCCCGACTCGTCCTCGCGATCGACGTGCAGGGCTACAGCTCCCGTCCCGCGTCCGGGCAGCTCGAGGTGCAGAGGGATCTGTGCGCGGCGATGGAGCGGGCCGCCGCGGCCACGCGGTTGAACCGCCGCGACTGGTACCGGCAGTGCGCCGGCGACGGCGAGCTCGCCGTGCTGCCCGACGGCATCGACCTCGCCCACGTCGTCGGCCGCTTCCCGCTCGCCCTGGAGCGGTTCCTCGGCGAGGTGAACGGCTCGCGCGGCCGGGGCCGCCGACTGCGCGTGCGGATGGCGATCCACCACGGCACGCTCGTCCTCGGACCGGACGCGTCGTTCGGCCCGGCCGGGGACGCGCCGATCGTGGCCAGTCGCCTGCTCGACGCCCGGCCGCTGCGCCAATTGCTCGACGAGCGGACCGACCGGGACGTCGCACTGGCGGTGTCCGTGCCGGTCTACGAAGGCGTGGTGAGCACGGGACTGTGCGCGTTGCCGCCGCACTGCTTCCATCCCATCCGCACGACGGTGAAGAAGAAGACCTACGCGGGCTATGTCTACGACCCGGATGCCGGATTTCCTGCGTCTCCTGACTCACTCCTCGGGAACGCGATCCCTTTCCCGAAGCCCCACGAGTGATCAACAGCCATTCCGAAACGTTCGGCGAAAATGATCACGCCCTGCTGAGGAACGCCCGCGAGTCGCATATCGCCGCTCGCACCTCGAGAATTGTCCGCAGCATAAGACGCCCCGCGAGGGGGCGATGTTTCCGACGGGCTCCGCGCCGCCGAGCCTTCAGAGCGCGGTCGTATGCGCTCGCGGCCACACGACCGAGCCGTACAGGGGTGCCATGCGCCCGGCGCGCGGAGTCTTCGGGGAGGGAAGAGTCGCGGTGACTCGGCCGTGTGGCGGTCTGCGGCGCCGCCGGGACGTTCCCTAGTGCTCCACTTCGAACCAGACGGTCCGCCCCGCGGTGTCTGTGTAGTGGCCCCATCGCCGTGCGAGGGCGTCCACGTTTTCAGACCCCGGCCGTCGATGTCGGAGTCCAGCGCGGCGTCGCGGACATGTGGCACGCGTTCGGAGCCGCCACCCTTGTCGGTCACTTCGACCAGAAGAACCCGCGGCATGTGCCTGAGGGCGCAGTTCGGCGACCGGGGGGTGCGCCGCCGACGCGGAGGGGCAAGGCGGAGATCCCTACGTTCGCCCTGGTGAGGCGTGTGTTCGAGGCTGCTGCGCCGGGGCGCGTGCCGCGGGCCGAGCCGGTGAGACGGGCGCGCGAAAACAAAGGTCTTTACCCACTTCGCGACATATTCACACCTTTCACCTTAATTGGATTTTGTGTCAGGAATCACTTTTGTATCGGTCGGGAAGCGGATCTCGACACCGCGTAGTCGGCGGTGCTTGAGTGGGCCACGAGTCTCGCGCGATGCGGTGACCGACGAAGCGCCCGCACGCGGGGAGCAGTCGGGAGGTTCGGTGAGCGAGAGGGCGAAGGACGGCCGCGGCGACCAGGGCGCACGCGCCCGCCGCGGTCCTGGACGGCGAACTCGGGGCGGACCGGCGCGCCCGCGGGCGCGCGGCAGGGCGAGAGCGCTGCGCGGCGCGGTCGCCGCGGCGCTGCTGGCGGGCGGGCTCGCCGCCTGCGGCGGCGACGGCGGCACGCCGACGCTCCACTGGTACATCAACCCCGACAACGGCGGGCAGGCGCGGCTCGCCGAGGCGTGCACGAAGGCGGCCGGGGGCCGGTACCGCATCGTCACGTCGATCCTTCCCAACGACGCGACGCAGCAGCGCGAACAGCTCATCCGGCGGCTGGCCGCCAAGGACGACCAGCTCGACATCATGAGCCTGGACCCGGTGTTCGTCGCCGAGGCCGCCAACGCCGGGTTCCTCCGCCCGTTCACCGCCGACGAGGCGCGGCAGTTCACCCAGGGCGTGTTCCCGGCGGCCGTGGAGAGCTCCACGTGGAAGGGGCGGCTGTACGCGGCGCCGTTCTGGGCGAACACGCAGATCCTCTGGTACCGCAAGTCGGCCGCGCAGAAGGCGGGCGTCGACCCCAACGCGCCCGACTTCACCTGGGACAAGATGATCGACGCGGCGGTGCGCGCCGGCGTCACGGTCGGCGTCCAGGGCAACAAGTACGAGGGCTACATGGTGTGGATCAACGCCCTCGTCGCGTCCGCCGGCGGCCGCATCATCAGCGCGGCCGAGCGCGGCAACGACGCGTCCATCGACATCGACTCCCCGGCCGGCCGGGAGGCCGCCCGGATCATCGGCAAGCTGGCCCGGTCGAAGGCGGCCAGCCCGTCGCTGTCCACCGACATGGAGGAGCAGGCGCGGTCCCTGCTCAACAGCGACCGCGGCGGTTTCATGGTCAACTGGGGCTACATCTGGCGCGCCGAGAACGACGACGCCAAGTCCGGTGTCATCGACAAGAACATCCCGAACGACCTGGGCTGGGCCCCCTACCCGCGGGTGCGGGCGGACCAGCCGGGCAGGCCGCCGTTCGGCGGCATCGAACTCGGCATCGGCGCCTTCGGCAAGTACAAGGACACCCACGCGGTCGACGCGGTCCGCTGCATCACCACCCCCGAGAACATGAAGAAGTACATGCTCGACTCGGGGAACCCGGCGGCGCGTCCCGAGGTGTTCGACGACCCCGAGGTGCGGCGCGAGTTCCCCATGGCCACGATGATCCGCGACTCGATCAACGCGGCGGCGCCCCGGCCGAACACCCCGTACTACACCGACCTGTCCGCGGCGGTGCAGAGCCGATGGCACCCGCCCGCGTCGGTGAACCCGGAGTCCACGCCGCGCCGGTCCGCGGAGTTCGTCCGCGCCGTGCTGCGCGACGAGGCGCTGCTGTGATCGGGGGTGTCGCTGTGACGAGACGGAAGGCCCCCGCCGTGCCAGGAGGTGCGTCATGACCGCCCAGGTGGAGACGGCGCCCGCCGCCCGACCGGCCGCGCGCTCGGAGATCTCCGACCGCGCCCGGGCCGAACGGCGGCTGGGACTGCTGCTGTCGGCCCCCGCCGTGATCGTCATGCTGCTGGTGACCGGGTATCCGCTGCTGAACGCGGTGTACCTGTCGCTGTTCAACTACCGGCTGACCGCGCCGCAGGACCGCGAGTTCGTCGGCCTGCGCAACTACATCACCGCGCTGTCGGACGGGCTGTTCTGGCAGGACGTGTTCACCACGTTCCTCATCACGGCGATCACCGTGGCGGTGGAGCTGGTGCTGGGCTTCGGGCTGGCCATGGTGATGCACCGGGCGGTGTTCGCGCGGCGCACCGTGCGCACCGCGATCCTGCTGCCGTACGGCATCGTCACCGTGATCTCGGCGTTCGCCTGGCGGTACGCCTTCGACCTGCAGTCCGGGTTCGTCAACTCCTGGTTCGGGCTCGGCGACTTCGCCTGGTTCTCCGACCGGTGGGCCGCGCTGTTCGTGATCTGCCTGTCGGAGGTGTGGAAGACCACCCCGTTCATCTCGCTGCTGCTGCTCGCCGGGCTGGCGCAGGTGCCGCACGACCTGAGCGAGGCCGCCACGGTGGACGGCGCCACCGCCTGGCAGCGGCTGCGGCGGGTGATCATCCCGAACATGAAGGCGGCGATCCTGGTGGCGGTGCTGTTCCGGACGCTGGACGCGTGGCGGATCTTCGACAACCCGTTCGTCATGACCCGCGGCCAGGAGCAGACGGCCACCCTGTCGTTCCTGACCTACGACCAGACCATCACCCGCACCTCGATCGGCATGGGCAACGCGGTCGGGGTGCTGCTGTTCCTGTCCGTCGTGCTGATCGCGGCCGTGTTCATCCGCGGGTTCCGGGTGGACCTGTCCCAGGTGAGGGGTGATCGTTGATGGAGACGGGACGCTCCAAGGCGCTGTGGATCGTCGCCTCGCTGCTGATCCTGGTCTGGACGATCTTCCCGATCCTGTGGATCGTGATGCTGTCGTTCAAGCAGCCCGGCGAGGTCGGCAACGTCCAGAGCTTCCTGCCCAAGGACTGGACGATGGAGAACTACCGCACGGTGTTCTCCACCAGCCTGTTCACCTCCGCCCTGATCAACTCGATCGGCGTCTCGCTGATCGCGACGTTCATCGGGGTGGTGTTCGCGACGCTGGTCGCCTACGCGATCGCCCGGCTGGAGTTCCCCGGCAAGAAGCTCATCCTGTCGTTCGCGCTGGCCATCGCCATGTTCCCGGTGGTGACGCTGGTCGGGCCGCTGTTCGACCTGTGGCGCACCATCGGCCTGTACGACACCTGGCCGGGCCTGATCATCCCGTACATCTCGTTCGCGCTGCCGCTGGCGATCTGGACGCTGTCGGCGTTCTTCCGCGAGATCCCCTGGGAGATGGAGCAGGCCGCGCAGGTGGACGGCGCGACCAGCTGGCAGGCGTTCCGCAAGGTGATCGTGCCGCTGGCGGCGCCGGGGGTGTTCACCGCGGCGATCCTGACGTTCTTCTTCTGCTGGAACGACTTCGTCTTCGGCATCTCGCTGACCTCCACCGACCGGGCCCGGCCGGTGCCCGCGGCGCTGGCGTTCTTCACCGGCCAGTCGCAGTTCGAACAGCCCACCACGGCGATCTGCGCCGCCGCCGTGGTGGTGACGATCCCGGTCGTGGTGATCGTGCTGCTGTTCCAGCGGCGCATCGTCGCTGGGCTGACGGCCGGCGCGGTCAAGGGCTGACGGGGCTGACACGAGGAGGGCTGTGCGGCATGGCCGAGATCACCTTGAAGAACATCGTCAAGCGGTACGGCGACGGATACCCGGCCGTCAACGACGTCAGCCTGGAGATCAAGGACGGCGAGTTCATGATCCTCGTCGGCCCGTCCGGCTGCGGCAAGTCCACGCTGCTGCGCATGATCGTGGGCCTGGAGGACATCACCTCCGGCGAGCTGCGCATCGGCGGCAAGGTCGTCAACAAGGTCGCGCCGCGCGAGCGGAACCTGGCGATGGTGTTCCAGAACTACGCGCTGTACCCGCACCTGACGGTGTTCGAGAACATCGCCTTTCCGCTGCGGCTGGCCAAGACGCCCGAGGACGAGGTGCAGCGGCGCGTCAAGGAGACCGCCGAGCTGCTGGAGCTGACCGACCACCTGGACCGCAAGCCCGCCAACCTGTCCGGCGGCCAGCGGCAGCGCGTGGCGATGGGCCGCGCGATCGTCCGGGAGGCCGACGCGTTCCTGTTCGACGAGCCGCTGTCCAACCTGGACGCCAAGCTGCGCGGGCAGATGCGCACCGAGATCTCCCGGCTGCAGCGGCGCCTCGGCGTGACCACCGTGTACGTCACGCACGACCAGACCGAGGCGATGACGCTGGGCGACCGGGTGGCGGTGCTGCGCAAGGGCGTGCTGCAGCAGGTGGGCAGCCCGCGCGAGCTGTACGAGCAGCCGACCAACCTGTTCGTGGCCGGGTTCATCGGCTCCCCGTCGATGAACTTCCTGCCCGCGACCGTGGACGGCACCGTCCTGGACACCCCGCTCGGCCGGTTCGACATGCGCGACCGCCGCAAGGCCGAGGCGGTCGGGGACCGCACGGTGGTGCTGGTCGGCATCCGCCCCGAGCACTTCGAGGACGCCTCGCTGGTCGGCGACGACCGGCGCGAGCGCGGCGCCGTGGTGAAGGCGCGGGTGGACGTCACCGAGTGGCTCGGCAACGAGCTGTACGCCTACGTCCCCTACGAGGCGCCGGCGGACGTCGCCGCGCAGCTGCGCGACCTGTCGCAGGAGCTCGACAGCGACCAGCTGCGCACCCAGGCGGTCGTCGCGCTCGACGCGTCCAGCCTGATCAGCCCCGGGGACGAGGCGGAGCTGTGGATCGACACCTCCCGCGTCCACCTGTTCGACCCGGCGACCGGGGAGAACCTCACCCGGGACGAGGAGCGGGCGGCGGCGCTGGGACGGCTGGCCGACAAGGAACGCGAGGCCCAGCGCCGGGCGCAGCGCGCCGAGGCGGAGGCGACGTCCGATACGAGCGACGAGGACGAGGACAAGGGCGGGACCGAGACCGCGGCCGGGTAGGCGGCGGATGCGGTTCGTCTTCAAACCCCCGGCCGAGACGGCGAGCGGCCTGCTCAGCCTGCCGTGGCACGAGCCGCTGGCGTCCTGGCGCGACGAGCGCCTGGTGGAGATCCGCCACCGCGGACTGTCCCGGCACACGGTGCGGTTCGTCGCCGAGGCCGGCGCGGTCTACGCGCTCAAGGAGCTGGACGAACGGCTCGCCCGCCGCGAGTACAAGCTGCTGCGCAAGCTGCGCGAGCTCGGCATCCCGGCCGTCGAGGTCACCGGGATCGCGGTGGACCGGCCCGGCGGGCAGGACGCGGTCCTGGTGACGCGGTTCCTCGACCACGCCAGCTCGTACCGGGCCCTGTTCGCCAACCCGCGCGGCGGGCACCCCGCCGACCGGCTGCTGGACGCGCTGGTCGAGCTGCTGGTCCGGCTGCACCTGGCGGGCTTCATGTGGGGCGACTGCTCGCTGTCCAACACGCTGTTCAAGCTGGACGCGGGCGCGTTCTCGGCGTACCTGGTGGACACCGAGACCGCCGAACTGCACCCGTCCCTGTCGGAGGGGCAGCGCACCTACGACCTGGAGCTGGCCCGGGAACGCATCGCCGGGGAGCTGTTCGACCTGGACGCCGCCGGGCTGCTGCCGCCCGACCTGGACCCGGTGGCCGTGGCCGACGACACCGTCCGCCGCTACACCGCGCTGTGGGACGAGCTGACCCGCGAGGAGATCATCCGCCCGGAGGAGCAGCGGCTGCGCATCGCCGAGCGGCTGCGCCGCATCAACGAGCTCGGCTTCGACGTGGACGAGGTGGAGCTGATCGACGCGGGCGGCGAGGGCAGCAGGCTGCGGGTGCGCACCGTCGTCGCCGAACCGGGCCACCACCGCCGGCTGCTGTTCGCCCGCACCGGCCTGAACGCCCAGGAGAACCAGGCCCGCCGGCTGCTCAACGACATCGCCAGCTACCGCGGCCACCTGGAGCGCGAGTCGGGGCGTCCGGTGTCGGAGGCGCTCGCGGCGAGCAAGTGGCTGACCGAGGTGTACGACCCGGTGGTGCGGGCCATCCCCGACGACCTGCGCGGCCGCCTGGACGAGGTGGAGATCTTCTACGAGGTGCTGGAGCACCGCGGGCACCTGGAGCGGACGCTGGGCCACGACGTCAGCACGACCGCCGCGGCCCGCGACCACTTCCGCCACGTCCTGCCGCACGTCCCGGAGGAGCTGACCATCAAGCCCATCCCGCGCACGCCCCCCGACGGCGAGCGGGCGGCGGGGGACCGGCCGGAGGCCCGGGCCCGGGACGGCGGAAGCGACTGATTAAGAGAGGGCGCTGCCCTTCTTCCAGGTCTGGAACGGCAGCTGCCAGAACGACCAGCCGTTGTTCCACTCCAGCTTGCGCTTGGTGCCGGTGATGACGACGACGTCACCCGGCTGGACGGTCTTGTAGAACCAGATCGCGTCGCTGCGGGGCTGGCGGACGCAGCCGTGGCTGCAGTTGGCGCGGCCCAGGCAGTACTCCTCGCCCATCGACTGGTGCAGGTACTCGCCGGTGTTGGAGATGCGGACCGCGTAGTTCACCAGCAGGTCGTAGTACCCGGGGTCGCCCTTCTTGCGGCCGGGCGCGGTCATCCGCACCGGGTTGCCCTTCTCCATGGTCAGGTGGACGCCGCTGGTGGTGGTGTACTCCCGGGTCGTGCCGTTGCCGCCGCTGACCGGCACCGAGCGCGCCTTCTTGCCGTCGACGTACACCGCCATGCGGTGCCGCTTCAGGTTGATCTTGGTGATGCGGGCGGCGCCGATGCGGAACGTGCGGTTGAGGTCCTTCGTGGCGTAGACGCCCTTGGCGACGCGCACCCCGGCCAGGTGGGCGTTCAGCTTCACCGTCTGGTGCGCGGGCCAGTAGGTCTTGGTGCGGTAGACGACCCGCTGGTCGCCGATCCACCGCCAGGCGCCCTCGACCGGCTTCTCCGCGGTGACCTCCAGGGCCCGCTCCACGGCCTTCTTGTTGGCGACGGGACGGTTGAAGTCGACGATGATCGGCAGGCCGACGCCGTAGGTCTTGCCGCGGTTGCTCTCGAGGATCCAGTCCAGCGAGGCGGTGGCGGTCTGCGCGGCCGTCGGCTTGAGCGTGCGGAACGTGCTGGTGGACCGCGAAACGGTGCCGATGGAGTTCTTGGCCGTGGACGTCACCGTGTAGGTGGTGCCCGGCCGCAGCGCCCACTTGGACCGCCATTCGGTGCGCTGGGCGTTGAAGGCGCCCTCCACCGGCCGGCCGTTCGCGGTCACGCTGACCGACTGCAGCGTCCCGCCGTCCGCCTTCACCACGACGCCGCGGTCGGGGCGGGCCTTCTCGGCGCCGTTCTTCGGATACGTGGTCACCTTGGCGGCGGGGACCGTGGTGTCCCCGCCCGCCGTGGTCGTCTTGTGGGTCTCAGAGGAGCAGGCCGTCAGTCCCAGCGTTCCGGCCAGCAGAACGATCCCGGCCGCCCAACGTCGATCAACGATGCCGCGTGTGCGCAACGGTGCCACCCCAGGCCGTCCCCGATATTCCCGCCGCGGACCGGCGGGACCGAACCTTAAACAAAGGTTAAAGTTGTTGATGTTGAAAATACCTGGTGGCTCGGCTGCGCATGCGGCCGGGCATATTACGATTTGGGATCAGTCGATCACCCTGCTCGCTCGTTCCCGGGCGCGCAGGACGCCGGAAGGATCCGTCCGCGGACCTCGCCGAAGCCGATGCGCGACCCGTCCGGGCCGGGCGCGGTCGCCGCGATGGCGACCTCGTCGCCGTCCTCCAGGAAGGTGCGCTCCTCGCCGTTGACCCGCAGCGGCTCGCGCCCGCCCCACGTCAGCTCGATGAACGCGCCGCGCTGGTCCTTCTCCGGGCCGGAGACGGTGCCGGACGCGAACAGGTCCCCGGTGCGCGCCGACGCGCCGTTGACGGTCATGTGGGCCAGCATCTGCGCCGGCGACCAGTACATCGTCCGGTACGGCGGACGGGAGACCACCTGGCCGTTCCAGCTGACGGCCATCTCGATGTCCAGGCCCCACGGCTCCTTTTCCCGCAGGTAGGGCAGCGGTTCGGGCTGCTGCGGCGGGGTGGCCGTCCGAGCGTGCTCCAACGCCGCCAGCGGCACCACCCACGGCGACACCGACGTGGCGAAGCTCTTGCCGAGGAACGGCCCGAGCGGCACGTACTCCCACGCCTGGATGTCGCGCGCCGACCAGTCGTTCACCAGCACCGCGCCGAAGACGTGCTCGGCGAAGTCCTCGCACGGGATGGGCCGGCCCAGCGGGGAGCCCACGCCGACGACGAACCCCAGCTCGGCCTCGATGTCGAGACGGCGGCTCGGCCCGAACACGGGCGCGGGGTCGGCGGGCGTCTTCCGCTGGCCGCACGGCCGCACGATGTCGGTGCCCGACACCACGACCGTTCCGGCGCGCCCGTGATAACCGACGGGAAGGTGCTTCCAATTCGGCATGAGCGGCTCGGAATCCGGGCGGAACAGCCGCCCCAGATTCGACGCGTGGTGTTCGGAGGCGTAGAAGTCGACATAGTCGCCGACCTCGAACGGCAAATGCAGGGTGATCTCCGAGGCGTCCGCGACCGCCGCGTCCGGAACGTCCCCTTGAACGAGCTCGGTGATCCGCTCGCGCGTCTCGGCCCAGCGGCGCGGCCCCTGAGCCATGAACGCGTTCAGCGAGGGACGGGCGAAGACGTCGTCGTCGAGCGCGACCGCCAGGTCCACGACCGAGTCGCCGACGCGCACCCCCACCCGAGGCCCGGCGCCGGGCGTGGAGAAGACCCCGTACGGGAGGTTGGCGATGCCGAACGGCGAGCCGTCGGGAACGTCGATCCGGGTCATCGGGTGTCTCCTTCGGATTCCGCCACGGACGCCGGGAGCAGCCCCAGCGCCACCAGGTCGGTCAACGGGTCGGTGATGCTGCACGTCCCGAACGAGACGAACCGGCCCCGGATGTCGGCGGCCCGCGCCTCGTCCAGCTTCCGCACGCGGTCGGCGAGCGCCGCGCCGTCGCGTTCCGCCGAGGTGCGCGCCAGCGCGTCCGCCGGACGCCCGTCGAGGGCGTCGTCGACCGCGAGCAGCAGATTGAGGAAGCCGTGCTGCTCGAACCCCGTGTCCGGGTCGGTGTTGCGCACGGCGTGGTGCAGCCCGGCGGTGGCCTTGAACGGGACGCCCGCGTCCACCACCGCCTTGACCGCGGCGGCGAGTTCGTCCTCGTCCGGGTACATCTCCGCCCGCACCCCGCCGGTGCGGAACTTGGCCTTGCCGCCCCGTTCGGCCAGCCCGGCGATGACGTCCGGCCGCCGCTCGTCCCGCGGCACCTCGACGAACACGGTCGTGCCCGTCAGGCGTTCGCATTCGGCGAAGAAGTCGTCCACCGACATGCCCGCCGGGACCGCGACCTCCACGGCCTTCACGGCGCGGGACGCCACGGCCTCGGCCGCCTGCTTCGGCCCCTCCGGCGCCGTCACGATCAGCTCCGGCGCCTCCTCGGGCAGGCGGTCCAGCTCGTCCAACATGGGCGCCGCGATGACGAACGGGCCGACCAGCTCGGCGTACTTCGCGCGCCGGTGCCGGTGGTGCGCGGGCACCGCGTCGCGCAGCGGCAGCGACCCCGGGGGGAACACCGCCGCGTCGTCGCACAGCCCGCGGAGCACGGCGGGGACGCTCATGACCGCCGCCCTCCGGCCCACGTCCACGCATAGGCGGAGTCCTCGCAGGCCAGGCCGCCCTCGCCCAGCTCCAGCGGCCGGAACGTGTCGACCATGACGGCCAGCTCGTCGAAGAACTCGACGCCGATGCTGCGCTCGTAGGCGCCCGGCTGCGGCCCGTGCGCGACGCCGCCGGGGTGCACCGACACCGAGCCCTGCCCGATGCCCGAGCCCTTGCGCGCCTCGTAGTCGCCGCCGCAGTAGAACATGACCTCGTCGGAGTCCACGTTCGAGTGGTAGTAGGGCACCGGGATGGCCAGCGGGTGGTAGTCCACCTTGCGCGGGACGAAGTTGCACACCACGAACCCGGGCCCCTCGAACACCTGGTGGACCGGCGGCGGCTGGTGCACCCGCCCCGTGATCGGCTCGAAGTCGTGCACGTTGAAGGTGAACGGGTAGAGGCAGCCGTCCCAGCCCACCACGTCGAACGGGTGCCGCGCATAGGTGAGGCGGGTGCCGACGACCCCGGACGACGTCCGGTGCTTGACGAACACCTCGACGTCGGTCTCGTCCACCACCAGCGGCTCCTCGGGACCGTGCAGGTCGCGCTCGCAGTACGGGGCGTGCTCCAGGAACTGCCCGTACCGCGACAGGTAGCGCTTGGGCGGCGCGACGTGCCCGTTGGCCTCGATGGCGTACGCGCGCAACGGCTCATCGCCCTCCGGCAGCCACCGGTGCGTGGTCGACATCGGGATGACGACGTAGTCGCCCTCCTTCACGGAGAGCACGCCGAAGACGGTCTCCACGGTCGCCGCGCCGGACTCGACGTACACGACCTCGTCGCCGAGCGCGTTGCGGTACAGCGGCGACGGCGCCATCCCGACCGCGTAGGAGATGCGCACGTCGCCGTTGCCCAGGATGAGCCGGCGCCCGGTGACGACGTCCGTGTCCGCCCACACGTCCTTGGGGAACAGGTCGTGCAGCTTCAGATGCCGGGGCTTGAGCGGATGGTTGGGCGTGGTGGCGACGTCCGGGATCTCCCAGGGCCGCGAGTCCGTGATCGCCGAGGGGATGTCGCGGTGGTAGAGCAGCGAGGAGTCCGAGGAGAAGCCCTCCTCGCCCATGAGTTCTTCGTAGTAGAGCCGTCCGCCGCCGTCGCGGTGCTGGGTGTGGCGCTTGGGCGGCACCTCGCCGACCCGCCGGTAGTACGCCATGGTGTCCTCCTCCCCGCCGAACGGGCGAAGTAGTTAACACATGTACTATCTCACCCCGTTCGGGATGACGCCAGCCCCCTTCAGCTCCGTTCCCGCACGTCGAACCGCCGCCGCCCCTCGATGAGCTTGTCCAGCAGCATGATCAGAATGCGCTGCTCGGTCTCGGTCAGCGCGTCCGTCCACTCCAGCTCGCGGGCGTTCTGCGCGGCGAACACCTCCAGCATCGCCTTGCGGCCCTGCTCGGTCAGCGACAGCGTCACCGTGCGGCCGTCCCGCTCGCCCGGCGCCCGCGCCAGCAGCCCGTCGGCGACCAGCGACTTGGACAGGTTCGACACCGCCGCCCGCGTCATGCCCGCCAGCGCCGCGGCCCGTCCCGGCTCCAGCGGCCCGGCCAGCCACGTCACGAACAGCAGCCGGAACCCGGCCCACGACAGCCCGCGCGGCCGGTGCACCGCCGCCTCCAGGTCGTAGGTGACGATCGCCGAGGCCCGGTTCAGCGTCAGCAGCAGCCGCGTGGCCGTCCGATGCGGGAACCCGAACTCCTCCGCCAACCTCCGCTCGGCCAACTCGACGAACGACCAGAAGTCCAGTCCGTCGGTGGCGCCCTCATCCGCCATGCCCCCAGGCTAGCCCCAGATAGTTAATACATGTATTAACTAGGGTCGTCTCCGTTCATCGCCCGGCCCAGCCACTCCAGCGACCCCGTCTCCAGCGCGTGACGCGCCAGCCGCTTGGCGGACTCGGTCTGCAGCTGCTCCAGCGAACTGTCGATCCACCCCTGGGTGTTCTGGTTTCCCTGCTCCCGGTACTCGACCGCCTGGAGCAGGCATTCGAGCTTGTCGGCGTCCCGCGCGCACACGGCCTCCGCGCTCGCCCTGCCCTCGTACTCGGCGACCACCCCGGTGACCATGTCGGCGACCGCCTCGGGAAGGCCGCGCACCTGATGCGCGGTGACCTCCTCGTTGCCCGTCCTCGTCACATACGGCCTGGCCAGGTACGGGATGTCGGTGAGCCGGGTCTCCTGAGTGTCGTGGAACAGGCTGAGCAGCGCGGCCCGCGCGGGGTCGGCGCCCTCCATCACCGCGAGCACGCTCGCGATGACCGCGGCGCGGAACGAGTGCTCCGCGATGCTCTCCGGATCGCGCACCCCCGCGACCAGCCACCCCGTCCGCTTGTACCGCTTGAGCAGCCCCATCTCGTACAGGAACCCCGCCACCCGCTCCACCGTCGCCTCCTTGCCGTACGACCCCGACGACCCGCTTCTACCCGATCGTCCCGCGACCGCGACACCGTCCGCGCCGCCTCCGGCGGCCCGTTCACCCGGTCGGCGGGCAACGTTCGCCTGTCCGTCATCGGCCGCATCCTGGTCCGCCCCCGCACCGCTCGTTAAGGTCCGGCGGCAGTGATCACCCGACGAGCGATGTCGGCAAGCGCCGCACGGAGAGGAGCTGGCATGAGCGACGGACGGGCGACGAAGACGATCAGACGGCGCGCGGTCATCGTGGCGGGAGCGCTGCTGCCGCCCGTACTGGCCGTCGGCGCCGCCCAGGCCGCGCCGAGCGTCGCGCCCGCCGCACCGGCCGAGACCGCCGCCGTCGCCACGGTGCCCGCGCGGGGACCGCTCGTCCTCGGCCACCGGGGCGCGGCCGGCTACCGTCCCGAGCACACCACGGCGTCGTACGAGCTGGCCGTCCGCATGGGCGCCGACTACATCGAGCCCGACCTGGTGCCGACCAAGGACGGCGTGCTCGTCGCCCGGCACGAGAACGAGATCGGCAGCACCACCGACGTGGCGCAGCGCCCCGAGTTCGCCTCCCGCAAGACCACCAAGACCATCGACGGGCAGAAGGTCACCGGCTGGTTCACCGAAGACTTCACCCTCGCCGAGCTGAAGTCGCTGCGCGCGGTCGAACGGCTGCCCGACGTCCGGCAGCACAACACCCTCTACGACGGCCGCTACCAGGTGCCCACCCTGCAGGAGGTCATCGACCTGGCCGAACGGCTGAGCCGCGAGCACCACCGGCGCATCTCGATCATCCCCGAGATGAAGCACCCCACGTACTTCCGCTCGATCGGCCTGCCGCTGGAGGGCGCCCTCGCCACGACGCTCAAGCGCAACGGCCTCGACCGCCCCGACGGGCGGGCGATCGTCCAGTCGTTCGAGCCGACCTCCCTGCGCATCATCGACAAGCAGGTGCGCGTCCCCCTGCTCCAGACCATCTCCGCGACCGGAGCCCCCTACGACACCATCGCGAACGGCAAGGGCCCCACCTACGCCGAGATGATCACTCCCGCGGGGCTCAAGGAGGTCGCGTCCTACGCCGACTGGATCGGCCCGGACAAGAACCTCGTCATCCCCCTCAAGTCCGACGGCTCGCTCGGCACCCCGAGCCCCCTGGTGAAGAACGCCCACGCCGCCGGACTCAAGGTCGCCCCGTACACGTTCCGCAACGAGAACCAGTTCCTGCCGACCGACCTGCGCACCGGCACCGCGCCCGGCGACTACGGGAAGGCGCTGAAGGAGTACGACGCCTTCTACCGCGCCGGCATCGACGCCCTGTTCAGCGACAACCCCGACACGGCCGTCATCGCCCGCAACGAATTCCTGGGCGGCCGCCCCACCCGGTCCAGCTGACCGCACGTCCGCGCCAGGCGCCCCTCAGAGCGGGACGGCCCTGCTCAGCGGAGAGGCTCGGTCGGGATGCGGACGACGTGCCAGCCGACCCCGTGTTTCGGCCGTCTGCATGAGCCGGCGCCGGGGCGGAGCGGTGAGGTGGCTCGAGCATGAGCCCGTGCAGCGGCCTGCCGACAGCCCGTCGGCAGGCCGCTGGCCCGCCGCCGTTCCGTCCCGTACCGCAGGACAGTCGGCGGCCTGGTGCTTCGGCGACCAGCGGCCGCTGCGCACAGGCGCGCAGGATCGACTCGCGGTGCGGGGGGGACCGTGCGGCTTCCCCGTCACGATGAGGTGTACGTGCGGGGCATGCGGTGTGGATCTACCTTGCCCGAGATCAAAGATGTGGCCCGCAGCACTCACTGCTCCCGCGCGACGGCCCCGTCTCAGACGTGACCGCACACGGCACCCCCGCCCGCAAGACATAAGTCCCCGCCACACTGACCCACGCCGAGGCGCATTACGTCGACTCGCACCACCGCTTCCGGGTCCAATACGGGGAAGCAGTCGTAGAGAACACCCACCGGCCTGCAAGCCGGATGGTCCGGAAGTAGAGCAAACGCCTCTGACAATGGCCTGCGCGCTGATCAACCGGCTGGGCAGTGCTTCGCAGCGCCGCCCCGGGCGTGGTCGTCGCGAGCATGGGGCGCGGGGGGTAGTTGGTACGTCGACATGGCATAGGTCGACGGCGGTGCAGGGCTGGCTGATTAGACGCAGCACCAGCAATAGAGCTGTTCGCCCGCGTCACGGGCGTTTCTGGCGAGCTGGACCAGCTCTTCGATGAGCGGCCGCAAGTCCTCGGGGTTCGCTTGGTCGAGCTCCTCCGCCTGTGCCCACTCGGCGGCCAGCCGCGGTATATCGGCGTCGCGCACTCCCGCCAGCGTGTCCCGCACCCCGACGTCCAGGTGCAATACCCACGGCCCTGGCCAGTCGTCGTCAAACTGAGGGCCGTCCGGGCCCGGACTGGTTGGCCATACCGGCGTTTCGTGAACCAAGTCCCCGTGCCATGGCACCCGTCTGATGGCCGCGATCAGTGTCCCCAGAGCGATCGGCGGATCCACGTTCTTGGTTTCGACTCCGTCGAAGATGGAGTGCTCGCCGCCTACCGGTGAGTGGCCATCGGTGCGTTCGAGCGCTCGCACCACTGTTTCAGAGTCCGTCGCGCGGAAGTAGTCGACAAGAACACCCACCGAATCCTCCCACTCACAGGTCGGACGGTCCGGAAGTAGAGCAGACGCCACTGACACAACGGCCCATGCGCTGAGCCACGAGCTAGGCATCAGTTCTGAGCACCGACATATACCGCTGTCGGCAGCACGTTGCGCGGTGGACCGATTCGGCTCACTTCCCGCGTGGCTGCGGCGCGGTGCCGTTCGAGCCGGTAGATGCTGCACTCGACGGCATGGCGTCGCCGGTGATCCAGCGCGCAGAACACCGGACACCGACCACCCACGGGAATCTCGTGCAGCCGATCCCCCGGTTGCGCCGGGACGCGCGGTTCGGGCGAGAGCTGAAGACGTGTCGGCCCGAACTAGATCAGGCCGGCTGCGTGGATGGCATGTCCCATCCGCGGCACGTCGATCCGCTCCAGAACGGGCTGACCGCCGGTCATCAGCAGCGTCAGCACCCGCGCCGTGCTCGCACGCCAGGTGGAGCGCGGTCCTCAGCCCACCGTGTGAACGTCCCAGAGCCTGATCTAGGAGCGCGACAAGGCCTTGAGGAGGGTCGGGAGCTGGCTGTGCTCGACGTCCTTGGTGGCGGTGAGCAGGGTCAGGGGCCCGGACGCGGCGAGGTCGCGGAGCCGCTTCAAGGCCTCGGAGTGCTCGGGGTCGGCGAGCTCGGCCTCGTACCGGCGGCAGAACTCGTCGTAGCGGGCCGGGTCGTGGCCGTACCAGCGGCGCAGTTCGGTGGACGGGGCGACTTCCTTGAGCCACACGTCGACGTCCGCGTCCTCCTTGGACAGCCCACGAGGCCAGAGACGGTCCACCAGGACGCGCGTACCGTCCTCAGGTTCGCGCGGCTCGTAGGCTCGGCGCACCCTGGGCTTCGCCGGATCGCTCATGACCCGATGGTGCCCCACCTCTCCGTGGCTATGCCGCCGTACACGCGCGCGCCGCGTCTCCGCGCCTACCGAACGAGGGGCATGAGGTAGTCGCGCTGTAGGGGAGAGGGCCCAGACGGTCCGGTGAAGGCAGATCGGCCCGCGCGGTCACCAGGATGCGGTCGCTGGACGCGGCGTGGTGCAGCCGCACTCGATACCGCTTAGTGCCGCTTGGTCAGCAGCTTGCGGGGGCTAAGCAGCCGCGCCGTTGTGGGTGGACGGCGGGAACGAGGCGTCGCTGGCGGCTGTTCGTGCGGTGCCGCCGTTATGCTGCCGGGCGGCGGGTCGTAGCGCAGAGGTCGTCGCGCCGAGTTGACAACTCGGAGGACGCCGGTTCGAATCCGGCCGGCTCGCCACGAAACCGTTGCCCCCTGAGGCGGGGATAAATCCGAGGAAGTTTGTCAGATTTGGTCGCTAGGCTTCCCGCCGGTGATGGGCCGTAGCGCAGAGGTCGTCGCGCCCGCTTTCTCAGCGGGAGGACGCCGGTTCGAATCCGGCCGGTCCATCGCCCCGTTCCGTCCGTGGGGGAGGCAGCGCGGTGGCGTCGATCGACTCGGAGCCGACGCAGGCCGACATCGACACGTGCCTGCGGGTGCTGGAGCGGGCGGGTGCGGCGGAACCGGGCGATCCGCGCTGGGTGCGGGTCCAGCGCGCCGCGGCCGACGTGTACCGGGCGGGCAAGAAGGCCCGCAAGGCGGCACGACGCAAGGAGCGGCAGCGGCATGACCGGGAGGCCCTGGCCGCGTCCGAACGCCACCGCGAGCAAGACCCCTCGCCTCACCCCGAGCAGCGGCTCGAGCCCGGCGACCGGCCTGCGACGCCGTCGCGGCAGCTGATCCGCGCGCGGCGCTGCTACGTGTGCAAGGCGCCCTACCGGCGGGTGCACCCGGAGTACCACCTGATGTGCCCGGAGTGCGCGCACGAGAACGCCGTCCGCCGTCACGCCCGCGTCGACCTGCGCGGACGCCGCGCCCTGGTCACCGGAGGCCGGGTGAAGATCGGTTTCCACACGGCGCTGAAGCTGCTGCGCGACGGTGCCGAGGTGATGGTGACGACCCGGTTCCCGCGGGACGCGGCGCGCCGGTTCGCCGCCGTGGCCGACGCGGACGACTGGCTGCACCGGCTGCACGTCCACGGCGTCGACTTCCTGGACCTGCCCGCCGTCGCCGACCTCATCGACCTGGTGCACCGGCGGTTCGACCACCTCGACATCCTGGTCAACAACGCCGCGCAGACGATCCGCCGTCCGCCCGCCTATCACCGCGAGGTCCGCGCCGCCGAGGAGCGCGCGCTGACCGGCGGCGCCGCGGCCGTGACCGTCACCGGCGCCTGCCGCCCGGCGCTGACGGCCGGACCGGCCGCCCCGGAGGTTCTGCCGGACGGGGGCTGGGAGGCCCTGTTCCCGGCGGGGCGCACGGACGAGACCGGCCAGCCGCTCGACCTGCGCGACCGCAACAGCTGGGTGCTGCGGCTCGCGGAGGTGCCGCCCGTCGAGTGGCTGGAGGTGCACGTGGTCAACGCCTTCGTGCCGTTCCTGCTGACGTCGCGGCTGCGTGGGCTGATGGAGGCGTCGCCGCACCCGGACCGGTACGTGGTGCAGGTGTCGGCGATGGAGGGCAGCTTCTCGCGGTCGTCCAAGACCGTCCGGCACCCGCACACCAACATGGCCAAGGCGGCGCTGAACATGATGACCCGGACGTCGGCCGACGACTACGCCGCGTCCGGCATCTACATGAACAGCGTGGACACCGGCTGGGTCACCGACGAGCGGCCCCATCCGAGCCGGATGGCGCAGCGCGCGCTGGGGTTCCGCCCGCCGCTGGACGTCATCGACGGGGCCGCGCGCGTGTACGACCCGATCGTGCGGGGTGTGCGCGGCGAGCCCGTCCACGGACTGTTCCTCAAGGACTACCGCCCGGTGGAGTGGTGATGACAGATCCTCGGACACGGCCCGCCCCGGTACGTTGCCCCGCCATCGACGCCCCGGACGTTCCGGCGGCCGACCCCGCCGACCTGGAGCCGCTGCTGGCCCGCCTGGGGGACGCGGCGGCGGTCGACGGCGACGAGACGTTCCCGCTGGGAACGCTGCGGCCGGACGGCCGTGTCGACCTGTGCAAGCAGGGCCTCGGGGCGGAAGGGGTCGAGCGGCTGATGCCCGTGGCCGCCGTGTCGCCGCACGCCGTGCACCTCCTGCTGGGCACCAACGCCATGGGGAACGACGGCGCGCGCGCCATCGCCCGAGCACTCGTCCCCGGACACGGCGTCCGAACGCTGTACCTGGGCTGCAACCGCATCGACGGCGAGGGCGCGGCCGCGCTTGCTGAAAAGCTCGCCGACGACGACACCGTCCGGGCCGTCTGGCTCAAACGCAACCCCCTCTGCGACGAGGGCATACGGGCGCTCGCGGCCATGCTGCGCCGCAACACCGCAATCCGCACCCTCGACCTGGTCAACACCGGCATCACCGTGGACGGTCTGCGCACGCTGCTGGACGCGCTGACAGCACGCCCGCAACCGGTGGAACGCCTCTTTCTGGGAGGCAACGGCCTCGCCGCCGACGCGGCGCCGCTGCTCGCCGCGCTCATCCGCGACGCCGGCGTCCGCGAACTGTACCTCTCGGCGAGTCACCTGGGCGACGCGGGCGCCGCCGCTCTTGCCGAGGCGGCAGACCCGCAGCGCCCCGTCCGGCTCGGACTCGGCGGCAACGGCATCGGCCCCGTCGGAGCACGCGCACTGGCGGACGCCCTCGACGGCATCGAAGCGCTCAATCTGGGACGTCCGCGTTCGCAACGCGCACTCGGCGCACCGGCCAACGCCACCGGAGACGAAGGCGCGGCCGCGCTCGCCGACGCCCTCCCCGGCAGCCCCCTGCGCACGCTCGACCTGGCCCACTCGGGCATCACCGGGCGCGGCGCCAAGGCACTGCTGGCCCGGGTGAGCGCGACCGCGACGCGCCTGGAGCAGGTGCGGCTCGGCCCGAACGTCCCGCGTCGCGTCAAGCGCGCCCTGAACGCGCTGATGCGCCCCCTCACCCCGGCGCATCCCGACATCCTGGCGATCGGGAGCGTCTACCGGTGAGCACGCGCGACCGGCCCGCCCAGCCGAAACCGGGCACTCAACCGTGCGGCCCGTTCGACCACGAGAACGCGGGCCTGTGGGCGCGGACGCGCCGGTACGCGGTGCCGCGCTGGATGATCGAGGAGGCGACGGAGCGGCGCCTGGCCGGGGACTGGCGGGGCGCCTGCGCCGTCGCCGGCGTCGACGTCGACATCGACCTGGCCGAGGTGGCCCGCAAGCACGGCCCGGCGACCGCCGAGGCGCTGGAGGACGATCTGCGGCACTTCGCGCCCGACCTGCTGCGCTGGCACCTTCCCCGGCGGGAGTGGCCGGGACCCGAGCAGACGCTGATCCAGCCTGGGCAGGTGATCGTTCTGCGCGTCTACGATCCGCCCCGGCGAGCGGCCGCCCTGAGCATCGTCACACCCGAAGGCTGGAACGCGCAGCGGCTGACGTTGCGCTTCGGCTCCGTGGACGTCGGCACCGGACCGTACCCGAAAACCGAGCTCGACTGGTCGGCGGCGCGTCACACGTGGGACGCACGTCACGCGCACGAACTGCTCGCCCGCAACGGCGGCCGGGACCGCGCCCCGTTCTTCAACCCCGACGGCACCCTGCGCGCACCGCACGAGCTGCCCACCGAGGACCCGGGGCCGGACGACCCGGTCGGCCACGCCGAGTGGGTCACGCTGCTGCACGAGCGCGGGCAGGTGGACGAGGCGCTCGCCGCCGCCGGCATCGTCGCCACGGCCGACACGTCCGGTCGCCGCGGCTTCAATCCGCTGCGCGCGCTGACCCGCAGCCCGCTGGCCCCGAACCGGCTGCGCTCCGAGCTGCTGCGGATCATGCGGGACGGCGGCACCCGAAACTGGCACATCGAACTCGGCCGACACACCCGAAACTGGGCGCTGCAACACGCCGTCGCGGTGATCGAACAGGCCGATGACGGCCCGACGGGCGACGGCGTCGTCCGCCTGACCCTCCGCCGAGATTCGCGGCCCGGCCGGTCGCTCCCCGGCAAGGTCACGTCTCATCCGCTGCCCGAGGTGTACTGGCGGCGCCTGCCCGACCTCGACCTGCTCCGCGCCGGCCGGCTCACGCCCGAGGACCTGCACCCGCTGGTCCGGTCGGCGCTGTTCCCGGCGCGGGACGCCGCCGGCGGCGGGCGCCCGATCGGCCCGCCCGACCCCGAGCCGCCGCCCGTCGTCCGCGTCCGCTGCCGAGGGGTCTGGCACACGGTGTCGTATCAGGACGGCGGCCTGCGCACACACGACCACAGCGAACAGGAGCGGCGGCGCGAACAGGCCCTCGGCGCGTTCGGCGGCAAGGTCGCCGGCTGTTTCGCCGTCCGCCAGGGCTGGAAGGCTTCCACGGGGCGGCTGCCGCGTGCCGTCCGCGAACAACGCCGCGAACTGTTCAACAGGATGCTGCACGGCGACACGCGCGGCGTCCTCCGCATGCTCGACCTCGGTCACGACCCCCACGCGCGCGACGGCGAAGGACGCACCCTGCTGCACCTGCTGTACCACGCCGACCATCGGCTGCTGCTGCCGCGCCTGCTGGAGGCCGGGCTCGACCTGGAGCAGCGAGACGTGCGCGGCTGCACCCCGCTGTTCCAAGCCGTCGACCAGGGCCCGGCGGACGTCGTCCGGGCGTTGGTGGACGCCGGAGCCCGCACCGACGTCCGCGTCGTCCACCCGGAAGGCGGCATGACCCTCGCCGAACTCATCGACTTCCGCGAGCGCAGCGATCTGGACTTCCTCAAGGACCGGATCGCCGCGCAGGGAGGCAACGCATGACCGCCGCCGACCCCGCCCACGAGCACGACCGGAACGACCCGCTGGCCGCGGCCGACGAGCTCAACCGGCGGGTCGGGGCGTGGCGCACCGAACCCGCCGAGGACCACCGGTTCGAGGCGCTCGCGCTCGCGGTCACCGCGAACCTGCCTGTCCTGCTGTGGGGGGAGCCGGGCATCGGCAAGACCGCCGCGATGCGCCAGCTCGCCGACGGCCTCGGCGTCCCCCTGGAAACGGTGATCGCCAGCGTGCACGAACCGTCCGACTTCGCCGGGCTGCCGATCGTCGGCGACGACCCGGCGGTCACCGGCGTGCCGATGGCGCCGCCCGACTGGGCGGTGCGCCTCGCCCGCGCGGGACGCGGCCTGGTCTTCTTCGACGAGCTGTCGTCCGCGCCGCCCGCCGTGCAGGCCGCCCTGCTGCGCGTGGTGCTGGAACGCCGCGTCGGCAGCCTCACCCTGCCCGAACCGGTCCGCGTCGTCGCCGCCGCCAACCCGCCGTCCAGCGCCGCCGACGGCTGGCACCTCAGCCCGCCGCTGGCCAACCGGTTCGTCCACCTGCACTGGACGCACGACCCGCGGACGGTGGCGCGCGGCATGGCGGGCACCTGGCCGCAGGTCTCCCTCCCGAAGATCGACCCCGCGCGGATGCCGTCCGCGGTAGCCCGAGCCCGCAGCGCCGTGTCCGGCTTCCTCACCGCGCGTCCCGGCCTGACCCACCAGCTCCCCGGGGACGCCGAGTCACGCGGCGGCGCGTGGCCGTCCCCCCGCACCTGGGAGATGGCGCTGCGGCTGCTGGCGGTCGGGTACGCGACCGGCGCCGGACGGGAGGCCCTGTCGGCCGTCGTCATCGGCGCGGTCGGCGAGGGCGCCGGCCTCGAACTGCTGTCCTACCTGGACAACCTCGACCTGCCCGACCCCGACCGCGTCCTCGCCGACCCGGACGCCTTCACGCTGCCCGACCGCGGCGACCGGCAACTGGCGTTCCTGACCTCCGTGGTCGCCGCCGTCCAGACACGGCCCACACGGCGCCGCTGGGACGCCGCCTGGACCGTGCTGGCCAAGGCGGTCGACGCGGGCGTCCCGGACGTGGCGGCGCGGGCCGCGGTCGACCTGGCCGCCCTGCGCGACACCGACTGGCCCGTGCCCGACGGCATCGACGCGTTCGTCGACCTGCTCCACCTGTCCGGCGCGCTCACCGGCGACCGCTGATGTCCGCCGCCGACGACCTGGACCGGACGAAGCTGCTCGCCGCCCGGTTCCGCGCCGCGTCCGAACGCCCCTACCTGGCGTCCGCGCTGTACTCCCTGTCGGTCGTCCCGACCGACGCCGTGCCGACGATGGGCGTCGACCGGCACTGGCGCTGCTACGTGTCGCCCGCGTTCGTCGACGCCACGCCCGTGGAGGAACTGGCCGGCGTGTGGGTCCACGAGGCGGCGCACCTGCTGCGCGACCACCACGGCCGCGCCGACCGGATCCCGCCCGCACAGCGCCGCGACCGGCTGCGCGTCAACCTCGCCCAGGACTGCGAGATCAACGACGACCTGCTCGCCGACGGCCTGCGGCTGCCTGCCGGACGCGTCACCCCCGACGCCTTCGACCTGCCGCCGGGACGGCTGTTCGAGGAGTACCTGCCGCGGCTGCCCGCGTCCGACGCCGTCCTCGACTGCGGACCGGGCGCGCACGGCGAGCCCACCCCGTGGCAGCTCGACGACGCCGACGGCGCCGCCCCGCGCGTCACCGAGGCCGAGGCCAAGGCGATCCGCCGCCACACCGCCGAGGCCATGCGCGCCCACGTGCGCAATCGGGGCACCCTCCCCGCCGGATGGCGGCGCTGGGCCGACCAAGTCCTGGAACCCGTCGTCGACTGGCGGCGGGTGCTGGCCGGGGCCGTGCGCGAAGCCCTGTCGTGGGCGAGCGGCGCCGTGGACTACACCTACCGCCGCCCGTCCCGCCGAAGCTCGGCGCTGCCCGGCGTCGTCCTGCCGAGCCTGCGGCGCCCGCTGCCGCGCGTCGCCATCGTGATCGACACCTCCGGCTCCATGGGCGACCGGGAACTCGGCGCGGCGCTCGCCGAGGTCACCGGGGTGCTGCGCGAGGTGGGCGTGCGCGGCGACCGCGTGACCGTGCTCAGCTGCGACGCCGACGTGCAGGCCGCGTCCCGGGTGACCGCCGCCGAGCAGATCGAGCTGAAGGGCGGCGGCGGCACCGACATGCGGGTCGGGATCCGCCAGGCCCTGGACGCGCCGCACCCGCCGAGCGTCGTCATCGTCCTCACCGACGGCCACACCCCCTGGCCGGACGAACCCGCGGCGTGCCGGCTGATCGCGGTAGTGATCGGCGCGGGCTCGGCGGCGCCCTCCTGGGCCGAGACGATCCGCGTGCCGAGAGGCTGACGGCGGGACGCGTCAGGTGCTGACGACGAACCAGAGCACCGTCTCGGTGGAGGTCTGCTCGAGCCCCCACTCGTCGGACAGACTGTCGATCACGATCAGGCCGCGGCCGTGATCGGCCGGATGCCGGTCCGGCTCGTGGCGCCGCCCGGACGACGCGTCGCAGCTCACCGGCGAAGCATTCGCGGGCAGAACGTCGGGCTCCCGGCACGGGCGGCCCGCAGAGGACGCCGCGCCGTCCCCTGGGTCCCGCACGGCGCGGCGCGCGGGGCCTTCGTCGCGGACCTCGACGCGCAGCCGCCGCCCGTCCGTCGCCACGTCCACCTGTACCACCCCGGTGCCGTGCAGGACCGCGTTGGCGACCGCCTCCGCGGTCATCAACTCGATGTCGTCCAACGCCGCGGGGTCGTCCACCACCTTGGCCGCGCGCTCCCGGACGAGCCGGCGGGCGGTCCTGCCCTGCCGTGCCCCGCCGGTCAGCGCCAGCCGGTCGCCGAGGGCGTCCATCGAGGCGGTCATGACGTCACGGCGACGGTGGACCGGCGCGCGTCGGCATGCGCAAGCTCCCGCGTCCGTCGGGTCGGGGCCGGGTTCGTCCTGCCGAGCGTCACGTGATCACCATCCCGTGGTCGGGTGCGCGAAGCAATCATTCCGTTACACAGAGTGATCGAGCAATGCGCCGCGCGCACCGAGGCTGACCTCATCTGGACACCATCGGCGAACACGCCGCCCTCGCGACGCCGTTTTGACGCCCCCTTTACTCAACTGCGCACATAGATCAGCGAAAATCTCCTGCTTCGACGTAGATCCAACGACGCGACGGCTGTGCCAACATCCTTTTCGCAGGGCGCCGTCCCGACGTCCGGATGACGCCGCCTCGCCGCTTTCACTCCGTGCCCGCCTGAAAGGTCGCCCCCCGGAGGTTCGCGCCGTGACAGCGGTACTGCTCGCATGCGCCGCCCAGGTCGTCTACATCGTCGCGTTCGTCGTGTTCAAGACGGCCACACGGGCGATGTCACCGCTGACCGGCCGCCGTCCCCTGGCGGTGATGACGCAGGCGCTGAGCAGCGGGCGTTGGCTGCTGGGCCTGCTGCTGCTCGTCACGGGGTTCGCGATGGGGGACATCGCTCTGCTCAGCCTCCCGCTGGCGGCCGCACTGCCCGCCTACGGATTCGGCCTGATCCTCGTACTGCTCGTAGGGCACCTCTCGTTCGGCGAACGGTTCGCCGGACGGGAATGGCTGGGGATGCTCCTCACAGTCGCCGCGATGGCGTCGGCGGCGGCATCAGTCGCCGTGAAAACAGCCCCCCGCTTCGCCGTAAACCTGCCCACCAGAGAAGACGCACTGGCCGCACCGGACGCATTGCCATGGTGGACACTCGCGGCAGTCGTCGTACCGTCCCTCGCCATCCCACTGTGGATGTTCACCGTGCGTGACCGCGCCCGCGAAGGACGACACGCACGGCGCCTCACCGGCATCGCCTACGGCGTGGGCGCGGGCGTCCTCCTAGGGACGGCCGAGGTCTTCGGCCTCGGCACAGCACTGACACTCGCCGACGGTCGTTTGGACGTGCACCTCACCCCACACCCCTACCTCTTCCTGCTCGCCGGGGTGTTCGGCTTGACGCTGCTGTCCATCGGGCTCCAACGCTGCCGACTGAGCTTGTTCGTCACCGTCCTCACACTGACGGCGAAGCTTCACCTGCTGCTGTCGGCGACGCTCATCTTCGGAGAGCCCTGGCCCCAAGACCGTCCTCTGTTCATGTTGCGCGTAGGCGCGGTGGCCCTGGCCATGCTGGCCGTCCTGACCTTCCCCAAACACGAACGCCGTCGTACTCGCCCAACTCCCACCCCTCCGCACCGGTACCGCTACACCCCGCCCATGCCCACCGCACCCTCATGGGCACCAGCCCCACGCAGCCAACACACGGGCGTCCTATGAACCCCCGAATGCAAGCCCGACGATGCTGAGCGCCAACCAGCGCCAGCGCCACCTCGGAAGGGCAGATTCGGTCGATCCGTGCGCCGGATTCCTTGTCATGGAGGCGCCCCACAGCCCAACGGATCCGGCCTGCCAACGTAGCCAGCGTGCCCAAGAACGTTGCGCGAAGCCCGACACCCCGCAGTCGAGCGACGTCCAGCTCGTTGAGGAACACGCGCCGACCAGAAGCCTGATGAACAGGGATGACACGGTGTTCGATCCCCCGCCGAGCGAGCCGCACATATTGCACTCCCGCAAGGGGCCGCACCATCCGAGCCTCATGAGCCGCCGCAGGGGCCGCCTGCCGTGCCGCGAAGGCTGCCAATGCCACCGAGGCCGTATGGAGCGCCGCAGAGCGTGCGATCTCAGGCGTGGCCAAGCGAGTTGTCACGGGAGGCAAGCCCACCTCTCAAGGCACTCAGCATGTTCAGCGGTCTGGAGTCATGCCATGGGCCGGGCCAGTGACGGATCGCCGCAGTCAGATGTTCAGAAGGACGGCGATTCGAATTGTCTTGGCTTACGAGCGGCCGTGTCACTGCGGTGCCGTGACGGGGGCCGTGCCCCGTAGGTCAGCGGCAGCAACGCGAGGGCAGGTACGTCTGGCGGGTGCCGGTCGCAGCTTCTGCGACCCCGCGCCTTCACAAGAAGCCCGCAGCCAGGGGAACAGCACGTGCCGACGCTCGCTATGGCGCCTTGCCCATAATGCCCATCGAAACCCACACCGTCTCATCTCGAGCCAGCCTCATGTGCGGGGGCTGATCCGTCCATGAAACGGCGCTAGTAGCCAGGTCACCAAGCCGATATGACTGTGTGGATCGCGAGTGGCGCCGTGCCGCCCGGCCAGGTCAGGACGGTCCCGGATGATCGCGTCGGCGGTCCCCAGAGTTAGGGCCGCGGTCGGCTCATCCAGCACCCGCGGGCCGGCCAGCAGTAGGCGCTGCCGCCGACACGACGATGGGGGACGAGGTACTGCAGCAGTCAGCACGGTCGAGTTCGCCTACACCGCCTTGACAGGAACCTCGGCGAACCGCCACTGCCCATATGACCGCGCAGGCCAGTGGCAGGGCACCGCGTCAACAGCGGGCCGTACCGCATGGTCCAGCCAACACTGCATCAACCAATTCGTCCGCGGTTTCTCCCGAACAGCTGGTCCCGTCGTTGTGCAGGCGCCGGACATCACCACGCTGACGCGGCAAGACCTCTGCGGTCGACTTCGCCACGCAGCTGGTCGAGGCGGCCCTCAACAAGGGTCACGGAAATGCCGGCCACAACCGCCTCACAGGCGCTCCCACCGCTCGGCCGCATCACGAAAGCGCGTCCGGCACCTCCAGCGACCACCCGCACGTTCGCCGATGACCGATCGCGGCACGAATTGATCCATCGGCGGCAGGCACACGTTCCATTGGTATGGACATCCTGCTTCGCCTTCTCGTGGCCGTGGGCCTGGCGGTCGACGCCTGGGTCCACTGGGACTTCGCACCGGAGATGGAGCCGGGGCCGCGCGGCGCTGGTGGCGCCATCCCTGGCGACGACCTCTTCCGAGCCCAAGCCATCCTCGCCGCAGTAGCCGGCGTCCTGGTCCTGGCCTGGGCCCGCAAGTGGACGTACGCCATCGCCTTCCTCGTCGCCGGAAGCGCCGTCGGAGCCCTGCTCCTCTACTACTACGTGGACGTCGGCAGGCTGGGCCCGATCCCCGCCATGCACGACCCGCACTGGTACAGCGAGAAGACCATCTGCCTCATAGGCGAAGGCGTAGCCACCCTGGCCGCAGCAGTCGGCTTCTTCGTAGTCAACCGCCTCCGCACCCAGGAGTAGCCCCCACAGGAAGACCCGGCTGTGCTCAGCACAGCCGGGTCTTCAGCATGCCCACCTGTTGTGCCCGCACTCAGTGACGGCCGAAAAACCTGTTGGAGGCCCATGGCGACCGACTGCTACCTTGCCGGGGGGCCGTGCAAGAGAACGAGGAGGTGGTACCCGTGAACGCATCGACATGGGTGCTCCCCTCAGGAGGCACGGCTGGGCGATAGGTCGTCCGGGAGCGCCGTTCAAGAGCACTCCCGGAAGGCACGACCATGCGATTCACCTCTGAACAGGTTCTCGACGGCGGCGTCCTCGAACGCGAATTCACCCTCGATGAGATCCCCGGCATTCTCTGGACGCCTACATCCGCATCTGCACCTGTCCCGCTGATCCTGCTCGGCCACCCTCCGCTCGGACTGCACACGATGTACCCGCGGCTGCTGGCGCGGGCCCGGCACTCCGTGGCGCAGGGCTTCGCCGCAGCCACCATCGAGTTGCCCGGGAGCGGCGACCGGCCCCGTTGGGCCGCCGTCGAGCAGGCCCGCGCCGACCTGCGCCGAGCTGTGAAGGCGGGCGAACCGGTCAGTGACGAGATCATCGATGCCCTCGTCCTCCCGCTGGTCGAGAAGGCGGTCCCGGAATGGCAGGCCGCCCTGGACGTCCTCCTCACGCTGCCCGAGATCGGCGGCCCAGTCGGCTACTCGGGGGGAGTGATCTCCATCGGCATCCGGCTCGCGGTGGTCGAGCCGCGCATCGTCGCCGCCGGCCTCTTCGCAGGGAGTTTCGTGCCTCGCATCATGTTCGAGGAGGCCCGGCACGTCACCATTCCGCTGCACGTCCTCCTGCAGTGGGATGACGAAAACAACGATCGGCAGGCGGCCCTGGACCTGTTCGACGCCTTCGGCTCCAAGGAGAAGACACTGCTCGCCAACATGGGCGGGCACACCGGTGTCCCACACTACGCAGCGGAAGACGCAATGGGCTTCTTCACCCGACACCTGCACTAGCTGCTGCACCCTGGGGCCCGTCGCCAGGCCAGCACCTTGCCGAGTTTGGCACGGGCCCTTGTGGGCGCCTGTTCTGGGGCCTGCGTGGCAGGGAGCTGGCCACCATCACCTACCAGCGCGCATGCTGTACCGGACGCTCCCGAGCGAACGCCTGCTGTCAGCTTGGAAAGCATTGCGATTGCGCTGGCTGGAACCGCTGACCTGGCGTTTGGACATGCCGCAAGTGGCCGTGATTGACCCCTGATCATCGCCTTGATTGCACGCGGTGGGTCGTCGACCTGCAGCGCTGTCTCCTCGCCGCTCGTCCGGGGCTGATCGGGTTACAGGATGGTGGGGCTCCGGCGCTCCAGTAGGACGACGTCGCGCCACCGGCCGTGGAGGCGGCCTAGGCGTTGGCGGGTGCCTACCGTGCGGAAGCCTGCCTTGGTGTGCAGGCGGAGACTCGGCGTGTTCTCGGGGAAGATGCCGGCCTGGATGGTCCATATGCCGTCGGCCTCGGTGGACGCGATGAACACGGCCAGCAGGGCGGCCCCAACGCCTTGTCCGCGAGCGTGGGGGGCGATGTAGATGCTGTGCTCCACTACCCCGGCGTAGCAGCAGCGGTCAGAAACGGGGCTGGCGGCGATCCAGCCGAGCACGTTGCTACTCGGCTCGGCGGTGGGGTCGATCGCTACGAACCGGTGACGGTCGAGCTTGGCGGCGTCGAACTCCTGCCAGGTGGGTGCGGTGGTCTCGAAGCTCGCATGTCCGGTGTCCAGGCCTTGCTGGTAAATCGTCAGTACCTGGTCGGCGTCGTGGCGTTCCATGGCGCGGATGGCGACGCCGGGGGGCTGGTGGAGTGGCATGGCGTTGTCCCGGCTAGCTGGCGGGCTTGGCGGCTTGGACGATGGCGGCGTGCAGCCCGTCCCCAGTGTCGGCGGTGAGGGTGATGGTGATGCCGGTGAACCCCGCGGCGTGCAGTTCGCGGCGGTACTCCTCGGCGGTGAGAGGGGAGGCGGCGCATCCGATGCGCTGCTCCGCGGCGGCGCGCTCGTCGGGGTCAAGGCCGGGTTCGGCGATGATGTCGCTGACGCCGAGCCGCCCGCCGGGGCGCAGGACGCGGAAGGCTTCGGAGAGGACGCGGGCCTTGTCGGTAGCGAGGTCGATGACGCAATTGGAGATGACTACGTCCACGCTTCCGGCCGGCAGCGGGATGTCGTCGATGTGGCCGTGGAGGAAGCGGGCGTTGTCGGCTCGTGCCTGGGCGGCGTTGGCGCGGGCGAGTGTGAGCATGTCGTCGCTGGCGTCCAGGCCGTAGGCGATTCCGGTCGGGCCGACCCGGCGGGCCGACCCGGCGGGCCGACAAGAGAACGTCCAGGCCGCCGCCTGATCCGAGGTCGAGCACGGATTCTCCGGGGTGCAGCTCTGCGACGGCGAGGGGGTTGCCGCATCCCAGGCTCGCACGTAGAGCGGCTTCGGGCACCTGGTCCTCGGCCTGGTAGGAGGCGGCACCGAAGCAGGAATCGCCGCACTCGCCTCCGTCGCGCGGGGTGTCGCCGGCAAGGACGGCTCGGGCGAGATCGGAGTAGCGGGCAACGATTTCGTCGGTGGTGGGGGTGCCGGTGATGTGGGCGTCGGGCATCAGACGTCTCCTTCGGGTGGGCACGTCGGAGCGGTCGGTGCGGGACGTCCCATGACCAGATCGGCGGCGGTGGGGAAGCACTCCACGCACGCGGTGTTGATCCGGTAGAAGCGGGAGGTGCCGCGCTGGTCCACGAGCACGAACCGGACCTCGGCCAGCACCTTGAGGTGTGCGGACACGGTCGACTGCCCGACGTGGACGGCGTCGACGATCTCTCCGACCTTCATCGGCCGTCCCTGCCGGGCGAGCAGGGACACGATCTGGACGCGCGTCGGGTCGGCCAGTGCCTTGAACCATGACGCGTACTCGGTCGCCGTCGGTCGGTCGAGCGGCCCCTTCTGCTCATTCATCGTCCATCGACGATAGACGATATATTGGGTGTGAGGAAGACCGGCGGCCGATGCACGGGGCGCGTCAGGCGTCGGCGGGCAGGAGTTCGGCGAGCAGGGCGCGAACGCGGGCGTCGATCTCGTCGCGGATGGACCGGACGTTCTCGATCGGCTGTCCGGCGGGGTCGTCGAGCTGCCAGTCGAGGTAGCGCTTGCCGGGGAACACGGGGCAGACGTCGCCGCAGCCCATGGTGATGACCACGTCGGCGGCCTGAACTGCTTCGCCGGTGAGGGGCTTGGGAAACTCCTTGGACAGGTCCAGGCCGAGTTCGCCCATTACCGCGCGGACGGCGGGGTTGATCTCGTCGGCGGGTGCAGACCCGGCCGAACGGACGCGGACCCGTCCGGCGGCGTAGTGGTCGAGCAGGGCGGCGGCCATCTGGGAGCGTCCGGCGTTGTGGACGCACACGAACAGCACCTCGGGTACATCGGCGGCCTGGGTCATGAGGTCTCCGGCAGGATGAGGCGGCGGCGCACCGCCGACAGGCGGGCCGCTACGGCGTCCGTGGGCCGGGCGCCGGCGGGCGCGGTGCGGGCGTCTGGTTCGGTGTCGGTCACGAAACAGCCGCGGTGACGCGCGGCCCCAGGATCGCCGACAGCCGCTCCAGGACGCCGGGGTTGAGCCAGTAGTAGACCCAGGTCCCGCGCCGCTCGGAGTCGATCAACCCGGCCTTCTTGAGCACCTTCAGGTGGTGGCTGATCGTCGGCGCGGTGAGGTCGAACGCGGCGGTCAGGTCGCAGACGCACGCCTCGCCGCCTTCGTGGCAGGCGATCAACGACAGCAGCCGCAGCCGGACCGGGTCGGCGATCGCCTTGAACAACGGCGCCAGTTCGGCCGCCTCGGTCTCGCTCAACGGCTCGCAGACCAGGGGCGCGCAGCACGGCCCCTCGGTGTCGACGGGGTTCACGATCGGCAGGCGCTGCTTAGACATGCCTCTAATTTGACATCCATCTATGCAGGGATGCAAACTCGGGTCACCGGCTGCTTAGACAGACATCTAAACAGCGTCCGCCGGGGCATCTGCCGACCGACGACCGGCCGACACCGCCCACGACACGAGGAGGAACCGCATGTCCCGCGTCCAGCTCGCTCTGCGCGTGTCCGACCTGGAAGGCTCGATCGCCTTCTACTCCAAGCTGTTCGGCGCCGAGCCGGCCAAGCTCCGGCCGGGCTACGCCAACTTCGTCATCACCGAGCCGCCGCTCAAGCTCGTCCTGATCGAGGGCGAGGACGGCGAGCCGACTCGCATGGATCACCTCGGGGTCGAAGTCGAGAACTCCGAGTTCGTCGCCGAGGCGGCCAAGCGTCTGACCGAAGCCGGGCTCGTGACCCTGGAGGAGAAGGACACCTCGTGCTGCTACGCGGTGCAGGACAAGGTCTGGGTCCAGGGGCCCGGCGGCGAACCGTGGGAGTTCTACACGGTCAAGGCCGACGCCGACACCCTCGGCAAGAGCGCTGCCGACTCAGCAGACGGCAACACCTGCTGCGGCACCTCCGATGAGAAGGCCCTCGACCCCACGCAGCCCCCCAAGACTTCGTCCGGTTGCGCCTGTACCTGATCAACCGTCCAGTGCCCGTCCTGGGCCCACGTGCTCGATCAGCACGCGGCTTCTCCTTGTCCTCGGCCGGCACGCGTGCGTGTCGCTGTTGCTGGACTTGGGCGTCCCGCCGCACGTCGTCCGGGAGATCGTCGGGCATAGCGACATCGGGGTCACGATGACGGTCTACGCGCGGCGCTTGGAGAGAAGGGGCGGGCTCTCGGAAGCTTGGGGAGATCACTCGTGTCGAGGTCTTGTTTTGCGTCTACGCCAACCGCATTGACTGGCGGGACGAAGCAGGCAAGTACAGGACCGAGGCTGCCCTACGGCCCACCTAAGTTTTCAGCACGTATTGGGCACGTCTGACCGCCGTCCGCCGGTGATGACCGGACACGACCGGATGCGATAACAACAGCGCCCGACCGGATCAATGCTGGTCGGGCGCTGTGTTGAAGCTGGTGGATCGTGTGGGCAGGGGCGGGGTCGAACCGCCGACCTTCCGCTTTTCAGGCGGACGCTCGTACCAACTGAGCTACCTGCCCGCGACGCGCCGAAGACGGCGGCACGCCTGGCGGTCCTGACGGGATTTGAACCCGCGGCCTCCACCTTGACAGGGTGGCGAGCACTCCTAACTGCTCCACAGGACCATGCTCTCCTGAGCGTAACCGCTCCGGAGGTGTTCCCCTGACCGGTCTCTCGCCGGTGTGTGGCAACGACCGAGAGCATACGCGATGCCCGAGGTGAGCGCCAACTCGATATCGCGACCCCCGAGACCCGGGATTGAACCGGGCTTGCCGGGCCTGTGGAGGTCGAGGCGCTGGTAGGAGCGGGTCTCAGGGCGGCGGCAGGGATGTTGCGTAAAGCGTCCGCACCGTTGCGTATCGTGACGTCCGGTCGTGGGTACGTGGCGTTCGTGCTGGATGGGCCCCTTTCGGTGGCCGTTTGGCAAATCCCTACTATGTGTGCGGTCCGCCACAAGCGGCACCACAGACAAGCCGTCCTACAGGACGGCGGCGAGCGAGAAAGGCCTACAAGGCGTATGGCTCCTGACACTGCCGACAGGCCCCCTAGAGAGGCACGACCTGCCGGGATGGGCTATCACCGGGCGCTCGGCACCCGACAGATCCAGATGCTGGCGATCGGCGGCACCATCGGCACCGGGCTGTTCCTCGGTGCGGGGACCAACATCGCCAAGGCCGGCCCCAGTCTGATCCTCACCTACGCGGTGGCGGGGCTGGCGCTGTTCTTCGTGATGCGGGCGCTCGGCGAGCTGCTGACGTACCGGCGCGCCCCCGGCGGGTTCGCCGACTACGCCCGCGAGTTCCTCGGCCCGTTCTGGGGCTACGCGACGGCCTGGACGTACTGGGTCATCTGGGTGACGACCGGCATGGCCGAGCTGACCGCCGCGGGCGAGTACATCCAGTACTGGTGGCCCGGCTTCGACCAGTGGAAGACCGCCCTGATCGCGCTGGTCGTGCTCTTCGTGATCAACCTCGTCTCGGTCCGGCTGTTCGGCGAGCTGGAGTTCTGGTTCGCCATGATCAAGATCGCCGCGATCGTGATGATGATCCTGGTCGGGCTGGCGGTCCTGATCTTCGGGTTCAGCGACGCGGGGGCCACGGCCTCGGTGACCAACCTGTGGTCGCACGGCGGGGTCTTCCCGCAAGGGTTCGGCGCGACCCTGATGACGCTGCAGATGGTGATGTTCGCCTACCTGGGCGTCGAGCTCGTCGGCGTGACCGCGGGCGAGGCCAAGGACCCCGAGAAGAACATCCCCCGGGCCATCAACGCGCTGCCGATCCGGTTCGCGCTGTTCTACCTCGGCTCCCTGCTGGTGATCCTGTCGGTGGTGAGCTGGACCGAGTTCGAGGAGGGCACCAGCCCGTTCGTGCTGGCCTTCACGAAGATCGGCATTCCGGCCGCGGCGGGCATCGTCAACTTCGTCGTCCTGACCGCCGCGCTGTCGTCCTGCAACGCCGGCGGCCTGTACTCCACGTCCCGCATGCTGCGCACCGCCGGGGTCAACGGCGACGGCCCGCGAATTCTGGCGCGGCTCAACAGCCGAGGCGTGCCCGTCCTGACCGTGGTGATCTCCGCCGTCGTCATGGGCATCGGCGTGGTGGTGAACGCGATCGTCCCGGACAAGGCGTTCGAGTACATCACTTCGGTGTCCACCGGCGGTGCCCTCATGGTGTGGACGGTCATCGTCGTCGCCCACATGCGGTACCGCCGCGCCGTCGCCGCTGGACGGCTCGCCCCCTCCCCGTACCGCATGCCGGGTGCGCCGTACACGAACGTCCTGGTGCTGGCGTTCTTCGCGTTCGTCACCCTGCTGATCGCCTGGGAGGCCGACACCCGGGTCGCGCTGTACGTGATGGCGGCGTGGATGGTGGTCATCGCCGTGGGGTGGCCGCTGGTCCGCCGCGGCTCCGCCGAGCGGGCCCGCGTGCCCGTCGCCACCGCGTCCGCCGACCGCACCTGACCGCGGAATTCATCGCCGCTCGCCGCCGCCCTGGTGCGGCGGCGAGCGGCTGCGCGTCACGCTGCGACTTTCACCGACGCGCCGTCCTCACCGCGATTTAAGGTGAGACGTGTCGCGGTTACCCAGTGGACGGCGGCGGTCGAGGACCTCGGGAGACCGGGGAGGACGCAGGTGACCGGCAGGGCGATGTCGCGCGTTCTCCGAACCAGGCTGAAGTTCCCCGGGGTGCCCCGCACCATGCTGGAGATGCGCGTCCGCTGGGTGCTGCTGGTCGTCGTGAGCCTGGCGAACCTGGGCGGCGCCCTCGTGGTGTTGCTGTTCGCCATCTTCGTCGTCCCCGATCCGCCGCTTCCCGACCCTGAGCGGGCGCGCGTCGTCAACACCACCTCGTTCTTCGGCTACCCGGTGGTCGCCGCGCCCGTGACCCTGCTGCTGGGATTGCGGCTGTGGCGGCCGGTCGTGCGGCTCGTGCGCGACAAGGGCGTCCCCGACCCGGAGCAGCGGCGCGCCGTGCTGCTGGGGCCGCTGCGCCTGACCCTCCTCGTCGGCGGCATGTGGGCCGTGGGCGCCGCGGGATGGGCCGTCCTCGACCTGGCGCTGTTCACCGGCAGGCTCGCCGTCAAGACCGGGCTCACCTGCCTGCTCGGCGCGATGACGACCTGCACCCTCGTCTACCTGCTGTCGGAGCGGCTGCTGCGCCCCGCGGCCGCGCTCGTGCTGGCGGACGGGCCGCCGCGCGGCCTGCGGCTGCCCGGCGTCACCACGCGGATCATGCTGGCCTGGCTGCTCGGCACCGCCGTCCCGGTTCTCGGTCTCGTCTGCGTGGCCGTCGCGGCGCTGGTCGAGAGCCTCATCGACACCCGGCAGCTCGCCGTCACCGTGCTCGGCCTGGGCGGGGCCGCGCTGCTCGTCGGCATGCAGGTCGCCTACATCGCCATCCGCGCCGTCGCCGACCCGATCGAGTCGGTGCGGCAGGGCATGGCGCGGGTCGAACGCGGCGACCTCGGCGCGAGCGTCCCGGTGTACGACGCCAGCGAGGTCGGCCAGCTGCAGGCCGGGTTCAACCACATGGTCGCCGGGCTGCGCGAGCACCAGCGGCTGCGCGACCTGTTCGGACGGCACGTCGGCGAGGAGGTCGCCGTCCTCGCGTTGGAGAGCGACGGCATCAGGCTGGGCGGACGCACCCGCGAGGTCGCCGTGCTGTTCGTCGACATCGCGGATTCGCCCCGGCTGGCCGAGAACCGCACTCCCGACCAGGTCGTGGCGCTGCTCAACGCGTTCTTCGGCGTGGTGGTGGACGTCGTCGCCGCGCACGGCGGCTGGATCAACAAGTTCGCGGGGGACACCGCACTGGCCGTCTTCGGCGCGCCCACCAGCCTCCAGGACGCCGAGGGCGCCGCACTCGGCGCCGCCCGGGAACTCGCCACGCGGCTGCGTGCGGAGGTTCCGCAGCTGGACGCGAGCATCGGCGTGTCGGCGGGCACGGTCGTCGCCGGCTACATCGGGGCGGAGCAGCGCTTCGAATACACGGTGATCGGCGACCCCGTGAACGAGGCCGCCCGCCTCAGCGACCTGGCCGCGACCTTCCCCGGCCGCGTGCTGGCCTCCGGCGCCCTGCTGGACGCGGCGCACAGGGACGAGGCCGCGCAGTGGCAGCTCGGGGCCTCGGTCGTCTTGCGCGGGCGCGGCAAGCCGACCAGGCTCGCCACACCCGTCCCGCCCCTCGTCCCCGGCGCGAGGCGGCGGCTCTTCCCGCGCCCGCGCGTCATCCGGCGTCGCCGAAGCCCTTCGGCGGACGACGCGGCGGCACCGTCCGTCGCCGGTCGGCGGACGAGGCCGTCCCGCACCGCAATTTCGAGGCTCAGGCCCTTCGGCAGACCCGATTCACCCTCCGATGCCGCGGAGGACATCCCGGATAGTTGACGCAATGAAGCGGAAACTAGTTCATGCCTTCCTTTCGCTTTGATCCGGCGATGTGGTGACAAATGGTTTGCGTTCTGTTTTGTTGTGATGTGGTGCGGTGAAGACCGAGGGTTCTCGGTGATGCGGCGCAGCGGGGTCCCCGGTGGCGAAAGGGGCGACGGCATGGCGATGACCTGGGACGTCGGCTGTTCCGGCACCACGGGACGAACTGGCGGAAAGCCGGATAAGGACGAGCCGTTAGTGCCGCTACGGCGTGTCTGGTCCACAGGGATTACAAGAATTGCTAATCATTTGTTACTTGACTGTCATCGGACGGCTCAAGGGTTGGACCGACATCGCCTAGTTGCAAGGGGTGACAATGTTCCGACGGCTCGGTTTCACCCTCGCCGTTGCCATGACGGTCGCGCTCGTCGCCGGAACGGCGGCGGACGCGAACGCCGACACGGTGACGTCAAGACCCAGGAAGGTCGCCGCCGTGGCCCACCGGGGCGCCTCCGCGTACGCTCCGGAGAACACCATCGCCGCGTTCAAGCTGGCCCGCAAGCAGCGCGCGGACATGTTCGAGCTGGACGTCCAGGAGACCAAGGACCACAAGCTCGTCCTCATGCACGACACCACCCTGTCGCGCACCACCAACGTGGAGGAGGTCTTCCCCGACCGGGCGCCGTGGCGGGTCGCCGACTTCACCCTCGCCGAGATCCGCAAGCTGGACGCCGGGTCCTGGTTCGGCGACGAGTTCAAGGGCGAGCCGGTGCCGACGTTGGGCGAGGCGCTGCGCGCGATGCAGCACAGCGGTCTCGGGCTGCTGCTGGAAGTGAAGTCGCCGGAGCTGTACCCGGGCATCGAGCGCCGGATCGCCGCCGAGCTCAAGCGCCACCCGCTGTGGCTGCGGCCGGACCCGCGCAAGCGCCGCCTGGTCGTGCAGTCGTTCGACTGGGACTCGATGAAGCGCTTCCACGCCCTCATGCCGCGGGTGCCGATCGGGCTGCTCGGCACGCCCTCGGTCGACGAGCTGCCCGTGCTCGGCGGGTACGCCGACCAGATCAACCCGCGGTACGCCGATCTGACCCCGGCGTACGTGAAGCGGGTGCACGCGCTCGGCATGGAGGTCTTCACCTGGACCATCGACGATCCGGACGCGATGCGCGACGCCGTCGAGCTCGGTGCGGACGGCATCATCAGCAACAAGCCGGACGTGCTGCGTCAGGTGCTGTCCGGCAGGGCGCTGTCCGTGCAGGTCGGCGCCGTGCGGGTGAAGGCGGCCGCCTAGTCATCGCGTTCGCTCAGTCCGCGCCGTCGGCCTCCTGACGGGGTCGGCGGCGCGGCCGCTTCACGGGGGGCGAACGACTCGAGCGGACGCTGAGAAGTCGGCTTCGGGCATGGGGTGGCCGTCAGCACACGTCGATGAACACCGAAGCGATGAATCGAAGGTTGCGTCCACGGAGATGGTGTACGAGTTCCAGCAGGTCAGAGGGCATGGCGTCGTGATGAGGCGGGCCACCGCGTGATCCTTCGAGAAGCGAAGACCAAGATCGAAGGAGACGACGCGATGGCCGATGACACCAGTGTGGACCCCGCGGAGCCACTGGCGAGGGCGCTGCGGGCGGCCTCGGTGGCGTAGCCGCGGCCCCAGGCGTGGCGCACCAGCCGCCGGCTGCCGGATTGCCGGGCAGATCGGGGCGTGTGAGCCGGACCTGCTGCGGTCAATGCCCGAGGCGTTGATGAGCGCGGAGGCGACGCGTTCTGCGGGGCCGGCTACGGCGAGCGGTCGGGTGAGCGGGTGAACCGCCGCAACGGGTACCGGATTCGGGACTGGGACACCCAGGTCGGCACCGGCTCGCCGCAACCGTTGAGTCACGCCAGGATACGGGTCGTCGCCACTGACCCGAGGCGCGGTGCGCAGCAACCGGCCACGACGCGCTTCGTCTCTGCAGAAGGGGCGGCGGTTGGAGCCGCAGCGTCTGCGCTGGCGTGCACCAGCTGCACCATGTCCGGCTGGACAGTATGTGGGCAGCAATAGTGCGTGCGGTGCCGTGAGCGTCGATGTCGCGAGTACTCGGAGGACGACGAGATTGAAGCTGACGAGGCCGATCTTGAAGCCTGAGGACTGGGCGTCGGGCGATGGAAGAGGCCGCGTACGAACGTCGCTGTTGGCCCGGTGACATCTACGACCCGGCTGTTGTCTGCCCCGTCCTGCAACAGCCCTTCGTCGAGGTAAAGAAGGTCATCTTCGGCCAGGACCGCATCGGTGTGGTTTCCACAGGCGTGTCCGCTGAACGGCGGTTCGGGGAGCTTGGGGCGCGGTGGCCGTCGAGAAGATGAGGCCATTGCCGTCGTATGAGCGGCCTCGGGACGACGGGATGTCCCGGTCGAGGAGGGGGCGCACCGGACCGGGTGCGGGGTGAGAACCCGGCGGTGCGCGCGAAGGCGACGGGGGCGGTCAGGCTGCGGGAGGGAAGGTGGCGCTGGACAGGTGCATCCAGCCCGTCAGTTCCGCGTCCTTGACCTTGCAGATCACGCGCTGGTAGCTGGCCGGGTTGACCAGACCCGGCGCATGCGCGATGACGAACTCGTAGACGTAGGAGGAGGCGATGACGCCGACGTCGGCCTGGGTGCGGTCCATCCAGTCCTTCAGGACGGGCGCGTCGAGCAGCCGCGCCGTCTGGATGATCGCCAGACCGGAGACGCCCTGCTCGTCCGGTACCACCGGGCCGACGTGCAGGGCGACCCGAAGTTGGAACCGGGTGCCCTTGTCGGCGTCGCGGTTGTGGCGGTGCAGCCGTGCCGTGAGCAGCGCCAGCATCGGATCGACGACGCAGCGGGTGGGGATCTCGGCCGGGACGATCACCAGGGCGCCGTCGCCGCGATCCTCGTGGTGGCACGGCTCCCACGGCACCCCGGACTCCTCGAGCGCGCCGCGCAACAACTCGTACATGACGCGACGCACGACGAGCCGGTCGTCGTCGGTGCGGTGGGCGCCACTGAACCGGACGATGTCGGTGTAAAGGATCGTGCAGTTCTGCCCGGCGCGGATGTCGGCCACCGGTGCGGGGGCGGCCACGGCATCGGGCGCGGTGTAAGTCGGGGTCGCCCTCGCGAATCCGGCCGTCGCCGCTGCGGAGTCCGTCGGCGTCTCGGAAGCGTCGTGCGCATCCTGGGGCGAGGGGACGGACGCGGCCGCCGCCGTCCGCGGGAATCCGTGGAAGCACACGGACGAGTCGCCGCCTTCGGTGAGCCGGTCGTACATCTGCGCCTCGACGACGCGCAGGATCCGGGGGTGCTCGGCGAGGATGGCGGCGAACGCGGTGGTGGCCAACCGCATCGCGTGGACGGTGGCCATAACGACGACGGTGGCCGAACGCCGCCGCACCTGCATGGCGGCGCGTTCGCCGATCAGGGCGCCCGGACCGCGGACGGCGATGACGTGCTCGTGTCGCCCGCGCCGGACGGAGATCTTCACCCAGCCGGACTGGATGACCAGCACCTGGTCGGCGACGTCGCCCTCGCGCCACAGCACATGGCCGACCGGCAGCAGGACCGGCTCGGCGTAGGCGGCGAACGCCTGGCGCTCGTCGTGGGTGAGGGCTCCCCAGAATTCGCGGTCGGTGTCGGGGTGGACCTCCGTGTGGGGCGCGGCCGCCGCGATGTGGCTGCACCCGCGCACCGCCTGCCGGGGGTGCCGGCCGTCGATGGGACGGAGCGGAGGGCGGGTGACGATGGCGTCTGGGTCGTGACGGTGCGTGTGCGGGCTCGTCATCGCGCCTCCCCGAGCCGGGCGCCGTCCCCCTCCGCCGCGTCGACGCGGGCGGACGAGGGGACGCCGGACGGGACAGGCGAGAGGTGAGCGATGGCGGGCGGCGTCGTCAGAGAGGCGGACGGCCGGACGATGGCCGTGGGGCGACGGCGCACAGGGAAGGCGTCGGCGGTCCGCCGTGAAAGCTGTCGAGTACGCATGACCGAGAATCCCAAGTCTCGAAAGCGGCTCTCACGTGCACCGCGGTCCGTCGCCTCCTGGCTCGTCGGCGACGGAGCGGTGCGGGAGGCGAGTCGCGGGCACCTATAGCCTCGGCCGCGTGATCGCGGTTAGACTTGGGTGCATCCGCGGGAGGTGTTTGTCCTGGTCAACGGCTGAACTGCGGTGACAGCGCAGACGGTCGCCGACCGGCAAACACTTCTGACGGTTCCGAAGGGTCGCCCTCCGCTTTCCTTCGATTCGCTTGGCTGGCTACCGACTGATCGATGGAGAGCGCAGGGTGGCCCTTGGTGTTTCCAGGGGAGTGCTCGGACTTTCGATACCTGCTGAACCTCCTTCGTGCGGCCGGCCCGGCGGGAACGCCCGGGTGCCGCGGGTCGTGGGGGCCGACCATAAAGGCCACCCTTGATTTTTGACGCTGCGTCAACCCTAACACGCCAGTGAGCTTAATGTCAGGTGCTAGTCTGCTACCTAGCACCGTACAACATGGTCGGGTGCCGCGCAGCAGTCGGCGAGCTGTCGTGTGTGTAACCGGCCACTTAACGGCAGGTGGGTGAGGTAAAACTAAACGGCGCAGCCGAGGGAAGCTGTCGGAGTGCAGACGGACAGCACGCTAGATGTCCGACTGCCAGATGGCACTTCGGCATGTGACATAGACCACATTGGGGCTACACAGGGTGAGCGTTGGCGATGGCAAGTGATCAGGGCCCGGTTGTGCAGAGCGCGCTGCTGCGAAGCGAGCTCGTCAGGCTCCGAAAAGAGAAGGGGATGACCCAGGAGCAGGTGGCTCGGGCTCTGGAATGGTCCCCGTCCAAGGTCATCCGCATCGAGGGCGGAAAGAACGCCATCACCCGGACCGACCTGCAGGCCCTGTTGATGGTCTATGACGTCACGTCTGAAAGCCGGCAGGAGAGGCTGCAGGCTCTGGCGCGCGGTGCCCGCGAGCCCGCTTGGTGGAACGCCTACAAGGGCGAGGTCGAGGACACCTTCCTGAACTTCGTCGGGTACGCGGCGGGTGCGTCGTACATCAGGGGCTTCCACGGCACCGTCGTCCCGGGGCTGCTGCAGACCCGCGAATACGCCGAAGTGCTCAGCACCGGCATGGTCAGCCCCACGCAGCAGGCGTTCGGCGTCAAGCTGCGCATGCAGCGGCAGGAGGAGCTGGCCCGGCGCGAGAATCCGCCGCGTCAGTACTACATCATGGACGAGGCCGTGATCCGGCGGCACGTCGGCATCAGCGCCGATCCCGCGATCATGCCGACCCAGCTGAGGCACATCGCGGACACCGTCGAGAACGACGACCTGATCAAAGTCCGCGTGATCCCCTTCTCTCGAGGGGCGCATCTCGGCCTGTACGGGCCGTTCACTCTCCTGGAGTTCGAAGGCGGCCTCGGCGACGTGCTGTACCTGGAGGGGCGTCCGGGCAACAGCGTGATGATCACCGGCGACGACTCGCGCATCGCCGAATACCGCGACAACTTCGAGACCCTCCTCGACGAGGCGCTGCCGGTCGAGGAATCCCTCGCCCTGATCCGGCAGGCGGCCGAGGACCTGATGGCCTGACCCAGCGATGCCGCTCCCGGCGATCTGACCTGGACTGATGGGGAGGTGATCGGACGACCTGCACCCCCAAGCCCGACGGGCGTCATACCGACATCACGTGATCTTGTGTTCCCGGTGTAGGCGGGATAACTGAAACCGTTTACACTCTTGTCCGGGAAATTTTCCACAAGGTCGTGGTTTGTCATGCCCTGCTTGGCTTGAGCCTGGTAGGTGATCTTGTCTGGACGGCTCGTGCGGCAAGGTCCCGCCGGCGACGTTCACAGAGGGGTGCTGGATGGTCGAACGCACGTCGTCGATGGGCGCCCTCGTCTGGCGCAAGAGCAGCGCCAGCAACCCAGCGGACGACTGTGTCGAGGTGGCGGCGCACGAGGGCCGCGTGCTCGTCAGGGATTCGCACGATCGCAGTGGTGCCATACTCGTGCTGGAGCCCAGGCGATGGCGCGCACTCCTGCGCCACATCAAGGACGGCGGCGGCGACCTGCGGTGAGCGGACACCGCAATCGCCGCCCACATCGACGGCCATCGTGTGTCGATCCACTCCTTCTGGCGACGATCCGCTTCCGACAACGCTGTCCACTTCATTGACCGCGCGGTAGTCTCGACGCCCGCCGATCACGCCGCCACATCCCATGTAGTGGAGCCACCTGGAACCCGGACGGCGCTGCACTCGCCCTCAAGGACTTGCGCAGCAATCTTGAATCCTCCGGAAGCTCGGGGACGGCTGGGGACGAGCAGGCGCGTCCGCCCCCGCCAGCGGCGCCGCCTACATCGGCCGCGCACCTCAAACGCCTGGCCGACGGCAATACCCTCGTCGTCGCGTAGGGCGACCTGATCGGGCATCCGCGCGGATCTCGGGGCTCCTCGGCAAGATCGGCGTGACCGCCTCCGCCGTCGGCAACCACAGGTTCGGCGAGGGTTGCAAGCAACTGCGCATCCGGCACAGCGGGCGCCACCCCGAGGACGGTTGCTCGCCCGCGGGCCGACGGAAGAGCGCCGCGTTCAAACGCTGCTGGGCGGAATGCGGACGCTCGAACGCCACGCTAGGAGCGGCGCAACGGTCAGCTGAACTGAGGAAGTAGTTGAGCCGCCTGACCTGCTGCCGCGCTCTCTTGTGCGAACTGTTCGCTGGACAGTTCCGTATGCCGCCATAACGGAGTATTACTCCGCACAGAGTGTGCAGATCTGCAAAAGCACTGCCCCCTGGCCGCTCTGAGGCCGCCGGAAGATGCACCGGCGTTCCTGGGGATGGACGGCATCAACGGGGGCGATGAGTGGCCGAACGTGAGCCAGGCCACGCTACTGGCGGGAGGATGTTTGCCGGCGGATTTCGGCGGTTGGGCAACTCCGGAGGTCAGTAAGTAGCTCACTGTGACCATGCTGATCGATTCTGCGAGCTCGGCGTGGTGCGTCGGACACGCAATGCGGCGGGTGGTGTGCGCTCTGTTGTCTCGGCCTTCCGCTGGGTATTCGGTAGGGGATTCCGTGGAGGGTTCTCCGCGCGGCTGATTTCCAATCATTCGGCGCGCGGGACCGGCGGTCGTGCTCGAATCTGCCCTAAGATCTTCGCGGCAATGCGCTTGGGCGGCGCCTCGGGGGCGGTCCCGGAGGCGGGACGACGCTCGGTGGCCTTCTTCGTCCTGGTACGAACGGATGGGGCGCATGGCAGAACACAGGACAGGACCGACGAGGCAGCGCCGTGCCGGGGGAGCGCGGCGGCGGCCGAAGGCGGGGGCGCTGGAGCGTCTGCGCGGCTACCGGCCCTCGGGGGTGGCCTGGGCCGCCGGAGGCCTCGGCCTGGTCACCTTCGTCGTGACCATCCTGGTGATGAGCATGGTCTTCGGCGGCGACGGAGGCGGGGTGAACGCGCGCGCCCCGCAGACCGCCGCGCAGTGCGATCCGTCCGCGTGCGCCGCCGAGTCGCCGTCCGCCCCGTACGCCAGCGGGGAGCCGCTGGTCCGTCAGAGAGGGCTCCAGAAGGGGCCGTCCGCGTCGCCGACCTCGACCTCCCCCTCGCCCTCGGCGACCTCACCGTCGTCGGCCCCGTCGTCTTCGTCCGAGCCTTCCTCCGCGCCGTCGAGGCCGCAGCCGGAGCGGACCCTGGCGCGGGCTCCGGTCGCGCCCGAGCCGCCTCGCACGGACGGGCGGGTCACGGTGCGGTACGCGACCGCGAACGCCTGGCAGGGCACCTTCCACGGCACGTACGTGGTGGTCAACAACACCGATTCCGATCTGCCGTCCTGGCGGCTGACGTTCACCTACCCGCCCCGGAAGCTGACGGCGCTGTGGCCGCAGGACTGGCGGCGGTACGGGTACACGATCGTCGTGAGCGGCGGTGCGCTGCCCAGGGGCGCCAGCACGACGATCTTCTTCCAGGGGAGCGGTTCCCCGATGCGTCCGTCCAACTGCACGTTCAACGGAACGGCCTGCACTCCGGGCTGACAATTCCGCTTTCTCCGGGTTTGGGATGTTCCCTGGGGGTATTAATCGGCGCCTGAAAAGGAGCCGAGCCGAAGGGGGACGCGCCCATGGTTCGTCATGCGCTGGAGAGTGACGACATTCGGCGCCGCCCGAACGCCCGCCGGGCGTGGGCGGGACGGCCGTCCTCGAGCGCCGGGAACCTGACCGCGGACGCCGCCGCGCAGCACCGCGCCCGGCCCGACAGGGCGCGGCACCGCCATGCCGAGCGGCGGCAGGACGTCCGCCGCCGCGTTGATCACCAGCGCACGCTCGACTTCGGAACGCCGACGTCCCAGCGCGATCGTGACGACCGAGGGTGAGCAAGGTGGCCCGCGTTTCCAACGGTCATGCCCGGTATGAGCCGTACGGGCCCGACGAGGATCGGGACCTGCTCGGCCAGTACCTGTCGCAGATCGGCGCGACGCCGCTGCTCACGGCCGAGGAGGAGGTCGAGCTCTCCAAGCGGATCGAGGCGGGGCTGTACGCCCGGCATCTGCTCGACACCGGCGGCCGCGGGCGCACGCCGCGCACGGCCGACGCCACGCGCGAGGAGCTGGAGGCGCTGGCCGGGGACGGCCAGGCCGCCAAGGACCACATGATCCGGGCGAACCTGCGGCTGGTGGTGTCGGCCGCCAAGAAGTACGCCGGCCGCGGGCTGCCGATCCTGGACGTGATCCAAGAAGGCAACCTCGGGCTGATCCACGCGGTCGAGAAGTTCGACTACACCAAGGGCTACAAGTTCTCCACGTACGCCATGTGGTGGATCCGGCAGGCCATCGGACGCGGCCTGGCCGACAAGGCCCGCACCGTGCGTCTGCCCGCGCACATCCTGGAGGAGCTGACCCGGCTGGCGCGGATCGAGCGGCAGTTGGAGACGGCGGGCCGCGAGCCGACCGCCGAAGAGATCGCCGCCGTGGCCGGCCAGCCCGTCGACCGGGTGGTGGACCTGCGCCGCGCCGCCCGCGAGACCCTCAGCCTCGACACCATGGTCGGCGAGGACGGCGAGACCCGGGTCGGCGACCTGATCCCCGACGCGACCGCCGTGCCGGCGTCCGAGGCCCTGGAGTTCGAGAATCTCGCGCAGGAGCTGCGCGCCCTGGTGGACCAGCTGCCGCCGCGCGAGGCCCTGATCCTGACCCTGCGGTACGGGCTGAACGACGGCCGCCCGCACACCCTCCAGGACATCGCCGACCGGATCGGCCTGACCCGCGAGCGCGTCCGCCAGCTCGAGAAGGGCGCCCTGGCGCGCCTGCGCGACCCCGAACGGCGCGAGCCCCTCCTCGCCTGGGTGAGCTGACCCCGGCATCGCCGACGGCCTGGGGTTTCATTGGCGGGGACGCGCGAAACGCCGGTCGAAGGTTAAGGATCGGCCGCCCAGGGTAATGAGATCATCGCGTAGAGTAATCGAGTGGTCTCGTAGGGGTGCCGAGTCTCCCGCCGGTCGGTGAGCGGACGTCCGATCGGCGGATTCCCGTCCCGCGAGGCCCGCCCACCGCACCGGTCCGGACGGCCGGCGGCCTTTCCGTCGACCCCCAGGTCGCCGGGGCGACGCCCGGTGCGGTGGGCGTTCATTCTGTCTCAGGCCGGGCCCGAACGCTGCCGCGCCCCCGCATTCATGCCGGAGAAGCAAGCTGAGTACGACCCTGCCGCCATCCGGGCGACGGCACATTCCAGGGTGCGGCCAGGCGTTCGCGCAGGCCGCCTTTGGTCGTCGCCTGGTCGAGCTCGGTCCTCCGCTTCGCACCTGGTCGATGCCCCCGATGCATCGCCTGGTAGGCGCCCCGCGGTCGTCACCCCTCACCAGACCGCTGCTTTCAGGGCGCGGCGCCAGCACTCGGTCCGGCGCCGACCCTCTCCACCTCGGATCCGCGCTTGGTCGTGTGTCTCAATCGGGGCCTGGGAGGAGCGCGGCGGCCGCTTCTTCGGAACACCGGGTCGAGGCGACCGGACGTCTGCCCGCTGAAGGGCTCGACGCGCAGAAGTCGGCTGGCGTCATGTCTCTGTGCGCCGCATGCGATGTGGCTCACCCGCCGCATCCAGACAGGCTGCCAGCACGTGGCCGTTCGTCCTGCGCCTCTCGATCTCTGGCGATGCCGTAGCCGACGGCATCCCACCGGCATGTCAGGAGGATCGGACGTTCGCTTCGACCTTCCGCGCGAGGTCGACGAGCAGGTCCCACTCCTTGGTGGACGGCCTGGAGTGCGTGCGCGCGGACACGTCGATCAGTCCGTTGGACACCCGGAACTTGACGTGGAGGTCGTAGACGGTGACGCGCAAGAACACCAGGTCCGCACGCATGGTGTCGGTGTTGGCGTACCCCTGTTCGCCGACGCCGATGGGGCGCGCGTCGGTGTCGCGGCGGGCCGCCCGGGCGCGATACCAGGATTCCAAGGAGAGGCGGGCCCGTTCCTCGGCCGAGGTGCGGCCGGAACGCTTCATGGTCTCGGTGTGCACGCGCACCGTGCGGAACGGCTCGTCCTGCCCCTTGGGGACGCTGCTCCACTTGCATTCCGACCGCAGGTTCCCGCCGCTCCAGCCGCCGAGCAGCGGCTTCGGCCGGGAGTCGATCGGTTCGCGTGCCGGGTTCCGCACCAGCGCGGCGATGTCCTTCTCGGGCGGGAACAGCGCGCAGGCGTCCAGCCCGTCGAACCGGCCGTTCGACGCGAACAGCCCGACGTACCACGCGGCGGCCGCGCCGCAGCCGCCGGCGGCCGCGCAGGACGCCAGCACCAGACCGAACGCCAGACCGCGACGGCGACGCGGGGACTTCATCGCCGCGGCCGGGTCAGGACGCCAGGAAGTCGGCGATGGCGATGCCGAGGTCGCGCTTGGTGACGGCGCTCATGTGCTCGCCGGGGACTTCGGCGTAGCGGGCGTTCGGGAGGACGTCGGCGAGCGCCTGCGCGGACCCGTTGTCGTGGTCCTTTTCGCCCGCGACCACCAGCGTCGGCACGGTGATGCGGGCGAGGTCCTCGCGGGGCGTGTCGACGAAGGAGTCCAGCAGCCGCAGCAGCGCCACGGGGTCGCCGCCGACGGTCTTGAGGAAGGCCTCCGCCCGCCACTCGGCCGTGCCGCGTTCGAACGTGCCGAGGTTGGTCAGGATGCGGCGGAAGTGGTCGCTGCGGCCGCCGGCGTCGACGATCCCGTCCAGGCCCATGCCGCCGATGACCGCGCGGGCGGGGGTCGCGCCGCGCGCCAGCATGCGGACGACGGTGCGCGCGCCCAGCGAGTAGCCGCCGAGGTCGTAGTCGGTGAGCCCGAGCGCCTCGATCAGCGCGAACCCGTCGTCGGCCAGCACGTCGGGCGGGTAGGCGGCCGGGTCGTGCGGCTTGCCGCTGTCGCCGTGCGCCCGCAGGTCCGGCATGATCACCCGGTGGCCGCGCGCCGCGAGCGTCTCGGCGTGGCCGTAGCGGATCCAGTTCACCGTCGCGGTGGAGAAGTAGCCGTGGATCAGCACCAGCGGCCGTCCCTCGCCCATCTCGCGGTACACCAGGTCCACGCCGTCGCGGCCCTGGAAGTGACGGACGGGAAGATCAGTCATTGCGCGGCTTCCTTGTCGGATCGACCCCTCGGTTCGCATCGTGCCAGCCGCCGAGCATAGATGACCTCGTAGCGGGGCCGCGTCGGCGGGGCGCGGCATGGACGCGCACAGCGGACCCCGCACCGCCCCGAGGCGCCACCGACGACCGCGGACGTCGCAGCGGAGCAGCCGTCCTCGAGGCCTGTCTCCGAGGACGTCAGGTGACGCGGCGGACGGTGCGCACGCCCCTCACCAAGGCCATCCGTCCTGTTCCTCAGAGCTGGGCGGACTGGAGTTCGGCGGCGGTCGGCGGGTCGGAGCCGACGCGCGTACAGGTGATCGCGGCGGCGGTGACGCAGCGGATGAGCACGCGGGTCAGCTCGTCGGCGGTCGTCGGCAGCGGCAGCCGGTCCTCCTCGGACGCCGGGGCCGCGGCGGAGGCCAGGGCGTCCAGGAGGGCGGCCTGGAAGGCGTCGCCGGCGCCGACGGTGTCCTTGACGTCGACGGGCGGCGCCGGGACGCGCGCCTGCGCGTCGGCGGTGAGCGCGAACGCGCCGTCCGCGCCGAGCGTGACGACGACCAGGCGGGCGCCGCGCGCGAGCAGATCGCGGGCGGCCTGCTCGGCGGTCGCGTCCGGGTACAGCCACGCCAGGTCCTCGTCGCTGGCCTTGACGACGTCGGCGACCTCGGCGAACCGTTCGCAGGCGGCGCGGTAGGCGGCGCGGTCGCGCTGGACGGCGGGCCGCACGTTGAGGTCGACGGCGACCGCCGTGCCGGGCCGCTCCCGGACCCGCCGGCAGGCCCGCAGCACGTCCGACGCCCCGGGCTCGACCACCAGCGCCAGCGAGCCGGTGTGCAGGACGGCGGTGTCGGCGGGCACGTCGAGCGCGCGCGGGTCCCAGGCGGCGACGAACTCGTACGACGCCGAGCCGTCCTCGTCCAGGTAGGCGATGGCCAGCGTGCTGCGGTCGGTGGCGCTCGGCGCGCGCCGCACCTCGACGCCGATCGCGTCCAGGTGGGCGCCGATCAGCGCGCCGGGCGGGTCGTCACCCCACGTGGTGACCAGCGTGACGGGGCGCTCCAGGCGGTGCAGCCCGACCGCGACGTTCGCCGGGCTGCCGCCGGGCACGGGAAGCACGTGCTCGGCCCCGGACCTCCACAGCAGGTCGACGAGCACCTCGCCCACGACGGTCACGCGGCTGCGCATCGGTCGTCCACTCCTTCGCGTCCTGGCGGCCACGGCCGCCGTTCGCAGGCTAGACCGATCCGAACTCTCTCGCGATCCGAGATAGTTGACGCCAACTAAACGTCAAGACATAGTTGTAACCAACTATTCGTTCGACCGGGGGAGGACGACCACATGACGACGGTGAAGACCGCGCTGGTCATCGGCGGCGGGATCGCCGGGCCGGCGGTGGCCATGGCGCTGCGGCGGGCCGGCATCGAGCCGGTCGTGTACGAGGCGTACGAGGAGTCGGCCTCCGGGGTGGGCGCCATGCTGAGCATCGCGCCGAACGGGATCGAGGCGCTGCGGATCCTCGGCGCCCACGAGGCCGTGAGCGCCGCGGGCCAGCCCACCCGAGACATGATCCTGCTGGACGGCCGGGGCAGGCGGATCGGCGCCGCCCCCGCGCCGCGGGACCTGCCGCCCAGCATCACGCTGTGGCGGGCCGACCTGCACCGGGTGCTGCGCGACGCCGCCAAGGCGCAGGGCATCCGCTTCGAACACGGCAAGCGCCTGATCGGAGTCGACGAGGCGCCCGACGCCGTCACCGCGCGGTTCGCCGACGGCACGAGGGCCACGGCCGACGTCCTGATCGGCGCGGACGGCATCCACTCCACCGTCCGCAAGCTCATCGACCCGGACGACCCCGGGCCCTCGCACGTCCCGCTGCTGAACTTCGGCGCCGTCGCCCACACGACCGTCCCGGCCGACCCGCAGGACATGTACTTCGTGTTCGGCAGGCGCGCGTTCCTCGGCTACTGGCCGCAGCTCGACGGCACCACCGCCTGGTTCATCAACCTGCCGCACCGGAACCGGGTGACGACGGCCGAGGCCCGGCGCACGAGTCCGGAGGAGTGGCTGCGGCGGCTGCGCGAGGCCGTCGGCGACGAGGTGCCCGGCCGCGACCTGCTCCCCCGCACCCGCCCCGAGGACCTGATCGTGCTGGGCACGACGGAGATCATGCCGAGCGCGCGGCGCTGGCACCGCGGCCGGATGGTCCTGGTCGGCGACGCCGCCCACGCGCCGTCCCCCAGCTCGGGCCAGGGCGCGTCGCTGGCGGTGGAGAGCGCCGTCCAGCTCGCCCGCTGCCTGCGCGACCTGCCGGACGTGCCGTCGGCGTTCGCCGCGTACGAACGGCTGCGGCGGTCTCGAGTGGAGAAGATCGCCGCCCGCGCCGCCAAGACCAACAACACCAAGACGCTCGGTCCGGTCGCCACCACGTTCATGCGGCTGCTGATGCCGATTGCGACCCGCACCTTCCTCAGCGCGGAGAAGACGCTCGGCCCGGAGCAGCGGTACCGCATCGACTGGGACGCGCCGGTCTCGGCCAAAGCCGCCTGATCAAAGATTGACCCCTGTAGAGGTCGACGTTCGCCGCGGATCGTCCGAACTGATCGACTTGCGATGGGGCGGGCAGATCAGTGCCCGCCCCCAGGGGTGTGGAGCACATGACGACGGCGCTCTCCACCGCGTCGCGTCCCATGACGGCCCTCCACCGATACGTCCCGGGATGACACCCTGCTCGACCCCAAGTGCGAGGCGTCCGTTACAACAACGACGGCCAGGCCCGCTCCGTGCAACGCGCGAACAAGATGCGCGTACGGATCAGCTACGGCAACGCCCGCACCGGGCCCGTCAGCCGATGCCTCGCCGCCCGCCGAGGCCGGCACCGAAGGCGGGTAATCGAGCATGGCCACGACATCCGACTACCGCATCGCCGCCCTGGTGGAGAGCAACCGCGACACGTCCAAGAACGGCACCTCGTACCGCTCGATCGTCTTCCGCGAGTTCAACCCCTCCCTGGATCCTCAACGGATGACGCCGTTGCGGCGGAGTATGTCGACGGCGCGGACGGTGGCGTAGCCCCGCCAGTCCAGGGCCCCTGCCGGGGAGATCTGGAGGTAGTCGACAGTCCAGCCCCCGTCGTCCTGCTGCAGCGACGCGAGCCGGTCGAGGTCCGCGGCGATGACGTCGGGGGAGAACAGCGCACGGGCCGGACGGTCGGGCAGCGGCGCGAAATCCAGCGGATACAGCGCCTCGTCCTCGGTGCCGCCCTCGACGCGCACCCGTCCGTCCGCCGGGATGAACCGCCGCACCCGCTCGAGGAGTTCGGCGCTCTCCCGCGGACGCGTGTCGTGCACCGCGTCCAGGAAACGCACCACGAACGCCAGCACGTAGGCGTGAGGCGGCTTCTCCAAGGCCGCGATCGCGTCCAAGCAATAGCGGGTCGCCCGCTCCAACCACGGGTGATCCCTCACCGCCCGGTCGTGGACGGCGACACGGTGGGCGGCGGCAGCGGTCACCGACGTGATCTGCAGTGAGGACACCGCCGGATCACCTGACGCCCACCAGGGCGCGGTGCCGGCGGTCGTCGACACGGGCAGCGCGAACGGCAACCCCCCGTCGGGCAACGTGACCCCGTCCAACCAGTCGCACAATGCGGCGGCCTGCGGGGCCGTCGCCGGCGCGATGTCCTCGAACACCTCGAACGCGTGCAGCGCCGCACCCGGCTGGCTCTCCGGCGCCCGCAGATCGGGCTCCAGGCCCCACCCGTACCCGCCGTCCGCGTTCCGGTATCCGTCCAAGGCCGCCAGGACGCCCTCAGGACCGCGGGTCTCGTCCGTCAGCAACTCGAAGCGGCGCCGATCCAGGACACGCGCATGCGCGGCCATGAACTCGCGCGCCGCCGAAACGTCAATGGGCATGCGACCAGCATGGTCCGCCCCCACCGCGCCCGTCTTGTAAGAATCGGTCGCGAGACGGCGGCGTCGCCAGAGCAAAGAAACGGTCGTCAGCGCCTTGCGACACAGGATGAGTCAGAGCCGCCGCGCCGCCAGAGCACAGTGAGCCGGCCGTCCGTGGTCGCCGACCCCGTGGACGGGGCCGGATGCCTCAGGGCTTACGGGCGACGCCCCCGAAGGAGTCGATCGGCCGGATCTCCTCGATCTGCGGGAAGTCGGGACGCCACAACGGCGTGGACACGACCCCCGGCTCCACCAGCTCCAACCCCTCGAACAGCGACTCGATGAACTCCGGAGTGCGGGCGTAGTACGGGACCGTCCCGGCCTCCCGACACAACCGCAGTGCCTCACCCCGCGCGGTCGCCTCGGCGGGCGTCCACTCGTTCACGCCCAGGACGTTCGTGCCGTCGTTGATGGCCACGTAGCTGCCGGACGGCAGCGCGTCCACCAGACGCCGCACGACGCCCTTCGGATCGTCCTCGTCGGGCACGTTGCCGACGATGCCGAGCAGCAGCAACCCGATGGGCCGGGAGAAGTCCAGCACCGCCCCGGCCTGCTCGATGATCGCCTCCGGTTCCCGGATGTCGGCCTCCAGGTAGGCGCACTCGCCTTCGGGCGAGCTGGTCATCAGGGCGCGGGCGTGCGCCACGACCAGCGGGTCGTTGTCGACGTACACGATGCGGCACTCGGGCGCGTCCCGCTGCGCCACCTCGTGGGTGTTGTCCACCGCCGGAAGCCCGGTGCCGATGTCGAGGAACTGGCGGATGCCCTGGCCGGTCATGAAGTGCACCACCCGGACCAGGAAGGCCCGCGACTGCCGGGCGACGTCGACGATCTCCGGATACACCTCCATGATCTTGTCGCCGATCTCCCGGTCGATGGGATAGTTGTCCTTCCCGCCGAGCCAGTGGTTCCAGAGCCGCGCCTGGTGCGGCCGCGTGGTGTCGATGGGACCGGCGGACCTGGACGACGGCGCGCTGCTGTCGGTCATGACGGCCTTTCCACCTCCGTGACAACCTTCGACAGACACCGTAATTGCGGGCAGCTCTCCCAAACTGCACATGTCCGCCATCGGCCTTCGGCCGCCGAGGCCGAGCGCAGCCGACTCCTCCTGCCCTGCAGTCAGCTCCTCGCTCCCAAGTCCCCGCCGACCTTCGGACGAAGGAACTCCGACGACCGAATCGACCCGTCGGCGTTGCGCGGCCCGGTGATGACCGACGCGTCCGTGCTCACCAGCGAACGCGTCATCCCAGGCACCGCCCAGATCCCACGAGCCCCCGCTACTGCCGGAGCTCGACCCCAACGAGACGGCGGTGCCGTTGATCACCGACAGGTTGTTCGTCAGCGTCGAGGTTGACCGACGACATGGCCGACCTAAGGGAAGATTGTCGCAACCCGGACATACCATCTCCCGCATGGCACACGTGTCGATCACCCATGAAGCCGCCGCCTGGCGGCGTGACCGACTGGCACAGGGGCGGTTCCTTGAGGCGTCCACCTGCGACCTCGGTGACAAGACCTGACCACGCCGAAACGGCGCCTACCACGCGGCGTACCAGCACATCCGCAGCAACTTCTGGCGGCTCCTGATCCTTCAGACGGCGTGCGAGCCGTCGGCCGCCACCGCGCCAAGCCGGGCTCGAGGTGATCGTGAACCCCACACATCACGAACGGCTGCTCAACGCCGTCAAGAACCTCAAGGTCGCGGGCACTCCGGACGGACCCGCCCGTCACCAGCCGCTCACCCTTCTATGGGCCATGGGCCGCGTCGCCCACCACCGGCCCCGCCTCGTCGCTTGGCGGGACTGCCACGCAGAGCTGCGCGCCCTCTTCCGCGAGTACGGGCAGCCGAGCTCAAGGCCAAGGCCAGAGTTTCCGTGGCTCGCCTTGTATCGCACCGACCTGTGGGAATTGCACGGCCACACCGGCAATGTCCCTACGGCCAGTGGTGAGCCGATCAAATGGATGGAGCGGCACAACCCCTACGGCGGCCTCACCGCCTGGGCCTACGAACTGGTCGACACGTCCGAAGAATCACGCGCCGCCGTCATCGACGAGATCGGCCACCGCTTCTTCAACGGCACCTGCCCCGAGCAGTTGCTCAAGGACGTAGGCCTCCTGGCGACGGCGTCTCCCGTACGCCAGCCGGCGCAGCCACCAAGCCCCGTCGAGGAGTACCTACGCCTCGTCCAGCTGGTCGAAGCCGCAGAGGCGCGCGGCGACCACAACCGCACCACGACCAGCACTCGCGAACAGCCCGTGCGGTCGGACGCCGCGCGTAAAGCAGTCCTGATCCGCAGCCGGGGACGCTGCGAAAACCCGCTCTGCACAGGCCAACCCAACGACGTCACCGACGGCGGCGACCCCATCCTCGAGGTCGATCACATCGACGACCGCGCCGGCTGGGGCCGGGACCACCCCGAAAACATGATCGCCCTCTGCCCCAACTGCCACGCCATCAAGACCCGAGGCCGCTCTCGGGACCGGCTCCGCCCCCTCCTCCGCACCGAAGCCCAAGCCCGCCATGAGGCATTGAGAACACAAAGGAGAGTCAATGTCTAAGTGACTGTGAAATGTGCGACGAAGACTGATGGTCGGATCACGTGAGTTCTGCAGTCCGCGTCGCATTTTTCATTGATATGGAACACACCTTTATTTTCGATAACTGATCAATTAGGGAAGTGAGCATGTCATCTGAGAACTTGAGCGGAACCATCTTGGAGCTGATTGACTCAGAGGCCGTGCGACGTGCAGCAAAAGAACATGATGAACTCGGCCGTCAAGCCTTTTTGGTCAAGCATGGGTTTGGGGCCCCTGGACACCTTTATGTGCAGGTTGACGGTCGCCTGTATCCAGCTGAGGCCATCGCTAGCGTTGCTCTCGACTATCAGTATCCGCAACGTGGACGACAGGGGTACAAGCAAGTCCTCGCAGGCGAATCAAAAATCAAGCCTGTCCTGCAGAATCTAGGATTTAGTGTATTTGCTGATCGGGCTGACAATGTGGAGGGTGAACGTTTGTTGAGGAGGGCCATCTGGCAGCACATCCGTGCGGTTGCTAAGAATGGCCTTGTTGCACCGGGGGTACTTCGCGAGCTTGGCGCGTATGGCGGAGGTCAAGGAATTTGGGTTGATGCGGCTCGCACTAAGGCTCTTCATCCGAGGGGCGTAGCGGTGGGGGTGCTGCACACGGGTGAGCACTACCCGGACGATCTAGATGAACATGGGATGATTTACCACTATCCCTCCACGAATCGTCCGCCATCTCGAGACGCGAGCGAAGTTGAAGCGATGAAGGCTGCAGCCGATCTGCAGCTGCCTATTTTTGTGATCTCGAAGCCTACTCCGAACTCCACATTGCGCGAAGTCAAGTTGGGGTGGATTGCGGGCTGGGCCGAGGAAAGTAAGATATTTCTCATTCTGTTTGGAGAGGAGCCTCCTCGAAAGGTTGAAAAGGAGGATCGCTCCGACGATGAACCTTTCATCCCAACAGGCAACCGTAGCCGCAGCGCTGTGCGGAGCGTCCGGCATCGTCCAGATCAGGCGACGTTCAGACTGAGGGTATTGCAGCGCTATGGACCTCGATGCCCCCTGTCAGGGGTTGCTGTTCTTGAGATGCTCGAAGCAGTGCATTTTATTCCAGATTACGCGGGTGGCAGCCCAGATCCCCGTAACGGGATTCCCATGAATGCTGCACTCCATCGAGCTTTCGATGCGGGCCTATTTGCTATACATCCAGACACGCTCAAGGTTGAGGTCGTCCCAGGAGGGCCAACGCTCGAAGATCTAGGTATTCGGTTCCCGTCGATCTCCAATCTGCCTCGCAAGCCACATCGTGATGCACTCGAATGGCGGTACGAGTGGTGGAAGCGGAAGAATTATGGCTGAATTAGCGTCTGGGCTGCACGTTGGTCATGAAGTTTGAAGCAGTTGCTGGTGGGCCTTTTGGATCGGCTGTGATCCGGGCCCGTTTGCTTTTTTTTAGGCAGGCTGGTGGCCGCCGACGGATGCAGCGGTGCCATGACGGAGTGGTGCAGGTGATGGTGGACTGGTGGGGGAGGATGGGCCTGCCGTCGTTGCTGCGTGCCGAGGGCGTGTCGAGGGGCGGTCTAGGTGATCGGTGGGGCCGCGTCCCTCGATTGGCCGCCTGGTGATGCACGACCTGGCAACATGTGCCTCTGAAGCAACTTTCCGCCGTACTAGCCGACGAGGTTGAGCTGCTTCTGCGTCCGCAGGGCTAGTTCGTTCGCACGGACAAGGTAGGTCACGACGTCGGCCGACCAGAGCTATGACGGTGCCTCCGGTGCCATCACCTCCTACGGGAGATGGGCGTGGAAGCAGAGCGACTACTTGGACGTCACACTCAGTGAACAGGTGAACGCGCGAGCGGCTGGCCGTGGTCGTGGTGGCTGACCAGGCCATCGCCGCCCTGCACCTCTGAAGCCCTGTTGCTGCTTCGGTGAGTCCAGCCACCCCGTACAAGGTCCGTTGCCGTCCAACAGACCTACGGGGTGGCCCGAGATTGAATATGGGGCAGTGATCAGATTAGTAATATGATGTCGCCGCCCGGGCCACCGGTACGGGATCGCTGATCCTCATTCGTGTCTAAAGCTGCTTAGACCTGTTCGACGCGTCTTCCCTACGTGGCATGAGGGCAGGATCTTCGTCGTCTCTCGGAGGAGAGTCTATGAGGGGTCCCCTGGTCGGGGTGAGCGAATGCCCGCTGTGCCACAGCTCGGATTGGACGCAACCAGTTCCAGTGATCGTCCAAGGTCAGAGTAGTCATATGACTACTCATGGCACCTCTGTCGGATGGTCTGAGAGTGTGTCCCATACGTTCCACTCTCACGCACAAACGCCGCTGGCCAGCATGCTCGATTGCCCCCCGCCTGCGCCGCCGAGGGGGATGGGGTGTCCGATCGCAATATTGCTGGCCTGCGCTGTGCTCCTGGCGGTGCCGCTTGCAATAGCGGTGGAAAATGTCGCCGATCTTCTGGGTTCTTTTGTGTTCCTGGCGCCGTTTATATTCGGCATCGCGGGTCTGGTCTTCGCGAGTTTCCGGGGGCGGAAGACCTGGCGTCGACAAATGGAACTGTGGAATGAAGCGATACCCGTCTGGTCCGAGCTGCGGTACTGCCACCGGGACGGGATCGTGTTCCGGAATCCGGACGTCTACTTTCCGCCTGCGGCGACCAAGCAGTTCGTCTACGACGAGGCGCGCCGGCGACGCGCTCATCCTCGAGCAATGGATGGCGGGCGTAGCGTCGCGTCTGGTTTCTGAGCGGGCTGGACACTGAGTGGGGCAGGCGGCCTCGGGCGGTGCAGTGAACGGCTACCGCGGCTCTCGCCTCGGGGCGAGGTCTGTGGCCTTCGACGCCGGTGCCTTCGGTCAATTCCCTGGCATCCTGATTCAGTGAGTTCGCACGTGGACGCTGGTCAGTTCGTTGACCAGGGCCGGAGTTTCTCGGGGTTGCGCACCGCCCAGATGTGCGTGATCCGGTCGTCCGCGATGTCGAACGCCACCACCACGACGGTCACGCCGTCCTGCTGAGCCACCAGACCGGGCTGGCCGTTGACCGTGCGCTCCAAGATCGCCAGGCCGGGTGCCCTGTCGGCGACATCGGCGAAGGCGCGCGCGACCTGCTCGGCGCCTTCGATCGGGTGGAGCCGGGCCGCGACGAGGCCGCCGCTGTCGGCGATCGTCGTGACGTCGGGGTCGAGCAGGCTGATCAGGGTGTCGATGTCCTTGGCTTCCCATGCCTGCTTGAAGTCCCTGACGATGCGGGCGCGCCGAGCCGTGGGCGCCGTTGGAGCCTGTGACGCGCGGATGCGACGGCGGGCCGATGAGGCGAGCTGGCGGCACGCTCCCGGCGTACGGCCGACGATCTCCGCCACTTCGGTGAACGAGTAGCGGAACACGTCGTGCAGGACGAACGCGACGCGCTCGGCCGGGGTCATCGATTCGAGCACGACGAGGAAGGCCATGCTGATCGACTCGTCGAGGGTGACCCGGTCGGCGGGATCGGCGGCCGATCGACCGGTGGTCCACTCCGCGGGGTCGGGGACCGGCTCCGGGAGCCACGCGCCCACGTACCGTTCTCGCCGGGCCCGCGCCGAGCCGAGCAGGTCGAGGCAGATGCGGGTGGCCACCTTCGTCAGCCAGGCCCCGGGCGATTCGACGGCCTCCTGCTGCTGCGGAGAAAGGGCGTACCAGCGGGCGTACGTCTCCTGAACCACGTCCTCGGCATCGGAGAGGGAGCCCAGGAGGCGGTACGCGACGTTGAGCAGCTGACGCCGCTCGCGCATGACCGCGCTCAGGCGCTCCTGCGCCGGCTCGGATCGCGTGCTCATGGTGTGGGCGCCTCCCCGCGTCGCATCTTCCCTCATCAGTCCGACGAGACAGAGCACCGATCTGTCAGGTCGGCCCCTCGCCTGACATTTCGAGGCGCCGTGTCGTCGGACTGCTGAGACGCCTGCGAGTCGGCTCCGGACACCTGACGATCAACGCTGCCGACTCCGGAACCGAGGTCGCTCACCATCCTGCGAGGAGAACACTCGTGAACGTGGCTTTGTGGATCATTGCGGGGCTGCTGGCCGTCGCCTTTCTGGGCGGCGGTGCGGTGAAGCTCATCCGACCCAAGGAGAAGCTGGTCGCGTCCGGCATCAGATTCGCCGAGGACTTCAGCGTCGGTGCCGTCAAGGCCATCGGCGCCTTGGAGGTGCTGGCCGCGTTCGGTTTGATCCTGCCCGCCGCGCTCGACATCGCGCCGGTGCTGGTGCCGCTGGCCGCCGTCGGCCTGGTGTTGTTGATGATCGGTGCGATCATCGTGCACCTGCGCCGTCGCGAGGCCTACGCGATTGTGGTGAATCTTTTCCTTCTCGCCTCGGCCGCTCTCGTGGCGTGGGGGCGCTTCGGCCCGCACTCCTTCAGCGACTGAGACGGCACGGGCTCACCTGTCCGGAACCGGCCTGGCCCGTACGCCCCAAGCTCCGTTTACAGGTGGGCTCTGACGTGCGGGGCGGATCGGTAAGCGTTTGGTATGCCCGGTCTGTGATGCTGAGGGTGTCTCTCGGGGGCGAGCGCCACGGGGACGCGCTCGGCCCCGGGGTACGGGGACGGGCGAAGGGTGAACGCCGCGGCGGGGTCGGCGTTCACCCCTCGTTTAGGAGGGTGGCGATGTCGGCAGCAGCGGACGTGTCTCCGAGCCGCTCGTACACGCTCATCGCCTCACTCCACACTTTCCGCGCCGCCTCCTCGTCGCCGCTATGGCGATGGGCCAGCCCGAGGGCGCGCAACGTGTCGGCGAGGAACGAGTGCCAGCCGCGAGCGCGCCAGAGACGGACCGACTCCTCCAGGTTGGCCGTCGCGGAGTCGTACCGGCCCGCGGCCAGGTCGAGTTGCCCGAGGACCGTTAAGCCGTCGGCGAGATGATGCTCCAGGTTGTGGCGGCGGGCCAGGTAGACGACCGACTTCGCGGTGGGCATGGCGCGGTCGTCGCCGAGCGCTGCGTACAGCTTGGCCAGGTAGAGGAGCGAGAACGCCTCGGCGTAGTGGTCCTTGAGTTCGTGGCAGATGCGCAAGGAGTCCACGAGCAGCGCGTGCCCGCTCTCCACACGTCCCGACAGGCAGTACGCGGCGCCGAGGAACTGCATGGCCGTGGCCTCGAAGCGGGGGTTGCCGTGCAGGCGGGCGAGGTCCAGGCAGCGTTCCAGGTGCTCGGCGGCCTGCTCGGGACGGGCCTCCCCGTAGGCGACGCCCATGATGTGGTGGGCGCGCGCCTCCCCGCCGAGGTGGTCGGTCTCCTCGGCGAGGGCGAGTGCGTGTCGGGCCGTCTCCAGAGCCTGGTCGGTGTCGCCGCGGGCGATCAGACCCCAGCATTGGGCGACCAGGGCGTCGGCCATTCCGCGGCGTTCACCCACCTCTTCGAACAGCCGGTACATCCGGGTGGACGCCTCGTAGGATGCGCCCATGGCGTCGCCGGCATGGTCCGTCGACAGCCACGTGGTCGTGTCGTTCAGCCCGCGCAGCAGGACCGCCTCGCCGAGCCGGTTGCCCTTGGCCGCGCACAGCGCCATGGCCTTCTCGTGCAGCGGCAACCAGTCCTGCGCCAGGCTTCTGACGTCGAGGTACTTCTCCATCGAGGCCGCCAGGTCCCAGGCGAACTCGTCCAGGCCCAGCGCGCACGCCTGCTCCACCGCCGCCGCCATCGCGGCCCGCTCAGCGTCGAACCACGCCATCGGATCGGCCAGAAGCCGATCGGTGACCTCCGGCGGCAGCCGGTAGCGGGGCGCGGACCCGTGGATCGCCGCGTAGCACGGGCCCGGCACGCGGTCGGCTGCGCGCTCCGCCAGCGCCAGCCAGGCGCCCAGCGCACGCTGAACGGCGGCCAGGCGTTCCTCGTCCGACTCCACCTCGGTCGCCAGTTCGCGCGCGTAAATGCGGACGAGGTCGTGGTAGCGGTGCCGGGGCCAGCCGTTGGCGTCCGTCCCGGCGACCACGAGGAGCTGCGCCTCGACCAGGGCGTCCAGATGGGTCTGGGCCTCCCGGTAGGAGCCGCCGAGCAGCGCGGCCGCGACCCATTCGGGGAAGTCGGGCGCTTCGAGGAGCCCGAGCAGACGGAACAGGCGCCGTGTCTCTTCGGGCAGCCTCACATAGCTGAGCCGGAAGGACGCCCGGACCGCCAGGTCTCCCGCGGTGAGCTCGTCCAGCCGGTGGCGGACGTCGCCGAGGCGTTCGGCCAGCCAGGCGAGCGTGCGGTGCCGCCTGTGCACCAGGCGCGTCCCGGCGATGCGCACGGCGAGCGGCATGTACGCGCACAGCCGGACGACCTCCGCCGCGGCCTGCGGTTCGGCGGCGATCCGCTCGGGGCCGACGATGCGGCTGAGCAGCGCCACGGCCTGGTCCTCGTCGAAGACGTCCAGGTCGACCCGGTCCGCTCCGGTCAGGCCGGCCAGCGGGACGCGGCTGGTGACGATCACCGCGCAGCCGGGCGTGCCGGGCAGCAGCGGACGCACCTCACTTTCGGCGGAGGCGTCGTCGAGCACGATCAGCACCCGGCGGCCGTGCAGGACGGTCCGCAGCAGCGCGGACCGGTCCTCCAGCGAGGCGGGCACGTCCTGCCCGGTGACGCCGAACGCCCGCAGGAAGCCGCCGATGACCTCGGCCGTGTCGACCGAGCCGCCGTCCGGGCGGCGCAGCCGGGCGTACAGCTGTCCGTCGGGGAACCGCGCGGCCAGGCGATGCGCGACGTGCAGGGCCAGCGTGGTCTTCCCGACTCCGCCCATCCCCGTGATCACCGTGACCGGTGAGTACTCGCGGGTGGTGAGCAGACCGGTCAGCGTCGTGACGTGCTCGTCGCGGCCGGTGAAGTCCGGGACGGGCGGCGGCAGTTGGGCGGGCACGGGAGGCGGCGCCCGCGGCGGGTCGGGGGACCTGCCGTCCCGGGCCAGCGCGGCCAGGTAGGCCGCCTGCATCCGCTGGCCGGGGTCGACGCCCAGCTCCTCGGCCACGCGCTCCCGATAAGTCTGGTAGCGGCGCAGCGCCTCGGCGGTGCGTCCGTCGGCCGCCAGCAGTTCGACCATGCTCGCCTCGAGGCGTTCGTCCAGCGGATGGGACTCGGCGAGCGCGGCGAGCAGGTCCAGCGCGGTGCCGGCGCGGCCGGTTCTTATCGCCGCGGCCGTCAGGTCGAGGGCCGCCGCGCACCCCTCCTCGGTGACGGAGCGCAGCAGCGGGTCGTGCGCGTCGAGGAACGTCAGGTCGTTGAGAACCGGGCCGCGCCAGAGCGCGAGCGCGGTCTCCAGCAGCCGGGCACGGGCCTCGACGTCCTGTTCGGCCTTGGCCCGCCCCACCAGTGCGCGGAAACGACCGAGGTCGAAGGCGTCGTCCGGGAGCGTCAGACGGTAGCCGGAACCGTAGTGCTCCAGGTTCCAGCCGGGGTCGGACGCGGGATCGACCCGCCGCAGCCACTGCCGCAGCCGGGAGATCCCCACCTGCACCGAACCGGGGTTGACCTCCTCGGGCCGCTCCTGCCAGACCAGCTCGATCAGCCGGTCGGCGGGCAGCGGACGTCCGGCGGCCACCAGCAGCACCCCGAGCAGGCCCCGCAGGATCGGCGAACGAGGAGGGCGCAGCGGGGCGCCGTCCGCCTCGATGATCAGCGGCCCGAGCACGCCGAACCGCAGACGCGCAGGATTCACCCGCCGCCTCCGTCAGGTCCGGCTCCGCCGGCCAGGGAGCGACCGCCGCACACCTTGGTCATACCGATACCAGGTATAACATGATCCAAAATTACTAGCATCAAAGGGCTATATGAACGCGATGCTCGGCGCGGTCGGCACCCCGGGACGGCACGACGTGGCACGACGCAGACCCCTGTCCGGGATGCTCGCTCGGCTGCGGACGCCGGGCGACCGCGACGTCCGCCCGTCCGACACCCTGCCTCCGATGCGGCGGGTCCGGGCCGCGATCTACCTGTGCTACGCGGGGGAGGCGCTCGCCTTCTCGTCCGTGATGGCACGAGTGCCGCGCTTCCAACGGGCGCACGGGCTGAGCGACCAGGCCATCAACGTGCTGGTGGCGCTCGTACCGGTGCTCGCCGTCGCCGGGGGACTGCTGGCCGCGCGTCTGAGCGGACGCTCCGGGTCGGGGGTCGTCCTTCGGTGCGCCCAACCCGTCTTCTTCGTGGCGGTCGTCCTGCTCGCCGCCGCGCCCGGGACGGGGCCGCTCATCGCGGCGGTCGTGCTGTTCGGCGTCGCCATGGGGGTCGTCGAGGCGTCGATGAACGCCCAGGCCGTGGCGATCGAACGGCACGCCGGACGGTCGCTCGTGAACGGCTTCTTCGCGGTGTGGAGCGGCGCCAGCATCGTCGGCTCGCTGTGGATCTCCTTCGCCAACGGCGCCGACCTCTCCCTCATGACGGGATTCGCGGTGCCGGCGGCGATCGGCCTGCTGATCGCCCTGGCCACCGTCCGGATGCCGCTGCGCAGGGAGCACGAACGGCTCATCGCCCGACAGGAACAACGCCGCATCGCGCAAGCGGCGCACGAACAAGGCCGTGAGGCGATGGTGGTGCCATGGCGGCCGCTGCTGGTTCTCGGCGCGGCGCTGGGATGCGCGTACGTCGCGGAAGGGTCGATCGCGGGGTTCGCCGTCAAGTACGTGCGGGACGAGCTCGGCGGCGCGGACACGGTGGCGCCTCTGGCCATCACGGCGTTCGCCGCCGCGACGGTCACCGGACGGGCGATCGCCGACCTCGTGGTGCGCCGCCGGGGCGCGGCGTGGATCATCCGCGGGGGAGCCGTGCTCGCCTTCGCCGGCCTCCTCGCCGCCGTCCTCGCGGCCAATCCGTGGGTCGCCATCGCCGGATTCGCCGGGGCCGGACTCGGGCTGTGCTCGGTGGCGCCGGCCGCGTACGCGGCGGCGGCCCACCACGACCCGATCGGGCAGGGCGTGGCCGTCGCGCGCGTGGGCGTGTTCAACTACCTCGGCGCCGTCACCGGGACGGGACTCGTCGCCGTCCTGGCGCCGCTGTCCGGGTACTGGGCCTGCTACCTGGTGGCGGCCGTGCTCGTCCTGGTGCTCCTGCCCCTGGCGGGTCGCTTCGACCCCCGTCCGGCACCTCTCGCCGCCGACCCGTCCTGACTTCTGGTTTTGCGGCGTGCTCTGCGCGCCGAAGCTCTCACGGCCGCCATCCGGCCCGCCGTCCCGCTGTCGGAGAAGGTCGGCCTTGCCCGCCCGCAAGCATCACGCATTGCGGCTGGTCACGCGAACAATGCCACCGGAGCGTGACATTCTTCTTGCTTTCCGTAAAGGCTGCCACGTCGTTCCAGCCGTCCCCGACATGATGACGGCGGGAGGTTGGGATGCCCGCGGACTATCGCGCGCCGAACATCAACGCCCGACGTCTCGGGCTGTACCTGCGGCGGACCAGGGAGCTGCTCCAACTGTCGTACGAGGAGGCGGCCGCCCGCGTCGGCTGCCACGCCGACTGGCTCGTCCGCGTGGAGACCGGATTCGTCGAGCCGTCGCCCGCAGAGGTCGAGCGGCTGCTGGAGCGCTACCAAGTCCGGGCGGCCAAGGTCGCCGACGTGATGATCGACCTGGCGTCGCGCCCGCGCGGCCCCCAATGGCTCGCGGCGCACCTCGACGACATGAAGGCGGAGGAACGCGACGCGCTCATCTCCGAGTCGGAGGCGTCGGTCATCCGCACCTACGGCGTCCAGCAGGTCCCCGAGCTGGCGCAGGCGGAGCCGTACGCGCGGTTCGCCGCGTCGATGTCGTTCAGTGAACGCGACCCGGACGTCTACTGGGACATGCTGCGCAACCGGCAGACCTACCGGCCCGGTGGCCGCCGCCGCTTCCTCGACGTGATCGTCGACGAGGCGGCGCTGTCGCCGCGGCTGGACGACGACGTGCTCGTCCCGCAGCTGCGTCACCTGCTGCATCTCAGCGAGGACACGGACGCGCAGGTCCGGATCGTCCCCTCGTCGGCGCCGTTCTACGAAGAACGGGCCTACCCGTTCGACGTCCTGGAGTTCCCCGGCGTCAGCGACCGCATCAGCCTGACCCGCAGCATGTTCGGCATCGGCTTCGCCTCCGCCGACCTCTCCGACACCTGGGAGCACATCGAAGAGGACGCGGCACTGTCCCCGGAGGAGAGCCGCGACCTCATCCAGCGTCGCCTGGCCGACCGCGGCGCCAGGTAACGACACCCGTCCAGGACGCACCGGGCTGACGCCGACGAGACCGACCACCCGCACCTAAGCCGGGGCCCGACTGGCCACCTCAAACACCCCGCGAACCGCGCCCAACACTGGTCCGCTCCTCAAAGCCGACGGTGCGGTGACGGTGATGGTGGAGTTGCCAACGGATCTCCGCGCGCCAAGGCAGCACCTCTACTCCAGCACGCCCAGACGGACGAACGTGCAAGTCCAGCTCATCGCCGGGTCGAGTGCTCGCTCACCCTCATCGCGGGGACGAAGCTGCACAACGCGGTGCATTGAAAGGAGGGTGGACCGCAGGCCGCCCGCACGTTCGGCGGTCAACCTGCGGTCGCCGTTTCCGTGCTGCCGCAGGGGCCTGCCGCGACGTCGCGGCAGCCAGCGGCAAATGAGATAACAGTGAGTGTGCGAGTAGCTGACTTGACGGCTGTAGTCGGAGCCCGCGCCTTGCGAACACGCTGGTTGGCACGGGCGCCGATCTGGATGTACCGAGCCGGACTCGGTGCGCTGTTCGGATCCCGACTCCTCCTGCTGGAACACGTCGGGCGGGTCACGGGGGCACGCAGGTACGTGGTGCTGGAAGTGGTGGAGCATCCAGCCCCAGACGAGTACGTCATCGTCTCCGGGTTCGGAGAGCGAGCCCAGTGGTACCGCAACGTGCTGGCCTGCCCCGACGTCAGAGTCAGCACCGGATTGCGGCGCAGCGTGCCCGCTGTGGCGACGGTGATGTCGCAGGAAGAGGCGGCCGCCGTCCTCGAACGCTACGCCCGCGTCCACCCACGCGCGTGGAAGAACCTGCGGGCCGTCATAGAGCGCGCCACCGGCACGACCGTTGATCGACTCCCGATGGTGCGCCTGAAGCTCACGAAGGGATCGCGCGAAGCGAACAGGTAGATGCGGCCATTCAGCCCAAAGCTGGCACGATGGGCTGGTGAGGATCACCAAGTACGGGCATGCCTGCGTGCGGCTGGAAAAGGACGGGCGGGCCGTCGTCATCGACCCGGGCGTGCTGACACCGGAAGACGAAGCGCTGGACGGCGTCGAGGCCGTGCTGGTCACGCACGAGCACTTCGACCATCTTGACGTGGAGCGGCTGCGGGCTGCGGCGGAGAAGGACCCGCGTCTCACCGTGCTCACCTGCCCCGGAGTCGCGGCGAAGCTGGAGGACCTCGGCGACCGGGTGCGAGTGCTGCGAGCGGACGAAGCCGTCGAGGTCGCCGGGTTCGAGATCACCGCGAAGGGCGAGAAGCACCACTTCAGTCACCCGGACTACCCGCCGGTGGACAACATCGGGTTCCTGGTGGACGGTGAGGTGTTCCACACTGGCGACGCGCTGACGGTCGTGGACGCGTCGACGCTGCTGTTCGCTGGACAGGCGCCGTGGCTGACGGTCCCGGCGATGATCGAATACCTGCGTGCGGTCGCGCCGCGCCGGGCGTACGCGGTGCACGACGGATTGATCAACGAGTGGGGCCTGCGGGTCCTGGACGACGTCCTCGCCATGGAGGCCAAGAGGCCAAACGCCGACATCCGCCGCCTCATGCCAGGCGAATCCGTCGACCTCTGACCCCACCCAACGGTGTGATGCCGTCGGACGGCCCGCTGCTACCAGTCGCTCACGACCACGTTCGTGAGCGACAGGTCTGTTGGCGACATGCCCGTCCCAGACGACCTCGGCAAAGTACAGTCGACACCGTGGACCCGAGCCTTCGGCGCGCTGTGCCAAGCTCTCGTCGGGGCCGCCCGTTGACGCGAGTCTCGGTCGAAGACGATCAAGCTTCTGACCTGCGCTTCTGCACAACCGCCGGGTTGCTGCAAAACAGGCGGGCTGAGGCATCGTCACACCGTCTCCGACCTGCGACTTTACCCTCGGGTCCGCTGATCACCCTGGAGGTATCGCAACGTACTGCGCGACTATTGCCAACAGTACCTACATAACGGGTCCGCTGATCACCCTGGAGGTATCGCAACTACCAAGCCTCCGCGATCTCATGAGTCGAAAACCCGAGGTCCGCTGATCACCCTGGAGGTATCGCAACCGGCACCCCGAAACCGCCCCGCCGGATACTCACGCGTCCGCTGATCACCCTGGAGGTATCGCAACCACTCCTCACGCACCCGCGAACTCTCCCCATTCGGCCAGTCCGCTGATCACCCTGGAGGTATCGCAACGCGGCACGCGACGGCGACACCAACGGCGGCACGCGTCCGCTGATCACCCTGGAGGTATCGCAACTCTGCGGGCTTCTCAGGGCGTTCTAGGCGGGTTCCCACACGTCCGCTGATCACCCTGGAGGTATCGCAACTACACGCCTAGCCGGGCGTTCCGCTGTACGCGCTTGAGGTCCGCTGATCACCCTGGAGGTATCGCAACATCTCCTTCAGCTCCCGCGTCGTCAACTGCCGGTCCGGTCCGCTGATCACCCTGGAGGTATCGCAACTCGCTCGCGGCCGGAACCGGGGCCCGCCCGTGCACCTTGTCCGCTGATCACCCTGGAGGTATCGCAACGCGGAGCACACGCACAACGTGTTCCTGCCGCCCAAGTCCGCTGATCACCCTGGAGGTATCGCAACACTAAGGCCAGAGCGTCAGTTTTATTTCCGTTTGGCGTCCGCTGATCACCCTGGAGGTATCGCAACGTAGACCAGCCGTCGGTAGTCCAGTCGTCTCTACAAGTCCGCTGATCACCCTGGAGGTATCGCAACCCTGACGGGTACCGCGCGGAGCATGGCTGGAGGCCGCGTCCGCTGATCACCCTGGAGGTATCGCAACTTCACGCTCAGCCGGTACCGATCCGGCTGTCGCAGGTCCGCTGATCACCCTGGAGGTATCGCAACCGCCGCCGCCGGCGGGATTGACCACGTCGTCGAACGTCCGCTGATCACCCTGGAGGTATCGCAACGCGAGCAGCTCCTCAACGGACGGGCCGCTCTCCTCGTCCGCTGATCACCCTGGAGGGATCGCAACATCAGAGCAGCCCAGGTCGGCCAGGTCGTCATCTCGTCGCGTCGCTGATCACCTTGGAGCTTCTTGGGGTCCTTTGTTGTCAGGCGGCAACGATGTGGTGGCCTGTGGTGTTGTCAGTGCGGGACACCCAATCGCGCCGCCATTCGCCGAAACTCCCGGCCTTGCGACGTGACGCGAGCCTGTTCGAGCATCACTGCGATCGTCTCGGCGATCTTTGGATCATTGCGGAATCGCTGCGGTGCCGTGTCCTCGCTGCGCCGCAGCCACCGGATGGCGTCATCTCGATACCTAGGGTCACGTGCCAGTCCGCGGCCCACATCCGCAAGGAAGCATGTCTTGCGACCGGGGTGATCGTCCAGCTTGGCCTCGGTGACGTCCTTCGCCAGCTCGGCGATCTCACCGCCGGCCTTCCCGATTTCGACGCCGACGGTGACGCGCCAGATCGCGACGTTCGTCTTGCTGAAAGCCTGCCAGTTGCCGTGAAGGTCGTCGGGGACGCGGCGGGCCGGGTCGGCTGCCTCGTTCAGCCAGTGCTCGGCGGCATGCTGGTCGTGGCTGGCGGCCGCCGCCAGCGCTGCGTTCAGGGTGAGCATCCCCAGCACGGGTACGTCGCGGTCGTTGCGTACATGCGGTTCGAGACGGTCAGCGGCGCGTTCGGCGAGGGCCTTCACGCGGTGCCAGTTCGCCGCGTTGGGACGCACCACAGAGAACGCGGCCTTGCCGCGCGCGATGGGGTCGTCCAGCAGTACGGTGGCCTCGTCGGCGCGCATCGCGGCGAACTGGCTGAGGTCGGGGTGGCGCAGCGAACGGGCCATCCCAGCGGCGCACATGTACGCCTCGACCAAGGTCTCGAGAGCCAGCCGCTGAGCGGCTTCATCGGCTGGTGCGGCGACGTGCCAGTGAAGTTCGTCAATTAAATCGGGCAGGTACTTGCCGACGGTGATGAAGTCGTAGGCGCGTCGGTGCTTTTCCACCTTGCCCCTCATGAGCGCGGCCAGCTCCGGCAGTGGGCGGGCCTGCTCGACGACGGGATCGGCGTGGAAGGAGTTGGTTTCCAGGGCGACGCGCAGCGGCGAGATGTAGGAGTGCGGCTCGGCCTGGACGGGGTCGGGGCCGAGGTGCGGGCCGCCGACGAGGTCGGTCTCGGAGACGCGTAGGGCGCTGGCGAGGGCGGCGATGTGGGAGCGGCGGTCCAGGGCGCGCAGTCCTCGCTCGGCTCGGGACAGGAAGCTCTTGCTGAGGCCGGAGAGGCCGGCGAGTTTGTCGAGGCTCATGCCGCGCCACCGACGAAGCGTCCGAAGTCAGGCCCCGATCGAGTTTTCCTCACGCATCGACCTCGCACCTCCTGGAGTATCGACAACCCCAGGGTAGGTCGCGAGGGCGAAGTGCGTAATGCGGTTTGGAGGTCGGAACCTTTTTGATGTTTCTCGAGTCGCCGAACGCTGCGAACGAGCACCGCCGATAGACCGGATCTACGGCTGGCCTGCGGCTTGTCGTTGCTGCTCGAGACGTCCGGCGTCGGGCTTGCTCATATAGCGCGGTGACCTCGGCTGGCGCATGATCGTCCAGAAGGTGTTGCGGACGTGGTAGCGGGCGGCGCCGATTGCGTGGTGCTGGTGTCGATGGCTGGGCGTCTTCGATGATTGCATCTCTAAGTAAACGCCTATGGGCTCGGGGTGTTTTCGGGGTGGATGATTCGCCAAATGGTCACCTCGAAACTGTGGTAAGGAAGTGTCATCAAGTGGAATCCACGCAGTCAGGTCGTGCATTATTCGAGCTGGTTATGCTCATTTTTTGGGGACGGTGGGAAGGGTTCGTATTCGCCGGTTTGTTGGTTCAAGGTGAAAGCGGTCCAGCGGCCGTGGTTGTTTGAGGCCAGGCGGGCGCCCAGGGTTAGGGAGATGGCGACCGGGCCGCTGAGGAAGATGGCGTGGCGGGCGGTCCGGCTGGCGTCGGGGAGGGGCGCGTCTCGCCAGGCACGGCAGGTTTGCTCCACGACGCCGGTGAAGGTTTGTTCGTCTGGAGAAAGCTGGCTGTGCGGGCTGCGCAGGGGCAGCAGGCGGCCGATTCGGTGTTGGTGACAGGCGGCGACCACCTGGTCGAAGAACTGATCCCCGCGTCCTTGAAGGTCCAGGGCAAGGGCTGCGACGGGTGACTCGCTGATGGTTCGCAGCGGCTCCAAGATCAGCGGTTCGACGGTGTGCTCGACAGCGCGGAGTGAGGTGGCGGGGAAGTAAGACGGCTCGCCGTCGCGTTCGCGGATCGCGTGCACGCTGATTTGGCGCGCGTGGGAATGGCCCAGCTTGGCTCCGAACCAGAACGCGATGTGCAGCGGCATCGTGGGAATCAGATTGATGCGGGAGGCGCCGGGCGTCAGTCGTTCCGCCATTGTGATCGCCGCGAGGGTCTCCTCGGCGAGGGCGTCGACGAGCTGAGAACTGTCCGCCAGGTCATCGGGAAGTCGAAAGCTCGTCTTGAAGGTGTGCTGGCAGGTGTTCTGGCTGTACGTCTCGGCTTGTGCATCGAGCTGCTCGGCTCTGGCCAAACTTCGTCGCGCGTCGAAGACCGTTGCGACAATGCCGACATTGGTGCGACGCAGCTGCCCGCGCTTGCGGAAGCCGAAAATGATCAGCGCGAGTCCGACGGCGAACAGCAGGATGAACCACCACCGGCCCCGCGCGTCTCCTGTCGCGATCGATTTGATGGCTTCGACGCCGAAGCCGGCCGCCACGGCTGAGCCGAGGCCGATCCAGGCGGATCCGTCGCTGAAGGCTTCGCGCAGGGAGCCTGGGGGACGGGCAGCGGAACCCACCACTCGAAGGCGCGGCATGGTCGGCCTGTCGGGCACCAAGATCCTCACCCCCGGTAGCTGCGGTTCGCGAAGACGTTCCAGAGTAGATGATCACCAACGGTGGGGGGCCGACAATGGCAGGCCGCTTTAGGACATGGGGGCCTCCGCGAGTTCTCGGGTGAATGGTCCTCAGCTGGCTAAAGTGCCCGCGTGGTGTGGCTCGTCCATCTGTGCGAGGTGGAGGGGCAAACCGGGGGACACAAGGAGGACGGTTGAGGCACGAGCCGAGCGAGTCGTGCCGCCCGATGCGGTCACGGGGGACGAGTTACGTCGATCGGGTGCGGGAGCCCGCATGAAGGTGCACGTGGTCGTTGTCGGTACGGCGGGCAACCAGCGTTACATCTTCGCGTCGAACAAGCGCCGGGAGAACGTCGGTGCGTCGCACCTGATCACGTGCGTCGAGGGTCGGTGGCTGGACGAGACGCTTGAGGACATCACCGGCGCCGCGGCGCGGGACGCCCGTATCGAGGACCACCCCGTTGAGATCGTCACCGCGAACGCCGGCGGCGTCACCGCGCTCGTCAAGGATCGAGATGTCGGGCGGGAGCTCGTCGCGGGGATCACTCGGCGGGCGTTGCGGGAGGCGCCTGGCCTGGACGTTTGCGGTGTTGTGGGGGAGCCCGTCGAGTGGCGTGACGCGGAGGAGCTGGCGGAGGAGATCCGCCGGGCCTACGACCGGTTGCCCGCGGTGCGCATGGCGCGGCCCGGGCCGCAGTTGCGGTTCCCGGGTCTGCCGATCGTGGAGCGGTGCGGGTCCAGCGGGTTGCCTGCCAAGGGGGTGCGTCGTCCCGCGAGCGGAGAGGCGTTGGAGCCGCGGTCGGCTGCGGGGATGGCGAAGCTGGACGCGTTTCCAGACGCCTTGGGGCGACTGGCGGTCGAGATGGGCCTCACCGATTCCGCGGCTCGCCGCAGGATTCAGGAGGTCGTCGACTACCTGGGGTTCCGTGCCGACTGGGTCGCGGTCGTCCATGCCGACGGCAACGGCATGGGAGAGGTCTTCCGCAACTTCGATTCGATCACGTCCGAAATCGGCAGCAGGAGCGCTCGTGAGTACATCGACGCTCTTCGCGGTCTCTCGACGGGGGTGGGGGAATGCGCTCTTGAGGCGTTCCGTTTCGCGCTGCGGAGCATGCCCAGCCTGGAGGACAGCGGCGACCTGCCTCCGGTGCTGCCGCTGGTGATCGGCGGCGACGACCTGACGGTGGTGTGCGACGGAAAGATCGCGTTGCGCTTCGCCGAGCGGTATCTGCGGGAGTTCGCGAAGCGTGCGCGCGAGCATGAGGACGTCGGCGGTCTGCTGGAGCTGGTGGGGCAGCCCTCGCTGGGCGCGTGCGCCGGCGTCGCGATCGTTAAGCGGCAGTATCCGTTCCACAGCGCCGTCCAGCTCTCCGAAGAGCTGACCCGTGAGGCCAAAACCGTCAAGCGGAGGCTCGGGCGGGAACGGTGCGCGCTGTCGTTCCATGTGCTGTACGAGAGCGCATTCGCGGATCTCAAGCGGCTGCGTGCCGGTCTGACGGTGGACGGCGCCCGCCTCACCGCGCAGCCGTACGTACTGGAGGAGCCCGGCGATCCGGACGAGTGGCTCCGGGGGCGCCGTTGGGCGGATTTGCGCCGCCGGGTGGCGGCCTTGTCCCGCACGGACGGGGGCGAGCGGCGGCTGCCGCGCAGTCAGGCCCACGAACTGCGCACCGGGCTCTTCCTCGGCAGGGAGGTCGCCGACGCCCGGTTCACCTTGCTGCGCGAACGACTGGACGACCCGGCGCTCGTCCGCGACCTCACCGGGCCTGACGAGTCGCTGTTCTGGGAGGACGACGGCACGCCCGTCACCGGCCTGCTGGACGCCATGGACGCCGAGGACTTCCTGCCGGACTTCCACCACGAGGACGAGCCGGTGGAGGTGGCCCCGTGACCGCGGATCCGACGGCGAACGGCATCCGGCTGGAGCTTCGGCTGCGGATGCTCAGCGACTGGCACATCGGCACCGGCACCGCCAGGCACGGTCTTGTCGACCGGGTCGTGCAGCGGGACGGCCGGGGCCTGCCGTTCGTGCCCGCCAAGACGCTGATCGGGGTGTGGCGTGACGCCTGCGAGGTCGCGGCGTCGGCGTTGGACTCCGGCCCGACGGGGGTGTGGCACGACTGGGTGGAGTACCTGTTCGGCACCCAGTCGCCTAGCCGGGTGGACGAGGAGGCGCGGGCTCCGGAGCAGGCGGTCCACGCACCTCGCCCGGCGGCGCTCATGTTGGAGGGGGCGCTGAGCTTCCCCGGCCGGCTGGGCGAAGTTCTGGCCGACCGGCCGCAGCTGCTGGAAGCGGTGACGTTCGTCAAACCCGGCGTCGCCATCGACGCGCGGACCGGCGCCGCCGCCGACGACAAGTTGCGATACGAGGAGATGGCGCGCGGCGGTCTCACCCTGACCGGCGCCGCCGAGCTGCACGGCGCGGAAGCGCTCGACCCCGACCAGCGCGCCTGCGCCTTGGGTCTCTTGTGGATCGGCGCCGAGCTCCTGGAAAGCATCGGAGGCAAACGGCGCCGCGGCGCCGGACGATGCCGCCTGGAACTGACGGCATCGGAAGCACCGCCGAGCATGGAGCGCCTGCAACAACTGGCCCAAGACCCTGCAGCGCCGCCTCCGCCCCCGGCCGTCGCGGATTGCGAACCCGAACGCCATCAGAGCAGCGACGACGCCTCCTGGGAGCGGGTGGCATTGACGTTCACCCTGGAAACGCCGCTGCTGGCCCACGATCGCGCGCTTGGCAACCTTGATATCGGCCGCGACCACATCCCCGGCTGGATGCTGCTGCCCGCGGTGCTCAGGCATCTCGATTCGGCGGCGGCCGCGGCGGCGGCCCGACGCGGCGACCTGGTGGTCACACCCGCGACGCCCGTGGTCGGCGGCGGCCGCGGACGCCCGGTGCCGGGTGTCCTGGCGCGTGTCAAGGACGAGCCCGGCAGGCTCATCAACCGCATGGTGCAAAAGCCCGACGAGCCGGTCGAACGGTTCCGCGCGGGCTACGTCCCCGCGGACTCCGACGGGCCGATCTCGGTGGCGCGGCCGAACTTCGTGCTGCGCATGCACAACACCGTCCATGACCACAAGCAGCGGCCCACGAGCGATCTCGGCGGCGTCTACGTGTACCAGGCGCTCGAGCCGGGCACCGAGCTGGCCGCCGAGATCCGCGTCAGGACTGGAATCCTGCCGAAGGGATGGCACGAGCGGCTTCCCTCGACGTGGCGGTTGGGCCGTTCCCGCAAGGACGACTACGGGCTGGTGCGGGTAAAGGCTCGTCCCATACAGGACCAGTCGCCTCGGCCCGAGCAGGACGCGTTGCGTGAGGGGGACCTCCTGCGCGTCTGGCTGCTGTCCGACGTGCTGGTACTCGGCCCGAGGCTCAATCCCAGCGGCGACCCCGCCGACCTCGCCCGCGCCCTGCAGGACGCCTTCACCGCCGCAGGCGCCACGGACGTCCGCTTGGAGCCGCACCGCTCCGACAACGGAATGGCCAACGCCTATGACGTGGCCCGCACCGACTCATGGCACACCGCGTGGCGGCTGCCTCGCCCGTCCCTACTGGGCCTCGCCGCAGGCGGCTGCCTGACCTTCCGCGTGACCAATGGCCGGATTCCAGCCAAGGCACTGAGCGCGGTCGAACTGGCCGGCGTGGGGCTTCGGCGGGGAGAAGGGTTCGGCCAGGTGCGCTTCAATGACCCGCTGCTCACGGCCCCAATGACGCGCCGAGAGCAGAAGGATCCCGAGCCGGAGGCCGACCCGAACGGCAAAGCGCAGCTGCTGGGGACCGCCGAGGCGGAGACTGATCCGAGCGGCAGAGCGCGGCTGCTGGGACCCGACGAGGCCGGTCACAAGGAGGCCCGGGTCATCGAGCGGGCCGCCTGGCGCGCGGAGATCCGACGCCGCGCGGAGCAATGCGCAGCTGATGCCGACAACGAGGTGCTGCACGGGCTGACCGAGCTGAGCGCGAGCCGCCTCAACTCCATCCGGTCCCTGCTGACGAGGCTCGACGCCGAGCCGGACGACATACGACGGCGCATCGCCCGACTTACGGCCCGCTGGGACGCGCCGCAGGTCCAGCAGGCTTTGGAGGCGTTGCTGGTGGACGAGGACAAGGTGTGGGACGTACTCGGCCTCCCCACCCCCGAACTGTTCCTTACCAAGGACGCGGAGCAACAGTTGCGAAGAGAACTGCGTCCCGAAGCGTTGCGCACCCTGCTCACCGCGTGCGTGGCCGCCCACACGCGCAGGCTCGCCCGCCAGGAACGGGCGGCCGTGCTGGAACAGGCGGGACGGTCATGACGGATCGCGTCGGACGCCCGCTGGAAGTGCGGCTGCGCGTGCGCGGCTGGCTGCGCACCAAGACGCCGCTGCACGTCGGCGGCATCGCCGTGGACCCTGCCGAGGCGCTGCCCGTCGCCGTCGACGGACAAGGCCGCGTCTACGTTCCCGGCACCAGCTTGGCCGGGGCTCTGCGCGCCTGGATGCGTGGCGCCGCGGACGACGCCCTCAACGAACTGTGGGGATTCATCGACGACACCGACCCCGACCGCGGCCACGCCAGCCGCGTCGTCGTCCGCGACGGCGTCATCGCCGCGAGCACCGCCACCGACGCCGACGGACTGCCGGCCGACCCCATCGACCCCTCGACGCTGGAGTCCCGCCCCGGCGTCGGCATCGACCGCGTCACCGGCACCGCCGCCTCCGAGATCCTGTACGCCCGCACGATCGTCCCACCCGGCGCCTACCTGCGGTTCGAACTCGACATCGAGACCACTGACGCCGACCGCCAGCGTGACCGGGCCCGGCTGCACACCCTGATCGCGGCACTGGCCGCTGCCGAAATCCGGCTGGGCGCCGCAACCGGCCGCGGCCTGGGCGTCGTGGAACTGCTGCCGTCGCCGCTCTCCGTGCAGGAACACGACTTCACCAGCCCGGACGGCCTCTTCGCCCTGCTCCGCGGTGAGTCGGCGCCCGTCACCCCCACCGAGACGCCCTCCGCAGACCCGGAACTGCCGCCCCGCCGGGAGACCCTGACCATCCGCGTCGAGTGGCGACCCGCCGCACCCGTCATGGTGCGTGCGGGACAGGAAGGCGCCTCGATCGGCGCGCTGCCGCTCACCACCCGCCGACTGGGCCGCGATGCGCTCGTCCTGACCCTCAGCGGCAGTTCGATCAAAGGAGCGCTGCGCAGCCACGCGGAATTCATCGAACGCACCGTCCGGGGCGTGGACGCACGCATCGCCGAGCCGACCGGGTCCGCCCGTCACCACAGCGAAGCCTTCCGCGACCAGCTCGACGAACTCGACGCGGTGAAGGCCCTGTTCGGCACCGCCCGCACCTCGTCCACTGGCGACGACACGCACCCCTGGGGTGCCGGCGCCCTCCTGGCCGACGACTGCACCAGCCGTACCGAGGTGCCGTCTGAACTCTGGGATGCTCTGACGCTCGGCACGGACGACGCCGCGTCCGACCCCACCGAACGTCCCAGGCTGCCCGACAGTGTGCGCGACCGCCTCGCCGAACGCGGCATGGACCAAGCCGACCACGTCGCCATCGACCGCTGGACGGGCGGCGCCGCACACGGCCGTCTGTTCAGCGTCCTGGAACCTCACGGGGTCAAATGGGAGCCGATCCGGCTCACCATCGACCTGACCCGTCTCGGCCGCTACCGCGAGACGGCACTGGCGCTGGTCCTGCTCGTCCTCCGCGATCTGCGGCAGCACCGGCTCCCGCTCGGAGGCATGGTCAACCGCGGCTTCGGAGACGTCATCGTCGAATCGATCACGTTCACCGGCTGGCGCTGGGACGGTGCGACGTTGGACGAAGTTCTCACCGACCCCGCCCTGCAACAGGCCTGGACCGCCTACCTGGAGAGCGCCGCATGATGCTGTTCTCCGCCGCCCGCGACGGCGTCACCCTCGACTGGGCTCTGCGGCACGCCGCCCCGCCCGGCACGTCGATCGGTTTGTTCCAGACGCCGCGCCGCTACTACGTCGCCCGCGTCGACGACGGCCGCGTCTCATTGCGCGACGGCTCAGTCCCTCTAGAGGAGGTATTCGACGCCCGCGTCTTCTCCGACGACGTCGAGTTGCGCTGGCTGAACATCGACGACGGACACGGACGCGCCGTGACGCTCACGGAGGACGCCGCCGCGCTCCCCGAACAGTTCGAAGAGCGCCACGAACCCATCCGAGCCGTGGACGTCCTCCGCGGCGAATATCTGCTCTGGGGACGCGCCGCCGCCCACCACGACACCGGCTGGACGACCCTGACCTCGGCCCGCATCGGAGCCCTCGACGTCCCGGCCACGGTTCCCGCCGGTGAACGCGCCGTGCTCGTGACCCGCGAATACGTCGCCCGCGACCCCGAGCACGGCAACGCCTACGTGGCCGAAGAACGCCTGCTGCACCTGGAAACCGCCCGACCTGGGGACGCCTCATGACCGACCAGCACGGCCTGGACGAGTTCCTCAACCCTTACACGTTCGTGCCGGCCTTCCCTCGAGAGAACCTGCCCGAGCCGTTGCGCGACCGCCGCCCGCTCGGCCACCACCGGCTGCACCCCGACCGCTGGACCGGGAAGATCAAGGTCGTCCTCACGGTGAAAACGCCGCTGCTCCTGCTCGACACCGCCCGCGCCCAGCACATCGGCGACGACCACTTCGTCTACCCGGTGCTGACCCGCGACGGCAGGCCGCACCTGCCCGCCACCGCCGTCAAAGGCATGCTGCGCTCGGCCTACGAGGCGATCACCAATTCCCGCTTCGGCGTCTTCGACGTCCACGACGGCCCGCACACCCGCCCCCTCGGCTGGCGCCGCATCGCGGACGACGCGCTGGACATGACCCCCGTCCGCGTCAGGTCCGTCTCAGAGGACCCGGACGAAGTCGAAGTCGAGATTCTCGAGCAGGGCTGGCTCCCCGCCTATGAAGACGCCCTCAACAAGTACAAGGGTGCCCTGCTCAACGATCGCCTGCCCAATCATGGCGAGAAGGTGAGAGCTTGTATCAAGGGACAACGCAGCGGGTACAAGGTCTTGTCCATCGTGCCGCCGAACTACACAGGTGAGCGGGTCGTCGAGGGGTACGCGTACATCACAGGCCGCAACGCGGTGGACAAGAAGTACGAGAGGGTGTTCTACCGCGCCCCTCGCGGTGGAAGGAAACCCAAGACCGCGCGAGGCGAAGGCGTCGTGAGGCGCTGGAACGCGCTGATGGCCAGCTACATCGACGCGCACACCGACAAGGAGCTCCACGAACGCCAGGTGAACGGCTGTACGTACAGAGCGGACGAATACATCGCCAATGAGATCGGCAAGCTCGCCTGGAGCCCTCACCTGGTGGACGAGGAACGCAGGAAGCTGAAGCCCGGCACCCTGTGCTACGCGCGGATAGAGGATGGCAAGGTCCTGGGGCTCTACCCTGTGCTGATCCCGCGTGACATCTCCGCCAAGACGCCCGCCGAGATGCTGCCGGAATCGCTGCACCCTGCGCGCACCTACGACGAACTGTCCCCGGCCGACCGGGTGTTCGGCTGGGTGGCCCCACAAGGCTCAGGCACTCGACCCGCCGCCTACCGCGGACACCTGCGCATCGGCCCGGTCACTTGCGACAAGTCGGCAGACGAGGCCGTCACCCGGTTCGACGGCGAGGGACTGCCGCTGGCCATCCTGAGCCAGCCCAAACCCAGCCAGGGCCGCTTCTACCTGGCGGAAAGCCCGGACGCTCCGCACCGTCCCGTCCCCGACGGCATCATGAAACACGACCTGTACCTTGGCGACCGCGGCCTACGCGGCCGCAAGGTCTACTGGCACCACGCAAGGGTCGCCGACAGGCCCAAGTACTGGCAGGAGCCAGGGCCAGGCCTGGATCCCACCCAGTCTTCAGTCGCGGGGGGCGTGGGCTTCCGCGAATACCGCCGCCCACGCAAGCCCGAGAACGAAGACGACCTTCAGCCGACCCGGGACAAGCGCGGCTTCAAGACCACCGCCCATGAGCAGCGCGACAACCAGAACCGCTCCATCCGCGGCTGGGTCAACCAAGGAGTCACCTTCTCCTTTGACATCCACGTCCAAGACCTGGACGAAGTGGAACTCGGTGCGCTGCTGTGGCTGCTGTCCCTGCCACGCGACCACTTCCACCGGCTCGGCCTGGGCAAGCCCTTGGGGTTCGGCAGCGTACGGCTCCACATCGACTTCAGCGGGACGAGCCTGCTCAGCGGCGACCAGTGGTCCGAGTACTACCGAAGTCTCTCCGGCGAACTCCCTGACGCTGATCCTCGACCCGTCTACGACAAGTGCCGGCAGGCGTTCGAAGACCTGCTCGGCCACGAATCCCTGCGCCACGTGAAAGCCGCCTTCCTCGCGGCGGCCTCGGGCGTACCGGAGCTACCCGTCCGCTATCCCCGCGCCCACCCCGACAAGCTCGCTCCCGGCGTGCCCACACCCCCGGACCCGCGCGGCCGCTCCTACGCCTGGTTCACAGCTAACGAGAAAACGGCCAAGGACGAGCACAAGAAGCTCAAGATGGCGAAAGGCCGCGGACGCTCTCTCCCCGCGGCAGAGGACCGGGACCGGACCCCACTCCCAACCTTCAAGGAAGAGCGTTCCGAAAGCGACAAGAAACAACGGGCCAAGCGTTGATCAATCGAGACATCGAAGCGCGCTTGCCAGGCGGCTTCGTGCTGACCCGAAACGGCCCACCCTGCGTCCACGAAGGTCTTCCAGCAACACGTCGTGGCTGGCGTCGCCGTCGCCGCAGTCACTCTGGTTCCGGCGTGGGAAGTGCGACGCTATCCGGTGGACCAGGCAACTCCTCCTTGGTGGTCGACGGCCCATGCTGAGGTCCGTGTTTGTCAGCATCCTGCAGCTCAGCGTCCTTCTCGGAGTGGAGTGTTGCGGACTCACCTCAACACCGCCTCAGCACGCAGCGGGCGTTCGACGACCCATCTCTCGGTGGCCTTCCACAGCCGGTCTCATACCCGTCTGACCTGCACAGTTGCATAACCGCCGGACTGCTGCAAAAACTGTCGTCTACGGCCCCCGAACTGTCGCTATGACCTGCGACTTTACCCTCGGGTCCGCTGATCACCCTGGAGGTATCGCAACCGTCCTCGTACGCGTCAATGCGGGCATCCAGGATCTCCCGGGTCCGCTGATCACCCTGGAGGTATCGCAACCCCAGCAGATCACCCTCACCGACGGGACGGGTGCCGGTCCGCTGATCACCCTGGAGGTATCGCAACACCATGTTGTGACCGTCCCACTCGCGGCGCCCCTGTCCGCTGATCACCCTGGAGGTATCGCAACATGACGTACCGGCCGCCCGCGGTGCGGTACAGCGCCTGTCCGCTGATCACCCTGGAGGTATCGCAACAAGGCGACCAGGAACCTCCCGGCCTCTTTGTCCTCGGGTCCGCTGATCACCCTGGAGGTATCGCAACGTGAGCGGGTCGCTGTTGAGGCCGCCGCTGGCCTCGAGTCCGCTGATCACCCTGGAGGTATCGCAACATCAACAAGCCGGCGGGCGTGGCCGATGGCGACGTGTCCGCTGATCACCCTGGAGGTATCGCAACGCAAGGCCTGCACTGCCGTCACGGCGGCGGAGCTTGTCCGCTGATCACCCTGGAGGTATCGCAACTCCAGCGCAGCGATAGTGCGCTCAAGACTGCCAGCCCGTCCGCTGATCACCCTGGAGGTATCGCAACTCCAGCGCAGCGATAGTGCGCTCAAGACTGCCAGCCCGTCCGCTGATCACCCTGGAGGTATCGCAACTCCAGCGCAGCGATAGTGCGCTCAAGACTGCCAGCCCGTCCGCTGATCACCCTGGAGGTATCGCAACTGGTGCCGGTGGTCGGGGCGTCGTCGTCGACGATCTCGGGTCCGCTGATCACCCTGGAGGTATCGCAACCGCCCCGGCCGGTGCGCGACCTTCCGCCCGGCGAAGGTCCGCTGATCACTCTGGAGGTATCGCAACAGCGCGCTGATGGTGGGGCATGGCCACATCTCGTGGCGTCCGCTGATCACCCTGGAGGTATCGCAACTGGTCCCGCCAGGTGCGGGACCCGGCGACGAGGTCCGCTGATCACCCTGGAGGTATCGCAACGGCCGCCGGTCCGTGACCGCCGCCCTCGCACCACTCACGTCCGCCACCTCGCGCAGCTTCGAGGCATCCGTGGGACCCGACGTCAAGCAGTGACTCGCCGAGTATCCCGGTGGGCTCACTGCCGCAAGGATCAGCAGGCGTGCACCGTGATCATGAAGGTTCTTGCGCAAATCACATCGGCATGCGGTGCCCCGGTCCGCCATAACCTGACCGGGGCACCGCGACCAGACGTATGACAGAGAATCCCGCCATGGCGTCCTGGAACCAGGATTCTCGGCGTTAGGAGTCGTCTCCCGGCCGCAACCATGCCCCATGCCGGCATCAGCCATGCCTCCTTGCCTCCGTCAGCCGCGCCTCCGGTCAGCAACAGCCCTCGGTCGCCTCACCGGCCCCGCACAGGACGTGTGTGTACGACTCCTCCAGGGCGGCGCGGTCCACTTCCGTGGTGCCGTCACCAACGGCCCGGACTTCCACAGTCCGCGGCGTCCCTCAGCAGCGGCCCGATCCGCAGCTCAGACCACCGTGTCGATCAGCTGTGAGGCCCCTCGTGGCCGGGGGCGAGCTCGCAGAGGGAAGGCGGCCGTGGGCCGGCCCCAAACCTTCTCCCGCGATCTTCCGAAGGGTTTCTCGGCCAGCTTGTGTCACTGGTCTACGTGAGCGTTTTCCCGACGGGAATGAGCACATCACGTTCGGACATGGGCCTTGCATCTTGTGACGGGCCACTCCGGGAGTGAGCCCATGTCTGCTGATCACCTGGAGCTATCACCACCGCCCGCGGTCGCCCTCGACGCTGACAGGCCGTACGTGCCGCCCCCTCGCTCTGGTGTTGGCGCTGCCGTCGCGTGTCGAACGGGTCCGAGAACCAAGGTGCCCATCACCGCCCTTCAGTCGGCCCAGAGGGCCACAATGGGTGGGGAGTCGTGGGCGTTCGGGGTTGGTGTTGCTGACCGTTCATAAGTGCGAGCCTGGGACGGCCGACGCGGCGCAGGGGGCAGAGGCTGCTCCGGTCAAGACGGTGTTGTTTCACCCTGTCGGCAGTGGTGATCTGATCTTCTCGCAGAAGTCCTCCCTCGAGGTACCAGCGGACTTCATCGAGGGGTTGGACGCTGCCCGCCGTGGTGATCGCCCACTGCGGAAGGTATTCGACGGCCTGGCCGCCGCTGGGCTCGATGTCGACGCGGTTGTATTGCTCGGCACGGTGAACTCCCACCGGCCCGGTGTGAAGCCGTACGCCGCCCATGCGCATGACCTGCGCCGCGCGCTGTGCCATCTGCCCAGCGCGTTCGGCCGTCAGTCCAGCCCCGTACATGTTCGCGTCGCGGAAATCGCAGAGCCGACGATCCGCCATTCTGTAGGTCCGTGTAGGGCGGTCCTCGCAGACATGAAGCCTGCCGAATGTCTGCTGACGTTCGGGGCGGGCTCCTTCGCCCTCGGGGTCGGAGCCCTCATGGCCGCTCTCGAAGCGGACGTGCCCGCGACCCTGGTGCCCGTCGACGACGTAGCCTCCGCTTACCGGCTCACCGACCTGATCGACCCCAGAGATCGGCTGTACGACTGGTTGCTGCGACACCGCTTCTGGGACGAACTCGCTGAACTGGACCCCGACGGAGCCGAAATCTGGCGTCTGCTGGCCGCGCGGCAACGGGCCGACACCGGCCCAGCCGTTCAAGCGGCCCAGACCTGTGGAGTGGCTGGCCTCACGTCGGGTCAACTCGCGAAGCTCGCTGAACTCTGGCCGACAGTCCAGGCGGCTTTCTTCGAGCGCGCCGCGCGGGGAGAGGTCATCGACCAGTCCCTTCTGCGAGCTTGGTTCGGCGAGCAACTGTCCAGGCGTCTCGAACGCGAACGAGAGAAGCTGCCGCGTCAGACCCGTGAGGCCATCACCGACCTGGTGGCACGCTTGACGCGCAGGGACGTCGAACGCGGCACTGCCACGCTGATCCGCCGAGCCCGTCAACGCTTGCCGCGCACCGTCACCGGCCAATGCGCGGCGATGCTGCGAGATACCGACCTGGAACAGTTCTATGCGGCGGCGGCCACTCACAACGCACGCTTCTCGGGGCCGCTCCCCGCCACGGTCATTGAGCAAGCGGAGGCATGGGAGCGCGGAGACCTCGTTCCACGCCTGGTCAGCAGTCGGAACAGGACGGCCTGGCCGGTTCTGGGCAGCGGCGACGTGCTCGTCCTGATGGGGGTCGGCCTTCCGAGAGACGACCGCGACTTCGACCGCCAAGACATGGAGGCGCTGCGCAAGGTGATCTCATGGGCGTCCGCCTGCCGAGATGGCCTTCCGCGGCGCGGGCGCGTCCGGCTCCGCCTGCTTGCCAGCTCCGAGTCCGCCGATCGCGCCCGCACACTGGCGACGTGGGCCCGCTCCTTCCTCTCCGAGGTTGACGGTGAAGCCGAAGTCGTGTCACCCCTCCCAACCGGCCCGGGAGATGTAGACGAAGTACGCGCACGCATCCGGACCGCATTGGAAGCCGCGGGCCCGCCGACCGGCCGCTCCGGCTCCGGCAGTCTGCGCGACGTCGACGAGGTGATCCTCATCATCAATCCCGGCAAGCCGGTCATCGGTCATGGAATGATCGCCGCCGGCGTCGAATGGTCCTTGACGGCTGCATGCATCCTGCGTGTTGGAGAACTCAGCCGCGACCGAGGCGTCCAACCGATCCTGCGCAAGGGTGGGCGAGTCCTACGCCGCCTAGGAGCAGACCCACTCGTGGCCCGCCTTGCCAAAGGTGCGCTCCAACGCTTGGACGTCCTCACGGCCTTGCGCCTTCTTGAGCAAGGCTCCCCACGTGTGGACTCAGTGCGTGAAGCCACCGCCCGGCTGCACCGTCACCTATACGGTGACCCAGATCCGGCCGTCGACCTAGCCGCACGCCGGACCCTCGCCCGGCAGCGCCTGTACCTGGTGACCCGCGTTCTGTCGGCGGAGCCCTGGCCTGCGTGCCACCTGGCCATAGAGTCCCTACGCCCGTCGCTGTTCGACTGGCAGACGTGGCAGCACATCAAGGCCACGTCGCCCGCACTCCGGGAACTGGAACGCCTGCGCAACGCGTCGCCCTACGCCCACCTGCTGGACAAGCTGAGGCAGCGCCGTGATGCCGCCGTCCTGCCACCCACCAAACACCACATCGCCCAGCTGCTCGCTCGCGCCATCGCAGACCTAGGCGGCAACGATCACACCGGCAAGGATGACGCCCTCTTCCTCCAGTACGAACGTGTATGGGCCGAACTCCACCGACTCGCCGCAAGCCTTCCTTGACCACTTCCTTGCACTGACCTGATACTGACTAACCGTTCGACGGCTACGGCCGAAGAGCGATCGCGGAGTCTCCGCACCTCCTGAGGAGGCCGGTCACCGGGTGCCGCACCCGGGGCACGGCCTAGTCGCTCATGCCCTCAGGAGGGATAGTTGCGGCCACTCGCTCATCTCGCCGACCGCGACGACGCGGTCGCCTTCGACGCCTTCGACATCCTCACTTCGCCAGCGCTTCGCGACGTTGCCCGCGGACCCCTGCACCGTGCCCGACACGCCGGCCGCCCCTGCTACGCCCCCATGGGGCAACGCTGGTGCGACGACTGCGAGGCGACATTCGACGACCTCCGACTGTCCGCCTTCCAACGGCTTCGTTCCGCACTCAAGGGCCCCATCCCCACGACGCGTTCCGGCGAACCCGTCCGTGAACTGGTCCTGCTGCGCACCCACGTCACGTCACCGCAGGCTCAGTACGAGGACACCGCCGCCTTGGCTCCGGCTCTACGTCGTCGTCCCAGCAAACGAGAGCATCCCTGGTTGCGGGCGGCTCGCGCCCAACTGGTCCACTACCCGGTCCGTTACCTGGAGGAGCGCACCAGACGCGCGGACGCTGTTCAGCGCGGCGCCGCCGCCCACCCTGACCGGGACCTGCGTCAAGCCGCGTGGGCCGCCCCGCTCCGCAGCGACCCCGTCATGCTCGACATGCTCATCTACGCCGTTTTCGCCGTCCGCCGCGGGACCACAACCCTGTTCGAGGTTCCCGACGACCTGCGCCAGCGGCACGATCTCTCCCGTGCAGAGGCGACCTGGCGCCTGCGCGACGCCCTCATCGCCCTACGGAAGACGAACCCGGCCTTCTACCACGCCAACATCGACGATCTCACTCTTGGGCCGACTGTTGACCAAGCCATAGACCCGCAGACCCTTCTAGAGCAAGCCGGCGATAGAGAGGTTTCCCGCAGTCGCTTGCGCAAGATACTCGCAGATCCGACCACCGGGGCCGCCTATCGCGCCATCATCAAATCCATATGCGAAGCCGACAGAGCCCACCCCACCGTCCCGGTGCAGACGGCTGCCCGCTCCCTGCACCTCACTCCGGAGAAGGCTCATGACCTGATCAACCAGCTAGCCCGTGAAGTCGCCAAGGCAGGCCTTGATTGGACCATCCAACTCGCCGAGACGTCATGATGCGGGAGCAGTCGTGTCGAAGCCTCCGCCGACCGCATCCGTTACCCGTCTGACCTGCGCACTTGCACAACCGCCGGACTGCTGCAAAAACTGTCGTCCGCGGCGCCCGAGCTGCCGCTGTGACCTGCGACTTTACCCTCGGGTCCGCTGATCACCCTGGAGGTATCGCAACATCTGCGTTTCCTTCGTGACGGGGATGGCCTGGGCGTCCGCTGATCACCCTGGAGGTATCGCAACGCAAGTAGTAGACAGGGCTGTTTACGCCCCCGGGTTTACGTGTCCGCTGATCACCCTGGAGGTATCGCAACGCGTGCGCACCCACCGCGTCCGGTCAACCACCGTCACGTCCGCTGATCACCCTGGAGGTATCGCAACACGCCCTTGTAAACCAGCATGGCGTCAACCATGCCCTGGTCCGCTGATCACCCTGGAGGTATCGCAACACTCACCCCCGCCCAGCGCGTCAAAACGGACAAAATCGGGTCCGCTGATCACCCTGGAGGTATCGCAACCCGACGCAACCAGCGGGTCCCCCGTGGTCACACGCCAGTCCGCTGATCACCCTGGAGGTATCGCAACCTCCGAAGCTCAAGGAAATCGCGGCGCTGGTGGTCAACGTCCGCTGATCACCCTGGAGGTATCGCAACAAGTAGAAGCGGAACCCTCGGTCAATGAGGCTCATCACGTCCGCTGATCACCCTGGAGGTATCGCAACCGCGCGCCCGGGAGCGCATCCAGGAGATCATCAAGTCCGCTGATCACCCTGGAGGTATCGCAACCTCCCGATCCCGCAGGTGAAGCAAGCGGTCGGGAAGTAGTCCGCTGATCACCCTGGAGGTATCGCAACGGAGACGCGGGGAGGGGTCCGACTTCTGTCCCCAGCCGTCCGCTGATCACCCTGGAGGTATCGCAACGCCCACCCCGGTTGCGCCGTGCGTGCCATCACTACCTGGTCCGCTGATCACCCTGGAGGTATCGCAACCCGCGACGGCCGCGCGGCTTGTTTCCCGGCGGCTCGAGTCCGCTGATCACCCTGGAGGTATCGCAACGGCAGGCCGACGACCGTGCCCAGTCCGACCCGGTGTCCGCTGATCACCCTGGAGGTATCGCAACGCTGGCGGCGCCTGTAAGAACAGCCTGGAGTGGTGCAGTCAGCTGATCACCCTGGAGGTATCGCAACTCCGACGGGACCCGTCCGGACGCTTTCAGGTCAGGGCCGTCCGCTGATCACCCTGGAGGTATCGCAACCCGCGACGGCCGCGCGGCTTGTTTCCCGGCGGCTCGAGTCCGCTGATCACCCTGGAGGTATCGCAACATGGCTGGAGGTCTAACGGGCTCCCGCGTGCGAAGGCTCGTCCGCTGATCACCCTGGAGGTATCGCAACACACGGTGGTTGCTCTGCGGACGGCGCTTTCTAGTCCGCTGATCACCCTGGAGGTATCGCAACCTGCGGTGTTGGCGCTGGCTGAGTTCACCGCTCCCGTGCGGGTCCGCTGATCACCCCAGGGGTATCGCAGCGCCTTCGCGCGCGCCTCACGGGCGAGACGCGCCTGGTCCGCTGATCACCCTGGAGGTATCCAACGCGTCGGTCCGCCCAGAGTCCCGGGCGTCCTGGAGCCAGGGGGCACTGATCATCTGTGGGATCGCAACTAGTTCCCGGCGGACAACGCGACGGGTACGCCGCTCGGTCTGCTGATCACCCTGCGGGCATTGCAGCAGGGGGGACAGCCTCGCCGTAACGTCTGCAGCGGGTCTAGAAGGGGTCAGTCTTGAGGCCACGTCTGCGCCGGGTCTCCTGGGCTTGGGATGCCTTTCTCTGCAGTCTGCAAGGACGCGCTTACCTTAAGGACTTTTGTGCAATTTCTTCCGATCTGACCGCTTGTAGTCCTGGCAGCTGTTTCTCAGGTGCTGATAGTCGAACTCCCGCCGAGACGTTGATCAACTGCCTTGATGATCTTGGGGGTTGTGTTGCTGGTAGTCGGTGGTCGAGGCGGTTCGTCCATCTGTTGTAGGTGAGAGTGGAAAGAGCGCGCCTTAGCAGGGACTGGGGGACCTGGTGGTGCATTCGGGTGAGATGGCCAGCGGTGGCCATTGGGGCTGGGGGCGTCGAGATGGTGCCAGGTCCTGTCGGCGGCGGCTGCTACCTCTGTCTCAGGTGCCCGTGAATCCGTGGAGATGGGAGGAAGACGCGGTGCGGTTCCGGGTGGACGTGGCGGCGGACAAGGACGTTTTGGACTGGGACGACGTTCATGGTCCGGCTCGGGGTGTTGTGTACCACTTGTTGCGTTCTCAAGATCCCGAGTTGGCCACGATGTTGCACGACAGCGGGTGGCAGGGACATCCCCTCCGCCCCGTGGCGATATCGCCGCCGCTTTTCCGCAAGACCAAGCCGCGTAAGGGCCTTTACACCACTTCCTCAGAAGGGGAGGTGTGGCTGGGGTCGCCGATCCCGAGAATCGCCGGTTGCCTGCTTGCGGCGCTCGCGGGCGTCGAGAAGCTGCGGTGGGGCGGCGTGACGTTGTCGATCAAGGGGGTGCGGATGGTGAAGACCCCCGACCACTCCTCAGGGGAGGCCGTTTTCTCCTCGGTGTCTCCTGTCCTCGTCAGGCATGAGGGACGGTACCTGATGCCGGACGAGCCGCACTTCGTCGAGCGCATCGTGCACAACATCCGGCACAAGGCCGACATGCTCGGGCTGCCGTCGGACGTGCAGGCGGAGGTGCTGGACGCCGGGCCACGGCGGCTGTTCAACGTGCAGAAGGAGAAGCGGGTCGGGGCGACCGTCAAGATGCGCATCGCGGCCGCGCCGGCGCTGTTGGACGCCCTCTACGACTGGGGCCTCGGGGTGTGCTCCATCCAGGGCTTCGGGTGGATCCGATGACGCTGGTCGCACCGCGAGAAGAGCTGAGGCTGTCCGGGCACCCGGTGCAGCACTGCGGGGTCTGGACGGTGACGTTGATGGCCGGGCGGGAACGGCCCGAGGCCGTCACCCCTGCTGACCTCGATGCCGTGGCCGGACGCGTCGTCGACGACGTCGTCACCGCCGCCACCGCGGACAACACCAGCGCCGCCTACGACTGGTGGAAGGTGCTGTTCGCGCTGTACCCCAACTCCAAACCGACCCATGCCACTCGGTCCCGTGACCGCGCTGTCCTGCTGCCGCAGGTCAAAGCCCTGTTCGACGCGGACGAGCCGGGCGCGCGGCCGTTGCCCTGCACGTTCTGTGAGTCGCCGTGCGGCACGTTGTGGTCCAAGTCGGAACTGCCGCTGTTCGAATCGGCGCGGGCGCTCAACGTCCTGCCGCCGGGCACGGCCGGATGGCCGGTCTGTCGCGGCTGCCGGGTGGCGTTGTGGGCGCTGCCGTACGGGGCGTGGGTCACCCAAGGCTCGGCCACCGTACTGACCTGCGACGACGAGAACATCGAACGCCGGTATGCGGCCACGAACCTGCGGCGTGCGGACCGCATCCGCCAGCTGGGCTTCGAGGGCCTGCCCGCCGATGCCGGCCCCGAGGCGGTGGCGCTGGAGGCGCTGCGCGAGCATGCCGGGGACGTCGGTGGCGCGGCCACACTGTGGACGTTCAAGAACGACAACCAGGACCCCTGGCTGCGGGTGGCGAGCACGCGGCTGGGCGTGGTGCGTTTTCTGCGCGCCATGCGGGCCGATCCGCAGTGCGATCACGGGTGGACGAAGCTGCAATCCGCGTTGGGGCGTGCGCAGCGCGGCAGAGCGAAAGCCGTGGACGGAGCCACCGCGGCGGCGCGGCTGCTGTTCGATCGCGAAAACGAAGACGGCGAGCGACTGCCGCAGCGGCTGGTCGAGCTGGCCCGCGATCCCGACAAGATCCCGCGGCGCACGTTGCTGGCCTGGCGTGCCCTGTGCCGGCTGTATCTGGAGGTGATGTGCGACATGGACGCCGGTCGGCTCAAGCCGGTCGCGACTCTGCTGGCGGACTGGATCGCCAAGGAGTCCACCCGTGGCCGGTTCAACGAGTTCCGGCACGCGGTCGACAGGTCCTACGACCTGTACCGGCTGCTCAAGGAGGCCAGTTCGCGGCTGGCATTGGACGGTCGGCCGCAGGAACCGATCAACGAGCTGTTCCCGCTGCTCTTCGCCGAAGGCCCCCAGGGGTGGCGGACGCGCGGCCAGCTCTACTTCGACGTCATGGCCGAGCTGATCGTCCGCGACGTGCCGATCGGCGAGCCCGGCGATCAGCAGGACGACGAGCAGGAGCAAAGCGACAGCGACGACTACGAGGAGGCATACGCCTGATGAGCTACCTCGCGGGAAAGATCGTTCTGGCGGTCACCGCCGGAGCGCCCAACAACGGCAAGGGCGAGTCGACCACCGCTCCCGTGAAGAAGGCGCGCGTGCGCGGGGAGTGGTACCCGTACGTGTCAGCCCAGGCGTTCCGGCGGTGGCTACGTGACACCATGGCTGCGTCCGGCGTGACACCGTCGCCGACCGAACGGGTCGGGAAGGCGCAGGGCAAGGCGCAGAAGGCGCACACGGCGGCCGACCCGATCACCTACGTGGACGACGACCTGTTCGGCTACATGAAGGCCGGTGCGAAGACGGACAAGGGCACCACCTTGCGCGACTCGCCGTTCATGGTCGGCACGTTCATGGCGGTGGAGCCCGTCCAGCCCACCACCGACTTCGGTGTCATGGCCCGCGGTGTCGACGAGCCGGTGCTGCACTCTCACGAGTTCTACAGCGCCGACCTCGCCGCGCCGTTCCTGCTGGACCTCCCGCGCGTCGGCACGTTCACCCTGCCGGTGGCGAACGGCGCCGGCCGCGCCAACTACCTGAGCGAGCAACAGGCGCTCCAGGCCGCCGCGGCGATGCAGGTCGGGGCCACGCCGGTCGAGTTCCGGGGGCAGCAGGCGGTCCGGCTGCCGTTGGAGATCCGCAGGGAGCGCGTCGCGGTGCTGTTGGAGGCGCTGGCCGACCTGACGGGCGGCGCCAAGAAGGCGATCCATTACGGTGACCGGACGCCCGTGCTGGTCGCGCTGGTCGCGATGGCCGGCGGCGTCAACCCGCTGGGGTTCGTCGTGGACGGCGCCGAAGACGGCACCGGTCTGGAGGTCCGCGCGGACGTCCTGCGTGAGGAGCTGCGGGCCTGGGACGGCGAGTGGGAGACGCCGGTGCGGATCGGCTGGCGTCCCGGCTACCGCCAGATCATGCGCAAGCAGTTCGAGGCCGATCTCGGCGACCTCGCCGACTCTGGGCAGGTCGTCGTCGACCATCCGCGCCCAATGCTGAGGGAACTGGCCGAGGAGATCCGCAGCGGGCGCCACGACGCCTGGTTCGACGACCCGGAACGGTGACGAGCAGGCATGCCACCGAAGAAGCCGGACCTGGCCCCGGGACTCGAATGACTCACGACGAACGCATCCCTATCGACGCGGTGAGGATCGAGTTGTACGCACCCGTCGCGTCCTTCCGCGACCCCATGTTCCCGGGTGTGTCGCGGTGCCTGCCGGTCCCACCGCCGTCAACGGTGCGAGGCATGCTTGCGGCGGCCACGGGACGACCCACCGAATCGGTGGTCCTCGGCATGTCCGCGCACGCGACCGGACGCGGCACCGACGTCGAGACGTACCACCTGGTCTGGGCGGACGGAGGCGACCCTCCGATCGGAGGTCGGGGCGGCAAACGCAAGGGCAGTACGACCGTCCGCGAACGGCCCTTCCTCACCGGAGTACATGTCACCTTGTGGATTCCACTGCCGGACGGGGCTCGGATCGCGGCCGCCCTGAGACGTCCCGTCTGGGGGCTGCGGCTGGGACGTTCACAGGACCTGGTCCACGTCCGCTCGGTCACCAACGTCACGCTCCACCCGGCCGAGGACGCCCACATCGGACATGCGCTGGCTCCCGTAGGCGGACACGACGCCCCTCAGGGCACCCTGCTGCGGCTCGCCGACCACGTCAGCAGCGACCGCTTGCGCACAGGATTCGCCGACTTCCTGTGGTGCGCGGAGCCACCGGAACACAGTCGACCCGTCACGGGCGCCTACCGCGACGGTGACCAGGCGGTCTGGCTGCTGGCGCCTTCCTCCGTCGACCCGGCGGACACGCTCGAGCCCGAAGGGGACGACGAGCCTCCAGACGTCGGCCGTGAGCCGCACCAGTCCGGCCAGGAACAAAGCCGCCTCGACGAGGCGGAGCTGACGCAAGTGCTGGGCAAGTCGAAGGGCGCATCCAAGTTGGGGCGGCCCGAACTGCTCACCGAGCACAGCGAGACCGTCCGCGACGCCGCCCGGGCGGTCGCCGGCCGCATCGCCTCACCCGGCGTCCTCGCCGCACGCCCCGGGTTCTGGAGGCAGGTGGAGACTGCGGCGCTCCTGCATGACGCCGGGAAGGTCGCCGAAGGCTTCCAACGGCAGCTCCGCCCAGGTGGCGAGCCGTGGGGAGAACGCCATGAGGTGCTGTCGCTCGCCTACGTGGACCTGCTGACCCGGCACCTCCCGCCGGACGACCGCAAGATGATCACGGCCGGGGTGGCGTTCCACCATCTGCCCCTGACGTCCTCCAGCCGCCGCGACCTCCGGGAGATGTATCCGCCCGAGGCCGCCTGGAAGAAGAAGTTCGGCTTCGACCCTGACGCGGGACCAGGGCGTCCCCGCGTCCAGGTGCCGGCGGCGCGGCACACCGCCCTGCTGCGGTGGTTGGCCGAGCAGCTCGGAGTCACCGCCCTGCCTTCCGAGACAAGGCGACTGTGGGAGCTGGCGCGGGACGCCTTCGAACGCGTTCAGGCCGACTGGTCGTCGCCGGTACCGCCGGAAGACGGGCTGGTCGCCGTCCTGCTGCAGGGCGCCGTCACGCTCGCCGATCGTTCCGGCTCGGCCCAGGTGCCGCTGCAGGAGCACATGCCGCTGCCGCGCGACTTCATCCGCACGTTGGTCACGCCGTACCCGCACCAGCAGGCCACAGCCGACACCGTCGGAAACCTGATCCTGTGCGCGCCGACCGGCAGCGGCAAGACCGAGGCCGGGCTGGCGTGGGCGTCCCGGCAGCTCGACGACATGCCGGGACGGCCGCGCCTGGTCTGGGTGCTGCCGTACCGCGCCTCGATCGACGCCGCTCGCGACCGGTTCATCCGCGACCTGCAGGCCCCGCCGGGGGCAGCCGAACCCGACATCGGCGTCCTGCACGCCACCGCGGCCCGCACCCTGCTCACCCGGGCCACCGCCGACGACTGCCCGCCGGGCCCAGCCGAGGCGCGGAAGGCCAGGGACCAGGCCAACGCCATGCGCCTGTTCGCCCAGCGCGTCCGCGTCGCCACCCCGCACCAGCTGCTGCGCGCCGCGATCGCCGGGCCGAGCCATTCCAGCCTCCTCCTGGAACAGGCCAACGCCGTCATCGCCTTGGACGAACTTCACGCGTACGACCCGGCGACCTTCGGACGGCTGTGCGCGGCGATGCGTCTCTGGCGGGATTTGGGCAGCCGTGTCGCCGTCCTGTCCGCCACGCTCGCACCACCCATGATCGAACTGATCAGGGACACGCTGGCGGACGTGACCGTCCACCGAGCGCCCCCGGGCACAGCACCCGATCGGCACCGACTCGTGCTGGACGACCAGCCGATCGACGCGCCCGACAGCCTGGCCCGCCTCCGCGCCTGGCTCGCCGAGGGGCACAGCGTGCTGGCCGTCGCCAACACCGTGGCCACCGCCCAACGCGTCTACGCGGAGCTGGCGCCGGCCGCGCACCACGCATGCCCCGACGACCCCGACGCCGCGATCCTGCTGCACTCCCGCTTCCGAGCCAAAGACCGGGCCGAGATCGAACGGCGGATTCTGCGGCGTCACCCTGAACGATCGGTCGGCGAGCCCGGACACCGAGGCGGCGGCCTGGTCGTCGCCACGCAGGTCCTCGAAGTCTCCCTGTGCCTGGACTTCGACCGCGGAGCCTCCGAACTGGCCCCGATCGAAGCCCTCGCCCAGCGCGCGGGGCGCGTCAACCGGCGCGGCCGCCATCCCGACGGCCCCGTGGAGTTCCGCGTCCACCTCCCCGAAACCGCCCGCCCCTACAAGGAGGACGCGCTGCACGCCGCCCTGTCGGCACTGCGTCGCACGCCCGAGCCGGTGATCTCCGAGCAAACCATCGACACCTGGCTCCGGCACGCCTACGACACCGACTGGGGACGTGAGTGGACGCGGCAGGCCACACGCCACCGTGACGAGTTCTTCGACTCCTTCCTGACGTTCACCGACCCGTTCCATGACCGCACTGAACACGCCGCCGGACTGACTGAGGCGTTCGACACGGTCGAAGTGCTCCTGGAACGCGACGCGGAGGAGTACTTCGACACCTTGAACGGCTCGGACGGGGATCCGCTTCTCGCGACAGGCCTGCTCATCCCCGTCTCGTACGCGCAGCTTCACCGTCTCGCCAAGGACGGACGCGCACGCCTCGACCGCGACCATGCACGCAGGGCACGCCACCCGCCGCTGTGGCTCATCGACGCCCCTTACAGCACCGAAACCGGCTTGGACCTCAGCACGGCAAACAGCAGCCCCGTCCCTGTGGAAACAGTGTTGTGAACCGACCCGACATCGGAGGAGTGCACATCAAATACCTGGTGCACTGCCCCCGCCAACTGTGGTTGTACGCGCGCGGCTACCGTCCCGAGCACCGCAGCGCGGCCGTCGCCTACGGCGAGGCCGTCGACGACACCACCTACACGCGCCGCCGCGACATCGACCTCGGCGAAGCGAAGATCGACTGGGTGACCACCGGCGCCGTCGTCCACGAGACGAAATCGTCGCGTCAGCCGTCGGACCAACATGCGGCCCAGGTCCGGCACTACTGCCTCCTGCTGGACCGCTGCGGCGTGAACGTCCAAGGCGGCGTCATCCACTACCCGGTGATCCGCCGAAAGGTCGACGTGCCGTGGGACGCCGGCGCCCGCGCACGAGCAGAAGCCACCGAGCGACAAGCACAAGACGTCATCGCACAATCCGAAGCACCCGCGCGGCTGCCTCGCTCACGCTGCCGGGGCTGCTCCTACCTCGACTACTGCTGGGCAGAGACATGACCGCCGCCGGCCGCACCTATTGGCTCACCGAACCTTGCCGGATCCGCCGGGAAGACAACAGCATCCGCATCGAACGGCCCGACAACACCCCGATCCGGATCCCCATCACCGACATCCGCGACCTGGTCGCCTTCGATCATGTCGACATCAACACTTCGGCCGTCTCCCTGCTCGCGCGGCACGGCGTGATCGTCCACCTGCTCGACCACTACGGCAACTACGCCGGGGCCGTCACTCCGGCCGAGGACATGAGCTCCGCCCAGGTGTTGCGCCGCCAGGTCGCCCTCACCGCCGACGAGCAGACCCGGCTCACCGTCGGCCGGGACCTGATCGCCGCAACTGCCGCCAACATCGCCTGGTCTCTGAACACCGATCTCCTCGACACCGCGCTGGTCCGCCTGAACGAGCAGCTGTCCCAGTGCCGAACGCCCGACGAACTCATGGGGGCGGAAGGCAACTTCCGGCGCACCGCCTGGGCCGTACTCGACACTCTGCTCCCCGCATGGCTGCGCATTGAGGGGCGCACCCGCCGACCGCCCACCAACGCCGGGAACGCCTTCATCAGCTACCTCAACTCGATCGTCTACGCCCGCGTGCTCACCGCCCTGCGCTGCACACCGCTCCACCCCGCGCTGGGCTTCCTCCACGCCGATACCGACCGGCGCCGCAACACTCTCGCCCTCGACCTGGCCGAGCCCTTCAAACCCCTGTTCGCGGAAAGGCTCCTCCGCCGTGCCGCCGCCCAGAAGGCCCTACGCCCGTCGGACTTCGAAAGCGACGTCAACCAGGCGTCCCTCAGCCGCGCCGGCCGCAAGAAGGTCGCCGAACTCATCCGCGCCGAGCTCGCCACCACCGTCCACCACAGATCTCTCAAACGCAAAGTCTCCTACGAAGAACTTATCCACTTGGAGACCCTGAAGATCGTGCGCCTATGTCTAGAAGGAAAGCCCTACAAAGCCTTCCGTCCATGGTGGTGAACCAGGATGTTCGTCATAGTCGTCTACGACACCCTCGCCGAACGCAACCCGCAGGTCCTCCGGACCTGCCGCCGCTACCTGCACTGGGTCCAACGCAGCGTCTTCCAAGGAGAACTATCCGCGGCCCAACACCGCACCTTCACAGAAGAGCTGAAACAACACATCGACCCGAGCTACGACAGCGTCCTGATCTACCGGACGCGATCCCCGCACCACATAGAAACCCAAACCATAGGACAAGACCTAGGTAACACCAGTCCAGTCCTGTGATGCAGACCCGAATCCCCAGGGTTCTCTCCCACGCGCCTACTTGCCTTGAAGGTCGCCGTCCGCTGCGACACGGCCGCTTCAGTGATACAGCCAGAGCGATGCGTCGCACGGGTCAGCCGACTGGCCTGGACGGAGCCTCTCGGCTGGGAACTCGCACCGCGCTGACCTGCGCACTTGCACAACCGCCGGACTGCTGCAAAATCGACCGCACAGACCGCGCTGTCTGTCGCTCTGACCTGCGACTTTACCCTCGGGTCGCTGATCACCCTGGAGGTATTGCAACCCGTACGGGAGGCCAGCGCTGCGCGCCTCCCGCTCCGCCTGTCGCTGATCACCCTGGAGGTATTGCAACAAGGCCAGCTCGCGCCGGTTTCGCCGAACGAAGTCCTGGTCGCTGATCACCCTGGAGGTATTGCAACCTGGCCCGTCCGGCGCACGAGACGTTGACGACTCTGCTGGGTCGCTGATCACCCTGGAGGTATTGCAACGTGGACGCGCCGCGTCAGGTGGCGGCCGCGCTGCTGGGGTCGCTGATCACCCTGGAGGTATTGCAACTGTGAACCGTCCGCCCCGTCCCGCTGGTGGATCCACACGGTCGCTGATCACCCTGGAGGTATTGCAACCAGTGGTGGATGATCACGCCGCCCATCCCCCACAGGGTCGCTGATCACCCTGGAGGTATTGCAACGAGGGCAACTTGATCGTGGCCAGCGACTTCTTACAGGGTCGCTGATCACCCTGGAGGTATTGCAACTTCAGCGGACGCTACGGCTATGGACCCGTCCCGGCTGGGTCGCTGATCACCCTGGAGGTATTGCAACCCACCCACCATCACGTCCACCGGATAGTCCGCCGAGGTCGCTGATCACCCTGGAGGTATTGCAACCCCGTCAGCCGTGCATAGACAGCGGCCTGAACGGGGTCGCTGATCACCCTGGAGGTATTGCAACTGATTTGGCCGTGGCGAACGCTCTGCGTGAGTACAAGGGTCGCTGATCACCCTGGAGGTATTGCAACGTGTGCTGCTCGGCGCGAGCAAGGCGCCGACGTACACGGTCGCTGATCACCCTGGAGGTATTGCAACAGTCCCGGCCGAGCCGGTACAGCTGGTACGCCTCGGGTCGCTGATCACCCTGGAGGTATTGCAACCGCTAACGATCCCGGCCAGAACGTCCGCGCGCGCCGGGTCGCTGATCACCCTGGAGGTATTGCAACCTTGTGGCGAGAAACTCAGAGATTCTCCCCTTGTGGTCACTGATCACCCTGGAGGTATTGCAACATCTGAGGTGTCCACCCCCGGGCGCGCTCGACCGCGTCCTGTCGCTGATCACCCTGGAGGTATTGCAACGGGTGGGCGAGGGCGGCGCACCGGCCGGGCTCGACGGGGGTCGCTGATCACCCTGGAAGTATCGCAACTTCTGGGCGGCGCCCCTTCTTGTGTGAGGGTTCATGGAGTCGCTGATCACCCTGGAGGTATGCCAACGTGCCCGCAGTGACGCCGCAGTGTGCCACACAGAGGAGGGTGATTTGCTTGGAGGGAACATTACGGCTGCAGCTAATACAGGGCGCATGGACGGCACACCAGACAGGGCTCGCTTAATGGGTCCCTCACCGCGTGGCCCGGGCATCGCTTCGCTGGAGCGCCCTGTCCCCGTACCGCTCTGACCTGCGCGCTTGCACAACCGTCGGACTGCTGCAGAATCGGCCGCACAGACTGCGCTCTCCGTCACCCTGACCTGCGACTTTACCCTCGGGTCCGCTGATCACCCTGGAGGTATCGCAACAGCAGCTTGTGACCTTCGTCGCAGGCGACTGGTGGTCCGCTGATCACCCTGGAGGTATCGCAACCTGAGGCGAACGATCATCATCACAGCCCCGCTTTCGTCCGCTGATCACCCTGGAGGTATCGCAACGTAATCTACATCCAAGCCGTCTCTACCGTATTCGGTGTCCGCTGATCACCCTGGAGGTATCGCAACCATGTCCCACGCCACCGGGTGCCGATACCGGCCCGCGTCCGCTGATCACCCTGGAGGTATCGCAACGGAAGAACTTCGTGCGGATGTCCTCTTCCGGCCGTCCCGTCCGCTGATCACACTGGAGGTATCGCAACCGCAGATCGCGGCCGATCTGGGCCTGGGCCGGTCCAGTCCGCTGATCACACTGGAGGTATCGCAACTGATCCACGCTGATGCGTTGCTTGCGCGCCTGCTTGCAGGTCGCTGATCACCCTGGAGGTATCACGACATCGTCACCGGCAGCAGTGGCGACATCAGGCCCACGTTGCTGATCATCCTGGAGTATCACGCGGTGCGTCGTTGGGTCTCTCCGGCATAGGGCGGGCCCGGCCTTCTAGGTCGGGCCCGCCTTCGGTGGTTACTCGAGTGTGGCGCCGGTGGGGAGTGGGGGTTCGGCTTCCAGGGCTTTGGCCTCCTCGTCGGTGAAGAGGCGGGAGCGGATCAGGAAGCGGACGCCCTCCGGGGCCTCCAAGGAGAAGCCGCTTCCCCTGCCGGGCACCACGTCCACGGTCAGGTGGGTGTGCTTCCAGTACTCGTACTGGGCCGCGCTCATCCAGAACGGCGTGTCGTGGTCGACGTGGCCCAGGAGGACGTCGGACGCGCCGACCGTGAACTCGTCACGCGGGTAGCACATCGGGGAGCTGCCGTCGCAGCAGCCGCCCGACTGGTGGAACATCACCGGGCCGTGCCGGTCGATGAGCTTGGCGAGGACGAGCGCGGCGGCCGGGGTGAGCCGGACGCGTTCCACCATCAGAAGAAGCCCAGACGCTTCGGCGAGTAGCTGACCAGCAGGTTCTTGGTCTGCTGGTAGTGGTCGAGCATGGCGCGGTGGGTTTCGCGGCCGATGCCGGACTGCTTGTACCCGCCGAACGCGGCGTGCGCCGGGTAGGCGTGGTAGCAGTTCGTCCATACGCGGCCGGCCTTGATGGCGCGGCCCATGCGGTAGGCGGTGGTGCCGTCGCGGGTCCAGACGCCGGCGCCGAGGCCGTACAGCGTCTCGTTGGCGATCTTCAGGGCCTCGTCGACGGAGTCGAACGTGGTGACCGAGACGACCGGGCCGAAGATCTCCTCCTGGAAGATCCGCATGTCGTTGGTGCCCTTGAAGACGGTCGGCTCGATGTAGTAGCCGCCCTCCAGGCCCGGCACGGTGCGGGGGCCGCCGCCGGTCAACACCTCGGCGCCCTCCTGCTTGCCGATGTCGATGTAGGACAGGATCTTCTCGTACTGGTCGTTGGACGCCTGCGCGCCGATCATCGTGGCGGGGTCGAGCGGGTTGCCGGTGACGATCGCTTCGGTGCGGGCCAGGCAGCGGGCCATGAACTCGTCGTAGATCGAGGAGGCGATCAGGGCGCGGGACGGGCAGGTGCACACCTCGCCCTGGTTGAGCGCGAACATCACGAAGCCTTCGACGGCCTTGTCGAGGAAGTCGTCGTCGGCGGCCATCACGTCGGGCAGGAAGATGTTCGGGCTCTTGCCGCCCAGCTCCAGCGTCACCGGGATGATGTTCTGCGACGCGTACTGCATGATCAGCCGTCCGGTGGTGGTCTCACCGGTGAAGGCGATCTTGGCGATGCGGGGGCTGGACGCCAGCGGCTTGCCGGCCTCGACGCCGAAGCCGTTGACGACGTTCACCACGCCGGGCGGCAGCAGGTCGGCGATCAGCTCGATGACCAGCATGATGCTGGCGGGCGTCTGCTCCGCCGGCTTGATCACGACGCAGTTGCCGGCGGCCAGGGCGGGCGCCAGCTTCCAGGCGGCCATGAGCAGCGGGAAGTTCCACGGGATGATCTGCCCGACGACACCGAGCGGTTCGTGGAAGTGGTAGGCGACGGTGTCCTCGTCGATCTGGCTGATACCACCCTCCTGGGCGCGGATGACACCGGCGAAGTAACGGAAGTGGTCGACGGCCAGGGGCAGGTCGGCGGCCAGGGTCTCCCGGACGGGCTTGCCGTTCTCCCAGGTCTCGGCGACGGCGAGCTTCTCCAGGTTCTCCTCGATGCGGTCGGCGATGCGGTTGAGGATCAGCGACCGCTCGGCGGGCGACGTCGCTCCCCACTTGTCGGCGGCGGCGTGCGCCGCGTCCAGCGCCTTGTCGATGTCGGCGGCCTTGGACCGGGCGACCCGCGTGAACACCTTCCCGTCGACGGGCGACGGGTTGTCGAAATACTCGCCGTCGACGGGCGGGACCCACTCGCCACCGATGAAGTTGTCGTAGTGGTCGGCGAAGGAGACGATGCTGCCTTCGGTGCCCGGCTTGGCGTAGACCATGGGTGTCCTCCTCGCACACGGTGAACCCGATGTGATGCAGGACACGATGCGAGACGAAGGTTGTCGGAAGGTTGCCGCGCCGGCGGGCCGGCGGCCGTCGGATGAAAGTCAGTCGCGCAGGGCGGCGTCGATGCGGGCGGCGGTGATGCCGCGGCGGCCGTCGGACGGCGGCAGCAGCCGGTGCGCGTGCTGGTGGACCTCCAGGTCGTAGCGGTGCCGTTCGCCGTAGACCAGGGCGTGCTCGGGGACGGGCGACGCCAGCACCGCCTTGCGCACCGCGACCTCCAGGTATTCGCGCCAGCGCACGATGCCGGGGGCCTCGGAGTCGGGCAGCAGCGGGCCGGTGTAGCGGCGCACGGCCGTTTCGGTGTCGCCGGAGGCCAGGGCGTCCAGGACGGCGGACGCGTCGCAGGTGATCGGCTCGGTCAGCACATAGTGGCGCTGAGCGAGGGCGCCGCCGAGCGCGGCCCGCAGGTGCGAGACCTGCGCCTTCAGCGACGTCATCGTGACCGGACGGTCGCCGTACAGGGCCTCGCGCAGCCGTTCGGGGCTGAAACCGTCCGGCTCCAAGGCGAGGAGGGTCAGGATTTCGAGCTGGCGGGGGCGCAGCGGGAGCGGCGCGCCGTCGCGCAGCGCGCGGGCGTCGTCGCCCAGGCATTCGAGGGTGACGCGCGGCGCGGTGACGGGCGGGAGCGCGGCGGCGGGCAGGTGGGCCAGCCGGTCCTCGATGCGGGCGGCGAGGGTCCGCACGGTCGGCATGACCATCGGGTGCGAGCGGTCCCACGTGCTGGACAGGTCGAGCACGCCCAGCAATCGTCCGCCGGGGGCGCGCAGCGGCGCGGCGTAGCACACCCAGCCGTGCAGCGCCTCGACGAGGTGCTCGGCCGAGAAGACGGTGGCGGGGCGGCGTTCGCGCAGGGCGAGCGCGGGGGCGTTGGTGCCCATCGCGGTCTCGTCCCAGCGGCCGCCGGGCGCGAAGTTGACGCGTTCGGCGCGGTGGCGCATGACGCGGCCGCCGTAGGTCCACAGGATGGTGCCGTCGGCGTCGGTGACCGCGGCGATGTAGCCCGCCTCGTCGGCGATGGTGCGCAGCTCGTCGGCGATCTCGGCGATGGGCCCGGCCAGCGGCGACGACCGCCACCGCTCCGCGACGTCCGCCACGGCGGGGGCGCTGTCGCGGTGCGGGTCGACCACGACGCGCGAACGGTGCCAGGACGCGGCGATCTCCTCCCGCAGGGCGGGGTCGTGGTGCACGTCGGCGTGCGGGGCGCGGTCGGCGATCAGGCGGGACCATTCCCGGACCAGCCTCGTCCGCCGCTCCCGCAGAGCGCCGTGTGCCGCCATCTGGTTCCTCCTGGCCGGACGAGCCTGACGAGCCTCGATTGTTACACCGCGTTGTTCAGCCGGTCCATATCGGTCATTGCGGTGAGGGAACGGATTCCGGGCGTGGAGGACTCCCGGACGAACCGGCTCGCCGCTGGCTCCGGCTGGACGGTCATCCGCACGCCCCCGGTGAGCCGGTACGGCTGGGACTCGACGAACGCGCCGAGGGAGCGCCGCAACCGCGACACTTCCGCGCGCACGGTGACGACGTGTTCGGCGTCCCCGAACAGCGCCCGGCTCAGCGCCCGCGCCGACAGCCCGTCCGGGCCGGCCGCGTGCAGGAGCAGCAGGATCTCGGCGTGCCGGGTGGTCAGCGCGCACCGCCAGCGCGCGTCCCCGGACCGCACGTCCAGGACCGGCGCGTCCGCCAGGTCCAGGACGAGCGCCAAGGGCCGGGCGGGGGAGGACGGGCGGACCAGCCAGCCGTCCGGCAGCCGTTCGGGCACGCACAGCCCCAGCCCTGGGACGGCCAGTGCGCGGCTCTCGGACGGTGCGGCGATGCGGTGGGGCGCGGCGACTCCGCAGCTGTGCGCCACCCAGCCGTCGTCGTCCACCAGCAGCAGTGGTTCGGACGACGTGCCCAGCAGCGGCGCCGCCGACTCGCGCAGCCTCTCCAGCCGTCGCATGTGGCGCTGCCACAGCCGCGACTCGGCCAGCCGCGTCCCGGTCTCGACGAGCGCGCCGACGGCGGGATGCAGCGTCAGCGCGGGCCCGCTCACGTCGATGATCCCCAGCAGGTCCCCGGTGCGCGGGTCGTGGACGGGGAAGGCGGTGCAGTACCAGGGGTGCTGGGCCTGCTCGAAATGCTCGGCCGAGAACAGCTCCACGGGCGCCGCCTCGGCCAGCGCGGTGCCGATCGCGTTCGTGCCGACCTTCGCCTCGGTCCACGTCGCGCCCTCGCAGAAGCCGAGGTCGTCGGCGCGGCGGCGGACCGCCGAGGAGCCCCGCCGCCACAGGATCACCCCGTCGGCGTCGGTGACCACCAGCAGCATGGGGGAGGCGTCGGCGACCGACCCGATCAGCTGACCCAGCTCGTCGATCACGTGGCCGAGCGGCGAGCCGCGCCGGCGCCGGGCGAGCTCGTCGGGGCCGAGGGGGTCGCGGGCGTTGCCGCCGTCCGGGTCGAGACCGAGCCGCATCACTCGCGACCATGACCGCGCCACCAGCGCGCGCGGACGCAGCGACGGCGCGAGACGCTCGCCGCCGATCACGGCGTGGTGCACGCGGGCCAGCTCGCGGGCGTAGTCGGGCAGGCTCGTCCCCGGACGGACGGCGCCGTGCAGGCGCACGACCTCACCTCCCCAAGGCCGGGCGTTGCCCGAAGCATAAATCGCGCCTGTGACCCGCGCCACAGTCCGTGCAATCCGGTGCAACCCTTGCCGCCCGCCCTCCCCCGCAATGTCATCGGCCTTGCACCGTCCACCCGCGGAGACACCCCCGAGAAACCCCGGCCGGCACCGGAGACCGGGAGGAGCTCGGAGAAGGGAAGGCGCAGATGAGCGACACCGCCGACGTGCGCACGCGTGTGCAGACCTGGCTCGCCGACTTCGAGGCCGCCCTCGCCGCCCGCGACACGGCCCGCGCCGCGGCGATGTTCGCGCCCGAGAGCTACTGGCGCGACCTGGTGGCGTTCACCTGGAACATCAAGACCGTGGAGGGCCGCGACGGCGTCGCCCACATGCTGGACGCCTGCCTCGACCACACCGACCCGTCCGGCTTCCGCATCACCGAGGACCCGGTGGAGGCGGACGGCGTCGCCGAGGCGTGGCTGGCGTTCGAGACCGCCACCGGACGCGGCGTCGGCCACCTGCGGCTGACCGGCGAGGGCGCGTGGACGCTCCTCACCACCCTGAACGAGCTCAAAGGCCACGAGGAGCCGCTGCGGGAGCGGCGTCCCAAAGGCGTGCAGCACGGAGTGGTCCCCGGCCGCAGGACGTGGGCGCAGGAACGCGCCATCGAGACGGCGCGGCTGGGCGTCGAGGAGCAGCCGTACGTCGTGGTGATCGGAGGCGGGCAGGGCGGCATCGCGCTCGGCGCCCGGCTGCGGCAGCTCGGCGTGCCGGCGCTCGTCCTGGAGCGCAACGAGCGTCCCGGCGACTCGTGGCGCAAGCGGTACAAGACGCTGTGCCTGCACGACCCGGTCTGGTACGACCACCTGCCCTACCTGCCGTTCCCCGACAACTGGCCGGTGTTCTCGCCCAAAGACAAGATCGCCGACTGGCTGGAGATGTACGTGCGGGTGATGGAGGTGCCGTACTGGACTCGGGCGAACGTCACCTCCGCGTCCTGGGACGACGACGCGAAGCAGTGGACCGTGCACGTCGACCGCGCCGGCGAGCCGGTCGTGCTCACGGCGCGGCACCTGGTGTTCGCCACCGGAATGTCGGGCAAGCCGAACATGCCGTCGTTCCCCGGCATGGACGTGTTCGAAGGGGAGCAGCACCACTCGTCCCAACACCCTGGTCCGGACGCCTACGCGGGCAAGCGCGCCGTGGTGATCGGTTCCAACAACTCGGCCCACGACATCTGCGCGGCCCTGTGGGAGCACGGCGCGGATGTGACGATGGTGCAGCGCTCCTCCACTCACGTGGTGAAGTCGGAGTCGCTGATGGAGATCGGTCTGGGCCCCCTGTACTCGGAGGAGGCCGTCCGCAACGGGATGACGACCGAGAAGGCCGACCTGACGTTCGCGTCCATCCCGTACCGGATCATGCACCGGTTCCAGATCCCGCTCTACGAGAAGATCAAGGAGCGGGACGCCGAGTTCTACGAGCGCCTGGAGAAGGCCGGGTTCGCCCTCGACTGGGGCGACGACGGCTCCGGCCTGTTCATGAAGTACCTGCGCCGCGGCTCCGGCTACTACATCGACGTGGGCGCGTCCGAGCTGGTCATCAACGGCGACATCAAGCTCGCGCGCGGCCAGGTCTCCCATCTGACGCGCAACGCCGTCGTCCTGGAGGACGGCACCGAGCTGCCCGCCGACCTCGTCGTCTACGCCACGGGATACGGCTCGATGAACGGCTGGGTCGCCGACATCGTCGGCCAGGAGACGGCCGACAAGGTCGGCAAGTGCTGGGGGCTCGGCTCGGACACCACCAAGGACCCCGGGCCGTGGGAGGGCGAGCAGCGCAACATGTGGAAGCCCACCCAGCAGGAAGGCCTGTGGTTCCACGGCGGCAACCTGCACCAGTCCCGCCACTACTCCCTGTACCTGGCGCTGCAGCTCAAGGCCAGGTATGAGGGCATCCCCACCCCCGTCTACGGCCTGCAAGAAGTGCACCACCTCTCCTGAGCAGGGACGCGCTCTGGGGCTCCGCGCCGCAACAGTGAGGCGGATGTCGTCCGCAGCTCGTGAAGGCGCGGTGGCACCCGGTGTGCTTTCCTGGCGCTGCCTGCACACCGGGTGCCACCGCGTTTCCCGCTTTCGACTCGGAGAACGCGTGAGGGGAGAGTCCCGAGAAGCGGGCACTCACCGTCGTTCTCTCCGTCATCGCGGCGTTCGGGATCATCGGAAGCTTGGCCTGTCTCGCCATCATTGATGTCGTCTCCTTCTGGGGAGTCATGAGGTAGCCGGGATCGTCTGGACGGCGTTCATGGTGCTGGTCGTCCCGACGAAGAAGGAGAGCCGCACATGGGCGAGGGACACGGTCGGCTGTTCCCTGACGACGAGCAGGCCCGTCAGATTGACGGGCACGGCGGCCCTTGGGCTGTGCCGGCGAGCAGGACCAGGGCGGAACCGTGACCGATGCGATCGTCGTCGGGGCGGGACCGAACGGCCTGGCCGCGGCCCTGGTGCTGGCGAACGCGGGACTGCAGGTCGAGATCTGCGAGGCCGCCTCCACGATCGGCGGCGGTGCGCGCACGGCCGAGCTCACGCTTCCGGGGTTCCGGCACGACGTGTGCTCCGCCGCCCATCCGATGGCGCTGGCCTCCCCGTTCCTGCGGGCCTTCGATCTGGCCCGGCACGGGGTGGAGATGCTGCAGCCGCCCGTCGCGTACGCCCATCCCTTGGACGGCGGCAGGGCAGGGCTGGCCTGGCGTGACCTGGACCGGACCGTCGAAGGGCTCGGACGCGACGGCCGCGCCTGGAAGTCGCTGTTCGGCCCCCTGGTGGATCGGTGGCAGAGGCTGAGCGGCCTGGCCCTGTCCGACCAGCGCCACATCCCCCTCGACCTGCGGGTGATGGCCAGTCTCGGCCTACGGCTCGTGGAACAGGGCTCACCCCTGTGGAACCTGCGCTTCAGAACGCAGGCAGCCCCCGCGATGCTGACCGGCGTCAGCAGCCATGCCAGCTCACCGCCCCGGGCGCTCGCACCCGCGGGGGTCGGTTTGATGCTCGCTACCTTGGCCCACGCGGTCGGCTGGCCGATCCCGCGAGGCGGCAGCCAGGCCATCGTGGACGCGATGGCGGCCGAGTTCACCCGCCTCGGCGGGAGGATCTTCACCGACCACCGCGTGAGGAAACTGTCCGACCTGCCGCGGGCCCGCGCCGTCCTCCTCGACGTGAGCCCGGCGGGACTGCTCGACATCGCCGGGGACGAGCTGCCCAGCCGGTACGCGCGCCGCCTGCGGGCCTTCCGCTACGGAACGGCCGCGTGCAAGGTCGACTTCGCCCTTTCCGGCCCCGTCCCCTGGACCGCCGAGGGATGCGACCAGGCCGGCACGCTGCATGTCATCGGATCCCGAGAGGAAGCACTGGCGGCCGAACGCGAAGTGGCGGCAGGTCGCCACGCTGAACGTCCGTATGTACTCGTCGTCCAACCCGGCGTCGTCGACGAGACCCGAGCGCCGAAAGGCCACCACACGCTGTGGACCTACGCCCACGTCCCCCACGACTCGCCGCGGGACGTCAGCGAAGCGATCATCGCGCAGATCGAGCGGTTCGCGCCGGGCTTTAGGGACCTCATCCTCGCCAAGCACGTCAGGACGGCACGCGACCAAGCACGACACAACCCCAACTACATCGGCGGAGACATCGGCGGCGGGGCACTGACGACATGGCAGCTCCTCGCACGCCCGGCGCCCCGGTGGGATCCGTACACGACCCCCTTGCGCGGCGTGTACATCTGCTCCGCGTCAACCCCTCCGGGACCCGGAGTGCACGGCATGAGCGGCGTCCATGCCGCGCGCAGAGCCCTACGCCGCCGATTTGGCATCGAACCCCCGGCCATCTGATCCGAGAAGGCCGCCGCTTTGGCCACCGGAAGCGAGAAGCGGCGACGTCGCGCCGGCCTCACCGAATGACCTCTTGCTGTGACGGCTGCGCTCATCGCCGTCACGCAAACCGTGAGGGCCGCACCGGCGGCACGAGTGCGTAGACGTCGGCTGCCGCTGAGGGCGCGCGGCACCACTTCGGTGGCCAGACCGAGGTGCACTCTTCGGCGGCGCTGTCATGTGTTTTGCCGGCGAGGGGGCGTTCCGGTGGACGGCCGCGGTGATCGTCAAGGATCACCGGCCCGAGTCGATCTCCAACGTGGCCGGCGTGACGTCATCGGCAGCGATCATCGGGGCGCAGACAGGGGTCAGGCCCAGCCCGTGCGCCGTGGACCTGGTCTCCGCTTCACAGCAGGTTTTCGCGCCGGGATTCCTCTAGTCAGGGCATTGGTCAGACTCTCGCCGTCGTTGCAATGCCAGATGGAGCGGGCGAAAATTCCAACAGTGGTGGCCTGTGATCGCATTGAGCCATGTGGGTGAAACGGGTGGCCTGTTGAGGGGATGGTGTAAGTCGCACTTCGTGCGGTCGCAGCAATACGGCTGCTTTGCGGGGCATCGAGACTGCCTCGCTGGTCGGCTCTTGGTCGCCTGAGCGGCGTAAATGAGTCACTAGCTCATCGGTGCGGCGAAGACCTTATCGTCGACAGTTCGCCATACGTGAGCTGTTGTGAGGTCGAAGAAAACTCGGTGGGTGCCTCAAAAATTGGGGGGTGCAGGCGTTTCATCGGTGAAAGAGTTTCGGAAGCGCGTGGCAGTCTTAGGGTATGCGGAGTTAGGAACGGAGATGAGCGATCGATGTGACCTTCGAGTCGCATGGCGCCAACCCCATCGCTGTGCAGAACGGTCCGCTGTGCGCAAGGCCTGCACCGGGGCCAAACGTCTTCAGCGGATGCTCCGTCCGGTGACATGCTGCTGCCTTAGTCCTGCGCGAGTCCAACTGAATAGGGGCGCCAACGCAGGGCCGGCGGTGCCACGGTCGAAAGCCTTAGATGCGGGTCGGGCTCTGCGCGCCGGTAGGGCGCGCCGCGGCGCCCGGCCTGTCCGCTCTGTGCACGCCGCCTGGTCCGGGACTGCGCAGGCCCAGCCGCCGCGGAAGAGGCGGCTTGGGCGTCCTCGCGCAGTCGCCCTTCGCGCTGGCGCCGGCTGCCGAGTCTGGATCTCCGAGGTGAAAGGTCCGCGAAAGCGGCCGCAAGCTACTCGTTTGGTGGAGGACTCGTCCGCATCGGCGCCTGCAATGCCTGACGCCCTGGCGGCACAAAACGAATTGACTGGATCCTGCCACCTGGTAGTCGGCTGTCGCAGCTCAGCAGCCTTGTCTGCTGTTCGTCCGGCTCGGGGGCGGTGATCGAACGGCTGCTCGGCGAAATGGGCCTACTCGAATGAGAGGACGATACGTAGGATGATCGCTGGTGTCAGTGTCAGATCCGCGCCCAGCCTTACTCTGCATGGCTTTCGGGCGTCGTGGACCGTCCGGTTTCGGACATTGACGTGGCCGCAGGCAACGGGTAGGGGAACCCTCGTCATGACCGTGCGTGCACCAGAGATAGCGGGGTGCTGGAGCAGCTGTCTCAGGCCCGGGCATGCAGATGCCCGTGATCTTGACTGATTCTGATTGATCTGCACAAGGTGAGCACCGAGGAGGGGGTGGGGCGAGGAGGCCTCTCCGCTCTCGCGCTGCAATCTGAGGCGGATACCTGCCTTGCTCACACGCTGTCGGGTATCGGCATCGACCGCGACGAAGACGCATATCCGGTGGAAAGACGACGATGTCCGGGGGGCAACCGGTGGAGTCATCAGGGCGCCTGCAGGCCAGGGGCAGACACTTCGAACACCCCTGCACAGGCAACGTCGGCAGCGGTGATCGATCCCGTCTGGAATTGGAGAGCACGCTGTTGCGGGCGGGCCGTTTGCTGGAGACGGCCCTGGATTTGCACAGGAGGCAGGAAGACACGAGGGCGTCCTTCGAATTCGTCGACCGGAAGAGGCTGTCAGCCTTGCTGCAGCGCACTTTCGAACAACAGTCGGCACGGGTTCTGATGGCGGGGGACGGGTGGCTCGTCGAGCTGCCGCAGCGACTTTTCGACCTGGGGCCCGGCATCCGAGTGGTGGTCGGACCGGATGCCGTAGAGGAGCGCAGGGGCGAACTGGAACGCCTCACCGCCGCGCGCGCCGCCGTACGGGTGCTGCCTCGGGTGCCGCCGGAGCTGGCGCTCTTGGACGAGCGCACCGCCGTGTTCGGCGGCGACCGCATGCTGATGATCAACGAGCCGCAGATGGTGAGCAGCCTGCACGAGCTCTCCTCGGCGGTGTGGAGCTTCGGAGTGGCGTTCACCGACTACCTGGACCGCCCGGACGGTGACCCCGAGGCGTCGGTCCTCCACCTGCTCAGCGCCGGCTGGAAAGACGAGGCGGCGGCGCGTGAACTTCGCATGTCCGTGCGCACCTACCGGCGGCACGTGGCCAGCCTGATGAAGCGGCTCGGCGCGGCCTCGCGCTTCCAGGCGGGGATCCGCGCCGTGCAGCTCGGGCTCATCGACGTCAGCGAGGCGTCCAGGCGACCGGCATCGAACGGTATCCCCAGATGAGGTTCGAGCGGAGCCGCCGGGGCTCGCCGGCAAGCTCGGCGTGCTCCACCTTGCGGAGCAGCTCGTCGAACAGCACGGTCAGCTCGGCGGTCGCCAGGGTGGCGCCCAGGCAGCGGTGCGGGCCATGGCCGAACGCCAGATGCCGGTTGGGAGCGCGGGTGACGTCGAACGCGGCGGCGCGCTCGAACGCGCGCTCGTCACGGTTGGCCGCGGGCAGCCACACCGCCACCCGCTCGCCCGCCGAGATCCGGTGACCGCCGAGCTCGGTGTCCCGGGTGGCGGTGCGCAGCACGTGCAGCGCCGGACTGGTGTACCGGAGGACCTCCTGCACGGCGGTCGGCAGCAGGTCCGGGCGGTCCCGCAGCCGCCGCCACTGCTCCGGGCTGTCGATCAGGGCCCGCAGCCCGCCGATCGACGCGTGCCGGGTGGTCTCGTTCGCGCCGGAGATCAACCCGTCGCAGTTGAGGATGATCTCCTCGTCGGTGAGCGGAACGCCGTCCACCGTGCCCGTGACCATGGCGCTGACGACGTCCTCGCCCGGTTCCTTGCGTCGCCGCTCGACCAAGTCGGAGCAGTACAGCAGGATGTCGGTGTGCGCCTGCGCGGCCCGCGCCGGGTCCTCCGTCGAACCGAACGCGGTCATCGTGCGGTCCAGCAGGAAGCCCCAGTCCGCGCGGGGGACGCCCAGCATGTCGCAGATCACCGCGACAGGCAGGTGGGCCGCCACCTCCGCGAACTCGCAGACCTCCTGCTCCAGCGCCTGCTCCAGCCGCTCCGCCACGGTCCGGCGCATGGTCTCCTCCAGGCGGCGCACCATGCGCGGCGTGAACGCCGAGCCGATCAGGCGGCGGATCTTCGCGTGCCGCGGCCCGTCGGTCACGATCAGCATCTTCCCGGCGGCAGCCGCGGCCGCCGCCGGGTCGTGGTCGAGCCGCATGCCGCGTTCGGAGGTGAAGACCTCCCCGTCCCGCAGCACCTCCCCGGCGAGCCGGTGGTCGAGCACGGCCCAGAACGGCTCTTCGTCCCGTTCGTTGCGGTACACCGGGCACTGCGCCCGCAGCCGCTGCCACGTCTGCGCGGGATCACCGGTCTCGTAGAGGGCGAGGTCGGCCAGGTCAACGGCGTCCATGTCAGCCCCCGGACCGCTCGATCAGGCTCTTGGGCCGCATGTCCGTCCAATGCTCGGAGATGTAGTCCAGGCACGCGGCCCGGTCGGACTCCCCGAAGACGACCCGCCAGCCGGCGGGGACGTCGACGAAGGCGGGCCACAGCGAGTGCTGGCCTTCGTCGTTGACCAGCACCAGGTAGGCGGCGTCGTCGCTTTCGAACGGGTTGGTCATCGTTCCTCCTTCCGACGGAGCCTGCGGTGCAGGACGGCTCCGATCTCCGCGATGGGGCCCGGCCGGGTCATCTCCCCGTGGGCGCAGGCGATGTCGTGCACCTCGACCTCTCCGTCGACGTGGTGCCGCCAAAGGAGGGGCGACGGCGGTGTTCCGTCCCACCCCGTCGCGGCGCGGAAGAACAGCACGTCGCCGCGGAACGTGGCGGGCTGGTACTCGCGGACAAGCCGCGAGCAGTTGGGCATGACCCGGACGATCCCCTCAAGGTGCTCGTCGGACAGGCTCACCATGCCTTCACGGCGGAGCAGCTCCACGGCGTGCGCGGCGTCCCGCGGTTCGACAGAGGCGTCCAGGCCGAAGTAGTCGACCAGCAGGTACGCCAGCACCTGCCGGGCGTCCACGGGATGCGCCCGGGGGAGCGCTTCAGCGGGGTACGCGTCGAGCATGGCCAGCAGCGCGACCTTCTCGCCCTGCCGTTGCAGGACGGTGGCAACGGCGTGGGCCGCCACGCCCCCGAACGACCAGCCGAGCAGGTAATAGGGGCCGTCGGGCTGGACTTCGCGGATGCGTGCCGCGTAATCCTCGGCCATCTCCTCCATCGTGGCCGCCGGTGGCTCGCCCTTTGTGAGCCCGCGAGCTTGCAGGCCGTAGACGGGACGGCCGGTGACACGGCGGAGCAGCCCCGAGTAGCACCAGCTGAAACCTCCCGCCGGGTGCACGCAGAACAAGGGCGGGCGGTCGCCCTTGGCGCGCAGCGGCAGCAGCACCTCCAGCGAGTCAGGCGCCGACTCGGTGTCGAGCCGGGCGGCGAGCTCGCCTGGCGTGGGCGCCTGGAACAGCATGCGCAGCGAGACCTCGGTGCCCAAGGCGTCGTTGATGCGGCCGAGCAGCCGTGCCGCCAGCAGCGAATGCCCGCCGAGGTCGAAGAAGTCGTCGTCCACCCCGACTCGCGGCAGGGAGAGGGCCTCGGCGAAGAGCCCGCACAGCACGTCTTCTCGAGGTGTGCGCGGCGAGCCGCCGGCTGTCGCGGCGAACTCGGGGCGGGGCAGCGCTGCACGGTCCAGCTTGCCGTTCGGCGTCGTGGGGAAGCGGTCCAGCACGACCACCGCCGCGGGCACCAGGTGCCGCGGCAGGCGGCGGGCCACGGCGCGGCGCAGCTCGGCGCCGTCCAGCCGCCGTCCCGGACGGGCGACGACGTAGCCGACCAGCTGCGGCTCCCCCGTGGGGCCCGGCGGTGCGGTCACGACCGCTTGCGCGACGCCCGGTTCCTCGCCGAGCGCCGCGGCCACCTCGCCCGGCTCCACCCGGACGCCGCGGATCTGCACCTGTGCGTCCGCCCGGCCGACGAACACCAGCCGGCCGTCGGGACGGCGGCGCACCAGGTCGCCGGTGCGGTACATCCGCGACCCCGGCGGCCCGAACGGGTCGGCGACGAACCGCTCCGCGGTAAGGTCCGGGCGGCCGTGGTAGCCGCGCGCGAGGCCGACGCCCGCGTAGTACAGCTCGCCGACCGCCCCGATCGGCACCGGGCGCAGGCGGCGGTCGAGCACGTAGGCCCGGGTGTTCCAGACGGGCCGCCCTATCGTGATGTCCCCGTCGGTGCAGTCGGCGTACAGGCTTTCGCTGCTCGCCTCGGTGCAACCGCAGAAGTTCAGCAGTCTGGCCTTGGGCGCGGCGTCCGCCAGTTTGGCGGGCAGACCGGGCGGCATGGGCTCCCCGCTGCTCAGCCACAGCTCGCACCCGTCCAGCGGGAACTCGTCGGCGGTGTCCAGAAGGGTGTCGATCAGGCTGGGCACCGCGGTCAGCACCCGCGAACCGCTGGTGGACACCAGGCGGCGCAGCGCGCGGGCGTCCTGGGCGGTGGCGGCGTCGGCGAGGACGACCCGGCCGCCGTGCACGAGGGCCTGCAGGATCTCGACCGACCCGTCGATGAAGCTCAGCGAGCTCTTGGCGCACACCGGCTCGTTCGCCTCGAAGGCGAACAGTTCGGAGAACCAGGCGAGCCGGTTGACCAGGCCGCCGTGCGTGCCGATCACCCCCTTGGGCCGTCCGGTGGAGCCGGAGGTGTACAGCACGTTCACGGCCGACTGCGCGGTCACCGGACCGGGCCGATCCTCGGGGCCGGGCGGGTGCGCGTCGGCCCCGGCGAGCAGGTCGGCGGTCGCAGGGGCGTCGACGATCAGCCGAGGGACGCTGGTGGCCAGTCCGCCGTCGGTCGCGGTGTCGGCGAGGACCAGCACGGGGGCGGCGTCGTCGAGCATGTAGGTGATCCGCTCGGCCGGGTACTCCGGGTCGATCGGCAGGTACGCCGCACCGGTCTTGAGCACGGCCAGCAGCGCGACGACCAGGTCGACCGATCTGCCCATCGCGATCGCGACGGTCTGCTCCGGGCCGATGCCGCGCGCCAGCAGCACATGCGCCAGGCGGTTGGCGCGCTCGTCGAGCGCGGCGTAGGTCAGCTCGGCGTCGCCCGCGGTGACGGCGACGGCGTCCGGGGTCCGGGCGGCCTGCGCCTCGAACAGCTCGCCGATCAGCCGGTCGGGCACGTCGTGCGCGGTCTCGTTCGCCTCCCGCAGGATGCGGTGCTCCCAGGGGGGCAGCACCTCCAGGTCCGCGGCGCGCCGGTCGAGGCCGGAGGCCATCTGGGCGAGCAGCTGCGCGAGGCGATCCGCGATCAGCCCGGCCTCGTCGGCGGTGAACCGGTCCGGGTGGTAGTCGAGGCGCAGGTGCAGGCGTTCGCCGGGCACCGCCACCAGGGTGAGCGGGTAGTGGCTGGCGTCATGTCCTTGCGCACCGGTGACCCGAAGGCCGGGCGCCGGCGTGTCCGATCCGGAGAACCCGACGGGGTAGTTCTCGAACACCACGATGCTGTCGAACAGCTCGCGGAAGCCGGTGACGCCCTGGATCTCGGCCAGGTCGAGGTAGTGGTGGGCGCTCAAGTCCATCTGCCGACGCTGCGACTCGGCCAGCAGCCGCGCCAGACCCGCGCCGGGGTCGATCCGCATCCGCACCGGGACGGTGTTGATGAACAGGCCCACCATGTCCTCCACCCCGGCGACCTCAGGAGGCCGCCCGGACACCGTGACGCCGAACACGACATCGTCCCGGCCGGTGAGCGCCGAGGCCAACACGCCCCAGGCGCCCTGCACGAGGGTGCTGACCGTGAGCTGGTGGCGCCGCGCGGTCTCCGCCAGGGCGGCGGTGGCGGACGCGTCGAGCTCGCGGGTGACGCGGGCCGGGCTGGTGCCCGAACGGGCGGCGGCCGCGGAGGCCAGCAGCGTCGGCTCGGCCAACCCGGCGAGGTAGTCGCGCCAGGCGCCGCGCGCCGCGTCCCGGTCCCGTCCGGAGAGCCACCGCAGGTAGTCGCGGTAGGCGGGCGGGGAAGCGAGCGCGGCCGCGTCCCCGTCATGGGCGTACAGGGTGAACAGTTCGTGCAGAACCCGCTGCGCCGACCAGCCGTCCAGCAGGATATGGTGCGTGGTGAGCACGAGGCGGTGCCGTTCTGCGGACCGCCGGAGCACGGTGAACCGCAGCAGCGGCGGCCTGGACAGGTCGAACCGGGCGGCGCGGTCCTCGCGGACGATCCGGTCGGCCCGCTCAGCGGCCGCCTCGTCGCCGAGGCCGCTCAGATCGATGACCCGCCACGGCGGCGTCGCGGTCCGGGGGATCACCTGGACGGGACGGTCCACGCCCTTCTGCCAGAACGCCGCGCGCAGGTTGGGGTGGCGGTCCAGCAGCGCCTGTCCGGCCGCGAAAAGGGCGTCGAGGTCGAGCCGGCCCTCCAGGTCGAGCACGAACTGGACGGAGTACACATCGTGCCCCCGGTCGTCGTACCGGGCGTGGAAGAGCAGCCCTTCCTGGAGCGGCGACAGCGGCAGGACGTCGGAGATCTCGGTGTCCGTCACAGGTGCTCCCTCCACGCGGCCTCGAGCTCGTCGATCTGGTCTTGATCGAGTTCCACCAAGGGCAGGTCCGACGGGGTGCGGCCGCCGGCGTCGGACCGCCGCACGTGCCGCGCGACGCTCCGCAGCGCTCGCAGCCACGTCTCCGCCAGATCCCGGACCTCCTGTTCGGGCAGCAGGTCCCCGGGCCAGGTGAACGTCGCGAGCAGCCGCGGCCCGTCCGCGCCGTCCTCGACGACCGCGTTGACGTCGAGGGCGTGGGGGAGCGGCATTGCGTCGTCGAAGCCGCCGCCGAGGGCGCCGCCCCCGCCCGCGCCGACGGCCAGCCGGCCGAGATAGTTGAAGCCGATCTGGGCGGTCGGCAGCGCGGCCAGGGCGGCGGCGGTCTCCTCGTTCAGGTAGCGGAGCATGCCGTAGCCGAGTCCGCCGCCCGGGACGGCGCGCACCTGCTCCTTGATGCGTTTGAGGGCGGTGCCGGTCTCCGGTCCGCCGTCCAGGGCGTCGCCCACGTCCAGGTCGCCGAGGTCGAGCCGCAACGGATGGAACGCGGTGAGCCAGCCGACGGTGCGGGACAGGTCGACGGAGGCGTCGGACACCTCACGCCCGTGCCCCTCCACCTCCACCAGCAGCGCGGTGCCCCCGCGGCCCTCGAAGCGACGCCGCCGACGGTCGACCACGGCGAGGGCCAGGCCGGTCAGCAGCACGTCGGCGACGTCGGCGCGGAACGCGGCCGGCACCTCCTTGAGAATCGCCTCGGTGTGCTCGGAGGGCAGCTCGACCGTCAGGTGCCGGGCCGTCCCGGCCACATCCCGCGCGGGATCGAGCGGCCGGTCCGCGAACGCCGGCTCCGGTCCGGCCAGCAGCCCGGTCCAGAAGGGCAGCTCCGCCAGGCGGTCCGGGCTGTGCGCCTGGGCGACCAGGCGTTCGGCCCAGCCGCGCACCGTGGTCCCGACCGGCGGCAGGACCGGCTCCCGGTCCAAGGCAGCCGCGCGCCACGCCTCGGTCAGGTCCTCGGCCAGCACCCGCCACGACACCGCGTCTACGACGAGGTGGTGGGCGACGAGCAGGATCCGGTCAGACGAACCCGACGCGGGCCACACGACGGACAGCATCCGGCCCGTGTCCGGATCCAGACGGCCCACGGCCTCGGCGATCTCGCCGCGCACGTCGCCGTCGGCGCCGCCCTCGGCGACGAGCTGCTGCGCTTCGACCGCGCCGGGCGGCGGGACCTCCAGGCGCCAGCCGCCGTCCGCCTCGCGGTGCAGCCGCGCCCGCAAGGCGTCGTGATGGTCGATGACCGCCTGCAGTCCGGCGACCAGACGGCCGCGGTCGAGACCGCTGGGGACGTCCAGCAGCAGGTGCTGGTGGAACCCGGCGATGGCTCCGCCGCGTTCCCGCAGCCAGTGCATGACCGGCGTCAGGGGAACGTCGCCCGTGCCGTCCTCGCCGGGCGGCGCCTCGGCGTCGGCGTCCTTGTCCAGAGGCTTCGCCACCTGCGCCAGCGCAGCGACCGTCTTGTGCTGGAAGACGTCGCGCGGGGTGAGGGCCAGACCCTCCTGGCGCGCCCGGCTGACCAGCCGGATCGCGACGATGCTGTCGCCGCCCAGGTCGAAGAAGCCGTCGTCGATCCCGACCACCGGCACGTTCAGCACCTCGCGGAACAGCGCGCACAAGAGCTCCTCGGTCGCGTTGCGCGGCGCGGTGCGGGTGCTGAGCGCGGCGAAGTCCGGTGCGGGCAGCGCCGCCCGGTCGACCTTGCCGTTGGGGGTCAGCGGCAGCTCAGGCAGCACTTGCACGACGGCGGGCACCATGTAGTCGGGCAGCCGGGCGGCGACGTGGCGGCGCACCGCGGCCCCGTCGGTCCCGTCATCCGCCACGACGTATCCGACGATGCGGGGGTGGTCGTCTGTGTCGTGGTGGATGGTGGCGGCGGCGTGGCGGATGTGGGGGTGGTCGGTGAGGGCGGCTT
>PVNI01000004.1 GCA_003001795.1 Actinomadura viridilutea | reverse complement strand
GGGGGGGGGGGACGGCGTGCCCGCCGCCGACGTGCTCGACCTGCTGGTCCGCCTCGTCGACCGCTCCCTGGTCGTCATGACCGACCGCGGCGGCGACGGCCCGCGCTACCGCCTGCTGGAGTCGGTGGCGGCCTACTGCGCCGACCGGCTGGCCGAGGCCGGCGAGCGCGACCGGACCCGCCGCGCCCACCGGCGCTACTACGTCGAGCTCGCCGAGCGCGCCGCGCCGCGGCTGCGCGGCGGCGACCAGGCGCGGTGGCTGCGCCGGCTGGACGCCGAGACCGCCGACCTGCGCGCCGCGTTCGACGGCGCGGTGGCCGACCGCGACGCCGACGCCGCGCTGCGGCTGGTGAACGCGCTCGCCTGGTACTGGATGCTGCGGGGACGGCTCACCGAGGCCCGCCGCTGCCTGGACGCGGCCCTGGCACTGGACGACCGGGTCGGCGCGGCGTACGCGCGGGCGACCGCGTACCGCACGGGCCTGGCGCTGCTGCAGGGCGCCGCCACGGAGTCCGACCGGCGGGCGGCGCTGCGGCTGTTCGAGCGGGTGGACGACCCGGAGGGCCTCGCTTACGCGCAGTGGTTCCTGGCGTTCACCGGCGGCGAGGGCGCCGACCGCTCCTACGACGCCGAACTGCTCGACCGCGCCCAGGAGGGCTTCGCCGCGGCCGGCGACCGCTGGGGCGAGGGCGCCGTCCTCATCGTCCGGGCGAAGCAGGCGCACTCGCGGGGCGACCCCGGGCTGCTCGAAGCCCTGGCCGGACGGGCCGCGCGGATCTTCGACGAGCTGGGCGACCGCTGGGGGCAGTTGCAGGCGGCCGAATGGCTGGGCGCCCTGGCGGACCTGACCGGCGACTACGACCGCGCCGACCGGCTGCTGCGCGAAAGCCTGCGGCTGGCCGAGGACCTTCGCCTGTGGCCGGTCGCCGTCCAACGGCTGGGGTGGCTCGGCTGGATCGCCGTGATGCGCGACGACCTCGTCCAGGCCCGGCACTACGGCGAACGTTCCCTGGCGCTGGCCGCGGAGCACGGGTTCACGGCCTTCACGCTCGGCCGGCTGGTGCTGGGCCACACCGCCTGCCGGGAGGGCGCCCTCGACGAGGCCGAGACGCACCTGCGCGCGTTGCTCGACACCGCGCAGGTGGAGACGCCGATGTTCCTGCCGATGGTCCTCAACGGGCTGGGCCGTGTGGCGGAGCGGCGCGGCGACGCCGACACCGCGATCGCGTTGCACCGCGAGGCGCTCGCCTGCGCCGTTCGCTACGAAGGCCCCAGGGACACGGTCTTCGCCTTGGAAGGCATGGCCGCGGCGCTGACCCGCGCGGGCGACCCCGTGGAGGCCGCCCGCTGCCTGGGCGCCGCCGCGGAGATCCGCCGCAGGAAGGGCCTGCGCCCAGGGCGGGCCGAACGCGGCGACATCGACGGCGTCGCGGCCGCCCTCCGCCGAGCCCTCACGGACGAGACGTTCACGGCCGAACACGACGACGCCGCCCGTCGCGCCGACGAGTTCATCGGCGCGACCCTGGCCGCGAAGCCCTCAGTGCATCTTTGCGACGACTTCGCGTAGGCGTTCGGCGACCTGCTCAGGAGCCACGTCGTTGATCCACGCCGCCATGCCCGACTCCGACCCCGCCAGGTACTTCAAACGCCCCGGGGCGCGGCGGATGGAGAACAGCTCCAGATGCAGGCGGTAGACGCCGTCGGCCCCGCGCGGGGCCTGGCGCCATGCCGCCACGTAGGGCAGGGGAGCGTCGTCGTCGTAGTACGCGTCGCATGCCCGCAGCAGCATCGGGTACAGCTCGGCCAGCTCGGCGCGCTCCTCCTCGCGCAGCCCGGGGAAGCCGGCGACGTGGCGCCGGGGGTACAGGTGCAGCTGCACCGGCCAGCGGGCGGCGGCGGGAACGAACGCGGTCCAGTGCTCGCCGTCCACCACGATCCGGGTGCCCGCGCGGCGCTCGGCCGCCAGCACCTCCCCGAACAGGTCCCGGCCCCCCGCGCGCTCCAGGGACGCCAGCACCTGCCGGGTCCGCGGCGGCACGAACGGGTAGGCGTAGATCTGCCCGTGCGGGTGGTGCAGCGTCACCCCGATCTCCTCGCCGCGGTTCTCGAAGCAGAACACCTGCTCCACGGCGGGCAGCGCGGACAGCTCGGCGGTGCGGTCGGCCCACGCCTCGATCACCGTGCGGATCCGGCGCGGCGGCAGCGAGCCCAGCGACGCGGCGTGGTCGCTGGAGAAGCACACCACCTCGCAGCGCCCGGCGCCGGGCCTGCGGGCGAACAGCGCCTCGCCGTCCACCGGGTCGAGCTCGTCCGCCGCCCCGGCGGCGAACGACGGGAACCGGTTCTCGAAGACGACGACGTCGTAGTCGTCGGCCGGGATCTCGGACCTGCGCCCGTCCCGGCTCGGGCACAGCGGGCAGGCGGCCGCGTCGGGCAGGAAGGTCCGGGTGTTGCGATGCGTGGTGACGGTGACCCACTCGTCGTGCAGCACGTCGTGCCGCAGCTCCACGACCGGGCGGGACGGGGGCAGCGGCCGGGTGTCGGGCGGACGCGGCCCGGCCCCCGGTTCGTCGTCGAAGTAGATCAGCTCACGGCCGTCGGCCAGCCGGGTGACGGTACGGGTCACCCGCCCCGCGGTGGTGTCGGTCATCGCCCCAGGCTCTCCCCGGTGATGTCGGCTCCCTCGGATCGACCGATGTCGACCGTATCGGTGATGTCGACCGTATCGGGGATTCGGCCCCCACCGGCAGCGGGGCGTGTCGCCGAAACGGACCCCGACGCGCGGCGCGTCAGAGCTTCCGGGCGCCGATGGAGCGCATGATCTCCGGCCACGTGCGGTGCATCTCGCGCTGCCAGTACGGCCAACGGTGCGACCCGGGCCCGTAGAAGTTGGCGGTGACCGGCACGCCGACCGAGCGGGCGCGCTGCACGAAGTCCTTGGAGGCGCGCTCCACCTGGCTCTCGCTCAGGTAGGCGATGTCCCACGGGGCCTTGTCGGGCGGATCGTACGGCCCCGGCTGCCCGTTGCCGGACGACACGTACACCTTCGTGCCGCGCAGCCGCGGCGCCAAGGAGGTCGGGTCGTGCGCGACCCAGTTGGCGCGGTCGCGCACCGGGTCGCCCCAGATCCGCTCCGGCGCGCCGTTGGTGTTGGTGGAGTTGATGTAGAGCAGCAGCGCCGGAATGCCGGGCGACAGCATCGACAGCACGCCGCTGTAGGCGGCGGCGTACCGGAACATGCCCGGATAGCGCGCCGCGTAGGTGACCGCGCCCTGGGCCCCCGACGAGATGCCGATGGCCGCCCGGGACGCGCCCGCGTGGAAATTGCGCTCCATCAACTGGCGCACTTCCACCATGTGGAAGGTCTCCCACTTGGGGATGCCGCCGCGGCCGTAGTTGTACCAGTCCGTGTAGGAGCCGTTGCGTCCCTCCGGCATGACGACGATGACGTCGTAGGCGGCGGCGACCTGCTCGATGTCGGTGCTGCGGGTCCAGGAGACGTAGGTGTCGTTGCCGCCGTGGAAGGCGTACACCACCGGCCAGGTCCGGGTGGCCGAGGACGACCACGTCTTGGGCACCAGCACCCGCACCTTGTGGGAGGTGCCGAGCGCGGGCGAGCGGACGGTCACGTCGGCCTGCCGCTTGCCCCGCCACGTCACGTTGGTGATCTTCGCGCCGTCGTCGGCCGCGCGGCGGGAGCCGCCGCCCGAGCCCGCGCCGCCGCCCTTGCCCGCGGACGAGCTCGGCGACGGGGCGGGGGAGAGCGTGGGGAACGGCAGGACGTTGTTCGCGGCGGGCCGCTCGGGGGGCCGGCCGCCGGTCCGGCTGGGGCTCGCGGAGGGCGACGGCGGGCCCTGCGGCCCGGTGCCCGCGTCCGCGATGGGGGTCGGGCCGGTGAAGCCGCGCACGCCGGCCCGGTCGTCGCCGTCCCAGGGCCCCAGCACCAGGATCGTCGGCACCACGGCGACCGCGGTGAGGCTTCCGATGGCGATCAGCCGGTCCGTTCGCTTGCGCACGGCGCCCCTCCCATCGTGTCGCCCGAATATTACTGATCAGTTCAGATGTTGACGAGGATTATCCGGTGAATCGTCAGAGATTCGTTATCGGGGGCGTTCTGTGTTTCGGGTATTTCAGAGCGTTATCGGCCTTCGCGCGGCAAAAGGCGAGGAGGCCGATGACGCTCGGCCCCGTCCCGGGCAGGGGCTCGGTGATGCCGTGGCGGACCATGCGGGACGGGCCGCCGAAAACCAGCAGGTCACCGGATTCCAACGGCGGGTTCTGCCAGGGCGGGCGGCCACGGGGGTCGCCGGTGGCGGTGTGCTCGATCGCCCACAGTCCGAAGCCGGGCAGGTCGAAGTGGGCTTCGCTGCGGTCGATGAGGGCCGCTCTCCGACCTGCGGATCGCCGTTGAGAGCGGCGAAGACGGGGCGGTCGGCGCACAGAAGGCCGGGGCGCCCGAGGCCGAGGGGTGTCAGCGGCGGCGGCCGAAGGCGTCGAGCAGGCGGGTCTGCGGATCGGCGTCCGGCGGCGTCCTCGGGTGCGGGCCGATCAGCCCGCCGGAGCGGTAGGCGGCCTCGTTGGCGGCGAACCAGGCGGAGACCACGTCCACCAGCTCCGGGTCCAGGCGCTCGTCGGCGCCGGTCGCGCGCGCCAGGTCCCAGGAGTGGATGACCAGGTCGGCGACCATTTCGGCGGCGTACTCCGCGCCGGGGACGTCCCCGAACGGCAGATGGACGCTGCGGTCGGCGGCGCTCGGGGCGGAGAACGCGTCGACGGCGGCGCGGGCGGCGGCGTCCCAGGCCGCGACGGGATCGCCCTCGAGGACCGCGCCGTCGAGGGCGTCGGCCACGTCCGCGGCGGCCAGGCCCGCCAGAAGCGGCGGCACCTGCAGGTTCTCCATGGTCACGTGGTCGACCAGCTCCCGCACGTCCCAGCCGGCGCACGGCGTCGGCCGGTGCCACTGGTCGTCGCGGATGGCGTGGACGCGGTCCGTCATGTCGTCCACCGCACGACGGAAATGGTCGGTGATAGTGATCATGGCGGACCTCCCCCCGAAAGGTCCGGCTTCTTCTTCGTTCAGGATGTCACGCGGAAAGGGGACACCGCCGGAGCGGGCTCCGGCGGCGTCCGCGGGGAGAGCGGTCAGACGCGGCGGCCTACGCCCAGAAGCTCGCCTTGTAGGTCTCGGCCGCGAGGACGGCCTGGCCGGACTCGTTCGGGTGGAAGTAGTCCCAGCCGCTCACCTGGGACAGGGTGAACGGGTAGTTGAAGACGGCGTTGCCGTCGAACTTGCAGTTGGCGTACTCGGCGCACACGTTCGCCAGGACGTTGTTGAACGCGATGACGCGCTGCCGCACGCGCTCACGCCGCGCCACGTCGGCCTCGGCGTTCGAGGTGGGGTTGGCCAGCATCGATTGGCAGATGCCGAACGCCGACCAGGCGGCGCGGGCGGCGAGGTTGTCCTTGCCGACCTGCCACAGCCGCCGGATGTCCGGGATGCTGGCGACGAAGATCTTCGCGTTGGGCAGGCCGTTGCGCAGCGTGTTCATGCCGGCGCGGAACCGGGACTCGAAGTCGGCGACCGATGTCATGGTCGACTCCGAGCTGGTGCACACGTCGTTGGCGCCGATCAGGATGGTGACGTAGTCGGCGCCCTGGGAGACGGCGTTCTGCGCCTGTCCGGCGAGCGCGGAGACCTTCGCGCCGGTGGCGGCGTCGTTGTAGGCGACGAGCGAGCTGTTCTGGGCGCGCAGTCGCAGGTAGTGGCTGTTGACCGCGGAATTGGAGCCGGTCGACCAGGAGCTGCTCGGGCAGTCGACGTACCAGCCGCAGGCGTTGAAACCGCGGGTGATCGAGTCGCCCAGGGAGGCCATGCGGCTGGGGACCGCCGCCGATGCGGGGACGGACAGCAGTCCGAGGACGAGGGCCGCGGTCGTCGTGATGACCGAGAGGAAGGAAAGGAGCAATCGTCGCAAGCGGGGGGAAGAGGCCACGGGGCACCTCCGTAGTGGGGTGGCAAGCGAGCGCTTATGGAACAGCGCTGATTTGAGCGTGAATGCTTGTGCCCCGTCGGACAATACTTGCCGGTAGCTTTGTCAATAAGCACAGAAAAAACGCCCGCCAATGGGCAGAACCGGCCGCGCCGCGCCGGCGAAGAAGGCCCTCACGGCGCGGCCGGACGAGAAAAGTGGGGAAAACAGGTGATCAGTCGCCGCCGGCCGGGAACATCTCCGGGAATCGGCCCTTGCGCACCATCTGTTCGAACATCGCCGCCATTGCCCCCCGCTCGTTGAGATGCGGGAAGGGCTCGTCGGGAACGGGGACGTCCAGGAACCGGCACAGCGGCCCCCAGCCCTCCCGGACGTCGAACACCAGCAGCCGGTCCGCCGGGACCGTCGCGCGGACTCGGGCGACGTGACGACGGAAGCCCGCCACGGCCGGGGCCTCCGCCAGGTCCTCTCCGGCGCGCCAGTCCGGGCCGAAGGTCTCCCGGCCGAGCCGCTCCAACAGCGGCGTCAGGCGCCGCATGGCCTCGAGGGCCGGGCGGATGCCCTCCGGCGCCTGCGCGGGCTCCATGCGGGGGAACCCGGTCCGCGAGGTCAGCCAGCGGAAGCTGGCGTACCAGCGGTGCGGGTCGCGGACGGTGACGATCACCTTGGCCTGGGGGTAGGCGTCGGCGAGTTCTTTCCAGAAGAAGCCGGCGGGCCAGTCCTGGCACGACTGATAGCCCGCCATGACCCGGTCCCAGTCCAGCGCCGCGCCGGAGGCGGCCGGCAGCCACCGGTCGACGTGGTCGGGATGCGTCAAGATCTCGAACATGTGGTAGCACGGCCCGAACCCCAGGCGCTCCAGCGCCGCCTTCATGGACGCCGTGCCGGTGCGCGGAAGCCCCGCGCCGATGACGCGCATCATCCCTCTGCCTCTCCTTCCAGGGCCGCCGGCCGGTACCAGGGGCCGCTCCGCCGGAAGGCCGGCGCCCTGACCTGTCTCTGCCCCGGATCGCTCACGCACTGCATGCGACCAGTCGCCTGAGGTGACTATCGGGCGAGAAGCGGCCCTCGGCGCCGCACAGCGCGCCGAGGGCCGCGGAGAGAGATCAGCGGGTCAGCAGGACTTCGTCCAGGAGCATTCCAGCCGCAGGTCCGCGCCTCCGCTCGAGCCCGCGCGGAACCGGGCGGTCGTGCGCGCGACGTCGCCGCCCGCCAGCCGGACCGCGATCTTGTCCTCGATGTCCTTGGGCGCGCCGCCCGCGTACCCGTTGAAGATCACCGAGAAGACCAGCCGGCGGCCGGAGGGGTCCCGGACGTAGCCGGACAGCGCCGTGACGCCCGTCAGCGTGCCGGTCTTGGCGTGGACGTTCCCGGCGGCGGGGGTGCCGCGCATCCGGTTCGTCAGCGTCCCGCCGACCAACGGGTCCGGGTCCCCGGCGATGGGCAGCGCCTGGTACCAGGCGGGGAACCACGTCTTGGTCTGGGCGCGGCGCAGGACGGTGGTGATGTCCCGGGGGGTGACCCGGTTGAGCCGCGACAGGCCCGACCCGTCGGCCATCGTCAGCCGCTCGGCGGGCACGCCCAGGCCGTGCACGTACCGCTCGATCGCCGGCAGGCCGGCCTCCCAGCTGCCCCGTCCCGCGACCTCGCGGCCGACCGCCTTCACCAGGATCTCGGCGATCACGTTGTTGCTGAGCTTCAGGAACGGCCGGATCAGCCGGGACAGCGGCATGGAGCGGTGGTCGGCCAGCAGCGTCGCCCCGCCCGGGGCGGCGCCGCGGCGGACGGCGCCGTCGACTCGGACGCCGTGGGCCTCCAGCGCCTTGCGGAACACGTCGGCGGCGTACAGGGTCGGCTCCGGGACGGTTCGCAACGTCTCGTAGACCGCCCCGTCCGCCGGATACGAGCCGCTGACGACGATGGTGTCGCTGCCGTTGGCGCGGTTGACCGACAGCGTGGACGCCGACCCGGCCGGACCTGTGACGGCCCGGTTGTCGATCTTGACGGCGTCGGTGGCGGGGGTGAGCGTCACGGCGACCGGCTCGCCCGGCTCGCCCGGTTCGACCGACACGCCGACCGAGCCCGCGTCGAAGTCGTCGTTGGGGGAGACGGTCAACGCCGAGATCGGCCCGGCGTAGGCGTACTGCAGGTCGGCGGGGTCCCAGTGCGCCGGCGTGCGCACCGCGTCGAACCAGGTGTCGTCGGCGATGAGGTCGCCGGTGACGCGGGTGACGCCGCGGGCGGCGACCTGCGCGGCGAGCGCGTCGTACTCGGCGGTCCGCAGGGTGGGGTCGCCGGTGCCCTTGAGATACAGGTTCCCCGTGACCGTGGACCCCTTCACGCGCGCGGCGAGCACGCTGGTCCGGAAGCGGTAGCCGGGGCCGAGCAGCGCCAGCGCGGCGACCGAGGTGTTGATCTTCTGGTTGGAGGCGGGGAGCAGGGAGCCCTCCGCGCCGCGGGCGTACCGCACGGCGCCGGTCCGGGCGTCCCGGACCAGGACGCCGACGTCGGCGTCGGCCAGGCGGGGGTCGGCCAGGATCGCGTCGAGGTCGGCCCGCAGGTCGCCGGACGCCGCGGGCGCCGAGGCCGCCCGGACGGGCTCGGCGTGCGCCGTGGTGGGGACCGCGGCCGTGGCGACCAGCCCCGCGGAGAGCGCGGCGCCGATCACGCTGGCGAATCGTCTACGCATGAGCCGAGCGTAAACAGCAGCCCCTGGAGAAATCAGGCGAATCGAAAGAGGCGTACGTGATCAGGCCTGATGTTCGATGCAGGCGGTGTCAGTGAGGCGGAACAAAATCCCCGGGACGTCTCCGGCCGTCGAGCCACCAGAGGCCGACGACTCATCGCCGCCGACATTTATGCACCACCTTGCACATGAGCCCCATCAATAATCCATAGTCACATGACGCACGACCCTCGCCCACATTTTCACGCGGCGAACGGGCAGACCCACCCCGCACCGCGGGGATCGAATGGCACGACCTGTACAGGACGGACATGTCTCCCGCGGTGTCATCGTCACCGCGCCGGTCTCTCTCAGTCGACAGCACTCGACCGGGGCCCACGACCATGCACCTCGGCATCCGGGCTGGTGCGTCTGTGATGCCGGGTCCGCCTGCGGGCGTGACCGCAGGCGGACCCGTGCGTGCGCATCAGGGGTGGTCAGGTCGGAAGCAGGCCGATCGCGGACTTGGCCTGCCGGATCTTCTCGGCGGCCAGGTCACGGGCCCGTTCGGCGCCGTCGCGCAGTGCCGAGTGCACGTACCCCGGGTCGTCTGCGAGTTCGAGGTAGCGCTCCCGGACGGGGGCCAGCGTGGCGACGACCGCGTCGGCGACCGCCTCCTTCAGGACGCCGTACCGGTCGAAGCGCTCCGCCGCCCGCTGCGGGGTGTCGCCGGTGCACGCGGCCAGGATCGTCAGCAGGTTCGACACGCCCGGCTTGCCCTCCGGGTCGTAGACCACCTCCGTCCCGGTGTCGGTGACCGCCCGCATGATCTTCCGCCGCAGCACCTGCGGCTCGTCCAGCAGCCGCAGCACCCCCGTCGGCGACGGGACGGACTTGCTCATCTTCCGGTCGGGGGCGGCCAGATCCATGACCCGCGCGGCGACCGGCGGCATGACGGCCTTCGGCACCGTGAACGTGGGCCCGTACCGGCCGTTGAAGCGCTCGGCGACGTCGCGGGCCAGCTCCAGGTGCTGGCTCTGGTCGTCCCCGACCGGCACCTCGTCGGCGTCGTAGAGCAGGATGTCGGCCGCCATCAGGACCGGGTAGGTCAGCAGCGAGAGCCGGACGGGCCCGCCGCGCTGCGACTTCTCCTTGAACTGGATCATCCGCTGGGCCTCGCCGTAGCCCGTGGTGCATTCCAGCAGGTAGTGCAGCTCGGTGTGCTGCGGGACGTGCGACTGGACGAAGAACAGGCACCGGTCCGGGTCGGCGCCCGCGGCCAGCAGCAGCGTCGCGAACTCCAGCGTCCGCCGCCGCACCTGCTCTGGATCGTGCTCCAGCGTCAGCGCGTGCAGATCGCTGATGAACACCACCGTGTCCGTGACCTGCTGCGCGGCGACGATGGGCGCGATCGCGCCGATGTAGTTGCCCAGGTGCAGGTCACCCGACGGCGTGAACCCGGTGAGACGTCGTGGCATCGTCGGTCGGCTCCCTTGCTGGTCGGGGCCGCCCTGACGTGGCCGCCGGGACGCGAACACGCGAAACGGCCGCCCGTCCAGGGCGGCCGTGGTGTCCGGATACGCGGATGAGTCAGCGCCGCCCCATCAGCGGCGCCACCAGAAACACTGACTGCAGCCCATCCGCATGCCCGAGATGCTACCAATGCCTACCAGGTTTGCTACCAGGTCGCATCGGCGGCCGACGGTTCGTCGGCGGTCTCGGAGTCGTGCAGCGGGAGGCGGATCACCAGCCGCGCGCCCTGCGCGGAGTCCTCGACGGACAGGCTTCCGTGGTGGGCCTGGACGATGGCGCGCGAGATCGCCAGTCCCAGCCCGCTGCCCTTGGGGTCGCGGTCCCTGCCCTCCGGCAGCCGCACGAACGGCTGGAACACCGTCTCCCGGTCCTCGGACGGGATGCCGGCGCCGTCGTCGGCCACGGTCACCACCGCCATGTCCGTGGAACGTTCCACGACGATCTCCACCTTGGACCGCGCGTGACGCTGCGCGTTCACCAGCAGGTTGGCCAGCACCTCCTCCAACTGCAGGTGGTTGCCGGGGACGACGAGGTCGTCGCGGATGCGGACGGTGATCGGCATGTTCATCGGCCTGCTCTCGGCCTCCTGGCGCACCAGTTCGGTCAAATTGGTGGGCTCGCGGACCTGGGGGCCGGTGCGGATCCGCGTCAGCGTCGCCACCTCGTCGATGAGGGACTGCAGGCGCTGCGTCGTCGCCAGGGCGTCCCGGATCGAGGCGTGCGGATCGACCTGCTGGGCGTACAGCAGCGCTTCCTCCAGCTGGGCGCGCAGGCCCGCCAACGGGGTCCGCAGTTCGTGCGAGACCACCGAGGCGAAATGGCGCTGCTGCCGGACCGCCTGCTGCAGGCGGAACAGGGCGTCGTTGGCGGACTCGGCCAACCGGGCGATCTCGTCGTGGCCGGGCGGCTGCGGAACCCGGGAGCCGAGGTCGCTGAGGCTGATCTCGGCGAACCGGGCGCGCATCGCCTCCACCGACCGCAGCGTGCGGCCGACCAGGACCCACGCCGCCCAGCCGGCCAGAAGGGTGGCCCCCAGCACGCCGAAGCCCAGGATGACCTCCAGGCGGCGGTCGGCCAGCAGCGCGGGCTGCGGCATGGCCGCGTAGACGATGTGGGGGCGGCCGTGCCACAGCTCGGCGGACTCCTGGGGGGAGGTCCGGGCGGCGGTGATCATGAAGCACCGCCCGCTCCAGCAGCGGGTCTCGTGCTGGATCCTGTCCTTGTCGGAAGGCCGCAGGTCGCTCAGCGGGGGCCGCCCTTGGGCTCTCGGGCTCGCCGCCACCACCCGGCCGTCGCTGTCGACGAGCTGCACCAGCGTGACCCGGGACGTCATGCTCGGCTGTCCCACCTCCGAGTGCCGGATCTGCCCGAGCCAGTGGGTGGCGACGCGCTGGGTGTCCCGGAACGCGAGGTCCTTGACCCTGTCACGGATCAGCGTGTCCAGCGTGATCGCGCTGCCCAGGCAGGCGATCAGCGCCAGGGCCGCCGTGGCGAGGCTGAACCGCCAACGGATCGACCTTGGAACAAGACGCGAGAACACTGGCTGTGAGCCCCCCGATGGCCGCCGGCCGCTCCACTGACTTCCTCACCCTAGGTCGCTGTTGACCTCGGCCTCGGCAACGATGCGGCAATCTTTTCGTCAGTTTTGCGCAAAACGGAACGGTCGGGTGCCAGTCGACACCTTCACTTCGCTCATACAACACTCATGGACGTTTCAAGCGCGCCCCATGTCGGGCGCGTCTGCCGTGCGCGTCCGCAGCCCGCATGACACCGCGGATCGCGCCCTCACCGTGCGCCGCTTACGCGACACTACGCCTGCCCGCCGCCGGTGCCCCGAGCGGCCGCGAGGCGGCGACCGGAGGGCGCGCCCGAGCGTCCGGCGAGGGTGTCGTCGGTCTCCCAGCCCAACCGGGACGTCGCGGTGACGACCCCTTCGACACGGCGGATGTCGCGCAGGAGCGGGGGGATCTGCGAGCGGCGCGGCACCGTTCCGTGGAGGACGACGCGCCCCTCGTCGACGGTCACCGTGATCCGCGCCGGGTCCACGCCCGGCCGCCGGCTCAGCACCCCGCGCATGACGTCCCGCTCGATGTCCCGGTCGGAACGGTCGTAGACGCGCAGGAGGTCCGAGCGGGTCACGATGCCGACCAGGCGGCGCGTCCGGCCGTCGACGACGACCAGGCGGCTGATGCCGTGCCGCCGCATCTCCCGTGCCGCGCTCTGCACGTCGGTCTCCGGGGTCACGGTGATCGCGGGGGAGGTCATCAGCTCGGCCGCCACCGCCCCGCCCGCCTTGCGCCGCTCCCGGCGCCCGCGAGGGCCGTCCTCCTCGGCCGCGCCGGGAACGGCCTGCTTCACCAGCAGGTCGCTGGTGGAGACGACGCCTCGGACGCGTCCCGCGGAGTCCAGCACCGGCGCCGCGTTCACCCCGTTGCTCCGCAGGATCACGATGATCTCTTTGAAGGGGGTCTGCTCGTGCACCGCCACGACATCGGTCGCCATGACGGACCGGACGGTGGTGTTCATCGGGACCTCCTCCGCGAGACGCACCCCCAGCCTGGAAGACGGCGCGGGCGGCGGAGCGGGGGCCGACGGCCCGGCGCCTAGGGCCGAAGGTCCTCGTTTCGCGCGGGGACGGTGACGATCGCCGCGCGGGGTATGGACCTTAGCCCGCAGCGCACCGCGTCCCCGGACGCCTACCGTCACCTGCGAAAACGGCGCCAGAAGGCGAGGGGCGCCACCACATCGCGAAGGAGCCATGACATGACGGACCCCGTCCTGGTCGGAACCGACGGTTCCGACGGCGCCACCCGCGCAGTGGAATGGGCGGCGGACGAAGCAGCCGTGCACCACCGGCCCCTGCTCATCGTCCACAGCATCGACAGCGCCCTCTACGCGACGCCGCTGTTCGCGCCGTCCGCGGCGGTGGACGCGCTCACCGAAGCGGGACGCACGCTCCTGGCGGAGGCGGAGAAGGCCGCCCGCCGGCGCCGTCCCGACGTGGTGGTGGCGACCCGGCTCGTCACCGGGCGTCCCATGTCCGCGCTGCGCGAGCTGTCCCGGGACGCGTACGAGCTGGTGCTCGGGCACCGCGGGCTGGGCGGCTTCGCGAGCCTGCTGCTCGGGTCGACCGGGCTGCACATGGCCGGGCACTGCGCCGCGCCGGTCGTGATCGTGCGCGGCGACACCGCCGGCGGGCACGGCGAGATCGTCGCCGGGCTCTCCCTGGACGGGGACGAGACCCCCACCCTGCGCCACGCCTTCGAGGCGGCCGCCGCCCGAGGGGCCCGCGTCCGCGTCGTCAACGCCTGGGACCTGCCGAAGGCCGGCACCGAGGTGATCCGCGTCCTGGACGACGACCAGATCGACGAGAAGATCCGCTGGCGGCTCGTCGAGGCCCACGCCCCGTGGCGCAAGACCTACCCGGACGTGGAGGTGACCGAGCAGGTCGTCCGGGACCACCCGGTCACGGCCCTGTGCGACGCCTCCCGCGGCGCGGACCTGCTGGTCGTCGGCCCGCGCCACAAGAACGGGTTCGGCGCGCTCGGGCTCGGCTCGGTCTGCCACGGCGTGATCCACCACGCGCATTGCCCGGTGGCGATCGCCCGGACGAAGGACGCAGCCGGGTGACCGGGCCGCGGGAGCGGCCGCGCGTCAGGACCGGGCGGCCTCCCACATGCGCAGGTACATCTCCGCGCCGCGCGCCATGTCGGCGATGAGCTCCTCGCCCGCGACGGTGCGCATGTCGGCGATCCAGTCGGGGACCAGGCCGTAGTTGGCGACGCCTTCGGTGTTGACGTCCCAGGTGCGCTGACCGGTCCGCTGGCGGTCGAGCGTCACGTTCGGGTCGATGGGCGAGGCGAACGGGTAGCGCACCGGGTCGCTCTCGTTGCCGCGGCGCGGCCCCGGCAGCGCACCCACGCCGTTCGCGTCCAGCCCGTAGGCGTAGCCGAACAGCCGTCCCGGGTCGCGCGCCTGCTTGGCGCGGCGCCATTCGGCGGCGAACGTGTCGGCCGAGGACCCGTACGAGGCGATCATCCCGCCGAGCCGGTAGATGCGGGACGCGAAGTGCGCGTCGGACCAGCCGTGCCCGGAGACCACCCCGGGGTAGCGCTCCTCCTCGAGGATCGACAGGGTCCGGTCGGCCGCCTTGACGCTCATGTGGTCGAGCTCCACGATCATCCCCCGCTCGATCATGGCGCGGACCGCGTACTCGCCGAGCTCGGTGAGGCCGTTGACGTTGCAGTGCGGCGCCTTCGGATAGACCGGCAGGGTCACGCCGAGCGGACGCAGATGCGCCAGCGGGCCCGCGAGCAGCGCGGTGAGGTCGTTCGACGGGGCGATCGTGTTGTCGTGTTCGGGCGTGGTGCAGGTGTCGGCCTGCCAGAACCGCCCGCTGCCGAGGAAGTTCCCCAGGTTGAGGATCACGCCCTTGGCGTCGGAGTCGAAGCGGACCCCGCACAGCGCGTTGTCGAACTTGTGGCACAGGAACATGGAGCTGACCCCGAGGCTCTGCATCTCGTCCAGGCCGCGGTCGATCTGCTCCTTGGTGCACTGCGGCGCCCCGCCGATCTGCCGGCAGCCGAACGGCTCGGAGGTCTCCACGCCGAGGACGACCGCGAGCTTGCCCTGCTCGATGACCTGGCGGGCCTCGGCCGGGCTCCGCACGACGCGGAACCATCCCTTGCCGGGGCCGCCGCTCTGGGCGTCGATGTAGGCCTGCAGCTCATAGGTGCGCCGGGCCTGGAGGCGGATGGACTCCATCTCGTCGCAGGGGTACTTCTTCAGCGGGTAGATCTCGCACAGGATCCGGTTCGAGACGAGATGGTTGACCAGGATGCGCTGCCCGGCCCGCCATGACCGCTCGATCCACGTGTAGTACGCCTGCTGGTGCGTGAGCGAGTCGTGGCGGGGCCAGTCCTTGAAGGTCGGCCATCCGGTGGTGTCGTGGGTTCCCAGCAGGGTGCCCTTGCTGGTGAAGTTCTCGAACCAGGCCAAGGCGCCGTTCGGCCCGTGGTCGGGGCAGTCGCGCAGGGCCTTGTCGATGCCTTCGGGGTCGAAGGACTTGCCGCACAGCACATTGCCACCGAAGCCCTCGAACGACATCAGGTGGCTGTGCAGGTCGGCGTAACCGCGGACCTGCCCGTCGGCGGTGGTGCCGCGGAACGGCGTGCCGGTGGCGTTGACACCGCCGCGGGTCGACGCCGCGGAGGGGACGGCGGGAGCGAGCGCGATGATCGCGACTGCGCTCGTGAGGGCGGCGAGAAGGGCGAGGACGGCCCTGGGGTGCGGGGGTTTGCGCGGCATGGCGGGGCGGCCTTCCGGGAAAGCGTTCTCACTCCTTTCCGGCGTATCACGATCGCGCCGATACGTGAATACCTTTCATGTCGAGGGTTTCGATCCGCCCACGCCGCTGCGGAACCGCCGCGAACGCGCGGAAGTCCGGGAGGCGGTCAGACCGTGATCGGCAGGGGACGAGCGAAGCCCTCAAGGAGATCCACCACGCCGTCCCCGCGAGGCCGGCTCGGGCAGGCGGTCGAGGAGCCGCACGGTGATCTCCTTGACCCGGGGCAGCAGCGCCGCCCCCAGGGCGCGTGGCGAGGAGCGCGGCGAACGCGACCTCCCCCTCCTGGCGGGCCAGGGAGGCGCCGAGGCAGCCGTGCAGGCCGTGGCCGAACTCCGAGGTGCGTCTCGCGGCGGCCGTCCGGTTGCCGGGCGATGTCGAGCCGGCGCGGGTCGAAGTCGGCGAGACGAGGCCGGCCATGACCGGGGACCTCTCGCGCAGCCGCCGGCCGCCGATCTCGACGTTTTCGGCGGCGTACCGGAATGGGGCGGCCTGGACCGGCCCGCACCAGCGCATCAGCTCGTGCACCGCGCGCGGCGTCGCCGCCTGGGCGGCGCGCAGCAGATCGGCGATGGCGGGGAAGGCATTCCGATCCCTCCGTAATTGTCGGATTCTGGGATTTTGGCGGCCGTCGTTCTTTGCTGGTTTCCCTCGGTGCGTCGCAGTCCCGGCCGATTCGAGCGCCGCATCCAAGCGGGCGGAAAGTGCCTCTGATCGGCCATTTCTGTGCATATCGCGGCTTAGGGGGCGGGCGCGGTGGTGATCTACGAAGACTTGACTCTTCTTTTGATGAGTAAAGGACAGTTTCTTGCTTAACTCTATGCGGCGACGTGATTGCTCAACGTGATCGTTCCTGGTTGTTGGGACACAGCTGAAGTGCGCGGTTCCGGCTCCGCGCTCTCCGCGGGCCGGGCCGTCCGACGAGGGGAAGCGAATGGGAGCACTCAAGGGCACGGGACCGAAACCGCCGAGCGATCTGACCAAGCACCGGGCGATCACTACGGTCCGCCAGATCCAGCACCTGATGCTGCTGTGCTCGCTGCTGCCGCCCGACGGCGCGATGCAGAAAATACTCCGGCGCGCGCTGTCCCTGCACGAGGAACCGCTGCTGGCGCGCGTCACGCCGGTGACGGATCTGCACCCCCAGGCCACCAAGGAATGGCTCGAATCCTTCTGGATCCGAGACGGAATCTCCCCGGAAGAAGAGGAGTTGATCGCCTGGCAGAACGACAAACCGACAATGGACGCGGCCATCGCGGAAATCGCGAACGTCGAGCGGCAGCTCGGCATTCGCCTGGTGACCGCGCTGGTCGAGTAGCACGGCAGGGTCCACGACAGCAAAGGAGAAAAGCGATGTCACCGAGCAGCGTTCTGCGCCACGCCGCCGCCGACGCCGAGGTCCGCGCCGAGGTGCTGGCGTCCCCCGAGGCGTTCGGGGTGTCCGCCGGCGCGGTCCCCGCCTCCGTGGAGCCGCTGGACGAGGAGGCCCTCGGCTTCTGGACCGAGGGCGTGGCCGCCGTCGAGGTGTACGCCTGCGCCACCAGCTGCAGCGCGGGCCCGTTCACGATCATCTGCGACGGCGGCACGAAGTAGCCGCCTCCCCGATGTGACGACCAGCCGGTGGGCCGCCGCCGTCGGCCCACCGGCCCGTGCGGACCGACGGAGCGAGGAAACCCCGCGTGACCCCACTCTTCCCCCTGGACATCGCGGCCCGCGCCGCGAACCTCTCCGAACAGGCCCAGGTCGTCGCCGCTCTCGGGCCGCCCGACGGCGCGCCGCCGCTCACGGACCTCGACCGGTGGCGGATCGACCGGCTGGCGGCCAGGCTCGCCGAGCGCTTCCACAAAGAGAGCACCCGGCGCGCCGGCCCGGCCCGGCACACCCAAGGCTCGCTGACCCGGCTGCTCACCGACTACCGCCGGCACGAGCTGGCGCTCACCGGCCGCGACGACGGCCTCGGCCGGATCCTCACCGACCTGCACGCCGACTGGCTGCCGACGTACCAGGCCGCGCTGCGCGGGCTGGAGCGGTCCGGCGACCGGTCGGCCGAGGCGGACTGGCGCGACTTCGACGCCTACTACGGCCGCCTCGCCATCGCCTGCGAACCGTTCCTCACCGAGCTGGGCCGGCGGCTGCGCGAGGCGCTGGCCGCCGAGCCCGACCGGCCCGCGCCCGTGATCGACGCCCGGGTCGTGTCCGACTTCCAGGCCCACCTGCTCGGCCGGTTCGAACTCGCGCTGGCCTGGGCGGTGGAGGCCGACGCCAAGGCGCACTGCGCGCTGCACGGCATCGACCCGGCGCGGGCGACCCAGGAGGACTACCTGGCCTACCTCGACAAGACGTTCGCCGACGCGGAGTCCTACCACCGCTTCTACCTGGAGTTCCCGGTCCTGGGACGCTGGCTGGCCCACGTCACCGACCTGCTCTCCGGGCACGGCCGCGAGATGATCGCCCGGCTGCGCGCCGACGCCGACGCGGTCGCCGAGGCGTTCTTCGGACGGCCGATCGAACGGGTGCGCTCGGTCCGGCCGGGCCGCTCCGACATGCACGCCGGCGCCCGCAGCGTCGCGTTCGTGGAGGTCACCCTGGCGGACGGCGCCGAGGCGTCGTTCGTCTACAAGCCGCGCTGCGTCCGGGGCGAGGCCGCGCTGCAGAAGCTGCTGGCCCGGCTGCGCGACGAGGGCGTCCTCGACTACGCCACGCGGGCGGTGCTGCCCAGGGACGGGTACGGCTACGAGGCGCTGATCCCGTCCGGGCGCAACCGGGTCGAGACGCGCGACCAGGCCGAGCACGTGTACGCCGAGCTCGGCGGCTACCTGGCGATCTTCTACATCCTCGGCGGCGGCGACCTGCACTTCGAGAACGTCATGGTCGCCGACGGCCACGCGTTCATCTGCGACTGCGAGACCGTGCTCGGCGCGCCGCCCAAGGGGCAGCCGCGGCCGTCCGGCACGCTGATGGACTCGGTCTTCAAGACCGGTCTCATCGAATGGCCCACGGCGTCCGCGGACGACACCGGCATCCGGCTCAGCGGCTACTCCGGCGGCGTCTCCTACCGGCTGCCGATGCCGGTGCCGCAGGTCGGCGACCGCCGGCTCTCCTTCGAGGCGGGCGTCACGCACCGCCGGGGCGTCGAGGTCGAACCGGGGGCGCCCAACCGGGTCTTCCTCGGCGACGAGCTGACCCGCGCCGAGGACTTCACCGACGCGATCAGAGCCGGTTTCGACCGCGTCTACCGGTGGTTCCAGGACCGGCCCGAGCGCGCCGTCGAGTGCGTGACCGGCCTGTTCTCCGGCACCCGCGTGCGCTTCATCAACTGGAGCACGCAGGTCTACGCGCAGCTGCTGATGGCCGCGCGCCACCCCAAGTGCCTGCGGGAGCCGCTGGAGGTCGACCTGCTCGTCACCACGGTCCGCACGTTCCCCCGCAACTGGGACGCGGACGGCGTGCTGCCGCCCTGGGAGCTGGCGTCGATGTGGCGGCTGGACGTGCCGATGTTCACCGTGGACGCCGGCGGCGACCGGCTCGTCCACGACCACCGGAACGAGGTGGCGGCCGCGCTGGAGACCACGCCCCTGGAGCACGCCGCCGCGCGGATCCGGCGGCTGTCCGCGCGGAACCGGGCCCAGCAGGACCAGTACATCGCCGCGGGCCTGTCCGGCGGGGACGTCACCAGCCCCGAGTTCGCCGCCACCTGCCTGGAGCAGGCGAGCGCCGTCGGGCAGCGGCTGTGCCGGATGCTGCGCGAACCCGGCCGCGCGCCGTGGACGTCCTACATCGTCACCGGCGACGGCAAGTCCGAGGTCGACATCGAGGGCGACCTGTACACCGGGTCGGCGGGCATCGCGTTCTTCCTCGCCCACCTCAACGATGCCGACCCGCGGCCGGAGTTCCGCCGGGCCGCCGAGCGCGCCCTCGCCCACGCCCTCGACACGTGCGACCGCGGCCGCATCGGCGTGTTCTCGGGCCTCGGCGGGCTGATCTACCTCCTCACCCACCTGCACCGCCTGTGGGGCGACCGCGCGCTGCTCGACCGCGCCGCCGCCCTCGCCGACGAGGCCGCCGACCTGATCGACCGGGACCGCCACCTCGACGTCTTCCACGGCGTCGCCGGGCTCATCCCCGTCCTGCTCGGGCTCGCCGACGCCACCGGCGGCCACGGCCTGCGGCACGCCCGCCGGTGCGCCGCGCACCTGCTGCGCCACGCGCAGGCCGACGGCGACACCCTGTCGTGGCCCAGCCCGGAGCCGGACGCCGTGACGGCCAATCTGACCGGCCTGTCCCACGGCGCCGGCGGCATCGGCTGGACGCTGATCATGCTGGGGTGCCGGGACGACCGCGCGGACTGCGTCGACGCCGGCCGGCGCGCCTTCGCCTACGAGGCCCGCCATTTCGACCACGACGAACAGGACTGGTACGACCTGCGGCGCGTCGCGGGCGGCTGGTCCCGCAACGGGCGCCACTACGCCAACGCCTGGTGCAACGGCGCCGCCGGCATCGGCCTGACCCGCATCCACAGCTGGGCCCTGCTCGGCAAGGACGACGACGCCCTGCTGCACGAGGCGCGCCAGGCGCTCACGGCCACGATGCGCGGCTTCCCGCGTCTGATGAACGACTCGCTGTGCCACGGCCGTTCGGGCAACGCCGAGCTGTTCGTGCGCTTCGCCGAACTGAGCGGCGAGCCCGCCTTCCGCATGGAGGCCAACGTCCAGGCCCAGACCCAGTGGCGGAACCTGGAGGACGCGCGCCCGGGGCCTGAGTCGGGCTTCTTCCCCGGTCTGATGCTGGGCCTGGCGGGCTTCGGCATGCACTTCCTGCGTCTGGCCCGGCCCGAGAGCACCCCGTCGGTCCTGCTGCTCGACCCGCCCAGCCCTGTGAAGGAGTGACCCGCGATGTCCGTCGAGTCCTGCACCCGTTTTCTCCGTGTCGCCGCGGAAGACCCGCGGATACGGCAGCAGATGAAGGCGTTGACCGGGGTGGAGGAGGTGATCCGGCTCGCCCGCGCCGACGGCTACGACTTCACCGTCGGCGACCTCCGCGCGGCGTCCGCCAAGATCGCCGCCGAGGCCGCGCGGCGGCAGGCGGCCGCCCCGCGCGACGCCGACGCACGGCGCGACGTCGACGACCGGCGCGACGTCGACGACCGGTGCGACGTCGGCGACCGGCGCGACGCTGACCGTCCGGAACCGGCGGCGGGCCGGGTCTACCACTACGAGTACGACCTGGACGAGCTCCCCGGCTTCGCCCCGATCATCGATGAGCTGCCGCGCCTGAAGATCAAGCCGCCCACGGTCGACCTGGCCCGCTTCCACGAGGCCTTCCGGGAGGAGGACCTGGCTTCGACGTCCCTGGCGCCGTCCGGTCCCGAATACCGGGCCTGGCGCGACCGGGTCGCCGCCGAGGAGGCCGACGACGCCGGGGGCGCCGGCGGGGTCCGGCGCGACTTCCACCTGATCAACCTGGACGAGCACGTCGCGCACCCCGGCTACGACGACTATCTGGCGGCCAAGACCCGCGTCGTCGCCGCGCTGGAGGAGGTGTTCGGCGCCGAGGTCCGGTTCTCGGGCAGCATGTGGTATCCGCCGTCCTCCTACCGGCTCTGGCACACCAACGAGGACCAGCCGGGCTGGCGCATGTACATCGTGGACGTCGACGACGAGTTCGCCGACCCCGAGCACACCTCGTTCTTCCGCTACCAGAACCCCGCCACCGGCGAGCTGGTCACCCTGCGCGAACGGCCCCGGATGGTCCGGTTCTTCAAGATCGAGCAGGAGCCGGACCGGCTGCTGTGGCACTGCATCGTCAACCCGACCGACCGCCACCGGTGGAGCTTCGGCTTCGTCGTGCCGGAGCACTGGGCCGAGCGCCTGCCGGAGCGGTCGTGACGCTGCGGCACGCCTCGCCGCCGCTGCCCGCCGGGTCCGCCGTCCCGGCGATCCGCGCGGTCGGCCTGCGCAAACGGTACGCCGACGTCACGGCGGTCGACGGGATCGACCTGACGGTGGCGCCGGGGGAGAGCTTCGCCTTCCTCGGCGCCAACGGCGCGGGCAAGACGACGACGATCGCGATGCTCTGCACGCTGACCGCCCCGTCGTCGGGCCGGATCGAGATCGCCGGGCACGACGCGCGCACCGACCCCGCCGGGGCGCGGCGCAGCATCGGCCTGGTCTTCCAGGAGGCCACGCTGGACGGCGACCTCACCGCCGCCGAGAACCTCCGCTTCCACGCCGACCTGTACGACGTCCCCTCCGCCCAGGTGCCCGCCCGCATCGATGAGGCGCTGGCGGTCGTCGGTCTGACCGGCCACCGCGACCGGCTCGTGCGCGCCTTCTCCGGCGGCATGCGGCGGCGCCTGGAGATCGCCCGTGCGCTGCTGCACCGTCCCCGGGTGCTGTTCCTGGACGAGCCCACCGTCGGCCTCGACCCGCAGGCGCGCGCCCAGGTGTGGCACCACCTGCGGCAGATCCGCCGCAGCCGGCGGATCACGCTGTTCCTCACCACGCACTACCTGGACGAGGCCGACCAGTGCGACCGCGTCGCCATCATCGACGGGGGACGCATCGTCGCGGAGGGGAGCCCCGCGCAGCTGAAGTCCGTCGTCGGCGCCGACCGGATCGACCTGCGCACCGCCGACGACGCGGCGGCGGCGCGGCTGCTGCGCGACCGGTTCGGCCTGCCCGTGACCGCCGGACCGCGCGGGCTGTCCCTGCGCGCCGCCGACAGCACCCGCGTCCTGCGGCGGCTCTTCACCGAGCTCGACGTCGCCGTCTACGAGGCGAAGGTCGTCCCGCCCACGTTGGACGACGTCTTCCTCCACTACACCGGCCACCGGATCCAGGACGGCACCTCCCCGGCCTCGGCCGCCTCCCAGCAGGCCGACGCCCTGGCGGCGCCACCGGTCCCGTCGCCGGAAGACGCCATGCGCCCGGCCGGCGTCCCGCCATCGGCGAGCGGCGCGGCGCGCTCCGGCGGCCTGACATGCGACCCGCCGTCCGGCCCGCGGCATCGCAAGCGGCGGACGCGGGTCGTCCCGCCGTCCCCGCGGGCGCCGGGCGCGCCCGAGGCGCGGGGATGGCGCGCCGAGCTGCGGGCCCTGCGCATGATCTGGCGGCGGGAGATCCTGCACTTCGCCCGCGACCGCACCGGAACCGCCGTCTCCCTGCTGCAGCCGCTGCTGTTCCTGTTCATCTTCGGCGCCGGCGTGGCGGGGCTGCTGCCCGCGTCCGGCGGACCCGCCTACCAGCTGTTCCTCTTCTCCGGGATCCTGGTCATGGCGGCGCAGGGGCCGGCGGTCGCCGTCGGGTCGTCGATGCTGTGGGAACGCCAGAACGGCTTCCTGCGCGAGATGCTCGTCAGCCCGGTCCGGCGCGGAACGCTGCTGATGGGCAAGTGCCTGGGCGGGACCACGGTCGCCACGTGCCAGGCGGCGATCCTCCTCGCCGCCGCCGCCCCGATCGGCGTCCCCTTCCACCTCGGCCTGTACGCGCTGCTGCTGGTGGAGATCGCGCTGACCGCGCTCGCCATGACGGCGGTCGGGGTGCTCGCGGCCGGCCTGGTGCGCCGGCCGCAGACCTTCGGGACCGCGCTGACCGTGGTGATGGCGCCGCTGACGTTCCTGTCCGGCGCGATGTTCCCGTTCGCCGCCATGCCCGGCTGGATGGCGGCGCTCGCCCTGATCAACCCGCTCAGCTATGCGGTGGACGGCATGCGCCGCACCGTCGCGGCCTTCCTGCCCGACCCTCCGGCCCAACTGTTCCAGCAGCTGAGCGTGGGGCCCTGGCACCCCTCGGTGCCGCTCGAATGGGGCGCCATCACCGTCGGCGGCCTGCTCTGCCTGGCCGCGGCCGCCCGCCGCTTCTCCCGTTCCGACTGAGCCCGCCCGGCCCGGCGCCGCCGCGTCCGCGCGGACGTGACGCGTCGAAGACGCCGAGGGTATGAGCCGGCCGGCCCGAGTCCGCGCGTCCCGGCCGCCGTCGGCGCTCATGGCTTCGCCCGGCCCGCCGCTCGACGGCGGGCCGGGCGGGAGCCGGACGGCCCCCGGCGACACCCCTGTGCGATCATCTAAGGCGACCCCTGGGACGAGGAGTGGGATGAGCACGCTGCAGACGCTCGATCGCGGTCTGCGCGCATTGGACGTCGTATCGCGGAACCCGGCGGGCATCTCGGTCGCGGACCTGGCCAAGGAGCTGGGGGTCCACCGCGCCATCTGCTACCGCATCGTGGCCACGCTGGAGGCCCATTCGCTCGTCACCCGCGCCGCCGACGGCCGGGTCCGGCTCGGCATCGGCGCGGCGGTGCTGGCCTCGCGGTTCGAACCGCACTTCATGCGCGGCGCCCGTCCCGTGCTGGAGGAGCTCGCCGAGCAGACCCACGCGACCGCCTTCATCGCCGCCGCGGAGGGCGACACCTGCGTCGCGGTCATGGTGGCCGAGCCCAGGGACGCCGTGCTGAGCGTCGGCTACCGGGTGGGCAGCAGGCACCCGCTGACCCAGGGGGCGTCCGGCATCGCGATCCTGGCGGCGCGCCCGGAGAGCCCGCGCGACCCCGAGTCCGTCCGGAAGGCCCGCCGGGACGGCTACTGCGTCACCAGGGGCGAGCTGCAGAAGGGCGCGGTCGGCGTGGCGGCGGGCATCGGCGTGCCCGAGAACGTCGAACCCGGCACGGTGATCGAACGCAGCGTCGGCGTGGTCTCCACCGAAGGCCTCGACATCGACCGCGCGGCGGCCGCCGTCACGGACGCCGCACGCCGGCTGTTGCGGCTCGTCACCGGCTGACAGACCCGACCGTCTCTCATCGGACTCTCATCGGAGCCGCCCCGCCCCGATCGACCAGTCCATCCGTCCGGTCAAGGAACCCGGCTGAGCAGGCCCGCTGCCGCCGCACGGCGACGGCGGGCCGTTTTCGCTTGCGCTCCTGTGGTCGCGTTCGCGGGCTCCCGGACCGTCTCGCGTACGACCGGGCGGTCATGCGGCGGGGGCCTCTTGACCCGTCAATGTGGCGCAGCTTACTCTGCACTGGTCTTTCAGTCTCGCTTATCGCACATAGGTGTGCGATAAAAGTAAACGCCCTGCGCTGAGTGCGAGGAGAGTACATGGGCTCAGTGTCGTCCCCCGCAGCCGGAGCCCCGGAGAACGCCGCGACCGCCGCCTCCGCACGCGCGGGAGGCTGCCCGGTCGACCACTCCCGGCTGGACCCGACCGGACGGCCCGTCTCCGCCGATGCGGCCGCCTTCGACCCGTTCGGCCCGGCGTACCTGGAGGACCCCGCGGGCGCGCTGCGGTGGGCGCGGGAGAAGGAACCGGTGTTCTACAGCCCGGAACTGGGCTACTGGGTGGTCACCCGCTACGAGGACGTCAAGGCGGTCTTCCGCGACAACGTCACCTTCTCGCCGTCCATCGCCCTGGAGAAGATCACCCCGTTCTCCGACGAGGCGAACGCGGTGCTGAAGGCGCACGGCTACGCGATGAACCGCACCCTCGTCAACGAGGACGAGCCCGCCCACATGCTGCGCCGGCGGGCGCTGCAGGAGCCGTTCACCCCCGAGCAGCTCGCCCACCACGAGGAGCTGGTGCGCCGCCTCGTCCGCGAGCACGTCGACCGGTTCATCGACGCGGGCAAGGTCGACCTCGTCAGCGAGATGCTGTTCGAGGTGCCGCTGACCGTCGCGCTGCATTTCCTCGGCGTTCCCGAGGAGGACATGGCCACGCTGCGCCGCTACTCCGTCGCGCACACGGTGAACACCTGGGGACGGCCCTCGCCCGAGGAGCAGGTGGCGGTCGCCGAGGCGGTCGGCAAGTTCTGGCAGTACTCCGGCGAGGTCCTGGAGAAGATGCGCCGGGACCCCTCAGGCCCCGGGTGGATGCCGTACGGGATCCGCAAGCAGCCGCAGATGCCCGACGTCATCACCGACTCCTACCTGCACTCGATGATGATGGCCGGCATCGTGGCCGCGCACGAGACCACCGCCCTCGCCACGACCAACGCGCTGCGGCTGCTGCTGGAGAACCGCGGTCAGTGGGAGGAGATCTGCGCCGACCCGAGCCTGATCCCGGCCGCGGTGGAGGAGTGCCTGCGCTTCTCCGGCCCGATCGTGGCGTGGCGGCGGATCGCCACCGCCGACACCGAGATCGGCGGCGTGCCCATCCCCAAGGGCGCCAAACTGCTGATCGTCCAGGCCTCCGCCAACCACGACGAGCGGCAGTTCGACGACCCCGACGCGCTCGACATCCGCCGCGACACCGCCGGCGGGCACCTGTCGTTCGGCTACGGCTCCCACCAGTGCCTGGGCAAGCACCTGGCGCGGATGGAAATGCAGATCATGCTGCAGGAGTTCACCACGCGCCTTCCGCACATGCGGCTGGTCCCCGACCAGGAGTTCACCTACCTGCCCAACACCTCCTTCCGCGGCCCCGAGCACCTGTGGGTCCAGTGGGACCCCGAACAGAACCCCGAGCGCACCGACCCGTCGATCCTGGACCGGCGCCTGGAGGTGGACCTGCGCGGGTCGACCCGGCGCGGCGTCCCGCGAACCGTGACCGTGCGCCGGATCGACCGGGAGGCGGACGGCATCGTGCGGATCACCCTGGCCGACCCGGACGGCAGGCTCCTGCCGAAGTGGTCGCCCGGCTCGCACGTGGACCTGCTGTTCGACGAGTACTCGCGGCAGTACTCCCTCTGCGGCGACCCCGACGACCGGTCCTGCTACCAGATCGCGGTGCGCAAGGAGACCGACGGCCGCGGCGGCTCCCGCTACGTGCACGAACGCCTGGCCGTCGGGGACGTGCTGCGCCTGCGCGGCCCCCGAAACCACTTCCGGCTGGACCCGGACGCGCGGCGGTACGTGTTCGTCGCCGGCGGCATCGGCATCACCCCGATCATCGCGATGGCCGACCACGCCCGCCGCACCGGCCGCGACTACGAGATCCACTACTGCGGCCGGTCGACCGACACGATGGCCTTCCTCGACCGGCTCGCCCGCGACCACGGCGACCGGCTCACCGTGTACCGGTCCGCCGAGGGCACCCGGCTGGACGTCGCGGCCCTGCTGGCCGAGCCCGCCGAGGGCGTCCTCGTCTACGCGTGCGGGCCGCAGCGGCTGCTCGACGCGCTCGAGGAAGCGACCCGGCACTGGCCGGAGGACGCGCTGCGCGTCGAGCACTTCACGTCCGACGCGGGCACGCTCGACCCGACCAAGGAGCACGCCTTCGACGTGCGGCTGTCCGAATCCGGCGTCACCGTCCACGTGCCCGCCGACCAGACCGTGCTCGCGGCGCTGCGCTCGGCCGGCGTCGACGTGCCCAGCGACTGCGAGGAAGGGCTGTGCGGCACCTGCGAGGTGCCCGTCGCCGAGGGCGAGGTCGACCACCGCGACCTCGTGCTCACCAAGGCCGAGCGCGCCCGCGGCGACCGGATGATGACGTGCTGCTCACGCGCCTGCGGCAAGGCGCTCACGCTCCGAATCTGACGCGGCGGCTTCGCTCCGGGGGGCGAGGAGCAGGCCTCGGAGATCGAAAGGAACACCAATGGCATCAGATGTGGCAAGCGCCCGCACGGAAGGCGCCGACAGCCGCCGCGGGACCCCCGGCCGCGGGTTCCCCCGGCTCCTGGCAGGCAGCATGGCCGGCGCGGTCCTGGAGTGGTACGACTTCGCCATCTACGGCGTGATGGCGGCGACGGTCCTCGGGCCGCTGTTCTTCCCGGGCGACAACGGGTTCGTCAAACTCCTGCTGGCACTGGCCACCCAGGGGATCGGCTTCTTCGCCCGCCCGCTCGGCGGCATCGTGTTCGGCCACCTCGGCGACAAGTTCGGCCGCAAGCCGATGCTCGTGGTGACCTTCCTCATGCTGGGCACCGCCACCGTGTCGATCGGCCTGCTGCCCACCCACCACGACATCGGCATCACCGCGACGTTCCTGCTCGTCCTCGCGCGCCTGGTGCAGGGGTTCGCGCTCGGCGGCGAGTTCGGCGCGGCGGTGCTGCTGGTCAGCGAGTACGGCGAGCCCAGGCGGCGCGGGTTCTGGACGGCCTGGCCGCAGGCCGGCGCCCCGGCCGGCACGGTGCTGGCCGCCGCGGTGGTCACCGTGCTCGGCATGTCGATGAGCGACGCCGACTTCGAGTCCTGGGGCTGGCGCATCGCGTTCCTGCTGGCCGCGCCGCTCCTGGTCATCGGGTTCTGGATCCGCCGCGGCCTGGACGAGTCGCCGGTGTTCCGCGAGGCGCAGCGCGCCGCCGAGCAGGCGCGCAAGGCCGCCGCAGGGCGTCACCGGGAGACGAAGCGGTCCAGCGTCCTGCAGGCCCTGTCGCGGCCGCGGGCCGTGCTGCACGGTCTCGGCATGCGGCTCGGCGAGAACATCGCCTTCTACATCTACACGGTGTTCATCATCGCCTACGCCACCAAGTACGCCGGGTTCGAGCGCGGCGACGTGACGCTGGTGGTCACCTTCGCCTCGATCTTCCAGTTCGTCGGGATGATCGTCGGCGGCGGCTGGTCCGACCGGGTCGGCCGCAAGACCGCGATGCTCGTGCCGGCGGGCGTGCTGGTGGTCTGGGCCCCGATCCTGTTCTGGCTGGTGCACTTCGAGAGCCTGCCGCTGCTGTGGATCGGCGTGTGCGTCGGCGCCTTCGCCCACGGCATGCTGGCCGGGCCGGAGGCCGCCTGGATCGCCGAGCTGTTCCCGACCCGGTACCGCTACGCCGGCTCCTCGCTGGTGTTCCAGGGCTCCTCGATCTTCGCGGGCGCCCCCGCCCCGTTCATCGCGGTGTGGCTGGTCAACAGCTTCGGGGTCGGCATGGTCATCGGCTACCTGGTGGTCACCATGGCGATCACCTTCGTCGCGGTGATCACGAGTTGGGAGACCAAGGGCGTCGACCTGGACCGGGTCGGCTGACGCGCCCTCCCGCCCCGTCCCCGCACCGAGCCCCCGGCGCCGCCCAGCAGGGCGGCGCCGGGAACCAGCCGCGACGCGCCGACAGCGTCCGCGGGCGTCGGGCCGGTGCTCTCAGCGGTCAGGGCCGCTGGGCTCGATGCGTTCCCGCAGCAGTTGGGCGAGATGAACGGGGCGCCGCCCCCCGAACTCGGCGATCTGCAGTCGGCAGGAGAAGCCGTCGGCGAGCACCGGCGCGTCCGGTGCGTGCCCTTCCAGGTGGGGCAGGAAGGACTGCTCGGCGCAGGTCTTCGAGATCTCGTAGTGCCCGGCCTGGAAGCCGAAGTTCCCGGCGAGCCCGCAGCATCCCTCGTCCACGCCGTGCACCGTGACGCCGGCCCGTTCGAGCAGGGCCCGGTCGGGCCGGGTGCCGAACACGGCCCGCTGATGGCAGTGGAACTGGACCACGGCCGTGGCCGGGCGGTCGGCCCGGAGCGGCAGGTCGCGACCGTCGAGCAGTTCGGCCAGGGTGCGGATCCGGGAGGCGACCCGGCGGGCGCCGTCCCCGTCGACGAGCTCGGGAAGGTCGCCGCGCAGCGCCGCTCCGCAACTGGGTTCCAAGGCGACCACCGGGCGGTCGCCGTCGGCGCGCCGGTCGAGGGCGCGGACGGTGCGCCGCATGACCCGGCGGGCGATGTCGAGCTGCCCCGTGGACACCCAAGTGAGACCACAGCACAGTGTCTGGGACGGCACCTCGACCTGGTAACCGGCCGCCTCGAGCACGTGCACCGCGTCCCGGGCTATTTCGGGTGCGAAGGCGGCGGTGAACGAATCGACCCATAGCACGACGGGGTCGCCGTCCGCAGGACTCGTGCGACGCCGGAACCAGCGGTGGAAGGACCAGGTGGCGAGCCGGGGCAGCCGCCGCGCCGGGTCGATGCCGCCGAGCCGCCGGGCGAGCGCCGCCGCCGCGTCCACGTCCAGCAACGCGTTGAGCGGCCGGGCGAACCGGCGGCCGGCGGCCAGCCACAGCGGCAGCCAGCCCATGCTGTAGTGGCTGGCGGGACGCAGCCGACCGCGGTAGTGCTGGTGCAGGAACTCGGCCTTGTAAGTGGCCATGTCGACGGTGACCGGGCATTCGGCGCTGCACGCCTTGCACATCAGGCACAGGTCGAGGGCGTCCTTGACGTGCTCCGAGCGCCAGCCGTCCGCGGACAGGCCGCCGTCGAGCATCTCCGCGAGGATGCGGGCGCGGCCGCGGGTGCTGTGCCGCTCGTCGCGGGTCGCGCGGTACGACGGGCACATCCCGCCGCCGCTCTGCTTGCGGCAGGCGCCGACGCCCACGCAGCGGCGCAGGGCCTTGCCGAGGTCCCCGCCGTCGGAGTGATACGCGAACGCCAGACCCGCCGTGTGCGGACGGCTGATCGTCTGGCGCAGGTCGGCGTCGAGCGGCGCGGGGTCGACCAGGACGCCGGGATTGAGCCGTCCGAGCGGGTCGAAGGCGTGCTTGTACGCCGCGAAGGCGTCGCGGATCCGCTCCCCGTACATCCGCGGCAGCAGCTCCGAGCGGGCCCGGCCGTCGCCGTGCTCGCCCGACAGCGAGCCGCCGTGCGCGACGACGAGGTCGGCGGCGTCCTCCTGGAAGGAGCGGTAGGCGGCCCGGCCGGACTCGCTGAGCAGGTCGTGGTCGATGCGGACGTGCACGCAGCCCTCGCCGAAGTGGCCGTACACCACGCCCTGCCGCCCGTACCGGTCGAGCAGCTCGCGGAAGTCCTTGAGATACCCGGCGAGCCGCGCGGGCGGCACCGCGGCGTCCTCCCAGCCCGGCCATGCCTCCCGTCCGTCGGCGCTGCGGGTGGCGAGCCCCGCGCCGCGTTCGCGGATCCGCCAGTAGGCGCGTTGATCCGCGGGGGCGACGACGACGTGCACGTCGAGCGCGCCCTGGTCGCGGGCGGACCGCCGCACGGCCTCCGCGCGGTCGCGGGCGGCGGCCGGGTCGTCGGCCCCCACCTCGAGGAGCAGCCATGCGCGCCCGGCGGGCAGGTCGGGGCGGCGCCGCGGCCCCGGCCGGCTGTCGAAGGCGGCCACGAGCCGGTCGTCCATGCCCTCGACGGTGAGCGGTCCGGCGGCCGCGAGCGCCGGGGCGGCCGCCGCGGCGGCGAGGTCGTCGGCGAAGCCCGCCACGACCAGCGCCCGCGCGGCCGGCGCGGGGACGAGCCGGACCCGCGCCCGGGTGACCAGGCCGCAGGTGCCTTCGGCGCCGACGAGGGCGCGGGCGGCGTGGAACCCGTTCTCCGGGAGGAGGTGCTGCAGGCCGTACCCGGAGATCTGACGCGGGAAGCGGCCGAGCTCGCGGCGGATGTCGGCCAGCCACCCGTCCCGGATCTCGGCGAGCGCTTCGAGAAGCGGCGTCCCGGCCCCGGCGCCGTCTCCCTGGCCGCCGTGACGGCCGAGCGTCACGCACGACCCGTCGGCGAGGACGACGTCGAGCTCGTCGACGTTGTCCGCCGTGGTGCCCCAGGCGACCGAGTGGGAGCCGCACGCGTTCGTGCCGATCATTCCGCCGAGGGTGCACCGGTTGTGCGTCGACGGATCGACGCCGAAGGTCAGCCCGTGGACGGCGGCCTGCTCGCGCAGCCGGTCCAGGACGACGCCGGGTTCCACCACGGCCGTCCGTGCGGCGGGATCGATGTCGAGCACCGCGGTCATGTGCCTGCTGAAGTCGACGATCACACCGGGCCCGATCGCGTTGCCGGCGGTGTTGGTGCCGGCGCCCCGGGACGTGATCGGCACGTCCGCGTCGGCGCACCGTTCGACCAGCCGGACGACGTCGTCCGCGTCGCGGGGCAGCACGACGCAGAGCGGGACGACGCGGTGGTTGGAGGCGTCCGTGGCGTAGGCGGCGCGGGTGGCGTCGTCGGCGCGGACCTCACCCTTCAGTTCCGCGGCCAGGGCGCGGACGAGAGAGTCTGCTGACATGGTCGGCCTTTCAGGCGAGGAAGAGCCGGGCGGGCACCGTGGACGCGGCCGCCTCGAGCGCGCCGCGGTCGAGGCCCTGGCCCGCCAGCTCGTCGACGAGCCGGAGCAGCGCCTGCGGCGGCGGCGGGGAGTCCGGCTGGCCGGCGTCGGAGGACAGCACCAGGCGGTCCCCGGCGGCGCGGGCGACGGCGGCCAGCGCCGCCGCGGTGCAGCCCGGCTGGTGCAGCAGCTGGTAGGCGGTGATCTCGACGTGCGCCCCGGCCTCGGCCAGCTCGGCGATCTCGGCGGGGGTCAGCGCCGGGACCGTGTAGGACGGATGGGTGAGCAGCACCCGCCGGATCCCGAAGCGCCGCGCGCGGTCCAGCAGCCAGGCGCATTCCGGGCCGCTGAGATGGCCGGTGGCCAGCACGGCGTCGTGGTCGGCGATCAGCGCGAGGACGAGGTCGGCCGCCGTCTGCGCGTCCGGATCGACCGGGGGGACCGCGAAGACCCGGCGGTCCAGCCGCCGCTCCCGGTCGCACAGCCGGGGCAGGCCGGCCCGCTCCTGGGTGTGCGCGTCGGCCGTGGGCATCCACACCACGCGGCCGCCGGCGGCGAGGGCGGCCGCCACGGCGGCGGGGTTGATCCCGCCGGCGGCCTGGTTGAGCGTGATGCCGCCCAGGACGGGCATGCCGCCGCGGGACAGCGCCCGGGCCCTGCCGACCGTCGACTCGTAGTGGCCCTTGAGGACGAACCCGTGGAATCCGTCCGACCGGTAGGCGTCGAGGACGTCGGCGTCGTCCCCGATCCTCGGCACGATGTCGGGCGCGGCGTGCACATGGCAGTCGAACATGTCACTCTTCCTCGGCGGCCAGCCGCGCGGCTTCGCCGGCCACCAGGTCGAACCGGGACTCCTGCAGCAGCGGCCACCGCCGGCGCAGCGCGCGCAGCGCGTCGAGGTCGAGGTCGGCGACGGCCTGGTCCTCGTCCGCGCCGAGCCTGACCAGCGTCTCCCCGTCGGGGCCGACCACGCACGATCCGCCCCAGAACCGCCGGCCGCGCTCGACGCCGGACCGGTTGACGAAGACGGCGTAGGTCTGCAGGGCGACGGCGGTGTGCGCGAGGAGAAGGTCCCACGCCTTGCGGACGGGGACGGCGGCCTCGCTTTCGACGCTGTTGGCGATGACCACGACGACCTCGGCGCCGCCGTGCGCGGCGAGCCACGGCAGCGGCGGCTGCCACAGGTCGTTGCAGATGAGCACCGCCACCCGGGCGCCGCGGACGTCGTGGCGGCGCAGCCGGCCGCCGGGACGGAAGTGCTTGCGCTCCTCCCAGTCGCGGTAGGTCGGCAGGTACAGCTTGCGCTGCACCGCCACCCGCCCGCCGTCCACGATCGCGGCGCTGTTGTAGCGGTGATGGCGGTGCGCTTCGGCGAATCCGGCGACCACGGCCGGGCCGTGCCCGCCGAGCCCGGCGAGCCGTTCGTCGGCGGCGGGCAGGGCGCGGGGGTCGTCGAGGTCGCCGAGGTGGTAGCCGTGGGTGGCCAGCTCGGGCGCCACCGCGAGGTCGGCGTCGGCGGCCTGGCGGAGCCTGCGGTTCAGCTCCGCCAGGTTCGCGTCCACCGCGCCGAGCCGGGGCGCGGTCTGCAGCAGGGCGACCCGCAGTGCCGGGGCGCTGCCCGTCATCCGATGAAGCCCTTGGCGCGCAGCCAGTCGCGGGCGGCCTGCTCGGGGGTCTCGCCGTCGACGTCCACCTTGGCGTTGAGGCCGCGCAGCGCCTCGTCGTCGAGCGCCGCCGAGATGGGCGCGATGATGTCGGCGAGCTGCGGGCTGCGGTCCATCACCTGCTTGCGCACCGTCAGCGACGGGTTGTAGACGGCGAAGAACCGCTTGTCGTCCTCGAGCACGGTCAGCCCCAGCGCCTTGATCCGGCCGTCGGTGGCGAACACCTCGCCGAAGGTGCACGGGGACGACTTGTCGATGGAGCTGTAGATGGCGCCGAGGGCGAGTTCGGCGACGGCCGACCGGGGCAGGTCGAAGCCGTAGGTCTTCTTCACCCCGGGCCAGCCGTCGTTGCGGCCGAAGAACTCCGCGGCGCCGCAGAACGCGGCCTGCTTGGCGTCCTTCTTGGCCAGCGCGGCGTAGTCGGAGATGGTCTTCACGCCGAGCTCGGCCGCCTTCTCGTTGGTGGTCGCGATGGCGTAGGTGTTGTTCGCCGGGGCGGGCGCGAGCCAGCGGATGCCCGACTGGGCCAGGTCGGCCTTGGCGACCGCCTCGTACTGCTGCCGGGGGTCGTTGATCGGCTTGGTCTGCTTGAGGTGGGTGATCCAGCCGGTGCCGGTGTACTCCCAGTACATGTCGATCGATCCGCCGGTCAGCGCGTTGCGGACGGTGTTGCTGCCGGACATCCCGCAGCTGCGCTTCACCTGGGCGCCCACCGATTCCAGCGCGACGGCGGTGATCTCGCAGAGCACCAGCTGTTCGGTGAACTCCTTGGAGCCGACGGTGAGGGTGACGCCGTCCAGGCTGCCCTTGGACGCCAGGGAGCCTTCGGCGACGTCGCCGCCCGGGGACTGGCCCAGGGCGCAGCCGCCGAGGGGCAAGGCGGCCAGGGCGGCGAGTGCGATGGCGCGGAGCGTTGTGCGCATGGTCGATCCTTCCGTGGGACGGATGTCAAAGGCCGCGTGGCCGGAGGACCTGCTCGGTGAGACCGGCCAGCCAGTCCACCAGCAGGGCGAGCGCGACGGTGAGGACGCTGCCGGTCATCAGCACCGGCATGCGGTTGAAGACGATGCCGCTTTCGATCAGCGAGCCCAGGCCGCCGGCGTTGGTGTAGGTGGCCAGGGTCGCGACGCCGACGTTGAGGATGAGCGCGATCCGGATCCCGGCGATCATCACCGGCACGGCCAGCGGCAGCTCGATCTTCAGCAGCACCTGCAGGGGGCTCATCCCCATGCCGCGGCCGGCGTCGATGACGGAGCGGTCGACCTGCCGCAGGCCGATCATCGTGTTGCGCAGCACCGGCAGGGCGGCGTAGGCGACCAGGGCGATCACCGCCATCGCGAACCCGACGTCGAACAGGATCGCCAGCAGCACCAGCACGCCGATGGACGGGATCGCCTGGCCCGCGTTGGCCAGCGCGAGGACCGGGGCGGCGAGCAGCCGGGCCCGGCGGCGGGTCAGCAGCACCCCGAGGGGGACCGCGATGACGATGACCGCGGCGGTCGACGCCGCCACCAGGCGCACGTGCTCGACCGTCCGGGCGAGGATCTCGTCGGTCGCCAGCAGCCGCGCCTCGATCGAGTCGAGGTGGGCCGTGTGCAGATACCCGAACATGCCCGCCACCAGCGTCACCGCGATGGCGGGCAGGGCCCACCCGCGGACCGGGGCGCCCGCCTCGACGGTCACCGTGTCGGCGGCGCTCACCGCGGCTCCCCTTTCGCGCGGGCCGCCGCGAGGAGCAGGTCGCGCAGCGTCAGCGAGCGCTCGCCGCGGCCGTTGCCGCCGACCACCATCCTGTCGGTGCCGGACTCGAGCATCTTCTCCAGCGCCGCGTACACGGTGTGGTCCTCGGTGACGCGCACCGCGCCGTCGGACGGCGGGGTCCCTCCGCCGGGGATGTCGGCCACCCGCAGCAGCCCGAGCCGGCGGATCGCGGCCCCGGACCCGACGAAGGAGCGGACGTAGTCGTCGGCGGGGGCGGACAGGATCTCCAGCGGGGTGGCGAACTGCGCCAGCCGCGAGCCCTCACCGAAGATCGCGATGCGGTCGCCCAGCTTGAGCGCCTCGTCGATGTCGTGGGTGACGAAGACGATCGTCTTGCGGATGCGCTCCTGCAGCTTGAGGAACTCGTCCTGGAGCCGGTCCCGGGTGATCGGGTCGATCGCGCCGAACGGCTCGTCCATCAGCATGACCGGCGGGTCCCCGGCCAGGGCGCGGGCCACGCCCACGCGCTGCTGCTGCCCGCCGGACAGCTGCTTGGGGTAGCGGTCCCGGAACACGGCCGGATCGAGGCCGACCAGGTCGAGCAGCTCGTCGACGCGGTCGCGGATCCGGGCCTTGTCCCAGCCGAGCAGCCTCGGCACCAACCCGACGTTCTGCGCGACGGTCATGTGCGGGATCAGGCCGATCTGCTGGATGACGTAGCCGATCCGCCGGCGGAGCCGGTCCGGATCGACGTCGGTGACGTCCTCCCCGTCGATCCAGATGCGCCCGGCGCTGGGTTCGACCAGCCGGTTGATCATGCGCAGGGTGGTGGTCTTGCCGCAGCCCGAGGGGCCGACGAAGACGACGAACTCCCCGCGGCGGATGTCCATCGACAGCGCCGAGACGGCGTCGGCGGACTGGCCGGGGTAGCGCTTGGCCAGGCCTTCCAGGCGGATCATCACGTCGGGCGGGGGAGTGCTGGGGGTGGGGTCAGTCATGGAGCCCTCGCGGAGTGGTGAGCCGGCCGATGAGAACGAACAACAGGTCGAGGGTCAGCGCGACGAGGACGACTCCGGCCACGCCGCTCATCGCCTCGTTGAACGCGTTGGCGCCGCCGATGCGGGACAGGCCCCGGAAGATCAGCTCGCCGAGTCCCGGACCGCGGACGGCCGCGCCGATCGCCGCGATGGCCACGACCATGATCGTCGCCACCCGGATGCCGTTGAGGATCACCGGCCAGGCGAGCGGCAGCCGCACCAGCATGAGCCGCTGCCGGGACCCGAGGCCCATGCCCCGCGACGCGTCGATGACCGCGGGGTCGACGGTCTCCAGACCGGTGACGGTGTTGCGCAGGATGGGGAAGACCGCGTACACGGTGAGCGTCACCACGGTCGGTGCGAGCCCCAGCCCGAGAACGGGGATGAGCAGGCCGAACAACGCGAACGACGGAATCGTCAGCAGCGTGCCGGTGACCGCCAGCAGTGCCCGCCGCACCCGGGGCGCGCGCTCCGTCGCGAGGCCCAGGCCGACACCGATGACCGCGGCGATCGCGACGCTGAGGAGCACCACCTCCACGTGCTGCACGGTGAGGAACGCGATCCGGTCGCTGTTGCGGTCGACGTACTCGAGGAAGGACATGGCGGCGCCCCGTCTCACCCGGTGCCGGCGGCGGTTCCGCTCGCGAACGCCTCGGCCAGGAAGCCGTCGATGAGGTCCACCACGCGGCGGAAGGTCGGGTCGTCGTCGAACATCCACTCCGTGTGGCCCTTGCCCTCCAGCAGCTCCAGCCGCTTGGGCTCACCCGCCGCCTCGTAGAGGTCCCGCGCCTCCTCCGGCAGGTGCAGCCGGTTCTCCGCGCCGTGCACGATGAGCAGCGGCCGCGGCGCGATCTGGTGCACGACGTCCACCGGGCGGAACCGCAGCAGGTAGTCGGCCGACTCCAGGGTCACGCCCGAACCGAACCCCGGCGCCTTGTACAGCTCCTCGTCGACGTAGGCGTCGGTGCGCCGGTCGAGGTCGAGGCGGACGATGTCCCACGGGGAGGTGATCTCGGAGCGGCCGTGCGCGGCGCGGTGGGCGCGGTCCGCGGCCACCCGCTTGAGCAGGCTCTTCCACGACTCCTCGTCGTGCATGTTCCGAGTGGACCGGTAGCCGTCGGCGATCCCGTTGCAGGCGATCACCGCGCGGACCCGGGGGTCGTCGGCCGCCGCGGCGATGACGGCTCCTCCGCCGAGGCCCCAGCCGAGCAGCGCCACCCGTCCGGGGTCGAGGTCGGCATGCCCGGTGACCCGGTCGACCGCGGCGCGCAGGTCCTCGGCCCACTCCTGGGGCACCAGGCGGCCGCGCTCCCCTTCGCTGAGGCCGAAGCCGCGGTAGTCGAACGCCAGGACGGCGTAGCCCCGCGGGGTCAGCGCGCGGGCGAACCGCTCCGGATGGATGACCTTGAGCCCTTGGAATCCGCTGGCCGGGATCACCACCGGGTACGGCGCGCCCGCACCGTCCCCGTCGGGAAGGTGCAGGTCGGCGTCGAGCCGATGGCCGTTGCTGAAGAAGGGCAGAGGGATCGTATGCATGCGTACTCCTGATCAGCAGGGCTCCAGGCGGTGCGGCCCGGATGGACGGGACGAGACGGCCTGCGAGAGGTGGGCCGCGGCCGCCGCGACCTGCTGGCCGACCGCGGTGAGCCGGTCCTGCAGGCGATAGGCGGGCGCCGAGACGTTGAGCGCGGCGATGATGCGGTTGCGGAAGTCCCGCACCGGGGCGGCCGCGGCGACGAGGTCCTTCTCGAACTCCCCGTCCACGACCGCGAAGCCGCGGCGCCTGGCCTCGTGCACGCGGCGCAGCAGGTCGTCGACGTCCTTGGGCGCCTTCGGGCCGAACCCCGAGAACGGCACGTCCGCGAGCAGTTCCCGGATCTCGTCGTCGGAATGGTCGAGCAGCAGCGCCCGCCCGGACGACGTGCAGTGCACCGGCGACGTGCGGCCCACCCAGCCGACCACCTCGATGGTCCGCCGCGAACTCTCCGAGAGGATCGTGAGCGCCTCGCGACCGTGCAGGACCGTCAGATGGACGCGCTCCTGCGTCACGTCGGACAGCCGCCGCATCACCGGCGGAGCGAGCAGCAGCAGCCGCTGGTCGCCGGCCCGCGCCGCCAGGGTGAACAGCCGCCAGCCGAGCCGGTGCCGTCCGTCCGGGCTGCGTTCCACCAGCCCCAGCTGGACGAGCGGCCGCAGGCCCCGCGACACGATCGACTTGTCGCGTCCGAGAGTGCGCGCCAGCTCGGCCACGGTCATGCCGTCGCCGCAGCTCAGCGCCTCGAGGACCGCCAACAGCCGGGCCGCTGATGTGCGCTCCGTCTCACTCATGCCTAGCGATGGTGGAGGAGCGTTACCGATCGCGCAACGGACTATTGCATTCAATGCAACGGCAATCGCCTAAACGGGGCGAACGAATCGCATCCACCCCGTTATGGACTCCGCTCCGCCACGAGCGCCCAGGTCGGTGCGCTTCGGCTGGTAGAGACGACCACGTCGCGGAGCGCGACCCGTCAGCGGCACCGTATCCCCCGCCTGCGTCGACGCAGACGGCACCCACCACGCAGCCGTGCGCGACCGTCGCCTGACGGTGACGAGCACCGAAGCCGAGCACATGCCGGTGTCGTCTGCGACAGCAGCCGGGTTCCGGCTCGCAAGGAATGCGGGACACCGGCCCAGCGTGGGTCGGCCACATCAGCGCATGTGACGCACTACCGCCTGACGGTGCACCGCCGGCGGAACGATCGCCCGCCCCGGTGGACGCGCCTCGCCGGATCAGAGCCGGGACCAGTCGAGAATCAACCGGGCCAGTTCTTCGCCGCGGTCCTCGGGGAGGAAGTGCCGGGCGCCGGCGACGGTGACCAGCGTCGCGTTGGGGAGGGCGGCGGCCAGCCGCTCGCCGTAGCGGATCGGCTGGAAGGGGTCGTCCTCGCCCCAGACGACGAGCACGCGGCACTTGAGCCGCTCCACCTCGTCCATCACCGTCGACAGGTCCTCGGTGCGCAGCGCGCGGGCGGCGCGCAGGTAGGCGGCGCGGCCTTCGCGTCCTTCGAAGGGGGCGGCGTACATCGCGGCGAGCTCGGGGGTGGCGGCGGCCGGGTCGCCGAGCCCTTTGACCAGCGACTTCCGCAGCCCGGCGGCCAGGTCGATGCTTTGGATGCGGTCGTCCCAGCCGGGGTCGCGCAGCCGGGCGATCGTCGGCTCGGGGAAGGAGTCGTAGGCGACGGTGTCGACGAGCACCAGCCCGGTGACGCGGTCGGGCGCGCGGACGGCCAGCAGCTGCGCGACCCCTCCGCCGATGTCGTGCCCGACGACCAGCACGTCCGTCAGGTCCCACTGCTCCAGGAGCGTGTGCAGCAGCCCGGCCTGCACCGGAAGCGTCGGCGCGGGCTCGGCGGGCTTGGCGGACTCGCCGTAGCCGAGCAGGTCCACGGCGATGGTGTCGGCGCGCTCCGCGAGGCGGGGCTGGACGTGCCGCCACAGCAGGGACGAGGTCGGGATGCCGTGCAGCAGCAGCACCGGTCGTCCCCGTCCCCGGCGGCGCAGGGCGAGCCGGTGTCCGTCGACGGTCACGTAAGAGAGGGGAGGCGTCGTCACGGTTCAGTCCTCCTGCGCCCGGGCGCGGTGCTTGGCGGCCTTCGCGCGGTTGCCGCAGTACTCCATGGAGCACCACTGGCGGCGTCGGCCCTGCGAGGTGTCGACAAAGATCATTCGGCAGTCGTCGGCGGCGCAGACGCGCAGCCGGGCCCGCCATTCCTCGTCGCCGAGGCGGTCGAGCAGGTCGCGGGCGAGCAGCGCCATCGCCGCGGTCCCGGACAGCGCGTCCGGCGGCCACCGCACCTGGACGCGGCCGTCGCGGACCTCCACCCGCCGGGCGGGCGCGTCCCGCGCGGCGGCGGCGTTCACGGCCGCGACCGCGTCCGGCGCGGGAACGCGCTCGTCGATCACCGCGGCGACCACGGCGTGCATGGCCTCGCGCAACGCGCGGATCCGGTCGAGCAGGTCCGCGTCGACCTGTGCGGCGGAAACCGGAAGGCCCATGCGGCGGAGCCACTCGGCCAGCCGCTCGGTGCCGTCCAGACGCTCGACCGGCCGGTCGCCGCGCCGGCCCACCGTGGCGAGCAGGTTCAACGACGGGGCGCCCGCGTCGAAACGCAGGTCCCGCATCTTCCGGGTCACCCGGCGGGCGCGGGGCCGTCCGCCCTGGCCTTCTGGACCTGCCACGCAGTCATGGTATCCCATTGAACCGGTTACTCAAGAGGGAGCGCGGTGCCGACGAGTCGGAGCCTGGACGCGGCGCTGCGGGCGCCGGCGGCAGGCGTTCCAACCCGGGCCAGTCGGTGCCAGCGCCGTACACCGGTCGCCGCCGGTACATGGGCGCCTCGTTGGCGGCGTCGGTCGTGCCCGGCCCCTCGGCCAGGTCCTCGCCGCCTGCGACGCGCTGGCCACCGACGGGGCGGACGCCCCGCCCCGGGACGCGGGGGCGCGCCGCACTGCTGCCCGACGCGCCCCGCCCGGCCGCCCCGTCTACCGGGCGGACCGTCGACGTCGTCACGAGGCAGCGCGCTGGTCGCCACGTCCTACAGGCCCGAGGAGCGTTCTCTGGCCCAGGGGGTCGGCGAAGGCCTCACCATGCTGAGCCTGGCGGGCGGCGCCCTGTCGGCAGGGGTCATGCTCGACCTCGTCGGGTGGCGGTGGACCAGTGCGGCAGCGCTCGTCCCGCTCGCGGTCTGCCTGGGCGTCTCCGCTGCCTACGCCGTCCACAACAGGAAGGTCCGCGCCAACGTCGAGCGTGGACGAGACACAGCGAGGGTCATGGACTAGGCGCGACACGGTATGCGGTAGCGGAACCACGACACCGCCCCTCTGCACACCCTCGGCCGCCGTGCGGGCTGTCCCGTTAGCGTTCGTGCTGCCTGAGCCTTCCGCCGTTGGGTTGGGGGCCGCACCGGCCAGGTTCTGCTGGTGTGGTACTCACGCCGGCCAGTCCGGTGCTCGGTCACAGGCGAACCCCGGAACCTGCGGCGGTCTTCGTCGGTTCGCGTTTGATGCCACGCGGAGCATGCGGGCGTCCGCGTAGGGCCGTGACGCTGCTGGAGCAGTCGCAGTGTCGAGGCCCTCGTCGGGCAGGCTGAGGCTGTCAAGGCCGCATTCCAGACGGGCGGATTCTGGCGTCGGCTGGCGCCCGTGCTGCGGTCCACGCCGAGATTCGCAGGGACGGCCACCGCAGACGGTGCCGGATTCGAGTGTCCGCCCTACAGGTCTACCGTTCGGCCCGGCCGGTATACCTCAGGACCTGCGGGCGGTCGCCGCCCGGGAGCCGGCCGGCCCATTCGACGGCCTCCTCATGCCTCACGACGTCGTCGGAGGGTGCGGGGGCGATGTGGGCGGCGGCCAACGGCGGCAGGCGGTGCAGGCCGCCGATGCGTTCGTGCAGCTCCCGCCACTGATCCGGGTTCAGGGCCAGGTAGCGCAGCCCGTCCAGCTCCGCGATCGCGTCCAGGCCCGTCACGCCGGCCTTGGACAGGTCCAGGCCGTCGATCGCCGGCATCGTGCGCAGCGGGGCCAGGTCGATCGGTTCGGCCAGTGTCGTCTCCAGCGCGATCACCCTCAGGGTCGGGTGGCCCGCCAGCGGCGTGAGATCGGTTCGTGCGGTCTTCAGCTGCAGGGACTCCAGGGGCAGGTCGCGCAGCGGTGCGAGGTCGCAGACGGTGCTGTGCACCAGCAGCTCGCGCAGCATGGGGGCGTCCCGCAGCATCTCCAGGTCCACCCGCTTGCCCTGCCAGATCAACATCCGCTGCAGCTCCGGGGTGATGTCGTCGCGGGCGAGGTCGGCGGCCTGGCCCCGCCACTCACGGGCCGCCTCCGCCCGGCCGAACTCGAACTGCTCGCCATGCAGCGACAGCGTCATCTCCTGGACGTCGGCGTCGAAATCGCCCCGGTCGAGCGCCGCGAGCTGGTTGCGGATCAGAGTCGTCACCGAATCGGCCACGTACTCCGCCCCGTCGCCCCAGGAGCGGCCGACGAGGATCACCTGACCGGGCCGTCCCTCGGGTCCCGGGCTCATGTCGACCGCGAGATAGCTCTGATCCGGGCCGTCGCAGAAGGGGATCCAGGCCGGATGGCACTTCACCCGCCGCACGGCACCGGGCGGGCTCGCGTCGCAGACCACCTCCTTCCAGCCGAGCTTCCAGCCAGGCCACCATCCGATGACCTCGCGCATGTTGGTCAGCGCGCCGTCCAGCCAATCCGGCGGCAGCCAACTCCAGGGGTAGAACGCCCGGTAGTCCAGACCCCACGCCTGTTCGTACGCGGCCCGCAGATCGGCCGGGAGCGTCACACCCGTGCGGCGCTCCAGGGCGTCGAGGTGCCGCCGAATGTCCGCCGGGCTGTCGGGACGCTCCTCGTCGGTGCGCAGACGCTTGCCGAATATCGCGTACACCCGGGACAGGTATTCGCGGATGAGCCGTCCGACCTCGTCGGGATCGCCCGCCTCCGAGGGGTCGCGCGGCCCCGTCTCATCAGGCTCGGATCCGCGGTAGGGCGGCGGGCGGTGCCCCGGATCGAGGATGGAGAAGTAGCCCCGATCCTTGGCGACCAGTCCAGTGTCTTCGCGGATCGACACGGCCGCCTCGTAGTCGCCGTCCGGCCGCACCGTCAGTTCGATGTCGAAGCCCGCGTCGTCCTCGCCGACCAGGTTGATGAGCGTCATCACCACCTCGTCGTCGAGGTCGGCTGTGCGGCCTATCCGGCCGTCCGCGGTGTCGTAGGTCAGGCTCGTCGAGCTACAGCCTGGGGTCGCCTCCACCTTGTAGACGGCACGGCTCCACTCGGCCGGGGCAGCGGCCAAGACGCTCCTCGCCATGGAGGGGAACAGACGGTTCAAGCGCGGATCCGGTTCAGCGGGCATCAACGCTCCTTGCAGCCCATAGGGCGAGACGACATCCCTGACCTCTCGTCACGGACGATGCGCGGGCACCACCGGTTCCGGCCCCGTGGGACCTTCGTGAATTGTTGGACGCTGAGGGATGCCGCCGGGCATTTGTTCGGAAGGTCTTATCGGTGTCGCTGTGTCCATCCGTACGGGTGCCTCAGCAGACGGACGCGGCAACTCAACGGCGACCTGAGGCCCGGTGGCGCGTCGCCTGGAGCGGCGCCGCGGTAGCCGTGCGCCCGGCGACCACCGCGAGAATCACGGTCGGCGATCGTCTCGGCCGGAAGCTGCTGACGGCTCGTTCCCCGTGTGCTCGACGGCCCGGGGCCCGGGCTCGATCTCCACGGTGCACAGGGCGTTCGCCACGAGCTCGCGGGCGTATGCGGCGTCCAGTCGGCCGGGGCGGAAGAGGATGCGGTACATGATCGGCGCCACGACGCGGTCGATCACCAGTTCCCGGTCGGGCACCGGCTCCCCCCGTTGCGCCGCACGGGCCAACACGGTGTCGATCTGCTCCGCGGCGTACGCCGAACACTGACCGGCATTGGTGCCATCGGGGTCGCCGACCAGGGCGTCCCGGATGTAGGCGCGCCCGGGCGGCGAGGCCATCTCGTCGAGGAACTGCTCCGCCCACGCGTCGAGATCGGCCCGCAGGCTTCCGAGATCAGGCGGCTCGCCTTCCGGGCGCAGCCGTTCGACGGCCACGTCGGATAGCAGTTCCTGCAGGGTTCCCCAACGACGGTAGATCGTGGAGGGGGTCACGCCCGCCCGAGCGGCCACCATCGGGACCGTGAGCGCCTCGCGGCCCACGTCCTCGAGCAGCTCACGCACCGCCGTATGAACGGACTCCTGGATGCGCGCGCTGCGCCCGCCGGGGCGGACCATGGGCCTCGGGCTCATGCGGTCCACCTTAATGCGCATTTGTTGCTTCAAGACGGTGGTCGGTGTCGGGTGACCCGCAGGGCTGTGCATCCGAATGCCCGAGTACGGCGGACGCCCCCGCGGCGACGCGACCGCATGCCGGCTGGAACGTCCGCCTCTTCTCAGGCGGCGAGGGGAGCAAGCCGTCCCGCGCCGGCCACGGACTCCTCGTAGACGCGGCCCACACGCAGCACGGTCGCGTCGTGGAAGGGACGCGCCATCAGCTGCATACCGATCGGCAGTCCGGCGCCGTCGTGACCGACCGGCAGGGTGAGGGCCGGAACACCGGTGATGTTCGCGGGTGCACAGAGACGGACGTAGCCGTCCGACACGGTCTCGGTCGTGCCGTCGGCCCACTCGACGGCTTCCCGCCCCTTCTCGACGGCGGTCATCGGCACCGTCGGTGCGGCGAGGACATCGATCCCATCGAACATGCGAGCCCAGGCGTCTCGCATCATGGTGCGGGCCCGCTGGGCGCGCAGGTAGTCGCCCGCCGAGGTGAGTGCGCCGGCCTCCAGCAGGACGCGGACGTCCGCCGCGTACAGGTCGGGGACGGCTCGCAGCGACCGCTCGTGGTACGCCGTGGCCTCGGGAACCATCAGCCCCCACTGAACAGCCTGGATGTAACGCGCCATCGGAATCTCGACGTCGACCAGCTCCGCCCCCAGCTCCGCCAGCCGCTCGATCGCGCCGCGCACGGACTCCTCGACCTCGGGCGAGACCCGGTCGAAGTAGTGGTTCCGCGGTACGCCGACCTTCAGCCCCCGCAGGTCGCCGCCTCCCGCGAAGGCGTCCGGCTCGGGGGCGGGCACGCTCGCCGGGTCGCGCGGGTCGTGGACGGCGATCGCCGACAGCACCAGCGCGACGTCCTGGACAGTACGGGCCAGAGGGCCCACATGGTCCAGGGACCAGGACAGCGAGGTCACACCTGTTCGCGGGACCAGGCCGTAGGTGGGTTTGAGGCCCACCACGCCGTTCAGTGCCGCGGGGACCCGAATGGAACCGCCCGTGTCCGTGCCGATGGCGAACGTCGCCGTGCCTGCGGCGACGGCCGCCGCCGAGCCGCCGCTCGACCCGCCCGCGACCCGGCTCTGGTCCCAGGCGTTGTTCGTCCGCGGAGTCGTCAGGCCGTAGGCGAACTCGTGCGTGTGGGTCTTGCCCAGGAGGACGGCCCCGGCGGCGCCGAGCAGTTCGGCCACCCGGCTGTCGCGTTCGGCCACGTGCCCCGCACGGACGCGCGAGCTCGCCGTGGTGGGCATCCCCGCTACGTCGATCAGATCCTTGAGGGCCATGGGGATCCCGTGCAGCGGCCCGCGCGGGCCGCTCTCGGAGATCTCCCGTTCGGCGCGGGCGGCCGCGGCCAGGGCAGCGTCGGCGGCGACGGTGACGTAGGCGCCCAGCCGTCCTTCGACGGCGGCGATACGGGCGAGCACCGATTCGGTGAGTTCGACGGGGGACAGCTCGCGTGCGCGCACCGCACGGGAGGCTTCGAACAGCGACAGCTCAAACGGTTGCATCGGCGTCCTCCCGTCCGGCTCGGTAGGAGGACGCGGGAGGGGTCTCTCCGAAGTCGAGCTCGCGCAACGTGCTGATCACGGAGTGGATGTGGGCGGCTGTCCTGGCCACTGCTTCATGTCGGTCGTCCGGCAGGGGGAGCCCCGCCCGCAGCGCCCCTCGGGCCGCCTCTTGGGGGGTGAGTTCGCTGGTCATGGCTTCCTTCGGGATCGGTACGGCGCGACGGGCCGGGGCCTCGTCCAAGACCGCCGACCCGTAAACGCAAATGATTTGCTTTAAGGGAGCGTAGGGCCTACGGTGGCTTAAAGCAAACCAGTTGCTTTAAGCGCAGGAAGGGCTCTCATGCCGTGCGTCCTTGCGGGGCTCGGCCCCCGCACCTCCCCATCCGGACGCCTGCCGTTCGCGTTGCACGCCTCGATCCTGATCGCGCTGCTCGCCGCGTCCAGCGCGCCAACCCCGCTGTACCCCCGCTACCAGGCCCAATGGCGGTTGTCGGCTCTCGACATCACCGTGGTCTTCAGCGCCTACGCGCTGGCGCTCCTGATCGCACTGCTGACGACCGGGACCCTTTCCGACCATCTCGGACGCCGCCCCGTGCTCTTGGGCGCGCTCGCGGTCCAGATCGCCTCCATGGCGCTGTTCGCGACGGCCGGCGGCCTGACCGCCCTGATCGCCGCCCGCGTGCTGCAGGGGATCGCGACCGGGGCGGCGACCAGCGCGGCCGGTGCGGCTCTCCTCGACCTGGACGACCCCGCCCGTCCGGGACGCCCCGCGCTGGCCAACAGCATCGCTCCGGCGACGGGCATGGCGGTCGGCGTCCTGTCGGCCGCCCTCATGGTGCGCTTCGCCCCTGTTCCGACGCTCACGGTGTACGCCGCCCTGATCATCGTGTTCGCCGCGCAGGCCATCGCCCTTGTCTTGACGCCCGAGACCGTCCGCCGCCGTCCCGGGGCATTGCGTGCGATGCGGCCCCACCTGGCCCTGCCGTCGGCGGCCGCCCGCACTCTCCTCCTCAACGGCGCCGGCATCGTCGCCGTCTGGGCATTCGGCGGCTTCTACTCGTCCCTGGGACCGGGCCTCACACGGCTCGTCTCACCCGGCGGACCCGAATACGCCGACGGCATGGTCTTCTTCACCCTGACTGCCGTCGCCGCCCCGACGGTGTACTTCACGCGCAGGATGCGTGCCGAGGTCTCCGCTCTTCTCGGGAGCTCCGCGATGATTCCGGCGGCCGTCCTGACCCTGGGTGCCGTCCATTTCTCTGGCCCCGTACTCCTCTTCGCCGGGGCGGCACTGGCCGGGTTCGGCTTCGGAGCCGTCTCTCAGGGGACGCTGCGCGCGGTCGTCGCCTCGGCCCCCGTCCGACAGAAAGGCGGCACGCTCGCCTCCTACTACGTACTCAGCTACCTGGCGATGAGCCTGCCCGCCATCGGCGCCGGCGCGCTCGCCGCCGACATCGGATTGCGTGCGGCAGCAGTGGCCTATGCCGGCTGCACGGCCATATTGGCGACCGTCGCGGTCGCGACGCTCACCGCGCAGCTGCGTCGGACACCGTCCTGGAAGCCCACCCTCGTCCGGCAACGAGCAACTGCACATCCGCTTCAGATATCTCCGTCCCCGCAACCCTCAACAGCTAAGGAACGCCGTGTCCACCTCATCGCAAACGACCAGGTCCGCTACTCCCTTTTCCTGGACGGTGGGAGACCTCACCGTGCGACGCATCGACGAAGTGACCCTGCCGCCTCAGACCGGTCCGTGGCTGCTGCCCGAGGCGACCACCGAGCTCGTCAGTCGGACACCCTGGCTGAGCCCTGAATTCGCCGACGAACAAGGCGTCCTGCGCCTGACCAGCCACAGCTTCGCCATCGAGGTGGACGGCATGCGGGTGCTGGTGGACACCGGCATCGGAAACGGCAAGCCGCGCGCCAACCCCGCCTGGCACAACCTCAACACCGACTACGAGGCACGGCTGCGCGCTGCCGGCTTCCCGCCGGAGAGCGTTGACGTCGTGGTCCTGACCCACCTCCACGCCGACCACGTGGGGTGGAACACGCGCGCCCAGGGTGACGCCTGGGTGCCCACCTTCCCGAACGCGCGCTATCTCACCTCACGCACCGAGTGGACCTACTGGGCGGGTGTCGACATGGAGGAGGCCCGTCGGCAGATGTTCCGGGACTCGGTCCACCCCGTACGGGAAGCGGGTCTGCTCGACCTCATCGATGTCGCGGACGAGGGCACGGACATCGCGCCAGGCATCCGTTTGCTGCCCGCCCCTGGCCACACACCGGGGCAGGTGGCGGTGGAATTGAGCAGCCGCGGCGAGACCGCACTGATCACCGGCGACAGCATCCACCACCCGGTCCAGATGGCGCATCCGGAGCTCTGCAGCTGTGTGGACATCGCTCCCGAACTCGCGGCCAGGACCCGCAACCAGCTGCTCAGCTCACTGGCCGGAACGTCGACTCTCCTGCTGGGAACCCACTTCCCGCCGCCGACCGCCGGACACGTGCAACGCGAGGACGGTGGATACCGACTGATACCGGCCCCCTCACGGGTCACGCCCGTCGGCAGCTGAAGTGGACCACAGGGCCACGGACTCGGTGCCGGTGCGTCCGCTCAGCGCCCAGTCGATCGCGCGGCCGAGCGTCCGCACGGTCCGCGGGTCCGCGATCGACCGGCACGTCTGGGCGATCCGCTCGTGCCCCGACGCGGGCGCGACGCGCCCGGACGGCACGCGTGCGGCGCCCCCGGAGGCCGCGACGTCCGCGGCCGTGCCCCCCTGCCGTGCCGCTGTGCAAGACGAGCACGGCGCCGGCCAGCGCCAGGACCGACCCGGCTGATCGCACACCTGGTGATATGCCACCACGGCAGTGATCACAGAGGAGGTTCTGGCAAGCACCATCCGTGACATCGGCATGCAACTCAGGACGTGCCCCGCAGCGCATTCCTGCGGGTGACGTCCGGGTGGCCGCAACGGACGACCGGATGCGGCGGCGGGCCTCCTTTGCTCGGGACCCACTTTCCACCACCGACCGCCGTACACGTGCGACGTGAGGACGGTGGATATCGACCGGTTCCGGATTCCTCAGGGGTCACGCTCGTCGGCGACTGAAGCGGATCTCAGCACCAGGACGTGCCCCGCAGCGCATCCGTGCGGGCGACGTCCTGGTATCCGCGACGGACGCGCGGGTGCAGCCGTGAGACTCCTCCGGCATGCGCTCAGTCATCATCGATGGCGCCGGACGACGTAATGACCGATCACCTGCCTGCACCCCCTTCGCGCAAGCCGGCTGTCGGCCGTCCCTCACAGGTGACAGCCACGCCGACGCGTCGCGAACGAGGGCAATCTGCGTCACGCGTGCGTTTCGACGTGGCTCAACGCGGGCGTCCCGGCATCCCAGATTGCCGAGCGGGCCGGCCACAGTGTTGAGGTGCTGCTCAAGATCTACGCCAAGTGCATCGTCGGACAAGACGAGATCCCGAGCGCCGCGTCTCCGACGCCCTCAACGGCGGATGACCTCCAGCGTCGGTCCTCGTGGGACCGTATTGGGACGATCACCTGGTACTGGACGGTCACGTCGAGTGCGGTAGCGGGCTCGACGAGTGGGGGCGCTGGGGCCGCCGCCGTCTGCGCTCAGCGACGGGGAGGAGCCGACGTGTGTTCCGAACCGATGCGGACAGACGTGGACCGTGCAGCTGACTGCTCCCGGCGTGGGAACGCATTGGGAATGATCAACCGCAGTCAGCCGCATCCAACCGCATAGAGCCGCATACAGCGATGAGCCCCTGGCCAGCGTTTGTGCTGGTCAGGGGCTTCTTCTGCCTGGTGATGGTGGCGCCCCCGGCAGGATTCGAACCTGCGACACCCGCTTTAGGAGAGCGGTGCTCTATCCCCTGAGCTACGAGGGCCTGTCGCTCGTCGCAAGAGCGTAGCGGACAGCACCTACAGAGTAGGGGAAGCTGGGAGCGATCGCGCCCCCTTATCCATCCCCACTAGGTCGGATCGGGGGGTAGCGGTACGCTTCGGTCCCGTGACGGGACGGCATCGTGGTGGACCAAAGGCGAAGGATGCCGGGACGCGGCGGCCGCGCAGGCCCCTCCTCGTCGGTGGCGGCGTCGTCGTCGCGGTGATCGCGGCGATCAGCGTGGTGGCGGGGGTGCGCCGCGACGCGCCGCCGGCCCCCGAACCGCAGACCGCGGCGGTGAAGTCGTCCCCGGCGCCGTCGGTTCCCATCGATCCGACGATCGGGGAGTACGTGGCGCCGCGGCCGACGCCGACTCCGACGCCGGCGCGGAAGACCGTCGTGTCGCCCCGGCCCCGGTCGACCGCCTCGCCGTCGCCGCGGGAGCGGCGGCGCAAAGCGCCGCGGACGCGGGTGTGTCCGCCGCGCTGGTCGGAACATCCGTTCTTGCGCGAATGGTGTAAAAGGAACGGTTACCGCATTCGATGAGCCTGGTTGCGCCCGGTTCTTCGGTGAAGCTGTAGTAGCGTTCCTGGCGCTGATCCCCGCTTCAGGCATCAGGAGGAATCCGACGTGCCAATCCCTCGGTCGGCGGCGCTGACCGCGGTCTTCCTGGTGATGTTCGCCCTGGTGGGCGCGCCGCACGCGAGCGCCGCCACGCGCCAGCGCGACACCGTGGAAACACTGCGCCGTGAGGCCGCCAAGGCGCGCACGGAGCTGGTGAAGGCCACCCGGCAGATGAAGAGCCGCAGGAAGGAGCTGGCCAAGTCGCAGGCCAAACTGCGGGAGACCCTCAAGGATCTGGCCGCGGCCGAGGCCGAGCTCAACGAGATCCGGCAGCCGGTGGCCCGGTTGGCCAACGCGTCCTACCAGCAGCCGGGGGCGGGCGGGACGATGTCCATCTTCGGACCGGGAGACGTCGGCGACGGGCTGCGGTCGACGGCGGACATGGCCTACATCGCCGGCGGGCGGCAGGCGCTGGTGCGCCAGGCCGACGAGTTGCAGCAGCGGCGGCAGCGGCTGGCGTCGACGGCGCAGGAGCTTCAGTCGCGCAACGCCGTGGAGCAGACGAAGCTGGAACAGCAGATCCAGAGTCTGCGGTCCAGGTCGGAGCAGCTCACCAAGCAGCTCACCGCGATGCTCGACCAGATCCGCGCCGACCGTGAGAAGCGGCTGAAGGCGATGTGCCCGCAGAACCTCGCCGCGGGGGCCCGCAGGTTCCCCAACGGGCTGATCCCCTCCCAATACCTGTGCCCGCTGCCGCAGAAGGGTGAGCAGCTGCGGGCGGACGCGGCGCTGGCGTTCTACAAGCTGAACGACGCCTACAAGGCGCGGTTCGGACGCGACATGTGCGTCACGGACTCCTATCGGAGCCTGGCGGAGCAGCATCGGGTGTACGCGGAGCGGCCTGGATTCGCGGCCGTCCCCGGCACCAGCAACCACGGCCGCGGGCAGGCCGTCGACCTCTGCGGCGGCGTGCAGATCGCGGGTTCGGTGCAGTTCCGCTGGATGGAGGCCAACTCCCGAAGGTTCGGCTGGTTCCACCCCGCCTGGGCCTACAGCAACCCGTTCGAGCCCTGGCACTGGGAGTACGGCTCCGAAGACGGCTGACCGACCGCCGGGCAGCGCGGGGATGCCCTGCGGTTCGAGGCGGTGATGGCCGGCATCAAGGGCGCCCGCCCAGGACCAGGGAGTCCCCGGGCCCCGGCCCGAGGCGGGTGCGGGCCGACAGAACCTCTTTCTCCCGGGCGATCCGTGCCCGCCTGCGTTGGCGTGGTATCGCCGCCGCGAGTCCGGTCCCGGCCGACTAGGCCGGGCCCCGGCGGCGGGGCGGCCGCGGTGGTCGTCCGCCTGGCTTCGATCCGGTCGACTGCCGGGGCCGTCATGCTGTGGAGTGCGGGATCAGCCGTCTCGAGCGGGATCGGAACGTGGCCACCCGCTGCGACAAGCTCGCCGTCCGCTGCCGGGCCGTTTTGGAGGTCACCGCCATCAACGAACGGCTCCACCTGCTTTGAGAGACGCCCTAGTTCGGGCTGTTGATGGTGATGGAGAGTGAGGGGCCTGCTCCGGCCAGGGCGGCGGCTTGTGTGCGGTCGGCGGCGAGGACGACCAGTGCTCCCTCCTCGGCGGACGGTGTCTTCGGCACCGCCACCACCGGCACCGAGGAGACCACCGTGCGGGCGAACGGGGCGTCCGGGGACGGCGGTGCGAGCACGTCGATCCGGTCGCCGGGGCGCAGCAGGCGCGCCACGCCCGCGTCCGCGATGCGGATGGGCGCCGCGACCGTGCCGGCGCCGTAGCCGCGCAGCAGGCCGCCGGTCAGCAGGCGGGCGTCGGTGAGCGGCTCGCCGCGGCGCATCGGCCCGGCGAGGGTCCGGCCCGCGGCGTCGGAGCGTAACGCCCCGGCGGGCACGGCGTCGGGCGGCAGCGCCACCGGGCGCACGTCGTCCGGGCGCAGGACCGTGCCGGCGGGCAGGTCGCGGGCGGCGGCGAGGACCCGGACGGCGGCGGGCGGTGACGGCCGCAGGGCCAGGAGCCCCAGGCCGGTGGCGAGCGCGGCCGACAGCGCCGCCACCGGACGCCGGAGACGGGCGGAGCGTGCCGTCACGGCAGCTCCAGGGGCAGTTTCATGCCGTCGAGGACGTTCGGGCAGGGGCAGTCGCGCTCGGCGGGGAGTGCCTGGACGAGATCGGCGACCAGACCGCGCAGCCGGTCGATGTTGGCGGCGAAGACGCGCAGGACCTCCTCCATCGTCACGCCCTCGCCCTCCTCGACGCCGGCGTCCAGGTCGGTGACCAGGCACAGCGGCGTGTAGCACAGGGCGAGCTCGCGGGCCAGCACGGCCTCGGGATGGCCGGTCATGCCCACCAGCGTCCAGCCCTGCGCGGCGTACCAGCGGGACTCGGCGCGGGTGGAGAACCGCGGGCCCTCGATGACGACGAGGCTGCCGCCGTCGACCGGCTCCCAGCCGGCGTCGCGGGCGGTCGCGACGGCGGTGCGGCGGCCCGCCGGGCAGTACGGGTCGGCGAACGACACGTGCACGGCGCCGCCCTCGTCGTAGTAGGTCTGCGCGCGCCCGGACGTGCGGTCGACGAGCTGGTCGGGGACGACGAGCGTGCCCGGGCCGTGCGCGGGGACGAGCGAGCCGACCGCGCTGGGCGCCAGCACCCGGCGGACGCCGAGGGAGCGCAGCGCCCACATGTTGGCCCGGTAGGGGATGCGGTGCGGCGGGAAGCGGTGGTCGCGTCCGTGCCGCGGGAGGAAGGCGACGCGGCGGTCGCCGAGCACGCCGAGGGCGATGCGGTCGCTGGGCGCCCCGAACGGGGTGTCGACCTCGACCTCCTCGACGTCGTCGAGGAAGGAGTAGAAGCCGGAGCCGCCGATGACCGCGATCTCGGCGGCGGGCTCGGAGGCGGAGGAGTGCGAAGGCGGTGTGGACATGCCGCCGACACTAGCCATCCGCGTCGGCCCTCCGGGAGTCCCGTCCCGGGTTGTGGATGAGCGGCGGGACGATCTTCGGGAGGCCGGTCATGGCGAGAGGGGCCCGGCGTGACGCCGGGCCCCTCGTCGTGCGGCCAGGGGCGTGTCAGCCCACCGGGTCCAGCAGTTTGCCGGTGTCGGGCTCGGCCGGGGCGGAGCTGCGCCGTCCCAGAGAGCTCGGGAGCCAGATCCGGCGTCCGAGCTCGTAGGACAGGGCGGGCAGCAGGAGCGACCGGACGATGAGCGTGTCCAGCAGGACGCCGAACGCGACCACGAAGCCCATCTCGACCATGCTGACGAGCGGCAGGGTGGTCAGGGCGGCGAAGGTGGCCGCCAGGACCAGCCCGGCGGAGGTGATGACGCCGCCGGTGACGGTGAGGCCGCGCAGCACGCCGCGGCGGGTGCCCAGGGCCTGCGACTCCTCCCGGACGCGGTGCATAAGGAAGATGTTGTAGTCCACGCCCAGCGCCACCAGGAAGATGAACGCCAGCAGGGGGAAGCCCGCGTCGGCGCCCTCGAACCCGAACACGTGGCGGAAGACCAGCGCGCTGGCGCCCAGCGAGGCGAGGAACGACAGCACCACCGTGGCCATCATCAGCAGCGGCGCGACCAGGGCCCGCAGCAGCACGACCAGGATCAGCAGGACCACGGCCAGCACGATCGGGATGATCACGCGGTTGTCGCGGTCGGCGGCGCGGTTGACGTCGACGGTGATGGCGGTGGCGCCGCCGACCTTGGCGTCGGCGCCGGGGACCGCGTGCACCGCGTCCCGCAGCCGGTCGACGGTGCGCTGGGCGGCCTTGCTGTCGGCGGGGTCGCGCAGGGTCGCCTCGTACTGCACCAGCCCGCCGGCGGTGACGGGACGGCTCACCTCGGCCACGCCGGGCGTGGCGGAGACGGCGGCGGCGACCTGCTGGGCCGCGGACGCCTTGGCGATGACGATCGCCGGGGCGCCCGATCCGGCCGGGTAGTGCCGGGCGACGGCCTCCGCGCCGACCACCGAGTCGGGCTTGTCCACGAACTGGCCGGCGTCCGACAGTCCCTGGGCCCGCAGCGAGCCCAGCCCGAACAGCAGCGCGACCAGGCCGACCGAGGTCACGGCCCAGATGGTCCGGGAGCGGCGGCCGACCAGCCCGGCGATCCGGTTCCAGACGCCGTGCTCGGCCTCGTACGCCTCCGGCGCCAGGTACTTGGCGTCGTAGCGGGGCACCAGCGGCCAGAACAGCCACCGCCCGAAGATCACCAGCAGGGCGGGCAGCAGGGTGGTCATGGACGCCAGCGCGGTGATCACGCCGGCCGCGACCACCGGCCCGAGGCCCGCGGTGGAGTTCAGCTCCGCGACCAGCAGGCACAGCAGGCCGATCGCGACGGTGGCGGCGGACGCGATGATTGCGGGGGCGGCGCGGTGCAGCGCGAAGGCCATGGCCTCGTGCCGGTCGGCGTGCCGGTGCAGCTCCTCCCGATAGCGGGCGACCAGCAGCAGCGCGTAGTCGGTGGCCACGCCGAACACCAGGACGGTCAGGATGCCGGCGCTCTGCCCGTTGACGGTCAGGTCGGCGTAGCGGGCCAGCAGGTAGACCACCGCCTGGGCCAAACCGAGCGCGACCAGGGCGCTGAGCACGGGGACGATCCACAGCACCGGGCTGCGGTAGATGATCAGCAGCAGGACGATCACGACGAGCCCGGCGGCCATGAGCAGGAAGCCGTCGATCGTCTCGAAGACCTTGAACATATCGGCGCCGCTGCCCGCGGGTCCGGTGACGTGCGCGTTCAGTCCGGGCGGGCCGCGCTCGGCCAGGTCGCGGGCCTGGTCGACGGCCTTGACGACGTCCACGTCCGTCAGCGGCACCAGCGTCTGCAGGGCCTTGCCGTCGCGGCTGGGGAACGGTCCCTGCGGCTGCTGCGCCCCCGGCAGCTTGGCGAACGCGGCGACGTCGGACCTGGCCTTGGCCTGGTCGGCGGCGGTAATGCCGGACGACCGCTCGTAGATGATCACCGCGAGCATCGTCTCGTCGTCGCGGAACCGCTCCTGCAGCGAGACGACCTGGGTGGACTCGGCGCCGTCGGGCAGCCAGGCGGCGGCGTCGTTCTCCTCGACGTCGCCCAGCCTCCCGGCCAGCGGGCCGAGCGCGGCCAGCAGCACCACCCACAGCGCCAGCACGACCCATTTGGTGCGCCGTCCGGCGATGAGTGCGGCGAGTCTGCGGGCGACTCCTCGGCGTCCACCGGTCCCGGGGCTGGGACCGGAGCCGGCGAAGGCGTCGTTGGATGCGCTCATGACGAACTCCTGAGGGGACTTTCAAGATATATCGCGATGTGCAGGATGTCTCGGGGATGGAGAGATGTCAAGTTGTATCGCGAGTCGTCGGTGGTGGGGGCGCCGGACTTCGTCGGCGAATCCCCGTGACGTCGCCATCGTCGGCCATGAACGCGCAGGCAGTCGTCCTGCGGAGGATTCGACTGGCGCTACTTCTGGGGAAGCAGGGCAGGCGCCTGTTCCTACTTCGCGAGGCGTAGGGGAGCGCGCGGGGAAGGCGCGGGGAGGGTACGCGGGGCGTGTGGCGCTAGGCCCCGATCAGAAAGCGACGGGCCGCGAGGAGGGGCGGGGAGGTGCTTGAAGACGCGATGCCCTACCGCCCGGACCAGCGGCTCTCATGTCCTGCTCGTCCGGCGGTACGCGGGCTCGGGCAGGTGAAACAGGTGTCCCGTCGCGCAGAGGGCGGCTCGACCCGGCTCCGCCGCGCGCAGGAGGCGGCCTCCGCCTCGCGCACGAGGCGTGCCGTGCCAGAGAGCGGCCAGGACGTGCTCAGCCGATTCCCGGGAAAGCGGCCGCTTTCGGCCATGCGACCGAGTGCGACCCGCGCTTCCCGCCGGCGGTGCGTAGTGGAAGAGCCGGAGGACCACTGGGGTGGGGGACGCATAAGGCCGCGTGGAAGTACCGCCTTCTACGACGCGGCGGCCCTCGATGGGGCTGCACCAGGACCGCGTCGAACGCAGCCCCGCCCCCGTGGTCTCGCTGAGCCTGGGTGACACCGGACTGTTCCGCCTCGGCAACACGCCGCGCTACGGCGTGGAGGGCGGTCGCGCCATCACGCCCTGACGGGCGCAGAGAACGGGCGCGTCACGCCCGAGCGGTGAACGGCCAAGGCGGAGAACGGCGCGGCATGCGGATGTGCGTCCGAAGGATCATGAACGGCGGGTGCGGCTCCGGAGACCGGCCATGATCCTTCGGATCGGCGCGTCCGCGGGCGGGTCAGGCGACCTTGCTCGACGACGAGGAGGACGAGGAGGACGAGCCGCTGGAGCTCGACGACTCGGACCCCGAGGAGCTCTTGGAGTCGCTCGACCCGGAGCCGTTGGAGGAGCTGCGTCCCGATGAGGAGCCGGAGCTGCGGCTGTCGGTCCGGTAGAAGCCGGAGCCCTTGAAGATGATGCCCGCGGCGGAGAAGACCTTGCGGAGCCTTCCGTTGCAGGACGGGCAGTCGGTCAGCGCGGCGTCGCTGAACTTCTGCACGACCTCCAGAGGCTCGCCGCACTCGGTGCAAACGTACTGATACGTCGGCACTGTTCCTCCTCGCTGACTCAGCCCGGTTGCGCGGGCTGGCACTCACCTAGAACGACTGCTAATGGTACCGGTGCGTAGAACACGGTTTGCGCACGACCTGTTCCCGCAGGTCGCAAGCCTTATCCCGCAGGACGGTCCCGCGGCGGGCGGCCGTACGGATTCTTGCGGCGGGATCGCGCAGGGGTAGGGAGCCTACGGACGAGACCCGCTGAGCGGCGATCGCGGGCCAGGGGTCTAGGGGGACGCAGACGAGGTCTCCTGGGCGGCGATCAACGGCGAGGGGTGCGGCGGACAAGATCATGCGCCCGTCTCGCCGAACCAGCCGGCCAGCTTGCCGCGGCGGCTGACCGCGCGCAGGCGGCGCTCCGTGGCCTCCCGCACGGCGGTGGTCGCGACCACCAGCAGGGTGTCGCCGGCCTGCAGCGGCGTCGTCGGCTCCGGGACGAAGCTGGACCCGTTGCGGACGATCAGCGTGACCGAGGCGCCCGGCGGCAGCCGCAGCTCGAAGATCTCGACGCCGTTCAGCAGGGAGTCGCGGGGGACCCGGACCTCCAGCAGCTCGGCGTGCAGCTCCTCCAGCGGGGCGGCTTCGACGTCCAGTTCGCGGGCCTCCTCGTCGCCCTTCAGCCGGCACAGCCGGGCCGCCAGCGGCAGCGTCGGCCCCTGCAGCAGGGTGAAGACGACGACGATGTTGAAGACGATGGAGAACAGCCGGTCGGCGCCCGCCACGTCCTCCACCATGGGGATGGTGGCCAGCACGATCGGCACGGCGCCGCGCAGGCCCGCCCAGGACGCGAACGCCTTCTCGCCCAGCGTCAGCCCGAAGCCCCACGTCGACAGCAGGACCGACAAGGGACGGGCCACCAGCAGCAGGATGAATCCGGCGACGAGGGCCGGAACGATCTGCGCGGGCAGCTCCTCGGGGGAGGCCAGCAGGCCCAGCATCACGAACAGCCCGATCTGGGCGAGCCAGGCGATCCCCTCGGCGAACCCCCGGGTGGCGGGGCGGTGCGGCAGACGCGCGTTGCCCAGGACCAGCGCGCTGACGTACACGGCCATGAAGCCGCTGGCGTGCAGGAGAGTGGTCACCCCGTACGAGCCGATGGACAGCGACAACACCGCGAGGGGGTAGAGCCCGGACGCGGGCAGGGCGATCTGGCGCAGGGCGTACGCGCCCACCCAGCCGATGAGCAGGCCCAAGGCGGCGCCCGCGGCCAGCTCGTACACCATCATCCCCACCAGCGAGGCCACGTTGGGCATGCCGGTGTGGGTGCTGAGCCAGACGACGACGATGATGACGGGGGCGTCGTTGAACCCGGATTCGGCCTCGAGCAGTCCGGTGAGCCTGGACGGCAGCGGAAGGCGGCGCAGCACGGAGAAGACGGCGGCCGCGTCCGTGGGGCCCATGACGGCCCCGAGGAGGAAGGCCAGGCGCCAGTCCATGTCCAGCAGCCAGTGCGCGGCGACCGCCACCACGAGCACGCTGATCAGCGTGCCGAGCGTGGAGACCGACAGCGCGGCGGGCACGGACGGCCGCACGTGGCGCCAGTTGGTGGTGATGCCGCCCTCGGCCAGGATCAGGACCAGCGCGGTCAGGCCCAGGATCTCCGCCAGTTCGGCGTTGTCGAAGTCGATGCCGACGGGTCCGGACTCGCCGAGGAACAGGCCGATGCCCAAATACGCCAGGAGGGTCGGCAACCCCGCCCGGTGGGACAGCCGGACCGCGATGATCGCGATGAGTATGAGAGTCGCGCCGAAGAGTAGCCAGAGATCGAGCCGCACATCCCTCCCCGGGTCGCGAAGTTAAGATCGTCGCGATCCTACCGTTTTATGTGCTTCGCGCAGTCAATGAACTCGGGCGGCCCAGATGTTCTGGAGTCGGCCCGCGTGTCCGAAGACGTGCCCCACCGGCCTGTGTCCTGCCCTCGCGATCATCACTTAACCGGCGCTTGGGCCGCCGTATTCCTGGGCGCGACCCGAGGCCGCCCGCGGATGTGTCGCCAGCGTACGCCGTCAGCGCCGTTTGACCAGGGGGTCCACGTCGTTCACGACGTTGGACACGGGGCGTCCGGCCAGGACGGCGGCCATGTTCTCCTGCACGACCGACACGATGGCCAGCTGCGCGTCCCTCGTCGCGGTGGCCGAGTGCGGGGACAGCAGCACGTTCTCGTGCCTGCGCAGGGGACTGTCGGCGGGCGGAGGCTCCTCGTCGAACACGTCAAGCGCCGCGCCTTCCAGCTGCCCGGATTCCAGGGCGGCCAGTACCGCGGCGTCCGGCGCGATCCCCCCGCGCGAAGCGTTCACCAGCAGGGCTCCCCGGGGGAGGCGGGCGAGCCGTTCGGTGTTCAGCAGTCCGCGCGTCTCCTCGGTGAGCGGCAGGGCGACGACGAGGATGTCGGACGTGGCGAGCAAGTCGTCCAGGTCCCGGTAGACGGCCACGGCGTCCGGGCGCCGCCGCCGCGACCAGTACGACACCGTGCACCCCAGCGCCTGGAAGAGCCGCGCCGCCTCGGCGCCGATCGCCCCGTAGCCCAGGATCCCGACGCGCTGGGCGCGCAGTTCCCGGCCGCCCCGCGCGAGCATCTCCTTTTGCGGCCACCCGCCCTCGCGGACGCGCCGGTCCGCCCAGGCCAGGTGACGGCACAGCGCGAACGCGGCGGCCACCGTCCATTCGGCCACCGAACGGGCGTTGGCCCCCGCCGCGTTGGCCACCGGCACGCCCGCCGCCGCGAGCGCCTTCAGGTCGAGGCTGTCGGTGCCCACGGCCGGCATCTGCACGAACGCCAGGCGGGGAGCGGCGGCCACGGCCTCGGCGTCCAACCCCAGGCGTCCGCTGAAGTCGGCCAGGACGATCTCGGCGTCGGTCAGGGCGTCCAGGAGCGCGCCTCGCTCGCGCTCGGCCGGGATGACGATCTCCGCCGCGTCGCCGAGGATCGGATCGAGGATGCCGCGGATCAGTTCCGGGTCCAGAGGGGGCAGAGCGAGAATCCGCCAAGGCTTCGTCATCTGAAGTTCTCCCTCGCGTGCGGCGTCGTCCACACCCGTCTGGCGCGCGCTCGGTCGAGTGGCCGATGTTCGGACTCGACCAGTTCGCACTTTACGCCGGGCAGGCGCGGCTGACGGACATGGGGGCGTTGCTGACGGGCGCTCCGCGTGCCGTCCCCTAGCGAGGCAGACGAACGAGGCCCGCGGACGGGGTCACTGCGGCTCGTACCCGCTGGTCATGCGGTTCGGAGGGGAGGGCATCGACCAGCTCCCCGTCATAGAGCAGGGCCACGGTGAGGATGGCCGAGCCCACCCGGGCCAGTGCGCGGTCGTACGACCCGCCGCCCCGGCCCAGGCGCATCCCTGTACGGTCCACCGCGACCGCGGGGACGAGCACCACGTCCGCGCTCGCCACGGCCTCAGGGCCGCGGGACGGTTCGGTGGGCTCCAGCAGGCCGCGCGACCCCGGAGCGAGCGACTCGGGACCTTCATACGAGGCCCAGTCCAGATCCGCGTCCGGCAGGAGACGGGGCACCAGCACGTATGCGCCCCGCTTCCACAGCGCGAACAGCAGCCCCCGGGTGTCGGGTTCGGTGCCGACCGACACGTACGCCGCGATCGTGCCCGCCATCTCCACCTCGGGGGTCGACAAAAGGGTGTCCCGCAGCGAACGCCCGGCCGCGGCGCGCGCGTCGGGGTCCATGGCGGTGCGCCTGGCCAGCAGTTCCTTGCGGCGCGAACGTTTAGGGTCGATCTGGTGCACGCTCTGGTCCTTGGTGATGACTAGGGTCTCTCTATGGCCGACTTCGTACCTGTGCAGAAGGCGGTGGTCCCGGCGGCGGGGCTCGGCACCCGATTCTTGCCCGCCACCAAGGCCACGCCCAAGGAGATGCTCCCGATCGTCGACAAGCCCGCGATCCAGTACGTCGTCGAAGAGGCCGTCGACGCCGGCCTCACCGACGTCCTGATGATCACGGGACGGAGCAAACGGTCGATCGAGGACCATTTCGACCGCGCCTACGAGCTGGAGGAGGCGCTGCGCGCCAAGGGCGACGAGGAGCGGCTGGCCGCCGTCCGCGAGTCCAGCGAGCTGGCGGTCATGCACTACGTCCGGCAGGGCGAGCCGCGCGGCCTCGGGCACGCGGTGCACTGCGCCCGCCAGCACGTGGGCGACGAGCCGTTCGCCGTGCTGCTCGGCGACGACATGATCGACGCCCGGGACCGGCTGCTCAGCCGCATGATCGAGGTGCGGCAGCAGCGCGGCGGCAGCGTCGTGGCGCTCATGGAGGTGCCCGCCGACCAGGTCTCGGCCTACGGCTGCGCCGCCATCGAGGCCACCGACGAGGACGACGTGGTGCGCATCACCGACCTGGTGGAAAAGCCCGCCGCGGACGAGGCGCCCAGCAACTGGATCATCATCGGCCGGTACGTGTGCGACCCGGCCGTGTTCGACGTGCTGGAGAAGACCCCGCCGGGCCGCGGCGGCGAGATCCAGCTCACCGACGCGCTGCGGACCCTCGCCGAGATGCCCGTCGAGGAGGGCGGCACCGTGTACGGGGTGAAGTTCCGCGGCCGCCGCTACGACACCGGCAACAAGCTGGAGTACCTGCGCACCGTGGTGCAGTTCGCCTCGGAGCGTCCCGACCTGGCGCCCGAGTTCCTCCCGTGGCTGCGCGAGTTCGTGCGCCGGCACGACGCCGCCGACGGCGTGGACGGCTCGTAGCCGCCACCGCCTCGCGCCACACTGGGGGACCGTGGGCATGAGAACCGTCGACGAGCATCTCGCGGAGATCCTCGGCACCGTCCGGGAACTCCCGCCGCTGGACCTGGCACTCCTGGAGGCGCACGGCACCGTGCTCGCCGAGCCGGTGTCGGCGCCCGTGCCGCTGCCGCCGTTCGACAACTCCGCCATGGACGGGTACGCGGTGGTGGCGTCGGACGTCGCGGGAGCCTCGCAGTCCGATCCGGTGGTGCTGCCGGTCGTCGGCGACATCGCCGCGGGGGACCCGGGTGTGTCGGCCATCCGCCCGGGACTGGCGGCGCGCATCATGACCGGCGCGCCCATCCCCGCGGGCGCCGACGCCGTCATCCCGGTGGAGTGGACCGACGGCGGCACCGCGTCGGTGCGCATCTCCCGGGCCGCGGCCCCCGGCAACGCCATCAGACGGGCCGGCGAGGACGTCACTGAGGGCCAGGTCGTCGCCGAGCCCGGCACCCGCCTGGGCGCGGCGCAGATCGGCATGCTCGCCGCGGTGGGCCGCTCACGCGTGACCGTACGGCCGAGGCCGCGCGTGGTGGTGCTGTCCACGGGCACCGAACTGCGCGAGCCCGGCGAACAGCTCGCACCCGGGGAGATCTGGGACTCCAACAGCTTCATGCTCACCCTCGCGGTGGCCGAGGCCGGGGGAGTCGGCTACCGGCAGGCCACCGTGGGGGACGACCCCGACAAGGTCCTGCGGACCCTGGAGGACCAGCTCACCCGGGCCGACGCCATCGTCACCTCCGGCGGAGTGTCGATGGGCGCGCGCGACGTGGTCAAGGAGGTGCTGTCCCGTACGGGCACGGTCGGCTTCCACAAGGTGGCGATGCGTCCCGGCAAGCCCCAGGGGTTCGGCCTCCTTCAGGACACGCCCGTGTTCACCCTTCCGGGCAATCCTGTCAGCGCGTACGTGTCGTTCCAGGTGTTCGTACGCCCCGCCCTGCAGGTCATGCAGGGCCTGCCCCCGGAAGGACTGCCGGTGGTGGAGGCGGTGCTCACCGAGGACGTCTCCTCCCCGAAAGGTGTGCGTCACTTCCTGCGGGGGAAGCTCAGCGCGTCCGAAGGCGAAGCGCTCTCCGTGGCGCCGGTCGAGGCGCAGGGGTCCCACCAGCTGGCCGCCTTGGCGTCGTCCGACGGGTTGATCGTCATTCCCGAGGACGCCGAGAGGGTGCCCGCCGGCACGCGGGTCGAGGTCATGAGGATGCCGTCATGAACATAGGCTCGGAGTTCACCCACCTGGACGCCGACGGCGCCGCCCGGATGGTGGACGTCTCGCAGAAGACCGTGACGGCCCGCACGGCCACCGCCACCGGGTTCGTCCGGCTGTCGTCCGCCTGCGTCGACGCGCTGCGCACCGGCGGGGTGCCCAAGGGCGACGCCCTCGCGGTGGCGCGCATCGCCGGGATCATGGCGGCCAAGCGCACCCCCGACCTGGTGCCGCTGTGCCACCCGATCGCCCTGCACGGCGTCGAAGTCTCCCTGGACGTGCGCGACGACGGGGTGGCCATCACCGCGACCGTCCGCACCGCCGACCGCACCGGCGTCGAGATGGAGGCGCTGACGTCCGTCACGGTGGCCGCGCTCGCCCTCGTCGACATGGTCAAGGCCGTCGACCCGGCCGCGGTGATCACGGACGTCCGCGTGGAGGAGAAGACCGGCGGCAAGACCGGCCACTGGCACCGCTGACGCCGGCCGCAGCCGAACCCCGAGCCCCCGGAAGCGTCCGAGGTCGGCGCCGGTCCGGCCGTTGAGGAGGCCGGACGGCGGGCATGATGAGAGCCGATCATGGCAGCCGACGGCGGCGAGGGGAGCGGGACGACGATGATCCGGGCGATGGCGGTCACGGTGTCGAACCGGGCGGCGGCGGGCGTGTACGCCGACAAGTCCGGGCCCGTGCTGGTGGAGCTGCTGGAGGAGCTCGGCTGCCAGGTGCACGGACCCGTCGTCGTCCCCGACGGGGAGCCCGTCGCCGAGGTCCTGCGCCGCGCCGTGGCCGACGGCTACGACGTGGTCGTGACCACGGGCGGGACCGGCCTCACCCCGACCGACCAGACCCCCGAGATGACCCGGCGCGTCATCGAGCGCGAGGTGCCGGGCATCGCCGACGCGATCCGGCTGGCGAACCGCGAGGCGGTGCCGACGGCGATCCTGTCGCGCGGCGTGGCGGGCGTCGCGGGACGCACGCTCATCGTCAACCTCCCCGGCTCGACCGGCGGCGTCCGCGACGGCATGGCCGTGCTGGGCCCCGTGCTCGAGCACGCCGTCGACCAGATCGGCGGGGGCGACCACCCGCGCCCGGCCGACTGACCGCCGGGCCGCGCGGAGGGACGGACATGTCGCACGATCAGGCTTCGCCATGACGACGCTGGTCAACGCGAGCCCCGTGCTTCCCGGCGCTGGCTCCGCACGGCCGCCGACCGCATCGCCGAGGCCGGCACCGCGCCCACGGCCCCGTCCGACACCGACTCCCGGGTCGCCGGGGCCGGACGCGTCGCGTTGATCACCGACGCGATGGCCGCCGCGGGCATGGGACGGTGACTACCGGCTCGGCGCCATACGTCCGCGTCCGCGGAGGCCGCGCCCTGTTGGCGGACGGGTCGTCCATCGCGGGCAGCGTCACCGACGTGGGCCTGCCCATCGAACAGGCCGCCCGGGCCGTCGCGCTCACCCCGGCCTCCTCGGCCTCGCCGACGACATCGGCTCGCTCGAACCCGGCGAACGCGCCGACCTTCTGCTCATGGACGACGACCTCGCCGTCGTCCGAGTGATGAAGAACGGCCGCCGGCTGTGATCAGTGTCACTCGACGGTGCGACGGGGGGTGATCCGGCCGTCCGAACCCCCGCGGACGCCTATGCTCGCACCGCCCGCCGCACGCCGATCACGGCGGCCGGACGCCCCGTCGGCGGGCGGTCCGGGCGGGCGGAGCGCAGTCCCGACCGCTGAAATGTGAGCGACAATTGATGGCGTCCGAGTCCGCCGCCGGGGAATCATGGAGCCGTGGAACGAATGCGGGGATGGCCGGCCACCTTGTCCGAGGGCCCGGTCGGGCTGCGCCCCCTCCGGCACCGCGACGCCGCGACCTGGCGGGACCTGCGGGTCCGCAACGCCGACTGGCTGCGTCCCTGGGAACCCACCAACCCCGAGACGCCGCTGTTCCGCAGCGGCCTGGGGCCCTACCTGAGCATGGTGCACACCATGCGCCGCGAGGCCAGGCAGGGGCTGGCCCTGCCCTGGGTGGTCACCTACGAGGGCCGGTTCGCCGGCCAGCTCACCATCGGCGCGATCGTGTGGGGTTCGGCCCGCTCCGCCCAGATCGGTTACTGGATCGACCGGCAGGTCGCCGGACGCGGCGTGATTCCCACCGCCGTGGCGCTCGCCGTCGACCACTGTTTCTTCACCGTCGGGCTGCACCGGCTCGAAGCGAATATCCGTCCGGAGAACACCGCCAGCCGCCGCGTAGTGGAAAAACTCGGATTTCGGGAAGAAGGAATCCGGCGCCGCCATCTGCACATCGACGGAGCCTGGCGCGACCACATCTGCTATGCCCTGACCGTCGAGGACGTGCCCGGCGGTCTGCGCGCCCGCTGGCTGGCCACGATGCGCCAGGAATTTCCCCGGTCCTCTTCCTCGTCCTGACCCTTGGCCGCGCGCTGACAATCCCCCGTCCGGGGTGTGTAAGAATCCTGCGAGCGGGAAGACTCGGCAAACGAAGAGTAACGGCGGGATCGATCTCGCGACACACCGCCCCTTATGCTCGTCAACGTCTGACACCGGCTCGTACCGTGCGGGGCGTGGCCCTGCTCCCGATGCACGTGCGCGTGCCGAAAGACGGCGCGCGCCCCCGGCGTGCCTTGCGGCGTCGTCGCCGGGCCCCGGTGGTGGGCCGGTGAGCAGCGCAGTACTCTACCTGGCCATCGTCGCGGTCTGGGCCGTCGTGCTGGTCCCGATGTGGCTGCGACGCGACACCTCGCGCCCGAAGAAGACCGACGAGATCACGGAGGAGACCCCCGTCGAGGAGGAAGAGGAGGCCCCTCCGCCGCGGCGCCGCCGGCGCACCCGCGCCGCCGTCATAGCCCGGCGCCGTCGGCGCACGTTCGGCCTGACGCTGCTCGTCCTGGCCTCCATCGGCGTCGCCGCCGCCCGCCTCGCCCCGTGGTGGGTCGTCGTGCCGCCGCTCCTGCTGTTCGCCGGTCACCTGGCCCTGCTCCGCACCGCCGCCCGCATCGACGCCGAGCGGCGCCGGGAACGCGCGGCCATGGCCGCCCGCGCGCGTGCCCGCGCCGAACGCGCCGCCCGGGCCGCCCAGACCGCGGGGCCGGACGCCGAGGTCATCGAGCTCGACCCCCGCGCCGAGGACGAGGTGTTCGACCAGTTCGCCGACGACCGCCGCGTCGTCGGCGAATGACGCGCCGTCTCGATGCGCGAACACCCCCAGAAGTTTGCTAGCCTTAACGCGTCCTCACGGGGCTGTAGCGCAGTCCGGTAGCGCACCTCGTTCGCATCGAGGGGGTCAGGGGTTCAAATCCCCTCAGCTCCACGCAGGTCAAAGGCCGGTCCCCATCGGGAGACCGGCCTTTTTGATCTTCGTACAGCAGCGAAGTACAGCAACGCCGCCTGACGGCTACTCGCCGAGCTGCTTGCCCAGCTTCCGCAGAGCCTTGCGCGGGGCCGCCGTCGAGACCTCGCTGTAGATGTCCATGGTGACGGCGATCTGGCTGTGCCGGAGGATCTGCATCACCACGCGCGGATGAACGTCCAGCGCCACGAGGAGCGAGGCGCAGGTCTTCCGGGTCACGTGGACGGGCACTCTGCGCACGCCTGCCCGGTCACATGCCGCCGCGAAGCTGCGGTTGAAGTTCCGCGGCTCGATGGGGCGTCCCGTACGGGTGGTGAAGACAAGGCCCGACTCCGTCCACTCGGTGGCGTTCTCGCGCGCCGTCTCCTGGTCCCTCCGGCGCTCCCGCAGCGCCGTGGTGCAGATGTCCACGAGGGGAAGCGCCGCGTCCGAGGCTTCCGTCTTGGTCTCCCTGTGGAGAAGTTGACCGTTGATCCGCTGGAGCTGCCAGCCGATGCGTATCTCCTCCGTCTCCAGGTCCACATCGGCCCACCGAAGGCCCAGCACCTCACCGCGTCGCAGCCCGAGAGTCAGGATGAGGACGTACGCGGCGTACAGCGGGTCTCGCCGCTCGCGAGCCGAGACCAAGAACTTGCGGGCCTCGTCCACGCTCCACGGCTTCACGCGCCGTTTCCGAGGCTTGGAAACGCGCAGCAGGGACGCCACGTTGCGGGGCAGGATCTCTTCTCGAACGGCGTTGCCCAACGCGGCCCGAAGGGTCGTCCAGGCGTCTCGGCAGGTCCGCTCTGAGGCGTACTGCTCGCAGCAGCGGCCCACAGCGCAGCACCGCTGCCTCTTCTCCTCCCGCCGCGCGTCTTTGCCCTGCGCGCAGCACTGGCAGGTCTCCCGCAGCTTGTTCAGCCAAGCCCGGACGTCGGCCACGGTGAGCTTGTCGAGCCGCTTTCCTCCCAGTGTCGGAACGATGTACAGCCGGACGAACATCTCGTAATTGGCCGCCGTCGCTGGGGCGAGCTCAGGCTTCACAACCTCGTTCAGCCAGCGCTCAAGGTAGGCCGCCAGAGTAGGGGTCTTGGTCGTCACCGGTCCCTTCTTGGCGGCCTCATGGAGCTTCAGCCACTTCTTGTGAGTTTCCTCACGGGTCCTTCCATATGCCCACTTGCGCGTGCGCTTGCCGTCCGGAGTGTTCACCCAGACGTATGCGGCGTAGCCGTTGCGGTAGGGGAAGATCGACCCTTCTCCGTTCGCCCGGCCACGGACACGCCGCCTGCGCTCGCGGCGGCCTTTCTGCTCATCAGGCTTCTCGGTCTTTGAGAGCTGGCTCTTGGTCATCAAGCTGCAACCCTTGTGAGCTGAGCGAGGTATTCGGCCAGCGCGTCGACCGGTACGAGGCGGCGGCGGCCGATCTTGACGGTGCGGAGCTGGTTGGAGCGGATGAGGTTGTAGAGCGTCCAGCGGCTCACACGGAGCCGTTCGGCCGCCTCGTCAACGGTCAGGACCAGTTCGGACAATCAGGTCTCCTCTCGGTCGCGGACAACGGGTTGAGCGGGGGTAGCGGTGTGCCGGTCAGGGCAGCGGTCAGCAGCGCTTCACCGGGGGTGAGGCCCTGCCCGAGGTAGCGCCAATGGGAGATCACGAGGACCTCGTCCTCGTCGGTCAGCGGCAGCCGCCCGGTGGTGGTCTCGTGCGCGCGCTGGTTGTGCTCGATACGGGCCCGCCGGAGTGCGCCGAGGGTGGTCGAGTACCGGCGGGACTTGGTGGAGAAGTGGCCGCGGAAGCCGAGCATGTGCGCCCACTCGGCAAGCCGAAGATCGGCCATCTCCGCCATGCGCCCCAGGCGCAGACACTCGGCGATCAGCCGCCGGGCGTGCGCCGAGACCGGGAGCGCGTCCAGGTTGTCGGTTGCGCGGATGCGGCGGTCGAGGGTGCCGGTGCATTCGGCGGCCTTGGTGGCGTACTTGGCGATGTAACCCGCCACCGTCCTATCCGTCAGCTCCCCGGTCGTGGTGATGGGGCGGACGTCGATTTGCTCACCCCAGGCCAGCGAACGGGACGGCATACCGGGCGCGTCGGGGGTCGTCACGGTGACGGCGCAGGCGGCCTGGTGGACGGCATCGGCCAGCACCTCGTAGCAAGCCCAGGCGGGCGGGGGCGTGGCCGGCCCCTGGGGACCGTCCAGGCGGATGACGGCGTGGAAGTGCACCACACCCCGCCGCTGATACTCGGCCACCTTGGCGAACGAGACGGTCAGCGTCTCGCCCAGCTCCCGCAGCGTCAGGCCCGCGGCTTTGGCGATTCTGCGGCGCAGGGCCATGGTGAACCTGCGCCACAGCTCGGGTGCGAGGGCGTTGAACAGCACCGAGCCGGTGTAGTCGTAGCAGTCGGGGCAGAGCGGTTCGCCCAGGCGCGGGTCGTCGGGTGCGTGCCTGGTGGTGCACGACAACATGCGGCCATGCGGGCATCGCCCTGCGTCGCGCCGAGGATGGCAGGGCGCAACGGCCCCGCCAGCAGCAGGGCGGTGGGCGTGGACAGGGCCGAAGGAGGGTGCGGTGAGGGTGACGAACGCCGCCGGATGCTGGGTAACCGATGCGGGGACGCCCTTGCCGCCCGCCAGGCCTGCACGCACCAGTTGGTAGGTGTCAGCCCGATAGATCTCGGCGCAGGCCGGACAGCGCGAGGCCCGGCGGGTCTTGCACGCCACCCGCAGCACCCCGCCCGGCTCACGCGCCGTGGAGTAGCGGTGCAGCAGCTCACCGGTCGCCCGGTCCCGGTACTCGACCGAACCGCGCAGGTGGATCGGCTGTGCGCATCCGCCGGTCGCTCGGGCGCGGGCGGCCCACCGGTGGAAGTCGGGGCGGTTGAGCTTGGCCGCCATGTCGCGGACGGCGAGCGGCGTCAACCACGCGGGTGTGTCGGGCACGGTGGAGCGTGTCTCCTTCCCGTTACAGGACGGGGTGAGGGGATGGCCCCGGGACGTGGCGCGCGTGTGCTTGGCGGCTGTGCGGCCACGCCCCGGGGCGGCCGTTTCACAGGGCAGAGGTGACCAGGGCGACGGCGTCGGCGAGCACGGCCAGGGCGTGGCCGATGGCGCCGGTGGTGTCGACGGCTTGGCCGGGGTGGCGCAGGACGAACAGCGCCAGGACCAGCAGGCAGACTGCGAAGGCGCAGCGGCGAAGGAACACAGCAGGTCTCCTGTGGCGGTGGCCGCTCATGCGGCGTCGTCGATCTGGTTGCGGATCTGGCGGAGCAGGTCGGATGCGAGCTGGTTGGACACGCCCAGCCGGGCGCGCAGCGCGTCACGGGTGATCGGCCGCCCGTGCGTGGCCTGGTGTTCGGCGGCCACTTGCCGGGCGAACTCCAACAGCGGCCCCGCCGGTGAGGAGGACCGGCCACGACGGCCACTGGGAGCAGGCACCGGAAGCGCCGTCTGACCGCCGTTGTCCTGCGCGCCGTCTTCCTGGTCTTCGCCGTCTTGACCGCCGTCCTGGTTCCTGTCCCGGGTGTCGTCCTGATCGGGACCGGATGCCCCAACGACCGCCAGGCCAGGACGGGCAGCGTCGCCACCCGTCGAGTCCGGGGACGAGGAGGACGACGGCGTGGACGGACGCGCGGACGAGCCGGACGAGGACGGGGCGGACGGGGACGGTGTGGAGGACGGGCGGCCGAAGGACGGCGGGGCGGACAGGACGGGCGTGGCCGCTGTGCGTGCCCGCGCGCCGGCCAGGGCGGCGCGGCGTTCGAGCATGGACACCGCCACCAGGAACGCGGCGGCCGGAGTGGCCGCCGTGATCCACCCCCACGCGGACGGTTCGGCCTGTGCCAGGTTCGCCGCCAGCGACAGCAAGATTCCGCCGACCAGGACGATGGTGGGCCATGACAGCCGCCCGGTGGGGCGGCCGGTGCGCTTGTCCCGCTGCCGCTCTCGCGCGGCCATGACGCAGGTCAGGTCGATGCACACCGCGACCGCCCACGCCATCCAACCGCCTTGCCCGTGTTCGATGGCGGTGTCGCGGATGTGGGTGAACGACCCGGCCGCCGCGATCCCCGCGAGCACGATCACCGGTCCGGAGTCCGCGACCGCGCCCAGCAGCCGACTCACGCCGCCCGCCCTCCGGTGACAGCGGCCAGCAGTGCCGCCAGCTCGGTGTCACACCTGTGCGTGGCGGCCCAGTCCTCGACCTGGTCTATGCGGGACGAGGTGAAGGAGTCGGCGCACCGTCCGCACCGGGCGACGTGCAGGCCCGGGACGGCGTCCCACTCCACCGTCACCGGTGCCCAGGACGAGGACGGCCGGGAGGACGGGGCGGGACGGACGGCCCGGCGGGGACGGGACGACAGGGCAGAGCGGGGACGAAGGACGGTCAGGCGTGTGGTCATTGAGCAGTCTCCATGGGTTTTGGGCATGGGTCGGGTAGGGACCTGGCACGGAGTAGGGCTCGCACCGAGCCACATGGGGAGGGGGAGGGGTTATGCCGCGTCAGGCATGTCCGGTCGCAGGTCAGTGACCGAGGACGAGCCGGTCACCTCGGCCCACGAAGGGGTCAGGTGGGCGTGGTCGCGGGCGGCTTGTTCGGCGTCGGTCTCACTCACATACACCGACCGGGCACGGTGCCAAGAGCCGTCCTGCCCGGCCACCACGCACACACCGGGCGTCTCCGCCGGGATCCCCCGCGCCGCCTCCAACGCGGCAGGGTCCATGTCCCCCAGCGTCATGCTCGCCGTCTCCGGGTCATTGACCCGGTGGCACACCCGCCCCGACAGCTGGGCGCGCAGCGCGGTCACCCCGGGGCCGAGGTCGGAGCCGATACGCTGCCCGCACACGACGAGGTGGACGGCAAAAGCCCGGCCCAACTGCGCCACCCGCAACAGGGCGGTGGACGTCTTGGCGACCTCGTCCTTCTCGCTCTTGTCGGCCATCAAAAACAGCTCGGCCACCTCATCCACCAGCACCACCACCGGCACCGGCCGCAACTCCCCGGGGAGCGTCCACACGTTCCGCGCCCCATGCTTGCGGCACAGCGCCATGCGCGCCTCCAGCTCGGCCACCAGGCCGCCGAGCAGCTCGACGCATTCGGAGCGGGTGGTGGCCAGCGCCGACAACCGCGGCGCATACGGAGTGAACTCCACCCCACCCTTCAGATCGAACCCGACCAGCGCGACCGGCTGCGGCGCAAGGCCCTTGATGATGGCGTTGGCCAGGTTGGACTTGCCCGACTGCGTCGCCCCCGCGATCAACCAGTGCGGCACGGTGCGCAGGTCGATCACCCAGTCGGCGCCGTTCTCCAGCTTCCCCGGCCGCACCGTCAACAGCCGATCGGTCACCGGGGACACGGTCACGTCGGTGAGGGGGTCGCGCATGGTCGCCCACAGCGTCACCACCCCCGGCCGCACATCCACCACCCGCACCGAATGCACCCGCCAGGCGTGCGCGATCCCCTCAGCGGCCCGCTCGTAGTCGGCGGGCACCTGGCCGTCATGCAGGCGGACCCGCAGCCGCCAGCCCAACGCCGTGGGCCGCAGGACCCCAAGCCGGGGAGCCCGCTCAACGTCCACCCTCCGCATACGCCGCTTCTGTTCGACCACGGTTGCGGCACCACGGGCGGCGGGGCCGACGACGGGGACGGCGTCCAGGGTCCACCGCCACCGCCGCCGGCGCCGCGTCAACCCGCACCCTGCGGCCACATGCCGCCAGGTCAGGTACACCAGCACCGCACGAGCAGGGAAGGCGACGCCGTACCAGAACGAGGCGGGATGCCAGCGGCGCCAGGCCCAGAGCCCGGCCGCCGCAGCGACCAGGCCCCCGACCACCACAATCAGCGTGTCGTACACCGCGCCCTGCCTCAGGCCGCCGCCGACACCGACCCGTCACCCGGCTCCGGGACGGCGGTGGGAGCCTCGGGGACGATCTGCGCGGCCCGGTAGGCGATCCCCCACCGAAGCCGCCCGCCGAACTCTCGTTCCCACGGCGACCCGACCAGGCCGACCGGCCGGACCACCTGGCCCACCGTGATGTCCGGGACGCCCGACACCGCCACGGTCAGCAGCTCCACCCGCCCGGACTCATCGGCTGCCGACAGCCCCACCGTGAACACGGTGTTGCCGTCCCGATCCACCCTCACCTCACCCGTGTCCTTGTTGATCACCTTGGGACGGGGCGGGGAGACGCACACGAACGTGAGTGCCGACACGTCTACCGGGATGTTGCGCATGAAGCTCCTCCTGTTTTGTCTATCCCCCTAGACAGTGCGCAGGGCGCTGCGCAGACCTACTGTCTAGGGGGGTGTACAGACCAAGGTAGCTGCCGCCCAGGCGGCTGTCTAGGGGGGTGTACAGATTCGTGTCGCTACCGGCGAACGGCCCAGTAGACGGCGCTGGCGTCATCGGAGGCCTTGCTACGCGGCCACCGTGCGCCGTTGGGGTCGGAGGCTTCGGCCTCACGGGTGCGGACGATCAGCTCGGCGGGCCCGTCCTTGCGGAGTACGGCCAGCAGGTCACGCCAGCTCATGACGCCGAATCGGTCGACGAGCCGAGTGGCGCCATCGCTGAGCAAGACGACCGCGTCCAGGTCGTCCAGCGGTACCGAGCCCACGAGCGCCTCGTGTGCCGCCTCGGGCTTGGTGCTGGCGACCCAGAAACCGCCGGGTTGGTTGCGGTAGGCGTTAAGCCGTTCGACCCGGGTGCGCATGTCGGCCGCGTGTTCGGGCGTCCCCAGCGGCGGCCGCTCGGCGGCCGGGTCGTTCACCTCGCGGTACACCTCGGCCAGCCGATTGTCCGTGACGACGGTCGGTTCCCCGTCGGCCTGGTCGAGGACGAGGACGGAGTCCGCCAACACCAGGTACTCCAGACGGTCGGCGTATGCCCGGGCCAGGACGACGGTCGCCGAGGGGGAGCCGGGGTGCCGAAGGTCGCACGCGTCCCCGTGCAGTGCGTTGACGCGTTCGATGCTCACCGCCAACGCCTCAGTCAGGGTGACGTTCGGATCAGCGGCGGCGCCGAGCAGCAGGCCGCCGAGGTTGTGCGCGTACCACGCCACCGAGTGCGAACAGCCGGAGGGCAGTCCGGCCGGGGCGCCGGCACCGTCGATGACGACCGCAAGGCCGGGTGCTGCCGCCGCGAAGTCTTCGTTGTCCCGCTTGGGGTTTCCTGACTCGCTGGCGAGCAGCACACGCATTCGGCCTCCTGTCAGTTGTCCTCGTCATGCCGATAGATCGGCGTCAGCAACTCCGTTCGCACGGGCTCGTGGGTGTCCGGGTCGTACTCGGTGCCGATCACGACCGAGAACCGGTCAGTGCCCACCTGCCCCCACAGGCTGCCGATCTCGTTCGTCAGCAGATGGACCACACCCAGTGACCCTTCTGGGTGGATGCCCGCGATCGCCAAGAACGTTCCCTTGCCATCCGGCCGGGGGAGACGCCCCAGGTATCCCACGTCGTACGGGCGCCGCGGCTGCTCTTCTTGGCCTGACCGGTACTCGGTCCCGCTTCGGGTGTCGCGCAGCAGCCAACCTCGCTCGTCGCGGTCCCAGGCGATGACGGGGTCCTTGTCGTAGGCGTCCCGCATTGCAGGCGACATCCGAGGACCGCAGATCACCAGCATGCCCGGCCGGTTCAGATCGATCTCGCCGTCAAGCGTCACGTGGTCATAGCTGACCGACAGGTCGAACGTCCGGGCCAGCTCCTCCAGCCGCTTGCCGGTCGTCAGGTCGTCCAACGCGACATACGTCCGGTCGCTCGCCGGGTCCGGCCGCAGCGGCGTGACCACGATGACCTCGCCCGAGCCGAGGAAGGCGCCTTCAGGCGCCGGCCCCGTGTGCCGGATCTGATGGATGCGCCCTCGGCTCAGCCCGGCGGCCTGCGCGATCTGCGCGTACGACATGCCCTGCGCATGCAAGTCCTGGATCAGCCGCCGCCGGAGGCGGGCAAGCTCGGTGACCTCCTGCTGGGCCTCCGCCAGGCGCTCGGTCGCGGCGCGCAGCAGCTCAAACGGGTCTTTGATCTGCGCGATCCGCTCGAATTCGCCTGGCATGACGCCTCCTCTGGTGCCTCTCAGCGAGTCTAGGACCCTAGACACCCTGCCGGAAAGCTCACGCCCGGTCGATGAGCTCACGGTACGCAGGCGTCGCCGACGACGCGGAATCGGCGGGCCGCTCACACCGACGCCCCGACGACGTCCGCCCAGACCCGGCGCCCCACTCGCACCATCTCGGAGCCCCACGTCTTGGAGACGGCCTCAACGATGAACAGGCCACGACCGTTCACCGCGTCGGCGTCCACAGCTTCGAAGCACAGCTTCGGCCTAGACGGCGCCCCCATATCGACGACGCCCACCAGCACGCGCCCGGGGGACACCTCCAACTCCAGGACGAACTTGCCGCCCACCTCTCCGCTGGCCGTGTGCTCCACGGCGTTGGTGCACAGTTCGCTCACCACCAGTACGGCTCGATCGGCCAACTCTTCGGAGACACGGCCACTGAGGAACGCCCGAGCGAACGCCCGAGCGGCGCCGACCGACTCAGGTCGGCCTTCGAACAGGCGAGACAGACGCCTCACAACGACCACCGCCCATGTGCGTCTAGGGGGCTATACGCCACGCGGAACACGCAGCGTATGTCAGACGCCATGGTCTATTCAATGTGTTCACTGAATAGATCTGGTGATCTCCTCGACCTCACGCGCGGCCCGCTCGACCAAACCGCGCGCTTCATCCCCGAACACCGCAAGCCGCTCGTACCGCTCGAAGATCTCGGCGTACCGGTGCACCTCGGCCGTATCGGTCAAGGTCAGCTCACGCGTGAACGTCTCCACCGCCACCGCCGCATCCCCCAAGACCGTGAACCCATGCAACGGCACCAGCGGCCAAGCACCCGCCGAACCCGGCACAACCCCAAACCGGACATTCGGCCGCTCCGCCACCGACAACACATGCGCGAACTGCCCGGCCATACACGCCCCCGAGCCCGGCCACGTCCGCAACACAGCCTCAGCCACCACGAACGTGAACCGTCGACCCTCATCCCCCAGCAGGGCCGCCCAGTCCGCCGCACCGCCACCGGCTGCCACCTCGGCCTCGGCCACATACTCCGCCGTTCGCAACGGCGCCGGCATGACCAAGGCCCCGAACACCCGTACCGCCGCCACACTCCGCGCCAGCTCCACCGCGGCCCCGGGCCGGAAGGACGCACCCGCATCCACCCGCCGCGCCGCGGTCTCCGCATACGCATCCCGCACCAACGCGGCCAACCGCTCAGCCTCCGCCCCCTCCAACCCAAACGCTGCGAACAGCCGCAGCACCACCTCAGGGTCAGAGACCCGCTGCCCCGTCTCCACCCGAGACACCGTCGGCTGAGGAACACCAGCCCGCGCAGCCAACCGCACACCCGACAGCCCCGCAGCCGTCCGCAGCCGCCGCAGCTCCCGGCCGATCTCCCGCAACCGCTCCTCACCCATAACTGAGCGTTCTACCACCCGCACCCCACAGGATCAGACAGGCTCCAACCAGCTTTGACGTGGGACCGACCTTGTAGATCACTCTCGGTGCCATCCGCGTAGATGCGCTATCGGATGGCGATCGTCCTTGGCAGGCGAAAACGCGTCTTGCCGGAAGCCAGGGCCCGCCGCGGCCACCGCCGCGGCGGGCCCTGGCAACAGGCGAGAGAAGACAGCCCCCCTGGGTCGGGGCTGTCTTCTCTCGCGCAGAGCTGCTTCTTGAGAATGAGTAAGTTGCTATCCCCCTCGGGGTGATGAGCCTGTGGACTGCCCGGCTGCGTGCCTGGGGACTCCATGGCGGCACCCTCTTCCCCGGCCCCGCTGACCTGGCGACTGGCCGCATCCTGCCACCGCGTTCTAGGCGGTGCTGGCCGCCCGCCGCGCCGGAATCAGCGTGCGCCGAGCCGCCTAGCTGGGCGGCGTGGCGCCGTGTCCACCGTGGCGACATGGGAAAAGGTCGACGCCGAGACCCGTGGCCACGGAATGGCCACTTGAGGCGAACACCTAGGCCCAGAAGGCACATGACTACATCACCGGGCAGAGCGGCGCTCGCAGCGTCGGCCTGCCGGAGGGGGTTGGTGTCTCTGGGGAGGTTGGCATCTCTGTCGCTTTGTTACTTCGCGGGGAGAATGAGGCAGCTCAGCCTCTGCCGCCGTCTGGCGGGCCGACTATCGTGCTGTCTCATCCTCTCCGATCGGAGCATCCGCGCGATCGCCGGATGGTCCGGCAGGGCGACGGCCAGGCCCGAACTGGCCGTGGAGAGGAGCACCCAGTACGTGGGTGAGCTCAACAGGGGACGGGACGACGGACAAAGCCGCTACTGGCGCATCCGCATCGGCCTCGAGCTGATCAAGACGGGGCTGTGGGTGGCCATCCACTGGCTGCGGTCCGGCGGACCGTTCGGTCCCCTCCTCTAAGGGGACCAGGGGCCCCCATCCGGAAGACCTTGGCCAAGTCGAGCGGGATGGGGGCCCTTCTGCGTCTGTGCCCAATCTGCGGCACACGCCCAACGGGTTAGGCCTAACGCGTTAGGCATATGCAGGTTAGACAGCCTAGGACACGTCGACCTGCTGCGCCTAGTTCAGCAAGACCGCTATTCCCCCAGGAGGAGCACCGTTGGCTCCCGCAGGTCAGCGAGCTGGATGAGAACTTTCTCTACGTCTTCAAGGGCGCCCCGCTCCGCGGGCCGCCGGCGGCCGCCCGCCCCGGCGCGCCGGGCATGCGGCCTCTCCGGTCCGGTCCCGCCGCGCCGGGCCGGTCGTCCGTGGACGAGAGCAGGCCCATTCACGACGCCGAACGCTCATCAGCGCACTACCCGATGGTTGAGCGAGCGCGACTCTGGGGGCTCCACCGCCCCCAGACCCCCACGCCCCGGAGTGCTCATTCGCGCGATACTGTCTGTCACACCTTGCGCGCCGTTCGCGCGAATGAGCACTCCGGCCCGATCTGACGGCGGTCGGTAATCGTCCTTCTTTGTGATCACTCCAGGCAGCCCAGTGTCCAAGGGCATGCCCTAAGCGCGACGTCTACGGGCCGATGAGAGGCATGCACCTTAGGGCACGTCGCGATCGATGTGGGTCCGGTCGGTTGCTGGGAGAGCGTGGCCGTTTCCGAACGGTGAGATGTGTGCCCTCGGTCGTGGCGTTGTCGTATCTAGCGCGCATTGTGACGTTGAGTGTTGTTTATCCGGCACAGTGTGATAAGGCAGGCGGAGGGGCTGGCGGATATCTGCGAACGTGGCGCATCGAGAAGCAGCCAGTGCTTAATCCCGCGCGATTCCTCTGGTGCCGTCGAAGCTGGGAGGGCTCTTAAAGATCGCCTCGTCGAAGCTGGCAGGGCTTTTGAAGGTCGTGCCCTTGAAGCTGGCGAAGTCCTCGAAGGTCGCGCCGTGGAAGAAGGCGAGCTCCTCAAAGGTCGCGTCGTCGAAGAAGGCGAGCCTCCCAAAGGTCGCGCCGCCGAAGTTGGCGGGGCGCTTGAAGGTCGCTTCGTCGAAAAAGACGAGCTTCTCAAAGGTCGCACTGCCGAAAAAGGCGAGCCTTTCAAAGGTCGCGCCCTTGAAGCTGGCGAAGTGCTCAAAGGTCGCGCCGCCGAATCTGGCGGGGCTCTCAAAGGTCGCGCCGCCGAAGTTGGCGGGGCGCTTGAAGGTCGCGCCGTGGAAGCTGGTGGAGTTCTCAAAGGTCGCGCCGTGGAAGCTGGCGGTGCCCTCAAAGATCGCGCCGTCGAAGGAGGCACTGCGTACGGTGCAGTTGTTCAGGGCGAAGTCGATGAGGGTGGCGTGGGTCAGGTCGAGGGTGATGCCGGTCCAGGGCACATCGGCGTCGGATTGCAAGTGGGTGTGCAGGATGCGTTGTGCGGTGAGGCGGACCTCGCGTTCTTCGTGCGGATCGGGAACGCTGGGCGGGGGTTCGGGGACGAGAACGAGGCCGGTGCGGGCGGCGCGGTAGCGGCGAGCCGCCTGACGCTGCCTGTCGTCAGCAGGCTGATCGGCGGGCGGGATGTAAGGCATGCGCAGGTATGCGCAGATGATGTTGACGATCGTCTGCCGGTGCCGAGGATTGTCGTTGGCCAGCCGTTCCAGCGTGTACAGCGCGGTGAGACGCACCGGAGCCTTGTCCGACGCGAGCTGCTCGGCGGCGGCGTTGTACAGCTCGGTGACCCGCCGCTCGGCCGCGTCATACTCAGTGTGCGCCTGGCGGCGGAACGCCAGCATCAACCCGACCGCGGCGCCCGCCCCCGCGCCGGCGGCCAAACCGGTGCGCACCGCCTCCACACGCACCCGGGCACGATCGGCACCGGAAGCCCCAGGATCGCGGTCAATTTCGTGCCCGGTGGTGTCCAACAGCCACCCGGTGGTGAACCAGATCGCCGCCGCAGCCGCGGCGCCTGCCGCCGCCATCCACAACCAGGCGGCCAATGACCACCCCCGCCGCCAGACCCTCGCCCATCGCCGCGAGATCCGCCGCCACATCCACGAGACACGCTGCCATACCCGCCAGATCCGCGACCCCCGCCGCACCCCTACTCGCACCGCCACCATTCCCATCAAGAAACCATCCGGCCAGGCCCGCATTGCGCGGCCCTTCGCCAACAAGTCATACGACGTACAGCCGCGCACTGCACTCGATGGCCACAATGGGCTACAAGGCAGTCACTCCGCCCTACTCGGGCCTGTCCCGGTCCAGCACCCCTGGCGGCTCGGTTTTGGATATGGGCGTCGGTTGACAGCAACCGTCGCCACCAGAACCAACCACCAGCGCATCTCAACCATCGTTCGACCTTGGCCGATCCCCAGCCAGTCGGATGGTCGGTATTCCTGAAAAGCGGGAGGTCAAGGCGTTGCGCTGGTTGAGGTCGAAGCGCTGCCTTGGGGCTTCCGGTGCTCGCTTCGCAGCGCTCCGGGTCTGCTTGCCCTCGGATTGTGCGGGTACAGTCGCTGGTCAAAGGAAGTTGCTGTACAGCAAACAAGTACAGCAACGCACCCGCACTGAGACTCACGCAGGCTCACGGCGACACACGTCATGACCTAGGCTTGGCTGCGAGAGCCCATGATCGCCGGTAGTTCGCATCGAGGGGGTCAGGGGTTCAAATCCCCTCAGCTCCACAACGGACGAAGGACCAGCGTGGTCGCGGCCGACACCGCTTCCACCTGGTCCTTCGTCGTCTCTACCGCCGAACGGCCCCGGCGCTCGGCACACAAAGCCCCGCCTCTTCCTGATCTCCGTACAGCACGAAGTACAGCCACGCCGTGCGACTCAGGCGAGCCGCTTGCTGAAGTTCTGCGCGGGCCGGTTGATCTTGGTTTATGTCACTCGGCGGCGGTGGGGGAGCGGAGCGGGGTCAGGCGCGGCTGCGGCCTACGTAGATGTCGCGTGCCCTGAAGTAGGTGTCGGAGGTCGGGCCGGGCGAGCCCGAGGAGCCCTCCATCTGCAGGTTGATGATGATCCACATGGGGTGGCCGACGAAGCCCGCGCCTCGGTGTTGGCCGACCCACGTGCCGTCCAGGTAGTAGTGGATGTCCACGTCGGTGGCGTTGACCTTGGCGATCCAGGCCCGGTACTCGTGCCAGGCGCCCGGATTCGACACGTCGACGATCGTGTTGGACCAGCCGCCCGAGGCGTTGCGGTAGGTGTTGAACCAGTTCCGCGTATCGCCCTTGTATTCGAGGATGTCGCTCTCCGGCGGCCAGCTGTCGGCGCCGGTCAGCCAGAACGCCGGCCATGTGCCGCGCGCGGACGGCGCCTGGAACCGGCCCTTGACCTCCCAGTTGGGGAACTGGTCGTTCACCAGCACGTGCTCGCGGGCGTGGACGGCGCCCGAGTGGTAGCGGATCGGCAGGTGCGGGTCCGCGGAGCTGTTGCCCTCGTCCCAGGAGATGCGGGTGGCCTTGAGCACCAGGACGCCCGAGCCTTCCAGGTAGACGTGGTTGTGGTCGGACGGGCTGCCGTACATGCGGGCGCTGCCGTTGTGGTCCGCCCCCCAGGGGTAGCGGTAGTTCCACGCCGCTTCGAGCGTCGAGTAGCTCGCGAATGAGCCGGAGATGACCGTCTCCCAGGCGGCGGCGCGGGCGGACGGGACACGGCCGAGGGCGGCGCCCGCAGCACCGGCGGCGCCCGCAGCGAGGAAGGTGCGTCGGGTGAGGGCCATGATTGCGCTCCTCCGATGACACGAGGCCCGCGGACGACCCGCCCGAGCGGGGCCGTCGGCGCCGCCGACGCTATCGGCGCGGTGCGCGGCAGTGAATCCGTTCTTTCACGCCTTTCCGGCGCCGGCGTCCGGGGAGAACGTCGGTCACGGCGTCGTCGACAACGGGGAGCGCAGCCACTATGGCGCGGCCGCTGTCCGACCTCGGTCGGGGTGCGAGGGGCGGTCACCGGTCCAGGTCGCTCGCCACCAGCGCGGCGAGCTCGTCGAGCGCGGCGTCCGCGCCGTCGCCGTCCGGCGCGGTGAGGACGACCTCGTCGCCGTGCCGCGCGTCCAGCGTGAGCACCGACAGCATGCTGCGCGCGTCGACGGCGTCCCCGCCCGGCTTGGCGATCGTGACGCGGACGGGCAGGCGCGCGGCGGCCTGGGCGAACACGGCGGCGGGGCGGGCGTGCAGCCCCACCTTGGATCCCACGCGGACGCGCCGTTCGGCCATGGAACACCTCCTCGCATGGGCGGGGCGCCCCAGGGAGGGGCGCCCCGCAGGGGGACGGGAATCAGGCGACGGTGGCGGCGCGCTCGGACGGAGCCGGCGCCTCTGCCGCCGCGGCGCCGGAGGCGGCCGCCGGGACGGCCCGCCCCACGTGCTTGGCCGCGATGACGCACGCCGCGCTCACCGCGATGCCCGCCAGGAGCGCCACCACGTACAGGCCGGGCTTCCCGATCAGCCCGATCACCCAGATGCCGCCGTGCGGGGCGCGCGAGGTGGCGGCGAACTGCATCGACAGCGCCCCCGTGACCGCGCTGCCCGCCATCAGCGACGGGATCACCCGCAGCGGGTCGGCGGCGGCGAACGGGATCGCGCCCTCGGTGATGAACGAGGCGCCCAGCAGCCAGGCCGCCTCGCCCGCCTTGCGCTCGGCCGGGGTGAACAGCTTCGGCCGCAGCACCGTGGCCAGCGCCAGCGCGATCGGCGGGGTCATGCCCGCGGCCATCACCGCCGCCATCACCGTCAGGTTCCCGGCGGCCAGGCCGGCCAGGCCGAAGGTGTAGGCGACCTTGTTCACCGGGCCGCCCATGTCGAACGCCATCATCAGGCCGAGCAGCGCGCCCAGCAGCAGCGCGTTGGCGCCCTTCAGGCCGTCCAGCCAGTCGGTCATGGCCTGCTGCGCCGACGCGATCGGCTGCCCGATCACGATGATCACCAGTGCCCCGATGACCAGGCAGGACACCAGCGGGATCACCACGACCGGCATGATCCCGGCCAGCGCGCGCGGCACCTTCACCCTGCTGATCGCCATGACCAGGGCGCCCGCCGCCAGGCCGGTGACCAGGCCGCCGAGGAACCCGGCGCCGATCGCGTCGGCCAGCAGCCCGCCGACCACGCCGGGCGCGATGCCCGGCCGGTCGGCCATCGCGTAGGCGATGAAGCCGGACAGGATCGGCACCAGCATGGAGAACGCGATCGCGCCGATCTTGAACAGCACGCCCGCGTACCCGGCCTGCTCGACCAGCGCGGACAGATCGGTGATCTCCTCGTAGGTGCGGCCCTGGAACGTGCCGCCGTTGACCTTGGCGGCCACCTCCGCGCCGCCGAGCATGAAGGCGAGCGCGATGAGGATGCCGCCCGCGGCCACGAACGGGATCATGTAGCTGACGCCCGTCATCAGCCACTGGCGCAGCCGGGCGCCGAGGCCCGCCCCCTCGGTGACCTTGGTGGCGGGGGCCGGGGCGGTGTCGAGCGGCGCGGTCTCCCCGCTGGGCGCCGGTGCGGTGTCGGAACGTTCCTCGGCCGCCCGGACCGCCTCGGCGACCAGCCCCGCCGCGTCCTGGATGGCGCGCTTGACCGGGGCCGTCACCGTCGGCTTGCCCGCGAACCGCTCGCGGTCGCGCACCTCCACGTCCGCGGCGAAGATCACCGCGTCGGCGGCGGCGATGACCGCCGGGTCGAGGGGCTCGGCGCCCGCCGCGCCCTGCGTCTCCACGCTGAGGGCGTGGCCCGCGTCGCGGGCCGCCTGCTCCAGCGCCTCGGCGGCCATGTAGGTGTGGGCGATGCCCGTCGGGCATGACGTGACGGCGACGATGTTCACGTCCCGATCACCTCCCGGTTGATGAGGTCGACCACGGCGCCCGGGGCGGGGGCGGTGGCGAGCGACCGCTTGAACGACTCGTGCACCAGGCGGCGGGCCAGCGCCGCCAGGATCGTCATGTGCTCCGGACCGCCGCCTTCGGGAGCGGCGATCAGGAAGATCAGGTGGGCGGGGCCGTCGGCGGCGCCGAAGTCGACGCCGTCCGCGCTGCGCCCGAACGCCAGGCTGGGCGCGGTGACGTGCGCCGAGCGGGCGTGCGGAATGCCGATGCCGCCCTCGATGCCGGTGGGCATCTGCTCCTCGCGGGCCCGCACGTCGGCCAGGAAGCCCTCCACGTCGGTCACGCGGCCCGCGGCGGCGAGCCGGGCGGCCAGGGCGCGGGCGGCCTCGTGCCGGTCGGCGGCCTTCAGGTCGAGGTCCACCAGGTCGGGTGTGATCAGTTCGGTCATGCCGGATCCCGTTCCCTCAGGGCACGGCCCGTCTCGACGGTGTCGTGCAGTCGTACGGCGGTGCGGTCCAGGTCGGCGGGGGCGGGCATGCGGCTGCCGGGCAGACCGGTGGCGGCCGCGGCCCAGGCCAGCCCTTCGGCCAGCGCGCGGGCGCCGCACCCGCCGGCGGCGAGGAAGCCGGCGAGCAGCGCGTCCCCGGCCCCCACCGTGCTGCGCGGCACGGGCACGGGCGCCTCGCCGTGCACGGCGCCGCCGTCGTCCACGAGCAGCGCCCCGTCCGCGCCCAGGCTGGCCAGCACCGCGTCCGCGCCGCGGGCGCGCAGCACGCCCGCCGCGGCGACGGCGTCGCCCAGGGTGGCGACGGGCATGCCGGCGGCCTCGGCCAGTTCCTCGCGGTTGGGCTTGACCAGGTGCGGGCGGGCCGTGAGCGCCGAGGCGAACGCGGGCCCGCTGGAGTCGATCGCGACGCGTGTGCCGCCGCGCCGCAGCGTCTCGGCCAGCCGCGCGTAGAAGTCCTCGGGGACGCCCGGGGGCAGGCTCCCGGCGAGGACGACCCAGTCCGCCTGGGCCGCCGCGGTGCGGACGGCCTCGGCGACCGCGGCCGACTCGTCGGGCACCAGGTACGGGCCGGGCTCGTTGAGCTTGGTCACGGTGCCGTCCGGCTCCACCACGCTGACGTTGGCCCGCACCGCGCCGCGGATCGGGACCAGCACCAGCTCGATCCCGTCGGCGGCCAGCAGGTCGGCGAGCTGCCGCCCTTCGGCACCGCCGGACGGCAGCACCGCGCGGGTCTTGTGGCCGAGCGCCGCCAGCGCCCGCGACACGTTGACGCCCTTGCCGCCCGGATCGACGTGCGCGGCGCGAGCGCGGATCACCGTGCCGCGCGCCAAGGCGTCGACCTCGACGGTGCGGTCCACGCTCGGATTGGCCGTCACGGTCACGATCACAGGCGCCCCGCTTTCATGTGGTTTCACCACAGATTCTTGTGGGTTTCGTTGTTTTTACGCCTGGATGTCTGGCTACGTCAAGGGGTGGTCACCGGATTTTTGCTGGTCAACCCGATGTGTCGGTGTGTGGAAGCGGGCGGCCTCGCCGTGCCGTCGGCGCTCCGCCCCGCCGGATCGCCTTGCGGGGACGCCTTTTGCGGGGCGCCGAACGGCAGGTGAAGGTGCACGACGGCCGGGGGCGCTCGCCGTCGTCTACTGGTTGGAGTTGGACGGCCACCGTGTCGCTGATCGGTGTCTGTCGGTGTCAACGCCCTGCCGACGCGGCTCTGTTGCGAGACCGCCTTGTGACTGCACCGCCTGCGGCCGACCACAGCTCGCGCGGTGCACCGCGTCCACCGTTTCGTGAGGTCGCAAAGCGGAGAGGGGTGGTCAGCGGGTCACTTTCTCGACGAACGCGTTCAGGTTGGCCTGGATGCGAGCGATCTTCTCCTCCAAGGTGAGGGTCTCGTCGGGACCGCCGCCTGCGACCGACGTCTTCTTCCCGCGCACGTACAGCGAGCAGTCGAGGTCGCTGCACAGGTACTGCCCCACCGAGTTGCCCTGGCGTCCTGCCTCACCGGTGCGGCGGGCCGTCATCAGGGCCACCCCGCCGCTGGTGCGCGTGGTCAGGCACAGCGAGCACATGCTGCGGGACGTGAAGCCGCGGGACGAGCCGGCGGTGACGCGCAGGGCGATGCCGAGGAGCTCGTCGTCACGGTGGGTGACCAGGTAGGCGCGTTCGGGGGCGCCCGGATCTCGCCATCCCAGGAAGTCCAGGTCCTCCCAGGGCAGCTCGGCGAAGTCCTTGGGCAGGCCCAGCCGCTTGGCCTCGCCCTTGGAGCAGTTGACGAAGGACGCGCGAAGATCGCGCTCGGTGACGGGTCTCATGGCGGCGAGGCTATGGGTTCCTAATAGCTTTAGGCAAACGCATTAACCATCTAGGAAGTTGGAGGGGTGACTCCGGGCCCGGCGCATAGGGCGACCGTCCGCGAGACGTAGACAGGCACGCGCCTTCGACGGCGCACGTGGAACGAGGAGACCGCCTGCCGTCTCACCACGGGCCTGCCCCGACGTCGAACGAGAAGTCGCCGGACGATTGGAGCGACGCCGGACAGGTCGCGCTCGCCAGTGGCGACATGGTCACAGGCGTGGCCGAGTGCGCCGAGAGATCCGCGCCGCAGCCGCCGACGCCTTGAACCTCGGCCGACCCGCATTTGCGGCCGCGGCCGTCTGGCGTCCCGTGCACCGCGATGAAGATCCAGCGGCGAGGCCGACACCTCCCCGGCGAGCACACCCGCCTTTGCGGAGATGCAGCCGCCAAGTCGCCGCAGTGGGCCGAGAAGTCGTTCTGCCTGCCGCGACGGCCGGACAGGAGGACGGGCACCGCCTGGGCTGTTGCGTTCGGTGTGTTCGGGGTGCCGTCGCTGGTGGGGCGAGCAGCGGCGGAGGGGAGGGTGCGGCGGACGCACTGCCTGCCTGCGTCCTGGAGCCCGTCCGTCCGAGAGGGCGCTGCGCATGTGGTGGGAAGCTGCGGCGGTCAGATGTCTGCGGGCGTCTCCGGTGGCAGCGTCCTCGGCTGGAGTGCCGAAAGGCTGGAAGTTTTTTGGCGGTGTCTGACGTTCGCGGCAGTCGCCGGTCGGCGCGGAGGCGTGAATCGGGTGCGCCTGCAGGGGGTCAGGTCGAATTTCGCGTCTGACCGTTGACTTTGCCGCGGTGTGTGATCATCCGACGTCGTCTCGGTTTGCCCGGCGAACGTGCCGCGCCTAACGGGGGCGGGATAGGCAAGGGCAGATCCTGCACTAGCGTCACCGGAGTTGTTGGCGAGCATTGCCCGGCCCCTTCTGGTGAAATGAGGAAACGTTGCGCAGTCGGCAACGGCAATTCCGGCCACCCGCGGAAGGCCATTCCGTACCGGCGCCCCGTGCCTGCGGAGAAACCCTCCGTGCGCGTCGCCGGGCGACAGGAAGGAGGCTCGATGCGCCGAATCAGCGCTCTCGCCGCCGCGCTGGCGCTATCGGCGGGATTCGTCGTCGCCCAGCCGGCTCGTCCGGCGCACGCGGCGCCCAACTTCAAGGCGCCGTTCCCCTGCGGGCAGACCTGGACCTACAGCCACCACTCGGCGGAGGTCCGCCAGGCCCTCGACTTCGTCCGCTCCGGCGGCACGACGGCGGGCACGCCGGTGCTGGCCTCGGCCGCGGGCACCGCCTACAACTACTACCAGGCCAACGGTGCGGGCAATTACGTGGTCATCGACCACGGCGGCGGCTGGAAGACGTACTACTTCCACCTCGCCTCCTACGGGGTGGCCAACGGGACGTACGTCTCGCAGGGCCAGACGATCGGCACCACCGGATCGACCGGCAACAGCACCGGCCCGCACATTCACTACGAGCAGCTCTACAACGGGGTCGGCCAGGTCATCAGCATCAACGGCGTTTCGCTGGCGCCCTACCCGGGGTCGTACAACCAGAAGTACCTGACCAGTGACAACGGTTGTGGAGGCGGCGGCAAATACTGGGTCGACACGTTCGCCAACGCGACCGGATACCGCGACGCCTTCATGAACGACCCGCAGGGGGTGCTGTACAAGGGCACCAACTACGTGTTCTGCAAGGTGTGGGGCGCCGAAGTGCGCGTCGGCAACCAGTACAACCACTGGTGGCTCAAGACCGACCTCGACGAGGTCTACCCCGGGAAGAACGGCTGGGGCGCCTACGTTTCGGCCTATTACCTGTCGCGGTGGGGCAACGACGAGGCCAGGGACAACAACGGCGTCGTGATCCCCGACTGCTGACCGTCGACGCGCCGTGTCGCCCGGCCGCTCATGGCCTCGGGACGGCCGAAGACACGGACGGCGAGGCCAGGGGTGCGGGACTTCTCCAGCGTCCCGCACCCTTCACTGCCCCAGAAATCGCCGAACGGATCGAACGGCTGCGGCGGGCCGACGCCGCGGGATCCCGCTCGAACTCGAAGGGCCTCGAACTCGAAGGGCCTCGAACTCGAAGGGCAGGGTGAACGGAGCTGCAAACGCGCCGTGTGGCGGTGGCCGCCCGCCTCGCAGCGCCGCAGGTGACCGTCCTCCAGCCTCGCTCCTCCGGGCGGGCGTCGCCGACCGCAGCGTCTAGAACATGTCGCGGCGTTGGAAGGTGAGGAGGCCGGTGCCGGCCGCCGCGATGGCGAGGGCCGTCAGGACCGTCAGCGGAAGCGCGGTCAGGTCCGCCCCGGGGAGCCGCGGAGTGTGCTCGAAAGGCGAGAAGTCCTTCACCCAGTCGGGGAGTTCGAGCACCTCGCCGAGCAGGCCGATGACGAAGCAGGCGGCGAGGGCTCCCCAGGCGACCGCGACGCCGCGGGGGAATAGCCCGAAGAGCAGGGCGGCGAGTCCGACGAACAGCCACAGCGCCGGGGTGTAGACGAGAGCGGCCCCGAGCATGCGGGGGATCTGCCCCGCGTCCTTGATGACGAGGCCGTACACGAGCCCGCAGCCCAGGCCGCCCGCGGCGAGCACGATCACGCTGCCGGACAGCGCGACCACCAGGTGGCTGAAGACCCACCGCCCGCGGGAGACGGCGGTGGCGAGCAGGGGCTCGACCCGGAGCGCGGTCTCCTCGCCGCGCAGGCGCAGGGCCGCCTGGAGGGCGAAGCCCGCGGCGACGAGGGCGCCGAAGAGCATCTGGGTGGACAGGTAGGAATCGGTGAGGTCCGCGCCGCCGAACTGGGCGATCGTCTTGCGTATGGCCTCGTTGTCGCCGACGAGGTCCTTGACGTCGTCGGCGATCCAGCCGATGGCGGCGCCGGCCGCGAACAGCCCGACGCTCCAGCCGATCAGGCTGCCCCGCTGGAGCCGCAGGGCCAGGCCCAAAGGCCGCCCCAGGGCCGCGGTCCCGGTCCGGGGGCCGGGACGGGGTCGGATGAAGCCGGCGTCCACGTCCCGCCGGGTCGAGAGCACGGCGCCGACGACCGCCAGGGCAAGGGTGAACGCGGCGGGGACGAGCAGCGGCCACCAGCGGTCCCCGGCGAACGGCCGGGTCTTCTGCGACCAGCCGATGGGCGAGAACCAGCTCAGGGTGCCGTCGCCGATGTCGCCGGCCGCCCGGAGCAGGAAGGCGGCGCCGAGAACGGTGCCGGAGCCGCCGAACACCAGGCGGGTGTTCTCGGTGAGCTGCGCCGCGACGGTGGCGACGCCGGCGAACACCAGTCCCTCCGCGCAGAGCGAGACGCCGAACAGGACCGATCCGTGCGTCGGCAGGTCCAGACCGATCAGGCCGAGCGTCACGATGACGCCGGTCGCCGCGCTCATGCCCGCCACCACGATGAGGGCGGCCGCCGTGGCCGCGTGGCGGCCGACCGCCATGGCCCGGATCAGCTCCGCCCGCCCTGCCTCCTCCTCCGCGCGGGTCGTGCGTCCGATCATGAACACGGCCATCAGCGCCACGGCGACCAGGCCGATCGTGCCGATCTGGAACGCCACCTGGCCGCCCATCGTGTCCAGGGCCTGGTCGGGGCCGGTGAGGGCGATGGCGGCCGGGTTGCCGCGGGCGGCCGCGGCGGCCTTGTCGAGCGCGGCCTGCGTCGAGTAGATCTCCTTGGTGTTCGCCGCCGTCAGCAGCTCGAGCAGCGCGATCGACGCGATCCAGACGAGGACGCGGACGCGGTCGCGGCGCACGGTGAAGCGGACGAGCGTGGCGGTCCCGGTCAGTTCGGTCATCATCGGGCCGCCCCTTCGGGCGTGGGGGCGGGGCGGCCGTTCGCTCGCCGCTCCCGGGCGAGCTCGTCGCCGTAGTGCCGCAGGAACAGCTCCTCCAGCGTCGGCGGGCGGCTGTTGAGCGAGCGGATGCCGAACCCGGAGAGATGGCGTATGGCCTCGTCCAGGTGGGCCGTGTCGACGTCGAAGCGGGCCCGGGTGCCGTCCACGTGCAGGTCGTGCACCCCTTTCAGCCCGTCGAGACCGTCGAGCGGCCGTTCGGTCTGCACGTCGATCGAGGTGCGGGTCAGGTGCCGCAGCTCGCTCAGCGTCCCGCTCTCCACGGTCCGACCGTTGCGGATGATGTGCACCCGGTCGCACAGGGCCTCCACCTCGGCCAGGATGTGGCTGGACAGCAGCACGGTGCGGCCCTGTTCCTTCACCTCGCGGACGCAGTCCTGAAAGACGCTCTCCATGAGCGGGTCCAGCCCCGAGGTCGGCTCGTCCAGGATCAGCAGCTCGGCGTTGGAGGCGAGCGCCGCCACCAGGCCCACCTTCTGGCGGTTGCCCTTGGAGTAGGTGCGCGCCTTCTTGGTCGGGTCCAGCTCGAAACGTTCGAGCAGTTCGTCCCGCCGGACCGGGTCGATGTCGCCGCGCAGCCGGGCGAACACGTCGATGATCTCGCCTCCGGTGAGCTTGGGCCAGAGGCTGACGTCGCCGGGCACGTACGCCAGCCGCCGGTGCAACGCGACGGCGTCGCGCCAGGGGTCGCCGCCCAGCAGCCGCACCTCGCCCGCGTCGGCGCGCAGCAAGCCGAGAAGGATACGGATAGTAGTCGTCTTGCCGGCGCCATTGGGACCGAGGAACCCGTGCACCTCCCCTTTGGACACCGTCAGGTCGAGCCCGTCGAGGGCCCGGACCTGCCCGAATGTCTTCACCAATCCGGAGATGGATATCGCCGGATCCCGGTCGGTCGCCGTCGTGGTTCGCGGTGAAAGTGGGGACATGCATTGCCTCCGGGGTTGATAGACCACAGGGTCCGGTGGGGCGCGGCTTTAGGCAAGGGACGAAAGTCCCTGGCGCCGAGCGCGGCTGGCCGATCTGGGTCACGCCGGGTAAGCCGGCTCGAGGTTACACTCTGTCCGGACTTAATCAAGTGTCCCGAAGGTGCCAAACATAGGGCATCGATCCTGTGCGAGAGAGCTGCTGACAGAGAAAGGCGGCCCCAGGCATGACGGAATCCATCGCGAACGGTATCGGTGTGCGCCGGATCGACCACGTCGGCATCGCGGTCGCCGACCTCGACGAGGCGGTCGAGTTCTACCAGCGCGTGTTCGGCATGCGTTGTCTCCAGGTGGAAGACAATGTCGAACAGGGCGTGCGCGAGGCGATGATGTCGGTGGGACCCGATCCGGCGGGCGGGTGCCTGCAGCTTCTCGCTCCGCTGACGCCGGACTCGGTGATCGCGCGGTTTCTCGACCGTCACGGACCGGGGTTGCAGCAAGTCGCGTACACGGTCGACGATCTCGACGCGGCGACCGCCGAACTGCGTTCACGAGGCGTTCGCCTGCTGTACAAGGAACCCCAGCGCGGCACCGGAGGAGCGCGCATCAACTTTATCTTCCCCAAGGACGCCGGGGGAATCCTCATCGAGCTGGTCGAGCCGGCCGCGTCCGCCTGAGCGCCGCGCCGAAACGAGCATCATCGCAGGTCATAGCCTGTAGCGATGGATCGCTGCACCGCGTCGAACCGGCCCCTTCGGGCATGCCCGCCGAACTCCGCCAAGACTCCCGGTGCTCGGATCGCGGCGTTCCGTGAACAAGCATGGCAACGTCAATCATTGCTATTGACGCCCGGCCCGGCCGACGATCAACATGTGGGCGTTTGATATGCGCCCGTCGGGGTCGTGAGAAGAGGTTTCCGTGAGGAGAGACGTGGGTGCGGCGCGGACACCGCTGTACTCGGTCCGTGACGCAACGCATCGTCGCGGTGCGATCCGTTTATCGGCACGCATTGTTTGAGTTCCGTTAGAAAGCGCGTAGTCGGCGTATGGTCCGTGCCGGCCGCGGCGGTGGCGACCGCATCTGTTCGTCCTTGTTTCATCGCCGTGTTTCATTGATGCCGTCTTTCGGGGCGGCGGGCCGATGATGGAACCTGCTCGCGCACTTTCTGGAGCCGGGGGATGGACACGTTGATCCTGGAGCGAGAAGATGCATGACGACCGGAATATCGACCCGGCACCGGAATCGCCGAAGACATCGCCCGCGGCGCGGACGTCGGGACGCGGGGGCGACACGCTCGTCGACCGTTTCCGAGCGGTCTTCGCGGAGCGGCCGGAAGGCGCGATATTCCGGTTCCTCGTCGACGGCGAAGGCGCGCCGGTGAGCCTGACGAACGCCGAGTTCGACCTGCGCGTCCGGGCCGTGGCGGCCACTTTGCGGGAACGCGTCCCGGCAGGCGAGCGGGCATTGATCCTGTGCCCGCCGGGCCTGGACTATGTGATTTCGTTCCTCGCCTGCCTCTACGCGAAGGTGATCGCGGTCCCGGCGTATCCGCCGGACTCGGTCCTGTTCAAGCGGACGCTGCCGCGGTTGCTCGGAGTGATCGAGGACGCGCGGCCGGCCGTGGTGCTCGCCACCAAGGCCGTCGTCTCGATCGCCGGCGAGCTCGCCGCGCACGCCCCGGAGCTCGGGCGGCTCGACTGGCAGGCCGTGGACGAGGTCGACCCGGCCGCCGGGCACGGCTGGCGGCGCCCGGACGTCACCGCGGACGACGTCGCGTTCCTGCAGTACACGTCCGGCTCCACCGCCCGGCCCAAGGGCGTCATGGTCAGCCACGCCAACCTGATCAGCAACGTGCGGATCATCCACGACCGGGTGTACGGGCACTCCCCGGACAACCACCTGGTCATCTGGCTGCCGCCCTACCACGACATGGGGCTGATCGGCGGGCTGCTGACCCCGGCGTTCGCCGGGTTCCCGGTCACCTTCATGGCCCCCGTCGCCTTCTTGAAGCGGCCGTTCCGGTGGCTCAAGGCGATCTCCGACGTCGGAGCCAACCTCACGGGCGCCCCGAACTTCGCCTACGACCTGTGCGTCCAGAAGATCTCCGAGGAGGAGCGCGCGACGCTCGATCTGAGCACGCTCACCACGGCCTTCAACGGCGCCGAGCCGGTGCGCGCGGAGACCATCGACCGGTTCAGCGAGGTCTTCGCGCCGTGCGGTTTCCGCAAGAAGGCCTTCTACCCGTGCTACGGGCTGGCCGAGGCGACGTTGATGGTGTCCGGCGGAGAGCGGGCGGCCGAGCCGATCACGCGCCGACTGGAGGTCTCCGCGCTCGAAGCCGGCCGGGCGGTCGCGGCGGGCCCAGGGGAACGGGCCCGGACGAACGTCGGATGCGGTTCGGGCATCCCCGGCCACCGGGTCGTCGTCGTGGATCCGGAGCGGCGCACCCGGCTCCCGGAGGGCCGGATCGGTGAGATCTGGGTGTCCGGCCCGAGCATCGCGCAGGGCTACTGGCAGCGCCCGCGGGAGAGCGAGGAGACGTTCGCGGCCCGCCTCGCCGACACCGGCGAAGGCCCGTTCCTGCGCACCGGGGACCTGGGCTTCTTCGACGGCACCGAGCTGTTCGTCGCCGGTCGCCGCAAGGACGTCATCATCATCGAGGGCAGGAACCACTACCCCCAGGACATCGAGCGGTCCATCGAACAGGCCCACCCCATGCTGCGTCCCGGCTGCGGGGTGGCCTGCTCGCGCGAGGTGGACGGCGTCGAGCGGCTGGTCGTCGTCCACGAGGTCAACGGGCGCCCGGACCCGGACGAGGCGGATCGCATCATCGCCGCCGTCCGCGCCACGGTGGCCGAGGAGCACGGCCTGCAGGTCCACGACATCGCCCTGGTCAGGCGCGGGAACGTTCCGAAGACGTCCAGCGGAAAGCTGCAGCGCGGCGCCTGCCTGAAGGCGTTCCTGGACGGCGATCTGCAGTGCCTGACCACCTGGAGCCTCTCGTCGGAAGGCAGGGGGGCGACGGAGCCCGCCGAAGGCGCGGAGCCGTCCCGGTCCGAGCGCAAGGCGCAGATCGAGGAGCGGCTGCGCGCGGAGGTGGCCGCCCGGCTGGGGACGACGCCCGAGTCGGTCGATCCGACGCTGCCGCTGGCGAACTACGGGCTGCGGTCGGTGGACATGGTGGGGATCGTCGGCGAGCTCGAACGCCTGCTGGGGCGGCCGCTCCCGGCGACGCTCACCTGGGAGCACCCGACGATCGAGGCCCTGGCGGACTTCCTGAGCTCCGCGCCCGAGGAGCCCGCGAGCACGTCGGAGCCGTCCGCGGTGCCCGTCGTCGCCACGGCGGACCGGGGCGGCGACGTCCCGCCGACGGAGCGCGAAGCGGAGCCGATCGCCATCGTGGGGATCGGATGCCGCTTCCCCGGCGGCGCCGACGGCCCTCGGTCCTTCTGGGAACTGCTCTGCGAGGGACGCGACGCGGTGACCGAGGTGCCGTCCGACCGGTGGAACGCGGAGGAGTTCTGGGACGCCGACCCGGCCGCTCCGGGAAAGACCACCACCCGCTGGGGCGGCTTCCTGAAGGACGTCGACCGGTTCGACCCGCAGTTCTTCGGCATCTCCGCGACCGAGGCGGCGCGCATGGACCCGCAGCAGCGCCTGCTGGCGGAGGTGACCTGGGAGGCCTTGGAGGACGCCGGGCTCGTGCCCGAGCGCCTGGCCGGATCGTCGACCGGCGTCTTCATCGGCATCTCGACCAATGACTACGGCCGGTTCCAATTCGAAGAGTTCACCCGGATCGACGCCTACGCAGGAACCGGCAACTCGTCGAGCATCGCCGCCAACCGCCTGTCCTACCTGTTCGATTTCCGGGGACCGAGCATGGCCGTCGACACCGCCTGCTCGTCCTCCCTGGTGGCGGTGCATCAGGCGTGCGCGAGCCTGGCACGCGGTGACTGCTCCCTGGCGATCGCCGGCGGTGTCAATGTCATCCTCTCACCGGCGATCGCCATCAACTTCAGCAAGGCCGGCGCCATGGCCCCCGATGGACGCTGCAAGCCCTTCGACGCGCGCGCCAACGGCTACGTCCGTTCCGAGGGCGCCGGCGTCGTCGTCCTCAAGCCCCTCGGCAGGGCCCTGGCGGACCGGGACCCGATCTACGCCGTCATCCGCGGCGGCGCGGTCAACCAGGACGGCCGCAGCAACGGGATCATGGCCCCCAACCCGCAGGCGCAGGAGGCGGTGCTGCGCGCGGCCTACGCCGACGCGCGCGTGCGGCCGGAACAGGTCCACTACGTCGAGGCGCACGGCACCGGCACCCTGCTCGGCGACCCGATCGAGGCCAAGGCGCTGGCGGCGGTGGTCGGGGCGGGCCGCGACCCCGCCGCCCCCTGCCTGATCGGCTCGGTCAAGTCCAACCTCGGGCATCTGGAGGCGGCGGCCGGCATCGCCGGCCTGATCAAGGCCGCGCTGATGGTGCGGCACCGGATGGTCCCGCCGAGCCTGCACTTCGAACGGCCGAACCCCCACATCCCCTTCGACGAGCTGGCGCTGCGCGTCCCCGTCTCGCTGACGCCGTGGCCGACGGACGACGCCCCGGCCCTGGTCGGAGTGAGCTCGTTCGGGTTCGGCGGCACCAACGCGCATGTGGTGGTGCAGGAGGCTCCCCGGCCGACGCCGTCGGCCGAGCCCGCCGAGCCCGCCGACGGCCGGGCGCACCTGCTGACGCTCTCGGCCCGGGACGAGCAGGCCCTGCGCGAACTCGCCGCCAGGTACGAGGCGTTCCTCGCCGAGGCCGGGGAGGAGATCACACCGGCCGCGCTCTGCGCGGCCGCGGCGGTGCGGCGCACGCACCACGAGCATCGGCTCGCCTGCGTCGGCGATTCCCTGGCCGAGTTCCGCGACGCCCTTGCGGCCTTCCGCGACGGCGCGGAGCGGCCGGGGCTGACGTGGGGCGGCAGGCGCGTCGGCCGGCACCCCAAGGCGGCGTTCCTGTTCTCCGGGCAGGGGCCGCAGTGGTGGCCGATCGCCGCCGACCTGCTGGACGCCGAGCCGGTGTTCCGGGAGGCGCTGGAGCGCTGCGAGGAGATCCTCCGGCCGTTCGTCGACTGGTCGCTGCTCGACCAGTTGACCGGCGGTTCCGGCGACTGCCGCCTGCAGGACCCGGCCGTCGGCCAGCCGGCCCTGTGCGCCGTCCAGATCGCCCTCGCCGCGCTGTGGCGGTCCTACGGCGTCGAGCCGGCCGCGGTCGTCGGCCACAGCGTCGGCGAGATCGCCGCCGCCCACGTCGCGGGCGCCCTGAGCCTCGCGGACGCGCTCCGGGTGGCGCTGCACCGCGGCCGGGTGATCCGCAGTGCCATCGGCAAGGGCAGGATGGCGCTGGCGGGCATCCCGCGCGAACGGGCGGAGCGCATCCTCGCCGACCTGGGCTGCGAGTCCGTCTGGGTGGCCGCCGCCAACGGCCCCGACTCCACGGTGCTGTCGGGGGAGACGGCGGCTCTGGAGCGGACCGCCGCGGCCCTGCAGGCCGACGGGATCTTCTGCCGCGTGCTGGAATCCGTCGACTACGCCTCGCACAGCCCTCTGATGGAACCGCTCGCGGGCGAGTTCCGCCAGCTGCTGTTCGGTCTCACCGCGAGCCCGGCGACGATCCCGATGATCTCGACGGTCACCGGCCGGGCGGTCGAGGGGACGGACCTCGGCGCGGAGTACTGGGTCGCGAACCTGTGCCGTCCGGTGCTGTTCGACACCGCGGTGACCGGCCTGGTCGCGTCGGGCCACGACGTGTTCGTCGAGATCTCCCCGCAGCCGATGCTCGGCGCCGCCGTCCGCGACCGGCTCTTCGCCGAGCAGGCGGACGGCGTGGTGGCGGCGTCGCTGCGGAGGGACGAGCCCGGGCGCCGCTCGATCCTCGCCGAGCTCGGCCTGCTGTACTGCGCGGGGTTCCCGGTCGACTGGGGCGCGGTCCATGGGGCGACGCCGCCGGCCGTGGCCGGGCTGCCGTCCTACCCGTGGCAGCGGCAGCGGTACTGGATCGAGGACGAGTACGGCCACCGGCGGCGCCGTGCCGCGCACACCGGGCATCCGGCCCTGCAGACCTTCGTGCGCGCGGCGACCGAGCCGAAGGGCCACCACTGGACCGCCGAGATCGACCTCGACGGGTTCCCCTACCTGAAGGACCACCGGGTCGCCGGCACCGTGGTGCTCCCGGCGAGCTTCGTCCTGGACGCCTCCCTGGCCGCCGCGCGGCAGGCGCTCGGGGACGGCGGCGCGGTCGTCGAGGACGTCCGGCTCACCAGGATGGCGGTCGTGCCGGAGACCTGCGAGGAGGCAACGCTGCAACTGGTCGTCGTGCCGGAGGCCGGCGACACAGGCTCGTTCAGGGTCTTCGACCGCGGGGCTTCCGGCGCGGACGGCTGGACGGAGGTGGCGCACGGACGACTGCGAGCCGAGGCGCCCGCCGCCGACGACGGGGCGGCGGCCGGTCTGAACGCCGTGCGCGCTCGCTGCCGGACGCCGGTCGACCCCGCCGAACATTACGCCGCGCTCGGACGGATGGGCCTGGAATACGGTCCGGCGTTCCAGACCGTCCACGAGATGTGGGCCGGCGAACACGAGGCCGTCGCGCGGCTGGGCGCCCCGGCGACCGCCGACGCCGATCCGTACCTGGTGCACCCGGCCCTGCTCGACGGCTGCCTGCAGGTCCTGGCCGCCGCGGTCGGCGTGGACGCCGAGCGCGCCGGGCCCTACCTTCCGGTCGCGGTCCGCCGCTTCGCCTTCTCGGCCGACTCTGCCGTCCCCCGATGGGCCCACGCGGTCGTCGACGGGGCCGGTTCCGGCGACGAGATCGAAGGCCGCGTCGTGCTGTTCGACGAGGACGGCGAGCGGGTCGGCGAGGTCGGCGGGATCACGCTGCGGCGCCTCGACGGGGCCGGCGCCCCCGATCCGATCGCCGACGCGCTGTTCGACCTGCGCTGGCGGGAGGCGGCCGAACCCGACCGGGCCGACGCCGCGGACGCCGCCCCCGGCTCGTGGCTGCTGTTCGCCGACGCCGGCGGCGTGGCGGACCGGCTGGCGGCGGGGATCGCCGAGCGCGGCGGCGCCTGCGTGACGGTGCGGGCCGGCGACGGCTACCGGCGGCTCGCCGCCGACCGGTACGAGATCGACCCCTCGAGCCGGGACCAGCTCGCGACCCTCCTGGCGGATCTGCGCGCGACGATGCCCGCCTGCGCCGGCGTCGTGCACGCCTGGAGCCTGGACGGAGGACTCCGCGAAGAGACCGACGCGGAGGACGCGCCGCGGGACACCGGCTGCGTCTCGGTCCTCCACCTCGTCCAGGAACTCGCGGCGGGGGACCGCGACGCGCCGCCCCGGCTCGTCATGGTGACCCGCGGCGCCCAGCCCGCGGGCGGCGAGACGGCCCCGCCCGACCCCGAGCAGGCCCAGCTGTGGGGCCTGGCCAGGGTGATCATGCTGGAGCACCGCGAGCTGCGCCCCCTGATCATCGATCTGGACCCCGACGGCGGCGGCGACGAGGAGCCGGCCGCGCTGCTCGACGCGGTGCTGCGGCCCCGGGACGAGGGCCAGCTCGCGCTGCGCGGCGGCAGGCTGCTCGCGCCGCGGCTGGAACGCTGGAGCGCACCGGCCGAGACCGACGTGGAGTGGCCGCGGCGCCCGTTCGACCCTGCCGTGGACGAAAACCACCGCATCCTCGCGACCCGGCCCGGAATCCTGGGCAGCCTGACCCCGACGCTGTGGAAGCGGACGCCGCCCGGCCCGGGCGAGGTGGAGATCGAGGTCGCCGCGGCGGGCCTGAACTTCAACGACGTCCTCAAGGCCATGGACATCTGTCCCGGAGTGCCGCCGGGGATCGTCCCCCTGGGCGGCGAGTGCGCGGGCACCGTGGTCGCCGTCGGCGACGGGGTCGACACCTGCGCCGTCGGGGACCGGGTGATGGCGGTCGCGCCGTCCAGCATGGCCGCCTACGCGACGACCGCGGCGGAGCTGGTGGCGCCCATGCCGCGCGGCCTGAGCGCCGAGGAGGCCGCGGCGACCCCGATCGCGTTCCTCACCGCCGTCTACGGGCTGGAGTACCTGGCGCGCCTGCGCGAGGGCGAGACGGTCCTCATCCACTCGGCGACCGGCGGCGTGGGCCTGGCCGCCCTTCAGGTGGCGCGCCGCAACGGCGCGGAGGTCTACGCGACCGCGGGCACGGAAGAGAAGCGGGAGCTGCTGCGCTCCCTCGGCGTCCGGCACGTGATGGACTCCCGGTCCCTGCGGTTCGCCGACGAGGTGCGGGAGCTGACCGGCGGCCGGGGCGTCGACGTGGTGCTCAACTCGCTCACCGGCGAGGCGCTGGTCCGCGGCGTGGGGCTGCTGGCGCCGGGCGGCCGGTTCGTCGAGATCGGCAAGCAGGACATCTACGCCGGAAGCAACCTCGGCCTGGGGCTCCTGCGGCACGACCGCACCTTCTTCGCCGTCGACCTGGAACGGACCCTCGCCGAGCGGCGCCCGCTGATCGCCGAACTGTTCGCCGAGGTCGTCCGCGGGTTCGACAGCGGCGACTTCACCGCCCTCCCGGTGACCGGCTTCACCTACTCCGAGGCGCCCGACGCCTTCGCGCACATGGCGCAGGCGCGGCACATCGGCAAGGTGGTGCTGCGGCCCACCGGCGAGGAGACCGTCGCGGTGCGCCCCGGCGACGCCCCGGTCCGGAGCTCGGGGACCTACCTGATCACCGGCGGGCTCGGCGCGCTCGGCCTGGAGACCGCCAGGTACCTGGTGGGCGAGGGCGCCCGCCATCTGGTGCTGCTCGGACGCCGCGGCCCCTCGGACGAGGCGCGGCGGACGATCGCCGAGCTCGCCGACCGGGGCGCGCGGATCGAGGTCCGCAACGCCGACGTCGCGTGCCCCGACGACGTCGCCAAGGTCATGAAGGAGATCGACGCCGCGATGCCGCCGCTGGCCGGCGTCGTGCACGCCGCGGGCCTGCTCGACGACGGCCTGCTGCTCCAGCTCGACCGGGACCGGTTCCGCTCGGTGGCGGCGCCGAAGGTCGCCGGCGCCTGGAACCTGCACCGCGCCACCGTCGACCGGGACCTGGACTTCTTCGTCCTCTTCTCCTCCGCGGCGGCGGTGCTCGGCTCCCCGAGCCAGGGCAACTATGCCGCGGCCAACGCCTTCATGGACGCGCTGGCGCAGCTGCGCCGCGGCCGAGGGCTGCCCGCCATGAGCATCAACTGGGGGCCGTGGTCGCAGATCGGACTGGCGGCGACCCCCGACCGGGGCGGGGCGCTGGCGGCCCAGGGCATCGTCAGCCTGTCGCCGGACCAGGGCGTCGCGACCCTGGACCGGCTGCTGCGCGCACCGACGCCCCAGGCGTGCGTGCTGCCGCTGGACCGGGAGAAGCTGCGGGCCGCCGCCGCCGACGGCCTGCTGCCCGCCCTGCTCACCGATCTCGTGGCCCCCTCGCCCGCGCGGGCGTCGGACGCCCCGTCGCAAGGACGGATTCACCGGCGGCTGCTGGCCGTCGAACCCGGCCGTCGCCGCCGGGCCGTCCTCGTCGAGCACTGCCGGACGGTGGCCGCCCAGGTGCTCAAGCTCGACCCGTCGAAGATCGACGAGACGGCGCCGCTGGCGAGCATGGGCTTCGACTCCCTGATGGCGCTCGAGCTGCGCAAGCGGCTGGAGACGACGCTGCACGTCGAGCTGCCCGCCACCATCGCGTGGCGCTTCCCGACCCTCGAGGCGCTGGTCCCCTTCCTCGCCGAGCGCATGCAGATCGCGCTCGAGGCCGAACCGGCCGCCGACGCATCGGAACCCGCCGACGACGGCGTCCGACCGGCCGCCGGGCACGACGGCGCTCCGCCCGACGGCGCCGGGCTCGACGGCGCCGAACTCGACGGCGCCGAACTCGACGACATCCCCGACAGCGACATCGAGGCGCTGCTGCTCGCCAAGATCCAACAGATCGACGAAGGACGTTGACATGGCTTCGCTGCAGACGACGGCGCCGGGCGGAACCGGGACATCGGCGGCCACGCTCAAGCGCGCGTACCAGACGATCGAGCGGATGCAGCGCACGATCGAAGAGCACGAGCGGGCCCGCACCGAGCCCATCGCGATCGTGGGCATCGGATGCCGCTTCCCCGGCGGGATCACCGACGCCGAGACGTACTGGGAGGTCCTCAGCAGCGGCGTCGACGCCGTCCGGGAGATCCCCGCGGACCGGTGGGACGCCGACGAGTTCTCCACCGACCGGCACGGCCAGCCGGGGAAGATGGCCACCCGGTACGGCGGCTTCCTCGACCGCATCGACCACTTCGACTACGACTTCTTCGGGATCGCGCGGCGCGAGGCCCTCCACATGGACCCGCAGCAGCGGCTGACCCTCGAAGTGGTCTGGGAGGCGCTGGAGGACGCGGGGGTGGCCCCGGCGAGCCTCGCGGGCAGCCGGACCGGCGTCTTCATGGGGGTCTGCAGCAGCGACTTCGCGACGCAGACCCTCCGGCGCCCGCTCGACGTCACCGCCTACTCCAGCACGGGCACCGCGCACAGCGTGCTGACCGGCCGCGTCTCGTACGTGCTCGACCTCAAGGGGCCGAGCATGGCGATCGACACCGCCTGCTCCTCCTCCCTGGTCGCGGTGCTGCAGGCGTGCCAGAGCCTGCGGTCGGGGGAGTGCGACCTGGCGCTGAGCGGCGGGGTCAACGTCATCGCCTCACCGCTGCCGAGCATCGCCTTCTCCCAGTTCCCCGGCATGGTGTCGGTGGACGGGCGGTGCAAGACCTTCGACGAGTCCGCCAACGGGTACGTGCGCAGCGAGGGCTGCGGCGTGGTCGTCCTCAAGCGGCTGTCGGACGCCCAGCGGGACGGCGACCGGGTGCTGGCCGTGATCCGCGGGGGAGCGGTGAACCAGGACGGCCGCAGCACCGGGGTCACCGCGCCCAACGGCGACGCGCAGCGCGACGTGCTCCGCCGGGCGCTGCGGGCCGCCGGCGTCGCACCGGACGAGGTCTCCCTCATCGAGGCGCACGGCACCGGGACGCGGCTCGGCGACCCGATCGAGGTCGAGGCGCTGGCCGACGTCTACGGCCGCGAGGAGGGCCCGCCGGTCTACCTCGGCTCGTCGAAGACGAACATCGGGCACGCCGAGGCGGCGGCGGGCGTCGCCGGACTGATCAAGGCGGTGCTCTGCCTGAACCGGGGGGCCATCCCGCCGAACGTCCACTTCACCCGCCTGAACCCGCACCTGTCGTTCGCCGGGACGACCTTCGCCGTGCCGACGGAGCTGACCGAATGGCCGGTGCCGCCCGGCCGGCGCTTCGCGGGCGTGAGCAGCTTCGGCTTCAGCGGCACCAACGCGCACGTGATCCTCGCCGAGGCGCCGGAACGCCCCGAGGCGCCCCCGCCCGACACCCGCCGTCCCCTGTCGGTGCTGGCGCTGTCCGCCAAGAGCGAGACCGCGCTGGTCAACCTCGCGGCCAGGTACCGGGACCTGACCGGCGCCGACGCGGACGCCTCCCCGGCCGACATCTGCTTCTCGGCCGGCACCGGCCGGTCCCACTTCCGGCACCGCCTGGCGGTCGTGGGAGGCACGAACCAGGAGATCTCCGAGGCGCTGGCCGGTTTCGTCAAGGGCGTGCCCGGCGAGGCGGTCGCCGCGGGCGAGGCGGCCGGCGACGGCTCCGTCGTCTTCCTGTTCACCGGGCAGGGCCCGCAGCGCGTCGGCATGGCGCGGAGCCTGTACGAGGCGCAGCCCACGTTCCGCCGGGCGCTCGAGCGGTGCGACGAGCTGATGCGCCCGCTGCTGGAGGTGCCGCTGCTGTCGGTGCTCTACCCCGAGGACCCGGCGTCGACGCTGATCAACGAGACGACCTACGCCCAGCCGGCGATGTTCGCCGTCCAGTACGCCATGGCGGAGATGTGGCGGTCGTGGGGCGTGGAACCGGCCGCGGTGCTCGGCCACAGCTTCGGGGAGTACGTCGCGGCGTGCGCGGCGGGCGCCATGTCGCTGGAGGACGCCGTGACGCTGGTCGTCGAACGCGCCCGGCTGATGAACTCGCTCGCCGACACCGGGGCGATGGCCGCGGTGTTCGCGCCGGAGCTGGACGTCGCGATGGAGATCGCCGACTACGAGGACCGGGTGTCGGTCGCGGCCGTCAACGGTCCGGCGCACACCGTCATCTCCGGCGAACGGGAGATCGTCGACGAGCTCTGCGCCGCCTTCGAACGCGACGGCGTGCAGACCAAGCGGCTGCGCATCACCACCTCGTCGCACTCCCCGCTGATCGAACCCATCCTGGAGCCGCTGCGCCGGGCGGCGGAGAAGGTCGCGTTCCGGCCGCCCCGCGTCCCCCTGATGTCCAATCTCACCGGGCAGCTGTGGCCGTGGGACGAGGCGCCCGACGCCGACTACTGGTGCCGGCACGCCCGGCAGCCGGTGCGGTTCGCCGCCGGGATCGGCGGCCTGCTCGCGATGGGCTACCGCAACTTCGTGGAGATGGGCCCGGCGCCGATCCTGCTCGGCCTGATCGGCGACGGCGTGCCGACCGGCCCGGACACGCGGCTGCTGCCCAGCCTGCGGCCCAAGCACGACGACTGGCGGGTCCTGCTGTCCAGCGTCGCGCGGCTCTACGCGAACGGCGTCGACATCGACTGGAACGGCTTCGACCGCGACTACCGGCGCACCCGGGTGCCGCTCCCCACCTACGCGTTCGACAAGACCCCCTGCTGGCGGGACCTGCGCGTCCACGACGCCGACACGGCGCCCGCCTACGACGGCGACGCCGCCGAGGACGCCGGGCAGGACGACTTCTCCGACGACGACCTGCTGTACGAGGTCGAGTGGCGGCCCGCCGACGCGTCCGCGTCGCCGGAATCGACGCCCGCCGCGCCGTCGACCTGGCTGGTGCTGGCCGACGGCCTCGGCGTCGGCGACGAGCTCGCCGACGAACTCGCGCGGCGCGGGACGCGATGCGTCCGGGTCGTCCCGGGGACGGCATACCACCGCGACGGGCGGGAAGCCCGGGTGCGGCTCGACGGCCCCGACGACCTCGTCCGGCTGGTGAATGAGCTGGAGCTGGGACCGGACGAGCGGCTCCAGGTCGTCCACCTGTGGGGCCTGCGCGACCCGGCGAGCGAACCGGACTCCGTCGGGCAGGCGCTGCGCGAGCAGGAGGACGGCTGCATGAGCGCGGTCCGGGCCGTGCAGGCCCTCGCCGCGGCCAGGAGCACCAAGCCGACCCGGCTGTGGCTGGTGACGGCGGGCGCCGTCCCCGCCGGGCGGTCCGAGGCCGACGGCGCGGACCGCGCGCCCCTCGCCGTCGGGCAGACGACGCTGTGGGGCCTCGGCCGGTCGATTCAGCAGGAGCACGCCGGCCTGTGGGGCGGCCTGATCGACCTGGACCCGGACGAGGAGGCGCGGTCGTCGGCGTCGCGGCTCCTCGACGCGATCGAGCGCCACGACGGCGAGGACCAGATCGCCTTCCGGGACGGGCGGCGCCACGTGGCGCGGCTGGTGCGCACCCGGCTGCCGGACGCGCCGGCCCGCCGCCCCGTCTGGCGGCCGGACGCGGCGTACCTCATCACCGGCGGCCTCGGCGGCCTGGGGCTGGCCGTCGCGCGGTCGATGGCGCGCGCCGGCGCGCGCCGGCTGATCCTCGTCGGGCGCACGCCGGTTCCGCCGCGCGCCGAGTGGGCCGGGCTCGACGCCGACCACCCGATGAAGCCGCGCCTGGCGGCCGTCCGGGAGATCGAGGACCTCGGCGCGACGGTGTTCCTGGAGTCCCTCGACGTGTCCGACGAGGACGCGGTCCGCGCCTTCCTGGACCGCTGGCAGCGGGAGGACCGGCCGCCGATCCGCGGCGTCGTGCACGCGGCGGGGGTCGGCGAGGTCACGCCGCTGCTCGACCTGCGGCCCGCCGACCTGGAGCGGGACCTGCGCCCGAAGGCGATGGGCGCCCGCGTGCTGCACCGGCTGTTCGAGGACCGGCCGCTGGACTTCTTCGTGCTGTTCTCCTCGGCGGGCTCCATCCTCAGCTCGCCGTTCGCGGCCGGCTACGCGGCGGCGAACGCCTACCTGGACGGCCTGGCCTGGGCGCGCCGCGACGCGGGCAAGCCCGCCCTGAGCATCAACTGGGGCATCTGGGCGCAGACCGGCATGGCCGACCGGGAGGACGACATCACGCCCGGCTCCAGCCCCGGCATGGCCGCCCTCGGGCACGGCCAGGCGCTCCGCGTCCTGCACCGCCTGCTGTGGCAGGACGCGCCCCAGATCGCGGTGATGCCCGTCGACTGGTCGCAGTGGGGACGGCGCTACCAGGACGCGTCCGGGTCGGCCCTGGTCGCCGACCTGATCGACGGGGACGGCGCCGCGCCCGCCGCGCCGAAGGCCGCGCGGTCCAGCCGGCTGCCCTCGCGCGAGGAACTGCTCGACCTGCCGGCGGACGAACGGTCCGGCGCGCTGGCCGAACGGCTCGCGCTCGCCGCGGCGGACACGCTGCGCGCCGACCCGTCGTCGGTCGGGCTGGACCGGCCGCTGGTCGAGCTCGGGCTCGACTCCCTGATGGCCGTCGAGCTGAGGAACGAGGTGGAGAACCGGCTCGGCGTCTCGATCCCGATCTCCGTCCTGCTGAAGGAGGCGACCGTGCGGGTCATCGCCGACGAGGTCGTCGAACGCCTGACCGCCGCGGCCGACGACGAGATCCAGCGGGTGGAGCGCGTCGAGGACGTCGCGCAGCGGCTGCTGGACCAGATCGAGGCGCTGCCCGACGCCGAGGACGGATCGAGGGAGCCGGCATGACTCCACCGCGGGAAGGCGCACAAGTGACCGATCTCAGCGAGCGCCTGGCCGCTCTGTCGCCCGAGAAGCGGGCGCTGTTCGAGAAGCTGCTGCGGGAGCAGACCGGGCGGGCGGAGAACACCTTCCCCCTCTCGGTGGCCCAGCAGGGGATCTGGTTCCTCGAGCAACTGCGGCCGGGCAACCCCGCCTACGTCGTGCCCGCCGCCGCGCACATCCGCGGCCCGCTGGACACCCGTGTGCTGCGCGACGCGGTGAACGAGATCGTGCGCAGGCACGAGAGCCTGCGCACGGTCTTCCGGGTGCGCGACGGCAGACCCGAGCAGGTCGTGCTGCCCGAGCAGACGATCGACCTGCCCGAGGTGGACCTGCGGGACGATCCGCCGCGCGGCGCGGACCTCGGCCGTCGGGTCGCCGACGAGCTGCGGGAGCCGTTCGACCTGGCCGCCGGGCCGCTGCTGCGCGTGAAGCTGCTGCGCCTCGGCGCCCAGGAGTGGGTGCTGGGCGTCGTGATGCACCACCTCATCTCCGACGGCTGGTCGGTCGGGGTGCTGCTGTCGGAGCTGTCCGCCCTCTACCAGGCGTTCTCCGAGGGCCGGCCGTCGCCCCTGCCCGCGCTGCGGATCCAGTACGGGGATTTCGCGACCTGGCAGCAGCGGCGGTCGCGTGAGGACGAGCTGCGCGAGGACCTGGCGTACTGGCGCGAGCATCTGTCCGGCGCGCCGCCCCATCTCGCCCTGCCGACCGACCGGCCGCGGCCCGCCGTCCAGGGCTTCAACGGCGGCTCGGTGCCCGTCGAGCTGCCCGCGTCGTTGATGCGCGAGCTCGCCGCGCTCGGCCGCGAGCACGGCGCCACCACCTACATGGTGCTGCTGGCGGTGCTGCAGGTCCTGCTGCACCGCTACAGCGGCCAGGACGACGTGGTGGTCGGGGTGCCGACGGCGAACCGGGAGCGCGCGGAGCTCGAACCGCTGATCGGGTTCTTCGTCAACACCCTGCCGGTCCGGACCGACCTGAGCGGCGACCCGCCGTTCACCGAGGTGCTGGCGCGGGTCCGGGACGCCTGCCTCGGCCTGTACGCCCACCAGGGCGTCCCCTTCGAAAAGATCGTGGAGGAGCTGCGGCCGTCCCGCGATCTGAGCCGGCCGCCGATCTTCCAGGTGTGCCTGTCGTACCAGAGCGACCCGCTGCCCCGGTTCGCCATGGCGGACCTGGAGCTGCGCCGGCTGCCGCTGCGCGCCGAAGGCGCGCGGTTCGACCTGGAGCTGCAGGCGTTCGACGACGACGGCGCCCTCACCGGCTGGTTCGAGTACGACCGCGACCTGTTCGAGGAGTCGACCATCGCCCGGCTGGCCGGTCACCTGCGCCGGCTCGCGGAGCAGGCGGCCGCCCGGCCGCGGACGCCCATCGGCGAGTTCGAGCTGCTGGACGACGCCGAACGGCGGCGCCTCCTGGTCGAGGCCAACGCCACCGAACGGCAGTGGCCCGACGAGGACGGCTGGATCCACCAGTGCGTCGAGCGGCAGGCCCGGCGGACGCCGGACGCGACCGCGGTGGTCTTCGAGGGGCGCGCTCTGTCGTACGCCGAGCTGAACGCCGGGGCCAACCGCCTGGCCCGGCGGCTCAGGCGGCTCGGCGTGGGGCGGGACGTCCTCGTCGGCGTCTGCATGGAGCGCTCCCTGGAACTGGTGACGAGCCTGCTGGCCGTCCTGAAGGCGGGCGGCGCCTACGTGCCGCTGGACCCCGGGTACCCGCAGGCGCGTCTGGAGTACATGCTCAAGGACGCGAACGCCCCGGTCCTGCTCACCCAGCGCCGCCTGGCGGAGCGCCTGCCTGAAGTCGACGCCGAGGTGCTGTGCCTCGACGAACCGCATCCCGAGATCGACGCCGAACCCGGCGACGACCTGGACGTCGAGATCGACGGCGAGGACCTGGCCTACGTCATCTACACCTCGGGCTCCACCGGCGCCCCCAAGGGCGTCATGAACGTCCACGCGGCCATCCGCAACCGGCTGCTGTGGATGCAGGACGCCTACCGGCTGGGCGCCGACGACCGGGTCCTGCAGAAGACCCCGTTCTCCTTCGACGTCTCGGTGTGGGAGTTCTTCTGGCCGCTGATGACCGGGGCGACCCTGGTCGTGGCCCGCCCGGACGGGCACCGGGACGGCCGCTACCTGGTCGAGACCATCCGCGACCAGGGCATCACCACCGTGCACTTCGTCCCGTCGATGCTCCAGGTGTTCCTGAAAGAGCCCGGCGTGGAGGAGTGCACCGGCCTGCGGCGGGTCATCTGCAGCGGCGAGGCCCTGACGCCCGACCTGCAGCGGCGGTTCTTCGCCCGCTCCAAGGCCGAGCTGCACAACCTGTACGGCCCGACCGAGGCGGCGATCGACGTCACCGCCTGGGCCTGCGAACGCGACGGCGACGAGCGGACCGTCCCCATCGGGTTCCCCATCGCCAACACCCAGATCTACGTGCTGGACGAACGGCTGCGGCCCGTCCCCGTCGGCGTCCCGGGCGAGCTGCACATCGGCGGACGCAACCTGGCCCGCGGCTATCTGGGCAAGCCCGAGCTCACCGCGGAGAAGTTCATCGACCATCCGTTCGACGACACCCCGGGTGCGCGGCTGTACAAGACGGGCGACCTGGCGCGCTTCCGCGACGACGGGGCCATCGAGTACCTCGGCCGTCTGGACCACCAGGTCAAGGTGCGCGGCCTGCGCATCGAACTGGGCGAGATCGAGTTCGCCCTGACCCGGCACGACCGGGTGCGCGAGGCGGTCGTGGTGGCGCGCGAGCACGGCGCGGGCGACACGCGGCTGGTGGCGTACCTGACCGCCGACGAGCGGCCGCGGACCGACGAACTGGCCGCCCACCTGCGGGAGCGGCTGCCGGAGTACATGGTGCCGTCCGCCTTCGTCGTCCTGCCGCAGTTCCCGCTGACGCCGAACGGAAAGATCGACCGGGCGGCCCTGCCCGAACCGGAACCCGACCGGGACCGGGTGCGCGCGCCGTTCGTGGCGCCGCGGGACGACCTGGAGCGGTCGATCGCCGCGCTGTGGTGCGAGCTGCTCGGCGTGGACCGGGTCGGCGCGCACGACAACTTCTTCGACCTCGGCGGCCACTCGCTGCTGATGGCCGAGCTGCGGACGCGGCTGGCCGCGCAGCTGTCGCGCGAGGTGTCGATGGTCGAGCTGTTCCAGCACCCGACGGTCGGGGCGCTGGCCGAGTACCTGGAGGGCGGGCCCGGCGCCTCGCGCGACCGGGCGACGCTCGGGGCGCGCGACCGCGCCGAGCGCCGCCGTCAGTCTCTGAACCGGCGCCGGCGGGCGGAGGCCCGCCGGGGGCGCCCGCGGAACGATAGGTGAGGCAGATGGCAGACCAGGCCCTGGATCCGAACCACATCGCGATCATCGGCATGGCCGGGCGGTTCCCCGGAGCGCCCGACGTCGACACCTTCTGGGAGAACCTCGCGCAGGGCCGCGAGTGCATCACCCGCCTGTCCGACGACGAGCTGCGCGCGTCCGGCGTCAGCCCCGCCCTGCTCGGTCGGGACGACTACGTCAAGGCCAAGGGGGTGCTGGAAGGCGGCGACCTGTTCGACGCGGGGTTCTTCGGCTACAGCCCCCGCGAGGCCGAGGTCATGGACCCGCAGCACCGGGTGTTCCTGGAATGCGCGTGGGAGGCCCTGGAGTCGGCCGGATGCGATCCGCACGCCTTCCAAGGGCGCATCGGCGTGTTCGCGGGAGCGAGCCTCAACTCCTACCTGCTGTACAACGTGATGGCGAACAAGGCGGCGTTCGACGCGACCGGCGCGTACCAGACGCTGCTGTCGAGCGACAAGGACTTCCTCGCCACCCGCGTGTCCTACAAGCTCGACCTCAAAGGCCCCGCCGTCACCGTGCAGACGGCCTGCTCGACGTCGCTGACCGCCGTCCACATGGCCTGCCAGAGCCTGCTGTCCGGCGAGTGCGACATCGCCCTCGCCGGCGGCGTCTCGGTCAGCGTGCCGCTGAAGGGCGGCTACGTGTACCAGCAGGGCGGCATCCTGTCGCCGGACGGGCACTGCCGCGCGTTCGACGCCGACGCGGCCGGCACCGTCGCGGGCAACGGGGCGGGCATCGTCGTGCTGCGCCGGCTCACCGACGCCCTGGACGCCGGCGACGCCGTCCGGGCGGTCATCCGCGGCACGGCGATCAACAACGACGGGTCGCTCAAGGCCGGGTACACCGCGCCGAGCGTCGACGGCCAGACCGAAGTGATCGCCGAGGCGCTGGCGGTGGCCGACGTGGACGCCGCCACCGTCGGGTACGTCGAGACCCACGGCACCGGAACCCCCCTCGGCGACCCCATCGAGATCGCGGCGCTGACCCGGGCGTTCCGCGAGCACACGAGCGAGACCGGCTACTGCGCGATCGGGTCGGTCAAGACCAACGTCGGGCACCTCGACGCCGCCGCGGGCGTCACCGCCCTCATCAAGGCGGCCCTCGCGCTGAGCCGCGAGGCCATCCCGCCGTCCCTCAACTTCACGCGGCCGAACCCCCAGCTCGGCCTGGACGACAGCCCGTTCTTCGTCAACACCGAGCTGCGGCCCTGGCCGCGGCGGCCGGACCGCCCGCGCCGCGCCGGGGTGAGCTCGTTCGGCATCGGCGGCACCAACGTGCACGTCGTGCTGGAGGAGGCGCCGTCGCCCGAACCGAGCGGGCCCGGCAAGCCGGTCCGGCTGCTCACGCTGTCCGGCCGGACGCCGCAGGCGCTGGCGGAGAACGCGCGGCGGCTCGCCGACCACCTCGACCGGCACGAGGACGTGGACCTCGGCGACGTCGCCTACACCCTGTCGTGCCGCAGAAGGGCCTTCGAATACCGCCGCACCGTCGTCTGCCGGAACCGGGAGGAGGCCGTGGCGGCGCTGCGCCGGCAGGAGGAACCGGCCGGTCCGGCGGAGGCCGGCACCCCCGCCCCGGTCGCGTTCATGTTCCCCGGGCAGGGCGCGCAGTACGTCGGCATGGCCCGCGACCTGTACCTCCACGAGCCGCTGTTCGCCGCGGAGATCGACCGGTGCGCCGACCTGTTCGCCGAACACCTGGGGGAGGACCTGCGCGCGTTGCTCTTCGCCGAGGACCCGCAGGACGCCGGCGCCGCGGAGCGGCTGCGGCAGACGGCGATCGCCCAGCCCGCGCTGTTCATGGTGGAGTACGCGCTGGCGCGGCTCTGGGAGAGCTGGGGCGTGCGACCGCGGGCGATGGTCGGCCACAGCATCGGCGAGTACGTCGCCGCCTGCCTGGCCGGGGTGTTCTCACTGGAGGACGCGGTGCGCCTCGTGGCGGCCCGCGGACGTCTCGTCCAGGCGATGCCTCCGGGCGCCATGCTCACCGTGCTCCTGCCCGAGAAGGAGGTCCTGGACCTGCTCGGGCCCGAGCTGTCCCTGGCCGCGGTGAACTCGGCGGCGCTCAGCGTGGTGTCCGGCCCCACCGAGGCGATCGAGGATCTGGAACGGCGGCTCGCGGACGCCGGCGTCGCCTGCCGGCGGCTGCACACCTCGCACGCGTTCCACTCGCCGAGCATGCAGGCCGCCGTCGCGCCGTTCGTCGAGGAGGTCCGGCGGGTCACCCTGAACGCCCCCGAGATCCCGTTCTGCTCCAACGTGACCGGGACGTGGATCACCGACGAGCAGGCGACCAGCCCCGAGTACTGGGGCGAGCACCTGCGCCGGACCGTGCGGTTCGGCGACGCCCTCGACGCGCTCCTGGCCGACCCGTCCCTGGTGATGCTGGAGGTCGGGCCGGGCCATGCGCTCGGCGACTTCGTGCGGCGGCACCCGTCGTGCGGCTCCAGGACGGTGCTCGGGTCCCTGCGGCACCCGAAGGAACGGCGGGACGACCGCGAATACCTGTTGAGCGGCCTCGGCGCGCTGTGGCGCGCCGGAGGCACGGTCGACTGGGACGCCTTCTACGCCGATGAGGACCGCCGCGTGCTCGCGCTCCCCGGGTACGCCTTCCAGCGGCAGCGGTACTGGGTGGAGCCGGACGGCTCGGCTCGGGAGCGGGAGCCGCGCCAGGTCGCCGAGGCCGCGTCGATCGACGCGTGGTTCCACACCCCCGGCTGGAGGCGCCTGGCCCCGCACGCGGAGCCGGACGCGCGGGTCGCCGACGCCCTGTGGATCGTGCTCGGCGCCGAGCTGCCCTTCGGGCGGGACCTGGCGCGGCGCCTGGCGGACGAGGGCGCGGACGTCGTCCGGGTGAGCGCCGGCGACGAACTGCGCGAGACCGGCGACCGGTCATGGACGATCGACCCGGCGCACCGCAAGCACTACGCCGCCGTGCTCGAGGCCGTCGCCGACGCCGAGCCGAAGGCCGTCCGCGTCGTGCACCTGTGGAGCCTCGGCTGCGACCCGGCGGACCGGCTGGACGAGGAGCGGCTCGCCCTGGGCCGCCGGCTGGGGTTCGACACCCTCCTCGCGCTGGCCCAGGGCATCGGCGACGCGGCTCCGCGGGCCCCGATCGCGATCGACGTGCTGTGCCGCGGCCTGCACGCCGTCACCGGCGAGGAGGCCCTGCAGCCGGAGAACGCGCCCCTGCTCGGCGTCTGCACGGTGATCCCGCAGGAGGTCCCGGACGTCACCTGCCGCACCCTGGACGTGACCGGCGTCGCCCCCGCCGACCCCGGGGACGACGCGCTGCGCGCGGTGCTGGCCGTCCTCGGCCGCGACACCGAGGAACGCGAGCTGGCGTTGCGAGGCCGGCACTGGTGGGTCCGCGACTTCGACGCCGTGCGGCTGGGGCCGGACACGGCCGACCGGACGAGGCTGCGGGACGGCGGCGTCTACCTCATCACCGGCGGCCTGGGCGGCGTCGGCCTCGCGCTCGCCGAGCACATCGCGCGCAGCGTCGCCGAGCCCGTGCTCGGCCTCATCGGCCGGTCTCCGTTCCCCGCCGAGGACGCCTGGTCGCAGTGGCTCGCCGAGCACGGCGAGGAGGACCCCGCCAGCGGGCGGATCCTCCGGCTGCGGCGGCTGCGGGAGCTGGGCGCCCGGGTCGTCGTCCTCCAGGCGGACGTCACCGACGAAGAGCAGATGGCGCGCGCGGTGGGAGAGCTGCGCGCCCGACACGGCGCGATCAACGGCGTCGTGCACGCGGCCGGGCTGCCCTCGCGCGGAATGATCGCGGGCAAGTCCCGGGAGGACGCCGACGAGGTCATGGCGGCCAAGACGCGCGGCACGCTGGTGCTCGACCGGGTCCTGGACGACGACTACGACTTCCTGCTGCTGTGCTCGTCCCTGACCTCGGTGCTGGGCGGCCCCGGCCAGAGCGACTACTGCGCCGCCAACGCCTTCCTCGACGCGTTCGCGCAGTGGAAACGGCACCGCGCCGGGGCGCCGGTGGCGGCGGTCGCCTGGGACACCTGGCGGGGCGTCGGCATGGCCGCGGACCTGGCCGCGCTCGTCGGCGGCGGGCCCGCCGGCGAGCCGACCGGCCACCCGCTGCTGCGCCTGGTCCGGACGGAGGGGGAGACGCGCACCTACGCCGCCTCCCTCGGCACGGACCACTGGATCCTCGACGACCACCGGATCATGGGACGCGGCCTCGTCCCCGGCACGACCTACCTGGAGCTGGCCCGCGCGGCGGTGGCCGAGCAGGCCGGCGGCCGCATGATCGAACTGCGGGACGTGGTGTTCGCGCTCCCCCTCATCGTCGCGGACGGGCAGACCCGCGACGTCTACGTCACGGTCGGCCCGCGCGACGGCGAGCTGCACTTCACGGTGCGCAGCCGGTCCGGCATGGGAGCGGACGCGGTCTGGCAGGAGCACGCGAGCGGCCGGATCTGCTTCCACGACGCCGACGGCGAACTCGGCACCCCGATCATGCGCGACCTGGACGAGCTTGCGCGCGAATGCGACGCCGAGGTCATCGAGACCGAGGAGGAGATCAAGCGCCGGTTCAAGCTGGACCTGGTGGAAAAGGGCGGGCGCATCGAGTTCGCGTTCGGCCCGCGCTGGCGCTGCCTGCGCCGCATCCGGGTCGGCGAGGGCCGGCTGCTGGTCACGCTCCGGCTCGACGACGCCTTCCTCGGCGACCTCGACGGCTACGCCCTGCACCCGGCGCTGCTGGACGTGGCCGGCGCGTCCGCCCGCATCCACGCCCGCGACGTCTACTACCTGCCGTTCACCTACCGGCGGCTGCAGGTCTGGTCGGGCCTGACCGGCACGATCCACTGCCACGTCAGGCTGGTGGAGTCCCCGGACTCCTCGGGGGAGACCCTGACCTGCGACACCGACATCTTCGACCCGGACGGCCGCCTGCTGGCCCGGATCGTCGGCTTCACCATCAAGCGGATCAACGACGTCGACGGGCTGGTCGCGCAGGTCGAGCGGGCCTCGGCGCAGGCGGACGGCGGCGGCGAGGCGGACGGGACGCCCGCCGGCGTGCTGCGGACGCTCGGCGAGGGGATGAGCGAACAGGAGGGCGTGGCGGCGTTCGCCCGCATCCTCGCCGCCCCGGAGGTGCCCCGGCAGCTCGTCGTCACCCGCCGGGACCTGACGGCGCTGCGGCGCCTCGCCCGGTCGATCACCCCGGCGCTGCTGGCCAGCGAGGCCGAGCAGATCGCGCCGCCCGCCGTCGCCCACCCGCGCCCCGACCTCGCCACGCCGTACGTCGCCCCGGCCACGGAGGAGGAGCGGGCCGTCGCCGCGATCTGGCAGGAGGTCCTCGGCGTCGACCGGGTCGGCGTCGACGACGACTTCTTCGAGCTCGGCGGCCACTCCCTGGCCGCCGTCCAGATCGGCGCGAAGATCCGCGGCCGCTTCGGCGTCGACCTGGAGATGCGGGACTTCTTCGACCGGCCGACCGTGGCCGGCACCGTCGCCGCGCTGACCGCGGCGACGGCGGGCGGGCGCGCGCGGACCGAGGACGCCATCCCGGCCCTCGCCCGGGACGAACCCGGCGACGACCCGGATCTGGACCGGCTCGACGAACTGTCCGACGAGGAAGTGGAAGCGAGGCTCCGGGAGCTGCTCGCTGAAGAGACCGAGGAGCGGGGAGAAACCGCATGAGCATCACCGACCTGGGGCGTCTTTCGGCGGAGGAGAAGCGCGCCCTGCTGGCCGAGCGCCTGCGCGAGCGCAAGAAGCGGCGACGCAGGTTCCCCGCGTCGTTCGCGCAGCAGCGCATGTGGTTCCTGGAACAGCTGACGCCCGGCAACGCGGCCTACAACATCCCCGGGGCGATGCGGGTCCGCGGCCCGCTCGACCTGGACGTGTGGCGGCGCTGCCTGGCCGAGCTCGCCCGGCGCCACGAGACCCTGCGCACCACGTTCGAAGAGGTCGACGGGGAGCCGATGCAGGTGGTGGCCGAGCGCGGCGAGCCGGAGTTCACCGTCGTCGAGTGCGGCCACCTGCGCGGCCCCGAAGGCGAGCGGGAGATCCAGGCCCTCGCCCGCGAGGAGTTCACCCGCCCGTTCGACCTCACCCGCGGCCCGCTGCTGCGGGTGAAGTTCCTGCGGTTCGCCCCGGACGACCACATCATGCTGCTGACGATGCACCACATCGTCGGGGACCTGTGGTCGACGTCCGTCGCCTTCAATGAGGTCGCGTCGCTGTACGGAGCCTTCGCCGCCGGCAAGGACTCTCCGCTGCCGCCCCTGCCGATCCAGTACGCCGACTACGCGGCGTGGCAGCGCGGACGGCTGGAAGGCGATGCCCTGGCGGGCGACCTGGAGTACTGGAAGCAGGCGCTGCGGGGCGCCCCGCCCGTGCTGGAGCTGCCCACCGACCGTCCCCGTCCCGCCGTGCAGAGCACCCGGGGAGGATCGCGTCCCTTCCGGCTGTCCGCCGAGGTGATGGACGCGGTACGCGACCTGAGCCGGCAGGAGGGCGCCACCTCCTTCATGACCCTGCTGGCGGCGTACCTCGTGCTGCTGCACCGCTACACCCGCGAAGAGGAGATCGTCGTCGGGGTGCCGGTCGCGGGCCGGCAGCGGCCCGAGATCGAGCGGCTGATCGGGCTGTTCGTCAACATGCTCCCGCTGCGGACGGACCTGTCGGGCGCCCCGACCTTCCGGGAGCTGGTCTCCCGGGTGCGTCAGACGTGCCTGGGCGCCTTCGCGCACCAGGAGCTGCCGTTCGAACGGCTGGTGGAGGAGCTGCAGCCGCGGCGGGACCTGTCGCGCTCGCCGATCTTCCAGGTCTGCTTCATCTACCAGAACATCCCCATCCCCGAGTTCGACGAGGTGGGGCTGCGGATGGAGCCGGTCGAGGTGGAGAGCTCCACCGCCCGCTTCGACCTGACCCTCGAGGTCTTCGACCGGCCCGACGGGCTGAGCGGGTCGTTCGAATACAACAGCGACCTGTTCGACGCCGACACCGTCGAGCGCATGTCGCGGCACCTGGAGCTGCTGGTCGGCGCCCTCGTCGCCGACCCCGACCGCCCCGTCACCGAAGTCCCGATGCTCACCGGGCAGGAGGAGCGGCGGCTCCGCCACGAGTGGAACGCCACGGACCGCACGTGGCCCGACCGCCTGCTCACGCACCAGAGGTTCGAGCGGCAGGCCGCGCGGACACCGGACGCGGAGGCGCTGCGCTTCGCGGACGAGGCGCTCACCTACGGCGAGCTGAACCGGCGGGCGAACCGGCTCGCGCGCCGGCTGAAGAGCCTCGGCGTCGGCCGGGACGTGCTGGTGGGCATCTGCATGGAACGCTCACCGGAGATGGTGGTCGCCCTTCTCGCGGTACTGAAGGCCGGCGGGGCGTACGTGCCGCTGGACCCGGGCTTCCCGGCCGACCGCATCGCGTTCATGCTGGAGGACTCCCGGCTGCCGGTGCTGCTGACGCAGCGGTCCGTCCGGGACCGCCTGCCCGCGACCCCGGAACGCACGCTCTGCCTGGACGAACCGCAGGACGACCTCGCCGCCGAGCCCGGCGACGACCTCGACACCGACCTCGGCGAGGAGGTGGACCCCGGCGACCTCGCCTACGTCATCTACACCTCCGGTTCGACCGGGCGCCCGAAGGGCGTGCAGATCCCGCACCGCGCGCTGGACAACTTCCTGCGGGCGATGAAGGAGCGCCCGGGCATCGACGCGGGCGACACCCTGCTCGCCGTCACCACCCTGTCGTTCGACATCGCGATGCTGGAGCTGCTGCTGCCGCTGGTGGAGGGCGCCCGGGTGGTTCTGGCGTCCCGCGAGGTCGCCGCCGACGGCGTGCGCCTGGCGCGGGCGCTGAGCACGTCCGGGGCCACGATGATGCAGGCCACGCCGTCCACGTGGCGCATGCTGCTCGACGCCGGCTGGCGGGACGGCGCGGGCCTGCGGGCCCTGGCCGGAGGCGAGGCGCTGCCGGACGACCTGGCCCGGCGGCTGCTGGCCACCGGCGTGGACCTGTGGAACATGTACGGGCCCACCGAGACCACCATCTGGTCGTCGGTCGCCCATGTCGGCGAGGGGCCCGTCACGCTCGGCGAGCCGATCGCCAACACCCGGCTGTACGTCCTCGACCCCGCGGGCGGGCTCGTCCCGCCGGGGGTGCCCGGCGAACTGTGCATCGGCGGCGCCGGACTGGCCCGGGGGTACCTGGACCGGCCCGAGCTCACCGCCGAACGGTTCGTCCCGGACCCGTTCGGCGGCGGCGACGGCCGCCTGTACCGGACCGGCGACCTGGTGCGCCGCCGCGCCGACGGCGCCCTGGAGTTCCTCGGCCGCCTGGACCACCAGGTGAAGCTGCGCGGCTTCCGGATCGAACTCGGCGAGATCGAGTCGGTGCTGGCCCAGCAGGACGTCGTCGAGCAGTCGGTCGCGATCGTCCGCGAGGACGCGCCCGGCGACCAGCGGCTGGTGGCCTACGTCGTGCCCGCCGCGGACGCCCCCGACGACGGCGAGCAGCCGGACGACCCGTCCGCGCGGCACGACCGGTACCGCCGGGCGCTGCGCGAGGCGCTGGCCGAGAAGCTCCCCGGCTACATGGTGCCGTCGTCCTTCGTGTTCCTCGACGCGCTCCCCCTCACCCCGAACGGCAAGATCGACCGCAAGGCGCTGCCCGCGCCCGGCGCCGACGCGACCCGGAAGGCCCGCGTCGCGCCGCGCGACGAGGCGGAAGAGCGGCTGTGCGCGCTGTTCGCACAGGTGCTGGGCGTGCCCGAGGTCGGGATCGACGACGACTTCTTCGAACTCGGCGGGCACTCCCTGCTGGCCACCCGCCTGATCGCGCAGATCCGCACGGCGTTCGGCGTGGAACTGCAGGTGCGCGCCCTGTTCGAGGCGCCCACCGTCAGCGGCCTGGCCGCGCGGCTGCGGCGGGCCGCGCCCGCACGGCCCCCGCTGCGGCCTGTGGAGCGGCGGCCGGACGTCCTGCCCCCGTCGTTCGCCCAGCGGCGTCTGTGGTTCCTGCACCGCCTGGAAGGGCCCTCACCCACGTACAACATGCCGGTGGCGCTGCGGCTGTCCGGACGCCTGGACGTCGAGGCGCTGCAGGCCGCGCTGCTGGACGTCGTGACCCGGCACGAGGCGCTGCGGACCGTCTTCCCCGAGCGGGACGGCATGCCGTACCAGCATGTGCTCGCCCCGGAAGACGCCTGCCCGAAGCTGGTGGCGACCCCCGTCGCGGAGGACGCCGTGGAGGAGGCGGTGGCCGCCGCGGCCCGGCACGAGTTCGACCTGGCCACGCAGGCGCCCACGCACGCCCGGCTGTTCGCCCTCGGACCCGACGAGCACGTGCTGGTCGTGGTGGTGCACCACATCGCCGCCGACGACTGGTCCATGGCGCCGCTGGCACGCGACCTCGCCGTCGCCTACGCCGCCCGCCGCGACGGCCGTAGCCCGGACTGGAAGCCGCTGCCCGTGCAGTACGCCGACTACACCCTGTGGCAGCGGGACCTGCTCGGCGACCCGGACGACCCCGACAGCCTGTGGTCCGGCCAGCTCTCCTACTGGCGGCAGGCCCTCGACGGGCTCCCGGAACGGATCGCCCTGCCCACCGACCGCCCGCACCCGCCACGGGCGTCGTTCGAAGGAAGCACCCTCGCCTTCGCCTGGGACGCCGAGCTGCATCAAGGACTGGCCCGCCTGGCCCGCGCCTGCGACGCGAGCCCGTTCATGGTCGTCCAGGCCGCCCTGGCCGCGCTGTTCACCCGGCTCGGCGCGGGCGAGGACATCCCCCTCGGCGCCGCCATCGCCGGACGCACCGACCAGGCCGCGGAGGACCTCGTCGGCCTGTTCGTCAACACTCTGGTCATCCGCGTGGACACCTCCGGCCGGCCCTCCTTCCGGCAGCTCGTCGACCGCGTCCGGGAGACCAGCCTCGACGCCTACGCCCACCAGGACGTCCCGTTCGAGTACGTGGTGGACGCGCTGAACCCCAGCCGTTCGCTCGCCCACCACCCGCTCGTCCAGGTCATGCTCGCCTGGCAGAACACCCCCGACGCGGTGCTGGACCTGCCCGGCCTGACCGTCCGGCCGCTGCCGGTCGCCACCGGCACCGCGCGCATGGACCTGGCCGTGTCGCTGGTCGAGCGCCGCGGCCCGCAGGGCGCGCCGGACGGGATCGAGGGGACGGTCGAGTTCAACACCGACGTCTTCGACGCCGGGACCGTCGCGACCGTCCTGGAGCGCCTGCGGCGCCTGCTGCGGGCGGTGATCGACGACCCGGACCGGTCCGTCGGCGAGATCGACCTGCTCGACCCCGACGAGCGGCACCGGATCGTGACGGAGTGGAACGACACGGCCCACGAGGTGCCCGAGGCGACGCTGGCGCGGCTGTTCGCCGCGCAGGCGGCGCGGACCCCCGACGAGGTCGCGGTGGTCTGCGGTCGGCGCGAGCTGACCTACGCCGAGCTGGACGCCGCGTCCGACCGTCTGGCGCGGCGCCTGGCGGACCTGGGCGTCGGCGCGGGCGACGCGGTGGCGATGCTGCTGGAGCGCTCGGCCGAGCTGATCGTGGCGATCCTCGCGGTGGTCAAGGCCGGCGGCGTGTACGTGCCGCTGGACGCCCGGTTCCCGCTGTCGCGCATGGAGATGATCCTCGAGGAGACGGGCGCGTCGGTGCTGCTGGTGGACGGCACAGCCGCCGAGCACCCGGCCGGCGCGGAGCTGACCGTCCTCGACGCGGGCGCGGAGATCTCCTACGAGGGCGGGCGCGTCGACGTCCCCGAGCCGGCGGTCGCCCCCGACGACCTGGTCTACGTGATGTACACCTCCGGTTCGACCGGCAGGCCCAAGGGCGTCGCCGTCACACACCGCAACGTGGTCGCCCTGGCCTTCGACCGGTGCTGGCAGGGAGGCGACCACGCCCGGGTGCTGCTGCACTCTCCGACCGCGTTCGACGCCTCGACCTACGAGATGTGGGTGCCGCTGCTGTCGGGCGGACGGGTGGTCGTGGCCCCGCCCGGCGACTTCTCGCCCGAGACGCTGGAACGGACGATCAACGACCACGGCGTCACCGCGCTGTTCCTGACGACCGCCCTGTTCAACCTCGTCGTCGAGCAGCGCCCCGGCGCGCTCGCGCGGGTCAAGCAGGTGTGGACCGGCGGAGAGGCCGTCAACCCCGCCGCCTTCGCCCGGGCCATGGAGACGTGCCCGGACACCGCGATGGTGCACGTCTACGGCCCGACCGAGACCACGACGTTCGCCACCTTCCACCGCGCCTCGCCGCCGGTGCGCGGCACCGTGCCGATCGGCCGGCCGATGGACAACACCCGGGTGTACGTCCTCGACGAGGCGACGCGGCAGCCGGTCCCGGTCGGCGTCCCCGGCGAGCTGTACATCGGCGGCCTCGGCGTCGCCCGGGGCTACCTGGGACGTCCGGAGCTGACCGAGCAGCGGTTCGTGCCCGATCCGTACGGTCCGCCGGGCGCGCGGATGTACCGCACCGGGGACCTGGTGCGCTGGCGCCCGGACGGCACCCTGGAGTTCCTCGGCCGCAACGACGACCAGGTCAAGATCCGCGGCTTCCGCATCGAGCCGGGCGAGATCGAGGCGGCCCTGGCCGCGCACCCGGCGGTGGCGCAGGCCGCGGTGACGGTCCGCGAGGAGCGCCCCGGCGACAAGCGCCTGGTCGGATACCTCGTCCCCGCGGGACCCGACGGCGTCGACCCGGTCGAGGTGCGCGGATACCTCGCCGAACGGCTGCCGCAGTTCATGGTCCCGGCGGCCCTGGTGGTCATGGACGCGCTGCCGCTGAACGCGAACGGGAAGCTGGACCGGCGGGCGCTGCCGGCCCCCGACTACGGGGCCGCCGCCGGATCGGACGCGCCGCGCACCCCGCTCGAGGAACTGCTGTGCGAGGTGTTCGCCGACGTTCTCGGGGTCGAACGGGTGGGGGTGCACGACAACTTCTTCGAACTCGGCGGGCACTCGCTCATGGCGACGCAGCTGGTGTCGCGGCTCCGGTCGGTCCACGGCCTGCCGGTGCCGCTCCGGGAGCTGTTCGACCAGCCGACCGTCGCCGCGCTGGCGGAGCGGATCGGCGCGCGGACGGCGCGGGACGCGTCCGCCGGCGCCATCCCGGCCGCGGACCGGGGCGACGACGCCCCGCTGTCCTTCGCGCAGGAGTGGCTGTGCGCGGACCATCCCGTCCCGGCCGAGGACCCGTACCACAACGTCCTCACGGCGGTGGTGCTCAGGGGCCGGCTCGACGTGGACGCGCTGCGGCGCAGCCTCGACGACATCGTGCGGCGGCACGAGGCGCTGCGCGCCCGCGTCGCCGAGCGCTCCTCGGGGTGGGTGCAGACGACCGCCGCCGACGCGTCATGGCCGCTGGAGGTCGTCGACCTGCGGGCGCACGACGAGGACGCCCGCGGCGCCGAGCTGCGCCGGCTGATCGAGACCGAGGAGCGCCGGGGCTTCCGCGTCGGCGACGAACCCCTGATCCGGGGATTCGTCGTCCTGTTGAGCGCGGACGAGAGCGTGCTGATCTGGGTGATCCACCATCTCGTCACCGACAACTGGTCGTACGGGGTGCTCGTGCGCGACCTGCGCGAGCTGTACGAGGCGCACGTGCTGGGACGCGAACCCGACCTGCCCGCGCTGCCGATCCAGTACCCGGACTACGCCGTCTGGCAACGGCGGCAGCTGGCCGCGGGCGCGCTCGACGAGAACCTGGAGTACTGGCGGCGGCGGCTGGCCGGCCTGCCGCCCAAGCCGGACTTCGACGCGCCCGAGCACCAGACCGCCCCCGCACCCTCCGGATGCACCCAGGGGTTTGTGCTCGGCTCGGCGGCGGCGAAGGGCCTCGGCGAGATCGCCCAGGACGAGAACGCGACCCTGTTCATGGTGCTGATGGCGGCCTTCCACGTGCTGCTGTCCGCCTACTCCGGCGACGACGTCACCGTGACCTTCCCGGTGGCCGGACGGGAGCGGCCCGAGACCGAGCAGATGATCGGCTTCTTCGTCAACCACCTGCTCGTCCGGTCGGACCTGTCGGGCGACCCGACCTTCCGCGAGCTGGTCCGGCAGGTCCGGGAGGCGACGCTCGGCGCCTACGCCCACCAGGACGTGCCGGTCTGGTCGCTGAAGGAGGCCCGGGAGGAGGGGCGCGACCCGTTCGCGATCTCCTTCAACCTCCTCAACGCGGACGTCCCCGCACTCGACCTGCACGGCCTGTCCGCCGCGCCGCTCGACATGAAGATCGGCGACGACTACGTGTTCTCCGAGGTCGTCATCAATCTGGACGCGTCCGCCGTGGACCTCGCGCTGATCATGCGCGAGGACGGCGAGGAGCTGCGGGGCATGTGGCTCCACTCGCCGGAGCGGTTCGACGCCCGGGTGATCGCGGTCATGATGCGCCAGTGGCCCACCGTCATCGACCTCGTGACGGCCGACCCCGATCGGACGGTGGCGGAGATCCGCCGCAGGGTGCTGGAGATGCCGCTCGGCGACGACGCCCGCATCTGACCGGCGGGGGCGGGCGCCGCCCGGGCATCCGCGGCGGATCACCGACGAGCCGGACGGCCGTCGGCTCACACGGCCGACCGGTCGTCCGGCTCGGGCACGGCCGGAGACCCTGACAGGAGGAGATGCTGTGGACAGACGCTGGCTGGTGGGCCGGGAGCTGCGCCCGGACGACGAGCTGCGGCTCTTCTGCCTGCCCTACTCGGGCGGAGCCGCCGCGGTCTATCGCGGCTGGCAGGACCTGCTCCCCGATTGGATCAGCGTGTACCCCCTGGAACTGCCGGGCCGGGGCAGCCGGATGCGGGAGGCGCCGTTCACCCGGCTGCCGCCGCTGGTCGAGGCCCTGGCGGACGCCTTCCAGACCGCCCTCGACCGCCCGTTCGCCCTGTTCGGCCACAGCATGGGCGCCCTGATCGCGTTCGAGCTGGCCAGGGCCCTGCGCGCGCGGGGAAACCCCGCACCGGTGCACCTGTTCCTCTCGGCGAAGACCGCTCCCGGCGTCCCGCCGACCCTGCCGCCGATCCGTTCGGCCACCGACGCGGAGGTGGTGCGGCATCTGCGGAGGCTGGGCGGGACGCCCCAGGTGATCCTGGAGAACGCGGAGCTGATGGAGCTGATGGTGCCCATACTCAAGGCCGACTTCTCCGTCGTCGAGACCTACGAGCACCGGCGCCAGGCGCCCCTCGCGACCCCCATCACCGTGTTCGGGGGAGCCGCCGACGAGGTCGCGCCGCCGTCGACCCTGGAGCGATGGCGGGAGCAGGCCGCCGCCGGCTGCCGGCTGCGGGTGTTCCCCGGCGACCACTTCTTCCTGCACTCCGCGGCGGCCGACGTCACGGCGGAGATCGCGCACGTCCTGGCCGCCTGGAGGATCACGCGGAGCCCGGCCGTGCCGGACGCGGTCAGGCGGTGAGACCGGCCGGCGCCCGCCCCGACGCCGGCGTCGTCAGGCGAGCTTCGCGGTGCGCAGCCGCTTGGCGACGTCCCGGCGCAGGCGCGGCAGCGTCGGGGCGAAGGCGTATCCGCAGCAGTCGGTGCTGTTGAACTTCATGTGCGGGACGATCGCCTTCATCGGGTCGAGGCGGTACTGGACGCACAGCCAGGCGAGCAGTTCGGCGAGCGAGTCCAGCAGACGGCGGGGCGGCAGGGTCGCGTTGTAGGTCCCCTCGCATTCGATGCCGACGGTGTAGCCGTTCGCCCCGGCGACGTGCGTGCCGATCACCATCCTGCCCCGGCGCGCGGCGGCGAGGCTGCCCTTGCGGCCCTCCATGATGTGGCCTCCGCGGCTGACGGTGAAGTGCTGGCCGGTGTCGCCCCAGCCCTGGCCCATGTGCGCGCCCTGGATCGAACGGGCGAGCCGGAAGCCCTGCCGCAGCGAGTAGTCGCCGACGTTGGGCGTGAAGGTGTGGTGCACCACGAGGTACCGGGGGGCGCGGGACAGCACGGTCGCCCGCCGGGACGGGGTGCGCGCCCCCCAGTCCTCGGTCGAGTGGATCAGCGGGGGACCGGCGGCCGACCGGCGGGTCCGGGATTTCCCGCCGCTTCCGGTCTGCGGGTCGGCGACGCTCGCCATGGTCTGCGCCTGGTGCGCGGGAGGCGGGCCCATCGCCGTGGCGAGACCGAGGGCCGCGACGCCCCCCAGGGTGCCGCCGCCCAGCAGGACCGCGCGGCGCGACAGCTGAGGGGGCCAAGGCTCGACGCGACGGTGTCTACCGCTCGAAGTCATGGGGGGACTTCCTTTCGAATGTGCAGCGCGCAGCCGAAACAGGGCAGGCGGAAAAGACCTGCTGAGGTGGGAAGTCGGGGCGCGCTTGAGAAAACCGGGCGATTCCGAGAAAGGCTTCTATCGCCCGCGGGGGTGACGTGGGTCAGAAATGCGTGCCCCTGTCGGAGTCGGCGGTGGAATCGCCGTCCCGGACGAATGAGGGCGCGGACCGCGGACGCGCGGATCGAGGGGCGCGGCGGGCGCCGGGGCCGGCGCCGCCCGATGCATCAGGGCGACGGAGCCTTCATGGAAAGGCGGGGGCGTCGGACCAGGACGGCGGGCGTGTCGGGCCTCGGCGACTCCTGCATGATCTCTCCTCTCCTTGACTGCCGACCGGGTTAGCTGACGGGTTCGGGCCAAGGAGCGGCCCTACCGCGACGGCGTCGCGGATTCACCCCGAAAGGCGGGTGGGTCCCCGGTTCCCGGGCGTCCAGCGCCGGGATTAGGCGTCCCGCCGGCAGGTCCGCGCCACGGCGGACCGGCTGCGGAATACCAGGGACCATAGGAGATGAGGCAAAGAATTCGCAAACCGCAAAAGGTAAAATCTGTAAAGTCGCCGACCACAGGAATCTCGCCTTTCACACCGGCTCCACCAGTCGCGGACCGTCTGGGGGAGCGTGTGACCAAGGACACCGTTCCCCTTGCCGTGGCGGGGGCGGCCGGTGCGTCGTTCCGCCGTCGCGGAGTCCGTGGTCGCCGAGCGCGTGGACGTGATGCACGGGCCCGCCGCCGCCCGTGTCGCCGAGGTTCGCAAGGCCGCCGGAGCCGAGCGGCGAGTGAAGTCGCCGTTCCTGGTGATGTAACAGACAGTCATCGACCGATCACGTCGAGGAGGGATCGCATGGTGCTGTCGGACGTCGCCGCGACACCGGCCGACCTGGTGGCGGCGCGCGTGCAGATGGCGATCTCCCTCGGCTGGCACATCATCCTGGCCTGCTTCGGCGTGGGCATGCCGGCGTTGACGGTGTTCGCGCAGTGGCGCGGCCTGCGCACCGGCGACGAGGCGTACGAGCGGCTCGCGCACCGCTGGGCGAAGGCGATGGGCGTGCTGTTCGCCGTGGGCGCGGTGTCGGGGACGATCCTGTCCTTCGAGATGGGCCTGCTGTGGCCCGGGCTGATGGCGACCTACGGCCAGGTGATCGGCCTGCCGTTCGCGCTGGAAGGGTTCGCGTTCTTCATCGAGGCCGTCTTCCTGGGCATCTACCTGTACGCCTGGAACCGGCTGCCGCCCCGCCTGCACCTGCTGACGGGCCTGCCGGTGTGCGTGGCCGGCGTCGCCTCGGCGTTCTTCGTGGTGAGCGTCAACGCCTGGATGAACCAGCCGCGCGGGTTCGACCTGACGAACGGCACGGTCACCGGGGTGCGCCCCTGGGAGGCGATGTTCAACCCGGCCACGCCGCTGCAGACCGTCCACATGATCCTCGCCGCGTTCATGGTCGCCGGGTTCGGCATCGCCGCGGTGTACGCCGCCGCGATGCTGCGCGGCCGGCGCGACCGCTACCACCGGATCGGGCTCCTGCTGCCGTTCACCGCCGCGGCGGCCATCACGCCCGTGCAGATCGTGATCGGGGACTCCCTGGCCCGGTTCCTCGCGCACCACCAGCCGACCAAGCTCGCCGCCATGGAGGGCCTCAACCGCACCTCCTCGCACGTCGACCTGTCCCTGGGCGGCGTCTACCTGGACGGGCGGCTGCGGTACGCCCTCCACATCCCCGACGCGCTGTCGATCCTGGTCGGCTTCCGGCCGAGCACGGTCGTGCAAGGGCTGGACGCGGTCCCGGCCGCCGACCGCCCGCCGGTGACCCCGGTGCACCTGTGCTTCCAGGTGATGGTGGCGATCGGGCTCGGCCTGCTGCTGCTCGGCCTCTGGCTCGGGCTGACGTGGTGGCGCCGCCGCGACCTGCCGCGCAGCCGCTGGTTCCTGCGGCTGACGGTGCTGTCCGGCCCCGCCGCGGTCGTCGCGCTCGAAACCGGCTGGATCACCACGGAGGTGGGGCGCCAGCCCTGGGTCGTGTGGCGGCACCTGCGCACCGCGGACGCGGTCAACCCGGCGCCCGGCCTGTGGGCGGGACTGGTCGTGGTGCTGGCGGTGTACGTCGTGCTCACCGTCGCCACCGTCTACGTCCTGAACCGGCTGCGCACCCAGCGGGTCACCGCGCCCCAGGAGGGCTGGGCGGAGGAGTTCGCGCCGTGACCGCCGCGCAGTGGCTGCTGATCCTGGCGTGGTCGGGGCTCACCCTGTACGCGCTGCTCGGCGGCGCCGACTTCGGCGGCGGCTTCTGGGACGCGCTGGCCGGCGGCGCCCGGCGCGGCTACGCCCAGCGGCGGCTGATCGAGCACTCGATCGGCCCCGTCTGGGAGGCCAACCACGTCTGGCTGATCTTCGTCCTGGTGATGTTCTGGACGTGCTTCCCCGGCGTCTTCGCGTCGGTCGCCTCCACCCTGTACATCCCGCTGACGCTCGTCGCGATCGGGATCATCGCCCGCGGGGCCGCGTTCGCGTTCCGCAAGGCCAGCACCGAGCTGTGGCAGCTGCGGCTGTTCGGGGGCGCGTTCGCGCTGTCGTCGGTCGTCACCCCGTTCTTCCTCGGCGCCGTCGCGGGCGGCGTCGCGTCCGGACGCGTCCCGTACGGGCTCGCCGCGGGCGACCTGGTGTCGAGCTGGTGGAACCCCACGTCGCTGATGGCGGGCGCGCTGGCCGTCGGCACCACCGCCTACCTCGCGGCCGTCTACCTCACCGGCGACGCCCGCCGCGGCGGCGACGAACGGCTGGCCGGCGCCTTCCGCCTGCGCGGCCTCGTCACCGCGGTGGTCACCGGCGCGATCGCGCTCGGCGGCCTGTTCGTGGTGCGCGCCGACGCGCCCGCCCTCTACGCCGGGCTGACCGGACGCGCCCTTCCCCTCGTGCTCGTCTCGGGCGTCGCCGGGCTCGCCTCCATGGCCCTGCTGGCCGCGCGCAGATACGTCCCGGCCAGGGGCACCGCCGCACTGGCCGTCGCGGCGGTCCTGTGGGGCTGGGCCGTGGCGCAGTACCCGGTCATGCTCCCCCCGGACGTGACGGTGTCCGAGGCCGCCGCCCATCCCGCCGTCCTGCGCGCCACCCTGGTCACCGTCATTCTCGGGATGGTCCTGCTCGTCCCGTCGCTGCTGTGGCTGTTCGCCATCTTCCAACGCAGCCCCGCGCGCCGCGCCGCGACCAAGGAGTGACGGCCGTCGGGGCGCTTTCCGCCGCCGCGTCGCCACCCCTAAGGATGATCTTCAAGGGGGCGTCATGCCGTCCGTGCCCGAGGACCGGGCCGCGGCGGCGAAGAAGGCCCTGGCCGACCGCATCGCGGCGCAGCGCGCCGAGGTCGGGCGCCAGGACGAGGCCGCCGAGAAGGCGGCCGACGAGGTGTCGGCGCAGGACCGTCGCCCGCGCCTCGGCCCGCACCGAGCGGAGCCCGGCGGGCGCCGCGGCCCTGGCCGCCCCGAACGGCTCCGCCCGCGAGGGCAAGCGGCTCCCGCCGGTGGCGGCGCCGCTGCCGGAGTCGGTCCTCCTCGGCACCCGGTGATCTGAGCGGACCGCAGCCCGGCGCCCCGCACCGCGCCGGACCGCCGGCCGGCCGGGCGCCGCCGCGCTGTCAGGCCGGCGCGCGGACGGCCCGGTCGTCCCGCCCGCCCGACGCGCGGTGGCGCAGGAACCAGAAGACGACCACCGCCGTCAGCGCCCAGCCGCCGAGGACGAGGAACGGGAACGCGTGCTGGTGGTCGCGGAAGTAGATCGCGGTGTGCTGGGCGTTCACCGAGGCGCCCGGCGGCAGCCACCGGCCGATGGAGGCGAGCGGGGACGGCAGCAGCGCCCAGGAGACCGCGCCGCCCGAGGACGGGTTGCCCAGCACGACCATCAACCCCCACGCCGGGACGAGGGCCCAGCGGCCGACGAGGACGCTGAACATGTTGAAGACCATCCCCGAGGTGAACATGGTGAGGCCGAGGATCGCCCAGGACTCGGCGAAGGGCAGCCGCAGCGCGCCGAGGACCCAGTCCACCGCCGCGGCGATGGCGAACCCGCCGAGCAGCGCGTACACCGCCGTGAACGCGATCCGGCCCGCGGGGGTCAGCGCCTTGGCGTGCACGCCGAGCTGGGCGGCCCCGACGAGGCCGACGATCACGGCGGCGAGCGTGATGTAGAAGACCGCCAGCCCGCGCGGGTCGCCGCGCTGGTGCGGCTTGATGTCGCGGACCGCGACGGCGACCCCTGTCGCCTCGCCCACCCGGGGCGCCGCCTGCTCCAGGAACTGCGCGACGGTGGCGCCCGAGGCCCCGGCCGCCTCCAGGTCGATCCTCGTCCCCGAGTCGCGGATCAGCAGGATCGCGTACACCTTCTGCTCGTTCACCGCCCGCAGGGCGGCCGCGCGGTCGCCGTACCGGTGCACTCTCACGGAGGCCGCCAGCGCCTTCTCCATTCCCTCGATGAAGGCCCTGCCGTGCGCCCCGCGGTCATCGCCCACGACGGCGACGGGGATCCAATGCGGGGTGGGGTTCGCCATGGAGTAGGTGTAGGAGCCCGCGAACAGGGCGGCGGCCGTCGTGAGGATCAGCGTGACGACGGTCGCCGGCAGGTACGGCGATCGCTTGAACGCCGTCCACGGATCTGCCGGGGCGCGTCGGCCGCTGGCCGCCCCGTGGTGCGGGCTCTGGGACATTCCACCACCCTAAAAGACCAGGTCGGGGCAGTCTCGGTGGCCTTTGCCCGCCGCCGGGCGGCGCGGACGTAGCGTCCCCTGCCGGAGACGGCGAGGTTCTCGACGCCGCCCTTGCCGGTAGAAGTGCTGTAGATCGTGGTCCAGCGGGAGTCGTCGTCCGACACCTCGACGCGGTAGCCGGTGGCGTAGGCCGCCTCCCAGTGCAGGGACAGGGCGGTGATCGTGCCGGTCCCGCCGAGGTCGACTTCCAGCCACTGGTCGTCGCCGGGCAGGCTGGCCCAGCGGGTGTTCAGGCGGCCGTCCAGCGCCGCGGCGGGGGCGTTGCCGCCCTCCCAGGACGACGCCGACACCTTCTTGAACGCGGAGATCGGCGTGTCCGACGGAACGGCGCCGTCGCCGGTGTGGACGGCGATCTCCCACAGGGAGTAGCCGTAGCCGGTGGCGCGGGCGGTGCCGTGGACGCGCAGGTAGCGGCCGGTGCCGGAGACGTCCAAGGTCTGGGTGCCGCCGGTGCCGGTGCTGGTCGAGTAGATCGGCGTCCACGACGACCCGTCGGTGGAGACCTGCACCTGGAACGCCGTGGCGTAGGCGGCCTCCCAGGTGAGCACGACCTTGCAGATCGACTGCGTCGACCCGAGGTCCACCTGGATCCACTGCGGGTCGGAGAACTGGCTGGACCAGCGGGTGCCGGTGTCGCCGTCGACGGCGGCCGCGGCGGGGTAGGCGTCGCTTTCGACCGACGAGGCGGTCGCCGGGCGGTTCAGCGCGGCGTTCGCGGTGCCGCACGCGGCGCCGCTCATCTCGCCGTAGACCTGGAACTCCCACAGCGAGTAGCCGTGGCCGGTGCCGCGGGCGGTGCCGTACACGCGCACGTAGCGGCCGGTGCCGGAGACGTCCAAGGTCTGCGTGCCGCCCGTGCCGGACGTGGTGGAGTAGACGTCGGTCCAGGTGGATCCGTCGGCCGACACCTGGATCTTGAACGCCTTGCCGTAGGCCGCCTCCCAGCGGAGCACGACACGGCTGATCGCGGCCGTGCCGCCGAGGTCGACCTGGATCCATTGCGGGTCACTGGGCGCACTGGACCAGCGGGTGCCGGTGTCGCCGTCGACGGCGGCCGCGGCGGGGTGGGCGCCGTCCTCGGTGGACGACGCCGTGGCCGTCCTGCCCTGCGACAGCAGGGCGGGCGCCGCGTCGGCGGGGACGGCGACGAGGGGGAGCGCGACGATCAGGAGGAGCGCGCCCAGCGCCGAGGTGAGTCTGCGAGCGTTCATGGCGTTTCCGGAGGGCTCACCAGCCGACGGCGACCAGCAGGAACCGCGGGTCGCGGTGCGAGATGAACGAGGACTGGTCGGCGTAGTCGTCGTACGGGAAGCCGTACGCCAGCTTGTTGATCGCGTGGTCGTGCCAGAACTTGGCGTAGTAGTTCGCCGGCGCCGCCTTGTAGAACTGCGACGGGTCCCGCCACTGGGACTCGGGCAGCGTCGCGACGTGCCGGTTGAGCGCGGCGCACATGTCGGGGCGCGCGGCCAGCGGGCCGGCGCACCCCGTGACCTCGGCGGTGGTGGCCGAGACGCCGACCGACGCGGCGTAGGACGTGAAGTAGTCCGCGTAGGCGCCGCCCGGCCGGAACTCGGGGGAGTTGCCCGGCGAGGGGATCCGGTAGGGCGCCTCGATCCGGGCGAGATGGTCGAACTCGTCCGGCACCTCGTCGATGAACCGCTGGAAGGTGGCCTCGCGGGACTCCTGGAAGATGCTCAGGTCCTCCCCGACGGACACGTCGTAGCCGTCGTGGGCGCGCAGCCGCATGGCGAGCTTGAGGCCGAAGCCGTCGACCCTGGTGGTGTTGCCGTTGAACACGTCGGGCCCGACCGTGAACTCGATGAAGTCGCTGTACCCGCTGGTGGGCGAGCCGAGATGGAAGTACATCCGTCCGGCGGTGTTAACCGGCATGTCGAAGTACGGCTGCTCGGCGATCGAGTGGACCTCCCCGTTGTAGCTCCAGAAGACCTCGTCGTCGGAGAACCGGCCGTTCGTGCGGTTGAGGATCTTGACCATGAGCACGTTCTTCGCGGGCGGGATCGTGGAGACGTCGCCCCAGAACGGGGCGGAGGCGTCGTCCTCGGCGGTGTGGACGGCGATCTCCCACAGGGAGTAGCCGTAGCCGGTGCCGCGGGCGGTGCCGTACATGCGCACGTAGCGGCCGGTGCCGGTGACATCGAGCGTCTGGGTGCCGCCGGTGCCGGCGGCGGTGGTGTAGATGGGCGTCCAGGTCGATCCGTCAGTGGAGACCTGCAGGTGGAACGCCCTGGCGTAGGCGGCCTCCCAGGTGAGGACGACTTCGCAAATCGATCGCGTCGATCCGAGGTCGATTCGGATCCATTGCGGATCGGAGAAAGCGCTGGACCAACGGGTGGCGGAATTGCCGTCGACGGCGGCGGAGGCGGGAAAAGCGTCGTTTTCGACCGACGAGGCGGTGGCCGGTCGGTTCAATGCGGCGTTCGCGGTGCCGCAGGCGGCGGCCGACGCCGGACGGGTCGCGCCGGCCACGGTGAACGAGGCCAGCAGCGACAGCGCGGTCAGTGTCACGGACAGGGCACGGGGGCGGTGCTTCATGTGAGCGTTCCTCCAGGAAGGGGAGGCGAGGGCCCAAGGCGAGGGGCTCCTGGGCCCCGACGCGGCGCCGGGGCCCAGGAGGATGGCCGTCACGGGAAGGACACGACCACGGACGGGATGGTGGAGGAGCCGGAGGTCGGCGCCCCGGTGTCATTGATCACGTGGTTGTACTGGCCGTAGCCGCCCAGCGACACCACCAGGAGGTGGTGGAACTTGATGCCGGGCTTGACCGGGGTCTGGAACCCGTGGTGCTGCCGGATCGTGGGATCGACGTTGTAGTAGCAGTACGAGCCGAGGCCCCACGCCTCGTGCGTGTTCACCGAGTCGGCGACCTTGTAGGCGGCGTAGCCCTGGATCGACCCGTTCTGGATCGCCGCCTGGTCGGGCGCGTCGTAGGCCTTCTCGTTCTGGAAGAAGATCGTGCGGCCGCGCTCGCCGAACCACTGGACGTCGTACTTGTTGAAGTGCTCGACGAACAGGCCGGTGGCGAGCACGTCGTCGCCGTTGACGACCAGCCCGTAGTCGGCGCGGTTGGTCTCCCAGCCGACGCCGTCGCCGTGGTCGGCGCGCCAGATCCAGGTGTGGTCGATGATCACGTCGTCGCTGTTGACGACCATGCTCGTGGTGGCCTTGCCGACCCCGGCGCCGCCGATGCGGATGAACACGTCCTGCACGGTCGTCGGGTCGGCGGCGTGGTCGGCGGAGGCTCCGGACGGGCCGATCTCGACGAGCGTGGCCGAGTTGACCGGCCCGGCGTCCACCAGGAACCCGGCGAGGCGCACCCCGTTCACGTCGGCCACCTTCACCGCGGTGACGCCGTTGTCGGGGATGAGCGTCGCCAGGCCGAGGCCCAGCACGACGGTGCCCGCGCGGTTCACCTGGATCGGCTGCTCCAGGTGGTAGATGCCGGGCGTCAGCAGCAGGTGCAGGCCCTGCGCGAGGGCGGCGTTGATGCGCGCCGCGCTGTCTCCGGGCTTGGCGACGTAGAACTGCGTCAGCGGGATGGACGTGCCGGGCGTGGAGCCGCCTTCCCAGCTCGTGCCGCGGGCGTTGGTGCGCTTGGCCGGGACGAACACCCGGTAGTCATCGCCGTCCAGGTAGATGTAGGGCTTCTCGCGGCTGATCGGTGTGGTGCTCAGGTCCGTGTACGGCGGTTCGGGGAAGGTGTCGCCGGGCGAGCCCTGGACGCCGGAGAACACCATGTTCCACACGCCGTTGAGCCAGCCGCCGATGGAGCTGTCGCGGGTGTACCACTGCTGCTGCGAGTACGGGCTCACCGTCCCGTCGATCTTGCTGTCGGCGATGTAGCCGCCGCTGGCCCAGCCGTACCCGGTCGGCGCCAGGTTGAGGCCGCCGCGGATGTGCATGCGGCGGAACGGCGCGGCCTGGGAGACGGCCCACCGGTCGGTGCCGTTCACGGGGGTGAGCGACAGGTTCTCGGTGGAGCGCCAGAAGTTCTGCGTGGCGTTCCCGTTGAACCATCCGGCGTCGACGGTGATGTCGCCGTCGATGTGCACGTCGTCGGGGTTGCGGCCGAGGCCGTGCACGGACGTGTAGAAGCCGATCTGCGCGTTCAGTCCGCTGTAGCGGCCGGGCTTGAAGAAGACGGCGTGCCGTCCGGTGCCGAACTGGGCCCGCTCCTGCTGCTGGAAGATCTGGTCCAGCTGGGCCTGGATGGTCGAGGACGGCATCGACGGGTCGAAGACGTGCACGTTGGGCCCGAGGTCGCCGCCGCCGGTGATCGGCGGCTCCTCGCCGCCTTCGACGTGGACGCCGAACTCCCACAGCGAGTAGCCCCAGGGGGTGCCGCGCGCGGTGCCGTACACGCGGACGTAACGCCCCGAGCCGGACACGTTGTAGGACACGGTGCCGCCCGTCCCGCCGGTGACGGACACCAGGTCGGTCCAGGACTGGCCGTCGGACGACGCCTGGACCTTGAAGTCCCTGCCGTAGGCGGCCTCCCAGCTCAGGTCCACCTTGCAGACGGTCTGGACGGAGCCGAGGTCGACCTGGAGCCACTGCGGGTCGGAGAACTGGCTGGACCAGCGGGTGCCGGAGTCGCCGTCGACGGCGGCCGAGGCGGGGTACGCGGCGCTCTCGACGGACGAGGCGGTCGCCGGCCTGTTCAGCGCGGCGTTGGCGGAGCCGCACGCGGCGGCGTGTGCGGGGGCGGCGGGGGCGACGAGCAGGGCCGCCAGGACCGCCGAGGCGGTCCAGGCAGGCCCCCGTCTCAGATTCCTCATGGTGCTCCTCGTCGGGGGTGGCGACTGCGGATGATCTCGGCGTAGCGGTGACCGCTGGCCTTGATCGTTCGGGTCTGGGTGGCGTAGTCGACGTGGACGAGCCCGAAGCGCTTGTCCAGGCCGTCGGCCCATTCGAAGTTGTCCAGCAGCGACCAGGCGAAGTAGCCCTTGACCGGTACGCCGTGCCGGAGGGCGCGGGCGACGGCGTCGAGGTGGTCCTCGAGGAAGGCGATCCGGTCCGCGTCGTTGATCGAGCCGTCGGCGCCGACCTTGTCGTCCCACGCCGAGCCGTTCTCGGTGATGTAGATCCGGGCGGCGCCGTACTCGTCGCGCAGCCGCAGCAGCAGCTCGGTGAGGCCCGGGGCGTGGACCTCCCAGCCCATGGCGGTCACGCGCGCTCCGGGCACCGGCACCTGCCGCGCGTACGGGACGGGACCGGTCGGGTCGTCCTCGACGATCTGCCGGAAGTAGTAGTTGAGCCCGTCGTACTCGACGGGGGCCGCGATGGCCTCCAGGTCGCCCGCCCGCACCGGCGGCTCGACCCCGTACACCTCGATCATGTCGGCGGGGTAGCCGCGCCCGTGGACCGGGTCCAGCCACCAGCGGTTGACGTGGCCGTCGGCCCGGACCGCGGCCCGCACGTCCTCGTCGCGGTCGGACGCCGGCTCGATCGGGCTGAGGTTGTTGACCAGGCCGATCGAGGGCTTGGCGGCGGCGTGCGCCCGTACCGCCGCCGCGCCCAGGCCGTGCGCGAGGAGCAGGTGGTGCGAGGCGTGCACCGCCTGGCGCAGGTCGCGCACGCCCGGGGCGAAGCGCCCCTCCAGGTGCCCGATCCAGGCCGTGCACAGCGGCTCGTTGACGGTCGTCCAGTCGGTGACGCGGTCGCCCAGCCGGGCGGCGACGACCGCCGCGAAGTCGGCGAAGCGCGCCGCGGTGTCCCGGGCGGGCCAGCCGCCCCGCGCCTGCAGCGCCGACGGCAGGTCCCAGTGGTAGAGGGTGACGAACGGCCGGATGCCCGCGTCGAGCAGCGCGTCGACGAGGCGGTCGTAGAAGTCCAGTCCCAGGCCGTTGACCGCGCCGGCGCCGTCGGGGATGACGCGGGGCCAGGCGACGGAGAACCGGTAGGCGTCCAGGCCCAGCCGCCGCATCAGCGCGACGTCCTCCCGCCAGCGGTGGTAGTGCTCGCAGGCGGTGTCAGCGGTGTCGCCGCCCGCGATGGCGCCGGGGACGCGGCAGAAGTCATCCCAGATGGACGGCCCCCGGCCGTCCGCGGTGACCGCGCCCTCGATCTGGTAGGCCGCGGTCGCGGCACCGAAAAGGAAGTCGGCGGGAAAATTCACGGCGGTTCTTCTCCTAGAAAACGGCTCGATGACCGGTCATTTGACGGCGCCCGCGGTGAGGCCGGCGACGAGGAAGCGCTGCAGCAGCAGGAATCCGGCGACGATCGGCACCGAAACGATGAGCGAGGCGGCCATGACCTGGTTCCAGTAGACCTGGACCTCGGTCGAATACTCCTGCAGCCCGACCGCGAGGGTCCGGGTGTTGGAATCGGTCATGACGGACGCGAACAGCACCTCTCCCCAGGCGGTCATGAACGAGTAGATGGCGACGGCGACGATCCCGGGGGTCGCGGCGGGCACCACGACCCGCAGCAGCGCGCCGACCGGGCCGGTGCCGTCGACCAGCGCGGCCTCGTCGAGCTCCTTCGGGATCGAGTCGAAGTACCCGGCGAGCATCCAGATGGCGAACGGCAGCGAGAACGTCAGGTAGGTCAGCACGAGCCCGAGCCGCGAGCCGTACAGCGCGACCCCGGTGGCGTTGCCGATGTTCACGAAGATGAGAAAGAGCGGGAGCAGGAACAGGATGCCGGGGAACATCTGGGTGGACAGCACGGTGATCGAGAACACCCGGCGGCCCGGGAAGCGGAACCGGCTGATCGCGTAGGCCGCGAGGATCGCGATGGCGACCGACAGCGCGGTGGCCGCCCCCGAGACCACCAGGCTGTTGAGGAAGTAGCGGCCGAGCGGGATCGTCGTCCAGATGTCGGCGAACGGCCGGAACGTGATCGTCGAGGGGATCCAGCGCCAGTCGCGCTGCACGTCGCCCAGCGGTTTGACCGCCGAGGCGGCCATGGCGTACAGCGGCAGCCCGGTGAACAGCGCCAGCACCCCCAGCACCAGCCGGCGGGCCCAGCCCACCCAGCGCGGCTCACGCATGGATCCGCCTCCTTCGCGACGTCACCGCCAGGTACGCGGCCGTGACCAGCAGCAGGAACAGCAGCAACAGCACCGACATCGCCGATCCGAGCCCGAAGTTCCAGGTCACGAACGAGCTCTGGTAGATGTGGATGGAGATCAACGACGCCTCGCGCGGGGCGGACTCGCCGAACAGCACGTACGGCGTGTTGAAGTCGTTGAACGTCCACAGGAACAGCACCAGCAGCAGCACCTGGTTGACCGGGCGCAGCATCGGCTGGGTGATCGTCCGGAACTGGCGCCACCAGCCCGCGCCGTCGAGCGCGGCGGCCTCGTAGAGGTCCCGGGGGATGTTCTGCAGCCCGGCCATGACGATCAGGAACGCGAACGGCCAGGTCCGCCACACCGACACCACGACCAGCGACCAGAAGCTGTTGCCGCCGATCAGCCAGAACGGCGCGTCCGGCCCGTCCCGGCCGAGCAGGCCGTTGACCATGCCGGTGTCGCGCTGCAGCATGAACGCCCAGGTGATCACGGCCGCGTACATGGGCAGCGCGTACGGCACCAGGAAGAATGCCCGCAGCGGGCCGCGGCCGCGGAAGCGGGACTGCATCAGCACGGCCGCCGCGGTGCCGAGCAGCCACGCCGCCCCGACGGACAGGACCGTGAACGCCACCGTCACCCCGAACGAGTGCAGCAGGTTGCGGCCGACCGCGGAGTCGAAGTCCAGCATCACCCGGTAGTTGTCGAACCCGGCGTGCGGCGCCGCGGACCAGTTGCGGATGTAGAACTGGGTGAGCTTGCGGAAGCTCATCCAGACGCCGACCGCCATCGGGACCAGGTGGACCAGCAGCTCCAGGACGAGGGCGGGCAGCAGGAGCAGGTAGGGCAGGGCGACCCGGCGGCCGCGGCGCGGCCGGCGGCGCGGCGGGCGGCGGTCCCCCGCCGCCGGGGCGGCCGGGGCCTGGTCGAGCAGCGCCGTCATCGGGTCAGCTTCCGGCGGCCAGCTGCTGGTCGGCCTGGGCGAGCTTGGCCTTGATGCCCGCGACGTCGACCGTCCGCCCGGCGGCGACGTCGGCGAACATCGACTTCATCGCGGTGCCGACCAGGGTCTCGAACTGGCTCTCCTGCGGCACCTGCGGCAGCGGCTCGGCGGTGGTGCTCAGCACGTATTGGAAGACCTTCACGTCCTCGGTCTGGAAGGCCGGGTCGCCGTAGGCGTCCTTGACCGTGGGCAGCGAGCCGTAGGTCTTGTTGAGCAGCACCTGCTCTTCGGTGCTGGTCATGAACTGCACGAACTTCAGCGCGCCGTCCAGGTTGCGGGTGTTCTTGAACACCGCGAGGTTGATGCCGGCCACGAAGCTGTTCACCCGCCGGCCGCCGGGCGGGAACTGGTCGGGCATCGGGATGGGGGCCACGCCGAGGTCCTCCATCTTCATGCCGACCGCCTGGAACGAGCCCGCGGACGCCTGGTTCATGAACATCGCGGCCTTGCCGTCCGCGAGGTCCTTGAGCGACTTGGCGGTGTCGGTGTACTCCGCGTTGCTCGGGTTCACGATCTTGTGGACCTGCATGAGGTCCACGTACTGCTTGATCGCGTCGGCAGCGGCGTCGGACGCGAGGGCGGGCTTGTCGCCGTTGAAGAACCGGGCGCCGTGCTGGGCGCCGAGGATCGCGGCGTGGTGGGCGTTCTCGGTGACCTGCCCGGCCTGCAGCGTGAGGCCCCACTGGCCCGGCTTGGTGAGCTTCTTGCCGACCTCGACCAGCTCGCTCCAGGTCGCCGGAGGCTTGTCGATGCCGGCCTCCCGGAAGAGCCTCTTGTTGTAGTACAGGCCGTAGGCCTGGCCGTAGAGCGGGACCGCGGTCGGCGGCTTGCCCTCGGCGCCGGTGGCGGCCAGGCAGGGGCCGAGGAACCGGTCCCGTCCGCCGATCTTGGCGAACGTCGCGTCGTCGAACGGCAGCAGCGCCCCGGTGGCCTGCAGGGACGCCGACCAGGTGTTGCCGATGTTGAGGACGTCCGGGCCCTTGCCGGACGTGGTGGCGGCCAGGATGCGGTTCAGCAGGTCGGGCCAGCCGATCACCTCCAGCTTGACCTTGATCCCGGTCCGCTGGGTGAACTTGGCCAGTTCGGGCTCGAGCACCCGCCGGTCGTGGTCGAGGCTGGTGCCCTGGTTGGACGCCCAGTAGACGAGCTCCTTCGGACCGGCGGAGGACGAGCCGCCGCCTCCGCAGGCGGCGACGGTGGTCGCGGCGAGCAGCGTCAGCGCGGCGGCCGACGCCATCTGTCTGATGCCCATGCAGGGTCCTCGGGGGGTTGGGGACACAAGGTGCGTGACCGGTGTGTGACGGGGAACACACCTTTTTTCACGCCTTGATTTAATCTCCGGCCCTCGGGGGCGTCAACACCTCCGGATGACTTTTTTCACGGCTTGAAGGAAGATGGGAGCGAGGCGGGGGAGGTGCACCATGGCGCAGCGCAGGCGGGGCACGGTTCGCGACCTGCGCCGGGGCAACCGCGCGGTCCTGCTCAGGGAGCTGTACTTCAGCGGCCCGCGCAGCAGGCAGGAGCTCAGCGCGGCGACCGGGTTGAGCCAGGCGTCGGTCAGCAACGTGACGCGCGAGCTGATCTCCGAGGGGATCGTCGCCGAGGTCGGCTCGGTGGACTCCGAGGTCGGGCGGCCCAGGGTGCTGCTGCAGGTGAATCCCGACTACGGCTACGTCGTCGGCGTCGACGTGGGGGAGACGCGGGTGCAGGTCGAGCTGTTCGACCTGGCGATGACCGAGCAGGCCAAGGCCGACTACCCGATGGACCCGGCGCGGCACCCGGCGCCGGAGGTCGTCGCGGCGATCCTGGCCGGCATCGACGCGGTCCTCGCCGACGGCGGCGTCCCGCGCGAGGCGGTCCTCGGCGTGGGCATCGGCGTGCCCGGCGTCGTCGAGCAGCGACCCGAGGTGATCGTGGACGCCCAGACCCTCGGCTGGGACCGGGTGCCGCTGGAACGCCTGCTGCGCGCGGGCACCGACCTGCCGCTGCTCATCGACAACGGCGCCAACACCATGGGCCGGGCCGAGCTGTGGTTCGGCGCGGGCCGCGGCACCCAGAACCTCGTGGTCGGGCTGATCGGGTCCGGCGTCGGCGCCGCGATCATCTCGCAGGGCACCGCCGACCGGGGCTCCTCCGCCTCCGCCGGCGAGTGGGGCCACACCCCGGTCGTCGTGTGCGGCCGCACGTGCCGCTGCGGCAACGTCGGCTGCCTGGAGGCGTACGTCGGCGCCGAGGCCATGCTCGAACGCTACGCCGAGGCGGGCGGGGCGGTGGCCGCCGCCGACCAAGAGTCGGCGCTGGCCGCCCTGATCCTGGAGGCCGGGACCGCCGGCACCGTCGGAGCCCGGATCATCGACGAGACCATCCGCTACCTCGGCGCGGCCATCGGCGGCCTCATCAACCTGCTCAACCCCGAACGCGTCATCCTCGGCGGCTGGGCCGGCCTGCTCCTCGGCGAGACCTACCTGGACGCCATCCGCGACGCCGCCCGCCGCCACTCCTTGAGGCACCCGTTCGCCACGACGTCCATCGAACTGTGCACGCTCGGCCCCGACGCGGTCGCCTTGGGCGCCGCCACGCTCCCCCTGGAGATGTTCCTGAACGGCGAATGAGGCCGGGGCGCCGGAGCATCCGGCGCCGGATCAAGGCGGGACAGATCTTCGTCAACGGCTGCGCACATGATCTCGCCCCGAGCGATGCCGAGGGTACGAGCAGTCGGGCGCCGACGCGGGAGACCGCTCGGCCTCGACGGGCCGCCGAGCGGCGGCCTCTCGGACGAAGGGCGCCGACGGGCTCCGGTCACCGGCGCGCGCTGCGGGGGAGCCATCGCTGTGAAGGAATCGCCGTGAGGGACGACGGGCTGACGGCCCTGCGGAAGGCCGACGACGAGAAGATCAGGCAGAGCGTGGCCGTCGCGGACGTGCCGTCGCTGCTGGCGGCGCTCGCCGCCCTGACCGGCGACGTGTCGCTGCTGCGGCCCGAGTTCGCGCCCGACCGGGCCCCGATGGCCGTCGACGCGGGCCTGGACGCCGAACGGCTCGCGCTCGCCCGCGACGTCGCCGCGCGCACGCTGCTGCGGCTGCGCGACGGCGAGATCGAACCCGTCGCGGACCTCGACCCGGCCCGGCTGCGGGCCGTCATGCGCTACCTGGCGGGGGAGGGCTCGGACGAGCAGGCCGAGTTCCTCGCCGAGGAGCTCGCGCTGTCCGGCGATCCCGGCGCCCCGGACTGGCGCAAGGACGACCTCGCGCCCGGCGTGGACTTCCGGGTCCTGGTCATCGGGGCCGGCATGTCGGGCCTGCTCGCGGCCCACCGCCTGCGCCAGGCCGGGGTCGACCACGTGGTGATCGAGAAGAACGAGGACGTCGGGGGGACCTGGCTGGAGAACCGCTACCCCGGGTGCCGGGTCGACGTCCCCAGCCATCTCTACAGCTACTCCTTCGCCGCCCGCTCGGACTGGCCGGACCACTACTCCGACCGCGACACGCTGCTGGAGTACTGGCGGGACTTCGCCGACTCCTCCGGCGTCCGGTCGTCCATCCGGTTCCGCACCGAGGTGACCGAGGCGGCCTTCGACGAGGAGGCCGGCGTCTGGGACGTCCGGCTGCGCACGGCCGACGGCGCCGCGGAGACGGTGCGCGCCAACGTGGTGATCAGCGCCGTGGGCCAGCTGAACCGGCCGGCGCTGCCCGCCATCGAAGGGCGCGACTCCTTCGCCGGGCCCGCCTTCCATTCGGCCCGGTGGGACGACTCGGTCGACCTGCGCGGCAAGCGTGTGGCGGTCGTCGGCACCGGCGCCAGCGCCCTGCAGATCGTGCCGTCGATCGTGGACGCCGTCGGGAGCATGGCCGTGTTCCAGCGCAGCGCGCCCTGGCTGGCCCCGGCCCCGACGCTCACCGAGCCCTTCCCCGAGGGGATGAGCTGGCTGCTGGACGCGGTGCCCGGCTACGCCAAGTGGTACCGGTTCTGGCTGTTCAACCAGTACGCGGAAGGGCTGCTCCGCTACGCCCGGCGCGACCCCGACTGGCGGCCGGACGCCTCCGGAGCGCCGCGCGCCGCGTCGGCCGCCAACGAGGAGCTCCGCGCGCGCCTCACCGGCTACCTGTGCGCGCAGATCCCGGACGATCCGCAGCTGCGGGCGAAGGTGATCCCGGATTACCCTCCGGCGTCGAAGCGCATGCTGCGCGACAACGGCGCCTGGATCGCGGCCCTGCGCCGCCCGCACGTCGAGCTCGTCACCGAACCGATCGAGCGGATCACGCCGACCGGGATCGCGGTCGCCGGCCGCGGCGAGATGCCGTTCGACGTCATCGTCTACGCCACCGGGTTCCAGGCCGGCGACTTCCTCGCCCCGATGAAGATCATCGGAAGGGGCGGCGTGGACCTGCGCGCCCGATGGGACGGCGACGCCACGGCCTACCTCGGCATGACCGTCCCCGGCTTCCCCAACCTGTTCCTCATGTACGGCCCCAACACCAACATCGTGGTGAACGGCAGCGTCATCTTCTTCTCGGAATGCTCCGCCCGCTACATCCTCGAGGCGGTGAAGACCCTCCTGAAGGGCCCGCACAAGACCATGGAAGTGCGGCCCGACGTCTGCGCCCGGTTCGTCGACGAGGTCGACGCGGGCAACGCCCTGATGGCATGGGGCGCCCCGGAAGCCCGCAGCTGGTACAAGAACCGGCACGGCCGTGTCTCGCAGAACTGGCCGTTCTCGCTGCTGGAGTACTGGCGCCGCACCCGCGAGCCGAACCCGGCCGACTTCGTGTTCGACTGATCCCCGCGGCGAGCCCGTCCGCTCCGCCGCGGAGGGGGACGGGGCGGCAGGAACGGTCAGGGGCGGCAGGAACGGTCAGGGGCGGCAGGAACGGTCAATGGTGGTACCGGTGCACGACCGCGTGGCCTTTGCCGCGGCCGATCATCCACTTGTTCACCGGCGTGGTCAGCAGGAACGCCACCAGCAGCGAGAACGCCAACGACCCCCAGAACAGCGGGCTGTCCAGCCCCGCGTCCAAGGCGCCGGGCACCACAACCATGACCCCGTTGTCCAGGATCTCCATCAGGGCGATCGACGCCGTGTCGGCGGCGAACGCGACGCCGAGGGCCGCGCGGAAGCCGACGCCGGCGCGCAGCACTCCGCGCATGGTCAGCGCGTATCCGAACACGAACGCCAGGGCCACCGACAGCACCACGGTCGCCGCGCCGTGCCAGCCCAGCGCCGTGCCGAGCACCATGCCCAGCACCTCGCCGATCGCGCACCCGGTGAGGCAGTGCGCGGTGGCCCGCGCCGCCGTCCCCCAGGTCGCCGAGCGGGCCCTGCGCCCCGCATCGCCTTCGCGGGCGCCGTGCTCCCTTGCGTCGTGATGCGGCGCGCGGCCATGGGACGTCATCGGGCCATCATCCTCGCCGCCGGACGCGGATTCCAGCCGCCGACGGGCCGCGGGGCGGCCCGTCGGCGGCTAGGACCTCGTGGTGTAGGGCTGCCCGGGCCGGGCGTGCACCAGGAGGGTCGCACCGGACTCGGCGGCCGCGGGGATCCCGGAACCCGCGCCGGAGGCGGGGTGCACGGTAAAGGGAAAACCCCAGGCGATGAGCACCTCGGCAATGGCGCCGAGCATCATGGCCGCGATGCGGTGACGCAGGTACGCGTCGTCCGGCCATTCGGCGTCGGCGGCATAGAACACCTCGACCTTGTCGCCGCGACCGCGCAGGCGGAAGCCGCCGTCGCCGACGCTGTCGGGCCAGCGCGGGTCCTGGGCGACGTCCAGCCCCTTGAACCCGGCGGCGTCCAGCGCGGCCAGCACGGACGTGGCCAGCTCCCTGCCCGCCGGGGTGTAGACGCTCACGGATTCACGCTAGTCGCGCCACCTCCCCGCCGGACACCCCCCACCGCCCCCCGGACGATGATCGCCGCGGGAGGACGGCCGGTGTCAGGCGCCGACGTAGGCCGCCAGGTGCCGGCCGGTGAGGGTCGAGCGGGCGGCGACGAGGTCGGCGGGCGTGCCCTCGAACACGATCCGGCCGCCGTCGTGGCCGGCGCCGGGACCGAGGTCGATGATCCAGTCGGCGTGCGCCATGACCGCCTGGTTGTGCTCGATGACGATGACCGACTTGCCGGAGTCGACGAGCCGGTCGAGCAGGCCGAGCAGGTGCTGTACATCCGCCATGTGCAGGCCCGCGGTGGGCTCGTCCAGCACGTAGACGCCGCCCTTCTCGCCCATGTGGACGGCCAGCTTGAGCCGCTGCCGCTCCCCGCCGGACAGCGTGGTGAGCGGCTGGCCGAGGGTGAGGTAGCCGAGCCCGACGTCGGCGAGCCGCTCGAGGACGGCGTGCGCGGCCGGCGTGCGCGCCTCCCCGGCGCCGAAGAACTCCTCGGCCTCCGCCACCGACATCGCGAGGACCTCGCTGATGTTGCGGCCGCCGAGCTTGTACTCCAGCACCGAGGCCTGGAACCGCCTGCCCTCGCACTCCTCGCAGGTGGTGCTGACGCCCGCCATCATCGCCAGGTCGGTGTAGATGACGCCGACGCCGTTGCAGGCGGGGCAGGCGCCCTCGGAGTTGGCGCTGAACAGGGCCGGCTTCACGCCGTTCGCCTTGGCGAACGCCTTGCGGATCGGGTCCAGCAGCCCCGTGTAGGTCGCCGGGTTGCTCCGCCGCGACCCCTTGATCGCGCTCTGGTCGATCGCCACCACGCCCGCGTCCGCCGGGATCGACCCGTGCACCAGGGAGCTCTTGCCCGAGCCGGCCACGCCGGTGACGACGACCAGCACCCCGAGCGGGATGTCGACGTCGACGTTCCGCAGGTTGTGCGCGGTCGCCCCGCGGATCTCCAGCGCGCCGGTGGGCTTGCGGACCGTCTCCTTGAGGGCGGCCCGGTCGTCGAGGTGGCGGCCGGTGAGGGTGCCGCTGGCCCGCAGCCCCTCGACGGTGCCCTCGAAGCAGACGGTGCCGCCCTCCGTGCCGGCGCCGGGGCCGAGGTCGACGACGTGGTCGGCGATCGCGATCGTCTCCGGCTCGTGCTCCACGACGAGCACCGTGTTGCCCTTGTCCCGCAGCCGCAGCAGCAGGTCGTTCATCCGCTGGACGTCGTGCGGGTGCAGCCCCGCGGTCGGCTCGTCGAAGACGTAGGTGACGTCGGTCAGCGAGGAGCCGAGATGGCGGATCATCTTGACGCGCTGCGCCTCGCCGCCCGACAGCGTGCCGGACGGCCGGTCCAGCGACAGATAGCCCAGCCCGATCTCCACGAACGAGTCCAGGGTGCGCCGCAGCGTGGCGAGCAGCGGCGCCACCGACGGGTCGTCGACGCCGCGGATCCACTCGGCCAGGTCGCTGATCTGCATCGCGCAGACGTCGGCGATGCTCATCCCCTTGATCTTCGAGGAGCGGGCCGCCGCGTTGAGCCGGGTGCCGTCGCACTCGGGGCAGGGCTTGAAGGTGACCGCGCGGTCCACGAACGCCCGGACGTGCGGCTGCATCGCCTCGCGGTCCTTGGACAGGAAGGACTTCTGGATCCGCGGGATCAGCCCCTCGTACGTCACGTTGATGCCGTCGACCTTGATCTTGGTCGGCTCCTTGTAGAGCAGGTCGTGCAGCTCGGCCTCGGTGAACTCCCGGATCGGCTTGTCCGGGTCGAAGAACCCGCAGCCCTTGAAGATGCGGCCGTACCAGCCGTCCATGCTGTAGCCGGGGATCGTGAGCGCGCCCTCGCTCAGCGACTTGTCGGCGTCGTACAGCTGGGACAGGTCGAAGTCGGTGACCGAGCCCATGCCCTCGCACCGCGGGCACATCCCGCCGGCCCGGCTGAAGGTCACCTTCTCGGCCTTGCGGTTGCCGCGCTCCACGGTGATCGCGCCCTTGGCCTGGACCGAGGGGACGTTGAAGGAGAACGCGTTGGGCGGGCCGACGTGCGGCTCCCCCAGCCGGCTGAACAGGATGCGCAGCAGCGCGTTGGCGTCGGTGACGGTGCCGACCGTGGAGCGGGCGTTGGCGCCGATCCGCTCCTGGTCCACGATGATCGCCGTGGTCAGGCCGTCGAGCACGTCGACCTCGGGCCGCGACAGCGACGGCATGAAGCCCTGCACGAACGCGCTGTAGGTCTCGTTGATCAGCCGCTGCGACTCGGCCGCGATCGTGCCGAACACCAGCGAGCTCTTCCCCGAACCGGACACGCCGGTGAACACCGTCAGCCGGCGCTTGGGGATCTCGACGCTGATGTTCTTGAGGTTGTTCTCCCGCGCGCCGTGCACGCGGATCAGATCATGGCTGTCGGCGACGTGCGGCTGCGCGTCCCCGCTCTCGGCCTTGCTCATGGTGTCTCCATCCGTGCGGCGGGCCGCCTTGGTGATCTTCGTCGGCGCGGCCGGGCGTGCCTTGACGGGCTCTGAGCAGTATGTACGCTCCTCGGCCGTGGTCCGGCCGGGCGATCGGCGGGGCCGGCCCGGGCGTCACACCAGCCAGCGGCCGTCGCGCATCAGCTCCCGACCGGCCAGCTCGTTCTCCTCGCGCCACGCCTGGATGCGGCGCGGGACGACGCGGAACCAGCGGTACGGCGTGGCCAGCGCGCGCGGGTCGAAGCCGGTGCGCGCGGCGAACCGGTCGCCGCGGTCCCGCGGCAGCGCGTCGATCTCGAGGACCTCGACCTCTCCCTCGATCATGGTCACGTCGCGGGTGTGGCCGAGCGCCAGCCGGGCGACCCGGGTGGCGGCCAGGTTCCGGCCGGTCGGGCTGTCCGCCGGCGTGGCCAGCAGCAGCGACTCGCCGTCCCAGTCGAAGGACAGCGGCACCAGGTACGGCGCGCCGTCCGGCGAGGCGCTGGCCACCCAGACGTCGACGTCGTGGGCGAGGCGGTGCTCGGTGTCGCGACGGCGCTGCGCGCGAGGGCGTGGGGCGGCACTCATCGGTCTCCGGTTCCGGTGCGGTCGGGGGCGGTCGCTCGGCGGCCGCCGCGCGGCCGCGTCACGGCGCCGTCCGCGCGGGGCGCCGCGACCGCCGGACGGTTCAGCGTCGCTCCTGGATACGGATCAGGTTGCCCGCGGGGTCGCGGAAGGCGCAGTCGCGGACCCCGTACGGCTGGTCCATCGGCTCCTGGACGACCTCGGCGTCGCCGGCCTGCAGCCGCTCGAACACGCCGTCCACGTCCTTCGTCGCCAGGACGATCATCGCGTAGGTGCCCTTGGCCATCATCTCGGCGATGGTGCGGCGCTCGTCCTCGGTGACGCCGGGGTCGGCGGCCGGCGGGTGCAGGACGATGGACGTGTCCGGCTGCCCCTTGGGGCCGACGGTGATCCACCGCATTCCGCCGTAGCCGACGTCGTTGCGGACTTCGAAGCCGAGGGTGTCGCGGTAGAAGGCCAGGGAGGCTTCCGGGTCGCTGTGCGGAAGGAAGCTGTGGTGAATGGTGAGTTCCATGGCCGTCAGGCTAGTTGCGGCTCTGCGACCTGCGCTTCTCGATTCCTGATCGGTCTGGTGACCTGTTTCGCCACGCACGAGGGGATCCCCGCCGTGGTGCGCGCCTGGCGCCGGTAGACGCTGGGCGGCACGCCGACCAGCTCGGTGAAACGGGTGCTGAAGGTGCCCAGAGACGAGCAGCCCACAGCGAAGCAGACCTCGGTGACGCTGAGGTCTCCGCGCCGCAGCAGCGCCATCGCGCGCTCGATGCGGCGCGTCATCAGATAGGAGTACGGCGACTCGCCGTAGGCGCGCCGGAACTGGCGGCTGAGATGCCCCGCCGACATGTTCACCCCGCGCGCGAGCGCCTCGACGTCCAGCGGCTGCGCGTACTCCCGGTCGATCCGGTCCCGGACGCGCCGCAGCAGCGCGAGGTCGCGCAGGCGCTGCTCCTCGGTTGCTCTGCTGGCCATCTCGGCCATACTGCCACGGCGCGCCACGGTTGCCCAGGGCCCGCGCGCGTCCCCCGCCGGCCAGCGCCGGGAGGTGTTCGGCGGGCCGTGTCGGCCCGCCGCGATCCCGCCCGGCGTCATCGGGCGGGTTTCGCGGCGATCCTCGCCCTACGCCGACCCCCTCGCGGTGCTCGCGGGAGGCCGGGAGGCGGTCTGCGGACCGCCCCGCGAGGAGGTGCCGGTCATCCCCACTGGCCGGGCTGGTAGTTGCCGGCGGGCTGCTGGGTGATGACGTTCAGGCGGTTCCAGGCGTTGATGAGTGCGATGAGGGCCACCAGGGCGGCGAGCTGGTCCTCGTCGTAGTGCTTGGCCGCGTTCGCCCAGGCGTCGTCGCTGACACCGCCGGCGGCGTCGGCGATGCGAGTGCCCTGCTCGACGAGCTCCAGCGCGGCCCGCTCGGCCTCGGTGAAAACCGTCGCCTCCCGCCAGACCGCCACCAGGTTGAGGCGAGTCGCGCTCTCCCCCGCGTGCGCGGCGTCCTTGGTGTGCATGTCGACGCAGACACCGCAGCCGTTGATCTGGCTGGCGCGGATCTCCACCAGGTGCCGCGTCGCGGCCGGCAGCGCCGAGTCCATGATGACCTTGGCCGCCGCCTGGAGGTGCTTCACGCACTTGGCCCCGACGGGGGTGCCGTAGAAGTTGAGACGGGCTTCCATGAGTTCTCCCTGCCATAGGGGGCTGTTGCACCTCATTGACGGATCGACCCGGCACGATGTGACCGCCCCCGGGCGAATCCGCCGCCGCCCTCGTGCTAGCGGCGCCCGCAGCGCGCTGAACCGCCGCGAACGGCGCGTCCGGGACCAGATCCCAAGCCCAACGTCGAGGCAGTGGAAAACCTCCGCACTGCTACGCCCGCTCGCACACTGACGCCTTTCCGAGGCATGCGCACCGGAAAGCGACGACCGCCGCGGCCGCTCCGCCGAAGGCCATCCCGGCAGGTCGGCGTGACCGACATCGGACGGGACCAACCGACTCGACGAGATCGCCGTCTCTATAGGCGAAAGGAGGGTGATCATGGCTGAGCCCCTGATCTCTGGTGATCCTCGGCAGATCGGCGAGTACTGGCTGGCGGGCCGACTGGGATCCGGAGGGCAGGGAGTGGTCTACGAGGCCTACGCGGCCGACGGGACCCGGGTGGCGATCAAGGCGCTGCACGGCGAGCTGGTCGGCGAGGGGAAGCGGGACATGCTCGCCAAGGAGGTCGCCGCGGCGCGGCGGGTGGCCTCGTTCTGCACCGCGCGGGTCCTCGCCGCCGACCTGGACGCCACGCCCGCGTACGTGGTGAGCGAGTTCGTGTCCGGGCCGGACCTGCAGGCCGCCGTGGCGGCGAACGGCCCGTTCGGAGGCGACGAGCTGCACCGGCTCGCGATCGGAGTCGCCACGGCGCTGACCGCCATCCACGGGGCGGGGGTGGTGCACCGCGACCTGAAACCCGCCAACATCCTCCTCGGCCCGGACGGACCGCGGGTCATCGACTTCGGCATCGCCCGCACGGCCGAGGGCACGCGCAGCGCGGTCGGCGGGCTCAAGGGCACACCGCGGTACATGGCCCCCGAGCTGTTCCAGGGCGGGCGGGCGAGCACCGCCTCGGACGTGTGGGCGTGGGGCGCGGTGGTGCTGTTCGCGGCGCTCGGCGAGCCTCCGTTCAAGGGGAGCGACCTGCCGCAGCTGATGCACGAGATCGTGCACGGGGCGCCCGACCTGAGCGTTCTTCCGGACCGGTTGCGGTCGGTGGCGGCCGCCGCGCTCGCCAAGGACCCCGGCGCCCGGCCCGCCGCGCGCGACGTGCTGCTGGCCCTGGTCGGCGGGTCCGACGAGACCGGGCGGCTGCTCGCCGAGGGAGGCCGGGCCGCCGCGGCGGTGCGGCCGCGGTCGTGGTCGCCCGCCCCTTCGCTCGCCGACGCCGCCGAAGCCGTGTTCGAGCGGCTGGACCGAGCCGGGCAGGAGGCCGTCCCGCACGTGCTGCTGCGGATGGTGCTGCCGGGCGACGGCGCGGACGACACGCTGCGCCGGGCCGGGGTCGCCGAGTTCTCCGGCATCCCGGCGGCCCGGCAGGTGGTCGAACGGTTCGCCTCGGCCGGGCTGCTGGTCCGCGACGGCGACACCGTGGCGATCGCGAACGTCGCGCTGCTGCGGGCCTGGCCGCGGCTGCGCGCCTGGATCGACAGCGAACGCGACGGCCTGGCCGTGCACCACGACCTCGCCGACGCCGCGCTGCTGTGGGACGCGCACGGCCGCAAGAACAGCGACCTCTACCAGGGCACGCCGTTGCAGCGCGCCCTGCAGTGGGCGGCGACCGGCCGGCGATATCTGACGTTGAACGACGTCGAACGCGCCTTCCTGGACGCCGGCACCGGCCTCGGCAGGCGGCGGACCAGGCGCCGCGCCCTCGTCAGCGCCGCCCTGGCGGTGCTGCTCATGGTCTCGCTGGGCGCCCTCGGCGCCGTCGCCGAGCAGCGGCAGACCGTCATCCGCCAGCGTGACGAGGCCATCGCCCGCCGGCTCGCCCTCACCTCCGAGCACCTGCGCGGCACGGATCCCCGCACGGGGCGCCGTCTGGCCGCCGCGGCGGCGGCCCTGGCCGACAACCAGGAGACCCGCCGAGCCGTGCTGAGCGCGGTTCACCAGTGGGAGGACGACCTGTTCACCCCGCCGGACGTCAGTCGCGGCGACACCCGCGTCAGGCTCAGCGAGGACGGCCGCACCGTCCTCACGGCGGACAAGGGGAGCGTCCGGTTCTGGGACATGAAGACCCGGCGGCGCACCCGGGTGATCTCCGGCGTGGGGGAGGGGTACGTCGATGTGGCGCTCAGCCGCGACAACAAGACCCTCGCCGTCCTGGGCGTCAACGGCAAGGTGCGGCTCTGGAGCGTGGACGGCGGGCGGCCGATCGGCCCCGAGTTCGGGGAGAAGCTGAACCTGATCCGGTTCAGCCGCAGCGGAGGGCTGCTTTTGGCCGGCACGGGCGACGGCACCGAACTGTGGGACCCCTACAAGGGAGTCCGGATCCTGCGCTGGGACGGCGTGGCCTCGGGGTTCGACGTCGCCGCGGGCGACCGGCGGGCCGTCGTGGCCATCGGCGGTCGGGTGGAGATGTGGGACGTCGCGACCCGCCGGAAACTGTCCGCCCCGTGGCTGCCCACGGGGTCGGAGAAGGAGCGGCCGCGGTTCACGACGTTCAGCCCGGACGGCTCGCTCCTCGCGGTCGAGGTGGGGGACCTCATCAAAGTCCTGGACGTCGCCACCGGGCTGGAGCGGGCCTCGTTCGACAGGGTCTCCTCCGACCAGCTCGCCTTCAGCGACGACGGCCGGTACATCGCCACCGGACTCGCCCTGTACCGGCTGGACCAGCCGAGGAGGACCGGCCCGCCGGTCATGCGGACCGACCGGAAGGCGGGGGACTGCACGGACGTACGGTTCGGCCCGGACGACAGGACGCTGCGGTGCGTCGACTCCCTGGGCGCGGTGACGTCCCTCGACGTCGGCTTCTACACCCGGCCGCGGCTGATCCTGGACACGGGAGGTCCCGACGGCCTCTCGACCTTCGCGACCTCGGACCAGGACCCCGTCACGATCAGCGACGACGGCGGCACCCTGGCCGTTCGGGACGGCGGCGAGATCCGCGTGTGGGACGTCCGCCGCCGGAACGCCGCGCACTGGACGATCAGGTACGCGCCCGGCAGGTCCTCCGGCGACGAGGTTCCGATGGCGATGACCCCGAACGGCGGGCTCCTCGCCATACCGGTCACCGACGTCAAGCCCATACGGGCCGTGGACGTCTGGGACACCAGGCGACGTCGGAAGATCAGCACGGTGCGGTTCGACCCGATCGGACCCGGCGGCCTGATCAGCATGGCGATATCGCCCGACGGTACGGGCCTCGCCCTGGTCCTCGTCCACGGCGAGGCGATGTCCCTGTACTACGCCGACGTGTCCGGCAAGCCGATCCGCAAGGTCACCGGCACGCCGCCGGGCCGCGGGATACCGGGCGTGGAGTTCACGCCCGACGGCTCGGCCGTGGTGGTGGGCGGCGGCATCGGCGCCTATGCGTTCCCGTCGGGGCGTCCGCTCGCCGAGCCCCATCCCGAGACCAAGACCATCAAGGCCCTGAGCCCCGACGGCCGCACGGCGGTGACCGAGAGCGTCTATGGCGAGATCTCCCTGTGGGACGTCCGGACTCAGCGCCGTCTGGGCGCCCCCTTGCCCCCGCTCGGGCAGGGCCTGAAGATCGGCGCCGCCGCCTTCTCCCCGGACGGCCGGTACCTGGCCATCGGAGAACGGGCGTTTCCCCGACGGCCCGGCAACATCCGCCTGTGGGACCTGTCCACACGCAGGGAGATCAGCCGACCGCTGACCGGCCACGGCGACGCCGTGGACGAGCTGGCCTTCACTCCCGACGGCCGCCGGCTCCTCAGCGTCGGCCGGGACCTCACCCTCCGCGAACACGTCCTCGACCCCAAGGAGGCCGTAGCGCATCTGTGCGGCATCGCCGGTCCTCTTACGAAGGCCGAGTGGCGGCACCACGTGGTCGAGCTGCCCTACCAGAACATCTGCCGCTGAGCCGAGGCGCGGACGGTCCGGTGCGGCGCTTGCGGTGCGGCCGGAACCGACCGGCTGTCGTGCTGAGCAGCGCTGCGATGTAGTTGTGGACGGAGTCGCATCGCTTGCCGATAACGCCGTCGCGCAAGCCGGTAGGCACTCGACAGGAGCCGGTAATGCACCCTGCGCTGCACGAAACGCCTTCTCCCGACCTTCGGCGGGAGCGGCTGCGCCACGTCTACTGGATCGGCGGCGGCAGCGGGGCCGGGAAATCCACGATCGCCCGGCGTATCGCCGACCGGTATGGAATGCGCCTGTACGACACCGACGCGGCCATGCCCGACCACACCCGCCGCATGCCCGCGGACACAGCCCCCTACCTGGCCGAGTTCGCCGCCATGGACCTGGACGAACGGTGGGTGTCGAGAAGTCCGCGCGAGATGCTCGACACCTTCCACTGGTTCCACGGCGAGGGATTCCACTTGATCGTCCAGGACCTTCTCGCCCTCCCTTCAGATCGGCCGGTGGTCGCCGAAGGGTTTCGACTCCTGCCAGGTCTCGTCCGGCCGCTGCTCGCCGATGCGCGTCATGCCGTGTGGCTGCTGCCGACCCCCCGGTTCCGCCGGGAAGTGTTCGACCGTCGCGGCGGCCCGGCATGGGCGTTCCTCGCCAAGACCAGTGACCCGCAGCGTGCGTTGCGCAACCTTCTCCAGCGCGACGCCTTGTTCACCGACCGGCTGACCGAGCAGCTCCGGGAACTGGGCCTTCACGGGCTCAGTGTGGATTTCGGTGAGACCGAGGAGGAACTCACGCGCCGCGTCTCCGCGGTGTTCGGCCTTGACTAGCTGTCGTGGGCCCCGTCCTGCTGCTCCCGGTCTGTACTTCACAAGGAACGCGCCGTTGTGCGGCGCGGGCCGCCGCAGGCTCGCATGGATGTGCGACGCCCGGGCGACGGCCGCGCGGCGTCCGAGCACGGTTATGAAGCGTGCGTAACGAGTTGTTGGGCGTCCGCGGCCGAAACCGTCGGGTCCGTATAGTGGCGGCCATGGCATGCCGGATCAGTGAACTGGTCATCGACGCGGTTGACCCCGAGCGGCTGGCCGCGTTCTGGAGCGAGGTCCTCGGCTACGTCGAGCTCGGTCGCGAGGAGGACGGCAGCATCGAGATCGGTCCGCCCGACACCGGTTTCGGAGGACCGCAGCCCACCATCGTCCTCAGCCCGACCACCGACCCCCGGCCGGCGAAGCTCCGCATGCATTTCGACGTCAACGCCACCGACCGCGACCAGGACGCCGAGCTGGAACGGCTGCTCGCTCTCGGTGCCAAGCCCGTCGACATCGGACAGACCGGCAACGAAAGCTGGCACGTCCTGGCCGACCCCGAGGGCAACGAGTTCTGCCTCCTGCGCGCCCGGCTCGACCCCGTGTGACCAACGCGCGTCCTGGCCGGGACTTGGTCGCCCGAGGCGTCGACATCGCTCTCGTTGATCACTGATTCGGCGTGAAGAGCGGAACACCGCCCGACCACTGCTGCCACGCTGCATCCAACGTGACCTCTGCGTCACGCGCCTAGCGAAGCCGGTGCTGTTCACCGGCTACGGGCTGTGCCCCAACCTGACCGCGGCGGCCCGCGACAGTGAGTGGTTCGTCGCGCCGACCTGTGCGTCATGGAGCCCGAACCGGTCCAGCTGCGGCGCCTGCTGGACGCCGGGGTCGATTTGGTGCGGCTCGCCGTGATCGTGCTGGGCGCGGCCGCCTCCCGCCCTGCCCGCCGGGCGCCCGCTGGACCGCCACGTTCTCTGTGGCTGTCGGGGACAAGGTCTTCAAGGGGAACGTCGGCGCGGCAGGCAGGAGGCGGCGGCCCGCGAATAACCTTCCAACGCTGAACGTTCAGCGCCGACGCCGGTGGGGCGGTGAGCGTGATGGCGGACAGTGCAACGCTGAGGAGTGGCCGTGGAGCGTGACGCCGTTGACCTCATCGTGGAGCAGTGGGCCCGCGCCCGCCCTGACCTCGACGCGTCCCCCATGCGAGTGCTCGGCCGTCTCTCTCGGGCGACCCGGCTCATCGAGCGCGAGCTCAAGGCGCTGTTCAACGAGTTCGGGTTGGAGAAGGGCGAGTTCGACGTCCTGGCCACCCTCCGGCGCGCCGGTCTCCCCGACGGCATGACCGCGGGCATGCTGGCCCGCTCCTCCATGGTGACCTCCGGCGCCGTCACCAACCGGCTCGACCGGCTCGTCGCCAAGGGCTACATCACGCGCGACGTCGATCCCGCCGACCGCCGCACCGTCGTCGTCGCGCTCACACCCGCCGGCCGCGAGCTCATCGACCGCGCCGTCGCCGCCCACATCGACAACGAGCGACGCATCCTCGCCGCGCTCGACCGGGACCAGCAGGACGCCCTCGCCGCGGCCCTGCGCACTCTGCTCCTCAGCCTCGGCGACGAGGCGGACGCGCCCCGCGCACCGGGCGACCTGTGAGCCGAGGCCCTCTGGACGCGTCGCCGTCGACGATGGACCGGTGACGACGAGGCCGGTCACGACCGGCACGAGGGAGTGACAGGCGAGCTGCCGCTGTCCTCGGGCGTCTGAGCGCGCCGGACGGGCGGCCACGTGGGCGGACCGGCCGCCGGGCGATCGCCGCGACCGTGCGATCAGCGTGCCGACGTGGACGATGATGTCGCCGCAGATCAGGACGGCCCCTGCGGTCCCCAGTACGGCGCCGCCGCCACTGGAACCGTGCAGCACGGCCACTTCCAGCACGGCGAGGCCGGAACACCTGCCACACCGCCCGGGCGACGGCCGCCGCAGCAGCGCGGTGCTGAAGTGCTCGGTCCAGGTGACGATGGCGTTGGTGACCGCGCCCAGCAGGAGAATGCGCACCGGCACCTGGTCGGCGCCGGGAAGACGGTCCCGCGCGAACTTCACGGTCACCGCGAGCCAGGTCGGCACCATCGCGTTGGAGACGGCGTGCCGGCCGGCACGCGGACTGCGCGGCGGCTTCGGTGGCGCTCGACCTTCACGTCGACCGATGTCACCCAGGCCCCGTCCTGGGGTCGGCTGGGGAGGAACGGGACAGGCGCGAGGCGGCAACGGCGCAGCAGGCGAAACCCATCAGCGCCACCTCGCCGAGCACGCCGCCCGCCGCGCGCACGGGTCCCGCGTCGGCGAGGTCGCCCGCGACGCGGATCAGCACCGCGGCGTGCAGCAGGGCGAGCGGCCCGTACAGCAGCGGGTGGTAGGGGAGCCGGATGCGCAGGACGGCGGGCAGGATCACCGGAGCGTGCCCGAACACCATGGATATGACGAACCCGAGGAACACCGCGTGCAGGGCCGCGTCGTACATCCCTTGGTCCTCGGGGCGACCGGCGACGGTCCACAGCGTCCCGGCCACCGCGAGCCAGGCGTATCCGGTCAGCAGGCACGCGGCGGCGTAACGCGGCAGGCCGGTGCCGCGGACGGTCCGGCGGGCGATGTCGTACACGGCCAGCCAGGCGGCCAGCGCGAGCATGCCCAGGCCGGCCAGGCGCCAGCCCGCCTCCGGTGCCGCGACGGACACGGCGGCGCCGGCGCCGATCAGCGCGCAGGCCGCGATCAGGCCGTCCCCGGCCCGGCGCCGCAGGAACGCCACGTGCGCGAGCTCCAGCCGTTCCCCGGCGATCGTCAGCACGAGGAACGCCGTCAGCCAGGGCACCAGGTCGCCGGTCGGGGCGTCTCGGATCCACAGGGTGCCCGCGACGTACCAGGCGACCGCGCCGGACGTCTGGAGGAGGAGCTCGCGACCGGGGCGGCGACCCCGCCGTCGGCCGGACAGGGCGACGTAGACCCCGACGAGCCAGCCGGCCGCCGCCGTCAGCAGCGGACGGCCGATCCAGGCGAGCCCGGCCGCGGTGGCGATCCCGCCCAGGCCGGCGAGGGCGGGGGCGGCATAGCCCCACGGCCGTCCCAGCGCGACGGCGCGTTCGAGGCTGATCAGCGTGCCGAGGAAGCCGAGGGTCATCAGCGTCCCGTGGTGCCGCGCGACGTCCGGGCGGGGCGCCGGCACCTGCAGACCGAGCAGCACCAGGCCGCCCCACAGCCCGGCGACCAGCGACAGCGCGGCGAGGGCCGGCAGCGGAAGCCGCCGCACGGCCGGGGAACGGGATCTGGTGCGCGCCGCTGTGGCGGGCCGGCCGCCGGTCATCACGGCTCCTCGGTCATCTCGACGCCGTCGCTTGAGTTTTTCATAGGTATATTAGTAAATATCAATCTCACCATGTAAACCGGCTCGAGGGTGTCCGGGGGTGTCCCGTGGCGTCCGGAGAGGAGTCCCCATGACCGCGCAGGCCGCCGAGTCGCAGCGGGCGACCGTCCAGGCCATCCGGGACCATCACGGCCGACTCGGCCGGACGATGGCCGACCACGCCCTCACCGTCCGGCGCGGCGCCGACCAGCTGGCCGAGCTGAGCGGGCCGCGGACGCGGATGGTGGAGTTCAGCCGCGTGGAGGTCCTGCCGCACGCGGCCGCCGAGGAGGAGACGCTGTACCGGGCGGCGCGGGACATACCGGAGGCCCGCCTGCTGGTGCGGGGAATGGTCCGCGAGCACGAACTGCTGCGCGGCCTGGTCGAAGACCTGGATCGGGCGCGGACGGCGGGGGAGACCGCCGGTGCCGCGGTCGCGCTGAACGCGATGTTCCAGGCGCACCTGGAGAAGGAGAACGAACTGCTGCTGCCCGCCCTGGTGGAGGCCGGTGTCGACCTCGCCGGGCTGCTGGCGGGAATGCACGAGATCCTCGGGGACTCCGCCGAGGCCGGCGGAGGGGGCTGCACTTGCAGCTGCGGCTGCGGCGGACACGACGACCCCGGCACCCCCGGGGCCACCGCCGAGCTGATCGACGGTGAACTCGACGTGCGCGCCCTGGCCCCGGCCCAGCGCCACGAGCAGATCTTCGCCACCTTCCAGGCCCTCCCGCCCGGCGGGGCCTTCGTGCTGGTCAACGACCACGACCCCAAGCCGCTGTCCTACCAGTTCGCCGCCGAGTACCCCGGCCGCTACACCTGGGACTACCTCGAGGCGGGCCCGCAGGTCTGGCGAGTGCGCATCGGACGGCCATGACCGCCGCCCGGGGCGGTGCCCGGTGGGCGGCGCCCCGGGCATGCGTCGGCGGCCCGGGCTTCCGCAACGCGCCAGGCCCGGTCCCAGGTGCACCGCATCCAGCGGCGCGCCGCGCCGGGCATGCATCAGCGGGGGTGGTCAGCCGGTCCGGCACCGTCGGCATTTCGGCCGACGTCCAGCCCTTCCGGCACAGGCCGCCCGTCCAGGTCGGCCGGAACGTCTTCGCGTGGCCCCGCTGTGCCTGCTGCTGGTCGTGCTGGTCGCCTGGATGCAGGTGCTCGGCAGGGGCGGGCGCCTGCTCGGCCCCTACGACGCCGCGTACACGGCGGCGGCCCTGGAGTCGTTCGTGCCGCTGTGCGTCCTGGCGCTGGCGGAGACGCTGGTCATCCTGTCCGGACGGGGCGGCATCGCGTCACCCGCAGCGCTCCCCCCGCGGGGGCTGCGGCCCGGGTTCGCAGGGGTCGGCGTGCTGCCCGAGGTCATGTGCACTGCAGCGCGCAGTAAGAGGGCCGTTTCCGGGCGGGACGAGGTGCTTCGCCCCGGGATGCCGGGGCGCCCGGTCGGCCGGAACGCGGGGCCCTATTCGCCCGTCTCGTGGCTGCGCAGATGAGCCAGGCACAGCTTGGGGTTGACGAACGGGTCCAGCCGCTCGGCGGTCACGGGGGCGTTCATCTCGGCGAGGGCCCCCTGCATGAGGCCGAGATGCAGCGGGCAGATGACGTCCTGGTGCTCCTCGGCGATCTCCCGGAACGGGCAGTGCACCAGCCGGACCAGCGCGGTGCCGGCCTCCGTCTCGATCTGCGTTCCGAAACCGATGTCGGTGAGCAGACCGGCCAGCTTGTCCAGGGCCTGTTGCGCGTCGACCCGCTCGAAGGGCGCGGGCCGGTCGGCCAGGTAGCGCCCCCAGGCCCGGCCCGCCTCGGTCGCCGCCTTCGTCGGTTCCGGCATGGTCCCGGAGACCAGGCTGGTGAGGATCTGCGCGAGCAGCCGGTAGCTGCGCACGCCCTGATCGGAGTCGGAGGCGCGGTACAGGGTGCGGGGCCGTCCGGGCTGGTCGCGCTCCTCGGTGGTGCGTTCGGCCAGGCCGGACTCGACCAGCCCGTCGAGGTGGAAGCGGACGGTGTTGGGATGCAGTCCGGTCCGTTCCGCCGCCTCCCGCACGCCCAGCGGCCCGAACGCGCGCAGCACGTCGAGCACGCCGGCGCGGCTGTCGCCGAGCGCGGCCGGCGGCTCGGCGTCGACGAGATGACGCTTGCCCATGGCGTCATTTTACACGATTTTGACTTGTAAAAAAGGGGCGACATGCGGCCGGGTGTCGGTCTCGCCGACGCGCGACCCCTCTCGTCGGTGGTCGTTGCGCAAGCAACACGTCGTCCCGCGCCCGTCCGGTCGGCAGCGCCGCGACGAGCCAAGATCCATGGGGCGTGTGGTCGACGATAGCGCGCCTGCGTCTGGCGTGGGCGTCGGCGTGTCCGCAGATCGCGTTTTCTCCCCTGGTCGGATCCGGTGAAGGCGGGGGTGGGCGCAGGGTTCTTCACAGTCGCTGATATAAAAACTACGGCACTCGTGAAAATGATCCCTTCCCTGGAGGTCCCCCGTGACACCGTCAACGGCGACGTCTCCTCGGAGACGTGACCGGCTCATCGGCCGGGGCTGGGTACAGGCCGCCGTCCTGATCACACTCTTCGGCTTCTTCGTCCTGGTGCTGATGGGGTACCAGACCTACCGATCCAGCCCGCCGATCCCGGAGCGCGCGGTCACCGCCGGCGGTCAGACCGTCTACACCGGCGACGACGTCAGGGCCGGCCAGGACGTCTTCCTCAAGAACGGGCTGATGCAGTACGGCTCGATCTTCGGGCACGGCGCCTACCTCGGCCCCGACTTCACCGCCGACTACCTGCACCGCTCCGCCGAGATCGTCAACAGGTCCTACGGCGGGTCCGACACCGCCACCCGGCGCACGGTGGAGGACTTCAAGCGCAACACCTACGACGAGAAGTCCGGCACACTCACCGTGTCGGACGCGCAGGCGCAGGCCTTCGCCGCCTTGACGCGGCACTACGCGGAATTCTTCGCCGCGCCCGAGGGCAAGACCGGGCTGCGCCCCAAGGCCATCACCGACCCGGTCCAGATCAAGCAGCTCACCAGCTACTTCGCCTGGAGCGCCTGGGCGGCGTCCACGCAGCGTCCGGGCAAGAAGTACAGCTACACCAACAACTGGCCGCCCGAGCCGCTGGCCGGCAACACGCCGACCGCCGACACCGTCGTGTGGAGCGTGATCAGCCTCGTGGCGCTGATCGGGGGCACCGGGGCGCTGTTCGCCGCGTTCGGCCGGTGGAACTGGCTCGGCTGGCACGGTCGCGACCAGCGGGAGCTGCGGTTCCGTGAACCCCGGTCGGTGCCTTTGACACCGAGCCAGCGCGCGACGGCCTGGTTCTTCCTCGCCATGGTGGGGCTGTTCCTGGTGCAGACGTTCGTCGGGGCGGCGGGGCAGCACTACCGGGCCGACCTGGAGAGCTTCTTCGGCATCCCGCTGGAGCGCTGGCTGCCGTTCAACCTGGTGCGCACCTGGCACATCCAGCTCTCGCTGTTCTGGGTGTCGGTCAGCTACCTGGCCGCCGGGATCTTCCTCGTTCCGATGATCACCCGCAGGCGGGATCCCAAGGGCCAGTCCGTGCTGTCCTACCTGCTGCTCGGCGCGCTGGTCGTCGTGGTGCTGGGGTCGCTGCTCGGCGAGCTCGCGGGCATGCGCGGCGCGTTCGGCAAGCTGTGGAGCTGGTTCGGCATGCAGGGGTTCGAGTACCTCGACCTCGGCAAGTTCTGGCAGATCCTGCTGACCCTCGGCATGGCCGTCTGGGTGGCGATGCTGTGGCGCGGCATGCGGCACAAGCTGGCCGGCGAGGACCGGAGCAACCTGCCGTGGCTGTTCTTCTTCGCGGCGCTGGCGCTGCCCATCGTGTACGCGACCGGGCTGTTGACCCATCACGGGGACACCTACACCATCACCGACTTCTGGCGTTTCCTGGTGGTGCACCTGTGGGTCGAGGACTTCCTCGAACTGTTCACCACGGTGATGGTGGCCTACATCTTCGTGCTGCTCGGCGTGGTCCGGGAGAAGGTCGCGCTGCGCGTGGTGTACCTCGACATCATCCTCTACAGCGTCGGCGGCGTCATCGGCACCGCCCACCACTGGTACTTCAACGGCGAGCCGGCCGAGGTGCTGGCCCTGGGCGCCTTCTTCTCGGCGTTCGAGGTCATCCCGCTGACCTTCCTCACCGTGGAGGCGTGGACGTTCATCCGGCTCGGCGCGCGGCGGGAGTCCTCGAGCCCGACGCCGTTCCCGCACCGGTGGGCGGTCATGTTCCTGGTCGCGGTCGGCTTCTGGAACTTCCTCGGCGCCGGCGTGTTCGGCTTCCTGATCAACCTGCCGATCGTCTCCTACTACGAGATGGGGACGGTCCTGACCGCCAACCACGGGCACGCGGCGATGATGGGCGTCTACGGCATGCTCGCGGTCGGTTTCGCGGTCTTCGCGCTGCGCTATCTGGTGCCCCGCAAGTACTGGTCGGACCGGCTGGTCTCGATCAGCTTCTGGTCGCTGAACGCGGGACTGGCGTGGATGGTGTTCGTCACGCTGTTGCCGATCGGGCTGCTGCAGCTATACCACGCGGTCGACGTCGGCTATTGGGACGCGCGCAGCCTCACCTATGTCGGCAACCCGACGAACGCGGTGTTCGAGTGGCTGCGGCTGCCGGGCGACGTGGTGTTCATCGTCGGCGGGGTGGCCCCGCTGCTGTGGCTGGCCTGGAACGCCGTCGTCCACCGCCGCCGGGACGGCGCGGGTGAGAACGGCGGCCTCGCCACGCAGCCGGAGCCCGCCGAGTCCGCGGACGCCTCCGACGCGCGGGAACCGGAGCTGGCGCTGTTCACCGAGGTCGCGGATTCGGGCGGTCGGGACGTCTGAGTCAGGAAGGTGGTTCGACCATGCGGTTCGAGGCGGTCTTCCTCGCCTGCTACGCGCTGGTGCTGGTCGGTGCGGCGGGCGGGCTCCACCGGCTCGGCAAGATGGACACCTCGCCGTGGCGGAGCCGGGCGCTGGCCGGCCATCGCCGGCAGGTGCCCGGCCCGCCGCCGACGGACGGCACCGACTGGCCGCACTCGGAGGCGGGGCGGATCAACACCCTCGTCGCCCTGGTGACGGCCCTGTCCGCCGTCACCCTGGCGATCGTCGGGCTGGCGCGCAACCACCGTCCCATCGAGATCGCGGTGCTGGGCGCGGTCGCGTTCGCCGCCGCCGCGGCGACGCTCGGCCTGGCCCGCGCGTTCACTCGCGGGTCCCGCGCCCGCTCGTGACGCACTGAAAGCGATGCCTCCTCACCCCGCACGGCCGGGGTGAGGAGGCATCGCTTCGGCACTGCCGGTCTTCTTCTTTCGCCTTCTGGCCGCATCCGGTGAACAGCCGGTCCGCCGCAGCGGCCGGCGATCCATACCGGGACAGTCGAACCGACGGCGGGTCCCGGGGGCCTTCGAGCGTGCCGCCGGTGTCGGCGGCGGCACATCATCACACCGCCCCGGCGCCGGTCAGGTCGGTGCCGGGGCGGTCGCGCGGGTCAGCCGCGGCCGCCCGCGGCGTCGACGCCGAGTTCTACGCGGCCTTCGAAGCGGGCGACCTGACCGCATGTCGGCGGTGTGGGCGGACGGGCCGTAAGCGTCCGGCCTGAGGGGCGGCGCCGGGCACGTCCTGCGACGCCGCCACGGCGGGCTACCTCTGGCGCCGTACAGGATGATCCGCGGCCACTTCAGGCGAACAAGCCGACCTGCTCGCGCGCGGCCTCAGAAAGCGTCCCAGCTGTTTGTCCGGCCTCGGCGGTGCTGTCAGTGCCGGGTGGGGGGTTTGCGAGTGCTCCCTCCCTGCGGTTCGTCTTCGTTCGCGGTGCGCCGGACGACGGACGCCTCGCTGAAGTCGTCCAGCCGGTCCAGGCCCCTAGAACCGTTGAAGGTCGCCCTCGTCGTGGGTTGGCAGCGCGTCCAGGCCCTCCTCCCGGATCACGCCGATCGGCGGCGGGTCGGCCACCATACGGCGGGGCCGATGTCGCGGGCCAGGGCGGGCACGAGCAGCGAGCGGATGACCAGGGTGTCCAGCAGCACGCCGAACGCGACGATGAACGCGATCTGCGCCAGGAACGCCAGCGGGATCACCACCAGCGCCGCGAACGTGGCGGCCAGCACCACCCCGGCGGAGGTGATCACACCGCCGGTCGCGGTCAGGCCGCGCCGGATCCCCTCGCGGGCGCCGTGCGTCAGCGTCTCCTCCCGCACCCGGGTCATGAGGAAGATGTTGTAGTCCACGCCGAGCGCCACCAGGAACACGAACCCGTACAGCGGGACGGACGCGTCCGTGCCGCTGAACCCGAGCAGCCCCTGGAACACCAGCGCGGTGACGCCCAGCGTGGCGAAGTAGCCGAGCGCGACCGTCGCGACCAGCACCAACGGCAGCACCACGGCGCGCAGCAGCGCGAACAGGATGACCAGGATGACGGCCAGCACCACCGGCGCGATCACATTGCGGTCGCGGGTCGCGGTGTCCTGAGTGTCGATCAGCTGGGCGGTGCGTCCGCCGACCATCGCCTCGGCGTCCGGGACGGCGTGCACGGCAGCGCGGAGCCGTTCGACGGTCCGCTTGGCGGCGTCGCCGTCGGACGCGCTCGCGAGCGTGACGTCGATGCGCACCCGCCCGTCCACGACCAGCGGCGGGCCGCCGGGCCGCCCCGTCCGGCCCACCGGCGCGGCGGAGGCGACGCCGGGCACGGCCTGTGCGGCCCGCGTGACCTCGTTCACCCGCCGCGCGTTCGCGATGACGACGGCGGGATCGCCGGAGCCGCCCGGGAAGTGCTCGCTCAGCACCCGTTGCGCCTGGACGGACGGCACCTCGTTGACGAACGTCTCCTCCGTCGGGAGCCCCTCGGCCCGCAGCGTCGGCATGAACGCGGCGAGCACCAGCAGCGGGAGCAGGCTGAGCAGCCAGATGCGGCGGGGGTGCCGGTCCACCACGGCGGCGATCTTCTGCCAGACGGCGTGCCCCTGGGCGGACCGCCGCGGCGGTTTGGCGGGCCAGTACGCGACCCGGCCGAAGACCACCAGCATCGCGGGCAGGAACGTGAGCGTGCCGAGCACGGCGCAGGCGATGCCGATGGCGCCGACGGGTCCGAGCGCCTTGGTGTTGGTCAGGTCGCTGAGCAGCAGCGCGAGCAGCCCCAGCGCCACGGTGGCGGCGCTCGCGACGATCGCTCCGGCGGAGCGGCGCAGCGCGGCCCGGATCGCGGCGAACCGGTCGCCCCGGACGCCCAGCTCCTCCCGGAAACGCGCGGTGAGCAGCAGGGCGTAGTCGGTCGCCGCGCCGATGACCAGGATCGACAGCATGCCCTGCACCTGGCCGTCCACCATGACCGCGCCCCGGTCGGCCAGGACGTACACGACCGCGCAGGCCAGCGCGAGCGCGAACACCGCGCCCACGATGATGATCAGCGGGAGCAGGACGCTGCGGTAGACCAGCAGCAGGATCAGCAGGACGACGCCGAGCGCCGCGCCGAGCAGCAGCCCGTCGATGCCCGCGAACGCGTCCTTGAGGTCGGCCTGGATCGCGGCGGGCCCGCCGACGTGGACGTCCGTGCCGGGCACCCGCGCCGCGGCCTCGCGGATCTTCTCCACGCTCGGCCCCATCCGGTCGCCGAGATCGGACCGCAGCGGCACGACGCCCTGCAGCGCTCTGCCGTCCTTGGAGGGAAGAGCCGGGGACGCCTGTCCCGCGACCTCAGGGGAACCGTTCAGCGAGGCCAGCGCGCTGGTCGCGGCGGCCTGCGTCTGCGGTGTCACCGCGCCGTCCCGGACCTGCCAGACCACGATCGCGGGCAGCGCCTTCTCCCGCTGGAAGACCCGCTGCGCCTCGATCACCTTGGTGGACTCGGCGCTCTCGGGCAGGAACGACGCCGGGTCGTTGGTCGCGACCTCGCCGAGTCTGCCCGCGTACGGTCCGAGCGCCCCGCCGATCCCGAGCCAGACCACGAGCAGCAGCACGGGCACCGCCCAGCGGGCGCCCCGAATCTTGTCGGCCACCGGCTTCCCAACCCTCGATGTTTCAATGACAGGTTATCTTTATCATTGAGATATCAGAGGTCACGCGGAGGAGCGCACCTGGACGGCAACGGCCCCGAAGGCATCGGCCTGAACGACTTCGCGGTCCAGCTGCGCCGCATGAACGCCGAGTTCAACCGCTTCACGCAGGAGTTCGCCCGAACCCAGAACCTGCACGAGACCGACATCCTGGCCCTCATCGCGATCCTGGACGGCGACGAGCGCGGCGCCCCGATGACGCCGAGCCGGCTGCGCGAGCGCCTCAACCTGACCTCAGGCGCGGTGACCGCCTGCCTGGACCGGTTGGAGCGCAGCGGGCACATCCGCCGCACCCGCGACTCCGCGGACCGCCGCGTCGTCCACCTGCACTACGCGCCGCACGGCGTCGCGGTCGCCCGCGAATTCTTCCGTCCGCTGGCCCGCGCCACCGACGCGGCCCGCGCCCGCTTCGACGAGGCCGAACTGAGAACGGTCATGCGGTTCTTGATCGCACTGAACGAGGAGCTCGCCGCCCAGCGGCGACAGGACGACTGACCGAAAGGCCCCGTCCCGCATCCGGACGCCCCGTCGGCGCGCCGCCCCAGAACGACCGACCTCGAACGACCCGGCAGCCGCGCGTTGGAGAGGCCATGAGCCGATCCGCGCAGCGCTTTGTCCCCCGTGCGAGCTACCCGCAACTGTCCACCGTGCGGTGACGATTCGGAGGCGGCCCGATCCATAGCGTTCTCGCTGTGTTCGCGGCGCTCCGGCCGCGAAATCCGCGAAGGAGCCGATATGCGATTGGTGTTGCAGCTTGTGGCCGTCGCGGCGGTCGCGTTCGCCGGCGGCCAGGCCGCCGCCGCGGTGGAGGGGAACGCGTACGCCACCCTGGGGATCGGTCTCGCCACGGCAGTGCTCGCGTTGCTCGTGTACGCCGGGGTGGTGCGGTGGAGCGAGCGCCGCCCGGTATCGGAGGTGGCCCTGAAGGGCGCCGTGCCCGCCCTCGGCCGGGGGCTGCTGATCGGCGTCGCCATGTTCGGGTGCGTCATCGCGAACATCGCCTTCATCGGCGGCTACCGGGTCGACGGCTTCGGCTCGGTGGAAGGCGCGGCCGGCGTGTTCGGCTTCATGGCCGCCGCCGCCGTCACCGAGGAGCTGATCTTTCGCGGCGTCCTGTTCCGGATCATCGAGCGGCGCATCGGAACGTGGGCGGCGCTGGTGCTGACCGGCGTGCTGTTCGGCCTGTCGCACCTGTTCAACCCGGACGCCACCCTGTGGGGCGCGCTCGCCATCGCGATCGAGGCCGGCGGCATGTTCGCCGCGGTGTACGCCGCCACCCGCAACCTGTGGGTGCCGATCGGGCTGCACTTCGGCTGGAACTTCGCGCAGGGCGGCGTCTTCGGCGCCGCGGTCTCCGGCAACGGCGAGTCGGAAGGGCTGCTGAACGGCGTGACCTCGGGCCCGACCCTGCTGACCGGCGGCGAGTTCGGGCCGGAGGCGAGCCTGTACGCGGTCCTGACCGGCGTGGCGGTGACGATCGTGTTCCTGTGGCTGGCCCGCCGGCGCGGCACCATGGTGCCCCGCCGGCGGCGCACCGCCCGGCACGGCGCCGCGGCTACACTCGCCCAGTGAACGATCTTCGGCGGGTCCTGGACCTGTGGCGCCGGTGCGACGTCACGGTCCGGGATCTCCCGCTCGCGCTGCTGCTGGTGGTCGCGTCGCTCCTGCCGGCCTTCCGCGGCCAGGAGACGCAGGTCGGCGACCTGCCTCCCCGCCCCTTCGACGCCCTGGCCATGGCGGCGCTGGCCCTGCTGGCCCTCCCGCTCGCCGTGCGCCGCCGCTGGCCCGCCGCATCCCTCGCCCTGGTCGTGCTCGGCTTCGTCATCGCCGAGCTCCGCAGCTACCACATGGTCGCGGGCACCGGGCTGACCTTCGCGCTGATCAGCGCGGGCGCCCACCTGGAGCGCCGCCGCCGTCTCACCGTGATCGTCCTGTCCGCGGGGTACGTGGCGCTGGCGGTCACGCTCCACCGGCTCGGGGCGCCCGAGCGCATCGAAGGATTCGCAACGTTCTACGTGGGGCTGGTCGTCGCGTGGGGGATCGGGGCCTGGGTGCGCTCCACCCGGATCGCCGAGGCGGAACGCCGCCGCCGCATCGCCGAGGCCACCCGCGTCGCCGAACGCACCCGCATCGCGCGCGAACTCCACGACGTCGTGACCCACCACGTGACGGCGATGGTCGTGCAGGCCGAGGCGGCGCGGTACCTGACCGCCGCGCCCGACCGCTTGGACGAGGCCCTGAACGCCGTCAGCGACACCGGTCGGCGGGCCATCACCGACCTGCGGCACCTGCTCGACCTGCTCAACCCGGACCACGAGACCGACGCCGCGACGCCGTCCGTCGGCGACATCCGCGAGCTCGTGGAACAGACGCGCCGGGCCGGGCAGACGGTGGAGCTCACCGAAGTCGGCAGGCGCGCGGAGTCGGACGGCGGCGCCGAGTTCGTGGCCTACCGGGTCGTCCAGGAGGCTTTGACGAACGCCCTCAAATACGCCCGCGGAAGCCGTACGGTGGTCGGCGTCCGCTATGGCGAGAGGGAGATCAGCGTGGAGATCAGCACCGACGGTTCCGGCTCGCGGGCCGGGTCGCCCGGCGGGAGCGGGCGGGGCCTCACCGGGCTGCGCGAACGGGTCGCCGCCCTGGGCGGCGACTTCAGCGCCGGCCCGCAGGAGGACGGCGGCTTCGTCGTGAAGGCGCGCATCCCCACGGGCGCCCGGTCGTGAGCGAACCGGTTCGGGTCCTGGTCTGCGACGACCAGGCGCTGGTCCGCACCGGATTCGTCACGATCATCGATGCGCAGCCCGACCTCGAAGTGGTGGGCGAGTGCGGGGACGGGAAGACGGCGGTGGACCTCGCCCGCCGGCTGAACCCGGACATCGTGGTGATGGACGTCCGGATGCCGGTCCTCGACGGCATCGAAGCCACCCGTCAGTTGGCCGGGGCAGGCGTCGAGCATCCCGTCAAGGTGCTCGTGGTGACCACGTTCAACCTGGACGAGTACGTGTACCGGGCGCTGCGCGCGGGGGCGAGCGGATTCCTGCTCAAGGACGCCCCGCCGGCGCAGCTGCTGCACGGCATCCGCACCGTCGCGTCCGGCGCGGCGCTGCTGGCCCCCGAGGTCACGCGGCAGCTCATCGGCCGGTACGCGGAGCGGATCCGCCCCGCCGAGGGAAGCGCGGACGACATCCCGCTGACACCGCGCGAACGGGAGGTGCTGCGCCTCGTCGCCGACGGCCTGTCTAACAGCGAGATCGCCACCACGTTGGTGATCAGCCCGGAGACCGTCAAGACGTACGTGTCGCGCATCCTCACCAAGCTCGACCTGCGTGACCGCGTCCAGGCGGTGGTCTACGCCTACCGCAGGGGCCTGGTGACCTGAAGACGCCGCCCGATCGTAAAGCCGACGTCTGCCCACCGGTGACGGAGGACGACACCGAGGAAAGGGGACCGCGACGTCCCGAAGCGCTGCTCAGCACCACGGACGCTGACCGTGGCCGTCGCATGGCGCCGCATCACGGCCGCTGATGACGAGGCCGTCCGATAGGAGAGCCGCCGCCCGAGGTCCACGAGAGGTGCAGGGCGATTTTCTGTGCCGCGGTGTATGGCGAGACGCGGCCCCCCGCTGCCACGCACGTGATCCGGGGGGGCCGCGTCTCAGCCCGGCTACGCCGATCAGTCACTTGGCGGCCTGCGCGGCGACGCGCTCGACGGCCTGGACGGCGACATCGGGCTGGTCGACGTAGATGTAGTGCTCGCTCTTGGCCGCCGTGGTCAGCTTGCTGCGGCTGGACAGCGCGAGCCACTTGCGCTGGCCTTCGGACCAGGCGTGCTCCAGGCGCTGCCCGTACTGAGGGACGGCCGCGAGGTACGGCTTCCCATGCTTGACCACCTCCACCGGGATGCCGCCGGCGGAACGGACCTCCCCGTCGGCGATGACGAGCTTCTCCGGGTTGTTCCCCTGGACCATCGCGAGGTTCTGCGCCCGCAGCTGGGCCGCGGGACCCGTGGCGGACTCGGGGATCGCCTTCTTGATGTCGCCGCCCATCGTGGGAGGGGTGGCGTCCAACAGGACCAGTCCCTTGACCCTGTCCTGGTGGTCGGGGGCGTACCTGGCGGCGATCAGCCCGCCGAGCGAGTGACCGACCAGGACGACCGGACCGTCACCGGCGACCCGGTCGAGCACGCCGGTCAGCGTCTTGCCGACGGCGGCGAAGTCCTGCGGGCCGTCCGGCTGGTCGCTCGCGCCGGCGCCGAGCCGGTCGTAGGAGCAGACCCGGTGCTTCTCGCTCAAGGTCTTCTGCAGGGGCGCCATCTTGTCCAGGCCGTCGCCCGCTCCGGGCAGCAGGACGACGACCGGCGTGCCGTCCGCATACCCGCCCGCGCAGGAGACGTTCACCGACTTCCCGCCGACGTCGATCTTCTTGGTGCCGGTGAACCGGTCGACCTCGGCCTTCCGCGATTCGGAGGCGAGCGGGTCCCAGTTCTCCAGCGACTCGTCACTGCAGCCGGTGAGTCCCGCACCGACCACGGTGACGCACAGCGCGGCCACAGCGGACGCCTTGAACTTGCCCAGCATCATGTCCTCCGACGAACAATCCGACCCTTGATTCACGCGGCGGTGCGAGAGGGGATGCGCCCGAAGCGCCGCGGCGATGACTGAACGCTATGGAATCGACCGCCCGCAGATCGTCACCGCACAGTGGACATTCGCCGGTAGCTCGCACGGGGGACAACGCCGTCGCACACCAGGTGTGACCAGCGGACGCCCGCGATCACCTCCCAACGGACACCCGCCCCAATGCCCTCCTAGCGGGATCAGTGCCACTCCACCGGTCGCATCCGCGCCTGGCTACGCCAGACGCCGTATCACCAGGGCGATCCAGAACCTCACGGCTAAGAATGCGCGCATGAAACCGTGCGGGACAGCCCGCGGACCACCGCCAGGGTCGCGGCCGGTGCGGCTGGCACCGCACGCCGGGCGAGGGGCATCACCTGCGTGACCTCGGCGCCCGTGCGCGCCGTCCCGAAAGGGGACCTGATCGACCTGGTCAGCTTGGGAGCGCTGGTTGGGGACGGCGGTGAACGACACGATCTCGCTCAGACCGGCGACGGTGAAGCCGTGGGCGAGGGCACTGTGGGGCCCGGTGGCGTAGCCGCGGCCCCAGGCGTGGCGGGCCAGCCGCCAGCCGATCTCGACGGCGGGCGTGAAGTGGGGCGTGGAAGTCGGGCCTCCACAGGCCGGTGAAGCCGAGGAACGCGCCGCGCATTCTCATTCGGTTCCTTGACCGAAGGGCGCCCGGACTGAACGCCCTGGCTCCAGCCCTGACGATCCGTCCCGACCGAGGACGCTATCCGGAGCGGCTCGCTCTGCGGGAGGCGGGCTTCCGCCTTTCCGAGCGGGCGAAGGACGCCGCGGCGGCCTGCTCAGCTGCTTGGGCGATGCCGTCGCGCATGCCGCCGAAGACGAGGTTGTGGAACGGTTTGGACGCCCACCAGTACAGGTGACCGGGCAGGCCGCGCGGGTGGAACAGCGCCCGCTGGGTGTAGCGGGTGCGGCCGTCGTGCTGGGACACGCCCAGCTCCAGCCACGCCAGGCCGGGCAGCCGCATCTCGGCGCGCAGCCGGAGCAGCCGTCCGGGCTCGATCTCCTCCACCCGCCAGAAATCGACCGTCTCCCCGACCCTCAGACGGCGCGGATCGCGGCGGCCCCGGCGCAGGCCCACGCCTCCCACGAGCCGGTCGAGGAAGCCGCGGACACGCCAGGCGAGCGGGAAGGAGTACCAGCCGCGTTCGCCGCCGACGCCCTCGATGATCTCCCACAGCGAGCGGGGCGGGGCGGCCACGTCCCGGGACCGTTCGTCGGTGTAGAGGCTGCCTCCGGCCCAGTCCGGGTCGGTGGGCAGCGGGTCGCTGGGGGCGCCGGGCACGCTCGCCGACGACCAGCGCGTGACGACGTCGGCCTCCCGCACGCGGCGCAGCGCCAGCGACACCGCCAGGTCGAGACCGGTCAGGCCCTCCGGGGGCGGAGCGACGTACCGGGCGATGTCGTGCTCGCGGCAGATCACCTCGTTGCGGAGCGACTCCACCAGCGGGCGCGCCAGGCGGCCCGGCACCGGGGTGATGCCGCCGACCCACAGGCTCGACAGCCACGGGCTGAGCACCGGGACCGGGATGATGATCCGCCGCCGGAGACCGGCGACGGCGGCGTAGCGGCGCATCATGTCGGCGTAGGACAGCACGTCCGGGCCGCCGATGTCGAAGCCGCGGTTGACATCTGCGGGCAGGTCGGCGACCCCGATCAGGTAGTGCAGCACGTCGCGGACGGCGATCGGCTGGACCCGCGAGTGCACCCAGCGGGGGGTGACCATCACCGGCAGCCGTTCGGTCAGGTAGCGCAGCATCTCGAACGACGCCGACCCCGAGCCGATGATCACCGCGGCGCGCAGCCACACCGTCGGCACGCCCGAGTCCAGCAGGATCCGGCCGACCTCCGCGCGTGACCGCAGATGCGGTGACGCGCCCTCCTCCGGCTCCATGCCGCCCAGGTAGATCAGCCGCTTCACCCCGGCGTCGCGGGCGGCCGCGGCGAAGGTGCGGGCCGCGCGGCGGTCGGTCTCGGCGAACCCGCCCCGGCCGCCGATCGCGTGGATCAGGTAGTACGCGACGTCCACCCCGTCCAGGGCCCGGCGGGTGGAGTCCGGGTCCGTGGCGTCGGCTTCGGCGATCTCCACCGCGGCGGCCCACGGATAGTCGCGCAACCGCCTGGCTGATCGCGCCATGCACCGCACCCGGAACCCGGCGTCCAGCAAGCGGGGCACCAGTCGACCACCGATGTAGCCGGTTGCCCCCGTCACCAGGCACAGACGACCAGCAGTCTCAGCCATACACAGTCCCCCGAGGCGCCCCATACCCGGCGAAAGCGCCTGCAAGCCGGCAGCGGTCGGCGGCCCGCCGCCCGGATACGACCCGCAGCGTCCGCCCTCGGGACGACAGGCATAGCGTGAGAGAAAGGGGGGACTTGCCACCCGCATGGAGACACCTCAGTCGTGTGCCGCCATGCGGAGGCTGCGAGAAGTGCCATGAACGCGCCTGTTGCGGCGGGGAGTGTCGCCGCGGAGCATCCGCGCCCGCGGCTCGCCGTCTCCAGCTGCCTGCTCGGAGCCCCCGTCCGCTACAACGGCGCGCACAGCCGCGACCGCTTCCTCACCGGGCTGCTCTTCCGGCACGTCGATTGGGTGCCCGTCTGCCCCGAGATGGAGATCGGGCTCGGCGCGCCCCGTCCCGCCATGCGCCTGCACACCGACGGGCACATCCGTACCAGGGACGGCACCGCCGATCACACGGCGGCCATGCACGCTCTCGCCGACCAGCGTGTCCTCGACCTGGAGAACGTCGACGGCTACGTGTTCAAGGGCAGGTCGCCCAGCTGCGGGCTGCTGAAGCTGCCCCGCTTCGCGTCCGGAGGGCCGGGGGAGCGCACCGACGGGCAGCCGGTCGACCGCGACGGCAGTGGCGTGTTCGCCGCCCGGATCCGGGAGGCCTTGCCCGATCTGCCCGTGGAGGAGGACGGACGGCTTCACGACCCGGTCCTGTGCGAGCACTTCATCGAGCGCGTGTTCGCCCACGCCCGGCTGCGCGCGTTCTTCGCTGAGGACTGGTGCGCCCGCGATCTGGTCGCCTTCCACAGCCGCCACAAACTGCAGCTTCTTGCGCATCACCCGGACGGCTACCGCCGGATCGGCCGCATCGTCGCCCGCGCGGGAGAACGCGACCCCACGGAAGTGGAGGCCGACTATCGCCGTGTGTTCGTTGCAACGCTCGCCATTCGGGCGGGGCGGGGCCGTCATGTGAATGCCCTTCAGCATGCGCTGGGCTTTGTCGGCGGTCGCCTCGACGCGGTGCGGCGTCACGACATCCTCAACGCGATCGAGGCCTATCGGAACGGGACGGCGCCGCTGAGCGTCCCGATCGCCCTTCTGCACCACCACGCCGCAGGTGAACATTTCTCTTACCTCGCCGACCAGACCTATCTCGCCCCCTTCCCGGACGACCTCCACCTCCGCCACCACCTGTGACCGGGAAGGAGGAAACCGAGCCGGTTATCCGCCGGCAGCGCATCAGGAATGTGTGGCGAGCCGCTCGCTGATCCGACGAGCGGTGGAGCCCGCTGGGCCGTCGGCGTCCGCGACCTGCCTCCCGGCGCCGACGCGCCGCGGCGCCGGGAGGACGCCGAGGCCGGCCTCCAGCTCATCGCGCTGGTCGGCCTCTACGACTCCCCGCGTCCGGAGGTTCCCGACGCGGTCCGGCACTACCACAACTTCAGTGCTGGTGGGAGGAGAGCACTGCGGCGCGCGGGGGTTGTCCTTGGGGCGTGACGACGAACTGGCCCATGAGTCCTCGGTCTTCGTGGTTGAGGATGTGGCAGTGGAACATGTAGGGCGCCGCGGGGTCGGGGTGGCTGCGGAAGCGCATGGCGATCCGGATCGGGACGTTCGGCGGCGTGTGAATCGTGTCCTTCCAGCCGCGCAAGTCCGGGGGCGGCGGCTCGTTTCCGACCGACAGGACCTGGAACTGCACGTCGTGGACGTGGAAGTTGTGGGGGCTGCCGTCGATGGCGGTGACCTCCCACACCTCGGTGCTGCCGTGGGCGACGGCGAAGTCGATGCGGTTCATGTCCATCGTCTTGCCGTTGATCGTGTACTTGGCGAGTTCGAAGGTGCGGTCCGGCGGCGTGTCCGGGGCGGCCGGCCGAGGCGCCTCGGCGAGGCGGGCCGGGATCGGCGGTGACGGGTCGAGCCGCGGCGCGGCGCGCAGCTGGAGGACGTCGAGGGTGTCGTCGCCGCCGGTCAGGCGCCGGTCCCAGAAGTTGAGGCCGGTGCGCGGCGGGAAGCTGCGCAGCACGTCCCGTTCGTCCGGCCGCATGTCCACGACGATCTCGGCGCGTTCGCCCGGGCTGAGCTGCACTCGGGTGGTCCCGTGCGGTGCCGGCAGCAGGCCGCCGTCCGTCCCGACCAGGGTGAAGGGCCTCCCGGAGGCGAAGCCGAACCGGTAGATCCGCGAGGCGGAGGCGTTGAGCAGGCGCAGCCGGATCCGCTGGGCGGTCACCGGCAGGTACGGCGCGAGCGTGCCGTTCACGGTGACGAGCTCGCCGACGATGCCGACGCCGGCCTGGAACCGTTCCCCTTCGTCCAACCGGTTTCCGCCGGTGAGGTTGATGTCGCGGACGATGACGGGGATGTCGTCGATGCCGTACCGGTGCGGCAGCTGCGGCGGTTCCGGCTCGTCCAGGATGAACACGCCCGTCAGGCCGCGGTAGACGTGCGCGGCGGTGCGGCCGTGGGGGTGCGGGTGGTACCAGAGGGTGGCGGCGGGCTGGTCGATCGTCCAAGTGGGCGACCAGGTGGCGCCCGGTTCGACCGGCTGGTGCGGGCCGCCGTCCATGGCGGCGGGCAGGTGCATGCCGTGCCAGTGGAGGGTGGTGGTCTCCGGCAGGTCGTTGCGGAACCGGATCAGCACGGTCTCACCGCGGACGGCCCGCAGCGTCGGCGCCAGGTGCGGGCCGTTGATCCCCCATGTGGGCGTCGGGCGGCCGGGGCGGAAGCGGTGCCGCCCGGCCGCCGCGCGCAGGTCGAACACGCGGCGGCCCGCGGCGTCGCGGCGGGAACGTGCCAGCGGCGGGACGGCCAGCCGGTTCACGAAGCGGATCCTGCCGGCGGTGTTCAGGTCGGCGCCGGCCCACCACCGGCCGACGCCGCCGGCGCCGGCGGCCGCGGCGGTGGGCGCGGCGACGAGCCCGGCTTTCAGGAAGGCGCGGCGGTTCACGAGGACGTCACCGTGACCTTGTCGGCCCCGCGCGCGATGATCAGCCGGTAGCCGGGGGCGTCGGAGTCGTGGGTGGACCGGGTCAGCCCGCCGCCGACCGCCCCGTACCACTCGTCGTCGAGGCGGACGCGGGTGATGCCCTTGGCGGCCTCCAGGCGGACGGGCACCTGCGCGGGACGTTCGATCCGCAGGTCCGTGACCGAGGCCAGGCGGATCACGCGGGTCTCGGCCGGAGCGTCGAGGACGAGGCGCAGGCGGGCGGCGCCGGAGTGGAGCGTGACCGAGCGCAGGTCGAGGCCGCGCAGGTCGGCGTCCACGTGGGACACGCCGCCGTGGAAGTCCAGCGCCCACGTCACGGACGGGCTGAGGACGATGGCGGACGGGCGGGGACGGCGCAGCAGCCGCGCACCGGTCGGGTAGACCACGTGCACATTGGCGTCGGCCGCCCACACGGTCGGCAGCGGGCTGCCGAACCGCGCGTCCATCAGTCCGGCGGCGGAGGCGTCGGAACGGAGCGAGGCCCGCTCCAGACCGTTGTCGAAGCTCAACCGGGCGGTCCGGCACCCGGTGGGCCGAGCCACGACGACGTGCTCTTCGCGGACGCCCTCTGCGGTGGCGAAGGTGGCCATGATGCGTCCTTCCTTGAAGTCGCGAAGTGACGGAAGCGGTGGTGCCGCGATCGCCCGGCGCTACTGCCGGCGGGCCCGCGAGGGCAGCGCGCGGACGAGGGCGAGGCCGACGGCGAAGGCGGCCACGGTGTAGCCGAGCGCCCACCGGGCGGCGTGGTCGATGTCACCGCTGTCGGCCAGCAGCGTGGTGAACAGGGCGCCGACGACGGCGACCCCGGTGGCCCCGGCGACCTGGATGACGGTGTTGACGACCCCGGAGGCGGCGCCGGCGTCCTCGGCGGGCACGGCCGACAGCACGATGTCGACCAGGATCGGGGCGACCAGCCCGAACCCGGTGCCGCCGAGGAGCAGCCCGGGCAGCAGGTGCGGGGCGCCCAGGTCGTCCCCCGCCATGGCGATCGCGCCGATCAGCAGGAGCATCGCGGCGGTCAGCGCGACCGCCCCGACGGCCAGCAGACGGCGGCCCGCCGTGGCCGCCAGGCGCACCGCCAGACCGGACGTGACGGCCAGGCCCACCGGCCAGGCGAGGAAGGTCAGCCCGACCCGCAGCGCCGAGAAGCCGTGGCCCTGCTGCAGCTGCAGGGTGAGCACCAGGAACAGGGCGGTGATCGAGGAGAACATGGCGACGGTCACGGCCAGCCCCGCCACGAACGACCGGCTCCGGAACAGCGACATCGGGACCAGCGGCTGACCGCCGCCGCGCTCGCGGCGCGCCTGCAGCCAGGCGAACACGGCGAAGACGGGCACGGCGGCGCCCATGACCGGCCACACCCACACCGGCCAGCCCAGCTCGGCCCCCTGGATCAGCGGGTACAGCACCAGCAGCAGGGCGGCGGTCACCAGCACCACGCCCGGCAGGTCGAGGCGGGGCGGCCGAGGCGAGCGGGACTCGCGCATCAGCGCGGCGGCCCCTACAAGGGTGGCCGCGCCGATGGGCACGTTCACCCAGAACACCGAGCGCCACGCCAGACCGAACACGTCGTTGCCGACCAGCAGGCCCGCGACGATCGGCGCGGCTGCGGCCGCGAGCCCGTTCACCATCCCGTACAGGCCCAGCGCCTTGGGGCGCTCCTCACGCGGGAACACCACCTGGATGGTGGCGAGCACCTGCGGCACCATCATGGCCGCGGCGGCTCCCTGGACGGCGCGCGCGGCGATCAGCATGCCGATGCTTTGGGCGAGCCCGCAGGCGGCGGAGGCCGCGGTGAAGCCGGCGACACCGGCCAGGAACAGGCGCTTGCGGCCGAAGACGTCCCCCAGCCGCCCGCCGGTGATCAGCAGCAGCCCGAGGCCGAGCGCGTAGGCGGCGATGATCCACTGCACGGCGGCGTTGCCGGCGCCCAGGTCGGCCTGGATGACCGGGGCGGCCACCATCACGACGGTGATGTCGACCAAGTCCATGAACACGGCCATCAGCACGATGGCCAGCGCGCCCCAGCGGCGCGGATCCACGGCCCCCGACTGCCCGGGGACGGTGGCGTTCTGCACAGTCACGGCGTTGCTCCTTCCAACGGCGGCCGGATGACCGACGCTTCGAGCCTCGCGCTGAGCGGGGACGCCGCACTTCGGGGCGATGTCCTATTCGCCGCCTTAGATCCGGGCTGAGGTGCCTTAGACTCCGGGCGTGACCGCGTACGTGGGACGCCGGGACGTCCTAGGGGTCGTCATGCGCGCCGCCGGGGAGGCGCGACGCGGCGATCCGCACGCGGTGCTGGTGACCGGCCTGCCCGGGATGGGCAAGACCCGCCTTCTGAAGCAGGTCGGAGCGGACCTCGGGGACGCCGGAATGCGGGTGCTGCACGGCCCGTGCGTCGAGATGGGCGCCGAGGGCCTGCCGCTGGCGCCGGTCACCGCGGTGCTCCGCCAGCTCGTGGAGGACCCCGGCCCCGGCGAGCTGCGGCGGCTGCTGCCCGGCGTGGACGGGCTGCTGCGGCTGCTGCCCGAGCTCGATCCCGACCAGCGCGGCCCCGACCCGCGGGCCCGGCTGTTCGACCTGTTCACCGCGCTGATGCGCGGGCTCGGCGCACGGCGTCCCACGGCGCTGCTGATCGACGACCTGCAGTGGTCCGACCGGTCCACCCGCGACCTGCTGGAGGTGCTGGTCCGGGCGCCCCGTCCCGCCCCGGTGCTGCTCGTGGTCACCTGCCACGCGGACCTGGACGCCGGGCACCCGGTGCGCCGGTTCCTCGCCCGCTGGGCCCGCCTGGACCGGGTGCACCGGGCGACGCTCGAGCCGCTGTCGCGGACCGAGACGGCCGAACTGATCCAGGCGAAGGACGCGGCGTTCGCCGACCGGGTCTACCGGCGCTCGGGCGGCAACCCCCTGTACGCGCTGGAACTCGCGCACGCCGCGGACGGGGCCCTGCCGGACTCGCTGCGCGACCTGCTCCTGGCCCGCGTCCACGAGCTGCCCGAGCAGGCGCGGCGGCTGGTGGACGTGGCCGCGGTGGGAGGTCGCCGCGTGCCCCACGGCCTGCTCGCGGCCGCGTCCGGGCTGCCCGAGGTCGAGCTGCTGGACGCGTTGCGCGCCGCCGCCCAGGCCCGCGTCCTGATCCCCGAGGACGATCACTACGCGTTCCCGAACGGGCTGATCCTGGAAGCGGTCGTCGGGGAACTGCTGCCCGCCGAGCGCAAACGCCTGCACCGCGCGTACGCCGAGGCGCTCCGCGCCGACAGCGGACTCGTCCCGCCCGACCGGTACGCCGCGGAGCTCGCCTTCCACTGGCACGGTGCGGGCGCCGCCGCGGAGGCGCTGGCGGCCACGCTGGAGGCGGCACGCGTCGCCGAGCGGCTCTCCGCCCACGCCGAACAGGCGCAACTGCTCGAACGCGCCCTGGAACTATGGCCCCGGGTGCCCGAGGCCGAGCGGTACGGAACCGACCGGCTCACCCTGTACGAGTCGGCCGCCGCGGCCGCGAACTGGGCCGGGGAACCGCTCTGGGCACTCGAGTTGATCGACCGCGCGCTCGCCGAGGCGGACCCCGTCCACGAGCCCGCACGGGTCGCGGTGCTGCACGGCCAGCGCGGCCTGGCCCTGCAGAACCTCGGCCGCGACGGCGCGCTCACCGCCGTCCACGAGGCGCAGGCCTTGCTGCCCGCCGTGACCGGGCCGGCGCGCGCCCACGTCCTCAACCTGAGCGCGGCCGTGCTCACCATGCACGGTGCGGCCGAACGCGGACGCGACGCCGCGGCGGAGGCCGCCCGGCTGGCCGCCGAGCACGGCGACACCGCACTGGAGACCAACGCCTGCATCACCCTGGGCTGGGCCCTCACCGGCACCGGCGACCACGACGAAGCGTTGCGCGTCCTCGGCCGCGCACGCGACCTGGCACGCGACCACGACGACTTCGTCGGCGTCGCCCGCGCCTGCCTCAACATCGCCCTGACCCACAACACCCTCGGCCGGCACCCTGACGCGTGCGATGCCGCCCGGGAAGGTCTCGCCGCCGCCCACCGGGCCGGCCTGGACCGCACCATCGGCGCCCTGCTGACGGCCCGCCGCGGCGCGGCGCTCATCGCAATGGGCGAGTGGGACGACGCGGAGACGGTGCTCCGTTCCGCCCTCGAACTCGACCTGCAAGGAGCCGTGGCCGCCGATCTGCACCATCTCCTGGCGGAAACGGCCCTGGTGCGCGGCCAGTGGGAGACTGTTCGCGCCGAGACCGCATCGGCGGAAGCCCTGATGCGCGGCGGACCGTCCCGCCCGCAGACCGCCGCGCTCCAGGCCTGGCTGGCCGTCCACGACGACCGGCCCGAACACGCCTGCGATGTCCTCGTAGAGGCGCTGGCCGCCGCCGACGATGCCGCGGCCTGGCCCCTCCTGATGACCGCCGCCCGCATCGCCGCACTGCTCCGCCCGGTGACCACCGAGTCCCAGCAGGATCGCCTTACGGCCGAGCTGCGCGCCGCTCTGACCCGTCTCCCCACGGACTCCCCGTTGCGCGCGCAGTACGCGGCACACGTCACCGCCGAACTCACCGGAGACGCCTGGGATCAGGTGGCGGACGACTGGGATCGCCTAGAGCGGCCGTATGACGCCGCCTGCGCTCGTCTTCGAGCTGCGGAACGCTGTCTGGCGTCCAAAGACCGTCACGGCGCGGCGGACCGGCTGCGGACCGTCGCCGAAACCGCCGAACGCCTCGGCGCCGCGCCGCTGCTCGAGGAGGCCCAGGTGCTGGCGCGCAACGCGCATCTCACGCTCAGTCCGGACGCCCCGTCCCAGGACGGCGCCCTGGACCGCCTGAAGCTGACCGATCGCGAAACGGAGGTGCTGCGGCTGCTGGCCGCGGGATACACCAACCGGCAGATCGGCGAGAAGCTCTTCATCAGCGTGAAGACGGTGAGCGTGCACGTGTCCAACATCCTGGCCAAGCTGGGCGTCACCGGCCGCGGCGAGGCCGCCGCCACCGCCCACCGCCTCCGCCTCTTCGACGACACCTGACCCCGCAGGGCGCATGCGACCCGGTAGGGCCGTTGCGTCAGTCGCCGGTTGCCTTGACCCCCGCCTTCTCGATCATCAGGACGGCGCTGCGGACCGGGACGACGGGCCGGTGCAACATTCCGGCGGGGACGGTGAACGCCTGGCGGGGTCCGAGTTCGACGGTGTCGGCCCCCTCCAATTCGATGAGGAATTTGCCGTCCAAAACAAAGAAGAACTCGTCCTGCTCGTCATGCTTGTGCCAGTGGAACTCGCCCTGCATGACACCCAGCCGGACCCACACGTCCCCGACCTGGACGAGGGTCTGGTTGTACCAGGGCTCATCGACCTGGTCGATCAGAGCCTGCACGTCCATGGTCTCCAGGACGTTGAAAAGCGGTTCGTAGTGAATGACATAGTCGGCCTGCGGCACGGCTTCCTCCCAGTGCACAGCAATTCGCGCCCCTCGGGGCACCCAGATCAGGAGAGGGTGATAGGAGCGAGGCGGGGGTTGGCGAGTCGGACGTAATCGTCGGTGGCCAGGGCGATCGAGCGGTCCAGCCGGGCCGCGTTGAAGAACAGCTCCGGCGCCTTCAACAACGCCGGATCGGCGATGACCTCCAGGTCGGGGTGGTAGCTGAAGGGCAGCACGGTTCCGCTGGGGCTGCCGGCCAGTTCCTCGGCCTTCTCACGGCTGGCGAAGGCGGCGTAAGTCCCCGCGAAGAGCTCCTTGACCACTTGCAGATCCAGACGGGCGTCACCGGGCACCACGGCCAGCACGTACCGGGTCTGCCTCTTGCCGATCTTGACCATGACGATGAGGCACTTGGCGGCATGGGACACGTCGTTCCCGCGCAGGGCGCTGACCGCCTCGGTGCGTCCCTCGGGCGGATGGTCGATCAGCCGGTAGCGCGCCCCGGCGCCGTCCAGGTCCGCGATCAAACGCTCGTAGAGACCGGACCGGCTCTCTGCGGGAGCCGCGATCGTGCCGTCCAGTTCACCACTCACCGCTCAGCAACTCCTTGGCCTGTGCGATCCGATCCTCGTCGCGCCGGTAGAAGACCCACTGCTTGATCTTCTTGCCGCGTATCAGCCCGACCTGGGCGAGCACGCGCAGATGCTCGCCGCAGGTCGGCTGGGACACCCCCAGCTTCTGGGCGATGAACAGCGAGCAGACCCCGTCGCGCACCAGGTCGCCGTCGCGCTGCGGCGGGAAGTGCCGCTCGGGGTCGCGCAGCCACTCGAGGATCAGCAGACGCTTGTCGTTGGCCAGTGCCTTGACCAGCTCGACATCCAGCACGAAGGTATTATGGCAATTAGCTAATTACCTGTCTAGGATCCGCCGGCCGCCACGTGGCGTGAACCGGCCCAGCTTTCACCCCCACGCGGGCGGAGACTGGTTCGACGCGATCCCGCTATCGGCCGCGGGTCGCCATGGTCGTCGGGCGCAACCTGCACACCTCGGTCGCCTGCGCGCGTCCGTGCACACGCCGACCGACGCCGATCCGCCGCCGGAGGAGAAGCTCGTCCGGCTCGACGCCCCACTCGTCATGGGCGGCGGCCCGTCCCCGAGCGGACCGGGGCGCTGATCGGCAAGCCCGGCCATGCGGCGATGCGCGCCGGGGACCCCGTGCCCGCGCCGCATCCAGCCTGGACCACATATGGAACGCGGCGCGGTATGCGGCGCTCTACGGTCGCCTGCGGTGTCACCTGTCTCGGACATGCTCTGCCAGTTGTCCCAGGCCACAACACGGGAAACTGGCCGGTTGTTCTCGAGTGCCAGCCGTCCAAGCTGCGGCAGGGCATAGACAAGACGCAAGCGAAGGTGCTGACGGCGGCACCGGTGCAGCTACCCGCACGCAGACCCTATGACCTCTGTCACGTAGAGGTCTTGTGTGTGGGGGGAGTTGGGGGTTGCGCCGATGTTGTGGCCGAGCGGGCGGGGGGATGGCAGGAAGATGCTGCAAAAGATCCAACGCTGACGACTGGCGCTGGTGCGGGCGGATGAATGCCGCTCTTGGCGCGGAGGAGTCGGGTTTCGGGCCGGGCCCCATCACTTGGGCTGGTGGGAGGGGGTCCTGCCCCGTTCCGCGCATGCTCTGGGGCGCCGACGCACGGCGGCTTCCGGCGGCGCTCGGCCGCCGATGCACGAAACCCCGGTGACAGGCGTTGTGCCTGGTCGACCGGGGTTCTGGCTGGTCGCCTCTGGGTGCCCCCTGCAGGATTCGAACCTGCGCACACGGCTCCGGAGGCCGTTGCTCTATCCCCTGAGCTAAGGGGGCGGGCGCTCGGTGCGAGTAAAGGCTACCAGGATTGGCGGGCTGACGCGCACCTAAGCGTTCTTCGTGCGCGGACGGGGGGAGTCGACTACCTTCGTGGCCGTGACCGAGCCACTGGGACGCGTGCTGGTCGTGGACGACGATGAGGTGATCCGTCAGCTCATCGCCGTGAACCTGCAGTTGGAGGGGTTCGAGGTCGCGACGGCCGTGGACGGGCAGGACTGCCTGGACAAGGTGCGCGAGGTCGGGCCGGATGTGATCACGCTGGACGTGATGATGCCGCGGCTGGACGGGTGGGTGACCGCGGTGCGGCTGCGGCAGGATCCGGCGACGAGCCACATCAAGGTCGTGATGATCACAGCACGGGCGCAGGAGTACGACGTGCGGCGGGGGGAGGAGATCGGCGTGGACGCCTACGTGACCAAGCCGTTCGACCCCAACCATCTGATCCAGACGGTGCGGAAGCTGGCCGCGGTGTCCAAATAGTGGTCAGATAGTCTCACGAGGGTGACTCCAGCCGATGTGTGCGCTGCCCTCGCGGCCGCCGCCGGGGCCGACCCCGGCGAGGTGGCGCTCCGCTGCGTGGGGCCGGGCCGGTACGCCAGCCCGGTCGCGCTGCGCAAGGGGATACCGGCGCGGGTCGTGGCGGAGCGGCTCAAGGACGCGCCGGGGATCGCCGAGATCGGCGTCGACCGGGGGTTCGTCACGGTCCGTGTGGCGAGGCCCGAGGCTCTGCTGACCAGCATCGTGGAGGAGGGGCCCCGGTACGGGGCCGCCCCGCCCGTCGGCGGCGGCGCGCCGTGGCCGGAGTGGCCTCGGACGTTCGACAACCCCGGGTTCTGCGTGCGGTACGCCTACGCGCGTGCGGCGGCCGTGCGGAGGCAGGCCAAGGATCTGGGGGTGGATCCGGGGGAGCCCGTGGGGTTGGACGCCGAGGAGGAGCTCGCGCTCATCGGGGTGCTGGCCGAGCTGCCGGCGCGCGCCCGGCAAGGATCCCGGCCGTTGAAGCGTTATCTGGAACGGTTGGCCGGTGCCTATCACGACGTGCACGAGCGGTGCCCGGCGCTGCCGAAGGGCGAGGAGAAACCCGGGGCGGTGCACGCGGCCCGGGTGACGTTGGCGGAGGCCGCGCGCATCGCCCTCGGCAACGGCCTGAACGTGATCGGTGAGACCCCTAGAGAGCGGATATGAGCAGAGTGCACCCCGCGGGACCGAGGCACGCCGACGTCCTGCCCGAAGAACACCCGCTGCCCCCGGCGGACGATCTGAACGCGCTGGAGCCCCGGATCTGGCCGCGCAGCGCCAAGCGGGAGAACGGCGTGCTGCACGTGGGCGGGGTCGACGTGCGGGAGCTGGCGGAGAGGTTCGGCACGCCCCTGTTCGTCTACGACGAGGAAGACGTGCGGGCGCGCGCACGGGAGTACGCGGCCGCCTTCCATGACGGGGAGGTGCACTACGCGGGCAAGGCGTTCCTGTGCACGGCCGTCGCGCGCTGGCTCCACGAGGAGGGGCTGGGGCTGGACGTGTGCTCGGGGGGCGAGCTGGCCGTGGCCCTGGCGGCGGGCTTCCCGGTCGAACGCATCACCTTTCACGGGAACAACAAGTCCCTCGCCGAGTTGGAGAAGGCGCTGGACGCCGGGGTCGGACGCATCGTCGTCGACTCCTTCGAGGAGATCGCGCGGCTCGGCTATCTCGCCCAGGAGCGCGGCGTCCGGCCCAAGGTGATGGTGCGGGTCACCACCGGGGTCGAGGCGCACACCCACGAGTTCATCGCCACGGCCCACGACGACCAGAAGTTCGGGTTCTCCCGCAGCTCGGGGGCCGCGCTGGAGGCCGTCCGCAGGGTGCTGGCGCTCAGCCAGCTGGAGCTCGTGGGGCTGCACTCCCACATCGGCTCGCAGATCTTCGACACCGACGGCTTCGAGGTGGCGGCGCACCGGCTGGCCGAGCTGCTGGTAAAGATTCGCGATGAACACGGTCTGGAGCTGCCCGAGCTCGACCTGGGCGGCGGCTACGGTATCGCCTACGTCCCGGGGGACGAGCCGCACGACCCCAAGGCGATCGCCGACTCGCTGAGGGAGATCGTGGGGCGCGAGTGCCGCGCGTACGGGCTGGCCATGCCGCGACTCACCGTGGAGCCCGGCCGGGCGATCGTGGGGCCGGGCGGCGTTACCCTGTACCAGGTCGGCACCGTCAAGGACGTGGAGGGCCTGCGCACCTACGTCTCGGTGGACGGGGGGATGAGCGACAACATCCGCACCGCCCTGTACGGCGCCGAGTACACGTGCGTGTTGGCCAGCCGCGAGTCCGACGCGGCCCCCATGCTCAGCAGACTTGTCGGCAAGCACTGCGAGAGCGGCGACATCGTCGTGCGCGACCTGTGGTTGCCGAAAGATCTTTCGGTGGGCGACCTGGTGGCCGTGGCGGCCACCGGTGCGTACTGTCGCTCGATGGCCAGCAACTACAACTACGTGCCCCGACCCGCCGTGGTGGCGGTGCGCGACGGGGAGGCGCGGGTCATCGTCCGCCGGGAGACCGACGAGGACCTGTTGCGGCTGGATGCGGAGGTAGGAGTGTGAAACCTGGGCGGGGGACGCCTCGGCGGCTGAAGGTGGCGCTGCTCGGCTGCGGCGTCGTCGGCACCGAGGTGGTGCGGCTGCTGCGCGACCAGGCCGACGACCTGGCCGCACGGGTCGGCGTGCCGCTGGAGCTGGCCGGGATCGCGGTGCGGCGGCCGGACCGGGTCCGCCAGGGCGTGGACCCCGCGCTGCTCACCACCGACGCCCACACCCTGGTCACCCGGGACGACGTGGACATCGTCATCGAGGTGATCGGCGGCATCGAGCCCGCCCGCACGCTGCTGCTGGAGGCGATGAAGTCCGGCAAGTCGGTGATCACCGCGAACAAGGCGCTGCTGGCCGAGGACGGCGCGACGCTGTTCGCCGCCGCCCGCGAGTACGGGACGGACCTGTACTACGAGGCGTCGGTGGCGGGGGCGATCCCGCTGCTGCGGCCGCTGCGCGAGTCGCTGGTCGGTGATCACGTGCACCGGGTGCTCGGCATCGTCAACGGCACCACCAACTACATCCTCGACCAGATGGACACCCACGGCGCCGGGTTCAACGAGGCGCTGGAGGAGGCGCAGGCGCTCGGGTACGCCGAGGCCGACCCGACCGCCGACGTGGAGGGGTTCGACGCGGCGGCCAAGGCGGCGATCCTGGCGCAGCTGGCCTTCCACACCCCGGTGAGCGCCGCCGACGTGCACCGCGAGGGCATCACCGAGGTCACCAGCGCGGACGTGGCCGGGGCCAAGGAGATGGACAGCGTGGTCAAACTGCTGGCCATCTGCGAGCGGGTGCCCGCGGAGGACGGCGGCGCCGGCCGCCACGGGCGCGGCGTGTCGGTCCGGGTGCATCCGGCGATGATCCCGCGGTCGCACCCGCTGGCCAGCGTGCGCGAGGCGTACAACGCGGTGTTCGTCGAGGCCGAGTCGGCGGGCTCGCTGATGTTCTACGGCGCCGGCGCGGGCGGCGCGCCCACCGCGTCGGCGGTGCTCGGCGACCTGGTCGCGGTGGCCCGCAACCTGGTGGGCGGCGCGTCCGGCCCGGTCGAGGTGACCTACGCCGAGCTGCCGGTGCTGCCGATGGGGGAGACCGTCACCCGCTATTACATCCAGCTCGACGTGGCCGACCAGACGGGCGTGCTCGCCACGGTCGCCGAGGAGTTCGCGCGGCACGGCGTGTCGATCCAGGCGGTGCGGCAGGTCGGGCTCGGGGACGACGCCAAGCTCGTCGTGGTGACGCACCGCGCGCCGGACGCCGCGCTGTCGGCGACGGTGGACGGGCTGCGCCGCCTCGACATCGTCCGGAAGGTGTCCAGCGTCATGCGCGTCGAGGCCGACGAGTAGCGTCCGCGGCGGCGGTGGACGGGCGGCCGCCGCGGGGCGGCGGCCTCGCCCGCGCGGGCGGACGCGCTCGAGGCGGTGACGCGCCTGGCGGCGGACACCGGACAGGCCCGTGCGAACGGGCACGTCAAGCGGCCCCGGGCCGTGCCGGGGCTCTAGACTTTGCGCAAGACCGCAGGTCATCCAAGGAGCGACAGTGAACGGGACCGCCCGCGCGTGGCGCGGCTTGATCGAGGAGTACCGCGACCGGCTCCCGGTGACGGACCGGACCCCGGTGATCACTTTGCGGGAGGGCGGCACGCCGCTGGTGCCCGCCCCGCGGATCTCCCAGCTGACCGGCTGCGACGTCCATCTGAAGGTGGAGGGCGCCAATCCCACCGGGTCGTTCAAGGACCGCGGCATGACGGTGGCGATCAGCAAGGCCGCCGAGGACGGCGCCAAGGCGGTGATCTGCGCGTCCACCGGGAACACGTCCGCGTCCGCCGCGGCGTACGCGGTGCGGGCGGGCATGACCTGCGCGGTGCTCGTCCCGCAAGGCAAGATCGCCATGGGCAAGCTCGCGCAGGCGCTGGTGCACGGCGCCCGGCTGCTGCAGGTGGACGGCAACTTCGACGACTGCCTGGAGCTGGCGCGCAAGCTCGCCGTGGACTACCCGGTGGCGCTGGTCAACTCGGTCAACCCCTTCCGCCTGCAGGGGCAGAAGACCGCCGCGTTCGAGATCGTGGACGCGCTGGGCGACGCGCCCGACGTCCACTGCCTGCCGGTCGGCAACGCCGGCAACATCTCCGCCTACTGGATGGGCTACAAGGAGTACGCCGCCGACGGCGTCGCGTCCAAGACCCCGCGCATGCTGGGCTTCCAGGCCAGCGGGGCCGCGCCGTTCGTCCGCGGCGGGCCGGTGGCCAACCCGTCGACGATCGCGACCGCGATCCGCATCGGCAACCCGGCGTCGTGGGACCTGGCGGTCGCGGCGCGCGACGAGTCGGGCGGCGCGATCGACGCCGTCACCGACCGGCAGATCCTGGCCGCCTACCGGCTGCTGGCCCGCGAGGAGGGCGTGTTCGTCGAGCCCGCGTCGGCGGCGAGCGTGGCGGGGGTGCTGCAGGCCGCCGAGCAGGGGATCGTGCCGCGCGGCTCCCGAGTGGTGTGCACCGTGACCGGCAACGGCCTCAAGGACCCCGACTGGGCGATCTCCGGCGCGCCCGCCCCCACGACGGTGAAGGTGGACGCGCACGCCGCCGCGTCCGCCCTGGGCCTGGCGTGAGCCGCGCCGGGACGGCCCGGGGGCCGGTGCGGGTGCGGGTGCCGGCGACCAGCGCCAATCTCGGCCCCGGGTTCGACTCGCTCGGGTTGGCCTTGAGCCTGTACGACGACGTCGAGGTGGACGTCGACGTCGACGGCCGGCGCTTCACCGGCCTGTCCATCGAGGTGGACGGCGAGGGCGCCGAGGTGGCCGAGCGCGGGGAGAGGCACCTGATCGTCAGCACCCTGCGCCGGGCGTTCGAGGCGATCGACGAGCGCGCGCCCGCCGCCGTCGGGACGGACTGGGCGGGGCTCCGGCTGCGCTGCGTCAACCGCATCCCGCACAGCCGAGGGCTGGGCTCGTCGTCCGCCGCGATCGTCGCGGGCGTCGTCGCCGCCCGTCGCCTGCACCCCCACGGGCACCTGCTGGACGACGACGCGGCGCTGGCGCTGGCCACCGAGATCGAAGGGCATCCCGACAACGTCGCGCCGTGCCTGGCGGGCGGCCTCACGGTCGCGTGGACCACCCCGTCGGGGCCCCGCCTCGTCCGGCTCGACCCCAAGGTCGAGCAGGTCGTGGCGTTCGTGCCGGAGACGCGGCTGGCCACCGAGCGCGCGAGGGGGCTGCTGCCCGACAGCGTGCCGCACGCCGACGCCGCCGCCAACGCGGGGCGCGCCGCCCTGCTCATCGCCGCGCTCACCCAGGGGCTCGGCCCCGAGGTGCTGCTGGACGCGACCGAGGACCGCCTGCATCAGTCGTACCGGGCTCCCGCCATGCCGGAATCGGCCGCGTTGGTGGAAACACTCCGCGCCAAGGGCGTTCCCGCGGTGATTTCAGGGGCAGGTCCTACTGTCCTGGCCTTCACAACCGCATCACAAGTTGATTCGATGGGCCCGGAAGTGGGTAATGGGTGGCACAAACACCCGCTGGACGTCGCCCCCCAAGGTGCCCGCGTTCAGCCCGATGGTTCCGACGGTCCCGGCATCCGGCCCTGAGAGGGCGCGGACGTTCCTGGATCCCGACGTCCGGACGGCCGTGACGCCGCGCGAGGGGGATGGGGGCTGGTGCGGCGCTCCGGCGGGGTGCAACGATCCAGCTAGGTAAAATGCGAAGACATCGACCTCTGGGGAATAGCAGTGCGCCCTGGTGATGTTAGGCTGATTGCCGCACCAGATGCCCCGTTCGGGGCCGTGCGCTTGTCAGCCACGCGTCACCTGTTCGGCCCTTCGGTCGTGTCGGTCCCGCGTACTAGGCTTCCCGACACCGTGACATCCCGTTGTCAGCCGTTCCAGCGATACTACGGACGTGGCGGTAGCGGGGACGACGCGAGAACCGTTTCGACCATCATCTGGCTGTGCCCAGAAAACGCAGATCGCGGCCCCATCGTGATCCGCGGAGCCCGACTCGGCGCCCCCGCCGGGCCGCACCACCGGGTTGCCTGGCCGCCAATCGGCCTACACCCGCTCCCTGGGAAGGACCCTTAGTGAGCGAATCCAGCGAACTCCTTACGGACGCAACGAGCAAGGCACCTGCCGCCGAGGCCGGCGAGAACACCGAGGCCCCCGCGGAGCGTGCCACCCCCCGGCGTCGCCGGTCCGGCACCGGCCTTTCGGCCATGGTGCTTCCTGAACTGAAGGCGCTCGCGTCCAGCCTCGGCATCACCGGCACGACCGGGATGCGCAAGAGCCAGCTCATCGCCGCCATCCAGGAGAAGCAGGGCGGCGCCCAGGCGGAGGGCTCGGCCGGGGGCGAGCAGGGAGCCGCTGCCACCAAGACCGAGCGCCCGCGCCGCAGCCGCTCGTCCGCCGCCAAGCGCGACGCCGCCGAGGGCCAGACCACCATCAGCACCGAGACCGCCGGCGCCGCGGACGCCGCGTCGGACAAGACCTCCGACGACGGGGCCGCCAAGGCCGCGGACAAGGCGTCCGACACGCCGTCGGACAAGCCCGCCGACAGGGCCTCGGACAAGGCCGACAAGGGCGACCAGTCCGCCGAGAAGGCCGACCAGGGCGGCGCCAAGGGCGACGGCAAGGCCGACGGCAAGGGCGACCGCGAGCGCGACGCCGAGCGGCCCGCCGCGGCGCACAGCGGCAAGGCCGACGGCGAGGACGGCGAGACCCAGAGCGGGCGCGACGGGGGCCGCGACGGCGCTCGCGAGGGCGGCCGCCAGCGCGGCCGCAACGGCCGCGACCAGCAGGGCCGCCAGCGCGGCGGCCAGGGCTCGGGCCAGTCGTCCGACGACGACAACGAGGGCGGCGGCCGCCGGCGGGGCCGCCGGTTCCGCGAGCGCAACCGCGGCCGGGGCCGCGGCGAGCGCTACGAGGAGCCGGTGATCAACGAGGACGACGTCCTCATCCCGGTCGCCGGGATCCTGGACATCCTCGACAACTACGCCTTCATCCGCACCACCGGCTACCTGGCCGGGCCCAACGACGTGTACGTCTCCCTGGCCCAGGTCCGCAAGAACGGCATGCGCAAGGGCGACGTCATCACCGGCGCCGTGCGGCAGCCGCGCGAGGGCGAGCGGCGGGAGAAGTTCAACGCGCTGGTCCGGGTCGACACCATCAACGGGATGGAGCCCGAGCAGGCCAAGAACCGCGTCGAGTTCTCCAAGCTGACGCCGCTGTACCCGCAGGAGCGGCTGCGCCTGGAGACCGAGCCGAACGTGCTCACCACGCGGATCATCGACCTGGTGTCGCCGATCGGCAAGGGCCAGCGCGGTCTGATCGTCTCGCCGCCCAAGGCCGGCAAGACCATGGTGCTCCAGGCGATCGCGAACGCGATCACCAAGAACAACCCCGAGTGCCACCTGATGGTGGTGCTGGTGGACGAGCGGCCCGAAGAGGTCACCGACATGCAGCGGTCGGTGAAGGGCGAGGTGATCCACTCGACCTTCGACCGTCCCGCCGAGGACCACACCACGGTCGCCGAGCTGGCCATCGAGCGGGCCAAGCGGCTGGTGGAGCTGGGCCACGACGTGGTCGTGCTGCTCGACTCGATCACCCGTCTGGGCCGCGCGTACAACCTGGCCGCGCCCGCGTCGGGCCGCATCCTGTCCGGTGGTGTGGACTCCACCGCGCTGTACCCGCCCAAGCGGTTCTTCGGCGCGGCCCGCAACATCGAGAACGGCGGCTCGCTGACCATCCTCGCCACCGCGCTGGTGGAGACCGGGTCCCGCATGGACGAGGTCATCTTCGAGGAGTTCAAGGGCACCGGCAACATGGAGCTCAAGCTCAACCGGCAGCTCGCCGACAAGCGGATCTTCCCCGCGGTGGACGTGGAGGCGTCCGGCACCCGCAAGGAGGAGATCCTCATGCCGCCGGAGGAGCTGCGCGTGGTGTGGCAGCTGCGCCGCGTGCTGCACGCCCTGGACACCCAGCAGGCGCTGGAGCTCCTCATCGAGAAGATGAAGGAGACCAAGTCCAACGCCGAGTTCCTGCTGCAGGTCCAGAAGACCACGGTCGCCGACGACCGCTGACCTTCCGAAGGCCGCGGGGGCGTGCGCGCCCCCTCGAAACCGCGAAGTCACCGACCCGTGCGTGACGGGGGTCGTCGCGGTGCGCGCGACGACCACCCCCTTCCCGACCGTCCGTGCGCGGGGCCGGGACGTCCGCCGTCCGGCATGACGGTCGCTTCGCGTCCGAACCGGGGTGGGGATAGCCCCACCCCGGATCTGGCGGAGCGCTCCATGGTCCCGGGATCGGCGCGCGGGCAGGCTGGCTCGTGACGGCGAACCCGGGACGGAGGTCGATGTGGGCGAGATGAGGGGCGGCGGGGCCTCGATCGTTGACCTGCCATGGCGTCCGCTGCCCATGGCGCGGTCCGGGCTGGTCTGGCGGTCGGCGGTGTACCAGGCGGTCAGCCTGGCGTTCGGGCTCACCTGGTTCGTCGGCCTGGTCGTGGGGCTGACCCTGTCCACCGCGCTGGTCCTCATCTGGGTGGGCATCCCGATGCTCGCCGCGATGATGGTGCTGTGGCGGGTGGCCGCGGTGCTGGAGCGGACGCTGGCGCGGCTGGCGTTCGGGATCGAGATCCCGACGCCGTACCGGCCGCTGCCGAGGGGGCGCGACCCGCTGGCCAAGCTGAAGGTCATGGCCGCCGATCCGGCGACCTGGAAGGACCTGGTCTACCTGTTCCTGCGGTTTCCGCTGTCGCTGGTGGAGTTCGCCGCCGCGGTGGCGATGTGGTCGGCGACCGGCGTGCTGCTGTTCCTGCCGGTGATCACGGCGTTCTCGGGCGGGGGCGTGGAGGTCAACTTCGCGGTCGTGTCGTTCTGGGTGCAGAACCCGCTGGGCGCGCTGCCGGCGGTGCCGGTGGGGCTCGTGATGCTGGCGCTGTCCCTGTACGCCGTGCGCGGGCTGGCGATCGGGCACGCGGTGCTGGCGCGGGTGCTGCTCGGCCCCAGCGCCTCGCAGGCCGAGAACCGCGAGCTGCGGGCCCGCACCGAGCGGCTGCAGGCCAGCCGGGCGCGCGGGGTGGACGCCGCCGAGTTCGAACGCCGCCGCATCGAGCGCGACCTGCACGACGGCGCGCAGCAGCGGCTGCTGGCGGTGGCCATGGACATCGGCCGCGCCCGCGCCAAGCTCGACGACGACCCCGAGGGCGCGCGGGCGCTCATCGAGCAGGCGCACCAGGGCACCAAGGAGGCCATCGCCGAGCTGCGCGACCTGGCCCGCGGCATCTACCCGGCGATCCTGAGCGACCGGGGCCTGGACGCGGCGATCTCCGGGCTGGCCGGGCGGGCGCCGGTGCCCGTCGAGGTCGCGGTGGACCTGCCGGAGCGTCCGCCCGCCGCGGTGGAGAGCATCGCCTACTTCATCGTCGCCGAGTGCCTGACCAACATCGCCAAGTACGCGCGGGCGACCCTCGCCACGGTGCGGGTCGCCCGGGAGGACGGCTGGGTGGTCGTCGAGGTCACCGACAACGGCGTGGGCGGCGCGGTGGCGCGTCCGGGCGGCGGGCTGGCGGGGCTGGCCGATCGCGCCGCCACGATCGACGGGCTGCTGACCGTCGACAGCCCCGTCGGCGGCCCCACGGTCGTCCGCGCGGACCTGCCCTGCACGTGGTAGGCCGCGCCCGGCGGGGGCCGGGCGCGACGATAATCGATGGCATGCGGGTGGTGATCGCCGAAGACTCGGTGCTGCTGCGGGAAGGGCTCGTCCGGCTGCTGGCGGACGCCGGGATCGAGACGGCGGCCGGGGTCGGCGACGGGCCGGGCCTGCTGGCGGCGGTGGAGGAGCACCGACCCGACCTGGCCATCGTGGACGTGCGGATGCCGCCCTCCTTCACCGACGAGGGCCTGCGCGCCGCCCTGGAGGTGCGGGCCCGCCGGCCCGGCACGCCCATCCTGGTGCTGTCGCAGTACGTGGAGGAGCGCTACGCCACCGACCTGATCGGCGGCGGCGCCGAGGGCGTGGGCTACCTGCTGAAGGAGCGGGTGTCCGACGTGGCCGACTTCATCGACGCGGTGCGCCGGATCGCCGCGGGCGGCACCGTGATCGACCCGGAGGTGATCGGCCAGCTGCTCGGCCGCCGCCGCACCGGGGACCCGCTGGCCGCCCTCACCCCCCGCGAGCACGAGGTGCTGGCGCTGATGGCGGAGGGCCGCTCCAACGCGGCGATCGCCGAGAAGCTCGTCGTCACCGAGGGCGCCGTGGAGAAGCACATCTCCAACATCTTCATGAAGCTGGGACTGCAGCCCGCCCAGGGCGGCCACCGCCGCGTCATGGCGGTGCTGACCTACCTGGGCCGCAACGCGTCCTGACCGCGCGGCGGAGGCGTCCCTCCGCGACCGGAGACGCCCGGCGGCTCGAGGACGGCCGCCGTCGGCGAGGCCGCGCATCGCGATCGTCCGGCCGTCGAGGGCGAGCGCGACGCGGAGCGCGGTGGGCGCCCGCACTGACAGCGTGGGCGTGCCCGTTGCGCCATGCCGCGCCCTGCAGTCCCGTCCATGCGCATGTCAGGAGATGTCACCCGCGCACGCTCATTGCGGGCGCTTGGGGCGGCCCACGCGGGGAACACTTCCCCCCCGGATGCGTGCGATGGGCTGCGGATTCTCAGGTACGCCGCGGCGCGGCGACCCCGGCTCGGGAATGCCCGATGACCTCGGCACGTTCGGGGATCTGGCACACTTGGAGTGCAACCGCTGCGGTACCGGTTCACGCCTCCCAGATCAACCTGACGGGCACCGGGGAGAGCGCCCGGCGACCGCTCCGAGGCGAGGAGAAGCATGAAGCCCGATATTCACCCTAAGTACGTCGTCACGACCGTGACGTGCACGTGCGGCAACACCTTCGAGACCCGAAGCACCGCCGAGAACGGCGTCATCCACGCCGACGTGTGCTCCAGCTGCCACCCGTTCTACACGGGCAAGCAGAAGATCCTGGACACCGGCGGCCGCGTCGCCCGCTTCGAGCAGCGCTTCGGCAAGAAGGCGGGCCGCAAGAAGGGGTGAGCGGAGCGACCGAGACCGGCCCGGGGACGACGCGTGTTCCCGGGCCGTTCGAAGTCCGGCTCCGCCGCCCCGCCGCAGTAGTCCGACCGACCATCCCACCCCGGCCGACCTCCCGGCCCCGGCCGACCCTCGGGCCCCGATCGACGTTCCGGCCCCGGCCGTACCGCGGGCGCCGCCGGTCCGCCGGCTCGAAGGCCGCCACCAGGCCGGAGACGACGACACCGTGAAGATCGACGATCTCATCCGCGAATACGCCGACATCGAGGCCAGGCTCGCCGACCCGGGTGTGCACGCCGACCAGGCCCTGGCGCGCCGGCTGGGCCGCCGCTACGCCGAGCTCCGGCCGATCGTCGAGACCCAGCGGGAGATCACCGCCGTCGAGGACGACCTGGCGGCCGCGCGCGAGCTGGCCGGGGAGGACCCCGCGTTCGCCGCCGAGGCCGAGGAGCTGGAGCGGCGCCGCGACGAGCTGACCGAGCGGCTGCGCCGCCTGCTGCTGCCGCGCGACCCCAACGACGGCAAGGACGTCATCCTGGAGATCAAGGCGGGCGAGGGCGGCGAGGAGTCGGCCCTGTTCGCCGGGGATCTGCTGCGGATGTACTTGCGCTACGCCGAGCGCTCCGGCTGGAAGACCGAGATCCTCGACGCGCACCCCTCCGACCTGGGCGGCTACAAGGACGTGACCGTCGCGGTGAAGTCGCGTCCGGGCCAGGAGGAGGGGGTGTGGACGCGGCTGAAGTACGAGGGCGGCGTGCACCGCGTGCAGCGGGTGCCGGTCACCGAGTCGCAGGGCCGCATCCACACCAGCGCCGTCGGGGTGCTCGTCACCCCGGAGGCCGAGGAGGTCGAGGTCGAGATCGACCCGAACGACCTGCGCATCGACGTGTACCGCTCGTCCGGGCCGGGCGGGCAGAGCGTCAACACCACCGACTCGGCCGTGCGGATCACCCACATCCCGACCGGCGTCGTCGTCTCCTGCCAGAACGAGAAGAGCCAGCTGCAGAACAAGGAGCAGGCGATGCGGATCCTGCGCTCCCGGCTGCTGGCCATGGCGCAGGAGGAGGCGGACGCGGCGGCGGCGGCCGAGCGCAAGAGCCAGGTGCGCACCGTCGACCGGTCCGAACGGGTGCGCACGTACAACTTTCCGGAGAACCGCATCTCCGACCACCGCGTCGGATACAAGGCGTACAACCTCGACCAGGTCCTGGACGGCGATCTGCACAACGTCACGCAGGCGCTGGTGGACGCCGACATGAAGCGCAGACTGGCCGAGGCGGGACAGGCCCACGAGGCGCAACCGTCATCATGAACCTGCTGCTCGACGAGGTCGCACGGGCGACCGCGCGGCTGGCCGACGCCGGGGCCGCCTCGCCCCGCGCCGACGCCGAGGAGCTGGCCGCCGCGGTGCACGGGGTGCCCCGAGGCGAGCTGCACACCGTGCCCGACGCCGCGTTCGACGCCCGCTTCTGGGAGTACGTGGCGCGGCGCGAGGCGGGCGAGCCGCTGCAGCACATCACCGGCCGCGCGTACTTCCGCTACCTGGAGCTGAAGGTCGGCCCGGGGGTGTTCATCCCGCGTCCGGAGACCGAGGTCATGGTCGGCTGGGCGCTGGAGACGCTGCGCGACATGGACGTGCGCGACCCCCTGGTGGTCGACCTCGGCACCGGCTCGGGGGCGATCGCGCTGTCCATCGCCCTGGAGGCGCCGCGGGCGCGCGTGCACGCGGTGGAGAAGGACCCCACCGCCTTCGTCCACGCCACCCGCAACGTCGAGGAGCTGGACGAGCGGGGCCGGGTCCGGCTGCACCTGGACGACTTCGCCACCGCGCTGGCCGAGCTGAACGGCACCGTCGACCTGGTGATCAGCAATCCGCCGTACATCCCGATGTCCGAGTGGGAGCACGTGCCCAAGGACGTGCGCGACCACGACCCGGCGGCGGCGCTGTGGGGCGGGGGCGACGACGGCCTGGACGCCATCCGCGTGGTGGAGCGGACGGCGCGGCGGCTGCTGCGGCCCGGCGGGTACGCGGCGGTCGAGCACAGCGATCAGCAGGGCAACGCCGTCTACTGGATCTTCGCCGAGGAGAACGGCTGGCGCGACGTGCGCAACCGCCGCGACCTGACCAACCGCGACCGCTTCGTCACCGCCCGCCTGGGCAGCGACTGACGCCGCGTCCGGGGCGGGGCCGGGCGGCGGTGCGGACATGGAAGGATGAGCACCGTGAGCCGACGTTATGACTGCGCCGCCGACCCCATGGAGCGCACCCGGGGGATCGCCGAGGCGGTCTCGGCGGTGCGGCGCGGAGAGCTGATCGTGCTGCCCACCGACACCGTGTACGGCGTCGGCGCCGACGCCTTCACCCCGGCCGCCGTGACCGCCCTGCTCAACGCCAAGGGCCGCGGCAGGGAGATGCCCCCGCCGGTGCTCGTGGGCTCCGTACGGGCCGCCACGGCGCTCGTGGAGGACCTCGGGCTGTACGGGCAGGACCTCATCGACGAGTTCTGGCCCGGCGCCCTGACGCTCGTCTGCCGCGCCAACCGGAACCTGGTGTGGGACCTGGGCGACACCAAGGGCACCGTCGCGGTGCGGATGCCCATGCACGAGCTGGCCGTGGAGCTGCTCAAGGAGACCGGCCCGCTGGCCGTCAGCAGCGCCAACCTCAGCGGCCGTCCCGCGGCCCGCTCGGTCGAGGAGGCCGAGAAGATGCTGGGCGACGCGGTGTCGGTGTACCTGGACGACGGCCCGGCGGGCGAGGGCCCGCCGTCGACGATCGTGGACCTCACCGGGTCGATCCCGCGGCTGCTGCGCCCCGGGGCGATCCCCGAGGACAAGATCCGCGCCGTGGTGGGCGTCCTGCTGACCGACGAGGACGACAAGGACGACGTGGACGACGGGAACGAGACGGGCGAATCGCCTGCGAAGGAGTCGGCCGCCGTATCCTTGGACAAGTCCGCCCCGGCCGATGAAAAGGGCGAGGAATCCGCCGAGAAGAAGGCTGAGCAAAAGGCCGAGTCTCCTGTCGAATCGTCCCTTAAGAAGGACGAGACGAAGTAATCCGCCGCGTAATCGCCGCCCTGGGAGAGGGCACGGAAGAAGCCAGCCGAGGCGTCCGATCGCACGATTTTCTGTCGGCGTGCGCACTGGATGGTGCGTTTTGTGACAGGAGCGACGCTGCATTCGCGTGCGTCCGGATGGCCGGTGAGAACCGCGCTGAAGCACCGGTCGTATCGCTTCTGATTGGTCCGGTCGGTCGGCCTACCGCCGATGGGAGATGTGGACCGCGCTGTGTGCGGTCAGTCCTTTCCGGTGGTCAGGACCTGCACGGTCGCGCTCTGCAGATCGGTTCCCGGGCCTGGCTGTCGACCCGGCGATGTGATGCGCGCTGCGGTTCGCGCGAACGTCCCGTCGGCCCCCCTGACGCTGCGGGCGCCACTGGTCGTCCACGAACAGGCTGCGCGCCCGCGGCCGCGAAATCGAGTCTTGATAACGGCGGTCTGACGACGACTGCATTGGCGACGTGTCGCATTCCATGCGCGGCCATGGTGCCGCCGGGAAGGCGAAGAGTTCGATGCCGGCGCAGACGAAGACGTTCGCCAGGAAAGGTCGTCATGCATTCCTAGAGAACCCGCCCGCCTGAACCTTCCTTTCGGTGCAGGGCGTCCGCCGCGGGGTGTCGTGTCGTCCTTCTCATGGTCACGCATCGACCATGGGACGTAACCTGGACGGGGAGAGGCCGCCGACTGCGGAGAGTAATAGCGTCATTACGACCATGGTGCGTGTCGGGCGGTGACAGTATGCCTCTCGTGCGTGGCCGGGGCCGGGCGCGGACGGTCGCTCTCGGTGTTCTTCCGACGATCGTCGGTCTCGTGCTGCTCACCCTCCTGGCGCCGCCGTGCGCGGCGGCCGCGCGGTCGCAGCCGGGCGGGGACGGCGCGGACCGGGCCGACGCGCATCCGGCGGGCGCGGACCTCGGGCCGGAGGAGTTCGAGAGCATCCCGGCCTACGACGTCGTCCTGACGATCGCCACGAACGGCGATCTGCACGTGCGGGAGACGATCACCTACGACTTCGACGCGGGCGGCGCGCACGGGATCGTCCGGCGGCTGCCGTACCGGATCGGCGACCGGCTGTACGAGATCCGCGGCGTGCGGGCCAGTTCGTCGACCGGGGCCCCGGCGCGGCCGCGGACCCGCCGGTGGTGGCACGACCTGCTGATCAGCGTCGGGGACGAGGACCGCGCCGTCCGGGGCCGGCAGGCGTACGTGATCGAGTACACGGTGACGGGGGCGTTCACGCCGGGAGATGTTCACGATGAGCTGAATTGGGACGCTCTCGGCGGGGCGTGGGAGGTGCCGATCCGGGAGGCCGCCGTGCGGGTGGAGGCCCCGGTGGTGCTGCGCAAGGCGCGGTGCCGTGCCGGGACGAGCGCCGCCGGCACCCCGTGCCTGCGGGACCGCGACGGCCCCTACGCGATCGAGTTCACCCAGAGCGCGCTGCGTCCGCGGGAGAGCATGTTCATCACGGTGCGGCTGCCCAAGGGGGCGATCACGGTGCCGCCGCCGCGGCACGCCCCGCCGCACTGGGCGGTCACCTGGGCCGGGGCCGGGCTGCTCGCACTCTCCCTGGCCGGCGTCGCGGCGGCCGCCCGCGGCGCGAGGGCCGCGCCGATCGGGCTGGAGGCCGGGCCGGGCAGGTCGCAGGCCGTGCCGGTGGAGCGAGGGGCCCTGCTCGCCGTCCTCGGCGGCGCGCTGGTGGTGGCGGACGTGGCGGACGAGGTCAGGGCGCACGGGGCGTGGGCCGTCTCGATCGGGGACGCGAGCATGGCGGGGGTCGGGGCGGCCGCCGTGGGGAGCGCCGTCGTCTGCCTCCACCGGTTCCGGATGCGGATCACACGACGGCGGCCGGGCGAGGGGAATAAAGTGGGGCGGTGAACCGCCGGTGCGAACCGATCGCGTCCGGCGGACATCTGTTTTGTTGTCAGGTCCGGCCGCATCGCCGTCGACGCCGTCCCGTGTGACGTGAAACCCGGGCGGTGCGCGCGGCGTACCGTGGGGCGGCGGCGGAACAGCCCGGTGAGGGGAGGCGTGCGGCGTGCGGGAGTACCTGCTGACGATTCTCATCGCCGCACTCGTCACCTACCTGCTCACCCCCGTCGTCCGCCGGTTCGCGGTGTGGTTCGGCGCGCAGACGGCGCCCCGGGACCGCGACGTGCACGTCATCCCGACGCCCCGGCTGGGCGGGCTGGCGATGTTCGGCGGGATGGTGGCCGCGCTGGCGGCGGCCGGAGGGCTGCCGGCGATGCGCCGGGTGCTGGCCGACGGCGACGTCAACGTGCACCGGGCGCTGCTGCTGTCGGGCGGGCTGATCGTGCTGGTCGGGATCTTCGACGACCGGTGGGGCGTGGACGCGCTGACCAAGTTCGCCGGGCAGGTCGCGGCCGCCGGGATCTTCATCATGCAGGGCATCCAGCTGTACGTGATCCCGCTGCCCAACGGCACGTCGCTGTCGCTGCCCCCGGCCTACGGCGTGCCGCTCACGGTGTTCCTGGTCGTCGCGACGATCAACGCGGTGAACTTCATCGACGGGCTGGACGGCCTGGCCGCCGGGGTGGTCGGGATCGCCGCGCTGGCGCTGTTCTCCTACGCCTACCTGGTGGCGATCGACTTCAAGCTGATCACGCTGAGCGCGGCCACGCTGACCGCGGCGGTGCTGGTGGGGATGTGCGCGGGCTTCCTGCCGCACAACTTCAACCCGGCCCGGATCTTCATGGGCGACACCGGGTCGATGCTCATCGGGCTGCTGCTCAGCGCCTCCACGATCATGCTGACCGGCAACTTCGACCCGGCGGTCATCGGCACCTACCGGCTGTTCCCCTTCTACGTGCCGATCCTGCTCATCCCGGCGGTGGCGGCGGTGCCGTTCATCGACATGCTGCTGGCGGTGTGGCGGCGGACCAACCAGGGCAAGTCGCCGTTCGCCCCGGACAAGCAGCACCTGCACCACCGGCTGCTGGAGCTCGGCCACTCGCACCGCCGGGCCGTGCTGATCATGTACTTCTGGGTGGGCCTGCTGGCCTCCAGCCTGGTGGCGCTGTCGTTCACCAACTCGGTGCCGCTGGTGGTGTCGGTGACCGGCGTGGTCGCGGTCGCCGGGGTGGTGATGATGATCGGCATGCCGCGGATGCGCGGGCGGTCCCGGGCTCCCGGGAAGGCGACCGCGGCGCGGCCCCGCCAGCCCGCCTGATCCCGCGCGGCGGCGCCGCGAACGCGGTCGCGGGAGATCCGCGGAGCACCGAGCGGCATCCGCCCGCATGGCGGACGGCCGGGACGGTCCGGCTCCGTCCGATCCGTTGGTCCGATCCGTTGGTCCGATCCGTTGCGGTGGGATGACGATCTGCCGCGCGGGGCCGCTTTTGGACGTTCCAGTGCGAGACGTGGGCTACAGTCCGTGGTGCGCGCGCGACCTCGGCGTACGGCACGGCGCCGCGGCGCGGCGTTATGCCAAGGGTAATTGTGGACGTTCCGGACGCTTGTGATACCTTTCACGAGCAAGGGACGAACACATTACGTGACCAGCCGGAGCCCTCATGCACTCTTCCGACGCCCGGATCCTCCGCGGCGCCGCGATCCCGTCCGGCCTCGCCGGCCTCGCCGCCGTCGCGGCGGCCGTGCCGCTGGCCGGGGCCAAGGGCGCGCTGGGCGCCGCGCTCGGCACCGTGGTCGTGCTCGCCTTCTTCTCCATCAGCGTGCTGGCGGTCGGGTACGCCGCCCGCATCTCGCCGCAGATGATGTTCGCCGCCGCGATCTTCAGCTACCTGGGCAAGGTCGTGGCGATGCTGGCCCTGGTGGCGGTGCTGGACGGCGTCACGCTGTGGAACACCGCGGCCTTCGCCTGGTCGGTCATCGCGCTGACCCTGGTGTGGGTCGTGGCCGAGGCGCGCGCCACCATGAAGATCAAGACTCTGTCCCTGGACCCGGCCGGAGCCCCCGGTGTCACCCGTGACCGGAGCCCATGATGCGGGAGCGGGCGATCTTGACCGTAAGGGCCTACTCCAATATGACCATCCGGGGGGTCGCCTGCTATGGTCCGTCCTGCGATGAGCAAGGAGGGGCAACGGCCCGATCCGGAGTCCGACGCGGACCATCGAGCCTTCGCCAACGCCGCCTGGTCCATCCCCAGCTACCTGCTGAGCGGGATGGCGGTCTACGGCGGTCTCGGCTGGCTGCTGGATCGCTGGCTGGGCACCTCGGCGCTGCTCCCCATCGGCGTCGTGGTGGGCCTTGCTCTCGCGCTCTACCTGGTCTACCACCGCTACGGTCGCTGACCGCGCCCACGGCGGAGTCGACCGCCGCCGACTGTGGACCTGCCGACCGTGGACCGGCCGACAGCGGCCACGTCCACCACGGGCATGGCACCGTCCTCGGGCACGCACGTGTAGTACTGACCGACCTGCGAGTCACTGACGAAGGGACTGCCGCGTGAGCGCGCGACAACTCCTCGCCGCCGAGGGCGGAAACGAGTTCCAGGCCCCGGGCACCGAGATCTTCGAATGGGGTCCCCTCTGGCACGGCGCCCCGTCGTGGCTGACCAAGCCGACACTGATCGTCGCACTGTCCGTGATCATCGTGTGCGGCTTCTTCTGGGCGGCGTTCAGCAAGCCCAAGCTGGTCCCGCGCGGCGTGCAGAACGTCGGCGAGGTCGGCTACCTGTTCGTCCGCGACCAGCTGGCCCGGCCGCTGATCGGCAAGGACGGCGACAAGTGGATGCCGTTCCTGATGTCCACGTTCTTCTTCATCCTCGTGATGAACCTGATGGGCGTGGTCCCGGTCATGCAGCTGCCCGCGCCGTCGCACATCGCGTTCGCGATCGTCCCCGCGGCGGTCGTGTACGTGCTGATGATCTTCCTGAGCATCAAGGAGCAGGGCCTGGTCGGCTACTTCCGGAACATGATGTTCCCGCCGGGCCTGCCCGCGTGGCTGTACGTCATCCTGTCGCCGATCGAGCTGCTGTCGAACATCATCCTGCGGCCGTTCACCCACGCGGTCCGGCTCTTCGCCAACATGTTCGCCGGCCACCTGATCATCGCGTTCTTCGCGACGGTCGCCTACTGGTTCCTGTTCGAGAAGCTCACCCCGCTCGGCGCCTCCCTCGGCCTGCTCGGCTTCGTGATGACCATCATCATGACGGCCTTCGAGATCTTCGTGCAGGCGCTGCAGGCGTTCATCTTCACCCTGCTGGCCGCCTCCTACATCGGCGGCGCCCTGCACCCCGACCACTGACGGACCCCCGGACCCGACAGACTTCGCACTCGTAACCGCAAGCAAGCTCCGGTGGGCAGCCCACCGGCCGACTGGAAAAGGAAGAGCCACATGCTCGCTGAAGCCGTCAACGTTCTCGCTGGCGACGACCGGATCACCGGCAGCCTCGGCGCGGTCGCGTACGGTCTGGCCGCCATCGGCCCGGGTATCGGCGTGGGCATCATCTTCGGCCAGGGCGTGCAGGCCATCGCCCGCCAGCCCGAGCTGTACAACACCATTCGGCAGAACATGCTGCTGGGCTTCGCGCTCACCGAGGCGCTGGCGCTCATCGGTTTCGTTGTGCCGTTCGTGCACCCGTAGTCCTTCCACCATTCACTGACAGGAAGGCGGAACCCTCATGAGCAAACTGCTGGCGGCCGCCGTGGCGGCCGAGGAGGGCGGGCACGGCAACCCGCTGCTTCCGCACGCCTCGGAGCTGGTGTTCGGCTCGATCGCGTTCGCGATCGTGCTGATCCTGGTCGGCTGGAAGCTGGTCCCGCAGATCCAGAAGACGCTCGCCGAGCGCACCGAGGCCATCGAGGGCGGCCTCAAGCGCGCCGAGGCGGCGCAGGAGGAGGCCAAGGAGACGCTGGAGGCCTACAAGCGCCAGCTCGCCGAGGCCCGGCACGACGCCGCCCGGCTCCGCGAGGAGGCCAAGGAGCAGGGCGCGCAGATCATCGCCGAGATGCGGGAGCAGGCCCAGGAGGAGGCGCGCCGCATCATCGAGGCCGCGCACGCCCAGATCGAGGCCGACCGGCAGCAGGCGCTCCAGCAGCTGCGCGCTGAGATCGGGGCGCTGGCCGTCGAGCTGGCCGGCCGCGTGGTCGGCGAGTCCCTGCAGGACAGCGCTCGGCAGAGCCGGGTGGTCGACCGGTTCCTCGAGGAGCTCGAGGAGCGCGCCCGCACCCAGGAGCGGATCTCGTCATGACCATCACCGGAGCGGTGAGCAGGGCCTCGCTGGCCGAGGTGCGCGAGCGGCTGGAGGCCGTCATCCCCGGGGCGGACCTGACGGCGCTGGGCGGCGACCTGTTCGCCGTGCTGCACCTGATCGACCGCGAGCACGGGCTGCGCCGGGCCGTGTCCGACCCGGCGCGCGACGGGGCCGACAAGGCCCGGCTCATGCACGTCCTGCTGGAGGGCAAGATCTCGTCGGCGGCGCTGGACCTGGTGGCCGACACCGTGCGGCTGCGCTGGTCCAGCCCCGCGGAGCTGTCCGACGCCATCGAGGTCCTGGCGGTCACCGCCGAGGCCGCGCGGGCCGAGGCCGAGGGTCGCCTGGACGACCTGGAGGACGAGCTGTTCCGCTTCTCCCGGGTCATCGAGGGCGAGCCGCAGCTGCGCGCCGCGCTGACCAGCCCCGCGCTGCCCGACGACCGCAAGCGCGGGCTGGTCGCCTCGCTGCTGGAAGGCAAGGTCACCGCCTCCGCGCTGGCGCTGATCACCGAGCTGGTGCTGCGCCCGCGAGGCCGTAGCCTGGAAGGCGGGCTGGCCGAGTACGGCCGACTCGTCGCCCAGCGGCGGCAACGCCTGGTGGCGCTGGTGCGCACCCCGGCGGAGCTGTCGGAGGACCAGCGGACCCGGCTCGCCGCGGTTCTGGCCGCGGCGTACGGGCACGAGGTACACCTGAACATCGAGATCGACCCCGGAACGATCGGCGGCCTGTCGATCCAGATCGGGGACGAGATCATCGACGGCACGATCGCCGGGCGTCTGGACGACGTGCGCCGGCGGCTCGCGAGCTGAGCTGACCACCCCACCACAGGGAGCAAGAGAGGAATCATGGCGGAGCTGACGATCCGTCCGGACGAGATCCGGGACGCGCTGGAGCGCTTCGTCCAGTCGTATGAGCCCGAGGCAGCCGCGCGCGAAGAGGTCGGCACCGTGGTCGATTCCGGCGACGGTATCGCCCACGTCGAGGGCCTGCCTTCGACCATGGCGAACGAGCTCCTGGAGTTCGAGGACGGGACGCGCGGGCTGGCGCTGAACCTGGACGTGCGCGAGATCGGCGTGGTCGTCCTGGGCGACTTCTCCAAGATCGAAGAGGGCCAGAAGGTCCGGCGCACCGGCGAGGTGCTGTCGGTGCCGGTGGGCGACGGGTACCTGGGCCGCGTGGTGGACGCCCTGGGCAACCCGATCGACGGCAAGGGCCCGATCGAGGCGACCGAGCGCCGCGCCCTGGAGCTGCAGGCCCCCTCGGTGGTTCAGCGGCAGTCGGTGAAGGAGCCGCTGCAGACCGGCATCAAGGCGATCGACGCGATGACGCCGATCGGCCGGGGCCAGCGGCAGCTGATCATCGGTGACCGGCAGACCGGCAAGACCACGATCGGCATCGACACGATCATCAACCAGAAGGACAACTGGGCGTCCGGCGACGAGAAGAAGCAGGTGCGCTGCATCTACGTCGCCGTCGGCCAGAAGGGCTCCACGATCGCCAACGTGCGCCGCACCCTCGAGGAGGCCGGCGCCATGGAGTACACCACGATCGTGGCGGCCCCGGCGTCCGAGCCGTCCGGCTTCAAGTACATCGCCCCCTACACCGGGTCGGCGATCGGGCAGCACTGGATGTACCAGGGCAAGCACGTCCTGATCATCTTCGACGACCTGTCGAAGCAGGCCGAGGCGTACCGGGCCATCTCGCTGCTGCTGCGCCGCCCGCCGGGCCGCGAGGCCTACCCGGGCGACGTGTTCTACCTGCACTCGCGTCTCCTGGAGCGCTGCGCCAAGCTGTCCGACGACCTCGGCGGCGGCTCGCTGACCGGCCTGCCGATCATCGAGACCAAGGGCAATGACGTGTCGGCCTACATCCCGACCAACGTCATCTCCATCACCGACGGGCAGTGCTTCCTGGAGACCGACCTGTTCAACCAGGGCGTGCGCCCGGCCATGAACGTCGGTATCTCGGTCTCCCGAGTCGGCACCTCGGCGCAGGTCAAGGCGATGCGCAAGGTCGCCAGCACGCTGCGTCTGGCGCTGTCGCAGTACCGCGACCTGGAGGCGTTCGCCGCGTTCGCCTCCGACCTGGACGCGGCCTCGCGCGCCCAGCTGGAGCGCGGCGCCCGCCTGGTCGAGCTGCTCAAGCAGCCGCAGGGCAAACCGTTCCCGGTCGAGAAGCAGGTCGTGTCGGTGTGGGCGGGCACCTCCGGCGAGCTGGACGACGTGCCGGTCGAGGACATCCGCCGGTTCGAGGCGGAGTTCCTGGAGTACCTCGAGCGCGAGCACGGCGGGCTGCTGGCCGGCATCCGCGAGACCGGCGAGCTGTCCGACGACGCGCTGACCACCCTCAAGGACGCCATCACCGAGTTCAAGAAGGGCTTCGAGACCAGCGCGGGCTCGCTGCTGGGCGAGGAGGCCCCGGTGGAGGCGATCTCCGAGGAGGACGTGGAGCAGGAGACCATCAAGCGCGTCAGCAACCCCAAGAAGGACTGACGCACCGATGGCTGCACAGCTTCGCCAACTGCGGCAGCGGATCCGGTCGGTCAAGTCGACCGCCAAGATCACGCGTGCCCAGGAGATGATCGCGACCTCGCGGATCGTCAAGGCCCAGCAGGCGGTGGAGGCGTCCAAGCCGTATGCCGACCAGATCACCCGGGCGCTGTCCGCGCTGATCAGCCACCACGTGGGGATCAAGCACCCGCTGCTCACCGAGCAGCCGGAGGACAAGCGGTCGGCGGTCCTGGTCATCACCAGCGACCGCGGGTTCGCCGGCGGCTACAACGCCAACGTCATCCGCGAGGCCGAGTCGCTGATCACGGCCCTGCGCGAGCAGGGCCGTGAGCCCGTGCCCTACGTGATCGGCAACAAGGGCATCACCTGGTACCGGTTCCGCAACCGGGAGATGGCGGCCGAGTGGCGGGGCATCAGCGACCGCCCCGACTTCGCCAGCGCCGAACGGGTCGGGCGGCGGCTGACCGAGGACTTCCTCAAGTCGGACGCCGAGGGCGGGGTCGGGGAGATCCACGTGGTCTACACCGAGTTCGTCTCGATGCTCACCCAGCGGGCCCAGGTGCGCCGGCTGCTCCCGGTGGAGGTCGTGGAGAGCACCGAGCCCGACGTGGTGCCGCCGGCCTACGACTTCGAGCCGTCCCCCGAGGCCGCGCTGGACCTGCTGCTGCCGAACTACATCGAGAGCCGCATCTACCACATGCTGCTCCAGTCGGCGGCGTCCTACCACGCGTCGGTGCGCCGGGCGATGAAGTCGGCCACCGACAACGCCAACGAACTGCTCGGGGTCTACACGCGCCAGATGAACCAGGCGCGGCAGGCCGCGATCACCCAGGAAATCAGCGAGATCGTCGGTGGCGCTGAGGCGCTGGCCGATTCTGGCGGGGAGTGAGAATGACTGCACAGGTAGAGACGGCGACCGCGACCGGGCGCGTCGCCCGCGTCATCGGTCCGGTCGTCGACGTGGAGTTTCCCGCCGACGCCCTCCCGGAGATCTACAACGCGCTGCACGTCGAGGTCGCGCTCGGCGAGGAGACCAAGACGCTGACCCTCGAGGTCGCCCAGCACCTGGGCGACAACATGGTCCGCGCGATCTCCATGCAGCCGACCGACGGCCTGGTGCGCGGGGCGCCGGTGGTCAACACCGGCGACTCGATCGCGGTGCCGGTGGGCGACGTCACCAAGGGCCACGTGTGGAACGCGCTCGGTGACTCCCTGGACGTGCCGACCTCGTCGCTGAAGATCACCGAGCGGTGGCCGATCCACCGCAAGGCCCCGTCCTTCGACCAGCTGGAGTCGAAGACGGAGATCCTGGAGACCGGCATCAAGGTCATCGACCTGCTCACCCCGTACGTCAAGGGCGGCAAGATCGGCCTGTTCGGCGGCGCGGGCGTGGGCAAGACCGTGCTCATCCAGGAGATGATCACCCGGGTGGCGCGGAACTTCGGCGGTACGTCGGTGTTCGCGGGCGTCGGCGAGCGCACCCGTGAGGGCAACGACCTGTGGGTCGAGATGGCCGAGGCGGGCGTGCTCAAGGACACCGCGCTGGTGTTCGGCCAGATGGACGAGCCGCCGGGCACCCGACTGCGCGTCGCGCTGTCCGGCCTGACCATGGCCGAGTACTTCCGCGACGTCCAGAAGCAGGACGTGCTGCTGTTCATCGACAACATCTTCCGGTTCACCCAGGCCGGTTCCGAGGTGTCGACGCTGCTCGGCCGCATGCCGTCGGCGGTGGGCTACCAGCCGACCCTGGCCGACGAGATGGGCGCGCTGCAGGAGCGGATCACCTCGACCCGGGGCCGTTCGATCACCTCGATGCAGGCGATCTACGTGCCCGCCGACGACATCACCGACCCGGCGCCGCACACCACGTTCGCCCACCTGGACGCCACCACGGTGCTCTCGCGTGCCATCGCCGAGAAGGGCATCTACCCGGCGGTGGACCCGCTCGACTCCACCTCGCGGATCATGGACCCGCAGATCCTGGGGCAGGAGCACTACGAGGTGGCCCAGGAGGTCAAGCGGATCCTGCAGAAGTACAAGGAGCTGCAGGACATCATCGCCATCCTCGGCATCGACGAGCTGTCCGAGGAGGACAAGGTCACGGTCCAGCGGGCGCGGCGGATCGAGCGGTTCCTGTCGCACCCGATGTACGTGGCCGAGCAGTTCACCGGCCAGCCCGGCGAGACGGTGCCGCTGTCGGAGACGATCGAGTCGTTCAAGGGGATCGCCGAGGGCAAGTACGACCACCTGCCCGAGCAGGCGTTCTTCATGTGCGGCGGCATCGAGGACGCCGAGCGCAAGGCCAAGGAGCTGGCCAAGTAGCCGGTCCCCGGCACGGGGCCGCTCGACGCGGAGGGTGAACACGTGGCGACATTGAAGGTCGGGCTCGTCTCGCCGGAGCGCGAGGTGTGGTCCGGCGAGGCCAAAATGGTGGTCGCGCAGACCATCGAGGGCGAGCTCGGCATCCTGCCCGGGCACGCCCCGGTGCTGGGCGTGCTGCTCGACGGCAGCGTGGTGAAGATCCAGCCCGCCGAGGACGGCGAGTGGGTGACCGCCATGGTGGGCAGCGGCTTCTTCTCCATCGCGAACGACGAGGTGTCCATCCTCGCCGAGCAGGCCGAGCTGGGCGCCGAGGTCAACGTGGCGGAGGCCCGCAAGGCGCTGGAGGAGGCGCGGGCCGCCGGGCAGGCGGACGCCACGGCCGAGCGGCGGGCCCGGGCGCGGCTGCGGGCCGCGGGGCAGGACGCCTAGCGGCGACGGGACGAGAGCCGGGCGGCGCACGGCCGACCGGGACGGACACGGAAACGGCGGGGGTACTTGGGCGGGCAGCTGGCACTGGATGCGGGCGTGGCGCTCGCAGCGGGCGTGCTGCTGGTCACGCTGGTGTTCGTCGTGGTGGTCGTGCGCCGCTGGCTGTTCGTGCGCGGCGGCGGCGCGGTGGAGTGCGGCCTGCGCGTGATACCGGCGGAGGGCGCCCCCGGCCCGTGGCGGCTCGGCATCGGCCGCTACCGCGGCGACGTGCTGTACTGGCACCGCGTCTTCGGCTTGCGGACAAGGCCCCGGCAGGTGATCCACCGCCGGGGCCTTGTCGTGTCCAATCGGCGCGAGCCCGAGCCGGGGGAGGTCGACGGGCTGCTGCCGGACGCGAGCATCATCGAGGTGCGGGACGGGGATCTGACCGTGGAGCTGGCGATGAGCGCCTCGGCGATGACGGGGTTCCTGGCCTGGCTGGAGGCCGCGCCGCCGGGGTTCCCGGTGGACATCCACCAGTCCGAGTGAGGCGGCCGGCGGCGGCCTCGCGCACGTCGCGGCAGCGGTCGGCGCGCGGCGTCGCCGCGCGGAGAGGGGCTCCTACGCGGCGTCGACGGTGATGGAGCCGTCGTTCGTCGTCACGACCACCGTGCGGGGCGAGCGGTTGTCCTGGTGCACCGCGGGGGAGATCCGGCGCGAGCCTTCCTGCGACTCCAGGGTGACCGCGTAGGAGTGCGAGGCCGGCAGCGTCAGCCGGACCGCCGCGCTGTCGGTGCGCGCCCGCACGCTGTCGGGCGGCGTGCTCAGCGCGATCCGCACGGTGCCGTCGGCGGTGCGCGCGGTGAGGCGGCGGGACGCCAGCGCGGTGGCGTCGATCCCGCCCGAGTCGGTCTGCAGGTCCGCGGTGTCGGCGCGGCCGGTCAGGTGGATGCGGCCGTCTTGGGTGTGCGCGGTGAGGCGTGCGGCCTGCAGGGCGGCGGCCTGGATGGTGCCGGTGTCGGTCCGCAGGTCGGCCGTCTCGGCCCGGCCGCTGACGCGGATGGCGCCGCTGTCGGTGTGCGCGGACAGGGCGGGGGCGCGCAGGTGCCGGACGGTGATCGGCCCGTTGCCGGTGCGCAGGGTGAGGCGTCCGTTCAGCCCGCTCGCCGAAATCGCTCCGTCGTCGGTGGTCACCTGCAGGGCGAGGCCGCGCGGCACCCGCACCCGGTAGGCGATCTCGCAGGCGCCGCCGCCGATGATCGTGTGGCCGCAGGAGGAGCTGAGCGTGAGCGTGCCGTCGGCGACCGAGTGCCGGGGACGGGGCTTGTTCCGCGAGTTGGACCAGCGCAGCCGTTCCTGCACGGCGATCCCGGGCGCGTCGGAGCCGACGATCTCCACCCGGCCGCCGTCGGAGGTCAGCCGGACGGCGGTGACGTCCTCGCGGACGTCGTAGCTCCTGGTCTCCGTGTGGACGCCGAAGTCCACCGAGCAGCCGCCCAGTGCGAGCGCCGCGGCCGCGGCGGCTCCGGCGGCCGCCAGTGCCGTGCCCGTTGCGGAGTTCACTCCTCGTCTCCCGCCCGTCGATGATCGGCTCTCTGACCAGTCCAGCATCGCCCGGCGGCGGCGCCGCGGACCAGGAGGCGGCCCGGCGTCCGCATGGTGGGGATAGCCCCACCATGCGGGGACGCGGAGCGGGCTAACGCTCCCCGCCGGGCTTCCACAGCACGTCGCCGTGTTCGGCGTTGGCGAGGCGGCAGAGGATGAACAGCAGGTCCGACAGTCGGTTGAGGTAGCGGGCGGTCAACGGGTTGACGCCCCCCTCCACCGCGTCGGGCGCGCCGACCGGCGCCGCGCCGTGCGCCTCGATCGCCGCCCACGCCGAGCGTTCGGCGCGCCGCGTCACCGTGCGGGCGACGTGCAGCAGCGCCGCGCCGGGCGCGCCCCCGGGCAGGACGAAGCTGCGCAGCGGCGGCAGGCCGGCGTTGTGCTCGTCGCAGGCGGCCTCGAGGCGGTCGATGTAGGAGGAGTCGATCCGCAGCACCGGGTACGGCGGGTTCGGCGTCACGGGGGCGCACAGGTCGGCGCCGACGTCGAACAGGTCGTTCTGCACCCGGGTCAGCAGCTTGGTGATCGGTTCGGGCAGGTCGCCCATGGCCAGCGCCACGCCGATGGCGGCGTTGGCCTCCTCCACGTCGGCGTAGGCCGCCAGCCGCGGATCGGTCTTGTGCGTGCGCGACCCGTCGCCGAGCCCGGTCGTGCCGTCGTCCCCGGTCCGCGTGTAGATGCGGGACAGCACGACGGGGGTCTCCCTGTTCTTCGCCATGCCCTCACCCTAGGCGGTCGCCAAACGGCCGGTAGGGTCGAGGTGTCTCAGCGGGACACCCCCGCCGGACCCCCGCACTTCCGGAGGCGGCAATGGTGTACGACTACGTCATCGTGGGCGCGGGCAGCGCGGGCTGTGTGTTGGCGTCGCGGCTCAGCGAGGACCCCGGCAGCCGGGTGCTGCTGCTGGAGGCGGGGCCGCCCGACGACGCTCCGGAGATCCACATACCGGCGGCGGTGGCCTCCATGGCCAAGGGGCCGTACGACTGGGACTTCGCCACCGTCCCGCAGGAGCACGCCGCCGGACGCAGCGTGTACTGGCCTCGGGGGCGCACGCTCGGCGGCTGCTCGTCCACCAACGCGATGATCTACATCCGCGGGCACCGGTACGACTACGACACCTGGCGCGACTCCTACGGCTGCGAGGGCTGGGGGTACGCCGATCTCCTGCCGTACTTTCTGAAGGCCGAGGACCAGCAGCGCGGGGAGTCGCCCTTCCACGGCGTGGGCGGGCCGCTGCGCGTGGAGGACCTGCGGTACAAGCATCCGCTCACCAAGGCGTGGGTGCAGTCGGCCAAGGCGTACGGGCTGGCCGCCAACAGCGACTTCAACGGTCCCGAGCAGGACGGCGTCGGCTTCTACCAGGTCACCCACCGGCGGGGGCGCCGCTGGTCCACGGCCGACGCCTATCTGCGCCCGGCCATGGAGCGTCCCAACCTCACCGTGGTGACGGACGCGCTGGTCCACCGCGTTCTCATCGAGAACGGCCGCGCCGTCGGGGTGCGGTACGAACGCCGCGGCGAGCTCGTCGACGTCCGCGCGGAGGCGGAGGTGATCCTGTCGGGCGGCGCGATCAACAGTCCGCAGCTGCTGATGCTGTCCGGTGTGGGACCGGCCGACCACCTGCGGGACCACGGCATCGACGTGGTGGTCGACGCGCCGGTCGGGGAGGGCCTTCAGGACCACCCGTGCGTGAACGTCATGTTCGCCGCCCCTCGGAAGAAGGCGTTGTGGGAGATGGCGGGGGTGCGCAACCTCGCGCTCTGGCAGGCGCTGGGCCGCGGCCCGTACGCCTCCAACATCGCCGAGGCGGGCGGTTTCGTCCGCACGGTCGACGGGTTGCCCGCGCCGGACCTGCAGTACCACGTGCTGCCGACGCCGCTGGTCGACCAGGGCCTGACCGAGTCCCGGGAGCGGGTGATGTCGGTGCTGGTCGCCGCGATCGCGGTGGGCAGCCGGGGCGTGCTGCGGCTGCGGTCGGCCCGTCCCCACGCCAAGCCGCTGATCGACCCGGCGTACCTGTCGGACAAGGCCGACCTGGACGTGCTGGTGGCCGGCGTCCGGCAGGTCCGCGAGATCGCCGCCACCGGGCCGCTGGCCGGGCTGCTCGGCGGCGAGTTCGCCCCGGGCGAGCGGGCGTCGGACGACGCGGCGCTGGCCGAGTTCGCGCGGCGCACGTGCGCCACGCTGTTCCATCCGACCAGCACGTGCGCCATGGGCGGCGGGGACGACGCCGTCTGCGATCCCGACCTGCGGGTGCGCGGCGTGGAGGGCCTGCGGGTGGTGGACGCCTCCGTCATGCCGTCGGTGCCGCGCGGGAACACCAACGCCCCCACCATCGCCATCGCCGAACGCGCCGCCGACCTCATCCGGGGCCGGACGCCCTTGAAGTCCGTCGGGCCCCCGACGGTCCGCGCGGCGGCGACGTCCTCAGGGACGCAGGAGTGAGAGCGCAGAGTGAGAGCGCAGAAGTGAGAACGCCCCCGCCGGGGTCCTCGGGGCCCGGGCGGGGGCGTCGGCCGGAGCGGCGGCCGCCCGGTGCGGATGGCCGCGCCTGCGTGCGGCTCACCGCTTGCGCGCCTCGGCGGCGCGGCGGGCCGCCTTGGCCTCGGCCTGCAGACGCCGTATGCGCTCGGCGGCGACGGCCCTGGCCACGTCAGGGTGCACCATTGCGCTCTCCTCGGTTCCGCGGACCGGCCTGCCCGGTCCGGCACCTTCGAGGTTCGCGCTAAGGCCGGGTCCCCCGCATCGGGACGACGCCTTATCTCGCGGCCCGGGCACCGCCTTAGTCGGCGGCTGGGGCGCCTTATGCGGCGCGGGGACGCTTACGCGACAGGCGCCGGGACGCGCCCGCCGGTCACGTGATCGGCGCCTCCCAGGCGGCGCGCCAGGTCTTCGGCCCGACGATGCCGTCGACGACGAGGCCCTTCTCCTTCTGGAAGGCCCGGCACACCCGCTCGGACTGGGGCCCGTAGGCGCCGTCGACGGTGATGGTCCAGCCGCGCTTGCGCATCTGGGCCTGCCAGGTGCGCACGTCGTCGCCGCGCATGATCGGCGGCTGGGTGAGGTACCGGCCGGGCCACTTGGGGGCCTTCGTTCCGCCGGTGGGCGGCTTGGGCGACGGGGTGGAGCCGCCCGGCGCGGGCATCCCGGCCTTGACCCAGCGGTACAGCTCGTCGCCCGGGCAGGAGGTGGCGGTGACGTCGCGGTGGCCCTTCTTGGCCAGGGACTTGCCCTTGCGGCGGACCGCCTCGTCGTACAGCCACCGGATCGACTTCTTGGCCGCGTCGGTGGCGTCGCCGTCGCGGCCGATGAAGCACACGCCGATGCCGGAGGTGTTGTGGCCGGTGGCGTGCGCCCCCACCGTGAGCCACCCGCGGCCCTCGTAGATGCGGCCCTTGACGTCGACCAGGAAGTTGTAGCCGATGTCCGCCCAGCCGTTGTGGTCCATGTGGTAGTCCTGGATCTGGCGGGGGGTCTGGCTGGTGGGGCCTTCGGAGTAGTGCACCACGAACTCGGTGCGCTTCGACCAGGTGGTGGTCGTCCGGGAGCGCGGTGCACGGGCTCCCCATTCGGCGCGGCTGATGATGTCCACGAAACCTCCCTCGGGTGAGCGGAACCCGGCGGCACCGTCAGTGACGGTAGCGCTTCGCGCAGCACCCGGTCGGGACGTCCGTCAAAAATGTCTCGTCTGCGACCTGGGTCACACCATGTCGTCACCTGGTCCGAGGTACCTGTCCTGCGGTACTTGGCCGGGCTCGGCCCGCATAAGCCGCGCTATGTCTGGTCTGCCGCTCCTGGTCCCTTCGGTCGGTTTCGTCCGGCGCTTTGTGCGGCGTTTCGTAGGGCGTTTCGTGCGGCGGCGGCCGGGAGGGTTCAGCGCTTGTACTGCCTGCCGTGGAGCAGGGTGACCAGCTGCAGGATGCGCGCCATGTCCTTGTCCGTCCGGGTGAACGACGTCAGGTTCGCCGGAAGGGTGAAGCGCTGGCGGGTGATGGCCTTGGCGCGGGCGAACTCGCGCAGACCGTCCGCGCCGTGGATGCGCCCGAAGCCGGACTCGCCGACGCCCCCGAACGGCAGCGCCGCCACGGACGCGAACGCGGCGTACGCGTTGATCGAGGTCATGCCCGAGCGCATCCGCCGGGCCAGCTCCATGGCGCGGCGCTTGTTCCGGGAGAAGATCGTCCCGGCCAGGCCGTAGCCGGTGCGGTCGGCCTTCTCCAGGGCCTCCTCCAGATCCGCCACCCGGTGCACGGTGATCGTCGGGCCGAACGTCTCCTCGCACACGGCGGCGGAGTCCTCCGGAACGTCGGTCAGCACGACCGGCTCCACGTACGGCTTGCGCACCGACTCCGGCCCGCCGACGACGGCCCGGCCCCCCTTGGCGAGGGCGTCCTTGATGTGGGCCTCGATGACGTCGAGCTGGGCGGGCATGGTGATCGGGCCGTAGGCGGCCTCGCGGTCGAAGCCGGGACGCAGGTCGCGGGCCTTCTCGGTGAGCTTGGCCAGGAACGCGTCGTAGGCCGCGTCGACCACGTAGATGCGCTCCACGCCGATGCAGGTCTGCCCCGCGTTGGACATCGCGCCCCACAGGGCGGCGTCGGCGGCCGCGTCCAGGTCGGCGTCGGCGTCCACGATGCAGGCGTCCTTGCCGCCGCACTCGGCGACGATCGGGGTGAGGTTCTCCGCGCAGGCCGCCATCACCTTCTTGGCGGTGCGGGCGGACCCGGTGAAGGCGATCTTGTCGACGCCGGGGGAGGAGGCCAGCGCGGCGCCCGTCTCGCCCATCCCGGTGACGGTCTGCAGCACCGGCTGCTCGGGGATCACCGCGGCGACCAGCTCGGCCAGCAGCACCCCCACGCCCGGGGTGTACTCCGACGGCTTGAACACCACGGCGTTGCCCGCCGCCAGGGCGTAGGCGATCGAGCCCATCGGGGTGAAGATCGGGTAGTTCCACGGGCCGATGACGCCGACCACGCCGAGCGGCTGGTACTCCAGCACGCACTTGTGGTTCAGCGCGATGAGGCCGGGGAAGACCGAGCGCGGTCCGAGGACCTTCTCGGCGTTGCGGGCGGCCCAGTCCAGGTGCGTGATCGCCAGGATCGTCTCCAGCTGGGCGTCCTGCAGCGGCTTGCCGGTCTCGTTGTGGATCAGCTCGGCCATCCGGTTGAGGTTGCGGGTGAGCGCGCCCTTGACGTTGAGCAGCCGGATCCGGCGTTCCCGGCGGTCGAGCGCCGCCCACCAGTCGGCGGCCTCGCGGGCGCGGCGGACCGCCTCCTCGACCGCGGCGCGGTCGTGCACGGGATGCTCGGCGATGACCTCGCCGGTCGCCGGATTGAGCGAGGCGAACGTCGTGCTGCTTTGCGTGGCCACGGACATCGGAACCTCCCGAGGGCTCGGCGGCGCGTAAGCGACCGCTTTCACCCATAGTCAACCATCGGCGTGACGAGACCGCCCCGGCGGGATCGCGTGCCGCGCGGAGCCCGCGGAACCATCGGACGGGTATACGGGTACCACGCGGACGCCGCCGCCGAGAATCCATCGGCGGTCCCACCCGGGGCGTGTGGGGGAACAATCCCGGGCGGAGGGCGGTTACACTCTTCGTGGCCGGTGTGCCTGGTGTCCCCGGGCCTCACCTATTGCCTTCGCGGAATACCGGTTCGGTGTTCCCCGCTCGCGGGGTCGCCGTTCGCTTGGAGCCGCGTTGTGCCTTTCGCCGAGAGGCGACCCGCACACCGGTTTCAACGTGGGGAAGGCCCCGCGGGACGACGTCCCGCGGGGCCTTTCTCCGTGTCGGCGCCTCGTCGGCGCCCTCGGGCTCTCCTTCGCCCCGATCGGCCTCGGTCGTCAACCTACGGAGGCTTCGGGGCGGGCGTCGGACGGCTCGGACGGCCCCGCCCCGTCGACGGGGTCGGCGTTCGACGGAAGCTCGACGGACACCGTGGTGCCCGCCCCGGGCGCGCTGCGGATCGACACCGTGCCGCCCAGCGCCGCGGCACGGCGGCGCAGGCCCAGCAGGCCGACGTGCTCCCCGGTGCCGAGATCGGGCTGGACGGCGTCGTCCGGGTCGAAGCCCACGCCGTCGTCGGCGACCGTCAGCCGGGCCGTCTCCTCGTCGAAGCGCAGCCGGACGCAGACCGTCCGCGCGGACGCGTGCCGGCGCACGTTGGCCAGGGCCTCCTGCGCGGCGCGCAGCAGCACCACGTCGGCCGCGGGCGACAGCGGACGCGGCTCCCCGTCGACCCGGTACGTCGCGTCCACGCCCGTCTCCTCGCCGAACGCGGCGGTGAGCCGGCGCAGCGCCTCGGCGACCGGCGCCGAGTCCAGCGCCACCGGCGGACGGGCCGCGATCAGCGCCCGCGCCTCGGCCAGGTTGTCGCGCGCGATGCGGATCGCCGGCTCGACCGCGGCGCGCACCGGGTCGTCCGGGGCCAGCCGCCGCTCGGCGGCCTGCAGCAGCGTCAGGATGGTCAGGAAGCCCTGCGCGAGCGTGTCGTGGATCTCGGCGGTGAGCCGCTCGCGCTCGGCCGCGGCCCCGGCGGCGTGCGACAGCCGCGCCACCTCGGCCCGGCTGGACCGCAGCCTCTCGATCAGCCGGGCCCGCTCCCGGCTCTCGGTGATGATCCGGTTGATCCAGGAGCCGAAGAACACCGCGGCCAGCGTGCCGAGCACGCCGATCGCCGCCATCAGCACGAGGACCGACGACTCGTGCCGGTACCGCACCAGCGCGGCCAGCGGCACCATGTTGACCACGACCGCCGCCGTGCACGCCCGCCGCAGCGACAGCATCTGGAAGCAGTGCGGGACGAGCGCGAACGCCGCGTACCAGCTCGTCCCCGCCAGGAACGACGCGGTGGCGAACAGCGCCAGCGCCGCCGCCAGATAGCCGTAGGCGTACGGGGCGTCGTCGGCGCAGGACCGGACGGCGCGGTGCCCCAGCGTCAGGTAGAGCGGCAGGATCGCCGTCAGCAGCGCCGCCGCCGCGTACGGGTGGTCGGAGGCCGTCGGCATCAGGAACGCGGCGGCGCTCGCCGCCGCGAGCACGAGCAGCGTGTAGGCGTCCCATACCAGGAGGCGCTGCCAGGCGTGCGGCCCGTCGGTCTCCGCGGCGGGGGGCGAGGCAGCGGTGGCCGAGGGGGCGCCGTCGCTCATGAGTCCAGTATGCGGCAGTGACTGACAGAATCGTCCCCGGGGACGTCCGCCGCCGCCCGGCCGCAGCCGGTCAGCCGCGCCAGACCTGGAACAGGTCGTGGCCCAGCTTGATCGGGAAGTTGTCCACCGGGATCGCCACGCGGAACGGGAACTCGCCGAGGCCCATGGCGCCGGTGATGTGGTAGATCAGGCCGAAGAACTCCCGGTTGACCGCCGGGATCCACAGCAGCGCGATCAGCGCCAGGAACACGTACCCGCCGTACGCGCCGACGCGCTCCGCCCACGCCCGCGGCAGGTACGGCTCCACGATCCCGAACCCGTCCAGCCCGGGAATCGGCAGCAGGTTCAGCAGCGCCGCCGTCACCTGCAGGAACGCCAGGAACGCCAGCGCCGACCAGAACACCGCGTGGCCGCGGTCGGCCAGGGCGACGAACGCCACCGCCAGCACCCCGGCGAACAGCGCGTTGGCCAGCGGGCCCGCCGCCGAGATCAGGCTGTGCCGCAGCCGCCCCCGGATGGCGCCGCGGTCGATCCACACCGCGCCGCCGGGCAGGCCGATCCCGCCGAGCAGGATGAACAGCAGCGGGATCGCGAAGCTCAGCGTCACGTCGGCGTACTTGAACGGGTTGAGCGTCAGGTAGCCGCGGGTGGCGACGCCGTGGTCGCCGGACCGGTGCGCCAGGTAGGCGTGCCCGAACTCGTGCAGGCACAGCGACAGCACCCACCCCGCCAGCACGAACCCGAACACCGCGAACCGCGCGGCCGTCTCCATGGACGTGCCGTACCGCCAGGCGATCAGGCCGCAGATGACGGTCGCCGCCGCGATCGCGAGGAACACCGGGCTCGGCTGGACCGCCGAGCGTCCTCGCTGGTGCACCGTCCCCATCCTCCGGGTCCCTCCCGTGTCGGCGGGCGCCCCCGCGCCCCGTTGGCTGCTCCTCGACCGCGCGCGGCCCCGCCCTCAGGGGCCGGTGATCGCCGGCACCACGTACGTGCGCGGGAACCGGCGGGTTCCCGCGTCGTCGCGGCCGCGGTCCATGACGATCAGCGAGGCGATGACGCGGAACAGCAGCTCCACCGCGCCCTCCACGATCGCCTCGGGCACCGACCGCAGCCCCCGCAGCCGCTCGGCCAGACCGTCCAGGAAGCGCCGCAGCGTGCGCAGCGGCACGGCCAGGATCAGCTCGTCCCGCCCGCCGGCGACGCCGCGGTACACCGTCGCCCTGCTCAGCCCGGCCGCGGTCGCGATGTCCCCGACCGTCGTCCTGGCGACGCCGAAGCGCGCGAAGCACTCCTCGGCCGCGTCGATGATGCGCTCGCGCGTGGCGTCGGCGGTCGGCGGGGGCATGCCCTGAAGGGTACCGGCCGGGCGCGCCCGCCCCGCGACCGCGCCCGGCGGGCTCAGTCGAGGGTGTACTCGAGCGACCAGTCGTGGCCGCCGTCCGGCCGGACGGAGATCTGCCCGTGCCCCCGGATGCCGGCCAGCTCGCCGGTGCCCGAGGTCGGCACGATCAGCCAGCGCAGCCACTGCGTGGCGGGCGTGCCGTCCTCGCTGCCCGCGTTGTGCTGCAGGACGAACGCGCCCTCCCGGCCGTGCAGGAGGCCCGTGACGATCTCGATCCCCACGTACGCGGCCGGCCCCGCGGCCGTCTCCACGGTGATCAGCTCGGCGGTGCCGGCGCCCACCAGGTCGCCGTGGAAGGTCTTGCGCACCCGCACCCGCGTCACCGCGGTGCCGCCCTGCCGCGCGTACGGCTCGGCGGCCTCCCAGGCGTCGATGTCGAAGGTGCCGCTCGCATGCGAGGTCATGTCCGCCATCATGCCCGCGGACGGCCGGGCGGGCGGCGGAACCGGACGAGCGCCGGGGCGGCCAACCGGACGGCCGCCGGGGCGGCGGCGTCGCGGGGCGCGGGGCCGCGGGTCAGAAGAGGGTGCCCTCGTGCCGGATGCCGCGCAGCGCGTCGTAGTCCAGCGTCACGCACTCGATGCCGCGGTCGGTGGCCAGCACCCGCGCCTGCGGCCTGATCTCCTGCGCGGCGAACACGCCGCGCACCGGCGCCAGGTGCGGGTCGCGGTTGAGCAGCTCCAGGTACCGGGTGAGCTGCTCCACCCCGTCGATCTCGCCGCGCCGCTTGATCTCCACGGCCACGGTGCCGCCGTCGGCGTCCCGGCACAGGATGTCCACCGGGCCGATCGCGGTCGGGTACTCGCGGCGGATCAGCGTCCAGCCCTCGCCGAGCGTGGTGATGTGCTCGGCCAGCAGCTCCTGCAGGTGCGCCTCGACGCCGTCCTTCTGCAGCCCCGGGTCCACCCCGAGCTCGTGGCTGGAGTCGTGCAGGATCTCCTCGATGGTCAGGATGAGCCGCTCCCCGGACTTGCCGTGGGTGACGGTCCACCGGGCGATCGCGCCGCCCTCGTCGTACGGCTCCTCGCGCAGGGTGCAGGGCGGGTTCATCCAGTTGAGGGGCTTGTAGGCGCGATCGTCGGCGTGGACGCTGACGCTCCCGTCGGCCTTGATCAGCACCAGGCGGGGCGCCATGGGCAGGTGGGCGTTGAGCTTGCCGACGTAATCGACGCTGCAGCGGGCGATGACCAGACGCACGCCGCCCAACCTTAGTGACTCCGCCCGCCGTTCGCGGCCCGGCCGCCGCTTGCGTCTCATCGGGCGGCATGTCCGCGAGCGGTGGCAGAGTCGCCTTTCATGAGCGACATTCGTATTCGTCCGGCTGAGCCGTCCGACGACCGCGCCCTGGCCGACCTGAACCGGCGCACCTGGTCCCCGGTGCACGAAGTGGTGCCCGCCCCCGCCCCCGACGCACCCTTCTTCGACGAGTCCCACCCCGCGGACGACGTGCTGGTCGCCGAACGCGAAGGCAGGGTCATCGGCTACGTGCGGCTTGTGCGCCCCTACCGGGACTTGGCCTCCGGCGCCCACGTGCGGCAGATCCAAGGCCTGGCCGTGGATCCGGACGAACGGCGCCGCGGCGTGGCCAGGGCGTTGGTCGACGCCGCCTGCGACTGGGCGGTGCGGCAGGGCGCGCGGCGCGTGACCCTGCGCGTGCTGGGCGGCAACACCCCGGCGCGGCGGCTGTACGAGGCGGCGGGGTTCACCGTCGAAGGCGTGCTGCCGGGGGAGTTCTTCCTGGACGGCCGTTACGTCGACGACGTCCTCATGGGCCGGACGGTGCAGTGAGGCGATCTAAGGCCCCTGGGCCCGGCGGATAAGGCGTCATCCCGATGTGGAGGCGGCCGCCTTAGGACGAACCTCGATGGTGCCGGGCCGTCGCGGTGGTCCGGCCATCGAGGAGGGGTGATGTTCCACCACGACATCATGGCGTCGGTCGCCCGCGAGCGCGTGCGCGAGCTGCGGGAGCGGGGCGAGGCGGAGCGCAGGGCCGGCGTGGTCCGCAGGGCCCGGGAGTGCTGGGACGAGCGGCAGAGCCGGCACATGCCGGTCCGCGCGGCCCGCCGGCCCGGCGGGACGGCCGCCGCGCCGGGGAGGTGACGCGAGCCACAGCCCCGGCGCGCCGGCCGGAACCCGCAGGCCGGCGGCGTCCGCCGCGGTCGCTTCACCGAACCGGGCGTCCTGTCAAGGGCTGGAATTCTCAGACGGGCGTGTTTAGCGTCGCCGGGTGTGGGCTCAGCACACGCGGTGAAAGGAAACCGCTCATGTCCCTTGACGTGACCCCCGAGCTTCTCGAGACCGCGCGGCGCGGCGAGGTCGACGACAAGGCGTTCGTCGACTGCGTGCGCACGTCCCTCCCGTACGCCTGGGAGACGATCAGCGGGCTGGTGGCCCGGCTGCAGGTGGACGGCGGGGACTTCGCCGACAACCAGACCCCTCCGCCCGACGAGCAGGCCCGCGGCCAGCTGCTGCGTGTCCTGGCCAGCGACGCCATGCGCGGCGCCTTGGAACGCTACTTCGGCGTCAAGCTGGCCTTCCAGAACTGCCACCGGGTCGCGGTCTTCCCCACCGCCGACTCGGAGGCCTACCGCCGCTTCATCACGCCCCGCGAGCAGATCCTCAACCAGTCTCCGGAGCTGCGCGACTGCTGACCGCGCCGCCGTGAAGGCCCGGCCCGTCCGCCGCGCGGGCCGGGCCTTCACGTGCGGACAGGAGGGCACGGGCCCGGGGGAGGACCTCCGCGCCCAGCCGGGCGATGTTCTCCAGGGTCGCCGCGCGTGAACCGGCCGCCTCCACCAGCAGGATCAGGTGACGGATGCCGGTGCGGCGCACCGTCGCGACGATCGCCTCGACGCAGTCGTCGGGGGAGCCGACCGGGTGCAGGTCGCACAGGTGGCGCGTGTAGGCGGCAGCGTCGCGCCGGGGACGCGGACGGTCGTCCACCGGCACGTATCCCTCCAGCCCAGGGCCGAGCCAACGCGGCATCTCCCGCAGCAGGGTGTCCAGCGCCGCCGCGCGCGTATCGGCCACCTGGGCGAGATGAGCGGAGACGTGGGCGGCGCCGGCGTCGCCGTGACGCGCCACGGCGGCCGCCTTCTCATCGTCGCCGACGTGCATCCCCAGCAGCATGGGCAGGCCGCGCTCGGCCGCCACCGCCTCGGTGGCGGGCGACGTGCACGCCACGGCGACCGGGGGAGGCTCGGGCGCCCGCGGCACCACCGGCACCTCGCGGAAGCGGAACTGCTCGCCCTCCCAGGCCACCCGGTCGGACCGCAGCCAGGCCAGCAGCAGGTCCAGCGCCTCGGCGAACCCGGTCTCGTAGCGCGGCAGGCCCGTGCCGAACACCTCCAGGTCCCGCCAGGGGCCGCCGCGCCCCACCCCCAGGCGGAACCGTCCTCCCGACACCAGCGACAGCAGGGCGGCCTGCTCCGCCAACGCCACCGGATGCTGGGTGGACAGCACGCTGACCGCCGTGCCCACGTGCACCCGCGACGTCAGCCCCAGCAGATGACCCGCCAGCGTCACCGCGGACGGCACCACGCCGTACGACATGAAGTGGTGCTCGGCCAGCCACACGTCGTCGAATCCGGCCCGCTCGGCGGCGACGGCGGCCTCCACCGTGCGGGCGAGGGCCGCCGCGTCGTCCTGGCCGGGATACCGGGCGGCGAGCAGGAACACGCCGAAGCGCACGCTCGGACCGCACCCGGGCTCGGGGCGGCGGGACGGCTCTGGGAGACTGCGGGCCATGACTGGTGGTTCGTTCAGCAAGGTCGGGGTCGTGGGGCTGGGCACCATGGGCGCGGGCATCGCCGAGGTCCTGGCCCGGGGCGGCCTGTCGGTCGTCGGGATCGAGGTGGGCCCGGAGGCCCTGGAACGGGGACGCGGCCATCTTGAATCCTCCACCGGGCGGGCCGTCAAGCGCGGCCGCCTCACCGAGGAGGCGCGCCGGGAGATCCTCGACCGGATCGCGTTCTCCACGCAGTTCGCCGACCTGGCCGACTGCGACCTGGTCATCGAGGCCGTCCCGGAGCGGCTCGACCTCAAGCGCCGCGTGTTCGCCGAGCTGGACCGCGTGTGCAAGCAGGAGGCGGTGCTCGCCACCAACACCTCCTCGCTGTCGGTCACCGAGATCGCGGCGTCCACCGCGCGGCCCGCGCAGGTCGTCGGCGTGCACTTCTTCAACCCGGCGCCGGTGATGAAGCTCGTCGAGGTCATCCGCACCGTGCTCAGCGACCCGGAGGCGGTGGCGCGCGTGGCCGAGCTGGCGTCCGCGCTCGGCAAGACGCCGGTGACGATCGGCGACCGCGCCGGGTTCGTCGCCAACCGCCTGCTGTTCGGCTACCTGAACCAGGCGACGTCCATGCTGGAGAACGGGCACGCCACGCGCGACGACATCGACACCGCGATGACCGTCGGCGCCGGACTGCCGATGGGCCCGTTCACCCTGATGGACCTCATCGGCCTCGACACGTGCCTGGAGGTGCTGGAGGCGATCCACGCCGAGACCCGCGACCGGCGGCACGCGCCCGCCCCGCTGCTGCGCGAACTGGTCGCGGCCGGGCTGCTGGGCCGCAAGACCGGCCGCGGCTTCTACGACCACGGCGCCGCCGCGAAGCCGACGGACAAGGAGGAGGCGTCCCCGACGCCGCCGACCGTGGGCGTCGCGGGCACCGACCCGTCCGCCCTCGCCGTCGCGGCCGCGTGCGCGCGTGCGGGCGGCCGGGTGCGCGTCACGGGCGAGGCCGTGAACGCCGTGCGCGAGCTGCTGGGCGACGAACTGGGCGACGAACTGGGCGACGAACTGGGCGAAGACGACGCGCTCGCCCGCGTCGAGACCGCCGAGCCGGACGCGTTCGCCGACTGCGACCTGGTCGTCGTGGACGAGACCGCGCCGCTGCGCGCCGTGGGCGAGGCGGCCGGGCCGGACGCCGTGCTGGCCGTCGCGTCCGCCACCGGACCCGTCATCGAGCACGCCGCCGCCACCGGACGCCCCGGCGACACGGTCGGCCTGCACCTGCCCGAGACCGGCGGCACGCTGGCGGAGGTCGCCACGACGGCGCTGACCGCGCCCGGCGTCGCCGACCGCGCCGCCGCCCTGCTCGCCGCGCTGGGCCTCACCGCGGTGCGCTGCCGCGACCGGGCCGGGTTCATCGTCGACGCCCTGCGCTTCCCCTACCTCAACGACGCGGCCGCCATGCTCGCGGCCGGGTACGCCGACGCCGACGCGATCGACGCGGCGATGACGCTCGGCTGCGGCTACCCCAGCGGTCCGGTCGCCGACCTGGACCGGCTCGGCATCGACCGCGCCGTGACGGTGCTGCGCGCCCTCTACGCCGAGACCCGCGAGGCCGCGCTGGCGCCGTCCCCGCTGCTGGAGGAGCACGTGCGGGCGGGGCGCCGGACCCTGCGCTGACCCGGAGCCGCGTCCCGTCCCCGCCCCTATCCTGGACGCCATGAGCCCCCGGAGGAACCGCCGCGCCGCTCCCGGACCCCCTCGTCGGAAAGGGAGCGGCGCCGGTTCCTTCGGGGGGCTCAACCGCCGCGTCGAGGAGGGCCCCGACGGCGACTGGATCGTGCAGGCCATCGCCGGCGCCAACTCCGTCAAGTCGTACCGCTGCCCCGGGTGCGACCAGCTCATCCCGCCGGGCGTGCCGCACGTGGTCGCCTGGCCCGCCGACGAGCGCGGCGGCGCCGACGACCGGCGGCACTGGCACCGGCCGTGCTGGCAGGCCCGCGACCGGCGCGGCCCCCGCCCGCACCGCGGGCGAGGCGCCCCCCGCTACTGACTCCGCTCGCGCACCGGCAGGACCGGCATTAGTGCACAAACGCGCGGCCAGTGGCGGCCACATCCTCTCGCGGGCCGCGTCCCGGGGGTGAGGATTGCCTGGCCATGGTGTGAACGGCACGGGCCCGGTCGGAGACGGGAGGGGTGAGGCCATGTCCGTGCAGCTCTACGCCCGAGACGTCGGCGCCGGGACGCCGCTGGTCCTGCTGCACGCGTTCCCGCTGTCGTCGGCGATGTGGCTGGACCAGCGCGAGGGCCTGGCCGACCGGTTCCGGGTGATCACCCCGGACCTGCGCGGGTTCGGCGGCTCGCTGCTCGGCACCGACGAGCCGTCCATCGACGCGATGGCCGACGACGTCGCGGCCGTGATGCGGCGCCTCGGCGTGACCCGGGCCGTGATCGGCGGCGCGTCGATGGGCGGGTACGTGGCGATGGCGCTGTGCCGCCGCCGTCCCGACCTCGTCCAAGGGCTGGTGCTGGCGGGCACCCGCGCCGCGGCGGACACCGACGCCGTCCGCCGGGAGCGGCTGCGGCAGGCCGAGCGCCTCGACCGCGAGGGCGGCGTGCAGGTGCTGGTGGACGAGGTGCTGCCCCGCCTGGTCGGACCCACCACCCTGCGGCAGCGGCCCCTGGTCTACGGACGGGTGCGCGGTCTGGTGCAGGCGGCGCCGCCGCGCGCCGCCGCCTGGGCCCAGCGCGCCATGGCCGCGCGCGGCCCCGCCTTCGACACGCTGCGCGGGCTGACCGTCCCGGCGCTGGTCGTCGTCGGCGACGAGGACGCCCTGGCCGTCCAGGACGAGGCGCGCGCCATGGCCGACGCCCTGCCGGACGCCGAGCTGCTGGTCGTCCCGGGCGCCGGCCACCTGTGCACGGTGGAGCGGCCCGACGCGTTCAACGACGCGGTCGCCGAGTTCGCCGCCGCGCTGACCCGCGCGGCGCGGTGACGGGCCCCGTCGTAGGCCCCGTCACAGTTTCCGTCACAGGCCCTGTCACAGGCTCTGTCACAGGTCCTGTCACAGGCTCTGTCACAGGCTCTCCTGGCGCGGCAGCACGACCTCGCGGATGATCAGCGCCACCGCGGCGGCCGTCGGGATGGCGATCAGGGCGCCGACGAACCCCAGCAGCGTCCCCCCGATCAGCGCGGCGATGATGGTCACCGCGGGCGGCACGTCCACCGCCCGCTTCATCACCCGCGGGTGGATCAGGTAGTTCTCGACCTGCTGGTAGACCACGAAGAAGACCACGCAGGCGATGCCGGTGCCGAGGCCGTCGAAGAACGCCACCACGCTCACCAGCACCGCGCCGATCGTCGCGCCCACCAGCGGGATCAGCGCGGTGAACGCCACCGTGATGGCCAGCGGCAGCGCGAACGGCACCCCGACGATGATCAGGAAGATGTACGCCGCGGTGCCCGCGATCAGCGCCACCATGACGGTGCCGGCGACGTAGCCGCCGATCCGGCCGAGGATCTCGTCGCCCAGCAGCGCCACCCGGGCGCGGCGCGACCGCGGCGCCAGCCGGTAGAAGAACGACTTGATCGTCGGGAGCGAGCCGAGGAAGTACAGGGTCAGGATCAGCACCGTCAGCGTGCTGAACGCGCCGCTGACCACCACGCGCCCCGCCCCGAGCAGACCGTCGGCCGCGCCCTGCCCGAAGCTGGGGTTGGTCACCGTCTCCTGCAGCTTCTCCAGCAGCCGGTACCGCTTGTCCCACTCCTGGATCTGCCGGTTGCTCTGCAGCTGGCTGATGTAGGTGGGGACGTGGTCGATGAAGTTGCTGATCTCCTTGGTGACCGGCGGAACGACCGCGAACCCCACCCCGACGAACACCAGCACCACGCCCAGGAACACCAGGCCGACCGCCGCGCCGCGGGGGATCCTGGCCCGCTGCAGCGCCTCCACGGCCGGGTTCAGCCCGACCGCCAGGAACATCGACACGACGATCAGCACGATCACCTGGCTCACGCTGATGACGGCCTGGACCAGCAGCCAGGCCGTCAGCACCCCGAGCGCCCCGGTGAAGCCGAACACGAACGGATGGGTCTGCGCCAGCGGCCGTCCGAGCCGCCCGAACGGGGCGGTCTCGTCCACGCCCGCCTCGCGGCGGCGCGCGTCCACGTCCGTCACCGGGTCCGGCCGCGGCTCCGCCTGCGCCCCCGCCCCGTCGCCGGCCCCGTCGCCGGCCGTGGCGTCGGCGTCGTCGCCGGGCCGGTCCGTCGCGGTCGTCGTGGACGCCGTGCCCGCCGCGGAGGCGGCGGCGCCCGGTGTGTCGGCGGCGCCCGCCCCGTCGGGGGCGCCTTCCACGGCGACGGGCGCGGCGGTGCGAGGAGAGGCGACCGAGGGTTCGGCGTTCGACCCGCCCGTGTCGGTCGGGGCCGCCGTCCGGTCGTTGTGGGGCGTCTGCTCGGGCACGCCGCTCTCCTTCTGGGTCAGTCGGGCCGGTACGCGAAGGCCGCGGCCGTTCGCGCGGAGCGGCGGCGGCCCTCGCGTTCGCCGGTGGACATGACGAAAAGCCTAGAGGCAGGACGACGCCTCCAGGCTTTTCGTCGGATGCCGATTCGGACCCGGCCGCGGCGGACGGTCAGGAGCGGGCCGTCACTCCTGCCACCAGTCCTCGTCCTCCTCGTCGGACTTCTTGGCCTGGCTCTTGGCGGGCTGCTGCTTGGCCTGGGACTGCTGGCCCTGGGAGGAGGAGGCGGGCTTGGCCGGCTCCGACAGTTCGGGCTTGGAGGCCGGAGCGGAGATCTCCTCCATGCCGCCCATCGCCGGGGCCACGCCGCCGATGAGCTGGCGCAGCTGGTTGAGGTGGCTGGTGATGCTGTCGCGCTGGCGGGTCAGCTCGTCCACCTGGCGCTGGGCCGCGGTGCGGATGCGGTCGGCCTCGGCCTTGGTCTCGGCCAGCAGCTGCTCGGCCTGCGCCTTGGCCTCCGCGATGATCTGCTCGGAGTTCTTGCGCGCGTTGGCCAGCAGCTGCTTGGCGTGCGCGTCGGCCTCGCGCCGGGTCTGCTCGGCCTGCTGGGTCGCCTTGGCGGCGCGCTGCTCGGCGGAGGCGGCGCGCTGCTCGGCCTCGGCGACGAGCTTCTGGGTGGCGGCCTGGGCGGCGGCGTGCCGCTCGGCGTCCTGCCGGTCGGCCTCCTCGCGGCGGGCGGCCAGCTGGATTTCGAACTCGGCCTCGGCCTGGGCGCGCTGCGCCTCGCTCTCCTCCAGGATCCGCTGCGCCTGGGCGCGCATCTCGTCGGCCTGCCGCTTGGCGGTGGTGAGGATCTCGTCGCGCTCCCGCTTGGTGGACGCCCGCAGCTGGGCCACCTCGCGCTCGGTGGTGGTGCGCAGCTTGGCGATCTCGCGCTCGGCGGCGGCGCGCTTCTCGGCGACCTCGTGGTCGGCGGTGGCGCGCAGCTTGGCCACCTCGCGCTCGGTGGTGGAGGTCAGCTCGTCGGCTTCGCGGCGGGCCGCGGTGCGCACCTCCTCGGCCTCCCGCTCGGCGGCCTGGCGCATGTCCTCGCACTCGCGCTGGGCGGTGGCGCGCAGCTCGGCGGCCTCGTTCTCGGCGGTGGCGCGCAGCTCGGCGGCGTCCACCTTGGCCGCGGCCTTGATCTCGTTGGCCTCCGAGCGGGCGGCCTGCACCAGCTCGGTGGCCTGCTCCTCGGCGAGCCGCAGCAGCTGCTCGATGCGGGCGCCGAGGCCGGAGTACGTGGGGCGCTCCTGTTCCTGCAGCTGGCGATGCGCGTCCGACAACTCCCGCTGCAGGGCCTGCTCTCGTTCGCGGGCCTGGCGAACCTCGTTGTCGAGCGCCTTGATGTGCTCGTCGACCTGGTGCCGGTCGTAGCCGCGAAGCACCACGTCGAACTCGCGCGGGGGCGTTTCCTCGAAAAAGTTGCTGAGCTGGGCGTCGATGTCGGACTGCATAGGGCTCAATCCTGATGTGACGGGGCTACGTGGGGTTCCGGGACCGGTTGATCGCCTGGCTGAACGGGCCCGCTGGCCCCAGACCTCATCCGGCGAAAGAAGCGTACTCCCGCCACTGCCGTGTTGGGGGCTCATCTTGACGCGCTGCGCAGTTTGTCGGTTTTGTCGTTCAGCCCTGCGAGGCCCTCGATACGTGGGCGTCTCCTTCGGAAACGACCAAACGTGTCGGAACCGTTACAGATCGAGCCGAGTCCCGCCGGATCGCGGCCGGTGGTATCGAACGCATCACGATCTGCGGGGCGCGCCGAAGACCACCCCGGGGCCGCGCCCTGGACACCGCGCCGGCCCGGGCGCGCGCCGCACCGCCCCGCCCGCGCGCCGGCCGCGAACGCGTCCGCCCGCCCGCTCAGGCCTTCTTCTCGACGAGCTCGGTGAGCACGCCGTGGCAGTCCTTGGGGTGCAGGAAGTTGATCCGGGAGCCCATGGAGCCGCGCCGCGGGGCCTCGTACAGCACGCGCACCCCCTTGGCCGCGATGCCGTCCGCCTCGTCCTGGACGTCGCCGTCGGTGCCGAACGCGATGTGGTGCACGCCCTCGCCGTTCTTCGCCAGCCACTTGGCCACCGGCGAGTCCTCCCGGATCGGCTGGATGAGCTGCAGGTAGCTGGCCGCGCCGTCGCCCGTGTCGTTGATCTTCAGCATGGCCTCGCGGACGCCCTGCTCCTCGTTCACCTCGAAGTGGACGTCGGTGAAGCCGTAGGTGGACCGGTAGAACTCCACCGTGGCGTCCAGGTCGTGGCAGGCGATGCCGATGTGGTCGATCCGGGTCAGCATGCGCGTGTCTCCTCCGCTCCCCGTCCGGCGGACGGACGCCTGGGGCCGCCCCCAGGACGAAACAGTCCTGCTGGGTATGGTGGCAAACGTCGCCGCCTACGTCTGGGGAGGCCCCTGTCATGACCGTTTCGTCCGTGATCGTTGCGGGAGCCCGCACTCCCATCGGCCGCCTGATGGGCTCGCTCAAGGACTTCTCCGCCGCCGACCTGGGAGGCCTGGCCATCAAGGCGGCCCTGGAGCGCGCGGGGATCACCGGCGAGCAGGTGCAGTACGTGATCATGGGTCAGGTGCTCCAGGCGGGCGCCGGGCAGATCCCGGCCCGCCAGGCCGCGGTCAAGGCGGGCGTCCCGATGTCCGTCCCCGCGCTCACCGTCAACAAGGTGTGCCTGTCCGGCCTGGACGCGATCGCCCTGGCCGACCAGCTCATCCGGGCGGGCGAGTTCGAGATCGTGGTGGCCGGCGGCATGGAGTCGATGACGCAGGCGCCGCACCTGCTGCCCAAGTCGCGCGGCGGGTACAAGTACGGGTCCGTCGAGGTCCTCGACCACATGGCCTACGACGCGCTCACCGACGCGTTCGACCACATCTCGATGGGCGAGTCGACCGACCGGTACAACGCGCGGCACGGCATCACCCGCGAGGAGCAGGACGAGTTCGCCGCCCGCTCGCACCAGCGCGCCGCCGACGCGATCAAGAACGGGATCTTCGACGAGGAGATCGTCCCGGTGCAGGTCCCGCAGCGCAAGGGCGACCCGGTCGTCTTCTCGGCCGACGAGGGCGTGCGCGGCGACACCACCGTGGAGACGCTGGCCCGGCTGCGCCCCGCCTTCTCCGCCGACGGCACCATCACCGCCGGGTCGTCGTCGCAGATCTCCGACGGCGCCTGCGCGGTCGTGGTGATGTCGAAGGCCAAGGCCGAGGAGCTGGGCCTGCGGTGGCTCGCCGAGATCGGCGCGCACGGCAACGTCGCCGGGCCGGACAACTCGCTGCACGCCCAGCCGGCCAACGCGATCAAGCACGCCCTGGCCAAGGAGGGGCTGGACGTCGCCGACCTCGACCTCGTCGAGATCAACGAGGCGTTCGCGTCGGTCGCCGTGCAGTCCATGCGCGAGCTCGGCGTCGGCCCGGAGAAGGTCAACGTCAACGGCGGCGCGATCGCGCTCGGCCACCCGGTCGGCATGTCCGGCGCCCGCATCGTGCTGCACCTGGCGCTCGAGCTGAGGCGGCGCGGCGGCGGCGTCGGCGCCGCGGGCCTGTGCGGCGGCGGCGGTCAGGGCGACGCGCTCATCGTGCGCGTCCCCGCCTCCTGAGGCGCCGCGTCCCGCCGCCCACATGACGCGCCGGCGGGGGACGGCCCGTCACTGCGCGGCGAGCCGCACGGTGACGGTCGTGAAGCCCAGGGTGCGCAGCATGTTCTCCAGCATGAGCCTGGCGTTCTGCTCGGCGCGTTCGCGCAGCCCGCTCTGCGCGGCCGCCTGCTGGATCTTCTGACTGGCCAGGACGTACAGCTGACGCTGGTCGGCCGGGTTGCGGCTGAAGAAGTCGCCGACCCGGTCGAGCAGCCCGCGTTCGACGGCGAACACGCGGCTGCGTTCGACGTCGAGCGCGGGCGCGGCGAGCTGCGCGCGGGGCAGCCGCACGGTGGCGGCCGTCCGGTCGGCGTTGACGGCGATCGCGCCCGAACCCATGCGGGAGAAGTCGATGTAGGCGTCGACCGACCCCTGGCCGATGAACAGCGTGCGGCGCCCGCGCACCGCGTCGGGCAGGAACCGGGCGTCCTTCTCCAGGTCCACGATGACCTGGAAGCTGCCGCTGGCGGCCTCGTAGCGGGACAGGTCGCGGATGGACTGCAGCAGGACCGGGCCGCTGCGGTCCCTGGTCTCCTCTTCGAAGGGGTTGAGCGAGTCGGGCAGCAGGCGCAGCGCCTGCTGGGCGACCAGCACGACCGCCACGGTCGCCGCGACGAGCAGCACGGCCGCGCCGAGTCCGCGGCGGGACGGTCGCCGGGAGGCGCCCGTCGGCCGCGGCTCAGGGGCGTCGCCGGTCGGGGGAGGGTCCGAGCGTGCCATGCGAAGGACATTCCCGGCGGCCCCGTCCGTCACCCTGTCCGCCGCCCCCGTCCGCTCCTCTCGTCCGGAAGGGCGCATCGCCCTCCGGGCCGACCGCGCGGGTTGTGATCAGGACCATAGCCGCGGCAGAAACCCGGCCCGGTCCCGGTACGTTGGCCGGACGTGGACATCGTGCGCGCTCTCCGAGCCGTCTCGATCGCCGAGGCGGCGTCGTTCTTGCTGCTTCTGCTCGTCGCCATGCCGCTCAAGTACCTGAGCGACATGCCGCAGGGCGTGTCCGTGGTCGGGCCGATCCACGGGGTGCTGTTCATGGCCTACGTGGGCCTGGTGTTCGTGACGCGTGACCAGCTCGGCTGGACCCTCAAGCGCACGGTCGTCGCGCTCATCGCCGCGGTCCTGCCGGTCGCCCCGTTCCTGGTCGAGCGGTACTGGATCCGGCCCGCCGGCGACCGCGCGCCGGCGGAAGAGGCCGCCTGAGACGTCGTCCGGCTTCCGCGTGACCACGACGGGGCTCGGGGGCTCGACGTGGTCACGCGGAGAACCTCAGCCGCCGGGCGCCCCTGCGGGGCGGGGCGCGATGTCGGGAGCGGGACGGGGGGAGCGCCGCCGCAGCTGGGCGGCGGTATGGCGCTGCGGCCGCGCGGAGGACGGCCGGAAATGGCCGGGGCCGAGCGCGCAGTGCCGGTAGTCGGTGTAGTGGCGGCGCAGCCAGGCGCGGCGCGTCTCCTCGCGCCATCCGTTGAAGCGCCGTGCGGCCTCGGTGTCGGTGATGACCGGCGGCTCGGCCCCCAGCAGCCAGGCGTCGACCAGCGAGCGGTACTCGGCGGCCATCGGGTCGGGGGAGGTCGCGCACGCTCGGGCGTCGACGAGCGCGTCCTGGATCTGCCGGAGCACGCGCGTCGCGAACCCGGGGGACAGGTCCTTCAGATGGATGATGGCGACGCCGTGCGCGACGCGCGGCGGCTCCTGCTCAGGGCGCTGCTCGACTCGGGTGAACGCGACCGGCGTGCCCGCCAGGCGGGACGCCAGCGGCGTCGCCGCGTTCGACAGGGCGGGCAGGGCGCTGCGCAGCGCCGGGTGGACGCAGACGGTGAGGGGCCACTCCCGGCAGGCGAGCGTCACGGGTGCGGGCGCCGCGGCCTGCCCGTGCGAGGAACGCAGCCCGGCGGCGCCCGCCCCGGTGAGCGCCATCGCGGCGGCCACCGGCACGGCGACCAGGCCGCGCCTGGTGGCCCACCCCACGTAGGCCAGCACCAGCGCGGCGGCCAGCCCCAGCGACCACGCCGTCTGCTCGGCCAGCACACGAGTGCGCAGGCCCGTGAACAACTGCACCTCGGGCAGGGCGGCGGGCGGCAGGAGGCTCCACCAGGACGACCCCGGTGACCGCAGCAGGGCCCACAGCCACGTCGCGACGGCCACGGCCGTGACCGTCGCGGGGTGGGGCACCACCCGCCCGCCGAGGTAGCCGAACACCACGTGCAGGACGAGCGCCGACGCCCCCGCCGCCACCCCCAGAGGGTGGGGACGGCCCGCCTCGTCCCGCATCAGCGTCTCCACGACGATGACGACCGTGACGGCCCCGTACGCGGCCAGCGCGGCGGCGGTCAGCAACATCAGGTCCAGCAGCGGGCCGGTGGCCGGGGAACGGGCGGTGAGGTCGCGCAGGTAGTCGATCCTGCGTTCGCGCACCGCCGCCCACGCGGCCAGGCACGCCGCCGCCGGGCCCAGCACGCGCACCGTGTTGATCAGGGCCGCCACGGCGTTGTCCCAATAGGCGACGTTGGGGCCCAGGCTCAGCCACGCCGTGACCGTCCCGACGCCGGTGAGCGCCGGCACCGCGACGAGCAGCGCCGTACGGCGGGCGTCCAGGCGCAGCACCCGGCCCAGCTCGGACACGCGGCCGAGCTCAGACACCGGCGCCCGTCCCCAGAGCGATCCGCGGGGCCCGGTCGCGCGGGTCGCGGTCGTGCGGGACCTCCGGCCGGCCCGTCCGCGACTCGTCCGCCGCGGCCGCCGCGTCCCGGGCGCTCAGGCTGGGGACGGGACGGTACGAACGGGCGGGCAGGTCGGTGATGCGTCCCCGGGACAGCGCCAGCAGCCGGTCGCACCACCCGGTCAGAAGCTGCGGGTCGGGAGCGGTGACCACGACCGTGGGCGCCAGCGAGCGCAGCAGCGGCATGAGCTCGGCCAGGGCCGCGACGTCCGCCGGGTCCGCGCCGGGACCGGCCGCGGCCGCACGCGCGTGCGCCCCGCCGCCCCGCCGCAGGGCCCTTCTGCGCAGCGCCCCCGCGCCGCGCCGCGCGGACGCGACGCCCAGCGGGTCGTCCAGCAGCACCAGCTCGGGCTCGTGCACGCAGGTCGCGGCCAGTCCGGCCCGCAGCCGCACGTCGGGCGGCAGCAGCCCCAGCTCGGTGGCGGCGACGTCGGCGATGTCGAAGCGCCGCAGCGCGGCCCGCGCGTCGGCGCCGCGCATTCCTTTGTAATACGCGGCATAGGAGACGAACTCCGCGGCGGTCAGATTCTCCGCCCCGCGGAATCGCCCCGGAAGATAACCGATCCGCGCCCGGACCGCGCGCAAATCCGCGGAATCGGCGATATCGCGGCCGAGAATCCGCAGCGCGCCGGCCTGAGGCCTGCGCAATGTCGCGAACGTGGCCAGCAGAGTGGATTTACCGGTACCCGGCGGTCCGGCCAGCCCGGTCACGCCCCCGGCGATGCCGAAGGCCGCCGGGCGCAGGAGCCACCGCCCCCCGCGGCGGACCCCCATCCCTCGGGCCACGATCGCGGAATGCTCCGCGATCAAACTCTTACCCCCCGTTGTCGCGTCGTGCCGTTACTGCGGGACGCTCCCCGCGGGCGGACGGTGCGGCCGGATGCGCGGGACGTGCCCCCGCCGCGCGACGCCGGCCGGCGTCTCCTCCGATGCCGCGTCCGCGCCTTCTCCGAACCCGTCGCGGGCCCGGGCGGCGCGCCTCTTTGCCGTCGCGCCATGCATCGACATCGCGACTATAACCGCGCTTGGCGATAGCTGTCAGCCGTCTTTTTGCTGCCGCGCGGAACGGTCTGGATTCTTTGCCGTGTGCGCCAAGGCGGGAATTCGAGGCGTTGTTCCGCTCTGTCCGAAAGCGGCGCGGGAGGAGCGCGCTCCGGGCGCCCGCCGACATATCGGAAAAGCCGCGGAAAGGCGCCGGAGCGGTCCCCAAGCCTGGATCCCCGTGGCGGGATTCGCGGGATGGCGCCGGCCCGCCGGCCCCGCCGTCCGGCGGCGGCGCGCCCGCGACGCGGCCGGCGGACGGCGGCGGAGATCCTCGGCGCCGCCGCGCCGGGCGGGTCCGCTGCGGGCGGACGGGCGTACGGAGAGGGCACCCGATGGGGCAGGATGGACCCATGCCTTCTCGGGACTTTTCGTTGTACGGGGCCATCGACTTGGGAGCCGTCCAGGCGGCCGCGAAGCGGCAGCGGGAGCGTCAGGCGGCCGCCGAGGCCGCGGGCGGCGGCGGGGGCGCGAACGGCGCCGCGGCCGGCCCGTACGTCGTGGACGTCACCGACCAGACCTTCAACACAGAGGTCGTCGAACGCTCGCGCAGCGTCCCGGTGCTGGTCGACTTCTGGGCCGAGTGGTGCGGGCCGTGCAAGCAGCTCGGCCCGATCCTGGAGAAGCTGGCGAACGAGGCGGCCGGCAAGTGGGTCCTGGCCAAGGTCGACATCGACGCCAACCCGCAGCTCGCGGCCTACATGCAGCAGATGGGCATCCGCGGCATCCCGTTCGTGGCCGCGGTGGTCGCGGGCCAGCTGCTGCCGTTCCTCAACGGCGCCGCGCCCGAGCCGCAGGTGCGCCAGGCCATCGACCAGCTCTTCGAGGCGCTGCGCAGGGAGGGCCTTCTGCCGGAGGCCCCCGAGGGCGGCGCGGGCGCCGGGCAGGGCAAGTCCGCCGCCGACCAGGTGTACGGGGAGGCGGAGGAGGCGCTGCAGAAGGGCGACCTGGACGGCGCCAAGGCGGCGTTCCAGCGGCTGCTGGACAAGAACCCCGCCGACGCCGGTGCCAAGCGCGGCCTGGCGCTGGTCGAGGTGAGCATGCGCGTGCGCGGCGTCGACGCCCAGCAGGCGCTGCGGGACGCCGACGCCAAGCCCGACGACGTCCAGGCGCAGCTGGTGGCCGCGGACGTGGAGATGGTGGCGGGACGGGCCGAGGCCGCCTTCGACCGCCTGGTGGGCGCGGTGCGGCGCACCGCGGGCGACGACCGCGACACCCTCCGCAAGCACCTGCTGCAGCTGTTCGAGCTGCTGCCGCCGGACGACCCCCGGGTCGGCAAGGCCCGCCGGAGCCTGCAGACGGCCCTCTTCTGACGTTTCCGCGGTCTCGGCGGCCCGGCGGTCCGCGGCCCGGCGGCGGCCCGGCGGCGGTCCGGCGGCGGGCCGGCGTTCGGACGCGATCCGGCGCGCCGACGGCTCGGTCGTCGGCGGCCGGGTCGGGGAGCGCCCGGCGGGCGAAATGTCCGAAATGGGAATGATGATGGTATGGCCGCGCGCGTGGTCACCATCTCCGCCGCGTTCGGCGCGGGAGGCGCCGCCATCGGCTCCGCCGTCGCCGAACGCCTCGGGCTGCCCTTCGTCGACCGCGCCATCCCCGCCGCCGTCGCCGCCGAGATCGGCTGCTCGCTGGAGGAGGCGCTCGCCCACGACGGCCGCGCCGAGCGGGGCCTCGCCCGCATCCTGGCCGGCGCCGCGCGCCTGCCCGGCGTCTCGCTCGGCGGCATGGACGTCCACCTGCCCGACCGCGGCGTGATCCCGGACGAGGAGTTCGTGGCCCGCACCGAGGAGGCCATCCGGCGGATCGCGCGCGGACGGGGCGGCGTGGTGCTCGGCCGCGCCGGGGCGCTGGTGCTCGCCGAGGAGCCGCACGCGCTGCACGTCCGCCTGGACGGCGCCCGCGCGCGCAGGCTGGCCAGGGCCAGGGCGGAGCTGCGCGCCGGGACGCGGCGCGCCGGCGAGGGCGCCGGTGAGGGCGCCGGTGAAGACGCGGGGCGGAGCGCCGCGACCGCGCCCTCCGATCGCGATGTTGAGCGTATCCTCGAAGGCACTGACCGCGCCCGGGCGGCCTACGTGAAGCACTTCTACGGGGCCGACCCCGCCGATCCGCGGCACTACCACCTCGTGATCGACAGCACCCGCATCCCCGAGCCGACCGTCGTCGGGCTCGTCGCGACCGCGGCCCTGGCGTTGTGAGGCGGTACCCGCGGGACACCGCGAGTCCGGGGCGGCCGAACCGCGCACACCGTCCTGACGTGGGACGATGTGCCGACGAAGAGGGACCCCACAGCAGAGGGAGCAGTGACGTGGCCAGCGTGCCCAGCGTGTCGTACTCCATCACCGTCCGGCTGGAGGTGCCGGCCGGCGGCAAGGCCGTCAGCCAGATCACGCACGTGGTCGAGAACGCCGGGGGCATCGTCACCGCGCTCGACGTCAACACCGCCGGGCACGAGACGCTGCGCATCGACGTCACCATCGCCACCCGCGACACCGAGCACGCCGAGTCGATCGTCGCGGCCCTGGAGCGGATCGACGGCGTCGCGATCCACAAGGTCTCCGACCGCACCTTCCTCATGCACCTGGGCGGCAAAATCGAGATGCAGTCCAAGGTGCCGCTGCGCACCCGCGACGAGCTGTCCATGGCCTACACCCCGGGCGTGGCGCGGGTGTCGCTGGCGATCGCCCGCAACCCCGAGGACGTGCGCCGGCTGACCGTCAAACGCAACAGCGTGGCCGTGGTGACCGACGGGTCGGCCGTGCTGGGGCTGGGCAACATCGGCCCGGAGGCGGCGCTGCCGGTCATGGAGGGCAAGGCCGCGCTGTTCAAGCGGTTCGCCGGCATCGACGCCTGGCCCATCTGCCTGGACACCCAGGACACCGACGAGATCGTCCGGACCGTGCAGATCCTGGCCCCCGCGTTCGGCGGCATCAACCTGGAGGACATCTCCGCGCCGCGCTGCTTCGAGGTCGAGGCCCGGCTGCGCGAGCTGCTCGACATCCCCGTCTTCCACGACGACCAGCACGGCACCGCGATCTGCGTGCTGGCGGCGCTGAAGAACGCGCTGCGCGTGGTCGGCAAGGAGCTGCGCGACGTCCGCATCGCCATGGCGGGCGCGGGCGCGGCGGGCAGCGCCATCCTGCGGCTGCTGCTGCACGCGGGCGCGAAGAACGTGGTGGTGTGCGACTACCGCGGCGCGGTGCACCTGGGCCGGGACGACCTGGACGACTCGCTGCGCTGGATCGCCACGCACACCAACGCCGAGGGCTACGCCGGCGACCTGCGCGGCGCGGTCAAGGGCGCCGACGTGTTCATCGGCGTGTCCGCCCCGGGCATCCTCACCGGCGCCGACATCGCGACCATGAACGAGAACGCGATCGTGTTCGCGCTGGCCAATCCCGAGCCGGAGGTGTCCCCGGACGAGGCGCGCGAGCACGCCGCCGTGGTCGCCACCGGACGCAGCGACTACCCGAACCAGATCAACAACGTGCTGGCGTTCCCCGGCGTGTTCCGGGGCCTGCTGGACGCCCAGGCCAACGGGGTCACCGACGACATGCTGCTGGCGGCCGCGCAGGCGCTGGCCGAGGTGGTCACCGACGAGGAGCTCGGCCCCAACTACATCGTGCCGAGCGTGTTCCACCCGGAGGTCAGCAGCCGCGTGGCGGGCGCCGTCCGCGAGGCGGCCGGAGGCCGCCCCCGCACCGAGGCCTGACGGCCCGCCGGGGCGTCCGCCCGGCGCGCGGGGTCACTCGCCGCCGGACTTCTTGGCGAAGATCTGCTCGCGGCGCCGCGGCCAGATCCCGCCGTACCAGAAGATGATCGCGCCGGTGAGCATGGCGGCGGTCCCGGTGGCGGCGCGCGCCCACAGCACCGCGGAGTCCGAGCCGGTGTGCGGCAGCTCGTCGGTCGGGCTCGGCGCGGGGGCGGCGCGGCGGCAGTCGGCGGTGATCGTCCGCTTGCGCACCGGCCGGTTGCGCCAGGTGACCTCGACGCGGGTGCGGCGGTCCTCCCGCAGCGTGAGCACGGTGGTGCGGGACGCGCCGGGGGCGAGCCGGCCGGCGACGGCGGCCGAGCCGTCGTTGCGCTCGATGGCGTAGTCCTCGGTGCCCTCGCCGGTGTTGCGGACGGTCACGTCCACGGTGCGGGCGGGGCAGTCCACCGCCCCGATCGTCACCGCCAGCGGCGCGTCCGCCGGCGCCGGGACGCCCGTGGCGCGGGTCGGATCCGGCGAGGCGCTGCGGCTCGGCGACGGGCCCGCCTCGCCCCGGCCGGTGCGCGTGCCCGTCGGCGAGGGGCTCGGCGAACCGGAGTCGCCCGGAGTCGGCGACGACGTCGAACCCACCGGCGCGCTCGACCGGGTGATGCCCGTGACGTCGGACAGCCAGGGCAGCGCGATCAGCAGTCCGATCACGAAGAAGACCGCTGCGATGAGGACTCTCGGCAGCTGCATCGCGTTCCTCCCGGCCCGTCGGCTCATCCCCGGCGCTCGACGATCTGGAGTAGATCATTCTTCACCGGGTCCCGTGCTGTGCCGAATACCCCGCGCGATAGGGATGCGTAACAGGCTAACGGCGCGGGGGGCGTGCCGCCGGGGGTGCGGGCAACGCATCATGGTTGCCATGGAAGACGGCATCAGGGTGGGGCAGTTGCTCGTGGCCACCCCCCAGCTCGACGATCCCAACTTCCGGCGCAGCGTCGTCCTGGTGGTCGAGCACGACGTCGACGGCGGCACGCTCGGCGTCGTCCTCAACCGGCCGACCGAGGTGCCCGTCGACCGGGTGCTGCCGCCGTGGGCGGAGCTGGTGACCGGGCCCTCCGTGGTGTTCCAGGGCGGCCCCGTGGCGCTCGACAACGCCCTGGCGCTGGCCCGGCTGCCCGGCGAGGGGGAACCGCTGGGCTGGCGGGCCCTGGACGGCGGGTCGGAGGTGGCCCGGGTGGGCCTGGTGGACCTGGACGCCCCGCCCGGTCTGCTGGCGCCCGAGCTGCTGCAGCTGCGCGTGTTCGCCGGGTACTCCGGGTGGGCGGCCGGGCAGCTGCGCGCGGAGATCGAGGAGGGGGCCTGGTACGTGGTCCCGGCCGAGGCGGGCGACGTGTTCGCCGGGGACCCGAAGCGGCTGTGGCGGGAGGTGCTCCGCCGCCAGGGCGGCGACCTGGCGTTCGTCTCCACTTTCCCCGACGACCCGACGCTCAATTAAGGTGAGGTTGAGCGAGGCGCCGGGCCGTCCGGCGGCGCGGAGCCGAGCCAGTCCGATCGATTCGGCCGGACCGCCCGGTCGGATCGGTCCCGTCGGATCGAGCACGGTTCGTCCGATCGAGGCACGATGAGCACAGCACCCCTGCGGACGCGGCTTCGGAGCCGCTAGGCGAGGAGGCCACGTGAGCACGAAGATCCTTCCGGAAGGCGACGTCCGGCCGGACCTCTCGCACGGCGACGGCGACCACGAGCGTTTCGCCCACTACGTCAAGAAGGCCAAGATCACCGAGAGCGCGGTGACCGGCACTCCGGTGGTCGCGCTGTGCGGCAAGGTCTGGGTGCCCAGCCGGGACCCCAAGAAGTACCCGGTATGCCCGGAATGCAAGGAGATTTACGACTCTCTGCAGAAGGGCGACGACGGGGAGCAGTGAGCGCGGGCCGCGTCGCGGCGCCGTGACCCGAGCGGCGTCCGGCACGGTGGCGCGGCGGCGTGCGTGATCTCGCGACCGGCGGGGAATTTCCGGTCGCGAGATCACAACGTCCGATTCGGGGGACCGATGAAGCGGCTCGGCAAGGCTTTCTGCTGCTCTCTGGTGACTACCGTCTGTGTCTGCACGCTTACTTCCAGTAATGTCCCGGTTGTGGTCCGGGCGACGTCGCACACCGCCGCCTGCGACACGTCCGGACACGCCCGCCCGGTGCGCGGCGTCCTGCGCCGCAGCGGCGGGCCGCCCGTGCACGATCGCGCCGACCTCTCGCGCTCCCAGGTCCAGGCGATGCTCGACGACCTGCGCCGCACTCTGCGCGCCGAGTACGGCACCGACGACGAGCGGATGCTGGAGGCCCGATGGCGCCGCGCCCGGCGGATCGTCGTCCCGGTCCGCTTCCACGTCCTGACCGACGGCAGGCACGGACGCCTGTCCAAGGCCAAGGCCAAACGGCAGATCGCCACCCTGAACGCGGCGTACGGCGGAAAGTGGGGCGGCGCCGACACCGGCCTGAGGTTCCGGCTCGCCAGTTACCGCGTCACCGTCCAGCCCGCGTGGTTCCTCCGGCCGCACGTGTACGAGAGGGCCATCAAAAAGCGGCTGCGCAAGGGCGGGCCCGGCACCCTCAACCTGTTCACCGCCGCCGTCGGCGTCGACGTGCTCGGCTTCTCCACCTTCCCGCAGTGGTACCGGCAGGACCCCCGCAATGACGGCGTCGTCGTCGACTACCGCAGTGTGACCGGCGGCACGTACCGGCACTTCGACCGCGGCTTCACCATCGTCCACGAGGTCGGGCACTGGCTCGGGCTGTTCCACACGTTCGAGAACGGGTGCCAGACCCCCGGCGACGGCGTGGCCGACACCCCCTACGAGAGCACGCCGGCCGAGGCGTGCCCGCGGCACAAGGACACCTGCCCCCAACGCGGCGCCGACCCTGTGCGCAACTTCATGAACTACGGATGGGACGACTGCATGCGCGAGTTCACCGCCGGTCAGGGGCGGCGGCTGCGCGCCGCGTGGGCGGCGTACCGCGAGCCGCGCCGAGCGAAGTCGGCGCGCGGTAAGGCGTGATCTGTCGGTGGATCTCGGTAGCCTTCGATAACCGTGAGCACCTTCGCCGCTTCCAGCATGCCCCCCGCCTTTCCGGAGCGGGCCGCCTGGGGGACCGCCTCGTCCCTGCGTGCCTGGCAGCAGCAGGCTCTGGAGACGTACTTCCGGGCGGGCGGAGGCACCGGCCCGCGCGACTTCCTCGCCGTCGCCACCCCCGGCGCCGGAAAGACCACCTTCGCGCTGCGGCTCGCCCGCGAGCTGCTCGACCGCCGCGTGGTGGTCGGGGTCACCGTCGTGTGCCCCACCGAGCACCTCAAGCGGCAGTGGGCCGAGGCCGCCGGGCGCGTCGGCATCAAGCTGGACCCCGAGTTCCAGAACGCCCAGGGCCGCGTCGGCAAGGACTTCCACGGCATCGCCGTCACCTACGCCACGGTCGCGGCCCGTCCGGCGCTGCACCGCAACCGCACCGAGGCCCGCAAGACCCTGGTGATCTTCGACGAGGTGCACCACGCGGGCGACGGCCTGTCGTGGGGCGACGCGGTGCGCGAGGCGTTCGAGCCCGCCACGCGGCGGCTGTGCCTGTCGGGCACGCCGTTCCGCACCGACGTCAACCCCATCCCGTTCGTGCAGTACGAGCAGGGCCCCGACGGCGTCCGGCGCAGCCGCGCCGACTACACCTACGGCTACGGCCCGGCCCTGGCCGACGGGGTCGTCCGCCCGGTGCTGTTCCTGGCGTACGCGGGCGAGATGCGCTGGCGCACCCGCGCGGGCGAGGAGCTGACCGCCACCCTCGGCGAGCCGCTCACGCAGGACCAGATGGCGCAGGCGTGGCGGGCCGCGCTCGACCCGAAGGGCGACTGGATCCGGCAGGTGCTCGTCGCCGCCGACAAGCGGCTCACCGAGCTGCGCCGCGCCATCCCCGACGCGGGCGGCCTGGTCATCGCCACCGACCACGAGGCGGCCCGGGCGTACGCGGCGCTGCTGCGGTCGGTCACCGGGCAGGGCGCCACCGTGGTGCTGTCGGACGACCCCACCGCCAGCAAGAAGATCAAGCAGTTCGCCGCCTCCGACGACCGCTGGATGGTGGCGGTCCGGATGGTGTCCGAGGGCGTCGACATCCCGCGGCTGTGCGTGGGCGTCTACGCCACCTCCACCAGCACGCCGCTGTTCTTCGCCCAGGCGATCGGCCGCTTCGTGCGGGCCCGCCGGCGCGGCGAGACCGCCTCGGTGTTCCTGCCGTCGGTGCCGACGCTGATGAGCCACGCCGCCGAGATGGAGGCCGAGCGCGACCACGTGCTCGACCGCCCCCTCCGCGAGGACGGCCTGGACGACGAGCTGCTGGCCGAGGCCAACCGGCGCCGGGACAACCCCGACGCCGCGGGGGAGCAGTTCACCTTCGAGACCGTCGAGGCGTCCGCCACGTTCGACCGGGTGCTGTACGACGGCGGCGAGTTCGGCCTGCAGGCCACGCCCGGGTCGGCCGAGGAGGAGGAGTTCCTCGGCATCCCGGGGCTGCTGGAGCCCGAGCAGGTCAGCGCGCTGCTGCGCAAGCGGCAGGCCGAGCAGCTGCGCGCCCGGCGCAAGAAGAAGACCGGCGACCCGCGCGACGACGGCGCCGACGACCGCACCGCGGCCGAGGACCTGCACGCCCTGCGCAAGGAGCTCAACAGCCTGGTCGGCGCGTGGAACCACCGCACCGGCCAGCCGCACGGCGTGATCCACGCCGAGCTGCGCCGCATCTGCGGCGGACCCGCGGTCGCGCAGGCCAGCGCCGAGGACGTCCGCCGCCGCATCGCCAAGATCCGCGAGTGGGCCGCCAAGCGCCGGTACTGATCCGGCGCTAGGCGCGGGTGACGGGGCTGCCGACCAGGTCGACGCCCTCGCGGCGCAGCTCCTCCAGGGCCCGGTCGACGGTGTCCTTGGCCACGCCCGCGGTCAGGTCGAGCAGCACGCGGGTGCGCAGCCCGGCGCGCGCGGCGTCCACGGCCGTGGCGCGCACGCAGTGGTCGGTGGCGATGCCGACGATGTCGACCTCGTCCACGCCGTGCGCGAGCAGCCACTCGGCCAGCGGAACGTCGTCGTCCGTCACGCCCTCGAAGCCGCTGTAGGCGGCGTCGGCGCGGCCCTTGCTGAACACCACCTCGATCGGCGCGAGGTCCAGGTTGGGGTGGAAGTCGGCGCCGGGGGTGCCGATCACGCAGTGCGGCGGCCAGGTGTCGACGAAGTCCGGCTCGTCCGCGAAGTGGTCGCCGGGGTCGAGGTGGAAGTCGCGGGTGGCGACGACATGGGCGTACTCGCCGCGGCGCGCGGCGACGTGCTCGGAGATCGCGGCGGCCACGTCCGCGCCGCCGGCGACCGGCAGCGACCCGCCCTCGCAGAAGTCGTTCTGGACGTCAACGATGATCAGAGCCTTGCCCATGAGCGCTCCTCGGTGAGTTCCCCCGGTATGTCCCCAGACAACGCGAACGCTACTCCATGGGGCGCGGCCCGCCGTCGACGATTTCGGTGGGGATGGCGGGCAGGCCGCGCGACAGCTGGAGCGCGGTCGGCGGAAGCTCCCGCAGGGCCCGGACGTGCCGTTCGCGGGCCGCGTCCAGGGGCTCGCGTCCCACCACCTCGCCGTCCCGGATGAGCGGGACCTGCAGCAGCCGGTCGCGCGGGCCCGGCGTCGGCTCGCCGGTGGTGATCAGCTCGCAGGTGGCGGTGCCGCGGGCGTCCCTGCGGCGGATCGCCCGCTTGCGGCCGCCGCGGGTCGGCTTGCCCGTGGACCGCTTGGCCACCGGGCGCATCGGGGCGTCCGGCTCGGTTCCGTCGGCCCGCGCCACCAGCTTGTAGACCAGGGACGCGGTGGGCGCGCCCGACCCGGTGACCAGGGACGTGCCGACGCCGTAGCCGTTGACGGGCGCGGTGCCGAGGGAGGCGATGCCGTACTCGTCCAGGTCCCCGGTGACCACGATCCGGGTGTCGGCGGCGCCCAGGGAGTCGAGCAGCTCGCGGACGCGGCGCGCCATGACGGCCAGGTCGCCGCTGTCGATGCGCACCGCGCCCAGCGACGGCCCGGCCAGCTCCACGGCGGTGCGCACGGCCCGTTCGACGTCGTAGGTGTCGACCAGCAGCGTCGTGCCCTCGCCCAGGGAGGCCAGCTGGGCCTTGAAGGCGTGGCGCTCGCTGTCGTGCAGCAGGGTGAACGCGTGCGCGGCCGTGCCGGCGGTCGGCACCCCGTAGCGCCGCCCCGCCTCCAGGTTGGACGTGGTGGCGAAGCCGGCGATGTAGGCGGCGCGGGCGGCGGCCACGGCGGCCTGCTCGTGGGTGCGGCGCGACCCCATCTCGATCAGCGGGCGGCCCGCCGCGGCCTGCACCATCCGGGACGCCGCCGAGGCGATCGCGCAGTCGTGGTTCAGGATCGACAGCACCACCGTCTCCAGCAGGACGGCCTCGGCGAACGTGCCCTCCACCGTCAGGATCGGCGACTCGGGGAAGTAGCACTCGCCCTCGGGGTAGCCCCACACGTTCCCCGTGAAGCGGTAGTCCGCCAGCCATTCGGCGGTCGGCTCGTCGACCACGCCGCGGGAGGTGAGGAACTCCAGGGCGTCCTCGTCGAAGGCGAATCGCTCGATCGCGTCCAGCAGCCGTCCGGTGCCGGCGACCACGCCGTAGCGCCGCCCGTTCGGCAGGCTGCGGGCGAACACCTCGAACACCGCGCGGCGTCCCGCGGTGCCCTCGCGCAGCGCCGCCTGCAGCATCGTCAGCTCGTAATGGTCGGTCAGCAGTGCCGTGCCGTCTGCAAGGTCCACAAGTGGAACCTTAAGGCTCGGTGTGTGCACCATGGATATGCAGGCCTCGTCCGCCGGGCCTGTCCGGGGGGCGACGGGCGGCATCGGGCATAGCATCGGCAACGGTGGGCGGAATCGACTCCGAGGCAACGAGGGAGACGTGAGGAGCCGATGAGCACAGCACCCGCACCGGTCGAGCTGGAACGGCCGGACGTCGGCGAGGACCAGAGCGCCGACCGGCCCTGGCTGGCGATCGTGTGGAACGACCCGATCAACCTCATGTCCTACGTCACGTACGTGTTCCAGACGGTGTTCGGGTACCCGCGCCCCAAGGCCGAGAAGCTCATGCTGGACGTCCACCACAAGGGCAAGGCCGTCGTCGCGAACGGCACCCGCGAGGAGATGGAGCGGGACGTGGAGATCCTGCATTCCTACGGCCTGTGGGCGACGGTGAAGCGAGACGACTGACCGCGGCGCCGCCCGAGGAAGCGACACGATCGCGGCGGGGCGGCGGCCGCGGGCGACACGACCGAGAATCGAGATCCATGAGTGCGGTCAAGAAGGTGCGCGGCGGCGTGAGCGTGCGGCTCGAAGCCGAGGAGGCGGCGCTGGTCCGGGCGCTGATGGAGCAGCTGCTGGAGCTGCTGGGGCAGGACGCGCCGGGGCCGGGCGACGAGCTGGCCGCCGTGGGGATCTCCGACCGCACCGCGCCGCCGGACGACCCGGTGCTGGCGCGGCTGTTCCCGGACGCCTACCAGGAGGACGAGCGCGCGGCCGGGGAGTTCCGCCGCTACACCGAGATGGGCCTGCGCGACGGCAAGCGGGAGGCCGCCCGGACGGTGCTGAAGACCCTCGAGCGGGGCCGGGAGGCGGTCCTGGACGAGGAGGAGGCGCAGATCTGGCTGCGGGCGCTCAACGACGTGCGGCTGGCCCTCGGCACCCGCCTCGACATCACCGAGGAGTGGTACGAGGAGGCCGCCGAGCTGGACCCGCGCGACCCGCGGGCCCCCATGTTCGCCGCCTACGACTGGCTGACCATGCTGCAGGAGAGCCTCGTCCGCGCCGTCTGGTGACCGCATCCGCCGGCCGCGGGTCCGGGCGCCCGCTCGGCGGGCCGCGGCGGCGCGGCCGCCGGGCGAGGCCGGGCGCCTGCGCCGCCCGTCCCGCCGGGTAGCCTTCGGGGCATGCTGACGATCGAGCGTGCCCTGGTCGACAAGATCGTTGCGCATGCGCGCGCCGACCACCCGGACGAGGCCTGCGGCGTGATCGCCGGTCCGATCGGGTCCGACCGGCCGACCCGGTTCATCGCGATGACCAACGCCGAGCGGTCCCCGACGTTCTACCGCTTCGACTCGATGGAGCAGCTGAAGGTGTGGCGGGAGATGGACGACCGGGACGAGGAGCCGGTGGTCATCTACCACTCGCACACCGCCACCGAGGCGTACCCGTCCCGCACCGACGTGTCCTACGCCTCCGAGCCGAACGCGCACTACGTGCTGGTGTCCACGCGCGACCCCGAGGAGATCGAGTTCCGGTCGTTCCGGATCGTGGACGGCGAGATCACCGAGGAGGAAGTGAAGATCGTCGACCGCTACGAGTGAGCCGCCGGGCCGTGCGGCCGGCCGGGGCCGCGGGGCCGGAGCGGGCGCGGCGGGCGGCCGATCGGCGGCGCGGTCGCGAAAGGTAGACTGGCCGCCATGTGGACGAGCGGGCAGTCGGGGCCGGGCGCGGCGCGCCGAGCGCCGGCCGGCGTCCCGCCGGTGCCGCCGCGGGCGGTCCGCTCCATCCTCGCCGGGTCCCTGCGGGGAGCCGCGTCCCCCTGCCCCGTACAGAGCTTCCTGTTCGGGCACTCGCGCGCCGAGGTCGTCTACGACTGTCGCTGACGCGCCTGATCCCGCCTGGAATTCCCAGACCCCCCGCCTGGTTGTGATGCCCTGGGCGGGAGGCCGTATCACGACCGGGGGGCGTGGGGAGGTCCCCACGGAAGTCTCGACCCGAAGGAGATCATCGCGATGGCGATCGAGGTCCGGATCCCGACGATCCTGCGCCAGTACACCGGCGGCGCCAAGACCGTGGAGGGCAAGGGCGGCACGCTCGACGAGCTGTTCTCCGACCTGGACACCCGCCACCCGGGGCTGCGCGAGCGGCTGGTGGACGGCAACGGGCTGCGCAAGTTCGTCAACGTGTACCTGAACGACGAGGACGTGCGGTTCCTCGGCGGCCTGGAGACCAAGGTGGCCGACGGCGACAACGTCACGATCCTGCCGGCCGTCGCCGGCGGCTGATCCCGGGGCGCCGTGCCGATGCGTTTCGACTCCCTGCTGGACTCCCTGGGCCGCACCCCGCTGGTCGGCCTGCCCCGGCTGTCGCCGAGCCCCGAGGTGCGGCTGTGGGCGAAGCTGGAGGACCGCAACCCCACCGGCTCGGTCAAGGACCGGCCCGCCCTCTGGATGATCGCCAAGGCGGAGAAGGAGGGCCGGCTCAGCCCGGGCTGCACGATCCTCGAGCCCACCTCCGGCAACACCGGCATCTCCCTGGCCATGGTCGCCAAGCTGCGCGGCTACCGCATGGTCTGCGTGATGCCGGAGAACACCTCGGCCGAGCGGCGCCAGCTGCTCGAGATGTGGGGCGCGCGGATCATCTTCTCGCCGGCGGCGGGCGGCTCCAACGAGGCGGTGCGCGTGGCCAAGCGCCTGGCCGAGGAGAACCCCGACTGGGTCATGCTCTACCAGTACGGCAACGAGGCCAACGCGCAGGCGCACTACGAGACGACCGGCCCGGAGATCCTGGAGGACCTGCCGACGGTCACGCACTTCGTGGCCGGGCTGGGCACCACGGGCACGCTCATGGGCGTCGGCCGGTACCTGCGCGAGCACCGGCCCGACGTCAAGATCGTGGCGGCCGAGCCGCGGTACGGCGAGCTGGTGTACGGGCTGCGCAACCTCGACGAGGGCTTCGTCCCCGAGCTGTACGACGAGTCGGTGCTGACCACGCGGTACTCGGTGGGCTCGGCCGACGCGCTGCGCCGCACTCGCGAGCTGCTGGAGCAGGAGGGCATCTTCGCCGGCATCTCCACCGGCAGCGCCCTGCACGCGGCGCTGGGCGTCGCGGCCAAGGCCGTCAAGGCCGGGGAGCGGGCCGACATCGTGTTCGTCGTCGCCGACGGCGGCTGGAAGTACCTGTCGACGGGGGCGTACTCCGGCACGCTGGAGGAGGCCGAGGAGCGCCTGGAGGGCCAGCTCTGGGCCTGACCGGCTCCCTCTTCCGGCGTGCCCCGTTGCACCGCAAGTTGCGGCCGTACGGCCTGCTGTGGCCGCGTCCCCGCGTCGGCGGCGGCTGCCTCAGGGGATAGAGTTCCTGCTCGAACGTGATTCTAGATCCGTGCCGTCCGGAGCCGGGGCGGGCGGGATCCGGGAGAGACGGGATGAGCGAGCTGAAGCGGCGCGGCGTCGTCCGCGCGCGGGGGACGAGCGAGGAGGGAGGGCGGCGCCCGCTCGGCGCCGCGGAGGCGAGCGGGGGCGGCCGTGAGCAGGTTCGGTGACGCGACCGCGGTCGAGCGGGTCGGGGAGGGTCGGTACCGGGTCGAGCTCGACGGCGCCTTCGGCTTCGCCGAGGCCCTCAACGGCGGCTACCTGATGGCCGTGCTGGCCCGCGCCGCCGTCGACGCCTCCCCGCACCGCCATCCCGTCGCGACCTGCGCGAACTTCCTGCGGGTGGCCAAGGCGGGCCCGGCCGAGGTGCGGGTCGAGCAGCGCAAGACCGGGCGCACCGCCACCGCCGCGCACGTCTCGCTCGTCCAGGACGACCGGGTCGCGGTCGACGCCCTGATCACCACCGCCGACCTGGCCCCGGACGCCGAACCCGACTGGGTCGGCGCGCCGCCCTCCCCGCCGCTGCCGCCGGTGGAGCGGTGCAAGCACGTCGAGCCGAGCGAGCGCGACCGGGGCTTCGCCGACCATGTGGAGCTGCACTTCGACCCGGCCACGCTGGGCTGGCTGGACGGGCGGCCGAGCGGGCGGCCCGAGTGCCGGGCCTGGTTCCGGCTGCGCGACCCGTACGAGCCCGACGCGTTCGCCCTGGCCCTGGCCGTGGACGCGCTGCCGCCCGTCGTCCTCAACACCGGGGCCAAGGGGTGGGCCCCCACCGTCGAGATGACCTGGCACATGCGCGCCGTCCCCGCCCCCGGCCTGCTGGAGCTGCACGGCAGGGGCCGCATGGTCACCGGCGGCTGGTTCGACGAGGAGGTCGAGGTGTGGGACTCGGCCGGCCGCCTGGTCGCCCAGAGCCGCCAGCTCGCCCGCGTCGGACGCCCCCCGTCCCGCTGAGACCGTGCGACTGAGACCGTGCGACTGAGACCGTGCGACCGCCGCGGCGCGCCCGGGACACTCCCGGGATCAGAGAGACGGGCCGAAGGCGCCGCGCACGGCGGTTTCGCGCATGTGACCGTGTGATGTCCGACGCATGACGCGCTCCGGCGGCGTCCGTTCGCCTAGCCTTGATTCCCATGTCTGACGCGCCGATCGGGATCTTCGACAGCGGATTCGGCGGCCTCACGGTGGCCCGCGCCATCCTCGACCAGCTGCCGAACGAGCCGATCGTCTACCTCGGCGACTCGGCGCGCCAGCCGTACGGTCCGCGGCCCATCGCCCAGGTCCGGGCGTTCGCCCTGGAGATGCTCGACCGGCTGGTGGACGAGGGCGTGAAGATGCTGGTCATCGCGTGCAACAGCGCCAGCTCGGCGATGGTGCGCGACGCCCGGGAACGCTACGACGTGCCGGTCGTCGAGGTGATCCACCCGGCGGTGCGGCGGGCCGCCCGCGCCACCCGCAACGGCCGCGTCGGGCTGATCGCCACCGCCGCCACCGTCAACAGCCGCTCCTACGAGGACGCGTTCGCCGCCGCACCGCACATCCGGCTGACCGCCGCCGCCTGCCCCCGCTTCGTGGAGTTCGTCGAGGCCGGGGTGACCATGAGCGACGAGCTGCTGGAGGTGGCGCGCGAGTACCTGCGGCCCATCATCGACGCGGGGTGCGACACGCTGATTCTTGGGTGCACCCACTACCCCTTGCTTACCGGCGTCATCTCGTATGTCGTGGGAGACGGGGTCACACTGGTCTCAAGCGCCGACGAGATCGCCAAGGACGTCTATCGAGTGCTGCACGATCAGGGGCTGGCCCGGACGGAGGCCGTGCCCCCGCCCGTCCACCGGTTCCGCGTGACCGGTGACCCGGCCGTGTTCGCGGCGCTCGGCCGCCGATTCCTGGGCCCGGAGATCAGTCTCGTGGAGCCCGTCGCGGACAAGGCCGCAACCGCCCTTCGGGCGAAGCCCGAGGGGTCCGGGGGTCCGCCCACAGCGGGCGCCCTGACCACCTGATTCCTCGGGGACACAAAGGAGGAGTGAGCGTGCGGGTCACTGTGATCGGCTGCTCCGGCAGCTTCCCGGGGCCGGAGAGCCCCGCGTCCTGTTACCTGGTCGAGGCGGAGGGCTTCTCGCTGCTGCTGGACCTGGGCAGCGGTGCGCTCGGCACGCTGCAGCGCTACCACGGGCTCTACGACATCGACGCGGTCTGCCTGTCGCACCTGCACGCCGACCATTGCCTGGACTTGTGCGGATACTGGGTGGCCCGCACCTACTGTCCCGACGGCCCGCCGCCCCGCATCCCGGTGTACGGGCCCGAGGGCACCGCGGCCCGCATGGCCAAGGCCTACGACCTGGACCCCGAGCCGGGCATGGCCGAGGCGTTCGACTTCCGCCCGCTCGCCCGCTCGTTCGAGGTCGGACCGTTCCGCGTCACCACCGCGCGGATGCCGCATCCCGTCGAGGCGTACGCGTTCCGTGTCGAGCACGACGGCAAGGTCCTGGCCTACTCCGGCGACACCGGCCGGTCCGCCGCGCTCGTCGAGCTGGCCCGCGACGCCGACCTGTTCCTGTGCGAGGCGTCCTTCCTCGACCAGCCGAATCTGCCCACCGACCTGCACCTCACCGCCCGCGAGGCGGGCGAGCACGCGGCCCGCGCCGACGTGCGCAGGCTCGTCCTGACGCACCTGGTGCCCTGGAACGACCCCGACCGCTCCCTGGCCGAGGCCAAGGCGAGCGCGTTCGGCGGCGCCATCGAACTCGCCCACGTCGGCGCCGCGTACGACCTGTGACGCGCGCGGGGGCTAGGGTGGTGCCCATGGCACGCCCCGACGATCGCGCACCAGATCAGCTCCGTCCCGTCCGCATGCAGCGCGGCTGGCTCGACCACGCGGAGGGTTCGGTCCTCATCGAGTTCGGCGGGACGCGCGTGCTGTGCGCGGCGTCCGTGCAGGACTCGGTGCCGCGCTGGCGCCGCGACAGCGGCCTCGGCTGGGTGACCGCCGAGTACGCGATGCTGCCGCGCGCCACCAACACCCGCAACGAGCGCGAGTCGGTCAAGGGCCGGCCGGGCGGCCGCACCCAGGAGATCTCCCGTCTGATCGGCCGGTCCGTCCGGGCCTGCGTCGACTACAAGGCGCTCGGCGAGAACACCGTCCACCTCGACTGCGACGTCCTGCAGGCCGACGGCGGCACCCGCACCGCCGCGATCACCGGCGCGTACGTGGCGCTCGCCGACGCGATCGCCTGGATGCGCGAGCGCGGCATGACCACGGGGGAGCCGCTGATCGCGTCCGTGGCGGCGGTCAGCGTCGGCGTGGTCGACGGCGAGGCCCGGCTCGACCTGTGCTACGCCGAGGACGTGGTCGCCCAGACCGACATGAACGTGGTGTGCACCGGCGACGGCCGGTTCGTGGAGGTCCAGGGCACCGCCGAGGGGCGCCCCTTCGACCGGGGCGAGCTGGACGCCCTGCTGGACCTGGCCGCGAGCGGCTGCGCCGAGCTGACCGCCCTGCAGCGCGAGGTGCTCGGCCGGTGACGCGCGCTTCCGGCGGGGGGACGGCCCCCCAGGCTTCCTGCTCCACCCGTGTCGTGCTGGCCACCCGCAACACCAAGAAGATCGCCGAGCTGCGCGCCATCCTGGCCGGTCTGCGGGCCGCCGACGGCTCCGGCATCGACGTGGTCGGCCTGGACGGCTTCCCGGACGCGCCCGAGGTGCCCGAGACCGAGGCGACCTTCGCCGGCAACGCCCTGCTGAAGGCCCGCGCGATCGCCGAGCACACCGGCCTGCCCGCCGTCGCCGACGACTCCGGTCTGTGCGTGGACGCGCTGAACGGCATGCCCGGCGTGCTGTCGGCGCGCTGGTCCGGCCGGTTCGGCGACGCGGCGGGCGACAAGGACCGCGCCAACCTCGACCTGGTGCTGGACCAGCTCGCCGACGTCCCCGGACCCCGCCGCGGCGCCGCGTTCGTGTGCGCGGCGGCGCTGGTCGTCCCCGGCGGCGCCGAGCACTGCGTGGAGGGACGGCTGCGCGGACGGATCGTGGACGCCCCGCGCGGCGACGGAGGCTTCGGATACGACCCGATCTTCCAGCCCGAGGGCGAGAGCCGCACCACGGCGGAGCTGACCGCGGAGGAGAAGAACGCGATCAGCCATCGCGGCCGCGCCTTCCGCGCCCTGGCCGCCCTTCTGCCCGACGCGCTCGTCTCCGCCGCCCCTCGTTGACGGCCTCCCCCGCCCCCGCCCTCGAGTGCGGTGGATCGGCCGCGGGTGCCGCAAAGGCCGGGATAAGGTGATCCAATGTCCACGACCGTGATCCTCGTGCTCGGCGTCATCCCGGTACTGCTGGTCGTGCTCGTGGTGCTCCTCGGGGTCTCCAGCCGGCGGCGCGGGCCTCACCAGGGCATGACCTTCGCGAAGACGGGCTCAGTCGTGGGTCAGCCCGTGGTCTCCCCCCGGGTGCAGCCCGCCGTCCCCGTCGTCGCCGTGCCCGCCGCGACCCGGGACCGCGTCCAGCAACTCATCGCACAGGGCCGGATCATCCAGGCCGTCAAAGAGGTGCGCATGGACACCGGCCTGGGGCTCAGGGAGGCCAAGATGTTCGTCGACGCGCTCAAGGACGGGCGCGTCCCTCCGCTGCCGGTCGTCGGCGACGGCTCGCTGGCCGACCGCGTCCGCGGCTTCAAGGCCCAGAACGACCTGGAGTCCGCCATCGCGCTCGTCCGTGCCGAGACCGGCATGACCCGAGCGGAGGCCGAACGCTTCGTCGCCGCCCTGGAGTGACGCGCGGTCAGGCGGCGCCGCCCGGCGCGGGACGGTCCCCGGCGTCCGCGTCCCCGGCGCAGGCGGTGTAGAGGCGGACGAACGTGCCGTCCCAGCCGGCGCGCACCTCCATATGGTCCACCAGCAGCCGGACCGTCCACAGCCCGAAACCGCGGTCCAGGGCGGAGCACGGCGGGATGAACCCGGTCAGCGAGCTGGGCCGCGGACGCCACAGGCCGTGGTCGCCGACCTCGCACACCACGTCCGGGCCGTCCCGCCACATCCACAGCCCGACCGGCGGGCAGCCGTGCGCCAGCGCGTTGGCGACGACCTCGTTGACGGCCGTCACCAGGTTCCGCGCCGACCGTTCGTCCGCTCCGAGCCGGACGGCCCGCTCGCCGACGAACAGGCGCACCGGGACCAGATCGGACTCGACCGGCAGGTACTCGGCGTCGGCGGGCCGGCCGTTCGCGCGGCGGGCGCGGTCGCAGTCGTCCCCGAAGACCGCCGGATCGACATAGCGGTCGCTGCGCACCGCCGCGCCGTCGTCCAGCAGCAGCGGATGCGTGCGGCGGGCCTGGTCGAGGACCGCCTCGGGCAGCGACGCGCGGTCGTACGGGCACAGGGCCAGCGCGTCGACCCCGCCGAACACCACGTTGATCAGCGATTCGTACCGCGCCCATTCCACGGCCTCCCGCGCGTCCCAGCCGTGCCACACCGGCTCGGCCAGGGCCCGCACGCGGCGCGGCGCCATCGCCTTCACCAGCTCGTGGTACTGCTTGAGCGTCCGCACCGGATGCCGGTAGAACGCGTCGGAGTCGTAGAAGTCCACCTGCCCCTTCAGATCGGACAGGCTGTCGCGCAGCGCGCTCAGGCCGGGTTCGCGGACGACGGCGACGATGGCCTCGCCGGCGCGCGCCCCGGCCCGCAGGAACGGCTCGGTGACGCGGAGGAAGTCCTCCACGCCGCGATAGAGGAACGCCCGATGCTCCAGCGTCATCTGCGTCATGCCTCCCGCGGGCGGCCCCGGACCAGGCCGGGCAGCCGGTGCCAGCCGACCATCTCGATCACGTCCTCCACCTCGGGCGGCAGCTCGTCCAGCACCAGCACGCTCCCGCCCGGCAGGTCGCAGGCGTGCCGGGTCAGCAGGGAGAGCCCGCCCAGGTCGACGAAGCGCAGCCGGGACAGGTCCAGGTGCGTGCGCAGCCGCCCCTTCGACACCCGCGCCAGCCGGTCGGAGAACGCCGCGTGCCGGGCCGCGTCCAGCTCGCCCTCCACCCGCAGCCCCGGAGGGTCGAAGGTGCGCACGATCTTCAGCACCCCGTCGTCGAACTCCGGGTTGGCCTCCACCAGGACCTCGTGCGTGTCGCGCAGCGCGGCCAGCTCGTCGGGCGGACGGGCGCCGCGCCGGACCTGGCAGATCGCCATCGTCGTGGTGCTGGGCGAGACCGCCTCGGCGACCAGGTGCTCGCAGCTGAGCATCCGCGTCAGGCCGCCGCCGGGCGCGGTCAGCAGCCAGCTGAAGTCGGTGGTGACGCGCACCGCCCGGAACTCCTGGTCGAACGCCGCGTCCACCTCGTGCGCCAGCACGTCCACCATGCGCGACGGATCGAACCGCCCGGCGCGGTCGAGGCACGTCTGCGCCCGCGACAGCACCCGCAGCTGCCGGCGGCGCACGCGGTCGCGCAGGGTGACGTCGTCCAGGCGCCGCACCCCGGGCAGCCGCTCGGGCGGGGAGTCGGCGACGTACACCACCTTCTCTTCGGTGTTGCGCAAGCCGTCATGGACGAAGTCGCCGATGACGTGCTCGCGTTCCTCGCGCGTGGCGTACGCGAGCCAGGCGTGATCGCCGGGTCGCAGCTCGCCCACGGGCCGCTCGGTGAACCAGCCGACGTCCAAGCCGTTCATGACGTGACCTGCCGATCGAGGTCGTCGCGCACCCGTTCAGCGTACGCCGCGGAATCGAGGCGGTGAGCCGATTGCATGAACCCCTTCACCCTCGGTGGTCCGGCGCGGTGGCGAAACCACAGGCGGACGGTCGTGGCGCCGCCGCCTGTCCGGATCTGGACGAGCGAGCACAGCAGCCGCACCGCCCACAGGCCGAACCGCCCGTCCCCGCCGGGCCGGGGCGGCACATGCCCGAACCCCGCGTCGGGCGCCCACTCGCCGTGGTCGACGACCTCGCAGACCAGCGCCGGCGGGCCGGGACCGTCGGCGTCGGTCCACATCCGCAGCACGATCGGCGGCGCGCCGTGCCGGACGGCGTTGGTGACCACCTCGGTGACGGCCACGAGCAGCCGTTGCAGCCGGTCCTCGGGGAGCGCGCAGCCGCGCGCGTAGTCGCCGACGCACATGCGCAGCCAGTACAGGTCCGGCCGGTCGAGGTCGAGGACGACGGCGTCGGGCGGCGGGTCGGGCAGGGGCGCGCTGTCGACCCGCCGGCAGTACGCCGCGGGGTCGACGAAGCCGGGGTTGCGCGTCGCCCGCGCGCCCCGCGCCGTCTCGGGGTGGGTGTGCCGCGCCGCGGCCACGATCCCCGGCGGCAGCGTCCGCACCGCGTACGGGCACATCAGCGCCGCCCCGGTGTCGGCGAACGCGATGTTGGCCAGCGCCTCGGCGCGCTGCCATTCGAGCACTTCGAGCGGCGGGCGGGCGGTCCACACCGGTTCGCCCAGCAGCCGCAGCCGCCGTCCCCGGGACGCGGCGGCGTCGGCTTCGGCCAGGCATTCGGCCAGCGTGCGGGCGGGGTGCGCGTACCAGGTCTCGGCGTCGACGAACTCGACGCGCCGGGCGTCCTCGCCGAGCGCCTCCCGCAGGAGCGTCTCCCGCGCCATGTCGGTCACGGCCATGACGCGGTCGCCCGCGGCCACGCCCGCGCGCAGGAACGGCACCGCACCGGCGACGAACGATTCCACGCCGTCATAGGGGAGCAGGCGATGGGTGAAGGGTTCGCTCACGGCTTCCCACCTGACAGCTCGGACGCGCGGCCGCATCCGGCGCAATCCACCTGAAACGGCACCGAGTCCAGCGTAGGCCCGCCGGTCCTCTTCCCGCCCCCCGCCGTTTTCAGATAGTGAGGACCTTTGGTGTAACGCGATGCCGCGGAACGGAATGCATCACACGCCCGTCCCCGCGCTAAGCTGATCGAAGTCTCTTCGTGGCATTCCGGCGGGCGTGGCGAAATCCGGCATACGCGGCAGGTTTAGGTCCTGTTGGTGGAGACACCGTGGGGGTTCGAGTCCCCCCGCCCGCACCAGCGGTCATCGCGTCGGGCTCACAACCCCAGGTCGCGGCGGATGCGCTCGACGTGGCCGGTGGCCTTCACGTTGTAGTAGGCCCGCTCGATCCTGCCTTCGGGGTCGATGACGAAGGTGGAGCGGATCACGCCGACGACGACGCGGCCGTACAGCTTCTTCTCGCCGTACGCCCCGTACGCGCGCAGCACCGCGGCGTCGGGGTCGGACAGCAGCGGGAAGGTCAGCCCCTCCTTCTCGCGGAACTTGGCGAGCTTGGGCGGCTCGTCGGGGGAGACGCCCACCACGGTGGCGCCCGCGGCCTCGAAGTCGGCGAGGCTGGACTGGAAGTCGACCGACTCCTTGGTGCATCCGGGCGTCATGGCCGCCGGGTAGAAGTAGAGGACCACCCGCTTGCCGCGCAGCGACGCCAGGGAGACCGGCTTGCCGTCGGCGTCGGGAAGCTCGAATTCGGGGGCGACGTCGCCGGGCTGCAACCGATCGGACACCACTTCCGCCTTTCCTGCTCGGATGGACGTTTCCACCGTACCGGTTGGGGTGAGGCGGGCGTTCGGCGGGAAGACCTGACAGACTATTCGGATCATGCGCTGCCGACGCCCGTGCCGCGACGCCCGCGCGCGGCGCTCGAACGGGCGGGACGACGATCTCTAACGACCACGACGACGATAGGACACGGCATGGCTGACAGGGCTCGCGACCCGGAGGCGCTGGAAAGGGAGATCGAGCGCACCCGTCAGGAGCTCGCCCGCACCATCGACGCGCTGGCCGACCGGGTCAGTCCCCGCAACGTCGCCCAACGCGGCGCCGAGCGGATCAAGGAGGAGGCGGGGCAGGTCGCCAAGGTCGCCCGCGCCATGCTGGCGCCGCCCGACGGCGGGCGCACCGGGGAGCGGGGCGGCGACCGCCGGGCCCTGCTGATCGGCATCGGGGTGGCGGTGACGATCACCGCGTTCGTCGTCTGGCGGCGCAGGCGGCGATGAGCGCTCCCCTCGGCGAGGCGCCGGTCCGCGGTCCGCGGCCGGCGCCTCGCCGTGTTCCGGCCCGTCCCACCCTGGCGGCCGCCACCGGCGGCGGGGAGCTGTGCGCCGCGGCGTCGTCCGGGGGGAAGACGGGCTCGGGGAAGACGCGGCTGAGAGCGTCGGCGGCGGGGCGCAGGGCGGCCAGTTCGGCACGGCACGCGGGGCAGTCGGTCAGGTGGGCGCGCAGTGCGTCGGACTCGGGCGGTGGAAGACGTCCCAGGACGTAGACCCCGAGCCCGAGCCGGAAGTCGCCGCATCCGCTCTGTGCCACGTCCACCAGTACGGACGCGGGGCGCGGACCGTTCAGTCAGCGGAGGGTGGGCTGGGCGCGGATCACCCCGTGGGGGCCGCGGCCCGCCTCGGTCTCCGGGATGTAGGGGACGATGAACGCGTACCGTTCCAACACCTCGGACGGCACCTCGCCGCTTTCGCCGAAGGCGGCGATCTCGCCCCAGCAGGGGGCGCCGAGCGAGCCGCTGTGGTGGCGCACCGACAGCCCCGCGCACAGGTTGGCGAACCCCAGCCGGTCCTCGAGGGACCATCCCGCGAGGGTGCCGAACACGAACGCGGCGGCGAACACGTCGCCCGCGCCGGTGGGGTCGAGGGCCTCCACGGGCAGCGCCTCGGCGTGCGCCTCCTCCCCGGTGGAGGAGTCGATCGCGATGGCGCCGCGGGCGCCCTGCTTGACGACCACGACGGGCACCCGGTCGGCGAGCGCGCGCAGGGCGTCCTCGGGCGTGCTCGTGCGGGTGTAGGCCATCGCCTCGACCGCGTTGGGCAGGAAGACGTCGACGTGGCGCAGGCGGTCGAGCACGTCGGCGGACCAGGTCTCGGTGGGGTCCCAGGCGGCGTCGGCGAACACGCGGGCGCCGGAGCGGCGCAGTTGCAGCGCCCAGTCGGGCACGGGCCGGTCGACGTCGACGAAGCAGGTCGCGGCGGCGGGCGGGTCGGCGACCAGGTCGGCGTCGCCGAGCGGGACGGGCCGGGCGTAGGTGACCATGCTGCGGTCGCAGTCGTGGGCCAGCGACACGGTGACCGGCGTGGGCCAGCCGGGGATCTCGCGGGACCAGCGCAGGTCGACGCCCTCCTGTTCGGACAGCGCGCGCCACAGGTAGGCGCCGAACATGTCGTCGCCGAAGGCGCCGGCCAGGCCGACGCGCAGGCCGAGGCGGCTCATGGCCACGGCGAGGTTGGCGACGCCGCCGGGGGCCGAGCCGAGGCCGTCGGTGACCAGCTCGGTGCCGGGCGGCGGCAGCCCGGGCAGCCCCGTGAAGATCATGTCCATGAAGACGCGGCCGCTGAGGAACACGTCCAGGTCGCGGGACGGCGCCTCGCCCGAGGAGTGCAGGATGTCGCCGGCGGGACCGCGTTCGGCGCACGGGTCGCGCAGGTCGGGCTCGGGAGGCGTGCCGGGCGGCGGCCCCGGTCGGACCACGGTCATCTCATCCCCCGTTCGTGATCGGCTCGCGCGGCGCCCCGCTAGGCGTCGAGGTCGGGAGCGGTGATCGTGAAGCGCGCCTCGACGGAGGAGCGCACCAGCTGCGTCTCGGGCTCGAGGGCGATCGGCTCCGGTTCGGACGCGCCGGCGTCGGCGACGGCGGCCATGGGCGCGGCCATCAGGGGCGTCCCGCGGTGGGCGTTGTCCCTGATCAGGCCGGAGTCGGCGAGCTCGATCAGGCCGGTGAGGCGGGCGCCGAGGGCCTCGGCGTAGCTGCGGGCGCGGGCGACGGCCTCCTGGGCGGCCTGCCGCGCGGCCCGCGCGTAGACCTCGCTGTCGCGGCGCAGGTCCCAGTCGGGGCCGTGGACGTAGGTGCGCTCCAGGTCGCCGAGCCGGGTGACCAGCTCGCCGAGCACGGCGAAATCCACCACAGTGATCTTGATCCAGGCGGTTCCCTGGTAGGCGCGGACCTCGCCCTCGCGGCGGCGGTGCCGCAGCACGGGCGAGATCGCCAGGCCCCCGGTCTCGACCCGTTCGACCGCCGCCCCGTACGACCTGATCAGGTCGAGGGCGCGCTGGTTGCGTTCCACGAGGCGGTCCAGGGCGGTGCGGCGCTCGCTCTCCTGGCTCTGGACGTGCACCGACAGCCGCGCCAGCTCGGGCTGGGCCTCCAGCACGACCTCGCCGCGGACGCTGATCACTGGGGCGTCGCTCATGTCCTCAATCTACGACGCCGCTCCGCCCGGTCGCCGCGCCCGTGGGCCCGTGCCACGGTCACAGGAACGTGCGTCCCTCGCCCCGATAGGTGGGGACGGTCCGTACGACGCGGTCGCCGTCGATCAGGTGCAGTTCGGCGAAGCGTTCGCACAGCTCCCCGGCCTTGGTGTGCCGGAACCAGACGCGGTCGCCGATCCGCAGCTTGTCGGCGACGGCGCCGATCAGGGGCGTCTGCACCTCTCCGGCGCCCTCCTCCGGGTCGTAGGACAGGCCGGTCGGCAGATAGGGCTGGGGCAGGCGGAGCGGGTCGGCGGGGCCGGACGCCAGATAGCCGCCGCCGAGGCAGGTGACCACGCCGGGGCCGGGCCGCCGCACGACCGGCAGCGCGAACAGGGCGGCGGGGCGGCCGCGGAAGTTGGAGTAGTGGTCGAACAGGTGCGGCTGGTACAGGCCCGATCCGGCGGCGACCTCGGTGACGGCGCGTTCGGCGGCGGTCTTCTCGACGCTGCCGGTGCCGCCGCCGTTGACGAACTCCAGGTCGGTCAGCTCGCGCACGGCCGCGACGATGGCGGCGCGGCGGCGGGCCAGTTCGAGGCGCGAGCGCCGCTGCATGACCTGGATGGCGCGGGCGCGGACGGGACGGCCCGGCGGGACGTCGCCGACGCCGGCGATCTGCCCCTCGTAGGCCATGAGCCCGACCAGGGACACCCCGGACCGTTCGAGGACGCGTTCGGCGAAGGCCCGTACCTGGGCGGGGGAGTGCAACGGCGAGCGGCGCGCCCCGACGCGCACCCGGCCGCGCAGCAGCCGGTACGAGGCGTCGATGTCGATGCAGACGCGGACGGTGCGCCCCGCGGCGCAGCTCTCGATCAGGTCGAGGTGGTCGTCGCAGTCGACCATCAGGGTGATGGCGCGGGCGGCGTGCTCGTCGCGCGCCAGAGCGGCGAGGGCGGCGCGGTCGGTGGTGGGGTAGGCGACGAGGATGTCGTCGCTGACCCGCTGCTCGGCCAGCCAGAGCGCCTCGGGGAGGGTGAACGCCATGACGCCCGAGAAGCCGTCGAGGGCCAGCACCTCCTCCAGCAGCGCCCGGCACCGCACGGACTTGCTGGCGACCCGGATGGGCTTGCCGGCGGCGCGGCGGACCAGGTCGGCGGCGTTGGCCCGGAACGCGGCCATGTCCACGACCGCGAACGGGGCGTCGAGGGCGGCGGTGGCCGTGTCGTAGCGCTCCCGAAGGTTCATGGGCTCACCCTGCCACAGCTCCCGGCGAATATGAAAACAGTTCATATCCGCTGGACGGGGAACGGCGGCGCCCCGGCTCACCTGCCAGGACGCGCCGCGCAGGAGGTCCCGGCGCCCGCCCGGACGTGACGGCACCGGGTCTCACGCGCGGGAATGCCCGGCCGGTTGCGCCGAGTGCAGCGCTAGGACGATGGGCGGCGGGGCTCAGGGGCGGGAATACCGGGTCGGCTGCCCTGAATCCAGCTGCTAGAAGATGAGTGCTGGGGGTCAGGTGCGGGAGTGTCTGGCGGGCCGTACCGATTCAAGTACCGGGGCGAAGGGGGCCAGGGATCACGCGGGGGAATGCAGGCGCGGCCGCGCCACCAGTGAGATCGGCGCTGGGGTTCAGGTGCGGGAGTGCCGAGCGAAGAAGTCCCAGAGCATGGTGGTCGCGGGGCGTGGCCACGTGTGCTTGCCGCCGTGCACGGTGCACAGGGTGACCTCCGCGCCATGCGCGCCCCTGCCGGTGGACTTGCAGTCTATTGGGCCGTCGTGGACGACCTTGTGTCGAGGCCTCGGCAGGCCCGCGGCCTTGCGCCACACGTCGACCGCGTAGGAGACGGGCGGGAAGGGGCGGTCGTCGTTGATGTCGCGGCGTCCGCCCCCGTCGAAGGGGACGTTGCGGTCGGCCGTCCCGTGAAAGATCATCACGGCGACCGGGCGGTCCGGGGTGCACTTGGTGACCAGCGCGCCCTCGACCACGCCGATCGCGGCGACCTTGTCGGGCTTCTCGCAGGCCAGCCGGTAGGCCATGCCCGCGCCGTTGGAGAACCCGGTGACGTACACGCGCCGGGGATCGGCCAGGCCGACGCCGGTCAGCATGTCGATGAGTCGGGTGAGGAAGCCGACGTCATCGATGCGGCCGATCTTCGCGGCGCCGCAGCAGTCGCCCGCGTTCCATGTGGTCAGGAAGCCGTCGGGGTAGGCGACGAGGAAGCCGAGCTGGAGGGCCAGGCTGTCGAACCCGGTCAGCTCGCGCATCTTGTCCTTGGTGGCCAGGCCGCCGTGCAGCGCCACCACGAGCGGCAGGGGCCGGGCGGGGCGGCCGCCGCGCCACCGCCCGTCCGAGAGCTTCGACGGGATGTACAGCAGGTACTCGCGCTGCCTGAACGCGTCGACGGCGAGGTGCAGCTTATGCGGCCCCTCGTCGGTGGGGATCCCGGCCACGGTCGCGGGCCGCCGGTCGTGCACACCCGAGCTCTCGCCCCGGTCGCCGCCGGAGTCCGCACAGCCGACGAGCACCAGCATGGCAGCCGCCAGAAGTGCGCGAAGCCGCCGCGGCCGGTGGCGGCGCTGCATGGCACGCTGCATGTGGGCGAATCTAACCCGTCGCCGCCACCAGAGCTACCGCTCGGTCAACCTCCCGAGTCCCGCAACTGCGACCCCGGTCACGATGCGTCGTCAGTATTGCCGCCCTGCGCTGTGAACGCCCCGCGCGCTGCCTCGCCAAATAGCCTGGGCCTTGCGCCCGTGCGCTGTCTTGCTGGTCAGCTTGGGCTTGCGTCGCGCGCCGTCCTGGACGGCGGGTCGGCGGAGGCCCAGGTGGGCCTGGTCGACCTGGACGCGCCGCTCGGTCTGCTGCAGCTGCCAGGTCACCGTCCGGCGCTGTGAACACGTCCGCGCGCCGCCTTGCCGGGGCAGCCTGGGCTTGCGTTCACCCTCCGCCTCAAGGCGCTGCAGAAGCCGGAGCCGTCGCGGTCCCGTCGCCCGGTGCCCTACCGTGTGGCGCGCGATGGTCGCGAGGAGGCCCTTGGCCACTATCGTCGCGGGTCTGCTCGGCGTCGTCCGGACGGTGTGACGTCCTCGCGGCATGAGCGGAATGCTCACCTTCGACGAGCCGTCCCGACGACGATGGCGGGCCGGCATCCGCGCCCTTCCCTCACCGGCCCCCAGGAGCGGTGTGTGGCCCAGCCGGTGCCGTGACGCGCGGGCACTCCGCGCGTGACGCGCGATCAGCCGGCGCGCTGGGCCGGCGGGTCGGTGTTGGCGATCTGGTTGAGGATCTCGACGTGCCGGGTGAAGGCGGTCCGGCCCTTGCGGGTGAGGGCGATCCAGGTGGTGGTGCGGCGGCCGGTCTGGGTCTTGCGGACCGTGACGTAGTCGGCCTTTTCCAGCGTCGTCAGATGCTGGGACAGGGCCGAGTCGCTCAGCTCGACGGTGTCCCGCACGAGGCGGAACTCGGCCCGGTCGACCGCCGCCAGCAGCGCCAGGATGGAGAACCGCGCCGGGGTGTGGACGATCGGGTCCAGGTCGTGCCGGGGGTGGCTCATGCGCGCCGCCTCATCCAGGCGGCCACGAAGAACGGCAGCGCCGCGATCGCCGACGCCGCCGTCCAGGCCGGGACGGAGGTGCCCCACTGCCAGCGCGTGACGGGCCCGACCACCACCAGGTAGAGGGCGAACCACGTCAGCGTCGCCGCCATGAGGCTGCGCCCGGCGCCGAGCGGCAGCGCCTCCCGCCGGTTCATCCAGAAGCCGGCCATCAGGAAGAGGGCCGCCCACACGGGGGCCAGCGCCAGTCGGCCCTGCGGCCACACCGCCTCCATCGCGGTGATCCAGGCGATCGAGACCGCGCCCGTCGCCACCAGGAACCAGGTGAACCACCGGGCGGACCGCCGGGCCCGCTCCTGGACGCGGCGGGCTTCGGCGAGGGCGGCGCGGGCCTGCTCAGGGCTCGTCATGCTCGTCTTCCCTTCTGCTGAACTACTTCAGTGACGCTAAAGTACATGGGTGGTGCTCAAACGGCAATCGTTGGGGGTGGCTTCTACCTCGTCAGCAAGGGGGCGATGGCGGTCAGGAGATGCGGAGGCTCCACGTCGGGCAGGGTCGCGATCTCATCAAGGGAGAGCCAGGCGCAACCGAGATAGGTGTCGTTCTCTTCGGGAGTGAACGCGGTCGGACGCGCCTCATGCGGGCTGTCCAGTTGAGCCAGGTAGAACGGTTCCACCTTGACGTAGTGGCGGCCGAGCCAATGGAAGTCGCGGTCGACCCGCACGAAGACGTCCTGGACGGCGTCGCCCGGCAGGCCCGTCTCCTCGTACAGTTCGCGGCGCGCCGCCTGCAGGGGCGTCTCACCGGGGTCGATCCCGCCGCCGGGCGGCTCCCAGAAGACCCGGCCGGACACGGTGTCGCGCCAGCGCAGCAGCAGGATGCGCCCTCCGGGCTCGACGCAGACGACCCGGACGGCGGGACGATCGGACGGCGTCTCGGTCATGGGAAGCTTTCCGAACGGTGGTGCGGGCAGTGTCCGTGATGGGTGCGTGCGGGCGTAAGCTCGTAAGCCTCACCCTGCGTAATGGTTCCGCCGTCTCGGAAAGCGACGAGTGACACCGTGACCAGCTCCAGTCCACGCGAGTACGTGCTGACGCTCTCCTGTCCGGACCGCCCCGGCATCGTCGCCGCCGTCTCCGGGCTGCTGGCCGAGCGCGGGTGCAACATCCTGGAGAGCCAGCAGTTCGGCGACCGCGACTCCGGCACGTTCTTCATGCGGGTGCAGTTCACCGTGCCGCCCGACGGCGACCCGGACGAGCTGCGCGGGGCGTTCGCGTCCCTGGCGCCCGAGCTGAGCCTGGAGTGGCGGCTGTACGACCGCGCCGAGCGCACCCGTGTCCTGATCATGGTGTCCAAGAGCGGGCACTGCCTGAACGACCTGCTGTACCGGCAGCGGTCCGGCCTGCTCGACATCGACATCGTCGCGGTGGTGTCCAACCATCCCGACCTGCGGCCGCTCACCCAGTCCTACGGGATCGACTACCACCACCTGCCGGTGGAACCCGGCGGCAAGGCGGCCCAGGAGGCCGAGGTGCTCACGCTCGTCGAGCACTACCGCGCCGACCTGGTGGTGCTGGCCCGGTACATGCAGATCCTGTCCGACGACTTCTGCGCGAAGCTGCCCGGACGTGTGATCAACATCCACCACTCGTTCCTGCCGAGCTTCAAGGGCGCCCGGCCCTACCACCAGGCGCACGCGCGCGGCGTCAAGCTGATCGGCGCCACCGCGCACTACGTGACGCCCGACCTGGACGAGGGGCCGATCATCGAGCAGGAGGTCGCGCGCGTCGACCACACCCACAGCCCCGAGGACCTGATGGCGGTCGGCCGCGACATGGAGTGCCTGGCCCTGGCGCGCGCCGTGCGCTGGCACGCCGAGCACCGCATCCTGCTGAACGGCGATCGCACCGTCGTCTTCCGCTGACCCGCCGCGCCGATCATTTGGGTCGTCGCCCAGGGTAATCATCCGTCGCGCTGGGTAGTTGCGTTGCAAGGTCCAGGTGTCGACGGGGGTGGCGATGGGCGAGACGACAGTGTCCACACACGTGATGTCCACGCACGTGATGTCCACGCACGTGATGCGGGTGGCCGAACCCGAGGGCGCCCAATGGCTGACCCGGCGGGCGTTCCGGCCGCAGTGCGGGCTTGCGGCGCTGGTCGCGGCCGCCGTGGTCACGGCGGTCGGGACGGTCACCGCGGTCGAGGCGGTGTGGGCGATGGGCGCGAACGGGGCGCACCTGCTGCCCGTCGACCGGTTGGCCGCCGCGCTGCAGACCCTCGCCTGGCAGGAGACGCCCGTGCTGCTCACGGCGGTCGTCCTGATCGAGCTGGGGCTGGCCATGGTGGTCTCGGCCGTGCCCCGCAGAGGGCGGACGCTGCCGATGCGCAGCCTCGCCCCATGGGCGGCGGCCGGCATGAGCAGGGCCAACGTGCGGGCCGCGCTGACCGACACGGCCGCGGGCGTGCCCGGCATCACCCGCGCGCGGGTCAGGGTGCGCGGCAGGCGGGTGCGGCCGCGGGTGGTCGTCAGGACGACCACGCCCTACTGCAACCCCGCCAGGTTCGACGCGCCGGTGCGCCAGGCGGTGCTGGACCGGCTGGCCGAGCTGGACCTGCTGGAGGAGCGGCGCGTCAGCGCCCGGACGACGTGGCGGAAGGGCTGACCGATGCGAGTCGCCACGGCTCTGACCGGCACGGTGCTGCTGACGTGCGGCGCGCTCGCGCTGTGCTGCGGCCTGGGCGCGTTCGGCGCGTCCTGGCAGCTGCGGCCGGTGCTCGACCCGGCGGTGGTGCGGTACGCGGCGCGCAACAGCTGGTTCTGGCCCGTCCTGGCCAGCGTCGCCGAGTTCCTGGCCCTGGTGGGGCTGGCCTGGCTGATCCGGGAGGGGCGCGAACTGGTGCGCCGGTGGCGTCCGGCGCTGCGCGGCCCCGCCCGCGCGCAGGCCCGGCGGGCGGGGGAGGAGCTGCTCCGCGACGCCGAGCGGGTGCCCGGCGTCGCGGAGGTGCGGATGCGGCTCACCGGCAGCGCGGCCCGGCCGCGCCTGCTGATGACCGTCACCTGCGCCGAGGACGCGTCCCCGGCGGCCGTCTACGCGGCCCTGGTCTCCGGGCCGGTGGCCCGGTACCGCGCCGTGACGGCGATGGGGGGACTGGAGGCCGTCATCGACTTCCGGCTGCAGCGGTCCGAGCGGCCGAACCGCCGTCCGGCGCGGCGCTGGGGACCACTGCCGTGGCGGCGCCGGCCTAGGCGGGCGCGCCGCTCGTCTGGGCTCGCTCCGACGGCTCGGACGGCTCCGACGACGGGGACTGTTCGGAGGACGTCGCCCGTTCGGCTGCTGCGTCGTGGTCGTCCAGGAGCGTCGCCTCGTTGAACGGGTCCTCGCCCGACAGCACCCGGCGCGCCTTGGCCCGGTCCAGCTCGCCCGTCCAGGCGCCGATGATCACGGTGGCGACCGCGTTGCCGGCGAAGTTGGTCAGCGCCCGCGCCTCGGACATGAACCGGTCGATGCCGACGATGAACCCGACGCCGTCCACCAGCTCGGGCCGGTGCGACTGCAGGCCGCCGGCCAGCGTGGCCAGGCCGGCGCCGCTCACCCCGGCCGCGCCCTTGGACGCGATGATCATGAAGACGAGCAGGGAGAGCTGGGCGCCCAGCGACAGCGGGTCGTCCTGCGCCGCGGCGATGAACAGCGTCGCCATGGTCAGGTAGATGGCGGTGCCGTCCAGGTTGAAGGAGTAGCCGGTGGGCACGGTGATGCCGACCACCGAGCGGCTGATGCCCAGGTGCTCCATCTTGGCGATCAGCCGCGGCAGCGCCGACTCCGACGAGGAGGTCGACAGGATCAGCAGGAACTCGCGCGCCAGGTAGCGCAGCAGCTGGAACAGGTTGACCCGGGCCACCGCCCACAGCACGGTGCCGAGCACCGCCACCACGAACACCACGCAGGTGATGTAGAAGCCCAGCATGATCACCGCGAGGCTGCGCAGCGCGGTCCACCCGGTCTCGCCGACCACCGCGGCGATCGCGCCGAACGCGCCGACCGGCGCCGCCCACATGATCATCGCCAGGATGCGGAACACCAGGCGCTGGATGTGCTCGATGCCGCGCAGGATCGGCGCGCCCGCCGGGCCCATCTTCTGCAGCGCGAAGCCCGCCAGCAGCGCCACCAGCAGCGTCTGCAGCACCTCGCCCTCGGTCAGCGCCGACAGCAGCGTGGTGGGGATGATGCCGAGCAGGAAGTCGACGGTGCCCTCGCCGCCCTCGGCCGACTCCTTCGCCTTGGCGGCCGACGACGGGTCCAGGTGCATGCCCTCGCCCGGGTGCAGGAAGTTGCCCACCGCCAGGCCGATGGCCAGCGCGAACGTCGACATGACCAGGAAGTAGCACAGGGCGATGACCCCGACCTTGCCGACCTTGGCGGCCTTGGCGACCGAGCCGATGCCCAGCACGATCGTGCAGAAGATGATCGGCGAGATCATCATCTTGATCAGGTTGACGAACCCGGTGCCGAGCGGCTTGAGTTCGGTCGCGACGTCCGGCGCGGCCAGGCCCACCACGATCCCGACCGCCACCGCGCCGATGACGGTCAGGTAGAGGTAGTGCACCGGATCGCGGTGCCGCCGGGCCGCGGCGGCACCGGTGCCGCCGGTCGTCGGGCTAGCGGACACGGATCGCCTCCTCGAGGTTCTGCGGACCGTCGCGGGTCCGGGGGTGGGTTCAGGGGGGTGCGCCGGGCGGGGCCGGCGCATTCGAAGAGCGACTATCCGGGTTCATGTGACAGTCGTCACGCTTTTGTACATTTCGTTCACGTGCAGGTGAGTGGTCGTCGAAGGCGGCGTGAAGGGGACGGCGGGATGCTGAAGGCGGCGGGATGAGGACGCCCATTCCCGGGCGCGTCCGGCGGTGGAGTCTGGCCGGGCAGCTGCTGGCCCTGCAGGCGGCGGTGGTCGCCCTGCTGGTCGTGGTCGGCGCCGTCCTGTCGTATCTGGACGCGGCGCGGACCGTCGACGAGCGCGCCCGCGAGACCGTCACCGTCGTGGCCACCACGCTCGCCGACTCCCCGAGCGTGCGGGAGGCGCTGGCCGAACGCGACCCGAGCCGCACGCTGCAGCCGCTGGCCGAACGGGTGCGCGCCGACACCGGCGTCGACTTCATCACGATCATGAAGCCGAACCGGGTCCGCTACACGCACCCGAACCCGGCGCAGATCGGCCGCCGCTTCATCGGCAACATCGGCCCCGCCCTGGCCGGGCGGACGTTCACCGAGACCTACACCGGCACGCTGGGGCCGTCCGTGCGAGCCGTCGCGCCGGTCTTCGACGACGCCGAACCGGGCGAGCGCCGGGTCGTGGCGCTGGTCTCGGTCGGCATCAAGGTCGAGGCCATCTCCGCCGAGCTGCGCGGGCGGCTGTCGGCCCTGGCCGTGGTCGTGCTGGTCGTGCTGGCGGTCGGCATCGCGGGCAGCGCCCTGGTCAGCGTCCGGCTGCGCCGGCAGACGCGGGGCATGGCGCCCGGCGACCTGCGCGCCATGTTCGACTACTACGAGTCGATCCTGCACGCGGTGCGCGAGGGCCTGATCCTGCTCGACCGGGACGGCCGCGTCGTGCTGTGCAACGACGCCGCCCGGGAGCTGCTCGACCTGTCGGACGACCCGCGCGGCCGCCGGGCGTCCGAGCTGGGCCTGCCGGAGGAGCTGACCGCCGCGCTGGTGTCGGCCGAGCCCCGGCCGGACGAGATCCACGTCGCCGACACGCGGGTGCTGGTGGTCAACGCCGTCCCGGTGCGGTCCCGGGGGCGCGCCATGGGCACCGCCGTCACGCTGCGCGACCACACCGAGCTGCAGACGCTCACCGGCGAGCTGGGCGCCGTGCGCGGGTTCGCCGAAGCGCTGCGCGCGCAGGCGCACGAGGCCGCCAACCGCCTGCACACCATCGTGTCGCTGGTGGAGCTGGGGCGCGCCGAGCAGGCCGTCGAGTTCGCCACCGCCGAGCTGGCGACCGCCCAGCGGCTCACCGACCGGGTGGTGGGCGCGGTCCGCGAGCCGGTGCTGGCGGCGCTGCTGCTCGGCAAGGGCGCCGACGCGGCCGAGCGCGGCGTCGAACTCGTCCTCACCGACGACACCGCGCTCGGCGACGCGGTCATCGAGCAGGCCGGAATCGACCCCCGCGACCTGGTCACTATCCTCGGAAACCTGATAGACAACGCGGTCGACGCGGCGATCGAGGGCCCGGCGTCCCGCCGCGAGCCGCCCAAGGTGGTGGTCACCGCCCGGGCGGACGAGGGCGAGCTGGTGCTGCGGGTGGCCGACAACGGGCCGGGCGTGGACCCCGATCGCGTGCCCGCCATGTTCCGCCGCGGCTGGACCACCAAGCCCGCCGACGGCCCGGTGGGGCACGGCCTGGGGCTGGCGCTGGTCGGCCGGGCCGTGCGGCGGTACGGCGGGGCCATCGAGGTCGCGCGCGACGGGGGCGCGGTCTTCACGGTCCGCCTGCCGTTGCGTTGCGAGGAGGACGTGACATCGTGATCCGGGTGCTGGTGGTCGAGGACGACCAGGTCGCCGCGGAGGCGCACCGGACCTACGTGGAACGCGTGCCCGGGTTCGCCGTGGCCGGGGTGGTGCACTCGGGGGCCGACGCGCTGCGGTTCTGCGAGCGCACGCCCGTCGACCTGGTGCTGCTGGACTTCTACCTGCCCGACACCCACGGCTTGAAGGTCTGCCGGGCGCTGCGCGCCGCGGGCAGCACCGTCGACGTGATCGCCGTGACGTCCGCCCGCGACCTGGCCGCGGTGCGCTCGGCCGTGTCCGCCGGCGTGGTGCAGTACCTGCTCAAGCCGTTCACGTTCGCGACGCTGCGCGACAAGCTGGACCGGTACGCCCGGTTCCGCCGCCGCGTGGCCCGCGCGGGCGAGGTGACGGGCCAGGCCGACGTGGACGCCATGCTCGCCACGCTGCGCACCCCCGACCGCGGCTCGCTGCCCAAGGGCATGAGCGAGGAGACCCTCCAGGCGATCACCGAGGCGCTGGCCGGCGCGAAGGAGGGGCTGTCGGCGGCGTCCGCCGCGACCCTGACCGGCGTGTCCCGGGTGACCGCGCGCCGCTATCTGGAGTACCTGGCCGAGCAGGGGCTGGTGCGGCGGCGCCCGCACTACGGCCAGGTCGGCAGGCCCGAGGTGCGGTTCTACCGGGCCGCCGCGACGGAGTAGATCATCGCAGGTCAGGGTAGGTATCCGCTGTCCGACCAGGACCGAACGGCAACGGGGGGATGCGCTGTGGGGGACCTGCACGACAACACGGACCGGACGGCCGCCGCGCGGGCGGGCCAAGCGGCCGGCAAGGGGACGGGACGGGACCGGCGCGGCGCCGGCGAGGCCCGCCAGGACGGCCGGCGGGACGCCGCCCGGCGCAAGGGGCAGACCGGGCGCCAGATTCCGGACAAGGCGAAGCGGGACGAGGCGGCGAAGAAGATCAGGGCCATGTTCGAGCCGAAGATGTAGCCGCGGCGGGAGCGGGCCGATGGCGCCGGGCGCGCCATCGGCCTTTTTGTGCGCCGTCCAGGTCCGGACAGGCGGCCCGGCGCGCCGGCGCCGTCGCGGATGGATCGTTCCCACGGGCGCCCGCGAACGTTTCGCAACGAGAGCTACTCGTCGGTAAGACATGTCCCGCCGAGAACGTTCCAATTTCGTGGAATTCACCTTGGCGCGCGCCTTCGAAAATGTCGTCCGCGCAGGTCCTGAAATTGTGAAATTTCAATAACGCGCAACGCGGCCTTTACAAGCCGCTGCACATAACGCAAAGTTGATCAAAGAGCGGGTGACGCTGTCGGCTTGCGATCGGAAGAAACGGGGTCATTGCTCTTGGTCGAAGAAGTCGAAGAATTCTCTCGAGCCTCGCGAGATCAGTTTCAGCGGGCGATCCGGACCCGGGTTCCGGAGCTGACCGCCCGGCTGGTCGGTCAGCTGCGCAGCATCGAGACCGCCTACCGCAACGTCCCGGCGCACGAGCCGCCGCAGTGGATCGCGCGCTCGTACCACCGGTTCCTGGACGCCCTCGCGCTCCCCGCCGCCGAAGTGCCCGCCACGCTGGACGTCCCGCGGCGGACCGGCGCGCGGCGCGGCAGGCAGGGCGTCCCGGAGCGGGCGCTGCTGCGCGCCTACCACCTCGGCGGCCGGCTGCTGTCCGCCGCGGCCATGGAGTGGGCGGCCGAGGAGGGGCTGCGCTCGGCCGAGACGCGCCTGTTCATCGAGACGCTGTGGACGATCGTCGACGAGCACTCGGCGGCGGCGATCGACGCCCTGCACCAGGCCCGGCAGGAACCGGCCGACCGCCGCGTCGCCGGCTACCTGCTGGACGCTCTCCTCAACGGCGAGACGCACCAGTCGCTGGTGCGGGCCGTGGCGCGATCCCTTCCGGTCTGCCCGACCGGCCGGTACGCGGTGGTCGTCCGGCATCCGGTCGGCGGCGGGTCGGTCGACCCGGACGACCAGCCGCCGGTGGCCAGGGGGATACGGCTGCTGTGGCGGGCGCACGGTGTCAGCGCGGTCGCCGTCGCGCCCCTGGGGGACCGCCGGCCCGGCGACCTGGTCGACACCCTGTCCAAGGCCCGCGATCTGCGCACCGGCATCAGCGCCGCCGTCCGCGGCCTGGCCGAGCTCGGCGAGGCCCGCCGCCAGGCGGAGTCGGCGGCGCGCACGCTGCGGGGGCCGGGGGTGGCCCTTCTGGAGGAGCGGCTGCCCACCGCCATGCTGAACGCCGCCCCGGACCTGGCCAGGCGGCTGCAGTTCCGGGTGCTGGCGCCGCTGTTCGAGCTGGACGCGCAGCGCCGGGAGCAGCTGCTGGAGACGCTCGAGCAGTGGCTGGCCGTCGACGGTTCGGTGTCCGCCGCCGCGACCGCCCTCTACTGCCATCGCAACACGGTGCTCAACCGGTTGCGCCGCATCGAGCAGCTCACCGGCAAGAACCTGTCGTCGCCGCGCGACCTGATCGAACTCGGTCTGGCGGTGCAGGCGTACCGGCAGCTGTCCACGCCGTCGCCCGCCGGCGCCGCGCCGTCACCGCGGGAATCGCGGGAGGGGCCCGTGCGAGCGGACGGCTAGTGGGGCGGGGCGGAACGCCGTAGAGTGAGTTGGAATTTCCAATTATCGTGGACTGGAGTGCTCATGACGATCACCGCTCCGCCGCCCACCCCCGGCCGGCTGCTCGCCGCCGCCGAGGACGGACCGTTCGTCCCCGCGCCCCGATTCCAGGGCTTCGGCGGGCTGCACGGCGGGCTGGCGCTCGCGCTGGCGACCGCCGCGATGCAGCGGCACGCGCCGCAGGCACGGCTGCGCAGCGCCTCCGCGCGGCTGCACCGGGCCGTCACCGGAACGTTCCAGCTCGCCACCCGGACCATGCGCGTCGGGCGGATCACCACGTGCGCGGGGGAACTGGCCGACGAGGAGGGGCCGCTCGTGGACGCCTCGGCGATCTTCTCGGTGCCGCGCGCCGGGAACTGGCCGCGCTTCGCCCCGCCCGCCCCCGCGGCGCCGCCCCCGGCCGACTGCGAGGTCTTCCGCATTCCGCCGGAATTCGTGCCGATCTCCGAGTTCTGGGAGATCCGCCCGGTCGGCCCCAACCGGCCGTACGCGCGCTGCGCCGAACCCGAACTGACCGCGTGGGTGCGGCTGACGGAGGACGACACGCCCCCGGACGCGCACCGCCTCGTGCTGCTCATGGACGCGCTCGCGCCCGCCTACGCCGCCGTCCTGTCCGACCTGCTGCTGGTGCCGACCATGGAGCTCACGGTCCACCCCGCCGAGGGACTGGAGACCGCCTCCTCGCCCTGGGTCCTGCTGCGCGCCCGCACCCGGGGCGCGGGCGCCGCCGGCTGGAACGAGGAGATCATCGACGCCTGGGACCCCCAGGGCGTCCACCTCGGCACCGCCCACCAGCTGCGCCTGGGCCGTGGCGACGCCGCGTGACCGACGCGCACGCGGACGGCATCGCTCACCACGCACCTGAGAGGCTCGGCGGGAGGCGCGGGCCGTCTGTCCATGGGCGACACCCCTGACTCCGCCCTCCGCATGCCGGCCGATCGATCGGCGCCCGGGTTGTGCACCCGCACAGCCCGGGCGCCGCTCGTTGTGTCCGCGGAACACGATGGCGGCGAACCGCAATTCCCGGCGTTGACCTGCTGAATTTCCGTGTGCGAACGTCGGCGGCTGTGGTGGTGACCGAAGAGATCACCAAGGGTGGTGCACGGTGAAATCCACGATCCCCCTGACCGACGTCCTCTGGCGGCGGGCGCAGGAACAGCCCACGGCCACGGCTTATCGCTTTCTCGCCGACGGGACGCCCGCGACCGCCGTCGACCACACTTACCGGGACGTGGCCGACCGGGCCGCCGTGGTGGCCGCCGAACTGGACGGCGCGGCCGGGCGGCGGGTCGTCCTGGCGGTGGATCCCGGCCTCGACTACGTGGCCGCGCTGTACGGCGTGCTCGCCGCGGGGGCCACCGCGGTGCCCTCGTTCCCGCCGGTCGGACGGCGCGCGACCGCGCGGTTCCTCGGCATCCTCGCCGACTGCGCGCCGAGCGCGGTGCTACTGTCGAGCTGGGCGGCGCAGCGGGTCGCCGAACTCGCGGACCGGCTCCCGCCCGCGCTGCGCGGCGTCCGGTGGCTGACCGTGGACGAGGAGTTCTTCGCCCGGCACGCCGATCCGCCCCGGTACCGGCCGCGCGCCGCCGACCCGGCGCTGCTGCAGTACACCTCGGGGTCCACCGGCGACCCCAAGGGGATCGTGCTCGACCATGACAACCTGGTGGCCAACTGCGTGGCGCTCCAGCACCACATGGGCGTGGACCCCGGCCGCGTCGGCCTGTCCTGGCTGCCGCCGTACCACGACATGGGGCTGATGGGGACGATCATGCTGGCGCTGCACGGCGGCTGGCCGCTGATCATGTTCTCCCCGGTGCACTTCGTGCAGCGCCCGGCCCGGTGGCTGCGCGCCATCGGCGAGTACGGGGTCACCATCTCGGTCGCCCCGAACTTCGCGTTCGACATGTGCGTGGACTCCGTCGACGAGGACGACCTCGACGGGCTGGACCTCGGCTCCCTGCGCCAGCTGTACTGCGGGGCCGAGCCGGTGCTGGCCACCACGATGAAGAGGTTCACCGAACGGTTCGCGCCGTACGGGTACCGGCCCGAGGCGCTCATCCCCTGCTACGGCCTGGCCGAGGCGACCCTCTTCGTGGCCGGCAAGCCCGACGGGACGTCGATGCGCACCCTGCGGGTGGACCGGGCCGCGCTGGAGCGGGGACGCGTCCGCCCGGCCGGGGCGCACGACCCGGCCGCCGCGGCCGCCGAACTCGTCAGCTGCGGCGCGGTCGCGCACGGGCACGAGGTGCTGATCGTCGACCCGGACACCCGCCGTCCCGTCCCTCCCGGCACGGTCGGCGAGATCTGGGTGCGCGGCCCGAGCGTCGCCCGCGGGTACCACGGCCGCCCCGACCTCAGCGCCGAGCTGTTCGCCGCCCGGCCGGCCGCCGACGGCGCCGACGCCCCCGCCGACGGGGCGCCCTCCGACCGGACGTATCTGCGCACGGGCGACGCGGGGTTCGTGGACGGCGGGGAGCTGTACGTCACCGGGCGGCTCAAGGACGTCGTCATCGTCGCGGGACGCAACCTGTATCCGCAGGACATCGAGGTGTCGGTGCTCGCCGCGCGGCCCGAGCTGCGCCGCGCCGCCGCGTTCGCCGTCCGGCCGCGGGGGCGGGCGGAGGAACTGGTGGTCGTCGCCGAGCTGCGGGACGCGCGGGCGCGCGCCAACCGGGAACTGGCGGAGCTGCGCGACGCGGTGGTGGCGGCGGTCGCCGCCGACCACGCCGTCCGCCCCGCCGAGGTGCACCTCGGCCCGCCCGGCACGGTGCCGACCACCACCAGCGGCAAGGTGCGGCGGAGCGCTGCCCGGGAGGCGTTCGAAAAGGGCGAGCTGCGCACGCTCCCCGTCGCCGGGGACGTCCTCGCGGCCGCGCGGGGGGTGCCCGCATGACCGTCGAACTGACCGGGTCCGCGGCGGCCGCCGCGACGGGCGGCGACACCGACAGGGCCGCGCGGCGACTGGCGTACGTCACCGTGTGCGTGCCGGCGGCCGGTTTCGTCGCCGCCGTCGCCTACGCGTGGCGGTACGGCTTCACCGTCGTCGACGGGCTGCTGCTGGCCGTGATGTACCTGGTGACCGCGTTCGGCGTCGAAGGCGGGATGCACCGCTTCTTCTCGCACCGGGCGTTCTCCGCCGGCCGCGTGGTCACCGCGCTGTGGGGCGTGGCGGGGAGCATGGCGGCCCAGGGGCCGATCGTGTTCTGGGTGGCGACGCACCGCATCCACCACGCTTTCACGGACACCGATCGCGACCCCCATTCGCCCCGGCCGATCGGCACCGGACCGCTGGCGCGGGTGCGCGGGCTGTGGCACGGCCACGTCGGCTGGCTGTTCACCGTGCGCCGGGACAACTGGAGCAAGCACGTCCCGGACCTGCTCGCCGACCGCACCGTGATGCGGGTGAACGAGCTGTACTTCGTCTGGGTGCTGCTGGGGCTGGCGCTGCCCGCCGCCCTCGGCGGCCTGCTGACCTGGAGCGTCGGCGGCGCCGTCAGCGGCCTGCTGTGGGGCGGGCTGGCCCGGATCTTCCTGCTCGACCAGGTGACGTGGGGGGTCAACTCCATCGGCCACACCCTGGGCAGCCGGCCCTACAAGACCCGCGACAACAGCCGCAACGTCGCGGCGATGGCGCCGTTCTCGGTCGGCGGCTCCTGGCACAACAACCACCACGCCCGGCCGTCGCTGGCGCACAACCGGCACGCCTTCTGGCAGATCGATCTCACCGGGATGTTCATCACCCTGCTGGACCGGCTGGGGCTGATCCACGACGTCCGCTACCCCAAGTCGTCCGGCGCCCACCGCAGGGCCGCCGGGCGGAGCAACCGGGAACACCGAAGGAGGCAACCATGACGACCGCGACGATGACGCCTCCCGAGGCGGCGATCGTCAAACTGGACCCCGCCAGCGCCCGGACGAAGCGGACCATCGCGTTCACGATGATGGCCGTCCCCGGGCTCGGCACCGTCGCCGCCGCCTGGTGCCTGTGGCAGGGGGTCTACACCGCGACCGACCTGTGGCTGTTCGCCGCCATGTACTTCGTGCACATGGCCGGCATCACCATCGGTTTCCATCGCTACCTGGCGCACAAGTCGTTCAAGACGTCGCGGTTCTTCGAGGGCGTGCTGCTGATCGCCGGATCGATGGGCGGCCAGGGGCCGATCATGGACTGGGTCACCACGCACCGCCGCCACCACCGCTTCAGCGACCACGACGGCGACCCGCACTCGCCCAACCTGGCCGGCCCCGGGCTGCGCGGCAAGCTGCGCGGGCTGTGGTACGCGCACATGCCGTGGATGCTCAGCGACGAGAACTCCAGCTGGAGCTTCTGGGCGCCGGACATCCTGCGCGACCGGCGGCTGTTCTTCTACCACCGCACCTACCAGCTGTGGGTGGCGGCCGGGCTGGCGCTCCCGGCGCTGATCGGGTTCGCGGTCGAGGGCACCGCGACGGCCGCGCTCACCGGGTTCCTGTTCGGCGGGCTCGCCCGGATGTTCCTGGCCAACCAGGCCGCCTGGTGCGTCGGCTCGCTCAGCCACATGATCGGCGGACGGCCGTTCGACAACGGCGACCGCAGCGCCAACAACTGGCCGGTGGCGATCTTCACCTTCGGCGAGGGACTGCAGAACAACCACCACGCCTTCCCCGGCTCCTACAGGCACGCGGTGCGCCGCTGGGAGCCCGACCTGAGCGGCTGGCTGCTCACGGCGCTCGGCCGGGCGCGCGTGGTGTGGGACCTGCGCCAACCCGACGCCGCGACGATCGCCAAGCGGCGCGCCGCCGGCCGCGCCGCCCGGGCCGGCGGTACCGCCCGGACCCGTGCCGCATCGGCCGCCGCCGGCCCCGCCCGTACCGCCACGACCCGATCGAGCAGCGGAGTGTGACCACGATGTTCAAGCGCAAGAAGAGGACGCGGGAGTTCGAAGGGCCGCTGACCGCCGAGAACCTGCGGCGCTGGCTGACCGAGCACCTGGCCGACCGGGTGGGCATCCCGGTCGCCGAGGTCGACACCGGCCGCACCTTCGAGTCCTACGGCCTGGACTCGCGGGTGGCGGTGCAGGTCTCCGGTGCCCTCGAAAAGATCGTCGAGCGGCGGCTGTCGCCCGGCCTGCTGTACGAGCACCCCACCATCGACGCGCTGACCGCCCATCTGGCCGCCGAACTGCGGCTCGCCGACCGGGTCTGAGCACCCACCGGACCGTTCGAGGGACAGGTGACCATGGCCGCATCGTTCAGCTATCCGACCGCGCCGGGGGATCCCTTCGTGGAGTTCATGCGCCGGTCCGCGCAGATCAAGGACGAGAAACTGGCGGCGGCGATCCCGCGCGAGTACTTCGAGCCCCGGCCCTGGCGCGGGCTGCTGGGGTTCGCGGTGAGCTGGGCCCTCTACCTCGGCGCGATCGTCGCCATGGCGTTCTCGCCGCACTGGCTGCTGTGGATCCCGCTGCTGGTCGTGGCGGGTCTCGGCGGCTGGGGCCTGCACTGCATCGCCCATGACTGCGGGCACGGATCCTTCTCCCGGTCGCGCCGGTTCAACGTCGCGATCGGGCACATCGCGCTGCTGCCGCTGATCTATCCGTTCCACGCGTGGCGGCACGTCCACAACATGCACCACGCGCACACCAACAACCTGGAGCTGGACACCGACTGGAAGCCGCTGCCGGCGGCGATGTACGACCGGATGCCCTGGTGGGACAAGTTCGTCTACCACGCCACCCGCACCTGGGCGTTCTGGGGCGGGACGATCAACTACTGGCGGGTGTCGGGCTTCCGGCCGTCGTTCTTCCCCAAGCGGGAGATGCGCCGGGACGTGCGGCGCTCCATCTGGTTCGTGCTGGCGGCGAGCGCGCTGTACTTCCCGCCGCTGGTGTATTTCACCGGTGTCAAGGGGCTGCTGCTGTACTTCGTCGGGCCGTGGCTGGCCACGCACGCCTGGTTCAGCGCCACCACGCTGATGCACCACAGCGCCGCCGACGTCCCGTTCCTGACCTCTGAGCACTGGACCAAGAACGCGGGACGGCTGCTGCTGACCACCGACTACCGCTATCCGCGCTGGCTGCTGTTCCTGACGCACAACATCTCGGTGCACACCGCCCACCACGTCGCACCGCCGATCCCCTTCTACAACCTGCCCAAGGCGCAGGAGGCGCTCAAGCGCGCCTATCCCGGCATGGTCCGCGAGCGCGACCTGAAGCTGTCGCACCTGTGGACGATCATCCGGCGGCTGCACTTCTACGACACCGAGTCCGGGTTCTACACCGACTTCTCCCGGGGGCAGGTGCCGCCCACGGCCGACGGCGGACGCGAGCGCCGGGCGGAGCCGCTGCGGGCGGCGTCGTGACGGCGGTGCGGATCCCGCTGCCGGTGCGGCGGTTGGGCTACGCGGTGCTGGGCGCGCTCGCGCCCGGCGCCGCCGGGCGGCGGGCCACCGACGTGTTCAGCGACACCCGCGCGCTGGGCGTCCGCCCCGACGACGTGGTGCCGCTGGGCGCGCGGCGGTTCCCCGTGGACGGCGACCCCGACGTCCGCGGCGGCTACCTGTGGGGCGACACGGGCCCCGTCGTCCTGCTCGTCCACGGCTGGGGCATCGACAGCGGCAGCATGCACCCCCTGGTCGCGCCGCTGCGCGCGCTGGGCTACCGGGTCGCGGCGTTCGACGCGCCCGGGCACGGCGTGAACCCGGGGGCGCAGGCCACGATGACCCAGTTCACGCGGGCGACCGGGGCGGTGCTGGACGCGCTGGAGGACCACGGCGGCGTCCGGGCGGTGGTCGCGCACTCGCTCGGCGCGATCGCCGCCACCGGCGCGGTCGCCGAGCGCGGCGGGGCGGACGTGGCGTGCCTGGCCATGATCGCTCCGGCCTGCACGCTGACCGGGGTCCTGGAGCGCTGGTCGCGGTCGGAGCTGCGGCTGCGCCGGCCCCTGGTGGAGCGGATCTATGCCGAGCTGTGGAAGCGCAACGGCGTGCCGGTGGCGCACTGGGACGTCGTCGGGCTGGGCCGGGACCTGAGACTGCCGGTCCTGGCGATGCACGACCCGGACGACGACGTGGTGCCGTTCGCGGAGACGCAGCGGGTCGTGACCGGGCTGCGCGACGTCCGGCTGGAGCCGGTCGCCGGGACGGGCCACTACGGGATCCTCATGGCCCCCGCCGTCCGGGAGCTGGTCTGCGACTTCATCGTGCGCCACGCGGGCGCGGGAGAGGAGGCGATGACATGACGACACCGGGCGTCGCCGAAGGCGCCGTCAAGGGCAAGGCCTGGATGTGCCTGGTGTGCGGCTTCGTCTACTACGAGGACGAGGGCCTGCCCGAGGAGGGCATCCCGCCGGGCACCGCGTGGGACGACATCCCCGACGACTGGGTCTGCCCGGACTGCGGCGTGAGCAAGGACGACTTCGTGATGGCCCCCCTGTCCTGAGGAGCGAACATGACGACGACCACGACGTCGGCCGGGACGTCGGCCGGGACGCTGGCCGATCCGGTCGAGGTGATGCTGCGGCTGCTGACCCCCGAGGGCAAGCGCGACCCCTACCCGTTGTACGAGAAGATGCGCGCGCACGGCGCGGTGGTGAGCCTGGGCGGCGCGCACGTCGTCGTCACCGGCTACGCCGAATGCGCGCGGGCGCTGCGCGAGCCCGACCTGCTGTCCACCGACGCCGCCGTCCAGGACGCCAGGATGCCCGGGTGGCGCGACCACTCGTCGTGGCGGTGGCTCACCCGCAACATGCTGTTCTCCAACGACCCGAACCATGAGCGCTATCGCCGCTTCTTCGGCAGCGCTTTCTCCGCGCGCAGCGTGGCGGCATGGCAGCCGTTGGTGGAACGGGTCGCCGACGAGGTCGTCGAGCACGTCGCGGTGCTGGGCGCGGGCTGCGCGGTCGTGGACCTGGTGCCGGAGTTCTCCTACCGCTTCGCGATCTCGGTGATCGGCGAGCTGCTCGGCATCCCCCCGGAGGAGCGGGCCGGGATGCGCGGGATCATCGGCGACATCACCACCGCGCTCGACCCGATCGGCGACCTGTCCGAACTGGAGCGCGGCGACTCCGGCATGGACCGGCTGGCCGACTGGACCACCGAGCTGGTCCGGGCGCGGCGCGCCCGTCCCGGATCCGACCTGACCAGCGCGTTCATCAAGGCCAGCGACGACAGCGGGGAGCTGTCGGAGCAGGAGCTGATCGCCAACCTGATGCTGCTGATCGTGGCGGCGGCGGAGGCGCCGCAGGACCTGCTCAGCAACATGGTGCGGCTGGCCCTGGAGCACCCCGAGCACGCCGAGCGGCTGCGCGACGAGCCGGACTCGCCGTTCGCGGAAGGGTTCGTGGAGGAGACGCTGCGGTACGACCCCGCGGTGCAGGCGCTCAACCGGGTGGCGGCGCGGGACATGCGGTTCTTCGGCGAGCACATCGCCGGGGGGACGCCGGTGACGCTGCTCATCGCCGCGGGGAACCGCGACCCGCGCCGTTTCGACCGGCCGGACGTGTTCGACCCGACCCGGCCCGACAACCAGCCGCTCACGCTCAGCGGCGGGGCGCACTTCTGCCTGGGCGCGCCGCTGGCCCGGATGGAGGCGCGGACGGTGGTGCCGCGGCTGCTGCGCCGGTTCCCCCGCATGAGGCTCGCGGACCGTCCGACCTTCCGCGACCAGCTCGTGCAGCGGGGGCACGCGACCCTGCCGGTCGTCACGAAGTGAACGCCGGCGACCGCCGCGGACCGGAAGCGACGACCCAGCACGCGACGAGCACGCGACGAGCACGGAAGGGGACACGACGGCGATGAGCGCGACCGACGGCGCGGCCGACGGGCTGAGCGACCCGGAGCTGGCGGCCTCCCTGGGCGACTTCGAGAGCCGGCACGCCGAGGTGAACGGCGTCCGCCTCCACTACGTGGCCGGCGGCGCGGGCGAGCCGCTGGTGCTGGTGCCCGGCTGGCCGGAGACGTGGTGGGAGTACCGCAAGGTGATGCCCGCGCTCGCCGAGCGGTACCGGGTGATCGCGGTGGACCTGCGCGGCATGGGCGGGTCGTCCAAGCCGGCGGGCGGGTTCGACAAGAAGACCATGGCGGCCGACATCCGCGCCCTCGCCCGGCGGCTCGGCCACGAGCGGATCAACATCGCCGGGCACGGCATCGGCTCCATGGTGGCGTTCGCGCACGCGGCCAACCATCCGGAGGCGACCCGCCGGCTGGCGCTGCTCAACACCACGCACATCGACGAGAGCTACTACGACTTCCGGATCATGCCGCCGCCGGACGAGCCGCCGCCGCACCGCTGGTGGCTGGCGTTCAACATCGTCCCGGACTTCCCGGTGAAGCTGCTGGCCGGGCGGTACCGGCTGATGATCGACTACATGTTCGGGCTCAGCCTGACCGACCCGCGGGCCGTCACCGACCGGGACCGGGAGGTGTACGCGCGCGCCTACGACTCGCCCGAGGCGATCCGCGCGTGCCAGGGATGGTTCCAGGCGTACCAGAAGGACATCGCGGACTTCGCCTCCTACGGTCGGCTGACCGTTCCGGTGCTGGGGCTGGCGTACGGGCCGTTCTACGAGTACATGAGCAAGGTGCTGCCCCAGCAGGCGGAGGACGTGCGCGTGGTGGAGGTCGCGAACACGCGCAACTACCTGGTGGAGGAGCAGCCGCAGGCGGTCGTCGACGCCTTCGTGGACTTCTTCGGCTGAGACCTCGTCCACACGGGCCACCGGTTGTGCCGTGAAAAACACGGCTGCTACGTTCGGGACCGGGAGGGTTGGAAAAACAAACTCTCCCGGTCCCGAACGCGATCCGGAGGAACGCCCGTGAGCAGTCCGACCACCCGGCCCGCCGGCGCCGCGACGGCGGCGCCCAAAGCCCGGCTGGGCCCCGTCTTCGCCGTCGTCGCCGCCGGGGTGGCGATGTCCAACCTCGACATGTTCATCGTGAACGTGGCCCTGCCGCAGATCGGCGAGCAGTACGCCGGGGCGTCGCTGTCCGAGCTGTCCTGGGTGCTCAACGCCTACGCGGTGGTGTTCGCCGCGTTGATGGTCCCGGCCGGCGGGTTCGCCGACCGGACCGGGGCGCGCCGCGCCTATCTGCTCGGCCTGGCCGTGTTCACGGCGGCCTCGGTGGCCTGCGCCGTCGCGCCGGGCGTCTGGACTCTGGTGGCGGCGCGGGTCGTCCAGGCGGCCGGCGCGGCGACGCTCATCCCGTCCTCGCTGGGGCTGCTGCTGGCCGCGGCGCCGCCGGAGCGGCGGCTGGCCGCGGTGCGCGGCTGGACGGCGATCAGCGGTCTGGCCGCGGCGCTCGGGCCGGTCGCGGGCGGCCTGCTCGCCCAGTCCGACTGGCGCTGGGCCTTCCTGGTGAACGTGCCGATCGGCGTCGCCGCGCTGGCGGCGGGCCTGTCGCTGCTGCCGCGTCCGCCCGCCCGGACGGACCGGTCGCGGCCGGACCTGCTGGGCGCGGCGCTGCTCACGGCCGGCGTCGCCGCGATCGCCCTCGGCGTGGTCAAGAGCGAGGACTGGGGCTGGACGTCGCCGCGGGCGGCGGGCTCGATCGCGGTCGGCGCGGTGCTGCTCGCGCTGTTGGCGTGGCAGTCGGCGCGGCACCCGTCGCCGCTGGTCCCGCCCGCGCTGCTGCGGCTGCCCGCGTTCAGCCCCGCCACGGCGGCCAACATCCTGTTCGCGGTGGCGTTCGGCGCCATGCTGCTGTCGGCGGTGCTGTGGTGCCAGCAGGTGTGGCAGTGGTCGGCGCTGCGCACCGGGCTGGCGATCGCCCCCGGCCCGCTGATGGTGCCCGGGCTCGCGGTGGGCGCCGCGCCGCTGGCCCGCCGGCTGGGCGCGGGGCCGCTGTCGTTCCTCGGCTGCGCCGTGTTCGCGGCGGGCATCGGCTGGTGGATGTGGCGCATGGAGGACGGCTACGCCGCCGGCATGCTGCCCGGAATGCTGCTGACCGGCGTGGGCGTCGGACTGACCCTGCCCACGCTGATCGGAGCCGCCGTGTCGGCGGTGCCGCCGCAGAACTTCTCCACCGGGTCCGCGGTGGTCACCATGGCCCGCCAGGTCGGGACCGTGCTCGGCGTCGCGATGCTCGTGGCGGTGCTGGGCGCGCGCGACGACGTCCGGAGCGCGTTCGACGCCGGCTGGCTGGCCACCGTGATCGCCGCCGCGGCGGCCGCGTCGGCGTGCCTGGCGGTCCCGCGCGCCCGACGTTCCTGAAGCGACCGAGCGGCGCGGCGCCGCGCCCGCCCCGGCGCCGCGCCGTGTGACGGCGGCCACGCGGGGAGTGGGTTGTGTTTTCCAACTAACGTGCGGATAGTGGGAATCGAACGCAATTCGGTTCGTTGGAGTCCCGAGCCGTCACAAGGAGATCGAGATGCGGGACGCAGTGATCGTGGAGGCGGTGCGCACGCCGATCGGCAAGGGCAAGCCGGGCGGGCGGCTGCACTCCGAACACCCGGTGGACCTGCTGGCCAAGACCCTCAAGATTCTGGTGGAGCGGGCGGGCGTCGACCCGGCCGAGATCGACGACGTGGTGGGCGGCGTGGTCACCCAGGCGGGGGACCAGGCGCTCAACATCACCCGCTCGGCCGTGCTCGCCGCGGGGTTCCCCGAGAGCGTGCCGGCCACCACCGTGGACCGCCAGTGCGGCTCGTCGCAGCAGGCCGCGCACTTCGTCGCGCAGGGAGTGATCAGCGGCGCGTACGACATCGCGATCGCCTGCGGCGTCGAGTCGATGTCGCGCGTCCCGATGGGATCCAACGTGCTGCCCGGCAGCGACCCCTTCGGCACCCTTCTGCCCGAGCGCTACCCCGGCGGGCTGATCGGGCAGGGCATCGCCGCCGAACGGATCGCCGCCAAGTGGAAGCTGTCGCGCGAGGAGCTCGACGCCTTCGCCTACGAGTCGCACATGCGCGCGCACGCCGCCTGGGAGGGCGGCGAGTTCGACCGCGAGGTCGCCTGGACCGGGCAGCGGGACGAGACCATCCGCCCCACCACCTCCATGGAGGCGCTCGCCGGGCTCAAGCCCGCCTACTACGACCCCGTCTACGAGGAGCGGTTCCCCGAGATCGGGTGGCAGGTCACGGCGGGCAACACCTCCCCGATCAACGACGGCGCGGCCGCCCTGCTGATCATGAGCGGGGACGCCGCCGAGCGGCTCGGACTGCGGCCGCGCGCCCGGTTCCACAGCTTCGCGGTGGCCGGGGACGACCCGCTGATGATGCTCACCGCCGTCATCCCGGCGACCGAGAAGGTGCTCAAGCGCGCCGGGCTGACGCTGGACGACATCGACCTGTTCGAGGTCAACGAGGCGTTCTCCTCGGTCGTGCTGGCGTGGCGGCGCGAAACCGGCGTCGACCCGAAGAAGCTGAACGTGCGGGGCGGCGCGATCGCCATCGGCCACCCGCTGGGCGCCAGCGGCGCGCGCATCATGACCACCCTCCTGCACGCCCTGGAGGACCGCGGGGCCCGCTTCGGCCTGCAGACCATGTGCGAGGCCGGCGGCCTGGCCAACGCCACCATCATCGAGCGCCTCTGACCGCCGTCCGCCGCCGGGGGACCGGGCGATGGAGCCCGGGCCGACCCGGTCCCCTGTCCCGGCCGCGTCACGCGAGCGAGGGCGTCGGAAAAACCAACGGACGTATGCTGGGGGCATGCCGAAGAACGCCGACCCGCGCGAGTGCTCCATCGCCGACACCCTCCAGATCGTCGGCGAACGCTGGAGTCTGCTCGTCATCCGGGAGCTGATCTACGGCGTCCGCCGGTTCGACGGCATCGCCCGCAACACGGGCGCTCCGCGGGACATCCTCACGGCGCGGCTGCGCAAGCTCGAAGCCGCCGGCATCCTTCGGCGCGAGCTCTACAGCGAGCGTCCGGCCCGCTACGAATACCACCTCACCCAGGCGGGCTGGGAGCTGAGCGACGTGCTGGCCCTGCTGATGCGGTGGGGCGACCGGCACCTGCACCCCGACGACCCGCCCGTGCGGTGGATCCACACCTGCGGGGAGCATCTGCAGCCCGAGGTGGTCTGCGGCTCCTGCGGCCGTCCGGCGCGGGAGGGGGCGACCCCGACCGGCCGCGGCGCGCGCACCTGACCGTCCGCCCCGCCCGGCGGGCGGGGACGCGGACGCCGCGAGCGGTCATGCGCGCGGCATCGCCCGCGGGTCACACCGAAACGGCCGAGACGGCATCGAGCGACGGTTGCACGGTGACGTCGTCCGGCGACGCGTCGCGGCGCTGCCGGACGGTGAGCGCGGCCCAGACGGTCTTGCCGCCGAGAGGGTGAGGAGTCCATCCCCAGTCCTCGGAGAGGGACTGGACGATGAGCAGGCCGCGTCCGTGCTCGTCCAGGGCCCCGGGCGCACCGGGCACGGGCTCGACCGGGCTGCGATCCCAGACCCGCACCGTCACCCGGCGGTCCGCCTCCACGTGGACGGACAGCACGATCCTGCCGCCGACGCGGACGGCGTTGCCGATCAGCTCGGAGGCGACGAGCATCGCGTCGTCGGCCAGCTCCGCCGGCGCGTGCCGCTCCAGCAGCTCACCGACCAGCTTCCGCCCCTCGCGCACGGCCGCGGGACAGGCCGTCAGCGCCAGGGCGCACAGGCACCCCGCCTCGTCGCTCCCGCTCGTCATCGTCGTCGGCCCCGGTCGGTGGATGGTTCGCCTCGAAGGCGACTATGGAGCCCTTTGTGAGGGCCGTCACGGTTGTGTTCATTGTGTTTGCGGCGGACGTCAGCACTCGATCACGTTGACGGCGAGGCCGCCGCGCGAGGTCTCCTTGTACTTGTCGAGCATGTCGCGACCGGTGTCGCGCATGGTCGCGATGGCCTTGTCGAGGGAGACGAAGTGCCGGCCGTCGCCGCGCAGCGAGATGCGGGCGGCGCTGATGGCCTTGGTGGCGCCGACGGCGTTGCGCTCGATGCAGGGGATCTGGACGAGGCCGCCGATCGGGTCGCAGGTCAGGCCGAGGTTGTGCTCGATGCCGATCTCGGCGGCGTTCTCCACCTGCTCGGGGGTGCCGCCGAGGACCTCGGCCAGTCCGGCGGCGGCCATCGAGCACGCCGAGCCGACCTCCCCCTGGCAGCCCACCTCGGCGCCGGAGATGGAGGCGTTCTGCTTGAACAGGACGCCGATCGCGCCGGAGGTGAGCAGGAACCGCACCACGCCGGTGTCGTCGGCGCCCGGCACGAAGCGGTCGTAGTAGTGCAGCACGGCGGGGATGATGCCCGCGGCGCCGTTGGTGGGGGCGGTGACGATGCGCCCGCCGGCGGCGTTCTCCTCGTTCACCGCCAGGGCGAACAGCGTCACCCAGTCCATCGCGTGCAGCGGGTCGGCGGGCTTTTCGGCCAGCAGCTGCCGGTGCAGGTGCGGCGCGCGGCGGCGGACCTTCAGACCGCCCGGCAGGTTCCCCTCGCGCGTGCAGCCGCGTTCCACGCAGGCGCGCATGACCCCCCACAGGCGCAGCAGGCCCGCGCGGATCTCGTCCTCGGTGCGGCCGAACGCCTTCTCGTTCTCCATCATCAGGGCCGGAATGGACAGGCCCGTGTCGCGGCAGAGGGCGAGCAGCTCGGCGGCGGACGAGAACGGGTACGGCAGGGCGGTGTCGTCCCGCGTGATGCGGTCGGCGCCCGCCTCGTCCTCGTCGACGACGAAGCCCCCGCCCACCGAGTAGTAGACGCGGTCCCGCAGCTCGTTGCCGGAGTCGTCGAACGCGGTGAAGCGCATCCCGTTGGGGTGGCCGGGAAGCGTCCGCGTGCGCTCGAAGACCAGATGCTCGCCGACGACGAAGGGGACGTCGTGGGACCCGAACAGCCGCAGCGCGCCGTTCCGGCGGACCGCGGCCAGACGGGAGTCGACGGTGTCGACGTCCACGCGCTCGGGGGTGTCGCCTTCCAGCCCGAGGATGACGGCCTTGTCGCTGCCGTGCCCCTTGCCGGTCAGGCCGAGGGACCCGTACAGGACCGCCCGGACGGACGCCGTCTTCTCCAGCAGGCCGTCGCGGGCCAGGCCGCGGGCGAAGCGGTGCGCGGCGGCCATCGGCCCGCCGGTGTGCGAGCTCGACGGCCCGATTCCGATTTTGAAAAGGTCGAAGACGCTGATGGCCATCGCCGCTCCCTCCGTGACCGGAGGATCGCTCCGGTCACGGGAGGCTCTAGAGGGTGGGGTACAGGGGGTGCGCCTCGGCGAGGGCGCGCACCCGGGCCGACAGGTCCGCCCGGTCGTAGGACGGCTGCAGGGCCTGGGCGATGATGTCGGCCACCTCGGTGAAGTCCGCGGCGGTGAAGCCGCGGGTGGCCAGGGCGGGGGTGCCGATCCGCAGGCCGGAGGTGACCATCGGCGGGCGCGGGTCGTCGGGCACCGCGTTGCGGTTCACGGTGATCCCGATGTCGTGCAGCCGGTCCTCGGCGTCCCGGCCGGTCAGCTCGGACTCGACCAGGTCGACCAGGACGAGGTGGACGTCGGTGCCGCCGGTGAGCACCTTCACCCCGGCCTTGGCCGCGTCCTCGGCCATGAGCCGCTCCGCCAGGATGCGCGCGCCCTCCAGGGTGCGCGCCTGCCGCTCCCGGAACTCCTCCGACGCGGCGATCTTCAACGCGACCGCCTTGGCCGCGATCACGTGCTCCAGCGGGCCGCCCTGCATGCCCGGGAACACCGCCGAGTTGATCTTCTTGCCGTACTCCTCGCGGGCCAGGATGAGGCCGCCGCGGGGGCCGCCGAGGGTCTTGTGCGTGGTGGTGGTGACCACGTCGGCGTACGGCACGGGCGAGGGGTGCAGCCCGGCCGCGACCAGGCCCGCGAAGTGCGCCATGTCCACCATGAGCAGCGCCCCCACCGAGTCGGCGATCTCGCGGAACGCGGCGAAGTCCAGGTGCCGCGGGTACGCCGACCAGCCCGCCACGATCATCTTCGGGCGGTGCTCCTCGGCCAGCCGGGCGACCTCCTCCATGTCGACCCGGCCGTCCTCGCGCCGCACGTGGTAGGCGACGACGTTGAGCAGCTTGCCGGAGTAGTTCAGGCGCATGCCGTGGGTGAGGTGCCCGCCGTGCGCGAGGTCCAGCCCGAGGATCGTGTCCCCCGGCTGGAGCAGCGCGAAGTAGACCGCGGTGTTGGCCTGCGCGCCCGAATGCGGCTGGACGTTGGCGTGCTCGGCGCCGAACAGCTCCTTGGCCCGGTCGATGGCCAGCTGCTCGGTGACGTCGACGTGCTCGCAGCCGCCGTAGTAGCGCCGCCCCGGGTAGCCCTCGGCGTACTTGTTGGTCAGCACCGAGCCCTGCGCCTCCAGGACGGCGACCGGCGCGAAGTTCTCCGAGGCGATCATCTCCAGCGTGGTCTGCTGGCGGCGCAGCTCGGCGGAGACGGCCTCGGCGACCTGCGGGTCGACGGCCGCCAGGGACTCGTTGAGGGTCACGGTTCAGCTCTCCTCGATCAGCTTGCTGTAGGCGGTCGCGTCCAGCAGATCGCCGGGCTCCTCGCTGAGCCGCACCTTGAAGATCCAGCCCTCGCCGTACGGGTCGTCGTTGATCACCTTCGGCTCGTCGATCACCGCGGCGTTGACCGCGGTGATCTCGCCGCTGACCGGCGAGTAGATGTCGCTGACCGACTTGGTCGACTCGACCTCGCCGCACGGCTCCCCGGCCTCGACGGTGTCGCCCTCGCCGGCCTGCAGCTCGATGAAGACGATCTCGCCCAGGGCGTCGGCTGCGTGCGCGGTGATGCCGACGGTGACGATGCCGTCCTCGTTGTCGAGGCCGGACACCCACTCGTGCTCCTCGCTGTACCGCAGCTGTTCCGGAACGCTCACGTTCGTCTCTCCCAGGTGTTTCAGGAACGCTTGTAGAACGGCAGGGCGACGACGTCGACCGGCTCGCGCCGGCCGCGGACGTCCACGGCGAGCCCGCTCTCCGCGACGCCGCTGTCGACGTACGCCATGGCGATCGGCCTGCCCAGTGTGGGCGACGGAGCGCCGCTGGTCACGACGCCGCACGGCGTGCCGTCGGAGCCGACGACCGGATACCCCTTGCGGGGCGCCCGGCGGCCGTGCGCGACCAGTCCTACGAGCCTACGGCCTGGCGGGGTCTGGGCCTGTGCCGCCAGCGCCGCCTTGCCCACGAAATCGACTTTCTTGTCGAGCTTCACCACGCGGCCGAGCCCCGCCTCGTAGGGGGTGGTCTCGGTGGTGAGCTCGTTGCCGTACAGCGGCATGCCCGCCTCCAGGCGGAGGGTGTCGCGGGCCGACAGGCCGGCGGGCGTCACGCCCTCGACTCCGGCCAGCTCCTTCCACAGCGGCACCGCGTCGCCGACGGACACGAACAGCTCGAACCCGTCCTCGCCGGTGTAGCCCGTGCGGGCGATGAGCGCGTCCACCCCGGCGACCTCCCCCGCCATGACGGCGTAGTAACGCAGGTCGGGCAGGGGAGCCTCGGTGAACCGGGAGAGGATGTCCTGGGAGTCGGGGCCCTGCAGCGCGATGAGGGCGTAGGAGGCGGACCGGTCCTCCACGGCCGCCTCGAAACCGGCGGCGCGCTCGACCAGCTCGCCGTGGACCGTCGCGGCGTTGGCGGCGTTGGCGACCACCATGAACGTCTCCGCGGCCAGCCGGTAGACGATCAGGTCGTCCAGCACGCCGCCGTCGGGCGCGCAGATCATCGTGTACCGCGCCTTGCCGACGGCCATGGGGGACAGGTTGCCGACCAGCGCGTAGTCGAGCGCGGCGGCCGCGCCCGGCCCGGACACGAAGATCTCCCCCATGTGGGACAGGTCGAACAGGCCCGCCGCGGTGCGGACCGCGCGGTGCTCGGCGGTCTCGCTCTGGTAGCGCAGCGGCATCCGGTAGCCCGCGAAGTCGACGAGCGTGGCGCCGAGCTCGACGTGCACGTCGTACAGCGGTGTCTTCTTGGACATGGGTCGGCTCCTTCATCGCGGGGCGCGCGTCGGGACGCATCATCATCGTCCCACCGGCGCACCGGCGTGGTCGGTGCCTCCCCCTCTGTCATCGGCGCCTGAGAGCTTCACCCCTCGCGGGGTTTTCACCTTCGGCGGGGGACCTGGGAGCGTCCCCTCTTTCCAGAGGGCGCCTGGTCCGCGCGGTCCTGGGGCCTGAGAGGTTCCGGGGAGGGTTTGCTCCTTCGGCGGCCCCCGCCGGCTGCGAGGGCGCTCTCCCGCGCGGGATCAGCGGCGCAGGGTCAGAGTAGCAGCGGCCTCGCCTTTCGCGGAGACCCGAAGCGGTGCCGCAGGCCGCGGCCGCCTGGCGCCGGACGGCCGAGACGGCTCCGAGACGGCGCCGTCCAGCGTGGGAGCAGGGCCGGGGCAGTCGCCCGGCCTGTCGGCCGCCGGGTGCCCGCCGTGAAAGCGTGCGGGGCGGGCAGGAGGAGGCCGACCCTGCGGCGGCGGCCGCCTCGGGGCCGCGAGGCGAAGCAGTGCGCCCCCCGCATTCGCGCGGACGGAGCCACGGCGGCGCGCCGAACGCTTCGGTCGCGTCCCGCGTACGGCCTGAACGCAGGCTTCGACTTGCCGGGCGCCGCTGTCGGCGGCGGTTCGCGCCGCAATGAGGACGGGTTCGAAGGGAATTAGGGACTGGCTCAAGTGCATTTGTACGCGGTCGGATGCGTTGCCCATGACGTACCCTGAGCGGGTTGCTGGAGATCACGGAGGGATGCGACGGTGGACTGGCTGACGGGGGTGCTGATCCTCTTTCTGGGCCTGCTGGCGTCCATCGCGCTGCACGAGCTCGGGCACTTCTCCTTCGCCAAGCTCTTCGGCGTGCGCACCACCCAGTTCATGGTGGGCTTCGGGCCCACGCTGTGGTCGCGCACCAAGGGGGAGACCGAGTACGGCATCAAGTGGATCCCGCTCGGCGGCTACATCCGCATGATCGGCATGCTGCCGCCGCGCAAGGGCGACCGGCCCGGCCAGGTCCGCCGGATCAGCACCGGCCCGTGGCAGGGGCTCATCGAGTCGGCCCGGGGCGCGGCCCTGGAAGAGGTCCGGCCGGGCGACGAGGACCGCGTCTTCTACGCCAAGAAGTGGTGGCAGAAGCTCATCATCATGTTCGCCGGGCCGGCCATGAACCTGGTCCTCGCCGTGGTCTTCTTCGCCATCCTGCTCATGGGCATCGGCACGCCCACCCCGCAGCCGGTGATCGGCTCGGTGGCCAAGTGCGCCATCCCGGCCGGGCAGCAGGCCCAGGAGTGCCCGGCCGACTACACGCCCACACCCGCCGCGCAGGCCGGGCTGCGGGCCGGCGACCGGTTCGTCTCCTACGACGGCACGAAGATCTCCTCCTATGAGCAGCTGCAGAGGCTGATCCGGGACTCCGGCGGCCGCACCGTGCCCGTCGTCGTCGAACGCGACGGCCGCACGGTCTCCATGGACATCGCCGTCACCCGCAACCAGATGTACGACCTCGAGGACCCCGACAAGATCGTCAACGTCGGGTTCCTCGGCATCACCCCGCTGCAGGAGCGCGAGCGGCAGGGCCCGGTCGCCGTCGCCGAGTACATGGGCGAGCTGACCGCGCACACCGCCGGGGCGCTGCTGCGGCTGCCCGAGCGGATGGTCGGGGTGTGGAACGCGGCCTTCGGCGGCGAGGAGCGCGACCCCAACGGGCCGATCGGCGTGGTCGGCGTGAGCCGCCTGGGCGGGGAGATCGCCGCCTCGGAGAGCCCCGTGGTGGAGAAGCTGGCGATGTTCATCGCCCTGCTCGGCTCGGTGAACCTGGCGGTCGCGCTGTTCAACCTCATCCCGCTGCTTCCGCTGGACGGCGGGCACATGGCGGGGGCGCTGCTGGAGGCCCTCAAGAAGGGCGTGGCCCGGCTGCTCGGGCGGCCCGACCCCGGCTACGTGGACGTGGCCAAGGCGCTGCCGGTGACCTACGTGATGGCCGCCGTGCTGATCATCATGGGCGGTCTGCTGATCTACGCCGACCTGGTCAACCCGATCAGGTTCTCCGGCTGACCGGCCGCGCCGACCGGCGCGACGGCGGGGCAGGGCGGCCGGTCACAGGGGTCGGTCACAGGGGCCGGTCACAGGGGCATGGTCAGCTCGCCGGTCTTGTGGAAGGCGCGCAGCGCCTCCAGGTACGGCGTGATGTCCAGCCCCTGCTCGGCCAGCCACGCGTCCGACCCGTAGGTCCCGCGGTACCGCTCGGCGCCGTCGCAGATGAGCGTGACCACGCTGCCGCGCTCGCCCCGCGCCAGCATCTCGGCGATCAGCTCGACCGCGCCCCACATGTTGGTGCCGGTGGAGCCGCCGACGCCGCGGCCGGTGACCTCGGCGGTCCAGCGCATGGCGGCGATGGACGCCGCGTCCGGCACGTGGACCATCCGGTCGATCACCGTCGGCAGGAACGACGGCTCCACGCGGGGCCGTCCGATGCCCTCGATCCGCGACCCGGCCGCCGTGCGCGCGGGGTCCTCGTCGCGGAACGCCCCGAAGAAGGCCGACCCCTCCGGGTCCACGACGGCGACGCGGGTCTGGTAGCGGCGGTAGCGGACGTACCGGCCGATCGTCGCCGACGTGCCGCCGGTGCCCGCGCCCACCACGATCCACGTCGGCTCCGGGAAGCGCTCCAGCCGCATCTGCTCGAAGATCGACTCGGCGATGTTGTTGTTGCCGCGCCAGTCGGTGGCGCGCTCGGCGTATGCAGAGTAAGCAGTAGCCAAACCTCGCTACCTGGAAGGACAGGCCCATGACCGACCTGGTGTCCCTACTGCGTCGGCTCGGCGCGATCCTCTGTGACCGGTGCGGCAGGTGGACCTACCGCGACCCGTCCGCCCCGTGCCCGTTCTGCGTTTTGGAGGACGCGTGAGCCGCTGCGAGCCCGCGATCGTCTACGCCCGCAAGTCCCACACCCGCCAGGCCCGGCAGGGGCGGCGGGAGATCTCCATAGCCGATCAGCTCCGCGAACTCCGCGACGAGGCAGAAGCGTACGGCGTCGAGATCGCGGCGGAATTCACCGACAATGCGTCGGCCTGGACCCCAACCACTCGGGAGGGGTGGGATGCGGCATTGGCGGCCCTAGATGCCCCCGACGCGCCCCGCGTGCTGTACCTGCACGCGATCGACAGAATGTCACGGCAAGGCGGCTATACACCGTTCGCGGAGGAGCTGAAGCGGCGTATCGCGCGCGGCCAACTACGTGTCATCGGGCTTCTCGACGATTACGACTCCGCCCGGTACAGAGACCCTGAGACGGCCGCGAACGAGCTGGACAAACTGCTGATCGAGGCGCGCCGCTATTCGGATAAGCTCGCCAAGCGGATTCGAGCCGCTAAAACGCGTACCCGTCTGGCGGGCGGATTCGTCGGTAAAGCTCCGTACGGCATGAAGCTCGACGACACCGAAACACGCCGCCTGATGCGCGGGGACAACTGGGACGTCGTCGAGCGGGTTTTCACTGCGACGGTGGAGGGGCTGGGTGCGCGGCGTGTTGCGGCCGCGCTCAACGCTGAGGGGATCCCTGCGCCGCGCGGCGGGCAATGGACCTCCCGCACGATCGCAACAATTATCAACAACCCGGCCTACATGGGGCATCAAACCCGCCGGGAAGGGCCGCGCACGGTGTCCGTGTTGGACGACGCGGGAAGTCCCGTGCTGTGCGTGGCACCGGGCGAGCAACTCATCCCGGCCGAACTGTGGCACGCCGCGAACCGGGCCGCCCGGTCCCGCGCGTTCATCTCCACGGGAAAGGCCGCGCTTCTGACGGGCCGGTTGGTGTGCGATGGGTGCGGAGGGCCCATGAGCAGCGGCGGGACGGGCTACCGGTGCTCGCGGCACTCAAAGGGCCGCCCGTGTCCCGCCCCGGCTACGGCCCAAATGAACGCGCTCGACGAGTACGTTTTGTGGCGTGCTTCGAATGCGGTCGCGGCGTTGGACCCAGATGACCCGGAGGATCGGGATCATTTGGCGACTCTCGCGAGCGTGTGGGCCGCGACCATGCGCCCACCCGAAGACACTGCCGCGATCACAAACGCAGAAATGGCCGTGCGCGACGCCGAGAAGGTGCTCAAGCGCGTGCAGCGAAATGCACGGTGGGGCGTTTACGACGACGACGAACCGGGCCTGGAACGCGATTTGAAGGCCGCTCGGGAGACGCTCGCGGCCGCACGTGCCCGGCTGGACGAGCTCACCGGGAGCACAACCCTCGTACTCCCCGAATGGGCCGGGTGGTGGAGCGGGCCGGAAGTTCTAGCCGCGTGGCGGGACCAGACACCCGAAATGCTGAAGAAGATCTTGGCGACGGTGGTCGCGGAGGTTCGCGTCATAAAGGCCGGACGCGGCGCGAACCGACTAGACACCCGGCGCGTATACGTGCGGTTCGTGTGGGAACCCGCGTAGAACGCGCTCAGAAGTCCGCAGGCGGCACACGAAAAGCCCCGGGATACCCGCGTAGGGTCCCGGGGCTTTCGTCGTTTCTGGGGCGTCTCAGCGCGTCTCGGGGCCTGCCGCGAACCGCGTGAGCCGCTCCGCCTCCAGCACGGCCGCCGCCCCCGGCTCCAGAAGCGACATGTCCTGCCGGATCGTGGCCAGCGCGGTCAACTCCACCGCGTTCGCTTCGGCCTCCGAGATCAGGCCACGGTGAACCAGATCAGCCGCCCAGTCGGTGATCTGGAAGAACAGCGAATCGATGATCTCAGCGTCGGTCATCGGGGTGGCGTCCATGACGGTCTCCAATCCGGTCGACTGCGTTTCACGGCGGAACAGTAACCGACCTTCCCACGAAACGCAATTTCTGTGCAGCGCTGCACAAGAATGGGAACGCGCAAATGATTTGCGAACTCACACCACCCCCTCCGCTAAACGTTTGGCGGACCCGCCCCGGGTAACCAGGGGCTCCCGCCCGCGTGCCGCGTGGGGGCGGAGGCACGCGGACCGGTTCGCGGGCATGCCGGGAACGGCCCCAGAGCCGCCCCAGAGCCGCCCTAGCCGCCCTGCCCGTGCTCTGTCCCCCTGCGACCCCGGAAGGCCGCGCACGGGGCCGCTGAAGGGCGCGGGAGGGGCGCGGGAGGGCACGAGCGGTCGCGGCCGGTTCGCGGGAGGTCCGGCGGCTTCCCCGCGTCCCAACCCCCTACCCCCGGTGATCGTCACGCTCCGCACTGGCCGGCGAAGGGTTTGCGCAGGTCAAGCGGGGTGCCCCGGATCCGGAGACAGTCACGGTGCGTGGTCGCGGGGCTGGCAGGCGTCCCGGTCCCCGTACCGCTGCCGCCCCCGGCCGGTTCGCGGAGAAGGGCCGCCGGGCGGGGTGCGAGAATCGCACCCGGGGTGCAAAAATTCACCTGGTTCCCAAACCTCTTCTAATTAGATACGAAGGTTTCGGGATCGGGTGTTGAATTTGCACCCTGGGTGCGCAAACTGCACCCCGGCCAGTGGCCTTCAAGGTGCGGCCGGGCCGGGCCGCGTCAGGCGCGGGCGGCGCAGGGGACGCGGGGAAGCCGGACCGCCCCCGCCGCTCCGGCCTAGGGGTGACGAAGGTGACGTGATGACGTCGACCCGAGGTTCACTCTTGTTTCTTTATAGTGAACCTCAGATTCTCGTCACCTCGTCACCTCGTCACCTTCGCAGGTCAGCCGGACCTCGGAGCGGCGGAGCGGTGACGGAGGGGCCCGGGGTCTTCCCGCGTCCGGCCGCTCCACTCCCGTATGTCCCCGATAAAAGGGGGTGGTGTCAGGGTCGGTTTGGTTTAAGTGCTTATGTATAGGGATTAGATTTAAAGTTACCCTGACACCATCTTCTTAATCGGGGACATCCTGAGAGTGCCCAGCTCGGAGCGGCGGAGCGGTGACGGAGCGGCCCGGCGGACCATCCCGCGCCCCGCCAGGGGGTGACGAGGGTGACGTGATGACGTCGACCCGAGGTTCACTCTTGTTTCTTTATAGTGAACTTCAGATTCTCGTCACCTCGTCACCTCCGTCACCTTCGCAGGTCAGCCCTACTGTGACCAAGCCTCACGGGTGACGAGACGGCAGAGGGGGCGGGGGCGGCCGGATCCCCGCGAAACTTGTGCTGACACCCGGCCGATCGGGAGCCGTAACTATAGTGAGGGTTTCCGATGTGTCTTCGGGGGCGAGCCCCCGGGCGATCGGGAGCCGGGAACATGGGCGGTTCGCGCGGACGAATTCGGCGGGCCGCGCCAACGTGGTGACAGGGTGTCTTCTCTTTCCTGCGGGCGGTTCCCAAGGTGGCGTGTCCACCTGCGCGTCACCGCATGTTGGGGTGTGGCGCAGTGTGGATCAGGCGCGCCACGGGACGCCACACCCCCGCCCATCTTCAGACTTCCCCTCCGCAAGCGGTGATGGCCCACCGCAGCGGATGGTGTGCGACTAGCCGCGAGTCCTAAAGCGGTGTTTTTACCCCCGTCCCCGGGGGTCGTCTTCCATGGGGCCATACATGGAGGGCGGCGGCCGGGGGCGGGGGTTTTTTGTGTTCAAGGGGGTCCAGGGGGGACCTGTTGGGCGTTCGCCGCGCGGCGTGCGTGGCGGAAGTCCGACCGCCGACCCGAAACGGGCGCGGCTCCCCACCACCACCGCGAATTCGGGTTCACACCCGGCTAACCGGCCGGGTGAGAACCGCACCCGCCCCGGCCTACGGCGGAACGCTACAGGCCGGACGGCGGGTTTCTATTGAGCGCCGAAACGGCAGGCTCACCACTCACCCGAAACGGGGGAACTTGCCCATGGTCGATACGTGATGTGAAAGGTGAGTGGCCATTATGGCGAACTCGATTGCAACTGCCACGGCTATTGCCGATCTCGCTGTGCCGCTACTGTCCCGCACGGTGGTGCTCGCGCCCACCGTTCTTCGAGTGGCCCAGCGGAATTACTCCGGAACCGGCGGGACGGTGTCGGTTCGGATCCGAAACACCCGCACCGCGAATGTCCAGGCCACGCCGGGGGCGGCACTGACGGCGGTCGACGTGGCTGAAACGCTGGTTGACGTGGTGGTGAACCACGTGTATGACCTGGCCAACCTAACCGAGCATGATCTTACGCTCGGTTTGGCGGACTTCGGTGCACAGATCTTGGAACCGCAGGTGGACAGCGTGGCTGCGCGGATGGATCAGTACGTCGCGGACGCGATGAATGACCTGGCGGCTGATGTGACGCTGACCGCTCCGGACGCGGACGCCTGGCTTAGCGCCATCCTGGACGCGGGCATGACCCTGGACATCCAAAATGTGCCCGAGGGCGGCCGGTTCGTCGCTGTGTCGCCTCAGGTGGCGCGGGCGCTGATCGGGCACCCGGCGGTTCTGGATGCGTCTGCCAGTGGTTCACCGAGCGCTTTCCGATCTGCGGTAATTGGCCAGCTTGCCGGGTTCACGCTCGTGAAGGCGAACCAGCTTGCCGCCGATTCCATGGTCGCGTACCACCAGTCCGCGTTTGCCATGGCGAGTTTTGCTCCGCTTCCCGCGAGCGGCGCGGACTCGGCCGTGGTTACGCGGGATGGGTACGCGCTTCGCGTGGTCCGGCAGTACAACCCATCCACCGCCACTGAGCAGAGCCTCGTCTCTGTGTTCGCTGGTGCGTCACTGCTGGACGGGAACCGTGTTGTGCGGGTCGTGAAGTCGGCCTGACGGCTGACCCAGGGTAGGACATAGGCCAACCGCTCATGGGCGCTCGCCGCTCGTGAGCGGTTGTGCTTTATCAGCCTGGGAAGGGAACCATGCATATCTTGGATGAGCGCCTAGAGGCGGCGGAATGGACCCCCGCACACACCGCGATATCCGGGGGCAAGACCGGCCTACACGCATATTGGAGGGTACAGGTGGTGGCAGTGGAAGACGCGGAAGGCCGCCCTTCCGGCGTCCACGAGTTCCGGGTACCGCGTGTATCGTCTGTCGCGAATCTGGCGGCGGCCTGATGCTTGGGCCGGACTTGCGATCCCGCCGCGTTCCTTCGGCGGTCCTTCGTGAAGACTTCGCGGCCGAGCGGGCGGAACAACTCGTGCCGACCCTCCGCGCGTATCGCGACTGGAGGGGGTGGTGCCTGTTGGTGGATGGGATTCCGTTCCGTTCCCGGAACGCGTTCGTGTTCGACATGGACCATCAGACGCGGGAATCTGTGACGGACTACAGCCCGTGGGAGTGGGGGGTATGAACATTTCGGTACCTGTCTTCATGACAATGCACGTCGTCGGGTTGGTTCTGACGGCGGTCTGGGCGTTTTGACGAGATAAACCGACCGGCCGCGAATAGGACGCGGCGGAGGATCTACGGGATGGGGTTCTAATGGCGGACGACAACGACGACAACAACCGCGTACCTGACTTGGGCAATCTGCACACCGGTAATGATCCGGTGCCCGTCATGGGGTACGACGAGATGTTGGAGCAGATTGTCAACCGGATCACCCGCCGCAAGTACGCGGGCCCAGGGGAATACGAGGGGACTGCCTTCGATTGAGCTAGTCCCCCGTGGTTGAACACCCCCCAGCCTCACCAGAAGCGCTGAGAGCGTCTCTGAGCCTTGTAAGGGCTGCACTAAGGTTTGGGTGCTGGTGGCACGCGAACGGCCGTCAGCGTGGCGCTGAGGGCCGTACAGGGGCGGGTGTGGGTGCGGCCGGTTGGTTGCCCATCCCGCCCCGGCCGGGCTGTGTGCCGCGAGATGCCGAGCGTGGGCAACGCGCGTGAACTGCAAGAACATGCGTGTTGTGACGACGCGGTGACAGGGGGTGGGGGGGACTCCCCTCAAAGGGTTTCCTGAACGGCGGGGGTTAGCAGGAGCGGTCGGATGCGACGTATCTAGTCCCTGATTTGGAATCCGCGCCGGTGAGCACGTTCTCGACCGAGAATTGTGATCTTGTGCATTTCGGAAGGAGGTGACCATGGCAACGGAAGACGACCGGAAGCCGGTTCCGGCACTTGAAAAACTTGGCCCACGCGGTACAAAGCTATGGAACGACATCACAGAAGAATTCGACCTCCGACCTGACGAGCTCCAGGTCCTCTCCGCCGCGTGCCGGACGCTCGACTTGATCGCAGCAATGGAGGCGGAACTGGAGGGCCAGCCACTTACGGTTCTTGGCTCCCAGCGTCAGCCGGTCCAACACCCGCTTCTAGTGGAACTCCGCCTGTACCGGACCGCCCTAACGACGTACCTCCGCACCCTTCGCATCCCGGACGATGACGCGGAAGCCGAGGTGACGCGGCTGGAAGAGGCGAAGAAGTACCGCAAGCTGACGCGAAGCGAAGCCGGGCGGGTTGCCGCACATGCCCGCTGGGGAACCCGATGAGGCGGAAACGGTCGGTGCGGGTGGACGTGACACCGTCACCGCCGCGTAATCTGGTGGAGTTTCCGTTGTCGCCTGACGCGTCAATCACTCCGGGGACTGTCGACACATGGCGCGACTGGTTTCGTGCGCGTGACAAGTTCGCGGCGGCGTACGGCTACGAGTTTCCGGACGAGGACGACGCGGACGTGATACGGGTTTGCATGTCGCTTGTCACTACTGGCGACGGATACTCGTGGTTCCCGAACTACGCCCCCGCGATAAAACGTTTGCGCATGTGAGAGTTGTTGTCTGAGTGCGTGTTCAGATGTGTTGACGTTGACGCCCCCGCGTGACATCCGGCCGCGTGGTGTTGACGTCGGCGGCGGGGGCGGGTTGACGCGTGTAACCGCTATTGCCGCGTGTGTCGTCCCCGTTGACGTTTGAAATGTCACACTGTCGCCTCCGCCGTCGCCGGGTGTCCAGTCTGCGGCCGCGAGTGGAAACCGGGGCGGTCGGGGGCGGGTTTACATGTTGACACTAGAAAGGGATCGCATTGTTTACGCTGCCGGAGCGGTTTACGAGCAAGGTTGTCATCGACCCGGAGACCGGTTGCCACGTGTGGACGGCCTCGAAGACGCGGGACGGGTACGGCAAGTTCTGGTTCGACGGCCGTCATCAGTACGCCCACCGGGTCGCCTACGCCGCTACGCACGGCGAAATTCCGGCGGGGATGGAAGTGGACCATATGTGCGGCCGCCGCGACTGTGTTCGACCGGATCACCTCCAAGTGGTGACTCACGTGGAGAACAGCCGCTTCCAGGTGACGCGGGACGGGACGCACCCCATGGCGAACCGCACGCATTGCCCGCGTGGCCACGCCCTAACGCCGGAGAACAACCGGCCCGACCGCGCGGCGCGCGGGTGGCGAAAGTGTCTCGCCTGCAACCGAGCCCGTACCGCGCTCCGGAACGCGCTCGCGTCCGCTCTGGGCAAGTCGTGGGGTATCCCGGTGCGTGAGGCCAAGAAGGACCCGCGCGTGAAGGCGATCGCCTCTGAGGCTTGGAACTGGCGGCCCGCGTCCGACGCGGAGGCGGATGAGATGGCGGACGTGTTGGACGCGGTGGAGCGGATCGAGTCCGGCCGACGGCTCACGAAGAAGCAGAAGATCGCGGCGGTTTATCGGCCGCCGTCGAAGTGAGACATGCCCCCGTGCCCTTGATGGGTGCGGGGGCTTTTCTTGTGTGCGCGGTTTGTTCAGCGCTGATCAGTCCCGGGCGCGGGGGAAGGTGCCGCGTCCGCGAACTCCGTAGATCAAACCCTCTTCTTTCAACAAGTCCAGGGCGGCTACAGCTGTCCCTCGGGTCACTCCGAACTCTTCCGCGATGGCCCGCGCCGACGGCATGCGCTTGTCCGCCGGGTACGTCCCGTCCGCGATGCGGGCGCGGAGGATCGCGGCGATCTGCTGAAACAGCGGCGTGGGGCCGTCCAGGTCGAGCACGTCTACAACGCTAGTGACCTGCGGATATAGCTGGACAACCCTGGATATCTCTGTACTGCGCTGGACTGGGCTGGACAACTTTGGGACGCTGGGGGTGTACATGAAGGCGGCCCGCCCCGATGCTCACGACACCGAGGCGGGCCTTGAGCCGACCTGCCGAGGAGGTCAGCCCATGGAAATGAAGCGTACCGGTCCCGCGACTGACGCCCCGTCGCGGAGGTGGGATGGCCCAGAGTACGACCCGCACGGCAACTTCTGGGTTGCGCGGCTGAAGCACCCGCCTACCCCGTCGGAGCTGGCGGCCGGTGTCGAACCGCACGCGTTCGGCCCGGACCGCGACGCGTGCATCCGCGAAACACAGAGGCTCGACACGCTGTGGGCGTGGCTGCCGATGCGGGCGGGCAACGTGGCGGCTGTGGAGCGGCGGCGCGCGTACCTGCGCGGGGAGGGAGACCGGGCATGGTGACTCTCGCGCTGGCGCTGGTCGCGGTGATCGGGTTCGGGTTGTTGACGGGTGGGGCCGCGTTGGCGCTGGCCACCCGCCGTCCCCGGTACGTCGGCCGCCACCGCGCGCCGTTCTGACCTGAGACCCCCGCGAGCACTAGCAAGGGCGCGGCACGCTCGCGGGAGCTGGCCCCCGGTCGCCAGCTCGGCGGCCGGGGGTCTTCGCATGTCTGGACGTTGTTTCCGCACGTCACGGACATGATGCGCTACCATGAACTCGGCATAGGTGAACTGGTCCATGAAGTGCCCGCCGCACTCCTGCGCCAGCCGCCGGGACTCGTCGTAGATCGCCCTCGGATCGTCCACCAGATGGCAGCGGCCGCCGTGGAACTCGATCAGCTCGATCTTCTCCCGGCTGGTCGTCGCGGGCATCACCGCGACGAACGGCAGGCCGAGCAGCCGCGCGAAGTACGCCTCGCTCACCGCCGTGGACCCGCTGGACGCCTCGATGATCGTCGTGCCCTCGCGGATCCACCCGTTGGCCAGCGCGTAGAGGAACAGCGAACGGGCCAGCCGGTGCTTGAGCGAGCCGGTCGGATGCACCGACTCGTCCTTGAGGTACAGGTCGACGCCCCACTCGGGCGGCAGCGGGAACGCGTGCAGGTGCGTGTCCGCGCTGCGCCCGGCGTCCGCCTCCACCTTCCTGATCGCCTCGGCGATCCACGCCCGCGACCGCGGGTCGCACCGGTCCACGACACGGCTCATGCGACGCCCTCCCTCGGATGCTCACCGCGCACCATATCCCCGCACGTCGCGGGGAGGGTAAGGGATGCGGAGGCGAGAGGGCGCGGCGGGGGAGCGCCGGGAGCGACGGGGGAGCCATGGCCGAGATCTTCCGGGAGCGGATCGTCGACACCGGGCGGGTGCCGCTGTTCGCGTTCTTCACCGCCTTCATCGTCGTGTTCCTGCTGACGCGGGTGATCGTCCGGCTGATCCGGGCGCGTCCGCGCGGGCCGCTGCGCAACGTCGAGCCCGGCGGCCTGCACATCCACCACATGGTGTTCGGGGTGGTGCTCATGCTGGTCGGCGGGGTCGCCGGGATCGCCCTGCCGGACGCCCGCGGCTGGGCGCCCGTCGCGGCCGCGGCGGTGTTCGGGGCGGGCGCGGCCCTGACGCTGGACGAGTTCGCGCTGATCCTGCATCTCAGCGACGTGTACTGGACCGAGCAGGGCCGCCAGTCGGTGGACGCGGTGCTCGTCGCCGTCGCGATGACCGGGCTGCTGCTGCTCGGCCTGCACCCGGTCGGCGCCGAGGGGCTCGGCGGGGACGCCGCGGTGAGCCGGTCCGCCCTCGTCGCCGGCTACGCGGCCTCGCTGGCGTTCGACCTGCTGCTCGCCGTGATCACCCTGCTCAAGGGCAAGGTGTGGACCGGGCTGATCGGCCTGTTCCTGCCCGTGCTGCTGGTCGTCGGCGCGCTCCGGGTGGCGCGGCCGGGCTCGCCGTGGGCGCGCCGTCGGTACGCTCCCGGCTCGCGCCGATACCTGCGGGCGGTGCGCCGCGAGGAGCGCCTGCGGCGTCCGCTCGTCCGCGCCAAGATCCGCATGGAGGAGCTCATCGCCGGGCGTCCCGGCGCGCCGCGGTGACCCGCGCCTCAGTCCAGCACGGGCGCGACGGCGCGGACCGTGTCGATCGTGTCGGCCTCGGCGGCGGACTTGTCCGGGCGGTAGCGCAGGACGCGGGCGAAGCGCAGCGCGATGCCGCCGGGGTAGCGGGGGCTGCGCTGCACCCCGTCGAAGGCGATCTCCACCACGAGTTCGGGCCGCACGTGCACCGTCCAGGCGTCCTCGCGCGCGGCCAGCGCCCGCAGCCGCTCGGTCTGCCAGGCCAGCAGCTCGTCGGTCAGGCCCTTGAACGTCTTGCCGAGCATCACGAACCCGCCGGTGGCCGGGTCGCGGGCGCCCAGGTGGAGGTTGGACAGGTAGCCGCGGCGGCGGCCGTGCCCCCACTCCGCCGCGAGCACCACCAGGTCGAGGGTGTGCCGCGGCTTCACCTTGATCCAACCGGCGCCGCGGCGGCCCGCGGTGTAGGGCGAGGCGAGCGATTTCACCAGCACGCCCTCGTGGCCGTGCGCCACCGCCTCGTCGAACATCCGCTCGGCCTCGCCGGGGTCGGCGGTGACCAGCCGCGGCATGCGCAGCCGCTCGGGCACCACCCGGGCCAGCGCCGCGCCGCGCTCGGCGCCCGGCGCGTCCAGCAGGTCCGCGCCGTCCAGGTGCAGCACGTCGAACAGGAACGCCGACAGCGGCACCTGCCCGGCGGTCCCGCGGGCGCGGGTGGCGGTGCGCGCGGCGGTCACCTGGAAGGGGTGGGGCCGCCCGTCCGGCCGCAGCGCGATCAGCTCCCCGTCGAACACCGCGTCCCGCACCGGCAGCTCGCGCATCGCCGCCACGACCTCCGGCAGCCGCTCGGTGATCTCGTCCAGCGTCCGCGTGAAGATCCGCACCTCGGCGGCGGGACCGTCGCCGCGGCGGATGTGGATCTGGGCGCGGATGCCGTCCAGCTTCCACTCGACGGCCGCCTCCGCGGGATCCGGCGCGCCGGAGGAGGCGGGGCGCCGTCGCCCCGCGGACAGCTTCGCGAACGCGTCGTCCAGGGTGGGGGCGGACGCGGCCAGCATGGGGCGGATCGGGCGGCCGACCTCGAGGCCGAAGGAGCGCAGGCCGGGGACGCCGTCGGCGAGGGCCGCGGCGGCGACCGGGCCGAGCGCGCCCCGCAGCATGGCCGCGCGGCGCACCTCGGCGGCGGGCACCTCGGCGGCCGCGGCGACCGCCTCGGCCATCACGCCGTCCAGGGCGCCCTGGCGCAGCTCGTCGGACAGCAGGCGGACGAGGAAGCCCTGCTCGGCGCGGGTGGCGCGGGCCATCAGCGCGCCCAGCAGCAGCCGCCGCCGGGCCACCGAGCCCTTGCCGGACACGGCGCCGATCTCGGTGAACGCCGCGTCCACCTCGGGCACCGTCAGCGTCGGCGCGGCGGCGGGCTCGGGCGGGTCGCGCAGCGCGCCGTACCCGACGCCGATCTGGCGCTGCGGCAGCTCCCCGGACAGGTAGGCCACGACGAGGGGCGCCTCCCGCGGGCCGGCCGCGCGCAGGCACTCGGCGAGCGCCGCGACCTTGGCCTTGCGCGCCGAGGTCGCGGCCACCGCCGCCGAGGTGCGGGCGATCTGTTCCAGCAGCACAGGCTCAGGTCCATCCCCGCGTGCGCGGAGCCGACACCCGCCGGCCGAGGAGTCCGCGACGGTGGAGCACGGACCCATTGTGACCTCGGGGTCTGACAAAACGCCCTCGCGGGGACCCTGGTCAGCACCTCGTCGGGCTGACTACCTTGCCAGGCGTAAGGGGTGGTGCAAGCCCGGACCGCGCGGCGCGGGGGCGCGCCGCGGTCGGCCGGGAGTGAGGAGCGGGAGAGTGGGCCTTCCGCGTCCGCCGGAGCGGTTCGAGCGGGTCTACTCGGCCCCCGAGCCCCCGTCGCGGGGGCGGCGTCCGCGCGTGCTGGCGGCGGTGGTCGCGCTGGCGGCGTTCGCGCTGGCCGCCGCGGCGGTGTTCGTGCTGGTGCCCGGAGACGGCGAGGACCGGCGCCCCGCGGCCGGGGCGTCGCCGTCCGGTAGGGCGGCCGCCGATCCGGACGGCTCGGCCGCGCCGGGCGCGTCCACGCCCGCGCCGTCGCCGTCGCGGCCTTCCGCTCCGGCGCCGCCGTCATCGGGCGGGCCCCAGCCGATCACCTCGCTGCCGGGGCCGTGCGATACCGTGCCGCGGGCGACCGTCGAGCGGCTGGTGCCGGACGCCGAGCGGCGGCAGAGCTCCAACAGCACGCTCACCACCTGCACGTACTCGTCCACGGGAAGGGACTTCCGCTGGCTGCGGGTCGAGGCTCGCCTGTACGCGCCGGGCGACACGGCCACGCCCGTCGAGGACGCCCGGCGCTACTTCGGCGCGCAGTGGACGCAGGCCCACGAGCCGACGCTGGAGCGCACGGTCACGCTGGAGCGCGAACGGGGGCTGGGCGACGAGGCGTTCCGCTGGTTCAAGATCGACAAGGGGCAGCCCACGGTGGTGGGTCAGGTGACCATGCGCATCCGCAACGTGGTGGTGACCGTGGCCTACAGCGAGCAGGCGCGCGGCGCCGACGCGGCCCGGGCGCGCGAGAGGGCCTGCCTCGCCAACGCCGACGCGGTCGCGCGAGAAGTGCGGAGCCGCTTGCGTTGACGCTTTTTCTGACCTCAATCGGCCGATCATGGCATATTCCTTGTCAAGGGAAACTAGGGTGTTTTCGTAAAGGTGGGCAAAGTCACCGGTCGGGGTCCGTGTCATGGCGGGCCTTCGGTGCGCCGAACACCTGGTGAGGAGGAGATCGGCGTCGTGAGCGCGCATCGGACGGGAGTGTCCTGGGTGAGGTAACCGCAGGTGAACGACGACGACCCCGAGGCCGCGGAATGGTCCGTCCATTCCGCGGCCTTCTCCTGTCAGGGCGCGGACCATTGCGTCCGACGGCCCGTGCGCGTCCGGCTCCGGTCCGTACCCAAAAACGGTTTTTGATCTCTTTGCGGCGCATTCGTCAATCGTCATCGTGACGAATTCATCCGGCGACAGGAATGGAGTGAATGTGGAACCGGTTGTCGTGTGGTGGGCCGAGCCCGGGTGGGCGGGCGCCGAGCACGAGGCGCTGTTCGACCCCGTGGAGCGGGCCCGGCACGGGCGCTACCTGCGGGACGCGGACCGGAACCGGTTCACGCTCGGCGTGGCCGTGACCAGGCTCGCGGTGGGCGCGCTGCGCGGACTGCCGCCGGAGCGGGTGCCGATCTCCCGGGTCTGCGCGGACTGCGGCCAGCCGCACGGGCGTCCGGTGATCGAGGGCGGCCCGCACGTGTCGGTGTCGCACTCCGGGGACCGGGTCGCGGTGGCGCTGTCCCCGCACGGGCCGCTCGGCGTCGACGTGGAGGCCGCCGACCGCGCACTGGGCGCCGACATCGTCGGGCACGTGCTGGGGCCCGCGGAGATCGAGGCGTCCGCCGGGGGCCCGCGGATGGGGCGGGACGAGCTGCTGGCGTACTGGACGCGCAAGGAGGCCGTGCTCAAGGCCACCGGCGACGGGCTGCGCGTGCCGCTGACCGACGTCACCGTGTCGCCGGCCGCCGAGGAGCCCCGCCTGGTGGCGTGGGCGGGCCGCCCCGACCTGCCCGGCCGGATGGCCATGCGCACCCTCGACCCCGGCGAGGGGTACGCGGCGGCGCTGGCCCTGCTCGACCATCCCCCGGGCGTCCCGGTCGTCGAACGCTCGGCCGCCGACCTGCTCAAGACCGCCCCGCGGCCCTGAGCCGCCGACCCGCGCGGGACGGGCCGCCCGGCGGCGTCGGCGCGCTCAGGCGAGCGGGTTCGGGACGCGGGCCAGCAGGCGCATGGCGCCGGGCGACAGGCGCGACAGCGCCCGCACCAGGTGGCTCTCGGCGCCCACCGGCACCAGCGGCTTGTTCTTGGCGATCGCCGCGACGATGCGTTCGGCCACCTTCTCCGGCGGATAGTTGCGCATCCGCAGCATCTTCTGCGCGCGTTCGCGCGCCCGGCGCCGCCCCGCCTCGTCCAGCCCCACGAACGTGGCCGCCTGGGCGATGCCGGTGGTGGTGAAACCGGGGCACACGGCGGTGACCCCGATCCGCAGACCGGCCAGCTCGGCGCGCAGCGACTCGCTGAGCATCACCACCGCGGCCTTGGTGGTGTTGTAGGCGGCCTGCCCGCGCCACGGCGCGAACGCGGCGGCCGAGGCGATGTTGACGATGTGGCCGCCGAAGTTGGGCGGCTCGGGGCGGACGGGCAGCGCCCGCACCCGCTCGGCCATCTGGCGGCCGAACAGGCGGCAGCCGTGGATCACCCCCCACAGGTCGACCCCGACGATCCGCTCCCAGTCGTCCAGCCCCGTCTCCAGGAACGGGCCGTTGACCAGGATGCCGGCGTTGTTGACCACGATGTCGGGCACCCGGTGCTCGGCGCGCACCCATGCGGCGAACCGCTCCATCGCCGCGGCGTCCGACACGTCGACCTCGTAGGCGACGCCGCCGGCGCCGAGCTTGGCGGCCTGCGCGGCGGTGCGTTCGGCGGCGGGCCGATCGAGGTCGGCGGCGACGACCGTCGCGCCGCGCTCGGCCAGCGCCAGCGCGGTGGCCCGGCCGAGGCCGCGGCCGGCGCCGGTGACGACGGCCAGCGCTCCGTCGAACTGCGCGATGGGCATGGGCACCTCCGAGTGGGAACCGGGGAATCCCCACGCTACTCAGCGGGCGCCCGCCGGTGCGATGCGTTCAGATACGGGGCCAGGCCGTGCCGGCAGAAGTCGGTCATGTGGCGGGCCGCGTCCTGCGCGGTGAGCTCCGGGTGCCGGGTGCGCCACAGCGCCAGCCGCTCGCAGGCCCCGACGATGATCTGGGTGTACGCGGCGACCGCCGTGTCGGGCGCGTCCGGGGCGAACGCGCGGAGCACCCCGGCGATCAGCTCGCTCTGCTGGCGGCGGGTGTCCTCGATCGCCTCGGCGGTCTCCGGCGGCCCGGACAGCGGCTCCTGCAGGAGCATCGCGAACGGGCGGCTGTGCGAGTCGATGAAGGAGAAGTAGGCGAGCATGCCGCGCCACAGGACGTCGTCGGGGGTGCTCGCCCCGGCCATCGCCTTCTCGGTGACCTCGTGCAGCTCCGCCTTGGCCCGGCCGATGCAGGCGAGCAGCAGCCCGTCCTTGGAGCCGAAGTACTCGTAGAGCATCGGCTTGGACACGCCGCAGCGTTCGGCGATCTCGTCCATGGACGTTCCCCGGTAGCCGCGCTCGCCGAACACCTGCTCGGCCACGTCCAGCATCTGCCGCTCGCGTTCCGCGCGCGACATGCGGCGCCGCCGGGGCCGGCCCGACGCGTCACCCGGGGCGCCGCCGGGCGTGGCGCTGCTCACAGCGGAATCCCACTCATTAGACCTACCGTCAGTAAGCTACCGCTAGTAACTTACTCATAGTAGGTCATGGGGAGGGACAACGGCATGCGAGAGCGGAACCCCTCGATCGTCATCGTCGGCGCCGGCTTCGCCGGGCTCGGCATGGCGATCCAGCTGAAGCGGCACGGCTTCCACGACTTCGTGGTGCTGGAGAAGAGCCGGGCGCTCGGCGGCACCTGGCATGACAACACCTATCCCGGCTGCGCCTGCGACGTGCCGTCGCACATGTACTCGTTCTCCTTCGAGCTCAACCCCGGCTGGTCGCGCATGTTCGCGCCGCAGCCGGAGATCCGCGCCTACCTGGAGCGCACCGCCGACAAGTACGACGTCAGGCGGCACATCCGCTTCGGCGTCGCGGTGGAGGCGATGGAGTACGACGAGGCGGCGCGGCGCTGGAACGTCACCACCGCCGACGGCGCCGTCCTGCGGCCGCGGGCGGTCGTGTCCGCCATCGGCGCGCTGCACATCCCCAAGTACCCCGACCTGCCCGGCATCGACAAGTTCCAGGGCACCGCGTTCCACTCCGCCGAATGGGACCACTCGCACGACCTGAGGGGCGAGCGCGTCGCGGTCATCGGCACCGGCGCGTCGGCCATCCAGTTCGTCCCTCGCGTCGCCGAGAAGGCCGCACGGCTCGTGGTGTTCCAGCGCACCCCGCCGTGGATCCAGCCCAAGCCGGACTTCACCATCCCCGCGCCTGTCCGCGCGCTGTTCAAGACGGTCCCGGGCGCCGCCCGCGCGTTCCGCTACGCCATCTACTGGGCGCTGGAGGCCCGCGCCCTCGGATTCACCGTCCACCCGCGGCTGTCCGGCCCCCAGGAGCGCCTGGCGCGGCGGCACCTCCGGCGGCAGATCCCCGACCCCGAGCTGCGCGCCAAGCTGACCCCCGACTACACCATCGGCTGCAAGCGGGTGCTGCTGGCCAACGACTACTACCCGGCGCTCATGCGGCCCAACGTGGAGCTGGAGACCGCCGGCATCGCCGAGGTGCGCGAGCACTCGATCGTCACCGCCGACGGCCGCGAGCACGAGGTCGACACGATCATTTACGGCACCGGGTTCAAGGTGACCGACGCCCTGGCCGAGCAGCGCGTGGTGGGCCGCGGCGGCCTCAAGATCCAGGAGGCGTGGGCGAACGGCATCGAGGCGTACCGGGGCACCACCATTCCCGGCTTCCCGAACTTCTTCTTCCTGCTGGGCCCCAACACCGGTCTGGGCCACAACTCGGTCGTCTTCATGATCGAGGTGCAGATCCAGCACGTGCTGAGCTGCCTGCGGCTGCTCCAGCGGCTCGGGGCCGACGCCCTCGAGCCGCGGCCGGGGGCGCTGCGCCGGTACAACGACCGCATGCAGCGCCGCCTGCGCCGCGCGGTGTGGAGCGAGGGCGGCTGCCAGAGCTGGTACCTGGACGAGAACGGCGTCAACCGCACCCTGTGGCCCGGCCACACCTTCGAGTTCTGGGCGCAGACCCGCCGCGCCAAGCCGGAGGACTACCTCATCATCCGGTGAACGGGATCATCCGGTGAACGCGCGCCCGCGGCCCCGCCCGGCGGGCCGCGGGGGCAGGGTGCGCAGCCGGGCCGCGGTCAGGCGCTTGCCCGCGAACAGGCGACGGGCGCGGCTCAGCTCGCGGCGGCGCGCCGTCCGCACCCGGACGAGCACGAGGGCGCCCGTCGCGGTGAGGGCGGCCAGCCATCCGGCCTGGATCGCGGCCAGCTCCTCGGCCTCCCAGCCGTCCTCCGGCATGGCGCGCAGCGCCGCCACCGGCGCGGTCGGCGTCGGGGTGGGCGCCAGCCGCGGCGCGGACACCGGCGGCAGGGCGACCTGCGGCGACCGGATCGTCGGAATCGGCGCGGAGGAGTCGGTCAGCGGCGCCGCCACCTGCGGCGGCAGGCCGGTCGGCGGGGACGGCGCGGACCCGGATCCGGTGCCGGGGCCCGAACCGGAGCCGCCGCCGGACGGCGCCCCGGTCACCCTGAACGTGAAGGTCCGCGACACCGGTTCGGCCTCGGCCGCGGTGACCATCGCGGTCAGCTTCACCTTGCCCGGCCGGGCGTCCGACGGCACGTGGACCTTCACGCGGGCGGTGCGTCCGTCGCCATCGACCTTGCCGAGCCCCACGCTGCCCGGCTTCACCGTCACGTCGGCGGCGTTGACGCTGAGCCGGGCGTCCTCGGCCGCCGCCTCCGCGGCCTTCACCGTGAAGGTCGCGGTCAGCGAGCCGCCGGGCCGCACGGACGGCGCCGACAGGGAGACGCGCAGCGACAGCACCGGCGTCTTCGGGCTCTGGCTCGGCGGCGGGTCGCCGGGCGCGGGGTCGGCGGGCGGATCGCTCGGCTCCCCGCCCGTCGGGGGATCGGTGGGCGCGGGATCGCCGGTCGGGGGATCGCTCGGCGTGGGCGTCGGCGAGGGCGACGGCTCCTCGGTCGGGTCCTCGGAGGGCTCCTCGGTCGGCTCCTGCGAGGGCCCGACGGTCGGCTCGACGGTCGGCTCGACGGTCGGCTCGACGGTCGGCTCGACGGTCGCTCCACCGGTCGGCTCGGCGGTCGGCCCAGCGGTCGGCCCAGCGGACGCCTTGGACGGCGGCGACCCGCTCGGCGACGGCACGGGTTCGGCGAGGGCGGGCGGCGCCAGCATCCCCAGGGCCGCCGCCGCGCCGAATCCGACCAGGACCGCTCCGCCCCCCGTTCGCGACAGCACCCGTCCGCCTCCCCGGTCCGTCGTGACGCATCCGTGACTGTGATCAGAACAGAACCGTGCCGCCCGGTTCAACCCCCTGTCACACAAGGCGTCCGGAGGGGCCAGACAGGTGTGCCCCGCCGGTCAGCGGTGGGCGACCCCTCTCACGTGCGGTTTCGCGCGCCGTAGAGGGTGCGCAGCAGGCCGATCTCGGCGACGTTCTTGGTCAGCTCGACGGTCACCCAGCCCGCGACGTCCGCCAGCGTCATCTCCCCGCCCCACGGCAGCCCCGCCGTGCGCTCGGCGGAGTCCAGGTCGGCGTCGGTGAGCCGGGTCAGCTCCGCGCGCCAGGCGTCCTTCAGCCCGCCCAGCCACGCGGCCGCCGCGGCGGCGGACCCGGGCCAGGCGATCTCCTCGCGCGCGGGCGCCCCGCCGCGGAAGCAGTGCCCGAGGACGGTGGTCCACCAGTAGCCGATGTGCCAGGTCACCCAGCCGATCGTGACGGCGGGCAGCGGGTCGGGCTCGGGCGCCTGCCAGTCGGCGGTCCAGCGTCCCCGCTCGTCCGGGCGGACGGTCCAGCAATGCGGCGCCGGCTCCCACAGACATGCCGCGTCGTCGAGGTCCTTCAGGTGGTACTCGAACAGCGCCCAGGCGGTGTCCAGCTGGCGCAGCAGCAGTTCGGTCCGAGGAACGGTCACCGGCGCAGCGTCCCACCGCGCCGGTGGGGCCCGCAAAGGGATTTCCGGCCTACGTGAGGGGCGCGAACAGGGGGCGGAAGCCGGAGATGAGCTGGCGGATGACGGGGCGTTGCTCGGCGGGGGTGCGGCCGCGCAGCCCGAGGACGGGGTCGAGGCCGTCGTAGTAGGGAGCCAGCGCCAGGTGCGGCAGCGTCATCAGCATGACGGTCGCCAGCACGTCGAGGTCGGCGTCCGGGCGGATGTCGCCGCGCTCCTGCCACAGTTTCAGCACCGGGTGGATGACCTGCAGGTAGTGCTGGTTGGCGGTGTCGCGCACCACCGAGCGGACGGTGTTGTCGAGCTCGAAGTTGGTGGCGGCGGTGACCGCGCGCTCGAGCGGATGGTCCGCCATGTACTCGGTCCACTCGCACAGCACGTCGAACAGCCAGTCGTCGAACGGCTGGTCGAAGTCCAGGCGGGCGATGCGGCGTTCCATCTCCTCACGGATGCGGCGCGAGGTCTCGTCGCAGACGAACGCGAAGAACTCGAGTTTGTCGGAGAAGTACTGGAACAACGAGCCCTTGGCGATGCCGGCCTCGCGGGCGATGGTGTTCAGGCTGCCGGTCGAATACCCGTGCTCACCGAACTCGCGCATCGCCGCTTCGAGTACCCGCTCGCGCTTGGCGACGTTGAGCCGGAACCACGTGGAGGTGGGCATGTGGGTCAGGTCTCCTGTCAGCGTGCGCGTGGCCGATGGTCAGGTTATCGGCACACAGGGGGATCGGGCAGGCGAATTGGCGGTGCGGCGCGGAGGGCGGCGGCCGCGTCGCCGACCGCATCGCCGGCCGGGTCACCCGGCCAGCCGGATGAGGATGCGGCAGACCTCTTCGATGATCTCGGCGGCCTCGTCCTCGTCGTCGGCGAGCGCGATCTCCCGGCCCGCCTCGCCGATGACGGTGGTCAGCACCAGGCTGAGCACCTGGCCGGTGCGTCCGGCGTCCTCGGTGCCGCGCAGCAGCTTGGTGTTCTGCCCGATCCACTGGCGGGCCCGCGTGCGGCGCATCAGCGAGAAGCCGGACGGGCCCTCGCCGCCGTGGAACAGCCGGGCCGCCTCCCGCCGCTCCCAGCAGACCCGCAGGTAGGCGCGGGCCCCGGCGATGAACAGGGCGATCGGGTCGCGCTCGCCGCTCGCGCGGGCCGCGGCCACCGCCTCGGCGGCGCTGCGCTCCTGCTCGGCGCTCAGCTCCTCCCACAGCGCCAGGTACAGGCCGGCCTTGCCGCCGTAGTGGTGGTAGAGGCTGCCCACGCTGATGCCGGACCGTTCGACGATCTCGGCGATGCCGGCGTCGGCGTAGCCGCGGTCCGCGAAGACCTCCAGGGCGGCCGTCAGCAGCGCCTGGCGGGTGGCGTCCGCCCGCGCCCACTGCCGTCCCGTGCCCTCGCCCGTGCCGCCGCCGTTCCCCGAGTGCCGGGCCCTGCTCGTCCGCATGCTCACATCGTGCCTCACGGGCGGCGGTCGCGCGGCGCACCCCGGCCGCCGCGCCCGCCGCGCCGGTGTCCGCCTCGTCCCCGATCACCCGGATCTCAGTACCAGTGGTTGCGCTGCCAGAAGGCCCACGCCCGGCAGGGGTCCTTGTAGCGGGCCTTGATGTAGCTGAGCCCCCAGGCGATCTGGGTGGGGGAGCTGGTCCGCCAGTCCGGGCCCGCGCTGGCCAGCTTGGAGGCGGGCAGGGCCTGCGGGATGCCGTACGCGCCGCTGGAGGCGTTCACGGCGCGTTCGTTCCAGCTGCTCTCGTGGTTCCACAGGGTCTCCAGGGAGGGCCAGCAGCGGTCCCAGCCCTTGAGCGCGTTCATCTTCCGGCCGTACGCCTTGTTCTGCGCGGCGGTGGGGTTGATCCGCGCCAGGCGTTCGCGCTCGCGCTGGGCTTTCAGCTTGGCGCGGGCGGCGGCGTCGCGCTTGGCCTTCTCCCGCAGCGCCTTCAGCTCGCGCTGGTGCCGCTCGTAGGCGCGCTTCTTGGCCTGGGCGATGGCGTCGGCGGCGATGGGGTCCATGTCGGACGCGGACATCATCGCCAGCATGTCGTTGGTCGACAGGTGCTCGGTGCCCGGCGGCGGCTCGGTGTCGTCCGCGATCCGGTGCCAGTCGACCAGCACGACGGCGGCCAGGACCGCGCCGAGCGCCGCCACCGTGATGGCGACGTTGCCGGTGAGCAGCCGCAGGAACCGGCGGCGCCGCCGCGGGGGCGGCGGCGCGTGGTAGGCGCCGTCGGACGGGTCGTCGTCGTACGACAGGCTGCGGAAGGCCTCGTGGGAAGAGCCGTACGGGACGTCGCGGGGGTCGTCGTACGGGCCGGCGCCGTATGGGCCGGCGTCGTATGGGCCCGCGTCGTAGGGGGCGGCGCCATGCGGGGACGCGGGGGGTTCGAAGTCGCGCGGCGCGCCTCCCGCGCGGCCTGCCGCCCGTCCTGCCCGGCCACGCCGGGAGGGGCCCTGCGGATGTGACGCGGGAGCGCGTCTGCGCGTGCCGTGGCTGTCAGGCATGGGAGTAGATTGCCTCATCACCCGTCGGATTTGGCCGTCGTGGACCAGGTACGGACGTCGGGTCACGTCCGGTTCATGTCGTCCTGCACCATCTCGGCGTCGCCGGCCGCCAGCCGGGCCGGTTGCAGCGCCTCGAAGATCTCGCGGTGCCGCCCGGCGAACGCGCCGAGCGCCCCGTCGGGGGACTCCAGCGCCCGGTTGGCCGCCGCGGCGCGCTCGCGTCCCGTCTCGGTGATGAACACCAGGGTGGCGCGCCGGTCGGTGGGGTGCGGGCGGCGGGACACCAGACCGGCCGCCTCCAGCTGGTCGACGGCCAGCTTCACGGTGGTCGGGTGGATCATCATCAGCCGGCTGAGGGTGCCGAGCCGGGCGCGCCCCTCCGCGGTCAGCGCCAGCATGGTCAGCAGGAAGTAGCCGGTGCGGCCGAGGTCCAGCCGTTCCAGCTCCGCCTCCAGGGCCTTGGTGAGAAGGTGGTGGAGCCGGGCCACCGAGCACATCGCCATGAACGGCCAGGGCGTGCCGGGGAGCCCGCGCTCGGCCCAGCGCTCCTGGACACCGCTGACCAGCGGATCGTCCACGGATCTCGGCACAGAGCTTCGCACCGGTCGATCGTATCCGTAGAACAATACCGGTGTAAGTACTCGCTTCTTAGAGCTTTCTGGCATAGAGTGCTCCAGATCACACCGATGCCTCCGCGGGCGGTCGCGCCCGTGAGGGACGGGTGATCACTTCGGATGGGCGCGAACGTCCGAGCACAAAGGAGGGCTGGAATGCTCCTTCCCCTCGCCCCCGCAGGGAAGGGATCCGGCTGATGGCCCCCTCGCTCGTCACGGGCCTGGCGCGGGCCCCCGACCTGGCCCGGCGGCGCGTCGAGCGGGCGCTCGACGAGACCGGGCTGCTGTGCGTGACGTTCCTGGAGGGACTGCGCCGCACCTGGGACCTGCGCCAGTGGTGGGGCGAGTTCATCGAGCAGTGCTGGTTCCTGGCCCGGGTCACCAGCCTGCCGGTCATGCTGATCGCGATCCCGCTGGGCGCCACCATCTCGCTGCAGGTCGGCGACATCGCCCGGCAGCTGGGCGCCCAGTCCGGCACGGGGGCGCTGCTGGTCGCCGCGATGATCCAGCAGGTCGCCCCGCTGGCCTCGGCGCTGCTGGTGTCCGGCGTGGGCGGCTCGGCCATCACCTCCGACATGGGGGCGCGCAACATCCGCGACGAGCTGGCCGCCCTGGAGGTCATGGGCATCAACCCCGTCCACCGCCTGGTCACGCCGCGGCTGTGGGCGGCCAGCACGGTGTCGGCGCTGCTGTGCTCGGTGGTGATCCTGGCCGGCGTGCTCGGCGGCTACTACTTCAACGTCGTCCAGCAGGGCGTCAGCCCCGGCGCGTTCTTCGACGGCGCCACCACCCTGCTGCAGTTCTCCGACCTGGTGGTCACCCTGTTCAAGGCGTGGGTCTTCGGCTTCATCGCCGCGGCGGTGGCCTGCCACATGGGCATGAACTGCGACTACGGGCCGGTCGGGGTGGGACGCGCGGTCAACCGGGCGGTGGTGGTCACCTCGATCGTGGTGTTCGCCGCCAACTACGTGATCACGATGATCTACCAGGTGCTGTACCCGCCGAGGTTCTGAATGGTCGCGATCTCCCCCGTACGCAGGCTCGGCCGCGCGGTGCGCGGACGCGCCGCCGGGCTGGGCGCGTCGCTGAACCTGCCGGTGTTCCTCGGCCGGGTGCTGTACCACCTGCTGGTCGACATCGTGCTGCGGCGCAAGTACGGCAGGACGCTGGCCCGGCAGGTCAGCGACATCACCGTGGGCGTGGGCGCGCTGGTGATCGGCGGCGGCATGATCTTCGTGATCGCCACCATGTCGCTGGCCACCGGCGCCATGGTGGGCCTGCAGGGCTACCCGGGGCTGGAGCGGATCGGCGCCGAGGCGTTCACCGGCCTGGTCGCCAGCTACTCCAACGTCCGCGAGGTCACCCCGATCATCGCCGGGGTGGCGCTGGTGGCGCAGGTGGGCACCGGCTTCACCGCCGAGATCGGTGCGATGCGCATCTCCGAGGAGATCGACGCCCTGGAGGTCATGGGCATCAACTCGCTGGCCTACCTGGTGTGCACCAGGGTCGCCGCGGGAGTGATCGCGCTGGTGCCGCTGTACCTGGTGTCGCTGTTCATGGCGTTCGCCGCCACCCGGCTGATCACCATCGAGTACTTCGGGCTGTCGCCCGGCATCTACGACTACTACTTCAACCTCTATCTGCCGCCGATCGACGTCTTCTACAGCGCCGTCAAGGTCGCGGTGTTCGCGTTCATCGTGATGTTCGTGCACTGCTACCGCGGCTACTACGCCGCCGGCGGGCCGGTCGGCGTCGGGGTGGCCGCGGGCCGTGCGATCCGGGAGTCCACCATCCTCATGATCTTGATGAACCTGGTCCTGTCCTACGTCTTCTGGGGGCACGGCGGAACCGTGAGGCTCACCGGATGAGCCGGGCCGCCGGGGCGCCGGGGACGACGGGGAGGCGCGCATGAGCGAGGAGACCCTGTCGGCGCGGTCGCGGCTGGCGTTCGGCCTCGTGGGGGCCGGGGTGATCGCCGCCGGGGCGGCGCTGCTGGCCGCCGGGGCCCGGGAGGACACCGCCGGCTCGACGTACTACACCGCCTCGTTCGGCCGCGCCGGGCAGGGCCTCGACCCCGGCCGGTCGGACGTGAAGATCCGCGGCATCACCGTCGGCACCGTCGACCGGGTGCGCCTGGAGCGCGACGGCCGGGTGACGGTGCGGCTGCGGCTGGACAAGGGCGTGCGCGTGCCCCGCACCGCGAGCGCCCGCATCGAGCCGGTGTCGGTGTTCGGCCCCAAGGACGTGGCGCTCGACCTCGGCAGGGGCGAGGGCAAGGGCCCCTACCTGGCCGACGGCGGGCGCATCGCCCGCACCCAGGACCCGCGCGAGCTGTCGGAGACCGCCTGGCCCGCCTACCGGCTCACCCGGGCCGTCAACCCCGACGAGGTGACCGCGATCCTGCGCACCTTCGGGGCGGGACTGGCCGGGGAGGGGCCCGCGCTGCGCCGCGCCATCCGCAACGGCGGTGCGGTGATCGACGCCGCGCACGCCAACCGGGAGGTCATCCGACGGCTGATCGGCGACCTGGACGGGCTGTCCGGCGAGCTCGCCCGCAGGGGCGACACCGTGACCGGCCTGTCCCGCGACTTCAACCGGCTGTCGCCAGCCCTCAGCGGACGCCCCGACAAGGTTACGCGGCTGCTGGACGAGTCCGCGGAACTGGCCGGCAAGGTCGGCGCGACCCTGCGCGACCACGGCGCCGACTTGGGCGCGGTCATCGACGGCGCGGGCGACACCGCCGCGGTGCTGGCGTCCCGCCGCGACCGCATCCCGCTGCTGCTGGACAACCTCGACGGGTTCTTCGGCCTGCTGGCGCAGGTCATCCGCGTGCCCGGCCCCCAGGGCGTCATGCTCGCGCAGGTGGTCGACACGCTGCCGCTGGACCTGTGCCAGACGTTCGTCGACCTGTGCCCCACGACGCCGACGCGCACGGCGTTCGACCAGCCGGTGACGACGGTGGTGCGGCGGTGAGCGGGCTGCGCGCCGTCGTCCTGCGCGGCCTCGGCATCGGGCGGCGCGGCGCGGGCGGCAGGTCCCGGCGCGGCCGCGGCCCCGCGCCGGGCGTCACGCTGAAGTTCGCCGTGTTCGCCGCGCTGACGCTGCTGCTGACGTTCGTCATCGGCCAGCAGATCCTCGGCACCAGTCTGCGCCCCCGATACCACCTGACCGCGGTGTTCGACGACGTCACCGGGCTGCTGGAGGGCGACACGGTGAAGATCGCGGGCGCCCCGGTGGGGCGGGTCGACGACATCGCGGTGCGCGACGGCAAGGCCGTGGTGCGCATGGCGATCGACGACGACGTGCGCATCCCCGCCGACTCCACCGCCGCGATCCGCTGGCGCAACGTCGCGGGGCAGCGCGTGGTCTACCTGGAGCCGGGCCGCAGCCGGGCCCGGCTGGGCGACGGCGCGCGGGTGCCGCACACCCGCTCGGTCGTCGACCTCGGCGAGATCGTCAACAGCCTGGGCCCGCTGACCCGCAACCTCGACCCCGCCCAGCTCAACAAGATCCTTTTCGCGCTGGCGCAGGCGCTGGACGGCAACGCGCGGAACGTCGAGCTGATGGTCGACAACCTGGACGCGCTGCTGCGCACGCTGTCGGCGCGCCGCCGGACGATCGAACGGATGATCGACGACTACGAGACCGTCTCCGCCGCCGTCGCCGCCCGCGACCGGCAGATCGCCGCGAGCGTCGACCACCTCAAGGAGCTCACCGAGGTCTTCGCGGGCAACCACCGGCTGCTGGAGGACGCCCTCGTCCAGGTCTCCGGCGTCACCGCCGACCTCGACCGGGTGCTCGGCGGCGACAACGCCCAGCTGTCGCGGATCATCCGCAACCTCGGGGTGTTCGCCGACACCTTCCGGGAGAACGTCGACCAGCTCGAGCGGATGGTCCAGCAGCTGCCGCTGACCATGCGGCAGCTGTTCGCCGCCGTCAACGGCGGCCGCTACATGCGCACCAACGCGCTGTGCCTCAACGTCGTCCAGGGGCCGTGCCCGTTCCCGATGCAGCTGCCCGGAGCGCAGGGCTCGGGCGGGGCGTCCAACGGCCCCACCAAAGAGGACCTCGAACGGCTGAAACGCATTCTGCGGGGTGAGCGCTGATGGCGTGGAAATCCCTGCGCGACGTCAACCACCGGATCGTGGCGGTCGTGACGCTGACGGCGCTGACGGCGGGCTGCGTGTTCGCCTTCGCCGTCGGGCAGCTCCACCTGTTCGACCGCGGCTACACCATGAGCGGCGTGTTCGCCGACACCGGCGGGCTGAAACCCGGCCACGACGTGCGGCTCGCGGGCGTCAAGGTCGGACGCGTCACCTCGGTGGAACCCGACTTCGACCAGGGCCACGTCATCATCACCTGGCACGTCGACGCCGGCATCGACCTCGGCGCGCAGACCCACGCCGACGTGCAGACCACCACCCTGCTGGGCGGCCGCTACCTGCGCCTGTCCGGCCCGGTCACCGAGCCGACGATGGCCGAGCTGCCCGAGGCGCGGCGGCGCATCCCGCTGGAGCGCACCAGCGTGCCGTTCACCGTCCCGGACGCCATCGAGGGCGCGCAGAACATCGTCGGCCGCCTCGACCGGCGCAGCATCGACCGGCTGCTGGAGGAGATCAGCAAGATCGAGTCGCCGGACGCGGCGAAGCTGCGCCGGATGCTCGTCAACGTGCAGGAGCTGGCGCGCACCCTCAACGACTCCTGGCCCGAGGTGCGCCGGCTCATCGACCACAGCCGGCGGCTCACCGGCACGCTGGCCGCCAAGGACGCCCAGCTCCGAGAGATCATCGACGCCGGCCGGGTGCTGCTCCAGGCGCTGGTGCGGCGGCGCGACGAGCTGGCGGCGACCATCGGGCGGGGCAGCCGCACCGTCCGCACCCTGTCCGACGTCATCGAGCGCAACCAGCGGGAGATCAACGCCCTGCTGGACGACCTGCACCTGCTGACCACCCGGCTGGCGCCCAACATGGACGCCCTCAACACCGACTTCGCGCTGATCGGCCCGACGCTGCTGCAGGTGGCGGGCGTCAAGGGCAACGGCGACTGGATCGAGGGCGTGCTCACCGGCCTCGGCCCGCTGCAGCCGCCCGGCCCCGTCTCCACGCGGCGGCCGCCCGCCGGGGCGAAGGGCGCCGCCACCGGACGGGAAGGGGGCGACTAGATGCGACGACCGGCGTCCGCCGCCCTGCGCCGCGCCGTGCTGGCGGGACTGTGCCTGACGCTGACGGCGGCCCTGGGCGGTTGCTCGATCGTCCAGCGGCAGTCCGCCGGGCAGCGGACGATGACGGCCTACTTCCCCAAGGCCCGCTCCTTCTACAAGGAGTCCAAGGTCAAGATCATGGGCGCGGACGTGGGCCTGGTGGACCGGGTCGAGCCCCAGGGCGACCGCGTCAAGGTCACCTTCCACCTGCGCCGCGACATCCGGCTGCCGCGCGGCGTGCGGGCGTCGATCGTCCCGCTGAACCTGGTGGGCGAGCGCAACCTGATCCTGCACCCGCCGTGGAAGCCCGGCCAGCCGGTCGAGACCGGCAACGTGATCCCGATCGAGCGCACGCACGTGCCCGTCGAGGTCGACGACGCGCTCACCTCGTTCACCGACCTCGCCACCGCGCTGGACCCCACCAAGACCCGCACCGCGCTCGACCGCGCCGCCCGCTCCTTCGAGGGCAACGGACGTCTGTTCAACGCCACGCTCGAGCAGAGCGCCCGCCTGGTGGAGAACGTCGCCGGGCAGGACCGCGAGCTGATCGAGGTCGCGCGGAACCTCGACCGCCTGGCCGGGGTGGTGCGCGGCCGCGAGCAGGTGCTCGGCCAGATGATCCACGACTTCGCCGAGGCCGCCCGGGTGCTCAGCGCCGAACGCGGCGAGCTGAAGGAGCTGATCCGCGGCATCCTGGACCTGGCCGACCACAGCGCCGAGCTGCTGGACGAGTACAAGGGGCGGCTGCCGTACGACCTGGCCGTGCTCACCCGCACGGCGCTGATGCTCAAAGGCAACTCCCGGCAGGTCGCGCAGCTCATCGACGCGCTCCCCGGAATCAACGAGGCGCTGATCGGCGGCTACAGCCCCACGACCAAGTCGCTGCAGATCCGTTTCGCCACCGACGCGTTCCTTCGCACGTGGCTGAAAGGGCTGCTGAACGACGACGACGTCGCGTGCCCGCTGCCGCCTCCGAACTCCAACTGCCCCTGGCAGAACGGGACGGACGGCGCTCGGCGCGACGGCGCCCCGCGGGGAGGTGGCGGATGAGCACCGGGAGGCGGACCGCGCTCGAGCTGTTCGCCGGGCGGCGAAGGGCGCCGGGCGCGTCCAAAGGCAGACGGGCGGCGCCCGGGGCGTCCGCGCCGGCCGCCGTCCTGCTGGCGGCCGTGCTGCTGGCCGGGCTGCTCGCCGGCTGCTCCATCCGGACGGCCGGCGCGCCCAAGGGCGGGCTGACCCTCACCGCGACGTTCGACGACGTGCAGGGGCTCGTCGCCGGGCACAGCGTGCAGATGTCGGACGTCACGATCGGCTCGGTGACCGACGTGCGGCTGGACAAGCGCACCTTCCGGACCACCGTCACCATGTCGATCAAGGACGGGTACCGGATCCCGCGCGGCACCCGCGCCGAGATCAAGATGACCTCGCTGCTCGGCGAGAACTACGTCGACCTGACGCTGCCTCCGGGCGGCCGCACCGACCGCGGGCCGTTCCTGCCCGACGGCGCGCAGATCTCCGACACCAGCGTGCAGCCGTCGTTCGAGCAGGTGGTCGGGCAGGCCGGACCGCTGCTCAAGGCGCTCGCCGGCGACGACGTGGCGACGGTGGTCAACGCCGGGGCCGCCGCCCTGGACGGCAACGGCGGCAGGCTCAACACCGCCGTCGCCAAGACGAACGACCTGCTCGCGGTGTTCGCCCGGCAGCGTGCCGAGCTCGGCCGGTCGGTCGACCGGCTCGCCGAACTGGGCCGGTCCCTGGCCCGCGGCCGCGGCGAGCTGGAACGCACGCCCGCCGAGCTGGAGAAGACCGCCCGGATGCTCGACGAGAACAAGGAGAAGATCCTCACCACGGTGCGGCGCCTCACCGAGCTCGCCGTCCAGCTCGACGACAAGGTGCTGGAGGGGCGGCTCCAGCGGTTCCGGACGCTGCTGCGCGACCTGGACGCGGTGCTGGCCACGCTCGCCGGGAACCGGCGGCGCCTCACCGATCTCGTCAACGGCCTGGTGACGTTCTCCCGGAAGCTGCCGCTGGCCACCTACGACGGTCAGCTGCTGCTGTATCCGCTGGTCAAGGTCGTGTGGCCGGACGGCACGCCGGTCGTCCCCGGTCTGGTCGGCGACGACGGCGGCCGAGCCGCAAAGCGAGGCGGCGGCCGGGAGAGCGGCGGGGAAGCCGGGCGGGACGCGAGGCTGCCCGGGGAGCTGGACAAGGCCCTGCCCGACCTCGACAAGATCCTGGGGCGGCCGCGATGACCCGGCGCGTGGCGGTCAACCTCGCGGTGTTCGCCGTCCTGGCCGCGGTCATGGTGGTGTGGGCGTTCCGCAACGTCGTCCACTTCGACTTCATCGACCGGCCGTACCACATCACCGTGGAGTTCGCGTCGTCGCCGGGCCTGCACCCCGGCTTCGAGGTGGACTACCTCGGCGTGCGCGTCGGCAAGATCGACTCGGTGCGGCTGGCCGGGGACAGGGTGGCGGTCCGGCTCGACATCGACCGCGGCGTCAAGATCCCCCGAGGCGTCACCGCGGCCGCCGCGCGCAAGTCGGCCGTCGGCGAGCCCGTGGTGGAGCTGACGCCCGGCCCCGGCCAGGGCGACGCGCCGCCGCTGCCTCCCGGCGCGGTGATCCCGGTGTCGAAGACGAAAGTGCCGCCCAAGTACAGCGACCTGTTCGCGTCCGTCATCGACTCCCTGGAGGCCGTCGACCCCGAGGACGCCCGGATCCTCACCCATGAGCTGGCCGAGGGCTGGTCCGGGCGGGACGGCTCGCTGCGGCGGATCATCCGCGGCTCCGACCGTTTGACCGCCGCGTTCGCCGACGACAGCGAGCTGCTGGACGGCCTCACCAAGGACCTCGGCGCGATCACCCGGGTGCTCAACCGGCACCGCGGCGACCTCGGCGCGGGCGTCGACGACCTGGCCGCGCTGACCGCGGCGCTGCGGCAGGTCCGCGGCGAGCTCGCCCGGCTGCGCGACGACGGGCCCCGCCTGCTCGACACCGTCAACGACCTGCTGGACACGACGACGCCCGACATCGAATGCGCCGTCGACACCCTCGCGCACTGGGGGATCCGCCGCCACAACCCCGACCCGCTGACCGACCTGCGCCGGACGCTGGAGATGGCGCCGCGGCTCCAGGAGGTCCTGCGCAGCGTCATCGGGCGGGACCAGGGCAAGCCGGTGCTGAACGTGGTCTTCCTGGTGACCCTGGAGAAGCAGGCCGCCCTGGAGTACCGGTATCCGCTGCCGCAGCCGCGCGTGGGAGCCATCCCCGACTGCCCGGACGGACGGCAGCCGGGTGTGACCGCGCAGAAGCCCGTCAAGGCCAAGAACCCCGGGGAGACCATCCCCACGCACGACCCTTCCCTCCAGCAGGACCCTTCCCTCCAGCAAGAGCTGCAGGCGCGCACCGCCGCCGGTCGGTCCGCGGACGAGGAGTCCGGCGGGCCGCCCGGATGGCTGCTGTACCTGCCGCCGCTGGTGGCCCTGCTGGTGCTGATCAGGGTGATGGCGGGCTCCGTGTCCGTCCTGTCCCGCCTGCCCCGCCCGCGGCGCGGCAGAAGATGACCCCGACCCCGAGGAGCGCCTGTGACAGCCGAGCCTTCCAAGGACGTCACCGAGGACGCCGCGGCGCCCGCCGCCGGCGGCGCGGCAGAGGAGGAGACGGCCCCCGAGACGCGCGCGGAGAAGGACGCCGCCGCGCGACGCTCCGACGGTGCGGGCGACGCGCCCTCCGCCCGGCCGCGTCGCAGGCGGCGGGTCCGCGTCATCGAAGTGCTCGACGACGAGGACCTCGACGAGGTCCTGGACGCCATCGAGGCGGAGGAGGACGCTGCGGAAGAGAGCGGGGAGCGCACGGTCGAGAAGTCCGGGAGAGCCGAGGCCGAGGAGCCCTCGCCCCGGAACGCGCGATCCGCGAGGGCGCGCCCGGCGAAGAAGGATCCTCCCGAAGAGGACGACGGCGGCTCGCGAGCGCGCAGGACGCCGCCCGGCCTCGAACGCCCGCGGGTCGCGGCGGCCGTCGTCGTCCTGCTGACCGCGGCGCTGGCGACGCTGGCGATCTGGCAGTGGCGCAGCGCGTCCGCGCTGTCGGCCGCCCGGGACGCGCGCGAGGAGGTGGCCAAGGTCGCCGCCGCCTACGGCGACGCGGCGCTGACCTACGACGCGGCCAACTACCGGTCGCAGATGGACAAGGCCCAAAAGCTCATGGGCGGCGACCTGCTGGAGTCCTTCAGGACCACCACGCTGCCCAACCTGGGCAGCACGTTCCGCGACAACCCCGACGTCGCGCTGTCGTCCAAGACGAACCAGGTGTTCGTGGGCAGCGTGGACGACCGGTTCGCCACGGCCGTGGTCTCGGTCGACATCACGGTCCGCAGCAAGCAGGAGTCCACCGAGCAACCCGCCACGCTGCTCCGGCTGGCGCTGGCGAAGATCGACGGCGAGTGGAAGGTGACCAAGCAGTACGCCTCGGGCGTCAACGACCAGAACAAGGACTCCGCCACGCTGGGCGCCGTGCCGACCGGCTCGCCGTCCCCCGGTGCGACGTCCACCGGCAAGGGCGGCGCGTCCGACGGCGGCGACTGAACGGCGGCGACCGATCCGACGGCGGCGATCGAGCGGCGCGGCGGTCAGCCGCGCCGCGGAGTGACGAGGCCGGACTCGTAGGCGAAGACCACGAGCTGGGCGCGGTCGCGGGCGCCGAGCTTGGTCATCGCCCTGCTGACGTGCGTCTTGGCGGTGGTCGGGCTGATCACCAGGTGGGCGGCGATCTCGTCGTTGGACAGGCCGCGGGCCACCAGCGCGGTCACCTCGCGCTCGCGGTCGGTCAGCACGGCGAGCGCCTCGGGCGCGGGCTCGGGGCGGCGGGCCACGTACTCGGCGATCAGGCGGCGGGTGATCGAGGGGGACAGCAGCGCGTCGCCGCGGGCCGCGACCCGCACGCCCTGCAGCAGGTCGGCGGGCTCGGTGTCCTTGACCAGGAAGCCGCAGGCGCCGGCGCGCAGCGCGGCGACGACGTACTCGTCCAGTCCGTAGTTGGTGAGGATCACGACGTGGACGCCGCGCAGCCGCTCGTCGGCGGCGATCAGCCGGGTCGCCTCGATGCCGTCCATCACCGGCATCTGGATGTCGACGAGCGCGACGTCGGGCCGGTGCTCGAGGGCGAGCGCGACGGCCCGCTCGCCGTCGGCGGCCTCGGCCACCACCTCCAGGTCGTCCTCGGCCTCCAGCAGCGCCCGGAAGCCGCCGCGGATGAGCGCCTGGTCGTCGGCGAGCAGCACGCGGATCATGTGGCGTCCCCGAGGGGGAGTTCGGCGCGGACGGTGAAGCCGCCCTCGGGGCGGGGCTCGGCCCGCAGCCGGCCGCCGAGCGCCGCGACGCGCTCGCGCATGCCGAGCAGGCCCGTGCCGGGCACGGGCGGCGCGTCCGGGCGGGCCGGGCCGTCGTCGTCGACCTGGACGACCAGCTCCCCGTCCGCGTAGTCGACGCGCACCGTCGCGGCCGCCCCGTCGGCGTGCCGGGAGACGTTGGTGAGCGCCTCCTGGACGATCCGGTACGCCGCCCGGTCCACCTCGGCGGGCAGCGTCCGCCGCGTGCCGGAGATCGTCACCGTGGCCGGCAGCCCGGTCGAGCGGGCCCGCCGCACCAGGTCGTCGAGCCGGTCGAGACCGCTGGCCGAGGGGGCCTCGCCGCCGAAGCCGTCCGGATCGCCGGGGTCGCCGGCGCCTTCGGGGGCGCGCAGCACCTCCAGGGTGGCGCGCAGTTCGCGCATGGCGTCGCTGCTGGCCTCCTGGATGGCCAGCAGAGCGGGCGGCACCTCCTCGCCGTTCCTTCGCGCCAGGTGGACGGCCACTCCGGCTTGGACCTTGATGACCGAGATGCTGTGGGTGAGCGAGTCGTGCAGTTCCCTGGCGATGCGCAGCCGTTCCTCGCCCGCGCGGCGCAGGGCCGCCTCTTCGCGGGTGCGTTCGGCCTCGGCGGCCCGCCGCTCGGCCTCCTCCAGGTACGCCTGCCGGTGCCGGGTCACCGTCGCGGCCACGCCGGCCGCCACGAACCAGCCGAGCAGCAGCGAGCTGTACTGGAGGTTCTCCAGGTTCTCCGGGACGCCGTCGCCGCCGGGCGCGTTCACCGCCAGGTCGACCCCCAGGTAGACCACGCCCGCCAGCGCCGCGGCCACCCGATGGCCGTCCCTGACCGCGGCGAACACCGACACCAGCACGGGAAAGGCCGCCGGCGGGCCCGGCTGGACGCGCGCCGCGACGACGAGCATGCAGGCCGTGGCGACCGCCAGTGCCACCAGGGGCGCCCGCCGCCAGGCGACGAGCGCGAGCGAGCCGACGAGGGCGGCCGCGAGATCCGGCGCGCCCCCGCGCGGCGTGATGACCACGCTGACCGACAGCAGGACGGCCATCGCCGCGGCGAGCAGGGCGTCCTGCGCGAGCGGCCGCCACCTGTGCATGAGGCTCACTGCTGCAGAGTAAAGGCTTGATCGCCGCGGGGGCCTCGTCGGCGAGTCGGAACCGGCGGCTACTCCCGGCGGAGTAGTCCGGCCGACCGTGCTTCCCGGGTGCCATGCGCAGGTGTCTTCCGCGGGACGGTGACCTCGACCGGCCCGAACTCCACGATGTCGGGCATGGACGTGATCTGCATCCACGGGCGGGTCCGGCGCCGCGAGCCCGGTGAGCCGCCGACCGTCGCCCAACCCGTCGACCCCCGGTCCAGGCGCATCCGCCGCCACCGGACCACCGCGGAGGACTGAGCCGTGGTGACGCGCACACAATCGCCGAGCGGACGGCCGGCCGTCGAGGCGGACGCCCGGCCGGGGCTCGTCCTCGCCGCGGTGGCCGTCGTGCAGTTCATGGTGTCGCTGGACCTGTCGGTGGTGAACGTCGGGCTTCCGGAGATCGCCGCCGGCCTCGGCTTCGGCGCGGTGGGGCTCACCTGGGTGATCCACGCCTACGCCCTCACCTTCGGCGGGCTGCTGCTCCTCGGCGGCAAGGCCGCCGACCGGTACGGCCGCAGGCGGGTCCTGCTGCTCGGGCTCGGGCTGTTCGGCCTGGCCTCCCTCGGCGGCGGCTTCGCCCAGGAGCCCGGCCATCTGGTCGCCGCCCGGGCGGCGCAGGGCGTCGGGGCGGCCGCGCTGGCGCCGGCGGCGCTGGCGGTGCTGACCGCCGCGTTCCCCACGGGACGCGCCCGCGTGCGGGCCTTCGGCGTCTGGAGCGCGACGAACGCCGCCGGAGGCGCCCTCGGCGTCCTGATCGGCGGCCTGCTCACCGAGTACGCCGGCTGGCGCTGGGTGATGTTCGTCAGCGTGCCGATGGCCGCCTGCGCGCTGGCCCTGGCCTGGCGGGGCGTCGCCGCCGACGCGCCCGCGGACCGCGGCGGCCGCCCGGACGCGCTCGGCGCCGTGCTGGCCACGGCGGGCATGACCCTGCTGGTGTTCGGCATCGTCCGCACCGACCGGCACCCGTGGGGTTCGGCGGCCACCGTGACGACCCTGGCGGTCGCCGCCGCGCTGCTGGCCGCGTTCCTGCTCGTCGAGCGGACCACCCGCCGGGAACCGCTGGTCCGGCTCGGCCTGTTCGCCAACCGCTCGGTCGCCGGCGCCAACGCCGCCAACCTGCTGGTCGGCGCCACCATGGCCTCGTCCTTCTACTTCATGTCCCTCTACCTGCAACGGGTCCTCGGGCACGGGGCGGCGCTGACCGGACTCATGTTCGTGCCGTTCGCCCTCGCCGTGGTCGCCGGGTCCGTGCTCGCCGTCAAGCTCGGGTACCGTCTCGCTCCCCGGACGCTCCTGGTCATGGGCGGCCTGCTGACCGCGGCGGGCTTCGCCTGGTTCGGCATGATCAGCGCTGACGGCGCCTTCGCCACCGACGTCCTGGGCCCCTCGATCGGCGCCGGATTCGGCTTCGGGCTCTACCTCGGACCGCTCGTCTCCGTCGCCACCGCCGGCGTCGCGTCCCGCGAGGCCGGCACCGCCTCGGCCCTGCTCAACAGCTCGCGCCAGATCGGCGCCTCGTTCGGGCTCGCCGCCCTCGGCACCGCGGCCCATCACCGCACCGGCCGGGTAGTCACGCCCGAGAGCCTCACCGACGGCTACGCGCTCGGCCTGACCCTCGGCGCGGCGCTTCTGGTCGCCGCCGCCCTCATCGCCCTCACCGTCCTGCCCCGGACCCGCCCGCTGGGGGAGACCGCGCCCGAGCCTTTGAAGGGCCGCAGTCCAGAGGACGTCCCGGCATGACCGTCCCCGGAGCGGCGGACCCGCGCCGCACCGGTATCAAGAATGACGAACGGGCGCTGGACGCCGCGGACCCCGCCCCGGATGGGGACCGGTCCAGGGCGGCGTCCACCGGTGAAGACGGCGACAACTGATCGATGTCCCGGCACGGGGCGCCGCGTGCGGGAAGGCGCGCGCGGCGCACCCGCGTTGTCGGCGGGCAGGACGGCGGAGGGAGCGGGCATGGGGGCGGGCGCGGACGGAGTCGTTCGCGAATTCGGCGCGCTGCTGGGCGCGGCGGCGCTGCTGGAGCGGATCGCGGGCCGGGAACTGGAGCGGCGGTGCGGCATCCGGCACGTGATGTTCGAGGTGCTGCTGCGGCTGTCGGACGCCGGCGGGCCGCTGACCATGGGCCGCCTGGCCGAGCAGATGATCCTGACCAGCGGCGGGACGACCCGCCTGGTCGACCGCATGGAGGAGGCCGGGTACGTGCGGCGGCACGCCGCGCCCGGCGACCGGCGGCGGCAGCTGGTGGAGCTGACCGACGCCGGACGCGCCAAGCTGGCCGAGGCGCTGCGGGTGCACGCCGCGACCCTGGAGCGGCATTTCGCCGGGCCGCTCGCCCCCGACCAGCGGCGTCGGCTCGTCGAGACGCTCATCGTCCTGCGCGAGCACGCCCGCCGCGAGCTCGGCAGCCTCGGGTGAGGCCCGCAGTCACAGGCAGCGGGTCACAGGTAGCGGGCGGCGGCGGACTCGGCGGGGGCGTCGGCGCCGGTGACACCGCCCGGCCCCTTGGGCACGCCGTCGTCGATCTCCGCCGGGGCGTTGATGGTGACGCGGTGCATCTTGCGGCGCTGGTTGTAGTCGGCCACCGCGTAGTGCTGGGTGGGGCGGTTGTCCCAGAACGCCAGCGTGCCGACGCGCCAGCGCAGCCGCACCTGGAACTGTGGGTCGCGGACGGCGTCGAACAGCAGCGGCAGGATCTGCTCGTTCTCCCGGCGCGACAGGCCGACCAGCCGGGTCACCGACGAGCGGTTGACGAACAGCGCCTTGCGCCCGGTCTCCGGGTGCACCCGCACCACCGGGTGGATCACCGGCGGGTTCTTCTCCTGCATCTCGCGCAGGTCGAGCCGGTGGCCCTTCTCGATCGCCTTGGTGACCGACATGGTCAGGTCGTGCTCGGCGTACAGCTCGTCGCACAGGCGCCGCAGCCAGGGCGCCAGCGACTCGTACACCAGGTACATGTTGGCCCACAGGGTGTCGCCGCCGACGTCGGGCAGGATGACCGCGCGCAGCAGCGAGCCCATGGGCGGGGTCTTCATGAACGTGTTGTCGCTGTGCCACTGGTCGCCGCCCTCGCCCTTGGGGTCGGTCTGGTCCAGGACGTGCACCGCGTTGCCGGACGGGTCCATGGGCGGCAGGTTCAGGGTGCCGAACTGCTTGGCGAACGCCACGTGCTGCTCGTCGGTGATGTGCTGGTCGCGGAAGAACAGCACCTGGTGGTCGAGCAGGCCCTGCCGAATCGTCCGCACCTGCTCCTCGTCGAGCGGCTTGCCGATGTCGACGCCGGTGACCTCGGCGCCGATGTTCCGGGTCACGGGGTGGAATTCGATCATGTCCTGGGCCTCCATCGATCACCAAGCAATCGCTAGGTTGATGCTAACCGATGGAGGCGGACCCCTGTCCAGGCCCGCGCGGCGGCCGGATCAGCGCGAGTAGTGCTCGACGACGAGCTGCTCGTCGCAGATCACCGGGATCTCCGCGCGTTCGGGCAGGCGCGTCAGGCGGGCCGCGAGCGCGTCGAGCCGCACCTCCAGATACGGCGGCGCGTCGGCGGCGTGCGCCCCGGCGGCGGCCTCGGCGAACGGGGCCATGCGCCGGCTGCGCTCGGCGATGGAGATCACGTCGCCCGGGCGGACGCGGAACGACGGCCGGTCCACGCGGCGGCCGTTGACCAGCACGTGCCGGTGCACGACGAACTGCCGGGCCTGGTAGATCGTGCGGGCGAACCCGGCGCGCAGCACCAGGGCGTCCAGGCGGCGCTCCAGGTCCACGATCAGCGCCTCGCCGGTCTTGTCCGCCGCCTTGGCCGCCCTGGCGAAGGCGTTGCGCAGCTGGGCCTCGCGGAGGTTGTACTGCGCGCGCAGCCGCTGCTTCTCGCGCAGCCGCAGCTTGTAGTCGGACTCCTGCTTGCGGCCGCGTCCGTGCCGGCCCGGCGGGTAGGGGCGGGCCTCGAAGTACTTGGCGCTCTTGGGGGTCAGCGGGATGCCGAGCGCGCGCGACAGCTTGATCTTGGGTCGGGGGTTGTTCACGCTCCACCTCGGGTGATTAGGTAAGCCTTACTTAGGTAAGCCTAACCTACGTTGGAGGAGGGTCCGTGAGCGAGCAGCCACACGACCGGGTCGGCGCGCCCAGGCGGGGCCGGGCGCCGCGGCCGACCGCCGGGGAGCGGGCGCGCACCCTCGCCTACGGGATCGCCGACGGCGTCCTGGCGGTGCCCGGCGTCCCGTACGCCCCGGTGCCCGCGCACGTCACCGACGACGACGGCCGACCGCTGCTGCTCGCCGCGACCGACTCGCCCGTCGCGGCCGCCCTGCGCGGCGAGCCGGACCTGCCCGCCACCCTGCGGATCTGCGACGTCGCGCCGGTCCCGTTCCCCGACCGGGTGCGCGGTCGCGCCTGGCTGCACGGCTGGCTCACCGAGGTGCCCGCCGCCGAACGCCCGCGCGCGGCGGCGCTGCTGGCGCGCCTGCACCCGCGCCCCGAGGTCCTGGCCATCCGGGCCGGCGTCCCGCCCGTCCGGTCCGGCGACCGGGGCGGCGCGGACGGGGCGGACGCGCAGCCGTGGACGATCCTCGCCCTGGAGGTCGCCGAAGTGGAGATCGACGACGCCTGGGGCAGCGCCGCCCTCGAACCCGAGGTCTACGCCGACGCCGCGCCCGACCCGTTCGCGGCCGTCGAGGCGGGGGTGCTGTGCCATCTCGACGGCCGCCATCGCGACGAGCTGGCGTTCCTGCTGCGCGGACTGGCCGCCGCCCGGGCGGCCCGCGGCCCCGAAGGGCTCGCGGACGTCGGGACCGCCGCGACCGTGCGGCCGCTGGCGCTGGACCGGTACGGCATGTGGCTGCGCTGCTCGCGTCCGGGCGGCCCGGACGGGGTCGGCGGGCCGCGGAGCACGGACGTGCGGATGGTCTTCCCCGAGCCGGTCAGTGATCTCCACGGTCTGCGCCGCGCGTACCGGAGGCTGTTCGCCGCCGCCTCGCGGCGGCCCGCGCCACGTACGTGAGAGAAATGCGGGCGAATTGCCGGGGTTACCCGGATGTCGGCGGAGCCGCCGTCGAGCGATGCTCGGTACCCCGGCCGGGGGCGGCCGCCGCGTCCGGCCCGGCCCGTACCGGTGAGCCTTCGCGGGGTGGGCGAGCCGGCGCGGGATCGGGGACGGGCCTCGACGGGCGCACGGACGCCCCGGCCGGGCAACGGTGGCCCGGCGCCGCAGTGCGACGGGGGGCGCGGCCCGGGCCACTCTTCGCGATTGGATCTGTCGACGCCGCTCGCCCGCGCCGCACCCTGAAGACATGACCGACCCACGCGCGAACGAGCAGTTCCCGACCGTGCAGCCGTCGGACGCCCATCGTCCGCAGACCCGAGCCGTCCACCCGTCCGTCGAGACCCCCGCGGGGAGCCGTCCCCTCGGCGTCCCCATCTACCAGGGGCACCTGTTCGCCTTCGACGACGCCGACGCCCTGGCTGCGGCGTTCGACGGTCCCGGCGCCCCGTACATGTACGGACGCATCGGCAACCCCACGGTGACCGCCTTCGAGAACGCCGCCGCCGAGCTGGAGGGCGGCGCCGGCGCGTACGCCACCGCGTCCGGCATGGGCGCGATCAGCGCCGTCCTGCTGGCGCTGCTGCGCACCGGCGACCACGTGATCGCGCAGTCCTGCCTGTACGGCGGGACCTGGGCGCTGCTGCGCGACCTGCGCGAGCGCTGGGGCGTCGAGGTCAGCGAGGTCTCCGGCGACGACCCGGACGAGGTCCGCGCCGCGCTGCGCCCGACGACCCGCCTGCTGTACCTGGAGACGATCGCCAACCCCATGACGCAGGTGGCCGACATCCCCGCGCTGGCCGCGGTCGCCCGCGAGGCCGGTGTCATCACCGTCGTCGACAACACCTTCGCCCCGCTGCTGTGCCGCCCCCTCGACCTCGGCGCCGACATCGTGGTGCACTCGGCCACCAAGTACATGTCGGGACACGGCGACATCGTCGGCGGCGTCGCGGTGTTCGCGGACCACGCCGTGTACCGCCGCGTCTGGGACCACGCCGTCGAAATGGGCGCCACCGCCGACCCGTTCGCGGCCTGGCTGCTGGTGCGCGGCATGGCCACGCTGCCGATGCGCGTCGAGCGGCATAGCGCCACCGCGCTGGAGCTGGCCCGGCGCCTGGCCGCCCACCCGTCCGTCGAGAACGTCCATTACCCGGGGCTGCCCGGCCATCCGCAGCACGAGCTGGCGGGCCGCGTGCTGTCCGGCGGGTACGGCGGCGTGCTGTCGTTCGAGCCGGCGGGCGGGCGCGACGCGGGGCGCACGTTCTCGGAGGCGGTGCGCGTGGCCCGCCTGGCGCCCTCGCTGGGCGACACGAAGACGCTGGTGATGCACCCGGCGAGCACCTCGCACCGGCAGCTGGACGCGGACGCCCTCGCCGCCGCCGGCATCGGGGAGGCCACCGTCCGCGTCGCCGTCGGCCTGGAGGACCCCGACGACCTGTGGGCCGACTTCGAGCAGGCCCTCGCCAAGGCCGCGGGCTGAGCACCGGGACGCGCGCGCCGGCCCCTGGGACCGGCGCGCGGAAGACCAGCCGGACGCCGGGGACTACAGGTAGAAGCCGGTCCCCGACCCGGGGGACACGACCCCGTCGCCGGGGCGTCGCTCGCCCCGACGCAGTGCCGCCAGCTCCGCCAGCGTCGCCCCCTCCGGCGGGATGACGACGTCGGGCGGCGCGTCGTCGCCCAGCCAGGCCAGCGCCTCCTGCCGGGTGAGCGGCCCCACCTCGATCTGGGCCAGACAGCGGCCCGGACGCACCACCGCCGGGTGCAGCTGCGCGATGTCCTCGTTCGTGGTGATCGCCAGCAGCACGTTGCGGCCCTGCCCGAGCATCCCGTCGGTGAGGTTGAGCAGTCGGGACAGGCCCTGGCCGGCCGACTGCTTGGCCTCGCCGCGGATGAGCTCGTCGCAGTCCTCCAGGATGAGCAGCCGCCAGCGCTTGCGCTCGGCCTGCTCGTCCTCGTCCTCGTCGTCGTCCTCGGCGCCGATGGTCACCCGCATCAGGTAGCTCGGCGTGCCGAACAGCGACTCGGGGTCGAGGACGCAGTCGGACTGGCACCACGGGCTCCACGCGCGCGCCAGCGCCCGCAGCGCGGTCGTCTTGCCGGTGCCCGGCGGGCCGTGCAGCAGCAGGATGCGCCCGTTCACCTCGTCGCCGGTGAGGCGCATCACCCGGTCCAGCTCGCGGGCCACGCGGGCGGTGTAGTTGCCGCGGATGTCCGCCCAGGCGTCCGCGGCGATCTTGCGCTCGGTGCGCAGCGGGCCGTGCCCGCCCAGATGCCAGAACCCCATCGGCACCGCGGACTCGTCGGGCTTCGCCGGCTCGACGGCGTCGCGGACGCAGTCGTCCATGACCGCGTCGGCCAGCTCCTCGCTGACCGCCGACACCTCCACGTACGCCGCGCCGCTGGACCAGCGGACGGTCAGCAGGCTGTAGCCGTCGCCCTCGGCCAGCACCGACTCGCGTTCCTTCTCCCGCGCCACCCGCACCAGCCGCGCGGACGGCGGGCGCAGCGGCGCGTCGGCACGCACGCGGTCCAGGCGGGTCGACCGCGCCCACGGGTGCTCGCCGGACGCGAACGGCCGCAGCGACATGACCTCCAGGACGTCGCCGGGACGGTTGGTCTCGTCGAGGTTGAACACCACCGGAAGCCCGAAGTCGCCTCGGGACACCGCCTCGGAGGCCGGGCCGGAGGACCGGGGCTTGGGGAGGCGCACGACCTCGCGCGGCGTTTCCTGCGACGCGGACATGCCTTCGATCATCGGGCTTGCGGGCACCGCGCGTCCAACGAATTAGCCGGGGGATCGCCGTGTACGCCCCTTGTCTGCCATGGTGGGAGAGACGCGATCTGTGAAAGGGGATGGGCATGGAACCGTTGGACGCGGCGGCGGACGCGCACGCGCTCCTCCGGGACCTGCTCCCGGTGCTGGCGCCCACCGCCTGGTTCGACGGCGGCACCTCGGAGGTGGTCGTGCCGATCGGCAGGTCCGAGGCGCGCGCCTCCACCTGGACGCTGCTGGAGCGGTGCGCGCGGGCGCCGCGCCCGGCCTGGCCGCGGCTGGTGGACGAGTGGGTGCGCGAGGCGCGCGACCGCGCCTTCCTCGCCATCGGCGAGATGGAGCTGTTCGGCGACCTGCGGGAGCTGCTGCGGCTGCGGATCGTGCCCAAGCTCGACCCGCGGGACCGGGAGGGCCTGGTGGTGGTCCCGGCGGGGGACCACTTCGACGCCATGGTCATGATCGAGCATCCCCGGTACGGCGGTCCGCTGACCAAGGCGCGGGCCGGGCTGCTCGGGCTGCGCCGCCTCGGCTACGTGGTGACCAACACCCACGACCGGGAGCTGGCGGACGTGGTGGCCCGCGAGCAGCCGCTGCTGTTCGGCGAGAACGTGCGGGTCGTCACCAAGCCCGGCAGCCGGTACGTGTCGGCGCTGCTGGGCGAGATCGAGCTGTTCCTGCCCCAGCACAACCCCTACGGCGCGCTGGTCGGCGTGCCCAGCCACAGCACGCTGCTGCTCTACCCGATCAGGTCCGCCGCGGTCCGCCGGGTGCTCCCGGTCTTCGCCGACGTGGTCCGCGAGATGCACGAGGAAGCCGACGACCCGTGCGCGCCGGGCGTCTACTGGAGCCACGGGGAGCGCCGCCTCACCCCGCTGTCGCCGTCGGCCGGCCCCGACGGCTCGGACGAGTTCGCCTCCCTCCTGCGCCGACTCCCGAAGGGGTAGCCGGCCCGGCGGGCGCCGTCGCGGGACGGGGCCGGCCGGCGGCGACCGCGCGCCCGGCTACGGCAGCTTCCAGTCGACGGGCTCGGCGCCCTGGCTCTCCAGCAGCCGGTTGGCCCGGCTGAACGGGCGGGAGCCGAAGAACCCGCGGTCGGCCGACATGGGGCTCGGGTGGGCCGACTCGATGCAGGGGACGCCGCCGAGCAGGGGCTTGAGGTCGCGGGCGTTGCGTCCCCACAGGATCGCCACCAGCGGCTTGCCGCGCGCGGCCAGGGCGCGGATGGCCTGCTCGGTGACCTCCTCCCAGCCCTTGCCGCGGTGCGAGTTCGGTTTGCCCGGCATCACGGTCAGGGCCCTGTTGAGCAGCAGCACCCCGCGTTCCGCCCAGGGGGTCAGGTCGCCGGTGGACGGCGGGGGATGGCCGAGGTCGTCGCAGTACTCGCGGAAGATGTTGACCAGGCTGCCGGGAAGCGGCCGCACGTCCGGCGCCACCGAGAAGCTCAGCCCCACCGGGTGACCCGGCGTCGGGTACGGGTCCTGCCCGACGATCAGCACCTTGACCTCGTCGAAGGGCTGGGTGAAGGCGCGCAGGATGAGGTGTCCGGCGGGCAGGTAGCGGCGGCCCGCCGCCACCTCGGCGCGCAGGAAGTCGCCCATGGCGGCGATCCGCCCGGCCACCGGCTCCAGCGCCCGGGCCCAGCCGGCCTCCACGATCTCGGTGAGTGGTCGTGCCGTCATGACCGACCAGCGTAACGTCGCGATCATGGAACCCGCCGCGGAACGGGTTTGACGTCCGCGGGCGGTCGCTTGACCGGCGAGGTCCGGAAAATTTGCGCGCGTTCGGCGCGCCGAGGCCGGTGAACTGCGACGAATGCCCTGTTAAGTCCGCGTTACTTTCCGAGGTCGCGCATTGACGGAGGGTCCCGCACGGGCATACCTCTCGAAATACCAGCGCACCTCGACAGCGGGACGGGACGACAGAATGAGCCAACTGACCGCCGTGGACGCCACGTTCCTCAACGCGGAGACGGATACGACGCACGCGCACATCGCCGGGGTCGGCATCCTGGATCCGGCCGCCTGCCCCGGCGGCAGGCTCACGGTGGCGGACGTGGCGGACATGGTCCGGCGGCGCGCGCACCTGGCCGCCCGGCCGCTGCGCCAACGGCTCGTCCAGGTCCCCCTGGGGCTCGACCTGCCGTACTGGGAGGACGACCCCGACTTCGACCCGAGACGGCACATCTTCGAGATCGCCCTGCCCGCCCCCGGAGGTCCCGCCCAGCTCGCCGACGCCGTCGCGATGCTGCACGAACGCCCGCTCGACCGCGCCCACCCGCTGTGGGAGATGGTGCTGATCCAAGGGCTGGCGGGAGGGCTGGCGGCGGTCTACGTCAAGGTGCACCACGCCGCCATCGACGGCGTCATGGCCGCCGAGGCCCTCGCCGCCCTGCTCGACACGTCCCCGGTGCCGCGCGAGGTGCCCGCCGACGACGCCGAGCCGCAGCAGGCGCCCGACCCCCTGAGCATGCTGCGCACCGGCCTGCTCAGGGCCGCGCTGCACCCGCTGCGCAGCGCCGTGAACATGGCCCGCACCGCCCCGTACCTGGACGAGATCCCCGTGCTCTCCCAGCTCCCCGGCGCCGGGCTGATGTCCCAGATCGCGCAGGCGCTCGGCCGCGACGGCGTGCCGCGCGTCCAGCGCCTCACCGCCCCGCCCACGCCCTTCAACCGCCCGATCGGCCGCCGCCGCTCGGTCGCCTGCGGGGAGCTGTCGCTGGCCGAGATCAAACAGGTGCGGCGCGCGCTGGGCGGCAGCGTCAACGACGTGGTGATGGCCATGTGCGCGACCGCGCTGCGCATGTGGCTCGACAAGCGCGGCGCGCTGCCGGACGGCCCGCTGGTGGTCGGCGTGCCGGTGTCGCTGCGCCGCGGCCGCGCCGCCGAGGAGCCGGGCAACCAGCTGTCGATCATGTCCGCCCCGCTGGCCACCCACATCGCCGACCCGGCCGACCGCTACGCCGCCGTCCGCCGCGACATGGGCGCCGCCAAGCGCCGCTTCGTGGCCTCGGCCGGCGCGTGGGTGCGGCAGGTCAGCGGGCTGCTGCCCGCGCCGCTGGCGCGCCCCGTCACCCGCCTGGCCCTGCAGGCCCTGCCCGCGCTGCGCGCCGTGCCCGCCCCGGCGCTGCGCCCCATCAACCTGATCATCTCGAACGTGCCCGGGCCGCAGTTCCCGCTCTACCTGTGCGGCGCCAAGCTGCTCGGCTACTACCCGATCTCCGTGATCACCGACATCAGCGGCGGCGTCAACATCACCGTCTTCTCCTACGACGGCAAGGTGGACGTGGGCATCGTGGCCTGCCGCGACCTCGTCCCCGAGCCGGCCGAGATCATCGACTATCTGCGCGACGCCCTCAACGAGCTCAAGGACCTGGCCGCCGGCGCCGACCGCGGTCCGCTACCCGAGCAGGAAGGACCTGTGCCGCCAGGCGAGGCCGAGGGCGGCGGCTCCGGCGGGCTGCATGGGGGACGGGACGGTTCCGTCGAAGGGGGCCAGACGCACGCTGCCCTCGGCGTTGACGGAGACCAGGCCGCCGAAGAGGTCGTCGAACAGGGCGTCGTCGAAGACCGCGACGGTCAGGAGGTCGACGGCCAGGGTGAGGGGGTCCGCCCCGAGACCGAGGCAGTGCACGCGTAGACGTCCCTGCGCGCGGACGCGGCTGAGGGTCCGGTGGAACGGCCATGACTCCTGGTTGAAGCCGGGCCGGTAGTCCTCTGAGGTGCCGAGCAGCTCCTCGCTGAACTCGCGCACCATGCAGCGCCACAGGTCGAGATCCTCGTGCTCGCCGCGGCCGTCCTCGCCTTCGGTCAGGGGTTGGAACACGCCCACCGGCATGACCTGGTACAGGCCGCCGGCGTGGGCGACCTTCTCGGGATCGCGCCAGTGCAGCACGTACGAGCCCGAGCGTTTCACCGTGACCGTGGTGATGGCGACCGAGGCAGGGCGACGCGTCAGGTCGCAGGGGTCGCCGATGCGCGTCCGCAGAGGGAGGCCGGGCGATGCGGCGGCCAGCTCGTGCGCGACGGCCTCGCCGACGTTCACCGTGTCGAAGTAGCGCGCCGGACCCAGGCGCAGCACGGGCTTGCCGTGCAGGTCGGCGTGCAGGAGCCGGTAGATGGGGCGGTTCTCGAAGACCGTGGGCGGGGCCAGAGCGGCCATGGCCTCCGCATAGGTGCGAAAGCCGTCCGGGAGGCCGTCGGACGGTTCCGACACGGCGGGCGGCGCGGGGTGCGCGTCCCACTCCAGCCGTACGTCGTCCAGGGGGATCGGAGTGGCGGGCACCCACTCGGGGCGGCACAGCAAGGAGGTGCCCGCCACGCGCGGCATCTCATCCGAGTACCAGGCGTCGGCCGTGCGGCCGAGCTCATGGCGGCTGCGGTTGAGGCGCGCGCGGACTTCCTTCCACACGCGCCTCAGCCTAGGCCGCCGAGCCGGACGCACCGGCGCGAGTCGTCCATCCACGCGCAGGGACGCGACGCGCGGCCCCGCGGGCTGCACGCCGTCGTTGTGGTCGTGGGCGGGGGCGCGTTCGGGCCGCTGACCGGCGGCTTCGTGCGCATCCCGGTGAAACGGCGGTGAAAGGCGGCCGGCACACGCCGTTCACCGGGCAGGCGAGCCGCTCGCTTATCGTGTGTAAACGTGCAAAACGAAAAAACCCTTACGCACGCCCAGCCCCCGTCGTCGTCGAACCCCTCCCCCTGCTCCCAGGACGACCGTGCCTCCGCCCTCGCGTGGACGCTGTGGGCGGTCGGCGTGGCCGCGTACGTGGTGGCCGTTTTGCACCGCACCTCCTTCGGCGTGGCCGGACTGGACGCCGTCCGGCGCTTCGACGCCTCCGCCGGGATCCTGGCCTCGTTCACGGTGCTGCAGCTGGTCGTGTACGCGGGGCTGCAGGTGCCCGTCGGGCTGATGCTCGACCGCATGGGCCCGCGCCGCATGGTCGCGGGCGGCGCGCTGCTCATGGCCGCCGGGCAGGCGCTGCTGGCGTCCACCACCGACATCGCCGCGGCGGTCGCGGCGCGCGTGCTGGTCGGCGCGGGCGACGCCATGACCTTCATCAGCGTGCTCAGCCTGGTGACCGCCTGGTTCCCCGCGCGCCGCATCCCCGTCGTCACCCAGCTCACCGGGCTGCTCGGGCAGATCGGTCAGGTGCTCAGCGCGATCCCGCTGGCGGCGCTGCTGCACGGCCCCGGCTGGAGCGCCGCGTTCGGGTCCGCCGCCGGCCTCGGCGTGCTGGTCGGGGTGCTGTCCCTGGCCGTCCTGCGCGACGCCCCGCCCGGGAGGGAACGCGCCAAGGCGCCCGGTCTCACCGAGGTCGCCCGCAACCTCCGCGCGGCCTGGCGGCAGCCCGGCACCCGCCTGGGCATGTGGACGCACTTCGTCAGCCAGTTCTCCGCCACCGCCTTCGCGCTCATGTGGGGCTACCCGTACCTGGTGTCCGGGCACGGCATGAAGCCGTCCGCCGCCAGCACGCTGCTGACGGTGTTCGTGCTGGCCACCATGGTGTCCGGGCCCTACCTCGGAAGGCTGGTGGCGCGGCACCCGCTGCGCCGCTCCTGGCTGGTGCTGGGCATCGCCGCGCTCAACGCGGGCGCGTGGGCGGCGGTGCTGGCCTGGCCGCCGCCCGCGCCCGCGTGGCTGCTGGTGCTGCTCGTGCTGTGCGTGGCGCTCGGCGGACCCGGATCGATGATCGGCTTCGACTTCGCCCGCACGTTCAACCCGCCGGACCGCCAGGGCACCGCCTCCGGCATCGTCAACATGGGCGGGTTCTTCGCCGCGCTGGTGACGATCCTGCTGATCGGCTTCGTGCTGGACGCCCTGTCGCCGGGCCGCGACTTCACCCCCGAGGCGTTCCGCGTCGCCTGGGCGGTGCAGCTGCCGATCTGGCTCGTCGGCGTGGCCGGCGTGCTGCGCAGCCGGGCGCTGGCCCGCCGCCGGCTCGCCGAGGAGGGCGTCGCCGTGCCGCGTCTGCGCGACGCCGTGCGCGCCGCCGTGCGCCGTCCGCGGCGCCCGGCCCGCCGCTAGGCCGCCTCCTGCCGGGAGCGCAGCTCCAGCGTGCAGCACTTGGGACCGCCGCCCGCCTTGCGCAGCTCCGACAGGTCGACCGGGACGGGCTCGTACCCGTGCCGCCGCAGCGTCTCGATCAGCCCGGCGGCCTCGGCGTTGATGACCACGTTGCGGCCGTCGGAGACCGCGTTGAGGCCCAGCACCGCCGCGTCCCGCTCGTCGGCGATGATCGCGTGGGGGAACAGCCGCTCCAGCACGGCGCGGCTGCCGGGCGAGAACGCGCCCGGGTAGTACGCCACGTTCGTCCCGTCGAGCGGGAACAGGGCCGTGTCCAGGTGGTAGAAGCGCGGGTCGACCAGCCGCAGCGTCACCACCGGCATGCCGAGGAACTCCTGCGCCTCCTGGTGGGCGGCCACCTCGGTGCGGAACCCGGTGCCCGCCAGGATGACGTGGTCGAGCGTGAGGAAGTCGCCCTCGCCCTCGTTGGTGTGGGCCGGCTCGCGCACCTCCGAGAAGCCGTTGGCGCGCAGCCACGCGGCGTACGCGGGCGCCTCGGCCGCGCGCTCGGGATGGGCGAACCGCGCCCCGTACACCCGGCCGTTCACCACCAGCGCGCCGTTGGCGGCGAACACCATGTCGGGCAGGCCCTCGATCGGGTCGATCAGGCTGACCCGGTGGCCCAGCCTCAGATACGCGGCGCGCAGCGCCTCCCACTGCTCCACCGCGCGGGCGGCGTCCGCGCCCGCCGCCGGGTCCATCCAGGGGTTGATGGAGTAGGTGACGGCGAAGTGCTCCGGGCGGCACATCAGGAAGTGCCGCGTCCGCGCGATGCGCTCGCCGCGCCCGGCGGTGGCGGTGCCCAGGGCGGTCGCGGCGGACGCGCCGGCCGCGGCGTCGTCCGCGCGCTCCGGCCGCGGCGAGGACGTCGGCTCCAGCGCCGGGGACAGGGTCATGCAGGTCTCCCGAAAAGGCGTGCAAGGGGATGAATCAGACGATCGACAGACTAAAAATCCCCGGCACCCGAACCAAGCCGCCGATTTTGCTTTGACCTGCGGATTCGTTGCGTCTTAGGGCGGCCCGACGGCGATTCGTTGCAATCGCCGCTTCGCTCCCCGGCCCGGCCGAGCGGGGCCCGGAACGGCGAACGGCCCGGCGCGCGAGGCGCACCGGGCCGTCTGCGCCGGCGGTCAGAGGTTGATCATGTGCCCGGCGGCGCCGTGCACCGCCTCCTTGATCGCCTCGCTGAGGGTGGGGTGGGCGTGCACGTTGCGGGCCACCTCGTGCACGGTCAGGTCCCAGCGCTGCGCCAGGGTCAGCTCCGGCAGCAGCTCGGTCACGTCCGGACCGATCATGTGCGCGCCGAGGATCTCGCCGTACTTGGCGTCGCTGACCACCTTGACGAAGCCCTCGGAGTCGCCGAGGCCGAGGGCCTTGCCGTTGGCGCTGAACGGGAACTTGGCGACCTTGACGTCGTAGCCCTGCTCGCGCGCCTGCGCCTCGGTGAGCCCGAAGCTGGCGACCTGCGGCTGGCAGTACGTGGCCCGCGGGATCATCACGTAGTCCAGCTCCATGGTCTCGGCGTTCGCGATGGTCTCGGCGGCCACCACGCCCATGGCCTCGGCGGCGTGCGCCAGCATCAGCTTGGCGGTCACGTCGCCGATGGCGAAGATGTGCGGGACGGAGGTGCGGCAGCGGGCGTCCACCGCGATCGCGCCCCGGTCGGTCAGCGCCACGCCGGTCTTCTCCAGGCCGTAGCCCTCCACGTTCGGCTGGAACCCGATGGCCTGCAGGACCTTGTCGGCCTCCAGCACCTGCTGCGCGCCGTCCTTGCCGGTGACGGTGACCTTGACGGTGTCGCCGGAGTCGTCGATGGCGTCGACGCGGGTCGAGGTCAGCACGTCGATGCCGAGCTTGCGGTAGCGGCGCTGCAGCTCCTTGGACACCTCGGCGTCCTCGTTGGGCACCATCCGGTCCAGGAACTCGACGATGGTCACCTTCACGCCGTAGTTGTGCAGCACGTAGGCGAACTCGACGCCGATCGCGCCCGCGCCCGCGATGACGATGCTGCGGGGCAGCTCGGAGCTGAGGATCTGCTGCTCGTAGGTCACCACGCGGTCCGACAGGGTCGTGCCGGGCAGCAGCTTGGTGTGCGCGCCGGTGGCGATGATGCAGTGGCCGAAGGTGACCGTCTCCGAGGAGCCGTCGTTCTTGGCCACCTGCAGGGTGTGGGGGTCGGTGAACGTGCCGCGTCCCTCGAAGGTGGTGATCTTGTTCTTCTTCATGAGGAACTGCACGCCCTTGACCAGCCGCTCCGACACCTGGCGGCTGCGCCGGAACGCCTCGCCGTAGTCGAAGGTGACCTGGCCGTCCACCTTGATCCCGTACGTCTTCGCCTCGTGGGTGAAGATGTGCGCCAGCTCGGCGTTGCGCAGCAGGGCCTTGGAGGGGATGCAGCCGACGTTGAGGCAGACCCCGCCCCAGTACTTCTCCTCGATGATCGCCGTCTTCAGCCCGAGCTGTGCCGACCGGATCGCGGCGACATAACCACCCGGGCCCGCGCCCAGGACCACGACGTCAAAGTGATTGCTCATTCTTGTGACGATATTCGCCCGCGGAGGGTCCTCGCATCCCGACCCGGCCCCTGTGTGACCCGCGTGACCTGCGGACGGGCGGCCGACGCGGGCCCTCCGCGACCCGGGCGGGGAGGGCGGCGACGCCCCCTCCGAAGGGCCGCGCGGCTCGGCGGGGCGCCGTGCGCGCGCCCCCGAGCCGCCTGTTAGGGTTGCGAACGACCCCACGTGGTCACAGTCTTCAGCGCAACGCGACAGCGCGCGATAGCCGCGACCTTCGGCCCGACCTGGAACCTCTCACGCCGGCCGCACCGTTGACGCCGCATCGGCCGCCGAGACGCGCGTGCCCGCCCACGTCGTCCGGCCCACCGCGAGGACGCGCGCGGCGGCACGGGCACGGCCCCGCCCCCGGAACGCCGTCCGGCGCGGGCGCGGCCGCCCGGCCCCGCGGCCACGCCCGCCGCGGAACGCCGACGCCGCAGACGCCGCCGGCGGTGCGGTCGACGGCGGCGAGGGGCGCGGCGCGCGGGGTGCCGGACGAGCACGCAACGGCAGAACCGGAGGAGAGAGCCGAGTGAGGATTCCCAAGCGCGTCAACGCCGTCCTGGACCGGGTGGAACAGCACCTTGGCGCTCTTGCGGCCGTCGTCGCGCTGGCCGCCGCGGCGGCCGCGGCGATGTGGATCCCCGTCCTCTCGGGCTTCATCCTCGGCCTGGCCGTCGGCGGCTTCCTCGTGCACCTGCGGACGGCCAAGCGGATCACCCGGCTGCGGCGCGAGAACGACGACCTGCTGCGCGAGAACGGCGCGCTGCGGCACCGCAACACCGTCCTGGCCAGCGGCATCATCACCAAGGAGGCGCAGGTCACCCAGGCCCTTCTGCAGATTCCCGAGGACGGGCCGCTGAAGGTCGAAGGCGATCCGGGACGCACCCAGAAGCTGCCCGAGCTGCCCGACGAGACGGACGTCGCCGACGCCGCCGGCTCCCCGAACGACACCCTGACGGAGGGCAAGGGCGACGACGCCAAGGGCGGAGCGTCCGACTAGTCCGTCACGGCGTGGTGGAACGGCCTTGTGCCAGTGATGCGCGGCGGCCGAAGTGGCGGCCGGGATGCGCGGGGAGGAAGCGGCGACGGACGTCGCGGTGTGACGAAGCTGATCCGCCGTGAATCGGCCAACGCGGGAGCCGGGGCACGGCCGAGACGAGGGTGCGGAGTGACGGAACCGCGTGCTCTCGGCCCCGCGCCCACGCCGCCCGAGCTTCTGCTGCGCTCCCCGCCCGGCTGGTCGCCGAGCACTGATCATCATTTGTGCGGGGCCGGGGCGGGCTCGTCCGGGGAGGGCAGGCGCGCCAGGGCGCCGTCCAGCAGATCCCAGCCGTCGATCTCGACCGTCCCGGCGTCGAACCCATGGCCTCGGTCGAGCGCCTCGTCCAGCAGCGCCCGCGCCACTCCGGGACGATGCAGGTTGAGATAGGCGTCGTCGTCTCCTCGGGCGACACCGCCGTCATGAAGGAGGCCGTCGGCGACAAGGCGACCTGGTCCCGCCCGGAACACGATGACCAATCGCCCAGGCGCGCCCTCCCGGCGAACGGTGAGCATCTCGCGGCAGTCGACGCGCGCGCCGTCCGAACTGCGCGTGTGAGCATGTCTCGCGCTCCAGTAATAGACGTCTGTCCCCACGACAAGACGCCGAATCCGTCGGCCCATGTCCGCATGCAACCAGACGACGTGCGCATGCGCGGGATTTGCCGCGCGCGGCCCGGGCGGTAGGCCGTCGAGCCACAGGGGACGGCCGCCGGGGCATTGGGGGCGGAGCCCCAGGTGCGCACGGATATCCCTTGGCGGAGAGGCGGGGGAGGCGCGCCAGTGGCGGCGTGGCCAGATTTTTCTCCAGGGCACGGTGATGCGGAACAGTCGAATTTCGGTGTCGTCCATGCCCGAAAAGACGAGGCGGGGGCGCGGTGACGGCGTGTGCGCCGTGCGTCGCGAGATCGCTTGTGACCGGTGAGGACGCCGTGCCGCAGGTAAATCAGGGGTAAGGGAAGTATCCCGTTGCGTTCGACTGATTACGGTGGGTAGCTTCGCTGGCGGATGCGGCCCGCGTATTCGAAAGCAGCGCCCACGGCATTTCCCTGCGCGTTTTCCGGGGGACGGTCGGCGGGTGTCTTGGCGAATCGCGGTCTTCCCCCTGGCGACGACGGATCGGTGGTGGAGAGTGACCGAACAGCAGGTCAGCCTTGCGACGACCGCTGCGCGCAACCTGGCGACGACGACCAAGTCCGTCCCCCAGATGCAGAGCATCACCTCGCGGTGGCTGCTGAAGCTGCTGCCGTGGGTGCAGGCGTCCGGTGGGATGTACCGGGTGAACCGGCGGCTCACCTACACCGTCGGCGACGGCATCGTCACCTTCGTCGTCGAGGGCTCCGACGTGCGGGTCGTCCCGCAGGAGCTCGGCGAGCTGCCGCCGCTGCGCGGCTATGACGACGAGTACACGCTGCGGACGCTGGCCGACCGCTTCGTCCAGCGCGAGTACGCGCCCGGCGAGACGATCGCCGAGGCCGGGCACGCCGTCGACCGGGTGGTCCTGATCGCCCACGGCAAGGTCAACCAGATCGGCGCCGGCGAGTACGGCGACGAGGCGGTGCTCGGCGTGCGCGGCGACGGCCGGTTCTTCGGCCACACCGCGCTGCTGGAGGAGCAGGGCCGCTGGGAGCACACCTACCGCGCCCTGACCCGCTGCACGGTGCTGGAGCTCAGCGCCGAGGACGTCCGGCGGGTCCGGGAGAACTCCGAGTCGCTGCGGCGGCACCTGGCGCAGGCCCGCGACGTCGCCGAGCCGCCGCGCAACGAGCACGGCGAGGCGGCGATCGAGCTGGCGTCCGGGCACCAGGGGGAGCCGGTGCTGCCCGGCACGTTCGTCGACTACGAGCTCCACCCCCGCGAATACGAGCTGAGCGTGGCGCAGACCGTGCTGCGCGTGCACACCCGCGTCGCCGACCTCTACAACAAGCCGATGGACCAGGTCGAGCAGCAGCTGCGGCTGACCATCGAGGCGCTGCGCGAGCGGCAGGAGCACGAGCTGATCAACAATCCCGACTTCGGGCTGCTGCACAACGCCGACCTGCGCCAGCGCATCCCCACCCGCAGCGGCCCGCCCACCCCCGACGACATGGACGAGCTGCTGTCGCTGGTGTGGAAGGAGCCGGCGTTCTTCCTGGCGCATCCCCGCGCGATCGCCGCGTTCGGCCGCGAGTGCACCAAGCGCGGCGTCTACCCCGACACCGTCGACACCGGCGGACACCGGATCCCCGCCTGGCGCGGCGTGCCGATCTACCCGTGCAACAAGATCCCGGTCAGCGCCGCGGGGGCCAGCTCGATCCTGCTGATGCGCACCGGCGAGGCGGCGCAGGGCGTGATCGGCCTGCACCAGACCGGCATCCCCGACGAGTACCAGCCGGGCCTGTCGGTGCGGTTCATGGGCATCGACGAGCGGGCCATCATCTCCTACCTGGTCAGCGTCTACTACTCGGTCGCGGTCCTGGTGCCCGACGCGCTCGGCGTGCTCGACAGCGTCGAGGTCGCCCACGCCGCCGACGGCGCGGCCGCCTGAGCGGGCGTGCGCACGGCGGGAGGGAGCGGCCCGTGACGGTGGAACGGTCGAGTCTGGGCACGGCGGCGGCGCGCAATCTGGCGACCACGACGAAGTCCAGGCCGCAGACGCAGGGCGGCACGCCGCGGTGGCTGCTGCGCGTGCTGCCGTGGGTGCAGGTGCCCGGCGGGACGTACCGGGTGAACCGGCGGCTGACCTACCGGCTCGGCGACGGCCGGGTGTCGTTCGTGGTCACCGGGGAGGACGTGCGGGTCGTCCCGCCCGAGCTGACCGAGCTTCCGGCGCTGCGCGGCCTGGACGACCCCGAGGTCCTGGCGGCCCTGGCCGGACGGTTCGTCCAGCGCCGCCACGAGCCCGGCGACACGATCGTGGAGGCCGGGCGGCCGGTCGACCGGGTCGTGCTGATCGCGCACGGCAAGGCCGCCGTGCTGGGCTGCGGGGAGTACGGCGGCCTCACCCGGCTCGGAGTGGTGACCGACGGCGCGTTCTTCGGCGGCCGCGCCCTGCTGGGCGGCGACGAACGCTGGACGTCCACCGTGCGGGCGCTCACCCCCTGCACCGTGCTGACGCTGCCGCGCGCCGCCATCGAGGAGCTGACCGGCCGGTGCGACGCGCTGCGCGCCCACCTGGACGAGCGCCGGTCGGCGTCCCCGCCTCCGCACAACAAGCACGGCGAGGCGGCGATCGAGCTGGCGTCCGGGCACCAGGGGGAGCCGGTGCTCCCCGGCACGTTCGTCGACTACGAGCTCCAGCCCCGCGGATACGAGCTGAGCGTGGCGCAGACGCTGCTGCGCGTCCACACCCGCGTCGCCGACCTCTACAACGGCCCGCACGACCAGCTCGAGGAGCAGCTGCGGCTGACCGTCGAGGCGCTGCGCGAGCGACAGGAACGCGAGATGATCAACAACCGGGAGTTCGGCCTGCTGCACAACGTCGACCTGCGGCAGCGCATCCCCACCCGCGAGGGGCCGCCCACGCCCGACGACATGGACGAGCTGCTGAGCCGCCGCCGGGGGACGCGGGTGCTCCTGGCGCATCCGCGTGCGATCGCCGCGTTCGGCCGCGAGTGCACCAAGCGCGGCGCCTACCCGCGTCCGGTCGAGGTGGACGGGCGGCGCGTGCACGCCTGGCGCGGGGTGCCGCTGCTGCCGTGCGACAAGATCCCCGTCAGCCCCCGCGGCACCACCGCGATCCTGGCGATGCGCCTCGGCGAGGACGAGCAGGGCGTGGTCGGCCTCCGGCGGACCGGCGTCCCCGACGAGGTGGCGCCCGGCCTGTCGGTGCGCTTCACCGGAGTGGACGCGCGGGCCGTCGCGTCCTATCTGGTCAGCGCCTACTACTCGGCCGCGGTGCTGGTGCCCGACGCGCTGGGGATGCTGGAGAACGTGGAGGTCGGCCGATGAGCGCCGTGCCCGCGCCCCCGGCGGATCCGCCCCGCCCGGCCGCCGAGGTGCTGGCGTGGAGCCGCGCCCTGATCGGCCCGGCCCTGCGCGCGGCGGTCGACGCCATGCCCGACGGCGTGCGGGCCGTCGCCGCCTACCACTTCGGCTGGCAGGACGAGCACGGGCGGCCCGCCGCCGGCGGCGCGGGCAAGGCGCTGCGCCCGGCGCTGGCGCTGCTGTCGGCCGAGGCCGTCGGCGGCTCCGCCGTCGACGGCCTGCCCGCCGCGGTCGCCGTCGAGCTGACGCACAACTTCTCCCTGCTGCACGACGACGTGATGGACCGCGACCGCACCCGCCGCCACCGGCCCACGGCGTGGAGCGTGTTCGGGGCGAACGCGGCGATCCTGGCGGGGGACGCCCTGCTGGCCTGCGCCTTCGCGAGCCTGGCGGACGCGGCCGACGGCGGCGCCGGGCCGCCGTCGGCCGGGAGGTCGGACGGCGTGGCCGCCGCGGCCGTCCGCGCCCTCGGCCGCGCCGTGCTGGACCTGGTGGAGGGCCAGTGCGCGGACGTGGCGTTCGAGGAGCGCACCGACGTGGACGTGCCCGAATGCCTGCGCATGGCCGGCCGCAAGACCGGCGCGCTGCTGGCCGCCTCGTGCGCGCTCGGCGCCGCGTACGCGGGGGCCGAGCCGCCGCGGGTCGGGGCGCTGCGGCGGTTCGGCGAACGGATCGGCCTGGCGTTCCAGCTCGTCGACGACCTGCTGGGCATCTGGGGCGACCCTGCGGTCACCGGCAAGCCCGTCCACTCCGACCTGCGCAGCCGCAAGAAGTCGCTGCCGGTGGTGGCCGCCCTGGCGTCGGGCACCCGGGCGGGCGACGCGCTGTCGCGCCTGTACCTGCGGGACGGCCCGATGTCGGAGGAGGAGGCCGCCCGCGCCGCCGCGCTGGTCGACGAGGCGGGCGGCCGGGCCTGGGCGCGGCGGCGCGCCCGCCGCCTGAAGGCCGAGGCGTTCGCCGCGCTGGACGCCGCCGCCCCCGCCGACCGCCCCCGCGCCGAGCTGCGCGCCCTGGCCGACCTGGTGACCGACCGCGACCACTGAGCCACCCCCCACACCCCCCGCCGGCGCCAGCGCCGCCTTAGCCCCCCACGGGCGGCGCTGGCCGGGGGTGGTCATCGGGTCGGCGGTTTCGACCACGGACGACCGGCGGTCAGTAGCGCAGGCCGTGCCCGTACGGGTAGAGCCCGGCGATCGACACCGGCAGCCGCCCGCCCGGCTGCCTGCCGAACACCACCTCGGCCGCCGCCCGGTGCATCGTCATGTCGACCCGCTGCGTGCGGGCCGTGGTGGCGTAGCTCGCCACGTACGCCTTGACGTCGGGGTAGGACGCGATGTCGTACGGCAGCCCCGTCGCGATCGCCGCGACCGGCTTGCCGGTCGCCTGCAGCGCGCGCACCAGCTCGGCCTGGCCCTCCGGCAGGGCGCCGGAGGAGTACGTGGCGACCAGCACGCGGTCGGCCTTCCGCGCGCGCCGCACCGCCTCGGCGATCTCCGCGTCGGTCGGGTCGGTCGTGGCGGCCTGCCACGACGTCACCGGCCCGGCGGCGACGTCGGCCACGGCCCGCGCGAGCTCGTCGGTCTGCACCACCCCGGCGACCAGCGTGCGCGCCCGCGCCCGCCGGTCGAACGGCAGCACGTCGCCCTCGTTCTTCACCAGCGTGGTCGCCGCGACGCCCATGTCGAGGGCGCGCCGCCGGAACACCGCGTTGCCCGCCACCTTCTCGGCGGCCTCCGGGCTGACGTAGCGGCGCTCGAACGCGCCGTACGCGCACTTCAGCTCCAGCACGCGCCGCACCGACGCGTCCACGCGCGCCCGCGGCAGCTCGCCCGAGCGGACCGCGTCCAGCAGCGCGTCCACCGCGTCCACGTGGGTGTCGTACGCGCCGGTCGACATGATGACGTCGGCGCCCGCCTTGACCGCCATGACGGTGGCCTCGCGGGTGCCCCAGTTCTTGGCGATGGCGTCCATGTCCATGCCGTCGGTGACGATCAGCCCGCGGTAGCCCAGCTCGCCGCGCAGCAGCCCGGTCAGCACCTTCGGCGACAGCGTGGCGGGCAGGTCGGGGTCGACGGCCTTGACCACCACGTGCGCGGTCATGACGGCGTCCGCCCCGGCGGCGATCGCGGCGCGGAACGGCGGCAGGTGCACGCGGTCCAGCGTGGCACGGTCGTAGCCGACGGAGGGCAGGCCGAGATGGCTGTCGGTCTCGGTGTCGCCGTGCCCGGGGAAGTGCTTGGGCGTCGCGATGACCCCGGCGGCCCGGTAGGCCCGGACCTGCGCGTCCGTCAACCGGCTCACCAGCGCGGGGTCCTCGCCGAACGACCGCACGCCGATGATCGGGTTGCGCGGGTTGGTGTTGACGTCGGCGACCGGCGCGTAGTTCCAGTGGAACCCCATGGCCCGGGCCTCGGCCGCGGTGATGACCGCGGCGGCGCGCGCCTGCCGGGGGTCGCGGGCGGCGCCGAGGCCCATCGCGTTCGGCAGCGGCGTGGTGCCCTCGCGGACGTTGTGCGTGGTGCCGAACTCGAAGTCGCCGGACACCAGCAGCGGCAGGCCCAGCCGGGTGTCGGCCGCCCACCGCTGCACCTGGTTGGCGTAGCGGGCGGCCAGCTCGGGCGTCCGGGGCTCGGAGGTGATGACGGACCCGATCTTCAGGTCCTGGATCGACCGCCGGGTCTCCTCGTTCGGCATCCCGTCGGGCCCGTCATGGGTGATGGCCATGACCATCTGCCCGACCTTCTCCGCGTCCGTCATCCGGGCGAGGAGGCCCGCGGGATCGCAGGGACGGTGCCTCGGGGCCGCGGCCGCGGACCCGCCGGGCACCGCGAGCGTCAGGCCGACCGCGGCGGTCAGGACGGTGGGGAGCAGGACGGTGGGGAGCAGGCGTCGGCTGTGGGGGAGCATCCGGCTCCTTCCGGGACGAAGATCGATTGCCGGTCCTAACCGGTCTAGACCGCTCTGGACCACCCCGTCAACACCCAGATTCGGGGCGGGCCGTCACCGCGGGGCTGCGGCGCGCGCGGCGGCCGAGGCCATGCCGAGCCAGGTGTGCGGGTTGCCCGCCCAGCACCAGCCGAGCTTGGGCGCGTTCCGGCTGATCCAGAGGGCGGGGACGCGGCGGTCGCCGCACCGGGAGCCGCCCAGCGAGAAGCACTTGTTCTTGGCCAGCACCGCCGGGTACTGGGTGATCAGTGCGATGCCCTCCTCGATCGTCAACGGCGTGCGGCCCCGCCCGGCGATCGCGGCGAGGGCGTCCTCGGGCACCGCGCCGCGGAACTCCTCGCCCCGGTCGACGTCGAACAGCGCGTAGGCGCGCGCGTCGGGCGGCGCCGCCTCCCCGGTCGGGACGAAGCGGGCAAGGTCGCCGTCGGCGAAGTTGCGGTCGACGACGCCGGGCGCGCCGCGCCCGGCCAGCGTGGTGAGGGCGACGGCCCGCTCCGGAGGCACCACCTCCCTGGTGACCACCAGGACGAACGGCACGCGGCCCTCCTCCGGCGGCGCCATCGCCGCGGCCCGCGCGGTCACGGCCGCGCGCAGAGGTTCGAGCAGCGCGCCGAACTCCTCGGGCGTCATGCCCGCGGCCGCGGGGTGGCCGCGCTCCAGCAGCGTCCGCACCTGGCGATCGAACTCGGCGTCGGCGTCGAAACCGGACATGGGCGTGCTCCCTTCGGAGGTGGACGGTAATTCCGTACAACATACAGAGAAACGCCCCCATTCCCCGCATGGGAGACCGCGGATCCATCGATGAGTCCGCGCGGGCAGGCGGGGCCTTGGGCGGGGGCTTCCGTGGCGCGGAAAGTGGTATTGACCACTTCGATGACCCGCCGTACCGTGGTCGGCGATGGGAACGACGGTGAAAGGCGCGGGTGGCCTGCGATCCGATGACGGAACGCAGGGAACGCCGACGAAACGGCGCGCGGTGCGGCGGGAGCTGCTCGCCATGCTGGACGAGCTGGAGGTCGGCGACGCGCTGCCGTCCGAGCGGCGCCTGGCCGAAGAGCTGGGCGTGTCGCGGCCGACGCTGCGGGCGGCGATCGACCGGCTGGTCGCCGAGGGGCGGCTGGAGCGCCGCCACGGCAGCGGCACCTACGTCGCCGAACCCCGCATCGCGGTGCCCCTGACCATGACGTCCTTCACCGAGGACATGATCCGGCGCGGGATGAAGCCCGGCGGGCGGGTCCTGTCGTTCGCGGTCGAGCCGGCCGGGGCCAAGATCGGCCGGAGGCTGTCGCTGTCGCCGGGGGAAGAGGTCTTCACCATTCGGCGGCTGCGGCTGGCGGACGGTTCGCCCATGGCCATCGAGACGCTGCACATGGCCCGCGCGCTGCTGCCCGGCCTGCGGCGCGAGGACCTGGAAGGAGGGTCGTTCTACGAACTGCTGCGCGAGCACGGCGTCGCGCTGGCCTCCGGCTCGGAGACGATCGAGCCGACCGTCACCACGCCGGAGGAGGCCGACATCCTGGGCGTGCCGGTGCACGCACCGGCGTTCCTGTTCGAACGGCTGACCCGCGACGACCGGGGCAGGCCCGTGGAGTTCGTCCGCTCGGTCTACCGCGGGGACCGCTACCGACTGGAACTGGAGCTCAGACCGCCCGGCGACTAGCGGCCGCCCGGCCGTCCGGGAGGGGCCTTCGACCCGGGCGTCCGAGCGGCGGGGCGATCCCCGCTCCCCCCTTCGCAACCCCCAACTGGTCAATACCACTGCACCGCCGTCCCGATAGGGGCGGACCACATTGAAAGCGCACGGCCGCGACCACGGCGCGCCGGGTCGCGGCGACCCCGGGGGCGCAGCGCATCGTCCGATGCTCGAGGAGAGGGAGGGCCACGCCTTGAGGAGATGCTGGAAGGTCACCATGGCGGCGGCGGCGGGGGCGACCGCCATGGCGGCGGCCCCCGCCGCCCGGCCGGTCGCCGCGGAGGACGCGTCCGAGGCCGCCGCACGAGGGGCCGGCGGCGTCGGACGCAAGGGCTGGACGCTGGTCGCCCGGGAGGACTTCGACCGGCCCCTGCCGGTCGACCGGGCGCCGTGGCGTCTGGACCCGCAGGGGCCGCGCAGCCCGTGGCACGTCGACGCGTTCGACGACGACGGCGAGGCGTGGAAGAAGATCAGCGGACCCGAGTTCGAACGGCGGCTCGCCACGCTGAACGTGTTCCGCAAGCGCGTGGCGTTCGGCCGGAACGGCTGGCTCACCGCCGAGATCGCCGCCGTGGACAAGGACCGCGACGGCCGTCCCGACTCCCGGCCGGGACTGGCCAACGCGACGCTGCCGGACGGGGAGAAGGTCGCGCGCATCCACGAGCCGAGCTGGGACGCCGGGGTGCTCATCCGCCCCACCCGTCCGCTGCCGCGGCGGTACCGCGTGGAGATGACCCTGCGCGGCATCGACTTCGGCGGCAAGCGGAACGGCACCTTCGACTACGACGGCAAGCACAACGGGTACACCCGCGAGCCCTGCAAGACCCGCTTTCCGTGGACGTTCTGGGGCGCCCTCCCCGGCAAATCCCGGTGCGAGTATCCCGACGTCACCCGGGAGAACGGCTTCTATTACCTGACGATTCTCGACTACGCGACGCCGGCGCCGCACGGCAACCCCGGCATCCACTTCCGGCGCAAGGTCATCATGGACGGCTACTACAGCGACGACGAGCGCTGGAAGAACGCCGGCACCTGCAATCCGAAGACCCGGAAGATCTACCGCACGTTCGACGGCTCCTTCAACGGCGTCAACGCCCTGTTCGTCCGCGGCGACAAGTTCCGCGAGGCCGCCAACAACAACATCAGCAACGAGTACTACATCAAGACTCCGTGCGGGAACGTCTCCATGGACCGGCCGTACGGGCCGGGCAACCGCTTTTACGGGCACCTCACCAGCGTTGAGCTGCAGCCCGAGCTGCTGCCCAAGGCCGCTTACCGATTCGCGGTGGAACGCGACGACTCCGGCTACACGCTGGAAATGAGCGGCCCGTTCCGCCACATCGGCCAGACCACGCTGCGCGTCCACCACAAGTTCGTGGAGGACGGCCGTCCGATCTGGCACTACAACCAGACCCCCGGCGAATACGACGGCCGCTTCGACCGCAGGCTGCTGCACACCGGTCCCGCCGGGACGTACGTCACCGAGCACACCTGGCCCAAGGGCTCGGCCTACCCCGACTCGTTCATCATCGGCGACCCGCACCTGAACTACTACGAGGGATCGGCGCTGGTCGACGACATCCGCCTCTACGTCCCCGACAACGCGAGGTGACCCCCCCATGGACATCGTCAAAGACGTCCTCACCTTCCTGGCCGACAACGTGTTCGGCCAGGTGCCCGTCCTCATCGGACTGATCACGCTCATCGGGCTGCTGCTGCAGCGCAAGCGCCTGGAGGACGTGCTGGCGGGCGCGCTGCGCGCCACGATCGGCGTGGTCATCCTCTTCATCGGCGTGGAGGTGTTCACCGGCGGGCTGACCAGCTTCCAGACCGTGCTGGCCAGCGCCATGGGCACGAACCCGCCCAAGGCCGACCACACCCTGGCCGAGTTCCTGTCCCGCCAGGGCGGCACGGTCGCCCTGGTGATCACCGTGGCGTTCCTGGTGCACGTCCTGCTCGTGCGGCTGTTCCCGGCGGCCCGGTACCTGTACCTGACCGGGCACCTGATGTTCTGGATCAGCACCGTCACGGGGGCGGCGCTGGTCACCATCGCGCCGGACGCCGACCAGCTCACCCTCGTGCTGTGCGGGGCCGGGTTCGTCGCCGCCTACTGGACGCTGCAGCCGCTGTGGATGCGGCCGCTGATGCGCCGCGTCATGCCGGACGACCGGTTCGGGTTCGCCCACACCAGCTCGCTCGCCGCGGTCGTCACCGGGTACGCGGCCCGCCCGTTCGGGGACCGCGAGCGGCACGACACCGAGAAGCTCTCGCTGCCGCGCCAGCTGTCGTTCTTCAAGGACATCAACGTCAGCACCGCCCTCATCATCTGCGTGATCATGCTCCTGGCGGTGGCGTTCGCCGACGACGCCGTCGTGGCCGAGCAGGCCGCCGAGATGGACGACAAGCTGTCGTCGTGGGTGTGGGGCCTGCTGGTGGGCCTGCGCTTCGCGGGCGGCATCGCGATCCTGCTGTTCGGCGTGCGGATGTTCCTCGCCGAGATCGTGCCCGCGTTCAAGGGCTTCAGCGACCGGGTGATCCCCGGCACCCGGCCCGCGCTGGACGCCCCGACCGTCTTCCCGGTCGCGCCCACCGCCGTCATGATCGGGTTCGTGGCCGCGCTGGCGGTGTTCCTGGGGTGCGTGGCGGTCTTCGCCGCCGCGGGCTGGTTCACCCTGGTCCCGCCCATGATCATGCTGTTCTTCGTGGGCGGCGCGGCCGCGCTGTTCGGCAACGCGGTGGCGGGCTGGCGCGGCGCCGTCATCGGCGGCGTGGTCACCGGGCTGACCCTGGCCGTCGGGCAGGCCGTCACCTGGGGCCTGTTCGAGCGGACCGCGCCCGAGCTGGCCACCCTCGCCGACCCCGACTGGTACGCGATCGCCTGGCTGCTCAAGGCCGCCGACCCCCTGGTGGGCGGCGCCGCGGTCTGGGCCGTCCCGGTCGTGGCGCTGGCCGCGACCGTCGCCACCCTGATCGTCCTCGGCCGCCGCGAGAGCCGCCGGCAGGCCGCCGCGGGCGAGCAGCCCGGCAAGGACGCCGGCACGGGCAAGGGCGCCGAGGCCGTCTCCGGCGCGTAACACCGCCCCCCGAAAAGACGAAGGAGCGAACATGGCACTGGACCGCAGGCTCGAAGTGCTGGCCGTCTGCGGCGTCGGCATGGGGTCGAGCCTCATGCTGAAGATGACCGCCGAGGACGCGCTGCGCTCTCTCGGCGTGGACGCCCGGGTGGAGAACACCGACATCTCCACGGCCCGGGGGATGAGCCCCGACGTCGTCATCGGCCAGGGCATGCACACCGCGGAGATCGCCGACCTGGCGCCCGTCGTCCTCACGATCACCGACTTCCTCGACCGGGAGGGCCTGGCGACACGGCTGCGTGAGGCGCTCACCGCGCAGGGCTGGCTGCCCTGACGGCCTCGCCGCCTGCGGCTCCGGCCCCTGTCCCCTCGACCGCCCCACCCCCAGAAGGAGGCTTCGCCCGATGCCTGATGGGCATCCCGCCCGGGTTCGCGCACTGCTCGACGACCTCGACGGACGCTCCGCCAAGGCGATCGGCGACGCGGCCGCGCTGGTGCTGGAAGCCGTCGCCGCCGGCGGACTCGTGCACGTCGCCGGGGCCGGGCACTCCCTGGCCCTGGTGTGCGAGACGTTCTACCGCGCCGGGGGCCTGGCGTGCGTGCGTCCGATGTGGGACCCGTCCGTCTTCCCCCTCAACGACGCCCCCGCCAGCACCGAGGCCGAACGCCGTCCCGGCCTCGGGCAGGCGGTGGCGCGCGCCGCCGACCCGTCGCCCCCGGACGTGGCGGTGGTGTTCTCCACCAGCGGCCGCAACCCCTACCCCGTCGAGATCGCCCGCGAGTGCATGGGACGCGGCGTCCCGGTCATCGCCTTCACCTCGCCCGCGGCCTCCGCCCGCGCCGCGGCGCGAGCGGAGAGCAGGCTGACCGACCACGCCGCGATCGTCATCGACACCGCCGTGCCGCCCGGCGACGTCGTCCACCCGCCCGGCGCGCCCCGCACCGCCGCCGTCTCCACCATCCTGGCCGCGTACGCGTGGACGCGGCTGCTGACCGAACTGCACGACCTGGCCCTCGAGCGCGGCCTCGACCTGCCGTGCTGGACCAGCGCCAACGTCCCCGGCGGGGACGAACGCAACCGGCACCTGCTGGAGCGCTACCGGCACCGCGTCCCGGAACTGGGCGGCGCCCCGGACTGACCGGATGCCTCGGCTCCGCCGCTGTTCCGGCGGCGGAGCCGAGGGCGGCCGGTGACGAGCGGCGCGCCTCCGGCACACCCGGCCCGAACACCGTCGAAGTCCACTCTTCGTGACCGCATGTGGTCACATCGTCACGCGGCGGTCGTCCGCCGGGGAACCATCGGGCCGTGACCGATGTGATCGTGGTCGGCGCGGGGCCGGCGGGCTCGGCGACGGCCTGCCATCTGGCCCGGGCGGGACTGGACGTCCTGCTGCTGGACAAGGCCGCCTTCCCGCGCGACAAGGTCTGCGGTGACGGCCTGACGCCCCGCGCGGTGCGCGAACTGATCACGCTCGGCGTCGACGTGGACCGTCCCGGCTGGACGCGCAACCGCGGCGTCCGCCTGGTCGCCGCGGGCCGTTCACTCGACGTGCCCTGGCCCGACGGCACCGCCTTCCCCTGCTTCGGGCTGCAGCGCACCCGCCATGACCTCGACGAGATCCTGGTCCGCCACGCCGTGGCGGGCGGCGCCGTGCTCCGCGAACGCACCAAGGTCACCGGCCCCCTGCTGGACGACCGCACCGGCCGGGTCGTCGGGGTCGCGACCGACGGCGGCGTCCACGAGGCGCGTCTCGTCGTCGCCGCCGACGGCGCCTCGTCCCGTCTCGCCGTCTCCCTCGGCCTGCATCCCCGCCGCGACCGTCCCGTCGGGGTGGCCGTGCGCCGCTACTTCCGCAGCCCGCGGCACGACGACGCCATGCTCGAATGCCACCTCGACGTCGTCCCCGCGGGCTACGGCTGGGTCTTCGGCATGGGCGACGGCACCTGCAACGTGGGCGTCGCCCTGCTGAACCGCGCCCACGGCGACCCTCGCCATCTCATGCGCTCCTGGCTCGAAACGCTCCCGCCCGCCTGGGGGCTGACCTGCGACAACGCCACGGGCCCCGCCCGCGGCGCCGCGATTCCCATGGGTTTCGCCCGCCGGCCGCACTACTATCCCGGCCTTCTGCTGGTGGGCGACTCCGGCGGCATGGCCAACCCGATGAACGGGGAGGGAATCGCCTACGCCCTCGGCTCGGCCCGGGTCGCCGCCGACGTGATCGTCCAGGCGCTGGCCCGGCCGACGCCGTCCCAGCGGGAGCGCGTCCTGTACACGTATCCGCAGGCGCTGAGGTCGACGCTCGGCGGCCCGTTCACCCTGGGCCGCTGGTTCGTCAACGCGATCGAGCACCCCTGGATCATGCGTCTGGCCGCCCGCCAGGGCATCGCCCACCCGCCTCTGATGCGCGCGGCGATCCACATCCTGGGCAACCTCACCGACCCGACATCCCCCGCCCTCATCGACCGCCTCGCCCAAACCCTCACCCGCCTCACCCCCGCCCCCTGACAGACAAGACGGCAACCCATGTTCGGTGCAGGGTTCCTGCGTTGAAGAGCAGTCGGCGCCGGACACGCGGCATCAGGCTCCAGGATGCGGTGGGAGGGCGCATCGGTCAGATGGCAGGACCGGCGTCACCAATTTCTGATCGCCGTTTCACAGGACAACGACCGCTGCTTGTGCACAGACGGGGACGGTTTCGGACACCTGGCCAATACATTGGGCCTCAGTCGTCCGGTCTCTTCTTGGGGCGCAGGCAGGCTAGTGGCGCGGATTGCCACCTGCGTACCGAGGTGCGGCTCCGGTTGCCGGGGGAATGGCTCGGCTCGACGTGAATTAGCAGGTCACGGCGTGGTCCCGAACGGAACGGCGTCAGATCCGCAAGTAGCCCGCTCAGGTAAGCTCTTGTGCACTCGCCCGCACCCGCCTGAAGGCGCCCGACCGCGAACAAGGTTCCTGAGCGGTAGTCGAAAGGATCGGCGACGTGGCAGTCGATCGCCCAGGTAAAGGCACTGAGAATCGCGCCAGGGCGGTCGAGGAGACGCATCCCGACAAGCCGCCGCCAGTTCCACCGGACCGGCCGGGTTCCCTCAGGCGGCCGTCACGTGCTGAAAGCAGAGCCTTCGCCCAGGCCCCTCCCGAAGGTCGCGCTGACGCACGCACTGGTCGGCAGGCTTCCAAAGTGGAGAGCCTCAGAAAGCCATCGGCTTCGGACAAGGCGCCCGCACTTCCTCCCGACCGGCCAGGCACTCCAGGACGGCCGTCGCGTGCCGAAAGCAGAGCTGCCGCACAGGCGCCCCCAGAAAGGGCTGTCGAGACACGAGGAAGCAAGCGGGAAGCCAGGGCAGCGGACGTCGGCAGGCAGTCGACCTCGGACAAAGGAACTGCGGTCCCAGGCGTGAGCCCGCGCTCCTCAGGGCAACCGTCACGCGCTGAGAGCAGGGCCTTCGCACAGGCCGGCGATCTTCATCGTGCAGAGCGTGGCGCCGCACGGCAGGAGTCCTGGCCGCAGACCGATCGTACCGACGATGTGGAGGGACGCCTGCCTGAGCGCTTCAGGCACATTGTCGGCAGGCAGGTTCTGCGCAGGATCGACCGTACTGACGATCCAGTAGAACTGATCGACAGGATCGACCGGCCGGATTACAAGGATCCTCGGGAGCGCCCTGAGAGAGTGCCGGATCGCTACGGCACTCCGTTGGACCGTCCAGACGGGACGCGGACGCCGCTGTTCAACGGTGAGCCGGTGCGCGAACAGACGAAGCAGGGGAGGCTCAACGACTGCGGCATCATCGCCGTGCTCGGCGCGGTCGCCGGGCATCGTCCCGAAGCGATCCGTGATTGCGTTCGGGAGACCGATGACGGCAACTATGAGGTACGGCTTCACGAGACTCGGTTCTCCTCGGCGAAGATGCGTTATGAGCCCACCGGGCGGTCCATCGTGCTGATGGTCACACCGGAGCTTCCGGTCTTCGACAGCGCGCCGGATCGACCCGCGTTCGCGGATTCGGTGACGACCAAGGCCGCGTGGGCGCCCGTTCTGGAAAAGGCGATCGCTGGCCTCGACCGGACGTGGGACGATGAGCGTCGTGCCATGGAGAAGCGCTTGTGGGAGGCCACAGGGAACAGCGGAGACCCGCCGAACGGCTACGTCCGGCTCAACCAGGGCAGCCGACCACGTGATCGCGCCGAACTGCTCGCCCAGCTCACCGGTCTGCCGGCTGAAGGCGTGGAGTTCCCCGAGCACGACAGCCAGGGGCGCACGCCCGATGAGCAGCTACTCGCCGACTTTCGTCGGCGGCTGGACGACCGCAAGCCGATACTGGTCGGAACGCGTGACAGACGTGCGGACGAGTCGTTTCTCCCTTTCCGGCTCATCGACGGTCACGCTTATGAGGTGACCAAGGTCGATGAGCGTGGCATGATCCATCTCCGCAACCCGTGGAACAACACTCACCCTCCTCTCCTGACGATCGGCCAGTTCAAGGCTTATTTCAAGCCCCGATATATCACGCTGGAGTGATTGTGGCTGGTGAAGAAATCTGGCTCGGCCCCCATCTGCAGGCGAACACGGATGTCGGGGGCAAATCCGTCAGTTTCGGGGTTATCGGCGTCGATGCGCGGGAGGGGCAGCCTCTTGTCGTCCGGCTTGCCGCCACCACCGACGAGGAGCGCATTCTCGACCTGTGTCCCGGCGACACCTTCCCCGTCTATGAGCAGACGTGGAAGATCGACCGTGTCGAGGACGCCCGAAGTCGTGACTGGTCAGTTCTGCTGGTACGGGTGGAGTAGCGTGTCCGCCATCCCGTCGTCCAGGTGTCGTCGAGCAGAAGGACGGTCCGGCCGACCGCCTGCTCGCGAGCGTGCTCGTCCAATGCGAACCTGTCCGGTGCGGTGCCGTTGCGCGCTGAGGGCGGGGCGGTGATCATGTCGCTTTCGGCCGCCGGTCTGCGCTGGAGGCGTCCGCATCGGCGTGGGTGAGAGCCCTCCGGTCCGCCGGCGCTGAGAGGCCGCGTTGAAGCGCCGTGAACGCGAGAGGAGTGACAGCCGCATGACCGCTGTACGGAGAATGACGGTCGACGTGCCCACCCAGGATGGGACCGCCGACGCCTACATGGCCCACCCTGACGACAACGCCGCCCACCCCGCCGTGTTGGTGTACATGGACGCCTTCGGTCTGCGTCCACAACTGCGGAAGATGGCCGACCGTCTCGCCGAGGCCGGCTACACCGTGCTGGTCCCCAACGTCTTCTACCGCCATGGGCGGGCGCCGGTCGTGCCGCTGCCGGACTTCATCTCCTCGGCCGACCGCCCGGCCCTGTTCGATCGGATCGTCCCGCTTCTGGAGGGGCTGAGCGTGGACGCCGTGGCGCGCGACGCCGGCAGCTACCTGGGGTGGCTGGCGACTCGGCGGGAGGTTCGTCCGGGGCCGGTCGGAGTGTCCGGCTACTGCATGGGCGCCCGTCTGGCCCTGCTCACCGCCGCGAGCCACCCCGAAAAGGTCGCGGCCGCGGCCGGTTTCCATGGCGCGGACCTCGCGACCGACGACCCGCAAAGCCCCCACCTGCTCGCCGACCGGATCACCGCCGAACTGTACTTCGCCCACGCCGACAAGGACCCCTCCATGCCGCCCGAGCAGATCGCGCGCCTCGACGAGGCCCTCACTGCGGCGGGCGTCCGGCACCGTACCGAGGTCTACGCCGGTGCCGTCCACGGCTACACCATGGCCGACACCGATGCGTACAACAGCGAAGCCGCGGAACGCCACTGGACCAACCTGCTCGAGCTGTTCGGAAGAACCCTCTGACGGCGATAAGCCGGCGTCGCCGGAGTCGCCGTCCCCATGAGGCCCTCCAAGTGGCGGTAAGCGCGCGTTAAGGCGCTTAAAGCCATGTGAGTGGGTAGGGGAGGGGCATGGTAAAGCAGGCCTCGCCCGAGGTGCTCGAACGGAGCATGGAGATGACGCGGGACGTGGCCGAGGCGGCGCAGCGGGAGATCTGGGAAAAGGCTCAGCGGCGTCTCCCCGCGGTGCAGATGGGCATGGTCGCGGGGACGCTCGGCGCGCTCGCGACGGCCGCGTCGTATCGGCTGACACTGCTCCTGTTGGAGAAGAAGCTGCCGCCCGAGGCCGCCGCGGCGGTGGCGGCGGCCGCGTACGGCGGCGGTGCGGGATGCGCGGCGATGCTGGCGGCGCGGCGTTGGCGGGGGCACCCGGTGCCGCTGCCGACCGAGACCGCGCGCCGGGTCGCCGAGGTCCTCGCGGATGCGGCGGGCGGTGAGGACTAGCCGCACGTCCCGGCCGGAGGTCGTCGTCATGGTCGGGGTGCAGGGGGCCGGCAAGACGACGTGGGTGGCCGAGCATTTGCAGCGCACGCATGCGGTGGTGAGCAAGGACCACTGGCCCAACGCGCGCAGGCGCGAGGCACGCCAGAGGCGAGTGCTGGACGAGTTGCTGCGGGAAGGGCGGGACGTCGTCGTCGACAACACCAACGCCTCGCCGCGGGAGCGGGCGTCGATCATCGAGGTCGCCCGTCGGCATGGGGCGAGGCTGCGGGCGGTGTTCTTGGACGTGCCGCTGGACGTGTGCCTGGAACGCAACGCCGCCAGGACGGGAAGAGCCCGGGTGCCCACCGTGGGCGTGCTCGACGCGTGGAAGCGCCTCGTGCCGCCGACGGCGGAGGAGGGGTTCGACCGCGTGGACGTGATCCGGATGGACGCGGTTAGGGCGGCTTTGTCTGGGTAACCGAGAGGGCTCAGGAGGACGAGACCCGGGAGTGAGGGCCATGGAGTACGAGGCCAGCCGGACGATGCCGGCCGACAGCCGGGTGGTGTTCGACATCGCGGCCGACACCCAGACGATGCACCGCTGGCTGCCCGGCGAGATCGACGTGCACGAAACCGCCCCGGGCGTCGCCGAGGCCGCGGACCGCGCCCACGGCGTCGAGCGGGAGGGCGTCATGCACAGCTCGCCCGAGCGGCACCGGCTGGAGTGGGGCAGCCGGGGGACGCCCGACTACGCGGGCTGGCTGCAGGTCACGGACCACGACGGAGGGACGAGCGAGGTCGTGGTGCACCTGTCGTTCCTCGGGGACCAGCCGGAGGCGAAGGGCGCGTCGCAGGCCGAAGAGCACGCCGAACACGAGCTGCGGCGCTCTCTCGACCGCCTCGCGGACGAGGTCGCCCGACGCACGTCCCAGCCGGGCGGCGGGTGAATCCAGGGCGCATGGAACCGGCCCGGGCGGCGGTTCCACTCCGTCGGCCGGGCCGGACGCCGTTCGCCGTCACCTGGCGAGGCGGCGGTACTGCCGTTGGATCTCCCATGCGGTCAGCGGGCGGTTGAACAGCATCACGCTGTCGATGCGGCAGTTGCAGGGGTTCTGCTCCCGCGTGTTCTGTGGGAAGCTGCCGCCGATCTTGATGCCGCGCGGGTCGGTCGCGCTGGTGCGGTGCGGTCCGGGGGTGCCCTCGAGGTCCCACGGGTCGTCGTCGCGGGTGTAGAAGCCGGGCAGCGGCCTGCCGTTCTTGTACAGGGCCATGGCGCCGGTGTCGAAGTCGAAGGTCGCGGCCAGGAACACCCAGGTGTCGGGCGGCAGGATCTTCTGCCAGTCCTCGCTCGCGGCGAACGTCTGGGAGTCGCCGCCGTCGATGCGGCGGCCGAGGGCGACGACGCGCTGCGTGCCCTGCACGTCGATGATCTCCAGTAGTGCGCGCACGTCGTGGCCGTTGGAATCGCCGCTGAGCACGCCCGCCAGCCCCGTCGCGTTGTACCTGTCGTCCGGATCGGCGGTGTTGGAGTTGGGGCTCGGGTTGACGCCGGTCATCTTGAACCAGCCCATGACGGTGGCGCCGCGCGCGGCGTTGAACGCGCGCAACGTCGGCACGCCGGACTCGGAGTAGACGCCGGCCTTCCAGTCGTCGTTGCCCGCGACCTGCGGGTTCACCTGCTTCACCTGGATCGAGCCGCGGCTGCCGCGGTGGGCGCCGTCCGGCACCCGCATGGCCGCGCCGCCGTTCACCAGGTCGATGTCGGTGCCGGACGGGCCGAGGTCGCGTTCGCGCGCGGGCGCGCCTTCGACGGGATGTTCGAAGTCCCAGTAGGCGACCAGGCTGTGCCTGAGCGCGGGGAACACGTCCGGCCTGCCCTTGTGCGGAGCCGCCTGGGCCTGGGCCGGGACCGCGGCGAGCGCGCCGCCGAGCAGCGCCGCCGCCGCGACACGGCGAACGATCATCGTCATCTCCTTGAACGGGGGAGGTCTGTGCGGGACGGAGGAGGCGGCTCCGGGCGGGCGGCGGGAGGCGTCCTGCCCGCCCGGAGCCGTCGCACGGCCGCCGGAGCGCATCAGCGGCGTGCGTTCCTCCCGGTCAGCCCCGGGTCGCGGTGACGGTGAGGTCGCGGAGGCGTCCGACGTTGTCGAACGACCCGAAGCCCACGCGGCCCGAGCGGAACGTGGTGTCGACGGCGGTCATCAGCGGGCGGCGCGAGCCGTCCACGTAGACGGCGATCTCGCCGGTGTCCGCGCAGTGCTTGACGCGCACGTCGTGCCACGCCTCGTCGGTGACGGCGGGCGGGGCGCCGTGCGGGACGAGCCGGTCGCCGTTCCACTGCTGGTCGATGCGCTGCCGGTCCGCGTCGTTCACCACGAAGATCCCGTTGTGCGGGTAGATGGTGTTGTCGCTGGACAGATGCGCGTAGTAGAAGCGGGTGTCGGACCGGTGGCCGAAGACGATGATCACGTCGCGGTCGCCGACCGACACCGGGGTGTCCAGCCGCACCTGGGCGGTGATGTCGGCGGAGCCGAGCACCGGGCCCTTGGTCAGCACGGCGTACTCGAACGGGCGGCGCGGGCCGGGACGCTCGACGCCCGCCTCGGCCAGCACGACCTCGCGGCCGGTGAACCGCCACTTGGACGGGGTGACCGGCGCCCAGTCCTTGGCGGACGTGGCGTGGCTGATGCGGATCGGCGCGGTGCGGCAGTCGGCGAACGTCTTGGTGCCGACGACCTTCCAGATCTTGCCGTTGGCCTTGGCGATCAGGTACGGCTCGCCCTGGGCGTCCCTGCCGAACCGCGCGTCCACGCGGGCGTCGCCGGCGAGCTGCTGCAGGGTGACGGGGTTGCCCTTGGTGTCGTACGCGGCCATCGAGTAGAGCGGCGCGCGCTTCTTGCCGGTGGGGTCGCGCCGCATCTCCCGCTCCTCGGCGTACAGGAGCCGGCCGTTGACGATGTCGGTGATCAGCAGCTTGCCGCGCAGCGCGGGCAGGCGCGCGCCGCGGTAGACGTAGCCGAGGGAGATGGCGTTGCCGCTGTCGGCCGTGCAGGACAGGTTCGGCGGACGGTCGTGGTCGTAGGCCGCGACCGGGTAGGTGTAGCCGTACTCGGCGTCGTCGGCGGGCAGGGGGTACAGGTAGCAGCGGTCGTTCTTGTCGAACCGGAACGCGCCCTCCCGCTCGCTCCAGCCGTAGTTGTCGCCCGGGCGCACGTCGTAGACCGCCTCGATGGCGTGCTCGCCGATGTGGCCGAGGAACATGCGCTTGGAGCCGCCGGTGTCCCAGCTGAACCGGTGCGGGTCGCGCATGCCGTTGGCGTAGATCTCCTGGACGACGCCCTCGCGGCCGGCGTACGGGTTGTCGGCGGGGATGCCGTACTTGCCGTTGGCGCTGTCGCGGCCGGCCGGGTCGATCCTGAGGATCTTGCCCTGCGGGACGGCGAGGTTCTGCGGGTCGCCGCCGTTGTCGCCGACGTTGCCGTTGCCGCCGTCGCCGACCGCCAGGTAGAGCTTGCCGTAGTCGGGGTCGCCGGGCCGGGCGTTGGGGTTGAAGTCGATCTGCTGGATGCCGTGGATGCGTCCGGAGAACCCGATGCGCAGCAGCTCGCGGTGGGTGCCGCGGAAGGTCTGCGCGGACGGGTCGGCGGCCGTCCACTCGGTGACGACGCCGTGGTAGGCGGTGTTCGGCTGCGGCGTCAGGTCGGGCTTCTTGGTCTTCAGCGCGTCGCCCGACTCGACGTGGACGGTGTAGAACTTGCCGTTGCGCTTGAAGTCGGGGTGGAAGGTGACGAAACCGAAGCCCTGGCCGAGGCCCTGGGCGGAGAAGAAGTCGGGGAACTGGGCCTTGACGTCCAGGTAGACGTGGTGGCGGTAGGTCTTCTTGTCCAGGAAGTACAGGTTGCCGTTCAGGTCCGGGACGTAGAGGCGGCCCGAGCGGTCGGGCACCTCGCCGACGTAGTTGATGCGGTTGTGCCGCCGCAGCCGCGGGTCGGTGACCATGTCGGGCGGGGTCGGTGTCGACGCGGGCAGCTGGGCGACCTCTTTGAGCACGAGGCCGAGGCCGGACGGGGTGGGGTCTTCGGGGACGGGGTCGAGGATCGGTTCGTCCGCCCGCGCCTGTGGAGGCGCCGCCAGCAGGGCGGCCGCCAGCGAGGCGAAGAGCGCCGTGATGAAGGCGACCAGTGTCGGAGGTGACCAGCGGATTCGTGTCATTCCGGCCATCCTGGAGGGTGAGAGAGCGGAAAGCGCTTTCAGTAAGCGCTTTCTTGACCGTAGAAGGGGAGTCGGGGGCCGTCAAGAACCGCTTCACGGTTCGGTCCGCGACCGAATTCGGACACAGTGGTGCAGTAAGGTCAGCGCGGCCGAAACCAGGAGTCCGGCGGGGGCCGCCGCCGAGACGCCGGCGAGCGTGAGCGCCAGCGCGGTGCCCGCCGCGGGCGCCCACAGCAGGGTCGGGACGGGCCGCGGCGTCCGGCCCCGCCGTCGCCGCGCCGCCTCGGCCGCCATCGGCGGCACGAGCGCCGGCAGCGCGGCCGCCAGCAGCGTCAGCCAGTCCAGCAGCATCCGGTCCACCCGCAGCGCCGCCAGCACGGCGCCCGGCACCGCGATCGCCAGCACGGCCCACGCCCGCGGCAGCGGCGGGGCGAACCGGCGCACGGCGAACACCCCCGAGTGCACCGCCGCCAGCGTCGGCGCGATCACCGACGCGGCCACGAACAGGTTCGCCACCGGCAGCCCCCGCGGCCCGGCCAGCACCGCGACCACGTCGGTCGAGCCGCTGGAGGCGGCCAGCCCCGCGCCGACCACCGACGCCGCCAGCGCCGGCACGACCAGCAGGCCGACGCACCACGCCAGGTCGCGCCGGTCGCGCAGGCCCACCGTGAAATCGGGCGCGCGCACCGCGAACACCGACACGTACCCGACGTAGCCCGCGAGGTCGGCCGCCAGCGTGACCGGCGGCCCCGCTCGCGACCACACCACCGGCGGCTCCGGCGGCGCCAGCCGCACCGCCACGATCGCCACCAGCGCGATCGCGGTGAGCGTCGTCGCCACCGCGACCGCGTTCCACCGGCCGCCGCCCGCCAGCAGCACCGCCACCAGCGGCAGCGTCAGCAGCGCCACGCCGACCGGGTCGGCCAGCCCGGTCAGCGCGCCCACCGCCGCGCCGCCCAGGCCCACGTTGAACCCGAACCAGCCGACCATCGCCGCCGCGAGCAGCACGGTGAACACCCGCTCCGCCGGGCCGGGCAGGTAGCGCGGCATCAGCGCGGCCACGGCGGAGCCCTCGCCGCGCGGCGGCAGCAGCCCGAGCCGTCCCTGCGCCGCCAGCAGCGCCGCCATCACCGCGCCGCCCGCCGCCAGCACCAGGACGGGCAGGACGCCGTCGTGCCGCCCGCCGACCTGCGCGCCGAGCACCAGGGCCCCCGGCGCCGTGCCGATGCCCAGCCATGCCCCGGCCGCGCTCCGCCACGTCCGCGCCGGGGCGCCGGCGTTTTCCGCGGCGGGCCCGGACCGGTCCGACATGCGCGCCATCGGCGGTCAGCGACTCAGCTCGGGGACGACGAGGCGGCGCCCCTCGCGCCAGGCCCGCATGCCTAGTTCAGCGAGTCGGACGCCGCGCGCACCGGCGTGGAAGTCCCAGGGGAACGGCGCGTCCTCGGCCACATGCCGCAGGAACATCTCCCACTGCACCTTGTCCGCGGCCAGCGGCTTTTCGGTGTGGACGTGCTCGCCCGCCGCGACCGCGGCCCGGATCGCCGCCGCCCGCGCCGAGGTCGCCTGCGCGTCGAAGCAGACCTCGACGCCGGAGCGTTCCAGCGCGGCGGCCAGGTCGGTCGTCCACGCGGTCGGCCCGTGCCGCTCGGCCGGCGCGCGGACCTCGCCGGCGTCGCGGCCGACCGGCACCGGCTCCGGCCACGGCGTCGTGCCGTCGGCCGGCCGCAGCCCGCCCTGCCCGCGGATCGCCAGGATCGAGCGCAGCAGATGCCGGCGGTGGCCAATCCGGCCGGTCACGCCGTTCAAGACGATTCCGAGGGACCTGCGTGCCATCGCGTTCCCTTCCCGCCCCCGCCGGGTCGACGCCGGCGGGCGGCTGTGCTGATTCGCCTGAGCCTTCCCGCTCCGGCGATGCGCGGACATGGCGGCGAGCGCACCCGACCACGGCACGACCGCGCCGCGGAGTCGCCTCGCGCGGGTCCGCGGCGAGGCCCGGTCGGCGCGCTCGCGTCCGGACCTGTGCCGCCGCGGAAGCTCGGTCGGCCGGGCGGCCGGGCGGGGCGCCCCGCTCACATCCGGTCAGTCGGCGGCCGCACCCGCGCCGAGCAGCTCGCGGATACGGGCGGTGACCCGCGCGAACTCCGGATCGGCCACGGTGGTGGCGTAGTCGCGCTCCGGCGGCAGGTTCACGTCGATGACCTCGGCGATCCGACCCGGCCGGGACGTCATCACCACCACCCGGTTCGCCAGGTACGCCGCCTCGGCGACCGAGTGCGTCACCAGCAGGACCGTGGTGCGGGTCTCCCGCCAGATGCGGTTCAGCTCGACGTTGAGCTGCTCGCGGGTGAGCGCGTCCAGCGCCCCGAACGGCTCGTCCATCAGCAGCACCGGCGGCTCGTGCAGCAGCGCCCGGCACAGCGCCACGCGCTGCTGCATGCCGCCGGACAGCTCGTGCGGGTAGGCGTCCTCGAAGCCGGTCAGGCCGGTCATCTCCATCAGCTCGGCGGTGCGGCGCCTGGCCTGCTCGGCCGGCATCTTGCGCATCTCCGCCTGCAGCAGGATGTTGCGCTTGGCCGACCGCCACTCCAGCAGCGCCGCCCGCTGGAACACGAACCCGATGTCGTGCCGCGGCCCGGTCACCGTCTCGCCGTGCAGCCGCACCGTGCCCGACGACGGTTTCAGCAGCCCCGACACCAGCTTCAGCAGCGTCGACTTGCCGCAGCCCGACGGCCCGACGATCGCCACGAACTCGCCGACCGGCACGTCCAGCGAGACCTCGGCCAGCGCCGTGACGTCGCGCTTGCGCGTCCGGAAACGCACGGCCACACCGTCGAGCTCCACGGCGTGCTCGGACGCGCCGCCCCGCGCCCGGTCGGCCGCCGTCTCCGCCTTGCTCATGATCCTCATCGCTGCTCGTCCCGTCGCTCGGTCCAGGCGCCACCGCGCCCATGCGGCTCGCTCATGTGTGTTCCCCGCTCGCCCGCGGGACGCCGTGTGGACGCCGTCTTCCCTTCTCGCTCCTTGGTCGCTCGTCGGTGCAGACGGCGCTACGTCCTTCCGGCTTGTTCATGGCTGTTCCCTGCTCGCCTGCGGGACGCTGTGAAGGCGTCGTCCTTTCTTCCCGCTTTTTGGTCGCTCGTCGGCGCGGGCGGCGCCGCGTCCCCTCGGCTCGCTCATTGCGGTGCGACGTCGGCCTGCCAGTACGCCGACGGCGGCTGGGCCTTGCTGATGACACCGGTCTGGTGGAAGACGTCGATGGTCTGCTTCCAGTCGGCCTCGGTGTTGACGCCGGGCGCCTTGCCCTGCGTGCTGGGCGTGTGCAGCAGTGTCAGCGTCGTCTTGAACTGCTCGGTCAGCACCGACATCGGCGGCAGCTGTTCGGAGGCGCCCTCCATGGCCGCCACCGCGCCCGCCTGGTCGGCCTGCGCCGCCGTCCACGCCTCGCTGGTCGCCGCGACCATCTTCTTCACCAGGTCCCGGTCGCTCTTCAGCTTCCGCTCGCCGACCAGCAGGCCGTTGGAGTAGAAGTTCAGCCCGAAGTCGGAGTAGCGCAGGTACGACACCGGCTTGCCCGCCCGGTTCTGCATGGTCGGGCCCTGGTCGCTGGCGTAGCCGAGCAGCCCGTCGGCCTGCCCGGAGATCACCGCGGACATCTTGCCCGCCGGGTCGGTGTTCTGGATGCGCACGTCGCTCTCGCTCAGCCCGTTCTTCTTCAGGAACGCCGGGAACGTGCGCGACAGCGCGTCGCCCGCGGTGCCCGCGATGCGCTTGCCCTTCAGGTCGGCGGGCGTCTTGATGCCGGCCGAAGCGAACGACTGCACCGACGCCGGGGTGGTCTGCAGGAACACGCCGATGCTCTTGACCGGCATGCCCTTGTCCACCGCCGCGAGCAGCGCCGGGGTGTCGGCCCAGCCGAAGTCGGTCTGGCCCGCGCCGGTGGCCTGCACGGTCTTCTGCGAGCCCTGCCCCGCGTTGATGGTCAGGTCGATGCCGTGCTTTTCGTAGATGCCCTTCTTCTTTCCGTAGTAGAACGGCGCGTGCTCGCCGTACGGGTACCAGTTGAGGGTCAGGGTGACCTTCTTCAGCTTCTTGCCCGAGGCACTGGTGGTCTCCTCCGAGCCACCACCGCCGCAGGCGGTCAGCGCCAGCACGGGGACCAGGGTGGCGGCCGCCAGGGTGCCGAGTCGTCTCATTCTTCCGGCCTCCGAGGATGGGGGTGGGTCACGCCGCGAGGGGGCAGAGCGGGGTTGCGGCGGCATGGGAGTGAGAAGGCGGACCGGGGTCCGCTCAGTAGGTGGTGGTCACGGCGTCGCCGCGGCGGCTGGCGTGCCAGGGCAGCACCAGCCGTTCGGCCAGCTCGATCAACACGAACAGCACGACGCCCAGCGCCGACATCACCAGCAGCGCGGCGAACAGCATCGGGGTGTCCAGGTTCCCGTTGGCCTGCTGGATCACGTAGCCCAAGCCTTCGTTGGCGCCGACGAACTCGCCCACCACGGCGCCGGTGACGGCCAGGGTCACCGCCACCTTCAGGCCGGAGAACAGGTGCGGCAGCGAGGCCGGGAACCGGATCTTGGCGAAGGTCTGCCACGGCCCGGCCCCCATGGTGGCCGACAGCTGCAGCATCTCCGGGTCCACCGACTTCAGCCCGGTGACCATGGCGATGACCACCGGGAAGAAGGCGATGAGCACCGCGACGAAGATCTTGGGCGTCACCCCGAAGCCCAGCCACACCACGAACAGCGGGGCGACGGCGATCTTCGGGATGACCTGCGCGAACAGCAGGATCGGGTAGAGCGTGCGCTCGATCGTGGCGGAGTACACCATCACTACTGCCGCGGCGATCCCGATCACGGCGGCCAGCAGGAACCCGACCACCGTCTCGTACGTGGTGACCCAGCTGTGGTGCCAGATGTAGCCCCACTTCTCGACCATCAGGTCCAGCGTGGCCCCGGGGGAGGGCACCAGGTAGGGCTCCACCAGTTTCGCCGCGGTGATCGCCCACCAGGCGGCCACGCAGGCGAGCAGCATCGCCACCGGCCGCCAGGACCGCTCCAGGCCCTCCCGGACCCGTTCGCCCAGCGGCGGGCGACCGCGTTCGACGACCGCCGCGTCCGGCGACTGCTCGGCCGCGGGCGTCGAGGACGCCGCCCCGGACGTCGACGTCGTGCCCTGGCTCACCATCGGGGCCACCTCCGTGGTCGACACTGGAAAGCGATTTCAGAAAGCGCTTTCTGCTGTACCGTAAGAACGACGGACCGCGCGGTCAAGAGCCGAATCGCGAACCGGCCGCGCGATCGGGCGACCGAGAGGGCGGCGATGGGCGATCGGGCGGCATCGGGACGTTCGCATGTGACCCTGCGGGACGTGGCGCGGCGCGCGGACGTCTCACTGGCCACCGCGTCCCGCGTGCTCAACGGCGCCGCGCAGGTCCGCGCCGATCTGCGCGAGCGGGTGCTGGCCGCGGCCGCCGAGCTGGCGTACACGCCCAACGCGCACGCCCAGGCCCTGGCCAGCGCGTCCAGCAAGGCCATCGGCGTCATCTGCCACGACGTCAGCGACCCCTACTTCGCCGCGATCTCCCGCGGCGTGATGCGCACCGCCGCCGAGCACGGCCTGCTCGTCATGCTGGCCAGCACGTTCCGCGATCCGGACCGCGAGATCGAGTACGTGGCGATGCTGCGCGCCCAGCGCGCCCGCGCCATCCTGCTCATCGGCTCCGGTTTCGAGGACCGCGCCTGGGAACGCGCCATGGCCGCGGAACTGGACCCCTACGTGCGCGCCGGCGGCCGCGTCGCGGTGGTCAGCCGCCACCGCAGCCTGCGCGTCGACACCGTCCTGCCGCAGAACCGCGAGGGCGCCGCCGCGCTGGCCCGCGCCCTGCTCGACCTCGGCCACCGCGACTTCGCCGTGCTGACCGGCCCGCGCACCCTGACCACCGTCGCCGACCGGCTCGCCGGCTTCACCGGCGCGCTCGCCGACGCCGGCCTGCGCCCCCGCGTGGTGGAGGGCGGCTTCACCCGCGACGGCGGATACGCCGCCGCCACCGAACTGCTGCGCAGCGGCCCCCGTCCCACCTGCGTGTTCGCGGTGACCGACGTCATGGCGATCGGCGCGCTGGCCGCGTTCCGCGACCACGGCGTCGACGTGCCCGGCGAGGTGTCGCTGGCGGGGTTCGACGACATCCCGATCGTCGCCGACCTCATCCCGCCGCTCACCACCGTCGCCCTCCCGCTGGACGAGATGGGAGAACGCGCCCTGCGCCTGGCCCTCAGGGAGCCCCGCGCCAGCCGCAGCCGCATCGAACGCATCGCGGGAAAGGTGGTCCTGCGCGCCAGCACCGCCCCGCCGCCCTCCGCCGCCCGTTCCCGCGACGTCTCCGGTCCGCGGCGAGCCGCGGTCCCCAACGGCGCCGCGCCGTCCGGCCGTCCACCCGCGTGAGCTGCGGGCGCGGTCGTCCGGGACGGCGGGCCGTTCAGGCGCGGACGACCCCGCCGATGACCGTGTTCACCACCTTGCGGAAGGCCTCCGCCTCCGGAGGGGTGCTGTCGCGGTCGGCGTACAGCAGATGCGCCGTCCCGATCAGCGTGTACGCGAGCGTCTCGACGTCGGCGTCGGCCGCGATGCGGCCCAGGTCCCGTTCGGCGGCGAGGTAGGAGGCGATCATGATGGCGGCGTCCGTCAGGACCGGGACGCCGGCCGGCCAGTCCTTGCGCAGGCGGGCGCGCAGACCGTCCCGGTAGGTGACGAGGGGGACGATCGCCACGGCGACCGACCCGAACAGGGCGGTGAGAGCGTCGGTGAGGTTGCCCGCGATGGTGCCGGTCCCGGCGGCGTCGCCCAGGGCGGCGGCCTGGGCGTCCATCCGGTGGACGCGGTCCAGCACGAACTCGGCGAGGAACGCGTCGAAGTCGGCGAAGTGCCGGTGCAGGACGCCCTTGGCGACGCCCGCCTCGGTGGTGACCGCCCGGCTGGTCAGCGCGCTCGGCCCGTCCCGGAGCAGGACGCGCTCGGCGGCGTCGAACAGCTGCTCGCGCACATCCCGGATGGCTACGCCCGTTGGCACGATGCTCCCTCCCCGGACGACCTTACCCGGAGTGGACGAGTGGGCACGTGCCCACTAGAGTGGGCGCATGCCCACTAGCACTTCTCGGCAGGAGCCTCATCGCGCCCGGCAGATGGCCGAGTCGTTCGGCGTGGACGCCGAGCGCTACGACCGGACCCGCCCCGCCTACCCCGACGCGCTCGTCCGGCGGATCGTCGCCGCCGCCCCCGGCCCCGACGTCCTCGACGTCGGCTGCGGCACCGGCACCGCGGCCCGGCAGTTCCAGCAGGCCGGCTGCCGCGTCCTCGGCGTCGAACCCGACGCGCGCATGGCCGACGTCGCGCGGCGCACCGGCGTCGACGTCGAGGTGGCGACCTTCGAAGCCTGGGACCCGGCCGGCCGGACGTTCGACGCGGTCGTCGCCGGGACGGCCTGGCACTGGGTGGACCCCGTCGTGGGAGCGGCCAAGGCCGCGCAGGTCCTGCGGCCCGGCGGCCTGCTGGCGGCGTTCTGGCACGTCTTCCGGCTTCCGCCGGAGGTGGCGGACGCCTTCGCCGCGGTCTATCGGCGGCTGGTGCCCGACTCGCCGGTCGACGTCGAGGCGCAGAAGGCCCCCCTGGACAGGTACGAGCCGATGTTCGCCAAGGCCGCCGACCAGATCCGACAGGCGGACGGGTTCGGCGACCCGGAGCGATGGCGATACGAGTGGGAGAAGCCCTACACCCGGGACGAGTGGCTCGATCAACTGCCCACGTCCGGGATCCTCACCCGGCTTCCGCAGGACCAGCTCACGGAGATACTCGACACCGTCGGAGCGGCCATCGACACGCTGGGCGGCGGCTTCACGATGTCCTACACCACGGTGGCGATCGTCGCGTGCCGGGTCCGCCCCGCCTGACCCGGCACGCGGCACGGCGCGGACCATGCCACATCGCCCCGCCCCCGCGGCAGGGAATCCGCATGGACCGGACCGGGACGCGGCACAGCACTCCACGAACGCGGCGTACCAGGAGCGGACGGTCGCCGCGTCCCCGCCGTCTGACCCGGCACGCGGACTGACACCTGCGCGGGGTCGGGGACAGAGCCGACCGGCGCGGACCATGCCTGCACCCTTCCGGCAGGTAACTCCGCGTCAACCGGGCCGGGACGAGGCCGGCGGCGATGGCCGACACGGCCTCCACGAGCGTCGTACCAGGAGCGTGCTGGGGGCCGCTTGCACGCCATCCAGGCCCAGCGCCTCGGCGACCATCGCGACCGCGAGCGGCCCCGCCAGATCGCAGCGCAGCTGGGCGTCCCGTCGTCGACCAGCCGCGCGACCTCCGAAGGCGGTGAAGCGGGCGCGGGTGTGCGCGGGCCGCAGCGGTCAGGCGTGCGGGAGCGGCGTCAGCGGATCTTGGCGCCGTACACGTGCTCGACCGTCATGGCCATCAGCACCCGGCGCTCGGACACCATCGCCGACCGGTACTCCTCCCAGTCCGGATGCTCCCCGGCGGCGCGGCGGTAGTACGTCACCAGGGCCTCGACCTCGGGACCGTACGGGTCGGTCCCCGGCCCGGTGAGCGTGGCGACGCCCTCCGCCGTGGCCCACGACCAGCCGTCCGGACTGGTGACCTCGAGCGCGGCCCGCGGATCGCGGCGCAGGTTCGCCGTCTTGGCCCGTCCCTCGGTCATCGAGACGTAGATGACGTCGGCCTCCCGGTCGTAGTACGGCATGACGGGGGAGAGCTGGGGACGGCCGTCCGACTTGATCGTCGCCAGGACGCCGAGCCGGCTCTCCGCCAGCAGCGTGCGCGGATCGAAGGATGCGGCGCTCATGTATGCGGCAAGCCCCGGCCGGACGGCTCTATTCCCGCGTCGGCTCCGGTCCGTCAGGACGCGGGCCAGTTGCGCAGCAGGGCGTCGACGGCGTCGATGATCCGCGACCAGGTCTCCTGCGTGTCGGGGGCGCTGTGGGCGAACCCGCCGCCCGCCTCCAGGCTGATGTACCCGTGGAAGACGCTGCCCAGCAGCCTGACCGCGTGGGTCTGCTCCGGCTCCGCCAGGTCGTAGCCGCGCAGGATCGCCCGGGCCATCTGGGCGTGCCGCCCGCCCGCGCTGGCGGCCGCGGCCTCCGGGGCGAGCGTGAACCGGGCCGCGGCGTAGCGTCCGGGATGCTCCCGGGCGTAGTCGCGGTAGACGTTCGCGAAGGCGGCGAGGGCGTCCTTGCCGGCCCGCCCGGCGAGGGCGTCCGCGAGCCGGTCGGCGAGCTCCTCCAGGGCGAACAGGGCGATCCTGGTCTTCAGGTCGTGCGAGCTCTTCAGGTGGGAGTACAGACTCGCGACCTTGACGTCGAACCGCCGGGCGAGCGCCGAGACGGTCACCTGGTCGAAGCCGACCTCGTCGGCCAGCTCCGCCCCCGCCCGGGTCAGACGTTCCGGGCTCAGCCCCGCACGTGCCATCCGCCTTCTCTCATCTACCGAACGTGTTCATGCGCCTGCCAAATATATGTAGGCACCACTGTCACGGCGACGACCTGACCCCGCGACGTCGAAGCGCTGCGCCGCCCCAGAAGGACGCACCTCAGCGGCGCTGCGTACGGCAGCGGACGACAGGCTGATGAGCCGAGGCGTCACAGCCTCAGGCCACCGCCCGCACTGGACCCGGCGATCCGGCCAGAGGGCCGCATGATCATCATGCCGATTCGTCGCACCCAGAGATCAGCAATGCGGTCGAATCGGCTTGCGTCGCCGCTGTACCTGCCTGTTGCCGCGCCGGCCACTCGTCGGCTGCACCGGTCACGAACTCGAACTCACCAGCTCAACCGCTACTCGCAACGCTGCCAACAGTGGCTCGGCTGGCGTCGCACACTCCCAGACCAACGCCAACGTCGGGCACCGCGAGCCCGCACGCAAGACCGCCCGATCCTCGTACCGCGCCGTGGCGCCGGAGCGGCAAGGCGTCGGCTCTGGCTCGCGCACCTGCCGTCCATGCCAGTCGGCGAGGTCGTCACGCCTCCGCGGCAGGTGACACTGTCGGGTCATCGGGCTCGTCGGGGCGGTGCTTGCTGCGTGTGGTGCCCGGGCTGGCGAGTCTGAGGCCTGGGTCTGTCGCTCGCTCGCAGTTGATCGGTGAGGGGCTCGCCGCCTGGCATGGACAGGATGGCGCGAGACCAGGCAGTGTTGCGGATGAACGCCGCTTGACGTGGTGGTTGCGGGGAGCGGGGGTGCGCTGCACCGGCGTGGTTTCCGTGGGGTGTGCTTCAGCGGCACGAGGAGCGGCTGGTCAGGGGCGGACGTCCGGCCGGTGCGGAGTCAGCGTCGTGCCGTTGAAGATCGATATTTTGCGGGCGGGGTTGCCCCGTATGCGTTCCGGTGTCGCTGGTGCGAAGGGGGTAAAGCGTTCGCGTCCACCGCGATCTCAACCTGGAGAAGACCGGCCTGTTCGGCGGGGCGGACAAAGCACCCTCCGGGGGCGCCTCCTGTGTGGGAGGCGCCCCCGGAGCGACAGAGTGGTCGGGGGTGGGAAGCCCATGCTGCACGGGCCCGGCTGAGCAACCTGGTGATCGGCCGATCAACGATCGGCGCGCTCTGCCTCGGGTGCGGGCGACGCGGACTCGGCGGGCTTGGCGCCCTGGTCGGTCCGTACGTCGACCGTGCGCTGCTTCGGCCAGGCGCTGAGCCTGGTGCGACGAGGATTCGCGAGACGGTTGCTCATGTTTGTGGTGTACCTCCCATGGAGCCGCGGGTGCGGCCGATGTTTCGGATCGTCCTTGCGGTACAACACCAGCAAGTGGACAGATCTTCTCCGATAACCCGGCCCCGACAGCAAAATGGTCTAGACCGTTATCGGCCGCCCCTACCCCGGGAGGGGAACCTTATGCCTGGTCAGTCCCTCTTTCGTCGGATTTGATCCAGTCGAACGTCCGTTCCACCGCGCGGCGCCAGTTGTCGTACTCGCTCTCGCGGCGCCGCGGGTCCATCGACGGCACCCAGCGGGCCGCGCGGTGCCAGTTGCGGCGCAGGCCCTGCAGGTCGGGCCAGTAGCCGACGGCCAGGCCGGCCGCGTAGGCGGCGCCCAGGGACACCGTCTCCACCACCATCGGGCGTTCGACGGGGACGTTCAGCACGTCCGCGACGAACTGCATGAGCAGGTTGTCGGCGGTCATGCCGCCGTCGGCCTTCAGCTCGCGCAGCCGCAGGCCCGAGTCGCGGTTCATGGCGTCCACGACCTCGCGCGTCTGCCAGCCGGTGGCCTCCAGCACCGCGCGGGCCAGATGCCCCTTGGTGATGTAGGAGGTCAGGCCGACGATGATGCCGCGCGCCTCGCTGCGCCAGTGCGGGGCGAACAGCCCGGAGAACGCCGGGACGATGTAGCAGCCGCCGTTGTCCTCGACGGTGCGGGCCAGCGTCTCGATCTCCGGCGCGGTGGAGATCAGCCCGAGCCGGTCGCGGAACCACTGCACCAGCGCGCCGGTCACCGCGATCGAGCCCTCCAGCGCGTACACCGCGGGCTCGTCCCCGATCTTGTAGCCGACGGTGGTGAGCAGCCCGTTGGCCGACCGCACGGGGGTGGTCCCCGTGTTCATCAGCAGGAACGCGCCGGTGCCGTAGGTGCACTTGGTCTCGCCGGGGGAGAAGCACGTCTGCCCGAACAGCGCGGCCTGCTGGTCCCCGAGCGCGGCGCCGATGCGCACGCCGGGGAAGATGCGCCGGGCCGTGGCGTACGTCTCGGTGGACGAGCGGATCTCCGGCAGCATCGCCCGCGGGACCCCGAAGAACGCCAGCAGGTCGTCGTCCCAGGTCAGCGTCTTGAGGTCCATGAGCAGGGTGCGGCTGGCGTTGGTCACGTCCGTGACGTGCACGCCGCCGTCGACGCCGCCGCTGAGGTTCCAGATCAGCCAGCTCTCCATGGTGCCGAACAGCACCTCGCCGCGTTCGGCGCGTTCGCGCAGGCCGGGGACGTGGTCGAGCATCCAGCGGATGCGCGGCGCGGAGAAGTAGGTGGCCAGCGGCAGGCCGCTGCGTTCGGTGACGAGCGCGGCGTCCGGCGCGCGCGACAGCTCCTCGACGAGGGCGTCGGTGCGGGTGTCCTGCCACACGACGGCGCGGCCGATCGGCGCGCCGGTCAGCCGGTCCCACAGCACGGTGGTCTCGCGCTGGTTGGCGATGCCGACGGCGGCGACCTGGTCCGGCGTCGCCCCGGCCTGCGCCAGCGCCTCCGGCGCGATGCGTTCGAGGTTGCGCCAGATCTCGACCGGGTCGTGCTCGACCCAGCCGGGCTTGGGGAAGTACTGCCGGTGCTCGCGCTGCGCGACGGCGACGAGGCGGCCGCGGTGGTCGAACAGGATGCAGCGGGTCGACGTGGTGCCCTGGTCGATGGACATCACATAGCGTTCGACCACGACTTCTCACTCCCTGCCGTCACCAACGCGATCCCCCCAGGTCGCGGGAGACCGCGCGGGCCGCGTCCCGCACGTACCCCACGAGCTTGGCGACCGGCACGCGCTGGGCGTCGCAGATGCGCTCGACCGCCCCGGACACCCCGATCGCCCCCACCACCAGGCCGCCGTGGCCGCGGATCGGCGCGGCGATCGCGGCCTCGCCGATCGACAGCTCCTCGACCTCGGCGGCCCAGCCGCGTTCGCGCACCGCGCTGAGGCTGCGGGCCAGCTGCCGGTGGTCGGTGACGGTGCGGCGGGTGAACGCCTCCAACCGGACGCCGCGGACGCAGGCGGCGGCGTTGGCGTCGTGGGCCAGCAGCGCCTTGCCGAGCGCGGTCGCGTGCAGCGGCAGCAGCGACCCGACGTCCAGCGCCTGGAGCGTGTCGTCGGGGCGGAACACGTGGTGCACGACGAGGACCTTGCCGTCCAAAAGGGTGCCGATGCGCACCGCCTCGCCGCTGCGGGCGGCCAGCGCGTCGGCCCAGTTGATGGCGCGCGAGCGCAGCTCGTTGACGTCCAGGTAGCTGGTGCCGAGGTGGAGCAGGGCCGCGCCGAGCTGGTACTTGCCGGTGGTCTTGTCCTGCTCGACGAACCCGACGCGCTCCAGGGTCCGCAGGATGCCGTGGGCGGTGCCGCGGGCCAGGCCGAGCGAATGGGCGATCTCGCCGACGCCCAGCCGTCCCGAGCTGCCGGCCAGCAGCCGCAGGATGGCCGCGGCCCGCTCGATCGACTGCACCGGTCCGGGCATGAACGCGAGATTAGTTCATTTCGCCCCGCTGTGCCGACAATGTCGACAGTGGTCGCCATCATCGCCATTTCGCGGCTATCTGCGCATTCTTGTGATCTGCCGCACAGCTGGGAGATTAACCGGACCCGGGTGCGCGGGAAAGTGTTCGACAATGTCGACACCGGTCCGTTGCCGCCTTTCGAGCGTCGTTCTAGCGTCCTCGGCAGCCGTGAGGAACGCCGTGTCCGCCCCTGGCCGGATCCGGACCGACACGGCGCGCCTCACCCGAGCGCGCGGCGGCCGTGCCCGCCGCGCGCCCCTGCCCGCCCGTCCGAGGAGGTCATCATGGCGGTACGCAGCAGGGTGCCGGGGCTCGCGGGAGAGATGGCCGCCGAGTTCGCCGGAACCATGATCCTCATCCTGTTCGGCGTCGGCGTGGTCGCGCAGGTCGCCGCGGCCGAGATCGGCGACCACGACAGCATCGCCTGGGCCTGGGGCATCGGCGTCACGCTGGGCGTGTACGTGGCGGCGCGCATCAGCGGCGGCCACCTCAACCCCGCGGTCACCGTGGCGCTGGCCGTGTTCCGCGAGCTCCCCTGGCGCAAGGTGGCGCCGTACGTGCTGGCGCAGACCGCCGGCGCGTTCGTGGCGGCGCTGATCGTCCGCTGGAACTACACCGAGGTGCTCGCCAAGGCCGACCCCGAGCACACCATCAAGACGCAGGGCGTGTTCTCCACGCTGCCGGGCAACGGCGTCCTTCCGGTGGACATGTGGGGCGGCCTGCGCGACCAGATCATCGGCACCGCGATCCTGCTGTTCGTCGTCTACGCCCTCATCGATGTCCGCAACCGGCCACCGCTGGCCAATTTGGCCCCGGTGGTGATCGGCCTGCTGGTGGTGGCGATCGGCATGGCCTGGGGGACGAACGCGGGCTACGCGATCAACCCGGCGCGCGACTTCGGGCCGCGCCTGGCCTCCTTTCTGACCGGATACGGCGAGGCGTGGCGTGATCAGAACGGCGACCTGTACTTCTGGGTTCCGATCGTGGGACCGCTGGTCGGCGGCGTGCTGGGCGCGGCGCTCTACAAGGTCCTGGTCCACCGCTTCCTGCCGCAGGAGGAGGAGAGCGCAGCGGCGTCCGCCCCAGAGCACACCCAGCACCAGCCCGCCTGACCCCGCCCGACCGACCACGGGAGAGACCACATGGCTGACTTCGTCGGAGCGATCGACCAGGGCACCACCAGCACCCGGTTCATGATCTTCGATCACGGCGGCGACGAGATCGCCCGCCACCAGCTCGAGCACGAGCAGATCCTGCCGCGCGCCGGGTGGGTGGAGCACAACCC
>PVNI01000003.1 GCA_003001795.1 Actinomadura viridilutea | reverse complement strand
GGTTTCCGTGTACGGCCGTCACCGTCGCGGACGTCCGCGACAACCCCCTGTCGGTGTTTCCCAAAGCTGTCGGTGTTTCCAAAAGACCGTCACACGGATTCCACCGCCGCGCCCGGCACGCCGCCGGCTCCGGCCGCCGCTCGCAGGTTGAACCGGCTCGACGACCCGCACCGTCGTGCCTGCTCGGCGTGTGCCACGTCCAGCATGAGTCGTCACCATGTCGGGGCGCCTGGCCGCGTCGGTGACTCCTATGCCCGGACTCCTACCGCCGACCCTCGGCCCAACGGACGCGCCGGCGTCCACTCAGGTGACGAGCCGACGGCCGCCGGCACGTTTTACCGTCTCCCCGCGAAGTCACACGGCCACCGGGATGAACACAAGCCAGGAGACGGGAAAGGCGCCTCGCTTCAATCCGGTAGTCAGGTCGCCCGACCGGGTGAGATGCCGCACCTTGTTCGCCTGGTGCCGGGAACCATCGCCTTCCACTCGCCTTTATCTGGCTCCTGCTCGCCAGACGGCTTGTTCTCTTCCAGGAGCCCGCTCATTCATTGTCGTTCGCCGGGCTGTTTCTTTTCACGCGTGCCCCACGAATCGGCTGCTTTCCTTGGTGCCTCCGGGTGGGCGGGGACGGGTCGCTGTCGTGATTGCGTGGGGAACGCCGCCCACCCGGAGGGGCCTATCGCGAGCGACGTGCCCGGGACGGCAACGCGCCGTCGATGAGCCGGACGGCGCCCGGCACGTCGTCCACCGGGGCGATCTTCCTGCCGTCGTGCGCGCACACGAACCACCAGGTGCCCGCGTCGAAATCGCAGCCGATCTTGAGGGGCCGCCCCGCGCATCCGTAGCGGACGACGTGCAGCGTCGGAATTCCGTGGCGCACGACGATTCCGCACGCCAGATCCGGCCGCTCGGCGACGGCGGAGTCCAACGCCGAAAGATGCTGCCGCCGCCTGCTCGCGGGCGGGTCGGCCGTGCCCGCCCCTTCACGCGGCCTGGTGGAATCCATGACGTCGAATGTAATTCGGGGCGCGGACCGTGTCAGTGGCACCTGCAAAGATCGTCCCGCGCAAGTGCTACAGAAAGGTCAGTATTCCAGCCGCAGGAAGTCCGCCATTTCCCGCATGTCGGATGTGAGGGTGCGGCGCCCGCTGATGATGTCGCTCATGATGTCCTTGGCGAAGCGCTGGTTGACGATCCATTCGGGCGAGGCGTGCCTGATCTCCCGCAGGATCTCGAAGCCGTCGCCGTACCTCTTGAGCCGCACGTTCGCCATCGCGACGTCGAGCCGATGGCGGTTCCTGTTGTTGGACGTCGGACGCGGCCCGCCGGTGGGGATCTTCTCGGCGAGCGTCAGCACCACGTCGGCCCTGTCCTCGACCATGGCGTTCTCGGCGCGTTTCATCGCGACGGTCACGGGACCGAAGGTCCGCAGGAAGTCGGCCGACGCCGCGTACTCGGTGCCCATGCGGACGGCGGCGGCGCGGGCGAGCGACAGGGCGTCCTCGGCTTCGCCCGGCTCGCCGTTGCGGGCGGCGGCCGTGGAGACGCGGACGAGCAGCCAGCCCCAGGCGGACAGTTCCCCCATGGTGGCCCGGGAGAAACGGGGTTCGATGTCGTCGGCCCACCGGCTCGCCAGGGTCAGGGTCTCCTTGAGCTTCCCCTGGCGGATGAGCAGCCAGCACCACGTGTTGACCACGGCCGCCGCGTCGAGGCGGTCGCTCGAGTCGTCGAGGGCGCGCTGCAGGGCGATGTCCGCCGCCTCGTACTGCCTGGTCTGGGTGAGCAGCCAGCCCGTCAGGTGGAGAAGGCGCGAACGGACGTCCCTGCCCTCCGGGCCCAGGGCGTCGGCGTCCCGCAGCAGCGGCGGCAGCAGGAGTCCGAGATCGGTGAACCGGTCCCGCGCGAACAGGGGCATGGCGGCCCGGACGGCGTCGTCCACGCCCTGGACGGTCGGCTCCTCGTCGGGCGTCCCCTGGTGCCGACCGAGCAGCGCGGCGCGCACCGGCGCCCACTGATCGACGGTCTGGGACGGCGCCTCGTCCGCGTCGGGGCGGGCGATGAGCTTCGCCGTGGGCACCTTGAGGGCCATGGCGAGCTTGCGCAGCGTTTCCAGGCGGGTGTCCTCGCGCTCGCCCTGCTCCAGCTTCCTGATCAACGACAGGGAGACGCCGGACAGCTCGGCGAGTTCCCGCTGGGTGAGGCCGCGCCGCTTCCGGACGGACTGGACGAGATCGCCAATGGTCGTGCCGCTCATGAGGCCGGCTCCCTTTCAGCATGCATCAGAAAGTCAGCCTAAGTCGGAAACTGCTCTCTGGTCATGATTTTGCGTGATAAAGGGCCGTTGTTCGGCGGCAATGCTCTCTCTGAGCATTGGCGCTTCGGTGCTCGTCTCCGGCTGAAGTGCCACAGTCCGTAATTCGATCGCCCTTAGGAAGGACTGGAGGCCGCATGCGGCTGCCCATGGCGATAGGTGGTTCTACCAGGACGGTCAACGGGGCGCCGGACCATTGGCTCATCTGATCGCCGTGCGGCACGGCGCGATCCGTGATCGAAATGAACGCGGCCCGCGCGGCGAGCGCCGCCGCTGCAATTTTCGGTGGAATTGTCTGTCGCTCGTCCGGTCAGGCGCCGGTCACTGGTATGCCTGACATGTCAGTGCGCAAGGGTGCTCGGCCTCTGTCCTTTGATCAACCGGGAATGGCCGTGCCGTGGACGGCGCCGCGGCGGCGTCGGGTCGTCCATTCATCACCTCTGTGAGGACGAAACGCTCGGGGCGGGCGAGCGGGCGGTGCGGTCGGCGCGGTGCCGACGGCGCCGGGGCGGGGCGTCGTCCTGCTGGTGAACGGGAAGCGGCCGTCTCGAGCGGATCCTTGACGGTGACCGGAATGTGAGTTTCTCTCACTTCCATGAATGATCACCGCCCCGCACACCCTCGTCGCGCATCGGCCCGGGGCCTGGCCCATCGGGCCGCCGCGTTCGGCACGGCGGCGACGCTCGCAGCCCTGCTGCCCGCGGGTCCGGCGCCGGCCGCCGCCGCGGAGGAGCTCACCCTCAACCGGCTGCAGGTCATCGGGACGCACAACAGCTACCACGTCGAACCGAACGACAGGGAGTTCTCACTGATCTCCGTCTTCGCGGGCGCGCAGGCCGGCGGGCTGCAGTACACCCATGTGCCGCTCGGCCGCCAGTTCGCCCAGCAGAACGTGCGGCAGATCGAGCTGGACGTCTGGGCCGACCCGGACGGCGGACGGCTCGCCCGCCCGCTCATCCGGGCGCTCACCGGCCAGCCGCTGGAGTACGACCCGCGCATGTTCGAGAAGGGCACCAAGGTCCTGCACATCCGTGACATCGACTACCGCAGCACGTGCGTGTCCTTCGTGGAGTGCCTGACCGAGGTCCGCGACTGGTCGCGCGCCAACCCGTCGCACGTCCCCATCGCGATCCTCGTGGAGTTCAAGGACACCCTCGACCTGTCGGTGCCGGACTCGTTCCCGCTCCCGCCGTACCGGTGGACGCGGCAGCGCATGCTGGCCCTGGAGGACGAGATCCGGTCGGTGTTCCGGCGGGACGAGCTGATCACCCCGGACGACGTCCGCGACGACGGGCTCACGCTCGAAGAGTCCGTCCTGCGCAACGGCTGGCCGTCCCTGGACGAGGTGCGGGGCAAGGTGATGTTCCTGATGGACAACGCCGGCTCCTACCGCGACCGCTACCTGGAAGGCAACCCCAACCTGGAGGGGCGGCTCTTCTTCACCAGCTCCGAACCGGGGCAGCCGGACGCGGCGTTCGTCAAGCGCAACGACGCGGTCGGTGCGGAAGAGGAGATCAGGTCGCTGGTCCGCCGCGGCTACATCGTGCGGACCCGCGCCGACGCGGACACCGTCCAGGCCCGCAGCGGCGACGCCTCGGTGCGCGACGCGGCGCTCGCCAGCGGAGCCCAGTGGGTCAGCACCGACTACCCGGTCCCCGGCATCGCCGACCGTTTCGGCACCGATTACTACGCCGCACTGCCCGGCTTCGTCGCCGCCCGTTGCAACCCCGTCCTCACTCCCGCCGACTGCACCGTCCCGTCCCCCTGACACGTTCGGCGCCGCGTTTCCGGTCCCGACTGCTCGATCATTCGACCGTGCGAAAGTCGCCAGGGCGAGGCCGCACACCGCGCCCTGGCGACTCCGGACACCGGACGGCACAGGGCGCGCACCGGCCGTGCCGCGCCGTCCCGCCGCCGGTACGGCGTGGACCTCCTGGGAGTGCACTGACCGGTGCCGCGGTGACGCCGGCGGCCGACGCGCCCGCCTCCCGCAGCCGCGCGATCGACATGGAAAACCAGGCGGGCAGGGTGCCGCCGTCGGTCATCACGTACACCACACGGGTGCTGGGCTGGCCGGCAGGCCCGCGACGCCCTGGCGGAGGAGCTGTTCGTCGGCGCCCGGCACGGTGGCCTGCGGCGGCGTAGGGCGGGCTTTGACCAGGTGTGATCGTTGGCGCCGGTCGGCGGGGCGGTGCTTCCGGCCGGGAGACGGGCGGGCTAGCGTCGGTACGGTGACCAGTGCACAGTTGCTCACCGACGCGTTCGGCCGGATCCGCGAGGAGGTCCACGCGGCCGTCGACGGGCTCTCACCTGAGGAGCTGGCGTACCGGGTCCGCGAGGACGCCAACTCGATCGCCTGGCTGGTGTGGCATCTCACCAGAATTCAGGACGACCACGTCGCCGACGTCGCGGGCCTTCCGCAGGTGTGGACCTCCCAAGGCTGGGTCGAACGGTTCGACCTGCCCTTCGACCCCGCCGACACGGGATACGGTCACGACAGCGACCAGGTCGCCGCCGTCCAGGTCGAGTCGGGGGAACTGCTCACCGGCTACCACGACGCCGTCTACGAGCAGACGATCTCCTACGTCGAGACCCTCACCGACGACGATCTGCCGCGCATCGTCGACCATTCCTGGGACCCGCCCGTCACGCTGGGCGTCCGACTGATCAGCGTCATCTCCGACGATCTCCAGCACGCGGGACAGGCCGCCTTCATCCGCGGTCTGCTCTAGCGCCCCCACGATGTCGCAGCCGTAGAGCACGGTGTCGGCGCCTCGCGCGGGCTCGGCCGGCGCGGGGGCAGGATCACGGACCCATGGCTCTGGCCGGGCGCGGCGCTTCGGCGACGTCCGCAGCGGCGCAGCCGTCGTCGGCGCCGCGCACCGGCCCGGTCGGCGGGCGGGGCGGGATCACGGCCTACACCTCCGCGATCTCGGCTCCCGCCCGCCCGTCGGATCAGGCGTCGCCGCCGGTGTTGCTCTCGCGGGTCTGGACGCCGCCGCCGAACACCGAGGCCACGTCGTCGTTCAGACGGTAGCGGTCGATGGCCTGCTGCAGCGTCTCCGGCTTGACCTCGCCCTGCCGGGCCAGCCGGGTCAGCACGGCGAGGGTGATGGACGCCGCGTCCACGTGGAAGAAGCGGCGGGCGGCGGCGCGGGTGTCGGAGAAGCCGAACCCGTCGGTGCCGAGGGAGAGGAAGTCGCCGGGCACCCACGGCGCGATCTGGTCGGGGACGGCGCGCATGAAGTCCGACACCGCCACGATCGGGCCGGGGGCGTTCTCCAGCCGGCGCGTCACGTACGGCACGCGCTGCTCGGACTCGGGGTGCAGCAGGTTCCACTCGTCGCACGCGCGGGCCTCGCGGGCCAGCTCGTTCCACGAGGTCGCCGACCAGACGTCGGCGGCCACGCCCCAGTCCTCGGCGAGCAGCCGCTGCGCCTCCAGGGCCCAGCGCCCGGCCACGCCGGACGCCAGGATCTGCGCCCGCGGCGCCTCCGCCCCGAGGTTCGCCCGCGGCGCCTCCTGGTACAGGTACAGGCCCTTGAGCAGCCCTTGGACGTCGAGGTTCTCCGGCTCGGCGGGCTGCTGGTACGGCTCGTTGTAGACGGTGAGGTAGTAGAAGACGTTCTCGCCCTTGGGGTGCTCCTCGGACGAGCCGTACATGCGGCGCAGCCCGTCCTGGACGATGTACGCCAGCTCGAACGCCCACGCCGGGTCGTAGTGCACGCACGCCGGGTTGGTGGCGGCCAGCAGCGGGGAGTGCCCGTCGGCGTGCTGCAGGCCCTCGCCGGTGAGGGTGGTGCGGCCCGCCGTGGCGCCCAGCAGGAACCCGCGGCCCATCTGGTCGGCCATCGCCCACATCTGGTCGCCGGTCCGCTGGAACCCGAACATCGAGTAGAAGATGTAGACGGGGATCATGTGCTCGCCGTGCGTGGCGTACGAGGTGCCCGCGGCGATCGCCGAGGCCATCGACCCGGCCTCGCTGATGCCCTCGTGCAGCATCTGCCCCTGCTCGGACTCCTTGTAGGACAGCAGCAGGTTGCGGTCGACGGCCTCGTAGGTCTGCCCGTGCGGCGAGTAGATCTTGGACGTGGGGAACAGCGAGTCCATCCCGAACGTGCGGTACTCGTCCGGGGCGATCGGCACGAACCGGGCGCCGATGTTCTCGTCCTTGATCAGGTCTTTGAGCAGGCGGACGAACGCCATGGTCGTGGCGACGTTCTGCTTGCCCGACCCCTTCTTCAGCGACGCGTACACCGGGTCGCCGGGCAGCTTCAGCGGCTTGGCCCGCACCACCCGCTTGGGCAGGTACCCGCCGAGCGCGGCGCGCCGCTCCCGCATGTACTCGATCTCTTCGGAGTCCTCGCCCGGGTGGTAGTACGGCGGCATGTCCGCCTCGAGCGCCGAGTCCGGGATGTCCAGGTACAGCCGGTCGCGGAACTCCTTGAGCTCGGCCTTGGTGAGCTTCTTCATCTGGTGGGTGGCGTTGCGGGCCTCGAAGCCGGGGCCGAGCGTCCACCCCTTGATGGTGTGCGCCAGGATGACCGTCGGCTGGCCGACGTGCTCGCGGGCCGCCTTGAACGCCGCGTACACCTTCCGGTAGTCGTGCCCGCCGCGGGACAGGCGGCGCAGCTCGTCGTCGGACAGGTGCTCGACCATCTTGCGCAGCCGCGGGTCGTCGCCGAAGAAGTGCTCGCGGATGTAGGCGCCGGACTCCACCGAGTAGGTCTGGAACTGCCCGTCGGGCGTGGTGTTCATCTTGTTGACCAGCACGCCGTCGACGTCCTGGGCGAGCAGCGGGTCCCAGTCGCGGCCCCAGATCACCTTGATGACGTTCCAGCCGGCGCCGCGGAAGAACGACTCCAGCTCCTGGATGATCTTGCCGTTGCCGCGGACGGGGCCGTCCAGCTGCTGCAGGTTGCAGTTGACGACGAAGGTGAGGTTGTCCAGCTCCTCGCGGGCGGCCAGGCCGATGGCGCCCAGCGACTCCGGCTCGCCCATCTCGCCGTCGCCGAGGAACGCCCACACGTGCGAGCGGGACGTGTCCTTGATCCTCCGGTTGTACAGGTAGCGGTTGAAGCGGGCCTGGTACACCGCGTTGATCGCGGTGAGGCCCATCGACACCGTCGGAAACTCCCAGAAGTCGGGCATCAGCCGCGGGTGCGGGTAGGACGACAGGCCGCCCCCGGGGTGGGAGATCTCCTGCCGGAACCCGTCGAGCTGCTCCTGCGTCAGCCGTCCTTCCAGGTAGGCGCGGGCGTAGATGCCGGGCGCGGCGTGCCCCTGGATGAACACCTGGTCGCCGGACTCGCCGTGGTCCTTGCCGCGGAAGAAGTGGTTGAACCCCACTTCGTAGAGGGACGCGGCCGACGCGTAGGTGGCGATGTGGCCGCCGACGCTCAGCTCCGGCCGGTTGGCCCGGGACACCATGATCGCGGCGTTCCAGCGGATGTAGGCGCGGATGCGCCGCTCGATGTGCTCGTCACCGGGGAACCAGGGCTCGCGCTCCGGCGGGATCGTGTTGATGAAGTCGGTGCTGCGCAGGCCGGGGACGCCGACCTGCTGTTCGCGGGCGCGCTCCAGGAGGCGCAGCATCACGTAGCGCGCGCGGGCCCTGCCTTCGGTCTTGATGACCGTGTCCAGCGACTCCAGCCACTCCCGGGTCTCGTCCGGGTTGATGTCCGGCAGCTGGCTCGGCAGGCCGTCGCTGATGATGGAAAAGCGTTGACGTCCGGTAGCCACGGGGTCCCCTTTGTGCCGTACCGTTGCGCGACTGTTCGTCGCCGGTTCCGAGATCCATCGTCGCCCCTCGGAGCGGGCATCGCATCTCTACCAGTCAGTAACCATTTTCGCCGGTCACGGGGGGTGTCGGGGGCTCGGCGGGGGGGGATTCGCCCGGCTCGGACGGGCCGCCTTCCGGGCTCTTGGCGAGGGCGCCGGAGCGTACGAAGGTATGAATCGGGAACCAGGGTATGAACGCCCGGACAGGACTGGGACGACCAGCAAGATCGCATGTGCCTGGAGGTGTGATGCACGCATCGGTCGGAGATCGGCTCCACGTGCACGGCAAGGTGGTCGGCCAGCCGGACAGGGTGGGCGAGATCATCGAGGTGCGCGGGCCGGACGGGACGCCGCCGTACGTCGTGCGCTTCGAGGACGGGCACGAGGGCCTGTGCTTCCCGGGCCCGGACGCCGTCATCGAGCCGGCGGGCCGGAAGGCGACCGCCAAGCGTTGACCGCGCGGCCGCCGGCGGCGCGTCGCGGGCGCGCCGCCGGCGCCGTCGCACATGTCCACCGCTTCGCCTTCCCCCGTCCGGGCGGGGCCGCACGGACGGCGTTCACCGCGTGCCGCGCGTCCGCGACGCCGCATCCGAAGATCGCTTGCATTTCGACGCCCCCGCCCTCGAGCCGCGCGGGGCGTTTCGGGGCGGCGGCTCGACTGAACGCAAGGACGACGCGCCCCGGTTCCCACCGTGCAGTCATAACCGCACCGCGCCGTATCAATCGCGATTTGCGGCGGCGCGGGGGCACGGAGGCGTCAAAGGAGGCGCCGTGCGTGGAAGGCGGCGAGGCTTGTTCACCTAATGTCGTGATGAGGCCTATGAGGCGCGTGTGGAAATTGGCCATATTCGGCCGTAGGGGCGACCGTCGAGGCGAATGGCCGATTGCGGTCTCGCCGCGCCCCGTCGGCCGAGTGCGCATCCGGCCCGTGCGATCGGGTAAACAAGCGGATCATGAAGAGTGTCGTGGTTCGAGTGACCACCGGGAAGCGGGACGTCGTGCACGACATCACCGCCGAGTGCGAGCGGTTCGCCGCGGAGGCCGGCGGGGACGGGCTGCTGCACGTGTTCGTGCCGCACGCCACGGCCGGCGTGGCGCTGATCGAGCTCGGGGCGGGCAGCGACGACGACCTGCTGGCCGCGCTCCGCGAGCTGCTGCCCGCCGACGACCGGTGGCGGCACGCGCACGGTTCCCGCGGTCACGGACGGTCCCATGTGATGCCCGCGCTCATCCCGCCGTACGCGACGATCCCCGTCCTGGGCGGGCGGCTGGCGCTCGGCACGTGGCAGTCGGTGGCGCTGGTCGACCTCAACGTCGACAACCCCGAGCGGCAGGTCCGACTGTCCTTCCTTGCGGGCTGAGCATGGATTGTTACGCTCGGTGGGTGCCCTGTGACGATCCCGACGGCCGGCCCGCCAATGAGCCCACCAAAAGACGGGAAGACACTTGCGCTAGGGCCCCTCACTTGTGTGGACTGTCCCGCAAACACCGCAGCGGTGTCAGACTCGGACACGTGAAATGTGCCGCGCCCCCGCACCCCCACCGGTGCGGAGGGGCCTCCACACGGGGGCCGGGAACGGTGCCGCGCGGGCTATCAACCATGGGAGGACTTTCGTGAGCGCGACCGCGGGTCAGGCGCAGACTGAGCGCAGCCTGGCCGAACGGCTCGGCTTCAAGCCGGACCAGGTGGTGCAGGAGATCGGTTTCGACGACGACGTCGACGAGGAGCTCCGCTCCTCCGTCGAGGCGGTCACGGGGAACGAGCTGGTCGACGAGGACTACGGCGACGTGGTCGACGTCGTGTTGCTGTGGTGGCGAGAGGGCGACGGCGACCTGTTCGACGGACTCACCGACGCGCAGGTTCCGCTCACCGACGGGGGATACATCTGGCTGCTCACGCCGAAGGCGGGCCGCGAGGGGCATGTGGAGCCCAGCGACATCGGCGAGGCCGCCCGCAGCGCCGGCCTGACCCAGACCAAGAGCGTCAGCGCCGCCAAGGAGTGGTCGGGCACTCGCCTGGTGCCGCCGAAGGCGCGCAAGTAGCCGCGCGGCCGCGGCCGATCCGCCGCCGTCCGCCGCCTGCCCGCCGCGGGCCGCCGTGCCCGCGCCGCGGGCGCACATCGCTTCGGGGGTGACCGCGCCGTCTCGGACCTGCGACGACGGCGCGGTCCCTCACCCCGGCCTGCGTCACGCGCGGCCGGGGCGAGGAGGGGGAGTAGGGCCTCGCTTCGGGAGGCGGAGATGGCAGACTGGGCCGCGGCGCGCCGGGGGGCGCGCACGTCCCCGCGAAGGCGGGGACGGGGAGAATCCCCGCAGCGGCGGGGCGATCCGCGGGAGAGGGCATGGCGGTTGAGGTCGGCGGCGGCGCGCCGGATTTCGAGCTGAAGGACCAGCACGGCACCCCGGTGAAGCTGTCGGACTACCGGGGCCGGAAGAACGTCCTGCTGGTCTTCTACCCTCTGGCGTTCAGCGGTGTGTGCACCGGGGAGCTGAGCGCCATCCGCGACGAGCTGCCGACCCTGGGCGACGACGTCCAGGTGTTGGCGGTGTCGGTCGATTCGATGTTCTCACTGCGGGCCTGGTCCGAGCAGGAGAAGTACGAGTTCCCCCTGCTGTCGGACTTCTGGCCGCACGGCGCGGTGGCGCAGCGCTACGGGGTGTTCGATGACGAGCGCGGCGTGGCCCTGCGCGGCACGTTCATCATCGACACCGAGGGCGTGGTGCGGTGGAAGGTGGTCAACGCCATCCCGGACGCCCGCGACATCGGCGAGTACCGCAAGGCGCTCGCCGCGCTCTGAGCCTTCTCGGGCCGGGTCCGGCCGCGCACCGGCCGGACCGGCGCCCGTCCCTTCGCACCTTTGGAGGTGTGATGCCCTGCTTCAAATGCGGGGCGCGGCAGACCGACCCCGTCCGCGGCGCGAGCCCGTGGAAGCGCGGGGTCCGGGCGGACCGCCAGGTGCTGATCTGCCCCCGCTGCCAGGCCGAACACGACTGGACGGCCGAACTCGACGGCTGCGACGCCTGCGGCTCCACCGCGCTGGTGTGCCGCCTGGGCGAGGTGGAGTGCCGCGAGTGCGGGTACACCCGCGAGGCGGTCCGCGACGACGAGCACCCCGGCGACCTGGTGCGCTCCGGCGGTTCCGGGCCGGTGGACGCCGACCTGTCGCAGGAGGTCGCCGCGGCCCTGTCCCGCGTCCTCAAGCGCGGCCTCGTCCGCTGACGGGACCGCTGATTTCGAGCCGCGCACCCCACCCGTCGTCATGGAGCGACGCCGCGCCTGCCGGCGATGGCCGACTCCCACAGCCAGGACCGGACCCCGGCGGGCACGTTGGCGGACGGCTCCTGCCCGGCAGGGGCGCCAGGGCCGTCGCCGGGAGTTGAGGGGGTGTTCGTCGGCGGGGCGTTCAGCCCACTCCGCCCGCGTCCGGACGAGCGCGCCGTCGAGCCGGGCGAGCAGCGGCGCGTGCCCTCCGGCCGGCGCTGACTGCTCGGTGCCGCTGATGGACCCGCCGGCGAGCTTGCCGCAGGGGGCGATGTCGGCGCCCGGCATCCGCTGATACGCCGCGTACGGCCGGACGACGCCAAGCGGTCGGACGTCCACCGCAAGCCGGCGCGCGCCGACCCGGCGTCGACGAGGGCCGGGAGGGCGCGCGGGCGCCGAGGAAGCCGGACGCCCTCCCGGCGGCCGCGACCGCGCGGCCCGGGAACCGGGACCTCCCCGCGCGTCCGCGGAGCCTGCCGTCACGCCGCCTGGCGGCGGTCGGTCTCCAGCAGGTGGTACAGCAGCAGGAGCTGGGTGATGGCCAGGGGGTCGCTGACGGTGCCGTCGGCGAGCCGGCCCAGGGCGTCGCGGTCGAGGCCGTCGCCCGCGCGGGGCCCCAGGCGCTCCCAGATGGCCTTCTTGACCACCTGCGACTCCTCGGGGGACACGTAGCCGTGGACGTGCAGCGCGTCGACGGGCCGGCCGTCGGTGTCGCGGCGCAGGCGCAGGTGCATGGCGGTCCCCGGCTCCTTGAGCACCTCGGCCAGCTCGGGATGGTCGATCGTGGGGCGCAGCAGGAGCTCGGCCGACAGGGGGGTGCCGGGCGGGTCGGCGCGGCCCGCGACGGGCGCGAACCGCACCACGATGTCGGCCCACCGGCGCTGCGGGCGGATGTAGGCGGCGCTCTCCGGCTCGCGGCGGGCCAGCTCGGCGCGGACCTGCTCGGGCGTGTAGCCGCGGGTGGCGCAGTCGCGCTCGATCTTCCAGCGGTGCCGCAGGTCCTCGGGCGGGTCGAGGTAGACGGTGATGTCGAAGCACGCGCGGGCCAGCCGGGTGTGCAGGGGCAGCAGGCCCTCCACGATGACGAAGTCGCGCGGCCGCACAAGCTCGGGACGCACCAGCCGCCCGGTGCTGTGGTCGTACACGGGCTTGAGGATCGGCTCGCCCATCGACAGCAGCTGCAGGTGCTGCTCCATGATGTCGATGTGGTTGCACTCCGGGTGCAGGGCGGTGAACGGCTTGTCCCGGCGTTCGGCGCGGTCGTACCGGTGGTAGTCGTCCACGCAGACGGCGGTCATCCGCTCGGCCCCCAGGCACCGCACCAGTCCCCGGGTGAGGGTCGTCTTGCCCGCCGCGCTGTCCCCGGCGATGGCGAGCATGACGGGGCGGCGGACCTGTCCCCGCGCCCGCAGCATGTGCACGATCCGATGGGGCACCTGGCCTCCTCAGCGTCCCGCGGTGGTCGGTCGTGCCCTGGACGCTAGGCGGCCGCGCCCGCCGCCGCGTCCCCCGATCAGGGGAATCGCCGGGTGAAACCCTCCCTACTGGCGGGTAGGCATCGGCTTGTTATCTTTCCCGAATGGCGCCCATTCGCGTCGTCCTGGTGGACGATCACGAGATGATCCTCGCCGGGCTGAAGGCCATGCTGGCGGGGTTCGCCGGACGCGTCCGCGTGATCGGGGAGGCGGGCGGCGCGGCCGAGGCGACCCGCCTGGTCACCTCGCTGCGCCCGGACGTGGTGCTGCTGGACGTGCGGCTCGGCCCGGAGAGCGGCCTGGACCTGTGCCGCACCCTGACCCGGCAGGCGCCCGAGACGCGCGTGGTGTTCCTGTCGGTGTACGACGACGAGCAGTACGTGTTCGAGGCGCTGCGCGCCGGAGCAGGAGGCTACCTGCTCAAACGCGTCGACGGGCCGGAGCTGGTGCGGCGCCTGGAGGAGGTGGCGCAGGGCGAGACGGTCGTGGACCCGACGCTGGCGGGCCGGATGGCGGTCACCGCCGCCCGGCTGGGCCGCGGCGAGTTCTGGCCGGGCGCCGAGCGCGGCCTCACCCAGCGCGAGAGCGAGGTGCTGTCGCTGCTGGTGAGCGGGCTGTCCAACAAGGCGATCGCGGCGCGGCTGGTGCTCAGCGAGGAGACCGTCAAGAGCCATCTGCGCGGCCTGTACCGCAAGCTGGAGGTGACCGACCGGTCGGCGGCGATCGCCGTCGCGCTGCGGGAGGGGCTGTTCCGGTGAACGCGCCGCCGCTGGAGCTCCTCGCCGCGCGCGGCACCGATCTGCTGGTGCGGGTCGCCGCGGTGGCGTGCGCGGCGCGGGAGCTGCCGCAGCTCGCCGAGGAGCTGGCCGGGCTGGTGGTGCGGTGCGCGGAGGAGCTGACGTTCTGCGACGTGTACGTCCTGGACGACGACGGCCGCGTCCTGGAGGCGTCGAACCGGCCGCCCGTGCCGCTCGGGGACGCGGACGTGGGCTGGGTGGCCGCCCACGGGTGCGCGCGCCCGCACGCCGACGGACGGGGCGTCGCGATCCCCGTGCGCTGCGACGGCGCCACGATCGCCGTGGTGGACGTGCGGTCGGCGGGCCGCTGCCGGGACGAGGACGTGGCGCTCGCGACGGCGCTGGCGGGCCTGTTCGCGCCCGTCCTGTCGTCGTGCCGCAGGCTCCGCGCCGCCAAGGAGCGCGAGCACGCCGCCGAGCGGTTCGCCGAACGGGCCGTGGAGGTGCAGGAGGCCGAACGGTCCCGGCTGAGCCGCGAGATCCACGACGGCATCGCCCAGCGCCTGGCCGGACTCGGGTTCCACCTGTCGGCGGCCGAGCGCGCGCTGCCCGACGACCTTCCCGAGACCGCCCAGCAGATCGCCCTCGCCCGGCGGCTGTGCGACCTGGCCGCCGCCGAGACGCGCGCCGCGATCGGCGGCCTGCGCCCGCCCGTGCTGGACGACCTCGGCCTGTCGGCGGCGCTCGCCACGCTGGCCCGCGAGGCGACGGCCGCCCGTCTCCACGTCAGTGTCACGGTCAGCGGGGAGCTGGAGGACGCGCTTCCCGACCACGTGCAGACCGCGCTGTACCGGATCGCTCAGGAGGCGGTGGGCAACTGCGTGCGGCACGCGTCCGCCACCTGCGTCGACCTGCTGCTGGAGCACGACCGCGACCGGGTGCGGCTCACGGTCGCCGACGACGGCGTGGGCTTTTCCATCCAGGACGTGTTCGCGCCCGGACGCCGTCCCGACTCCTACGGGCTGCGCGGCATGGCCGAACGCGCCGAGCTGCTCGGCGGCCGGGTGTCGGTGACGAGCCGCCCGGGCGTCGGCACGACCGTCGAGGCCGTCGTGCCCGTGCCCGCCTCCCGAGGGCGCCGCGAGGCCGGCGGACCCGGGTGAAGATCCGCGGGTCAGTCCTCCCGTACGACGCGGAAGGCGATCCCGGCCCGCACGAGCCGGTCGATGAGCGCGTCGCCCATGGCCACGGCGGTGGTGACCTGCCCGCTGGTCCGCGGAAGGTCGTCGTGCGCCAGGCACAGCGCCGACTCGGCGAGCATCTTGGCGGTCTCCTCGTACCCCGGGTCGCCGCCCGACACCTCGGTGACCACGCGCTTGCCGCCGCCCTCCCCGACGAACGTCAGCCGGAACCAGCTGCCGGCGCGGGTCTCGGCGGACGGGCCCTCGCCGGGGGAGCGCAGCCCCAGCAGCAGCTTGCGCGTCGGCGGGAACTGCGCGAGGAGCAGGGCGGCCGTGCTGCCCGCCGCCACGCCCAGGGCGACGGGCAGCCGCCGCACCGCCAGGTACATGCCGAACTCGAAGTCCGGGCCGTAGCGTTCGAGCGCGGCCGCCGACCGGGACACGATGTCCGGGTCGAGGGTCGGCATCGGCAGCGTCCAGCCCCCGCGAAGGCGGGTGCGGGGAGTGAAGCGGCGCGACACGCGCACCAGGCGTCCCGCCGGCCACACCTCCACATGCCGGCGGTCGCGCCGGGCGCGCCACATGCCGAGCAGGTCCGAGGCGACCCCGATGCCCGAGTGCCAGGTGCCGCCGGACGGAGTGATCTTGAGCTGGACGAACTCCTCCACGCGCACCGGCACGCCCTCGGGCAGCCGCTTGACGGTGAAGTACGCGCCCAGGTCGTGCGGGATCGAGTCGAAGCCGCAGGCGTGCACGATGCGGGCGCCGCTGTTGACCGCGTCCTCGTGGTAGCGCACGTACATGCGGTCGACGAAGGTCGGCTCGCCGGTCAGGTCCACGTAGTCGGCGCCCTCGCGGGCGCAGGCCGCCACCAGCGGCTCCCCGTACCGGGCGTACGGGCCCACCGTCGTGATCACCACGCGGGCGGACGCGGCCAGCTCCCGCAGCGACGCCGCGTCGGCGGCGTCGGCGTGCAGCAGCGGCACGTCCTTGGCGGTGGGGACGCGGGCGGCGAGCCGGTCGCGCACCGCCTCCAGGCGGCCGCGGTCGCGGCCCGCGAGCGCCCACCGGGTGTCCGCGGGAGCGTGCTCGGCCAGGTACTCGGCCGTCAGCCCGCCGGTGAACCCGGTGGCGCCGTACAGGACGATGTCGTACCGGCGGTCGGCGGTCATGAGGGCCCCTTCTCGTCTGCCGATTTCCTTCGGGCGATTCTCGGTGGAATCCGATTCTGGCGCGCCGCCGCCCGCCGATCACGGACCGTCAGGCGGGTGTCCAGCCCGGCGCGTCGAGCAGGTGGCGGACGAACAGCCGCGTCGTCGGGGTGACCGTCGTCCCCGCCACGGCGTGCCAGGGGCGGTCCAGCGGCATGCCGGGGGCGTCCACGACCACCAGGCGCCCGTCGGCCAGATGCGCGCCGACGGCGTCCCGCGACACCAGCGCCACCCCCAGGCCCGCCGCCGCCCCGGCGATCACCGCGCCGTTGGAGCCCAGCACCAGGCGCGGCGGGGCGGCGCCGCGTTCGGCCAGGTACGCCTCGGCCGTCGCGCGCGTGCCCGAGCCCGGCTCCCGCATCACCCAGGGCGTGGCGTCCAGCGCGAACCGGGCGGCCACCGCGGGCGACGCCACGACCACCAGCTCGTTGGGACGGCGGGCCAGGACGGTCGCGTCCACGCCCGCGGGCGGGCGCCCGGCCAGGACCAGGTCGGCCCGGTACGCGGCGAGACTGCCCCACACCTGGCGGCTCGGCCCCACCTCGAGGGCCACGTCCACGTCCGGCAGGCGCTCGCGGAACGAGGCCAGCAGCTCCGGAAGGAGCTGGTCGGCGGCGGTTGTCACGGCGGCCAGCCGCAGCGAGCCGCGGGCCGGGTCGGCCGCGCTGCGGGCCGCGGCCCGTCCCCCCTCCAGCAGGCCGAGCACCCGCCGGGCGTAGCCGGCGTAGGCGGCGCCCGCCGGGGTCAACCGCAGGCCCCGTCCGTCCCGCTCCACCAGCGGCACCCCCACGTCCCGCGACAGCGCCGCGACCGCCGCCGACACCGCCGACTCGGTCACGTACAGCCGCTGCGCCGCCGCCCGCACCGACCCGGTGTCCGCCACCGCCACGAACGACCGCAGCCGCGCCTCCGTCATCCCGCCGCCTCCCGAAGGTTCAAGCGATCGGTTAAGAGTGGTCGCAGAAGACTTGATGGACATTGCAAGTATGGGCGGGGCAGGCTCGAAACGTCCACGAAACCGACACCACGGACGGAGCGGGCCATGAGCAGCGCGAGCAGATGGTCGGCGGGCGTGATCCCGTACGCCGAGATGGGCTACTGGCGGCCCGACTACGAGCCCAAGGACACCGACGTGCTGGCGGCGTTCCGGATCACCCCCCAGCCCGGCGTGCCGCCCGAAGAGGCGGGCGCCGCCGTCGCGGGCGAGTCGTCCACCGCCACCTGGACCGTCGTGTGGACCGACCGGCTCACCAGCTACGACCGCTACCAGGGCAAGTGCTACCGGGTGGACGCGGTCCCCGGCCGCGAGGGCGAGTTCATCGCCCGCGTCGCCTACGACCTCGACCTGTTCGAGGAGGGGTCGATCGCCAACCTGACCAGCTCCATCATCGGCAACGTCTTCGGGTTCAAGGCGCTGAAGGCGCTGCGGCTGGAGGACATGCGCCTCCCCACGCACTACATCAAGACGTTCCAGGGACCCCCGCACGGCATCGTCATGGAGCGCGAGTACCTGGGCAAGTTCGGCCGCCCCCTGCTCGGCGCCACCGTCAAGCCGAAACTCGGCCTGTCGGCCCGCAACTACGGGCGGGTCGTGTACGAGGCGCTGCGCGGCGGCCTGGACTTCACCAAGGACGACGAGAACATCAACTCCCAGCCGTTCATGCGCTGGCGCGACCGGTTCCTGTTCTGCATGGAGGCCGTCGACCGGGCGCAGGCCGCGACCGGCGAGGTCAAGGGCCACTACATGAACGTGACCGCGGCGACCATGGAGGACATGTACGAGCGGGCCGAGTTCGCCCGCGACATCGGCAGCGTCATCATCATGATCGACCTGACCGTCGGGTACACCGCCATCCAGTCGATGGCGAAGTGGGCGCGCCGCAACGGCGTCCTGCTGCACCTGCACCGCGCCGGGCACTCCACGTACACGCGGCAGAAGACGCACGGCGTCAGCTTCCGCGTCATCGCCAAGTGGATGCGGCTGGCCGGGGTCGACCACCTCCACGCCGGCACGGTCGTCGGGAAGCTGGAGGGCGACCCGGGCAGCGTCGCCGGTTTCTACGACACGCTGCGTCTGGACCGCGTCGCCGCCGACCCGCGCAAGGGCCTGTACTTCGACCAGGACTGGGCGTCCCTGCCCGGGACGATGCCGGTCGCGTCCGGCGGCATCCACGCCGGGCAGATGCACCAGCTCCTGCACCACCTCGGCGAGGACGTCGTCCTGCAGTTCGGCGGCGGCACCATCGGCCACCCCATGGGCATCGCCGCCGGCGCCACCGCCAACCGCGTCGCCCTGGAAGCCATGATCAAGGCGCGCAACGAGGGCCGCGACGTCCTCGCCGAGGGCCCCGACATCCTGCGCGCCGCCGCCCGGCACAGCCGCGAGCTGGACGTGGCCCTGTCCACCTGGGGCGACGTGTCGTTCGCGTTCGAATCCACCGACACTCCCGACGTCCTCGAGACCCCTGTGAGCATCTGATGCGCGTCACCCAAGGAGCCTTCTCCTACCTGCCCGACCTCACCGACGACGAGATCGCCGCGCAGGTCGCCTACGCCCTCGACCGCGGCTGGCCCTGCTCGATCGAGTTCACCGACGACCCGCACCCGCGCAACACCTACTGGGAGATGTGGGGCCTGCCGATGTTCGACCTCACCGACCCGGCGGGCGTCGTGGACGCGGTCAACGAATGCCGCAGGGCGCACCCGGACAGCTACATCCGCGTGAACGCCTACGACGCGAGCTACGGACGGCAGACCACGGCGCTGTCGTTCATCGTGCACCGTCCCGCCCACGAGCCCGGCTTCCGCATCGACCGCGAGGAGCTCAGCGGCCGACGGGTGCGCGCCCGTCTGCACCCCTACGCCCTCGACCGGCCCCGCAAGGCCGGTTGAGCCAGGGGCTCGGATTCGGCATGCCGCCGGCCGAGAACGGTTCCCCGGCGAAACCAACGCCGCCGGGCGCCGGGGAACCGTCCCCTCCGGCCGACGCCTGCGAGCCGCTGCCGCCGAGGTCCCGTCGACCTCGCCGCCGTGAAGGACCGCCTCCGCGAGATCGCGGCATGTGGTCGCAACGTCGTCACCTCTCGAGTCTGAGGACGAGGAGGACGACGGCGCGGACGGCCCCAGACGAGCCTGACAAGGACGAAGCGGACAGGGACGGGGCGGACGGGGACGGGTGAGGAGGACGGGCGGCCGTAGGATGCGCGGCGTTCGAGCATGGACACCGCCACCAGGAAGGCCTCGGCGGGAAAGGCCGCCGTGTTCACACCCCCAAGCGGGTGATTCGGAATCGGCACCGACACCCGCGCCAACCTTGCACATGTGCTTGGCCGGAAGTCCCGGCGCCGGGGGGACATGGCGACCGCGGCCGCCGTGTGCGCCCGGCCGTTGGCCACGGCGGCGCGGCGTTCAAGCATGGAGACCGCCACCCGAAAGGCCGCGGCCGAAGTGGTCGCCGTGTTCACACCCCCAAGCGGGCGATTCGGTATCGCCGACCTGCACATGTGCTTCACCAGAGGTCCCGGCACCGGCGAGTCCACGGTCGCCGTGCGCCTTGCCGAGCTGCTGCACAGGTCCGCCGCGCCCACTTCGTCGGCCAGTAGGGCGGTCACACCGCCGTGTTGAAACGCGCCACGGGCGGGCGTGCTGTTCATCGACGAGGCATAACACCTCTACCGCGCAGAGAACGAACGCCCTACGACCAGGAGGCCAATCGAGATCCTCCTCCAGGTGATGGAGAACCGGCGCGACGACGTCGTCCCTGTCGGCTGCAAGGACCGCATGGACTCCTCCATCGCCTCCGACCCGGGCATGAACTCAGTCCACTCGACTTCCCCGACCACACGCCCCGCGAGCCAGAGACGGTCGGCCGCCTCTAGTTGGAACATCGACGCCGTGCTCGTCTGCCGTGACCGCCTTGAAGGCAACGCGCCCAGCGATGCCATCGAACGCTCCCGACCGCACCGCGCGGGGCGCCTCGTCGCCGCGGGACGCGACGACCTGACCACGCTGCGTCGAGAAGACTTCCCACCCGTCCGCGCCGTCTCGCGCGAGAATGATCACGTAAGGAGAGCGCTCCACCATGTCCTAGTGTTGAGTGCGTCGGCATAAGGAATGTGGGGGAGACGGTGCGCAACCCTGAGGATCTGTACGAGCTGGACACCGACCTGCCGGAGCTGTCCGAACCGGTGCTGCTGCACAGCCTCGACGGCTTCGTCGACGCCGGGTCCACCGGGCAGCTCCTGCGCGAGCACCTCCTCGACGCGCTGGAGCACCGCGTCATCGCGCGCTTCGACGTGGACTCCCTGCTGGACTACCGGGCCCGCCGCCCGATGATGATCTACGACCGCGACCACTGGGCCTCCTACGACGCCCCCGAACTGGTCGTCCGCCTGCTGCGCGACGAGGTCGGCACTCCCTTCCTCCTGCTCAGCGGCCCCGAGCCGGACCGGCTCTGGGAGGGCTTCACCGCCTCCGTCCGCCACCTGGTCGAACGCCTCGGCGTCCGGCTGACCGTCGGCTTCCACGGCATCCCCATGGGCGTGCCGCACACCCGCCCGATCGGGCTGACCTCGCACGCCACCCGTCCCGAGCTGATCTCCCGGACGTCCTGGTTCGACAAGGTCCAGGTGCCCGGCAGCGCCGCGAGTCTGCTCGAGCTGCGCCTGGGGGAGGCCGGCCACGACGCGGTCGGCTTCGCCGTCCACGTCCCCCACTACCTCGCCCAGGCCGCCTACCCGGCCGCGGCCGTCGCCGCCCTGGACGCCGTCGTCGGCGTCACCGGCCTGGTCCTGCCCTCCGACCGCCTCCGCGAGGCCGCCGCCAAGACCGACGCCGAGATCGCCCAGCAGGTCGCCGGCAACGAGGAGGTCGAGAAGGTCGTCCGCGCCCTGGAACAGCAGTACGACGCCTTCGCCGGCGCGGCCGACCGCCAGAGCCTGCTCGCCGAGACCCAGGACATGCCCACCGCCGACGAGATCGCCGCGCAGTTCGAACGCTTCCTCGCCGAGCAGGACCGCCCCGACTCGCAACCCTGATATTCGTTTCGCGATCGCCCCCTCCGACCGGGTACGCTTGCCCGGTCACCGGGTTCACCCCCGACCCTTCCGGGCGCATAGCTCAGTGGTAGAGCACTCGCCTTACAAGCGAGGAGTCGCAAGTTCGATCCTTGCTGCGCCCACCCAGCTCAGGGCCGTGATCATCAATCGATGATCACGGCCCTTCGACTGCTGAGCGACTAACCGAGTGACTGAGCCCCCTCGTCCCGAGCGCCATCGGTAGAGATTCGGTCCACCTCCGTACCCCTTTCCTGCACGACCGTCTCGACCCTGCACACTCCGCAGCCATTCTGCGACCCCCTGCCGGTCTGCCCCCGTTGAAGTTGGTGCACCGGTTTCATGATCACGCTGTCGCAGCCGGCCGACTGGTGCTGAGAGGCCGCTTGGACACTGTCACGCCCCACCCGGATGGCGCAGGCGGCCACTCCCTCTAGGGGTGACGAGCGACGAGTTCGACGGCGTAGTCCATTGCGTTGGCCAGCAACATTGTTGCGATCCCTCTAGGGGTGATGAGCGACAAGGAGGTCGACGAATGGATGCGGACCCGGCGGAGCAAGTTGCGATCCCTCTAGGGGTGATGAGCTACCTGGCCGCCGCGCGGCAGCTCGGTGAGCCAGTCGACCCGTTGCGATCCCTCTAGGGGTGATGAGCGACCGGGTGCACATCGACGGTGACCAGCCCGATCGGGTGTCCGGGTTGCGATCCCTCTAAGGGTGATGAGCGACCTGGGCGGCCCTCTTCCTCCCCATCGCCGTCATCGTCTGGTTGCGATCCCTCTAGGGGTGATGAGCGACGATTAACAGGGTTGCGCTGTTCACCATCACGAACGGCGTTGCGATCCCTCTAGGGGTGATGAGCGACGGCCGGCGGCGTCGGCGATGTCGTCATCGAACGTGACCGGTTGCGATCCCTCTAGGGGTGATGAGCGACCTGGCGCTCCGGAAGGTGTTTGAGTGGGACCGGGAGCTGTGTTGCGATCCCTCTAGGGGTGATGAGCGACCCGAGGGTAAAGTCCCAGGTCACGTCGCCGAAACGAGCTTGTTTCGTGGTCGATTTTGCAGCGGTCCGGCGGTTGTGCAACTCCGCAGGTCAGCGTGGTGATCGCAGTAACCGTGTCGATCAATCCTCCCGCGCTTGGTACGTACGAAGGTGCCCCAGCCCCGAGCGCGACACCGGACACGCCACGTCACGCCGACATGCCCCGGCGCATATTCTGCGCCGTCGACGGTGACCGCACCAGCCTCGCGCCGCGGGGCCACGGCCAGATGGCCCGCCGCCGAATCGCTTCCCGCAGTTCCGCCGGATCGACAGCCTCCACCAGCCGCCACCCGGTCCCTAGCGGGACTATCGCCCACCATGTGCGTGTCGCCGGCCCGAACCATGCGGTGACCTCTGGAAACTCCTGTTCGATTTGCGCAGCCGCCTGCTGCCTGTGCAAGTTCGCATGGGGCGGTGCCAACCACCCCGCACGCTCACCGTGCATTACGCACCCCGTCCCGCCCGGCCGCGTCCCCGGAGTGCACCGCCAGAACCTTCGCGATGCGATCGGCCGCTGTCTCGACAGCGACCGCCGGACACAACGGCTCCAAGTCAGGAGGGGACTGCCGCGTCGGCCCCGCCCACGCCCAGTACCACCACAGCGCATCGTCATCGGGGTTGCGCCGGCACCGGACCTCCTGGCGCAGGCCCGGACTCACTAGCCCTCGCGGATTTCCACCGTCAGGTTCACCAGCCGGATTCCACACCAGCACCGCACCATCCCGGTACGTCTGGCTGACCAGGCCACGCGCTTGCAGCTCCTCCACCAGCGCCGTGACCAGCTCGACCACCGCCCGATGCCCCGTTGCATCATTCATGGCTCCGTCTCCCTGGCTTGGAAGCGGGACCGGCGACGCCGGGACACGACCGCCCATTCGGCGCAGAGGGGGGAACGCTGCGCATTGGCTGCGCTTGCACCGCGCCGCCGGTCCCGCAGCTCTTCACGCCGCCTCAGCCCGCGCGGAAGGGGCGCACCTCTCGCAGGGGACCCGCTGACGCTCAGGCCACAGCCCCGCATCCGACGGTCTGAACAGCAGGCGCAGCCGGAAGGACACCCACTTCCACCCACGCCCACCGCAGGCGTCACAGATCTTCACCGTCTGATGTTTCATGCCATCAAAAGTCTCGCCAGCAGGTCTGTCCCTCCCATTCCTCGGAGAGATTCCCCGGCGATATCCCTTGATGGGATATAGGGTCAGCGGTGACGGCACCGCACGACACAAAAGGGACCAGAGATGTCGGAACGGGCATCAGATCCGATCATCATTCCTGATTCGCTGTGGCGACGGCCAGAGATGACTGAGGCCCTGAAGGCTCGCGACGTCGGTTGGCTGTTTCGCCTGCTCCGCCAGTACGCGGGAGCCAGCCAAACCAAGATCGCGATCATGTGTGGCCTGGCCCAGGGCAAGGTCAGTCAAATCATGAAGCCCGGCGGAAGCAAGGTGACGGCCTTCGAGGTCATCGAGCGCATAGCCGATGGTCTCGACATGCCGGACCATGCCCGAATCAACTTCGGCCTTGCGCCACGCCGTCGGAAGCCCGACGTCCCAGCGGCAAGCCCGGCTCCCGAGGATCGTGCCGCGCTGATAGAGCGACTGTGCACCGCGAAGGCGGTCGATGCGGAAGTGATCGCCGTTCTCCGGAACGAAACCGAGAACATCCGGCTCCTTGATCGCCGTCTGGGCAACGTTGCCGCCGCCGAAAGAATGAAAGCTCATATCAGGCAATTGGAGACGACGCTCCGGTACAGCTTGCCGGGCAAAGTGCGCCGATGCCTTGCCTGCATACTCGCCGACTCTTCCGCTCTGGCTGGATGGCAAGCCGTCGACGCGGGCAACCCTGCCGCCGCGTGGGACCATTTCGAACGAGCCAAACATGCCGCCCGTGAAGCCGAAGACTGTGCACTTCTGGCGTTTGCGCAGGGAGAACAGGCTTATGTCCTGTTCGACCTTGAGCAGTATGTCGACGCTCGTGAACTTGTGTCGGACGCCTACGCGAATTACAGTAAGTTCATTCCTGCCCGTCTAAGGGCGTGGCTCAAGATGGTCGAAGCTGAGATAGTGGCGGGTTGTGCGCTCCCAGGTCGCAGAGACGAGGAGTTGTGTCGCAAATCTATCGATAAGGCAATGCGTCTGCTGCCCGTCGGGGACGGTGATGCTGATCTGCCGTTCGTTGTGCTCAATGCAGCACACCTGGCCCGATGGCGTGGAAACTGTCTTGTTCACTTCGGGGACGCCGAAGCCATCGATGATCTCAAGAGTGCATTCTCCGCCATGGAACCGGGTGTATACGCCCGAGCGGAGGCAGGTCTTCGGTGCGACCTGGCAAGCGCCCTGTTCGCTCAAGGTGAGATCGTCGAGGCGCGAACGGAGATCGACGCTGCCGCCCAACTTGCGAAACGCGCAGGTTCGGTACGCCAACAGCGTCGAATCGATCAACTTGCCGCACGGGTCACGCTGACCGTCCTTTGAGGCCTGCAAGTACATGAAGGACGGCGACGAGAGTTCCCGAGTTCCAAATCTCGCCGCGAGCGATAAGCTTGGGGATCTCGGCGAGTGGGATCCACTGCAAGCGCTGAGCCTCGGTCAGCTCGGTCGGTTCACCGATGCGGTCAGCGCCCCGAGCGAGAAAGACGTGGTGCTCAGAGTCAACCATTCCGACCATCGGCTGAAAGCTGACGAGATGTTCGAGTGACCGCGGTCGTAGGCCGGTTTCCTCTTCAAGCTCACGAGCCGCTGCCACGGCAGGGTCCTCGCCCGGATCGACCAGTCCGCCGGGAAGCTCCCAACCCCAGCGGTCTGTCACGAACCGGTGTCGCCACATCATGAGAATGCGGTTCTTGTCATCCAGGATGGCAGTCATAGCCGCAGGAAGCAGATGCGCCACATGGTGTTCGAATCGCTGACCGTCCGGAAGTTCGACGTCAACGAGCGTTAGCCGGATCCATCGGTTGTCGTAGATGGTTCTTTCGCCGTGCCTGATCCAACGCTTCGAGGTCTCATCGCGCTCCGTCACGCGAGCAACGTTAGCCGGTCACAGGATTACGTAGGTAGGTCGGTCTGCGCGGCAGGATCTTGCTGAATTCCGCTCTTGGGATGAGGATGCCGGTGTTTGTGTCGCCGCACCGGCCCCGCGCTCCCGCCGCCCGGAGCGTGGATGATGATGAGGCGGCTTGAACCCGTCATGGACGCTTTACGTCACTTCGTGATGGCCTCGTTCGCGCTGCACCGGAAGGATGGATTGGAGGGACGGCGACCGTCCGGACCAGTGTGTGACCGCGACACCAGGAGGACACGAACACGTGGCCGAGCCAGTGCGCAAGCTCGTTCTGTGGGACATCGATCACATGCTGATTGAGACCGGCGGAGTCGGGAGTGAGGTGTTCAAGGATGCCTTCGAGCAGGTCACCGGCCGAAAGATCAACGAGATGGCCGAGGTGACCGGCCGCACCGAACAGGTCATTTTTCGTGAGACCTTGGACATGTACGGCATCGAGGACCCTGGCGGCTACTTCCCCAGGTTCGTCGAGGTTCAGTCCGCCGGCTACCGCGCCCGAGCCGACGACATGCGCCGACGAGGACGAGTCCTTCCTGGTGCTCGCGAAGTGCTCGCAGCACTCGCCGAACTTCCTGGCATCACGCAGACCGTCTTGACCGGAAACCCGCATCCGTCAGCAGTTGAGAAGCTGCGTGCCTTCGAAGTTGACGACAAGCTCGATCTGAACATTGGCGCCTATGGGACCGACGATCCGGCGCGCCCGAACCTGGTTGGTATCGCACGTCAGCGTGCCAGCCAGCGCTACGGCGTCACGTTCGCCCCAGAGAGGACGGTCATCATCGGCGACACCGTCAGCGACGTGGACGCTGCTCTGACGGGCGGAGCCCAAGTCATCGCGGTCGCCTCTGACCGCACGACCGCCGATGAGCTCCGCGATGCAGGGGCCGCCATCGTGTTCCCCGACCTCACCGACACCGCGGCCATCGTCCACGCCATTACGGCCATGCGCTAACCCGCCTCTACGCTAGTGATCATTCCCGAATTCCGCCCCTTGGGATCAAGAGCGGTGGCGAGCAGCTGGGGTTAGTGAAGTGTTGACGTACGGTGACGGCCATATGTGATTGATCTACTTACTTTGGTGGTATCTGAGGGTTGGTCGGCCTTGTAGAGGTCGCCAGTTGTGCGGGTCCTTTCCCCAGGAGGCCCGTGATGGGCTCTGATCCAGGTCCTGGAACAGCGACGTCGACAAGGTGGCCAGGCCGCCGTACCGGGCCGTTGACTGATGGCCTGTTCGTTCAGGCGAGCACCAAGGACCTGCCTGATGTAGCGGAACTGTCGGGCCGTGAGGGATCGGGGCTGGTGTTGACAGGCCCCGATGCTTTGGACGGTGCTCTAGCGGCCCTAGAGCACTACAAGATCGCGCGGCCTGTGCTGGTGGATCGGCGTCGATACGCCACCGATAAGCGTGTTCGGGGGACTGAACCGTTCTGCCAGAGGTGGCTGAGAAAGCAGCGGCAGCTCGGTACCGCGGCGGTGCTCACCGATTCTGGATACATCGGTCAGGGAGACCTGGCGGCGCTGACCGCAGTGCTGGGACAGACCGCTCGCTACATCGACCGGGAGGGGACGCCCGCCGGTGGAGTGTGGGCGGTGCTGCCCCTCCATCGCCGATGGCTGCGTGAGGACCGCTCGTTGTTGATCGCGCAGATCAAGGCCTACGGCGTCCCGGTTGCGCTCGTACTCGAACACGAGGCCGACCCACTGGGAACGCGAGTGGCGGTCGAGGGACTGGTGGAAGTGCTGGACGGACCGGTTCCCACCGCGCTGCTGTCGACCGATGTATCTGCGTTGGGGGCATTGGCCTACGGTGCGGTGTGGACAGCGGTCGGGATGCGCAGTAGCTTGCGGCATCTGTATCCCGTCACACCCTTCAAGCGGCATGGCAGTCCCAGTGCGCTGCTCGATCCCGTGCTGACCATCACCTCGATAGCAAAAATCCTCCGAGTCTACGCAGATGCCTCTGATGAGCTGATATGGCGCTGCCCCTGCCCGGTCTGCGAGGGCCGCGAATTGGCCTGGCTGGGGACTATTCCTCCGGGCATGGTCGCAGCTGAGGCGGGCCGACACACGCTCGCAGCGCTACTCGAGCGACGAGAAGAGCTTGCTTGGCTGTCCCCAGGTGAGCGACGCCGAATCTGGTGGCATTTCAGATGCAGCGATGCACTCTGGTTGTACGACGCTCTCGGTTTGGTTGACCGCTATCAATGGCAGAAGCCCGGATTCCTCAAGAGCTGGCTGGCTCTGCACCCGTGAATCTGGCCTAGTCAGGGCGTCGCTGATCTGCAGGTGGTAGGGGCGGATTGCATGAACGCGCCATAGACAACCTCTTCGACCAGCCGGTGCACCCAGGTGCGATGTGTCGGACGCTGGAGGTCGGGATGGTGCACTATCGCCAATCGGCAGGTCCTGCGCTGCTCGTGTTGCACTTCCTCGTCGAATGTCAGGTCGGCAGTCGCTGCATGAAAAGGAGCAGGATCGTGGGCGATCACGCCAAAGCCGTGCACCAAGGCCACCATCGCCAGTCGTGAGGAGCAAGCCTGCGCGGCTGGGACCACTGCTGCCCGGGGTCCAAAGGCTACGAACCCACCCAGCGGCCGCAATGCTGATTGCCACCGTTGTGCTGCGGCCAAAGCCCCTGCCACCCGTACAGGTGCGGGACGAGCGGCGAATTCGGGATTTTCGGCGAGGAGGCACCGCAGCAACAACGGGTCCACCACTGGGGGACGGCTTTCGGCGACACGGCGGTTGTGCTCGGCGACGTCCAGCTCCCCGACCACATGCACGCGCAGGTCCAGCACCTTGACCTCGATGAGGCGACCATGCCAACCCAGCAGCCTCGCGGCCCCCTCGAGAAGGCGTTGACGCTGCCACTGCTTGAGGTCGCCGCGGTGTTGTTGATTCAGCTGTGGCGGTGACATCGGCCCTCGAAGATCAGTGCTTCTCTGGTGGTGCGCGGTTCAGTGGTGCACGTTGGTTCTCGGTGACGCCTTGCCACACTCGCAGTGGAGCCGCGATCGCAACAGCGGTCCAGCCGAATCGTTACCGTTTCCGTCGAGTACCCCCGGGCTGGGCACTCCACCCGCCAGAGGAGATCAAGCTGGCCTTGACGGCAGCATGGAACACGTGACGACGGCAGGATTTTGCAGATGAGACGCCGAGCAAGACGGGTGCGGCGTGACACGGCGGCAGCCCATACGCCGTAGGGCCCACGTCTGTAGGCGAGGGTGCTGCCGACTCTGTCCTGTAGGACCTGAGGAGTCTGCATGGCAGACAAGCCCGAGTCCCCGAAGACCATCTTCGTGGAGACGCTTAAACTCCCCGATGGGCGCACCGTGCGCGTGCTCGCGTACGACAACGATGAAATCCGCATTCGCGTCGACCGCTGCCCCTACGTGATCAGCGAGGCGTACCTGAGCGGCGGCCCGAATGACCACGCCATCATCAAGCTGAGCCCCGGCAAGCGAGGCGACATGGTCCGCAGCCAGCAAGAGGACACCTCGACAGCACCTGAGATTTCCCAGTCCTGAGTGGGCGGCTACGGGACGGGTGGGTGCTTGGCCTGCGGGGTTGGGGTTGTGTCGCGGTCGGAGCGGGGCCAGACGTACGGGAGGTCAGCGGGGACGTCGGGGAAGATCGGACCGTAGAACTCGGGGTCCTTGCGGATCAGCGCGGAGCGGTGGCTGAGGTGCAGCGCCGGATCGCCCAGCCAAGGCGGTAGCTGCCCGGACGCGGCCAGCTCCGGCTGAGAGCGCGGATGGTCGGTGCCCTTGGCGGTCAGTAGCTCGGACGTCAGCGTGGCGGCGCAGGTGTCGTTGTGGCCGAGGGCGCACCAGCGGCGGCAGATCTCCAAGCCGTAGCGGACCAGCGCCTCCTCGTACCCCATCCACATCCGCACGACCGGGTGGTGCCGCCACCCGTACCCAGGCACCGTGAGTCCGCGCAGCACCTGGATCACCTCCACGCGCTGCTTGCCGAGCCTGCGCTGATCGAGGACGTGGGCGGTGGCGGCGAAATCCGCGTGTGGAAGGAAGGTCTGCACGGCGCGATTCCTGGGTCTTCGTCCCGCGGCGATGGACGAGGACGTCGCTGACCTTCTCGGCCGTGCCCGTGGCTGAGCAGCCGAAACGTCCAGAGAGCAGGCCCCGCGAACGGCTGCGCTCCCTCTGACCGAGCTCATCGCAAGCCGATGATGCTACGACCGGTCGCTGGCCCGTTGGATTGAATGGCTCCTGGGGACCGGGCTGGACCTCGTGGTCGTGGCCGCGTCCAGCGACTCTGTGCGGGCCGCGCGCTTGGGTGTCTTGAGTCTTGGGCGATTTCGCCCCCCATGAACACGTCGGCCATCTGCCTTGCACGGGCTCTGGCTGACCTTGTCCACGGGGCCGATGTCGCTCGACCGGTCGCTCGCCCGTTGGCTTGAATGGCTCCTGGAGGCCGTGGACGTCGTGGTGGTGACCGTGTCCAGTGCCCCTGGCACGGGGGCGCGCTCTTGGGGGCGTGAGGCTTCGGCGATCTCGATACCCGTGAAAACATTGGCCGTCCGCTTCGCGCAGGCTTTGGGCTGGCCTCATCGGCGTGGCGGATGGCCTGTCGGCTTGAATGGCTCCTGGGGGTGCGAGCCGGCCGTTGTTAACGTCGCCGCGTCCAGCGCCGCTGGAGCGCGGCCGCGTTCTTGAGGGCTTGAGCCTTCGGCGATCTCCACACCATGAGCATCTTGGCCGTCCGCTCTGCGCGAGCTCTCGGTGACCTCATATGGGGCCGCTGGCCTGTCGGCTCGGATGGCTCCGCGGAGGCCTGGCCGGACGTTGTGGTCGTCGGCGTGTCTCAGCGCGGGGCCGTGCCAGGCCGTCCTCGACATCCCATCCCCGCCGCCGACGACCACCCCACACCCCCACACCGGACCTCGCCCAGCCATCACCACCCTGCACCGCGGCCGGACCCGCCGCGGCCTGCTCTTGGATTGGGGTTAGCGGATGCTGGGGGGCCGCGTGGGGGCGGGGCCAGGGAGCGTGACACGGACGGGTCCGGTCAAGCGGAGCGGGTGTTCTTGGCGTGGTCAGGCGGATGGGGCGGGGATGACGGTGGGCTTGGGCTGGCCTGCGGGGACGAGCAGGAAGACCTTCGGGCTCAAACGTTCCATGTCGCCGCGACGGCCGAAGACCAGGCCCGCGGCGAAGTCGACGAACCGGCGTGCCACGTCGTCGGGCAGCTCGGTCAGATCCATCACGACCGGGATGCGCTTGTTGCGGAAGAAGTGTCCGACGTACAGGGCCTCGTTGTAGTCGCGGGGGCGCAGGGTCTTGACCATCACCCCGTCAGTCTCGCCGAGCGGGTGCGGACGTCAAGTGGCCCCGTCCCCGGGCAGCGGGGGCGGGGCCTTTCGCGGTCCCCGCCGCGGTGTGCGGGCGAGGCCGCGAGCTGCGGAAGGTCACCTCCGGCGCATCGCCATGGCGCGGGTGCCCGCGAGGCCCAGGGTGGCCAGGCCCAGGACGAGGATGATCGCCCCAACCACGACGTTGCTGACGATCGTCCCGGTCGTCTCCATGCCGCCGGCGATCACCCACGGCGAGATGATCGTCCATATGCCGATGACGGGCGCGATCCAGGCGATGCCGTACGTGCGGCCGAACGCCAGGGCGAAGCCCAGTCCCAGCCCCGCGACGGCGAGGCCGGTGATCAGGTTGTTCACCGTGATCGGGCCCAGGTAGTTGAACCCCACGATCCATGGAGAGAGCGCCAGGTAGAGCCCGGCGAGCACGGTGAGCCCGTCCAGGGCCTGGGCGGTGGGACTCGCCGCGGCGAGCTCGTACCGCGTGCGCAACTCGGCTATGTCGGGATGCCGCTCGATGTCTGCCGGGTGCGTCATCTCATGCACACCACCTTCCGGTGCCTGGGACGAGACGATCTCGCCCTGGCTCGCCCCCCGTTGGCCGGGAGCCCCCGTTTACAGGAGGACGAGTCCTCCCTGCATCCTTCTCTTCACGGTAGCCCCGTCCGACCGACCGGTAAGGGTGGCGGCGGCATCCTTGTCGATGGGTTTGCCCATGTCATGGGGCTTTGTTGGGGTTCGGTCGGGACCATGCGGGGTGTCGCGCGGACGCGACCTCGCCTTGTCGGGCGAGCGGCGGCGGTGGCCGTTTTGGGGACGTCAGGGGCGTCCCAAACAGGGGTCGGGTGGGATCGCGGCTGGTCAAAGGGCTGGTTAACACGGCGTTCACATACGGGCAACAGGTCCGAAATCGGGCGTTGTCAGCCTGCTTGGGGTCGAAACCGCCGGCCCGGCACGACGAAGGGATCGCACCTTGACCTACAAGGCCGAGTACATCTGGATCGACGGCACCGAGCCGACCGCTCGGCTGCGTTCGAAGACCAAGATCCTCCCCGACGGCGCCGACCTGCCGGACTGGGGTTTCGACGGGTCCAGCACCAACCAGGCGCCCGGCAAGAACTCGGACTGCGTGCTCAAGCCGGTGTTCTCCTGCCCCGACCCGCTGCGCGGCGGCGACCACAAGCTGGTGCTGTGCGAGGTGTACGTGCCCGACGGCACCCCGCACCCGAGCAACAACCGCGCCAAGCTGCTGCCCGTCGCGGAGAAGTGGGCCGCCCAGGAGCCGTGGTTCGGCATGGAGCAGGAGTACACCTTCTTCAAGGACGGCCGTCCGCTCGGCTTCCCCGAGCGCGGGTTCCCCGCCCCGCAGGGCTTCTACTACTGCGGCGTCGGCGCCGACGAGGTGTTCGGACGTGAGATCGTCGAGCGGCACATGGACGCCTGCCTGGCCGCCGGGCTGAACATCTCGGGCATCAACGCCGAGGTCATGCCGGGCCAGTGGGAGTTCCAGATCGGCCCCGGCGGGCCGGTCGAGGTCGCCGACCAGATGTGGATGGCGCGCTGGCTGCTGTACCGCATCGCCGAGGACTACGGCGTGGCCGCCACGCTCGCCCCCAAGCCGGTCGCCGGCGACTGGAACGGCGCGGGCGCGCACACCAACTTCTCCACCAAGGCGATGCGCGAAGGCTACGACCCGATCATCACCGCCTGCGAGGCGCTGGGCGCCAAGGCCCAGGAGCACATCGCCGGATACGGCGCGGACATCGAGCGGCGTCTGACCGGCATGCACGAGACCGCCCCGTGGAGCGAGTACAGCTACGGCGTGGCGGACCGGGGCGCCTCGGTGCGCATCCCCTGGCAGGTCGAGGTGGACAAGAAGGGCTACATCGAGGACCGCCGCCCGAACGCCAACTGCGACCCGTACGTGGTGACCCGGCTGATCACGGACACCTGCTGCTCGGCGCTGGAGCGGGCCGGGCAGGTCTGAGCACGACGCCGGCGCGCGCCGCAGGCGCCGCCCCATGAGCAGGGGGTTCCGGGATGCGGGGGGAGTTCCCGGAGCCCCCTCCGTCTTTATCGGCTGTCTTTATCGGCGCTGGTCAGGGGAGGGGGCGGCGGCCCGCGAAGCCGAGCTCGGTGCGGTGGTACCAGGCCAGCTCGGCGTCGCCCTCCAGCCAGCACAGGCGGACCGAGCGGCCGTCCAGGACGGCGGGGAAGTCGATCAGGAAGGGCGCGATGCCCTTGATCTCGATGCCCTGACCGGTGAACCAGGCGATCTGCTCGTCCAGCCGCGCCTCGAGCGCCTTCAGCTCGGCCCTGCCGCCCAGCGGGGACGAGCCCGACGTGCGCAGGTCGTGGGCGAGCTCGGCCAGGTCCGCGCGCAGCTCGACGATCCGCGCGGCGCGTTCGCGCACTTCCGGGATCAGGGCGCGCGCCTGCGCCACGGTGAACTCGCGTACGTCCGGTGTCACTCAGCCCCCGAGGCAGATTCCGTTCCCATTCTCCCGCAGCGAAACGTTACCTCCCGCGCGTCCAAAGGTCCCGGACGGGGATCAAATGACCGCAAAGTGTCGATGCCTGGGGAGTTCGCCGCACGTGGCCGGGTAACACCCGGGCACGTTCGCGTCGGGGACAAGGGGAGGCGCCATGGCCGGGACCCCGTCCGGACGGTTCTCCGGCGACTCGCCCGACGGGGACCGCCACAGGACGGAGCGCTCCGGGCACCGTGCCCAGCATCGGCGACGCGGCGGCGGTGATGGGGCGCCGCCGCGGGCCTGGCAGCGGTCCTTCCGCTGCCAGGCCGGCATCGGACGCTCGGAGTGGTCCGTCGAGACGGCCATGGCCCGCTACCGGCGGTTCGTCGCGCTGCACGAGAGCCTCTCGCTGCCGCCCGAGGTGAACGAACGGCGGCTGTGGGCCGGCGGCGTCGCCGTGACCGCCGCCGCGGCGCTCACGGCGTTCACCGGGGTCCTCGTGCTGCGCGGGCTGCTCGGGTTCGACGTGCCCGTGTTCGGCGGGGGCGGCCAGGCCGTCCCGCAGGCCGCCGTCTACGCGCTGTGCGCGGCGGCCGCGGGGCTGCAGGGCACCGCGCTGCTGAACGTGCTGGCGTCCGTGACCGCCCGCCCGCTGCGCGCCTTCGGCTGGGTCGGCGCGCTGGCCGTGCTGCTGGTGACGGTGCTGCCGCTGACGATGAGCGCGCCGCTGGTCGACGCGCTCGCGACCGCGGTGACCAATCTGGTGGAGGGCTGTCTCATCGTCGGCGCGCTGGCGGTCGCCGGCGCGTGGTCCATGCACTGGCCGCCGAGCCCGACCTGGGCGCCCCGGTGATGGGCGACGGGACGGCGGCGGTCGGGCGCGGGAGGCGTCAGGGGACCACGGTCACCGGCCAGCGGCCGGCGCGGACCAGCCGCACCGCCACCGAGCCGATCAGCCGGTGCCCCGCCTGCTGCGACGCGCCGACGATCACCGCGTCGGCGCGATGCTCGTCGGCGACGCGCGACAGCACCGCGTAGGCGTCGCCCTGCTCGACCAGCAGCTCGTACCGCACCGCGTCCCGGTGCGGCGCCGCCGCCCGCTCCAGCTCCGCGCGCAGCTCGTCGACGATCTCCTCGCTGGCCTGGGACAGCACGGCCGCGCCGCCCGGGGTGAGCGTCGACAGCGACGTCAGCGGGGTGACGTGCACCAGGAGCAGCCGGGCGCCGCTGCGGCGGGCCAGGCCCCAGGCGTAGGAGGCCGCCCGGAGGGACGTCTCCGAGCCGTCCACGCCGGCGACGATCACCTTCGGCCCGTCGGTCCCGTACTCGAAAGGCCCCTCCTGCACCACGTCTCCCAGCCTAGACCTCCGTCGCGGCGCGGCGGCGCCTTCCGCGCGGGCGGGCGTCCGCGTCCGGCCGGGGAAATCCGCGGCGGTTGCAACCGGACGGCGCACGCGGCGGGACCGGAAACGGAACGCACGGTTCCTTCGCACGCGTCCCATCGTTTTCGCGGTTTGTTTCCGGTGCGCGGCGACCGGGTCGGCGAAGGGGATTTAACGCGGTCTTCACAGGGATGTGATATGAAGCTCAACGTAGGCTCTCGCAGAATGGTGCGAGATTCTCCACGCCGGGCTTGTTGAATGGAGCGGACAATAGCGAAATGAAGCCGTCCCCCCGAAGCGTGCGCGACGCCGCGGCCAACCTCGTCCGCAAGGCGCTGAACGGCCGCGTCGCCGACCTGCGCCCGCTGCCCGCCGAGGCGGCCGAGCTGGAGCCGTGGGGGTGCCTGCGCCGCTACCGGCCGCCCGAGGGCGTGATCCCCACCGGGCCGCCGGTGCTGTTCGTGTCGCCGCTGGCCGCGCCCGCCCGCTGCTATGACCTGCGGCGGGGCTGCAGCCTGGTGGAACACGTGGTGGCCCGGGGACGGCGCGGCTACCTGATCGACACCGGCCCGCCGCGGTTCGCCGACCGCGGCGCCGCGCTGGCCGAGTGGGCGGGCCGGACGCTGCCCGCCGCGATCCGCGCGGTCAGCCGCGACGCCGGAGGCCAGCCCGTGCAGCTGGTGGGGTGGTCCCTGGGCGGCGTCTTCTCCCTGCTGGCCGCCGCCGATTCCACGCTGCCGATCGCCTCGGTCGCCGCCGTGTCCGTCCCGGCCGGACCGGTGTCCGTTCCGGCGCCGTCCGCGGGCCTGTCCCGGATGCTGGGCGAACGGCCGAACGCCGTGTTGGCAAACGTTTTCCGGATCGCCGACGTCGACAAATACCTGCTGCGTCCTTACAAGATTGTGACCCGCATTGACAACGCCGAGTTCCTGGCGCAGGCGGAGGCGGTCGATCATTTTCTCGGCATGATGCCCACCGCGCCGGGGCGCGCCGCGCACGAGGTGTACGCGACGTACCTGCGGGAGAACGCGCCGCGCGGCGGCCGGATCGAGGTCGGCGGCCGCCGGGCGCGGCTGGCGGACGTGCGGGCGCCCGTCCTGCTGATCGCGGGACGCGCCGACGCGGTGGCGCCCGTCCCGGCCGTCCGCTCGATCGCGCGGCTGCTCACGGGCTCCGGTCTGGTGCGGTTCGTGACCGCGTCCGGCGGCCACCTGGGCGTGCTGACCGGCCCCGCGGCCCGCGAGGACGCCTGGACGCACCTGGACCGGTGGCTCGACGAGGGCGTCCTGCGCCACGGCATCCGGGCGCACCGCCGGGAGGCCGCCACCGTCTGACCCCTCCGCCGGCCGACGCCCCGCCGCATCCGGGGTGTTCGCTGGTCAAGGGACCTTCCAGGGAAGCCTTTGGAGAGGCGTAATCAGCGCGCTCCCTGGTGTGTCGCCTGAGTGCTCGTCTCGTCGCCGAACGTAGTCTGCCCAGCGTCGCGGGCCCTGCCCGCGCCCAGGGTGGAACGTCGGGGGGCAGTGCATGACGGCTGACAAGGGCGAGCTTCGAACCGGACGGGCCGTCCGGCGGGCGGAACGGAGCGAGGCGGACGCGGGGCGCGGCGACAGGCCGTCGCAGCCGCCGTCCGGCGCGCCGTGCGAGGCGCCGTTCGACGAGGCGCCGTTCGACATCGTCGCCATGGCCCCGTTCGGGCAACCCGTTCCGCGGCTGACGGTCGCCGCCGCCCGGGCCGGCGCCCTCGGCGTGCTGGACCTCGGCGTCGACCGGGCCGCCGCGCTCGAGGCCCTGGCGGAGGTCGGCCGGTGGTGGGACGGCTCGTTCGGCGTCCGCATCCCCGCCGGGTGCGGCATCCGGCCGGACGACCTGCCGGACGCCGTCGACACCGTCATCATCGACGCCGCCGCGCTCGGCCTGGCCGGCGTCGCCGACCACGGCCCCGGCGGGCACCGCGCGGCGCCCGCCCCCGGCGGCGGCTCCCCTCCGACGTCCGACGGCGGCGGCCCGGGATCCGCGCCCGAGAGCGCGCCGGGCGGCCTGCCGGTCGCGATCCCTCGGGCGCGCGGCGCGATGAAGCGCGGAACGGGCGCGTCGCCCTCGCTGCCCGTGCCGCCGCCCGCGCCGCCCGGCGGCACGTCCCAGGCCGCCGACGCGCCTCTGGGGGACGACGACCTGGACGACGTGGTGTCCGTCCGCGTGATCCCGGCCGCCGAACGCCGACGCGAGCAGCAGGTCGAGGCGTCGGCGCCGACCGAGGGCGTCATCGTGCTCGACCGCGAGGAGGCCGAGCGGCGCAAGGCCGCGAGCAGGACGTCGCCCGGCCTGCCCGGCGACCGGATCGACGTGGCGGCGCTGGCGCGCGGGCGGCGGCTGCTTGTCGAGGTCGTCGACCCGGCGGAGGCGGAGGCGGCGGTGCGGCTCGGCCGGGAGCTGTCCGAGGACGGCGACCGCGGCCCCCGCATGGTCGGGCTGATCGCCCGCGGCGGCGAGGCGGGCGGCCGGGTCGGCGACCTCACCACGTTCGTGCTGCTGCAGCGGCTGCTCGGCGACCCGGGGATCGAGGCGCCGGTGTGGGCGGCGGGCGGGATCGGCCCGCACAGCGCCGCCGCCGCCGTGGCGGGCGGCGCCGCCGGCGTGGTGCTGGACGTGCAGTTCGCGCTGGTCCGGGAGATGGAGCTGCCCGACGACGTCGTCGCCGCGCTGACCGCCATGGACGGCAGCGAGACCCGCGTGGTGGGCGGACACCGCGTCTACGCCCGCCCCGACCTGCCGGAGATCGACCTGGACGGCCTCGGCCCGGCGGAGGTCAACGCCCGGCTCGGCGCCACCGGGCTGCGGTCCCGGCTGCTGCCGGTCGGGCAGGACGGGGCGCTGGCCGCCCCGCTCGCCGCCCGGTACGAGACCGCGGGCGGCGTCGTGCGGGCGATCCGCGAGCAGGTCGCCGCGCACCTGCGGGCCGCGGTGCGGGCCCGGCCGCTGGCGCCCGCCGACAACCCGCCCGGCTCGCCCGCCGGGCGCGAGTACCCGGTGGCGCAGGGCCCGATGACGCGCGTCAGCGACCGGTCGGCGTTCGCCGCGGCGGTCGCGCAGGACGGCGGCCTGCCGTTCCTGGCGCCGGCGCTGATGAGCGGCACGCAGACGCGCCGACTGCTGGAGGAGACCGCCGACCGGCTGGGCGACCGGCCGTGGGGCGTGGGCGTCCTGGGCTTCGCGCCGCCGGAGCTGCGCGAGGAGCAGCTGGCGGCGGTGCGCGCGGCGGCGCCGCCGTTCGCGCTGATCGCGGGCGGGCGGCCCGCGCAGGCCGCGTCCCTGGAGGAGGCGGGCGTCGCGACGTACCTGCACGTCTCGTCGCCGGGGCTGCTGGAGCGGTTTCTGGCCGAGGGGGCGCGCAGGTTCGTCTTCGAAGGCATGGAGTGCGGCGGGCACGTGGGGCCGCGCGCGGCGTTCCCGCTGTGGGACGCGCAGGTCGAGCGGCTGCTGCGGTGGTCCGACGAGCACGCCGGCGGCGACGCCTCCGAGCTGTCGGTGATGTTCGCGGGCGGCATCCACGACGAGCGGTCGGCCGCGATGGTCGCGGCGCTGGCCGGGCCGCTGGCCGAACGCGGCGCCGACGTCCGCGTGCTCATGGGCACCGCGTACCTGTTCACCTACGAGGCGGTGGCCGCGGGCGCGATCCAGCCCGGTTTCCAGCAGACGGCGTTGAGCTGCGAGGGCACCGCGCTGCTGGAGACCTCGCCGGGGCACGCGACGCGGTGCGCCCGCACGCCGTACGTGGAGGCCTTCGAGCGGGCGCGGCGCGAGCTGGAGGCGGCGGGCACCCCGCCGCACGAGATGTGGGCGCAGTTGGAGGAGCTCAACCTCGGCCGGCTGGGCATCGCCGCCAAGGGCCTGCGCCGCGGCGACGCCGACGGATCGGCCGCGCCGTCCGACGGGGACGCGGCCTCCGCGGGGCAGCCGCAGCCGTTGGACCCGGACGAGCAGCACCGCGAGGGCCTGTACATGATGGGGCAGGTCGCGGCGCTGCGGTCGGCCACCACCACCATCACCGACCTGCACGAGCAGGTCACCACCGGAGCCACCTGCTTCCTGGAGAGGCGGGCCGCGGCGCTCGGCATCCGCGTCCCCGAGGAGGAGCCGGAGGGGCGCGCGGCGCCGCGGGCCCGGCCGCGGCCCGACCGGCCCGCCGAGGACGCGGCGCCGCCGTCGGACATCGCGATCGTCGGCGTCGGCTGCGTGTTCCCCGGCGCCCGTGACGCGGGGGAGTACTGGGCCGCCGTCGTCGGCGGCGTCGACGCGGCCGCCGAGGGGGCCGTCCTGCCGGACGTGCCGGTCGACCCGCACCGCCACGGCGTCGCGGAGGCGTCGCCGGAGACCCTCGAGCCGGTGCGGGTGCTGGCGCTGGAGGTGGCGGCGCGGGCGCTGGCCGACGCCGGGTACGCCGACCGTCCGTTCGACCGGCCCCGCTGCTCGGTGGTCTTCGGCGCGGGCCTCGCCGGTCACGTCGCCGACCGGCTCGGGCTGGGCGGCGCCCACAGCACCGCGGACGCCGACCGCGCCGCGTCGCTGGAGGGCTTGGAACAGGCGTGCCGGCTGCTGACGGGCGGCACCAGCGACATGGTGCTGTACGGGGGCGCCGACGTGATCGCCGACCCGGACGCGGCGGGGAATCGGCGCCCGTCGGGCCGGTGCGCGCCGTTCGACGCGTCCGCCGACGGCATCGCGCCGGGCGAAGGCGCCGCCTGCGTGGCGCTCAAGCGGCTGGACGACGCCGAACGCGACGGCGACCGCGTCTACGCGGTGATCAAAGCGGTGGCCGGGGCGGACGACGTGCGGACGGCGCTGGAGCGGGCCTACGCCCGCGCCGGCGTCTCACCTGCGGACGTGGGGCTGGTCGAGGCGGACGGCGCCGGCACCGAGGAGGACGACCGCGCCGAACTGGAGGCGCTCACGCGCGTGTTCGCCGAGGCCGGGGCGGAGCCGGGCAGCGTGGCCCTGGGGGCGGTGACGTCCCAGATCGGGCACAGCGGAAGCGCCGCCCCGCTCGCCGGTCTGATCAAGGTGGCCTGCGCCGTGCACGCCGGCGTGCTGCCCGGCACGCCGCACGTCACCGAACCCAACCGCGCCTGGGACCCCGCCACCAGTCCGTTCGCGTTCGGGGAGCGGGCGCGTCCCTGGCCGGCGCCGCCGGGCGAGCGGTACGCCGGTCTCAGCCGCGGCGGTTTCCACGCCGTCCTGGCCGGACACCGGGGCGCGTCCGAACCGGTGTCCGGGCTGGACCACTGGCCCGCCGAGCTGTTCCTCGTCCGCGGCGCCGACCGCGCCGCCGCCCGGGAGCGCCTGGACCGGCTCGCCGAGCTGGCCGCGTCCGGGGCGCGGCTGCGCGACCTGGCGCGCACGGTCGCGGCCGACGACGGCCCGGTGCAGGCCGCGATCGTCGCCACCGGACTTGGCGATCTGCGCGACAAGCTCGCCGCCGCCCGCGAGTTCCAGGCGGTGCCGGGGGTGTTCGTCGCCGAGCGGGCCGCCGGCGCCGTCGATCCGGGGCAGGTGGCGTTCCTGTTCCCCGGGCAGGGCGGGAGGCGGCCCGGGGTGCTCGCCGACCTGTTCATCGCCTTCCCGCGGCTGCAGCGGCTGCTGCGCCTGGACGGCGGCCGCCACGCCGCCGCGATGTTCCCGCCGGCCTCGTTCACGCCCGAGGACGCCGAACGGCGGCGCGCGGCCCTGGCCGACATCCGCGTCGCGGAGCCCGCGCTGGGCATCGCCGGGCTGGCCGTGCACCGGCTGCTGACCGAGCTGGGCGTGCGTCCCGACATGGCCGCCGGGCACGGCCACGGCGAGCTGGCCGCGCTGTGCGCGGCCGGGGTGTTCGGGGAGGACGACCTGACCGCGATCAGCGCGGCCCGCGCCGAGGCCGTCCTCGCCGCGACCCGGGCGGGCGGCGGCGACGCGGACTCGGCCGACCCGGGGGCGATGGCCGCCGTGGACGCCCCGCTGTCCGAGGTCCGCGGGGCCCTGGCCGGCGTCGGCGGGGTCGTCGTCGCCCGGCACGACGCCCCCCGCCAGGTGGTGATCTCCGGGACGACCGCGGCCGTGCGGCGGGCCGCGGCCGAGCTGGACGGCCGCGGCCTGCGCGTCCGCCCGGTCCCGGCGCCCTGCGCGTTCCACAGCCCGCTGGTCGCGGGCGCGTCGTCCGCGCTGCGCGCCGAGCTGGCCCGCCGCGACCTGCGCTCGCCCGCCTTCCCGGTGTGGTCCGCCGCCACCGCCGCGCCGTACGACACCGACCCCGAGGAGCTGGCCGCCGCGCTGGCCGGGCAGGTCGCCGCGCCGGTCCGGTTCGTCGAGCAGATCGAGGCGATGTACGCCGCGGGCGCCCGCGTGTTCGTCGAGGCCGGGCCGGGCGGGACGCTGACCGGGCTGGTCGACGAGATCCTCGACGGCCGTCCGCACATCGCCGTGGCCTGCGACGCGTCCGGCGAGGACGGCATCGAGCGGCTGCTGTGCGCGCTGGCCGAACTGGCGGTCGCGGGCGTGCCGGTGGACGCGGCGGCGCTGTTCGCCGGGCGGGACGCGCGTCCCGTCGCCGCAGGCGGCCCGGCCGACGCGCCGCGCTGGACGGTGAACGGCCGCACGATCCGAGCCGAGCACGCACGCCCGGCCGACGCGCCGCAGCCCGCCGGACGAGCCGCGCAAGCACCGGCGACGGGCACGGACGCCGAGGGGGACGAGCGCTCCGTCCCGGCCCGTGCGCCGTCCGCGCAGAGCGACGCCGCCGAGGCCGCTGTTCTGGAGTACCTGCGCGTCATGCGCGAGCTGATCGCGGCGCAGCGCGACGTCATGCTGCGCTTCCTCGGCGCGGCCGAGGACGTCGCCGACGACGCGGGGACCGGGGACGACCTGCCGCCGACCGAGACGCAGGACGCGCCGCGCGGCGCGCCGACCGTCACGGTGCCCGAGCCGCGGCCGAGCCCCGTCCCGGAATCGGAGCCGGAGCCGGAACGCCCCGCCTCCGCCGCGCAGGAGGAGGCGCCCGCGCCGGAGCCGCCGGCGGCGGTGCCGCCGGTCCGGCAGGTGGTGCGGATGGCCGAGCTGGCGTCCCCGCAGGCCGCCGAGCCGGCGGCGGGCCGGTTCGACGGCCGCCGGTTCCTCATCGTCGACGACGGCTGCGGCATCGCGCTCGAGCTGGCCGACCTGCTGGAGCAGCAGGGCGCGCGGGTCCGCACGCCGCTGGAGCCGGACGCGCCGTGCGACGGCCTGATCCACCTGGCGGCGCTGCGGCCGGGCGCCGGGCCGATGCTGCCCGGGGCGTACGCCGGCATCCGCGACGCGCTGCGGGGCGGGCTGCGCTGGCTGGTGCTGGCCTCCGGCGCGGGCGGCACGTTCGGCCACGAGTTCGCCGGCGGCGCCGGCGACCCGACGGCCGGGGCGGGCCTGCGCGGGCTGGCGCGCACCCTGGCGCAGGAGCACCCCGAGGTGCTGGTCCGCGCGGTGGACGTCGACACCAAGGAGAACCCCCGCGCGGTGGCCGAGCACATCATGGCCGAACTGCTGACCGCGGACGCGCCGGTCGAGGTCGGCTACGACGCCGAAGGCCGCCGCCGCACGCTCGTCGTCGTCCCCGCCGAACCGCCCGCCGACCCCGCCGGGCCCGCCGACGCGCCGTCCGCCGGGGGGACCGGCCGGGCGCTCGCCCGCCTCGGCCTGGACGCGGGCGGCGTGGTGCTGCTCACCGGCGGCGCCCGCGGCGTCACCGCCCGGCTCGCCCGCGAGCTCGCCCGCGCCGCCGGCTGCCACCTGGAGCTGGTCGGCCGCACCCCGCAGCCGCCGCCGACCGAGGACCCGCTGATCGCCGCGGCCCGGGACGAGGCGGCGCTGCGCCGCGCGCTGCTCGCCCAGGGCGCGGCCCGCACGCCCGCCGAGATCGACGCGGCCATCCGGCGGATCACCGCCGAGCGGGAGATCCGCCGGACCCTGGAGGCGCTGCGCGGCTCGGCCGCGTCCGTCCGGTACCACGCGGTCGACGTCCGCGACCCGCAGGCGGTGCGGGCCGTGGTCGAGGACGTGTACGCCCGGCACGGCAGGCTGGACGGCGTCGTGCACGGGGCGGGGCTGCTGGAGGACCGCCCGGTGCGCGACAAGGAGCCGGAGTCGTTCGCCCGCGTCTACCGCACCAAGGTGGACGGGGCGTGCGCGCTGGCCGCCTCCGTCCGCCGCGACCTGAAGTTCTTCGTCGTGTTCGGCAGCACGGCGGGCGTGTACGGCTGCCCGGGCCGGGCCGACCACGCCGCCGCCGCGGACGCCTGCGACACCCTGGCCCGCGTGTGGCGCGCCCAGCTGCGCGGCCGCGTGCTCGTCGCCGACTGGGGCCCGTGGGCCGGGGGCGGCGGGACGGCGCCCGCCGACGGGCCGCTGCTCGACCCGGACGCCGCCGTGGCCGCGCTGCTGCGCGAGCTGGCGTTCGGCGACGAGGCGCAGGTGGTGTTCACCGGGACCGCCCCGTGAGCGAGCCGATCGCGATCGTCGGCCTCGGGGCGGTGTTCCCCGGAGCCGGGTCGGCGGCCGAGCTGTGGCGCAACGTGCGCGCCGGAGTCGACGCGATCACCGACGTGCCCGAGCACCGCCGCGACCAGGGCCTGTGCCGCGCCCTCGCCGCGCCCGGCGGATCCGGCGAGGACGTCGTGCGCCGCGGCGGGTTCGTCGACGAGCTGGCCACCGTGGACCCGGCCCGGTTCGGCATCACCCGCGCGGCCGCGGCGGACATGGAGCCCGACCAGCTGCTGGCGCTGCGCACCGCCGCCGAGGCGATCGCCGACGCGGGCGGCGAGGAGCGGCTGCCCGACCGGTCCCGGGTCGGCGTCGTCATCGGCCGCGGCGGCCACATCACGCCGGGCGTCGCGCGACTCGACCAGCGGGTCACCACGGTGCGGCAGCTCCTGGTCACGCTGCGGGAGCTGATCCCCGAGCTGGACGGCGAGCGCCTGGAACGGCTGCGCGCCGCCCTCCGCGAGCGGACGGCGACGGGCGGTGCCGCGGCCGCCGTGCCCAGCCTGGCGGCCTCGCTGATCGCCGACCGGTTCGACCTGCGCGGCCCCGCCTACACGCTGGACGCGGCGTGCGCGTCCGCGCTGGTGGCCGTCGAGCACGCGGTGCGGGCCCTGCGGTCGCGGCAGTGCGACGCGATGCTGGCCGGGGCCGTGCACCACGCCCACCACCCCACCGTGTGGAGCGTGTTCGCCGACCTGGGCGCGCTGAGCCCGAGCGGTCTGATCCGGCCGTTCGACCGGTCCGCCGACGGCACGCTGCTGGCCGAGGGCACCGGGATCGTCCTGCTCAAGCGGCTGGCCGACGCCGAACGCGACGGCGACCGCGTCCACGCGGTGGTGCGCGGCGTGGGCACCTCCAGCGACGGCCGCGGCGACGGCGTCCTGGCCCCGCGGGTCGACGGCCAGGTGCTGGCGGTGCGGCGGGCCTGGCGGGACGCCGGGCTGGACCCGGCGGAGCCGGACGCGGCCGGGCTGGTGGAGGCGCACGGCACCGGCGCGCCCGCGGGCGACGCGGCCGAGCTGCGGACGCTGCTGCGGGTGTTCGGGGCGCAGGGGCCGCCGCTCGGCCTCGGCACGATCAAGTCGATGATCGGGCACGCCCTGGCCGCGGGCGGGGCCGCCGGGCTGATCAAGGCGGCGTGCGCGGTGCGCGACGCGGTCCTGCCGCCGACGCTGCACGTCGACCATCCGCATCCGGCGGTGGAGGGGACCCGGCTGCGTCCCGTCCGCCGCGCCACCGAGTGGGAGCGCCCGGCGACCGGGCCGCGCCGCGCGGTGGTGAACGCCTTCGGCCTGGGCGGCTGCAACGCCCATGTGATCCTCGAAGAGCCGCCCGCGCACGCGTGCTTCACCGGGGTCGTCCCGCCGGAGCCCGCGGCGGCCTTGACCGCGGCGGACGGGGCGGCCCGCGGGCGGGAGATGCGGCTCGACCTGGGCGCCCCGCTGATCCGGCTCGACGGCGCCGTGCCCGCGTTGCGCCTGGCGTCCGCCGCGGACGACGCCGCCGAGGCCGCGCTGCCGGAGCCGTCCGGCGACGGCCCGGTGGCGGCCGCGATGAACGCGCTGCTGCGGGAGACCGCGGAGAGCGCGCGGGCCGTCCTGCGCGCCCTGGACGCCCGCGCCGGCCGGGGCCGCGGCGGCGCTCCCGCGGCGGCGCGGCTGACGGCCTCGCGCGTGTTCTCGCTGGACACGATGCCCTACGTCGTCGACCACTGCATGATCCCGCAGCCTTCCGGCTGGCCGGACAGGTCCGACCGATTCCCGGTCGTCCCGCTCACGACCCTGCTGGAGGTGATGGGGGAGACGGCCCGCCGGCTGTTCCCCGACCTGGTGGTCGTCGGCTTCCGGGACGTGCGGGCCAGGCGGTGGGTGGTGGCCGATCCGCCGACGAGCGCCGAGATCCGCGCGCACACGACCGCCGCGGGACGGCCTCATGACGGCGTGCCGCGCGAGGTCAGCGTCGCCATCGGCGACCACGCCGACGGCACCGTGCTGCTCGCCGCGCACTATCCGAAGCCGCCGCAAGCAGGCGCCCCCATCGCGGGGGAGGGGCCGCCCCTGGTGAACGCCGCCCGCTTCTACGAAGAACGCTGGATGCCCCAAGGGCCGCTGTACCGGAGCGTCTGCGACATCGGCGCGGTCACACGCGACGGCGTGCGCGGCACGCTGGTCTCGCTTCCCACGCCCGGGGCGCTGCTCAACGGTGCAGGCCAGTTGTGCGGCCACTGGATGCAGGTGTACGGGGAGAAAGACCAAAACGTCTTCTCCGCGGAAATCGAGCGGATTTTCTTCTACGGCCCGCAGCCCCCGGTGGGGGAGCGTTTGGACGCCAACGTCCGCCCCCTCACCGTCACCGACACGGCAGTGCGGTACGCCGTGGAGGTCGCCGGCGCCGACGGCATGGTGTGGGCGCGCCTCCACGGCTGGACGATGCGCCGCCTGTACACCGACGAGGCGTTGTGGCGGATGAGGTTCAGTCCCGAGCTGACCTGTGCGGGAGAGCCGCAGCCGGGCGGCTGGTGCCTGGCCCGCGAGCATTGGGACTCGGCCCTGACCCGCGAGCTGGTGATGCGGCTGTATCTGGGCGCCGCCGAGCGCGCCGACTACCAACGTCTCGCGCCGGATGCCCAAGGACCGTGGCTGCTGGGCCGCATCGCCGTCAAGGACGCCGTGCGGACCTGGCTGTGGGAGCACGGGCACGGGCCGCTGTTCCCCGCCGAACTGACCGTGCAGGACGACGCCGCCGGGCACCCCCGGGTGACCGGCCCCTTCGACACCGAACTGAACGCGGCCGTCGCGTGCGCCGCCGAGCTGGGCGTCGCGCTGGTCCGTCCAGCCCCGGAACCGGCCCGAATCGCCATCGCACCGGTACCGGACGGGGCGGAGGCGTCGGAACGGGCGGCGCACCGGCAGGCGCTGGTGGACCGGCTGCGCGCCGCGCCGGACGAGCCGGTGACTCAGGTGGCCTCGCGCGTGGTGGACGGTCACGTCGTCGCCTGGACCGTCGCCGCGCACGGCGCGCCCACCGAGCGCCGGCGCACCGAGGACAAGGGGGAGAAGTGACCAGGACAGCAGGGGAGACCGCGCGCGGCGTGCCCGCCGGGGTCGTTCGAATCGTCGTCGCAGCCGACCGCGTCGCGATGCGGCCGCGCGCGCCGCGTCCGCGGCCGGCCCTCTGACCCGGCCGCGTCATGGGCATGGTGCTGGCGCGCGGCCTGCGCTTCCACGTCGTCGACATGGGGACCGACGACGGAGAGCCGGTGGTGATGCTGCACGGGCTGTTCACCGGCAGCATCGCCACCTGGTACTACACCGTGGCCCCCGAGCTCGCCCGGACCCGCCCCGTGCGGCTGCTGGACTGGCGGGGGCACGGCCTGAGCGAGCGTCCCCCGACCGGTTATGACAGCGCCACCATGGTCGCCGATCTGGCCGCCCTGACCGGGGACCTGCCCCCGTTCGCCGTCGTCGGGCACAGCTTCGGCGCGGTGGTCGCGGTGCGGTTCGCCCGCGCCCACCCCGGCAGGGTCACCCGGCTCGCCCTGGTCGATCCGCCGTTCACGAAGATCGACCGCAAGGCCGCCGAACAGCTCGTCCGGTTCGACGGGGACGGGTGCCTGGCCCAGCGCGCGACCGCGCTGGCGAACGAGACGACCGTGCTGGACGACCTGGCCCGCGAGTCCCTGGTGACGGCCGAGGAGCTGCGCGCGCTCGGCGACCTGCCGGTGCTGACCGTGGTCGGGGCCGACTCGCCGTTCCGGCCGTCCGCCGACCTGGTGGCGCGGGCGCTGCCCGCGTCCCGCCGCCACGTGCTGGACGGAGGCCACGACCTGCACACCACGGCGCGGGAGCCGCTGACGCGCCTGCTCGCCGAATTCCTGGAGGACTCAGCAGATGCCTGAGGTGACCGCGCGGGGCGTGCGCTTCCACGCCCAGACGTCGGAACCGTCAGAATCGTCGGAACCGCCGAAACCGCCCCATACCGCCTCTCCGCCGGCCGCGGCGTTCGCGCACGGTCTCGCCTCGGACCGCCGACGGCCGGGACCGTCGGCGCCGTCGATGGTCGGTCACGCGGGCGCGAACGCCTTCTCAACCGCTGCTGCCGCGGAAGGCGGTGTGCTGTGAGAGCACGTCGCGTACGGGTGCCGTCGCTGAGCGCGGTGCTCGCCCCCACGCCGGGCCTGCCGTCCACCCAGCGCAGCACCAAGACGTCGCGGTTCCTGTTCGCCGTGCCGCCGTTCACCGGCCACATCCTTCCGACCGTCGCCGTGGCCGCCGAACTCGTCCGGCGCGGTCACAAGGTCGCCTGGGTGGGGCACCGCGACAGCATCGCGCCCCTGACGCCCAGGCATGCGCGCATCTATGACGCCGACGGCGCACCCCTCGTCCAGCGGCTGCGCGACCTAAGCGACGGGGACCAGGAGCTGCTGGAGCCCGCCGCCCTGCGCTCCCTGTGGGAGCAGGTCCTCGTTCCCCTCGGGCACGCGATGATGCCCGGCGTCCAGAACGCCCTGGACCGGTTTCGCCCGGACGTGGTCGTGTCCGACCAGCAGGCGCTGGCCGCGCCCGTCGCCGCCCGCCTGCGGGGCCTGCCGTGGGCGACCTCGGCGGCCACGCCCGTCGAGCTCACCCGGCCGCTGCGGGACCTGCCCAAGGACGAAGAGCGCGTGCGCGAACTGATCGGGGACTTCCAGCTCGACCACGGCATCGAGGACCTGCTCGACCCGCGCTTCTCCGACCACCTGGTGCTGGTGTTCTCCACCGGCGCGCTGGTCGGCGACGCGGCATCCTTCCCCGACCGGTTCGTCTTCGTCGGCCCCTGCTCGACCGGTTCCGCCCCGGCCGGTCCGCGCACGGACGACGACGTCCCGCGGGAGTGGCCGGACGGCCGCCCGGCGGTGCTGGTGACGCTGGGCACGGCGCGCGGCGCGGCCGCCGAGCGGTTCCTGCGCGCCGCCGTCGAGGCCGTCGCCGGCCTGGACGTGCGGGCCGTGGTCGTCGCCCCGCCCGGCGCGCTCGCCGATCCGCCGCCGAACGTGCTGGTACGCCGCGACGTCCCGCGGTCCGCCCTGCTGGAACGCATGGCGGCGGGCCCGGCGGTGGTGCTGTGCCGCGGCGGGCACCGCACCGTGTGCCGGAGCCTGGCGCACGGGCTGCCGCTGGTGCTCGCGCCCACCCGGTACGACCACTCGGTCATCGCCCGCCGGGTCGCCGAGGCGGGCGCCGCGATCATCGTGCGGTTCGACCAGGCGACGCCGGTCGAGCTGCGCGCCGCGCTCGGCGCGGTGCTGACCGACGAGGACCACCGGCGGGCCGCCGCGCGCCTGCGGCGGTCGTTCGCCGAGGCGGGCGGCGCGGCCGAGGCCGCCGACCGGCTGGAGAAACTGGCGTGATCTGGCTCCCCCTCGCCGTCGCCGCCGGGCTGCTGGCCAACGCGCTGCGGCTGCGGCGCCGCCTGGGATCGCTGCCCCGCCTTCCCGTCTCCGGGCGGCGCGGCCGGTCGCTGCGCTGGGACGGCTCCTACGACACCGACACCCCCGGACACGACGAGTCCTACGGCCTGGTGATGGCGGAGGGCGCCGTGGTGTCCGGGCAGTTGCGGCGCGCCGCCTGCGCCTACGCCCGCCAGCACGGCCTCCAGGTGCTCGACCTGGTCCCGCGGGACCTGCCCGTGGAGCGCGCCCTCGACCTCGCGCGCGGCGTCGACCGGAACGCCTACCGGTCCGACCCGCTGGCCTTGGGGAACGGCGCCGGATACGCCACCGTCGTCGACGAAGACGTCCTGGAACGCACCGGCACACGGCCCCGCGCGCTCGATCCCGGCGAATACGGCGCGCTCACTCTCCGCCTGCGCCAGTACGCCCGCCCCTTGGAAGACGGCGTCTTCGCGGCCGACCTGGCCGTCGTGCCGTGCCGCGTGCCCAGGGGCGTCCCCTCCTGCGCGGGACGGCGAGCGTGGCTGCGCGGTCTCGGCGTCTCGGTGCCGTGGACGGTCGGCACGTCCATGACGAGCTACGCCCTCGTGCTGGCGTCCCTGGCCGCCGCGCCGCGGTGGGGCGCGCTGGCGGCGCTGGTCTACTGCGCCGTCCCCTACCTGGTGTTCACCGGCACCCCTGTTTCACCGCGGGACCTGCACCGGATGGCCCTGCTGCGGCTCGTGCTCACGCCTTGGAACTGGTGGCGCACCCTCAGGGACGCGCCGTGCGCGTGGGAGCGGATGCGGGAGCGGACCTGGGGGCAGGCCCGTGAATGGTACGGCACCGCCTTGGCCGACGGGATGGAGCGGTTCTTCCAGCCGCGGCGGGACGACTGCCCCTGGTGCGGCGCCCGCTCCCTCCAGCACCATCTGACCAGCGCCGACGTCATCCAGGCCAAGCCGGGCCGCTTCACGCTCGACCGCTGCCGGGCCTGTGGCCACATCTTCCAGAACCCCCCGCTCACCGCCGCCGGCCTGGAGTTCTACCGGCGCGACGTCTACGACGGGCTCGCCGCCGAAACCGCTGAGCACGCCCTGGCCGCCCAATGCCGCGTCCATATGGCCCGCGCCGAAATGGCCGTCGCCGCCCACCTGGCCCCGCGCGCCTGGCTGGACGTCGGCACCGGCCGCGGCCACTTCTGCCGCGTCGCGCGGACCGTCCTGCCCGGCACCGAGTTCGACGGACTGGACCAGGGCGACGGCGTCGAGGACGCGGCGGGGCGCGGCTGGATCCGCCGCCCCTACCGCGGCGCGCTCGCCGACCTGGGAGACGAGCTCGCCGGACGCTACGACGTCATCAGCATGCACCGGCACCTGGAGCAGACGCCCGACCCGGCGACGGAACTGGACATCGCCATCAAGATGCTCCCGCCGGGCGGGCACCTGCTCGTCGAGCTGCCCGACCCCGAATGCCCGCTCGGGCGGCTCCTGCGCCGCTTCTGGGCGGGCTGGCTGCAACCCCGCCACCTGCACCTGATCCCCATCGGCAACCTGGAGCGCGCGCTGACCGCGCGCGGCATGCGGATCGTCGCCCGCCGCCGGCGCCGCGCCCACCGGCGCCACGACCTGGCGTCCGCCGTGCTGATCGCCCTGCAGGCGTTCGGGCCGCCGCCCGGCCGTCCCTGGGCGCCCCGGGCGCGCGCCGGGGCGCGCGTCCGGTACCTGGCCGCCGCCGCGGCGGCGCGTCCGCTGGCGGCCGCCGCGGCGCTGCTCGACCGGCTCCTGGTGCCGCTCGTCCCCGGTCCCGGCAACACCTACCGCGTCTTGGCCCGCAAGTACCACGGCTGATCGCCCGCCGCGGGCGGGACGCCCGAAGCACGATCAGATCTTCGGGGTGAACAGGCGGCGGCCTTCGGGGTCGTCCGGGCGCGCCTGGACGCGCAGCGCCGTCTCCACCAGCTCGACCGCCCGGAGCAGCGCGACCAGGCGGGCGCCCTCCGCGCGGTAGGCGTCCAGGACGGCCTCGACGCCGTGCGGGGGGACCATGCCGCCCAGCTCGACTCGGGCGGTGCGGAACCCCTCCCGCGCGGCCTCCACGGCCGCGCTCACGTGGTGCCGCGCCATGCGCGCCAGCGCCACCGGGTAGCGGCGCAGGACGCCGTGACGGCGGTAGTCCGGCGGCACGAGGTCGAGCAGCCACGCCGTCGCCGTGTCCTCGAAGCGCTCGGTTCCGGGCGGATGCACCTGGGCAGGCCAACCGGGCGGAACGTACGTGCTCACCCTCTCACGATAACCCGATATCGAACATCCGTTCGATATCGGGTCACGACGCCGTCGCGCCGTCCGCCTCCGGGTCTCCCGGCGCGGCCCCGTTCCCGTCGGACGGGCCGGACGCCGACCGCTGGATGCGGATCTTGCCGGTGCTCAGGTCGGGGCGTCCGCCGCGGCCGGCCTGCAGCCGGTCGTCGTGGCGGCGCAGCTTCTGCTGCTGCTGCTCCTCGACCTTCACCCGGCGCGACCCCTCGAACACGCTGGCCAGGTCCTCGAACATCGCGCCGCCGAACCCGGCCCCGGTCGAGCCGTCCCCGCGGATCGCGCCCATCAGCGAGGTCTTGCCGGTGCCCTCGGTGGGCCAGTCGACCACCTCGTGCTCCGGCTTCGGCCTGGCCTTGGACTTCGCGCGGTCGGCGGCACGGCCCTTCAGGCGTCCGCGCCTGCGGCGAAACGGCAGCTTCACGTGAACACTCTCGCAGAGCCCCGGCGCGCCGGGCGCGCGCTGCTGATCCGCGCACCGAGAACCGTGCGGTTGCGGCCGTGCACGCCACCTCCAGTGGTGGAAGAGACAACTGGTTCGTCCGAGCCTACGTGGTTCGTGCCCACGAAGCCCGTCTCGTACCGCCGAGACCACGGATTTTCCACACGATAACCGGTGCGCGGCGGTGAGCCGCGTCGCGGCTCGGCCGGGAGCGCCCGGGGGCGGTAGCCTGCGGGCGTGCGTCTGTCCCATGTCATCGAGGTCCTCGACACGCTCTACCCGCCCTCGTGGGCCGAGTCGTGGGACGCCGTCGGGCTGGTCTGCGGCGACCCCGACCAGGAGGTCCGCCGGGTGATGTTCGCCGTGGACCCCGTGGCGGCCGTCGTCGACGAGGCCGTGGAGTGGGGCGCCGACCTGCTGGTCACCCACCATCCGCTGCTGCTGCGCCCGGTCAACAGCGTGGCCGCCGCCACTCCCAAGGGACGGCTCGTCCACCGCCTGATCCGCAACGGCACGGCCCTGTTCACCGCCCACACCAACGCCGACGTCGCCGACCCCGGTGTGTCCGACGCGCTCGCCCGCGCCGTCGGCCTGACCGGGGAGCTGCGCCCCATGGTCCCCGCCGCCGACGACCCGCGCCGCGGGCTCGGCCGCGTCGGCGCGCTGCCCGAGCCGCTGCCGCTGCGGGAGTTCACCGCCCGCGTGGCCGCCGGGCTCCCGGCCACCGCGTGGGGCGTGCGGGCCGCGGGCGACCCCGACCGGCCCGTCCGCACCGTGGCCGTCTGCGGCGGCGCGGGCGACTCCCTGCTCGACACCGCCCGCGCCCTCGGCGTCGACGCCTACCTCACCGCGGACCTGCGGCACCACCCCGCCTCGGAGTTCGCCGAGCACGGCGGGCCCGCGCTGATCGACGCCGCGCACTGGGCGACCGAATGGCCGTGGCTGGCCGACGTCGAACGCCGCCTGCGCGCCGCCCTCGCCTCCTGCGACGCCTCCACCGAGCACGCCGACCACGCCGAGCACGCCGACCACGCCGCCACCGCCGCGCGCCCGGCCTCCGCGCCGCCTTCCGCCGCCGCGGAGGCCGAGCGCAAGCTGGAGACCCGGGTGTCCGCGCTCGTCACCGACGCGTGGCGCCTGCACCACGAAGGAGCAAAGTGAAAGCCGCACCGCAAGCCCAGCTGCGCCTGATCGATCTGCAGGAGCTGGACACCAGCCTCGACCGCCTCGCGCACCGCCGCCGCACGCTGCCCGAGCTGGCCGAGATCGAGCGTCTGCAGGCCCGCGTGCGCGAGCTGCGCGACGCCGTGGTCGCCGCCGAGACCGAGATCGGCGACCTGGACCGCGAGCAGCGCAAGGCCGAGCAGGACGTCGACCAGGTCCGGGCGCGGGCCGAGCGGGACCGCAAGCGCCTGGACTCCGGCCAGGTCTCCTCCGCCAAGGACCTCAGCGGGCTGCAGGCCGAGCTCGCCTCGCTGCAGCGCCGCCAGTCCGACCTGGAGGAGGTCGTCCTGGAGATCATGGAGCGGCGGGAGGAGGCCGAGGGCCGGCTCGCCTCGCTGCGCGCCGACCTGCAGGCCGCCGAGGCCGACCTGGCCGACGCCGAACGCCGGCGCGACGAGGCCTGGCGGAAGATCGACGAGGAGACGGGCACCACCAGCGCCGCGCGCACCGCGGTCGCCAAGGACATCCCCGCCGACCTGCTCGACCTGTACGAGAAGCTGCGCGGCCAGTTCGGCGGGGTGGGCGCCGCCAAGCTGCACCGGGGCGCCTGCCAGGGCTGCCACCTGGCGATCAACACCGTCGACCTCAACCGCATCCGCGCCGCCGCGCCGGACGAGGTGGTCCGCTGCGAGGAGTGCCGCCGCATCCTCGTGCGCACCCCCGAGTCGGGGCTGTGAGCGCGTCCCGCCCCGGCCGCAGACTGGTCGTCGAGGCCGACGGCGGGTCCCGGGGCAACCCGGGACCCGCCGGGTACGGCGCGCTGGTCCGCGACGCGCTCACCCGGGAGGTGCTGGCCGAGGTCGCCGAAGCGATCGGCACCGCCACCAACAACGTCGCCGAGTACCGCGGCCTGATCGCCGGGCTGCGCGCCGCCGCGGGCGTCGACCCGTCCGCCCGCGTCGAGGTGCGGATGGACTCCAAGCTCGTCGTCGAGCAGATGTCCGGCCGCTGGAAGATCAAGCACCCGGACCTGGTCCCGCTGGCGCTGCAGGCCCGGGAGATCGCCGCGGGCCTCGGCTCGGTGTCGTACGAGTGGGTGCCGCGCGACCGCAACACCCACGCCGACCGCCTGGCCAACGAGGCCATGGACGCCGCCGCCCGCGGCGAGCACTGGACCCGCGAATCCGGCGGCGCCTCCCGCGAGACCGCGCCCGCCCCCGAGGAGGACGACGCGGCCCCCGCCTGGTCGCCCCCCTCCACCACCCCGACCACCACCTACCTGCTCCGGCACGGTGAGACGCCGATGTCGGTGGAGAAGCGCTTCGCGGGCACCGGCGACGTCCCCCTCACCGACGTGGGCCTCGCCCAGGCCAGGGCGGCCGCGCGGGCCCTGCGCGACGCGGGGATCGAGGCGATCGTCACCTCGCCGCTGAGCCGCTGCCGCGACACCGCCGCCGAGGTCGCCGCCGCCACCGGAGCGCAGGTCCGCGTCGAGGACGGCTTCCGCGAGACCGATTTCGGCGCCTGGGAAGGGCTCACCTTCGCCGAGGTGGGGGAGCGGTGGCCGGACGAGCTGAAGGCGTGGCTGGCGGACCCGTCCGTCGCCCCGCCGGGCGGGGAGAGCTTCACCGACGCCGCACGCCGCGTCCGCACCGCGCTGGACAAGCTCAAGGTCCGCTACCGCCACCGGAAGGTGCTGGTCGTCACCCACGTGACGCCGATCAAGCTGCTGGTGGTGACCGCGCTCGGCGCCCCCTTCCCGGCCATGTACCGCATGGGGCTGGACGTGGCGTCGCTGTCGCGGATCGACTGGTACGACGACGGCCCGGCGACGCTGCGGTCGTTCAACGACGTCCACCACCTCGCCTCCTGACGGGCCCCGGCCGGCGCCCGTCAGGAGGCGCGCTCCCGCCTTGCCGGGCTTCGATAGGCTTTGTCGTACGGCGGACGAGCCGGCCGGACGGCCGCGTCGGGGCCTCGCGCCCCGCCGAGGAAGGTCCGGGCTCCACAGGGCAGGGTGGTCGGTAACGCCGACCCGGGGTGACCCGCGGGACAGTGCCACAGAAAACATACCGCCATCGGGCGACCGGTGGTAAGGGTGAAACGGTGAGGTAAGAGCTCACCAGCGCCCACGGTGACGTGGGCGGCTCGGTAAACCCCACCCGGAGCAAGGTCAAGAAGGGAAGCGCACGCTTCCCGCGCAGGCGCTCGAGGGCTGCCCGTCCGATGCCTGCGGGTAGACCGCTAGAGGTCGTCGGCAACGGCGACCCGAGATGGATGGCCGTCACCGCCGCTGCCGCGGCGGTACAGAACCCGGCCTACAGGCCGACTCGTCCGCCGCTCTTCCCCATCCATCCGCCATTCATCCGCCGCCTCCCCGGACGGCGCGGGCGGAGCCTTCGCGGAGGGAATCGGACGGCGAGGCGAACAACGGCAATCCGTTCGCTACTTCGGGTCATACGACACAGTTGAGTCGAAACGGCGCGGCTAACGTCCGAAGTACGGCCGATCACAGGGGGACGGCCGGTGGCGGCGGGGTCCGGCCCCGAGAGGGCGGCCCCGGGGAGAGAGGAGCGCCGATGTCCGTTGTGGCGATCGTTGCCGGTTTCACCGCCTTGCTGGCCTCACTGGTCTTCCTGGCGGACTTCGCCCGGAGCACCCGGTGCGACGACCCCCGCCTCCCCGCTCCCAACGCGCGGGCCCGGCGGCACCGCTGGGCGGTCGGGATGTACACCCGCGGCCCCGAGGAGCGGCGCCTGGAAGAGCTCGTGCACTGATGGCGGGGACGGACGGCGGGCCGTCGACGGAGCCCGCCAGGCGGCCCTTTCGGGTCAGGACGCGTTCGTGGAAGCCTCGTCGGGGGCGTCGTCCGGGACAGGGACGAACGCCCCCGACGACCGGTCCAGGACGTGCACCACGGCCGTCTCCAGGTCCAGGAAGAGCCCGATGAGTTCGAGATCGCCGGCCTCCGCCCGTTCGCGCAGCCACGGATAGGTGAGCAGGTTGTCCAGCTGCTGCGCCACGTTGATCTGGCAGAGGCGCGTCAGCGGCGGCGCGTCCCCGCTCGGCTCGGCGTCGAGGAAGCGGGTCAGGCTGGGAAGGCCGTGCCTGAGCCAGCGGGTCAGGGAAGTAAGGTGACGCACCTCCCGGCCCCCGGCCAGCAGCGCCGCCATCGCGCCGCAGTTGGAGTGGCCGCACACGGTGATGGTGCGGATGTCCAGGACGTCGACCGCGTATTCGACGGTGGCGGCCACCGAGTCGTCCGGCGTGCGGGAGCCGTACCGCGGCACCAGGTTGCCGACGTTGCGGTTGATGAACAGGTCGCCGGGGCCGCTGGCGGTGATGGTGTTCGGCACCACCCGCGAGTCCACGCACGTGATGAACAGGTGCTCCGGCTTCTGCTCGAACGCCAGCTCCGCCATGATCGGACGGACCAGGGGCGCCGTGCTGCCGTGGTACTCGCGCACCCCGTCCAGCAGCAGGGCGCCGGCCGACGCCTCTGAATCGTCCGCTTGCGGGCCGCGGGGGCGCCGATCCGCCCAGGGGGCCCACCAGCGGGCATGCGGCGAGGATGAGCGCGCTGGTGTGATATCGCCGGTCACGCCCCCCTTCCTACCAGTGCGCGCGTACCTGCTCGACGCCGGCCTCCGCGGCAGGCACGCGTGGTGCGGTGCGCCAGGAGGCCGACGTGGCCGCTTTTCCGTGACCGGTCGTGAGGGCGTAAAGCAACGCGCCCGCCGGGCCTGTGAGGGCCGACGGGCGCGTTCCGCGAGTGTCAGCGGCGGTAGTCGCGGTGGCTCTCCCAGTCGTCGGGCTCGCCGCGGGAGGGGCCGCCGGGGTAGGACGACCCGTAGCCGCCGTTCTGGTCCTGGGAGCCTCCGGGCGGGGGCTGGGAGCCCGGGTACCCCTGCTGGGAGCCGTAGTAGCCCCCGCCGTAGACCTGGGTGGCGCCCGGGTCGCCGAAGCCGCCGCCGGGGGGCGTGCCCCCGCTCGACCCGGCGGAGGAGTCGATCCCCAACGGGTCGCTGGGGCTGAAGCTGCTGCCGCTGAAGTCGGTGTAGCGGGGCTCGCTGGAGGGCTGCTGGTCGCCCGCGCCCGTGAACGAGGAGCCGAAAGAGTCGCGGCCGGTGTTCAGCGGGTCGTCGAACCGGGAGGAGTCGCCGTAGGCGGGGGACGTCGGATACGCGTCGCCGCCGCTCTGGCCGCCGGAGCCGTACCCGCCCAGGCCCGTCGACGGCGACGGCGTCGACCACGGGCCGGTCGAGCCGGGCGAGCCGAACGAGGAGCCGCCGGAGCCGAGCGGGTCGCTCAGCGGGTCGGTGCGGGAGCCGCCGAACGAGGAGCCGGACGGCTCGGGATCGGACGGGGGCGGCGTTGTGGGCGCCGGGCGCGGGGCGGTGCCGGCGCTGGCGGACCGCTCGTTCTGGATCCGCTGCAGCAGCTCGTCCACTGTGGGCAGCTTGTGGTCGTCGCCCGACTTCGATCCGGAGCCCGAGGCGGCGGGAGCCGACGGGGCGGGCGTCGGCGCGGCCGGGGGCGGCGCGGGCGGCGTCGCCCCGTAGCCGCCGTGGTCGGCGGGCTCAGGAGCGCGGCCCAGGTCGCCGAGGCCGCGCACGGGGTGCTCGTCCGTGCGGCCGAGGGACAGCCCCAGGGCGTCGGAGCCGCCCGCCGGGGCTCCGGTGCCGGACGAGGACAGCGGCCGGTCGAAGCCCTCGGGACGGGCCATCGGCCCGGTCGTGCCGTAAGAGGGGGAGCCGCCGGTGCCGAGCGGGTCGCCGCCGAACGGCGCGGACTGGTCCGCCCCGGAGGCGCCGGACGTCCCGGAGCCGTACGACGGCTCCTGCCCGCCGGAGGGCGGGCCGAACGGGGACGGGTCCGCGCTCCCGTAGGCCGGCTGGTCCTGGGGGCCGGCGCCGTACGCCGCCTGGGCCTGGCCCACGATCTCGGGGGGCAGGGGGTCGTTCGCGGTCGCGCCCGGGTCGCCGGGCAGGTGGGAGGTCGCGCTCGGGTCGCCCGACAGGCGGGTGGTGGCGCCGGGGTCGGCCGCCAGGTGCGCGGCCGGGGGGAAGGACTGCTGCGGCGGCGCCTGCTGGGGGCCCGCGCCGCGTCCGCCCTGGGCGGGGCCGCCGGGCATGTCGGCGCCCGCCGAGACCGGCTGCTGCGGCATGGGCGGCTCCGCGGGCTGGTCCTGCTGGCCCTGGGCGAGCAGCGGGTCCTCGGCCGGGTCGACCTCCGCCTGGTCCTGCTTGTCGTGCTGCCAGGGGAACTTGGGCTTGTCGAAGGTGATGGTGGCCCAGTAGTCGTCGTCCTCCATCTCCTCCGCGTCGGCGCCCGCCTGCGCCGGGGTCGGCGCGGCGAGCGGACCCGAGCCGCCGGCGACGCGGCGGTCGTAGCCGCCCTGGGGCTCGCCGCGGCCCTGGTCGTAGCCGTCCTCGTAGCCGCCTTCGTAGCCGTAGCCGTCGTCGGCGGCCTCGTCGGGGTGCCCGCCGGACCGCAAGCCGCGGGGCGGCTGCTCGTCGGCCATCCAGTCGTCGTCGTCCCGGCTCGCCCGGCTGGCCCGCAGGCCGAGGGCCACCAGGACGACCACCAGGACGACGACCACGATCAGGCCGAAGACCACGATGTAAGTTGTCATGCCACCACCCAATGCCTTGGCCCGACGAGATGCGTCAGCGGGGCCTGCGGGTTCGTCCCGATTGCCGACCGTCCGGTCGTCGGCGGCCCGATCCCGGGGGACCTAGACCGATTCTGACCGACAGACCGATTCTGACCGACCGCTATGACCGTTGTCACACCATTCGCGCACATCTGCCCTCGCCTGGCGCGTACCAGCCGACCCGCTGGTCGGCCCCCGCGCCGCTGTCGTCCGCGCCCCCGTTGGGGCGGCCCCTGCCCCCCTGCGCTCAGCGGCCCCACGGTCAACGCGTCTGCTCGTCTCCGAATCTCCCCGTGATCCGGCCCCGGCCCACGGTGTGCTCGGCGATGGCGCCGAGCGACTCCTCCAGCGGCGCCCCGCTGCGGAACAGCGGTCTGTCGTTCGGCACGTCGAGCGCGTAGATGGTGTACCGGTACCGGTGCCGCTCGCCCCTGGGTGGACACGGCGGCGTGTAGCCCACCTTGTTGCCGGTGTTGAGGCCCTCGACCGTCTTCTCCAGGCGGGCGCCCTCGACGATCTGCTGGGTGGTCCCGTCGATCCCGGCGATGACCCAGTGCACGTAGGCGCCCTCGGGTCCGTCCGGGTCGTCCATGACGATCGCGAAGGACTTGGTTCCGGCCGGGGTCCCCGACCACCGCAACGGCGGGGTCTTGCCCTGACCGCCAGGGTACGTCGCGCAGGCGTACCGCGTGGGCAAGTCGTGGCCATCGCGGAACACCGGACTGGTGACGGTGAACCACTCCGCCAGTTCGGCGCTCTGGTTCTGCGGCAGGCCGATCAGACCGCAGCCGCTCAGCGCGCCGGCGAGCGCCACGGCGGCCGCGGTGGCCGTGACCGGACGCCGGTGTCTGCTCATCATCGATACGCTCCCGGGCGAGATCGTACGCCGCGCCCCGCCGGACTCGGGTCAACTTGACGGTTCGGTCGCGGGCGGCCTCGGGGACCGCGCCTGGCCGGCGGCGCCCCCTTGCCGCGTTCGGCCCCACCTTAGGGGTTCGAGAGGGGTGGAACGGGTCTTTCCCCCCTGTGAACCCCGAGGCGCGTGAGATTCGCGGGCCGAGTCGATGATCTGTGAAGTACGTCCCATGTCGTCCGGTTCATGGGAAAGAGGTGATGAAGTTCACGCGGCTGCGAGCGTTCCAAGTTGACACTCCAGCAACTTCTGTCGTTTTTCGCCTCAAAACGATTGGTCTAGACCTGGGTCGGTCGGATAGTTTGTGAATGTATTCACAAGCCGACCGTGACAGAGGAGGCCGTCGATGGCCAGGACCGTCGAGGAGACCCCTGGCGCTCCCCACATCCTCATCGTGGGTGGCGGCTACGTGGGCATGTACACCGCGCTGCGGCTGCAGAAGAAGCTGCGCCGCGAGCTCAAGCGCGGCGAGGTGAAGATCACAGTCGTCGACCCCAACTCGTACATGACCTACCAGCCGTTCCTGCCCGAGGCCGCCGCCGGGAACATCTCGCCGCGGCACGTGGTGGTGCCGCTGCGGCGCGTGCTGCCGCGCTGCACCGTGCGCAACGCCCGGGTGACCGAGCTGAACCACGGCGAGGGGTGGGCGATCGTGCAGCCGCTGGCCGGGCCGCCCGAGCGGATCTCCTACGACTACCTGGTGATGGCGGCCGGCGCGGTGCCGCGCATCCTGCCGATCCCCGGCCTGGCCGAGCACGGCATCAGCCTGAAGACCATCGGCGAGGCCATCCACCTGCGCAACCACGTGCTGCAGCAGCTGGAGATCGCCGAGTCCACCGACGACGAGGAGGTCCGCCGCAAGGCGCTGACCTTCGTGTTCGTCGGCGGCGGCTTCGCCGGCGTGGAGGCGGTCGCCGAGCTGGAGGACATGACCCGCGACGCGGTCACGTACATGCGCAAGGTCACCCCCCAGGATCTGCGGTTCATCCTCGTCGAGGCGGCCGACCGGATCCTGCCCGAGGTGGGGCCGGACATGGGCAAGTGGACCGCCGAGCAGCTGCGCGGCCGCGGCATCGACGTCAAGCTGAAGACCCTGCTGAAGTCCGCGGTGGACGGCGAGATCGAGCTGTCGGACGGCAGCCGGTTCCCGGCGGGCACGCTGGTGTGGAACGCGGGCGTCAAGGCCGCCCCGGTCGTGCGCAACAGCGACCTGCCGCTGGACGAGCGCGGCCGCGTCAAGGCCACCGAGTACCTCACCATCGAGGGCCTGGTGCGCGCGTTCACCGCCGGCGACAACGCGGCCGTCCCGGACCTGACGCAGGACGGCATGACCTGCCCGCCGAACGCCCAGCACGCGGTCCGCCAGGCCAAGGTGCTCGCCGACAACCTGGTGCGGTCGCTGCGCGGCAAGCCCCTCAAGCCGTACGTGCACAACAACGTGGGCGCGGTGGCCGGTCTCGGCCTCCACAAGGGCGTCGCCTACACCTACGGCTTCCGGGTGAAGGGCTGGCCCGCCTGGTTCATGCACCGCACCTACCACGGCCTGCGGGTGCCGACCCTCAACCGCAAGATCCGGGTCCTGGCCGACTGGACGCTGGCGCTGTTCCTCAAGCGCGAGACCGTCTCGCTGGGCATCATCGAGCAGCCGCGCGCCGACTTCCAGCTGGCCGCGCTCGCCGACGCCAAGCCCAAGGAGAAGGAGAACGCCGCCTGATCCGCGCGGGCGGGGAGCCGCCCCTCGGGCGCGGCGGCCCAGGCGGAGGACACGACAGCCCCGGACGACCCGTCGGCCGTCCGGGGCTGTCACGTGTCGGCTCGGACCCCGCGTCCGCTCAGACGCGGCGGCGGAGCTGGCGGATGGACAGCGGGGCGAAGACCGCCATGAAGGCCGCTCCCCAGGCCACGGCGATCCAGGCGTGCTCCAGCACCGGGCCGCCCACCAGCAGGCCGCGGATCGACTCGACCAGCTGCGACAGGGGGTTGTTCCGCATGACGAACGCCAGCCAGTCGGGGGTCCCGGGGGACAGCTTGATGAACGCGGTGCTCAGGAACGTGATCGGGAAGATGATCGTGAACCCGAAGATCTGCACCTTCTCCGGCTCGCTGACCGACACCCCGACGAACACCGAGATCCACGTGAACAGCAGGGCGAACAGCAGGATCAGCCCGAACGCGGCCAGCAGGCCCAGCGGGCCGGTCTCGATCCGAAAGCCGATGGCGAACCCGACCAGCAGCAGGACCAGCATCGACCACGCCTGCTTGACGGTGTCGGCGATGATCCGGCCGAACAGCGGGGCGCCGCGCGCGATCGGGAGGCTGCGGAACCGGTCGTAGACCCCCTTGGTGATGTCCACGTTCAGCCCGTAGCCGGTGGTCATGCCGGCGAACAGCGCGTTCTGCGCGATGATGCCGGGGATCACGATGGGCAGATAGGCGTCGACGCTGCCGGCCATCGGCGGGCCGAACACGTAGGCGAACAGCAGCACGAACATGATGGGCTGGATGGACAGGTCCAGCAGCTCCATCGGGTTGTGCTTGATCTGCACCAGGTTCCGCCAGGCCAAGGTGGCGACGTTGCGGGCGCTGACGCCGAGGCCGACCCGGCGGGTCGGCGCGGCCTCGGGCAGGCCGGCGGCCGCTGAGGCGGCGGTCATCGCGCGCCCCCCGTTCCCCGTCGCGGCGCCCCCGGGGCGGCGCCTCGCCCTTGCGCGGGCGCGCCGGTCCGGACGGCGCCGCGCCGCTGCGGCTGTGTCATACTCGGGCTCCCTCGTTCTCGATCAGCTCGTCGGCGGCCTTGTCCACCTCGTCGGTGTGGTGGCCGGTCAGGGCGAAGAACACCTCGTCCAGGCTGGCCTTGCGCAGCGTCAGCTCCCCGACGGCGACGCCCGCCTCGTCCAGGCGGCGCACCACCGCCGGCATGACCGCCGGGTCGGTGACCGGGGCGGAGACCAGCCCGTCGCGCACCTCGGGGGCGCCGCCGGTCAGGTCGGCGACGACCCTCGCCACGGTGGCCTGGTCGGCCTCGCGCACCGGCCGCACCTCGAGCACCCGGCCGCCGGCCTGGGCCTTGAGCTCGTCGGAGCTGCCCTGCGCGATGACCCTGCCGCGGTCGATGACGATGATGTCGTCGGCGAGTTGGTCGGCCTCCTCCAGGTACTGGGTGGTCAGCAGCACGGTGACGCCGTCGTCGGTGAGGCCGCGGACGATGTCCCACAGGCCGCCGCGGCTGCGCGGGTCCAGGCCGGTGGTGGGCTCGTCCAGGAACAGGATGCGCGGCCGCCCGACCAGGCTGGCGGCCAGGTCGAGACGGCGCCGCATGCCGCCGGAGTAGGTCTTGGCGGCGCGGTCGGCGGCGTCGGTCAGCTCGAAGCGCTCCAGCAGCTCGGCGGCGCGCGCCTTGGCCTCGCGGCGCGGCAGGCCCAGCAGGCGCCCGATCAGCACCAGGTTCTCGGTGCCGGTGAGCATCTCGTCGACCCCCGCGTACTGCCCGGTGAGGCCGATGAGCTGACGCACCTGGTGCGCCTGCCGCACGACGTCGTAGCCGCCGACCTCGGCGGTGCCCGCCGTGGGCTCGATCAGCGTGGCCAGGATGCGGGTGGTGGTGGTCTTGCCGGCGCCGTTGGGGCCGAGCACGCCGAGCACGGTGCCGGGCTCGACGGTGAACGAGACGCCTGCCAGCGCCTGCGTCTCGCCGAACCGCTTCACCAGGCCGTCGGCCCGGATGGCGTGGGTCATGGATGGGCTCCTCGGTCCATGGTCACGAGGTCGATCGCCGGTGGATCGACCTGGGCCAGCGAAAGGCGGTTCTCGTCATGAGACCGGACAAACTACGCGGTGCCCCGGCCGCCGCGCACCTCCTTTTTCCCGGCGTCGCCGACGCGATGCCGGCGGTTCGGGGACCGTTCCGGCCACCATCGCACACGGGTCTGACAGATCGCTCGAGAGCCGCGTCCGGCCGGGCGCGGCGGCGGCAAGTGACCTGGTGAGGGGGGACGGGCGTCCTAAACTCGGTGGCGTGACGACGGTGCGGCGCACCCAGGAGCCCGGCGGCGGGACGTCGCACCCGCCGCGCCTGCGGCCGCCCGCGCACCGGGTCGCGCGCCGGGCCATCGCGCAGTGGGCGATCGAGTCGGCCCTGCTGTGGGGCCTGGCCTCCGGCCTGGCCTGGGGCGCGGCCGCCTGGGTCGACGGCTGGGACGGCGCGCGGCGCTGGGACGGCCTGCTCGGGTGGCTGGGCCAGCGCGTCTGGTGGCTGCCCGTCGTGGTGGCCGCCGTCGGGGCGGTCATGACGGTGCTCGCGCCGGTGTGGCGGTACCGGGTGCACCGCTGGGAGGTGAGCGCCGACGTCGTCTACACCCGGACGGGGTGGTTCAACCGCGAGTGGCTGCTGGTCCCGGTGAGCCGCATCCAGACCGTCGACACCGAGCAGGGCTGGATCGAGCGCATGCTGGGCCTGGCCACCATCGAGATCAACACCGCCTCGCACGCCGGGTCGTCCGAGGTCGCCGGGCTGCCGGTGGACGTCGCCGCGCGCCTGGCCGAACGGCTCGCCCACCGGGCGCACGACCTGCGCGACGACGCCACGTGAACGCGCCCTCCGCCGACTCCCGCACCGTGCGCGCCGCGCGGCCGCGCGCGGCGCGGCTGCATCCGCTGACGTTCGTCGTGGGCGCCGTGCGGGAACTGCTCGCGCTGCTGGCGGCCGGGGCCGCCGGGCTCGTCGTGGGCGGCCTGTCCACGGCGTTCTACTTCACCCTGGCGGGGCTGGCCTTCGGGCTGGTCGTGCATGTGGCGACCTGGGCGACGTTCACCTACACGCTCTACGACGACCGGCTGGAGCTGCGCCGCTCCCTCATCGGCCGTTCGGTCAAGGCGATCCCGCGCGACCGCATCCGCGGCGTCGACGTCAGCGCCGCGCTCCCGCACTGGCTGCTGCGACTGGCCATCGTGCACATCGACGCGGGCGCGGACGGGGGAGAGGGCGTGCTGAACGCCGTCTCGCGGCAGGAGGCCGAACGGCTGCGCCTTCTCTTGACGGGCCGCACTGTGTCCCCGGAGGAGCCGGTGCGCGCGCCCGAGCGCGTCCTGGCGCGGATCCGCCCACGTTGGTTCGTGTACGCGCCGTTGAGCGGCGCGTACCTGCTGACCCCGTTCGCGGTCGCGGGCAGTTTCCTGGGCACGCTCTACAACCTGGGCGACGACCTGGGGTTCATCACGCGCGAACGGGTGGAGAGCGTGAGCCATGACGTGGTCGGCCTGCCGACCGCCGCGGTCGTCGCCGCGGCGGCGATGGTCGTGCTGGCCATGCCGGTCATGTCGGTCGTCGCGTTCGCCCTGTTCAACTGGGACTTCACCGTGTACGAGCGGGACGGCTCCGTGGTGGCCCGGCGCGGGCTGGTCACGCGCCGCACCGTCTCCCTGGAGCGGCGCCGGCTGCGCGGCGTGGAGCTGGCCGACAATCCGTTCGAACGCGCGGCCGGGGTGGTGCGGCTCGGCGCCCTGGTGACCGGGCTGGGGGACGCGGCGCACCGCGGACGACTGCTGCCCGCCGCTCCGCGTCCGGTCGCGGCGGACCTGGCGCAGCGAGTGCTCGGCTCCGTCCCCGCGCCGCTCGTCGGGCATCCGCCCGCCGCGCGCGGGCGCCGCGTGGTGCGGGCGACCGCGCCGCCGCTCGGCCTGGCCGCGCTGGCGCTGCTGGCGGGGCGGCCCGCCGTCGCGTGCTGCTGCGTCGCGCTGGCCCTGCTGGGCGTGCCGCTCGGCCTCGACCGCTACCGGCAGCTGGGGCACGCCACCGACGGCGCCCGTCTCACCGTGCGGTCGGGGTCGCTGCGCCGCCGCCAGGTGGTCGTCGAGCACGGCGCCGTGGTCGGCTGGCGCATCCGCCAGACGCTGTTCCAGCGCAGGCTCGGGCTGTCCACGCTCGTCGCCGCGGTCGGGGCCGGGGACGGCGCCTGCCCCGCCGTCGACATGGGGCAGAGTGACGCCGTGACGTTCGCCGCCCGCATCACCCCCGACTGGGTCGCCCCGTTCCTGGACGGCGGCCCCGGCGACCGCTGATAGCACCCGCCGATAGCGCCCTGCCGGATGCGGCCGCGCGCGTCGGGCGCGCCTCTCCGGACGGCCGGTTCTGGGGCGCGACCCGTGCGGATCAATCGGGGCGGCGGGCGCCGAACATGATCTCGTCCCAGGACGGCACGGACGCGCGCTTGCCCTTGGCCCGGCGGCGGTTGCGCGCGGGGCGCTGCGGCGCCGGGGCGTCGCCCGCGGCCGCTCCTGCGCCCGGCTTGTCGACCTGGGCGGCGGGCATGGCCGTGCGTCCCGCCGCCTTCTTCTTGCCGCCCGGACGCGCCGGCTGGTGCGCCGCCGGACGCTGCGGCTGCGGCGCCTGCGGTTCGGCCGCGGCCGCGGCGGGCTGCGCGGGCTCCTGCGGCGCGGCGGCCGCCGGTGTCGGCGCCGGCTCGGCGGCCGGAGCATCGGCCTGCGGTTCCCCGGCTGCGGCGGCGGGACGCTCGGGCCGGGCGGGCGCGTCCGGTTCGCCCTTCGGCGTGTCGTTGCGGGTGTCGGCGTGCGGGGCGTCGGTCTGCGGTGCGTCGGTCTGCGGTGCGTCGGCCGCCGCCGTGCCGGGGTCCGGAGTGTCGGCCTTCGCCGCGGCGGACTCGTCCTCCTTGGCGCCCGCCTGGGCGCTCGCGGCGGCGTCGCCTTCGCGCGGCGCGGTCTTGCCGGACTCGTCGGCGCCCTCGGCGGCCGCGTCGGCCTCGGCGGGCTCGTTGCTCGTCCCGGCGGCCTCGGGCTTGTCGGCCGTCGCGGCGGGCTCCGCGTCCGGTCGGGACTTCGCCTCGGCGGCGGCGTCCTCGCGGGCCTCCTGCGGGGCCGCGCCGTCCTCCCGCCGCGGCTCCCGGGCCGCCTCCTCGGCCGGGGCCGCGGGCGCGGACGCGGCGGCCTGTTCGTCGCGCGGCGCGGGCACGGACGCCTCGGCGGCCTCACCGGATTCCGGGGCGGACGGCTCGGGCGCGGGCAGCGGCTGCGGACGCGGCGGCTCGGCGATCCGGCCGCCGTCGGCGACGCGGTCGCGGCGCGCGGTCCGCTCGGACGGGGCCGGCGCCGCGCGCAGCGGCGGGTCGCCGGGACGCCCGGCGCCGCGCTCCCCGGGCGGCTCGTACCCGGCGGGCAGCCCGCGCGCCGGGCCGGGCAGCGGACCGGGCACCGGCGCCGGGCCGAGGCCCAGGTCGCGCACGTCGCTGACCACCTTCATCGCGGGCCGGCGCGGCATCAGCGGCGTGACGGTGTCGCCGAGCGAGTCGTCGTCCTCGTCCCAGTCGACGGCGCTCAGCCGCGCGGCCACCTCGTCCAGCGGCGACACGTGGCGGCGCCGCGGGTCGAACACCCACTCGGCGGCGTGCGGGCGGCCGTTCTCGAAGAACGACAGGCGCACCCGCCAGGTGTTGTCCTCGCACTTCCAGGAGTCCCACTCGACCTCTTCGAGGTCCACCCCGCTGCGCCCGAGGCGCTCCTCGACGGTCTCGCCGAGCGGCGGGCCCGGGGTCGAATCGCCCGGCCGCCGCACCGCGACCCGCTGGGCCTGCTGGGCCATGTACTCGCGTTCCTGCAGGACCGGGCCCTCGAACCAGCGGACGCGTTCCACCGGTATCCCGGCGGACTCTGCGATCTCCTCCGCCGTCTCGCCCGACCGGATGCGAGCCTGGATCTCCTTGGGGCGCAAGGGACTCTCCACTTCGATCTCGAACTGGCCGAGGCGGGAGAAGTGCCCACGGACCGCTGCACGCAGCCGATCGTCGACGGGCAGGGTGAACCGGGTGCCTCGACCCGCGGTTGCCAGGACGAGGTACGTACCGTCCTCGCTGACCGCGACGAGGCGCAGCTCCTGCATGCGTGTCCTTCCTGCCCTTCCTGACGGCACTGAGGGCGCATGCGTGCCCTTCCCCCGGATTCCCGAGTCTCTCTTTCGGACACACCTGCTGCCAGCACCGTACCCGGCATGTCCGAACATCGCCGCTCTCGAAGCCCTCTTCAGGAGGCCGAAGAGGGCACCTGACCTAGCTTGCCCGTGCGGCGGTCCGGCCGGGGGCGCCCTTTCTGATTCTTGTGGATCCTTTTCCACACTGTGCCCGATCCAGGGGCCGCGGCTCCAGTCCCGAATGCACGCGTCGCGCTCCCGTCATGAAGTTGCCATCGTCACGTCCGCGTCAGGAACACCCTCAAACGGGTCGCTAGTTCACGTTTTGGGACCTTATGGGCACGCGGAGGACGTTCGAGGGGGAGTGTCGTCGAGTGTCGTCGACGCGGCGGCGGCTGCCGGATCTCAGTACCACCCAGCTCATCGCCAGCGGTGTCGCCACGTTGGCCGCCGCCTGGGGAGCGTCGTACCTGGGCGTGTACGGGACGGTCATCGGCGCGGCCTTTATGAGCGTGGCGTCCACCGTCGGCACGGCCGTCTGCAAGCACTACCTGGACCAGGGCAAGGAACAGCTCCAGGGGAGGGCCCAGGAGGCCGCGCGCGAGGTGGCACGGGAGGCCACCAGCCCGGACCCCACTCGCACCGTTGCCTGGCCCCACGGAGCGCACTCCGTAGGAGACCCCAATGCCACACGCCCGGATGCGAGCACGCGCCTGTCCGACCCCGACGCGACTCGCCTGGATCCGGGTGCGTTGACTCCCAGGGCGCCGGGCGCGGATCCCAATGCCACCCGCGTCGACGCGGCCCTGCCACCTCCGGTGGACGACCCGGCCCGAGCGGTGGCCAAGACCCTCGTGCACGAGGAGGTCGATGAGGCTGTGACCACAGGGCGGCGCACCGGGTTCGCCGCCACGGTCGCGTGGGCCAGGCGGCGCTGGAAGGTGCTGCTGCTGTCGTCGGCCGTGGTCTTCGCGGCCGTCATGGGCGGCATCAGCCTGTACGAGTGGCAGACCGGCAAGCCCATCGGCAACAGCGGCGAAAAGGGGACGACCCTCAACAACGTCTTCCGCGGGGGCGGCGGCAGCGGCGGTGGGACCGACGACGTCACGCCCGCGCCCGGCACGTCCGAGCAGCCCACCGGCGACCCGTCCGCCCCCTCTACGGGCCCGTCCGTGGAGCCGACGCGGCAGGAGTCTCCGGAACCGGCGCCTGCGCCCACCACCGCCACGCCGCAGGCGCCCTCGTCGCGTCCCACGACGAGCACGCCGCCCAGCACTCCCACGCAGGCACCGTCGAGCGTCCCCGGAGGCGGTCAGGACACGGGCGGCGACCAAGGCGGCGCCGACCCCCGCGACACCCCGGACGGTGTCTCTCGGTGACCGACCTCCGGGCGGGCTCAGTCGCCGAAGACGCGGCGGGTGTAGGGGTTGGCGAAGCGGCGGTCCGGGTCCAGTTCGTTGCGCAGGGCGAGGAAGTCGTTGAAGCGCGGATACACCGTCTCCAGGTACGCCGCGTCGCGGGTGTGGAGCTTGCCCCAGTGGGGGCGGCCGCCGATCGCGGTCATCAGCTCCTCCACTCCCCGGAAGTAGTCCTCGTGGGGGTCGCGGTGGTAGACGTGCACCGCGATGAACGCGGTGGGACGGTCGTAGGCCATCGACAGCCACGCGTCCTCGGGCGGCAGCACGCGCACCTCGATCGGGAAGCTGATGCGCCAGTCGCGCTTGTCGAACAGCGCCCGCAGTTCCCGCAGCGTCGGCAGGAGCATGTCGCGCGGGATCGCGTACTCCTGCTCCTTGAAGCGGACGGTGCGCGGGCTGGTGAACACCTTGTAGGAGGTGTCGGTGTACGTGCGCGCGCCCAGTGCCCTGGCGGAGATGCCGTTGAGTCGCGGGGTGACGGCGGGCACGCGGTGCGTGACGCGGTTCAGGACGCCGAACACCGTGTTGGACAGGAACTGGTCGTCCAACCAGTACCGGTACTTGGGCAACGGCTCGGCCGGGCCGTCCACGCGGTTGTTGCGCTTGGTCAGGCACCCGTCGGTGTGCGGGAACCAGTAGAACTCGAAATGCTCGTTCTCCGCGGCGAACTCGTCGGTCCGCGCCAGCACCTCGTCCCACTTCATCGGCTGCTCCTGCGCGCGCAGCAGGAAGCGGGGGACGGTGCGCCAGGTGATGGCGGTGACGATGCCGAGCGCGCCGACGCCCGCGCGCGCCGCGTCGAACAGGTCGGGGCGTTCGTCGCGGGAGCAGGTGACCACGCTGCCGTCGGCGAGGACCATCTCCAGGGCGGCGACCTGGGAGGCGAGCCCGGCGACGTCGCGTCCGGTGCCGTGCGTGGCGGTCTGCAGGGCGCCCGCGACGGTCTGCTGCTGGATGTCTCCCATGTTGGCCAGCGCCAGCCCGTGCTCGTCCAAGAACCGGTTCAGAGCGTGCAAGGGCAGGCCCGCCTCGACGGTGACCAGCCGACTGGCGGTGTCGACGGAGCGCACGGCGGTCAGCCGGTCGGGGCGCAGCATGATGCCGTCGGTCGCCGCCGCCCCGGTGAAGGAGTGGCCGGTGCCGATCATCCGGACGGTGCGCCCCTCGTCGGCGGCCGCGCGGACGGCGGCGACGACCTCCGCGGTGTCGCGGGGCGCCAGGACGCGCTGCGGGACGGCGCGTTGATTGCCCGCCCAATTCCGCCAAGTCTGCGTGCTCGTGGGGGACATGGGAGGACTCTACTCGCCGCACCGTTCGTGAGGAAAGTTCATGTTCTTCTTTCGGGAGGGCCGCGGTCACGGTTCGCCGGTGCGCAGGCGGCGCGTCCCGGCAAGCCCGATCGCCGCCGCCGCGAGCGCCGCGGTGAGCGGCACCAGGAACGCGGCGTCGGCGCCCCGCGCGTCCACGACCCGCCCCGCGATCGACGACCCGATCGCCAGCCCCACTCCCACCAGCGTCGACACCATCGCCAGGCCCTCGGTGAGCTGGTGGGGCGGCACCAGCCGCTCCACCAGCCCGTATCCGGGGATCACCGTGGGGGAGATGGCCAGCCCGGAGAAGAACACCACGGCCATCATCAGGAACAGGTCGTCCACCAGCACGGGCGGCACCAGCCCCGCGGCCAGCAGCACCAGGCCGACGCGGAAGCGCCGGTCCAGGCGGCTGCGCCAGGCGCGCGCCCCGTACCACAGCGCGGCCGTGCCGCTGCCCAGCGCGTAGCAGCCCAGCAGCACTCCAGCCAGGGACTTGTGCCCCTCCGCCTCCGCGAACGCCACCCCGCTGACGTCGATCGCCGCGAACACCACGCCCAGCATCAGGAACACCGGGGCGAGCACCATGAGCCCCGGGTTGCCGAACGGCGTGCCGCCCCGGCCCGGTTCGCGCGGACGCGGCGGCGGCTCGGTGCCGCGCTGCACCGCCAGCGCCAGGCAGCCCACCAGGGTGAACAAGGCCGACGCGCCCAGCCCGGCCGCCGGATGCACGCCCGTGGCCAGCGCCGTGACCAGCAGCGGACCCGTGACGAAGATCGCCTCGTCGACCACCGACTCGAAGGAGAACGCCGCGTTCAGCCGCGCGGGACGCCGCCGCAGCACGTGCGACCAGCGCGCCCGCACCCACGCCCCCAGGGACGGCTGCGTCAGCCCCGCCAGCGCTGCGGTGGGGAACAGCGTCCAGGGCGCCAGGCTCAGCTCGGCGCACAGGATCAGCGCGGTGAACCCGGCGGCGTTGGCCAGCGCCAGCGGCACCAGCACCCGGTGCTGCCCGTACCGGTCCGCGAGCCGCGCGCTCATCGGCCCGCCCAAGGCGTACGACAGCGACAGCGTCGCCGATACCGCCCCGGCGATGCCGTACGACCCGGTGACGGCCGACACGAGCAGGACGATGCCGATCCCCACCATCGCCATCGACATGCGTCCGACCAGACCCGCGGCGACGAACAGCCGGGCCCCGGGAACGGCGAGCAGCTCCCGGTACGCGTTGGCCACCCTTGGCCCCCTTTCCCCCAACCCGGGCGACTCCCGGGTAACCTCGAACCCCCCTTGACGCTTTCTGAGCCCGGACGCGCGCGGCATGCCCCCGGTCCCCCGTGGCGCGACCGACGACGCGAACCTCCTGAGGTCAGAACGTGATCACGCTACCCGGACGTAACACCTGCAAAGACCTGTAACCGAGACGCAGCGACTCTCGTTGGGAATGGTTGTGGCTTCCTCCTCGCGTCCGCATGCCCCCACCCGGCCGCAAGGCACGAAGCAGGCGTCGAAGAAGCGGCGGAACACGTCCCGGAACGGCGCGACCGCACCCCGCCCCTCAGGCGGCCGCCGCCGCGGTCTGAAGGCAGCCGTGGCCGTCATCGCCGTGCTGTGTTCGGGGAACCTCGGAGGCGGCGTCTACGCGGCGTGGAGCGTCGACGGCGAACGCGGCGCGCCCCGCGCGACCGCCGCGCCCCCTCGGGAGCCGGCGTTCCCCGGCCCGGTCGCCAACATCGCCGAAGAACGCAAGGTGGCCCCGCTGCGGCGGGTGGTGCCCCCCGACGTGCTGGCCGTCTTCCGAGGCGGCCCGATCCGCCGCACCGAGATCGCCAAGATCGGCAGGCTGCGCCGGGTGCGGGACGTCATCGCCGTCGCGGGCGGCGCGGTGCAGCTGCAGGGACGCGGGGTCAACACCTTCGCCGTCGACCCCTCGCAGTTCCGGTCGTGGACGCCGCCGGGCACCGCCAAGCGCAACGAGCTGTGGGAGGCGCTGGCCGCCGACCGGTTCGTGGTCTCCACGGCCGCGGCCGACCAGCTGCGGCTCGCCGAGGGCATGCGCTACCCGGTGGTGGCCCGCACCATCCCGTACCTGGAGATGGGCGGCTCGGGCACCCTGGGCCTGCCCGGCATCGACATGCTGGTCAGCAAGAAGACCGGCGCCGAGATGGGCCTGGTGCCCAACGTGGCGATCCTGATCAACGCTCCCGGGACGGACGCGGCCCGCCTCACCGCGACCGTGAAGAAGATCCTGGGACGGAACGCCGACGTGGTGAACCTGCACGAGCGGCGCTACCAAGCGCCACCCGACGCGGGCGGACGTCCCGGCAGCTACCTGGACCTCTACAAGGAGGCCGCCCGCAGCTGCCCCGGACTGTCGTGGACGGTGCTCGCCGCCATCGGCCAGGTGGAGAGCGACCACGGCCGCAACGCGGGCCGCTCCAGCGCGGGAGCGCTCGGCCCCATGCAGTTCCTGCCGTCCACGTGGCGGTCCTACGGCGTCGACGGCGACGGCGACGGCAAGGCCGACATCATGAACCCGTACGATGCCGTCCCCGCCGCGGCCCGCTACCTGTGCGCCCACGGCGCGGGCAAGGGCGGACGGCACCTCTACCAGGCGATCTGGGCCTACAACCACGCCGACTGGTACGTGCAGAAGGTCCTCAACCTGGCCAAGGCCTACGCCGTCCGCTACGACTAGACCCACGCCTGGACGCCGTACCGCCGCCAAGGGGTCGCCGGCCGTTCGGCGTGGGGGTGCGCGCGGCATGTCGGCGCGGCTGGTTGGATGGGACCATGACCGCGATCGGAGCGACCCGATGAGCGACGCGCCCACGACGGAGTACGACGCGTTGCTGCTGGTGTCCTTCGGGGGGCCCGAGGGACCCGACGACGTGATGCCGTTCCTGGAGAACGTGACCCGCGGCCGGAACGTCCCCCGCGAGCGCCTGGAGAGCGTCGCCGAGCATTACTACCGGTTCGGCGGCGTCAGCCCCATCAACGAGCAGTGCCGCCGCCTGAAGGCGGCCATCGAGGCCGACCTGGCCGCGCACTCCATCGACCTGCCGGTGTACTGGGGCAACCGCAACTGGACGCCGTACCTGGCCGACACGGTCCGCCAGATGGCCGCCGACGGCGTACGGCGCGCCGCCGCGTTCGTCACCTCCGCCTACAGCGGCTATTCGACGCACCAGCAGTACGTGGAGGACATCGCCCGCGCACGCGCCGAAGTGCCGGAAGCCCCCCAGATCGACAAGCTGCCGGTGTACTGCCGCAGGTCCGGGTTCATCGACCCCTTCGTCGACGGCGTGCGCGACGCGCTGGCGCGCCTGCCGGAGGACGCCCGCCTGGTGTTCACCGCGCACAGCGTGCCGCTGGCGCAGCCGGGCCGCGCGGACTACGTCGCGGAGCTGCAGGACGTGGCGGCGACCGTCGCCGAGCGGGCCGCCCCGGGCCGCCCCTGGACGCTGGCCTACCAGAGCCGCAGCGGCCCGCCGAGCCAGCCGTGGCTGGAGCCCGACATCTGCGACCACCTGGAGGAGCTGGCGGGCCAGGGCGTCGGCGCGGTGGCGGTCGTGCCGATCGGCTTCGTGTCCGACCACATGGAGGTCAAGTACGACCTGGACGTCGAGGCGGCGGACAAGGCGGCCGCGCTGGGCCTGCGGTTCGAGCGCGTCCCGACGCCCTCGGCCGACCCGCGCTTCGCCGCGCTGCCCCGCGAGCTGATCACCGAGTCGGTCGGCGCGGCCCCGCCGCGGGCGGGCCGCTGACGGCCGCGAGACACGACCACGAGACCGCGATGAGGGGGATGAGGGTGAGCAGCCTGCCCGAGGAGCTGCTGGAACTGGCCGTGGCCGTGGCCCGGGAGGCCGGGCGGATGCTGGTGGACAAGCGGCCGGCCGACGGGCCGGACGTGGTGCAGACCAAGTCGAGCCCGACCGACGTGGTCACGCAGATGGACCGGGCCGCCGAAACGCTGATCATCGAGCGGATCCGGGCCGCGCGGCCCGACGACGGCTTCCTCGGCGAAGAGGGCGGCACGCGGGACGGGGGCAGCGGCGTCCGCTGGGTGATCGACCCGATCGACGGCACCGTGAACTACCTGTACGACCTGCCCGACTGGGGGGTCAGCGTGGCCGCCGAGGTGGACGGCGAGGTCGTGGCGGGCGCGGTCGACCTGCCGCGGCGCGGCGAGACCTTCACGGCGGCGCGCGGCCGGGGCGCCCTGCTGCACACCGCCGCCGGCACCCGGGAACTGCGCTGCAACACCGGCGTCCCGCTGAACCGGGCGCTGGTGGCCACCGGGTTCGGGTACGAGGCGCGGCGCCGCGCCCGTCAGGCCGAGGTGCTCACCGGGGTGCTGCCGAACGTGCGCGACATCCGCCGTGGCGGCTCGTGCTCGGCGGACCTGTGCTCGCTGGCCGCCGGGCGCGTCGACGCCTACTACGAGCGCGGCGTGCAGGCCTGGGACATCGCCGCGGGCGCGCTGATCGTCCGGGAGGCGGGCGGCCGCGTGGCCGGACTGAACGGCGCCCCGGCCGGTCCGGAGCTCGTCATCGCCGCCGCGCCGGGCCTCTGGGAGGAGCTGCACGACCTGCTGGCCCCGCTCGACCCCGCCCGCGACTGAGGCTCACGCCGGGCCATCCCGGGGCATGCTTACGGAAGCAGCGGCCTAACGGGCCTTTGCGGGCACGCTGCTCTTCTGTCGGGGGTTTCAGGGGGGCGTCCCCCTGGCGTCTCGGCGAAGAGCAGCGGGCCCACGCGCTCGATGGGCTCACTGCTCCAGGCCGAGGACGCGTCACTCGCAGCGCGGCGGCTCGACGCCGATGTCGTGGTTCGCTGCGATCCGACGCAGTTCTTTGATCTCCTCCTGACGGATGTCGGCCAGGTAGGTGTCGCCGACGGCGCGGGCGTGGCGCAGCGACTCGTAGGCGTCGTCGAGGCGCTGCTGGATCGCACGTGACAGCTCGCCCATGGACCTCCCTCCCAGATGCAGACCCTGCTTACCCACCTCCGACATCGCGATAAACCTGATTTGCGATGAAATTTTCATCACCGCTTGCATCGCCGCCCGCTCGCCCGCGAGACCCCGTCTGATCTGGGGACTTACCGAGGCCTTACGGTGGGCGTGGCATACCTGGACGCCGTGGCCGGGGTGACAGCCGAGGAGGGGACGCAGTGCGTGTACTGGTCGTAGAGGACGAGCGGGTCCTCGCGGACGCGATCGCCACCGGCCTGCGCCGGGAGGCGCTCGCCGTGGACGTCGCCTACGACGGCGCCGGCGCGCTCGACCGGGCGCAGGTCAACGACTACGACGTCATCGTGCTCGACCGCGACCTGCCCAAGGTGCACGGCGACGAGGTGTGCAAGCAGCTGGTGTCCCGGCGGTACCCCGCGCGCATCATCATGCTGACCGCCGCGGGCGAACTGGACGACAAGGTCGAGGGCCTGTCCATCGGCGCCGACGACTACCTCGCCAAGCCGTTCGCGTTCGCCGAGCTGATCGCCCGGGTGCGGGCCCTGGGGCGCCGCGCCGCGACGCCGCTGCCGCCGGTGCTGGAACGCGCCGGGATCACCCTGGACCCGGCCCGCCGCGAGGTGCACCGCGACGGCCGTCCGATCGACCTGACCCGCAAGGAGTTCGCCGTGCTGGAGGTACTGATGCGGGCGGACGGCGCCGTGGTGAGCTCCGAGCAGCTGCTGGAGAAGGCATGGGACGAGCACATCGACCCGTTCACCAACGTGGTCCGGGTCACGATGATGACGTTGCGCAAGAAGCTCGGGGACCCGCCGATCATCGAGACGGTCCCGGGAGTGGGATACCGCCTGTGACGCCGTCCGCGCCCCACCCCGCGCCCCACCCCGGGCCCCACCCCGGACCGCAGCCCGGGCCCCAGCCCATGCCGCCCGGCGCCACCGGGCCTTTCCCGCCGCCGCACGGCGGCAAGGGCGACCGCCGCGGCGTCGGGTCCCTCGCGGCCGACCTGCGCGCGCTGCCGACCCGGATGAGCGTCCGGCTGCGCCTGACGGTGCTGTACGGGCTGCTGTTCTTCATGGCCGGGGCGCTGCTGCTGTTCGCCACCTACCTGCTGGTCGGCTCGATCCTCAACTCGGTGTTCCCGCGCGGCTATGTGATCTACACGCCGTCCGGGCCGCTGGACCCGCAGGTGCTCAAGGAGCTGACCATGCAGCGGCTGGTCAGCCGGTCGCTGGTGGCGCTGGTCGGGGTCGGGATCACCGCCGTGGTGCTGGGCTACTTCGTCGCCGACCGGGCGCTCAGCCCGCTGCAGAAGGTGACCGCGACCGCGCGGCGGCTGTCGGAGAGCACCCTGCACGAGCGGATCGCGCTGGAGGGGCCCGACGACGAGATCAAGGAGCTGGCCGACACCTTCGACGCGATGCTGGAGCGGCTCAGCCAGGCGTTCGACGCCCAGCGCCGGTTCGTCGCCAACGCCTCGCACGAGCTGCGCACGCCGCTGGCGATCAACCGGACGCTGCTGGAGGTGGCGCTCGGCGACCCCGACGCGTCCGACGACCTGAAGACGGTGGGCCGCACGCTGCTGGCCACCAACGCCCGCCACGAACGGCTGATCGAAGGACTGCTGCTGCTGGCCCGCAGCGAACGCCAGCTCACCACCCGCACCCCGGTGGACCTGGCCGAGGTGGCGTCCACGGTGCTGGAGACGCACGCCAAGCGCGGGCACGACAACGACGTCGCCGTCCACCGCGAGCTCACCGCCGGCACCACGCTCGGCGATCCGGTGCTGCTGGAGCACCTGGTGTCGAACCTGGTCGACAACGCGGTCAAGCACAACGACGACGGCGGCGAGGTGTGGGTCCGCACGGGCGTGCTCGACGGCTACGCCACCGTGCAGGTGGAGAACACCGGGCCGGTCGTGCCCGCCTACGAGGTGGACCGCCTGTTCGAGCCGTTCCGCCGGCTCAACGCCGACCGCGTCGAGTCGGCCAAGGGCGCCGGGCTGGGGCTGTCGATCGTGCGTTCGGTGGTGCTGGCCCACCGCGGCATGGTGTACGCCGCGCCGCGCGCGGGCGGCGGCCTCATCGTGACCGTGCGCCTGCCGCTCGCCTGACCGGGCGCGCCGCGCGTCCCGCCGTCACTTGCGGGCGGCGGTGGCCAGGGTCGGGTCGCCGTCGAAGTCGAGGTCGAGGCCGGTGAACTTGTCGGACGCCAGGGCGGCCCACTGGTCCGTCCACACCGGGATGATGGCCATGTCGTCCAGGGCGATCTTCTCGGCCGACCGCAGGACGCGCGTGCGGGCGCCCTCGTCCCGGGCGCCGATCGCGTTCGCCAGCTCCTTGTCGAACGCCGCGTTGCGCCAGCCGCCGTAGTTGCTGCGGCCGTTGTCGGCCGTGGCGATCTGGTCGCCGCCCAGCAGCGGCTGCAGCACCGAGTACGCCGACGGGTAGTCGGGCCGCCAGCCCAGCGCGATCAGGCCCTGGGCGTCCTTGCCCGTGACCTCCCGGGTGAAGTCCTGCACGTCCACGACGCGCAGCTGCACGTCCCAGCCGAGCACTTGCCGCAGCTGCTGCCGGACCACCTCGCACCAGTACCGGTAGGTGCCGATGCTGCGCACGTAGAGGTTCACCCGGGTGCCCGGCCCGAGCCCGGCGGCCTGGGCGAGCTGCTTGGCGCGCGCGGCGTCCGGGCCCTGGCACGACGGGCACGCGCCGCCCTCGGAGAACCCGGGGACGGCGGGCGACACCAGGCCGGTCGCGGGACGGCCGAACCCGTGGGTCACGGTGTCGGCGATCTGCCGGCGGTCGAGCGCGTACGAGACGGCGAGCCGCGCCTCGCGGCTGCGCATCGGGCCCCGCTTGGTGATCGGAACCAGCATCCGCTGGGTCGTGCCGATGCGGGTCTTCATGTCGTTCAGGCGCGGGGAGGCCCCCGGATCGTCGGCGTCCACGGCGGCCCAGTCGGCCAGGCCCCCCGTGAACGCGGAGAGCTGCTGGGCGGTGGACTCGGTCAGCCGGACGGTCACCCGGTCGAGTTTGCTCTTGCCGAACGCCCACCGGTCGTTGCGGACCAGCGTCGCCGTCTGCCTCGGCGTGTAGGACTGCAGCTTGAACGGGCCGTTGCCGACCGGGGCGAGGTTGTAGTCCCGGTTGTCCTTGTCGCCCGCCGCCCTGGGCACCGGGGCGAAGATCGGGTCGGCGAGGCGCTTGGGGAACTCGCAGTCGGTCTTGTCGAGCTCCACCCGCAGGACGCCGCCCGCCGCGTGCACGCCCTCGAGCGTCCGCGACCGGCCGTTCGCGACCGCCGCGTACCCCTTGATGTCCTCCATGAGATAGCCGGCCTCGCCGGCGGCGTGGCGGCTCCAGCCCCGCGCGAACGCCTCGGCGTCCACGGGCTCCCCGTTGGAGAAGGTCGTGCCCGGCTTGATGTCGATCGTCCACTGGCGGCAGGCCTGGTCGGGCCGGACGTCGCGCGCCAGGCGGGGACGCACCGTGCCGTCCTTGGTGACCTCCATGAGCCCGGTGAACAGCGCCTTGGCCAGGGTGCGTCCGGTGCCGAACCCCGCGTGGCCGGGGTCGATCTCGCCGTTCTCGGACAGGGGCGCCTCCAGCGCCAGCCGCACCTCCCCGCCCTGCTTGGGCGTCTGCGGGCCGCGCCGGCCGCCGTCGCCGTCCAGCTGCGTGATCACCACGCTCGCGCCGACGATCAGGGCGACGAGCGCGGCGCCGCCGCCCGCGGCCAGCACGCCCATGCCGCGCCGCCCGGGCCCCTTCCCGGGAGCGCCCGGCGACGTCGTCGGCAGCCCCGGCCAGGACGCCGCGTCCGGTCCGCCGCCGGGGACGGGCGTCTGCGGCGGCGCCCATGCCCCGCCCGGCGTGCTGTGGCCGGGGCCGGGGACGGCCGGTCCGGGACCGGCGTGGCCGCCCTGCCCGCCCTGGGGGAACCCGTACGGCGGCGCGGGCGGCGCCACGGCCCCCGTCGGGGTCGGGACGGGCGCCTGCCCAGTGGGGGACGGGATGGGCGTCTGCCCGCCGACCACCGGGTGGGCGGGGGCCGCGGGGGCCGCCTGCGGCTGAAGGACCAGCGTGTCCGTGGCGGCCGCCTCGGCGCCCTGGGTGAGGATCGCCGACTGCGCCTCGGCGCCCGGACCGGCCGCGGGCCGGGGCGGGCTGCCCGCCAGCGTCAGCAGCTGCATCAGCACCTGGTGCGACGACGGCCGCGCCGCCGGGTCCTTGATCAGGCAGTGGGCGACCAGGCCGCGCAGCGGCTCGGTGAGCGCGCCCAGGTCCGGCGGCAGATGGAGGATGCGGTGCATGACCGCGGGGATGGAGTCCTGGCCGAACGCGGCGCGGCAGGTGGCCGCGTACACCATCGTGGCGCCCCAGGCCCACACGTCCGCCTGCGGGCCGATGGGGGCGCCGGTGATCTGCTCGGGCGCCATGTAGGCGGGCGTGCCGACGGCGGTGCTGGACATGGTGCCCGTGGCGTCCAGCGCCCGGGCGATGCCGAAGTCGATCACCCGGGGCCCGTCCGGGGCGACCAGCACGTTGGCGGGCTTGAAGTCGCGGTGCACGACGCCGGCCTGGTGGATGGCGGCCAGCGCCGTCATCGTGCCGATCGCCAGCCGGTCCAGGTCGCCGCCCGAGCGCGGGCCCTCGGCGGCCAGCACCTCCGACAGCGACGGCGCGTCGATGTACTCGCTGACGATGTAGGGCCGGTCGCCCTCCACGTCGGCGTCCAGGATGCGGGCGGTGCAGAACGGCGACACGCGCCGCGCCACCTCGAGCTCGGCGGCGAACCGGGACCTGGCCTTGGCGTCGCCGCTGAACCGGGCGTGCAGCAGCTTGATCGCGACGCGCCGCCCGTCGTCGTCCTCGGCCAGGTACACCGAGCCCTGGCCGCCTTCGCCCAGCAGGCCCGTCAGCCGGTAGGCGCCCAGGCGTTCGGGGTCGCCCGGGCGGAGCGGGGCGATCTCCGCCATGGCGCCCCCTACTGTCGGTACACGGTGCCGTACGCCTGCGCCCGGGCGGTGTCGCTCAGCGTCGTCCGCCACTCCCACCGCAGGTACGCCCCGCTCGGCGACGGCTGGAACGTCAGGTAGCCGGCGGCGCAGTCGTCCTTCGAGGTCCCGCCGAACGGCGTCTCCCGGTACACGATCTTGGAGTCGGTGCTGGAGCCGCGCAGCAGCGACAGCATGGTGCGGCAGGTCTCCGAGTCGCTGTAGGTGTACGTGGCGTTGCCCGCGCTGCGGATGAGGAAGAAGCGCGTCTTGAAGATGGTGCGCCCCGTCGGCGCGCCGGGCTGGTAGCCGGTGCCGGTGTAGGTGCCGGTGATGCCGTTCTCGGCGCTGAACGTCGACGAGGAGGTCGGCGTCGGCGGCGTGTAGGTGGGCAGCGGCAGGGGCCGGTCCTCCTCGCCGGACGCGAGCGCCACGACCACGACCACGAGGATCACCAGCACCGCCAGCACGGCGCAGCCCACGCCGATGATCACCGGCGCGCTGGACGACGACGACTGGGCGGGCGGCGGCGCGAACCCCGGTCGCGTCGGCGGTCCGGGCGGGCCCGGGGGCCGGGGAACCGCCGGACCGGCCGCGGGCTGGTACATCGGCATCGGCGGCGGGGTGATCGGCTGCGGCGGCGGGGTGCTCGGTCCCGCGTTCATCGGCATCGGCGGCGGCGTGATCGGCTGCCGCGGCGACGGCTGCCGCGCGGGCGCGGACGGCACCGGCGGCGGCGCCGGCAGCTGGGCGGCGATCCGGGTGCCCTGGTCGAGCAGGGCCTGCCCGCCCGCCGTCGCGCCCGTGGGCGCCGCGCCCACGTGGCCGAGGAGGTTCAGCAGCAGCTGCGCGGCCGGGGGGCGCAGCCCGGCGTCCTTGGACAGGCACTGGCCCACCAGGTCGCGCAGCGGCCCGGCGGGCAGCGCCGACAGGTCGGGTTCGTCGTTGAGGATGCGGTTGATGATGACCGGCAGCGTGTCGGCCTCGAACGGCGACTGCCCGGTGGCCGCGAACACCATCGTGGCGCCCCAGGCGAAGATGTCGACCGCGGGGGTGAGCGGCGCCCCGGTGAGCTGCTCGGGCGCCAGGTAACCGGGGGTGCCCACCACCATGCCGGTGGCGGTGACGGCGCTCTCCTGGGAGTTGACGCTGCGGGCGATGCCGAAGTCGACCACGCGCGGGCCGTCCGGCGCCAGCATCACGTTGTTGGGCTTGAAGTCGCGGTGGACGATGCCGGCCTCGTGGATGGCCGCGAGCGCGGTCGCGGTGCCGATCGCCAGCCGCTCCAGCTCCTCGGGGCCGCGCGGGCCGTTGTGCACCACCACGTCGTGCAGCGAGGGGCCGTCGATGTACTCGCTGACCACATACGGCTGGTCGCCGTGCACGTCGGCCTCCAGCACCCGGGCGGTGCAGAACGGCTCGACCCGCTGCGCGGCGGTCACCTCGCGGGTGAAGCGCGCCCGCGCCGACGGGTCGTTGGCCATCGAGGCGTGCAGCAGCTTGATCGCGACGTGCTCGCCTTCCGGGGTGCGGCCGAGGAATACCGATCCCTGTCCGCCGGCACCGAGCCGTCCGACGACCTCGTACCGTCCCAGTGCCCGGGGATCGCCTGGCTCCAAGGGAGCGGCATCCGGCATCTGACCCTCCACTTACCCGCAGTGATGTGCCGCGTGGTGAACGCCGGCCCCGTGCCGGCCCGTCCGGCGCGTGCCGGGCGGTCCGCAACGCGGCGCGCCCCCATCTCAGGCGGGCACGATATCGCGTTAGTTCAGACGTTTCACCGCAGCTTCCGGTTCGCCGCACGGCGACCGCGGAGCCGCTTCATCGGCGGGCGGCCGGACACGGCCGCGCACCGCCCCCGAGGCGGTGCGCACAAGCCCTGCGGGGCAGGTATGATCCGGCCGCCGCGGGATGCCCCGCCGGGGGTCCCGGTCCTGTCGAAAGCCGTGACACCTGGCCGGACATGTGACCGACGACACACATAGGGGGACTGGTCCCGGTGACCGGTGTCACGACTGATACCGGTCGCGTCTTGCGTGTCACGGGTCACTACCCGTGACAGAATTTCCCGCCCGGATCGGGCACAAGACGAGTCCCCCGAGCGTTAGATCCGCGCGACGGGGCGCATAAAGGACTGAGGGGGATGGAGATAGAAGATGGCGACCGACTACGACAGCCCGCGTAAGACAGACGACGACCTGGGCGAGGACAGCCTGCAGGAGCTCCAGGCCCGTCGCGCTGACAAGGCCGCGAGCATCATCGACGAGGACCTGGACGCCGGCGAGGTCGCCGAGCTTCCCGGGGCCGACCTGTCGAACGAGGAACTCACCTTCCGGGTGGTCCCCCGCCAGGCCGACGAGTTCACCTGCAGCCGGTGCTTCCTGGTGCACCACCGCAGCCAGTTGGCCAGCGAGAAGAACGGCCAGCCCGTCTGCCGCGAGTGCGCCGCCTGAGGCCCGCTCGGCGGCGCGACGGGCGGGAGCGGCCGGTGACGCGGGACCCCGGGGACGAGCACCGCGGCGAATACGCGGCGGGGGAGGCGCACCACGGTACGCCGAACCCGCCCGGCGGGGACGCCCCGCCGGGCGGGCGTCCCATCATGCGGTCGGACGCGGACGTTTCCCCGACCGGTGCGGAAAGCGGCGTCGAGGGCGCCGCGACCGGTGCCGATGCCGGTGACGCAACCGGTGCCGAGACCGGTGTCGAGCGCGTCGGCCACGACGCCTCCGCCGAGATCGGCGAACTGATCGGTCGGCTGTCGGTCGACGAGGGCATGGACCGCGAGACCCGCGGCCGCCTGCTGGCGCGGCTGGCCCGCCTGCTGGGCGACGCCGCGCGCCGGGCGGGCGCCGCGGGTCTGGCGCGCGGGCGCCTGCTCGCCGACGTGCTGACCGCCGCGGCCCCGCACATCCCCGTCCGCGACCTGGAGACGCTGCGCGCCCACCATCGCGGGCTGGAGGGCGAGGAGCTCGCCGACAGCCTCGTCCGGGTCGCGTGCAACGCGACCACGGCGGTGGGCGCGGCCGGAGGCGCGCTGGCCGCGGCGCAGTTCGCCGCCCCGCCGCTGCTGCTCACCGCGCCGGCGCAGCTGGCCGCCGAGACGCTGGTGGTCGCGGCGATCGAGGTCAAGCTGATCGCCGAGCTGCACGAGGTCTACGGGGTGCGCGTACAGGGGTCGGGCACGGCCCGCGCCGCCGCGTTCCTGACCGCCTGGACCAAGCGGCGCGGCATCAACCCGCTGGAGGCCGGGTCGTTCACCAACGCGCTCGGCTCGGCCGCCAAGGCGGCCCTGCGCAAACGGCTGATGCGCAGTCTCGGCAGAAGCCTCGGCACCATGGGGCCGTTCCTCACCGGCGCCGCCGCCGGCGCCGCCCTCAACCGGACGGCCACCAAGCGCGTCGCCGACGCGGTGCGCGCCGACCTGCGCCGCAACACCCCCGCCCAGCCGCCCGCGGCCCTGTTCACCGTGCGGTCCGTGCCGTCCCCGAGAACGCCGCTGACCCGGCCGGACGGCCCGGCACAGCTCGACGGCCCGGCGCAGTCGGACACGGCGGCGAAATCGGACACGGCACAGCCGGACGGCCCGGGCCCGCAGGCCCCGGGCGACGCGCCGGCCGGACCGCTGCCGCCGCCCGGCCCCGCGCCCGGTCCCGCGGGGCAGCTCCCGCCGCCGGCGCCGCCCCCGTCCGAGCACTGACGGCGTCGGCAGGATCGTCCCGGCCTGCCCCAGACCCCGCATCCGGAGCTCCTCGATCCGGCGGTTCCCCGCCATCTGCCGCCGCGCCGAGGAGCCCGGCGACCGGAAACGGTCGCTCTGGCCGGTATCGGTCAGGAGAACTCGAGCTCCGCCGCCACCTCGTCGCGGCCGGCCAGCCACATTCCCAGCGCCTCGCGCGTGCCGCGCACCTCCGGCCCCCGTCCGATGGGCCGACGGCCGTCCGTCGGCACGAGGCGGTACCGCAGCACGCGGCGGTTCAGCGCCAGGCTCAGCTCCACCCCCTCGCGCAGGATCGCGGAGGCGACCGCGTCCGGGACGTCGCGTTCCCGGCCGAGCCCGCGCAGGATGTCCTGGTGGTGGACGCCGAGGTCGCCGAGCAGGAACACCGCGGCGACGCGGGTGGTGGTGCTGGGATGGTCGGCCCAGTGCGCGGCCCACTCCATCAGCCGGTCCCGCGACAGCCGGCGCACGCGGTCGACCTGCGCCTGGTTGGCGGCGTTGATGCGCAGCCCGCGCGGCAGGTAGAAGGCCAGGGGATAGTCCACACCGATCACATGGGCGAGCACGTCGCGCGGCGCCCAGCCCGCGCACAGCGTCCGACCCGACGCGAACTCCTCGTCCGTCAGCTCCGCCAGGGTCTTGATCAGCCTGTGGCGTTCGGCGCGCAGCTCGTCCTCGAGAGGAAACCTGATCGCGTCCAGCAAAGGCATCGTGGCCGGTCCCTTCCGACGGTGCCCGGGACCGACCACAATACGCGGGCGGCGCCGCCGAGGGGACCGGCCGTCCGGTCAGGGCGCGTCAGACCTCCGCCTTCAACGGGGAGGGCAGCTCGCCGGTGCCCTTGGCCCACTGCCGCGCCGCGGCCCGCGTGGCCAGCAGCCGGGCCACCTCCATCCCCACCCCCATGATCACGGCCCAGCCGATGGCCTCGCTGAGCGCGACCTCCGGGGACTCGGGGTTGGCCGGCGGCTCCTTGCCGGTGGCCTTCTTCCAGGCCAGCGTGATCACCTTCTTGGCGGCGAAGCCGCCGGCGAACGCGGCGGCGCCCGCCACGAGCCGCCAGCCGATGTCGCCCTTGTCGGCCATGCTCGTCCTCCCGTCGTGCTGACTCGCCCCGACGCTACCGGATCTCCCCCGCCCGGCACGGGAAGTCCTCCTCCCGCCGGCCGGGGGCGCGGTACGGGCGCCGAGACCTGGAACGTCCCCAGCGCGGGGCCGTTGATTCACGCGACCGCGCGCCCGCGGCCGGAGCCGGCCGGGCGTCGTTCCGCCCCGGCGGGCGGCGCGCTAGCGTAAGTGAACGCTGACGGTCGACGAAGGAGCCGCCCGTGACGGACCTGGAGGAGTACCGCCGCCGCGCCCGCGCATGGCTGGAGGCCAACACCCGCGACCTGCCGCCCGACCCCGACCTGGCCACGGCCCGGGCGTTCATGGCCCGTCTGCACGACGCGGGGTACTCCGGCATCACCTGGCCCACCGCGTACGGCGGTCAGGGGCTGTCGGCGGCCGAGGAGCGCGCCTTCCAGCAGGCCGCCCGCGACCTGACGCTGCCGATCGGGGTGTTCGGCATCGGCCTGGGCATGTGCGGGCCGACGCTCCTGTCGCTCGGCACCGAGGAGCAGAAGCGGCGCTACCTGCCGCCGCTGCTGCGCGGCGAGGAGATCTGGTGCCAGCTGTTCTCCGAGCCGGGAGCCGGGTCGGACGTGGCGTCGCTGCAGACCCGGGCCGTCCGCGACGGCGACTGCTGGGTGGTCAACGGGCAGAAGGTGTGGACGTCGGTGGCGCGGCAGGCCGACCTCGGCCTGCTCATCGCCCGCACCGACCCCGACGTGCCCAAGCACCGGGGCATCACGATGTTCATCGTCGACATGCACGCTCCGGGCGTCACCGTCCGGCCGCTGCGGGACATGACCGGCGAGGCGCACTTCAACGAGGTGTACTTCGACGACGTGCGCATCCCCGCCGACCGGGTGGTGGGGGAGGTGAACGGCGGCTGGCGGGCGGCCGTCACCACGCTGCTGCACGAGCGGGTGTCGATCGGGACGGGCGCGGCCCGCACCGAGCGGCCCGCCTCCTTCGCCGCGGTGTCGCGGGCGGCGCGCGAGCGGGGCCTGCTCGCCGACCCCGCCGTCCGCGACCGGCTCGTCGACCTGTACCTGCGGGAGCGGGCGTTCGACCTGTTCAACGCGCGGCTGGCGCAGGAGGTCAAGGCGGGGATCGACCCGGGCGCGCGCGGCTCGGTGGCCAAGCTGCTGCTGGCCGAGCTGACGCTCGACTCCGCCGGCATCGCCGCCGAGATCCTCGGCCCGCGGGCCGTGGCGTACGGCGGGCACGGCGAGGGCAGGATCGCGCGGGCGCTGTCGTGGGCGCCGGGCATGGCGCTCGGCGGCGGCACCAACGAGATCATGCGCAACATCATCGGAGACCGGGTGCTGGGGCTGCCGCGCGAGCCGCAGGTGGACCGGGACGTCCCGTTCCGCGACCTGAAGGTGGGGACGCAGGCGAAGCGGGCGGACGCCGAGCGGCCGGCCGCGAAGGACACGGGCGGGAAGGACACGGGCGGGAAAGACGCGGGCGGGATGGACACGGGCGGGAAGGACGCGGGGGAGACGGGCGCGGGCGCAAAGGAGGCGGGCCGATGAGGCTGATCCTGTCCGAGGAACAGCGCGACCTGGCCGCGACGGTGCGGGCGTTCCTGGCCGACACCGCGCCGATGGCCCGCGTCCGCGAGATCGCCGAGTCGGACGAGCCCTACGACCGCGAGGCGTGGCGGCGCATGGCCGAGGAGCTGGGCCTGACCGGCCTGGCGATCCCCGAGGCGTACGGCGGCGCGGGCGCGGGCCACGCCGAGGTCGCCGTCGTCATGGAGGAGCTGGGCGCCGCCCTCACGCCGACGCCGTACTTCGCCTCGGCCGTGCTGGCGGCGAACCTCCTGCTGGCCGCGGGCGACGAGCAGGCGGCCGGGGACCTGCTGCCCGGCATCGCCTCCGGGGGGACGGTGGCCACGTTCGCGGTGCCGCTGCCCGGCGAGCCGCCGCCGCGCGCCACACGGGGCGGGCGGCTGGACGGCAGCCTGCCGTGCGTGCTCGACGGCGCCGCCGCCGACCTGATCCTCGTCGCGGCGGACCTCGACGGCGCCCCCGCCCTGTTCGCGGTCGAGGGCGGGGAGCGGACGCCGCTGACCACGCTCGACCTGACCCGTCCGCAGGCACGCGTCGACCTGGACGGCACGCCCGGGCGCCGCATCGCCGCGGCGGACCCGCGGGCGGCGGTCGCCCACGCCCTCGACCTGGCCGCGGTGGCGCTGGCCGCCGAACAGCTGGGCGGGATGCGGCGCTGCCTGGACGCGATCGTCGAGTACGCCAAGCTGCGGGTGCAGTTCGGCCGGTACATCGGGTCGTTCCAGGCCGTCAAGCACAGGCTGGCCGACATGCACTGCACAGTGGAGCAGGCCGAGTCGATCGTCCGGTACGCGGCGTGGGCGGCCGACGAGAGCCCCGAGGAGCTGCCCGTGGCGGCGGCGTTCGCCCAGTCCTTCCTCGGCCCGGCGTATTTCCAGGTCGCCAAGGACCACCTGCTGCTGCACGGGGGCATCGGCTTCACCTGGGAGCACGACGCGCACCTGTACTACAAGCGCGCCAAGACCGACGAGCTGCTGCTGGGCGCGCCCCGCCACCACCGCGCCCGTCTCGCCGAACGCCTCGGCCTGCTGCCGTGACGCCGTGCCTGATCGCCGTCCGTGGGCGCTGTCCGTGGGCGCTGTCCGTGGGCGCTGTCCGTGGGCGCGGCGGCCGCGCCGCCCCGGCGTCACGCCATGGCGATCCGTCGGCGCAGCACGGCCCGCTCGGCCGCCGTCCACGCGGTGGACGCCAGCAGGTAGACCCCGGCGGCCAGCGGCACGAACGCCGCCACCGCGACCGAGCCGAACGGCAGCAGCCGCAGCGGGCCCTCCGTCTGCCGGGACGACCACCACGCCACGGCCGCCAGCAGCGCGAACAGCCCGAGGAACACCAGCGACTGCGGCGCGAGGAGCCCGGAGGCCCCGATCACGCCGATCCAGTTCTGCCCTAGCGGCGTGCCGAGCAGGGTGTGCGCGAGCACCAGGTTCTGGTGCCCGTTGACAGTGGCGGACACGAACAGCCGGTACATGACGGCGAACACCGGCAGCTGGGCCAGGGCCGGGCCGATCCCGGCGAACGGCGACACGCCCTCCCGGGTGTACAGCGCGCCCAGCTCGCGCCGCAGGCGCATCGGATCGCGGCCGTGCCTCGTCCGCAGCGCCTCGATCTTCGGAAGCAGCCGCGCGCGGTCCCGCGCCGCGCGCGCCTGCGCGACGGCCAGCGGCACGAGCAGGGCCCGGACCGCAACGGTCACCAGGGCGATCGCCGCCGCCGCGGACGGCCCGTCGCCCAGCGGGCTGAGCGCGTCCGCCAGCGCGGCCACCAGATCATGGGCGAGCGACACCGGAACATCGACAACAGACATGAGTGAAAGCCCCTTCGGACGTCGGAGATCAGCGGATCGCGGTCGCGATCCCCGCTCCGGGGGCTCTGGGACGCGGCCGCCCCGCCGCGTCCGGGTCGCGCTGCGGCAGGAAGGCCGTGCGGAGGGTCCGTTCGCGCAGCGTCGTGCGGACCCGCGCCGGCGACGCGCGGTGCTCGGTCCGCACGGCGGCGGCCGCCGCCACGGCCGTGATCAGCCCGGCCAGCGCCAACGCCAGCGCCGCGCCCTGCCCGCCGTCGACGCTCACCAGCGCGGACAGCAGCGTCAGGACCGGCGCCCACATCCACGCGAACCCGTGCACGGCCGACCCTTCCAGCGAACGAACCCGCCCATACCGACGCGGCACGCTCCCGGAGGGTTCCCGGGCCCGCGCCCCGGCGCGCCAACGCGCCGCCGACGGACGTGCGCTAGCCCAGGTACAGCCAGGTCAGGGCGGTGAGCACGGACAGGGAGGCGCCCTTCACCAGCAGCGGCAGGCGGAGCGCGACGACGGCGGCGCGATCGGGCGACCGGGAGAGGTAGGCGAGGACGGCGCTGGCGGCGCGGCCCGCGCCGAAGGCGGCGCCGGCCAGGAGCGTCGCCGCGGGGCCCTGCTGGCTGAGGAGCAGCCCGAGGGCCAGGACGTACGGGGTGGTGGCCGGAACGTAGGTGCGCACGCCCGTGCCCAGCTCGAAGCCGAACTGAAGGGCGCCCGCCCGCGGGCGGTTCATGAGCACGTCCTGAGGGATCTGGCGGGCGTTCTGCGGCAGCCGCAGCGCCACCACGCCGAAATCGCGGGCGGCTCCGAGGGCCGCCACCGCCACGATCGCCCCCGTCCGCACGGCGGGCGGCAGCGGCGCCGCCAGACCGGACAGCAGCCACACCGCGCCCGCGGTGAGCGTCCCGCCGAGCAGCAGCCCGAGGGTGAAAACGGCCAGGACCTCGCCCTGCCGTACCGAACCCCGCCAACCTGGCGAGAACAGCGCCGATTCGCTGTTGCGTGTTCAAACCGAGCCCGACAATGCGTACCCGGCCAGCGCCCCCACCGACGCCCAGCACAGGACGGTCGCGTCCCTCGCCGCCGCGGCCACCGCGAGCAGCGCCGGCGCGGCCACCGGGAGCAGCGGCTCGGTCAGCGCGCGGCGCAGCCGCCCGGCGGCGCGCGGGCCGGGCGCGGCCGCCCTCATTTCTTGCCTCCGCCGAACACGTCCGGGGCGATGTCGATGTCCATGTCGGGAACGGGGACGTGCTGCGGGGACAGGGCGGTGCGGCAGGACACCGCCTTACGGCAGATGGTCTTGTACCAATTGCCGCGCTTGGACTTCTTCCAGCCGTCGTGGCAGCGCCAGGTGACACCGCGGGTGCATTTGCCGCACTTGCCGGCGTACGCCCACAGCCAGGCGTCGTAGCCGCCGCTGCGGCATTGGTTGGGACGCAGCTTGTACTTGCCCGGGTGGGACGCGCCCGACTTGTGGAACCCCTTGTGCTTGCCGCTGGTGCGACAGCAGTCCGAGCACACCAGGCTCGGTCCGCACCCGGGGGAGCAGTTGTGGTCGCGCGCATACGAGGGGCAGCGCGGATAGACGTCGTAGTTCCCCGTCAGGCGGAACCCCGCGGCCAGGGCCTGCCGCGCGGGCGGGAACACGCCGAGCAGGTTCAGCCCGGCGGTCGCCCCGGCGGCGGCCAGCCCCGCCAGCAGCCCGCGCCGTCCGATCCGCGGCAGGCGCCCGCCGCGCCCCCGGCGGCGGACGCGTTCGGCGCCCGGCGGTCGCGGCCCGCGCAGGGGAGGGACATCCGCCAGAGTGATCAACGCGCCGCCTCCAGCGCCGCCAGCTCCCGCAGGGCGTCGGGGGAGCCCACGGGCTCGGCGGCGCGCACGCGACCGGTGTCGTCCACGACCACCGCGAACGGCGTCGCGGGGATCCGGTACGCGGCGAACAGCCCGTCGCGCTCCTCGGCCAGCACGGTCAGCGCGGCCGAATCGGCGGCCGCGGCCTCCGCCGGCGCCGGGCCGGAGAAGACCGCCCGCACCGGCCCGCCGAGCGTTCCGGCGGCCGCCAGGACCTCCATGCACACGCCGCAGTCGCGGTCGAGGAACAGCAGCAGGCCGGGGCCGAGGCGGTCGAACGCGGGCGCGGGCGACCCCGGGGCGGGGCCGAGGCGGTCGAACGCGGGCGCGGGCGACCCCGGGGCGGGGCCGAGCGGCACGGGCCGCGGCACGCCCTGGCCCAGCGCGTGGACCTGCCGGACGAGCCCCGCCACCACCAGGGCCAGCAGAAGCAGCACCGCCCACGTCACCAGCAGCGCACTTGTCTGGAAACTCATCGCGCCGGGCTCCTCTCCCGCTCCTGCGCCATGGCGAGCGGCAGGCACCACAGCAGAACCGCGACCACCACGCCCATGGCGATGACGATCAGCGACTCGGCGGGAGACCGGGCGGCGGGCGGCCCCCAGGCGGCCCCGGCCAGCGCCAGGCCCGCCAGCGCGCCCGCGCGCGCGGCGACCCAGCCGGTCATGGGCGTGGCGGCGTCGCCGCCGCAGCCGCAGGGCACCGCACGCGGCCGCGTTCTCACCACATGGGCCCCGTAGAGGGCGTAGGCGGCCAGCAGGACGGCCGCGAGCGCGAGGCACATGCGCAGCGAGTCGTCCCGGCCCGTCAGCAGCCCCGCCGCCGCCCAGCCTCCGGCGACCGCCTCGGCCGCCACCGCCAGCGCCGCGACGGGCCGCACCAAGGGGGCGGGCACCACGCCGTGCGCCCGAACCGCCGCGACGAGCACTCCAGGGCGCCGCACATGGCCCCACAGCGAGCCGAGCAGCACCGTCGGGACGGCGACCGCCGCGATCCCGGCCGGCAGCGCGGCCATCACGCCACCGCCTCGATCGCCAGTCCGGACAGCCGCTCGGGGACCCGCTCCGCCAGGCCCTCCTCGGGCAGCACCGTGACCAGCAGCGACCGCAGCGCCAGCAGGAAGTACGGGCCCTGCCCGGGCACGGTGTCCTGGAACAGCTCGCCGCCCGCCACGGCGGCGCCCCGCCACGGCGGCAGAAGGCGCCGCGACCGCGCGTCCAACGCGCTGATCTCCAGCAGCCCCAGCCCCGGGACCTCCTTGACCAGGGCGGTCTCGGTCAGGGCGGAGGCGGAGCGGGACGGCGCGTCCGCCCCGTGCCCCACGGTGATCCCGTCGTCGTGCTCGGTGAGCCGCAGGGCGCCGAAGAACGCCACCGCGTCGGCGGGACGGGCGTGGTACAGGTGCGTGAACACCGCGTGGCGGCGGCCTTCCCAGATCGCCGCCAGCACCGGCTCGCGCACCCCGGTGCCCGGGGCGACGGAGACGGCGCGGCCGGTGCGCAGCCGTCCGCCGTGGATGCGGAACTCCTGGTCGAGGCGGCGCACGCCGATGTCCTCCGCCCAGGCCGACGCGTCGGCGCGGGCGCCGGAGGAGATCTCGTGCAGCCGTCCGGCGACGGCGATCCGCGCCACCGAGGTGACCGGGCCGCCCAGGTCGTGCCGACCGGACAGCCGGACCCGGACGCCGTCGAGCGACCGGTGGACGACGACCTGTCGCCTCACGCTTCCCCCTCTCCCGCGATCACCGGCGGGGGATTGCGGCGAAAGCGACACTACGCGTTCCGAGGTCCAGACGGTGCAATGGCGGCGGAAGTGATGATCAGGAGGCGGGTAAAGTCCTTCCGGGCGCCGACGGAGCGGCGTGCTCCGGCACCGTTCACCGCGCCGCCCTGGGTAGGCTCGACGCGCCGCCGCCGCCGTGGCGGCGGGCGGTGCCGACCCGACCAGCGAGGTGACTTCGTGAGCAAGGTGGACGTGCTCATCCGGCGGCTCGACCCCGACCTGCCGCTGCCCAGGTACGCCCATCCCGGCGACGCCGGCGCCGACCTCGTCGCCGCCGTCGACGTCGAGCTGCCGCCCGGGGAGCGGGCCGTGGTGCCCACCGGCATGGCGATCGCGCTGCCGGACGGCTATGCCGCGTTCATTCACCCGCGATCCGGTTTGGGCGCTAGGTTGGGGGTGACCATTGTGAACGCACCGGGTACGGTCGATGCCGGCTATCGCGGTGAGATCAAGGTGACCCTGCTGAACACCGACCCCCGCACCACCGTCCGCCTGCGGCGCGGCGACCGCATCGCGCAGATGGTCGTGCAGCGGGTCGAACACGCGGTCTTCCACGAGGTCGCTCAGCTTCCCGGGTCCGCCCGCGGGGACAACGGTTTCGGCTCTACGGGCGGGTTCGCGGACAATCGGTACGCTAACGAAGGAGCGTGAGTCGTGGCTTTTGGACGTCGTCGCCGGCAGGACGACAAGCCCGCCGAGGAGCCCGAGCGGACGGTCGACGAGCGGGCGGAGGCGGCGGACGCCGAGACCGAGACCGAGGCTCCCGCGCAGGCGACCCCGTCCAAGGGCGGGCCGTGGGACTCCGAGGACTCCTACCCCGAGATGCAGCGCCTGGACTTCGGGTCCCTGCTGGTCCCCGTCGCGCCGGGGCTGGGCTTCCAGGTGAACTTCGAGGCGACGCAGGTCGACGAGCAGGGCAACCCGCTGGACGCGCGGCCGGTCGCGGTGCTCGTCCAGCACGGCCAGAGCGCCATGCAGCTCCAGGCGTTCGCCGCGCCCAAGCGCAGCGGCATCTGGGACGACGTGCGCCGTGAGACCGCCAAGGACATCCAGGAGCAGGCGGGCGGCCAGGTCCAGGAGGGCGAGGGCCCGTTCGGTCCGGAGATGGTGGCCATGGTGCCCGCCCCGCTCACCGAGGAGATCCTGGCGGAGATGCCGCAGGAGGTGCGCGAGCAGATCCCCCAGGAGTTCATCGACCAGGGCTGGGCGCCGCAGCTGATCCGCTTCATCGGCGTCGACGGGCCGCGCTGGTTCCTGCAGGCCGTGGTGCAGGGCGCCGCGGTGCAGGACGAGGAGCAGTGGCAGGTCCTGGAGGACGTGCTGCGCAACGTGGTCGTCATCCGCGGCGAGCACCCCATGCCGCCGCGCGAGCTGCTCGAACTGCGGGTCCCCAAGGAGTTCCACGAGGCCGACGCGCAGGAGCAGCAGCAGGAAGAGGAGAAGAAGGAGACCTTCAACCCCTTCGAGCGCGGCCCGGAGATCACCGAAGTGCGCTGACCCGGCCCGTCGTCCCCGTCCCCGCCGCGCGCCCGGCGCGCCGGGGACGGGGCCGTCGGCGCGGTCCGTTCGTCGCGCCGATCAGACGTCCCGCGTCAGGCGGGCGCGGGCAGCAGCCGGCCGAGCAGATCGGCCACGGTGATCGCGCCGACGATGCGCGGCCGCCCGGGCCCGGCCTCGTCCACGACCGCCACCACCGGGGAGTGCGCGTCGGCCATGAGCGCGGCGATCTCCATCGCCTGCGCGTCGCCGGGCACCACGGGCAGGGGCGGCGCCTGCTCGGGCACGAGCACGTCCCGCACCTTCCGTCCGCCGAGCCGCTGGCACATGCGGTCGGCGTGGTCCTCGTCGAACACGCGGGCGAGCGCCGGGTCGTCCTGGACGTAGCGCGGCACGACGAACCGCAGGATCTGCGACCCGGGCAGCACCGCGACCGGATGCTCGTCCTCGTCCACCACGATCAGGCCGGGGAGCCGCTGCTCCGCCAGCATGCGCGCGGCCTCGAGCGCGTCACCGTCCAACCGGGTGACGGGGTAGGGCCTGGCCAGTTGATGAGCCTGCACACCGTGGACGCTACTCCTGTCCGCCCGGGACGACGACCCCCGGCGCCGTTCGAGACGCCGTTCCCGAGGGCGTCGCGACGGCGGCCGCCGCGGACCCGGCGTGGCCTGCGGCGCGCGGCGTTCCGATCGCCCAGACTGGGAGGCGCCCGGGGAATCCCCGGGCCGGTCACGGCGACGAGAGGGGAGGCGTCCGGTGCCGCACGGCGGTGACGAGCCCGCGGACGTGATCGAGGGCGGGACGCGCGACGACCAGGACGAGCGGCGCCGCGGACCGCTCGCACGCCGGTTCGGCGGGCGGACCCGCACCGCGGCGGCCGTCGTCGCCGCCGTCGCCGTGCTGGCGGTCATGGCGTTCGCGGCGCTGACCCGCGACAAGGACCGGACGGCCGACGACCGCGCCGGCGGGCAGGGCGGCATCCCCGAGGTGGAGGCGCCCTCGTCCCCCAGCCCCACCCCCACGCCGACCGTCACCTGGATCGGGCCCACGCCGCCGCCCGCCGACCCGGCCCTGTTCAAGGGCAGCGACCGCGCCCCCGTCACGATCGAGGAGTTCGGCGACTTCCAGTGCCCCAAGTGCGGCACGTTCGCCCGCAAGATCCAGCCGGAGCTGACCCGCCGCTACATCGACACGGGGGTGGTGCGGCTGATCTGGCGCGACTTCCCGACGTTCGGCAAAGAGTCGGTGCGGGCCGCGGAGGCGGCCCGCGCGGCCGCCCGGCAGGGCCGCTTCTGGGAGTTCCACGACGCCCTGTACGCGCGGCAGCCCCGCCGCATGAACAGCGGCCGGATCGACGACGCGTTCCTGCGCGACGTCGCCCGCCGCGCCGGGCTCGACGTGGCGCGCTTCGACGCCGACCGCCGGTCCCGCGAGGTGCGCGGCGCGGTCCGCGACGACTTCGCGTTCGGGCAGCGGCTCGGCGTCCCCGGCACCCCGGCGTTCCTGATCAACGGGGAGCCGTTCTTCGGCGCGCAGCCGCTGTCGGCGTTCGAGCAGGCCATCGAGAAGGCCCGCGCCGCCCGGTGACGGCGAGGGCCGCACAGGCCGCCGGTCGACGACGGTCGATACCGGCGGGCCGTCACAGGCGGCCGGGCCGGACGGGACGCTTCAGCGCGCTGCCCGCCTGCCACACGCGCCACGGCAGCTGCCAGTACCCCCAGCCGTTGTTCCACTCCAGCGGACGGTTCGTGCCGATGATGGTGACGACGTCCCCGCGCAGCGTCTCCCCGAAGAACCAGCGCGCGAACTCCGGTGAAGCGTTCACACAGCCGTGGCTGACGTTCTCCCGTCCCTGCGCCCGCACCGACCAAGGGGCCGCGTGGACGTACTCCCCGCTGGCGGAGATCTGCACCGCGTGCCGCACCTTCTTCTTGTAATAGCGCGGGTCGTCGCGGTCGGTGACGCCCATCCACGCCGACGACATGATCACCGGGTCCGCCTTGCCCATGGTCAGGTGGACGCCGCTGGTGGTGGTGTACTTGCGGGCGCCGCCCTTGCCCGCGCTGATCCCCACCGACCGCACGACACGGCCGTTCACCCGCACGGTCATGCGGTGCCGCGGCACGTCCACGGTGCTGATCCTGGCCGGGCCCACCCGGAAGCCGACCGCGCGGTCCGCCCGCCCGTACACGCCCGGCGCCGCCCGCACGCCCGCGGTGTGCGCGATCAGCCTCACCCGCTGGCCCGTCGGCCAGAACCGGCGGGGGCGGAACACCACCCGGCGGCCGTCCAGCCAGCGCCACGCGCCGACCACGGGACGGCTCATGCGCAGCTCCAGGGAACGCTCCACGGCCGCGCGGTCGGCCACCGGCCGGTCGAAGGTGACGATGATCGGCATGCCGACCCCCACCACCTCGCCCGGGCGCGGGGCGACGTCGGCGACGCCGAACGCGGCCTGCGGGCGCAGCGTGGCGAACCGGGCGGTCGCGGCCGTCGGCCTGCCCTGCTCGACGCCGGTGGAGTCGACGGTGTAGACGGTGCCGGGACGCAGCGTCCAGCGCGTCCGCCAGGTGCGGCGGTCCGACGACATGCGGCCGGGCGCGCGGGTGCCGTCGGCGGCGCGCACGACGACGCGGTGCAGCGTGCCGCGGCGCGCGGTGACCACGACCCGGCTGTCGGGCCGCACCGCGCGCGCCCCGTGCGCGGGCGTGATCAGGATCGGCGGGGAGGCGGACGGCGTCGCCGCCCCGAACGCGCGGCCGGCCCGTGCGCCGTCCGTCCCGTCGCCGCCGCCCCCGCAGGCGGACACGGCGGCGAGAGCGGCCGTGAGCGTCGCGGCCGCGATCGCGGCCGTCCAGTTCCTCGGAATCCGTGTGTTGCCCCTGTGCGGCATCGTGTCCCCGTACCGTCTGCCGTGGATGCGCTGCGAGTCCCCTCCGTGGCGCGTCGCCTACGGAGGGTGAGGTTCCCTGGTGAGAAAGTAGACGCCGCGCGGCCCGGGAGGGGGGAGGCCGCCGAAATCGCGCGTCTCAATTCGGTGACGGGAGGGGAGCGCCGGGGCCGCGCCCGGCACCGCCGCCTGACTTGTCGCCAGTTGTCGCTGATTTCGAGAACGTCACCGTCGTCCGACACTTCCTTCTTGGATGCCTTACGCTTCGAACATGGACGAGGTGCCGGCCCATCCGCAGACCGAGACGCGTGGCACGCCCCGACCCGGCCGCGGCCGCGGCGGGCTGCGGCGCTTCCTCCGCCGCATGACCTCGAGCAAGGCCGAGATGGAGGCCGAGGAGCTCCAGCAGACCAGCGGGGCGGAGGGCGCCACCCCCATCACCGCCTGCGCCGCGCGCAAGCGCGCGTGCGTGGCGGGTACGCTACGTACGGTGACCCTGCGGCCCCGTGGTGGAGCGCCGGCCCTGGAGGCCGAGCTCTACGACGGCACCGACGTGATCAACCTGGTCTGGCTGGGGCGCCGCAAGATCGCCGGCATCGACCCCGGGCGGCGGCTGCGCGCCGAGGGCCTGGTGAGCGTGCAGGACGGACGCAAGGTCATGTTCAACCCCCGTTACGAGCTGCGCGGGTCCGCGTGACCGCGCCGCGGGAAGGGGGCGACCCGGTGGACGAGCGCGAGGCGAGCGGGGGCAGCGTGGCCGCGGACGACGAGAGGGCGAAGGGCGGGGCGGGGACGCCCGCCCTGACCGATACGGACGAACGGACCGGACGGGACGCGCCGCGGCGCGACGACGACGCGCGCCGCGGCGGGGACGCCGCCCACGACACGGTCGAGGCGGCGGTGCGGGCCCAGCTGTCCAAGGCGCTGGGCGGCGTCCGCGGCATGATCGAGGCCGCCGTGCCCACCATCGGCTTCACCACCGCCTACGTCATCGGCAAGGACGTCCGGCTCGCCGCCGCGGTCGGGGTCGGCGCGGCGGTGCTGCTGCTCCTCGTGCGGATCGCGCAGCGCTCCACGCCGCAGTTCGTGCTCAACAGCCTCGTCGGCATCGCCATCGCGGCGTTCTTCGCGCTGCGCTCGGGACGCGCCGAGGACGCGTTCATCCCGGGCATCCTGCTCAACGCCGGCTACGCGGTCGGAATGATCTTCTCGATCCTGGTGCGCTGGCCGGTCGTCGGGTTCATCATCGGCTCGGTCACCGGCGACCCCACCGGGTGGCGCTCCGACCCGGGCGTGGTCCGGCTGTGCACCCGGCTGACCTGGCTGCTGGCGGTGCCCAACGTGCTGCGGGTGGCCGTGCAGTACCCGATCTACCTGGCCGACGGCGACCAGAGCGCCCTGCTGGGCGCCGCGAAGATCGTCATGGGGTGGCCGCTGCAGGTGGCCGCGCTGGCCGCCATGGTCTGGGTGCTGGCCCGCGGCCGCACCCCGATCACCCCGCCCCGCGCGCCGACCTCCTGACGGACGCGGCGCCCGGCGGGGCGGGGCGGCGGGCGCCGACGCCCGCCGCGGCCGGGCCCGTCAGTGGGAGCCGAGGAGCTCGGCGAGCTCGTCCTCGACGTCCTGGCTGGCCACGAACATCAGCTCGTCGCCCGGTTCGAGGGTGTCGTCGCTGCTCGGCACCAGCACCCGCCCCTCCCGCAGGATCGCCACCAGCGCCGTGTCGCGCGGCCACGACACCGAACCGACGCGCTGCCCGCCCAGCGGGGCGTCCTCGGGCAGCGTCAGCTCGACCAGGTTGGCCTCGCCCTGCCGGAACGTCATCAGCCGGACCAGGTCGCCGACGCTGACCGCCTCCTCGACCAGCGCCGACAGCAGCCGGGGAGTGGACACCGCCACGTCCACGCCCCACGACTCGTTGAACAGCCACTCGTTCTTGGGGTGGTTGATGCGCGCCACGACCCGCGGCACCCCGTACTCGGTCTTGGCCAGCAGCGACACCACCAGGTTGACCTTGTCGTCCCCGGACGCGGCGACGACCACCTGGCAGCGCTCCAGCGCCGCGTCGTCCAGGGAGGAGATCTCGCAGGCGTCCGCCAGCAGCCACTCGGCCCGCGGCACCGTCTCCACCTTGATCGCGCGGGGGTTCTTGTCGATCAGCAGCACCTCGTGGCCGTTCTCCAGCAGCTCCTGGGCGATGGACCGGCCCACCGCCCCCGCTCCGGCGATCGCGACCCGCATCTACACGTCCTCCTCGCTGCGCGTGGCCACCGCGGCGTTGATCCGCTCCAGGTCGTCGGCGCGGGCGATGATGTGCACGATGTCGCCGTCCTGGATCACGGTGTCGGCGTCGGGGACCAGCGCCTCGCCCATCCTCGACAGGAACGCCACCCGGGTGCGGGCGGCCTCCTCCAGCGCGGCCACCTTGTCGCCCACCCAGGCGGGGCCGAGGTCCAGCTCGGCCAGCACGACCTCGCCCGTCGGGTCCCGCCACAGCGGCTCGGCGCCCTCCGGCAGCAGGCGGCGCAGGATCTGGTCGGCCGTCCACCGCACGGTGGCGACGGTGGGGATGCCCAGACGCTGGTAGACCTCGGCGCGGCGCGGGTCGTAGATGCGCGCCACCACGTTGTCGACGCCGAACGTCTCCCGGGCCACCCGCGCGGAGATGATGTTGGAGTTGTCGCCGCTGCTGACCGCGACGAACGCCGAGGCCCGCTCGATGCCCGCCTCGGCGATCACGTCCCGGTCGAAGCCGAACCCGGTGATGCGCCGCCCCTTGAATCCGCTGCGCAACCGGCGGAACGCCTCGGGGTTCTGGTCGATGATGGCCACCGAGTGGCCCTTGTCCTCAAGGATGTGGGCGAGTGTCGACCCCACGCGCCCGCAGCCCATGATCACGATATGCACGGCCGTTCCTTCTCCGGTTACCCCCAGGATCGGTCCCGCTCGGACGATCCATGCCGGGCTGCAAACCTACACATCCGCCCAGGCAAGTACTACCCAACCGGGCGGACCTCCAGCCAGTGGAACGCTGGGGACGGGGCAGTGCGAACCGGATCGCGGCGAGGGCTAGAGTCCAATGCGTGTCCAAGGCATCGGACCTTGTCAAGCGGCTCGTCGTCGGCCGGGCCCTGCGCAGCACGCAGCTGCACGAGCAGCTGCTGCCCAAGCGCATCGCGCTGCCCATCTTCGCCAGCGACCCGCTGTCCTCGGTCGCGTACGCGCCGCAGGAACTGCTGATGATGCTCGCGGTCGCGGGCGTCGGCTTCTACCGGTACGGCCTGTGGATCGCCCTGGCGATCGTGATGCTCATGGCGGTCGTCGTCGCCTCGTACCGGCAGAACGTGCACGCCTACCCCAGCGGCGGCGGCGACTACGAGGTCGCCACCGTGAACCTGGGGCCCAACGCCGGGCTGACCGTGGCGAGCGCGCTGCTGGTCGACTACGTGCTGACCGTCGCGGTGTCGGTGTCGTCGGGCGTGGACAACATCGGCTCGGCCATTCCCCTCATCGGGGAGAACCCGGTGATCACCGCGCTGGCCATCATCGCGCTGCTGACCGTGATGAACCTGCGCGGCGTCCGCGAGTCTGGAACGTTCTTCGCCATCCCCACCTACGCGTTCGTCTTCGGCGTGCTCGTCATGGTGGCCTACGGGCTGTTCCGGCTGGGCGTCGTCGGCGACCACCTGCGCGCCCCGACGGCCGACCTGCAGGTGCGGGCCGAGCAGAGCCACCTGGCGGGGTTCGCGCTGCTGTTCCTGCTGCTGCGGGCGTTCTCCTCCGGCTGCGCCGCGCTGACCGGCGTGGAGGCGATCAGCAACGGGGTGCCCGCGTTCCGCAAGCCCAAGAGCCGCAACGCCGCGACCACGCTGCTGATGATGGGCGCGATCGCGGTCACCATGTTCTGCGGCGTGATCGTGCTGGCGCTGGAGTCGCACGTGCGGGTGGCCGAGCACCCCGCGGCCGACCTGCTGCGCGACGGCCGCCCCGTCGGCTCCGACTACCTGCAGATGCCGATCCTCACCCAGGTCGCCGCCGCCGTGTTCGGCGAGGGCTCGGCGCCGTTCTTCTACATCGCGGTGGTCACCGCGCTGATCCTGTTCCTCGCGGCCAACACCGCCTACAACGGCTTCCCCGTCCTCGGGTCCATCCTCGCCCGCGACGGCTACCTGCCGCGCCAGCTGCACACCCGCGGCGACCGGCTGGCCTTCAGCAACGGGATCATCATCCTGGCGACCATGGCCGGGCTGCTGGTGTACGCCTTCCAGGCCGAGGTCACCAAGCTGATCCAGCTCTACATCGTCGGCGTGTTCGTGTCGTTCACGCTCAGCCAGATCGGCATGGTGCGGCACTGGAACCGGCACCTGGCCACCGAGACCGACCTGGTCGCGCGCCGGCGCATGAAGCGCTCCCGGGCCATCAACGCGATCGGCGGCACCACCACCGGGCTCGTGCTGGTCATCGTGCTGCTCACCAAGTTCACCCACGGCGCGTGGATCGTGTGCATCGCCATGCCGGTGCTGTTCCTCACGATGAAGGGCATCCGGCGGCACTACGACCGGGTGCGCGAGGAGCTCGCCCCGACCGGCGAGGACGTGGCGCTGCCCGCCCGCAACCACGCGATCGTCCTGGTGTCCAAGCTGCACAAGCCCACGCTGCGGGCGCTGGCGTACGCGCGGGCGACCCGGCCCTCGACCCTGGAGGCGGTCACCGTCGCCGTGGACGCCGAGGAGTCGCAGCGGCTCCGCAGCGAATGGGACGCCTTCGACCTGCCCGTCCCGCTGAAGATCCTCGACTCGCCGTACCGGGAGATCACCCGGCCGGTGCTGGAGTACGTCAAGAGCGTGCGCCGCAAGAGCCCCCGCGACGTGGTGACGGTGTTCCTGCCCGAGTACGTCGTCGGCCACTGGTGGGAGCACCTGCTGCACAACCAGAGCGCCCTGCGGCTCAAGGGGCGGCTGCTGTTCCAGCCCGGGGTGATGGTGACCAGCGTGCCGTGGCAGCTGGCGTCGTCCGACCGGCTCAAGGGCCGTCCGGAGCCGCCCGGACCGGGATCGGTGCGGCGGCCGTACCACGTGTCCCCGGAGCGGGACGGACCACGCGCGGCCGGCGGTATCGTGTCCAAGCGTGACTGATCTGGGGGCGGACCCGGGCGTGGACCCGGAGGTGGGGGATCTCCTCGAACTGCGCGTCGGCGACGTCGGCAACGGCGGCGTCTGCGTGGCCCGCCACGAGGGGCGGGTGGTGTTCGTCCGGCACGCCCTGCCGGGCGAGCGCGTGCGGGCGCGGGTGACCGAGCGCACCAAGCGGTTCCTGCGCGCCGACGCGGTGGACGTCCTGGACGCATCCCCCGACCGGGTGCAGCCGCCGTGCCCGTTCGCCGGTCCGGGGCGCTGCGGCGGCTGCGACTGGCAGCACGCGTCTCTTCCCGCGCAGCGCCGCCTCAAGGCCGCCGTCGTGGAGGAGCAGCTGCGGCGGCTCGCGGGCATCGAGCGCACGGTGGTCGTCGAGGAGCTGCCGCACGCGCCGGACGGCCTGGGATGGCGCACGCGCGTGCAGTTCGCGGTGCGCCGGGACGGCGCCGTCGGCCTGCACCGGCACCGCTCGCACGACGTCGAGCCGATCGACGAGTGCCTGATCGCGCATCCGGGCGTGACGGCGATGGGCATCGAGCGCAAGCGCTGGCGCGGCGCCACGTCCGTCGAGGGCATCGTGTCCGCCGCGACCGGCGACCGGGTGGTGGTCGTCCGCGGCGCCAAGGCCCGGGTGCCCCGCCTGGACGTACCCGTCCGGCTGATCCGCGGCCGTCCCGCCCCCGGGGCTCCGCTGCCGTACGTGCGCGAGGAGGTCTCCCAGCGCCTGTTCCAGGTCAGCGGCAGCGGCTTCTGGCAGGTGCACCCCGGCGCGGCGCAGGTCCTCACCGACGCGGTGATCGACGCCCTGCAGCCCCGGCCCGGCGAGATCGCCCTCGACCTGTACTGCGGCGCCGGACTGTTCGCCGCCGCGCTGGGCGAGCGCGTCGGCCCGGACGGGCTGGTGGTGGCCGTCGAATCGGACCCCCAGGCCGTCCGCGACGCCAAGTTCAACCTGCGCGACATGCCCCAGGTCGCGGTCGAACGCGGCCGAGTCGACGAGGTGATCGCCGAGCTGGAGTTCGGCCGCGCCGAAAACCTCTCGGACCGCGCCCAGCCCAAGCGCGCCGACCACCGCGGCGGCTCCCGCGTGCGGGGCGCCGACGTGATCGTCCTGGACCCGCCGCGCGCCGGGGCCGGCCGCGAGGTGGTGAACCACGTCGCCCGCCTGGCCGGCCGCCGGATCGCCTACGTCTCGTGCGACCCGGCGACCCTGGCCCGCGACCTGTCCTACTTCGGCGACCGCGGCTGGACCCTCGAAACCCTCCGCGCCTTCGACGCCTTCCCCATGACCCACCACGTAGAGCTCCTGGCCGTCCTGGTCAGGGGCTGACCACCCGCTCCAAGCGCGGTAGCCGACTCGGCAGGCCCTCTGGCAACTGCCGAACGTGCGACCATCCCCGCCTGCGCAGGGCCGACTGGCCGAAGATCTCGCCGGACCAGGAGCCCCGGGGACCATCCCCGCGTGTGCGGGGCTCTGTCGGTCGGCCTGCGGGTCAGTGCTGCCTCACAGACCATCCCCGCGTGTGCGGGGCCGACCGCGCCCACCCCACCGCGTCCTCGATACGCCGCGGACCATCCCCGCGTGTGCGGGGCCGACCCGAGAACCAGAAGGACGGTAAGCGCCGGAAGGGGACCATCCCCGCGTGTGCGGGGCCGACTGCCGGGTCCGGGCTGTCGTCGACGACCCGGTAGGACCATCCCCGCGTGTGCGGGGCCGACTCGCCGAGGTTGACCCACAGCGACCCCGTCGGCGGACCATCCCCGCGTGTGCGGGGCCGACGCCGGGTTCCATCTAGGGGTACTCTCCGGACCGGGACCATCCCCGCGTGTGCGGGGCCGACGCGATGCTGACGTACAGGCGGTCGCGGGCGGGGGGACCATCCCCGCGTGTGCGGGGCCGACGTCGGCCTGCAGCGGGCGGTACAGGATCGTCTGGACCATCCCCGCGTGTGCGGGGCCGACCAGGCAGGAAACAGGAAGGGCCCCGCCGGTCTCGGACCATCCCCGCGTGTGCGGGGCCGACCTGGCGGACGCGCTGGCGCAGCGGGGCTACCAGGGACCATCCCCGCGTGTGCGGGGCCGACGCCGGGTTCCATCTAGGGGTACTCTCCGGACCGGGACCATCCCCGCGTGTGCGGGGCCGACGCGATGCTGACGTACAGGCGGTCGCGGGCGGGGGGACCATCCCCGCGTGTGCGGGGCCGACCGTAGATCACTGTGCCTGGAGCCTCTATCAGCTGGACCATCCCCGCGTGTGCGGGGCCGACCAGGCAGGAAACAGGAAGGGCCCCGCCGGTCTCGGACCATCCCCGCGTGTGCGGGGCCGACCTGGCGGACGCGCTGGCGCAGCGGGGCTACCAGGGACCATCCCCGCGTGTGCGGGGCCGACGCTTACTGACCTGGGAGTCTACGACGGCAATAACAGGTTTTCATTCAGTTGGATTCGCCAACTCTGGCTGCATCTCGTTTCTCTCCCGACGGCCTCAGGCCAACGCCATGACGGTGCCGTCCGCGCGATGGGCGGACGTGTTACTCCACGGGGATCATGTACGCCAGCTCGTACCGGTCGGTGGGCACGATGATGTCCGCCGTCTCTACCGGCCGCTCGGCAGTCGAGTACGTCCGTTGGATCACCATCACAATCGACCCGAGCGGCTCGTCCAGCTCGGCCGCCTCCGCCGCAGTGATCGAGCGGGCCGTAATGATCTCGCTCGCCATGCCGATTTCGTGGCCGATCGCGCGCATCCGCGCCACGACACCGGCACCGGCGTATGGGCCGTCCTCGGGCAGCATGACCGGCGTGCCGCCCGTCAACTCCAGCGGCTCCCAGCTCGTGGACAGCATGACGGGCACGTCGTCCGCGAGAAAGATGTAGTGCGTGCACATCACCGGATCGCCCTCGCCGATGCCGAGCCGCTCGGCGACCGCCGGTGATGCCGCATCGGTCCGCGAGTTGGACCGCCACGTCCCAGTGCTGCCCTGCGACTCCATATCCGCGCGAAAAGGCGACCGTCCCCGGCCGCGTGCCTCGCGATACCACGAGCGGGTCAGGCGCTGCACCCGGGGACGCTCCCGCACGTAAGTGCCGGATCCAGATCGTGACTCGACGTACCCCTCGGCTATCAAGACCTGCACGGCCCTCATGGCGATCTTGTCGGACACACCATGCAGCTCGGCGAGTTCGCGCCGCCCGGGGATCTTGTCGCCCGGAGCCAGGCGACCGTCGACGATCTGTCGGCGGAGATCGTCGGCGATGCGCAGATACGCGGGCTGCATAGGGGCTCCGGGGTGACAGTGGCGATCGGTCTTGGGGGATAGCTTGACAAGTGGGGTACCCCAGTCGCAAGCTGGGTACCCCGCTCACCGAGCGTTAGGGAGGCATCACGCTGAGAGGCGGCCATGGATTGGACGCAGATCTACCCGGGCCTGCCGTCCATGGTGCCGGCGATTAGGGCGTTCGTTCGCGGCTTGCTTGGTGACACCCCTCGGACTGATGACGCCGAACTCGTGGCATGCGAACTGGTCACCAATGCCCTGCGCCACACTCCCAGCGGAAGCGATGGCGGAAAGGTCGCTGTCACCGTCGCAACCGTTCCGGGATGCGCGCGGATCACCGTCGCTGACGCAGGTAGCGGTGCCTGGACACCGCCCGTAAGTACCGATGACATCGCCGAGTACGGCCGTGGGCTGCTCATCGTCTCCGTGTTGGCCGATCGGTTCGGTCACGAAGCAAACGACGAAGGCCAGGCTGTGTGGGCTGAGTTCGAGTGGCACGACGAGGCCAGCTCATGAACGTCACGACCCTGGAGAGGCTGGCTGTGTCGAGGAGAACCGCAGCCGGTGCTCGCCCGCCCTGCGTGCCGGCTGCGCCCCCGAACGTCGCACAGCTGCCTGCCCGGACGTCCGCGGAGTTCGACGGGCGGGGGCTGTGCGGCCTGGTCGTCCGGAGTGGTGACCCGGACGCGCCGCGCACCCCGCACCATCGCGCGGCTCCCAGCGGACTGTCTCGCACTTCGATGCGCTGCCCGCTTCTGCGGAGGCTCGGCATGGAATACCCGGCGCCTGGCTGCGCATCCCCCTCCCTCAACCATCGCCACGGTGAGAGCCGATGAATGACTCCCGACATGACGCCGCGCGGCATGCCGAACTATCCGCACTCAGGGCCAGCTTCCCCGGAGTGGTCGTCTGGTACGGCCAGTGGACCCGTCGCTGGTGGGCGATATGGGGCGGAGTGCTCGTAGAGGGCAACACCCCCGGTCACCTCGGCCAGCAGCTAGCCCGCCGACACACTGCGCCGACCATCGCCGCGCCACCACCGCCTCAGCCTCAATGGCAGGGGCGGCCGTGCTTGCACGGCAGACAGCGGTGCGGCGGCTGGCAGGATTGCGCCTGCCGCCCGTTCAGGGAGCCGCAGTGATTGCGACCCTGTGGGGCGCTTGGCGTGACAGGTTCGGCCGCGTCTACCTGGTCGAGGCAGCCGATCCCGCCGAGCTTGGGCGGCGCCTGGAGGACGCGGGCGTGCGCCTCGTCCTTCCGCCGCAGGCGCCGAGCATGCCGGGGGCGGGCGGGATGACGGCCGGGCTGTGGTCTCCGCCCGCACCTGCATGGCGGCCGGCGCCGTCTCAGTCGTCATCCTCGCCGCGTCGCCGTCATGAACCGCGGCGCAGGGGCCTGCTGGCGCGGCTGCGGGACCAGGTGGCTTCCACCGACGACTGGAACTGGTAAGCCGGGGCGGCCGCGTGGTGCGCACCTTCCCCCAAGTCCCACGCCGCCGCCCCTACCAACGCCGCACCCCCCGACGCAGCCCGCTGGCGTCTCCCCCTCGGGGGTGCGGCCCCGAGACGGCGGGGCTGGGCACGGCGCGGCGTGGCCCGCCCCGCTACCGAGGCCTCGAGGTGAGGGCGCGCATTCGCGGCCGCGGAACTTCAACCACGAAGCGCGTCAGAAAGGGGCAAGACCCCATGACCATCACCGATGGGCCGATCACCGGCTGCATTGACTGACCAAACAGCGAGACGGCCACCGCCAGGGGCCGCTGGCTCCGACCTCCATGTATGCCGGGGGCACGCGAGACCATCCCCGCGTGCGCGGGGCCGACAGCCCCCGACGCCTGACCACCCCCGAGCTGTGGGGATCAGCCCCGCGTGCGCGGGGCCGACGTCGAGCACGGCGACCTCCCGGTCTGGGCCGCGCGGATCATCCCCGCGTGCGCGGGGCCGACCAGCCGCTCCAGCGCCACCCGCTCAGTCACCTCGGATCATCCCCGCGTGCGCGGGGCCGACGACCTGAACCTGTGCGGGACCTGCGTGCAGGCGGGATCATCCCCGCGTGCGCGGGGCCGACCTGGTCTCGGCCGTCTGCGCGCCTGCGACCTGGGGATCATCCCCGCGTGCGCGGGGCCGACAGCTGTCCGCTCTGCGCGAATCAGCTCGCACTGGGATCATCCCCGCGTGCGCGGGGCCGACGTCGCGCTGACCGGCGCCGCAACATACTGCGCGGGATCATCCCCGCGTGCGCGGGGCCGACATGCCACCGAACGACGAGTCGCCCGTCGGCGGCGGATCATCCCCGCGTGCGCGGGGCCGACCGGGACGCCGGGAGGCAGATCGAGTGCGTTGGCGGATCATCCCCGCGTGCGCGGGGCCGACCAGCTCCCCCTCGTCCAGATTGCGGCGGTCTCGGGATCATCCCCGCGTGCGCGGGGCCGACGCCGGTGGTGTGGCCGCCTACGCCTCCTACCGGGGATCATCCCCGCGTGCGCGGGGCCGACGCTTACTGACCTGGGAGTCTACGACGGCAAGGACAGGTTTTCATTCAGTTGGATTCGCCAACTCTGGTCGCATCGGGTGGTCAGGTGTCGGGGTGAGCGTGGGTGACGCGTAGCTTGGACTGGCGGTGGCCTGTGCGTTCCCAGTCGTCCATGAGGTGGGCGGTCAGGCCGTGCTTGGCGGCGAGTGTGATGAGGGTGTCGGTGCGGTAGTAGAAGTCCTCGCGCAGGACGTTGTGTTCCTCGCCCTCGGTGCGGTTGAACGTGAAGTCGAAGAAGCCCCCGGGGGCCAGCACCCGTCCGACGTTCGCCAGGCACTCGTCGATGACTTGGATGGGGGAGTGCGAGAACACGCTGTGCGCGTGCACGACGGTGAAGTACGCCTCGGGCAGGAAGTCCAGTCGTAGGTCGCGGACGAGTGTCAGGTGTGGCAGGCGGTCCTGTAGGCCGTCGCGGACGATGGTGTCCTGAGCGGCGAGCAGGATGTCGGGGGAGATGTCCACGCCGTAGTAGTGCCCGGGCTCCAGGTACCGGATGAACAGTCGCCCGGCGCGCAGGTTGCCGCAGCCGATCTCCAGCATCCGGTCTCCGGGCGTCAGGCCGTGCCCGGTCAGGTAGTCGAACTGCAGGCGGCCGATCCGCTCCCAGTGCGCACGCGAGGCGGCGCCGACCGCCCCGTACGGGCTGCGCGCCGTGTCCGAGCGCATCACCGCCCGGTAGAAGCTGACGTGGTCGCGGGCCCGCGCCCGCAGCCACGCGTCGCGGGCCAGTCGGCGCGCGTACGGGACGATGCGGTGCGGATTGCGGGCGGCGTAGCCGAGCTTGTACGACAGGCGCGCCCGGTTCTTGACCCCCATGGAAGGAACATTCCCGGCTTGTCCGGCGGAACGGAGAAGAATCAGGCAATGAATGGAAAAGATGATGGAAGAAATATTCCACGTCTTATTACTGGATGTTCCGGAATGTTTCCGTCATGCTGAAACGCATGAACGGTGAGCTGGATCGGGCCCGGGTCGCCAAATACGTGGCGGCCCGCCGGGGGGCGCTCGGGTTGACGCAGGAGCGCCTCGCCGAACGCGCCCAGGTCACCGTGAAAACCGTCTACAACCTGGAGTCGGCCGGGCGGTGGCCGCAGGCGCGCACCCGGGCCGCCGTGGAGGCGGCGCTGGAGTGGCAGCCCGGCGACCTGATGCGCATCGCGGAGGGGGACGAGCCGTCCGCGGAGCGGGGCGAGGCGCCGGACGAGACGGCCGTGACGCTGCGCGAGCTGGAGGAGCTCAGCGCCTACTTCGCCGACTTGCAGGCCGATTCGGGGGAGAAGCGCCGGATGGCGCTGGCCTTCCTGCGCGCCCTGTACGGGGAGCCGGAGGGTCGCTGACCGGGTCCGGTCCGACTTTTCGCGAGATCTGAAATCTTTCCAGGTGTGACTGGTTGTTGCGGTCCCGACGCTCTGGGCACACTGGGGGCGCCGGTTCAGGTCAGCGCCCCCGTCGGCCCCGTCCCGGCCTGACACCGGTCCGCCGCGGCGGGAAGCACGCTCCCCGAGCCGTGACGTCCGCGCGACGAGCGGCAGGGGTCTCAGCCTGGCGCGCCGGGGCCTGGGCGACTGGGAAGGCGGCCCCGGTGCGCCAGCCCGCCGGGGCGGGGCGGCCGCGACGGCCGTCGCTTGGCGAAAGGTTGACGTACGGTCGGTGCGACACGCCGCGGCCGCGCTAGGAGATCGTCGGTCTCCCCGCTACAACTGATCTGCTCTGATCGGCAGGGGTCACGGGGGGACCATCATGATCAAGAAGGCGCGAGGGCGCGTCGTCGCGCGCGGCTTCGTCGTGCCGCTGGCGGCGGCGCCGCTGCTCGGAACCGTCCCGGCGTCGGAGCGGGCGGACGCCGCCGCGGCGCGGCCGTGGCCGCCCGCGGGCGTCTCCGCCCCTTCGGAGGGGACCGGCGTGTACAACCGGGCCTCGACGGCCGCCGGGAAGCCCAAGGCGACGAAGGGCCTCATCATCACCACGTCCGCTCCGCGCGGGCCGCTGATGCCGGGCCGCACCTACAACTGGCCCTTCGCCGTGACCAACAAGAGCCACCGGAAGCTCGGCCCGCTGGTGCTGCGGATGCGGATGCCCAAGCCGCTGCGGTACGTGTCCGGGCAGCGCAACTGCTCGTTCTCTCACGGGGTGGCGTCCTGCCGGCTCGGCACGCTCCGGCCGGGCCAGACGGTGGTGGGCGTGCTCACCGCCAAGGTGGCCGAGAACGCCCGGCCGGGCCAGGCGGTCGGCGGCAAGATCACGGTGACGTGGGGGCGGCCGCCCACGGTCAGCCGCGCCTTCCCGCTGGTGAAGGTGGCCCGGACGGCCGACCTGTCGGTGGTGCAGCGGGCGTCGGGCCGCATCCGGGCCGACCGGGCCGTCACCTACGTGGTGCGGGTGCGCAACGCGGGACCGTCCCGGGCCCGGGGCGTGGTCGTCGCCGTCAAGGTGCCGGGCGGCATGAAGAACGTCGTGTGGATGCAGCGGGGCAAGTGCGTCCGGCACCCGAGGTTCCTGACGTGCCGCCTCGGCTCCATCCGGCCGGGGCGGGAGCGGACGCTCCGTTACACCCTCAGGCCGCGCCGCGGCGGCGGTTTCCGGCCGGGCATCGTGTTGCGCTCCGGGGCCAAGGTGACCGCCTCGACCCGCGATCCCAACCCGGCCAACAACGCCGCCACCGCAGCAACGAAAGTGCTGCCCGCGCGCCGCGGCGCGTGACCCGTCCGCGGACGGGTACGCCATGGGGCCCTGGGATTCCAGGGCCCCATGGCATGCGCGGGGCCCGTCTGATACGAGGATGGACCCATGCGTCTTCGGATCTTCACCGAACCCCAGCAGGGGGCGAGTTACGAGACATTGCTGTCGGTCGCCAAGGCCGCCGAGGCCCTCGGCTTCGACGCGTTCTTCCGCTCCGACCACTACCTCAAGATGGGCGAGGTGTCCGGGGAGCCGGGCCCGACCGACGCCTGGATCACGCTGGCCGGGCTGGCCCGCGAGACGTCCCGGATCCGGCTGGGCACGCTGATGACGGCGGCCACGTTCCGCTACCCGGGGCCGCTGGCGATCTCGGTGGCGCAGGTCGACCAGATGAGCGGCGGCCGGGTGGAGTTCGGCATCGGCACCGGCTGGTTCGACGCCGAGCACACCGCCTACGGCATTCCGTTCCCGAGCCTGAAGGAGCGGTTCGAGCGGCTGGAGGAGCAGCTGGAGATCATCACCGGGCTGTGGCGGACGCCCGCCGGTGAGACGTTCTCCTTCGAGGGCGCCCACTACGCGCTGACCGACTCGCCGGCGCTGCCCAAGCCCGCCCAGCCGGGCGGCCCGCCGATCCTGCTCGGCGGCCTCGGCGCCAAGCGCACCCCGCGGCTGGCGGCCCGCTACGCCGACGAGTTCAACGTGCCGTTCTGCCAGGTCGACGACACCCGCGCCGCCTACGAGCGGGTCCGCGCGGCCTGCCAGGAGGCCGGGCGGACCAAGCCGATGGTGTACTCGGCGGCGCAGGTGGTGTGCGTCGGCCAGGACGAGGCGGAGGTCAAACGGCGGGCCGACGCCATCGGCCGCGAGGTGCCCGAGCTGCGCCAGAACGGGCTGGCCGGAACGCCCAACGAGGTCGTCGACAAGCTCGGCAGGCTCGCCGAGATCGGCACCGAGTGCGTCTACCTGCAGGTCCTCGACCTGAGCGACCTGGACCACCTCGAGCTGATCGCCTCGAAGGTCCTCGACCAGGTCTGACCTTGGGGGGCGTCCAGCGGGACGGCGTCGCCACGGGCCGCCGCCCGCGCCGGTTCTCGGGCGCGGGCGGCGGCTGCCCGTCTTCTGCCAGGGCCCCGTGCGAGGGCGTGCAAGGCGAGGACGCCGGTGTCAGGCGGTCGCCTGGGCGGCGGGGTCGGGGGCGCCGTCGCCGGAGGCGTCCTCCTGCGGACGGGCGCGCCGGGGCAGCAGGAAGGTGAGCAGGAACGTCATCCCCATCATCCCGATGACGACCCACAACGTGGCGGTCATCGCGTCGCTGAAGCCCTCCTTGGCCGAGCGGTCCGCGGCCGCGCCGACCGCCTGGCGGATGGCGGGGGCCGAGGCCGGAGCGGCGGACGCGACGGCGGCCACGTCCCGCTCCAGGCGCACGCAGGAGGCCGGCACCTCGGTGCCGTCCTCGACCGAGGCGCGATCGCGCCCGCACGCGCGCAGTCCCGTGACGATGCGGTCCTGGTCGGCGGCGGCGACGGAGGCGGCGGCCAGCCGCTCGCGCAGGGCCGGCGCGCCGTGGTCGACCTCGGCGGCGACCTGCCCGCCGAGCAGGCCGAAGAACACGGTGCCGAGCACGGCGGCGCCGAGCGCGCTGCCGAACTGCTGGACGGCGGTGAGGGTGCCGCCCGCGGAGCCGGTCTCGTGCGGCTCCACCCCGGCCACCACGATGTCGAAGAACGGGGCCATGAGCAGGCCCATGCCCGCGCCGCAGACGATCAGGGCGGGGGCGAGCTGCCACGGCCCGACGCCGACGCCCGCGATGTGCAGGGTCAGCACGATGCCCGCGATCCCGGCGGCCATGATGGCGGTGCCGCCGTGGATGACGGAGCGGCCGAACCGCTGCACGGCCTGCGCCGCGCCGAAGCCGATGACGATGCCCAGCGACCACGGCACCTGGGACAGCCCGGCCTTCAGCGGGCTGTAGCCGAGCCCCATCTGCAGGTAGAGGGTGAACACCAGGGCGAGCCCGGTCATGCCGGAGAAGAACACCGTGCCGACCAGCAGGCCCGCGGTGAAGCCGCGCTTGCGGAACAGGCCGGGGAGCACCAGCGGGTCGCCGCCGGCGCGCTGCCGGCGCGTCTCGTGCCAGCCGAAGACGCCGAACACCGCGACCGACAGGGCGAGCAGGCCGAAGATCCACGCGGGCCAGTCCAGCTCGCGGCCCTGGACGAGCGGGTAGACCAGCAGGCCCGCGCCGAGCGCGGCCAGGGCGGCGCCGGGCAGGTCGAGGCGGACCGCGCCGCCGCCCTCCTCGCGGGGCAGGTAGCGCAGGCCCGCCAGCACGGCCGCCAGGCCCAGCGGCAGGTTGACCAGGAAGATCATCCGCCAGCCGGTGCCGAACAGGTCGGCGTCGGTCAGCCAGCCGGCCAGCACCGGTCCGCCCACCGAGGACAGCCCCATGATCGGGCCGAAGGCGGCGAACGCCGTGCCCATCTCCTTCGGCGGGAACATGTGCTTGATCATGCCGAGGCCCTGGGGCAGCATCAGCGCGCCGCACAGGCCCTGCGCCACGCGCGAGCCGACCAGCATGCCGGGCGACTGGGCCAGTGCGCACAGCAGCGAGGCCAGGGTGAAGCCGGCGGCGCCGAGCAGGAACATGCGGCGGCGCCCGTAGAGGTCGCCGAGCCGTCCGCCGGTGATGAGGCCGACCGCCATGGCGAGGGTGTAGCCGGCGGTCAGCCACTGGATGGTGTCGGCCGAGCCGCCGAGGTCGGCGCGGATGGTGGGCGCGGCGATCGTGGTGATCAGCGCGTCCAGCATGTCCATGACCTCGCCGGCGAGGATCACCATGAGGGCCGCCCAGCGCCACCGGTAGGCGGGGGCGGCGTCCGTGTCGGTCATCGAGTTCTCCTGGAGGGTCGCGTCCGGTGGGGCAGTCGCCGGATCGAACGTTGTTCGCTTATACGAACAGTGTTCCACAACAGGAACGCTGTTCGTCACACGTACACTGTTCGCGGGTATGCAGAGAAGGGCCGCGTTCTCTCTCGCCTACAGAGAAGATATATCGCATCCGCGGCTAGTCAAGATATGTCGCAAAGACGGGGAGGTCCTGTGTCGGACACCGGCGTCCCGGAGGTGCCCGCACCGCCCTGGCGCAGCAGGCGAAAGACGGCCGGGCCGCCGCGCCGACCGCTCAGCCAGGAGCGCATCGTCGACGCCGCGCTGCGGGTGCTGGACGCCGAGGGCCTGGACGCGGTGAGCATGCGCCGCGTCGCCCAGGAACTGGGCACCGGCCCCGCGTCCCTCTACGCGCACGTCTCCGGCAAGGAGGAGCTGCTGGAGCTCATGCTCGAACGGGTCGCGGGGGAGATGCGGATCCCCGAGCCCGATCCGGAGCGCTGGAGCGAGCAGCTCAGGGAGGCGGCCCGGGAGATGTATCGGGTGCTCGGCGCGCACGCCGACATCGCCCGCGCGTCGATGGCCACCATCCCCACCGGGCCCAACGCGATGCGCCTCAGCGAGGGCCTGCTGTCGATCATGCTGGCGGGCGGGGTGCCGCCGCAGATCGCCGCCTGGACGCTCGACCTGCTCGCGCTGTACGTGACCGCCCACGTGTACGAGGGCTCGCTGCACCTGGCCAAGCAGCGCGCCAGCGGAAAGGGGCGCGAGCAGTACATGGCCGACTTCCTGGGCCAGGTCCGCTCCTACCTCGTCAGCCTGCCGCCCGACCGGTTCCCGAACACCGTCCGGCATGTCGACGAGCTGATGACCGGGGACGGGGACGACCGGTTCGAATTCGGCCTCGACCTGCTCATCCGCGGTCTGGAGTCCTACGTCCGCACGCGCCCGGCCGACGCCGGAACCGGCCCGGCCGGCGACGGGTGAGGACGCGTCAGGCGGTCAGCGGGGCGAGGACGCATTCGAAAGGCGGCCTGGCGGGGCGCGCTCTTGGCGGCGTCCCACACGGCGAACACCACGTGGTCGAAACGCCCGGCGCCGGCGGGTCGGCGAACGCCCGCGAAACCTCGTCCGGGTCGTTGCGGAACACCCCGCAGCCTCACGCGCCCAGCACCAGCCGCCGATGCCCGTGGCGCGCCGCAACCGCGTGGATCTTGCGGGCGCGCAGGCGCGGCGCCTCCGGGTTCCGCGCGGCCTGCCAGGAGGCGGGGCGGACCAAGCCGATGGCTCACTCGGCCGCGCCTGGACCGCCTCGAGCTGATCGCCTCCAAGATCCTCGGCCAGGTCTGACCCTGGGGTCGTTCGACGGACGGCGTCGCCACGGGCCGCCGCTCACGCCGGTCCTCGGGCGCGGGCGGCGGCCCGTGTCCCGGGGGTCGCCCGGACGGCGGAGGCGATCCCCTGGCTGATGGGGCCGACGGCTCGCCGAGCCGTCAGCAGAGCAGGCGGCGAGGAGTGACCACGCCCGTCTCGTAGGCGAACACGACCAGCTGGGCGCGGTCGCGCGCGCCGAGCTTGGTCATGATGCGGCTGACGTAGGTCTTGGCGGTGGCGGGGCTGACGTGCAGCCGTTCGGCGATCTCGGCGTTGGACAGGCCCTCGGCGATCAGCCCCAGCACCTGGCGTTCGCGGTCGGTCAGCACCTCCAGGCAGGGAGCCGCGGCCTGCGGGTCGACGCGTCCGGCGAGGTCGGCGATGAGGCGGCGGGTGACCGACGGGGCGATCAGCGCGTCCCCGCGGGCCACCACCCGCACCGCGTGGATCAGCTCGGCGGGTTCGATGTCCTTGAGCAGGAAGCCGCTGGCCCCGGCGCGCAGCGCCCCGTAGATGTACTCGTCGAGCTCGTAGGTGGTCAGAATGATGATCTTCAGGTCGCCGAGCAGGGGGTCGGCGACGAGGTGCCGGGTGGCCTGGATGCCGTCCATGCCCGGCATGCGGATGTCCATGAGCACGACGTCGGGGCGCAGCCGGCGGCAGCGGCGCACGGCCTCGGCGCCGTCGCCGGCCTCCCCGGCGACGGCGATGCCGGGCTGCCCCTCCAGGATGGAGCGGAACCCGACGCGCACGAGGGTCTGGTCGTCGGCGAGCAGAACGTTGATCATGATCGCTCCCGCAGCGGCAGCCTGGCCGTGACCCGGAATCCGTCGTCGCCGCACGGTCCGGCGCGCAGGTCGCCGCCCAGCGCCGCCGCGCGCTCGCGCATCCCGCGGATGCCGTAGCCGGGGCCGTTCCCGGGGGCGGCCGCGCCGGCCCCCGTGTTCTCGACGTGGATGTACAGGTCGTCGGACTCGGCATGGATGCGCACCACGGCCTCTTTGGCGCGGGCGTGGCGCGCGACGTTGGTCAGCGCCTCCTGGACGATGCGGAAGGCCGCAAGGTCGACTTCGGGGGGCATGCGGGGCGGCGTGTTCTGGACGGTGGTGCTGACCTGGAGTCCGGCGCGTCCGGCCGTGGCGACCAGGTCGGGCAGGGAGGCCAGGCCGGGGGACGGCGCCGTCGGGTCGGCGTCGTCGGCGTTGCGCAGCACGCCCAGGGTGGCGCGCAGCTCGCGGCCGGCGTCGCGTCCGGCGTCCCGGATGACGGTGAGGGCCTCGACCAGCTCGGCGCGCAGCGCGGGGCCGTCGAGGCGCCCCTCGGTGAGGTGGAACAGCGCCGCCCCGGCCCGCACGTTGATGAGCGAGATGTTGTGCGCCAGCACGTCGTGCAGCTCGCGGGCGATGCGCATGCGCTCCTCGGTGGCGCGGCGGCGCCCGTCGGCCTCGCGGCCGCGCTCGGCCTCGGCGGCGCGCCGTTCCACCTCGGCCAGGTACGCGCGGCGGTTCCAGGTGACCCCGCCGACCGCCAGCACCGCCAGCAGCCAGCCGGCCACCAGCACGGCGTTCTCCTCCTGCCCTTGGACCGAGCCGCGCTCGTCGACGGCGCCGTGCAGGAGCATGCCCATGAACCCCACCACGGCGAGGACGACCGCCACGGGCAGCCGCCCCTCCGCGGCGGCGGTGTAGAGGGCGACGATGTAGGCGACGAAGACGGGGCCGCCCGACTCGCCGAGCGCGCCCGACACCGCCGTCAGCACCAGGGTCAGCACCAGGACGGCGACGGGGTGGCGGCGGCGCAGCGCCAGCGCGCCGCAGGCGGCGACCGCGGCGGCGATCTGGCCGGCGGCGGGGCCCGGGCCGTCCTGCGTGACGGCCGCGCCGAGCACCAGCGCCAGGGTGGCGGCGGCGATCGCCGCGTCGAGGAGCAGTCCCCGCGGCGGGCGGTGGAGCCTCATCACACCCCTTCGAAGACACGGTCGGGCAAATGATATACATGACTACTATTCCTGTAAACATGGCGACTGTCTGTCTCCCGAGGGAGACGACGACATGTCATCCCGCGGCCGACGACACGGCCGCCGAAGGCCGGGACGATGCGGGCATGGACGCCGAGACGCTCGACCTCGCGCGCCTGCAGTTCGCGATCACCTCCGGCGCGCACTTCCTGTTCGTGGCGCTGACCTTGGGGCTGGCCGTGGTGGTGGCGGCGGTCCAGACGCGCGCCACCGCGTCCGGCTCCGACGCGCACTGGCGGATGACCAGGTTCTGGGGTCAGCTCTACGTCATCAACTACGGCATGGGCATCGTCACCGGCCTGGTCATGGAGTTCCAGTTCGGCCTGAGCTGGAGCGGTCTGACCACGGTGGCGGGGGACGTGTTCGGCGCCCCGCTGGCGATGGAGGCGCTCGTCGCGTTCTTCATCGAATCCACGTTCCTCGGCCTGTGGATCTTCGGCTGGGGGCGGATCAACCGGTGGGTCCACCTGGCGCTGCTGTGGGTCGTCGCCCTCACCGCCTACGCCTCGGCGTACTGGGTCATCGCCGCCAACGGGTGGCTGCAGAACCCGGTCGGCGCCGAGCGGCGCGGCGACCGGATGGTGCTGGTGGACCGGGCCGCGCTGCTCGCCAACCCGGACGCGCTGATCGCACTGGCCCACGTGGCCGGCGCGGGGCTGCTGGCCGGCGGCCTGTTCGTGGCGGGCGTCAGCGCCTACCACCTGCGGCGCCGCGGCGCCGACGAGGAGGTGTTCCGCCGGTCGCTGCGCACCGGTCTGATCGTGGCCGCGCCCGCCGCGCTCTTCACCGTCGGGGTCGGCTTCAACCAGTTCCGGGTGGTCGCCGGGCACCTCCCGATGAAGTACGCGGTCAGCCGGGGCGACACCGCCGAGCGGGAACGGCTGCAGGCGGAGCTGGCCGCCAGGTTCGGGCCCGGCGACTACAGCCCGCCGGACTGGATCGACATCCCGGCCGCCCTGATGATCAACCTCGGCACGGTGCTGCTCGTGCTGACCGCGGTGAACCTGGCCCTGGCCTACCGGACCCGCGCCGGGGCCGTCACGCGGTTCTGCCGGCGGCTGCTGACCTGGTCCATCGTCCTGCCGTTCGTCGCCGCCGTCGCCGGCTGGGTGTTCCGCGAGGTCGGCCGCCAGCCGTGGGCGATCAACCAGGTGCTGCTGACCGAGGACGCGCTGTCCCCCTCGGTGTCGGCCGGGAGCATGCGGCTCACCCTCATCGCCTTCACCGCGCTGTTCGCCGCGCTGATCGCGCTGGACGCCTGGCTGCTGGCCAGGTACGCCCGGCGCGGTCCGGAGGGGGCGACCCTCGGCGTGCCGCCCGTCCCCGACGAGGAGCCCGAGCCCGTGCCGCAGTTCTGACCGCCACCGCACGCTGACGCTGACAGGGAACGCTCATGGACATCCTCGCCATCGGCCTGCTGGCCGTCGCGGCCGTCGGCTACTTCGTGCTGGCCGGCACCGACCTGGGCGCCGGCATGGCGCTGTTCTTCCTCGGCCGCGACGCCCGGGAGCGGCGCCTGGTGATCGCCGCGTTCGCGCCCTTCTTCCTCGGCAACGAGATCTGGTTGATCCTCACCGCCGGGCTGCTGATCGGGCTGCTCAACGGCCTGGAGGAGGCGCTGTTCGGCGCGCTCTACGAGTCGATCGCCGTGCTGCTCGTCGGCTGGGTGGTCCGGGACGCGGGGCTCTGGCTGCGCGGCCGCCTCGGGGCGCCGCTCTGGCAGCTGTTCTGGGACGGCGCCATCACCGCCGGAAGCTGGACGGTCACCGGCGCCTGGGGCTGGGCCGTCGGCACCGTGCTGCTCTACCGGCTCGACCCGCCGGGCTCGCTGTTCCCCCTCATCGGCGTGGCGGCGACCTGGGTGCTGTTCGGCCTGCACGGGCTGGCCTTCGCGGTCCTGCGGCTGCGCGGCGCGCCCTACGAGCGGGCGCGGACGGTCGCCGGCCCGTCCGGCGAGCGCGTCACGTTCGCCCTCACGTCGATCGGCATGGCCGTGATCCCGCTGGTGGTGGGGGCGCGACTGCCGTTGCGGGAGTCGGTCACCGAGTCCGCGTCCTTCGTGGCCGTGACGACCGCCGTGCTGCTGCCCGTCCTCGTGGCCGCCCAGGCCTGGGTGTGGTGGCTGTTCCGGCACCGTGTCACGGCTCCCACCTACCTGTGAAGGCGCGGCCTGTGAAGACACGGCCTGTGAAGACACGGCCCGTGACACCCGCGGACCTGCCCGGGGTCGATCGGCGACGGCTGCTGTGCGCTCTGGCGCCGCTGGCGGTGCTCCACGGCGCCCTCGTCGTCGCCCAGGCGGAACTGCTGGTCCGGGCGCTGGCGCCGCCGGACGCCGGCCCGCTCCCGTGGCTGGCGGGGGTCGTCGCGCTGCGCGCCTTGACGTCGTGGGCGGCCGCGGCCCTGGCCCACCGCGCCGCCGCACGGGCCAAGGCCGACGTTCGGGCGGCGCTGCTGCGGGTCCGCGGCGGCCCCACGCTGATCGTGCGGGGCCTGGACGCGCTCGACCCGTACCTGACCGGCTATCTGCCGCAGCTGGCCGCGGCCGCCGCGGTGCCGCCGCTGGTGCTGGTGCGGCTGCTGACCGCCGACGCGGCGGCGGGCCTGACGGTGATGGTCACCCTGCCGCTCATTCCGATCTTCGGCGTGCTGGTCGGCCGGTACACCCGCGACGCCACCCGCCTGCAGTGGCGGCGCCTGGAGCGGCTCGGCGGCCACTTCCGCGACGTGCTCGCGGGCATGTCGACGCTGCGCGCCTTCAGCCGCACCGCCCACCAGGAGGGCGAAGTGCGGCGGATGGCCGAGGCGCACCGCCGCGCCACCCGCCGCGTGCTGCGGATCGCGTTCCTGTCCGCGCTCGTGCTGGAACTGGTGGCCACGCTGTCGGTCGCGCTGGTCGCCGTGCCGGTGGGGCTGCGGCTGCTGGACGGCGACATCGCCTACCGGACGGCGCTGCTGGTGATCGTGCTCACCCCCGAGGTGTTCCTGCCCCTGCGCGCCCTCGGCAGCCGCTTCCACGCCTCCGCCGAAGCGCTCGCCGCGGCCGAGGAGACCGCGCGCGTGCTCGGCCGGGCCGCGCCCCGGCCGACCGGCCGGATCCTTCCGCCCGGCGACGGCGACATCCGTCTGGAGGACGTCAGCGTCCGCTACGGCGAGCGGGCCGCCCTCGACCGGGTGTCCCTGGTGATCCGGCGCGGCGAGGCGGTGGCGCTGACCGGCCCGAGCGGCGCGGGCAAGTCCACGCTGCTGGCCGTGCTGCTGGGCTTGGTGACGCCGGACGAGGGGCGCGTCCTGGTGGGCGGCGTCGACCTGCGCGACCTGGACCTGGCCGCCTGGCGCCGCCAGATCGCCTGGGTGCCGCAGACCCCGCACCTGTTCGCCGAGTCCGTGGCCGACAACGTCCGGCTGGGCGCGCCGCGCGCCTCGGCGGACGCGGTGGACCGCGCCCTGGCCGCCGCGCATGCGCGCGGCTTCGTGGAGTCGCTGCCCGACGGGCCGGACACGGTGCTCGGCGAGCGCGGGGCGGGGCTGTCGGCGGGACAGCGGCAGCGCATCGCGCTGGCCCGCGCCTACCTGCGCGACGCCCCGATCCTGCTGCTCGACGAGCCGACCGCGCGGCTGGACCCCGACAGCGAGCGCGCCGTCGTGCAGGCGGCGCGGGGGCTGCTGCGCGGCCGCACCGCGGTGCTGGTCGCGCACCGGCCCGCCCTGCTGGCGGACGCCGACCGGGTGATCCGGCTCAGCGACGGACGCGTCGTGGAGGAGGTGCGCAGATGACCGCGGCGGCCGTCCTGGCGGGGGTCGCGGCGCGGCTGTGCGCGCTGGGCCTGACCGCCTCGGCGGCCTGGCTGATCGCCCGGGCCGCCGAGCGGCCGGAGCTGTCGGCGCTGGGCCTGGCGATCGTCGGCGTCCGCGCGTTCGCGACCGCCCGGGGCGTGTTCGGCTATCTGGAACGGCTGGCCGGTCATGACGCCGCGCTCGGCCGCGCCGCCGCGCTGCGCGTGCGGCTGTACCGCCGCCTGGCGCGCGGCGCCGGACCCGCGCCCGCCCGCGCGGGCGAGGCCCTGACGCACATGGTCGCGGACCTGGAGGCCGGCCAGGACATGCGGCTGCGCTGCACCCTGCCGGCGGTCACGGCGACCGCGGCCGGCGCCGCGGCCGTCGTGTTCTGCTGGATCCTGCATCCCGCCTCGGGCGCGGTGATGGCGGCGGGCGCGCTCACGGCGGGCCTGGCGATCCCGGCGGGGGCGGCCGCAGCGACCCGCCGGCTGGGCGCGCGCCTGGCGGCGGCCCGCGCCGACCTGGCGGCGCGCGTCATCGACCTCACCGACGGCCGCCCCGACCTGGAGGCGTTCGGCGCGGTGGACCGCGCGACGGCCGCGGCCGAACGCCAGGCGCGGCGGATGGCGCGTCTGGAACGCCGCGGCGGCGCGGTGTCCGCCGCGGCCCTCGCGGCCGGCGCCGCCGTGCAGGGGCTGACCGCGGTCGGCGTCGCCGCGGCGTCGGCGGAGGCGGGCGCGGTGACCGGCGCCGTGCTGGCGCTGACCGCGCTGGTCGCCATCGACGCGGTGCTGCCCATGATCACGGCCGCGCAGCGCCACGCCGAACTGCGTCCGGCGCTGGCCCGGGTGCGGCGGCTGCTGCGGCGCGACGCCCCGCTCCCGCCCGACGAGCCGCCGCGCCGCACCTCCGCGGCGGGGCACGTCGCGCTGCGCGGCGTGCGCGTGCGCTTCGGGGACGTGCCCGCGCTGGACGGCGTCGACCTCGACCTGCCCTCCGGGCGCTCGGTCGCCGTGATCGGCGAGAGCGGGGCGGGCAAGTCGACGCTGCTGGAGGTCCTCGCCGGACTCGTCCAGCCAACCGAAGGACTGGCGCTGCTGCGGCCGGCGCGCGGCATGTACCAGGACGCGCACCTGTTCGACACGACCGTCCGCGGCAACCTCCTCATGGCCAAACCGGACGCCGACGACGCCGAACTGCGCGCCGTGCTGCACCGGGTCCGCCTGGGGGAGTGGCTGGACGCGCTGCCCGACGGACTGGCGACCCCCGTGGGGGCGGGAGGCCGGCGCCTGTCCGGCGGACAGCGCCAGCGGCTCCTGCTCGCCCGTGCGCTGCTGGCGGATCCGGAGGTGCTGCTGCTCGACGAACCCACCGAGGCGCTCGACGCCGCGACCGGACGCGCCGTGCTCGCCGACGTGCTGCGGGAGCGGCGCGGCCGGACCACCGTCGTGGTCACCCACCGCGAGGACGTGCTCGACCTGTTCGACGACATCGTCATCATGGCGCGCGGTCGCGTCGTGCTGCACGACACCGGCGCCCCTCAACCGACGCGCCGGGTCTTCCCTTCACGGACGGGCCGGCTCTAGCGGCCGGACGCTCCGGCCGAGCCGAGCCGGTGGACGACCGGCCGGACACCAGCGCACCTCGACCGGGCCACCAGCCCGTCACCACTTCCGCTTAACAGGATCGGCGGCAGTGGTCGACGCGGCTCGAAAGGGCCGCAGTGGAGGTGCAATGGACGCTCACACTGTCGCGGCCGCCGCCACGGACAAGAACCTGGAACTGGTCCTGAAGGTCCTTCCGGCGGTGGTCGTCATCCTGCTCACGTCTGCGGTGTGCGGCCGACTGGCGCTGATGGTGTGGCAGCCCCGGGTGCTCGGCGAGATGGTGGCCGGCGTGCTGCTCGGGCCGACGCTGTTCGGCTGGCTGTTCCCCGACGCGCAGCAGGCCCTGTTCCCGCCCGAGGTGAAGTCGATCCTCTACGTGCTCAGCACCATCGGCCTCACCCTGTACATGTTCCTGGTCGGCGCCGGTCTCGACCACGGCGGCGAGGAGCGCGGCGGGCTGCACCGGCCGGTCGTGCTGGCGGTGTCCGGCATCGTCCCTTCGCTGCTTCTCGGGGGAGCCGCGGGGCTGGCGCTGTCGTCGCAGCTGTCGCGGCCGGACGTCGACCCCTGGCTGTTCGCCGCCTTCATGGGCGGCGCGCTGTCGCTGACCGCGTTTCCCATGCTCGCGAGGATCCTGTATGAACGCGACCTGCACAACTCGCGGCTGGGACGGCTGTCGCTGTTGGCGGCCGCCATCGACGACGCGGCGGCGTGGTGTCTGCTGGCGGTGCTGAGCGCGGTGCACCTGGGCTCGGGCAGCGGGTCGGCGCTGCGCACGATCGTCCTGTCGCTGGTGTTCGCGGCGGTGGCGTTGGGCGTCGTGCGTCCGCTGCTGCGTCCGCTCGGCCGGGCCGTCGCCCGCGCCGGGGACATGAGCCTCGGACAGACCTACCTGGTGGTGCTGGTGCCGCTGACGGCGGGCTGGCTGACCGACTGGATCGGCGTGTACTCGGTGTTCGGCGGCTTCGTCGCCGGGCTGACCATGCCGCGCGACGCGGAGTTCCGGCGGATCCTGCACGACCGGATGATGAACGTCGTGTCGGTGCTGCTGCTGCCCATCTTCTTCACCTTCTCCGGGTTGAACACCCAGCTGAACGGCCTGGGCGGCGGCGCCATGCTGCTGTCGTTCCTGCTGATCCTGCTCGCGGCGTTCGCCGGCAAGTTCTTCGGGTGCTCGCTGGCCATGCGCGGGCTGGGCTTCGGGCCGCGCGAGTCGTACGCGGTCGGCGCGCTGATGAACGCGCGCGGCCTGATGATCCTGATCTTCATCAACATCGGGCTGGCCCAGGGAATGATCACCCGTGAGGTGTTCGCCATGCTCGTGCTGGTGGCCGTCCTCACCACCGCGTCGGCGCTGCCGCTGTACTCGCTGGCCCTGCCGCGGCGGCTGGAGGAGGAGCAGCGCGCCCGCGAACGGTCGCCGGAGAAGGCCGCCCCCGCCCGCGTGGCCTGAGCCGGGACGGACGGCCGGAGCCCGGGCCGTGGCGGGGACGGCCCGGGCTCCGGGGCTCGAGACGCGGACCCGGCGAGACGGGCCCGGAGGGTCGGTCCCAGGAGATCACACTTGCTTCTGGTAGGCGCGGAACGCCAGCGTCGACAGCCACGCGCACACGAGCGCGACGACCAGCAGCCCGGCCGCCCGCGCCAGCACGAAGCCCCAGTCGACCCCGTCGTACAGGGTCTCCCGTCCGATCTCCACCAGCCAGTTCACCGGGTTGCCGCCGGCGACGGCGTCCATCCAGCCGGGCATCACCCGGCGCGGCACGAACGTGGCCGACAGGAACGCCAGCGGCAGCACCAGGAACTGGGCGATGGAGATCACCGACTCCTGGCTGCGGGTCAGCAGCCCCAGGGCGTTGGACAGCGAGGCGAACGCCACGGTGATCAGCGCCACGCAGGCCAGGAACACCAGCATGATCAGCGGACCGCCGCGGAAGCGCGCTCCCGTGGCCAGCGCGATCGCCAGGATGATCAGGCTCTGCAGGGTCACCGACAGGGCCTGGTGGATCACCCGCCCGGTGATGAGGGCGCCGCGCCGCACGGGGGTGACCAGCAGGCGGTTGAGCGTCCCCTGCTCCATCTCCACCACGAACACCATCCCGCTCCACCCGCTGGCGAACAGCGCGGTCATCGCCACGACGCCGGGCGTCAGGAAGCCGATGTAGGAGTCGGTGGTATGGGTGGTCTCCATCAGCGGGGCGAACAGCTTGCCGAACAGCAGCAGCCAGATGACCGGCTGGACGAGCGTGGCGACCAGGTAGAACGGCTGGCGGACGAACGCCCGCAGGTCGCGCAGCGCCATGTGGTACGAGTGGATCACGGCGGCGGTCATGTGATGTCGCCCTCCTGGGCGCTGCGGAAGGAGCGCCCCGTGTGCCGCAGGTACACCTCGTCGAGGGTGGGCGCCGACAGCGTCACCGACGCCACCCGCAGGTCGGCCGACTCCAGCGCCGACAGCACCGCGGGCGCGCTGGAGGCGCCGGCGTCGACGCGGGCGCGGACCTCGCGCCCGGACACCACGATGTCGTGCACGCCCCCCACGTCGGCCAGGGCGTGTTTGACCGTGCGGCTCTCCGCCGGTTCGGTCAGCTGGACCTGGACCGAGTCGCCCTGCAGCGCCTTCTTCAGGCCCTCGGGCGAGCCCTGCGCGACCACCGTGCCCCGGTCGAGGATGGCCAGGGCGTCGGCCAGCTCGTCGGCCTCCTCCAGGTAGTGCGTGGTGAGCACGACGGTGATGCCGGCCCGGGCCATCGCGCCGATCTCCCTCCACAGCGCGACGCGGGCCTCGGGGTCCAGACCGGTGGTGGGCTCGTCCAGGAACAGCACGCGGGGCTCGTGCACCAGCCCCATGGCGACGTCGAGCTTGCGGCGCATGCCGCCGGAGTAGGTCTTGACGAGGCGGTCGGCGACGTCCGTCAGACCGAAGCGCTCCAGCAGGCCGTCCGCGCGTTCGCGCAGCGCGCGGCCGCCCAGCCCGTAGAGCCGGCCCTGCAGCATCAGGTTCTCCCGTCCGGTGTCGGCCGGGTCGCACCCGGACTGCTGGGCCACGTAGCCGATGGCGCGGCGCACCCGCGCCGGCTCGGCCACGACGTCGCGGCCGGCCACCCTCGCCCGCCCGGAGTCGGGCCGGGCGAGGGTGGTGAGGATCTTGATGGTGGTGGACTTGCCCGCCCCGTTGGGGCCGAGCAGGCCGAACACGGTGCCGGTCGGCACCTCGAACGTGACGCCGTCCAAGGCGCGGACGCCGTCCGGATAGGTCTTGGTCAGATTCCTGACCTCGATGGCCAGGCCGTCAGCGGACATGCGAACCTCCCGCGGGTCGCAGTCGGCGATCGCGCCCGCGGGGAGCGGTCCGGTTATTCTGAAAGCGGATCGTCCTCGAATGACCGGCCGCCACCCGTTGGCGACGATCGAGGGCGTGGCCCCGGCGGGTGCGGCACCACCTGCCGGGGCTCGTCGGCTCACAACGTGCTCGTCTCCCGCACCGCGAACCGGTGGCTGGACTCCAGGCCCTGGTGCCAGCGGCGCCAGATGTCCAGGTCCTCCAGGGTGCCGTTCTCCATTTCTTCGACCAGTCCCTTGACCCACGCCAGTTCGGCGCGCAGCATCATCTCCTCGTACTCGGCCTCGATGAGGAACAGGCGGCGCAGGCCGCCCGCCCGCATCTGATCCATGAACGCGCGGACCTCGGTCAGCCTGATCTCCAGGGACTCGACCCGCTGACGCAGGAGCGGGGCCACCTCGTCGGGCGGCAGCACCGGCATCAGGGACAGGCCCGCCTCGAATTCGGGGTACTCCTTGGTCGAGGTGCGCAGAATCTCGCTGAGCCACTCTTTCAGTTCGATTTTTCCGGTGGCGGTGAGTGCGTAGACGGTCCGCTCGGGACGCCTTCCCTCCCGGAAGGTCTCCACCGGCTCGATGAAACCGGCCCGTGTCAGGGAGTCGACGACGGTGTAGAGCGAGCCGTAGTTGATCCGGATGCTCTGCTCCTTGCCGCGCTCCCTGAGCACTTGGGCCATCTCGTAGGGGTGCATGGATCGTTCGGACAGGGCGGCGAGCACTGCCAGCGCCAGCGGATTAGAGACCTTACGCTTGACCATGAAAATCCCCGTCTACGAATACTCTGACGCGAGTATACGGTGCCGAAGATCGGCGGACCAGGGTGCCGTTGATTTCGGACTGAAGACCCCGCGGTTTTGGACAATCGAAAGGGCGGTGACCAGAAAGCGAGAAACGCTTCCGATCACCGCCCTTTCGCGGACGGGCCGCCGGGACCCGGCGTGCTCACACGACGATGACCCGTGCTCACACGACGATGACCCTCACACGACGATGAACATGGCGGCGGTCACGTTGGCCGCCAGCGCCGTGCCCGCCAGCGTGGTACGCACCGCGTTCCACCGCCGCCACCGGCCGCGCCGCTCGGCCCAGTCGGGCGGCAGCGACGACGGGTCCTGCGCGGCCACCCAGTGGTTGATCGGGACGTTCTTGGTGAGCGACACCGCGATCACCGAGAGCATCAGCAGGCCCGCCGCCCCGGCCGCCAGCCGCCCCGCCCAGCCCGGCGCGGCCGCGGCCAGCGCCAGGTCGGCCAGCGCCGTCAGCGCGATCGTGACCGGCATGAACGGGTCGTAGCGGGTGGCCAGGAACCCGTGCGCGTGCACGTACTGCTCGCCGGGCAGCGCCATCAGCAGGGGGACGCCGCCAAGGACGGTCGCGCAGAACACCCCCATTGCGACGGCGTTGCCCATCAGGGCGACGACGACGAGGATTTGGCTCACTTGCGTTCTCCCTTCCCTGCCCGGCGCGGGTCCGGCTCCGCGGGGACCGGGTCCCCGCCTAGCCGGCCGCGCGGACGACCATGGCCGCGTTGAACCCGCCGTGGCCGCGGGCGACGACGAGCGCGTTGCGCACCGCGGCCTGGCGCGGCTCGTCCAGCACCAGGTCGAGCCCGTCCACCGCGGTGTCGCGCACCCCCACGGTCGGCGGGATCACCGCGTCCCGGATCGACAGCAGCGCCGCCAGCAGGTCCAGCGAGGCGCCGCCCGCGTACAGCCGCCCGGTCATGGTCTTCGGCGCGGTGACCGGCACCCGGCCCGGCCCGAACACCGCCGTGACGGCGTCGGCCTCCGTCCGGTCCAGCTCGGGGACGCCCATGGCGTCGGCGAACACCACGTCCACGTCGCACGGCGCGATCCCGGCGTCGGCCAGGGCGTGCTCGATCGCCCGCCGCAGGGTCGGCGGCCGGTCCGAGCCGGGCGGAGGGTCGAACGTGGCGCCGTAGCCGGCGATCTCCCCGTAGATCCGGGCCGCGCCCCGGTCGCGGGCGTGGTCGGCGTCCTCCACGATCAGCAGCGCGCCGCCCTCGCCCGGCACGTATCCGGCGGCGTCCGCGTCGAACGGCGCGTACGCCCGCTCGGGATCGGCGCACCGGCTCAGCATCCCGTTGCTGAGCTGGGCGACCAGGCCGTACGGGCACAGCGACGCGTCCGTTCCGCCGCTGACCACCACGCGGGTGCCCGTGCGCAGCAGCCGCCGCGACTGCGCCACGGCGTCCAGACCGCCCGCCTGCTCGGTCGCGATCACACCGCAGGGGCCGCGCATGCCGTGCCGGATGGAGATCTGGCCGGTCGTCGCCGCGTAGAACCAGGCGATGGACTGGTACGCGCCGACGAACTCCGGGCCGCGGCCCCACAGGTTGACCATCTCCCGCTGCCCGAACTCCGTGCCGCCCGACGAGCTCGCCGTCACCACGGCCATCTCGTACTCGGGCGTCCGGGCGGTGTCGATGCCCGAATCGTCCAGCGCCATGGCCGCGGCGGCCAGGCCCATGTGGGTCCAGTGGTCGGTCTGCGGGATGATGCGGCTCGGCACGTGCTCTTTCGCGGAGAAGCCCGGCACCTCCCCGGCCAGCCGCACCGGGTAGGGCGACGGGTCGAAGCGCGTGATGGGGCGTATGGCGAGCCGTCCCGCCAGCGTCCCCTCCCAGTAGGCCTCGACGCCGACGCCGTGCGGCGTGACCGCCCCCAGCCCCGTGACGACCGCCCGGCTCACGAAAGCTCCCCGGGTCGGGCGAGCAGCACGGCCGTCTGGAACCCGCCGAACCCGCTGCCCACGCTGAGCACGACGTCGGTGCGGTGGTCGCGCGCCGTGAGCGGCACGTAGTCCAGGTCGCACTCGGGGTCGGGGGTGTGCAGGTTGGCGGTCGGCGGCACCACGTTGTGCTCGATCGCCAGCGCGCTGGCCGCCACCTCGATCGAGCCGATCGCGCCGAGGGAGTGCCCGATCATCGACTTGACCGAGCTGACCGGCACCTCGTACGCCCGCTGCCCGAGGCTGCGCTTGAACGCGGCCGTCTCGTGCCGGTCGTTCTGCTTGGTGCCCGACCCGTGCGCGTTGATGTAGTCGATGTCGTCCGGCCCCAGGCCGGCCTGCCGCATCGCCACCGTGATGGCCTCGGCCATCTCCCGGCCGTCGGGCTTCAGGCCGGTCATGTGGTAGGCGTTGCTGCGGCTGGCGAACCCGGCGATCTCGGCGTAGACGTGCGCGTCGCGGCGGCGCGCCGCCGACGTCTCCTCCAGCACGAACACCGCCGCGCCCTCGCCGAGCACGAACCCGTCCCGGTCGCGGTCGAACGGCCGCGAGGCGTGCGCGGGGTCGTCGTTGTTGGGCGAGGTCGCCTTGATCGCGTCGAAGCAGGCCGAGGTGATCGGGGAGATCGGCGCGTCGGTGGCCCCGGCGATCACCAGGTCGGCGGAGCCCTCCCGGATGAGCTGGGCGCCGTGCGCGACGGCGTCCAGCCCGGAGGTGCACCCGGTGGAGATCAGCGCCACCGGCCCCTCGGCCGCGACCCGCCACGCCACCTCCACCGCCAGCGTGCTGGGGACCATGTACCCGTACAGCTGCGGAACGCCGTACCGGTGGTCGACCAGCCACTGCCGGCCGCCGTCGCTGAGGACGATGTACTCCTCCTCCAGCCCCATGGTGCAGCCGACCGCGCTGCCGATGCTGACGCCGACGCGGTCGGGCCGCAGCGCGTCCACCTCCAGCCCGCTGTCGGCGACGGCCTCGTCGGCGGCGACGACGGCCAGCTGCGCGGCGCGGTCCATCCGCCGGATCTCCTGCGGCGTCAGGCCGCAGGCGGCCGGGTCGAAGTCGCACTCGGCGGCGATCCGCGACCGGAACCCGGTGGGGTCGAAGAGCGTGATGGTGCGCGTGGCGGTGCGGCCCGCGGTGAGCATCTCCCAGAACGCCTTGGTGCCGATGCCGCCGGGGGCCACCACCCCGATCCCGGTGATCGCGACTGAGCGCTCGGTGGTCATCGCTCACCCGACCTTCGGGGCGGCCTCGTCGGCGTTCGGCAGCGGTTCGGTGTCGACGTGGCCGAGCTCCGGCCGCGGCGCCAGCGGGCTGAGGTGGAACACCACGAACGCCTGCTCGGCGCCGACGTTCTCCAGCCGGTGCCGGTCGTTGATCGGCACCATGAGCGCGTCGCCGGGGCCGAGCCGCACCGGCTCGTCCTCCACGCGCATCAGCAGCGACCCGCGCACGACGTAGAGGAACTCCTCCGAGTAGGGGTGCCGGTGCTCGGAGACGTACTCGCCGGGTTCGAGCGTCAGCACGCCCATGAACCCCGAGGTGGACTTCACGGTCTTGGGACTGAGCAGGACGCGGATGTCACCGCCCCGGCGGCGGTTGGCGGCGACGTCCTGCGCCGTAATCTTCTGCACTCGCGGTGTGGACACGGCAGCGACTCCTTGACCAGGGAAACGGGCAGCGGCACGGGCAGGGCGTCAGACCGAGAGCCGGACGCCGTCCTGCGGAGTCCAGACGTAGAAGGGCTCGGCCATCGCGTCCTTCGGCTCCTTCCAGTTCGGGTCGTAGGGCCGGACGTGCTTGGCGAGGCTCTCGCTGAGCTCGGTGTACAGCGGGTTGCTGCGCGCCTTGTACAGGTTCGGGGTGATGTCCTGGTCCGCCTCCACCAGGTGGAAGTACAGGTCGTGGAAGCGGAACAGGGTGCGGCGCGACACCCCGATCAGGTGGGGCAGCTCGGTCTCGTCGGATGCGGCGAACAGGCGGCCCACCGCCTCGGCCTGGTCCGGCTCCATCCGGGCCACGATCAGCGTTCGGTGCATGGACGCTCCTCCCTGCGGCCGGCCCGGTGACGGGCAGGCTGACGGATATCACCCCGTCGAGGGTCGGCGACGCCGCTTGACCCGCGCTGCAGAAGCGCTGGAAGCCGCGTCCCCGGCGCCGCCCCGGCGGGCCTTTCTCCAGAAGGCCCCGAGCGTTCTTCGAGCACCGCGCAGCACCGTGGGCACGACGCCCGGCACCGATCCCGGGGACGGGGAGACCCATGCGAACGCCTGACCCGCGCACGACGGATCCCACCGACCAGCACCGCCTGCGCATGGCGCTGGGGAGATTCGCCACCGGAGTGGCCGTGGTCACCGCGAGGAGCCGGTCCGGCATGCCCGTCGGCATGACGGTGAACAGCTTCACCTCGGTGTCGCTCGACCCGCCCCTGGTGCTGTTCTGCGCGAGCCGCAGGTCCAGCCTGTATCCGGTGTTCGCCGCGGCGGACGCGTTCGGGGTGAACATCCTGCGGGAGAGCCAGATCGCCGAGTCCCGGCGGTTCGCCAGCAGGGGCTTCGACCGGTTCGCCACCCTGCGGCCGCGGACCGGGCGCACCGGGGTGCCCCTCCTGCCGCGCGCCCTGGCCACGCTGGAGTGCGTCGAACCGCGGCGGCTGCCCGCCGGCGACCACGACGTCCTCATCGGCCGGGTCGCCGCGATCGAGGCGGACCCCGACGAGATCGACCAGCCGCTGGTGTACTACGCCGGCGGCTACCGCTCCCTCAACACCGACTTCGAGTGGTGGTCCGCCTGGCGCGAATAGGCGGTCCCCTCGTTGCCCGGACGGTCCGGCGACCCCGAGATCAGGAGATGACACGATGACCGCTTCCACCGACACCGCCCCGGCGGGCGCGCCGCCGTTCGCGCCGGAGAAGGTCTACCGGCTGAGCACCGCGTTCTGGCACTCCAAGATGCTGGTCAGCGCGTCGGAGCTGGGGGTGTTCGCGCGGCTGGCGGAGGGCCCGGCGACCGCCGCGCAGCTCGCCGACCGGCTCGCACTGCGCTCGCCGGCGCTGCCGGAGTTCCTGGACGCGCTGGTGGCCCTGGGTCTGCTGGAGCGCGACGGGGACCGCTACCGCAACAGCGCCGAGGCCGACTACTACCTCGTCCCCGGCAAGCGCTACTACATGGGCACCTACCTCGCGTTCGTCGACCGGTTCATGCGGCCCACCTGGGACGGCCTGGCCGACGTCCTGCGCACCGGCAGGCCGCAGATCCCGCATCCGCAGCCGGACGGGGAGGCGCCGCAGGGCGAAGGCGAGGAGTTCTTCGAGCAGACCTACGCCGACCCGCAGCTGCAGCGCATGTTCGTCGAGGCGCAGGACGCGCTGAGCAGCGAGATCGCCTGGGAGCTGGCGCGCCGGCTCGACTGGACCCGCTGGACCGATGTCGTCGATCTGGGCGGGGCGCGCGGCAACGTCGTCGGCATCCTGCTGCAGGCCCACCCGCATCTGACCGGCACGGTGTTCGACATGCCGCCGCTGCGGCCGCTGTTCGACGAGCACATGACGCGGCTCGGCGTCGCGGATCGGGCGAGCTACCAGGGCGGCGACTGGTTCGCCGACCCGCTGCCGTCGGGACAGGTGCTGCTGTGCGGCCACGCGCTGCACAACTGGAACGTCGAGCAGCGCCGCACGGTCATCGCCAAGGCGTACGAGGCGGTGCGGCCGGGCGGCGTGTTCATGGTCTACGACCTGATGTTCGACCCCGACCGCCGGCGGCTCAACCCGCTGCTGCTCAGCCTGGCGATGACGCTGAGCGTGGGCGGCTCCGGCTATGCCGCCGCCGACTGCGTGACGTGGATGCGGGAGGCGGGCTTCACCGACGTGGAGACCGTCGCGCTCCAGGACTACGACGGCCACACCGTCGTCATCGGGCACAAGCCCGAGTGACGGACGGCCGCAGAGAAAAGAAGAGGACCGGGCCCGCGGGCCCGGTCCTCTTCTTTCTGTCTCCTGCCGTGTCGCCTTCCGCGTCTGCCGGTGCCTCGCCTCTCGGCCGCGGTCCGCGTCAGCGGAGCCGGGAGACCAGCCCCCACTCGTCGAAGACGTTCCGGTCGGCGACGACCATGCCGTCGCGGATCGTCCAGATCTGGATGCCGGAGGCGGTCGTGGTCCGCCCGGTCGGGGGGATGCCCCGGTACTCGGCGACGTGCCGTCCCTGCGCGGTGTAGTGCGTGACGACGTGGTCGCCTTCGGCGACCTGGAGGTCGACGCGGATCGCCAGGTCGGCGAACGCGGCGCGGATGCGGCGCACGCTGGCGCGGGGACCGTCCGGTCCGACGCGCCGCCCGTTGACGACGAAGTCCGGGGCGAAGATCTGGTCGGCCAGGTCGAGGTCGCCCCCGCACCAGCCCTCCGCCAGCCAGCGCCGCGCCAGTGCCTTGCCCGCTTCGCCGGCGCTCACGGCGCCCTCACGCGACCGGGCGGGCGTCGGCGGGCCGTCCCCCGCCCGGGGGAGGGCCGACCGGTTCCAGCCCCTCCACGTGGAACCGGCCGGCCAGCTCGATCATGGCGGCGGGGTCGGGCGGCCCGCCGCCCGCCATCAGCTCGCTCAGTCCCTCGAAGAAGCCCTCCACCCCGCCGGGCGTGGCGATGACGAGCAGCTTGCTGGGGGAGCCGGAGATGTTGCGGAACTTGTGCGGGACGCCGCGCGGGCCGTACACCAGGCCGCCCGCGGAGACCTCGTGCTCCTCCTCGCCGAGCCAGATCGCGTAGCGGCCCTCGATCACGTAGAACGCCTCGTCCTCGGCGTTGTGAACGTGCAGCGGCGGGCCGCCGCCCGGCGCCGTGGTGACCTCGAAGAAGGAGTAGAGGCCGCCGGTGTCCTCGGCGCGCAGCAGGAACCGGCCCTCCTCGCCCTGCCACGCGACCGGCGCGACCTCGTCGCGCCGGATGATCTTCCCGGGAGTGGACGTCATCTCCCCACCTCCGCGTCGTGGACTGCTGGTCCGATCGTCCGGCGGGCCGCTCGAGAGCGGGTCCAGTCCGGTTCGACGTGCCGAGGCGGCCCCGCCGCGGGTGCGGGCGCGGCCGCGCGCGGACGCCCGGTGGGACCGGCGCATGCGAGACCGGCCGCCTCCGGAGCGGAGACGGCCGGTCGTGCGCGGCGCGGACCGCCGCGGCGGTCAGGCGATCTTCTTGCGGCGCAGGGCGGCGCGGCCCATGGCCTTGAGCGTGCCGGCGGCCAGCTCCCGCGCGGCGGGCGGGCCGCTGCGGATCGCCCAGTACATGAACTTGGCCAGGTCCAGGGTCGTCGGATGCAGGTTGTGGTTGTTCGGGTCCTTGTACCCGAAGGCGGCGGGCGGCAGGTCCGACTCCAGCACCATCCGCAGGATGATGTCGGCGGCGTCGTCAGCCGAGATTTCACCGACCTCGAACTTCTCCACCGTCTCCACCATCGTGTCCCAGATCGCCTTGGTCTCCGGCTCGTCCGGCCACCAGAACCCGGTGTTGGGGGCCTTCTCCAGGTCCTTGTAGACCTGGTCGTCGCGGGTGAGGTTGTACTGCAGCTGCGCGCGGCTCAGCCGCATCGCGCCGTAGTTGGAGGAGAAGCCCCAGATGCGGAAGATGGCGTCCCACAGCTTGAAGTGCGGGAAGGCCAGGAACGACACGTTGCACAGGTCGTCGTTGTAGGACAGCAGACCCTGCTGGAGCCGTTCGACGTACTCGTAGCGCTCCTCGGAGAAGTCGTCGTCTTTGAGCGACTCCAGGATCCGCCAGGCCACCGCGTCGATGACCTCGACGGTGTTGGACATCCCTCGAGAGAACAGCGGGTCGATGAACCCGGCGGCGTGCGCCATCAGGCACCACCGGTGTCCGACGGTCCTCTTGGACGAGTACTGCACCCGGCCCGTGGACACCCATTCGCGCACCCGCCGCGCGCCTCGGAACTGCCGCGCCACCGCCGGGAACTTGTCGACGTAGGAGTAGAACTCCTCTTCCGGCGTCATGTCCTTGGGCTTGGGGTGGACGCGCGTGTCCAGCACCAGCCCGACGCTGCACAGCGGGTTGGTCGACCGCCGGTGGTTGTCGAACGGGATGATCCAGAAGAAGCCGCGGTCGAAGGTGTGGTGCAACGTGCCCTCGTGCCAGCGCAGCGGCGGACGCTGCTCGGCCGGCCAGTCGACGATGTGGTCGAACGGCGGCACGTTCACCATGTGCGTGAAGATCGAACGGGTGTGCGTCTTGAACCGGCACGGGTTCTCGCGCAGGTCCAGCTTGTCGGCCACCGGGGAACGGAAGCCGCTGGCGTCCACCAGGTAGCGGGCCCGGATGCGCTCGCCGTTCTGGCCGGTGACGGTGACGGCGTCCTCGCCCAGGTCCAGGTCCGCCACCCGCCAGTTCTGCCGGGGCTCGCACCCGTACTTGATCGCGACGTGGAACATGTAGGCGTCGCTGTCCTGCCGGAAGATGTGGGTCGCCTTGTACAGGGCCTTGGGCACCCCGGCCAGGATCGTCTCCCCCGGATCGGGCTCCTCGCCCGGCCGGTGCGACACGAACGCGAAGTGCCGCTTGACGCCGAACGTGCTGCCGATCTTCTTGTCGACCGAGCGGAGGCTCTCCAGGACCGTGATCTCGGGGACGTCGTAGCGCGTGGCCAGCATGTTGAGCCGCACCAGGAAGTGCGGGATCGTCGACTCGCCCACGGCGAACCGGGGGTGCTGCACGCCGTCCACCAGCACGACGCGCGCGCCGTGGCGGGCCAGGATGGCGCCCATGATGGTCCCGGCGATGCCCGACCCGATGATCAGGACGTCGCACTCGGTCTCTCTGGCATGAGTCTTCACGTTTCTGCCGCCTTCCGGTCAGACCATGGCGGTGCCGCCGTCGATGAGCACGTAGGTTCCGGTGAGATAGCCCGAGGGCTCCGCGGCCAGGAACGCGATGACCTCGGCGACGTCCTGGGGGAGCCCGTTGCGGCGCAGCGCCGCCCGCTGGGCGTTGGCGCGCAGCGCCTGCTCGGGCAGGCCGTCGGCGACGCGCGTGAGGATCAACCCGGGCCCGACCCCGTTGACCCGCACGCCGTACGGGCCCGCCTCCTGGGCCAGCACCTTCACGGCCGACTCCACCGCCGCCTTGGCCATGCTGAGCGGCAGGAACCCGGGCGCGGGGGAGCGCGACAGCGCCGCGCCGACCGCCACGATGCTGCCCTGGCCCCGGTCGATCATCCCGGGCAGCACGAGGTCGACGGGGTTGAGCATCGCCCGCAGCTGCCGCTGCACGATCCATTCGGTGTACTCCACCGAGGTGGAGGTGAACGGCGCGACCTTCACCTCGAACCCGTACAGGCCGGTGGCGTTGGTCACCAGCACGTCCACCGGGCCGAGCTCGGTCTGGGTCCGCTCGACCAGCTCGCGCACCTGATCGCGGTCGGTCACGTCGGCCTGCAGGGCCAGCGCGCGGCCGCCGGCCGCCTCGATGGCCTCCACGACCTCCTTGGCGGGGGTCTCGCCGCGGTGGTAGTTCACCGCGACGGCGGCCCCGCGGGCGGCGAGCGTGCGGGCCGTGGCCGCGCCGATCCCGCTGCTGGCGCCGGTGACCAGCGCCACCCGGCCCTGCAGGTCTCCGGGCCGCGGGGCGGCGGGTGCGTTTCCTGCCATGGTCAGCGTCCCTTCGTCCGGGAGACGGCCGCCGCCTCGTACGACACGCCGGTCAGCCGCTCGGAGATGTCCCACAGCCGCCGGCCGAGCTCGGGGTCGTCGATCTTGGCCGGGGTCTTCACCCGCCCGACCCGGCCCCAGATCTGCCCGGGACCGGTGGGCGCGTAGCAGGCGCCCGGTTCCACGTCGGGCGCGCACGCGGCGTACAGCGACGGCCAGGCGCCGACCGCGGTCGGCTTGGCGAACAACCGCGTGGGGACGCGGAAGAACGCCTCCTGGAACCGGCTGCCCTCCATCCGGGGACCGGTGTACTGCAGATCGCTGACGGCGAAGCCGGGGTGCGCGGCCACGCCGATCGGACCGCGCCGGCCGTACCGGCGGGCCAGTTCCCGGGTGAACACAAGATTGGCCAGCTTGGCCTGGTTGTAGGCGTTGAATTTGTGGTAGTGGCGTTCGCCCTGCAGGTCGTCCAGGTCGATCGAGCCCATGAACCTCACCACCCAGGTGCTGAGGTTCACCACCCGCGCGCCCGGCCGCGCCGTCAGCAGCGGCAGCAATCGGCCGGTCAGCGCGAAATGGCCGAGGTAGTTGACGCCGAACTGCATTTCGTGGCCGTCGGCGGTCAGCAGCCGCGGTATCCCGAGGATGCCGGCGTTGTTGACCAGGATGTCCAGGGCGTCGTGCTCGGCCGCGTATTCCTCGGCGAATCGCTCGACCGTGGACAGGTCGGCCAGATCGAGCAGGCCGAGCCGCACCGACGCGTCCGGCGCGCGCCGCCGGATCTCCTTCAGCGCCCGCTCGCCGCGCTCGCGGCGGCGGCACGCGAGGGTGACCTCAGCGCCGTGTCTGGCCAGCTCCAACGCCGTGTAGAAGCCCAGATTCTTGTTGGCTCCGGTGACGATCGCCGTTCGTCCGGACAGGTCCGGGATGTCGGCCGGGGTCCACTTTCTGGCCATGCTCGTCCTCCTCCGACGGCTCGCCTGGTGCGCCGCGCGCGGACCCGTGCGGGCGGACCCGGCCAGTGTCGCCGACCCGGATAAAACCGCGACTAAGCGCGGAAAAGGAGCGATTGGCGGCGGGTTGACAGCAAATGGACGAGTCACTTACTTTTGCCATGAAAAGTCGCGAGACCTTCGTGGCGAAATGGAGGGAGAATGGCAGAGAAAAGCCGCGAGGAAAGGAACAAGGAAATCCTTGTGAAATCCCTCGACATTCTCCGCGGAAAGGCGGGGAAGGAGCTGGCGGAGAAGACCTACACCGCCGACTACACCGACCACAGCGGGGCGCCCGAGCGGGGGCCGGCGCGGGTCCTGGCCGTGGCCGAGCAGGCCCGCCGGGCCTTCCCGGACCTGGACTACGACGTGGAGCAGGTCATCGCCGAGGGCGACTACGTGGCGTTCCGGCTGACCATGCACGGGACGCACGAGGGTCCGCTGCCCGGATCGGGCCTGCCCGGCACCGGCAAGCGGGTCAAGGTGCGGCAGCTGCACATGATCCGCTTCGAGGGCGACCGGATCGCCGAGCACTGGGCGGTCCGCGACGACCTCGGCATGATGCAGCAGCTGGGCGTCATCCCCGGCCCGCCCAACGGCGGACCCGGCGGTCCGGGCGGCCCCGGCGGTCCGGCGGCGGGAGGCCCGCCGGCCGGCGACTGACCGGCGGGCCGCTCGTCCGGCTCACAACCAGCGTGGCTGCCTCGAGTACCGGGGCAGCCACACTTTGTGGAACAGCAGGCGCACCGGCGGCGGGACCCGGCGCAGCACGGCCGCCCGGTCGGCGGGGTCGGCCTCGCCGATCAGCCACGGGAAGAACTCCGGCGCGTGCCGCAGCGCCGCGAGCCCGCCGCCGCGCATCTCGGCCAGGCACCGCTCCCACTCGGCCGCCGACATCGCGGCCCCCACCAGCGGCAGCGCGTCCTCCTCCTCGTGCTTGAGGTGCCGATCGAGCTCGGCGCGGAACTCCTCCGCGGCCGCGGCCAGCCGCGTGTTGTCCGGACCCGGCCGGGCCAGCGCGTCGTCCACCGCCGCCAGCAACGGGTCGATCCGGTCGTGCTCGGCCTGCATCGCGTCCAGGACGGCGAGGTCGTCGTCGCGACCGCGCAGACCGGCCCTCATCCGCGGCCACATGGACCGGTCTTCGCCCACGTGGTGGCTGACCAGCATGGACTTCAGCGTCTCCCAGCCCGCGCGCACCCGCGCGCGGGCGCGCTCGTCGCCGACGTCCAGCCGCTCGGCGGCGTCGGCCAGATGCCCCAGGTCGCGCCGGAACGCGTTGTGCGTCACCAGCATCAGCGTCATGTCCAGCTCGCGCGGCATCAGAACCCTCCCGTGTGCCGGCAGTTGACGTTCAGGGTGTGGGCCGCCGCCGCGTACCGCTCGTCGGGCCGCAGCGCGTGCTCGCGCAGGCACGCCTCGGCGAGCTTGATGGCGTGCTCCTCGCCGATCTCCACGGCGTCGGCGACCAGCTCGTCCATCGGGGCCGGGTCGCCCGCCGGGCGGGACCGGCCCGGCGCCGAGCCGCCGCCGGGGGCCGCCGCCCAGACCCGCGCGGCCAGCGCCTCGGCGGTCGCGTAGGAGCGCACCCACAGCCCGTCCGGCAGGATCGGCAGCACCAGCCGGATCGCCGCGGGCGCGGTGATCGCGTGCACCGCCGGGACCGGCGGCCGCGGCGCCCGTTCGGCGTACCGGCCCGCGTTCGCCGCGGTCAGCTCGCTCAGCGCCGCCGGGACCTGCTCCGCCGCGGTCACCGCGCCCCGTCGCGGTCCGGCGGGGACGCCGAGCGGCGTGTACCGCGCCGCCCAGTACGCCAGCCCGCGCGCCAGCTCGTTGAGCTGCAGGGGGCTCGGTCTCGGGACGGTGCGCAGGGTCCGCACCGCGTGCGCGGTGCGGATCAGCCCGTGCGTGAACGCGGCGAACGCCCCGTCCAGCAGGACCGGCCACCACTCGACCACCACGTCCTGCCACGGCCCCTCGGCGAGCCGGCGGTCGAAGTAGGCGACCCAGTCGGCGACGCGGCGGTAGTCGCCCAGCGCGGCGCGCCGCGCCGCCGGATCGTCCTCGGGGATCGGCTCGACGGGGGACGGCGGGGCGTAGTAGCGGCGCCGCCTGCGGTTCAGCTCGATCCAGGACGGCACCTCGTCGGGATGGTCGAGGGTCGCCAGCGCCTCGGCGGTCATGGGCGCGTGCGCCGCGAAGTCGGGGCCGAACTCGAACCCGACGTCCCACAGCCGTTCCAGCGCGTCGTCCATGGCGGTGGCGTACCGGGCGGGGTCGGCTCCCGCCGCCTGCGGCATCGTCACCCCTCCTTCCGGCCCTCAGCGATGATCATCGCGCCGAACATGAGGAACCCGCCGTCGGCCTCCCGCGCGGCGATCTGCCGGGTCAGCGCCCGGGCCCGCGCGCCGGGGAGCACGCCCAGCTCCCCGGCGCGGCGGACCGCGTCGCCGAACCCGGTGAGGCTGTCGGCCGCCGCGATGCCGTCCAGGACGACCGGCATCATCGTGACCTGCACCTCCGCCAGCCCGGCCGCCCGCAGCAGCCCGGGCAGCCGGCGGCCGATCCACGGGTTGCGGATGTTGTCGAACCACCAGGTGAGCACGGTGCGCACGGCCTCGCGGTCGTCCAGGTCCGGCGCCCACATGCCGTGGTCGGGGTCGGCGACCAGGACGCGCCCGCCGGGCCTGGTCACCCGCACCATCTCGCTGATCGCTCCCACCGGGTCGGCCAGGTGCTGGACGATGCGCTCGGCGCGGCAGGCGTCGAAGCGGCCGTCGGGGAAGGGCAGCGCGTACGCGTTGGCGGTCGCGAACGCCGCGGGCACGCCGGTGCCGGCGCTGCGCGCCAGGGCCTCCTCGATGGCCCGCTCGTTGACGTCGACGCCGACCGCCTCCCCGGACGGGGCGACGCGGCCCGCCAGCTCCAGCACGTCGGTGCCGTTGCCGCAGCCGACGTCCAGCATCCGGTGACCGGGCTCCGGGGCCAGCTTGCGCAGGATCTCCCGTTTGACCGCGGCGAGCGTCTCGGCGGCCTCGTCCAGGTAGCCCACGGCCGGGCGGCCGAGCAGCGTGTCGGTGTCGCCGGGCTCGCCCCGCCAGGGCGCCGCCGCGGTGCCGCCCCGTCCGTTCGCGGTGCCGGTCATCGCCGATCACCGCCTCCGTTCGGACGCCGCCACCGGTTCCGGCGCGCTGTGCGCCCGGACCGCGCCGCGCGCCAGACCGCTCGGCCACCACAGCCGGTCGCCGAGGTCGTGGGTCAGCGCAGGCACCAGCAGGGACCGGACGATGAAGGTGTCGATGAGCACGCCGAGCGCGACGACGAAGCCCTGCGCGGCGAAGCTCACCACGGGCAGCGTGATCAGCACGCTGAACGTGGCGGCCAGCACGATGCCCGCGGAGGTGATGACACCGCCGGTGGACACCAGGCCGTTGATCGTGCCGCGCCGCGTCCCGTGCCGCTTGGCCTCCTCGCGGACGCGGCTGACCAGGAAGATGTTGTAGTCGACGCCGAGCGCCACCAGGAACACGAAGGCGATCTGCGGAAGCTGCGGGTCCTGCCCGTACCAGTGGAACACGTGCTCGAAGACCGCGGTGGAGATCCCCATCGCGGCGCCGAACGACAGCACCACCGTCGCGATCAGCAGCAGCGACATGGTGATCGCCCGCAGCAGCGCGCACAGCACCAGCAGGATCACGCCCAGCACCAGCGGGATGGTCAGCACGGAGTCCCGGGCGATGGTGTCGACCATGTCCACCTCGATCGCGGCGGGACCGCCGACGCGGGCGTCCGCGCCGGGCACCGCGTGCAGGCGGTCGCGCAGCCGCTCCACCGCGTCCCGCTCGGCCGAGCTCTCCGGCTCGGCGGGCAGCGTGACCTGCATCTGCACCTTGCCGCCGACGCGGCCGGACTCCTGCACCGAGGTCGCGCCGGCGGCCAGCGCGGCGGCCTTGACCTGCTCGGCCCGGTCGGCGTTGGCGATCACGTCGGCCGGGTTGCCGGCGCCGGCGGAGAAGTGGGCCGAGATGATCTCCTGGCCCTTGAGCGCGTCCGGCTTCTCGGTGAAGCGGGTCTGCTGCGGGGAGTGGAACGACAGCAGGCCGAGCAGGCCCACGGCGAGCACCGCGGCCGTCGTGATCCACACCGGGCGGGCACGGGCGGCGACCAGCTCGCCGACGCGCGTCCACGCCCGGGAGGCGCGGTGGACGTCGCCCTGGTGCGGGATGCGCGGCCAGAAGATCCAGCGGCCGAAGACGAGCAGCAGCGCGGGCAGCAGCGTCAGCATGGCGACCAGCGCGGAGAGGATGCCCAGCGCGCCGACGGGGGCGAGCGTGCGGGTGGAGTTCAGGTCGGCGACGCCCAGGCACAGCAGGCCGAGGCCGACCGTGCCGGCCGAGGCGATGATCGCGCCGCCGGACCGGCGCAGGGCCACCGCCATGGCCTCGTGCCGGTCCCCGTGCCGCGTCAGCTCCTCGCGGTACCGGGCGATCAGCAGCAGCGCGTAGTCGGTGCCCGCGCCGTAGATCAGGATGCTCAGCACGCTGACGGCCATGGAGTTGACCACCATGCCCGGTCCCTTGATCAGCCCGTACACGATCGCGCTGCCGAGCTGGTTGGCGGCGGCGACGGTGAACAGCGGCACCAGGAACAGCACCGGGCTGCGGTAGATGAGCAGCAGCAGGATCGCCACCACCACGACCGGGATGAGCACCAGGGTGAACTCCATGTCCCGGAAGATCAGGAACTCGTCGGCGCCCATGCCGGCCGGGCCGGCCACCTTGATCTCCAGGCCCCCCTCGCCGTCGCCGAGCCGCTTGCGCATGCCGTCGACGGCGTCGAGGATGACCTCGCCCTCCTGCTCGTCGCCGGTCGCCGCGAGCGGGACGACGAACATCATGGCCTTGCCGTCCTTGGACACCTGCGGCGTCTGCGGCGTGGCCTGCGGCGCGAACTCGCGGGTCAGCCGCTGCGCGTCGGCGGCGGCGCGTTGCCGGTCCGCCTGGGTCAGCCCGCTGTCGCGCTCGTAGACGATCATGGCGGGGATGACCTGGCCCTGGGGGAACGCCTCCTGGGCTTTGAGCACCTCGGTGGACTCGGCGCTCTTGGGCAGGTACTCCAGCCGGTCGTTGTCGGCCGCGCCGAACAGCCGGCCGGCGAACGGGCCGACCGCCCCGAGGACGATCAGCCAGGCGACCAGGACGATCCATTTCGCCCGGCGGCCGGCGGGGAACGCCAGCAGTCTCGACATGCCGAACCTCCAGGGTCTCGGTCGGTTCATCGGAGGACGATAAACATGGCTATTGTCGCCGGGGCATCGCATACATGGCTACTATCTGGCGCCAAACCATCGACGACCAGGCACGATGTCCCAGCCGCGAGGTACCGGCCGCGAGGTACCGGGCGCGAGGTCCGGCCGGTCACCGCGCCAGGGCGGACCCGAGGACGGCGGCGCCGAAGCCGGCGATGGCCAGCAGCGTGCGCACGCGGTTGGCCGCGGCCCACCGGGCCCGCACCCGCGACCAGTCCGGCGGCGGCGCGGCCGGATCCCAGCCGTCGATCACCCGGTTCATCCGCACGTTCCAGCCTTCGGACACCACCGCGACGCCGATGATGCACAGTCCGGAGCAGGCGAGGGCGACGCGCGGCCAGACGCCGCCGGCCAGGACCACCAGCGCGGCGCAGACCGCGAGGGACACCTTGTTGACGCGGGGCATCATCGGGTCGAACCGCCGGTCCAGCAGCCGGTGCACCCGGACGTAGACGTCCCCCGGCAGCGCGCTCACCGCGGGCACGATGGCGGTCTCGACGGCGAACAGCACGCCCGCCAGCGCGCCCGACAGCAGGAGGAAGAGCCCCAGCAGCAGGTCGACGACGGTGTCCAGGCTCATCGTTCCAGGCCCATCGTGTCGAGGCTCATCGTGTGCAGGGTCATCAGAACCGCACGTCCATCATCTGGCGGTAGCTCTCCCGGCGGCCCTTGCCGCCGAAGAACATCCGCATGAACAGGTCCCGGCCGGCGCACAGCGCCCGGCTGCGCCAGCGTCCGATCGCGCCGATCGACCAGGCCGTGCCGACCATCCCGGCGACGCGGTCGCGGCGCAGCGCCTCGAACTCGGCGATCGCCTCGGGCACCCGGTCGTGCCGGCTCAGCAGCCGCGACAGCGCGACGCCGTCCTCGATGGCCTGCCCGGCGCCCTGGCTCAGGTTGAGCGTCATGGGGTGGGCGGCGTCGCCCACCAGCACGACGCGGCCGACCCCCCAGCCGCCGCAGCGGTCCGGCGGCCGGTCGAAGATGTCGATCGGCAGGATCGCGTCCTCGTCGGTGGACTCGATGATGCGCGGCACCGGGTCGGGCCAGTGCCGGTAGGTCTCCGCCATCACCTCGCGCCGGGTCTTGGCGAGCATGTCGAACGAGGCGCCCACGGTGTCGGCGGTGATGGCGTCCCAGTACACCTCCTCCGCGTTGAGCCGCATGTAGAGGAAGCGCAGCCCGCCCCGCCCCCACATGTTGAAGAAGGTGCCGGTGGGCACGACGTCCTCGCCCGGCAGCCGGGTGATCGCCTGCCAGGCGGTGTACCCCGCGTACCGCAGCGGCAGGTCGTGCCCCTTGCGCATGACGTCGCGCACGGTCGACCGGATCCCGTCGGCGCCGACGAGCACGTCGGCGCGCAGGTCGGTGCCGTCGGACAGGCGCACGGTCACGCCGTCGGCGTCCTGCTCGAAGCCGACGCAGCGGCGGCCGAGCAGGACGCCGTCGCCGGCCGCCTCCATCAGCACGGTGTTGAGCGCCGACCGGCGCAGGCCGAGGGCGGGGGCGCCGTGCCGCTCGGCCTCGGGGGCGATGTCCCAGCGGGCCAGGCGCCGGCCCCGGTCGGACCGGAACTCGTGGTGCACGATCTCCACTCCGACCTCGGCCACGCGCTCGTCCAGTTTCAGCTCCCGCAGGGCGAGCAGCGCGTTGTGCCACAGCATGAAGCCGCCGCCGGCGAGCAGCCGGTCGGGGGACGAGCGGCGTTCCAGCACCACGGTGTCGATGCCCGCGCGGCGCAGGCCGATGGCCGTGGTCAGCCCGCCGATCCCCGCGCCCACCACGATGGCGTTGCGCACCGCCGCCATGCCGCGTCTCCCTTCTCTTCGCACGAGGCGGGCCGCCCCGGCCTCCCCGGCCGGGGCGGCCCGCCGGATCACACGCTGTCGAGCCGGGCGCGCACCTCGTAGATGCGGCGCTCGACGCCCTCGTCGCCCCAGTACGGCAGCATGGGCGCGGCCATCTGCAGGTGCCGCGGGTCGTTCTCCCAGGCGCGGAAGGCCTGCTCGCTCTCCCACTCGGCCAGCAGGATGTAGGTCCGGCCGTCCTCGGCGTCCCGCAGCAGCTCGTCGTGCAGGTGGCCCGGCGTGCCCCGCACGGTCTCGGTCACCTGCCGGTACGCCTCCTCGAACTTCTCCTGGTCCTCTTCCCGTGGGGTGGCGCGCACCACGATGCGTACGGTCACGGCTGTCACTCTCCCTTTCTGGCGCCCGGCCCCGGCTCGGACCGCGCGGGCGCCGGTCCGGACGCGCGGTCAGAAGCGGTCGATGATCTCCAGGACCTGCTTGCTGGCGGACTCGCGCAGCGGCTCGAAGGCGGCGGACATGGAGCGGCGCTCCGGGCTCTGCTCGAACGCCTGCAGCGCCTCGCGGCTCTCCCAGTCGCCGGTGATGATGTACCTGCGGCGCTGCCGGGGGTCGCAGGTCAGCGCCTGGCCGAGGCTGCCGCGCGGCTGGGCCTCCTTCATCGTGCGCCGCCAGATGTCCTCGAACGCGGCTTCGCAGCCCTCGCGCACGAGCATGGTGAGCACCGCGCGAACCATGGTCGTCTTCTCCACGATGAACTCCTCGATGCCCCCGTCAGATGCCGCCGTCGACGCCGAGCACGGCGCCCGTCACGTACCGGGCCGCGTCGCTGGCCAGGAACAGCACCGCGTCGGCGACCTCGGCGGGTTCGCCGAGCCGGCCGAGCGCGGTCATCTCGGCGTAGCGGCGCTTGCCCTCCTCGCCGCGCGGGTTCTTCTGGCCGGTGCCGTCGATGACGCCGCAGGTGACGGCGTTGACCCGGATGCCCTCGGGGCCCAGCTCCTTGCAGAGGGCGCGGGTGAGCCCGATGATCCCGGCCTTGGACGCCACGTAGTGCGCGGCGTTCGGCATGCCGTGCTCGGCGACCGCCGAGGTGATGTTGACGATCGACGCGGGCCGGGCCAGCCGGTCCAGCGACGCGCGGATCATCCGGTAGGCGCCGCCGAGGTTGGTGTCGACGACGCGCGCCCACTCGTCCTCGGCCAGCTCGGCCAGCGGCAGATGAGTGATGATCCCGGCATTGTTGACCAGCACGTCCACGGGGCCGAAGGTCTCGTGGGCGCGGTCCAGCAGCAGCCGCGCGTCCGCCTCGCGCGACACGTCGGCGCGCACCAGCAGCGCGCCGGCGTCGCGGGCGGCGAACTCGGCGCGCAGGGCGTCCGCTTCGGCGCTCTCCTGGCGATGGCACACGGTGACGGACGCGCCCTGGTCCAGCAAGGCCAAGGTGATGGCGCGGCCGATGCCCCGGGTTCCTCCGGTGACCACCGCGTGCCGTCCCTTGAGACCGAAATCCATGGTGCCGCTCCCTTTGCTCGGCTCCTCGCCCCCGGGAGGAGACTGCGAGTGGCTCATGGCTTGGAGCGTCTCAGGGAGGGGTTAAGCAGCGGCCAGCCGCGGGAAAACCCGGCGGGCCGTGCCCGCGCGGCCGCGCGGGCACGGCCCTCACCCGATCCATGCCTCCCAGCTCGGCAGCGCGCGGTCGTCGGCCGCCAGGATCGACTGGTGCAGCGTCTGCAGTTCGCGGCTGGGCTCGATGCCGAGGTCGGCGACGTACGCCTCCCGCAGGGCGCGGAAGGTCGCCAGGGCGTCCGCCCGCCGCCCGGCCAGGCACAGCGCCACCATGAGCTGCGCCTGGATGCGCTCGTGCAGCGGATGCTCGGCGGCCAGCGCGCGCAGCTCCCCGATGACCTCGGCGTACCCGTTCAGCCGCATCTGCAGCCGGATGCGCCGCTCCAGGGCGGAGATGCGCGCCTCCTCCAGGCTCAGCGCGACGCCCTCCAGCACGGGCGAGGAGCGGACGTCGACGAGCGCGGGCCCGCGCCACAGGTCGGTGGCCGCGCTGTAGAGCCGCAGCGCCCGCTCCAGGTCGCCCGCGTCGCAGGCCATCCGTCCCAGTTCGCACAGGCGCTCGAACCGGATGAGGTCGAGCGACTCGCCGTCCAGCTCCAGCCGGTAGCCGGGGGCGCGGGTCACGATGACCGGCCGGTGCTCCTGCGCGGGCAGCGCCGCCAGGATCCGGCGCAGCTGCGAGACGTACACCCGCAGCGCCTTCAGCGCGGTGCGCGGCGGGCGGTCGCCCCACAGCTCGGAGATCAGCGTGTCGGTCGAGACGACGGTGTTGCCCCGGACCAGCAGCAGGGCCAGCAGCACCCGCAGCTTGTGCGCCCGGGGCGTGCGGATCCGCGTACCGTCGTGGATCTCGAGCGGCCCGAGCACCGCGAACCGCGTCCCGGACACGGGCTCGGGGACCGCCGGCGACGCGGCGGGCGGGGTCGGCCCGGACGCGGTCGCCGACAGGGCGTCCATCGCGCTCGGCTCCACCGGAGACTCCTCGGGTCAGCTCCCGGCGGGGTGGGTTTCCACGGACAGCTGGGAGACGCACCGCATCAGCGCGTTCTGGAAGTTCTGCTTGAACTCCTCGGGCGAGGAGGCCGGCCGGCGGTGCGTCAGGTAGGGCGCCAGCTTCTGCTCGACGTTGTGCACGCCCTGCTGGCGGGCCATGTGCCGCGCGATGGCGGCGAAGTCGCCCTCGTAATGGATGACGCGGACCATGAACTCGTCCTTCACGAAGACGGCGGTGCCCAGCAGCCGGCCCACCGGCTCGCCGTTCTCGTCGCGCATCTCGGGCGTGTCGACCCGTTTGAAGTCGGCGAAGATCTTCTCCAGCTCGTCCTCGCAGCCGGGCTTGACCCGGTAGGTGATCGCCGCGTACGGCATGGGAACCTCCCAACGAAAGCCGATTGCCGTCATCGCACACGCCGCCGCTTGAGGCTCGCTGGACCGGCGGTGGGCGCCCCGGTGCGGCGGCGGACGGCGGGCGGTCAGCCGATGCGGACGCGGCTGTGGTCGCCCAGGACGAACTGGTAGGCCCGGGGCTGCGCGGCGGCGGGCGTGATGACCACGTCCTTGCCGACGAGCGAGTCGCGCATGCGCCGCACGCCCAGCACCGAGGAGCGCTCCATGACGATGGAGAACTCCACCTCGGTGTCGCGGATCACGCAGCCGGGGCCGATCGAGGTGAACGGGCCGACGTAGCTGTCGCGCACCACCGCGCCCGGGCCGATGATCAAGGGGCCGACCAGCCGCGACCCGCTGACCCGGGCGCCCTCCTCCACCACGACGCGGCCCACGGTCTGGCAGTCCTCGGCCACCTCGCCGACCACCCTCGGCTCCTGGGACTCCAGGACGAGCCGGTTGCACTCCAGCATGTCCTCGACCCGGCCGGTGTCCTTCCAGTAGCCGTGCACGACGTGGGACGTGACCCGCAGCCCCTGCTCCAGCATCCAGCGGATCGCGGTGGTGATCTCCAGCTCGCCGCGCGCCTCCGGCTTGATGGAGCGCACGGCCTCGTGCACCACGGGGGTGAACAGGTACACGCCCATGATGGCCAGGTCGCTGCGCGGCCGCCGCGGCTTCTCCTCGACGCCGACGAGGCGGCCGTCGCGGTCCAGTTCGGCCACGCCGAACGCGCTGGGGTCGGCGACGGGGGTGAGCAGCAGCTGGGCGTCCGGCCGGGTGCGGCGGAACGTCTCGACCACCCCGGTCAGCCCGTCGACGAGGAAGTTGTCGCCCAGGTACATGACGAAGTCGTCGTCGCCCAGGTAGTCGCGCGCGATGAGCACGGCGTGCGCGAGGCCCAGCGGGGCCTCCTGCTGGATGTAGGTCACGCGCAGCCCGAACCGCGACCCGTCGCCGACCGCGCGGCGCACCTCCTCGGCGGTGTCGCCGACGATGATGCCGGCGTCCTCGATGCCGGCCTCGCGCAGGGCCTCCAGGCCGTAGAACAGGACGGGCTTGTTGGCGACGGGCACCAGTTGCTTGGCCGAGGTGTGCGTGATGGGCCGCAGCCGCGTGCCGTGCCCGCCGCACAAGACGAGCGCCTTCATTGAGCGACCTCCCCGCTGTTCGAGTGGATTGCGGCCAGTGTGGGCGGCGGCGCTGACCACTCGCTCAAGGGGAGGTCGAGAATCGCGGGCCGGTCCGCGGCCCGATCAGCTGGCGCCAGATATTGCGGAGCACGCTATTTCGTCGGGCGCCATCTGCCGTGCGTTATTCAGAGGAGATTTTGCTGGGGCGGTAGCGGGCCCCGGCGCGCAGGGTCTGTCCGAGGGTGCGCAGCAGGTCCTGGAACTGTTCGCGCAGCTTCCCCTTGGACGGGGCGAACAGCGGCACCATCCAGCGGGTCGTGCCGGGCGCGATGTTGTACACGCGGTACTGGATCAGGCTTCCCCCGTTGTGGTCCTTGACGATGTGCTCGCCCCGGTACCACCACTCGCCCTGGAGGGAGACGCGCCGCTCCGCCTCGTCCACCGTGACCTTGCCCAGCCCGGATTGCTCGAGAAAGCGCACCAGCGCCTTCCACACCTCCTTCGGGGGAGCGTCCACCACTCCGGAAGCGGACCAGGTCGGCTTTTTCGAATCGGACATCCAGGCATTCCCCTCTGCCTTGTCGAACAGGTCCGAGAAAAAGGACGGAAAAACACTTCCGTGCCGGTCCTATGGGAACCGATTCCGCGGCGCCCGGTCAAGTCGCGGCCGAGGAAAAATGGGAAATTGCGCCGTCCGCGCCGACATGACGCTTCCGGGTGGTGGACGCCCGCGCGGACGCCCCGGGTCCTCGCCTCAGGGGCGGACCGCCTGCAGCAAGTGCCACGGCCTGGGCAGCAGCAGGCTCGGCACGGTGACGGTCGACTCGAACTTGAACCCGGCGCCTTCCAGCAGTCCGACGAACTCCCGCTCGGTGCGGACCCGCCCGCCGGTGACCGCCTGCAGGCCCAGGCTCATGCTGTCGAACTCCGACGGCATGGCGTCGTCCGGGCGCATCCACTCGATGACGACCAGGCGGCTGCCGGAGGGCGCGCCGCGGAAGACGCTGTCGAGGATCCGCGCCGCGTCCTCGTCGCCCCAGTCGCACAGCACCTGCTTGAGCAGGTACAGGTCGGCCCGGGGAGGGACGTCCTCGAAGAAGCTGCCGCCGACGAACGACAGCCGGTCGGCCACGCCGGTGCCCGCGGCCCACTCGCGGCCCTTCGCCACGATGTCGGGCAGGTCGAACACCGTGCCGGTGACCCCCGGGGTCTTCTCGAGCAGCCGCGACAGCAGCACGCCGAGGCTGCCGCCGACGTCCACCACCGTGGACACGGGGCCGAGGTCGTAGTGCTCGGCGATGGCCGCGCCGGCGTCGCCGGCCAGGTCGGCCATGGCGGCGGCGTGCCAGGCGCGCTCGTCCGGGCTGTGCCGGTAGTAGTCGTAGAGGTCCTCGCCGTTGTCGTCCAGGACCGGCTTCCCGGTCAGGACCGTCTCGTACAGCCGCCCGGCGCGGTTCCAGATGCCGGGGGTGAAGTTCATCATCACGATGTTGCGCATGCCCGCCTCGTGCGAGCACAGCAGCCTGCCGAGCTCGGTGACGGAGAACGTCGTCCCGTCGGACGTCTCCAGCAGATCCAGCACGGCGCAGGAACGCAGGAACCGGCCGAGCGAGTCGGCGTGCGCGCCGAGCTCGGCGGCCAGGTCGTCGGTCGTCCGGGGGCCCGCGGCCAGCCGCTCGGCCATCTCGAACCGGACGAACGTCGCGATGATCTGCGGCTCCCACGGGCGGAAGACGATCCTGTTGAGCTGTCGTACCTGCTCGGAGGCGTGGTCGGGGGACATGAGGCCACCTTTCACCAGCGTTGGGCAACGGCCGGGTCGATGGTCCACGCGGCCGCTCGAACCGTGCTCGACCGGCCGCGGGACGCGTCGTCAGCGGACCGTGACGGTCTTGAACATCCCTTCGAAGGCGCTCTTCACGCCGGTCTGCGGATTGCGCACGAACGACAGCACGGCATAGCGCCCCGGCGGCAGGTCGATCTGGAAGATCCCCTCCCGCCCGGGGGAGACGGCGAGCATGCCGCCGACGGTCTCCCGGAAGGGGTCGGGGACGCTCGTGTCGCCGTTCTGCAAGGCGTCGAAGTACCGGGCGACGTCGGCGTCGGTCGTGCCGGGGACCACCCGGACGATGATCACCTCGTGCGGCTGCCGCGCGCGGTTGCGCAGCAGGACCGAGGCCTTGCGGGGCCACGTGCCGGGCATGACGAAGCGCTGGCCCGAATCGGTCGCCTGCGCCTCGACCACGGTGTTCACCTTGGGCGGCCGCGCGTGCCGCGGTTCTCCCGCGACGCGGAACCGCTGCAGGTGGGTGAGGCCGGTGCCGCAGCCGTCCGTGGCGCCTTCCAGCGCCGTGTCGGACATGTAGTAGGTGCCGGGCTCGAAGTGGGAGGTGACGGACACGGGGCCGGCGGGGGTGACGGAGACGCCGCCGCGGAAGTCGACGTCCCGGTAGATGGCCCGCAGCGCGGGCAGCGCCACCGCGGGGTCCGGCGAGTAGCTGTCGGCGAACTCCTGGTTGACCTGCTCCAAGGTCACCCCGTCGCGCAGGCGCAGCAGCGCCCACCAGTGCCCCGACGGGTCCGGGGTGGTGACCCGGAAGGTGACGAGGCCGGGCGGGCGGGGGTCCGGGCCCGGGGCGCAGAAGCCGTCGGCCGTGACCTCGACCGGCACCACCGGCGGACGGGACGGGACGGAGACGGCGGCCGCGGCGGGGCGGGCCGGCGCGACGCCGGTCGCCGCCGGCAGCAGCGGCGCGACGAGGGCGGCGGTCAGGACGCAGAGCGGTCTCAAGGTCGGCATGCGATCTCCTATGCGCGGGACGGGGTGCGTCGCGGCACCGGTCCGAGAACGTCGTCGAGATAGGCGGCGACCTGGGGGCCGTGCTCGAGGCCGCCGCGCAGGCCGATGTGGCCGTCCGGGCGGACGAGGTAGATCCGCGCGGCGTCGGGCGCCGCGAGGCCGGCCCGGGTGCCGTCGACGTCGACGATCACTTCGACCCTCGGGTCCACGTCGGTCATCAGCCGGCGGATGCGCTCGCGGTCCGGGCGCGGTCCGGGCAGCACGAGCAGCGTCCAGCGGCCGTCCCAGCGGCCGGGCGCGCGCCGGCCGGCCGCCGGCCCGTCGGCCCCGCCGAGCAGCTCGCGGGTGAGGGGGGAGTCGGGGTAGTCGACGGCCAGCTGGGTGCGCTTGGGCCGGTTCGCCGCGATCGCCGCGAGCAGCGGTTCGCGGCCGGGCGCCTCCTGGACGCCGAAGTCCAGGGAGCGTTCGGTGCGCGCCAGCAGCTCCTCGAAGACGGGGCGCCGCTCGGCCTCGTAGGTGTCCAGCAGCGTCTCGGGGGCCCCGTCGGCGGCCACGGCGGCCAGCTTCCAGCCCAGGTTGAAGGCGTCCTGGACGCCGGTGTTCATGCCTTGGGCGTGCACGGGGGCGAACACCCGCGCCGAGTCGCCCGCCAGCAGGACCCGGCCGACGCGCAGCCGGTCGGCGAACCGGTTCTGCAGGCGCACCCGCCAGGCGAACAGCCCGTCGCTCAGCCGCACCTCGCCGACCCCGCACAGCGGGGCCATCGCCGCGGCGATCTCCGCGGGTTCGGGATCGCCGCGCCCGTCGTCGCCGTCCGCCGGCTCCCGCCGCACGACGAAGACGCGGTGCCGTCCGTCCGGCAGCGGCACGCAGCCCACGTGCCCGCGGGCGCCGAAGAACATGTGCGCCTCGTCGGGCGGCAGGGCGAACGGCAGGTGCACGCGGGCGTCGATCTGCAGCATCCGCACGCCGGTGAACCTGCGCCACTCCCGCCACGCCACGCCGAGCGCGTCGCGGATGGAGGCGGACGCCCCCTGAGCGGCCACCAGCCAGGCCGCGCGGACGGTCGACCGCCGTCCCTCCGCGTGGCGCAGGGTGACGGTGACGCCGTCGTCGTCCTGTGCCACCGTCTCGGCGGACGCGCCGCGCAGCACCGTGACGCCGAGGTCCGCCAGGCGGCGCTCCAGGTACCGCTCGGTCACGTTCTGCCCGACGACCAGCGGATACGGTCGGGAGCTTCCGGGTTCGGCCATGTCGACCGTGCCGATGCGCTCGCCGAACAGGTGGTAGACGCGCCGCGCCATGCGGGCGCCCTGGGCCACGTAGTCGTCCACCGGCAGCCCCATGGCGTCGAAGACCTCGAGGGTGCGCTGGTAGACGGTGCAGCCGCGGGTGCTCTGCCGGGGCAGGCGGCGCTCCTCCACGACGCGGCAGGGCACGCCGCGCCGGGCCAGCTCGACCGCCACGGTGAGGCCCGTCGGCCCGGCCCCCACGATCAGGACCTCGGTCTCCATCAGGCCGCTCATGACGACCGATCGTGAAGCGGACGGGTCGGCGGACGCTCGAATCGGCGCGGTGCGCCGCCGCGGGCCGCCGCCGCGGCTTCGAGCGGTCTTCCAGCCGCGCTCCCTAGCATCGGCCTGGCTTTCCGCCGGCGACCCGGCGGCGACCCCGCCATGCCAGGACACGACGCGAGGTCTTCGATGATGCGACACAGATCCCGAACCGTTTTCGCGGTGCTGTTGGCGGCACCGCTGCTGGCGGCTCAGTCGGTGCCGGCGCGGGCGGTGTCGGCCGCCGCCGACTCTCGGCCCGTCCGCCTGTCGGGGGCCAGCCCGTTCGCCTCCTGCACGTCGGACGCCACGCCCGGAGAGACGTACACGCTGCACTCCGAGGTCGAGTCGGCGGTGGCGGTCGACCCCGCCGATCCGCGCCGCCGCGTGGTGGCCTGGCAGCAGGACCGCTGGATGTACGGCAGCGCGCGCGGCCTGGTGGCCGCCGTGACCGCCGACGGCGGCCGCACCTGGCGGCAGGTCGTGCCGCGGCTGACGCTGTGCTCGGGCGGCGAGTACGGCCGCATCACCAACCCGTGGCTGGCCTTCGGCCGCGACGGACGGCTGTACGCCGCGATGATGGCCGCCAGGAACGAGCCGCTGAGCACCGGGATCATCGTCGTCACCTCCGATGACGGCGGGCGGACCTGGAACGCCCCGGTGGAGATCGCCTCGGACCCGATGTCGGGGTTCTTCCACGACAAGCCGGGGCTCACCGTCGACCCGCGCGACCCGCGCCGGGCGTACCTGGCGTGGAACCGGTGGAACAGCACCGAGCACACCCACCAGCTGCTGTTCAGCCGCAGCGTCGACGGCGGCCGCACCTGGTCGCCCCCGCGCGCGGTGCACAGTCCGCCGCCCGGCGACGGGACGATCGGCAACCAGATCGTCGTGCTGCCGGACGGCACCCTGCTCGACCTGTTCCACGAGGGGCCGTTCGCGCCCGGCCCGGGGGCGGGCGCGGCCGCCGACCCCGAACCCGGGCCCGAGCGGCTGCGCGTCATCCGCTCCACGGACGGGGGGACCACCTGGTCGGCGCCCGTGACGATCGCCGAGACCGAGCTGGGCGCCCCGGTGCTTCCCGGCACGACCACGCCCATCGTCGGCGCCTCCCTGGTGCCCGACGTGGCCGTGGACGCCAAGGGCCGCGTGTACATGGTGTGGAACGACGCGCGGATCAGCGACAGCCGCAGCGCGGTCGCGCTGACCGCCTCCTTCGACGGCGGACGCACCTGGACCCGTCCGCGGCGAGTGAACGCCACGCCCGACTCGCCGCCCGGCGGTCCCGGCCAGGCGTTCACGCCGCAGGTCGACGTCGCCGCGGACGGCACGGTGGGCGTCGCCTACTACGACCTGCGCGACGACGGGCCCGGGGCGGGCACGTCCGCCGCGCACTGGCTGGCGAGCTGCCGTGGCGCCGGCTGCGTCGCCGGCCGGGGGTGGCGCGAGCAGCGGCTCGGCGGACCGTTCGACCTGGACCAGGCGATCCGCTGGTTCGGCGGCCCGTTCCTGGGCACCTACACCGGGCTGACGCACGCGCGCGACCGGTTCGTGTCGGCGTTCGTGATGAGCGGCCTGCGGTCCGGCGACCCCCAGGACGTGTACGTCCGCGACGTCCCCGCGCTGCCATGAGCGGCACCGTCCCGGTCGAGGAGACCACCTCCGTCCTGGTGGTGGGGGGCGGCCTGACGGGCCTGTCGGCGGCGGTGTTCCTCCGCCGCCACGGCGTCCCGGTCACCCTGGTCGAACGGCATCGGGGGGTGCTCGTGCACCCCCGGGCCCGCACCGTCAACCCGCGCACCCAGGAGCTGTTCCGCCAGGCGGGCCTCGCCGACGACGTGCGGGCCCGCCGCAACACCGGCACCGGCGACCTGATGATCAGGGCGGAGACGCTGGCCGGCCCCGAGCGGAGCCGGATGGGCGAGAGCCCCGGCGAGGACCCCACCGCCTTCAGCCCGTGCTCGTGGGTGCCGGTCGACCAGGACCGCCTGGAGGAGCTGCTGCGCGAGCGCGCGGCCGACCTGGGCGCCCGGCTGCGCTTCGGCACGCTTGTGGAGTCCTTCGAGCAGGACGCCGACGGGGTGCGCGCGACGGTCCGGGACCTGGACGACGGCGCCGAACGCGTCCTGACGGCCGACTACATGATCGCCGCCGACGGCGCGGACAGCCCCGTCCGGCGGCGGCTGGGCATCGCGAAACCGGGGCCCGGCGTGCTCGGCGAGACCGTGACGCTGGCGTTCGAGGCGGACCTGTCCCGGCACGTGCGCGGCCGCAGCATCGCGGTGTGCCACGTGGACCGGCCGGTGCCCGGCACCGTGATCGTCCCGCACGACGGGGCGGACCGCTGGGTGTTCAGCGTCCCGCTGGCCCGGGTGGACGAGGCCGAGGCGGCCGACATGATCCGCAAGGCGGTGGGCGACCCGGAGCTGGAGCCGCGCCTGGTCCCGCAGCTGCGCGACGGCACCCGGCTGCTGCGCTACACCATCTCCGCCGGCGTCGCCGAGCGGTTCCGCGACGGTCGGGTGTTCCTGGCCGGGGACGCCGCGCACACGATGCCGCCGGTGGGCGCGCTGGGCTCGGGCACGGGCATCCAGGACGCCCACAACCTGGCCTGGAAGCTGGCCGCCGTGCTGGACGGCCAGGCCGGCGCCGGGCTGCTGGACACCTACGAGGCCGAGCGCCGGCCGGTGGCCGAGTTCACCATGCGTCAGGCCCTGCTGCTGATGCGGGACCGGACCGGCCGCAACGTGCTCGGCACGGACGAACCCGCCGCCCCCTACTACGGCGTCGTCTTCGGATACCGGTATCCCGACGGCGCCGGCGCCGTGGACCCGGAGGCGTTCCCGCCCGAGGAGCTGACCGGGCAGGTGGGCACCCGCGCCCCGCACCTGTGGATCGGGCACGGCGGCGAGACGGTCTCCACGCTCGACCTGTACCGGGACCGCCCCGTGCTCCTCGCCGGACCCGCCGGGGAGGCGTGGTGCGCGGGCGCGCGCATCGCCGCGGACCGGCTGGGCGTCCGGCTGGACGTCCACGCCTTCGGCGCGGACCTGCACGATCCCGGCGGGGTGTGGGACCGCGGACACCGGATGCCCGCGAACGGGGCGCTGCTCGTCCGACCCGACGGGTTCGTCGCCTGGCGCAGTCCGGATCACCCCGTCGACGCGGCGGACGCCGTCTCGGCCGCCGTGGCGAACCTCCTCCACATCGGCTTGTAGGAGTCCGGCATGCGAGTTCTGTTCACCACGTTCCCCGCCCCCTCGCACTTCTTCCCGATGGTCCCGTTGGCGTGGGCGCTGCGCGCGGCCGGACACGAGGTGGCCGTCGCCAGCCAGCCCGGGTTCCTGCAGGCGGTCCGCGGCACCGGGCTGCCCGCGGTGAAGGCGGGCGCCGACGTCGACCTCGGCGCGGTCTGGTACGGGCCCGGCGAGACCGACCCCGACTGGCGCGGCGACGAGCGGGCGCGGTCGAGCCGCGCGATGCGGATGTTCGCGGCCGTGGCCGAGGCGATGGCCGACGACGTGATCGCCTTCGCGCGCGTCTGGCGGCCCGACGTCATCGTGTACGAGCCGCGCGCCTACGCCGGGTTGGTCGCCGCGCACGTCCTCGACCTGCCGCTGGTGCGTCACCTGTGGGGCACCGATTACACCCTGGAGCGCTGGGACGTCGAGGGGCCGTCGCTGGCGCCGCTGCTGGAGCGCTACGGCGTGCCGGACGCCGACCACCTCGGCACGGTCACCGTCGACGTGTGCCCGCCCCGCCTGCAGTCGGCCGCCGCGCCCAACCGCACGCTCATGCGGTACGTGCCGTTCAACGGGTCGGGCACCGTCCCGGACCTGCCGTCCGGTCCCCGCGCGCGGCCGCGCGTGTGCGTGACCTGGGGGACGACGTTCGTCAAGCAGACCGGCCACCTGGACCCGGTGCGGCACGCCGTGGAGGCGCTGTGCGACCTGGACGTCGACGTGCTGGTGGCGATCGGCGCGGGGCACCGGCATCTGCTCGGCGAACTGCCGAGGGGCGCGCTGGTGCTGGAGTCGGTGCCGCTCCACCTGTCCCTGCCCGCGTGCGACGCGATCGTGCACCAGGGCGGCGCCGGCACCATGATCACCTCCGCGGTGCTGGGGGTGCCGCAACTGGTGGTGCACGCGCTCGCCGACGAGCCGTTGAACGCCCGGCAGGTGGCGGCCGCCGGCGCCGGGCGGTCGCTGCCGCTCGCCGAGGCCGCGATCGACCGGATCCGCGCCGAGGCCGGCGCCCTCTTGGAGGACGCCGCCTACGGCGCGGCCGCGCGGTCCATCCGCGACGAGGTCGCCGCGCTGCCGCCCCCCGCCGCCCTGGTCGACACGGTCGTCGCCCTCGGCGCCGGGGGACGGCGCCCACGGGACCTCAGCGGGGTGTGATCCTCGGCACCGGCCGGAACACCAGCACGGTGTTCCCGGCGGCGGCTCGCCGCCCGGTGAGCTCCAGGCCCGCCGCGGCGGCGAGCCGCTGGTACTCGCCGACCGAGCGCTCCCGCCCGCCGGAGGTCACGAGCATGTCGATGTCCAGCAGCCGGGCGATGTCCAGGGCATTGGGCCGGCCGATGGTCATCTCCACGACGTGGACGCGCGCGGAGTCGTCGTCGCCGATGGCCTCCCGCACGTTGCGCAGGATCCGCAGGGCGTCCTCGTCGGGCCAGTCGTGCAGCACGTGCTTGAGCAGGTAGGCGTCGCAGCCGGCGGGGACCTCGTCGAAGAAGTCGCCCGCCGCGCACTCGACGCGGTCGGCCAGGTCCCAGGCGCCCAGGACGGCGTCCGCGCCTTCGACCGCCGCGGGACGGTCGAACAGCACGCCGCGGCAGTCCGGATGGCGCCGCAGCACCTCGGCCAGCAGGTAGCCCTGCCCGCCGCCGATGTCGGCCACCCGGGCGCCGGGCGGCAGGTCGACGGCCGCGGCGACCGCGCCGGCGCCGCGCCTGCTGGCCGCCGTCATCGCGCGGTGGAAGACCTCGGCCAGATCCGGCTTGTCCTCCAGGTACGCGAACAGGGTCGTGCCGAAGACGCGCTCGAACGCGGGCCGCCCGGTGCGCGCGGTGTACAGGAGGGCCTCGTAAGGCCGCCAGAACAGCTCGGTGCCGTTCATCAGCACCAGGTCGCGCACGCTGTGCTCGGCGTCGGCGCGCAGCAGCTCCGACATGGGGGTCAGCCGGAACCGGCCGTCGGGCAGCTCGGTGAACACCCCGAAGGCCGCCGCGGTGCGCAGCAGCCGCAGCAGGGTGGGCTCATGGCAGCGGGTCCGCCGGGCCAGCTCGCCGACCGGCTGCGGGCCGCCCGCCAGGTGGTCGGCGACGCCCAGCTCGGTGAGCGCCCAGATCACCGGGGCGACGACCCGGCCCATGGTGAGCATCATCAGCTGGTGCCGGGCGGGCAGCGCGGCCAGCAGGTCGAAGGGGGAGCGTTCGGCGAGATCCTCGTCCTGCCGCGGCGCCGTCGTCGTGTTCTCCATGCGTCACCTCTGTCGTGGGTCGTGTGCGTGCTCGGCCAGGACGGCCAGGTCCTTGTCGCCGTCACCGCGGTCGACGGCCGCCGTGACGATCTCCAGCGCGCGTTCGGCCAGCGGCAGCGCGGCGCCCGCCGTCTCGGCCAGGTCGACGGCGTGCCGCAGGTCCTTGGCCATCAGGCGGGCGCGGAACGCGGCCGGCTCGTACCGCCGCTCGCGCATGATCGCCGCGCGGAACGCCATCACCATGGAGGCGACCCCGCTGCCGGCCACGCAGTCCAGCACGGCGTCGCGGTCCAGCCCCGCGGCCTCGCCGAGCCGCGCCGCCTCCGCCAGCGCGGCGATCTCGGCGCCGATGAGCATGTTGAGGACGAGCTTCATGGTGGCGGCGGCGCCGGGCGGCCCGAAGTACCGGATCTCCCGGCCGATCGTCTCCAGCACGCCGCGCGCCGCGTCCACGTCCGCGCGGTCCCCGGCGGTCAGCACGCGCAGCTCCCCGGACCGGGCCTGCAGGGGATTGCCGAAGACGCACGCCTCGACGCGGCGCGCGCCCAGCGCGGACAGGCGGCGGGCGGCCTGCCGGGCGAAGTCCGGGGAGACCGTGGACGTGTCGATGACCAGGGCGCCCTCGCCGAGCCGGGACGCGGCGTCGCCGAACAGCACCTTCTCCACCGCCGGCTCGTCGGCCAGGCTGACGATGACGGCGTCGGCGCCGTCGACCGCGTCGGCCGCGGTCCGCGCCGCCTGCGCGCCGGCCGCCACGACCGGCGCCGCCTTGGCCGTCGTGCGGTTGTAGACGCGCACCGAGTAGCCCGACTCCACCAGGCGCGTGGCCATGCCCGCGCCCATCGCGCCGAGTCCGAGGAACCCGAGGGTGCGCGTGCCGCCGTCGTCGCTCATGAGACCTCCTCGCGCGGCGCGGTCACACGCCGCAGTCCACCGGGATGCTCGCCCCGGTCACGGCTCGGGACAGGTCGCCCGCCAGGAACAGCACGACGCCGGCGACGTCGTCGGGGCGGGCCAGGCGGCCGAGCGCCGTCATGCCCGCCAGCCGCCGCCGCACCTGGGGCGGCGGCCCGCCGCCGTCCTTCTCCTCGTCCGGCTTGTCGACGAAGCCGGGCAGGACCGTGTTGACGCGGATGCCGCGCGGGCCCAGTTCCTTGCTGAGCGAGCTGGTCAGCCCCAGCACGCCCGCCTTGGACGCGGCGTAGTGGGCGCGGTCGGGGGCGCCGCGCCCGGCCAGCGAACTGCCGATGTTCACGATCGACCCGCCGTCCCCCAGCAGCGCCAGGGCGGCCCGGGTGACCAGGTACATCGAGGTGAGGTTGGCGTCGAGCACGCGCCGCCACTCGGGATGCTCCAGCTCCGCCAGCCCGGCGGAGGCGTCCACGCCCAGGTTGTTGACCAGCGCGTCCAGGCCGCCCAGCGCGTCGCGGCACCGGGCCGCCAGGTGCTCGGCGCCCGCCTCGGTGGTGACGTCGGCGCGCACCACCAGATGCCCGCCGCCGATGCCGTCCAGTTCGGCCTGCAGGCTCTTGGCGGCGGTCTCGTCGCGGTGGTAGCAGGCGACGACGCGCCCGCCCGCGCGGGCCGCGGCCAGGGCCACCGCGCGCCCCACCCCGCGGGTGCCGCCGGTCACCAGTGTTCTTCTGCCTCGCAGTCCCAGATCCACCGTTTCTCCTCACATCACCGCCGCCGTCGTGTTCACCAGCACGGCCGCGATCGCCAGGACGGTGCGCAGCAGATGCCAGCGCCGCCACTCGGCGCGCGGGTCCCGCCAGTCCGCCGGCAGGGGCGCGTCCGGGTCCAGGCTCTTGACCTGGCGGTTCAGCGGCACGTTCAGCAGATGCGAGACGCCCGACACCCCGACCAGCAGCACCGCTCCGCACAGGAACAGCGCCCGCGTCCCGCTCTCGTCCGCGATCACCCCGAGCGTCAGGCTGGCGGCCGCCGAGGTGAGCACGATCAGCGGCATGACGGGGTCCCAGTTGCGACCGAGCAGCTGGTGCATGCGCACGTACAACGGGGGCGACACCGCTCGCAGCGCGGGGACGATGCTGATGGCCACGGCCAGCAGCACACCCGCGGTGATGCCGCTCCCCGAGAGCGCGACGACGCCCAGCGCGTTGTCCAGCACGGTGCTCCCCTCCGATCGACTCGCTGACGGCGGGCGCCGGCGGCGTCCGCACCGCGGACCAGACTCCGATCCCCGCCTCGAGCCGTGATCGAGGGCCGGTCGGCGGCCGGGCCTCGAGCGGCCCTCGACCCGCGGGCCGGACGATGCCGCGTGCGTGACCGGCCGAACCAGGGAGGGGAGATGGCCGACGAGGAGCCGCTGCTGCGTTTCCCCCCGCCCGTGCCCCCGGGGCCCGCGCCCGCGCCGACGTACGCCGAGCTGCGGGAGCGCCGTCCCGTCGCGCGGGTCCTGCTGCCCGACGGCAGCCGGGCGTGGCTGGTCAGCCGCTACGCCGACAACCAGCGGCTGCTGGCCGAGCCGCGGCTGAGCCGGGCCGCCGCCGCGCGCCGCGGCGCGCCGCGGGTGCGCGGCATCGCCCTGGAGGCCGGCTCGATCACCACCATGGACCCGCCAGAGCACACCCGGCTGCGCCGCCTGGTGGCCGGCGAGTTCACCGCGCACCGGATGAAGCGGTTCCGGCCGCGCATCCGCGCGATCGCCGAGGAGCTCGCCGACGCCCTGGCCGCCGCCGGGCCCCCGGCCGACCTGGTGGCCGGGTACGCCGGGCCGCTGTCGATCCGGGTGATCAGCACGCTGCTGGGCGTCCCCGAACCCGACCTGGACCGCTTCCGGTCGTGGGTCGACGACTATCTGGGCGTCGCCGGCACCGACCCGGCGGCCGTGGCGGACGCCGCCGCCCGGCTGCGCGGCTACTTCGGGTCCCTGGTCGCGGCGCGGCGCGCCGAACCGGGCGACGACCTGCTCAGCTCGCTGCTGGCCGCGCGCGAGCAGGACCGGCTCACCGAGCGGGAGCTCGTCGCGCTCGGCGTCACCCTGCTGGTCGCCGGGTACCAGACGGCCTCCAGCATGATCGCCGGATCGGTGCAGGCGCTGCTGGACCGGCCCGAACGGCTCGCCGAACTGCGCGACGACCCCGGGCTCATGCCCACGGCGGTGGAGGAGCTGCTGCGCTACGTCGCCGTCTCCGCCGCCGGCGGCACGATCCGCGTCGCCACGGCGGACCTCGAGCTGGGCGGCGCGCGGATCCGCGCGGGCGACGCGGTGCTGCCGGCGATCACCTCGGCCAACCGGGACGCCGCCGTGTTCGACGATCCCGACCGGCTCGACCTGCGCCGCGACCCCAACCCGCACCTGGCGTTCGGCCACGGCCCCCACCGCTGCCTGGGCGCGGCCCTGGCGCGCGTCGAGCTGACCGTGGCCCTGTCCACGCTGCTGGAGCGGTTCCCCGGCCTGCGGCACGCCGAGCCGGCGCGGCGGCCGCGGTGGCGCACCGGCGGCATGGTCCGGGGGCCGCTGACCCTGCCGGTCGCCTGGTGACGAAGGAGCGGACATGACGAGGTACGCGACCGCCGTGGTGACCGGAGCGTCCGGCGGCGTCGGGGCGGCGTTCGCGCGGCTCCTGGCCGCCGAGGGCAGCGCCCTGGTCCTGGTGGCGCGCGACGCGGCGCGGCTGCGCGCGCTGGCCGACGAGCTGCGCCGCGAGCACGGGGCGCGGGTGGAGGTGCTGCCCGCCGACCTGGCCGCCCCGGCCGGCCTGGAGCGGGTCGCCGCGCGGGTGTCCGACCCGCGCCGGCCGGTGGACCTGCTGGTCAACGGGGCGGGCGCGCTGGGCGGCATCGGCCCGTTCGCCCGCCGCGAGCCCGCCGGCCTGGAACGCGACCTGGCGCTCAACACCTGGGCGCCGATCCGGCTGACGCGGGCCGCGCTGCCCGGGATGCTCGAACGCGGCCACGGCGGCGTCGTCAACGTCTCCTCGGTGATGGCCTTCCTGCCCGCGCCCGGCGGCGCTCCCTATGCGGCGGCCAAGTCCTTCACGACCTCCTTCAGCGAGAGCCTGCACGGCGAGGTCTGCTGGAGGGGCGTGCACGTCACGGCGCTGTGCCCGGGGTCGGTGGGCGGCACGCGGCTGCACCGTTCCGCCGGGCACCGCGAGTCGGGGCGGCTCGGCAGGCTGCTCGACGTGGACGACGTGGCGCGCGAAGGGCTGGCCGCCGTCGCCGCCGGACGGCCCCTGTGCGTCCCCGGGCTGGACTACCGGTGGCGGGTGCTCATGGCGCGGATGCTGCCCCGCCGGCTGGTGCGGGCGCGCTACTACCGGCGCTGGGGCCGCCGTTTGGCGGAGGCCGGCGGCCCCAGCGCCCGCGTCGCGGCCGGCGGCGGTCAGGCGCCCAGGTCGGCGGGGCCGAAGCCGTAGCGGGTGCCGGTGGACCGGGCGCGGAAGGTGACCACCACGTTGCCGTCCAGGTCCACCTGCGAGGCCTGGCCGGTCAGCTCCACCTTCGTCGGCGACAGCAGCGTGCCCTGCTGCTGGACCTGCACCGTCCCGGTGACCTTGCCGGCGTCGGAGATCACGAAGTGCCGGTAGTCCACGGTGAACGCGGCCGCGCCGGTGGCCTTCCACGTGCCGAAGCCGACGATCCGCGAGGCGCCGGTGCCGATCAGCAGGCCGTCCCGGCTGAACGCGAACAGGCCCGGCTCGGGCGGGTAGTCGGGCACGTCCAGGTTGGCGATGGTGATGGACCACGTGCCCGGCAGCGCGAACCCGCGGTGCGCCGCGGTGTCGGCGGAGGCCCGGCCGGGCGCCAGCGCCGCGGCCAGCAGCGCCCCCGCACCGACCGCGGGCACCAGCCTGCCGCCCTTGCCGATGAGCTCTCGACGTCCGATCTCGGTGGCCATGGCTGCTCCTTTCGCCGGCGGTCGCGCGGCGCGCGGAGCGGGGGCCGTTGCGTCACGCCGCGCCAGGGGATGTCACGCGGCACGCTCGCAGCCGCGGGTCGACGACGACTGGAGGCCTGATCGATCCGCCTTCGAGGGCGTCTCGACCGCCGTGCCGAAAGGTTCGGTCGGAGCATCGACACCCTGTCCGACCGGCGGCAGCGGCCGCCGTCCCGATGCGAAAGGTCCGTCCATGCTTGCTGAGACCCTCGTCCGCGCCGGTCACCTGCTGATCGGCGACCACGCCCCCGAGGGGCGCGACTACTGGGCCCGGCGGTTCTGGGACCGCGACGAGGTCGAGAGCCGTCCCGTGCTCGGCGACGACTTCAGGGCGCAGAAGAAGAAGATCGCCGAATACATCGAGACGTACGGCGGCGACGCCGCGCGGGTGATAGAGATCGCCTGCGGCACCGGGGAGTTCACCGCGATGGCCGCGCGGTCCACGGCGGCGAAGGAGATCGTCGCCGTCGACATCTCCGAGCAGGCCCTGCGGATCGCCGGCGAGCGCGTCGAGCACCCGGGGCTCACGTTGCGCCAGGGCGACTTCTGGGCGGTGGACGACCTGGGCACGGCGCCGCTGGTGCTGTGCGTGGACGCCGTGCACCACCTCGGCCGGGTGCGCAAGGTGCTGGAGCGGTTGAAGACCTTCGTCGAGCCCGGCGGCGTCTTCATCGGCAACCTGTGGACGATCGACAACTACCACGACTACCAGCGCACCCGCTACGGAGCGCTGCAGCACCTCGGCCGCTCCGCGCTCTTTCTGGCCAACGCGGTGGCGATGCGCGCGACGGGAGGCCGCGTGCGCTGGGCGTCGTACCGGACGCAGCTGCTGCCGGCCAAGGCCGTGGAGCCCATGCTGCGCGAGGTCTTCGACGAGGTGCTCGGCGTGCACACCACCCGCTTCTTCGTCGCCTTCGCCTGCCGCCGGTCCGCCGGCTCCAGCTAGCCGGAGCCGCCGGCCGGCGGCCGGCCGGCTCACCTCGCGGCCGCGGCCGCGCCGGTGCGCATCGGGGAGAGGGCGAACTCGCGGATGCCGGCGGTGAAGTCGACCCGCGGCCGCCACCCCAGCTCCCGCGTGATCCGCTCGGTCGAGCCGTAGATGTGGCGCATGTCCGCGACGCGGTACTCGCCGGTGACGACGGGTTCGGGCGCGCCGGCCGCCTCCGACAGCGTCCGCGCGACCTCGTAGATCGTGTGCGGGGTTCCGCTGCCGACGTTGTAGGCGCGGAACCCCGCGGCGGCGTGCCGCAACGCCAGGACGTTGGCGGACGCGGCGTCGTCCACGTGGACGAAGTCCCGGCGCGACCGGCCGTCCTCGAAGACCCGGGGCGGGCGTCCCGTCACCACGGCGCCGTGGAAGGAGCCCGACACCCCGGTGTAGGTGCTGGCGAGCATTCCCGGCCCGTACACGCTGTGGTAGCGCAACGCGGCGGCGCTGCCCCCGGTCTCGGTCGCCCAAGCGGCCACCAGGTTCTCCTGCGCCAGTTTGGTGACGGCGTAGACGTTGTAGGCGGGGGAGAGGGGGTCGTCCTCGTCGATCGCCTCGGGCAGCAGGTCGCGCCCGCATCGGGGGCAGCGCGGTTCGAAGCGCCCGGCCGCCAGGTCGCGCTCGGCCCGCCGCGGAGGCCGCACGAGACCGTGCTCCCGGCAGCGGTACCGACCCTCCCCGTAGACGACGACCGAGCTGGCCAGCGCGAGCCGCTCCACCCCGGCCTCCGTCATCGCCACCAGCAGCGTCGCGGTTCCCACGTCGTTGCAGTCCGCGTACCGGCGGGCGTCCAGGATCTCCCGCCCGCGGCCGACCATGGCGGCGTGGTGGCTCACCGCGTCCACGCCGCGCAGCGCCCGCCGCACGGTGTCCTCGTCGCGGACGTCGCCGCGCATGAACTCCACGTCGTCGGGCAGGGCCGGCTCGGTGTCATGGACTTCGGGCAGCAGGGCGTCCAGCACCCGCACCCTGTGCCCGTCGGCGAGCAACGCGGACACCACCCGCGACCCGATGAACCCGGCTCCGCCGGTGACCAGTACGTGCATCGCGATTCCCCTTCTCTCGCTCAGAGGGACTCCATCCAGGTCACAGCGACCGTCGAGCCGCTCCTGGAACCGTTCGGGACGTGGTAGCTCACAGGGACCCGAACACGGACACCGAGCCGGTGGCCGTGGTGGGCGCGGGCGGTTTCATTGGCACCGCGCTCATGGAGACGCTGACGGCGGCGGGCGTGCCCGCCATGCCCCTCACCCGCTCCACCCCGGCGGTGGTCGACGGCCGTCCGGCGCCCGGGCTGCGCGCCGCCCGGGTGATCTTCTACCTGGCCAGCAGCATCAACCCGGCCCTGGCCGAGCTGCACCCCGAGCGGGTCGCCGCCGACCACGCCGCGTTCACCGCCCTGCTGGCGGCGCTGCGCCGCGCCGGGAGCCGGCCGGCGCTCGTCCTGGCCAGCAGCGCGGGGGCGGTGTACTCCCCGGACCGCCCGCCGCCGTACCGGGAGACCGACCCGGTCGGGCCCACGACCGCCTACGGCCGGGCCAAGGTGGAGCTGGAACGGGCGCTGTTCGACGCCCGCGACGCCGTCCGCCCGGTCGCGGTGCGGATCGCCAACGCCTACGGCCCCCGGCAGCGGACCGGCACCATGCAGGGGGTCATCGGGCACTGGCTGGAGGCCGCCGCCGCGGGACTGCCGCTGCGGCTGTACGGGCGGCCGCAGAACCGCCGGGACTACGTGTACGTCGACGACGTCGCGGAGGCGCTGCTGCTGACCCGCCGCTTCGTCCTCCGAGCGCCCGAGACGCAGGCGCCGGAGGTGTTCAACATCGGCTCGGGCGTGCCGGTCTCCTTGGCCGCGCTGGCCCGGATGGTCTCCGCGACGGTGGGCCGGGAGCTGCCCGTCGAGCGGCTGCCCGACCGCGGGTTCGACCGCCGCGACGTGTGGTTCGACGTGCGCCGCGCCGACGAGGTCCTCGGCTGGCGGCCGAGGACCTCGCTGCGGGACGGTCTGCGCCGCACGTGGCAGCGGCTCACGACGGCGGCGCCCACCGGTCCGGTCCGCTAGCGGCCGGACCCGGCGGGCGCCCCGTCGAGGGCGGCCCGGCCGGTCATCTCGTAGACCACGCGCATGGTCACCATCGACGCCGACGACCGGAAGGGGTGCAGCCGGGTCCGGTGGTCCAGGTGCTCGTCGCTGCGCTCGAACTCGCGAAAGCCCGGCTCGTCGACCCAGTCGCTGACCACGTAGTAGGCGCCGGACTCGTCGTCGCGCGCCAGCCACTGGCGCAGGTTGGCGGGGTGCTCGGTGATCGCGTGCCCCACGTTGTACCAGGTCTCCTCGAAGTCGCGCTCCATGCCGGGATGGATCTCCATCCGCAGCATCACCCGGAAGAAACCGGAGGTCGCGTCCGCCATTTCAGATTCCTCCGTCCACGTTGAGGGTCTCGCCGCTGATCCACGCGCCCAGGTCGCTCGCCAGGAACAGCACGGCGCCGGCGATGTCGGCGGGCTGCCCCAGCCGGCCCAGCGCGGTGAGCCGCTGATACCGCTCGCGGGTCTCGGGCGAGACCTCCTCCTCGGTCTCCACCGGTCCGGGCGCCACCAGGTTGACGCGGTAGCCCTTGGGGCCCAGTTCCTTGCACAGCGACCGGGTCAGCCCGACCAGGCCCGCCTTCGACGCGGTGTAGTGCGCGCGCAGCGGCAGGCCCACGCCGGCCACCTTCGACCCCACGTTGATGATCGAGGCGCCGGCGGCCAGCAGCGGCAGCGCCTTCTGGACGACCAGGTAGGCGGCGGTCAGGTTGACGTCGAGGACGCGCCGCCACTCGTCGACCTCGAGCCGCTCGAACGGCACGTGGCTGATGGCGCCGGCGTTGTTGACCACGACGTCGAGGGTGCCGAGGTGGCTCCGGCACTCGCCGATCAGCCGGTCGACGTCGGCCGGCTTGCCGAGGTCGGCCTTGACGACCCGGTGGTCGCCCGGCGTCTCGGCCAGCTCCTTGACCAGGCTGTCGACGGCGGGGCCGTCCTGGCGGTGGCAGGTCAGCACGGTGGCGCCGGCGCGCGCGAACGCCAGGGTGATCGCCCGGCCGATGCCGCGGGTGCCGCCGGTGACCAGCACCCGCCGGCCGGTGTGGTCGAACCGGACGCCGCCCGCGGCGCGCTCGGCGGCCTCCTCGACGATCCGCTTGATGCGCTGCATCTGGACGGCGGTGTTGCGGTTGAGGCGCGCGGTCATGGCCTCGTCGTCCAGCGGGGCCTGCGGCTTCATCGCGAAGTCCTGCGTCCAGCGCATCCGCACCCCGCCGTCGACCTCCTCGTACTCCCAGTACAGGTTCATGTACTGGAACACCCCGGTCTCGATGCGGCGCGCCCGCACGGTCCGGGTGGCCGGGTCCGGCGTGCGCTCGGAGACCCAGCTGCAGACCGTGCCGTTCTCATCGGGATGCAGCGTGAGGCGGAAGCGGATGGTGTCCCCGTCGCGCTCCAGGATCTCGGCCGCGGCGTACTCGCTGAACAGCCGGGGCCATGACTCCACGTCGTTGGTCATGTCCCAGACGAGGTCCATCGGCGCGTTGATGACGATCGAGTTGTCGGTGTGTCCCGCCATGGTGAGCTGTCCCTTCTGGACGTGCCGGGTCGGGTCGGGTGGGCGGCCGCGGCATGATCGGTGCGGCGTGGGTGCGTGGGGAACGGGCACGCCCGGCACGCGATCGCGACGGCCGGCGCGCGGCCGCCCATCGGAACGGTTTCGTGCGGGGCTAGAGCGGCTCTGGAGCCGCGCTGGTGCGCGATCTCGCTCGGGAATCGAGCCGGGATTGCGAGCGTGCGGCCACGAGTCGGGAGAGACAGTCGGCAGGAGGTGGACGAGATGGCACCCACCATCGCCGTGACCGGCGCCGCGGGGTTCATCGGGAGCAATTTCGTGCGGTACTGGCGTTCGGCCCATCCGGAGCAGGCGATCGTCGCGGTGGACGCCCTGACCTACGCCGGGAACGTGCGCAACCTGGACGAGGTGCGCGCCGAGATCGTGTTCGAGCAGGCCGACATCGCCGACGAGGAGGCGATGACGCGGATCCTGCGCGGGCACCGGGTGGACACGGTCGTGAACTTCGCCGCCGAGACGCACAACAGCCTGGCCGTCCTCGAACCGGCGCGCTTCTTCCGCACCAACGTGCTCGGCACGCAGGCGCTGCTGGAGGCGTGCCGGCGGGCCGGGGTGAGCCGCTTCCACCAGGTGTCCACGTGCGAGGTCTACGGGGACCTGGCCCTGGATTCGCCCGAGTCGTTCACCGAGTCGAGCCCCTATCGGCCGCGCACGCCCTACAGCGCCAGCAAGGCGGGCGGCGACCACGTGGTGCGCTGCTACCACACCACCTTCGGCCTCCCGGTGACGATCTCCAACTGCGCCAACAACTACGGCCCGTACCAGTTCCCGGAGAAGGTGCTGCCGCTGTTCATCACCAACGCGCTGGCGGGGCTGCCGCTGCCGCTGTACGCCTCGACCGGCAACCGGCGGGAGTGGATCTCGGTGATCGACCACTGCCGGGCGATCGACCTCATCCTCACCCGCGGCGAGATCGGCGAGACGTACCACGTGGGGACCGGCGAGGAGGCCACCATCGAGGAGATCGCCGACCTGGTGCTGGACGAGCTGGGCCTGCCCGCGACGCTCAAGACGCTGGTGCCCGACCGGCCCGGCCACGACCGCCGCTACCTGCTGGACACCGGCAAGCTGAGGCGCACGCTCGGCTGGGCGCCGCAGGTCTCGTTCGAGCAGGGGGTCCGCGAGACCATCCGCTGGTACCGCAACAACCGCGCCTGGTGGGAGCCGCTGCTGGCGCACCGCCGCATCGCCGAGGAGTCGTGGCAGGGCGGCCAGGAGCCCACGGGCGCGCTCGCCGGATGACCGGTGGCGCCGCCCCGCGCACCGCCCCGCGGGCGGTGCTGGCGGCTGAGCCGCCGAGCCCATGGCGAAGGGGCCGTCCCTCGCGGACGGCCCCCTTTCCGCACTCGTCCGGCGCGGGTCAGTAGGCGGCTGTGATCTCATAGATGCCGAACGGGCCGCGGCCCCGGTCGTCCTGAAGGGGACGCAGCGGGGCGGTGAGCTCGCGGTGCTCGGCGCCCTTCTCCCAGGCGCGAAAGGACTCCAGGTCGGTCCACTCGCTCATCACCACGAAGGCGCCCGGTTCGTGGACCGACCGCAGCAGCGCGTTGCCGATCAGACCCGGCGTGCCCTCCAGGGCACGGCTGACGGTGTGGTATGCGGTCTCGACGGCCTCGGGGGCGTCGCCGGGCGCGCTGGCGTAGACGAGGACGCGCACCCGGCCGACGAGGGCCCCGGGCCGCCGCTCAGGCTGCGGGGATGCGGGAGGTGACATAGCCGACCACGTCGTCGGGCGTCTTGAGCTCCTCGACCTTCTCGTCGGGGATGGCCACCAGGAACTCCTGCTGGATCCGCGCCGCCAGCTCCAGGCGGGCCAGCGAGTCGTAGCCCATGTCCTCGAAGGCCACCGAGCCGATGTCGGAGTCCAGGTCGACGGAATCGGGTTCGCCCGCGCATTCGCGCAGGATGCGCCGGATGTCGTCCACCGTGAAGCGGGCCATCGTCTCTCCTCTCGTGCGGTGGCCCCACTGTCGCGGCTCCGGCTCGAACCACGCTGGATGCGGGGTGGAAGACTGAGCGGGTCTATCCGTTGCCGAGGGCCCGCACCACGCCGCCGGCGTGGCGCGGACGCGCGCCGAGCGGCTCGGCGGGCTGCGCCGCCGCGCGCACCACGCGCAGGTCGAGGCGGTCGCGTCCGTTCGCCGCGGGCCGGTCCCGTCCGCCGTCGCGAAGGTCGCGGTCGTCCTCGAGGGCCGCGTGGCCGTTCTCACGGGCCGCCGGGGAGGACTCGCAGGGCATCGGCCCCGTGCCGGTCGTCGGCCGTTCCGCCGCCGGCTCCAGGAACTCCTCGTTCAGGCGCTCGCGGGCGAACACGCGCACCAGGTCGTGCAGCCGGTAGCGGATCTCCCCGGCGCCGGTGCGGCGCACCGACAGCAGATGGCGGCTGGCCAGCCGGATCAGCTGGGCCTCCACCGCGTCGGTGCCGCTGCCGATCAGCCTGGCCGCGGTGGTGGCGGTGAAGTCCGGCGGCGGCAGCAGGCTGATCAGGCGCAGCGCGCTGCGGTCGCGCGGATCCAGCCGCCGGTAGCCGGCCGACAGCCGGCCGCGCACGTCGAGTTCGGCGAACGACAGCAGGTCCAGCCGGCGCCGCGAGTCCTCGATCTGCGCCGCCAGCTTCTCCACCGGCCAGGTGTGCATGGCCGCCAGTCGGCAGCCCACCGACCGCAGCGCCAGGGGGAGCCGCCCGGCCAGTTGCGCGATGCGCTCGGCCGACTTGCGCTCCTCGGCGGTGAACCGCCGTCCGCTGGCGGTCTCGATCAGCTCCACCGCGTCGTCGGTCGACATCACGTCCAGCTCGATGTGCCGCACGCCGGGCAGGCTGTACAGGCCGCGCTGGGTGGTGATGATGACAGCGCAGTTGGGCGACGCGGGCAGCAGCGGGGCGACCTGTGACACCGAATGCGCGTCGTCGAGCACCACCAGCACCCGCCGCCCCATGCTCCAGGTGCGGAACAGTTTGCTGCGTTCCTGGAGGCTGTCGGGGATCTCCCCGGCGGGCACCCCGATCGCCCGGGCGAAGCCCTCCAGGATCTGGTGCGGGTCCGCGGGGTGGTCGGGGGTGCCGCGCAGGTCGGCGTAGAGCTGTCCGTCGGGGAATTCGGAACGGTCCGCATGCCCGGCGCGCAGCGCCAGGGTGGTCTTGCCGACGCCCGGCATGCCGGAGATGGACACCGCGCGCACGGCCGTGTTCTCGCCCTGCGGGCGCACCAGGTGGCGGCGCACGTCGCGCAGGACCTCCTCCCGTCCCACGAAGTCGGAGATGTCCGGGGGGAGCTGGGCGGGCACGAGAAGGGGGTCGAAACGGCTGCGGACGATGGTCGCCGACGTCCTCGGCGTGCGCGTCTCGGCGTCGGAGTTGAGCAGCTTCAGGTGCAGCTGCTGGACCGGCGCCGACGGCTCCATGCCGAGCTCGTCGATCAGCATGCGGCGCAGCCGCTGGTACACCTCGAGCGCCTCGTAGCGGCGGCCGGAGCGGTGCAGCGCCATCATCAGATGGGCGTGGAAGCGCTCGTTGAGCGGGTGCTCCGCCACCAGCATCTTCAGCTCGCTGATCAACTGCTGGTGCCGGCCCAGCTCGAGGTCGGCGGTGATGCGCAGCTCCAGGGTGCGCAGCCGCTCCTCCTCCAGCCGGGTCACGTAGGCGGAGAGGATCTCGCCCACCGACACGTCGGCGAGCGTGGGACCGCGCCACAGCGCGAGCGCCTCCGACAGCCGGTCCGCGGCGCGCGCCGGATCGCCCTCGTCGAGCGCGGTGCGGCCTTCGTGCGCGAGGCGCTCGAAGCGGAGCAGGTCCCCCCGTTCGGCCGAGACGTCGAGCAGGTACCCCGACACCCGGGTGTGCAGCGTCGCCGCTTCGCAACGCTCCAACACGTCCTTACGCAGCTTGTAGATGTAGGTCTGCAGGGTCGTCATGGCGCTGGCCGGCGGATCGTCTCCCCACAGCTCGTCGATGAGCTCCCCCACCTGCACGAGCTTTCCGCAGCGCACAAGAAGGAAGGCGAGCACCTGCCGCACCTTGGGCGCGGTGGGCGTGACCTCCATTCCCCCGTTGGCTACCCATAGGGGCCCCAGAATCCGAAAGTACATGCCGTCCTTCCCCGTACTACCGTCGCATCAATCTCGCTGAAACGAAGTCCCCCGAGTGATAATGCTGGGAATTCTCAGCCGGATCGGACCGGCAGGCAACCTGCACTTTGTTGCGGTGTCGCCGCTGAACGTGCACACTCTTGAAAGTAGGGGCCGTTTTCTATAAAATTCTCCGTCCGGTCATCGGGGTGGCGGGTCGGAGGGCGCGTCCGCGCGTGAATCGGGCCGCCGATTTCGCGGAATATGGCGGTCCGATACGCGATCTGCGCGTCCGTCGCGACCGCAGACCGGAACACCATGCACCGTGGCCGCTCGGAAGGCGCTCGAGGGTCGCTCGCATCGGCATTCTCTCCGCTCCGCCATATCCTTCGCCCCGGCATTCGATCGCCAGATAACTGGCGGCAGATAATTCGGCGACCGTGTGCCGTCCGCTGTTCGGCGGGTGACCGAGCGTGCGGCCGCGGCCGTTCGCCGGCCGTCCGGGATACGGCGGGGAGACGGAATGTTTCGCGCAGGTCACGCCGACGTTAAAGTGAGAATTGCGGGGAAAGGTTGAGGGGGACGTCTACGGCGGGGTCGACCGACATTCGAGGCCGCCGCTCTAGGCTGACCGCCCGGTCGTAGTTCATCTCCCACGGCATCGGCCGTCCCGACATCCGGATGGGAAAATGAGACTCCAGCTTCTATTCAGCGGCCGGATTCGGCCGCTCGGCGCCCCGGTGCCGGCCTACCTGATCCAGACCGGGGACGCCACGGTGCTCGTCGACACCGGTCCGCCCCGCGACCGCGCGGGCGCCCACCGCGCCGACCCGGACGAGCGCGTGGTCCTGGAGCCGGGCGAGGACGTGCCCGCCCTGCTCGGCCGGCTGGGCGTCGCCCCCGACGACGTCGACGTCGTCGTGTGCACGCATCTGGACCCCGACCACGCGGGCAACCACGACGTGTTCGCCGGCGCGGAGTTCGTCGTCCAGCGCAGCCACCACGCGTGGGCCGTCTCCGCCGCCGGGGCGCGCCGCGCGGCCGCCCGCGCCGCCTGGGACCGGCCCGGAGTCCGGTGGACCCTGGTGGACGGCGACACCGAGCTGCTGCCGGGCATCGAGCTGATCGAGTCGGGCGGGCACGTCCCGGGCCACCAGTCCGTGCTGGTGCGGCTGCCCGAGACGGGGCCGGTGCTGCTCGCCGCCGACGCGATCCCGATGAAGGCCGCGCTCGACCCCGAGAACCGGCCGATCTTCCCCTTCGACATGGACGAGGCGCAGGTCCGCGCGTCCACCAAGAAGCTCGTCGACCTGGCCCGCGCCGAGGGAGCGATGATCATTTGCGGCCATGAGCCGGCCAACCTGACCGAGCTGCGGGCCGCCCCCGCCTTCTACGGCTGACCGGTCGGGCGGCCCGGGCCGCGCCGGCCCTCGCCCGATCGGTCCATGGTGACCGCTTCTGTCCGTGACCGGTTCCGGCTGGCCGGGCCGCCGCGGACCCCGCACCGAGGAGTGACCGGTGTCTCAGATGCCTGTGCGGGTCGTCGTCCACTATCGCGACCCCGATGGTCCCACCGAGACGCTGGCGGCCGCGTACCGGCGGGCCGCCCGGGACTTGGCGGGCACGCCCGGCCTGCTGGGCCACGAACTGCTCGGCGCCATCGACGGCGACGGGCGCTTCGCGCTGCTGATGGCGTGGCGGGATCTGGCCTCCTACCGCGCCTGGGAGCGGAGACTGCGGGCCGCCGGGCACCCGTCGCCGCTGCGCAAGTTCCAGGACCGCACGCGGCCGGGCGGCCACTACGAGGTGTACGTGGTCCACGACGCCGACTACCCCGCGGCCGACGCCGCGGGCGCCGCCGACCCGCTGTCGCAGCCGAGCGGCTGAGACCGGGTCCGCCGCCTTTATCGATCGAGCGCCGTCGATCGAACGCTGTCGATCAAGCGCTGTCGACCGAGCGCCGGCGGACCCGGTCCGTCCGCGATGACGCGGACGACGCGTCAGCCCGCGACGTCGGCGGGGGAGCCGGCGGGGGAGTCGGCGGAGCGGCACAGCAGGCGGTCGAACAGCGCGGTCATGTCGTCGACGGCGCCCGGGGCCTGCGGGGCGTCCGCGCGCCTCCACGCGACGAACCCGTCCGGGCGGACGAGCACGGCGCCCCCGGGCGTCAGGCCGTGGGCGGCGCACAGGTCGACCGCGGTGGTGCGGACGTCCCGCCCGATGACGTGGGCCGCGACGTCGAGACCGATCTTCTCGGCGGCCCGCGCGGCGGCGTCCGCCCACTCGGCCCCCTCGGGGCCGGCGAGGAGCACGAACCGGTCGCCGTACAGGTCGAGCGTGGAGATCAGCTTCCCGTCCCGCTTGGCGATGACGTGCGGCGCGCGCGTCCCCGGCCGCCCGCTGGGCTCCGGCTCCCACACCGAGTCGCCGGCGGAGCCGTCCGGGTCGACCGCGGCCGATCGGTAGACCTGGCCGAACGTGACGACGGGATCGGGCTGGATCCGCGGATCCGGCGGCGGCTGGGGTCCCCCGGCCAGCCGGGGCCGGTCCTTGGACCGCAGGACGGCCTGCTCCACGGTGGCCTCGGCGACGGGACGGCGCTCCTCGGCATAGGTGTCCAGCAGCCGGGGACCCGCCTGGCCGCGCAGCACCGCCGCCAGCTTCCACGCCAGGTTGTGCGCGTCCTGGATGCCGGTGTTGGAGCCGTACGCGCCGGTCGGCGGCATGACGTGCGCCGCGTCCCCGACCAGGAAGACCCGCCCGACGGCGAACGACCGCGCGACCCGTCCCGCCGACTCCCAGGAGGCCACGCCGTCGATCGTCACGTCGAGGTCGTCGACCCCGGCGGCGGCGCGGACGAGTTCGACGCACCGCTCGGGGGTGAACTCGGCGGCGCGGTCCGGGTCGTACGGCACGTGCAGCAGCCATTCCACGGCGTTGTCCACCGGCAGCAGGCCGCTGCGCGACGACCCGTTGATCGTGTAGCACATCACGAAGCGGCGGCCGCGCAGCGGCCCGGTCAGGTCCGCGCGGAACCGGATGTTGAGGAAGTGGCCGAGGGCGCCCGGGCCGTCCGACTCGACGCCCAGCAGCCGGCGCACCAGGCTTCCCGCGCCGTCGGCGCCGACCAGGTAGCGCGCGCGGACGCGGCGTTCGCCGCCCGCGCGGTCGCGCAGCACGGCGGTCACGCCGCCCGCGTCCTGCTCGAGGTCGACCAGCTCGGTGCCGAACCGCAGGTCGGCGCCGTGGCGCGCGGCGTGCTCGCGCAGCAGCGGCTCCACCTCGTGCTGATGGCACAGGCACCAGCCGGTCGCGCCGAGCCATCCGTCGTCGTCCGGCGCGCCGGTGTCGCGGTGGTAGCCCTCCTTGAGGGCGCCCAGCTCCCTGCCCGCGAGGCTCTCGGCGGCGATGATGCCGCTGTTCTCCGCCAGAGCCTTGGCCGACGGCATGGCGCGCAACTCGTCCTCGATGCCCGCCCACCGCAGCAGCTCCATGGTGCGCGCGTTCACCCCGCGCGCTCGGGGGTGGGGCGACAGGCCTTGGTTGCGTTCCACCACCATGGACGGGACGCCGTGCTTGCCGAGGAAGAGCGCGGTGGACAGCCCCACCAGGCTGCCGCCGACGATGAGGACCGGTGTGTCCGTCTTGCCGCTCATTGAGCGCCTCCGGGGTTCATCTCGTCGACCAGGGCGGTCGTGTGCTTGCCGGCGCGGAACGCGGGGTGCCGCAGGACGTCGCGGAGGAAGTCCCGCGTGGTGCGCACGCCCTTGCCCGACACCTCGAACTCGCTGAGCGCGCGGTCGGCCCGTTCGATCGCCTGACGCCGGTCGGGCGCCCACACCGCCACCTTGGCCAGCAGCGGGTCGTAGTCGGCGGTGACGCGGTAGCCGGGATAGGCGTGCGTGTCGACCCGGACGAACGGGCCGCCGGGCGGCGTGAAGCTCTCCAGGACCCCGGGCGTGGGCAGGAATCCGCGGTCGGGGTCCTCGGCGTTGACGCGGGTCTCGATGGCCACGCCCCGGGGGACGATGTCCCGTTGGCGCACCGACAGGCCGTCGCCCGCGGCGACCCGCAACTGCTCGCGCACCAGGTCCACGCCGGTCACCAGCTCGGTCACCGGATGCTCGACCTGGATCCGGCAGTTGACCTCCATCAGGTAGAAGCCGCCGTCGGCGTCCACCACGAACTCGTAGGTGCCGGCGCCGGCGTAGCGCAGCTCGCGGGCCGAGTGCACGGCGGCGGCGCAGATCTGCTCCGCCAGGGCGCGGGGCAGGCCGGGCGCGGGGGTCTCCTCGATGAGCTTCTGCCGCCGGCGCTGCACCGAGCAGTCCCGCTCGCCCAGGTGGACGACCTCGCCCTCGCCGTCGCCGAGGATCTGCACCTCGATGTGGCGGGCGTGGTCGAGGTACTTCTCGGCGTACAGGCGGGGGTCGCCGAAGGCCACCTGCGCGCCGACGCGGGCCTCGACGTAGGCGCGCGGCAGCTCGCGCGGGTCGCGGACGACCGTCATGCCGCGGCCGCCGCCCCCGGCCACCGCCTTGAGGATGATCGGGTAGCCGATGGACTCGGCGACGGCCTTGGCCTGCTCGACCGTCTCCAGCGGCGCGGAGCTGCCGGGCAGCACGGGCAGTCCGGCCCGCCGGGCGATCTCCCGGGCCTGCGCCTTGTCGCCGAGCATGCTGAGCACCGACGGGGACGGGCCGACGAACGTCAGCCCCTCGGCCCGGCAGATCTCGGCGAAGTCGGGGTCCTCCGACAGGAAGCCGTACCCGGGGTGCACCGCGTCGGCGCCGACCTGCAGGGCCGCGGTGACGATGGCGGCGGCGTTGAGGTAGCTGCGGCGGGGGGCGGACGGGCCGATGCGGACGCACTCGTCGGCGAACCGCGTCACCGCGGAGTCGCGGTCGGCGTCCGAGCACACCGCGACGGTGCGGATGCCCAGTTCGCGGCAGGTGCGCGCCACGCGCAGCGCGATCTCCCCCCGGTTGGCGATCAGAACGGTCGAGAACATCAGCGCTCCTTGAGAAGCGGGTTGCCGTGGGCGGGGCGGGCGTCGGCGCCGCCCGAGCGGGTCAGGCCGCGGCGAGGACGAACAGCGGCTGGCCGTACTCGACGGGCTCGGCGTCGGACACCAGCACCTCGACCACGCGGCCGGGACGGTCGACCGTGACCGCGTTCATCAGCTTCATCGCCTCGACGATGGCCACCTGCTGGCCCTCCTCCACCTCGTCGCCGACCTCCACGAAGGGCCGGGCCCCGGGGGAGGGCGCGCGGTAGAAGGTGCCCACCAGAGGGGACTCGACGCGGAAGGTGCCGTCGTCCTCGTCGGCCGGCGCGCGGGCGGGTTCCTGCGCCGGGCCGGGCACCGCGCCCGCCGGGGCCGCCGGCCCGGGGGCGGCCGGGACGGCGGCGGGGCCGGCGGCGACCGGCGCGGCGGGCGCGGCGGCGATGTCCGGCCACTCCACCTCCACGCTCATGTCGCCCGCGCGGACGCGCACGCTCTTGAGCGGTCCGCCGCTGGCGCCGATCAGCTCGGCCGTCCGCCGGCACAGGTCCTCCAGCGTGCTCGCGGCGTCGCCGGTACGGTCCTCACTCATCTGCACCTCGCTCCTCCACGCCGTAGGCGGCGAACCGCGCCCGGCGGCGCCTCACCAGGTCCTCCGGGGCGGTGCCGACCAGCTCGGTCAACGTTGCGGCGAGCGCGTCGCGCAGCAGCTCGCCGGCGGTCACGGGGTCCTCGTGCGCCCCGCCGTCCGGCTCGGGCACGATCGCGTCCACGATTCCCTGGCGCAGCAGATCGCGGGCGTCCATGCGCAGCGCCGCGGCCGCCCGCGGGGCCTGCTCGCGGTCGTTCCACAAGATGGCGGCGCACCCCTCGGGGCTGATCACCGAGTAGACGGCGCCGGCGAACGCCAGCACCCGGTCGGCCACGGCCAGCGCCAGCGCGCCGCCGCTGCCGCCCTCGCCGAGGATCACCGAGACGATCGGCACCGGCAGCCCGCTCATCAGCCTGATGTTCTCGGCGATCGCCCACGCCTGGCCGCGTTCCTCGGCCTCGATGCCCGGATGGGCGCCGGGGGTGTCCACGAGCGTGACGATCGGCAGGCCGAGCTTGGCCGCCAGCCGCATCAGCCGCCCCGCCTTGCGGTACCCCGCGGGCGAGCCCATGCCGAAGTCGTGCGCGATGCGCTCGGCGGTGTCGCGGCCCTTCTGGTGGCCGACGATCATCACGGGGCGGCCGTCCAGCCGGCCGACGCCGCCCACGATGGCCCGGCAGTCGCCCGACACCCGGTCGCCGCGCAGCTCCTGGAAGTCGTCGACGAAGTGGCGGATGTAGTCGAGGGTCGTCGGACGCCGTTGGTGCCGCGCCAGCTCGACGACCTCCCACGGGTCCCGCACCGGCAGCTCGGCGGGGTCGCGGACCAGGCGTGGCGCGTTCCGCCGCGCCGGCGGCGACGCGGCGGGACGCGCCCCCAGCCGGGTGTTGAGCAGGCACGCCAGCGTCGGACGCAGCGCCGCGCGCGGCACGACGGCGTCCACGAACCCGCGCTCCAGCATGAACTCGGCGGTCTGGAAGCCGTCGGGGAGCTCCTGGCGGATGGTCTGCCGGATCACCCGCGGACCGGCGAACCCGATGCGGGCGCCGGGCTCGGCGAGGATCACGTCCGGCAGCGTGGCGAAGGACGCCGCCACCCCGCCGTAGGTCGGGTCGGTGATGACGGAGACGGTCAGCACCCCCGCCTCGTCCAGCTCGGCCAGCGCCTGACTGGTCTTGACCATCTGCATCAGCGAGAAGGCGCCCTCCTGCATCCGCGCCCCGCCCGAGGCGGTCACCAGCAGGAACGGCGCGCGGGTCCGCAGGGAGACCCGCGCCGCCCGGGCCAGCCGCTCGCCGACGCCGACGCCCAGGCTGCCTCCCATGAACCGGAAGTCCATGACGGCCGCCACCACCGGATGCCCGTGCACCGTCCCGGTGACGCAGGTGACGGCCTCGCGTTCGCCCGTGATCCGACGGGCGTCCGCCACCCGTTCGGGGTAGGGACGCGAGTCGACGAAGCCGAGGGGGTCCTCGGTCACGGCGACGTCCTCGAGAAAGGCCGCCGACCCTTCGTCCAAGAGCTGGGCGATGCGCTGGCGCGCGGTGAGCCGGGTGTGCGTCCCGCAGCCGGGGCAGACGCGCAGCAGGCGTTCGAACCGCTTGCCGTACGTCAGCTCACGGCACACGGGACAGCCGTACCACTGCGCCGCGTCTGTGGTCATCGTCTGCGCCTTCACCTGGGCAGAGTCGCCCGGGCGACTCAATGGCCACTGGAAGACGGCTGGACGTGGCGGGGCCGGCGGACGCGCGGCCGGCGCGGCGCGGGCACGGCCCACCGATCTTCCACCGCCCCTTGAGCGGTCCCCGTGACACTCCCCGTCCGTGAGCCGCGCTCACGGCGGACCGAGCGCTCAGGAGGGGAGGGCACGATGGGACGGGGCCTGCCTCGCCGACTGCTGCGGTACGTCTGGAGCGGCCTGGCCTACGTCGGGTACGGCATGGCGGGGGCGGTTCTCGGCGGGCATCAGTGGCATGCGGCGCGGACGCCGCCCACACCGTCCGTGCCGCCGCCGGCCCATCCCGAGCGCCTGGTGCCGGACGTCCCCCTCAGCGAAGAGGAGGCCCGCCTGTGGGCCCAGCTCGACGGCTTCGACCGGTGACGCGCGTGCCGGAGCGGTGTCGCGTCCGCGCTCCGCGGCACGGTCAGACGGTGGCGTCGAACGCCGCCGGTGCGGGGGTGCCGCCCAGCGCGTCGGCGTGCGCCAGCAGCGTCTGCAGGGCGCGCCTCAGCTCGATGGTGCGCGGGGCGTTGCGGCCGCCCAGCGGCTCCAGGTAGCGCTCCTCCAACTCGCGCACCTTCGGGACGGCGGCGGTCACGACCTCCATGCCGCGCGGGGTCAGCGCGAGCTGCACGGCCCGCGGGTCGTCGGGGTTGTCGGTGCGCTCGACCAGTCCGGCCTGCTCCAGCGTGCGGACCAGCCGGGAGATGTACATGGGCTCCAGCCCGCTGTAGCGGGCCAGCTGCCGTTGGCTGGGGCGGGCGCCGCCCACGGTCATGGCGTGCAGCGAGGCCACCACGGCGTACTGCGCGTGCGTCAGCCCCAGCGGCGCGAGCAGGCGGTCCATGGCGACGCGCCAGCGCAGCGACACGTGCCAGAGCAGGTAGCCGGTGGGCGGAGGAACGTCGTCCCGTTGTGCCATGCATTCAGTCTACATGTTTATTACTTGGTCCCAATTAACGCTTGCCCGGTATCCCAAATGCGAACGGACCGGGCGTCAGGCGGTCAGCGGGGCGAGGACGCGTTCGAAGGCGGCCAGGCGGGGCGCGCCCTTGGCGGTGTCCCACACGGCGAACACCACGTGGTCGAAGCGCCCGGCGAACTCGCCGCCCGGCGCCAGCGGGTCGGCGAACGCCCGCGCGACCTCCTCCGGGTCGTTGCGGAACACCCCGCAGCCCCACGCGCCCAACACCAGCCGCCGATGGCCGTGGTGCGCCGCCGCCGCGAGGATCTTGCGGGCGCGCAGGCGCAGCACCTCCGGGATCCGCGCGGCCGTGCGCTCGTCGCGGATCGCGCCGCGGTTGGGCGCGGGGGAGGTGAGGAACGCCACCTCGTACGGCTCCTCCAGCAGCCGCCCGGAGTCGTCGCGGAACACCGGGACGCCCGGAGAGTAGATCATGTGGTCGCTGTAGAGCAGGTCGCGCCGGGCGCGGTGGAACTCGTAGTACTCGGGGGCCGCCCGCAGCGACGCGTACAGCGCCGAAGAACGGGCCAGCCCCTCCTCCTGGGCGTGCGCGCCGTTGAGGAACCCGCCGCCGGGGTTCTTGGCGGACGCGAAGTTGAGCGCCAGCGGCGTGCGACCGGGCGCGCACAGGCGCCGGGCCGCCGCAAGGGTCGTCTCGCCCGTCACCTCGATGCGCGTGGCGGCGCCGGGCGCGGGCGGCAGCCCGGCCAGCAGCTCGTCGAGTTCGGCGGGACGGTGCAGCACGGTGCCGCGCACCGCCGCCGCGATCCGGTCCGCGACGGTCACGGTCCGGCCCGACGGCGCGGTGTACTCGCCGCGCTCGATGATGGCCACCGTCTGCCGGGCGGTCTGCCGCCGGGGATGTCTGCTCATGTCGGCAGGAGTGTGGCGGTCCGGTCTGGTCGCCGACAAGCGGTTTTCCGCCCCCCCTCGATGATCAGCGAAAACGCGCGATCTTCGTACAGCCGCGCCGCCGTCTGGCATCCTGGGCGGTCCATGGAGCCCCGAACATCGCGCCCCGTGCCCGACCGGCCGGACGCCAGGGAGGACGGGAGCGCCCCGTCGGCCCGCGGCGTCATCCCGGCCTTCGACGAAGAACTCGAACGGTCGCTGGGGCGCGGACGGCGGCGACGCGTCGGCGCGATCGCCCTGACCGCCGTGGTCTTCTTGCTGGCCGCGGCGGCCTTCGCCGGCATCGGCGCGGTCGTGCTCCACAGCGAGCTGCTCGGCGGCGTCCCGTCCGCCCACGCGGGGCCGACGACCGCGGTGCCGGACGACGGCGGCGCCGACGGCGCGTCGCGGCCCCGCGGGAAGACCGAGCCGTCGGCAACGCCCAGCCGCCGAACGGAACGCGGCCCCTACATTCCGCGTCGCGGCACGGGCGAGTTCACCCGTCCCAAAGGCGCGAAGAAGACGGTCGGCAGCGGAAGGCTCATGCGCTACATGGTCGAGGTGGAGGGCGGCCTGGGGCAGGACCCGGCCGAATTCGCCCGCACCGTCGACCGCATCCTGGCGCACCCGCGCGGCTGGACAGCCAGAGGAAAGGTGGCCTTCCGGCGCGTGGACCGCGGCCCGTACGACTTCGTGGTGCGCCTGGCCTCGCCCGGCACCGTCGACAAGCTGTGCGCCGCCTACGGCCTGGACACCGAAGGCGAGGTCAACTGCGCCGGCGGCAAGGAAGTCGTGGTGAACCTGCGGCGCTGGCTGCTGCTCAACCCCTACTACCAGGGCAGGCCCGACGAGTACCGCGCGCTGGTCATCAACCACGAGGTCGGCCACCGCCTCGGGTACGGCCACGCGACCTGCCCGGGCAAGGGCCGTCCCGCGCCGGTCATGCAGCAGCAGATCTTCGGCCTGAAAGGCTGCGTCCCCAACCCCTGGCCCTACGACCGCAAAGGCCGTTTCATCACCGGCCCCGCGGTGCCCTGACGGGCGAATCCGCGGGCGCGACCGGGGGGCGTTCCGCCTCGCGGGCCGCAAAATCCGCCCGGCGGCGCACCGCGACCTTCGTTCGGGCGGCACGCCGCCGGGACGGGCGTGACTCAGGACGTGAGCGGCGCGGTCAGGTCGAGAACAGCATGTGGAACAGGCCGCCGTGGTGCGGGCGGTAGTGCGCGGGCCCGTGGTGATGGTGGTGGACCTGGGCGGGCGCGCCCCAACCGGGGGCCGCGGCGGGCGGCGGCGGAGCCTGCTGACCCTCCAGACGGGTCAGCGCCTCCAGCTCCCCGTAGTCAAGGAAGATCCCACGGCAGTTGTCGCATTGCTCGATCTGGACGCCGCTCCGGTTGTAGGTCCGCATGAGACCGTGACACTTGGGGCACTGCATCGCCTGATCGTCCTTCCCTAGAAAGTCCGCGGGGCCAAATGTAGGGCAGGTCAAACGCTACGTCATTCCAGGTCCCGCCTCGCTGATGCGCCCGCAGGTGTCGACGAGCGCCTGTTCGTGCCCGTCGAGCGGGCGGCCGTCCGCCCGCGCCGATATGACGCACGTGGCGGCGATCTGGATCGCCAGAGTCCGCGCGGGCAGCTCCAGGGCCCGCCACGGGTCGCCCGTCGCCGGCACCGCCGGGCCGCCGGCCGCGCGGTAGGCGTCCAGGAAACGGGCCCAGTCGTCCGGCGGCAGCACCCCTGCCGAGTACAGCGCCGCCGGCCGCGCCAGGTCCCAGGCCGGGTCGCCGCGGCCCAGGTCCTCCACGTCGATGAACCGCCAGCCGCCGCCCGGCGCGCGGACCATCTGGCCGAGATGCCAGTCCCCGTGCACCAGACGGCGCGGCCGCCCGTCGTCGGGACCGCCGTCCGCCGCGCCGTCGCGGATCCACGCCGGCAGGGTGGCGAACGCCCGCCGCACCATGGCGGCCTCCGGACCGTCCGGCAGCCGCCGCACCAGCCGTCCCGCCCGGACCGGACGGCCCCACACCGGCGCGTCGTCCGGAAGCGGACGCGTGTGCAGGTCGGCCAGCAGCCGCCCCGCCTCCTCCCAAGGGGGAGCGTCCAGGCCGACCGGCTCCCCGTACGGCCACACGGTGACCACCCGGCCGTCCACCCGCAGCGGCCCGTCCAGCGGCGGCAGCAGCAGGTCCGGCAGCGCCGCCGCGACGCGCATCCTCCGCTCCAGCAGGGGCCCGTCGTCGCGGTCGGCGCGGTGCGCCTTGACGACCACGTCGCCGACCCGCACCACCAGCACCCCGCGCCGGTCGTACAGCGTCACCGCCTCGCCGCACCCTCCGGCCCGGGCCCGGCCGATCTCGGCGAGCCGGTCGGCAAGCGTCGGGGGACGCGCGGTCGAATCCGTGACGGGGGGATGCACGCGCCCAGTCAACCACCCACCGGTCGACGATCTCCATCTCCCGCGCGGAAGATGCCGCTCCGCCGTCCGCGGACGCCGACCGTACGGGTCACCCGGCGGCGGCGTCGCGCAGCCGACGGCGCATGACCTTGCCCAGCATGTTGCGGGGCAGGTCCTGCCGGGGCCGGAACTCCGTCGGGATCTTGTAGTGCGACAGGTACTTCTCGCAGTGGCGGTGCAGCTCGTCCGCCGAGAACGGGTAGGCCGGGTGCTCGACGACGTACGCCACGACGCGTTCGCCGCGCCGCTCGTCGGGGACGCCGACGACCGCGCAGTCGAACACCGCGGGGTGGCGACGCAGCACCTGCTCCACCTCGGTGGGGAAGACGCTGAACCCGCTCACCTTGATCATGTCCTGGCGGCGCTCCAGCAGGGTGATCCAGCCGTCCCGGTTCATCACCGCGATGTCGCCGGTGCGCAGCCAGCCCTTGGACAGCACGCGCGCGGTGGCCAGCGGCTGGTTCCAGTAGCCGGCGAACACCTGAGGCCCGCGCACCACCAGCTCGCCCGGCTCCCCGTACGGCAGCACCCGGGTCGGCTCCTCGTGGTCGACGATCACCGCGTCGGTCATCGGCAGCGGCAGCCCCACGGTGTCGTTGCGGGCGCCGCCGCCGAGCGGGTTGCAGGTCAGCGCCGGCGACGCCTCCGTCTGCCCGTACGCCTGGATGACCCGGTGCGCGTGGCCGCCCAGCTCGTCCAGCCGCTCCAGCGTCGCGGCGGTCAGCGGGCTGCCGCCCGACAGCATGATCCGCACCGAGTTCAGGTCGGACGGGCGGAACTTGGGGCTGGCCAGCACCTGGTCGTAGAGCGTCGGCACGCCGGGGAAGATGGTGGGCCGGTAGCGGCGCAGCGCCCGCACCACCTGGCGCTGGTCGAAACGGGGCAGCAGCACGATCGTGCCCGCCTTCATCACCGGCGCGACCAGACAGCTGATCATGCCGAAGCTGTGGAACAGCGGCAGCACGGCCAGCGTGACCTCGCCCCCGTCGACCCCCTCGAGGTCCCACGCGTGCTGCTGGCACGCGTTGACGACGAGGTTGCGGTGGGTGAGCATCACGCCCTTGGGACGGCCCTCCGTGCCGCCGGTGTAGGCGATGACGGCCAAGTGCCGGGCGGGGTCGAGCCGGAACTGCCGGACGCGCCGGTCCGCGGGCCGCTGCAGCTCGGCGAACGGCACCACGCCCGGGGCCGGAGGGACCTCGGCGGTCAGCTCCGCGCGGCGCCGCCGGGCCTCCGGCAGCGGCAGCCGCAGCGCCGCCCGCGCCGACACCGGCAGCGCGTCCTCCACGGAGGTGACGATGATGTGCTCCAACGGGGCGACGTCCCGCGCGGCCTCGACCGCGTGGAAGGAGCGATCCAGCACGACCGCGGCGCGCGGCGCGCAGTCGGCCAGCTGGTGGCGCAGCTCGGCGTCGGTGTACAGCGGGTTGTGCGGCACCACGATCGCGCCGCGCCGCAGCACCCCGAAGAACGCGATGACCAGCTGCGGGCTGTTGGGCAGCACCAGCGCCACCCGGTCGCCCGGTTGCACGCCGAGCCGGTGCAGTCCCGCGGCGAACCGGTCGACGGCCTCCCGCAGGTCCCGGTAGCAGATCCGGCGCCCGAAGAAGACCAGTGCGGTCTGCCGGGGATGCCGTGCGGCGGCGTCGTCGAGCAGACGGGGCACGGGGATCTCGGGGATCGGGAACTCGGCGGGCACCCCGGGCTGATACCACCGCAGCCACGGCCGTGATCGGTGTGACGACTGCCACATATCCGTGGATTCAATCACCTGTCCCGCCGACGTGTCCGCCCACTTCCGCATCGATTTCCGGTGGTCGAGGGCCGGTGGCCCAGGGGTCAGGGCGCGTTCGGCTCTCAGTTCCCGGTCCATGATGGGAGGGTACGGCGACGACAGGAGCGAGACTGCCATGACCCCTGAACCCGCGGTGCGCCGGGTGTCCTCCCGCGTGGTCTACGAGAACCGGTGGATGACGGTGCGCGAAGACCTCGTCCAACGCCTCGACGGCTCGCGCGGCATCTACGGGGTCGTCGAGAAGGACGACTACGCCCTCGTCGTCCCGGCGGAGCGGGACGGGTTCCACCTGGTCGAGGAGTACCGCTACCCGATCGGCCGGCGGACGTGGAACTTCCCGCAGGGCTCCCACCCCGACGGCGGCGACCCCGAGGCGCTGGCCCGCCGGGAGCTGGCCGAAGAGACCGGCCTGCGCGCCGGCACCATGACCCTGCTGGGGCGCCTGCACAGCTCCCACGGCACCAGCAACCAGGGCTTCCACGTCTTCCTGGCCACCGACCTCACCCCCGGCGAGCACGCGCGGGAACCGGAGGAGCAGGACATGCGGCAACGCTTCGTCACCCGAGACGAGTTCAAACAGCTCATCCTCTCGGGGGAGATCACCGACGACGCCACCGTCGCCGCCTACACGCTGCTGCTGCTCCATGAGGAGAAGACCGCCGGGCACGCCTGACACCCCCTACTCCTCGAGGAGCCGCCGGACCACCTCGGCGAACTGCTCGTCGCTCAGCAGCCGGGCCTTCGCGTTCTCCTCGTCGACCTCGGCCCGCACCGGCCGCAGGTCCGGCACGCCGCCGCTCGCCAGCGCGGCCCGCTCGTCCAGCTCCTCGTAGGCGCCCGGACGCCACCAGTAGAGCTGGGGGCTGATCGCCTTCTCTCCGACCTCGACGTGCCGGGCGGCGAGCGCCTGCGCGGCCTCCATCGCGGCGAAGACGGGCGCCTTGCCGAGCGGGTGGACGAGCAGCAGCTCAGGGATCGGGAACGCCACAAGCGCCCCGTGCGGCGCCTTGTCGGGATGCACATAGCGCTTGAGCACGTGCACGTGCGCACCGACGTAACGGTGCTCGCCGCCGATGTGCGTCAGCGGCACCCCGTACAGCTCGCGCGTCATGATGTGGTGCGGTTCGCCGTCCACCGACCGCGCCAGCGCCTCGGCGAAAGCCTCGTCGACGCTCCTGCCGTCCAACGCCGACTTCTGCAGCGGCACGATCGAGTCGGGATAGTCGACGACCACCGTCTCCAATAGGCCGGAAGCCAGCGGCCGCACCACCAACGCGTCCCGAACCTCCTCGGGGAAGGCGTCCTCGGGGTAGATCCGCACACGCAGACCGCCGCTATTTGAGCCGCCGTCCTCAAGCGACGCACCCGCACGCCGCACATCGGTCTCGAACCGCTCGACGAACTCGGCGGCGATCCCCGGCAGCGCCGCCATCGAGTTGCGCCCGGCGTGCCGACGCCACTCCCGCACGTCGACCTTGACTTGTTTGCCGTCCGGCGCGGTGACAACAGCGGTGCCGGCGTCCGGCAAGGCCGCCTCATAGCCGCGGTCGGCGAACGCCTTCAGCAGCGCCCGGCCCAGCACGTCGGGCTCGGTCATGTTCTCTCCCTGTCCGGATATATAGGTTCGGCCTGGGTACGACTCCCGGGACCGCCGGGCGGGTTCCGGGCCGGAGCAAGAAGGGGCGTCCGCATGGCCGAAACCGAGCTGGCCGGCAGCGTCGGGCTGCTGACAGGGGCCTCGGGCGGCATCGGCACGGCGCTGGGCCGCCGCCTGATCGCCGCCGGGGTCCGCACCGCGTTCGCCTACGGCACGCACGCCGAGCACGCCGAACGCCTCGTCGCCGAGGCCGCCAAGGCCGGAGTGGAAGCCGTCGCCCTGCCCGGCGACATGGCCGACCCGACCGTCCCCCGCTCCCTGGTCGAACGGACCACCGAAGCGCTCGGACCGGTCGACGTCCTGATCCCCAACGCCGGGTACGCGCCGCCACGGCACTACACCGAGGTCGACCTGGACACCTGGGACCGCAGCATCGCCATCAACCTCCGCGCGCCGTTCCTGCTCGCCCAGCGCGTCCTGCCCGGCATGGTCGAACGCGGCTTCGGGCGAGTGCTGTTCGTGTCGTCGGTGGCGGCGTTCACCGGCGGCGTCATCGGCCCGCACTACGCGGCCGCCAAAGCCGGGCTGCACGGCCTGCTGCACCACCTGGCATCCCGAGTGGCGGCAGACGGGGTGACCGTCAACGCCATCGCGCCCGCCTTCATCGAGGACACCCGCATGCTGCCGTCCACCGCCGACCCGTCCAAGCTGCCGGTCGCCCGCTTCGGCCGCCCGGACGAGGTCGCCGACCTGGCCATGGCCGTCCTCCGCAACGGCTTCATCACCAACCAGGTCCTAGCCGTAGACGGCGGCGCCTACCCCCGCTAACCCCCTCCCGCCCAGCCGCCCACCCCGCGGCGACGCCGGGTGCAGCCACGCACCTCTAGGCCGCGCCCCACGGAGATCAACGTTTCTGAGCGCTTGCTAAGTCCGCTTTATGGTTTCCTCTCGGAGGTGCCTTCTGTCCATTTCATTGCCTATCGCTGATCAGCGACGAAGCCAGGGAAGGGCTTCTCGAACGGCCCACCGCAGCCGAGACCTGCTTCAAGGCATCTGGCCGAATCCCTCCGCGTGCAGGTCGTGTCCTTGTCGCCTCGACAGGGGGTGAATGTCTACCAGATCGTCGAGGCCGTCGAGGTCGGGCAGCTCACCACGTCGGCGTACTTGAAGACCCTCGCCAAGATCGTGCCGAGCTTACGCTCCTCGGTCGCCTCAGCGGGTGACCGTCACGCGGCGTGCAGCATGTCGGCCGCGTCGTGCATGGTGCCGTCGACCTCCGCGCCGGTTGACCAGCGCAGGTGTCGGGTCCAACTAGCCAAAGGGGGGAAAGGGGTGGGGGTAAAACCGGCATTTTGGCCACTTCTCTTGGATGTGACTTGCGTGATCGCGGGTCCACGGGGGGCTGGGGCTGTGGAAAGTGTGTGGGAATGCGAAGTGTATGAGGGTGAGGCGGATATGGCGGTCGGGCCAGGTACTCGGCGGCCAGTGAAGATTGTCGGTGGCGGGATGTAGCTTCACCCGGTATGTCAGGTGGATCGTCGGGCAGGGCTGAAGCCCGGGGGCAAAGCAGTCAAGAGGCGGCCCAACTGTACGCCCATAGTCGCAGCGACGTGACGGGGCTTTGGCACACGCTGGAAGAGCACCTGCGCGGCTCGGCGGCGCTGGCGAGGTCTTTCGGTGACGTCTTTGGATGTGGCGCACTCGCCGAGTACTTGGCCTTGGTCCATGACGTCGGAAAGGGGACTTGTGCCTGGCAGGCGAAGCTGCTGCAAGTAGACAAGCAGGGCGGGGGACGAGTCGGCGTTCCGCACAAGCATGCAGGCACCTGGCTGGCCGCTCGGTATCTCCCTCAGCGGTTCGGCGCCGTGGTGCATGGACACCACGGCGGGCTTCCGAACATGAGTCGACTGCGTGACGAGCTGACCCGGATGCGGAAAGATCCACGCGAGGCGTCGGCCGTCGCCGAGGCGATCCGCCGGGTGGAGCAAGTCGTTCCCGAGATCCACCCTTCGCCGCCCCCTGCGTTGCCTCCGTGGCTGGAAGAGTGCCCAGTGCCCGAGCGCGGGCTGCGCTTGGATCTGCTGATGCGCATGGTGTTCAGCTGTGTGGTGGACGCCGACTATCTGGATACGAATGCGCACTTCAACGGCGAGAAGCCGCAGGTTCGGCCGACTGCGGACATGGGGGCGCTGCTCGCCCGCTACGAGCGCCGGCGTGAGCGCCTGTTGGCCGAGCGAGAGCCCTCGCCGGTGGATGCAATCCGCCAGGACGTTTACGAGCGGGCCTGCGCCGCCGCCGCGGGCGCGCCGGGGATGTATGTGCTGCATGTTCCGACCGGCGGCGCCAAGACCATCGCCTCGGGCGGGTTCGCACTACGGCACGCCGCCCAGCATGGTCTGGGGCGGGTCATCACGGCCGTCCCCTACATCTCGATCACTCAGCAGAACGCCGACGTCTACCGGGAACTGCTGGATCCGTCGCCGGGGACCGGCGAAGCACCCGTGGTGCTGGAGCACCACAGTTCGGTCGACGTGGACCGCAGGGAAGACAAGCGGCCACTGAGCCCGGAGCAGCAGGCGGAGGCCGAGGCTCGGGAGCGGATGGCCAGGCTTGCGGCGGAGAACTGGGACGCCCCATTCGTGATCACCACGACAGTCCAGCTGTTCGAGTCGCTGTTCTCCTGCAAACCCTCGGCGATGCGCAAGCTCCACCGGCTGGCACGCTCGGTCATCGTCCTCGACGAGGTACAGGCGCTGCCGGACCGTCTCCTGACCCCCATCCTGAGCGGGCTGAGAGGACTGGTGGAGCAATTCGGGGCCAGTGTCCTCCTGGTCTCGGCGACTCAGCCGTCCTTCTGGTCGCTCGAACGGTTCGAAGGCCTGGAACGCCGCAGCGTGATCGCCGACCCGCATTGGCTGTTCGATGAGCTGCGGCGTGTGGAGTACCGGTGGCTCCTCGGCGAGGAGGTGACCCTTGAGAGCGTCGCCGCGGAGGTGGCGAGTCACCGTCAGGTGCTGGCGATCATGAACACCACCACCGACGCTGCGGCCTTTCACCGACTTGTTGAGGAGCGCAGCGAGGACGATGCGGACGTACTCCACCTGTCGACCAGGATGACGGCCGATCATCGCCGCGAAGTGATCGACGAGATCCGGCGCACGCTGAAAGAAGGTCGACCAGTTCGGGTCGTGTCGACCCAGCTGGTAGAAGCTGGAGTGGACCTGGACTTCCCAGAGGTCTACCGAGCCTGGGCTCCGGTCGAGTCCATGCAGCAGGCGGCAGGGCGTTGCAACCGTGATGGACGGCTTCCCGCCGGCAGGGTGACGATCTTCCGGCCTACGGACGGCCGCCAACCACGAGACATGGTTTACCGGGCCGCGCTGGACGCCACCGACATGTACTTCGGGCCCGATCAAGCGGCCCCCGACGACCTGGACGCATTGGACCGGTACTACCTCCAGCGATACGCCTTCCAGCGAGGCGTCCCGGGCTCGGGGCTGGGCGAGGAGATCGAGGATTTGCGACGCAAGCTCGACTTCCCCGAGGTCGACCGCCGGTTCCAAATGATCGAGGAGGGGCGCAGCTGTGCCGTCGTCGTCATCCGGCGCGAAGAGGATCGGGAGGAGATAGAAGACGCCGTCTCCCGGCTGCGATCCGCCTACCCCTGTGGTCCTGAGGTTCTGCGGAGTCTGCAACCGCACACGGCCTCACTTCCACGCCATGAGACAGAGGCAGCGGTACGGCATGGCCTCGCGGACCCGGTGATCGGCGACCTCGTGCTCTGGCGCGGGGCCTACCACGAGCGTCGAGGACTGGACCCGATGGAACCGGAGGATTCGGGTCAGTACAACCTATGACGGGCCTTCTTTCGGTTCTGTGTCGAAACGTCCGTCTGCTGTCAACCGAATGGAAGAGGGAAGTCGTTGATCATGAATGCTGGGCACAACTGTTCGAGGAGGGACCTTCTGAAAGTCGCATAAGTCCGCGTAATCTGCGGCTATCGTAGTCATGTCGCGAGTCGCTAGCGTGTTCGATTGACGCTGTCCAAGCGCTCTGGGGCTCTTGCGATCCATGCTGCCCCTCTCGTCGTAGGAGGTTTTGGTATGGATTGTGTGTCCGAAATAGGGGGATTTGGTGGTGCTGTTTGAGGTCTCCCATGTCCGGCTGCTCGAGTGTGACTGGGGGAGTGCAGGGTGAGCACGGCAGTCCGTGAAAGCCGGTTGCAGCGACGGGGCAACGGCGGCTGGGCCTTTCCAGACTTGGTGGTGGAGGTCACCGGCCCGTGGGCCTGCTTCACTCGTCCGGAACTGAAGGTGGAACGGGTGAGCTACCCGGTGATGACCCCCTCGGCCGCGGTGGGGGTGTTGGAGGCGATCTTCTGGAAGCCGGAGTTTCGGTATGTGATCACCGCGATCGAGGTCCTCAAGGACATCCAGTGGATGTCGATTCGGCGCAACGAGGTCAAGTCCGTGATCACCGCTGCCGAGGTGTCGGCCCTGCGCAAGGACCCTCGACGGCGCTACGACGTAGAGGCCGACCGTGACCAGCGCTCAACTACGGCGCTGCGTGACGTGGCTTATCGGATCAGAGCGCAGGTCGTGGTGGCGCCGGATGCGAACGCGCCGGAGGAGAAGTACCGGGATCAGTTGCGTCGCCGAGTCGAGCGCGGTGCGTGCTTTTCCCAGCCGTTCTTGGGCTGCCGGGAGTTCAGCGCCGACTTCCGTCCTCCCTCTCCGGAGCTGAAGCCGATCCCGCGCACCGAAGAACTCGGGGTGATGCTCCACTCGATCGAGCGCCCGGCCGGGGGCGGTGAGCGGTACCGGTGGTTCCGCGCCCGGCTGGAGAACGGGGTGATGACCGTGCCGCTGCGCCCCTTGGGAGACGACGAAGTCGCGATGCCCGAGGCGCCGTGGCGGGCCGACGCGCGGAAGCGGTGAGGATCCGGTGCTGATTCACCGCTTGGTCGAATACGCCGAACGCCCTGGGAGCGACCTGCCGCCGCCCTACTACCGGCCCAAGCAGGTTCATTGGGTCCTCGTCGTCGACGAGCGAGGCGAAAGCGGGCGGTTCGTGGACCGTCGGCCGGCGAAGGGCTCGAAGGACCAGCCGTTGACCGTGAACGCCCCCTACGCCTACCGCTCCGGCAAGACACCACCGCCGTACCTGCTGGTGGACACCGCCCAGTACGTTCTGGCACGCCCCAAGTCCGACCTGTCCGACGGACGATCAAGCACCAAAGCCCAGGAAGAGGCGATTCGCCGCAACGGCGAATACGTCGCCCTGGTCCGCGCTTGGGCGGACAGCGCCCCCGAAGAGCCCTTGGCTCAGGCAATGCGCCGATTCGTGGACGCCGGAGGGCTGCGCTCTCTCCCCGTGCCAGAAGAGGTGGCGCATGGAGACAACGTCGCCGTCATGATCGCCGGACAGTGGCTGCATGACCTGCCATCAGCCCGGCGCGCGTGGGCCGAGGTCGTGCGCGACCGCAAAGGCGGCGCACGTGAGATCTGTCTGGTGTGCGGGGACGAGGGTGACCTGCTCGCCACCATCCCCGAGAGCATCAAGTCAGGAGCGATCCCCACCAGCGGCCCGGGAAAGGACGCCCAGCTCATCAGTATCAACACTGCTGCGCAAGGACGCGGAGGCGTCCTCCAGTTGGCCAACACCCCGGTGTGCGAGAGATGCGGGTCACGGGCGATGGCGGCCTTGAACTCGCTGCTGGCCGATCCCGACCGCCGACGCAGAGACAGCGAGTCGGTGACCGTCTGGTGGACACGCGAGCCCGTCGAGGACGATCCGCTCGGGGCGCTCGACGATCCGACGCCGGAGACGGTGGGGCGGCTGCTGGACTCCTTGCAGCATCGGCCCGACCCCATCGCCGCCGAAGAGGTGGACACCAACGCCTACTAAGCGCTGACCCTGGGAGTGAACAACGCCAGGGTGGTCGTCCGCGACTGGCTGGACATTCCGCTGCCCAAACTCCGGGACAACATCGCCCACTGGTTCCGCGTCCACCAGGTCTTCGACGGTTGGAGCGGGACCTACCAGCATCTGCCCATCTGGCGGCTGGCCGCCTCCACCGGACGGTGGGACACCAAAGCGAAGAAGTACGCGGCTCGCACCGCGCTCCACGGAGTGGACTCGGCCTTGCGCCGGGCGGCCATGCACCGCACACCTCTGCCCGCCCAGCTCCTTCCCCACCTGCTTCAGCGCATCCGGGCCGATCACCGGCTGGACGCGCCTCGGATCGCGCTGCTGCAGCTGATCGTCAACCCACCCGGCAAAGAAAGAACGACCACGATGCCCGACTCCGAGGCGCCCAGCCACGGTGAGAACACCGGAGGCACGCTCCAAGCCGAGCCCAGCCAGGCATATCTGTGCGGCAGAGCCTTCGCCATCTTGGAGGACATTCAGCGTGCGGCTCTGCCGAAGCTGAACGCCACGATCGGTGACAAGTACTTCGGCACCGCGATGACCGCCCCCGCCGCGGTGTTCACCAACCTTCACCGTGGTGCGAAGGCGCATCTCAAGCGTCTGCGGCGTGACAGGCCCGGTACCGGTGTGGCGCTGGAGAGGAAACTGACCGAGGTGTTCGCGGCGATCGACCGGGCCGGACCGATTCCCACGATGCTGACGATGCGCCAGCAGGCCGACTTCGTCCTCGGCTACGAGCGTCAGCGTGCTGAAGACAACGCCGCCCGCGCCGAGTACAAGGCCATGAAGGAGCAAGACGGGGCGGACGACCACGACGACGGCGACTGACGCCCCGGCGCCGCCGAACGACCATCACGATCTCGCCTCGGCCACCGCACGATGGCCGAGGGCCGGTTCATAGCCAGGAGAGACATCTGATGACCTCCCCTCACCTCGACCCTGCTCGCAAGCACGATTTCGTCTTCTTGATCGAAGTCCGTGATTCCAACCCCAATGGGGATCCCGACAGCGGCGGCATGCCCCGCATCGACCCTGTCTCCGGCCAGGGACTGATCACCGACGTGGCCATCAAGCGCAAGATCCGCAACATGGTGGCGCTGTTCAACGAAGAACGGCGCCGTCCCGGCTACGACATCTACGTCGAGGCCGGAGTCGCCCTCAACGCCCAGCACGAGCGCGCCTACGCCGAGCTCGGCGAGGACGCCTCCGAAGCCGACGCCCGCCAGTGGATGTGCCGCGCCTTCTACGACGTTCGCATGTTCGGCGCGGTCATGACCACTGGCAAGAAGGGCAAGCAGGCCGGCCGGGTCCAGGGACCCATGCAGCTCACCTTCTCCCGCTCCATCGACCCCATAACCCCGCTGGAGTTCGGCATCACCCGCGTCACCCCCACCAAGCAGGAGGACCTCAAGGAGAAGACGACCGAGATGGGCTCCAAACACCTCGTCCCCTACGGCCTGTACCGGGGCGAGGGGCACTTCAGCGCCCCGCTGGCCGCCCGCACCGGCGTGAGCAGCGCCGACCTGGAAGAGTTCTGGCGCGCCTTCACCCTGATGTTCGACCACGACCGGGCGTCGGCCCGCGGCGAGATGAACCTGCGCGGCCTGTACGTCTTCACCCATGACGACCAGTACGGCCGTGCCCCCGCTCGAACCCTGCTGGATCTGGTCCAGGTCAAGGGGCCGGGAGACGCCACCGCCCGCTCCATAGAGGACTACACCATCGAGGTCAACGACAACGCCCTGCCTAACGGCGTCACACTCACCAGACTCATCGGATGACCACCAACACCACCGCTCGGCCAGAGGGGGGCCTGGTGCAGGTCCCCCTCTCCGCACTCGAGCACCACGCCTACTGTCCCCGCCAGTGCGGGCTGATCCTGCTGGAGGACGCCTTCGTCGACGACGCCGCAACTCTGCGCGGAACGCTGCTGCACCAGCGCGTCGACACGTCCGGCAATCAAGGGCGCGGCACCGTGCGGACCCTGCACGCTCTCCCCGTCTGGCATGACGGCCACGGGCTGACCGGCAGATGCGACACGGTCGAACTGCACGCCGACGGCACCATCCTGCCTGTAGAGCACAAGTCCGGCCGCTACCACCCCGACGGCCCCGCCGACATCCAAGTCGCTGCCCAGGCCATGTGCTTGGAGAGCATGTTCAAGCGCCCCGTGCCGCAGGCGGCCGTGTACTCGGCGGCCGACCGCAGGCGCCACATGGTTGTCGTGGATGACGCCCTGCGTGCCCTTGTAGTCGAACACACCCGGGCTGTGCGGACCATGCTCAACAACAGCCGACTGCCGCCCCCGTCGGCCGACATCCGCTGCCGACGCTGCTCCATGGCCACCGACTGCATGCCGAAAGTGCTCGCCGGCACCCGACGCTTCCGACGCGCCCTCAAAGCCTTGTACACCATCGACGACCAGGACCACCCGTGACCCCACTCCCGCGAGGCTTCCGATGAGCGTCGAACTGCTCAACACCCTCCACGTCCAAACACAAGGCGCTGATTTGAGACTGGACGAGGACTCGGTGCGTATCCACCTCCCCGGTGTGCCCGGACGGCGGACGCTGCCGCTGCGACGACTGGACGGCATCGTTGTATACGGGCACGTCAACCTCTCCACCGAACTGATCGCTCGCTGCGCCCAAGACGGCCGCCCGATTACTTGGATGAGCCGAAGCGGCCAGTTCCAAGGCCGCCTGGACGGCTCCGCCCGCGGCAACGTCCTACTCCGGCACAACCAGCACCTGGCCCATGCCGACCCCGAAGCGGCATTGGCCATCGCCAAGAACATCGTCGCCGGCAAAATCCGCAACAGCCGATGGGTACTGATACGAGCAGCTCGTGACGCCGATCCCACACCACAGGCGCAGATCCGAAGTGCCGTCACCGACCTGGCCGAGACCCTGCCCGCCGTCGCCGAAGCAACGTCCCTGGACACGGTCAGGGGCATCGAAGGCAACGCCGCAGCCATATACTTCGCGGGACTCCGGCATGTTCTCCGTCCGGCGGCCGGCATCCCTGGGTTCACCCGTCGAGAACGCAGGCCGCCAACCGATCCGGTCAACGCCCTGCTCTCCTTCAGCTACGGTCTGTTGCGAGGCCTGGTTCACGGAGCCGCCGAGCAGATCGGCCTCGACCCCTATATCGGCTACCTGCACGGCCTGCGGCCGGGCAAGCCGGCTCTCGCTCTCGACCTGATGGAGGAATTCCGCCCCGTACTTGCCGACCGCTTCGCCGTCACCCTCCTCAACCGACGGCAACTACGTCCCGAACACTTCGAAGACCTCCCCGGCGGCGCCGTCCAGCTCACCGAGGAAGGCCGCAAGCTGGTGATCGCAGCCTGGCAGGAACGCAAGATTCAAGCTTGGAACCACCCGATCGCCGGCCGCCAGGTTCCCGCCGGCCTGCTCCCCATGGTCCAATGCCGCATCCTCGCCCGACATCTGCGTGGAGACCTCCCCGGCTATCTCCCCTGGACGGCCTCCTGATGGACCTCCTGCTGACCTACGACGTCGACACCACCACCCCAGAGGGACGCCGACGCCTCCGCAAGGTCGCCAAACTCTGTGAAGGTTACGGACTACGCGTACAAAAATCGGTTTTCGAGATCGTCGCCGACGAGGTGGACCTGCTGCAGCTCATCGACGACATCGACAACATCATCGACGCAGACAGCGACAGCATCCGTATCTACCGACTACCCCACGGAGGCTTCGAGAACGTACGCACCATGGGCGTCGCCCAACTCCAAGCCCATCGCCAAGACCTTGTTCTCTGATCAAACAGCGCGAGGTTCGGAACCCCAAGTACACACGCGACACACCGGTCACGCCGAAGGAAAATGTCCAAACAATCCGGTTTGTCTACGGGCTTGTCGACTCGCGCTCTCTACGCGATCGACAAGAACCCTGGTCAACCGGCGTGGCGGCCGTCCTTCGGGACGGCCGAGGATCGCAACCCTGTGTGCGTCAGCCGACCCGGGCCAGACCGGCGCACGTGGCGGCCGTCCTTCGGGACGGCCGAGGATCGCAACGTCGTCCCCGAGGTCGACGGCAAGGCGACGCCAGCCGGTGGCGGCCGTCCTTCGGGACGGCCGAGGATCGCAACGTTTCGCTCACGCCAGCACCTCCTGACCGTTGAGAGGCGGTGGCGGCCGTCCTTCGGGACGGCCGAGGATCGCAACGCCACCCTTGACGGGCCCCGTCCGGCGCTGGACACGTGGCGGCCGTCCTTCGGGACGGCCGAGGATCGCAACTTTCACCCTCCGCACAGTCGCGCACACACAGGGGCCCGCGTGGCGGCCGTCCTTCGGGACGGCCGAGGATCGCAACACGGTGAGCCGTCTCGCGCGCGCCTGGCGCGAAGCCACGTGGCGGCCGTCCTTCGGGACGGCCGAGGATCGCAACATGGACCCGCCGGACCCGGGGAACCCGCCCTCGACGAGTGGCGGCCGTCCTTCGGGACGGCCGAGGATCGCAACCAGGAGCTGTACGACAGCATGCCGGACCGGTCCGAGTGGCAGCCGTCCTTCGGGACGGCCGAGGATCGCAACACTCAGATAAGCAACAGTCTGTTCCGTGATCCACGTGGCGGCCGTCCTTCGGGACGGCCGAGGATCGCAACTTAAAAGAGAGGAAGATGGGGCGCTGAGACCCCATGTGGCGGCCGTCCTTCGGGACGGCCGAGGATCGCAACCGTGACCGGCCCGCGCGGGGTGTGACGCGGGCCGGCGTGGCGGCCGTCCTTCGGGACGGCCGAGGATCGCAACTCCTCTTCCTTTCTTTGGTGGGATGTGAGAAGTATCGTGGCGGCCGTCCTTCGGGACGGCCGAGGATCGCAACGGCGTCACCTACCTGCACGGGCTGCCGTTGGATGACGTGGCGGCCGTCCTTCGGGACGGCCGAGGATGCAACACGCTGGTGGCGGGCAGGCCGCACGCGTTGCGGAAGTGGCGGCCGTCCTTCGGGACGGCCGAGGATCGCAACGTCATCCCTGAGCCGTCCGGTGAGAAGGCCTCGCCGGTGGCGGCCGTCCTTCGGGACGGCCGAGGATCGCAACGGCTTCATGGTCGGCAAGCAGCGACGTCAACTCCGGGGGTGGCGGCCGTCCTTCGCGACGGCCAAGGATCGCAACAAGGTGCCTATCGTCGTGCTGGCTCAGCCAAACGCGGGTGGTGGCCGTCCTTCGGGATGGTCAAGGACCTTGATTGTGCCGCTACCCCCGCCGCTGCCCTGGCAAGACAGGGGCCGACAATTTGGGCAGCGAAGTCCAAGGCAAAGGATGATCATAACGGTCTTCACGCTGAGTATCGGGTGGTCGTGTAGGTGTTGTGCACGTGCAATGTGCAACCACGTCCATGACGTGCAGGCGAGCGTGAGGGACGTGCATTGCACGAACCCGTGCACGATTACGGAGAGTGGTCGGTGTGGTCGCTGGCGCGCCAGCGTCCGCGGCTGATCTGGACGGCTCGTCCGGCGGTCGCGTGGCCGTTGAGTTGGTAGTAGACCCATCGGCGGCTCTTGCCGGTCGCGTTCATAAGGTGCGGCACGGGGATGCCCTCCGGGGGAGCCGCTTTCAGCATCGCCCACAGGGTCGCCTCCGGTGTCTCCTTGGGCTCGGGCTGTGCGGTGGCCGGCTCGGGCTCCCGTGGGTTCTCGGTGGCGTGTGCGGTGGCGGCGAGTGTTGCGGCTTCCTCAACCGCGCGGCGGGAGATCTCGTCGAGTTGGGGACGTGACAGCGCATGGCGGTTGGCGGTCTCGCGAACCATGTCGTCGGTGAGCAGGAATGCTCGGGCGCGCCGAGGTACGTCGTGCTCAGGTGCGCTCAGGAGGAACTTGCCAGGGGCGTCGAGGGAGTGCGCCTGCCATCCGGCATTGAGCATGCCCTGTCCGAGGATGAGGTCGACGTCCCGGCGTTCCCGGACGCGGAAGGCGATCCGTACGTCCATCTGGGACCGCACGGCGCCCTTGCCCATGGCCTTCTGCGTCGGGCGTTGGGTGGCTGCGATGAGCTGGACGGCCACGGCCCGTCCGCGCCGTGCGATGGAGTCGGTGTAGCCGGTGGCCTCCGGGGCTTCGTCGCTGAGTTCGGCGTACTCGTCGATGATGATGATGAGCGCGGGCATCTTTGGCGAGGGCTCCCACACGCGGCGGCCGGTTGCTGCGAGGTGATCGGCACGCGCTTCCAGGATGGCCACGGCGTCGCGCAGCAGAGCGCGGGCTTGCTCGGGTGTGGTGGCGAGGCGATCGATGCAGGATGCCCACGGCCGGAGTTCCATGCCGCGTTTGAGGTCGACGGCCCAGATGACCACATCGCGGCACGCGGACAGGTTGCCGATGAGGACGTTGATTCCGCCGCTCTTGCCCGATCCGGTGGCGCCTCCTATGAGGAGGTGCCGGCGGAGGATGAGCACGTGTGCGGGGGCAGCGTCTTCGAACGGGCCGAGGTCGAGCGGTTCGGTGATCGTCGTGACGGACGGTCCGGGCCAGGGGATCGCGTCGGCGTGCGGGTCGATGTCGAGCACGCGCAGTTCGCACCGGTTGGCTCGGTCGTCGGTGGTGGGATAGACGCGGACCGCTCCGCGGTAGGTTCCGAGGGCCGATTCGAGGGCGGGGATCTTGGCTGTCACGTCCTGGATGGTCTGGCCGCGTGCGAGGGCGACTCGGGCGCGCCAGCCCCACAGGTCGACAATTGCGGACTGGACGCGTGAGCCTGTCAGTCCGATGGCCTGGGAGATGTCCGGCCACGCGGCAAGCTGGCGTTCGACACGGACTCGTGCGCGGCGTCGTCGGTGCAGCCACCAAGGGATGCCGAGAACGAATGTCGCGAAGAAGAGTAGTTGCGGCAGCGGCCGGTACAGCACGCCGAGGGCAGTAGCGGCAGCCAGCCAGCCGCCGGCCGCGAAAGCGACGGTTGCGGCGTACAGGCGTTCAGCGCGCAGGGTCAGTCCGACGCGGTGACCGGCGAGCGCCAGAAGCCACGCGGACAAGGCTGTGCCGATCAGGATGGCCACCCACCAACCCGGGTGAGTCACATGCAGTGTCACGGCCGTGATGAGGAGTATGAGCGCCAACGTGAACGGTGCGAGCTCGGAGCGATAGCGCCACAGCGCACGGCCGAGAACGACCGCGATCACGTCGGGAAGCTGGTCGTCGGAGTTGATGACGATCATCGGCTGAAGGCCGGCACGCCGCATGCGGCGTGCGTGACGGCGCAGGCCACGCGTTCGGGTCATGAGCGCCCCCATTCCTGGGGCGGGAGGTGCCCTTGCGCGCGAAGCTCGTCGCGCAGGTACCACAAGGGGTCGGGCTCGTCGTCAATGTGGGCGGTGAGAGTGGCTCGGGCGGCGGCCGCCAGATTGGCCCAGTCGCGACGAACCTTGGTCAGTCGGGCGCCGAGGGTTTTGACCTCGATGGCGAGCCGGGACGTGTCGTCAAGGGCAACGCTGAGGATGAGCCACAGACGCGAGAGGCGCGGCATCCTGGCGGACAAAGCGGCGACGGTCTCTCGGGCGATGCGGTTGCGGGTGCGGACCTCCTGAAGGTCGACGCTGTTGAGGTGCGGAGCGTTGGGCACTAGGCATCCCTCCTTTCGGGACGCGTGTCACGGCTGTGAGCCGGACAGAGCGTTGGCGAGGACGGTCACCACGCGGCGAATCTCGGAACCGGTACTGGTGGCGGCCAGGTAGAGGCCGAGGAGAAGGCACACGGTCACGTGCCATGCGCGCAGTCCCATGTACCGCCAGGCGACACACACGACCGCGCCGAGGATGACCACGATCGGTACGGACACGGTCAAGATCAATCACCTCCTTTCGGAGCGGGCAGGGAGCGGACGGTCCGGCAGAGGTCAGGTCTTGTCGGCGTCGTCAGGCTCGGTGCGGTCCGGGTCCAGGAGACGGCGCCGGAGTTCGCTGGCGCGGGGTGTACTGATGCGCAGTTCGGTGCGGAGCGCGTCCCGCGTGATCGGGCGTCCGTGGATCTGGCGGTATCGAGCGTCCGCGGCCCGTGCTGCGGCGTACAAGTCGTCAGCGGTCCGGTATCGGGCCCGGTGCCGGTTGCCTGTGGAACGCCGCTTGGGCTTCTTGCTGCTCTCCGCCTCTCTATCCGCAGTGTTGTCCCCGGTACCGTCCCTCGACGGCGTAACCGGATCGGTTCGGTTACGCAGTGCGTGAAGGTGTGCGGTGAGCCCGAGGACGGCTGCGGGGACGGCACCGACAAGGACGACGATCGGCCACGTCACGTCGAGCAGTCCGGTACCGATGGCGTGGTACGCCGCATTGCCAGTGATACTGGCCGCGATCGCGCCGAGCGCGTTCGCCCGCGCGAACCGGCGCGCGGCTTGCGACCTGGTCGACGCGGCCAGCCACACGCGCGCCGAGGTCATGGCGTGCGCGTCGAGCGTGAGCGGCAACAGCCAGGCGAGCCGTACGGGCCAGCCGGCCATGGCTGCCAGCCCGTACAGCCCCGAGAAGCTCGCCACGGCGGCGGACGCGGCCGCGATCGTCATACCGATCATGACCCACCAGTCCCGAGGAGGCGGCTCGGGTACCGCGTCGGGTACGGACTCCGGTGCGGGGGAGGAGACGGCGTCAGTCGTGGGCATGGGTCGGTTCCTTCAGATCCCGTCGTTGATGGACTTGCGGCGGCGCCAGCGGGACCGGTACCGGCACTTGCGGCATCGCCGCATGCCGACCTCGGTACGGGCACCGCACGGGCAGGAACGTCCTCGGAAGTCGATCGGGATGCGCAAGGTCACCTCGTCGGGTTGTGCGGAGTGGTCTTCTCGTCGTGCAGGGTCGTCGTGTGGGGGGAGTGGGGCCGGACCGTCACTCCGAGGAGGCGCCGGGTGGACGCGGCGGTCCGGGACTGCGGGGAGTGGGTCAGGCTCATGCGCCGTTCCTCGGCGTGGATGCCGGCCAGAAGCGTCGCGAAGACGCCGAGCACACCGCCGGAGATGAACACGGCCAGAAGGAGCACGAGGAATCCGGAGAGCATCGGTCACATTCCCTTCGAAGGGGCCGAGTCGGGGGTCAGGGAGTCGGCGGGGGAGCGCCAGGCGTCATACCTGGCACGTGCGGCGGACAGGATCGCGGCCACCTCGTACCGGACCGGGCCGAAGTTGCGGCCCGCGCAGTAGTGGCCGTGTTCGAGCGACTTCGTCTCAATCTCCGCTCCGAGGATGGCCGCGATGCGGTCGACCTCGGCGCGCATGGCGTCGTCGGTGTCGCGGGGCGGGAACACGGTGAGCGTCGTGAAGGTCGGCGTCGGCACTTCGGGCCGCGTCTCCAGCAGCGCCACCAGGGAGCGGAGCCCGGCGATCAGACGTTGGCGCTGCTCGTGGTCGGCGTAGGCCATGAACGATCACCCCTTCCGGTCGTCGGCGCTCCCGGTGGAGCGCGACTGGGACCATGGTGCGCGCGCACAACTGTGCGCGTCAAGTCTTGAGCGCAAAGCTGTGTACTAAAATCTTGACGCGCACAGCATGACGCGCAGGTCTATGCGCGTTAGGGTGGTCGGGAGCACGCCGGCGAGACCGAGGAAGGGCAGGTGTGCCATGACGGGCCCCGCGAAGGAAGCCGCAGGAAGCGGCAAGCTCTACGAGATCGTTCGAGACGAGCTGATCGACGAGATCAAGGCGGGCGTCTACCCGCCAGGGGCCCTCCTGCCCTCCATGCGAGAGATCACAGTCCGATGGACCGTCAGCACCACAACCGCACGAAAGGTCCTCTCGGAACTGGTCGCCGCGGGCTGGGCCCGCTCGCAGGGCACAAAGGGATACGTCGCGGTCATCCCCTCGGCTAAGCGTGACGCCCCCGCTTCCGGAGACGGCGTGGCCGCGTCGTCAGGATCGGGCGCGGGATTGGCAGCCATCCGAAGCCCTCAACTTGTCGCCGTTGACGGCTCCGTGGACGCGGTGACGACCGCACTGGACGTACGGCAGGAGGCGGCCCCCGCCGAGGTCGCGCTCTCTCTGCGCTTGACTGATCCGCGCGCGCCCGTGATCGTCCGGCGCAGGCTGGCCGTAGACGGCAACGGCAGCCCTGTGCAACTGCGCGTGAGCTACACGATTCGGGAGGCTGCGGAGGGGACACCGCTCGCAGCATCAGACGCCGTCGACGAGCCGTGGCTCGACGCGCTGACGCAGCACACGCAAAAGCGCTTGACGTTGGCCGAGAGCCTCATCTCAGCACGGCACCCGAACGACACCGAAGCCGCCATGCTCGCACTCGCACCGACCGCATGCGTGCTCGTGAGAGCTGACGTCGTGCACGACGAAACCGGCCAGCCGATCGACTGCACGATGACGATCTGGCCAGGCGACACCACACGCCTCAACGCCCTATCCTCGGCGGGCACCAAATGAGCCGAGAAAACGCCTCGCCCGAGCGTCCTCGACCCACAGCCTGCCCGTACTGCGGGTCAGAGCACGTCGAAGACGCCACCACAGTAGACCTCGCGTTCGGCGAAGAGATCCCCTGCAAGGTCTGCAAGGGCTGTGGCCGCACGTTCTTCGAGCGGGAACGCGACTAACTGCCTGCGGTAGCCGATGCGCTTGCGCTCGGTGCGTCGATGGGCATGCGGTAGTGGAACTCGTACCGATCGGCCCGGAAGATGATCTTGGCGACCTCGACGGCGACGTCTCCGGCCCAGAAGGTCTGCCAGATCTCTATGACGGGAACGCCCGGAGGGATCTGTAGCAGCTCGATCTCGTGCGGCTTGGGGAGACGGGCGATCAGGTGCTCTTCCTCCGTGTCGACGTGATAGCCGATGGCGTCGAACCTCGGGACGATCCCCTTGCCGCCGTGCGGTCCGTCGTGCGGGTTCTCGATCTCGGTTCCGCCGGTGATGGCGAGCGGCTCCCAGGCGACGCTGATCGAGACCGGCTGGCCGCCCATGCTGATCTTGTACGAGGTCTCGGTGACCGGCGCACCCTCGTCGATCCCCAAGCGCTCGGCCACCTCGGCAGGCGCCTCGACGTGCTCCGTCGAGTGCTCCACGTCCAGCTCCATGCCGCCGCGTTCGGCTTCCTGCTGGTAGGTCGGCCGGTTGTGCGGACGCTGGAACCGATCCGGGGCCACGCGCACCACCCGCGGCGGAGGAGCTGGCGCGACGAACGCACCCTTGCCCTTGTGCGTGTAGATCAGGCCGGCGTTCCGCAGCTCTGTGATCGCGTGCTGCGCCGTGATCGTCGAGCACCCGTACTGCTCACAGATCTCCCGTTCGCTGGGCAGACGCGCATCGGGGCCCAGCTCACCGCTCTCGATCTTGCTTCGGAGGTCGTCGGCGATGACCAGGTACAGAGGCTTGTAGGGATCGCGCTCAGCCATGGGCGGATCCTCTCACATATTGCATGTGAACATAATAGGTTCAACCTCGTATGTTATTATACGAGGTTGAATTTGCTGTGCTTCATTGGTTGAGCGCCCTTCCTGGCGAGTGGAACGGAAGGAGTAAGCGAAAGAGGCAGGCCCATCCGTCGCCGCCCTGAAGGAAGTCCCGCTCAAGCGGAGAGGTTAAGTGGAACAGCAGTAAGGGCCCCGACCGTCGTCGGGGCCCTTACTGGGCGACAAAGCGCGCTTAATTCCCGGGTGGGGGCGAAGCTGGTCAGATTCAGTCGAGGTCGTATTCGCCGCGCTTGATCTGGTCGAGCGCGGCGTTCCAGGTTTCGGCCTTGAGCGCCATTACGGGGCCCTCAGGATGCTTGGAATCCCTCACTAGCGCCATGCCGCCGCACTTGCCCACCTGGACGCACTGGCCGCCGCCGTCGCCGCTGTAGCTACTCGTGCGCCACATGACGCGGCTAGACACGGAATCCGTCATCCCTTGGGTGCCCTTCTGGATCATCAGGCATCTCCTCGATCACTTGGTGGATCAGCGCGATGCTGTCGGAGGGATCGAGCGCTGACCGGCGGAGGCGTTCCAGTACCACGCTAGCGTGTGCCGTTTCCTCTGGCCTCTCGTAGTACTGGCATCCCATGAAGTGCTCTACGTAGAGCACATCCGGGTATTCCGCGAAGTGTAGGAGCGTGAACGGTCCGTCAAGGGCGAGATGATTCGTTGACCGGTAGGGGGCGATCTGCAGTTCGACGTTCGGCAGCTGTCCAAGCTCGATCAGGTGATGAAGCTGCTCGTGCATGGTGCGGGAGCTGCCGATGACGCGCCGCAGGGCCCCTTCTTCGATGATCTGAGATACCCGTAGAGGGTGCTCCGAGGACGTGAGTCGCGCCTGTCGAGCGAGGCGCGCCTCAACCGCCCGATCGATCTCCTCAGGAGTGGTGAGAACGGCCGAGGTCCGGAAGACGGCCCGAGCGTACGTTTCTGTCTGGAACAGGCCGGGGATCAGGTGGATGTCGTGCGACCGGTACTGATCGGCTTCGGACTCGAACTCCAAATAGTCACCAAAGCCGCTCTTCAGTACTGACAGGTACGAGTGCCACCACCCTTGCTTCCTCGCCTCCCGGGCGAGAGTGATCAGCTCGTCGCGGCGGGCGCCGGCGATCTCGTACGCCTCGCAGAGTTCCATCACCTCCCCGACCGTTACGCGCATTTTGGCCGTCTCGATCCTGCTGATCTTGGCTTGGCCCCATCCCAGTCGTTGCGCGACCTGCTCTCCCGTTAGTCCGAGTCCTTCGCGCGCCTGTCGCAGCTCCCTGGCCAGCCTGCGGCCACGGATCGTCGGCACGTATGCCATCGGTCCCCCTGAAAAAAGTCGCTCAACATCTTGAGCAACCTCGTATACGAGGTTAGCGTACCTCTTATACGAGGTCGCGCGAGCGTCCTGGCATGAGACCCCACGTGCCTGTCTACGTCCGCTTTGACCTCGGGTCGGGGTGTGTGCAGATGGCGCGCCCCGTGGGGGAGGTCTGTGCTCCGTGCCCGTTACCCCCCAGGGCACGGAGCACAAGACCGCGACAGTAACCGGTATCAACCCCAGGAGCACCCGATGATCGTCAACAAAACGTCCGAGATGAGCACGCCCGAGCAGCGCCAGCCGGGAGGTGTCGCGCTGATGCCGCCGGACGAACGGTTCATCCAAGAGCTCTACAACCGCGCCATCGTGAACGTGTACGAGCCGTGGACCCGCGGCGGTGTCTCCTGGATCTCGCGTGCCGAAGCCCGACGCGCCGCGCGCGTGGTCAGCATCGCGCGACACAACCTCGCGATGCTGACCGAAGCGGAGGAGCGCTCCGAAGTGTCGCGCATCGTCCACTGGAACCGGCAACAAGCGGCATGACTACCGTCCAACCGCGGTACCGCCAGCGATCGCACCGGTCCCACCCATGACTACGGAGTGGCAGTCATGGCGAATTCGCAAGTCAATGTGCGTGTGGTCAACGCCTGTCCGGACGGTCACAAGTGCGACGCGACGTCCTGCATCCTCGACGGAGCCGTGGAGATCATGCTGCCGGATGAAAGCCAGCTGCATCGCTGTCGCGGCCACTGGCCGGCACTCCGGGACCTGCTGATCGCACGCGGCCACGTGATGCGCTACACCGACGCCGCGCGAGTCCGTCTGCGGCAGTGACCGCATCCGACCGAGTGCGCGTCTCTGTTAGCACGGGAGCCACGCGCTGCGAACGCCGAACGTGCCCGTTCACGGCAATGATCTCGATCCACATCAACGACAGATCGATCAACCGCACCTACGACATGTGCTGGCTGCACTGGCGCAACCTGGTAGCCCTGCACGCGAACGGAGGCGCGTCCGTGCACTACGAGGACCAAGCCGTGGAGCTTATCGCCCGGGCGAACTAGCTCCGCTCAGCACTCCGCGCATTAGGTGGCGGGCAGGCCGTTGCCGGCCTGTCCGCCACTTAATCTTCGTTCGCTTAGAGTGCGGCGAACGCCATCGGCGGCAGTGGCAGCGCTCGGCCCAGCGCGTCGGGCTCGGTCATGTTCTCTCCCTGTTCGGATGTCGAGGTTCGGCATGGGGTCGACTCCCGGACTGCGGCACCGGTTCACCGCGCCCGCGCCGCCGAAAAGGCAGTGCGCCCTTGTCGGCCCTTCGAGCCAGCCTCTTGGGGGCGGGCTCTGAGGAAGGTGGCGGCCGACCGAGGGTGGGACCATCCCATTGGGCCGTGCGGCCGGCGCGCGACCGGGGAGGAGGGCGGTGCATCCGCGGTGGCCGGTCCCTGTCGGACCATCCGGAAGTACGGCCTTCTGCTGGCGCACTGTCCCAAGATAATCAGGCTCGCTTTTTGGTGCCCGTGGACAGGTCATAGTAAATCGGTTCGGTCCCTTGAAAACTTATGCAGATGGGATACGGAAAGGTGTCATGCCCGTCGACTTCCTTCATCCGCTTGCCGAGCCATTTGATCAGCAACTTCTCCGCGACAAAAAGATAGGTGTCCAGCAGGTCGTTGTAGAGTAGCTCTTGGACGTCGAAGTCGCCGATAGAAACGGAACCTCCGGCCACGCATTCCCCTGCGCGGATGATGTTCGTTCCCCGGTCCGCTTCGGTCAGCGGTGCCCGCTCGAATGGCTCGGTGTTGGGAAAGGCGTCGAAGCCGATCCCGTACTTGTCCGTCAGCGCTTCCAGCATGACCAGCCGGGTCTCCTCCACATAAGGGAAAGCGAAGATCTGCTCGAACATCTTGATGATCGAGTCGCGCTCCCTGTCGAACGCGTCCAACATCTTGTACTGGTCTTCTGCGGGAACTTTCATCCTCTGCGTCCTTCCGCGAAATCAAGGCCACGGGACTCGAATTGACGACTCTGCGTAATCGTCGTGCCTGTTTCCGTAACCTTTCGCCGCTCCGCCCGGAGCCGCCCGTGCATCGGTCCTCGGTGCGGTGCTCATGTTGCAGGACGAGTCTGACAAGGGACGGAGGGTGCGGGTGCTGGCAACGGAGTCGGATGCCCTAGGCGGATATGAGAGGTCGCGGCCCCAGGTCAGGGGCTGGACGGGGACTGATCTGGACGACGTTCCCAGGTGGCTCGGCTGGGCTGGTCTCTTGGGGGCTCGTGGAGCGGCTCTGCCGAGCGGTCCGGGATAAGCGCGGCTGAGGCGTTCCTTAAGTGCGCCATAAGACGATCGCCGGGGGTGGGGGGAGATGAGAGGTTCGGAGCGTGGCACTGCGAACCGGCAGAAGCGCGGGCCAAACGGCGCCCGCCGACGTGTACGAGCCCGCTGCTCGGGCGTTCCGGTCGCTGTCGTGGGCGCACCGAGAGATCCTGACCGAGACGTACTTCCGCAGGCGGACGGTCAACGAGGCGGCCGCGTCGCTGGGGCTCCCCGTGGAGGTCGTCAAGGCCCGCGTCTATCACGCCCTGAAAGCGCTCCGGGAAGCCTGCGAGGCCTACGGCTGAGACGTTCCAAGGACCGGGCGCGGGCCGCACCGCAGGATGTCCGCGCCCGCGCCCTCCTCGCCGCGGACCCACGCGGCGCCTGACCTGCGGCCCGCCGCGTGTCCGCGGGCCGTTCGAGCGGTCTGCGGACGATGATCGTTGTGACGGTGCGGGACGTGGATAAGCTCTTGCGACCCGGGAACACATCAGGCAATCTCTACGTCGTAGAGAACGGAGACCGGGATGGGGGGAGCAGACGATGCGGCGTCTGAGTAGCCGTCACAGCAGTCGAATGCGCAGCCTGTCCGGTCTCCGGAGCGGCCACGGCGGGGCGTGACGTAACACCGCCCTGACCCGCGCACCGTCCGCGCCGCGGTGTCCCGTCCGGAGCGGCCAGGAGGCTCAGCACCGCGCTCCGGGCAACGGACCCGAGAGTCCTTTGAGCGGACGGCTCCTTTCCCCTGGAGGGTTGGCCGAGTCGGTAAGGCAGCGGCTTGCTAAGCCGTCGTCAGGGTCTCCCCTGCGCGAGTTCGAGTCTCGCACCCTCCGCTGATCGGCGGATAGGAACGCTGGTGCGTTCGGCGGCCTCATAAACCGCAGCAGGTGGGTTCGATTCCCACATCCGCCACCCTCGAAGAAGCCGCTGATCGCGGTTGTGATCTCTGTGCTGTGCGCCCGCTTTGCGGCATCCGCCTACTCAAGATGTCGGCCGCCTGACATCGCGCTCCATCGACATGCTGGGCTTCGCCCTGCGGGGAGCACCAGAACTGGCTGATGGGGAGAAAGCGCTGATAGCCCCGCATGGGCCGACGTGAGCCGACGGGTGCCGAACAACCGTCCTCAGCACAGGCGGGTTCGATCCCCGCGTGCGCCACGGGCGGACGGGGCGGCCGGAAGTGGACGGGGATTGTCCGGGAGGGCCGGCGGGCCGTAGGTTGCCCCCTGATGAGAGGGGAACGCACGGTCCGTTTGTTGAGCTGTCGCTGACTCGGAGGCGAGATGAGTCGCTCCCCGTTCCGTTCCCTACTAGGCCGCCCGCGGGCGAAGATCGCGGTGCTGACGTCGGCGATGCTGGCGTTCGCCGGCGCCGGAGCCGCCGCCCCGGCGGCGGCGCAGGCGGCGAAGCTGCCCGCCTACTTGGACGCGCGCCTGCCCGTGCACAAGCGTGTCGAGGACCTGCTGTCCCGCATGACGCTCGACGAGAAGATCGGGCAGATGACGCAGGCCGAGCGCGCCGCCGTCACCCCCGAGGACATCACCCGGTACCGCATCGGGTCGGTGCTGTCGGGCGGCGGGTCCACGCCCACCCCGAACACGCCGCAGGCGTGGGCGGACATGTACGACCAGTTCCAGCGCGCCGCGCTGGCCACGCCCAAGCGCATCCCGATGATCTACGGCGTGGACGCCGTGCACGGCCACAACAACCTGGTCGGCGCGACGATCTTCCCGCACAACATCGGGCTCGGCGCCACCCGCGACCCCGAGCTGGTGAAGAAGATCGGCCGCGCCACCGCCGAGGAGGTGGCGGCCACCGGCGTCGACTGGACGTTCGCGCCGTGCCTGTGCGTGGCGCGCAACGACCGGTGGGGCCGCACCTACGAGTCGTTCGGCGAGGTCCCCGAGCTGCCCGCGGCCATGTCGGTCATTGTGGACGGGTTCCAGGGCCGCAAGCTGAACGGCCCCACGTCCATTCTGGCCACGGCCAAGCACTACGTCGGCGACGGCGGCACCACCGGCGGCGTCGACCAGGGCGACACCCAGGTGTCGGAGGCCGAGCTGCGCCGCATCCACCTGCCGCCGTTCCGGGCCGCGGTCAAGCGCGGCGTCGGGTCGGTCATGGTGTCGTTCAGCTCGTGGAACGGCGTCAAGATGCACGGCCACCGCTACCTCATCACCGACGTGCTGAAGAAGGAGCTCGGCTTCAAGGGCTTCGTCGTCTCCGACTGGAACGGCATCGACCAGATCGACGGGCAGCCCGGGTTCACCCCGCAGGAGGTCAGCACCGCCATCAACGCCGGGATCGACATGGTGATGGTCCCGTACGACTGGCGGAAGTTCATCGACACGCTGCGCGCGGAGGTGCGGGCCGGGCACGTGTCCATGGCCCGCATCAATGACGCCAACCGGCGCATCCTCACCAAGAAGTTCGAACTGGGCCTGTTCGAGCGGCCGTTCGCCGACCGCAGGCACCAGCGGACGATCGGCAGCGCCGAGCACCGCGCGCTGGCCCGCCGCGCCGTGGCCGAGTCGCAGGTGCTGCTGAAGAACAAGGGGAACGTGCTGCCGCTGTCGCGCCACCACAACAAGATCTTCGTGGCGGGCAAGGCGGCCGACGACATCGGCATCCAGAGCGGCGGCTGGACGATCACCTGGCAGGGCTCGCCGGGCGCCATCACGCCGGGCACCACGATCCTCGAGGGCATCCGGCAGACGGTCGGCAAGTCCACCACCGTCGACTACAGCAAGGACGGCTCCGGCATCGACGGCTCCTACAAGGCCGCGATCGCGGTCGTGGGCGAGCTGCCCTACGCCGAGTTCGAGGGCGACCGTCCCGGCGAGATGGGCCTGGACGCCGAGGACCTGCAGACGATCGAACGGCTGCGCGCGTCCGGCGTCCCGGTGATCGTGGTGCTGGTGTCGGGCCGTCCGCTGGACATCGCCAAGGAGCTGCCCGGCTGGGACGCGCTGGTGGCGTCCTGGCTGCCGGGCACAGAGGGGCGCGGCGTCGCCGACGTGCTGTTCGGCGTCACCAAGCCGACCGGCAAGCTGCCGATGACGTGGATGGCCAGCGCCGACCAGCAGCCGATCAACCGCGGCGACGGCAAGAAGCCGCTGTTCCCGTTCGGGTACGGGCTGACCTACCGGCGGTAACGTGAGCGGGTGCCGTCCGCAGTCGTGCGCCTGAGCCGCCGCGGCGCCCTGAGCCTGGGCGCCGCGGCGGCCCTGGCCGCCGGCTGCTCCGCCGGCTCCGACGGGCCGCGGCGGCGGCTGGTCCTGGCGGGCGGCCCCGTCGACGGGCAGTACACGCCGTTCGCGCGGCGGCTGGCGCACGAGCTGCGGCGCCGCGTCGGCGGCCTCACCGTCGACGTGCTGACCACCTCCGCCAGCGTGGAGAACCTGCGGATGCTGGCGGCGGGCCGCGCCGACCTCGCGCTCGCGCTGGGCGACAGCGCCGCCGACGCCGTGGCGGGGCGCGGCGCGTTCCGCACGCCGCTGGCGGTGACCGCGCTGGCCCGGATCTACCTCAACTACACGCACCTGGTGGTTCCGCGGGACTCGCCGGTGCGGCGCGTCACCGACCTGGCGGGACGCCGCGTGTCCCTGGGCGCCGAAGGCTCCGGCACGGCGGTCGTGGGGGAGCGGGTGCTGGACGCGGCGAAACTCCCGAGCCCCGTGCGGGCCGTCCGACTCGGCCTGGCCGAGTCGTGCGCGGCGCTGGCCGCCGGCGGCGTCGAGGCGTTCTTCTGGTCCGGAGGCGTGCCGACCAAGGCGATCTCGGACCTGGCGGCGCGCACGCCGATCCGGCTGGTGCCGCTGGACGGCCTCGTCCTGGCGCTGCGCCGCGCGCACGGCCCCACCTACGTGGGCGTGTCGGTGCCCGCCGGCACCTACCGGCAGGACACCGAGGTGCCCACGGTCGGCGTGCCGAGCTACCTGATGGCGCGGCGCGACCTGTCGCCGGGCCTGGCCGAGACGGTGACGCGCGTGATGTTCCGGGCCCGCGACCGCCTGCCGGGGCCCGAAGTCCCCGGCAGCTACCTGGACGAGCGTTATGCGATCGGCACCGGGACCGTGCCGCTGCACCCCGGCGCCGTCCGCTACTACCGTTCCGTCTACGGCTGACCGGCGGGCGCCTCCAACGGCAGCCGCAGCTCGACGACCAGGCCGTGCGGGTCGGCGGGCAGCAGGTCGAGCGTCCCGCCGCCCGCGCGGGCCAGCTCGTCGGCGATGGCCAGGCCGAGGCCGCTGCCCTCGACGTTGCCGTGCCGGGGCGACCGCCAGAACCGGCGCCGCGCCGCCTCCAGCTCGCCGGGCTCCAGACCGGGCCCGTCGTCGGCGACGCGCAGCACGGCCGCCCCGTCGCGGGCCGCCAGCGACACGGTGACGTTCCCCCCGTCCGGCACGAACTTCATCGCGTTGTCGATGGCGATGTCGGCGACGCGTCCCGCGGTGTCGGCCGGGCAGTGCGCGACGAGCCGCTCCGGCAGGTCCGCGCGCAGGCGCACGGCCCGGGCGGCGGCGACATCGGCCCACGCGTCCAGCCGGGGCGCCAGCTCGGCGACCAGGTCGGTCGGCCCCGCCGCCGCGGCCGTGCCCGACTCCAGACGCGCCAGGGTGAGCAGGTCCTCCAGCATCGCCTCCAGCCGGTCGACCTCCTCCAGCGCCCGCCGGTGCTCGTCGGCGCCCGTGGCGCGCAGGTGCGGCTGGAGGTTCTCCAGCCGCAGCGACAGCACCGCCAGCGGCGTGCGCAGCTCGTGCGAGGCGTCCGCGACGAACGCGCGCTGCCGCTCCAGCGCCGCCGACACCGCGTCCGCCATCGCGTTGAACCGCTCCTCCAGACGCCGCAGCTCCGACGGCCCCGGCCCGCCGACCGCGGCGCGGGCGTGCAGGCGGCCCGCCGCGATCGCCTCGGTGGCGGCGTCCAGCTCGGCCACCGGACGCAGCGCCCAGCGGGTCAGCCGCCGCGCCGCCACCACCGCGACCGTGAACGCGGCGGCCGCGGCGCCGGCCAGCGCCAGCCACACCAGTGCGATGTCGCGGCGGGCGTCGGCGGTCGGCGCCTCCACCAGCACCATGCCGACGACCTGGGCGTCCCGGCCCGCGGGCTCGGCGACCATCACGCGGTCGGGGCCGAACGGGGTGACCAGCGGCAGCCGCTCGGTCGTCCGACCGGCCAGCGCGCGCCGCACCGCCGCGGCGTCCGGCGGGTCCACGTCGCCGGAGCGGATCAGCACGGTGCGGGCCCCGTCGCGGACCTCCACGCCCGCCCCGTACAGCGCCGCATACCGGTCCACCTCGCTGACCAGCACGGACGTGTCGCCCTCGCGGACGGCCTGGTCGGCCAGCTCGGCCAGCCGGGTGGCGTCCGCGCGCCGGTCCAGCAGCAGCACGCCCGTGCGCTGCTGCGCGTACGCCCAGCCCAGCGGCACCGCCAGCGCCAGCACCAGGCCGCCGATCAACGCCAGGTAGGTCAGCAGCAGGCGGCGCCGCATCAGCCGTCCACGCCCAGCCGGTAGCCGGTGCCGCGCAGCGTGCGGATCAGACCGGGCCGGCCCGTCTTCGCGCGGATGCCGGCGATGTGCACGTCCAGCGACCGGGACGCCGCCAGGAACGCGTCGCCCCACACCGCGTCGAGGATCTCCTCGCGGCTGCGCACCACCCCCGGCTCGCGCGCCAGCAGCGCCAGCACGTCGAACTCGCGGCGGGTCAGCGCGACCGGGCGGCCGTCCACGACGACCTCGCGGGCGCGCAGGTCGATCCGCACGTCCCCGGCCTCCACCAGGTCCGCCGCGGGGGACCGGCCGCCGGCCCCGCGGACGGGGGCGGAGCGGCGCGCCACCGCGTCCATCCGCGCCAGCAGCTCCATGATCTTGAACGGCTTGACCAGGTAGTCGTCGGCCCCGGCGCGCAGGCCGCGCAGCACCGCCCGCTCCTCGGTCCGCGCGGTGATCACGATGACGGGCACCGCCGACACCCGGCGCAGCCGCCGCAGCATGTCCAGGCCGTCCATGTCGGGCAGGCCCAGGTCCAGCAGGACGAAGTCGCAGCCGTCCTTCAGCCGCAGCCCGTCGCCGGCCCGGACGACCCGCTCGACGCGGTGGCCGCGCCCGGTCAGGGCCGTGGTGAGCGCGTCGGCGAGCCGGTCGTCGTCCTCGACCAACAGCACCCGCATGCCCGTCACGCCCTCCGCAGACCTGCCCTTGCCCCTCGCGGAGCAAGGGTAGGTCCTCGCCTGCGCCCCCGCGTCCGGTCAGCCGCGCGCCGGCGCGGCCGCCGGGGCCTGCTCGGCGCGGGACAGGACGGTGTCGCGGGTCTCGCGCATCGTCACGTACACGACCAGCGACACCGCCGCGCACGCCGACACGTACCAGTAGAAGCCGGACTCGACGCCGCTCTGCTTGAACCACAGCGCCACGTACTCGGCCGTCCCGCCGAACATCGCGTTGGCCAGCGCGTACGGCAGCGCCACGCCCAGCGCCCGCACCCGGGTGGGGAACAGCTCCGCCTTGACCACCGCGTTGATCGAGGTGTAGCCGGTGACGATGACCAGCCCGCCCAGCATCAGCGCCAGCGCGGGCCAGAACCCGTCGACGTTCCCCAGCGCCGTCATGATCGGCACGGTGCCCAGCATGGACCCGACGCCGAACGAGATCAGCAGCGGCCGGCGGCCGATCCGGTCCGACAGCGCCCCGGCGGCGGGCTGCAGGAACATGAACACCGTCAGCGCGCAGAAGCTGACCAGCGTGGCGTCGTCCTTGCTCATGCCCGCGGTGTTGGACAGGTACTTGGTCAGGTAGGTGGTGTAGGTGTAGTACGCCACCGTGCCGCCCATGGTCAGCGCGATGACCAGCGCGAACTCCCGGCGGTGGGCGAACAGGTCCCGCAGCGTGCCGCGCTCGGCGGGCGCGGCGGCGTGCTCCTCGACCTCGTACGCCTCGGTCTCCAGCAGGTTGCGGCGCAGGTAGAACACCACCGCCGCGCCCAGCGCGCCGACGATGAACGGGATGCGCCAGCCCCACGAGTGCAGCGTGTCGTCCGACATGGTGCGCTGCAGGACGATCTGCAGGCCGAGCCCGCACAGCTGGCCCGCGGTCATCGACACGTACTGGAAGCTGGAGGAGAACCCGCGCCGCCCCGGGGCCGACGCCTCGGTCAGGTACGTGGCGCTCGCCGCGTACTCGCCGCCGACCGACAGGCCCTGCAGCAGCCGCGCCACCAGCAGCACCACCGCGCCGAAGTACCCGACGCTCTCATAGGTGGGCGCGACGGCGATGAGCAGCGCGCTCACCGACATCAGGGTGACCGTGGCGGTCAGCGCCGCCTTGCGTCCGCGCCGGTCGCCGAGGCGCCCCAGCAGCCAGCCGCCGACCGGGCGCATGAAGAACCCGACGGCGAAGATGCCCATCGTGTTGAGCAGCTGCGCGGTCGCGTTCCCCTTCGGGAAGAACGAGGCCGCGAAGTAGACGGCGAAGCTGGAGTAGACGAACCAGTCGTACCACTCGACGAGATTGCCGATCGAACCGCCGACCAGCGCCTTCCACGGGCGCCGCGCGGGCCGGGGCGGCGTGCCGCCGGGCAGCGTCGTCGTCACCGGGGACCTCCTCGGATCACGGGGTGGGAAGGGTGACCTGCGTCACCACGAGCCTCCGCAGCGTCACCGATCCGCCGAACCCCGTTCAAGATCGAAGCCCCAGATCTAACGTGCCCTTAACACTGGGGCCACGTGCGTCCGGTGCGTTCGCGTCTGCCGTTACGTGGCCGTACCATCCCGCTCTGTGAGAAATCGGCAGACTCTTGTGGCGATGATGGGCCTGGTGTCCCTGGTCGCCGCGGGATGCGGGGGCGTCAAGACCGAGGACTCCGACGGGAAGGCGGCCGCCGCCTCGTCCCGCCCGTCCGCGACCGCGACGCCCACGGCCGCGCCGGGGGCGGGGACTCCAGAGCCGAAGAGCTGCCCGCGAGGCGGCAAGCTCATCCCGGCCGTCGAGATCCCCGCAGTGCGCACCAAGCCGGTGCACATCCCGGAGGCCCGCATCGGCGGCGAGGTGATCCCGGCCGTGACGATCCCGGGCGTGAACATCCCCGCGCAGCGCGTCCCCGCGCAGTGCGTGACCGTGCACGAGGCGCCGGGCGGCTGCCTGGGCGCCGTGGAGATCCCGCCGACCATGATCCCCGCCGTGGAGATCCCGGCGGTGGAGATCCCCGGCGTCGACGCGGGCGGCATCCATCTGAAGCCCGAGCGCAAAGAGGCCGTACGACAAGAGGCCGTCTACCAGAGGGGCGCGTCCGTCCCTGAGGTGTGCCAGGAGAAGCCGGGGCCAGAAGGCGGATACGTCCCCGGCGTCTACCGTCCCCCTTTGTACCGCGCGCCCGTCTACCGCCCCCCGCTCTACCGGGGGCCCCTCTACCGGCCGGGGGCCTGTAACGACAACGGCGAGTGCATCCCCAGCGTGTCGGTGCCCAGCGTCTCCGTCCCCAGTGTGTCGGTGCCGAGCGTCTCGTTCCCCAGCGCGAGCCTGCGTAGCCGTACGGTCGGGCGCACAGAGGTCTTCGAGGACAAGAGCCAGGTCGCCTTCCGGATGGACGCCGACGTGCTGTTCGAGTTCGGCAAGGCCGACATCAGGCCGCAGGCGGCGGCCGAACTGGCCAAGGTGGCCGCCGCGATCAAGAAGGAGGCGCCGGCGGACGCGCAGGTCCGGGTGGACGGGCACACCGACGCCAAGGGCGACGCCGCCGCCAACCTCGAGCTGTCGCGGCGCCGCGCCCAGGCCGTCGCCGACTGGCTGGCCACCCGCGGCGGCATCCCCCGCTCCCGCCTGAAGGTCACCGGGTACGGGGAGACCAAGCCCGCCGCGCCCAACACCAACGCCGACGGCTCCGACAACCCGCGCGGCCGCGCCAAGAACCGCCGCGTCGTCATCTCGGTCGGCCGCGACTGAGCCCGCGCCGACCGGCTCCGGAGGCCACACCGCCGGTCGGGGCGCCGATCCGCCCGGCCCCCGACCGGCCGGCTCGCCATGACGGACACCGATCCGCATGTGGATTTGGTGATGCTGCATTTCGTATTCAGGTGGGCCGTTATTCGGGAGTCTGGCGAAATGCGCCATGCGCCCGCGTCACCGTCGGCGCCACTCGCCACACTCGACGGCGTTCGTTGACGAGATCACCTTCGCTGTCTAGCGTCCCAGACGTAGGGCTTCACCTCGTCAGTCAGAACGCCGTGCGGGCGTTGTCAGGGGGCTGCGCCCGGCCAGAGGAGGCAGAGGAACCCATGCCCCCACCCTTGGGCACCCTTGTCCGATCCCGACTCCTGACCGTCCTGGCCGCGGCGCTCGCCGCCACCGGGCTGGCGGCCCTTCCGGCCGCGGCGCGCACCGGCCCCGCGGGGCCGCCGGCCGACGTCTACGCCTACCTCGACGACCCCGAGATGACCGCCGAGGGGCAGGAGCCGCCGCACGCGGTGCTGCGCCCCTACGAGAACCGCGCCGACGCCGCCGCCTCGCGCGGTTCGAAGTGGGTGCGCTCCCTGGACGGGGAGTGGCGCCTGACCGTCGTCGACCGTCCGGCCGACGTCCCCGAGGGCTTCTACCGGGAGGGGTACGACACCTCGCGGTGGAGAAAGGTGTCGGTGCCGCACACCTGGCAGAGCGACCGGCTCGACCACCCCATCTTCCGCAACATCCCCACCGAGATGGTGCCGGACGACCCGCCGCGCGCGCCCAAGGACGTCAATCCGACAGGCGCGTATGTGAAGCGCTTCGACATGCCGTCCGCCTGGGACGGCCGCCGCGTCTTCCTGCGGTTCGAGGGCGTCACCAGCGCCTACTTCGTGTGGGTGAACGGCCGCTACGTCGGCTACGACCAGGGCGGTTACACGCCGGCCGAGTTCGACGTGACCGACCACGTCCGCAAGGGCGCCAACACCGTCGCCGTCCAGGTGCACCGGTGGAGCTCCGGGTCCTACCTCGAGGACGTCGACCAGTGGCGGTACAGCGGCATCTTCCGTTCGGTCTGGGCCTACTCCACGCCCAAGACCTATGTGCGCGACGCCTACATCACCACCGACCTGGACGCGTCCTACCGCGACGCGACCCTGAACGCGACGGTGACCCTGGCCAGCAAGCAGGGCCCGCGGGGCGAGCACACCGTCAGGGCGACCCTGGTCGACCCCGAGGGCCGCCGCGTGCAGACCTTCTCCGGCACGACCGCGGTGACCGGTGACACCGCCACCGTGAAGCTCAGCGCGCACGTCGCCGACCCGGCCAAGTGGTCGGACGAGACGCCGAACCTCTACACGCTCGTCCTGGAACTGGCCGGTCCGGACGGCCGCGTCGTCCACACCACCAGCGAGACGATCGGCTTCCGCGAGATCGAGATCAAGGACCGGCGGCTGCTCGTCAACGGCAAGCGGATCCTCATCAAGGGCGTCAACCGCCCCGAGACCGACCCCGACACCGGACGCCACCAGACCCGCGAGCGGATGGAGTCCGACGTCGCGCTGATGAAGCGGCTCAACATCAACGCGATCCGCACCGCGCACTACCCGTCCGACCCGTACCTGTACGAGCTGGCCGACCGGCGCGGACTGTGGATCGACGACGAGGTCGACATCGAGACCCACAACTGGGAAAACTGCGACCGGCCCGCGCCCAACGACTGCATGGCCGACCGCCCCGAATGGCAGAAGGCGTTCCTGGAGCGGTTCCAGGCGATGGTCGCGCGCGACAAGAACCACCCGAGCGTGTTCCTGTGGGACACCGGCAACGAGGCCGGGCTCGGCGCCGCGCACACCGAGATGGCCGAGTACGCGGCCGCGACCGACCCGACGCGCCCGCTGTACCACCAGTCGAACTCGCCCGACGGGGACGCGCCGTTCGCGCACGTGTGGGGGCCGCGCTACCCGACCCCGGCGCGGCTGGAGCAGCAGGCGAACACCACCGCCAAGCCGATCATCATGGGCGAGTACGCCCACGCGATGGGCAACAGCCTCGGCAACTTCCGCGAGTTCTGGGAGGTCGTCCGCACGTACCCGCAGGTGCAGGGCGGCTTCATCTGGGACTGGGCGGAGGCCAACATGCGCCACCCGCTCATCACCACGCCCGACTCGTCCGGTAACAAGATCAAGGCCTGGCTGCAGGGCATCCCGAAGGTCGTCGACGGCCACAAGGGGAAGGCGCTGTACTTCTCCGGCCTCGACGACTTCGTCGAGGTCTACCGCGACCGCAGGCTCGACATCACCGGCAAGGCCGTCACCCTCGACGCCTGGGTCAAACCGGTGCGCCCGTGGACCGGCGACTTCACCATGATCGCCAAGGGCGACCACCAGTGGGCGCTGAAGATGAGCGACGAGAACACGCTCGAGTTCTTCGTGCACAGCGGCACGTGGCGCACCGTGCGGGCGCCCGTCCCCGCCGACTGGTACGACCGCTGGCACCGCGTCACCGGCACCTACGACGGCACCGCCGTCCGGCTGTACGTGGACGGGCGCGAGGCCGCCCAGGTCCCGTTCAGCGGCGACATCGACTGGTCGTCGGCGGACCTGAACATCGCCCGCAACCCCGAGACGATGCAGGACAACGACCACGGCCGGTTCGCCAAGGGCGCCATCGACCAGGTCCGGATCTACCCGCGCGCCCTCACCGCCGAGGAGCTGGCGTCCGGCGCCGACCCCAAGAAGGACGCGGCGCTCGCGCTGGACTTCGACGAGTTCCACACCAAGGGCACGTTCCTGTCGAACGGGCAGAGCCTGTCGGGCGTGGACGGGCTGGTGGGCTCCGCGCGCTTCGTCCAGCCGGAGACCGCTCAGCTCGCCTGGGTGCAGTCGCCGATCCGCGTCACCCGCTCCGGCGAGACCGTCACCGTGTCCAGCGAGCGGACGTTCGCCGACACCTCCGACCTGGAGCTGCGGTGGCGCTACACCGGGGGCGACCGGGTGCTGCGCTCCGGCCGACTGCCGCTGAAGCTCGCGCCGGGCGGCTCGACGCAGGCGGCGATCCCCGACCCGCCGTCCAACCCGTCCGACGCCGAACGCTGGCTCACCGTCGAGGCCGTGCTCAAGAAGAGCACGTGGTACGCCAAGGCCGGACACGTCGTCGGATTCGGCCAGTTCCCGGCGGGCGGCACCACGGTGCCGAACGTCCGCAAACCGGCCACCGGCACCGTCAAGACCGTCGAGAACGACAAGGAGGTCGTCGTCACCGGACGGGACTTCCGGTACGTCTTCGACAAGGCCAAGGGCACGCTCACCTCGATGAGGCACAAGGGCGTCGAGCTGGTCGAGACCGGGCCGGAGCTGGACGTGTGGCGTCCCCCGATCAGCAACGAGACCTACACGTGGGGGAGGGCCGAAGGCGAAGACTGGCGCCGCGCGGGCCTCGACCGCCTGGTCACGACGCCGACGTCCGTCACGGCCACGTCCGGCGCCACCGCCACGGTGGAGATCGCCAGCCGTGTGCAGGCGCCCGGCTTCAACGCCTGGTTCGATCAGACCACCACGTACAAGGTGGACGGCTCCGGCCAGATCGAACTCACCCACCGGGTCAGTCCGCAGGGCGACGCCCGCACCCTGCCCTACCTGGCCCGCGTCGGTTACACGGTGAAGACGCCTCAGCGGTTCGAACGCTTCGCCTGGTACGGGCGCGGGCCCGTGGAGAACTACAACGACCGCAAGGACGGCACCCCCATGGGCGTGTGGTCCTCCACGGTGGACGAGCAGTACGTCGACTACTACCGGCCCCAGGACCACGGCAACCACGACGACGTGCGCTGGGCCATGCTGTCGGACGGCCGCGCGGGCCTGCTGGTGGCCGGCGACTTGGAGGTCAGCGTCACCCCGTACGACGACTTGGACCGGGCGCTCTACCCGTTCGCCCTCAAGCGCAACCGGGGGTGGAACACCCTGCACGTCGACCATGCCGTCACCGGTGTGGGCGACACCCCCAACCCCGTCCGGCCCGAATACCAGGTGCGCCCGGACCGCGACTACACCTACACCACCTTCCTGCGCCCCCTCACCCCCAAGGAGGCACGCACCGGAACTCTCAACTGACGACCTGACCACCTAACGACGGCCGGGCCCCGCCCACCGCAGGCCCGGCCGTCCGCACCGTGGCGCGTCAGGAGTGCCCGGCAGTGAGACGAGGGTGGTCCCGCGTGCCCTAGGCGCTGTCGGAGCGATCACCGTGCCGCTCCCTGACCAGTCGGCGCACCAGGACGGTGCGCTGTCGCCGACCGAGGCGTTCGAACAGCCTGGTGCCCCGGGAATGACGCGGCGGGCGCTCTCCGCGGCGAAGACGGCGGTGCCGAGGACGGCCGCCCGACAGAGCCTGCTATCGGGCGCGCCGAGGAAGTCGGCATTGCGCCCGCCGAGGATCAGGCCCGACACTTCGGCGACCGGGCCTGTATGACACCGACGCGGTCATGCCCGACTCCGCCTGCCGCATGGCCTTGGAGCATGCTCCTCGGTGCCGCAGCGTCGGGCGCCCGATGGTGCTGTGGACCCGGTAGTTCAGTGACCTTCTGGGGAAACGGACGTTCAGCACCCCTCCGAGGGGCTGCCGGGGGCGGCGTCCGGGAAGTCCTTCATCACCGCGTGCAGCCAGGCGCCGGGCTCGTCTCCGTCGACGTCCGGACCGAAGACGAGGACCACTCCGGTCTCAAGGGTTCGGATCGCCCGGCCGGGGCCGTCACGGTCGACGACCATCTCAGGGGCCTCCCGCCAGGAGCAGCCGGCGGCGTCCAAAGCGGCGATCACATCGTCCATCGGGAGCCGCGACGTCGGCGGACGCCTCCAGCCGCCGATCGGCGCGGGCAGACCGACCGGGTGCCGGTCGCTTCCCCAGCAGGGCACGCTGATTCGGACCACAGTGTCGTCGCAGATCAGCAGTTGGAGATCGGTTCCCCACAGGTAGTAGCGCGGACGCCGGCGGTGCGGCCGTCGTCGGCCTTGCACGTCGTCGGGAGGCCCCAAGAGATCCTCGACCTGTTCGAGTGACATCCCGCAATACAGCGGCCCCAGCCGCCCCGTCCGGGCGAAGTCGACCACAAGTCTCAGCGCGTCGTTCGCATCGCTCGCCTTCTGCACATGGTTCGGACGCACCCCACATGGCATCCGTTCGCCCCATCCACGCGCGCCCGATCTTCCAGCTCTCTTCCGGACACGATCAGGGTCAGATCGAAATGGCTCGTCGGTGCGCCACTTGTCACTGGTGAGTCGGCAACACAGAGGCCGTGAGGCCCCAAGCGTGACGACCTTTCTGACCGGAACACGCGCGATAGGGCGGACGGTATCGGCTGTCAAAAAATGCTTTCGGAGGGCCGTCCTGTGGTGAGGCGCCGCTGATTCGCCCCCCGCCCTCTCCCGGTTCCCGACATTGGGAGAGCCCGGGGATGTTCACCTGCCAGGGAGGATAACGGGAAGTGCAGGGACGGCGACGGGGGCAAAGCATTCGTCACGACGAATGTGCACAATTACGTAGAACCGCGGGAGTTCACGTCCGGCGCCGCGGCACGCGGATGCCGGAACACCGTTATCAGCGGATAACGGCGTCCGTATTCGGGGAAGCGTGTCCGAATCTGTAAGGGGATTGCTCTCACACCTTGCGGTCGCGGCCGACTAACGTCACGTTCAGGACCGGTATCAGTGAACGGGCGACCCCCTTATCACCTGTGACCGAAAAGCCGGGTGGCGACCCGCCATCCGTGGGCGCACCCGGCGATGGCGCGACTCGGTGTCGCGCAGCCCCGTCTCTGAACGCCCGCTGAGGCAGGGTCGCAGCCCCGCACGGCGCCGCCGGCGTCCCGCGAGCACGGCGACGCCGCGAGGAACCCTGACGGCGGCCCCGCGCCAGAGGGCGACTCGCAGGCAGGAGGTGGACTCCATGACTCACCCGCTCGGCCTGGCACGGTCGGCCGTCGTGTCCGGCGCATACAGCCCCATCGTGGTCTTCGACGTCGCGGGCTTCAGCCGCCCCGACCGCGATACCGACGTCCAGTTCGCCGTGCGGCGCGGACTCTACGACATCGTCTTCGGCGCTCTCGACCGCGTCGAGGCGACCCGCACCGTCTACTACCGCCAGGACTACGGCGACGGCGTGCTCGCCGTCCTGCCGCCCACCGTCTCCGCCCGCGCTCTCGCCGAGAGCCTGCCGATCGCGCTGCACGCGGAGATCCGGCGGTACAACAAGTGCGCCAGCCCCGCCGCGCGCATCCAGCTGCGCGCCGTCCTGCACGTCGGCCCGGTGTACCTGGACGAGCAGGGGGTCAGCGGCCGCGCCGTGATCCATGCCGCTCGGCTCAGCGAGGCCCAGCCCCTTCGGGACGCCCTGGCCGCCGGCGGGGCGGACCTGGTGTTCGCGGCCTCCGAGCGGCTCTACGACGAGGTGATCCGCGACAACCCGATGCCCGCCAACATGGAGTACCGCCAGTTCGTCGCGCGTGTGAAGGAGGACGAGTTCACCGCGTGGCTGACGGTGCTCGGAACCTCCATCGACCCCATGGGTGAGATCAGTCCCCAGCTGCGCGCCGTCCCCGACCCTCCTTGAGCGCCGTGAGCAGATCCCGTCGTCTCCACCCGCATGCCGAGATTCCTGGCATGCGGGTGGAGAGGGCGCCTGAAGGGCGCGCTTCATCCAGTCGCGCGGCTTCAGGTGCGCGTTCGGCCCGCTGGACGACGGCGTCCGATGGGCCTCCGACCGCCCGCACCCGCATCTGCGGCCGCTGACCAGGGGTGACCCGCGCGTTGCGTTGAGCGTGTGGACGAGCAGCTGATACGGCTCTGGAGATGATGTCAGCGGGCTGCTGTAGCGTCGCGGAAAGACGCGGCGCGACGAGACGGGAGTGGCATGAGCGCACGGCCTGACGGGCCGGGACAGCCTGGGCGGGTGCGGCCGATCCCACGGACGATCGAGGCCATCGGCCAGGCGCTGACCGCGGAGAAGCGCGCGAGGTTCTACGGCGAGGTGCAGACCGCCGAGCAGGGGCCCGAGCTGGACGGCGTGCTGGAGCGCTGGTGGATGGACGCCGTCCTCGACCAGGTGCCCGGACGGCGGCGCCGCCACGCCGACGGGGTGGCGGGGCGCAACCTCGTCCCGTTGCCGAAACCACGCGGCGCTTCTGAGCGGTGACCGCGCCCCGGCGCGGCTGGACCGTCTTCTGCACCGAGCACGCCGCGGGGGAGATCGAGGCGATGCCGACCCCGCTGCACGACGCCGTCATCGAGCATCTGAAGGAGCTCGCGCGGCGCGGCGGCGCCGCCATCGACGAAGGAGGGCCGCCGCCGGGCCATCCCGTGGACGACGGCGTCGCCTACACCTCGACCGTCCCCGGCCATCCCGTGATCTACGAGTACGTCGTCCAGGCCGACATCCGCGAGTTCCGCGTCACCACCATCGCCTGGCTCCCTTGAGGCAGACCCGCGTCGGGGCCGGACGCCCGACCCAACGCCGGCACGCGACGGCGATCAGGCGGGGAAGGGGCGGGTGGGGAGGCCCTGTCCGGCGTCGGGGAGGACGAACAGGGACCCGGCGTGGGCGTCGTCGGCGGGGGCGCCGGTGGTGGCGGTGGTGATGTACAGGTCGCGCAGACCGGGGCCGCCGAAGGCGCACGCCGTGGTCTGGCGGGCGGGGATCTCGACGGCGCGGTCCAGGACGCCGGCGGGGGTGTAGCGGAGCACGCGTCCGCCGCCCCACAGCGCCACCCAGACGCAGCCGTCGGCGTCCACGGTCAGGCCGTCGGGCAGGCCGGGGACGTGGGCGAACACGCGCCGGTCGTCGTTCTCGAACACGTCGATGCGGCGCGTGGGCGTGTCCACGTAGTACATCAGCCGTCCGTCGGGGCTCCAGGCGATGCCGTTGCTGACGGTCACGTCGTTCAGCACGGTCGTGACCTTGCCGTCGGGCGTGACGCGGCGCAGCCGTCCGCCGCCGGGGGCCTCGTCGTAGCGCATCGTCCCCGCCCACAGCTCGCCGGCGGGGGAGACGGCGGCGTCGTTGCCCCGGCGGCCCTCCTCGGGCCATTCGGCCAGCCAGCGGAACGAGCCGTCCGGGTCGTACAGGCCGACGCCGTCGCGCAGGTTGACGACCAGGCCGCCCGAGGCGCGGGGTTTGGCGGCGCCGACGTGCTGCGGGGTGGTCCGCACGGTGTCGGCGCCGGTGGACGGGTCGTAGGAGTGCACCTCGCAGGCGAGGATGTCCACCCACAGCAGGCGGCCGGTCGCTGCGTCCCAGGTGGGGCCCTCGCCCAGCACGGCGCGCCGGGCGAGGGCGATCTCGACGTCGGTCATCGGGCGGAGAAGGAGTAGACGGTGGTGGTGTCGTAGGTCTGGCCGGGCCGCAGCACCGTGGACGGGAACTGCGGCTTGTTGGGCGAGTCGGGGAAGTGCTGCGTCTCCAGGCAGAACCCGTCGCCCTGCCGGTAGGCGCGGCCGCTCGTGCCGACCAGGCGGCCGGTGAGGAAGTTGCCGGAGTAGAACTGGACGCCCGGCTCGGTGGTGTGCACGTCCATGACCCGGCCGGACGTCGGCTCGGTCACCCGGGCGGCGTGCCGCAGGCCGGTGCCGTCCAGGACGAAGTTGTGGTCGTAGCCGCGGCCGATCACCAGCTGCGGGTGGCCGTCGCGGATGCGTTCCCCGATCGCGTGCGGCCGGGTGAAGTCGAACGGGGTGCCGCGCACCGGCGCCAGTTGTCCGGTGGGGATCAGCGTCGAGTCGACCGGCGTGTACCGGCGGGCGTTGAGCTGGAGGCGGTGGTCGAAGACGCTGCCGGAGCCCTCGCCCGCCAGGTTGAAGTAGGTGTGGTTGGTCAGGTTGACGACGGTGGGCTTGTCGGTCGTGGCCTTGTAGCGGATGCGCAGCTCGTTCTTCGGCGTGACCGTGTAGGTGACGGTCGTCTTCAGGGTGCCCGGGTAGCCTTCCTCGCCGTCCGGGCTGGTGTAGGACAGCCGCAGCGACACGTCGTGGCCGCTGCGGACGGGCTCGGCCTTCCACACCTTCTCGTCGAAGCCGTGGTCGCCGCCGTGCAGGCTGTTGTCCCCGTCGTTGGCGCTGAGACGGTAGGTCGTGCCGTCGAGGGTGAAGCGGGCGTTGCCGATGCGGTTGCCGTACCGGCCGATCAGGGCGCCGAAGTAGGGGTTCTCGTCCTGGTAGACGGCGGACAGGTAGCCCTCCAGGGTGGGGAAGCCGAGCGCCACGTTGCCGGGGCGGCCGCGCCGGTCCGGCACCTCAAGCGACTGGACGATCCCGCCGTAGGTGAGCACGCGGACCGTCATGCCGCGGCCGTTGGACAGCGTGTACCGCTCGACCGCCGTGCCGTCCGGCAGTCTCCCGAAGGGCTCCTTGGTGATCTGCGGGGCCTTGCGCGGCGGGGCGGCGGCCCCGGTGCCGACCGGGGCGGCCGACGCCGCGCCCGCCGCCGCCACGACGGCGGCGGCGACCAGCAGCGAGGCCCCGGTGAGGGGTGGGAGGAACCTCATGACTCTCCTCTCAGGTGATCCGTTGACCCCCGAGGACGTTGCGTCCGCGTCGGCGGCGGGCGCGCGGCCCGCCTCGGCGCCCCGTGCGCGGCTAGCGCAGGAGCGGGCTGCCGGCGCGGCGCTTGGTCCAGACGTCGAACGCGACGGCGGCCAGCAGCACCAGGCCCTTGACCAGCATCACCCGCTCGCTCGGCGCGCCCATGAGCGACATCCCGTTGTTGATCACACCCATGATCAGGCCGCCGGTGATCGCGCCGACCACCTTGCCGACGCCGCCCTGCACGGCCGCGCCGCCGATGAACGCCGCGGCGATCGCGTCCAGCTCGAACGTGGTGCCCGCGGTCGGGCCCGCCTGGTTGAGCCGCCCGGCGAAGATCACCCCGGCCAGCGCCGACAGCACGCCCATGTTCACGAACAGCCAGAACACGATCGACTTGACCTTGACGCCGGACAGCTGCGCCGCCTGCAGGTTGCCGCCGACCGCGTAGATGCGGCGGCCGAACACCGTCCGGTTGGTCAGCACCGTGTAGCCGAGCACCAGCGCGGCCAGCAGCACCAGCACCCACGGCAGGTTGTGGAAGCGGGCCAGCTGCACCGTCACCGCCATGATCAGCACGCCGGCGGCGGCGATCTTCAGGACGAACACCGGGAACGGGTCGACCGTCTGCCGGTAGCCGAGGCGCGCCGCGCGGGTGCGCCACTGCGCCGCCGCCAGCCCGGCGACCGCGGCGATCCCCACCAGCAGGCTGAACAGGTCGGCGCCGCCCAGCACGCCGAGCCCGATGTTGCCCAGGTAGCCCTCGGTGAACCCGTTGGAGAGCGTGCGGACCTCCTCGGGGAACGGGCCGATGCCCTGGTTGCCCAACACGGTCAGGGTCAGCGCGCGGAACAGCAGCATCCCGGCCAGCGTGACGATGAACGACGGGATGCCGAAGTAGGCGATCCAGTAGCCCTGCCAGGCGCCGATCGCGGCGCCCGCCGCCAGCGTCAAAAGCAGCGCCAGCGGCCACGCCACCCCGTGGTTGACCATCAACACGGCCGCGACGGCGCCGGTGACGCCGACCACCGACCCGACCGACAGGTCGATGTGCCCGGAGATGATGATCAGAATCATCCCGATCGCCAGGATCAGGATGTAGGAGTTCTGCACGATGATGTTGGAGATGTTCTGCGGCTGCAGCAGGTCCCCGCCGGTCAGCACCGTGAAGAGCGCGACGATCAGCGCGAAGGCGATGTAGATGCCGCTCTGCCGCACGTTGATCGTCAGCCGGGACAGCGACCTGCCGTTGCCGGTCCCGGGCGCCGCCGGGTCCGTCTTCCTCACCGGAGCGCCGGCATCGGCGCTCGCGGGCGCGGTGCCGCTCATGGGACCTTCTCCTGTTCCTTGTCCATCGTCATCAGGTACATGAGGCGTTCCTGGGTGGCCTCCGCGCGGGGCACCTCGCCGGTGATCCGGCCTGCCGCCATGGTGTAGATGCGGTCGCACATGCCGAGCAGCTCCGGCAGCTCGGAGGAGATCAGCAGGATCGCCTTGCCCTCCGCGGCCAGCCCGTTGATGATCGAGTAGATCTCGTACTTGGCGCCCACGTCGATGCCGCGGGTGGGCTCGTCCAGGATCAGCACGTCCGGATCGGTGAAGATCCACTTGGACAGCACGACCTTCTGCTGGTTGCCGCCGCTGAGCTGCCCGGTGACCGCACTGACGTCGGGCGCTTTGATGTTCATGCGCGTGCGGAACCCGTCGGCGACCCGGTACTCCTCGTTGCCGTCCACCCATCCGCGGCGGGCCAGCCGGGACAGCCCCGCGGCCGAGACGTTCCGCTTGATGTCCTCGATCAGGTTGAGGCCGTAGCGTTTGCGGTCCTCGGTGGCGTAGGCGATGCCGTGCGCGATGGCGTCCCGCACGGTCCGCACGTCGATCGGCTTCCCGTCCTTGAGGACGCGCCCGGAGACGCCCACCCCGTACGAGCGGCCGAACACGCTCATCGCCAGCTCGGTGCGGCCCGCGCCCATGAGCCCGGCCAGCCCGACGATCTCGCCGCGGCGCAGCGTGAGGGACGCCCCGTCCACCACCTTGCGGTCGTGCTGGGAGGGGCTGTGCACGGTCCAGTCCTCGATCCGCAGCACCTCCTCGCCGATGTGCGGCGTCCGCGGCGGGTAGCGGTGCTCCAGGTCGCGGCCCACCATCCCGGTGATGATGCGGTCCTCGGTGACGTCGTCGGCGGCGGCGTCCAGCGTCTCGATCATCCGGCCGTCGCGCAGGATGCTGATCGAGTCGGCGATCGCCAGCACCTCGTTGAGCTTGTGCGAGATGATCACGCAGGTGATGCCGTCGTCGCGCAGGCCGCGCACCAGGTCCAGCAGGTGCGCGGAGTCCTCGTCGTTGAGCGCGGCCGTGGGCTCGTCCAGGATCAGCAGCCGCACCCGCTTGGCCAGCGCCTTGGCGATCTCGACGAGCTGCTGCTTGCCCACGCCGAGGTCGGCGACCGGGGTGACCGGGCTCTCCGGCAGCCCCACCCGCTCCAGCAGCGCGGCGGCCTCGTGGTTGGTGCGGTTCCAGTCGATGAGGCCGCCGAGCAGCCCCCGCCGCCGGGCGCGCTCGTTGCCGAGGAAGATGTTCTCGGCGATCGACAGCTGCGGGCACAGCGCCAGCTCCTGGTGGATGATGACGATGCCGCGGGCCTCGCTGTCGCGGATGCTCGCGAACCGGCACGGCTCGCCGTCGAAGACGATCTCCCCGTCGTACGAGCCGTGCGGGTACACCCCGGACAGCACCTTCATCAGCGTGGACTTGCCCGCGCCGTTCTCCCCGCAGATCGCGTGGATCGCGCCGCGCCGCACCGTCAGGTCGACGTCGGCGAGGGCGGTGACGCCGGGGAAGGTCTTGGTGATGCCGTGCATCCGGAGGATGTCGTCGGTCATGACCCGGGTCCTTCGGTCGCGCCGGTCACTTCAGGCCGATCTTGTCCGCGGTGTAGTAGCCGGTGTCGACCAGCGCCGTCTTCACGTTGTCCTTGGTGACGATGACCGGCTCCAGCAGCTGGGACGGCACGACCTTGACGCCGTTGTCGTAGTCCTTGGTGTTGTTCACCGTCGGCTTGCCGCCCTTGAGCACGGTGTCGGCCATCTGGACGGTCGTCTCCGCCAGCTTGCGGGTGTCCTTGAAGATGGTGGAGTACTGCTCGCCGCCCAGGATCGACTTGATCGAGGCCACCTCGGCGTCCTGCCCGGTCACGATCGGGTACGGCTGGCCGGCGGTGCCGTAGCCGTTGCTCTTGAGCGCCGACAGGATGCCGATGGACAGCCCGTCGTACGGCGACAGCACGCCGTGCACCTTCGAGCCGTCGCGGTAGGTGTTGGTCAGCAGGTCCTCCATGCGCTTCTGCGCGGTGGCGGGGTCCCAGCGCAGGATCGCGATGGTCTTGAAGTCGGTCTGTCCGCTCTTGACCTTCAGCACGCCCCGGTCGATGTACGGCTTCAGCACCGACATCGCGCCGTTGTAGAAGAACGTGGCGTTGTTGTCGTCGGGCGACCCGGCGAACAGCTCGATGTTGAACGGGCCCTTGGCCGGCCCCTCCGACCCGTCGGGGTTCTTGACCTTCAGGCCGATCAGCAGCGAGGTCGCCTGCTGCACGCCGACCTTGAAGTTGTCGAACGTGGCGTAGTAGTCGACGTTGGGGCTGTTGCGGATGAGCCGGTCGTAGGCGATCACCTTGATGCCGTTGTCGGCGGCCCGCTGCAGCTGGGTGGTCAGCGTGGTCCCGTCGATGGACGCGACGATGAGCAGCCGGGCGCCCTTGGTGATCTGGTTCTCCAGCTGGTTGACCTGCGTGGGGATGTCGTTCTCGGCGTACTGCAGGTCGACCTTGTAGCCGAGCTTCTCCAGCCCGGCCTTGAGGTTGTCGCCGTCGGAGATCCACCGCTCCGACGAGCGGGTCGGCATGGTCACGCCGATGAGCGCGCCCTTGCCGGCGGCCTCCCGGGCCTCCTTGTCGATCGTCTTCTCGCTGGACCCGCAGGCGGCCAGCGACGCGGTCAGGGCGACGGCGGAGAGGACCGTGGCGATGCGCCCGATTCTCATGGTTTCTCCTCCCGGGGGTGGGTCCGCCCGCGCGCGCCGGATGCGCTCGCGGGGTCGGCGCTCGGGGCGGGGGGCGAGGGATTTGCAGGTCTCAGGTGGGGGACGCGGCGGCCGCGCCGGCGACGGGGAAGCGCGCCAGCGGCCCCGGATCCCGGGAGCCGAGGGGCGACATCCCGCCGTCGGCGCCGAGCCGCGCCAGCGTGTCGAGGATCAGGCGGCCGCGCCGCACCCGCTCGCGTCCGCTGTCCACCGCCGCCTGCCGCAGGTGGCGGCCGACCGGGTAGAGGGGGGCGGCGTTGCGCAGCCCGAACTTCAGGTAGATGGGGGCGCCGCAGCGGATCAGCTCCGCCGCGTCGTAGATGCGGACGAAGCCGCCGAGGTCGTCGGGCGCCTCGACGTAGAAGTCCATGGGCGCGGCGCTGACCGCCCGGATCTCGGCGATCTGCGCGAGCGTCAGGTCGCTGGGCACGTTGATCGAATCGGCGCCCAGGTGCTCCCACACCTGGAACGACGCCGGGTTGACCGGCCCGACCAGCGCCGACACCTTGAACGTGACGTCGGCGGGCAGCCGCCCGGCGGCGCGCAGGCGGTGCAGCGTCCACAGCACGCCCTCGTCGGCGACCAGCAGCGACGGGACGCCGAGCGCGACGGCCCGTTCGGCCTCCTCCACGCACTGGGCGAGCTGGTCGCGGCCGCGGGCGCGCGGCCCCGCCGTCGGGTACGTGCGGGACCCGCCGCCCGGCTCCCACGAGCCGCGCGGGCCGAGGAACAGGCACAGCTCGACGTTCCGCCCCCGGCAGGCGGCGACCATCTCGGAGATCTCGGCGTCGGTGAGCATCCACACGCCCGAGCCCTGGCTGATGCGGTGCAGCGGCACGTCCAGCCGCTCGCTCTCGTCCAGCACCGCCTCCAGCACTGCCGGGCCCTCGCAGGACGGCAGCTCGGTGCGCCACGCGCCGCCGTCGGGGAAGGCGCGGGACGACCCCGGCGCGGTCTCGGGGCGGGCGGGGAAGCCCAGCTCGCGCAGCGCGTGCTCGCCGGGCGGCCGCGGGCGGGCGGCGTCGGGTCCGTCCATCGTCAGGTCACCTCCGGGGACGTCATCGGTCGAGGTCGGGGCGGAGCAGGACCTTGCCCGCGCCGGGCGACGCGCTCAGCCGCAGCGCCTTCTCGAAGTCGGCCAGCGGCAGCTCGTGGGTGATCAGGTCCGCGGGGCGCAGCACGCCGGCGTCGAAGGCGCGCACCGCGTACGCCCAGTCGGCCGGGCCCGCGCCGAACACCGTGTGCACGGTGAGGGCGCGGGTCACCAGCAGCGCGGTCGGCACGGCGTCGGACGGGTCGCCGGGGATGCCGGTGACCACCACGCGTCCGCCGCGCCGCGCCAGCGCCACCGCGGCGCGCGCGGTGCCGGGCGCGCCGGCCGTCTCCAGCACCACGTCGTAGGACTCCTCGGCGGCCTCGCCCGGCCGGTAGAAGACGGTGGCGCCCGCCGACAGCGCGGGCCCGCCGCGTTCGGCGCGCGGGTCGACCGCCGCCAGCGCGGACGGCGACGACGCCGACAGCAGCTGCACGGCGAGCAGGCCGAGCGTGCCCGCGCCGACCACGGCGGCGGTCTCGCCGGGCCGCAGCGCCGCGTGCCGCACCGCCGCGGCGATCACCGCGGCGGGTTCCAGCAGCGCCGCGGCGCGCAGGTCGGCGTCGGGCGCCAGCACGTGCAGCAGCCGCGCGGGCACCACCAGGTGGTCGGCGAACGCGCCCGGCCGGGTGAAGCCCGTCTCGTCGTACCCGGCCGCGCACAGGTTGGGCGCGCCGTTGCGGCACGGCCCGCACACCATGCAGCCGCGGAACCCCTCGCCGACGACGCGGGCGCCGATCAGCGACGCGTCCACCTCCGGGCCGACCGCGGCGACCGTGCCGGACCACTCGTGGCCCGGGACGATCGGGTAGGCGCAGAAGCCGGGCGGGCGGGCGCCGTCGAACAGCTCCCGGTCGCTGCCGCACAGCCCGGCGGCGGCCACCCGCACCAGCGCCTCCCCCGGGCCGGGCACCGGGGCGTCGTCCACGAGCAGGCGCGACCGGCCCGGCTCGTCGACCACCAGGGACCTGCTCATCGGCGGTTCCTCCGCGGGCCGGTGCCCTCGCGCAGGTGCCAGTCCTCGGCGAACAGGTCGAAGTCGACGTCCCGGCGGGGGAACTCGGCCACCGCGTCCAGGTCCAGCTCGACGCCCAGGCCGGGCGCCTCGGGGACGGCGAAGTACCCGTCGACGACCTCGGGCAGGCCGCGCGCGACCTTCTTGATCGGGGCGTCGGCGAAGTCGTTGAAGTGCTCCAAGATCTTGAAGTTGGGCACGCAGACGCCCAGGTGCAGGGTGGCCGCGGTGAGCACCGGGCCGCCCACGTTGTGCGGGGCGACCTGCACGTAGTGCGTCTCGGCGGTGGCGGCGAGCTTGCGGACCTCGGCGATGCCGCCGAAGTGCCCCACGTCCGGCTGCACGATGTCGGCCGCCTGCAGCTCGAACAGCTCGCGGAACTCGAACCGGTCGTGGACGCGCTCGCCGGTGGCGATCGGCAGGCGCGTGCGCGCCGACACCTTGGCCAGCGCCTTGAGGTTCTCCGGCGGGACGGGCTCCTCCAGCCAGCCCGGCGCGTACGGCTCCAGCAGCTCGGCCACCCGGATCGCGGTCGCGGGGGAGAAGCGGCCGTGCATCTCCACCAGCAGCTCGCACTCGGGGCCGATGGCGTCGCGCACCGCCTCCACCAGCGCGATCGACCGCATCGTCTCCTCGTGGTCGAGCTCCAGGCGGCCCGCGCCGAACGGGTCGAGCTTGAGCGCCCGGTAGCCGCGTTCGACGACCTTCTTGGCGGCGGCGTGGAAGTCGTCGGGCGTGCGGGCCACGGTGTACCAGCCGTTGGCGTACGCCTTGACGCGGTCGCGGACCTTGCCGCCCAGCAGCCGCCACACCGGCTGGCCGAGGGCCTTGCCGACGATGTCCCAGCACGCCGTCTCGACGCACGCGATGCCGGACATCACGATCTCGCCGGCCCGGCCGTAGTCGCCGTACTTCATCCGCTGGACGAGGTCCTCGACGTCGAACGGGTCGGAGCCGACGATGTGCCGCCGCTCGGCCTCGGCCAGGTAGCCCAGGAGTGCGTCGGTGTGGCCGAGCATGCGGGTCTCGCCGACGCCGGTCAGGCCCTCGTCGGTGTGGACGGTCACGAAGGTCAGGTTCCGCCACGGGGTGCCCACGACATGGGTCCCGATCTTGGTGATGCGCACGGCTGCTTCCTGTCTCGCGGTGGGTACCCGGTCAATCGCTTGCTGGTGGTAGCGCTAACATCAACGGCGGCATCGGTCTCCCTCTCACGATGTCCAGGGGTGGCGCTTCAGCGCCCCGGCGGCGCGGCGGTGCTCTCCCGGACCACCAGCTCGGGCTCCACGGTCCGGCGCGGGTGGCCCTTGCCGTCCGGCGGCGGGGCGCCGCCGATGCGCTCCAGCAGCAGTTGGAACGCGTGCCGGCCCACCTCGGCGAACGGCTGGCGGACGCTGGTCAGCGGGGGTGCGAAGTAGGGGGCCTCGGGCACGTCGTCGAAGCCCACCACGCTCACCTCCTCGGGGACGCGCCGGCCCGCCTCGCGCAGCGCGCGCAGCAGGCCCAGCGCCATGGGGTCGTTGGCGGCGAACACCGCGGTCACGGCCGGGTCGGCGGCCAGGCGGCGGCCCTGCTCGTACCCGGACCGGGCGCTCCAGTCGCCGCCGAGCGGCTCGGGCACCTCCCGGCCGTGCTCCTCCAGGGTCGCGCGCCAGCCGTCGACGCGGGCGCTGGCGTCGATCCAGTCGGACGGCCCGGCGATGTGCCACACCGTCTCGTGGCCGAGGCTGAGCAGGTGCCGTACGACGCGCACCGCGCCCGCCCGGTGGTCGACGACCGCCACCGGCGCCGGCACGTCGTCGCCCACGCCCACCACGACCACCGGGAAGTCCGGGGGGAGCCGCCGCAGCCCCTCGGCCGCCGACTGGTGCGGGGCGATGATCACGACGCCGTCCACCGACTGCGCGCGCAGCCGGTCCACGCCGTCGGCGATGGCGCGCGGGCTCAGCGTGCTCAGACTGGCGATGCTGATCGCGTAGTCGGCGGCGCGGGCGGCCCGCTCGATGCTGTAGAGCATGGACGCCGGGCCGTACAGGGTGGTGTCGAAGCTGACCACCCCCAGCACCCCGGACCGTCCGGTGGCCAGCACCCGCGCGGCGGAGTTGGGCCGGTAGTCCAGCTCCCGCATGGCCGCGAGCACCTTGGCGCGGGTCTGCGGACGCACCTTCTCGGGGGAGTTGAGGACCCGCGACACGGTCATGGCCGACACGCCCGCGAGGGCGGCGACGTCCTCCATCACCGCGGCGCGGGGCCGGGAGGACGGGGGTGTGTCGGCGGTCACGTGACCTCCTTCACGTCCGGGGGTGTCCCGATGTTTGCGCTAACGGGACGGCCTGTCAATACCCCTGGGAAAACCGGTGATAGCGCCAACATCCGGCCGCCGTCCGTCACGCGGTGAGCGGCGGGGCGAACGACCACCCCGCGGCCAGCAGCCCGTCCACGGCCTCGACGGCGGCGGCCAGGCGCTCCTCGGGCGTCCCGGTCACCACCACGTGCGGCAGGCCGCGCCGCTTCAGCTCGTCGCGGAACCGGCCCGCCATCCACTCCCGGATCCGCTCGCCGTCGCGCCAGCCGTCCTGCTCGAACGGCACGCCCGCGGTGTCGGTGAGGATCCACAGGTGGTGCCGCGGCGGCCGCTCGTGCAGCCGCTCGACGTCCGGGGCGGGCGACCCCAGGTACCGCTCGTGCCACAGCACGGTGGCGAACGCGTCGGTGTCGCACACCAGCAGCGGCGACCCGGCGCGGGCCGCCGCGTCCTCCAGTGCCAGATGGCGTTCGGCGATCTCGGTGAACTCCGCGGACTCCCACGTCAGGTCGCCCAGCCACAGCTCCGGGTCGCCGGTCGCCCGCCGCGCCGCCGCCAGCTTCTCCTCGCAGTAGGTCCGCCCGTACTCGGGCACCCACCGCGTCGCCGCCCACACGCCCCCGCGCCCGGCGTAGTGCGCCGCCAGCGCGCGGGCCAGCGTGGTCGTGCCGGACGATTCCGCGCCCACCACCGCGACCCGCCGCGCCAGGTACGCCCGGACCGGAGGCGCCAGCCACGGCCACGCGGCCACCGGGTCCGCGCGGACGGCGGTGCCGCTGACCGGGAACCGCTCGCGCGCCGGGTCCACCGGGACGTGCACGGCGCCGAAACGGCGCGCCAGCTCGTCCCCGTACGCCTCGGAGGAGAACACCGCGTCCACCGGGGGCGCGTCCGGATGCATCGCCAGCCCGGACCGGAACGCCTCGACGTGCCGCCGCCAGATCTCGTCCGACCCGTAGTCGATCTCGACGTCGTCCACCACCGGAACGACCTCCACGTGCGGCTGCGGATGCGCCTCCCGCAGCCACGCGACGCGCAGGGCCAGCGGGATGCTCTCCACGGTCGACGCGGCCACGACCACGGTGAGCCGCGCGCACGCGGCCGCCGCGGTGTCGATCAGATGGTGGTGGCCGGCGTGCGGCGGATAGAACTTGCCGACGACCAGCCCGTGCGCGAAGGTCATGCCGCGCTCGCGGCGGCCCCCGCCGCCCGGGTCGCCCGCCAATCGCGCTGCCACGCCGCCAGCCCCGCCACGCACAGCGACAGGAACACCACGTACAGGGCGCTGGTCAGCTTGAGGTCCTTGGACCAGTACAGCGGGATGTAGACCAGGTCGGCGGTGATCCAGATCCACCACGACTCCAGCCGCTTGCGCGACTGCCCGTACACGGCCATGAGCGACAGCGCGGTGGTGAGCGCGTCCCAGAAGGGGACGGTGGAGTCGGTCCAGGCGGTGAGCATCCACACCAGCAGCGCCGTGCCCGCCGCCCCGGCCGCCAGCAGGCCGATCCACTCGCCGCGGGACGTGCGCGAGACGGGCAGCGCGTCCCGGCCGTCCCCGCCGTACAGCCACATCCACCAGCCGTACGCCTGCAGCGCCACGTAGACGACCTGCAGTCCGGCGTCGGCGTACAGGCCGCCGTCCAGGAACACCAGTCCGAGCAGGACCACGTTGGCGATCCCGATCGGCCAGTTCAGGATGTTCTGGCGGACGACCAGCCAGACGTTGACCGCGCCGGTGGCGAACCCCAGCAGCTCGGCCCAGGTGGTGGGCACCGAGCCCAGGTGGAACGCGGGCTCCAGCAGCGGCCCCAGTGGGACATGCGCGCTCAACGGCGACTCCTCGGCTCAAATCGTCGCGAAGACGATATTGCGCGGCGCCTTGTCCGGGCGAACGAGATCGCGACCTGGCGTCGCCGCTGGCCGCCCCCGGGGGACGCTGACCTGTCCGAGGCCGCCGAAGCGGCACCGACCGCCTACGGCCACGCGCTGACCAGCGATCTAGCGTCCTAGCGGTCTGGCGCCGCAGCGGCCGACGGCCGAAGCCCGGGGTCGCCGGCACGGGCGGGCGTTGACGGGCGGGGGACGGGCGCCTTCCGCCGCGGGAGGCGTTTTACCTCGTGTTCTTGAAATCCCGCCCCGTCAGGTCGCGGCCCCGCGATGGCGGTTCTCGCCCGTGCGCAGAATCGTTTCCCCTGATCGTTTGCCGTGTTGCCGCCGACGGTCTGCGCGTGTGCCGGGAGGGCTGGGTCGACCGCCGTCGTCTGGCCTGGCTTCCCGACTGGAGATGCTTGATCGGCACTGGTGGCGAGGGCGGAGCGCGGTCGTCCAATGACGTCCGGCCTGCGGGAAAGCCGGTTTCGGCAACAACTGCCAGCAATGGCGGTGCCGTTCCGTCTCTTCATTCGGCCTGGCCGCGAAAGTTTCGCCGGTCCGCGAAAGATTTCGGCGGCTTCGAAAGTTTCGCTGATTCTCGAAAGTTTCGGTGACTTCTTTCCGGAGTAATGTAAACTAGTCCGTGCGGCGGGTCGGCGCGGTAATGCGGTGAAAGGTTTCATTGATGTATTGACGCGTTTCTGAAACGTACTCAGAATGAGCCTGCCCGGGTAGGGCCGGTCCGCTTCGGAACCCGGGTGTTCCCGCCCCCACCCGTTCCAGAAGGGACGAACATGATCAGAGGCGTCATCCGAAACGCGCTCGTGACGGGCGTCGCGGGCGTCCTCGCGATGGGCGTCGCGGCGGCCGTGGCGTCGCCGGCCGATGCGGCGGCGAGCACGCTCGGGGAGGCGGCCGCCGAGAGCGGCCGCTACTTCGGCGCCGCCGTCGCCGCCAACCATCTCGGCGAATCGCAGTACGTCACCGTGCTCAACCGCGAGTTCACCTCCGTCACCCCCGAGAACGAGATGAAGTGGGACGCCACGGAGCCGTCCCGCGGATCGTTCTCCTTCGGCAACGCCGACCGCATCGTCAACCACGCGCAGAGCCAGGGCATGAAGATCCGCGGTCACACGCTGGTGTGGCACTCGCAGCTGCCCGGCTGGGTGAGCGGTCTTTGGGGCGACGACCTGCGCTCGGCCATGAACAACCACATCACCCAGGTGATGGGGCACTACCGAGGCAAGATCCACTCCTGGGACGTGGTGAACGAGGCCTTCGAGGACGGCGGCAGCGGCGCCCGGCGCCAGTCGGTGTTCCAGCAGCGCCTCGGCGACGGGTACATCGAGGAGGCGTTCCGCACCGCCCGCGCCGCCGACCCCAACGCCAAGCTCTGCTACAACGACTACAACATCGACGACGCCAACGCCGCCAAGACCCGGGCCGTCTACAACATGGTCCGCGACTTCAAGGCGCGCGGCGTGCCGATCGACTGCGTCGGCCTGCAGAGCCACTTCAACTCCCAGTCGCCGGTGCCGTCCAACTACCAGCAGAACATCGAGCAGTTCGCCGCCCTCGGGGTGGACGTCCAGATCACCGAGCTGGACATCGAGGGCTCCGGCACCGCGCAGGCCGAGAACTACCGCAGGGTCGTCCAGGCGTGCATGGCGGTGTCCCGCTGCACCGGCATCACGGTGTGGGGCATCCCGGACCACTACTCATGGCGCGCCAGCGGCACCCCGCTGCTGTTCGACAGCAACTACAACAAGAAGCCCGCCTACTACGCGGTGCTGGAGGCCCTGGGCGGGTCCTCCGAGGAGCCCCCGCCCGGCGGCGGCGACTGCACCGCCACGATCACCCCGGGCCAGGTGTGGAGCGACCGGTTCAACCTGTCGGTCACGGTGTCGGGCACGAACAACTGGGTCGCCACGGTGCGGCTGCAAAGCCCGCAGAGAGTCATCGCGACCTGGAGCGGGTCGTTCAGCTGGGACTACACCGGCCTCGTGATGACGGTGCGGCCGAACGGCAGCGGCAACACCTTCGGCTTCACGGTCATGCACAACGGCAATTGGAACTGGCCGTCGGTGAGCTGCGAGGCGGCCTGACCCCTTCCGTGGAGGACGGACGCCGATGAACACGCGGATCGCGCGCCGCTGCGCGCGGGCCGTCGCCGTCCTCGGCGCCGGGCTGGCGGTGGCCGCCACGACGGCCGCCACCGCCGGCCCGGCCGCCGCGCGGGCGGCCGACTGCCCCGCCGGGTACGTCGGGCTGACGTTCGACGACGGTCCGAACCCGGCCAACACCATGACGCTGCTGAACGCGCTGCGGGCCAACGGCCTGCGCGCCACGATGTTCAACATCGGGCAGAACGCGCAGAACAACCCGTCGCTGGTCAGGGCCCAGCGGGACGCGGGCATGTGGATCGGCAACCACAGCTACACCCACCCGCACCTCGGCCAGATGAGCGAGGCGCAGATCCAGGCGGAGCTGCAGCGCACCCAGCAGGCCGTCCAGCAGGCCACCGGCACCGCTCCGGTGCTGTTCCGGCCGCCGTACGGGGAGACCAACGGCACGGTGGCGGCGGTCGCGCGGCGGCTCGGCCTCACCCAGGTGCTGTGGGACGTCGACTCCCGCGACTGGGCGGGCGCGAGCACCCAGCAGATCGTGCAGGCCGCGTCCGGGCTTCAGAACGGACAGGTCATCCTCATGCACGACCAGTACGCCACCACGGTCGCGGCGATCCCGCAGATCGCCGCGAACCTGCGCAGCCGCGGCCTGTGCGCCGGGATGATCTCACCGGTGACCGGACGGGCCGTCGCGCCCGTCTGACCCTGGGAGATCGTCCTGTGAAGAGTCCGCCTGCCGGAGGGCGGCCGGAGGGACGCCTGTCGTGGGAGTGCGTCCTTCCGGCCCGTCCCCCGGAAGGCGGCGGGACCGGGTGACCCGTCGGGCGGGCGCCTCATCAGGGCGACGGCCCCGCCCGGCGTCGGGGACGCGGCGGGCATGCGGGCGACCCTCGGGGGAGGTGTGTCCGCCGCGCTCCGGGACCAGAAGACGAGGATCGCCCGACCCCTCGGTCCGGGGCCGGGCGATCCTCGTCGCTCGTTGCGCGTCCGCCGTCAGGCGACGATCAGCAGCGGGTTCTCCAGCAGCTCGGCCAGGCGGGCCAGGAAGCGGGCGCCCGTCGCGCCGTCGCAGGCCCGGTGGTCCACCGACAGCGTCACCGACATGCGCTTGCCCGGCACGACCTGGCCGTCGCGCACCACCGGCTCGTCGCGCACCGCGCCCACGGCGAGGATCGCGGCCTCCGGCGGGTTGATGACGGCGGAGAAGCTGTCCACGCCGAACATGCCCAGGTTGCTGACGCTGAACGTGCCGCCGCTCATCTCCTGCGGGGTCAGCCTGCCCTCGCGGGCGCGGCCCGCCAGCTCGCGGGTCTCGGCGCCGATCTGCGAGACGCTCTTGCGGTCGGCGTCCTTGATCACCGGGACGACCAGCCCGTCCTCCACCGCGACCGCGACGCCGATGTGCACCCGCTTGTGCCGCAGCAGGCTCTCCTCGGTGAACGACACGTTCACGTCGGGGTGCTCGCGCAGCGCGGTGGCGCACGCCTTCACGATGAGGTCGTTCACGCTGACCTTGGCGGGCGCCAGCGCCTCGTTCAGCGTGGCGCGGAACTCCACCAGCTTGGCCGCGTCGACCTCGCGGGTCAGGTAGAAGTGCGGCGCGTTGCGCTTGCTCTCGGTGAGCCTGCGGGCGGCGACCTTGCGGAACCGGTTGAGCGGGACGGCCTCGACGTCCTCGTCGGCGACCTGCGGCCGGGACGGCGCGGGCGCGGTCTGCGGCGCGTCCGCGGGCGCGGCGGCGGGGGCCTGGGCGGGCGCCCCGGCGCGGATCGCGGCCTCGATGTCGGCGCGGACGATCCGCCCGCCCGGGCCGCTGCCCTTCAGCGTGGACAGGTCGATGCCGTGGTCGCGGGCCAGTCGGCGCGCCAGCGGCGAGGACGGCGGCCGCTTGGCCGGCGCCGCCGCGGGAGCCTCGGCGCGCACGGGCGCCGCGGCGGCCGGGGCGGCCTGCGGCGCGGCGGCGGGCGCCGGCGCCGGCTCCGGCTCGGCCGCGGCGGGGGCGGGCTCGGGCTCGGCCGCCGGGGCCGAGCCGCCGGACGCGCCGCCCGCCGGGGCCAGCACGGCGATCGGCGCGCCGATCGCGGCGGTCTGGCCCTCCTCGACCAGGATCTTCTCGAGCACCCCGGCCTCGTAGGCCTCGTACTCCATGATCGCCTTGTCGGTCTCGATGTCGCACAGGACGTCGCCGACGGCGATCTCGTCTCCCGGCTTCTTGTGCCAGGAGCTGATCACGCCCTCCTCCATGGTGTCGGACAGGCGCGGCATGAGGATGTCGGTCATCGAGCGGTCTCCAGGGACAGGCGGCCGGTCGCGCGCAGCGTGTCGCGGACGGCGGTGAGCAGGGAGTCGGCCGACGGCAGCGCGGCCAGCTCCAGCGGCTTGGCGTAGGGGAGCGGCACCTCGGCCATCGCCACCCGGCGCACCGGGGCGTCCAGCCAGTCGAAGGCGCCCTCCTGGATGGTCGCGGCGATCTCGGCGCCGATGCCGTAGGTCAGCCAGTCGTCCTCGGCGATCACCGCGCAGCCGGTGCGGCGCACCGACTCCACGATCGTCTCGCGGTCCAGCGGCCGCAGGCTGCGCAGGTCGACGACCTCGGCGGAGATCCCCTCCTCGGCCAGCTTCTCCGCGACCTCCAGCGCCACGTGCGCCATCCGCGAGTAGCCCACGATGGTGATGTCGGTGCCCGGGCGGGTCACCGCGGCCTTGCCGATCACGGCGGGCTCGACCTCGGTGATGTCGTCGGGCACCTCGCCCTTGGTGTTGTACAGGGCCAGGTTCTCCAGGAACAGCACCGGGTCGTCGTCCCGGATCGCGGCCTTGAGCATGGCGGACGCCTCCAGCGGCGTGCTGGGCGCCACCACCTTCAGGCCCGGGACGAACGAGTAGTACAGCTCCACGTTCTGCGAGTGGGTGGCGCCGAGCTGCTGGCCGCCGCCGCCGGGCGTGCGGATGACCATCGGCACGCTGCACTGCCCGCCGAACATTCCGTAGATCTTGGCGGCGTGGTTGACGATCTGGTCCAGCGCCAGCAGCGAGAAGTTGATCGTCATGATCTCCACGACCGGCCGCAGGCCCAGCATGGCCGCGCCGATCGCGGCGCCGACGAAGCCCTCCTCGGCGATCGGGGTGTCGCGCACCCGGCGCTCCCCGAACTCCTTGAGCAGACCCTCGGTGATCTTGTAGGAGCCCTCGAAGACGCCGATCTCCTCGCCCATCAGGAACACGTTCTCGTCACGGAGCATCTCCGCGCGCAGGGTGTCCCGGAGGGCCTGGCGGTAGGTGACGGTAGCCATCGGTCGGGTCTCCTCAGGAGCGGAACACGGGGTCGGCGGGCAGGCGGCGCAGCTCGCCCGGGACGGGGGTGGCGTAGGTGTAGTCGAACAGCGTGGACACGTCCGGGTGCGGGCTGTCGTCGGCGAACGCGGCGGCGTCCTCGACCTCGGCGGTCACCTCGGCGTCCAGCTTCTCGCGCGCCTCGGCGTCCAGGACGCCCGCCTCCTCCAGCTCCAGCGCCATCCGGGCGAGGGGGTCGGCGGCCTTCAGCGCCTCCTTCTCCTCGGCGGAGCGGTACCGGGCCGGGTCGACGACCGAGTGGCCGCGCAGCCGCGGGCTCGTCGTCTCCAGCAGGTACGGCTTGCTCTCCGCGCGGGCCCGCTCGACGGCGACCCGGGCGGCGTCGCGGACGGCCAGCACGTCGGTGCCGTCGACGCGGGCGGACGCCATGCGGTACGCCGCGCCGCGCCGCCACAGCTCGGGCTCGGCCGCGGACCGCTCCACGGGCGTGCCCATGCCCAGCCCGTTGTTGATCACGACGAAGACCACCGGGAGGTCCCACAGCGCGGCGATGTTCAGCGACTCGTGGAACGCCCCGATCGCGGCGGTGCCGTCGCCCATGTGGCACATGACGACGTCGTCGCCGCCCTTGTAGGAGATCGCCAGCGCGGCGCCGGTGGCCAGCGGGAGCTGCCCGCCGACGATGCCGTACCCGCCGAGCAGCCGGGTCTCGACGTCGAACATGTGCATCGAGCCGCCCCACCCCTTGGACACGCCGGTGGTGCGCCCGTACAGCTCGGCCATGACGCGCCGCGCGTCGATGCCCTTGGCCAGGGCGTAGCCGTGCTCGCGGTAGTTGGTGAACAGGTAGTCGGTGGGCCGCAGCGCCGCCATCAGCCCGACGATGGTGGCCTCCTCGCCCAGGTTCAGGTGGCAGTAGCCGCCGATCTTGGCCTGGGTGTAGGCGCGGGCGGCGCGCTCCTCGAACCGGCGGATCAGCAGCATCTGCCGGTAGTAGGAGATCAGCGTCTCGGCGTCGGCCCGCGGACCGGCCCCGCCGGCGTCCGCGGACGCGTCCGCGCTGGTGGCGTTCGCGGTCTCCGGGCCCGCGTCCTGAGCGGTGGCCTTGGACGCGGCGGCGCCGGATGCGCCCTTGCCCTGACCCGCGGCACCCCGCGTCCGTCGGGAGCGGGCGGCCTTGGTGGTCTCAGCCATCGGCGTTCTACCTCCGTCGGGGAGCGTGCCGCGGGGTCGCCGCGGCGCTTCACCGATCATCATTGATCAATGATCGATCATACCGGTACATCCGCCGCAAGAGGACCCCCGGAACGTCCCGGACCAGCGAGGACGTGATCTTGTGCCCCGGGGCGGCGTCCGCCCTCCGGGCCCGGGCCCGCGCCGCCGAGGCGTCACCCCCAGGGCGGGCGAAAGGTCTGGACCATTGCCCCATCTACCATTGCATGCGTGAACTCAACCTCCACCGCCACTCCCGCCCCGGCGCTGCGCCGCACGGGCCTGGCCGGACAGATCCGCGAGTTCATCGTCGAAGGGATCAGCGCCGGCCGCTGGCAGCCCGGCGAGCGGATCGTCGAGCGGCGGATCGCCACCGAGCTCGGCGTCAGCCAGGGGCCGGTGCGGGAGGCGCTGCGGCAGCTGGAGGCGCTTCGGCTGATCGAGTCGCTGCCCAACCGCGGGGCGCGCGTCCGCCCGTTCACCGAGCGCGACATGGCGGAGATCTTCCCCGTCCGGGCCGGGCTGGAGCGCACCGCCGTCGAGCTGGCCCTGCCGCGCCTGGCCGAGCGGCTGGACGTGCTGGAGGAGCAGAACCAGAGCCTCGCCGAGGCCGCCGAGTCCGGCGACCTGGACGCGCAGATCCGCCTGAGCATCGGCTTCCACCGCGTGGTCGTGGAGTCGTCGGGCAACCGGCTGCTGATGTCGGTGTGGGAGTCGCTGGGCATCGAGCTGTGGACGACGCTGTCCCTGCGCCTGCACAACACCGAGATCTACTCCAAGTCCGCCGAGCACGCCGCGCTGATCGAGGCGTTCCGCCGCCAGGACCCCGACGCGCCGCGCATGCTCCACGACCACGTCATGAACTACGCCCCCAAGACCCCGTGCTGACGCCCTGACCGCCGTCCGCGCACTGTCTTGACGGTGGGGTCTGGTCGACGCTCTGGAGCCGACCTCGGCCGGCTGTGCTGAGCTGCTCCCTGGAGCCGCCGCACTCCACGACCTGGTGCTTTGCGATCCGCCGCCGCACGCCGGCGGCAAGCTGGTCACGGCCGTGCCGTCCGCCGCGACCACCGTCGTGAGACTTCGTCGCGACGTCTTGATCATCTCCGCTGCCCGCGGCGGCGCCCGCCTGCGCCGGCGGTGCGCCGACCCACGACACGCGCGCGACAGGGCGGTGTCGTCGCCGGTCCGGGCGTGCGCGGCAGACAGGCCCGGTCGACCGCGGTCGATGGCCCGTACCGGGGGCGTCTCGCCTCGGACGGCGACCGGTGACGCGGCGGTCGACGCCGCGTCCTGATCGATGCACGCCCCTTCTCTCGGCGACGGGGCCGATATCGGCCAATGATCATTTCAATAATTCAGCGACGCGGGTAAACCGTTTGTCAAGGTCAAGCGTCAGGGCATTGAGAGGTGTGCGCGATCTTTCTCTGGGGAGATTATTCGAAGATTCTTGAAAACCCTTCTTCGCAATGGCGCGTCCTAACTCCTGCAACGGTCGCAGATCTCGCGAAGGAGGATGAATGAGGACCGTAGTGCGAGTGGTGGCGTGCCTGGCCACCGCCCTTGCGGCGCTCGTCGCCGCAGGATCGCTGACGGCCGCCCACGCCGATGGCGCGAAGACCAGCAAGCGCATTGTCGCCGCCATCGAGGCCCAGCCGTGGGTGAAGCTCGAAAAGGGCGACCAGGACTACCGGGTGGCGGCGGTGCGCTGCTTCTTGGCGCAGTTCTACCGCACCGCCTGCAACCCCGAGGCCGCGGGCGCCGACGTGTTCGACGACGCTCTGGTCAATGCCGTCCGCAAGTACCAGACCGACCGGGAACTGGTGAACACCGGCAAGGTCAACTCCGAGACGTGGGTGACCCTCCGCTACGACTTCGGCATCTCGCGGCTCGGGGACTCGCGTGCCCAGCTGGTGAAGGGCGTGCAGTACTCGCTGAACCGGCTCGGCGCCGATCTCGACGTGGACGGCATCTTCGGACCGCTCACGCAGTCCGCGGTCAAGAGCTTCCAGAAGCGCAAGGAGATCGACGCCGACGGCGAGGTGGGCCCCATCACCTTCCGCGCCATGTTCGCCAAGGGCGCCGAGAGCCTGCGGACCCCTCGGTAGACCGTCGTGACCGCCCCTGATCCGCCCCCGCCGGGATCGCGACCGAACCGCGGAGCGGACGAGGTCGCTGCTCCAGACGCGGTCGGTGCTGAAGAGGAGGGGGACGCGGTCCAGACGGCCGCCCCGTGACCCCAGACACGGGGCGGCCGTCGCTCGGCTGTCGGTGACATGCCTGGCAGTGCCATGTGCAGGCGGGAATGCCTGTCTGGGGACGCGTGTCCGCCCCGTGTTCCTCGCACACGAGGCAATCGTCAGGCGGTCGGTGACAGCGCGGCGGTGTCCTGCGGAGGCGGCGGCTGCCTGGTCGAGAAGGCGCGCCGCCGGCCGGTCACGGCCGCGGACGAAGGAGGGGACCGCCATGGCCTTGGGGCGCCGGGTGAGCAAGGACGTCGCCGAGCGGTACGCCGCCGACGAGCGGCTGGCCGCGACCTACCGGGAGCGGTTGGCGGCCGCCGCCGAGGCCGAGAGCGCGCTGCGCGCCGCGGAGACCGAGGGGCGCCCCGCCGAGGAGCTGCGGGCCCTGTCGGTGAACTGTGTCCCTCGCATTCGAGGCAATCGTCAGGCTGTCGGCGGTATACCTGGCGGTGTCCTGCGGAGGCGGTGGGTGTCTGGCCGGGAACGCGCGCCGCCCCGTCACCTCGGTGCATGGAGTGCAAGGCGGCCGTGGCTTCTCGCCGGTGACGTGTCGTGGGTGTCATGGACAGGCGGCGGGTGTCGGGGCGGGCGGGCGCGCCGCCCCGCCGACGGTGTGCGGGGATCCGGCAGGGCGGCGGCTCATGGGAATGCCGGGGGCGCCGCAGTCGTGACCGCCCGGCGTCGTCGATGCGCTCCTCAGCGATTCACCGAGACGTTCAGTTATCCGAGCGCATCTTTTCTCGGAACATGTGCACGGCGGCGCCGATCGCGCGCAGGCATCGGTTGAGCACCGGCTCGACGGCCGACGGGTCGCCGCAGAACAATTCCGCGGTCGCCCACACGTTCTCCCCGTTGCCGGCCAGGAAGACTTTGGCGACTTTCGTTTCCCGGGTGGCCTCGTTGGCGGCGAGCAGCGCGCGGGCCCGCTCCTCCTCGCTCTCGATGGGCCAGAAATTGGGGTAAATGAGGTGGAAGTACATGTCATCTTCGCCGGGGAAGATGTAGTACCAACCGCCCTCGAACTTGAAGACGATGTCGCCGTCGTCGTCGACCTCCGGTCGGAAGCCCTCCTTCTGGAGGAGGTTCATCCAGTAATCCCGGAGCTCATTCTTATCCACCCGCTGCATCCCTTCTGTCTGATTCGGGCTGCGGCCACTGTAGCGGATCTTTAAGCCGGATGTGATCATCGGCAAAAGCGGGCGATTCGGTGTCGCGGAAGGAGCGGTGGTCGGGCGGGGCCTCATGGCGGCCCGCGGTGCGGGGGAGCCGTCTGCGCGGACGGATCGCGGCGGGACGGGGTAAGGCGGAGTCGGCGGGCGGCGGGAGTGGAGGCGGGAGCGGACGGGCGGGGCAGGCGATCCGGCCGGTTTCGTCCGTTGTGCCGGAGGTCACCGGCGTCGTAGGCTGCACGCAGTCGAAGCGTTTCGAAAGCTTTCGGCGTTGACGGTCGAAAGCTTTCGCAAAGCCCCGAGGAGGACCATGCTCGTCGCCGGGATCGACTCCTCCACCCAGTCGACCAAGGTGGTGCTCTGCCAGGCGGAGGACGGCCGGATCGTCGACCAGGTCTCCGCGCCCCACCCCGACGGTACCGAATGCCACCCGCGGCACTGGAGCCATGCCCTCGACCAGGCCCGCGGGCTGCTGGAGCGCGCCGACGCCGTGGCGGTGGCCGCGCAGCAGCACGGCATGGTGGCCCTGGACGAGGACGGTGAGGTGATCCGCCCCGCGCTGCTGTGGAACGACACCCGCTCGGCGCCGCAGGCCCGGGCGCTGGTGGAGAAGCTGGGCGGCGGCGCGGCCTGGGCGCGGCGGGCCGGCTCGGTGCCGGTCGCCTCGTTCACCGTCACCAAGCTGCGCTGGATGGCCGAGAACGAGCCCGACAACGCCGCCCGCACCGCCGCCGTGCTGCTGCCGCACGACTGGCTGACCTGGAAGCTCGGCGCGGACGGGTACGTCACCGACCGCGGCGACGCCTCCGGCACCGGCTACTGGTCCCCCGCGACGGGCCGCTACCTGCCGGAGATCGTGACGGAGGCGCTCGGCCACGAGCCGCGGCTGCCGCGCGTGGCGGCGCCGGCGGAGGCCGTGGGCGAGACGGCGTGGGGCGCGCGCATCGGCCCCGGCACCGGCGACAACATGGGCGCCGCGCTCGGGCTCGGGCTGCGCGAGGGCGACGTGGTGCTGTCGATCGGCACGTCGGGCACGGCGTTCGCGGTCGCCGACCGGCCCGCCGCCGACCCGTCCGGGCTGGTCGCCGGGTTCGCCGACGCGACCGGCCGGTTCCTGCCGCTGGTGTGCACGCTGAACGCCGCGCGCATCCTGACCTCGGCCGCCGCGATGATCGGCGCCGACCTGGACGAGCTGTCGCGGCTGGCGCTGGCGGCCGAGCCGGGCGCGGGCGGGCTGACGCTGCTGCCGTACCTGGACGGCGAGCGCACCCCCGACCGCCCGGACGCCACCGGCGTGCTCGCGGGGCTGACCACGTCCAACGCGACCCGCGAGAACATCGCCCGGGCGGCCGTCGAGGCGCTGCTGTGCTCGCTCGCCGACGCGGTCGAGCACCTGGCCGCGCAGGGCGTGCGGCCGCGCCGCACCCTGCTGATCGGCGGCGGGGCGCGGTCGGAGGCCGTGCGCGCGCTGGCGCCCGCGATCCTCGGCACGCCGGTGACCGTCCCGGAGCCGGCCGAGTACGTGGCGCTCGGCGCCGCCCGGCAGGCCGCCTGGGTGCTGGCCGGGACGCCCGAGCCGCCCGCCTGGCCCGACCGCCCCGCCACCGAGCACGAGGCCGCCCCCGCGGACGCGGCGGCCGCGGAGTCCGTCCGGGCCCGCTACGGCGTGCTGCGCGACGCCACCGCCACCTGGGGAAGCAACCGCACCGACAACGCGTGAGGAGGAATTCCGTGACCGAGGACCGCTACACCCCTCGTCCGGAGGACAAGTTCTCGTTCGGGATCTGGACGGTGGGCTGGCAGGGCGTCGACGTGTTCGGCCCCGGCACGCGGCCGCCGATGCCCGCCGAACGGGCCGTGCGCAAGCTCGCCGAGATCGGCGCGTACGGCGTCAACTTCCACGACAACGACGTGTTCCCCTTCGAGGCGACGCCGGCCGAGCGCGACGAGCGCATCGCCGCGTTCCGCAAGGCCCTGGACGAGACCGGCCTGGTCGTCACGACCGCGACGACGAACCTGTTCGGCCACCCGATCTTCAAGGACGGCGCGTTCACCTCCAACGACCGCGACGTGCGCCGGTTCGCGCTGCGCAAGGTGATGGACAACATCGACCTGGCCGCCGAGCTGGGCGCCAAGGTGTACGTGTGCTGGGGCGGCCGGGAGGGCGCCGAGTCCGGGGCGGCCAAGGACGTGCGGACCGCGCTGGACCGCTATAAGGAGGCCTTCGACGTCCTCGGCTCCTACGTCCTGGACAAGGGCTACGACATCCGGTTCGCGATCGAGCCCAAGCCGAACGAGCCGCGCGGCGACATCCTGCTGCCGACGGTCGGGCACGCGCTGGCGTTCATCGAGGAGCTGGAGCACTCCGAGCTGTTCGGCCTGAACCCGGAGATCGGGCACGAGGAGATGGCCGGGCTGAACTACGCGCACGGCCTGGCGCAGGCCCTGTGGCACGGCAAGCTGTTCCACATCGACCTGAACGGGCAGAACGGCCCGCGCTACGACCAGGACCTGCGGTTCGGGGCGGGCAACGCGCGCGGCGCGTTCTGGGTGGTCGACCTCATCGACAACAGCGACTACGACGGCCCGATCCACTTCGACTTCAAGCCGCCGCGCACCGAGGACGACGAGGGCGTGTGGGAGTCGGCGAAGGGCTGCATGCGCAACTGGCTCATCCTGCGGGAGAAGGTGCGGGCGTTCCGGGCCGACCCCGAGGTGCAGGAGGCGCTGCGCGCCGCGCGGGTGGACGAGCTCGCCGTCCCGACGCTGGCCGAGGGCGAGGACTGGCGGTCGGTCCGTGACTTCACCCCGGACATCGACGCGCTGGCGGCCCGCGGCGCGGCGTTCGAGCGGCTCGACCAGCTCGCTCTGGAGCACCTCTACGGCGTGCGCTGATCAGGACACTTGAGAGTAAGCGCTTTCCGGCCTAGGGTGCGGAAAGCGCTTACTCTCTTATCCGTCCCAGCCTTGAGGAGAACGATGACCGCACGCACCCTCGGCGTGGTGATGAACGGCGTGACCGGCCGCATGGGCTACCGCCAGCACCTGCTGCGCTCCGTCCTGGCGATCAACGAGGCGGGCGGGGTGCCGCTCGCCGGCGGCGGCCGCGTCACACTGCGGCCGATCCTCGTCGGCCGCAGCGCGGAAAGGGTGCGCGCGCTGGCCGAACGGCACGGCATCCCCGACTGGACCGCCGACCTGGACGCCGCGCTCGCCGACCCCGGCGCCGACATCTACTTCGACGCCCAGGTCACCTCCGCCCGCGTCGGCGCGGTCACCCGGGCGATCGACGCGGGCAAGCACGTCTACGTCGAAAAGCCCACCGCCGACTCGCTCGAGGACGCGGTCACGCTGGCCAAGAAGGCGCGGGCCGCCGGAGTCAAGAACGGCGTCGTCCAGGACAAGCTGTTCCTGCCAGGGCTGCGCAAGCTCAAGCGGCTGGTGGACGGCGGGTTCTTCGGCCGCGTCCTGTCGGTGCGCGGCGAGTTCGGCTACTGGGTGTTCGAGGGCGACTGGCAGGCGGCGCAGCGGCCAAGCTGGAACTACCGGGCCGAGGACGGCGGCGGCATCGTGCTCGACATGTTCCCGCACTGGCACTACGTGCTGGAGAACCTGTTCGGACGCGTGCAGGCGGTGACGGCCCGCGCCGTCACGCACGTCCCGCGCCGCTGGGACGAGAACGGCTCGCCCTACGACGCCACCGCCGACGACGCCGCGTACGGCATCTTCGAACTCGAAGGCGGCGTCATCGCGCAGATCAACTCCTCCTGGACGACCCGGGTGTTCCGCGACGAGCTGGTGGAGTTCCAGGTGGACGGCACGGAGGGCAGCGCCGTCGCCGGGCTGCGCCGCTGCCGCGTCCAGCACCGCGCCATGACGCCCAAGCCCGTCTGGAACCCCGACCTGCCCGCCACCGAGAAGTTCCGCGAGCAGTGGCAGGAGGTCCCCGACAACGAGGACTTCGACAACGGCTTCAAGGTGCAGTGGGAGATGTTCGTCCGGCACGTGGTGGAGGACGCGCCGTTCCCGCACGACTTCGCCTCCGGCGCGCGCGGCGTCCAGCTCGCCGAGGCGGGCCTGCTGTCGTCCGCCGAGGGGCGCCGCGTCGAGCTGACCCCCGTGGACCTCGGCGAGGAGTCCGCCCGATGAACGGGCCGCGGGCGCGCGGCGGCGCCCGGCCGCGGAGGAGGGGACGGCGCCGGACCGCCGGCGCCCTGGACGCGACTGGAGGACAGGCATGGCCACGCTGAAGCTGCCGACCCCCGACGGCCGCCTCGAACCGTACTCGCCCGGCGAGCCGCGCGCCTGGGAGACGCCGTCCGGCCCGCCGTCCTCCCGCGTCGCCTACGCCGCCGCGCACGTGGTGGCCGACCCGCGCGCCGACAACGGCCCCGGCGTCCCCGCGACCGTGGACTGGGAGGCCACGCTGCGGTTCCGCCGCCACCTGTGGTCGCTCGGCCTGTGCGTCGCCGACGCCATGGACACCGCGCAGCGCAACATGGGCCTGGACTGGGCCGCCACCCGCGAGCTGATCCGGCGGAGCGCCGCCGAGGCCGCGACGTTCGGCGACCCGGCCGAGCTGGTCTCCTGCGGCGCGGGCACCGACCACCGGCCGGAGGCGGCCACGCTGGACGACGTCGTCGCCGCCTACGAGGAGCAGATCGAGGTCGTCCGGGACGCCGGCGCCGGAGTGATCATCATGGCGAGCCGCCAGCTCGCCCGGATCGCCCGCGGCCGCCCCGAGGACTACCGCGCCGTCTACGGCCGCCTGCTCGAGCAGGTCGACCGGCCCGTCATCCTGCACTGGCTGGGGGAGATGTTCGACCCGAACCTGGCCGGCTACTGGGGCGCGGACGACCTCGACAAGGCCACCGGCCACTTCCTCGACCTGGTGCGCGAGCACGCCTCCCGCATCGACGGCGTCAAGGTGTCGCTGCTGGACGCCGACCGGGAGGTGGAGATCCGCGCCGGGCTGCCCGAAGGCGTCCGCCTCTACACCGGCGACGACTTCAACTACCCGGAGCTGATCGCGTCCGGCAGCGACGCGCTGCTGGGCATCTTCGACGCGATCGCGCCCGCGGCCGCCGCCGCCCTGCACGCCCTGGACGCGGGCGACACCGCCGCCTACGACGAGATCTTCGGGCCGACGGTGCCGCTGTCCCGGAAGATCTTCGAGACGCCGACGTACCACTACAAGACCGGCATCGTGTTCGCGGCCTGGCTCGCCGGGCACCAGGAGGCGTTCGCCATGGTGAACGGCGCGCAGAGCGCCCGCTCGATCGTCCACCTGGCCGAGGTGTTCCGGCTGGCCGACGCCGCGGGCCTGCTGCCCGACCCCGACCTGGCCGTGCGCCGCATGCGCGCGCTGCTGACCGTCTACGGGGTGGACCAGTGACGGGGCGGAAGCCGGGCGCGGAACGCCTGTCGCTGAACCAGTGGACGACCCGGCGCTGGTCCGTGCCCGAGGCGGTGGAGGGCTGCCGGCGCCACGGCATCGAGGCCATCGGCCTGTGGCGGGAGCCCGTCGCCGAGCACGGCCTGAGCGCGACCGCCGAGCTCGTCCGCGACGCGGGCCTGCGCGTCTCGTCGCTGTGCCGGGGCGGCTTCCTCACCGGGGACTCCTGGCTGCGCGACAACCGCCGGGCCGTCGACGAGGCCGCCGAACTCGGCGCCGCCTGCCTGGTGCTGGTGGTCGGCGGCCTGCCCGGCGTCGTCCCGGGCGAGCCGCTCAGCGGCTTCTCCCGCGACCTCGCGGACGCCCGCACCCGCGTCGCCGAGGCGTTGGACGCCCTGGTGCCCTACGCCGAGGAACGCGGCGTCCGCCTGGCCCTGGAACCCCTCCACCCGATGTACTGCGCCGACCGCGCGGTGCTGTCCACCCTCAAGCAGGCGCTGGACCTCGCGTCCCCCTACCCGGCCGACCGGGTCGGCGTCGTCGTCGACACCTTCCACATCTGGTGGGACCCCGAGGCTCTCGGCCAGATCGCCCGCGCGGGCGCGGAGGGCCGCATCGCCTCCTACCAGGTCTGCGACCAGATGCACCCGCTGCCCGCGGACGTCCTGCTGGGGCGCGCCATGATGGGCGACGGCGTCATCGACTTCGCACCCCTGACGGCGGCCGTCGCCGCCGCCGGCTACGACGGCGACATCGAAGTCGAAATCTTCAACGCCGACGTCTGGTCCGCCGACCCCGACGAAGTGCTGGCGACGATGAAGCAGCGCTTCGCCGACCTGATCGTCCCGTCCCTGGCGTGACACACGGCGGCCGGTGCCCCGCTCCCGCGGCCCCGGCCGCCCACGCCTTTCCTGGACATGAGGGCGCACGGCTGATGCTTGCGGTGTCGATGGCGCCTGTGGTGATAGCGAGAGCGGAGTGCGCAAAGGAGTTTGAGGACACGTGCCGGACTACTGAGGAATTTTCGGTAGATAACCGCCCTTGTTATGTCAAAGGGATGGCAAATACGCTGGGCCGACCTTGAGGCAGCAAACCCGTTCCGAGACAGGAAGGCCCCGCTATGCTGCATCGAACCGCCGTGCGCGCCCTTGTCGGTGCTGGCGCCGTCGCCCTGTCCGTCGGCGTCGCCCCCGCGGCGAACGCGCACACCCCCTCCGCCGACGCCCCCCGCGCGCAGGCGACCACCACCCTCTACTACGACGACAGCCAGGCCGCGGAGTTCAAGGACGCGGTCGCCGCCGGCGTCCAGTCGTGGAACTCCAGCGTGCAGAACGTCCGCCTGGTCAAGGCCCCCGCGGGCACGCGCGCCGAGATCCGCATCGTGGCCGACGACGGCTGGCCGCGCGCCATGCTCGGCCCCGTCCGCCCCGGAGGGCAGGTCGTCGTGTACTTCGGACGGCAGGCGGTGAACGAGGGGTACAACACCGTCCGCATCGCCGCCCACGAGCTCGGGCACAGCCTCGGCCTGCCCGACCGCAAGCCCGGCCCGTGCTCGTCCCTGATGTCCGGCTCGACCGGAGGCGTCTCCTGCACCAACGCCACCCCGAACGCCTCAGAGCGGGCCGCCGTGGAGTCGAACTACGCCTCGTTCGGCGCCGAGAGGATCCCGTTCCCCGGCGTCATGGCGGACGTCTCCTGACGTCGCGGATCCGGCGATGACCTCCGCCCGCCGTCCTCGCGCCGCGAGGGCGGCGGGCTTTCGCCGCCGGCGCCGTCAGAGCAGGTCGTCGGCGATACGGGCTGCTCTCGTCACAGCCGCCGCGTGCTGTCGCGCAGGACGACCTCGGCCTCGATGCGCTCGGTGACGGGCTCGGCGGCGTCCGACAGCGCCAGGTCCAGCGCCCGTTCGCCCATCTCCGTCAGCGGCAGCCGCACGGTCGTCAGCGCCGGCACCAGGTCCCGCAGGGTGGAGATGTCGTCGAACCCGGCCACCGAGATCTGCCCGGGCACGTCGATGCCGCGTTCGCGCAGCGCGGCCAGCGCGCCCAGGGCCATCACGTCGTTGACGGCGAAGACGCAGGTCACCTCGCCCAGGCCCGACTCGGCCAGCTCGGCCGCCGCCGCGTAGCCGCCGTCCCGGTCGAAGTCGCCGTGGACCAGGCGCGGCGCGGGCAGCCCCAGCTCGGCCAGCGCGGCGGAGAAGCCCGCGGTGCGGTCCGCCGCGGTGATCAGGCCGGGCGGGCCGGCCAGCACGGCGAACCTGCGGTGGCCCAGCTCGGCCAGCGACCGCGCCAGCGCCGCCGCGCCCTCCCGGTTGGCGGGGGCGACGGTGTCGACGCCCAGCAGGTCCTGGCCGATGCACGCCACCCGCCCGCCGGCGTCGCGGTAGCGGGTCAGCTCGGCGTCCATCCGCTTGGTGATCGCCTCGTCGCTGATACGCGAGCCCGCCAGCACGATCGCCCGCACCCGCTGCGCCCGCAGGGTGGACACCACCGAGATCTCCTGTTCCGGGTCCCGGTGGGTGGTGCCGACCATGACCGTCAGCCCGTGCCGGTCGGCGGCGCGCATGGCGCCCTCGGCCAGCGCCGCGAAGTACGGGTCGGTCAGCGCGTGCACGACCAGCCCGATGACGTTGCTGGACCCCCGCGCCAGCGCCTGGGCGGTGACGTCGGGCTCGTATCCCAGCTCGGCGGCCGCCAGCTCGACCCGCTGGCGGAGGGCCGCTCCCACCCGCCGGTTGCTGCCGTTCAGCACCCGCGACGCGGTGGCGAGGGAGACCCCCGCCTGCCGCGCCACGTCCTCCAGTGTGACCATTCGACCCCCCGCGGGTGGAAAGCGCTTTCGACCAGTCTAGTGAACCCATGAAAGCGTGAAAGAGCCGTTCACCGCGCCGTGCGCCGCCGGTTACGTTCCAGCGCGACGGGCGTCGCCGCCCGGCGGCGTCCGGGGCCGCGATCCGGCCGCGATGCAAGGCTAGAAGAACGGAGGCGTGTCCATGAGTCAGCGTCGACGGGCGGTGCTCACGGGAGCGGCGATCGGGTCGGCGGCTGCCGTGCTGGGCTCCGTGCTGACCGCCGCCCCGGCGTCGGCGCACGGCGCGATGATGATGCCGGGCAGCCGCACGTACCTGTGCTGGAAGGACGGGCTGACCTCCACCGGCGAGATCAAGCCCAAGAACCCCGCGTGCGCGGCCGCGGTCGCGCAGAGCGGCACCACCCCGCTGTACAACTGGTTCGCGGTGCTGCGCTCGGACGGCGCCGGACGCACCCGCGGCTTCATCCCCGACGGCAAGCTGTGCAGCGCCGACGCCCGGGTGTACGACTTCAGCGGCTTCGACCTGCCGCGCGACGACTGGCCGGTCACCCACCTGACGTCCGGCGCGCAGATCCAGTTCCGCTACAACAAGTGGGCGGCGCACCCGGGCACCTTCCGGCTGTACGTCACCAAGGACAGCTGGAGCCCGACGCGCCCGCTGACCTGGGACGACCTGGAGGAGCAGCCGTTCGACCAGGTGACCGACCCGCCGAGCGTCGGCAACCCGGGCAGCGCGGACTCGTACTACTACTGGAACGCCCGGCTTCCCTCGGGCAAGAGCGGCCGCCACATCATCTACTCGGTGTGGCAGCGGTCCGACAGCCAGGAGACGTTCTACAACTGCTCGGACGTGGTGTTCGACGGCGGCAACGGCGAGGTCACCGGCATCGGCTGAGGCGGCGGCGGGTCGGATGTCGATGTCCCCGACGCCTCCAGGAACGGCTCGCCGAACCCGGCGAGTTCGCCTTCGGCCTTCCTCCCCCGAACGTCCGACCCGGTCGTCCACGGCATGACCTCCTGACACCGTGAACCCGGCGCCCCCCGGGGACCGGCCGTTTAAGCTGCCGAGCATGGCGCAGATCCCCGGGGGCCGACTGGGCGGCCGCTACCAGCTGGTGGCGCCGCTCGGCTCCGGCGGCATGTCCACCGTGTGGCGCGCCGTCGACCTCGTCCTCGACCGGCCGGTGGCGGTCAAGCTGCCGCGCGACGGCTGGCCGGAGGAGCTGACCCCGCGGCTGCGCGAAGAGGCCAAGGCCGCCGCGAGCCTGGCCCATCCCCACATCACCGGCGTCTACGACTACGGCGAGGCCGAGCTGCCCGACGGCGAGCGCCTGCCGTACGTGGTGATGGAGCTGCTGGACGGGGAGAGCCTGGCGACGCGCCTGGCCCGCGGGCCGCTGCCGTGGCGGGACGCCGCGGTGCTGGGCGCGCAGCTGGCCGACGCCCTGGCCGCCGCCCACGCCGCGGGCGTGGTGCACCGGGACGTCAAGCCCGGGAACGTGCTGCTCACCCCGACCGGCGCGAAGCTCCTCGACTTCGGCATCGCGTTCACCGCCGCGGCCCGTGAACGGTCGGGCGACGGCGGCCCGGTGCTCGGCACCCCCGACTACGCGGCCCCCGAACTGCTGGGCGGCGCCGCGCCGACCCCGGCCGCCGACATCTACTCCCTGGGCGTCCTGCTCCGCGCGTGCCTGCCGGACGACGACGACCAGGTCCCGCAAGAGATCGAACGGCTCGTGCGGCGGTGTCTGGACGAGCGTCCCGAAGCGCGGCCGACGGCGGCCGAGGCCGCCGACGTGCTGCGCCGGGTTGCGGGCATTCCCGCCGACGCCCTCACGGGGGCACCGGACGCCCCGCCGCCGCGACCTCCGTCGCACGACGACAACACGCGCATCCTGGACGACCCCCTGAACGACCCTCCGGAAGCCTCCGGCGCCCGGCCGGGGAAGCCTCCCGGTCGCAGGGCGCTGCTCATCGCCGGCGGCGGGGTGGGCGCGCTCGCCGCGCTCGCCCTCCTCCTGGTCGTGCTCTCGCCCGGGACCGAGAGCGGAGGCGCGGCAAAGCCGCCGCCGGGCCGCACCGAGTCGCCCACCGGGGGCGACTGCGCCGTGTCGTACAGTGTCGTCAACGAGTGGCCGACCGGATTCCAGGCGCAGGTGCGCGTCACCAACCTGGCGGACGCGCCGGTCGACGGATGGCGGCTGGCCTGGTCGTTCCCCGACGGCCAGCAGATCTCCCAGCTGTGGAACGGCGCGCCGGACCAGCGAGGGGCCGACGTGACGGTGACCGCGGCCCACTGGAACCGCACCATCCCGCCGGGCGGCGCCGTGGAGTTCGGCTTCATCGGCCGCTGGGACGGCGGAAACGGACGCCCCGACCGGTTCGCCCTGAACGGCCGGGACTGCCGGTCCACACGGTGACGGGAGGTGGCATGCCCAGGGTGCTCGTCTTCGCCAGGACCGCGGGCTACCGCCACGACTCGATCCCCGTGGGCACCGAGACCGTCCGCGAACTGGGCGCCGCCCACGGATTCACGGTGGACGTCACCGATGACCTCGTGCTGTTCGCGCCCGACATCCTGGCCCGCTACCGGGCGCTGGTGTTCCTCAGCACCACGGGTCAGCTCTTCGAGGACGCCCACCGGCGGGCGTTGGAGTCGTACGTGCGGGGCGGGGGCGGCTTCGCGGGAGTGCACGCCGCCGCCGACGCCGAGTACGACTGGCCGTTCTACGGCGAGCTGGTCGGGGCGCGGTTCGCGCGCCACCCGCAGATCCAGCCCGCCACGCTGCTCGTCACGGACCACGACCATCCCGCCACGGCCCACCTGGGACGCACGTGGGTGCGCGTCGACGAGTGGTACGACTTCGCGTCCCCGCCGAGCCCGCGCGTCCGGGTGCTGCTGACCGTGGACGAGTCCAGCTACGAAGGCGGCCGCATGGGAGACCCGCATCCGCTCGCCTGGTGCCACGACATCGACGGCGGCCGCTGCTTCTACACCGCGCTCGGTCACACGGCCGAGGCGTTCGCCGAGCCGGAGTTCCGCGCCCATCTGCTGGGCGGCATCCGATACGCGGCCCGTCTCGCAGACGCCTGACACGCCGGACGGCCCGTCGCCTTACGCCGGCGGTCAGAAGTGGCCTTCGGCGACGGAGGACGGGCCGTCCTTCATCGTCGCCCGCACCGTGTAGGCGTCCTTGCGCGGGTCGTGGGCGGACGTCCGGTTGTACTGGGCCGCCAGCGTGTACGAGCCCGGCCGTACGGTGCGGCCGGGCAGCAGGGTCCACGAGTAGACGATGGCGTCCGACGTCGTGTCGGTGGACGCCCGGAAGTCGCCGTTGGGCAGCGACAGCCACGAGCCCGCCGGTGACACGTTCCCGTCGCGCCGCACCCGGACCGTCACCTCCAGCGCGCGCAGCGGCTCGTGCACGCGCAGCACGACGTTGTTCTGCGCCCAGTGGTCCCCGCTGTCGGGGTCCAGCGACCCGCTCGCCGTGAACGCCGCCTTCTCCTGCCGCCGCGTGGGCTCGGCGCTGTCGGACGGGGTGCGCCGGGACGGCGACGCGGTACGGCTCGGGCTCGGCGAGGACGGCGCCGACGTCCTCCTGTCCGTCTGCGGGGCCGGGCCGCCCGGACGGGACGGCTCGCCCGAGGGCGGCGGGGACGGCGACAGGCCGCCGCTGCGCCCCGCCAACGGCACCGCCGGGTCGGAGCCCCCGTCGGTGAAGCCCCAGAACACCCCCGAGGTCAGGCCGACGATGCCCGCCGTGGCCAGCGACGCCAGCCCCACGCGCAGCCACCGCTGCCTGCGCCCGTACGCCGGCGCGGCGGCATGGCGGCCGCCGTGCCGCGCCGCCCCGCGCACGTCTCCGTGATCGTCCGCGCCCGTGCCGTCCTCGAGCGCGTCCCTGAGGGCCGCAGAGCCCGCCCCGGCGCGGACGCCCTCCGCGGAGCCGTCGAGGCGCGCGCCGCCCGCCGAGACCGCCGTATTGGGACGGTCCATCGCCGCCTCGATGCGCGCCCAGATCCGCTCGCGGTCGGGCTCGTGCCGTTCGGCCTCCGCGCGCAGCCGGTCCCGCAGCCGGGCCAGCAGCTCCTCGGTGCGTTCTGGATCGTTCCCCCGACCTCCCATCACGCGCCCTCCTGCGGCCGTTCGCCCGCCCGGACCGCACCCAGCAGGACGCCGACCGCGCCGCGCCTGCGCTGCGCCCCGCCGGGGCGCCCGCCCCTCGGCCGCCTCGCGTCGGAGGCGGCCTCCTCCGGCCGTGCCGCGCCGGCCGGGATCGCCTCGGGGTGCCGGGTGCCGGAGCGTCCGCCGCCGTCGCCGGACCGCCCGCCGTCATCGCCCGCGTCCGCGGGCCCGCCCTCTTTAGCATGCACGTCCGCGGACCGTCTGTCCTCCGGAAAGGCGTCGGCGTCGCGCACGCCACCTGGCCTCTCAGTGCCGCGTCCCTTCGGCGGGGGCGGCTCCAGGCCGCCGAGCACGCGCTGCAGCTCGGCGACGCCCTTGGACGTCTGGCTCTTGACGGTGCCGACCGTGATGCCCAGCACCCGGGCGGTCTCCTTCTCCGACAGGTCGAAGGCGAACCGCAGCACGACGCAGGCGCGCTTGCGCTCGGGCAGCCGCTGCAGCGCGGCGCGCACGTCCAGCACGGCGGACACGTCCGGCCCGTCGGCGTGCTCCTGGACGGTCGCGCCGATCGCCGCCAGCCGGTCGCGTTCGCGCACCAGGGCGCGGATCCGGCTGTGGCACATGTTCAGCACGATCCGCCGGACGTAGGCCAGGGGGTGATCGGAGCCGCGCACCCGGTCCCAGCGGTGCCAGGCGGCGGCCAGCGCGTCGGCGGCCAGGTCGTCGGCCGCGTCCGGGTCGCCGAGCATCAGGTGCGCCAGCCGGGCGAGGTCGCGGTGGTGCCGCTCGAAGAACAGCCGGAACTCCCGCCGGAACGCCTCCTCGACCGCGACCTCGCCGTCGCCGCTCTCGCCGCCGTCGGCTTCCTCACCGTCCGCCTCGGCGCCTGCCTCCTCGGCCCCGGCGGCCGGCGCCGTCGGCCCGCCCGCACCGGCAAGGCCGCCATGTGCTCCCTGCTGCGGGCTGTCCGGCGCCGCGCGCGGCGCCCCGCCGGGCGCCGCGGCCGCCCGCCCGGCCGCCGTGCCGCGCGTCCCCTCCTCGATGGCCCGCTCCTCGACCGCCTGCTCGTCGGGGGCCGGGTCGAACGCGTCGTCGGTGGAGCTCATGGGGAGCGCTCCCACGCGTGCTGCGGCACGGCCGCCACCGCCTTCGGAGTCGGGTTCGTCCTGATCATCCCTGGCTGGGCGTCCGAGGGTAACAGCGGCGCGCCGGCGCGGCCGCCCGGTCGCGGCCGCGCCGCCGAACCTGGGAGCGCTCCCAATCACACCCCTTGGCGAGCTCGATCCGAGGCATTTTCTGCGGGCCTCCTATTGTGTCCCAGGTCACGCGGGTCTACGATCCCACAATCGAAGCGCTTCGACACCCCCTTCCGGTGTCCGCGTCCCCGGCCGAGCGCCGGCCACGGACCGTCGCGGTCGCGGCGTCTCCGCGGACGGACCGCTCGCGCCGCCGGCCGCGGAGCCGCGAGATCCCACCCCGTGAGGAGCACCCATGATCAGGACAGGCAGGGGCGCGGCGCTGCTGGCCGCGCTCGCCGCCGGCTCGCTGGCGCTGGCCGCCTGCGGCGGCGGAGGCGACGGCTCCAGCCCCAATGAGCTGCGGCTGTGGCACTACGAGGCGCCCGACAGCGCCATGGGCGTGGCGTGGAAGCAGGCCATCGAGGAGTTCGAGCGGACCCACCCCGGGGTGAAGGTCAAGTTCGAGGAGAAGGGCTTCGAGCAGATCCAGAAGACCGCGCCGATGGTGCTCAACTCCAAGGACGCGCCCGACATCCTGGAGTACAACAAGGGCAACGCCACGGCCGGTCTGCTGTCCCGGCAGGGGCTGCTGGAGGACATGACCGACGAGGTCGTCAAGCGCGGCTGGGACAAGCTGCTCAGCCCGAACATCGCCGTCACCTCGAAGTACGACGCCAAGGGCGTCATGGGCGGCGACAGGTGGTTCGGCGTCCCCAACTACGCCGAGTACGTGCTGCTCTACTACAACAAGGACCTGTTCGCCAAGCACGGCGTGAAGGTGCCGACCGACTACGACGAGCTGCTGCGGGCGATGGACCAGTTCGTCGCCAAGGGCGTCACCCCGCTCGCCAACGCGGGCGCCGAGGTGATGGCGCAGCACTACATCTACCAGCTCGCGCTCGACAAGGCCGACCGGGCGTGGGTGGACGCCTACCAGCGCTACACCGGCAAGGCCGACCTCACCGACGCGGCGTGGACGGCCGGGGCGACCACGTTCGCCGACTGGGTGAAGAAGGGCTACATCGCCAAGAGCTCGGTCAGCCTGAAGGCCGAGGACGCCGGGGTGGCGTTCATGCAGGGCAAGTTCCCGATGATGTACTCCGGCACCTGGTGGTTCGGCCGCGTGGCCAAGGAGGCCCGCTTCGACTGGGACACCATGCTGTGGCCCGGCGGCTCGATGTCGCCCGGCTCGGGCGGCAACCTGTGGGTGATCCCCAAGGGCTCCAAGAACAAGAAGCTCGCCTACGACTTCATCGACATCACGATGAAGAAGAACATCCAGAACGCCCTGGGCGACGCGGGCGGCGTGCCCGTGGCGGCCGACCCGTCGGCGATCAAGGACCCGAAGGTCAAGAGGCTCATCGAGAACTTCGACGCGCTGGCGAAGAACAACGGACTGGCGTACTACCCGGACTGGCCGGTCCCGGGCTTCTATGACAAGTGGGTGTCGGCCGGGCAGAAGCTGATGAACGGCGACTCGCCCGGCGAGGTCCTCGGCGCCCTGAAGAAGGACTACGACAGCGGCGTGCCGAAGTGACCGTGCAAGCCCCCAAGGCGGCCGGAAAGTCCCGCGCGGGCCAAGCGGACCAAGCGGCCCGAGCCGGCCGGGAGCGCCTGGCCTACCTGCCGTACCTCGTCCCCGGGGTGCTGCTGTTCACCGCCGTGATCGGCGTGCCGTTCCTGATGAACCTCTACACCAGCTTCACCGAGTGGGAGGGCATCGGCGCGCCCCGCTGGATCGGCCTCGGCAACTACGCCGAGCTGGCCGAGGACGGCGAGTTCTGGGCCTCGTTCCGCAACAACGTCCTGGTCGTCGTGGGCATGGCGATCGTGCCGACCGCGGTGGGCCTGGTGCTGGCCGCCGTGCTCACCGACCTGATCGACCGGCACTTCGGGCCGCGCGCCGCCAGCGCGCTGCGGGCCTGCATCTACCTGCCGCAGGTGCTGCCGATCGTCATCGCCGGGATCGTGTGGAGCTGGCTGCTCAACCCCGAGAGCGGCGCCGTCAACGCGCTGCTGGACGCGGTCGGCCTCGGGTCGCTGGCGCACGACTGGCTCGGCGACCCGGCCACCGCGCTGTGGACGGTCATGGCGGTGATGGTCTGGGTGCAGATCGGCTTCCCGCTGGTGGTGTTCATGTCCGGGCTGCAGCGGGTGGACCCGTCCCTGTACGAGGCGGCCGAGATCGACGGGGCGTCCTGGGCGCGGCGGTTCCGCCACATCACGCTGCCGCAGATCCGACCGGAGATCTTCGTGGTGCTGCTGTGGACGACGATCGCCGCGCTCAAGGCGTTCGCGCACATCTTCGTGTTGACGAAGGGCGGCCCGGGCGGGGCGACGAACGTGCCGTCCTACTACTCCTACGTCAACTTCTTCGAACGCACCGACGTCGGCTACGGCTCGGCCATCTCCACCGTGCTGACGCTGATCATCCTGGCGCTGACCGTGGTGTTCCTGCGGGTGCAGAGCCGCGACCTGGGGGAGGAGCGGTGAGCGCGGGCGACGCGACGACAAGCGCGACGACGACCGCGACGACGACCGCGGCGGCCCGCGCGGCCGCCGCGCCCCCGGCCGGCGCGCGCCGGCCCGCACGGCGGCCGCGGCGGCGCAGGCGCGGCCCGTCGGCGTACGCGGTGCTGGTCGGCATGGCCGCGCTCGCCGGGATCATGCTGATCCCGTTCGTCGTGGTGGTGTTCAACGCGCTGAAGACGCCGGCGGAGTACACCGCCAACGGGCCGCTGGCGCCGCCCGAGGGCCTCTACCTGGGCGGCATGCGGGACTTCTGGGAGCGCGTCGGGTTCGGCCGGGTGCTGTTCAACAGCTTCCTGATCAGCGCGTCGGTCGCGGTCGGCGCGGTGCTGCTGTCGGTGCTCAACGCCTACGCCCTGGGCATCGGACGGGTCAAGGGCCGCATGTGGGTGCTGGTCGCGCTGCTGATGGCCAACACGCTGCCGCAGGAGGCGCTGGTCTACCCGCTGTTCTACCTGTCCAAGCAGGTCGGGCTGTACGACACCCGGCTCGGCGTGATCATCGTGTTCACCGTCATCCAGAGCGCGTTCGGCACCTACCTGCTGTCGTCGGTGCTGTCGACGTTCCCGCGGCCGCTGCTGGAGGCGGCGCGGATCGACGGCGCGGGCCGCTGGCAGATCCTGTGGCGGGTCGTGGTGCCGGTGGTGCGGCCGACCCTGTCGGTCCTGCTGGTCTTCTTCTTCATCTGGACCTGGAACGAGTTCCTCATCCCCCTGGTCTTCCTGCAGTCCAACGACAATCAGACGGTCTCGGTGGCGCTCGGCGTGCTGCACGGGCAGCGGCTCATGGACGCCACCATGTCCAGCGCCGCGGCGCTGCTCGGACTGATCCCGACCGTCGTCTTCTTCCTCGTCTTCCAGCGCACGTTGTCGCGCGGACTCACGGCTGGAGCCATCAAATGAAGTTCACCGACGGCTACTGGATGATGCGCGAGGGCGTCCACGCGTCCTACCCGGCGCAGGTGCTCGACGTCGACGCCGGAACCGGCTCGTTCGTCGTGCACGCGCCCGCGCATCGCATCCGGCACCGCGGCGACCTGCTCAAGGGGCCGGTGGTGACGCTGACGTGCTCCTCGCCCATGCGGGACGTCGTCGGCGTCACCATCACCCACTTCGCCGGGGGGCGGGCGCCGCACCCGGAGTTCGAGGTGGCCGCCGACCCCGACGTCGAGGCGACCGTGACCGTGGACGACGACGCGGCCGCCCTGACCTCCGGGGACCTGACCGTGCGGGTGGCGCGCGGCGACGAGTGGCGGGTGGACTTCCTGGCCGGAGGGCGCCGGCTGACCGGCAGCGGCTTCAAGGCCATGGCGCTCATCGACACCGACGACGGCCGCCACTACGTGCGCGAGCAGCTCGACCTCGGCGTCGACCACTTCGTCTACGGGCTCGGCGAGCGGTTCGGCCCGCTGGTCAAGAACGGCCAGTCCGTCGACATCTGGAACGCCGACGGCGGCACCGCCAGCGAGCAGGCGTACAAGAACGTCCCGTTCTTCCTGACCAACGCCGGGTACGGGGTGTTCGTCGACCACCCGGGCCGGGTGTCGTTCGAGGTGGCGTCCGAGTCGGTGGCCCGCACGCAGTTCAGCGTCGAGGGCCAGTCGATGCGCTACTACCTGATCTACGGGCCGACGCCCCGGGAGATCCTGCGCAAGTACACGGCGCTGACGGGGCGGCCGGCGCGGGTGCCGGACTGGTCGTTCGGGCTGTGGCTGTCCACCTCGTTCACCACCTCCTACGACGAGGAGACCGTCACCTCCTTCATCGAGGGGATGGCGCGGCGGGACCTGCCGCTGAGCGTGTTCCATTTCGACTGCTTCTGGATGCGCGAGTTCCAGTGGTGCGATTTCGAATGGGACCCGCGGGTGTTCCCCGATCCGCCCGGCATGCTGCGCCGCCTCAAGGACCGCGGGCTGCGGATCTGCGTGTGGATCAACCCGTACATCGGGCAGCGGTCCCCGCTGTTCGAGGAGGCCAAGGCGCACGGCTACCTGTTGAAACGGCCGAACGGCGACGTGTGGCAGTGGGACAAGTGGCAGCCCGGCTGCGCGGTGGTCGACTTCACCAACCCCGAGGCCCGGGAATGGTACGCCGCCAAGCTGGACGCCCTGCTCGACATGGGCGTGGACTGCTTCAAGACCGACTTCGGCGAACGCATTCCCACCGACGTGGAGTTCTTCGACGGCTCGGACCCCGAGCGCGCCCACAACTACTACACCTACCTCTATAACCAGACGGTTTTCGAATTGCTGCGCAAGCGGAGGGGCGAGGGCGAGGCGGTGGTGTTCGCCCGGTCCGCCACCGCGGGCTCGCAGCGTTTCCCCGTGCACTGGGGCGGCGACTGCGAGTCGACGTTCGAGGCGATGGGGGAGAGCCTGCGCGGCGGCCTGTCGCTGGGCATGTCCGGGTTCGGTTATTGGAGCCACGACATCGGGGGCTTCGAGGGGACGCCCGACCCCGCCCTGTTCAAACGGTGGATCGCCTTCGGGCTGCTGTCGTCGCACAGCCGCCTGCACGGCAGCCACTCCTACCGGGTCCCGTGGCTGTTCGACGAGGAGTCGGTGGACGTCCTGCGCCGCTTCACCCGGTTGAAGATGCGGCTCATGCCGTACCTGGCGGGCGCGGCGCGGCAGGCGTACGAGGAGGGCCTGCCGATGATGCGCGCGATGGTGGTGGAGTTCCCCGACGACCCGGCCTGCACCCACCTGGAACGGCAGTACATGCTGGGCGACGACCTGCTCGTCGCGCCGGTGTTCTCCGCCGACGGCGAGGTCGCCTACTACGTGCCCGACGGCGTGTGGACGCACTACCTGACGGGCGAGAAGGTGCGCGGCGGGCGCTGGGTGCGCGAGCGGCACGGGTTCGACAGCCTGCCGCTGCTCGCGCGGCCCGGCGCGGTGATCCCCGAGGGCGCGGTGGACGACCGGCCCGACTACGACCACGCCGACGGGGTGACGCTGCGGGTCTACGAGCTCGCCGACGGCGCCCGCGTCGCCACCGAGATCCCCGCCCCGGTCGGCGGGGGGACCGCCGCGTCGTTCGTCACCTCCCGGGACGGCGCGGTGGTCCGGGTGGCGGCCGAGTTCCCCGGGGGCGCGGCCGTATCGTGGAACGTCCTGCTGGTGGGGGTGCGCGGCGTCGCCTCCGTGGAGGGCGGCGCGCTCGTCGAGCACGAGCAGGGCGCCCTCGTCCACGCCACGTCCGCCGAGATCGTCATCAACCTGGAGGCCCGATGACCTTCCCCGACGACTTCCTGTGGGGTGCGGCCACCGCGTCGTACCAGATCGAGGGGGCCGCCGCCGAGGACGGCCGGACCCCGTCCATCTGGGACACCTTCAGCCACACCCCGGGCCGGGTGCTGAACGGCGACACCGGCGACGTGGCCACCGACCACTACCACCGGTGGCGCGAGGACGTGGCGGCGATGGCGGAGATGGGGCTGACCGCCTACCGCTTCTCCATCTCCTGGTCGCGGGTGCTGCCCGAGGGGCGGTTCAACCCGCGGGGCGTCGACTTCTACTCGCGGCTGGTGGACGCCCTGCTCGAGCGCGGCATCAAGCCCGTCGTCACCCTCTACCACTGGGACCTGCCGCAGGAGCTGGAGGACGCGGGCGGCTGGCCGGAGCGCGACACCGCGTACCGCTTCGCCGACTACGCGGTCCGCGTCGGCCAGGCGCTCGGCGACCGGGTGCACACGTGGTCGACGCTGAACGAGCCGTGGTGCTCGGCGTTCCTCGGGTACGCCTCCGGCGTGCACGCGCCGGGCCGCACCGACCCGGTGGCGGCGCTGACCGCCGCGCACCACCTCAACCTGGCGCACGGTCTGGCCAACCGGGCGCTGCGCGACGTGGTGGCGCCGTCGGCGCGGCACTCGGTCACCCTCAACCTGCACCACGTGCGCGGCGCGTCGGACGCGGCGGAGGACCGGGACGCGGCGCGGAAGGTGGACGCGGTCGCCAATCGGATCTTCCTCGGCCCGATGCTCGGCGACGGCTACCCGGCCGACCTGCTGGAGGACACCGCCGCCGTCACCGACTGGTCGTTCGTGCGCGACGGCGACGAGAAGACCATCGCGGCGCCGCTGGACGTGCTCGGCGTCAACTACTACAGCCCGACCCGGGTGCGGCACTGGGACGGCGCGTCCCCGCGCGAGCACGACGACGGCCACCGCCCGGGCGCGGCCAGCCCGTTCGTGGGCTGCGACGACGTGGAGTTCCCGCGCCAGCCCGGCCCCTACACCGCGATGGGCTGGCCGATCGACGCGACCGGCCTGGAGGAGCTGCTGCTGCGCCTGCACCGCGACCACCCGGGCGTGCCGTTGATGATCACCGAGAACGGCGCCGCCTTCGACGACCGCGTGGAGGACGCGGGGGCGTCCCCCGGCGGCGGGGGCGCGGGCGCGCGGCGGGTGCACGACGACCGCCGCATCTCCTACCTGCGCGACCACATCGCCGCGATGCGCCGGGCCATGGACGCCGGGGTCGACGTCCGCGGCTATTTCGCCTGGTCGCTGCTGGACAACTTCGAGTGGGCCTACGGCTACTCCAAGCGGTTCGGACTGATCCACGTCGACTACGCCACCGGCGGCCGCACCTGGAAGGACAGCGCCTACTGGTACCGCGACCTCATCGCCGCCGGCGGCGTCCCCTCGGACGCGCCATGACCGGAGCGGGAGGCGGGCGCGGCGTGCCGCGCGCCGCGGCGTGCGCCGGCGGCGGTGGCGGCGGGACCGCCGCCGGTCGGCGTGCGCGGGGCGGTCCCGGCGGGTACGCATGCCGCCGGGGCGCGCCCCGCCGCGGCGGGCGCGGGACGGCCGCCGAACGCCCGCCGGTCGCCGCGAAGGCGGCCGCTATCCTCTCCAGAATCGAATCGCTTGACACCCGTGGACGAGGACGGCACGTGGTCAAGATCACTGACGTGGCGCGCCATGCCGGGGTCTCCCCGAGCACGGTCTCCTACGTGCTGAGCGGAAAGCGCTCGATCTCGGCGGAGACCCGCGAGCGGGTGCTGGCCAGCATCCGCCAGCTCGGCTACCGGCCGCACGCGGGCGCCCGCGCGCTGGCCAGCAGCCGGTCCAACGTGCTGGCGCTGATGATCCCGCTGCGCAGCGGCATCCACGTGCCCGTCGTCATGCAGTTCGCCGTCGCCGCCGTCACCACCGCGCGGCGGCACGACCACGACGTGCTGCTGCTCACCCAGGAGGAGGGCGTGGAGGGCCTGCGGCGGGTGGCCGACAGCGCGATGGTGGACGCGCTGATCGTGATGGACGTCCAGATGGACGACCCGCGCGTCCCGCTGCTGCGCACCCTGGACCGGCCCAGCGTGCTCATCGGGTTCCCCGCCGACGCGTCCGACCTCACCTGCATCGACCTGGACTTCCGCGCCGCCGCCGAGGCGTGCGTGCGGCATCTGGCCGAGCTGGGGCACCGGTCGGTGGCGCTGATCGGCTCACCGCCGGAGGTGTACCGGCGGCGCAGCGGCTACGCCGAGCGCGTCGCCGAGGGCTTCCACGCGGCGGTGGCCGAGCACGGCCTGACCGGGGCGCTGCACCCCTGCGAGGCCACCGCCGACGCGGCCCGCGCGCTGGCCGCCCGGCTGCTGGCCGACGGCTCCGGGCCGACCGCGGTGGTGGTGCACAACGAGCCGATCATCGACCCCCTGGTGCGGGCGCTGCGCGCCGCCGGGCGCCGCGTCCCCGAGGACCTGTCGGTGGTGGCGATCTGCCCCGACGAGCTCGCCGAGCACGCCGAGCCGCAGCTGACCGGCGTCGCCGTGCCGGCCGAGGAGGTGGGACGGCAGGCGGTGGAGCTGCTGATGGCCAAGCTGGACGGCGAGACCGTCCCCGCCGCCACCCTGGTGCCGCCCCGGCTGACGGTGCGCGCCAGCAGCGCGCCCGCGCCCGCCCTCTCCTGACCCGAGACGAAAGGAGGAACTCCGGACAGCTCGAGCGCACCCGGTAATCGAAGCGCTTCGATTACGGTTTCCGTTCCGCCGGCGCGGGCGGCGCCGCCGGAACGGCCGCGGAGCGCACGGACACGACCGCATTTCTCGGGGGATGGGGCCAGTCGTTTTCTGATCGCCGCACGAGTCGAGGAGGCGTGGTGCCGATCACCCGTCCATTCACCCGTCCATTCACCCGTCCGAAGACGTCCAGACGCACGCATTCCCCCGCCGCCGCACCCGAGAAGCGCGGGGGACCGTCCCCGCGCCGCGGCAGGGGCCGCCCGCGGCCGCTGAACCCCGCGGTCGCCGCGGCCGTGGCCGCCGCCACCGCCGCCGCGGTGGGCCTGACCGCCGCGCCCGCGGCCGCCCGCGAGACCCCGCCGTTCCGCGACCCCCGCCTCCCGGTGGACGCGCGGGTCGAGGACCTGCTCAAGCGGCTGACCCTCGACGAGAAGGTCGCGCTGCTGCACCAGTACCAGCCGGCGATCCCGCGGCTGGGCATCAAGCGGTTCAAGACCGGGACCGAGGCCCTGCACGGCCTGGCCTGGTCCACCGACGTCAACGCGGGCGGCGCGGTCCGCACCGCCACCGCGACCGTGTTCCCGCAGTCGGTGGGCCTCGGCGCCACCTGGAACCCGGACCTGCTGAAGAAGATCGGGTCCGCGGTCGGCGACGAGGCCCGCGCCTACAACAAGGAGAACTCCGACGTCTGGGGCCTGCAGCTGTGGGCGCCGGTGGTGAACCTGCTGCGCGACCCGCGCTGGGGCCGCAACGAGGAGGGCTACTCCGAGGACGCCCTGCTCACCGCGACCCTGGCCACCGCCTACGGCAAGGGCATCCAGGGCGACCACCCCCGGTACCTGAGGGCCGCGCCGGTGCTCAAGCACTACATGGCCAACAACAACGAGATCAGGCGCGACCAGACCAGTTCCAGCCTGCGCCCGCGGGTGAAGAAGGAGTACGACGAGGTCCCGTTCAAGCTGCCGCTGCAGGCGGACGCGGCGACCGGCGTCATGACGGCCTACAACCTCATCAACGGGCGCCCCGCTACCGTGCACTCCGACGTCAACGACCTGGTGCGCACGTGGGCGGGCAAGACGCTGTTCAACGTCACCGACGCGCACGCCCCCAACAACCTGGTCGGCTCCCAGCAGTACTACGGCACGCTGGCCGAGGCGGACGCCGCCGTCCTCAAGGCCGGCGTGGACAGCTTCACCACCGACGACACCAACTCCGCCATCACCGTCAACGCGGTCAAAGAAGCGCTGTCCAAGGGGCTGCTGGCCGAGTCCGACGTGGACCGGGCCGTCCGGCACATCCTGCAGCTGCGGGTGCGGCTCGGCGAGTTCGACCCCGACGGCGGCCCCTACGCCCGGATCGGCAAGGACGTCGTCGACAGCCCCGCGCACCGCGCCCTGGCCCGGCAGGCGGCCGTCGAGCAGACGGTGCTGCTGAAGAACCAGGGCGGGACGCTGCCCCTGAACGCCGACCGGACCAAGAAGATCGCCGTCGTCGGCCCGCTCAGCGACACCCTCTACACCGACTGGTACTCCGGCGCCCTGCCGTACCGGGTGACCCCGCTGGACGGCATCCGCAAGCGGCTCGGCGCCAAGGGCACCGTCGCGGGCACCGAGGCCGTCGACCGCATCGCGCTCAAGGACGCCGCCACCGGCCGCTACGTCACCGGGGGCGCCGGCGCCGACGGCGACTTCCTGAAGCTGGCCGCGACCGGCGCCGACGCCGCCGCCCAGTTCGACGTGTTCGACTGGGGCCAGGGCAAGCTCACCCTGCGCAACGTCGCCAACGGCAAGGTCGTCGGCCGGTGGAGCGACCCGGCCAACGGCAACGCCTGGACCGACTACTTCAAGAACGACCAGGCGCAGCCGAACGGCTGGTTCGTCCAGCAGATGTTCGACCTGGAGAAGCAGGACGACGGCGCCTACCTGGTCCGCTACGCCGGCTACGAGAAGGACGAGAGCTGGGCGGAGCCCGACAAGGTCTACCTCAAGGCCGCCGAAGACGGACGGCTGGTCCTCGGCACCAAGGCCGAGGCCGCCAGGTTCACCCGCGAGGTGCTGCGCAGCGGCGTGGACGAGGCGGTGCGGGCCGCCTCCGGCGCCGACGCCGCCGTCGTGGTCGTCGGCAGCATGCCGTTCATCAACGGCCGCGAGGCCCACGACCGGACCACCATGGCGCTGGCCGGCGCCCAGTCCGAGCTGATCAAGGCGGTGCGCAAGGCCAACCCGAACACGGTCGTGGTCGTGGAGAACAGCTACCCCACCACGCTGACCTGGGAGCAGGACAACGTCCCGGCCCTGCTGTGGACCAGCCACGCGGGCGCCGAGACCGGCAACGCCCTGGCCGCGGTGCTGTTCGGCGACGCCTCCCCGTCCGGGCGGCTGCCGCAGACCTGGTACCGGTCCGACGACGACCTGCCCGACATCCTCGACTACGACATCATCAAGAGCGACCGCACGTACCTGTACTTCAAGGGCAAGCCGCTGTACCCGTTCGGGCACGGGCTGACGTACACCTCGTTCCGCTACGGCACCCCGAAGCTGAGCACCCGGTCGGTGGCGGCGGACGGCGCCGTGCGCGTCAGCGTCCCGGTCACCAACACCGGCCGGGTCGCCGCCGACGAGGTCGTCCAGCTCTACACCAGCCAGCGGACCTCGCGGGTGAAGCAGCCGCTCAAGCAGCTGCGCGCCTTCCAGAAGGTGCGGCTGGCCCCCGGCCAGACCAAGACCGTGACCTTCACCCTGCGCGCCGCCGACCTGGCCCACTGGGACGTGACCCGCGACAAGTGGACGGTCGAGAACGCCGTCCACGACGTGCTGATCGGGGCGTCGTCGGCCGACATCCGGCAGCGCGCCGCCCTCAAGGTGCGCGGCGAGACCGTCCCCGCCCGCGACCTGTCCAAGCCGACCCGCGCCGCCGACTTCGACGACCACCAGGGCGCCGAGCTGGTCGACGAGTCCAAGGTGCGCGGCGACGCGGTCGGCGCGAAGGCCGGGACCTGGATCGCGTTCGCCGACGCCGACCTCGGCCGCGGCGTGACGGGGATCCGGGTGCGCGCGTCGCGCGCCGACGCGGGCGACGCGACGATCCAGGTGCGGCTCGGCGGCCCGAACGGCCGCACGGTCGCGACGGTCACCGTCCCGTCCACCGGCGACAAGTACGCCTACCGCGACCTGACCGCGCCGGTCTCCCGCGCCGCCGGCCGCCAGGACGTCTACCTGGTGTTCGACGGCGACGTGCGGCTGAGCTCCTTCTCCTTCACCAAGTAGTCGCCTTCCGGTCGGCGCCCCGCGGGGCGCCGACCGCCCTCCTTTGGCCCACCCCCTCCTGGAAGGACGCCGCCATGCCAGGAAGTCTCCGAAGAAGGCCGACCGTCCTGCTCGCCGCGTTCGCCGCGGCCGCCGCGCTCTGGGCGCCCACCGGCGCCCCCGCCGCCGCACAGACCGCCGCCGGGAAGGCGGCCCATCGCGTCACCTACGACCGCTACTCGCTGATGGTGGACGGCAAGCGCGTGCTGCTGTGGAGCGGCGAGTTCCACTACTTCCGCCTGCCGAGCCCCGACCTGTGGCGGGACGTGCTGGAGAAGATCAAGGCCGCCGGGTTCAACGGCGTGTCCCTGTACTTCCACTGGGGCTACCACTCGCCCGCCCCCGGCGTGTACGACTTCACCGGGGTCCGCGACGTCGACCGGCTGCTGCGGCTCACCGAGGAGCTCGGCCTGTACGTCGTGGCGCGTCCCGGCCCGTACATCAACGCCGAGACCACCGGCGGCGGGTTCCCCGCGTGGCTGAAGAACGTGCCGGGACGCGCCCGCTCCAGCGACCCCGGCTACACCCGCGCCTACCGCGAGTGGCTGGCGCACATCAACCCGATCATCGCCCGGCACCAGGTGACCCGCGGCGGCTCGGTCATCGCCTACAACGCCGAGAACGAGTACGCGGCCAACACCGACGCCGCGTACATGGAGGACATCCAGAAGCAGGCGCGCGCCGCGGGCATCGACGTGCCGATCACCCACAACCAGTGCTGCGACGCGTCCTGGACGCCGACCTGGGCGTCCGGGCAGGGCGCGGTGCAGATCCCCGGCGTGGACGACTACCCGCAGGCGTTCGAATGCCGCGAGCCGGACGTGTGGGGCACCTGGGGCGAGGGCGTCACCGAGCGGCTCAGCGACGACGCCCCCGTGTACGCCGCCGAGTACCAGGCGGGCGCGATCGACCTCGGCAAGGCCGGATACGAGCGCTGCCGCGACCTCACCGGCCCGGCGTTCATGAAGGTGTACTACAAGTCGAACCTGATCGCGTCGGGCGCGACCATGTTCGGCTACTACATGTCGTTCGGCGGCACCAACTGGGGCCGCCTCGGGCAGCCCAACGACGTCTACACCTCCTACGACTACGGCGCCGCCATCACCGAGAACCGGCAGCTCACCGCCAAGTACGACGAGTTCAAACGGCAGGGCCTGTTCACCACCACGGTGGCGCCGCTGACCAAGACCGACCCGGCGCCGGCGCCCGCGTCCGACGCCGCCGCCGTGCACACCGAGGCCCGCGCCAACCCCGACACGCGCACCCAGTTCGTGCTCGTCCGGCACCCCGACCGCACGACCGACGCCGACGCGTCCGCCACCCTCACCTGGAACGCGCCCGACGGCGCCTACCGCGTGCCCGTGCGGGTGAAGGGACGCGACGCCAAGGTGCTGGTGGCCGGGTACGACATGGGCGGCCAGCGCCTCGCGGTCTCCAGCTCCGAACTGCTCACCCACACCGCCGCGGGCGGACGCGACGTCGCCGTGTTCTACGGCACCGAGGGCGTGCCCGGCATGACGGTGCTGCGCTACGCGTCCGAGCCGACCGTCAAAGTCCTCGACGGGAAGGTCCGGGCGGCCTACGACGGCAAGGGGAACCTGCGGCTCGACTACACGCACCGCGGCCTGGCCCGCGTGCTGATCACGGGCGGCGGGCGGCGGCCGCTGCTGCTCCTGCTCGGCACCGACGCCGAGGCCGCGACGTTCTGGAAGTCCGGCGGCGTCCTGGTCCGCGGCGGCTCCCTGGTGCGTTCCGCCCGCGTCGCCGGCCGCACCGTCCACCTGCGCGCCGACACCGACGAGCCCGCCGACATCGAAGTCTTCGCCGACACCTCGCGCATGACCGTGAACGGCGCGCCCGTCCCGTCCCGCCGCACCTCCGCGGGGACGCTCGTCGGCCGCGTGCCCGGCCCCGGCGGCGTGCGGCTGCCGGCGCTCACCGGCTGGCGCGCCGCGGCCGAGGCGCCCGAGGCGGACCCCGGCTTCGACGACCGGGACTGGACGGTGGCCGACCGCACCACCACCGTCAGCCCCATCAAGCCCAAGACCCTGCCCGTCCTGTACGCCGACGACTACGGCTACCACCACGGCCACGTCTGGTACCGGGGCCGGTTCACCGCCACCGGCGAGGAGACCGAGGTGCGGCTCAACGCCATCACCGGCAAGGGCGGCATCTACCAGGTGTGGCTCAACGGCCGGTACCTGGGCTCGGCGGCGGGCGGCGAGCAGAAGGACGCCGACGAGCCGGTCAACCCCGACCCCGGCCCGGGGACCTTCGCCGTCCCGCCCGGCCTGCTGAAGAAGGGCGAGACGGCCGTGCTGGCCGTGCTGGTGGAGAACATGGGCCACAACGACGACTGGACGGCCGACGACGTGCGGCACAAGCAGCCGCGCGGACTGGTCGGCGCGACCGTCGCCGGCGACCCCGGCCCCATCACGTGGAAGATTCAGGGCGCCGCGCGGACCGACCGCGTGCGCGGCCCGCTCAACAACGGCGGCCTGTACGGCGAGCGCACCGGCTGGCATCTGCCCGGGTTCCCCGACCGGTCGTGGACGCCGGCGTCCCCGGCCGCGCGTCGGGTCGGCCCGGGCGTCACCTGGTACCGCACCGAGTTCCGGCTCGACCTGCCCAAGGGCCACGACGTGCCGCTGACGCTGCGCTTCGGCGGCGGCAGCGGCGCGCCCCACCGGGTGCTGATCTACGTGAACGGCTGGGGCCTCGGCGAGTACGTCGCCGGGGGACCGCAGCGCGACTTCACCCTCCCCGCCGGGATCCTGCGGCAGCGCGGCACGAACACGCTCGCCCTCGCCGTGATCGCCGAAGGCGACGCCACGGTCGGCCCGGTCGGCCTGCACGCCGTCGCCGTGCACCGCGGCGGCGTCCCCGTCTCCGACGTCCCCTCACCCGGGGGGACCTCTTGACCCTCTCGCCGAACCGCCGCGCCTTCCTGGGCGCGGCGGCCGCCGCCGGCGCGGCCGCGCTCCTCGGCGCCCCTCCCGCCCAGGCGGCCGCCTCCCGAGGCAACCGCTACGCCCTGCAGAAGCGCTTCGTCGACTGGCGCTTCGGCATGTTCCTGCACTTCAACATGGGCACCTACCACGACGCCGAATGGGTGGAGCCCGACCAGGACCCGCAGACGTTCGCCCCGGTCGACCTGGACTGCGGCCAGTGGGCGGACGCCGCCAAGGCGGCGGGCATGAAATTCGGCGTGCTGACGGCCAAGCACCACGACGGGTTCTGCCTCTGGCCGTCCAAGCACACCTCGTACTCGGTGGCGTCCAGCCCCGTCCGGGGACGCGACATCGTGCGCGAGTACGTGCACGCCTTCCGTTCCCGCGGCCTGGCCCCCTGCCTGTACTTCTCGATCTGGGACCGGACCAACGGCGTCGGCCCGGCGGGGTTCGACGACCGCCCGCCCATCACCCGCGAGGCGATCGCGTTCGTCAAAAACCAGCTCACCGAGCTGCTCACCGGGTACGGGCCCATCCCGCTGCTGATCTTCGACGGGTGGGCCTGGCACTGGGCGTTCGGGCACCAGTCGCTGCCCTTCCACGAGATCCGCGAGCACGTGGCGTCGCTGCAGCCGGACGGCCTCGTCCTCGACCTGAACGGGCTGAGCGTGCCCTGGCACGCGGAGCTGCTGTTCGTGGAGGAGACCAAGGGCGGGGTGTTCTGCCCGCCCGGCAACACCTACGCCGCCTCCCAAGGGCAGACCATCTCCCTAGCGGGCTGTTTCTGGCACCCGTCCACGCCCACCACCCTGCTGACCGCCGAGGAGATCGTTGACGGCCACCTGAAGGTGCTGGAGCCCCGCTACTGCACCTTCATCCTCAACTGCCCGCCAAACCCCCGGGGCCTGCTGGACGACACCGTCGCGCAGACCCTCCGCGAGGTGGGGCGTCGCTGGAGGCCCGACCGCACCCGCCCGCCGCTCCCGCCGCAGCCCGACGTCGTCCTGCACCCGCTCACCCCCGCGGGCGCCACGGCGACCAGCGGCGACGCCGCCCTCGCCGTGGACGGCCACAGCGACTTCGGCTGGAACGGCCAGGCCGACCAGACCTTGTGGACGTCCGACGCCCCGCCCAGCAGGACCGCCCCGCAGGCCGTCACGCTCGACCTCGGGCGCGTGTACGCGGGCGTCGACGTCCTCACCTACCTGCCGCGGCAGGACACCCGAAAGGATTTCGTGCTGGAGGACTTCCACACCGACGGCAACATCACGTCCTACCGGGTCGCCGCAAGCACTGACGGCAGGACTTTCCGGGCCGTCGCCCAGGGCGACTGGCCCGCCGACCACACCCTCAAACACGCCGTCTTCCAGCCGACTACCGCCCGCTACCTCCGCCTGGAGGCCTTCGCCACCTCCGGGGACGCCCCCGCTATGGCCAGCAGATCGGCTGCGGCGGCCTCACCACCCGTCCCCGCCCGCTGTGACCGGCGCGGGGGCGAGGACCGCCCCGGCCCTTGCCCCCGCGCCCCTCCGCCCTCCGCCCGACCTCGGGGGCGGCTCGCAGAGCCCAGCTTCTCGTTAGTGATCTCTGGAGGGCCGATGCGCAGCCTTCGCGTCGTCCTGTAGTGCACAGGCACCAGAACGTGCGCGCGCCTCGTCCGAATGCACTAGAGAAAAGACGATGGCGGCGGACGATGTCCGACGGGCACGCCGGGGAGCAGTCTGGGGGCGCATGGCCCAACTCTGCTGCGAAGAGCGGCGCGGCTGCGGACCGCCGGCATCCGGGCGCGTCATCGCCGGATGGGTGCCACCGCGGGCCGGCGGGAAGCCGCGGGACCGGTGCGTCCGGCCCGTGCGCAGCGGCCACGTGTCCGCTCGGTTCGCCGCCTACGGCGGGCCGCGTTCTGCGCCACGTTCGGCGGCACGGGCTTAGATAAGCCCACGGCCACCATGTGACGGACGCGGCGGAATCCGCCCTTCCCATGGCACGGGGGAGCCGCCGAACAAGGGCCTCTGCCGACTGTGAACGGGGAGGCCATCACTGCTGGCTCTGATCTAAGCCATCTCCGGTCTAAGACAGCAGTTCGTGTTGAATCGTGTGCGCCATGGGCGAGGTGACCATGATAGGAGTCATGCTGCGTGGTGGGCGAGCTCGCTGGAGCTGGAGGCGGCGGCTGGCGGTCACTGTAGTGCTCGCGGCAATGGTCGTGCCGTTCTTGCCGCTGGGAGGCAAGAACGGACTATCAGTCGGAGCGAACCTGGCGCAGCTGACCGCGCTGGTGGTCACCGTTATGGGCCTCTTGGTACCGGACCGGCTCAGGCTTACGCCTCCGAGCCGCCGTACCAAAGGTCATCCGACTCCTGCTGACATCGACGAGGCTGCGGAAGCTCTGGCCCAAATATTGATTCGGCAGTGGGACGCCGAGGCGGTGGCGCGATCGCTATACGACCGCGATCCCATTCCGGTGCGATGGCGGCTCAGCGAACAACGCCTGATGGATCATCCCGCCAACATCGAATCGCGTCCTCCAGAGGCGGTGAGGGCGAAGATGCGATGGAGTGCGTGTAGCGCCGACGTCGATGCGCTCGCCGACCGATTCCGCGCACTACGTCGGCGACGCCTAGTAATCACAGGAGGGCCTGGCACCGGCAAGACGACTCTAGCTGTTCAGCTCCTGTTGCACCTGCTCAAGAAACGTGAGCCTCGAGATCCGGTCCCGGTGTTGTTGCCGGCGAGTGGATGGGACGTCGCGCGACATGGTTTTCATGACTGGCTTGCCGACCGCATTATTGATGATTACCCCCAACTATCTACCGTGGAGTGGGACGCCGAGGTTGTGCGGGAGCTCGTGGCTCAGAAACGGGTGCTGCCGATCTTGGACGGCTTGGACGAACTCCCACCCGGGGCGCGAGCAGCCGTCATCAGTTCGTTGAACAGATCATTGAGCGGTGACGACCAGCTCATACTGACGAGCCGTGTCGACGACTATGCAAATGCCGTTTCGGAAGCAGGTGAGGTGCTGGCCTCGGCAGCGGTTCTCGAGGCTCAGCCTCTGACGCCTGCAGAGGCCGCCCACTACTTGGAGCTTTCCCTGCCTGTCGATCCGAGGCCAGAATGGAAAGAGGTTCTAGAAAGCTTGCGTAACGCGGGCGCATCCGCGCCTAGCAGTGCAACCGACCGAACATCAACACCGCTCGCCGAGATTGCCGAGACCGCATTGGGGTTGTGGCTGCTGCGCATTGATTACCTTGAGTCCGGGGCTGATCCCTCGCCTTTGACCGATCCGGAACGTTTCCCCGATGCTGCTGCCTTGCGGGCTCATCTCTTCGATCGACTCATACCCGCCCTCATTGCTGTTCGTGAGCGCAGGTGCCACGAGCTGCCCGATGTGTTCCAGCCGCGCCGCAAGTATAGGCCGGACGACATTCGGCGCTGGCTGGGCTATCTCGCTTGGCACCTCACCCATCCTCGAAATTCCGATGGTTCGCCTCGGACTCGGGACTTCGCCTGGTGGGAGCTGGCTCGGCACACTGTTGCCGCTGGTGCGGTCGGCACTCCATTCGCGCTTGCCAGTATTCTCATAGTCGGACTGGCGCTAGGGCTTGTGGTGGGATTCGGTGAAGGGGTGATCCCCGGACTTTTGGGCGGGTTTTCTGGATCTCTTGTCGGGCTTATAGCCTGGTTTCAGGCTGTGCATTGGAAGGAGGACAAGCCTGGTTACGCGGTCTGTGAGCTTCGCGATCGATTGGGCTTCCTAATTCGTGCGCTTGCAGGCCAACTTGTTCTCTGGATTGGAGTGGCTAGTGTCCTTGGATTGGTGGTTGGGGTGGTGGCAGGGGTTGCGGTAGATGCCCCTGCTCTCGGCCTTGCGGCTGGTCTGGTATTGGGGCTGGTAATAGGACTTACCTCTGGAATGGGGGCCGGTGCTGTCAAGGTTTTGATTGACAGTTTCGAAGGGGCTGGTCTGCTGAGGCAGAGCACGCCTTCTTCCAGTCTGAAGGCGGACCGTACATTGAACATCGTGCGATTTGTGGTGGCCTGGCTAATGGTGTGGCTGGCTGGAGGGCTGGCCATCGGAATTGTGGTCGGAGTGAGTGAGGGAGTTGCGCGCGGACTCATAACCGGGATCACGGCGGGTGCTGTACTTGGCGTTGTCGCTGGGGCCACAATGGGGCTCTGGGGTGGTAGGCACCATGCCTGGCTCGCGTATGTGATCGCGACCTGGCGCCTTTCTAGGCGAAGGCTGCTGCCGCGTCGGCTAATGCCGTTCCTGGAGGATGTCCACCGTTTGGGACTGCTGCGCGCGGTTGGTCCTGTTTATCAGTTTCGTCACGCGGAATTCCAAGACTTCTTGGCTGCCAAGTATCAAGAATCTTTTTGATGTACCTGCAAGCTGGCTCTGACCTGTCTTCGCCTGCGTCGGCTGATGTCGTTCTGGATGACTGCAGCCGCCTAGAACTGCTACGTGCAATCAGACCTGTCTGTCAGTTCCGCCACGCTGAACTGCACGACTAGCTGGGCGCCCGTCGACTATCCAACTGACGAGTGCGGCCTCGCTGATTGCGGCACCAGCCCCTGGAATGGAAGCTTGGCTTGGGGTTGACGGAAGACAACGGCGCGTCGTGCCTCAGGTGGGGGACGTCTGCCGATATACCTGCGCCCTACCTGCGCCATGGGGCTGCGGCGTTGGAACGATCCTGTGGGCCTGCACGCTAGGGCGGTCGGCCTGTCCGCGATCGCGTCCGCGACCCAGCCCACCTGACTGCGCCTGAGAGACGGCAGAGGTGGCCTGTCGGGGTGGGAGAGACCCTGACGTGCGGGCAGCGTGTCTGTCGAAGCGCTTCACGAAAAGTTTTCGGGCGTTTGTGCAGGTCGGCGGGGGTGGCGTGAAAGGACCGTGAAAACGGCGGTCCGGTGCGGGGACGCGGCGGCTTAGTGTCTGGAAAGCCCTTTCCCGAGGGTGGTGCAGAGCGCCGCCCGAGGCACCGCAAGGGAGAAGCCGTGATGCGTCCACTGCGCGGACGGCGGCCCCGCCGTCGCGTCCGACGCCCGTTGCCGCCGATCGCCGCCGCCGTCGCGGTCACCGCCACCGCCGTCGTCGGGGTGCCGGACGACGGCGACCACGCGATCCGCATCGAGCGGCGCGCCGCCGTGGCGCGGCAGGTCGAGGACCTCGACCGCGGCCTGATCAGCGTTCGCTCCGGAAACGGCAACTACGTCGGCTGGAGACTGCTCGGCACCGACCCTGTGGACACCGCGTTCGCTCTCTACCGCGGCTCCACGCGGATCGCGACGGTGACCGACTCCACCAACTACTACGACGCGGGCGCCCCCGCCGACGCGACCTACACCGTGCGGCCCGGTGAACGGGGTCGAGGGGGCGCCGTCGGAGCCGTCGCTGCGGTTCGGCGACGGCTACCTCGACGTGCCGATCCAGCCGCCGTCGTCCGCGTACAGCGCCAACGACGCCGGCGTCGGCGACCTGGACGGCGACGGGCGGCAGGAGATCGTCCTCAAATGGGACCGGCCAACGCCAAGGACAACTCCCAGTCCGGCTTCACCGACCCGGTCTACATCGACGCCTACCGTCTCGACGGCACCCGCCTGTGGCGCATCGACCTCGGGCGCAACAGCCGCGCGGGCGCCCACTACACGCAGTTCCAGGTGTACGACTACGACGGCGACGGCAGGGCCGAGGTGGCGATGAAGACCGCCGACGGCACCGTCGACGGCACCGGGCGGGTCATCGGCGACGCCGGCGCCGACCACCGCAACTCCAGCGGCTACATCCTGTCCGGCCCGGAGTACCTCACCATGTTCGACGGGCGGACCGGCGCGGCCCTGCAGACCGTCGACTACGTCCCGCCTCGGGGCGACGTCGCGTCCTGGGGCGACTCGTACGGCAACCGCGTCGACCGGTTCCTGGCCGGGACCGCCTACCTCGACGGCGCCCGGCCCAGCCTCATCATGGCGCGCGGCTACTACACCCGCACGGTCATCGCGGCCTGGGACTGGCGCGACGGGCGCTTCACCCTCCGCTGGACGTTCGACACCGACAGCCCCGCCAACGCGGGCAAGGGCTACGACGGGCAGGGCAACCACGCCCTCACCGTCGGAGACGTGGACGGCGACGGCCGCGACGAGATCGTCTACGGGGCGATGGCCGTCGACGACGACGGCGACGGGCTGTGGACCACCCGGCTCGGCCACGGCGACGCCGCCCACCTCGGCGACTTCGACCCGTCCCGCCCCGGCCTGGAGTACTTCAAGGTCGACGAGGACTCCGCCAAGCCGTCGTCCTGGTACGCCGACGCCCGCACCGGGCAGGTGCTGTGGTCGACGCCCGCGTGCTGCGACAACGGCCGCGGCGTCGCCGGCGACATCTGGAGCGGCCGGGCCGGCGCGGAGTTCTGGTCGGCGTCCGACGGCGCCTTGCGCGGCGTCACCGGCAACAACGCCGGCCGCAAGCCCTCGTCGATCAACTTCCTGGTGTGGTGGGACGCCGACCCGGTGCGCGAGCTGCTGGACGGCACCCGCATCGACAAGTACGGCCCCGACGCCGACACCCGCCTGCTGACGGGGTCGGGCGTGGCGTCCAACAACGGCACCAAGGCCACCCCGTCGCTGTCCGGCGACCTGTTCGGCGACTGGCGCGAGGAGGTCGACTGGCGCACCACCGACAACACCCGGCTGCGCATCTACACGACCCGCGACATGACCGACCGCAAGATCTACACCCTGCAGCACGACACCCAGTACCGCGTCGCGCTCGCCTGGCAGAACACCGGCTACAACCAGCCGCCCCACCCGAGCTCCTTCATCGGCGACCGCATGTCCGCCCCCGCTCAGCCGCTGGTCTATGTCCGCTGAGCGATCCACCACGAGGAGGAACCCCATGAAGAAGACCGTGATCGGTCTCGCCGCCGCAGCCGTCGCCGCCGCGGGCGTCACCGTGGCCGCCGGCGCCCAGGGCGCCGCCGAGACGCGGACCGACGCGCGTCCCGTCGCCGCCGCCGAGAACAGCCCCGTCGGCTACGCCGCCCAGAACGGCGGCACCACCGGCGGCGCGGGCGGCACCACCGTGACCGTCACCAACGCCTCGCAGTTCCTGCGGTACGCGCAGGCGTCCGGCCGGTACGTCATCCGCGTGGACGGCACGATCGCGCTGTCCGGCATGGAGGACGTCGCGTCCGACAAGACGATCATCGGTGTGGGCGCCAACGGCCGCATCACCGGCGGCGGCCTGGACCTCGACGGCGTCCGCAACGTCATCATCCGCAACCTGACCTTCACCGGGGCCGACGACGACGCCATCAACGTGCAGGACGGCTCCACCAACATCTGGATCGACCACAACGACCTGTCCGGCGCCGACGACGGCCTGCTCGACATCAAGCGCGGCTCGGACTTCATCACCGTGTCGTGGAACCGGTTCCACGACCACGACAAGACGTCGCTGGTCGGCCACTCCGACGGCAACGCCTCGCAGGACCGGGGCCACCTGCGGGTGACCTACGTGCACAACTGGTTCCAGGGCACCAACCAGCGCCACCCGCGCGTGCGCTTCGCCAATCCGGTGCACGTGCTGAACAACTACTACAGCGACATCGGCAGCTACGGCGTCGCGTCGACCATGGACGCGGGCGTGTTCGTCGAGGGCAACTACTTCGAGAACGTGCGCCGCCCCACCTCCATCCAGGAGGGCGACTCCGACGAGGGCAACATCCGCGAGGCGAACAACCTCCTGGTCAACTCTGGGTCGATCGTCACCCGCAACCCCGGCTCGGTGGCGGCGATCCCGTACTCCTACAGCGCCGAGCCCGCGTCCAGCGTCAAGGCGACCGTGACGGCGGGCGCCGGCGTCGGCAAGATCTGACCCCCTCCAGGGATGGCCGCGTCCTCCCGCGACCGGAGGCGGGAGGACGCGGCCGCTTCGCGGCATGGCCACGACGCGCGGGCAGGCGCACCGACGGACGAAACGGCGGGCGCCCACCCGCCGCGCATGCCGCGGACGGCTCGGCACCGCGTCGCGGCCGCCGGATAGCCTTCGTCCGTGACCAGGCTGGACGTCCGCAGGACTGTGTGCGCCGATTCCGAGCTGGATCCGGCCGCCCAGCGCGAGCTGGGCTTTCCCGCCTGCCTCGGCGGATCGGCCTGCGAGTCGGAGAGGCGCCCGTGAGAGCCGGGACGCCGGACGTGCGCGCGGTCGTGGGGGAGCGCCTGCCCGGGTATCGCGTCGAGTCGGTCGCGGTGCTCGGCGAGGGGGAGGACAACGCCGCCTACGTGGTCAACGGCGAACTGATCGTGCGGTTCGCCAAGGGCGGCGACGCGGCGGGCCGGGCCGCGCGGGTGCGGCGGGAGGCGGAGCTGCTCGGCGTCGTGGCCGGCGTCTCCCCGCTGCCCGTGCCCGAGCCGGTGTTCGTCGCCGAAGAGGCGGGGTGCCTGGCCTACGCCAAACTGCCGGGCGTGCCGCTGATCGACGCGTCGGTGCGGGAGCCCCGCGCGGTCGCCGAGGAGCTCGGCGCGTTCCTGCGCGCGCTGCACGCCCTGCCGGCCGACCGGGTCGCCGGGGTCGCCGAGGTGGACGACGAGCCGATGCGGGCCTGGCGCGACGAGGCCGCGCGGACGTACGAGGCGCTCGCCGCCCACGTCCCGGACACGTACCGCCCGGCGGTGGAGAGGTTCCTCGAGGCGCCGCCGCCCGAGGCCGCGCGCGAGCTGGTCTTCTCCCACAACGACCTGGGCATCGAGCATGTGCTCGTGGACGGGGCTCGGGTGACCGGCGTCATCGACTGGAGCGACGCGGCGATCGTCGATCCGGCCGCGGACTTCGGCAGGCTGTACCGCGATCTCGGGCCCGAGGCGCTCGACGCGGCGCTGCGCCGTTACGGCGGCGGTGAGATCGAACGGAGGGCGCGGTTCTACGCCCGGTGCGGCGTCCTGGAGGACATGGCGTACGGCATCGAGACCGGCAAGGACCGGTACCTCGCCAAAAGCTTGACCGCATTGGAGTGGCTCTTCCCGTCCTAGCGAAGGCGGTGCGCCCCCTCGCCGGCGGCGAAGGGGCGCACCCGTGCGCGCGACGTCAGTCGAGCAGGTCCGGCGGGTCCTCGACGAGCAGCCCGGCCATGCGCATCTCCTCGGCCAGCCAGGCCAGGGCGGTGTGGCCCGACTCGCCCTGCTCGGCCCGGGCGGCCGCGGCGGCCGGCCGCGTCCGGGCCTGGCCTTCGGGCGCGGGCATCGGCGGCGGCTGCAGCAGGCCCGCCTGGATCATCTCGGCGGTCAGCTGGTCGAGCAGGTTGAGCACCTCGCTGGGCAGTCCCGGGATGCCCGCCAGCGCCGGGCCCAGCAGGCGCATGGCGTCGGGCAGCCCCGCCCCGGTGCGGTGCGGATCGCCCAGGTCGAGGGGCATGCAGCTGCTCTTGATGAGCCGGAACAGGTGGTCCACCCGGGCGGCGTCGCGCCGCCCGAAGCCGTTGCGGAAGTCGCCGTGGTGCGCCAGCGCCAGCGCCGCCAGGCCGGTGACGTGCGCCGCGGCGAGCGACGAGCCGTCCCGGACGGCGTATCCGTCCGGCGGCGCCACCGACAGGACGGCCACCCCCGGGGCGCACAGGTCCACCTCGGGTCCGCGGCAGGTGAACCGCGGGGAGAAGTAGCCCTCGACGGTGCGCGGCCCGGCCACCTCCGCGGCGTGCGCGCTGCTCGGGGGGAACGTGCCGGTCTTGCCGATGGCGGCCACCGTGAGGACGGTGGGCAGGGTGCCGGGGAACGTCACCGCCCCGCCGTCGTCGCCCGCGCCGATCACGCACGCCACGCCCGCGTGCCGCGCCTGGTCGATCTTGGCGGCGACGAGCCGGGACGGCCGGGAGCAGCCCGCGCCCAGGTGCACCACGTCGATCTCGTGGTCGATGCAGTAGTCGAGGGCCTCGATGAGGTCGCTGAACCGCCCGGTGGGGAAGACCTTGCACGCGTGCACCTCGGCCTCCACCGCGCAGCCGATCACGCCGTGGCCGGTGTCGGCGGCGGTGACGATCCCCGCGCACGGCGAGCCGTGGAACACCGTGTCGACGGCCCAGCCGCGCTGCCCGCGGTCGACCAGGTCGAGCCCCGCGGCGATCTCGCCGCGCAGGTCGGGATGGGCGGCGGCGGCCCCCGAGTCGATGATCGCGACCTTGACCCCGGCGCCGCGGAACGTCGGCGGCAGCCGGTGCAGCTGCATGGCCTGCTGCCCCCAGCCGAACATCTGCTGGGCCGGGAAGCCCTCGAAGGAGTCCGCCAGCCGGTCCAGCGTGATCAGGTTGTCGCGGTCGGGGGCGAGCGCGGGCCGGTCGAGTCGGCGCGTCCAGAAGCCGCGCGCCGGCCGGACGACCACGGAGCGGATCGTCTCCGGGGCCTCGCCGGGCAGCGCGACGGTCGTCCGCCCGCTCGCGTCGGTGACGCCGTGCCCCGGCCAGCGGGACCCGGTCACGATCACGACGGCGTCCTCCACCGGACCGCCGTCGCTGTCCTGGACCAGGAACGACAGGGTGACGCCCTCGCCCGCCGGAGCGGCCTGGGCGGGCTCGCGCGGGACGGGGGAGGCGTCGGCGCAGGAGAGCAGCCGGTCGCGTTCGATGTGCAGCTGCGGATGCCGCCGGTGCAGCTCGCGGGCGTGGTCCAGCGTCATCTCCGCGACCACGATGTCGGGGAACGGGGGCCGCGGCGTCGCGGCGCCGCGGTCGGCGTCGGCGCCCGGGATCCGGCGCAGCACGCGCACCTGAGGATCGTCGTCGAGCAGCTTCTCCAGGGGCGGCGTGTCGAGCGGCGGCGCGGCCATCCCCGCGCCGTCCGGCTGCGGCGCGGGCGGCGCGGCCACCATGTACCGCCTGGGCCGCTGCTCGACAGCCCGGGCGGGGGCGCGAGCGGATGCGGGCTTGGTGCTGCGGGCGCGCGACCGAGCCGTGGTCCCGTTCCTGGGCTGCCTTGTCCCGTTGGGCATGTCGACTGCCTCTCCCCGATCGGTGCGGATGTGTCAGTGACCCGGCGACGCTGCGATCGCATGCCGGTCGTCGAGCGGCCCGGGCGGGCTGCACCCGGCCCGGGCCCCTTCCCGAGCGCCTACAGCGGCGGCAGCGACGGCCGCGCGGCGCGTGTCTGATGCAACTGGACGATCACCGCTTGCAGCTGTGCGGCGCACGCGTCGTCCTGACCGGCCCGGTACAGCTGCACCGCCTGGACCAGCGACGGGATCACGGTCGCGAGCTGCGGCTGCTGCGGGATCGCGGCCTGCAGCCATCCGTACAGGTGCTGCAGCGCCGTCGCGCACTCCATCCGGAGCGCCCCCAGCGCGATCCCGCCGGCGGGTCCGGGCACGTGCGGGGCCAGGGCCGGCATGGGACCGAAGCCCGGCGCGCCCCCATTGCTAGCGGACATCGGCTGCCCTTCTCAGTAGGCGCCCATCATCGGCTGCTGCTGACCGACCTGGCTCTGCTGACCGGAAAGGGACGACCAGGCGCCGCCGAACGGCTGGTGGCCCTGCTGGGAGATGGCCTGCTGGACGGCGTTGGCGACCAGCTGGTGGAGCAGCGGGTACTGCTGGGCGATCTGCCAGGACCACTGCTGGCCCGCCTGCCACGGCTGCTGCCACGCCTGCTGCCAGGCCTGCCACGGCTGCTGCGACTGCCAGGCCTGGCCCGCCTGCCAGGGCTGCATGGCCATGTGCCGGCCCTGCTGGGCGGCCTGCCACACGGCGTTGGACACCAGATGCTGGACCAGCTGCGCCCACGGGTCGGCCATCTGGTGCATCTCCGGGTGCTGCTGGGCCATCATGCTCCACCGGTGCTGGCCCTGCTGGGACATGGCCTGCTGGACGGCGTTGGCGACCAGCTGGTGGAGCAGCGGGTACTGCTGGGCGATCTGCCAGGACGACTGCTGGCCGGCCTGCCACGGCTGCTGCTGCGGCGCCATGGCCTGCTGGATGCCGGCCTGCTCGGGCTGGATGGTGGCGTACGTCATTTCTCCTCCTCGCGCCAGACACGTTCTGGATCGCGATGGCTACCTACCGTGACCAGCGGTGACGAAACCCAACGTCAGGTGAGGAGGCCACCAAAAGGGTGGCAGACGGGCCGCCGGCGCCGTCCTCGACGAGGGCCGGGGTTCAGACCGTCCGACCGCGTGCCGCGACGAGCCCGCGCCGCGCCGCCCGGCGCGTCACAGCTGGATCGGGCCGCCGCCGGCCTCGCCGAGCACGGCGTGGGCGGCCTGGCGCAGGGCGGCGACGGCGGGCCGGTCGCGGTTCTCCGGCAGCCAGGCGAGCGCGCTCGTCCACGGCGGAAGGTCGGTCACGTCGACGTACGCCACGCCGGGCCGCGGGTAGAGCTCCCGGGCCAGCGCCGGGGGGAACTGGATCCCCTCGCCGAGCGCGATCAACGACAGGGCGGACTCGTAGTCGGTGACGTGGTGCGAGGTGTAGCGCACGGGGCTGCCGTCGGGGCGCGGATCGACCGACCAGAAGTCCCGGTAGGCCTTGGGCACGCTGGGGGAGAAGCCGATGCTGGGCCGGTCGGCCAGGTCCGCCAGCGACACCGCGTCCTTGCCGGCCAGCGGGTCGTCGGCGCACATCACCACGCAGCGCGGCCCGGTGGCCAGCGGCAGCGTCTGGATGCCGGCGGGCATCGGCAGGAAGACGAACGCCGCGTCGACCTTCCCGTCCAGGATCGCCTGCGGCGACTCGGCGAACCCCATGCGCAGCACGCGCAGGTCCAGGCCGGGCAGCCGCTCCCGCAGCCGGTTCAGCACCGCCGGGATGGGCGGCACCGCGGTGACGGCCTCGAACGAGCCGAGGACGACGCGGCCGCAGGCGCCGCGCCGGTGGCGCTCGGCGGCCCGCTGCAGCGCGTCGACGGCGTCCAGCACCGCGCGGGCGTACGGGACCAGTTCCGCGCCCGCGCGGGTGAGGGACACGCGCCGGGTCGTCCGCTCCACCAGCTCGACGCCCAGGCGGCGCTCCAACGCGCTGATCTGCTGGGAGAACGCGCCCTGCGACATGAAGACCCGCTGCGCGGAGCGGCGGAAGTGCAGCTCTTCGGCCAGGGTGAGGAAGAGGTGCAGCTGCTGTGCGCTCGGCGCGTTCTGACGCCCGGCGAGCGGCATTTCGGTGCCCCGGTCGGTCATACGACGAACGTATCAATCGCCGGAAAGCCCGGATCAACGATCTCTTCCCTCGCGCCGGGCCGATACGGGACACTCCTCCCGCGGTGGACGTGTCCGACCGCCTGCGCGGTGCGGGCGGACACGCGTGGAAGGGCCCGACGCGGGGGGTGCGCCGGGCCCTTCCGATCAACTCACCGCATCAGGAGAGCGGCGGGTACGCGTTGCGCATCAGCTCCTGGAACTGGGCGGAGAACCAGTGCCCCGACAGCGGCGCGTCGGGCAGCGCACCGGACCTGTTGAAGTTGTTGCGCTCGTTCCCCTCGTACGTGGGGTCGCACATCCGGTCGAACCCCTTGCCCTCGTCGTTGGGGATCTCCGTGCTGGAGCCGTCGGACTCGCCCGGCGGCTTCATCCACACGTAGGCGTCGATGCCCGACGCCGGGGCGGCCGTGGGACGCTCGCCGAGGCCGGCGCCCGCCTGGTTGCACCAGTTGCCCGGGTGGATGCGGCGGTCCAGGCGTCCGCCGTCGACGTAGGCGTCGACGTCGGTCTGCGGGCCCGGCCCGGTCGGACGGTCGGAGCCGCCCCAGCCGTTGCGGGAGGTGTCGATCAGCATGCCGGTGCCGTCGCCGAACCCGGCCTGGGCGAGCGCCCGCCGCATGGCCTGCGCGTACGACAGCTCGTCGACGTAGCGGTTCCAGTCCACCCACGTGGACTCGCGCACCGACCTGCCGTTGACGGTGTCGTTGATGCTGAAGTACGGCTCGGTCAGCGCGCCGTAGTTGGCGGTGTTGGTGATGAACCCGTGCACGTTCGCCATCGAGCCGGAGTCGCGCGCGACCTGGGCGAGCAGGTCGACGGTCGGCTGGAAGTTGTCGTCCCAGCCGAGCCAGCCGTGGTGGCCGATGTCGATGTAGTTGTAGACGTTGGGAATCGCGCCGAACGTGCGGAGGGCGTAAGCGATGCCCTTCTGGTAGTTCCCGTTCTCCTTCATCCGGTTGCAATTCTCAGTGGCGGTCGGACGCGGAGAAACGTTGGTGATCAGGTTCGGCAGGGAGTCGATCTCGACGACCGTCACGATCCGCAGATCGGCGTACTTGGGATCCTGGAAGATCTCCGCGATGGGGTCGATGAACTCCGTCTGGTAGACGTCCAGGTCGTCCGGCCCGAGCTCGCCGTTGGACGCCAGCGCGGCGCAGTCGCGGCCGGGCAGGTTGTAGATGACGACCTGGACGAGGTTCGCGCCCTGCTGCAGCGCGGTGTCCAGGTGCTCGCGCAGGCCGCGGGCGCCGTTGGTGCCGGTGATCGCCGCCCGGCGGTCCATCCACACGCCCGTGGGCTGGTCGGCGACGCGGTCGCCGCCGGGCTCGGCGCTGGCCTTCGCCGCCCAGTCGGGGTTCACGTAGACCTTGGCGCCCTGGTACGGGTTGTCGACGCGGTCGGCGGCCCGCTCGGCGGCCGCCCGCGCGTCGGCCGACCGGACCGCCGGGGCGGCGGACGACGGGACGACGGCGCAGGTCCTGCCGTTCAGCTTGAACGCGGTGGGCATCGTGACGGCGCCCGAGTGCGTCCCCTGGACGCCGGGCGTGACCGTGGCGCCCTTGGCGAGCGAGGCGTTGTGGGCGACGTTCCTCAGCGCGACGTGCCGCCCGGTCTGGGCGACATGGGTGTTCCAGCTGCCGGTGACCTTCTGGTCGCCGGGGAAGTCCCATTCCAGCGTCCAGTTCTTCAGCGCGTCGCCCAGGTTGGTGACCGACAGGGTCGCGGTGAAGCCGCCGCTCCACGTGTTGACCTTGTAGCTCACCGTGCAGGCCTCGGCGGCGGCCGCCTGGGGGGCCGCCATGGCGACCGCCCCGGCGGACAGCATCAGCGCTGCGGCTCCGGAGGCGATGCCGCGGCGCGCGGCCTTCTTCATCGGTGTCCTCCTCGGTGGTGGGGGGTGGGCGGACAGAGGCGGATCATCGGTGTTCGGCAACCTTTCCGGGTCGGTGGGGCGACAGAGGGGCGAAGGCCACCCGCGCCGGCCGTCCGTAGTGGGAGCTGACGCGGCCGGGGGGACGGTGGCCTGGCGGTCCGCCCGGTGCGCCCGGGCGGGCCGCCGAGCACGGTGCGGACGGCGCGGTCCGCGGTCCGGGCCGCGCCGTCACGTGGTCCCCTTGGGAGGGGAGGTGAGGATCTGGTCGGCGGTCGGCTCGGCCACCCGCGGTCGGGCGCCGAAGGCCGACAGCTCGACCGTGCCCTCGATCGTCGCGGCCTCGGACGATTCGTCGTCGGCCCGTCGCTCGGCCTCGACCCCGGACTCTCCCTTGGGCGCCGCGCCCTCGGACGGCGTGACGGATCCGGTGCCGGGCCGCCGCTCGGCGGGCATGGTGAGCCGGATGCGCGCGGGCCGCCCGGCGTCGTCGGTCCACAGGTCGAGGCCGGTGCGGGACGGCAGCAGCCGCACGAACTCCTTCAGCGCCGGGTCGGGGATCGCCGCGAGCGCCGCCGCGCGGTCGATCTCGCCGCGCACGTGCCAGGCGCCGCCCGGCGCGCCGGACGCGGTGGCGCGCCGCGCGGTGCGCAGGATCGTCGCGACGCGGTGCACGTCGGGGAACACCGCGAAGGTGCGGGTGCCGCGGGCGGCGCGCAGCCAGGCGCGGCCCGTCCGGCGCCGCAGCGACGCGGGCAGCGAGACGTACTCGGTGCCCTCGATCGACAGCACGGTGGCGCGGGCGTTCTCCAGGACGCCGTCCATGCGGCCCGCGGGCCGCCGCGCGTCCCACACGCCGGTCATGTCCATCCGATGGGCGGCGCGCCCGCCGACGCCGGGCATGGCGACCCGCATGGTGAGCCGGAACGACGCCGAGCTCTCCAGGTTCCCGGCGCCGGCGGCCAGCAGGGTGTCCGCGTCGTGCGGGAAGCGCGCCGCGGCCGCGCCGTGCCCGCCGTCGCCGCCGGCGGCGACGAGCGCGAGCGCGACGGCGGACGCCCCGGCGACCGCCGCGAGCCCGTGGAGCGCGCGGGCCGCCGCGGGGGACGGCGCGCCGGTCGCCGCCGGCGTCCGACGCCGACCGCGCCACGGTGCCCGTGCCCGCATCCGACCTCCTCGAGCGTGAATGGGAGCGCTCCCACACGTGCGATTTCGACGCCGAACCTAAACCGGACCGGGTGCGGCGAGAAGCGTTCTTCCACGTTCTTTCACGGCTTTCACGCCGTCCCCGCGCAGACGTGCGGGGCGTTTTCGCTGATCAACACAGATTCCCCGGAACGCCGCCGTGATCCGAAATCTGTCGGACATCCGGCCGTAACGCGATTGTCGCTTTTCCCTTGACAGCTCTGAGCGGCGAAAGGATTCTTGGGAGCGCTCCCACTACACCCCCCGCCACTCCCGGCCGCCGTCCCCGGGCCGGGAACCCGAAGGGAGTGCACGCGTGACGATCACCGAACCGTCCGCCGGTCCGGCCTGTCTCCCGCCCGGCAGAACCCCGACCCTGGCCCACGTCGCCGAGCTCGCCGGTGTCTCTCCGGCCACCGCCTCCCGCGTGCTCAGCGGCTCCACGCGGGTCAGCCGCGCCGCGCGGATGCAGGTCGAGGAGGCGGTGCAGCGGCTCGGCTACGTGCGCCGCCGCCCCGCCTCCCGCGAGCCCCGCACCTCCGGCGCCGTCGCCGCGGTGTTCTGCGAGGACAGCGCCCGCGTCTTCGGCGACCCGTTCTTCGCCCGGGTGCTGTGGGGCATCAAACGCGAGCTGGACGGCCGCGCCCCGCTGGTGATCCTCATGGCCGGACGGCCGGAGGAATGGCGCACCACCGCCGAGTACCTGCGCGGCGGGCACGTCGCCGGGGTGCTGCTGATCAGCTCGCACCGGGACCATCCCGCGGCGCTGGTGCACGCCGCCGCCGGGGCCCCGGTGGTGCTGGCCGGCCGCCCGCTCACCGACGTCCCGCTGCCGTACGTGGACGCCGACAACCGCGGCGGCGCCCGCGCCGCCGTCCGGCACCTGGTCGCCTCCGGGCGCCGGGTGATCGCCACCATCGCCGGGCCGTCGGACATGGCCGCGGGCGTGGACCGGCTGGCCGGGTACCGGGCCGGCGCCGAGGAGGCCGGGCTGGACACCACCGGCCTGATCGGGCGCGGCGACTTCGGCCAGCTGTCCGGCGAGCACGCGATGAACCGGCTGCTGGACCGGCGTCCCGACCTGGACGCCGTGCTGTGCGCCTCCGACCCGATGGCGGTGGGCGCGCTGCGCGCGCTGCGCCGGGCCGGCCGCCGGGTGCCCGACGACGTGGCGGTCGTCGGGTTCGACGACGCCCCGATCGCCCAGCGGGTGCGGCCGCGCCTGACCACCGTCCGCCAGCCGATCGAGGACCTCGGCGCCCGCATCGTGCGCGAGCTGCGCGCCTGCATGGGCGGCAAGAGCCTGTCGGACCGCGGCGTGGTGCTCAAGACCAAGCTGATCGTGCGGGACTCCGCCTGACGGGCGTCCGCCCCGCCGCCCGTCTCGGGCTCGGCGGAGTCCGCCCGACCGGCGCCGAGGGCGCCCGACCGACCCCGCTCATCACCGATGCGCACGCCGTCGGCGCCTTCCGGCGCCGGCGGCGGGCTCCGCCCTGCCCGAAAGGACGAAGTTGTGAAACGACGATTGCGATGGCGTACGAGACGGCGCTCGCTCACCGCGGCGGGCGCGACGCTGACGCTGTTCGGCGGCATGGTCGCCGCCGTGGCGGCGCCGGCGCAGGCCGCCGCGGGATGCACCGTGGTCTACAAGACGAACCACTGGGGCGACGGCTTCAGCGCCGGCATCGACATCACCAACACCGGCGACGACCTGTCCGGCTGGGAGCTGACGTACACCTACGGCGGCGCGCAGCGGCTGGTCGGCGGCTGGAACGGCCAGTGGTCCCAGACCGGGCAACGGGTCAGCGTGAAGAACGCCGCCTGGAACGCGAAGCTGGCCTCCGGCGCGACGGTCAACGTCGGCGCCCAGTTCGCCTCGTCCGGCGCGGGCGCCGCCCCGAACGCGTTCTACCTGAACGGCAAGCGCTGCAACGACCGGGCCGCCAAGCCCACCGTCGCGCTGAACGGCCCGTCCGCCGGCGCCACGTACTCGGTCGGCGCCGCCGTGCCGCTCACCGCCGTCGCCGCGGCCGCCCCCGGCGCCACCGTCAGCAAGGTCGAGTTCTACAGCCAGGACGGCCTGCTGGCGACCGCTGACACCACCGCACCGTACACGCTGACGTGGACGCCGAAGCGGGCCGGCACCTACTCGGTCTACGCGAAGGTGACCGACAGCACCGGCGCGACCGCCGAGTCCGCTCCGGTCGGCGTCACGGTGACCAAGGAGCCCAGCATCGTCGTCGGCCCGACCACGCTGACCGTCGCGCAGAAGGGCAAGGTCGCCTACGGTGTCAAGCTGTCCAAGGCGCCGACGGGCACCGTCACGGTCACCACCGCCCGCACGTCCGGCAACGCCGCGCTGTCCGTCAGCGGCGGCCGCACGCTCACCTTCACGCCGGAGAACTGGTCGACACCGCAGAACGTGGAGATCAGCGCCGCCGCGACCGGCACCGGCAAGGGCGCGTTCACCACCACCGCGCCCGGGTACGCGCCCGCGAAGGTGACCGTCACCCAGGTGGACGACGCCGCCGGCGTCTACGAGCAGCGGTTCCTCGACCAGTACAACAAGATCAAGGACCCGGCCAACGGGTACTTCAGCCCCGAGGGCATCCCGTACCACTCGGTCGAGACCTTCATGGTGGAGGCCCCCGACCACGGGCACGAGACGACCTCCGAGGCGTACAGCTACCTGATCTGGCTGGAGGCCGTGTACGGCAAGGTCACCCAGAACTGGGAGCCGTTCAACGACGCGTGGGAGCTCATGGAGAAGTACATGATCCCCACGCACGCCGACCAGCCGACCAACTCCTTCTACCAGCCGGACAAGCCCGCCACCTACGCGGCGGAGCACCCCGACCCGAGCAGCTACCCGACCCAGCTGGACGGCAGCGTCCCGGTGGGGCGGGACCCGATCGCCGGTGAGCTGAGGTCGGCCTACGGCACCGACGACATCTACGGCATGCACTGGCTGCAGGACGTGGACAACGTCTACGGGTACGGCAACACCCCCGGCGGCGGCTGCGAGGAGGGCCCGTCCGCCGACGGCCCGTCGTACATCAACACCTACCAGCGCGGCTCGGGCGAGTCGGTGTTCGAGACGATCCCGCAGCCCACCTGCGACGCGTTCAAGTACGGCGGTCCCAACGGCTACCTGGACCTGTTCACCAAGGACGCCAGTTACGCCAAGCAGTGGAAGTTCACCAATGCTCCGGACGCCGACGCGCGCGCCGTCCAGGCCGCGTACTGGGCGGACGTGTGGGCCAAGGAGCAGAACAAGGGCGGCGAGGTGGCCGCCACGGTCGCCAAGGCCGGAAAGCTCGGCGACTACCTGCGTTACGCGTTCTTCGACAAGTACTTCAAGAAGATCGGCGACTGCTACCCGGCGTCGTCGTGCCCCGGCGGCACCGGCAAGGACAGCGCCCACTACCTGCTGTCGTGGTACTACGCCTGGGGCGGCGCGCTCGACTCCAGCGCGGGCTGGGCCTGGCGCATCGGCGACGGCGCGTCCCACTTCGGCTACCAGAACCCGATGGCCGCCTACGCCCTGGTCAACGCCCCGGCCCTGGAGCCCAAGGGCGCGACGGCCAAGACGGACTGGTCGACCAGCCTCACCCGGCAGCTGCAGCTGTACAAGTGGCTGCAGTCGGCCGAGGGCGGCATCGCCGGGGGCGTGACCAACAGCTGGGACGGCAGCTACAGCACCCCGCCGTCGGGCCTGCCGAAGTTCTTCGGCATGGCCTACGACTGGCAGCCCGTCTACCACGACCCGCCCAGCAACCAGTGGTTCGGGTTCCAGGCCTGGTCGATGCAGCGCGTGGCCGAGTACTACTACGTCACCGGCGACGCCGACGCCAAGACCATCCTGGACAAGTGGGTCGCGTGGGTGCTGGACAACACCACGGTGAACGCGTCGACGGGCGAGTACCAGATCCCCTCCACGCTGAAGTGGGAGGGCCAGCCGGACGCCGACTGGTCCAGCACCAGCGGCATGCCGCCCGCCAACACCCGGCTGCACGTCACGGTCGTCGACCACACCCAGGACGTGGGCGTGACCGCGTCGCTGGCCCGGGCGCTGTCCTACTACGCCGCCAAGTCCGGCCACGCGCAGGCCAAGCAGACCGCCAAGGACCTGCTGGACGCGCTGTGGCAGCACCAGGACGCCAAGGGCGTGTCGGTGCCGGAGGCCAAGGCCGACTACAAGCGGGTCGCCGACCCGGTGTACGTGCCGCCGGGCTGGACCGGCACCATGCCCAACGGCGACCCGATCGACTCCAACTCCACCTTCATGTCCATCCGGTCGTTCTACAAGAGCGACCCCGACTACGAGCGCGTGTGGGCGTACGCCACGGGCGCCAGCTCCACGGTGCCGGTGTTCAACTACCACCGGTTCTGGGCCCAGGCGGACGTCGCGATGGCGATGGCCGACTACGGCGGCCTGTTCAACGAGTGACGCGCTGAGCCTCCGGTAGGGACGATGGGCGGGGCCGCACGGCTCCGCCCATCGTCTGCGTTCAGTGGTGGATGCGGCGGCCGCTGATCTCCGTGGGGACCATGCGGATGTGCGCCCCGCGTTCGCCGCCCGGCCACGGCCGGACGCGCGCGACCGTGGCGCACTCCTCGTCCGACAGCTGCCGGGCGCCGCCGCGCAGCATGACGCTCCACCCTTCGTGCCGCTCCTCGTCGATCCGGTCGACCTCGAAGGCGATCCGCACCTGCGCGCCGCGCAGCGCCGTGCGCAGGACGGTGTTGAGCCGGCCCGCGATGGCGGTGCGGAACAGCACCGCGCCGTCGTCCATGACGTAGTTCACCGGGATCACGGCGGGCCCCTCGCCGTCGTTGAAGGCGACCCGGCCCACCCCGCCCGGCGCGACCAGCCGAAGGCACTCCTCGCGGTCCAGCTCCTCCAGGACGGCCTCCTCGCCGCCCGAGCCCGTTGCCGTGTTCATCGCTCTCTCCTGGGTAGCGCGATCGCGTGGTACCAGCTAGGCGTTCCCAGATCGGGCCCGTCCACCCGGGACGAAGGTCGGCGCGGCGGGGGCGGTTCAGCCCTTCCGGGCCGGACCCGCGGCCCGGTACGCCTCGAGGAGCTGCGCCTCGGCGTCGTCGAGGTAGGCGCGCAGCTCGCGTTCGGCGGCCCGGACGTCGCCGCCGAGGATCAGTTCGGTGAGCAGCCGGTTGCGCCGCAGGTAGGGCTCGTGGAACTCGCGGGCCGAGACCATCTCGTGGAAGCTGAGGCGCAGCTCGGTCAGCGTCCGGTACAGCATCTCGTTCACCCGGGGGCTGCCGACCAGGCCGCCGACGGCCTCGTGGAAGCGGATGTCGGCGGCGCCGACCTCCGACCAGCGGCCCTGCTCGGCGGCGCGTTCGCCGCGCGACACCGCCGCCTCCAGGCGGGCCAGGGCTTCGGGCGGCGCCGTGGGGGCGGCGCGCACGCCCTCGCACTCCAGGATCCGCCGCACCCGGTACAGGTCGACCACGTCCTCCGGGGTGACGTGGCGGACGAAGACGCCGCGGTTGAACTCGTGCACCAGCAGCCGCTCCTCGACGAGCATCCGGAAGGCCTCGCGCAGGGTGTTGCGCGACACGTTGGTGAGCTGGTGCAGCTGCTGCTCCGACAGCCGCTCGCCGGGCCGCAGCAGCCCGTCGATGATCTGCTCGCGCAGCATGCCGGCGACGCGGGCCGCCGTGCTGGAGCGGGCCAGGTCCGCGCGCGCCGCCTCGATGTGGGCGATCCACCGCTCCTTCGTCCGGTCCTCCGCCTGGTCCTGCGCCCGATCCTGCGCCCGACCCTGCGCCTGGTCCCGCACGGGCATCGCGCTCCCTTCCCCGGTTGAAACGTCGCCGTGACCGACGAGAAACGGTGCACCGCCAGAGTAGCCCGGAGTGAGGGATTGAAGGATTCGAGGATTGGGGGATTGCTGGATTGTTCAACAATCCGTACCCTGCGGGAAAGTCGGAACGTCCCAAGGGGAAGCCATGACCGACCCGAGCAGCACACGGCAGGCCGCTCCCGCCTCCCGGACACCGGCGCGCGGCGCACTCGTCGGAGCCGTCTTCCTGATGGCGACCAGCGCCATCGGACCGGGGTTCATCACCCAGACCACCGCGTTCACCGCCGAGCTCGGCGCCGCGTTCGCGTTCGCGATCCTGGTGTCGGTGCTCGTCGACATCGCGATCCAGCTGAACGTCTGGCGCGTCGTCGGCGTGTCCGGACGGCGCGCCCAGGACCTGGCCAACGACGTGGCCCCCGGCGCCGGGTACCTGCTGGCCGGCCTCGACGTGTTCGGGGGCCTGGTGTTCAACATCGGCAACGTGGCGGGCTGCGCGCTCGGCCTGAACGCGCTGCTCGGCCTCGATGTCAAGATCGGCGGCGCGGTGTCCGCGGCGCTGGCCATCGCGATCTTCTTGAGCCGGCGGGCCGGGGTCGCCATGGACCGCATCGTGGTCGTGCTCGGCGGCGTCATGATCGCCCTGACGCTGTACGTCGCCGTGGCGTCCGGGCCGCCGCTGGGCGACGCGCTGCGGCAGACCGTGCTGCCCGAGGAGGTCCGCTTCCTCACGATCACCACGCTGATCGGCGGCACCGTGGGCGGCTACATCGTCTACGCCGGCGCGCACCGCATGATCGAGTCGGGGCTGCGCGGCGCCGAGAACGTCCGCGGCATCACCCGCAGCTCCGTCACCGGCATCCTCATCACCGGGCTCATGCGGGCCCTGCTGTTCCTCGCCGTGCTCGGCGTGGTCGCCGGCGGGACCGAGCTCGCCGCCGACAACCCCGCCGCGTCGGCGTTCGAGCACGCCGTCGGGGAGACCGGGCTGCGCCTGTTCGGCCTGATCATGTGGTCGGCGGCCGTCACCTCCGTGATCGGCGCGTCCTACACCTCCGTGTCGTTCCTGGTGTCCTTCTCCCCCTGGATCGAGCGCAACCGCGGCCGCCTGGTCGTGGCGTTCATCGTCGCCTCCACGCTGATCTACCTGGCCCTCGGCAAGACCCCGGTGACGCTGCTGATCCTCGCGGGCGCGCTGAACGGGCTCATCCTGCCGGTCGGGCTGGGCGTGCTGCTGTGGGCGGCGGCCCGCCGCCGCGACCTGCTCGGCGGCTACCGCTACCCGGTCTGGCTGCTGGCGCTGGGCTGCCTGGCCTGGGTGCTCACCCTCTACCTGGGCTACAACTCCCTGACCGGGATCGCCGATCTGTGGAGCTGACCGCATGCGCATCCTGCCCAGCGGAGACGCCGCGGTGATCGTCGCCGACGTCGGCGACGCGAGCGGTCCGCTCGCCGCGCTCGCCGCGCGGCCGCCGCGCGGCGTGGTCGACCTGGTGCCGGCGCCGCGGACGCTCATGCTCGTGCTGGACCCGTCCGCCGTGGACGCCGAGGAGGCGGTCGCCGCCGTGCGCGGCGTCCGCCTCCCGGCGCCCCCGGCGGGGGCGGTGCGCGTGCCGGTCGTCTACGACGGCGCCGACCTGCGCGACGTGGCCGACCTCACCGGGCTGACCCCCGGGCAGGTGATCGAGGCCCGCACCGGCACGCCCTGGACGGTGGCCTTCGACGGTTCCGCGCCCGGTTTCGGGTACCTGACCGGGGGAGACCCGCGGCTGCGCGTCCCCCGCCGCGGCGCGTCCCGCCGCCGCGTACCCGCGGGGGCGGTCGGGCCGGCCGGGCCGTTCAGCGGCGTCTGCCCGATGGAGGCGCCGGGCGGCCGGCTGCTGATCGGCCGCACCGACCCGTCCCTCCTCCCGGGCGCGCTCCGGCCGGGCGTGCAGGTCCACTTCACCCGGAGGCATCCATGACGAACCCTGCGGCGCTTTCGCCCGACGAGGCCCGCGCCCTGTTCCGGGACGGCCTGCGCACCCCCACCGCGGGCTGGTGCGCGGGCTGGACCCAGGCCAACCTTCTCGCCGTCCCCCGCGACCACGCCTACGACTTCCTGCTGTTCGCCCAGCGCAACCCCAAGCCGTGCCCCGTGCTGGACGTGACCGAGCCGGGGGAGGTCTCCTGCGCGCTGTTCTGCGGCGACCTGCGCACCGACCTGCCCGCCTACGTCGTCTACGAGGACGGCGAACCGGTCGCCGAGGTGACCGACGCGTCCGGCGTGTGGCGCGACGACCTGGTGGCCTTCCTGATCGGCTGCAGCTTCACCTTCGAGAGCGCGCTGCTGGCCGCCGGGGTGCCCGTCCGGCACGTCGAGCAGGGCCGCAACGTCCCCATGTACCGGACGAACCGCCCGTGCCGCCCGGCCGGCGCCATCGGCGGGCCGCTGGTGGTGTCGATGCGGCCCGTCCCGGCGCACCAGGTCGCCGACGCGGTCCGGGTGACGGCGCGTTACCCGGCCGTGCACGGCGCCCCCGTCCACGTCGGCGGCCCCGCCGCGCTCGGCATCGCCGACCTCGGCGCCCCCGACTTCGGCGACGCGGTCGAGGTGCGCCCCGGCGAGGTCCCCGTCTTCTGGGCCTGCGGCGTCACGCCCCAGGCGGCGGTGATGGCGTCGAAGCCGCCGTTCGCGATCGGCCACGCGCCCGGCCACATGGCGATCACCGACGCCCGCGACGCCGACTTCCTCGTGCCCTGACCGCCGACGACGGTCCCGGTGCCGGTCCTCGAGCCGCGATCGGCCCGGTCCGAGGGGCGGCACCGGGACGCGCGCGGATCATCCGGCGATGTCGCCGTAGACGATGCCGCGGCCGTTGGTGCCCAGGTAGACGCGGCCGTAGACGCGCGGGTCGCCGGTCAGGGCCTCGCCCGCGTTGCCGTACTGGTGCCGGTCGTCGTTGACGCGCACCCAGGTGGCGCCGGTGTCGTCGGAGCGGAACACGCCGGTGACGCCGCCGACGGTGCCGACCAGGTAGAGCGCGTGGTACGAGCGGCCGGGCGCGGCCTTGCCGAACCCGACGTTCACGGCATCGGACACGCCGGAGACCTTGGTGAACGAGGCCCCCGAGTCGGTGGAGCGGAACAGGCCGGTGTCGCCGGCGAGCCAGATGTCGCCCTCGCGGCCGGGGACGGCCTTGAACTTCGCCGACGACGGCAGCCCGGTCGCGGCGGTCTGCGCGAACGACGCGCCGCCGTCGGTGCTGACGTAGAACCGGCCGTTGGAGAACGCGTAGAACGTGCGGGGGTTGACGCGGTCGGACTCGACCACGGCGTTGGCGGGCACGCCCAACGACCGCGACCACGCGTTGCCGAAACCGGTCGAGTACACCACCGGCTGGCCGCTGTCGCCGGGGGCCCAGACGAAGCGGCTCCCGTCGGCCGACGCCGCGACCGTGCCGCCCTTGTTGACGCCGTCCGGCTCGGTGCCCTGGAACCAGTTCGCGCCGCCGTCGGTGGAGAAGGCGACGTGGCTGTCGCCGGGCCGGTCGGCGTCGGTGAAGTCGCCCGCCCGCACCATCACCGAGGGGTTGTTCTCGGCGTAGTCCAGGCTCGTGGTGCTGGTGAACGACGGCCGCACGAACATCATCGGCGGGACGGCGTCCAGGTCGTCGTGCCGGAAGCCGCCGAGGTCGCCCAGGGCGCTGACCAGCGGAGGCCCGGACGGCGGGCTGGCCAGGTCGAGCACGGCGGTCTCCTCCAGCCCCGCGACCATCGGCCGGATGGTGATCTGGCCTCCGGAGTCCCACCGGGTCAGGTCCTCGGTGCCGTAGATGGTGGCGCCCGTCCCGTACAGCATCCGGTCGGAGTCGAACGGGTCGATCTCCAGCGACTCGGTCATCCAGCCGAGCTTCGGCGTGACCTCGGGCGGCGACGGGTTGGTGCCGAACGTCAGCCACGGCACGGACGAGATGTCCATCCGGTAGCGGAAGGTGCGCTCGGGGTAGCTCGCCCAGTCCCAGATCCGCGTCCACGTCCGACCGCCGTCGGTGCTCCGGAAGAAGATGACGTCCGGCCACCAGGAGATCTGCGTGGCGACCATGAGGGTGCCGGGGCGCTGCCGGTCGACGGTCAGGCCGCTGTAGCCGAAGTAGGCGTCGGGGCTGTCCGACGGGACGGGGCTGATCCGGGTCCACTCGGACGTCCGCGTGTCGAGCTTCCACACGTCGCCCTTGCCGCCGCTGTACGGGCCTGCGGTGTCGGAGGTGGCGATGTAGAGCGCGTGGCTCGCCGCGTCCAGCACCCCCTTGTGCGCGATGTAGCCGGTCGGCTGCCCGGGGACGCGTTCCCACGTGGCGCCCGCGTCGGTGCTGCGGTAGACGGTGTTCTCCTTGTCTGCGACGCCGACGTAGATGGTGCGGGTGGGGCTGCCCGCGGTGCCCGTGCTCTCGTCGAACGTCACCCACACCACGCCGGGGCGGTGGCTCTCGTACCCGTTGGGGTCGGACGGGTTGTCGCTGTAGTCGCCCGGGTTGGGGAAGGAGGACACCTTCGACCAGGTGACGCCCCGGTCGGTGCTGCGCCACAGCCCGTTGCCCTCGGGCGCGCCGAGGTAGAGCACCCGGTTGTCGTTGGGGTCGACGGCGAGCCGCTCGCCCATGCCGCGTCCGGGCATGTTGCCGCCGAGTTTGAACGGCAGCGGCGTGACCTGCCATGTCTCGCCCCGGTCGGACGACCGCAGGATCGCGCCGTTGTTGGGGTCCCAGCCGTTGGTGTACATCCCGGCGGCCACGTAGACGCGGTCGGCGTCCACCGGGTCGGCGGCCAGACTGACCACGCCGTTGTAGCCCCACCGGTCCCAGCCGACCCAGTCCAGCAGCGGGATCCAGCGGCGGGACGACTGGTCCCAGCGGTAGGCGCCGCCGATGTCGGTGCGGGCGTAGATCAGGTTGCGCTCCTTGCGGCTGAAGACGATCCCCGGGACGAAGCCGCCGCCGGCGATCCGCGCGTTCCGCCACGTGTAGGTCTCGGCGGCCGCCGCGGGCCGGGCGGCGGCCGGCGCCGGGACGGCCAGGGGCGCGGCGGTCAGCGCGAGCGCGGCCAGCAGGGTCGCCGCGCGGCGGGGTCGGCCGTGCCCTTGCCCTCGTCTTCTTCCTCGCATCGGGGCCTCCTCGTGACGGGGTCGCCCCCGGAGCGTGATCGAAGCGCTTCGACGCCGTCAAGGAAAAGCCCCTTCCGGACGCCGTCTTTCATGAGACGTCCTTTCAGGGGGGGCGCGTCAGCGGGCCAGGGCGGCGGCTCCGGCGCCGGTCAGGACGGTGTCGTCCTGCGGGGTGTGGATCCGCGCGCACAGCACGTCGCGGTAATGCCGCTCGATCGGGTTGCGCCGCGACAGCCCGGGATTGCCGATCAGCGACAGACCGATCTCCACGGACCGGACGGCGTTGCCGGTCACGGTGTGCTTGGCCAGCGCGGCGCCGTCCGCGTCGTGCTCGTCGCGGGCGGCGGCGGCCAGCAGGGCGCGGTTGGCGGCGAGCAGCGCCTCGATCCGCCCCACGGCGGCCTGGAAGCGCGGCAGCGCGGCCAGCGGACGCCCCAGGTTGGCGGGGGTGCGCTCGTTGAGGTAGCCGACCAGCCAGTCGCGGGCGGCGCGGGCCACCCCGTCGTAGACCGCGCTGATCAGCAGCGCGTTCCACGCCGGGAACGCGCCGCCGGGACGGGGCGGCCGCGCGGACGCGGGCTCGACGTCCACCGCGTGGTCGGCCGGGACCCGCACGCCGTCCAGGACCACGTCGTCGCTGCGGGTGGCGCGCATGCCCAGGTGGTCCCAGGTGCGTTCGACGCGGACGCCGGGGACCCGCGACGGCACCAGGAACGACCCGACCGCGGGCTCGGGATCGTCGGTGCGCGCCCACACCAGCAGCCAGCTCAATCCGGGTGCGCCGGTCGAGTAGATCTTGCGGCCGCGCAGCGTCCACCCGTCGCCGTCGCGGGCGGCCGTGGTCGCGGGCAGGCCGCCGCGGGCGGGCGTGCCGAGGTCGGGTTCCACGCGCAGCGCGTTGATCAGCGCGACGCCGTCCAGCGAGCTGCGCCGCACCCGGCGCCGCACCTCGGCGGTCATGCCGGTCTGGTCGCCGACCCGCAGCGTGACACCACCACCACGGCGAGGCCGAGACGGCGATCTACGTGGTGTCCGGGCACCCGGTGTTCGTGTTCGCCGAAGGCGACCGCGAGGTCCGGGTGGAGACCGAGCCCGGCGACTACGTGTTCGTCCCGCCCTACGTCCCGCACCGGGAGGAGAACCCGTCCCCGGACGAGGAGGCGGTCGTGGTGATCGCCCGCAGCACGCAGGAGGGCATCGTCGTCAACCTGCCCAGCCTGTGGGCCGAGGTGGAACGGCCGCCGCGGACCTGACGCGGGGCGGCGTCGATCGAGGGCCGGCGCCTGCCTCAGACCTCCGTGCCGTCCAGCGGGCGGTACTCGAACCAGTCGAAGTCGGCGACGTTGTCGGGGTCGGGGCCGGACGCGTACATGCCGACGTAGACGCCGGTGAAACCGCCCGCCGTCTGGGTGTTGAGCATGCGCCCGTCGAACGGCTCGCCCAGGGGCTCCCACCGGCCGGGGCGGGTGGCGAAGCGCGCCTGGTAGTCCTGCCCGTGGGCCTCGAAACCCAGCCAGACCCGGCCGGGCGCGGGCGCGTGCACGGCGAGCACCGTGTCCCGCCCGCCCTCGCGGCGGACGAGGCGCAGCCCGTCGGCGGTGGACACCAAGAGCACGTGGAACTCGTGGTTGAGGACCAGGGCGAGTCCCGCCTGCTCGCCCGGCCGGCGCGGTGTGAACTCCATGGCCGCGAACGCGGCGAAGTCCATGTGCTGCTGGCGCCGTCCGACGAACGCCGGGTTGGCGAGGTCCGCGAGCGTGTGGCGGCGCGGCCGCAGCCGCAGGTGGCCGGGCCGGTCGGTCAGGCTCCACCACTGTTCGCGCGGCGTGCGCAGCATGTTCCAGCACGGCGCCAGTTCCGGGGCGTCGAAGTGGTCGCAGGCCGGGGCGGCGGGCCACCGGTGCTCGGGAAGCGAGGGTGCTTCGTGGACGGCCTCGACCGGCCCCGCCACGGGCCAGCCGTCCTCCCAGCGGACGGGCGTCAGGAACGTCTCGCGGCCGAGGTTGCAGTAGTAGCCCCCGTACGGACGCCAGGCCAGCAGCACCATCCACCATTCGCCGTCGGGGGTGTCGACCAGGTCGGCGTGGCCCGTGCCCACGATCGGATAGTCCAGGCCGAGGTGCCGGTGCGTCAGCACGGGGTTGCGCGGGTTGCCCTCGTAGGGGCCGGTGACGGTGTCGGAGCGGGCGACCATCACCGCGTGGTCGTGGAAGGTGCCGCCTTCGGCCGTCAGCAGCACGTACCGGCCGTCGATCTTGTAAAGGTGGGGGGCCTCCGGCCAGATCGCGTTCTTGACCGCGCCCTCCCAGATCACGTGTTCGGGCCCGGTCAGGCGCAGGGTCGCGGGGTCGAACTCGCGCAGCCAGATCTGGCACCCGTCGTTGAGCTCCCCGGTCGTCAAGGGCCGGGTCGCGGTGAACCACGCGCGTCCGTCGTCGTCGAAGAACAGGGACGGGTCGATGCCCGAGCCCTCCAGCCAGGTCGGCTCCGACCAGGGCCCGGCCGGGTCCGTCGCGGTCACCACGAAGTGGCCGGGCCCGTCGACCAGCGTGCACACCACGTAGAAGACGCCGTCGTGGTGGCGGATCGTCGGCGCGTACAGCCCGGCCGACGGGCGGATCCCGTCGAGGTCGAGCTGGGACGGCCGGTCCAGGACGTGCCCGAGCGGCCGCCAGTGCACCAGGTCGCGGCTGTGGTACACCGGCAGGCCGGGGAACCACTCGAACGTGGAGGTCACCAGGTAGTAGTCGGCGCCGACCCGGCAGACGGACGGGTCGGGGTGCACGCCCGGCAGGATCGGGTTGCGGAAGGTTCTCGACGGATTCACAGCGGGATCACCTCGACGGGGACGGTCAGGACACGGTCGGGGCCGAGCTCGCGCCGCGGACCCTCAAGGGTGAACGATCCGCGCAGCGGCAGGTCCTCGCTGGACCGCCCCACGAGCACCTCGATGACACCCGGCTCGACGACGCGGGTCATGTCGGGGCCGGTGAACGAGGTGCGGTCGGCGTGCACCGTGAACTCCACCCGCACGGCCTGCCCCGGCTCGATGCGCGTCTTGGCCCATCCGGCCAGCCAGCGCGTGGGCCGCACGACCGACGCCACCGGGTCGGCCAGGTAGAGCTGGACGACCTCCGTGCCGGCCCGGTCGCCCGCGTTGCGCACGACCGCGCTGACCCGCACCGACCCGTCGGTCGCCGCGACAGGGTCGACGGTGAGCTCCTCGTAGGCGAACCGCGTCCAGCTCAGCCCGTGCCCGAACGGGAACAGCGGCGTGGAGTCCACCGTGCTCCACTGGTGCGGGGAGTCCAAGCGGGACCGCAGGTACACGACCGGGGCGCCGTAGGGCCTGCGCGGCATGCTCACCGGGAGCCGTCCCCGGGGCTCGACGCGTCCGGTGAGGACGCCCGCCAGAGCCGCGCCGCCCTCCTCGCCGGGGAAGAACGCCTGGACGACCGCCGCGGCGCGGTCCGCGATGCCGCCCAGCGCGTACGGGCGTCCCGACAGCATCACCACGACGGTCGGCGTCCCGGTGGCGAGGACGGCCTCGGCGAGTTCGGCCTGCCGCCCCGGCAGCTCCAGGGTCTCGGCGTCGCAGCCCTCGCCGGACGTGCCGCGTCCGAACATCCCGGACAGGTCGCCCAGCGCCAGCACGCACACCTCGGCGTCCCGCGCGGCGGCGACGGCGTCGGCGATCTCGCCGTCCTCGGCGTCCAGCACGCCGCCGCCCGGAACGACGCGCAGGTCGGCGAACTCCTCGCGCAGCGCGTCGGCCAGGGTCGGGAACTCCACGCCCAGCGGCAGGTCCGGATCCGACCGGCCGACGTGGTTGGGGAACGCGTAGCAGCCCATCATCCCGTACCGCTCGTCGGCCAGCGGACCGACCAGAGCGACCCGGGCGTCCCGGCGCAGCGGCAGCGCGCCGTCGTCGGCGAGCAGGACGATCGACTCCTCGGCCAGCCGCCGCGCCAGCCGGCGGTGCGCGGGCGGGTCGAACGACAGCGCGCCGTCCGCCGGCTCCTCGGGGTCGGCGGGCTCCTCGGGTTCGAACCCGTCCAGCAGGCCCAGCTCCGCCTTGAGCGTGAGGACCCGCGCCGCGGCCCGGTCGAGCAGCTCCTCGGGCACGTCGCCCTTGCGCACCGCCTCCACCAGCGGCTCGCCGTAGCAGCGCGCCGACGGCAGCTCGATGTCGATGCCGGCCTTCAGCGCGCGCGCCGCCGCCTCCGCGCGCGACCCGGCCACCCCGTGCCGCGTCTGCAGGAAGGAGATGCTGAAGTAGTCGGCCACCACCACCCCGGTGAAGCCGAGCTCGTCGCGCAGCAGCCGGGTCAGCAGCCGCTCGTCGGCCGCGGCGGGGACGCCGTCGACGTCGGTGTAGGAGTTCATGACGGCCCGGGGGCGCCCCTCGCGCAGCGCCATGACGAACGGCTCCAGCAGCACGTCGGCGACCTCGCGCGGCCCGGCGGCTGTCGGGGCCATGTTGCGCGCGTCCCGCGACGCCGAATACCCGACGAAGTGCTTGAGCGTGGCGACGATCCCGGAGCTCTCCAGACCCTTCACATACGCGGTGCCGATGGTCCCGACCAGGTAGGGGTCCTCGCCGATGCATTCCTCGGTGCGGCCCCAGCGGGCGTCGCGCACCACGTCCAGCACGGGCGCGAGCCCCTGGTGGACGCCGGCGCGCCGCATCGACGCGGCGATCGCGGCGGCCATCTCGCGCACCAGGTCGGGGTCGAAGCTGGCGCCCCACGCGGGCGGGCTGGGGAACACCGTGGCCTGCCAGGTCATGAAGCCGGTCAGGCACTCCTCGTGCGCGATGGCCGGCAGCCCGAACCGGTTGGCGGACGCGACCACGCGCTGCAGCTCCTGCAGCCGGGCGGCGCCCTCGGCGGGGGCGACCGGCGCCGTGCCGAACACGCGCGTCAGCTGCCCCAGCCCCGACCGGGCCTGCTCGTCGAGCGCCTGCGGCCGGTCGCCGGGCAGGGGCTCGTCGGCGTCGTCCTCGTGCGGCGCCACCGGGGCCCCGGGCTCGGCGGGCATCGCCCAGAACGAGCCGAGCTGGCCGGCCTTCTCCTCCACGGTCATCCGGGCGAGCAGGTCGGCGACGCGGTCGGCGATGGGCAGCCGGGGGTCGCGCCAGGGTGCGCTGTCCACGCCCGCGTTGTGCGGGAGCGCTTCCGTCATGAGTCCTCCGAGGGATGCGTGGGGGTGCGTCGGCGCCCGCGCGCGGCACGGCGGGACGGTGCGGGCGTTCGGCGGTCAGGGCGAGGGGGTCGACAAGGGCGCTCGAACGGCGGCGGTCGAACGCGTCGGTCGGACGGGAACGGGCGTGCGGTCGGACGTGCGGTCGGACGGGCGGGGGCGAACGGGCAGGGCCGGACGGGGCCGGCGGACGGGCCGAGGGGGCGGCCGGATCCGGACAGGGCGGACCGGCCGCCGGCGGCGGTCAGGCGGTCGGGGGCGGCGCGGTGGAGTGCCGCACGCGCAGCTCGGTGGCCAGCTCCACGCGCGGGCTCAGCAGCGGCCGGCCGTCCAGCAGCTGCAGCAGCTTGCTGGCGGCGGTCCGGCCCATCTCCTCCAGCGGCTGGCGGACGGTGGTCAGCGGGGGCGACATCCATTCGCACATCGGCAGGTCGTCGAAGCCGACCACGCTGAGGTCCTCGGGGATGCGCAGCCCGGCCTGCCGGGCGGCCTCGTAGGCGCCCATGGCCTGCTCGTCGCTGCCCGCGAAGATCGCGGTCGGCCGTTCGGGCAGTTCCAGCAGCTCGCGGGTGCGGGCGAAGCCGCCGCGGTGCCGGAAGTCGCCGTAGCGGATCAGCTCCCGGTCGACCTCGATCCCGGCCCGCTCCAGCGCGGTGCGGTAGCCGTCCACCCGGGCCTGGGTGCACAGCATGTCGGCCGGGCCGCCGATCATCGCGATCCGGCGGTGGCCGAGCTCCAGCAGGTGCTCGGTCGCGGCCAGGCCGCCCGCCCAGTTGGTGGCGCCGACGCTGGCGATGTCGGCGTCGGGCAGGTTGACCGGGTCGACCAGCACCAGCCCGACCCCGGCGCGTTCCAGCTGGCGGCGCTGCTGGCGGGTCATCCGGGAGGTCACCAGGATCACCCCGTCGCTGTGGTGCAGCGCGGGCAGGTTCTGCCAGCTCGGCGGGCGGGCGTCGTCGTCGCGGACGAGGGAGACCACCACGCCGATGCCGCGCTCGGCGCACTCGGCCTCCACGCCGCGCAGGATCTCCACCGCCCACGGGCTGTCCAGCCCGGCCAGCACCAGGTCGATCAGCCCGGACCGGCGGGCGCGCCGCCCGCCGCCGGGACCGGCGTAGTTGTGCGTGCGCAGCAGCGCCTCGACCCGCTCGCGGGTCGCCGGAGCCACGTCGGTGCGGCCGTTGAGCACCTTGGAGACCGTGGCGGGGGACACCCCTGCCTCCGACGCGATCAGCGCGAGGGTCGGACGGGACGGCTGGTCGGACATGGGCGCTCCTCCCCGATGGACGATTGCGAACAGTATCGCAATCTTTCGATGTCCAACAGTCCCCGTTGCCTGCTTATCCCATGGGTCGGGTTGAGGTCTTGACCACAAGAAGGCCCTTACTTAGAGTTCCTCGGCAACACCACATATCGCAGGATTTCGAAAAGTTTCGAAGACGGGCGGGGAGCCGCCCGTCTCGAACTCACCTGTCTCGAATCCACCTGTCGCAAGCCCGACCCACCCCCGAGCCCAGGAGGACCGATGGGCACCTCACAGCTCTCCCGCCGCACGTTCCTGGCCGCCGCCGGGCTGGCCGGTCTGTCCGTCCCCCTTCTCAACGCCTGCGGCGGCTCCGGCTCGTCGGACAAGAACATCGAGTGGTGGAACATCGCCACCACCGAGCCCGGCAAGACCCTGTGGAGGCAGGCCGTCCAGGAGTTCCAGGCCGCGCACGAGGGCGTCACCATCAAGCAGAACTCGATGGAGAACGACGCCTACAAGTCGAAGATGACCGCGCAGACCGCCTCCGGGAAGCTGCCGGACATCTTCCACACCTGGGGAGGCGGCGTGCTCAAGCAGCAGGTCGACGCCGGGCTGGTGCGGGACATCACCGACGACGTCGCCTCCTGGATCAACGACCTGTCGCCGATCGCGCGGCAGGCGTACCAGTTCGACGGCAAGACCTACGCCGTCCCCTACGACATCGGCATGGTGGGGTTCTGGTACAACAAGGCGCACTTCGAAAAGGCCAAGATCGAAAAGCCGCCCGCCACCTGGGGCGAGTTCCTGGAGGCCGTCCGCAAGCTCAAGGCCGCCGGCATCACCCCGATCGCGCTGGCCGGCAAGGAGAAGTGGCCCGGCCACTACTACTGGGCCTACCTGGCCATCCGGGTCGGGGGAGTGGCCGCCGTGCAGGAGGCCGCCAAGACCAACGACTTCACCGCCGACCCGTTCGTGCAGGCCGGACGGCACCTGAAGGAGCTGGTCGACCTGCAGCCCTTCCAGAACGGCTTCCTCGGCGCCAGCTACCCGTCGACCAACGGGCAGGCCGCGCTGATGGGCAACGGCAAGACCGCCATGGAGCTGATGGGGCAGTGGGCGCCCAACGTGCAGAAGGAGATGGGCAAGGGGCTCGGTGACGACCTGGGCTTCTTCCCGTTCCCCGCCGTCGAGGGCGGCAGCGGCGCGGTGACCGAGGTGTTCGGCGGCGGTGGCGGCAACGCGATCGCCCGCGACGGCTCGGACACGGCCATCGAGTTCCTGAAGTTCTTCGCCTCGGTCGAAAACGATCGAAAGCGCGTCGCGTCCGGCGCCTACCTGCCCATCACCAAGGGCGCGGAAAGCGCGATCAAGGACCCCAACCTCAGGACCGTGTGGGAGACCCTCAACAAGGCGACCGGCTTCCAGCAGTACTTCGACCAGGCGTTCCCGCCCGCCGTCGGCCAGGAGGTCAACGACCAGACGGCCGCCCTGATCGCCGGCAAGGCCACGCCGGAGCAGGTGGCGCAGGCCGTGACCCGGGCCGCCAAGGGCCAGTGAGCGCGCCGATGACCGTCTCGGTCCGCAAGTCCCCTCCCGGCTCGGACGCGGCGGCGCCGCCCGCCCGGCAGCGCCGCGTCCGAGCCGGGCGCCGCCGCCTGCGCGAGCGGGCCACGATCGTCGGGTTCCTGCTGCCCGCGCTGGCGCTGTTCGCGGCCCTGGTCCTGGTGCCGATCCTGTTCGCCCTCTACACCAGCCTGTTCCGCTGGGGCGGGTTCGGCTGGCCGGACGACTTCGTCGGCCTGGAGAACTTCGTCAAGCTGTTCAAGGACGAGGTGTTCCTCGGCGACCTGTGGCGCGGGTTCGTCCTCATCGCGCTGTCGGTCGTCGTCCAGCTGCCGTTCGCGCTGGCCATGGCCGTGCTGCTCAACCAGAACCTGCGCGGCCGCGCGTTCTACCGGCTGCTGTTCTTCGCGCCGTACGTGCTGTCGGAGGTGATCACCGGTGTGCTGTTCACCATGATCTTCGCCCCCGACAGCGGCCTGGCCGACCACATCATGGACCTGATCGGACTGGGCGACCTCGGCATCACCTGGTTCGCCTCGTCCGACACCGTGCTCATCACCCTGTTCCTGGTGATGACGTGGAAGTACTTCGGCTTCCACATGATCCTCTACCTGGCCGGGCTGCAGAGCATCCCCAAGGACGTGCTGGAGGCCGCCGCGATCGACGGGGCCGGCCCCTGGCAGCGGTTCCGGCACGTCACCCTGCCGCTGCTCGGCCCGACCATCCGGATCAGCGTGTTCCTGTCGGTGATCGGCGCGATCCAGCTGTTCGACCTGGTGTGGGTGACCACCGCGGGCGGGCCGGTGCACGCCTCGGAGACCATGGCCGTGACGATGTTCCAGTTCGGCTTCAAGCGCTACCAGGTCGGCTACGCCAGCGCGATCAGCGTCGTGATGTTCCTGATCAGCTTCGTCTTCGCGCTCTTCTACCAGCGCTACGTCCTGCGCCGCGACCTGGAGGGCGCCGTCACCAGCATGCGAGGCCGCCGATGACCCCCACCGCCGTCGAGTCCCGCTCCCCCCGGATCTGGTCCTGGCTGCGCGGGCTGTCCATGCACGCGATCATCTGGGTGGTCGGGGCGGCGATCGTCGTCCCGCTGCTGTACGGGCTGGTGTCGGGGTTCAAGGACACCAGCGAGCTGTCCAGCAACCCGTTCGGCCCGCCCCGCCACTGGGTCACCGAGAACTACACCGACCTGCTGCAGTCGGGCGCGTTCTGGCGGCAGATCGCCAACAGCACCGGGATCGCGCTGGCCACCGCGCTGGTCACCGTCGCGGCGTCGGCGATGGCGGCGTACGTGTTCGCCCGCTTCGCCTTCCGCGGCCGCGAGGTGGTGTTCACGCTGTTCACGATCGGGCTGATGTTCCCGTTCGCGGTCGCGATCCTGCCGCTGTTCATCATGCTGCGCACGTTCGGGCTGCTGGAGAACCCGCTCGGCGTGGTCCTGCCGCAGGCCGCCTTCGGCCTGCCCATGACGATCATCATCCTGCGCGGCTTCTTCCGGAACGTCCCCGGCGAGCTGGAGGAGGCGGCCATCATCGACGGCTGCAGCGCGTTCGGGTTCTTCTGGCGGATCCTGCTGCCGATGGCCCGGCCCGCGCTCGCCACCGTCACGGTGCTCGCCATCGTGACGAGCTGGAACAACTTCTTCCTCCCGCTGCTGGTGTTCACCGAGCCGGACTGGTGGACGATCCCCGTCGGCGTCCAGCAGTTCAAGGGGCAGTACGCCGAGGACACCGCCCGCATCCTGGCCTACGTGGTGCTCGCCATGGCGCCCGCCCTGGCCTTCTACACCGTCGCCGAACGCCAGCTGATCGGCGGTCTGACCGCCGGCGCGACGAAAGGCTGAAGCTCCCATGAACGGACGAACGGACTCGACCACCCCTTCGAGTAAGCGCTTGCCCATCGGTCGTCCGCGCCGGATCGCCACCGTGCTCACGGCCGCCGCCTGCCTGGGCGCCGTGACCGCCGTCCCGGCCCAGGCCGCCGCGACCGGCGGCAGCGTGCGCTTCTCGGACCGGTTGCAGCCGATCGACGGGTTCGGGATCTCCATCGCGTTCCAGCGGGCCACCCTGATCCGCGGCGCGCGCGGCCTGTCGCCCGAGAAGGGCCGCGAGGTGATGGACCTGCTGCTCAGCAAGGACAAGGGCGCGGGCCTGTCCATCATCCGGCTGGGCATCGGCTCCTCCGCCGACGACGTGTACGACCACATGAAGTCGATCCAGCCCGAGGACCCCGGAGGCCCGGACGCGCCGCCCAAGTACGTGTGGGACGGCGACGACGGCGGGCAGGTCTGGTTCGCCAAGGAGGCCAAGAAGTACGGCGTGACGCGGTTCTACGCCAACGCCTGGAGCGCCCCCGCCTACATGAAGACCAACGGCGACGACGCCAACGGCGGCTACCTGTGCGGCCTGTCCGGGACGGACTGCGAGAGCGGCGACTGGCGCAAGGCGTACGCGAAGTACCTCGTCAAGTTCGCCGAGTTCTACAAGAAGGAAGGCATCCGCATCAGCGACCTCGCCTTCACCAACGAGCCCGACTACACGGCGAGCTACGCGTCCATGCTCTTCACCCCCGCCCAGGCGGTCGAGTTCACCAAGATCCTCGGCCCGGTCGCCCGCAAGGCGGGGCTCGGCGTCATCTGCTGCGAGCACACCGGGTGGATGGGGCAGCTCGACTACACCCGCGCCATCGAAGCCGACCCCGAGGCGCGCCGGTACATCACCACCTACACCGGCCACCGCTATTCCAGCAGCGCCGACCAGCCGCAGCCCACCCGCAAGCACACCTGGATGTCGGAGTGGAACCCCGACGGCGCCACCTGGAACGAGAACTGGGACGACGGCAGCGGCTCTGACGGCATGACCATCGCCGAGGACATCCACCACACCCTGACCACCGGCAGCGCCAACGGCTACCTCTACTGGCTCGGCGCCTCGCTCGGCGCGACCCGCGCGTTCATCCAGATCGCCGACCCCGGCGACTCCTACCGGGTGTCCAAGCGGCTGTGGGCGATGGCCGCCTACAGCCGGTTCATCCGCCCGGGCGCGCACCGGGTGCGGGCGACCGCCGCCGACCCGGACGTGAAGATCTCCGCGTTCCGCAACGCCGACGGCTCGCGCGTCGTGGAGATCCTCAACACCGGCGCCGCCACCCGCGCCGACCTGGCCCTCGACCAGGCCGTACGGCGCCCCGCCGCCTACGTCACCGACTCCGAGCGCTCGCTCGCCCGCGCCGACGTCGCCGCCGCCAAGGGCAAGCGCCTGTCGGTCGACCTGGCCCCGCGGTCCCTCACCACCGTGGTGATCCGATGACCGGCGCCCGCAAGGCCAGGGTCGCGATCGTCGGGACGGGCGGCATCGCGCGGATCTGCCACCTGCCCGCGCTGCGCGCCGAACGCGCCCGCGCCGAGGTCGTCGCGGCGATGGACGTCGACGCCGCCCGCGTGGAGGCGTTCTGCGCCGAGCACGAGATCCCCGCCGCCTACACCGACCTGGACCGGATGCTCGAGGAGGCCCGCCCCGACCTGGTGCACGTGTGCACCCCGCCCGCCGCGCACGCCGCGCAGGTCGTCGCCTGCCTGAACGCCGGCGCGTGGGTGCTGTGCGAGAAGCCGCCGTGCCTGTCGCTGGCCGAATACGACACGATCACGGCGGCCGAGGGGGCGGACGGCCCGTACGCGGCCGTCGTCTTCCAGCACCGGTTCGGGTCGGGGGCGCGGCGGCTCGGCCGGCTCATCGACGCCGGCGCGCTGGGCCGCCCCCTCGTCGCCCAGTGCGTCACCGCCTGGTACCGCGACCAGGACTACTTCGACGTCCCGTGGCGCGGCCGGTGGGCCACCGAGGGCGGCGGCCCCACGCTCGGCCACGGCGTCCACCAGATGGACCTCATGCTGGCGCTGCTCGGCGAGTGGGCGGAGGTGCGCGCCATGGCCGGACGCCTCGACCGCCGCGTCGAGACCGAGGACGTCTCCCTGGCTACGGTGCGGTTCGAATCGGGCGCCATGGCGACCGTGCTGAACAGCGTCCTGTCGCCCCGCGAGGAGAGCTACCTCCGCTTCGACTTCACCGACGCCACCGTCGAACTGCGCCACCTGTACGGGTACGGCGACGGCGACTGGGTCTACACCCCGGCCCCGCACGTGTCCGAAGAGACCGCCGCGGCGTGGACGGCCCCGCAAGCCGAAGTCCCCAGCTCCCACCTGGCGCAGCTCAGCGCGCTGCTCGACTGCGTCGAACGCGGCGAACGCCCGCCGACCAGCGGCCGCGGCGGACGGCAGGCGCTGGAACTCGTCACCGGCATCTACAAGTCGGCGTTCACCGGACGGCCCGTCGCGCGCGCCGAACTCACCCCCGACGACCCCTTCTACCACCACCTGCACGGCGGCGCCCCGGGCTGGGCGCCCCCGACCCGGGCAGTGGAGGCGGTGTCGTGAGACTGGAGCACACAGCCGACGCGCTCCGCGTCCTCGCCGGGGACGTGGAAATCCTCCGCTACGTCCACACCCCGCACATGGACCCGTTCGAAGGTCCGAAGCCCTACATGCACCCGGTGCGCACCCTCGCCGGGGACGTGGTCACCGCGTACCGCCCCCACGACCACCGCTGGCACAAGGGCATCCAGATGACCGCGTCCCACGTGTCGGGGGAGAACTTCTGGGGCGGCGGCACCTACGTCCGCGGCAAGGGCTACGTGGACCTGCCCAACGTCGGCACCATGCGGCACGAAGAGTTCACCGAGCTCGCCTGCGGCGACGGCCGCGTGCTCGTCGCCGAACGCCTCACCTGGCACACCCAGGCCGGCGAGCACTGGATCGACGAGAACCGCGCCTTCACCGTCCACGGCGTGGCCGACGGCGCGTGGACGCTGACCTTCACCACCTCGCTGCGCAACGTCCGCGACGAGCCCCTCGTCTTCGGCAGCCCCACCACCAACGGACGGGAACTGGCCGGGTACACCGGGCTGTTCTGGCGCGGCCCCCGCTCGTTCACCGGCGGCGACATCATCGCGCCCGACGGCCGAGGCGGCGAGGAGATGATGGGGCGGCCCGCCCCGTGGCTGGCCTTCGTCGGCCGGCACGACGAGGTCGACCGCGCCTCCACGCTGCTGTTCGTCGACCCGCCGGGCGCGCGCACCCGCTGGTTCGTGCGGTCCGAGCCGTTCGCCGCCGTCAACCCGTCCTTCGCCTTCTTCGACGAGCTCGTCCTCGAGCCGGGAGACACCCTGGACCTGGCGCACCGCGTCGTGGTCGCCGACACTGCCTGGGAACGCGACCGCATCGAGGCGCACGCGAAGGAACAGACATGGTGAGCACCTTCCCCGGCGGCGTCGGAGTGTCCGGGCTGCGCGTCTACGACTGGCCCACGGCGGACGGGCTGTGCGGCGGCTCCCCGCACGTCCACCTGACCTGCGCCGAGGCCTACGTGGTGGTCGGCGGCGCCGGACGCGTCCAGACACTGAACCGCAAGGGGTTCGCCGAGACGCCGCTGACCCCCGGCACCGTCGTGTGGTTCACGCCCGGCACCGTCCACCGCGCGGTCAACGACGGCGACCTGCGCATCGTCGTCGTCATGCAGAACAGCGGGCTGCCCGAGGCGGGCGACGCGGTGTTCACGTTCCCGCCCGACGTGCTGGCCGACCCGTCCGCCTACGAGAAGGCCGCCGCGCTCGCCGACGGCGCCCACGTGCACGCCGCGAACGAGGAGTCGGCCCGGCGCCGCCGCGACCTGGCCATCGAGGGCTTCCTCGACCTGCGCCGCCGCGTCGAGTCCGGGGACGCGTCCGCCATGGACGACTTCTACGCCGCCGCCGTGCGCCTCAAGTCCGACCGGTTCGACGAGTGGGAGCGGCGCTGGCGCGCGGGCGCCCTCGCGGCCGCCGAACGCACAGGGGAGCACTTGGCCGCCCTGCGCAAGGGGGACATCACGCACCTGCGCGACGCCGAACTGCACCACCGCGAAGCCCCGGCCCCCGCCGACCGCCGTCTCGGCATGTGCGGTCGCCTGGACGTGTACGACCTCACGTGACCGAAGCTTTCGCCCCCCGCCCCGTGGCCGCCGGAAGGTCCGTCCGGCCCCGCCTTCCGGCGGCCACGATCTTCCCCCGCACGGCTCAGGCCCGACCGGTTCGACGCGGCGGCGCCGGCGTTCGGCCGCCTCGGCGGCCGCCGAACGCACGGGGGAGGAGCGCTTGGCCGCGCATGACCTGACCTGAGCCTTCTTTCACCCCAGGCCCCGTGGTCGCCGGAAGGTCCATCCGGCCCCGCCTTCCGGCGACCACGGCCCCCCCTCCGCACCCTCTCCGGAAGGCGACGCACGCCAAGTCCGTCGGACACCGAGGACGAGGTCACCTGGGAAAGCGGCATCGGCGGCAAGGTGTCCGCGCCCGCCCGTGCCTCCGCCGCCTCAGCCCCCGAAAACCTTCGAACGCCCGCGCTCCGACCGCGGCATGGCTCGCCCGAGCACCTGATCCAGACGGGCACCGAGGGCCCAGCCACGCATCTCCTCCCAGGTCAGGCGCTCCGCACCGGGTTTTGCTTCCGCCTTGACTTATATAAGTCGCGACTGAAATTATCGCGGCGTGCACGCGTTCGACGTCCTCGGCGATCCGGTCCGGCGGCGGATCCTGGAACTGCTGGCCGACGGTGAGCACAGTTCGGGCGAGCTCACCGCCGTGATCCAGCGCGAGTTCGGGATCTCCCAGCCCGCCGTGTCCCAGCACCTGCGGGTGCTGCGTGACAACGGGTTCGCCAGGGTACGAGCCCAGGGCACCCGGCGGCTCTACTCCGTCGAACCGGGCCCGCTGCAGGAGATCGACGACTGGCTGGAGCGCTTCCGCGGCTTCTGGAGCCAACGCCTGGACGCCCTCGCCACGGAACTGGCCCGCGGCAAGCGCGAGCGCCGCACGGCAGACGAGACAAAGGACACCTGATGGACTTCGTGGACCAGATCAACCGAGCACACCGCGAACTGCTCAACGGCGAGCGCAAGGTCATCACGATGCGTCGCCGCTACGACGCGGACGTCGAGGACGTGTGGGACGCCTGCACGAACGCCGAGCGGCTGAGCCGCTGGTTCCTGCCCGTCACCGGGGACCTGCGCGAGGGAGGCACCTACCAGCTCCAGGGCAACGCCGGCGGCGAGATCCTGCAGTGCGAGCCGCCCCGCCTGCTCAAGGTCAGCTGGCTGTTCGGCCCGAACCCCGGCTTCTCCGAGGTCGAGGTCCGCCTGTCGAGCGAGGGCGACGGCACCCTGCTGGAGCTGCGCCACACGGCCGACGTGCCGCCGGACATGTGGGGCACGTACGGGCCCGGCGCCGTCGGCGTCGGCTGGGACCTCACCCTTCTGGGCCTGGCCCTGCACCTGACGGGCGCGGCCAAGCCCGACGAGAACACCTTCCACCTGACCGACGAGGGACGGCGCAGCATCATCGCGAGCAGCGAGGCATGGGGACGCGCCTACGAGGCCGCCGGTGGCGACCCCAAGGAGGTCGCCACCGCCGTCGCCAACACCACCAACTTCTACGCCCCCGAAGAGAACCCGTCGTGACCCCTGGAAGCACCATCCGCGTCGTCCCGGCGGCGCGAAGGAGGCCGTGACGTGCTGCGTCTCCCTGTGCTACGCCCCCAAGGCACCGGATGTCACCCGCTTGGGACCCGGGGAAACCGATCCGAAAGCCCTGCTCAAGCACGTCCGGTCCACACCGGCGAGCCGGGAGCACAGGTGCGGCGACAGCGACCGGCGGCACACACCCGCGTGCACCGGCCGTGACACCGAAGAAGAGAACGACCTGCTGTCCGCGGCGCTCACCGAGGGCGACCGCCTTCGTCGAGCCGGTCGGTTCCCGCGGCGTCCGGATCGGTCCGACCCGGTCGGCGATGCGGTTCGACCTCGCGTGACGGCCCCCTGCCCGATCGCCGGCAGCCGGGGCGACGTCTTGCTTCGACGTCACCATCGAGCAAGGCGTCGCCCCGACCGGGCACCGCATGCGACCGGTGGCGTCGGGACCGACGCACTTCGACGCCGTCACCTGCCGACCTGGCGGTTCCGCTGCTCACCGGCACCGTCGGGGGATCGTGCCAGAGCACCAAGATGGCCCCCGGCCCCATCTCACCCCCGCCCGTCAACCGTCTTGGACATGACCGGGTACCCGCGCGCCACATGGCGACTGGCAACTGCGACGCGGCGGTCGTCCGCCGGCGCGTCCTGCGTCATCCGCGCCTGGCGTCGCGCATGCCAGGCGCGAGGGGCCATGGCGGGCCGGCCGACCCTGGGGCGCCTCATGGCGCCGCCAACTCGGCCCACACGACCTTCCCGCCGCCTTGCGCCGGGTACCAGCCCCACTTCTCGCAGTAGGCGCCGACGATGAACAGCCCTCGGCCGCCCTCGGAGACGAAGTCGGGGAGCTGCTCGTCCGGGGGATCGTCGCACCGGTCCCACACCTCGACGAGCAGGCGGCCGGGGGAGTGCGACAGGCGCAGCCGGACGACGCCCGCCGCCACGAGCTTGGCGTACGGCACCGACTGCGGTCGGAGGGCGTAGTCCTGGTAGGCCGCCGCGTCCAGCAGGCCCGTGGCCTTCACGGCATTGGTGACCAGTTCCGTGACGACCAGCGCGGCATCGGCCGCCACGGCGCGGACCCGCCATTCATTCAAGATCGCCTCAGTGTGCCGCCGGGCCCAGTACGGCGCGTTCGGCAGCGCGATCAGCGTGACTTGCCTTTGGTGCGGCCACATGCTCATCGGTGTCATTCCCTGCGCGCGGGATCGTTGATCGCAGGGCTGACATCTGACCCGGGAGTCCGGGGGGACACTCGTCGCCATGTCGGCCCTTCTTGTCCGAGCGGCCGGTCATCCCCGCAGCCGCCGGCCGCCGCTGCGGTGTTCCTGGGAGGCGGGGAGGACAAGCCTGTGATCGCGTCGGGACGACGGTCCAGCCGACCTGGAAGTGATCATTAGGCGACGCGTCTGATCGCTATGCGCATCTCGTATAAGCGATCCACACCGGGTTCGACTAGATGTTTAAACTGTGTGTAATGGATCGAGTGCGAAGGGTGGTCGATGCAGGTGAACGGGCGAGCTCCTGTCCGCTTTTGTCGCGCTTGCGGCGGCCGATTGGCCCGCGACAACTCCGGCGGGCGGTGTGCGCCCTGCCAGGCCAGGGCCCGCGACCGTTTCCACGCCCCGCCCGAGGTGCCGCCGGACTTCTGGCAGGCCGAGCCGCTCCGCAAGGCGCTGGAGGACTGGCACATCGGCCACGCCATCCGCGCTTACAGGCATCACCCGTTTCACGGGCACAAGCCGCTGTCCCAAGAACTCGTCGGGCACTGGCTGGGAATGACGCAGACGCAACTCAGCCGTATTGAAAGCGGCCCGCCCGTCACCGATCTCGATCGGCTCATCCCCTGGGCCAGAACCCTCCGTATTCCGCCCGACCTGCTGTGGTTCAAGCTCCCGGAGAACCGAGACCAGAAGATCATCGGGGTGAAGCGCCCTCCCCAGGAGCGGGATGCCGCGGGTACCGTGGATCACGGTCCCACTCCCGACTTCGGGGAGAACGATGTGAGACGCCGCGTCGCACTCCAACTGTTCACCTATCTGGGCCTAGGAGCGGGCGCCCTGGGCGCCGAGTCGATGCGCCGCCTGGTCGATCTTTTCCTGACGACCGAACCCCGCGATCTCAACGACTGGCATCTCGCCTGCAACGATCATCTTTATGCGCTTCGCACCCGGCCGCCCCTCCAGGTCCGCGAGGACCTGCTGATCGACTTGGTGGCCCTCAAACGCCAACTCCAGGTCGCCGGTGCCAAGGAACTGACCGAGCTGAAACGAGTCGAAGCGGCGCTCGCGACACTCCACGCCAATGTGCTGACGCGTCTTGGCGATCACGGGGCCGCTATCCGCTGGTGGCGTACGGCGAAGGAGAGCGCCGCCGCCACCGGGGATCTGGAGTTGCAGCTCGCCATTCGATCCACCGAGGCAGGGAACGGCCGGTATGGCCAGCGTTCTCCTGAAGCGGCATTGGGGTTGACTCGAGATGCCATGCGTCTCGCAGGTCAGCAACCGACCTTGGGAAAGGCGCTGGTGACCTGTAGCCACGCGAAGGCGCTCGGGCTCGTGGGACGACACTCTGACGCTCAGCGGACGTTGGCGATGTGCGAAGACCTCTTTGCGGCAGCGGGAAGTCCGCCCGACGTCATGCCGGGCTACTGGACCGGTGGGCAACTCGAGTACACAAGGCTCCTCGTCCACGCGGGTGCCGGGAACGAGCCAGAAGTCGACGCGGCCATCGATCAGTACATGACGCGGGTCTTGAGCCGTATATCGGATCACCAGTTTGGGCCTCAGGCTCATCTCCAAAGAGCGCTGTGCACGATCGTTAACGGTGGAATTGACAGGGGAGCGAAGGAAGCCATCGCTGTCCTCGATGCCGTTCCGGTCACTTCTCGGACAAACATGATCACTGCGGTTGGCAGCCAGGTGCTCCGAGCCGTACCGCTGGATCAGCGGGAGCGCCCGGCCGTCCGTGAGCTCCACGACGTTCTGATCAAGACCGCCCCTTCTTGCCCGCCACTGTCCAGTGCCTGAGGGCACGGGCGCGGTCATTGATCGCGTTCACTGTCCGCTCGCGACTACGGGGAGAACGATGTGAGGCATCGGGTCGCACGACGCTGCATCTGTTCCAGGCCGACGTGCCCAAGACCACGACGTGCGCGTCGTCGCCACCAAAGGCGGACGGATCCACGCCGTCGCGATCCGCACTCAGGACCCGCGGGTCCGCCAGGATTTTCGGACCGCCTACGACGCTTTGACGTACGAAATCACCGCCGTCCCCGACCGCGTGGCCTCCTCCTGCCGTACCTACCTGCGAACGCTCGGCTTGGAGATGGGCGTGTTCGACTTCGCGGTGACCGACGACGGAACATGGTGGTTCCTGGAATGCGGCCCCGGCGCGCAATGGGCCTGGCTGCAGGAGGAGACCGGGGCGCCCATCGCCGACGCCGTGGCCGACACGCTCACAGGAGAGACCGCATGACCGGCACCCCCGTCGACTGGAAGGCGCGCGCGGTGGCGTTGGCCGACCGGCTCACCGAGCAGGGCGCCATCACCGACCCGGCGTGGCGGCGGGTGGTCGAGACCGTCCCCCGGCACGTGTTCGTGCCCGAGTTCTACAGCGACGGCGACCCGCCCGAACTCATCACCGCCCGCGACGCGCGCTGGCTGGAGCTGGCCTACTCCGACGACACCCTCGTCACCCAGCGCAAAGAGCACCCCGACCAGCCCGGTTTCTCCTGGTCCACCAGCTCCAGCACCCGCCCCGGCTTCATGCTGCGGCTGCTGCACCTGCTGGACGTCGGCGACGGCATGGACGTGCTGGAGATCGGCACCGGCACCGGGTACACCGCCGGGCTGCTGTGCGAACGGCTCGGCTCGCAGCACGTCAGCACCGTGGACATCGACCCGGAGCTGACCGAGGCCGCCCGGCGCCGCCTCGCCGACGCCGGCTACCGGCCCGCCGTCATCACCGGCGACGGGCTGCTCGGAGACCCCGTCCACGCCCCGTTCGACAGGGTTCTTGCGACCGTGGCGACTGAAAGCGTGCCGTATGCGTGGGTGGAGCAGACCCGTGCGGGCGGGGTGATCCTGGCCGACGTCCGCCCGCGCGGCATGACCCGGGCCGGGGCGCTCGCCCGCCTCACCGTCACCGAGCAAGGGACCGCCGGCGGGCCGCTGATCCCGGCGACGTGGGGGTTCATGTCGACGCGCCGGGAGGTGGACCGGCCCGGCATCCCCGAAACCGCGCCCATCGACACGTCGGTCGTGCGCACCCGCACCAGCCCGGTCGGCGGCGCCGCCCTGCGCACCCCCGGCCTGTCCCTGCTGATCTGGCAGCGCCTGCCCGGCGTCACCGTGTTCCCCCGCCCGGACGGCGCCCAGATCGTCACCCCGGACGCCTCCTGGGCCACGGTCACCACGACCGCCCCCGCCACGGTCGAGTACGGCGGCCCGACCGACCTCTGGCAGCAGGTCGAGGAAGCGCACGCATGGTGGACCGCACACGGCCGCCCGGACGTGGACGCCTTCGACCTCACCGTGACCCCCGATGAGCAGCGAATCCATTACCGGACGCCGGACGGGGACGACCGGAACCGCTGACATCCCCGCTCGACATGGTCTGCGCGCCACAAGTAGGGACGGACCTTGCAGCGGCTGCGTCGATTCGACAGCAGGTCAGCTGAGCCTGGGAGGGGCTCGCAGTGAGTCGCCAATGGGCTCATCTTGAGCCGGGGGCTCACTGTGATCGGGGGCATCCCGTAGGTCACTGGTTGGTGGCCGCCCGCGCCCCGACCTGTAACCGCACACGAACACCACCACCGCGCGCCCGGAGCCAAGTGCACCGTCGTGCGCATGGCGCCGCACGACTCGCACCACGGCCCTCGCGAACACGTGTGTGGCGCGACGGCCGAGGCCGCCGCGCCACACACGGTCGTCCGAGGGTTCGAAGCCGCTCCGGCGATGACGACGACGTGACGCCGTACCGGTCACTTCACTGCCGACGCGGACAGCGGAGTGCGGTCACCGTCGCGGTCACCGCCGCCCGAGGAAGCGGCTGTCACCACACCGTGACGTTGGAGTTCCCGCTGCTCTGGTACCCCTCGGTCGCCATGATCTGGTAGTCGTGGCTGCCCAGGTTCATGCCGACGCGCGCCCACGCGTCGAAGTGGTTGCCGACGGTGATCGTGCCGCTCGACCGCTTCGACTGGCGGACGCTCCAGTACTGCGGGAACGTTCGGATGCCCTCGATCGAGGGCGCGTTGTACCGCATCGTGCGGTAGATGTCGTACGTGCCGCCGTCGGTGGTGACCGTGCCCATGTACTGACCCGTGGGCCGGTAAGTGCCCCAGTTCTCGATGACGTAGTACTCCACGAGCGGGTTTCTCGTCCAGCCGTAGAGCGCCAGGTACGCATTGCCGGACGGATAGAAGCTGGCGGAGTAGTTCACGGTCCGGCGTCCGCCCGGGTTCCAGCCTTTGCCGGCGACGAAGTTCCCGGTGTTGTACCACTGGGTGCTGTAGTTGCCGCCGGAGCCCAGCTCCATGGAGACCGTTCCCTGGGCGTCGGTCCAGAAGGAATAGAAGTAGCCGTTGTGCCAGCCGGTCTGATTGGTGGTGATGGCGGCCTGGGCGGTGCCGGGCACGAGCGCGACGGCCGTGGTCAGCGCCGCGGCGCAGGCGCCCTTGGCGAGCAGTCTGCCGCGGCGGCGTCCGCGGCGGCTCTTCGGACGGCGGGGGGCGTCGATCATGTGGTGCTTCCTCCTCCAGGACACTGGCGTTTCGCCAGGCGGCGTGGGGCGACCCGGCGAAGCCGACGGCGGCCGGAAGGGGAGCGGCCGCCGTGTGCCGGTGTCGCGCCACGCGGCGGGGTGGGTCGGTTTGTCGCGCGAAGACGACCGGAGGACCGGGTCGCAATGAGCGCCCCGGATCGACAGTGCGCAGATCTGTCGATGGCGTCATTGTTCGCCCGGTTCTCGAGAATTGTCAACGATCCGCGTGAGATCATGGGCATTCGGCGGCCGGGGATTCTCGAGAGGAATGCATTTCGCCTGGTCGCCGGTTCCCGTCCGGGCGGCCGACTTCGAAGTCGCCGATGCAACTTTCAGAATTTCGAGGATTTCGGAAATTCATCGAAACATGGCCGCGGCAGGTGCGCGATCGCGGTCCGCTCGCGGCGGCGAATGCGAAGTCACGCGCCCGGTCGTCGGACAGGGCGCCTGGGGAGCGCGGGCTCCTTCGACCGCGCGATGACAGATCCGGCGGCGCGCCGCCACGTCCCCGTTCGACGTTCACCGGGCCGTCACCGACCACCAGCACCCGCGCCGGGGCGGCGGCACGTGCAGCGCCGAGCCCGAACGCGCTCGCGCCCGGCTCGATCAAGTGCGCGGGTCAGGGGAGGAGGGCGTCGATCGCCGTAGTCGCGACGGACGGGCCCTTCGGCCGGGCCTTGTCGACACGCGCTCTTGCCCGTGAGATCGCGAGCGGCATCGAGATGGTCGCCGTGTGCGGGGATTCACTCGGCGCTGGTCGGGGGCGGGGGTGCGGCCGACGCGGCCGCGCGGCCTCCTCTCACCACCATGCCTTTGGTCCTGCCGGCCCCCGTCGCATCGCTCGGCGGGTCAACGCGCGGCTGCGCGTGGAGTCCGAGGGGTGGGCGCTCGAGTCCTCGGCGCCGACCGGGAGCGGGCCCGTCCTTCTGCAAGCCTTGAGCGGCGGGGCGCCGTCCGCCACGCGCATCGACCCGTCCGTCTCGTGGCGGCGTTGAGGACGTGCGACCGAGCGGCCCTTCAGAGGCGGCTCCAAGAGCCGCGCAGACAAGCGAGCCGCCGACGGCGCGCGAGCAAGCTGTCGCGACAGGCCACTAGGGCAAACCACCACGTCGAATTGAGTATCCGTACTCAGGCGGTGGCGGGGCAGCCCCGTGACACTGAGCGCCATGACCACCGGTTCACGCCGCACGGCGCTCACCTGGCTCACGGACGTCCTCTTCGCGGTGACGTTCCTCGCCTGCGAGGCGGCCGTCCTGTTCGTCCTCTGGCTGCGCGCCGCCATGGTCGCCTGGGCCGCGTCCTACAACGGCGTCGTCGAGCAGGACTGGGACGGCACGCTCGTCGCCCTCGGAGTCGTCGCGGCGTGCGCCGTGCTCCTCGCCGTCGTCCTGTGGCGCAGGAGGTGGCCGGTGGCCGCCGTCACGCAGGGCCTCGCCGCGGCCGTCGTCGCGCTGCTGATGGCGGGCGTCCTCGCCTTCGAAGGCGGTTAGGCGTCCCCGGGCCGGAGGATGCCGCGCTCCATGGCGGTCGTGACGGCGGACGTGCGGTCGGAGACGCCGAGCTTGCCGTACGCGCGCAGCAGGTGCGTCTTCACCGTGGCCTCGCTGATGAACAGCTCACGGCCGATCTCCGCGTTCGTCCGGCCGCGGGCGACCAGGCGCAGCACCTCGATCTCGCGCGGCGACAGCTCGACCGGGGAGCGCATCCGCGACACCAGCTTGGCCGCCACCGACGGGGCGAGCACGGTCTCGCCGCGCGCGGCCGCGCGCACCGCCTGCGCCAGGTCCTGCCGGGACGCGTCCTTCAGCAGGTAGCCGGTGGCGCCCGCCTCCACCGCGCGCAGGATGTCGCGGTCGGTCTCGTACGTGGTCAGCACCACGACCCGGGTCTGCGGACGCTGGGCCAGCACGCGCGCCGTGGCCTCGACCCCGTCCGCGCCGGGCAGCCGCAGGTCCATCAGCACGACGTCGGGCGCGTGCCTGCGGACCGCCGCCACCGCCTCGGCCGCGTCGCCCGCCTCCGCCACGACCTCGATGCCGTCCTCGGCGGCGAGCATGCCGCGCAGCCCCTCCCGCACGACGGGGTGGTCGTCGACGAGCAGCACGGTGATCGCGCTCATGCCGGCACCTCCACGGTCAGGACCGTACCGGCCCCGGGCGCGCTGTCGACCTCCAGGCGTCCCCCGGCCTGCGCCACCCGCTCCCGCATGCCGCGCAGGCCGAACCCGCGCGCCGCATCCGGATCGAACCCTTCGCCGTCGTCGCGCACCTGGAGCACCGCCGCGCCGGATCCATAGGTCAGCCGTACGGACACGTGCGCGGCCCCGGCGTGCTTGCGGATGTTGGCCGTGGCCTCCTGCGCCGCCCGCAGCAGCACCACCTCCGCCCCGGCGGCCAGCGGCCGGGCCCGCCCGGACGCGGTGAACTCGGCCGGAACGCCGAGCTCCTCGCCGAGCCGCCGCACCAGCCGGTCCAGGGCCTGCTCGAGGGACGAGGACTCCAGTCCGGCCGGCGGCAGCGCGTCGACCAGCGCCCGCGCCTCGGCCAGGTTCTCCCGGGCGGTGGCGGCGGCCAGGTCCAGGTGGCGCCGCGCCTGGGCCGGGTCGTGTTCCAGGTGCGAGTCGGCGGCCTGCAGCAGCATCAGGATGCTGGTGAACCCCTGGGCGAGGGTGTCGTGGATCTCGGCCGCCAGCCGCTCCCGCTCGGCCATCGCCCCGGCCCGCCGGTTCGCCTCGGCCAGCTCCGCCCGCGTCGCGCGCAGCTCGGCGATCAGCTCCCTGCGCTCGGTGCTCTGCCGGATGATCCGGTCCACCCAGAACCCGAAGATCGCCGAGAAGCCGACGACCACCGCGGCCCACAGCGCGAACGAGACGACCCCCTCGGCGTCGCCGGCCTCCAGCAGGAACCGCAGCGCGGGCGCGGCGTTGAGCGCGAGCACCGTCAGCATCGCCCCGCGCCAGCGCAGCGCCAGGAACGCCTGCGGGCACAGCGCGAACAGCACCAGCGAGCTCTCCGGCGACGCGACCGACGCGGCGCCCGACAGCACCACCGTTCCGGCCAGGTACGCCAGTGCGGCCGGGCGCGGGGCGGTGCGCTCGACGACGCGCCGCCCCAGCAGCAGGTACCACGGCACCAGCGCGGCGAGCAGCACCGCCGCGACCGTATCCGCCCGCCACGACTCGCCCTCGGCCAGCACGTAGATGATCGTCGAGGCGAGCACGAGGGCGAAGTACGCCTCCCAGCGGCGCCCGCCCCACCGCCACGCGTCCGCGTCGGCGGTCACCGCTCGTGACGCCGCTTCCACCTGAACGTCGTCAGGCACAGCACCAGCCCTCCCATGCACCAGGCCGCCAGCACCAGCGCGACCCTGCCGTGCTCCCACGAGCGCGCGGGCTCGGCGGCCAGCAGGGCGTCGGGCAGCAGCGCGGAACGCAGACCCTGGCACATCCACTTCAGCGGGAACAACGCGCCGACCTGCTGCACCCCCGAGGGTAGGTCTCCGAACACGAAGAACACTCCGGAGATGAACTGCAGCACCAGATACGGCAGGTTGAACACCGCGGCGGCGCTGCGGCCCGACGCGGGGACACCGCTCACCGCCACGCCCAGCAGCGTGCAGGCCGTCACCCCGAGCACGAACACCCACGCGAACGTCAGCCACCGCTCCGGCGTCGCGGGCGGACGCAGACCGAACAGCGCGCCGCCCACCGCGAACAGGACCGCCGTCTCGGCCACCGACAGCGTCAGCGCCGAGACCGTCTTGCCGATGAAGTACGACGCCCGCGGCATCGGCGTCCCGTACAGGCGCTTGAGGGTGCCGTCGTCGCGTTCGGAGGCGATGGCGATGCCGAGGCTGGTGAACGTCGTCGACATGATGCCGCTGGCGATGATCCCGGCGGCGAAGTACTGCCGGAAGTCCACGCCGGTGTCGCCGACCTCGCCCTTGAAGACCGTCCCGAAGATGAGCAGCAGGACGATCGGCAGGCCGAAGGAGAACGCCACGGCGGCGCGCTCGCGGACGAACATCTTCAGCTCCAGCGCGCCGCGCGCCAGCCCGAGCCGCAACGCCAGGGTCATCGCACCGCTCCGATCATTTCCAGGTAGACGTCTTCCAGGGACGGCCGGGTGACGGCCAGCTCGGGGACCTCGCCGCCGAACTTCGCGCTCAGCTCCGCCACGACCTGCGTGGGGGAGGCGGTGTCGATGTGCCGAGGGCCGTCCGGGTCGCGCCAGCTCACCCGCGCGGTCGCGGTGGCGCGCCCGCCGAGCCGCGCCGGCGTGTCGACGGCGAGCATCCGCCCGGCGGCGATCACGCCGACCCGGTCGGCCAGCGCCTCGGCCTCGTCCAGGTAGTGCGTGGTCAGCAGGATCGTTGTGCCGTCGTGCGCCAACCCCTGGATCAGCTCCCAGAACCGGCGGCGCGCGTCGGGGTCGAACCCGGTGGTCGGCTCGTCCAGGAACAGCAGCTCGGGGTCGCCGATGATGCCGAGCGCCACGTCCACCCGCCGGCGCTGGCCTCCCGACAGCCGCCCGACCCGGCGTCCCGCCTGCTCGGCCAGCCCCACCGCCTCGATCACCTCGTCCGGGTCCCGGGGCCGCGGATAGTAGGACGCGAAGTGCCGCACCATCTCCCGCACGGTCAACTGCGGATTCTCGGCCGACGTCTGCGGCACGATCCCGATGCGCGCCCGCCAGTCCCGGCCCGCCCGCGCGGGGTCGGCGCCGAGCACCGACACCTCGCCCGCCGTCCGCCGGCGGTGCCCCTCCAGGATCTCGACGGCGGTGCTCTTGCCCGCCCCGTTCGGCCCGAGCAGGGCGAACACCTCGCCCTGCCGGACGTCCAGGTCGACGCCGTTCACCGCGTCGACGTCCCCGTACCGCTTGCGCAGTCCGCGCACCCGAACCGCTGTCTCAGCCATGCCGCCAGCGTCGCGCCGCCGCGGCCTCCGGGCCATCGACGCTCCGGTCATCCCCGTGTCCACCGATCGGTGGACACGCCCCCGCCGCCCCAGACGGTCACGGCGTCGAACGTTGTGATCTACGTTGTAAAGGAAGGAGGTCATGCCGCTTCCGGGACCGGCGAGGATCCGGTGCCACGGCGCGCGGCGCGGAGCGTGTCCCGCGCGTGTTCGAGCTGGGCGAGGGCGTCCACCTGCCGCAGCTCCGCCTCCCTCCAGACGGTGAGGGCGTGCAGAGTGTCGGGACTGCCGGGGTCGATGGCGCGGGCCCGGTCGTAGGCGGCTCTGGCTGCGTGCGCCTCGTCCCGGGCCCGCAAGAGGGCCTGTTGGGCGGCCTTCAGGTTCGCGGCGGCCTGGTCGACGTCGACGGTCCCGACCAGGGACGGTGTGCGGTTGGTCGTCAACGGAGCACCCCCGGCAGATCGAAAGCGGGTTGCACACCGGCCGCGCCCGGCCGGGCAGGCACAGTTCCGGTCTTCGAGCAGGGGCCGTCGGTGGCCGTTCCGGCGTGGGTCTCTTCGTCACTCATCGGGGACGGCATTGGACGCGGTTCGACGATGCCTATGGCAGACGCGGCGTGCAGTCGCACCCATGGGCAGCGGCGAGGTGGTCTCAGATGAGGTCGTCGGGGCCGGGCGGCGGCGGCCGGATCGGGCCTGTCCGGCGCTGCCTGGTCCATGCCGGCGGTGGCCGTGCTAGTGGTCATGGCGCCTCCTCCCAGGGGGCCGTGGTTGCCTGCTGCTTCCGGAGGGTGAGCGGGGCGGTGTGAGGCGCGGGTTCGGGTTTGAGTGACGTGCGGGCGGCGGCCTGCCTGCCGGCGCGGCGGTGGCGCAGGCCGGTGCCTTACGGTTCGTGGCTGCGGGCGCACGGCAGTGCCGACCCCGCGCGGCGCGCCCCCGAGGCGCCGCGCGGGTGACGATGGCGCCCTCCCTGCCAACGTCGATGTCCTTCTGATCGCGGGCGGGCGGCTCGCCGACGTCCACGGCTGCCGGGCGGCGAGGAATCCCGCGCGGCTCGGCGCGTGCGGCGGGCCGTGGTGGCGCCGGCCCGCCGCACACATCGTCCCGAGTCCCACGGGGGGTGAGGGGCTCGGTCGACGTTCCCCGTGGACGACCTGCGCCGCTCCACTACGCAGGTCGTCGCCCCCGGCATGCTGTGAGGCCGCGCCGCGTGCCGGAATCGCGCGTCCGTTCCTGGCTCGGGTGATTCGCGGCCGGCTCAGCCCACGCGCTCGATGCGGGCGCGGCGGATCAGGAACTTGCCGGGCTCACGCACCTGCTCGAACGCCGCGTTGTTCAGCAGGATGCAGCTGCCCGACCGGGAAGTCACCTCGACCGTCACGGACTTGCCGTTGTCGAGGTTGGTCACCTTGACCCGCGTACCGATGGGGAGCTGTCCGCTGGAGGCGGCCGGAGCGCCGTTCTCGCCCGAGAGCGTCACCGTGGAGCCCTGGCACACCACCTCGCCCGAGGCGTTCTGCTGAGGCTGTGCCGAGGCCCTGGGCGCCGAGGCCTTGGGCGCCGAGGACGCGCCGCCGGTCGACGCCTGCCGCTGGCCCTGACCCGACGCCCCGCCGGCCTTCGCCTGCTCCTGCGCGCAGAACGCCTCGGTGAAGGCGTCCACGGACTCCCCGCGGGCCTTGCGGACCTGCGCGCCCCGGCACAGGGAGCTCAGCTGGCCGCCCTCCCCGAGGCCGGACACCGCGTTGGTCGTGTTGGCGAACCGCTCCCGCTGGCGGCAGTGGAACGCCAGGTCGAAGTCGAGGGTGGCGTCGCCCCGCGCGGCCCGCTCGTTGACGAGCCGGCACGTCCTGCTGATCTGCATCGCGGGCTTCTGGCCCTGGGCCCGCGCCGCCTGGCGGGCGTTCTCCAGCTCGGCGAACTCCTGCTGGTCGCAGTGCTTGGCGGCCGCCACGTCCACCGACTGCCCGGCGGCGATCTGCTGCTGGACGGCGGCGCACCCGGACGACTCGCCGGCCACCGTCCCGGCGACCCGCTCGCCTCCCCCCGAACACGCGGCGGTGACGCCGATGAGCGCCATGGCGCCGACAGCGAAGGACAACCGCCGTGCGAGCGTCGTGTGGCTCACGAACCTCTCCTTTCGTACGGGAACTCGGCCCGCTATACGGCGAGTCCTCGCCACCCGGCTCATAGGAGATCCTTAAGCGCGGTCGATAGAACCCTTAAGCGGCAAAACCGCAGATAGGACGGCGAAGGGCGCTGCCGCATCCGGTCCAGGCGTTCCGACGGCGGGCGGGCGGCCCGCCGTCACGAATCGGAGCCGATCCGGTCGATCCGGTGAAGGGTGAGGATTTTCGGACGCGAGAGAACTACGATCATCTGTTGATGAGCGAGAAGCAGGCCGAGTGGCCGCCCCCGGATCTGGACTTCAACAAGCCGACGATCGCCCGCGCCTACGACGCGCTGCTCGGCGGCAAGGACAACTTCGCCGCCGACCGTGCTCTCGCCCAGTACGCCATCGAGCACGTCCCGGGCCTGCGCGAATCCGCGGTGGAGAACCGGAAGGTGCTGGTGCGGGGCGTGCGGTACCTGGCGCGCGAGGCCGGCGTCGACCAGTTCCTCGACCTGGGCAGCGGCCTGCCCACCGTGCAGAACACCCACGAGGTGGCGCAGGCCGAGAACCCCGAGGCCCGCGTCGTGTACGTCGACATCGACCCGCTGGTGCTCGTGCACGGCCGCGCCCTGCTGGCCAACAACCAGTACACCCGGGTCGTCACCGGCGACGTCCGCGACCCCGAGGCGATCCTGGGGCACCCCGACATCGCCGGGTTCATCGACTTCGACAGGCCGGTCGCGCTGATGCTCGTCGGCATGCTGCACTACCTGGCGCCCGACATCTCCGACGAGGTCGTCGGCGCCTACCGCGACGCGCTCTGCCCGGGCAGCTACCTGTTCATGACCTCGCTCGTCGACACCGGTCTGCCCGCGCAGCAGGACCTGGCCCGCATCACCCGCGAGAACCTGGAGGAGGGCTGGGCCCGCACCCCCGAGGAGATCGAACGCCACTTCGGGGACTTCGAACTCGTCGACCCCGGCGTCGTCTTCACGGCCCTGTGGCGCCCCGACGACCCGGTCGACCCCGACAACCTGTCGCCCGGCGAGCAGCTGGGCATGGCGGGCATCGCCCGCAAGCCCTGACCCGCCGGCCCGCGCGGCGGCCGACGGGACGTCCGGGCGCCGCCGCGGGCGTCGGACGCCCGCCGCGCGGTCGGCGGTGGGGCGCCCGCGCACGACACGGCCCCCGCAACCCTTGGTCAGTCCGGCAGCGTGGAGAAGCGGTACGTGGTGGTCGACCGGTACTCCTCGCCCGGACGCAGCACGGTGGACGGGAAGTCCGGCTGGTTGGGGGAGTCGGGGAAGTGCTGCGTCTCCAGGCAGAACGCGTCGCCCTGGCGGTAGGCCAGGCCGCCGGTCCCGACGTCCGAGCCGTCGAGGAAGTTGCCCGAGTAGAACTGCACGCCCGGCTCGCTGGTCAGCACCTCCAGCACGCGGCCGGAGCGCGGGTCCTCGGCGCGGGCGGCGACCTCGGCGCCGTTCAGCACGAACGTGTGGTCGTAGCCGCGGCCGACCAGCAGCTGGGGGTGCGGATCGCGGATGCGGGCGCCGATCGGCCGCGGCTCGGTGAAGTCGAACGGCGTGCCCGCGACGGGCGCCTGCTCGCCCAGCGGGATCTGCCGGTCGTCCACCGGCAGGTAGCGGTCGGCGTCGATGGTGAGCCGGTGGCCGTACACCGTGCCGGAGCCCTCGCCGCCGAGGTTGAAGTACGAGTGGTTGGTCAGGTTCACCACCGTCGGACGGTCTGTGGTGGCGCGGTAGTCGACGCGCAGCGCGTCGTCGGTGACGGTGTAGGTGACGGTCGCGCGCAGCGTCCCCGGGTAGCCCTGCTCGCCGTCGGGGCTGACGTAGGTGAGAGTGAGGGAGCGGTCGTCCGCCTCGGCGACGTCCCAGACGCGCCTGTCGAACCCCTCTTCGCCGCCGTGCAGGCTGTTGTCACCGTTGTTGCGGGGCAGCCGGTACTCCTGGCCGTCCAGGCGGAACCGGCCGCCCGCGATGCGGTTGCCGTACCGGCCGACGACGGCGCCGAAGAAGCGGCGGCGGGCCAGGTAGCCGTCGAGCGTGGCGCAGCCGAGGACGACGTTGCCGAAGACGCCGTCGCGGTCGGGCACCTCCAGGGTCTGCACGGCGCAGCCGTACGTCAGGACGCGCACGCGGATCGCGGACCCGGTCAGCGTGTAGCGGCGCACGGGCGTGCCGTCGGGCAGCGCGCCGAAGCTCTCTTCGTTCATGTGACCTTTCGGGAGGGCGGGCGGTCGGCCCGGACGCCGACCGGCGCCGCGGTGGGCTCGCGGACGACGAGCGTAGTCTCCAGGACCGTCAGCGCGGCAGGCCCCGGCTCCTGCCCGGCGGCTCCGAATCGCCGCGTTGGCTTCGGGGGTCTGCCCGCCCCAGGGGCCGATGGGGCGGGCAGACGGAACACCGGGGGAGTTGGGCGGACCCCGGTATGCCGTTCCACCTCCGAAGTCGGCGGGGACGGCGCGAAGGTTGCCGCGGTCGGCCGGGGATTTCGTGAGAGGCGTGAAAGTGCGTCTTCCCAGAGCGGCGGACGCGAGGTACGGTCGGGCCCGTGTGGGAGCGCTCCCAGGGGCCGGGACCCGTCCACACCGTGTTCGCCCCGAGGAAGGTCATGTCGATGAGGTTCCGTCCTGCGCTGGCCGTGGCCGCCGGGCTGCTCGCCGCCGCGGCGGCGGCATTGCCCGTGTCGCCCGCGTCCGCCGCCGAGCCGACCCTCGGTGAGCTCGCCGCCGCCAAGGGCCGCTATTTCGGGTCGGCCACCGACAATCCCGAGCTGAGCGACGCCCCGTACGTGTCCATCCTCAGCAGCGAGTTCACCTCCATCACCCCCGGCAACGCCATGAAGTGGGAGAGCACCGAGCCGCAACGGGGGCGGTTCGACTTCGCCAAGGGGGACGAGATCGTCGAGCTGGCCCAGCGCAACGGGCAGCAGGTGCGCGGCCACACGCTCGTCTGGCACAGCCAGCTGCCGAGCTGGGTGTCCGACGGCGGCTTCTCCGCCGAGGAGCTGCGCTCGATCCTGCGGAACCACGTCACCACGGTCGCGTCCCACTACAAGGGCAAGGTGGTGCACTGGGACGTGGTGAACGAGCCGCTGAACGAGGACGGCACGCTGCGCGACACCGTCTTCTCCCGCACGCTCGGCGAGAGCTACATCGCCGAGGCGCTGCGCGCCGCCCGCGCCGCCGACCCCGACGCCAAGCTCTACATCAACGACTACAACATCGACGGCATCGGCGCGAAGAGCGACGGCATGTACCGGCTCGTCAAGTCGCTCAAGGAGCAGGGCGTGCCCCTCGACGGCGTCGGCTTCCAGGGGCACCTGGCGCTGCAGTACGGCTTCCCGTCCCGCATGCAGGAGAACCTGCAGCGCTTCGCCGACCTCGGCCTGGACGTGGCCATCACCGAGCTCGACATCCGCATGCAGCTGCCCGCCGACAGCGCCAAGCTCGCCACCCAGGCCGCCTGGTACTCCGACGTGACCAAGGCGTGCCTGGCCGTCAGCCGCTGCGTCGGCATCACCATCTGGGACTTCACCGACAAGTACTCCTGGATCCCGGACGTCTTCCCCGGGGAGGGCGCCGCACTGCCGTGGGACGAGAACCTGCGGCCCAAGCCCGCCTACGACGCGCTGCGCGTCGCCCTGGGCGGCGACCCCGACGGCGGCGAGCCGGAGCCCCCGGCCTCCTGCAAGGTGGCCTACTCGGTCGGCTCCCGCTGGGACACCGGGTTCACCGCGAACGTCACCATCACCAACACCGGAGACAGCGCCATCAACGGCTGGACCCTCGTCTTCGACCTGCCCGCCGGGCAGCGGGTGAGCCAGGGCTGGGGCGCCCAGTGGTCGCAGTCCGGGACGACCGTCACCGCCGAGAACGCCCCCTGGAACGGCACGCTCGCCCCCGGCGAGTCCACCTCCATCGGCTTCAACGGCACCCACACCGGTGAGGACGGCAGGCCCACCGCGTTCACCCTGAACGGCACTTCCTGCACCGCCGCCTGACCACGACCGGCGGCCCCGGACCGGGCGCCGCGGCCCGTTAGCGAACGGTGACCCCTCTCCGCAGCGGCCCGCGGCGCCCTTCCATACGCGGCGCCCTTCAATGCGCGGCGCCCTTCAATGCGCGGCGGCCTCGCCGCGCCCTCAGCGCTGGACGGGGTCGATGCGGCGGCCCTCCCGGTCGAAGAACAGCACCCGCGACACGTCCACCGCCAGCCGCATCGGAGCGCCCACCTTCTGCCCGTGCCCGGACCGCAGCCGCACCACCAGGTCCGAGCGGCGGTGCGCGCCGACGTGGTCGGACGGCGGCTCGGGCTCGGCGCGGCGGGACCCCAGCCGCAGCATGGAGCGGACGCGGTCCAGGAACGCCGACTCGTCGCGCGGCGTCTCCCGCTGATCCCGCGGCGCCGCCTCGAGCTCGTCGCGGTCGACCACCGGCACGTCCGTCTCCACGTGCGCCAGCCACTCGTGCCCGTGGTACTCCAGCGCCCGCAGCCGCCCGGTCAGCTCGGCGCCCTCCTCCGGATCGGACACCGGGTGCAGCGCGTCGGCGCGCACCCCCACGATGATGGGGAACCCGTGGTGGTGCGCCAGGTGCTCCACGCGCGGATCGGTCCACGGCAGCCGCAGTTCCTGGCCGCCGAGGTCGATGGTGACGCTGCCTTCGCCCAGATGCGCGTAGACGGTCCCGGCGAGCAGGTTGATCTGAGGGGCGCCCAGGAAGGCGGCGGTGAACGCGGTGGCCGGGTCCTCGTACACCTGCGTGGGCGTGCCGAGGTCCTCCAGGCGCCCGTCCCGCAGCACCGCGATCCGGTCGGCCAGGGTCAGCGCCTCCACCTGGTCGTGGGTGACGTACACGGTGGTGACGCCCAGCCCGCGCACCAGCGCGCCGATCTCCAGCCGCAGGTCGGTGCGCAGCGCCGCGTCCAGGTTGGACAGCGGCTCGTCCATCAGGAACACCGACGGCTCGCGGATGATGGCCCTGCCCATCGCCACCCGCTGGCGCTGTCCGCCGGACAGGCTGCCGGGCAGCCGGTCCAGTGTCTGCTCGATCTGCAGCGCGCGCGACAGCTCGACCACCTTGGCGCGGATCTCGTCCGGGTCCTCGCCCGCCAGCTCCAGCGGGAACGCCAGGTTGCCCTGGATGCTGCGGTGCGGGTAGAGCGCGCCGCTCTGGAACACCATGGCGATGTTGCGCTCGCGCGGCGGCAGGTCGGTGGCCAGTTGGCCGTCCAGCCACAGCTCGCCGCTCGTGGGCTCCTCGAGACCGGCGATGATGCGCAGAATGGTCGACTTTCCGCAGCCGGACGGGCCGAGCAGCACCATCAGCTCCCCGTCGCGTACGTGCAGCCGCAGATCGCTGACCGCGCGCACCCCGCCCGGATAGACCTTGCTCACCGATTCGAGGGAGACTGCGGCCATCGCTAGCACCTAGGGTCGGGGGTGGGCGGACGCGGCACACCGCGCCCCTTGTGGGATGGGTTCCGGCCGTGCCCCCTCACCGGCGGCGCCGTCGCATGGCGCGAGCGACTCGGCGCCCGCCGCACGGACCGAGGTCATCCGTAAGTACATCGTGACGCACGCCACTTTGTCCAGCCCGTATTCCCGCTCCCGCAGGCCGATCGCGGCCTCCTCGGGGAGCGCGGCGACCGAGCCGTCGAGCCGGCCCGGGCGGTCGGGCCCGAGCGGCAGGACGGGCGGACCCGCCGGAAGGACGGCGGACCGGGCGAGCGGAACCCGGGCCCGGCCCCCTTCACGGGCCCGTGAGGCAGCCCGCCCGCCCTTCCCGCCGGCCTCCCGTTCCATGTGTTCGCCGTCCGTTGCGCGGCCGTCTCAGGCCGATTCGCGCAGCACCAGATGGGTCTGCAGGATCACCACCGGCTCGGGCACCGGCTCGCCCCGGATGCGCGAGACCAGCAGCCGCGCCATGCGGCGTCCCATCTCCTCCACGGACTGGTGCACGGTGGTCAGCGGCGGATCGGCCACCGGCGCGCTGGCCGAGTCCTCGAAGCCGACCACCGCCACGTCGTCGGGGATGCGGCGCCCGCGCTTCTTCAGCACCCGCATGGCGCCCAGCGCCATCGGGTCGTCCGCGGCGAACACCGCGTCCAGGTCCGGCGCCATCTCCAGCAGCCGCTCGGCGGCGGCGACGCCGCTGGCCTCGCTGAAGTCGCCGTACACCACCAGCTCGGGCAGCCCCGCCTCGGCCAGCGCCTCGCGGTATCCGGCCAGCCGGTCGATGCCCACGCCCATGTCCTGCGGGCCGGCCACGGTGGCGATGCGCCGCCGTCCCTGGTCCAGCAGGTACTGCACGGCCTGGCGGGCGCCGTTGCGGTTGTCGACGTCGACGTAGCTGACCGGGGTCAGCCCCGGGGGCCGGCCGCCCAGCACGGTCGGCACCCCGTTGGCCTCCAGCTTGGCCGGCAGCGGGTCGTCGGCGTGCAGCGAGGTCAGCAGCACGCCGTCGACGTGCTGCCCGGTCAGGTACTGCTCCAGCCGGGCGTACTCCTCGGGCGACTGCGCCAGCGCCAGCAGCAGCTGCAGCCCGGTGGCGTTCAGCTCCGAGCTGATGCCGCGGATGATCCCGGCGAAGAACGGCTCATCGAACACCCGCAGCTCGGACTCGGCCACCACCAGCGCCACCGTGTCGGTCCGCCGCGTCACCAGGGTGCGGGCCGCGCGGTTCGGCACGTACCCCAGCTCGTCGATGGCGCGCAGCACCGCCTCGCGGGCCCGGCGGCTCACCCGCGGCGAGCCGTTGATGACCCGCGACACGGTGCCGCGGCCCACGCCGGCCCGCGCCGCGACCTCCTCCAGCGTCGGCCGGCGCGAGCGCCTCACCGCCATGGGCGTCCCGTCGCCGCGGCGGATCCCCCGCGTCCCGCTCGCCCGGCCGCTTCTTCGAGCGGCCGCCGGTGCGCCTGTCCGCGCGTCCGCACCGGTCCGGTGTCCGGTACCCGTCCGGGCAGCCTCGCCTCCCGCATCGTCTCTCCGGCCCCTTCGTCGCGTGCGACGCCGTCAGCGGCGCTCCGGCAGACCGCCCTGCCGGATCACCCCCGAATACCAGCGTGCGCTCTCCTTGGGCATCCTGCGCTGGGTGGCGTAATCGACGTGCACCAGCCCGAAGCGCTTGGAGTACCCCCATGCCCATTCGAAATTATCCAGCAGCGACCAGGTGAAATAGCCGCGCAGCGGCACGCCCTCCGCGATGGCGTCGTGGCAGGCGCGCAAGTGCCCCTCTAGGTACGCGATGCGGTCGGCGTCGTTGAGCGGGGCGTCCCCGTTGGGCGGCTCGTCGTAGCCCGCGCCGTTCTCGGTGATGTAGAGCGCGACCGGCGGGTACTCCCGGTGCAGCCGCACCAGGATCTCGTACAGGCCCCGCTCGTAGATCTCCCAGCCCATGCCGGTGACCGGACGCCCGGTGTCGACGAACCGCACGAACTCGCTGCCCACCCACGGGGAGTGGCTGGAGAACGGGGAGGACACCGCCTGCGCGGCGTCGCCGGGCGTGCCCGACACGGTGAACCGGGAGTAGTAGTTGATGCCGAGCTGGTCGATCGGCTGGTTGATGACGGCCAGGTCGCCGTCCCGGATGGCCTCCTCGAACTTCAGCCCCTCCAGGTCGGTCAGCACGTCCGCCGGGTAGGAGCCGCGCAGCAGCGGGTCGAGGAAGAAGCGGTTCTGCATGCCGTCGATGCGGCGCGCCGCGTCCAGATCGGCCTCGGCCTGGCTGGCGGGGGAGACGGCGTACAGGTTGACGGCCGCGCCGAACCGGTTGTCCGGACGGCGGGCGCGCATCGCCTCCACCGCCAGCCCGTGCCCCAGCATCAGGTGGTGCGCGGCGCGCAGCGCGGCGGCCGGCTCCCTTCGACCGGGCGCATGCTCACCCGAGGCGTACCCCAGGAACGCCGCGCACCACGGCTCATTGATGGTCATCCACTGGCGCACCCGGTCGCCGAGCGCGGCGTGCACCGTGTCGGCGAAGTCGGCGAACCGGTGCGCGGTGTCCCGCTCGGGCCAGCCGCCGGCGTCCTCCAGCGGCTGCGGCAGGTCCCAGTGGTAGAGGGTCGGCCACGGCTCCACGCCCGCCTCCAGGAGGGCGTCGACCAGGCGCTTGTAGAAGTCCAGGCCCGCCTCGTTGACCGCCCCGGCGCCGGACGGCTGGACGCGCGGCCAGGCGATGGAGAACCGGTAGGCGTTCAGCCCCAGGTCGGCCATGAGCGCCACGTCCTCGCGGAACCGGTGGTAGTGGTCCACGGCCACGTCGCCGGTGTCGCCGCCCAGCACCTTGCCGGGGATGCGGCAGAAGGTGTCCCAGATCGACGGTCCGCGGCCGTCCTCGGCGGCGGCCCCCTCGATCTGGTAGGCGGCGGTCGCGGCGCCCCAGCGGAACCCCGCGGGGAAGGCGGCGGCGGGTGCGGGCTCGGAGCTGTGCTGTACGGAGGTCACGCCTTGATCGCACCTTCCATGATTCCGCCGATGATCTGGCGGCCGAACAGGATGAAGACGATGAGCAGCGGCAGGATCGCCAGCGTCGTCCCGGCGAACATGAGCGTGTAGTCCTTGAAGTAGGCGTTCGCCAGGTTGTTGATGGACAGCTGGACGGTCGGGTTCTCGGGGTTGAGCACCGCCAGCGGCCACATGAACTCGTTCCAGGTCTGCATGAACGTGAACAGGCCCAGCACGCCCGCCGCCGGCCGCAGCGCGGGCAGCACGACGCGCCAGTAGATGCCGAAGGTGGTGCAGCCGTCGACCCGGGCGGCCTCGATCAGCTCGTCGGGGACGGCCTGGTCGGCGTACTGGCGCATCATGAACACGCCGAACCCGGTGACCAGGAACGGCACGATCACCGCCTGGAGCGTGTTCTGCCAGCCCAGCCGCACCATGATCATGTACAGCGGGATGATGCCCATCTGCACCGGGATCATCATGGTCGCGATGATCACCAGCAGCAGCGCGTTCTTGCCGCGGAAGCGCAGCTTGGCGAACGCGAACCCGGCCAGCGAGGCGAAGAACACCGTGGAGACGGTGACCGCCGACGACACGATCGCCGAGTTCACCAGGCCCTTGGCGAAGTAGGCGTCGGGGTTGTCGAACAGCCGGCCCACGTTGTCGCCCAGGTTGCCGCCCGGGGTCATCGGCGGCGGGACGCTGCCGACCACCTCGTTGCTGCGCGTCGCGACGATGATCATCCAGTAGATCGGGAAGACCGACAGCACCAGCGCCGCGATCAGGGTGATGTAGGTCAGCGGGCTGGCGTCCCACAGTCCGCGCAGCCGCCCGGGACGGCGGTGGGTGCCGCTGGGGCGCGACAGGACGGCGGTCATCGTCCGCCTCCCGCGCGCCGGACGAACAGGAAGTTGAGCAGGGAGAAGACGATGATCATCAGGAAGAGCATCCAGGCGATCGCCGCGCCGTAGCCGTAGTGGTCGCTACGGAACGCGTTGTCGAACATGTACATGGTCACGGTCTGGTACTGGTGCACCGGACCGCCGTCCATCCGGCCGCTGCCGAACAGCACCGGCTCGGTGAACAGCTGCAGCCCGCCGATCGTGGAGATGATGACGGTGAAGATGATCGTGGGCCGCAGCATCGGCACGGTGATCTGCCAGAACTGGCGGAGCCGCGAGGCGCCGTCGATGGCCGCCGCCTCGTACAGGTCCTTGGGGATGGCCTGCATGGCGGCCAGGTAGATCAGCGCGTTGTAGCCGGTCCACCGCCAGTCGACCATCGCCGAGATCGCCACCCAGGACCAGCCGCGGGACGCCTGCCAGTCGATGGGGTCGACGCCGATCTGGCCGAGCAGCCAGTTGACCATGCCGTAGTCGCGGGCGAACAGCTGGCCGAACACGATCGCCACCGCCGCGGTCGAGGTGACCATCGGGGCGACGATGCCGATGCGGTAGAACGTGCTGGCCCGCAGCCGCCGGTTCAGCAGGTTGGCCACCCACAGCGCCAGCAGCAGCTGCGGCACCGTGGACAGGAAGAAGATGCCGATGGTGTTGACGACCGAGCGCCAGAACGCCTCGTCCCCGAGCAGCTCGCGGTAGTTGCCCAGCCCGATGAAGTCCCGCAGTCCCGAGGCCAGCTCCCAGTCGTGCAGGGACACCCAGATCGTGAAGACCAGCGGGAACGCCCCGAAGATCAGGAAGATGACGTAGAACGGCGAGATGAACAGGTAGGGCGAGACCCGCATGTCGAGCCGGGCGAGACGGACCCGCCAACCGCGGCCGGAGGCGCCGCGCGGTGCGGTCCGCTTCGGGCCCGTCCGGTTGCGTCCGGGGGTCGCCGGACGCAGTTCGACGCTCATGAAAAAAGTCCCTTCGGGGCGTCGGTTGAGGTCAGGTCGGTGCTACGCGCCTTCGACGCGTCGGTGGGGGAGGCCGCTGGGGCCAGGATGCGGCGGCGGCGCCCGGGGCGGTCTTGAGAGGCACCGCCGCCGCGGTTCCCCGTGCCTCGCGCTCCCGGGGGCGGACGCGGCCCGGGCGTTCCAAACCGCGCGGCGCCTCCCGGGAGCCGCGGGCGCTACCGAGCGGCCTTGGCGGCGGCCTCGACGGCGCGGTTCCAGGCGTCGGACGCCTTGATCTGGCCCTGGCCGACGCCGAGGAGCACGTCCTCGACGTCCTCACGCACGTCCTCGTTCTTCGGACCCAGGTGTATCGGCTTCACCGCGGCCGCCATCTCGCTGAAGATCTTGCCGATCGGCGCGTCCCCGAAGTAGGGGTTGGTCTTGCCGGTCACCGCCGGGTCCTTCTGGGCCTGCGGCGAGGACGGGAAGGTGTTCTTGTCCTTGAACGCGGCCAGCTGGCCCTGCGGGCTGGTCAGGAACTTGGCCAGCTCGGCGGCCTCCTTGGGGTGCTTGGACTGCTTGGGCACGGCCAGCCAGGAGCCGCCCCACACGCCCGCGCCGCCGGGCAGCGCCGCCAGGTCCCACTTGCCCTTGCCGTAGTTGCCGGAGAACTCCTCGATGCCGCCGAGCATCCAGGCCGGGCAGGGGAGCGTGGCGAAGGTGTCGCGCTTGAGGGCGGTCTGCCATTCGGGCGTGAAGATCCGCATGTTGGCGGTCAGCCCCTCGGTCTGGAACCGCAGCGTGGTGTCGAACGCGGTCTTGACCGCCGGGTTCTTGTCGAACACCAGGTTGTTGCTGGTGTCGAAGTAGGTGTAGCCGACGGTCTTGCCGCCCTCCTGGGACACGAGGGTGCGCCAGATCGCGGCCGGGCCGTCCAGCCACTTGGTCTGCGGCACCTTCGCCTGGAACTTCTTGCCCGTCTCCAGGAAGGAGTTCCAGTCCGGCCACAGCTTGGAGACCTCGTCCCGGTCGGTCGGCAGGCCGGCCTTCTTGAACAGGTCCTTGCGGTAGCACATGACCATCGGGGCGATGTCGGTGCCCAGACCGACGAGCTTCTTCCCGTCGGGCGTGAGGCCCATCTTCCACTTCCACGGCAGGAAGTTCTGCTCGAGCGAGGCGGCACCGTAGTCGAAGAGGTTGACGAAGCGGTCGGGCTGCTGCATGTAGGTGGGCAGGATGCCCTCCTCCAGCGCGACCACGTCGCCCGCCCCCTTGCCGGTGGCCATCCACTGCTGCAGGCGCGGCTTGTACTGGTCGAGCTCGGCGACCTTGCGCTGCCTGATCTTGATGTTGGGGTGGGACGCCTCGTACTGCTTGTACAGCTGCTCGTAGCCGAACTCGCCGAAGACGTCGACGGTCAGCTCGATGGTGCCGTCGGACGGCTCGTTGTCGTCCCCGCCTCCGCAGGCGGACACGGCGGCGAGGATGCCGGCGAGCACGGCGGCGAGGCCCGCTCTCAATCCCCTGCCGCCCGGTACGCGGCGCGTGGTGGCCCTCATCCTGGGACCCCTCTCGTTCGTGTCGGGTGTGGGAGCGCTCCCACGAAGGAAAGTCTGTGCTCCGCGTCACTGTCAATGGTTCGCAACACAACCGTTACGTTCGCGTCGAAAACGCTGGTCCGCGACGTGTGGGAGCGCTCCATGCACGATCGGTGAGTCGTCCCTGGCAGGCGCCGCGCGCGGCCGCGCGCGCCGGCGCCGGGTGTTGACAGCCGCGGCTCCCGTCGCGGACCCTCATGCATGGGAGCGCTCCCAAGCAGCGACTTGAGGAGCACGCGCATGACACCACGCATCGGCCCGTTCGCGGGCGCGCTCACCACGATCACGGGCGCCTTGGTCGCGGGCGCGCTGGTCGCCGGAGCGGCCGCGCCCGCGCAGGCTGCGGCGCCGCCCGCGCGCGACGCCGCCGCGGCCGCGCCCGGCGGGGCGGGCGCGGCCGCACACCCCGCACGCAAGGGCAACCCGCTGGACGGCCCGGTCCGGTTCTACGTCGAGCGGGACACCAACGCCGGACGGCAGGCGAAGATCTGGGAGAGGGAGGGCCGGACGGAGGACGCGGCGTACATGCGCGCCCTGTCGCGGATCCCTCAGGCGGTGTGGTTCACCGAAGGGACACCGGACGAGGTGCGCGAGAAGGTGCGCGCCACCATGCGCGACGCCGCGCGGCAGCGGGCGGTGCCCGTCCTGGTCGCCTACTACGTGCCGGGCCGCGACTGCTCCCAGTACTCGGCGGGCGGCGCGCCCAGCGAGCAGGCCTACCGCGAGTGGATCGACGCGTTCGCCCAGGGCGTCGGCCACGGCAAGGCCGTCGTCATCGTCGAACCGGACGGCCTGGCGCTGCTGTCCAGCGAGCCGTGGTGCAACGAGGGCGGCGGCGGTTCGACCGGCGAGCCCGAGGACATGGCCCTGGTCGAGCAGCGCTTCCGCGAGATCAACTACGCCGTGGACGCCTTCGCCCGGCTGCCCCGCACCGCCGTCTACATCGACGCCGGCCACTCGGCCTGGCAGCCGATCAACGACTACGACGCCGGGTACGGGGAGCCGCGCGACCAGCTCGGCATCGTCAGCCGCCTGCTCAAGGGCGGCGTCGCCAAGGCCGACGGGTTCTTCCTCAACGTCTCCAACTTCCGCACCGATGACGAGCTGGTGTCCTACGGCACCGACGTGGCCAAGTGCATCCGGTTCCGGCAGCGCACGGGCGCCGCGTCCTGCTCGTCCGACGACCTGGCCGCCGAGCCCGCCGACCCGCGCGCGCTGACCCATTTCGTCCTCGACACCAGCCGCAACGGGCGGGGACCGTGGACGGCGCCGCCCGGCAAGTACCCCGACCCGGAGGAGTGGTGCAACCCGCCCGGCCGCGGCCTGGGCGAGCGCCCCACCACCAGGACGGGCAACGAGCTGGTGGACGCCTTCCTATGGGTGAAGCGGCCCGGTGAGTCCGACGGCCAGTGCACGCGCGGCACCGGCGGCCCCGTCGACCCCGAGTACGGGGCGGTCGACCCGCCGGCGGGCCAGTGGTGGCCGGAATACGCCCTCGGGTTGGCTCGCGAGGCGTCGCCTCCCCTGCGCTGAGCCAGGCCTCCCAAGGGGGACAGGGGAGGGGCGCGGGGCATGGGCCGCGCCCCTCCCCGCTTCTCTCCGGCTCGCGGCGGCTCAGGTGCCCGGCCGGGCGGAGGCGTCGGCGACGACGGACAGCGGCCGCGCCGGGGCGGGCGCGGTGGAGCGGCGCACGACCAGCTCCGGCCGGTACAGCAGCTCGGTGCGCGGCACCCGGCTGCCGCCGATCTCCTCCAGCAGCGTGCTCACCGCCGCCAGCCCCATCTCCCGGACGGGCTGGCGGATGGTCGTCAGCGGCGGGTCCAGGTACGGGGTGAGCGGCGAGTCGTCGAAGCCCACCACCGACACGTCCTCGGGCACCCGCAGGCCCCGGCCGCGCACCCCGCGGATCGCGCCGATCGCGATGATGTCGCTGCCGCAGCAGATGGCGGTGCACCCCAGGTCCAGCAGCCGCTGCGCGGCGGCCTGCCCGCCCTCCACCGTGAACAGCGTGTTGACGATCAGGTCGTCGACGTCGGCGACCCCCAGGTGCTCGGCCATGCCGCGGCGGAACCCCTCGGTCTTGCGGATCGAGGGGACGAACCGGTCCTGCCCGACCGCCAGGCCGATGCGCCGGTGGCCGAGGGACGCCAGGTGCGCCACGGCCATCTCCAGGGACGTCACGTCGTCGTTGGAGATGAACGGCGCCTCGATGTCGTCCCGGTACCCGTTGACCAGCACGATCGGCAGCCCGCGCTCGATGAGCCGCAGGTAGCGGGTGCGGTCGGAGCGCGAGTCGGCGTGCTCGCCGTTGACGAAGATGATCCCCGACACCCCGCGTTCCAGCAGCAGGGCGGTGTAGTCGTCCTCGCGGATGCCGCCCGGCGTCATCGCGCACAGCACCGCCGTGTACCCCGACAGCACCAGGGCGTTCTCGATGACCTGGGCGAACGCCGGGAAGATGGGGTTGGTCAGCTCCGGCACGATCAGCCCGATCAGGCCGGTGCGCTGCTGGCGCAGCCGCGGCGGGCGCTCGTAGCCGAGCACGTCCAGCGCGGTCAGCACCGCCTGGCGGGTGGCCGCGGCCACGCCCGGCCGGCCGTTGAGCACGCGGCTCACGGTGGCCTCGCTCACGCCCGCGTGGGCGGCGATGTCGGCCAGGCGCATCGTCATGGCCACAACTTACCCGCCATGTCCGGCTCCGCCGCCCGTCGGTTCGGCCTCGCACCACACGGCGGTGTCCGGCGGCAGGACGACGCAGTCGCCGTCCGCGCCGATCGGGCCGCTCGCCAGCAGCGGCCGCCCGTGGGCGGGGACGCGCACGGTCCGCCCGCCCATGTTGACCGCGCAGGTCAGGCGGGGCGCGGCCGGGTCGGCGGGGTCCCGGGAGAACACGAGGGCGCCGGGCGGGCCGACGAGCCACCGTAGGGCGCCGTCGCCGAGCGCGGGGTGCGCGCGGCGGATCCGCAGGGCGGTCCGGTAGAGCGCCAGCATCGAGTCGGGGTCGGCGGACTGGCGCTCGACGGTCAGCCCTTTCCACGCGGGCGGGACGGGCAGCCAGCTGCCGCCCGTCCCGAAGCCGAACGGCGGCTCGTCGCCGGACCACGGCAGCGGCACCCGGCAGCCGTCGCGTCCCGCCTCGGGGTCGCGGAAGCGCTGCGGGTCCTGCAGGGACTCTTCGGGCAGGTCCAGCACCTCGGGCAGGCCCAGCTCCTCGCCCTGGTAGATGTAGGCCGAGCCGGGCAGCGCCAGCATCAGCAGCGCCGCCGCTCGGGCCCGCCGCAGGCCGAGCTCGCCGCCGCCGAAGCGGGTGACGTGCCGTGCGACGTCGTGGTTGGACAGCACCCAGGTGGCGGGGGCGCCGACCATGCCGCTCGTGCGCAGCGACTCCTCGATGACCTGCCGCTGGGCGCGGGCCTCCCATGGGGCGGACAGGTAGTGGAAGTTGAACGCCTGGTGCGCCTCGTCGGGCCGCACGTACAGGGCCAGCCGCTCCTGCGTCGGGGCCCACGCCTCGGCCACGGCGATGCGCTCGCCGTCGTAGGCGTCCAGGATGCGGCGGAAGAAGCGGTGGATCTCGTGGACGCCGTCCTGGTCGAAGTACGGCAGGGCCTCGCGGCCGAGCATCGCCGCCTGGGGGGTGCGGCCGACGTCGGGCAGGCCGGGCGCCTTGACCATGCCGTGCGCCACGTCCACGCGGACGCCGTCCACCCCCATGTCCAGCCAGAACCGCAGCACGTCCGCCAACTCCTCGCGGACCTCGGGGTTCTCCCAGTTCAGGTCGGGCTGCTCGGGCGCGAACAGGTGCAGGTACCACTGGCCGTCGGGGACGCGGGTCCAGGCCGGGCCGCCGAACACCGACTCCCAGTCGTTGGGCGGCAGCTCGCCGTGCTCGCCGCGCCCGTCGCGGAAGACGTAGCGGGCGCGGGCGGGACTGCCGGGCGGCGCGGCCAGGGCCTCCCGGAACCAGGGATGCCGGTCGGAGGTGTGGTTCACGACGAGGTCCACGATGACGCGCAGCCCCAGCCCGTGCGCCTCGTCGATCAGGGCCCGGGCGTCGTCGAGCGTGCCGAAGACCGGGTCGACGTCGCGGTGGTCGGCGACGTCGTAGCCGAAGTCCGCCATCGGGGAGGTGTAGAACGGGTTCATCCACAGCGCGTCCACGCCGAGCTCGGCCAGGTACGGCAGCCGGGCGCGGATCCCGGGCAGGTCCCCGACGCCGTCTCCGTTCCCGTCGGCGAAGCTGCGGACGTACACCTGGTAGATGACCGCGTCGCGCCACCAGCCGGCGGGGGAGTCCGAATGGCCGGCGGCGGGAGCGGCGTCGGCGATGTGCTGCGTCATCGACGTCCTCATCGGTGTGCGTGCGCTTTGAGCGGGCGTGCCGGTACGTGCGCGCGGGACTGCGTGGAAACCGCGGTCGGTCGCGCCCCGACGTGCTTGCGCCGAGCGGCGGGCGGCACAGCTGTCTTGGTTTCCCCGCGTACGGCCGTGATGCAGCACTGCGGGATGGTCGGCTGCCCGGGCCCGGCGGAGGGTGGGGCGCACGCGGGCAGGGGCGGCGCGACTCCGGTCGGCGTGCCGAACATGGGTGTGCGCCGCATGTACCTCCTCGGCTCGGGGCCGCGCGGGCGGCCCGCCGTGCCGTCCGGCCCTGGGCACGGACGAGGGGCTCCTCGCTGTCGGACGCTAGCAACGGCTTTCAGATCGGTAAAGGCCTTGCAGAAACCTTCTGCAAGATTCGGCGGTGCGGACGGCTCAGCGGCGCGCTGGGCCTGCCGATTCTCCCTGGTGTGAGGCATCTCAGCCCCTGCGGGCGCGCACGGGTCGGGCGTTGCAAGTTCTTGCGCAAGTCTTGCATGCCCGTCGGGTGACTTTGTACTTTCCCGGCAAACCACCCCAACAGCGTCACCCGCACCGGAGGCCCTCGTGGTCCGCTCGTCCCGACGCCGCACCGCCGTCCGGCGGGGCACGGCCGCCGTCACCGCCGCCGTCGTCGCGTCCTCCCTCGTTCCCGCCCTCGCCCCGTCCGCGTCCGCGGCCGACGCCCCCGCCGACCGGCTGCTCGCCCGCACCTCCGTGCGGCCCGCCCTCAGCCGCGAACGGTTCTACTTCGTCATGACCGACCGGTTCGCCAACGGCGACCGCAGCAACGACACCGGCGGCCTGACCGGCGACCGCCTCACCACCGGTTACGACCCGACCGACATCGGCTTCTACCACGGCGGCGACCTCGCCGGCCTCATCTCCAAGCTCGACTACATCAAGGGTTTGGGCGCCACCGCCGTCTGGATCACCCCGGCGTTCACGAACCGGCCCGTCCAGGGCGAGGGCGACGCCGCCTCGGCCGGCTACCACGGCTACTGGATCACCGACTTCACCCGCATCGACCCGCACCTGGGCACCAACGCGGACATGAAGCGGCTGGTGCGGGAGGCGCACAAGCGCGGGATGAAGGTCTTCTTCGACATCATCACCAACCACACCGCCGACGGCATCGACTACGCCGAGAAGCAGTACACCTACAGGTCAAAGGCCGAGTACCCGTACCGCGACGCCTCCGGACGCCCCTTCGACGACCGCGACTACGCGCGCGGCGACCGCCCGTTCCCCGAGATCGGCCCGGGCTCGTTCCCCTACACGCCGGTGCCGGTGAAGGGCGTCACCAAGAAGCCGGACTGGCTCAACGACGTGCGCATGTACCACAACCGCGGCGACTCCACCTGGGAGGGCGAGAGCAACGAGTACGGCGACTTCGTCGGCCTGGACGACCTGTGGACCGAACGCCCCGAGGTCGTCCGCGGCATGATCGACATCTACCGGACGTGGGTGCGCGACGCCGGCGTCGACGGGTTCCGCATCGACACCGCCAAGCACGTCAACATGGAGTTCTGGCAGCGCTTCGCGCCCGAGGTGCGCGTCCACGCCCACCGCGTCGGCACCAAGCACTTCTTCATGTTCGGCGAGGCCTACAGCGAGGACCCGTCGTTCATCTCCCGCTACTCCACCGCCGGCCGCATGGACGCGGTGCTGGACTTCCCGTTCCAGGCCGCCGCCCGCGCGTACGCCTCCCAGGGGGCCGGCGCGGACGTGCTCAGCCGCCTCTACCGCGCCGACGACCTCTACACCGACGCCGACTCCAACGCCTACTCGCTGCCGACCTTCCTCGGCAACCACGACATGGGCCGCATCGGCCACTTCCTCAAGCAGGACAACCCGGGCGCGTCGGACGACGAGCTGCTGCGGCGCGACCTGTTCGCGCACGAGCTGATGTTCCTCACCCGCGGCCAGCCGATCGTCTACTACGGCGACGAGCAGGGCTTCACCGGCCAGGGCGGCGACAAGGCGGCCCGCGCCCCCATGTTCGCGGCCAAGGCGGCGCAGTACCTGACCGACGACCTGATCGGCACCGACGCCACGCACGCCCAGGACAACTACGACACCCGGCACCCGCTGTACCGGGGCATCCGGGCGCTCGCCGACCTGACCGCCCGGCACCCCGCGCTGCGCGACGGCGCCCAGATCGAACGGCTCGTCCAGGGCGGCGTTTACGCGTTCTCCCGCATCGACGCCCGCGACCAGGTCGAGTACGTCGTGGCGCTGAACAACGGCGACGCGCCGCAGCGGGTGTCCATCCCGACGTACTCGGCGCGCATGGCGTTCACGTCCATCTACCCCAAGCGCGGGGCCGCGGTGCGCAGCGGCGCCGACAAGCGGCTGACCGTCACCGTCCCCGCCCGCTCGGCCGTCGTCTACCGCGCCTCCGGCCGCCTGGCCGCCCCGACCGCCCGCCCCGCGATCTCCCTGACGCTCCCCGCGTCGCTCACCGGCCGCGCCGAGATCGCCGCCCGCGTCCCCGGCGACGGCTTCGACCAGGTGACCTTCGCCGCGAAGGTCGGCCGCGGCCCGTGGCGGGTGCTCGGCACCGACGACGCCCGCCCGTTCCGCGTCTTCCACGACCTCACCGGCGTCCCCGCCGGAACACCGGTCGTCTACAAGGCGGTGGTCCGCGACTCCGCCGGCCGCACCGCCTCCACCGTGACCCGCGCCACCGTCGGCGGGCGGTGACCCGCCATGCTCCGGACGACGCTCACCTCAGGTGACCCGCGCCCCGTGACCACGCGCGCCCCGCGATGGGTGCGCGCCCTGCCAGGCCGCGCGCGGAATCACGTAGCCGCGTGCGGGGCGCGCTTCCGACGGAAGTCGGGCGGCGCGAGACGGGCGGCGCGGGCGGCGGTGGCCGTCCTGACCCTGGCGGCGGGAGCCGTGGCCATGCCGGGACCGGCCGCTGCGGACGTCGACCTGTCGCGTGCGCGTGCCCACTGGATCGACCGCGGGACGCTCGCGTGGAAGGCCCCGGAAGGGCGGCGGCACGAGCTGGTGTACTCGCCGTCCGGCGACCTGCGGGTCGAGAACGGCGAGCTCGTCGGCGACCGCCACGTCGTCCCCCTGCGGCGCGTCCCGGGCGGGCTGACCGCCGAGCAGCGGGCGAGGTGGCCGCACCTCGCCTCGTACGACGCGTTCCGCGTCAACGTCCGCGACGTGAAAGCCGTGCTGCGCGGCCAGGTCGTGGCGGTCGAACGCGACGGCGGCGGGCGGCTGCTGAACGCCACCGGCGTCCAGATCCCCGGCGTGCTCGACGACGTGTACGGGCGGGCCGCGTCCCGGGCCGAGCTCGGGCCGGTGTGGCGCCACGGCACGCCCACGCTGTCGGTGTGGGCGCCCACCGCGATCCGCGTCGCGCTCGACCTCGACGGCCGGACGATCGCGATGCGCCGCGACGACGCCACCGGCGTGTGGTCGGTGACCGGGACGCCGGCGTGGAAGGGACGCCGGTACGCCTTCGTGGTGACGGTGTTCGCGCCGTCCGTAGGCCGCGTCGTCACGAACACGGTCACCGACCCCTACAGCCTCGGCCTGACCGCCGACTCCCGCCGCAGCCTGCTGATCGACCTGGACGACCCCAGGCTCGCCCCCGCCGGGTGGAAGACGCTGCGCAAGCCGGCGCCGCCCCGCCGCCCGACCGTCTACGAGCTGCACGTCCGCGACTTCTCCGCGTCCGACCGCACCGTCCCCGAACGGCTGCGCGGCACCTACCGCGCCTTCACGGTGCGGAACTCCGCGGGCATGCGCGCGCTGCGCGCCCTCGCGGACGACGGCGTGACGCACGTCCACCTGCTGCCGGTGTTCGACTTCGCCACCGTCCCGGAACGCCGCGCCGACCAGCGCGTCCCCGCCTGCGACCCGGCCGCGCTGCCGCCCGACTCCGACGAGCAGCAGAAGTGCATCGCGGAGGTCCGCGACACCGACGCGTTCAACTGGGGGTACGACCCGCTGCACTACACCGCCCCCGAAGGGTCGTACGCGACCGACCCCGACGACCCCGCCCGGACCAAGGAGTTCCGCGAGATGGTCGCCGGGCTCAACCGCTCCGGGCTGCGCGTGGTCATGGACGTCGTCTACAACCACACCCACGCGGCCGGGCAGGACCCCCGCTCCGTCCTCGACCGCATCGTGCCGGGCTACTACCACCGGCTCCTGGAGGACGGCCGCGTCGCCGACTCGACCTGCTGCGCCAACACCGCGCCCGAGCACACGATGATGGACAAGCTCATCGTCGACTCGGTCGTCACCTGGGCCCGCCACTACAAGGTCGACGGCTTCCGGTTCGACCTCATGGGCCACCACCCGAAGGCCGGCATGCTGCGCGTCCGGCAGGCCCTCGACCGGCTCACCCTGAAGCGCGACGGCGTGGACGGCCGCTCCATCATCCTGTACGGAGAAGGCTGGGACTTCGGCGAGGTCGCGGGCGGCGCCCGCTTCGAGCAGGCCACGCAGGCCAACCTGGCGGGCACCGGCATCGGCACGTTCAACGACCGGCTCCGCGACGCCGTGCGCGGCGGCGGCCCGTTCGACGCCGACCCGCGCAGGCAGGGCTTCGGCTCCGGCCTGTGGACGGCGCCCAACGGCTCGCCCGCCAACGGCACGGACGCCGAGCAGCGCGCCCGCCTGCTGCACGCCGCCGACCAGATCAAGGTGGGGCTCACCGGCAACCTGCGCGACTACCGGTTCACCGCGTCCGACGGACGCTCCGTCACCGGCGCGCAGATCGACTACAACGGCGCGCCGGCCGGCTACACGGCCGCCCCGCGCGAGGCCGTCACGTACGTGGACGCCCACGACAACGAGACGCTGTACGACGCGCTCGCCTACAAGCTGCCGCCGTCCACGCCGATGGCCGACCGCGTGCGCATGCACGTCCTGTCGCTGTCGACGGCGCTGCTGAGCCAGGGCGTGCCGTTCGTGCACGCCGGGACGGAGCGGCTGCGGTCCAAGTCCCTCGACCGCAACTCCTACGACTCGGGGGACTGGTTCAACCGGCTCCTGTGGGACTGCCGGGACGGCAACGGCTTCGGCGCCGGGCTGCCGCCCGCGGCCGACAACCAGGACAAATGGCCGTACGCCCGGCCGCTGCTGGCCGACCCGTCCCTGCGGCCGTCCTGCGCCGACATCGACGCCGCCCGCGCCCGCACCGGCGAACTGCTGCGCATCAAGGACTCCTCGCCGCTGTTCTCCCTGCCCACCGCCGACGAGGTGCAGCGGCGGCTGACGTTCCCGCTCAGCGGCCCCGGCGAGACGCCCGGCGTCATCACCATGCGGCTCGACGGCCGCGGCCTCGACCCGCGCTGGAAGTCCATCACCGTCGTCTTCAACGCCACCCCCAGCGCGCAGACGCAGACCGTGCCCGCGTTGAAGGGCGCAGCGGTGACGCTGCACCCCGTCCAGGCGGCGTCCGCCGACCCCGTCGTGCGCCGCTCCTCGTTCGACCCCCGCACGGGCACCCTGCACGTCCCCGCCCGCACCACCGCGGTCTTCGTCGAGTCCTGACGACAGCCTCATCGGGGGACCCCGCCACCCACTCCCAGGAGGCACGTGATGCGAACACCCCGCACAGCCCTGCTCGCCGCGCTCGCCCTCCCGGCGGCGCTCGTCCCGGCCGTGACCGCCCCCGCCGTCGCAGCCCCGTCCGGCGACCGGAAGGTCATCGTCCACCTCTTCCAATGGAAGTGGAGCGACGTCGCCAAGGAATGCGAGAACGTCCTCGGCCCCAAGGGCTACGGCGCCGTGCAGATCTCCCCGCCGCAGGAGCACATCGTCCTGCCGAACGCCGGCCAGGGCGGCTACCCCTGGTGGCAGGACTACCAGCCGGTCAGCTACCCCAAGGGCGACTTCGGCAAGCTCACCACCCGGCGCGGCGACGTCAACGCCTTCCGCGACATGATCGCCCGCTGCCACGCCAGCGGCGTCAAGGTGTACGCGGACGCGGTCATCAACCACGCCACCAACTCCTCAAGCGGCGTCGGCAGCGCCGGGACGCGCTTCACCGGCAAGTACACCTACCCGGGCACGTTCTCCGACGCCGACTTCCACACCTGCCGCCGCGACATCGCCAATTACCAGGACCGCTGGGAGGTGCAGAACTGCGAACTCTCGGGCCTGGCCGACCTCAAGACGGAGGACGCCGGATACGTCCGCCCCACCCTCGGCGGCTACCTGAAGGACCTCGCGTCCCTGGGCGTCGACGGCTTCCGCATCGACGCGGCCAAGCACATCCCCGCCTCCGACATCGCCGCCATCCTCGGCGAGATGCGCAGGCAGATCGCCGCGGACCCGAACTTCCCCAGCACCGGCACCCGCGACCCGTACGTCTTCCAGGAGGTCCTCTACGGCGCCGGCGAGGCGGTCAGGCCGTCCGAGTACCGGAACAACGGCGACGTCACGGAGATGCAGGCCATGAACTTCGTGTCCATGAAGTTCTGGACGACCTCCGACCCCGACAACCGGCTGCACCAACTGCACGCGTTCCCCGTCAACTGGGGCGACGACATGGAGTCGAGCGACAAGGCCGTCGTCATGGTCGACAACCACGACAGCCAGCGCGACGCCCTGTCCGGACGCCGCATCCTCACCTACAAGAACGGCGCCGTCTACCGCCTGGCCAACGTGTTCCTGCTCGGCTGGGACTACGGCACGCCCGTGGTGATGTCCAGCTTCGGGTTCACCCAGCGCGACACCAGCCCGCCCCGCGAGAGCGACGGCACCACCAAGGACGTCACCTGCGACGGCGTCCAGTGGATCTGCGAGCACCGCTTCCCGGAGATCGCCGCCATGGTCGGCTTCCGCAACGCGGTCGGCGACACCCCGGTCAACAAGGCCCCCGACGCGCCCGAGCAGGACTGGTACACCGACTACACCGAGGGCGGACCCGGCAACAAGATCGCTTTCAGCCGCGGCGACCGCGGTTACGTCGTCATCAACCGCGACGAGTCCACCGACTGGAACCGCACCTACCGCACCCGCATGGCCCCCGGCCGCTACTGCAACGTCATCAGCGGGAACTACGACCCGGCGACCAAGTCCTGCGACCCGTCGCACGTCATCACCGTCGCCTCCGACGGCACCTTCGCCGCCAACGTCCCCAAGATGAGCGCCCTGGCCATCCACGTGGGCGCCAAACTCGACTGACCCACCAGGAGCCGCGGCGTTCCGCCCACACCACCGGAACGCCGCGACTCCCCGGACGCGGCCGAACACCCTCGGAGTGAACGGACGCTGAGGGCGATTCCGCCGCCCGACCCACCAGTCTCTGGTCAGCGCACACGCGCAGCGGTCATGTCGTGGGCATCTGAGGCGGTCATCGTCCACAAGATGAGCGAGCCGGGATTCACGTGAACGCCAGGCTCGCCTGGCATGGCCGGGACTTGTCCGCGGCGTTTCGCCTTCACCACCGGAACGCCGCGACTCCCGAGGCGCGATGATGGCGGTTTGATGTGCGGCCAGGGCGCAAGCGCGGCGCGGCGTTCGCTCGGCGGGGCGTAGCTCCATGTGTCCAGCAGGGGGCGGTGGTAGCGCTCGACCTTGCCATGGGGCTGCGGCCGGACCGGCGGCTGCGCTTGTGCGCCATTTCCGCCACGGCCAGAGGGCGGGCCACAGCCGCAAGCGGTGGCACGAGCCGTTGTCGGCCGGCACGCGTCGGACGATGATCCCGCAGGAGGTGAAGAACTGCGGAGCGTGCTGCCGCAACGCGGCGGCTGCCGGCACCGGCCCGCTCAGCGTTTGGCTGTCGTAGCCGAGACCTGGACCACTCGGCGGCACGCCGCAGGTTCAGCCTGGGCCCCGTCGGTCCGGCGCGCGCCAGCGTGGCCGTTCGCTCGCAGTCGGCCGTGTCGTCGTCCAAGATCAGGCCGCGCGCCGCGCTCGACCGCAGACGTGGAAATGGTTTGGCACCGCCTGCCGCCATCGACCACGCTCATCCTGTGGACGATCTCGGTGTGCGGCTGGTGCGCGACCACACGATCCTGTCGGTGGTCGTAGGGTCGCGCGCGTACGGGCTGGCGGTCGACGGCAGCGACGTGGACCGGCGCGGCGTCTTCGTGGCGCCGACCCCGCTGTTCTGGCGCTTCGACAAGCCGCCCACGCACGTGGACGGCCCCGAACCCGAGCGGTTCTCCTGGGAGGCCGAGCGGTTCTGCACCTTGGCGTTGGACGCCAACCCGACCGTCCTGGAATGCCTGTGGTCTCCGCTCGTCGAGCGCATCACCCCCGCCGGCGAAGAGCTGCGCGGCCTGCGCGACGCGTTCCTGTCCCTGCGGGCGCATCGCACGTTCATGCGGTACGCCGACAGCCAGTTCCGCAAGCTCGAGGGCGACCTGCGCAACCGGGGCGAGCCGCGCTGGAAGCACGTGATGCACATGCTCCGCCTGATGCTCAGCGGGACTCATCTCGTCCGGTACGGCGAGCCGCTCGTCGACGTCGGCGAGCACCGCGACGCGCTGCTCGCCGTCCGCCGCGGCGAGATGCCGTGGGACGGGATCGACAGGTGGCGGGCCGACCTGACCGCCGCCATGGGCAAGGCCCTGGCCGCCAGCCCGCTGCCCCCCGAACCCGACCGCGCCCGCGTGGAGGAGTGGCTGATCTCCGTGCGACGCAGAGGAGTGGAATGGAGCTTCCCGACGGCCTGACCGAGCACCTGGAACAGGGCCACCCGTACCCGCGTGCCTTCGTCACGGTCAGCGGCGCCCACCTGTACGGTTTCCCGTCCGCCGACTCCGACATCGACCTGCGCGGCGTCCATCTGCTGCCGCTCACCGAGGTCGTCGGCCTGCAGACGGGGAAGGAGACCGTCACCTGGACGTGGAACCAGAACGGGGTGGAGGCCGACCTCGTCACCCACGACCTCGCCAAGTTCTGCCGCATGCTGTTGCAGCGCAACGGCTACGTCCTGGAGCAGGTCGCCTCGCCCCTGGTGGTGGCCTCGTCCTCCGTCCACGAAGAGCTTGTCGCCCTCGTCCCCGACCTCGTCACGTCGGCCCACGCCCACCACTACCTGGGCTTCGCCCGCAACCAGTGGAAGCTCTTCGAGAAGACGGGCCGCCTCAAGCCGCTGCTCTACACCTTCCGCGTCCTGCTCACCGGGATCCACCTGATGCGCACCGGCACGGTCGTCGCGGACCTGAACGAGCTCGCACCCGAGTACGGCCCCGCGTACCTCCGCGACCTGATCGCCGCCAAGCGCGCCGCCGAACACGGCACCCTTCCCACCGACGCCCCCGCGCGCGAACGCCTGGCCGACGACGTCGCAGCCCTCACCCGACGCCTGGAGGAGGAACGCGACCGTTCCTCCCTGCCCGCTAAGCCCAGCGCGTCTGCGCCTTTGCACGACCTGCTCGTCCGCACCCGCCTCGCCCGCTGACGGTCACGGCGAAACGCGCGGCAGCCCGAGTACGGCAACGCCGCCACGGAGGGCACTCGTATCCACCGGCAGGGGCGGCAGTCCCCGTGAGATCAGCGCACCGGCGATCTTTGGCTTGCTCCAGTGTGCGGCGGGCTCGATACCGTTTCAGCAGCGTGATCAAGGCGTCGGAACCGCCTCACGAACGTACGGGGCGACGACGCGGGCAGCCTCGCTCGTCGCCTGAAGAACGAGCGCGGCCGTTCCTCCCTGCCCGCTAAGCCCAGCGCGTCTGCGCCTTTGCACGACCTGCTCGTCCGCACCCGCCTCGCCCGCTGACGGTCACGGCGAAACGCACGTCGGCGCGCATGGACAGCACGAGTGCGGCAACGCCGCCACGGCGGCACCGATATCCACCGAAGGGGCCGGCAGGCGCCGCGAGATCAACGCACCGGCGAACTCGGGCTTGCTCAGATGGGCGGCGGGGCCGACGCCGTCGAGGACGGCGTTGATCAAAGCGCGCAGGGACACCTCGACCAGGTCGACCTCGGCGACGCACATCACCAGGTCGCCGGTGAGGACGCCCCCGCCGGCCGGCAGCCGGTCCAGCAGGTCGACCAGGGAGACGCGTTCCATCGGCGGCCCGGACGGCCCGGTGTCGAAACAGATCCTTCAGCAGCGTGAGCAAGGCGTCGACACGCCTCGGCAGGGGCGACGCCGGATCCGCGTATCCGTCTGCCATGGCCGCCCCCGATGTCGGCCGCCTTCCAAACGCAGGCCTTCTCCTCGGCGATGCCGAGCCGCCGCTCGATCGTCCCGGCGAGCCGGACCGCCCCGACGAACGCCGAACCGGGGTCGTGTGCGGCGGCCTGGCGACTGGTCGAGCGCACGTTGCCCAGATGTAGGTCGCGTCGAGCACGGCTCCGGCGACTTGGCCCCGACCTGTGGCTGCTCGAGCCCTGAAACGGTGTGGCGGCTTGCCGCCTCGGGCCGTGAGCCCCACGTGGGCCGTCCCTTCCAGTGCGGCGAGTCTGCCGGTGCGCCGGGTGTCCCGGGCCGGGCGGCGGTCAGACGGCCGGTGGGAGCAGACCAGGGACGCGTCGCCCGGCGGTCGGCGCGGACAGGAGAGCCAAACGGCCGAGACGCCGCGGTGTTCGATCTTCCAGCCGAGCAAGCCGCCGATGTCGCGCCGGAAGGGACCGCCTGCCGATGCTGACGACCGCCATGCCTGGGCGATCCGGTGCCCGCTAGGTAGCGGAGACTCTTTCGCAAGTTCACCAAGTCGCCGAGTGGACTCCGCAAGGGTTGATCTACGAAGCGGATGTCATGCGTGGGACGTGCAGCCATTCTTCTGAGGTCTTTCAATGACTCGGAAAAGTGTCGCGGGGCTGATGCCGGATTGTCCGCCGCACGCATCGACGTGCCGCTTGTGCTTGCGTCTCCGGCGGGCGCAACGTGTTGACTCGGGCTGATGTGCGCACGTCGCGTGGTCATCGGGCAGTGTCCGGCTGGTCACCTGCGGAGACGCTGTGCGGTCCCGCTGGAGAACGCCCTTGTCGTCATGGAGATCGTGGTCTGCTGCTTCCCGTCCCCACGCAGGCCGCTTTACGGGGGCGGCGTTGGGCCGCCTTCGTCCGATGACCGTGCACCCCGGTGTGCCGCCGCGATGACCCGCCGAGCCATTCGTAGATCAGGGATGGTGCGGCGTCTACCGGAAATTTCCGTTCATCTGCTGGCTGCTTCGCTTGGGCCGATGTTTGTTCGGTTTTGATGGTCTTTGTCTGCTTATCGGCCACTTTCTGGTGGACGCTTAATGGGTGTTCCGATCAGGTCTCGCGTCACAGAGGGGGTACGGACCATGTCCGGCAAGCGACGTCTGAAGGTGCTCACGCCGGTGCTGTTCACCGCTCTCGCCATCGGGCCCGCGGGGGTGGCCCACACAGAGAGCGCCGCCGCGGCCTGTGCGAAGTCCACGTCCGTGAGCGCCGCCGCGTCGGTCACGGCGACGAAGGCGCAGCGGTGTCGCGGATGGCGCGAACGCGCTCGCTACCAGCGGGGATACCGGGACGGGTACCGGCAGGGCTACCGGGACGGCCGCAGGGACTGCCGGAGGCTCCAGCGCTACTCGCGGTACTCGATCGACTGCTACACCCGCGGCTGGACCGACGGGTACGACTCCGGGTTCCGCCGCGGCTGCCGCAGGTGAGTGAACGACCGGGAGGACACAGGGGCATGCCGCCCAGGCATGTCCCTTTCCTGTGACCGCCGCGGCCGGAGGGGTCAGCCGGACTGCGAGGCGAGGGCTGCGTCCACCGCCTCGGGGGCCAGGAGGTGGTCGAGGGTCATGACGGCGCAGCCGATGAGGCCCGCCGCGTCGCCCAGGCGGCTGGGCTCGATGCGCAGCCGGCCGGTGGCCAGGGCGGTGCCGCGCCGGTAGACGACCTCGCGGACGCCCGCGATGAGCGGCTCGTAGGCGCCGGTGAGGTCGCCGCCGAGGACGACCACGGCCGGGTTGAGCAGGTTCACCGCGGCGGCGATCACCTCGCCGAGGCGGCGGCCCGCGTCGCGGACCATGGCGACGGTGGCGGGGTCGCCCGCGCGGGCGCGTTCAGACAGCTCGCCCAGGTCGCGCGCACCGGAGCGGGCGAGCAGGGCGGCGCCGCCCGCGATGGCCTCCAGGCAGCCGAGGTTGCCGCAGCGGCAGGGGATCTCCTCGGCGTCGGGGACGGGCACGTGCCCGATCTCCCCGGCCGCGCCGTGCGCGCCCCGCTGGATGCGGCCGCCCATGATCAGTCCGCCGCCGATGCCGGTGGACACCTTCACGAACAGCAGGTCGGCCAGGTCGGCGAAGCGGGTGCGGTGCTCGCCGAGCGCGGCGGCGTTGACGTCGTTGTCGAGCAGGACGGGCACGTCGAACCGTTCGGCGACCAGCGAGCCGACCTCCGCGCGGTCCCAGGCGTCGGGGGTCAGCCCGACCGGATCGGGGACGGCCAGGCCCGCGCCGCGCACCGACGCGGGGGACAGGTCCGCCTTGGCCAGCAGCTCCGTCCAGCGGTCCAGCAGGCCGGGCACCACGGCGCCGGGGGACAGGTCGGCGGGCAGCTCCACGTCGGCCTGGACGATGATCGAGGCGGCCAGGTCGCACACGGCCGCCTGGCCGCGGGACCGGCCGAGGTTGGCGACCAGCACCGCGCCGCCCGCGGCGTTGAACTCCAGCCGCGCCGGAGGGCGCCCGCCGGTGGACGCGCCGTCGGTCCGCTCGACCAGCAGGCCGTGCGCGATCAGCTCGTTGACCCGCGCCGCCACGGCGGGCCGCGACAGGCCGGTGAGCCGTCCCAGCTCGGCGCGGGTGTCCACGCCCTCCTCCCGGACCAGGCGGAGCACCTCTCCGCAGGTGGAGGGACTTCTACGCATTCCGCCAGTGAAGCACGAGTGCCTTGCGGATGTCCACAGGGCTGAAGTCGGGGACTTTTGTCATGCAACCTGCGTAAGTCTGTTGTCTTAGTTTTCCTTAGCGCGATAGGTTGCGAAGCGATCGTTCTTCCCGGTTCTGGAGCGTTCTATGAGCACCACGCCGCATCCCGTCGTGGCGCGCGTCACCCGGCGGATCGCCGAACGCAGCGCCGAACGGCGCGCCGCGTACCTGCGCCGCATCGCCGAGGCCCGCGCCGCCGGCCCGGCGCGCACCGCGCTCGGCTGCGCCAACCTGGCGCACGGCTTCGCCGCCTGCGGTCCGCTGGAGAAGCTGCGGCTGCGCGGCGACGCCGCCCCCAACATCGCGATCGTGTCGGCCTACAACGACATGCTGTCGGCGCACCAGCCGCTCAAGGACTACCCCGACCGGATCAAGGCGGCGGTCGCCGAGGCGGGCGGCACCGCCCAGTTCGCGGGGGGCGTGCCCGCCATGTGCGACGGCATCACGCAGGGGCGCGCCGGCATGGAGCTGTCGCTGTTCAGCCGGGACGTGGTCGCCATGGCCACCGCCGTGGCGCTGTCGCACGACATGTTCGACGGGGCGCTGCTGCTCGGCACCTGCGACAAGATCGTCCCCGGGCTGGTCATCGGGGCGCTGTCGTTCGGGCACCTGCCGGTCATCCTGGTGCCGGCCGGGCCGATGCCGTCCGGGCTGCCCAACGCCGAGAAGGCCAAGGTGCGCAAGCGGTACGCGGCGGGCGAGATCGGCCGCGACGAGCTGCTGGAGGCCGAGGCCAAGTCCTACCACTCGCCCGGCACCTGCACGTTCTACGGCACCGCCAACTCCAACCAGCTGCTGATGGAGGCGATGGGGCTGCACCTGCCGGGCGCCAGCTTCGTGCCGCCCGGCACCGACCTGCGCGACGCCCTCACCGACGCGGCGGCGCGCCGCGTCCTGGAGCTGACGGCGTTCAAGGGCGACGACGCCTACACGCCCATCGGGGAGATGCTGGACGAGCGCGCGTTCGTCAACGGCGTCGTGGCGCTGCTGGCCACCGGCGGGTCCACCAACCACACCCTGCACCTGGTGGCGATGGCCGCGGCCGCGGGGATCGAGCTGACCTGGGACGACTTCGACGAGCTGTCCGCCGTCACGCCACTGCTCACCCGCCTGTACCCCAACGGCGCCGCCGACGTGAACCACTTCCACGCCGCGGGCGGCACCGCGTTCCTCATCGGCGAGCTGCTGGACGCCGGGCTGCTGCACGAGGACGCCCGCACGGTCGCCGGCGACACGCTCGCCGCCTACCGCGACGCCCCGAAGCTGACGCCGGACGGGCTCGTCTGGGAGCCGGGCCCGGACGCCTCCGCCGACACCTCCGTCCTGCGGCCGGTGGACGAGCCGTTCGACGCGCAGGGCGGGCTGCGCACCGTGAGCGGCAACCTGGGCCGCGCCGTCATCAAGGTCTCGGCGGTCAAGCCCGAGCACCGCGCCGTGGAGGCGCCCGCCCGGGTGTTCGGCTCGCAGGAGGAGCTGCAGCGGGCGTTCGCCGCCGGGGAGCTGGACCGCGACGTGGTCGTGGTCGTCCGCTACCAGGGGCCGCGCGCCAACGGCATGCCCGAGCTGCACCGCCTCACTCCGCCGCTGTCGGTGCTGCAGGACCGCGGCCACCGCGTCGCGCTCGTCACCGACGGCCGGATGTCGGGCGCGTCCGGGACGGTGCCCGCCGCGATCCACCTGTCGCCGGAGGCCGCGGCGGGCGGCCCGCTGGCCCGGCTGCGCGACGGCGACGTCATCCGCCTGGACGCCGACAAGGGCCTGCTCGAGGCGCTGGTGTCCGACGAGGAGCTCGCCGCCCGGGAGCCCGCCGGGGGCGCCGCCGAGCGGGGCGCGTGGACGGGCACCGGCCGCGAGCTGTTCGACGCCTTCCGCGCGGCGGCCGGACCGGCCGAGCGCGGCGCCGGGGTGGTCGTGTGACCGGCGGGCCGTGGCTGGTCGGCGACGTGGGCGGCACGAACGCCCGGTTCGCGCTCGTCGAGTCGCCGGGCGCCGCGCCTTCCAGGGTGCGCGTCCTGCCGACCCGGGACTTCACCGGGCTGGGGGAGGCCGCGGCCGCCTACCTGGCCGAGGAGGACGTGCGGCCCGCCGCCGCGTGCCTGGCGGTGGCGGGGCCGGTCGGCGGCGGCCGCTACCACCTCACCAACGCCGCCTGGGAGCCGGGCACCGTGGGGGACGTCCGCGAACGCCTCGGCCTGCCGTTCGTCGAGGTCGTCAACGACTTCGCGGCGCTGGCGGCGTCGCTGCCGGCGCTCGGCGCGGACGACGTGCGCCCCGTGGGCGGGGACGCGGCGCCCGCGCCGGACGGCACCGCCCCGCTGGCGGTGCTCGGCCCCGGCACGGGCCTCGGCGTCGCCGGGCTCGTCCCCGCGTCCGGCCGCTGGCTCCCCGCCCCCGGGGAGGGCGGCCACGTCGACGTGCCCGCGGCCACCGACGAGGAGATCGAGGTGGCGCGGCTGCTGCGGGCCGAGCGCGGCGCAGCAAGCGCCGAACTGCTGCTGTCCGGGGACGGCCTGGCGCGCCTGCACCGGCTGCTGGGGACCGTCCGCGGCACGCCCCCCGAGCCGCGGACCGCCGCGCAGATCGTCGCCGACCTCGACGACCCGCTGTGCGCGGACGCGGTGGGCATGTTCTGCGCGCTGCTCGGCTCGTTCGCCGGGAACGCGGCGCTCACGCTGGGCGCGCGCGGCGGCGTCTACCTCGGCGGCGGCATCCTGCCGCGGATCGCCGACACGCTGCGGGCCAGCGACTTCCGCGCCCGGTTCGAGGCCAAACCGCCCGTCGAGGGCTACCTGCGGGCGATCCCGACCGCGCTCATCGTCCACCCCTACCCGGCCCTGCTCGGCGCCGCCGCCCATCTCGAGCAGGCGGCCGTCCCTACCCTGGAGACCGTATGAGAACCGAGGAACTGTTCGACCTGGCCCCCGTCGTGCCGGTGGTGGTGCTGGACGACGCCGACGCCGCCGTGCCGCTGGCGCGGGCGCTGGTCGAGGGCGGCCTGCCCGCCATCGAGGTCACGCTGCGCACGCCCGCCGCGCTCTCCGCGATCGAGCGGATCGCCGCCGAGGTGCCGGACGCCGTCGTCGGCGCGGGCACCGTCGTGCGCCCCGAGGACGCCGCGCGCGCCGCCGAGGCCGGGGCGCGCTTCCTGGTCAGCCCCGGCTGCACCGACCGGCTGCGCGAGGCGATGGCCGCGACCGGGCTGGCGTTCCTGCCCGGGGTGTCCACCGCCTCCGAGGCGATGGCGCTGCTGGAGCACGGCGTCACCGCGATGAAGTTCTTCCCGGCCGAGTCCGCGGGCGGCCCCGCCTACCTCAAGTCGCTGGGCGGGCCGCTGCCGCAGGTGCGGTTCTGCCCCACCGGCGGCATCAGCGCCGACAACGCGTCCCGCTACCTGGCGCTGCCGAACGTCGGGTGCGTCGGCGGGAGCTGGATCACCCCGAAGGACGCCGTCCGCGGGGGCGACTGGGACCGCATCCGGGAGCTCGCCGCCAAGGCCGCCGCCCTTCGTCCTTGAGACTCGCGAAAGGAGGCATGGACCGTTGGTTCCGGTCCATGCCTCCTGGGGACGCCTCCTGGGGACGCCTTCTGGAGGCGCTGAGGTCAGGAAGGTTCGTCGGCTCGGCGGGCGCGGCGCCGGGCCGCGGTGAGCGCGACGGCGCGCATCGTCCACACCAGCAGGCCCAGGTGCAGCACCGCGAGCAGGCCCGCTCCCGCGCCCAGGGTGAACGTCGTCACCGTGAAGACGGCCAGCAGCACCGGGAACACGACGTGGCGGCGCCGGTGGCCGTGCACCAAAGTGTGGTGGTGCGCGAACGCCGGATGATGGCGATGGGCGAACGCCGGATGCGGCGCGAAGCCCGGCGCCCAGCCCGGCATGGGCGCGAACGCCGGCACGGACGGCCGGGGGAGGCCCGTCGGCTCGGGGAGGTCGTGGACGACCGCGGCGAGGTCGCCGCGCGTCTTGGCGGCCAGCGTCGCGTCCAACCGCTGGTCGAGCTCCTCGCGGGTCAGCCGCCCGGCCGCGAAGTGGTCGTGCAGGGCCTTGGCGACGGCGTCCCGTTCGGCGTCGCCGATGCGCAGCCGGTCGGAGTCGGTACGGGGCACGGCGCCGTCACTCCTCACCGTCGTCGCCGCCGTCGTCGCCGTCCTCGGCCAGGATCCGGTACAGGTCGCGCCGCGCCTGGGCCAGGACGTCGCGCGCCCGGGCGACCTGGTCGGGCGAGCCCGAGTGCACGATCTGCATCAGCGCGGCCCCGGTCTGCGCGGCCTGCTTGAACAGTTCGGGGACGCCCTCGCCGAAGTCGGGCGTCATCGCCGCCCACGGCTCGCGCAGCTCGTCGGCGTGCGCGTCGACGTAGGCGCGGCCCTCGTCGGTCAGGTGGTAGACGCGGCGGCCCTCGCCCTCGTCACCGCGGATCAGGCCCTCGTCGACCAGCTGCTGCAGCGCCGGGTACACCGCGCCGGGGCTGGGCCGCCAGGCGCCGCCGCTGCGTTCGGCGATCTCCTGGATGATCTGGTAGCCGTTGCGCGGCTCCTCGGCCAGCAGCGCCAGGATCGCCGCCCGCACGTTGCCCTTGCGCGCCTTGGGGCCCTTGGCCCACGGTGCGCCTCGTCCCCAGCCGCCGCGGCCCCACGGCGCGCCCGGCCCCCACGGGCCGCCTCCCGCGCCGAAGACCCAGCCGAACCCGGGGAACTCGCCGCGCGTCCACGTGGCGCAGTGGGCGCCGCGCCCCCACGCCGCGGCGTGCGCCGCCGCGACGGCCGCCTTCGGCACGACCTTGGCCGCCGCCAACGCCGCCCACGGCCACTCGGACCCGTACCTGGCACCCAATGTTCTCCACCGCCTTCCACAAACTCTCGATGATCTCTCGCGATACGACAACGATATATCGAAGACGTACGGAGCGGCCAGCGGGTTCCCGGCGGCGAACCGCGCGGCGGGATGCAAGTAGCTCGATGTCGAGATAAATTAGGAGGTGGCTTGACGTCGAGAGAAAAAGCCGCGGAAGTTGGGCGGCCCCGGGTCCCGGCCAGACCCGCGCCTAGGGCAGGATTCTGGTGAGGGGCCGAGCGTCCCGCCGCCCCGGACCGCGTCCCGGGACCCCAGCCGGTCCGGCCCCGGACCGGCACGGCGTCCCCGGCGGCGGCCGGGAGCCAGAACGAGTGACAAGGATCGACGACGCCGCGCAGTCGCGTCTCGGACCGGACGCGCGGTGGTGACGGAGGAGGAGTCCGTGTCCGCGAACAGCTTCGGCAGCCGCAGCACCCTGCGGGTGGGCGACAAGTCGTACGAGATCTACCGGCTGGACGCCGTCGAGGGCTCGGCCCGGCTCCCGTACAGCCTCAAGGTGCTGCTGGAGAACCTGCTGCGCACCGAGGACGGCGCCAACGTCACCGCCGACCACATCCGCGCCCTCGCCGGCTGGGACCCGAGCGCGCAGCCGAGCCGGGAGATCCAGTTCACCCCGGCCCGCGTGATCATGCAGGACTTCACCGGCGTGCCGTGCGTGGTCGACCTGGCCACCATGCGCGAGGCCGTGCGGGACCTGGGCGGCGACCCGTCCCGGGTCAACCCGCTGGCCCCGGCGGAGATGGTGATCGACCACTCCGTCATCGTCGACTACTTCGGCTCGCCGGACGCCTTCGAGCGCAACGTGCAGCGCGAGTACGAGCGCAACCGCGAGCGGTACCAGTTCCTGCGCTGGGGGCAGACCGCGTTCGACGAGTTCAAGGTGGTCCCGCCGGGCACCGGCATCGTCCACCAGGTCAACATCGAGCACCTGGCCCGCGTGGTGTTCGCCCGCGACGGCGTCGCCTACCCCGACACCTGCGTCGGCACCGACTCGCACACCACCATGGAGAACGGCATCGGCGTGCTCGGCTGGGGCGTCGGCGGCATCGAGGCCGAGGCCGCCATGCTCGGCCAGCCGATCTCCATGCTCATTCCGCGGGTGGTCGGCTTCAAGCTCACCGGCGAGCTGCGCCCCGGCACCACCGCCACCGACCTGGTGCTGACCATCACCGAGATGCTGCGCCGCCACGGCGTGGTCGGCAAGTTCGTGGAGTTCTACGGCGAGGGCGTGGCCGCCCTGCCGGTCGCCGACCGCGCCACCATCGGCAACATGAGCCCCGAGTTCGGCTCCACCTGCGCCATCTTCCCGATCGACGGGCAGACCCTGGACTACCTGCGCCTGACCGGCCGCTCCGAGGAGCAGATCGCGCTGGTCGAGGCGTACGCCAAGGAGCAGGGCATGTGGCTGGACCCGGCCGCCCAGCCCGACTTCTCCGAGCACCTGGAGCTCGACCTCGGCACGGTCGTGCCGTCCATCGCCGGCCCCAAGCGCCCGCAGGACCGCATCTCCCTCGCCGAGGCCAAGCAGACCTGGCGGCGGGACGTGCGCAACTACGTCCCCGACGGCAGCATCCAGGGCCCGACCGACGAGGCGTCCGCCGAGTCGTTCCCCGCGTCCGACTCCCCGGCGATCTCGCACGGCTCCAACGGCGACAAGCCGCGCCCGCACGGTGAGAACGGCGGGCAGCGCCCGCACAACCCGGTGCGGGTGACCCTGGCCGACGGCACCGAGTTCGAGCTCGACCACGGCGCCGTCGTCATCGCCGCCATCACCTCCTGCACCAACACCTCCAACCCGTACGTGATGGTCGGCGCGGGCCTGCTGGCCAAGAAGGCGGTGGAGAAGGGCCTGACCCGCAAGCCGTGGGTGAAGACCTCGCTGGCCCCCGGGTCGCAGGTCGTCACCGGCTACCTGGAGCGCTCGGGCCTCGCGCCGTACCTGGACAAGATCGGCTACAACCTCGTCGGGTACGGCTGCACCACCTGCATCGGCAACTCCGGCCCGCTGCAGGAGGAGATCTCCAAGGCGATCAACGACGCCGACCTGGCCGTGGTGTCGGTGCTGTCCGGCAACCGCAACTTCGAGGGCCGGATCAACCCCGACGTGAAGATGAACTACCTGGCCTCGCCGCCGCTGGTGGTCGCCTACGCGCTCGCGGGCACGATGGACATCGACATCCTCAACGACCCGATCGCCGAGGGCGCCGACGGCCCGGTCTACCTGCGCGACATCTGGCCGTCGATGGAGGAGATCAAGGAGATCGTCGAGGGCTCCATCGGCCAGGACATGTTCCTGCGCGACTACGCCGACGTCTTCAAGGGCGACGAGCGCTGGCGCGAGCTGCCCATCCCCACCGGCGACACCTTCGAGTGGGACCCGGACTCCACCTACGTGCGCAAGGCCCCCTACTTCGACGGCATGGGCCTGGAGCCCGACCCGGTCTCCGACATCCGCGGCGCCCGCGTGCTGGCCAAGCTCGGCGACTCGGTCACCACCGACCACATCTCCCCGGCCGGCGCCATCAAGGTCGGCACCCCCGCCGCCCAGTACCTGCAGGAGCACGGCGTCGAGCCCAAGGACTTCAACTCCTACGGCTCGCGGCGCGGCAACCACGAGGTGATGATCCGCGGCACCTTCGCCAACATCCGGCTGCGCAACCAGCTGCTGGACGGCGTCGAGGGCGGCTACACCCGCGACTTCACCAAGCCGGACGCCCCGCAGACGTTCATCTACGACGCCGCGCAGAACTACGCCGCCCAGGGCGTCCCGCTCGTGGTCATCGCGGGCAAGGAGTACGGCTCGGGGTCGTCCCGCGACTGGGCCGCCAAGGGCACCGCGCTGCTGGGCGTGCGCGCCGTCATCGCCGAGTCCTTCGAGCGGATCCACCGTTCGAACCTCATCGGCATGGGCGTGCTGCCGCTGCAGTTCAAGGAGGGCGAGTCGGCCGAGTCGCTCGGCCTGACCGGCACCGAGACCTTCGACATCATCGGCATCGAGAAGCTCAACGAGGGCGAGACGCCGCGCGAGGTCACGGTGAAGGCCGACGACAAGGAGTTCACCGCGATCGTCCGTCTCGACACCCCGGGCGAGGCCGACTACTACCGCAACGGCGGCATCATGCAGTACGTGCTGCGCAACCTGCTGCGCAAGTAGGCCGCGCCGCGTGGCACGGGCCGTCCCCCGGCTGCCGGGGGACGGCCCGTCCCGTTTCGGGACGCCCGCCGAAACCCCATCGGACCGGTGGGGTTGTAGCGTTCCGGGGTCATGCCTGATCTTGATTTCGTCGTGGTCGGCGGTCTGGCGGTGCTGGCCGGCGCGATCGTGCAGAGCAGCGTCGGCCTCGGCGTGGGACTGGTCGCCACGCCCGTCATCACGCTGCTGTTCCCCTCCCTCATGCCCGGCGCCGTCCTGGTCGCGGCGGCCGTGCTGCCGCTGGCGACGCTGGCGCGGGAGATGCGCCACGCCGACCTGCGCGGCCTGCGCTGGGCGTTCGGCGGCCGGCTGGTCGGGACCCTGCTGGGGGCCTGGGTGGTGGCCGTCGTTCCCGCCGACGCGTTCGGCGCGTTGATCGGCGCGGTGGTGCTCGCCGCGCTCGCGGCCGGCGCCTGGACGGGGACCGTGCCCCGCACCCCCGCCACCCTCACCACCGCCGGGCTGGTCGCGGGCGCCACCGGAACCGCCTCGGGCATCAGCGGACCCCCGATCGCGCTGCTCTACCAGCGCGAGAGCGGACCGCGCGTGCGCGCCACCCTCGCCGTGTTCTTCACCGTCGGCGCCGTGCTGTCGCTGGCCGCCCTCGCCGCGGCCGGGCAGCTGCCGCGCGAGCAGGTCCTCGCCGGGCTGGCGCTGATCCCGTTCGTGCTCGCCGGATTCGTCGCCGCCGGGCCGCTGCGCCGCTACCTGGACGCCGGGCGCACGCGCATCGCCGTCAGCCTCGTCGTGGGCGCGTCCGCCCTCTCGCTGATCGTCCGTAGTGTGATGTGACGTGACGACGCGACGCCCCACCAAGGCCGACCTCGAGGCGGCCCGCGACCGCGAGATCCCCGACGTGCTGCCCGCCGACGGAACGCCCCTGCGCGTGCTGTTCTGCGGCATCAACCCGAGCCTCTACTCGGGCGCGACCGGCCACCACTTCGCCCGCCCCGGCAACCGCTTCTGGCCCGCCCTGCACCGCTCCGGCTTCACCGACCGGCTGCTGGCCCCGGCCGAGCAGCACCTGCTGCCCTCCTACGGGCTCGGCATCACCAACCTGGCGTCCCGCGCCACCGCCCGCGCCGACGAGCTGACCGACGAGGAGCTGCGCGAGGGCGGCCGCCGCCTCGTCGCGCTGGTGGAACGCCACCGCCCCCGCTACCTGGCCGTCCAAGGGGTCACCGCCTACCGCACCGCGTTCGGCAGGCCCCGCGCCCGGATCGGCCCGCAGGACGACACGATCGGCCCGGCCCGCGTGTGGGTGCTGCCCAACCCCAGCGGCCTCAACGCCGGGTGGCCCCTCGACAAGATCGCCGACGAGCTCGCCCGCCTCCGCCGCGCCGTCGAGGCGGACGAGCCGCGGGTCAGGTGGGACGGTCGGCGGACGCCGAGTCGAGCATGAGCTCGACCTCGGCGACCAGGGTGGGATTGGGCTCCCACAGCCCGGGGCGGCCGAGGGCGACGATGGGGCGGGGCAGGGCCCGCACGTCGGCCAGACGCCAGTGGTGCGTCGACGGGGCCGCCCACGGCCCGCAGTCGCACGGCTCGCCGCGCACGGCGGCCGAGCACACGTCGTCCAGGCGGGCCACCGCGATGACCGCGCCGAGCGTCGCCAGCGGGTCCCGCGGGTCCCAGCCCGCGGCCTGGATCAGCGGGGAGTCGCAGGCCTTGAGGTCGACCCGCATGGACGCGTGCACGAGCAGCGGCCCGCGGTAGGCGGTGGACGCCTCCTGGTTGGAGACGGTCTTGCCGCCCCGGGCGATCGCGAAGGCCCAGGGCTGCTGGACGCTTATCGCCTGCACGCGGTCACCTCCCGTGCTCGCCGGCATCCGTCGTCGCCGGGCCGTCGTGCGTCGTCGCCGGGCGGTCGCGGGCGAGGCGCCCGGTCCGCGGCGCGGGATCCGGCTCCGTCGGCGCGCCGCCGCCGGAGCGTCAGGCGACCATGGCGGCCGATCATCGCGGCGAGGTCGGGTCGTGTCGGGTCACGGTGGGTCGTCCGGTACGGGAGGCCGGTCGGGGCCGGCGTGGTGATCGGTTCGCACCATGATTCGCCATCGGCGCCGAACCGGCAAGGAGGAGCCCTGAGATTCTCAGGAAACACTCAGGGGGGACAAAACGTGCACGGCGCCGCGTACGGGCCCCGTCAGCCCTTCAGCGCTCCCGCCATCAGACCCCGCATGAAGAACCGTCCCAGCAGCAGGTACACCAGCAGCGTGGGCAGCGACGCCAGCAGCGCCGACGCCATCTGCTGGTTGTACTGGACGGCCACCGCGCCCGAGCCCGCGGTGTTGTTGAGCAGGACCGTCACCGGCCAGCTGTCGGGCGCGCCGAGGAACACCGCGAACAGGAAGTCGTTCCACATCGCGGTGAACTGCCAGATCAGCGTCACCGCGAACGCCGGGCCCGACACCGGCAGCACGACCGACCAGTAGGTGCGCAGCAGCCCCGCGCCGTCCACCCGCGCCGCCTCGATCAGCTCGTCCGGCAGCGTGACGTAGTAGTTCCGGAAGATCAGCGTGCAGATCGGGATGCCGTACACCACGTGCGCCAGCACCAGCCCGCGGACGGTGCCCACCAGCTCCATGTCGGTCAGCAGCCCGGCCAGCGGGATCATCACCGCCTGGTACGGGATGAACATCCCGAACAGGAACAGCGTGAACACCGCGTCGGCCCCGGGGAAGCGCCACTTCGACAGCACGTAGCCGTTCATCGAGCCCAGCGCGGCCGAGATGAGCGAACCGCTCACCGCGATCTTGACGCTGTTCTCCAGGCCGGGCCGCAGCGACTCCCAGGCCGCCCGCCAGCCGTCCATGCTCCAGTCGCGCGGCAGGCTCCACGCCGACGACGGGTCGGCCTCCTGCAGCGACTTGAAGCTGGTCACGACCAGCACGTACACGGGGATCAGGAAGAGCACCACGAAGGCGAGCAGCACCGCGAACCGCACGCCCCGCAGCACCCGCGGCCGGGCCGGCAGGCGCCGTGCCGCGTCCGCGCCGATCCGCCGCCCCACGCTCGTCTCCGCGCTCACCGGTCACGCTCCGCCCGTACCGACCACACCAGATAGGGGATCACCAGCAGCGCCACCGCCAGCAGCAGGTAGGTGGCGATGGTGGCGCCGTTGGCGGGGTCGTGCCGGTCGAACACCTCCACGTAGGTGGCGATGGCCGGCACGTAGGTGATGATCTGCTTGCCCGCGATCGCCATGATCAGGTCGAACACCTTCAGCGAGATGTGCCCGAGGATGATCAGGGCGGACAGCGTCACCGGCCGCAGCTGCGGGAACACCACGTACCGGTACACCTGCCACTCGGAGGCGCCGTCCACCCGGGCCGCCTCGCGCAGGTCGTCGGGGACGCCGCGGAACCCGGCCAGGTACAGCGCCATGACGTAGCCGGTCATCTGCCAGATGGCGGGGACGGCCATGGCCGCCATGCCCCACGTCCGGTTCTGCCACCAGTCGTTGGCCAGCAGGCCCAGCCCGATCCTGTCGAACAGCTGGTTGAGGCCGACGGCGCGTTCGGGCGGCGCCGGGTTCATCAGCCACCGCCACACCACCCCGCTGGCGATGAACGAGATCGCCATCGGGAACAGGTAGACGGCCCGAAAGCCCGCCTCCGCCTTGATCCCCTTCTCCATGAGGAACGCCAGGAACGCGCCGAGCAGCAGCGCCCCGCCGACGAACACCACCGTGAACAGCAGCGCGTGCCGCACCGCGGGGGGCCAGCTCGGATCGCTCCACAGGTCGACGAAGTTGCGGCCCTTGTCGAAGCCGTACGGGGTGACCTCGTCGTGGCTGCCGCTCACCGCCACCCGCATGTTCCAGAAGATCAGCCCGTAGACGAAGACGCCGATCGCGATGATCGACGGGGACACCAGCAGCAGGCCCGGCAGCCACTTCTTGCTGCGTCGCGGCCTCAGCGTCGCCACGCGGGCGCCCTCCCAACGTGTCGAGGGGTCGGTTCCGAGGGGTCAGTGCGGAGCGGTCGCGGGGCGCCCCCGGCGGGGCGCGCCCCGCGACCGCTCACGGGGTCCTTCCGGCGGATGTCACTGGCTGCTGTTCTTCGCCGCCTCCACCAGGGCGGCCTGGAGCTTGCCGACGTTCCTGTCCTGCAGGAACAGGCCCACGGCGGTGTCGATGTCGGTGTGCCACTTCTTGTTGGCGGTCACGCCGTGCCAGAACGAGCCGGCCAGCTTGATGCCGGGCTTGTTCCACTCGTTGATGGCGTACTCCAGGTACCCCTTGTAGAGGCTGCGGTCGGCGTCCTTGCGGGCCGGGATCGATCCCTTCTTGGGGTTGAACAGGTCCTGGCCCTCCTTGCTGGCCACCTCCTTCAGCCAGGCGATGGCGCCCCCGCGGTGCGGGGCGCCGCGCGGCAGCGTGAAGCTGTCCGACAGCCACATGTAGGTGCCGTCGGTGCCGGGGGCGGGCGCGTACTTGAAGTCGGTGTCGAGCTTCTTGCCGAGCCCGTTGGGAGCGGGGTTGACGAAGTAGCCGTACGCCCAGTCGCCCATGATGTTGAACGCGGCCTTGCCGTCGACGACCGCCTTGGCCGCGCCCTGCCAGTCGGTGGACGCCGCCTCCACGGTCGTGTACTTGAGGATCTCGGCGAAGTCGGTGAGGGCCTTGGTGACCGCGGGGCTGCTCCAGTCGGCGCCCGGCTTCCACAGGGCGTTGTAGGCGTCCGTGCCGAGGTCGCCCAGCAGGACGTTCTCCAGCAGGTGGTCGGCGGTCCACTGGGCGCCCAGCGACAGCGGCACCTTGTCGGTCTTCTCCTTGACCGCCTTGAGCGCGTCGATGAACTCCGCCACCGTCTTCGGCGGCCCGGACAGCCCCGCCTCCTTGAGGATGCCGGGGTTGTACCAGAGCACGTTGGACCGGTGGATGTTCACCGGCACCGAGTAGATCTTGCCCTGGTAGGTGATCTGCTGGAGCAGCTGCTCGGGATAGGCCTGGCGGAGGTTGTTCTCGTTGTAGAAGTCGTCCAGCGGCTCGATCTGCCCGGCCTTGATGTAGTCGAGCAGCTCGGCGCCGGCGTGGCCCTGGAAGGAGTCCGGCGGCTTGCGGTTCTGCAGCCGGCTGGCCAGCACCGCCTGCGCCTGGGTGCCCGAGCCGCCGGCGATGGCGGCGTTGACGAACTTGATGCCCGGGTTCTTCTTCTCGAAGTCGGCCTTCATGGCCTCCAGGCCGTCGGCCTCACCCGGGCCGGTCCACCAGGAGAACACCTCCACCTGGGACGCGTCGCCGCCGCCCTCGTCGTCGCTCCCGCCGCAGCCGGACACGGTGAGCACACCGCTGAGGACCACGGCGGCAATCGCTTTCCACCGTCCACGCATCGTTCGTCCCTTCGGTAACCCCGAAACCAAGCGTCCGGTCGGATCGCGGGACGGGTCAACAGCCGACGCCGAAAAGTGATCACCCGGTTATCCGGGCGCCTCGTCGCGGGGCCGCCGCGGCGCCGACGGTTGCGCGGGCCGGTGCGGGCGGGCGCCGGGCCCGCCCGGCGGCGGTCACCAGGGAAGGGCGGGCGGGAGCGCGTCGGTCCCGGCGTCCGGCCAGTCCAGAGGGGCGCCGAGCGGGGCCAGCTGGGCCATCTGCAGCCGGTACCAGGGGGAGGAATCGGGCCGCTCGGCCAGCTCCAGGCAGCGGTCCCAGGTCCACCACTCGGCGGTCTCCACCTCGTCGGGGTTGGGCGTGATCGGCCCGGACGTGATCGCCCGCACCACGGGGCAGCGCTCGTTCTCCACGACCCCGTCGGCCGCGGTGGCGCGGTAGCGGAACGCGGGCAGCACCGGCGTGACCGACTCGGCCGTCGCGCCCAGCTCGGTGGCCAGGCGGCGCCGGACCGCGGCGCGCAGCCCCTCGCCGGGCGCGGGGTGGCCGCAGCAGCTGCCGGTCCACACCCCCGGGAAGGTGCGCTTGCCCAGCGCCCGCCGCGTGATCAGCACCCGTCCCCGCGGATCGACCAGGAAGCAGGAGAAGGCGAGGTGATAGGGGGTGTGGCGATGATGGCTCGCCGCCTTGGGGGCCCGACCGGCGACCTCGTCGGCCTCGTCGAGCAGCACGATTTCCTCCACCATGATCTCATTACTATCGTCTCGGGCCGTGACCGGGAGTGAGTTGTCCCTCACCGGCGTGCCCCGCCGAAACGGTGAAATGGGATGATCTAGCGCAAATTCGATGTCCGTGTCGCGGGGGGCGGCGCGCCCTCGGCGTGGCGCGGACCAAGCACCACTAAACTCGGACGGGCCCGGCGAAGGGGCGAAGAGGCCCCCGATGGAGGAGTTGACGCGCGTGACCCTGCTGGAATCGATCACAGGTCCGGCGGAGCTCAGGCGACTGGACGCCGCGCAGTTGCCCCGGCTCGCGAGCGAGATCCGGGAGTTCCTGGTCGATGCGGTGTCCAAGACGGGCGGGCACCTAGGGCCCAATCTGGGCGTCGTGGAGCTGACCATCGCGCTGCACCGGGTCTTCGACTCGCCGCGCGACAGGATCCTCTTCGACACCGGCCACCAGGCCTACGTCCACAAGCTGCTGACCGGGCGGCACGACTTCAGCAGGCTGCGGCGGCGCGGCGGCCTGTCGGGGTACCCCAGCCAGGCCGAGTCCGAGCACGACGTCATCGAGAACTCGCACGCCTCCACCGCCCTGTCGTACGCCGACGGCCTGGCCAAGGCGTTCCAGCTGCGCGGCGAGACCGACCGCGCGGTGGTCGCGGTGGTCGGCGACGGCGCGCTGACCGGCGGGATGTGCTGGGAGGCGCTGAACAACATCGCGGCGGGCCCGGACCGGCCCGTCATCATCGTCGTCAACGACAACGGCCGCTCCTACGCGCCGACCATCGGCGGGCTGGCCAGCCACCTGGCCGAGCTGCGGGTCACCCAGGGCTACGAGAACGCCCTCGGCCTGATCAAGAGGACGGTGCCGCGGGCGCCCGTGGTCGGCGGCGTGGCCTACGAGGCGCTGCACGGCATCAAGAAGGGCCTCAAGGACGTCCTGCAGCCGCAGGCGATGTTCGAGGACCTCGGCATCAAGTACGTCGGGCCGATCGACGGCCACGACATCGAGGCGGTCGAGCGCGCGCTGCGCCGCGCCCGCCGGTTCGGCGCCCCCGTGATCGTCCACTGCATCACCCGCAAGGGCCAGGGGTACGCGCCCGCCGAGAACCACGAAGAGGACTGCATGCACGGCGCCGGGGCGTTCGACCCGGCCACCGGCCGCGCGGTCGCCAAGAAGAGCGGCCCGAGCTGGACCAAGGTGTTCGGCGAGGAGATGGTGGCCATCGGCGCCGAGCGCCCCGACGTGGTGGGCATCACCGCCGCCATGCTGCACCCGGTCGGGCTGGCGCCGTTCGCCGAGGCCTACCCCGACCGCATCTACGACGTCGGCATCGCCGAGCAGCACGCGGTCACCTCGGCCGCCGGGCTGGCGCTGGGCGGGCTGCACCCCGTGGTGGCCGTGTACGCCACGTTCCTCAACCGGGCGTTCGACCAGGTCCTCATGGACGTGGCGCTGCACCGGCTGCCGGTGACCTTCGCCCTCGACCGCGCCGGCGTGACCGGCGACGACGGCCCCAGCCACAACGGCATGTGGGACCTGTCGATCCTGTCGCTGGTGCCCGGCCTGCGCATCGCGGTGCCTCGGGACGGCACCCGCCTGCGCGAGCTGCTCCGCGAGTGCGTGGCGGTCGACGACGGCCCGACCGCGATCCGCTACCCCAAGGGCACGGTGAGCGAGGACGTCGAGGCGGTCGACACCGTCGGCGGCATGGACGTGCTGGCCCGCCACGACGGCGCCAACGGAAGCCACGTGCTGGTGGTCGCCGTCGGGTCGATGGCGGCGGTCGGCGTGGGCGTCGCCGAGCGGCTGGCCGCGCAGGGCATCGGCGTGACCGTCGTCGACCCGCGCTGGGTCAAGCCGCTGGACGAGGCGCTGGTCGACCTGGCGGCGCGGCACCGCATGGTGGCCGTGGTGGAGGACAACGGCCGCACCGGCGCGGTGGGCGACGCGGTGGCGCGGCTGCTGCGCGACGCGGGCAACGACGTCCCGGTGCGCACGTTCGGCATTCCGCAGGAGTTCCTCGACCACGCCGCGCGCGGCGAGATCCTCGCCGACATCGGGCTGACCCCGCAGGACCTGGCCCGGCAGATCACCGAGGCCGTCACCGCGCTGACCAGCGCCGCCGAGCCCGACTCCGCCCCGGAGGACATCGCGTCGGAGTGACCCGGCGGCAGACCGGCCCGCCCGCACGCCGACTGCGGGAATGCCGCGTCCCGCCCCAGGCCACTGGCGGCGCTCCGGACCTGGCAACGGCCGCAGGCGCACGCGGCGCGCCCTTCTCAGGAGCCGTGTTCGATCTCGGGCGCGGCGCCGCCCGGCTCTAGGTGACGTCCGCGTCCGTCCGGTCGTCGGTGGCGCCCTGGATTCGGCGATGGGGCCTCAGGCACGTACGTAGTGCCGGCTTCTGGAGCCGTTCTGTCGTGGGGTGGGACGCCGCACGGTCTGGGTGACGTCCGTGTTCCGTCCGGTCGCCGGTGGCGTTCCGGGCATGGGGATGGGCCCGGGCACGGACATGCCCGGGGCCGCACTTCGTCCTCGCGAAGCGCGGTCCCGGGTGCGCGTCGGCTCGGGCGCCGTCGGTGTCGAGTTCGGGCGGGCCCGCGAGCCCGTCAGACGCTGGTGGTGCTGAGGATCTCCCGCTTGACCACTCCCTTGGGGCCGGCCTTCAGGAAGATGTCCCTGAACAGGACCCGCCCCCGCTCGTCGACCAGCGACTGGCGGATGTGCAGGTACGCGCCGTGCCGGGTGGCCTTCTGGGAGACGACCTTGAAGGCCGCGTCGGCGTGGGCTGCGGCGGGCGCGCCCGCCAGCGCGCCGAGGACGGCACCCGTGGCGACCGCGATGCGGAACGGCATGGACATCATGACGACTCGCTTTCGAATGCGTCGGATGGGCCGTGCGAGGCCATGAACGAGGCGGTGGTCCCGCCCGCGCGGGCGCGGACGAGACCACCGCAGGGATGCGAATCCCGTGACAACGCGCGGTTGTCAGTTGATCTCGTGTCAGTTGACCCGGGCGAACGTCTTGAGCTTGGCAACGCCCTTGGGGCCGGCGAACAGCTTCTGCGCCTTGAAGAAGGCCCCGTCGTCGAACCCGCGGTTGCCGAAACCGCCGAAGCCGCCGCCGAAGCCGCCGCCGAACCCGCCGAAGCCGCCGAAGCCGCCGCCGAAGCCGCGGTTGCCGAACCCGGCGACCACCTTCTGAGCGGCGACGCCCTTGATGCCGGCGAACTCCTTGTTCTTGACGAAGAGGGTGCCGTGGCCGCGGCCGTCAGCCATGGCGGCGGACGGAGCGAGCACCGCAGCACCAACGGCCGCGAGGCCAATGATGGAGATGCGTTGCAGCGTGTTCATGAAGATTCTCTCCCTTCGCCGTGAGCGGATGCGCCGCGACACGGCTCGGTAGTCGCCGCTGGACCGTCCGGTCACGGTCCGTTGCGTACCTTCACCCCGACAACTACCCCATGGAGTGGCTACAACACAGAGCGTAGGTAATAACCGCTTTTTGTGCTCATGGGGTCGGGATGGCGTGCATGTCCGGTCGCGTCCGGTTCATGATCACGATTTTCGTCGCGCCGGTTTGTAGGTGATCAACTGCGGTGAGTAATCAAGCGAGGGTGATCATGAGCCCGATGCGACGGAAGGAACGAACATGAGCGTGCGGACGACAGGCGCCGGCCGGGCGGCCGGCGCGCTGCGGGCAGCGGTTCCCGCGCTGGCGGCGGGCCTGATGATCGCGGGGGCGGCGCCGCCCGCTGCGGCCGAGGAGGCACCGGTCGGGTGCTCCGGCGGCACCGGGGACACGGCCGCGCTGGTGCGCGCGATCCGGGCGGGCGGCACGATCAAGCTCTCTCCGGGCTGCACCTACACGCTCCGGCGAGCGTACGGCCCGTACTCCGCGCTGCCCACGATCACCAGGAACACCGCGATCGAGGGCCGGAACGCCACGATCGCCTACACCGGGTGGGAGCCGGTCCGCTCGTTCTTCGACATCGGCACCGCGGACCAGGCGCGCACCGGCACCCCGTCCGCCTGGCCGGACGTCGACGCGCTGCTCGGCCCTGCGTACGCCCCGCCGAGCGTCTCGATGCCGAAGGTCGACGTCCCGAACGGCGGCCTGCTCGGCGGAGCGGTCTCGTCGATCAAGGAGCCGGGCGGCCTGCGCCGCGCCGGCGCCCGGGGCGCGGCGGCCGAGCCGGCGGCCCCGGATCGGCTGCGGTTGGAGGTGCGCGACCTGCGGCTGGTCGCCCGCGGCGGCGGTCCGGCCAGGGCCGTCACCGTCCGACGGGAGGCGAGGGTGTCGCTGGTGAACACCTCGCTGAACAGCGGCGACCGCAGGGCCGGGACCGCCGGGGCGCGGCCCGGCGTGGAGATCGTCGGCGAGGGCGACCAGCGGTGCGTCGTGCGCGGCGACGACCGGTCGTTCGTCATGGACGTCCGGTCGCGGGCTCCGGGCCAAGACAGCGTCAGCACGTCCGACCGCTCCGTCGAGCTGCAGGCCACCGTGACCCGCGAGTCCTCGTGGGGCGGCGGGACGGGCAGCGTGCTGTCGCTGCCGCTGGGCGCCCTGCCGTGGACGGACTGGCCGGCCGCCGGCATCGGCGCCGTCGACTGGGCCGCGGACGGCCCCGGCATCGGCGGACTGCTGGCCCTGGGCCTGGACGACGACATGGCGACGGACGCCCGGTCGTGCCCGGCGTGGATCAGCGGCCGGCAGATCTCCGTGTCGCCGACGACGGGGCCCGTCCAGGACGGCTACGAATGCTGCGCCTGGACCGGCGGCACCGGCTGACGCCGCGCGGCCCGCGCCCGCGACGCAGCCGGAGGCCGCCGGTCGCGGCGCGCCGCCGCGCCGCGACCCGACCGGGTCAGACGCCGTCGGCGGACAGCAGCCGCCACGAATGCGTGACGGTGGCGGCGGCGGTGCCGAGATCTCGGCCGGAATAGGTCCACCGTCCGCGCAGGCGCCACGGCCGCCCCGTGCCGTCCTGCAGGAACACCTGGAGAGGGAAGCACGCTTCGTGCGCGCGGATGTACCCGGCCGGATCGACCGTGGCCGTGAGCTCGGGCTCGCCGTCGCAGCGGATGCCCATGACGCGCGTCCCCGCATCCTGCCGTAGAAGGCCCCGGGTCAGGTCGTGCACCAGCAGGGAGACGTAGTCCGGGCCGAGCCACCTCAGGTCGGGCAGCGCGGCGGGCGGGGGGAATCCGTACAGTTCTGGACCGCCGGTCACAGGCGCACGGTAGCGCCAACGTCACGGTCTCGTCACTGGTTTCCTGCACGGTTTTTCGCGCTGAGCCGAAACTCTTGCGCGTTCCGGCGGTGTCGGACCGAGATCGACGCGCGCGTCGACGCGACGCGGTCGGACGACGGCGGGGCGCGGGCGCCCCGTCAGGACGGGCGGCAGGCGGCGAGCATCGCGTCCCAGCGGGCCAGCTTGACGCGCTCGCCCCGGTTCAGCGACCTGGCCAGCGCCCTCTCCGCGGCGTCCAGGTTGAGCCAGTCGTCGTAGGTCACCACCGGCAGCGCGCGCTCCGCCAGCAGCTCCTCGATCTTGCGGGCCGGCGGCTCCCGGTCGGCGGCCAGGTCGGCCAGCAGGTTCGCGACGGTCTCGGCGGCGTCGGACTTGTTGGTGCCGACCACGCCGGTCGGGCCGCGCTTGATCCAGCCCGCCACGTACTCGCGGGGCACCGGGGAGCCGTCGGGCGCGAGGATGCGCCCGCCCCGGTTCGGCACGACGTGGGCGCGGTCGTCGAACGGCACGCCGGGCAGGGGGACGCTCTGGTAGCCGACCGAGCGCAGCACCATCCCGACCGGCAGCGTCTCGTACTCGCCGGTGCCGGTGACGCGGCCGTCGTCGCCGAGCCGGGTGCGCTCCAGCCGCAGCGCCTCGACGCGGCCGGCGCCGAGGATCTCGCGCGGCGCGCGCCAGAACCGCACGTCGATGCGGCGCGGCTTGGCGCCGGGCGGCTCGTCCGTCCAGCGGCCCAGCACCGCGACGTTGCCGCGCACGTGCCGGTCGGATTCGGCCAGCGCCGCGCTCGCCGGGTCGAGCCGCAGGTCGTCGGGGCTGACGTGGATCTCGGCGTGCGGCAGCTCGCCCAGCTCGCGCAGCTCCTTGGTGGTGAACTTGGCCTGCGCCGGGCCGCGCCGCCCGATCATGTGGATGCGGCGGACCCGGCTGCCGGCCAGCGCCGCCAGCACGTGCTCGGGGACGTCGGTGTCGCGCAGCTCGTCGGCGCTCTTGGCCAGGATCCGCACCACGTCGACGGCGACGTTGCCCACGCCGATCACCGCGACCTCCTCGACCGACAGGTCGAAGCGGTGGTCGGCGGCGTCGGGGTGGCCGCAGTACCAGTTGACGAAGTCGGTGGCGGCGACGCTGCCGGGCAGGTCCTCGCCGGGCACGCCGAGGCGCCGGTCCACCATGGCGCCGGTGGCGTAGACGACCGCGTCATAGCACTCCAGCAGGTCGGCGCGGGTCAGGTCGCGGCCGAACTCGACGCGGCCGAAGAACCGCACGGCCGGGTGCTCCAGCACGCGCTGCAGGTAGCGGGCGATCGACTTGATGGACTTGTGGTCGGGCGCGACGCCGTAGCGGACCAGCCCGTAGGGCGTCGGCAGCCGGTCGAACACGTCCACCTGGACGTCCCCGCCGGACTGCTTGACCAGGGCTTCGGCGGCGTACAGGCCCGCGGGCCCGGAACCGACGACCGCGACGCGCGCACCAGGTGTCATGTCGGCCATTGTGCCCACGGCGCCCGCGAAATGACATGGCTCACAGGCTCACGTGTCCACCAGGTGACAGTAAGAACGAGGAGTGGGGAGGTGCCCCTGCCCTCCAGGACAGGGGCACCTCCCCACTCGGCCGATCCGTCCGTCGCGCGGATCCGTCAGCGCGGGAGGGACGCGACGCCCGGCTCCAGGAAGCGGGCGCCGTTCACCTCCTCCGAGATGCCGGTGCGGTCCAGGTACGGGGTGATGCCGCCCAGGTGGAACGGCCACCCCGCGCCGAGGATCATGCACAGGTCGATGTCCTGCGGCGCGCCGACCACGCCCTCGTCCAGCATGATCCGGATCTCCTCGGCCAGGGCCCGCAGCGCCCGCGCCAGCACCTGCTCCTCGGTGGACGGCGCGTCGCCCCCGGAGAAGATCTCCACGACCTCCGGATCGAGGGTGAAGTCGGGCCGGTACACGCTCGTCTTGCCGGCGGCGACCATCTTGGCCAGGTTCTCCGACAGCGGGAAGCGGTCCGGGAAGGCGGCGTGCAGCGTCTCGTTGACGTGCAGCGCGATGGCCGGTCCGACCAGGCCCATCAGCACGAACGGCGGCATCGGCAGGCCCAGCGGGGCGGCGGCGCGCTCGGCGACCTCGATCGGCGTGCCCTCGTCGACCGCCTTGACGATCTCGGCGAGCAGCCGCACCAGGATCCGGTTGACCACGAACGCCGGCGCGTCCTTGACCAGCACGCAGGACTTCTTCAGCTGCTTGCCGACGGCGAACGCGGTGGCCAGCGCGGCGTCGTCGGTCCGCTCCCCGCGGACGATCTCCAGCAGGGGCAGCACCGCGACCGGGTTGAAGAAGTGGAAGCCCACGACCCGCTCGGGGCGCCGCAGCTTGGACGCCATCTCGGTGACCGACAGCGAGGAGGTGTTGGTGGCCAGCACGCACTCGTCCGAGACCACGGCCTCGACCTCGGCGAACACCTTCTGCTTGACCGACATCTCCTCGAAGACGGCCTCGATCACGAAGTCGGCGCCGGCGAACGCGTCCTTGGACAGCGACCCGGTGATCAGCGACTTGAGCCGGGCCGCCTTGTCGGCCGACACCCGGCCCTTGGCCAGCAGCTTGTCGATCTCGCCGTGCGCGTAGCCGACGCCCTTGTCGAGCCGCTCCTGGTCCAGGTCGGTCATCACGACCGGAACCTCCAGGCGGCGGGCGAACAGCAGCGCCAGCTGGCTCGCCATCAGGCCCGCGCCGACCACGCCGACCTTGGTGACGGGACGCGCCAGGCTCTTGTCGGGCGCCCCGGCCGGCTTCTTGGCGCGCTTCTGGGTGAGGTCGAACGCGTACAGCCCGGCGCGCAGCTCGTCGCTCATGATGAGGTCGGCCAGCGCGTCGTCCTCGGCGGCGAAGCCCTCGTCGCGGGTGCGGTCCTTGGCCGCGGCCACCAGGTCCAGGGCCCGCACGTACGACGGCGCGGCCCCGTGCAGCTTGCCCTCGACGGTCCACCGGGCCTGCGCGACGGCGTCGTCCCACGCCTTGCCCTTGTCGACGGGCCGGCGCTCGACGGCGACCTCGCCCTTGAGCACCCGGGCGGTCCAGGCCAGCGACTCCTCCAGGAAGTCGGCCGGGTCGAACATGGCGTCGGCGATGCCCAGCTCGTACGCCTGCGGCCCCTTGAGCTGCCGGTTCTGCGCCAGCGGGTTCTCGATGATGACCTTGAGGGCGTTCTCGGCGCCGATCAGGTTGGGCAGCAGGTACGTGCCGCCCCACCCGGGCACCAGGCCGAGGAACGCCTCCGGCAGCGACAGCGCCGGGACCGAGGAGGAGATCGTCCGGTAGGTGCAGTGCAGCGCGATCTCCACGCCGCCGCCCATGGCCGCGCCGTTGATGTAGGCGAACGTCGGGACGCGCAGCTCGCCGAGGCGCCGGAACACGTCGTGCCCGAGCCGGGCGATGGCCCGGGCCTCGTCCTTGCTCTTCAGCGCGTTGACGCCCTTGAGGTCGGCGCCGACGGCGAAGATGAACGGCTTGCCGGTGACCGCGACGGCGACGATGTCGTCGCGCCCGGCGACCTGGTCGAGGGCGTCGTTCAGCTCGAGCAGACCGCGCGGCCCGAAGGTGTTGGGCTTGGTGTGGTCGTGCCCGTTGTCGAGGGTGATGAGCGCCGCCCGGCCGGCGCCGTACGGCAGCTGCACGTCGCGGACGCGGGCGTGCGTGACCACCTCGTCCGCGGCTCGGTCCTCGCTCGCCAGCAGCGAGCGCCACATCTCCACGCTGCTCACTTGGCGCCCTCCCAGTTCACGTTCTCCCACAGGACGGTGCCGCCCATGCCCATGCCGACGCACATGGTGGTCAGGCCGTAGCGGACGTCGGTGCGCTCCTCGAACAGCCGCGACAGCTGGTTCATCAGCCGCACGCCGGAGGAGGCCAGCGGGTGGCCCATCGCGATCGCGCCGCCCCACGGGTTCACCCGCGGGTCGTCGTCGGCGATCTTGAAGTGCTCCAGGAACGCCAGCACCTGCACGGCGAACGCCTCGTTGATCTCGATGAGGCCGATGTCGTCCATGGTGAGGGCGTTGCGGGCGAGCAGCTTCTCGGTGGCCGGGACCGGGCCGACGCCCATGACCTCCGGCTCCACCCCGGCGAAGGCGAAGTCCACCAGCCGCATGCGCGGGGTCAGCCCGAGCTCGCGGGCCACGTCCTCGGCGGCCAGCAGGCAGGCGGTGGCGCCGTCGTTGAGCCCGGCGGAGTTGCCCGCCGTCACCTTGCCCGCCACCCGGAACGGCGTCTTCAGGCCGGCCAGGCCCTCCATCGTGGTGTCGGGGCGCAGCGGCTCGTCCTCGGTGGCCAGGCCCCAGCCCTTCTCGGCCGAGCGGACCGCGGTCGGCACCAGGTCCGGCTGGATCTTGCCCGCGGCGTAGGCGGCGGCCGCCTTCTGCTGGCTGCGCATCGCGTACGCGTCGGCCCGCTCCTTGGTGATCTGCGGGAACCGGTCGTGCAGGTTCTCCGCCGTGGCGCCCATGACCAGCGCGGACGGGTCGACCAGCTTCTCGGCCAGGAAGCGCGGGTTGGGGTCGACGCCCTCGCCCATCGGGTGACGGCCCATGTGCTCGACGCCGCCCGCGATCGCGACGTCGTAGGCGCCGAAGGCGATGCTCGAACCGGTGGTGGTGACGGCGGTCATCGCGCCCGCGCACATGCGGTCGATCGCGTATCCGGGCACGCTCTTGGGCAGCCCGGCCAGCACGGCGGCGGCCCGTCCGATGGTCAGGCCCTGGTCGCCGGTCTGGGTGGTCGCCGCGATCGCCACCTCGTCCACCCGCTCGGGCGGCAGCGACGGATTGCGGCGCATCAGCTCGCGGATGGCGCGGACGACCAGGTCGTCCGCCCGGGTCTCGGCGTACAGGCCCTTCGGGCCCGCCTTGCCGAACGGCGTGCGTACGCCGTCCACGAACACGACGTCGCGTGCGGTACGGGGCACGGTCGTCCTCCTCGGATGATCACGGCGCCGGGCACCGGACGGCCCCGGCTACTCGCGGGTAACCATGCCCATCCTACTCGTCAGTAACCACTGATGGCGCGCCGTTCCGCACACCCGCTCCCGCCGGGACGGCGGCGGGAACGGCGGGCAGCCGCACGGTGATGACGAGGCCGCCCTCGGGACGCGGCCGCGTGTCGATCACGCCGCCGTGCGCCCGCACCACCGCCGCGACGATCGACAGCCCCAGCCCCGCGCCCTCGGCGGACCCGACCCGGTCGCCGCGCAGCCGCCGGAACGGCTCGAAGATCGCGCCGACCTCGTACGACGGCACGGCGCGGCCGGTGTTGGCGACCCGCAGCACCGCCGCGCCGTCCTCCCGCCCGGTCGACACCCAGACCCGCCCGCCGGGGACGTTGTACTTCACCGCGTTCTCGACCAGGTTGACCGCGCACCGCTCCAGCAGCACCGGGTCGCCGAGCACCGTCGCCGGCCGGGCGTCCACCTCCACGGTCAGGTCCTTGTCGGCGGCCTGCTCCCCGAGCTGGTCCACGGCGCTGCGCACCACGTCCGGCAGCGGAGTCTCGGTGCGGGTGTCCAGCTCGCGCTCGCTGCGCGCCAGCATCAGCAGCCCCTCGATCAGCCGCTCGTGCCGCGCGGTGTTGCCGAGCAGCACGTCCGCCAGCGCCTTGGTCTCCGGCGGGTTCTTGCTGCTGGCCAGCGCGACCTCCAGCACCGTCCGGTTGATCGTCAGCGGGGTGCGCAGCTCGTGGGAGGCGTTGGCCACGAACCGGCGCTGGGCGTCGAACGCCCGGTGCAGCCGGTCCAGCATGTGGTCGAACGTGTCGGCGAGGTCCTTGATCTCGTCGCGGGGGCCGTCCAGCGCGATCCGCTCGTGCAGGGTGCTCTCCGACAGCCGCCGCGCCGTCGCCGTCACCCGGTGCAGCGGACGCAGCATCCGCCCCGCCACGATGTACCCGATCACGATGGCCAGCACGCCCACCACCAGCAGCGTCAGCAGGCAGCTCTGCAGCAGCTGCGCCAGCACCTCGCGCTTCTGCTCGGCCATCTGCCGCTCGGCCTCCTGCCGCAGCGCCATGAGCTGATCCAGCCGCAGGGGCCACGCGCCCTCGGCGAGCCCCCGTACGAAGGCGTCCGAGGTCTCGGAGGGCACCCTGAACCGGGCGTCGATCGCCCGCGCCGTCAACCAGTACGTGACGGCCACCAGCGCCCCCGCCGTCACCATGAACAACGCCCCGTACACCAGCGTCAGGCGAACCCGCACACTGAGCCGCATCCGGTTCATAGCCGGTACCCCGATCCCGTGACGGTCTCGATGACCGGGGGATCGCCGAGCTTGCGGCGCAGCGTCGCCATGGTGACGCGGACGACGTTGCTGAACGGGTCGATGTTCTCGTCCCACGCCCGTTCCAGCAGCCGCTCGGCGCTGACCACCCCGCCCTCGGCCCGCAGCAGCTCCTCCAGCACGGTGAACTCCTTCTTCGTGAGCCGCAGCGGCCGTCCGTCCCGGGTCGCCTCGCGCCGGTGCGGGTCGAGCCGGATGCCCGCCCGTTCCAGCACCGGCGGCACCGGCCGCACCGCGCGGCGCGCCAGCGCCCGCACCCGCGCCAGCAGCTCGTCGAAGACGAACGGCTTGGGAAGGTAGTCGTCGGCGCCGAGCGCCAGGCCCGCCACCCGCTGGTCCACGTCCCCGGCGGCGGTCAGCATGAGGATCCGCCCGCCGTAGGACTGCGCCACCAGCTCCCGGCACACCTCGTCGCCGTGCACGGTGGGCAGGTCACGGTCCAACACGATCACGTCGTATTCGGTGTAGGAGGCGCGCTCCAGCGCCGCGTCCCCGTCATAGGCCACGTCGACCGCCAGGGCCTGCTCCCGCAGCCCCTCGGCGATCGTGTCGGCCAGCAACCGCTCGTCCTCCACGACCAACACCCGCATGCCCCCGAGCATGTCCCGCCGGGGGTTAAACCGCGGTAAGCCGCAGCACGGTCCCCGGAGGGGAGGCGGCCGGGCACGGCGAGTACATTTCGGGTGGCTGGCGAACACAAGGGGAGCTGGGGAAACACCATGGAACTGATCCATTCGGGCAAGGTCCGCGACGTCTACGCCGACGGCGACGACCTGATTCTGGTCGCCTCCGACCGGGTGAGCGTCTACGACGTGGTGCTGCCCACCCCGATCCCCGACAAGGGCAAGATCCTCACGCGGCTGTCGCTGTGGTGGTTCGAGCGGCTCGCCGACATCATCCCCAACCACGTGATCTCGGCGACCGACGTGCCCGACGAGTGGCGCGGACGCGCCATCCGCTGCCGCCGCCTGACCATGCTGCCGGTGGAGTGGATCGCGCGCGGCTACCTGACGGGCCTCGGCCTGAAGGAGTACGAGAAGAACGGGACCGTCTCGGGGGTGACGCTGCCGCCCGGCCTGGTCGAGGCGTCGAAACTGCCGGAACCGATCCTCACCCCGACCACGAAGGCCGCCGAGGGGCACGACGAGTTCATCACCTACGCCGACGTGGCGGAGCAGATCGGCGCCGACACCGCGGCCCGGCTCCGCGACGTCACCCTGGAGGTCTACCGGCGCGGCGCCGAACTGGCCGCCGAACGGGGCATCATCATCGCCGACACCAAGCTGGAGTTCGGCCGCGCCCCCGACGGCTCGCTCGTCCTCGCCGACGAGGTGCTGACCCCCGACTCGTCCCGCTTCTGGCCCGCCGACGAGTATCAGCCCGGCCGTCCCCAGCACTCCCTGGACAAGCAGTTCGTCCGCGACTGGAGCAGCACCCTCGACTGGGACCGCACGCCCCCCGGCCCGGAGATCCCGCAGGAGATCGTGGACGCGACCCGCGCCCGCTACATCGACGTCTACGAACGCCTCACCGGCGAGCGCTGGGACGGCTGACCGCGCGGCTTCGCGCCTTCGGGCACGCTCCGGGCCCCACACAGGTCGTGGCTGGACTGCAATCGGAGGAGCCGCTGCCTGAACTCCCAGCACCCCGCTGACCGCGGGGAGCCGGATAGGGGCGAGGCGGTCATGCAACGTCCTTGACCGACTGCGCGTGGGTGCGTCCTTGTCGTTCACGCGGAGATACGCCCAGGCGTAGGAAGCGCTCAACGGCGGCGCTGACGTGCGGATTCAGGACGCCTCACGCGGGCCGCCGGCGATCTCGATCGGCTGGTGGCGCGCTGTGCCGCGGCATCCGTGCTGACCGCGGGGAGTCGAGGGCGCGAGGCCGGGCATGGGGCGGCCGTGAGCCGATTGCGCGTGGGCGCGTGCCTGTCGCTGACCGGGAGATATGCCCGGTTCGGTCGCCAGGCCGCGGCCGCGCTGCGGGTGTGGGAAGCGTTCGACGGCGGTGTCGACGTGCGGATTGACGACGACCGGGGCGACCGTGAGCGTCTCCGTACGACTTTCCGAGACATCGCCGCCGGCTGCGATGTGCTGCTGGGCCCCTATTCGACGGACCTGATGCGGGCCGCCGGCGACCTCGCCGCCGACCTCGACCGGCTGGTCTGGAACCACGGCGGATCGGGGGACGACGTCCAGACGGCCCATCCCGGTCACGTCGTCTCGGTGCCGACGCCGGCGAGCCGGTACGGCGATCCGTTCGTGCGGCACCTCGCGGACACGGACGCATGCGCGCGGCTGTGGATCGTCCATGGCAAGGGCCGATTCGGCAGGCAGGTCGCCCGGGGCGCCGAAGCGGCGGCCCGGACGGCGCGCATCGGCGTCGCCGGCGTCGGACGGCTACCTGAGCAGGGCGAACCAGCTCCTTGGGGGCTGCTGTGCGCCGGGTCCTTCGACGAGGACGTCCAGACGGTGCGCGCGGCCCGGCGCCTGCACGACCCGCCGACGACCTTGTGCGCGGTGGCGGCGGGCGTGCGCGAGTTCGGCGACGTGATCGACGACCCCCGCGGGATCTACGGGGTAGGGCAGTGGTTCCCAGGGCGCACCCGCACACCGGATCTCGGCCTGGGGGAGAGGGCCTTCATCGAGGCCTATCGGAAAAGGACGGGAGCCGCCCCCGACTATCCGGCGGCCCAGGCGTTCGCTGCGGCGGTGATAGCCGCGCACTGCGTCCATGCGGCCGGAACCACGCGGCGCCGAGCACTGTGGGCCGCCGCCTCACACCTGCGCGCCACCACGATGTTCGGCGACTTCGCGATCGCCCCCGCCACAGGCGCCCAGATCGCCCACAAGGCCGCCGTGGTCCGATGGACGTCCGGATGGCCACAGGCGGTCACCCGACAATGGTGACATCGCAGAGTGTGCGCTCGGCCTGATCGGTATCCGACCGTGTCGATCACGGCGTGAGGGAAATGGTCCGAATTCTCGAAGCGACACCGACTCACGTCGAGGCTCGCGAGCGCTGACATCGAGGCGGCCGGGTGCGGCGCGAAAGCTTCCGGCGCGATGGCCGCGCGGCTGATGTGTGTGTTGCATGATCGCCTTGTGGTCGCGAGTGGAACGTGGGGACCAAGGACCGCATCCCCTACAGACGCCACCACTACGCTGAGGCTTCACAGCCGATCATCACCTGACCGGCGACGATCGGTCGTCCCCTGTTCGTCCGGATGCATGGATTGTGGTCCCCGTCAGGTCGCCAGAGGCGGGCAGTCAGCGGGCAGAGGGTTCATTCGCCAACTGCCACGCATAAGCGTTGGTCTCGTCGATCTCAGCGACCGCTCGCTGGGCGGCAGCCTGCTCGCCTCGCTCGCGAAGCAGGCGCACAAGAAGATACAAGGCGTACTTGTCTCCATGGAGAGCGCGATGCCGTAGCTCGCTATCTCGATCTTCTTCGTACAACAACCGATCCAAGCGGCGTTGCGCATGCCGATCGGTTTCACCTCGCGTGGCGAGCTCATCAAGTCGCCCTGCCCTCGCGAGCAGGTCCATGTGCCACAGATGCGCATCAGCCTTCAGGTCATCCGGGCTGTCGCACTCGGCAACAGATCTGATCAATGAGATGGCCGTATCCCAGTCGCCTTGCTCCTCCGCTGCACGTACAAGGGCTGATGAACGGCCGCGAACGTGATGGATTCCGCGCCCGACAGGGCACATCGTTGTCGCTTTGGAATAAGAGACCCAGCAGCCAAGGAACTCACCGCGGGCTGATCTGACTGACGCGAAGGCAGAAGCGCCAGCGGTCCAGGCCAGGGACACAGCCGCTCAGCCGCTCAGAGGGGGCGCCTAATGCGGGTTTAACCCTTGAGTGGCTGTGATGGCTTCTCGCTGGGGGCGTGGGCTCTTGGTGAGGAGGTCATGTGATGAGAACTCGAGTGGCGGCCGTCCTGATCATGGTGATGGCCGGTGCGGCGGCCTGTGGGGGTGAGGACGGCGGCGCGCAGGTGGCCAGCGCCGGAGGATCAGCGGCGGCTAAGGCGTCGGCGTCGCCGTCGAAGTCGCTGGACCCTGACGACGCGATGCTCCAGTTCGCCCGGTGCATGCGGGCGAACGGCGTCAACGTCCCGGACCCCCAGGGCGGTGATTTGAAGGGGATGCGGCTCGCGGTCAAGGGCGTCGATCGCGACAGGCTTCAGGACGCCATGGAGAAGTGCCGGCCGTATCTGATGGCAGGGGGCAGGATCCCCGACCTGAAGGACCCCAAGGTGCGCGACCAGTACACCGAGTTCGCGCAGTGCATGCGGCAGCAGGGCGTCGACATCCCCGATCCCGACCCGGACGGCTCGTTCCGCCTGCCGGAGGGCAAGATCGACAGGTCCCGGCTGGACAAGGCGCGTGAGGCGTGCAGGCACCTGCTGCCGGGGGCGCGGCGATGAAGGCCAAGAGGATCGTCGTGGGTGCCGTCGTGGTCGTCGCGGCGGGCGGCGGCGCTGCCGTGCTGGCTCTGGGCGGCGGTGACGACGGCGGGGCGTCGGCCCAGGACGGAGCCGCGCTCGCGACCGCGCAGGTCACCAGGGGAGACCTCGTCGACACCGAGAAGGTGGACGGGACCCTGACCTTCGACGGCGAGGAGACCGTGCGGACCGGGGCGTCCGGGGTCGTCACGGCGGCGCCCGCGCAGGGACGGAAGATCCGCCGGGGCGCGAGCCTGCTGCGCGTCGACAACCGCCCCGTGACACTGATGTACGGAGACCTGCCGATGTACCGGACCCTGTCGGTGGGAAGCGAGGGCGCGGACGTCGAACAGCTCGAACGCAACCTCGACGCCCTCGGCTACGACGTGACCGTGGACAAAACGTTCACCTCTGCGACGGCGGACGCGGTCCGCAGGTGGCAGGACGATCGGGGCCTGCCGCAGACCGGCCGGGTGGATCCGGCGCAGGTGGTGTTCCTGCCCGGGGTCGTCCGCGTCAAGGAGGTCAAGGCCCCCAAGGGCGCGCGGACGGCCCCCGGGCAGCCGGTGCTGACCGTCACCAGCACGCGCCGCATCGTCCACGTGGATCTCGAGGCCGACAAGCAGGACCTGGCGACGAAGGGCGACCGCGTCACGGTCGAGCTGCCCGGCGGGCGGCGCGTCACCGGCACGGTGTCCTCCGTCGGCTCCGTCGCCGAGCGGACCGGCGGCCAGCAGACCGCCGGCCAGCAGGACCAGAAGACCACCGTCGACGTCGAGATCACCCTGGACGAGGGCGCCCGCACCGGCGGGCTCGACCAGGCGCCGGTGACGGTGGAGCTGACCAGCGAACGGCGGAAGAACGTCCTGTCGGTGCCGGTCGAGGCGCTGCTGGCGCTGCGCGAGGGCGGCTTCGGCGTGGAGGTCGTCGACGGCGCGGCGCGGCGGATCCTGCCCGTCGAGACCGGGGCGTTCGGCGGCGGCCGCGTGGAGGTCAGCGGGGCCGGGCTCCGCGAGGGCATGAAGGTCGGGGTGCCCGCGAAATGACGATCGTGGAGTTGGAAGGGGTCACCAAGGAGTATCCGGGCGGCGTCACGGCGCTGCGCGGCGTCGACCTGGTGATCGAACGGGGCGAGCTGACCGCGATCGTCGGCCCGTCGGGGTCGGGCAAGTCGACGCTGCTGCACATCATCGGCACGCTGGACCGGCCCACCGCAGGGCGGGTGCGGATCGCCGGGCACGAGGTCGCCGACCTGGGCGACCGGGAGCTGTCGGCGCTGCGGGCGCGGCACATCGGGTTCGTGTTCCAGGCGTTCCACCTCGCCGACGGCGTGACCGCGCTGGACAACGTGGCCGACGGGCTGCTCTACAGCGGCGTCCCGCTGCGCGAACGCAGGCGCCGCGCCGCCGAGGCCCTGGAGCGCGTCGGCCTGGGCGGGCGCGCCGGCCACAGGCCGCACCAGCTGTCGGGCGGCGAACGGCAGCGGGTCGCGGTGGCGCGCGCCGTCGTCGGGGACCCGGACCTGCTGCTGGCCGACGAGCCCACCGGAAACCTGGACAGCGCGGCGGGCGGCGAGGTGCTGCGGCTGCTCGGCGCCCTGCACGACGCCGGGACCACCGTCGTGATCATCACCCATGACCGCGACGTGGCCGCGTGGACGCCCCGGCGGGTGCGCGTGCGCGACGGCCGGATCGTCGCCGACGAACGGGCGGGGGTGTCCGTCCGATGAGGCGCGCCGGGGACACGGAGCGGCTGGTCGCGGCCCGGCTGAGCGCGCCGGACGTGGTGCGGGTCGGGCTGGCGGGGCTGCGGACGCGGCGGACCCGGGTGGTGCTGTCGGCGCTGGGCATCGCGATCGGCATCGCCACGATGGTCGCGGTGATCGGGATCTCCTCGTCCAGCCGGGAGGACCTGATGCGGCGGCTCGACCGGCTCGGCACCAACCTGCTGACCGCTCAGCCGGGCGACACGCTGTTCGGCGAGCGGGCCCGGCTGCCGGAGGCGGCCCCGGCCATGGTCGCGCGGATCGGCCCGGTCACGTCGGTCGCCGCCACGGGGACCGTCGACGCGTCGGTGCGCCGCACCGACCGCATCCCCGAGGAGATCACCGGCGGCATCGCCGTGCGGGCCGCCACCGTCGACCTGCCGCGCACCCTGAAGACCGGCGTCCGCACGGGGGCCTGGCTGAACGCGGCCACCGGCCGCTACCCGGGCGTGGTGCTCGGCGCGGAGGCGGCCGCGCGGCTGGGCGTCGACCGGGTCGGCGTCCGGGTGTGGATCGGCGGGCGCTGGTTCACCGTCCTCGGCGTGCTCGACACGGCCGAACTGGCGCCCGAGATCGACCGGTCGGCGCTGGTCGGCTGGGACGCGGCGGCGCGGTACCTCGGCTTCGACGGGCATCCGACGACGATCTACGCGCGGTCGGCGGACGCGGCGGTGGAGGACGTGCGGGCCGTGCTCGCCCGCACCGTCAACCCGGAGCACCCGGAGGAGGTGGAGGTGAGCCGCCCCTCCGACGCGCTGCAGGCCAAGGCCGCCGCCTCCGGCGCGTTCACCGGGCTGCTGCTCGGACTGGGCGCGGTGGCGCTGCTGGTCGGCGGGGTCGGCGTCGCCAACACCATGGTGATCTCGGTGCTGGAGCGGCGCCGCGAGATCGGGCTGCGCCGGTCGCTGGGCGCCACCCGCGGGCAGGTGCGCGTCCAGTTCCTGGCCGAGTCGCTGCTGCTGTCGGCGTTCGGCGGCGCGGCGGGGGCGGTGCTGGGCGCGGCGGTCACCGTGGTCTTCGCCCTGTACCGGGGCTGGCCGCCGGTCGTGCCGGCGTGGGCGCTCGGCGGGGCGGTCGCCGCGACCCTGGCGATCGGCACGGCGGCCGGGCTGTACCCCGCGGCGCGGGCGGCGCGGCTGTCGCCGACGGCGGCCCTGGCCACGGTCTGACATAACGGTGCATCATGGGGCAATCTTCCGACCGTTGTCCGGGGGAGGTGTCCCGCCATGCCCGTGTCCCGTCCGGTCCGCGAGCGCTGCCGGGAGTTCCTCGGCCTCGACACCGACATCCGGTACATCTTTCCGGCGACGGCGGCCGGCGGCGGCGCGGGATTCCTCTTCGTCGTCACCGAGGACCAGGTCACGGTGATCTGCACCGGCGGGCTCGGGCGGGCCAAGCCGAAGAGCGTCTGGGGGAGCTACCCGCGCGGCACCCGCATCGGCCCGGTGGAGAGCGGGGCGGGCGCCGAGTTCGAGTTCGCCGGCGCCTGGTTCGAGGTGGACGACCAGTACGTGCCCGTCATCAACGCCGCCGACGCCGAGATCTTCGACCGCGACAGCCTGCCCCGCGACCCGCTCCCCGACCTGTGAGCCGCGGGCCCGCGGAACAAACGGCGGGCCGCGCGTCGTTGCCCACTGCCATGGACCGGTACGGGCAGTACGAGGCGTTCGAGCGCGCCCGCATGCACTTCGAGCTGCGCGACCCGGCCGCGGCGGCCCGCATCCTCGAACCGCTGGCCGAGCAGCAGCCGGACAACCGCGCGGTCGTCGAGCTGCTCGCGCGCTGCTACTTCCATTCCGCGCAGCTCCGCCGGGCCGAGCGGGCGTTCCGGCGGCTGCTGGAGCTCGCGCCGGACGACGCGTGGGCGCACGAGGCGCTGGCCCGGACGCTCGAGCGGCAGAGCCGCCCCGCCGAGGCCGAGCCGTACCGCAAGCTCGCCCTGGCCATGGGCGGCAAGACCGGCTGGTGATCTCGGGGGCGAAGGACGTCCCGCGGGCCGCGAGGCGGCCTTCGCCCCAGGGCTACAGCTCGCCCTTGGTCTCCAGCCGTTGGAACGCCTTGGCCAGCGGTTTGGCCACCAGCCTCACCTGCCACTGGCGGGCGCCGAGCTTGCGCAGCGCCGCGCCGACCGCCTCCGCGGTCGCCTCGGCGGGCGGCGACCACGCCAGCCGCCGCACGCAGTCGGGCTGGAGCAGGTTCTCGGTCGGCATGGTGTGCTCGTCGGCCAGCGCCGCCACCACGGCGCGCGCGGCGGCCAGGCGCTTGGCCGCCGCCGGGTCGCGTTCGGCCCAGCGGTGCGCCGGCGGCGGGCCCTCGCCGGGGACGCTGGCGTCCGGCAGCGCCCGGTCGGGCAGGGACCGCGCCCGCGACACCGCCCGCAGCCACGCCGACTGGTGGCGGCGGGCGCCGCGGTTGCGCATCGACGGCAGGGCCTGCAGGTCGGCCGGGGTGCCGGGCTGGTGCTGCGCCAGCTCGATGATCGCCGCGTCCTGCAGCACCCGGCCCGGGGACAGGTCGCGTTCCCGGGCGATCCGGTCGCGGGTGTTCCACACCTCGCGGACCACCGCCAGGGCCCGCCGGGTGCGCACGCGGTGGATGCCGGACGTGCGGCGCCACGGGTCGGGCCGCGGCGGCTTGGGCGGCGTGGCCAGGATCGCCGCGAACTCCTCCAGCGCCCACTCCAGCTTGCCCGCCGCGCGCAGCTGGTCCTCGAGGGCGTCGCGCAGCTCCACCAGCAGCTCGACGTCCAGCGCCGCGTACCGCAGCCAGTCCTCCGGCAGCGGACGGGTCGACCAGTCGGCCGCCGAGTGCCCCTTCTCCAGCGTGAAGCCGAGGACGTTCTCCACCATCGAGCCGAGCCCGACGCGCGGATAGCCCAGCAGCCGCCCGGCCAGCTCGGTGTCGAACAGGCGGCGCGGGCGGATGCCGACCTCGGCCAGGCAGGGCAGGTCCTGGGTGGCGGCGTGCAGCACGATCTCGGCGCCGTCCAGCGCGGCGTCCAGGCCGGACAGGTCCGGCAGCGCCACCGGGTCGATCAGCGCGGTGCCCGCGCCGCGGCGGCGCAGCTGGATGAGATAGGCGCGCTGCCCGTACCGGTAGCCGGAGGCCCGCTCGGCGTCCACGGCGACCGGTCCGGTGCCGGCCGCGAACGCGGCGATGACACGTTCCAATCCGGCGGCGGTGGCGACCACCGGCGGCACGCCGTCCCGGGGCTCCAGCAGCGGCACGGCGCCGCGCGGGGGCGCGGTGCCGGCGGCGTGCACGGCCCGGTCGGCGGCGCCGGCGGACCGCCCGCCGGCGCCGTCACCGGACGGTTCCGGAACGGACGGCTCCGGGGCGGGCGAGATGGAGGCGGACTGCTGATCGGCGGCCGCCGCGGCGGACGTCACGGCTGGACGTGCCTCCGCCGGGCCCTCGTCGGCGGCTTCGGTCTCGGACGCTGTGCTTCCCACGTCCCCTACCGTACGTCGCTCAGTGTCCGGATCCGCCCGGACGATCCGGCAGCGCGCTCACTCCGGCCGGCGGCAGGCCCGCCGTGGTGCACATCACCTGGCACCAGGCCAGCACGTGCCCGGTCAGATCGTCGCCGGTGGGGGACCAGGAGGCGCGCAGCTCCAGCTCGGTGGTGGACGGCTCGCCGCGCTTGTCGCCGAAGCTCTCCGACACCGCCCGGGTGACGGTGCCGGACACGCCCGCGTACCCGGCGGGCTCCAGGGCCTCCAGCAGCCAGCTCCAGGCCACCGAGCCGATCAGCTCGTCGGCGGCGATCTCCGGCTCCAGGTCGGCCCGGATGTAGGCGACGACGCGGAAGCCGCCGGTCCAGCCGTTGCGGCCCTCGGGGTCGTACAGCACGATCAGGCGGCCCGTGGCGACCTCGGTTTCGGCGTCGGCCCCGACGTCCCGGTAGACGCTGCCGGACAGGGCGGCCGCGTAGGGCGCCAGCCGCTGCGGGGCGGGCATCTCCTCCAGGTCGAGCTCGGGACGGATCGGCTCGCCCGCCAGGAACGCGCGCAGCGTGTCGCGGGCCCGCCGGAACGGCTCGGGGACGGTCATGACCGGACCGCCGAGATGGCGGCCCCGCACCGGGGCGCGGTGCAGGCGGCTCGTCGCGGCGCCGTACGCGGCGACGGGGGGTTGAGGCGGAGACAGAGGCACAGCACAGGTTTCGGATCGGGGGCGCGCGACGTCAGGCTACGGCCCGCTGGTACGCGACGCGGCCGGTGGCGGACAGGTCGGAGGAGGTCCCGGCGGGGGCGGCGGACACGGCGGAAGCCGGGGCCGCCGATGCGCCCGTCGACGGGGCGGCGGTGCCGGCGGATCCGGCCGGCAGGCCGACCAGCAGCGCGGCTCCGCACTCGGTGCAGACCCTCTCGGGGCAGTCCGCGCCGTGCCCGTCGGGGCAGGGCGGCTGCTCGAAGAGGCGTTCGTCACCGCAGGTGGAGCAGTACACGGAGACCTCCCTCGGGCTATGACACGGATCACGTTCGCATGAGGCGGTGACAGAATGCGGGACTTCGCTCGGCGTGTCCGGAACTTCGTCGCCGCCACGGCGACGCCCCCGATCGTGCCCGATCCGGCCGGCGAGGTTCGAACCGGGGACGTTCGGCCCTGTTGCGCGGGGCGGTGCGCCCCCGCGGGGGCGTTCGTGGGACCATCTCACATGTGGTCGTAGACGCCGTTGGTTCCAAGGACGCCGCCCCAGGGCTGCAGGACAGCCCCTTCCTGAGGGCCTGCCGCCGCCAGCCCGTGCCCTACACGCCGGTGTGGTTCATGCGGCAGGCGGGCCGCTCGCTGCCGGAGTACCTGCGGGTGCGCGAGGGCGTGCCGATGCTCGAGGCGTGCGCCCGCCCCGACATGATCATCGAGATCACCCTGCAGCCGCTGCGCCGGTACGCGGTGGACGCCGCGATCTTCTTCAGCGACATCGTCGTCCCGCTGCGGGCCGTCGGCGTGGACCTGGACATCAAGCCGGGCGTCGGCCCGGTGATCGCCGACCCGATCCGGGACGCGGCCGGGGTGGACCGGCTGCGCCGCCTGACGCCCGACGACGTGCCGTTCGTGGCCGAGGCGGTGCGCGGGCTCGTCGGCGAGCTCGGCGCCACCCCGCTGATCGGGTTCGCGGGCGGGCCGTTCACGCTCGCCTCGTACCTGATCGAGGGCGGTCCGTCGAAGAACCACGACCGCACCAAGGCCATGATGTACGGCGAGCCGCGGCTGTGGGACCGGCTGATGGGGCGGCTGGCCGACATCACCATCGACTTCCTCACGGTGCAGGTCGAGGCCGGGGCGAGCGCGATCCAGGTGTTCGACTCCTGGGTGGGCGCGGTCGGCCCGCAGGACTACCGGGCCTCGGTGCTGCCGTACACCCGCCGCATCTTCCAGGCGCTGGAGCCGCTGGGAGTCCCGCGCATCCACTTCGGCGTCGGCACCGGCGAGCTGCTGGGCCTGATGGGGGAGGCGGGCGCCGACGTGATCGGCGTCGACTGGCGGGTCCCGCTCGACGACGCCGTCCACCGCGTGGAGCCGGGCAAGGCCCTGCAGGGCAACCTCGACCCGGCGCTGCTGCTCGCCCCGTGGGACGTGATCGAGGCGCGCGCGCGGGACGTGCTCGCCCGGGGCCGCACCGCCGAGGGGCACGTGTTCAACCTCGGCCACGGCGTGCTGCCGTCCACCGATCCGGACGTGCTGGCCCGCCTGGCCGACCTCGTCCACGAGGCGTCCGCGTCCTGACCCGCCGCGCCGCCGCGCGATGATCCGCTAAGGCCACCCCGCTGCGGGTTCCGCCGACCCATCTGGAATGGTGGAGGCATGACCGAGCGGGAGGTGAACGCACGGCGGCCGCACGCCGTCGTGATCGGCGGCGGCATCACGGGTCTGGCCGCCGCCCGGCTGCTGCTGCGCGGCGGGGCGCGGGTGACCGTCCTGGAGGGCTCCCCCCGGATCGGCGGCAAGCTGCGGGTCAGCGAGATCGCCGGGCTGCCGGTGGACGAGGGCGCCGAGTCGATGCTGGCGCGCCGCCCCGAAGGCCTGGAACTGGTGCGCGACCTGGGCCGGGCCGGCGACCTGGTGCACCCGGGCACCACCTCGTCGGCGATCTTCAGCCACGGCGCGCTGCGGCCCCTGCCGTCCGGGCAGGTCATGGGGGTGCCGACCGACCTTGCGGCGCTGGCCCGCGCGCAGGTGCTGTCCCCGAAGGGACTGGCCCGCGTGCCGCTCGACCTGGTGCTCCCGGCCACGCCGCGGGGCGCCGCGGACGTGTCGGTGGCCGACTACGTGGGCGCCCGCCTGGGCCGCGAGGCGGTGGACCGGCTCGTCGAGCCGCTGCTGGGCGGCGTGTACGCCGGACGCGTCGAGAAGCTGTCGTTCGAGGCGACGATGGCGTCGGTCGCCGCGGCGTCCCGCGGCCACCGGTCGCTGATCGCCGCGGTCCGCGGCCTCCGGCAGGGCGCCTCGGACAACACCGGCCCGGTGTTCGCCAGCCTCCCGGACGGGCTGGGCGCCCTGCCGCACCTGGTGGCCGACGCGATCACCGCGGAGGGCGGGACGATCCGCACCGACGCCATGGTCCGGGAGCTGCGCCGCACGCCCACCGGGTGGCGGCTCACCGTCGGCCCGGCGCGCGACCCCGAGTACCTCGAGGCCGACGCGGTGGTGGTGGCGGTGCCCGCCGCACCGGCCGCCCGGCTGCTCGCGGACGAGGTGCCCGCCGCGTCCCGGGAGCTGGCCCGCATCGACTACGCCAGCATGGCGATCGTCACGCTCGTCTACCCGGTGAGCGCGTTCCCCCGCCTGCCGCGCGTCAGCGGCTACCTGGTCCCCGCGGTGGAGAACCGGGACGTCAAGGCCGTCACCTTCAGCTCGATCAAGTGGCCGCACCTGCGGCGAAACGCACCCGACCTCATCGCCGTGCGCTGCTCCCTGGGCCGGTACGGAGAGGAGCACACGCTCCAGCGCGACGACGAGGACCTGCGGGCCGCGGCCGTCACCGAGCTCGCCGCCACCTGCGGGCTCACCGAGCTGCCCGTCGCGTCCCGCGTGACGCGCTGGGGCGGCGGCCTGCCCCAGTACAACGTGGGGCACGCCGACGTGGTGGCCCGCATCCGCGCCGCCGTGGCGGGGCAGCCGGGCCTGGCCGTGGCGGGCGCCGCGTACGACGGTCTCGGCGTCCCCGCGTGCATCGCCACCGCCCGCGCGGCCGCGACCCGGGTGCTGGAACATCTCGACAGTCGGGGAGAATTGAGACATGGCAACGGAGAAGGCGAGCAAGCCCAAGGCGCGCGACCTGAACCAGGTGATCCGCTACACGATGTGGTCGGTCTTCCGGGTGAGGACGCCCGGTGAGGTCGCCGAGGGCCACGCCGCCGAGGTGCAGGACCTGCTCGACCAGGCCGCCCAGAAGGGCGTGACCACCCGCGGGGTCTACGACGTCGCCGGCCTGCGGGCCGACGCCGACTACATGTTCTGGTGGCACGCCCCCAGCTCCGACGACCTGCAGGAGGTCTACTCCCGGTTCCGGCGCACCGCGCTGGGCCGCGCCAGCGAGCCGGTGTGGTCGGTGATGGCGCTGCACCGCCCGGCAGAGTTCAACAAGAGCCACATCCCGGCGTTCCTGGCGGAGGAGGAGCCGCGCTCCTACGTGTGCGTGTACCCCTTCGTCCGGTCCTACGACTGGTACGTGCTGCCGGACGAGGAGCGCCGCGCCATGCTCGCCGAGCACGGCCAGATGGCCCGGAGCTTCCCGGACGTGCGCGCCAACACCGTCGCCTCCTTCGCCCTCGGCGACTACGAGTGGATCCTGGCGTTCGAGGCCGACGAGCTGCACCGCATCGTCGACCTCATGCGGCACCTGCGCGGGGCGAAGGCCCGGCTGCACGTCCGCCACGAGATCCCGTTCTACACCGGCCGCCGCAAGCCGCTGTCCGAGCTGGTCGCCGGCCTTCCGTAACGGCCCTCCGGCTCGGCGACGCGTCCGGCCGCGGCGAAGCGTCCGCGACCGGACGCCGGGACCGGGCCGGGACCGGGCGCTCCCGCGTTGTCCCGTCTGGCCGGAACCTTCGGCGAAGTGCCTGTAGAGTGCGGCGCGTGACCAAGGCTCGCCCGAAGCACGCGCGTGGCAGGCACGCCAAGCCGCCGTCCGAGCTGGCCGTCCGACTGGACCGGATGGTCAAGGAGGCGCTGGGGGAGTCGGGCAGGCGCAAACTGCAGGCCGCCGGGGCCGGGGCGGCCTCGCTGGCGCTGATGGGCGTGGCGGCCGTGGCCGTCGTGTCGGCCGCGGGCGGCGACGAGCCGCCGCGGGCCGAGGTCGCGGCCGAGCGCGGCGCGCAGCGCTCCCCGGCGTCCGGCGCCGACCGGGCCGCGGCCGGGACGACCGCGCCGGCCGCCCCCGCCGGCGACCCCGACGAGGTGCCCGACGCGCTGCCGTACTTCGAGCGCAAGGACCCCGACAAGAAGATCACCAAGCATGTCGAGGAGGTCCGGCGCACCGGCGGCCTCCTGCGGGTCTACACCGACCTGGAGGAGGGCGACGAGAACTCCGAGCCCGCCGTCTCGCTGTGCGAGTGGACCACCGAGTTCCTCCAGGAGGGCGGCGACGACGCGCCGCGCGTGTTCGTCCACGGCAAGAGCCCGGACAACGGCAGCGTCGTGCTGGCCAACAAGCAGAACGACAAGGACGACTGCACCGTTGATGAGACCCGCTGACTGGACCGTTCCCGCGTCCCCGCCCGCGCCGGGCGGGGACGCCGATCACTCGGCGGGCTCCAGCCTGAGGCTGATGCTGTTGATGCAGTAGCGGTCGTCGGTCGGGGTGGGGTAGCCCTCCCCGTGGAAGACGTGCCCGAGGTGGGAGTCGCAGGCCGCGCACCGCACCTCGGTGCGCACCATGCCGAGGGACCGGTCCTCGTGGAGGGTGACCGCCTCCGACTCGGCGGGCTCGAAGAACGCCGGCCAGCCGCAGTGGGACTCGAACTTGGCCTCCGACCGGAACAGCTCGGCGCCGCAGGCCCGGCAGCGGTACACCCCCACGGTCTTGGTGTCGTTGTACTCGCCGGTGAACGGCCGCTCCGTCCCGCCTTCCCGGAGCACGTGGTACTCCTCCGGCGTCAGCTGCGCCCGCCACTCCTCGTCGCTCTTGCGGATCTTCTCCATGTTCCGACCGTACCCCGCCGGCGCCGCGCCGGCATGCCCGAGACGGGGCCGGCGGCGGCCTGGCCTGGGGAAATGTCGGCGGCGTGGGTTAGCGTGCCAGCATGGGCGCGCCGAGCATCGAGATCCGGGTGGGGGAGCGCCTCGTCCGGGTCAGCAATCCCGACAAGGTCTACTTCCCGCGGCCGGGCTACACCAAGCGGCAGCTGGTGGAGTACTTCGTGGCCGTGGGGGAGGGCATCCTGCGCGCCACGCGCGACCGGCCCACCACGCTGGAACGGTGGCCCGGCGGTGTGTTCGAGGGCGCCCGGCTGGCCACCCGCGACAACCCGCGCGGCGCCGACGCGTTCTACCAGAAGCGCCTGCCCAAGGGGGCGCCCGAATGGGTGGCGTCCACGCGCATCGACTTCCCCAGCGGCCGGTCCGCCGACGAGGTGTGCCCCACCGAGGTCGCCGTGATCGCCTGGGCGGCCAACCTGGGCACGCTGACCTTCCACCCCTGGCCGGTGCGCGCCGCCGACGTCGACCACCCCGACGAGCTGCGCATCGATCTGGACCCGCAGCCCGGCACCGGCTTCGCCGACGCGGTGCGGGTGGCGCTCGGCCCGGTCCGCGAGCTGCTGGACGAGCTCGGCTACACCGCCTTCGTCAAGACCTCGGGGAAGGCGGGCGTGCACATCTACGTGCGCATCGAGCCGCGCTGGACGTTCACCGAGGTCCGCCGCGCGGCGCTGGCGTTCGGCCGCGAGGTGGAGCGCCGCGCCCCCGCCCTGGTCACCACCCGGTGGTGGAAGGAGGAGCGCGGCGAGCAGATCTTCATCGACTTCAACCAGAACGCCCGCGACCGCACGATCGCCTCGGCCTACAGCGTCCGCCCGCTGCCGCACGCCCCGGTCTCCGCGCCGGTCGCCTGGGAGGAGCTGGCCGACGTGGCGCCCGAGGACTTCACCATCGCCACCATGCCCGCCCGCTTCGCCGAGGCGGGCGACCTGCACGCCGCCATCGACGACCGCGCCTTCTCCCTGGAGCCCCTGCTGGAGATGGCCGACCGCGACGAGCGGGACCGCGGCCTGGGCGACATGCCCTATCCCCCGAACTACCCGAAGATGCCCGGCGAGCCCAAGCGCGTCCAACCCAGCAAGGACACCGATCGGCGCTCCTGACCCGCGGTTTCCCCGCCGAAAGAAGCACCGCATCGATCACCGTCGACCGGCTCGCCGTCCTCGGGGATGTGCGTCAGGTCGTCGAGCGTCAGCGTGCGCGGTCCGCCTCGCCCCCGAGTCGGCCGCTCGCGAACGCCCCATCTCCTGGAGCCCGAGAACGGCGCGCGCTATGGCCGCGACAGCGCGCCCGCCGCCAGGCAAACGGACGTCAAGGAACATTTCAGGCGGCGAGCCCGGTGCAACGGCAACAAATGACCAAAACCGGCCGCGGTTCGTGCGCGATCGATCTTTACCTGGCCCCGCGCACGGTGTTGCCTGTGCCTCCGTAGCGATCAACGAGACACGGAGGTGCGGGTTGCCCAGGAGATCCCTGAGACGGACCCGGCGGACCGTCGCGGTGACGTTGGCGACCGGCGTCGCCCTGGCCGGCGCGGGCGGCGCGGCCGACGCGGCGGCCGCGCCCAAGATCGTGGTGAAGGGCGGCGTGACCCAGCCGGTCTTCTCCTACGCCGACGCGATCCGCGAGCACGTGTACGTCGAGTCGCCGATCGACAGCGACCGCGACGGCAAGCGCGACCGCGTCAACGTCGACATCATCCGGCCCAAGGAGACCCAGCGGGGCCTCAAGGTGCCGGTCATCATGGACGCCAGCCCGTACTACGACAACGCCGGGCGCGGCAACGAGAGCGAGCGCAAGGTCTACGACGCGGCCGGGAACCCGGTGAAGTTCCCGCTGTTTTATGACAACTACTTCGTGCCCCGCGGGTACGCCTTCGTGGCCGTCGACATGATCGGCACGACGAAGTCGGACGGCTGCCCGACCAGCGGCGGCGCGCCGGACGTGCTGGGCGTCAAGGCCGTCATCGACTGGCTGAACGGCCGGGCCAAGGCCTACACGCCGGACGGCGACCCGGTGCGGGCGACCTGGACCACCGGCCGCACCGGCATGATCGGCAAGTCGTACGACGGCACGCTGGCCAACGGCGTGGCCGCCACCGGCGTGCGGGGCCTGGAGACCATCGTCCCCATCTCGGCGATCAGCAGCTGGTACGACTACAGCCGGATGAACGGCGTCAAGTACTGGGAGGACGAGCAGCCCTGGCTGGCCGACTACGTCGACACCGACGACCCGGCCAAGTGCGCCGCCGTCCGCGCCGAGCTCGACGAGGGCGAGGACGACGCGACCGGCAACTACAACGCCTACTGGGCCGAGTCCAACTACCGGAAGGGCACGGTGGGCGAGGTCGGCAACGTGCGGGCCAGCGTGTTCGCCTACCACGGCGTCAACGACCTGAACGTCAAGACCAACCACTTCGCCCAGTGGTGGGCGGGCCTGGCCAAGCGCGGCGTGACCCGCAAGCTGTGGCTGTCGCAGCGCGGCCACGTCGACCCGTTCGACACGCGCCGCGAGGAGTGGATCGCCACGCTGCACAAGTGGTTCGACCACGAGCTGCACAAGATCAACAACGACGTGCTGCGGCAGCCGCGCGTCGACATCGAGATCGCTCCGGACCGGTGGATCACCCAGGCGGACTGGCCGACCCCGTCCGCCCGCACGCTGCGGCTGCGTCCCGGCGCCGACGGCACCCTGGGCCTCAAGCCCGCCGCGCGCGGCGCCACCGGCACGTACACCGACGCGCCCGGCCCGCGGGGCGCCGGGTACACCGAGGGCGACCTGGTCTCCGACCCGACGGCGGCCAAGCCGTACCGGCTGTCGTTCGTGTCGGCGCCGCTGCCGCGCGACGTGCGCCTGTCCGGCACGCCCACCGCGGACCTCAAGGTGAAGCTGGACAAGCCGACCGCCAACCTCACCGCGCTGCTGGTGGACTACGGCACCGACACCCGCGTCGACTACCTCGGCTCGGGCGAGGGCATCGAGACGCTGACCACCGAGAGCTGCCACGGTGAGAGCACCGCCGACGACGACGCCTGCTACCGGCAGACCCGCACCAAGACGGTCACCTCGGACGTCAACGTCGTCGCGCGCGGCTGGCTGGACGCCCAGAACCGCGCCTCGCTCAGCCACCCGACCCCGCTGACCCCCGGCAAGTACTACCGCGTGCGCTGGCAGACGCTCGCGCAGGAGTACGTGTTCAAGAAGGGGCACCGGCTGGCGCTGATCATCGCCGGCACCGACGCCGACTACAACACCGAGACGCCCACCGGCGCCCAGGTGACGGTCGACCTGGCGGGCAGCTCGGTCGCCGTCCCCGTCGTCCTCGGCGAGGAGTCCGTGTCCACGCTGGTCGCGCCGGAGCAGGGCGCCTGGCGCGGTCCGTCCCACGTGGTGCTGCCCAAGCAGCCCAAGCGGTTCTCCTGACCGCCTGACGCCGGCTCCCGGCGCGCCGCCCTCCCGGGGCGCGCCGGGAGCCCGGCGTTCGCGGGGCGGTCCGCCGCGCCGGCGTCCGGCCGGCGCCGGAGCCCTCAGAACTCGAACAGGCCCGCCTTCTCGCGCGTGTAGGCGAGCAGGGAGTCGTTGCCGTACCCGCTGTCCTTGGTGCCTTCCAGGGGGAACAGCACCTTTCGGAACGTGTTGATCCAGACGGTGCCGGCCTCCAGGGCGCGGAACATGCGGTGCGCGGTACCCAGGTCGCGCGTCCACACGCCCGCGGCCAGCCCGTAGGAGGAGTCGTTGGCGATCGCGACGGCCTCCTCCTCGGTGTCGAACGGGATGGCCACGGCGACCGGGCCGAAGATCTCCTCCTGGCAGATGCGCAGCCCGTTGTCGGTCGTGGCGAACAGCGTCGGCTCCACCCAGTAGCCCCCGGCCAGGCGCTCCTCGACCAGCTCGGCGCCGGACCGTCCGCCGAACACCAGCTCGGCGCCCTCCTTCACGCCGATCTCCAGGTAGGACGTCACGCGCTCGTACTGCTCGCGGGAGACGATCGGGCCCATCGTGGTGTCGGGGGACATCGGGTCGCCGAGGCGGATGCCCGCGGCGATGGCCCGCATCCGCTCGATCATCTCCTCGTACACGGGCCGCTGGATCAGCACCCGGGAGCCGCCGTAGCAGATCTGCCCGGCGTTCGGGGTGAAGATCGCCTGCGTGGTGACGCCCGGCGCGGCCCGGTCCAGGTCGGCGTCGGCGAAGACGATGTTGGGGGACTTGCCGCCCAGCTCCAGGGCCAGCGGCTTGAGCGCGTCCGCCGACGCCCGAGTGATGATCTTCGCGGTGTCCACCGAGCCGGTCAGGCTGACCTTGTCGACGCCCCGGCTGCGCACCAGCGGGTCGCCGACCTCCTCGCCCAGCCCCGAGACGATGTTGAGCACGCCGGGCGGCAGCACCTCGCGCAGCAGCTCGCCGACGCGCAGGGACGAGACGGCCGCCTGTTCGGCGGGCTTGATGATGACGGTGTTGCCCGCGGCCAGCGCCCACGCCGCCTTGGCCGACAGCGTGGAGATGGGGGAGTTCCACGGGATGATGCCCACCGTCACCCCGTACGGCTCGCGGCGCGTCACCCCCTGCACGCCGGGTCCGAAGTCGACGCCGCGCCCCTCGGCCGCGCGGACGCATTCCGCGGCGGCGGCGTTCCACAGGTGGGTCATCCCGGGCAGGTCGCGTCCGGCGGTCTCGCTGATGACGCGGCCGTTGTCGCGGGTCTCCAGCTCGGCCAGCTCCCGGGCGTGCCGGGCGAACACCTCGGCGACCTTGCGCAGGTAGGAGGCGCGGGCGGCGGCGGGCAGCGCCGACCACGCCGGGAAGGCGGCGCGGGCGGCGGCCACGGCCGCCTCGGCGTCGGCGGCGCGGCCGCGCGGGACGCGCGCCCAGACCTCGCCGGTCGCCGGATCGATCGAGTCGAGCGCGCCGCCGTCGGCGGCGGGGCGCAGCTCGCCGCCGATCAGGTTGCCGTACTCCCGCAGCCGCCTGGTCATCGCCGTCCCCTCCCGGAACCGCACGCCGTCCTTGCTTGAGCAAGCGTATGCTTGGTTCGCTCTCCGGGGAAGGGCGGCGACCCGCCGGCGCCCGCGCCCCGGCCCGCGCGTGCGCGGCGCGCCCGGCGCGGAGGCGCGCCGCGCACGCGGACCCCGGCCGACGGGCACGCGGGACGTCAGCGGGCGTCAGCCCGGTTCCCGCGGCGCGGCTTCCTCAACGACATCGAAACCCACACGTCGATCCGCCGATTCGCCTGTCGGTGCGGTCAGCGACGTGCCCGTTGCGCCGCATCTTGATCATCAAGGCGTGGGAGCGGGATCCGGACCGACGCGCCTCGCTGTTTCTCCGCGGATCCGTCATCGTCGTGGGCGACACCGCGGTGGTCATGACACGACTCTTCCGTCTCCGGCGTCAGACGCCGAACCCTCTGGGACGCAACAGAGGAGAGGCCGGCCCTGTCGACCGCCACCTGGCCGTCCTTGACGACCAGGTGGATGCGGCCGCTGTCCTGCAGGATCGAGATGTCGTCGAGCGGGTCCCCGTCCACGACGACCAGGTCGGCGATCTTCCCGGGCGCAAGGGTCCCGAGGTCGTCGAGGCCGAGCAGCTCGGCGTTGGTTCTGGTCGCGGCCACGAGGGCGTCCATCGGCCCCAGCACGGACGCCTTCAGCTGGAGCTCCAGCGCCTTGAAGGGCTGATGCGCGCCGAGGACGTCCGAGCCCGAACCGATGCGCACACCCTTGTCGCGAAGGATGCGCAGGGCCTCGTACGCCCGCTCCAGGACAAGGGCGGCCTGTGCGGCGCTGTCTTCCGTGAGCCCGTGTTCCCGGCCGTCGCGGACGAGGAGATCGAACGTGGCGATGGTCGGTACGGCGAACGTGCCGGCGACGGCCATGGCCTCGGCGGCCTCCTCGTCGACCAGGTTGGCGTGCTCGATACTGCGTACGCCGGCGGCGACGCAGGTCAGGATCGACTCGGGGGTGTAGGCGTGCGCCATCACATGGGTGCGCCGGGCCCGTGCCTCGTGGACGATGGCCGCGATCTCCTCGGCGGTGAACTGCGTGTGCGTCACATGGTCCGTCGGGGAGGTGCAGCCGCCCCCGGCCATGATCTTGATCTGGTCCGCTCCGCGGCGCAGCACCTCGCGAGCGCCCCACTGGCACTGCGGCACGCCGTCGACGACCACTCCCGGGTGGTACAGGCCGTCGCTGCGCCGCTGCCGGTCCTGCACCTCGGCCGGGCGGAAGTCGCTGTGCCCGCCGGTCTGGCTCAGGGGGCCGGTCGCCAGGAACATCCGCGGCCCGGGGACGAGGCCCCGCTCCACCGCCTGCTTGAAGCCGTAGTCGGTGAAGCCGGCGTCGCGCACCGTGGTGAATCCGGCCGCCAGGGTCTGACGCATGTTCGCGAAGGTCTTCGCGGCCAGCACGGGGCGGGACACGGTGTCCACCAGGTTGAGCATCTCGGTGGCCGCGAGGTGGGTGTGGGCGTCGATCAGCCCCGGCAGGACGGTGCGGCCGCCGACGTCGATGACCTGGTTGCGGCCGGTGCGGACAGGTGACCCGCCCATTCCCGTGATGCGCCGGCCCTCGACGCGTATCCACCCTGCCTGGACGGGATCCGAACCGCTTCCGTCGATGATCCGGGCGTTGACCAGGTAGAGGGCGTCCACGGCGAGCTCCTTCGCGGGTGTGGCAGCAGGCTGCTGTTCACGCTAGGAACCGCGTCCAGCGCGGACCATGGACATCCGTTGCGAAGAACGGGCCCCGCCGTACGGCAGACGTTCAGAGCGATTGCGCTCGGTCGGCCTTGGAGTCGATCAGCCGGAGCAGTTTGATGCCCAGGTGCAGGGCGAGCCGGTCCAGCCCGTCACTCAGGTCCATTCCGCTCAGGCATGCGGCCTTCTCCAGACGGTAGTAGACGGTGCCTCGGTGCACGTGCAGACGCGCCGCGGTGGCCTGGTTGTCGCAGCCGGAGTCGAGATAGGTCTCAAGGGTGTCGATCAGGTTCGGCTGGGAGGGCCGGGCCTGCTTGAGCAGCGCCACCCGCGGGTCCATCAGGTCCCGCAGCAGGTGGTCCGGGGTACTGATCAGAACACGCAGCGCGCCGAGCCGATCCCAGGAGCACACCGGACCCGTCGCCGGCCAGACCGTGGCGGCCCGCGCGGCCAACTGTGCGTGTTCGTACGACAGGTGGGCGTCATGCAGATCGGACTGCGGGTCGCCGATGCCGACCACGAGCTCGGGGAGATCGCGAGCGTCGGCGAGCAGGTGATCGATGATGCGTTCGGTGTGCCCTGGGTCCGCCGTCGGCGGGACCGCCGTGAGGACCACGGCTCCTTCCGCGTCGAGGCATCTGAGGGCACCGCGAGAGAGTCCGCCGTGGTCACGCCACAGCCAGTGCGCCAGGGCGTCCGTGCCGAACCCGCCGCGCACGGGCCGCAGGAATATGACGACGACCGGCCAGCCGACGGGGAACCGCCCCTGCTCGCTCAGACGATCGGCCGCCTTGCCGCGTACGGCCGCCGATCCCCGGACGAGGTCCCTGAGCAGGTCGGCGTCACTGTGCCGGGCCTGCTGATCCAGGTAGAGAATGCGTCCCACCTGGGCCGCCGCTTCCATGACCGCGTCCATGCGGGTCTCGTCCAACTCCTGACGAACGTCGAGGAGGCAGATGTAGCCGCAGGTGGTCGACGCCCAGCGGGCAGGAACCACGACCCGACTGGCCAGCTCGCGTTCCGGGTCCGCCGGAATGCGTACCGGGGCGGTCGCCTTGTCGATGTCGTGTCGGCCGAACCATTCGCGGACCCATTCCGGGGTCGACCGCAGGAGCAGCGCGCGTCGGCGGACAGAGTCGATTTCGGCATCCTCATGAGGCCCGAACACGATGGAGTTCAAGCGGGTGTCCGTCAGCGACGTCGGTACGCCGACCTCGGCGGAGATGCCGTTGATGATGTCCTGAAGCTCCTGTAGCACGGCGGCCTCCCGCAGCGTCCCGGGGGCGTGAGCGAGAAGGGCCTCTTCTCCTCTCACAGCTGGGAACATACTGTCAGACAAACTGACATGGAGAGAATGCCTTCATTGCGCGCGGCACGCCGCGCAGGCGGCCGATGGCCGATGCCGGCTTCATGGTCGACCCGACCGCACGGGAGAAGGCGTCGGGTGCGCCCTCGCCGCACACGTGCGGCCCCGAGGCCCCGGACCCGCGGCTACCGCGCGATGGTCTTCACCGCGGTCGTCCAGGGGCGCCTTCCGGCGGGAATGCCTGATGCTCCGCCGCCGCCCAGGCCCCATCAGGGCGATCGGACAGCGGCTGGACAACGGCCGCTCGCCCGGCACCGGTCCTGAGCGAGCGGCCGATCGCGAGGCTGGACGCCGCCGCGGCTCCAGCCGGCGACTCAGCAGATGACGTCGCCGGGGCTGACACCGGTTCCGGGATCGAGCAGGTGGACGGTGCCGTCGCCGTCCTGCGCGCCCAGGAGGAGGAACTCGCTCTTGAAACCGGCGATCCGCTTGGCGCCGATGTTGACCACGCCGACGACGAGACGGCCCAGGAGCTCTTCCCGCCGGTAGTTGGTGACCTGCGCACTGGTGCGCAGGGTCCCGATCTCGGCTCCGAAGTCGACGGTGAGCTTCCAGGCGGGCCGACGGGCTTCGGGGAACGACTCTACGTCCGTGACGCGGCCCACGCGGATGTCGACCGCGAAGAACTGGTCCGGAGAGACTTGGGGTTTGGCCGGGGGCTGGGCGGCGGATGTGCTGGAAACGTTCGGCATGTGCTGGTCCTTGATGTTTCGGATGGCAGGCGGGTCAGCGGTCGTGGAGGAAGCGGCGGTCGGCGTCGGCCAGGGCCTGGGCCAGCAGGTCGACGATCTCGTCGAGTTCCTCCCGGGTGGAGATCAGCGGGGGTGCGATCTGTACGACCGGATCGCCCCGGTCGTCCGCGCGCGCCAGGAGGCCCAGGTCGCGCATGCGCGTTGGGAGGAAGCGTTTGATCAGTTCGTTCTTGCGGTCCGCGGCGAAGCGCTCGCCGTCCGGCCCGTCGACGAGTTCGAGCGCCCAGAAGAAGCCGTCACCGCGCACGTCGCCGACGATGTCCAGCTCGGTCAGTTCGGCGAGCCGCGCGCGGAGGTGCCCGGTCAGGGCGCGAACGTTGTCCAGTACGCCGTCCCGCTCGAAGACGTCGAGGTTGGTCAGCGCGATCGCGGCGGCGACCGGGTGTCCGGCGAAGGTCAAGCCGTGCAGGAGGGTGACTCCGTCGCCGTAGAAGGGCTCGGCCACCTTGTCGGAGACCAGGACGGCGCCGAGCGCGGCGTACGACGAGGTGAGTCCCTTGGCCGTGGTGATCATGTCTGGTACGGCACCGTACCTGGACACGGAGAAGTAGTCGCCGATCCGGCCGAATCCGGTGATGACCTCGTCGGCGACCAGGAGGAAGCCGTAGCGGTCGGCCATCGCCCGCAGCCCTGCCCAGTAACCCGCCGGGGGCGTGAAGCAGCCGCCGGCGTTCTGCACGGGTTCGGCGATCAGCAGGGACACGCGCTCCGGGCCGGCCTCCAGCACCGCCGCCTCGGTCTCGGCCAGCAGCCGGGAGGTGAAGGCTTCCTCGTCGGCGTCGGTCGTGCGATAGCGGTTGGTGTTCGGGACGTGGGTGACGTCCAGCGCCGGAGCGCCGAAAGGTTCCTTGAGCGCCGGAATGCCGGTCAGGGCGAGGGCGCCCATGGTCTGGCCGTGGTAGGCGGTGCGGCGGGCGATCGCCTTGGTGCGCTGCGGCTGGCCCTGAGCCACGTGGTACATGCGGGCGAGCTTCCACGCGGACTCCACTGACTCCGAGCCGCCGGAGGTGAAGAAGACGCGGTTGATGCCGTCGGGGGCCAAAGCGGCGAGGCGTTCGGCAAGCTCGATCGCCGCGGGGTGCGCGGTGTTCCACAGGGTGCTGAACGGCAGGCGGCTCAGCTGTCGTTCGGCCGCCTTGGCGAACTCGGGGCCGTAGGAGTAGCCGAGCTGGGCGCAGAAAAGAGCCGACAGCCCGTCGATGTAGCGCTTTCCGGCGGCGTCGTAGAGGTAGACGCCTTCCCCTCGCTCCGGCAGGAACACGTGCTGCCCGTTGCGCAGACTCGCGTGCTGACCGAAATGAAGGAGAAGGTGGTCGCGGGCAGACGCCTGGAGCCGAGCGGCGTTTGTGGACTGTTCGGGCATGCGAGTCCTCCGAAAAATGGTCGGTGGGCGCAGGGGGCGGGAGACGGCGGTGTCTTCAGTCCCCGTCGGCGCCCGTCAGATCACGCACCGCCGAGTCCAGGTGCGCGTTGACGGCGTCCAGGAGGGCCTGCTCGTCTTCGCCCTGGAGCAGGACCAGCAGGTGCTGGTGTTCGGCGACGAGCAGCTCCTGCCGCGGATAATGGTGCATGAGGTTGGCCAGGCAGATCCGGGTCTCGGCGAGCAGGGTGGCGAACATCCTGCTGAGCCTGGGGCTCTCGGCGGCGTCGACGAGGGCGCTGTGGAAGGCCAGGTCCTGTTCGGCGATGAGGCGAGGGTCGCCCTGGTCGGCCAGGGCGCGCATCTCCTCGACAACGGCGGCGAGCCGCTCCAGATGGTGCCGGGATCTGCCGCGGTGCAGCAGGGTCGCCGCCTCGCGTTCGACCGCACGCCGCGCAGTGTAGATGTCCATGATGTCGGCGACGTCCAATTCGACGACGAACACGCCGCGGTTGGGGATGTTCCTCAGCAGACCTTCCTGGACGAGGCGTTGGAGCGCCTCGCGGACCGGGCCGCGGCTGACTCCCAGACGGGCCCCCAGCTGCGGCTCGATCATCCGGCTGCCCGGCGCGAAGGCGCCGGAGACGATCTGCTCCCGCAGCCGGTCGGCGATGACCTCGGGAGTGCTTCGCAGGTTGACCGGGGTGAGCTCGTCGAGTCCTGGCTGCGACGCCTTCACTGAGCCCTTTCGCGGCCGGCCTGGCTGTCGTCCCCTGCCCTTTCTGCCGGGTGCGAACGCACTCATGACGCCGAGCGGTCCCGCACGGGTACGGCGATGTACTTGTACTCCAGAAACTCCTCGATGCCGACCCGTCCGCCTTCCCGGCCCAGACCGGACTGCTTGACGCCGCCGAAGGGCGCGGCCGGGTTGGAGACCAGGCCGGTGTTGAGGCCGACCATGCCGACCTCCAGACGTTCGCTGACGTTCAGGGCGCGGTCGAGGTCCTGGGTGAAGAGGTAGCCGACGAGTCCCCAGTCGGTGTCGTTGGCCATGCCCACGACCTCGTCCTCGTCGTCGAAGGCGATCACCGGCGCGACGGGGCCGAAGATCTCGGTGGTCAGCATGTCGCTGTCCCGGCTGACCTGGGCCAGGACCGTCGGCGGGTAGAAGTGGCCCGCGCCCTGCGGGACGGTGCCGACGGCGACGACCTCGGCGCCCTTGGCGACCGCGTCCTCGACGAGAGACGTCACCTTCTGCTTGCTCGCGGCGTCGATGAGGGGGCCGACCTGGACGCCGTCGCGGGTGCCCGGCCCCACGGTGAGGGCGGCCATCCGTGCGGCGAGGCGCTCGGCGAACTCTTTCGCGACGGACCGATGGACGAACAGCCGGTTGGCCGCCGTGCACGCCTCGCCCATGTTGCGCATCTTCGCCGTCATCGCGCCTTCGACGGCGGCGTCGAGGTCGGCGTCCTCGAAGACGATGAAAGGGGCGTTGCCGCCGAGTTCCATCGAGGTCCGGACGACCGTGTCCGCGCACTGGGCGAGCAGCAGCCGGCCGACGGCGGTGGAGCCGGTGAAGGACAGCTTGCGGATGTCGCCGCCGCGCAGGGCCGGTTCGACGACGTCTTGGGCGCGGGTGGTGGTGACGACGTTGAGGACGCCGTCGGGCAGCCCGGCCTCTTGGAGGATCCGGGCCAGCGCGAGGCTGGACAGCGGGGTCTGAGGGGCGGGCTTGAGGACCATCGTGCAGCCGGCGGCGACCGCGGGGCCGATCTTGCGGGTGCCCATCGCCAGGGGGAAGTTCCACGGGGTGATCAGCATGCAGGGGCCGACGGGCTGCCGCATGACCATGATCCGGTTGCGGCCGTCGGGCGTGGTCGTCATGCCACCGTCGATGCGGACCGCCTCCTCGGAGAACCAGCGGAAGAACTCGGCGGCGTACGCCACCTCGCCACGCGCCTCGGCGAGCGGCTTGCCCATCTCCAGGGTCACCAGCATCGCCAGCTCGTCGGTGCGCTCGACGATCAGCTCGAAGGCGCGGCGCAGGATCTCGCCGCGCACCCGCGGCGCGGTGCGCGCCCAGGAGCCCTGGGCCGCCACCGCCGCCTCGACGGCGTGGGCGCCGTCGGCCGCGCCGCCGTCGGCGATCTCGCACAGCCGTGTCTCGGTGGCGGGGTTCTCCACGGCGAAGGTCCGGCCGTCGGCCGCCGGGACCCACCGGCCCGCGATGAACAGCTGCCGGGGGACGTCCGCGATGACGTCCGTCCTGATGTCGTTGGTGTCGGCCATGTGCGTGTCTCCCAAGGTCAGGAGGGCGAAGGGGGTTGGGGGTCGTCCAGGAGCTGTGCCAGGTGGACGGCGCCGGGGCGGCCGTCTCCGACGAGGTGCTCGATCTGCATCTGGCAGCTGATCCCGTCGGCCAGGACCGGTGTCCCGGGCGCGACGGCTTCCAGCCGGTGGCGCAGCGCCTGGTCGGCGACGGCGAGCGAGATGTCGTAATGCTCCTGCTCGAAGCCGAAGTTGCCGGCCGCGCCGCAGCAGCCGGCGACCTCGGTGATCTTGTCGATGCCGAGGTCGCGCAGGAGGTCGCGCTGCTGTCCGGCACCGAAGACGGCGTATTGGTGGCAGTGGGTCTGAAGCAGCACCTCGTCGGGTACCCGCCGGGGCCTCCACCCCGCGGCGACGCGCTCGGCGAGCGCCCCGGCGAAGGTCTGCACCCGCGCGGCGACACGGCGGGCCGCCTCGCTGTCCACCAGCTCCGGCAGATCCTTGGCGAGAGCCGCGGCGCAGCTGGGCTCCGTGACGACGATCGGCCCCTCGGTCGCGTCGAGGACGGCGGCCGTTCGGCCCAACACGCGCCGGGCGATGCCGAGTTGGCCGGTGGTGATCCAGGTCAGGCCGCAGCAGACGTCGCCGCGCGCCTGGGCGGGCAGCCCGGCGTCGGCGAGAACTCGGAAGGCGGCTCCGGCCAGTTCGGGTCGGAAGGCCTTCGTGAACGAGTCCACCACGAGGACCGCCGCGGGCGCTTGCGCCGTCTCCGCCACACCGCGCAGCCACGCGCGGTGTCCGTGGAACGCGGGCAGGCGCCGCTTCGGCGTCACCCCGCCCAGGCGGGCGATCCATGGCCCGAGACGGCTGCCCATCACCGCGTTGACCGGCCGAGGCATGCGTCCGGCGAGCGCCGCCCACAGCGGTAGCCAGCCGAGCGAGTAATGCGAGAGGGGACGCAGGCGCCATTTGTAGTGGTGGTGCAGGAACTCCGACTTGTACGTCGCCATGTCGACGCCGACCGGGCAGTCGCTGGAGCACGCCCTGCACGACAGGCACAGGTCAAGTGCCTCACGGGCGTCCCGGGAGCGCCAGCCGCCGGGCAGCGCCCCGCGCAGCATCTCCTGCAAGGTCCGCGCCCGACCGCGGGTGGAGTGCTGTTCGTCGCCGGTGGCCCGGTAGCTGGGACACATCACACCGCCGATGTGGCTACGGCATCGGCCCACGCCCACACAGCGGTTGGCGGCCGCGGTGATGCCTCCCGGGTCTTCCCGCAGGGCGAACACCGTCGAAGTGGCGGTGGTCCTGCCCGTGTCGAGGGCGAGGTCCGCGTCCAGTGGGCGGGGGTCGACGAGGATGCCCGGGTTGAGCAGGCCCTCGGGATCCCAGGCGTGCTTGAAGGCCGCGAAGGCGTCCAGCATCTGCTGGTCGTACATCACCGACAGCAGCTCGCTGCGGGCTCGGCCGTCGCCGTGCTCGCCGGAGAGGGTTCCCCCGTGCCGTACGACGAGCCGGGCGGCCTCGGCGAGGAAGGCGCGCATGGCGGCGCGGCCCTCGGCGGTGTCGGGGCGGAAGTCGAGCCGTACGTGGACGCAGCCCGCGCCGAAGTGGCCGTACAGTACGCCGGTGAGCCGGTGTTCGGCCATGAGGGCGCGAAAGTCGCGCAGATAGCCCGACAGCCGGTCGGGGGCGACCGCCGCGTCCTCCCAGCCGGGCCAGGTCGCGCTGCCGTCGGTGAGCCGGGAGGCCAGGCCCGCGCCGTCCTCGCGCACCCGCCACAACGAGGCGCGCTCGGAGCGGTCGGTGATCAGTCGACCGGAGACCATCCGGCCCGCCGCCTTCAGCTCGCCCAGGAGGCGTTCGGCATCCGCGGTCACCTGCCGCGGGTCGTCCCCGTCGAGGTCGACGTACAGCCAGGCGCGGCCTTCGGGCAGTCCGGTCACGGAGGATGCGCCCCGGCGATGGCGCATGGCGGCCACCATCGCCTCGTCCATGCCCTCGACGGCGGCCGGGGAGAACGTCAGGATCAGCGGCACGTCCTCGGCCGCGTCGACGACATCGTCGTAGCCGAGTGCTATGAGCAGCGAGGCCGGCGGCTTCGGCCTCAGACGCACGGTGGCAGAGACCACCGTGGCGCAGGTCCCCTCCGTTCCGGCCAGGGCCCGTACGACGTCGAACCCGTTCTCGGGCAGCAGGTGCTGGAGCTGGTAGCCGGAGATCTGGCGCGGGATGCGGCCTAGAGTCAGGCGGATCGCCGCCAGGTTCGCCTCGACGACGCCGCGCAGGCTCGCCGTCAGCCGCGCCACCCGTTCCCGGTCCGCCTCGTCCACGGCGTGCAGCCCGTCGCGGTCCGCGACCACGCGGGTGCCGTCGGCCAGGACCAGGTCGAGGCCGAGGAGGTGCTCGCCGGTGCGGCCGTAGCGTACGGAGTGGTTGCCGCACGCGTCATTGCCGATCATCCCGCCGATGGTGCAGCGATTGTGCGAGGACGGGTCCGGGCCGAAGACCAGCCCGTGCGGGGCGACGGCGGCCTGGAGGTCGTCGAGGACGATGCCGGCCTCGACGCGCGCCGTCCGCGCGGACGGGTCGATCTCCAGGACGCGGCGCATGTGACGGGACAGGTCCAGGACGAGGCCGGTCCCGAGGGCGTTGCCGGCCATGCTGGTGCCCGCGCCGCGGACGGTGACGGGCACGCCGAGCCGGTGGCAGACCCGGTGCGCGGCGGCGACCTCGTCAGCGGTCGCGGGGAACGCCACGGCCAGCGGCGGCACCCGGTAGTTGGACGCGTCGTAGGAGTACTGCGCGCGCCGGCCGCCGGAGGCGTCGGTCCGCAGGGACGGCACCTCCAGGCGCAGTGCCTCCACCAGGTCCTCAGCGGTGACCGGAGAGAGGGACGTGCCGGTCATGACGCGGCGGCCGTGCCCTTGGCGACGGCGGCCTGCCAAGCGGCGAGCCCTTCGTCGACGGCGGCCTCGTCGATGACCAGCGCCGGCATCATGCGCACGACGTTGTGCCACGGACCGCACAGCAACAACAGCAGTCCCTCGGCGGCGGCGGCCTGCTGCACCCGGGCGGCGGTGGCCGGGTCGGGGGATCCGTCGGCGGTGACGAACTCGTTGGCGAGCATCAGGCCCAGTCCGCGGACGTCGGCGATGCCCGGAGTGGCGCGGGCGACCTCCTCCAGGCCGGCGCGCAGTCGCCGCCCCATGGCGTCGGCGTTCTCCACCAGCCTCTCGTCGCGGATCACGTCGAGGGTGGCGACCGCGGCCGCGCACGCGACGGCGTTGCCGCCGTAGGTGCCGCCCTGCGAGCCGGGGTGCGCCTTGCTCATCAATTCCTCAGAGGCGGCGATGCCGGACAGCGGAAAGCCGCTGGCCAGGCCCTTGGCGATGGTGATGACGTCCGGGCGGACGTCCTCGGCGTGGTCGTGGCCCCAGAAGCGGCCGGTGCGGCCGAAGCCGGTCTGGATCTCGTCGATGACGAGCACGATGCCGTAGCGGTCGGCGCGCTCGCGCAGCCCGCGCAGGAAGGCGGGGTCGGCCGGGATGTAGCCGCCCTCGCCGAGCACCGGCTCGACGACGAAGGCCGCCGTGTCCTGCGGGGCGGTGACGGTCTGGAGCAGGTAGTCGAGCTCGCTGAGCGCGAAGCGTGTGGCGGTCTCCTGGTCCCAGCCGTAGCGGGAGGCCGCGGGGAACGGGGCGACGGCGACGCCCGACATCAGCGGGGAGAAGCCGGTACGGAACCTGGTGCCGGACGTGGTCATCGAGGCCGCGGCGACGGTGCGTCCGTGGAAGCCGCCGTGGAAGACGACGATGTTGGGGCGGCCGGTGGCCTGCCGGGCCAGCCTCAGGGCCGCCTCGACGGCCTCGCTGCCGGAGTTGGCGAAGAACAGGCTGTCCAGCCCGGCGGGCAGCACGTCCCCGAGCCGCTCGACCAATCGCTGGAGCGGCTGGTGCATGACGGTCGTGTACTGGCCGTGGATGAGCTTGCCGACCTGCTCCTGGGCGGCGGCGACCACACGCGGGTGGCAGTGGCCCGTGCTGGTGACACCGATGCCGGCGGTGAAGTCCAGGTAGCGGCGGCCGTCGGTGCCGTAGACGTGGACGCCTTCGCCGCGTTCGACGGTGACGGGGGTGGCTTGGCGCAGGTGCGGGGACAAGCTGGTCATGGCGGTTGCGACTCCTCGTGCGGGTCGAGCTGAGGTCCGTGCCGGGCACCGGGGCGCTGGGAGGGCCCGGCACGGACCGCAGCGGCGGTCAGCCGTTGAACTTCTCGTGGACCTCGTTGACGGTGGCCGCCAGGTCCGTCAGGTCACGGCGGACGGCATGGGCGATCGACGGGTCGTCCTTCTCATCAAGGCGGTTGATCCATACGCGGGCGATGCCGAGCCGGCCGGCCGGCACCATGTCGTGGAAGTAGCTCTGCGCCACGTGCACCCAGCGGTCACGGGTGACCCCGAGGGACTTCTCGAAGTACTCGAAGTGGTTGTGGGCCGGCTTGTAGGCGCCGGAGTCCTCAGCGGTGACGATCGCGTCGAACTGGATCTGCAGGCGGCGCTGGGTCTCGCCGATGACGACGCGGTCGCAGTTTGTGAGCAGGGCGAGGTTCCAGCCGGCCTCCTGCAGCTCGCGCAGGGCCTGCTGGGTATCGGGGAAGACGGGCCAGAACGGGATGGCGGCCCTCAGGACCTGGAACTGGTCCTCCACCAGGTCGAGCTTCGCCTCGGCGGCCGCGCGCTTCAGGGTCTCCACCAGGACGTCGCTGTAGCGCATGCCGGGGTGCTCGCTCTGCACCTGCGGCTCGTGGCGGTTGTAGACATCCAGCAGCTCCCGGCCCTTGCCGGGGGCGACGAGCTCGATGCCGGTGGCGATGCCGTGGCGCCAGTCCACGAGGGTGCCGAAGCAGTCGAAGGTGACCCAACGCTTCTCGCTCATTGGTCTTTCTCCGGGTTCGTCGAAGGAAGGAGCCGGGGCGGGGTTGCGACCAGAAGCCGACCGGCATTGCCAACAAGCGGATCGTCTACGATTCCGCGCCGCGTGTCTCTCGCCGGCTGTTCAGAGATGGCGGCGACGACTTTCGACGCCTGCACATGGTTCGCCGTCGCATGAGCGCTCTACGGTCCTCGGCACCAGTGGCATTTCGCGAAGCCGCCCCAATCCCCCGAGCACTTCGGAGATCTGCGTGCCGCCTCATGCCCGCTCGCACACGACCGTCCCGGCCAGTGCCCCTCGGTCTCCCTCGTCACGACAGCGCTCGCCGACCGGCCGGGCCGCCGCCGCGGCGGCCGGCGCCGCCGTCATCTGGGGAACCCTGGGTCCGGTGACGTCCCGGTTCCCGGCCGAGAACCTGCTGCACGTGGCGGAGCTGCGCCTGATGATCGGCGCCGCGACCCTGTACGTACTGGCCCGGCGCCGCCGGATGGGTCATGTGCCCTGGCAGCGACGGGAGTTGCGGGCAGTCGCCATCGGCTCAGTGGCCGTGTCGGGCTTTTCGGTCTGCTATTTCCACGCCGTCGAACTGTCGGGGGTGGCCACGAGCACGGTGATCGCTATCGGTGGCGCACCGGTCGTCGCGGGCCTCACCGCCCGCCTCGTCACCGGGCGGTCCGTCACCCGCACCTGGGCCGTCGCCACCGCCTTGGCCGTTACCGGCATCGCCCTGGTGTCCCTGCCGGGCGGTGCCCTCTCCTTCAGCCTGCCCGGCATCGCCCTCGCGGGCCTGGCGGCAGGCCTGTACGCGGCGCAGGCCGACACGATCCAGCTGGTGGCCCGGCGGCACGGCCCCGCCACCGCGGTGGCCGCCATCTTCGCGGGCGGCGCCGTGACCCTCGTTCTCTGGCTGCCCGGCGCCGTGTCCTGGGCGGCCGCCGACACCGGGCGTCTGATCGGCGTGCTCTACCTCGGCGTGTGCACAACCGCCGTCGCCTACGCCCTCTTCGCCCACGGCGTCGACCGACTCGGCGCCCCGACCGCGGTCACCGTCTCCCTGCTGGAACCGGCCGTCGCCGCCGTCCTGGCCGCCGTATGGCTGCACGAGGAGCTTTCCGCCCCGCGCTGGGCCGGGATCGTCCTCGTCCTGGGCGGGCTCGCGCTCATGACGCGACCGCGTCGGCTCGCCCCGGCCCGGTACCGGGTCTGATCCTCCGGTCCTTCCCTCCTCGGGCTGCGGCCCCTCCATGGACCCGCCAGTCGGCGGGCCCCTTTCCGAGTCATGCAAGGGACCCTTCGTGCAACAACTGCAACCCGGCCTCAAAGGCCGCCATCTGAGCATGATCGCTATCGGCGGAGTCATCGGCGCCGGCCTGTTCGTCGGGTCGGGCGCCGGCATCCGCAGCACCGGTCCGGCCATCATCGTCTCCTATGCCCTCGCCGGAATCCTGGTCGTCCTGGTGATGCGCATGCTGGGCGAGATGTCCGCGGCCGCCCCCTCGACCGGTTCCTTCTCCTCGTACGCCGACCTAGCCCTGGGCCGCTGGGCCGGCTTCACCATCGGATGGCTGTACTGGTGGTTCTGGGTGGTGGTCCTCGCCGTAGAGGCGACCGCCGGCGCCGCAATCGTGCACAACTGGATGCCCGCCGTCCCCGCCTGGCTCGTCGCCCTGCTCGTGATGGTCGTGCTGACCGGCACCAACGTGTGCTCCGTCGGCTCCTTCGGCGAGTTCGAGTTCTGGTTCTCCGCCATCAAGGTCGGCTCCATCGTCGTCTTCATCGTCCTCGGCGGCCTGGCCGTCTTCGGCCTGCTGCCCGGCACCGAACCGGTCGGCACGGACAACCTCACCGGCCACGGCGGTTTCTTCCCGCGCGGCGGCGGAGCGGTCGTGACCGGCATGCTGAGCGTCGTCTTCAGCTTCATGGGCAGCGAGATCGTCACCATCGCCGCCGCCGAGTCGAAGGACCCCGGCCGCGCCGTCGCCAAGGCGATCGCCAGCGTCATCTGGCGCATCCTGGTCTTCTATCTGGGCCCGATCGCCGTCGTCATCACACTGCTGCCCTGGGACAGCAGCAAGATCGGCAGCAGCCCGTACGTCGCCGTCCTGGAGCACATCGGCATCCCCGGAGCCGCGCCCGCGATGGACGTCATCGTGCTGACCGCGGTGCTCTCCTGTCTCAACTCGGGCATCTACACGGCGTCCCGGATGGCGTTCTCCCTCGCCGAGCGCGGTGACGCACCCCGGTCGTGGACGCGGGTGACCTCCCGAGGCGTGCCGCGCCGGGCGATCTTGGCCTCCGTGGCCTTCGGGTTCCTCGCCGTGGGCTTGAACTACTACTCCCCCGACTTCGCCTTCACCTTCCTGCTCAACTCCTCCGGGGCGGTGGCGCTGTTCGTCTGGCTGGTCGTCGCCGTATCGCAGCTGCGACTGCGCCGCAGGTACGAGCGGGAGGCCCCGGAACGGCTGGTGCTGCGCATGTGGGGCTTCCCGGTCCTGACATGGGTGGCGATCGTCGGCATCATCGCCGTCCTGGTCACGATGCTGTTCGACGCCTCCGCGCGACCGCAGCTGCTGTGGTCGGTCGGCGTGGCGGCTCTGGTGCTGGTGTGCGCGTGGGTGCGGCAGACGCGGCGCGGTGGCGTTCCGGTCGAACCGCCAGACCCGCGGCGGGAGCCGGTCCGCTGACGTTCCCGCCTCCGCCGTCTCCTCCGGAGGCGGCGGAGGCTCCTATGGATATCGATCGCGCAGGTCGTGATCAATCCTGGCCGGGGCAGGGCGACGCGGATCAGCCAGGTAACAGATGGTCACCCGCATCACCGCTGTCAGCGGCCTGTGAGCGCCCTGACGGCACTGTGCAGGTGGGCACGCATCAACGTCCGTGCCGCAGCCGCATCCTGCGCCTCCAGAGCGTCGAGGATCCGGCGATGTTCGTCCACGAGGTCGGCACGGCGCGGATAGTGGACCTCCAGCTGCACCAGGCACATCCGCACTTCCTCCAGCAGGCCGTGGAACAGCCGGACCAGCCGCGCGCTTCCCGCGGCCTCGACCAGCGCCGTGTGAAAAGCGAGATCGGCCTCTGCCACCTCACTCCACGGGGCGTCGGCGGGAAGGCTTTGCAGATGCTCCAGCGCCTGCCCCACCTGGTGCAGGCGCTTCGATGAACGGCCCGATGCCGACAGATGGCCGACCACGTGCAGTTCGACGGCTTCCCGCGCGAAGTAGACGTCACGTACGTCTGCGCCGTTCATCTCCGGTACGACGGCCGAGCGGCCGGTGTCCCGGCGCAGCACTCTGCGCTCGACCAGGTGCTGCAGGGCGGTGCGTACGGTGGGGCGGGCGACGTTGAACCGCTCGGCCAGCTCCACCTCCGGGAGTTTCGAGCCGGGCGGCAGATCGCCGCTGAGGATCTGCCGGCGCAGTTCCTCGACCAGTGCCTGCACGGCGGTGACGCGTTGCAGCACGGTGCAGCCCCCTACTCCGTTTCACAGGCGAACATATTGTCGCACAGTCTGACAGTAGTGCGATGTCGGGTATCCGGACGCGCTTGACGCGCCCCGACCGTGCCGTTTCGGGGCGCGTCAAGCGACTGCGGATCAGGGCGAGGCGGGGCTCCCCAGCCGAGCCGTGTCAGGAGCGGGATCCGTCATCCGGTGCCGGCCCTTGGGGCTGAGGTCTTCGAGGGTGCGTCCCTTGGTCGCGAGTCCCAGGGTCAGCACGGTCAGCACGCCCGCCAGGAGGACGGCCGACGTGACGCTGAAGACGGCGTTCAGTCCGCCGTGGGCTGCCGCGGCCGTGAAGGCGAAGGGGGCGATGATGCCGCCGATGCGGCCGAAGGCGGAGGCGGTCCCCTGACCGGTGGCGCGGATCTCGGTCGGGTAGGTCTCCGGTGTGTAGGTGTACAGCAGGGCGTAGACGCCGTTCATGAACAGCGAAAGCGCCGCGCCGAAGCCGATGATGGCGCCCTCGGAGTCGGCCAGCGCCATACCGAGGGCGGACAGCGTGGCCCCGGACAGGTACAGGGCGATGGCCCGCTTGCGGTCGAGGTACTCCGACAGGAAGGCGGCGCTGAAGTAGCCCGGGATCTGGGCCAGGTAGATGTACAGCACGAAGCTGAAGGACTTCACGACGGTCATGCCGCTGTCGGCCAGAAGCTTGGGCATCATCGTGAAGAAGCCGTAGTAGGCGAACGTGAGGCAGAACCACATCACCCAGGCCACGAAGGTCCGCTTGACGTAGGGGCCGCTCCACAGCACCAGGAGCTTCCTGCCCATCGAGGCATGGGCCAGGTGATTGGTCGCCGACGCGGCGTCCGGCTCGGCCGGAACGGGCGGCAGGGCGGCGCCGGTCTCCTTGCGCACCGAGTCCTCCAGCGCGGCGACGACCTGCTCGGCCTCCTCCACACGGCCCTTCGACAACAGGTAGCGCGGGGATTCGGGCATGGAGCGCCGCCACCAGATCACGGCCAGGATGGGCAGCGCCAGGATGATCTGGGCGTACCTCCACCCGTCGTCGAACGGAGAGATCACGTACCTGCCGATCAGCGCGGACAGGACGTAGCCGAAGGAGAAGAACCCGGCGACGGCACCGATGAACCGGCCCCTGTAGCGCCCGGGCACGAACTCCGAGAGGTACGGGGCGATGATGGCGCTCTCCGCCCCGATGCCGACGCCGGCCAAGACGCGGAAGGCGAACAGCACCCAGTAGTTGGGCGCGAGCGCGGCGACCAGCGTCATGCTCGTGTACGCGACGAGCGAGCCGAGCATGACCTTCTTGCGCCCCAGCTTGTCCCCCAGCGTGCCGGCGGTGAGGGCGCCGATCAGGAAGCCGATGAGCAGCGCGCTGGCCAGCAGGGAGATCTGGCCGGCGCTCAGCGCCCACTGCTGGGCGACCACCGGCAGGATGAAGGCGATGATCGCCGCGTCGGCTCCATCGAAGGTGTAGCCGAGACCGCCGATGACAAGGAGCTTGCGATGGGTGCGGCTCAGGGGTAGGCGCTCGAGCCGTGCGATGTGGTTCATGATCGGTCCTCGAGATCGGGGGCGCTGAGGCTGCGGGTAGCCGAGCCCGAACGAAGGGGGGAGAGGAGATGTCTGAACCGGCGGCGTGGGAGGCCGCTGGTGGGAAGGACCGTACAACCGCCGGAAGTGCTGGACTATGGGCAGCGGTTCGAGTGTCGCCGCTGCTCTTTGGGCATTTGACGAACTCGCGGCGGCCTGTGCACGGCCTCCCGGCGGCGTCGGGCCGCGCCCGGCGTCACCACGCACTGCTCGCGGGAGACGATCGGGCCCATGGCGGTGTCGGGGGACATCGGGTCGCCGAGGCGGATGCCCGCGGCGATGGCCCGCATCCGCTCGATCATCTCCTCGTACACGGGCCGCTGTGCGGAACGTCTGGAGGCACCCTTCGGCGGACTCGTGGACAGCGGCACCGGCGCGGCGGCGGGCAGCGCCGACCACGCCGGGAAGGCGGCGCGGGCGGCGGCCGCGGCCGCCTCGGCGTCGGCGGCGCGGCCGCGCGGGATGCGCGCCCAGACCTCGCCGGTCGCCGGATCGAGCGAGTCGAGCGCGCCGCCGATCAGGTTGACCTGCTCCCGCAGCTCTCCGGGGAAAAGCGGCGGTCCGCCGGCGCCCGCGCCCCGGCCCGCGCGTGCGCGGCGTGCCCGGCGCGGAGGCGCGCCGCGCACGCGGAGCCCGGCCGACGGGCGTGCCGAACGTCAGCGGGCGCCGTCAGCGGGCGCCGTCAGCGAGCGCTGTCAGCGGGCGCCGTCGGCGGGCGCCAGGCGCGACAGCATCGGCGGCAGGTCGCCGTGGTGGACGACGGTCAGCCGCCGGGTCGCCCGGGTGATCGCCACGTACAGGTCCTGGCCGCCGCGCGGGGACTCGGCGAGGATGCCGGCCGGGTCCACCACGATCACCGCGTCGAACTCCAGGCCCTTGGCCTCCTCGCAGGTCAGCACGACCGCGGGGGAGTCCAGCGCCTCCGGCGTCGCCCCGGCCGGGGCGTCGGGGAGCGCCGCCCGGACCGCGGCGCGCCGCGCCGCCGAGGTGATCACGGCGAGCCGCCCGGCGGCGCCGTCGACGACCTCGTCGAGCTCGGCCCGCACCAGCGCTCCGAGCCGGTCCGGCAGCCGCGCGGCGGGCACGTGGACGGCGACCGGCGGCGGACCGTCGTCGCGCACCGCCCGCGGCGCGGTCTGCTCGGGCGCCACCGCCGCCAGCACGTCCTCGGCCACCCGCATGATCGCCGCCGGGGTGCGGTAGTTCACCAGCAGGCGCTGCTCGCGCCAGCCGCTCGAGACGTACCGGTCGAGCATCTGCCCCCACGACCGGGCGCCCGCCGGGCTGCCGGTCTGCGCGATGTCGCCCACCACCGTCAGCGACCGCGTCGGGACCTTGCGCATGACGGTCCGCCAGGCCATCTCCGACAGCTCCTGCGCCTCGTCCACGATCACGTGCCCGTACGTCCACGTCCGGTCGCCCGCCGCGCGCTCGGCGGTGGTGAGCGGCGGCCCGTCGTCGCGGTGGCGTTCGGCCAGCAGGCCCGCGTCCAGCCCCTCGACCTCCGTCAGCCCGGCGACCTGGAGCACCTCGCGGGCGTACCGCTCCTCCTCGGCGCGTTCGGCCTCCGCCGCCCGGGCGCGGGCCCGGCCCGCCCGGTCGTCCACGCCGAGCCGTTCGGCCGCCTCGTCCAGCAGCGGCACGTCGGAGACCGTCCACGGGGCGCCCGGCGGGCGCTCCAGCAGATCGCACTCGGCCTCGTCCAGGCCCGCCTCCGCGCCGACGCGGCGCAGCGCCTCGCGGTCGGCGTACAGGTCCTCCAGCAGGCGCTGCGGCGTCAGCTCCGGCCACAGCTCGTCGATCGCCGCGCGCACCGCGGGCTCGTGCCACAGCGCCTCTTTGGCCAGCCGCAGCTCGGTCTCGTCCAGCAGCGGCTCATCGGGGTTCTCTTCCATGAGCTCCTGGATCCAGTCGGGCAGGTCGCCCTCCCGCGCCATCTGCTCCAGGGGCTCGTCGGTCATGCGGGCGAACTGCTCGGCGCGGTCGCGCGCCAGCGCCTCCAGCATGTCGTGCACGAACAGGCGGCGCTGCACGTTGTGCGGGGCGCGCAGGGAGCGGGCGCGGTCGCGGGCGCGCCGGCACGCGTCGTGGCCGACGCGCAGCACCATCCCGTCCGACTCGACCTCCAGGTCCCCGTCGGGGACGCGCTGGCGGTCCCGCACCGCGGCCTCCACGAAGGCGACCATCCTCAGGCCGCCTTTGACCACGGCGACCTCGGGCTTGTCGACGGCCGTGGCGCGCACGCCGGGGAACAGCCCGCCGACCGTCGCGAGCACCACGTCCGTCTCGCCGAGCCCGGGCAGCACCTGCTCGATGTACCGCAGGAACGTGGCGTTCGGCCCCACCACCAGCACGCCCCGCCGCTCCAGCACGTCCCGGTACGTGTAGAGCAGGTACGCGGCGCGGTGCAGCGCGGCGACGGTCTTGCCGGTGCCGGGGCCGCCCTGGACCACCAGGACGCCCTGCAGACCCGACCGGATGACCTGGTCCTGCTCCTCCTGGATGGTGGCCACCACGTCGGCCATGCGCCCCGTGCGGCCGCGGCGCAGCGCGGCCAGCAGCGCCGCCTCGCCGACCAGGGCGCTCCGGTCGTCCTGGTCGAGACCGTCGAGGTCGAACACCTCGTCGTCGACGTCCACCACCGTGCGGCCGCGCAGGTGCAGGTGGCGGCGGCGGGCCACGGTGCCGGGCGAGCCCGGCGTCGCGGTGTAGAACGGGCGCGCCGCGGGCGCGCGCCAGTCGATCAGGAGCGGTTCGCGGTTCTCGTCGCGCAGGCCGATCCGGCCGATGTAGACCGTGCCGCCGGACCCGCCGTCGGCGTCCGGGCGGTGGTCGACGCGGCCGAAGCACAGGCCGCGTTCGACCGCGTTGAGCCTGGCCAGCCGGCGCGCCCGCTCCTCGGCCACGACGGTGCGCTCCACCCGCGCGGAGAAGGCGCTGCCGCCGCCCTCTCCGGGCCCGGACCGCAGCGCCACCTCGGCCGCGGCGCGCTCCTCGTCGAGCCGGGCGTACGCCCGCGACACGAACTCCTGCTCGGCCCGGACGGCGGCGCGCCGCGCGTCGTCGCCCGCCCCGTCCGGCGCAGCGCCGGGCCGAGGAGGGGTTGACACGGCTTGACGGATGCCCTCTTGACGGGTGCCCATGTGGCTGGTACACTCCTAATTGGTAGGTTGGGTGTTTTGTGAGCTGACGTAGGGCGCACCCTACCATCTTTTCGCGCGCGCGTCCGCGCCCCCCTTTTTTTTTCTGTCGTTCGGCGCTCGGCGTCTCGCGCCCGTTCTTGCCCGCCGACTGGACGGCTCGTTGCCGTCACCTTGTGTCAACAAGGAAATACATGGCGTTAAAGCGGGCATATTGCCTGGGAGCGGCCACCGGCCAGGCTCACGCTGCTTGACGTGCGTTCCGACGCGAACCGAAGGGCGTTCTCAGGGGAAGGCGGCAAGAGGGCCGCGAACGCGGCGTGGCGCTGCCGGGCCGTCCACGGCGGACGTGAAAAGATCGTTCCCGTTGGGCGGGCCGTCACTCCCGCACAACCCCCCGGCCATGAGCCTCGGTGAAGCTGTCCGCCGATCGATGTCGGACATCTCCCGAAAGGGCGCCACATGGCCGCTGCCGCGCATCTGCTCTACCGGAGATCCTTCCTCGTCACCACAGGTCTGGCCGTCGGCACCGCCGCCGTGCTGCCTGCGGGCGCCGGTACGGCGGACGCCGCCACGCGGCGCCGCGGCCGGACCCCGGCCGTCGATCCGTTCACCCTGGGCGTGGCCTCGGGCGACCCCGACCACGAAGGGTTCGTGCTGTGGACGCGGCTGGCCACCGAGCCGCTGGCCGAAGACGGTCTGGGCGGCATGCCCTCGGTCAGCTTCCCCGTGGAATGGCAGGTCGCCGCCGACCCGCGGTTCCGCAAGATCGTGCGGCGGGGCGTCGCCGAAGCGCGCCCCGAGTGGGCGCACAGCGTGCACGTCGAGCTGCGCGGCCTCAAGCCCGACCGCGACTACTGGTACCGCTTCCGCGTCGCCGGGTACGTCTCGCCGGTCGGCCGGACCCGCACCGCGCCGCACCCCGACACGTTCGGCCCCGCGCTCGCCATGGCGTTCGTGTCGTGCTCGCAGTACGAACACGGCTACTTCACGGCCTACAGGCGCCTGGCCGAGGAGCACCCCGACCTGGTCCTGCACCTCGGCGACTACCAGTACGAGTACAAGCCGGGCGTCTACACGATCCCCGACGGCAACGTCCGCGACCACGAGGGACCCGAGACCGTCACGCTGGCGAACTACCGGCAGCGGCACGCCCAGTACAAGTCCGACCCCGACCTGCAGGCCGCGCACGCCGCCGCGCCCTGGCTGGTCGTGTTCGACGACCACGAGGTCGAGAACAACTGGGCGGGCGACGTCCCCGAGGCGAAGACCGACACCCCCGACCCGGCCGAGTTCGCCGAGCGCCGCGCCGCGGCGTTCCGGGCCTACTACGAGAACATGCCGCTGCGCCGCGGCTCGGTGCCGCGCGGCCCGAACGTCCAGATCTACCGGCGCGTCCGGTGGGGCCGGCTGGCCACCTTCCACATGCTCGACACCCGGCAGTTCCGCGACGACCAGGCGTGCGGCGACGGCTACAGGGAGTGCTCCGCCGCGTCCGACCCGACCCGGTCGATCACCGGGGAGCGGCAGGAGAGGTGGCTGCTCGACGGGTTCCGCCGCTCCACCGCCCGGTGGGACATCATCGGCCAGCAGGTGTTCTTCGCCCAGCGCGACCGGGACGCCGGCCCGGCCAAGGTCACCAGCATGGACGCCTGGGACGGGTACACGGCCTCCCGCGACCGCATCACCAAGGGCTGGGTCGACGCCGGGGTGCGCAACCCGGTCGTGCTCACCGGCGACGTGCACGCCCACTGGGCCGGCGAGCTCAAGCTCAACTACGACGACCCCACGTCCCCGACGGTCGGGACCGAACTGGTCTGCACCTCGATCACCAGCGGCGGGGACGGCGCCGACTCCGACCCGGCCTCGCACCCGTTCCTGCAGATCAACCCGCACCTGAAGTTCTACAACAACCAGCGCGGCTACGTGCTGACGCGCATCGGCAAGAAGGAGATGCGCGCGGACTTCAAGACGCTGCCGACCGTCGGGAGCCGGGACGCGGAGGCGTCCACCAAGGCGACCTTCGTGATCGAGGACCGCGTGCCCGGGCTCAACCAGACCTACCTGCGCCCGTACGTCGACGGGCTGGAGTCGCGCGGCATGCGCGACCCGGGAGAGGAGACGGTGCGCAGCGAGACCCAGCGGCCCTAGCCCGCGGCGCCCCGCGGGCGCGCGGCGCTCACCCGCCGCCGCGCGGGGCGTCGGCCGGGCCGCTCAGGATGTTGTCGAGGTCGTAGGCGACGGGGACCTCCAGCTGCTCGTAGGTGCAGGACTCGGGGGCGCGGTCGGCGCGCCAGCGGCGGAAGCGGGCGGTGTGGCGGAAACGGTCGCCCTCCATCCCGTCGTAGGCGACCTCGACCACCAGCTCGGGACGCAGCGCCACCCACGACAGGTCCTTCTTGCCCGTCCAGCGGGAGACCGCGCCGGGCATGCGGTCGACCGTGGCCTCGGTCTGCCGGGCCCAGCCCTCCCACGGATGCCCGGCGAAGTCGGCCATCCGGTACGGCTCCAGCTCGTGGACGAGCTCGGCGCGCCGCTTCATCGAGAAGGCGGCCGACACGCCGACGTGCTGGAGCGCGCCGCGCTCGTTGTACAGGCCGAGCAGCAGCGACCCGACGATCGGCCCGGACTTGTGCCAGCGGAACCCCGCCACCACGCAGTCGGCGGTGCGCTCATGCTTGATCTTGAACATGACGCGCTTGTCGGGCCGGTAGGGCAGGCCGACCGGCTTGGCCACCACGCCGTCCAGCCCGGCGCCCTCGAACTCGTCGAACCAGCGCAGCGCCACCTCGTAGGAGTCGGACGCGGGCGTCACGTGGACGCGGGGCCCGACGCCGGCCAGGGCCTCCACCAGGCGCCGCCGCCGCTCGCCCAGCGGCGTCTCCAGCAGCGACTCGTCGCCCAGGGCCAGCAGGTCGAAGGCGACGTAGGAGGCGGGCATCCGCTCGGCCAGCAGGGCGATGCGCGAGGCGGCCGGGTGGATGCGCTGCTGCAGGGCGTCGAAGTCCAGCCGGGGGCCGCGGCGCATGACGATCTCGCCGTCCACCACGCAGCGCTCGGGCAGCTCCCGCCGCGCCGCCTCGACCAGCTCGGGGAAGTAGCGGGTCAGCGGCCGCTCGCCGCGGCTGGACAGCTCCACCTCGTCGCCGTCGCGGAACAGCACGCAGCGGAAGCCGTCCCACTTCGGCTCGTACAGCAGATCGCCTTTGGGCATGGTCTTCACGGCCTTGGCGAGCATCGGGGACAGCGGCGGGCTGATGGGCAGGTCCATCTCCCCATCGTGACCCTGACCTGTGACAAAACAGGGAAACGAATCGGAAAGCTTCGCGCCGACCTGACCGGTCAGGCGCCGTCTGCCGCCCGAGCCCGCCGCCGTGGTCGCCCCCGTGCTGTTCCTGCGCTACCGCTTGCGCACGTAACGCAGGAACAGGAAGTCCTCGTCGTCCTGGTAGGCCGCAGCCAGGCGCAGCCGCGGCGGGACCGGCAGCGCCGGGCCGTCGAGCAGGCGGACGGCGCCGCCCGACACCAGCATGGGGCTGACCGTCAGGCACAGCTCGTCGAGCAGCCCGGCCGCCACCACCTGCGCCAGCACCTGCGGGCCGCCCTCGCACAGCAGCCGCCGGTGCCCGCGCGCCGTCAGCTCGGCGACCGCGGCGGCGAAGTCGACGCCGTCCTCGCCCGCGACGATCACGTCGGCGCGTTCGGCGGCGGCGCGCACCCGGTCGGGCGGCGCGGTCCGCGTGGTCAGCACGATGGTGCGCGCCCGCGGGTGGGCGTCGGTGAAGACGGGGGCGTCCAGGTCGAGGTCGAGACTGCGCGACACGATCGCCAACGGCGGCACGGGGGGACGGTCGCCGCGCAGCTCCTCCCATTCGCCCGGCCGGGGGCGGACCGGCCCGTACCCCTCGACGCGCACCGTGCCCGCGCCGACGATCAGCACGTCGCACAGCCCGCGCAGCAGGGACAGCAGCCTGCGGTCGGTCTCGTTGCCCAGGCCCCCGGCGCGGCCGTCGCGGGCCGCCGCCCCGTCCACGCTGGCGATCATGTTGGCCCGCAGCCAGGGGCCGTCGGGCGGGTAGGCGTAGGCGTCGGCCAGGCGGACGGGGGCGTCGGCGGCGGCGAGCGGCCGCAGCGCCAGGCCGGCGTCGGTCGCCCGCTCCGCGTCGTTTCGAGCGGTCTCGTGCATAAGGGCGAGGCTACGCGCAGGCCCCGCGGCGGCCGCTCCGTCCCCGGGCGGTTTCCGCGCTCACCCGAGGCGGCGCAGGACGATCAGCGCGCGGCTCGACACGTCCAGCCGGTCGTGCGCCTTGACCGTCGGACGATCGGCGACCGCGCGCCAGTCGGCGGTGTCGAGCGTGAACTCCCACCGCTCCCCGTACACCGGGCCGGGCAGCGCGAACTCCACCGGCTCGGAATGCGCGTTGATCAGCAGGAGGAACGAGTCGTCGCGGACGCGGCGGCCCCGCGGGTCCGGCTCGGTGATGGCGTCGCCGTTGAGGAAGACCCCCAGCGACTTGGCGAACCCGACGGCCCAGTCGTCCTCGGTCATGGCGCCGCCCGACGGCGTCAGCCAGACGATGTCGGCGGGCGGTTCGGCCCCGGGGACCGCGCCCTGGAAGAACCGGCGCCGCCGGAACACCGGATGGTCGCGGCGCAGCCGCGACAGCGCGCGCACGAACTCCAGCAGGTCGTCCGCGCCGTCGGCCGTGTCCCAGGGCAGCCAGGTGAGCTCGTTGTCCTGGCAGTAGGCGTTGTTGTTCCCGAGCTGGGTGCGGCCCAGCTCGTCGCCGTGCGACAGCATCGGCACGCCCTGCGACAGGAACAGCGTGGCCAGGAAGTTGCGCCGCTGCCGGGCCCGCAGGTCCAGCACGCCGGGGTCGTCGGTGGGACCCTCGCGGCCGCAGTTCCACGACCGGTTGTCGTCGGTGCCGTCGCGGTTGTCCTCGCCGTTGGCGTCGTTGCGCTTGGCCTCGTAGGACACCAGGTCGGTCAGGGTGAAGCCGTCGTGGCAGGTCACGAAGTTGATCGAGGCGAACGGGCGGCGGGCGCTGTGCTCGTACAGGTCGCTGGAGCCGGTCAGCCGGGAGGCGAACTCCGGCAGCGTGGCGGGCCGGCCCCGCCAGAAGTCGCGGACGGTGTCGCGGTACTTGCCGTTCCACTCGGTCCACAGCGGCGGGAAGTTGCCGACCTGGTAGCCGCCCTCGCCCACGTCCCACGGCTCGGCGATCAGCTTGACCTGGGAGACCACCGGGTCCTGCTGGACCAGGTCGAAGAACGCCGCCAGCCGGTCCACGTCGTGCAGCTCGCGGGCCAGCGCCGACGCCAGGTCGAAGCGGAACCCGTCGACGTGCATCTCCGTCACCCAGTACCGCAGCGAGTCCATGACCAGCTGCAGGGCGTGCGGGCTGCGCACGTTCAGCGAGTTGCCGCAGCCGGTGTAGTCGAGGTGGTAGCGCTTGTCGTCGTCGCGCAGCCGGTAGTAGGCGGCGTTGTCGATGCCGCGGAACGACAGCGTCGGCCCCAGGTGGTCGCCCTCGGCGGTGTGGTTGTAGACCACGTCGAGGATCACCTCGACGCCCGCCTCGTGCAGCGTCCGCACCATCGCCTTGAACTCCGGCACCTGCTCGCCGGCCTGGCCGGAGGAGCTGTAGGCGTTGTGCGGCGCCAGGAACCCGATGGTGTTGTAGCCCCAGTAGTTGGTCAGGCCGCGCGCGACCAGGGCGTGCTCGGGGACGAACTGGTGCACCGGCATGAGCTCCACGGCGGTGACGCCGAGGCCCTTGAGATGGTCGATCATCACCGGATGCGCCAGGCCCGCGTACGTGCCGCGCTGCTCCGGCGGGATCTGCGGGTGCAGCCGCGTCAGACCCTTGACGTGGGCCTCGTAGATCAGCGTCTCGTGGTAGGGGATGCGCGGCGGGCGGTCGTCGGCCCAGTCGAAGAACGGGTTGATCACCACGTTCTTCGGCATGTACGGGGCGCTGTCGTCGTCGTTGACCGCGTCCGGGTCGGTGAACCGGTAGGAGAACAGCGACTCGTGCCAGCGCACCTCGCCCTCCACGGCCTTGCCGTACGGGTCGAGCAGCAGCTTGCCGGGGTTGCACCGGTGGCCGTGCTCGGGCTCGTACGGCCCGTGCACCCGGTAGCCGTAGCGCTGTCCGGGGCCCACGCCCGGCAGGTAGCCGTGCCAGACGAGGCCGTCCACCTCCGGCAGCGCGCACCGGGTCTCCCGCCCTTCGGCGTCGAACAGGCACAGCTCGACCCGGTGCGCGACCTCGGAGAAGAGCGCGAAGTTGGTGCCCGTGCCGTCCCACGTGGCTCCCAGGGGGTACGGAGTCCCCGGCCAGACCTCCTGCATGGCTCTCCGCTCCTTCCCCGTCGGGTACGCCGTCCCGGTCGTCATGACCGGGTGGTTTCATGCCCGAAAGCGCGGAGTGCAAGGCGGTTCGCCGCAGAACGCTCAGAGGCGGCGGGTCCAGACGCCGGGCGGGTGCTGGCGCGGGCTGAGCCACAGCCACGGCTGGGAGCGGCGGAACGGCAGGTCGGTGCCGGGCTGCCAGGGGAACAGGCCGTCCGGATTCGGCCACGCGACCTGCAGGATGGGCAGCGGGGAGCGCCGGTAGAAGGCCACCGCGCCGCCGAACATCGGCGTGTACCAGCCGGGGTCCACGGTCCGGAACGCGACGGGCAGGCCGCGCATCACGTCCGGGCGCCGCTCGCCGTCGGCCGGCGGGCGGCCCGCGGCGATCTGGCGGCCGAGCGTGTTGAGGCACTCCTCCATCTCGAACACGTCGCCGCCGAACATGCCGAGCTCGGGGGAGCGGTGGCTGTGCCACAGCCCGATCGTGTACGCCCAGCCCGGTCCCCGTTCGTCGGCCTCGACGAGCACCACGCTCCAGCCGTACTCGGTGATGTGCACGATCGTGCGCAGCGCGAAGGTGTCCAGGCGGTCGCGATCACCGTAGTCGTGGCAGAGGATGCAGCGGCAGGGGGGCGGCCCGGCGGACATGAAGATCAGCTTACGGGCGCCCGGCGCCGGGGGCTCCCGGCGCCGGGCGGGCGCCGCCGGTCCGGCCTACATCGGCCGGGCGCGCTCGATGATCGCGCCGAGGTCGAGGCCGGGGGGAAGGGTGCCGAAGGCCGCGCCCCAGTCGCCGTCCAGGCGGGTGGCGCAGAAGGCGTCGGCGACGGCGGGGTGCCCGTGCCGGACCAGCAGGGACGCCTGCAGGACGAGGGCGAGGCGCTCGACGACGCGGCGGGCGCGCAGTTCGATCGTGGCGGCGTCGGCCAGGGCGTCCTTGACCTGCTTGACGGCCGTGTCCAGCCGGGCGTCGGCGCCGGCGGCCCGGTCGACCTCGGCGAAGAACGCCTCCACCGACTGCGGCTCCTTGGCCATGGCGCGCAGCACGTCCAGGGCCGCGACGTTGCCCGAGCCCTCCCAGATGGAGTTGAGGGGGGACTCGCGGAACAGGCGCGGCATGCCCGACTCCTCGACGTAGCCGTTGCCGCCCAGGCATTCCAGGGCCTCGGCGGCGTGCGCGGGCCAGCGCTTGCACACCCAGTACTTGCCGACGGCCAGGGCCAGGCGCTTGAACGCCGTCTCGGCGGCGTCGCCGCGGACGGAGCGGTCGGCGGCCCCGGCCAGGCGCAGCATGAGCACCGTGGCGGCCTCGGACTCCACGGCCAGGTCGGCCAGCACGTTGCGCATCAGCGGCTGGTCGATCAGGGCGCGGCCGAACGCCGCGCGGTGGGCCGCGTGGTGGACGGCCGTGACCGTGCCGTGCCGCATGCCCGCGGCGGCCCCGATCAGGCAGTCCAGCCGGGTCATGTTGACCATCTCGATGATCGTGCGCACCCCGCGGCCGCCCTCGCCGACCTGCCAGCCCAGCGCGCCGTCGTACTCGATCTCCGCGGAGGCGTTGGAGCGGTTGCCGAGCTTGTCCTTCAGCCGCATCAGCCGCATCGGGTTGAGCGTCCCGTCCGGCAGGACGCGCGGCACCAGGTAGCAGGTCAGGCCGTCCGGCCCCTGCGCGAGGGTGAGGAACACGTCGCACATGGGGGCGCTGGTGAACCACTTGTGCCCGGTCAGCCGGAACGCGCCGTCCGGTCCGGGCTCGGCGCGGGTGGTGTTGGCGCGCACGTCCGAGCCGCCCTGCTTCTCCGTCATGGACATGCCCGCCAGCAGGCCGCTCTTGGTGAGCGGGGGACGCAGGCCGAAGTCGTACTCGCGGGCGGCCAGCAGCGGCTCGTACGCGGCCGCCAGCTCGGGGCTGTGGCGCAGCGCGGGCACCGCCGCGTAGGTCATGCTGATCGGGCAGCCGTGCCCGGCGTCCACCCGCCACACGTAGAACCCGGCGGCCCGCGCCACGTGCGCGCCGGGCCGGTCGTCGGCCCAGGGCGCGGCGTGCAGCCCGTAGGTCACCGCCGTGCGCATCAGCTCGTGCCAGGCCGGGTGGAACTCCACCTCGTCGACGCGGTGGCCGTACCGGTCGTGGGTGCGCAGGACGGGCGGGTACTCGTTGGCCAGCCGGCCCCACTCCTGCGCCCGCTCGGTGCCCGCCAGCCGGCCCAGCTCGTGGAGCCGCTCGGCCGCCCATCCGGCGCCCTCGCGCTCCAGCCCCTCCAGGAGGGCCGGGTCGTCGGCCACGTCGTAGTCGACGAGCGGGGGGACCTGGTTGAACACCTCGTGGGTCGGGGGCATCGCACACCGCCTTTCGCCGTGCCGTCCCCAGTACGTTACCGAATCGAGTTCGGAGGAAGTGCGGAGGAGGTGTCGACCGGGGTCATCCTCAGGGCGGGGCAAATCTCGTCCGGGCGGTGGAGGGGGCGGCGGTCCACGTCACGTAACGTCTGACTCATGGCCGACTCCACCCCGCAGCAGGGCTCGCGTCCGGCGACGCCGCGCCCGCAGCAGAAGGGAGCACCGCCGGCGCGCGTGTCGGACGCCGAGCGCGAGGCCGCCGTCGAGCGGCTGCGCGTCGCCTCCGTGGAGGGCCGGCTGACCTTCGCGGAGCTCGCCGAGCGCACCGAGAAGGCGTATCTGGCCGCCACCCGCGCCGACCTGGAGGAGATCGTCGCGGACCTGCCCGCGATGGGCGCGCCCGGGGCCGAGCCGGCGCCGCCCGCGCCGCGCCGCTTCGGGGCGTTCCTCGGCGACTGCGACGAGCGGATCTCCGGCCGCATCAGCTCCGAGCTGGAGGCCCACGCGGTGTTGGGCGACGTCTCGCTCGACCTGCGCGGCGCGCAGGTCCCCACGAGCGAGGTGCGCGTGTGCGCCACGGCCGTGCTGGGGGACGTGCGGATCATCGTGCCGGACGGCGTGCGGGTGGACCTGACCGGCTACGCGATCCTGGGCGACCGCAGGGTCGCGGTGCGGCAGGTGGCGCCGGACCTCCAGGTGCCCGTCGTGCGGGTGCGGGCGCAGGCCGTGCTCGGCGACATCAACGTCGTGGACGACGAGCATTACGCCCCGGTGCGCCGGGCCGTGGCCTCCTGGTGGCAGGAGCGCCGCGCCCGGCGGCACGGCGACGGCGACTAGTGGACGACCAGCGGCCGGCGACGCGGCGCGCGGGATCTCCCCGATCCGGGCCGCGTCAGACGGCGACGGCGCGGGCGTCGGCCACGGCCTCGTCGTAGCGGTGCAGCACCAGCCCGGCCAGCTCCGGGGCGGCGCCCAGGACGGGCGACACCGCGTCCGCCCCGGCGGCCAGGGACTCCTCGCGCACCTTGTCGGCGAAGTACCCCGGCGCCAGGAAGTACGACGCGACCGCCACGCGCGGCGCGCCCGCGTCCCGCAGCGCCGCGACGGCCTCGCCGGGCGTCGGACGGGCCGCCGAGGCGAAGGCGGGCACCACGCCGCGCCAGCCCCGCGCCCGCCACCGCCGCGCCAGCCCGCAGATCGTCGCGTTCGCCGACGGGTCGCTGGAGCCCGCCGCCACCAGCACCACGGCGGTGTCCGGATCGCCGGCCGCCACGCCGGCCTCGGCCAGCCGCCGCTCCAGCGCCGCCGTCAGCAGCGGATGCGGCCCCAGCGTCGCCGCCGTGCGCAGCCCGAGACGCGGGTGCAGCGCCCGGACGCGGGCCAGCACGCCCGGCACGTCGGTCTTGCTGTGATACGCCGCCGTCAGCAGCAGCGGCAGCACCACCGCCTCGCCGACACCCCGCCGCGCCAGGCCGTCCAGCACGCGGGCGGGCGCGGGGGGCGCGTGGTCGAGGAAGGAGGTCAGCACCTCCAGGCCCGGCCGCCGCGCCCGCACGGCGGCCAGCAGCTCCTCGACGGTGGCGGCGGCGCGCGGATCGCGGCTGCCGTGCGCCACCGCGACCATCGGCGCGCCGGCCGGCGCCGTCAGCAAGGGAGCCGTCACAGGTGGATGCCGCATTCGGTCTTGCCGGTCCCGGCCCACCGGCCGCTGCGCGGGTCCTCGCCGGGCGCGACCGGACGGGTGCACGGAGCGCAGCCGATCGACGGGTAGCCGTCGTAGTGCAGCGGGTTGACCAGCACCCCGTTGTCGGCGATGTAGTTGTCCATGTCCTCCTGGGTCCAGTCCAGGATGGGGTTGACCTTGACCATGCCGCGCCGGCCGTCCCACTCGACGACCTTGCGGTCGCGGCGGCTGGGCGTCTCCTCGCGGCGGATCCCGCTGAACCAGGCCATGTAGCCCTCCAGGGCCTTGCTCAGCGGCTCCACCTTGCGCAGGTGGCAGCACAGGTCCGGGTTGCGCCCGTACAGCCGCGGACCGAGCGCGGCCTCCTGCTCGGCCACGGTCCGCGACGGCGTCACGTTGATCACGTTGACCGGGTAGACGGCCTGCACCGCGTCCCGGGTGCCGATGGTCTCGGCGAAGTGGTAGCCGGTGTCGACGAACAGCACGTCGATACCGGGCTTGACCTTGGACACCAGGTGGATCAGCGCCGCGTCCGACATCGACGAGGTCAGGCAGATGCGGTCGCCGAACGTGGCCACCGCCCACCGGATGATCTCCAGGGCGGACGCGCCCTCCAGGGCCTGCGCCGCCGACGCGACGATGTCCTCCAGATCCAGGGCCGGTCTGTCGGTCTCCAGCAGTGTCACCGCGAAGTCTCCTTGTGCGTCCGGCGCTCGGCCGCCCGCGCCCCGCCGACGCCGAGGAAGGCCAGCCTGAAGACGCGCAGGCAGTCCCCGCACGCCCAGGTCCCGTCCTCCTCGTGCGGTCGCAGGTCCTCCTCGCCGCAGTACGGGCAGTAGAACGGCGCCGCTCGTTCGCTCATCGCTCCAGGGCCTTGTGAGATCGGCTGCGGAGCCGGCCGCGCGGACGCGGCCGGCCGTCGGCTACGTGAGGTCGGCTACGTGAGGTCGGCTACGTGAGGTCGGCTACGTGAGGTCGGCCTCGTCGGCGCGCCGCACCCACTCGGCGAAGGTCTCGCCCTCGCGGCGCTGCTCGTCGAACCTGCGCACGATCCGCTCGATGTAGTCGGTCAGTTCCGCCGAGGTGGTCTTCAGGCCGCGCACCTTCCTGCCGAAGGAGGCGCCGACCTGGCCGCCCAGGTGGATCTGGTAGCCCTCGACCTGGTCGCCGTTCTCGTCCAGCACCAGCTGGCCCTTCAGGCCGATGTCGGCGACCTGGATGCGGGCGCAGGCGTTCGGGCACCCGTTGAGGTTGATGGACAGCGGCTGGTCGAAGTCGGGCAGCCGCTTCTCCAGCTCGTCGATCAGGTCCATGGCCCGCTGCTTGGTCTCGACGATCGCCAGCTTGCAGTACTCGATGCCGGTGCAGGCCATCGTCTGGCGGCGGAACGTGGACGGGCGGACCTGCAGGTCGTGCCGGGCCAGCTCGTCGGCGAGCGCCTCGGTCCTGCTCTCCGGGACGTCCAGGATCACCATCTTCTGCTCGGTGGTGGTGCGCACCCGGCCCGACCCGTACCGCTCGGCCAGGTCGGCGACGACGCGCAGGAGCTCCCCGTTGACCCGGCCCGCCTTCGGCGCGAACCCGACGTAGTAGTCGCCGTCCTTCTGCGGGCGGATGCCCACGTGGTCGCGGTGCGGCAGCGGGTCGGCGGGCGGCGGCCCGTCGGGCAGCGCGTAGCCCAGGTACTCCTTCTCCAGGACCTCGCGGAACTTCTCCGCGCCCCAGTCCTGCATCAGGAACTTCAGCCGGGCCCGGGACCGCAGCCGCCGGTAGCCGTAGTCGCGGAAGATCGAGGTGACGCCCGCCCACACCTCGGGCACCCGCTCGGGCGCCACGAACGCGCCCAGCCGCTTGGCGAACATCGGGTTGGTGGACAGGCCCCCGCCGACGAACAGGTCGTAGCCGACCTCGCCCGCGTCGTTGACCACGCCGACGAACGCGACGTCGTTGATCTCGTGCACGGTGCAGTGCGCCGCGCACCCGGAGATCGCCGTCTTGAACTTGCGCGGCAGGTTGGAGAACTCCGGCGAGCCGATGTAGCGGTCGGCGACCGCGCGCAGCTGCGGGGTGGCGTCGATCACCTCGTCCGCGGCGATCCCGGCGAGCGGGCAGCCGATGATCACTCGGGGGGTGTCGCCGCACGCCTCGGTGGTCCGCAGCCCGACCGCCTCCAGCCTCTCCCAGATCGTCGGGACGTTCTCGATCTCGACCCAGTGCAGCTGGATGTTCTGCCGGTCGGTGATGTCGGCGGTGCCGCGGGCGTACCGGACGGAGATGTCGGCGATGGTGCGCAGCTGCTCGGACGTGAGCTGCCCCCCGTCGATGCGCACGCGCAGCATGAAGTAGCGGTCGTCGAGCTCCTCGTCGGCGAGCACGGCGGTCTTGCCGCCGTCGATGCCGGGCCGGCGCTGCGTGTAGAGCCCGTACCAGCGGAACCGGCCGCGCAGGTCGGCCGGGTCGATGGAGTCGAACCCCCGCTTGGCGTAGATGTCGATGATCCGGCGGCGGACGTTCAGCCCGTCGTCGTTCTTCTTGTTCTCTTCGTTCTTGTTCAGCGGCTCGCGGTAGCCGAGGGCCCACTGGCCCTCTCCTCGCTTGCGTCTCGTCGCTGGTGGCACGGCGCGCGTCCTTGTCGGTCAGAACGATCGGTGTCGATCAGAGCGATCGGTGTCGGTCAGAACGATCGGTGGGTGGAGGGACGCGTGGCGCACCGGCGTTCTCAAAGGCCGGGGGCTCGACGCTGAGCGCAGGGCGGAAGGAACGTGACGCCGGGCACCACGCACTCGCGGACAACGTGAGTCGTGGTCAGGGCGTCACCGACAGATCGCGCTGCGGACGCGGAGGAAGTCGACGTGCCGGCGCATCACCAGCAACGGGTCCGCAGCACTCATAGCAGCACTTTGACACGCGCACTCGCGGCATGTCCAGTTGCGTCCGACATGCGGACGCATGCGGCGAACGGCCGCCGCGGCCGGGGCGCTCATCCCTGGCGCCTCCAGTTCACCCCGGGCTCGGCGGCGCGGGGCGGCCGCTCGTCCGCCCTGTCGGCGGCTTCGTCGGCGGCTTCGGCGGGGGCTTCGGCGGGGGCTTCGTCGCGGCGGCGGCGCTCCTCGGGGGTCGCGGGGGAGGGCGAGTGCTGGCAGTCGCACCACGAGCCGCCACGGCACTCGCCATGGCGGTGGTCCCGGCACGCCGCACAGATCACCCCTTCATTGTCGCCGATCCGGCGCGGTGCGCGGAACCGGGGCGCGGTTCCTTCGGCGCGCGGCGCCCCGGACGCGCGGGATCGAAACGATCTTGATCGGCCGGGGCCCGGCGTGCGTCGAACTGATCACGGGAACCGCGACGCGGACGGCCGAGTGGGACGGTGCGGCATGGTGTGGACGGAACACCCCCTCTGGCGGGTGGGCGTGACCGGCGTGTTCCGGCGGGGCGGCCCGCGCCTCCGCGCCGCGGCGCTCGCCGTGCGCCCGGAGGCGCGTCTCGAGGCGCCCGTCTCCGCCGGCGGACCCGCGGGCGAGCCCGCCGGCGATCCCGAGGGCGAGGCGGCGGCGAGCCGGGCAGGGGAGCGTCCGGGAGGCGGCGGGGTGGTCTGGGGGCTGGTGCGGGACACGGCCGTCGCGGCCTTCCGCTACCGGGTGACCGGTCTGGCCGCCGAAGCCGCGTTCTTCGCGCTGCTGTCGCTGCCGGCCTTGGTCATCGCGCTGGTCGGGCTGATGGGGCACCTGCGCGGGCTGCTCGGCCCGGGCGGCGTCGAGGAGGTCCGCGCCTGGGTCATCGCGCGGGCCGAGACCGTGCTGACCGGGCCCGCGGTGGACTCGGTGGTGGTCCCGCTGATCGACGAGGTGATCCGCGGCGGCAGCCCCAACGTCGTCTCGCTGAGCTTCCTGTTCACGCTCTGGGCGGGGTCGCGCGCCACCAACGTCTACGTCGACACGATCACCATCGCCTACGGCCTGTCGGGCGTGCGCGGGGTGGTGCGCACCCGGCTGCGCGCGTTCGTCCTCTACCTGGTCGGCCTCGTGGTCATGCTGATCGTCATCCCGCTGCTGGTGGCCGGGCCCGCCCTGCTGCGGCGGACGCTGCCGGTGGGCGCGGGGTACGTGCCGGTGCTGTACTGGCCCGTGGTGGTGACGCTGTCGGTCCTGTTCCTGGCGCTGCTGTACCACATGAGCGTCCCGGTGCGGACGTCCTGGTGGCGGCAGGTTCCGGGCGCCGTGGTGGCGCTGGCGGTGTGGATCGGCGGCGGGTCCGCGCTGCGGCTGTACCTGAGCGGGTCGCTGAGCGGGGTGTCGGTGTACGGGCCGCTGTCGGCGGCGATCGCCGTGCTCGCCTGGCTGTACGTGGTGGCCCTGGCGGTGCTGGTGGGCGCGGCGCTCAACGCCGAGATCGACCGGCGCTGGCCGAGCGGCGACACGGCGCGGGCGCGCGCCCGTACCGCGGCGGAGAATCCGGCAAACGGCTCCGACGGTAAAAAATAAGCCTGATAACGGTCTGACAAGGCTAAACATGGCGTAACCTCGCCAGACATGACGCTCCATGAGGAGAGCGGCGGCCGGATCCGCACGGTGACCGGCCCCGTCCCCGTCTCCGCCGTCACCGGGCCGGTGCTCCCGCACGAGCACCTGCGGCTGGACCTGCGCTGGCCGACCCGGCCCGCGCTGCTGGAGTCCGACCCGCGGCGGTGGCTGGACGAGGAGAAGGCCGTCATGACCGAGCTGGCCGCGCTGCGCGCCGAGCGCGGGCTGGCCGTCGTCGTGGACCTGACCTGCGACGGGATGGGACGCAGCGCCCCGTCGCTGGCCCGCATCAGCGCCGGGTCCCGGGTCGCGGTGGTGGCCGGCACGGGCGTGTTCGCCGAGCCGTTCCACCCCGCGTTCGTCGGCGACGCCGACGAGGAGCGGTTGGCCGAGCACTTCCTCGCCGAGATCGGGTTCGGTCTCGACGGCACCAACGCGCTGCCCGGCGTCATCGGCGAGATCGGCACCTGGGGCGAGGCGCCCACCCCGCGCGAGGAGCGCTGCCTGCGCGCCGCCGCCCGCGCCGCCCGCTACGCCGGCCTGCCGGTGGCGACCTGCGGACGGGCCGGGGCCGTGCAGCTGGACATCCTCACCGGCGCGGGACTGGAGCCGCACCGCGTCGCCGTCGGGCGGCAGGACCTCGCCGACGACCCCGCCCTGCCCCGCAAGATCGCCGAGGCGGGCGCGTACGTGTCGTTCGGCTCGCTCGGCCTGGCGGGCGAGGACCCCGTGGCGCTGGGCGCCCGCGTGCGCGCCGTCATGGAGCTGCTGGAGGCCGGGCTCGGCGACCGGGTGCTGCTCAGCACGGGCGTGTCCCGGATGGCGCACGTCCGCCGCTACGGCGGCCCCGGCTACGGCTACCTGTTCGAGGTCTTCCTGCCCGCGCTGCGCGCCGCCGGGGCCGACGAGGACACCCTCACGCGGCTCGTCCGCGACAACCCCCTGCGCTGGCTGACCTGCGCCGACACCGCCTGAGCGCCGACCGGGGCGGACGGGCCGGAGACGTCCTCGGGCGGCGGCGCCGCCCGAGCCGCGGCCCACTCGATATCCCGGCGTGGCTGGGTAGGTCACAGGGGCAGAGGGACGGGCGAAGCTCCGCGACCCCGAAGGGGGGTGCCGCCGATGCCTCGGAAAGCGACCGGCGGGAGCGCCCGGCGCCACGCGGGCGCCGGCCCCCAGAGCGTCCGGCTGCCGTTCACCGATCGCGCCGAAGCGGGCCGCCTGCTGGCCGAGCGGCTGGCGCCGATGGGCCTGGAAGGGGCGGTCGTCCTGGCGCTGCCCCGCGGCGGCGTCCCGGTCGGCTACGAGATCGCGCGGCGGCTGTCGACGCCGGACCGGCCCGCCCGGCTGGAGGTGCTGGTCACCCGGAAGATCGGCTACCCGTTCCAGCCCGAGCTGGGCGTGGGCGCGATCGCCGAGGGCGGCGAGCCGGTGTTCGACCGGGACCTGCTGGAGCGCCTGTCGCTGGACGAGGACGACCTGGCCGCCACGGTCGAGGCCGAGCGCGCCGAACTGGACCGCCGGGTGCGCGTCTACCGGGGCGACCGCGCGCTGCCCGACCTGACGGGACGGGCGGTCATCGTGGTGGACGACGGGCTGGCGACCGGCGGCACCGCGCGCGCCGCCCTGCGCGCCGTGCGGGCGCGCCGACCGGCGCGGCTGGTGCTGGCGGTGCCGGTGGGGGCCGCCGAGACCGTCCGCGCGCTGGCGCTCGAGGCGCAGGCGAGCCCGAGCGGCGCCGACGAGCAGGTGGTGGTGCTGGCGGCGCCGTGGTCGTTCCGCGCCGTGGGCCAGTGGTACCGGGACTTCGAGCAGCTGACCGACGCCGACGTCATCTCCTGGCTGGACCGCGCCCGCCTCGGCGAGTGAGACCGCCCGGCGGTGCGGGAGCCGGGCGGGAAATGGCGCAGAGCGCGCTTTCACGGAAATAGATCACAGCGCCGGGACGCGTCCTGTATTGGGTCCCTCCATACTCCGCATTAGCGCGTCGCGCGGCGTTTTCGGCGGCACCGTGACACACATGTGACGGACATGTGATGAAAGAGCTCGCGGGTTTTCAGTGAGAGGGCAACGCAAACGGCCCCGCGGGGCGGGGCCGTACGTTTTTCCGGTGGCGTGCCGGGGTGCGCGATACGGCGATCCGGCCGCTGCCTGGATCGCCTCAGGCGGCGTTCGCGCGACGCATCCGGCGACGGCGCTCCGAGGCGCGCTCGTCTTCGTTCAGACCGCCCCACGTGCCGTACTTCTCGGGCCGGGACACCGCGTAGTCGAGACACTCGGTGCGCACGGGGCAGCCCATGCAGATCTGCTTGGCCTTGCGCTCACGGATCTCGCGTTCGGGCTGACGCTCGCCGTCAGGTCCGAAGAAGAGCACCAGGTCTTCCCCCCGGCACGCCGCGGCGTCCTGCCAGCCCCAGCTGGGACGAGGGAGGTTTGCCTGACGACGTACCTGAGCCATGGAACACCCACCTTGGTTGGTTTGCTGAGCAATTTCAGGACATGGACGCTCGGCGTGCTCGAAGACGTGCGTCAGCAGCACCGAGAGGTCCAACGTCTGGAGTTGCCGCTCTGTTCCCCGCCCGGTTCTCCGAGGCGCAGGGCCGCGCGGCAAGGGAGACCCTCGAATGGGGCCCCGGAGAGATTACACGAGGGCCGCCTCGTTGAGAAGGGTGAGGTCCCTAACAACGTAGGTTTCGAGGTTCTCTTGGCATCCTCGGCCGCATGGATCGGTCTGCGCGACCCGCTCCACGACGATCCGGTAACACCTGTCGCCTACTACAACCACCGCGTGGTACGGAGATGTTCCCGACACCGATTCCACGGTGACCGCCGTCACGCCGCGGACCCCGGTGTGCTCGCGCACGAAGTGCTCGGCGGCCTGCGCCGGCTCGGGGTAGCCGGCCCGGCCGCGCAGGCGGTCGAGCAGGACCTCGCCCCGCAGGTAGGCCTCCACGGCCCGCACGGCCTCGTCCCGGTCGAGGGCGCCGTAGTAGACGCCGTGGGGGAGGCAGACCAGGTTCGCCGCGAAGCGGTCACCGCCGACGTGGGTCGTTTCCCAGACAAAAGGGGCGAATCGCTCCGACAGGAAGCGGGCGAGGGGCGCGCCGTGCTGGGCGCAGCAGGCGTTGTGCTTGCCGTGCGTGCACACCAGCAGCAGCGGGTCGGCGACCGGTTCGCCGAACTTCGGGGGCGTCCCGGCGGCGACCGCCGCCAGGTCCAGGTCGGCCAGTTCGGCGGGGTCGGCGAGCTCGCGTCCCTCCAGCCAGACGCGCTCGCCGTGGGAATAGCCCACGTACACCTGCACGGGCGGGATGCCGCGCCGCCGCCCGGGCCTGCGGATGAGCTGCGGCCGTACGCCCGCGGCCCGCGCGGCGCGCACGGCCTCGGTGATCGCGGCGGGACCGGGCGGGCCCTGCTCGACGCGCTCCGGCCACGGCCCCGGGTGCTCGATGAGCAGCCAGCCGCGCGCCTTGGCGGTCGCGCTCGCCAGGCACGGTCGATCGCCCGAGTGGCTGCCCGGGCAGTGGCCGCAGCTGTTCCGGCGCGTCACGTGGGAACCCCCGTTGATCGAGATTGATTAGGTTAGGTTAACCTAATCATCCTCCGGGTGCCAGGGGGTGTGAATCACCCCATACCCCAGATTTGATCTCCAATGGCCGCATCGCGCTCCGTTTGAGCGGCCGCTGCCCTCATCTGACCGTTGATTCGAAGATCTGCCTGCGCGGATCGCCGCGCCGCCCGTACCGTATCGGTGACGTCACCGCATCCCGCTGGTCGCACGGGTCACACCGTTCGGAGGAGCGACTCGGCGATCGGCAGGGCCGCGGCCCGGTCGGCGGGCACCAGGCCGATCCGGGTGCGGCGGTCGAGCAGATCGGCGGCGTCCAGGGCGCCCTCGTGGCGCAGCGCCCAGGCCAGCTCGACGCGCAGCACGGGCAGGCCGGGCGCCGCCGGCTCCAGCAGCGCGGGGTCCTCGCGCGCCAGGGCCGCCACCAGCGGAGCCTCCGTGCCGTACCGCCGCACCAGGCGGCGCGGCGCGTCCAGCGCCGCCAGGCGGGCGGGCGGCGCGGCGCCGACGAGCGGCAGGCGCGCGGTGCGACTCGGACCGGCGTCCAGGTGTGGGGCGGACGCCACGGCCGCGTCCACGGCGTCCTCGGCCATCCGCCGGTAGGTGGTCAGCTTGCCGCCGACGACGGTGACGACGCCGTCGCGGGAGGTCAGCACGGCGTGCCGCCGGGACAGGTCCGCGGTGCCGTCGGCCTGGTCGCGCGGACCGCCGTCCAGCAGCGGGCGCAGCCCGGCGAACGCGCCCGCGACCTGGTCGCGGCGCAGGGGGACGTCGAGCGCCGCGCCCAGGATGTCGAGCAGGAAGCCGATGTCGGCCTCGGTGGGCTCGGGGACGTCGGGGATCGGGCCGTCGACGGGCTCGTCGGTCAGGCCGACGTAGACGCGCCCGTCCTCCTGGGGGATGACGAGGACGAACCGGTTGGACGCGCCGGGCACGGGCAGATGCAGCCCCGCCGACAGGTCGGGCAGCGTCTCGCCCCGCAGCACCAGATGCGTGCCGCGGGACGGGCGCAGCGCGACCCCGTCGACGAGGCCGCCCGCCCAGACGCCGGTCGCGTTGACCACGGCCCGGGCGCGCACGGCGAACTCGCGGCCGGTGAGCTCGTCGCGCACCTGCGCCCCGTCCCCGCTCAACGCCAGGGCGCGGCAGCGGGTGAGGATGCGCGCCCCCAGGCCGGCGGCGGTGCGGGCGATCGCGATGACGAGGCGCGCGTCGTCGGCGAGACGCCCGTCCCAGGACAGCAGTCCTCCGCGCAGACCGTTCGGGCTCAGCGGCGGGGCGAGGCGCAGCGTCTCGACGGCCGACAGGCGGCGCGGGCGGGGCAGGACCCCGCGGGGGGTGCGCGCGGCCATGCGCAGGACGTCCCCCGCGAACAGCCCGGCGCGCATCAGGCTCGCCTGGGAGCGATCGACCATCGGTGTGAGCGGCAGCACGAACGGAACGGCCTGCACCAGGTGCGGGGCGGTGCGCGTCATCAGGACGCCGCGTTCGACGGCGCTCTCGTAGGCGACGTCGACCTGCCCGGACGCCAGATAGCGGAGCCCGCCGTGGACCAGCTTGGAGCTCCAGCGGGACGTGCCGAACGCCAGATCGTGCGCGTCGATCGCCGCCACGGACAGGCCGCGCGACGCCGCGTCCAGGGCCACGCCCGCGCCGGTGACGCCCAGCCCCACGACCAGGACGTCCACGACCTCGCCGGGCAGGGCGTCGAGTTCTGCGGCCCTGCGCTCCGCGGAGAGAGAGGTGTTCATGGCGCCAGGGTCCTTTCCAAGATGCGGCGCAGTTCGGCGTCGAAGGCGTCCTCGGACAGGTCGGGGTCGGCGTCGTCGGTCATGGTGCGCAGCGACAGCGCGAACGACTGGACGATCAGCAGCAGCGCGCGGGCCTGCCGGGCCGGATGGTCGCGCCGGATCGTCCCGTCCGCGTGCCCGGCGCGCAGGGACTCCTCGAAGAACGAAAGGAACGCCTCCTGGCTCGCGCCGCGCCGGTCCAGCACGTACGGGAGCAGCAGCTCGGGGTCGACGTCCACGATCTTGCGGAGCAGCGGATGCGACCGGAACGCCCGCACCCCCTCCACCAGCGACTCGACGAGCCGCTCGCGGACCGGGCGGCCGTCGTCGGGCGGCTGCGCGGCCGCCGCGACGGCGATCCACTCGCGCGTCATCAGGTCCCCGACGATCGTGCGGACGTCCGGCCAGCGCCGGTAGAGCGTCATGCGCGACACCCCGGCGCGGCGGGCGATGTCGGTGAGCGTGGTGCGGCGCACCCCCACCGCCAGCACGCAGTCGCGGGCCGCGTCCAGAACCGCGTCGTCGGTCGTGGTTCTGTTGTGACGATTGGACGGCATATGTCACAGTGTAAGGGCTGGTGTCGAGACCCCAGGGAGGCGCGGTGGACACCCCGGACATGCGGTGGAGCGGATGGGGAGACCCGGCCAGGGCGACGCGGCTGCCGGAGGGCGCCGTGCGCCTGCTCCGGGACCTGCTGGGCGTGCGCCCCGCCGACGGCGCGCCGCCGCGCCTGGAGGACGTCGCCGTCCCCGCCTCGCGGCTCGACGGGGACGCGCTCGGCGCCCTCGCCGAAGCGGTCGGGGGCGAGGCGCACGTGCGGACCGATCCCGAGACGCGCATCCGGCACACGCGGGGCAAGTCCACGCCCGACCTGCTGCGCATCCGGGCGGGGGAGGCGTCCGACGCGCCCGACGCGGTCGTCTTCCCGGGCTCGCACGAGGACGTCTTGGCCGTGCTGCGGGCCTGCGCGCGGCGGCGCGTCGCGGTGGTGCCGTTCGGCGGCGGCACGTCGGTCGTGGGCGGTCTCGCCCCGCGCGGCGCGTTCGACGCGTTCGTCGCCCTGGACCTGCGCCGCATGAACGCCCTCGTCGACCTCGACCCGGTCTCGCGCACCGCCGTCCTGCAACCGGGGCTGCGGGCTCCGCGGGCCGAGGCGCTGCTGCGCGAGCGCGGATTCACCCTCGGGCACTTCCCGCAGTCCTTTGAGTGGGCGTCGATCGGAGGCTTCGCGGCCGCGCGGTCCAGCGGGCAGGCGTCCGCCGGGTACGGGCGGTTCGACGAGATGGTCGTCGCGCTGACCGCGGCCACGCCGGAGGGCACGCTCAGCCTGGGGCGGGCGCCCCGGTCCGCGGCGGGCCCGGACCTGCGCCAGCTCGTCCTCGGCTCCGAAGGGGCGTTCGGTGTGATCACCTCGGTGACGGTGCGGATCCGTCCCGCCCCCGAGACGTCCGCCTACGAGGGCTGGCGGTTCCCCTCCTTCTCCCAGGGCGGCGCGGCGCTGCGGCGGCTCGCCCAGGACGGTCCGCTGCCGACCGTCCTGCGGCTGTCCGACGAGGCCGAGACGATGGTGGGGCTCGCCGACCCGGACGCCATCGGAGCGGGCCTGGGAGAGGCGTCCGGCTGCCTGGCCGTGGTCGGTTTCGAAGGCGCCCCGCAGGAGATCGCCGACCGCCGCGACAGAGTGCGCGCCGTCCTGGAGGACGAAGGCGGCGAGCCCCTGGGCCCCGAGCCCGGCCAGGCGTGGGAGCACGGCCGCTACACCGCCCCCTACCTGCGCGACGCGCTCCTGGACGTGGGAGCCTTCGCCGAGACCCTGGAAACGGCCACGTTCTGGTCCGGCCTGCCGGATCTGTACGCCGCCGTCAAGGACGCGCTGACCTCGACGCTGACCGCGCAGGGCACACCGCCTCTGGTCATGTGCCACATCTCGCACGTCTATCCGGCCGGGGCGTCGCTGTACTTCACGGTCGTGTGCGCGCAGGGCTCCGACGCGGTGCGGCACTGGGAGAAGGCCAAGCACGCCGCGAACGACGCCATCCTGGACGCCGGCGGCACGATCACCCACCACCACGGCGTCGGCGCCGACCACCGCGACTGGTACGCCCGGGAGATCGGGCCGCTCGGCGTCGACGTCTTGCACGCCGTCAAACGCAGGCTCGATCCGGCGGGCATCCTCAATCCCGGGGTGCTCCTGCCGCCCGTCCCCGAGGAGCGGCCGCGATGACGGCCGGGGCGCCCTCGCCGGACCGCCGCGCGTTCACCGCGATCGTCAACCCCGCCGCGGGCGGGTCGGCCTCCGCCGCCGCGCTGGTCCCCGTGGCGCGGCTGCTGCGCGAGGCGGGCGCGCAGGTGGTCGTCGAATACAGCCGCGACCTGGAGCACGCGGCCGCGCTCGCCCGCGCCGCCGCCGACGCCGGCCGCGTCGTGCTGGGCGTGGGCGGGGACGGCATGGTGGGCTGCGTCGGCGGCGCCCTCGCCGGGACGCGTGCCGTGCTGGGCATCGTCCCGGCCGGACGCGGGAACGACTTCGCCCGCCAACTCGGCATCCCGTCCCAGCCCGACGCATTGGCCCGCCTGCTGCTTGAGGGGGAGCCGCGCCCGGTGGACGCCATCGACGCCAACGGGACCCCCGTCCTGGGCAGCGTCTACGCCGGAGTGGACGCCGTCGCCAACGACAACGCCAACAAGACCCGTCTGCTCCGCGGATCGGCCGCCTACTACATCGGCGCGCTGCGGGCCGTGCTCGCCTGGCGCCACGCCGACTACGTGATCACCGTCGACGGCCGGGAGCACCGGCGCACCGGCTACACCGTGGTCGCCGCCAACTCCGGGTGGTACGGCTTCGGCCGCCACATCGCCCCGGACGCCCGCGTGGACGACGGGCTGCTGGACGTGGTGATCATCAAACGGGCGCCGAAGCTCCTCTTCTTCACCGTGATGCGGGAGCTGGAGCGCGGCGCCCACGTGCGCCGCCCCCAGGTCGAGGTGCTGCGCGGCCGCAAGGTCCGGATCGAGCTGGCCGACCCCGGCCGGACGCTCCCGTACGGGGCGGACGGCGAACTCCCGGGGACGCTCCCCGTGACCGCCGCCGTCATGCCCGCGGCCCTGCGCGTCCTGGCGCCCTGAGCGGAGGGCCCCTGAGCAGGAGGGACGCGCCCCCCGCGGCCTCCGCGCAGAGGCCGCCGAGGTGCCGCGACACCCGGTTTCCGCACCGCCGCCAGATTTGGAAGGCATGTTTCGGTCGGTTTGCCCCCGCATTACGGACGTCCGTATAGCGTTCATTACGTCCCGATTGGGACCTGTGGGCGATCGCGAGCCCGATCATGAGATGGCGACAGCTCGCCGTTCTGGGGGGACTCATGATCCAGATGGCCGCGGTCGTCCTGGGCGTGGAGGCGCCGACGTCCACGGGGGTGGCGTCGGCGCCTACCGCGCTGAGCGCCGGGACCGGCCCCGGCGCGTGACGTTTATCTCTGAGCGGTCCATCTCTCGGCGCCTGTCTCTCGGCGCCTGTCTCTCGGCGCCTGCGTCTTGCTTGCTCCGTCCGTGCCGTCGCGCCGTCGCGCGCCCCAGGCCGAACCGCCGCGCGCGCCTGGCCGAATCGCTTGACGGGGAGATCATCTCCGGGGAAGGGTGGCGCTGGTTCCCCACATCCCCCGGAGGTGACGTGTGCGCGCCGAGGACGCGGCCGCGGAGCGAGCCCCAGAGAACTCGCGGACGTCGGAGGCGGGCGCGGGATGGGCTTGCGGAAAGCCGGGCAGCTTCTACGACCTGCTGCCCGAGCGGGTGCAGGCGTTCTCCTGGCGCCGTCCCTCGGTCCTGTGGCGTTCGCGCAACGACGTCATCGCCAGGCTGTTCGGCGACCCTTCCCCCGGGATCCGGCGGCGCTGCGTGGCCGCGCTGACCGCGCGCGGCACCCCCGCGGCGTTCACCATGCACCGCTCGACCCCGGAGTTCTCGTTCCTTCTCCTCGGGGACACGGGTGAAGGGGACCGCTCCCAGTACGCCGTGGTGCCCCCCGCGCTGCGCGTGGGGGAGGACACCGACTTCATGGTCATCGCCAGCGACGTCATTTACCCGACGGGCGAGGCGGCGGACTACCCGGACAAGTTCTACCGGCCCTACCAGCACTACCCGGGGCCCATCTACGCCGTCCCCGGCAACCACGACTGGTACGACGGGCTGCAGGGATTCCTGCGGGTGTTCTGCGATCTGACGATGGACTGCACGCCCGACCCCTGGCACGGCCCCCTGGCGCTGGTGCCGCGCCTGCTGTGGCGCCGTCCCGGCGCCGTGGACGACAAAGCCCTGACCGAGGCCAGGAACCGCTACCGGGGCGCCCCCCGGCAGCGCGCCCGGCAGCCCGGCCCCTACTGGGCCATCGACACCCCGTCGCTGCGGATCGTGGCCATCGACACCGGCATCACCGGCGTCATCGACCGCGACCAAGGGGCATGGCTGCGCCAGATCTCGGCAGGCCCCAAACCCAAGCTGCTCATCACGGGCAAGCCCCTATATGTAAACGACCGCCGCGAGCCCGGCCCGATCGAAGGCGGAGGCACGGTGGACGACATCGTCCGCGCCCCCGCCAACAACTACGTCGCCGCCATCGGCGGCGACATCCACAACTACCAGCGCTACCCGGTGCGCGTCGGCGACCGCACGATCCAGTACCTCGTGGCGGGAGGCGGCGGGGCGTTCATGCACGCGACCCACACCATCCCCCGCACCCGCCTGGTGGACGAGGACGACTTCCGCTGCTATCCGCTGCGCGGCGACTCCCTGTCGCGCTACAGCAAGCTGTACGGCCGGTGGCTGCGCCTGCCGAGCCTGTTCGAGCTGACTCCGGAGGAGGCCACCGCGGTCGTCCGGCACCGCCTCGGGATCGAGCCGGCCCGCGCGTACCACAGCGTCGGCGCCGACTCCGGAGCCGTCCCGTCGCGGCGCGCCCGCTTCGTCGCCGCGGTGCTGGGCGTCCCCAAGGGACGGCGGCGCAGGGTGCGCACCCGGCTGCCGGTGGCCAAGATCCCGCAGCGTTTCCGTTCGGAGATGGCCGACTGGGACCGCCCCCCGTTCTTCAAGAGCTTCCTGCGCCTCGACGTCGACGAGGAGCGGCTGCGCATCCGCTGCTACGGGGTGACGGGATGCGGCGAGCACGAAGACCGCCCGCCCGTGGAGGACGAGGTGACCATCCCCCTGCGCCCGATCGCCCCTGCCTGACGGCCCGCCGGGGCGACGTCCCGGCGCCGCGGCCTTGTCGGTGCCGTCGGCGACACTGGAGCCGTGAGGATCGCGGTGGCCTGCGGCAAGGACGGCGGAGGCACGCTGCGCCCGGTGGACGACGCCGGCGCGCCCGCCGGACCGGCCGAGCGCGTCGCCGACCTCGTCGCCGCGATCGCCGAGCGCGAGCGCGCCCTCGCCCCGCGCTGGGTGTGGCCGTCCACCGCCCGCCTGTACCCGCGGCTGCTGCGGGCGGGCGTGCGGGTGGCCCGGTGCCACGATCTGGAGCTCGTCGAGACCCTGCTGCTCAACCACGACGGCCGCTACGGGGAGCCGCGCTCGGTCCGGGCCGCCTGGGCCAGGCTGCGCGGCGCGCCCGTCCCGCCCGACCCCGCGCCGCCCGACGCGCTGCCCCAGCCGTCGCTGTTCGACGACGCCGAGACCGGCGGCGCCGGGGGCGCCGACGCCGACGACATCGACCAGATCGTGGAGGTGCACGCCGCGCAGCGCCGCCGGTCGGCCGGGCTGGACGGGTTCGCGCTGCTGGCGGCCGCCGAGTCGGCCGGCGCGCTGGCCGCCGCCGAGATGGGCCACGACGGGCTGCCCTGGTCGGCCGAGCGGCACGACGCCCTGCTCACCGAGCTGCTCGGGCCCCGCCCGTCCGGCGGGCTGCGCCCCCGCCGCCTGCAGGAGCTGGCCGACCGCATCGGCGAGGCGTTCGGCCGGCGCGTCAACCCCGACTCCCCGGCGCAGATCGTCAAGGCGTTCGCGGCGGCCGGGCTGACCGTCCCCTCCACCCGGGCGCACGTGCTCAAGGGACTCGACCATCCGGCGGTCCCGCTGCTGCTGGAGTACAAGGAGCTGTCCCGGCTGTACACCGCGCACGGCTGGACCTGGCTGGACACCTGGGTGTCGGGCGGGCGGTTCCGGCCCGAGTACGTGGTCGGCGGCGTGGTGTCGGGCCGCTGGGCCACCAACGGCGGCGGGGCCCTGCAGATCCCCCGCGTGCTGCGCCGGGCGGTCGTCGCCGACCCCGGCTGGGCGCTGGTGGTCGCCGACGCCGCCCAGCTCGAGCCGCGGGTGCTGGCGGCGCTGGCGGGCGACCGCGCCTTCGCCCGCGCCGCCGCGCAGGGCGACCTGTACAGCGCCCTCGCCGACGCCTTCGGCGGCGACCGCGGCAAGGCCAAGATCGCCCTGCTGTCCGCCATGTACGGCGGCGGCACCGGCGAGGCCGTGCAGCTGCTCGCCGTGCTCAAGAACCGGTTCCCCGAGGCGTTCGGGTTCGTGGAATCGGCCGCCCGCGCGGGCGAGCGCGGGCACCTGGTGCGGTCGCTGCTCGGGCGCACCTGTCCGCCGCCGTCCCCCGAGTGGCGCGCCCTGACCGCCGAGGGCGGCGAGCGCGCGGCCGCGGCGGTGCGCAGCCGGGGACGCTTCACCCGCAACTTCGTCGTCCAGGCGACCGCCGCCGACTGGGCGCTGGTGCTGCTGGCCACGCTGCGCCGCCGGCTCGCCGAGCTGGGCCCGCCCCGCCTGGTGTTCTTCCAGCACGACGAGGTGATCGTCCACACCCCGCGGGAGCTGGCGGAGCGGGTGGGCGCGGCCGTGCGGGCGTCCGCCGAGGAGGCCGGACGCCTGCTGTTCGGCCGCACCCCCGTCGTGTTCCCGATGGAGATCGCCGCCGTCGACTGCTACGCCGACGCCAAATGAGGCCGCGGGAGGCGCGGCCGCGGAGGGCGCCGGGTGAGAGGGGCGGCTAGCGGCGGACGCTCAGGGACGGGCGGTTGTTCAGCGCCTCCACGTCCGAGAACGACGTCTGCCGGTAGGCGTTGCTGATGGCCTCGAGCTCCTCGGCGCTGAGCACGTCCTCGATCCGCTCGAAGCCGTCCGGGGCGCGTTCGCTCACCGTGTGCAGGATGCGGTCGGCGGGCATGTCGCGGCACGCCAGCACGATCGCGTTGACCGGCTCGCGGCGCGCCTTGTCGTAGGCGGCCAGCCCCTCGGCGGGGTCGTCGGCCTGGGCGAGCTCGTGCGCCAGGACGCGGGCGTCCAGCACGGCCTGCGAGCCGCCGTTGGAGCCGATCGGGTACATCGGGTGGGCCGCGTCGCCGAGCAGGGTGACCCGCCCGTGGGTCCAGGCCGGCAGCGGGTCCCGGTCGATCATCTTGTGCTCGAGGATCCGCTCGGTCGACGACAGCAGCGCGGGCACGTCCAGCCAGTCGAACCGCCAGTCGGCGAAGTACGGCAGGAAGTCCTCCAGCCGGCCCTCCCGGGTCTCCGTGTCGGGCGCCTCGGTGATCCCCTCGTCGACGACCTTGACCTCGGCGACCCAGTTGAGCAGCGCCCGCCCCTCCCGCTCGGCCTTCCGCGAGATCGGGTAGACGACCAGCTTGACGGCGGCGTTGCTGCCCGCCACGGCCATGGTGCGGCCGTCCAGGAACGGCTCGCCCTCGGTCATGCCGCGCCACAGCCGCACGCCGTTCCACAGCGGCCCGGGCTCGTCGGGGTAGAGCACCGCCCGCACCGTCGAGCGGAACCCGTCCGCCCCGACCAGCACGTCGCAGCGCTCGGTCTCGACCGCGCCGCTCGCACGGTCGCGCAGCCGCACCCGCACGCCCGAGTCGTCCTGCTCGAAGGTCTCGAACACGGTCCCGGTGCGCACGGCGTCCGCGCCGAGCCGCTCGCGGACGGCGTCGAGCAGGATCATCTGCAGCTCGCCGCGGTGGATCGAGTACTGGGGCCAGCGGTAGCCCTGCGCGGTGCCGCGCGGCTCCGCCCAGATCCGTCCGCCGTGCCGGTCGAAGTGGACCATCTGGGCGGGCTCGACGCCGGTGTCGGCGAGCCGGTCGCCCAGCCCCAGCTCGGTCAGCTCGCGCACGGCGTGCGGCAGCAGGTTGATGCCGACGCTGAGCGGCCGCAGCCGGGTGGCGGCCTCGACGATCCGCGTGCGCATCCCCGCCTCGTGCAGGCTCAGCGCCGTGGTGAGACCGCCGATGCCCGCTCCGACGACGAGTACGTCCATATGGTGTTATCGCCTTTCCGTCCTTTTATTTCCTCTGCCGGGCCCGGCGTTCGGACGGGCCGGTCGCCCCGGCCGTCTCAGCCGTCCGAGCACGCGGCCCTGACGTCGGCCGCGCGCGGGTCGGGCGTCGCCGGACCGGCGTTCGTGACATCGGCCCCGCCGTGGCCGCCGCGGACGAGCCGGCCGACCTTCGCGCGGGTGCCGATGAACTCCGGCAGCGCCCGCGTCTCGATCTGGTCGCGCTCGGACGGCAGGGGCACCGGCACGTCGGCGACCACCCCGGTGGGGGACGGGCCGAGGACCACCACCCGGTCGCCGACGTAGACGCTCTCGTCGATGTCGTGCGTGACCAGCAGGATGGTCATCTTCTCCGCCCGGTGCACCTGCAGGACCAGGTCCTCCAGGTCCTCGCGGGTCTGGGCGTCCACCGAGCCGAACGGCTCGTCCATGAGCAGCAGCGAGGGCTGGTAGGCCAGCGCGCGGGCGATCGACACCCGCTGCTGCATGCCGCCCGACAGCTGCCAGGGGTACTTGCGGGCGGCGCCGGCCAGCCCCACCGACTCCAGGGCGGCCATCGCCGCCTCCCGCCGCTCCGCCTTGGACTTGCCGCGGCGGCGCAGCGGCAGCGCCACGTTGTCGCGCACCGTCAGCCACGGGAACAGCGAGCGGCTGTAGTCCTGGAAGACCACGGCCAGCCCTTCGGGCACGCCGGTGACCGGCTGTCCGTTGAGGACGACCTTCCCGCCGGTGGGGCGGATCAGCCCCGCGATGCAGCGCAGCAGCGTGGACTTGCCGCAGCCGGACGGCCCGACGATGCTGACCAGCTGGCCGTCCGGGACGGTGAGGTCGATGCCGCGGATCGCGACGTGTCCGTCCGGGTAGGTGTGGCTGAGGGCGGCTATCTCGAGCACGACGTACTCCCTCTCTTGGTGGTGGCGAGGAGCGTCCTCGCGAGGGGGGCGGCCCCCGCGCCCCCGGGGCGATTCAGTTGGCGAGCCTGCGGGCGCCACTGTGCCAGGCGAGCAGCCGCCGTTCCAACAGCAGGAACGCGCTGTTGAACAGCACGCCCAGCACGCCCAGCATCACGATGCCGGCCCACATGGCGGGCAGGTCGAAGTCGCGCTGCGCGCCGATCAGCTGGGCGCCGATGCCCGCGGTGCTGCCGACCAGCTCCGACAGCACCATGAGGATGAGCGCGAAGGCGAGGCTGACCCGCAGCCCCGCGAAGATCTTCGGCGCGGCGGCGGGCAGGATCACCGTCACCAGGCGCCGGTACCGCGACAGGCCGAACACCCGCGCGGTCTCCAGCTGCAGGGAGTCCACGGTGCGCACCCCGTCGGCGCTGTTGAGCAGCACCGGCCACACCACGCCGAACGCGATCGTGACGATCTGCATGGTGGCGCCCAGCTGGAACACGATGATGAAGAAGGGCAGCAGCGTGGGCGGGGGGACGGCGCGCAGGAACTGCAGCACCGGGTCGAGCATGTCGTTCAGCGCCCGGAACCGGCCGATCGCCACGCCGAGCGCGACGCCGATCACGCAGGAGATCAGCCAGCCGCCGAACAGATGGCCCAGGCTGGTGGAGAAGTCGTCCACCGCCTTGTCGGTGAGGAACGCCTGCGAGGCCGGGCCGGAGAACCACATCTCGTGCAGCGCGGAGACGATCGTCGACGGGGGCGGGAAGTACTCCTCGTCGGCCGCCCGGGTGCCGGCCTCCCAGGCGATCACCGCGAGCGCGACCAGCCACAGCCGCTCGGCGGTCCCGCGCAGCAGCCGTGTCATGAGACTCCCTCCACGCGGGCGGTGTTCCAGCGGAAGGCGATCCGTTCGAGCCCGACCAGGCCCGCGTTGACCGCCAGCCCCAGCGCCCCCGCCCAGCAGGCGCCGGCGAGCATGACCGCGGTGTCGCCGCCGCCGGCCTGGCTCTCCATGAGGAAGATGCCGACGCCCTCGCCGCCGCCCGCCAGCAGCTCGGCGCTGATGACGACGATGAGGCCGACCGAGGCGGCGATGCGCACGCCGGTGGCGATGAACGGCGCGGCGCTGGGCAGCGACACCCGCCACAGCACCGACCCCTCGCCGAACCCGAACGCGCGCAGGCTCTCCTTGGCGACCGGGTCGACGTCCCGCAGCGCGTACAGGGTGTTGATGAGGATCGGCCACAGCGCGGCGTAGAAGATCAACGCCATCTTCTGCTGGGTGACCGAGGAGAAGACGATGAGCACCAGGGGGATCAGCGCCACCGACGGGATGGGGCGGCACATCTCCACCAGGAACCGGGAGGCGGTCCCCAGGAAGGGGACCGAGCCCAGCAGCACGCCGAGGGGGACCGCGACCGCCACCGCGAGCAGCAGACCCCCGGCCCAGGCCCGCAGGGTGTCGCCGACGTCGACCAGGAAGTCGCCGTCGACGGCCAGCCGCCCCGCCTCCCCGAGGATCGTCGTCGCGGCGGGCAGGGCGTCCTCGTCGACCAGCCCGAGGCGGTTGACCGCCTCGACGACGAGGATCGCCCCGACCGCACCCGCGGCGCCGAGCGCGAAACGCCGGGCCTTGATCATCCGGACGATTCCCCGGTGACGAGCAGCGGCTTGACGTCAAGCGGCTGCTTGATGATCCCGAACTGCTGCATCACGTCCGCCACGCGCTGCAGCCGGGTGGCGTTCAGCGAGGTCGGGTAGGTGCCGTAGCTCATCGTGGCGGCCACCTCGGCGGTGATGCCGCGCGCGTACTTGGGCAGGATGTCCTGGACGACCTTGCGGTCGGCGGCCATGCCCTGCGCCTTGATGAGGGCCCGCTGGAAGGCGGCGACGGTCTTGGGGTTCTTGGCCGCGAACTCCTCGGTGGTGGCGTAGCCGGCGATGGGGAAGTCCGCGGTGGCGCCGCTGGACAGGTCGGCCAGCAGGCGGGCGCCCAGCTTCTGCTGGATCTGGGTGCCGAACGGCTCGATGGCCTGGACGGCGTCGACGCTGCCGGACTTCAGGGCCGCCTCCATGTTGGGCGGCGGGACCTCGACGAAGTTCTTGTCCTCGTCCAGCTCGACGCCGGCCGGCTTGGCGGCCGAGCGCACCATCAGCGTGCTGACGTTGCGCTTGGTGTTGACCCCGATCTTCTTGTCCTTCAGGTCCGCGATGCTGCGGATCGGGGAGTCCTTGGCCACCAGCAGGGTGTGGGTCTTCGGCCCGCTGGAGAACGCCTCCGCGACGATCTTGGGCTTGAACGCGCCCTGGGCGGCGGCCGAGAAGAAGGACACGTAGTTGCCGAAGGAGATGTCGAGCTGACCGCCCTTCAGCCGGGGGATCGCGTCGGCGCCGCCGTTGATGGTCTGGGTCTTGACCGTCAGCCCTTCGGCCTTGAACAGGCCGCGGGTGATGGCCAGCTGCAGCGGCGCGGTGTCGCCGACCGGCATGGTGCCCACGGTGATCTCGGACTTCTCCAGGCCGGTGGCGGACTCGCCCTTGTCGGAGTCCCCGCAGGCGGCGGCCGAGGCGGCCACGGTCAGGGCGAGGGCTCCGGCGAGAACGGTACGGCGATGGAGTGCATGCATTGCAACGCTCCGTGATGCGGGGAGATGAAAGTGATCTTTCAACGGTCGGGGAGCGTAGCGCACGGGCGCGGCGTGTGTCGCAAGATGCCACTTTACATGCATAAATGTGAACGAGTGAAAGCAATCTGTGACATCTCGCAGCCATCCATCACAAGTTATGACCTCTGTGATCATTCGGGTTGGCTGTGGTGGTAGCTCTGTGTTGCAATGTTCCGCGCTCGCCCGCAGTGGCCCTTGGGACGCAATTGGAGAATCGCGTTCGGGGCAGCGTGGGCCGCGAGCGGTCGTCCATTGAGAGGTAGCGGAGGGCAGTGCGCACAGCGGAAGGGGCCGAGGGCGCCCCGCAGTCCCCCCGGGCAGCGCCCACTACCGGCAAAGAACCCGAGCGCAAAGGGGGTTCCGGCGGGTGGCTGCGGCTGCGCAACTGGCGCGTGACCACACGTCTGATCGCCGTCATCGCGATCCCGACGGCCGTGGCCGCCGTGCTGGCCGGCGGTCGGGTCGTGAGCTCCGTCGAGAACGCTCGGGAGTACGGGCGCAGCAGCGATCTGGCCGCGATCGGTAGCCGCCTGAGCGTGCTGTCCCAGGCGCTGCAGAACGAGCGCGACGCCATGGCCCAGCGGGCCGCGGGCGGCGCCCGGGCGGTGGACGACGACACCCTGCGGCAGCGCCAGGCGGCGGTGGACGCCGCGGCCCGCGAATACCGCGAGGCCGTCGCCGACGCCGACGTCTCCGGCAGGCAGCTGCGGCTGGGACTGGCCAACATCGACAACCGGATGCGGTCCATGCCGGCCCTGCGGTCCGTGGCCGCGAAGCTGAGCCCGGCGCTGGTCGTCGACAAGTACAGCGAGTTCAACGACGACATCCTGTCCCACCTGGTGGTGGCGGCCTACGACGCCAAGGACCCCGACGTCGCGCGCAGCCTGCTGACGCTGGTGTCGCTGTCGCGGGCCAAGGACGCCGCGTCCCGGGAGCGCGCGCTGATCGCCGCGGCCCTGTGGGACAGCCGGTTCGAGCCCGAGACCCTGCAGGGCGTCCAGGACGCCCGTTCGGACATGAGCCGGGGCCTGGCCGACTTCCGCGCCTCGGCCGACCTGCGGGAGCAGCGGCTCTACGACGACACCGTCACCGGTCCCGAGCTGGACCGCGCGGAGTTCACCCGCGCCCAGGCGCTGACCCTCGCCGGCCGGTCGACCAGCCTGATCATCCGGCCGCTCGGTCCGCGCCAGGCGGCGGAGTGGGTCCGCGACTCCACCGCCCGCATCGACCGGATGCAGCAGGTGGAGACCCGGCTGCGCGGCGACGTGAGCCGCCGCGTGGACCGGCTGCGCGACGACGCCGAGTTCACCGCCGCCCGTGACGCGGTGCTGCTGGCCCTGCTGCTGGCCGCCGTCCTGATCGCGGTGGTCGTGGTGGCCCGGTCGATGGTGCGGCCGCTGCGCCGCCTGCAGGAGAGCGCGCTGGAGATCGCCGGCACCCGGCTGCCCAGCCTGGTGGACCGGCTGCGCGACCCGCAGGCCGCCGCCGAGGGGATCGAGGTCGAGCCCATCGACATCGACTCCAGGGACGAGATCGGCCAGGTGGCGCGGGCGTTCGACGAGGTCCACCGGGAGGCGGTCCGGCTGGCCGCCGACGAGGCGGTGCTGCGCGGCAACATCAACGCGATGTTCGTCAACCTGTCGCGGCGCAGCCAGACCCTCATCGAACGCCAGCTGCGGCTGATCGAGGAGCTGGAGCAGAGCGAGCAGGACGAAGAGCAGCTGGCCAACCTGTTCCGCCTGGACCACCTGGCCACCCGCATGCGCCGCAACTGCGAGAACCTGCTGGTCCTCGGCGGCCAGGACCAGGTGCGCCGGTGGAACCGCCCGGTCCCGCTGATCGACGTGGTGCGCGCCTCGCTGTCGGAGGTCGAGCAGTACGAGCGGGTCGCGGTGCGCGTGCAGGGCGACATGACCGTGGCCGGCCCGGTCGTCAACGACCTGGTGCACCTGCTGGCCGAGCTGGTGGAGAACGCCACCACGTTCTCCGCCGAGCACACCAAGGTGACCGTTTCCGGCCAGATGCTCAGCGGCGGCGGCGCCATGCTGCAGATCAACGACAACGGCGTGGGCATGTCGCCGGAGGAGCTGGAGCAGGCCAACTGGCGCCTGGCCAACCCGCCGGTCATCGACTTCTCCGCGGCCCGCCGCATGGGCCTGTTCGTGGTCGGCCGCCTGGCGGTGCGGCACGGCATCCGGGTGGAGCTGCGCGCCGCGCAGGGCGGCGGGCTCACCGCGTTCGTGATGCTGCCGGACAGCGTGATCACCCCCGGCGAGGGCGGCGGCGTCGGCAGCCGCGGCTTCGGCGCCCGCGACGGCGACATGGCGGGACGCCAGCTGGCCGGGGTGTCGGCGCCCTCCGCGGCGGCCGGATCCGGCCACGCCTCGGGCGGCGGGCTGTTCCAGCGGGCCGAGCGCGACGACCGGTTCGGCACCGGCGGGCAGCCGATGCTGCGCGGCGCGAACGGTCCGCAGGCGACCGGGCCGCAGCCCGTGGCCGGAACCGGCCCGCACGGCGCGGTCGACGGCAGCGGCGCGCACCCCGTGCCGGGCGCCACGGGACCGCAGGCCGCCTTCGGCGACGCCGGCCCGATGTCCGGCGACCGCGAGCCGCGGGACGCGTTCGGCACGGACGGCTTCGGCGCGGACGGCTTCGGCACGGACGGCTTCGGCGGGGACGCGCAGGACCCGTACGGCGACGACGGGTACCGCAGGGACGAGCGGTCCGGCTTCGGCGGCGATCTGCCCGTCCGCAAGCCCGGCGCGCACCTGCACGGCCCCGAGTCGGTGGTGCCGGAGGCGCAGCCCGCCGTGCCCGAGCCGAGCCCGCAGCGGCAGGTCTCGTGGGAGACCGGCCCGATGCCCCCGGTCCGGCCGGGCAGGCTGGGCCGTCCGATGCGCCGGCGGCCGGCCGACGCGGCGCAGCCCGCGGGCGGGGGCCGTGGCTGGGACGACGCGCCGTCCCCGGAACCGGCGGCCGCGGACGAGACCTCGTTCGCGGACGCGCCGTACCCGGACGAGCCGTTCGCGCAGTCGGCGTCGTCCACGGGGCAGATGCCCGCCGTGCCGGCGTCCCCGGCGCACGCGCCGGATCAGCCGTCGGCGCAGGGCGGACCGCGGCCGCAGACCCGGTCTTCGGCGCCCGGTTCGTCCGGCCAGGAGGACTCGACGCGTCCCCCTGAGCGCTCGCCTATCTTCGATGCGATGCAATCGGAGTGGTTCCAGCGACGGACCGGGTCGTCCGGGGATCCGGCCAAGGGCTGGGATTCCCCGGCCGACGAGGGCTTCCGGGCTGCGGAGGCGGCGGTCCGCAGGCCCGTGGCGGGCGCTCGCACCGCCGCCGGCCTTCCCAAGCGGGTGCCCGGCCGCAACCGGGTGCCCGGCGCGGTGACGCCGCAGGAGGCCGCGGCTCGGCGCCGGCAGGCGCAGAGCCAGTCCGCCGAGGTCGTACGGAATCGTTTCGCGAGCCTGCAACGCGGCGTGCGCCGCGGGCGCGACGAGGCTCGCGGCGCGGCCGGATCCGCCGGCGCGCATGGCGAGGGTCCGTCGCAGGATGACGGAGAGACAGGAGGCACCCCGTGAGCGGGCAGGATCTCAACTGGTTGGTGACGAACTTCGCGGATCGCGTCCCGAAGGTCGCCCACGCCGTCGTGGTCTCCTCCGACGGACTGCCGATGGCGTACTCGTCGGGGTTCCCGCCGGAGCGGGCCGACCAGCTGTCGGCCATCGCGTCGGGTTTGATGAGCCTCACCCAGGGGGCGGCGAAGATCTTTGACGCCGGCGGGGTGAACCAGACGGTCGTGGAGATGGACCGCGGACTGCTGTTCGTGATGTCCATCGCCAACGGCGCGGTGTTCGCGGTGCTGGCCGCGCCCGACTGCGACCTCGGTTTGGTGGCGTATGAGATGACGTTGCTGGTGGAACGCGTGGGCCGAGTGCTGACGCCGGCGCTGCGGTCGGGGGGCGACGGGCAGCAGCCCTCGTACGGCGGCCCGTCGGTGTCGGAGATGGGCGCGGGACCGGCCCGTTACTGACCGGCAATGACCCCGGGGGTGCGGGGGCGGCGTCCCCCCGTAGTGGTAGCGACTGACTCGGACGGAGGTCGGCGAGATGGATCGAGGCAGGCCCTACGGGCCCGGCCCGGGCGGCCCGCCCCGGTGGTCGGGCGATTCGGCCCAGGGACGCCCCGTGCCGGAGCCCCGGGCGGAGGGCGAGTCCAGTTCCCTGGTGCGCCCGTACGCCGTGACGGGGGGCCGCACCAAGCCGCGGTACGACCTGGCGATCGAAGCGCTGGTGACGGCGGCCCCCTACCCGCCCCGCGACATCTCCAGCCTGACGCCCGAATACCGGGCGATCATGGACCTGTGCCGGTCGGCGCGCTCGGTCGCCGAGGTGTCGGCGATGCTGCGCATCCCGCTCGGCGTCGCCCGTGTGCTCGTCGCCGACATGGCCCTGGAGGGACTGCTGCGGCTGCACCAGTCGCGCCCCGCCAACGCCGCGCCGGACCTCCGCCTACTCGAAAGGGTGCTCAGTGGCCTTCGAAAGCTCTGATACCGCGCCGCCCGGCGCGGACGGCGAGCTGACCTCAGTCAAGATCGTCGTCGGCGGCGGCTTCGGCGTCGGCAAGACCACTTTCGTCGGGTCCGTCTCGGAGATCATGCCGCTCACCACCGAGGCGGTGATGACGGCGGCCAGCGCCGAGGTGGACGACCTGTCGGCCGTGCCCGACAAGACCACCACCACGGTGGCCATGGACTTCGGCCGGGTGTCCCTGGACAGCGAGCTGATCCTGTACCTGTTCGGCACGCCCGGCCAGCAGCGGTTCTGGTTCATGTGGGACGACCTGGTGCGCGGCGCGATCGGCGCCGTGGTGCTGGTCGACACCCGCCGCCTGGAGGACTGCTTCGCCGCGGTCGACTACTTCGAGGAGCTGGGCCTGCCGTTCGTGGTGGGCGTCAACGGCTTCCACGGTGAATTTCCGTACGCGGTGGAGGACATCCGGGAGGCGCTGTCGATCAGCCAGAGCGTGCCGATCATCAAGTGCGACGCGCGCAGCCGGCAGTCCACCAAGCAGGTCCTGATCACGCTGGTGCAGCACGCCATGGCGGTGCACTCTGCGACGGCCGGGCCGATGCCCCCGTCCGCCCCGCCGGTGCCGCCCGGCGCCGGCGCGGTGGGCACCTCGCCGAGCTGGACCTGATCCGCGGCGTCCGCCCGGCGGGGCCCGGCCGCCGTCCGCGCGCCGCGCGGCCGGTCCGGCGCCCCGCCGGAACCCTGCGGTCGCGTAGGGAGAACCCTACGGTCGCGTAGGGATATGTGCACGCTGCATGATGTGTCCCCGTGATCGGTTGGATTGCGCCGTATCAGGGGGATAGCGATGGATCAGTCCAAGGATGGAGTGTCCGCCCGGGGGATCGGGACGTACGTCGCGGTCGGTGACAGCTTCACCGAGGGGCTGAACGACCCGTACCCGGACGACCCCGACCGCTTCCGCGGCTGGGCGGACCGGCTCGCCGAGCATCTGGCCGAGCACAACCCGGGACTGAGGTACGCCAACTTGGCCGTGCGCGGCAAGCTGCTGCGGCAGATCGTCGCCGACCAGGTCCCGGCCGCCGTGGAGATGCGCCCGGACCTGGTGACGTTCTGCGCGGGCGGCAACGACATCATCCGGCCCGGCACCGACCCCGACGCGCTCGCCGTGCAGTTCGACGAGGCCGTCCGGCGGCTGCGCGGCACCGGCGCCCACGTGGTGATCTTCACCGGCTTCGACCCGCGCGACCACCGCATCGGGCCGAAGCGGCTGCGCGGCAAGGCCGCCACCTACAACATGCACCTGCGCGCCATCGCCGACCGGCGCGGCTGCACCGTGGTCGACCTGTGGTCCCTCATGCCCGTGTTCGGCGACCCCCGCGCCTGGTCCGAGGACCGCCTGCACCTGTCGTCGGAGGGCCACCGGCGCATGGCGCTGCGCGTCGCCGAGGTGCTCGGCGTCCCGGTGAAGGAGGACTGGCGCGCGCCCTGGCCCGACGAGGTCCGGTCCCTCGGCCGCCTGGAGATGTACCGCGAGGACCTGCGCTGGGCCCGCACGTACCTGCTCCCGTGGATCGGCCGCCGCGCCACGGGCCGCTCCAGCGGCGACGGCCGCGCTCCCAAGCGCCCCACTCCTCTGCCGCTCTGACGGCTCTCGGCGGATCCCGGGGCGGGCGACGGCGAGACGGTGACGAAGGCCGGACATGGCGGAGAACAAAGCCGCGGCGGAGCGGCGAAGTTTTCGTCCCATGTGCCGTTTCCGCGTCCGGCGCCGACGGATGACCGTGCGGACGGCGCCCGCGCGGTCATCCGTCCGGGGCGTAGGGTTCTTGCGAGACGTGCGGACCGCTGTGCTCGCGGGGATCGACTCCCCGTGACCCCCGAGGGATCTGAGGAGGAGCGTCCCAGGTGAGCGCGCCCCGGTTGCCCGACCACCTCGAACTGCTGCTGACCGACGAGCCCGTCCTGGACGTGTACGCGTACGGTCCCTGGCGGGTGCCGGACGGCCTGTACAAGGAGCTGCGCGAGCGCGCCGCGGCGTTCAACGCCGACGAGCGGGCGGCGCTGCTGGCGCGTCAGCTCAGCGACTTCTACGGTCCGGGGACGACGGCGGCGGGGGCGGAGCAGTGGTCGCTGCTGACGTTCCTGCTGGGGGCGTCGGCGGTGCGGGGCGGGTCGCGCGGCGACGTCGAGTACGAGCTGCTGTCGGACTTCCTGGCCGCTCCCGAGCCGCCGGTGCGCGATCCGCTGGCCTGGTTCACCCAGGGCGGGCGGTGGCGTCCGCCGGGTCTGTGGCTGCCCGAGCCGGCGGGGGACGACCGCGAGCGCCGCGCCGTCATGTACGAGCTGGCCCGCGACGGGCTGGAGGTGTTCGCCGGGCTGGAGCCGGTGGAGGAGCGGCGCCGGGCGCTGGTGGAGCTGTTCGACGCGCGCGCGTCCGACCCGCGGCTGCGCGAGCAGGACCTGACCGTCCCGCAGGACCGTCTGGAGGCGGTGTGGACGGAGGGCCTGTCCGACGAGACGTTGACCGTGCTGCCGGAGCTGTCGGGGCCGGTCGGGTATCTGGGGTGGGTGTGCGCGGGGTTGGACGCCGCGCACGCGCGCCTGGCCGCGCAGGTCGGCGACACCGCGCCGGTCGACGTCGCGATCGCGCGGCTGTTGCTGGCGGCGGAGATGAGCGCCGTGCCCGCCGAAATGGCGGTGGCGCTGGGCACGGCGCGCTACGAGCGGGTGGAGGAGCGGCTGCGCGCGGCCCGCGGCGACTTCGACGTGGAGGCGTGGCAGCTGGACCTGCGGGCCTGGCTGGCGCGCGGGCTGGTCGCGGGCGAGGCCGACGCCTGCCGCGCGTGGCTGGACATGGCGGTGCGCCTCACCGGCGCGGTGCAGGGGCTGCCCGAGACCGCCGCCATGCCGCGCTGCCGCGTCCCGGTGCGGGCGTTCCAGGTGGACCTGCGGCGGCTGTTCGCGTCCCGCCGGGTCGCCAACCACCTGGTGCGCGGCCTGGCCCCGTCGGACGCCGGCGGCGAGCAGACCGCCGAGACCGCCGCCGAGCCCGGCGACGACGAGCTGCGGGACGCGCTGGTGGGGCAGCCCGAGCTGACCCGCGCGCTGCGCGAGGCCCTCGCCGCGCGGACGGCGGGGGAGCGGCCGGTCCGCCTGCTGATCGCCGGGCCCGCGGGGACCGGCAAGGGCACCGCCGCCGAGCTGCTGGAACGCGCCCTCGTCCGGCGCGGCGCCGTCCGCGAGGCGCAGTGGATCTCCGACCAGGTGTTCGCCGCGCTCACCGTGAGCGACGCGGTGCTGTGGCTGCAGGCCCGCGTGCGCGAGTGCGTGGAGGCGCGGCTGCTGCTGGTCGTGGACGACCTGGAGCGGCTGGCCGGCTACGACCGGTGCGGCGCGGCCGCCGTCGAGGAGCTGCGGCGGCTGATGGCGCGCTGGCCCGCCCTGGACGTCGTCGCGCTGTGCCGCCCCGGCGGCGACCGGCGCCTGTTCGACGCCAACCCCGCGCTCGTGCGCGCCTTCGACGTGGCCCGCACCCGCGACTTCCGGCAGGACGACTACACCGAGCTGTTCCGCCGCGCCGTCGTCCGCCGCGGCGCCGCGGTCGGCCGCGACGTCGCCGCCCAGGCCGGGGCCCTGCTCGCCCGCACCCCGCCGCTGCTCAACCTGCGCGGCGCCCGCCTGGTCGAACACCTGGCCGCCCAGAGCGTCGCCAACGCGCGCGCCCGCCTGGCCCCCGGGTCCGGCACAGAACAGGGCGCCGCCTCGGGGGACGGCGCTTCCGTCGCGCCGGACACCGGGACCGTCCCGGAGGTCACGGCGGCCGACCTGCCGGAGCGGCTCATCCCCGGCCGGGTCGCCGAACGCGACCCGTACGCAGAGCTGGCCGCCCTCGCGGGCATCGACTCGGTCAAGCGCGAGGTCGCCGCGCTGGTCGCCGAGGCCAAGGCGGCGCGGCTGCGGCGCGAGGCGGGCATGGCGGTCGCCTCCCGGCCCCGCCACCTGGTGTTCGCGGGCAGCCCCGGCACAGGCAAGGGCAAGGTCGCCGGGATCCTCGGCCGCATCTACGCCGAGGTGGGGGTGCTGTCCACCGGGCATCTGGTCGAGGTGGACCGGGCCGACCTGCTCGGCGAGTACACCAGCGAGAGCGCCCTGAAGATGCGGCGCGCCGTCGAGCGGGCGCTGGGCGGGGTGCTGCTGGTCCGCGGCGCGCACGCGCTCGGCCAGATCGAGCCGCTGCGCGGCCGGGAGCTGATCGGCGCGCTGCTCACCGCCGTCCAGACCCACTCCGACGACCTGGTCGTCGTGCTCACCGGCCCCGAGGCCGAGCTGAACGGGCTGCTGCGCTCGCACGAGGACCTGGCCGCCTACTTCCCCAAGACCGTCCGCTTCCCCGACCTGACCGACGACGAGCTGGTGGAGGTGTTCGCCCGCAAGGCCGCCGAGGCGGGCTTCGCGCTCGCCGACGGCGTGCTGGCCAAGGTGCGGGCGCTGGTGCAGGCGGCGCCCCGCGACCGCGGCCTGGTCAACGCCCGCCTGATGAGCCACCTGCTCGACCGGGCCGTGGCCATGCAGGGCCGGCGCGTGCTGGAGGACGGCGTCGTCGACGAGACCGAGTCGCTGGACGAGATCCTGCTCGTCGACGTCCCCGAGACCCTCGTCCCCGGCCGCGAGACGGGACTGGACGACCCGCTCGCCCAGATCGACCGGCTGGTCGGGCTGGCGGCCGTCAAGCAGGAGGTGACGGCGCTGGTGGCCGAGGCGCGCGCCGAGCAGGTCCGCCGCGACGCCGGCGTGCCGACCGCGTTCCCGACCCGGCACATGGTGTTCACCGGCAACCCCGGCACCGCCAAGACCACGATGGCCCGGCTCATCGCCGCGGTGTACGCGCAGCTGGGCCTGCTGTCGTCCGGGCACCTGGTGGAGGCGACGCGCGCCGACCTGGTCGCCGAGTACATCGGGCAGACCGCGCACCGGGTGCGCACCGTGGTGGAGCGCGCCCTGGGCGGCGTGCTGTTCATCGACGAGGCGTACACGCTCGCCGGGACCGGCGGCGACCAGCGCGACTTCGGGCACGAGGCCGTGGCCGAGCTGCTGCGGCTGATGGAGGAGCACCGCTCGGACCTGGTGGTCATCGTCGCCGGGTACGGCGCGGAGATGGAGCGGTTCCTGGCGTCCAACCCCGGTCTGGCCTCGCGGTTCCCCAAGCGGCTGCACTTCCCCGACTACAGCGTCGACGAGCTGCTGGCGATCTTCGAGCAGATGGCCGACCAGGCGGGGTTCACCCTCGCCGACGGCGTGCTCGGGCAGGTGCGGGCCCGCCTGGCGGCCGAGCCGCGCGGCCCCTCCTTCGGCAACGCCCGGATGGTGCGCAACCTGCTGGACGCGGCGATCGCCCGGCAGGCGCAGCGCATCACCGCCGCCGCCGACGCCCGGCCCGGCGTCAAGATCGACGACGCGGAGGTGCGCATGCTGCGCCCCGAGGACCTCCCCCCGGGCCCCGAGGACCCGCAGCGGCACGGCCACGGCCCCTACATCTAGCCCGCCGCGCCCTGGGGCCTCCCGCCCCGGCACTGCACCCGTCCGCCCTGGGTGGCACGGTGAGGCGACGGGAGGAGACCGCACAATAATGCGGTGGATTGACGCGCGAGACGTGCCGGGTTGTCTAAGGTCTACGGGAGCACGATGACGGCCGACGGGGGCTGAAGAAGATCAGGAAGGGGAAACGCGTGGCACGCAGGCCCGCATCCTCCCAGGCGGAGCACCCGTATGCCTACGAGCAGGACCCGTACGGAGACGCCTACGGCGACCCCTACGGCAGGGACGGGTACGGCGGCGAGCCTTACGGGCGGCGCCGTGTCCGCAAGCGGCGCTGGCCGCGCGTGCTGGCGGTGCTGCTGATACTCCTCCTCGCGGCCCCGGTCGCCGGCTACTTCTACCTCGACTCGCGGCTCAATCGCGAGGCGGTGCTGCAGGACTACGCCGGACGCGTCGCCGACACCCCCGGGACGAACTGGCTCATCGTCGGCTCCGACAGCCGCGAGGGCCTGTCGCGGGAGCAGAAGCGCCGCTTCGCCACCGGCGACGCGCAGGGCCGCCGCACCGACTCGATGATGCTGCTGCACTTCGGCGACGGCGGCACCACCCTCGTCAGCCTGCCGCGCGACTCCTACGTGCCGATCCCCGGACACGGCCGCAACAAGCTCAACGCCGCGTTCGCCTTCGGCGGCCCCAAGCTGCTGGTGCGCACCGTCGAGCAGGCCACCGGCGTGCACATCGACCACTACGCCGAGATCGGCTTCGGCGGCTTCGTGGGCGTGGTGGACGCGATCGGCGGCGTCGAGATGTGCATCAAGGAGCCGATGCGCGACCGCAAGGCGGGACTGAACCTGCGGCCGGGCTGCCAGACGCTCGACGGCGGCAAGGCGCTCGGCTACGTCCGCACCCGCGCCTCCGCCCGCGCCGACCTGGACCGCGTCGAACGCCAGCGGCAGTTCTTCGGCGCCCTGATGAAGAAGAGCACCAGTCCCGGCGTGCTGCTCAACCCGTTCCGCAGCATCCCGCTCGCCCTCAACGCCACCGAGAACTTCACGGTGGACGACGGCGACCACCTGATCGACCTGCTCCGCATGATGTGGGCGATGCGCGGAGTCACCGGCGGCGACGGCGTCACCACCACCGTGCCGATCGGCGGCAGCGGCTCGGCAGCCGGCGTCGGCGCGTACATCACCTGGGACCGCGCCAAGGCCGGTCGGCTGTTCGACGCCCTCAAGCAGGACCGGCCGGTGCCCTCCGACGTCATCACCAAGTGAGATCGATCACGTCGGCGTGACGCGGCGGCGCGGCCCGGGGACGCCGCGGGCCGCGCCGCCGCATTACAGTCGAGTCATGGCCGGTGCCACGCCCGAGCCTTCCGAGCTGGAGCGGCTGTCGTCCAAGGAGCTGCACGACAGGGCGCTCGCGCGCGCTCGGGAACGGCTGGACGTCGGCTTCCTGTGGGAGCTGCTGCGGGCCATCCCGGCGGCCGCGGCCGCCCTCGGCGAGCACGACCGCGCCGCGTTCGACCTGCTGCACGGCGTGTCGCTGCTGCAGGAGTTCACCCACGCGGGCGAGGGGGAGATGGCCGACGCGCTGCGTCCCCTCTACATCGAGTACCTGGCGCGCCACGGCATGCCCGCCTCCCACCGCGCTTGACCTGGTCTTTGCGTTCTCTTGGCATCTTCGGCGCCGACGTTGGGAATCACTGTGCGTGGACCGTCGGCTACAGAAGGTGGGGAACGTGAACAAGAAGTGGCTCAAACTGGCGACGATCGCCTTCATCCTCTGGTACATCATCACCAGGCCGGAGGCCGCGGCCGCCCTGGTCAACCAGGGCCTGGGCGGGCTCGGCAACGCCGCGGAGTCGTTCTCGACCTTCGTCAGCGCCATCCCCTGACCCGGTAGGAGAACCGGGCGGCCCCGTCCCGCGGGAAGACACGTGATTGTTCCGCCGCGGGGCATCGACCGTGCGCGGCGCCGTCACAGTAAACTCCCGCTTGGCGGGCAGAAGCAGATGGGCACAATTAGATCGGGTCATTGTGTCGCTGCGCTACTAGAGGGACGGCGCTCTTGATGAAGAAGTACCTCCGCTATGGGGCCATCGCCTTCGTCATCTTCTACTTGCTCAGCTCACCTCAGGACGCGGCCGGCGTGGTCAACAACGCCATCGCTCAGTTGGGCAACGCCGGCACCCAGCTGGCGGCGTTCGTGACCTCGATCAACCTGGGCCAGGGGTAACGGCCCGGCCCCCGGACGCGTCGTCCCGTCCGCGGCCCCCCGAGAGACCGCGGACGGGGCGCAGGGGCCTTCTCTAAGATCTCCTCATGTCTGTCTACGAGGTGGAGATCGGCGGTCTGCGGGGCGGCTCCGTGGACCTCCGGCAGTACCGGGGCAAGGTCGTCCTCATCGTGAACGTCGCCTCCAAGTGCGGCCTGACCCCGCAGTACGCCGGGCTCGAGCGGCTTCAGGAGCGGTACGCCGACCGCGGGTTCACCGTGCTCGGCGTGCCCTGCAACCAGTTCATGAACCAGGAGCCGGGCACGCCCGAGGAGATCGCCGAATTCTGCTCCGCCGCCTACGGCGTCACCTTCCCGCTCACCGAGAAGGTCGAGGTCAACGGGGAGGGACGGCACCCCCTCTACCGCGAGCTCGTCGACGCGGCCGACGCGGACGGCCACACCGGCGACATCCGCTGGAACTTCGAGAAGTTCCTCATCGGCCCGGACGGCGCCGTGGTCGCGCGCTTCGCCCCCCAGACCGAACCGGAGGCGCCCGAGGTCATCGCCGCGATCGAAGCCCACCTGCCCGCCTGACGCTGCCCCGGCGGCAACGACCCGTCGCCCGCCGAAGGCCCGTACGGCGCGCCGCGACAGGCCGCGTGCGCCCTGCGCGCCGGCGGCCGGCCGTCGCATGCCCTGCCCCGCGCGGGCAACGCGCAGTCGCGGATCGCGTACGCCACGGTGACCGACGGCCGAGTAGAACCGATTCGCCGTGGCGGGGTCGGTGAGCGCGTAGTTCTTGGAGCGGACGTTGCCGGGGTGTGGTGGGGCGGGCGGGTTTAGCGGGCTTCGCGCAGGCTAGTGGGCCGGTGAGGGGAGGGCGGGGCATGCTCTGGTACTGCCGCTTCCGCTACCAGCCCGGCGTGCGGGCCGAGGACGTCCGCCATCGCGTCCTGGAGCACCACGACAGGGGCCTGACCCATCCCGACAAGATCCGCGGCTGGTACAACCTGGCCGGGGGAGGCGCGGGGTTCCTGCTCGTGGAGACCGACGACCCGCAGGAGCTCACGGAGATCCTGGAACCGTACATGGACGTGGTCGCCTGGGACGTCCACGCGGTGTACGAGCTGCCGTACGACCAGATGATCGAGCACCTGCGGCGGCGGCGCTGATCAGGGGCCCCGGGTCGGGTCCCAGTCGAGCGTGGCCGGGAGCGCGCCCTCCAGGGTGAGCAGCCAGCGCTTGACCTCGACGCCGGATCCTCCGCTGTAGCCGCCCAGGCCGTTGGCCGCGACGACCCGGTGGCACGGCACGATGAGGGGGATCGGATTGGCGCCCATCACCTGCCCGATGGCCTGCGGCGGCACCCCCACTCCGCTGAGCTCGCCGAGCTCGCCGTACGTCACCACCGAGCCGTAGGGGACCGACTCGTACAGCGCGGCGAGCACCTGGCGTTGCAGCCGCGAGGTCAGGCGCCAGTCGATGGGCAGGTCGAAGGGCTCCGGCTTCCCGGCGAAGTAGGCGTCGAGTCGCTGCACTGCGGGGGCGACGCGTTCGGGGTCGTCCACGACGGGCAGCCCTGCGGCGGCCGCGGCGCGCGCTCGTTCCGCCTTGGTGTCGCGGAAGCTCAGGCAGGCGACCCCGTCCTCGGTGACGCCGATGAGCAGCCTGCCGAGCGCGCTCTCGAACGCGCCGAACGCCAGTGTCCGCTCCATCGGGCCTCCCATGCCGTCCCGGCGTATCGCCACAGACCAATCACAAGACCAATCACACCAGAATCCTCCCGGCGGCCGCAGAGGTCCCTTGAACGCCGGGGCGCGCGATCCGCGGGGGTGGTCTCGGCCTCGAGAGGGGCCGAGGTAGGCTCGGTGGCGTGCGAAGGTTCTTCACCCCCGGTTGGCTTGGGCTGCACGCCCTGGCGATCGTGCTGTTCGTGGCGTTCCTCGGCTTCGGGTGGTGGCAGTTCGACCGTGCCCAGGCGGGCAACGACCGCAGCTGGGCCTACACCTTCGAATGGCCGATCTTCGCCTGCTTCGTGATCGTCATGTGGGTCAAGATGATCCGCGACGAGCTCAAGGGCGACGCGGCGCCGCGCGCTCCCCAGGTGATCGAGGAGCCCGCGGAGGCCGAGGTGAAGCGGGAGATCATCCGTCAGCAGGAGGAAGAGGACCCGGAGCTGGCGGCCTACAACCGCTACCTGGCGCGCCTCAACGCCCAGGCGAGCCGCTCCTCCGACTGAGCGGCGCCCCGGGAGCCTGAGCACCGTCACGACCCGCGCGGAGCGCCCGTGCCGATCCGGGCCGCCCGCGCGGCCGCATTCCGACGCAGGACGCGCGGACCGGCGCCGCCGGGCCGCGCCCCGCTGAGAAAGGTGTGAACTGTGGAAGCGGCCATCAACCGGTACCGCATCCTGGCGATCATCGTCGGCGTGATGCTGCTGATGGTCGTCTTCGTGGGCATGCCGATCCGGTACATCGGCGGCAACCCCACCCCGTCGTCGATCATCTCGCCGATCCACGGCGCCCTGTACATCGTCTACCTGGCGATGGCCTACGACCTGTGGCGCCGGGCCCACTGGCCGCTCAAGCAGATGGTGATCATGGTGTCGGCCGGGCTGGTGCCGTTCCTGGCCTTCTTCATCGAGCGGCGGATCGTCCGGGAGGCGCGCGAGACGCTGCGCGCCGCCGAGTCGGCCGCCGAGTCGGCCGCCGAGGCCTGATCCCCGCGCGGGTCCGCCCTGGACGCCGCCCGTCCCCATATGTTTGACTGAGTCAAACATTCGTGGAGGTGCGCTCATGGCGGTCTCGGCTGAGGATGTGGCGACGGTCCGCGCGTTCAACCGCTTCTACACCCGGATCATCGGGGTGCTCGGGGACGGGCTCATGCGCACCCCCTACTCGCTCACCGAGGCGAGGGTGATCTTCGAGCTGGCCCAGCGGGACGCCGCCGAGGTGCTCGCCCTGCGCCGCGCCCTCGACCTGGACGCCGGGTACCTGAGCCGCATGCTGGCCCGATTCGAAAGCGACGGGCTGGTGGTGCGCGAGCGGTCGCCCGAGGACGGGCGGCGCCAGATCGTCCGGCTCACCCCGCACGGCCGCGAGGTGTTCGCCATGCTCGACGAGCGGTCGGCGGGCGAGATCCGCGGCCTGCTCGAGCGGCTGTCCGACGACGAGCGGCGGCGGCTCATCGCGGCCATGCGGACCATCCGCGGCGTCCTCGACGGCCGGCCGCGCACCCGAGCGTTCACGCTCCGCGCGCTGCGGCCCGGCGATCTGGGCTGGGTGGTGCAGCGCAACGGCGCCCTTTACGACGAGGAGTGCGGCTGGGACCGCACCTACGAGGCGCTGGTCGCCAAGGTGGTGGCCGACTACGTCGACGGACACGACCCGCGACGCGAGAACGCCTGGATCGCCGAGGTCGAGGGGGAGCCCGTCGGCAGCGTGTTCTGCGTGCGCCGCGACGACCGCGTGGCCCAGCTGCGGCTGCTGCACGTCGAGCCGAGCGTGCGGGGAATGGGGATCGGCACGGCCCTGGTGGAGGAGTGCCTGCGGTTCGCCGCGGCCGCGGGCTACCAGGAGATCATGCTCTGGACCACGGCCCTGCAGAAGGCCGCGCACCGCGTCTACGAGCGTGCCGGCTTCCGGCTGGAGACGGTGGAGGAGCCCGTCGAGCGGTTCGGCTCGCGGATCCAGGGCCAGATCTGGCGCCGCGCCCTGTGAAAAGGGGGGCCCGCGGAGACGGCGCGTCTCCGCGGGCCTGGTTCGCAGCGGTTCCTTCCGGGTTCATTTGTGCGGACGGCCCGGTACGGGGTCGGAACAGGGGTGCCGGACCGCCCTGCCGATCACATGTCTGCTCCGGTCACCTCCCTTCGACGACGGGCCGCGTGCGGGGACGCCCGCACGGGGGCTGCGGTGACGCGCCGATGCGATGGCCCGTGCGGCGGGCCGGCGCGGGGCGGACCCGGCGAGGCCGTCGGGTCGCGCCCTCGCCGCCCCGCCCGCCTGGGGGATCGACGGGAACGGAGGGCGCCGGTGCCGCGGGGGCGTACGGCACCGGCGCCCGGCGGTGGCCCGGCCGTCAGGACGGGCGTCCGTGGTTCGGAGCCTGCCGCCGCACCGCGCTCCTGCGGCGGCAGGCCCGCCTGCGGTCCGGAGCGGCCGAGGGCCCGAGGCGTGGCGCCGGGCGCCGTCCCCGCGGGCACCGGGACGCTCAGGGGGCGGTGCCGGGTGCGGGGCGACGCCCGGCGGCCGTCCTCGGCCGTCCGGACGAGGTCGTGCGACGGGGCGGCCGACAGGGGTGCACCGACCCTCGCCATGTGCGCCATGTGACCCCTCCTCGATCCGCCGGGTCGGGCCTTTACCGGCCCGGAGGGTTGACCTTCACTCGCTGTCACGATCTCGTTGCGGTACGTACCCGCAGGTCATGGCCCTGTAAACGCCGTCCTAGGAAGATCATCTGCGGCGGCCCCGAGGAGTCGATCGCGCAGAGCGAACGTCGCCGAGGAAACAAAATCGTGCTCCGTTTTCTTGAGTGACAGTGACTCAACTTGCGGTTGGGTCCGCAGGCGGTTCCCCGACGGCGGGGGCCGGATGCCGATACGGACTTGGAGCGGAGCATGAGCGAGACCCTGACGCTGCCGGTGCTGCCCCTCGACGACGCGGTCGTCCTGCCCGGCATGGTCGTCCCCCTCGACCTGTCGGAGAACGAGGTGCGGGCGGCGGTCGAGGCGGCGCGGGCCGCGTCGCAGGCGACGGGGCCGGGGATACGGTCGGCCCCCAAGCCGCGGGTGCTGCTGGTGCCGCGGCTGGAGGGGCGGTACGCGGCGGTCGGGACGCTGGGCGTGGTGGAGCAGGAGGGGCGCCTGCCGGACGGCGGGCCGGGCGCGGTCGTGCGGGGCGTCGCCCGGGTCCGCATCGGCACCGGCACGACCGGTCCGGGCGCCGCGCTGTGGGTCGAGGGCGTGCGGATCGAGGAGCCGCCGCCGAGCGGCCGCGCGCAGGAGCTGGCCAAGGAGTACAAGGGCCTGGTCAGCGCGATCCTGCAGAAGCGGGGCGCCTGGCAGGTCGTGGACGTGGTGCAGCGCATCGACGACCCGTCCGCGCTGGCCGACAACGCCGGGTACGCGCCGTACCTGTCGCAGCGGCAGAAGATCCAGCTGCTGGAGACGGCCGACGTGGTGGAGCGGCTCACCGCGGTCATCGGGTGGGCGCGCGACCACCTGGCCGAACTGGACGTCGCCGAGACGATCCGCAAGGACGTCCAGGAGGGCATGGAGAAGACGCAGCGCGAGTTCCTGCTGCGCCAGCAGCTGGAGGCCATCCGCAAGGAGCTGGCCGAGCTGAGAGGCGAGCCCGCGGGCGAGGAGGACGACTACCGCGCCCGCATCGAGGCCGCCGACCTGCCGGAGAAGGTGCGCGAGGCCGCGCTGAAGGAGGTCGACAAGCTGGAGCGGGCGTCCGACGCCTCGCCGGAGGGCGGCTGGATCCGCACCTGGCTGGACACCGTCCTGGACATGCCGTGGAACATCCGGACCGAGGACGCCTACGACATCGCGCGGGCGCGGGCCGTCCTGGACGCCGACCACGCGGGACTGGACGACGTCAAGGAGCGCATCGTCGAGTACCTGGCCGTGCGCAAGCGGCGCGCCGACCGCGGCCTCGGCGTCGTCGGCGGACGGCGCGGCGGCGCGGTGCTGGCGCTGACCGGCCCGCCCGGGGTCGGCAAGACCTCGCTGGGCGAGTCGATCGCGCGGGCCATGGGGCGGAAGTTCGTGCGGGTCGCGCTGGGCGGCGTGCGCGACGAGGCGGAGATCCGCGGGCACCGGCGCACCTACGTCGGCGCGCTGCCCGGGCGCATCGTCCGCGCCATCCGCGAGGCCGGCTCGATGAACCCGGTCGTGCTGCTGGACGAGGTCGACAAGCTCGGCGCCGACTACCGGGGCGACCCGACCGCGGCGCTGCTGGAGGTGCTGGACCCCGAGCAGAACCACACCTTCCGCGACCACTACCTGGAGGTCGAGCTCGACCTGAGCGACGTGCTCTTCCTGGCCACCGCCAACGTCGTGGAGGCGATCCCCGGCCCGCTGCTGGACCGCATGGAAGTGGTGCGGCTGGACGGCTACACCGAGCACGAGAAGGTCGTCATCGCCCGCGACCACCTGCTGCCGCGGCAGCTGGACCGGGCCGGGCTGGAGGCGTCCGAGGTCGCGTTCACCGACGCGGCGCTGCGGCGGCTGGCCACCGAGTACACCCGGGAGGCGGGCGTGCGGTCGCTGGACCGCTCGATCGCCCGGGTGCTCCGCAAGATCGCCGCGAACGCGGCGCTCGGCGAGGCGGAGTCCGGCGGGGCGGACGCGGTGCTCCCGGTCACGGTCGACGCCGGCGACCTGGAGACGTACCTGGGCCGGCCGCGGTACACCCCGGAGACCGCACTGAGCCGCTCCGAACGCCGCACCGCGGTGCCCGGGGTGGCCACCGGCCTGGCCGTCACCGGCGCCGGCGGCGACGTCCTGTACATCGAGGCGTCGCTGGCGGACCCGGAGACCGGCGACACCGGCGTGACGCTGACCGGCCAGCTGGGCGACGTGATGAAGGAGTCGGCGCGGATCGCCCTCAGCTACCTGCGCTCGCACGGCGCCGAGCTGGAGCTGCCGGTCACCGATCTGAAGGACCGCGGCGTGCACATCCACGTGCCCGCCGGCGCCGTGCCCAAGGACGGGCCGAGCGCGGGCATCACGATGACCACCGCCCTGGCGTCGCTGCTGTCGGGCCGGCCGGTGCGGCCGGACGTGGCGATGACCGGCGAGGTGTCGCTGACCGGACGGGTGCTGCCCATCGGCGGCCTCAAGCAGAAGCTGCTGGCCGCCCACCGGCAGGGCATCACCACGGCCATCGTCCCCAAGCGCAACGAGCCGGACCTGGAGGACGTCCCGGCCGAGGTGCTGGAGGACCTGACGGTCTTCACCGTCAGCGACGTCCGCGAGGTTCTGGAGCTGGCCCTGGAGCCCGCCGCCGACGGCGCCGCCATCGCCGCCTGACCCGCCCCTTCCCCGCGGCGCCCGCGCCCGGGTCCGCCCGGCGCGGGCGCCGTGCTCAGGAGCGGGGGATCAGGCGGAAGACGCGCAGCTCGCGCTCGACGCGGTCGGCGTAGCGGGCGTAGACGGGCCAGGTCTTCAGCAGGCGGGACCAGACCTCCTCGCGCTCGGCGCCGTCGAGCAGGCGGGCGGTGACGGGCACGGTGCGGCCGCGGAAGCGGACCTCGGCCTCGGGGTGCTCGAGGAGGTTGCCGCTCCAGGCGGGGTGCCTGTCCCGGCCGAAGTTGGAGCCGACGACGATCCACGAACCGTGCGGCTCGGGCAGGCAGGCCAGCGGCACGCTGCGGGGGAGGCCGGACACCGCGCCGGTGGTGGTCAGCACCAGGCCGGGCACGACGGCCTCGCCGAGCAGGAACCGGCCGCCCGACAGCCGGTGCAGCGCCTTGTCCAGCGGCGGGACGATCCTGGGGGCGATCTTGGCGAACCAGGGCGCCGCCGCGACGTGCTGGACGGTCCGGCGGGTCAGGCTCTGGCGAGGGGCGTCGGGCATCGGCTGCTCCTTTCGGGGGCGAGGCGCCCGGCGCGCCGGGTGGGCAGATGGGCGGAGGCGGCCGGGCGGCGCAGCGCGTCGGCGACCGTCTCGCGGGACGGACGCAGGACGAGGCCGAGGGTGTCGAGGGCGGGGCGGTCGTCGGTCGGCACGAGCGCGCGCGGGCGCCCGCCCGCCGCCGGCAGCGCGCGCACGGTGTGGGAGCCGACGAACCCCGAGGCGCCCGTGACGAGGACCCGCATGGAGCAAACCTAACGCTTGCTAACACCCCGTGTCGCGTTTCGGACACCTCAATCGCATGCGGGATCCGGTCCAGGCATTGACGACAGTGGAACGCTCCAGCACACTCGGGGCTCACCCAACCGCCGCCCGGGAGGGACGCATGAGGATCGGACTGGCCGGCGCGGGGCGCATCGGGGCGCGCCACGCCGCCGCGCTGCGGGAGATGCCCGAGGTCGACTCGCTGGTGGTGGCCGACGCCGACGCGCGGCGCGCGCGGGCCCTGGCCGCGGGGCCGGGGGTGCGGGCCGTCGGCTCGGTGGAGGAGCTGTTCGAGGCGGACCTGGACGGCCTGGTGGTCGCCGCCGCCACCGAGGCGCACGCCGCCCTCGTCGCGCGGGGCGTGGCGGCCGGAATGCCGGTGTTCTGCGAGAAGCCCCTCGCCACCGATATTGATGGAACGTTCCAAATGGTGCGCTCGGCGGCCGCCGCGGGCGTCCCCGTGCAGGTCGGCTTCCAGCGCCGCTTCGACCCCGGATACGTCGCCGCCCGCGAGGCCGTCGCCACCGGACGGCTCGGCTGGCTGCACACCGTCCGCTCCTGCAGCTTCGACCCCGCCCCGCCGCCCCCGTCGTACGTGCCGGGCTCCGGCGGCCTGTTCCGCGACTGCGCCATCCACGACCTGGACTCGATCCGCTTCGTGACCGGCCGGGAGGTCGTCCGGGTCGCCGCCGTCGGCGCCAACAAGGGCGACGAGGTCTTCCGCCGCCACGGCGACGTCGACACCGGCGCCGCCCTGCTCACCCTCGACGACGGGACCCTGTGCCTGGTGGCCGCCACCCGCTACAACGCCGCGGGCTACGACGTGCGGCTGGAGCTCTACGGCTCCAAGGACAGCGTCGTGGCCGGCCTCGACGAGCGCACGCCCGCCACGGGGCTGCCCGGCGGCGCGTCCCCTCGGCGGCCCTACAGCGGCTTCCTGGAACGCTTCTCCGACGCCTACGACGCCGAACTGCGCGCCTTCCTCGACCTCGTCGCGGGCCGCCGCGGCAACCCCTGCCCGCCCGAGGAGGCCTTGGAGGCGCTGTACCTGGCCGAGGCCTGCGATCTGGCCCGGCGGGAGAACCGGGTCGTGGACGTGGCGGAGGTCCGGCGGTGACGGGCCGGGCCGGCGCGGACGGCGGCGCGACGAGACCCGCCGCCGCGCCGATCCCCCGGGCTCGCCGCCGCCCCTTTCCCTTCGAGCACCGCGGCGCGCAACGACGTCCCGCGCGGCCTAAAGTTCCTCGACGAGGTAGTGCCGTGAGAGTGAGCAGGCTGTCGTTGACGCGCACAACGGTGGCGCCCGGAGGGCGCCCGGCAGGACGCCCGCCGGGGAACGACAGGCCCATCGTGATCACTTGTGACAACCTCAGTTCCCCACCCACCCTCTTCGGGGAGAACGGAGACCGTCGATGAAGCGCATTCGGATCATGGGGCTGGTGGCCTTGGGCACCGCGGCATCGCTGGCGCTGGGAGCGTGCAGTGAGTCGGGCGGCAAGAAGGCCGAGGAGGCCGCCACGGCGGGCGGACCGCCCCTCACCATCGCCATGATCACCCACTCCGGGCCGGGCGACGCCTTCTGGGACATCGTCCAGAAGGGCGCGCAGGCCGCCGCGGCCAAGCACAACGCCAAGTTCCTCTACTCGGCCGACCCGGACGGCGGCAAGCAGGCGCAGCTCGTCCAGTCGGCGATCGACAAGAAGGTCGACGGCATCATCGTCACCTTCGCCAAGCCGGACGCGCTCAAGGACGTGGTGGGGCGCGCCGTCGCCGCCAAGATCCCGGTGGTGTCCATCAACTCCGGGGCCGACGTCTCCGCCCAGTACGGCGCGATCGCGCACTTCGGCCAGGACGAGACCGTCGCGGGCGAGGCCGCCGGGCGCGAGCTGGCCGAGATCGGGGCGAAGAAGGCCCTGTGCGTGATCCACGAGCAGGGCAACGTCGGGCTGGAGGACCGCTGCGCCGGGGCGAAGAAGACCTTCGGCGGCGAGATGCAGAACCTGTTCGTCCAGGGCACCAACATGCCGCAGGTCAAGTCGTCCATCACCGCCAAGCTGCAGTCCGACAAGAGCATCGACGGCGTGCTGACCCTGAACGCCGCGGTCGCCGCGACCGCCGTGGACTCGGTCAAGGAGAGCGGCTCGTCGGCCAAGGTCGCCACCTTCGACCTCAACAAGGACCTGGTCCGGCTGATGAAGGAGGGCTCGGTGCAGTTCGCCGTCGACCAGCAGCCCTACCTGCAGGGCTATGAGGCCGTCGACGCGCTGTGGCTGTACAAGACCAACGGCAACACGCTGGGCGGCGGGCGTCCGGTGCTGACCGGTCCGGCCATCGTCACCAAGGACGCCGCGGCGCAGATCGAGGCCTACGCGAACCGGGGGACGCGCTGATGGGACAGGCGGTGGCCGATCCCTCGCCCAAGGTGGCGGGGGGCGACGAGCGCCTGGCGCAGCGGTCGTTGGCGCGCCGCCTGCTGTCGCGTCCCGAGCTGGGGGCGCTGCTGGGCGCCGTCGTGGTGTTCGTGTTCTTCTCCGTGGTGGCCGACGCGTTCCTGCGCGCCGAGTCGTTCTCCACGGTGCTGTACGCGGCCTCGACGTTCGGGATCATGGCGGTCGGGGTCTCGCTGCTGATGATCGGCGGTGAGTTCGACCTGTCCGCCGGGGTCATGGTGACGACCTCGGCGCTGGTCGCGGCCCTGGTCAGCTACCAGCTCACCCTGAACCTGTGGGTGGGGGTGGCGATCTCGTTCGTGGTCACCCTCGCCCTCGGGTTCCTCAACGGCCTGCTGTACGTCAAGACCGGGCTGCCCAGCTTCATCATCACGCTGGCGACGTTCTTCATGCTGGCGGGCGCCAACCTCGGCGTCACCAAGGCCGTCACGGGCAACGTGGCCAGCGACTCGGTCCGCGACATGGACGGCTTCTCCTCGGCCCGCGCGGTGTTCGCCTCCCAGCTCGACATCGGCGGGGTGAGCGTCAACATCACCGTGTTCTGGTGGCTGCTGCTCGTCGCCGTCGCCACGTGGATCCTGCTGCGCACCCGGATCGGCAACTGGATCTTCGCGGTGGGCGGCGCCCCGGCCAGCGCCCGGGCGGTGGGCGTCCCCGTGGACCGCACGAAGATCGGGCTGTTCATGGGGGTGGCGTTCTGCGCCTGGCTGTCGGGCATGCACCTGGTGTTCGCGTTCGCCACGGTCCAGTCCGGGGAGGGCGTGGGCAACGAGTTCTTCTACATCATCTGCGCGGTCATCGGCGGCTGCCTGCTGACCGGCGGGTACGGCTCGGCGGTGGGCGCGGCGATCGGCGCGTTCATCTTCGGCATGACCAACAAGGGCATCGTGTACGCGGAGTGGAACCCCGACTGGTTCAAGTTCTTCCTCGGCGCGATGCTGCTGCTGGCCACCGTGGTGAACCTGGTCGTCCGGCGCAGAATGGAGCAGTCGCGATGAGCGAACGGGTGCCGCTGGTCCGGCTGGACGGCGTGGGCAAGAACTACGGCAACATCATCGCCCTGCGCGACGTCTCCCTGGAGGTGCACGCCGGGGAGGTCGCCTGCGTGCTGGGCGACAACGGGGCGGGCAAGTCCACCCTCATCAAGATCATCGCCGGGCTGCACCGGCACGACACCGGCACCTACGAGGTGCAGGGCGAGCCGGTGGTGTTCGAGTCGCCCCGCGACGCGCTCGACCGCGGCATCGCCACCGTCTACCAGGACCTGGCGGTGGTGCCGCTGATGCCGGTCTGGCGCAACTTCTTCCTCGGCTCGGAGAAGCGCAAGGCCTGGGGGATGCTGGACGTGGACTTCATGCGCCGCACCACCAAGGCCGAGCTGCTGCGCATGGGCATCGACCTGCGCGACGTCGACCAGCCGATCGGCACGCTGTCGGGCGGCGAGCGGCAGTGCGTGGCGATCGCCCGCGCCGTCTACTTCGGCGCCAAGGTGCTGATCCTGGACGAGCCGACCGCCGCGCTCGGCGTCAAGCAGGCCGGCGTGGTGCTGCGCTACATCGTCCAGGCGCGCGAACGCGGCCTCGGCGTGGTGTTCATCACGCACAACCCGCACCACGCCTACCCGGTGGGGGACCGGTTCCTCATCCTCAACCGGGGCCGCGTCCTCGGCTACCACACCAAGGACGAGATCACCCGCGAGGATCTCACCTCCCTCATGGCGGGCGGCGCCGAGCTCCAGCAGCTCGCCCACGAGCTGGAGTCGACGTCCCGGACCGTCGCCGAGGAGCTCACCGAATGAGCACCGGATGAGCACCGGATGAGCACCGGATGAACAAGGCCCCCGCCTCGAGGCCGTGAGGCCCCGGGGCGGGGGCCCGCCGTTTCCGCCCGCCGGACGGGGCCGGAGCGCAGCGACCGCTCGGACGAAGGTTGAACGGAGGCTCGGCGCGGCGCCGTACAGGAAAGGTATGAGCAGCGCGCAGACCCACGACAACGGGCGGGCCGTCCTGACGGCGTCGCCGCGGCCGGCGGCGACGGTCGGGCCCGCGCAGGTCGCACTCGGCGCCGTCGCGGTCGCGATGGTGGTGCTGGCGGCCGTCGTCCGGTTCGGCGGCTCGCTGAGCGAGCAGGTCGCGCCCGGGCTGACCCAGTCGGGGGCCTTCACCAAGGGCGCCCTGGCCGTGTCCGAGCTGGCGATGAACGCCGCCGCGACGCTCACCGTGGGATGGCTGCTGCTGGCCGCCGTGCTGCTGCCCGCCGCGTCCGACCGCCTCGACCGGTGCCTGCGGGCCGCGTCGCTGAGCGCGCTGGGCTGGACGCTGGCCACGCTCGCCGTGGTGGCCTTCTCGGCGGCCGACCTGTTCGGCGTCCCGCTCGGCGGGCTCACCCAGAACCTGCTCGCCACGTTCGTGCGGGACCTGTCGGAGGGGCGGGCCCTGACGGCCGTCGCCGCGGCCGCCGCCGTCATCGCGGTCACCGCGCACCTGCCGCGCACGCCGCAGGCCGCCGGGTACCTGCTCGCGCTGGCGCTGGCCGCGCTGCTGCCGCCGTCGTTCACCGGGCACGCGGCGGACGCCTCCTTCCACACGCTCGCCGTCTACAGCCTGGCGGCGCACGTCGTCGCCGCGGCCGTGTGGGTCGGCGGGCTGGTCGCGCTCGCCGCGGCCGTCCGGTGGGCCGGGGACCACGCCGCCGAGATCGTCACCCGCTACAGCGCGCTGGCGCTGGTGTGCTTCGCGGCGGTCGGGGCGAGCGGCGCGGTCAACGCGTGGATCCGGCTGGGCGGGGTCGACCTCGGGTCCCGGTACGGGGCGCTGGTCGCGGCCAAGATCGCCGTGCTCGGGGCGCTGGGCGCGCTGGGCTGGCGGCACCGCCGCGCGAGCATCCCGCGGCTGCGGTCCGGGCGCGCCGCCGGGACGTTCCTGCGCGTCGCCGCCGTCGAGATCCTCGTCATGGCCGCCGTGATGGCGCTGGCCACCGGGCTGTCGCGGACGCCGCCGCCCGAACTGGCCAGCGACACGCTCGACCCGGTGGAGCTGCGGCTCGGCTTCCCGCTCCCCGGCCCGCCGAGCCTGTCCGCCTACGCTCTGGACTGGTGGATCGACCCGCTGTGCGGCGCGCTGGTCGTCCTCGGCGGCGTCCTGTACGGGGCGGGCGTCGTGCGGCTGCGCGCCCGCGGCGGCGCCTGGCCTCTCGCGCGCGTCGCGGCGTGGTACGCCGGGTTGACGATCGTGCTGGTCGCGACGTGCAGCGGGCTGGCCCGCTACAGCATGGTGCTGTTCAGCGACCACCTGCTGCAGCACATGGCGGTGAGCCTGCCGGCGTCGCTCCTGCTGCTGCTCGGCGCGCCGGTCGCCTTGGCGCTGCGCGCGCTTCCCGAGGGTCGGCCGCGGCAGCTGATCGACGCGGCGGCGCGCAGCCGCGGCGTCCGGCTGCTCGGCCATCCCGTCGTCGCGCCGGCGGTCTTCGTCGCCGCTCTCTACGGCTTCTACTTCACCTCGCTGTTCGAGGCGTCCCTGCGCAACCACGCCGTCCACTCGCTGGCCCTGGTCGTATTCGTGGCGGCCGGCGTGTTCTACCTGCGGGCCGCCCTCGATCCCGGACGGTGGCTGCGCGGCGCCCTGCTGCTGGCGGCGTCGCTTCCGTTCCACGTGGGGTTCGGGCTCGTCATCACCGGCTCCGACGACGCGCTGGCCGAGGGCTGGTTCAGCCGCCTGGGACGGACCTGGGGCGTCGCGCCGCTGGACGACCAGCGGTCCGGCGGCGAGCTCGCCTGGACGTTCGGCGTGACCGCCACCCTGCTGCTCCTGGCCGTGCTCGTCTGCCTGCGCGTCCGCGCGGCCAGGCGGGGCGCGGCCAGGCGGGGCTGAGGGCGGCCGCCGCGGCCGGGCCGGCGCGGCGGGACCGCCCCCGGAACGTCAGCCGTCGGCCGGGCGGGACGCGCCGATCTGCCGGGCCAGGGCCCGCACCCGAGCCGCGTGCCGGTCGTACCCGACCACGACGGGCGGCTCGTTGTAGGGCATGGTGTCGGACGAGCGGCGCAGCTTGATGTACTGCCCGCACGCGTCGATCGCGTACGGCTCCATGTCGTCCTGCAACGCGCCGATCACGGTGATGCCGTGCGACTCGCCGATCTCCCGGAACAGCGCCACCGCCTCCTTGCGGTGCTCCTTGCCCAGGTTGCGGCCCAGCTCGTCCAGCACCAGGCACAGGCGGCCGCCGCCGGAGGACGCCAGCGCCGCCGCGCACACCAGCTTGACGGCCTTCTCGTCCATGAGCGCGGTGTTGGCGCGCCGGTTGTAGGGCACGTACCGCTGGCCGTCCGAGCGGCGCCACTTGGGCGTGACGCGCCACCGCCACTCCTGCTCGGGGTCGGCGGGCGGCTCGGGCGTGGGGAACTCCAGCGTCGCCCCGTAGCCGCCGTACTCCAGGTCCAGCTTCTCGAACTCCTCGGCGACGCGCTGCAGCCGGGTGCGGATCGCCGCGGTGAGCGCGGCGCGGTGCGCCTCGGCCGCGCCCGCCGCCTCCTCGGCGCCCTTCTGGGCCTTCTCCAGGTCGGCGCGGCGCGCGGCCATCTGCACCTCGATCTGCCGCCGCTGGTGCCGCTCGTAGTCCTCCTGCTGCCGCAGGTACCCCTCCAGGGCCTTGACCAGACGGGGGAACGTCGAGCGCTCCCGGTCGGTGCGGCGCCCCTCGCCCTCGGTGCGCTCCCGCAGCAGGAAGCGGATCTCCTCGGGCATGTCCTCGTCGGAGATCCCGTCCGGGAAGACCAGGCGCAGCGCCTCGGAGAGGTGCTTCTCCGCGGTGAGCCACCACTCGTCGGGCGTCCAGGTCTTCTCGTCGTCGGTGAGCGCGTCCAGCCACTCGGCGGCCGCGTCCCGCGACCCGCCCCACTCCTTCTCCAGGTCGGCCAGGCCGAGGGCGGCGCGCCGCCCCTCCAGGTCGGCGATCCGGGCGCGGATCTGGTCGCGGGCGCGTTCGTGGGCCTCGCGGCGCCCCCGCAGCCGGTCCGCCTCCAGGGCGCGGGTGTCGGCCTTGGCCTGCAGGCGGCGCAGCTCCTGCTCGGCCGCCGCCAGCCGCGGCCCGAGGCTCTCCTCGCTCGCGGCCACCTCCTCCAGCCGCTCCCGCACCTGCGTCATCTGCTCGCGGACGAGCTCCAGTTCGGCCGCGGCCTGCGCGCCCGCCAGGCGCCGCCGCGCCTGCGCCACGTCGGCGGCGGCCTCGGCGGTGCGCTCCCGGGCCGCCTCCAGCGCCTCGCGCGCCTCCTCCAGCGCGGCCCGGGCCGCCTGCACCCGGGCCACCCGGCCGGTCACCGGCTCGGGGAATCCGCCGACGATGACGACGCCCGAGCCGTCCCCGGCGTCGAGGGCGGAGAAGAACCGGCCCAGCGGCAGCGCGCAGCGCACGCCCTCGGGATGGCCGTCGCGCGGGGCGGCGTCGGCGTCGGCGGGCAGCCCGCCGTCCGCCGGGACGATCATCGAGCCGGGCATGCCGCGCAGCGCCTCCAGCGCGGCGTCCAGATCGTCCGGGCCGACCACGACGGCCTCCCGGTACGGCCACAGCGCCGCCTCCCAGCGTTCGCGCACGTCCTCGGCGAGCTCCACCGCGTCCAGCAGCCCGACCGCCGGGACGCCCGCCGCGGCCAGCGCGCGGATCTGCGCCGGGGCGCTGCCCTCCCCGGCCTCGGCCTCGGCCAGCTCCCGTTCCGCCCGCGCCACCGCGCCCCGGGCCATGCCGAACTCCTGCTGCGCCTCGTCGCGGCGCGCCTCGGCCTCGGCCAGCTCGCGGCGCGCCGCGTCCGCGTCGCGGCCGTCGGCGTCGCGGCGCCGGTCCTCCAGCGCCGACACCCGGCGGCGCAGCTCCTCCAGCCGGTTGCGGGCCACCGCCTTGTCCGCGCCGAGCTGGTCCGCCCGGCCCTTCAGCTCGGCCAGCGCGGCGCCCGCCTCGGCGAGCCGGGCGTCCAGCGCGCCGCCGGTGAGCTGCTCGACCTCCCGCTCCGCCGCCTTGATCGCCTCGGCCGCCTCGGCGGCCTCGCGGTGCAGCCGCTCCAGCTCGGCGGCGTGCGCGGCGTCGGCCTGGACGGCGTCCACCAGCAGCCGCGCCTGCCGCGTCCGCCAGTGGCGCACCGCCGCCGCCACCTGCTCGCGGGCCCGGTCGCGGCGGTCGAAGGTCTTCAGCAGCGCCGCGGCCTCGCGCTCCCAGGCGGCCAGCCGTTCGGCCGCCTCGGCGGCCTTGGCCCGCTCCCGGTGCTCCTCGGCCCGCGACACCCGCTCGGCCTCGAGCTCCCGGTCGAGCCCGGTGAGCGCGGCGATCGCGCTGAAGATCCGCTCCGGCGGGATCTCGTTCAGCGGCTGCGACAGCAGGTTGGTGGCCACCTTCGACCGCACCGACGTGGACAGGAACGACACGCACCGCACCTGCCCGCCGTACAGCACCCGCGTCAGGTCCTTGGCGACGAAGTCGCGGCGCCCGGCGCTGCGCGGCAGGCCCGCCCACAGCCGGTCGGCCAGCGACACCCGCTCGGCCTCCGACGGCGCCGACGCCAGGTGCACCCCGCGCCGCCAGCGGATCTCCAGGTGCGGGGCGTCGGCGTTGACGCGCAGCCACACCGTGACCGCCGACGAGCCGTCCGCCTCCGGGGCGTCGGCGTGGTCGAACACGCCGATGATGTAGCCGTGGTCGGCGCTGGCCCACTGCCCTTCGCCCTGCGCCGCCAGCTCGGCGTTGAACAGCAGCTCGGCGACGGCGCGCGCCCCGGACGCGAACCGCCACTGCTCGTCGCCCAGCAGCGCGGTGATGGCGGCGATGAACGACGACTTGCCCGCGCCGTTGGAGTCCTTGGGGCCCTGTCCGGCCACCACGATGAGCGTGCCGGGCACGGTGGGCACGGGATGCGTGGACAGCCGCGAGATGTTCACCGCCTGCACGGCGATGAGCACCCGGTCCCCGACGATGTTCTCGTCGTCCCCGGCCCGGCGCGCGGGTCCGGGCACCAGCGGTTCGAGGACGGCGGTCATGCGATCTCCCCCCGGTCCGTCTTCTCGGCGGCGTCGGCTTGTCCGGCGTCGGTGCGCGCGCCCTCGGCGCGCCGGGCGTCGGCCTGGGCGGCGGCGCGGGCGCGGCTGTGGCGGCGGGCGCGGATGGCGGCGGCCAGCGGCGAGTCCGGGCCCGCGGCGAGGATCAGCTCCTCCTGCAGGCGGCGGCGCGCGGCCTCGGTGAGGCGGTGGAACTGCGGCCCCGGGACGAAGCCGCCCTGCTCGTCCGGGCCCGCCTTCACCTGCGACACCAGGCCCGCCAGGCGCAGGCGCCGCAGGGCGGCCTCCAGCTCCCCGATGGGCAGCTGGGAGCGGCGGCGCAGCTCGTCCAAGGGGGTCGGGTACGGCGACAGCCACGAGTCGTCCGGCAGCAGGCCGGCCGCGCGGGGGATCGCCACGGAGTGGATGAGGATCAGCGTCAGGACGGCGCGCTCGTCCGGCGGCGGCACGCACGCCGGATCCGCCGCCAGCGCCTCGGCGACGTCGTCGCGGTAGGCGGAGATCCAGCGCGTCGGGCCGCCCTTGGCGGTCGTGCGCACCAGCGTGCGTCCGGTCAGCGCGAGCATCTCCTGGAGCGTGCGGCGCAACGCGGGCTCGCGCAGCGCCGGGAAGCGCACCTCCGGCACGGGCTCGGCCGCGTGCTCCACCGCCATGTAGGCGGCGACGAGTTCCGCGCGCCGCTTCTCGTCGTAGGACCGAAGCAGCGGCTCGAAAAGCTCACTCACCCGGGTCCTCCACGGGCTCTCCCGCGCCGCCCTGCGCGTCGACGTGGGGGAGGGGCTCGGGAGGCTGGGGCAGGCGGCGGACGAGGTCGCGCAGCGGCCCCAGGGAGCCTTCGGGCCACAGGGCGATGCGGGGGCCGGTCCGCACGGTCGCGGTGTCCTCGTCCAGCAGCAGCCATCCGGTGTCGTGCAGGCGGCGCAGTTCGCCGGTCGCCCAGCGGCGCGCCAGTTCCGCGTCGCCCCGCGACATGCGCACGTACACCTCCAGCACGTCCCCGACGGGGGCGGGCTCGCCGGGCCAGGGCGCGTCGTCCAGGCGCGTCCAGCAGCAGCGCAGCGCGGCGGCCAGGACGCGGCGCGCCTGGCCGGGCCGGTCCAGCGGCATGGGCGCGATGTCGTACTCCTCCAGGAGCGCCGGGGTGGCGCCGTCGGGCCACGGAGGCAGCAGCCAGACGCTCGAGCCGTCGCTCGCCGTGGGCAGCCCCGGCGGAACGGGCTCCGACACCGGGATCGCGGGCGCCCCCAGCAGACGCGCACGCGCGCGGGCGAGCACCTCCGGAGGCACGGGCGGGGTCACGGGCCGGTCCTTTCGAACACGCCGGGGGACAGCCACGTGGGCGACCCGTCGGGACGGCACGCCAGCCCGTCCGACCACACCAGCCTGTAGGGCAGTTCCGGGTGCAGGTGCGCCGACGACAGGTCGGCCAGCAGGCGCCGTGCGGCCGCCCAGTCCCGGTCGAGCACCTCCTCCACGGCGACCCTGTCGCGTCCCCTCAGGACCTGCTCGGCGACGTCGCGCAGGCGCTCGGCCGCGGCGTCGTCGCTCGCCGCGTCCTCCGACAGCCCCGGGTCGGGCACGGACGGACGGGGCGGCGCCGGGCGGGGCGGAGTCGTGCGAGGCCCGTCCTCCACCGCCGACACCACCGCCGCGGGCTCGTGCCACGGCGCCGGCGCGTCGAACACGAACCCGTCCAGCACGGCCGCCAGCTCCTCCCGGGAGGCGGTGCGCGCGAACGTGCGCCACGTCTCGGGCGGAAGCAGGGTGAGGTTGCGCGTCGTGCCCGCCGAGTCCGACAGCCGGGCGGCGGCGCGCCGCGAGGCGTCCCCGTAGGCGTAGATGGCGGCGCGCAGGTCCGTGCAGGCGCGGTCCAGCTGCGGCCAGCGCCGCAGGATCGCGCCGTGCAGGCGCTCGGCCCGCTGGAGGATCTCCTCGGTGCCCCACAGCTTCGGGGCCTGCTCGCGCAGCTCCTCGATCGTCCCGTTGGTCAGCGTGACCAGCTCCACGCTCCACAGCCGGAACGCCCGCGCCAGCCCTTCGGCCCCTTCACGCGCCTGCTCGGCCGTCATCCGGGGGTCGGCCACGTTGAGCTGCTCCAGCGCCAGCAGCCGGTGCATCTCGCTCTGGCCGCCGTCCCGCATCATCCGCCGGATGAACATCAGCCCCACCACGCTGGTGAACGACGCGCGGTAGCGCAGCTGGTTCGGCTTGGGGAACACCTCCCGGATGGCGCCCAGGCCCTTGAGCACGCGCAGCCGGTTCTCGAACACCTCGGCGGGGTAGCGGCGGCACACGTGCCGCATCTGCTCGTGGCTCAGCCCCTCTTCCCCGGCGTCGGCGAACGCGGCGAGGAGCGTCTCCGCCACGTCCACCATCTCCGGGTCGTCCACGACGGCGCCGCTGTCGCGCGCCAGCGCGGCGAACATCTGCCGGTAGACGCCCAGCACCGCCTCGCCGACGAGCACGTCGTCCAGGCTCGGAGCATCGTTGGTGGGGGACACGGCGCACTACGGTACGGCCCCGGCCCCTCGAACGTGGAATCGAACCGCTGGACCCGCCGGGTTCGCCGGGATCAGGCGGGTCGGGGAATGCTCTTGTGCTCCAGGTACGCCGTCAGCCCCTCGGGGCCGAGCTCGCGGCCGAGACCGCTGTCCTTGAAACCGCCGAACGGCGTGTTGGGGTCGAGCACGTAGAGGTTGACGCCGCAGCTCCCGGTGCGGATGCGGCGGGCGACCTCGACGCCGTGGTCGACGTCGGCGGTCCACACCGAGCCGCCCAGCCCGTAGGAGCTGTCGTTGGCGATGCGCACGGCGTCGTCCTCGTCCTCGTACGGGATCAGCGCCAGCACCGGCCCGAAGATCTCCTCCTGGGCGATGCGCATGTCGTTGCGGACGTCGGCGAAGACGGTGGGCGCCACGTACCAGCCGCGGTCGCGCGGCCGCTCCAGCCCGCCGGTGATGATCTTGGCGCCCTCCTCCTGGCCGAGCCGGATGTAGCCCTCCACCCGCTCCCGCTGGCGCCGCGCCACGAGCGGCCCGATCTCGGTGGAGTAGTCGGCCGGGTCGCCCACGGCCAGCCCGCCGACCATGGCGGCCAGGGCCTCGGCGACCTCGTCGTAGCGGCTGCGCGGCGCCAGGATGCGCGTCTGTGCGGCGCACGCCTCGCCGTTGTTCATCAGCGACGCCGTCTTCAGGCCCTCCATGGTGGCGTCCAGGTCGGCGTCCTCCAGGATGATCGCCGCGGACTTGCCGCCCAGCTCCAGGGTGACGGGCCGCAGCAGCTCCCCGCACACCGCGGCGATCTTGCGCCCCGCCGCGGTGGAGCCGGTGAACGCCACCTTGTCGACGTCCGGGTGCGCCACCAGGTGCGCGCCGACCTCCCGTCCGGCGGGCACGATGTTGACCACGCCGTCCGGAACACCCGCCTCCCTGATCCACTCGGCGAGCAGGTAGGCGTCCAGCGGCGCCTCCGGCGACGGCTTGGCCACCACCGTGCAGCCCGCGATCAGCGCGGGGGCCAGCTTCAGCATCAGCGTGAACTGGGGGGCGTTCCACGGGTAGATCGCCGCGACCACGCCGACCGGCTCGCGCGCCACGGTGACCGGGCCGAGCATGCCCGCGCGCTCCTCCTCCCAGGCGAACCGGGCGGCCAGGTCGACGTAGTACTGCAGCACCAGCTGCGACATCGCGGCCTGCCCGAACACCGAGAACAGGATCGGCGAGCCCATCTCGGCGGTGATCAGGTCGGCCATCTCCTGCTGCCGGTCGGCGTAGAGCGCGGCGAGCCGGCCGAGGACCTCGGCGCGCTCGGCGGGCGTCATGCGCGGCCAGGGCCCGCGGTCGAACGCGCGGCGGGCGGCGGCCACGGCGGCGTCGACGTCGGCCGCGGTGCCCTCGGGCACCCGCCCGATCACCTCCTCGGTGTGCGGCGAGACGACCTCGATCGCGCCGGTGCCGGCCGGGGCGGTCCAGTCGCCGTCGATGAACAGCCGGTCGTGCTCGTGCATGCCGCCGCACCTCCGCCACGGTTTGACCGAATGCTTGCTTGGTCACAGCATCGCACGGAGCCCCCGGGGATTGGCAAGAGCCGGATGAGACGCCCGTCTCATCCGCGGGTCACGGCAGCAGGTGCGCGTTGGGCTCGCGGGCGCGCGCCGCCAGTTCGGGCAGCTCGACGACCTGCGCGCCCCGCGCGCGCAGCAGCTCCACGCCCTCGCCCTCGACGAACAGCGGCGGCTCGCGCCAGGCGAACACCACCCGCCGGATCCCGGCCGCCAGGATCAGCTCCGCGCAGGTGCGGGGACGCGACAGCCGCCGCCCGCACGGCTCCAGCGAGCTGTAGATCGTGGCGCCGCGGAGCCGCTCCCGCGTCCGCGGATCCGGGCCGGTCCGGCCCCGCCCCGTCCACTCCGACCCCGTCCAGAGGACCGCGCCGATCTTGGCCAGGGCGGTCTCCTCGGCGTGCGCCTGCGGGTCGGTCTCGCGGGAGAAGCCGCGGGCCAGCTCCCGGCCGTCCGCGTCCACGATCACCGCGCCGACCGAGAACGCCGTCGCCGACGGCGGGCACTGCGCCGCCAGGTCGCACGCCAGCGCCAGCCAGCGCAGGTCGTCCCCGCGCCGGGCGGCGGCCGCCGGCGGGGCGGGCGGCGGAGCCGGCGGGGCGGCGCCGTCCATCAGCGGCCGCCGCCCGCCAGATACCGCAGCAGCACCAGGTCGCCGATGCGGGTGACCTCCTCCAGGCGCATCGGCGCGGCCGGGCTCTGCGGGAACACCCCGGCGCCGACGAACCGCGGCGCCGCCGGGTCGCCGATGAAGAACGGCGCCACCACCAGCTGCAGCTCGTCCACCAGCCCGGCGGTCAGGAACCGGGTGTGGACCCCGCCGCCGCCCTCGACCATCAGCCGCCGCACGCCGCGCCGCGCCAGGTCCGCCAGCATCGCGGGAAGGCTCACCGGATCGCCCGCCTCGACGACCTCGGCGCGCCCGGCCAGCCGATCGGCCAGCTTGGGCGCCACGCCCGGCGGCGCGTACACCAGCTTGGGCGACTCCCCGGTGGTGAAGAACCGGGAGTCCGGGTCGAGGTCGCCGCTGGACGTCACCGTGACCTTGGTCAGGTCGGGCGGCAGGCCGCGCCGCACCCGCTGCTCGCGCCGGGCGGGGGAGCGCACCAGCAGCTTGGGGTCGTCCCGCCGCACGGTGCCCGCGCCGACCATGATGGCGTCGCAGCCGGCGCGCACGGCGTCGACCCGGTCGAAGTCGGCGGGCGTCGACAGCCGCAGCCGCTGCGGGCTCGCGTCGTCGATGTAACCGTCGACCGACATGGCGCAGCTCAAGAGCACGTAGGGACGCTCGTTCACGCCGCAACCCTAAGGCAGAAGCGGCCGTCGCGAGCCCGCCGGAGGGCGTCCGGGGACGGGCGGCGGGTCCGGTCGACGGCCGGCGTGATCCTTTGGGGCTTGTCGGCGTTTCTGTGCCTGATGTGTCGGTGGTGACGCCTATGGTGGCCGGGACATGCGATTCCTCCACACCTCCGACTGGCACCTGGGCAGGACGTTCCACCGCGAGGACCTGCTCGACGCCCAGGGCCGGTTCATCGACCACCTGGTCGAGACCGCGCGGTCGGAACGCGTGGACGCCGTGCTGGTCTCCGGCGACGTCTACGACCGGGCGCTGCCGTCCGTGGACGCGGTGCGGCTGGCCGACGAGGCGCTCACGCGGCTGCGGGAGACCGCCCGGGTGGTGCTGATCTCCGGCAACCACGACTCGGCGCGGCGGCTCGGGTTCGGCGCGGGCCTGATGGACGCCTCCGGCGTGCACGTGCGGACGGATCCCGCGGCGGTCGGCGAGCCGGTGCTGATCGACGGCGTCGCCGTCTACGGCGTCCCCTACCTGGAGCCCGACCTGGTGCGCGGCGACTGGGGCCTGGACGAGCGCGGGCACACCGCCGCGCTCACCGCCGCGATGCGCCGCGTCCGCGCCGACCTGGCCCGCCGCGGCGCGGGCGTCCGCTCGGTGGTGCTGGCGCACGCGTTCGTCACCGGCGGCGAGGCCCCGCGGCCGGAGACGAGCGACAGCGAGCGCGACATCTCGGTCGGCGGCGCGGCGAACGTCCCGGTCGGGGTGTTCGACGGCGTCGACTACGTGGCGCTGGGCCACCTGCACGGACGGCAGCGGATCACCGACCGGGTCCGCTACTGCGGCTCCCCGCTGGCCTACTCGTTCTCCGAGGAGCACCACGTCAAGGGGTCCTGGCTGGTCGACCTGGCCGACGACGGCGCGGTGTCGGCGGAGTTCGTGGAGGCGCCCGTGCCGCGCCGCCTCAAGCGGCTGCGCGGCCGCATCGACGACCTGCTGACCGACCCGCGCCACGACGCCCACCGCGACAGCTGGCTGCAGATCACCCTCACCGATCCGGACCGGCCCGCCGGCGCGATGGAGCGGCTGCGCCGCCGCTTCCCGCACGTCCTCGTGCTCGGCCACGAGCCGGAGGGCGGCGGCGAGCGGACCGGGCGCACCTGGGCGCGGCGGGTGCGGGAGAAGTCCGAGCTGGAGATCGCGGCCGACTTCGTGGCCGAGGTGACCGGCGCCCCGCCCGACGACGACGAACGGGCGCTGCTGCGCGAGGCGTTCGAAGCGTGCCGCCGGAAGGAGGCCGCCCGGTGAGGCTGCACCACCTGGAGATCACCGCGTTCGGGCCGTTCTCCGGCACCGAGCGGATCGACTTCGACGCGCTGTCGGACGCGGGCCTGTTCCTCATCCACGGGCAGACCGGCGCGGGCAAGACCAGCATCCTGGACGCGGTGTGCTTCGCGCTCTACGGCAGGGTGCCGGGCGCCCGCAGCCGCAACGAGGCCACCGCCCTGCGCAGCGACCACGCCCCGCCCGGCACGGCACCGAGAGTGGTGCTGGAGACGACGATCCGGGGGCGGCGGCTGCGCATCACGCGCTCGCCCAAGTGGGAGCGGCCCAAGCTGCGCGGCCGGGGCACCCGGGTGGAGCAGGCCAAGGTCGTCGTGGAGGAGTTCAAACAGGGCGAGTGGGAGGCGCTGGCCACGCGGCTGGACGAGGCGGGCGACCTGATCGGGCGGCTCCTCGGCATGACCTGCGAGCAGTTCTGCCAGGTCGCCATGCTGCCGCAGGGCGAGTTCGCCGGGTTCCTGCGCGCCAAGGCCGACGACCGCCGCAAGGTGCTGGAGCGGCTGTTCGCCGCCGAGATCTTCACGCAGGCGGAGCAGTGGCTGGCCGACCGGCGCCGCGACGCCCACCGCGAGGCCGCCGACCTGCGCGCCGCCGCCGTGGCGACCGCCGACCGCGTCGCCGAGATCACCGGTTCGGCGTCCCCGCGCGACGCCGCGCGTCCGCTCGTCCCGGCGCCGCGGCCGGGCGAGCCCGGTCCCGAGCCTCCGGACGACGTCGAGGCGCTGCCCGCGTGGGCCGCCGAGCTGGAGGCCCACCACGCCGACCTGCTCGCCGTCGCCGAGAGCCTGCTCGCCGAGGCCGGCGAGGCGCGGGAGGCCGCGCGCGCCGCCGCCGACCAGGGGCGCGCGCTGCACGACCGGCAGGCCCGGCACGCCGAGGCCGTGCGGCGCCGCGCCGCCCTGCGGGAGCGGGCGTCCTGGCGCGCCGCGCTCGCCGACCGGCTCGACGCCGCCGCCCGCGCCGACCGGGTGGTGCCGCTCATCCGCGAGGCCGCGTCCCGGCGGCGGGAGGCCGACCGGGCGCGCGCCCTCGCCGCCGACGCCCGCGCCCGGGTGGGGGAGCTGGTGCCGCCAGGCGCCGCGGAGGACGTGCTGGTGAAGGCCGAAGGCGCCCGCCGCGAGGAGATCGCCGTCCTGGACGGCAGGCGCGCCGACGCCGAGCGGCTGCGCCGGATCGGCGAGGAGCGGACCGCGCTGGCGGAAGAGCTGGCCCGGCTGGAGGGGGAGGAGGCGCGGCTCGCCGACGCCTTGGAGGCGCTGCCCGGCGTCGTCGAGGAGCTGCGGGCGCGCCTGGACGACGCCCGCATCGCCGCCGCCGCACGGCCCGGGGCCGAGGCCAGGGTGAAGCGCGCCAGGGACGTTCTCGCGGCCGCCGAATGGCGCGACCGGGTGGCCGGGCAGCTCGCCGAGGCGGAGCAGGAGCACCGCGCCGCCGTCGACGCCGCGCAGGAGGCGCGCGACCGGCTCCAGGAGCTGCGGCAGGCCCGGCTGGACGGCATGGCCGCCGCGCTCGCCCGCGACCTGGTCCCCGGCGAACCGTGCCGGGTGTGCGGGGCGCGCGAGCATCCTGAGCCCGCCGTCTCCCGCGGCCACGTTCCGGGGGAGGAGGACGAGGAACGCGCCCAGGCGGCCTACGAGCGCGCCCGGGACCGGCGTGAGAAGGCCGCCGCGAAGATCGAGTCTCTGCGCGCCGATCTGGACGCCAGACTGGAGATCGCCGGTGAGGCGCCCGTCGAGGCCCTTGCCGCCGAGCTCGACGCCGCCGAGCGCGCCCTGGCCGAGCTGACCGGCCGCGCCGCCGACGCCGAACGCCTCGACGCCGAGCTGCGCCGCCGCGAACAGGAGCTCGACCAGGCCCGGACCCGACTCGAGGGCGTCCGCGGCGCCCTGGCCGACCACCGCGCACGCGACCGGGAACGGGCGGACGAGCAGTCCCGGCTGCGCGAGGACCTCGACGCCGCGCGCGGCGACGACCCCACGCTCGAGGCCCGCATCGACCGGCTGCGCGGCGAGGCCGACGCGCTCGCCGCCGCCGTGCGGGCGGCGCAGGACGCCGACCGCGCCGCCGCCGAGCTGGCGTCCGCCCGCGCCGCGGCGGCCCGGGCGGCGGCCGACGCGGGCTTCGCCGGCCCCGACGACGCGCTCGCCGCCGACCTGGACGAGGCCCGCCGCCGCGACCTCGCCGAGCAGGCCCGCCGGCACGACGACGAGCTGGCCCGCGTCCAGGCCGTCCTCGACGACCCGGACATCGCGGCCGCCGCGCAGGCCCCCGCGCCCGACCTGGAGGCGCTGCGGCGCGCGGAGGAGGCGGCCGAGGCGGCGTACACGGCCGCGGCGTCGGCCGCGGCGAACGCCCGGCGCCGCCGCGAACGCCTCGCCGAGCTGCGCGCCGAGCTGGCGGCCCGCGTCGCCGACTGGCGCCCGGCCGCCCGCCGCCACGCCGTCGCCGAGCGGATGGCGGGCCTGGCCTCCGGCAAGTCGCCGGACAACCGGGACGCCATGTCGCTGTCGGCGTACGTGCTGGCCGCGCGGCTGGAGCAGGTCGTCGCCGCCGCCAACCACCGGCTGGCGCGCATGTCGGCGGGCCGGTACGCGCTCGTCCACACCGTCGACAAGGCGGCGGGCGACCGCAGCAGGAGCGGCGGCGGGCTCGGCCTGCGCGTGGCGGACGCCTGGACGGGCCAGGCCCGCGACCCGGTCACCCTGTCGGGCGGCGAGTCGTTCGTCACCTCGCTGGCGCTGGCGCTCGGCCTGGCCGACGTGGTCACCGCCGAGGCGGGCGGCACCGAGATCAACACCCTGTTCGTGGACGAGGGCTTCGGCAGCCTCGACGAGGAGACCCTCGACGAGGTGATGGACGTCCTGGACGGGCTGCGCGACGGCGGCCGCGCCGTCGGCATCGTCAGCCACGTCGCGGAGCTGCGTACCCGCATCCCCGCGCAGCTGCGCGTCCGCAAGCACCGGCGGGGCTCCACGGCCGTCGTCGCGGTGTGACGGGCGTCCTCGCGGCGCGTGCGGCGCGCGGAGGCATCGGGAAGGCGGTCCGCCGACCGCGGCCGTCGTCCGTGCCGCCCGGCGGGAAGTCCTGGACCGGGGAGCCGGCGGGCGCGCCGATGCGCATCCCCGGACGTGGTTCGCCCCCTGTCGACCCGCCCCTGTCATACGGCGCTCTGTCGTCCGCGCCCTGTCATGCCCGCCCTGTCATGCCCGCCCTGTCATGCCGCCCTGTTGGTACAGTCGCCGCTTCGTGCCGTCCTTTCGCGCCGTCCCTGCGATGCCGGAAGCGGAATCCTCCTCGGCGTTCCCGAGCGATGCCGTCCTGGTGGCGGCCCGTGGACGCGGCGGCCCGCGATCAACGCCGGCGTGGGCGCCCCCGGGGGAGGGACGCGGTCAAAGGTAGAGGCCGGTGCCGTGCTCGGGGCGCTCGCTGGCGATGGCGTGCAGATCCCGCTCCCGCATGACCAGGTAGTTCTCGCCCTGGATCTCGACCTCGTACTGATCCTCGGGATGGAACAGCACCCGGTCGCCGACCTTGACGGTGCGCACGTGGTGGCCGACGCCGCACACTTGGCCCCAGACGAGCCGGTTGGACTGCTCCACGGTGGCCGGGATCACGATGCCGCTGGTGCTGCGCCGCTCCCCGGGCTCCTTCTCGACCTTGATCATGACACGGTCGTGAAGCATCTGGACTTCGAACTTCGGCTCGGACACGCTGGGAGTTTATCCGTTCGCGCGGGTGAGGGCGGCCCACGCGTCGGCGATGATCTGCGGCAGCTCCGACCGCCGCGGACGCCAGCCCAGGTCGTGGCGGACGGCGGTGGCGTCGGAGATCAGCAGGGGCGGTTCGGGCCGGGGCGGGCGGTGCACCGTCGGCACGCGGCGGCCCGTCACCTTCTCCACGGCCGCCACCACGTCGCGGACCGACACCCCGATGCCGCTGCCGACGTTGTAGACGCGGTCCTCGCCGGGCCGGGCGGCGTCCAGCGCGAGGACGTGGGCCTCGGCGAGATCGTCGACGTGCACGTACTCGCGGACCGCGCCGCCGTCGCCGTTGATCTCCAGGTGCGGGGCCCGGCCCGCCGCCACGGCCAGCGCCTTGGGGATCAGCCGGGTCGGATCGGGGTCGCCGCGTCCGTCCACCGAGCCCGCGACGTTGAACGTGCGCAGCACCACCGCGCCGATCGCGCCGGTGCGGGCGTGGAAGCGCACCGCCTGCTCGGCGGCCAGCTTCGAGGCGCCGTAGGGGCTGGTCGGCGCGGGCGTCTGGTCCTCGTGGATCGGCTGCCACTCGGGGGTGCCGTAGACGGCGGCGGTCGACCCGTACACCATGCGCGTGCCGGGGGCGAGCAGGCCCAGCAGGTTGACCGTGCCCTGCACGTTGACCTCGAAGAACCGCAGCGGCTCCGCGAACGACTCGCGGACCCTCGTCAGCGCGGCCAGATGGCACACCGCGTCGTACGGTTCGCGCAGCACGGCCTCCAGCGCCGGCCGGTCGAGCAGGTCGCACACCAGGGGCCGCACCCCCGGCGGCAGGCCCTGGTCGGGGTGGCGGATCAGCCCGTCGACCTCGTGCCCGGCCGCGACGAGACGCCGCCCCACCGCGTATCCGACGTATCCGGCCGCGCCCGTCACCAAGACCCGCATGACGTCAGCATTCCCGCCGCCGGGGAGGGCCCGCAACGCCGACGGGCCCGGCGGCGTCGTCCGGGGTGCGATCAGTCATAGCGGCGGCCGGTGCGCGACGAGACGCGGCCGACGAGCGAGGTCGGCAGCAGGCGGCTGAGGCCGACGAGCGCCTTGTACTGGGCGCCGGGCACGCTGACCCGCAGGCCGCGCCGCAGGTCGCGCAGCGCCGCGTCGACGACCTTGTCCTTGTCCAGCCACAGCGCGTCGGGGACGCCCGACATGTTCATCCCGGCCCGCTGGTGGAACTCGGTGCGCACGAACCCGGGGCACAGCGCCATCACCCGCACGCCGCGGCCGCCGTCGCGCATGGCGATGTCCTCGGCAACGCCCCGGGTGAAGCTCACCACCCACGCCTTGGACGCGCCGTAGGTGCCGCGCACCAGGAACGCCGCCGTGGACGACACGTTGATGATCTCGCCGCGGCCGCGTTCCAGCATGCCGGGCAGGGCCGCGTGGGTCAGCCGCAGCACCGCCTCGCAGTGCACCCGCAGCATCCGCAGCTCGTTCTCCAGGGGGACGTCGAGGAACCTGCCGCCGTGGCCGAACCCGGCGTTGTTGACCAGCAGGTCCACGCCGTCGCGCGCCCGCCGCTCGGCGGCGTCCAGCCCCTCGTCGGAGGCCAGGTCGGCGACGAGCACTTCGGTCCGCACCCCGTAGGCGCCGCCGAGCTCCCGCGCCGTCCGCTCCAGCCGTTCGGCGTCGCGGGCCAGCAGCACCAGGTCGAATCCGTCGGACGCCAGCCGGCGGGCGAAGGCGGCGCCGATGCCCGCGGTGGCGCCGGTGATCAATGCAGTCGGCATGCCCCGAGCCTAGAGGTCCGCCGCCCGCCCGGCGGCCGCGGGGCGGATCGGCCGGGCGCGTCCCGCCCGGAAGTGCCTCGGGTCGGGGCGGCGCGTGGCGCGCCGGTAGGCGAAGGTGAACCCCGGCCAGTTGTTGACGACCTTGCCGTCGGCGGTCATGTACCAGCTCGCGCAGCCGGCCTCCCACACCGTGGCGCGCATCCGCTCGCGCATCCGGCGGTCGAAGGCGTCCTGCGCCTCGGGGCGGACGTCGATCCACGCCAGCCCGGTCTGGCGCAGCGCCCGCACGCATCCCAGCACGTACCGGAACTGCGACTCCAGCATGTAGATGATCGAGTTGTGGCCGAGGTTGGTGTACGGCCCGTACAGCAGGAACAGGTTGGGGAAGCCGCTGACGGCGATGCCCAGATGGGCGCGGGCGCCGTCGCGCCACGCCTCGTCCAGCGTCAGGCCGCCCCGGCCGACGATCTTCATCGGCCCCACGAAGTCGGCGCCGCGGAACCCGGTGGCGTAGACGATCACGTCGACCTCGTGGACGCGGCCGCCGGCCTCGACGCCGGACGGGGTGATCCGCGTGATCGGATCGGTGACCAGGTCGACGTTGGGGCGGGTGAGCGCGGGATAGTAGTCGTCGGACAGCAGGATGCGCTTGCAGCCCATCGGGTAGTCGGGGACGAGCCGGGCGCGCAGCCCAGGGTCGGGGACCTGGGCGCGCAGGATGCGCCGGAACTGCCACGTCAGCAGCCGCATCAGCGCGGGGTACTTGATGAAGGCCAGGGCCCGCGCCTCGTACAGCGCGTAGATCCTGGCGCGGCTCAGCGCGTACAGCCCCGGCACGGCGGCCAGCAGCGTCTTCTCCCAGGCCCGGTACGGCCGGTCCGGTTTGCCGATCACGTACGGCGCCGACCGCTGGAACACCACCAGCCGTTCGGCCGTCGTGGCGAGCTCCGGCACGATCTGGATCGCGCTCGCGCCGGTGCCGATCACCGCCACCCGCTTGCCGGACAGGTCGACGCCGTGGTCCCAACGGGCGGAGTGGAAGCTGGGCCCGGCGAAGGAGTCCCGTCCCTCGATGTCCGGCAGCGCGGGCCGGTTGAGCTGCCCGCACGCGCTGATCAGCACCCGCGCCGCCAGCCGGTCGCCGCCGGAGGTGGAGACCCGCCAGAGGCCGGCCTCTTCGTCGAACCGCGCTTCGGTCACTTCGGCGCCGAACCGGATGAGCGGCAGCACGTCGTACTTGCGCGCCACGTGCCACAGGTAGTCGAGGATCTCCTGTTGCCGCGGGAAGCGGCGGCTCCAGTCGACCTTGGGCTCGAACGAGAACGAGTACAGGTGCGACGGGATGTCGCAGGCGGCGCCGGGATAGGTGTTGTCGCGCCAGGTCCCGCCCAGCCCGTCGGCCTTTTCCAGGACCACCACGTCCCGCACCCCGGCCCGCAGCAGCCGGGCGGCCATGCCGATCCCGCCGAACCCGCTCCCGATGATCACGACGTCGTGCGGTGCGTCCATGCTGCCGTCCGGTGTGCGCGGGGGATCCGTACGCCCCGAGGATAATGACCAATTGGTCATCTGCCTAGGTGCGCACTCAGCCGTTCGCCCGAGCCGGGGGCGCCGAGCAGTCTGAGGGGCATGACCAGACAGATCGACGCGACCGCGGCCGGACACTGGACGCTGGGCGGCGACCTGCGGGTCGCCAGGATGGGGTTCGGCGCGATGCGCCTGCCCGGCGATCCGCGTGCCGGCAGGCTGAACGACCGCGACACCGCGCTGAAGATCGTGCGCCGGGCGGTGGAGCTCGGCGTCGACCACATCGACACCGCCGCGTTCTACTTCCACGGCGACCTGTCCGCCAACGAGCTCATCCGGGCGGCCCTGCACCCGTACCCGGACGGCCTGGTGATCGCCACCAAGGTCGGTCCGTACCGGGGGCCGGGCGACGCCATGCCGACGGGGGAGCTGGCCGCCGGGGACCTGCGCGCCGAGGTGGAGCGCAACCTGCGCGAACTCGGCCGCGACCAGCTGGACCTGGTGTACCTGCGCCCCGGCCTCCTGGAGCCGCCCGGCGACGAGTCGATCGGGGAGCGGTTCGCGGTGCTGGCCGAACTGCGCGAGCGGGGGCTGATCCGGCATCTGGGCGTCAGCCACGTGTCGGCCGCCCAGCTCGCCGAGGCGCGCCGGATCGCGCCGGTGGCCGCGGTGCAGAACCGCTTCGACGTGACGATGCCCGCGGACACCGCGCTGCTGGACGTGTGCACCCGCGAGAAGATCGCCTTCGTGCCCTACTTCCCGCTCGGCGGGTTCGGCCTCCCCGACGACGACCGCGTCCGGCGGGTCGCGGCGCGCCACGGGGCGACCACGGCGCAGGTGCTGCTGGCAGGGCTGCTGGCCCTGTCGCCCGTGATGCTCGCCATCCCGGGAACGTCCGATCCGGCCCACTTGGAGGAGAACATCGCCGCCGCGGGCCTGCGCCTCACCGACGAGGACCTCGCCGACCTGTCCGCCGTCGGCTGACCGCCCGGTCAGGCCAGGCAGACCAGCGCCGCGCGCAGCTCCGGATCGAGCGGGTGCTCGTCGGGCAGCCGGTTCACGGCGGCCTCGACGAAGTCGGACGTGGACAGCCGCGCCTCCCGGGCGTCCCCGCCGGCCCGGCCGTCCAGGAGCACCCGCACCCCGCCCGGGACGTCCTCGACCCGCACGGGCGAGCCGCGCTCGGCGAGAACGAACCGGGCCACCCGGGCCCGCCACTGCGACCGCGCCGGCTCCTCGCCCTCCGCGACGGGGACGCCCACGTCGTCGGCGTGCGCGGCGTAATCGGAGGCGTAGTGGAAGGCCTGCAGGCCCACCGGGTACGGGCCGGCCATCGTCGGCAGCATCGCGTCGGCGCCGCGCTCGCGCATGCGGCGCCGCGTGTCGCCGTTCTGGCGGCGCCATTCGCCCAGCACCCCGGCGACCGGCAGCCCGCGGCGGGTGTCGACGCACCACTGGTTGAATCCGTCCACGCCGCTCACGCCCTCCTTGGCCAGGCGGTTGAACAGCACGTCGAGCTCGTCGTCCAGACAGGCGTGGTTGTACAGCTCCGCCCCGGCCAGGTGCGCCAGCACATCGCGGACCGACCAGCCGGCGCACCGGGACGGCCGGTCCCAGTCGTCGGGGCCCAGCTCGGCGAAGAAGGCGTCCAGCCGCTCGGCCTCGCGGTCGAAGATGTCGAAGGGGTTCAGCCCACTGAGGATGTCGGACTCCATGCGGTTATGCCTCCCCCTTCCGGCGCCGCGCCGAACCCGCCGGGCCCGCCGGAACCGATCACTCGCGCCGTCCGCCCGCCCGGACGGCGCGGACCCGGGGCCGACGGCTCAGGTGTCCACGAAGGACTGCGGGACGATCACCCGCAGGGCGTTGCCGAGCAGCCGCACCGTCACCGGGGTGCGGCCGCGGATCTCGCCGTCCACGTCGACCTGCAGCGGCGGGTCGGTGGCGATGTGCACCTCGTCGGTGGTGAGGAACGCGTCCTCGCGCAGCGACCGCCACGGGCCGGTGAGCTGGTGCCGCGCGGTCGCCGACGCCAGCCGCAGCCGCCGCTCGTCGCCCAGCCGGTACACCGCCAGCAGCCGGTCGTCGGGGCTGGCGTCGCGGGCGATGCGCTGGCCGCTGTGATGGGCGCCGTTGGCCACGTTCAACTGGTGCGTGGTGACCTCCTGGACCCGGTCGCCGGCGCGGATGGTGGCGCGGAACGCCTCGTGCCGCGGCAGCAGCCACGCCGCCGTCAGCGCGTAGGCGCCCCGGCCCAGCACCCGTTTCAGGCCGTGCGGGACGTGCTGGGCGACGTGCACGGACAGGCCGAGGCTGACCATGTTGGCGAAGATGAGGCGCCCGCCGTCGGTCTCGGCGCCCGAGCCGTCGGGCCGGGTGCCGCGCACCCAGCCCACGTCCACGTCGGCGACCTTGCCGTCGCGCAGCACCGCCACCGCGTCCTTCAGGTTCAGCGGCAACTCCAGGCTGCGGGCGAAGTTGTTGGTGGTGCCCAGCGGCAGCACGCCGAGGGCGGCGTCGCGGTGCGCCAGGTGGCTGACGGCCTCGGCGACCGTGCCGTCGCCGCCGCCGACCACCACCAGGTCCGGCTCCAGGGCCAGCACGCCGGTGAAGATCTCCCGCAGCCGCGCCGGGTCGGTCACCGGGACCGTCTCGACGAACCGCAGGCCCGCCGCGTCCAGCAGCTCCCGGGCCCGGTCGAACAGGCGGCGGCCGCGCCGCGAGCGCGCGTTGACGACCAGCACGGCGCGTCCGCCGTCGCGGATGGCCGCCTGCAGCTGCGACTTGCTGCGCATCGCGCGGGGTCCTGGGCCGTCCATTCGATCCCCCTGACGTCGGTCGCCCGCCCCGTCCTCGGCGAACCTGCCGCGCACATTTTATTTCCCCGTTACTCTGCGTTGGACGTCCGGAGAACGGGGACAATTCCGTCAAGCGGAGCGCGAGATGTCGGCGGGGCGGACGATGGGGCGGCGCGGCTTGATCGGAATGGGCGTGATCGCCGGGGTCGCGGGGGTCGCGGGAGTGCTGGCGTCGATCGCGCCGGAAGGGCCCGCGCGGGTGCCCGGCCGCCGCCGCAGGGCCCCCGCCGGCGCCGACGACGGCGCGGCCGTCATCGGAGAACGCCGCGTCGGTCGGCGCATCCTCGACCTGACCATCCGGTCACCCGTGTTGGACCGCCTCGCGCGGGTCAGGCTGCTGCTGCCCCGCGGCTGGAGCCGGGACGGCTCGCGCGCCTGGCCGGCGCTGTGGCTGCTGAGCGGCGCGTACGGCGGCGACGGCGAGGACGGCCACACCGCCTGGACCGCCCACACCGACGTCGAAGGGCTCACCGAGGACCTGGACGTCATCGTCGTCATGCCGGACGGCGGCCCCTGCGCCTCCTGCACCGACTGGTGGAATCGCGGCGCCGGCGGGCCGCCTCAATGGGAGACCTTCCACCTCACGGAGCTGCGGCAGATCCTCGAACGCGGCTACGGCGCCGGGACGGCGCGCGCCGTCGCCGGCAACGCCATGGGCGGCACCGGCGCCTTGGCGTACGCGGCGCGCCACCGGGGTCTGTTCCGGGCGGCGGCCTCCTTCAGCGGCTTCGTCCACACCCTGTACCGGGACGAGAGCGGCCTGGACGTGGCCGACCTGGTGGAACTGGGCGTGGCGATCGGCCGCCCCGGCGCCGCCTGGACCGACGTGTGGGGCGACCCGGACGCCCAGCGGGCGGTGTGGCGCCGGCACAACCCCTACGACCTGGCCGACCGCCTGTCCGGCGTGCGGCTGTACGTCAGCGCGGGCGACGGCGCCCCCGGCGGCGGGGCGCGCCGCGACGGCGCCGAGGACACGGGCCGCCGCGACGTCCTGGAGACCCTCGCGCACACCCTGGCCCTCGAGTTCACCGGCAAGCTGAGAACGCTGGGCATCCCGGTGTCGACCCACTTCTACGAGGGCACGCACGACTGGCCGTACTGGGAGCGCGAGCTGCGCGCCGCCCTGCCCGTCCTCACCGCCGAGATCGTGTGACGGCCGCGGCCGTGATCGGCGCGCGTCCGTGATCGGTGCGCCTCCGTGATCAGTGGCCGCAGCCCGGGTCGGCGAGGTGGTCGTGCCGTTCCCCCGAGCCGTTCACGTGCCGGGGGCCGTGCGGGTCCTCGCAGTGGAAGTCCTCGTCGACGTGGTCGACCTCGAGGGTCGTGTGGACGATCCCGTAGGAGGAGCGCAGCACGTCCTGCAGATCGCGGCGCACCGCGTGGCAGTCGCCCCGCGGCTCCACCAGCACGTGCGCCGACAGCGCGGGGTAGCCGGAGCTGACCTCCCACACGTGCAGGTCGTGCACCTCCTCCACGCAGGGGCGCCCCGCCAGCCGCGCGCCGATCTCGGTGGGGTCCACGCCCGCCGGGGCCGCCTCCATGAGCACCCGCCCGGCGTCGCGCAGCAGCCCGTACCCCGCCTTCAGCATCAGCGCGGCCACCACCAGCGAGGCGATCGCGTCGGCGCGGGCGAACCCGGAGACCCACACCACCAGGCCCGCGACGGCCGTGGACACGAACGCGAACAGGTCGTTGAGGACGTGCTGGAACGCCCCCTCGACGTTGAGGCTGCGCCGGTCGGCCCGGCCGATCAGCCAGGTCGCCGCCAGGTTCACGGCGATGCCGGCCAGGGACGTCCAGAACACCATGCCGCCGTCCACCGCCGGCGGGTCGATGAGCCGGTAGACGCCCTCGTAGACGAAGTACGCCGCCAGCAGGATCAGCGTCAGCCCGTTCAGCTGCGCCGACAGGATCTCCGCGCGGCGCAGCCCGTAGGTGTAGCCGCCCTTGGGGGGACGCGCCGCGATCCGCATCGCCACCAGCGCCAGCGCGATCGCGAACGCGTCGGTCAGCATGTGCCCGGCGTCGGTGATCAGCGCCAGGGAGCGGGCGGCGAGGCCGACGACCACCTCGCCGGCCATGAACGCCAGGAGCAGGGCGAGCGCCGCCGCCAGCAGACGGCGGTCGGCGTCCGCCGACATCGCATGCCCGTGTCCGTGCCCGTGTCCGTGCCCATGTCCGTGTCCGTGGGCGTGCCCCCGGGCATGCCCCTGGGCACGGCCGTGACCGTCGGCTCGTGCGCGCCCGAACAGGGGAATCCGCCCGCGCCGGGCACGGCGCTTCCCGGCGACGCTCTCCCGATCCGCGCTCATGGGCTGCACCCGCTCCTCTCCGGGGCCGTGAAGCGCCGTCGGCGCGCCCCGGCCGGGGGCGCGGTCACGCTTCGTCCTCCTGGTGCCCGACATGCGCCAGGGCGAGATCGAGCAGCATCCTGACGTGCGAGTCGGCCAGCCGGTAGTAGGCCATGCGCCCGGACCGGCGGGCGCGCACCACGCCGCTGGCGCGCAGCAGGCGCAGCGCGTGCGAGACCGCGGACTCCGAATGCCCGCACGCGGCCGCGATGTCGCACACGCACATCTCCCCGCCCTCCAGCAGCGCCGTGATGATCCGCAGCCGCCCCGGGTCCGCCAGCAGCCCGAACACCTGCGCCAGGTCGACGATCTGCTCGTCGGCGGGCAGGGCCGCGGTGACCACGGCGACCTTCTCCGGGTCCACCACGCGCACCGCGCATCCGTCGGCGACCGCGCGGACATCTGAACTGCTGCTCATATGAGCAAAGATAATCCCTGTCCGGTCGGCGGGCTCGGCCGGGCCCCTCGTCGGTCGGGACGGGACCATCGAGCAGGGCATCACGCCCGTCCCGCGGCACGGCGGCCGCACCGGGCCGCCGGCCGGTGCGGCGGCCCGGTTCCGCGGTCACGTGCGGGGCGCGGTCAGGTGAGGGCGCGTTCCGCCCACTCCTTGATGTCGCGGCGCTGGACGGCCGCCGCCATCAGGTCGGGGAAGGCGTCCGGGGTGCAGGCGAACGCGGGGACCCCGAGAGCGGCCAGGGAGGCCGCGTTCTCCCGGTCGTAGGCGGGCGCGCCCTCGTCCGACAGCGCCAGCAGCGCGATCACCTGGACGCCCGCCGCGGTCAGCGCGGCGACCCGCTGGAGCATCGCCGCGCGGTCGCCGCCCTCGTACAGGTCGCTGAGCAGCACCATGATCGTTTCGCGGGGCCGGGTGATCAGGCCCTGGCAGTACGCCAGCGCGCGGGCGATGTCGGTGCCGCCGCCGAGCTGGGTGCCGAACAGCACCTCCACCGGGTCGTGCAGCTGCTCGGTCAGGTCCACCACGCTGGTGTCGAACACCACCAGGGACGTGCGCAGCGAGCGCATCGACGCCAGCACCGCGCCGAACACCCCCGCGTACACGACCGACTCCGCCATCGAGCCGCTCTGGTCGACGCACAGCACCACGTCCCGCTTGACCGCCTGGTCGCGCCGCCCGTACCCGATCAGCCGCTCGGGGACGAGCGTGCCGTGCTCGGGCAGGTAGTGGCGCAGGTTGGCGCGGATCGTGCGGTTCCAGTCCACGTCGGCCGGGCGGCGCGGCCGCGACGTGCGCGACGAGCGGTCCAGCGCGCCCGCGACCGCCGAACGGGTGCGCTGGGCCAGCCGCCGCTCCAGGTCCGCCACGACCTTGCGGACGACCGCGCGGGCCGACTCGCGGGCCCGCTCCGGCATGACCTTGTTGAGCGCCAGCAGCGTGCCCACCAGGTGCACGTCGGGTTCGACGGCGTCCAGCATCTCCGGCTCGAGCAGCAGCCGGGTCAGGTTGAGGCGCTCGATGGCGTCCTTCTGCATCACCTGCACGACCCTGGAGGGGAAGTAGGCGCGGATGTCGCCCAGCCAGCGCGCCACGCTGGGCGCCGAGTCGCCCAGACCCCCGTCGCGGCGCCCCGATCGAGGGCGGCCGTCGTCCGGGCCGCCGCGGCCGTAGAGCTTCTCCAACGCCGCGTCCATGCGCGCCTCCGAGCCCTTGAGCGCGACGCCGGTGCCGTCGGCGGCCCCGCCGCCCAGCACCAGCCGCCACCGCCTGAGCCGCTCCCGGTCGGCGTCGGTCGCGTCGTTCATCCGCCCGTTCACCCGCCCGTTCACCCGGTCGTTCACGCGGTCGTTCACGCGGGGGCCTCCCAGCCGAGGATGCGCAGGGCCGTCGCGGCGGCGGCCGCCGCGCGGCCCGCGTCGATGTCGTCGTCCCGCGCCGCGGCGGGCGGCCCGGCGGCGTCGAGCCGCCGGACCCGCTCGCCGATGGCGCGCCGCTCCGCCGCCGCGTACCCGCCGAACGTGCGGCGCAGCAGCGGCAGCACCGCGGTGAACGCGTCGGCCGGCAGCCCGGCGATCCAGCCGTCCAGCAGGCGCAGCAGGTCGTCGTCGTGCACGAGCAGCAGTCCGCCGCCCGACAGGAACCCCTCCACCCAGGCGGCGGCGCGGTCGGGCGCGACGCCGACCGACACGGCGCGGGCCATGCGGTCCGGGACGTCGTCGAGCCGCCCGGCGTCCAGCAGCAGCCGGGTCAGCCGCCCCTCCAGCAGGCCGTGCACGGCGCGGTCGCCGTCCCGGTCGACCAGGACGCGCAGGGTCCGCAGCCAGCGGGCGGTGTGGTCGTCGTCGCCGAGCAGGGACAGCGCCCCGTGCACGGCGTCGATGTGCCCGAGCATCTCCCGGGACGCGTCGTCGTCCAGCCCGGTGACGGCCGGGGGCAGGCCCACGCACACGCGCACCACCAGGCCGTCGACCACGGTGCGCAGCGGGCCGGTGGGAGTGCCGCGCACGTCGCCGTACCGCAGGGCGCGCACCAGGGCGGGCAGCGCGGCCATCAGGTGCGCCACGTCCGCGTCGACCGCGGCGCGGTCGGCCAGGGCCCGCATCACGGCGGGCAGGGCGTCGCCGAGGTCGGCCAGCAGGCACCGCTCGGCCAGGGACGTCAGCTCCGCCAGGGTGGCCGCCTGCGCCGCCATCGCCGTCGCGCGCGCGGCCGCGGCCCCGTGCACGGTGGTGCCCCACGCGCCGGCCTCGATCAGCTCGACGTCGAACTCCGGCCGCCACATCAGCGTCCAGCTCTCGCGGAACGTGCCCTTGGACCGGCCCTGCGCCTCCTGCGGCACGCCCCAGTCGACGCCCAGCAGCCGCAGCCGGTGCAGCAGGCGGCTGCGGTCCAGGTCGAGCGCCTTGCGCAGGTCGAGGTCGTACTCCTTGTCCAGCGCGGACGGCTTGAGCCGCAGCCGCCGCTGCTCGGCCTGCAGGTCGCGCTGCAGCGGCACCATCGGGGTCCGCTCGGGCACCGACCCGAGCCGCTCGCCCACCACCATCCGCCGCTGGATCAGCTCCACCGGCAGCTCGTTGCCCTCGCACAGCACCGCCCGGACCGCCTCGGTGACCTCGTCCAGACCGGCCAGCGGACGCCCGCGCAGCGCCGCCAGCGCCTCGGCCAGCCGCACCGCCTCGATGACGTGCGCGGACGACACGTGCAGGTCCTCCTCGCGCAGCACCCGCGCGGCCTCGGTCAGCCACCGCTCGATCGGCCGGTCCCCGGACGTGAACAGGTGGTGGTACCAGCCGGGGGACCGCACGCCCGCGCCGTACCCGGAGCGGTCGGCCAGCCTGCCGTGCGTCCACGGCACCCAGGTCATCGCGACCTTGGTCTTGGGCAGGCCGCGCAGCGTCCGCTCGTCGCGCGCCGCCGGGACCTTCTCCAGCAGCGCCGGGACGTGCCAGGCGCCGCAGACGACCGCGACGCGCTCGTACCCGTCCTTGAGCGCGCGGCGCAGGGTGCGGCGCATGTACGCCTCCCGCTGCTCCTCGCGCCGCAGGCAGCCGGGCGGCAGGGGGCCGTGCTCCCGCTCGGGGAGCGCGGCCAGCCGGGCGCGCAACTCGGTCATCGCCTCGGCGATCGCGGGGAACGGGGAGGGCCCGTCGCCGCGGTGCTCCACCACGTCGTCCCACCAGCGTTCGGCGTCGTCGTACCCGGCGGCCCGCGCCAGCCAGCCCAGCGGGTCCAGGCGGATGTCCTGCTCCGGCGGCTCGTCCCGCCCCTCGGGGGTTTCGGCGGCGGGCCGCCCGTCCTCGGCGGAAGGGGGCGCCTCGGGCCCGGCCGGCCCGGGATCGCCGGCGTCCGCGTCCGGCTCCTGCCGGGCGAGCTGGTGGGCGGCGGGCAGGTCGCAGAAACGGACGGGGACGCCCGCCTCCAGGGCGTAGCGGATCGCCTGCCACTCGGGGCTGAACTCGGCGAACGGCCAGAACGCCGCCCGCCGTTCGGTCGCCTCGGCGCCGTCGGCTGACGGGGTGCGGCCGGGGGAGTAGGCCAGCAGCGCCACCGGCGGCACCATGCCCGGGTCGGCGGCCAGGTCGACCAGGTCGTCGGCCTCCGGCGGCCCCTCGATCAGCACCGCCTCGGGCTTGAACTCCTCCAGCGCGCGCCGCACCGCCCGCGCCGACCCGGGGCCGTGGTGCCGGATCCCGTACACCTCCACCTGCGCCCGCTCCCCGCGGTCGGGCGCCCGCCGGCGCGCCGCCTGGCCCGCGGCGTGCGGGGCTGCCGGTGCCGCGTCCGGGACGGCGCCGGCGGGACGGGGCGGGGACGGGCTCAAGACACCTCCCGGCACGCGCGGTAGAAGTCCTGCCAACCGGGCCGTTCCCGGACGACAGTCTCCAGGTACTCCTGCCACGCGACCCGGTCGGACACCGGGTCCTGGACGACGGCGCCGACGATGCCGCCCGCCACGTCCGCGGCGCGCAGCACGCCGTCGCCGAAGTGCGCCGCCAGCGCCAGCCCGTTGGTGATCACCGAGATGGCCTCGGCGGTGCTCAGCGTGCCGCTGGGCGACTTGAGCTTGGTGCGGCCGTCGTCGGTCAGCCCGGCGCGCAGCTCCCGGAAGACGGTCACCACCCGGCGGATCTCGTCCAGGCCCGCGGGCGCGTCCGGCAGCTCCAGCGCCCTGCCGATCTGCTCCACCCGGCGGGCCACGATGTCGACCTCCTCCTCCGCCGTGGCGGGCAGCGGCAGCACCACCGTGTTGAACCGGCGGCGCAGCGCGCTGGACAGCTCGTTGACGCCCCGGTCCCGGTCGTTGGCGGTGGCGATCACGGTGAAGCCCTTGCGGGCCTGCACTTCGACGCCCAGCTCGGGCACGGGCAGGGTCTTCTCCGACAGGATCGTGATGAGCGTGTCCTGCACGTCCCCGGGCATGCGGGTCAGCTCCTCGATGCGGGCCACCGCGCCGGTGCGCATCGCCTTCATCAGCGGGCTCTCCACCAGCGCCTTCTCCGACGGGCCCTCGGCCAGCAGCCGGGCGTAGTTCCACCCGTACCGCACGGCCTCCTCCGTCGTGCCGGCCGTGCCCTGCACCAGCAGCGTGGAGTCGCCGCTCACCGCCGCCGCCAAGTGCTCGGACACCCACGTCTTGGCGGTGCCGGGCACGCCGAGCAGCAGCAGCGCCCGGTCGGTCGCCAGCGTGGCCACGGCGACCTCCATCAGCCGCCGCGGGCCGATGTACTTGGGGGAGATGCGCGAGCCGTCGGGCAGCTCGCCGCCCATCAGGTACGTGGTGACCGCCCACGGCGACAGCCGCCACCCGGGCGGGCGCGGCCGGTCGTCGTGCTCGGCCAGCCGGGCCAACTCGTCGGCGTACTGCTGCTCGGCGTGCGGCCGCAGCACGCCGGCCGGGGGAGTGGAGTCGGTGGTCACGAGGTCAGCTCCTTCAGCATCTCGTGGCGGAAACGCAAGGTCTCGGTCAGTTCGGCCAGCGCGTGCCCGGCGGCGCCCGCCGGGGCGGCGCCCGGCCGGGCCGCGAGGGCCTCCAGCCGGGGCGCGGCGTCGGGGGTGAGCCGCTGGTCGGCCAGGCGGCACAGCTGGGTCAGGGTGTGCTCGTAGGGCCGCGCCCGCCGCTCGGCCGCCCCCGCCAGGGCGACGACCACGGCGTCGGCCAGCTGGCCCGTCCACGGGCCGGGGATGCGTTCGAGCACGCGCAGCAGGTCGGGGCCGCCCTCCACCCAGCGGATCAGATCGGCGGCGGCCTGGTCGCGTTCGTCGGCCGGGAGCACCTGGAGCAGCTCGGCCAGAGCCTCCGGCTCGTCGGCCAGGACGCCGCCCTTGAGCAGCGCCCGCGCCCAGGCGACGTCGCGTTGCCGCAGCGCGGCCCGCGCCCAGCCGATGTGCACGTCGCGGGCGGCGCGGGCGTCCCCGCCGCGGCGCGCGTCGCCGTCCTCGCGGTCGCCGTGCCCCGCCGCCTCGGTCACGGGCAGGCAGACGATCTCCATGGGCGGCAGCCCGAACAGCTCCGTCCAGGTCGCCAGGGGCGTGCGGGCCAGGATCTCCCGCAGCCAGGCCGCCCGCGTCCCGACCGGCCCGCCGGACCGGCCGCCCGGAGCGAACGACCCGGAGGGGTGGAACGGGACGCCGTCGCGGGCGAGGTCCTCGTCGTGCGTGCGCGGGGGCTCCACCGCCGCCCACAGGCGCCGCCGTCCCCGCACCGTGCGCTCCAGCGGGCGGACGCAGGCGCGGGCGCGGGCCGCCATGCGCTCCCCGTACGCCGAGCCGGGCAGCCGCGCCAGCAGGTCGGCGGCGATCTGCCGGACGTCCTTGCCGCGGTCCTCCAGGGCCGACTCCAGGAACTCCTCGTCGTCGGGCGACAGCCCGTGCTCGAAGGTGGCCAGGAACGCCGCCCGGTCGGGCGCGGGCTCCCGGCCCCAGGTCTCGCGGAGCGCCTCGCGCGCCGCGGCCGGGTCGCTGCCGCGCAACGCCGTCAGGTAGGCGACCCGCTGGTTGCGGGTGCCGGTCTGCCACACCTCCGGCCCGCCGCCCGGGTCGTCCCCGGACCCCACCAGGTACGCCCACTCGGTGTTCCGCAGCGCGAGCCACACGCCGCGCCGCCCCGCCGCGCGGGCGATGGCCGGGCGCAGCATCCGGTCGCTGCGGCCGCGTTCGAGCAGGTCGGGCAGCAGCCGCGCGGGGACGCGGCGCCCGGCGGCCGCGGCGGCCTCCAGCCATTCGGGCAGGACCCGGATCTGCGTGCCGCCCAGGATCTGCGCCAGCCGCCGCGCGGCCGCGGGCGGGACGACCGGCAGATCTTCCACGGGGGCCGGTGCGATCGGCTCCAGGGACCTGAGCGGACGCCTGCCCGCGCGCCGCCGCACCGTCAGCACGGCGGCCTGGTCCAGCAGCCGCGCCGCCGGGTCGTCGACCTCGGCGGGCGCCTCGGGCAGGGACGGGGCCGGCCGGCGGCGCGTGCCCAGCAGGGCCGCGGTGACGTGCTCGTTCCACCCGCGCTCGGGGGTCCGGGAGCCCGAGGCGTCCGGCGCCGTGCTCACAGGATCACCATCCCCTCGTCCTCGTGCCAGGCCGCCAGGGGCCGCAGCCCGCGCGGCGTCCACTCCCCGGCGAAGGTGAACGGGTGCCCGCCCGAGACCGCCAGCAGCCGCCACGGGTCGGTCGGCCGCAACGGGAGCGCGTCCCCCGCCTCGTCCATGACGTGCAGGACACCGTCCCCCGAGCGGGCCAGACGTACCGCCGCCAGCGTCACCGGCCAGCGGTCGACCCACGGATCGCGCGCCAGGGCGGCGGCGTGCTCGTCCAGGAACCCGCGGATCGACGTGCCGTCGGGCACCGCGGGCACGGCGGGGCCGTGCCGTTCGCCGACCAGCGCCCGCAGCGGCTGCGCGCCCGGATAGAACAGCAGCTCGGCGTCGATCTCCGTGCCGACCATCAGCGAGGCGTCCAGCGGCCGCCCCGGCGCCGCGAACGACAGCACCAGCGCGGGCCGCCGCGTGCGGCGCCCCCGCAGCCACACCCGCCGGGTGATGAGCCGCTCCTGCTCGGAGTCGTGCAGGCCCGTCACGCACCAGCGGTCGCGGACCCGCTCACCGCGCTCGGCCACCTCGTCCTGCGACAGCGTGAACCCGACCCGCGCCCGCACCGTCTCGCGCAGCGCCTCGGGGAGCTCCTCGCCGCGCTGGTAGGCGCGCACCAGAAGCCGCAGCAGCGCGTACTCCTCGAGGAGCCGGTCGGGCCATCCCGGCCGCCGGGGGATCGCCGCCAAGCCCTTGACCTGCCCGGCCAGCGTGCCCGCCTGGGCGTCCACCAGGCGCCGGGCGACGTCGTCCCACAGCCGGTAGGGCGCGTGCTCGGCCTGCGCGAGACCCTGGGCGACCTGGTCGCGCAGCCACTGGTCGAGCTCGGCGAGGCCGTCGTCGACCCGCTGCCGCCGCCGTTCGGCGGTCTTGGGGTCCCTGGTCCTGGACGCCGCGGACGTGCGGTCGCGCGCCTTGGCGGCGCGGGCGCGCCGCTGGTCGACCCATTCGGCCGCCCACGCCGGGCGGTCCCCGCCGCCGACCGCCCCGTCGCTCCACAGCAGGAGCAGCCCCAGGGCGTGCTTGCAGGGGAACTTGCGGCTGGGGCAGGTGCACCGGAACGCCGGCTCGGTCAGGTCGACGCACGTCCGGTAGGCGCTCTTGCCGCTGCCCTTGCACTCGCCCCACAGCGACTCGCCGTCGGCGCCCGCCCCGCGCCACTTGGCGGGTTCGGCGACCCCGGCGGCGGCCTTGGCCGACGCCGCGTCGGGCGCGAGCCCGAGCACCTGCTCCCGACCCCATCGATCGCTCACACGGCCGAAACTATCGGCCGGGTCCGACATTCCCCCACGACCGGGGCGTTCCTCGGATCGGACCGCGGAAGGCGGCCGACCGGCGGGAACGCCCGATCGGAGCGGAGCGGACGGTCAGCGGCCGCGGCCCGTGCCGGTGGTGGGGCGGCTGCGGTGGCGCTTCCGGCGGATCCTGGCCTTGCGCTTGCGGTGGTACTTGCTGCGGTCCAGCTTCTTGACGGCCATGTCGCTTCGGTGCCCGTTCCGCCGCCGGAACACACCTCTGGCCGCATCCGGCCCGGGACGGGGCCGGCGCACGGGGATCGATCAGAGGCCGGGCGGCCCGGGCAGGTCGGGCAGGGACGCCCCGTCGGGGGCCATGAGCGCGGCGCCCGCCACCAGCGCCGCCAGCGACACCGTCGCGAACAGGCCCACCCACGCCAGGCCCGGGACGCCGGTGAGCTGGGCCAGCTGGTCGGCGTCGGAGGAGGGGGCCATGCGGCGCGCCCGCATGCGCTGGAGCTCCACGACGGGACGGGGCGCGGCCAGCAGCAGGAACCAGGCGGCCAGATAGGCGAACCCGGCCTGGGTCTTGTCGCCGCCGAACCACGAGACGGCGAAGATGACGGCGCCGGTGGCCGCCACCGACAGCGCCCCGTAGACGTTGCGGATCATCACGAGCATCCCGGCCAGCAGCGCCAGGGAGAACCACAGCATCAGCGTGACGCGGCCCCCGGCCAGCAAAGCGGCGAACAGCAGTCCGAGCAGCGGGGGAGCCAGGTAGCCGGCCATCGCGGTGAACACCATTCCGGGGCCGTACGGTTTGCCGCGCGAGACGGTGACGCCCGAGGTGTCGGAGTGCAGCTTGATGCCGTCGAGCTTGCGCGCGGTGAGCAGGGCGGCCAGCGCGTGCCCGCCTTCGTGGGCGATGGTGACCACGTTGCGCGCCACCCGCCACGTGGGGCCGTGCAGGACGGCGGCCAGCGCCGGCAGGGCGGCCAGGACCACCAGCCACCACGGCGGGTCCGGCTGCGTCCCGGTCAGCCGGTCCCACAGCTCGGCGATGCCGCCCGCGTCAGCGCTTGCCACGTCCACGTCCACCTCGAACTTCTCGGCGCCGGTCCCCGGTCGCGTCGGCGATCCCACAGCGATCCCAGGGCGATCCCACAGGGTAGGACGTACCGGGCCCGCCTCGCGTTCGTCTCGTTCCGGTTCATATCGGTCCGGTTCAAATCGTTCCGGCGATTCCGCGGCGACGGCGGCGATCCGCGGTCATGTCGGGTGCCGAGCGCGGTGAGGCGCTCCGCGCCTGAGGCGTCGCGTCGCGCGAGGCGCGTTCGCGGCGAAATCCATGAGCGATCGTCACGCGGCGTTCGTCGGGGAATTCCGTGAATTGTCCGGCGCCTCGGTTAATCGTTCCACCAAAAGCGCGCCGGGTGCCGACGGCCCTCTCTAATCTCTGGTCCGCACTGACGACATTGTCCCTCGCGGCCTGAGGAGCTGGCGCGATGCCGGAGAAAGTGGCGACGAGAAACGGGGCGGACACGCATTATCGGGATCTGGTCCGGTTGGCGTATTTTGTTCAGCCGGGCCGACCGCGCCGCGTCTACCGGATGGCGATCGCCCGGCGGATCGTCGACGACGCGGTCACCCGCCGCCCGCGCGGCGACCTGGCCCGGCAGCGGACCCGTGTGCTGCGCCGGGCGATGCGCCCGCCCCGCAGGCTGCGCATCGGACTGGGCCCGTGGCTGCGCGCGCTGCCCGCCCGCATGCCGGACGCGGCGCTGACGGCCGCCCTCGCCGACCTCGACCCGCCCGTGCGCGTGGCCTGGGTGCTGCGGCGGGTCGCGGGCATGCGCCGGTACGCGGTGCGCGACCAGCTGCTGCGGCTGCGCATCCGCGATCCCTGGCCGGTGATCGACGCCGCCGACGCCGCCGACCTGCCGGACGTCCAGCCACCGGACGCCTTCACCTTCGGCCCGGGCCTGGACCGCCCGGTGCGCCGCCGCCCGCTGATCCCCGTCGCCGCCGCCGTGGCGCTGACCGCCGCCCTGGTCGGCGCCCTCGTGGTCACCGAGAGGGACGGTTCGCTCGCGGGCGGTGCGTCCCAGGGGCGCGGGCTGCACCTCGTGGTCGCCGATCCCAACGCGTGGCGCGGCGGCCCCCACCGCCTGGACGTCTGGCCCGCCCGCGGCGACCTGACCGGGGACCGGGCGTTCACCGGGCGGGCGCTGAGCGCCTGGGCCCGCTCGACCGCCGCGCCGCGCCCGCGCGGCGAAGGCGCCATCGGCGCGCAGCTGCTGTACGCGGGGCGCGTCGACGGCGTCCCCACCGCGCTGCTGCGCAACGGCGACCGCGTCGCCCGCTACACCGAGCGCGGACCGCGCATGGAGGTCTTCACCGCCGCCGCGGACGACGGCTCGACGCCGCTGCCGCTGGGCGGCGGCCGCTACCTGCTGTCCCCCTGGGACACCCGCGCCCGGACCCCCGGCGGCCGCAAGGTGAAGGTGACGGCCGGCGTCACCGAACGGGTGCCCGCCCCCGCCACGCCGTGCGGGCGCGGCCCGCTCCTGCGCCTCGAAGGGGCGGACGGCGACCGCACCGTGGGCGACCTCGGGTTCCCCCGCCCCGCCGTCCTGACCCAGCGTCCCACCACGCCCCGCCCCGTCGAGCGCTCCCTCCGGCAGGTGGCGAGCGAGCACGCCGCGCCGCCGCTCAGCGCCGACGGCACGCGCCTGTGGCGGCGCCTGGCGTGCGCGCTGCCCCGCCCCGAGCGCCCCGTCACCCAGGCGGCGGCCCGGCAGTTCTGGACGGGCACGCTGCCTCACGGCGGCGGCTCCGCCCAGTGGGTGTGCACCAGCCTGTCCTTCGCCGGAGGCGCCCCGGCGGGCGAGGCCACGCTGCTGCACGGCGAAGAGCACCACGCCACCGGCAGCTGCGACGTGGCGAACCCGGTCAGCGGCACGTGGTGGCAGGCCCCGTCCGGACGCTGGTACTACCTCGCCGCCGCCGGGCCGGGCCTGGTGCCCCACGTGGACAGCCAGGGGGCGCTGCGCACGTCCGTCGTCAAGGGCCGCCTGCTGGTGGCGTCCAGCGCCCACGACGAGCACCACCCCGGCACGCCCATCACTCTCACCGCCCGAGCCGACTGACCCCGGCTTCGGCGCGCCGCGGAGCCGCCGGGGCGGGTCAGGGGTCGCTTACCGGAGTCGGGCAGACTTGGGATACTGAACCCGGTTCGGCGCGACGGGCGCGACGGGCGACGGGCGAAAGGGGCCGCGGATGGGCGAGTCGGCGGGCAAGGGGCCGCTGTCGGGCGTGCGGGTGATCGAGCTGGCCGGCATCGGGCCGGGGCCGTTCGCCGGGATGCTGCTGGCCGACCTGGGCGCCGACGTCGTCCGCGTCGACCGGGCCTCCTCGGCCGCGCCGGGCAGGGACGCCGTGCCCGCCGACTTCCTCGGACGCGGCAAGCGCTCCATCGCGGTCGACCTGAAGAACGAGCGGGGGCGCGAGGTCGTGCTGCGCATGGTCGAACGGTCCGACGTGCTCATCGAGGGCTTCCGCCCTGGCGTCACCGAACGGCTCGGCATCGGCCCCGACGACTGCCTGGCCCGCAACCCCGCCCTGGTGTACGGCCGGATGACCGGCTGGGGCCAGGAGGGGCCGCTGTCGCGAAGCGCCGGCCACGACATCGGCTACATCGCCGTCACCGGCGCCCTGCACGCCATCGGCCGCGCCGGCGGGCCTCCCCAGGTCCCGCTGAACCTGCTCGGCGACTTCGCGGGCGGCAGCATGTACCTGGTCGTCGGCGTGCTGGCGGCGCTGCTGGAGGCGCGCGCGAGCGGCCGCGGCCAGGTCGTGGACGCCGCCATCGTGGACGGCACGACCCACCTGTCGACGTTCATCCACGCGTTCCTGGCGGGCGGCATGTGGCGCGACGAACGCGGCGTGAACCTGCTCGACACCGGCGCCCCCTGGTACGACGTGTACGAGACGGCCGACGGCGGGCACGTCGCGGTGGGCGCGCTCGAACCCCAGTTCTACGCCGAGTTCCTGCGCCGCCTCGGCCTGGACGAGGCCGACCTGCCGTCCCGCGACGATCCGGAGAACTGGCCCGCGCTGCGCGAGCGCTTCGCCGCCGCGTTCAAGACCAGGACGCGCGACGAGTGGGCGGAGATCTTCCTGCCGGGGGACGCCTGCGTGGCGCCCGTGCTGTCGCTGCGCGAGGCCGCCGAGCACCCCTACAACACGGCGCGGGAGGTGTTCGTCGAACGCGGCGGCCACCGCCAGCCCGCCCCGGCGCCGCGCTTCTCCCGCACGTCCGCCGAGATCGGCGGCCTGCCTCCGGCGCCGGGCGCCCACAGCCGCGACATCCTCGCCGAACTCGGCGTCGACGACGTCGACGGGCTGCTGTCCAGCGGCGCCGTCGTCCAGGCCTGACCCGCCTGCCACCCGGCCATCCCGGCGGCCGGACCGGTCGCCGGGGCGCCGCCCGCGGCCTTCCTCCCGCGACGCCGCCGTCGCCGGTCTGTCGCCACGTTCCCGTGACATTTGTGCCAGAAAATCGGCCAATTTCCGGCTGATCTGGTGTCGATATTGATACGGGGGGTAATGGCACACAACCGTCACGTCGGTCGGCAGGCGACGAGGACTGATGCCTCTCATGGGACTGTTGCGTTCGGCGGCGCGCATGGTGCCGAGGGCCGCGGCCGGCACCGCCGCGCTGGCAGGGGGCGCCGCCGGGTTCGCCGAGGGAGCCGCCGGGCTGGCCGGGGACGCCGCCGGACTGGCGGCGAGGGCCTCCCGTCGGGCCGCCGGCGCGCTGCCCGCCCCGCCCCCGCCCCTGCGCCGCCTCGTGCCGCCGGACGGTCCGCCGCGGCCTCCGTCCCTGCCGCACGCGGTGTCCCTGCCCTTGGTCGCGGTGCTGTCGGGGGCGGCGTCGGCGCCCAGGCTGATCGCGTTGCACCGTCCCCGGGGCCTGTCGAGGCCGTCCGCGCTGCTGTCCCGGCTGTCGGCGTGGGCGCGGCCGGTCGAGCCGCCGCGGCGCGCCGAGCTGCGGGACCTGATCGGGCCGCGCGGCAGGCGGCGGGTGTGGGCCGGCGAGGGACGCGCCTACGTCGAGCTGCACGGCCACGCCGTCGGCCGGACGCGCGAGGCCGCCGAGCTGCGCCGCGCGGTCGGCGCCGCCGTGCGGCGGCTGGAGGGCGTGAACTGGGCGCAGGTCAACGCGGTCACCGGGGAGATCCTGTGCGTCTTCGACGAGGGCTCGGTGTCGCTGGACCGGCTGGTGGACGTGGTCTCCGCGGTGGAGGAGGACCACGACCTGCCCGACACGCCGTACCCCAGGTCCGCCCATCCCGCCGACCGGGCCCCGATCATCGCCGAGACGGTCGCGCTGGCGTCCGACTGCGCGGCGTTCGCGCTGGCCGCCACCGGGCGGCTGACGCGCTGGCCGCGCCTGCCGGGCGCGGTGGGCATGGTGCTGCCCTGGGTGGACCACCAGCCGAGGCTGCGCGGCGTGCTGGAGCGGCGGCTCGGGCAGCACGGCGCCGACATGGTGCTCGCCGTCGGCAACGCCGTCCTGCACGGGCTCACCCAGGAACCGGCCGGGCTGGCCGTCGACGCCGTGTACCGCGCCCTCGTGATCGCCGAACTGAACGCCCGGCGCGCCGCGTGGCTGCGGTGGGATCCGCGGCTGTGCGCCGCCGGGCTGCCGCACGAGCCCCCGCCGCGCTCCGAGCGGCCCGTCCCGCTGCCGGCGGGGCCGGTCGAGAAGGCCGCCGACCGGTCCGCGCTGGCCACGCTGGCCGGCGCCGCCGCCGTGCTGGGCCTGACCCGCGACCCCGGCATGGCCGCGAACCTCATCCGGGCCACCGTGCCCCGCGCCGCCCGGTACGGCCGCTCCGGCTTCGCCGCGACGCTCGACCGCCGGCTGGCCGACGACGGGGTCGTCCCGCTGGACGGCTCCTGCTACCACCGGTTCGACCGGATCAGCGCGGTGGTGGTGGACGCGCCCGTGCTGTGCGGCCGCGACCTGGAGATCCTCTCCGCGGACGACCCGGAGACGTGGCGGACGGCGGCGCGGCTGCTGGACCGCGACCCGCGGATGGAGGGCGAGCCCGACGAGGCGGGCCTGCGGCTGGAGCCGCTCGCCGGCGCCGACGGCGAGGCCGCCCGGGCGCGCGTGGCCGACCGGCGCGGCGCCACGATCGGCCGCGTCACCGTCGGCCGCCGCCTGCACCCCCTGGCCGAGGCGGTGCTCACCGCCGCCCGCGACGGCGGCCTGCGCGTGCTGCTCGCCGACGACCCCTCGACCGCCGAGCTGCTGCCGCTCGCCGACGACGCGCTCGACGGCGGCGTCCCCCTCGCCGAGCACGTGCGGCGGCTCCAGGAGGAGGGCCACGGGGTGCTCGTCCTCACCGCCGCCGACGACGCCGCCGCGCTGGCCGCCGACGTCGCGGTCGGCGTCGTCACGGAGGGGCCGGACGCCCTGCGGCCCGGCGGCGAGGCCCGGGTGTGCTGGGCCGCCGACCTGATCTGCACCGGCGGACTCGGGCAGGCGTGGCGGGTGGTGACCGCCGTCGGCGCCGCCCGCGAGGCCAGCAGGCGCGCGGTCCGCCTGGCCACCGGCGGGTCGGTGCTGGGGGCGCTGCTGGTGGTGACCGGACGCCGCGGCGCCTCCCCGTTCAACCTCGCCCCCATGTACAGCGCCGCGCTCCTGGCGCTGATCGGCGGGGTGGTGGCCGGACGGCGCCTGGCCGCGCGGCCCGCGCCCCCGCCGTCGCCCCGCGTCCCTTGGCACGCGCTGGACCCGAGGTCCGCCGCCGAACAGGCCCGCGCCCTGCGCACCGAGCCGCGTCCCGAACGGCCCCCGCGCCGGCGCGTCCGGGTGCCGGAGGGCGCCGGACGCCCCGCGGGCCTGGTCGCCGACGTGGCCCGCGCCGTCGGCCACGAGCTGCGCGACCCGCTGACCCCGGTGCTGGTGCTGGGCGCCGCCGCGTCCGCCGTCGTCGGATCCGGGGTGGACGCGGCGCTGGTCGGCGGCGTGATGGCGGGCAACGCGCTGGTCAGCGGCCTGCAACGGGCACGCGCCGAGCGGGCGCTGCGCGGACTGCTCCTCGACCAGCGCCCCCCGGCGCGCCGGGTCCGCGAGGACGGCGACCGCCGGCCGTGGGACGACCCGCTGGTCCGGCGGTGCGAGCCGGTGCCGTGCGACACCGTGTCCGCGGCCGAGCTGCGCCCGGGCGACGTGATCGCGCTCGGCCCGTCCGACGTGGTGCCGGCCGACGCGCGGCTGCTGGCCGCCGTCGACCTGGAGGTGGACGAGGCCAGCCTGACCGGCGAGTCCCTGCCGGTCTCCAAGTCGGTGGAGGCCGTGCCGGGCGCCGAGCTGGCCGAGCGCACCTGCATGCTCTACCAGGACACCACCGTGCTCACCGGCCGCGCCTACGCCGTCGTCGTCGCCACCGGCGCCGCCACCCAGGCGGGACGCGCCGCCGCGCTGGCCGGCCGCGGCGCCGCCCCCAGCGGCGTGCAGGCGCAGCTCAACGAGCTCACCCGCATGTCGCTGCCGGTGACCGGGCTGAGCGGCGCGCTGGTCGGCGTGCTCGGACTGCTGCGCGGCGCGTCGGTCCGGCAGGCGGTGTCGTCGGGCGTGGCGGTCGCGGTGGCGGCCGTCCCCGAAGGGCTGCCGCTGGTCGCCACGGTCGCGCAGCTGGCCGCCGCGCGCCGCCTGTCGCGCCGCAACGTGCTGGTGCGCAACTCCCGGACGCTCGGCACGATGGGCCGCGTCGACACCCTGTGCTTCGACAAGACCGGAACGCTGACCGAGGGCCGACTGCGCGTCACCACCGTCAGCGGCCCCGACGGGACCGTCGGGTTCGACTCGGCCGCGGGACGGCGCGTGCTGACCGCCGCCGCGCGCGCCTGCCCGTGGGGCGAGGGGGCGGCCCGGCCGCGGCACGCCACCGACCGCGCCGTGCTCGACGCGGCCGCCGCGCACCTGGGGAGCGACGACGGCTGGAGGCTCGTCCACGAGGTGCCGTTCGAACCCAGCCGCGGCTTCTCCGCCGCCACCGGGTGGGACGGCGACCGCCCCGCCCTCGTCGTCAAGGGCGCGCCCGAGGTCGTCATGGAGCGCTGCCGCGGCGTCGCCTCCGGCGACGCCGCCGAGCCGATGACGCCGCGCCGCCGCGCCGCCGCCCGCGCCGTCGTGCGCGACCTGGCCGAACGCGGCCTGCGGGTGCTCGCCGTCGCCGAGGGGCGGACCGACGCGTCCCGGCTCGACGAGGGCAGGGCCGCGCTCGACGGCGAGCCGCTCACCCTGGTCGGGTTCGTGGGCATCGCCGACCCGCCGCGCCGCGACGCCGCCGACGCGATCCGCACGCTCACCGAGGCGGGCATCCGCGTCGTCGTCATCACCGGCGACCATCCCGCCACCGCCCAGGCGATCGCCGCCGAGCTCGGCGTCCCGCACGCCGACCGGGTGCTGACCGGCGCCGCGCTGGACCGGCTCAGCGACCGCGAGCGCGCCGCCCGCATCGCCCGGACCTCGGTGTTCGCCCGCGTCGGCCCCGAGCACAAGGTGAGCATCGTGCAGGCCCTGCGCCGCGCCGGACGGGTGGTGGCCATGACCGGCGACGGCGCCAACGACGCCGCCGCGATCCGGCTCGCCGACGTCGGCATCGGCCTGGGCGGCGGCGACTCGGCCGCCGCGCGCTCGGCCGCCGACCTGATCCTGCCCGGCAACGACCTGCCGGGCATCACCGAGGCGCTGCTGGAGGGCCGCACGCTGTGGCAGAGCGTGCGCAACGCGGTGTCCATCCTGGTCGGCGGGAACGCGGGCGAGATCGCCTTCACCGTCTACGGCACCGCCGTCGGCGGGCGGGCGCCGCTGAGCACCCGCCAGCTCCTGCTGGTCAACATGCTGACCGACATGCTGCCCGCGCTGGCCGTGGCGCTGGCGCCCCCGCCCGACGGGGGCGGCGCGCGCCCGTCCCGCCGCGGCCCGTTCGGCGACCCGCTGCACGAGGCGATCGCGGCCCGCGGCGTGGTGACCGCGATCGGAGCCATCGTGGCCTGGCAGATCGGCCGCCTCACCGGACGGCGCCGCCGCGCCGGGACGATGGGCCTGGCCGCCCTGGTCGTCACCCAGCTGGCGCAGACGCTGCAGATGGGGCGGCACAGCCCGGCCGTGCTCGCGACGTGCGCGGCCTCGGTCCTGCTGCTGGCCGTCGTGATCGAGACGCCGGGGCTGAGCCACTTCTTCGGCTCGGTCCCGCTCGGACCGGCCGCCTGGACCGTGGTGCTGGGGTCGGCCGGGGCGGCCGCCGCCCTGTCGGTGTTCGGGCCGCGCCTCCTGCGCCGTCTGCCCGCCCCGACGCGCCTCGGCGCGGCTGCCGAACCGAAGGCGCCGTCCACGCCGCGCGTCAGCGGCGCCGTAGGGGCCCTGTCTTAGCGGCCGTGTCTTAGCGGCCCTGTCTTAGCGGCCGTCTTAGCGGCCTTGGCTCGGCGTGGAGGACGCGGCGCCGCCGTCCGGGCGCTCCAGCCGGACGACGACCGACTTGGACGTCGGCGTGTTGCTGACCTCGGCGGTGCTGTCGAGCGGGACGAGCACGTTGGTCTCGGGGAAGTAGGCGGCCGCGCAGCCGCGCGCCGTCGGGAACGCCACGATCCGGAACGCGGGCGCGCGCCGTTCCACGCCGTCGGTCCACTCCGACACCAGGTCGACGGTCTCGCCGTCGGCCAGGCCGAGCGCCTCCAGGTCGTCGGGGTTGACGAACACGACGCGGCGTCCGGCCTTGACGCCGCGGTAGCGGTCGTCGAGCCCGTAGACGGTGGTGTTGTACTGGTCGTGGCTGCGGATGGTCTGCAGCAGCAGCCGGCCCTCGGGGACGCGCAGCACCTCCAGCTCGTTCACGGTGAACACGGCGCGGCCGGACGGGGTGGGGAAGCGGCGGCTGTCGCGCGGCGGATGCGGCAGCGTGAACCCGCCGGGCCGGCGGATGCGCGCGTTGAAGTCCTCGAAGCCGGGCACCACCCGGGACACGTGGTCGCGGATCACGTCGTAGTCGCGTTCCATCGCCGCCCAGTCGATGCTGGTCTCGCCCAGGACGGCACGGGCCAGGCGGCAGACGATCGCGACTTCCGACAGCAGGTGCGGGGAGGCGGGGGCGAGGCGCCCGCGCGAGGCGTGCACCATGCCCATCGAGTCCTCGACGGACACGAACTGCGGCCCGGACTCCTGCACGTCCTGCTCGGTGCGTCCCAGCGTCGGCAGGATCAGCGCCTGCTCGCCGGTGACGGCGTGCGAGCGGTTCAGCTTGGTGGACACGTGCGCGGTCAGGCGGCAGCGGCGCATCGCCGCCTCCGTCACGGACGAGTCGGGGGTGGCCCGGACGAAGTTGCCGCCCATGCCGAGGAACACCTTGACCTTGCCGTCGCGCATGGCGCGGATGGCGTTCACGGTGTCCAGGCCGTGGCGGCGCGGCGGCTCGAACGAGAACTCCTTGGCCAGGGCGTCCAGGAACGCCGGCGCGGGCTTTTCGTAGATGCCCATCGTCCGGTCGCCCTGCACGTTGGAGTGGCCCCGCACCGGGCACACGCCCGCGCCGGGCTTGCCGATGTTGCCGCGCAGCAGCAGGAAGTTGACGATCTCGCGGATGGTCGGGACGGCGTTGCGGTGCTGGGTGAGGCCCATCGCCCAGCACACCACGATGCGCTCGGCGGCCAGCACGTCCCCGAGCGTGGCGGCGATCTCGGCGCGCGTCAGACCGGTGGCCTCCAGCACGTCGTCCCAGTCCAGGGCCTTCACGTGCGCGGCGAACTCCTCGAAGCCGGTGGTGTGCGCGGCGATGAAGGCGCGGTCGACCGCGTTCGGCGCGTCCGATTCCAGCAGCATGCGGTTGAGCGCCTGGAACAGGGCGAGGTCGCCGTTGAGGCGGATCTGCAGGAACCGGTCGGCCAGGGGCGTGCCGCGTCCGACGACGCCGGACGGCCGCTGCGGGTTCTTGAACCGCATGAGCCCCGCCTCGGGCAGCGGGTTGACCGCGACGATGCGCGCGCCCGCCTTCTTGGCCTTCTCCAGGGCGGACAGCATGCGCGGGTGGTTGGTGCCGGGGTTCTGCCCCACCACGAAGATGAGGTCGGCGCGGTGCAGGTCCTCCAGCAGCACCGAGCCCTTGCCGACGCCGATCGTCTCGGTCAGCGCCGCCCCCGACGACTCGTGGCACATGTTGCTGCAGTCGGGCAGGTTGTTGGTGCCGAACGCGCGGGCGAACAGCTGGTAGGCGAACGCGGCCTCGTTGCTGGTGCGCCCGGAGGTGTAGAAGACGGCCTGGTCGGGGGAGTCCAGCGCGGTCAGCTCCCCGGCGAGGAGGGCGAACGCCTCGTCCCAGGAGATCGGCTCGTAGTGGTCGGAGCCGGCGCGCTTGACCATCGGCTCGGTGAGGCGGCCCTGCTGCCCCAGCCAGTGGTCGGAGCGCTCGGCCAGGTCCGCGACGGAGTGCCGGGCGAAGAAGTCGCGGGTGACGCGGCGGACGGTGGCCTCCTCGGCGACGGCCTTGGCGCCGTTCTCGCAGAACTCGGCGACATGCCGGTGGTCGCCCTCCGGCCAGGCGCAGCCGGGGCAGTCGAAGCCGTCCTTCTGGTTGACGCGCAGCAGGGTCAGCGCGGTGCGCCGCGCGCCCATCTGCTCGAAGGAGTGGCGCAGCGCCGTGGTCACGCCGGGCACGCCCGCCGCATACGTCTTCGGCCGGGAGACCTCCAGGCCCGAGTCGTCGTAGTCCTCCACCGGCGCCTTACGGGGCATCGCGCTACCTCCAGATCACGTGACGCCCTAACACTGTCGCATGTCCGGTCGGCGCGATACCGGCCGGGCTCCGCACAGCGGAAGCCGGGCTCCGCTGAGAGGCGCGGCGCGACCGCGCGCCTGTTCGACCTGCGGCCTCCGCCCGGCGGGCCCCGCGCACGCAGCGGTCCTGCTCGGCCGCTGCGTGGTCGACCCGTGGTCGACCATTGCGCGGTGAGGCCCGCCGGGCGCGCCGGACGGCCGCCGAGCACGGCGTCCGCCGCCTCCGCGGGAGATCAGCGGGAGAAGTAGCGGCGGGGGTTGGCGACGAGCATCTGGTCGATCTGGGCGTCGGAGACGCCCGCCTTGCGCAGGGCGGGCAGCACGTCGTCGTGGATGTGCCGGTAGTGCCAGTTGGGCGCGATCTCGCGCACCTTCCGCGGGTCGGGGCCGAACCAGTCGATGAAGCAGCTGGCGTCGTGGCTGAGGACCATGCGGTCGGCGTAGCCGCGCTCGCACAGCGCGGCGACGGTGGCGACGCGGTCCGCGGTCGGATTCAGCACGTCGAGGCCGAACCGGTCCATGCCCAGGATCGCGCCGGTGTCGGCCAGGGCGGTCAGGTAGTCCAGGTCGTTGCTGTCCCCGGCGTGCCCGACGACGACCTTGGTCAGGTCCACGCCCTCCTTGGCCAGCAGCTCCAGGACCGGGCGGCCCGTCTCGCCGGCGCTGTGGGTGTGGACGGTGATGGGGGCGCCGGTCTCCCGGTGCGCGGCCGCCACGGCCCGCAGGACGCGCTCCACGCCCGGGGTGAGGCCCGGGGCGTCCACCGCGCACTTGAGGAAGGCGGCCTTGACGCCGGTGTCGGCGATGCCCTCGGTCAGGTCGCGCACGAAGTCGGCCACCATCGGCTCGGGGCCGCCCACCAGCGTGCCGGGGCCGCGGTGCAGGAACTGGAAGGGCAGGTCGTTGTAGGTGTAGACGCCGGTGGCGACGATGATGTTGAGCCCCGGCACCTGCTCGGTGATCCGCCGGATGCGCGGGACGTCGCGGCCGAGGCCCCACACGGTGGGGTCGGCGATCGTGGTCACGCCCAGGTCGCGCAGCTCGCGCAGCCGGGCGACCGCGTCGGCGACGCGCTCCTCCTCGTCCCACCAGGCCCCGGTGCCGTAGTTGGCCACGTGCTCGGGGGACAGGACGAAGACGTGCTCGTGCATCAGCGTGCGGCCCAGCTCGGCGACGTCGACCGGACCGCGCACGGTCTCGACTGCGGGCAATGCGCCTCCTCCAGACATACCGACCGGTCGGTCTACTGTACGCTAGGACCCCGCGCACGCCCGGTCAACGGGACATGCGGGACGTCCGAACCGGGCGGCGGTCGGGGTCAGTCCTGGAGGTGCAGGACGGCGTCGCGGACGTCGGCGAGCTCGGCGTCCCAGTCGTCCGGGGCGTCCATCGGGACGAGCACGAACTTCGACAGGCCCGCGTCGATCAGCCGCCTGAGGTGGGCCTCGGCCCCGTCCAGCGTGGGGACGACGTCGGCGAGCGGGGCGGGCCCCCGGATGGCGCGCACGCGCGCGACCCGCTCCTCGGCGGCGGGGGACAGGGGCCCGCGCCGGTACGGGACGACCGCGCCGAAATGCCCCTCGTCGATCTCCCGGCCCGCCTCCCGCGCCGCCCGCCCGACGACCCGGCGGCCGTGCTCGGCGTCGGCGGGCGTGGCGAACGAGGCGAGCCAGCCGTCCGCCAGCCGCCCGGCCCGGCGCAGCTCGGCGTCGGCCGCGCCGCCCAGCCACACGTCGAAGCCGCCCGCGGCGGGCTTGGGCAGCACCCGCAGCCGCTCGTAGCGGTAGCGGGGGCCGTGGTGGGTCACCTCGTCTTCGGCCCAGAAGCGGCGCAGCAGCGGCAGCACCTCCTCCAGGATCGCCGCCCGCTCCTCGCGGCGCACGCCGAACGCCTGCTGCTCGCCCGGGTGGCGGATGCCGAGGCCGACGGCGGGCAGCAGCCGTCCGCCCGACAGCCGGTCCAGCGTGGCCAGCTCCTTGGCGAGCAGGGCGGGCGGACGTCCCGGCACCGCCAGCACGGCGGTGCCCAGCTTGATCCGGGACGTGAGCGCGGCGGCGTGGGCCAGCGTGACCAGCGGGTCGCCGACCGGGCCCGTGGCGCGCTCGCTGACCCACAGCGAGTCGAAGCCCTCCCGTTCCAGACCGCGGACGAGCGCGGCGAGCCCCTCCGGCGCGAGGGGCGAGGCGACGGCGGGCATGAAGCCGATCCGGACGATCACTCTTCCGACCGTACGGCGGGTGAGTTCGGTGATGCAACCCTCGGCTCGGCGGCGACGGCGGCGACGGCCGCGGCCAGCGCGGCGGCCGCCATCGCCACCGCCATCGGCACGGCCGTGTGCGGACCCGCGATCCCGGCGAGCGGCGCGGCGGCCCCGCCGACGGTGAACTGGCCGACGCCGATCAGCGCGGACGCGCTGCCCGCCACCCGGGGCGGGCGGCCCGCCAGAGCCAGCGCCGTGGCGTTCGGCATCACCAGGCCCTGCGCCGCGACGACCAGGAACAGCGCGGGCAGCACGCCGGGCGTTCCGGCGCCGGCGAGCACGGCCGCCACCAGCCCCGCGGCGCCGGCCGTCTCCACCGCCAGGCCGACGCCCAGCAGGCGCCGCAGCGGCACCCGCCCCGCCAGCCGCCCGCCGATCTGCCCGGCCGTCACGATGCCCAGCGCGTTGACGCCGAACACCACGCTGAACGCCTGCGGCGACAGGCCGTACACGTCCTGCAGCACGAACGGCGACCCGGAGATGTACACGAACATCGCCGTGAACGACAGCCCGAACGCCGCCGCGTACCCGACGAACGCCCGGTCGGCCAGCAGCGACCCGAACGTGCGCAGCGTGGTCCGGACGCCGCCGCCGGAACGGCGCCGCGGCGGCAGCGTCTCCTCCAGGCCCGGCAGCGCCGCCAGCAGCAGCGCGACGCCGATCACCGCCAGGACGACGAACACCGCCCGCCAGGGCGCCACGCGCAGCAGCTGCCCGCCCAGCACGGGCGCCAGGACGGGCGCCAGGCCGTTGACGAGCATCAGCGTCGAGAAGAACTTCGCCGCCGCGATCCCGTCGTAGCGGTCGCGCACGATCGCGCGGGCGATGACGATGCCGGCCGCGCCGGCCGCCCCCTGCACGAACCGCAGCGCGATGAGGGTCTGCACGTTCGGCGCGGCCGCGCACAGCAGGGACGCCGCCGCGTACGCGGCCAGCCCGATCAGCAGGGGGCGGCGGCGTCCCCACGCGTCGCTGAGCGGCCCGGCGACCGCCTGCCCGACGGCCAGGCCCACCACGCAGGCGGTCAGGGTGAGCTGCGCCGTGGACGTGCCGGCCGACAGGTCGCGGGCCAGCCGCGGCAGCGCCGGCAGGTACATGTCGATCGACAGCGGCGCCACCGCCGTCAGCGCGCCGAGAATGACGATCAACCGGAGCCGCCCGGCGGGCGGCTCCCCCCGGCCTCCGGTGGACGCCCCGGCCGCCTCGTCGGCGGCGCGGCGCGGATCCGCACGTCTCATGGATCCCCTTTTCGTCGACTGTCGGGGGTGCGCTCTGCCGGCACGTAACGCGATGACGCAACGTTACCTGCCACGTCAGATAGTGGCGTTGGTCACACCAGTGCGTCGACGAGCGGACGCGAGCCGCCGGACGGCGGCCGACAGGACGGTCGGCAGGGGCGGTCGTCAGGGGCGGTCGGATCAGGGGCGGTCGGATCAGGGGCGGTCAGTAGGGCAGGTGGGGCAGGCGCAGGGCCGCGGCGACGACGGCCCCCGCCAACGTCGCGACGGTCAGCACCGAGAGACCGGTCAGCACCGCCCACCGGCCCACCTGGTAGCCGACCGGGACGTGGGCGCTGTCGCGTCCGCGCACCGGCCAGGGGGCGCGCAGCGGGGCCGTGCCCGGCACGTCCTCGTCGGCCGCCGCCGGGGACGCCTCCCCGCCGACCGGCAGTCCCGACACCCAGCCGAGCAGGTCGGCCACCTCTGCGGGCGGGGTGTCCAGACCCGAGCCGAAGTAGCGGACCTCGCCGGCGACCTGGTCCAGCGCGCGGACGATGTTGCCCATCCCCACGCCCTCCAGCCAGCGCCGCAGCGTCTCGTCCGGCGCGCCGGCGCCGCGTGCGAGGTCCCGGCCGATCTCGGTGCGCTCCAGCAGGTCGGTCTTGCTGACCACGACGGCGACGCGTTTCTGGCGGCCCCGGTCGGGGCGCGACCGCAGCTCGTTCAGCACGCGTTGCAGCGTGTCGGCGGGGTCCTCGTCGGAGGAGGCGGCGGACGCGTCCACCAGCCGCCGCTCCTCGGCGGTCAGCGAGCGCCGCACCAGCGGCAACGCGAACGGGTCGACCACGAACAGGAGCGCCTCCCCGTGGTCGAGGTAGCGCAGCGACTCCACCTCGGTGGCCCCCGTGTAGTGCTCGCCCGCGGGGTCGAACAGGTACAGGATGCGGCGCGCCCGCCCGGGCAGGTCGACGTCCACCATGGTCGCCAGGGGCAGTTCAGGACCCGTCTTGGCGGGACGTCCCCCGCGTGCGAACTCGCGTATGGCCGCCGCGTACGCCTCGGCGTGGCGGCCCTCCACGAACGCAAGCCGTCCCTTCAGTGCGCGCGCCCGGGCGTGCAGGGCGCGGATGCCGAGGAACATGAACGTGGTCTTGCCCGCTGCGGGGCCGCCTACAAAGGGGAGGGGCTCCACGCGGACGCGTCCGATCCGTTCGGGGAGCCGTCCGCCGCAGTGCGGGCAGTACGCGGCCAGGCGGAACCGGCCCAGGGGCACGGTCGTCGGCAGCCGCGCCCCGCACCGGCACACATGCCGGAATGCGCCCGCGCACCCGGGGGCGAGCCGCGGGTGCCGCACCCCGCAGCCGGGGCACTCGTACACCGGCAGCGCGATCTTCTTGTAGCAGAACGGGTGGGGACAGGTCTGCAGGATGCGCCCGTACACCATGAACCCGCGTTCCACGGCCGCCAGCACCAGCACGCAGACCAGCCAGCCCGTCAGACCCACCGCGGCCACGAGCGCGTATAGGACGGTGAGCACGACGCCCAAGGCGGCGGCGGGCAGCGCCGCCGCCACGATGCCCGCGCACAGCGCGAACCACACGGGGAGGGCGAAGAACCCCCACGGCCCGCCCATGAGGATCCGGGTGAGCCACACGACGACGTCCCGGGCCATCGACCAGATGCGGGGCACGACCGTGCGCGCGATCGCCCACCAGTCACGCCACACCTGCGCCAGCAGATAGTGCCGGTACGCCACCTTCGGTTCCGCCACGGGGGAGGGCCCGGCGACGGTGGACGGCGCCAAGGCCTGGCACGCGTGCAGGTAGTACAGCCAGAGCGCGGCGCCCCCCGCGGCGACGAGCGAGACAGGGAACAGGACGGGGAACACGACGGCGAAGCCCAGCCACATCGCCGCCGCCCACACCGCGGCCAGCAGAAGGACGACGAGGAGCTGCACGGCTCACCCGCCCCCCGTCCGGCCCTCGGCGAGCAGGTCCCGCAGCACGGCGCGCAGCTCCGGCTCGCCCGCCAGGTACGACTCCAGCTGCCGCCCGGAGATCCACTTGGCCGCCGCCGACCGCGCCCACGCCTCCAGCCCGGGCTCGGCCACGCCGCGCCGCCGCAGCCGCAGCACGACCTCGACCAGCTCGTTGCGCTGCGCGATCTCGGCGCCGCGCAGCGGCGACTTGCCCGTGCGGGACCGTTCCGGCAGATCGTCGGTCCAGCGGGCGGCCAGGCGCGTGCGCACGGGAACGGACGCGGCGGCGAGCAGCGCGGCGCGGAACCGCGGCCGGTGCTCCGCCAGCCTCCGCGCGGCGGCGGTGAAGGCGTCCTGGGCCAGCCGCGCGCCGTTCCCGGCGCCGGCCAGCAGCGTGCCCAGGGCCTGCGCGGCCACGCGCGGCCTGGGCGAGGTGACGGCCTCGGCGTACGCCCGCACCAGGGCGGCGTCGCGCGCGGCGCGGGTGTCCGGGAGCCGGGCCTGCACCGCGGTCGCCAGGCGCTGCGCCGCCGTCGAGGTCAGCGCGTCGCCTCCGGTCGCCAGGTCGCGGGCGGCGAGCCGCGCGAACACCCGGCAGGGCAGCACCGCGAGCGCCGCGTGCGCGGCGACCGCCTCGGGGTGGGCGTCGAGCAGTTCCAGGCATTCCGCGGGCGTCGGCGGCTCCTCCCACACGGCGCGCAGGGCGTCGCCGGCCGTCCTCAGCCGGACGAGCTCGGCCGTCACCGCGACGCGGCGGTCCCGGCGGCGCCGCCCGACGGACGCCAGCACCGCGGCGGCGACCTGCGGCGGCGCGTTCCGCACCACCGCTGCGTGCTCGTAGATCGCGTCGCATGCCGCGTCCGTCAGCACCTTGGCCCGGACGGGCTCGTCCCCCTCCGCCAGACCGCGCAGCGTCCCCGTCAGCAGCGGCTCGCGGGCGTGCGGCGGGCACGCCTTGAGCGCCGCCGGGACGTCGGCGGCGCCGCGTCGCGCGCACTCCTCGGCCGCCGCGCTCAGCCGCGCCATGTCGAGGTCGGTCCCGGCGTCCACCGCGCGGGCCGCGGTCCGCGCCGCCTCGGTGAGGTCCGGCGCGGCGGCCAGGGCGCGCAGGACGGACCGCGCGGCCACGTCGGCGGCGCCCGCCGCGCGCGCCCAGTCGTGGACGGCCAGCGCCGGCTCGTACCCCATCGACGGCACGCCGGCCGCCAGGTCGCGCCACACCCACTCGGGGATCTCGGCGCCGTGGCGGGACAGCAGCGCCGCCGCGGCCCGCTCGTCGGCGGACGTCGCGGTCGCGTCGCCCCGGCACAGCGACAGCAGGCCGGCGGCCCGCTCCAGGCCGCCCGGGTCGAGGCTCCGGGACGAGCCGACGAGCGCCAGCTCGCCGAGCGCGTCCAGACCCGCGAAGTCGCCCGCGCGCCAGCACGACGCCACCGTGCGCGCGAACCGGCCGGCGGCGGTGCCGTCCGGCGGCGGCTGCTCGACGGGGAACCACAGCGCCGCGCCCTGATGCTGCGCCGCGGCCCACACGTCCGGGGTGGTGCCCACCAGGCGTTGCGCCGCGCCGTCCGGATCGGCGCTGTACGTCACGAACGACATGCGCGCCGCCGCCTCCACGGGCAGCGAGTACGACAGCACCGCGATCCACCGTGCGATCAGGTCGACGTCGGAGGCGACCAGGACCACCCGCCCGTGGCCCCGCGCCAGCACCTCCGTCACCGCGTCCACCAGTCGAGGCAGCAGCGCGTACGGATCGCCGGGCGCGCCGGACAGCCACTCCGCCAGCGCCTCGGGCGTCAGCGCGGGACCGGGCGTCAGCTCCTCCAGCGCCGGAAGGTCTGGCGTCTCGGACGGGGCCTCCGCCCACATCGGCGCCTGCCACAGCTCGGCCGCGCGCAGCCCCTCCATCTCCTCCGGGTCGGCCACCACCGCGTGCGCGAAGAAGTTGCCGAAACGGCCCGAGTAGTCGCGCCCCAGGTAACGGCACCGCAGCAGCAGCGGCCGCCCGTCCACCCGGTCGTACAGGAACGCGACGGGGAACAGCGCCAGTTCGCCGTCGTCGGGGGACAGCGGCGCCTGCGGCGGCGGCCGGTACGACAAGAACGGCGTCACTCCCGCGCGCACGCCGTCCGGCAGGCCGGGCGTCTCGGCCACGAACTGGAAGCCGGCCCGGCCGGTCGGCCCCTTCCGCGACGAGGTGTAGTGCAGTTGCCAGGCCATGGCGCTTCATCCCCCCGAATCACGCCTTGACGACTGCGGTCGTACGCCGTCGAGCATGCCGAACCGGTACAGCAGCCACAGCAGCGGATCCTCGGCCCGGTACGGCCGCACCCCTCCGGGGCCGACCCGCCCGTCCTCGGGCATGCCCCCCAGAGCCGACAGCCCGAACAGCGCGTAGTCCTCGTACTGCTGGTCCAGAAACAGGTCGAGCTGCCCGGCCTGCCATCGGTGCAGCAGCGCGCGCACCTCGGCGTCCACCGCCTCCCGGTCGTCCAGGTCGAGCGCGCCCTCGCCGCTTCGATCGCGGCGCAGCGCCGACTGCCGCAGCAGCTCCGGACGCAACGCGTCGATCTTGGTGAGCGCCAGGGCGACCGGGACGGGCAGCCGCCGCCCCGGCGGCGTGCCGTGCCGTGCCCGCAGCGCCTCGGTCACCCGCGCGATGATGTTGATCGGCTCGCTGTCGGGGTCGTCGCCGGGATCCGGCCCCGCGGGGTCGGCGGCCACGGCGGCGCGCGCACCCGGCAGCTGCAGCGGGTCCACCAGGAAGATGACGGCGTCGGCCGCCTCCAGATAGCGAAGGTGCAGGTCGGTGACGTGGCGGCTGCGCAGGTCCTCGCCCGCCGTGTCGAACAGCACCAGCACCAGCGACTCGGTGCGCCGCCCCCCGCCGAGCCTCGCGGCGCGGCCGCGGCGCGTGCGGGTGCGCGTCAGCAGGTACACCAGCGGCTCCCGCGGCCCGGCGGCCGCGCTGGTCGTGGTGGGCAGCAGCCGCCGCTCCTCCAGCAGCGGACGGGCGAAGTCGCGCTTGTACCGGTCGATGGTGCGGTCGTCGCAGGCCACCAGGGACGCGTCCAGCTCCGTCCCCACCCGGTTCATCAGCTCGTGCAGCAGCACCGCGATGTAGGTGCTCTTCCCCGCGTTCTTCGCGCCGACGAGCGCGACGATGCGCCCCGGGGAGTCGCAGTAGGCCGCGGGCAGCGGGTTGTGGCACTCGGGGCAGACGCGGTTGCCCGTCTCCTGCCCGCAGTCCGGGCACGCCGCGCGGGTGCGCCGCCCGCTCGCCGAGAACACCGGCGGCAACGACGCCCCGGCCGTGGACCCCAAGTACGCGGCGAGCGTCTCGTCCAGGACCGGCGCGCACCCGGGCCGCCGCCCCGCGCCACCCCGGCAGCGGAACCGCAGCTCGTGCACCGGCACGACGGCGAAGCAGTACGGGCACGTCAGCCCCTGCCGGGCGCGCGCGCCGGGAAGCGGAACCCGCGACGTCAGCGACACGGCCTCACTCCTCTTGGCGTGCGGTCGGCAGAGCTATCGGTGGACGTGGAGTTGGCGCACCGGGGGGTCGCTCAACTCGATGACATCATCATCGGCGAAGCACCGCACCCAGTACGGGCCGGACGCCGACGGCGCCGGCACCGACACCTCGCCCGGCACCGGCACCTCCGTCCACGCGCCGATCGGCTCCCCGTCGTCCGGACGGTACGGCATGACCCGCCCCGGGCGCAGCACCATCGTCAGACGCCCGATCCGCGTGGGCTGCGACGCGGACAGCCGGACGGTCAGCGCCCGCCGCCACGGGGGGCCCGTCCGCTCCACCTGATAGCGCACGACGGTCCGCGCCGGCACCTCGACGGTCGCCGCCGCCCCGGTGACGCGGGTGCCGCCGACCGTGCAGGCGGACGCCACCGACAGCGCCGCGGGCTCGTCCTCGGGCACCGGCACGCGGACTCCGCCCTGCGCGTCGTAGGCCGCCCGCGTCACGATCTCGCGCCGCCCCCCGCCGCCGTCCGCGGCGACGCCGTCCGCGCCGATGCGGCACGTCAGCTCCACCTCCGGGACGTCCGGCGGCCACTCGAACCCCAGGTGCACGTGCGCCCCGCGCCGTTCGGCGACCAGGCGGCGCGGCGGCGGCAGGTGGACGTGCCGGTGGTGCGCGCCGATCGCGGCCGTGTCCTCCGCCACCGTCACCGCGAGCAGCCAGCCGCCCACGCCGGGCCGCACGGCGAACCCGCCGCCCGGCGCCGGCACGGCCGTGAGGCGGCGTCCGGCCCGCCGCGCCTCCTCCGCCGGCAGCACCGCGCTGCGCGGCCAGGGCGGCGGCTCGTCGAGCAGCAGCAGCTCGACCGTCCCGTGGGCCGGCGGCGCGAACCGCACCAGCAGCGTCCCCGGGTCATGGGGATCGGGAGCGACGCTCATCTCGTACACCGGGGCGGGCGGCGGGCTGGGGGTCACCGAGACCCGCACCCCCGGCGTGACGACCTCGCGGCCGTGCGCGTCGAGGTACACGGCGCAGACGCGGTAGTGGTGGGTCTTGCCGTTGGGCACCCGCTCCCGGAACCCGTCGCGGCCCGCGGGCACGAGACGGCCGGCGCGCATGACCAGCACGCGCGCCGCCTCGGCCGGGCACCGCCACCGCCCGGTCACCGCGCCGTCGCCGGGCAGCAGCTCCACCTCCGACGGCTCGGGCCGGACGATCACCGGACCGGCCACGGCCGGCGCGGCGGCGGCCTCGCCGCGCACCGCGACCACGCCGTAGTACAGCGGGACGTTCACCGGCGGATGCTCGTCCACCGCCCGCGGCGCCGGATCCGCGGGAGACGACCCCGGCGCCCCCGGATCGGCCAGGACGTCCCCGTCGGCGGCGTCGCGCGGCGGACGGTCGCGCCGCCGGACCACCCGGTACGCCACCTCGCCCGCCGTGGACGGCGACGGCCGCCACGACAGCCGCACCGCCGCGCCCTCCACGTCGGCGCGCAGCGACGGCACCGGGCGCGGCGCCAGCCGCCGCTGGTGCTCGCGCGCCCCGGGCAGGTCGCCGACCAGCCGCAGCGCGTCGGCCAGCAGAAGCCAGGCGCGGTCCGGATCGTCCTGCTCGGCGGCGGCCTCCCGCAGCCGCACCGCCGTGGCCAGCCGCTGCCGCGCCTCGGCGGCCAGCAGGTCCGCCTCCTCGTCCGGCTCGTCCCCGCCCGCCGCGGCGGCCGATTCGGCGAGCTGGGCGGCGGCGTGCACGTCGCCCGCGTCCAGCAGCGCCCGCAGCCGGCCCGCCAGGCCGCCGCGGGGCCCGCTCTCGCGCACCACCGCGAACACCAGGCGCCGCGCGTCCTCCGGCTCGACGCCGAGGTCCTCGACGGCGTGCCGCAGCAGCGCCCGCTCGGACGCCCGCTGCCGCAGCCGCTCGCGCAGCCGGTCCGCCAGGTCGTAGAGCAGCAGTTCGTCCAGGTCGGCGCCGGACCGCAGCGCCGCCGCGACGGTGTCGGCGTGGGTGGTGCTGGAGTCGCGGCTGCGCCGCGCCCACCGCGCCACGACGGCCGACACGGCGGCCTCGTCCAGCCGCAGCGTGCCGCCCCGCGACGCCGGGGCCGCGAACCCGCCCAGCACCCGCATCGGACCGGCCAGGTTCCCGCCGAACACGAAGTCGGCCAGGTGGCGGCGGCCCAGCACCTCCAGCGACTCGCGCACCTTGCGGTAGGCCGGGTACGGCGGCGCGGTCGGCAGCGCGTCGGGCTCGCGGACCTCGATGCGGTCCCGGCGGGCCTGCTCGGCCAGCTCCTCGCGCGGCACCCCGCTGGTGCGGGCGATGCTCTCCAGCTCGGCGGGCGTCACCATCCGCGCGGCGCCCGCCGCGTCGGCCAGGCGGGCCCGCGCCTGCTCCCGGCGCCGCCGGGCGCGCTCCCGCCCGCCGCGCAGCCGCTCGTTCAGCGGACCCAGGTCGCCGCGCTCGGCCGCGGCGAACACCGGCGCCAGCTCGCGGTGCTCGGCCTCCAGCCGGTCGATGAGGCGGCGGTACTTCAGCTGGCCGCGCGAGCGCCGCCAGCACTGCCGCACCAGCCTGACCTGCGCGGCAACCGCGTCCGGGTCCAGCCGGTCCGGCAGGGCGTAGCGCAGCCTCAGGTCCTCCGGCGGCTGGTCGCCGGCCGCGCGGGCGGGCTCCAGAACCTCCCGCTGATAATCCTCGTCGAAGCCCACCGCGGGGCGCCTCCTCGCTCCGCGGCGTCAGCTCACCCGCACCCGCGACAGGGCCCGGCGCGACTTCTCGACCTCCTCCTCGGACATGCCGCCCACGTCGATCTTCAGCTCCAGCGTGTCGCCGCTCTCCTTCTCCACGGCCGTCACGTTCAGCAGGCCGGAGGAATCCAGCGCGAAGGTCACCTCCACTGGCCAGCCGGCCTTCTTGCCCGGCGGGATGCGCACCTCCCCGGTGGCGATCTCGTTGTTGTCGGCCAGCTCGGGGGACTCCACGCTGCCCGCCTGCTCCATCACGCGGATGTCGGCGGCGGTCTGGTCGTCGTGGACGGTGAAGAAGTCCTCCGTCTTGGCGGCGGGCAGCTCGTCGTTGGCGTGCACCAGGTGCGCCACGTGCTCGGCGCCGGTCTCGCGGTCCACCACCACGATCCCGAACGCGCGCGAGGCCACCGTCTTGATCTGCCGCCCGGCGATCTGCCGCTTCTGCTCGGCGGTCAGGCCCGCGCGGTCGGCCATCTCCTCGGCGCGGTCGGCGGCGCCCTCGGCCACCAGCCGCCGGTAGGTCTCCTCGAACGCGTACAGGGCCGCGCCCTTGGCCACCGCCAGGTCCGGGTCCTGCAGCCGGGGCGTCAGGCCGAGCTCGGTCTCCAGCCGCGCCGCCACGACGGGCATCTTGGTCGACCCGCCCACCAGCACCAGCTCGTCGTAGTCGGTGATCCCCTTGTCGGCCGCGACCGCCAGGGTCCGCCCGGTGATCTCGATGGTGCGGTCGAGCAGGTCCTTGGTGAGCTCCTCCAGCTTCTCCCGGGTCACCTCGACGGTGGAGACGCGCCCGTCGTGCATGACGCGGACGGTGTGGGAGGTGCGGGCGCTCAGCGCCTTCTTGGCCTCCTCGGCGTCGCGCCGCAGCTGCTGCTCGGTCTGCCGGTCGTCCAGCGGGTCGCCCGCGTCCGGGTGCTCGGCGCGGAACCGCTCGGCCAGGTACTCCACCAGCCGCGCGTCCCAGTCGGCGCCGCCCAGCTCGTGGTCGCCGTCGGTGCACACCACCTCGATGTGGCCGCCGCGCAGCGCGATCACGGTGGTGTCGAACGTGCCGCCGCCCAGGTCGTACACCAGGATGGTGCGGTCGGCGTCGGGGTTGAGCACCCCGTAGGTGATCGCCGCGGCGATCGGCTCGGACAGCACGTCGATGACGTTCAGCCCGGCGATCCGCCCCGCCTTGCGGGTGGCGTCGCGCTCGGCCGCCCCGAAGTAGGCGGGCACGGTGATCACCACGTCGCGCGCCTCCTCGCCGGTGGTGGTGCGCGCGTCGGTGGCCAGCTTGAGCAGGATGAACGCGCTCAGCTCCTCGGGGGTGTAGTCGAACCCGTGGATGGTGCGCGTCACGTCGCGGCCCATGTCCCGCTTGATCAGGCTGACCACGTTCTCCGGCTCGAGCACCGCGGTGTCCTTGGCGGTGGCGCCGACGATCACGTTGTCGCCGCTTTCGAAGTACACCACCGAGGGCGTGGTGTCCGTGCCCTCCAGGTTGCGCAGGACGGTGGGGCGCCCCACGTCGTCGACGCAGGCGATGCAGGAGTAGGTGGTTCCCAGGTCGATCCCGTAGACGGCCATGTCCTCTTCACCTATCGCTACCTGGTCCGGGCGCGCCGCTCGCGGTGGCGCGGCGGGCGCGGGACGCGGAGGGCGGCGTGGACGATGCGGTTGACGTGGTCGCCATCGTCTCGCCCGCCCCGGCCTCGCGTCGATGACTTTGCCGACTTGTTGGATCAGCGGCCGCGTCCGGCTCCGGACCGGCGGCCGGTCCGGGCGCCGGGGCCGGTTCGGGCGCCGGATCCGGCGCCTTGGCGACGCACACCTCGGCCTTGCGCACCACCCGGCCGCCCCGCTCGAACCCGTCCGTCCGCGCCCACAGCACGGTGCCCGCCAGCGCCGGGTCGGCGACGCGCTCGACCGCCACCGGGCGGTGCCGCGCCGCGTCGAACGGCTCCCCGGGCTCGACGGTGAAGCGCTCGACGCCCGAGCGGGCCAGCGCGTCGGCGATCTCGTCGGCCACCGCCTCCAGCAGCGCGGCGGCGTGCGCGGGGTCGGGCGGGTCCGGCTCGGCCCACCGGCGCGCCTCCCGCCGGGCCTGGTCGTGCAGCCGGTAGAGCGCGGCGCGCAGCGGCTCGAGCGCCGTCTCCAGCTCGCCGCGCCGCAGCCGCTCGTTCTCCTCGTGCAGGCGGTCGATGACGGCCTCGCGGTGCGCGGCCCGCTCGTGCTCGCGGTCGAGCCGCGCCGCCAGCGCGGCCAGGGCGTCGCGGATCCCGGCGATCGCGTCGCCGTCCGCCACGACGGCGTCCGTCCCGGGGACGGCCGCCACGGGGATGTCGTGCCCGTCGCCCTCGGCGGGCGGACGCGCCGGTTCCGCGGGGGCCTCGCCGGAGGCCTCGTTTACTGGGCGACCCGGAGCACTCGACACGTGCAGTAACCCTAACGGCCCCCAGGCGGCGAGGGTAGGTCCGCCGTTGACCTTCCCTAAACGTGCCGTTGACCGGCCTCGTCATAGGTTTGCCCTACCTCCACCTGTTTGTCGGCTTTGACATGCGGCGGTAACACAGCCGAAACGCCGCTTCCGCACCCTGAACGGACCGTGTTCCGAACACAGGAGGTGGGCCATGTTGCTGCGGATACGCGTCCGGCTGCCGGATCGTCCCGGCTCGCTGGGCAGAGTGGCGCGGATTCTGGGAGCGGCGGGCGCCGACGTGGTGCAGATGGCCGTCCTGGAACGCGACGGCGGACGTGCCTTGGACGACTTCACCGTGCTCTGGCCCGCGGAGGCGGGGTTCGGGCGGCTGGCGGACGGGCTGGGGTCGGTGCCGGGCGTGCAGGTGATCGGGATGTGGCCGACGGTGGAGCCGCAGGGCGCCTACCCGGACGCGGCGCTGATCGGGCAGCTGGCCGCCGCGCCCGAGCGCGGCCCGGTGACCTTGGTCGACGCCGTGCCGGCACTGCTCAGCGCGGACTGGGCGGGCCTGGCCGCGGGCGGCCCGGACGGCCACGCGCTCGTGCACTGCAGCCTGGCCTGCGGGACGACGCCGGAGCTGCCGGACCTGCACCCGGTGCGGGCGCGCGCCTTCGCCCTGGACGACGGCACCCAGTTCGCGATCTGCCCGATCGCCGGGGCCGGCGGCGGGGACCCGCGGGTGCTGGTGGTGGCGCGGACGGGCGCCCCGCCGTTCCACCGCACGGAGGTGTTCCGGCTGGAGCAGCTGGTGAGCGCGGCCGAGGCGGTGCTCGGCGTCCGAGGGACCGGGACAAAAGACCCAGACCTGGTGCGAACGTCTTAATTGGGAGGAAACCAACTAGATATCAACGGCGTCTAAGGTGTTCGAACGGCCCGACGATGCGGCGGCGCGGTCGCATCGCCGGGCCGTTCTCATGGCCTGCTGCTCTCGCCCCCTGCCCAGTGCCCGCCGCGCCTGGTCGTCGGAACGCCGGGCGGCGGCAAGACGGCCCTGTTCCCCGCGGCGCGTCGAAGGCCGTACCGTACGGCGATGGCGGACGGTGAAAAGGGGGTTTCGATGCTGCTCGCCGAGGAACGCGCCGAACTGTGCCGGATCGGCCGGCAGATGGCCGCCGGCGGCCTGGTGGTCGGGTCCGCCGGCAACATCAGCGTGCGCTCCGGCGACCTGGTGGCCGTCACCCCCGGCGGGATGATGCTGGACCGCATGTCTCCCGAGGACTGCCCGGTGCTCGACATGTCAGGCCGGCCGGTGGAGGGGCGGCGGGCGCCGTCCTCGGAGACGCCCATGCATCTGGCCGTCTACGAGGAGTCCGGCGCATCGGCGGTCGTGCACACCCACTCCACCTACGGGGCCGTCGTCGCCTCCACCATGACCGAGCTGCCCCCGATCCACTACACGACTCTGCTGCTGGGCGGGGTGGTGCGGGTCGCCGAGTACGCCACGTACGGCACGGCCGAACTGGCCGCCAACGTGCGCAAGGCCCTGGAGGGCGGCAGGCGGGCCGCGCTGATGGCCAACCACGGCGGCGTCACCCTCGGCGGGGACCTGGACGAGGCGTACGAGAACGCCCGGCTCCTGGAGTGGCTGTGCGGGGTGTACGTACGGGCCAAGATGATCGGCGAACCGCGCATCCTCACCGAGGAGGAGCTGGCCAAGGCGGCCGAGCGCGGCCTGCGCCCGCCGGAGTACCCGCGCCGGGAGGCGTGACCGGACCAGGGCCGCCCCGCCCTTGGGTCAGCGGCGGCATCCGTGTCAGGCTGCGAGTATGCCGAGGCTTCCGCAGGACGTCGCCTGGCGGCGGCTCATCTCCGTCCCGGTCGTCCGCCTGGCGACCGTGGACGAGCACGGGCGCCCCCACCTGGTCCCGGTGACGTTCGCCGTGCGTCACGCCGTCCTGTACACCGCCGTCGACCACAAGCCCAAGCGGTCCCGCGACCTGCGCCGCCTGGCCAACATCCGCGCCAACCCGCACGTCTCGCTGCTGGCCGACCATTACGACGACGACTGGGACCGCCTGTGGTGGGTGCGCGCCGACGGCCACGCCCGCGTCATCGACGACCCCGCCGCCATGGCCGACCCGATCGCCCTCCTGCGCGACCGCTACGCCCAGTACCGCGACCGGCCGCCGCAGGGCCCCGTCATCGCCGTGACCATCGACGCCTGGACCGGCTGGGCCGCCTCCGACTAGCTCAGTCCCAGGCCCGTCCCAGGCGCGCCAGGCGGTCGGCGTACTCGATCCGCTCCGCCCACTCGGCGGGCCAGGCGTCCATGCCCAGGTGCGCGCCGGCGAACGCGCCCGCCAGGCACGCGATCGAGTCGGAGTCCCCCGAGCTGGCCGCGCCGCGCCGGATCGCCGCCACCGGGTCGTCCGGGAACATCAGGAAGCACAGCAGCGCCGTGGCCAGGGCCTCCTCGGCGACCCATCCCTCGCCGGTCGCCGCGCAGGGGTCGGCGGCGGGGTCGGGCGCGCGGAGGGCGGCCTCCAGGCGGTCCAGCGCGTCCAGGCACTCGTCCCAGCCCCGCGCGATGAACTCCTCCGGGCTGTCGGCGCCCGCCCGCCGCCACAGCTCGCCCAGCCACCGCTCGTGGTACACGGTGCGCCGGACGCGGCAGCGCTCCCGCAAGGCCGACGGCAGCTCCTTGGGCGTCACCAGGTCGCGCCGCAGCCACCACACCGCGTACGCCGTCAGCTCGCTGGCGGCCAGGCCCGTGGGGTGGCCGTGCGTCAGCGCCGCCTGCAGCTGCGCCGCGCCCGACCGCTGCTCGTCCGTCAGCCCCGGCACGAGCCCGACCGGCGTGACGCGCATGTTCGCGCCGCAGCCCTTGGAGTCGTGGACCGTCGCCTCGACCCAGGGGTGCCCTTCGGCGAGCCCTCCGATGGCCCGCATGCACGTGTTGCCCGGGGCCCGGTTGTTGTCGGGGCTGCGCGCCCAGTCGATGAACCGCCGCCGCCACAGCGGCTCGATCAGCTCGGGGGTGAGCGACGCGTCGCCCGGCGCGTCGAGCAGCCCTTCGCCCACGGCCAGGCCCATCTGCGTGTCGTCGGTGACCAGCGCCGGATCGCCCGGCAGCTCGCGCGGCCCGTCCGGCCCGTACCGCTCGGCGATCCGCCGCATGTCCAGGAACTCGGTGTCCTTGCCCAGCGCGTCCCCGTACGCCAGCCCGAACATGCTTCCGCTCGCCCGTCGCGTCACTGCCGCTCCTCGTCGTCGATTCCGCCTTCCGCATTGTGGCGGACGCCCGGCGCGCGGCGCACAGCGTCAGCGCGCGGCGGACAGTGTCAGTGCGCGGCGGACAGTGTCAGTGCGCGGCGCGCCGGTAGGCGGCCGGGGTGATCCCGTAGCAGCGGACGAACCAGCGGGTCAGGTGGCTCTGGTCGGCGAATCCGGTGGCCGCGGCGACCTCGGCGATCGGGTCGCCGCGGGCGATGAGGCGGCGGGCGGCGCGCAGCCGGAGCTGGCGCTGGTAGTCGCTCGGCGCCATCCCGTAGGCCCGCCGGAACGCCCGGTAGAGCGCGAACCGGCTGCATCCGGCCTCGCGCGCCAGCTCCTCGGCCGAGATGTCGTCGAGAAGGCCGTCGTGCAGCCGTTCGCGGGCCCGTTGGACCACGCGCGCGTCGGCGCGCGACGGCGAGGGCGCGGTCACTCGGCCGGAACCGACGGCGGCGCGGCGCACCATGGACGCCACCGTCGCGGTCAGCAGCTCGTCGCGCCGCAGCCGCGACGCGCCCCCGGCCAGGGCGCGGTGCAGCGCCCGCAGGTCCCGCGCCAGCACCGGATCCTCCACCACCGGCGACGCGAACAGCGGCAGCCCGGTCGGACGGCCGGTGATGTCGGCGAGCACCTCGCCGACCAGGTCGGGTCCCAGGTGGACGATCCGGTAGATGAACCCGGCCCGGTCCGCGGGGCCGCCGTCGTGCGCGTCGTCGGGGTTGAACGCCATGACCATCCCGGCCGCGCTGGTGTGGGCGGCGCCGCGGCAGCGGAACGCCTGCCTGCCCTCCTCGGTGACGCCGAAGGAGTACGTCTCGTGGCTGTGCCGGTGGTAGGAGCGCCGTTCGAAGCGGGCGTGCATGGCCTCGAGCGGCCGGTCGCCGTCGCGCCAGTAGCGGGTCCATTCGCCGCTCACGCGCACGAGCGTACAAGACGCGCCCGGAGCCCCGTCGCGACCATGACGCCCATGCGCGTCACCACCAAGATCGCCATCGTGGTGCGGGACGACCTGGCCGCCTGGCAGCGGCTGAACGTCACCGCGTTCCTGGCCGGGGCCGTCGCCGCCGGGCATCCGGATCTGATCGGCGAGCCGTACGAGAACGCCTCCGGCGACCGCTACCTGCCGATGTTCCGCCAGCCCGTCCTGGTGTACGCGGGCACCGGCGAGGACCTCGCCCGCGTCCACGCCCGGGCCCTGGCCCGGGAGGTGAGCATGGCCGTGTACATCGAGGACATGTTCAAGACCGGCAACGACGTCGACAACCGCGCCACCGTCCGCGCCGTCGCCGCCGAGGAGATGCCGCTGGTCGGCCTCGGCCTGTACGGGCCGAAGAACCCGCTGGACAAGATGCTCAAGGGGCTGGCGCTGCACCCGTGATCCCGACGAGCTCGGCCAGCCGCCGCCGATGCGCCGCCGGGGAGCCGAGCAGCTCCCGCGAGGACGCGGCCCGCTTGAAGTACAGGTGCGCGTCGTGCTCCCAGGTGAACCCGATGCCGCCGTGGAGCTGGACGGTCTCGGCGGCGACCCGGAAGAACGCCTCCGAGCAGTACGCCTGGGCCAGCGCGGCGGCGACGGGCAGCTCCTCGGGGGCGCCGTCGGCGACGTCCGCGGCGTGCGCCACTGCCGACCGGGCCGACTCCACCAGCACGAACATGTCGGCGCACCGGTGCTTGACGGCCTGGAAGGAGCCGATCGGACGGCCGAACTGGCGGCGCACCTTGACGTACTCCACCGTCATCTCCAGCGCCCGCTGCATGCCGCCCAGCTGCTCGGCCGCCAGCGCCACCGCCGCCAGGTCCATGACGCGCGGGTCGTAGGCACCCACCGGCCGGGCCGGGGCGCCCCGGAACTCCAGCCGGGCCATCTTGCGCGTCTGATCGAGCGTGGGCAGGGGCGTCCGGGCGAGTCCGTCGGCGTCGCCGCGCACGGCGAACAGCGCGCGCCGGCCCTCGCGGTCGGCCACGACCAGGATGAGGTCGGCGATGCCGCCGTCCAGCACGTACGTCTTGGCGCCGTCGAGCACCCAGCCGCCCGGCGCGGGGCGGGCCGCCGTCCGCACGCGGTCGGGGTCCCAGCGCTCGTCCTCCATCCACGCCAGGGCGGCGATGGCGCTCCCGTCGGCGATGCCCGGAAGCAGGTCGCGGGCGGCGTCCTCGTCCCCCGAGCCGAGCAGCGCGTACCCGGCCAGCACCACCGAGGACAGGAACGGCGCGCACACCAGCGCCCGCCCCATCTCCTCCATGACGACCGCCAGTTCCCGCATCCCGTACCCGGCGCCGCCGAACCGCTCCGGGACGGCCAGCCCCTGCAGCCCGAGCTGCCCGGCCATCTGCGCCCAGATCCGCGGGTCGTAGCCTTCGTCCGTCGCCATGAGCCGCCGCACCCGCGCGCTCGGCGACGCGTCGGCGAAGAACCGCCGCAGCGTGTCCCGCAGCTCCCGCAGCTCCTCGGTGGCGTCCGGCCCCATCCCGCCAGCCTCCCAACCAAACGCATGCTTGGTACCGGTCCCCATCCTGCCCCAGGGACGCGGGCGGGCACCAGAGCCGGGCGCGAGCCCGCTGGCCAGGGGCATGCTCGCCGGCACCCGCAGCCGCGGCGGCGGCAGGCACACGCTGCGCGCCCGCACCGACCGGTACGCCGAGCTCCTCTACACCGACGAGAGCGACTTCGACATCGCGGACGCGGTGCGCGCGGTCGCCGGCGAACGGGGCGTCACGATGGCGCGGGTCGCGCTCGCCTGGCTGCTCGACCGGCCGGGCGTCGTCTCGCCGATCATCGGGGCGGGCGAGGTCGCGCACCTCGCCGAGGCGGTCGCCGCGACCGGGCTGACGCTCACCGACGAGGAGAAGGCCCGCCTGGAGGCGCCCTACCGCCCCCACCCGATCAGCGGCCACGAGTGACGCGCCGCCGCCGGCGCGGCGCCGGGAGCGGGCCGCCGCCGCTCCCGGGCGCCGGCGTCGGCCGGTCAGGGGGCCCAGTCGTGCGGGCCGAGGACGAAGCCCGCGTCGCCGCACCGCAGGTGGTTCACGGCCAGCAGGTGCGCCAGGGCCGCCCGGATGTCCTCCTCGGGCCCGCCGATCAGCCGGTTCAGCGTGGCCAGGTCGGCGGTGGCGCCGTCCTTGTCGATCTCGGCGACCGTCTCGTACACCACGAGCTCGAAGTCGCTCAGTTCCTGGACGTCGCCGCGTCGCTCCTCCATGTCGGCCCCATGCCCCCTGCGCGGCGGTTCAGACACGGGCGCCGGGCCCGTCTCACCCGTAGCGGTCGAGCTCGTGGAAGAAGTTCGGGACCGTGTGCAGCCGGCCGGCGGCGGCGACGTGCTCGTAAACCTGCAGCGCCACGGCCAGGTCGAGGACGCCCAGGCCGAACGGGGAGAAGATCACGGGCCGGTCGGCGGGCGGGACCAGGGCGCCGGTCAGCACGTCGTAGAGCGTCCCGGCGACGAAGCCGCGGTGCCCGACGCGCTGCTCGGTCAGGTGCGGGGAGGTGCCGGCCTTCAGGCAGTGGTCGACGTCGTCCACGACGTTCCACGCGGACAGGATGATCTCCGGGGACAGGTCGCGCAGGGAGATGTGCAGCACCAGCGGCGCGTGCGCGAACCAGGCGGGGTCGGCGACGTGCGGCTCGCCCGCCACGGTCGCGAAGACCACCAGGTCGCAGGAGCGGATCAGGTCCTCGGCCCGGTCGTGGACGGTGACGGCGGACTCGCCCGCGCGGTCCAGGTAGCCGCGGAAGCCCGCCGCGTGCACCGGGGACAGGTCGTGCACCGCCACCTCGTCGAACGCGAACCCGGCCGCCCGCAGGTAGGTGTGCACGTAGCGGGCGATCAGCCCGGCGCCGACGAAGCCCGCGCGGCGCGGGCGGGCGGCGCCGCGCGCGTCGGCGAGCCGGGTCGCGGCCAGCGCGGCGGACCCGGCGGTGCGCGCCGCGCTGATGATCGAGCTTTCCAGGCAGGCGAACGGGTAGCCGGTCTCGGCGTCGTTGAGGACGAGCACGGCCGACGCGCGGGGCAGCCCGTCCGCCACGTTCTCCGGGAAACTGGCGATCCACTTGATGCCGTGCACCTCGCCGAGCGAGGCGGGCAGCGCGATGATCCGCGCGGACGGCCGGTCGGGGAAGCGGAGGAAGTAGGAGTCGGGGTTGACGGTGGCGCCCTCGCCGTGCCGCCGGTAGGCGGCCTCGACGGTCTCGATGACCTGGCGTTCGCGGCCGCCGAGGGCGTCCGCCACCTGGTCGCCCGGGATCACGGCGAAGGAGGGGGGCTGGGTCATGTGCGGCTCCGTCGCGGGTCGGCGCGGTCGGTGAGCGGGTCGGCGTGGTCGGTGAGCGGGTCGGCGGCGGAGCGGTCGCCGGACGCCGGGCCGGGGAACAGCTCGTCCGCCAGGTCGGGGAAGTGGCGGCGCAGCCAGCGCTCCTCGTACAGCGAGTCCAGATAGCGTTCGCCCAGGTCGGGCGCTATCGCGACGGCGACCGGGTCGGCGCCGGGATACTTGGCGGCCAGCCACCGCTCGGCGCCCGACACCACGGTGCCGGTGGAGCCGCCGAACAGGAATCCGCGCGCCGACAACCGGTGGACGGTGCGGATGGTGTCGGTCTCCGGCACGTGCACCACGTCGTCGATATAGGACTCGTCGACCAGCGGCGGGCGGCTGCTCGTGCCCAGCCCGGGCACCAGGCGCCGCCCGGGGGCGCCGCCGAAGGTGACCGAGCCGACCGCGTCCACCGCCACGATCGTGACGGGGCGCCGCCGCTCCCGGAAGTAGCGCGCGCAGCCCATGAGGGTGCCGGTGGTGCCCGCCCCGACGAACAGCACCTCCAGGCCCGGGAAGCCGCGGTCGATCGCGGGCGCGGTGCCGCGGTAGTGCGCCAGCCAGTTGTTGGGATTGGCGTACTGGTTGAGCCACAGGTAGCGGTCGTCGGACGCGCACAGCTCGCGCACGTAGGAGATGCGGCTCTCCAGGTAGCCGCCCGCCGCGTCGGGCCGGGAGACCACCCGGACCTCGGCGCCGAGGGCCCGCATCAGCCGCATCGTCGCGGGGTTGCAGCGCGGGTCGGTGACGCAGAGGAACCGGTGGCCGCGGGCCGCGGCGATGACGCTGAGCGCCACGCCCAGGTTGCCCGAGGACGACTCCACCAGGACCGAGTCGGGGGTCAGCGCGCCGACCCGCTCGGCCGCGTCGACCATCTCCGCGGCCGCCTTCAGCTTGACCGACCCGGCGAAATTGAAGCCCTCGCACTTGAGGTAGAGGGGGCAGCCGAGCACCGGCCGGAGGTCCACGTAGAGATCTTCGACATTGAAGTCCTGCGGCGAGCTGATGATGGGCACGCTGCCACCCTCGAACAAATGGCATTTGGCGGTTCGGCGGAGCCCCCGGGAACCGCGCCGAATTTCCCGGAATGGCTTTCGTCGCTCCCGAGCCCCCCGAATCCGCGCCAAGGCGCCGGGGCCCATGGCGGATCATCACCGTACCTTCGGGCATGTCCCCCCGCAACCCCCTACTTACCGGCGCGTAGCACGGAAAGCGAGAATCTTCGCGGAAGGCGCCATAAGCTGACGTCGCGGTGCTTTTTTGTGATGACGGGAACGACGTCGGACCTCACGGAGAGTGAACATGAGTGCTCGCGGACGGGCCGTCGACCGGCTGCTCACCCTGGACGAGCTGCCCGCGCTGCCGCTCCCCGACGACCAGGCCGAACGCGCCCGGGAGCGCGCGGCCCGGTACGGGATGACGCGCGACCACGCCGTCGAGCTGGGCGAACCCGTCATCGCGCGGGTGGAGCGCCGCGCCGCCGAGGGCGACCGGCTCGCCGTGCGCGACCGCCACCGCCGCCTCACCTACGCCGACCTGGCCGCCGAGGCGCGCCGCCTGGCCGCGCTGCTGGAGCGCTCGGGCGTCGAGCCGGGCACCGTGGTCGGCGTCGGCGGGGAGCGCGGCGCCGCCGTGGTCGCGGCGTTCCTGGCGATCGAACTGGTCGGCGCCCTGTACGTGCCCGTCGACACCGCCTGGCCCGCGGCCCGCGTCCGCGACGTCCTCGACCAGGCCGGAGCCGGCCTCCTGCTCGTCGCCGACGACGCCTCCGCGCGGGGATCGGCGCTGGTCGACGGGGCGCGGGAGGCCGGATGCCGGATCGTCCGGGCGTCGGAGGCGGAGCAGTGCCCGCCCTGGCAAGGGCCCGCCCGGCTCGACTCCCTGGACCAGCCCCGGTACGTGCTGTTCACCTCCGGGTCGACCGGCCGGCCCAAGGGCGCGGTCGTCGAGCACCGCGGCATGGTCAACCACCTGCACGCCAAGATCGTCGACCTGGGGCTGACCGCGGACGACGCGGTGGCCCAGACCGCCCCGCTCGGCTTCGACATCTCGGTGTGGCAGATGCTGTGCCCGCTGCTCGTCGGCGGCCGCGTGGAGGTGGTCGAGGACGAGGCGGCGCACGACCCGGTCGCGTTCGCGCGGGCCGTGGAGCGGCGCGGCATCACGGTCGCGGAGCTGGTGCCCACCATGGTGCGGCACCTGCTGGACGACCTGGCGGCCGACTCCGGCCGGTCCGGCGTGCCGGACGGGCTGCGCTGGATGATCGCCACCGGGGAGGAGCTGCCCGCCGAGCTGGCGCGCCGCTGGCTGGCCGCGGCGCCGCACGCGCGGCTGCTCAACGCCTACGGCCCCACCGAGTGCTCCGACGACGTCACCCACCACGTGGTCACCGAGGGCGACCTGGACCTGCTGCGCCTGCCCATCGGCACGCCGATCGTCAACGCGCGGCTGTACGTGCTGCGCGGCGAGGACGACGGCGCCTGGCGCGCCTGCGACCTCGGCGAGACGGGCGAGCTGTTCGTCGGCGGCGTCTGCGTGGGACGCGGCTACCTGGGCGACCCCGAACGCACCCGCGCCGCCTTCTACCGCGACCCCTTCGACCCGGCGGGACGGCTGTACCGCACCGGCGACGCCGTCCGGCTGCTGCCGCCGGGGGAGGGCGGGGAGGACCGGCCCGTCCTGCAGTACCTGGGCCGCGTGGACCGCCAGGTCAAGATCGCCGGGGTGCGGATGGAGCTGGGCGAGATCGAGGCCGTGCTGCGGCGGCACCCGTCCGTCGGCGCCGCCGCCGTGGTGGTCCACGAGCACCCCGCGCCGCCGCGGCCATAACGCACGGTAATCGCGCCGTCCTTGATCGGTCGCCGTTCTTTGTCACCCGCCGCGCGCCCGGCGGGCGCGGCGCGCGGCGGCGCGGGCGCGCTTTTGTCACGGGCGTGAGCATTTCGCCGGGGCAAGTTCTGCTTTTTGGGGGATTGCCAGTCCGCCGGACGGGCTGGTTGACTGTGGCCCCGCTACTCGGCGGTAGACAAGGTCGGAGGGCGGATCCCCATCCGGGCCGACAAAGCGGCGGCCGCACCTGCCGGCCCGGGCAATCCGGAGCGCGACCGGGACGGCGCGCTCGGTGCACGGGGGCCGGGCCGCGACTCGGGGAAAGGGGACGGGGAACGGCTCGCAACTTCGGTGGTCACTTGTCGCGGAATCGAAATCCCCTCGCGACCGGGAAAGCAATTGCCTGATGTCCTCCATTGAGTACGTGCCACTTTCGGCGGCGCAGCGCGGGGTGTGGTACGCGCAGCAGCTGACGCCCGCGACGCCGATCCACATCGCGCAGTACATCGAGATCGAGGGCCCGGTCGACCACGCGTTGCTCGACCGCGTGGCGCGGGTCGCCGCCCACGAGGCGGAGGCCCTGCACGTGCGCCTGACCGAACGCGACGGGGAGCCCCGCCAGATCCTCGGCCCCGACCCGACGGCGACGATCCCGCTGGTGGACCTGAGCGGCGAGCCGGACCCGCGCGCCGCCGCCGAGGCGTGGATGCGCGCCCGCATGGCCGAGCCGCTGCCGCTGGACGCCGACCGGCTCTACGCGACCGCGCTGCTGCGGCTGTCCCCGGACCTGCACTGGTGGTTCCTCCGCGCGCACCACGTCATCCAGGACGCCTACTCCGGCTCGATCATCAGCCGCCGCGCCGCCGAGGTCTACACCCGGCTGGCCCGCGGCGAGGAGTACGAGCCCGCCCCGCGCGGCTCGTACCGGGAGCTGCTGGCGGAGGAGGCCGCCTACCGCGAGAGCGAGCGCTTCCAGAAGGACCGCGCGTTCTGGATGGAGCGGTTCGCCGACCGTCCCCTGGCGGCGAGCCTCGCCGACGGGATGGCCGAGCCGACCGCCGACTACCTCAGCCGCGTCGCCGCCCTGCGGCCGGACGAGGCGGCGCGGCTGGCCGCGGGGGCGCGGCGGTTGCGGACCGCGACGCCCGCGCTGGCGATCGCCGCGACCGCCGCGTACGTGGCGCGAATGACCGGCGTCGACGACGTGATCCTGGGCCTGGCGGTGACCGGCCGCGCCACGCGCCTGGCGCGGGAGACGCCGGCGATGATGTCCACGGTCCTCCCGCTGCGGGTGGCCGTCCGCCCGGACATGACCGTCGAGGAGCTGGTGCGCACGACCGCGCGGACCGCCGCCCGGGTGCTGCGCCACCAGCGCTACCGCCGCGAGGACCTGCTGCGCGACCTGCGGCTGCTGGGGGAGCGGCGCCGCCTGTACGGCCCGGTCGTCAACATCATGGCGTTCGACAACCGGCTGGACTTCGCGGGCCTGCCCGCGCGGGTGCACGCCCTCACCACCGGCCCGATCGACGACCTGTCGATCAACATCTACGACAACCTCGACGGCTCCGGCATGCGGGTCGACTTCGAGGCGCACCCGGACCTCTACACCCCCGAGGAGGTCGCCGCCCACCACGACCGGTACCTGCGCCTCCTGCGGCGGCTGGCCGAGGCCGATCCGGCGACGCGGCTGGACGAGGTGGACCTCCTCGACGCCGCGGAACGGGCCCGCGTACTGAAGCAGGGGACCGGCACGGCCCTGCGCGTGCCCGACGCGTTGGCGCCGCAACTGGTGGAGGCGCAGGCGGCCCGCACGCCCGACGCGACCGCCGTCGCCCACGGCGGGACGACGGTGACGTACGCGGAGCTGAACGCGCGGGCCAACCGGCTGGCCCGGCACCTGATCGAGCGGGGCGTGGGCCCTGAGGACGTCGTCGGGCTGGCGCTGCCGCGCGACGCGGATCTGGTGGCGGCGGCGCTGGCGGTGCTGAAGGCCGGGGCCGCGTACGTGCCGATCGATCCGGCCTACCCGGCCGAGCGCATCGCGTTCATGCTGGACGACGCCGCGCCCGCCTGCGTCCTGACGACCCGCGGCACCCGCCTGCCGGAAGGGGCGCCGCGCATTGAAGTGGACGCGCTGACGCTGACCGCGTACCCCGCGGACGACGTCACCGACGCCGACCGGGTCCGGCCCCTGCGTCCCGACAACGCCGCCTACGTCATCTACACGTCGGGGTCGACCGGCCGTCCCAAGGGCGTGGTCGTCTCGCACGCGAACCTGGCCGACTTCTGCGCGGGCAGCGCGGCGTTCTACGGCCCCGACCGGCTGCGGCGCGTGCTGTTCTCCACGTCGCTGAACTTCGACGTGTCGGTGTTCGAGTGGCTCGTCCCGCTCACCGTGGGCGGCCGCGTCGAGGTGGTGCGGGACCTGCTGGAGGTCGCCGAACGAGGCGGCTGGGAGGGGACGCTGGTCAGCGGCGTCCCGTCCGTCCTGGCGGTGCTGCTGGCCCGCGACGGCCTGCGCCTTCGCGTCGACGACCTGGCGTTCGGCGGCGAGGCGCTGCCGCCGAGGCTGCTGCGGGACGCCCGCGAGCGCGTGCCCGGCGTCCGCGCCTCCAACATCTACGGACCGACCGAGGCGACCGTCTTCGTCACCGGCTGGTTCGACGACGGCAACGCCGAGGGCGCGGCGCCGATCGGCGGTCCGGTCGCCAACACGCGGCTGTTCGTGCTGGACGCGGCGCTGCGTCCGGTCCCCGCGGGCGTGCCGGGCGAGCTGTACGTGGCGGGGGACGGGCTGGCCCGCGGCTACCTGCGCCGCCCCGGTCTGACCGCGGAACGGTTCGTGGCGTGCCCGTTCGGTCCGCCCGGCGAGCGCATGTACCGGACGGGCGATCTGGTGCGGTGGAACCGCGACGGGCAGATCGAGTACCTGGGGCGGGTCGACGACCAGGTCAAGGTGCGCGGCTTCCGGATCGAGCCCGGCGAGATCGAGGCGGTGCTCGCCCGCCGCCCGGACGTGGCGCGCAGCGTGGTGGTCGCCCGGACGGACGCCGCCGGGGACACCGTGCTGGCCGCCTACGTCGTTCCCGCGCCGGGCGCCGCCGCCCCGGACCCGGCGGACCTGCGGGCGTTCGCCGCCACGGCGCTGCCGGACTACATGGTGCCGTCCGCCGTCGTCGTGCTGGACGAACTGCCGCTCACCCCCAACGGCAAGCTCGACCGCGCCGCCCTGCCCGCCCCCGATCTCACCGCGAGCGCCGGCGGAGGACGCGCCCCGCGCGACGTCCGCGAAGAGATCCTGTGCGGCATCGTCGCCGACGTGCTGGGCGTGGAACGGGTCGGCGTGGACGACGGCTTCTTCGACCTGGGCGGCGACTCGCTGAAGGCCACCCGCGTCGTGGCGCGCGCCCGCGCCGCCCTCGGGGTCGACCTGCCCGTCCGCGCCGTGTTCGAGACCCCGACCGTCGCCGGGCTGGCCGAACGCGCCGCGTCCGAAGCCCGCGCCGAACGCCCCCCGCTGCGGCCCGTGCCCGCCGAGCGCCGCCCCGACCCGCTGCCCGTCTCGTACGCGCAGGAACGCCTGTGGTTCCTGAACCGCCTGGAGGGACCGGCCGCCACCTATTCCATGCCGATCCCGCTGCGGCTGACCGGCCCGCTCGACCACGCGGCCATGCGCGCCGCGCTGCGCGACGTCGTGGCACGGCACGAGCCGCTGCGCACCGTCTTCGGCGACCGGGACGGCCGCCCCTACCAGCGGATCCTCCCCGACGCCGAACCGCGGCTGGAGATCACGCGCGTCCCGGACGGGGGCGACCTGCGCGCCGCCCTGGCCGCCGACGCCGCCCGCGGCTTCGACCTGTCCCGCGACCTGCCCGTCCGCGCCCACCTGTACCGGATCCGCGACGACGAGCACGTCCTGCTGATCGTGCTGCACCACATCGCCGGCGACGGCTGGTCGATGGCGCCGCTGGCGCGGGACGTCATCACCGCCTACCTGGCCCGCCGCGACGGGCGCGCCCCCGACTGGGAGCCGCTCCCCGTCCGATACGCCGACTACGCGCTGTGGCAGCGCGACCTGCTCGGCTCCGAGGACGACCCGGACAGCCCGGCCGCCCGGCAGCTGGAGTTCTGGCGCCGGACGCTCGCCGGCGTGCCCGACGAGATCGACCTGCCGACCGACCGGCCCCGCCCCGCCCGCGCCTCCTACCGCGGCGGCCAGGTCCCCTTCGACGTGCCCGAACGCCTGTACGAGGCGCTCGCCGCCGTGGCCCGCCGCCACAACGTCACCGTCTTCATGGTGCTGCAGGCGGCGCTGGCCGCACTTCTCACCCGCCTCGGCGCCGGCACCGACATTCCGATCGGGACGCCGGTCGCGGGCCGCACCGACCCCAGGCTGGACGATCTCGTCGGCGTGTTCGTCAACACGCTCGTGCTGCGGACCGACACCTCCGGCGACCCCGCGTTCGGCGAGCTGCTGGCGCGGGTGCGGGAGACGGACCTGGCGGCGTTCGCCCACCAGGACGTGCCGTTCGAACGCCTCGTCGAGGTGCTGAACCCGCGCCGCTCCCTCGCCCGGCACCCGCTGTTCCAGGTCATGCTCACCCTGCAGAACAACCCCGAGGCGCAGATCGACCTGCCGGGGCTCAGGGTGGCCGTGGAACCGGTGGACGTCGGCGTCGCCAAGTTCGACCTGGAGTTCCTGCTGGAGCCCTACCGGGACGGTCGCGGCGGGCTCGCCGGGACCATCGAGTACGCCCGCGACCTGTTCGACCAGGCCACCGTCGAACGCCTGGCCGCCTGGTACGTCGACGTCCTCGAGGCCGTCGCCGCCGACCCCGAGACGACGCTCGGGGACCTGCGCCTGCCGGGCGCCGACCGGCTCCGCCGCCCCGCCGCCGGGCCGACCGTCAAGCAGCTCGTGGCGTACGTCGTCCCCGCGCCGGGCCGGACCGTGGACCCCGAGGAGCTGCGCGCCCACGTGCGGGCGCACCTGCCGGAGGCGATGGTCCCGTCCGCCGTCGTCGTGCTGGACGAGCTGCCCCTGACCCCCAACGGCAAGGTCGACACCAAGGCGCTGCCGAGACCGGAGCCGCCGGCCGCGCCGGCCGCCGCGCCCTACCGCGCGCCGCGCGACGGCCGCGAGGAGGCCCTCGCCGCCATCGTCGCGGACCTGCTCGGCGTCGCCCGGGTCGGCATCGACGACGACTTCTTCGCGCTCGGCGGCAACTCGCTGATCGCGATGCGGGTCGTCAGCCGCGTCCGCCGCGTCCTCGGCGTCGAGCTGCCCGTCCGCGCCCTGTTCGAGGCCCCCACCGTGGCCGGCCTGTCCGCCCTGCTCGCCGCCGCCGGCGAGACGGGCCGCCCGCCGCTGGAACGCCGGGAACGGCCGGACCCGGTCCCGCTGTCGTACGCGCAGCGGCGGCTGTGGTTCCTCAACCGCTTCGAAGGCCCGTCGGCGACCTACAACATGCCCGTGGCGCTGCGCATCCGCGGCGCCCTCGACCGCGACGCGCTGCGCGCCGCGCTCGGCGACGTCGTGGCCCGGCACGAGTCGCTGCGCACGATCCTGCCCGACAGCGGCGGAGTGCCGCGCCAGCTCGTCCTCGACCCGTCCGCCGCACGTCCCGAACCGCACGTCGCCGACGTCACCGAGGCCGAACTGCCCGCGCACCTGGCCGCCGCCGCGGGACGACCGTTCGACATCTCCGCCGAGCCGCCGCTGCGCGCCCACCTCTTCCGGCTCGGCCCGGACGAGCACGTGGCGCTGCTGGTGCTGCACCACGTCGCCGGCGACGGGTGGTCGATGGCTCCGTTGGCGCGTGATGTGATCGCGGCGTATGCGGCGCGGGTGGAGGGTCGTGCGCCGGGGTGGGCGCCGTTGCC
>PVNI01000002.1 GCA_003001795.1 Actinomadura viridilutea | reverse complement strand
TGATCGAACGCTGCTTCAACCGGCTCAAACGCTTCCGCGGCATCGCCACCCGCTACGACAAGCTCGCCAGGCACTACCACGCCACCGTCACCATCACGAGCCTCATGCTCTGGCTCAACCACGATCCACAAAACAGGCCCTAGAGGGATCGCAACTCACGCTCCCCGCGAAGGGCACGTTCGTGCGCGGGCCGGGTCGCTCATCACCCCTAGAGGGATCGCACCGCTGCACCGTCAGCACAGCCAGGTCGACCGAGGACAGGTCGCTTATCACCCTAGAGGGATCGCAAAAACGGGGCGTTGTGGATGATCAGCTTCGGCAGGGGTGGCTCATCACCCCCAGAGGGATCGCAACCTGCCCTCGGCATCGAGGACACGTCACTGAGAGAGACGTCGCTCATCACCCCAGAGGGATTTCAACGCGACACGCAGCGCCGACACGACAATGCTCTGGTGATGTCGCTCATCGCCCCTAGAGGGATCGCAACGGCTTGGGGCCGCGACCGGTCTTAGCCAGCGCCTTACGCTGTGGCTCATCACCTCTGGAGGGATCGCAACGTCAGGTGCCCCTGCGGATCGAGGTCGATCAGGAGTTGCTCATTACCCCTGGAGGGATCGCGAGCCGTCCACCGCGGCGCGGTCCAGGACGGCTGGAGGCCGTCCGGTCGCTGATCACGGCCACCATCGAGCACCTGGGGGTGTTCGGTGGGCTTCGATGAGGCCGTTGTGTTCGCAGGAGATGGTCCCTGGCCCCTGTCCGGCTGCTTGTTGTGGTGCTGATGGGCCGTGATGCTGGCGGGGAGGTTTCTGCTCAGGAGGAGCGGACATCTTCCCGTCGTCTACCGGTGCGTCTGTGGCAGTGGGGGAGCCATTGGGTCGCCGACAGCTGGGGGCGCTGGGCGCCGCCGTGGTTGTGATGCTGGTCGTCTCGCTGGTCGGGGCATGCGGCGGGGAGCGCCGCGCACGGCTCGCGACCACACCGTTGCCGATGCAGCCGAGCGGGCTTGCCGTCGGCGGGGACGTCCAGGCGCACGCCACCGTGGCCGCCCAGGTGCGCCTCACCCCGGAGCAGGTACGGCAGATCGCCGACGCCTGTCGCGCGACGACCGATCTTCCGCAGGTCGGTGACGAGTGCGCGAAGGAGGTCAACGATAAGTTCCGGCGGAACAAGGGGATGCCCTGCCGGTCGAAGCAGGACGCGTGCCTGACGGCCAAGACGGTGGCGGCGCCGACCAAGCCGCAGGACGATGAGGGCTCTGACGTTGCCGGATACATCCAGCTCACCGCCCCGGAGTGCGGCGACAACGTCTGCCTGCGCGTCGGTGTGGTCGAACCCAAGGTGTTCACCGAGATCGTCGAGCCGGCGCGGCACACCACCGTGTCCCCGGAATCGGAGGGGCCGACCGCGCCGCCGACGCCGGGGACCTCGACTCCGGGGACGGTGACGACCACTTCGACGCCCAGCCCCACCGAGGAGAGCCCCACCGAGACGGAAGAGCCTCGGCCGACCCCGGTCCCCGATGAAAGCCCTTGAGCGGTGCTCGGCGACGAGAGCGACCTGTCCGCCAATCTCCGTGGATTGGGTCCGTTCCTCGGTTTCGTCATGCGGGTGCTGGCGTCCGCCGGCGTCCTGACAGCGGTGCTGTACTACTTCGGGTACACCCGCGCGGAGGCGCTGTACGGCTACTTCGGTGTGAACCTGGGCAGCCTCGGGTACACGACGACGGATTACCTCGTGCACAGCGCCGGACCGCTGTTCGCCCCGCTGACGGTGGTTCTGATCGCCGGGGTGGTGGCGATCATCGCCCACCATGTCCTCGTACTTCTGCTCGACCGCCTGTCTCCGAAGTGGCGGCGCGTCGTCTGCACCGGCCTTGTGATCGGTGCGCTCGTCCTGCTCGCCATCGGTGCGATCGGACTGCAGCACCGGGCGCGGGTGCTGGCCGGCCCGATCTTTTCGCCGGTGGCGTTGGGCGTCGGCGCGCTGCTGCTCATCTACGCGACGGAGAACGCGTGGATTCGCGCGAACCTGCCTGACCAGTTCACGGCCGCCTCCACCCGCCCCGTGCGTCGGGGCCTGCTCGTCGGGCTTGCGCTGATCGCCGCTTTCTGGGCGACGGCCGGTGAGGCGCAGCGGCAGGGGGAGCGGGAAGCGCAAGCGATCGAGATGTCGCTGTTGGTCCGTCAGCCGAAGGCGATCGTGTTCAGCCGTGAGCGCCTGCAGATCGGGGCACCGGGTGTCCGAATGGTGCGGCTCGCCGGCGGTGAGGAATCGGCGTACGCGTTCCGCTACGACGGCCTGCACACTCTCGCCCATACGCGGGGACGATGGTTCCTGCTTCCCTCTGGCTGGAGGCGAGGCAACGGAACGGCGGTGATTCTGCTCCGGGACTACCGCGACGACATCAGAGTGGACCTGGCGCCTTAAGGCTCCGTGACGTCCCGTGTGCGCCTCAGCCCTCGGGGAAGGCGGACGGCTTCCTTCCCGTCGAGCATGTCGCCGGTCAGCAGGTAGTAGCGCGCTTTGGCCAGGCCTGCCAGCAGCGGCCAGATGATGGCCGCGTGGTCCCCGGCGGCCACGCCCAGCCGTACGCGGCCGTCGCCGAGTTCAGGGAGGAGTAACCGGTGCAGGCTTTCCGCGACTCTCTGAACTGCGGGGTTGCGCAACTGGCGGGTCGCTGCAGAATCGGCGATGGAACAATGTCGATTTGGCGGCGTGAGCTGGGACTTTACTCTCGGATCGCTCATCACCACTAGAGGGATCGCAACATGTCAGCGGCCGGGACGCCGTGGCCCGTGCGGGCAGCGATCGTTCTCACCCTTAGAGGGACGCCACCGGTCGCAGGCCATGCAGTGGTTGGCCAACCTGTGATGCTTGTCAGCCTGGAGGGAGCGCAACGCCAACAGCAGGTCCAACGGAATGATGGTGCGCCGGTCGCTCATCACCTCTGACGTGCGCACCCAGACCCGCTATCTGTCGACGCCGATCGTCCATGGCATTGGCGCTCGCTTGCCTCGGCCGTTCTCCGCCGAGTACTCGTGATCCTTTGGATGCGGGTTTCGCGGCCCGTCCACATCACCACTGCCCCGCGCGGTGGCTTGCGACCTTTGCGGGAGCCCAGTAGTCCCGCCATGCGCGGGGATCGACGGGAGCCCATCCGGTAGGTAGCCGCCTCCGACAAGGCATCCCGGGGTATCACCTCTGGAATGGCCCGGCAGCCTCCCGCGTACGTCCGGGAGCGCTCGAAAGTGTCTGTCCTGCACCAGCGCCGCACCTGCAGTCCCGTGCCGGGCGAGCATGGAAGTCGGATCTGCGGCAGTCGGGATGCGACGGCGAGTAGGGGAGTGACAGCCGCTGCGGGCCGTCCATGTTCAGGTGCGACGACTCTCCGTTCTTGAGGGGAACGGTTTCCTGATTTTGATCTTCTCTGGAGCTGGCGCATCTAACAGCCCGGGCATTCAGCTGGATTGTGACGCGCTTGTACGGTCCAAAGGGATCCGAGCTGTCCAGAGTGAAGCGTGACCTCGTTGGGGTGTCGCCGCTGTCACCCCGTCAGCAGAAGTCTTCCCTGTGCTGTACTCGGCGCCACACCAGGTCTGCCGACATACGTACTGATCACCAGGCATGAGGATCTTCGTCCAGCGCGGCGCGGTCCGCTCCTGGGCGTAGGGACGCCCCGCGGACACCGGCCTTGCGGTGAGCGGAGGCAATGTTCGCTGGTACGGGAGCTCGGTGCGACGCTCTGATCGGTGATGTGAGAGTGAGTGGAGAACAGCTCACCAGCCGTGTTCCGGGGCAGTGACCCGGCTCCGCAGAGCGGGCAGCCCGGTGGGAGCAGCAGAAGAACAGTGCGATCGATCAATGATTTTCGGACAGTGTCGCTGACTTTTGCGGCTAACCGAATATCCGACTGCTATCGGATGGGCAGACCCATCGGAATCATCAATGTAAACGATCACGTAAACCGACTGGATGGTGTCGATATCGTCGGGTAGCATCCAGGCGAAGAGGCGCTATGACTTGTGATGAGAAACGTATGTGACGCGGGTATGCGGCCCGGGAGCGTTCAAGATCGTGGATCTCGTGCTGGTGAACAGCCCTATCCATGACTACAGTCGTTACCCGAGGTACGAGTCGTCCTACTCGACACCGGTCGGGCTGCTGTACGTGGCCACCTCGGCTCGCAACGCGGGATTTGATGCGAGCATCCTCGACGCGGAACACCGGCAACTGGCACCCGCCGAAATCGCCGCCGAGATAAATTCGATGAGCCCCCGGGTCGCGGGATTCAACACTTTCTCGATCAACTTCGCGATCGTCGAGCGCATCACCGAGCTGATCGATCCGCATATCAGAATCGTCATCGGCGGCCCGCACGTATCGAATATGCCCGCCGGCCACTTCGGCGCGCGGCTGAGACGAGCCCAGATCATGGTTCGCGGCGACGGCGAATCGACGATCGTCGACATCCTGCGGGAGAGGCACCCGAGCACCATTCCCGGCATCTACTTCCGCGACGCCCTCGGCATGACGGTCGCCACCGCGCCCGCGGCGGACATCTCCCTCGACGAGCTCCCGATCCCCGACCGGACGATGCTGCCGACCGAGCCCTACTGGCGGGACGGGCGCCGATGGATGGACATCTCCATCAGTCGGGGATGTGTCTTCACCTGCAAGTTCTGTGCCGGAAGTTGCCGGAGCAACGGCACGACCTATCGACGGCGGTCAGCCGAATCGGTGGTGGCCGAGATTCACCATTTGATATCGAACCACCAGGTGCAGGGCATCCAGATCGTGGACGACCTCCCGTTCAACGGCCGGGCACAGCTCCTCGACTTCTTGGATCTGCTGGAGAAGGAACGGATCTCATTGTCCTGGGAGCTGAACTTTCCCTTGCAGTTCTTGCGGAAACTCTCTGCGGTCGACATTGCCCGCATGAAGGCTCTGGGGGTCTCCCGAGTTTCCTTCGGAATCGAGTCCGGCTCCCTTCAGACCCGGCGTGTGATGGGCAAATTCGCCAAAGAGGAGGAGCTCTTCCAGGTGGTCAGAACCCTTGCGGAGTGCGAGATATCCGCGAAGGGGTATTTCGTCATCGGATTTCCTGGCGAATCGCAACTCGACATGGAGTTGACCATCGACCTGGCCAGGCGCCTGCATGCGGTCGGCGGATCCTTCTTCAGACCGCGAATCTTCATGTTCAAGCCTATGCCCGGGTCGGCGCTCTGGCAGAGCCTGCTGGCCGCGGGCCACAGCATGGACGAGCTTCTCGACTATGCGGACTTCGAACTTGAGCGGACGTACTACAACAAACACGCATGGGGGACGAACAGAAAATACGCCCTCGTGCCGCCGAACGTCATACAGGAAATGATCAATGACTTCTACACCTCCATCGGAGAGCAGGACTGAACGGCGCGGTCGCAGACCCGTGACCTATCTGCTGCACGCGCGCCCGAGGCTGCTCTATCACTTGGGGCATCTGAAGATGCTCAACACCCTTTATCGGATACTCGTCGATGGGAACAACGTCGTCCTGCTGTTGATTCCGTATGACGAACACGACAGCCGGAATCGCACGCTAAGGGCTCGACAGCAGGAAGAGATCGAGCTGACCCGGGGCTTCTATCGCAATTACCTCGGATTCGACGCGCCCAAGCTCAAAGTCGTCAGCACTCTGGAGTTGGACCTCGCCAAACGGCGGATGGAGGAGATCCAAGCCGTATACTTCAGGCTATACACCGAGGGAGTCCCCTCGGTGAAGCGGCTCATCGATGAGCAGAACAGGTCCTGGGCGTCACCCAACATCCTTTTCGTGCCGAAGTGCATCGCCGCCATCGAGCTGCTCGCGCCGGACCAGCTCATCTGCGGGGAGAAGCACCGCGTCATCGCCGAGTGCTTCGACGAGGTCCTGAAGGAGCTGGGACACCGTATTCCGTTCTCCACCTTCGAGGACTTTCCTGATCTGTTCATGGGGCTGGGAATGGACACCCTGGACAGCAAGGAGCGGATCATCGACATCAACGACAACGCCGACTTCTTGCTGCACAAACTGGCCCAGCTCCGCGAGATGCCGGATCAGAAGAGCGCATGGATGCGCAAGTTCATCGAGCACATCCTGGAGCCCGCCCCAGAGCGGGTCAAGTCGGACATCAGCCGGGTCCACCGCTCCGCGGCGGAGCAGGAGATGGCGCTGACCAAGCTGCTGGCCAACGTTCGAGCGCTGATCCCGTACTCCCTCGACCAGGGAGAGGAGGGCGTGCAGGTGCGGTGGGGCAGCATCATCGGCGCCGGCTACTCCGAGCTGACCCGCCTGCGCATCGAGCGCATGGCGCGACAACTCTTCCGGGACGGCAACTGCAGGGCTGTCTCGCTGCACCGCTTCATCCCCGCGGGCAAGTCCGGGTCCACAGTGCTCGAGGTCCGCGAGCATGAGCATTTGAACGATCTGAGGATCTCCAACGTATCAATACTCAAGGTGGGATCCGAACACGAGCTGCGGCAGGAGTATGAGAACTATAAGAAACTGGTGAAAGACCGCGGTACGGCGGCTTTTATGACCATCAAAAAGTTCCGGGTGACAGCTGACGGTATGGCCGGAATCATCTACCAGGACGCACATCATCACCTCGGCCTCAGGAGGCAGGAGAGGATAGAGAACATCGCCGACCTTTTCCGGCCTGTTCAATACGATCCGGAACGGGCTCGAGAGATCTTGGGGCGCCTGATGGTCACGCACCTCCACGAGGTGCTTTACAAGCACGGAACCACCGTCGACGCCGACAGCATCCGCAGTTTCATCAATGAGTTCCTGCCGGCCGAGTACGTCGTCGAGGTCTCCGGATATGACCCTCGGGGTTCGACTGCGATATCGACCAAGAGCGACGGCAGGTTCGCGAGCCGCGAGGTCGAGATATCAGAGGTCGATCTCCGGAGACGCGTGTTGCGCGCCTACACCGTTGCCGAGCATGCGAAGATCGACATATTCCTCGGTGATCGTAACGAGATTCTCCTGAATGAGGCGGCTCCGGGGCGGCGGCTCTGGATAGAAGGCAAGATCCTGACGAGTCGGCGCGACTCCTACAACTCATTGCTGGGCAGGCTCGGCGTCGTGCGCCGTGAACGGACGCTGGAAATCGAGGGGATACAGCTCAGTGATCCCACAATGCAGATGGAGGAGGAGCTCGACCGGGAGCACTACTTGTTCACGCTCTCGCCCATACACGGCGACCTGCATGCGGAAAACGTGCTGTTCGGGGCCGACGGTTTCGGAATCATCGACTTCGGAAAGATGAGGGAGCGCTTCCCCGCGCTCTATGACATCGCCTATCTGTATGCCGACCTCAAGACCCGGTTCGTGGTGAACCGCTACGACATCGCGACTCTGGAGCGAGTAGAGCGGGCGCTGGTCGCGGGAACCCGGCCGTGGCGGCGCAGGGACCGGGTGGCGGTTCGCGATTTGTCCTTTTTTGAGCATAGTTTCCTGCCGCAAGAGATAAAGCAGCACGGCAGGGAAGAGACATTCTACTGGCTCCTAGGAATGATCTTGTTGGGCCGTCTCAAGTTCGATGTTCCAGGAGCAGAGAAAAGGGTAGGATTGGTTCTGGCGCACTATGCATTCAAGAGGATGGGGCGGGGCGAATGAAGATGGGGACAACGGAGAGAAAACTCTTTGTCTGCTATGCCCTGGAAGGTGAGCCGCTCGAGGAGTTGCAGGAGCGGCTGGAACTGATCAGTATGGGGGCACAAGACGCCGGTTTCAAGACATATGCCCACATTCGCGATGCGCAGGGGTGGCGGCTCAACGGGACCCCCGTGAAAGAAGTGCTGGAAGCGGCGTTCGCGGAAATCCGGAATGCGGACGCGGTTCTGTTGGATCTGACCAGCAGCTCTGGTAGGAGTCGTCGAGTCGGCCTGAACATCGAGGCGGGTTATGCCAAGGCACTGGGAAAGCCGATCCTTGCGCTGTGGCGTGAGCCGGACCGGCCGAACAAGACCACCGATCTCGCGGATCACGAGAGATCCTACGAGCATATGGATCAGATCAGGAGGCTCACGGGCGAGTTGCTCTCCGAGATCAACGTACCGTCCGTGACCACGGTCTGAGAGGCCGCGCCGCACGTCGGTGCCGCGAGAGGCCCAGGAATGTGCCAAGGGACACAATGCGGCGGGGCGGCGGCTGAGACGATGGCTGCGGAGAGGTTGGTGGACTCGATGCGGGCCTGGCCGGAGCGACGAAGCGTCCGTATCTCTATTGCGGCACTGGTGCGCATCAAGGACGACGACAGGCATGTTCTGGTGCACTCGTTGAGCCGTCCCGGCTCGTACGGTCCTCCCGGAGGGGTGTACAAGTATTTCACTCCGGCGATCGGCATACTGGAGGATCTGGGCTTCCGTCCGGACCGGGCGGATTCGCTCGTCGGCGATATGCGCGCCGATCTCCGCGGCTTCCTGCCGGTTTCGTCGCTGCGGGGATTCCTGCGGTGGTTTGCGACCGGAGCCTATCGGGAGGACTTCGTCGAATGTCTGCGGCGGGAACTCGCTGAGGAGCTCGCCGAGGTGGATCTTGGGCGCCTGGCGCCCGTAACGAGCGAACTCGTCTTTACTCATGTGAGAACAGTTGTTGAGGGGCCACAGCCCGTTCCTGGCAGGTCGTTTCTGCAACTGCGTCGTTATGAGGTTTATGATTTGGTCGCCACCGGTGAGATCGCTGATCGATTTCGTTGGCAGCTCATCGAGGCCGGCCAGGACGATGCCGTTACCGGGGTGATATGCGCGACCACGGAGCAGATCCGACACGGCCGGATCGGCCCAGCGCTCATCGGCGGCCACTCGGCTTATCTCATAGATACTCGGCGGATTCACCCGGATCTGCCCATGGTCCGGTGATGCGCGTTCGCGACCCGGATTTTCGAGCCGTCCGTGTCAGTGGCACGCGGTTCTCGGGTCATTCATTGATGCCTCGTGATGTGGGCGAGGAGGCGTCATGGAGTCAGGCGAGCCGGCGCTGCTGGCAGGTCCGTACACCAAAGCACGAGTCGAGTTGCGCACCGTTCGGGGATGGCGGGATCGGCTGAGGTTCGTTCGGGTTGGACAGGTGTACGTGGGGCTACCGCCAGCGAGGGCGGTCGAGGAGTCGGGCGCTATCGACCGTCAGGCCGTGAGCGAGTCTCTCGCAGCCGTCAGTCTTGTCGAACTCTGTTTCACGGTGGAGCTCGAACCCTTATCCGGGCGATCTCATTACGTCGGTCTGTTCGTGCGCATGTGCTTTAATGATCGACGTGTTTCCGTGCTGAGGGTGGATGCGAGGACCGCAGATGGCGGCATGTCCTCGACTCGTGGGAGCACACCCACGACTGACGGGGAACGGCTCGGCGGAGAACCGCTGGCGGTCATCACGGAGCCACAACGCGCCCACGCTGCCGGTATCTATTTCGAGGCGCCTGGCACGCGTGACTCGCTCCCGAGAGAATATGCGATCAACGTCACTGCAGAAGTTCCGAGTTCCATCTCGCAACTCAAGGGAACGTTGCGGGTGGACGGCTCTGCCGTGCGCCGTCTCATACGCTCCAAAATCGTGCACGGGCATGGCCCGCCCGTCCAGTTCTCTGTGCCGCTGCAGAACATGCCGATCGAGAGGAGGCCCGCGGTACCGCTGGGTCATGGCGGCGACGCACAAGTGAAACGTGCGGACTGTGCAGGAGTACGGCTGTGCTTCGCCGCCGACATTGAACGCTTCAGCCGGTTTCGGACGCCCGAGGCGGTTCGTGCCCAGGAGCGGTTCGTTCGTCTGCTCGCCGAAGCCCGCTGCCACGCCGGCGTGGACGAGTCCGGCTTGGAGCTTGAAAAGTCCGGGGACGGCCAATTCGTCATCCTCCCCGCCGGCCTTGACGAGGCAGTGGTCATCCCGCGTCTCATCGAAGGGCTGCGCGACGGATTGGCCCGCATCAACGCCGATCTCAGTGAACGAGCCCGGCTTCGCATCCGGGCCGCCCTGCACCGAGGTCACGTGCAGTGGGGAGTGAACGGATGGGTGGGGGAGTCCACGATCGTCACACGCCGGCTGCTCGATTCACGGATGGCGCGTCAGGCCCTCAACGATCGGCCGAAAGCCGACCTGGCCCTCATCGTCTCAGACACCTTATACCGCGACGTCATTGCTCACGGATACGGCAACCTGGCGCCTACGAGCTTTCATCGGGTAATCGCCGAAGTGCCGGAAAAGAACTTCGGCGAGCCCGCCTGGATCTACACCGCGCCAGAATGACCAGGACCCCGACGGCCCGGCCGGGCCGCATCGAGCTGGGACAGCGCACGGGAACCGCGCGGCGCGATTTCGGAGGGATTCGTCGCGGGCGCGGTGGGTGCAAGATCCCTTCAAAGCGGCTTCTGGCTGAACGGAGCGAGGGCGGCGACCGGCCCGGACGGCGCAGGGAAGCGGCGGGTAGAAGGCATGCGTCAGCCCTCGGGGAAGGCGGACGGGAAGCGCGGCTCGCGCTTTTCGCGCAGGGCGGCCAGGCCTTCGCGTACGTCCGGGCCCATGAAGGTGAGCATCTCGTACGCGGCGGACTGGTCGAAGATCGGGCCCGCGCTCCGCAGCCAGTTGTTGAGGGCGCGGCGGGTCAACTGGATCGCCTGCTGCGGCCCGGTGGCCAGGACGTCGGCCACGCGCAGGGCCTCCTCGAGCACCTGTTCGCGCGGCACCGCGCGGCTGACCAGGCCGATGCGCTCGGCCTCCCTGCCGTCGAGCATCTCGCCGGTCAGCAGGTAGTAGCGGGCCTTGGCCAGGCCCGCCAGCAGCGGCCAGATGATGGCCGCGTGGTCCCCGGCGGCCACGCCCAGCCGCACGTGGCCGTCGCCGAGCCGGGCGTCCTCGGCGCAGATGGAGATGTCGGCCAGCAGCGCCACGACCAGCCCCGCGCCGACCGCCACCCCGTTGATCGCCGACACGATCGGCTTGGCGCAGTCGACCATGGTGTAGACCAGGTCGCTCATCTCGGTGAGCATGTGCGACACCCGGTCGTGGTCGCCCGCCATCCGGTCGACCATGTCGAGGTCGCCGCCCGCGGAGAACGCCTTGCCCGCGCCGGTCACCACGGCCACCCTGACGTCGGGGTCGGCCGACACGTCCTTCCACACGCGCGCCATCTCGGTGTGCATGCGCTCGTCGGCCGCGTTGTACTTCTCGGGACGGTCGAGCGTGATGAGCAGCACGCCGTGCTCGCGCCGTTCGAACCGCAGCCGCTCGTAGTCGGACCAGGCCATCCGGTGGGCTCCTCAGCTTGACGGGCGCGCCCGGCGGCGCCGGGGCGCCGGTGCGCGTACGGACTGACGGTGCGGCCCGGGGGAGCACCGGGCGCCAGGCCGAAGCGGCCGCGACGCCGTGCCGAAGGGGTCGGTGACGGTGTGCGGGCCTTGACGCAGGCGGCTCAGAGCCTGCGGGGTGGCGGACGCCGTGTCCCGGTCCTCCGCTCCATGACGCACGCGGGCACTGTAGCACCGTGCATATTCGCAGAAATGCACAGATATGTACGTAAGTCGGACCCGGGGTGTTGGTGTGGGGTGAGATGCCCGTAATGTGGTCGGCGCCGCGTGTGAACCTCCGGTCCGCGCGGCGCGTACAGGAAGCGATGGAGAAACGGTGCCGGCATCGCATCACGCATGACGAAGCCTGACTTCTCGGACCCCTCCGCCGAGCAGTGGGTCCGGTTCCTCGCCGCGCTCGAGTGCGACTGCGGCGAGTGCGAAGGGACGGGCCAGGTGCGCAGCGCGGAGTGGCGCGCCTGGCACGAGCGCGCCAACGAGCTGTTCCGCGTGGCGCAGGCCGCGCACCGTGCCGCGGACTTGTCGCACGCCTCCCAGGGCGGGCAGGGGCAGCACCCCGAGGCCGAGGTGCCCACGGTCGTGATGGCCGTCGAGCGGGCCATCAACGAGCACATGCGGGCTCGGCCCGACGAGCCCGAGCAGATGCCTTGCCGGGCGTGTCGGGGCACCGGCCGCGTCCTGAGCGCCGTGGGCCTCCAACTGGTGGAGCTGTTGGCGCGTCACGGCTTCGTCCGCGAAGGCGGGGCCTGACGGGAACCTCCCGCCGACGGGGCCGTTGCCGGGATTTCGCGGATGAATACCCGACTGTTTGTGATGAGTCGGGTACGGAGCGTTACAGCTCGCCGCATCCGTCGCCCGGAGGAGGTCCGATGCCGCGTCGCACTGTCCGCTGCCTGCTCCGTCCCGGCACCGTCCGGCGAACCCTCGCGGCGGGGGTCGTCGCGGCCGTGCCGGTCGCCGCGCCGCCCGCCGCGGCCGCGCCCGTTCCGCCGACGGACCCGCTGCCCAAGAAGCTGCTGCCCGCGATGGCCAAGCCGTCGGCCCGTCCCAAGGGATGGGCGAAGGGGCTGATCATCGCCGGCGACCAGGGGCGGCGCCGGCTCCTCGTGTTGGACGCGCACAAGCGCTCGTGGTCGAAGGGACGCGGTGTGAAGTGGTCCTGGAGGCCCGATCCCAAGCGCGGCTACCGGGACGTCGCGCATTCGTGGGGCAGCGCGTCCGACATCCGGGTACGGCGGCTGCGCGGACGGACGTACGTGGTGACCGCCCAGGGCGGCGGTTTCGCCGGCGTCATCGAGTACCCGACCGGCAGGCGCCTGTGGGCCGTCGACGCCGGCAGGGCGAACAGCCTGCACGGCGCCGAGCTGCTGCCCAACGGAAACGTCGCCGTCGCGGCGTCCAGGGGCGACTGGGTGCGCGTCTACGCCGCCTCGCGGGGACGCGCCGCCCGGACGCACGCTCAGGTGCCTCTCGAAGGCGCCCACGGCGTCCTGTGGGACCCGGCCCGCAAGTTCCTGTGGGCCCTCGGCCGGGACCACCTCATCGCGCTGCGGGTGCGCGGCACGGCGCGCCGCCCGACGTTGAAGGTGGTCAAGCGCACGAAGCTGCCGTCGGCGAGCGGCCACGACCTGGCCCCCGTCTACGGCGACCGCCACCGGCTGTGGATCACCACGCACTACGGCGTCTATCAGTACGACAAGCGCAAGGACACCTTCACCACCCGCTACCGGTACGCCGAGCGGGTCAACAAGCGCATCGTCAAGTCGGTGGGAAACCATCCCCGCACCGGGCAAGTGCTGCTGACGCGGCCCAAGTGGGGATGCGCGACATCCTGGTGCACCGACACCTTGGAGTTCTTCGGGCCGGGACACAGGAACGCCACGCGCGTGCTGCCCGGCGCCCAGTTCTACCGGGCCCGCTGGTTCGTCACGGCCTACCAGTGATCGCCCGAGGTCGGTCCGAAGACCGCCTCAGGATGTCGGACGCCCGCCGTACGGTTGGTCCGGGTTCGGACGGTCCGGGAGGGGCCCGCTGTGAAGCTGCTCACCGCCACCAAGGTCACGCAGGGCTACCGCGACAACGACTTCCACTGGTGCATCGAGGGGGAGCTGGTGCACATCGGCGCGGTGTGCGCCGGCGACCGCGGCGACCCGGACGGCGCCTGCGGCTGCGGCCGCGCGTTCGCCGGGCTCAACTCGCACCGGGCCACCACCACGGCCATGGTCCGGGAGGTCCCCGGGTTCACCGAGGCCGACTACGTGGAGGCGCTGCGGTCCAGCCTGGAGCAGCGCGGCTACGACGCCACGTTCGCCGAGCACGAGGCGGCAGAGCTGCGGTGCCTGGTGCGCGACTGGCCGGTCGGCGCGATCGTGGAGCGCCGCCTGGACGAGATCGTGGTCCGCGAGGTGGTGCAGCCGTAGGTCCGCGGCCGCCTAGGATCACGCGTGGAGGTGTGTCGTGCTGGTCGCGTTCTCGGTGACCCCGCTCGGCGTCGGGGAGAACGTCGGTGAACTGGTGGCGGAGGCCGTCCGCGTGGTGCGGGCCAGCGGCCTGCCCAACCGCACCGACGCGATGTTCACCACGGTCGAGGGGGAGTGGGACGAGGTGATGGCGGTGGTCAAGGCCGCCACCGACGCCGTCGCCGCCCGCGCCCCCAGGGTCAGCGTGGTGATCAAGGCGGATCTGCGTCCCGGCGTCACCGGGGCCCTGGACGCCAAGGTCGAGAGCATCGAACGCCACCTCGCCGAAGACCGGTCCTGAACGGCGAGCGGCGGCAGTACGCGACCCCTGGGGCCCGGCGGGGGACGCCCCGTCCGCCGCGGGGAAGCGGACGGGGGCGGTGTGCGCGGGCGGGGTCAGGCGCGGTTGAAGCAGGCGCGGACGCCGCCGGTGCGGCCCTTGCTGAAGTACTCGATGCGCTGCAGGGCGTCGCCGTGGTCGCCGGGACTGGTCCACGGGGTGTCGTCGCCGACCGCCTTGAAGGCGTCGATGATCTCCTCGCGGTCGCCGGGCTCGATGCTCAGCGTGCGGTCGCGCTCGGCCGCCCCGTACAGCGCCGCCCCGGCCAGGCAGTCGGCCTGCAGCTCCTTCTGCACGGAGACCAGGGACGACCGCAGCCGGGCCTGGACGGCGTGCCCCCACTCGTGCGCGATGATCATGTAGACCCAGGCGTCGCCCTTGGCGTAGCCGGCGCGCATCAGGTTGAGGTCCCAGGCGATGTAGTCCTGCGGGATGCAGTAGAACGCGTTGTTGCGTGCCGCGGGCTTGCCGCCGCAGGTCGGCGCGGACGCCGGGACGTCGCCGTCGTATCCGCCGCGCACCCTCGGCGACCGGTAGAAGCCGGTGAAGTACTCCGACCAGTGGTTGCGCCAGAACCCGTCCACCACCCTCTGGGCCGCCGAGATGTCGTGCTGCATCTCGGCCTCGTTCACGGCGGTGCCGACAGGGGACCGCGAAGCGCGCGGCGTGGCCGTCCGGGACGCGGTGCCCGCCGCGGACTCGGGAGCGTCGATCTTGATCGTGCACCCCGCGGCGGCCAGCGCCGCCGCGGCCAGGAACGCGGCCGCGAAGGTGCGTCGTGCGTTGCGCATGAGTCGTTCTCCGTCGGTGCCGGTGAGGTGATCTTGTGACCCGATCGGCACTGTGACGGAGGCTCCGCGAGAGCCGGTTTCACCGGAGTTTGTGAGCAACCGCACGGGAACGTCGCGTGCGGCCCCCGCGTCTGAACTCCTTTCGTCGGGACGGCGCTTCTCCGGCCGGCGGCGACGCCGTTCGCGGCCTCAGGGCAGGCGATGGGTCCGGTCCGCCTCCTCGGCGGAACGGACGTGCGCGCCGGAGGACGGCGCCCGGGGCGGCATCACACGACGCGGTCGCGCGGAGGCGCGGCGAGCCCGAGGATGGAGCGGGCCGCCCGGACCAGGGACGCGTTGTCGGGCGCGGGCGTCCCGTCGGGCAGCAGCAGGCTGTCCTCCAGCCCGATGCGGGTGTCGAGGCCGAGCTCGGCGGCCATGCGCAGCACCGGCCAGGCGCCGCCGTCCTCCCCGTGCAGCAGGACGGGACGGCCGCGCGCCGTTCCCAGCTCCTCCAGCAGCGCGGCGGCGGTGCGCGGCGCGGTCTGCGGATCGGTGTCGGTGACCTCGGCCAGCACCCGCAGCACGCGGTGCGCCGACGGCCACGCCAGGAAGCGGCGGGCCGCGTCGGTGCCGGAGAAGACGCCCGCCTCGATCTCGACGCCGAGGTCCAGCAGCGCGTCGGCGACCAGCTCGGCCCCCTCCTCGTGCCAGTTCACCGACGCGTGGTCGGGCAATACCTTCCACGAGCGCACCAGCTCGGCGCGGTCCCGGGGGTCGGGCGCGGCCCAGGCGCCGGTGGTGACGCCCACGCGGATGCCCGGAACGGCCGCGCGCACGGCGGCCACCGCCTCGGCGACCGCGTCCGGCTCCAGCGAGTCGGCGCCGGAGGCGTCCTTGGGGTGCAGGTGGACGTCCTCCGCGCCCGCGATCACCGCGTCGCGGACGGCGGCGGCGAGCTCGTGCGGCGCCACCGGCAGATGGGCGCAGTCGGCGCGGGTGCGCGGACCGTTGGGACAAACCTGCAGCATGCCGAGATCATCGCAGAATATCGCGCCCCGTGGTGAAGGGGTCACGCGATCCTGACCTCCGGAAGAGCCGGGCGCGCCGTCATCCGCCGGAGGGGATCACGCAGGGGCCGCCGCCGCAGACGTCGACGACCCGGCCGGTCTTCAAGAACACGGCCTTCTGCCTGCGCGCGTCGGGCGAGTTGCGCGGGTCGGAGTGCGGGTCGCGGCCCTCGGTCGGCGGGGTGTTGGTGAGCGGCGGGGCGGGCGCGCCGCTGTCCCACACCACCATCGCCGAGCCCGCGTACGGGTACGCGCCGATCGCCGGGATGCCCCAGAACGGCACCCGGTCGGGGCTGCGGCCGGGGCGCAGCGCGGGCGAGTGCAGCCGCGCCCCGACGGTGCGGGCCTCGACCTCGGCCGCGACCGGCGCCACCTGGTGGTCGCCGAACGCCACGTGCATGAGCACCCGGTGCGACGGCGTGCCCGGCAGCGGACGGTCGGTCATGTGGGCGGCGTAGCCGTCGGCCTCGCCGCGGTCCCACAGCATCTGGATCAGCGCGATGGCGATCTGCTGGTCGAGCTTGTCGGGGTAGAACGCGTCCAGCACCCGCGCGTAGGTCGGGAAGTCGGAGCTGCGGTTGAGCAGCGTGCTGTAGTTCATGCCGGGGACGCCCAGCACGGCGCGCCGCACGTCCGGGGACACGGCGGTCAGCGCGCCGCCCATGATGCCGCCCTGGCTGTTGCCGTCGTACACCACGCCCCGGGAGGCGTCGATGAGCGGCCTGCCGTCGGCGGTGCGGAACGCCTTGTCGCCGGGGAAGCCGCGCGTCATGGCCCGGCCGAGCAGGATGAAGTGGAGCATGCCCTGCTGGAGCCGGTCGGCGACGGTGTTGAACCGGCTGAGGTCGGCCAGCGTGGCGACGACGTTGGGGACGTCCTCGTCGGCCATGCCGATCCACTTGGTCGCGCAGAACACGAACCCGTGCTCGGCCGCCATCGCCTTGACGTTGCCCGCGGCCACCTCCCGTTCGCTGCCCAGCAGGCCGTGCCCGTACAGCGCGGCCCGCGCGGGCGACGTGAACGCCGACCGCGGGATCTCGCACTGGAACGGCACCACCTGGGTGTTGAAGGGCAGGCGTTCGGGGAGCCCGTCGCGTCCGAAGCGGAACGACGATCCGGGCGGCCCGCCGGGCTGGTTCAGGTAGCTGGGCGCGAACAGCACGCCCTTGACCTCCCGCGCGATGCGCTCGTCGACGTCGTCGGCGACCTGCGTGACGAGGAACGGGGGTGAGCCCGTGGGGCCGAGGCTCTTGAGCGCTTCGTCGCGGATGTGCAGCATCCGCTCGGACAGATTGCGGCGGCTGGCGACGGTGAAGTCCCACGCGAGGTAGAGGTCCTCGGTGCCGACGCCGTGACGCGAGAGGTCCGACAGCACGCGTCGGGTGGCGCGTTGGCGTTCGCGCAGCGGGTGGCCCGGCGGGAGCGTCGGCCCGAGGAGTCTGCGGAACGTCGCGCCGGGCTTGATGACGTTCCCGTCGGCGTCGCGCAGGCGGCGCAGCGCCACCACGTACCGGTGCCCCTCGCGGAAGTTGCGCGCCGGACGGACGATGAGCGCGCGGCGGTCGTCGCGCGTGGCGTTGGCGTCCGGTTCCGCCCAGTACGGCCAGCGTTCCCCGGTCGCGGCGTCGACGATGACGATGGGGGCGTCGCGGCGCAGGGACGCTCCGATGTCGGTGATCGGCGCCGCGCCGCTGCGGGCCAGGTCCACGCCGGGGACGTGCGCCAGCAGCATGGAGCCGGGCGAGAAGCCGTCGGAGCGGTTCCATTCGTCCGGGCGGATCGGCATGCCCAGCGCGTTGCGCAGCGTCGTGCGCAGGTTCACGCGGCGGCCGGTGTCGGTGCGGGCGTCGCGCACCGTGTACCAGTCGTTGGGGAACGGCAGCAGGCACGACGCCGGGTCGATCGGGTCGCACCCGTCGTCGGCGGTCGCCGCGGCGGCGGGAGAGGGGACGGACAGCAGCGCGCCCGCGAGGGCGAGCGCGGCGGTGGTCGCGAGCAGTGCGCGCAAGGCCGACCTCCCGGAGGCATCGCACGATCCGCGCGAGCGCCGCCCCCGAGCCAGGCGCCGAGCGTCGTTCAAGATCAGACCTCAAAAGCGCGGAGCGGTCAATGCCGGTCCGGCCTGGACGAGGGTCGGTGGCCGAACCGGGCCTGCGCGGTCGGCGGCGGGGGAGCGCCCGGCGCTCCGGCCGGGGCCGCGGCCGTCCCGACGTCAACGGGAGCATCGTCCCGTCTGTCACTGATTTGTCGTTTTGAACCCTAGTCCCGTACGCTCCACCTGCCTTAGGTTTGCCTAACCTATCCCAACGGCACCTATTTCAACGGCACCTATTCAACGGCGCCCATCCCGAACGGCGCCGATCCCAACGACCGAGGCAGGGGTGAACGGCGGGTGAGCGGGATGCGCGGCCGGCGGCTCGCCGTGGCGGCGGGCTGCGCGGCGCTGCTGGCGGCGGCGGTGCTGGCCAGCCTGGCCGCGGGCAGCCGCGGCATCGCCCCCGGGCACGTCGTGGACGCGCTGCTGCGGCCCGACGGCGGCGAGGAGAGCACGATCGTGCGGTCGCTGCGGCTGCCGCGCACGGTGACCGGCCTGGCGGTCGGCGCGGGGCTGGCCCTGGCCGGGGTCCTGATGCAGGCGCTGACCCGCAACCCGCTGGCCGAGCCGCGCCTGATGGGCGTGACGTCCGGCGCGTCCCTCGGCGTGGTCGTCGCGATCAGCGTGTTCGGGCTGACCACGCTGCCCGCCTACGTGTGGTTCGGCATCGTGGGCGCGGCCGCGTCCGGCGCGTTCGTGTACGCGCTGGCGTCGCGTGCCCGCGACGGCGCCTCCCCGGTCACGCTGGCTCTGGCGGGGACCGCGCTGGACGCCTCGCTCACCGGCGTGGTCATCGGCGTGCTGTCCGTCAACGCGCAGACCTTCGACGCCTACCGCTTCTGGGCGGTCGGGTCGCTGGCGGGACGGCCCGCCGAGGTGGCGGTGTGGGTGCTGCCGTTCGTGGGCGCCGGCGTCGTGATGGCGTTCGCCGTGGCCCGCGGCCTGGACGCCCTGGCCCTCGGCGACGACGTGGCGCGCGGCCTCGGCCGCGACGTGGGCCGGGTGCGGCTGCTGGCCGCCGCCGCGGCCGTCGTGCTCACCGGCGCGGCCGTCGCCGCCGCCGGGCCGATCGGGTTCGTCGGGCTGGCCGTGCCGCACCTGGCGCGCGGCCTGGTCGGCGCCGACCACCGGTGGGTGCTGGCGGTGTCCCTGCTGCTCGGGCCGGCGCTGCTGCTCGCGGCCGACGTGCTGGGCCGGCTGGTCCTGCCGCCCGCCGAGATCCGCGCCGGCGTCGTCACCGCGCTGGTGGGCGCCCCGTTCCTCATCCTCCTGATCCGCCGCGGACGGACGGTCGCGGTATGAGCGGCACGAGGCGAGCGGAGAGCCGCGCATGAGACGGCAGGCGGTGAGCACGGTGAGCCGCGCGCATCCGGCGGCGGGCACTCTGGTCGTGGGCGGCGGCGCGGTCGCTTTCGTGGTCCGGCGCCGTTCCGCCGTCGTGGGCGCGGTGCTCGCGGCGCTGACGGCCGCGGCCGCGGTCGTGTCGCTCGGCGTCGGCAGCACGTTCATCCCCCCGGCCGAGGTGGTGCGGGCGCTGGCGGGCGACGGGCCGTTCACCGTCGTCGTCCAGGACCTGCGCATGCCCCGCATCGCGGTCGGGCTCGCGGTGGGCGCGCTGCTGGGGCTGTCCGGCGCGCTGCTGCAGTCGATCAGCCGCAACCCGCTGGCCAGCCCCGACGTCGTCGGCGTCACCCAGGGCGCCGGGCTGGCCGCCACCGTCGCGATGAGCGCGGGGCTGGGCACGGCCTGGCTGGGCGCGGGCGCGCTGCTCGGCGGGCTGGCGGCCGCGGCGGCGGTGTTCGCGCTGTCGCTGCGGTACGGGCTGGCGGCGCACCGCTTCGTGCTGTGCGGCGTCGCCGTGGCGGTGGCGCTCAAGGCGCTCACCGAAGTGGTGATCGTCGACGCCGACCCGATCGAGGGGCAGCGGGCGCAGGTGTGGCTGGCGGGCAGCCTGGGCGGGCTCGGCTACGCCGAGGCGCGCGTCCTGGCGGTGCCGCTGCTGCTGGCGCTCCCCGTCCTGCTGTGGGCGGGCCGCGCCATGGACACCACCGCCCTCGACGACGACGTGGCCCGCGGCCTGGGCGTGCGCGTGGTGGGACGCCGGATCGTGCTCGGCGCCGTCGCCGTGCTGCTGGCCGCCCTGGCGACCTCGCAGGCGGGCGCCGTCGACTTCGTCGCCCTGGCCGCGCCGCAGCTGGCCCGCCGCCTGGTGCGCGCCGAACGCCCGCCGCTGGCCTGCGCCGCCCTCACCGGCGCGCTGCTCACCGTCGTCGCCGACCTGGTCGCCCGCTCCGCCTTCGCGCCCGTGCAGCTGCCGGTCGGGGTGCTCACCGCGGCCCTCGGCGGCCCCTATCTGCTGTGGCTGCTGGTTCGGAGGAAGAACGCATGACCACCGAGCACGCTCCGCCGCCGTCCGGCCCGGGCGGCGACCGGCCCCCGGTGCGGCTGGCCGCGCGCGGCCTCAGCGCCGGCTACGGCGACCGGCTCGTCATCGAAGACCTGGACCTGGACCTGCCCGGCGGCGCGTTCACCGTGATCGTCGGCCCCAACGCGTGCGGCAAGTCCACGCTGCTGCGCACGCTGGCCCGGCTGCTGGCCCCGCGCGGCGGCGCCGCCCTCATCGACGGGGCGGACGTGCACGCGATGCCCACCCGCGAGCTGGCGCGCCGCCTGGGCGTCCTGCCGCAGAGCCCGATCGCGCCCGAGGGCCTCACCGTCGCCGACCTGGTGGCGCGGGGCCGCCAGCCGCACCAGCGGTGGTTCCGGCAGTGGAGCGCCGCCGACACCGAGGCCGTCGAACGCGCCCTGAGCCTGACCGGCCTCGCCGACCTGCGGGACCGGCCGGTGGACGCGCTGTCGGGCGGCCAGCGGCAGCGGGTGTGGATCGCGATGATCCTCGCCCAGGACACCGACGCGCTGCTGCTGGACGAACCCACGACCTACCTGGACCTGGCCCACCAGATCGAGGTGCTCGACCTCCTGCGCCGCCTCAACCGGGACGCCGGGCGGACGGTGGTGGCGGTGCTGCACGACCTGAACCAGGCCTGCCGGTACGCCGACCACCTGGTGGTCATGAAGGACGGCCGGGTCGCCGCCCAGGGGCCGCCCGCCGAGGTGATGGACGCCGACCGCCTCGCCGACGTGTTCGGGCTGGGCGGCGTGGTCATCCCGTGCCCGGTGACGGGCGCTCCGCTGGTGGTGCCGAACGCCCCGGCCTGACCGGCGGCCGGACCCGACGACAGAAAGGGAACGCACGTGAAGACATACGGACTCGGCCGGAGGCTGGCCGGGCTGGTCGCCGGCGTCATGGCGGCCGGTCTGGCGCTGACGGCCTGCGGGGGCGGCGACGCGGAGTCGTCCGGCGCCACCCGCGTGGTCAAGCACGCCATGGGCGAGACGAAGGTGCCCGACGAGCCCAAGCGCATCGTCGTCCTCGACACCGACAAGCTCGACACCCTCTACACCCTGGGCCTCACCCCGGTCGGCGCCACGCTGCCGGACCAGGTGGCGGGCATGCCCAAGTACCTCGGCGACGCGTTCGCCAAGGTCAAGAGGGTCGGCACCACCCAGGAGCCGGACGTGGAGGCGATCGCCGCGCTGCGGCCCGACCTCATCCTCGGGTCGAAGTTCCGGCAGGAGAAGTTCTACGGCGAGCTGTCCAAGATCGCGCCGACCGTGTTCACCGAGATGGTCGGCGTCACCTGGAAGGAGAACTTCCTGCTGGACGCCGAGGCGGTCGGCAAGAAGGCCGAGGGGGAGCAGAAGCTGAGGGCGTACGAGCAGCGCGCCAGGGACCTGGGCCGCTCGTTCGGCGACCCGGCCGAGCTCAAGATCAGCGTGATCCGGTTCATGCCCGACGAGATCCGCCAGTACGGGCCGGACTCCTTCTCCGGGATCGTGCTGCGCGACGTCGGCCTCGGCCGTCCCGAGCCCCAGCTGCTGAAGGACAAGGACGACAAGCGGATGGCGCCGCTCAGCCCCGAGCGCATCACCGAGGCCGACGGCGACATGGTCTTCGTCACGGCCTACGGGGAGAAGGCCGCGCAGGAGCAGGCGAAGGTCACCGCCGGCCCGCTGTGGCGCAAGCTCGGCGCGGTCAAGGCCGGGCGCGCCCACGTGGTCGACGACGAGATCTGGATGACCGGCATCGGCGTCACCGCCGCCGGGAAGATCCTGGACGACCTGCAGAAGTACGTGACGCCGCTGGCCTCCAAGTAGCCGTCGGCCGGCCGAACGCGAACGGGCGCCGCATCCCAGCGGAGGATGCGGCGCCCGTTCGCGTTTACCAGGGGTTGCGGTCGCGGTAGGGCGGGTCCTGCTGGTCGTCTTCACGGGGATAGTCACGGGGATACAGGCCCTGGGCCGGAGGGTGCTCCGGCGTCGGGTACCCGCCGCTCTGCCGCCGGTAGGGGTCCGCCGCGTACGGGTCGTGCGGGGGAGGCCCCTGCCGGGGGCGCTGCTGAGGACCGGTGTCGGTCGGGCGCGAAGAGTACGGCTGCGACAGGTACGGCCGCGGAGGGGGCGGGGCGCCGAAGGGGTCGGCGGGGCGCGCCGCCCTGTCGTACGGACCGCCCGGCGAGTAGGTCTCGGTCGGCTGCGGGCCGGACCCGTACCGGTCCCCCGGGTACGGGGCGCCCCCCGGAGGCGGCCCGCCCGCCCCCGGGCCGCGCACGGCGGAGCCGGTCGGCGCCGCGGCCGGGCGGCGCGCCGGGACGGCCTGCTCCTCGGTGAGCAGCCGCCGCAGCTGGCTCTTGCGCCGCCCGTAGACCAGGTAGATCAGCACGCCGAGCGCCATCCAGACCAGGAAGTACGTCCAGGTCTGCACCTTGAGGTTGAGCATCAGCCAGGCGACCGCGCCGATGGCCAGCGCGGCGGTCAGCGGGGCCGCCGGGACGCGGAACGGGCGGTGCAGGTCCGGCCGGTCGCGCCGCAGCGCCAGCACGCCCGCCGGGACGAACAGGAACGCGAACAGCGTCCCGATGACCACCATCTGCTCCAGCGTGAGCACGTCGATGGTCTGCGACATCACGATCGCCGCGCCGCCGGACACCCAGGCGGCCCGGAACGGCACCCCGTAGCGGTGCGTCTCGGCCAGCCCGCGCGGCAGCAGCCCGTCGCGCGACATGGAGAACACCACCCGGGTCAGCGCGATCAGCAGCACCAGGATGACGGTGGTCAGCCCGAGCACCGCGCCGAGGTCGATGACCTTGCCCATCACGCTCGCGCCCGCGGCGTCGAACGCCACGGCCAGCACCGGCCCGGACGGGTCGAGCTTGTCGTAGGAGATCATCCCGACCATGGTGACGGCGACGCCGAGGTACAGCACCACGGTCAGGACCAGGCTGATGATGATGCCGCGCGGGATGTTGCGCGGGGCGTTCTCGGTCTCCTCCGCGGCGGTGGCGATGAGGTCGAAGCCGATGTAGGCGAACGCGATCGCGGGCGCCGCGGCCAGCACGCCCCAGATCCCGAACACCTGCGGCGTGCTGTCGGTGACGGCGCCGAGCACCGCGTCCAGCACCGTCTGGCCGCTGCCCTCGGCGGCGGGCCGGGCCTCGGGCACGAACGGGGTGAGGTTGCCGGGGTCGAAGAACGTCAGGCCGACGCAGATGACCAGGCCGATGACGATGACCTTGGCCAGCACCATGAACCACAGCGTGCGCAGCCCGAGCCGGCTCCCGGTGGCCAGCATCGACACCAGCAGCAGCAGGATGCCGAGCGCGAACAGGTCGAAGCCCTTGGGCTGGCCGATCAGGTCGGCCAGCCAGGACGGCACCGGCACCCCGAAGTCGCTGAGCGCCTGAGCGGCGAACACCGACCACGCCCGCGCCACCACGGACGCGGCCAGCAGCATCTCCAGGATCAGCGCCCATCCGACCACCCACGCCCACAGCTCGCCGAACGCCACGTAGCTGTAGGAGTACGCACTGCCCGCGACCGGCACGACCGAGGCGAGCTCGGCGTAGAACAGCGCCGCCAGCAGGCACACCAGGCCCGCGATGACGAAGGAGAGGATGACGGCCGGACCGGCCGTGGTCGCGGCCTGCACTCCCGCGATCTTGAAGATGCCCGCGCCGATCATCACGCCGAGGCCGAGCACGATCAGGTCACGGGTGCGGAAGGCCACGCGCAGTCGATGGCGCCCGCCGTAGAGCTGCCCTGTCGCCTGTTCGACGGGCATGCGCCGGAACATGTTGTTGCCCATGCGGTTGTCCCAGGTTCGTAGTGATCCCCCCATGGCTGAACCCGCGCCGCTGTTCGCGAGCACAAAGCCCTGGTGAAGTCCCTAAGAGTTCACCAAGTTTGGGCGAAACAGCAATGGTTTCGGGCGTATTGGTGCCGTCTCGTTGCTTTTCAGTGGTGAAACGTAGTTCGGTGATTACTTCCGCTAAGTCTGGATCTTGAAATTTGCACCCTATGCCGCTATCGCCGCTGGTGGCAGCGGGTGTCGAATCAGTTGCGGTCTGTTGGGATCAGGTGGGGTATGTTACTGGCGGACGCCATGATCGGCCGGTGACGGCCGAGGCTCCGGCGGCGCGTCGCACCGCCGACGCGGCGGCGGAGCCGAGGGTTCCAGGGAGGTCATGTGTCACCGAGCGCGCCGTCCCCGATCTCCGTCCCCCCGCCCCGATCCCGCAGCCGCTCCCGGCACCCCGGCCGCCCGCTCCGCCGCGCGGCGCTCGCCGCCGTCCTCGCCGCGACCGTGCCGCTGGCCGGACCCGGCACGGCCGCGCTCGCCGCGCCTCCCCTGACCGTCCCGACCCCCGCCGCCGGCCCCGCCGTCGCCGCACCGCCCAAGCAGCCGGTCGCCACCGGATACGGCGGCGCCGTGGCCACCGTCGACCCGTACGCCAGCCGCACCGCCATCGAGGTCCTGCGACGCGGCGGCAACGCCGTGGACGCCGCCGTCGCCGCCGCGGCCACCCTCGGGGTCACCGAGCCGTACGTCGCGGCGCTCGGCGGGGGCGGCTACCTGACCTACTACGACGCCAGGACCCGCCGCGTGTACGCCCTCGACGGCCGCGAGACCGCGCCGCGGGCCATGAACGAACGGTCGTTCGTCGACCCGGCCACCGGCCGCGCCCTGCCGTTCGACGAGGCCGTCACCAGCGGACTGAGCGTCGGCGTGCCCGGCACCCTGGCCCAGTGGGACATGGCGCTGCGCCGCTTCGGCACCCGCGATCTGGGGACGCTCCTGCGGCCCGCGATCGAGGTGGCGGAGAAGGGCTTCGTCGTCGACCAGGAGTTCCACGACCAGACCGCCGCGAACGCGGCGCGGTTCCGCGACATCGTGCCCACCCGCGAGCTGTTCCTGCCCGGCGGCAAGCCGCCCGCCGTCGGCACGGTGTTCCGCAACCCGGACCTGGCGCGCACCTACCGCGAGCTGGCCAGGCGCGGACCCCGGTGGCTGTACGGGGGCGGGCTCGGCAAGGAGGTCGTGCGCACCGTCCGCAAACCGCCCGTCGACCCCGCCGCCACGCGCAACGTGCGTCCCGGGCTGATGAGCGAGCGCGACCTGAAGGCGTACCGGTCCGTGTGGCGCAAGCCGACCCGCGTGTCCTACCGGGGCCTGGACGTGTACGGCATGCCGCCCTCCTCCTCGGGCGGCTCCACCGTCGGCGAGGCCCTCAACATCCTCGGCGAGTTCGACCTCGACGCGAAGGACCCGGTGAAGGCCCTCCACTACTACCTGGAGGCGTCCAAGCTCGCCTACGCCGACCGCGGCCGCTACGTCGGCGACCCCGACGCGGTGGACGTGCCGCTCGAGCAGCTGCTGTCGCGCGGCTTCGCCCGCGAACGCGCCTGCCTCATCAAGCCGGACGAGGCCGCCGCCGCGCCCGTCGCCCCCGGCTCCCCGGACGGCGACTACGCGCCCTGTGCGCCGTCCGGCGGCGTCGGCCGTGCCCTGGGCCACGAAGGGCCGCAGACCACCCACCTCGTCGTCGCTGACAAGTGGGGGAACATCGCCTCCTACACCATCACCATCGAGCAGTTCGGCGGCAGCGGCCTCACCGTGCCCGGACGCGGCTTCCTGCTCAACAACGAGCTGACCGACTTCACCCTGCAGCCGCCCGCCGAGGGCGCGGCGCCCGACCCCAACCTGCCCGGCCCCGGCAAGCGTCCGCGCAGCAGCATGTCCCCGACGATCGTGCTGAAGGACGGCCGTCCGCTGCTGGCCGTCGGCACCCCCGGCGGGTCCACCATCATCACCACCGTGCTGCAGATCCTGCTCAACCGGATCGACTTGGGCATGGACCTGCCCGCCGCCCTGGCCGCGCCGCGCGCCACCCAGCGCAACACTCCGCAGGTGTTCGCCGAGCAGGCGTTCATCGACCGGTACGGCACGGCGCTGGCCGCGCGCGGGCACCGCCTCGAGCTCTTCCCCGGCCCGCCCGCCGGGACGATCGGCGCGGCCGCCGGGCTCGAGGTGCTGCGTCCCGGCCTGGTGCAGGCCGTCGCCGAACCGGTGCGCCGCGGCGGCGGCAGCGCCATGGTGGTCCGCCCGTCCCGCTAGGCGCGGACGGCGTCGGCCGGCGCGCCGCGCGCGACTACGATCAGTGGCTCGGGGAAGGAGTCGTGCCATGGCCCAGGCGTACGTTCAGGTGACGACCACGACGGACTCGCGGCAGGAGGCCGCGGACCTGGCCAAGTCCGCGGTCGCCGAACGCCTGGCGGCGTGCGCGCAGCTCGTCGGCCCCATCGCCAGCACGTACTGGTGGGAAGGCGAGATCGAGACCGCCGAGGAGTGGATGGTGGTGTTCAAGACCACCGCCGACCGCTTCGACGAGCTGGCCTCCCTCATCACCGAGCGCCACTCCTACGACACGCCGGAGATCATCGCCACCTCGGTGGTGGCGGGCAGCATGGACTACCTCGCCTGGGTGGCCGAGCAGACCGAGCCCGCCGGGTCCGCCGACGAGGGCGACGAGGACGAAGACGCCGGCGGCGAAGACGACGACTGACCCCCGAAGCCTTCCGCCGGCCCCTGCCGCGCCCCCTGCCCGGGCACCGTCAGCCCGCCTTGTCCGCGCCACATGACCGTCGGCGTCTGCCCGCTCCGCGGCATCCGCGAACGGTGTGCCGCAGCCCATACCGGGGTAAATAAGTCATCGGTTACTCCGGAGGTGCGACTGTGGGCTCGGGCGACATGGCGCGGCCGGACGACCAGGACTTCGGTCTGTTCGGGCCGGGCTCGGTGACCTGGCGGATCATGGGCGAGCCGGTGATGTTCGTCGGCGGCATGCGGGCGCTGCTGCTGCAGGCGCTGCACCCGCGCTCGATGTGGGGCACCGCCCAGAACTCCGAGCTGATGGACCCGCATGCCGCCTGGGCGCGGCTCGGCCGCACCATCGAGTTCGTCCGCGTCCGCACCTACGGCACCCTCGAGGAGGTCGAACGGGCCGGCCGCCGCGTCCGCCGGATGCACGCCAAGCTCACCGGCCTGGACATGCGCACCGGCGAGACGTTCCGCATCGACGACCCCGAGAACCTGCTGTGGGTGCACATGGGGGAGGTCGACTCCTACTTGGACGTGGCGCGCCGCGCCGGGGTGCCGCTCAGCCGCGGGGACGCCGACCGGTTCGTCGACGAGCAGCGCCGCGCCGCCGCGGTCGTCGGTCTGGACCCGGCGGACGTGCCCGCCTCGGTGGCGGAGATGGAGGAGTACTACGCGCAGATGCGCCGGCGCATCTTCGCCTGCAAAGAGGCCCGGCAGGGGCTGCTGCGCATGTTCAATCCGTCCGTTCCCCGGCAGTTCCTGCCGCTGAAGCTGGCCGCGCCCGCCCTGGCGACGCTGGTCGTGGCGACGCTGCCGCGCTGGGCGCGCCGCATGTACGGCCTGCCCGGCCTGCCCACCTCCGACCTGGCCGCCACGCTGACGCTCAAGGGCCTGTACCGCACGACGCAGGTCGTCCCCGAGCAGTGGCGCTACTCGCCGGACGCGCAGCGGGCACGGCGCCTGACGCGCGAGTACGAATCCGCTCAGGACGCCTGGGCCATCGCGTCCTGACCCCGTCGCTCCGCCTCACGGCGCGCCGCAGGCGCCGGGACGCCGTGCCGCGCGTCGAGCCGGCGCGGGTCAGCCGCGGCGCATCAGACGGCCCACCGCGGCCATGAGCTCCGTGGACATCTCGTCCGACTTGCCCTCCTGGGCGCCCTCGGCCACGCAGTGGCGGACGTGGCCGTCGAGCAGACCCAGCGCCACCTTGTCCAGGGCGGCCTGGACGGCGCTGATCTGGGTCAGCACGTCGATGCAGTAGCGGTCTTCCTCGACCATGCGCTCGATGCCGCGCACCTGGCCCTCGATGCGGCGCAGACGGGTCTGCAGCTGGTCCTTGGTGGCGCTGTAGCCACGCGTGGGGGTCTGGTTGGTGGCCATGGTCGTCCTCGCAATCGGGCGGGGGGCTCGGGCCTCGGGTCCCCACCGCGCGGCCAACCCCCGAGGGGTAGGGTATACCCCCGGCCCAAAGCTCAGCCCCGCGGAACGTCCGGCGGCACGTTCCAGGACGCGATCACCGGTCGGCCGTGCTCGTGCCCGAGCGCGGACAGGGTGCCGGTGTCCAGCGCGAACAGCCGTCCCGCGGCGGGCTCCAGTCCCAGCCAGCGCGCGGTGAGTATCCGCAGGACGTGGCCGTGCGCCACCAGCACCACGTCGCCGTCCCCGCCGAGCAGAGGGCGCACCCGCCCGAGCACGGCGTCCACCCGGGCCCCGACCTGCTCGACCGTCTCGCCGGGATGCTCGGCGTCGCCGGGGACGACCCCGTCCTCCCACAAGTACCAGCCGGGGCGCTCGCGCCGGATCTGCGCGCTGGTGACCCCCTCGTAGCCGCCGTAGTCCCACTCCCACAGGTCGGGGTCGACGGCGTCGACGGTGAGCCCGGCCAGCTCGGCGGTGCGCAGCGCGCGCCGGGCGGGGCTGGCCAGCACCCTCGTGACGCGCAGCGCCCGCACCAGCGGCGCCACCGCGCGCGCCTGCTGCTCGCCCCGCTCGGTGAGGGGGAGGTCGGTGCGTCCGGTGTGCCGCAGGTCGCGGCTCCACTCCGTCTCGCCGTGCCGCAGGAGGATCAACTCGCCCATGAGGGCCATCATTCCCTTCGGCGAGGCGGGGCGTCGCAGGGGGCCGGGACGCGAGCCCGCGCCGGCAGGGAGCGAATTTCGGTCCACTCAGAACGCGGTCGGACGCTGCTCATTAATAGGCGTTCGCTCGGCGCGGGGTCCGGCATTTCTTGCTGTCGATTCCGCCCGGCCTTCGTCAAAGAGCCGCGGGCCGCGCATATGAATGATCTTGGTTCGTTGTGCGGCGAAGCGTTCCGGAAAAGCCTGCTGAACCATGTCCGACGCCGCCATGAGGTCGGCCTCGATCCCTCCGGGAGCGTGTCCGGCTCGCGCCGGATCCGGGGCGAAGTGACGGAATCGCGCCTGATCAGCGCCTGATGGCGAGGTAGTTGTGAGGCGTGTCGGGCGGAGAGCCTTCGAAGGTGGTGAACGCGGCGGAAGGCGGCGAAATTAACGATCGCGACCGCGGTCGGCTCGCTGGTTCGAGCGTGTGCTCTTCGTCTTCGAGATACGGCTGTTGCCGGTCTTGCGATCTCCTACCGGCTGGTACACGATTTCGTCTGCCCTCCATCGGTAAAGGAGTGTCATGCGACGGTTCGGGGCTTGTTCCGTCCTTCTCGCCGGTTGTCTTCTCGCCGCGCCGCTGGCCGCGGGCTGCGGAGGCACGGACTCCGGCTCCGGTGGCAACGGCCTGGAAAAGTCGACGATCACGGTCGCCGCGCTGCCCCTGGTGGACGAGGCCGGGCTGCACATCGCCGTGAAGAGGGGCTACTTCGAGCAGGAGGGGCTCACGGTCAAGATCCGACCGGTCGCGCAGAGCGTCCAGGCGGTGCCCGCGCTGAAGAACGGACAAGTCGACGTCATCGCCGGCGGCAACTACGTGACCTTCATCCAGTCCTTTGCGAAGGGCACGCTCAAGACCCGGTTCCTCGCCCCCAGCGCGGCGTTCGCGCCGGGCTTCATGACGGCGCTCGTCCCTAAGGACTCCCCGATCAGGCAGCCCAAGGACCTGGAGGGCAAGACGATCGGCGTGAACATCCTCAACAACATCCAGCAGCTCGTCTTCAACGAGGTCCTGAAGGCCCACGGCGTCGAGCCGTCCGAGGTGCGGTACGTCGTCACCCCGTTCCCGCAGATGGGCGCCACGCTCCAGCAGCACAAGGTGGACGCGGTGCTCGCGGTCGAGCCGTTCAGCACCGCCATCCAGCGCACGCAGGGCGCCCGCATGGTCGTCGACGCCGGGAGCGGGCCGGCGGCGGACATCCCGGCCAGCGGCGTCGTCACCGAGGACGCGTGGGTCAAGAAGAACCCCAAGACCGCGGCCGCCGTCCAGCGGGCGATCGACAAGGCGCAGCGGCTGGCGCAGACGGACCGCAAGGCGGTCGAGGAGGTCCTGCCGTCCTACGCCGGGATCGACGCCCGCATGGCCGCGGCGCTGAGCCTGCCGCGGTACCCCGCGTCGCTGGACCCCGCGCCGCTGCAGCGCCTGGCCGACCTGATGCTGGCCAACGGGCTGCTCACGGCGCGGCTCGACGCCAAGCAGATCATCTTCACCCCGTCCGGCACGTGACCGCGGGCACCGCCGAACGGCGGCTGACGCGCACCGGCCGGTGGGCGCGCGGGGCCGTCGGACTCGCCGCCCTCGTCGCCGCGAGCGAGGCCCTCGGCCGCGCGGGCATCGTCGACCAGGAGTACCTCCCGCCCGCGTCGCGGATCCTCGTCCGCGCCGTCGCACTGGCCGGCGACCGGGAATTCCTGCGCAACGTCCTGGCGACCGTCGAGGCCTGGGCGCTCGGCCTGGCCATCGCGGTCTGCGCCGGTGTGGCCCTGGGCGTCCTGCTGGGCGCGGTGCCGTTCGTCGGGACGGCGGTCCGCGCGATCTTGGAGTTCCTGCGGCCCGTTCCCTCGGTCGCGCTCATCCCGCTCGTGTCGGTGATCGTCGGGGCCGGTCTGCGGACCGAGGCGACGCTCATCGTCTACGCCGCGACCTGGCCCGTGCTGTTCAACACGATCTACGGCCTGCAGGACGTGGACCCGGTGGCCAAGGAGACCCTGCGGTCGTTCGGCTTCGGCCGGCTCGCGGTGCTGTGGCGCGTCTCCCTGCCCTCGGCCGCGCCGTTCATCGCGACGGGCGTGCGCCTGGCGGCCGCCGTCGCGCTCATCCTCGCGGTCGGCACCGAGATCCTCAGCGGCTTCGGCTCCGGCCTCGGCACCTTCATCGTCCAGGCGCAGCAGGCGGTCGACGGCGCGACGGACGTGCTGGCGGGCACCGTGTGGGCCGGCGCCCTCGGCCTGGTCATCAATCTCGCGCTCGTCCAGGCCGAGCGCCGCCTGTTCCGCTGGCACGTCGCGCAGAGGGGAGACGGGGGATGAGCGTCCGCACGGCGCGCCGCCGCCCCGGAACGCGCGGCGCCGGCCGCCCCGCCCGGTCCGGCGTGCGCGTGCTGGCCTCCGCCCTGCACCGGTGGGGAGCCCTGGCCGTCGCGGTCGCCGCCTGGCAGATCGCGACGCAGGCGGCGCGCGACCCCTACTTCCCGACGCCGCTGCAGATCGTCGACCGCATGCACGACCTGTGGTTCTCCGGCCCGGCGACCCGCCTCTTCCTCACCGACACGGCGATGCGGCACCTGCTGCCCAGCCTGGCCCGCATCGCGGTCGGCCTCGGCGGGGCGATCGTCGTCGGAGTGGGCCTGGGGCTGCTGCTCGGCCGGTCGGAGCGCGCGTTCGCCTACCTCGACCCGGCCCTGCAGTTCGCCCGCGCGATCCCGCCGCCGACGCTGGCGCCGGTGTTCGTCGTGCTGTTCAGCCTCGGCAACCAGATGCAGATCGCGTCGATCGTGTTCAGCGCGATCTGGCCGATCCTGCTCAACACGGCCGACGGCGCGCGGTCGGTCGATCCGCTGCAGGCGGACACGGCGCGGGTGTTCCGGCTGTCGGCGGCCGAGCGCCTGGTCCGGCTCGTCGTGCCGTCGGCGCTGCCCAAGATCTTCGCGGGACTGCGGCTCAGCCTGTCGCTCGCGCTGATCCTCATGGTGTTCTCCGAACTGCTCCCGGGGACCAGCAACGGGATCGGCTTCCAGATGACCGACGCGCAGAGCCGGTCCGACATGCCGACCATGTGGGCGGGGATCGTCCTGCTCGGCGTCCTCGGCTACCTGCTCAACACGGCCCTGCTCGCCGTCGAGCGCCGGGCGCTCGCCCGGCACCGCGGCGCCGCGGGATCGCGGCGGCAGAGCGCGACCATTTGACGGGAGGTCTGGTGAGCGATCGCTTCCGCCCGGCCACCGCGGCCGAACACCTGTTGTGGCTGCTTCACCGGCACGGCGTGGAGCACCTGTTCCTCAATCCGGGCACCGACTCGGCTCCCCTGCAGGAGGCCGCGGCGGCGCTGGCGAAGGCGGGGATCCCCATCCCCCGCGTGATCACATGCACGTTCGAGTCGGTCGCGCTCGCGGCCGCGCACGGGTACTGGCACGTGACCGGACGCCCGCAATGCGTCTTCGTGCACGTGGACGTGGGCACGCAGAACCTCGGCGCGATGATGCACAACGCGCTGCGCGACCACGCGGGCGTCGTCGTCCTCGCCGGCCGGACCCCCTACGGCGAGGACCCGGACTCCCCGGGCGGGCGGTCCCACGTGATCCACTGGCAGCAGGACGTGCGCGACCAGGCCGGCATCGTCGGCGGCTACGCCAAATGGTCCCTGGAGATCACCCGCGCCGACGTGCTGCCCCGCGCCGTCGGGCGCGCGGTCCAGGTGGCGCGCGGCGGCCTGCCCGGACCGGCCTATCTCATGGTCTCCCGGGACGTGCTCATGGACCCGCCCGCCGAGGACCTCGGCCGCACCGACGGCTACGCCGTGCCCGACCCGCCCGCGGCCGACGCCGAGACGGTGCGGCGCATCGCCGACCTGCTGGCGCGGGCCGAACGGCCCCTGCTGGTCACCGCCAAGACCGGCCGGCGGCCCGGCGGTCTGGCCGCCGTGACGCGGCTCGCCGACCTGGCCGGCGTCCGCGTCGTCGACACGCCGGAGAGCGGCTGCCTGAACATCCCCACGACCCACCCGAGGGCCGTGCGCGGCACCGCCGCCGCGCGGCGCCACGTCGCCGAGGCCGACCTCGTCCTCGTCGCCGACTGCGCGACGCCGTGGATCCCGAAGTACGTCCGGCCCCGCCCCGACGCCACGATCGTCCACATCGCCCCCGACCCCTTGTGGGAGGACATGCCGCTGTGGACGTTCCCCGCCGACGTGTCCGTCGCCGCGCACGGGGCGACCGTCCTGCGGCAGGTCGCCGACGCCCTCGGCGAGATCGACCCGGGAACGAAGTGGGCGGGGCATCCGTGCGGCGAGCCGTCCGACGGCGACCCGCCGGCGTCCGCCGGAGACGCCCTCACCGCGCGCGCCGTGGCCGCGGCGCTGAACACGGTGCTGCGCGTGGACGACATCGTGGTGGAGGAGGCCGTCACCAACGCCCCCGTCCTGGCGGAGGTCCTGCACCGCGAACTGCCCGGCACCCTCGACGGGGCGGGCGCCCCCGGGCTGGGCTGGGGGCTCGGCGGCGCGGTCGGAGTGAAGCTCGCCGCGCCGGACCGGCGGGTCGTCGCCGTCGTCGGCGACGGCAGCTTCATGTTCGGGGTGCCGACGGCGGCGCTGTGCCTGGCCGCGGAGGCGGACGCGCCGATCCTCGCGGTGGTGCTGAACAACGGGGGGTACCTGGCCAGCCGGCTTCCCGTGTTCGAGCTGTTCCCGGACGGCGTGTCCGCGTCGCGCCGCGAGGCGGTGGGCACCCGGTTCCGCACCCCGCCCGACTTCGCCGCGGTCGCCCGCGCCTGCCACGCGCACGGCGAGACCGTGCGCGACCGCGCGGGACTGGTCCCGGCCCTGCGCCGCGCGCTCGAGGCGGTGGAGTCCGGGACCAGCGCCGTGGTGGACGTGCACGTCGCCGACGACTGACGAACGCGCCCGGGCGGCGTCCCGTCGCCGACGGGACGCCCGACGTCAGGCCAGGACCGACTCCACGGAGACGTGGTCCAGGCCGTGGGCCTCCGCGACCGGCCCGTTCGTCAGCGCGCCGTCGTGGGCGTTCAGGCCGAGCGCCAGGGCCGGGTCGTCGCGCAGGGCGCCGCGCCAGCCCTTGTCGGCGATGGCCACCGCGTACGGCAGCGTCACGTTGGTGAGGGCGTAGGTGGAGGTGTTGGGCACCGCGCCCGGCATGTTCGCCACGCAGTAGAACACCGACTCGTGCACCGTGTAGGTGGGGTCGGCGTGCGTGGTGGGACGCGAGTCCTCGAAGCAACCGCCCTGGTCGATGGCGATGTCCACCAGCACCGACCCGGGCTTCATCGCCGCGACCAGGTCGTTGGAGATGAGCTTGGGCGCCTTGGCGCCCGGGATGAGCACCGCGCCGATCACCAGGTCGGCGGCGCGGGCCTCCCGCTCGATGGCGTACGCGCTGGACATCAGGGTGCGGACGCGGCCCTGGTAGATCGCGTCGATCTGGCGCAGCCGGTCGGGGTTGAGGTCGAGGACCGTCACGTCCGCGCCCATGCCGACCGCGATCTGCGCGGCGTTCAGCCCGGACACGCCGCCGCCGATCACCACCACCTTGGCGGGGGCCACGCCCGGCACGCCGCCGGGCAGCACGCCGCGGCCGCCGTTGAAGCGCATCAGGTTGTACGCGCCGACCTGCGCGGCCAGCCGTCCGGCCACCTCCGACATCGGCGCGAGCAGCGGCAGCGACCGGTCGGGCAGCTGGACGGTCTCGTAGGCGATCGCGGTGACACCGGACGTCAGCAGCGCGTCGGTGCACGCGCGGGACGCGGCCAGGTGCAGGTAGGTGAACAGCGTCTGCCCGCGGCGCATGCGGTGGTACTCCTCGGCCACGGGCTCCTTGACCTTGAGGATCAGCTCGCCCTCGCCCCAGACCTCGTCCGGGCCGTCGAGGATCTTGGCGCCCGCGGCGGTGTACTCCTCGTCCGGGATCGCCGACCCGAGGCCCGCGCCGCGCTCGATGAACACCTCGTGCCCGCGGCGCGTCAGCTCGTGCACCCCCGCGGGGGTGATCGCTACCCGGTATTCGTGGTTCTTGACCTCGCGGGGTACCCCGACCTTCACAGTGCCCTCCGTCATCGTCGACCTGGGGATACGGCTCAAGGGTGCGGGCTGACCGCGCCGCCTCGCCATGTTCACTGTGTACAAGTGTTCCCGTAGTTGCTAACACCATGTAAACGACGTGTTAGCACTACGAACCCGACCAGAACGATCCGTCTCATCCGCCCCAAAAAGCCCCTGCGGCGCAGGTCGGCGCGGCGGCGCGGGAGTCGCGATGGACGCCCGGCGCGGTGGGGGAGCGGGGAGGGGACGGTGTCAGGAGCGGCGCGGGCGGCGCCGCGGCAGCCACTCGTCGGCGATCGCGACGGTCAGCTGCTCCAGCAGCGGACCGGCCTGGCGGACGCGCCGGTCCGCGTCGGGTTCGATGTCGGCCAGGGCGTACACGGCCTGGATGCGGGCCCGGCGCAGCTGCTCGCCGGTCAGCCCCCGGCGGTCGGCCACCGCGACCGCCGGGACGCGGGCGCGGGCGGCGGCGCGGGCCACGCCGACCGTGCTACGGCCGCGCAGCGTCCGCGCGTCCAGCGAGCCCTCCCCGGTGACGACCAGCCGCGCGCCGCGCGCCCGGTCGGCGAAGCCGAGCAGGTCGAGCATCAGCGCGGTGCCGTCCTCGACGCGGGCGCCCAGGAACGCCAGCGCGGCGAACCCGACGCCGCCCGCGGCGCCCGCGCCCGGCCGGTCCCGCACGGCGGTGCGGGCCGCCGCCTCCGCCAGGTCGGCCCAGCGGCGCAGGCCCGCGTCCAGCGCCCGGATCTCCTCGCGTCCGGCGCCCGCCCGGCGGCCCGCGACGCTGGCCGCGCCGTCGCGGCCCAGCAGCGGCCCGGCCGGGCCGCCGGTCAGGATCACCTCCACGTTCGACAGGTCGGGCATGCCGCGCAGGTCGATCGCGTGCAGGGAGCGCAGCGCGGCGCCGCCCGGCGGCAGGTCCTTGCCGAGGGCGTCCAGCAGCCGCCCGCCGAGGCCCTGCACGAGCCCGGCGCCGCCGTCGGCGCAGGCGCCGCCGCCGACGGCCAGCACGATGCGCCGCGCGCCCAGCCGCACCGCGTGCGCGACGAGCTGGCCGGTGCCCAGGCTGGTGGCGGTGAGCGGCTGCGGTCTGCCGCCGGGCAGCCGCCGCTCGCCCGACGCCTCGGCCAGCTCCACCACGGCGGTGCCGTCGTTCAGCGCCAGGCACGCGGTCACCGGCAGGCCCGTCGGCCCGCACACCTTCACCTCCACCCGCCGCCAGCCGGACGCGACGGCGGCCTCGGCGGTGCCGTCGCCGCCGTCGGCGACCGGCAGCTCCACCAGCGGCACGTCGGGGCGGACGCGGCGCAGCCCCGCGGCCAGGTGCCGGGCCACCTCCGGCGCCGTCAGGGAGCCGGGGAACCGGTCGGGGGCGATCAGGACATGACCCGGCGGGGAGAGGTCGGAGGGGGTGTCCGGGGAGACCACAGCCACGCCTTTCGCACCGGGGTTCGGTGAAGCCCTACCTAATGCTTATGCCATAGGGAACTATTTGACACCCAGAAGCCGCTCCACGACGTCCAAACCGAAATACAGAAGGAAGACGACCGAGATGACCGGGAGCAGCCAGCCCGCCTCCCGCCAGCGGCCGCGAGCCGCCTTCACCACCGTGTAGGCGACGATGCCGGCGCCGACGCCGTTGGTGATGGAGAAGGTGAACGGCATGAACACGATGGTGAGGAACGCCGGGATCGCGACGTCCAGGTCGTCCCAGTCCAGCTTGGCGACCTGCGTCATCATCAGCGCGCCGACGAGCACCAGGGCGGGCGCGGCGGCCTGGGACGGCACGGTGGCCGCCAGCGGCGTCAGGAACAGCGTCACCGCGAACAGCGCCCCGGTCGCCAGGTTGGCCAGGCCGGTGCGGGCGCCCTCGCCGACGCCCGCCGCCGACTCCACGTAGACGGTGTTGGCGGACGAGCTGGTCACGCCGCCCAGCGCGGCCGACAGGCCGTCCACCGACAGGATGCGGCCCAGCCGCGGGACCTCGCCGCGCTCGGTGACCAGGCCCGCCTCGTCGCTGATGCCGAGGATGGTGCCCATCGCGTCGAAGAACCCCGACAGCACCAGCGTGAACAGCACCACCAGCGCGGTGACGAACCCGGCGCGGCCGAACCCGCCGAACACGTCGATCCGCCCGAACAGGGAGAAGTCCGGGGCGGCGAACAGCCGGTCGGGGACCGTCGGGACGACCAGGCCCCAGGCGTCCTTGGGGACGTCGGCCGCCGCCTCGATGATGACCGCCAGCACGGTCGCGGCGACGATGCCGATGAGGATGGCGCCGGGCACCTTGCGCACGTACAGCACGATCATCACCAGCAGCGCGAACGCGAACACCACCGCCGGCCAGCCGGTCAGCCGCCCGCCGGTGCCGAGCGACAGCGGGGGGCTGCCCGCCTGGGAGCTGACGAACTTGGCGTCCACCAGGCCGACCAGCGCGATGAACGCGCCGATGCCGACCGCGATGGCGTGCTTGAGCGCCAGCGGGATCGCATTCATGATCGCCTCGCGCACGCCGGTCACCGCCAGCAGCACGATGATCACGCCTTCCAGCACCACCAGGCCCATGGCCTGCTCCCAGGTCATCACCGGCGCGGCCTGGAAGGCCACCACCGCGTTGATGCCCAGGCCCGCGGCCAGCGCCAGCGGCGCGTTGCCGACCAGGCCCATGATCACCGTGGCGATCGCCGCGGACAGCGCGGTCATGCTGGTCAGCTGCGGGATCGACAGGGTGGCGCCGGTGACGTCCTTCGCCCCGCCCAGGATGAGCGGGTTCAGCACGATGATGTAGGCCATCGCGAAGAACGTGGTGACGCCGCCGCGCAGTTCGCGCGGCACGGTCGTCCCGCGCGCCGACAGCTCGAAGAAGCGGTCGAGGGCGCCGCGGGGGGACGGCGGGGTGTCGGACGGCCCGGTGGCGCCGGCGGACGGCGTGCCGGGCCCGCCTGTGTTGACGTGCGACATCAGCGCGCGCTCCGATTCAGGGGGACGGACGATGGGAAGGGTGCGGTGCCGGCCCGCGGGCGCGGACGCGAGACCGCGGGCCACAGGGTAATTGTTCGCGGCTGTCCCTGTTTCTCCTGGTAGGGCCGCCGCTCGGCGGGCGAGGCCTCAGCTTCCCCGGTAGGTGCTGTAGCCGTACGGGCTGAGCAGCAGCGGGACGTGGTGGTGCCGGCCCGCGTCGGCGATCGTGAAGATCACGCACACCTCGGGGTAGAAGCAGGTCTCGCCGCGTTCGGCGAAGTAGGGGCCGGTGCCGAAGCGCAGCCGGTAGGTGCCGTCGACCGACCCCGCGTCCGGCGGGGCGGCCCAGCGTCCGTCGCCGTCGGTGACCGCCTCGGCGAGCGGCCGCCAGGTGTCGCCCTCATAGTGGTCGAGTCGGACGGGGACCCCCGCCGCGGGACGGCCTCGCGTGGTGTCGAGGACATGCGTGCTCACACTCATGCCCCCGTAATACCGGACACGGGTGGAGCGTTCCCAGATGGCAATTCCACAAGATGCGCCGCAAGATGCACTGCAAAAGAGCGGCAGCGCCGTACGGGTCTCGCCCTATACCCTGCCCTGGTGCGGGTCTTCCGGTGAGACCTCTGCGGTTGGAGACTAGGCGGTGGTGTTGCGATGGAGCGGGAGACACTGGGGCAGCGCATCCGGGCGCTGCGCATCCGGCAGGGCATCAGCCAGGCCCAGCTCGCGTTCCCGGAGCTGTCCGACAGCTACATCTCTCTGATCGAGAGCGACAAACGGGTCCCCGCGCCCAGCGTCATCGAGCTGCTGGCCGCCAAGCTGAACTGCTCTCCGACCTACCTGGTCAGCGGCGTCAGCGAGGACGTCGTCGACGAGCTGCGCGTCACCCTCGACTACGCCGAGATCGCGCTGCAGAACGGCGCGCCCGCCGAGGCCCGCGCCCGCTTCGCCGAGGTGCTGGCCAACGCCGACGCCGTCGCCCTGCCGGAGATGCTGCACCAGGCCCGCTGGGGCCACGCGCTGGCCCTGGAGGCGTCGGGCGACCTGGAGGCGGCCATCGCGGGCCTGCGCGAGCTGACCGAGGAGGCCAACCCCGAGGCCGACCTGGACCACTGGGCCCGGGTGCACGTGGCCCTGAGCCGCTGCCTGCGCGAACGCGGCGACATCAGCGCGAGCGTGCAGGTCGCCGAGGACGCGCTGCGCCGGCTCGCCGCCAGCGGGCACGACACCACCGACGCGGCCGTGCACCTGGGCGCCACGCTGCTGGCGGCGTTCATCCAGCGCGGCGACCTGGTGCGGGCCCGCCAGCTGGCCGCCCAGCTCGTCGAGCGCGCCGAGCGCGTCGGCAGCCCGCGCGCCCGCATGGCCGCCTGCTGGGAGGCGGCCTACGTCGCGGAGGTGCGCGGCGACTACGAGGAGGGCGTGTCGCTGGCCGAGCGGGCGCTGCTGCTGGCGGGCGAGGACGAGGACCCGCGCAACCTGAACCGGCTGCGCGTGGTGTACGCCAGCCTGCTGCTGCGCGCCCGGCCCGAGCGGGCCGAGGAGGCCCGCGAGCTGCTCGGCCGGGTCCGCAGCGAGATCAACACCAGCGCCGCCGGGGAGATCGACGTGGCGTGGTGCCTGACCGAGCTGGCCCGCGCCGAGATCGCGCTGGGCCGCCCCGCCGAGGCGGTGGCGCTGGCCGAGGAGGCGCTGGACCTGCTCGGGGACGCCCCGCGCCGGGCGGCCGCCGGGGCGCTGACCGTGCTGGGCGAGGCGCTGGTGCGGACGGACCGCCGCGACCGCGCCGTCGAGGTGCTGACGACCGCCGCCACCCATCTGGAGGAGATGGAGTCGTCCCGGGTCGCCGCCCAGACCTGGTTCGACCTGGCCGAGCTGCTCGCCGAGACGGGCGCCGCCGAGGAGTCGCGCCTGGCCGCCTACCGGCGGGCGCTGGCCTGCGCCGGCGTCTAGCCTCCGGCGGGCGCCGCGCGGATCCCGCCGACGGGGCGGGTTCGGCGGAACCGGCCGCTCGATGATCACGTCCGTGAGATTGTTCGCGGTCCATCGAGTGGGGGAGGGCGCCGAGCGTGTTCGGTGTCGTGCGGCCGTGCCGGCATGTGCTGTGCGGGCCGCTGTTCAAGGACTGGACGGCGCATCTGTGCGGGCTCTGCCTGACGCTCCGCGCCGAGCACGGGCAGGCCGCGCGGCTGGCCGCCAACTACGACGGGGTCCTGGTGTCGGTGCTGGTGGAGGCGCAGCGGCCGGAGCGCTCGCCGCGCCGCAAGGCCGGGCCGTGCGCGCTGCGGGGGATGCGCGGCGCCGAGGTGGTGGCGGCGCGGGCGGAGGGCGCGCGGCTGGCCGCCGCCGCGTCGCTGCTGCTGGCCGCCGGGAAGGCCCGCGACCACGTGGCCGACGGCGACGGCCCGTACGCGCGCCGCCTGGTCGCCGCGGCCGCCGCGAGGATGGCCGACCGGTGGGACGCCGCCGGGACGCGCACCGGCGCCGCGGTGGGGTTCGATCCCGCGGTGCTGCGCGATGCGGTGGCGCGGCAGTCGGAGCTGGAGGCGGTCGGCGGGCTGAGCCTGCTGGAGCTGACCGAGCCGACCGAGGCGGCCGTGGCGGCGGTGTTCGCCCACACCGCCGTGCTGGCCGGGCGGGAGCGCAACGCCGAGGCGCTCGCGGAGGCGGGCCGCTTCTTCGGCCGCATCGCGCACCTGCTGGACGCGGTGGAGGACCTGGCGGACGACCTGGCCACGGGCGCCTACAACCCGCTGGTCGCCACCGGCACCGACGCGGCCGAGGCGCGCCGCCTGTGCGAGGAGGCGGCGCACGGACTGCGGCTGGCGCTGGCCGATGCGGAGATGGAGGACCGCCGCCTGGTGCGGGCCCTGCTCGACCGGGAGGTGCGGCGTTCGATCGAGCGCGTCTTCAACGCCTATCCGCCGGGCGGCCACGGGCCCCACGGCCCCTACCCTCCGCAGGGCCCGTACCCGCCGCAAGGCGGTTACCCGCCGCCCCCGCCGCCCGGCGGGCACGGCGGTCACGGCGGTCACGGAGGCGCTCACGGGGGCGGTCGCGGAGGCGGCGACTACCCGCCCGTCGACGGCGGCGGGGGCTTCGGCGGCGGCATGTACGACGGCGGCATGTACGACGGCGGCATGTTCGGCGGGAAGGGCCGTCCCCAGCGCCCCGGATTCCCGATCCCGTGCTTCACCGGAACGCTCGTGTGCCTCACCTGCGGCGTCTACCAGCCCAAGTGGAGCAAGTACCACGGCAAGCCCTGCTCCGACCGCTGCTGGTGCACGCGGCATTGCGACGACTGCGGCTGCGACGGCTCCTGCGACTGCTGCTGCTGCGACTGCTGACGCCGCTCCTTCGACCGGCCGCACGACCTTGACCAAGCAACCGCTTGGTGTCACGCTCGCGGCGTGGCGAGGGCGACGTTCGCGGAACTGCTGATGGACCGCGCCGCCGACGACCGCGTCGGCCTGCGTTTCGAGGACGAGTCGTACACCTGGGTCGAGACCGTGCGGGCCGCGGGCGCCCGGGCGCGGATGCTGCGCGACCTGCATCCGTCCCCGGGCGGCCGCCCGGGGAGCCGTCCCGTGCACGTGGGCGTCCTGCTGGACAACGTGCCCGAGTACGTGTTCTGGCTCGGCGCGGCGGCGCTCTCGGGGGCCACTCTGGTCGGCGTCAACCCGACGCGGCGCGGCGCCGAGCTCGCCGCCGACATCCGCCACACCGACTGCGACCTGATCGTCACCGACTCCGCCCACGCCCCGCTCCTGGAGGGGCTGTGGCGCGGACCCGTGCTCCGCGTGGACGACCCCGCCTACCGGGACGCGCTGCCCGACGGAGACCCCGAACCCGTCCACGTCGCGCCGCGCGACCGGCTGCTCCTGCTGTTCACGTCCGGCTCCACCGGGCGGCCCAAGGCGGTGATCTGCAGCCAGGGCAGACTGGCGGACATCGCGCGGCAGTCGGCCATGATGGGCCTTCGCCGCGAGTCGGTCGCGTACTGCGCGATGCCGCTGTTCCACGGCAACGCGATCATGGCGAACGCGGCGATGGCCGTGCACGCCGGCGCCACGATCGCGCTGCGCCGCCGGTTCTCCGCCTCCGGGTTCCTGGCCGACGTGCGCCGCTACGGCGTCACGTACTTCAACTACGTCGGCCGCGCCCTGGCCTACATCCTCGCCACCCCGCCGCGGCCCGACGACGCCGACAACCCGCTGGAGACCGCGTTCGGCACCGAGGCGTCCCCTCGGGACATGAGCCGGTTCGCCGAACGCTTCGGCTGCCGGATCATCGAGGGGTACGGGTCGAGCGAGGGCGCCGTCTCCCTGCGCCGCACGCCCGACGCGCCCCCGGGCGCCCTCGGCGTCCCGCCGCCCGGGCTCGACGTGGCGATCCTCGACCCGCGCACCGGCGCCGAATGCCCGCGCGCCCGCTTCGGGCCCGACGGCGCGCTGCTCAACGCCGACGAGGCCATCGGCGAGATCGTCGGGCGCAACGCGGCCGCCGCGTTCGAGGGCTACTACAACGACCCGGAGGCCGACGCCGAACGCGTCCGCGACGGCATGTACTGGAGCGGCGACTTCGGCTACCGCGACGCCGACGGCTTCTTCCACTTCGCCGGGCGCGGCGCCGACCGGCTGCGCGTGGACGGCGAGAACTTCGCCGCAGCGCCCGTCGAACGCATCCTGTCCCGCTGGGAGCCCGTCGTGATGTGCGCGGTCTACCCGGTCCCCGACCCGCGCACCGGCGACCAGGCGATGGCGGCGCTGGAGCTGGACGGACGGCCGTTCGACCCGGAGGCGTTCGCCGGGTTCCTGGCGGCGCAGCCCGACCTGGGCACCAAGTGGGCCCCGCGGTTCGTCCGCGTGGTGCCGTCCATGCCGCTGACCGCCACCGGCAAGGTCGACAAGCGCCCGCTGCGCCGCGCGCACTGGCGGACCGGCGACCCGGTCTGGTGGCGCCCGGGCCGCGACCTCGCCTACCGCCCCCTGGAGGAGGCGGACGCCGCGGCGCTGCTCGAGCAGTTCGCCGCCCACGGACGCGCCCACGTCCTCGCCGCACTGTGACCCCCGGCGCGGCCTCGGCGGACCGTCAGTAGGGTTGAGGCAGACATCGGACCTCCTGGAGAATCCCGGCCGCTCATGAACATCAGCGTGCTGCGTCGCGCGACCTGCCGCCTGCTCGGCGTCGTCATGATCTCGGCCGCGGCGTCCGCGGGGCTGCTCGCGGCGCCCGCGTCCGCCCGCACCCCGGCGCCGCCGCCCGGTCGCGCCGCCGCCTCCGCCGCGGCGGGCGACGGCGGGCAGGGCGGCGTCCCCTGGCTCATGATCTTGATCGGGCTGGTCATCGGGATCGGCATCGGCATGGCGATGGTGTTCCGCGCCAAGCGCGACTGGGAGCGCGGGCAGAACGCGGGGCGGACCGCGGGGCCCCGAGACGACGGATCGGTGGACGGTGGCGAGTAAGAGCACCGCGACGGCCGCGGAGAAGGGCACGGGCACGGCGGCCGTCCTGCGCTTCGGGATCACGACCCTGGCCGCGGGCTTCGCCGTGCTCACGGCGGGCCTCGTCCTCGGCGGGGCCGTGGCGGAGAAGGTCATCCCCGGCATCGCCGACGCCGGCGCGGCGACCCGCTGGGGCCTGCCGATCGCGCGGCTGGCGATGGACCTCGGCGCGGCCCTGACCGTCGGCGCGCTCGTCGCCGCCGTCGCGCTGCTGCCCCTGGAGTCCGACGGCCGCAAGGAGACGCCGCGCCTGTCGCGGGACGCCCTGGAGTACCTGCGCGCCGCGTCGTGGGCGGCGGCCGCGTGGGCCGCCGCGGCGGCGGCCACCCTCGTCTTCACCGTCGCGGACGTGCTGGGCCGGCCGGTCGTGGAGGTGGTGACCGGCAGCGAGCTGAGCACCTACGTCGGGCAGATCTCCCAGGGCACCGCGCTCATGCTGGTGGTGCTGCTGGCGGTGGTCGTCGCGCTGCTGGGCCGCACCACCACCACGCCGGCGGCGGCGTTCGGCCTGCTCGCGGTCGCGGGCGTCGCGCTGCTGCCGCCCCCGCTGACCGGCCACTCCGCGTCGGCCGCCAACCACTCGGTCGCCGTCACCGGCGTCGCCCTGCACGTCGTCGCGGTCGCCCCCTGGGTGGGCGGCCTGGCCGTGCTGACCGCGCACGGGCTGACCCGGCGGGCGCGCCTGGACGTCATGGCCGACCGGTTCAGCCGCATGGCGCTGTGGTGCTACGTCGCCGTGGGGGTCAGCGGACTGGTGAACGTCATCGCCCGCCTGCAGGGCCCGGGCGAGCTGTTCGGCAGCGAGTACGGGCGGCTGGCCGTCGGCAAGATGGCCGCGTTCGCCGCGCTGGGCTGGTTCGGCTGGTGGCACCGCAAGAGGACGCTGCCCGAGCTGGCCGCGGGCCGGCCCTGGGCGCTGACCCGGCTGGCCGGCGTCGAGGCCGCCGTGATGGCCGCCACCATGGGCCTGGCGGTGGCGCTGGCCCGCACCGCGCCGCCCGCCCCGGCCGGCGAGCTGACGCCCGCCGAGGTGCTGCTCGGCTTCCCGGTCCCCCCGCCGCTCACGCCGGGGCGGCTGGCGACGCTGTGGACGTTCGACTTCTTCTTCGCCGCGCTGGTGGTCGTGCTCGGCGCGCTCTACCTGGCGGGCGTGGTGCGGCTGCGCCGCCGCGGCGACTCCTGGCCGGTCCTGCGCACCCTGTCCTGGCTGCTCGGCCTGCTCACCATCGTCGCCGTCACCCAGACCGGGGTCGCCCGGTACGCGCCGGTGCTGTTCAGCGTGCACATGGTCGAGCACATGGTGCTGTCCATGCTGTCGCCGATCTTCCTGGTCGCCGCCGCCCCCGTCACGCTGGCGCTGCGCGCCCTGCGGCCCGCGCGCATCCGCGGCGACCGGGGGCCGCGCGAATGGCTGACGGCGCTGCTGCACAGCCGCTACACCGCCGTCGTCACCCACCCGGCCGTCGCCACCGTGAACTTCGTGGCGAGCACGTTCGTGCTGTACTTCACGCCGCTGTTCCAGGGCGCGATGCGCAACCACCTGGGGCACGTCTGGATGACCGTGCACTTCCTGCTGGCCGGGTCGCTGTTCTTCTGGGTGCTGATCGGCGTCGACCCGGCGCCGCGGCGGCTGGGCTACCCGTGGCGGGTGCTGCTGCTGTTCGTCACGATGCCGTTCCACGCCTTCTTCGGTCTGGCGGTGATGAACCTCGGCGAGCCCCTGGCGCGCGGCTGGTACACCGCCGTCGCCCCGCCGTGGGCCGATGCGCTGCTGAAGGACCAGCACACCGGCGGCGGCATCGCGTGGGGCTTCGGCGAGATCCCCACGTTCCTCGTGCTGGTGGTCATGGCGTTCCAGTGGTACCTGGACGACCAGCGGCAGGCGCGTCGCCTGGACCGCAGGGCCGACCGCGCCGCCGCGCGCAGCGCCGAACGCGCCGCGCGCGGCGAGTCGGTGGACGAGGACGACGAGCTGGCCGCCTACAACGCCCGGCTCGCCATGCTGGCCGAACGCGACCGGCGGGCCCGCCAGGGCGGGCGGGGACGCCGAGCCGAGGAGTCCGGCTCCGCCGGCGCCGAGGAGGACGCCTCTCGGACCTGACGCCGGTCCGGCGACCCGCCCGCCGCTTCTGCTCAGAGCGTACGTTCTGTACATTTTGTGCAGTGGTGTGGTGGGCTGATCGGCATGCGCGACTTCCGATTCGGGTTCAACTTCTTCGACCTGAAGGACCGGGACTCGTTCGTCCGGCGGTGCCGTGAGGCCGAGTCCCGCGGGTACGACGTCGCCCTGGTGCCCGACCATCTCGGCGGCCCGGCGCCGTTCCCCACCATGGTCGCCGCCGCCGAGGCCACCGAGCGGCTGCGCGTGGGCGCGCTGGTGCTCAACGAGGCGTTCTGGAACGCCCACCTGCTGGCGCGGGAGGTCGCCACGGCCGACCGGCTCACCGGCGGACGCGTCGAACTCGGCCTCGGCGCCGGGCACATGAAGTGGGAGTTCGACCGGGCGGGCATCCCCTGGGAGCCGTTCGGCGCGCGGGTGGACCGGATGGCGGCCCTGGTGGAGGAGCTGGGCCGGCTGTTCGCCGAGCCGGGCTATCCGGAACGGGCCGAACGCGACGCCGCCCACGGCCTGACGCCCCTGGCGCCGGTGCAGAAGTCCGGTTTCGGCGGTTCGGGCCCGCCGCTGCTGATCGGCGGCACCGGCGACCGCGTCCTCGACCAGGCCGTCCGGCACGCCGACATCGTCGGCCTCGCCGGGGTGTACCAGGCGCCGGGCAAGCCGCCCGGCACGTTCCTGCTGGGCGACGCCGAGCAGGCCGACGACCGGGTGCGGTACGTGCGGGAGCGGGCCGGCGACCGCTTCGCCGAGCTGGAGCTGAACGTCCTGCTGCAGTACGTGGAGATCACGTCGGACCGGCGCGCCGCCGCCGAACGGCTCGCCGCCGGGCTGCTGCCCCACTTCACCGTCGAGCAGGTGCTCGACTGCCCGTTCGTGCTGTTCGGCACCGTGGAGCAGATGGCCGAGCAGCTGCGGGAGCGGCGGGAGCGCTACGGCTTCACCTACGTCGTCGTGCACGCTCCGTACGTCGACGCCCTCGCCCCGGTGATCGAGCGCCTCAAATGAGGCCGCGTCCGCGCGGCGTACAGAACTCCCGCCTCCGACATTCGCGCCCGGTCCGCGCGGACCAGGCGAGGAGTTAGTTCGGCCGCTATCCGGGAAGGTCCGTGATCACCCGTATGTCGGGCATGGGGGGCGCGGATGTCCTGGAATCGGATCGCGCGGGTGCTCGCGCCGGCGGCCGTGGCGGCCGCGCTGGCGGGGTCGGCCTGCGTCGACAACGCCGAGATCGTTCCGGCGGCCCGGTCCACGCACGCCTCGGTGGTCACCCCCGCCCACCGCGCCGCGGCGGCGGACGCCGTCACCGTCCCGCTGCGGATCATCAACCGGGACGGCGCGACGATCGTGCTCGTCCCGGTGAGCGTGAACGGGTACGGCCCCTACGAGTTCATCCTCGACACGGGCGCGTCCTCCTCCTCGGTGGACCGGCGCCTGGCGGACCGCCTCGGCCTGCCCGAGACGGGGCAGAGCGCCAATGTGCGCGGCGTGGGCGGCACCACGGTGGCGCCGATGGTGCGGCTGCGCGAGTGGCGGGTCGGCGGACGGCCGCTGCGGAGCCGGACGCTGGTGGTGACCGACGTCGGCGACGACCGCGTGTCCGGCCTGCTCGGCTCGGACGAACTGCGCCGCTTCGGCAAAGTGACCGTCGACTACTCCCGCCAGCGCCTGGTGCTGCACGGGGCGTGACGGGCATCGGGCGGTCCCGCGCGCGGGGCCGCCCGCGGCCGGCACGGGCGGCCCCGCCGCCGTCGACGCGGACGCGCGGAAGGTCAGCCGCCGGGCAGCTCGCCCAGGGTGACCTTCACGGTGCGGGCGGCGCCGTCCGCGGTCTGGAGCCGTACCTCGGCCGTGTCGCCCGGACGCAGCCGCGCCAGCACCTCGGCCAGCGCGGTCTGGCCGGGCGTGGCCGTCCCGTTCACGGCGAGGATCAGGTCGCCGGGCCGGATGCCCGCCTTGTCGGCCGGGCCGCCGGGAGTGACCTCGACCACGCCCACGGCCGTCTGCTCGAGACTTTCGGGGTCGAGGACGGTGCGGATCGTGACGCCCAGCGCCGCCCGCCCGGACCGGCTCACCCGGCCGTCCGCGATGAGCTGCGGGACGATCGACCGGACCGTGCTGCTCGGGGTGGCGAAGCCGATGCCGACGGCCGTGCCGCCGATCCGCGGGTCGGACGCGGCGGCGGTGGGAATGCCGATCACCTCGCCGTTCAGCGTGACCAGCGCGCCCCCGCTGTTGCCGGGGTTGATCGGCGCGCTGGTCTGGATGGCGTTGCCGATCGTCGCGCCGGGGAAGGCGCCCTCGCGCTTGGTCGTCACGGTGCGGCCGAGCGCGGAGACGATCCCGTTGGTGACGCTCCCGGACAGGCCCAGCGGGTTGCCCATGGCCAGCACGATCTGCCCGGTGCGCAGCCTGCTCGAGTCGCCGAACGCGGCGGGGCGCAGCCCGGCGCCGTCGACCCGCACCACCGCCAGGTCGTCGGGGACGAAGGCGCCCACCGGCGTGGCGGGCAGCGGCTTGCCGCCGCTGGCGGCGATCACCTCGATCCGCCGCGCGCCGGCGACGACGTGGGCGTTGGTGACGATGTGGCCGCGGCGGTCGTAGACGACGCCGGATCCCTCGCTGCGATCGGTGCGGATCTGCACCACCGACGGCAGGACCTTGGCGACGACCCGCTCGAACTGCTGCTCGAGCGTCGCCGCCGCGGGCGCGACCGCCACGGCCGTCGCGTCGCCCGCGCGCCCCGCCGGGGCCGGGGAGCCGTCGCCGCCTGAGCATCCGCCCGCCAGCAGGACGCCTGCCAGCACGGCGGCGCCCGCCCGGGCACCTGTGTGGAGGAACCTCATGCCCGCGATTGTCCCCGCGCGGACCTGCTCGACCCCCGCACCGCCGCGCGCCCGGAGCGCCGCCGCCCCCGAACCGGTGACGATCCCCGCACCGAACCATTGCGCACTTTTTGCCCAGCTTTCGTTACAAATGAGGGACCTAGCGTCGACGGACATGAGATCGGGGGATCATGGACGCCGCCACACTCTCCGAACTGCGCAAACCGCGCGCCTACCCGGCCGTGTCGGTGCTGCTGCCGACCGAGCGCCGCACGCCCAACAGCCGCCAGGACTCCATCCGCCTGCGCAACCTGCTCGCCGAGGCCCGCCGGCGGCTGCACTCCGACCCGCGGGTCGGGCCGGACGTCGCCGACGACGTGATGCGCGGCCTGGAGCGGGCCGCCGCCGACGCCGGCCCGGCGCACGCCGAGGGCCTGGCGCTGTTCGCCGCGCCCGGCGGCGAGCACCACGTCTACGCCGTGGACCAGCCGGTGGACCAGCGGGTGGTCGTCGACACCACGTTCGCCACCCGCGACCTGATCGCCGCCTGCTCCCGCACGACGCGCTACTGGCTGCTGGCGCTGTCGGACCAGGAGACGCGGCTGTGGGACGGGCGCGGCGGCGAGCTGACGGAGATGGTGCGCCACGGCTTCCCCGTGAAACCCGCGCCGGTCGACGAGGGGGGCGCCAAGCGCCAGGCGCCGCGCGGCGTGCCCCACGGCGACGAGCGCCACCGCCAGAGGCAGCTCCTGCGCGAGGTCGTGGCCCGGCTGGAGGCCGTGCTGGCCCGCGACCGGCGCCCGGTGGTGGTCGCGGGCGTGACCCGGCTGCAGGCGCTGTTCGACCAGCTGGCCGGGTCGCGGATCACGGTGGCGGGCCGCATCGACGGGAGCCACGACGGCACGCCGCCGAGCGCCCTGGCCCGCCTGGCGCGCCCGGTGCTGGACGCCTACGAGGATCTGCGCGAGGTGGCCGTGCTGGCCGAGCTGGAGGCCGCGCGCCGCCTGCACCGCTACGCCGCCGGCCTCGACGAGGTGATGCGCCTGGTCGAGGAGGGGCGCGGCGAGCACCTGATCGTCGAGCGCGGCTACTACGCCCCGGCGGTGCGCAGCGGCGACGAGCTCGTGTCGTTCGACGGCCCGCCCGGCGTGCTGCGCGGCGCCGACGTGGTGGACGACGTGGTCGACAACATCATCGAGACGACCCTGGAGTACGGGGGAGAGGTCACGTTCGTCTCGGACGGCTTCCTCGTCGACCACGACCGCATCGCCCTGGTCACCCGCTTCTAGGGCCGACAACCCGGCGCACGCCAGGCCACCCAGCCGACCGTCCGGGCCCGCCCCGGATAGGGGCGCCACCCGTTCGCGCCCGGCGACCACTGGAAGGTCCGCCACTGCGCGGAGTTCGGCGACCTGCTGGAGTGACCTGCTGGAGTGACCTGCCGGAAGTGACCTGATGGAGTAAGGAGCGTCAGCCCGTGGTGAGCCAGCGGGCGGCGATCTCGCCGAGGACCGACCGCATCGTCAGGATCGCCACGCCGAGCGTCAGCAGGGGCATGACCACCCACCGCTCCACCTTGCCGTCGGTGCGCGGGATCAGCGGGATCTCCACCCGCCACGTCATCGGCCAGAACACCGGGCAGCCCCGCGGCGTCAGGCAGTCGCCCGCCACGTGCGCCAGGCAGCCCAGCGCCACCGCGAAGCCGACGAAGCTCATGTCCAGGTCGTGCATGAGGTAGACGGCCAGGGCCGCGACCGCGCAGTCGGCGAGCGCCGACTGCGGCTCCTTGCCCTCGAAGTCGAGGCCGATGCCGCGCAGCCCGAACCCGACGATGACGAACAGCGCCGCCCACCAGCCGTAGACGAAATGCGTGGCCAGCCAGTCCATCGCCAGGCCCATCAGCACGGCGAACAGGATCGAGTGGGTGGCCTGCCGGTGCCCGCCCGCCAGCGCGCCGATCCCCTTGCACAGGTTCTTGGTGACGGGGCCGAAGGTGTTGGCGATGCGGCCGTTGTGGTGGTCGACGTCGGGCAGCAGCGCCGCGCCCGCGCACACCACCGCGCCCGCCAGCAGCTGCGCGGGCGACAGGGAGATCGCGTGTTCGCCGAGCAGCCGGTCCTGGCTGAGCAGGGGCACCGCCCCCAGCCACACCAGCGCACCGGAGAGGGCGTGCGTCTGCCCCATCATGTCGTGCTCTACCGCCCTTCGACCCGTTTCGTCGCCAGGGCGGGACTTTAGCCCGCCGCCGCGCACCCGCCGCGGTGACGCGCCGACGACGCGCCAGACCGCTTCCGCCCGTTTGGATGCGTTCGCGGAGCGGCGGGTTCCGGCGGCTACCGGACGGGGATGCGGCGCCAGGCGTCGTTGTCCTCGCCCGGCCGGTACGGGGAGTCCAGACGCTTGGCCAGCACGCCGGGCAGCCCCTGCTCGCGGGCGGCGGCGAGCACCGCGTCGCCGTCGCCGGGGAACCACGGGGCGGTCTGCCAGCGCGGGCCGGTGAGGCGCAGGCCGTCGAGCGCGCGGCGGCGCCGCTCGTAGGGCAGGTCCAGCAGCGGACGGCCGTCCAAATGGAGCACGTCGAAGATCAGGTACGTCTCGCGGCCGTCCACCCGCGCCAGTTCGCCGTCCAGCAGGACGGGGCGCGCGCCCACCGCCCGGCCGAGCGGCCCGCCCAGGCCCGCCGGGCCGGCGACCGCGCGGCCCCGCGCGTCGGTGAAGCGGGTGCGGCCGCCCTCGATGGAGGCGAGCAGGCGCCGTCCGCCCCAGTCGAACTCGAAGCCGTAGGCGTCCTGGTCGCGCGGCAGCCGGGCCCGCTCGGCGGCGGGCATCGGCCGCGGCGCCTCCGGCAGCGGCTCGGCGTCCGGGTCGGCGGGCGGGTCCATCCGGTGGATCATCCAGTTCTCGCCCCGCGTGCGGAACAGCGCGTACCGGCCGGACACCCGCGAACCGTGCAGCACCACCTTGACCTCGCGGTCGGACCACTTCTCGGTCTCGTACACGCCGCGGTCCCAGATCGTCATCGTCCCGGCGCCGTACTCGCCCCTGGGGATCTCCCCGTGGAAGGCGGCGTAGTCCAGCGGATGGTCCTCGGTGCGCACGGCCAGGCGGTCGGCGTCCGGGGCGGTCGGGATGCCCTTGGGCACCGCCCACGACACGAGCACGCCGCCGCGCTCCAGGCGCAGGTCCCAGTGCAGGCTCCGCGCGTGGTGCTCCTGGACGACGAAGGTGTCGTCGTCGCCGCGGGGGAGCGGCCCGTCGGCCGGAACCGGCTCCGGGGTCCGCCGATGATCGCGCTTGCTCCGGTACTCGGCCAGCGGGTCGGCGCCCCCGGGCCGCGCCCCGTCCTTCTTGCGTGCCGCCACGAGGTACGGCCTACCCCGTCGCGGGCGGCCTCACCGGATGAAGACGGCGTAGTCGGCCATGTCCGCGGTCAGCGCCGGCGGCAGCCCCACCAGCGCCGACAGCTCCTCGGCGGACATGAACCCGCCGGTCTCGTCCCGCACCTTGACGATGCGCGCGGCCAGCTCCGGGGTGATGCCGGGAAGCTGCGTCAGCACCTCCGCCGGGGCGTGGTTGACGTCGATCAGGCCGCCGTCGTTGTACTCGCGCGGCAGGTCGGGGCGGCCGATGCGCAGCTCGCGCGCCAGACCCGGGTCGCCCGCGGCCAGCTCGCGGGCCTTCTGCCGCAGCGCCCGCTGCCGCCGCACCCGCTCGATGGCGGCCTCGTTGTCGACGCCGGACAGCCCGTGGGGGTCGAAGACGCGGCGGCGCACCAGGAACGCGTGCCCGCAGCCCACCACCGCCTGCACGAAGGTCAGCACGCCCACGAGCCCGCTGGGGCCGCCCTCGCCGTCCGCGCGGGAGAGCAGGACCACCTGCGCCACGAAGACGGCCGTGTACACCAGGGCGGCGACGACCAGGTGGGCGTTGCGCCGCCACAGCGCCGCCCCCGCGAAGGCGAACGGCGTCAGGTAGCCCAGGCTCAGGAACGGCAGCGCCGCCCACGTCACGCTCAGCGCCGCCCGGCCGGGCGGCATGCTGTCGGACGGGACCCGTGGCGGCGGATACGGCGCTGAGGCGTTCATCGAGCTGCACTCCCGAGCCGGTTGGCGGCTTATGTGGCCTTAGGTCCCTTTTCTTACCCTCGGGGCGGGCCCGGGAATGGTCAGGGAAGGGTCAGGATCTCGTGGCCGTCTTCGGTCACCAGGATCGTGTGCTCGAACTGGGCGGTGCGCTTGCGGTCCTTGGTGACGACCGTCCAGCCGTCCTTCCAGATGTCGTAGTCGTGGGTGCCGAGCGTGAGCATGGGCTCGATGGTGAACGTCATGCCCGGCTGCATCACCGTGGTGGCGGCGGGGTCGTCGTAGTGCGGGATCACCAGCCCGGAGTGGAAGGTCGTGCCGATGCCGTGCCCGGTGAAGTCGCGCACCACCCCGTACCCGAACCGCTTGGCGTACGACTCGATGACCCGGCCGATCACGTTGATGGCCCGGCCCGGCGCGACCGCCTTGATGCCGCGCATCATGGCCTCGCGGGTGCGCTCAACCAGCAGCCGCGACTCCTCGTCGACGTCGCCGCACAGGAAGGTGGCGTCGGTGTCGCCGTGCACGCCGTGGATGTAGGCGGTGATGTCGATGTTGATGATGTCGCCGTCGCGCAGCACCGTGTCGTCGGGGATGCCGTGGCAGATCACCTCGTTGATCGAGGTGCACAGCGACTTGGGGAACCCGCGGTAGCCCAGCGTCGACGGGTAGGCGCCGTGGTCGAGCAGGAACTCGTGCCCGATGCGGTCCAGCTCGTCGGTGGTGATCCCGGGGCGGACGTGCCGGCCGACCTCCTCCAGCGCCTGCGCCGCGATGCGCCCGGCGATCCGCATCTTCTCGATGATCTCGGGAGTCTTGACGTCGGGTTCACCGGTCTTCGGGCGCTTTTTTCCCACGTACTCCGGGCGCGGGATGTGCGCGGGGACCTTGCGCATGGGCGAGATACGGCCGGGCCGGAGCAGTTGGGTCGTCATGTCTGGGAGTGTAGTCAGCCGGATCCGGGCACGATCCAAGGCGCGCGGCGCGCGCAGAGCGGAGGGACGCGATGAGCGACGACGGCGACTGGTGGTTCTGCCTCAAGCACCTGCGGGTGGAGCACGGCCCGGGCTGCGCGAACAAGGACCGCATGGGGCCTTACGGCTCGGAGGCGGCGGCGGGCAACGCGCTCCAGCTGGCCCGCGAGCGCAACGAGGCGTGGCGCGAGCAGGACGAGGACGAGGACTTCTAGATCCGCTCGGGCGGGGAGGGCCTAGTCCACGGTGGGGCCGCTGACCGTGTCGAGCAGGCGGGCCAGGCGGCGGCGCAGCCCGAGCCCGGACCGCCGCCGCGGCGGCTCCTCCCCGGCGGCCGCGCTGACCAGGTGCTGGGCGCCGTCGAACGTCAGCAGCGCGTCGTCGGGCGGGACGGTCAGGGCCTCGTGCGCCAGGCCGCGCAGCTCCCGGTCGCCGGTCTCCAGCGCGAGGATCGTCGCGCCGGTGCGGCGGGCGTCGTTCACCCGTTCCAGCAGCGGGTCCGGCGCGGCCTCCTCGGCGACGACGAAGAGCGTCTCGCCGCGCCGGGCCGCCTCCAGCCGCTCCAGGCCCACCCGCAGGTGCGGGGGAGCGTCCTTCGGCGGCGACCAGCGCACCAGCGTGGGGGACAGGGCGGGCAGCCGGCTCAGCCTGCTCTCGTCGTCGAGGTGCGCGGCCAGATGCCAGGGGTCGTCGCCGGGGGTCCCCACCAGCAGCAGCCCGCCCGGCGTGCGGGCGCTCACCCGGAGCGCCCGGCCGAGCTCGCCGGTGCGCTCCAGCCACCCGGTGGCCGACAGAATCTCCCGCAGCATCATCACCCGCTCGGCGTCCACATCGACCATGGTGCCGCAAGACCGCGCGCGACTCGGGGGGTTCGCCGATGCCGGAGGAACGGGCGCGGAACCGGTTTGGCAGACTCGGCCCCATGACTGAGCAGCAGAGGACTCCGCACGACCTGCCCGACGTGACCGGCCTGACGATCGGCATCCTGGGCGGCACCGGCGACCAGGGCAAGGGGCTGGCGCGGCGGTTCGCGCTGGCCGGGCACCAGGTGATCATCGGGTCGCGGAAGGCGGAGCGGGCCCGGGAGGCCGCCGCGGACCTGGGCGAGGACCTGCCGGTGCGGGGGGCGGAGAACGCGGTCGCCGCCGCCGAGGCCGACGTGGTGATCGTCGCGGTGCCGTGGGAGGGGCACAAGGCCACGCTGGAGTCGGTGCGCGCCGAGCTGGACGGCAAGATCGTCGTCGACTGCGTCAACCCGCTGGGCTTCGACAAGCGCGGCGCCTACCCGCTGCCGGTCGAGGAGGGCAGCGCCGCCGAGCAGGCCGCCGCCGTGCTGCCCGGCAGCCGGGTGGTGGCGGCGTTCCACCACGTGTCCGCCAAGCTGCTGCTGGACCCCGCCGTCGACGCGATGGAGCTGGACGTGCTGGTGCTCGGGGACGACCGCGAGGCCACCGACCTCGTCCAGGCCCTCGCGGGGCGCATCCCCGGCATGCGCGGCGTGTACGGCGGGCGGCTGCGCAACGCCCACCAGGTCGAGGCGTTCACCGCCAACCTGATCTCCATCAACCGCCGCTACAAGGCCCACGCGGGTCTGCGCGTCACCGACGTCTGAGACCGCGCGGCCCGCGCGCACGCGGACGGGGCGACCCGCTCGGCGCGGATCGCCCCGCCGCGGCGCCGGCGACCGGCGCCCGTGACGAGCCCGTGAGGAGAGGACGGTTCAGCGGTAGGCGTGCTCGGGGGCGGGGAACCGGCCGCCGACGACCTCCTCGGCGTAGGCGCGGGCGGCGTCGCCGAGCACCGTCTGCAGGTCGGCGTACTTCTTGACGAACTTGGCGGTGCGCGGCGTCAGCCCGGCCATGTCCTGCCAGACCAGCACCTGCGCGTCGGTGTGGTCGCCCGCGCCGATGCCGATGGTCGGGATGGACAGCGAGTCGGTGACGCGCGCGGCCAGGTCCTCGGGGACGCACTCGAGCACCACAGAGAACGCGCCGGCCGCCTCCAGCGCCTTGGCGTCGGCCAGCAGCTCCTCGCCGGCCTGGCCGCGGCCCTGCACCCGGTAGCCGCCGAGGACGTTGACCGACTGCGGGGTCAGGCCGAGGTGCCCCATCACCGGGATCCCGGCGGCGACCAGGGCCTCCACCTGCGGCAGGATGCGGCGGCCGCCCTCCACCTTGACGGCCTGGACGCCGCTTTCCTTCATGAAGCGGGCGGCGGAGTCGAGGGCCTGCGACACGCCGGCCTGGTAGGAGCCGAACGGCAGGTCGGCGACCACCATCGCGCGCTTGGTGCCGCGGACGACGGCGGCGGCCAGCGGGACGAGATCGTCCACGGTCACCGGGATCGTGGAATCGTACCCGTACACCACCATGGCCGCCGAGTCGCCGACGAGCAGCACCGGGATGCCGGCCTCGTCGAAGACGCGGGCGGTGAGGGCGTCGTAGGCGGTGAGCATGGGCCATTTCTCGTGCCGCAGCTTGGCGGCGGCGATGTCGCGGACGGTGACCCGGCGGTCCCCCTTGCCTCCGTAGAGAGCGGTGGGCTGGGCAGCGGAAGACGAAGACACGATGTACCTCCAGTCTCGAGGCGCCGCGGTGGCGTACCCGGACGAATCCGATGATTCCACCGCAGGGACGATTCGGGTACCCCCGGAACGCCGTGGCGGCCGCCACGTCCGCCGGAGGGCGCGGCGCGGGAAGAAATTACGAAACGCTACGGTTGCGTATCCTTGTGGGCCGAGCGTACCGTCAAAAGGGACAAACGCGTACGTAACGCCTGCGCATCGCCGACGCATTCCCGCGTCACCGTGATCCCCGCGCAGAGGAGAGAGTTGGATCCGCAATCGATACACCGCCGGCGCTGGTACATCCTCGCCGTGCTCACCGTCTGCCTGCTGGTGGTGGTGCTCGACAACACCATCCTCAACGTGGCGCTGAAGACCATCGCCGACCCCGAGCAGGGCCTCGGCGCCACGCAGAGCCAGCTGGAGTGGGCGATCAACTCCTACACGCTGGTGTTCGCCGGCCTGCTGTTCACCTTCGGCGTGCTCGGCGACCGGATCGGCCGCAAGCGCGTCCTGCTGGCCGGCCTGGCGGTCTTCGGCGTCGCCTCGCTGCTGTCGTCCCAGGCCGGCACCCCCGACCAGCTGATCTGGGCCCGCGCCCTGATGGGCCTGGGCGGCGCCGCGATCATGCCGCAGACGCTGTCCATCATCACCAACGTCTTCGAGCCCCAGGAGCGGGCCCGCGCCATCAGCATCTGGGCGGGCGCGGTCGGCATGGCCGTGGCCATCGGCCCCGTCACCGGCGGGCTGCTGCTGGCCCACTTCTGGTGGGGCTCGGTGTTCTTCGTCAACGTCCCGGTCATCGTCGCCGGGATCGCGCTGATCGCGCTGCTGGTGCCCGAGTCCCGCAACCCGGAGCCGGGCCGGTTCGACCCGGTCGGCGTGCTGCTGTCCATCGTCGGCCTGGTCGCCCTGGCGTACGGCATCATCCGCGGCGGCGACACCGGCGACTGGATCCAGGCCCGGGTGCTGCTGCCGATCGCCGGCGGAGCGGCCGTGCTGGCGCTGTTCGCCTGGCACGAGGCCCGCACCGACCACCCCGCCTTCGACGTGCGGCTGTTCCGCGACCCGCGGCTGTCGGCGGCGGTGGCCTCCATCGCCCTGTGCTTCTTCGCCGCCACCGGCGTGTTCTTCTTCGCCAACTTCTACCTGCAGTCGGTGCGCGGCCTGACCCCGATGCAGGCCGGGATGATGGTGCTGCCGTTCGCCGTCGCGCAGCTGGCGTTCGCGCCGCGCAGCGCCGCCATGGTGCGCCGCTTCGGCGCCAAGGCGGTGTGCACCACCGGCCTGCTGCTGGTGACCGCCGCGCTGGCGGGCTACCAGTTCGTGGACGAGCACAGCCCGCTGTGGGTCATCGGGACGGTGTTCTTCCTGCAGGGCTCGGGCATGGCCAACGTCATGCCGCCCGCCACCGAGTCGGTCATGTCGGCGCTGCCCCGGGAGAAGGCGGGCGCCGGATCGGCCATCAACAACACCGCCCGGCAGGTCGCCGTCGCGCTCGGCGTGGCCGTCCTCGGCTCGGTGGTCGCCTCGGTCTACCGCGGCGACCTGGGGGACCGGCTGGCCGCTCTGCCGGCGGGCGCCCGGGAGACCGCGGCGCAGTCCATCGAGGGCGCCCACGCGGTCGCGGACCGGCTCGGCCCCGCCGGACACGACCTGATCGGCCCGGCGAACGCGGCGTTCATGCACGGCATGCACGCCGCGGCGATCGCGGCGGCCGTCGTCGCCTTCATGGCGTCGATGCTGGTGCTGCGCTGGATGCCCGGACGCGCCCGCAAGGCCGCCGACGCGGCGTCCGCCGAGACGCCCGAACGGCGCGAGACCGCCCAGGTATGAGCAGCCAGGTATGAGCAGCCAGGTATGAGCAGCCAGGAATGAGCGGCCAGGAACGAGGCAGGAACGAGGAACGTGGCCGGCGATGACCGACATGCAGCACCCCGCCCCCGCTGAGCCCGACCCCGGCCCCGGGCCGGGCGACCGGACCGCGCGCGACCGGACGGCGGTCCCCGCCGCGCGCGGCAAGGACGACGCGTCCGGACGCTGCGCCCGCGCGCCCGGACGCCCCCGCAGCGAGCGGGCCGAAAAGGCGATCATCGACGCCACCCTGGACCTGCTCGCCGAGGAGTGCGGCGTCGCGGGCGTCTCCATCGAGGCGGTCGCCGCCCGCGCCGGCGTCGGCAAGACCACGATCTACCGGCGCTGGCCCAACAAGGAGGCGCTGATCGTGCACGCGCTGGCCACGATCAAGGGCCCGCTGCCCGAGCCGTCCGGCGCCTCGGTCCGCGAGGACCTGCTGGCGGTGGCCCGCGCGATGCGCGCGCAGAACAGCCGCAAGGGCGTCCGGTGCCTGTGGAACGTGGTCGGCGCCGCCGAGAAGCACCCCCGGCTGTACGCCCGCTACCGGCAGGACGTCATCGAGCCGCGCCGCCAGGTGATCAGGGACGTGCTGCGGCGCGGCGTGGCCACCGGCGAGCTGCGCCCCGACCTGGACGTCGAGACCGCCGTCACCATGCTGACGGGGGCGCTGACCGGCAAGTTCCCCGCGCAGACGCTGCCCGACGACTTCCCCGAGACGGTGGTGGACATGCTGCTGCGCGGCATCGCCGCCGACACGTCCTGACGTGTCCGGGCGCAGGTGGGCGCGAACGCGCCGTCGCGACGCGCGCGTCCGTTTTCGGCGCGGTAAGCGTGATCTTCTCCCCTCCGTCCGGTCCGATGCTCCATACTGGCGCTGGGGAGTGGTAGGACGGCTGTCTGGAGCGCGTCTGGTGAGATCCGTGATGGCGCCGCAAGGCGATGCGACGGCCGCCGATACGGCGTCGCGCACCCTGGTCCTCGGAGTGGACGCCGGGCGGCGCGTCGTCCAGTGCGGGCCGAACGCCGCGTCCGTCCTCGGCCGCGCTCCGGCCGAGGTCATCGGGTGTTCGGCGGCCGAGCTGGTGGTCGACGAGGCCAAGGCGGATCTGGAAGTCCTGCTGGAGGGGCTGGCCGCGGGGCAGGAGCGCAGCGGCGCGCTGACGCTGCGCCGCGCCGACGGCACCACCACCGAGGCGGTGGTGACCGCCCAGCCGCTGGTCGGCGGCGACTCCCCGGACGCCCCCGCCGGGCTGCTGTTCGTGCGGGTGGCGCTGCCGCCCAGCGAGCGCTACCAGGACCCGGCGCTGATGCGCCGCGCGCTCATGGACGACCCGCTGGCCCGCTTCGGCGCGTCCCTCGACCTGGACCAGGCCGCCCGCGGGCTGGTCGACGTGATCGTCCCGCACTTCTGCACCACCGCGTCGGTGCTGGTGCTGGAGAGCCTGGTCGCCGCCGACGAGGTGCACGAGGAGACCGGCGCGGCCGTGCTGCGCCGCATCGCGGTCACCTCCGACGACGACAACCCCAAGTGGACGGCCACCTTCCCGGTCGGCGAGGTCCTGGTGTACCCGGAGGGCACGCCGTACCGGCAGGTCCTGCAGACCATGCAGCCGGTGCACCTGCCGCTGGTGGACGCCCAGACCGCCAAAGACATCGCGCGCCGCTGGCGCCGCGGCCCGGTGGGCGACCTGCTGACCGGCGTGTCGATGGTGCTGCTCCCGCTGGTGGCCAAGGACACCATGCTCGGGTTCATCGCGTGCACCCGCGTCCCCGGGTTCCGCCGCTTCGACGCCTACGACGTCGAGATCGGCATGGAGTTCGCCTCCCGCGCCGCCATCGTCATCGACAACGCGCGCCGGTACAGCCGCGAGCGCGCCACGGCGCTGGCGCTGCAGCGCTCCCTGCTGCCCAACCGGCTGTCGGCGCCCTCGTCGGTCGAGGTGCGGCACCGCTACCTGCCCGGCAGCAAGCTGGTCGAGGTCGGCGGCGACTGGTACGAGTCGATCGCGCTGCCCGGCGCCCGGGTCGCGCTGATCGTCGGGGACGTGGCCGGGCACGGCGTGCGCGCCGCGGTCACCATGGGGCGGCTGCGCACCGCCCTGCACACGCTGGCCAACCTGGAGCTGCCGCCCGCCGACGCGCTGCACGTCATGCACGAGCTGATGATCGAGCTCGGCGAGCAGGAGCCGCACTTCGCCACCTGCGTGTACGCGGTGTACGACGCCACCACCGGCACCATCGAGGTCGCCTCGGCCGGGCACCTGCCGCCCCTGCTGGCCCGCCCCGACGGCAGCAGCGAGTACCTGAAGGTCCCGCCGGCCCCGCCGCTCGGCGTGGCGGGCGGCGCGACCATCGAGAGCCGCGAGTTCACCGTCGAGGACGGCAGCGTCTTCGTCATCTACACCGACGGCCTGGTGGAGAACCGCGGCACCGACATCGACGACGGCCTGGCCCGGCTGCGCGGCGTGTTCGGGCCCGGCACCGCCGAGCGCCCCATGGAGGACCTGGCCAAGGCGACGCTGGCGGGGGTGTACGCCGACCACCACCGCGACGACATCGCCGTCCTCATCGCCCGGCTGCGGCGGCTGCCGCCCGAGCGGTTCGCGTCCTGGACCCTGCCGTCCGACCCGGCCGCCGTGCGCCGCGCCCGCGGCCTGGTGCGCAGCAGGCTGGCGATCTGGGACCTGGACGAGCTGTCCTACACCACCGAGCTGCTGGCCTCCGAGCTGATCACGAATGCGCTGCGGTACGCGCGCAGCGGCCCGATCGAGCTGCGGCTGCTGCTGGAGCGCACCCTGGTGCTGGAGGTCATGGACCGCTCCGCCGCGCTGCCCCGGCTGCGGCACGCCGCCGACGACGACGAGAACGGCCGCGGCCTGCTGGTCGTCAGCCAGCTCGCGCACCGCTGGGGATCGCGCCGCACCGCCGCCGGCAAGGTCGTGTGGTGCGAGCAGATCGTCCCCGGCGTCGACCCGGACCCGTACGAGACCGTCGACACCTGGCCCGGCGAGAACCACCACCGCGAGTAGGGGCGGCCCGCCGCGCGGCGGCCCCGCCCGGCCCGTGCCGCGGCCCGCAGGCCTACCGGCCGGAGGGTTCGCGCCAGCGGTTGGTGACGGGCAGGCGGCGGTCCCGGCCGAAGTTCTTCGGGGTGATCTTCGGGCCGGGCGGGTACTGGCGCCGCTTGTACTCGGCCACGTCGACCAGCCGGATCACCCGCTCCACCAGCGCGGGGTCGTGGCCGGCGGCGACCAGGGCGTCGCGGCCGAGGTCGTTCTCCACGTAGTCGACCAGCAGCGGGTCGAGCACGTCGTAGGGCGGCAGCGAGTCGGTGTCCCGCTGGCCGGGCCGCAGCTCCGCCGACGGCTCCTTCAGGATGATCTCCTCGGGGATCGGCTCGACGTCCAGCGCCCGCCAGAACGGCGACGCCTGCCCGACCCGGCCGTCGCGCCAGCGCGCCAGCTCCCACACCATCGTCTTGAAGACGTCCTTGATCGGGGCGAAGCCGCCCGCCGAGTCGCCGTACAGGGTGGAGTAGCCGGTGGCCAGCTCGCTCTTGTTGCCGCAGGTCAGCACCAAGTGTCCGGACTCGTTCGACAGGCCCATCCACACGTTGGCGCGGATGCGGGCCTGCAGGTTCTCGGCGGCGAGGCCGTGCAGGTCCAGCTCGGCCTCGAACGCGTCGACCATGCCGCGGATCGGCACGACCCGCGAGTGCAGGCCCTGCCGCTTGACCAGCTCCTCGGCGTCGGTGACCGAGTGCTCGGAGGAGTAGCGGCTGGGCAGCAGCACCACGTGCACGTTGTCCGGGCCGATCGCGTCGGCGGCGATCGTGGCGACCAGCGCCGAGTCGATGCCGCCGGACAGCCCGAGGATCACCGAGCGGAAGCCGTTCTTGCGGACGTAGTCGCGGGTGCCCAGCACCAGCGCCGCGTACACCTCGCCGAGGTCGTCCAGCGGCTCGGCGCGCTCCGGCGGCGCCGGCTCGTAGGCGGGCACCGGCGTCTCGGACAGGATCCGCCGCTCGACGGTGATGGCCGTGCCGTCGCCCGCGTCCACGGGGCGGCCGCCCTCGCGCACGGACGGGTCGGCGCCGGGCAGGTCGAGGTCGGCCACCAGGAGGTGCTCGACGAACTGGGGCGCCCGCGCCAGCAGGGCGCCGTCGGGGCCGACGATGACCGAGTCGCCGTCGAACACCAGCTCGTCCTGGCCGCCGACCATGTTGACGTACGCCAGGCTGCAGCCGGCCTCCCGCGCGCGCCGGGCGCACAGCTCCAGCCGCACGTCGTCCTTGCTGCGCTCGTACGGCGAGGCGTTGACGACCAGCAGCAGGCCCGCGCGGGCGGCGCGGGCGACGCCGACCGGGCCGCCGTCCTGCCACAGGTCCTCGCAGATGACGGTGGCGACGTCCACCCCGTGCAGCCGGACGACGGGCAGCCGGTCCCCGCGCGCGAAGTACCGGTACTCGTCGAACACGCCGTAGTTGGGCAGGTGGTGCTTGGCCGACCGGATCAGCACGCCGCCGTCGTGCAGCCACGCCACGGCGTTCTGCGCCGACGGCGCGGGCCGTCCGGCGCGCACCGGCGCGTCCGTGCGGTCCAGGTAGCCGACGACGACGGGCAGGCGGCCGAGGCCCTCGTCGGCGAGCCGGCGGGCGGTGCGCTCCAGCATGCGCCGCGAGGCGTCCACGAAGGACTGGCGCAGGGCCAGGTCCTCGACCGGGTAGCCGGTCAGCGCCATCTCGGGGAAGGCGACCAGGTGCGCGCCCGCCTCGGCGGCGCGCCGCGTCCACTCGACGATCAGGTCGGCGTTGCCGTCGAGGTCCCCGACGGTCGGGTTCACCTGCGCGAGCGCTATCCGAAGCTGTGCCACGTGCACAGGGTAAGCCGCGGGACGAACGTCGCACGAGCCCCAGTTTCGTCAATGTGACGAAAAGAACGGTCAGGCGACGGCGCATCCCGACGCGTCCCGGCGGCGGATGGCGGGGGCGAGGGCGAGCTGGGCGGCCGCCGCGCCGACGGTCAGCGCCGCGCACGTCGGCCACAGGACGTGCGATCCGTGCTCGAGCAGCTGCGTTCCGACGACGGGGGCCAGGAGGAACCCGCCCGACCACGCGAGGCCCCACATCGCGTTGTAGCGCCCGCGCAGGTGAACGGGCGCCAAGCCGGCGACCACGGCCTGCAGCACCGACGCGGCGACGACCTCGCCGAGCGATCCCACCGCGACGGCCCCGGCATACGCCCACGCCTGAGAGGCCAGGGCGGTCAGCGCGTTGCCCGCGCCCAGCAGCAGGAACCCCGCGACCAGCACCAGGCTGTGGTCGCGGCGGCTCAGCCACGCGCCCACCAGCGGCTGCATCGTGACGATGACGACGCCGTTGACCGCGATGACCAGGCCGTAGGTCTCCGGCCCGAGCCCGTGCTCCTTCATCGCCAGCGGCATCGTGGTCAGGTACTGCAGCAGCACGACCGTGTAGACGAGGCAGATCAGCCTGAACGCGATCATGACCCGGTCGCGCAGCACCGCGGCGAACCCGCCGGACGCCCGGCCTCCGGCCCGCTCGGGCCGCGTCTCGGGCACCGCGCGCCACACCAGCAGCCCGAAGATCGCGCAGGTCAGGGCGTCGATCCAGAACAGCCAGTGGTAGCCGGCGCGGGCGAGCGCGCCGCCGGCCACCATCGCCGCCGAAAAGCCCAGGTTGGTCGCCCAGAACAGCAGCCCGAACGCGCGCGGACGCTCGGCGGGCGGGACCAGGTCGGCGACCATGGCCGCGGACGCGGGCCGCCACATGTCGACGGCGACCCCGGTGACCAGCGCCGCGGCCGTGATCGCCGGCATGCCGCGCAGGCCGCCCAGCGCGAGCATCCCGGCCCCGGCCGCCAGGGCGGCCAGGGTGAGGGTGGCGCGGCGGCCGATCCGGTCGGCCAGCGCGCCGCCCACGACCTGCCCGGCCATCGTGCCGATCCCCAGCACCGCCAGCACCGCGCCCGCCTGCCGCAGCGACAGGTCGCGCGCCGTCGTCAGGTACAGGCCGAGGTAGGGCTCCACCATGGTGCCGACCCGGTTGAGCAGCGTCCCGGTCCACAGCGCCCAGAACGGACGCGGCAGGCCGCCCAGGCGCGGACGCAGGAACGCGGCCACCCGGCCGGCGGGCGGGGCGGAGGTCGGCTGGTCCGCGGCTGTCACACTGCGATCATCCAAGGCGCCGGGGCGCGCCGAAACTCATTTTCGGCTCCGCCGCACCGGCGCGTTCCGGCCGCCGGCGCGCACCGCGCCGGGTCAGGGACGCAGGTGGGAGAGCGTGTCCATCCGGGGCGGGCGGCGTCCGGACGCGGTGGCGGCCGCGTCGGCGGAGGCGTTGTAGCGGCCCGACTCGGTGAGCCAGTCCATGTGCGCGCGCGGGACGCTCAGCAGCACCTGGGCGATCTGGGAGGCGGTCTGGCGCTGGTCGGGCGACAGCTCCAGCCGGTCCATCGTGGCGGGCAGGGCGCGGATCGCCTCCTGCACCTCGTCCAGCCGCTCGACGATGCGGTCGAGCACCAGGTCGGCGGCGTCGCGGTGATCGCACTCCTGCGCGTGGCACATCACCGCCACCAGGTTGTGCGCGTCGTCGCGGGCGTGCTCCATCGTGAACGAGGCGACGTCGTTCGACCAGGACACGACGTCGGCGATGCCCTCGGACAGGATCACCCACTGCGGCGAGGTCGTCAGCCGGTCCGCCAGCACCACGCCCAGCACCGGTTCGATCAGGTCGTACAGGAACGGCGCGGCCGCCCGGCGGCGCAGCCCCGCGTACTCGCGCGGGGTCGGCACCCGCCCGGTGCGGCGGTTGACCGCCTCCTGGGCGCAGCCGGTCCGGTGCGCCTCCATGTGGAGCATGAAGCGGCGCCGCCACTCGCGGTCCATCCGCGTGCCGGTGACGTCCCACAGCTCGACGAGCGTGGTCTCCAGGGGGCGGGCGCCGGGGCGGGCGTGGCCGAGCCGCATCGCCCGCAGCAGGTCCTCGTACAGCTCGTGCACGGCCGTGGCGCTGTCGGCGAGCGGCTCCTGGTCGAGCGTGTCGTCCAGGGCGAAGGCCCACGTCAGCCAGCGCGCGAACAGGTCCACCCGGTCCAGGTCGGCGGTGGGGAACACGCGGGCGGCCAGCCGTTCGAACCGGCCGCGGCCGAGCGGCGACCCGTCCGGGTCGCCGAGGATCAGCCCGCGGCCGCGCGCCCAGCCGTCCACCCGTTCGCCCAGCGGCCAGGCGTCCGGGTGCATGGCCGACGGGGTGGCGAGCGCGGCCACCCGGTCGGTCAGCGAGAGCAGGAGTGATGCGTCCACGACGGAACACACGCTATTGATCAGGGGCTATTGGCGACCATGATCGCAACGTCAAATTTCCGGAAAAGCGGATGAGCCAGCGTCACGCCGGTCCCATCGGTCCGGTAGGTCCGGTCTGCGAGGTCCGCCGATGCCGCCCCGCGGCGCCGCCCTCGCGTGGCATAGTGCGGTGGTCCGCGTGCGCGACGAACAAGTGAACAGGTCGGGAGGAAGCGTTGTCCGGAGCATCCCGTCGGCGGCCGGTCCTCGGCGCGGTGCTGACCGCGCTGGCGCTGGCCGCCGGGGCGTGCGGCGGCGAGGGCGCCACCGTGCAGGGTGTGAACCTGGTCGAGAAGGGGCGTCTGACCTCGTGCACGCACGTGCCGAACCCGCCCTTCCAGATGAGGCGGGGCGGCGCGGTGGTCGGCTTCGACGTGGACCTGATCGATCTGGTGGCGCGGCGGCTCGGCGTCCCCCAGCGGGTCGTGGACGTGCCCTTCTCGACGATGGACGACGGCGAGGCGCTGCACGCCAACCGATGCGACGTCGTCATGGGCGCCCTGACCATCACGCCCGAGCGGGCCGAGGCCATGACGCCCTCCAAGCCGTACCTCGACGACGTCCAGGCGCTGGTGGTGCGGAAGGGCAGCCGGATCAGGTCGCTGGACGACGTCGCGGCGCGGAACCTCAGGCTCGGCGCGCGGACCGCCGGCAGCGGGCAGCGGTACGCCGAGCGGCACGACGTCGACCCCCGCCTGTTCGACACGTCCGAGGCCCTGCTGGAGGGCCTGCGCGCCGGACGGGTCGACGCGGTCGTGCAGGACTACCCGGTGGTCCAGGGCTGGCTGAAAAGCCCGGCCGGCTCCGGCCTGCGGATCGCCGCGCTCCTGCGCACCGGCGAGCAGTACGGCTTCTGGGTGCGCCGCAACCACAACTTCAGGCTGGTCGAGCTGATCAACGAGGCGATCGACCAGGCCCGGGCGGACGGCACCTACCGGCGGCTCTACGAGCAATGGATCGGGCCCATGCCGAAGGCCGGCGGCGGAGCGGCCCGCGCCCGGGTGCGTCCGGTCGACGGCGTGCGGTGACGCGGGCGGTCACGGGGGCGGCGGCGCGGTCGCCGCTGGGACGGACGCGCGGGCATGTGGCACAGTGGGGCAAATTGGGCAGACCTGGGATATATGTGCGATTTGCCCCCGGGGTGGTGCGGCGGAATCATCCGTAACGTCGTTGAAACAGCCGCGAGGCATACTGCAGAGTCCCGGACCTGTCGGCACCAGCGCCAACGCCCGTCAAAGCAACGCCGGACGCGGGCACGGACCGGGCAGTCGGGCAAGCTGTGAGGGAGTGGGGCCTTGGACCGTCAGCAGGAGTTCGTGCTCCGCACGCTGGAGGAGCGCGACATCCGCTTCATCCGGCTGTGGTTCACCGACGTGCTCGGGTTCCTGAAGTCCGTCGCGGTCGCCCCCGCCGAGCTCGAGGGCGCCTTCGACGAGGGCATCGGGTTCGACGGGTCGGCCATCGAGGGCTTCGCCCGGATCCACGAGTCCGACATGATCGCCAAGCCGGACCCGTCCACCTTCCAGGTGCTGCCCTGGCGCAGCGAGTCGCCGGGCGCGGCCCGCATGTTCTGCGACATCCTCATGCCGGACGGCACGCCGAGCTTCGCCGACCCCCGCTACGTGCTCAAGCGGGCGCTGGCCAAGGCCGCCGACCTCGGCTTCACCTTCTACACCCACCCCGAGATCGAGTTCTTCCTGCTGCGCACCCGGCCCGAGGACGGCAGCGAGCCCGAGCCGGTGGACGCCGGCGGCTACTTCGACCACACCCCGCACAGCGCCGCGCACGACTTCCGGCGCAACGCGATCATGATGCTGGAGGCCATGGGCATCTCGGTGGAGTTCAGCCACCACGAGAACGCCCCCGGCCAGCAGGAGATCGACCTGCGCTACGCCGACGCGCTCACCACCGCCGACAACATCATGACGTTCCGGCTGGTGATGAAGGAGGTCGCGCTGGAGCAGGGGGTGTACGCCTCGTTCATGCCCAAGCCGTTCACCGACCACCCGGGCTCGGGCATGCACACCCACATGTCGCTGTTCGAGGGCGACCGCAACGCCTTCTACGAGCCGGGCGCCGAATACCAGCTGTCCAAGGTGGGCCGCGCGTTCATCGCGGGCCTGCTGCGGCACTCCGCCGAGATCACCGCGGTGTGCAACCAGTGGGTCAACTCCTACAAGCGGCTGTGGGGCGGCGTCGGCTCCACCGCGGGCGCGGGCGGCGAGGCCCCGCCGTACATCTGCTGGGGCCACAACAACCGCTCCGCGCTGGTGCGGGTGCCGATGTACAAGCCGCAGAAGGGCCACTCCACCCGCATCGAGTTCCGGTCCCTGGACTCGGCGTGCAACCCCTACCTGGCGTTCGCGGCCATCCTCGGCGCCGGGCTGAAGGGCATCGAACAGGGCTACGAGCTGCCGCCGGGCGCCGAGGACGACGTGTGGGCGCTCACCCCGGCCGAGCGGCGCGCCATGGGCATCCGCCCGCTCCCGCAGAGCCTGGACGAGGCGATCCAGGCGATGGAGCGCAGCGAGCTGATGGCCGAGGTGCTCGGCGAGCACACCTTCGACTTCTTCCTGCGCAACAAGCGCCAGGAGTGGGAGGACTACCGCCGCCAGGTCACCGAGTACGAACGCCGCCGCCTGCTCGCGGTCCTCTGAGCGGTCGCGCCGCCGCGGGCCGCGGCCGTCCGGGACCGGAGCCGGAACCGCGGCGTCCGGGTGCGCGCGAGGAGAGGCCCGCGGCGCCCGCGCGGACTAACGTGAGACCGTGAGCGTGCCGAGGACACCCGACCGCCGCCCCTCCCTGTCCGGGCGGCTGGCGAGGCTCGGATTCAACGACGCGGGACGGGCCGAGCGGCTGCTGCGGGAGGCCGCGGAGGCGGGCACGCCGATCGGCGACGACCTGCTGGACGACCTGGGCGCCACGGCCGACCCGGACCTGGCCCTGACCGGCCTGCTGCGGCTGCTGACCGCCGCGTCCGGCGACGGGGAGCTGCGCGCGGCGCTCGAAGACGAGCCGCGGACGCGCGAGCGGCTGCTGGCGGTGCTCGGCGTCAGCGCCGCGTTCGGCGACCACCTCGGCCGCCACCCCGAGCAGTGGCGGGCGCTGCGCGACGGCGGACCGGCCCCGACCGAGGACGCCGCCGACGCCCGGGCCGACCTGCTGCGCGCCGTGGGCGCCGACCCGGACGCCGCCGAGCCGGTCGCGCGCGACGCCTCCGCCGAGACGCTGATGGCGCTGCGCGTGGCGTACCGGCGGCGGCTGCTCGCCGTGGCGGGCCGCGACCTGACCGGCGCGGCCGACGTCGCCGAGGTCGCCGCCGCGCTGGCCGACCTGGCCGCCGCCGCGCTGGAGGCCGGGCTGGCGGTGGCGCGCGCCGAGGTGCCCGAGCACGGCCTGTGCCGGCTGGCCGTGATCAGCATGGGCAAGTGCGGCGGACGCGAGCTCAACTACGTCAGCGACGTCGACGTGGTGTTCGTGGCGGAGCCGCGGGACGCCCCGGACGGCCGCGCGGACGAGGACCGGGCCCTGCGCGCCGCCGCCCGCCTGGCCTCGGCCATGATGCGGGCCTGCTCGGCGCACACCCCGGAGGGCGCGCTGTGGGAGGTGGACGCGGCGCTGCGCCCGGAGGGCAAGGCGGGGCCGCTGGTGCGGTCGCTGGCCAGCCACCGCGCCTACTACGAGCGCTGGGCCGAGACCTGGGAGTTCCAGGCGCTGCTGAAGGCCCGCCCCGTCGCGGGGGACGCCGACCTCGGCGCCCGCTACCTCGACATGATCACCCCGCTGGTGTGGAAGGCCGCGGCGGGGGAGAAGTTCGTCGAGGACGTGCAGTCGATGCGCCGCCGCGTCGAGGCCCACCTGACCCGCCGCGACCGCGCCGCCGAACGCGAGCTCAAACTCGGCCCCGGCGGGCTGCGGGACGTGGAGTTCGCCGTGCAGCTGCTGCAGCTCGTCCACGGCCGCGCCGACGAGACGCTGCGCGGCCGCGGCACCCTCGAGGCGCTGGCCGCGCTCTCGGACGGCGGGTACGTGGGCCGCGACGACGCCGCCGCGCTCGCCGCCGCCTACCGGTTCCTGCGCCGCGTCGAGCACCTGCTCCAGCTGCACCGGCTGCGCCGCACCCACGTCGTCCCCGAGGACCCGGCCGACCTGCGCCGCCTCGGCCGCGCGCTCGGCCTGCGCACGGACCCGGTCGGCGAGTTCACCGCGCTGTGGCGGCGGCACGCCCGCGAGGTGCGGCGCCTGCACGAGAAGCTGTTCTACCGGCCGCTGCTGCGCGCCGTGGCCCGCCTGCCCGGACCGGAGGCGCGGCTCACCCCCGAGGCCGCCCGCACCCGCCTGGAGGCGCTCGGCTACACCGACCCGGCCGGCGCCCTGCGGCACATCGAGGCGCTGACGTCCGGGGTGTCGCGCCGCGCCGCCATCCAGCGCACCCTGCTGCCGGTCATGCTCGGCTGGTTCGCCGACGCGCCCGACCCGGACGCGGGCCTGCTCGGCTTCCGCCGCGTCAGCGACGCCCTCGGCACCACCCCCTGGTACCTGCGGCTGCTGCGCGACGAGGTGACCGTCGCCGAACGCATGGCCTGGGTGCTGGGCTCCAGCCGGTACGCCACCGACCTGCTGCTGCGCGCCCCCGAAGCGGTCAGGATGCTGGTGGGCGACGCCGAGTTGACGCCGCGCCCCGTCGAGGCGCTGCGCACTGAGGCGCTGGCCGCCGTGCGCCGCCACGCCGGCCCCGACGCCGCCCCCGGCCCCGGCGCGGCCCCCGGGGCGGCCTCCGGGGCGGCCTCCGGGGCGGCCTCAGGGGCGGTGCTGCCCGCCGAGGAGGCCGTCGCCGTCGTGCGCGGGCTGCGCCGCCGCGAGCTGTTCCGCGTGGCCGTCGCCGACCTGCTCGGCCTGGCCGACGTGCGCACCGTCGGGGAGGCGCTGTCCGACATCGCCGCCGTCACCGTCGAGGCCGCGCTGCGGGCCGCCGTCAACAAGATCGAGATCGAGCGGCGGGGGCCGCTGCCGACCCGCCTGGCCGTCGTGGCCATGGGCCGGTTCGGCGGGCGCGAACTCGGCTACGGCAGCGACGCCGACGTGATGTTCGTCCACGACCCGCTGCCCGGCGCCGACGACCGCGACGCGCACGCCGCCGCGCACGCCGTCGCCGAGGAGATGCGCCGGCTGCTGGCGCTGCCCGCCCCCGACCCGCCGCTGGAGATCGACCCCGACCTGCGTCCCGAGGGCCGCCAGGGGCCGCTGGTGCGCACGCTGGCCTCCTACGCCGCCTACTACGCCCGCTGGTCGGAGCCCTGGGAGAGCCAGGCCCTGCTGCGCGCGGACGCGGCCATCGGGGACGCCGGGCTGCGCGAACGCTTCCACGCCCTCATCGACCCGGTGCGCTGGCCCGAGGGCGGCGTCGACGACGCCGCCGTCCGCCAGATCCGGCGGCTGAAGGCGCGGATGGAGTCCGAGCGGCTGCCGCGCGGCGTCGATCGGCGCCTGCACATCAAGCTCGGCCCCGGCGGCCTGTCGGACGTGGAGTGGGTCGCGCAGCTGCTGCAGCTCCGGCACGCCCACCGCGTGCCCGCGCTGCGCACCACCCGCACCCTGGCGACGCTGGAGGCGGCCGCCGCCGAGGGCCTGCTCGCCCCCGCCGACGCCGAGGTGCTCGCGGACGCCTGGCGGCTGGCCACCCGCCTGCGCAACGCGGTCATGCTGGTGCGCGGCCGCGCCTCCGACCTGCTGCCGACCGACCACCACCGCGAGCGCAGCGCCGTCAGCCGCATGCTCGGCTACCCCGGCACCGGCGACCTGCTCGAGGACTACCGCCGCCGCACCCGCCGCGCCCGCGCCGTCGTCGAGCGCGTCTTCTACGGCTCCGACTGACCGGGGGTCGCGGGGCCCGCCGTCAGGGACCCGGCCGACCCGGCGGCGCTCACGGCGTCGACGACTGGCTGCCCGCGCGGGCGGGCAGGACCACGGAGAACGCCCGGAACGCGCCGTGGCGGAGCGCGAAGCCGCAGGCCAGCGCGGCGGCCCCGCCCACGGCGTCGAGCAGGAAGTGGTTGGCCGTGCCCATGATCACGAAGACGGTGACGGTCGGGTAGAGCGCGGCCGCCGGCATCGTCCAGGGGCGCCGCCGTCCGGCGACGCCGATCACCGCGACCGCGCACCACAGCGCCCACGCGGTGTGCATCGACGGCATCGCCGCGTACTGGTTGGACATCGACGCCATCGGCGAGGAGCCGTAGATGCCCCACGTCCCGAAACTGATCACCGTGTCGGTGAATCCCGGCAGCATGCGCGGCGGCGCCAGCGGATACAGCCAGAACCCGACCAGCCCCACCATCGTCGTGGCGAACAGGACCGTGCGGTAGGTCGTGTAGCGGTCCGGGTGCCGGATGTACAGCCACACCAGCACCCCGGTCGTGACGGCGAAGTGCATCGTGGCGTAGAAGTAGTTCGCCGGGATCGCCAGCCACGCGTTGTCGACGAACAGCCGGTTCAGCGCGTACTCGATGTCCAGGTTCAGCTGGTACTCGAGGGCGAGGATCTCCTGGGCCCGGTGCGCGGCGGTGGCGTGGTCGGCCGGCACCAGGTTGCGGACCATCGAGTAGCAGGCGTAGCAGATCGCGATCAGCAGCAGCTCCGGCCACAGCCGGGGACGCCGAGCCCGCCGTCCCGCGGCGCCGCCGTCCGCGGAGGGGTCGGGCGCGTCGTCGCTTCGGGGCATGCGCCCAAGGATCGCAGAGGGACGATCAACACGCATGTACGGACGCATCCGAATCAGGGAGCGTGTCGCCCGTATCCGCGATGTCCGGGTTCGTGGGGCGCCGCCGCCTCGTCTGCGCATCGAGCTCCGCCTCCGCACGCCGTTCGGCCGCCGCGGTCGCCACGGCACCCGTCCGCCCCGCCGAGCCGAGCGGGAGGCGGCGGTACAGCAGCCGGGACGCGCACAGGGCCGCCGAGACCAACGCGATCCCGGCCACCGCGTCCAGCACGTAGTGGTTGGCGGTGGCCAGGATGACGGCCACCGTCGTGGCCGGGTAGACGGCGCCGAGCGCCCGCACCCACCGCCGCGTCGCCAGCCGCACCAGCGCGAACCCGCACCACAGCGCCCAGCCCGCGTGCATCGACGGCATGGCCGCGTACTGGTTGGTCAGCGTGGCGGACGCGTCGCTGGCGTACAGCCCCATCGAGTGCAGGGCCGTCACCGGGTCCACGAACCCCTCGTGCTCCAGGAACCGCGGCGGGGCCAGCGGGTACAGCCAGAAGCCCAGCAGCGCCGCGCCCGTCGCCGCCATGATGCCGGTGCGCAGCCACCGGTAGTGCTCCGGATGGCTCCGGTACACCCAGACGACGACACCGAGCGTCACCGCGAAGTGGGCCGTGGCGTAGAAGACGTTGGCGGCGCGCGCCAGCCAGGGGACCTCCAGCAGGAGCTGGTTGAGGGGCAGTTCGACGTCGACGCCCAGGGATCGCTCGAACGCCAGGATCTGGTCGGCGTGCGCGAAGGCCGGTGCCGTGCCGTCCTGAACCAGGATCAGCCTCGTCAGCGTATAAGCCGTGTAGAACAGTACGATCAGCGCCAGCTCGCGCCACACCGACGGCACGAGCGGCCGCCCTTTCGCCCCTGCCCGCGGCCACGCCGCGACGCGGCCGGGGGGGATGAGCCGGCTTGGGGGAGCCGTGGGGGCGGTATGGGCCATGCCGCCTATCCTTGCCGCGCGGCCATTACTTGAGATCACCGGGACGAATGGTCTTGTCCTCAGACTTGAGTAGTACATCCCTGACGCTGTGTCCGGACTTTGGGGGGAGGGCGCGCGTCTTCCCCGGGAGAGCCTCAGGGAAGTCCCTGATGAACGGCGGTGGGCGGCGTCCCCTCGGGTCCGGCTGGAGGACTAGGCGGGGTCGCCGTCCGCGCGGGAGGCGGCGGGCAGCGCCTGCTCCACGGTCATCGGCTCCTTGAGCGCGTTGCCCACCGTGCAGTAGCGCTCGTGCACCCGGCGGGCCACCGCCTCGAACACGTCGGCGGCCTCGTCGTCGCCCTCGGGGAGCTCCACGTCGTAGGCGATGGTGATCGTGCCCAGCCTGCTGGTGGCGACCTTGTCGGCGCGGACGGTGGCGGACAGGCGCGCCAGCCGGTGCCCGCGCCCGGCGGTCAGCGGTTCCACGGTGACCAGCTCGCATCCGCCCAGCGCGGCCAGCAGCAGCTCCACCGGCGTGAACGCGCCGGGCGTCTCCCCGGAGCCGTCGACGGCGACCCGCGCCCCGCGGTCGTTGACCGCCTCGAACGCGTCGCCGTTCCGCTCGACCCTCACCGTGGCCATCTGATCCCCTTTGATCGCCGCGTCGGCGGTCTCTCCGCCGCTCGCCAACGGAACACGGTCGGCGACCAGTATGTTCCCTCGGGGTCGGCCCCTAGGCGACTTTCAGGGTCCAGTCGTCCGCGCCGTACTTGGCGATGATCCCGGCGGACTGCTGCTGCAGCAGCTTGACGCCCTTGTTGGGGGCGAGGGGATTGCAGACCTTGACCCCGGACACGCCGGTGGCGGCGTAGATGGCGGGGGTGCCGGGCGGGGTGTGCGTGGTCTGCGCGGCGCCGCCGTTGAACTGGCAGCCGTCGAAGAGGATGTCGGCCGCCGACCCCCGGATGAACACCTGCCCCCGGTCGACGGGGCGGCGGCCGGTGGCGGCGGGGTTGACGGCGTTGTTGAAGAACCAGCAGTCGCGGAACACGATGCCCTTGCCGCCGGTGATGAGGACGGCGGCGCCCTGGCACGCGGTCGAGGCGCTGCGGCCCGTGCAGTCGAACAGGGTGCCGGTGAACACCAGGTCGCCGTACGACCCGTCGATCCGCACCGCGGTGGCGACCTCCGGGGTGATGTAGATCGGGCCGACCTGGGTGCGGGACATGTGCGTGAACCACAGGTAGAACATCGACGCCTTCAGGGCGTGCGCCGACATGAACGACTTGCCCTCGACGAAGTAGTAGTTGTCGGACCCGGCGAGCTTGAACTGGGTGTCGGTGCCGTTGTTGACGTACACCCGCTCGATCGAGCAGCGCAGGTGGCGGGCGTGCATGACGGTCTTGAACCCGACCCAGGCGAGGCCGCGGAAGTCGGCGTCCTGGACGATCGGCCCCTTGGCGAAGTCGGTGATCGGCGTCTGGAAGTGCACCCGGCCGGAGGCGGCGCGGAACTGCACGCCGTGGATGAACATGTTCTTCACGCCGGCGCGGGGGACGGAGAACAGCGCGCTGCCGCCGACGGTCGCGACGCACTGCGGTCCGGCGGAGGCGAACTCGCGCTCGAGGGTGCCCAGGGACCCGACGAGCCGGAGCCCGTCGTAGTACGGGTAGGGGCCGCCGTCGAACCGGTGCGCCCGGTTGGCCAGGACGATCGCCGGGGGCCGGGTCTGCGCCGCCGCGTACGACAGGGCGGCCCGGAGCTTGGCGTCGTCGTCGGAGCCGGCGAAGCCGTCCAGCGGCACGCCGTAGACCTCCTCGTGCACCGCCAGGCGTGCGGCCAGGTCGTCGACGCCGTGCCGCACCGAGGCGGCCCGTCCGCCGTCGTCGGGGTCGGCCGCGGGCAGGCTGTAGGGGACTCCGGCCATCGCTCGCCTCCTCGTGCTCCGGGCGCCGGGCCGACGCGCCGGCGCGGCTCCGGTTCGCCCGCCGGCACCGACCGCCGTCGGCGCGTTCGGCGGCCCGGGGCGGTCGGCCGGTCGCGCCCTCCAGACTAGCCGCCGCCATCACAGTGCGTGTCCGTGCGAAGACGCGTCGCTCTCCCCGGCCAGGGGGCTGTCACCTGGTGAGCGACGCGGCGACAGCCGGTGCCGGAGGCGCGGTGAGCGCCGCCGCATGCGAAAGGCCGCCGGCCGCGCCCCGGAGGGGCCTCGGCCGGCGGCCTCGCGCGAGTCGGGACGCCTCATCCGCAAGGAGACTCGCGGAACCCGCGACGCCGGCCGGAACGGCTCCGGAACCGGCGCCCGGGCGCGGCTCGAGTCGCGCGTCGATCAGGGGGCGGCGAGGCCGCGCGACGCGCGGCCCATCACGCGCGGCGCCTCGCCGTACGGCTCGCGCCGCCCCCGATCACGACGCGGTCGCCCGGTCACACGTCGTAGTAGAGCTCGAACTCGTGGGGGTGGGGGCGCAGCCGGATCGGGTCGATCTCGAACTCGCGCTTCATGTCCACGTACGTCTCGATGAGGTCGGGGGTGAACACCCCGCCCTCCAGGAGGAAGTCGTGGTCGGCCTCGAGGGCCTCCAGGACCTTCTCCAGCGAGCCGGGCACCTGCGGGATGGCGCGGGCCTCCTCGGGCGGCAGCTCGTAGAGGTCCTTGTCGATCGGGTCCGCGGGCTCGATCTTGTTCTTGATGCCGTCCAGGCCCGCCATGAGCATCGCCGAGAAGGCCAGGTACGGGTTGCAGGACGGGTCGGGGACGCGGAACTCGATCCGCTTGGCCTTGGGGTTGGAACCGGTGATCGGGACGCGGATGCAGGCGGACCGGTTGCGCTGGGAGTACACCAGGTTGACCGGCGCCTCGAAGCCCGGCACCAGGCGGTGGTAGGAGTTCACCGTCGGGTTGGTGAAGGCGAGCAGCGCCGGGGCGTGCTTGAGCAGGCCGCCGATGTAGTAGCGGGCGGTGTCCGACAGCCCCGCGTAGCCGACCTCGTCGTAGAACAGCGGCGAGCCGTCCTTCCACAGGGACTGGTGGCAGTGCATGCCCGACCCGTTGTCACCGAAGATCGGCTTGGGCATGAACGTCACCGTCTTGCCCGCGGCGCGCGCCACGTTCTTGACGATGTACTTGTAGAGCATCAGGTTGTCGGCGGTCTTCAGCAGCGTGTCGAAGCGGAAGTCGATCTCCGCCTGGCCCGCGGTGCCGACCTCGTGGTGCTGCATCTCCACGTGGATGCCCGCGCCGAGCAGCTTGGTGACCATCTCCGACCGCAGGTCGGTGTAGTGGTCCATCGGCGGGACGGGGAAGTAGCCGCCCTTGTACGGGGGCTTGGCGCCCAGGTTGCCGCCGTCCTCCTCGCGCCCGGTGTTCCAGGCGCCCTCGATCGAGTCGAGGTAGAAGTAGCCCGCGTTGGGCTTGGTCTCGAAGCGGACGTCGTCGAAGATGTAGAACTCGGCCTCGGGACCGAAGTAGGCGGTGTCGGCGATCCCCGAGCCGCGCAGGTACTCCTGCGCCTTCTTCGCCACGTTCCGCGGGTCGCGGCTGTAGGGCTCGCCGGTCAGCGGGTCGTGCACGAAGAAGTTGAGGATCAGGGTCTTGTGCTGGCGGAACGGGTCGAGCACCGCCGTGCTCGGGTCCGGCAGCAGGAGCATGTCCGACTCGTGGATCTCCTGGAACCCGCGGACGGACGAACCGTCGAACATGAGCCCGTCGGTGAAGACGCTCTCGCTGAAGCTCTCCACGGGGAACGTGAAGTGCTGCATCTTGCCGGGCAGGTCCACGAACCGACAGTCGACGAACTGCACGCCTTCGCGTTCGATATAGCTGAGGACCTCGTCGGCGCTGCTGAACATCCGGCCTCCTTGGGGCGCTTTCGGCTCCCCTGGAAGCTATGGCCGGGGAGTTTCCCTGCCGTGTCCCATGTGTTTCTCGGGTGTTACGGCTCCCGCGGCGCGGCGGTTTGCGACGCGTCCGTGCCGTTTCACCTGGTCTCTTGCGTCGCGTGCGCCCGCCCGGCCACATCCGGCGGGCGGGGGCGGGCCCGCCGGGGCCGGGAGCCGATGAGGGGACGCGGCGCGGAGCGGATAGCGTAGGGCCATGAGCAGCAGCGGTAAGCAGCGGCCCGCCTCGGGCCCGCGGTGGACGCAGACGTGGCTGGGCGGGGCCCGCTCGGCCGGGGCGGACCTCGGCTACCCGGGAGAGCGGCTGGGGTTGCCCGAGCAGGGCGGCGGCGCGGTCGCCGGATACGGCCGCCGGCTGCTGGCCCTGTTCATCGACTGGGCGCTGTCCCTCCTGGTGGCCAGCTTCCTGGCGCGGATGTTCGAGTGGACGCCGCCGGAACGCAGTCTCGCGACGCTGCTGGTGTTCGGCGCGCAGGCGTGGGTGCTGGTCGGGCTGCTCGGCACCACGATCGGCAAGCGGGTGTGCGGCATCCGGGTGGCGCGGCTGGACGGCCGCCCGGTCGGCCCGGTGTGGGCGCTGGCCCGCACCCTCCTGCTGCTGGTGGTCGTGCCCGCGCTGATCTGGGACCGCGACTACCGCGGTCTGCACGACCGCGCCGCCCACACCGTCGTGGTCAACATGTAGCCGGGCCGCACGCAGCCGATCGATCGCGCGCAGTCCGTTCGACGCATGAAAAAGCGCCCCCGGCACGGGGGCGCTGTCGCTTCCGGGGACGCGGTCAGCGCATCTTCGGCTTCGGGCCCTTGGGCATCCTGACGCCCTTCGGAATCGGGCCCTTGGGCATCTGCATGGAGCGGGGCAGCGCCTGCAGCCGGTCGTTCAGCTCCCGCGTCTGCGCCTTGGTGAGGTTGCGCGGCAGCTTCATCAGGTGCCGCTGCAGCTTGTCGATCGGGATCTGGCCCTCGGCGCTCCCGACCTGCACGTCGTAGATCGGCACCTGCTGGGCGGCGCGCGCGATGCGCTTCTTCTCCGCGCCGAGCAGCGAGCCCACCCGGTTCGGCGGGCCCTCGGACACCAGGATCACGCCGGGGCGCCCCACCACGCGGTGCACCATGTCGAGGTTGCGGTTGCCGGCGACGGCCTCGGTCACCGTCCAGTTCCCGCGCATGTTCTTCAGGATCGCCGCGGCCGCGCCCGGCTGCCCGGCGATCAGCTTGTACTGCGCGCGCTGCGCCATCTGGCCGAACACGATCATGCCGACGGCGGCCGCGGACAGCAGCGCCAGCGGGATGAAGAACCACAGGCTGCCGACGACCAGCCCGATGAGGATGACGACGACCAGGGTGCCGAGCGCGGACGCGAACACGATCGGCAGGGCCTTGGGGTTCGCCTGCCGGACCACCCGGGCGACCAGTCGGATCTGCTGGAAACGGCCCGGACGCTCCTGGGCCCCGTCCGTCGGCTTATTCGACATGGCCTCAAGGATAGTGCCGTCGTACCGCTCGTCCGACACCTCCCCGGCCCGCGGCGGGCGGCCGGGGCGGGCCGGTGATCGGGCCGGGCGCGCGCCGCCCCGCCCGGGCGGGCTCAGGCGTCGCGGGCCTCGATCGCCTGCCGGTAGAGACGCCCGGCGCGGTAGCTGGACCGCACCAGCGGACCGGACATCACGCCCGCGAAGCCGATCTCCTCGGCCTCCTCGCGCAGCTCCACGAACTCCTCGGGCTTGACCCACCGCTCGACCGGGTGGTGCCGGGGGCTGGGCCTCAGGTACTGGGTGATGGTGACCAGCTCGCAGCCCGCCTCGTACAGGTCGCGCAGCGCCTGGGAGACCTCCTCGCGGGTCTCGCCCAGCCCCAGGATGAGGTTGGACTTGGTGACCAGCCCCGCCGCACGGGCCTGGGTGAGCACGTCCAGCGACCGCTCGTACCGGAACGCGGGGCGGATGCGCTTGAAGATGCGCGGCACGGTCTCCACGTTGTGCGCCAGCACCTCCGGCCGCGCGTCGAACACCTCGCCGAGCAGGTCGGGACGGCCGTTGAAGTCGGGGATCAGCAGCTCCACGCCGCAGCCGGGCACCGCGCCGTGGATGGCGCGGACGGTCTCGGCGTACAGCCAGGCGCCGCCGTCCTCCAGGTCGTCGCGGGCGACGCCGGTGACGGTGGCGTACCGCAGCCCCATCCGCGCCACCGACTCGGCGACGCGGCGCGGCTCGTCGCGGTCGAACTCGGCGGGCTTGCCGGTGTCGATCTGGCAGAAGTCGCAGCGCCGGGTGCACTGGTCGCCGCCGATCAGGAAGGTGGCCTCCCGGTCCTCCCAGCATTCGTAGATGTTGGGACAGCCCGCCTCCTGGCACACCGTGTGCAGGCCCTCGGACTTGACGAGGGCGGCCAGCTCGCGGTACTGCGGGCCGGTCTTCAACCGCGTCTTGATCCAGTCGGGCTTGCGCTCGATCGGCGTCTGGCTGTTGCGGACCTCAATGCGCAGGAGCTTGCGCCCCTCAGGTGTCACCGTCGTCACGCCCCCCAGGGTACGTCCCGACCTGCGCGACCGGCACAGCGCCCTCCCGTGACCTGCGTCCCGCCGCACGCCGCCGGCACACCGCGGACACGCCGTCGGCACACCGCGGACACGCCGTCGGCACGGCGCGGACGGGACGAACCAGACAGGCCGATTCGCGCGTTTTCGCCCTCCGTATCCGTCGATCTCTCTAAGGTGACTCCCTGTTGCCGTCTCGACCCCGTACGGAGGAACCACCGTGGGACTGGCCATGACGTGTCTGCGCCTGCCGCCGACGCTGGAAGGCGAGCCCGACCCCTTCCGGATCGCCCGGCTTGTGTTCGGGATCGCCGACTGGCGCCGCCGCCACCCCGCCGAGCAGATCGTCGACCTCGGCGCCGCCTGGCAGGCGCTGCACTACCTGCTCACCGGCGACGCCTGGGAGGGCCGCGGGCCCGCCGCCGACGTGGTGTGCGGCGGACGCCTGCTCACCGAGGACGGCGCGGACGAGCTGGGCATGGACGTGATCTACCTCGAGCCCGAGCGGGTCGCGGCCGCCGCCGAGCATCTGGCCGAGACCCCGTTCGAGACGATCGCGGAGCGGTTCGACCCGGCCGCGATGGCCGCCGCCGAGGTGCAGGACGCCGCCGACATGGACCGCGACCGGGTGCTCGCGCCCGCCTACGCGCGGGTCACCGCGTTCTTCACCGAGGCCGCGGCCGACCGCCAGGCCGTCTTCAAGGTGCTGACCGCGGCCGGCTGACCGCCCGGCCGGTCGCGCGCCGGACCGCCGCGGCGGTCAGGCGCCGACCAGCTGGGCGGCCGTGCGGTGCAGGACGCCGGTGGCGCCGAGGACGTCGGCCAGGTGCCGTTCCACCAGCGGCGTGATCTCGGCGACGGTCACCCGGCGGCCGAGCTCCTGAGTCAGCGAGGTGGACCCGACGTCGCGGATGCCGCAGGGGACGATGCGGTCGAACCACGACATGTCGCAGTCGCAGTTGATCATGAAGCCGTGCATGGTGACGCCGCGCGCCACCCGGATGCCGATGGAGCCGATCTTGCGGTCGGGGGTGCCGGGCACCCACAGCCCGCTGCGGCCCTCCCTGGTGACGGTCTCCAGGCCGAGCTCGGCGCAGACCGCCATCATCATCTTCTCCAGCAGCCGCACGTAGCCGACCACGTCCACCGGGTCGGGCAGCCGGACGATCGGGTAGCCGGTGAGCTGCCCGGGACCGTGCCAGGTGATCTTCCCGCCGCGGTCGACGTCCACGACCGGGGCGCCGGGGTCGCCGAGCGGCCGGTCCATCGGCTCGGTCCGCTTGCCCGCCGTGTAGACCGGTTCGTGCTCCAGCAGCAGGACGGTGTCGGGGATGCGGTCGTCGGCCCGCAGCTCGTGGGTGCGGCGCTGCAGGTCCCAGCCCGCCATGTAGGGAACGGCCGCGTCCCCGAAGCCGGCGTGCACGACGACCAGTTCGCGCGTGGCCGGGGCACTCGTGGTGGTCTCCGGCTCGCGTACGTCTACCTTCAGATCGCTCACGTCGCCCAGCTTATGCCCGGGGTGCTCATGAGGAGGCGAGCAGCCTGGGCTCGATGCGGCGCTCCTTGGCCGAGCCGGGGCCGTCCGGGGTGATGTGGTAGGCGCCGGCGCCCTTGCCGTAGGACACCGCCTGGACGAACTCCGTGCCCACGTAGTGCAGGGCCGTCTTCTCGTCGGCGGCGTACGCCTCGGGCAGCGTCCCCTCCGCGACCAGCTGCTGCAGCAGGGGGCGGCGCTGCGGGTCGCTGTCGTAGTGGACGCCGCACGCGTACGGCAGCAGCGCCAGCCCGTCGGTCAGCGCCCGCAGGGTCGGGCCGAACGAGTCGGTGGCGCCGCCCGCGTGCCAGCACAGCGCGCCCGCGCTCTGCCCGCACAGCACCACGCCCTCCGTCCACGCCTCCCGCATGACCTCGTCCAGGCCGTGCAGCCGCCACAGCGCCAGCAGGTTGGCGGTGCTGCCGCCGAACACGTACACCAGGTCCTGCGACAGCAGGTGCGAGCGCATGTCGGCCATGTTCGGCATGGGGAACAGGACCAGATGGCTGACCTCGGCGTCCAGCTGCGAGAAGGCGGCGTAGCCGCGGGCGACGTGCTCGGCGCCGTCGCCGAGCGCCGTGGTCAGGAAGCAGATCCGGGGGCGGTCCTGCCCGGTCAGGTCGAGGGCGTAGCGCAGCAGCGGGCTGGGTTCGTACCCGTATCGGGCGTCCGGGACGAAGCTTCCGCCGCCGATCGCGACGATGTGGGGCTGGCCGTCGGTGCTCACTGTCTCGCCTCCGTCGCGTGGGGGTTGCGGCCGTGCTCGCGTTCACCCGTCACGCTACGGCCGCCTCCGGAGATCGCGACCGACTTTGGCGATTCTTGGTATTCGCATTTTTCGGACCGCGTCGGACGGCGTCCGGCGCGGTCCGCCCCGCGGCCGCGCCGGAATGCGCGGAACCCCGCCGCCTCCTGGGGAGCGGCGGGGTTCCTGCGGGCGGCGCCCGGCCTGCGGGCGGGCCTCAGAGGCCGAGGTCGGCCTCGAAGTTGCCCTCTTCCAGACGCTGCTTGACGGTGCCGAGGAACCGGGCGGCGTCGGCGCCGTCCACCAGGCGGTGGTCGTAGGTCAGGGCCAGGTAGACCATGGACCGCACCGCGATGACCTCGCCCAGCTCCGGGTCGTCGATGACGGCCGGGCGCTTGACGACCGCGCCGGTGCCGAGCATGCCGACCTGCGGCTGGTTGAGGATCGGGGTGTCGAACAGCGCGCCGCGGCTGCCGGTGTTGGTCAGCGTGAACGTGCCGCCCGCCAGCTCGTCCGGGCTGACCTTGTTGGTGCGGGTCCGCTCGGCCAGGTCGGCGATGCGCTGGGCCAGGCCCGCCAGGTTGAGCTGCCCGGCGTTGTGGATGACCGGGACCATCAGGCCGCGCTCGGGCACGTCCACGGCGATGCCGAGGTTCTCCACGTCGTGGTAGGTGACCTCGTTGGTCTCGCTGTTGATGACGGCGTTGAGCTTGGGGTGGGCCTTCAGCGCCTCGATCGCCGCCAGCGCGAAGAACGGCAGGAACGACAGCTTGACGCCCTCGCGGGCCTGGAAGTCGTCCTTGGCCCGCTCCCGCAGCCGGGCGATCTTGGTGACGTCCGCCTCGACCACGGTGGTGAGCTGCGCGGAGACCTGCAGCGACTCCACCATGCGGCGGGCGATCGTCTGCCGGATGCGGCTCATCTTCTCGGTCTTGCCGCGCAGCGCGGCGGCCTCCGGGGGCGCCGCGGCGGGCGCGGGAGACTGCGCGGGAGCCGACGGCGCCGCGGTCGGCGCGGCCTGTGCGGCGGCCTGCCGCCGGGCGGCCTCCTGGGCGGCCCGCGCCGCCTCCAGGACGTCCTGCTTGCGGATCCGCCCGCCCACGCCGGTGCCCTTGACGGTGGACAGGTCGACGCCGTGCTCGGCGGCCAGCTTGCGCACCAGCGGCGTCACGTACGGCGCGTCCGCCGACGGCTCGGACGGCGCCGGGCCGGGCGCCGGCTGCTGCGCGGCGGGCGCCGGCTGCGGCGGCGTCGGCGGCTGGGCGGGCGGCTGCGCGGGCGGCGCCGGAGGCGCGGGCTGGGACGGGGCCGGCGGCGGCCAGGCGCCGGGCGGCGGCGCCTGCTGCTGCGGCGCGGACGGCGCGGGCTGCTGCGGCGCGGGCGCCTCCTGGGCGGGCTGCTCGGGCGCCGCCGGCGGCGCGGCGGCGGCCTCGGCCTGGTCGCCGATGACGGCGAGCTCGGCGCCGACCTCGACGGTCTCGTCCTCGGCAACGATGATCTTGGTCAGCACGCCCGACGCGGGAGAGGGGATCTCGGTGTCGACCTTGTCGGTCGACACTTCGAGAAGCGGCTCGTCCGTCTCGACGTGCTCACCCTCCTTCTTCAGCCAGCGGGTGACGGTGCCCTCGGTGACGCTCTCGCCGAGCTGGGGCATGGTGACGGAGACCGGCATGGCTCTCAGCGACTCCTTCGGAATCTGGCGTGCGGGCGTTCAGCCGTGCACGTGCAGTGGCTTGCCGGCGAGGGCGAGGTGTGCCTCGCCGACCGCTTCGGACTGGGTCGGGTGGGGGTGGATGAGCTGGGCGACCTCACCCGGCAGGGCCTCCCAGTTGTAGATGAGCTGACCTTCGGTGATCAGTTCTCCGACGCGGGCGCCGACCATGTGGATCCCGAGCACGGGACCGTCCACGGCCGCGATCACCTTCACCTCCCCCTGGGTGCCCAAGATCTTGCTCTTGGGGTTGCCGGCCAGGTCGTAGGTGAACTCCCTGACCTCGTGCCCCCGCTCCCGCGCCGCGGCGGTGGTCAGACCCACCGAGGCGACCTCGGGATCGGAGTAGGTGATGCGCGGCACCCCGTCGTAGTCGATCGGCTGCGGGTTCAGCCCGCCGAGCCGCTCGGCCACCAGGATGCCCTCGGCGAAGCCGACGTGGGCCAGCTGCGGGGTCGGCACCAGGTCGCCGACCGCCGAGATCGTCGGGACGCTGGTGCGGCAGTACTCGTCCACCTTGACGTAGCCGCGCTCGGTGGCGACGCCGACCTCCTCCAGTCCGATGCCGTCCGACACCGGGCCGCGGCCGACGGCGACCAGCAGCAGCTCGGCCTCCAGGACCTTGCCGTCCGCCAGCGCGACGCGCACGCCCGCGTCGGTGGTCTCCGCCTTCTCGAAGCGGACGCCGAGCTCGAAGCCGATGCCGCGCTTGCGGAACGCCCGCTCCAGCCGCTTGGACGACGACTCCTCCTCCAGCGGCAGCAGGTGCGGCAGCGCCTCGACGATGGTGACCTCGGCGCCGAACGAGCGCCACACGCTGGCGAACTCCACGCCGATCACGCCGCCGCCGAGGATGATCACCGAGCCGGGCACCCGGTCGAGGGTCAGCGCGTGGTCGCTGGTGATGATCCGCTCGCCGTCGATGTCCAGGCCGGGCAGCGACTTGGGCGCCGAGCCGGTGGCCAGCACGACGTGCCGGCCCTCCAGCGTGGTCACGGCGCCGTCCGCGCCGGTGACCGCCACCGAGGTCGGGCCGGTCAGCCTGCCGTGGCCCTCGACCATGGTGATGCCCTTGGACTTGATGAGGCCGGTCAGTCCCTTGACGGTGGTGGAGACGACCTTGTCCTTGTAGGCGTGCACGCCCGCGATGTCGATGCCCTCAAAGGCGGCTTTGACACCGTACTTCGCCGCTTCGCGGGTCTGGTCGGCGACCTCCGCCGCGTGCAGCAGCGCCTTGGTGGGGATGCACCCCCGGTTCAGGCACGTGCCGCCGAGCTTGTCGCGCTCGATCAGCGCCACGCTCATGCCGAGTTCGGCGGCGCGCAGGGCGCATGCGTACCCGCCGCTGCCGCCGCCGAGGACCACGATGTCGAAGGGGCCGTTGTCGGCCACTGGACGCTCCCTTTCCGGTCTGCGCGCTGTTGTTGTCCTTGCCAGTGTGGTCGGCCAGTCTCGTCGCACCACACCGCGCCGGGGCCGGGCTCCGGTCCGGCGTGCGTCCCGTCGCCGGGCACCGGCGCGTCCTGACGTCTCCGGCGGCCGGGCTCAGCGCACACGGCCCCGTCGCCATGGAGCAATCTATTCGGTTCTCGGACCGCCCGTACCGGCGGGGGCGAGCAAGGTTTCAGGCGCGTGTCCCGGGCGGGCCCGCCGCGCGGGTCCGCCGCGGCGGCTATAGGGCGCCGGCGGCCAGCTCCTCGGCGATGCGCACCAGCGCGCGGGTCGCCGCGCCGGTGCCGCCCTTGGGGGTGTAGCCGTAGGGCTCGCCCTTGTTGTAGGAGGGGCCGGCGATGTCCAGGTGCGCCCAGCGCAGCCCGTCGCGGACGAACTCCTTGAGGAACAGGCCCGCCACCAGCATGCCGCCCCACCGGTCGCCGCTGACGTTGGCGATGTCGGCCACGGCCGAGTCCAGGCCCTTGCGCAGCTCGGCCGGCAGCGGCATGCCCCAGAACGCCTCGCCCTCGCGCCGGGCCGCCGCGACCACCTTCTCCCGCAGGTCGTCGTCGTTGGCCATCACCCCGGTGGTGCGCGTGCCGAGCGCGACGATCTGCGCGCCGGTCAGGGTGGCGACGTCGATGAGCAGGTCGGGCTCGTCCTCGGCGGCGCGCACCAGCGCGTCGGCCATGACGAGGCGGCCCTCGGCGTCGGTGTTGAGCACCTCGACGGTCTTGCCGCCGTACACGCGCAGCACGTCGGACGGGCGCTGCGCGGTGCCGCTCGGCATGTTCTCGGCGAGCGCCAGGTAGCCGACGGCCTTGACCTTCACGCCGAGCCGGGCCATCGCCGACAGCGCGCCCAGGACCGCGCCCGCGCCGCCCATGTCGGACTTCATCCAGTCCATGGCGTCGGTCGGCTTGAGCGACAGGCCGCCGGAGTCGAAGGTGATGCCCTTGCCGACCAGCGCGAGCGTCCGCTCGGCCTCGGGGTGGGCGTAGACGAGGCGCACCAGGCGCGGCGGGTTGACCGAGCCCTTGCCGACGCCGGTGATGCCGCCGTAGCCGCCCTCGGCGAGGGCCTTCTCGTCCAGCACCTCGATCTCCAGCCCGGCCTCGCCCGCCACCCGCTCGGCGGTGCGGGCCAGGTCGTCGGGGGTCAGGTGGGACGGCGGCGTGTTGACGAGGTCGCGCACGAGCGAGACCGCCTCGGCCAGGGTGCGGGCGCGGTCCACCGCCGCCTGCGCGCCGTCGGCGGAGGCGGCCAGGACGATCCGCTCGACCGGGTCCTTGCGCTCGCCGGTGCGGAAGGAGTGGAAGGCGTAGTTGCCCAGCAGCGCGCCCAGCGCGACCGCCTCGACCTCGGCGGCGGACGCGGCGGGCAGCGCGATGCCGGCCCGCCGGGTGCCGGCCAGCGCGCGCACGGCCGCGCCGGCGGCGCGGCGCAGCGCCTCGGCGTCCGGCGACTCGCCCAGGCCGACCGCGACGAGCAGCGGCGCGGGCAGCGCGCCCAGGGTGGGCACCCGGGTGATCTCCTCGGCCTTGCCGGTCGCGCCCACGGCGCGCAGCGCGTCCGCCAGGCGGCCGCCGAAGGCCTGGTCGATCCCTTCGGCTCCCGCGGCGGGCCGGACGCCGTCGCCGCCGTCCTTTCCGTCCGGGACGACGCCGATCACCACGGCGTCGACGTCGAGTGTGGCGGGGGGCGCGTTGTCAAGGCTGATGGTGGTCGTCACGTCGTCCGATGGTAGTCCTCCCGGTGACCGGTTTCGCCCTTTTGGATCAAGCCTTGACCCTCGGGGCCCTGGCCGCTCGCGGCCTGCCGCCCTCCCGGACGGGGAGGGCCGAAGGCAGCCGGAGCGGTGGTGCACCGCAGGTCAGCGGCGTGTACGGAAGGGGGAACGGCGGGCTGCGCGCGGCACGTGCGCACGGTCTGGGAGTGATCGGCGACACGACGGGGCGGGCACCGCGGAAAGAATTCACGCGCGACGCTCCGCCGATCGGTGCGACCGTCAACTCCGTGCGGCCGTCAATGCGCGGCCATCACCACCAAGGCGGCGGTGGCCGCCAGCTCCACCAGGGCGCCGAGGACGTCGCCGGTGATCCCGCCGAGGCGGCGTACCGCGTGCCGCAGCATCAGCAGCGCCGCGGCCAGGCCGAGCAGCACGGCGGCGACGGCGCGCACCCCGCCGGCCGCGCCGTCCGCCCACACGCCCAGGCCGCCGGCGGCGGCCATGACGGCGGCGGTGACCGCGACCGCCTCACGGGCGCCGACCGTCCCCGCCACCAGAGCGCCCAGCCCTCCGGGACGCGCACAGGGCACCCCCGCACGGCACGCCCAGGGCAGGGCCAGCCGCCCGGCGACCGCCGCGACCAGCGCGGCCGCCGCGGCGTGCGGCGCCGTCGCCAGGGCGGCGACCTGGATCAGCAACGTCAGCAGCAGCGTCACCACGCCGAACGGCCCGATGTCGGACCGCTTCATCACCTCCAGGGCGCCCTCGGCGGGGCGGCGGCTGCCCAGCCCGTCGGCCAGGTCGGCCAACCCGTCCAGGTGCAGCGCCCGGGTCAGCGCCGCCGTCGCGGCCACGGCCAGCGCCGCCCGCAGCGGCGCCGCCAGCCCGGCCGGCGCGCCCACGGCCAGGACCGCCGCGGCGCCGCCGCCGACGATCAGGCCGGCGAGCGGGGCCAGCAGCATGGCGCGCCCGGCGGTGCGCCGGTCGATCTCCCCGGCGCCGGGCCAGGGCACGACGGTCAGCAGCGTGACCGTCAGCCGCAGCGCCGCGGTCATCCCAGCTCCAGCACGCGCCCCGCCACGACCAGCGCGGCCTCCTCCGACTCGGCGGCGAGCCGCTGGTTGAGACGGCCGAGCAGGTCGCGGAACGCGCGTCCGGAGGACGTGGCCGGCACCACCGACAGCCCCACCTCGTCCGTCACCGCGACCACGCGGGCGGACGTCCCGCGCCACGCATCGACGAGCTCGTCCAGGCGGGGCTGGACGGCGTCGGGGGCGTCCCAGGCGCCGGCCTCGTCGATGACCGCGGCCAGCCAGGTGCCGATGCCGTCCACGAGCACCGCGCCTTCAGCGGTTTCGAGCACGCGCATCAGATCGGTCGTCTCCAAGGTCGTCCACCAGGAGGGACGGCGCTTCTTGTGGGCCTCGACGCGGGCGTTCCATTCCGGGTCGTCGGCGCCGGTCTTTCCCGTGGCGACATAGGTCACGTGGGGGTGGGCGGCCAGCCGCAGCTCAGCCTCGGCCGACTTGCCGGATCTGGCCCCGCCCAGCAGCAGCAGACGGTGGGGACCGTCCTGAGGGCCCAGCCAATGCCTCAGACGGCGTTCCAGCTCGTCCGGCGAGGAGACCCGGTGGTCGATGTGGACGGCGTGCACCTCCGTCGCTTGGGTGACGGCCCCGATGCGGCGCAGCCATCCCAAATGCTCCGGGCACCCCACCAGATCGAGAAGCGCCGCGTCATATGCCGCCCCGTCCAGCGGTTCGGGACGGGAGCCCGGCCCGGACGCCACCAACACGCGGCTCCCGCATGGGCCCGTCACATCCCAGCCGCCAGGAACGTCGCGACGCGCGCACTCTTCCAGCGGCACGCCGTCCACCGTCGCCCGGGTAGGGGCGAACTGGATGCCGGCGGCACGCAGACGGTTGCACGAGGCGCAGCGGCAACCGGAAGCGGGCCAGCCGTCCGGTCCCGCGACGCCTTGCAGATCAATGTCCATCGTGGTCGAGAACTCTACGGGCCGCCCAAGGGCGGATCCGCCCGGCTACTCTCCACGTCAAGACCATTCGTCGCTGAGGAGACGCTGTGGCCAACCCCCCGAATGCACCTTGGCCCCCGAGTGCGCAACCGCCCGGAGCGTTTCCGCCCCCACCTCCCGCCCCTCCTCCCGGCGGCCCCGTCCCCCCGGGCACGCCCTGGGGGCCAGGCGGCACCCCGCCTGCGGGCGCCCCTCGCCGCGGCGGCCTGGGCCTGGTGATCGCCCTGGTCGCCGGAGGGCTGACGGTCGTGCTCGTCGCCGCCGTCGCCGCATTCGTCCTCCTGCGCGACGAGGAGAGCGGCGGCGGTCCGGAGCAGCTGCGCGTCGGGCAGATCGCGGGCGGCGCCGAGGCCCGGCCCGGCGCCGACGGCAGCCTCACCATGGTCCGGCCCGGCGTGGAGCGTCCCGTCGTGGAGGTCTACGAGGACTTCGCCTGCCCCCCGTGCGGCAGGTTCGACCGCGCCGTCGACCCCATGCTCAAGGAGCTGGCCGTCGCGGGACGGGCCAAGGTGGTCTTCCGGCCGATGGTCATCTTCGCGAAGGGCGTCGAGCCGATGCACGGCAACTCGCTGCGCGCCGCGTCCGCGCTGCGCTGCGTCACCGACGGCGCGCGCTGGCTGTCCTTCCAGGACGTCCTCTACACCCATCAGCCGGCCGAGGAGACGACCAGGGCCTACGAGATCTCCGATCTGCTCTCCTACGGGGCGTCGGTGGGACTGACCGACTCGCGGTTTCGCCGCTGCGTGACCGAGCAGGCCCGCGCGGAGGACGTGCTGAGCGCCAGCCGCACCTACACCACGTCGCACGGCGTCCATCGCACGCCGTCGGTGCGGGTGGACGGCCGCCTGCTCTCCGACGCCGACGTGCACTCTCCCGACGCCCTGCGGCGCGCGATCGAGGCCGCGAGCTGACCGGACGGGCTAGTCTCCTCACGGCGGAGGGAGGTCGAGCACATGGCGTGGAGCTGGCGGCTGGAGAAGGCCGACGGCCGAGAGCTAGGTCGCTCCGAGGAGACGTTCACCACGCAGGCGGACGCGGAGACCTGGCTGGGGGAGACCTGGCGCGGCCTGCGCGAGGAGGGCGTCGACCAGGTCACGCTCCTCGACGGGGAGTCGGTCGTCTACGGCCCCATGAGCCTGCACGATCCCGAATAACGGACGGGCCGCCGCGGCGCCGCCCGCCGTTCCGTGGCGGCGCCGCGGCGGACCCGTTCAGGGACGCGTGCGCGGGCTGACCGTCTTGGCCGGGTCCCGTTCGACCACCGGGCCCAGCACGTCGTCGATGCGCTTGAGCACGTCCGCGTCCAGCTTCACCCCGGAGGCGCGGGCGTTCTCGCGGACCTGCTCGGGACGCGAGGCGCCCACGATCGCCGACGACACGTTCGGGTTCTGCAGCACCCAGGCCACGGCCAGCTGCGCCATGGTCAGGCCCAGGTCCGCGGCGATCGGCTTGAGCTCCTGCACGCGGGTCAGCACGTCGTCGGTGAGGAACCGCTTGACGAAGTCCGCGCCGCCTTTGTCGTCGGTGGCGCGCGACCCCGGCGGCGGGGGCTGCCCCGGCAGGTACTTGCCGGTCAGCACGCCCTGCGCGATCGGCGACCAGACGATCTGGCCGACGCCCTCCTTCTCGCACAGGGGCACGACCTCGCTCTCGATCACCCGCCACAGCATCGAGTACTGCGGCTGGTTGGAGACGATCCGGTCGAAGCCCATCTCGTCGGCGATCTCGAGCGCGCGGGCGATCTCGTCGGCGCGCCACTCCGAGACGCCCACGTACAGCACCTTGCCCTGCCGCACCAGGTCGTCGAACGCGCGCAGGGTCTCCTCCAGCGGCGTCTCGTAGTCGAACCGGTGCGCCTGGTACAGGTCGACGTAGTCGGTCTGCAGGCGGCGCAGCGAGCCGTGGATCGACTCGAAGATGTGCTTGCGCGACAGCCCGCGGTCGTTCTGGCCGGGGCCGGTCGGCCAGTACACCTTCGTGAAGATCTCCAGGCCTTCGCGCCGCTGGCCCTTCAGCGCCCGTCCGAGGACCTCTTCGGCGCGCGTGCCCGCGTACACGTCCGCCGTGTCGAAGGTGGTGATCCCCTCGTCGAGGGCCGCGTGCACGCACGCGCGCGCCGCGTCCTCCTCGACCTGGGAGCCGTGCGTGAGCCAGTTGCCGTAGCTGATCTCGCTGACTTTGAGACCGCTGCGGCCCAAGTGTCGGAACTGCATGCTCCGACCCTAACCCCGGGTGATCGATCAGACCTTGTCGCCGATGTTCACCTGGGGGGCGGGGATGCGCAGCCTGCGGATCTGCATGGCGCGCATCGCCGCGTACAGGCCCACGCCGCGGCGGTCCTCGTCCGGGAACCGCTCGGCCGCCAGCTTCTTGACCCGCATGCTCAGCCAGAGCCCTTCGACCAGCACCACCGCCAGCAGCAGCGGGGGCGCGAGCAGCACCAGCAGCCTCGCCCACACCGTGGGCACCAGGCTCAGCAGGACGATGACGAGCATCGTGTACATCAGGTACGAGCCCACGGTGCGCCGCGCGTCGACGTAATCGCGGGCCAGCCGCCGCACCGGGCCCTTGTCCCGCTTGAGCAGGTAGCGCTCGTCGCCCCGGGCCATTCCTTCGCGGATCTTGGCGCGTTCGGCCGCCTGCTTCTCGCGCATGCGCCGGTAGGCCTCCCTGCGGTTGGCCGGCGCGGTGATCGGCTGGCGGCGCCGCTTCTCGGCGTCGCGGCGCTTGGGGGTCGGACGCCCCTTGCCGCCCGGCTTGGCTACTACCTGGGGAGGATTTGCGGGGGCTTCCTGGGTACGACGTCGGAACACGAGGTTCAGCCTACCGGCTGCGAACATCGTGGCTGCCTCGCGCGTTAACGCGTAGGGTGATAAGAACCCCAGCAGTGGTCATTGAGCCCAGTTTGCGACTGAGCCAGCACACGAAGGGACCGGCGCCGCGCGATGAGCGTGATGAAGCGAATGTCGATGATCTTCAGGTCCAAGGCGAACAAGGCTCTGGACCGCATGGAGGATCCTCGGGAGACCCTCGACTATTCCTACCAGCGCCAGCTGGAGATGCTGCAGAAGGTCCGTCGGGGTGTGGCCGACGTCGCGACCTCGCGCAAGCGTCTGGAACTGCAGATCAACCAGTTGGAGCAGCAGCACAACAAGCTCACCGAGCAGGGGCGCAAGGCGCTGCAGGTGGGCCGGGAGGATCTGGCCAGGGCGGCGCTGGAGCGGCGGGCCGGGCTCGACTCCCAGCTCAACGAGCTGCGGACGCAGTACGAGCAGCTGCAGGCCGAGGAGGAGAAGCTCACGCTCGCCTCGCAGCGGCTGCAGGCCAAGGTGGACGCCTTCCGCACCCGCAAGGAGACGATCAAGGCGACCTACACCGCGGCCGAGGCGCAGACCAAGATCAACGAGGCGTTCTCCGGCATCTCCGAGGAGATGGGCGACGTCGGTCTGGCCATCCAGCGGGCCGAGGAGAAGACCGAGACCATGAAGGCCCGCGCCGGGGCGATCGACGAGCTGCTGGCCTCCGGCGCCCTGGAGGACTTCACCGGGCCCAAGGACGACATCCAGGCCGAGCTGGACCGCATGGGCGCCACCACCGGCGTGGAGCTGGAGCTGGAGCGGATGAAGGCCGAGCTGGGGCAGGCGCCGGCGCCCAAGCAGCTCGAGAAGGGCGCGCCGGACGCGCAGCCGCAGCAGCAGGACGCCGCGCAGCAGGCCCAGCAGCAGACCCCTCAGCAGGCTCAGCAGCAGGCGCAGTACCCGCAGCAGCCCGGGGGTGGGCAGTGATCGTCAGGATCATGGGCGAGGGGCAGTTCGAGGTCGCCGAGACCGACCTGCCCGCGCTCAACGACCTCGACGCCCGGCTGGAGTCGGCGATCGAGACGGGGGACGAGGACACCTTCCGCGGCGCCCTGCGCTCGCTGCTGGACAACGTGCGCAAGGTCGGCACGGCGCTGCCCGCCGACAGCCTGGAGCCGTCGGAGCTCGTGCTGCCGCCCGTCGACGCGACCATCGACGAGGTGCGCGGCATGCTCGGCGACGAGGGGCTCATCCCGGGCTGACGCCGCCGCGCGGTCGCCCGTCGCACCGACCGCGCATCTCCCTGACGTCCGCGCGCAGCGCCCTCGTGGCGCGCGTCGCCGGACAGTGACACCCCCGCCCCCTTCGAGCGCGCCTGCCCGGAGAACGCCGGGCCGCCGCTGCTCAAGGGCACAAATGCGTCCCGTCGCACGTTCTTTTAATGGGATTTCGGGGACGCCCGGAATGCCGATGGGACCGACGACGGGAGGGGGCCGTTCATGGCGCGCACACGCTACGCGGCCGACCGGGGGCTGACGTCGCGCATGGTCGTGACCATGTTCCTGCTCGGCCTGGTGTACGTCGCCTTCGTGGCGGCGTTCTTCGCGATCGCGCCCGGCTGGGGGCTGGTCGCCCTGGCCGTCGCGGTCGCGATCCTGCTCGCCCAGTACTTCTTCTCCGACCGGCTGACGCTGTTCGCCATGCACGGCCGGGAGGTCTCCCCGCGGGAGGCGCCCGAACTGCACGGCGTCGTCGACCGCATCTGCGCCATGTCGGACGCGCCCAAGCCGCGCGTCGCCGTCGCCGACACCGACGTGCCCAACGCCTTCGCCACCGGCCGCAACCAGAAGAGGGCCGTGCTGTGCGTGACCACCGGGCTGCTGCGCCGCCTCGACCCCGTGGAACTGGAGGGCGTGCTGGCCCACGAGATGTCGCACATCGCGCACCGGGACGTGGCGGTCATGACCATCGCCTCCTTCCTCGGCGTGTGCGCCGGGCTGATCACCCGGTTCGGCCTGGAGTGGGGCCTGTGGGGCGGGTTCGGCCGCCGCAACGGCGACCAGAACGCCGGCCTGGTCCTGCTGGCCGTGGTGCTGGTCAGCGCGGTGGCGTACGCGATCAGCTTCCTGCTCACCCGGGCGCTGTCGCGGTACCGCGAGCTGTCGGCCGACCGGGCGGCGGCACTGCTCACCGGCCGCCCGTCCGCGCTGGCGAGCGCGCTGACCAAGGTGTCGGGGGAGCTGGCCCGCATCCCCAGCCGCGACCTGCGGGCGGCGGAGCCGTTCAACGCGTTCTTCTTCGCGCCCGCCCTCGCCAAGGGCTTCAGCGTCTCGGCGCTGTTCAGCACCCACCCGCCGCTGGAGCGCAGGCTGGCCCAGCTGCAGCAGATCTCCGCCCGGCTCGGCAGGGGGCTGTGACGATGAGGTTCCTGGACGCGCTGCTCGGCCGGTCCAAGCCGGCCCCGCCCGACCTGGACCGCCTGTTCGCGCTGCCGAACGCCGCGGTGACGCTGGAGGCGGCCACCGGGTTCACCCCCACGGGCCTGGGCTCGGTGTGCTTCCGCGCCGCCGAGGGCGGGGCGTTCGCGCGGCTGCAGCGCGACATCCAGGAGCTCCTGGACGCCGACGAGGGCCCCAAGGTGGAGGTGAGCACCGACTCCTACGGCTACACCTGGATGCTGGTCCGCCACGCCCCCGACGAGCTGCCCGCGGTGGTCACCGACCTGCACGCGATCAACTCCACGCTCGAGGCCGGCGGTTTCGGACCGCACCTGCTGTGCTCGCTGACCGGGTTCCGGGGGCCGGACGGACGCCGCCTGGCCCTGATCTACCTCTACAAGCGCGGCACCTTCTACCCGTTCGCCCCGCTGCCGGGCGACCGGCGCGACAACGCCCTGGAACTGCAGGTGCGCGGGGCCGTCGGCGCCGACCTGCCCGTCGAGGAGGACCTGGGCCGCTGGTTCCCCGTCTGGGGCGCGGAGTTCTGAGGGCCGCGCGACCCCGGACCGCGCGTCCGGCGCCAGGAGGCGACAGGGCGACGGGAGGAGAGGGGAGAGGCCGGGCGAGACGGGCGCGGAGCGTCCGCCCGGCCGCCGACGGCGCTACGGCAGCGCCAGCATCTGGTCGAGGGCGACGCGGGCGTAGTGCGCGGTCTCCGGGTCGACCTCGATGGGGTTGACGACCTCGTCCCGCGCCAGCGACTCCAGCGCCCACACCAGGTGCGGCATGTCGATGCGGTTCATCGTCGAGCAGAAGCACACCGTGCGGTCCAGGAACATCACGTTCTTGTCGGGGTGCGCGTTGGCCAGCCGCCGCACCAGGTTCAGCTCGGTGCCGACCGCCCACGCCGACCCGGACGGGGCCGACTCGATGGTCTTGATGATGTACTCGGTGGATCCGACCAGGTCCGCCTCCACGACCACCTCGTGCCGGCACTCGGGGTGGACGAGCACGTTCACGTCCGGCACCCGGGCCCGGATCTCGTCCACCGACTCCTTGGTGAACCGGCCGTGCACGGAGCAGTGGCCGCGCCACAGCAGCATCTTGGCGTCGCGCAGCTGCCGCGGGGACAGCCCGCCCTCGGGGCGGTGCGGGTCGTACACGACGCAGTCGTCCAGCGACATGCCCATCTGCAGGACGGCGGTGTTGCGCCCCAGGTGCTGGTCGGGCAGGAACAGCACCTTCGACCCCTTGGAGAACGCCCATTCCAGCGCGCGCTTGGCGTTGGACGACGTGCAGACCGTCCCCCCGCGGCGGCCCACGAACGCCTTGATGTCGGCCGAGGAGTTCATGTAGGTGACCGGCACCACCTCGTCGGCGATCCCGGCGTCCTCCAGCACCTCCCAGCACTCCTCCACCTGGTCGAACGTGGCCATGTCCGCCATCGAGCAGCCCGCGGCCAGGTCCGGCAGCACCACCCGCTGGTGGTCGGCGGTCAGGATGTCGGCCGACTCGGCCATGAAGTGCACGCCGCAGAACACCACGTACGGCGCCTGCGGACGGGCCGCCGCCTCCCGGGCCAGCTTGAACGAGTCGCCGGTGACGTCGGCGAACTGGATCACCTCGTCGCGCTGGTAGTGGTGGCCCAGCACGAACACCCGGTCGCCCAGCGCGGCCTTGGCGGCCCTGGCGCGCTCCACCAGCGCGGGGTCGGACGCGGGGGGCAGGTCGCCGGGGCAGTCGACGCCGCGCTCGCTGTCCGGGTCCGCGCCCCGGCCCAGGAGCAGCAGCGGAAGATCACGCACGGGGGTGGTCACGACGCTCTCCCTCCTGCGACGGACTTATCGTCGCTTTGACGACTAATAATCGCACACATATCGGGCACAGGGATCTGCGGGGGAGGGGTGTGACGCACACCGCAGCCGGAACGGCCGCGGGCCCGTGTGTCACACTGGCGTCACGTGGAATGCCTACGGGCCGAGGTACGTTGTCGTAAGAACGTCGAGGCGCGGAAGACCAGACGCGTCCCGTCTCGAAGGACATGCGAGACTGCGCCGCGGGCGCGGCGAAGCGAAACCCGGGAGCCACACACATGACGGTTTCAGGCGAGACCACGCAGGAGACCACGCAGCAGGGCGTCATCCTCACCGACGCCGCCGCCGAGAAGGCCAAGAGCCTTCTGGAGCAGGAGGGCCGCGACGACCTGGCGTTGCGTGTCGCCGTGCAGCCGGGCGGCTGCTCGGGCCTGATCTACCAGCTGTTCTTCGACGAGCGGCAGATGGACGGCGACCTGGTCCAGGACTTCAACGGCCTGGCGGTGCGGGTCGACCGGATGAGCCTCCCGTACCTGAACGGCGCGACCATCGACTTCGTCGACACGATCGAGAAGCAGGGCTTCACGATCGACAACCCGAACGCGTCGGGCTCGTGCGCCTGCGGCGACTCGTTCAACTAGGCCCGCGTTCGACTGGGCCCGCGTTCGACTAGGCCCGCGCGGCGCCCGAGCGCCGCGCTCGACCGCGCGGCCGGCACGGTGACCCGCACGTGACCTGCTCGGTGACCCGCACGCGCACGCGCGGTCGTCGCGAACGCCCGTGAGCGGCCCGGACGACGCGTCGTCCGGGCCGTCGCGCGTCCGGCGGCGGATTGGCGCCGTCCCTACGAATTACTTCCGTGCCGGAGATGGAGCGCGGGCCGATCCCGTGGTGCCATGGGCAGTAGTCTTGACCGTCCGCGATCCCCCCATGGGGTCGAGCGACAGCCGGACACTGCCGGACGACACCACGAGGAGAGCGACGCCGTGCGCATCGCCGTGACAGGCTCCATCGCGACCGATCATCTGATGACCTTCCCCGGCCGGTTCACCGACCAGCTGCTCCCCGATCAGCTCGATCGGGTGTCGCTGTCGTTCCTGGTCGACGAGCTGGAGATCCGGCGGGGCGGCATCGCCGCCAACATCTGCTTCGGCATGGGCAGCCTGGGCAAGGAATCGATCTTGGTGGGCTCGGTCGGCGACGACTTCGCCGACTACCGCTCCTGGCTCGAACGGCACGGCGTGGACACCGCCTCGGTGCACGTGTCCGAGCTGCACCACACCGCCCGGTTCCTGTGCACCACCGACCAGGACCAGAACCAGATCGCCACCTTCTACGCCGGCGCCATGAGCGAGGCGCGCTCCATCGAGCTGAAGCCGGTCGCCGACCGGGTCGGCGGGCTCGACCTGGTGGTGATCAGCCCGAACGACCCCGAGGCGATGCTGCGGCACACCGACGAGTGCCGCGCCCGCGGCATCCCGTTCGCCGCCGACCCGTCCCAGCAGCTGGCCCGCATGGACGGCCCGGACGTGCGCAGGCTCATCGACGGCGCCGCCTACCTGTTCAGCAACGAGTACGAAAAGGCCCTCGCCGAGGAGAAGACCGGCTGGTCGGAGCAGGAGTTCCTGGACCGGGTCCAGGTCCGGGTGACCACCCTCGGCCCCAAGGGCGCGATCATCGACCGCAAGGGCGAGGAAGGGCTGCACGTGCCCGCCGTCCCCGTCGCCAAGGTCGTCGACCCCACGGGCGTCGGCGACGCCTTCCGCGCCGGCTTCCTGACGGCCGTCGCGTGGGGCCTGCCCCTGGAACGCGCCGCCCAGGTCGGCAACGTCACCGCCGCCTACGCCCTGGAGGCCGCGGGCCCGCAGGAGTACACCCTGTCCACCTCGGCGTTCCTGGAGCGCCTGGCCGGGACCTACGGCGCCTCCGCCGCCGACGACGTGCGCCCCCACATCTCCTGCCCGAACCCGTAACGGACACGGCCGCAGCGCCCCGCCCGCACCGCGCGACGAGCGCCGTAGGGCGGGGCGCATCCGTTTTCGCGCCCGTCTGCTCATGGACCGGCGGGGCGCGCGCCCCGCATCGCGGCGCACGCGGCGCATCGGCCCGCTCAGCACATGCGGCGGATCAGTACATCCGGCGGATATGGAAGGCCCAACCGCCGCGTTCGACGGGCTCCTCGCGGACGAACTCCTGCGACTTCATGCGGCACCAGGCGGGCACGTCGGTCCGGGCGGCCACGTCGTCGGCGAGCACCGCGATGATCTCGCCCACCGGGACCTCGCGGATCCGCTCGGCCAGCATGATGATCGGGATGGGGCACTTGCGGCCCAGCGCGTCGACGACCAGCGCGGGCCGGGGCCCGGCCGGTGCGGCGGGCGGGTCGGCGGGGGGCTGCTGCGCGCGCCGGGCGGCGCGACGGGAACGGCCGGGGAACCTCATCGGAGCGGCCGCCTCGCGGTCGCCGGCGACGGCGGCGCCGGACGGGGGGGACGGGGCCACGGGGGCGTCTGCGGGGTCATCGGGGCGTCACTCCACGCTTGCTCCGGCGGCCCGGCGCAGCCGGGCGACCGCGTCTGGCAGCACCTGAAGGAACCGGTCGACGTCGGCCGGGCGCGCGTCGCGAGGAAGCGACACCCGCACGTTGCCATGGGTGATCACTCCCATCGCCTCCAGGACATGGCTGGGACGCAGCGTATCGGCCGTGCACGAGCTTCCCGACGAGACCGCGAAACCCAGGCGGTCCAGTTCGGTCAGCAGCGCCTCGCCCGGCACGTACAGGCAGGAGAAGGTCACCAGGTGCGGCAGCCGCCGCTCCGGGTGACCGACCACCTGTACGTCTTCGATCGTACGCGGCACCCGGTCCCGGATACGGCCGATCAGCTCGGAAAGACGGGGCGCGCGGACGGACATCTCGTCCCGCAGCGCCGCGAGCGCGGCCGCCGCCGCCACCGCGCCGGGCACGTTCTCGAACCCGGGCACGCGCCGCCGTTCGCGCTCGTCCTCCGGCAGCGGAGAGCGCCAGCGCACGCCCTTGCGCACCACCAGCACGCCGACGCCCGGCGGCCCGCCCCACTTGTGCGCGCTGGCGGCCAGCAGCGACCAGCCGTCCGGCACGTCCACCCGGCCGACGGACTGCGCCGCGTCCACGAACAGCGGCACCCCCGCGGCGCGGCACGCCTCGGCGGCCTCGGCGACCGGCTGCAGCGTGCCGACCTCGTGGTTGGCCGACTGCAGGCAGGCCAGCGCGGTGTCGGGGCGCAGCGCCGCGGCGAACTCGGCGGGGTCGACGCGCCCGTCCCGGTCCACCCCCACGACGGTGACCTCGCCGCCCTCGCGCTCGTGCGCCTCGGCCGTGTGCAGCACGCTGGAGTGCTCCACCGCGCTCACCACCAGGTGCCGGCCCGCGCGGCGGCGGGCCCGCAGCGCGCCCAGCATCGCCAGATGCACCGCCTGCGTGCCCGACGAGGTGAACGACACCTCGTCGGGGCGCACGCCGAGCACGGACGCGACCTGCGCGCGCGCCCGGTCGAGCATGATCCGGGAGCCGCGCGCCAGACCGTACAGCCGCGCCGGATCGGCCCACCCGGATTCGAGCGCGCTCAGCAGCGCCTCGCGCGCCGCCGGGTGGAGCGGCTCGCTGGACGCGGCGTCGAAGTAGACCCTCTCGCCGGCCATCTCGGAAGGGGGCGCGGCGTCGGTGCCCATGTCGGAAATGGCCACTCCAGGAGCGTAACCGGGACCCGATCGGGGGTTCCGGGGACCCTCGCGCTAATCTGTCCCTCGCACGTGTGACAACCGACCTGACCGCCCGGAGGACCGGGCTTCATCTGTGGGGAAGGCAATCCGTGAGTCCGACCCGCTCTAGGGAGCGGCGTACGCCTGTGCGCGGGCGCCGCGCGTTGAAAAGCGCAGGGGCCCTGGGCCTGCTGGCGTTGACCGCCACCGCCTGCAGTGGCGAGGTGAAGCGCTTGGGCATGCCCGAACCGATCAGCGAGCAGGCCGAGCGCATGCTCACGCTGTGGCAGGGCTCCTGGATCGCGGCGTTCGCCGTCGGCGGCGTCGTCTGGGGCCTGATCATTTGGGCGGTGCTGTTCCACCGCAAGCGCTCGGACGACCTGCCGCCTCAGGTGCGCTACAACCTGCCGATCGAGATCCTCTACACGGCGGTCCCGTTCGTCATCATCGGCGTGCTGTTCTACTTCACGGCGCGCGACCAGGACTACGTCGAGAAGATCGACAACAAGAAGCCGCCGGCGGTCACGGTCGACGTCATCGGCTTCCAGTGGAGCTGGCAGTTCGACTACAAGGAGAAGGACGCCTCCGGCAAGGAGCGCACCGTCGCCTCCGTGGTCGGCGTGCCGGTCTCCCCGGACTCCGACAACAAGCCGGTGCTGACCGTCCCGTCCGGTGAGCGCGTGCGCATCAGGCTGCACTCGAACGACGTCATCCACTCGTTCTGGGTCCCGGCGATGCTGTACAAGAAGGACGTGATGCCGGGCTATGTGAACGAGTTCGAGTTCACCGCCACCAAGACCGGCACCTATGAGGGCCGGTGCGCCGAGCTGTGCGGCGTCGACCACAGCCGGATGCTGTTCCAGCTGCGGGTCGTCACGCCCGAGCAGTACCAGAAGTTCATCGCCCAGGCCAAGGCCAAGGCGGCTCAGGGAGCCAAGCAGTGACCACCGTCAGTGACGCACCGAGCGCGCCGATCGCCGCCGCGCGCACGAGCAAGGGGCGCATCCTCGCGTCGTGGCTGTCCAGCACCGACCACAAGGTGATCGGCTACCTCTACCTGATCACCTCGTTCTTCATGTTCCTCATCGGCGGCGTCATGGCGCTGGTGATGCGGGCGGAGCTGTTCAAGCCGGGCCTGCAGGTGGTCAGCAACGAGCAGTTCAACCAGCTGTTCACCATGCACGGCACGGTGATGCTGCTCATGTTCGCCACCCCGCTGTTCGCCGGGTTCGCCAACGTCATCATGCCGCTGCAGATCGGGTCGCCGGACGTGGCGTTCCCGCGCATGAACATGCTGGCGTACTGGCTGTTCCTGTTCGGCAGCCTGATCGCGCTGTCGGGGTTCCTCACCCCGGGCGGCGCGGCCAGCTTCGGGTGGTTCGCCTACGTGCCGCTGTCGGACGCGGTGCGCTCGCCGGGCATCGGCGGTGACCTGTGGGTGATGGGCCTGGCCATGTCGGGCTTCGGCACCATCATGGGCGCGGTCAACTTCATCACCACGATCCTGTGCATGCGCGCGCCCGGCATGACCATGTTCCGGATGCCGATCTTCACCTGGAACGTGCTGCTGACCTCCATCCTGATCCTGCTGGCGTTCCCGCCGCTGGCGGCCGCGCTGCTGGGTCTGGAGGCCGACCGCAAGTTCGGCGCGCACATCTTCGACGCCGCGCACGGCGGCACGCTGCTGTGGCAGCACCTGTTCTGGTTCTTCGGGCACCCGGAGGTCTACATCATCGCGCTGCCGTTCTTCGGCATCGTGACGGAGATCCTGCCGGTGTTCAGCCGCAAGCCCATCTTCGGCTACATCGGCCTGGTGTTCGCCACCATCTCCATCGCGGGGCTGTCGGTGACGGTGTGGGCGCACCACATGTACGTCACCGGCCAGGTGCTGCTGCCGTTCTTCTCGTTCATGACGTTCATGATCGCGGTGCCCACCGGCGTGAAGTTCTTCAACTGGGTCGGCACCATGTGGCGGGGGCAGCTCACCTTCGAGTCGCCGATGCTGTGGGCGATCGGCTTCCTGGTGACGTTCCTGTTCGGCGGTCTGACCGGCGTCATCCTGGCCTCCCCGCCGATGGACTTCCAACTCAGCGACTCCTACTTCGTGGTGGCGCACTTCCACTACGTGGTGTTCGGCACCGTGGTGTTCGCGATGTTCGCCGGGTTCTACTTCTGGTGGCCGAAGTGGACCGGCAAGATGCTCAACGACCGGCTCGGCAAGGTGCACTTCTGGATGCTGTTCTTCGGCTTCCACGGCACCTTCCTGGTGCAGCACTGGCTGGGCGCCGCGGGCATGCCGCGCCGGTACTCCGACTACGCCGAGGAGTTCACCGGCCTGAACCAGGTGTCCACCGCCTTCTCGCTGCTGCTCGGCCTGTCGATGCTGCCCTTCTTCTACAACGTCTACATCACCTGGAAGAAGGGCAAGCGGGTCGAGGTCGACGACCCGTGGGGCTACGGCAACTCGCTGGAGTGGGCGACTTCGTGCCCGCCGCCGCGGCACAACTTCAACTCCATCCCCCGGATCCGCTCCGAGCGTCCGGCGTTCGACCTGCACCACCCGCACGTCGGAGCCAAGCGCGAGCTCACCGAGGCGAAGGGATAGCCGGCGATGCGCGTACAGGCGTTCATGTTCTACGGATGCGCGGTGTTCTTCCTGGTCACCGACATCGTGTACTGGCTGTGGTCCAAGGACTGGACCGGCACCACCGCGCTGGCGCTGTCCGTCGGCCTCGCGGGCCTGGTCGGGTTCTACATCCACTTCACGATCCGGCGGCTGGAGAAGGCCAACAACGGCCCGCTGTACGAGGACGACCCCGAGGGTGAGATCGCCGACGCCGCGGGCGAGCTGGGCTTCTTCAGCCCGCACAGCTGGTGGCCGCTGTTCGTGGCGCTGTCGGCCGCGGCGGTCGCGCTGGGCCTGGTGTTCGGCTGGTGGCTGGTGATCGCCGGGCTGGCCGCGTCGCTGCTCAGCACGATCGGCCTGGTGTTCGAGTACTACCGGGGCCACTTCTCGCACTGACGCGGACGCGGCGGCGGTCGGCGGGGTCGATCCCCGGCCCGCCGCCCGCAATGGCGCCGTGCCGATCGCTCCAGGGGTCGGCAAAGAAAGCCGTGGAGGGCCGGGATCCGTCTACCGGACGGGTCCCGGCTTTCCGCATAATGATCGTCGTGCACGATTCGTGAGAAATGTTTGCCCAGAGTGACACGGCGATCGGGGGGTCACGGTGCGCGTCGGTATCTGGGGAGCGAAGGGCCGCGGACGTCCCGTCGCGGCCGTCCGGCGACGGCCCGGCCCGGCGGGGGACGGCCGGCGGCGGACGACGGCGCTGCTGATGGGAGCGGCGGCCGTGGTGGCGGTCGGCTCGGCCGCCTGCGACGACGCCCAGCGCGGGCCGAACCCGCGCGACGCCGTCCACCTGTCCGTGACCCCTCAGGACGGCACCGCCCTGCTGCGGCCCGACAGCGCCATCGACGTGCGCGCCCGCAACGGCACCATCGAGAACGTCACGGTGACGACCAAGGGCACGCCCGTCGAGGGAGTCCTCAACGGCGACCGCGACCGCTGGCGTTCCCGCTGGACGCTCGACCCGGGAACCGACTACACGGTCGTCGCCACCGCGCTCGGCCGCGACGGCAGGACGCGCACGGTCGTCAGCCACTTCGGCACGGCCAAGGCCGGACGGACGCTGGGCGCCGCCGTCGTCGCCCCCGACAATGGGGAGACCGTGGGCGTCGGCATGCCCATCGTGCTGCGGTTCGAGCGGGAGGTGGCCGACCGCGCGGCCGTGGAGCGCGCGCTGGAGCTGCGTTCGTCCCGGCCGGTGGAGGGCGCCTGGCACTGGCTCGACGACCAGAGCGTGGTGTTCCGCACGAGGACCTACTGGCCGTCCTACACCGACGTGCGGTTGCTGGCGCACCTGAGTGGCGTGCGCGCGGCCAACGGGGTGTACGGCACGCGGAACTTCGACGTCGCCTTCCGCATCGGCGACCGGCACGACATCAGGGCCGACGAGGACACGTACCGGATGACGGTGCACAACAACGGTCGTCTGGTGCGCACCATGCCCATCAGCATGGGACGCGGCGGCATCGAGAAGTACACCACCACCAACGGCGTCCACCTGACCATGGAGAAGGGCAACCCGGTCATCATGGACTCGTCGACGGTGGGCTGCGGGCCCGGCTGCCCCGACTACTACCGCCAGACCGTCTACTACGCCGTCCGCATCTCCAACAGCGGCGAGTACGTGCACAGCGCGCCCTGGTCCGTGGGCTCTCAGGGGCGTGAGAACGTCAGCCACGGATGCATCAACGCCAGCCCGAAGGACGCGCGCTGGTTCTACCACTTCGTCTACCGGGGCGACCCCGTCACGGTGACGGGCAGCTCGCGCGAGCTCAAGCCCGACAACGGGTGGGGATACTGGCAGATGAAGTGGGACGACTGGGTGAAGGGCAGCGCCCTGAAGCGGTCGGTGTGGGTGGGCCCGCACGGCAGCACCCCCGCGAAGACGTCCGTGCAGGCGCCCAGCCAGGCCGACCGTACCTCCGCCCCGGGCGGGGGCGGCACCCGGGCCTCTAACGGCGACTGAGCGGCGGCGGCTCCGGGACGCCGTGCTTGCGTGCCCAGTCGCGGGCCATCGCGATGCGCTCGGGGGCGGCGGGATGCGTCCGCCACAGCACGTGCTCCACGATGTCCGGGCGCAGGTCGGAGATGTTGCGCACCGACAGCTCGCGCTGCATCCCGACAAAGGTCGACGGGTCGCGGGTGAGGTCGAGGGAGTGCGCGTCGGCGCGGGCCTCGATGTGCCTGCTGACCAGGTTCTGCACGGGGGCGCCGACCTGCGCGGCCACCGTCACCAAGGCCAGCAGGAGCGCCGCCGAACGGGCGTCCGCGATGCCGCTCCGGTCGACTCCGGCGCGTCGTCGCACCCGGGGGGAGGTCAGCACCACGTACAGGAGGCAGATTCCCCCGGACACGGCCAGCGCGCCGATGAGCGTGCCGTGGAGCACGTCGTTGTTCTCGGCGTGCCCCAGCTCGTGCGCGACGATCGACTCGATGCGGGCGCGCGGGGTGCTCTTCAGCAGCGTGTCGTAGACGACGATGCGGCGCGTGGACCCGAACCCGGAGACGTAGGCGTTGAGCGCGGTGGTGCGCCGCGACGCGTCGGCGACCAGCACGTCCTCCACCGGGACGCCGTCGCGCCGCGCCATCGCCAGCAGGTCGGCGCGCAGCGGCCCGTCGGGCAGGGAGTGGAACCGGTTGAACAGCGGCTCGACCGCCACCGGGTACACGAAGGACACGGCGACGACCAGGACGAAGCCGCCCGCCGCCGCCCCGGCCCACCACCAGCGGGGGAAGCGGCGCATCAGCGCGTACAGCAGCGTGAGCGCCACCGTCCAGATCACCCAGGTGACGCCGAGGGACTTGAGCTGGTCGGTCAGCCACGCCGACCACGACTGAGTGGACAGCCCGTACCGGCGCAGCACCGTCTCGCTCCACGCGTCGAACGGCAGCCCCGCCAGCCGCACCACCACTGTGAGCAGCAGCGCCGCCGCGGCCGCGCGCAGCGGACGGCGCCGCACCCGGGCGGTGGCCCAGCCGACGAACCGCGAGCCCAGGGGCGTCAGCCCCAGGACGAGCACGACGGCGAGGCCGACCAGCAGGCCCGCGTACGCGGGCGGGGCGAGCGCCGCGTCGAACGCCCGCGACCGCTCGATCTGGTCGGCGGTGAAGTCCAGGGACGGGTCGGGAGCGGCACGACCGCCGGGGACCGGGCCGGGCAGCGGGGTCCACGGTGTGGTGACCGCCAGGACGACCCCGACGGCGGCGAACAGCACGACCGACGCGACCGCCGCGGCGACCCGGGGCCTGGAGCGCCCCCGGGGGGCCGCCGGCTCCGGCCGATCCGGCGGCGGCCCGCTCGCCCGTGCGGCGCTCACCCGGGGGGCGTCCGCCTCCGCGGCTTCCGCTCCCGGAGCCGTCGTCGTCTCGTCGCCGCGCTCGCTGCTCACTGCCTCGCCTCCGCCCCGCCGTGCAACCCGATCGTCCTCAACCCAGTGTCTCGCGCAGATAGTCGCGCCATAGCGCGGTGAGGCGGGCCGGGTCGACGCCCAGCGTCGCGCGCAGGGCGGCGTCCAGCGGCCCGCGGCCCGCGGCGCGGTACAGCCGGACCAGCGCGGCCTCACCGTACCGCTCGGCGATCATCCGGCAGGCCAGCCACGCCTCCTGGTAGGCCTGCGGCAGCCGCGGCGCCGAGGCGGCGAAGTCGTCGGGGCCGGGGAGCCGGGCGGGCAGGCGTCCGGCGGCGACCTCGGCGCGCAGTTCGCGTGCGGCCGACCGGACGCTCACGTCGGCGCGCAGGTAGCCGACGTAGTCGGCCAGGCCTTCGATGAGCCACACCGGGGTGCGGCCGTCGCGCGCCCCGCCGGTGGCCACGTGGGTCAGCTCGTGCGTCAGCACCACGTCGCGGCCCAGCGCGCTGAGGCGGGCGAACGCGACGGGGGAGACGACGACGCGATCGGCGCCGCGGCCCTTCCCGGCGGTGGGCGCCGTGGTGGCGACGGCGGCGATCCGGTCCAGTCCCTGCGCGCCCGCGCCCGACGGATCGGCGAGCGCGGCGGCCAGCCCGGGGTCGGCGGGCGCCACCGCGACGGTGCGGCGCCGCCAGCCGTCGCCGACGACGCCGGAGACGACCGGCACGGCCGCGTCCAGGCGGCGGGCGATCTCGTGCAGGCGCGGCCCGTCGCCCAGCACGAGGGTGCGGCGGCCGCGGACGACGGTCAGCGGGCCGCCGTCGAAGACGTCGGCCTCGTCGGGGAGGCCGCGCGCCGCGCCGTCGCCCGCGACCGTCCAGGAGCCCGAGCGCGGCGCGAACGCCATGTACCGGGTCCGGACCACCGGGGCGTCGTCGAAGCCGCGCAGACGGTAGCTCAGGCGCACGCGCGCCACCGCCGATCCGGGCTCCAGGCGCACCAGCGTCTCGCTCCAGGACGCCAGGGGCAGCCGCAGCAGGTTGTCGAACATGCGGCCCTGGGCGTCGCGGTAGGCGGCGGGCGCGGCGGCGACGGTGGCCATGAAGGCGACGCGGTCGCGTTCGCGCACGGCGCGCGTCCGGTTGGCCAGGACGGCCGCGACCGCGCGGGGGTCGGGCACGGCGGGAGCCGGTGCGGACGAGGCCCCGGGGCGCCGGGACGCGTCGGACCCGGCGGCGGTCAGGCCGAGCCCCGCCAGCACGCCCCCCGCCGACGCGGCGGCGATCGCGGTGACGGCCGCGCGGCGCGGGATGCGGCGGACCGGCGGTCCGTCCCCTTCGGCGTGGCCGTCGTCGTTCATGCGCGCGATCCTATGCGGGCCGCACCGGTCGGGCGGCGGCCGGTTCGTCCTCCTCGGAGGATTCGGCGTCCTCGGAATAGGCGAAGCCCGAGGCGGGTTCTGCCGTGTGGGGAGCCGCCGGGTACGCGAACGCGGCCGCCCGTTCGGGCGGCCGCGTCGAAGCACACTATCGGTCAGTGGATGACGAACGAACGAGGATGGAGACCGCCGGGATACCGGGGCGGCGGTCCGTGCCTGTTGACAGCGTTCTCAGTCGGCGCTCACTCCTTCCATACGCCTACCGGGTTAGCTGACGGGTTCGGTCGTGGAAGTCGACCTACGGCGCACGGCCTCGACTCCGGGTGCGAGGCGCGGCGCCGATTCACCCCGGAGCCGGCCGCCCGCGAGCGGCGGGACGAACGGCTCGGTGGTTCCCCGGCTCCACCCCCGTGCCGGGGGCGGACTCGGCGGCCAAGCGGCGGTATTCGGCTGAACTCGTGACGAGGACGGGACCCGTGGGACGGACCCGTCGTGCCGGTCCCGCAGACCTTCCCAGTGCGCTCGCGGCGCCATGCACGCCGCAGGCGTGCGCACGGTACGGCCTCGAGCCGGCGGGAGGACGGCATCTGGCGGATGCCGCCAGGGCGACGCGGCACCGGGTGCCGCAGCGGGGGCGCGGCACCTGGCGGGTGCCGCGGGATGACATCCCGGGACGTCGGCGCTGGCACGGCGCCTGGTGGACGCCGTGAGCGGTCACAAAGTACCAAAGGCGGACGAAGAGGCAAATAGTCGGCAAAAAGATCTACGGTCCAGGTCAGAACGCGTCTGACCTGGACCGCAGTCGTGATCGTGCCGGAGGGCGAGGGGAGCGCGGACTCCTCAGACCCGGCCGGCGCCGTAGAAGTTGGTCCGGTAGTAGCCGGACGTGATCGAGACGATCTCCACGTTCTTGCCGGTGCGCGGCGCGTGGATCATCTTGCCGCCGCCGATGTACAGCCCCACGTGCCCCAGGTTGTTGAAGAACACCAGGTCACCGGGCTGCAGGGCGTCGAAGGACACCCGGCGGGTGGCGGCGTACTGGCTGTTGGTGACGCGCGGCAGGTTCACCCCGGCCGCGCCCCAGGCGCGCATCGTCAGGCCCGAGCAGTCGTAGGAGTTGGGCCCTTCGGCGCCGTACTGGTACGGCTTGCCCAGCTGCGCGTAGGCGAACTGGATGGCGACCCGGGCCGAGCCGCTCGCCGGGCCGTTGTAGGTGGCGCCGGCGCCCTCGCCGGGCGCGGCGTCCCGCTCGCCCAGCTGACGCAGCAGCTTCTTCTGCTGCGCGATCGACTTTTCGACCTCGGCCTTCTTCTCGCGCAGCTCCTTGGCCTTCTTGGCGACCTCGTCGTAGGCCTGCTGGGCCTGGGCCTGCTCGCGGCGCAGCCGCTGCGTCGAGGCCAGGAACTGCTCCAGCTCGGAGCTGCGGTTGCGCGACAGGTGCGCGAAGATCGCGGTCTGGTCGAGGATCTTCTGCGGGTCGTCCGCGGCGGCGAAGCCCACGACGTCGCCGGTCTCGCCGTTCTTGTAGGCGGCGGCCGCCATCTCGGCGATCCGGCGGCGCAGCTCGTTGAAGGTCTTCTGCTCTTCCGCGCCGGCCCGCTTGGTCGCCTGGAGCTTGCGCTTGGCGATCTTCAGCTCCTCGCCGACCTGGTTGTACTTCTCGACCAGCTGCTCGACCTGCTCGTTGAGCTTGATGAGCTTCTTGCGGGCGTCGGACGCGCTGGGCGTCGGCTCGGCGTGCGCCGCCGTCACGGGCACCGCGAGGGACGCCGCCAGGGTGAGGCAGGCGGTCGCCGCCAGGCGCCGGGGGGCGAGCAAGCCCCCGAAAGGACTCCGCGGGCCTCGCGGGTCCGCTGCGGAGCCCCCGGTCAGATCATTGGTCACGGTCGGTTATGCCCCTCTCGTCCATGACGTCAGCCGACGACACTAGCGAGGGGTCACACCAGTCACAACCGATTCGTTACTATTGCGCGTCTTGTTTCACCTGTCCGCGCACAGATGATCACCAGACGCACCGGGCCCGGCCCGCGCCCGCGGGGTCACGAGCGGCCGAGGCGGCGCAGCAGGAGGGTGGAGGGGGCGGGACGGGCGCCGATGCGGCGGGCGGCGTCGGCCACCTCGCGGTCGGACGACACCACGACGACCGCCCGGCCCGACGGCTCGGCGCGCACCAGCTCGCCGATCAGCTCGTCGGCGGTCTGCCCGGGGCGGCTGAACAGCACCCGCACCCCGCGCGGCGCGGTGACCGCCACGGGGGCGTCCAGGTCGGCGCCGTCGAACACGCAGGTGACCTCGGCGCGGGTCTGCGCGGCCAGGCCGCCCAGGCCCGACAGCAGCCGGGTGCGCTGGTCGGCCAGCGGCAGCTCCCCGTACCCGGTCTTGGTGACGTTGTAGCCGTCCACGATCAGGTGCACCTGCGGCAGCGTCAGCAGCCGGTCGAGCAGCTGGGGGTCGTCGTCCGACAGCGACCGGCCGGGCAGCGCGCGCAACGCCTGCTGGTCCGGCGTCACCGCGCCGACCGCGTCGGCCGGGCGGCCGATCGTGGACGGCAGCGCCAGCTCCCGCCGCACCCCCTGGGCGGCGTCCACGAGCGCGTCCAGCAGCATGCGCAGCCGCACGTCGTCGATGTTGCGGCCCTCCCGCGCCGCGCGACGGGCCGCCTCGGCGTTGGCCTCGGCCTGCCCCAGCCGGGCGCGCAGCCGCCGCAGCTCCTTGGAGTCGGCCGCCGCCGCCTCCATCGCCTCCGCCAGCCGCCGCTCGGCCGCGGCCGCCGCCGCGTCGGCCTGCTCGCGCGCCGCCCGGGCCTTCGCGCGCGCCTCGTGCAGCTTGCGGCGCAGGTCGGCGATCTCGGCCTTGGCCTCGCGCAGCTCGGCGCGCAGCCTGTCCGCCTCGGCCGCCCGCGCGGCCCGCAGGGCCGCCAGCTCCTCGCGCAGCTCGGCGATGCGGCGCTCGGCCGCGGCCTCCTCGTGGGCGTGCGCCGACCGTTCCAGCTCGGCGCACGCCGCCTCCACCTGCCGGGTCCAGCCCCGCGGGCGCAGCAGGTACGCCAGCGCCGCCACCCGGGCGGGGTCGGCGGCGGGCGGCACCTGCCCCGCCTCGAGCGCGTCGGCCAGCTCCGCCTGCCCGGCCCGCAACGGCTCGGCCACCCGGCGGCGGAACGCGTCGTCCTTCTCCAGCAGCGCCGCGATGTGCTGCGCGGCGAACTTGGCGCGCTTGCGCCGCTCGAAACGGGCGAACGGACGCAGCGGGGCGGGCACCTCGTCGGGCGGGAGGGCACCGATCAGTTCCGCGGCGGCCTCGACCACGTGCTGCCGGACCGCCCCGGGGAGGGGACGGGCGAGCCGTTCGTCCGGATCCGGGCCGCTGTCGATGGTCCTGCTCCTCCCAGGCCGAAATGACCCCCGGTGCGCTGTCTGTTCCCGGGCGTGTCGCGCCCTAACCAGCGCGAACGCGCGATCCCCCGACCCCCTTGCATTCCGGTGAGCCAGGGGGACGTCCATCACCGGGCAAGGGGCGCCGGATCCCGCGCCCGCCCCCCGAGGGCCGACGGCCGCACATGGCACGGTCCGGCACAGTCCACACTAGCGGGACCCGCACTGTCGGTGGCGTCCTCTACGGTCGCCCACATGACTGCAGTGCCCTCCGCTTCCCGCGGCGGAACCGTCCCGTCCCACGGCGTCCAGGGCACCCTCGACGACCTCGGCACGCCCCTCTCCGAGGTCACCTTCGTCGTGGTCGACCTGGAGACCACCGGGGGCTCGCCCGCCGACTCGGCCATCACCGAGATCGGCGCGGTGAAGGTCCGCGGCGGCGAGCCGCTGGGGGAGTTCGGCACGCTGGTCGACCCGGGCGGCCCGATCCCGCCGTTCATCACCGCGCTCACCGGCATCACCCAGGCCATGGTGACCGCGGCGCCGCGCATCGAGGCGGTGCTCCCGGCCTTCCTGGAGTTCGCCCGGGGCGCCGTGCTGGTCGCGCACAACGCCGGCTTCGACGTCTCCTTCCTCAAGGCCGCCTGCGCCGCCCACGGCTACGCCTGGCCGGGCTTCACCGTCATCGACACCGTGGACCTGGCGCGCCGCGTGCTGACCCGCGACGAGGTCCCCAACTGCAAGCTCGACACCCTCGCGCGGTTCTTCCGCACCGGCTCCGCGCCCCGCCACCGCGCGCTGGCCGACGCCCGCGCCACCGTCGACGTGCTGCACGGCCTCATCGAACGGCTCGGCTCGTTCGGCGTGCACTCGCTCGAGGAGCTGCGCGGCTTCGCCAAGGCCCCCACTCCCGAGCAGCGCCGCAAGCGCCACCTCGCCGACGACGTGCCCAGCGCCCCCGGCGTCTACATGTTCGAGGACGCCCGCGGCGAGGTGCTGTACGTCGGCAAGAGCAGCGACCTGCGCTCGCGCGTGCGCAGCTACTTCACCGGCTCGGAGACCCGGCTGCGGATACGAGAGATGGTGGGACTCGCCGAACGCGTCCGCACGATCGTGTGCGCCACCGCCCTGGAGGCCGAGGTGCGCGAGCTGCGGCTCATCGCCGAGCACAAGCCGCGCTACAACCGCCGCTCCAAGTTCCCCGAACGGTCGCTGTGGCTGAAGCTCACCGTCGAGCCGTTCCCGCGCCTTTCGATCGTGCGCGAGTGCCGCGACGACGGCGCCGCGTACCTGGGGCCCATGGCGTCGCGGCGGCAGGCCGAGGAGGCGCGCGCCGCGCTGCACGAGGCCGTGCCGCTGCGCCAGTGCACCCAGCGGCTGACGCCCCGGCTCATCGCGGCGGGACGGGCCCGCACCTGCGTGCTCGCCGAGATCGGCCGCTGCGGCGCCCCCTGCGCCGGCCGCCAGAGCGCGGACGCCTACGCCGGGCACGCGGCCGCCGTCCGCTCGATCATGGCGGGGGACGTGCGGCCCGTGGTGGCCGCGGCGCAGGCGCGCATCGACCGGCTCGCCGCCGAGCTGCGGTACGAGGAGGCCGCCGCGCAGCGCGACCGGCTGGCGGCGTTCGTGCGCGCCGCGGCGCGCAGCCAGCGCCTCGCCGCGCTGGCCCGCTGCTCCCAGCTGGTGGGCGCGCGCCCCGCGTTCGACGGCGGCTGGGAACTGGCCGTCGTGCGGTACGGCAGGCTGGCCGCGGCCGGGACGGTCCCGCCGAACGCCCATCCCCGCCCCTACCTGGACGCCCTCGTCGCCACCGCCGAGACGGTCCTCCCGGGGCCCGGCCCGGCGGGCGCGGCCGGCGCCGAGGAGATGGAGTGCGTGCTGCGCTGGCTCGACTCGCCCGGCGCCCGCCTGGCCGACGTGCAAGGGGAGTGGAGCTGCCCGGTCCACGGCGCCGAGCGGCTGCGCGGCTGGATCGAGGCCGCCTACGTGACGCCCGACCCCGAAGACCGCGGGGCCGGGCGGCCGCTGCGCTGAGCCCGCCTCGCCCCGCTAGGGTTGCGGGCGACCCCGGCGATCAGAGTCCCCGGAAGGAAGCCCCTCGCGCATGGCCCTGCCGTTGTACGACAGCCAGCCGACCCGGCGGGTGCCGTGGATCACCTACGCGCTGGTGGCGGTCAACGTCGTGGTGTACCTGCTGACCCCCATGGCCAACTTCGCCACCTGGTACGGGGAGGGCCGGGCGCGCGAATGCCGGGCGGCCGAGTTCGTCCTGGAGCACGGCGCCGTCCCCGCGGAGCTGACCACCGGGCGGCGGCAGCCGCCGCCGGAGGACGTCGTCCGCCGCTGCGGACCGGTCGACTACGACAAGACCCCGTGGCTGTCGGCGTTCACCTCGATGTTCCTGCACTCGGGCGCGCTGCACCTGATCGGCAACCTGGTGGCGCTGTTCGTCGTCGGCCAGGGCGTGGAGGACCGCCTGGGCCGCCTGCGCTACCTGCTCGCCTACCTGGCCTTCGGCCTGGTCGCGGTGTACGGGTACGCCTACACCGCCGCCGACGCCGGAACGCCGCTGATCGGCGCGTCCGGGGCGATCGCCGGCGTGCTGGGCGCCTACCTGGTGCTCAACCCGCGCGGCCGCATCGTCAGCCTGCTCATGCCCGTCGTGATCCGCCTGCCGGTGTGGACGGTGCTGGGCTATTGGTTCGTCGTGCAGTGGCTGTCGACGGGCGACGACGACAGCAACGTCGCCTACACCGCCCACATCTACGGATTCGCGGCGGGCATGCTGTTCGCGCTGCTGGCCCGGCGCGCGGGCCCGGCCCGCAAGATCGCCGCGCTGAGCCGCGGGTAGAGTCGTCCGGGTGTGTGAGGCGGCCCCACGGGCGGTCGGGGCGGCCGGCAGTGACGCAGACAGAGGCTGGGGAGGTAGCGGTGGTCACCGCCATCGTGTTCGTCAAGACCGACGTGGCGCGCATCCACGAGGTGGCCGAGGCGGTCGCCGCCCTGGACAACGTCAGCGAGGTCTACTCCGTCACCGGGGAGTACGACCTGGTCGCCATGGTGCGGGTGCGCCGCCACGAGGAACTGAACGACGTCATCCCGGGCCGTCTCAACAAGGTGCCCGGCATCCTCGACACCGAGACCCACATCGCCTTCCGCACCTACTCCCAGCACGACCTGGAGGCCGCCTTCTCCCTCGGCCTCCCGGACGCCGACTGACCGGACAGGACGCGGAAGGCGCCCGCCCCGGGGCGACGCGATCGCACCGGGGCGAAGGGCGTCCCCGGAGGGTCGGAACGTCAGGGCTCAGTTCTTCAGGGACTGCGACAGGGCGACCCAGCGCTCGAGGAGCGAGGCGGCGGCGCCGGAGTCGACCGCCTCGGCGGCGCGCGACTGCGCCTCGCCCAGGGCGGCGGTGAGCCCGTCGGCCGCCGGGACGCCGTCGTACGCCACGATCAGCGCGGCCGCGTTCAGCAGCACCATGTCGCGCACCGGGCCGCGCTCCCCGGCGAACACGGCGCGGGCCACGCCCGCGTTGTAGGCGGCGTCGGCGCCGCGCAGCTCCTCCGGCTTGGCGCGGGGGATGCCCAGGTCGGCCGGGTCGAACGTGGTCTCCGTGGCCGTGCCGTCGCGCACCACCCAGACGGTGGAGGTGCCCGTGGTGGTCAGCTCGTCCAGCCCGTCGTCCCCGCGGAACACCAGCGACGAGCAGCCGCGCTCGGCGAACACCCCGGCCATCACCCCCGCCATGCGCGGGTGGAAGACGCCCACCGCCTGGCAGGTGGGACGGGCCGGATTGGTCAGCGGCCCCAGGAAGTTGAACACCGTCGGCGTGCCCAGCTCGCGGCGGGGCTTGGCGGTGTACTTGAACGCCGGGTGGTACAGCGGCGCGAAGCAGAACGCGATGCCCAGCTCCTCGGCGACGCGCACGGTCCGCTCCGGCGGCAGGTCGATGGCGACGCCGAGCGCCTCCAGCAGGTCGGCCGCGCCGCACGACGACGAGGCCGCGCGGTTGCCGTGCTTGACCACCCGCACGCCCGCCGCGGCCGCCACCACCGCCGCCATCGTGGAGATGTTCACGGTGTGCGCGCGGTCGCCCCCGGTGCCGACCAGGTCGGCGATCCGCCCGGGGACCTCGATCGGGGTGGCGTTGTCGAGCATGCCCCGGGCCAGGCCCGCGACCTCCGCGACCGTCTCGCCCTTGGCGCGCATGGCCACGGCGAACCCGGCGATCTGCGCCTCGGTCGCCTCCCCGGCCATGATCTGCCGCATGGCCCAGGCGGCCTCCTCGCTGGACAGCGACTCGCCGTCGAGCAGGGCGCCCAGCAGCGCCGACCAGGTCCTGCGCGCATCCATGGTGTTCCCCCGGACAGGGTCGATCGGACAAGGGCACCCCGGCCGCGGGGCGGCCGGGCACGGTGCGCCCGCGGCGGCTAGACGGCCGGGAGGCGGTCGCCGACGCGCCGGCGCATCAGGTCGGCCACGGCGCGCGCCACCGCCATCGGGTCCAGCGGCAGGCTGACCACGGCGTCGGCCCGCGACCAGGTCGCCAGCCAGCCGTCGTCGCGCCGGGCGATGATCGCGAGCACCGGCGGGCAGTCGTAGACCTCGTCCTTGGCCTGCCGGCAGACCCCGAGGCCCCCGGCGGGCTGCGCCTCGGCGTCGACCACCATGACGTCGATGTCGCCGCGGTCCAACCGCTCCACCACCGCGGGCTGGGTGGCGATCTCGACGAACTCCACCTTCGGCAGGTCGGCGGCGGGACGGCGGCCGATCGCCATCTTGATCTGGGCCCGGGTGTCGGCGTCGTCGCTGTAGACGAGAACCTTCATCGGGCGCTCCGGCGCGGTGCTCATGGGAGAGAAGGCTACCCGTTCCGCGCGCCGGGGAGCGAGGCAGCGCCCGCACGCGCGCGCGGCGGCCCAGATCCGACGGCCGCGAAGGGCCGCGAACGCCCCCGCGCACAGGCGTTCCGGACGTTGTGCTCACCTGCGCACGGCGGCGCTGTCGAGCCGCCGTGTGAACACCTTCATGAGCCGCAGATGGGGGGTCATGCACGGGTCGGGGGAGGGGTGACGTAATAATGTCGCCCGTGGCAACAGCAACCGCGATAGATACAACACCTCACGCTCGGGCGAACCGTCCCAACCTTGTCAGCGTGGGGACGATCGTCTGGCTGTCGTCCGAGCTGATGTTCTTCGCGGCTCTGTTCGCGATGTTCTTCACGATCCGCTCCGTGACGATCGGCCAGGAGGGGCACGACGCGTGGCCGGGCGCCGAGCTCGACCTGCCGCTGTCGGCGGTGAACACCACGATCCTGGTGCTCTCGTCCGTGACCTGCCAGATGGGCGTGTTCAAGGCCGAGGCCGGCAAGGTGGGCCGCTCCGGCGGCCTGCTCAACGTGCGCGGCTGGGGCCTGCGCGAGTGGTACGTCCTGTCGTTCCTGATGGGCGCGTACTTCGTGGCCGGCCAGTGCTACGAGTACTACCAGCTGGTCACCAAGGACGGCCTGACCCTGTCCTCCTCGGCGTACGGGTCGGTCTTCTACATGACCACCGGCTTCCACGGCCTGCACGTGACGGGCGGGCTGATCGCGTTCCTCTTCGTGCTGGGCCGCACCTACGCTGCGAAGCGCTGGACCCACGAGCAGGCGACGAGCGCGATCGTGGTCTCGTACTACTGGCACTTCGTCGACGTGGTGTGGATCGGCCTGTTCGGCGCGATCTACCTGCTCGACATCTGACGATCTGACCCTCGTACCGACGACCATGACCCGAACGGGGATTTCCGTGAAAAGGTTCACCGCATGGCGACGGCGCCCATGGGCGGGTTACGCCGTCGTCCTGGCGGCCCTGGCGGCGATCGGCGCCATCTATGCCGGCTTCACGCCGCAGAACGGCCGCGCCGAGGCGGCCGGCATCGCCCAGGCACAAGAGGATCTCGAGAACGGCCGGCAGCTGTACAACAAGAACTGCGCCAGCTGCCACGGCCAGAACGCCGAGGGCACCAAGGACGCCAACGGAAAGCCGCTCGCGCCGAGCCTGCTGGGGGTCGGTGCGGCCTCGGTCGACTTCCAGGTCAGCACGGGCCGCATGCCGGCGATGAACCCGGGCGCGCAGATGCCGCGCAAACGGCCGATCCCCGAGTTCGACGTCAACATCAAGACCGACTACCACGACCCGGAGCAGCGCGAGGCGGCCGAGAAGAAGAAGGCCCAGGCCGAGAAGAACCTGGCCGACCTGCGCGCCTACATCGCCTCGCTGGGCGGCGGCCCCGCCGTGCCGACCGCCGACCAGGTGGACCCGGACAAGGGCGACGCGGCGGTCGGCGGCAAGCTGTTCCGGACCAACTGCGCCCAGTGCCACAACTTCGTGGGCTCGGGCGGTGCGCTGACCGGCGGCAAGTACGCCCCGCCGCTGGACAGCGACGATGTGACGCCGACCCAGATCTACGAGGCCATGCTGACCGGCCCGCAGGCGATGCCGGTGTTCAACGACACCACCCTGACGCCCGAGAACAAGCGGGACATCATCGCCTACCTGGTGAAGACCCGCGAGGAGCCCAACCCCGGCGGTAACGGCCTGGGCCGCATCGGCCCGGTCTCCGAGGGCCTGGCGGGCTGGCTGATCGGCCTCGGCCTGCTCGTCCTGGCGGCGATGTGGATCACCGCGAAGAAGCCGAAGAAGCTGAAGAAGTCATGAGCGACAACAAGGACCACAGCACCGGCGGCGAGCAGCAGCCGCGGGAGGAGGGCGGCGCGCCCGGACGGGTGGTCGGCACGCCGTCCCCCGCCGCCGAGCGGCGCCTGCTGCCGGAGGGCGACACCGCCGCCCCCGAGGGCGCCGGCGAGGAGCTCGACGAGCAGGCGGCCAAGCGCGCCGAGCGCGTGGTGGCCTCGCTCTTCGTGCTCGCCTTCGCCGCCAGCGTGGCGTTCATCGCCTACTACATCGGGTGGAGCGGCCGCGACGGCGGCATGCACGGCATCGAGCGGGCCCGCGAGTCCAACCTGTGGCTCGGCGGCACGATGACGCTGGCGTTCCTGGCCATGGCCGTCGGCATCACCATCTGGGTGCGCCGGCTGATGACCAGCCAGCCGGTCGTGCAGGAGCGGCACGAGCTGCGCGCCGACGACGCCACCCGCGAGTCGTTCGCCAAGACGTTCCTCGAGGGCGCCCAGGAGAGCGGCATCACCAAGCGGCCGCTGCTGCGGCGCACGCTCCTGCTGGCCGCCGCCCCGCTGGGCCTTGCGCCGCTGGTGCTGCTGCGCGACCTCGGTCCGCTGCCGGAGAAGCGGCTGCGGCACACCTACTGGGGCGAGGCCGTCCGCAGGGCCAAGGCGCAGGGCAAGAAGGGCGTGCGCCTGGTGGTGGACGGCACCAACAAGCCGCTGAAGGTCAGCGACTTCGCCACCCCCGGAGGCATGATCACCGTGGTTCCGGAGGGGATCGAGGAGCACTCCGAGCACCCGCTCAACGAGATCGCCAAGGCGGTCACGATCCTGATCAACGTCCCGCCGGACAAGATGTCGCCGCGCATGCGGGCCCGCGGGTGGGACGTCAACGGGATCGTGGCGTACTCGAAGATCTGCACGCACGTGGGCTGCCCGGCGGCGCTGTACGAGCAGACCACCCACCACATCCTGTGCCCGTGCCACCAGTCCACCTTCGACGCCACCGACGCGGCGAAGGTCGTCTTCGGCCCGGCGGCGCGGCCGCTGCCGCAGCTGCCGCTGGCCGAGGAGGACGGCTACCTGGTGGCCACCGGCGACTTCCCCGAGCCGATCGGGCCGAGCTTCTGGGAGCGCGGATGAGCCAGACCGCACCGGCCGCGCCGAAGGCGGTCGAGGGATCGCTGAACTTCCTCGACGACCGTCTGGGGTCCACCAACTTCTTCAAGCGCAACGCGCGCAAGGCGTTCCCCGACCACTGGTCGTTCATGCTGGGCGAGATCGCCCTGTACTCGTTCGTCATCCTCCTGCTGACCGGCACGTTCCTCACGCTGTGGTTCAAGCCGAGCATGCATGAGGTGATCTACGAGGGGTCGTACACCAAGCTCAACGGCGTGAAGATGTCCGAGGCGTACGCCTCGGCGCTGCACATCAGCTTCGACGTGCGCGGCGGTCTGCTCATGCGGCAGATCCACCACTGGGCCGCCGTCCTGTTCATGGCGGCGATCATGGCGCACATGCTGCGGGTGTTCTTCACCGGCGCCTACCGCAAGCCGCGCGAGCTGAACTGGCTGATCGGCATCGTCCTGTTCACGCTGGGCATGGTGGAGGGCCTGTTCGGCTACTCGCTGCCCGACGACCTGCTGTCGGGCACCGGTCTGCGGATCACGCAGGGCGTGCTGGAGGCGGTCCCGCTCGTCGGGACCTACGGGTACATGTTCCTGTTCGGCGGCGAGTTCCCCGAGGGCAACCACGGGGACCTCATCCCGCGCCTGTTCACCCTGCACGTGCTGCTGATCCCGGGGGTCATCCTGGCGCTGGTCACCGCGCACATGATGATCATGTGGCATCAGAAGCACACCGCGATGCCGAGCCGCAACCAGTCCGAGAAGCAGGTCTACGGCTACCCCTTCTACCCGGTGTTCATGGCCAAGACGGGCGCCTTCTTCATGTTCACCTTCGGGGTGACGGCGCTGCTGTCCACGGTCACCCAGATCAACCCGATCTGGCTGTACGGGCCGTACGACCCGGGCGCCATCTCGGCGGGTTCGCAGCCCGACTTCTACATGGGCGTGCTCGAGGGCGCGCTGCGCATCATGCCCAACTGGGAGATCACCGCCTGGGGGCACACGCTCAGCCTGAACGTGCTGATCCCCGCGACGCTGCCGCTGGGCATCGTCTTCGGCGGCGCGGCGGCCTGGCCGTTCCTCGAGCGGTGGGTGACGGGCGACAACCGCAGCCACCACGTCGTGGAGCGTCCGCGCAACGCCCCGGTCCGCACCGGCGTGGGCGTGGCGGCCGTCACCTTCTACGGGCTGCTGTGGCTGGCGGGCGCCAACGACGTGCTCGCCGACAAGTTCCACGTCGAGCTGTTCAAGACCACGTGGTTCTTCCGGGTCGCGATCTTCGCCGGGCCGATCCTGGCGTACATCGTCACCAAGCGGATCTGCCTGGGCCTGCAGCGCCGGGACGCGGCGGTGATCGACCACGGCGTGGAGAGCGGCATCATCGTCATGTCGCCCGAGGGCAAGTTCAGCGAGCGGCACGTGCCGGTCCGCGAGGAGGAGAAGGCGGTCATCCTGAGCAAGGAGAACGCCAAGCCCGAGGCGCCCGCGGTGGACGGCAGCGGCATCCCGGCGCCGGGCACCAAGGGCCCGATGGGCTTCCTGCGCTCGCGCCTCAACCGTGGCTGGACCCTCGACGACATCCCCGTCGAGGACCGGGGCCACCACGGCGAGCACCACGAGGTCGAGGAAGGGGAGCGCGCCGGCGCCGAGCAGAAGGAGCTCAGCCGCTAGCATTCCCCGCATCGTCTGAGACGAGGGCCCGTCACCGCGCACACGGTGGCGGGCCCTCGTGCGACTTCGCCTCTTGCCGCCAGACTTCGCCTCCTGCCACCAGACCGACGGACAGGCCGATGGATTCCACGCGCACCCTCGTCGTCACCAACGACTTCCCGCCGCGACCGGGCGGCATCCAGGCGTTCGTGCACAACCTGGCGTTGCGGCGCCCGGCCGGTTCGGTCGTGGTGTACGCCCCCGCCTGGAAGGGGGCGGCGGCCTTCGACGCGGCTCAGCCGTTCCCGGTGGTGCGGCATCCCACGTCGCTGATGCTGCCGGAGCCGAGCGTGCTGCGCCGTGCGGGGGAGCTCGTCCGGTCCGAGGGGTGCGATTCGGTGCTGTTCGGGGCTGCGGCGCCCCTGGGGTTGCTCGCCTCGCCGTTGCGCCGATACGGGGCGGAGCGCTTCGTCGGCATCACCCATGGGCACGAGGCCGGATGGGCGGCGCTGCCCGTGGCGCGGCGGGTGTTGCGCCGTATCGGCGACACCGTCGACGTGTTGACGTATCTGGGGGAGTACACGCGCTCGCGTATGGCCAAGGCGCTGTCCCCTGCCGCCGCCGCCCGCATGGCGCGTCTCGCACCAGGGGTGGACGAGAAGGTCTTCTTCCCTGGGGCGGGGGGTGAGGAGATCCGGAAGCGGTACGGCCTGACGGGACGGCCCGTCGTGGTGTGCGTGTCGCGGCTGGTGCCGCGCAAGGGGCAGGACGCGCTCATCCATGCCTGGCCCCGGGTGATGCGCGCCGTTCCGGACGCGGCGCTGCTGCTCGTCGGTGGGGGGCCGTACCGTGCGCGCCTTGAGCGCATGGCCGATTCTCTCGGCGTGGCCGGCGCGGTGGTGTTCACCGGCAGCGTGCCGTGGGAGGAGCTGCCCGCCCACTACGACGCGGGCGACGTGTTCGCCATGCCGTGCCGTACGCGCCGCCGGGGACTGGACGTCGAGGGCCTCGGGATCGTCTACCTGGAGGCGTCCGCCACCGGATTGCCCGTCGTCGCGGGGGATTCCGGTGGAGCGCCCGACGCCGTTCTGGACGGCGAGACGGGCGTGGTGGTGCCGGGGCGTTCGGTGGCGGCCGTGGCCGCCGCCCTGGTGGACCTGCTCCGCGACCCCGGGAAGGCACGGGAGATGGGGCAGCGGGGACGCCACTGGGTGGAGACCGAGTGGCGGTGGGAGGTCCAGGCGGCGCGTCTCGACGCGTTGCTCAGGCCGTAGTCACCGTCGCACGCCGAACGTGGACGCCGAAATGGACCTGGTCGCGCGGGGCCGCCCGTAGCGCGCCGACGGACGGCCCCGCGGGCTCATCGTCCGGCGGCCGACGCGTGCCGGCGCCGTCCGGTGGACGACAGGGTCCCGGTGGACGACAGGGTCGCCGTGCCCCCGAGCGCGAGGTCCGCGGCGCCCGCCATGCCGACGGCGCCGACGGCGGTCGCGTCGCCCGGAGGCGGAGAGGAGGGGCCGGTTCCGCGGCGGTTCCCCGCCGCCGCGCCGTCTGCGGGGCGTCCGCCGCGGAACCGGTCGGCCGGACGAGCGCAGCGGGCCGTCGGCGGAGCGGAGATCCGCCGCGCGGCCGCCGCGGGGGCGCGGGGGCCGTCCCCCGCGCGAAGGGAGGCGACAGGGTGGGGACGCCCCGGCTCCCGTCGACCAGGTGCACGCGGCCCGTGTCGAGGAGGACGGGTGATCCCCGCGATGCCGGCCTCGGCGCCCTGAGTGGGGGAGGTGCTGGAGGCGGGCGCCCGGCGGAAACGGGCCGGGTCGGGGGGATCGGCGGTGCGCGGACGGGAGTCCGGGGCGAGACCCCGGCATTCGGCCGCGACGGTGCGGGAGAAGGGGTGGGCCTCCCCGCTGCGGTGATCGTTCATCGGGGCACCTCCTCCGGTCGTGTCGGCGGCCGATGACGGCGTCGACGCTAGGCCGGCCGGACGACGCCGCGAAGTCTGTTATGGGCCACTTAAGGGATAAATCAGACGGTGCTAAGCCCCGATGCGACCGGCCGCGACCGGCGGATCGCCGACCTGCCTGGGGCGACGTCGCCTTCGGGGCGGTCCTGGGAGCGCGCGGCCCGCCGCCCGCGCGGGGCGGCCCGAACGTGATCCTCGTCTCATTCGCGCGGCTCGCCGAACCGTCCGGCGGTCGCGCGGCGGGCCGGACGTGGCCGCCGACATGCCCGAACCGCTCGCCGGACTCGTGCGTATGGCATCGGCGGAGATGGAAATTTTGTCGTCGATGCGCATCCAAGTGGCTCATGGGGCGTATGCTCCGTGGGTGCGGGCCCGCCCCGAGGAGGGGAGGCCCCCGGACGCCACCGGAGCAGAGCGGGCTCCCACGGTGGCGGCCGCACTGTCTCAGGGAACCAGCGCCGGGTATGAGCGGGCCCGGTGCGGTGCGGACCTGTGCCCTCGTTCGCCGAGCGCTCCGCCTCCCTTCCACAGGAGAGGGGCATGGCGCAACGCGACGGCAGGCATGCGTCTCAAGGCTTCACCCATGCGTCGCCGCAGGCGACTCGCGTGTCTCCGCAGGAGACCTCTGCGACCTCGCAGGACGCGTACGCGCGCTTCTGGGAGGACCGGCCGGGCGGAGGCCGGCGCTCCCGGAGCCGGCGGCCGCAGCAGCGGCAGCGGGCGCGGTCGCAGCGTTCCGGGTCGGACGGCGTGGCCGAGGAATGGCTGTTCGGCAAGCGTTCATCGGAAGAGACGCTCCTCGACGAAGCGAGTCCTCGTGGGCCGTCCGCACCGTCCCTCGGCGCACCGCTGAAGCGGCCCGCGACCGAACCGCCCCGGCGCGAGCGGCGCGCACCCATGCGCCCCCTCAGCGAGCGGCGCTCGCCCGCAGAGCACCCCAGCTCCCGCTTCCCGGCCGGCGGGCGATTCGACAGCGACCTCGACACCACCGAGGACCTCACCGCCCGAGGACTGCGGCCGCGGGCGTTCGCCTCGGAACCGGGCGGCCTCGCCTCCGGCGCGGTCGGCGCGGCGGCCGGCCCTGCGGGCCCGGCGTCCGGCCCGCGCGTCATGCCGCTTCGCCGCGACCTCGGGGCGCGGCCGCGTGCGTTCGATGACCGTTCCTTCAATGACCGTGCCTTCAATGACCGTGCGTTCGATGACCGTGCGTTCGATGACAGCGCCCCGGCGCGCGCGACGCGCGAGGAGAGGGTGTTCTCGCCCGGGCCGCGCGGCAAGAGCGAGCGCCGCGCCTGGAGAGGCGGGCGTCCGTCGGACCGGGCACGGCGCCGGGACGACGCCCGGCCCGCCGCACCGCGCCCGCGGATCAAGCTCGGGCAGACCGACCGGCTGAGCGCGGGCGCGCTCACCCTGTCCGTCGTCGTCGGCCTCTCCCTGCTGGCTGTCGTGGAGCGCGCCGTCATCGAAGGCGGCCCCATCGGCACGCCGCAGCAGGCCGGGTCGGCGGGCGCGCTGCCCGACGAGCGCGACAAGACGACCCGACCGCAGCGCGAGCAGCCCTCGCAGCGCCCCGCGCAGACCCCCGGCGCGTCCGCGCCGGCCGCGCCCGACGTGGAGACGCTGACCGCGCAGATCCGCCGCGTCACCCTGCAGGAGCGCGGCCCGGCCGCCCGGCTGGCCTACGGGGCCGAGGTGACCGGGCAGCCCATCGTCGCCACCATCCGCATGAGCCCCGACCGGACATGGGCGTTCGGCACCACCGTGATCCCGGTGCCGCAGAACCGCTCGACGATGCCCGAGGTGGCGTTCTTCGTGGCGCGCTGGTCGCTGGGACGCTGGCAGACCGCGCTGTCGGGCTCCAGCGCGTTCGCCGCCCAGCTCGGCCGCATGCCCGCCTCCGTGATGCCGCCCGAGGAGGCGCGGGCGCTGGCGCGCTTCAGCGGCATCACCGCCCAGCAGGCCGCCGCCGCGACCAACGGGTCCCGCGTCGGCGACCGGCTCATGCTGCCCTGGAAGATCGGCGACATCTGGACGATGGGCACCGCCGCCGACGGCGGCGCGCAGCCGGGGCGGCCGCTGGGCACGCTCGCCTTCTCCGGAGGCGACGGGCGCGTGCTGGCCGCCGGCGACGGCCGGGTCTACCGCTTCTGCCGCGACAACGCGGGCAACGCGCTGGTCATGGTGGTGCACGACAGCGGTCTGGCCAGCGCGTACTACCGGGTGACCGCGGTCACCCCCCAGCGGGACGGCAGCCTGGTGCGGCGCGGCGCCCCGCTGGGACGCACCGGGACCGCGCGGCCCTGCGGCGGCGCGCCCTCCCCGCGCGCCGAGGTGCAGTTCGGGTTGCGCCGCGGCGAGGAGGCGGTGCCGCTGGAGGGGGCGCGGATCGGCGGCTGGACGTTCCGCGAGCAGGCCGATCCGCTGCTGGGGTTCGCCCAGCGCGGGCTGATGCAGGTGCTCCCCGGCGGCCTGCTGGCCAATCTCGGCCCGGTGCCGCCCGAGGACGAGGAGATCCCGCCGGGCCAGGACGAGGGCGGCGAGTCCGGCAAGGGCGGCAACGGCAAGGGCGGCGGCAAGAAGTCCGAGACCGACCAGGAGAATCCCGCGCCTTCCGCAACACCGAAGAGGAGTTCGACCAGTGAAGATCCGCAGTAGCGACGAGCCCGTCCTGCCGTCTTGGGCGCTGTGGGCCATCGCGCTCGCCTCGGTGCTGGTACTGGTGGGGGCGGCGACCCCTCCGGGAGCCGCCGCGGCCGGTCGGGTGCAGGCGTTCCTGAACTACTACGTGGGCGTGTTCACGCTGCTGACGCTGACCGCGGCGGTGGTCACCGGCCTGCTGGCCACCGACCGGTTCATCCTGCACATCCGGCACCGCGTGCTGATCCAGGGCGTGCACCGGGCGGCCTCACTGCTGTCGGTGACGTGCGTGATCGCGCACTTCACCGTGAAGGTGCTGGGCGGGCTGGCCTCCCCGGCGCAGATCGTCATCCCCAGCTTCGGGCCGATCGGCCTCGGCACCCTCGCCATGGAGATGATGATCTTCCTCGGGGTGACCGGCGTGCTGCGGGTGCGGTTCGCCTTCCGCGGCGGCGCGCCGTGGCTGTGGCGCTCCATGCACGCCGTCGCCTACGTCGCCTGGCCGCTGGCCCTGATCCACGGTCTCACCGCCGGGCGCGCGGCGGCCAACTGGGTGAACCTCAGCTACATCCTGTGCGCCGGCGCCGTCTTCCTGGGCCTGGTCACCCGGCTGTTCGCGGCGGGCAAGCCGCGCGAGATCCGCTACGTCGGCCAGGACCTGACCGACCCGTCCACCGTCGCGCAGCGCACCATGGCGCAGGCGCCCGGCGTCGCCGACCCGATGTCCGTGCCTCAGGCGGGTGCACGGGGTGGTGAAACGGTGCGATGACGTCCACCTCCGCGATCACCGTCGGCAACATCGGCGGCCCACGGCTGACGCTCGGCTTCGACCGGTTCGATCGCCTGGACCTCAGCCGGCACCTGGCCGTGCACGGCAAGCTGCACACGCCGGTGCTGGAGGACCTGGTGAAGATGTGCGAACAGGTCGACCTGCGGGGCCGCGGCGGCGCGGGCTTCCCGTTCGCCCGCAAGCTCATGGCCGTCGCGTCGCGCATCCGGTACCCGTCCGCCGACCCGGCCAACCTGCTGCCCGGCGAGGAGCAGGACGGCCGCCGGGACAGCGAGGACGCGGTCGTGGTGGTCAACGGGGCGGAGGGCGAGCCCGCCAGCTACAAGGACAAGGTGCTGCTCACCCGGGCCCCGCACCTGGTGCTGGACGGCGCCGAGATCGCCGCCACCGCGCTGGGCACCCGCCGCATCGTGGTGGCGGTGGAGAGCGAGGAGGCCGCCCGCTCGGTGCGGGCCGCCATCACCGAACGGCGCATGCCGGCCCGGGTGGTGCTGCTGACCGAGCGGTTCATCTCCGGGCAGGCCGGCGCCGTCATCAACGCCATCAACGGCGAGCGGCCGGTGCCGCCGACCCGCAAGGTCCGCGCGGCCGAGCGCGGCGTGGACGGCTGCCCGACCCTGCTGTCCAACACCGAGACGTTCGCGCAGCTCGCGGTGCTGACCTCGCTCGGACCCGACCTGTACGCGTCGGCGGGCACCGAGGACGAGCCCGGCACGACGCTGCTGACCATCGGCGGCACCAAGGTGGTGGAGGCGCCGCTGGGCACGCCGCTGCAGACCGTCCTGGACTACTGCGACGTCCCGCCCTACCAGGCCGTGCTCGTGGGCGGCTACCACGGCATCTGGCTGGACCTGCAGAAGGTGGGCATGGCCGTCCTGTCCCGCAAGGGGATGCGGAAGGTGGGCGGAACGGTCGGCGCGGGCATCATCGTGCCGCTCGCCGAGGGCACCTGCCCGCTGGGCGAGGTCACCCGCATCGCGTCGTACCTGGCGCGCGACTCGGCGGGGCAGTGCGGCCCGTGCCGCCTCGGCCTGCCGGAGATCGTGCGCGCGCTGAACGCGCTGATGGGCGGGGCGGCGATCCCGGACGACGTGCGGCGCGCCGCCGGGATCGGACGGGGCCGGGGCGCCTGCTCGCACCCCGACGGCACCGCCAAGTTCGTGCTGTCGGCGATGGACACCTTCGTCGACGACATCCGGATGCACATGCGCGGCGGCGACTGCGGCCTGAAGACCTTCGGGGTGCTGCCGCTGCCCGTCCCGAAGGGCACCGAGGGCAAGGTGTCCATCGACTGGGGGCGCTGCGACGGCCACGGCCTGTGCGCGTACCTGCTCCCGGAGCTGATCCAGCTGGACCGCTACGGCTTCCCTCAGGTGCTGGGCAACGAGATCCCGACCTGGATGGAGCGGGACGTGCAGCGCGCCATCGCGATGTGCCCGGCCCTCGCCCTGCGGGTGACGCCGGCATGACCCGCGGGCGGCGCGGCGGCGCGACCGGCGCCCGTCGACCGCGCCGCCCGCCCGCCATCGGGCCGTGCCGCCTCGATGACACCGCATCTCGACCGCACGCGCGGCGCTCGCGCGTGCGTTCACGCTGCCCGGAAAAGCCGCAACGGTTGACGCAGAAAAAAGCTGATTCGGATGAACCGGAGAACCGAGCGGGCGCGTATCGATCGATGACCCCCGTCGGGTCGACCGACGCGATCTTGGAAAAGGAAAGGACATCGCGTGGGAAAGTCATACGGAGCGGCGGAGCTTCGGGTGCTGCGGCGTTTCGGCCGCAGCCAGGTGCTCCTGGTCGCGGTGGCGGTCGTCGCGGTGGGGGCCGCGCTGTTCGTGGTGCTGCGGCCGCCGGGTGAGCCGGGCGTGTCCGGGAAGCTCACCGGCGCCACGACCGAGACCCGGTGGGGGCCGCTGAGCCCGCTCGACCGCGACCTGCTGGTCAAGGTGCGCCTGGCCGGCCTGTGGGAGGGCCCCGCGGGCCAGATGGCCCAGCAGCGGGCGGGCAGCGCCAAGGTCAAGGAGGTCGGCCAGATGATCGCCGAGCAGCACGCGCAGCTGGACGCCGACACCCGCACCACGGCCCAGCGGCTGGGCGTGCTGCTGCCCAGCCAGCCCAACCGCGACCAGCAGGGCTGGCTGCGGGAGATGTCGCAGGCGACCGGGGCCGATTTCGACAAGGTCTTCGTGCTGCGGCTGCGCACCGCGCACGGAAAGGTCTTCCCGACCATCGCCCGGGTGCGCTCCGAGACGAAGAACACCGAAATGCGCGCTTTCGCCGAGCGTGCGCTGCGCTACGTCAACACCCATTTGACATTGCTGGAGAGCACGGGTCTGGCCACCGAGGAGTCCCTCGTCTCCAAATAGGTCCCCGACCCCGCTTTCAAGGGAGATCTCAATGCACAAGAAGAAAGCCATCGCCGTGGCCGTTCCGGCAGCGCTGCTGGTGGCGGCCTCGGTTTCCCAGCCAGTGGCCTGGGCGGCGCCCGGGGAGCGGTCCGCCGCCGCGATGCCCGGCGACCCGCGCGGCGGGCAGCGCGGCGGAAACGACCCCGGCGGGCAGATGCCCGGTGACCAGGCGCCTGGCGACCAGGCTCCCGGTGACCAGGCGCCCGGCGGGCAGGCTCCCGGCGGGCAGGCACCGGGCGACCAGGCGCCTGGCGACCAGGCTCCCGGCGGGCAGGCACCGGGCACCGGAGCCCCCGGGGACGGCCAGAACCAAGGCGGCCAGGACCAAGGGCAAGGCGGTCAGGACCAGGGCCAGGGCGGCCAGGGAGGCCAGGGCCAAGGCGGCCAGGATCAAGGGCAGGGCCAGGGGGTCGTCCCCGGTCCCAACCGCGGCGACTTCGCCCCGATCGCGCAGGCCCCGCGGCGCAACCAGCCGCGCGTCGGCCGCAACGGCTCGCGCGGCACGTTCGTGTCGCGCTGCGGAACCAACCAGAACCGGCACCACAACCCCGACAACTTCATCACGGCGCCCGGAGTCCGGAACGGCGCCCACCACACCCACGACTACGTCGGCAATCTGTCGACCGACGGGCAGTCCACCGACGAGAGCCTGGCGGCGGCGGGCACCACGTGCGCCCGAGGCGACAAGTCCGCCTACTTCTGGCCCGTGATGCGCAACCGCACCCAGCGGGACGACTCCCCGACGGCGGCGGAGAGCGCGGCCGACGGGAACATCGGCCGGATCGTGCTGCCAGTGGAGGCGCGGATGGAATTCCGCGGCAACCCCCGCAGCAAGGTCGTCGCGATGCCGAGGTTCATGCGCGTCATCACCGGTGACGCCAAGGCGGGTACGAACGGCACCGCCAACGCGCGTGCGCTGTGGACCTGCTCCGGCCAGGAGAACCGAGGGTTCACCGACAAGTACCCGCTGTGCCCCCGCGGCAGCCGGCTGACCCGCATTCTGGAGTTCCCCAGCTGCTGGGACGGCCAGAACACCGACAGCGCCAACCACCGCTCGCACGTGGTGTTCCCCGACCAGTCCGGCGCCTGCCCGGCCGGCACCCGGGCGATCCCGCAGCTGCGCATGACGCTGCGCTACAACCTGCCGAACCGGCCGCTCGCGTTCGCCCTGGACTCCTTCCCCGAGCAGGCGCACAAGCCGGTGACCGACCACGGCGACTTCGTCAACGTCATGCCCGACAGCCTGATGCGGACCGTCGTCAACTGCATCAACAGCGGCCGCCGCTGCAGCTAGCCGCCGTCGGCCCTCGGACGCACGGCCGGTGAGGACGCTCTTGCGGGGCGTCCCCACCGGCCGTCCGCGTCGTACGGCCGTCGCACCGCGCGGGCGCGCCGCTCCGCACGGCGCGCGGGAGGACGTGCGCTGTGCGCCGCGCCAGGGGCGTCCGCCTAGGATCGGCCGCATGGACGTTGTGATCGCCGGAGGCCACGGGAAGATCGCGCTGCGGCTGGCCAGGCTGCTGACCGCCCGGGGCGACCGGGTGCGCTCCCTGTTCCGCAACCCCGCGCACGCCGACGACGTGCGGGCCGCGGGCGCCGAGCCCGTCGTGTGCGATCTGGAGCGCGTCGGCGTGGCCGAGGTCGCGCGGCACGTCGACGGCGCCGACGCGGTCGTGTTCGCCGCCGGGGCCGGGCCGGGCAGCGGCGCCGCCCGCAAGGACACCGTGGACCGCGCCGCCTCGGTCCTCATGGCCGACGCCGCCGAGCGCACGGGCGTCCGGCGGTTCGTCCAGATCTCCTCCATGGGCGCCGGGCAGCCGCCCCGGCCGGGCGCCGACGAGGTCTGGGCCGCCTACGTCAAGGCCAAGGGCGAGGCCGAGGACGACCTGCGCGCCCGCGACCTGGACTGGGTGATCCTCCGCCCCGGCCGGCTCACCGACGACCCGGGCACCGGCCGCGTCACGTTGGCCGAGCCCCCGGTCGGCCGCGCCGAGGTCGCCCGCGACGACGTCGCCGCGGTGATCGCGGCCCTGCTGGACGCCCCGTCGGTGAACCGGCGCACCCTGGAACTCGTGGGCGGCGACACCCCCGTCGCCGAGGCCGTCGCCGCCCTGTCGTCGCCCCTCTAACCGGCTCTGGGGCCGGCCTGCTCCGTCGTGAGGGCCGTCAGCCCTCGTACATCGCCTCGATCTCGTCGGCGAAGTCCTTCATCACCGCGTGGCGGCGGACCTTGAGGCTGGGGGTGATGTGGCCCGCCGCCTCGGTGAAGTCGACGCCGAGGATGCGGTACTTCTTGATCGCCTCGGCGTGCGAGACCGACCTGTTGGCCTCGGCCACCGCCGCGTCGATCTCGGCGATCACGTCGGGGTCGCGGCGCAGCTCGTCCAGCGTCATGCCCGCGGGCTTGCCGTGCCGCTCCTTCCAGGGGCCGAGCGCCTCCTCGTCCAGGGTGATCAGCGCGCTGATGAACTTGCGGCCGTCGCCGACCACCAGGCACTGGCTGATCAGCGGGTGCGCGCGCAGCCGGTCCTCCAGCGGGGCGGGCGCGACGTTCTTGCCCGCCGCGGTGACCAGGATCTCCTTCTTGCGGCCGGTGATGCGCAGGAAGCCGTCCTCGTCGAGCGCGCCCAGGTCGCCGGTGTGGAACCAGCCGTCGTCCAGGGCCTCCTTGGTGGCGGCCTCGTTGTTCCAGTAGCCGCGCAGGACGTTGACGCCCTTGACCAGCACCTCGCCGTCGTCGGCGATGCGGACGGTGGTGCCGGGGATCGGCTGGCCGACGGTGCCGATGCGCAGCGCGCTCGGCCGGTTGACGGTGGCCGGGGCGGTGGTCTCGGTCAGCCCGTAGCCCTCCAGGATGGTGATGCCCACCCCGCGGAAGAAGTGGCCGAGCCGTTCGCCGAGCGCGGCGCCGCCCGAGACGGCGTACTTCACCTCGCCGCCGACCGCGGCCCGCAGCTTCTTGTACACCAGCGCGTCGAACAGCTTGTGCCGCAGCCGCAGCCCCAGCCCCGGCCCGCGGCCGCCGTCCAGCGCCCTGCTGTAGGCGATGGCGGTGTCGGCGGCCGCCTTGAAGATCTTGCCCTTGCCCTCGGCGATGGCCTTCTGCTCGGCGCCGTTGTAGACCTTCTCGAACACGCGCGGGACGGCCAGCAGGAACGTCGGCCGGAACGAGGCCAGGTCGGGCAGCAGGCCGGCGATGTCGCTGTGGCCGAGGACGATCCCGCCCTCGATGGTGGCGACCTGGATCAGCCGCGCGAACACGTGCGCCAGCGGCAGGAACAGCAGCGTGCTGCTGCCGTCCACGGCGACCTCGGCGATGGCGCCCTGCACCGCGTTGCGGGCGGTGAGCACCAGGTTGCCGTGGGTCAGCTCGCAGCCCTTGGGGCGGCCGGTGGTGCCGGAGGTGTAGACGAGGGTGGCCAGGTCGTCGCGGGTGCGGGACCGGCGCCGCTCCTCGATCACCGCGTCGTCCAGCTCCTCGCCGAGCGCGGCGGCGGCGTCGACGCCGCCGGAGTCGATGACCCACACGTGCTTGAGGTCCGGGAGCCTGCCCCGGACCTCGTCGATCGTCGCGCCGTGGGCCTCGGTCTCGGCGAACGCGCAGACGGCGCCCGAGTCGGAGAGGATCCACTCGACCTGCTCGGCCGAGGACGTCTCGTAGATCGGCACGGTGACCGCGCCCGCCGCCCACACGGCGTAGTCGATCAGCGTCCACTCGTAGCGGGTGCGCGACATCAGGGCCACCCGGTCGCCGGGCCGCACGCCCGCCGCCACCAGGCCCTTGGCGACCCGCGTCACCTCGGCGGCGAACTCGCGGGCGGTGACCTCGCGCCAGGACTCGCCCTCCTTGCGCCGAAGCATGACCTGCCCGGGCCGGTCGGCGGCCCGGGAGAACGGTGCGTCGGTCAGGTTGGCGGAGTCGGAGACCTCCACCATCGCGGGGACGCTGAACTCGCGCACGGCCACTCCTCGATCGAACTGTGCGGGTGCGTTTGTGCGGGTCGGAACCGTGCGGATCCGACCGCGGGGTGGACACTGCGTATCACAACTCGAAGGTCGGCGGGCACGACGGTACAGGGTCCTCTGGCCCGAAGGGTACCCGTGAGTAGGAAAACGTCCGTCGTGTCGTGCTTCCGCCCGTCGTCCGCGCCGCGGCGAGGCCGCCGCGCGGCCGACGCGTCCCCAGTAACAGACGGGCAAAGGCCGCGTCGTCCCGCGGTCGAGCCCATCCGCCCTCGCCTACGCTCACCAGGTGAAACGCGACCGCACAGGAAAAGGGACGGGGGCGTGGCGATGGCGTTGCTCGAAGTGATCGCGCTGAGCGCGGACGACGCGCGCGCCGCGCAGGACGGCGGCGCCGACCGCCTGGAGATGGTCGCCGACATGGCCGCCGACGGCCTGACCCCCGACCCGCACGTCGTGGCGGAGGCGCGGCGCGCCACGACGCTGCCGATCCGGGTCATGCTGCGCGCCAACGCCGGGTTCCGCACCACCGGGCGGGAGCTGTCGCGGCTGCTGGAGGCGGCGCGGCGGCTGCGCGACTGCGGCGCCGACGGCTTCGTGCTCGGCTTCCTCGACCCGTTCGGCCAGCCCGACCTGGGCGCCACCGGCAAGCTGGCCGCGGCCGCGGGACCGCTGCCGTGGACGTTCCACCGCGCGATCGACCACGCCGCCGACCCGGCCGCGGCCTGGCGGGCGCTGCGCGCCATGCACGGCGGACCCGACACGGTGCTGACCGCGGGCTCGCCGCGCGGCGTGGACGCCGGGCTGGACACGCTGGTGCGGCGCGCCGCCGAGGGCCCGGCCGCCGCGTCCCTGATCATGGCGGGCGGAGGGCTGCGCCGCCGCCACATCGCCCCGCTGGCGGCCGCGGGCGTCACCGCGTTCCACGTCGGCACCGCGGTGCGGGCCGACGGCTCCTGGGACAACCCCGTGGACCCGGACCTGGTCGCCGAGTGGCGCGCGCTGGTCTCGGCCGCGTCGCGGCAGGGCGCGTGATCTGATCTCGCGCGCGGCGGGCGGCGCCTTTAAAGTCGCCTCATGCGGATCCACGTGGTGAGCGACGTCCACGGCCGCGCGGACGCCCTCAAACGTGCGGGGGAGGGCGCGGACGCGCTCATCTGCCTCGGCGACCTGCTCCTGTTCATCGACTACTCCGACCATGCGCAGGGCATCTTCGCGGAGCTGTTCGGACGGCACAACGCCGACCACCTCATCGCGTTGCGCACGCAGAAGCGCTTCGACGAAGCGCGCGCGTTCTCCCGCAGGATGTGGGACTCCCTGGAGGGCGGCGCGTGGCCGCACATCGAACGCGCCGTCCGCAGGCAGTACGCCGAGCTGTTCGCGGCCATGCCCGCGCCCGCCTACCTCACCTACGGCAACGTGGACCTGCCCCACATGTGGGGCGAGTACGTGCGCGACGGGCATCGGGTGCTGGACGGGGAGACCGTCGAGATCGGCGGGCTGCGGTTCGGGTTCGTCGGCGGCGGCCTGCGCACCGAGTACCGCACCCCCTACGAGCTGGACGACGACGCCTACAACGCGAAGGTCGCCGCGGTCGGCGAGGTGGACGTGCTGTGCTGCCACATCCCGCCCGCGGTGCCCGAGCTGCTGTACGACACCGTGGCCCGGCGGTTCGAACGCGGCAGCGAGGCCGTCCTCGAGCTGATCAGGGACACCCAGCCGCGCTACGTTCTGTTCGGACACGTCCACCAGCCGCTCGCGCGGCGCGTCCGCATCGGCCGCACCGAGTGCGTCAACGTCGGGCACTTCCGGGCCACCGGGGTGCCCTACGCGCTGTCGGTGTGACGGATACTTTCGGTGGACTCGCGGGCGGGGGCCCCGCGACTGACGAGGCGAAGGAAGGCGCGATGGCGGACCGGACGAGTTCTTCCATCACGATCGAGGCCGACCGGGCCGAGATCATGGCGGTGATCGCCGACCTGGAGTCCTACCCGAGCTGGGCGAGCGGCATCCGCGAGGTCACGGTGGAGGAGACCGGGCCGGACGGCCGGGCGAGCCGGGCCCGGCTGACCTTCGACGGCGGGCCGTTCAGCGACACCGTCGGCCTGGCCTACCAGTGGGACGGCGACGAGCAGGTGCGCTGGGAGCTGGTGGACAAGGGCTCGGTCGTCACCGGGCTGCACGGCTCGTACCGGCTCGCCCCGGTGGACGGCGGCACCGAGGTCACCTACGAGCTGGCCGTCGACGTGCGGGTGCCGATGATCGGCATGGTGCGGCGCAAGGCCGAGAAGCGGATCATCGACTCGGCCCTCAAGGGCCTCAAACGGCGCGTGGAGGGCTGATCCCTCCGGGGCGCCCCGCCCCCGGCCTGGGCGGCGGTGCGTTTCCCTTCGGCGACCGTGGAAAATGACTCTCATGAGCGAGCAGCCAGGCGACGTCCTCGACGAGGCGATCCGGCTCTTCGGCGCGCTGCGCAAGCGGGTCGGGGAGTTCGGCGACGCCCTCGGCGGCGCGCCGCGCGACGACCGCGGCGGCGCCGACGACGGCGGGGACGTGTGGGCCCGCGTCACGGCCGAGGCGAGGGAGGAGGAGCGGCGCGGGCCGGATGAGCCGCCGCGCATCGCCACCGGCGCGCCCGAGTGCCGGGACTGCCCGGTCTGCCGGGCCATCGTGCTGGCCCGCGAGTCCGGGCCGGACGTGGCCGAGCACGTGCGGGAGGCGGGGCGCTCGCTGGTGGCCGCCGCGCTGGACGTGCTGGCGGCGTTCGAACGCACGCGCGGCGGTCGGACGGGCCCGGACGCACGAGGGCCGGGGCGCGGCGCCGCCGCGGACCCTATCGACATCGGCTAGACCCGGACGGTTTTCCATGCGTCCGGGGCGCCGCGAGGAGGAGGAGAACGGTAGATGGCCCTGACCATCGGCGTGGATGTGGGCGGGACGAAGGTCGCCGCCGGGGTGGTCGACGACGGGGGACGGATCTTGGAGAAGGTGCGGCGACCCACCCCCTCCACCGACCCCAAGGAGATCGCCGACGTCATCGCCGAGGTCGTCGACCTGCTCAAGGGCAAGTTCGAGGGCGTGCGGGCGGTGGGGCTCGGCACGGCGGGCTTCGTCGACGAGACCCGCTCGACCGTGCTGTTCGCGCCCAATCTGGCCTGGCGGGACGAGCCCATCAAGGAGAAGGTCGAGCAGCGGGTCGGGCTGCCGGTGGTGGTGGAGAACGACGGCAACGCCACCGCGTGGGGCGAGGCGCGGTACGGCGCCGGCCGCGGGCACGACTTCATCGTGCTGATCACGCTGGGCACCGGCATCGGCGGCGGCATCATCTTCAACGGCGAGCTGTACCGGGGCCGGTTCGGCATCGGCGCCGAGGTCGGGCACTTCCGGGTCGTGCCGGACGGGCGCCGCTGCGGGTGCGGCAACCGCGGCTGCTGGGAGCAGTACGCCAGCGGCAACGCGCTCGTGCACGAGGCCCGCGAGCTGGCGCGGGTGGCCCCGGCGATGGCGGGGCGGCTGCTGGAGCTGGGCGACGGCCGTCCCGAGGGCATCAGCGGCCCGGAGATCACTCAGGCGGCCCGGGAGGGCGACAAGGCGGCGCTGGAGTGCTTCCGCACCGTCGCCAAGTGGGCGGGCCAGGGGCTGGCCGACCTGACCGCCATCCTGGACCCGGGCGCGTTCATCATCGGCGGCGGGCTGTCGGACGCGGGCGACCTGCTGCTCGATCCGACGCGTGAAGCGTTCCACAACGCGCTGACCGGACGCGGGCACCGTCCGCTGCCGGAGATCCGCATCGCCGAGCTGGGGTCGGACGCGGGCATCGTCGGCGCCGCCGACCTGGCCCGCACCGACCTGCGGTGAGCGCGGGAACGGTCCGGATCCTCAGTTACAACCTCCGTTCGCTGCGGGACGACCCCGCGGCCGTCGGGCGCGTCGTGCGCGCCCTGCGGCCGGACGCGGCGTGCCTGCAGGAGGTGCCGCGGTTCTGGGGGTGGCGCCGCAAACGGCGGCGTCTGGCCCGCGGCTGCGGGCTGACCGTCGCGGCGGGCCGGCGCCCGGCGGGCCTGGCGGTGCTGGCCGGGCCGCGCGTCCGGTGCGTGAGCCGCGAACACCATCTGCTGTCGCGGGTGCCGGGCCTGCACCGGCGCGGGCTCGCGGTCGCCGTGCTGGAGCTCGAGTCCGGCGGACGCCTCATCGCGGCGAGCACGCACCTGGACCTGGTGGACGAGCCGCGTCGCGCGCACACCGGCGAGGTGCTGGCGCTGCTGGAACGCGCCCGCCGCCGGTACGGGGCGCCCGTCGTGCTGGCGGGCGACGTCAACGAGGAGCCCGGCGGGGCGTCCTGGACCCTGCTCGCCGAGGCGTTCCAGGACGCCTACGCCGTCGCGCCGAAGGGGGAGGAGTTCACCTTCTCGGCGCGCGCACCCCGCAGGCGCATCGACGGCGTCTTCGCCGACCCGGGCGTCGAGGTGGTGTCGTGCGGCGTTCCGGACGACCCGGCGGCGGCCGCGGATTACGCCGCGGCCACCGACCACCGCCCCGTCCTCGCCGAGCTGCGTCTCACCTGAAAGCCCGGCGCCGGCGGTCAGACGACGGCGCCGTCGTCGGGGTCGCGGGGCTCGTCGCCCATGCGCAGCACCAGCGTGACGAACCCGCCGATGAACGCCGCGACCGCCAGGAACGCCGCCCAGCCGGGCACGTGCCAGTCCATCACCACCGTGAGCAGCAGGTAGAGCGGCCCGCCGACCAGCGCCCCCCAGGCGCCCTTGGTGAGCGGGTCCGGGTTGGGCAGCGGCGGCGGGGGCGGAGGGACGAAGTGGCCCTCGTCGTCGTCGGAGGACGGGGCCGGGGCGTCGGCGGCGTCGGCCGGTCCGGTGACGTCCGCGGCCTTGATGACCCGCGCGTGCGGCAGCCGACCGGTGCGGTCCTCGCCCTCGCTCAGCGCGCCGGGCCGTCCGGTCGGCTCGTCGCGGATGTCCTCCTGCTCGGGCCAGGGGGTCGCCCCGTCCTGCGGTTCGGCGTCGAACCCCGCGACGATCTCGGCCCAGATGGCGTCCTCGTCGCGTTCGGCGGCGCCCTCCAGGCCCGTGCCCGGGCGCGGCTCGTCGGTGGCGGTCGGGGCGCCGCCCGGCGCGCCGCGCGCGCCGCCCGGGGCGGCGCCGGCGGGAGGGCCGGCGGGCGGCTCGTCGGCGTCCCTGCCGTCGCCGCCGTCCCCGCGCGCGCCCGCGTCGCGCAGCCGGGTCAGATGCGCCTGCAGCACGCTCTCGGCGGTCGGCTTCCTCTCGACGTCCACGTACAGCCGGTCGAGCGCCTCGCGGCCGCCGACGTCGCCTCGATCGGCTGCGGCGGCCCCGGCCTGGGCCGCCGGGGCCGCGTACGCCGCCACGCCCGCCTCCCGCAGCGCCGCCAGCATCGCGTCCGCCAGATGAGGAGCGAGGTCGACCAGCGGGACGTAGGCGTCCGCTGACAGTCCGTTGCCGCGGCGATTCACGGGGCAGGCTCCTTGGACTCCGGCGTGACCGACGGCACCGGCATACGGCCTCCGCTTCCCCAGTGACGAGTGTCCGGCGGCACCGCCCGCGGGACGGCGGCGCATCCGGACGCCTAGAAACGTGTGTCCCACGGTATTCGCTGCGCCGCCCCGGACAAGCCCCCCGGCGGGAATTCCTCGGCCGAGACTCCGGGTCGCGCGCCGGGCCCGGGGCCGGGCGACGGTGTGGGCGGCCCTGCGAGTAATGGGAAGATGGCGCATCATCCTGGTTGGTCGGACCGGTGCGCCTTGCGCGACCGGCGCACCGTCCCAGAGGAAGGTGGCGGCATGCTCTGGTTCTGGATCCTGCTGAGGATCGTGCTCTCGCCCATCCTGTACCTGGTGTGGCGGCCGCGGAACTCGGGGATGCGGAACGTGCCCAAGCGCGGCCCTGCGCTGCTGGTGTCGAACCATCTGTCGTTCGCCGACCACTTCTTCGGCCCGCTGCCGCTGATGCGTCCCATCTACTTCCTCGGCAAGCGGGAGTACTTCACCGGCAAGGGCGTCAAGGGCTGGATCAGCAGGGCCTTCTTCACCGGCGTCGGGGTGGTGCCGGTGGACCGCACCGGCGGCACCGCCGCTCAGGAGGCCTTGGAGACGGGGCTGCGCATCCTGCGCGAGGGCAAGCTGCTGGGCATCTACCCCGAGGGCACCCGGGCGCCCGACAACCGGCTCTACAAGGGCAAGACGGGCGTGGCGCGGCTCGCGCTGAAGTCGCGGGTGCCGGTGATCCCGATGGCGATGATCAACACGTTCGAGCTGATGCCGTCCGGCCAGCCGTACCCGCGCCTGGGCGTGCGGCCGGGGGTGCGGTTCGGCGAGCCGCTGGACCTGTCGCGCTACTACGGCCAGGAGGACGACCCCAAGGTCCTGCGCAAGGTCACCGACGAGATCATGCAGGCCATCCGGGAGCTGTCCGGACAGGAGTACGTCGACCGGTACGCCGCCGAGGTCAAGGCGGAGCTGGCGGCCAAGAAGGCGCGCGCCGCGGGCGGCGGCGACGGCGAGGACGGCGTCGGCGAGGACGGCCGGTGACCGGCCGGGACGGATAGGCGCGGTGGGACTGGACGTCGCGCTGTGGCGGGCGGTCGCCGTCTACCGGGCGCTGGCGCTGGTCTACGCGGCGACCCTCATCACGATGAACTCCGGCGGCTACGCGCGCCCGCTCGGCGGCTGGGCGGTGCTGGCCGTGATGACCGCCTGGACGGCGTGGGCCACGTACGCCTTCGCCTCGCCCCGCCGCCGCGGCCGGCCGCTGCTGGCCGCCGACCTGGCGGTGGCGTCGGGCTGCCTGCTGGCGACGGTCTGCGTGGAGAGCACCGAGGGCATCGCGGCGGGCCGTCCCACCCTGCCGGGCGCGTGGGTCGCGGCGGCGGTGCTGTCGTGGGCGGTGACGGGCGGCACGCGGCTCGGGCTCACCGCCGCCGCCGTGCTCGGCGCGGGCGACGTGCTCATCCACGTGCTGGCCGGGACGGTCGACGGGCTCGGCAACCGCACCTTCAACGGCATCGTGCTGCTGCTGATGGCCGGGCTCGTCGTCGGGCACGTGGTGAAGCTGGCCCGCGAGGCCGAGGAACGGCTGGCCCGCGCCGTGGAGATGGAGGCCGCCACGCGCGAACGCGAACGGCTCGCGCGCCGCATCCACGACTCGGTGCTGCAGGTGCTGGCGATGGTCAAGCGCCGCGGCGGCGAGCTGGGCGGCGAGGCCGCCGAGCTGGGGCGGCTGGCGGGCGAGCAGGAGGCCGCGCTGCGCGCGCTGATCGGCGCCTCCCCGCCCGCGCCCGCCGCCGAGCCCGCGGGGGCGCAGACGGATCTGCGTCCGCTGCTGACCGCGCACTCCGGGGAGGCGGTCACCGTGTCCACCCCGGCCACGCCCGTGCTGCTGGCCGCGCACGCCGCGCGGGAGATCGAGGCGGCGGTCGCGGCGGCGCTGGACAACGTCCGGCGGCACGGCGGGGACGGGGCGCGGGCCTGGGTGCTGGTGGAGGACGGCGACGAGGAGATCACCGTGAGCGTCCGCGACGACGGCCCCGGCATCCCGGAGGGGCGGCTGGAGCGGGCCGCGGCCGAGGGGCGGCTCGGCGTCGCCCAGTCCATCCGGGGACGCGTGCGGGACCTGGGCGGCACGGTCTCCATCGTCACGGCGCCCGGCGAGGGCACCGAGATCGAGATGACCGTTCCGCGCGCGCCGCGCGGCCGCGGACGGCCGTAGGGTTGCCCTTGTGAGCGACGTTCCCCCCGATGCTCCCGCGGCCGCCTCCTCCGCCGGGCCGTCCGGCGCGCCCCGGCCGCTGCGCGTGATGGTCGTCGACGACCACCCGATGTGGCGGGACGCGGTCGCCCGCGATCTGGCCGAAGCCGGCCACGAGGTCGTGGCCACGGCGGGCGAGGGCCGGGCGGCGGTGCGCATCGCCGCCGCCGCCCGCCCCGACGTGGCCGTGGTCGACCTGCAGCTGCCCGACATCAGCGGCGTCGAGGTGACCCGGCGCCTGACCGCGGCGGACCCGCCGGCGCGGGTGCTGGTGCTGTCGGCCAGCGGCGAGCAGCAGGACGTCCTGGAGGCGGTCAAGGCCGGGGCCACCGGCTACCTGCTGAAGTCCGCCGGGCGCGAGGAGTTCCTGGACGCGGTGCGCCGCACCGGCGAGGGCGACGCGGTGTTCACCCCCGGGCTGGCCGGGCTGGTGCTGGGGGAGTACCGCCGCCTGGCGTCCGCGGCCGGCCGCGCCGACGACGGCGCGCCCCGGCTGACCGAACGCGAGACCGAGGTGCTGCGGCTGGTCGCCAAGGGCCTGACGTACAAGCAGATCGCTCAGCGGCTCGTCCTGTCGCACCGCACGGTCCAGAACCACGTGCAGAACACCCTGAGCAAGCTGCAGCTGCACAACCGCGTGGAGCTCGTCCGCTACGCCATCGAGAAGGGGCTCGACCGGGACGACTGACCCGCGCGCCGAGACGGACCGGCGGCCTGCGCCCTGCAACCCGGCCGCCCTCTCTCGCATCAATAAGGTCGGAGGTCTCGAGCGGCGGGCTCTGCAGGCGCCCCTGCCCGTCGGCGAGGAGGTCGGTCGCGGAGGAGGCTGCGGCGGATGAGCGCCATCCAGACCACTCTGGGCGTCGGCATCGGCTGGCGGCCGGACATCACCGGGTTCGTCCGGGAGCTGCCGGGGCTGCGGTTCACCGAGGTGATCGCCGAGGTCGTCCGCCCCGCGCACCCGCCGCGCGACCTGCTCGCGCTGCGCGAGCGCGGCGCGGCGGTCGTCCCGCACGGGGTGAAGCTGTCGCTCGGCGGCGCCGAGCCGGTCGCGCCCGAACGCGTCGCGCACCTGGCCGCCTGCGCCGAGGCGCTCGGCTCGCCGCTGGTCAGCGAGCACGTGGCGTTCGTGCGCGCGGGCGGCCTCGAGGCGGGGCACCTGCTGCCGGTGCCGCGCACCCGGGCCGCCCTGGACGCGCTCACCGCCAACATCCGCCGCACCTGCGCGGAACTGCCCGTGCCGCTGGCCGTCGAGCCGATCGCCGCGCTGTTCGACTGGCCGGACGCCGAGTACGACGAGGGCGCCTTCCTCACCGAGCTGGTCGAGCGCACCGGCGTCCTGCTGCTGCTCGACGTCGCCAACGTGTACGCCAACGCCCGCAACCGCGGCCAGGACCCGGCCGCGCTGTTCGACCGGCTGCCGCTGGAGCGCGTCGCGTACTGCCACGTCGCGGGCGGGACCGAGCGCGACGGCCGCTACCACGACACCCACGCCGCCCCGGTGCCCGGCGAGGTCCTCGACCTGGTGGCCGAGCTGTGCGCCCGGCGCCGCCCGCCCGGCGTGCTGCTCGAGCGCGACGGCCGCTACCCGCCCGCCGCCGAGCTGCGCGCCGAGCTGGACGCGATCGCCGACGCGGCCGGCATGGAGCGGGTCACGTGACCGGCGCCGCCGGGCCCGCCGGACGCCGCGCCCCGGACGGACCGGACGGCCCGTTCGATCCGGCGCTGGCGGCGGCGCAGGAGGCCCTCGTCCGCGCCATGACCGCCGGCGCGCCCGTCCCGGACGGGTTCGACGCCGCCGCCGTCCGCGCCGCGGCGGAGGGAATCCTGCGCAAGCGGGCGGGGGAGGTGGCGCGCGCGTGGCCGGCCCTGGCAGCCTCGTACGGGGCGGACTGGCCGCGCGCGTTCGCCGCGTGGGCGGCCGAGCGTCCCACCCGCGGCTCGTTCCGCGACGGGTGGGACTTCGCCCGCGCCCACCGCGACGAGCTGTCCCCGGAGGCGGCCCTGCGTCTGGCCCTCGTCGAGGCCGGCTGGGCCTACGACGGGAACGGCGAGCCGAGGCGCCGCCGGGCGGCCGTCCGGCGGGTCCCCGGAGGCGTCGCGGTGCAGCTCCTGGGGAGGGTGACGGTGCTGGGCCGCGGCACGCGCCGGTGATCCGGCGAACCGCCCACGCACCCCTCTCGAGCGGCTATGGTCTAGACCAATGACGCCGTCCGTCGGCGCGCCCGTCCGCGCGGTGCACCGCGCGCGGACGACTAGGCTGACCAGTGAAGATTCGAGGGAGGGCCCATCATGGCAGAAGAAGGCGAGGGCATGCGCGTCGGAGTGCTGACCGGCGGTGGCGACTGCCCCGGGCTGAACGCCGTCATCCGCGCGGTCGTGCGCAAGGGCGTCCAGTCCTTCGGCTATGAGTTCGTGGGCTTCCGGGCCGGCTGGCGCGGTCCGCTGGAGGGCGACACGGTCGCCCTCGACATCCAGGCGGTCCGCGGCATCCTGCCGCGCGGCGGCACCATCCTGGGCTCCTCGCGGACCAACCCGCTCAAGGTCGACGGCGGCATCGAGCGGATCAAGGACAACCTGGCGGGCCTGGGGGTGGACGCGCTCATCGCCATCGGCGGCGAGGACACCCTGGGCGTGGCGCGCGAGCTGTACGCCAACGGCGTCAACGTGGTGGGCGTGCCCAAGACCATCGACAACGACCTCGGCGCCACCGACTACACCTTCGGCTTCGACACCGCGGTCAACATCGCGATGGAGGCCATCGACCGGCTGCACACCACCGCCGAGAGCCACCACCGCGCGCTGATCTGCGAGGTCATGGGCCGCCACGCGGGCTGGATCGCGCTGCACGCCGGCATGGCCGCGGGCGCCAACGTCATCCTCATCCCGGAGCGCCCGTTCGACATCGACAAGGTCGTCGAGTACGTCGAGCGCCGGTTCAAGACCCGCTACGCCCCGATCATCGTGGTCGCCGAGGGCGCCCACCCGATCGACGGGCAGCTGGAGCTGCAGACCGGCGAGCGGGACGCGTTCGGGCACGTCCGGCTCGGCGGCATCGGCCAGCGGCTCGCCGACGAGATCGAAAAGCGCACCGGCAAGGAGGCGCGCTGCACCGTGCTCGGCCACATCCAGCGCGGCGGCACCCCCTCGGCCTACGACCGGGTGCTGGCCACCCGGTTCGGCCTGCACGCCATCGACGCCGTCCGCGACGGCGACTTCGGCAAGATGGTCGCGCTGCGCGGCACCGACATCGTCCGGGTCGGGCTGGACGAGGCGACCAAGGAGCTCAAGACCGTTCCGCTGGAGCGGTACGAGGAGGCCGAGGTCTTCTTCGGCTGACCCGCCGCCGCCCGCCGCGCCCCCGGGGTCCCGGCCGCTCGGCCCGGACCCCGGACGCGCGGGCGGCGGGCGCGGGGCGGTCCGGTCGCGGGGGAACAGCCCGACGAGTCGCGGCGTTGCGTTGAGTGGGCCAGACTAAGGTCCTGCCCTTTTTCCGGACTTTCGCAGGAAGGAACCCGCATGCCCACGCTCGACGCCGCGACCGCGTCCGTCACCGGGCCCCCACCGGTCGACGGTGAGCCGTGCGTGCTGCTCAAGCTCGGCGAGGTCGTGCTCAAGGGCAAGAACCGCGAGCGGTTCGAACGGCGGCTGGCCGAGAACGTGCGGGCGGCCGTGCGCGGCATGGCGCCCCGGGTCGAGATCGTCCGCCGCCACGGCGTGATGGTGGTGCGCGCGCCCGGCGCCGACGAGGCCGCCGTGGAGCGGCTCGCCGCCCGGATCACCGACGTGATGGGCATCGTGTGGGCGCACCGCGCCTGGGCGGTCGGCAAGGACCCGGCCAGCGTGGAGCGCGCCGCGCTGGCGCTGATGGCGGGGCGCACCGGCAGCTTCGCGGTGCGCTCGCGCCGCCGCGACAAGCGCTTCCCGCTGACCTCCAGCGAGCTGGACCGCACCGTCGGCGCCGCGATCGTCGAGGCGTACGGGCTGCCGGTGCGGCTGTCGGACCCCGACCACACGGTGTCGATCGAGGTGGACCGGGACGAGGTGTTCGTGTTCACCGGGGGGCTGCCCGGCCAGGGCGGGCTGCCGGTGGGCATGAGCGGCCGGGCCCTGGTGCTGCTGTCGGGCGGCATCGACTCGCCCGTGGCCGCCTACCGGATGATGCGGCGCGGCCTGCGCGTGGACTTCCTGCACTTCTCCGGCATGCCGTTCACCGGCCCGGAGTCGATCTACAAGGCCTACGCGCTGGTGCGCGAGCTGGACCGCTTCCAGGGCGGCTCGCGGCTGTTCGTGGTGCCGTTCGGCAAGGCGCAGCAGCAGATCAAGTCCTCCGGCGCCGACCGGCTGGCGGTCGTGGCCCAGCGCCGCGTCATGCTGCGCACCGCCGAGCTGGTCGCCCGCCGCCTCGGCGGCGCCGCGCTGGTCACCGGGGACGCGCTCGGCCAGGTCAGCAGCCAGACCCTGGCCAACATCACCGCCCTGGACGACGCGGTGGAGCTGCCGATCCTGCGGCCGCTGATCGGCATGGACAAGACCGAGATCATGGACCAGGCGCGCCGCATCCGCACGCTGTCGATCTCCGAGCTGCCCGACGAGGACTGCTGCACCCTGCTGGCCCCGCGGCGGGCGGAGACCCGCGCCCGCATCGAGGACCTGCGGCTGATCGAAAAGCGCCTGGACGTGGGAGAGCTGGCCGAGCGCCTCGCCGAGTCGGCCCAGGAGCACCGCCCCGCCTACGCCGAGTCCGCCTCCTGACCGCTCCGCCCGGCGCCGGCAGGGCCCGGCACCGGCGCGGTCAACGCGGGTCGGCGTCGGTCGGACGAGGCGGCTCCGGGCCGTCGGAGCCCATCAACGCGACGCGTTCGATCCGCACGATGCGGAAGCGGCGGCCCGCCACCGTGATGCCGTTGCGGCGGCTGCCGTCGCCCATCAGCTCGGCCGCCTCGGCGTACTCGGCCAGGTCGCCGGCGTCCGGGTGCTCCACGGCCGGGACGATGTGCCGGAAGTAGGCGGCCAGCGAGTCGCGCGCCTGCTCGGGGGTGTCGTACAGGCGGCCCACGGGACGCCACCGCCCGCCCGACCGTTCCGCCACGGTGAACGCCGGCGCCAGGATCACGGGGGTCGGGTACGTCTCCGGCGGCGCGCCCCCGCCGCGCGCCGCCGCGTCCAGCAGCCGGCCTAGCGGCACGATCGCGTCGGCGTCGGAGGCGGCGCCGGGGACGGCGTCGGGCAGGAAGTCGTACGGCCGGCGGGGCGCCGCACGGGAGCCGTCGCGGCGCGGGGCCGGGTCCGGATCGGTGGGGCGGGGCGGCTCGGGGCCGTCGGGCCCGTGGCGGACCAGCTGCTCGATCCGCAGCACGCGGAACCGGTGGCCGCCCGCCCGCACCTCGTCGCGCGGCGGCCCGGCGCACAGGTCCCGGGCCGCCGCGCGCAGCTGCGCGCCGCGCTCGCCGCCGGCGAGCGCGGCGCGGTCGTCGAGATGGTCGGCCAGCAGTTCCCGGGCGCCCTGCGGCAGCGGATCGTAGGGGCAGCGGACCTGCCAGCCGCCGGGGACCCGCTCGGCCGCGGTGAACAGGGCGCCCACCGCGACCGGTTCGGGATAGGCGATGATCGAGCGGCGCGCGTCGGCCAGCCGCACGGCGGCGACCGGGTCGACGCCGTCCAGGTCCTCGGGGAACAGCCGGCCGCCGGCGTCGCCTTCGCCCATCGTCATGCCGGCCATCTTCCCCGCCGGGTCCCCGCGTGGCGAGTGGTTCAGACCATTTTGTTACCTTCGCGCGGGCCACACCAGCGTTACCAGGCTGGCGGCCAGCAGGCCGAGCCCGGCCAGCGCGACGCCGCCGAGATGCTCGCCGAGCAGCACCAGGCCGATGAGGGCGGCCACGGCCGGCTCGGCCAGGCTGAGGGTGGTGGCCGTGGCGCCCGGCGTGGTGCGCAGGCCGCGCGCGAACAGCACGTACGACAGGGTCGTGCCGACCGCGCCCAGGTAGCACGCCACCGCCGCGCCCCGGACGTCCAGGAGCCAGCCGGGGGAGCTCGCCAGCAGCACCGGCAGCAGCAGCGCCGCCGCCCCGCCGAAGATGGAGCCCATCACCACCTGGTCGTCGCCGCCGCGCTCGATCAGGCGGGACGCCAGCATGGTGTACGCGGCGTAGGTGAACCCGCAGAACAGCGCCAGCGCCACCCCGCCCGGATCGACCCCGGACGCCTCGCCCCCGCTCATCAGCAGGGCGCACCCGACCACGGCCCCCGCCGTGGTGACCGTCCAGCGGCGGGTCAGGCCGCCCCAAGACAGCAGACCGGCGAAGGCCGGGGCGCTGCCCAGCGACACCACGGTCGCGACGGCCACGCCCGTGAGGGCGACCGAGGCGAGGTAGGTGACCTGGTAGACGGCCCCGCAGGCGGCGCCGACGGCGAGCGGGACCCAGGCGCGGCGCCCCTGCCGCAGCAGGGCCAGCAGGTCCGCGCGGCGGGCGCCGAAGGCCACGAGGGAGAACAGCAGGGCGCCGCCCAGGACGATGCGGGCCGAGGCCGCCGAGACGGGCGACGCCGACGACGGCGCCAGCGTGAACACCGGGCCCGCGGTGCCCCAGAGGACGGCCGCCAGCAGGATGTCGGCGGCGCCGGAGGAACGGCCGTCGCGGCGCGCCGAGGCGCGCGCACGCGCGCGTGGAGAATCAGGACGTACGGACAAGGAAGGATCGCTCCTGAACTCGAATCGGATGGGGGATCCGGATCCGGGGCTGGACGCGATCCGCACCGCGACGGGGCGGTCCGGCGGGCCTATTGCCCGCCGTTCGAGCACGCCGCAGGCGGCGGTTCACCAGCGCAGCGCGCGACGATGCCGCGCTCGCGGTCCTTCCGGTAGGTCCCCGGCCGCCGGGCGGGGGACGGGGAAGAAGAAACGATCGGTGCAGCCCCGGTCAGGAGCGGGGCGGCCCCAGGTTCGCCGTCCAGTACGCCATGCCGCGACGATACCATCCGCCGCGGGCCGCGCGATCTCCGGTCGGACCGCGCGGCCGGGCCGTGGCCGCGCCGGGCCGGGACGCCCGGCCCGAGACGCGGCGGGTCGGGACTCAGCTGGACATGAGAACTCAGGCGGACGAGAACTCAGGCGGACGAGAACTCAGGTGGACGAAGGCTCGGCTCGGAACGCCGTCAGGCCGGGACGGCGTCGTCGGCGAACTCGGTGAGCGTGCGGCCGACCAGCGGCGGCAGCTCCCGCACGATCCGGGCCAGCTCGCGCAGGTCGCCGTCCACCAGCGCCTGCGGCCCGTCGCACAGCGCGGTCTCCGGGTGCGGGTGCACGTCGAGGATCACCCCGTCCGCGCCGACCGCGATGGCCGCCCGGGTCAGCGGCAGGACCAGATCGCGGCGGCCGCCGGAGTGGGACGGGTCGACGATCACCGGGAGGTGGCCCAGGCGCTGGGCCACCGGCACCGCGGAGATGTCCAACGTGTTGCGGGTGGCCTTCTCGAAGGTGCGGATGCCCCGCTCGCACAGCACGATGTCCAGGTTGCCGCGCTGGGCGATGTACTCGGCGGCCATCAGCCACTCCTCGATCGTGCCGCTCATCCCGCGCTTGAGCAGCACCGGCATGCCCGCCTCGCCGACGGCCTGCAGCAGCGCGAAGTTCTGCGCGTTGCGGGTGCCGATCTGCAGCATGTCGGCGTACTCGGCGACCAGCTCCACGTCGTGGGCGTCGACCACCTCGGTGACGACCGGCATGCCCGTCTCGGCCCGCACGTCCGCCAGGATCTTCAGCCCCGCCTCGCCGAGCCCCTGGAAGGCGTAGGGGGAGGTGCGCGGCTTGAACGCGCCGCCGCGCAGCAGCGTGGCGCCCGCCGCCCGCGCCATCTGCGCCGCCTGCAGGGTCTGCTCGGGAGTCTCCACCGCGCACGGCCCCGCGATCAGCGTCATCGTGCCCGGGCCGATCGGCACGCCGCCCACGCGCACGACCGAGCGCTCGGGGTGGTTCTCCCGGCTCACCAGCTTGTAGGGGGCCGAGATGCGCAGCACGTCGCTGACCCCGCCCATGCCGCGCAGGTTGAGCGACGTGAACTGCTGGACGTCCCCGACCAGCCCGATGATGGTCCGCTCCACGCCCCTGCTGACGAACGCCTCGCCTCCCGCCGCCTCGACGAGCGAGACGACGGCCTTGATATCCGACTCGGTGGCCTCCTGGGCCATGACGACGACCATGCTGTGCCTCCTCATTCGGCGGGGTCCGGTGGACTCCGCGTCCGCGCCCTGAAACGACGAAAGCCCCGGGCCGCGACGGCCCGGGGCTTATCGCCGTGAGGTCTGTCAGCGCAGCGTCTGGCAGACCAGCCGCCCGGGCTGGTCGAACCAAAAGAAATACACGACGTTGCGCACGAGACGATGGTAACCCACGGTTCGGACACGGGGAGGGGCGGGGGGCGAATATGGCTCAGCTCACCCCGGATGGCAGTATGGCCGCGTCATGTCCCCAGCCGATGAGCCATCCGACAAACCACCCGGCCGGCCGCTGCCGCCCGGGCAGTACGTCCCCCGCGGCTGGCCCGTGCTGCACTACGGCCCGGTGCCGAAGTTCCGTCCCGAGTCGTGGGACTTCCGGGTGTTCGGCGCCACCGCGTCGGGCGGGCAGCACCGCTGGACGTGGGAGGAGTTCGAACGCCTGCCGCGCGTCACGGCGGTCGCCGACTTCCATTGCGTCACCAAGTTCACCGTCCCCGACAACGAGTGGGAGGGCGTGTCCGGCTCGGTCATCGTGGAGCTGGCCCCGCCTCATCCGGACGTCACCCACGTGATGGTGTGGGCCGAGTACGGCTACAGCGCCAACATCCGGATGAGCGACTTCCTGGCCGAGAAGACGATGTTCGCCCTGTACCGCAACGGGGAGCGGCTCACCCCCGACCACGGCTTCCCCGTCCGTCTGGTCGTGCCGCACCTGTACGCGTGGAAGAGCGTCAAGTGGGTGCGCGGCGTGGAGTACATGGTCAAGGACAGGCGCGGATTCTGGGAGGAGCGCGGCTACCACAACGTGGCCGACCCGTGGCGGGAGCAGCGCTACTCCTACCAGGAAGAGGAAGGCGAGGCGCCGCCCCACTGACCGGGGGCCGCGACCGGCAGTCAGGCGAGCGGCGCCGGTCTGTCCGGAGGGGTTCGTACGGGGCGCCTCCCCTGGGCGGGTGGGGCGCCCGGACGAGCGCAGGGCTGCCGGGGCCGTCCGACGGGGTTTCCGGAAGGCTGGGACGCCCTAGAGACGCGCTTTGGTCCGTACTGAACGGGACCTGTTGTCCTAAACGGCAGGGCCGCACACCCCCGTGGGCATTACTGTGTGTCTTCATGCTCCTACCGTCCGTGACCGAAATGCTGGTCTGCGGGGCGATCTTCGCCGGTGCCGTCGGCGCGTTCCGCCTCCGGGAGCGGCCGCGGTCCCGGCGCGGGGTCGGCCCGGCCGACGAGGCGACGTTCGCGACCCTGCACACCATCTCGCGGGCCTCCCCGTCGCTGCGCGCGGGGCTGAACCGCGACTCGGCCCGCAAGGCCGCCCGGCACCTGCGGCAGCTCCTCGGCGTCGAGGCGGTGGCGCTGGTGGCCGCCGGGCGCGGCGACGAGGACGACGCGGCGGACGGCGCGTCGGAGGAGGGCCCCGGGCGGCTGCTGGTGTGGGACGGCGCCGGCGGCTCCCGCCACGCGGGGGCCGTGCTGCGGCACGCCCGGCCGGTCCTGGAGTCCGGGCGGCCCCGCGTGATCGGGCCGGACGTCCTGTCGTGCGAGGACGCGGCGTGCCGCATCCGGGTGGCCATGGTCGCGCCGCTGTCGGTGGAGGGACGGGTGGAGGGCGTGCTGGCCGCCTACGGGGGCAGCGCCTCGGCGGCGCGCGTGCGCGCCGTGGGGGAGGTGGCGCGCTGGGTGTCCAGCCAGCTGGAGCTGGCCGAGCTGGACTCCTCCCGGGCGCGCCTGGCCGAGGCGGAGATGCGCGCGCTGCGGGCCCAGATCTCCCCGCACTTCGTCTACAACTCGCTGACCACGATCGCCTCGTTCGTCCGCACCGACCCCGAGCGGGCTCGCGACCTGCTGCTGGACTTCGCCGACTTCGCCCGCTACTCCTTCCGCAACCCGCGCGACTTCACCACCCTGGCCGACGAACTGCGCTCCATCGACCGGTACCTGCTGCTGGAGCGGGCGCGGTTCGGCGACCGGCTGCAGTTCAGCGTGGAGGTCGCCCCGGAGGTGCTGTCGGTCGCGCTGCCGTTCCTGTCGCTGCAGCCGCTCGTGGAGAACGCGATCCGGCACGGCATGGCGGGGGCCCGCGACGCGTTCCACATCAAGATCGTGGCGCGCGACGCCGGCGCCGAGGCCGCGATCAGCGTGGAGGACGACGGGGTCGGCATGGACCCGGACCGGCTGCGCGAGATCCTCGCCGCGGGCCCCACGTCCGCCGGACGCGACCGGCGCGGCGGCGGCGCGGGGATCGGTCTGGCCAACGTGGACGAGCGCCTGCGGCAGGTGTACGGCGACGAATACGGGCTGACGGTGGAGACCGCGATCGGGGCGGGGACCAAGGTGAACCTGCGGGTCCCCAAGTACAGTCCCGGAGTCTTCCCCGACTGAGCGGGGGCGTCCCCCCCCCCCCCCCCCCCCCCCCCCCCCCGGGGGGGGCGGTGCTCATGTGCGCCGACTTCGCACTAGCGAAAATTCCTTCACTCTTCGAAACCGATTGCGGACGATCGGTAATCGCGGCAGGGTCCTCTTATGCTGCGCGTCCTTGCCGTTGACGATGAGGTTCCCGCCCTAGAGGAACTGGTCTACCTGCTGCGGGAGGATCCGCGGATCGAGCGCGTCACCGGAGCGTGCGACGCCGCCGCGGCGCTGCGCAACCTCAGCCGGATGCTGGTCGCCGGGGACCGCCTCGACGCGGTGTTCCTCGACATCCGGATGCCGGGCCTGGACGGGCTCGACTTCACCCGGCTGCTGTCGGGGTTCGCCGTCCCGCCCGTGGTGGTGTTCGTCACCGCGCACGACAACTGCGCCGTCACCGCCTACGAGCTGGGGGCCCTGGACTACCTGCTGAAGCCGGTGCGGCCCGAGCGGCTGGCCGAGGCAGTGCGTCGGGTCGACCAGGCGGTGCGCGCCGCCGCGCACGGCGGCCGGGCCGTCGACCGCCCTCCCGAAGACGAGATGGTGCCGGTGGAGCTCGGCGGCCGCACCCGCCTCGTGCCGCGGCGGGAGGTGACGTACGTGGAGGCCCAGGGCGACTACGTGCGGCTGCACACCGCGGAGGGCAGCTACCTGGTGCGCATGCCGCTGGCCCAGCTGGCGCGCCGCTGGGAGGCGGCCGGGTTCATCCGCATCCACCGCAGCACGCTGGTCGCCTCGGCGCACATCACCGAGCTGCGCTTCGACGGCGGCCGCGCCGCCGTCCAGGTCGGCGAGGAGCTCCTGCCGGTGAGCCGCCGCCACACCCGGCAGGTGCGCGACCTGCTCGTCCGCCGCTTCCGCAAGGCCGACCAGGACGGTCGGCGCGGCCGCCGGGACGGGCGCGACGGCGAGCCGGGCGGCAGGCGCGGGCAGCCCGGCAGGCGCCGCGGCGAACCCGGCAGGCGCCGCGGGGAGCAGGGCAGGCGCCGCGGGCAGGACGGAGACGAAGGCGGGCACGAAGGCGGGCGCGAAGGCGGGCACGGCGGCGGGCACGAAGGCGGGCACGGCGGACCGGACACCGGGCGGGGGTCCGGCGGCGGGCGCGGCGATGACTGAGCCCCGCCGCGTCGCGGTGTCCAGCCCGCGCGCCCACCGGGCCCGCGGCCAACCGGTCGGGACGGGCTGGAGCATCGCCCGCGATCTCGACGAGCGGACCGAGCCCGGCGCCGTGGACGCGCGCGCGTTGATCCGCGCGCAGCTGCGCTCGGCGCTGCTGACCGCCGGGCTGGTGCTGGGCGCGGTCCTCGGGCTGCCGCTGCTGCTCCTGCTGGTCCCGGCGCTGGCGCGGACCCGGGTGTGCGGGATGCCGCTCGCCTGGCCGCTGCTGGTGCTGTGCGTGCAGCCGGTGTGGATCGTCCTGGCGGTCCGGCAGCTGCGCCGCGCCGAGCGCACCGAGCGGGAGTTCGCGCGCCGCGTGGACCGGGTGTGATCGCGTCGGCGGTGGCGGCCGCGCTGACCGCGCTGGTCGTCGTGCCGGGCATGCTGGCGGCGCCGGCCCGGCTGCGCGGCTGGGCGGCGGCGCGGCGGCGCGCCCCCGCGGGCGGCGCCGCCTCCGACTTCCTGGTCGCCTCGCGGGGGGTGACGCCGCTGTGGAACGCCGCCGCGATCAGCGGCGAGTACATCTCGGCGGCGGCGTTCCTCGGGGCGGCGGGCCTGCTGCTGGCCTACGGCGCCGACATGCTGTGGCTGCCGGTCGGCGCGGTGGCCGGGTACGTGCTGCTGCTGGCGTTCGTGACCGCGCCGCTGCGCCGCTCGGGCGCCTACACCATCTCCGACTTCGCCGAGTGGCGGCTCGGGTCCCTGGCCGTGCGGCGCCTGGTGTCGGTGTGCGTGTGCGTGATCGGCTGGTTCTACCTGCTGCCGCAGTTCCAGGGCGCGGGCGTCACGCTGCACGTGCTGACGGGCGCGCCCCGGTGGGCGGGCTGGGTCCTGGTGGTGGCCGTGGTGGCCGCCCTGGTGCTGTCCGGGGGCATGCGCAGCATCACCGCCGTCCAGGCGGTCCAGTACTGGGTGAAGGTGTGCGCCGTGGCGATCCCGGCCGTGGCCGTGCTGGCGGTCTGGCGGCTGGACGGCCCCGGCGGCGTCGGCGGCGGCGGGCCGCCGACGTTCCCCCGCGCCACCGTCGTGCGGGTGCAGACCGCCGTCGCCGTGCGGCTGCCCGCCGACACGGAGGTGGCGGTGCGCGGCCGCCTGGACGGCCGCGTCCACACCGGGCAGCGGGTGCGGCTGTCCCAGGGGCGGCACGTCGTGGCCGAGGGCGCCGAACTGCGGTTCCCGGCGGGGGCGTGGGTGCCGCACGCCGAACGCCTGCCGATCCTGGACGACCAGACCTGGGCGCTGCCGTTCGCCCGCGGACACGAGCATCCGCTGTTCGTCACCTACTCGACGCTGCTGGGCGTGCTGCTGGGCACGATCGGGCTGCCCCACATCCTGATGCGCTTCTACACCGACACCTGCGGCCGGGCGGCCCGGCGCACCGCCGCGCTGGTCCCGGTGCTGCTGTCGCTGTTCTACCTGTTCCCGGCCGTGTTCGGGGCGCTGGGCCGCTTCTACGCGCCCGAGCTGCTGCTGACCGGCGACACCGACGCGGCCATCCTCATGGTGCCGCAGCGGATGCTGCCCGGCACCGCGGGCGCGCTGCTGACGGGCCTGGTGGCGGCGGGGGCGTTCGCCGCGTTCGTCTCCACGTCCTGCGGGATCGTCGTGGCGATCGCGGGGACCGTGGCGCAGCGGGTGCTCCGCGGCGGCGTGGCCGCCTTCCGGCTGGGAGCGGTGGTCGCGCTGGCGGTGCCGCTGACGCTGGTCCCGGACGTGACCGCGATCGGCGCGGCCCGGCTCGTCACCCTGGCGCTGACGGTGTCGGCGTGCTCGCTGTGCCCGCTGCTGCTGCTCGGCATCTGGTGGCGCGGCCTGACGGCGTTCGGGGCGGGCGCCGGGCTGGCGGTCGGCGGCGGGCTGGCGGTGGCGGCGGCACTGACGCGGCTGTTCGGCGGGCCCTGGGACGGCTGGCCCGGCGCGCTGCTCGCGCAGCCCGCGGTGGCGATCGTGCCGCTGACGTTCGCGGTGATGGTCGGCGGGTCGCTGCTGACCCGCCGCAGGGTGCCCCGCCGGGCCGCGCACGCGCTGGCCCGGTTGCACCTGCCGGAGGAAATCGTCAATCGTTGACGGGGATTCGCCGAAGAATGTGGAGCGTTCCCGGTGCCGGAATGGAACCGTTCGTCGTCCCCCACCGACCGCTCGTCGGCGGACGACGCTACGCACATCGACGGCTACCCGCCGTTGAGCGCGGGGAGTCGCCCATCGCCTCCCGATCGGTATCGGATCCCTCTACTGTTTTCATTGGCACCACGCACCACACCGCTTCGGGGGGAGCGGACGGACGCGGCACAGGCCGGATCGCATCGGCGTCCGGCCGGCGGTGCCGCCGAACCCTCCGCGCGAACAACAGAGGAGATCCGGCGCGGCACGAAAGCCGGATCGGGGAGCCGTCGGATCCCGTACCGGGGGGGTGGGATCCGACGGCGGGAGGCTCGGGCGTCGCTGAATAGTCGGGGGGTTGTTCAGCGACGCCCGGGTCGTGTCCACGGCCCTTCGTCCACGGACTTTCGGGCATGCGCGGCGGGGCGCCCGGCGGCCGTCAGCCGTCCCGCAGACGCTTGAGCGTCTCGATGTCCTTGCGGTGCGGCTCGGGGGCGCGTCCCGGGGTCTCGATGATGAACGGGACGCCCGCCACGGCGGGATGGCGGAACAGCTCCGCGAACGGCGCCTCGCCGATGCGGCCCGCGCCGATGTTCTCGTGGCGGTCCTTGGCCGAGCCGCAGGCGTCCTTGGAGTCGTTGGCGTGGACGAGCCTGAGCCGCCCCTCGCCGACCGTGTCGACCAGCGCGTCGATCGTCGCCGCCGCCCCGCCCGGGGCGGCCAGGTCGTGCCCGGCGGCGAAGGCGTGGCAGGTGTCGAAGCACACCCCGAGCTTGGGGTGGTGCTCCAGAGCCTCGAAGAACGGGCCGAGCTGCTGCACCTGCGCGCACAGCATCCGGCCCTGCCCGGCCATGGGCTCCAGCAGCAGGTCGGGCCCGTCGTCGGGGATCTCCTCCAGCAGCGGCAGCACGTGCTCGCGCACCTGCCGCATGGCGTCCTCGTAGGGCTGGCTGACCGCCGAGCCGGTGTGCACCACCACGCCGCGGGCGCCGACGGCGCGGCCGCGGCGCAGCGCGTGCCGGACCGACGCCGCCGACTTGGCCAGCGTGTCGGCGCTGGGCGAGCCGAAGTTCACCAGGTACGCGGCGTGCACGTACACGGGCAGGTCGGCCCGCTCGCGCAGCCGCGCGTCCTCGTCGGCCCGGCCCTCCGGCAGCGCCCAGCCCCGCGGGTTGGACACGAACACCTGGACGGCCTCGGCGCCGATCTGCGCGGCGTACTTCAGCCCGCCGGTGGCGAGGCCGCCGGCGACCGGGACGTGCGCGCCGACCGGGCAGACGGGGGACGCGCCGGACGAGGTGACGGATGAGGAGGCCATAGGCCGCTCAGCATAGTTGCCGTCCGGGCCGTCCCGGCCGTCCCGCGCGGTCAGCCCCAGATGGTGACCTCGCGGCCGCGCTCGGCGGTGGTGCCGGGCAGCGGGTTCTGCCCCACGACCCGGTCGCCCAGCCTGCTGCCGATCTTGACGCGGAAGCCGGAGCTGCGCAGCGCGCGCTTGGCGTCGTCGAAGGACTGGCCGATCACCGGCGGCACCGGCAGGCGGTCGCCCCGGTTGCGGTCGTCGTCGCAGAAGAATCCGCCGAACAGGCACTTGCGGCGGTTGACGACGAGCCGGACCTCGTCGCCGGCCGACACGCCGGTGCCCGGCGCGGGGCGCTGCTCCAGCACCGTGTTGCCGGGCCGGCCGTCGTCCCGGCGCCGGTCGATCTTGACCTCGAGGCCCATCGAGCGCAGCCGGTCGGCGGCCTCGTCGGCGTTCTGCCCGACCACGTTCGGCATGGACATGCCGCTGCTGACCACGAGCTGCACCGGCTCGTCCGGGGACTGCCGCTGGCCCGCGGCCGGGACCGTGCGCACGACGCTGCCCTTGGGCACCGACTGGGACGGGGTGCTGCTCTCCCGGCCCGGCTGGAAGCCCTTGTCGCGCAGCATGCGCTTGGCCTCCTCAAGGGGGCGGCCGCGCACGTCGGGGACCTCGCGCGGCACCCGTCCCTTGGACGGCGTCAGCGTCACCGTCTCGCCCTTGGCGACCCGCGCTCCCGGCGCCGGGTCCGTGGCGGCGATCTCGCCCTTGTCGACCCGGTCGCTGTACTCCGCGGGGGCCACCCGGACCTGCAGGCCCGCGTCGGCGAGCATCTGGCGGGCGTCGGCCAGCCGCATGCCGATGATGCGGTCGGGCACGTGGTCGTACTGGCCGGACGTCTGGTACCAGATCGACCAGGCCAGGACCACGGCGGCGACCGTGCCGATCGCGATCAGCACGTACCGCCCGGCCGCGCCCATGCCGCGCCGCGGCGCGCCGTCGTGCGGCGGCACCGGCGCGGGCCCGGTCTCGGCGGCCGGCAGCACGGCGGTGCGCCCGCCGCCGGGCGCCGCGTGCGGCATCGGGGACTCGAGCACGGCGGTGCGGCCGTAGGCGGCCTGCTCGACGCGCCGGTCGATGTCGGGCGGCAGGCCGCCGTGCACCTCGGCCGCCAGCGCCAGGAACTGGCCGGCGTCCTGCGGACGCTGCGCGGGCTCCCGGGCGGTCGCCCGGGCGACCAGCGCGTCCAGCTCCCGCGGCAGGCCGGGCACGGCGTTCGACGGCGGCGGCACGGCCTCGTTGACGTGCTTGTAGGCGACCGCGAGGGGCGTGTCGCCCTGGTGGGGCTGCTCGCCGGTGAGCAGCTCGTAGAGCATCACCCCGGCCGCGTACACGTCGGTGCGCACGTCGGCGTCGCCGGACAGCACCTGCTCGGGCGCCAGGTAGCCGACGGTGCCGATGATCATCCCGGTCTTGGTCATCTTGCCGGCCGTCTCGGCCCGGGCCAGCCCGAAGTCGGCCACCTTGACCTGGCCGTCCTCGGTGATGAGCACGTTCTCCGGCTTGACGTCCCGGTGCACCAGGCCGGCCCGGTGCGCGGCGCCCAGCGCGGCCAGCACCGGCTGCATGATCTCCAGGGCGGCGCGCGGGCCGAGGCGCCCCCGCTCGGTCAGCAGGTCGCGCAGCGTCCGGCCCGGCACGTACTCCATGACCAGGAACACGTGCTCGCCGTCGGTGCGCTGGTCGAACACGGCGACCACGTTGGGGTGCGACAGCGCGGCGGCCGCCTTGGCCTCGCCGATGAAGCGGGCGACGAACTCTTCGTCGGCCGCCAGGTTGGCGTGCATCACCTTGATGGCGACCACGCGATCGAGCCGCATGTCGCGCGCCACGTAGACGGTGGCCATGCCGCCGCGCGCGACACGGGACTCAATGCGGTAGCGCCCATCGAGCACCTGCCCGACGAGGGGGTCGGCAACCGTCGTGTCCATCGCTGCGAGTGTAAGCGGCTTTCTCCGTGCGCATCATCAGTCGGCGGTATGAGCATCGGTCCGCCCTTGATCGGATGCGCAGCGTGACGGCGCCGGCGCGGGACGCGCTCGCGGCGCCCGTGGGGCGTGTGTGAACCGTGCGCGATCAGTGACTCATCGTGGGGCCGCGGATCCCGCCGTCCGCTCGTCGGGAAGCGGGGCGGCGGGGGAGCGGCGGGCGAACCTCTCGCGAAGGGCGCCGAGCGAGCCGCGCGAGACCGCCACGCCGGTCAGGCACAGCACGCCGCCCGCGAGAGCGAGGAGTCCGGGCACCTCGCCCAGCAGCGCCCACGACATCAGCACCACCAGGGCGGGCACGACGTAGGTGGTCGCGCCCATCTTGCCCGCGGACGTGCGGGCCAGCGCGTACGCCCAGGTGGTGAACGCCACCGCGGTCGGGAAGACGCCGAGGTAGACCATGTTCAGCGTCGCGGACAGAGGCACGCGGGCCAGTTCGTCGGCCAGCTGCCCGGCGAACGGCGTGCAGGCGACCGTCCCCACCGCGCAGCCGTACGCGGTGACCTGAAGCGGCGAGGCGTGCCGCAGCGCCGGCTTCTGGCCCACGACTCCCCCCGCGTACGTCACGGCCGCCAGCAGGCACAGCAGCACGCCCAGCACCGGCGACCCGGCGGCCGCCGCCCCGCCGTCCGACTGGGACGCGCCGACCACGGCGGCGCCCGCGAAGGACACCGCGATCCCGACGAGCAGGCGCGGCGGCAGGCCCTCCTTGAGCAGCCACCCGCCGAGCAGCGCGATGAGGACCGGGCCGACGTTGACCACCAGGGCGGCGGTGCCCGCGTCCACCTCCTGCTCGCCCCAGTTCAGGGCGACGTTGTAGACGCCGAACCACAGCAGGCCGGACACCGCGATGCCGGGCCAGGCCCCGCGCGGCGGCAGGCCCTCCCGGCGCACCAGGCACAGCAGCAGGAGCGTGACCGAGCCCGCCAGCAGGCGTCCCAGCGCCAACGCTCCGGGGGAGAACTCGCGACCCGCGCTGCGGATCGCCACGAACGCCGACGCCCACAGCACGAGCGTGATCGCCGCGGCGGCCACGGCGCGCCGGTCCACCGGCGGCCGGGCCGCCGCCACTGACTGTCCGTTCATGCGCTGCACCTTGGGAAGGGGGACGTTGCCGCGGACTCCGGACGATTCCGCCGGGCGGAACCGGAGGGGGAGCCGGAGAGACCGTGGACAGTCTGGCGTCCACCGATCTTTCAGGTCCAGCGAATATTTCTGCACAACACGGTTAAGTGACTCTTCAGAATGTCAGCTTCCCGTGCTGAGGCCCTCCCAGGGGGACGACGCCTGCGCGTACCGGCGCTTGGGAATGCGTCCCGCGAGCCGCGCCAGCCGCCCGGCCTCCACGGCGTGCCGCATCGCGGCCGCCATCGCCACCGGATGCCGGGCGCGGGTCACGGCGGTCGCCAGCAGCACCGCGTCGCAGCCCAGCTCCATGGCCAGCGCGGCGTCGCTGGCGGTGCCGAGCCCCGCGTCCAGCACCACCGGCACGTTCGCCTGCTCGACGATCAGCTCGATGTTGTGCGGGTTGCGGATGCCCAGGCCCGAGCCGATCGGCGCGCCCAGCGGCATCACCGCGGCGCAGCCCACCTGCTCCAGGCGGCGGGCCAGCACCGGGTCGTCGTTGGTGTACGGCAGCACCACGAACCCGTCGGCCACGAGCTGCTCGGCCGCGTCCAGCAGCTCGACCGGGTCGGGCAGGAGGGTGCGCTCGTCGGCGATCACCTCCAGCTTGACCCAGTTGGTCTCCAGCGCCTCGCGGGCCAGCTTGGCGGTCAGCACCGCCTCGCCCGCGGTGAAGCACCCCGCGGTGTTGGGCAGCACCCGGATGCCGCACTCGCGCAGCACGTCGAGCACCGAGCCGCGCGCCGCCGGGTCCACGCGGCGCATGGCGACGGTGGTCAGCTCGGTCCCGGACGCGGTCAGCGCCTCGCGCAGCACCTGCATGCTCGGCGCGCCGCCGGTCCCCATGATCAGCCGGGAGCCGAACTCCTCGCCCGCGATGACGAGCCGGTCGCCGCCTCCCGGGGCCCCGTCCGCGCGGGCCGCCTGCTCTCGCACCGTCAACCTCCCTGCACGGCGGTCAGCACTTCCAGCCGATCCGCGTCCCGTAGCGTCGTGGCCTCCCAGTCGGAGCGCCGGACCACCTCGTCGTTGAGCGCCGCCGCCACGCCGGAGACGGCCGGGGCGATGGACGACACCAGTTCGGCCACGCTGGTGCCCTCGGGCACCTCGCGCGCCTCGCCGTTGACGATGACCTTGACCTTCATGCCGTCACCTCGAAGCGATCGGGGGTGAAGGGACGGGCCTGCTCGGGCACGGTCCCGTCCAGCAACATCTCGGTGAGGACGTCCGCGCTGACGGGCGCCAGCAGGATGCCGTTGCGGAAGTGCCCGGTGCCCAGCACCAGGTTCGGCAGCGCGGACGGGCCGAGCACCGGCGCGTTGTCCGGCGAGCCGGGCCGCAGCCCCGCCGTCACCTCGGCGAACTCCAGCTCGGTGATGCCGGGCACCAGCTCGCGCGCGTCCCGCAGCAGCTCCCACAGGCCTCCGGCGGTGACGCGGGTGTCGAAGCCCATCTCCTCCTGGGTGGCGCCCACCACGAGCTCGCCGTCGGCGCGCGGCACGAGGTAGACCGACGAGCCCTTCACCAGACCGCGCGTGCAGCGCCGCAAGAACGGCGTCCGGGTGCGCAGGCGCAGCACCTGCCCCTTGACCGGACGGACCGCCGGAACGGTCCCCGGCGGCAGCCCGCCGATGTCGGACGACCACGGCCCGGCCGCCAGCAGCACCCGGTCGGCGGGCAGCCGCGTGCCGTCGTCCAGCCGCACCCCGGCCGCGGCGTCGCGCTCGACCAGCACCGCGTCGGCGCGCCGCCGGACCAGCCGCACGCCCAGCTTCTCGGCGGCGGCGAGCAGCGCGGGCGCCAGCCTGCGGGGGTCGATCGAACCGTCCTCGGGGACGAGCAGCCCGCCGCGCACGCCCGGCGCCAGCATCGGCTCCTGCCCGCGGACCTCGCGTCCGGTCAGCGTCTCGGGGGCGAGGCCCAGCGACTCCTGGAAACGGCGCAGGTCGTCCAGGTAGGCCAGGTCGTCGGCGTCGAAGGCGACCTGCAGGACGCCGTCGGTGCGCAGACCGGTCTCCCGGCCGGTGAGCTCCTCCAGCTCGGCGACGAACGACGGATACCGCGCCCGGGAGGCGAGCCCGAGCCGCAGCAGCGCCTCCTCGCCGTAGGTCAGCTCGCTGACGGGGGTGAGCATCCCGGCGGCGACGGTGGACGCCCCGCTCGCCGGATCGGGGTCGACCAGGGTGACCGACGCGCCGCGCGCGGCCGTCCGCCACGCCGTGGCCAGCCCGATGACGCCCGCCCCGATGATCACGATCTCCAATTGCGCTCCCTTCGCCGGCATGATCCGGATCAGGTCCTGGCGGTCGGCGGCCCGTTCAGCCGCCCTCTCAGCCCGGTCGCACCGGACTCCCGCGGTTTCTCGCATGTCCAACATTACGTCCCGTTCGTCCGTTCCGGTGTGGGGGAGCCCGTGCGGGGCGGCCGCCGCCGCGGCGTCGGGCGGTCTCGTCGGGCGGTCTCGTCGGGCGGTCTCGTCGGGCGGTTGCGTCGGGCGGCCCTCTTCGGCGGAGCGGGCGGGCGGACGCGCCGGGCGGACTAAGGTGAGCCTTCATGGACAGGGTGATCGTCGTTGGCGGCGGGCTGGCGGGCGTGCGGACGGTGGAGGCCCTGCGCGCCAAGGGGCACCAGGGCGAGGTGATCCTCGTCTCGGCCGAGCGCCACCGGCCCTACGACCGGCCGCCGCTGTCCAAGGCGGTGCTGGCGGGCGACGCCGACGACACCACGGTCGACGTCGACTGGGACGAGCTGCGCTGCGAGATGCTGCTCGGGGAACGCGCCACCGCGCTGCGCCCCGGCGACCCGAGCGGCGGCACCGTCGTCACCACCGCCGGCGAGCTGGAGTTCGACGGTCTGGTCATCGCCACCGGAGCCCGCCCGATCACGCTGCCCGGCCCGGGCGGCCGGCGCGTGCTGCGCACCGTCGACGACTCCCGCGCCCTGCGCGCCCGGCTGGCGCCCGGCGTCCGCCTCGTCATCGTGGGCGCGGGGTGGATCGGCGCCGAGGTCGCCACCACCGCCGCCCGCAAGGGTTGCGAGGTCACGGTCGTGGAGGCCGCCGACGCCCCGCTGTCGGGCGCCCTCGGCCCAGAGGTAGGGGCGCTGACGGCCCGCTGGTACGACGAGGCCGGCGTGCGGCTGCGCACGGGCGCCAAGGTCGCCGCCGTCGAGCCCGGCGCGCTCCTGCTGGCCGACGGCGAACGCATCGCCGCCGACGAGATCCTGGTGGGCGTGGGCGTGCGTCCGGAGCTGGACTGGCTGGCGGGCTCCGGCGTGGAGATCGACGGCGGCGTGGTCACCGACGCCGCGTTCCGCGTCACGGTCGCGGGCGCCCTCCGGTCCGACATCGTGGCGGTGGGCGACTGCGCCGCCTGGTGGTCGAAGCGGTACGGGCGGCGCCTGCTCGTCGAGCACTGGGACACCGCCCTCAACGCCCCCACCGTGGCGGCCGCCGCGCTGCTCGGGGAGGAGGGCGCCGAGTACGACCCCGTGCCCTACTTCTGGTCGGAGCAGTTCGGCCGGATGGTGCAGTACGCCGGATACCACCCGGTCGCCGAGCGCGTGCTGCACCGGGGCGACCCGGACGGCTCCACGTGGGCGGTGTGCTGGCTGACCGGCGACCGCCTGGACGCCGTCCTCACCGTCGACCGTCCCCGCGACCTGGTCCAGGCCCGCCGCGTCATGTCCGCGGGCACCCCCGTGGACCCGGATCTGCTCGCCGACCCCGAGCGTCCCGTCCGCGAGGCGACGCGGCGCTGACCGTCCGCCCGGCCCTCCGGGCGCGCCGGGGGAATCTGGTGCTTCATACGGGTATGACGGCGCCGTGACCTCGGCGGCGGCGCCCGGCGGCGTTCCAGGGAACGGGGGGTTTGAGAGAAGCGGGGGCGTGGTACGCAGGGGGCGTGACGCAGATGCACGCAACCATTGAGAGCGTTCTCGATCCCCACACCGACGCCCTGGTGGGGGAGTGGCTCACCCTCAAGGAGGTCGCGGCGCGGCTGGATGTCAAGCACAGCAGGATCAAGCAGCTGCTCGCCGAGCGCAAGCTGCTGGCGGTCCGCCGCGAGGGCCAGCTGATGGTGCCCGCCGCGTTCATCAGGAACGGCCAGGTGATCAAGGGGCTGTCCGGAACGCTGACCGTGCTGTCCGACTCGGGCTTCGACGACGTCGAGACGCTGCGGTGGCTGTTCACCGCCGACGACACCCTCCCGGGCACGCCGGTCCAGGCGCTCAGCGAGAACCGCGGCACCGAGGTCCGCCGCAGGGCCCAGGCGCTGGCCTTCTGAGCGCACCGCCCCGGCCGCATGACCCCGGCCACCCGGGGATAAGCAGACATAGGCGCACGTGACACGATTGCGGGGTCGCGCGCAGCGGGCGCGCGGCCCCGCGATCCGCATCCGGAAAGGAACCGTTCCCACCGTGTCCAGGCACCTGCCCTCCGACCGCGCCGTCGCCCTGCGCGCCCGGCTCAGCCGCGCCCGCCTGTACCTCTGCACGGACGCCCGGGAGCGGCAGGGCGACCTGCCGGAGTTCCTCGACGCCGTGCTGGCCAACGGCGTCGACATCGTGCAGCTGCGCCAGAAGGGCCTGGAGGCGCGGCAGGAGCTGGAGTACCTGCGGGTGTTCCGGGCGGCCTGCGAGCGGCACGGGGCGCTGCTGGCCGTCAACGACCGCGCCGACATCGCCTACGCCGCGCGCGCCGACGTCCTGCACCTCGGCCAGGACGACCTGCCGGTCCCGGCGGCGCGCGCCATCGTCGGCCAGGACGTGCTCATCGGCCGGTCCACGCACTCCGACGAGCAGGCGTCGGCGGCCGCCGCCGAACCCGGCGTCGACTACTTCTGCGCCGGCCCGGTGTGGCCCACCCCCACCAAGCCGGGACGGCCCGCCCCCGGGCCCAAGCTGCTGGAGTACGTGGCCGCGCAGCGCCAGGCGCGCCCGTGGTTCGCCATCGGCGGCATCAACGCCGACAACCTCGACCAGGTGCTGGCCGCCGGGGCGACCCGCGTGGTCGTCGTCCGCGCCATCACCGAGGCGCCCGATCCGGGGGCCGCGGCGGCCGAGCTGGCCCGCCGTCTGGCCGCGCACCCGGCGCCCGCGTCCTGACCGGTCCGCCGGCCGCCGGGCGGCGTCACCGAGACATCACGGGGACCACCGGGCATCACCCGGGCGTCGGCGGGGACGTCGGCGGGACGCCGGCGGGGCGTCGCCGCGTTCCGTCGACGCCCGCCGCACGGCCGCCGCGTGATCGCCGCCCGGTCCGCGGACACGGCCCGGCATGTCCCACAATGGAACCCATGAGCATGGGACCCGACGACGAGCGCGTGGTCGAGCTGGTCGACGACGAGCTGGAGATCCTCCCCGACCAGACCACCGACGACACCGACACCGGATGGGGCGAGTGGCGCGACGACGACTCCCGGCTCCTGGACGAGCGTCCGCCGCACTGGTGATCCGCTGATCCGACCCTGACCGGCGTCCGGCGTCCTCACCACAGGAGGCCGAGCACGAACCCGGCCGCCATCACCAGGGCGAGCGCCACCATCATCCGCCAGCGGTAGCGCGGAATGCGCCTCGGCCTCGGCTTGGGCGCCGGCGCCCGCCCTTCCCGCAGCGCGCGCACCAGCTGCCGCGCCGTGGGACGGGCGGCCGGGTTCTTGTCGAGGCACCGCAGCGCCAGGTCCCGCAACGGGCCGTCCATGTCCCCCAGGTCGGGACGGCGGGACGTCACCCGCCGCATCACCGCCGCGCTCGGCCCGGTGCCGAACGGGGGACGTCCCGTGGCGGCGAACACCATCGTCGCGCCCCAGGCGAACACGTCGGCGGGCGGGCCGACCGGCTCGTCCTCGATCTGCTCGGGCGCCATGTACGCGGGCGGGCCCACGGGCCCGGCGGCGGCGCCCGCGACGGCGTCCAGCACCTGGGCCGCGGCGAAGTCGGTCACCTTGGCCCCGTCCGGGCCGAGCACCACGTCCCCCGGCGTGAAGGCGCCGTGCACGATGCCCGCCCGGTGGATCGCGGCCAGCGCGGCGGCCGTGCGCAGCGCCGTCGAGCGCAGCCGGTCCTTCGGCAGCGGCCCCTGCTCGTCGACGACCCGCTGCAGCGACGGGCCCTCGACGTGCTCGCTGACGATGTACGGGCGGTCGCCGGCGACGCCGGCGTCCAGCACCCGGGCCGTGTGCCGCCCCGCCACCTGCGACGCCGCGTCGGCCTCCTTCCGGAAGCGGGCGAGGGCCCGCTGACCGGCCGCCGCGCAGCGCAGCAGCCGGACCGCGACCGGCTCGCCCTCCGGGGCCCGGGCCAGGTAGACCACCCCCCGGGCGTCCTCGCCCAGCCGTCCCAGCAGCCGGTGGCCGCCGATGCGGCGGGGGTCGTCCGGGCGCAGCGGGCCGCGGACCCGCCGGTCGCGACGCGGCCGCGGGGCGCGCCGGTCGGGCGCTGGGGGACGGGGCGTGGTGGGCACGTCGGGCTCCGACTCGGGAGGCGTGTGGATCGCCTCATTTGTACCGTGCCGGACCCGTCCGCGCGCCCGGGCGGTCGATCTCGCCCGCTTCCGGACGCGCGCGTCCCGGACACGCCCGCGCCCCCGGCGATGCGCCGCGCGGCGGGCCGACGAGGGCGGCCGCGCCGATCAGGCCTGGCGGGAGGTGGCGGCGACGGCCAGATCCTCCAGCGCCTTGACCGCCTCGGAGGTCAGGGGCGCGTCCGCCAGCGCCTTGGCGGCCTGGTCCGCGTAGCGTTCGATCATCTCCTCGCAGGCCGCCAGGCCGCCGCTCTCCTCGATGATCGTCCGCACCCGGTCCACGCCCGCGCCGTCCAGCGCCGGGTCGCCGAGGTGCCGCTCCAGCACCTCGACCTGCGCGGGCGAGGCGCGTTCGGCGGTCAGCGCGACCAGCACCGTCCGCTTGCCCTCGCGCAGGTCGTCGCCCGCCGGCTTGCCCGTCTCGGCCGGGTCGCCGAACACGCCCAGCACGTCGTCGCGCAGCTGGAAGGCGATGCCCAGCGGCCGCCCGTAGGCGCTGAGCGCCTCCATCACCGGCAGCGGCGCCCCGGCGAGCGCGGCGCCCAGGTGCAGCGGGCGCTCGATGGTGTACTTGGCGCTCTTGTACTCCACCACGCGCAGCGCCGTCTCGACCGTGCCGCCGCGGCGCGCGCCCTCCAGCACGTCGAGGTACTGGCCGCACATCACCTCGGTGCGCATCCGGTCGTAGACGGTCCGGCCGCGGGCCAGCCGCTCCGCCTCGAGCGCGCTGGACTCGTACATCTGGCTCGACCACGCCAGGCAGAGGTCGCCGAGCAGGATCGCCGCGCCCACACCGAACGGCTCGGCGGCGCCCAGCAGGCTCTCGCGCCGGTGCAGCTCCTCGAACCGGCGGTGCACCGACGGCTGGCCGCGTCGGGTGTCGCTGGAGTCCATCACGTCATCGTGGATGAGCGCGCTGGCCTGCAGCAGCTCCAGGGAGGCGGCGGCGGTGACGATGCCCGGTTCCGTGCCGCCGCCCGCACCGCGCCACCCCCAGTAGCAGAATTGCGGGCGCAGCCGCTTGCCGCCCGCCAGCAGCGAGTCCAGCGCGTCGAGCAGCGGTGCCAGGTCGGGGCTGACCGCCAGGAGGTCCGGCCGCCGGCGGTCGACGAAGGCGAACAGCGCCTCGTCGACCTCCTTGCGGATGCGGGGCGTCATCATGTTCCTGATCGTTCCGTTCCCTGGATGATCACCTACGGACGGTGGCGAGTATTTCGCACTATGTCCGGAATTTCATCTTCCAATCGGCTTGTTTCTGAGACATCCGGGGCGGCCGCCGCCGTCCCGGCGCCGCGGGCCGCCGAACCCCAGCGCCGGTTCGACTCTCGGTCGAGAACGGGTGAAGCCGCGCGGCGGCGGATCGTGCCGCGGGGCGCCCCGCCACTAGGCTTGGAGGATGCGATCCGTACGTCCCGACCGCGCCCCCACGATTCGCGAACTGCTGGCCGACGGCGGCAAGACCTTCTCCTTCGAGTTCTTCCCCCCGAAGACCGAGCAGGGGGTGCGGAATCTGTGGCGCACGATCCGCGAGCTGGAGACGCTCCACCCGTCTTTCGTCTCGGTGACCTACGGAGCCGGCGGCGGGACCCGCGACAAGACCGTCGACATCGTCGAGCGCATCGCCACCGACACCACCCTGACCCCGGTCGCCCACTTCACCGCCGTCAACCACTCGCGCGCCGAACTGCGCCACCTGATCGGCCGGTTCGCCGCCGTCGGAGTGCGCAACATCCTGGCCCTGCGCGGCGACCCGCCCGGCGACCCGATGGGCGAGTGGGTCAAGCACCCCGACGGGGTGGAGTACGCCGCCGAGCTGGTCCGCATGATCCGCGCGTCCGGGGACTTCTGCGTGGGCGTGGCCGCCTTCCCCTACAAGCACCCGCGCTCGCCCGACATCGAGAGCGACACCCGGTACTTCGTGGCCAAGTGCCGCGCCGGCGCCGACTACGCGATCACCCAGATGTTCTTCCGCGCCGAGGACTACTTCCGGCTGCGCGACCGGGTGTCGGCGGCCGGATGCGACGTGCCGATCATCCCGGGCATCATGCCGGTCACCCAGCTGAGCACCATCGAGCGCTCCGAGCAGCTGTCGGGCGCCCCGTTCCCGCCGGAGGTCCGCGAGCGGTTCGAGGCGGTCGCGGGCGACCCGGAGGCGGTGCGGCGCCTGGGCATCGAGCACGCCGCCGAGCTGTGCGGCGAGCTGCTCGACCAGGACGCGCCCGGCATCCACTTCATCACCTTCAACAAGTCGACGGCGACCCGCGAGGTGTACGCGCTGCTGGAGCAGGCCGGCCACGTCTCCACCCGCTCGGCCGCCCGCGCCACCGCCTGACGCCCTCCCCGCGCCGACCGGGCCCGGCCCCGGCCCGGTCGGTCAGCGCCGTCGGGTCAGCGGCAGCGTGGTGCCCATGACGGCGTAGCGCGGGCCGCCGCCCGGGAACTCGAAGTCGGTGAGCAGATCGATCATGCCCACCGAGCGGTACAGGTTGCGCGCGGGGGAGTCCGGCGGGGTGTCCAGCGTGGACAGCACCGCGGTCCGCTCGGAGCGGCCCTCGCACAGCGCGTTCAGCAGCGCCCGGCCCAGGCCCTGGCCCTGGTGGTCGGGGTGCACGTGCAGCTCGGCCACCTCGAACGCGTCGTCCATCCAGGCCGCGGCGTGCTCGTCCCCTCCCGCCGCGGCCAGCGCCTGCCGCACCACGTCGTGCCACCACTGCCCGGCCCCGCCGTGGAACCCGTAGGCGAAACCGCGCACCGATCCGTTCAGGCCCGGCAGCGGTCCGCGCCGTTCGGCCACGAACGCCCGGAACCCCGCGTAGGAGGCGTGCCGCTGCATGATCGTGTACCGCCCCGGCAGCTGTTCCCGGGGAGGCCGCATCGCCGCCGCGTACACCTCGAGGATGGGGTTCAGGCGGCGCAGGAAGACGCGATGGTCGATCTCGCGCAGCTTCGGCTCCCTCACGCAATAGAGCCTAGTCTTGCCCGCCGTGCCGCCTGTGTCCGGCTCGGTGCGAACGTCTGATCAGACGGGAAGGGTCCGCTGGGTCGCGTTGAGCCGGTCGTAGATGTCCCACAGGATGCGGTCGGCGGCCTTGTGCAGGTCGGCGCGGTTGGCCTCGAGCTGCCCGCCCCACTCCCGGGCCTCCGGCCCCAGCCACGCGTCGGTGCCGCGCAGCGTCCTGACGGGGGCGTCCAAGGCCTGGCGCAGCCTGCCGATGCTGCCGTAGGCGTCCGCGTAGGCCTGGTACAGCTGCCGGTAGGCGGGGTTGGGGCGCTCGTTCGGCGACAGCTTCGCGGCCGCGGACTCGTCCAGCGGCGGCGGCAGGCTGCCGGGGGGTGGCGGGGCGGCCATGACGACCTCTCAGACGTCTCAGCGGTCTCGGCTCTCGAGCACGGGCCGGCGGTCGCCCGTCTGATCGGGGGACGCGGGGCCGGACGCGTCGCGCAGCCCCAGCGCGGCCAGCGCCTCGCGGGTCCGGTGGCTCATGTCCGCGCCGGTCAGCACCTGCACGGCGACGTCGCGGACGCCGGTGCGGTCGGCCTCGTCCAGGAGCGTGCGCAGCCACTCGGCGTCCATCGTGAGGCGGTGGCTCGCCGTGCCCAGGGAGTCCTGGACGGCCCTTAGACACGCCGTGTCGCCGTCGGCCGCCTTGAGCAGGCCGGCGACCCCGGCCGGGCCGAGCCGTTCGTACAGCTTCTCGGTGTAGTCGGGGTCGTCGGCGCCGGCCTTCAGGTGCGTCCACACCGAGTCGGGGACGGGCCTGCGATCCTGCAGCGCGGCGGCCACGGCGAGGGCGTCGGCGCGGGCCGCCTTCGCCGCGGCGCCCCGGGTGGGGAAGTCGCCGAGGTCGCCCGCGCCGTGCGGGGTCGTCTTGCGGGGAGATTTCGGCGGGACGGGACGGAACGCGTGCGGCGACCCGCCGCCTCGGGACGGCCGGCCGCCCTTGACCGCCCCGCCGTCCGGCTTGGGGACGCCCCGCGTCGCGCCGCCGCCCCCGCCGCCGGACGGCCCCGGCCGCGGGGCGGGGGCGGGAGGCGCGTTCACGCCTCCGCCCCGGTCGGGATGGGTGACCGCGAAGTTGTACCGTCGGGTCAGCATGCCGAGCTGGTCGGCCGTCCACTGCGCCACCCGGTCGGCCTGCCGGTACCCGGCGGCGGACACTCCGGGCGGGGGGCGGTGCGCGTCGAGCCAGCTCCGGATCGCCGCGGCCGCCTCCTGCATCTGCCGGAGGAGCTGGTTCAGCGCGGGCGGATCGATGCCGCGGAAGTCGGCGTCGCGCGCGGCCGGTCCGGTGCGCATCTGCGCGGTCATCGCCCCTCCCGAACGTCGTGGCTCCGGTTCCCCAGAATCACACCGCGGTCACGCGCTGTCGAGGGCCCGGCGCACCGACTCCGGATCGCGGGCCACGACCGCCTTCCCGTCGCCGGTCAGCACGATCGGACGCTGGATCAGCACCGGGTTGGCCACCATGACCTCGATCCACCGCGCCCGGTCGCGTTCCAGGTTCTTCAGGTCCAGCTCCTTGGCGATCGGCTCGTTCAGGCGCGCCACGTCCCAGGGGTCGGCGCCGATGCGCGTGAGGACCTCGTCCAGCTCCTCGGCCGTGGGCGGGTCGTCCAGGTAGCGGCGCTCGGTGTAGGAGACCCCCGCCTCGTCCAGCGCGGCCTTGGCGGCCCTGCTCTTGGAGCAGCGCGGGTTGTGCCAGATCTCGGTCGTCATTCGTCCACTCCCACGTCGGCGGGGTCGCCCCCGGTGATGCGCAGCAGTTCCTCGTACGAGGTCGGGAAGACGGTGTGCGGGTGACCGCCCGCCGCCCACACCCGGTCGTACTTGTCCAGCCAGACGTCCACGAGCGTACGGATCGGAGCGGGATGTCCCAAGGGGGCGACACCCCCGATCGGCTGCCCCGTCGCCTGCCGCACGAACTCCGGCGCGGCCCTCCGCACCTTGCGCGCCCCCACCAGGGCGGCCACCTTCTCGGTGTCGACGCGGTGCGCGCCGCTGGTCAACACCAGCAGCGGGGCGCCGTCGGCGTCGAAGACCAGGCTGTTGGCGATGGCGCCGACCTCGCACCCCAGCTGGTCCGCGGCGGCCCGGGCGGTGGGGGCGGGGTCGGGAAGCTCGATGATCTCACCGCTCGCGCCCCGTTCGCGCAGGGCCTTCGCCACTCGCTCGGCGTTTGCATGCATGACAGCACTTTAGAGTGTCGAGGAGTGCACATTGGGTGCGTTTTCCCAGGAAGGGAGGTTGATGAGGGTGCCTGCGCGGATAGCGGTGGTGCTGGCCGGCGTGGTCGCGGCGACCGGTTTCACGGCCCAGGGGGCACTGGCTGCGCCGAGCGGCTCGGCCACGACGACGACCAAGGAGGCTGCCGCCCCGGCGCAGCGTCCCACGCTCAAGCTCGGGTCCAACGGCGACGCCGTCCGGCGGCTGCAGACCCGCCTGCGGCAGCTCCACTACGACCCCGGGGCGGCCGACGGCAGGTTCGAGGCGCCCACCCAGATGGCGGTCTGGGCCTTCCAGAAGGTCAACCGCCTCAAGGTGAACGGCACCGTCGACGCCGCGGTGTGGAAGGCTCTGGACTCCCCGAAGCAGCCTCGGCCCTTGACCCCACGCCCTGAGGCCGACCGCGTCGACGTCGACCTGACCCACCAGTACGCGGTCGTCTACAAGGACGGCAGGCTCCGCCTGATCACGCACATCTCCGCGGGCTCTGGCGAACGCTTCTGCACCAAGGACCCCAAGGCCAAGGGCAAGGACCCCAAGGCCAAGGCCGAGCACTGCCGCTACGCGGTCACCCCCACCGGCGACTACCGCACCGGCCGCCGCATCACCGGCTGGCGGATCGCGCCGCTGGGACGGCTGTACAACCCGATCTACTTCAACGGCGGCATCGCGTTCCACGGCGCGCCGAGCGTGCCGAACTACCCGGCCTCGCACGGGTGCGTGCGCCTGCCCATGCACATCGCCGAGTACTTCCCGAAGATCGTCGGCACCGGCGTCGCCGTCCACGTCCGCCGTCCCGCCTGAGACGTCGGAGCCGTCGCCCTTCCGGGGCCGCGACCAGGATCCCGACCCGCGTTCGAACACGTTGACGAATCGTCACGGGGAGGGTTTACTGTGAATGCGTCGAACTGATGTTCGACGTGGTACGGGACTCGCGGACCGTGCCGAGGGCGACGGGGCGCGGCCCCAGCGCGCCGACCTGACGGTCGGCTCCGCCGGGGTCCGCAGTGCTGCCCGGGGGCGCGACCCCCGGAGCCCCCGGCCCGTCCCCGCCGGATCAGCGCGCGGTCCGGCGGGACGGACGGCCGGGCGGAGTGAGGGGAAGCGCTCCGCCCGGCCGGCCCGACCCGGAAGGAGACAGGCGATGTCCGTCACGAAGACCGCGCGGGGCGCCCGCTCCGCCGTTCACTCTTCCGTCCAGTTCGGCGACCTGCCCAGCCCGCGTCCACGCCCGCTACCGGCCCCCCGCCCGGCGCACACGGCCGCAGGGCAGCTGCACGCCGCCCGCATGGGCCTGGCCGAGGCGGCGGAGGCCACCTCGCCCGCCGTGCGCTACGTGTGCGCCCACCTGGCCGCGCTGCGCGCCGCCGCCGCGGTGCTGGCCGCCAAGGAGCCCGTGGAGACCCACCGCCGCGGCCGTCCGCGCAGCGTGTGGGTGCTGCTCCCGGAGGCCGAGCCCGCGCTGCGCGAGTGGGCCGCGTTCTTCGCCGCCGGGGCCGACAAGCGCGCCGCCGCCGAGGCGGGGCTGCCCCGCGCCGTGACCGCGCGCGAGGCCGACGAGCTGCTGCACGACGCCGAGGTGTTCGTCTCCCTCGTCGAGGACACCCTGGGCATCCCCGGCCAACCCACCCTCCCCGTCCCGGACACCCGCGCCGGCTGACGGGAGCACCCGCCGCACGGCGACCGCCGTGAGCCAGACCGCGCGATCGGCCTGAGTGCGCCTTGGGGCAGGCGACACCGTGCCGCAGGGTGACCCCACCCGCGGCCGCGCCTCCGGGGAAGCGAAGAGATGACCCGACCCGGCCTTGCCCAGCACGCCGCGCGGCTGCCGCGACCGACACCCGCTGCATGTCCTGCCTGCCGTTGGTCGCACCTCGTGCGCCGCCGCCGCACGCCGCCCGAGCCGGCCGAGATCGATCGTCTGCAGGCCCGAGTGCGCGAGCTGCGCCACGCCGTGGTCGCCGATCATGCGCCGCGCCCCGGCTTGCCTCTCGCGCGGCTATGCCCGTCGCACCTACCGGGGCCCGCACCGCACTGACCTGCCGTGCGCGCCGCGCGGCGTTCTCTTGCCCATGGGGCGGCTTGGGTGCGTCCGAGGCCGCACGCTGCCCGGAATCTATGTGCTTTGGGTGTTATGAGAGGGTTGGGGTGGGTGAGGAGGAGGAGCTGCGGCGGTGTCGGGGCGGGGCGAGCGGGCGCTGGTGCCGCTGCTGGCCTTCCTCGGCGTCATGGCCTACTCGCTGTCCATGGCGGTCGTGTCGCCGGCGCTGCCGCTCATCCAGGAGGGGCTGGGCACGAGCGCGGCGGGCGCGGCGTGGGCCCTGTCGGCGATGACGCTGTCGGCCGCCGTCGCCACGCCCGTGGTCGGCAGGCTCGGCGACCTGCTCGGCCCGCGCAGGGTGCTGCTGGCCGTGCTGGCGGTGACGACGGCGGGCATGGTCGTGGCCGCCACGGCGGCGTCGCTGCCCGCGCTGCTGACCGGCCGGGCCCTGGCCGGGATCGGCGGGGGCGTCTTCCCGCTGGCGTACGCGATCATCCGTGAGGTCGTCCCGCCCGCGCGCAGCGGCTCGGCCGTCGGGCTGATGTCGTCCATGCTCGGCGTCGGCGGGGCGGTGTCGTGGTGCGTGGCGGGACCGGTCATCGACCACCTCGGCTGGCGCTGGCTGCTGTGGCTGCCGGTGTTCGGGCTCCTGCCGGGATGGTTCGCCGCGTGGTGGATCGTTCCCGAAGGACGGCGGCGGCCCGTCGGACGGATCGACTGGTGGGGCGCGCTGCTGCTGTCCGCATGGCTGGCGGCCGGGCTGGCCGCTCTCTCCCTGGGCGCGGCCCTGCTCGCCGTGGCGGCGGTGCTGGCGGCGGCGTGGTTCGTGGTGGAGACGCGGACGCCCGAGCCGCTGATCGACCCGCGGCTGATGCGCGCGCGGGGAGTGTGGACCGCCAACGCCGCCTCGCTGCTGTCGGGCTTCGCCCTAATGGGCGGCGGCGTCCTGTTCCCCTTGCTCGTCCAGCTCCCGGCGAGCACGGGGTTCGGATTCGGGGGGAGCGCGACCCAGGCGGCCATGCTGCAGCTTCCGGGGGCGGTGGGCATGTCGGCGGCGGGGATCGTCGCGGGCATGCTGGACAGGCGCGTGGGCTCGCGGACGATCCTGCTGGCCGGAGGGATGCTCGCGGCGACGGGCCTGGGTCTCGTGAGCGTGGCGCACGACACCATGTGGCAGCTCTACGCGGGCGGCACGGTGCGCGGCATCGGCCTGGGTTTCGCCTACGCGGCCGTCGCCAACTTGGTCGTCGACGCGGTGCCCGCAGCGCACACGGGCGTGGCCACCGGGGTGAACACGCTGCTGCGGACCGTGGGGGCGTCCCTGGGAACGCAGGTGAGCGCGGTGATCGTCACGGCGTCGGTGCCGGCGGGCGGGCGGTTCCCCGCCGAGTGGGGGTTCGCCCTCGGCTTCGCCGTCAGCGCGGCCGCCATGGCGGCCGTGACGGCGCTGGCCCTGGCGGCGCCGCGGCGGTGACAACGCCCGGGGCCCGGCACGCGAGGCGCGAGGGGCTCGTCCCGCGTGCCGGGCCCCGGACGGCGGATCGAAGGGCGATCCCGGTCAGGAGGTCAGAACGCCTCGACGGCGCGCCGCGCCTCCGGGTCGAGGACGCCCCAGCCGATCAACTCCTCGGTCAGCTCCGACGGCGACTTGTCGTAGATCACCGCCAGCGAACGCAGGTCCTCCTGCCGGATGGACAGGACCTTCCCGTTGTAGTCGCCCCGCTGGCTCTGGATCGTCGCGGCGTACCGGGCGAGGGGACCGGCCTTGTCCTTCGGAAGCTGCTGCAAACGCTCGAGGTCGATCACGAGCTTGGGGGTGGGCCCGAGCGGGCTCGGCGAGGCCCCGCCGGGCAGCAACTCGGAAACCGGCACGCCGTAGAAATCGGCGAGCTCGGCCAGCTTCTGAACGGTGACGGCGCGGTCGCCCCGCTCGTACGAACCCACGACGACGGCCTTCCAGCGGCCACGGGACTTCTCTTCCACACCGTGCAGCGACAGACCCTGCTGGGTGCGGATGGCGCGCAGGCGCGCCCCAAGAGCCTTAGCGTATTCAGACGGCATGTGCGGTCCCCCAGGCTCACTTTCGTCGTCGTTGTCGGGCCCCCGGGACGGCGATTCCTCGGTGTCCCGGGGGGAGGCCCGGACCCGGAGGCTCCAATCCGCCCCGAGGGTCCGTCTCCAGGGATGGTTACGGACAGTGACGGTAAAACGGGGACGGCCCTAGGTCAAGCTGATTGGAAAAAAGCGGTCGAATCCGCAGGTCTCGATCCGGACCGTCCGGGTCGGGCCGGCCCGTCGCGCGCACCGGCCGTCTCCGGTGCCCATCTCCTTCATTCCCCCGATGTGACCGCTCTCACCAGGCAAGACGCCCGGTATCCCCGGTACATGGCAGAGAGTTGGGACTGCTACGGTGATACGGACGAGCGTCCTTTAAGACCCGTCCCGTGAGGCGGGAAAGGAGGTTTCTGCGGTGAATGCTGCCTCCCGGCGGGGAGAGCCGGTCGAGGCGCGCGTGGCGGACGGTGACCCCCGGCCCAAGGGTCCCGGACACAAGGAGTCCCGGCACAAGGCCGTTCTCGAAGGCCCCGACATCAGGCGCGCGCTCACCCGTATCGCCCACGAGATCCTCGAACGCACCAAGGGCGGCGACGACGTCGTCCTGCTCGGCATCCAGACCCGCGGCGTGACGCTGGCCCGGCGGCTGGCCGACCTGCTGGAGCGGGTGGAGGGCCGCCCCGTGCCGTGCGGCTCGCTGGACGCCACGATGTACCGCGACGACCTGCGGATGAAGCCCGCACGCGCGCTCGGCCGCACCGAGCTGCCCGCCGGCGGCGTCGACGACCGCATCGTGGTGCTGGTCGACGACGTGCTGTTCTCCGGCCGCACCGTCCGCGCCGCCCTGGACGCCCTGGGCGACCTCGGCCGTCCGCGCGCCGTGCAGCTGGCCGTGCTGGTCGACCGCGGCCACCGGCAGCTGCCGATCCGCGCCGACTACGTGGGCAAGAACCTGCCCACGTCCATGCGGGAGACCGTCAAGGTCATGCTCGCCGAGAACGACGGGCGCGACGCCGTGCTGCTCGGCCCGGCCGACGGGCGCCCGCGCCACGCCGAGGGGAGGCACGGGTGACGCGCCATCTGATCTCGGCGGCGGACCTGAGCAAGGACGACGCGCTGCTCGTCCTGGACACGGCCGAGGAGCTCGCCCGGGTCGCCCACCAGTCCATCAAGAAGCTGCCCACGCTGCGCGGACGCACGGTGGTCAACCTCTTCTTCGAGGACTCCACCCGCACCCGCATCTCGTTCGAGGCGGCCGCCAAGCGGCTGTCCGCCGATGTGATCAACTTCTCGGCCAAGGGGTCGAGCGTGTCCAAGGGGGAGAGCCTCAAGGACACCGCGCTGACGCTGGAGGCCATGGGCGCCGACTGCGTGGTCATCCGGCACAGCGCCTCCGGCGCCCCGCACCGGCTGGCCACCTGGGTCCGCGGCAGCGTCGTCAACGCGGGCGACGGCACGCACGAGCACCCCACGCAGGCGCTGCTGGACGCGTTCACGATGCGCCGCCGCCTGGGCTCCCTGGAGGGCCGCCGCGTCACGATCGTCGGCGACGTGCTGCACAGCCGGGTGGCACGCTCCAACGTGCTGCTGCTGGGCACCCTCGGCGCCGACGTCACCCTGGTCGCGCCGCCCACGCTGCTGCCGGTCGCGGTCGACACCTGGCCCTGCTCGGTGTCGTACGACCTGGACGCGGTGCTGCCCAAGAGCGACGTGGTGATGATGCTGCGGGTGCAGCGCGAGCGCATGAACGCCGCGTACTTCCCCACCGTCCGCGAGTACAGCCGCCGCTACGGCCTGGACGCCGACCGGCTCGCCCGCCTGCCGGACCACGCCATCGTCATGCACCCCGGCCCGATGAACCGCGGCGTGGAGATCGCCGCGGAGGTGGCCGACTCGCCCCGCTCCACCGTCGTCGAGCAGGTCGCCAACGGCGTCAGCGCCCGCATGGCCGTGCTCTACCTGCTGCTCGGCGGTTCCGAGCCCGCCATCGGCAAGGAGGTCGCGCCGCGATGAGCCGACCGCCGGAGCGCGGCGCCGGGACCGGCCGGCGCGGGACGGACGACACGACGAGGCGGCGCGTCGGCGCCGCCGCCGAGACGAGCGGGGGAGCACGGTGACGTCGACGGTTCTCATCAAGGACGCGCGGATCCTGGGCGGGGAGCCCGCCGACATCCTCGTCCGGGACGGCATGATCGTCGAAGTGGGGCGGGGGCTGGACGCGGCCGGCGCGCAGGTCGTCCGGGCCGACGGGCTGATCGCCCTGCCCGGCCTGGTGGACCTGCACACGCACCTGCGCGAGCCGGGCCGCGAGGACGCCGAGACCGTCGAGTCCGGCACGAAGGCCGCCGCGATGGGCGGGTACACCGCCGTGCACGCGATGGCCAACACCGACCCCGTGGCCGACACCGCGGGCGTGGTGGAGCAGGTGTGGCGCCTCGGCCGCGAGGCCGGCTACTGCGACGTGCAGCCGGTCGGCGCGGTCACCCGCGGCATCGCCGGCGAGCAGCTGGCCGAGCTGGGCGCCATGGCGGACTCGGCCGCCCGGGTGCGGGTGTTCTCCGACGACGGGCACTGCGTGTCCGACGCGGTGATCATGCGGCGGGCGCTGGAGTACGTCAAGGCGTTCGACGGCGTGATCGCCCAGCACGCCCAGGAGCCGCGGCTGACCGAGGGCGCCCAGATGAACGAGGGCGAGGTGTCCGCCCGGCTCGGGCTGCCCGGCTGGCCCGCGGTGGCCGAGGAGGCGATCGTCGCCCGGGACGTGCTGCTGGCCGAGCACGTGGGCTCGCGGGTGCACGTGTGCCACGTGTCCACCGCCGGGTCGGTCGAGATCATCCGGTGGGCCAAGAGCCGCGGCTGCCGGGTCACCGCCGAGGTCACCCCGCACCACCTGCTGCTGGACGACACCCGCGCCGAGACCTACGACCCCGTCTACAAGGTGAACCCGCCGCTGCGCACCGCCGAGGACGTGGCCGCGCTGCGGCGGGCGCTGGCCGACGGGACCATCGACTGCGTGGCCACCGACCACGCCCCGCACCCCGTGGAGGCCAAGGAGACCGAGTGGGCCGAGGCCGCCATGGGCATGATCGGCCTGGAGACGGCGCTGTCGGTCGTCCAGGAGGCCATGGTCGACACCGGGCTGCTCGACTGGGCCGGGGTGGCCGACCGCATGTCGGTCCGCCCCGCGCGCATCGGCCGCCTCACCGGGCAGGGCCGCCCGCTGGCCGCCGGTTCCCCCGCCAACATCACGCTGTACGACCCGGCGCCGCGCCGCCCGGTGGACCCCACGGCGATGACGTCCAAGAGCCGCAACACCCCCTTCGCGGGGCTGGAGCTGCCCGGATGCGTCGTCGCCACCTTCCTGCGCGGACGGCCGACCGTTCTGGAAGGGAAGCTGCAGTGACCCCACCCCCCGCAGTGCTGGTTCTGGAAGACGGCAAGACGTTCCGCGGGGAGGCGTTCGGGGCGCTCGGCGAGACCTTCGGCGAGATGGTCTTCAACACCGGGATGACCGGGTACCAGGAGACGCTCACCGACCCGTCGTACGCCCGGCAGATCGTGGCGATGACCGCCCCGCACATCGGCAACACCGGCGTCAACGGCGAGGACCCCGAGTCGGGCCGCATCCAGGTCGCCGGGTACGTGGTGCGCGAGCCCGCCCGCCTGGCGTCCAACTGGCGCGCCACCGGGTCGCTGGAGGAGGCGCTGCGCGCGCAGGGCGTGGTCGGCATCGCCATGCCGGGGACCCGCGCCCTCACCCGCCACCTGCGCGACAAGGGCGCCATGCGCGCCGGCGTCTTCAGCGGCGACGCGGCCCTCGCGCCCGAGCGCGAGCTGCTGGACAAGGTGCTGGCCGGCCCCTCCATGGTCGGCGCCGACCTGGCCCGCGAGGTGTCCACCCCCGAGCCGTACGTGGTGGCGGCGCACGGCGAGAAGCGGTTCACCGTGGCGGCCGTCGACCTGGGCATCAAGGCGATGACGCCGTACCGGATGGCGCAGCGCGGCTGCGAGGTGCACGTGCTGCCCGCGGCGAGCACCGCCGAGGACATCCTGGCGCTCGACCCGGACGGCGTGTTCTTCAGCAACGGCCCGGGCGACCCGGCCGCCGCCGACTACGCCGTGGAGGCGCTGCGCGGCGTGCTGGACGCGGGCAAGCCGTTCTTCGGCATCTGCTTCGGCAACCAGATCTTCGGTCGGGCCCTGGGCCTCGGCACCTACAAGCTGCGGTTCGGGCACCGGGGCGTCAACCAGCCCGTGCGGGACGTCAGGACGGGGAAGGTGGACATCTCCGCGCACAACCACGGATTCGCCGTGGACGCGCCGACCGACGGCCCGTTCGACACCCCGTACGGGCGCGGCGAGGTCAGCCACGTCAACCTCAACGACGGCTGCGTCGAGGGCCTGCGGCTGCTCGACTACCCGGCGTTCAGCGTCCAGTACCACCCGGAGGCGGCGGCGGGACCGCACGACGCCACCGGCCTGTTCGACCGCTTCTGCGAGCTGATGGGGGGTGCCCGCTGATGCCGCGGCGGACCGACCTGACCTCCGTCCTGGTGATCGGCTCCGGGCCGATCGTGATCGGCCAGGCGTGCGAGTTCGACTACTCCGGCACCCAGGCGTGCCGGGTGCTCAAGGCCGAGGGCCTGCGGGTGGTGCTGGTCAACAGCAACCCCGCCACGATCATGACCGACCCGGAGTTCGCCGACGCCACCTACGTCGAGCCGATCACTCCCGAGGTGGTCGAGAAGATCATCGCCAAGGAGCGGCCGGACGCGCTGCTGCCCACCCTGGGCGGGCAGACCGCGCTCAACACCGCCATGGCGCTGCACGAGTCGGGCGTGCTCGAGCGGTACGGGGTCGAGCTGATCGGCGCGGACGTGGAGGCGATCCAGGCGGGCGAGAACCGGGAGCGGTTCAAGGCCGTCGTCGACAAGGTCGCCCGCGAGCACGGGCTGAACGCCGAGTCGGCCCGCTCGGTCATCTGCCACACCATGGACGAGTGCCTGGCCGCCGCGGCCGAGCTCGGCTACCCGCTGGTGGTGCGGCCGTCGTTCACCATGGGCGGCGCCGGGTCCGGCATGGCCCACGACGAGGACGACCTGCGCCGCATCGCCGGCGCCGGGCTGGCCGCGTCCCCGACCAGCGAGGTGCTCCTGGAGGAGTCGATCCTCGGCTGGAAGGAGTACGAGCTGGAGGTGATGCGGGACGCCGCCGACAACGTCGTCATCGTGTGCTCCATCGAGAACCTGGACCCGATGGGCGTGCACACCGGCGACTCGATCACCGTGGCGCCCGCCATGACGCTCACCGACCGCGAGTACCAGAACATGCGGGACGTGGCGATCGCGGTGATCCGCGAGGTCGGGGTGGACACCGGCGGCTGCAACATCCAGTTCGCCGTGCACCCGGAGACCGGGCGCATGGTCGTCATCGAGATGAACCCGCGGGTGTCGCGGTCGTCGGCGCTGGCGTCCAAGGCCACCGGCTTCCCCATCGCCAAGATCGCCGCGCGGCTGGCCATCGGCTACACCCTCGACGAGATCCCCAACGACATCACCGCCGAGACCCCCGCCTCGTTCGAGCCGACCCTCGACTACGTGGTGGTCAAGGTGCCGCGGTTCGCGTTCGAGAAGTTCCCCGGCGCCGATCAGGCCCTCACCACCCACATGAAGTCGGTCGGCGAGGCCATGGCGATCGGCCGCTGCTTCACCGAGGCGCTGCAGAAGGCGATGCGGTCGCTGGAGCAGAAGGGCTCGTCGTTCTCCTGGGCCGGGGAGCGCGGCGACCCCGAGGAGTGGGTGCGCAAGGCGAGCCGGGCGCACGACGGGCGGCTGCACGCGGTCCAGCGGGCCCTGTGGGCGGGCGCGTCGGTCGAGCGGCTGCACGAGGCCACCGGCATCGACCCGTGGTTCCTGGACCAGATCGCCGCGATCAACGAGGTGGCCGAGGAGATCCGCACCGCCGAGGACGCGCTGACCCGCGACAAGCTGCTGCGGGCCAAGCGGCACGGCTTCTCCGACGCCCAGATCGGCGAGCTGCGCGGCCTGTCGGAGGAGGTGGTGCGGGAGCTGCGGCACGCCCTCGGCGTCCGCCCCGTCTACCTGACCGTCGACACCTGCGCCGCCGAGTTCGCCGCCCGCACCCCCTACCTGTACTCCTCCTACGACGAGGAGACCGAGGTGCCGCCCGGCACCAGGCCCAAGGTCATCATCCTGGGCTCCGGGCCGAACCGCATCGGGCAGGGCGTCGAGTTCGACTACTCCTGCGTGCACGCCTCGTTCACGCTCGCCGAGGCGGGCTACGAGACCGTCATGGTCAACTGCAACCCGGAGACCGTCTCCACCGACTACGACACCTCCCACCGGCTGTACTTCGAGCCGCTGACGCTGGAGGACGTGCTGGAGGTGGTGCACGCCGAGCAGAAGACCGGCGAGGTCGCCGGGGTGATCGTCCAGTTCGGCGGGCAGACCCCGCTGCGGCTGGCGCAGCAGCTGAAGGACGCGGGGGTGCCGATCGTCGGGACCTCGCCGGAGAGCATCCACCTGGCCGAGGACCGCGGGGCGTTCGGCCGGGTGCTGCAGCGCGCCGGGCTGATCGCGCCCAAGCACGGCACCGCCACCTCCTTCGAGGAGGCCCGCGAGATCGCCCACGAGATCGGCTACCCGGTGCTGGTGCGGCCCTCGTACGTGCTGGGCGGCCGCGGCATGGAGATCGTCTACGACGACGCCACGCTGGAGTCGTACCTGGAGATGCAGAGCCGGGGCGGCCTGCTGGAGCACCCGGTGCTCGTCGACCGGTTCCTCGACGAGGCCATCGAGGTCGACGTGGACGCGCTGTTCGACGGCGAGGAGCTGTACCTCGGCGGCGTCATGGAGCACATCGAGGAGGCCGGCATCCACTCCGGCGACTCGGCGTGCGCGCTGCCGCCGATCACCCTCGGCCACGACGACCTGCGCCGCATCCGGGAGGCCACCGAGGCCCTCGCCCGCGGCATCGGCGTGCGCGGCCTGATCAACGTCCAGTACGCCCTGGCGGCCGGCGTGCTGTACGTGCTGGAGGCCAACCCGCGCGCCTCCCGCACCGTGCCGTTCGTGTCCAAGGCGACGGCGGTGCCGCTGGCCAAGGCCGCCGCCCGCGTCATGCTCGGCGCCTCCATCGCCGAGCTGCGCCGCGAGGGGCTGCTGCCGGAGTCGGGCGACGGCGGGTCGCTGCCGCTGGACGCGCCGATCGCGGTCAAGGAGGCGGTGCTGCCGTTCAACCGGTTCCGCACCCCCGAGGGGCAGGGCGTGGACACCGTGCTGGGCCCCGAGATGCGCTCCACCGGCGAGGTCATGGGCATCGACGAGGGGTTCGGCACCGCCTACGCCAAGTCCCAGCAGGCCGCCTACGGCGCGTCCCTGCCGACCAAGGGCCGGGCGTTCGTGTCGGTGGCCAACCGGGACAAGCGGCACATGATCTTCCCCGTCAAGCGCCTTGCTGACCTCGGCTTTGAGATTCTTGCCACGGAGGGGACCGCGCAGGTCCTGCGCCGCAACGGCGTGCATGCCAAGATCGTGCGCAAGCACAGCGACGGCCCGGGACCCGACGGCGAGCCCACCATCGTGCGGCGCGTCCTCGACGGCGAGGTGGACCTCATCGTCAATACTCCCTTCGGCAGCCCCGGACAGTCCGGGCCCCGGCTCGACGGCTACGAGATCCGTACCGCGGCCGTGCTGCGCGGCGTGCCGTGCGTGACCACGGTGCAGGGACTGGCCGCGGCCGTGCAGGGCATCGAGGCCATCGTCGGCGGTCAGGTCGGCGTGCGCTCTCTGCAGGAGCACGCCGAGCGCCTGCGCGGCGCGCACGGCGCGGGACCCGCCTGACGGGAGGGCGCCCAGGCCGTGCGGCCCGACGACGACGAGAGGGAGACGGGTGTCCGACACACCGGTGCAGACGTCGGCAACCGTTTTGACGGTCCGCCAGGTGGGCGACTACCACGCGCTGACGGCGGTGGCCCCCGGGGTCGCGGAGCGGTTCCGGCCGGGGCAGTTCGTGGCGCTCGCGGTGGGCGGCGAGCACACGAGCCGGCTCGTGCGCCGGTGCCTGGCCGTGCACGAGGTCAAGTCCGACTACGGCGGGACGGTGGAGATGGTGTTCGCCGTCCGCGAGCCGGGCACCCGCTGGCTGGCCGGGCTGCGCTCGCGCGACCGGCTCGACGTGGTGGGGCCGCTCGGCCGCCCGTTCCGGCTGCCCCGCGACCCGGTCGGCTGCCTGCTGGTGGGCGGCGGGCCGGGCGCGGCCGGGCTGTTCGCGCTGGCCGACACGCTGCGCCGGCGCGGCTGCCAGGTGCACTTCGTGCTGGCGGGGGCCACGTCGCGGCAGGTGTTCGGGTCGCGGATGGCGCAGCGCATCGGCGACAGCGCCACCGTCGTCACCGAGGACGGCTCGCTGGGGGAGAAGGCCACGCTGCGCGAGGCGCTGCCCCGCGTGCTGGAGGAGACCGGCTCCGACGTCGTCTACGGCTGCGGACCCACGTCCCTGCTGCGCACGGTGGCGCGCATCGCCGCGGACTTCGGCGTGCCGTCCCAGGTGTCGGTGGAGGAGTTCCTGCAGGAGACCGGGGCGTGCGGCATCGGCGTGTGCATGACGTGCGTGCTGCCGTTCCACGGGGATGACGGCGTGACCCGCATGGTGCGCGCCTGCGCCGAGGGCCCGGTGCTGCGCGGCGACCGGGTCCGCTGGGGCGACCTGGGCACCATCCCGTTCGACGCCTTGGGCGCCCCCCGCGTCCTGCACGTCGCCGACCGCGCGCGCGAGGAGGCCCAGTGACAAGGGAGCCGGAAAGGCGCGGCGGCGCCTGGAGCGACCAGCGAGGCGCGGGGAAGGCGTCGGACAGGATGTCGGACAGGATGTCGGACAGGATGCGGACGCGGCTGGGGGATCTGGAGCTGCCGAATCCCATCCTGACGGCGTCCGGCTGCGGCGGGACGGGACGGGAGCTGGCGCAGTTCACCGACCTGTCGCGGCTGGGCGCGTTCGTGACGACGTCGGTGATGGCGCAGCCGCGGGCGGGGCGGCCCACGCCGCGGATGGTCGAGACGCCGGCCGGGCTGCTGACCGCCATGGGCCTGCCGGGCCCGGGCATCGACACGTTCCTCGAACGGGACCTGCCGTGGCTGACCGAGCAGGGCGTGCGGACGATCGTGTCGCTGGCGGGCAACACCGTCGAGGAGTTCGGCGAGCTGGCCCGGCGGCTGCGCGGCGTGCCCGGCGTCGCGGCGATCGAGGTGAACGTGGCCTGCCCCAACGTCGAGGACCGCGGCCGGATGTTCGCCTGGCATCCGCGCGCGTCGGCCGCCGTGGTGCGGGCGGTGCGCGCCAACAGCCGGGTGCCGGTGATCGCCAAGCTCGCGCCGGACGTCACCGACATCGTCACCATCGCGCTGGCCTGCGTGGACGCGGGGGCCGACGCGCTGACCCTGATCAACACGATGGTCGGCATGGCCATCGACACCGACACGCTGCGTCCCGCGCTGGCGGGCGTGTCGGGCGGCCTGTCCGGGCCGGCCGTGCGGCCCGTGGCCGTGCGCTGCGTCTACCAGGTGCACGCCGCGCTGCCCACCACGCCCATCATCGGCGTGGGGGGCGTGGCCACCGGGCTGGACGCGCTGGAGTTCGTGCTGGCCGGGGCCTCGGCGGTCGCGGTGGGCACCACCTTGTTCCACGACCCGTCCGCGGGCACGCGCATCCTGCGCGAGCTGGAGGACGCCTTGGCGGCGCGCCGCCTCACGCTGGCGGACGCCGTGGGGCTGGCCCACAAGCCCGCCGGGTACGTCCCGCCCCAGGTCCGCCCCGAGGAGCCCGTGCCCGGGGAGACGAAGGAGAATCTGCCGTGACCGCTGCCCCCGCCCCCATCGCCGTGGCGCTGGACGCCCCCGACCTGGAGACGGCCGCTCGGTGGGCCGGCCTGGTCGCTCCGCATGTCAGCACCGTCAAGGTGGGCCTCGAGCTGTACCTGCGGTACGGGCCGGACGCGGTCGCCCGCGTGCGGGAGGCGGGCGGCGCTCAGGTGTTCCTGGACCTGAAGCTGCACGACATCCCCGCCACGGTCGCGGGGGCGGCGCGCTCGGTGGCACGGCTCGAGCCGGCGTTCCTCACGGTGCACGCCGCGGGCGGCCCGGCCATGATCCGCGCCGCCGTGGACGCCGCGCCGGGCGCCAGGATCGCGGCGGTGACGGTGCTCACGTCCCTGCGCGAGGAGGATCTGGCCCGCATCGGCCTGGAGGGGCCCGCGCACGACGCCGTACGGCGGCTGGCCGCTCTCGCGGTGGAGGCGGGCGCTCAGGCGCTCGTCTGCTCCCCTCAGGAGGCCGCTGCGGTGCGCGCGGAGGTCGGGCCCGGCGTCACCCTCATCACGCCTGGTGTGCGGCCCGCGGGGGCCGCCGCGCAGGACCAGGCGCGCGTCGCCACGCCCGAGGAGGCGCTGGCGGCGGGGGCCGACCTGCTGGTGATCGGACGGCCCATCACGGGCGCCGCCGATCCCGGGACGGCCGCCGCGGACATCGCCGCGGCGCTGCGCCGCACTCCCGCCGGGGGGCCCGCCGCTTCGGCGGGGTCCTGAACGGGCCCCCTCGAGCGTCCCGAGAACGTCCGACGCCGCGATCCGACCCCTGAACGGGACGCGGGGCCGGCGGGGTCCGCCGGCGCGTGGACGTCCCACTCGATTGCCTGCCCAGGGAGTTTTTGGACATTTCGGGCGAGTGATTGCGGTCACTTCTGTCGGCCTGTTTTCCGGGAAACGGCGGACCGCAGGAAAATGTGACACGGATCACCTGAGAGAGTCTTCGTCGTCCGCCGGAAACGCGGCCGTCGGCGCGTGGCTAGTTCGAAAGCCCTAGCGATCAGGGTGACAAGTGACACAAATGGGGCGTTGTCGGGGGATTTTTGACGATCTTGCGAAAGCCGCTGATGGGGCGGGGGTGGCGCGGAGGGAGGCTCCGAGTGTGTACACTCCGTATTCAGGACGCCTCAGGGAGTGATTTTCGTGATTTTGTGGCGGGCCAAACGGCACTTCACGTTGCTTTATAGGGCGTGAACTCGCTAGTTTCCCAACCCGTCCGACTCCGTCGAGTGAAACCTGAGGTGACCCGGCGTGGCTCTTCCGCCCCTAACCCCCGAACAGCGCGCCGCAGCCCTGGAGAAGGCTGCCAAGGCCCGCAAGGAGCGGGCCGAGGTCAAGAACAAGCTGAAGCACGGGGGAATCTCGCTTGCCGAGGTCCTCAAGGAGGGGCAGACCGACGACGTCATCGGGAAGATGAAGGTGTCGGCCCTCCTCGAGTCCCTGCCCGGCGTGGGCAAGGTCCGTGCGAAGCAGATCATGGAGCGCCTGGGCATCGCCGAGTCCCGCCGCGTGCGGGGTCTCGGCGCCAACCAGCGCGCCTCCCTGGAGCGTGAGTTCGGCGGCGGTGGAAACCGCTGACGAGCGACGCGCGGGCGGGCGCGACGGCGCGACCGTCGCGGCCGGGTCCGGCGCGTCCGACGGCAGGCCCCCCGGCACGTCCGGCGGCGCGTCCGACTCCGGCTCCATCCCGCCCGGCCCCGGCGCACCCATCGCTGCGCCGGGCGACTCTCCCTCGTCGCAGGGCTCCAGGCCGCGGCGGCTGACGGTCCTGTCCGGGCCGTCGGGCGTCGGCAAGAGCACGGTCGTCGCCGAGATCCGGCGGGCCCATCCCGAGGTGTGGCTGTCGGTCTCGGTGACCACCCGGCCGCCCCGGCCGGGTGAGACCCACGGGGTGCAGTACTACTTCGTCGACGACGCCGGCTTCGACCGGCTCGTCGCCGAAGGGGAGCTGCTCGAATGGGCCGAGTTCGCGGGCAACCGCTACGGCACCCCGAGGCGTCCGGTCGAGGAACGGCTGGCCGCCGGGCAGCCCGTGCTGCTGGAGATCGATCTGCAGGGGGCGCGCCAGGTCCGGCAGGCGATGCCCGAGTCGCTGCTGGTGTTCCTGGCGCCGCCCTCGTGGGAAGAGCTGGTCCGCCGCCTGGTCGGCCGCGGCACCGAGCCCGCGGACGTGATCGAGCGGCGGCTGGCGGCGGCGCGGGTGGAACTGGCCGCCGAGAAGGAGTTCGACGTGACGCTGGTCAACACGTCCGTCCAGGACGTGTGCCGCGAACTGCTAACCTTGATGGCCGTTCGTCCATAGCCACGTCTAGGGGAAGGCCACAGAGTGGCAGCCAGTTCCGAGGGCATCACCAACCCGTCGATCGACGAGCTCCTCGAGGTCGTCGACACCAAGTACGGCCTGGTCACGATCGCCGCCAAGCGCGCCCGGCAGATCAACGCCTACTACGCGCAGCTCGGCGAGGGCCTGCTGGAGTACGTGGGCCCGCTCGTGGAGACCCAGGTGCAGGAGAAGCCGCTCTCGATCGCGCTGCGCGAGGTGCGCGAGGGCCTGCTGCACGCCGAGCCGATCGACGGCTGAGACGCCCGGACCGCACAACCGAGCCATGACCGATCCCAGGCCGCGCGTCGTGCTCGGCGTCGGCGCCGGCATCGCCGCGTACAAGGCGTGCGAGCTGCTGCGGCGGCTCACGGAGTCCGGACACGACGTGCGCGTGGTGCCGACCGCCGACGCGTTGCGCTTCGTCGGCGCCGCGACCTGGGAGGCGCTGTCGGGCCACCCGGTGTCGTCCCAGGTGTGGGACGACGTCGACCAGGTGGCGCACGTCCGCCTGGGCAAGGAGGCGGACCTGGTCTTCGTCGCCCCGGCCACCGCCGACCTGCTCGCGCGGGCCGCGCACGGCCGGGCCGACGACCTGCTCACCGCCACCCTGCTGACCGCGCGGTGCCCGGTGGTGTTCGCGCCCGCCATGCACACCGAGATGTGGGAGCATCCGGCGACCCAGGACAACGTGGCCCTGCTGCGCTCCCGCGGCGCGATCGTGGTGGAGCCCGCGACGGGACGGCTGACCGGCGCCGACACCGGGCCGGGGCGGCTGCCCGAGCCGGCCGAGCTGTTCGAGGTGGCCCGGCGGGCGCTGAGACGCGGTCGGAGGGCGCCCGACCTCGCGGGCCGGCACGTGGTGATCTCGGCGGGCGGGACGCGCGAGGCGATCGACCCGGTGCGGTTCATCGGCAACCGCTCCTCCGGCCTGCAGGGGTACGCCCTGGCCCGCACGGCCGTGGCGCGCGGCGCCCGGGTGACCGTGGTCGCGGCGAACGTCGCCCTGCCCGATCCGGCGGGGGCGCGCGTGGTGCGCGTGGAGTCGGCCGCGCAGATGCGCGCGGCGGTGCTGGAGGCCGCCGCGGACGCCGACGCGGTCGTCATGGCGGCCGCCGTCGCCGACTTCCGCCCCGCCGACTACCGCGACTCCAAGATCAAGAAGGTGCCGGGGGCGGAGCCCGAGCCGATCGCGCTGGTCAAGAATCCCGACATCCTGGCCGAGCTGAGCGCCCGGCCGCGCGGCGACCAGGTGGTCGTGGGGTTCGCCGCCGAGACCGACGACGTGCTGGCCGCGGGCCGCGAGAAGCTCGCCCGCAAGGGCTGCGACCTGCTGGTGGTCAACGAGGTCGGCGCCGACCTGGCGTTCGGGCGCCCGGACAACGCCGCGGTCGTCCTGACGGCCGACGGCGCCGAGACCCCGGTGCCGCGCGGCCCGAAGGAGGATCTGGCCGACGTGGTGTGGGACCTGGTGGTCGAGCGGCTCGAACCGCGCCCGGCCACCCCTTGATCGCCTCGGGGCGCGTTCCGTATGGCCTGATCTTGCCATCCGTGGCCGGATTAGGCATTTGTTCGGTGGTGTCGTCGTACCGTGGCGAGGAATCATTGTCGCTAGACTTCCTCGGACACGGTCGTCGCCACGGTGCGGGACCCGTGTCCCGCCGAGTCCACAATCCGTTCTGCGACATCAGTCAGCAGCCGCTGCAAGGAGTTCACGTACGTGTCTCGCCGCCTGTTCACCTCCGAGTCCGTCACCGAGGGGCACCCGGACAAGATCGCGGACCAGATCAGCGACGCGATTCTCGACGCCATGCTCAAGGACGACCCGAAGAGCCGGGTCGCCGTCGAGACCATGATCACCACGGGGCAGGTGCATGTCGCCGGTGAGGTGACCACCGAGACCTACGTGGACATCCCGGGCGTGATCCGGGAGAAGATCCTGGAAATCGGCTACGACTCGTCGAAGAAGGGTTTCGACGGCCACTCCTGCGGCGTTTCGGTGTCCATCGGCGCCCAGTCGCCCGACATCGCCCAGGGCGTCGACGACGCCTACGAGACCCGCGAGGGCGAGGGCACGGACGAGCTCGACCGGCAGGGCGCCGGCGACCAGGGCCTGATGTTCGGCTACGCCACCAACGAGACCCCCGAGCTGATGCCGCTGCCGATCACCCTGGCGCACCGGCTGGCGCAGCGGCTGGCGCAGGTCCGCAAGCAGGGCGTGGTGCCCTACCTGCGGCCGGACGGCAAGACGCAGGTGACCATCGAGTACGAGGGCGACCGCGCGGTGCGCCTGGACACCGTGGTCGTCTCCAGCCAGCACGCCCCGGACATCGACCTCAAGACGCTGCTGACCCCGGACATCAAGGAGCACGTGGTCGACCCGGTGCTGGCCGAGTTCGACCTGGAGTCCGACGGATACCGGCTGCTGGTCAACCCCACCGGCCGGTTCGAGATCGGCGGTCCGATGGGCGACGCCGGGCTGACCGGCCGCAAGATCATCGTGGACACCTACGGCGGCATGGCGCGGCACGGCGGCGGCGCGTTCTCCGGCAAGGACCCCTCCAAGGTGGACCGCTCGGCCGCGTACGCCATGCGCTGGGTGGCCAAGAACATCGTGGCCGCCGGCCTGGCCGACCGCGCCGAGGTGCAGGTCGCCTACGCCATCGGCAAGGCGCACCCGGTCGGCGTGTTCGTGGAGACCTTCGGCACCGAGAAGCTGCCGGTCACCAAGATCCAGGCCGCCGTCCTGGAGGTGTTCGACCTGCGTCCGGCCGCCATCGTCCGCGACCTGGACCTGCTGCGGCCGATCTACCAGCAGACGGCCGCCTACGGCCACTTCGGCCGCCCCGAGCCCGACTTCTCCTGGGAGCGCACCGACCGGGCCAAGGAGCTGGCCGCGGCCGCCGGCCTGTGACCTCCCCGGTGTGACAGACGGCGAAGGCCCTGCGGAGGCGCCCTCCGCAGGGCCTTCGGCGTTCACGGGGCGCCGCTAGCAGGCGGCGCCGCGGGGGAGCCGGTAACGGGCCCTGATGGTGTAGCGGCCGGGCCGCGTGGTGTGGAGGCGGGTGAAGTCGCCGTCGCGGGACAGGCAGGCGCCGTCGGGGCCCTGCACGGCGAGCCAGGGCGACCAGAAGACCCGGACGAGCGGCGACGCCCCGCCCCGAGGGACGTCCAGCACGAGGCGGTCGGCGGTGATGCGCACGACCGCGGCGGGCGGGTCGGCCAGGGGCTGCGGGTCGACGACGGTGAACAGCCGCCAGTGCTCGTCGCGCCAGACCTCGCGCAGCCAGGGCTGGCCCTCGCGGATCAGCTCGGCCTCCCTCTCGGCGGACCAGTCGGTCTCCACCTCCGGCAGCACGACGTAGCGCACGCCCCACCGCAGCAGCCACGCGCGGTACGCGGCCGGGGTGAGCGTGCCGTCGTAGAACAGCGCGTTGCGGTCGGCGTCGACCTGCCGGTTCCAGCCGCGGGCGAGCACCACGCGGCGGCCGAGCCCGGACGCCTCCCAGTGCGAGCGCAGCGGGACGACCTCGACCCGGCCGCGATCGGCGCCGCGCCGCAGCAGCTCGGCGACCAGCTCGTCCGAGTGGCGGGCCGCCGCCATGGCGGGCCTGGTGTGGATCAGGTCGTCGACGGGCTTGACCACCTGCCACACGGCGGTGACGGCGAACGCGGCGCCCAGCACGGCCAGTCGGCGCCGGTCGCGGACGACGGCCATGGCGCACAGCAGCAGCACGCCGCCGAACATCAGCGCCAGCCGCTCCACGTTGCTGCCGACGGGGGAGGGGATCAGGAAGGTCAGCACGATCCCGACCAGGTAGACGGCGGCGCCCGCGCGGACGGTGCGCCACCGGCGAGGGGCGCACAGCACGATCGCGACGACGCTGGCGAGCGTCGGCAGCACCACGGTGGTGAAGGAGATCGGCTGCACGCCCTTGAACGGGAACAGCAGCGTGGTGGCGCCCACCACCAGCGGCGGCCCGGCGGCCAGGGCGCACCCGTCGAGGCGCCGTCCGGTCAGGAACAGGGCCGCGGCGAGCACCATGACGAACAGGCCGGCCACCGGGCTGGCGAGCGTGGTGAGCACCGTCAGGCCCGTCAACGCGGCGCCGCGGGTCAGGGCGGTGCCGCGCCGGGAGAACGCCACGACGGCGGCGATCAGCGCGACGAACAGGCCGAGCCCGAACGTCACCCGCCCGGCGGCGGCGTTGCACGACAGCGAGAACGCCGCCCACAGCGCCGCGGGCAGCGTCAGCGGCGCCTTGAACCGGACGAGCAGGTACGCGGTCAGCGTGGCCGACAGCGTGCCGGTGATGCAGGCGACGGTGCGGATGCCCGCCCAGGCCATCAGGTACGGCGACAGCACGCTGTAGGAGGGCGGGTGCATGCCGCCGTACCAGAACAGGCTGTAGGGGGAGTCGGGGTGGTGGCGGGCGAAGTAGGTCCAGGCGTTCTGCGCCGCCAGGTCGCCGCCCTCGGCCGCAAGGAACAGCGCCCAGACGAGGTGCAGCGCCGCCGCCAGGAGCGTGGCGGCGGTGACGGGGTTGCGCGGGTCCGCCCAGCGGCGCCACCGCCCGGCCGGGGCGGAGGCGGGGAGCCGCCGCGGGCGCGGCGGTCGCTCGCTGAGCCGGGTGAGGTCGGACGCGGTGGTCACCGCGACATATGAGGCGTAGGGAACGCTTGGGACATCGGGCAATGATCCAATGAATGCGGCGAGAGTGACAAACCGTCCGCCGCGCCCGGCGCCCGCCGCGGCGTCGACCTGATCCGGCGTCGACCTGATCCGGCGTCGACCCGATCCGGCGTCGGCCCGATCTGGTAGGACGGTGGGCGTGCGCGACGACGACGGCGGAGCGGGGCTGATCCCGGGGCTGGACGAGGTCCCCCGGGCGGCCGCCGAGCGTCCCGCCCGCCCGGGCAAGCGCGGAAGGGCGGCCGCGCGGAAGGGCGCCCTGACGCCCGCCGACACGCTTCCGGTCGCGCGGGTCGCCGTCGACGTTCCGCTGGCCCATCTCGACCGCCCGTTCGACTACCTGGTGCCCGCCCGGCTCGACGAGCAGGCGGTGCCCGGGTGCCGGGTGCGCGTCCGGTTCGCCGGCCAGCTGGTGGACGGGCTGCTGCTCGAACGGGTCGCCGAGAGCGCCCACGAGGGCAGGCTGGCGTACCTGGAGCGGGTCGTCTCGCCGGAGCCGGTGCTGACCCCGCAGGTGGCGGCGCTGGCCCGCGAGGTCGCCGACCGGTACGCGGGCACGCTCGCCGACGTGCTGCGCCTGGCGATCCCTCCGCGGCACGCCCGGGTGGAGGCCGAGACGCCGCCCGCCGCGCCCGCGGCCCCCGCGGGCGGACCGGCGCTCGACCCGGGGCCGTGGCGCGAGTACCCGGCCGGGCCGGCGTTCCTCGCCGCGCTGGCGGACGGGCGGGCGCCCCGCGCGGTGTGGACCGCGCTGCCGGGCCCGGCCTGGACGGCGGCGATCGCCCGCGCCGTCGCGGTGACCCTGGCGGCCGGGCGCGGCGCGCTGGTCGTGCTCGCCGACGGACGCGACGTGGCCCGCGCGGACGCCGCCCTGACCGCCGAGCTGGGGGAGGGCCGGCACGTCGCGCTCACCGCCGAGCTCGGGCCCGCCGAGCGCTACCGGCGCTGGCTGGCGGTGCTGCGCGGCGCGGTGCGCGCGGTCGTCGGCACCCGGGCGGCGATGTTCGCGCCCGTCGCCGACCTCGGCCTGGTCGTGCTGTGGGACGACGGCGACGACGTGCACGCCGAGCCGCACGCCCCCTACCCGCATCCCCGCGAGGTGCTGGCGCTGCGCGCGCACCGGGGCGGCGCGGCCGCGCTGTTCGGCGGGTTCACCCGCACCACCGAGACCACGCAGCTGGTGGAGAGCGGCTGGGCGCACGCGCTGGCGCCCGAGCGGACGCGGATCCGGCGGGTCATGCCGCGGGTGCGGCCCGCGGGCGACGACGCCGAGCTGGCCCGCGACGGCGCCGCCCGCACCGCCCGCCTGTCGCACCTGGCGTTCGAGACGGCGCGCCGCGCGCTGGCCGACGGCCCGGTGCTGGTGCAGGTGCCGCGCCGCGGCTACCTGCCCGGCCTGGCGTGCGGGCGCTGCCGCGCCCCGGCCCGCTGCGCCGCCTGCCAGGGGCCGTTGGCGCTGAGGTCGTCCCACGCCATCCCGTACTGCCGGTGGTGCGGCCGCATCGCGGGCGACTGGCGCTGCCCCGCCTGCGGGCACATCCGCGTGCGCGCGGTCGTCGTCGGGGCGCGGCGCACGGCCGAGGAGCTGGGGCGCGCGTTCCCCGGCGTCAAGGTCAGGACGTCCGGCCGCGACGGGGTGCTCGACACGGTCGGGGCCGAGCCCGCCCTGGTGGTGTCCACGCCCGGCGCCGAGCCGGTGGCGGACGGCGGGTACGCGGCCGCGCTGCTGCTGGACGGCTGGGTGCTGCTGGGCCGTCCCGACCTGCGGGCGGGGGAGGAGACGCTGCGCCGCTGGATGAACGCCGCCGCGCTCGTCCGCCCGTCGGCGCCGGTCGTGGTGGCCGCCGAAGGGGCGCTGCCGGCCGTGCAGGCGCTCATCCGCTGGGACCCGGTCACGTTCGCCGAACGGGAGCTCGCCGAACGGCGCGGCGCGGGTTTCCCGCCGGCCGTGCGCATGGCCTCGCTCACCGCGTCCCCGGCGGCGCTCCGCGAGCTGCTTGCCGAGGTGCGCCTGCCGGAGGGCGCCGAAGTCCTCGGCCCCGTCCCGCTGCCCGCGCCGCCCTCCGCCGCGCCCGCCGACGCGGAGGGCCGGGACAGGGAACGCGCCCTCATCCGGGTGCCGCGCCGCGCCGGGCCGCAGCTGGCGCGCGCGCTGAAGGAGGCCCAGGGGGTGCGCAGCGCGCGCAAGGCTCCGGAGACGGTCCGCATCCAGATCGACCCCCTCGAGCTGGTCTGACCACTAGGGTTCTCCGAGTGGCCGACAATTGGGTGGACGAGCGGGTGCGCGACCGGGTGGACGACTGGGTCGGCGGCGTGGACGGCGCGCTGCGCGCGTGGGCGGACGAGCACGGCGACGACACCGTCGACCCGCGCGGCGCGCGGCTGCTGCTCGACCTCATGCGCGACGACCTCGGCCTGGCGGGGCCGGACGAGCTGACGCCCGCGCTGCTGCGCCGCCTGCTGCTCGAGGTGTTCCCCGACACGGTGGTCGCGAGCGCCGACGAGGTGCCCGACATCCTGGCCACCGCGCACCGCCTCGTGGCGTTCCTGGGCGAGTCCGGGGCCGTCCCGGCCGAGCGCCGCGCCGCCCTGGCCGCCGAGCTCGACGCGCTCGCGCCCCGCTTCGCCGAGGCGGTGTCGGCCGCCGACACCGCCGAGCGGCAGGCCGCGGCCGAGGTGATCCACGGGATGATGGTGGCCGAGGGGGTCGACCCCGACGACGCCGAGGCCGTCGAGCGCTGGGTGCGCGACTTCGAGGCGCTGCCGGAGGCCGAGCGCTACGCGCGCACCGAGGAGTTCCTGCGCCGGGCCGAGGAACTGGTCGTCCCGCCCGTGCGGCTGGCGCCGCAGGCCGAGCTCGCCGCGGCCGCCCGCTCGTCCCCGCTCGTCGCCGAGGCGCTGGCCGGCGGCTCCGACCGGCTGCGGCGGGCCGCGGAGGAGGCCGGGATCGCCGGCGCGGACGCCGCCGTCCTCGCCGCGGGCGACGACGCCGCCGTGCTGGCGGCGTGGGTGCGGGTGTTCGACGCCGTGGCGACGGCCGCGCACGACCCCGCCGACGGCCTGGGCCCGGCCGAGCTGGTGCAGAACGAGCTGACCGGCGTGCTCGTCCACCTCTACGAGCAGGACGAGCCGACGCCGCCCGAACTGCTGGCCGCGGTGCTGCTCGCCCACGTCGAGCAGAAGTACCGGGTCGAGGACCGCCGCGCGGTGACCCCGGCGCTGGAGACCGCGCTGGCCGGGGAGATCGAGAACCTGGTCCGCTGGGGCGCGGCGGAGACGCGCGACGGCGGCCTGGCGCTCACCCCGCTGGGCGTGTGGGGCGTGCGGGAGCTGCTGCTGGCCGACGGGTTCGTGGCGCCGCTGGTGGGCGAGCTGGCCGACGTCCCGGCGGCGGACCTGGTGGCCGGGCTGACCTGGCACCGCAGCGACACCGCCGACGAGGAGATCGACGGCTGGCTGGCCCGCCGCGCCCCCGAGGACGCCGCCGGCGAGCTGCTGGAGGTCATGCGGACCGGCACGCCCGGCGCCCGCAACCTGGCCGCCGCCGTCCTGGAGCGCGTCGGCCCGCAGGCCGCCGGCGCCGTCCGGGACGCCGCGCGGGATGCGCCCGTCCGGCCCTACGCCCTGCTGTGGCTGAGCCGCAACGGCGATCCGGACGCCGAACTGAGCCGCGCCGAGTACGTGTGGATGTTCGTCGACTCGCTCGCCGGGATGATGGAGAGCGCCGACCCGGACGAGGCGGTGCGGGCGGCCCTGGCGCAGACGCCGCCGGACGCCGACATGGGCGCGCTGATCGACGACGTCCGGCGCGCCGAGCACCCCGACGCGATCGACGTGCTGGAGGCGCTCGGCGACCACCACCCCGACAAGGCGCTGGCGAAGGCGGCGCGCACCGCCGCGTACAAGGCGCGCTCGAGCCGGGGCGGCGCGGCGCCTCGCGGCGGGGACGCCGCCGGATCTCCGTAAACTGTGAAGGCGTCCGCCGCGTGCCGTACGCAATCCGTCGCAAACCGAACGCACCGTAGGGAACGGAGTCCTCGTTGGCCGTCAAGCCCATCCGCCTCTTCGGCGACCCCGTGCTGCGCACCCCGGCCGAACCGGTCAAGGACTTCGACAAGGAGCTGCGCCAGCTCGTCAAGGACCTCACCGACACCATGCTCGACGCCCCCGGCGTGGGGCTGGCCGCCCCGCAGCTCGGCGTGAGCCTGCGGGTGTTCACCTACTACGTCGACGACCGGCTCGGCCACCTGGTCAACCCGACCCTGGACCTGTCGGACGAGCAGGAGACCGACGACGAGGGCTGCCTGTCGCTGCCCGGCCTGTCCTTCCCCACGCCCCGCGCGGTGCGCGCGGTCGCCAAGGGCTTCAACATGTACGGCGAGCCGATCACCTTGGAGGGCACCCACCTGCTGGCCCGCTGCGTCCAGCACGAGACCGACCACCTGGACGGGGTGATCTTCATCGACCGGATGGACCCCGAGCAGCGCAAGGCCGCGATGAAGGCGATCCGGGAGGCCGAGTGGTTCGGCGAGCCCAAGCCGGTGGTCAAGCAGTCCCCGCACCCCACGTACGGGAAGGCCATCTAGCGTGAGGCTGGTTTTCGCGGGAACCCCGGAGACGGCGGTGCCGTCCCTGGAGGCGCTGCTGGAGTCCGACCACGAGGTGGCGGCCGTGGTCACCCGTCCCGACGCGCCCGCCGGACGCGGCCGCAAGGTGGCGCCCAGCCCGGTCGCGCGGCGCGCCGCCGAGGCCGGGATCGAGGTGCTCAAGCCCGCCAAGGCCGGCGACCCGCGGTTCCTGGACCGGCTGCGCGAGATCGCGCCGGACTGCTGCCCCGTCGTCGCCTACGGGGCGCTGCTGCCGCGCGCCGCGCTCGACATCCCCCGGCACGGCTGGGTGAACCTGCACTTCTCGCTGCTGCCGGCCTGGCGCGGCGCCGCGCCCGTCCAGCACGCCATCCTGCACGGCGACGACGTCACCGGCGCGGCCACGTTCCAGATCGAGGAGGGCCTGGACACCGGCCCGGTGTACGGGGTGCTGACCGAGCCGATCCGGCCCGACGACACCGCCGGGACCCTGCTGGAGCGGCTCGCGCGCGCGGGCGCCCGGCTGCTGGTCGACACCATGAACGGCATCGAGGCGGGCGTCCTGGAGCCGCGCCCGCAGCCCAGCGACGGGGTGTCGTACGCCGGCAAGATCACTCCGGAGGACGCGCGGGTCGACTGGACCGCCCCGGCCATGCGGGTCGACCGGCTCGTGCGCGCCTGCACCCCCGCCCCCGGCGCCTGGACCACGTTCCGCGGCGAGCGCCTCAAGCTCGGGCCCGTCCGCCCGTGCGCCGGCGGCGACCCGCTGCCCCCCGGCGCGCTGCGCGTGCGCAAGAACGAGGTGCTGGTCGGCACGGGCTCGTCCCCGGTCGTGCTCGGCGAGGTCCAGCCGCAGGGCAAGCGCCGCATGCAGGCCGCCGACTGGAGCCGCGGCGTCCGGCTCACCGACGAGGACCGCCTGGACTGATGCCGCCCGCCCATCGCGACCAGCGCGGCCGCCGCGGCGCCGGACGCCGCCCCGGCGGCCCCCGCCGCACCGGCCGTCCCCCCGAGGACCTGGCCCGCCGCACCGCCTTCGACGTCATCCGGGCCGTGCAGACCCGCGACGCCTACGCCAACCTGCTGCTGCCCGGCCGCCTGCGCTCGCGCGGCCTGACCGGGCGCGACGCGGCGCTGGCCACCGAGCTGACCTACGGCACGCTGCGCGGCCGCGGCACCTACGACGCCGTCCTGGCGCTGTGCAGCGACCGGGACCTGCGCCGCATCGACCCGCCGCTGCTGGACGTGCTGCGCCTCGGCGCCCACCAGATCCTGGCCACCCGCATCCCGTCGCACGCCGCCGTCGGCACCGCCGTGGAGCTGGCCAGGTCGGTCGCCGGGCCGGCGCGCGCCAAGTTCGCCAACGCCGTCCTGCGCAAGGTCGCCACCCGCGACCTGGAGGCGTGGCTGGACATCGTCGCGCCGCGCGGCGGCGACGAGGTGGCGAGGCTGTCGGTCGCCTACAGCCACCCCGCGTGGATCGTCTCCGCGCTGCGCGACTCCCTCGGCCCCGACCGCGACGAGATCGAACGGCTGCTCGCCGCCGACAACGAGCGCCCCCGCGTGACGCTGGTGGCCCGGCCCGGGCGCGCCACCCTGGAGGAGCTGTACGAGGCGGGCGCCGAGCCCGCGCCGCTCTCCCCGTACGGGGCGGTGCTGCCCGAGGGCGACCCGGGCGCCATCGCGGCCGTGCGGGAGGGGCGCGCCGGGGTCCAGGACGAGGCCAGCCAGCTCGTCGCGCTCGCCCTGACCGCCGCGCCGCTCGAGGGGCCGGACGCCCGCTGGCTCGACATGTGCGCCGGGCCCGGTGGCAAGGCGGGGCTGCTGGCGGCGGTGGCGGCGCAGCACGGCGCCCGTCTGCTGGCGAGCGACCTGCAGCCGCACCGCGCCGGACTGGTCGCGGGCGCCGTCGACGACCGGGCCGGTGTGATCGTCGCGGACGGCGCCGCGCCCGCCTGGCGGCCCGGCGCGTTCGACCGCGTCCTGCTCGACGTGCCGTGCACCGGCCTGGGCGCGCTGCGGCGCCGTCCCGAGGCGCGGTGGCGGCGCGGTCCCGAGGCCGTGGCGGAGCTGACGCCGCTGCAGCGCCGTCTCCTGGCCTCGGCGCTGGAAGCCGTCCGGCCCGGCGGGGTGGTCGCGTACGTGACGTGCTCGCCGCACCTGGCCGAGACCAGCGTGGTCGTGGACGACGTGCTGGACGGCCGCGACGACGTGGAGCGCCTCGACGCGCCGGCGGTGCTCGCCTCCGTCGCGCCCGGCCTGACGGGCGTCGCGGCGGGGAAGGACGGGTACGCCCGGTTCTGGCCGCACCGGCACGGCACCGACGCGATGTTCCTGGCCTTGCTGCGCCGGCGCTGACACGCCGGGTCCGACTCCCCTTCCGCGAACGCCACAGAACCTTTGCGTGTTGGACGGCCGTCTTCCCGGGGACGTCTCAGTAACCTGGGCGGCCTGCCGGACACGAAACCTCTCGGGGGAGTCCTTCGTGCTCACCGATGTCATGGAGGCCATGTCGTTCATCGGCAGCGCCGGCGTGTACCTGTCGCTGCTGGTGATCGTCTACTGGTGCCTGGATCCGCGGCAGGGGGCCAGGGCCGCGGTGCTGCTGTCGGTCGGCTCGGCGCTCACCACGGTGCTCAAGCTGTTCTTCCACGAGCCGCGGCCGTTCTGGACCGACGCCTCGGTCACCGGTCACGAGCCGCTCGCCTCGTTCGGCATGCCCTCCGGGCACGCCCTGTGCGCGGTCGTGGTCTGGGGGTTCGCCGCGTCGCAGGTCCCGGCCGGCCGACCGGTGCTGCGCCGCGCGGCGTGGGTCGGCGCGCTGACGATGATCGGCTTGATCGGCGCGTCGCGGGTCGTGCTGGGCGTGCACTCGGTCGCGCAGGTGGCCGCCGGGTACGCGATCGGCGCCGTCGTGCTGGCGGTGGGGCTGCACCTGGAGCCGCTGGCGGTGCCGTGGTGGCGGCGGCGCCCGCCGACCGCGCAGCTCGGACTGGCGCTGGGGGCGTCGGCGGTGCTCGCCGGGATGGGCTGGGCCGCCGTGGAGGCGCTGGACGGCTGGGACTGGCCCGCGTCCTGGGCGCGGGCGATCGCGGCGGCGGGCGGCCGCGCCGAGCCCGTCACCGTGGGCGAGTCCTTCGCCGCGGCGGGCGGGCTGTTCGGCCTGCTGGCGGGCCTGTCGTGGACGGCGCACCGGGGCGGGTACGACGCGTCCGGCCCGGTGTGGCGGCGGCTGGCGCGCGTCCCGGTGGCGGCCGCGGGCGTGCTGGCCTTCTACACCCTGGGGCTGTTCCTGGGCACCCAGCCGGTGCAGGCGTTCGCGGGGAGCGCCCTGCTGGCGCTCTGGGCGACGGCGGGGGCGCCGGAGGCGTTCATGCGGCTCGGGCTGGCGCCGCGTCCCACCCGTGCGGTCCCCCGGGTGGGTGAAGAGCGCGCCGAAGTGCGGCAATAGACTCGGTCCATCATGGCCGCACCGCAGATCTCTCCCAGCATCCTGTCCGCCGACTTCGCCCGGCTCGCCGACGACGTGGCCGCCGTGTCCGGCGTCGCCGACTGGGTGCACGTCGACGTGATGGACAACCACTTCGTGCCCAACCTCACCATCGGGCTGCCGGTGGTGCAGGCGCTGCTCAAGCACAGCGCGCTGCCGCTGGACTGCCATCTGATGATCGAGGACCCGGACCGCTGGGCGCCGCAGTACGCCGAGGCCGGCGCGGGCAGCGTCACCATCCACGCGGAGGCGGCCAAGGCGCCGATCCGCACCCTGCGCGCCATCCGCGCCGCCGGCGCCCGCGCCGGGCTGGGCATCAACCCCGCCACGCCGGTCGAGCCGTACGAGGACCTGCTCGGCGAGATCGACATGCTGCTGCTGATGACCGTCGAGCCGGGCTTCGGCGGGCAGAAGTTCCTCGACCTGGTGCTGCCCAAGATCCGCCGCGCCCGCGAGATGATCAAGGGGCGGGACCTCAACGTGTGGCTGCAGGTGGACGGGGGCGTCAGCGCCGAGACGATCGAGCGGTGCGCCGAGGCCGGCGCGGACGTGTTCGTGGCGGGCAGCGCGGTGTACGGGGCCGACGACCCCGCCGAGGCCGTCCGCCGCCTGCGCGCCCAGGCCGAGCGCGCCGCGCCCGCCGCCGACGGGTGACGCCGGACGGCCCCGCGGGCCTCAGAACAGGGGGCCGACGAGGTTGAGGTCGGGGTGGGCGTCGGAGGCGTAGAGGACGAACAGGGCGAGGGCCCCGCCCGCCAGGGACAGGTCCTTGGCGAACTGGATCTGCTCGGTCTGCCGCGCCTGGGCGTCGGCCTGCCGCCAGAAGTCGTGGAACAGCACGGCGGTCAGCAGCAGGAACGGCACCAGCGCCAGGGCCATCAGGTCGGGCCACACCCCGAGGACGAGCAGCAGCGCCGCCAGGCCGATGCAGATCCCCGAGACCTGCACGGCCAGGCGGGGCCGCGGGAGCCCCTTGCCGGCCGCGTACGCGGCCATGGCGTCCGTGGCGGTCAGGTGGCCGACGGCCGCGTTGACGAAGATGAGCGCGAAGACGATGCGGGCGATCAGTGCGACGACGTCCATGACGTCCCTCCGCGTGACGAAGCGGCATCTCGTGCCATCGGGGGTATGCCCGTGCGGACATGTCATTGAACATTGAACTTTTTGCCGACCGGTCGCCCGGTCGGCCGCCCCCCGCGGCCGTGGGATGTCTCACATGCGGGCGGGAATGCGCGGCATGGCACACTGGTTGGCAGCAGTGAACGCGTGCTCCGGGGTCGGTGGAACTCCGAACCGGCGGTGACAGTCCGCGACCCGGCCGAAGCCATCGGCCGGTTGACCCGGTGGAACTCCGGGACCGACGGTGAAAGTCCGGATGGGAGGCAGCGCGCGAGGTGCTCCGGCTTCCGCCGCGGCGGCGCGGGACGGGGCGCCTGCTCGTACGACCGTACGCACGTCCCGGAGCCCGTGCCCGACGCAGAGGAGGCCCCGGGACATGTTCACCGGCATCGTCGAGGAGCTCGGCGAGATCGTCGCGCTCGAGCCCGCCGGAGACTCGGCGCGCATCACCGTCCGCGGCCCGCTCGTCACGCGGGACGCCGTGCACGGCGCGTCGATCGCCGTCAACGGCGTCTGCCTGACCGTGGTCGACGTCGACGGCGACGCCTTCACCGCCGACGTCGTCCGGGAGACGCTGGATCGCTCCAGCCTCGGCGCGCTCGGACCCGGCTCGCGCGTCAACCTGGAACGCCCCGTGCGCCTGTCCGACCGGCTCGGCGGCCACCTGGTGCAGGGCCACGTGGACGGCGTCGGCCGCCTGATCTCCCGCGAGCCCGGCGAGCGCGGGGACGTCGTCGTCTTCTCGCTGCCGCCCGACCTGTCCCGCTACGTGGTGGAGAAGGGCTCGATCGCCGTCGACGGCGTCAGCCTCACCGTGGTCGAGGCGGGCGGGGACCGCTTCAGCGTCGCGCTCATCCCCGCCACCCTGCAGATGACCACGCTCGGCCTCAAGCGGCCCGGCGACCCGGTGAACCTCGAAGTGGACGTGGTGGCCAAGTACGTCGAACGCATGCTGGGGGAGCGGGCCCCGCAAGCCGAGGCGGCCTCGTGAGCTGGTACGAGGCCGGGTTCCACGTCGCCGGGCAGAAGGTGCTGTGGACCGACCTGGCCGGGAACGCCTGCGCCCTCGGCACGGTCTGGCTGGCCACGCGGCGCACCGTCTGGACGTGGCCCGTGCAGCTGACCGGATCGGTGCTGCTGTTCGCCGCGTCCCTGAGCGCGCACGTCACCGGCAACGCGCTCAAGCAGGTGATGTTCGCCGTCCTTGCGGTCTACGGCTGGCACAAGTGGGCGCGCGGATCGCGTCAGGCCGACGGGCTGCTCGTCCGACCCGGCACCGGCCGCGAGCGCGCCGCGCTGCTGGCCGTTCTGGCGGCCGGGACGGCCGCGGTGGCACTGCTCCTGGAGCACTTCGACGCGTCCTGGGCGCCGTGGCCGGACGCCTACATCTTCGTGGGCAGCGCGGCCGCGACCTTCGCGCAGGGCCGCGCCCTGATCGACTTCTGGTGGATCTGGGTGGCGGTCGACCTGGTCGGCGTCCCGCTGGCCCTGCTGTCCGGCCTGTGGGTGACCGGCGCGGTGTACGGCGTCTTTTTGGTGCTGGTGTTGAACGGATACCGGGACTGGCGTCGTATCTGGCAGGCGCGAAGCGTGCATACCCCCCGACCCGAGGCGGTGGCCAAATGACGGAGACCGAGACCGTGACCGACACCGTGACCGACGGCCTGACCGACAGCGTGACCGACGGCCTGACCGACAGCCTGACCGACAGCGTGACCGGCGGCCTGACCGAGACCGTGACCGAGACGGTGACCGATACCGTGACCGAGACCGCGGCGGCGACCGCCGCCGACCTTCCGACCGACGCCACCGGCGCCGACGAGGGCGCCTTCGCCGACATCGAGGCCGCCGTGGCCGACATCGCGGCGGGCAGGCCCGTCATCGTGGTCGACGACGAGGACCGCGAGAACGAGGGCGACATCATCTTCGCCGCCGCGCTGGCCACCCCCGAGCTGCTGGCGTTCACCATCCGCCACACCAGCGGCGTGATCTGCGTGCCCATGCCCGGCGAGGACCTGGACCGGCTGCAGATCCCGCTGATGACCACGCAGAACGGCGAGGCCATGCGCACCGCGTTCACCGTCAGCGTGGACGCCGGCGACGGGATCGGCACCGGCATCTCCGCCGCCGACCGGGCCCGCACCATCCGGGTGCTGGCCGACCCCGCCGCCGGCCCGGACGACATCGTCCGGCCGGGGCACGTCTTCCCGCTGCGCTACCGGCCCGGCGGGGTGTTGCGCCGCCGCGGCCACACCGAGGCGGCCGTGGACCTGGCGCGGCTCGCCGGCCTGCCGCCCGTGGGCGTGCTGGCCGAGGTCGTCAACGACGACGGCACCATGGCCCGGCTGCCCGAGCTGCAGGTGTTCGCCAAGGAGCACGGGATCAAGCTGATCACCATCGACCGGCTCGCCGCCTACCGGCGCCGCACCGAGCCGCAGGTGAAGCGGGTCGTGGAGACCCGCCTGCCGAACCGGTTCGGGATGTGGCGGGCGGTCGGGTTCGCCAACGAGATCGACGGCGACGAGCACGTCGCGCTCGTCTACGGCGACCTGGGCGACGGCGAGGACGTGCTGGTGCGGGCGCACTCCGAATGCCTGACCGGCGACGTGCTGCACTCCGAGCGCTGCGACTGCGGCACCCAGCTGGACGCCGCCATGGAGCGCGTCGTCGCCGAGGGCCGCGGCGTCATCCTCTACCTGCGCGGGCACGAGGGCCGCGGCATCGGCCTGCTGGCCAAGCTGCGCGCCTACGCGCTGCAGGACGAGGGCGCCGACACCGTGGACGCCAACCTGGAGCTGGGGCTGCCCGCCGACGCCCGCGACTACTCCGACGCCGCGCACATGCTGCGCGATCTGGGCGTGCGGTCGGTGCGGGTGCTCACCAACAACCCGCGCAAGCTGGCCGGGCTGGACGGCTACGGCGTGCGGATCCTCGGCCGCGAGCCCCTGCCGGCCTTCGTCACCGAGCACAACCGCCGCTACCTGACGGCCAAGCGCGACCGCCTCGGCCACCGCATCGAGGGCCTGCCCGACCTGCCCGCGTCCGACGGCGCGTCCGGGGACGGCGCGGGCGCCGCGCCGCCGCGTGAGGAGGGATCATGAGCGGGACCGGCCGCCCCGAGGACACCGTCGTCGACGCGCGCGGCCTGACCCTGGGCGTGGTGTGCACGCGCTGGCATCCGCGGGTGACCGACCGCCTGCTGGAGCGGGCGCTGGCCGCGGCCAAGGCGTGCGGCGTGGCCGAGCCCGTGGTGGCGCGCGTCGCGGGGGCCCTGGAGATCCCCGTGGTCGCCCAACAGCTCGCCCGCGACCTGGACGCGGTCGTGTGCCTGGGCGCGGTGATCCGCGGCGAGACCGCCCACTTCGACTACGTGTGCGACTCGGTGACCGCCGGAGTGACGAGGGTCGCGCTGGATGAGTCGACACCGGTGGGCAACGGCATCCTGACGTGTGACACCATGGAACAGGCACTCGACCGCAGCGGGCTGCCGGGCAGCCGCGAAGACAAGGGATGGGAGGCGACTGTGGCCGCACTCGACACGGCACTGACCCTGCGAGCGCTGCGGCATCACGGTCACGCCGGGCATGGCGCGGAGCATCCGGGCTCCTGAGCGCCGTCCCGGTTCCGTCCGAATCCCGATCCTTCGAAAGGTTTGACCGTGCTGTCTCTCGTCCTGCCCAAGGGCTCCCTGGAAAAGGCGACCATGGAGCTGTTCGACGCGGCCGACCTCACCGTCCGCCGCGCCTCGGACCGCGACTACCGCGCCTCCATCGACGACCCGCGCATCGACCGGGTGCGGGTGCTGCGTCCGCAGGAGATCCCGACCTACCTCGAGCAGGGCCTGTTCGACCTCGGCATCACCGGCCGCGACTGGATCACCGAGACCGACGCGGACGTGGTGAGCCTCGGCCGGCTGCAGTACTCCAAGGCCACCGCGAACCCGGTCCGCGTGATCCTCGCGGTGCCGAACGACGCGCCCTGGCAGAAGGTCTCCGACCTTCCGGAGGGGGTGCGGATCTCCACCGAGTTCCCGGCGCTGACCCGCCGCTTCCTCGACAAGCACGGCGTCAAGGCCACGGTCGTGCCGTCCTACGGCGCCACCGAGGCCAAGGTGCCCGACATCGTGGACGCGATCGTCGACCTCACCGAGACCGGCTCGTCGCTGCGCAAGAACGGGCTGCGCATCCTGGACACCCTGCTGACCAGCTACACCGAGCTGGTCGCCAACCGGCAGTCCTACGAGGACCCCGACAAGCGCGCGGCGATGGAGGACATCGCCCTGCTGCTGCAGGGGGCGATCCGGGCCCGCGGCAACGTGCTGCTGAAGCTGAACGTCGCCAACGACAAGCTGCAGGCGGTGCTGGACATCATGCCGTCGATGTCCGCGCCGACGATCACCCCGCTGGCGGGCGGCGACCAGCACGCGGTGGAGAGCGTGGTCGCCAAGCGCGGCGTCAACACCCTGATCCCGGCGCTGAAGGCGGCCGGCGCCCGCGACATCCTCGAGATCCCGATCTCCAAGATTGTCGACTGACGTCCCGGCGCTTCCGGTGGTGTGGCGCCCGCGCACCACGCGGATCGTGGCCTACGCGATGGCGGGCGTGATCGTGCTCGGCATGGTCGCGCTCGCCGTCGTCGTGGCCCCGACGTTCCGGCTGTCCGACCGGGTCCTGCTGGTGCTGCTCGGGCTCGTCGTGGCGTGGATCCTGCACATGCTGGCCCGCTGCCGCGTGGTCGCCGACGAGTCGGGCCTCACCGTGGTCAACCCCTTCCGCACCCGCCGCCTGGCCTGGGCCGAGGTGGTGAACGTGACGATGAACGCCGGCGACCCCTGGCCCACGTTCGACCTGGCCGACGGCACCACCCTGAGCGCCATGGGCATCAACGCGACCGAGAAGGCCCGCGCCGCCCGCGACTTCGCCCAGCTGCGGGCCCTCGTCGCCGTCCACGGGGAGGCGCCCGACCCCCGGTGACCTCCGGCCCGCCTCCGTCCGGGGCTCCCCGACGCCCCGGATCGGCGCGAGGGCGGACGCCTGTCAGGCGGTGACGAGGGTGACGCCGCCGGCGGTGATGAGGGCCAGGGCCCAGATCTGGTCGAGGTTGAGCCAGGCGCGGCGCAGGACGGTCAGGCCCAGGAACTCGTAGACCGCGACGGCGACGGCGCCCGCGACGGCGAACATGGCCAGGGTGTGCACGCCGGTGACGAAGATCCCGGCGGACAGGGCGGCGCCGCCGCCGTGCAGGCCGTGGTCGTGGCCCTCCGGCGCGGGCATGCCGGTCAGGACGGGCAGCAGCATCAGGCCCGCGCCGTGCGCCGAGGACATCAGGAACGACCAGCACGCCAGCTGCCACAGGGACAGCCGCATGCCGACCCAGCGGAAGTGGCGCCGCGACAGCAGGCGCCACAGGCCGAAGCCGACCAGCACCGCCCCGCCGGCGACGGCGATCACCCGCGTGGTGGTCACCGAGCGGGTCAGCGCGACCAGCACGGCGACCACCCCGACGGAGGCGGCGTGCCCGGCGGCGATGGCGGGCAGCGACTGGAGCAGGCGCGCGCGGCTGCGCTCCTGCAGGCCGCGGGCGACCGCGAACAGCCAGCCCATCCCCGGGTTGAGCCCGTGGAAGGCGCCGAGCGCCACAAGCGCCGCCAGGGAGCCGTCGTCCATTCAAAGGTCCGTCACGGGTAGCAGTAGGAGTCGGAGGACGCGTCGCCGCCCTGCAGCCGGACCTGGTGGGGGCGCAGGCCGCGGAAGTCGTCGCCGTGCGGGAAGAACCGCTCGTCGAACGTGAAGCCGTCCGGGGCGGAGTCCAGCTTGGCCATCCAGGCGCCCACGCCGTCCGGGTAGAACTGGTCGTCCCAGGCCCCGTAGAGGGAGTTGGTGACGTAGACGCGGCGGCCGTCGCGGCTGACCTCCACCATCTGCGGGCCTCCGGCCAGCGGCAGGTCCGGCGCGGCCGGGTGCGGGGTGCGGTTCACGATGCCGCCGATGCGCACCGAGCCCGCCTCGACCGGGTGGAACGGGTCGCTCACGTCGTAGCGCTTGAGCTCGCCGGTGCCCCAGCACGACACGTACAGCCACGTGTCGTCCACGGACAGGTTGATGTCGGTGACCAGCGGCGGGACCGCGCCGAACGGCCGGATGACCGGCGGGAGCGCCTCCGGGTCGGCCGGCTCGGCGGGAATGGAGATCACCTTGCGGGCGGCCCAGGCGTCGCCGTCGCGGTGCCACAGCCACACCGACGCCGACAGGTCCTCGACGTTGACCACGACCCCGGCGAAGCCGTACAGCTTGGTCGGGTCGTGCGCGGGACGCAGCTCCAGCACCATCTGGTGCTCGTCGCCCAGGTCGACCTTCTGGACGTGGGTGCGCTTGCGCAGGTCCCAGAAGTGCAGGGCGTGGCCGTACTCGCGGCCGAGCAGCAGCTCCCCGACGACGCCGTCCTCCACCATGGACGGGGTGCCCCACTCGGAGCTGATCAGGACGTCGTGGGCGATGTGCCACCAGGCGTCGTAGGCCAGGTACTGCGGGCCGCGGTCGACCTCCCACCGGCCGAGCACCTCGAACGAGGTGTGGTCGAGCAGCGCGATCCCGCCGGGCCCGTCGCCGTCGGCGCCGCCCAGGGCGGTGAGGTAGAGGCCCTCGGGCCCGCAGTGGACGGTGTGCGGGCGGGAGTAGCCGGCGCGCTCGGCCAGCTCCTCCGGCTCGATGGTCTTGACGATGCCGGGCTTCTTCGGGTCGTCCTTGGTGTCCAGGACGTAGACGCGCGACGAGCGCAGCCCCGGGACGATCAGGTAGCGGCGTTCGACGTGCGGGTGCGGCGCGTAGGGGCACAGGGCGCTGCTGCACGCGTTCCAGCCGAAGTGGTGCAGTTCGTCGCCGGTGTTGGGCAGCTCCGTCCAGCCGACCACGGAGCCGTAGGAATCGGAACCGGGATCGACGTCCAGGACGGCGATGGCGTCGGGCTGGGCGGCCTTCCGGTCGAACGCGGCGACGTAGGCCAGCGTCTCAGGGGGCGCCTTCACCGCCTCCCTGGGCGAGGCGTAGAAGGTGGGATCCGGCTTCCACAAGGCCATGACAGGCTCCTACCCATCCGTCGGTGCGTGAGTCACATGGTGGGGGCGCGCGCGAAGGGCCGGGGTCAGGTCACCGTCACCGGATGCCGGACCACCGCGCCGAAGAGATAGCCGAGCGTGTTGTACGGGACGGTGGCGGGCTGCACGGCGCCCGTCTCGTCGGTGGCCCGCGCCAGCAGCTCGTAGCGGCCGGGGCCGGGAGGCCGCCAGGGCAGCTCCCAGCGCGTCCAGGCGCGCGCCAGGGACGGTCCGTGCAGGCGGGCGTCCCGCCAGGTGGCGCCGCCGTCCGTGCTGACCTCCACGCGGCGGATGCGTCCGTTGCCGGACCAGGAGCGGCCGTGCAGCACGTGGGCGCGGCCCCCGGCCAGGGCGGCGTCCCAGGCCAGTTCGAAGGCGCTCTTGACGTTCATGCGGGTGAGGGGCGGGCTGCCCTCCTCCGGGTAGTCGGGCCCGAACAGCCGGTAGTAGCGGGTGTTCCAGGGGGAGTACAGCGGCCGGTCGGCCACCTGGATGTCGCCGAGCCACTTGATGGAGGCGATGCCGGCCCAAGACGGGACCACCAGCCGCACCGGGAAGCCGTGGTCCGGGGGCAGGGGCTTGCCGTTCATCTCGTACGCCAGCAGGACGTCCTTGAGGGCCTTGGCGACGGGCAGGGGGCGGCGCACCCGGCCGAGGTTCTCGCCCCCGTCGATGTAGTCGGGGTCCAGGCCGCGCGGGAGGACGTCCACGGCGCGGCGGGTGAGCCCCGCGCGTTCCAGCACGGCGGCCAGGGGGACGCCGCGCCAGCGCGCGACGCCGATCGCGCCCAGCTTCCACGGGGTGCCGGACACCTGCTGCCCCTGCTGCGAGGCGAAGAAGCCGCGGCCGTTGCCCGTGCACTCGATGAACGCCGTGAGCGTCTCGGACCGCATGCCGAGCAGGTCCTCGTAGGTGAACTCGACGGGACGGTCCTCGGTGGGGGCGCCGTGCAGGCCGGTGCCCCACAGCTTCAGCCGCCAGGTGCGCGCGTCGATCAGCGGGGTGGACACGTGGTCGCGGACGAAGAACCGGTCGGTCGGGGTGAGCAGCCCCTGCCCGCGCATCGCCTCCCAGCGCGTCTCGGCGTTGGAGCCGTGGACGACGAACAGCTCGGGCGGAAGCGGCTTGACGATCGGTCCGGCCGCCGTCGGACGCGCGGAGGCGTGCGCGGCTCCGGGCAGGAGCGCGGACAGGACCGTTCCCAGGCCGAGGCCCGCCGCCCCCGCGCCGAGGCGGAACACCGACCGCCGGGAGAGCCGGCCCGCGGCCCGGGCCCGCCACTGCGCCGCGCGCACCCGCTCGTAGACCGCCTCGTCCGTCAGATCCGCGTCCGCGAGGTCGGGGTCCGGCAGATCCGCCCCGTTCGCGTTCGGCTGCGTGCCGTCAAGGTCCATAGCGGCGATGCTGCTGAACGAACGGGCATAAGTCAACTTTCCCTACTGGCTTTCATGGAATTATGTCGTGTCCGAATCGTCGGATCCTGACGGTGAGGGACGCGTGCGCTTGTGAGTAGCCTGGCAGCGTGTGGGACACCACGGCGGCGGAGGCCGGTTCGCCCGCCCAGCTGGCGGATCTTCTGGACCGGCAGGGCTACCTGTGCGACGAGGGCCTGGCCACCGCCTGCTTCCTGGCGCTGCGCATGCGGCGGCCGCTGTTCCTGGAGGGGGAGGCCGGGGTCGGCAAGACCGAGCTGGCCAAGACGCTCGCCAAGGTGCTGGACGCGCCGCTGATCCGGCTGCAGTGCTACGAAGGGCTCGACGCCGCCCAGGCCCTCTACGACTGGGACTTCCCGCGCCAGCTGCTGCACCTGCGGGCCGCCGAGGCCGCCGGGGTCACCGACGTGGCCCGGCTCGAGGGAGAGCTGTACGACCGGCGCTTCCTCGTCGCGCGGCCGCTGCTGCGGGCCTTGGAGACGGTTCCCAGCGTGCTGCTGGTCGACGAGATCGACCGGGCCGACGACGAGTTCGAGGCGTTCCTGCTGGAAGTGCTGAGCGACTTCACCATCTCGGTGCCGGAGCTCGGCACGATCCGCGCCGAGCGGCCGCCGGTCGTGGTGGTGACGTCCAACCGCACCCGCGAGGTGCACGACGCCCTCAAGCGCCGCTGCCTGTACCACTGGCTGGAGCATCCGTCCTACGACCGGGAGGTGGCGATCATCCGGCGCCGCCTGCCCGGCGCGTCGGAGCGGCTGGCCGGGCAGGTCGCCCGCGCCGCCCAGCGGCTGCGCGCCGAGGACCTGCTCAAACCGCCCGGCGTCGCCGAGACCCTCGACTGGACCGAGGCGCTGGTCGCGCTCGGCGCCCGCGACCTGGACCCGGACACGGCGGCGGTGACGCTCGGCACCGTCCTGAAGTACCGCGAGGACCAGGAGCGGGTGCGGGCCCGCGGCCTGGCCGCGCTGCTCGACGGCGGCGCGCCCTCCGGGAGGACGTGACGGCGATGGGCGCGGCGCGGGACGTCACCGACACGGTCGTGGGCTTCGCGCGCACGCTGCGCGCCGCGGGGGTCGGCGCCGACCCCGAACGGGTGCACGCCATGCTCGCCGCGCTCGACCACCTCGACGTCCTCAACCCCGCCGACGTGTACTGGGCGGGGCGGCTGACGCTGTGCGCCGATCCCGACGACCTGCCCCGCTACGACCGCTGTTTCGCCGCCTACTTCTCCGGGCGGACGGTGCGCCCCGGACGCCGCCCGCCGCCCGTGGTGGTCCACCGCGCCGCCGTCGCGCAGACCGCCCCCGCGTCCGACGCGGCGTCCGACGCCGAGCGCCCGCCGGACACCGCCCTGGCCGCCGCCAGCGACACGGAGGTGCTGCGGCACCGCGACGTGGCCCGGCTCGGCCCCGCCGAACGCGCCCAGATCAACCGGCTGATCGCGCTGCTGGACGCCGCGTCCGCGCCGCGCCGGTCCCGCCGGTTCGCGCCCGCGCCCGCCGGGCGGCTCGACCCGGCCCGCACCGTCCGCGAGATCCTGCGCCGCGGCGGGGAGGTGTCGCTGCTGCGGCGCCGCGCCCACCGCACCCGGCCGCGCCGCGTGGTGCTGCTGGTGGACGTCAGCGGGTCGATGAGCCCGTACGCCGACGCGCTGCTGCGGTTCGCGCACGCCGCGGCCCGCTCCGGCGGCCGGTCGGTGGAGGTGTTCAGCGTCGGGACGCGCCTGACGCGCCTCACCCGGGAGCTGCGGCACCGCGACCCGGACGCGGCGATGGCGGCGGTGTCGGCGGCGATCCCCGACTGGAGCGGCGGCACCCGGCTCGGCGAGGAGCTCAAGGAGTTCCTCGACCGCTTCGGACAGCGCGGCATGGCGCGCGGGGCCGTGGTCGTCATCGCCTCCGACGGCTGGGAGCGCGGCGACGCGACGCTGCTCGGCGAGCAGATGCGCAGGCTGTCGCGGCTGGCGCACCGCGTCGTGTGGGCCAATCCGCACAAGGCCCGCCCCGGGTACGAACCCCTCACGGCGGGCATGGCGGCGGCGCTGCCGTACGTCGACGACTTCACCTCCGGCCACAGCCTCGGCGCGCTGGAGGAGCTCGCCCGCCTGGTCGGGACGTCCGGCAGACGGAACAGGGGAGGCGCCCATGCGTGACGTGCTCGACGACATCGCGACCTGGTACGCGGCAGGGGAGAGGTTCGGGCTGGCGACCGTGGTCAACACCTTCCGCAGCGCGCCCCGCCCGCCCGGCGCGGCCATGGCGGTGTCCTCCTCGGGCGAGGTGGTCGGCAGCGTGTCGGGCGGGTGCGTCGAGGCCGCGGTGTACGACCTGGCGCAGTCGGTGATCGCGTCCGGGGAGCCGGTCGTGCAGCGGTACGGGGTGAGCGACGACGACGCGTTCGCCGTCGGCCTGACCTGCGGCGGGATCCTGGACGTGCTGGTCGAGCCGGTCGACCCGGCCGGCTACCCCGAGTTCGGCGAGGTCGCCGCCTCCATCCGGGCGCGCGAACCGGTGGCGGTCGCCACCGTGGTCGGCGGCCCGGGACGGATCGGCGCCCGCCGGGTGATCTGGCCGGACCGCGCGTCCGGCAGCCTGGCGCCCGGCGCGCCGCACGCGGCCCGGCTCGACGCCGCGGTGGACGACGACGCGCGCGGCATGCTCGCCCAGGGCCGGACCGGGCAGCGCCGCTACGGGCCCGAGGGGCAGCGGCGCGGGGACGAGCTGGCGGTGTTCGTGCAGGCGTTCGCCCCGCCGCCGCGCCTGCTGGTCTTCGGGGCGATCGACTTCGCCGCCGCCGTCGCCCGCATCGGCAAGTTCCTCGGCTACCACGTGACCGTCTGCGACGCCCGGCCCGTGTTCGCCACGCCCAAGCGCTTCCCCGAGGCCGACGAGGTCGTGGTGAAGTGGCCGCACAAGTACCTGGACGAGATCGAGGTCGACGAGCGCACCGCGATCTGCGTGCTCACCCACGACCCCAAGTTCGACGTGCCGCTGCTGGAGATCGCCCTGCGCACCCCGGCCGGGTACGTGGGCGCCATGGGCTCCCGCCGCACCCACGAGGACCGGGCCGAGCGCCTGCGCGAGGCCGGGCTCACCGACGCCGAGCTGGCCCGGCTGCGCTCGCCCATCGGCCTGGACCTGGGCGCCCGCACCCCCGAGGAGACCGCCGTGTCGATCGCCGCCGAGCTGATCCAGCTCCGGTGGGGCGGGTCGGGCCGTCCGCTCAGCGCCACCACCGGCCGCATCCACGGCGAGAGCGGCTGATGGCGCCCCGCCGCGGCCGTCCCGCCGGGCTGCTGCTGGCGGCCGGGGCGGGCACCCGGCTCGGCCGGCCGAAGGCGCTGCTGGAGCTGGACGGCGAACGCCTCGTCGACCGGGGCGTGCGGGCGCTGCGCGAGGGCGGCTGCGCCCCGGTGGTCGTGGTGACCGGGGCGGCCTCCGTCGAGGCGGTCGGCGCGGTCGTCGTGCCGAACCCCGCCTGGCGCACCGGCATGGGGTCGTCGCTGCGCGCCGGGCTCGCGGCGCTGCCGCCGGACGCGCCCGCCGTCGTCATCGCCCTGGTCGACCAGCCGCGCGTCGGCGCCGCCGCCGTGCGCCGCCTGGTCGAGGCGCACCGGGGCGGCGCCCGCGTCGCCGTCGCCGCGTACGGCGGGGCGCCGCGCAACCCCGTGCTCATCGCCCGCGAGCACTTCGCGGACGTCGCCGCGGCCGCCGTCGGGGACGTGGGCGCCCGCGCGTTCCTGCGGGCCCGCCCCGAGCTGGTGACGCTCGTCCCCTGCGACGACGTCGCCGCCCCCGATGACATCGACACCCCGGAGGACCTCGCCGCCTTCACGCGCCCTCCGAAAAATTGCCGCTAGCGCCCGCGGATGCCCGTTCCGTTCATCACGTTGACCGCGGCCGGGCGTCTCGGGAGCGGCACGCACCGCACAGGCCGCTGCTCTGACTTACTCCGCCGGGTCGGGCAGGACGCTCTCGTCCAGGGCGCCGCAGTCGACGGCGCGGCGCAGCCGCGCGGTCAGCGCCTTGATGGTGGCGGGCTCGTCGAGGACGCCGCCGCCCTCGCCCGCGGCCTTCTCGTGCCAGGCCCGGACGCGGTCGATCACCTCGTCCACACCGGACAGGTGGAAGGCGTACACGGCGGCGTAGCGGCTCGGCAGGTGCGCCGGGTGCAGGTCCCAGCCCTGGTAGAAGCCGTGCCGCAGGGAGTGCCGGACGTGCGCGGCGTGCACCGCCCAGGTGCGGCCGACCTCCTCGGGGCCGTCGTCGCGCGGGACGACGTTGGTGGAGCCGTCCGACAGCCGCACGCCGGTGCCGGCGAGCGACACCTGCATGACGTGCCGGGCGAAGTCGCAGGCGGGGTGGTCGAGGCGCTGCTCGTCGGGCGGCAGCCCGCACGCGGCGGTGTAGTCGAACACCCCGAAGTGCGCGGCGGTGAGGCGCCCGGCCGCGGCGTCGACGACGGCGCGCAGCCCGACCCGGCCCTCGTGGTCGATGATCGCCTCGGTGGTCTCCACCTGGACCTCGAACCGCAGGATGCCGGCGGGCAGGCCGAGCGCCGCCTCCAGCCGCTCCAGGTACTCCGCGAAGATCGCCACATGCTCGGCCATCACCACCTTGGGGAAGGTGATGGTGAACCCGCCGGGCAGCCGCCCGAGGCGGTCGCGCAGCGCGGTCAGGAAGCCGTCCAGGGTCCGCATCGCGCGCACGTGGCCGCCGTCGGCGAACGACTTGACGCGCAGGCCCCAGTAGTGGGGCAGGGCCCGGTCCTGGTAGGCGGCGGCGACGGCCTCGACGACCTGGGCGATGTGGGCGTCCTCCTCGGCGTCGTCGCGCACCCCGTAGCCGTCCTCGAAGTCCACGCGCACGTCCTCGACGGGCTCGGCGGCCAGCTTGGCCGCCACCCGCTCGCGGACCGCGCCGGCGATCTGCGGGTCGACGCCGAACGCGGCGGCGAACGCGTCGGCGCCCGGCGCGTGGGCGTTGAGCAGCCGCAGCGCCTCGGCGCCGAAGTCTGCGGGCGTGGACGCGGAGAACCGGTCGGCGGGCACGTAGACGGTGTGCACGGGTTGGCGGCCGGCGGCCGGGCCGGGGAAGCGCCGGTCGTGCTCGGCGCGCACGGCGTCGACGCGGGCGGACAGATCGTCGATCGAGGCAACGCTGAGGTTCACCACGCCATGATCTCCCAAGATCACCCGAATTGGGCAGCGGCGGCGCGCCGATCGGCGCCGCGGTCACGCCGGTTCCGGACGGACGGCGTCGGCCAGGGCCCGCAGGGCGTCGGCGAAGACCTCGGCGGGCGGGGACACCAGCCCCGCGCCGACCTGCCCGACGCCCGGCTCCCGCCCGGCGATCCCCGTGTCGATCACCGGGAGGACGCCCGTGCGCACCACGCGCGTCACGTCCACGCCCGCCGGGGTGCCGCGGAACGACAGCAGCGGGATCTGCAGCACCGGATGCTCGGCCAGGCAGATCTCGTACATCCGGCGGGTGGCGGCCAGGGCGTCCGGCACCTCGCCGCCGACGAACCGCACGATCGCCGGCGCGGCGGCCAGCGCGAACCCGCCCATCCCCGCGGTCTCGGTGATCGCCGAGTCGCCGATGTCGGGGTTGGCGTCCTGCGGTCCGTAGGACCCGAGGTACAGCCCGTCCGGCACCTGCGCGGGCCCGGTGAACCACCGGTCGCCCGTCCCCGACACCTGGATGCCGAAGTCGGTGCCGTTGCGGGCCATCGCCACCACCAGCGTGGACCCGGGGACGCCGCGGGCGGCGTCGGCGGCGGCCTTGGCGGCGGCCATGGCCGCGTTCAGGAAGAAGTGGTCGTTGCCCGCGATGAACCGGAACACCTCGGCGACCTGCTCGCGGGGCGCGTCGGCGGCGACCAGGTCGGCGCCCAGCTCCCGCACCAGCAGGGACGTGGCGGCCCGGTTGCGGTTGTGCAGCTCGTCGCCCATCTGCAGGGCCTGCGCGATCAGCCCGATCAGGTCGATCGGACCGTGCCGCCGCACCGCGTCCCGCAGCAGCGGGCCGAGGACCGCGCCCATCCAGCGCAGCCGCTCCAGCACCTCGGGCCCGTACGCGCCGTACCGCAGCACCTTGCCGAGGCCCTCGTTCAGCGAGCAGTACGCCGAGCCGCCGTGCTCGGCGTCCTCCACCACCAGCATCCACATCGACGGGCTGACCACGCCCGCCATCGGCCCGACGGTGCGATGGTGGTGGCACGGCTCCAGCACCGCCGCGCCCCGCGCGAGCGCCCGCTCGGCCTCCTCGGGCGTCTCGGCCAGCCCTTCCAGCAGCATGGCGCCCATCAGAGCGCCCCGCATGGGGCCGGACGCGCGCTCCCACTCCAGAGGCGGCCCGGCGTGCAGGAACGCGCCCGGCTCCAAGCCCAGCACCTCGGACGCCGGACGCACGTCCACCAGGTGCGGCCGGGCCGACAGCATGCGTCCGACGGCGCGCTCGTTGGCCGCGGCCCGGCGCGGGTCGCCGAGCACGGTGTTCAGCGCGGCCAGCGACTCCTCCGGCGGGGGACGCCAGTCGACCGTCTCCACGGGCACCGCCTGCTGAGCCAGCGCCTCGGCCAGCACGCCGACGCCCGCGGCGACGACGCGCGGCTCGCGGGTCAGCAGTCCGCCCAGCCGGGGCCGCGCCTCACTCATCCGGGACTCCTTCCACGGAACCTCGCAGCAGGCGGACGGCGCACCGGGCGGCCTCGGCGTTGGAGGCGAACACCGACGCGCCGGCCTCCCGCAGCGCCGCGGCCTGCCGGTCGCGGTCCTGCGGGTCGCCGGCCGTGCCGCACAGCGAGACCACCACGGCCAGGTCGCCGTCCGGGCCGCCGCGCCGCTCGCGGGCCGCCGCGATCGCCGGGGCCAGCGCGGCGGCCGGGTCGGGCTCGGCGCCGTGCCCGAGCACCGCGTCCAGCAGCAGCACCCCGCAGGCCGGGTCGGCGGCGTGCTCGGCCAGGGCCGCCAGCCGCAGCGTCGGGTCGATCATCGGGTGGGGGCGGCCGCGGGTGTAGGCGTCGTCGCCGAAGTCCACCAGCGTGTGCCCGCCGTCCCCGAGGGACGCGCGGACGATCGCGTCGGCCTCGTCCCGCAGCGTGCCGCCGACGAACAGGCCGCGCAGCTCGCGGCCGGGCGGCACCGTCGGCTGCGGGGCGGGCCAGCGCGGCCAGCGCGGCACCGGGCGGCCGAGGGTGGCGAGGGCGCGCTCCACCGCGGCCGTCAGGTCGTCCTCGCCGGGGGCCGGCAGCGCGAACACCACGGGGGTGTCCAGGCGGCGCGCCGCCTCGCGGATCAACCCGGCCACGCGGGGCGCGGGCGGCTTGGACACCATGATGATCAGCTCGGTGGCCGGGTCGTCGTCCAGCGCGGCCAGCGCCGCCAGCGCCGAGCGCCCGCTGACCTCCAGCGACAGGTCGCGCCCGCCCACGCCCAGCACGTGGCTGACGCCGACGTCCGCGGCGTCCAGCAGGCACATCACCTGCTGGGCGCCGGTGCCGGACGCGGCGACCACGCCGACCGGGCCGGGCCGCACCGCGTTGGCGAACCCCAGGCCGACGCCGCCGATCACGGCGGTGCCGCAGTCGGGGCCCATGACGATCAGCCCGCGCCGGGCCGCGGCGTCCTTCAGCGCGATCTCCTGCTCGACGGGCACGTTGTCGCTGAACACCATGACGTTGAGCCCGGCGTCCAGGGCGTCCATGGCCTCGGCGAACACCTGCGGCCCGGGGATCGACAGCAGCGCCACGTCGGCGCCGATCCGCCGCGCCGCCGCCGCGGTCGTCCGCGCGGGCTCCTCGCCGTCGGCCGGGGCCGCGGCGGTCGCCGGGCGGCGCAGCAGCTCCTCCAGCGCCCGCCGCGCGCCGTCCAGGGCCTGCGCGGGGGCGCCGTCGGCGGCGCGGACGGCCACCACCAGGTCGCCGGGCCCGGCGTCGGCGGGGACGTCGAAGCCCATCCGGCGCAGCATCTCGAGGTTGAGGTCGGTGCCCATGGCGGCCATCGCCTCGGCCACGTCCGGCCGTTCGGCCAGTGCGCGGCTCACCCGCATCAGCGTCACCGAGTCGTGGTAGACGCCGCGCCGCACCTCGACCCAGACGCCGTCCGTCGTGCCCATCGTGGTGCCCCCGATCGCGCCGCCTTCCGTCATGCAGTGGCCCTCTGGCATGCAGTGGCCCTCTGGGCGGCCGCCGCCGATCCGGCCAGGGCCAGCGCGGCGCGGCAGCCCGCCCGCACCCCCCAGGCGAGGTCGGCGCCGGAGGTGTGCCCGGTCGCCAGCAGGCGCCGCACCGCCGGACGGGGCGCCTCGAGCCCCGCCACGGCGCGCAGCACCGCCGCCACCTCCGCTCCGGCGTACCCGGACGCGGCGCAGTGCAGCAGGGTCGCGGCCACCGCCGTGGTGCGGGTGGTGGCGTCGGCGGTGACCGCGGCGCCGAGCCAGTCGGCCAGCCACACCGCCCGCTCGCCGTCCCGCAGGGCGCCGCCGACCAGCCGCAGCGCCACCAGCAGTCCGGACAGGACGTCGTCCCCGCTGGGCGTCAGCCCCGGGCCGAGGCCCACGATGCGCTCGGCGGCCTCGACGGCCCCGGCCAGGTCGCCCGCGGCGCAGGCGGCGGCCAGGGCCTCGGGATCGGGATGCCCGGCCAGACCGCAGGCCGCGGCGGCGTCCACCTCGTCGAGGGCGTCCTCCACCCCGCGCAGGCCGCGCGCCGCGGCGGCCGCGCCGAGCGGGCCGAGCGCGGGCCTCGGGTTCCACCAGCGGCGCGCCCGCACGCACAATCCCTCGGTCTCGACCAGGCCGTCGCCGACCCAGCCCTCGGCGCCCTCCCGCACGGCGCGGAAGGGGCGTTCGCGGCGGGTCGCGGCCAGCACCAGGGCGTTGGGCAGCCGGACGGCGTCCGAGCACACCAGTGCGAGCACGCGGGGTTCGCGGGCGCGGGACTCGTCACGGGACTCGGCGCGAGGGTCGCCCCGCATCTCCAGGTAGACGGCGGACGGGAAGGCGGCGATCACCCGGGCCGGGCGGCGCGGGGCTTCGAGCAAGGGGCGCAGGGGGATCCCCGCGGCGCCGGCGGCCGGGGGTCGCCCGGCGGGGGCGCGCAGCGGGATCGGGTCACGCAGAACGATGGTCACGGATCCTCCCGAGGCCGGTGCCGCCGGGCGTGTGTCGCAGGCGGACGGTAGGGCCCGACCTCACGCAGGAACGTAGACCGGTCCCGCCGCCGGACGTATGGAGAATCCTGCCAAGGATGGTTGTCATCCTTCGTGTTTGTTGTCAGGGTTGATCGCGTACCGGTAGCGACCGAGGCGTCTCATGCGATGAATGCAGCAAAAGCGAGGTGACCGTTCCCTTGAGCGAGCTTTGGTGAGCACCTCATGCAGACAGCCTCGACCCGCCGGGCCCGCCCGCACGGCTTCGGCGGCCTTCGGGCTGCCCTGCGTGCGCACGTCGGGCCGCCGCCCGGGCGGCCGCGGGGCCGGGCGGGCGATCGCGCGAGACGAGCGCGGCCTTGCGCCGACCCGGCCGGGAGAGTCGGCAGGTGCGTCACCGCCGGGCCGCGAATGCGATGCCCCGTCCCGGGGGGACCCGACCCCGGGGCCGCCGGGCCGGCCCTCACCCGGGCCGCGCCCGTAGATATCTCGGCGCCGGAGACCCTCGGCGCCAATCCACGGTTGGGAGCGAAGTGATGTCACTGAATGCGGACCCGGGCCCGCCCGCGCTGCGCCTGGCGAGCACCGGCACGCTGACCTACGGACTGCCCGTCAGCGAGGTGCTGGGCGTGTCCACCCTCGCCGGGGCCCGGCTCATCGGGGGACGCTCAGGCCTGGACCGGATCGTGCAGCGGCTCAACGTCATGGAGGTGCCCGACATCCTGGCGTGGGTCAAGCCCAACGAGCTGCTGCTGACCACCGGGTACCCGCTGCGCAACACCCCGCAGTCGCTGGACAACCTGGTCGCCGATCTCGACGAGCGCGGCCTGGCCGCGCTGGCGATCAAACTGGGCCGGTATCTGGACTCGCTGCCGGCCGAGATGATCGAGCAGGCGGACCGGCGCGGGTTCCCGCTCATCCTGCTGCCCGACGACGTGGGCTTCGACGACATCCTCAACCAGGTGCTCACCGACATCCTCAACCGGCAGGCCGCCGTGCTGGCCCGCACCGAGGAGGTGCACCGGGCGCTGGTGCAGATCGTGCTGTGCGGCGGCGGCCTGCAGGAGGTCGTGGACGAGGTCGCCTCGCTGCTGGACGTCGCCGTGGTGGTGCTGGACTCCGACCAGCGGGTGCTGGCGGGCGCCGGACCCGACGAGCACATCCAGGCGATGCGGGCCTTCGACGTGCTGTCGGGGCGTCCCGGGGTGTGCGCCAACGGCGGCGGCGACCACCTGGTGGTGCCCGTGGTGGCCGGAGGCTTCGACCACGGCCGCATCATCGCCTACAGCCCCGCGGGCACGCTGCGCGAGGCCGACCTGGGCATCCTGGAGCGGGCCGCCACGGTGGCGGCGCTGGTGGTGACCAAGCAGCAGGCCGTCGCGGCCGTGGAGAGCAAGTACCGCGCCGACTACCTGCGCGACATCCTGTCCGGCCGGGCCGGCGACGACGACCGCGTGATCGCGCACTGCGCCGGCTTCGGCTGGGACCTGGACCGGCCCGTGATGGTGGTCGTCGCCGAACTGGACGGGCGCTCCCGCCCGGCGGACGGCCAGAGCGCCCTGAACGGGCACGGCGCGGAGCCGCGGGGCGGCCGCGGCGCCGAGGAGCGGGTCGCGCAGGAGCGGCTGGCCTCCGCGTGGAGCACCGCGGTGCGGCGGCACGACCGCGGAGCCGCCGTCGCCAGCTTCGCCCACGAGGTCGTCGCGGTCGTGGGGGCGGGCGAGGGAGACGAGACGGCGCTGTCCAGTGGACCGGTCCAGGCGATGCTCAAGGAGGCCTCCGCGATCTTCGCCGAGCACCTGTCGTCGCGGCGGACGTTCTCCACCGGGATCAGCCGCACGGTCCGTTCGCCGTCCGCGCTGCCCGAGGCGTACGAGCAGGCGGTCAAGGCGGTGCGGGTCGGCCGGCAGCTGCACGGCGACGGCGCCCGCGCCCACTTCGACCAGCTCGGCGTCTACCGGCTGCTCAGCCTCGTGTCCGACCCGCAGGAGCTGCACGCCTTCGTCCGGGAGACCCTCGGAGAGCTGGCCGGCGACGACGAGCCCGAGCTGGTCGACCTGCGCCGCACCCTCCAGGTGCTGCTGGAGACCAACCTCAACGTCGCCGAGACGGCCCGGCGCCTGCACTTCCACTACAACACCCTGCGCTACCGCATCGGGAAGCTGGAACGGATGCTGGGACCCTTCACCGAGGACGCCCACCTGCGCCTCAACCTCACCCTGGCCCTGCACGTCCTGCGCATGCGCGGCATCTGACCCGTCCCCGCCCCACCGACCCGACTCCCCGTACCCCGCCGACCCTGCCGACCCCGCCGACCCCGCCGACTTTGCCGACCCCCGCCGATCCTCGACTCCCATCCCCCGGCGACCCATGCCGTCCTCGCCGCAACGCGCCCGGGCGCGTCGTCGCGCGCCCGGATGCGCAACGTATTGGTGATGCGTAACGCAATGGTGACGTAGGCCACATTCCCCACCCAACAGCGAGTTGCGGCTTTGGCAGATGTCGCCGATGCTCACCCCAGCCTGCGGATCTAGTTTGCCCGCAAGGCTGAAAGAGGCCGTGAAGCAGGGAAAAGAGCCGTAGACAAGGGCGGCCCGAGGGAGGACGGGGATGGCCATCGGCTGGAAAGTGCACGGCGACGGCGGGACGCCGCCGCCCGGTGAGGTCGTCGCCCCCGACGAGCGGCTGTCATGGCCGCGCACGGTGGGCATCGGGGCCCAGCACGTCGTGGCGATGTTCGGCGCGACGTTCGTGTTCCCCCTGGTGATGGGGCTGGACCCGAACCTCGCGGTGATGATGTCGGGCGTCGCCACCATCCTGTTCCTACTGATCGTCCAGGGGAAGGTGCCCAGCTACCTGGGCACCAGCGCCTCGTTCGTGGGCGGCGTGTTCGCCATCCGCGCCGGCGTCGACGACGCCCAGACCGACGCCTGGGTCACCGGCGCGATCCTGGTCGCCGGGGCCGTGCTCGCCGTGTGCGGCCTGCTCATCCACCTGCTCGGCCAGCGGATCATCCACCAGGTGTTCCCGCCCGTCGTGACCGGCGCGGTGGTCATGCTCATCGGGTTCGGCCTGGCGTTCGTGGTGGCCGACACGTACTGGCCGCAGGACCACTGGGTCGCGCTGATCACCATGGCCTTCGTGTTCCTGGTCATGGTGGTGTTCCGCGGGTTCATCGGCCGGATCGCGGTGCTCGTGGGGCTGGTCTTCGGGTACGCGCTGTCCTGGGTGCTGGACCGCACCGCCGGACCGATCACCTCCGTGCTGCCGGGGCAGAACCTGCGCGACGCCGCGGGCCAGTCCTGCACGGCGGAGGGCCCGTACTGCGTGGCGACCGCGTTCCCGCACGACCGGGTGAGCTTCGACGGCGTCCGCGAGGCCGACTGGTTCGGGCTGCCGGACATGCACGCCCCCGACTTCAAGATGTCGGCGATCCTGCTGGTGCTGCCCGCCGTCATCGCGCTGATCGCCGAGAACACCGGGCACGTCAAGGCGGTGGGGGAGATGACCCGCACCGACCTGGACCCGCTGATCGGCCGGGCGGTGTTCGCCGACGGCGCCGCCACCGTGGTCACCAGCGCGGTGGGCGGCTCGCCGACCACCACCTACGCCGAGAACATCGGCGTCATGGCCGCGACCCGGATCTACTCGACCGCGGCGTACTACGTCGCGGCGATCATCGCGATCCTGTTCGGGCTGTGCCCCAAGTTCGGCGCGCTGGTGGCCGCCACGCCCGGCGGGGTGCTCGGCGGCGTCACGGTGATCCTCTACGGGATGATCGGCCTGCTCGGCGCCAAGATCTGGATCGAGAACCGGGTGGACTTCGCCGACCCGGTCAACATGGTGCCGGTCGGCGCGGGCATCATCCTGGCGCTCGGCCCGGTGGTGCACGAGATCAACGACGACTTCAAGCTGGAGGGCATCGCGTTCGGCACGATCGTCGTGCTGGTCGGCTACCACCTGCTGCGCTTCATCTCCGGCCGCCTCGGCGGACCCGCCGCCGCGGCGCCGGCGGGCGGCGCGGCCGACCGGCCCGCCCCGTCCGGCGGCGCGGCGGCCGACGGGCCGGCCCCGTCCGGCGGGACGGCCGAGGCGGCGTCCGCGGGAGGCGATGCCCAGCCGTGAAGCCGCCGCCGTTCGCCTACCACGCCCCCGCCACGCTCGCCGAGGCGCTGGACGTGCTGGCCGCCCACGGCGCCGACGCCAAGGTGCTGGCGGGCGGGCAGAGCCTCATCCCGCTGCTCAACATGCGGTTGGCCGAGCCCGGCCACATCGTCGACATCAACCGCGTCGCCGGCCTGGACGGCGTGCGCATCGTCGGCTCCGAGGAGGACGCGCAGGCGCCGCCCGGCGGGCGGACCGGCGGAAAGGGGGTGCGCGTCGGCGCGCTGGCGCGGCACGCCGCCGTCGAACGCTCCGCCGGCGTCGCGGCCGTCCAGCCGCTGCTGCCCGCCGCGCTGCGGCACGTGGCGCACCCGGTGATCCGCAACCGGGGCACCGTGGTCGGCAGCCTCGCCCACGCCGACCCGGCCGCCGAGCTGCCCGCGGTGCTGGCCGTGCTGGGCGGCACGGTCGAGGCGGTGTCCGCCGCCGGGCGCCGCACGATCCCGGCCGCCGACTTCTTCACCGGCCCGCTGGAGAGCGCCCTGCGCCCCGGGGAGCTGGCCGAGGCGGCGTTCTTCCCCGCGCTGCCGCCCCGCACCGGCGTCGCGTTCACCGAGACGTCCCGCAGGCACGGCGACTACGCCCTGGCCGGGGTCGCCGCCGTGGTCGGCCTGGACGAGGACCTGCGGGTGAGCACCGCCCGCGTCGGATACCTGGGCGTGGCCGCCACGCCGCTGGTCCTCGACCTGACCCCCCGGGCCCGGCAGGCCCAGGACGGGCGCCCGCCCGGGGCCGCCGACTGGTCCGGCGTGGCCGGGTACGTCCGCGACCACCTCGACCCCGAGCCCGACATCCACGCCGGCGCCGACTACCGGCGGCACCTGGCGGGCGTGCTCACCGAACGCGCCCTGCGCGCCGCCACGGCCGACGCGCTGGACCGCGCCCAGACGCCCGGCGTCCACGACGAGGCGGAGTGGTGATGGAGGAGACCTTCGAGATCGAGCTGACCGTCAACGGCGTGCACCGCACGGCGCGGGCGCCCGCCCGGCGGCTGCTGTCCGACCTGCTGCGGCACGACCTGGGCCTGACCGGCACCCACGTCGGCTGCGAGCACGGCGTGTGCGGATGCTGCACGGTGCTGCTGGACGGCGAGCCGGTGCGGTCCTGCCTGATGCTCGCCGTGACGGCCGACGGGCACGAGATCACCACCGTGGAGGGGCTGGCGGGCCGGGACGGCACGCCGTCGCCGGTGCAGCGGGCCTTCCAGGAGTGCCACGGCCTGCAGTGCGGCTACTGCACCCCCGGGTTCCTGTGCACGGTGACGGCCCTGCTGCGCGACAACCCGCGCCCCACCGACGAGGAGGTGCTCGAAGGGATCTCCGGCAACCTGTGCCGCTGCACGGGCTACCAGAACATCGTCGCGTCGGTCCATCGGGCGGCCGAGCTCCTGGCCGAGGAGGCGCGCTGATGGGCGGCACCCGCGTCTTCGGCGAGCCGATCCCGCGGCGGGAGGACCCGAGGCTGCTCACCGGGCAGGGCCGCTACCTGGACGACCTGGGCCGCGACGCGCTCGCCGCCGCGTTCGTCCGCTCCCCGCACGCGCACGCCCGCATCCTCGACATCGACGTGACCGACGCCCTCGACGTGGACGGGCTGGTGGCGATCTACACGTGGGAGGACCTGCCGGGCCGGGTCGCCGAGCCGCTGCCGCTGCTGATCCCGCACCCGTCCCTCACCCACGGCCGCACCGCCTACCCGCTGGCGCGCGACGTCGTCCGGCACGTCGGCGAACCGGTCGCGATGGTGGTGGCGCGCGACCGCTATCTGGCCGAGGACGCGGCGTCGCGGATCCGGGTCGACTACGACCCGCTGCCCGCCGTGGTCGGGATCGAGGAGGCGGCCCGCGCCGAGCACCTGGTGCACGACGACGTGCCCGGCAACGTCGGCGCCGTCCTGGAACAGCGGACCGGCGACGTGGACGCCGCGATCGAGGCTGCCCCGCACGTGCTGGAGTTCCGCCTGGACATCGAACGCAGCGCGTCCATGCCCCTGGAGGGGCGCGGGGTGTACGCGCGGTGGGACGCCGACGACGGGTCGCTGCGGGTCTACTCGTCCACCCAGGCGTCCACCAGCGTGCGCGCCGCCATCGCCGCCAAGCTGGGCCTGCCGCCCGGGAAGGTCGAGGTGATCGCCCCCGACGTCGGCGGCGGCTTCGGCGTCAAGATCGTCCATCCGTGGCCGGAGGAGATCCTCGTGCCGTGGGCGGCCCGGCTGCTGGACCGGGAGGTCAAGTGGACCGAGGACCGGCGCGAGCACTTCGTCGCCGCCGCCCACGAGCGCGGCCAGGTGCAGCACGTGCGGGTCGGGTTCGACGACGAGGGCCGGGTGCTCGGCCTGGACGTGCGGATCCTGCACGACCACGGCGCCTACACCCCCTACGGGGTGATCATCCCGATCGTCACCTCCACCCAGCTGCTCGGCCCCTACAAGATCGGCGCCTATCGGGCGGAGGTCGTCAGCCTCTACACCAACACCGTCATCGTCACCCCGTACCGCGGCGCGGGCCGCCCCCAAGGCGTCTTCTGCATGGAGCGGACCATGGACCGCATCGCCGACCACCTCGGCCGCGACCGGGCGGCGGTGCGCGAGGTCAACCTCATCCGCCCCGACGAGTTCCCCTACGACCAGGGCCTGACCTTCCAGGACGGCCGCCCGCTGATCTACGACTCCGGCGACTACCCGGCCCTGCTCGCCCGCATCAAGGAGCTCATCGGGTGGGACTCCTTCGAGGAGGAGCGGGCGCGCGCCGCCGCCGAGGGCCGCCGCATCGGCATCGGCCTCGGCTGCTACGTCGAGGGCACGGGCGTCGGGCCGTACGAGGGCGGCCACGTCGAGATCGACACCTCGGGCCGCGTGCACGTGGCCACCGGGCTCACCTCGCAGGGGCAGGGGCACGAGACGGTGTTCGCCCAGATCGCCGCCGCCGAGCTGGGCGTCCCGGTGGAGGACGTGCGCGTCACGACCGGCGACACCCGGCGCTTCGGGTACGCGGTCGGCACGTTCGCCTCGCGGGCCGCCGTGATGAGCGGCAACGCCATCGCGCTGGCCGCCCGCAAGGTGCGGGAGAAGGCGCTGCGCATCGCCGCGGAGGCGTTGGAGGCCGACCCGCGCGACCTGGAGATCACCGACGGGGTCGTGCACGTCAAGGGCGACCCGTCGGCCGCGGTGCCGCTGCGCACCGTCGCCGTCCTGTCCAACCCGCTGCGGTACGCGTTCGACGAGGAGGCGCAGCGCGCCACGCAGTTCGCCGTCGGCGGCGACGCGACCGAGCCGCCGTTGCGGGGGGAGGAGCCGGGCCTGGAGGGCCGCGACTACTACTCGCCCGTCCGGTCGACGTTCGCGGCGGGGATGCACGCGGCGATCGTGGAGACCGACCCGGACACGGCCGAGGTGCGGATCCTGCGGTACGCGGTCGTGCACGACTGCGGCCGCCTCATCAACCCGCGCATCGTCGAGGGCCAGATCCACGGGGGAGTGGCGCAGGGCATCGGCGGCGCCCTGTACGAGCGCATGGTCTACGACGAGTCGGGCCAGCTGCTGAACGCCTCGTTCATGGACTTCCTCATGCCCTACGCGACGGAGATCCCGCGCATCGAGACCGCCCACCTGGAGACCCCGTCGCCCCTCAACCCGCTCGGCATCAAGGGCGCGGGGGAGGCGGGCGTCATCCCGGTGTCGGCCGTCATCGCCTCGGCCGTCGAGGACGCCGAAGGCATCCGCGTCCACAGCATGCCGCTGTCCCCCGACGACCTGTACCGCCTGCGCCGGCGCGCCGAACGCGACGAGTCGCTGCGCACCCGGAGCGGCGCGCGCGCCGCCCGCGAGCGCGCCACGTGACGGCGGGCCGCCCGCGGGCGGCGCCCGTCACTGCTTCTTCGTCGAGTTCTTCGTCGAGGCGGGGGCGTCGGGCGCCTCGCCGCCCAGGGAGCGGGGGATGTAGTTCTCCACGGCCGCGGGCCGGAAGCCCTGCTGCCGGATCCAGCCGAGGATCGTCTCGAACTGCTTGGCCAGGCCCTTGCGGTAGTGCATGAGGACGATGTCGCCCGGCTTGAAGCCCGTGCCGCCGTCGGCGCGGGCGAACCCGTCGTAACCGACGCCCGGGCCGGTCGTGCCGTTGTAGTACTCGGCCGACCACAGCAGCAGCGACTTGATGCCGCACTGCTTGGCGGCCTCCCGGGTCTCCCGGTTGTAGCTGCCGAACGGCGGCCGGAAGATCTGCGGCCGCCGGCCGTACTGCTGCGCGATCGTCTGGGACGCGTCGCAGATCTCCTTGCGCTGCGCCTCGGGGCTGAGCGTGCGCATGTCGGGATGGGAGACGGTGTGGTTCTCCATCCGCGACCCGGCGTTGCGCAGCGCCCAGAAGTACTGGCCCTGGCCCTTGACGTACCGGGTGGTCAGGAACGTCATGATCGGGACCTTGCGGGTGCGGACCAGCCGGACGAACTCCGGGTCGTACTCGTAGCCGTCGTCGATGGTGAGGAAGACGACCTTGTCGTTCGTGATGATGCGGTCGATGACCGGCGGCAGGCCGTCCGGGGCGGGCTGCGGCGGCGTCCACGACCCCGGCTTGGGCGCCGGCCAGCGCTGGTCGGCCACCACGGCGGCGAGCTGGCTGCGCATGGACGGGCCCTCGGGGCCGCCCGCCTCGGCGCGCACCGTGGGCCACGTCCCCGCGGCCACGCCCAGCACCCCGGCCGCCACCGTGGCGGCCACGGGCAGTTTCCCTCGCATCAGGCGCGTTCTCCCGTTCCCTCGGCCGACGACGAAGCCGTGACGCACGACGATCGGCGCTCACCGCTCTGGGTTGACGCGCGAACATCCGTCGAGGTTCGCGATGCCCGGCGGGGACCCGAGTCATGCGACGGCATACATCTGATCATGCCGTGTCCCGCGGAGCGGTCGATTCTGCCCAAGACGCGGCGTCCGCTCGGGCAGGAGTTGCCGTTCGACCCGGCGGCGGGATTTCTTAGGGTCGGTCCATGAAGGTGAACGGCACTGCCATGGTGGGCGCGCCGCTGCCGCGCGTCTGGGAGGCGCTGCAGGACCCCGGGGTGCTGGCGCGGGCCATCCCGGGCTGCCGCTCGCTGGAGGCGACCGGCGAGGACGTCTACACCATGACCGTCTCGGCGGGCGTCGCGTCCGTCCGGGGCACCTACGTGGGGCGCGTCGAGCTGACCGATCCCGACCCGCCGCGGGCGTTCACGCTGCGGGCGCGCGGGCAGGGCGCCCCCGGCACGGTCGACGCCACGGTGCGCGTGCGGCTGTCGGAGGACTCGGGCAAGGGGACCCGGGTGGACTACGAGGCGGACGCGACCGTCGGCGGCATGATCGGCGGAGTGGGGCAGCGGGTGCTCGGCACCGTCGCCCGCAAGACGGCCGCCGAGTTCTTCGCGGCCGTCGAACGCGACCTGACCCGGCCCGCCGTCCCCGCGCCGACGCCCGAGAGGGCACCCGAGAAGGCGCCGAAGGCGCCTGCGGCGGCCGCCGAGGCCGCGCCCGGCCCGATGGCGCCGACGCCCCCGGCGGCGCCGCTGCCGATGGTCGCGGCGTTCCTGTCCGGAGGCGCGGTCGCCCTGGCCGGGGTCGCGATCGGGTACGCGTTCGGCCGCAGGGCGAGGGGGCGGCGGCGATGAGGGCGTTCACCGCGGCCGCGGTGCAGTTCGCGCCGGAGCCAGGGCCGCTCACCGAGGCGTCGGTGCGGCGCAACCTCGACAAGGCCGTGTCGTGGACGCGGCGCTGCGTCGAACGTTCGGGCGCCGAGCTCGTCGTGCTGCCCGAGACGTGCACCACCGGCTTCACCCCGGGCGTGCCGGGCGCCGAGCTGCGCGACCTGGTGTCGCCGATCCCCGGCCCGGTGACCGAGCCGATCCAGGAGGTCGCGCGCGAGCTGGGCGTGCACGTGTGCTTCGGCACCTACGAGCGGGCGCCCGAGGCCGTCTACAACGCGGCGGTCCTGGTCGGGCCGGGCGGCGACGTGCTCGGCGTCTACCGCAAGGTCCACCCGTTCCGGGTCGAGGACGCCCGGCACGGCGGGTGGGCGGCGCCCGGCGGCGAGGTGACCGTGGTCGACACCCCGCTAGGCCGGATCGGCATGGCGATCTGCTTCGACGGCGACTTCCCCGAGCTGTGGCGCATCATGGCGGTGCGCGGTGCCGAGGTCGTGTGCCGTCCCTCGGCGCTGCTGCGGTCGGCCGACATCTGGGAGCTGACCACCCGCGCCCGCGCCTACGACAACCACGTGTACGTCGTGGCGGCCAACGCGGTGGGCGCCGACCCGGGGGGCGCCCTGTACTTCGGCAACTCGATGATCGTGACGCCGATCGCCGAGGTGGTGGCGCGCGCGGCCACCCACGAGGGCTGGGCGGCGGCGCGGCTGGACCCGGCCGCGGCGATGGCGTCGCTGACGCCCGGCTCGTCGGTGCCGCACTCCTTCGACCATCTGGCCGAGCGGAACCTGGAGGTGTACGACAAGTACGCCGCCGACCTGCTGGGGCCCGCGTCCACCCCGTTCCCGCGCTAGCCGGTCCGCCGGCGCGCGCCCGCCTCGGGCGGAGGCTATGTCACGTCGACCAGGTCGACGACGAAGATCAGGGTCTCGCCGGGCTTGATCGCCGGGCTGGGGCTGTGGCTGCCGTACGCCAGGTGCGGCGGGATCACCAGCTTGCGCCGCCCGCCGACCTTCATGCCCAGGACGCCCATGTCCCAGCCCTTGATCACGCGGCCGGTGCCGAGGGTGAACTCGAGGGGGCGGCCGCGGTTCCAGGACGCGTCGAACTCCTCGCCGGTGGAGAACGCGACGCCGACGTAGTGCACCGACACCTGCGAGCCCTTGACGGCCTCGGGGCCGTCCCCGACCTCGATGTCGGTGATGTCGAGGAACGCGGGCGGCTCGCCCTCGGGGAAGTCGATCTCGGGCCGTTCCAGGGCCATGGCGGGGCTCCCAGCGGTGTCGTCGGATGCGCACGCGAGGCGTCCCCGCCCCCGTGCCCGGTCGCCGTTCAGCCTAGTCCCACGGAACGGGCGGCCCGCACCCGACGCGTGAAGACCGCCAAAGATCACAGCTTCCGTTGGCAGTTTGCGACGTTTCGGCGGCGGGCCCGCCCAGGTAGACACCTGGCATGGCACGGCGGCTGCGGATCGGGATCGACACGGGCGGCACGTTCACCGACGTGGTGGCGATCGACGAGGACACCGGTGAGCTGTTCACCACCAAGACACCGTCCACCCCGGCCGATCCGGCCGAGGGGTTCGCCGACGCCGCCCGCAAGGTCCTGCGCCTGGCGGGCGCCGACGCGTCCGCGCTCACGGCGGTGTCGCACGGCACGACGGTCGCGACCAACCAGCTCCTGGAGGACCGGCTCGACGACCTGGGCTTCATCACCACCGAGGGCTTCGAGTTCCTGCTGGAGATCGCCCGGCAGAGCGTGCCCGACGGGTACGGCAACTCCTACTTCTGGGTCAAGCCGCCGCGGATCGTGCCGGTGCACCGGGTGCGCACCGTCGGCGGGCGGCTCGACCACACCGGCGCCGAGCTGCGGCCGTTCGACGAGGAGAGCGCGGCGGCGGCGGCCCGCTGGTTCCGCGACCGGGGCATCCGCGCGATCGGCGTGTGCTTCCTGCACTCCTACGCCAACCCCGCCCACGAGCTGCGCATGCGGGAGGTGCTGGCGCGCGAGCATCCCGAGGCGGTGGTGTCGCTGTCGTGCGAGGTGCTGCGCGAGTACCGCGAGTACGAGCGGTCGGTGACCACGCTGGTGGACGCCGCCGTCAAGCCCACGATGAGCCGCTATCTGGCGCGCCTGTCCGGACTGCTGCCCGCGCCGCTGCGGGTCATGAAGAGCAACGGCGGAGTGCTGTCGGCCGAGGAGGTCGTGCACCAGCCGATCACCACGGTGCTGTCCGGGCCGGCGGCCGGGGCGCTCGGCGCCGCCTACGTGGCCGCGGCCGAGGGCCGCCGCTCGGTGGTCACCCTCGACGGCGGCGGCACGTCCACCGACGTGGCCGTGGTGCTGGACGGCGAGCCGACGCTCACCACCGAGGGCGCGGTCGGCCGCCACCCCGTCAAGATCCCGATGATCGACATCGTGACGGTCGGCGCGGGCGGCGGATCGATCGCGTGGATCTCCCCGGAGGGCACCCTGAAGGTCGGGCCGCGCAGCGCGGGCGCCGACCCGGGCCCGCTGTGCTACGGACGCGGCGGCACCGAGCCGACCGTCACCGACGCGCACGCCGCGCTCGGCCGCATCCCGCCGCACCTGCTCGGCGGCGAGATCCCCTTGGACGTGGCCGCCGCGCGGGCGGGCGTGGAGGCCCTCGGGGCCGAGCTCGGCCTGTCCGGCGACCGCGCCGCCGCGGGCGTCCTGGAGATCTCGGCGTGGAACCAGGCGAACGCGATCCGGCGGATCACCGTCGAGCGCGGGCTGGACGTGCGCGACTTCCCGCTGGTCGCGTTCGGCGGGTCCGGGCCGCTGCTGGCCTGCCGGCTGCTGGACCTGCTCGGCCTGCCCGCCGCCGTGATCCCCGCCGACCCCGGCAGCCTGTCGGCGTTCGGCCTGCTCACCGTGGACGTCAAGAACGACTACGTGCGCACGCACGTCGCCCGCGACGCCGAGGTGGACCTGTCCGCCCTCGGCGCGGTCTACGCCGAGCTGGAGGGGCGGGCGGCCGACGCCCTGGAGCGCGAAGGGTTCCCGCCCGAGCGGCAGCGGTTCGCGCGCTCGGCCGACCTGCGCTACCACGGGCAGGCGTTCGAGGTGCGGGTGGCCGCGCCGGACGGGCCGGTCGACGACGCCTTCCGCGCCGAGGTCGTCCGCCGCTTCCACGACGCGCACGAGGCGCTGTACGGCTACTGCTACCGCGGCGACCCCGGCCGGCATCCGGTCGAATGGGTGAACCTGCGCGTCTCGGGGATCGGCCCGATCACCCGTCCCCGCCTGCGCGAACGGCCGCCCGGCGACGGGAACCCCGAACGCGCCCGCACCGGCGTCCGCGACGTCTACTTCGAGGGCTGGGCCCGCACCCCCGTCTACCGGCGGGACCGGCTCGCCCGCGACGACGTGCTGCACGGCCCCGCCGTCATCGAGGAGTTCGGCTCCACGGTGCCGCTGCACCCCGGCTATCAGGCCCGCGTCGACGCCCACGGCAACCTCGTGATCACGAAGGAGGAGACGCCATGAGCGAGCCGCGGCGGCACGGCGCCGCCCGGACCGGCGGCGCCGCGGAGAGCGGCGACGGCGCCGGAACGGCCCCGCGCACGCGGGCCGCGGACCCGGTCCTGGTGGAGATCGTCGAGGGGACCCTCGCGTCGGTGGAGCGCGAGGTGGAGACGGCGATCGCCCGCACCGCCCGCTCGCCCATGATCCGGGACGCGCACGACTTCCGCGCGGGCATCCACGACCGGCGGCTGCGCAAGCTCACCGGCCGCTCCTACTCGGCGCTGGTGCAGCCGGTCGTCCGGGACTACCCGATCGAGACGATGCGTCCCGGCGACGTGTACTTCCACAACGACGTGTACCTGTCCGAGGGCGGCATCGGGCACCTGCCCGACCTGTGCGTCACCGTGCCCGTCTTCCACGACGGCGAGGTGGTGGCGTTCGTGCAGGCGTTCGGCCACCACGACGACATCGGCGGCGCCGTCCCGGGCTCCATGCCCAGCCACGCCCGCAGCGCCTTCGAAGAGGGCCTCATGGTGCCGCCGATCAAGCTCTGGGACCGGGGCGCGCCGAACGAGGCGGCGCTGAAGATCATGACGCGCAACTCCCGCATGCCCGACTCCCTGGCGGGGGACCTGGACGCCGAGTGCTCGGCCTGCCTCATGGGCGCCCGCCGCCTGGCCGACCTGTTCGACCGGTACGGCCGCGCCGCCGTGGAGGACTGCTTCGACGCGATCATCGACCGGACCACCGAGACGTTCCGCCGCGAGCTGCTGTCGAAGATCCCCGACGGGACGTACGTGTGGGAGGACTACGCCGAGCACGACGGCGTGGACCCGCCGCGCCTGCACGCCCAGCGCATCACCCTCACCGTCGACTCGTCCGCCGACGTGCCGCTGGTCATCGACTTCACCGGCACGTCCCCGCAGGCCAAGGGCCCGATCAACCACGCGGGCGACTACGCCGACGGGGTGTTCCTGAAGAAGTGGCTGGCGCCCATCCTGCGCAATCTCGCCGACTCCCCCGAGCGGGCCGCCGAGCTGGACGTCAACGAGGGCGTCGTGCCGCTCATCGAGATGCGGTTCCCGGAGAAGGGCACGCTGCTGACGCCCGTGTTCCCGGCGCCGACCAACGCGCGCACGTTCGTCATCCTGCGCCTGCTGGGCGTGCTGGCCGGCGTGCTCGCCAAGGCCACGGGCGGCCGCATGCCCGCCGACCAGGAGACCATCCGCTACACCGGCGTGTACGGGGAGGACGAGCACGGCCCGTACCTGATGCGCGAGGTGCTGGGCGGCGGCTCGGGCGGGCGCCACTACGCCGACGGGGAGGACACCATCCACATCGTCCCCGACTCCCGCAACATCCCGGTCGAGTTCGCCGAGGCGCGCTGGCCGTTCGTGGTGGAGCGGCTCGGCCTGGCCGTCGACTCGGGCGGGCCGGGGAAGTTCCGCGGCGGCCTCGGCTACGACAAGCACATCCGCATGCTGCGCGACGCCCGCTTCATGTCGATCGCCGACCGTTCCATCCTGTCGTGCTGGGGCGTGAACGGAGGGCGCGCGGGCCGTCCCTTCCGCGTGGACATCTTCACGCCCGGGGAGGAGGACGCCGAGCGGATGGAGGGCCTGGTGGACGGCCACCCGGTGCGCGCCGGCCAGATCATCCGCATCCGCACGACGGGAGGCGGCGGCTGGGGCGACCCGTTCGACCGCGACCCCGAACGCGTCGCCGCCGACGTGCGCGACGGCAAGGTCTCCCTCGAGGGGGCCCGCGACGACTACGGCGTGGTGATCGTCGACGGCGTCGTCGACCGCGCCGCCACGGACGCGCTGCGCGCCCGGCTCCGCGCCGAACGCGGCCCCGCCCCGTTCTTCGACCGCGGCCCCGGCTACCCGGTGCTGTCCGGCGGCCGTCCGCACGCCGACGTGGACGTCCTCGACGGGGACGCCGGCCGGCAGGGCGACGGGAGCGGCGACGAGCGGAGCGACCGGCATGACGAGCGGAGCGACCGGCATGACGAGCGGAGCGACCGGCATACTGCCTGAAGGCGCGCGGCCTGCCCGAAGACGCACGGCACGGACGGAAGGGGAGCGATGGACCTGCTCGGAGACCCGGCGGGGGACGCGCCGGAGGCGATCCGGATGGACGGCCGGGCCGTGTCCCGGGCCGACCTGTTCGCCCGCGCGGCGGCGGTGGCGGCCGAGATCGGCGGCGCCGAGGCCGTCGCGGTGCACGCCGTTCCCACGGTCGAGACCGTGGTCGCCGTGGTGGGCGGGATCCTCGCGGGCGTGCCCGTCGTGCCGCTGCCGCCCGACTCGGGCCCGGCCGAACGGGACCACATCCTGGGCGACTCGGGGGCGCGGCTGCTGCTGGCCGCCCGCGACGCCTGGGACCCCGCGGACGGCGGCCCGCCGCTCGTCCCCGTGGACGCGCTGCCGTCCGGGACGTCCGCGCCGCCGTCGCCGCGGCCGCCGGACGACGCGACCGCGCTCATCCTCTACACCAGCGGCACCACCGGCGCCCCCAAGGGCGTGCAGATCTCCCGGGCCGCGATCGCCGCGGGCCTGGACGCGCTGGCCGAGGCGTGGAAGTGGACGGCCGGCGACGTGCTCGTCCACGGCCTTCCGCTGTTCCACGTGCACGGGCTCGTGCTCGGCGTCCTGGGCGCGCTGCGGGTCGGGTCGCCGCTGGTGCACACGGGGCGCCCCCGCCCCGCCGCGTACGCCGCGGCCGCCGACGAGCACGGCGGGTCGCTGTTCTTCGGCGTCCCCACCGTGTGGTCGCGGGTGTGCGAGGACGCGGCGTCCGCCGAGGCCCTGCGCAGGGCGCGGCTGCTGGTGTCGGGCAGCGCCCCGCTGCCGGTGCCGGTGTTCGACCGCCTCGCCGAGCTGACCGGGCACCGGCCCGTCGAGCGGTACGGCATGACCGAGACGCTCATCACCGTCTCCGCGCGCGCCGACGGCGACCGGCGGCCCGGCCACGTCGGCACCCCGCTGCCCGGAGTGGAGACGCGGCTGGCGGCCGACGACGGGTCGCCCGTCCCGTTCGACGGGGAGACGCCCGGGGAACTGCAGGTGCGGGCGCCGATGCTGTTCAGCGGCTACCTGGGCCGCCCCGAGGCCACGGCCGCCGCGTACACCCCCGACGGCTGGTTCCGCACCGGCGACATCGCCGTGATCGGGCCGGACGGGTGGCACCGCATCGTCGGCCGCGCGTCCACCGACCTGATCAAGAGCGGCGGGTACCGGATCGGCGCGGGCGAGGTGGAGAACGCGCTGCTGGCGCATCCGGCGGTGCGGGAGGCGGCGGTGGTCGGCACCCCGCACCCCGACCTCGGCGAACAGGTCACCGCCTACGTCGTGGCCGACGGCGTCGCCGGCCAGGAGCTGATCGACTTCGTGGCGGAGCGGCTGTCGGCGCACAAGCGGCCCCGCGTGGTGCACCTGGTGGACGCGCTGCCGCGCAACGCCATGGGCAAGGTCGTCAAGTCCCGCCTGGGCGAAGGGGCCGGGAAGAGCGCCTAGACCGCGGGTTGCCCCGGGGCGGGGGCTGAGGTTGTCCCCACCCTCGACTGGCGTGGCCGCACCACTGACCTTCGACGGTCGGACGGGTTGGCTGGAGACAGCAGCCGCCGCCCCGTCCGGAGGAAGTCATGAACGTCCACGCCGCCCCCGGGATGCCCGTCCTGCGCCGCCGTGCGGTCCGGCGCAGGCGGGCGATCGGGTGGGCGTTGGCCGCGGCGGCGCTCGCCGCGGGCGCCGCGATGGCGGCGGCGAGCGGCGACGCCGCGGCGACGGTGTCGGGGGCGGTGCGAGGCATCCGGGACGCGCACTGGGCGCTGGTGCCCGCGCTGGCGGTCCTCGTCGTCGTGCACTTCTGGTTCTCCGCCGTGGCGCTGCGCGGCGCGGCGGGACGGCGGCTGCCGCTGCTGCACGCCACGATGGCGCAGTTCACCGGGGCGACCGCGAACCGGGTGACCGGCGGCGGGCTCGGCACGATCGCGGTCAACGCGCGGTACCTGACCGGACGGGGCGTCCCCGCCGGGCAGGCGGTGGCGGTGGCGGGAGTCCTGCAGATCGGGGGCGCGGTCGCCGACCTGCTGCTGTTCGCGGCGGTGCTGCCGATCGCGCTGACGACCGGGGACGGCGTGCTGGTCGCGTGGCTGCGGGAGCACTTGGAAGGGCTCGGCGGACCCCTGATCGCGATCGCCGCGGCGGCCGTGCCCGCCGCGGGCGTCGCCGCGTGGGTCCTGCGAGAGCGGCTGCGCGGCCCCCTCCAGGCGTGCGCGCGGCTGGCGCGGCGTCCGGGAGACCTGGCGGTCATGCTGGCGGCGTCGGCGGCGACCACGCTGGTCATGGCCGTGGGATTCGCGCTGAGCGTGCTGGCGGTCCCCGGGGCCGCGGCACCCGGCCAGTTCGGCGCGCTGATCGTCGTCTACATGGTCGGCGCGGCGGCGGGCGGCGCGGTGCCGGGGCCGGGCGGGCTCGGCTCGACCGAGGCCGCGCTGGTCGCGCTGCTGGCCGCGTCGGGAGTCGAGACGGCCGCCGCCCTCTCCGGTGTGCTGATCTTCCGGGCCGTGTCGCACTGGGCGCCCGTCCCCATCGGACTGCTGACCGCCGGGACGATGCGCGGCGGCCAATCCGACGACGCCTCCGACGACGCCGTCGCGCCGGCCGGCACGCGCGAACAGGAGGCGCCGGTGCCCGCGCGGGCGGCCTAGACGGCCCCCGGCCGAGGACTGGACGGCCCCCGGCCGAGGACTGGACGGCCCCCGGCCGAGGACTGGACGACCCCCGGCCGAGGACGCGTCCGCCCGGGACCCGCGATGATGGTGGACGTGACTGAGCCGCTCGTACCTCGCATGCAGGGATTCGGGACGACGATCTTCGCGGAGATGTCCGCGCTGGCGGTGCGGACCGGGTCGATCAACCTCGGCCAGGGCTTCCCCGACACCGACGGCCCGCCGGGGATGCTGGACGCGGCCGTCGAGGCGATCCGCTCCGGCGGCAACCAGTACCCGCCCGGCCCCGGCCTGCCCGAGCTGCGCCGCGCCGTGGCCGAGCAGCGGCGCGCGCGGTACGGGCTGGAGTACGACCCGGACACCGAGGTCTACATCACCGTCGGCGCCACCGAGGGCATCGCCGCCTCCGTGCTGGCGCTGGCGAACCCCGGCGACGAAGTGATCGTCTTCGAGCCGTACTACGACTCCTACGCCGCCACGATCGCGCTGGCCGGCGCGGTGCGGCGGCCGGTGACGCTGCGTCCGGACGGCGGCCGCTTCACCTTCGACCCCGACGAGCTGCGCGCCGCGGTCGGCCCCCGCACCCGCATGATCCTGGTGAACTCGCCGCACAACCCGGCGGGCACCGTCTTCACCCGCGCGGAGCTGGAGGCGATCGCCGACCTGTGCCGCGAGCACGACCTGATCGCGCTCACCGACGAGGTCTACGAGTACCTGACCTTCGACGACGCCGAGCACATCCCCCTGGCGACCCTGGACGGCATGCGCGAACGCACCGTCGCGGTCTCGTCGGCGGGCAAGACGTTCTCCGTCACCGGCTGGAAGACCGGCTGGGTCACCGCGCCCGCCCCGTACGTGCGCGCGGTCCAGACCGTCAAGCAGTTCATGACGTACGCGGCCGGCGGCCCGTGGCAGCGGGCCGTCGCCTACGCGCTGCGCAACGAGCTCGACTGGGTGGCGCGGCTGCGCGACTCGCTGCAGGCCAAGCGCGACCGGCTCGTCGCGGGCCTGGAGGCGGCGGGCTTCGCGGCCGTCCGCCCGCAGGGCACCTACTTCGTCCAGGCCGACATCCGCCCGCTCGGCTTCACCGACGGCATGGAGCTGGCCCTGGCCCTGCCCGAGAAGGTCGGCGTCGTCGCCATCCCCACCCAGGTCTTCTACGACGACGCCGCGGCCGGATCGCATTTCGTCCGGTTCGCCTTCTGCAAGAAGGACGAGGTCATCGACGAGGCCGTGGAGCGCCTGCGCCGCCTCGGCTGACCGCCGCCTCGCTGACCCGGCGCACGCCCGCCGTGGGCCCCGTGGGCCTTCTCAGGAGCGCCGCACGGGCCGCCCGGCCGGGTCTCCGGGCGCGCTCGGCGCGCGCTCCAGCCGCACGGCTCGGCCGGGCGTCCTGCGCGCGCCGAACCGGCCACTTTTGCCGAACCTAGGGCGCCGGTTGGGCGATATCCGCCCAGGCGCGGCGCCCGTTTCGCGGCTACCTTCGGCCCCGTGAGCAGGCAGGAGGCGGGGCCGCTCGACGGCGAGCGGGTCCTGATCGCGCTCGGCGGCAACGCCATGACGGCGCCCGACGGCAGCGCCGCCCCGGACGCCCAGCGCGCGGCGGTCGAGGCGGCCATGGAGCACGTGGCCGACCTGGTCGCGGCGGGCGCCCGGGTGGCGCTGACGCACGGCAACGGCCCCCAGGTCGGCAACCTGCTGATCAAGAACCAGCTGGCCGCGGACGTGGTGCCGCCGGTGCCGCTGGACTGGTGCGGCGCGCAGACCCAGGCCACCGTCGGCGTGCTGATCATGAACGCGCTGGCGCGGGCCCTGGCGGCGCGCGGCGCGGACCGGCCGGTCACCGTCGTCGTCACCCGCACCCTGGTGGACGCCGCCGACCCCGCCTTCGCCGACCCGGTCAAGCCGATCGGCCGGTACTTCCCGCAGGCCGAGGCGGAGCGGTTCATGGCGCTCGGGCAGCAGTGGCGGTCCTACGGGCCGCGCGGCTGGCGGCGCGTGGTCGCCTCGCCCGAGCCGCTGGAGATCCTCGACGCGGACGCCGCGGCCCTGCTGCTCGACGCCGGCCACGTCGTGGTCGCGGCCGGCGGCGGAGGCGTGCCCGTCGTGCGCGGCGAGGACGGCGTCCTGCGCGGCGTGGAGGCGGTGGTGGACAAGGACCTGGCGGCGGCGCTGCTGGCCCGGCGGCTGGGCGCCGCCACCCTGGTGATCGCCACCGATGTGGAGCACGTCCTGGTGGGGTACGGGACCCCGCGGGAGCGTCCGCTGCGCCGCACCACCGCGCGGGAGCTGCGCACGCTGGCCGCCGCCGGGCACTTCGCCGGCGGCAGCATGGGGCCGAAGGTGACGGCGGCGTGCCGTTTCGTCGAGCGGGGCGGCCGGCGCGCCGCGATCACCTCGCTCGACCGGATCACCGACGCGGTCCGCGGCGAGGCCGGAACGATCGTCCACCCCGGCGAGCGGTGCGGCTGAGCCGGCGGCGACCCGCACGACACGAGGGCGACAAGCACGACACGAGAGCCACGACACGAGAGCAAGGAGCGGCGACGTGCCCGACCCGATCGAAGTCCGCAAGATCCCCATCGAACACGTGGCCGACGCCTCCGGGCTGGCCCGGCTCATCGACGACGGCGTGCTCGAGGCCGACCGGGTGCTCGCCGTGGTCGGCAAGACCGAGGGCAACGGCGGCGTCAACGACTACACCCGCCTGCTGGCCGACCGGGCGTTCCGCGAGGTGCTGGTCGCCAAGGGCACCCGCACCGAGGAGGAGGTCCGCAACGTCCCGCTGGTGTGGTCGGGCGGCACCGACGGGGTGCTCAGCCCGCACGCCACCGTGTTCGCCACCGTCGACCCGGCGACCGTGCCCGCCACCGACGAGCCGCGCCTGTCGGTCGGGGTCGCGATGAGCGAGGTGATCCTCCCCGAGGACATCGGCCGTCCCGCCATGGTCGAGAAGGTCGCCGCGGGGGTGCGCGAGGCCATGAAGGTCGCCGGGATCGACGACCCGGCCGACGTGCACTACGTCCAGACCAAGACGCCGCTGCTGACCCTCGACACCATCAACGACGCGCGCTCGCGCGGCCAGGACGTGGTCACCGAGGACACGCTCAAGTCGATGGACATCTCCAACTCCACCACCGCGCTGGGCATCGCGGTCGCGCTCGGCGAGATCGAGCCGCCCCGTCCCGAGCAGATCCACCGGGACCTGTCGCTGTACTCGTCGGTGGCGTCCTGCTCGTCCGGCGTGGAGCTGGACCGCGCCCAGATCGTCGTGGTCGGCAACGTGCGGGGGATCGGCGGCCGGTACCGGGCCGGGCACGCGGTCATGCGGGACGCGCTGGACGCCGACGGCATCTGGGCGGCGATCCGCTCGACCGGCCTGCCGCTGCCCGACCGCCCGCACCCCGACGACCTGGACGGCCGCCTGGTCAACGTGTTCATCAAGTGCGAGGCCGACCCGTCCGGCCGGGTGCGCGGGCGGCGCAACATCATGCTGGACGACTCCGACGTGCACTGGCACCGGCAGATCAAGGCGTGCGTGGGCGGGGTGGCCGCGTCGGTCACCGGCGACCCGGCCGTGTTCGTGTCGGTCGCCGCCGTCCACCAGGGCCCGTCCGGCGGCGGCACCGTCGCCGCCATCGCCGACCTCGGCTGAACGATCACCTCGGGTAGGCGGATAACCGCACTGGGTGGTCGCCGGAGGTTATAGCCTCGTGGCCGTGCGTCACCTGACCGTTCCCGAACCCCAGTTCCCCGACGACGACGGCTCGGCCGACCCGCGGCTGCGCGAGGCGCTGGCCGGGTACGCCGACGGCCGCCTCGGCGAGCACGCGGTCCTGCAGGCGCTGCCGGACGCGCGGCTGCTGATCCCCGTCGTGGCCGTCCTCACCGAAGAGGAGGAGGCGCCGCCGCCGGCGCCCGCCGCCGCGGGCGGCGGCCGTCCGAACCGGCCGCCGCTGCGGCGCGAGAAGTCCAGCGAGATGGCGCTGCCCACGCTGATCGGCGAGGACGGCCGCCGCGGGGTCCTCGGCTTCACCTGCCTCGACAGCCTCAAGGCGTGGCGGCCCGACGCCCGCCCGGTCGCGGTGACCGCCCGGCAGGCGTGCCGGGCGGCGCTGGACGACGGCGCGGACGCGCTCGTCGTGGACGTGGCGGGCCCGGTGCCGTTCGCCGTGGACGGCGTCCGGCTGCACCTGATGGCCGAGGGCCGCCCGATCCCGCCGCCGCACGAGGACCCGGACGTGCTGGCCGCCGTGGAGGCCGCGTTCGGCCCTGAGGAGGCGGTCAGCGGGGTGCGCGTCGACCGCGGCGGCAGGGCCGAGCTGGCCATCCGCTTCACCCTGCGGCCGGGCCACGACGAGCGCGCCGCCGTGCGCCGCGTCTCCGACCGCCTCGCGGAGATGCTCCGCGGCCGCATCGTCGGCGGCGTCGAGCTCACCGTCGTCCGCGGCTGAACCGCGCCGACCCCGCCGGGCCCCGGAAGGAAAACGAGTGGCCCGGCGCGGGACGCGGCGGGCATGCTGGGCCGCATGCCCGAATCCCTCGACGACGCGCAGGTGGCCGAATTCATCGAGAACGGCTTCGTGCGCATCCCGGAGGCGTTCCCGCGCGAGGTCGCCGACGCGTGCCGGGAGATCATGTGGCCGGACACCGGCTGCGACCCCGACGACCCCTCCACCTGGACGCGCCCGGTGGTGCGGCTGTGGCACTACGACCAGGAGCCGTTCCGCGTCGCCGCCAACACGCCGAAGCTGCACGCGGCGTTCGACGCGCTCGTCGGGGCGGGGCGGTGGGTGCCGCGGCCCGGCCTCGGCACGGTCCCGGTGCGGTTCCCCAGCCCGGACGACCCCGGCGACACCGGCTGGCACGTCGAGTCGAGCTTTCCGGGGGACGACCCCGACGACTTCATGAGCTGGCGGCTGAACGTCTCCTCCAAGGGCCGGGCGCTGCTCATGCTGTTCCTGTTCTCCGACGTGGGCGAGCTCGACGCGCCCACGCGCATCCGCGTGGGCTCGCATCTGGACGTGCCGCCGATCCTGGAGCCCGCGGGGGAGGAGGGGCTGACCTTCCTGGAGGCGGCGCAGAAGGCCGTTCCGGCGAGCGAGCACCGGCCGGTCGCCCTGGCCACGGGGCGCGCCGGCGACGTCTACCTGTGCCATCCGTTCGTCGTGCACTCCGCGCAGCCGCACCACGGCACAGAGCCGCGGTTCATGGCGCAGCCGCCGCTGTATCCGGCCGAGCCGCTGCGGCTGGAACGGCCCGACGGCGCCTACTCCCCGGTGGAGGCGGCGATCCGGCGCGGGCTCGGGCGCTGACCCCGCGCGCGGGCTCTCTGGCGTCGCCCCGCATCCGGCGGAGCCGATCTCAGGGAGTGGACGCCTCGCACGGCGCGCGGCCCCGACTCAATAGGATCGGAGCATGCTGCGCTGGTTGACCGCGGGGGAGTCCCACGGCCCGGCCCTCACCGCCATCCTGGAGGGCCTGCCGGCGGGCGTGCGGGTGACCTCGGCCGACATCGCCGAGGAGCTGCGCCGCCGCCGGCTCGGGCACGGGCGGGGCGCCCGCATGAAGTTCGAGCAGGACAAGGTCACGATCGTCGGCGGGGTCCGCCACGGCGTGACGCTCGGCGGACCCGTCGCGGTCGAGGTGGCCAACACCGAGTGGCCCAAGTGGGAGACGGTCATGGCCGCCGACCCCGTCGACCCCGACGTGCTGGCCGCGCAGGCGCGCAACGCGCCGCTCACGCAGCCGCGGCCCGGGCACGCCGACCTGGTCGGCATGCAGAAGTACGGGTTCGACGACGCCCGTCCGGTGCTCGAACGCGCCAGCGCCCGCGAGACCGCCGCCCGCGTCGCCCTCGGCGCGGTCGCCAAGGCGTTCCTGCGCCAGACGCTCGGCGTGGAGGTCCTCAGCCACGTCGTCGCGATCGGTGAGATCGGCGTCCCCGACGGCGCGCCGCCGCCCGCGCCGGAGGACCTGCCGCGCGTCGACGCCGACCCGGTGCGCTGCTTCGACCCGGGCACCGCCGCGGAGATGGTCGCGCACATCGACGCGCTGAAGAAGGCGGGCGACACCCTCGGCGGCGTCGTCGAGGTGCTCGCCTACGGCCTGCCGCCCGGTCTGGGCAGCCACGTGCACTGGGACCGCCGCCTGGACGCCCGCCTGGCCGGAGCGCTCATGGGCATCCAGGCGATCAAGGGCGTGGAGTTCGGCGACGGCTTCACCACCGCGCGCCGCCCCGGCTCCCGCGCGCACGACGAGATCGAGGGCACGCCCGAGGGCGTCCGCCGCCGCACCAACCGCGCCGGCGGCGTCGAGGGCGGCATGACCACCGGCGAGGTGCTGCGGATGCGCGCCGCGATGAAGCCGATCTCCACCGTGCCGCGCCGCCTGGACACCATCGACGTGCGCACCGGCGAGCCCGCCAAGGCCATCAACCAGCGCAGCGACGTCACCGCCGTGCCCGCCGCCGGGGTCGTCGCCGAGGCCATGGTCGCGCTGGTGCTCGCCGACGCGGCGCTGGAGAAGTTCGGCGGCGACTCGGCCGAGGAGACCGCCCGCAACGCGCAGGGCTACCTGTCGTCCCTGGCCGTCAAGTAGGGAGCGTCCGACGATGACCCACCCCAAGGCCGTGCTCATCGGTCCGCCCGGCTCGGGCAAGACCACCGTCGGCGCCGCCCTGGCCGAGCGGCTCGGCGTCGCGCTGCGCGACACCGACGCCGACGTCGAGGCCGCCGCGGGCCGTCCCATCAGCGAGATCTTCATCGACGACGGCGAGGAGCGGTTCCGCGAGATGGAGCGCGCCGCCGTCCGCGCCGCCCTGGCCGAGCACGACGGCGTCGTCGCGCTGGGCGGCGGCGCGATCCTCGCCCCCGAGACGCAGGAGCTGCTCGCCGGGCACACCGTGGTCTACCTGAAGGTGGGCCTGTCGGAGGCGGTCAAGCGGGTCGGCCTGGCCAGCGCGCGCCCCCTGCTCGCGCTGAACCCGCGCAGCCAGCTGCGTCGGCTGCTGAACGAGCGGCTGCCCATCTACGAGCGGCTCGGCACGCTGCACGTCGACACCGAGGGCCGCACGCCCGAGGAGATCGCCGAAGAGATCGTCAAGGGGATCGCGTGACGGCCGTGCGGGTCTCCGTCGGGCAGGGCTACGAGGTGGTCATCGGCACCGGCGTGCTCGGCGAGCTGCCCGGCCTGCTCGGCGAGGGCGTGCGCACCGTCGCCGTCGTGCACGCCGAGGGGCTGCCGGAGATCGCCCGCCCCGTCTGCCGGGTCCTCGAGCAGGCGGGCCTCATCGTGCACGCCCTGCCGGTGCCGGACGGCGAGGCCGCCAAGGAGGTCGGCGTGCTGGCCGGGCTGTGGTCCCGGTTCGCGCAGCTCGGCATGACCCGCTCGGACGCCGTCGTCGGCGTGGGCGGCGGCGCCACCACCGACCTGGCCGGCTTCGCCGCCGCGTCGTGGCTGCGCGGCGTGCGCGTCGTGCTGGTGCCCACCACGCTGCTCGGCATGGTGGACGCCGCCGTCGGCGGCAAGACCGGGATCAACATCCCCGAAGGCAAGAACCTGGTCGGCGCGTTCCACCCCCCGGCGGGCGTGCTGTGCGACCTGGCCACGCTGATGACCGTGCCCCGCCAGGACTACGTCAGCGGGCTGGCCGAGGTGATCAAGGCCGGGTTCATCGCCGACCCCGCGATCTTGGACCTGGTGGAGGACGACCCGGAGGGCGCCGCGTCCCCGGACGGTCCGCACACCCGTGAGCTCGTCGAACGGTCCGTCCGCGTGAAGGCCGCGGTGGTGTCGGCCGACCTGAAGGAGAGCGGCCTGCGGGAGATCCTCAACTACGGCCACACCCTCGGCCACGCCATCGAGAAGGTCGAGGAGTACCGCTTCCGGCACGGCCACGCCGTCGCGATCGGCATGGTCTACGCCGCCGAGCTGGCCCGGCTGGCGGGCCGCCTGCCCGCCGACCTGGTGGCGCGGCACCGCTCGCTGCTCGCCTCGGTCGGCCTGCCCACGGCCTACCGCGGCGACGCCTGGCCGCGGCTGCGCGCCGCCATGTCCATCGACAAGAAGGCCCGGGGCGCCACGCTGCGCTTCGTCGTCCTGGACGGCCTGGCCGAGCCCGGCCGCCTGGAGGGCCCCGACGAGGACCTCCTCGCCGCCGCCTATCACGAGGTGAGCCGGTGACGGCGGCGGGCGGGGCCGGGGCGGCCGGCCCGAGGAGCGCGGGCGAGCGGCCGGGGCGGCGGACGCCGCCGCGGGGACGGGCCGGGATCCGCTGAACGGAGTGGGGCGATGAAGCGCGTGCTGGTGCTGAACGGGCCGAATCTGCGGCGGCTCGGGACCCGGGAACCGGACGTGTACGGGTCCTCCACGTTCGACGACCTGGTGGCGCTGTGCCGGGAGACGGGGCGGCGCCTGAACCTCCACGTCGAGGTGCGGCAGACAGACGACGAGGCGGAGATGATCCGCTGGGTCCACGAGGCGGCCGACGAGCGGCTGCCCATCGTGATCAACCCGGCCGCGTTCACCCACTACTCCTACGGGCTGCGCGACGCCCTGGCGCAGCGCACCGCGCCGCTCATCGAAGTGCACATCTCCAATCCGGCGGCCCGCGAGGAGTTCCGGCACACCTCGGTCGTGGCGGGCGTGGCGACGGGCACGATCGCCGGGTTCGGGATGCTGTCGTACGTGCTGGCGCTGCAGGCGATGGCCGACCTGCTCGCGCAGGAGGAGACGACGCCCTCCTGACGCGACTCCCTGACGCGCCTTCCTGACCCGCCGTCCTGACGCGCGCCTTCTCGACGCGCGCCTTCTCGACGCGCGGCGCCCGCGCCGTCAGACGGCGGCGCCGGCGGTGTGCATGAGCTCCTTGAGCTCGGCGATCACGTCGTCGAGCGGGCTCAGGTCGCGCTTGGCGCGGCACATGATCGTGGCGCCCTCGACGGCGGCCACGATGAGGCGGGCCAGCCGTCCGGCGCGCTCGTCGGGGACCCCGGCGTTGGCCAGGCCGGTGGCCAGGGTGTCCTGCCAGCGGTCGAACACCGCGGCGGCGGCCGCGGCCAGCTGCGGCGCGTCCTCGTGCGACTCCACGGTGACCGCCACCACCGGGCAGCCCGCCCGGAAATCGCTCTTGACCAGGACGCGCCGCCACCACCCGATGAACGCGTCCACGGCCGCGGCCGGGTCGCCGCCCTCGACGGCCGCCTGGATGCCGGAGTTGAGGAACTCCCCGGCGTAGCGGACCGCCTCCTCGGCCAGCTGCGCCTTGCCGCCGGGGAAGTGGTGGTAGATCGACCCGCGCGGCGCGCCGCTGTGCCGGATGACCTCCCGGAACCCCGTGCCGCTGTAGCCGCGCTCGCGGAAGAGGTAGGCCGCGCTGCGCACCATGCGTTCCCGGCTGTCCCTGCCCATGCCCCGATTATGACATTCATCATAAGCTTCGCGGCTTGACCATGACGGCCGTCATAGCGACTCTTGCATGCACATGTCGGACGTCATACCGACCACCGTGTGCGACGAAGGAGACCCCGGTGATCGACCTCAGCCGTGACGGGCAGGTCCACGTCCTGCGGTTCGACGCGGGCGAGAACCGGTTCGCCCCGGCGTTCCTGGACGCGATGGACGAGGCCTTGACGGCCCTGGAGAAGAACGACGGACCCGGCGCGGCGCTGGTGACCGTCGGGACCGGCAAGTTCTACTCCAACGGTCTCGACCTGGACTGGGCGGGCGCCAATCCCGACCGGCTGGAGGGGTACCTGCGCCGCGTGCACGAGATGTACGCGCGGCTGCTGGCGCTGCCGATGCCGACCGTGGCGGCCGTGAACGGGCACGCGTTCGCCGCTGGCGCGATGCTGGTCCTGTGCCACGACGTCGCCGTCATGCGCACCGACCGCGGCTACTTCTGCCTGCCCGAGGTCGACCTGGGGCTGACGTTCACCCCGGGCATGCGCGCCGTGATCCAGTCGCGGCTGTCCCCCGGGGTGGCCCACGAGGCGATGCTCACCGGCCGCCGGTACACCGCCGAGCAGGCCGAGCGGGCGGGGATCGTGCACCGCACCGCCGCCGAGGCCGACGTGCTGCCCACCGCCGTGGAGCTGGCCGCGTCGCTGGCCGGCAAGAACGGCGCGGTGGTGCGCGGCATCCGCACCGGCATGTACGCCCGGGTCATCGAGGCCCTGCGCGGCCCGGTCCTCGACTGAGGGGGCGCGGACTGAGGGGGCGCGGACTGAGGGGGCGCGGACTGAGGGGCGCGCGGGGACGGCGCGGACGCCTGCGTTACCGTCGACAGAATCCAGTTCGGTTCGTGGAGGGGATGCCGATGCGCATCGGGATGGCGCTCAAGTACTCCGGCGGCTTCAAGGAGACCGTCGAGGAGCTGGCCGACTACGAGAAGGCCGGCCTCGACATCGTCTTCGTCGCCGAGGCCTACAGCTTCGACGCGGTCAGCCAGCTGGGCTACATCGCCGCCAAGACCGAGCGGCTGGAGATCGCGTCCGGCATCCTGCCGATCTACTCGCGCACGCCCACGCTGCTGGCGATGACCGCCGCGGGTCTGGACTACGTGTCCGACGGGCGGTTCACCCTGGGCATCGGCGCGTCCGGCCCGCAGGTGGTCGAGGGCTTCCACGGGGTGCCGTACACCGCGCCGCTCGGCCGCACCCGCGAGGTCATCGAGATCTGCCGCAAGGTGTGGCGGCGCGAGCGGCTCCAGCACAGCGGCAAGTACTACTCCATGCCGCTGCCGGAAGGGCAGGGCACCGGTCTCGGCAAGCCGCTGAAGCTCATCAACCGTCCGGTCCGGGAGGACATCCCGGTGCTGGTCGCCGCGATCGGGCCCAAGAACGTCGAGCTCACCGCCGAGATCGCCAACGGCTGGGAGCCGATCTTCTACGTGCCGGAGAAGGCCGCCGAGGTGTGGGGGCCGTCGCTGGCCGCGGGCAAGGCCCGGCGCGACCCGGCGCTCGGCGAGCTGGACGTGGTCGGGCAGGCGCCGCTGGCCATCGGCGACGACGTGGACGGCTACCTGGAGTTCGGCCGCCCCATGGCCGCCCTCTACATCGGCGGCATGGGCGCCAAGGGCAAGAACTTCTACAACGACCTGTGCCGCCGCTACGGCTGGGAGAAGGAGGCCGAGGAGATCCAGGACCTCTACCTGGACGGCAAGAAGGACGAGGCCGCGGCCAAGGTCCCCTACGAGCTGCTGCAGAAGATGTCGCTGATCGGGTCCGAGGGGCACGTGCGGGAGCGGCTGGCGGCCATGAAGGAGTCCGGCGTCACCACCCTCAACGTCACGCCGATCGCGGGCGACCACAAGGGCCGCCTGGCGCTCATCGAGAAGATCAAGGAGATGGCCGCCGACCTGGACTAGGCGCGCGCCCGAGGCCGTGGACCGCCCTCCCCGGACACCGGGGAGGGCGGACGGGCGGAGGGTCCGACGGGGCCGACGGACGTGCGGAACGCCGGCCGCGTCGTATCCGCCTTCCGTGGACTACAGTCCTCGCCATGGAGGACCTTCGTCGCGAACGCCGTGAGCGGCTGGCCGCGTGGGCGGCCGCCCACGACCTGGACGCCCTGCTCGTCACCCGGCTCGTCAACGTCCTGTACCTGACCGGGCTGGACAGCTCCAACGCCGCGCTGCTGGTGCGCGCCGACGGGCCCCCGCTGCTGGCCACCGACGCCCGGTACGCCGGCACCGCCGCCCGCGTCTGCCCCGAGCTGGAGACCGTCGTCGACCGGCGCGTCGCCGAGACCCTGCTGGAGCGGGCGGCCAAGGCCGGGGCGCGGCGCCTCGGCTTCGAGCCCCACGCCGTCACCGTCGAACAGCACTCCGGGCTCGCCGCCCTGGCCGCCGACGGCCTGGAGCTGCGCCCCGCCGGGCGCCCCGTGGAGGAGCTGCGCCGCGTCAAGGACGAGGCCGAGCTGCGGCTGCTGGCCGAGGCGTGCGCGATCACCGACCGCGTGTTCGACGACGTGCTCCCCATGCTCAAGCCGGGCGTCACCGAACGGGAGATCGCCGTCGCGCTGGAGCGGCGCATGGTCGACCTGGGCGCGGAGCGGCCCGCGTTCGACTCGATCGTGGCGTCCGGCCCCAACGGGGCCCTCCCGCACCACCGGCCCGGCGACCGCCCGCTGGCCCGCGGCGACCTGGTCACCCTGGACTTCGGCGCCCGGTACGGCGGCTACCACGCCGACATGACCCGCACCGTCGCGATCGGCGCCGTCGCCGACTGGCAGCGCGACCTGTACGAGCTGGTGCGCCGCGCCCAGCAGGCCGCCCTGGACGCCGTCCGCCCCGGCGCCGAGACCCGGGCCGTGGACGCCGCCGCCCGCGACCTGATCAAGGCGGCCGGGCACGGCGACGACTTCCCGCACGCCCTCGGACACGGCGTCGGCCTGGAGATCCACGAGGCGCCGCTCATGGGGTACGACAAGACCGGTAAGCTGGGGGACCGGGTTCCGATCACCGCCGAGCCGGGGGTCTATCTGGCCGGGCGCGGCGGGGTCCGCATCGAGGACACCCTGGTGACCCGTGCCGGCGGACCGGAGCTTCTCACCACGACCACCAAGGACCTGCTCGTCCTGTGACCCCGTCGGGGCGGGCGGGGCCGACCCCGGCGATCCGGGGGGCGCGGGGGACGTCCCCCGCGCCGGAGGCAGGACCATTCGACCGAGGCGGGGACGGCCCCGTCAGGGGGCAGGAGAGGACGCTGTGGCGACGACGAACGACCTCAAGAACGGCATGACGCTGAAACTGGACGGCGAGCTGTGGACCGTCCTTGAGTTCCAGCACGTCAAGCCCGGCAAGGGCGGCGCGTTCGTCCGCACCAAGCTCAAGCACGTGCTGTCGGGCAAGGTGGTCGACAAGACCTTCAACGCCGGCACCAAGGTCGAGGTGGCCAGCGTCGACAAGCGGGAGATGCAGTACCTCTACCGCGAGGGCGAGGACTTCGTCTTCATGGACACCCAGACCTACGACCAGCCGCACATCCCCGCCGCGGTCGTCGGCCAGGCCGCCGACTACCTGCTGCCCGAGCAGATGGCGACCATCGCCTTCCACGGCGAGGACCCGCTGTACGTCGAGCTGCCCGCCGCCGTGGTGCTGGAGGTCACCCAGACCGAGCCGGGCCTGCAGGGCGACCGCTCCACCGGCGGCACCAAGCCCGCCACGCTGGAGACCGGCGCGCAGATCCAGGTGCCGCTGTTCATCACCACCGGCGAGAAGGTCAAGGTCGACACCCGCACGGGCGAGTACCTCGGCCGCGCCTGATGGCGGACGCGAGGACCCGCGCGGCGGCCGGGCCGGCCGCCGCGCGCGGCGGACCGACGGGCCCCGCGGACGGCGGGCCCGCGAGCGGAGCGAGGCGATGAGCGCGAGGACGAAGGCGCGCAAGCTGGCGCTGGACATCCTGTTCGCCGCCGAGCTGCGCGAGGAGCGGCCCACCGACGTGCTGGCCGCGCGCGGCCGGCCCAACCAGGACGAGCTGGCCGAGTTCGGGCACGCCGTGCGGCTGATCGAGGGCGTGCAGGAGCACCGCGCGCGCATCGACGAGCTGCTGTCCACCTACGCCACCGGGTGGACGCTGGACCGCATGCCCGCCGTCGACCGCAACATCCTGCGGATGGGCGCCTTCGAGCTGCTGTGGGTGGACGACGTGCCCGACGGCGTGGTGGTCAGCGAGGCGGTCGCGCTGGCCACCGAGCTGTCCACCGAGGAGTCGCCGCGCTTCGTCAACGGGCTGCTGTCGCGGCTGCAGCGGCTCAAGCCGTCGCTCGCGCTGTAGGGCCCGGCCACTAGGGTGGAGGTCATGATGGACGGGCGGCAGTCGAAACGCGCGCGGGGGAGCGGTCCGCGCACCGCCGTGCTGTGGGACGCGCTGCGGGCCGTCCTCGACCGGATCGCCCCGGAGGCCGGGCCCAGCGACGTGGTCGACGTCGGCGGCGGCACCGGCGGGTTCGCCGTGCCGCTGGCCGAGCTGGGCCACCGGGTCACCGTCGTCGACTCCAGCCCCGACGCGCTGGCCGCGCTGGAGCGGCGCGCCGCCGAGTCCGGCGTCACCGTGCGGGCCGTGCAGGGCGACGCGGTCGACCTGCCCGACCTGCTCGGCACCGGCACCGCCGACCTGGTGCTGTGCCACAACGTGCTGGAGTACGTCGACGACCCGGGGGCGGCCATGGCGGCGCTGACCGCGGCCGTGCGTCCCGGCGGCTCGGTCAGCGTGCTGGTCGCCGGGCAGATCGGCGCGGCGCTGCAGCGGGCCGTCCACGGGCACTTCGACGACGCCCGGCGCGTCTTGACCGACCCGGACGGCCGGTGGGGCGAACGCGACCGCACGCCCCGCCGCTTCACCCGGCAGACGCTGACGGCCCTGGTGGAGGCGGCCGGGCTGCGGGTCGGCGAGCTGCACGGCGTGCGGATCTTCGCCGACCTGGTGCCGGACGCGCTGCTGGACGGCGAGCAGGACGCCGCCGCGGCGCTGATCGCCCTGGAACAGGTCGCGGCCGTCCACCCGGTGCTGCGGGAGCTGGCCGCGCAGCTGCACCTGCTGGCGTACAAGGACGCCTGAGGCGGCCATGGGCCGCAAGCAGCAGCTGCCCCGTCCCGGACCGCCGCCCGGACCGCCCGGCGACGACACCGGCTGCGCCATCCTGCACGTCGACATGGACGCCTTCTTCGTCGGCGTGGAGCTGCTGGACCGGCCCGAGCTGCGGGGCCGCCCGGTGATCGTGGGCGGCACCGGGACGCGCGGCGTGGTGGCGTCGGCGTCGTACGAGGCCCGCGAGTACGGCGTGCACTCGGCCATGCCGATGAGCCGCGCCCGGCGGCTGTGCCCGGACGCGGTGGTGCTGCCGCCCCGGCACGACCGCTACGCCCGGGTGTCGGCGGCCGTCATGGAGATCTTCCGTTCGATCACCCCGCTGGTCGAGCCGCTCGCCCTGGACGAGGCGTTCCTGGACGTCGCGGGGGCCCGCCGCCGCCTCGGCCGGCCCGCCGAGATCGCCCGGATGATCCGCGCGCAGGTGTTCGAGCAGCAGGGCCTGACCTGCTCGGTGGGCGTGGCGAGCACCAAGTTCGTGGCCAAGCTGGCCTCCACGCGGTGCAAGCCCGACGGGATGCTCGTCGTGCCCGCCGACGAGGTGCGGGAGTTCCTGCACCCGCTGCCCGTGGCCGCCCTGTGGGGCGTCGGCGACCGCACGGAGGAGGCCCTCACGCGCCTCGGCCTGCGCACCGTCGGTCAGCTGGCCCGGGTGCCGCTCGCCACGCTCCGGCGCGAGCTCGGCCACGCCCTCGGCACCCGCCTGCACGACCTGGCCTGGGGCCGCGACCCCCGGCCCGTCGTGCCGCACGGCCCCGACAAGAGCATCGGCGCCGAGGAGACCTTCGACGCCGACGTGGACGATCCCGACACGATCCGGCGGGAGCTGCTGCGGCTGTCGGAGAAGGTCGGGGCCCGGCTGCGCGCCGCGGGCCGCGCGGGCCGCACGGTCAGCGTCAAGCTGCGCCGCGCGGACTTCACCACGCTCACCCGGTCGCGCACGCTCCGCGAGCCCACCGACGTCGCGCGTGTGATCTACGTCACAGCGTGCGAGTTGTACGAGGCGTCCGGGCTCGACCGGGTACGGCTGCGCCTGGTGGGGGTCAGGGTGGAGAATCTGATTCCGGCCGACCGGGCCGTCCGCCAGCCGACGCTGGACGAGCCGGAGACCGGGTGGCGCGAGGCCGAACGCGCCGTCGACCGGGTGAGCAGGCGTTTCGGCAGCGGCGCGGTGCGTCCCGCCGCCCTGGTACGGCGCGCGTGGGACGACGGCGACGGGGCGGAGGGGGACGCGAGGTGACGCCGAGATGACCGGCATCCGCTGCGTGGTGGGGCGTTCGCTTTCGTCCGCTCGGTGCGCCTCGTATTCTGGGCATATCACCGTTGAGGTTCCCGTCCTGCATCGGATACCCCGTCGCGGGGCTGTCGTTGGGAGGCGCCGTGCCGCTCTCTGAGCACGAGCAGCGCATGCTCGACCAGATCGAGCAGGCGTTGTACGCCGAGGATCCGAAGTTCGCTCACGCGGTCCGCTCGACCAACCCGCAGGTCCACTACAAGCGCCGCATCGTCAAGGCCGCTCTCGGCTTCGCGCTGGGCGTCGGCGCGCTGATGGCGGGGCTCGTGATCAACCAGGGCCCGGTCACCATCGCCATCAGCGTGACGGGCTTCCTGCTGATGGTCGTGTGCTGCGTCTGGGCCCTGTCCAGTTGGAAGCGCATGACCGGCATCGGCTCCGAGCCGCACCAGCAGCCGCGGCGCCAGGTCAAGCCCAAGGCGACGTTCATGGAGCGCATGGAAGAGCGCTGGCGCCGCCGCACCGAAGGCGAGTGACTTTCCGGGGGGCCGGCTGCGGCCCCCGCAGCGCCCCCCGCCCCCCTCAAAGAGATCCCCGCGGCTCGCGCCGCGCCGCCCGTGCCCTTGGCGGGCGCCTTTGTCGCCTCACCACACGCCTCAACGGTCCCAGGCGCCTCATCGGTCTCTCAACGCCTCAACGGTTGTGTGATCGCGCCACCCCCGCATGCGCCGCTCCGACCCGCGCGTGCCCGCCGCCCGTCCAGCCGCCCCTGCGGCGCGGCTGACGTTCGGCCAGGTTTCGGCCCCCCCGTCGGACACGTCCATCCGGGAGGTGCGGGCGCTCGGGCGCGGCGCCCGCGCGAGGGGCTAGCGGGGGCGCCGGGGCACGAGACGGCGGGTCAGGGATTCCACCCGGAACGCGACCGCGACCAGGCGGCCGCCGGCCCGGCGGCTCAGGGAGCCGGCCGAGGCCAGGGTGGACGCGGGGAACAGCCGGGCCCGCCAGCGGGCCCGGCGTCCCACGGACGCGGCGATGGCCTCGCGGACGGTGCGGACGTCCTGCCGCAGCGTCTCGGGCGGCGTCAGCGGGCGGGACGGCGCGTAGCGGGCCAGCTCCTCCGCGCGGGCGATGCGTCCCAGCGCCCGCGCGGCGGGCTCCTCCAGCTCCAGCAGCTCGCCCAGGCGTCGGGCGGCCGTCCGCGGCGTGTCGCTGGGACGCCACTCCAGCCCGTGGTCGATGGCGTCGGCCCGCATCTCCCGCCACGCGGTGTGGGCGGCCTCGGCGTGGTCGGGCGGGGAGCCGTCGGCGCCGCCGGAACGCGTCGCCGCGGCGGCCCAGCGCAGCCGGCGGGTCGCGCTCCTGGCCGCCCTGGGGGCGGCGAGGAGCAGCAGGGCCAGCAGCGCGCCGATGATCCAGCCGATGGGGGCGTCCCCGTCGGCCGAGCGCCCGCTGTCGGCGCCGGCGTCGGCGCCCAGGTCGTCCTGACGCCGGGCGGGGGCCGACGGGGACGCCTGGTCCCGCTCCTGCCGGTCGGCCTCCGGGGAGTCGACGTCCTGCTCCTGCGCGGCGTCGGCGGTCCCGGACGTGATGAGCTGGCTGTAGACCGGAGGGGACGCGGTGCCCTGCCCGGCGGCGCCGCTCGGCGTGGGCTCGAACCGCACCCAGCCCGTCCCCTGGAAGTACAGCTCGGGCCAGGCGTGCGCGTCGCGCGTCCGCACGTGCCACACGCCCGGGGAGACCTCGGTTCCGGTGGTGTAGCCCATGGCGACCCGGGCCGGGATGCCGAGGATCCGCGCCAGCAGGGCCATGGAGGCGGCGAACTGCTCGCAGTAGCCCTTCTTGCTGTGCATCAGGAAGTCGACCAGGTCGCTGCCGTGCTGCGGGGGCCGGGCCGTCAGGTCGTACTGGAACCCGCCGTCCTCGGTGAACCAGCGCTGCAGCAGCACCGCCTGGTCGTAGGCGGTGGTCGCCCCGGCGGTGATCTCGTCCGCGAGCCGGCGCACCTCGCGCGGGATGCGCTCGGGCACGGCCGTGTAGCGGGTGTAGATCTCGTTCGGGGGCGGTCCGGCGGCCCGCAGCCGCGCCGCCGTCGCCCGGACCCGCGTGCTGGTGACCGTGTAGGACCGCCCGCTCGCCGAATCGCGCAGCGAGTAGATCATCAGCGACGGGGGGTGCACCCGCCAGTCGCCCTCGATCTCCACGCGGGTCGGGGCGTACGGCACGGGCAGGAACGTCATGTTCCGCACCTGCGGGCGCACCCGGATGCGCGTGGTGACGAGCCGGGTCGGCGCCGAGTACAGGCCGGGCGGCTCGGGCAGGTCCCGTCCGGACAGCCGGTCGCGGGGCGTGCTCTGCAGGGAGGTGTAGGTCCAGCGGTCCCCGTCGAACTTGTCCAGCGCGTACAGCCGCAGGTACTCGGGGCGCTCGGTGTCGTTCGTGCGGTACGTCAGCACCAGCGAGTCGTCCGTGCGGGTCAGCTCGCGCTTGAGGCTGACCAGCGGGTCGGGGGTCGTGACGGTCTGCGTGCCGCCCCGTCCGGACCCGCCGCCCATGCCGAACAGGCCGCGCGAGTGGATGCCGGGGGTCACCGCGGGGACCAGCACGGCCACGGCCACGGCGGCGACGCCGATGCGGCGTCCGCTCGCGGCCATCGCGCCGCGGTCGGGCGGCGGCGCCGCCTCCCCGGTCCGCCCCCGCGGCACGCCGGGGCCGGTCACGACACGGCCCCACCCGCCGATCTGCTCGCGGCTGTCGGCGGCCAGCAGCGCCAGATAGCCGAGCGCGCCGATGCCGAACGCGATCCAGCTGACGCTGTCCTCCCGCACGGCGGCGGGCACGCTGTACAGCGCCAGCAGCGGCAGCCCGGCGGGCGCCGCGCGGCGCAGTCGCACCGCCAGCAGGTCCACCAGCACGGCGACCAGGCCGATCCCGGCGACGGCCAGCAGCATGATGCCCGGCACCAGCGGCACGGGCGCGGCGTACTGGTTGGCCGCGTCCCAGCCTTCCTGCAGCAGCTCGCGCAGCCGGCGCAGCGAGGCCGGGGTCGGCACGACGCCCAGCAGCGCCTCGGACGCGGTGAACCGCACGGTCAGATACAGCAGCAGGGCGCCCAGCCCGCCGGCCGCGCCGAACACCGCGGGCCAGCGCAGGCGCCGCGTCAGCAGCCCGGCCAGGGCGACCGCCGCGACCGCGCCGAGCCCGGACCAGAACCAGGCGCCGCCGGAGAACAGCGGGTACAGGGCCACCGAGCCCGTCAGGGCGGTCAGCGCCGCCATGATCGTCATGCGCAGTCTCATACGCCCGTCCCCGTCCGCGCAGAGTCCTCGTCCGCGTGCACCGCGGCCGTCCACGCGCCGGCCAGGTCGGCGGCGGTCCGCACGCGCACCACGCGCCAGCCCGCCGACGCCAGCAGCCGCGCCGCCGCGGCCGGGTCGGTGCCGGTGTCGACGTCCTCGGCGCCGCCGACCAGGACGGCGACGAACGTGGCGGTGCCGCGCCGGGCCGCCGCCGCGGCCCGCGCCTCCTCGAGGGACAGCCCCCCGAAGGCCGCCACGACCAGCCCGTCCCCCTCGCCGCTCGGGCCGCGCAGCGCCGCCAGCCCGCGGGTCAGCGTGCGCTCGGACGAGCGCCGGACGGACGCCAGCACGTCCAGCAGCAGACCCTCCATGGCGCCCTGGGCGTCGCTCGTCCGGGGCAGCGCCTCCCCGCCGTCGGTGACCAGGCGCAGCCGGATCCCGGCCCGGCTCAGGTGCACGCCGACCGAGGCGATCGCCGACACGGCCTGCTCGAACGACGACAGCGGGCCGTCCCCGACGTGGGCGGCGCGGCGGGTGTCCAGGAACAGGGTGCCGCTGCTGCGCCACTGCTGCTCCTCGCGCCGCACCATGAGCTCGCCGCGGCGCGCGGTGGACCGCCAGTGCACCCGGCGCAGGTCGTCGCCGTGCCGGTACTCGCGGGGCGTCACGTCGTCCTCGCCCGCGGCCGCGACCGCGGTCGCCAGGCTCTCGCCGCCGCCCGCCCACGCCCCGGCGGGCCGCCCGGCCGGCAGCGGGACGATCTCGGGCGTGACGGTCAGGGCGTCGGCGAGGCTGAACGAGCGCACCAGCTCCACCATGCCGAACGGGTCGGCCAGCCGCACCACCAGCGGCCCGATCCGGTACCGTCCGCGCCGGTCGGCGCGGACGCGGTAGCCGAGCTCGCGGGAGCCGCGCGGCTCGATCCGGTCGAGGACGAACCGGGCCCGGCCGCCCAGGGCGTGCGGGACCTGGTCCTCCACCATGAGCAGGCCGCTCGGCAGCCGGGAGACGTTCTCCAGCCGCAGGCCGACGCGGGCCTCATGGCCCACCGGCAGCCGCGTGGGCTGCAGCCGCCGGGCGCACGCCAGCCGGTAGCGGGTGCGCGACACCGCCAGCGTGGACAGCAACGGCAGCGCCAGGACGAGCATGCCGGCCCGCAGCAGGTCGCGCTCGCCGAGCACGAAGGCGCACACGATGGCGGTGATCCCGGCGGCGATGAAGGACCGTCCCCGGGTGGTCAGGCCGGACAGCGCTCGCCTCACCGTCACTTCCCGGGGGAGGGCACCGGCAGCCGGTTCACCAGCTCGGCCACCACGTGCTCGGGCCGGCGCCGCTCCACCTGCGCCTCGGCGGTGGGCAGCAGCCGGTGCGCCAGCACGGGCACCGCGAGGTCCTGGATGTCGTCGGGCAGCACGTAGTCGCGGTCGTCGAGCGCCGCGTACGCGCGCGCCGCCCGCACCAAGTGCAGGGTGGCCCGGGGCGAGGCGCCCAGGCGCAGGTCCGGGTGGTTGCGGGTGGCGGTCACCAGGTCGACCGCGTACTGCCGCACGCCGGGCGACACGTGCTGGTGCCGGACGACCTCGATCAGCTCCCGGACGTCGGCGGCGTCGGCGACCGGGGTGAGCCGGTCCAGCGGGGACGACCGCCCGTGCGAGTCCAGCATCTCCAGCTCGGCGGCCGGGTCGGGGTAGCCCATGGAAATGCGGGCGGTGAACCGGTCGCGCTGCGCCTCGGGCAGCGGGTAGGTGCCCTCCATCTCCACGGGGTTCTGCGTGGAGATCACCATGAACGGGCGCTCCAGGGGATAGGTGGTGCCGTCCACGGTGACCTGGCGCTCCTCCATGCACTCCAGCAGCGCCGACTGGGTCTTGGGGGAGGCCCGGTTGATCTCGTCGCCGACCACGATGTTGGCGAACACCGGCCCGGGCTTGAACTCGAACTCGCGCAGCTCCTGGTTGTAGGCGCTGACGCCGGTGATGTCGCTGGGCAGCAGGTCGGGGGTGAACTGCACCCGGCGCACGGTGCAGTCCACCGACCGCGCCAGCGCCTTGGCCAGCATCGTCTTGCCGACGCCGGGCACGTCCTCGATCAGCAGGTGCCCCTCGGCCAGCAGCACGGTCAGCGCGAGCCGCACCACGTCGGGCTTGCCCTCGATGACCGACTCGACGGCGTCGCGGATCTTGTGGGCGACCTGGACCAGCCCGTCCAGTCCCGGCCTCCTCCCGTCACCGGCGACGCGGACGGACGACCGCGCGGGGTGGTCGGCTGAGGCCGGTTTTCTGGAGCCGGTAGGGGCCTCCATGAAAGACTCGCCATGCGTGCCTACTGCCACCAACAACCCTCCTCGGCCGTCCGGCCTCGCGTCGCCGGCTCCGCCGTGTGGTACGGGCGCCCGGCTCCGCGCGGTCGGTGCGACGTCTTATTAACTTGCCCAATCCCCGACAGTACGTCCTCGGACCCCGCGCCGCGATGCTCTGTGGGGACGGGTTGCCCGTCTCGCGGCGCGCCGCGGTCGCGGGCGTGCGCGGCCGCGGCGCGGACCGTCACGCTCCGGAGTCGCAGAAGCACCTCCGTCCCCTCCACTCGTCCCCACAGAGCATCGCCCCCCACTTGACAAGACGACATAAAGGCGCCCGCGACGGTGCCATCCGGGTGGCGCGCGACCGTCTCGGAACCGGGGTCGGGCCGTCGGCCGGCGGGCGCCCGCCCCGGGCGGCCCCCGTGCGCCCCCACTTCGCCCCACCCCTCTTGACCTGCGCTTTTGTGGACGCTTGCGGTCGGAGAGACGTGTGTGAGTAGTTGACGGTGGGGAAGAGTGGAGTAGAGTGGAGCGCCGTGGGGGCGGTGGCGCTCCACACGGCGCGGGGAGGTGGGGCCGGTGTTCCTCGGCACCCACACGCCGCGCCTCGACGACAAGGGACGACTGTTCCTGCCGGCGAAGTACCGCGAGGAGCTGTCGGGGGGATTGGTGATCACGAAGGGCCAGGAACGCTGCCTGTACGTCTTCCCCATGGCAGAGTTCCAGCGGATCACCGAGGCCCTGCGTGCGGCACCGGTCACCGAGAAGTCCGTGCGGGCTTACAGTCGGGTCTTCTTCGCCAGCGCGTCCGACGAGGTCCCCGACAAGCAGGGACGCATCACCATCCCGCCGCCGCTGCGCGCCTACGCGGGGCTGAAGCGCGACTGCACCGTGATCGGGGCCAACACGCGCTTGGAGATCTGGGACACGTCGGCGTGGGAGGCCTACCTCGAGAAGGAGGAACAGGCGTTCGCCGAGATCTCGGAGGAGGTGTTGCCCGGGATCCTGTGACGTTCCACATGTCGGCCGGGGCGGGCCGCCTTGCTTACTGGTCTTCGGCCGGTTACGCCGGGGCCCGCAGCATCTCCCGGGGGACGATCCCCCGGATCCCCGACCTGTGACGACCGCTCGGCCCAGGGCCGGTTCGGCGGAGCGCGCACGCGGTCGGGGGAGATTCCCGAAACGGCGGTCGGCCCGCGTTCGGCCAGGTCTCCAGCCGCTCTCCGGTGCCATCTGGCGCAGCTTCCCCGGTGCCAGAGGGCGACCCCCCGCGACACCGCGGTTCTTCTTCCAGGGCAGCGGATGGGGACCTGGCCGGACGAGGCCGCCGGGGCGCGGGTTCCCGCCGATTCGGCCGGGAACCGCAATGGTCTTCGAGGGGGGAGGACCCTTCGAACGCCCCGGGCGGGGGCGCCGCGCGAGGCCCGGTCGACGATGCCACGCAGTCCGCGAGCGAGGTGGCGCAAAGGGGGGTGAACATGGACGCGGGCGAACGCGCGGCCATGGCCGGTCACGTACCGGTCATGCTCGGCCGCGTAGTGGAACTGCTGGGGCCCGCCGTCCAGGTCACCGCCGAGGCCGCCGGGAAGCCGGCCCGCGCGCCCGTGTACCTCGACGCGACCCTCGGCCTGGGCGGCCACGCCGAGGCCATGCTGCGCGCCCATCCCGAGGTGCGCCTGATCGGAATCGACCGCGACACCACCGCGCTGGAGCGCTCCGCGCGGCGGCTCGCTCCCTTCGCCGACCGCATCATCGCCTTGGAGCACGCGGTCTACGACGCCGTGCCCGACGTGCTGGACGGGCTGGGGATTCCCGCGGTCGACGCGGTGCTGTTCGACCTGGGGGTGTCGTCCCCGCAGCTCGACGAGGCCGAACGCGGCTTCGCCTATTCCTATGACGCCCCCCTGGACATGCGGATGGACCGCACCCAGAGCCTGACCGCGGCCGACGTCGTCAACGGCTACCCGGCCGCCGAGCTGGCCCGCATCCTGCGCGAATACGGGGAGGAGCGGTTCGCGCAGCGCATCGCCGCGGCGATCGTCCGGGAACGCGAACGCGCCCCGCTGGAGTCCACCAAGCGCCTGGCGGACCTGGTGCGCGCGGCGATCCCGGCGGCGACGCGGCGGACCGGGGGCAACCCGGCCAAGAGGACTTTCCAGGCCCTGCGCATCGAGGTGAACGGCGAGCTGGACACCTGGCGGCGGGCGCTTCCGGCCGCGCTGGACGCGCTGCGCGTCGGCGGCCGGATCGTCGTGCTCAGCTACCACTCGCTGGAGGACCGCCTCACCAAGCGGGTCCTGGCCGAGCAGTCGGCCGACACCACCCCGCACGGACTGCCCGTGCCGCTGCCCGAGCACCGGCCGCGGTTCCGGCTGCTGACGCGCGGGGCCGAGCTGCCGTCCGACGAGGAGACCACGAGCAACCCGCGTGCCGCCTCGGTCCGGCTGCGCGCCGCCGAGCGGGTGCGTGAAGCACCGGGGGCGGGGGTTCCCCCGGAAAGCCGCAGGGAGACGACATGACCACGACCACGCGCCCGCCGGGGGCCGCCAAGACGCCGGGCCGGGGGCGCCGGGGCCGCGACGCCGACCGCGACGCGGACGCGGCGGCCGGCGGCAGGGGGAGGAAGCGGCCCGTCGGCGACGCGCCGGCCGAGGCGGGCACGTCCGGTCGCACGCGCCGGCACGGCCGCGCGCCCGCGGCGGACCGGGCGCGTCCGCGTCCCGCCGCGCCGACCCGCTCCGCCAAGGCGCCCAAGGCGTCGGCGGGGGCCGCGGCGGCCCGGACGGCCGAACGCACCGCCGCGGCGAGGCCGTCACGACGGACGGGCGGCGCCAGGGCCGCGGCCGCCGAGCGGTCCGCGCCGCGCGCCGCCCGGCGCGGGTCGGCGCCGCCGCGCGCGCCGTTCGTGCTGCTCATCATCGGGCTGCTGGGCGGGGCCCTGGTGAGCCTGCTGCTGCTGAACACCGTGCTCGCCGAGGACGCGTTCACGCTCACCCGGCTGCAGAAGAACAACAAGATGCTCGCCCAGCAGAAGCAGGCGCTGCAGGAGGACATCGCCCGCGAGGAGTCCCCCGCGATCCTGGCGCAGCGGGCCGAGGCGCTCGGCATGGTCCGGCCGACGCAGGTCGTCTACCTGGACGAGCCCACCGGCCGGGTGATCGGCGGGCCGGTGCGCCCGGTGCCGCACGCCGCGGCCGCCACCGCCGGCGCCGCGGGCGTGGTCGGCATCCCCGGCGCCGTGGTGCCGGGCGACGGCGTGCCCGCCGCGTCCGGCGCGGGCGCCGCCCCGGGCCGCGCGACCTCCGCCCGACCGCGCTCGCAGGCCGGGCGGCCGCCCGCCGACCGGCGGACCGGCGCCCGCACCGACACGCGGCAGTCCGCCGACCGGCGGCCCGGCACGTCGACCGGGGCGCCGTGAGCGCGCGGGCCGAGGGAGTGGCGCGGTGACGGCTCGGCCGGGACGCGGTACCGGGGGGCCGCCGCCCGGCCGCAGGGGCGGCCCGCAGACCCGCCGGTCCCGCGGGACCGGCGGACGCCCGGACGACCGGACCGAACGGCACGGTCCGGCCGCGCCGCGTGCGTCCGGGCGCGCCGTGCCCCGCAGGGGCGAGCCGGGCGACCCCGCCCCGAGGCGCACGCCGCCGCCCAAGGGCAGGGACGCGGAGAAGGACCGGGAGCCGCACGGCAAGGCCGGGACGGCGAGGAGGACGGCGCGTCCCGCCCCCAAGAACGCCGCCAAGGGCACGACCAAGAGCCCCGCCAAGGGGGCCGCCAAGGCCGCCGGCAGGGCGCGGTCCGGCACCGGCGGGAGGCCGCCCGGTCCGCCGCGTCCGCCCAGAAGGCCCCGGCCGCGCGTGCCGTTCCGCCGCCGCGACCCGATCAAGCGGCTGAACACCGGGCTGCTGGCGGTGGCGTTCGTGCTGTCGCTGTTCGCCGGACGGCTGGTGCAGCTGCAGACGATCGAGTCGGCCAGCTACACCGAACGGGCCAAGCGGCAGCGGCTGCACACGATCGACCTGCCCGCGGTGCGCGGCGAGATCACCGACGCCCAGGGCAATCCGCTGGCCATGACGGTCGAGGCGCGCGCCGTCTTCGCCGACCCCCTCATGATCGAGCCCGAGGACCGGCAGAAGGTGGTGTCCAAGGTCGCGCCGATCCTCGGCCTGGACCCGGCCCACGTCATGAAGGTGATCAGCACTCCGGGGAGCCGGTTCGAGTACCTGGCGCACGGGGTGCGGCCCGACCGGGCCCGGCTGATCACCGCCGAGAAGCTGCCCGGCATCGGCACGCTGCCGGAGTACCGGCGCGAGTACCCCAACGACGACCTGGCCGCGGGCGTCATCGGGTTCGTCAACGCCGAGGGCGAGGGCGGCGCCGGCCTGGAGTTCTCGATGAACAAGCAGCTGGCGGGCCGGCCGGGCTGGCAGCGCGTGGAGATCAGCCCCGAGGGCCAGCACATCCCCATGGGCGAGGACCAGAAGCGGCCCCCGGTGCCCGGCCGCGGGCTGCGCCTGACGCTGCTGCGCGACCTGCAGTACAAGGCGCAGGAGGCGATCGAGAAGCGGGTCGAGGAGACCGGCGCGCGCAACGGCAGCGTCATCGTCATGGACCCGCGCAACGGGCAGCTGCTGGCGCTGGCGTCGGCGCCGGGCTACGACCCCAACGAGTACGCCCGGGCGCCCCAGAAGAACTGGGACAGCCCCATCGTGCGGGAGGCGTTCGAGCCCGGCAGCACCAACAAGGTGATCACCGCGGCGGCCGTCCTGGAGAAGGGCGGCGTCACGCCGGACACCGTCTTCACCGTGCCCGACCACATCCGCCGCTACGACCGGGTGTTCCGCGACTCGCACCCGCATCCCACGCAGCGGCTGACGTTCGCCGGCGTGCTGGCCACCTCCAGCAACGTCGGCACCATCCTGGCCAGCGAACGGGTCTCCGCGCAGACCCTGTACCAGTTCCTGCGCGCGTTCGGGTTCGGGGAGAAGACCGGCGTCGGCCTGCCCGGCGAGACGCCCGGCCAGCTCAAACCGCCGAGCCAGTGGTCGGGCACCGACCGCTACCCGATCTCGTTCGGCCAGACCGTGTCGGTCAACGCGCTGCAGATGGCGAGCGTGTACGCCACCATCGCCAACGGCGGCGTGCGCGTCGCCCCGAACCTGATCCTGGGCAGCACCGGCGAGGACGGCTCGTTCACCCCCGCCCCGCCGCCCGAGCGGCGCCAGGTGATCAGCGCCGAGACCGCGCGCCAGTTGCGCGACATGCTGGAGGGCGTCACCTCCAAGGAGGGCACGGCGCCCAAGGCGCGCATCAAGGGCTACCGGGTCGCGGGCAAGACCGGCACCGCCGAGATCGTCAACCCCGCCTGCGGATGTTACCGGGGCGGCGGCTACACCGCCTCCTTTGCCGGATTCGCCCCGGCCGATGACCCGCAGTTGGTCGTTCTGGTGGTCCTGCAGAACCCGCGGCGGGGAAGCCACTATGGTGGCGATGCGGCGGCGCCGGTGTTCAAGGACGTGATGAGCTTCGCGCTGCAGACCCGGAAGATCCCGCCGACGGGAAGCAAAGCGCCGACCGTCAAGATCTACGCCCGGGGCTGACGGCAGCGAGTACCCTCTCACGCCGTGAGTTCAGCATCGGCACCCCTGTCCGCCAGAACGTCCGTCCGAACGTCCGTCCCGACGTCCGTCCGAACGTCCCGCAACGAAAGACACGCCATGCGCCCGACGACCAACCCGGCCCGGCGGCTGACCGGGCTGGCGGCGCTGCTGGGCGTCGCGGACGCCGCCGACGACCGGAGACTGGCCGGGGTGTCGGTGACCGGCATCACCCACGACTCGCGGAAGGTGCTGCCGGGCGACCTGTACGCGGCGCTGCCCGGCGCCCGCGCGCACGGCGCCGACTTCGCCGCGCAGGCCGCCGCCGCGGGCGCGGCCGCGATCCTCACCGACCCCGCCGGGTACGACCGCGCCGCCGCCTCCGGCCTGCCGGTGCTGGCGGTGGAGGACGTGCGCCGCCGGCTCGGCGAGGCCGCCGCGTGGGTGTACGGGGACCCGGGCCGCGACCTGACGCTGATCGGCGTCACCGGCACCAGCGGCAAGACCACCACCGTCTACCTGCTGGAGGCGGGGCTGCGCGCCGCCGGGGTGGACACCGCCGTGGTCGGCACCGTGGAGGTGCGGGTCGGCGACGAGCGGGTGCCCGCCGCGCTGACCACGCCCGAGGCCACCGACCTGCACGCGCTGTTCGCGGTGATGCGCGAGCGCGGGGTGGGCGCGGGGGCCATGGAGGTCTCCAGCCACGCGCTCGACCAGGGCCGGGTCGGCGGCGCCCGCTACGAGGTGGCGGTCTTCACCAACCTGTCGCAGGACCACCTGGACTACCACCCGACCATGCGGGACTACTTCGCCGCAAAGGCGAAGCTGTTCACCCCCGAGTACTCGCGGGTCGGCGTGGTCAACATCGACGACGAGTGGGGCCGGCGGCTGGTGGAGGTCGCGACCGTTCCGCTGACCACCTATTCGGCGTCCGGCGACCCGGCCGCCGACTGGCGCGCCGAGGACGTGCGGCTCGGCGCCGACGGCAGCGTGTTCCGCGTGGTCGGCCCCGGCGGCATCGAGGCCGACGCCGCCGTCCAGCTCGCCGGGCCGTTCAACGTCGCCAACGCGCTGGCGGCGATCGTGGCGCTGGTCGAGGCGGGCCTGACGCTGCCCACCGCGGTGCACGGCGTGGCCTCGCTGACCGGCGTGCCCGGCCGCCTGGAGCGCGTCGACGAGGGCCAGGACTTCGTCGCCCTGGTCGACTACTCGCACAAGCCCGGCGCGGTCGAGGCGGTGCTGACCGCGCTGCGCCCGCTCACCGAGGGCCGGCTCATCGTGGTGCTCGGCTGCGGCGGCGACCGCGACCGCGGCAAGCGCCCGCTGATGGGGGAGGCCGCGGCCCGCCTGGCCGACATGGCGTACTTCACCAACGACAACCCCCGGTCCGAGGACCCCCTGGCCATCCTCGCCGCTATGGTCGAGGGCGGGCTGAAGGTGCCGCAGCGGCAGCGCGCCCATGTCGTGGTGGAGCCCGACCGCGCCGCGGCCATCGAGCTGGCCGTGGCCCGCGCCCGCCGCGGCGACGTCGTCGTGGTGGCCGGCAAGGGCCACGAGGTGGGCCAGTACGTGGCCGGCGAGGTGCTGCCGTTCGACGACCGGGAGGTCCTGCGCGCGGCGCTGCGCCGATCTCGGGCCGCCGCGGGCGCGTCCGACGTCGAGAACGCAAGAGGGGACGGGACGCAGGCGTGATCCCACTTCCGCTGGCGGCGGTCGCGGAGCTGACCGGCGGCGCCGTCCACGGCGACGGCGCGGACGCCGTGGTCCGCGGCCCCGTCGTCATCGACTCGCGCGCGGCGGAGCCCGGCGCGCTGTTCGCCGCGCTGCGCGGCGAGCGCGCCGACGGCCACGACTTCGCCGCCGCCGCGCTGGCCGCCGGGGCCGTCGGGGTGCTCGCCGAGCGCCCGGTGGGCGGGCCCGCCGTCGTGGTCGACGACGTGCGCGCCGCGCTGGGGCGGCTGGCCGCCGGAGTGCTGGCCCGGCTGCCCGACACGACCGTGATCGCGGTCACCGGCTCGGCCGGCAAGACCTCCACCAAGGACCTGATCGCCCAGGTCGTCGAGGGCGCCGGGCCGACGGTGTGGCCGCCGGGGTCGTACAACAACGAGATCGGCCTGCCGCTGACCGTGCTGCGCGCCGAGGAGCGCACCCGCCACCTGGTGCTGGAGATGGGCTCCCGCGGCGCGGGCCACATCACGTACCTGACCGGCATCGCCCGGCCGCGCGTCGGCGTGGTGCTGAACGTCGGCACCGCGCACGTCGGCGAGTTCGGCGGGCGCGACAAGATCGCCGAGGCGAAGGGCGAGCTGGTGGAGGCGCTGCCCGCGGACGGCGCGGCGGTGCTGAACGCCGACGACCCGCTGGTGCGCGCCATGGCGGACCGCGCCGGCGCCCGCGTCGTGACGTTCGGCCGGAGCGCGGACGCGGACGTGCGGGCCGTCGACGAGCGCCTGGACGACGCCGGGCGCCCGCGATTCACGCTGGTCACGCCGGAGGGGTCCGCTCCGGTGGAGCTGCGCCTGCACGGCGCGCACGCCGTCCTCAACGCGCTGGCGGCCGCGGCCGCGGCCCGGGAGGTCGGCATGGGCGTCGCCGACGCGGCCGCGGCGCTGTCGCGGGCGGTGCCGGCCAGCCGGTGGCGCATGGAGGTGACCGAGCGGCCGGACGGCGTGACCGTCGTCAACGACGCCTACAACGCCAACCCCGAGTCGATGCGGGCCGCGGTCGACGCCGTCGCGCACATGGCGCGCGGGCGCCGGGCGTGGGCGGTCCTGGGGGAAATGGCCGAGCTCGGTGCGTCTTCCGCGGCGGAACATGCCAAGATCGGACAGCACGTCGCCGAACGGGGGTTCGCCGGCCTCGTGGTGGTCGGGCGCAATGCGGCGGCGATGGCCGAGGGGGCCGAGCGAGTGGGGTCATGGACGGGAGAGTGCGTACAGGTGGATGACGTCGGCGCGGCGGTGACCGCGCTCCGCGAGCGGCTGCGGCCACGGGACGTCGTGCTGGTGAAGGGCTCTCGCGTCGCCGGGCTGGAACGGGCCGCCGAGGCCCTCCTGGCCGGTGAGCACAGGGGCGAGGGCGGCCGTCCGCACGCGGACGGCTCGGCCGAGCCGGAGGGTGACCGGACGTGACCAATATCATCATCGCGGCCGGAGTGGCCCTGATCTTCGGCATGGTCGGCACGCCGGTGTGGATCCGCATCGTCCGGCGGCTCGGCTACGGCCAGATGATCCGCGACGAGGGCCCCGAGGCGCACCTGACCAAGCGCGGCACGCCCACCATGGGCGGCGCGGTGTTCATCGTCGGCTCCCTGATCGGGTACGGCGCGGCGCACCTGTTCACCGCGACGCCGCCGACGATCTCCGGCGTGCTCGTGCTGTTCCTGATGGCCGGGCTCGGCCTGGTGGGCTTCGTCGACGACTTCATCAAGGTGTTCAAGCAGCGCAGCCTGGGCCTGCGCAGCGGCGCCAAGATGATCGGCATCGTGATCGTCGGGGTGGTGTTCGCGGTCGCCTCGCTGAACTTCCCCAACGGCTACGACGTCACCCCCGCGTCCCCGCACCTGTCGTTCCTGCGCGACTTCGGGCCGTCCATCGGCCCCTACCTGTTCGTGGTGTGGGCGCTGCTGCTGATCGCCGCGACCTCCAACGGCGTGAACCTGACCGACGGACTGGACGGCCTGGCCGCCGGTCCCGCGGCGATGGTGCTGGGCGCCTACGTCATCATCGGCAACTGGCAGCTGCGCAACAGCTGCTACGACTTCGCGCTGGCGCCCAACTGCTACAGCGTGCGCGACCCGCTCGACCTCGCGGTGGTCGCGGCCGCGGTGCTCGGCGGCGTGTTCGGGTTCCTGTGGTGGAACGCGCCGCCCGCCAAGGTCTTCATGGGCGACACCGGGTCGCTGGCCCTCGGCGGGGTGCTGGTCGGCCTGGCCATCCTCACCCGCACCCAGTTCCTGCTGGCCATCCTGTGCGGCCTGATCGTGATGATCACGCTGTCGGTGATGATCCAGGTCAGCTGGTTCAAGCTGACCAAGAAGCGGGTGTTCAAGATGGCACCGCTGCAGCACCACTTCGAGCTGTCCGGCTGGGCGGAGACCACCATCGTCGTCCGGTTCTGGCTGATGTCGGCGCTGTTCACCGCGATCGGCCTCGGCCTGTTCTACCTGGAATGGATGCCCAAGCGGTGAGCGGCTGGCAGGGACGCAGCGTGTGCGTGGCGGGGCTCGGCGTGTCGGGCCGGGCCGCCGCCCGGGTCCTGGCCGAGCGCGGCGCGCGCGTCACCGTCGTGGAGGCCCGCGACGACGACGCGCTGCGCGAGCACGCCGAACGGCTGCGCGCCGACGCGGGCGCGACCGTCCGGCTCGGCGACGGCGACACCCTTCCGGAGGGCGCCGACCTGGTCGTCACCTCGCCGGGCTGGCGCCCCGACGCGCCGCTGCTGTCGGCGGCCGCGGCCGCCGGGATCGAGATCATCGGCGAGGTGGAGCTCGCCTGGCGGCTCGCGCACGACGGCGGCGCGGACGGCGCTGCGGACGGCGGCGCGGCGCCGTGGCTGGCGCTCACCGGGACGAACGGCAAGACCACGACGGTGCGGATGCTGGCGTGCATGCTCACCGCCGCCGGGCACCGCGCCGTCGCCGTCGGCAACGTGGGCACGCCCATCGTGGAGGCGGTGCTCGACAAGCACGACGTGCTCGCGGTGGAGCTGTCGAGCTACCAGCTGCACTGGTCGAGCACGGTGGCGCCGTACGCGGCGGCGGTGCTGAACGTGGCGCCCGACCACATCGACTGGCACGGCTCGTTCGACGCGTACGCCGCCGCCAAGGGCAGGATCTACGCGCCCGGCACGGTCGCGATCGTCAACGCCGACGACCCGGTGTCCGCGCGGCTCGGCGGGCCCGGCGCCAAGGGCTTCACCCTCGGGACGCCCGCCCCCGGGCAGCTCGGCGTCGTCGAGGACCTGCTCGTCGACCGCGCGTTCACGCCCGACCCGCGGCGCGAGGCCGTGGAACTGGCCGAGCTGCGGGACGTGCGGCCGTTCGCCCCGCACAACGTCGCCAACGCCCTGGCCGCCGCCGCCCTCGCCCGGGCCTTCGGCGTCCCGCCCGAGGCCGTGCGCGAAGGGCTGCGCGCGTTCACCCCCGACCCGCATCGCATCGCCCACGTGGCGACCGTGGACGGCGTCGACTACATCGACGACTCCAAGGCCACCAACCCGCACGCCGCGGCGGCGTCGCTGGCGTCCTGCCGGTCGGCGGTGTGGATCGCGGGGGGCCTGCTCAAGGGCGCCGACGTCGACGACCTGGTCCGCTCCTGCGCCGATCGGCTGCGCGGCGTGGTGCTGCTGGGCGCCGATCGGGCGCGGATCGCCGAGGCGCTTGCGCGACACGCGCCGGATGTCCCGGTGGTGGACGTTCCCGACACCGACACTGGTGCGATGGACCGCGTCGTGTCCGCGGCCGCCGGGCTGGCCCGGCCGGGCGACACGGTGCTGCTGGCCCCCGCGGGCGCGTCGTTCGACATGTTCGCCAGTTACGGCGCCCGCGGCGAGGCGTTCGCCGCCGCGGTGCGGCGGCTCGCCGAGGGCCGGTAGGGCCCGCCGGCGGACGCCACGGGGTCCGGCGGAGCGCCGGTGAGGAGGGGAGGCCGCCAGCATGAACGCCGCCGTGCCGTCGTCGGCCGGCGACGACCGCCGGGACCGCCCGCGCCGGGCCGGGCCGCGCGAGCACCTCGTCGCCGCCGTCGGGCTGCTGGACCGCCCGCTGACCTCCTACTACCTGGTGCTCGGCTGCTCGATCATGCTGCTGGCGCTGGGGCTGACGATGGTGCTGTCGGCGTCGCTGGTCCAGCAGATCCAGGCGACCGGCTCGGCGTACACGCTGTTCCAGAAGCAGGCCATGTGGACGGCGATCGGCCTGCCGCTGATGTGGCTGGCCTCGCGGCTTCCGGTGCGGGCGTTCCGCGCGTTCGCCTATCCGCTGCTGCTGCTGTCGATCGTGGGGCTCGGGCTGGTGCTGGTGCCGGGCCTCGGCCACTCGGCGGGCGGCGCCACCCGCTGGATCAGCCTCGGGCCGGTGCTGGTGCAGCCGTCCGAGCCCGCCAAGCTCGCGCTGGTGCTGTGGGGCGCCGACCTGCTGGCGCGCAAGGAGCGGCTCGGCCAGCTCACCGAGTGGCGGCCGCTGCTGGTGCCGCTGCTGCCCGGGGCCGGGGTGCTGGTGCTGATGGTCATGCTCGGCAGCGACCTCGGCACCACCCTGGTCCTGCTGACGATCTTCCTGGCGCTGCTGTGGGTGGTCGGGGCGCCGGGGCGGCTGTTCGTCGGCATGGCCGGGCTGGTCGGCCTGCTGGTGGCGATCCTGATCATCGTGGAGCCGTACCGGCTGCAGCGGCTGAGCGGCTACCTGGACCCGTCCCAGAACCGGCTCACCACCAACTACCAGGGCTACCAGGGCCAGCTCGCGATCGCCTCCGGCGGCTGGCTGGGCACCGGCCTGGGCGAGGGCCGGGCCAAATGGGACTTCCTGCCGCACGCCGAGACGGACTTCATCTTCGCGATCATCGGAGAGGAGCTGGGCCTGGTGGGTACCCTCGTGGTGCTGAGCCTGTTCGGGCTGCTGGCCTACGCGGGACTGCGCATCGCCCGCCGGGTCCGTGACCCCTTCACCCGCCTGGCCGCGGCCGGGGCCACGGCATGGGTGGTGGTGCAGGCGATCGTCAACATCGGAGCCGTGATCGGCGTGCTTCCCATCACCGGGATCCCGCTGCCGCTGGTCTCCTACGGGGGGTCGGCGCTGATCCCGACTCTGATCGCGCTCGGCATGCTGCTGGCCTTCGCCAAACGCGAGCCGGGCGCCCGCCAGGCGCTGGCCGCCCGGGGTCCCGGACCGGTCTCCCGCGCCCTAAGCTGGCTTGGCCTGGCACGGCGTCAGTGAATCCCCCGTCACGAACACGCTAGGAGATGTAAGCGAGCATGAGGGTTGTCCTGGCCGGCGGCGGCACCGCCGGACACATCGAGCCCGCGCTGGCCCTCGCCGACGCGCTGCGGCGCATCGATCCCGACACCCAGATCACCTGCCTCGGGACCGAGCGGGGGCTGGAGACCCGGCTGGTCCCGCAGCGGGGCTACCAGCTCGCGCTGATCCCGCCGGTGCCGCTGCCCCGCACGCTGACGCCGCAGCTGCTGACCGTCCCGGGCCGGCTGCGCGGCGCCATCAACGCGGCCGCCGGCATCCTGGACCAGGCGCAGGCCGACATCCTGGTCGGCTTCGGCGGGTACGTGGCCACCCCCGGCTACCTGGCCGCCCGCAAGCGCAAGATCCCGATCATCGTGCACGAGGCCAACCCCAAGCCCGGGCTGGCCAACAAGCTCGGCGCCCGGTTCACCGAGCACGTGGCGGTCGCGCACGCCGACACGCCGCTGCCCAACGCCCGGGTCGTCGGCATCCCGCTGCGCCGGGAGATCGCCACGCTGGACCGCCTGGCCATGGGGGACAAGGCCCGCTCCTACTTCGGGCTGATGCCCGACCTGCCCACGCTGCTGATCTTCGGCGGGTCGCAGGGGGCGCGCTCGCTGAACCGCGCCGCGGTGGCCGCCGCCCCGGCGTTCCGGCAGGCGGGCATCCAGGTGCTGCACATCGTCGGGCCCAAGAACAACGAGGAGCCCGAGCCCGCGTCCGGCGGCCCCCAGTACGTCACCATCCCCTACTGCGACCGGATGGACCTGGCCTACGCCGCCGCGGACATGGCCATGTGCCGCGCGGGCGCGATGACCTGCGCCGAGCTGACCGCCGTGGGGCTGCCCGCGGTGTACGTGCCGCTGCCGCACGGCAACGGCGAGCAGCGGCTGAACGCCGAGCCGGTGGTGGCGGGCGGCGGCGGGCTGCTCGTGGACGACGCGGAGCTGAGCCCCGACTGGATCGTCCACAACCTGCTGCCGGTGCTGGCCGACCCGGCCCGCGTCGCGGCCATGTCGGAGGCCGCCGCGCGGCTGGGCCGCCGCGACGCCGACGACGCGCTGGCGCGCATGGTGTACGAGGTCGTCGGGGCGGGTCAGCGGTGACGCGGCGGGGCACGCGAGGAAGGGACGCCGCGGGCCTGGGGACCGCCGGAAACGAGGGGACGGGCGCCGCCCGATGAATCTGATCAGTCCTGGCGAGGTCGTGCCGGCGGAGGAGCTGGGCAAGGTCCACTTCATCGCGATCGGCGGCGCGGGCATGTCCGGCGTCGCGCGGATCATGTTGCTGCGCGGCATCCCGGTCTCCGGCAGCGACGCCCGGGACTCCGAGCTGCTGGCCCGGCTCGGCGAGCTGGGCGCCAAGGTGTTCGTCGGCCACGACGCCGCGCACCTGGGCGACGCCGACACCGTGGTGGTGTCGACCGCGATCCGCGACACCAACCCCGAGCTGGTGGCGGCGCGCCGGCGCGGGCTGCGGGTGCTGCACCGGTCGGCGGCGCTGGCGTCGCTGATGGCGGGGCGCCGCGCGGTCGCGGTGGCGGGCACCCACGGCAAGACGACCACCTCCTCGATGCTCACGGTCGCCCTGCAGCGGGTGGGGGCCGACCCGTCGTACTGCATCGGCGGTCAGCTGGTCACCACGGGCCTGGGCGCCGACGAGGGCAGCGGGGACGTCTTCGTCGCCGAGGCCGACGAGAGCGACGGCTCGTTCCTGGCCTACAGCCCGTCCGTGGCGGTCGTCACCAACGTTGAGGCCGACCACCTGGACAACTACGGCGGGTTCGAGAAGGTCAAGGAGAACTTCGCGCGGTTCGTCGACCGGATCGAGCCCGGCGGCACGCTGGTGGCCGGGGCGGACGACCCGGTGGCGATGGAACTGGCCGAGCGGGCGCGCGGGCGCGGCCTGACGGTGCGCACCTACGGTCAGGCGCCCGGCGCCGACCTGCGCGTCACCGGCTTCACGCCCCGCGGCCTCGGCTCCCGCTTCCACATCGAGGGCGTCGGCGACGTGGCGCTGAGCGTGCCGGGCCTGCACAACGCGCTCAACGCGACCGCGGTGGTCGCCGCGGCGCAGGCGCTGGACGCCGACCTGGCCGGCGTGGTGGACGGGCTGGCCTCGTTCGGCGGGGCGATGCGCCGCCTGGAGCGCAAGGGCGAGGCCGCCGGGGTGGAGGTGTTCGACAGCTACGCCCACCACCCGACCGAGCTGATCGCCGATCTGCGCGCCACCCGCGACTACCTGGAGCAGAAGGGCGGCGGCCGGATCGTCGCGGTGTTCCAGCCCCACCTCTACAGCCGCACCCGCTTCTTCGCGGCCGAGTTCGGCGCGGCGCTGGGGCTGGCCGAGGTCGCCGTGGTGCTCGACGTGTACGGCGCGCGCGAGGACCCCGAGCCCGGCGTCACCGGCGCCCTGGTGGCCGACGCCGTGCCCGAGGGCACGCGCACCGTGTACGCGCCGGCGTTCGACGAGGTCCCGGGCATCGCGGCGGACGCGGCGCGTCCGGGCGACGTGGTGATCACCCTCGGGGCGGGCGACGTCACCGTCCTGGGGCCGCGCATCCTGGAGCAACTCGCCGCACGAACGCCGTGACGTCCGGCCCGATCGTCCTGAGGGCGGCCAGGGGGCGTCCGCGGGCGTGCTCCAGGGGCGTGCTCCAGGGGGTGCTGTTCCGCTGGCGCGCCCGCTCCGGGCGTTATGGGACGAACATCCACAAGGGTGATCTTTAGTGATTTTCATCGTCACCGGGCGTGGGATCCCCCGATCCGGGGCCCGACGCGGTCATCCTGGACGGCATGACCAACCTGGGCGGGCAGACGGGGACGGTGCGCGGCCACCCGGGCCGCTGGAAGGCGGTGTTCGTCACACTGCTGGTGGTCGGCGTGCTCGGCGCGGTGGGCTGGGTGCTGCTGGGCTCCCGGCTCCTGGTGGTGCGCACCGTGGAGATCACCGGCACCCGGCTGGCGCCCCGCGACCGCATCGCGGCCGCCGCCGACGTCCGCCTGGGCGTGCCGATGGTGCGGCTGGGCACCGAGGAGGTCCGGGCGCGGCTGGAACGGCTGCGCGAGGTCGAGTCGGCCAGAGTGGAGCGGCGCTGGCCGACCACCGTGCGGATCGTGGTGCGCGAGCGCGTCCCGGTCGCGGTGGTGCGGCGCGGGGGGCGGTACTACCGGCTGGACCGCCCCGGGGTGGCCGTCGCCGACGGCGAGTCCCGGCCGAAGGGGCTGCCCGAGCTGGTCACCGGTGCGCCGGGGCCGTCGGATCCGGCCACGCTGGCGGCGCTGCGGGTGCTCGAGGAGCTGCCCCGGCACCTGGCCGGGCGGGTGGCCGAGGTGCGGGCGACCGGCCCCGAGGCGGTGACGCTGCGGCTGGCGGGCGGCCCCGCGGTGGTGTGGGGTTCGGCCGAGCGCACCGAGGAGAAGGCGCGGCTGCTGGAGGCGCTGCGCCGCACGGCCGCGGGACGGTCGGCGCGCGTCATCGACGTCAGCTCGCCGGAGGTCGTCACCACCCGGTGAAACCGCGGCGGTGCGTGTGTCGGGGCGATTCCGGGCGCCCGATCGGGCACGCTGGGAGCACGGCCGTCGCGGCGGGCTTCCGGCGGGCTTCGCCAACCGGGGCAAGCGGGACTCACCGCGACACGCCGGATCGGTTGACCGGGGGGTTAGTTGACCCTGACGGTTAGGCCGCCCTACTGTCCGTATCAGTCCTCAGGTTGACATAACTGTAAGCCTAAAGTTGAGGGTGAGGGTTTTGTCTGGACGGCACCGCCGCCGTCCGCGGCCCGTGGCGTCAGCCGCACCCGCAACGACGGCCGCAGGCGACAACATAGACATCAGGTCCAGAGCACCGCAGCGACCCGGTTCGCCGAACCGGGCCGTCCGGTCCGATAGAGCGAGCGGAAAGGCCCCTCGTCGTGGCAGCACCGCAGAACTACCTCGCGGTCATCAAGGTCGTCGGCATCGGCGGCGGCGGTGTCAACGCCGTCAACCGGATGATCGAAGAGGGCCTCAAGGGCGTCGAATTCATCGCGATCAACACCGACGCCCAGGCGCTGCTGATGAGTGACGCAGACGTCAAGCTGGACGTGGGCCGCGAGTTGACGCGCGGCCTCGGGGCCGGGGCGAACCCCGACGTGGGCCGCAAGGCCGCCGAAGACCACCGCGAGGAGATCGAGGAGGTGCTCAAGGGCGCCGACATGGTCTTCGTCACCGCGGGCGAGGGCGGCGGCACCGGCACCGGCGGCGCCCCCGTGGTGGCCAACATCGCCCGTTCGCTGGGCGCGCTGACCATCGGCGTGGTGACCCGCCCGTTCAGCTTCGAGGGCAAGCGGCGCGCCATGCAGGCCGAGGCGGGCATCGAGACGCTGCGCGACGAGGTCGACACCCTCATCGTCATCCCCAACGACCGGCTGCTGTCGATCTCCGACCGGCAGGTCAGCGTGCTGGACGCGTTCAAGGCCGCCGACCAGGTGCTGCTGTCCGGTGTGCAGGGCATCACCGACCTGATCACCACGCCGGGTCTGATCAACCTGGACTTCGCCGACGTCAAGTCGGTCATGTCCGGCGCGGGTTCGGCGCTGATGGGCATCGGCTCGGCGCGCGGCGACGACCGCTCGGTGGCCGCCGCCGAGATGGCGATCTCCAGCCCGCTGCTGGAGGCCAGCATCGACGGCGCGCACGGCGTGCTGCTGTCCATCTCCGGCGGGTCCGACCTGGGCCTGTTCGAGATCAACGAGGCGGCGCAGCTGGTGTCCAACGCCGCCGCCCCCGACGCCAACATCATCTTCGGCGCGGTCATCGACGACGCGCTCGGCGACGAGGTCCGCGTCACGGTGATCGCGGCCGGGTTCGACGAGGGCCGGCCCGACAAGCCCGCGCCCGAGCCGGACACCCGGCGGCTGCCCCCGCCGCCGCGTCCGGCCCCGCCGCCGCCCGGCGCGGGCGCCAACCCGATCCCCGCCCGGGTCGGGCGGTCCGACCCGCCGTCCACGACGGTCGCCCAGGCGGCCGCGGCCCCGCCCCCGCGTCCCGCGGCGTCGCCCCCGGCGTCACCGCGGTCCGAACACGAGCGTCCGCAGGCCGGCGGCCCGTCCTCCGACGAGGGGGAGCGGTCCGGCGGCCGTTCCGCGTCCGGTGACGGAGGCGCCGACGAGGCCGACGGCCGGCGCGCGCACGACTCCTCCGGCCAGGACGGCGGCGACGCCGACCGTCCCGCCCAGGGGTCCGCCGCCGACCGCGACGGCGGGCAGGGCGACGCGGCGCCGAACCGCCCGTCCGGACCCCGTCTCGCCCCCGAGCCGTCCGCGTCCCGCCCGCCGTCCGGGGACGGCGAGCACGGCAGCGGCCCCGGCGGCCCGCGCCGCCGCCCGGTGGTGTTCGACGAGGACGACGATCTCGACGTGCCCGACTTCCTGAAGTGATCACGACCGTCTCCCTCGGCGAGGGCGTCGGCGCCGCCTTCACCGGCCGCGCCGGCGGCCGCAGCGCCGCCCCGTTCGACAGCCTCAACCTCGGCGGCGCCGTCGGCGACGACCCCGCCGCCGTCCGCGACAACCGCCGCCGCGTCGCCGCGGCGCTGGGCGTCGCCCCCGAGCGCATCGTCTGGATGCGCCAGGTGCACGGCGCGGACGTGGAGTTCGTCACACGCCCCTTCGCCGACGACCCGGCGCCCGGCGTGGACGCGATCGTGACGACCGTGCCCGGCCTGGCGCTGGCGGTGCTGGTCGCCGACTGCGCCCCGGTCCTGCTGGCCGACCCGGTCGCCCGCGTGGTGGGCGCCGCGCACTCCGGTCGTCCCGGAACGGCCGCGGGCGTCGTGCCCGCCCTGGTCGCGCGCATGCGCGAGCACGGCGCCGACCCGGCGCGCATCGTCGCGGCGATCGGCCCGGCGGCGTGCGGCGGCTGCTACGAGGTGCCCGCGGCGATGCGCGACGAGGTCGCCGCGCGGGCGCCCGAGGCGTACGCGACGACGCGGGCGGGCACCCCGGGCCTGGACATCCGCGCCGGGATCGTCGGTCAGCTCAAGGCCGACGGCGTCACCGACATCCGCGTCGACCCGCGCTGCACGATCGAGACGCCCGAGCTGTTCTCCTACCGGCGCGAGGGCCGCACCGGCCGCTTCGCCGGTTTCGTGTGGCTCACCGGCGACGACGACGGCGCCTCGGAGGGCGTCTCGGACGACGGCCTCGGCGACGCCTCCGCGGGGGGCCGGCATGGGTGAGCCGGCGAACGGGAGCGCGGAGCGCCGCGAGGAGCTGGCCGCCAACCTCGCGGAGGTCCGCAAGCGCATCGAGGCCGCCTGCGCGTCCGCGGGACGCGACCCGGACGAGGTGACGCTGGTCGCGGTCACCAAGACGTTCCCCGCCTCCGACGTGCGGCTGCTGGCCGAGCTCGGCGTGACCGACGTCGCCGAGAACCGCGACCAGGAGGCGCGCCCCAAGGCCGAGGCGTGCGCGGACCTTCCGCTGCGCTGGCACTTCGTCGGCCAGCTGCAGACCAACAAGGCGCGGTCGGTCGCCGCGTACGCCGACGTGGTGCAGTCCGTCGACCGGCTGCGGCTGGTGCGCGCGCTGTCGGGCGCCGCCGTCCGCGCCGGGCGGACGCTGCGCTGCCTGATCCAGGTGTCGCTGGACGAGCCGCGGGGAGGCGAGCGCGCCCCGGCCGCGACCGGGGCGCGCGGCGGCGCCGACCCGGCCGAGGTGCCCGCCCTGGCCGACGCGATCGCCGCGGCCGACGGACTGGAGCTGGACGGCGTGATGGCGGTCGCCCCGCTGGGCGGCGACCCTTCCGTCGCGTTCTCCCGATTGGCCGAAATCGCCGCCGACCTGCGGCGCGACCGCCCCGAGGCCGCCGTGATCTCGGCCGGGATGAGCGGCGATCTGGAGGAGGCCGTCGCGTGTGGCGCGACACATGTGCGTGTCGGTACGGCGTTGCTCGGCGGCAGGCGGGCAATCGTCAGGTAATGTCCCCCCAGGGGTACCTGCCGAAACGGCGGGGCACACGGACGGGCGGTCCGAGGCGGCGCCGAGGCGCCGGTGCCGCGGCCACAGGACGACGGAGGGGCGTATGGCCAGCGCGATGCGCAAGATGGCGGTCTACCTCGGCCTTGTGGAGGACGACCGCTACGACGACAAGTACGGCAAGTACGACGACTACGACGATTACGAGATCTACGACGACGACGCGGACCTCGCCGGCCGCCGTTCCGGCCGCGACGAGGAATCCGGCGGCCAGCTTACACGGGCCGACGAGGCCGCGGAGCGGGAACGCGATCATCACGCATCGCCACCGGGCGATCGACGCTCCGTGGGTCTCTACGAGAGCGGTTCCACGGACCTTGCGCGCATCACTACGCTGCATCCCAGGACCTACAACGAAGCGAGGACCATTGGGGAGCACTTCCGTGAGGGCACACCGGTCATCATGAATCTGACCGAGATGGTCGACAGCGACGCCAAGCGTCTGGTCGACTTCGCGGCGGGTCTGGTATTCGGCCTGCACGGGAGCATCGAGCGTGTTACGAACAAGGTGTTCCTGTTGTCGCCCGCCAACGTCGAGGTGACGGCCGAGGACAAGGCCCGGATGGCAGAACGAGGGTTCTTCAACCAGAGCTGACGGCGAACATGCGAGAGACTCCGTGACAATCGTTGGATCCGTGCTGAGCGCGGTACTGTACATCTTCCTGCTGTTCCTCATCGGGAGACTGATCCTGGAGGTACTGCAGTCGTTCGCCCGGTCATGGCGTCCCACGGGACTGGTGCTGGTGATCGCCGAGACCACCTACACCGTCACCGATCCGCCACTGAAACTGCTGAGGCGTTTCATCCCGCCGATCCGGCTGGGTAACGTGGCGCTGGACCTCAGCTTCACGGTCCTCATCCTTGCGGTCTGGCTCCTGATCATCTTCGTCCAGGGGGTCTTCCAGTCATGATCACCTTCGTCGAGGAGCTCTGATCGGATACCGTCCTACGGGACAGACTCCAAGCGCGCCAAGGAGACGAACATGCCACTGACACCCGCCGACGTGCGGAACAAGCAGTTCAGTACCACCAGGCTGAGGCCGGGATACGACGAGGAGGAGGTCGACGCCTTCCTCGACGAGGTCGAGGCCGAGCTGGACCGCCTCATCCAGGAGAACGAGGAGCTGCGCGCGAAGCTGGCCGAGTGCCTGCGCGGCAAGGTCCCCGCCATGGCCGCGCCGATCGTCGAGCCGAAGCCGGACGTGCCGCAGATCCCCGAGCCGCCCCGGCCCGAGCCGCAGCCTCAGCCCGAGCCGGAGCCCGCCCCCCTCGGCGGCGGCCTCGGCATGGGCCCCGCACCGTCCGGCGAGGACAACATGGACACCGCGGCGCGCGTGCTGGCGCTGGCGCAGCAGACCGCCGACCAGGCGATCGCCGACGCCCGCCGGGAGGCCGACGAGACCCTCGGCCGGGCCCGCCGCGAGGCCGAGGAGATCCTCGGCAAGGCCCGCCGCCAGGCCGACCAGATCGTCAGCGAGGCCCGCTCCCGCGCCGAGGCCCTGGACCGGGACGCCCAGGAGCGGCACCGCCAGGTCATGGGCTCGCTGGTGCAGCAGCGCGAGGAGCTGGAGCGCGAGGTCGACAACCTGCGCGCCTTCGAGCGCGAGTACCGCAGCCGCCTGAAGGTCTACCTGGAGGGCCAGCTGCGCGACCTCGAGGCCGGCAGCACCGAGACCGGAGCCTTCCAGGCAGGCGGCGGTCCCGCAGCGCCCGCCCAGGGTCCCGGCGGCACCGGGCCGCAGAGCACCATCGCCCACGACGGCCGCAACGGCACCGCCGGCGGCTCCGCCCCCACCGGCCCCACCCCCTTCCCTCCGCCCGGCGAATCCGCCCCGCACGCCCAGCAGGTCCAGCACTCGGCGACCGGAGCCTTCCACGCGGGTGACAACCCGCCGCACGAGAGGCGCTGACCCCGGGCCCGCAGGCTGTAGTGTCTTTCCCGACCGCCGCGCCGCGGTCGGCCCGTCGCGGCGTGTTCGCCGTATGCGCGCGGGCCGACGCCGTTCCGGCGGCGTTCCGGTACGTCGGTGAAGGCCGTCCGGAGCGACGTGCTCCGGAGAGCGCCCGGCCCTGGAGGGGGAGAGACCCTTGATCATCGTGAGTGGCGTCCTCGTGGTGGTGGCGATCGCCCTGCTGGTCGCGGGCGTCGTCGCGGACATCACCACGGGCAGCGGAGACAGCGCGCAGGTGCTCGGCGTGGACGCGCTGGTGGTGATCTACACCTCGATCGCGGTCAGCCTGGTGTCGTTCCTGTGCCTGGCGATCGGGGTCTTCCTGCGGCGCAAGGAGCTGTTCGGCCCGGTTCCCGCCCCCGCCGCGGCCCCGCCGCGCAAGTCCAGGACCGGCCGCAAGGACAAGAAGGACAAGAAGGAGAAGAAGGGCGCCACGTCCGGTCGCGCCGCGACCGTCCCGGCGCCCGCCGCCGCTCCTCCCGGCAAGGACGCCGGCGCCCCGTCCGACACGCCCGTGGACGTTCCCGTCCAGCCGGCGGACGTCCCCGACGACGCCCTGGTGTACGTGGTGCGCGGCCGCCGCCGCTACCACCTGGACACCTGCCGGCAGCTGGCGGGGCGCGACAAGGACGAGCTGACCTACATCGAGGCCAAGGAGGAGGGGTTCAGCCCCTGCACCGCCTGCATGCCCGACACCGCTCTGGCGGCGCGCGCCGCGGTGTCGGTGCCCGCCGGGGCCGGCGGGCAGGCCCGCTCCACGGCGTCGGCCGAGCCCGTGGCCGGATCCGGCCGCTCGGCGTCCCCGTCCGCGTCCGTGTCCCCGTCTGCGTCCGCCGAGCCGGCCTCCGCCGCGCCGGCGTCGGACCGGCCCGCGCCGGGCGCCTCCGCGTCGACGAGCGCACCGCCGTCCGCGTGGCCGCTGCCCGGTGAGGCCGCCGCGTCGCGGCCGTCCGGCGGCGCCGCCGCGCAGGAGCCCGCCGCGCGCGGCTCCGCCGAGAGCCCGTCGGCCGGGCCCGCGGCGTCGACGACCGCCGCCGAGGGCGACGCGGGCGACGCCGCGTCCGCCGACAACACGTCCGCCGACACCGCGTTCGCTGACACCACGACGACGCGGCCCATCCCGCCGACCGCCCGCGAGGCGGACGCCTCCGGAACGGACGTCCCGGCGCCCGCGCGGGACGCGGCGCACGCGGCCGCCCCGGCCGCCGGGAAACAGGCCGCCCCGGCCGCCGGGAAGCAGGCCGCCCCGGCCGCCGGGAAGCAGGCCGCCCCGGACTCCGAGAAGCCGGGGGCGGGAGCCGAGGCGGGCGAGCCGGCCGATGCGGACGGCCCGCAGGTGCGCATCCTCAGCGGGACCAAGCGCTACCACCGCGTCGACTGCGCGCTGATCGAGGACATCGGCGACGAGGCGGAGGACCTGGACACCCTGTCCCGGGCGGAGGCCGTCGCGCGGGGCTGCACGCCCTGCCTGGTCTGCCAGCCCGACCGCGACCAGACCTCCTCCTGACGCCTGCTCCTGACGCCGCCTCCCGACGCCCGGGTCACAGATCCCGGCGTCCGCGGCGGTGCGCCTCGCGCAGCTCCCGACGGTGCTCGCGCAGTTCCCGGCGGTGTTCGCGGATCTCCCGGCGGTGCTCGCGCAGCCGCTCGCGCACCTCGTCGCGACCCTCGTGTCGGCGGTCGCCGGTGCCGTCCAGGGCGCGGCGCTGCACCCTGACGCCGCCGAACAGCAGGAATCCGGTCAACCGGACGACCGGCGCGTCCGGTTCCAACGGGTCGTCGTCCGGCAGTTCCACCCCGCCGAAGACCGCCGAGACGGAGTTGGTCACCCGGACGCCCGGCGGCACGACGACCTCCACGCCGCCGAACAGGCAGGAGACGTTGACGGTCACCTCCGCCTGCGACAGCACGGCCTTCCGGAAGTCCAGCTCCACGCCGCCGAACACGCAGTTGACGTTGGTGGTGGGCTCGACCAGCCAGCGTCCCCGCCGCTGCGCCCCCGAGAAGATCGCGACGAGGGACGTGGGCTGCCGCTCGGGCGGCGGCAGGTTCGGGGCCGCCGCCTCCTTGCGCAGGCTGACGCGCGGCCGGGAGGCCTCGGGCGGGAGAGGGGCCTGCTCGGCGGCCCCGGGGATGTCCGAGACCAGGGGGGTCAGCTCGGCGTAGGTCTTCGCCCGGTAGACCGCGTCGATCCGCTCGGCGTGCTCCTCCGGGGTGATGCGCCCCTCGGCGAGGGCCTCGCGCAGCAGGTCGGCGACCCGGTCCCGGTCGGCGTCCGAGGCGCGCAGCAGCGCCGGGTCCGCGGCCGCGTCGCCCGGTGCCGGCCCGGACGCGGGCGGCCGCGCCGGGTCGGACCGCTCGGCGGCCGACGGCGACGGGGCCGGGTCGGTGGAAGAGGAGTGTTCGGGCAGGTTCACGTCGCCATCATCGCAAACGCGATGCATCGTGAAGAACCCCTTTCGGGCAACTGGCCGCTCAGGCGTCGGCGCGGCGCAGCCAGAACGTCAGCCCCAGCGCGTCGTCGCGGCGGGCGGGCAGGTCCTCGTCCGGGCGGCCCTCGCGGACGTCGACGGCCAGGACCTCGGCGGCGATCTGCGCGCCGTGGTCGCGCAGGGCCTCGGCGAGGTCGTCGCCGGAGGCGCGCCACCACAGCAGGACGCGGTCGGTGACCTCCAGCCCCGCGGCCTTGCGGGCGTCCTGCAGCAGCCGGACCACCTCGCGGACCAGGCCGGCGCGCCGCAGCTCGGGCGTCACGGTCAGGTCGAGCGCGACCGTCTCGCCCGCGGCGCTCTCCACGGCCCAGCCGGTGCGCGGCCGTTCGGTGACGATCACCTCGGCGGGGGAGAGGGCCACGGTGCCGACGCCGGGCGCCTCGACGGCGGCGGACCCGTCGGCGCGCAGGGCGGCGGCGAGCGCGGCCGGATCGGCGGCGGCGACCGCCTCGGCGACCTTGGGCGTGTCCTTGGCGAAGCGGCGGCCCAGCGCGCGGAAGTTGGGCTTGACCTGGTAGTGGACGAGGTCGCCGCCGATGGACGACAGGTCCTGCAGGGCCGTGACGTTGAGCTCCTCGGCGATCTGGGCGCGCAGTTCGTCGGGCAGGTCCGGCCAGCCGGGCGCGCCGACGAGGGCGCGGCCGAGGGGCTGGCGGGTGCGCACCCCGCTGGCGGCCCGCGCGGACCGGCCCAGCTCCACCAGGCGGCGCACGAGGCCCATCTGGGCGGTCAGCCGCGGGTCGATCAGGTCCTCGCGGACGGCGGGCCAGTCGGCCAGGTGCACCGACTCGGGGGCGTCGGCGGGACGGATCGCGTCCCAGACATAGTCGGTGATGAACGGCACCATCGGCGCCATGAGCCGGGTCAGGGTCTCCAGGCACTCGTAGAGCGTGGCGAACGCGGCGGCTCCGGCGGGGGTGTCGGGCCCCTCCCAGAAGCGCCGCCGGGAGCGGCGCACATACCAGTTCGACAGGTCGTCGATGAATTCGGCGAGGCGGCGTCCCGCGGCGGCCGAGTCGAACCGCTCCAGGGCGGCGTCCACCTCGCGGACGGTGCGGTGCAGTTCGGCCAGGGCCCAGCGGTCCAGAAGGGGGCGGTCGGCGGGGGCGGGGGCCTCGTCCCTCCGCTCCGGCGTCCACGGGCGGCCGCCCTGGGCCGCGGCGGCGTCGGCGTACAGCACCAGGAACGACGCGGTGTTCCAGTAGGTGAGGAGCACCTTGCGGACGATCTCCTCCAGGGCGTTGTGGCCCACCCGGCGCGAAGCCCACGGCATGCCGCTGGCGAGCATGAACCAGCGCAGCGCGTCGGCGCCGTGCTTGTCCATGAGCGGGATGGGCTCGAGCATGTTGCCCAGGTGCTTGCTCATCTTGCGGCCGTCCTCGGCCAGGATCAGCCCCAGGCACAGCACGTTCTCGTAGGAGGAGCGGTCGAACACCAGGGTGCCGACGGCCATGAGGGAGTAGAACCAGCCGCGCGTCTGGTCCTGCGCCTCGCAGATGTACTGGGCGGGGTAGGACGACTCGAAGATCTCCTTGTTGCGGTGCGGGGCGCCCCACTGCGCGAACGGCATCGCCCCTGAGTCGTACCAGGCGTCGATGACGTCGGGCACGCGGCGGGCCTGCGCACCGCACTGCGGGCAGGGGAAGACGACCTCGTCCACATAGGGGCGGTGCGGGTCCAGGGTCGACAGGTCCCGCCCGGCCAGCTCGCCCAATTCGGCCAGGGAGCCGACGCACGTGACGTGGTCGTCGTCGGCCTCGCACACCCACAGCGGCAGCGGCGTCCCCCAGTAGCGGCTGCGGGACAGCGCCCAGTCGACGTTGTTGCGCAGCCATTCCCCGTAGCGGCCGTGCTTGACGGTCTCGGGGAACCAGTTGGTCCGCTCGTTCTCCTCCAGCAGCCGCTGCTTGATCTGGGTGGTGCGGATGTACCAGGCGGGCAGCGCGTAGTAGAGCAGGGGCGTGTGGCAGCGCCAGCAGTGCGGATAGCTGTGCTCCAGCTCGCCGCCGCGGTACAGCAGTCCGCGGGCCTCGAGGTCGGCGATGAGGGGCGCGTCGGCGTTCTTGAAGAACATGCCGCCCACCAGGGGGACCTCGCGCAGGAACCGCCCGTCGGGGCCGATCGGGTTGACGACGGGCATGCCGTAGGCGCGGCAGACGGCCATGTCGTCGGCGCCGAACGCCGGCGCCTGGTGGACGAGACCGGTGCCGTCCTCGACGGTGACGTAGTCGCCCAGCACCACGTAGTGCGCGTCGGGGATGTCGACCAGGTCGAACGGGCGCCGGTAGGGGGTGCGTTCCAGTTCGGCGCCCTGGAACGCGGCGAGCCGTTCCGCCCCCTCTCCCAAGACCTGGTCCAGGAGCGGCTCGGCGACGACCAGCACCTCGTCGGACCCCGCCGGGCGGGCCGCGACGTAGGCGACGTCGGGGTGGACGGCGACCGCGGTGTTGGACACCAGCGTCCACGGGGTGGTGGTCCAGGTGAGCAGGGACGCGCCGAGGTCGGCGAGGGGGCCGGCCGTGACGGGCATGCGCACGTAGACCGACGGGCTGGTGACCGTCTCGTACCCGCCGGGCTGGCCGAGCTCGTGGTCGGACAGGCCGGTGCCGCACCGCGGGCAGTAGGGGGTGATGCGGAAGTCGCGGAACAGCAGTCCCTTGTCGAACACGACCTTCAGGGACCACCACACGGACTCGATGTAATCGGGGTCCATGGTGCGGTAGGCCTTGGCCGTGTCCACCCAGAAGCCCAGCCGGTCCGACATCTCCTCGAAGGCGTCCACGTGGCGCAGCACCGACTCGCGGCAGCGCCGGTTGAACTCCGCCACGCCGTAGGTCTCGATGTCCTTCTTTCCGGACAGGCCGAGCTCCCGCTCCACCGCGACCTCGACGGGCAGGCCGTGGCAGTCCCATCCGGCCCTGCGGGGCACGTGGAAGCCCTTCATCGTCTTGAAGCGGGGGAAGACGTCCTTGAAGACCCGGGCTTCGACGTGGTGCACGCCCGGCATGCCGTTGGCGGTGGGCGGGCCCTCGTAGAACGTCCAGCGCGGCCCGGACGCGGTGCGCTCCAGGGAGCGCTCGAAGATCCTGTTCTCCCGCCAGCGGCGCAGCATCTCCCGCTCCAGGGCGGGCAGGTCGACCTGCGCGGGCAGCGGGCGGAACCGACGACTCACGGGCGGACCTCCGGATGCTCACATGGACGGCACGTGGACCGGAGGGACGAGGCTCCGTGGGGCCCCGCGGTACCACCCTCCTTGGCCGCGCCGCGGCGCGACCCGCTTCGTTCGCCTCTCGGCTGCCGGGTCTACTGGGCCCGTCCGGCCGGCGGGGGACGCGACGGGGCGTCCCGCTCGGCGCGGGCGGGCGGTTCTTCCGGCGGCTCCGGGGTGATCTGACCGCCGGGCCCGCCCCCGGGCTCGCACCGTCCCCGGGTCGCTCATGGCTGCTTGCGGCGGCAGGTGTCCCCATCAAGGCCGTGCCGATGAGGCCGCTGGCTGTGACGGTAACGCACCCTGGCCTCAATCTCTTCCCGTCCGCGTCGGCGATGCCACCGGAGGACAGGGGAATGTGACCCAGGTCACTCTTGCGATCTGGCCGGTCGGAGGTTCCCGCGCGGTCGTGACTGGGCATATGCGGTCAGTAATCCGCGTCGGCGTGGTGGAGCGTCGCCGCATGTCGTTTGCCGTCCCGTGAAAGGGGACCTATGCTGCCCGCACTGCGTGTGGAGGACATCAGCGCGAGGGGGGCCGGAATGGCCGGCGCGGCTCAGGGGGACAAGCCTCCCGGTGGGCAGGCCCGCGGTGGACCCGCGGCCTCGGGCGCCCCCTCCGGCGCGGCCGCGTCCTCCGGGATGGACGCGCGCGCCCCCGGCAGGAGAGCCGCGGCCAAGAAGAAGGCCAAGGACCGGACCGCCGACGCGGCGGCTCCGGCGAAGGTCGCCGCGGGCGGCGGGCGCAGGACGTCGGCCAAGCGCGCGGCCAGGTCGTCCTCCGCCAAGACCCCTGCGAGCAAGACGGCGGCGGGCAGGTCCGCCGAGTCCGCCGAACGGGCCGAGGGCAGTGCGGCGAAGGCGGCCGAGCTGCCCGTCCGCGAGGACGAGGAGCGCTGGACCGAGGAGGAGCTGGCCGAGGTGCGCGCGCGGCTGCGCGAGGAGAGCAGCGCGCTGGAGGCGGAGATCGCGGCCACCGCCACGCACATCGCCGACGGGGACTCCACCGTGTCGGCGGGGGACGACCAGGCCGACGCGGGCGCCAAGACCTACGCCCGCGAACACGAGCTGGCGTTGACCTACAATGCGCGTGACCTGCTCGCCCAGAACGAGCGGGCCGTCCAGCGGATGGACGCGGGCACGTACGGGATCTGCGAGTCGTGCGGAAGGCCGATCGGCAAGGCGCGCCTTCAGGCGTTCCCGCGTGCGACCCTATGTGTGAGATGCAAACAACGCGAGGAACGTCGCTGAACGACACGAACGAGTCGTCGACGAGCGGGGCCGAGGGATCGTCCGGATCGCCTCGGCCGCGCCGTGTGGGCACCCTGGTCGCGGTCGCGCTGGTCGCGCTGACCCTGGACGCGGTCTCGAAGATCATCGTGGTGGCCGCCCTGTCCGACCGGGAGCCGATCCGGCTGCTCGGCGGCCTGCTGACGCTGCGCGAGACGCGCAACAGCGGCGCCGCCTTCTCCATCGGCACCGGCTACACGATCATCTTCACGCTGATCGCGTGCGCGGTGGTGGCGGCCATCCTGCGCACCGCCCGCAACCTGCGCAGCCTGCCGTGGGCGGTCTGCCTGGGGCTGCTGCTGGGCGGCGCGGTCGGCAACCTGGTCGACCGGCTGCTGCGGGCGCCCGCGCCGCTGAAGGGGCACGTGGTCGACTGGATCGAGCTGCCGTACTGGCCGGTGTTCAACCTGGCCGACTCGGCGATCGTGTGCGGCGGCGCGCTCGCGGTCGTGCTGGCGGCGCGCGGTCTGCAGCTCGACGGCACCCGGGTCGGCGACGCCGAGCCCGCCGACTCCTCCGAGCCTGCCGAGCCCGACGAGCCCGCTCAGGCCGCTGAACCCGGCGGATCCCGCGCCGGCGCGGACGGCGCCGGGGACGCCGGGGCGTCCGGGCGAGAAGGCGCCGCCGACGGTCCGCAGGAGCGGTCTGCGGGCCGCGGGCCCGCAGGGGCGGTCCCCGCATCGGCCGGGGAGGCGGGCGGCGGCGACGGCGACTTTGAGGCTCATGGCGACGTCGACGGCGGCTCCGGCGCCGCCGAGGCTCCGGAGGGGAGGTCCTGATGGCCGAGGTGCGCAGTCTGCCCGTCCCCGACGGGCTGGAGGGCGAGCGCGTGGACGCCGCGCTGGCGCGGCTGTTCGGGCTGTCGCGCACCCGGGCCGCCGACATCATCGCCGCCGGCGACGTGCTGCTGGACGGGCGCGAGGTCGCCAAGTCCGAGCGGCTGCACGCGGGCGCCTGGCTGGAGGTGACGCTGCCGCCGCCGCCCGCGCCCCCCGCCCCGGTCGCCGAGCCCGTGCCCGGGATGAAGATCCTGTACGAGGACGCCGACATCGTCGTCGTCGACAAGCCCGTCGGGGTCGCCGCCCACCCGACCACGGGGTGGACCGGCCCCACCGTGCTCGGCGGGCTGCTGGGCGCCGGGCACACCGTGGCCACCAGCGGCGCCGCCGAACGGCAGGGCATCGTGCACCGGCTGGACGCCAACACCACCGGGGCGATGGTCGTGGCCAAGAGCGAGGTCGCGTACTCGCGTCTGAAGCGGGCCTTCAAGGAGCGCCGCGTCGACAAGGGCTACCACGCGCTGGTGCAGGGCCACCCGGACCCCTTCCGCGGCACCGTGGACGCGCCCATCGACCGGCACCCGTCCGGCGACGGCCGGTTCGCCGTGGTGGCGGGCGGCAAGCCGTCGATCACCCATTACGACACGGTGGAGGCGTTCCGGGCGGCCACCCTGCTCGACATCAAGCTGGAGACCGGCCGCACCCACCAGATCCGCGTGCACATGTCGGCGATCCGGCACCCGTGCGTCGGCGACCTGGCCTACGGCGCCGACCCCACGCTGGCCGCCCGGCTCGGCGTGACGCGCCAGTGGCTGCACGCGGTGCGCCTCGGGTTCGAGCACCCCACCCTCGGCGAGTGGGTGGAGTTCGAGAGCCCGTACCCGGACGACCTCGCTCGCGCCCTGGAGATCGTCAGCGCCGAGTCCTGACCGCCCCCGGACGGGTGCGCGCTCAATGAGACGCGCGGACGGGACGCGCTAGACGAGGCGCAAGGCGGCGGTCACGCCCGCGGCCGCGACCAGCACGACCAGGAAGGGGGCGCGCAGCAGCAGGGCCGCCACCGCGGCGCCGAGGCCGGCCAGGCGCGGCGCGTCCAGTTCCAGCGAGCCGTTCTGGGCCAGGGCCTGCACGGCGATCAGCGCGGTCAGCAGCGCCACCGGGACCAGGTCGGCGAACCGCCGCACCCGGGGGTCGTCCAGGACCCGCTGCGGCACGACCAGGCCGCCCAGCTTGAGCGCGTAGCAGCCCAGTCCGGTGGCGAGCACGGCGATCCAGACGTTCACGGCCGCTCCTTCGCGTCCGTTCGGGCGCCGCGTCCGGAGCGCAGCAGTACGGGCAGGGCCGCCGCGGCGGCGAGCATGATCGGCACGCCGGCCGGCAGCAGCGGCGTCGCGGCCACCGCGATGACGGCGGCGGCCGCCGCCACCCGGCGTTCCGTCCCGCCCGCGGCGAGCCGGGGCCACAGCAGGGCCAGGAACGCCGCGGGGCCGAGCGCGTCGAGGCCGAAGGCGGCGGGGTCGCCCACCCGGGCGGCCCCGAGCGCCCCCAGCAACGTCGACAGGTTCCAGGCCAGATAGAGGCTGACCGCGGTCGTGGCGAAGCCGATGCGGGCCGAGGCGCGGTCGGGCTGGGCGGTCGCCACCGCCGTGGTCTCGTCGATGACGACGTGGGCGCACACCAGGCGCCGCAGGCCCCGCACCCGGAGCAGGTCGGCCAGACGCAGCCCGTACAGGGCGTTGCGGCCGCCCAGCAGCACCGCGCCCAGCGTCCCCGTCACCAGCGCGCCCCCGCCGCCGATCACGCCGACCAGGGCGAACTGGGACGCGCCGGTGAACGCCACCAGGCTCAGCGCGCACGCCTGCGCCACCGACAGCCCGGCCGCGACCGCGGCCGCCCCGAAGGCCAGGCCGGACACCCCCACTCCCAGGCCCACGCCGAGCCCGTCCCGCATCGCCGCGGAACGGCGCCGCGCGGCCTCCACGTCGGATTCCGTCACCGTCATGGGCGGGGACCGTAGTCAGCCGCGCCCGTGCCCGTCTTGAACGTTCCTGCGCTGGAGTTCGGCCACCTCCAGCCCCGCCTCGATGACGGCGTTCATGATGCGGGCCAGGCGCTCGGGCCCGAGCGTCGGCGCGCGCTCGGCCATCGCCGCCACGATCTGCCGCTCCCGGTCGGGGCAGCGTCCGGCGAAGCCCCCGACGGGTTTGAGGCGCTGCACGACCCCCGCCACGGCGGCCCGCCGTTCGAGCAGCGCGGCCAGCGCCGCGTCGATCCCGTCGATGGCCGCGCGCGCCTCCTCCACAGTGGCCAGGGCCTCGGCACGGGGGATCGTGACGCGCAGTTCCTCGTGCTGGAGCGTCTGGTCCGACATGTCGGTTCCCTCCCTGCGATGGCGGGCGGCCCGTCAGGAAGGGTGCTGCCGTCCGTGCCCGGGCCGCGCTCTCCATGAGAAAAGGCAGAGCCTCGACGGCTCTGCCTTCAGCCGGCTCCGGGGTCGTCGCCTGTCAGCCCGCGCCGACCGGCTCACCCGGAGCCGGCTGCATAAACGCGGAATAGCGACGGTTCACGCTCATCATCGTAGGTGCGGCCGTCACGACACGCCATTCCCCGATACGAACGTCTTGCATGGTGAGACGATCAGAGGCGCTTTCTCATCCAGATGTGGGGGATGCCCACCTCGATGTCCTCCTCGCCGTAGGCCTCGTACCCGAGCCGCTCGTAGAAGCCGCGCGCGGACGTCTGCGCGTGCAGCTCCACCGACCGCAGTCCCGCCTCCCGGGCGTGCCGCTCGACGGCCCGCACCAGCGCCGCGCCCAGGCCCGCTCCCCGAGACTCCGGCAGCACGGCGAGCCGTCCCAGCACGCCCGTGCCGTCGCGCCGCACCATCCGCACCGTGCCGACGGGACGGCCGTCCACCCGGGCCAGGAAGTGGTCGGCGTCCGCGTCGTGCTCGTCCAGCTCCAGTTCCGGCGGCACGCCCTGCTCGTCGACGAACACCCGGAACCGGATCTTCTCGGCGTCGGCCCGCTCCTGCGGGCCGGTGACCAGCGAGATCTCCATCGCCCTATGATGACAGTCGTGTCGCAGGAGGTCGCTCATTACTGGCGGCATCCCGCGCTGCCCGACGTGGACCTGCTGCGGGCGCGCTACGTCACCCACCGCTTCAGCCGCCACACGCACGACGGGTACGTCGTCGCCCTGATCGAGGCGGGGGTCGAGGCGTTCGAGCACGCGGGGAGCACCGAACGCGCCCCCAAGGGTGCTTTGATCACGCTCAACCCCGACGTGGTGCACACAGGGTACGCCGGAGCGCCGGGCGGGTGGGCCTACCGCGTCCTGTACCCGGCGGTGGACGTCGTCGCCGACGTCGCCGCCGAGCTGGGGGCCCGGCGCGGCACCCCCTACTTCCCCCAGAGCGTCATCGAGGCCACGCCCGCCGCCGCCCTCGTCCGTGCCGCCCACCGGGCCGGCGAAGGCGGAGACGCCCTCGCGGCCTCCTCGCTTCTGCGCACGGCCCTGGCGGGCGTGCTGCGCCACCACGCCCGCAACGTCCCCGCCGACACCGGCACGGCCCTGCCGCCCTCCGTGCGCGCCGCCCGCGACATCCTGCACGACCGCATGGTGAACCCGCCCACGCTGGAGGAGCTGGCCGAAGCCGTGGGCACGCGCCCGTTCCGCCTCATCCGCGCTTTCCGGGCCGCGACGGGCCTGCCGCCCCACGCCTATCTCAACCAGGTGCGCGTCCAGCACGCCCGCAGACTGCTCGACAAGGGACTGCGCCCCGCGGAGGTGGCGGCGCGGACGGGGTTCGCCGACCAGGCCCACCTGACCCGCCACTTCAAACGCATCGTCGGCGTTCCGCCGGGCGCCTACCGCCGGGCCCGCCGCCCGCCTCGTCGCTAGCCGCCGTCACCGCGCTCTTCCGGGTGTCCGACGCCGCGCCGGTCATCCGGGCAGCAGGAGAAGCGTCGTATCGCCGCCAAAAGGGCAGGTTGGGGACGTGATGGGGCGAACAGGGGGCAGGCGGACATCCCGGAGTGTCGGGGCGCGGAGCGTCCGAAGGGCGGGTTAGGCTCTCAGAGCCGTGCCGTCCCGGGCGCTCGCCCGGGCGGCGGTCTTCCCCCGGAACGGATAACGCAACCACGCGCCCGAGGGTGCGTGCGCGGTCGCTTGCAATCAGGAGGCGCAGCGGGCATGGCGGACTCGTTCGTCCATCTTCACGTGCACACCGAGTACTCCATGCTGGACGGGGCCGCGCGGCTCGATCCGCTGTTCGAAGAGGTCACGCGGCAGAAGATGCCCGCGATCGCCATGACCGACCACGGCAACATGCACGGCGCCTACGACTTCTGGAAGCACGCCAAGGACGCCGGCGTGACCCCCGTGATCGGCATCGAGGCGTACATGGCGCCCGAGTCCCGCTTCCACAAGAAGAAGGTCCAGTGGGGCGAGCCCAGCCAGAAGCGCGACGACGTGTCCGGCGGCGGGCTGATCAACCACAAGACGATCTGGGCGCGCGACAAGACCGGCCTGCACAACCTGTTCAAGCTGTCCAGCCGCTCCTACACCGAGGGCTTCGTCTTCAAGTACCCCCGCATGGACGAGGAGCTGCTGGCCGAGCACTCCGAGGGGCTGATGGCCACCACGGGCTGCCCCTCCGGCAAGATCCAGACCCGGCTGCGGCTCGGGCAGTTCGACGAGGCCCTCAAGGCCGCCGCCACCTTCCAGGAGATCTTCGGCAAGGAGAACTACTTCCTGGAGCTGATGGACCACGGGCTGGAGATCGAGCGCCGGGTCCGCGACGGCCTCCTGGAGATCGGCAGGAAGCTCGGCATCCCGCCGGTGGTCACCAACGACTCGCACTACACCCACGAGGCCGAGGCCACCGCGCACGACGCGCTGCTGTGCGTCCAGGTCGGCAAGCAGCTCGCCGACCCCGACCGGTTCCGGTTCGACGGCACCGGCTACTACATCAAGTCGCCCGAGGAGATGCGCGCGCTCGACACCTCCGACATCTGGGCCGAGGGGTGCCGCAACACGCTGCTCATCGCCGAGCGGGTCGACACGACCGGGATGTTCGAGCACCACGACCTGATGCCGCGCTTCCCGGTGCCCGAGGGCGAGACCGAGGAGAGCTGGTTCCGCAAGGAGGTCTGGAAGGGCCTGGAGCGGCGGTTCCCCGACGGGATCCCCGAGAAGTACCGCAAGCAGGCCGAGTACGAGATGGAGGTCATCCTCGGCAAGGGGTACCCCTCGTACTTCCTCGTGGTGGCCGACTTCATCATGTGGGCCAAGCGCAACGGCATCCTGGTCGGGCCGGGCCGGGGCAGCGCCGCCGGCTCGCTGGTCGCCTACGCGATGGGCATCACCGACCTGGACCCCCTGCAGCACGGGCTGATCTTCGAGCGGTTCCTCAACCCCGAGCGCGCGTCCATGCCCGACATCGACATCGACTTCCCTGAAGATCGGCGCGCCGAGGTCATCCGGTACACCACCGAGAAGTACGGCGAGGACAAGGTCGCCTTCATCTGCACGTTCGGCACCATCAAGGCGAAGGCCGCGATCAAGGACGCCGGGCGCGTCCTGGGCTTCCCGTACGCGCTGGGCGACCGCATCTCCAAGGCGTTCCCGCCCGCCGTCATGGGCAAGGACATCCCGCTGTCGGGCATCTTCGACGAGAAGCACCCCCGCTACCACGAGGCGGCGGAGCTGCGCAAGCTCTACGAGGAGGAGTCCGACGTCAAGCAGGTCATCGACCTGGCGCAGGGCCTGGAGGGGCTGATCCGCCAGACCGGCGTGCACGCCGCCGGGATCATCATGAGCGGCGAGACGATCACCGATCACATCCCGATCATGCGGCGGGACTCCGACGGCGCGATCATCACGCAGTTCGACTATCCGACCTGCGAGACGCTGGGCCTGCTGAAGATGGACTTCCTGGGCCTGCGCAACCTGACGATCATCGACGACGCGCTCAAGGGGATCAAGCAGAACAAGGGCATCGAGCTCAACCTGCTGGAGCTGCCGCTCGACGACCCCAAGACCTACGAGCTGCTCGGCCGCGGCGACACCCTCGGCGTGTTCCAGTTCGACGGCGGGCCGATGCGCGCGCTGCTGCGGATGATGAAGCCCGACAACTTCGAGGACATCTCCGCGGTCGGCGCGCTCTACCGGCCGGGCCCGATGGGCGCCAACTCCCACATCAACTACGCGCTGCGCAAGAACGGCCAGCAGGAGATCACCCCGATCCACCCCGAGCTGGAGGAGCCGCTCAAGGACATCCTCGGCACGACCTACGGCCTGATCGTCTATCAGGAGCAGGTCATGTCGATCGCCCAGAAGGTCGCCGGGTACACGCTGGGGCAAGCGGACCTGCTGCGCCGGGCGATGGGCAAGAAGAAGAAGGAGGTCCTGGACAAGGAGTTCAAGCCGTTCTCCGAGGGCATGCGCGAGCGCGGCTACTCCGACGACGCCATCAAGACCCTGTGGGACATCCTGGTCCCCTTCTCCGACTACGCCTTCAACAAGGCGCACAGCGCCGCCTACGGCCTGGTGTCGTACTGGACGGCGTACCTGAAGGCCAACTACCCGGCCGAGTACATGGCGGCGCTGCTCACCTCCGTCGGCGACGACAAGGACAAGAGCGCCCTGTACCTCAACGAGTGCCGCCGGATGGGCCTGAAGGTCCTGCCGCCCGACGTCAACACCTCCGACGCCGACTTCACCCCGATGGGCGACAAGGAGATCCGCTTCGGCCTGTCGGCGGTGCGCAACGTCGGCGCCAACGTCGTCGAGGGCATCATCAAGGCGCGCCAGGAGAAGGGCCGCTTCACCGACTTCAACGACTTCCTCAACAAGGTCCCCTCGCAGGTGTGCAACAAGCGCGTCGTGGAGTCGCTGATCAAGGCGGGCGCGTTCGACGAGCTCGGGCACAAGCGCAAGTCGCTGCTGATGGTGCACGAGCAGGCCATCGACTCGGTCATCGACATCAAGCGCAAGGAGGCCGTCGGCCAGGACTCGCTGTTCGGCGCGCTGGAGGAGGACGCCGGCGGCAGCGCGTTCGCGGTGGCCATCCCCGACGGCGAGGAGTGGGACAAGACCACGCTGCTGTCGTTCGAGCGGGAGATGCTCGGCCTGTACGTCTCGGACCACCCGCTGCTGGGCGTCGAGCACATCCTGGAGCGGGAGGCCGACTGCTCGATCTCGGCGCTGACCGAGGGCGAGCGGCCCGACGGGCAGGTGGTGGTCGTGGCGGGCCTGCTGTCGGGCCTGCAGCGCAAGGTCACCAAGCAGGGCAACTCGTGGGCCATGTTCCAGCTGGAGGACCTGGGCGGCTCCATCGAGGTGATGTGCTTCCCGTCCACCTACCAGCTGTGCTCCACGCTGCTGGCCGAGGACGCGATCCTCGTGGTCAAGGGCCGCGTCGACAAGCGCGAGGACGTCGCCAAGATCATCGCGATGGAGGTGACGCAGCCGGACCTGACCGTCACCGAGGGCTCGGGGCCGCTGAACGTCACCATGCCGCTCAGCCGCTGCACCCCGCCGGTGGTGGCGCGGCTGAAGGAGGTCCTCACCGACCACCCGGGCACGTCCGAGGTGCACCTGCATGTGCAGAACGGTCCGCGGACCACGGTCGTCCGCCTGGACGACAGGCTCCGCGTGTCCCCGTCGCCCGCTCTCATGGGCGACCTCAAGCAGCTCCTCGGCCCGTCCTGCCTGGGCTGACACCGCGCGGGCGGCCCCGCGGGGCCGCGTCGCACATCGGGCCGCGGGCGGCGTCCGCCGCTCGCGGCCCGCGCGTCGGCGGCGTCAGGGCGTGACGGGCGTCGCCGACGGCGCGGGGGCGGAATGCTCGGCCTGCCAGTCGACGAAGCGGCCGAGGTCGTCGAAGCGGGCCCGGGCCACGCCGCCGTCGGGCAGGCGCGCCTCGGTCAGGCCGGGCGCCTCGCGGAACGGCACGCGGTGGTGGCTGAGCAGCCGGGCGAGGGTGAGCTGCGGGTGGTGGGGGAAGAGGCTGACGGCGTTCGCCAGCAGCCGCGGCACCGGCACCGGGTCCCAGGCGGCGGGCGGCGCCTGCGGATCGTCGACGTGCAGGTACGCCGAGCCGCCGTCGTAGCCCGCCCCGATGTAGCCGCCGCCGCCCAGCACGCCGCCGGCGGCCATGGCGATCAGCTCGCCGCCGTGGCCGGCGGGGCCGGTGTACCAGGACAGGTCGATCTCGGGGGTGGTGAACTCGGGGATGCCGAGCCGTTCCCCCAGGGCGCGGATGACCAGGGTCGGCTCGACGGACGGATGCCGCTCGCCGAACTGCGGGTTGGCCCAGCCCCACAGCCAGGTGCGCTCGCGGACGGCGTAGCTGCCGAGCAGCGACACCCGGACCGTGACGCCGCCGCTGGTGTAGGTGCGGGCGGTCAGGTCGGCGCTCCAGTCCTCGCGGGGCAGGAACTCGGCGAGGGTCTCCTGCTGCTGGAGGACGACCGCCGCGAGGGCGGCGCCGAGGCGTTGGAACGCGGGGCTGAATCCGGACATGTCGGGCACATTATCCCAGGGAGACGGCCGCTCTGGGGCGGGAATCGGACACCACACGACTGTCGTTTGCCCACACCTGGCAGGCTAGGCTTTCGCTGTCAGGAGACATCACGTCTCGCCAAGGGGACGCACGGCCATACCAGGGAGCGTACGAGGTGCGGCGACCGTCGGGGAGTGCCTTGCGGACCTGTGCGGTCGTCACCGTCCTCGTCGCCCTCCTCGGCGTGCCCGCCGGGCTGCTGTGGGCGCGGCTCGCCCCGGACGTGACCTACGTCGTCTTCCGCGGGCAGGTGCTGCCGGCCGACCCCGAAGGCCAGGGCCCGATCGCCGTCGACGGGACGTTCGCGCTGGTCGGGGCCGCGGCCGGGCTGATCTGCGGACTGCTGGCCTACCTGGCCGGAGGGCGCGGCAACGACATCCCCCTGCTGTTCGGCCTCGCCCTGGGCGGGCTGGCGGCCGCGCTGCTGGCGTGGCGCGTCGGCCACCAGGTGGGGCTGGCCGAGTACGAGCGGGCGCTGCGCGGCGCGCCCGACGGGCGCACCGTCACCGGCGTGGCCGACCTGCGCGCCACCGGCGTGCTGGTGTTCTGGCCGCTGCTGGCCGTGGCCGCCTACGGCGCGGCCGAAGCGGTCGTCCGGCGGCTACCCGGCGCGGGCGACGGGGGCGACGGCGGCGCCGGTGAGGCGGATCAGGTCCCCCGGGGACAGCTCGATCTGCAGTCCGCGCCGGCCGGCCGAGACGTAGACGGTCGCGAACCCTGACGCGGAGGCGTCCACCACGGTCGGCAGCCGGCGCCGCTGCCCGAGCGGGCTGATGCCGCCCACCACGTACCCGGTGGCGCGTTCGGCGTCCGCGGGGTCGGCCATGCGCGCCTTCTTGCCGCCGACCGCCGCGGCCAGCGCCTTGAGGTCCAGCGTGGCCGACACCGGCACCACGGCGACGGCGAGCCTGCCGTCCACCTCGGCCACCAGCGTCTTGAACAGCCGCTCGTGCGGCACGCCCAGGGCGTCGGCGACGGCCTGCCCGTAGTTGTCCGCCTGGGGGTCGACCTCGTAGGCGTGCAGCGTGAAGTCGATGTCCGCCCGGGCGGCCGCCGCGGTCGCCGGAGTGCCGCCGGCCTTGGCCTTCCTCCCGGACGAGGACCTGGCTGAGCTCATGCGGCCAGTCTGCCGATCACGTCCCAGCGGCGCACGCGGGTTTCCGCCCGGCCCCGCCGCCTCTGTTTCAGCGCGGCTCGGTTCGGCGCGGCTCGGTTCGGCGCGGCTCAGTTCGGGTGGACGGCGTGGTCCAGGAACTGCCCGGCGGGCACCGTGGGCAGCATGTCCAGCAGCCGGGTCTCGCGCACCAGCAGCTCCCGTTCGAGGCGCAGCCGCCGCGCCGCGTCCTCGGCCTCCAGCAGCCGCTGCTTCTCGGGCCCGTCCAGCACGACCGCGGCCGCGATCAGGTACGACAGCCGCACCGGGTCCTCGGGGAGGTCCACCGGCTCGGCGACCTCCGCGCCCGCCGCGGCCAGCCGGTGCCGGTACAGCTGGTACAGCAGCCGCACCCGGTGCGCCAGCGGCCCGGCGCCCGCGCCCTCCTCCTCCGGCAGCAGTTCCACGTCGGCGCACAGGTAGGGCATCGTCCGGTCGACCCGCTCGAGCCGGAAGCGGCGGCCGCCGACCGTGACGACGTCGTACCGCCCGTCGGGGCGCGGGCTCACGGCGCGCACCTCGGCGACGCAGCCCACGCCCGCCAGGCGGCGCACCGACTCGGCGCCCACCTCGTGGCCCAGCTCGATGCCGATCACGCCGAACCGCCGCGGCTCGGGCCGCTCCAGCAGGTCGCGGACCAGCATGAGGTAGCGTTCCTCGAACAGGTGCAGCGGCAGCACCAGGCCCGGGAAGAGCACCGTCCTCAGCGGGAACAGGGGAAGCCGTTCGGTCACCGTTCCTCCCGGTCGCCTCCGGCCCCTGGAGGCTCTCACCGTGCGCCCCTGACGCCGTGCGGCGCCCACGGGGCCAGACTACGTCCGGCGCGGGTGATCACAAACGCCCCGGATTCTCACAGTCTGAAGCCCGGCGGCGCCCTGAAGCGGGCCGCTGCCCGCGACCGGCCGTGACGCCGTCCCGCCCGAGGCGGCTAACGTGCGGGCATGAGGATGCTGGTCGTCGACGCGTTCACCGATCGTCCGTTCGCCGGGAACCCCGCGGGCGTCTGCCTGCTGGAGGAGGCCGCCGACCCCGCCTGGATGCAGCGGGTGGCGGCCGAGATGAGGCACTCTGAGACGGCGTTCGTCCGCCCCGTGGGCGAGGAGTTCGAGCTGCGGTGGTTCACGCCGACGGTGGAGATCGCGCTGTGCGGCCACGCCACGCTGGCGAGCGGGCACGCGCTGTATGAGACGGGCACGGTGCCGCCCGACCGGCCCATCCGGTTCCGGACCCTGCGCAGCGGAGTGCTCACCGTGACGCGCGCCGACGGCGGCGCGCTCGCCATGGACTTCCCGGCCGCCCCGCCCGAGCGAGTGGACGAACCCGAGGGGCTGGCCGCGGCGCTCGGCGCGACGATCTCGTGGGTCGGCCGCAACGCCCAGCCGGACCTGCTCGCGCGGGTCGCGGACGAGGCGGCCGTCCGCGCGCTCGCCCCCGACATCGCCGCGCTCGCGCGGCTGGACGTCCGCACCGTGATCGTCACGGCCCCGGCCGCCCCGGGCTCCCGGCACGACTACGTCTCCCGCGTCTTCGCCCCCGCGGTCGGCGTCGACGAGGACCCGGTGACCGGCTCGGCCCATTGCGCGCTGGCCCCGTACTGGAGCGCGGAGCTCGGCCGCGACGACCTGCTCGGCCACCAGGCGTCCGCGCGCGGCGGCGACGTGCGGACGGTGGTGCGCGGCGACCGCGTGTCGCTGGTCGGGCACGCCGTCACCGTCCTCGACGGCACCCTCCGAGGGTGATATCGGCCACCCGGCGGACCCCGCGAAAACGCCCCTGACCTGGGCGTCTCGGTGCGTGAGACGTGGCGTCGGGGAACCGCGGCACTCCGTAGACTGGACGGGTGATTTCCCGTATCGACCTGCGCGGTTCCCTTCCGGACGACCTGCGCGACGTGCTGCCCCGCGCCGAACTCGACGTCGAGGCCGCCCTGGAGAAGGTGCGGCCGATCTGCGAGGACGTGCGGCATAGGGGCGCCGAGGCCGTGCGGGAGCACACCCTGGCGTTCGACGGGGTGGACCTGGAGTCCGCCCGGGTCCCGGCGGAGGCGCTCCAAGAGGCCCTCGACGCCCTCGACCCGGCCGTGCGGGACGCGCTGGAGGAGTCGATCCGCCGCGCCCGCCTGGTGCACCGCGACCAGCGCCGCGCCGACGTCACCACGCGGGTCGTGCCCGGCGGCACCGTCACCGAGCGGTGGGTGCCGGTGCGGCGCGTGGGGCTGTACGTGCCGGGCGGGCGGGCCGTCTACCCGTCCAGCGTGGTCATGAACGTGGTGCCCGCCCAGGAGGCCGGGGTCGAGTCCCTGGCGGTCACCTCGCCCGCGCAGCGCGAGTTCGGCGGCCGGCCGCACCCGGCGATCCTGGCGGCGTGCGCGCTGCTGGGCGTGGACGAGGTGTACGCGGTCGGCGGCGCCCAGGCGATCGCGATGTTCGCCTACGGCACCGCCGAGTGCCCCCGCGCCGACCTGGTGACCGGGCCGGGCAACGTGTACGTCGCGGCCGCCAAGCGGCTGCTCAAGGGCGTGATCGGCATCGACTCCGAGGCGGGCCCGACCGAGATCGCCATCCTCGCCGACCGCACCGCCGACCCGGTGCACGTGGCGGCCGACCTGATCAGCCAGGCCGAGCACGACACGCTCGCCGCCGCCGTGCTGGTCACCGACGCGCCCGAGCTGGCCGACGCGGTGGAGCGGGAGCTCAAGGCGCAGGTCGCCCGCACCCGGCACGTCCAGCGGATCACCGAGGCGCTGGCCGGCCGGCAGTCCGGCATCGTGCTGGTCGACGACATCGAGGCCGGCCTGCGGGTGGTGGACGCCTACGCCGCCGAGCACCTGGAGATCCACACCGCCGACGCCCGGGAGGTCGCCGCGCGCGTCCGCAACGCCGGGGCGATCTTCATCGGGACGCACGCGCCGGTGTCGCTGGGCGACTACCTGGCCGGCTCCAACCACGTGCTGCCGACCGGCGGGTGCGCCTGCCACTCCTCGGGGCTGTCGGTGCAGACGTTCCTGCGCGGCATCCACGTCGTCGAGTACGACCGCGACGCCCTGGCCGAGGCCACCGCCCGGGTCGTCGCGCTCGCCGAGGCCGAGGACCTGCCCGCGCACGGCGCCGCCCTCAAGGCGCGCTTCGGCTGGACGATCCCGGAGGTGGAGCGGTGACGTCTCTGGCCGACCTGCCCATCCGCGACGACCTGCGCGGCCGGGAGCCCTACGGCGCGCCGCAGCTGGACGTGCCCGTCGCGCTCAACACCAACGAGAACCCCTACCCGCCGTCCGAGCGGCTGGTGAAGGCGATCGGCGAGGCCGCGGCCGCGGCCGCCGCGGGCCTGAACCGCTACCCCGACCGCGACGCGACGGCGCTGCGCGAGGACCTGGCGGCGTTCCTCAACGCCGACACCCCCGGCGCCGGGCTGACCGCGCGGCACGTGTGGGCCGCCAACGGCTCCAACGAGATCATCCAGCAGATCCTGCAGGCGTTCGGCGGGCCGGGGCGCACCGCGCTCGGCTTCGAGCCGTCGTACTCGATGCACCCGATCATCACCCGGGTGACCGCCACCGCCTGGGTGAACGCCCACCGCGACGAGGACTTCGGCATCGACCCCGACGCCGCCGTCGCGGCGATCGAGCGGCACCGGCCGGACGTGGTGTTCCTCACCTCGCCCAACAACCCCACCGGCACCGCGCTGCCGCCGAAGGTGATCGAGGCGGTGCTGGACGCGGCGCCCGGCATGGTGGTGGTGGACGAGGCGTACGCCGAGTTCCGCCGCGAGGGGAGCCCGTCGGCGCTGACGCTGCTGCCGGGCCGCCCGCGGCTGATCGTCACGCGGACCATGTCCAAGGCGTTCGCGATGGCCGGCACCCGCCTGGGGTACCTGGCCGCCGACCCCGCCGTGGTGGACGCGCTGCTGCTGGTGCGGCTGCCGTACCACCTGTCGGCGGTGACCCAGGCGGTGGCCCGCACGGCCCTCGCCCACGGCGACGAGCTGCTGGCCACCGTCGAGCTGCTGCGCCGCGAACGCGACGACCTGGTGGCCTGGCTGCGCCGCGAGGGCCTCACGGCGGCCGACTCCGACGCCAACTTCGTGCTGTTCGGCACCTTCCCCGACCGGCGGCGGATCTGGCAGGGCCTGCTCGACCGGGGCGTGCTGATCCGCGAGGTCGGCCCGCCCGAGTGGCTGCGGGTCAGCGTCGGCACGCCCGAGGAGATGGCCGCCTTCCGCACCGCATTCAAGGAGATTCTGTGAGCCGCACCGGACGCGTCGAGCGGGGGACCAAGGAGACCGAGGTCCTGGTGGAGATCGACCTGGACGGCACCGGCCGGGTCGACGTCGCCACCGGGGTGGGCTTCTTCGACCACATGCTGGCCCAGCTCGGCAAGCACGGGTCGTTCGACCTGACCGTCAAGACCACCGGCGACCTGCACATCGACGGCCACCACACGATCGAGGACACCGCGATCGCGCTCGGTCAGGCGTTCCGGCAGGCGCTCGGCGACAAGTCGGGCATCCGCCGCTTCGCCAGCGCCGCCGTCCCGCTGGACGAGGCGCTCGCCCAGGTCACCGTCGACATCGCGGGCCGCCCGTACCTGGTGCACTCCGAGCCCGACGGCATGGCGCCGATGATCGGCCCGGACTACGACACCACGATGACCCGGCACGTGCTGGAGTCGTTCGCCTTCAACGCCCAGATCTGCCTGCACGTGCACGTCCCGTACGGCCGCAACGCCCACCACATCGTGGAGGCCCAGTTCAAGGCGCTGGCGCGGGCGCTGCGCGACGCCGTCGCGTTCGACCCGAAGGTGCACGGCATCCCGTCCACCAAGGGGGCCCTGTAGCCGTGGAGATCGGCGGCCTGCACTTCACCTACGGCAACGTCGCGCTGTTCGGGCTGGCCGTGTTCCTGCTCATGGGCGTCATCAGCTTCCTCCGCCAGGGGCTCAAGATCGCCGCTGCGGTGGTGTTCGTGCTGATGGCGCTCGCCGCGACCGCGGGGGTGCTCTACCTGTGACCCGCAGAATCGTCATCCTCGACTACGGCTCGGGCAACCTGCGCTCGGCCGAGCGCGCGGTGGCCCGGCACGGCGTGGACGTCGAGGTCACCGCCGACTGGGACGCGGCGCTGGCCGCCGACGGGCTGGTCGTCCCCGGGGTGGGGGCGTTCGCCGCGTGCATGGCAGGGCTGCGGTCGGTGCGCGGCGACCAGATCATCGGGCGGCGGCTGGCGGGCGGCCGCCCCGTGCTGGGCATCTGCGTCGGCATGCAGATCCTGTTCGCCAAGGGCATCGAGCACGGCGTCACCACCGAGGGCTGCGGCGAGTGGCCCGGCGTGGTGGAACGGCTGAACGCGCCGGTCGTGCCGCACATGGGCTGGAACACCGTCGAGCCCCCCGAGGGTACGGTGCTGTTCCGCGGCATGGACCCGGACACCCGGTTCTACTTCGTGCACTCCTACGCGGTGCGCCGCTGGGAGCTCGAGCCCGACCCGACGGGACGGCTCGCGCCGCCGCTGGTGACCTGGGCCGAGCACGGCGACCGGTTCGTTGCCGCAGTGGAGAACGGGCCGCTGTGCGCCACCCAGTTCCACCCGGAGAAGTCCGGCGACGCCGGGGCCGAGCTGCTGCGCAACTGGCTGTCCACGCTGGGCTGACCGCCCCGCGCCGCCGCTTTCCACCTGCATCGCTTCCCACCTGCATTGATCTCCACCCGCATCGATAGGGTTTCGTCCATGACACTCACGCTCCTTCCGGCAGTCGACGTCGCAGACGGCCAGGCGGTCCGCCTGGTCCAGGGCGAGGCGGGCACCGAGACCTCCTACGGCGCCCCGCTGGAGGCCGCCCTGGCCTGGCAGCGGGCGGGAGCCGAGTGGATCCATCTGGTCGACCTGGACGCCGCGTTCGGCCGCGGCTCCAACCGCGAGCTGCTCGCCGAGGTGATCGGACGGCTGGACGTGAACGTGGAGCTGTCGGGCGGCATCCGCGACGACGAGTCCCTGGAGGCGGCCCTGGCCACCGGCTGCGCCCGCGTCAACATCGGCACGGCCGCGCTGGAGAACCCCGAGTGGTGCCGGAAGATCATCGCCTCGCACGGCGAGAAGATCGCGGTGGGGCTGGACGTGCGCGGCGACGTGCTGGCCGCCCGCGGCTGGACCCGCGAGGGCGGCGACCTGTGGGAGGTGCTCGACCGGCTGGAGGACGACGGCTGCCCCCGCTACGTCGTCACCGACGTCACCAAGGACGGCACCCTGCGCGGCCCCAACATCGACCTGCTGCGCCGGGTGTGCGCCCGCACCGACAAGCCCGTGATCGCCTCCGGCGGGGTGGCGTCCCTGGACGACCTGCGCGAGATCGCCGCCCTGGTGCCCGAGGGCGTCGAGGGCGCGATCGTGGGCAAGGCGCTGTACGCGGGGGCGTTCACGCTGGAGGAGGCCCTGGAGGCCGTGAAGTGAGGCGGTTCGCGTGAGCAAGGTCGCCGTGCGCGTCATCCCGTGCCTGGACGTGGACGCCGGGCGCGTGGTGAAGGGCGTCAACTTCCGCAACCTGCGCGACGCGGGCGACCCGGTCGAGCTGGCGCGCCGCTACGACGCCGAGGGCGCCGACGAGCTGACCTTCCTGGACATCACCGCGTCCAGCGCCGACCGGTCCACCACCTACGAGGTGGTGCGCCGCACCGCCGAGCAGGTGTTCATCCCGCTCACCGTCGGCGGCGGCGTGCGCACCGTCGAGGACGTGGACCGGCTGCTGCGCGCCGGCGCCGACAAGGTGGCGGTGAACACCGCCGCCATCGCCCGTCCCGAGTTCCTGCGCGAGGCCGCGCACCGGTTCGGGTCGCAGTGCGTGGTGCTGTCGGTGGACGCCCGCCGAGCCGAGGGCACGCCGTCCGGGTTCGAGGTGACCACGCACGGCGGCCGCCGCGGCACCGGCATCGACGCGCTGGAGTGGGCGCGGCGCGGCGAGGAGCTGGGCGTGGGGGAGATCCTGCTCAACTCCATGGACGCCGACGGCACCAAGGCCGGGTTCGACCTGGAGATGCTGCGCCGGGTCCGCGAGGCCGTCTCGGTGCCGGTGATCGCCAGCGGGGGCGCGGGGGCGCTGGAGCACTTCGCGCCGGCCGTGGCGGCGGGCGCCGACGCCGTCCTGGCCGCCAGCGTCTTCCACTTCGGCGATCTGACGATCTCGGCCGTCAAGGACGCGCTGCGCGCCGCCGGCCATCCCGTCCGCTGACCGTCGTCCGCGCGTGACCGCGCGCCGCGCCGCCCGAAGCCGCGCGGCGCGGCGGGCGCCGGTCAGCAGACGCCGTCGCGGGGCGTGGGGTTGGCGAGGCCGAACAGGGCGCGGGCGCGCAGGCCGACCCAGGTGCCGCCGAGGGCGACCGCGCCCCACAGCCACCCGTGCAGACTGCCGGAGGCGATCCCGGCCAGGTAGGCGCCGATGTTGCAGCCGCCCGCCAGCCGGGCGCCGATCCCCATGAGCACGCCGCCCAGCACGGACGCGACGGCGGTGCGCCACGGCAGGCGGCGGTGCAGCGTCCAGGCGCCCGCGGCGGCCGAGGCGACGGCGGCGCCGAGAATGATCCCGATGTCGGTGAGGCTGTTCTTGTCGGCCAGCACCGGGCCCGCCAGCATCTTGGCGTTCCTGGCCTCCTGCCAGTACGTCCAGTGCTCCGGGTGCAGACCGGCCGCCTGCAGGAGCTTGGCGCCCCACAGCGCGAACGCGCTGGTGATGCCCCAGGGGCCGCCGGACACCAGCAGCACGCCGGCGCCGAGGACCGCCAGCGCGACCGCCCCCGCGGCCGGCGGCCAGGATCCGCGGACGATCCGCAGCGCGCCGCGGGCGGTGGGCACCGCGCCGACCGGCGGCGGGGTGCGGCGGGCCTGTACGACGCGGGTCAGCGCCGCCACGCCCGCCAGCGCGGCGATCGTGACCGCCCAGGAGCCGAACCAGCCGATGTGGTCGGCCATCACCACGCCCGGCACGGCGGGCAGGTCGCGCACCAGGTCGTACTGCCAGGTGTAGAGGATCGACCCGGCGACGAACCCGCCGAGGGTGAGCAGGATCGCCGACTGCCCGGAGCCGACGGCGAACAGGGTGCCGGACGCGCAGGCGCCGCCGAGCTGCATGCCGACGCCGAACAGGAACGCCCCGGCGACCACGCCGACGCCCAGGTCGCCCGAGGACGGCGCGGGGGTCGACCCGAACAGCCCGGTGCCGGTGCCGATGATCAGCGCGAACAGCGTGGCGGTGGCGCCGAGCAGCAGGGCGTGGGCGCGCAGGCCGGTGCCGTTGCCCACGGCGATGAGCTGCCGCCACGCGGAGGTGAATCCGAACCGGGAGTGGAACAGGGCCACTCCCAGGCCCAATCCCAGCAGCAGGAGGACGCCGGGCTTGGCCCCGTGCCGCGTCCACACGTACGCGGTGAGGGCCACGGAGACGAGGGAGGCGACCAGGAGCGGTACGCGGCGCACGGGCGGCGCCGGCGGCGCCTCCGGGGGCGGGGAGGAGGTGACGGCGGGGGACAGAAGGCGTGAGGGGACCAGGGTCGTCACAGGCAACTCCAGACATTTCCGGGCGCGGAACAGGGGAAAGGGGTGCGCGGCCGGGCATGGGGAGACGATCGGGGGAGTCGGCTCAGCGAAGAGGGAGGGCGGGGGAGGCGCTCAGGCGCGACACAGGCCGTCGTCGACGCAGGCCAGCGCCATGGTGAACAGCACCATGCGCAGCGACGTCGTCACACCGATCACAGCCGACAAGAGTATCAAGACACCCCGAAAGCGGATGAATTCTCCGCGTCGGGGTCGGCGACGGCGGCCTCGGGGGAGCGTTCGACGACGGGCAGCAGGATCGCCGACGGGTGGTCGGGGTCGTGGAAGACCTCCTGGTCGGCGGGCAGGCCGGGGGACGCCGCGGTCGCCAGCGGCTCCCCGGTGCCGGGGTTGGCGGCCACCTTCGGGTAGGCGCCGCTGGTCACGTGCACGCGGATCCGGTGGCCGCGGCGGAACCGGTGCCCGGTCGGCCACAGGTCGACCGCCACCCGCCGCACGCCGTCCGTGCCCACCGGCGTGCCGGCGGTCGGATGGTCGGGGGCGACCCTCAGGCCGCCCTCGCACACGTTGCGGGACGTGCCGTCGGGCGACACGTCGCACAACCGGACGATGAAGTCGGTGTACGGCCGGCTGGACCGGACGAACAGGTCGGCGGTGACGGGGCCGATGACATCCAGGTCGTGCCGCAGCACGGCGGAAGTGAACACCAGCACGTCCCGGCGCTTCTCCAGAGGGCGGTTGTCGACCGGCTTGGAGGACCCCAGCAGCGACGGCCCGCCCAGGGCGGGCGTGGGATTCGACGGGTCGAAGCGGTACGTGCTGGGCCTGCTGTCCTGGGGGCCGTCCTCGCCGAGCCCGCCGCCCCCGTGCAGGTGCCAGCGTTCCCGCCGCATGCCGGGAGGCGGCCAGTCGCGGTAGTCCCGCCACTCCCGCGCCCCGGTCACGTACAGGCGGACGGGGTTGGCCCGCAGCCCCGAGAAGTCGCCGCGCAGGTGCGCCTTGAACCACGCCAGCGACTCGCGGAGCGCCACCAGGCCGTGCCGGGCGTCGGCGTGCCACCAGGGCCCGATCGTCAGGTACGGCTCGTGCCCGGCGGACCGCAGCGCCAGGTAGTCCCGCAGCTCCCAGGGCAGGAACACGTCGTACCAGCCGCCCAGCAGCCGCACCGGCGCCGCCACCTGGCCGACCGTGCCGCTGAAATCGCGGCGCCGCCAGTACTCGGCGCCCGACTCGTGGTTGGCGAGCAGGTCCCGGTAGAAGCGCATCGGCTCGCCGCCGGCCAGCACGTCCAGCTCCGCCAGCGGACGCAGCGAGCGGGCCGCCCGCAGGGCGCGGCGCCGCGACAGCATCGGCCCGGCGATCAGGCCGAGCGGGCCGGCGAGCGGGCCGAACGCCGAGGTCTGGCGGCGGGTCAGCTCCGTCCACCCCAGCGTGGACTCCAGGGCGAACGAGCCGCCCACGTACGCGGCCTCCCGGAACGACGACGCGGTGACCTGCAGCGCCATGGCCTTCAGCTCGGGCCCGGCCTCGGCCGCCAGCGCCCACGCCGAGTAGCCCAGGTAGCTGGCCCCGTAGGCGGCGAACGACCCGTCGAACCACGGCTGCTCGCGCATCCAGGCGACGGTCGCCAGCCCGTCCTCGCGCTCGTGGCCGAGCGGGTCGAACTCGCCGCCCGACCCGAACGTGCCGCGCACGCTCTGCACCAGCAGCTGGAACCCGAACGGCACGAACGGCAGGCCGGCCATCACGGCGGCGGGCCCGCGCCGTCCGTACGGCGTGCGCACGAGGACGGTGGGCGGGCGGCGCGCGCCGCGCGGGACGTACCGGTCGGCCAGCAGGACCACCCCGTCCGGCATCGGCACCGGGATGTCGCGCTCGACCGTGTAGCGGGGGTGGAGGGACCGGGGCAGGCGGATCGGCGCCGTCGGCAGGGGCGGCAGTCGATCAAGGTGGTCCCTGAGGGCCATGGGTGCTCCGCTTCTCGTGGCTACTGCCTAGTAATCACGGTAGCCGTTGAAACGTCATCGTGAAACGTGACGGGTCGGAGGATTTGGGCAGGTAAAGACGGGGATCGGGGATGGCGGCGGACGCCGCCGCACGAGCACGGGTTCGGGAGGGCGACGATGTGGGCCGGTCACAACTCGCCGACGCGCTCGCCGCTGCGCAGCGCGGGCCCGCCGGCGGTCCGCCCGGCCGCCGCGTGGTACGCCCTGCCCGTGGCGCTGGTGCTGTCCGCGGTGACCGGGCTGGCGGTCGTGCTCGCCGTGAGCTGGGACGCCTCCAAGGCCGCCCAGGCCGACCCGGTCGTGATCGACGGGCGCGGGCACAAGCGCCCGGACCTGGTCGCCGGGCGCCGCTACCTGCTGTACGTGCCGAGGGGTGCGCACGCGCCGGCCTCCTGCGAGGTCGCGCTCGGGACGGCGTCGGTTCCGCTGGCGTTGACCAGGAGCGACCCGTGGGCCGCCGCACAGCGGGCCGGCTACCGCTACGCCGCCTCGTTCCGGGCGCCGGTGTCCGGGCCGACCCGGCTCGTCTGCACGGGCGACGCGCCCCGGCTGATGATCGCGCCGGACGACGCCGTGCACGGCCTGCTGGGGCTGGCCGTGCTGGCGGCCCTGGCGATGACCGGCGCCGGGGCGGTCGGCTTCGTGGTGATCTTCGTGCGCCGGCGGCTGACCCGGCGCCGCCTGGCCTACGGCCTGCCCTGAGCCCGGGGCCCCGTCGCGGGCGCCCGCCGCAGGGCGCCCGCCACAGGGCGTCCGCGACAGGGCGTCCGCGACAGGGCGTGCGCGACGGGGCGTCCGGTCAGGCCAGCAGGGTCTCGCCGATCCAGCCGCCGGGGCCGCAGCCCGGAGGCAGCGCGAAGACGGCGGAGCCGACCGGCGTGGTCCAGAGGTTGAGCAGGTCGGAGGCGGCCAGCCTCCGCTGGACCGGGACGAACTGGCGGTGCAGGTCCGCCTGGTAGGAGACGAACAGCAGCCCCGAGTCGGCGACGCCGTCGCGGCTGATCGATTCGTCGTAGTTGTAGCCGCGTCGCAGCATGCGCAGCGCCGGGTCGGCCGCGCGGGCGAGGCGGATGTGGGCGTTGTCGGAGATGACCGGGAAGCCGAGCTCGTCCTTGGCCGTGAAGTCCGGCTCGTCGTGTTCGGCCTTCCCGGTGAGCGGGGCCCCGGTCCGCAGGTCGCGGCCGACGGCGAACGCCTTGGCCCCCTCGTCGGCCTCGTCCCACTTCTCCAGGTCCATGCTGATGCGCCGCAGGACCATGACGGTTCCGCCGCGCAGCCACTCCGGCCCGTCACTGATCCACACCGCCTTGTCCAGGTCGGCGGGCTGGACGGTGCCGTCGAGCTGGCCCATGAGGTTGCGCTGGGTCTGGCCCGCGGGCTGGTTGCGGCGGAACCCGCGCTGGGTCCAGCGCACGGCGGCGAAGTCGCGGGCGTCCTTGACGATCAGACGCAGCGCGTGGGCCAGGGTGACGGCGTCGTCGGCGCACAGCTGGACGAGCAGGTCGCCGCCGCTCCAGCGGTCCTCCAACCGGTCGATGGAAAAGCGCGGCAGGTCGAGCCGTGGCTGCCGGTCCCGCAGCTTCGCCTTGGCGAACAGGCCGGGCCCGAACCCGAAGGTGACGGTGAGCCGCGCGGGCCGGTCGGCGAGCTCGGGCTGGGCGTCGGCCAGGCCCTGGCGGCCGGCGGTGAGACGGCGGGCGTCGTCGGTGAGCAGCCGCATGAGCCGTCCGAGCGCGGCCCGGTCGGTGCCGGGGCGCAGGTCGAACGCGACGAACACCGCGTGCACCTGCGGAGGGGTGGCGATGCCGGCCTGGTGCGCGCCGTGGAACGGCACGACGTCGGGGGTCCGCGCGGGCGCGGCGGGCCGGTCGGCGCGGCGGTCGGCGCGGCAGGCCGCGGCGGCGGCCACCGCGGCCGCCGCCCCGCCGACGAACAGGGCCCGCCGGGTGGGGTTGCGGTCCATCAGCGGCCCGCCCCCGGCTCGTAGTTCTCGTTGGCGCCCTGGAAGGACTTGCCCAGGGCGGTGAACTCGACCGTGCCGCCGCCCGCGAGGCGGAGGGTGAAGGCGACCTGATCGCCGGGCCTGATCGGCTCGGCGAGGTCCATGAGCATGATGTGGAACCCGCCGGGCCTGAGCTCCAGCCGTCCCTTGGCGGGGACGGTGAAGCCGCCCTCGACCGGCCGCATCGTCATCTCGCCGCCGGACCCGGCGACCTCGTGCAGTTCCACCTTCGGCGAGGCGGGGGTGGAGGCCGAGGTGATCGTGACGGCGGCGCCGGTGTGGTTGACCAGGGTGCCGAACGCGGCGGTCATGCCCTCGTCGGCGGCCTTCACCCAGGCGTCGTGGACCGTCAGGGCGGCGGCCGGGGCGGACGACGCGGCGGCGCCGGACGACGCGGCGGGACTGGTCGGCGCGTCAGGCGCGGACTCGGCGCCGCCGCAGCCGGTGAGCGCGAGGCAGGCCGCGGTCAGGGACGCGACCGTGCTCGGAAGACGGAAGTCGTGCATGCGAAAGCCGTGCATGAAGGGGTCCTTCTGGTTCTGGACGCGCGCCGGCGTCGCCGGTCCCGCGCCCGGGCGCGCCCCGGGACGCGGCCGGTCCGGGGCCGGTCGCGATGGTCAGGGAGAGGGCGTCCCGCCGATGCGGTCGGCGGGACGGCTCGGACGCCCCGCGGCGCGGGGCGCGGCGTGGGGGGCGGCTCAGCGCCCCGGGACGGGCGCGGGCGGCCCTCGCAGAACCAGAACGTGACGGAGCGGCGCGATGCGCGGCGGGGCCGAGGACTGGGTGCGCGGCACGGCGGCGCGGGGCGCCTGCGGCGCGGGCGCGCTGAACGTCAGCCACAGCGGCCTCAGCAGGACGGACGCCGCCAGCCGGGCCAACCGCCAGGCGGCGCGCTCGCCCCGTCGCAGCCACCAGGCCGACGCGCCCGCGGCGAGCAGGTGCGCGACCGTCATCGCGGTGCCGCCGTGGCCGGCGGCGGACACCGGGTGAGCGGAGCAGTGGTGATGGTGGTAGTGAAGCTCCCCGGTGCTGAACAACGCGTGCAGGACGAACTGCCCGCCGAGCAGTCCGCCGAGGATCGTCGGCAGGGATCGCTCGTGCCCGGCCAGCGGCAGCGCCACGGCCCACACGCCGAAGAACCCCCACAGCAGCGCGTCCGGGGACATCGGCTCGCCGGAGGCGGTCCGGTGCCCCAGCGCGGTGAGGCACACGCAGACGACCGCGAAGATCGCGGATCGCGCGGTGCGGGAGGGGGGCGAGGCGATCATGGCGGTTCTATCGTGCCAAGGCGCCTGCGCGGGGGCGGTCCGGGGGGTATGCGTCGCCGGGCGCGGCCCGGCGGGTCCGCCGCGCCCCCGGCGTCGAAGGCGCGGCGGGGCGGGACGGCCCGCGTCAGGTCGCGTCCTGCAGGGCCGCCGTCCGGGCCAGGTGGCGGCCGATCACCATGCGCTGGATCTGGTTGGTGCCCTCGAAGATCTGCATGACCTTCGCCTCGCGCATGTACCGCTCGACCGGGAAGTCGCGGGTGTAGCCGTAGCCGCCGAGCACCTGCACCGCGTCGGTGGTCACCCGCATCGCCGTGTCCGTCGCCACCAGCTTGGCGATCGACGCCTGGCGGGAGAACGGCAGGCCGCGGTCGCGGCGGCGGGCGGCCTCCAGGTACGTGGCCCGGGCCGACTCCACCGCGGCCGCCATGTCGGCCAGCATGAACGCCAGGCCCTGGTTGGCGATGATGGGGCGGCCGAACTGCTCGCGCCGGGCCGCGTACGAGACCGCGTGGTCGAGGGCGCCCTGGGCCAGGCCGACCGCGCAGGCGGCGATGCCGAGGCGGCCGGAGTCCAGCGCCGACAGCGCGATCGGGAAGCCCTGGCCCTCCTCGCCGATCCGCCACTGGGCCGCCACCCGCGCGTCGTCGAAGTGCAGCTGCGCGGTGGTGGAGCCGGTCAGGCCCATCTTGCGTTCGGGCGGCCCGAACGTCAGCCCCGGCATCCGGCCCTCCACCAGGAAGCAGCTGATGCCGCGGGTGCCCTCGTCGGAGGTGCGGGCGAACAGCGTGTAGAAGTCGGCCTCGCCGCCGTGGGTGATCCAGGTCTTGGTGCCGGTGACGCGGTAGGCCGTGCCGTCCTCCTCGAGCACGGCCCGGGTGCTCAGCGCCCCCGCGTCCGAGCCGGCGTGCGCCTCCGACAGCGCGTACCCTCCCAGCAGCTCGCCGCCGAGCAGCTCCGGCAGCCGCTTGCGCTGCTCGTCGGTGCCGTACACGGCCAGCGGGTAGCACGCCAGCGTGTGCACGCTGACGCCCACCGCCACCGACGCCCACACCGCGGCGATCTCCTCCAGCACCTGGAGGTAGACCTCGTAAGGCTGTCCTCCGCCGCCGTGCTCCTCGGGGTAGGGCAGGCCCAGCAGGCCGGACCTGCCGAGCAGGCGGAAGATCTCTCGGGGGAACTCCCCGGCCTCCTCGGCCGGGGCGGCGCGCGGGGCGAGCTCCTTTTGGGCGATCTCGCGGGTCAGCGCGAAAAGGTCGTCCGCCTCCGGGGTGGGAGGCATGCGTTCTGCGGGCATGCCCCCATCTTGGCGGATGCGCGGAGCGGGTCGCGCTCCAGGGGCGTCACCCGTTGTTGCTGATCTTGACGACCACGGTGTCCTTGGTGATCGACTGGACGGAGACGTCGAACCCTTCGGCCTGCTCGGCCTCGCCCCTGGGCACGGTGATCTGCTGACCGGCCACCTTGAGCGTGACGGTGTCGTCCTGCACGCTCACCAGTTCGGCCTTGACGCCCAGGATCGACGCGCTCGCGTCGACGCCGCGGTTGAAGGTGATGGTGCAGGAGTTCACGGTGCACTCGGTCGTGGCGCCCTCGCTGCTGCACGCAGTGACGCCGGCGACGGGCAGCAGCGCGAACGGCAGTACGGTCAGTGCTCGCCGAACAGAGGGGAACATGTGCGTGAGTCTAGATGGCGGACCCCCGCCCTCCCCTCCTTCCGCGGAGTGAACCAGCGGCGGCCGAAAGTAGTACGGGGCGGCGATGTCCTCCGTCGTCCCGCCGCCCCGGGCGCATCAGCCGCCCTGGTGGTTCGTCCCGCCGCCCTGGTGGCCGCCGCCTCCGCCCCCGCCGTGGTGGGCGCCGTACTCGATCTGCCCGCCGAGCTCCTCCTGGAGCGACTTCAGCGTCTGCTCGGTGCTGACGATGACCCACCGCGGCCCCACCAGGTAGGTGCCGCCCCAAGGCTTGGCCTCCTCCAACCACGCATGCTGCCCCTGGTCGGTGGTGAAGCTCACCACCGTGAAGCGGCCCTTGTCCGTCTGGCAGGAGCCCTGCGACAGGTCCGCGACCTTGCGGAGGCTGCTCAGCTTGCAGCCGGTCTGCTGGGCGAGCTGCTCGGCGGTGGCGGGCTGGGCCTGCTTGCCGCCGCTCCCTCCCGCCTCGGCCGAGCCTCCCGAGCAGCCGGCCGCCAGCGGCAGCAGGGCCGCGGCGGCACCGCACAGCAGGGCGGCCTTCAAGGGCGAACGGTGGTCATCGGAGCGCATGGCTCGTCCTCCCCGGGAAGAGTTGAGCGATTCGCCCACACATACGGGCGGACACTTCCGCGGGGTTCATCCGCGGAGGGGGAGGGAGCGGGAAGCAGGTCAGGCCATGAGACGCCCTGCGGCGGCGGCGCGCACGGCGGGCTCCTCGGCGGCGTCGTGGTGAAGGCGTTGCAGGCGTATGCGGGTCTCGCGGGTGAGGGGGACGGTCTCGGCGGCGATCTGGCGCACGCCCTCCTCGCAGTCCCACAGGCCCTCGACGGTGTAGGACTCGGCGGTGTGCGGCGCGGTGCGGGTCAAGGCGGTCAGAATGCGGGGACGTAGGAACGCATAAGTCGATTCGGTCCAAGCGGTCTTCAACAGCGGCACGGCCTCGCCTGCGCGCAGCCTGCCCAAGCCTTCGATGGGGCCGGCCGCGTCGCCCCAGTCGCACCGTTCCACGGCGTCCTGAAGCTCGTTCATCAGCAACGGGATGTCCTGGCGGGTGCCGTGGCGGGCCAGGATGGCGAGGGCCAAGTCCTGGCAACCGCCGCGTGACGCGGCCCACGCCCTCGCCCGCGGCACCGCCTCGGGGCCGTACTCGCGCAGCGCCCGGCACACCGCTCCGCCCCATCGGCTCGGCCGCTGCGGCAGCAGCTCTTCGGCGAGGTCGAGCAGCGCCGGGGCCCGCCTGCGGCCGAGCTCGAAGATGGCCGCCACGGCTCCGTCGTCGCGCCGCCGAGCGGCCTCGAGGAGCTCGGCCTCGGTCCGTTCGGCCCGGGCGGCGCCGAGCCCGGAGCGGCGCGCCCGGCCGGTCTCGCGGCGCCGGGCCAGGGCGTCGGCGATCCGCGGCTGCCGCGCCGCCCAGCTCTCGATCACGGGATTGTGCGGGCCCGCGACCAGGGCGTCCAACGCGGACTCGTTGCACCGCGCCGCCACCAGCTCGTCCAGACCGTGCGTCAGGGTCGGATCGGCCAAGCCCACGAGCGTGTCGACGGCGTCGAACCAATGGGTGCCCTCTTCGGCGTACCGGTACAGCGCCGACGCGGCCTCCCTGCGGCTCAGCCGCACCAGGTCCGCGAGCACCTCGAGGGCGAGCTGCACCCGCCGTCCGTCGCCGTCGGACTGGTCGGACGAGTCGAAAAGGTGTTCGGCCACCGGCCCGACAGGCAGCTCCAAGTCGACCATCAGGCGCGCGTAATAAAGGCCGCGTGTCTCGGCGCGGGGATCCCAGCGTGGGTCGCGGCGTATGCAGTCATAAACGAACTCGCTCGCACCAGGTTTATCGGCCGCGCGACGCGCGGCCCGTCCCAGGCCACGCTGCAGCTGTCCGTGCAGCGTGCCCGCCGATTCCAACACGACCTCGTTGCTCACCCCAGCAGAATGCGCACCCGACCACAAAACCGGCAAGTGCTTTACCCGGTGATCCGCAGGCCGCCGCGAGGCCGGGCGGCGGCCCGGCGGCTAGATGCGGCGCTGGGCGATCCAGGACGCGTACAGGTCGGCGTAGACGCCCGGGACCGCGACCAGCTCGGCGTGCGGGCCGCGCTGGACGATGCGCCCCTTGTCGAACACCAGCACCTCGTCCGCGGCCTCCGCCGTGGACAGCCGGTGCGCGATGGAGACGGCCGTGCGGCCCCGCGTCACCCCGTCGAGCGCGCGCTGGATGCGCACCTCGGTGGCCGGGTCGACCGCGGACGTGGCCTCGTCCAGCACCAGCAGGTCGGGGTCGGCGATGTAGGCGCGGGCCAGGGCCACCAGCTGCCGTTCGCCCGCCGACAGGGACTCGCCGCGCTGCCCCACGGGCGTGTCCAGGCCGCGCGGCAGGCCCTCCACCCAGTCGGCCAGGCCCAGTTCCGTCAGCGCCAGGAGCACCTCCTCGTCGGTGGCGTCCGGCCGCCCGTAGCGGATGTTGTCGCCGAGCGTGGCGTCGAACAGGAACCCGTCCTGCGGCACCATGACGATGCGCTCGCGCAGCGAGGAGAAGCGCACCTGCTGCAAGGGCACGCCGTCCACCAGCACACGTCCGGAGGTCGGATCCATCAGCCGGGTCAGCAGCTTGGCGAACGTGGTCTTGCCCGAGCCCGTCTCGCCGACCACCGCGACCCGGCTTCGGGGGGCGATCTCCACGTTGACGTCGCGCAGGACGAGCGGACCCGTCGCGCCCGACCCGTCCGAGCCGTCGACGGGGTAGGCGAACGCGACGTTCTCGAACCGCACCTCGATGGGCCCGCGGGGTAGGGTCCGCCCCTTCTCGCCGGGGTCGGCCACGTCCGGCGCGGTGTCCAGGACGCCCAGCACCCGCCGCCATCCGGCGATCGCGTTCTGCGCCTCGTTGAGCACCTCGGTGGCGGTCTGCATGGGGCTGACGAACAGCGTCACCAGGAACAGGAACGCCACCAGCTCGCCGGCGGTCAGGTCGCCGGCCACGCCCAGCAGCGTCCCCGCCACGACGACCCCGGCGGTCGCCACCGCCGCCACCAGCTCGCTGGACGGGAACGTCAGCGCCACCAGGCCCTGCGCCCGCGTCTGGGCCCGCCGGTGCTCCTCGACGGCCGCGTCCACCCGGCGGGCGGTGCGCTCCTCGGCCGCGTAGGCGCGGATCACCGACGCGCCCACCACCGACTCGCTCACCGCGGCCAGCAGGTCGCCCATGCGCTCGCGGACGCGCGTGTAGGCGGCCGACAGCAGCCGCTGGAAGCGGCGCAGCGCGAACGCCAGCGGCAGGAAGGTCGCCCACACCAGCAGCGCCAGCGGCCAGGAGTAGACCGCCATCAGGACGCTGGCCACCAGCAGCTGCCCGGTCGACATGATGATCAGCAGTCCGCCCCACTGCATGAACTGGCTGATCTGGTCCACGTCGCCGGTCACCCGCGACACCAGGGCGCCGCGCCGCTCGGAGCTCTGCGTGAGCACCGACAGGTCGTGCACGTGCCGGAACGCCTTGGTCCGCAGCGTGGCCAGGCCGGACTCGGTGGTCTTGTAGAGCCGCACGTTCACCGCGTACGCGCTCAGCGCCGTCACCGCCACCGCCGCCGCGCACGCCAGCACGGCCGTGCGGATGAACCCGATGTCGGGGCCGCCGGGCCCGCCCAGCCCCTTGTCGATCGTCTGCTGCACCGCGATCGGCACGACCACCCGGCCGGCCGTGGCCACCAGCGCCAGCAGCAGCGTCCCGGCCAGTCCGGCGCGGAACTCGGGGCTGAGCCGCAGGCCGCGGCGCAGCGTGGTCAGCGCGCTCTCGGCGGAGGCGGCCTCGTTCAACGTGGTCACGCCACCGCCTCCTCGCTGTCGGCCTCCGCGGTCCCGGTCCGGTCGTCGTCCGCCCGCCCGCTCATCAGCCGCTGCTCGGCCTCGGCGCGCTCGTAGGCGGTGACGAGGTTGCGGTAGCCCTCACAGCGCTCCAGCAGCTCGGCGTGGGCGCCGCGGTCGGCCACGCGGCCGTGCTCGATGTAGACGACCTCGTCGGCCAGCGCGATCGTGGCCTTGCGGTAGGCGACCACCACCACGGTCACGCCGCCCCCGCCGGCCGACTGCGCGTCCCGCAGCGCGCTCAGGATCCGGGCCTCCACCTGGGGGTCGACGCTGGACGTCGCGTCGTCCAGCACCAGCAGCCGGGGGCGGCGCACCACCGCGCGCGCCAGCGCCAGCCGTTGCCGCTGGCCGCCCGACAGGGTCGCCCCGCGCTCCCCGATGCGGGTGTCGAGACCGTCCGGGAGCGCCGCCACGAAGCCGTCGGCCTGGGCGAGGCGCAGGGCCTCCCACACCCGCTCGTCCGGGATGTCCAGCCCCAGGGTGATGTTGCCGCGCACGGTGTCGTCGAACAGGAACGTCTGCTGCGGCACGAGGGCCGCGGTCTCGGCCACGCCGCCGCGTCTCAGGTCGCGCGCGTCCACCCCGTCCAGCAGCACCGACCCGTCGGCCGGGTCGACCAGCCGCACGAGCAGGGACGTCAGGGTCGACTTGCCCGAACCGGTGGGGCCGACCACGGCGATCGTGCGGCCGGGGGCGACGGAGAACGACACGTCGCGCAGTACGTCCGCCGACGCCTCCCCCTCGGCGGTCTCGTAGGCGAAGCGGACGTCGCGCACCTCCAGCGCCGCCGCCTTGCCCTCGTCCAGGGAACGGTCGCCGTAGGGGAGGGAGCCGGTGGCGTCCAGAACCCCGCGGACCCGTTTCCAGCCGACGACGCTGCGCGGCACCTCCGCCAGCACCCAGCCCAGGGCGCGGATCGGCCAGGCCAGGAGCGTGAACAGATACGCCACGTGCACCAGGTCGCCCTCGGTCATGGCCCCGGCTTCCAGGCGGATGGAGCCCACCAGCAGCACCGCCAGCACGCCCAGATTGGGCAGCGCCTCCAGCACGGGGTCGAACAGGCCCCGGATGCGGCCGACCGCCACGTTGGCGTCGCGCAGCGCCCGCGCGCGCTCGGCGAACCGCTCGGTCTCGTCCTGCTCGCGCCCCAGCGTCTTGACGACCAGGCCGCCCTCGAAGCTCTCGTGCGCCACCTCGCTGACCTCGGCGCGCAGCTGCTGGGCCCGGGTGGCGACGGGGGACAGCCGCCTCTGGTAGAGGACGTTCAGCAGCGCCACGGCCGGAAAGACCAGGAAGCCCACGATCGCCACGACCACGTCGGTGATCAGGATCGACCCCGCGGCGATCACCAGCATGAGCACCACGCCGACCGCCATCGGCAGCGGCGCGATCGGCGCCCACACCGCCTCCACGTCCGCGTTGGCGTTCGACAGCAGCTGCCCCGTGGGGTGGCGGTGGTGCCAGGCCAGGGGCAGCCGCAGGTACTGCCGGGTGACCGCCCGCCGGTACCGGGCCTGCATGCGGTACTGCATGAGCCCGGCGTAGAACCGGCGCCCGGCCACGCCGAGCGCCTTGAGCAGCGCGACGGCGAGGATCGCCGTCGCCGCCCCGGCCAGCGCGCCCGCCGTGGTGTCGCCGGAGCGGAACGCCGGGAGCACGACGTCCTCGGTCGCCCAGCCGAGCACCTGCGCGGTGCCGACGGTCATCGCCGCGTACAGCCCGCTGGCCAGCACGGCGACGGTGAACACCCGCGGTTCGGCCTTGACCGCGACCCACAGCACCCCGATCCCCTCGCGCAGGACGCCGGGGTCGATGCGGGGGGTCGGGGGACGCTCCCCGTCCCGGCGGCGGCTGGTCCGGGGGTGCCGGGACCGTCCCCCATGACGGTGCCCGGCGGGTGTCGACCCTGATGGCACGGCAACTCCTCACAGACGGCGGGGCCCGCACGCCCCGTGTGGGAGGATCACCGGGACTCGCGGGCTCGCACAATGCCTACCATCCGGACTGAGCGCTTATTCCCGGCTTACCCGGACGTCCCGTCGGCGCCCGGCGACCGCACCCGCTCCGGCGGGCCGCTCCGCCGCGGCGCCCGCGTCGCGCCGTCGCCGTCGGCGCGGTCCTGGTTTTCCCCTCATGCGCGCCGATCGTCGACGAAGCCGATCGTCGTCGACGAAATCGTCAACGCGAAGATGTTCTTTGTTCAAAATCACGTGATTCGTCCGCGTGAAATCACCGCGCGGCACCGCCTGACCTGGCCGGTCCGCGACGCGCGCGGCGGTTCGCCCCGCGCGGCGACGGCGCCCGACGAGGGCGGCGGAGGCGCAGCATGCGGCGTGTCGGGCCTATAACGCGCCGCTTTCGGCCACGGAAGAAACCGGAGGGACAAGCTCCTGGGGTTTACGCGGATCGGATGATACGGTGGACCCGTCGGTTGCAGTCGAAGTTCACGATCGTTTGTAAGAACGCCCGCGGACTGATGGCAGCGGGCGTTTTGGCTTTTCCGGGACAGTGCCGGGGAGGCGAAGGCGTCCCGCAGCGACCGGCGCGGGGCCCGCGAGGTGTGGGCCCGAGTTTTGCCGCAAGGAGAAAGACATGCCCCAGCAGGGCACCGTGAAGTGGTTCAACGCCGAGAAGGGCTACGGCTTCATCGCCGTGGACGGCGGCGGCGCCGACGTGTTCGTGCACTACACGGCCATCCAGGCGTCCGGCTACCGCAGCCTCGACGAGAACCAGCGCGTCGAGTTCGAGGTGACGCAGGGCCAGCGCGGCCCGCAGGCCGACAACGTCGTCCCCCTCTCGTGATCCCGTAGTCGTACGCATCCCTAGTCGTAATCCCTAGTCGTAATCCCTAGTCGTACCGCCGGGCCCGTGCCCCCACCAGGGGGCGCGGGCCTCGTGGTGTCCGGGGGCCGCCTCGGCGGCGGCCCTCTTGGGAGGCCGCGGCGGTGCCGGTGCCGAGCGCGCGGCGCCACCCGGCAGAATGGAGCACATGTCCGCTCGCCCGTCCAATCTGGACCCCAAGATCGCCGAACGTCTCAAGCGCACGCCCGACGGCCTCGTGCCCGCCATCGCCCAGCAGTACGACACCGGCGAGGTGCTCATGCTCGCCTGGATGGACGACGAGGCGCTGCACCGGACCCTCACCACCGGCCGCGCCACGTACTGGTCGCGCAGCCGCCAGGAGTACTGGGTGAAGGGCGAGAGCTCGGGCCACCAGCAGTGGGTCAAGTCGGTCGCCCTGGACTGCGACGGGGACGCGATCCTGGTGAAGGTCGACCAGGTCGGCGCCGCGTGCCACACCGGGGACCGCACCTGCTGGGACGCCGACGTGCTCGACGCCGTCGTCGGGGAACGGCCGGCCGCGGACTCGTGACCCCCGCCCGAGAACGCGCCCTGGCCGCGCTGCTGTGCGCGGCCGGCGCCGGGCTGACCCTGCTGGCCGCCGGACGCGCCTGGGCGCATGTACGGGCCGCCGGCGCCATCACCCCCTTCACTTTGGAGCTCACCGGGCGCGACCTGGGCGGCGCGGCGGGCGCATTGGGATGGGCCGGGCTGGCGGGCCTGGCGGCCCTGTTCGCCACCCGCGGCAAGGTGCGGACCGGGGTCGGCGTATTGCTGGCCGCGTTCGGCGCCGCGATCGGCTACGCGTCCGTGGCGTCCGTGCGCACCGCGCACGTGCTGGACGCCGCGGCCGACAAGAGCGCCCTGCTGCGGCTCGCCGCGAACCCCTCCGCCGACGTCACCCTCTGGTGGGCCGTGTCCCTGGCCGGCGGCGCGCTGCTGCTGGCCGCGGGGTCGGCGACGATCCTGCGCGGCGCGCGCTGGCCGGGCATGTCGATGCGGTACGAGCGTCCCGCCGCGGCAGCGACCCGCACGCCGCCCGAAACCGACGACCCCTCCAGCCTGTGGAAGTCCCTCGACCGGGGAGAAGACCCCACGGAGCCCGCGCCGGGCGACGTCCCGTCCTCCCGGCAGACCTCCCAGGAGGATTCCCAGGCGGATTCCCAGGAGGATTCCCAGGAGGCCCGGCGCGGCCGTTCGGAGCGGTCGTGAACCGCGGGACGGCCGAGGGCGGCGGGCTCATCCTGGTCGCCGAACACGAGCCCGCCGTGGCGGAACTGGAGCGGCGCTACCTGGCCCGGGAGGGGTACGCCGTCGAGATCGAACCGGACCCGTCGCGCGCCGCCGCCGTCGCGGCGCGCGTCCGCCCGGACGCGGTGGTGCTCGACGTGTCGGACACGCCGCTCCCCGTGGAGCTGTACCGGCGCGTCGCGGAGGCGGCCCGGCCCGCGCCCGTCGTGGCGGTCGCCGGGCAGGTCGACGCGCTCACGCGCGGCGCGCTCGGCGAACACCAGGTGACGCGGCCGTTCGGACCCCGCGTGCTGGTGGGCGCGGTGGCCGAGGCGCTGCGCCACAGCGCCGGCGACCACGCCCAGGGGCCGTTGCGCGCCGGCCAGGTGAGCCTGGACCCGCAGGGCCGCGCCGTGAGCGTGGGGGACCGCCCCGTGGCGCTCACCGTCACCGAGTTCGACCTGCTGGAGTTCCTGATGAGCAACCCCGGCAGGGTCTTCACCCGCGAACAGCTGCTCGACGCCGCCTGGGGGCCGAACGCGGGCGCGGGAAGCCGCACGGTGGACGTGCACATCGCCCAGTTGCGCAGCAAGCTGGGCAAGGACAGCCCGATCCGCACCGTCCGCGGCGTCGGCTACGTCCTGGACCCCTGACCGGCGGAGAGGAGCCCACGGTGGACGACGCGACCGGCGCACCCGCCCACGCCGCGCGGCCCTCTCCGCGCGCGCCCTCCCCGGCGGCGCCCCGCCGCCGCAAGCGCGCGTTGGTCGGCCCCGGCATCGTCCTGGCCGCGGCGGCCGCGGGCACTGTGCTGGTCAGCACGGTCGACCCGAACGAACCCGGCCACTACCCGACCTGCCCGTTCCTGTGGGCGACCGGCCTGTACTGCCCCGGCTGCGGCGGCCTTCGCATGGTGCACTCGCTGACGCACGGCCGCGTGGCGGAGGCGTTCGGGCTCAACCCCATGCTGTTCCTGCTGCTGCCCGTCTTCGGATACCTGTGGGCGCGCTGGGCGGCGTGCGCGGCCACGGGCGTCCCGTTCGCCTCCCGCCTGACACGGCCGCGCGTGATCCACGCCTTCCTCGCGCTGGTCGTCGTGTACTGGATCGTGCGGAACACGGCGTTCGGCGCTGCTTTGGCTCCATAACGCCGGTTTCGGGCGCCCTGAGCCCGGCCCGGGTTCAAGGGCCGCCCACCGCTGAGGCTACGATCGGTGCACGGATCGACCGCAACATAGGGGGCCTTCCCGTGAGCGAGCCCGAGCGCGTCGGCGTGCCGTTCGACGCGCCGTCCGAAGCGGCAGCGCCGCGCCGGCACGGCCGTGCCGGCTGCGCGCGCGCCGTCCCGGGGCCTGCGACCAGGGAAGGCGGCGCCGCGCAGGCGCCGCGGAGGCGAGCGGGGAGCAGGGCGTGAGCGTGCTCGACGAAATTCTCGACGGCGTCCGGGCCGATCTGGCCGAACGGCAGCGCACGGTGTCGCTCGACGACCTGAAGGCCAAGGCCGAGCGGGCCGACCCGCCGCGCGACGCGCTGGCGGCGCTGCGCGCCCCGGGCGTGTCCGTCATCGCCGAGGTCAAGCGCTCCAGCCCGTCCAAGGGCGCGCTGGCGGCGATCGCCGACCCGGCGGCGCTGGCCCGCGACTACGAGGCCGGCGGCGCCAAGGTGATCAGCGTGCTCACCGAGCGGCGCCGCTTCGGCGGCAGCCTGGACGACCTGGCCGCCGTCCGCGCCGACGTCGACGTGGCGGTGCTCCGCAAGGACTTCATCGTCACCTCCTACCAGCTGTGGGAGGCCCGCGCCTACGGCGCCGACCTTGCCCTGCTGATCGTGGCGGCGCTCGAGCAGGACGCCCTGGTGTCGCTGGTCGAGCGGGCCGAGTCGATCGGCCTGACCCCGCTGGTCGAGGTGCACACCGAGGAGGAGCTGGCCCGCGCGCTGGACGCGGGCGCCAAGGTCATCGGGGTCAACGCGCGCGACCTGAAGACCCTCAAAGTGGACCGCAGCGTGTTCGCCCGGCTGGCGCCGCTGATCCCCAAGGACGTCGTCAAGGTCGCCGAGTCGGGGGTGCGCGGCCCGCACGACCTGCTGGCCTACGCCTCGGCGGGCGCCGACGCCGTGCTGGTGGGGGAGAGCCTGGTGATGCGCCGCGACCCGCGCGGCGCCGTCGCCGACCTGGTCGCCGCCGGGGCGCACCCGGCCCTGCGGCAGAGCGGCTGACCCCGTTCGCGATAGGCTGGCGTCCATGCGGAGAGCGCCGTCCCCGGGCCGGGGCCCGATCGCAGGCCCCGTCGCGACCTTGCGCGAACGATGGCGTGCTCGTCCGACGACCCGGCAGCCAGGATGAGCCCTTCTCCCACGACAGGATTCCCATGACCACCGACACCGGTTCCCGCGGTGCCGTCGTGCCCGACGCCACCGGCCACTTCGGCGTGTTCGGGGGGCGCTTCGCCCCCGAGGCCCTCATGGCCGCCCTCGACGAGCTGACCCGCGAATTCGAGGCCGCCAAGAACGACCCCGAGTTCACCGGCGAGCTCGACCGGCTCCTGGCCGAATACGCCGGACGGCCGAGCCTGCTGACCGAGGCGCGCCGGTTCGCCGAGCACGCCGGCGGCGCCCGCGTCCTGCTCAAGCGCGAGGACCTCAACCACACGGGGTCCCACAAGATCAACAACGTGCTGGGGCAGGCGCTGCTGACCCGCCGCATGGGCAAGCGCCGCGTCATCGCCGAGACCGGCGCCGGGCAGCACGGCGTGGCCACCGCCACCGCCGCCGCCCTGCTCGGCCTCGAGTGCACCGTCTACATGGGCGAGGTCGACACCGAGCGGCAGGCCCTCAACGTCGCGCGGATGCGGATGCTGGGCGCCGAGGTGATCCCCGTCCGCACCGGCAGCCGCACCCTCAAGGACGCCTGCAACGAGGCGTTCCGCGACTGGGTCGCCTCCGTCGACCACACCCACTACTGCATCGGCTCGGTCATGGGCCCGCACCCGTTCCCGATGATGGTGCGCGACTTCCAGCGCGTCATCGGCGTCGAGGCGCGCGCGCAGTGCCTGGAGACGACCGGGCGGCTGCCGGACGCCGTCGTGGCCTGCGTCGGCGGCGGCTCCAACGCCATCGGCGCCTTCCACGCCTTCATCCCCGACGCGTCGGTGCGGCTGTACGGGTTCGAGGCGGGCGGCGAGGGCGTGGCCACCGGCCGGCACGCCGCCACCCTGGTCGGCGGGTCGCTCGGCGTCATCCACGGCATGCGGACCTACCTGCTGCAGGACGACGAGGGCCAGACCCTGGAGACCCACTCGATCTCCGCCGGGCTCGACTACCCCGGCGTCGGCCCCGAGCACGCCTGGCTGCGCGACACCGGACGCGCCGAGTACCGGGCGATCAGCGACGCCGAGGCCATGGAGGCCTTCGCGCTGCTGTGCCGCACCGAGGGGATCATCCCCGCCATCGAGTCCGCGCACGCCCTGGCCGGGGCCCTGCAGGTCGGCAGGGAGCTCGGCCCGGACGCCACGATCGTCGTCTGCCTGTCCGGCCGCGGCGACAAGGACATGCACACCGCCGCCCAGTTCTTCGGGCTGATGCCGGGGGAGGAGAAGCGCCGGTGACCGTGCAGACCGCCTTCGACAAGGCCAGGGCCGAGGGCCGCGCCGCGCTCGTCGGCTACCTGCCCGCAGGGTTCCCCAGCGTCGACGGCGCCGTCGCCGCCGCCACCGCGATGGTCGAGGCGGGCTGCGACGTCATCGAGGTGGGCCTGCCCTACACCGACCCCTTGATGGACGGTCCCACCATCCAGGACGCCGTGCACCGGGCGCTGGTCGGCGGCGCCCGCGTCGCCGACGTGTTCCGCACCGTGGAGGCCGTCGCCGCCACCGGCGCCGCCACCCTGGTGATGACGTACTGGAACCCGGTCGACCGCTACGGGCCCGACGCCTTCGCCCGCGACCTGAAGTCCGCGGGCGGCACCGGCCTGATCACCCCCGACCTCACCCCCGAGGAGGCCGGCCCGTGGCTGGAGGCGTCCGACGCCCACGGCCTGGACCGGGTCTTCCTCGTCGCGCTCAGCTCCACCGACGAGCGCCTCGACAAGATCACCCGGGTGTGCCGGGGCTTCGTGTACGCCGCGTCGCTCATGGGCGTCACCGGCGCCCGCGCCGCCGTGGACACCGGCGCCCCGCGCCTGGTGGAGCGCACCCGCGCCGTCCTCGACCGGCAGGGCTCGACGCTGCCGGTCGGGCTCGGCCTGGGGGTGAGCAACGGCGCCCAGGCCGCCGAGGTCGCCGGGTTCGCCGACGGCGTCATCGTGGGCTCGGCGTTCATCCGCCGCCTGCTGGACGCCCCGGACGAACGCGCGGGCGTCGAGGCCGTCCGCGCCCTGGCCGCCGAACTCGCCGAAGGCGTCCGCGGCGGGCGCTGACCCGCGCAGCCGGCCGTGAAAGCGCCGTCGCGGGCGGCCGTTGCGGCGCCGAACGCGCGCGGCGTCCTCTAAGGTGAAGTCGGCTCGCGTCCGGGCGGACACGGAGCCGTCCGCCCGCGGCCCGGCCCGTGGACGACGTCCGGTGGCGGAAGGATCACGATCGTGCAGCAATCCGTCGAGTCGCGGTCCGACGAGACGGCGCCCGTCGCGCCGTGGCGCCCGCCGTGGTTCACGGCCGCCGCGTGGCTGCTCACGCTGGTCGGCCTGGCCATCTCGGCCTATCTGCTGTACTCGCACTACAACGACGACGCGCTGCTGTGCACCACCAGCGGCAAGCTGGACTGCCACGCGGTGACCACCAGCGAGTACTCCGCGCTGCTGGGCGTTCCGCTGCCCTGGCTGGGGCTGGCGTTCTTCGTCGGCTTCGCGGCGCTGATCAGCCCGCCCGCGCTGCGGTCGCCGTGGCCGCCGCTGCGCTGGGGGCGGCTGGCGTCGGTGTGCGTGGGCGTGCTGTTCGTCGTCTACCTGGTGACCGTCGAGCTGGCGATCCTCGGGAAGATCTGCCAGTGGTGCACCGGTGTGCACATCGTCACTATCCTGCTGTTCGCACTTGTCCTGTTCGATGAATTCCGGCGGGCCGGTCATGTCGACTAGGCCCGTCCGCCCGCGCGGCGCCACCGCGCGCCCGCGGTGTCCCCGCCGAGGAGAGAACCGATGAGCAAGGCCGCACGGGAGCGGTCCGCGCGCGAGCGCCTGGCCGAGCAGCGCAAGCGCGAGCAGGCGCGGCAGCGCCAGCGGCGCCTGCTGGCCATCGTGCTGGGCGCGGTGGTCGCGGTGGCGGCGGTCGTGGCGGTGACCGTGGTCGTCCTCGACCAGCGCGGAAAGCGCGACCAGAAGGCCGTCGCCTACACCGGCCCCCAGGCCCCGCTGACCCGCGAGGCCGACGGCTCGATCGTCATGGCCAAGCCGGGCGTGACCAAGCCGGTGCTGGAGATCTTCGAGGACTTCCAGTGCCCGGCCTGCAAGCACTTCGAGGAGACCACCGGCAAGACCGTCAAGCAGCTGGCCGCCGAGGGCAAGGTCAAGGTCGTCTACCGGCCGTTCCACCTGTTCGGCCAGCAGCCCGACCCGATCAAGTCGAACTCGCTGCGGTCGGCCGCGGCGGCGCTGTGCGTCCCGCCCGACAAGTGGCTCTCCTACCACGACGCGCTGTTCAAGTTCCAGCCGGTGGAGGGCAAGAAGGGCTTCGCGCCCGACGACCTGGTCGCCTGGGGCAAGGACGTCGGCGTGACCGACCCGAACTTCGACAAGTGCGTCACCGAGCAGCAGAAGAAGTCGCAGGTCGAGTCGATGACCAAGTACGCGCTGGACGACCGCAAGGTCACCGGCACGCCGACCGTCTTCCTCGACGGCCGCAAGCTGGAGAACGAGATCGCCAGCGGGGACGCCCTCCGGCAGGCGATCGAGGCCGCCGGCGGCTCCGGCCGCTGATCCCGCTCGAGCGTCGCGGCCGAGCGACGCGGTTCGAGTGTCGTAGCCGGCACCGTGGGCCCCTGGACGGGGCTCACGGTGCCGTTCTTTTACCTGTCCTGGAACGTTCTCCCGGTAGCGTCTCTACCGGCGGCACGGGGCGCCGGCATCGATCGGGGGAGCGATGGACAGGGCTGGCCGGGCGGTCGAGGGCCTGCGGCTGCTGCTGGCGGTCGTCGGGGCGGTCGCGGTGATCGCGGCGGCCCTCGCGATCGTCGTGGCGCTGCGCGCCCGCGAACGCGACGGCGGGCCGTCGTCCGGCCCCGGCACCTACCGCGGGCCGCTCGCGCCCGCGTCCCGCGCGCCGGACGGGGCCGTGGTCATGACGCAGCCCGGGGTGCGCCGGCCCGTGCTGGAGATCTTCGAGGACTTCCAGTGCCCGCTGTGCCGGGCGATGGAGCACGCCGTCGGGCCGACGATCAAGATGCTGGCCGCCGAGCGCAAGGTGAAGGTCGTCTACTGGCCGTTCCAGCGGTACCGCGGCGCCGAGGGCGAGCCGATGGCGTCCAACAGCCGCCGCGCCGCCAACGCCGCGCTGTGCGCCCCCGCCGACCGCTGGGCGGCCTACCGCGACCTGCTGTTCGCCCACCAGCCGGAGGAGGGCGTCCCCGGCTTCGCACCCGCCGACCTCGTCGGCTGGGGCCGCGAGGCCGGCATCCGCGGGGCCCGTTTCGCCTCCTGCGTCGAGGACATGCGCGAGGCCGCCCGGCTCGACGCGCTGACCCGGTACGCCGCGCGGACCCGCGGGGTGACCGACGCCCCCGCGGTCTTCCTGGACGGACGCTCCCTGGACGCGCCGGGCCAGCTGCTCGACGCCGGGGCGCTGGAGCGGGCCGTCCTCGCCGCGGGCCGCCGCTGACCGGCCGCGGGCGGGCCGGGGGCGCCGCCCCCGCCGCGGCGAAGGCGCGGCATATCGGGTTACCGACGCTTCATGGGCACCCCGGGACGCCGGAGGCGGTAACGTCAACGGACATGCAGCCGGTGGCCTTCATCCCGAGTCCTTCCCAGGGCGTCTGGCACCTCGGGCCGATCCCGATCCGCGCCTACGCCCTGATGATCATTGCTGGCATCGTCGTCGCGGTCTGGATCGGCGAGCGGCGCTGGAAAGAGCGCCACGGCACGCCCGGCGTCGTGATGGACATCGCCATCTGGGCGGTTCCGTTCGGCCTGGCGGGCGGGCGGCTCTACCACGTGATCACCGATTACCAGCGCTACTTCGGTGCCGGCCGCAACCCGGTGGACGCGCTGAAGATCTGGGAGGGCGGCCTGGGCATCTGGGGCGCCATCGCGCTCGGCGCGGTGGGCGCGGTCATCGGCTGCCGCCGCCGCGGGATCTCGGTGTCGGCGATGGCCGACACGGTCGCGCCCGGCGTCGCGCTCGCCCAGGCGATCGGCCGCTGGGGCAACTACTGGAACCAGGAGCTGTACGGGCGGCCGCTGGACGCGTTCTGGGCCCTGAAGATCGACCAGGGGCACCGTCCGCGCCTGGAGGACGGCAGCCTGGACCCCACGTACGCCGACGTCGCCACCTACCACCCCACCTTCCTGTACGAGTCGCTGTGGTGCGTCGGGGTGGCGGTCTTCGTCGTGTGGGCGCAGAAGCGCTTCAAGCTGAAGTGCGGACGCGTGTTCGCGCTCTACGTCGCCGCCTACACCGTCGGGCGGTTCTGGATCGAGGCGCTGCGCATCGACGACGCCCACCACATCCTCGGCATGCGCCTCAACGACTGGACGGCGCTGCTCGTCTTCCTGGGCGCCGTCGCGTACCTCTACCTGACCCGCAACGCGTCCTGGACCGAGACCGTCACCGTGGGCCTGCCCGACGCCTCCGACCGGGCTCCGGCCGCCGTCGCGGCCGCCCGGTCCGCCGAAACCCCCGCGGGCGCCGCCGCGGCCGAGCCCGCCCCGTCCGCCCCGTCGGGCGCGTCCGCGAGCACGGAGACCGCGGCGCCTCGGAAGGCCGCCGACGGCGTCCAGAACGACGAGACCGCCGAGTCCGCGCCGTCCGAGTCCGCGGCGTCCGAGTCCGGGCCGTCCGAGCCCGCGGCGTCCGGCACGGACGCGGACGGCACGTCGGAGGGGGCGGCGGAGACCGGCGACTCCGAGTCGGACGAGTCCGGTGAGCCGGAGGACTCCGCGACGAGCGCCGCGTCCGCCGACGCCGCCGAGGAACCGGCGCCCGAGCCCGCCGAGACTGGGCCTGCCGAGACTGGGCCTGCCGAAACGGAGCCCGCGGACGCGCGGCCTGCGTCCGAGCAGGACGAGCCGGACGGGCAGGAGCCGGAAGACCAGGAGCCGGAGAAGGGGCAGGCCGAGAAGAGCGAGGCGTCCGACCCCGCTCCCGAGCCCGGCGACGGCGACCCTGCCCATGGCGCCGATGAGACCTCCGAGGAGAATGATTCCGCGGCCGACGCCGCCCCCTCCGCCGACGCCGCCCCCTCCGACACGGACGGGACGGACGAGCCCGACCGGGCGGACGAGGCCGAGAAGGGCGACGACGCGGAGGAGCGGAGCACGGCCGAGGCCGTCAAAGACGCGCAGTAGAGACGCGCAGTAGAACCGGTGAGGAGACCAGGTGCCCGCCGAGATCCACCATCAGCACCGCGACGTCACCGGCGGCTGGCTGCGGCCCGCGGTGTTCGGCGCCATGGACGGCCTGGTCTCCAACTTCGCACTGATCGCCGGAGTGGCGGGCGGCCAGGCCGCGCAGCGGGTCGTGCTGCTGGCAGGCCTGGCCGGCCTGGCCGCGGGCGCGTTCTCCATGGCCGCGGGGGAGTACATCTCGGTGGCCTCGCAGTCGGAGCTGGCCGAGGCGGAGATCGAGGTGGAGCGCCTCGAACTGGAGCGCCACCCGCATGCGGAGCAGGCGGAGCTGGCGGCCCGCTACGTCGAGCGCGGCCTCGACCCCGAGCTGGCCGCGGAGGTCGCGCGCCAGCTGTCGCGCGACCCCGACCGGGCGCTGGAGGTGCACGCCCGCGCCGAGCTCGGGGTGACGCCGGAGGACCTGCCGTCCCCGCTGCTCGCGGCGCTGTCGTCGTTCCTGGCGTTCGCGGCGGGCGCCGTGCTGCCGGTGCTGCCGTACGCGTTCGGCGCGACGAGCCTGTGGCCGGCCGCCGTCGTCGCGGGCGTCGGGCTGTTCGGCGCGGGCGCGCTGGTGACGCGGGTGACGAAGCGCAGCTGGTGGTTCGGCGGGCTGCGCCAGCTCGGGTTCGGCGCGGGCGCGGCGGCGGTCACCTACGGCGTGGGCGCCCTGATCGGAGCGGGCGGCGTCGCACCATGACCGCTCGGTCGACGAACCGGGAGGAACCGCTCGTTTGCCCCCGCGAGGGGCGGTGTTCTCGATAGGCTCGCGAGCTGTGATCGAGGCTCGTGACACAGGTGCGCCGGAGACCGGTCGTCCGGCCGGTGGGCGGGACTTTCGGCCGGAGAACGACGGCAGGACCGGCGGCAGGAGGAAGAAGCGCAGTTCCAAGCTGCTGTTCGGCGGCATCGCCGCGGCGGTGGCCGCCGTCGCGGCGGCGGCCGTGGGCGTGGTGGTGCTGACCGGGGGCGGCGACGAGGACAAGGCCTCCGCCGGCCTGACCAACGGGCCGGGCGTGCTGCCGACCGCCTACACCCCGCAGATGGCCGACCGGCAGATGGCCCGCATCGCGCAGCGCTCGGCCGACCAGCGGCCGATGACGCAGGGCGAGGTGTTCCCGAACGACGCCAAGACGGTCACCTACCAGAACTACTCGTTCACCCTGGTCGGGGCCCAGCTGTCGAACGACTGCAAGTCGGTCACCTGGGGCCGGCGGCTGCACGAGGACCTGACCAAGGCGGGCTGCTCGCAGATCGCCCGCGGCTCCTACGTCAGCCAGGACCGCAAGTACGTCGGCCAGTTCGCCGCCATCAACCTGGCCGACCAGGAGGGCGCCGACCAGATCGTGCGGGTGATGGACCCGGCCACCAACGCCGGGTTCGTGCTGCCGCTCATGGCGCCGGGCGCGCCGAAGTTCGGCGGCGGCTTCAGCGCCGCCTACGCCCAGGCGTACGGGCACTACACGATCGTCACCTGGGTGCAGCGGGCGGGCGGCGCCCGGCCCGCCTCGCTCAACGAGATGATCGACATCAGCCTGGCCATCGAGAAGCCCGCCGACTTCGTGTGGGGCCGCCTGCCCGACGAGGGGAACGGGCGTTGACGCGGCGCGGGACGGCGGTTCGGCGCGGAACGGTCCCGCGACCGGCGCGCGAACGTTAGTCTGCGCCCTCGTGGACCGCCAAGAACCCGGCCGCGTCCCGGGGCCCCGACGGCCCGGCGCGGCTCCCCGCTCAGGTTCCCGCCCGCTGCGTTCCGGCGAGGGGCGCCCCGGCCCGCGCGACCGCCGGCCCGCTCCGGGGCAGCGGGCGCCGCGCGACGACCGGCAGGCGCCGCGCGCCGAGCGCCCGGGCCGCCCGGACGACCGCCAGCCCGGGTGGGGCGAGCACCGTCCCCGCGGACCCCGGCAGCCGCAGCCCCCGGCCCGTGAGGCGCCGCCGCGCCGCCCGGCGACCGGAGGCGACCGGCGCCCCCGGCGGCAGGTCCCGGCCGAGCCGCCGCCTGAGCAGACCCCGCGGACGCCGTTCGGGTTCGGGCGGCGTCCCCGCGGCCAGAAGCCCGCGCCGGGGGACCGCCCCGGACTCGGCCGCAAGCCCGCGGCCGACGGCCGCGACCGCCGTCCCGCCGACGGCTCCCGTCAGCCCGCTCCGGGCAAACGGCCGCCCAGGCCCGCCCCCCGGCCGCGCGACGTCGCGGCGGGCCGGCGCGACGCCCGCCCGCTGCCGGGCCGCGATCAGCGCCCGCACGTCGGCACGGGTCGGCCGTCCGCTCCGGGCCGAGGTGTGCGGCCGGGACGCCCGCACGACGGACGGGACGTCCAGGAGACCGGGCCCGGCGGCCCGCCGCCCCAGAACCGCGAGCGCCGCCGCTGGGGCAGGAAGCGCCGGACGCCCGACCCGCAGAGCGCCGCGCGGCCGCCCTACGACGAGCCGTACGGCGAGCCTTCCGCCGAATGGCAGCACCACGCAGGCGGCCGGCCGGACACCGGCGCCTACGCGGAGCACGCCGCGTGGGGAGGCTCTCCGTGGGACGCGCAGGACGTCCCGGACGCGGGCGAATGGCAGGGCCACGGCGCGGAAGTCCCAGGGCATCCCGCCGAGTGGCACGCCCCGGGCGAGGACTGGCATGGCGACGACCTGCGGATCGCCGAGGGAGACGCCGGTCCGTCCCAGGAGTGGCAGGAAGGGGCCGACGGCGAGGAACGGCAGAGCCCCGAACCCGGCGGATCCGGTCGCAAACGGCCGTGGGGGAAGAAGCGGAAGCGCGCCGGGCGCGAAGAGTCGCCGGCGGACCGGCCGGGCGGCGGACGCCCGCCGCAGCGTCCCGCCGGGAAGGGCCGCGGACCGTCCAAGAAGCCGGCGCAGCAGCGCGGCGGGGGGCTGGGGGCGCTGCCGCCGCGGGTGTTCTACGCGACCGCGGGCGCCTTGGCCGTGGTCTTCCTGGTGGGGGCGCTGGCGGTGCTGGCCCTCGGCGGCGGTGACGACGGCGCGGCCGGACGGCGGTCCCCGCAGAGCATGGGGCGCAGCCCGGCCGCCAGCGGCCCGGCGCCGGCCTCGTACTCCAGCTCGCCGTCGAGCGCGGTGTACCAGGGGATCGCGCAGCGGTCCGCCGACCGGGCCCCGCTGACCGAGGCGGAGGCGTTCCCCGCGTCGGCGAACACGATCACCGTCGAGGACGCGGGACTGCGGCTGAAGCTGAAGGCCAAGAGCCTGGACGCCGACTGCGTGGCCGCCGTGTGGGGCACGGGGATGGGCGAGCAGCTGCGCGAGCACGGCTGCACCCAGACCGCCCGCACGCTGTACGCCGACGGCGACGGCCGGTACGCGCTGTCGGTCACGGTGTTCAACCTCGCCTCGGCGTCGGACGCCGACCGGTTCGTCGACGAGATCGGCCGCGCCCGCGGCGGCGGGTTCGTGCTCCCGCTGCCCGCCGAGGCGCCGCTCGACCGGTTCGGCCAGGGCTTCGGCATGGCGCGGGGACTCGCGATGGGGCACTACGCGGTCGTGGCGTGGGCCCAGCGCCTGGACGGCAAGGGCGACGGGACGGACGAGACGCTGCTGTCCCTCCTGATCGAGGGCGGCAAGGCCCCGGGCCCGCTCGGCCGCGCGGCCCGCGCCTCCTGACCCGGTCCGGGCCCCGCGGCCCCGCATTCCCGCACGGATCGCCCGGCGTCAGAACCTCGACCGGCCCGCCGCGCCCCCGCCCGGACCGCGATCTGACCGCCGTCGGCCTGTCCGCCGTCTCCGTCTCGCACAGGCGGCGAAGTGACGGCCGACACACCGGCTGCGCCCATGGTTCGACGCCGCACCGGCGGGGAATGCTGCGGATTGCCGTGGTGTTGCGGAATTGACCACCCGATCACCCGGACGCGGTGACGTCCGCCACCGCATTGCCGGTGATTTACGGTGGCGGCACGCCGCTATCCTTGGTGAACCGCTCGGCGCCCGCATGCGAACACAGCGAAGTTTCGCGATCAGGGCGTGTCGGGGATGATCCCGACAGTGATGTAATGTCATCTCACCGCAGCAGGGCCAACGTCGTCCCGAGCCTGCACTGACCCCAGCAGTGACACGACGACGACGGGAGGGTAGATGGCCGCTGCGCTCACACCGCGTGCACCTCGGAACCAGGGGCTGTACGACCGGGCCTACGAGCACGACGCCTGCGGCGTCGGCATGGTGGCCGACCTGCACGGTCGCAAGAGCCATGACATCATCCGCAAGGCCCTGACCGTCCTGAAGAACCTGGACCACCGCGGAGCCGTGGGCGCTGAACCCGACGACGGCGACGGCGTCGGCATCCTCACCCAGATCCCGGACGCGTTCTTCCGCGAGGTCTGCGACTTCGCGCTGCCCGAGCCCGGCGCGTACGCGGCGGGCATCGCGTTCCTGCCCACCGACGCCGAGGAGCGGGCCGCGGCCGTCGCGCACATCGAGACGCTGTGCGCGGAGGAGGGGCTGGCCGTCCTCGGCTGGCGCGAGCTGCCGCACGACCCCGAGTTCGCCGGACCCGCGGCGCGCCGCGCCATGCCGCACTTCTCCCAGCTCTTCGTGGCCGCCGCCGAGGACGGCGAGCACGCCGGCAAGACCGGAATCGAGCTGGACCGCGTGGTGTTCTGCATGCGCGAACGGGCCGAGCAGGACGTCCGGGTGTACTTCCCGAGCCTGTCGGCGCGGACGATCGTCTACAAGGGGATGCTCACCACCCCGCAGCTGGAGCCGTTCTTCCCCGACCTGTCCGACCGCCGCTTCGCTACCGCCATCGCGCTGGTGCACTCGCGGTTCTCCACCAACACCTTCCCGGCCTGGGAGCTGGCCCACCCGTACCGGTTCATCGCGCACAACGGCGAGATCAACACCGTCAAGGGCAACCGGAACTGGATGCGGGCCCGCGAGGCGCTGCTGAAGTCCGACCTGATCCCCGGGGACCTGTCCCGCGTCCACCCGGTGATCGACATCGAGGCCAGCGACACCGCCTCGTTCGACGAGTGCCTGGAGCTGCTGCACCTGGGCGGCCGGTCGCTGCCGCACGCGGTGCTGATGATGATCCCGGAGGCGTGGGAGAACCACACCGGGATGGACCCCGACCGCCGCGCGTTCTACGAGTTCCACTCCACGCTGATGGAGGCGTGGGACGGCCCGGCCAGCGTGTCGTTCACCGACGGCACGATCGCCGGCGCGGTGCTGGACCGCAACGGCCTGCGCCCCGGCCGCTACTGGGTCACCGACGACGGCCTGGTGGTGCTGGCCAGCGAGGCGGGCGTGCTGGACATCCCGCCGGAGAAGGTCGTCCGCAAGGGACGCCTGCAGCCCGGCCGGATCTTCCTCATCGACACCGAGGCCGGGCGGATCATCGAGGACGACGAGGTCAAGGCCGAGCTCGCCGCCCAGCACCCCTACGCGCAGTGGCTGCGCGAGGGCCTGGTGCGGTTCGAGGAGCTGCCCGAGCGCGAGCGGGACGTCCCCGTCCACGAGCCGCTGATCAAGCGGCAGCAGACGTTCGGCTACACCCTCGAAGAGCAGCGGGTGATCCTCGCCCCGATGGCGCGCACCGGCGCCGAGCCGGTCGGCTCCATGGGCACCGACACGCCGCTGGCGGTGCTCTCGCGGCGGCCGCGCCTGCTGTTCGACTACTTCAAGCAGCTGTTCGCGCAGGTCACCAACCCTCCGCTGGACGCGATCCGCGAGGAGCTGGTGACGTCCCTGCAGTCCACGCTCGGCCCCGAGGGCAACCTGCTGGAGCCCGGCCCGGACTCGTGCCGCCGGCTCGTGCTGCCCACCCCCATCCTGGACAACGGCGAGCTCGCCAAGATCATCCACATCAACGACGAGGGCGAGCTGCCGCACCTGCAGGCCCGCGTCGTGCACGGCCTGTACGACGTCGCCGGCGGCGGCGAGGCCCTGCAGGACCGCCTGGAGGAGATCTGCGCCGAGGTGTCGCGCGCGATCGCCGACGGCGCCCGCATCATCGTGCTGTCGGACCGCGGCGCCGACCGGACCCGCGCGCCGATCCCGTCGCTGCTGCTCACCGGCGCCGTGCACCACCACCTGATCCGGGAGAAGTCCCGCACCCGCGTCGGCCTGGTGGTGGAGACCGCCGAGGCCCGCGAATGCCACCACATGGCGCTGCTCATCGGGTACGGCGCGTCCGCGGTCAACCCCTACCTGGCCATCGAGACCGTCGAGGAGCTGGTCCGCGCCGGCGACATCGCGCTGGACCGGGACACCGCCGTGCGCAACCTGATCAAGGCGTACGGCAAGGGCATCTTGAAGATCATGTCGAAGATGGGCGTGTCCACGGTCGCGTCCTACACCGGCGCGCAGATCTTCGAGGCGATCGGCCTGGGCGCCGAGGTGATCGACAAGTGCTTCACCGGCACCACCTCCCGCCTCGGCGGCGTCGGCTTCGACGTGCTGGCCCGCGAGGTCGCCGAGCGGCACCGCCGCGCCTACCCGCCGCGCGGCGTCGAGCCCCCGCACCGCACCCTGGAGGTCGGCGGCGAGTACCAGTGGCGCCGCGAGGGCGAGGAGCACCTGTTCGACCCCGAGACGGTGTTCAAGCTCCAGCACGCCACCCGCACCCGCCGCTACGAGATCTTCAAGGAGTACACCTCCAAGGTCGACGCCCAGGCCGAGCGGCTGATGACGCTGCGCGGGCTGTTCCGGCTGCGCGAGGGCGTCCGGCCGCCGGTGCCGATCGAGGAGGTCGAGCCGGTCAGCGAGATCGTCAAGCGGTTCTCCACCGGCGCGATGTCCTACGGGTCCATCTCCGCCGAGGCGCACGAGACCCTGGCCATCGCCATGAACCGGCTGGGCGGCAAGTCCAACACCGGCGAGGGCGGCGAGGACCCCGAGCGCTACGTCCCCGACCCCAACGGCGACCTGCGGCGCAGCGCCATCAAGCAGGTGGCGTCCGGCCGGTTCGGCGTGACGTCGGAGTACCTCGTCAACGCCGACGACCTGCAGATCAAGATGGCGCAGGGCGCCAAGCCCGGCGAGGGCGGCCAGCTGCCCGGCCACAAGGTCTACCCGTGGATCGCCAAGACCCGGCACTCCACCCCGGGCGTGGGGCTGATCTCGCCGCCGCCGCACCACGACATCTACTCGATCGAGGACCTGGCGCAGCTCATCCACGACCTGAAGAACGCCAACCCGGCCGCCCGCGTGCACGTCAAGCTGGTCGCCGAGGTCGGCGTCGGCACGGTCGCGGCCGGGGTGTCCAAGGCGCACGCCGACGTGGTGCTCATCTCCGGGCACGACGGCGGCACCGGCGCGTCCCCGCTGACCTCCATCAAGCACGCGGGCGCGCCGTGGGAGCTCGGCCTGGCCGAGACGCAGCAGACGCTGCTGCTCAACGGGCTGCGCGACCGCATCGTCGTGCAGACCGACGGGCAGATGAAGACCGGCCGCGACGTGATCATCGCGGCGCTGCTGGGCGCCGAGGAGTACGGCTTCGCCACCGCGCCGCTGGTGGTGTCCGGCTGCGTGATGATGCGCGTGTGCCACCTGGACACCTGCCCGGTCGGCGTGGCCACCCAGAACCCCGAGCTGCGCAAGCGGTTCACCGGCAGGCCGGAGTTCGTGGTCAACTTCTTCGAGTTCATCGCCGAGGAGGTCCGCGAGTACCTCGCCCGCCTGGGCTTCCGCTCCCTGGACGAGGCGATCGGGCACGTCGAGCTGCTCGACACCACCCGCGCCGTCGACCACTGGAAGGCGTCGGGCCTGGACCTGTCGCCGATCCTGCACAAGCCGGACCTGCCCGAGGGCACCGCGCTGCGGCAGGTCGCCAAGCAGGACCACGGCCTGGAGAAGGCCCTCGACAACACGCTGATCCAGCTCGCCGAGGGCGCCGTCAAGCACGGCCGCCCGGTGCGCCTGGAGATGCCGATCCGCAATGTCAACCGCACCGTCGGCACCATGCTCGGTCACGAGGTGACACGGGCGCGCGGTGGCGACGGCCTGCCCGATGACACCATCGACATCACCTTCACCGGTTCCGCCGGGCAGTCGTTCGGCGCCTTCATCCCCCGCGGCATCACGCTGCGACTGATCGGCGACGCCAACGACTACGTCGGCAAGGGCCTGTCGGGCGGACGCATCACCCTGCGGCCGCACCCGGACGCGCCGTTCGCCGCCGAAGAGCAGATCATCGCGGGCAACGTCCTGCTGTACGGCGCGACGTCCGGCGAGCTGTTCGCCCGCGGCGTCGTCGGCGAGCGGTTCTGCGTCCGCAACTCCGGCGCCACCGCCGTGGTGGAGGGCGTCGGCGACCACGCCCTGGAGTACATGACCGGCGGCCGCGCCGTCATCCTCGGCCGCACCGGGCGCAACCTGGCGGCCGGCATGTCCGGCGGCATCGGCTACGTCCTGGACCTCGACCCGAGCCTGGTCAACCTCGAGATGGTGGACCTGGAACCGCTCACCGGCGAGGACGCCGAGTTCGTCCGCTCGCTGGTGGAGCGGCATCTGGCCGAGACCGGTTCCACGGTGGCCGAGAAGCTGCTGGCCGACTGGGAGGGCTCCGCCGCCCGGTTCACCAAGATCATGCCGCGGGACTACCGGCGCGTCCTGGAGGCCATGGCCAGGGCCCGCGCCGAGGGACGCGACGTCGACGAGGCCGTCATGGCCGCCGCCCGGAGCTGAGGAAGGGGGTTCCACTCACATGGCAGACCCGAAGGGTTTCCTGACCGTCCAGCGGGAGCTCCCGAAGCGCCGCCCGGTCGACGTCCGCATCAAGAGCTGGCGCGAGGTCTACGAGGACTTCGGCCGCGACCGCCTGGAGAAGCAGGCCAGCCGCTGCATGGACTGCGGCATCCCGTTCTGCCACCAGGGCTGCCCGCTCGGCAACCTCATCCCCGAGTGGAACGACCTGGTGTACCGCAAGGACTGGCGGGACGCCGTCGAGCGGCTGCACGCCACGAACAACTTCCCCGAGTTCACCGGACGGCTGTGCCCGGCGCCCTGCGAGAGCGCCTGCGTGCTGGGCATCTCCCAGGAACCGGTCACCATCAAGCGCGTCGAGGTCGAGATCATCGACCGGGCGTGGGCCGAGGGCTGGGTGCGGCCGCTGCCGCCGCCGGTGAAGACGGGCAAGAAGGTCGCGATCGTCGGGTCGGGCCCGGCGGGCCTGGCCGCGGCCCAGCAGCTCACCCGCGCCGGGCACGACGTGTGCGTGTACGAGCGCGCGGACCGCATCGGCGGGCTGCTGCGCTACGGCATCCCCGAGTTCAAGATGGAGAAGCGGCACCTGGACCGGCGCATCGCCCAGATGCGCGCCGAGGGCACCGAATTCAGGACCTCGGTCAACGTGGGCGTCGACATCACCGCCGACGAGCTGCGCGCCCAGTACGACGCGGTGCTGCTGGCGGGCGGCGCCACCGTCTGGCGCGACCTGCCCGTGCCCGGCCGCGAACTCAAGGGCATCCACCAGGCCATGGAGTACCTGCCGCTGGCCAACAGGGTGCAGGAGGGCGACATGGAGGAGCCGCCCATCAGCGCCAAGGGCAAGCACGTCGTCGTCATCGGCGGCGGCGACACCGGCGCCGACTGCATCGGCACGGCGATCCGCCAGGGCGCCGAGTCGATCACCCAGCTGGAGATCATGCCGAGGCCGCCCGCCACGCGGCCCGAGCACCAGCCGTGGCCGACGTACCCGATGCTGTTCAAGATGGAGAGCGCGCACGAGGAGCTGGCCGACCTGGGCGGCGACCGGCTGTACGCCATCTCCACCCAGGAGTTCCTCGGCGACGAGGACGGCAACGTCCGCGCCCTGCGCGTGGTCGACGTGGAAGGCCCGCAGACCGGCTTCAAGCCGATCCCCGGCACCGAGCGGGAGATCCCCGCCGAGCTGGTCACCCTGGCCATGGGCTTCCTCGGCCCGCAGCGCGAGGGGCTGCTGGAGCAGCTCGGCGTCGAGCTCGACCAGCGCGGCAACGTCGCCCGCGACGCCGACTACGCCACCTCCGTGCCGGGCGTGTTCGTCGCCGGCGACATGGGCCGCGGCCAGTCCCTCATCGTCTGGGCGATCGCCGAGGGCCGGTCCGCCGCGCACGGGGTGGACAAGTACCTGTCCGGCGACACGACCCTCCCGAAGCCGATCCCGCCGACGGCGCGCCCGATCGCCTGACGGTTCCCGTACCATCGGCGAGGAAGCTCGTCGAGGCCGGCCCCGGTCGCCGGGGCCGGCCTCTTCCATGCCGCGAAGGGGGGAACCGGATGCCGAGCCGCCGGATCGAGGTCACCACCTGGTACCTGGAGCAGTGCGACCCCGGCGACCTGCGTCCCGCCCGTCCGACCTCCGCCGACATCGTCCGCGCCGAGGTCGTCCTCCCCGAACTGAGCCGCTTCCTCTACACCGCCGTCGGCGGCGACTGGTACTGGGTCGACCGCCTCCCCTGGACGTACGAGCAGTGGCGCAACTGGCTGGAACGCCCCGGCGTCGAGACCTGGATCGCCTACGTCCACGGCGCCCCCGCCGGCTTCGCCGAACTCGACCCCCAGCCCGAGGGGCAGGTCGAGATCGCCTGCTTCGGCCTTCTCCGCCCCTTCCACGGCCGGGGCATCGGCGGCCACCTGCTGTCCGTCGCCGCCGCCCGCGCCTGGGACCTGGCCGACCGCTGGCCCGACCGCAAACCCACCACCCGGGTCTGGCTCCACACCTGCTCGTTGGACGGTCCCGCGGCCCTGTCCAACTACCAGTCCCGCGGCTTCCGCCTGTACGACACCAAGATCACCAGCAAGGCGGTGGACCACCGGCCTCCCGGCCCCTGGCCCGGCGCCCGCTGACGCGACGAGCCGGCCCCGCCCGCACGGCGCCGCGACGCCCGTCGCGACCGCGCCGCTGAGGTGCGGTCCCGTCTGGGGAAATGTCATGACTCCCGGCGGGGCCTCCCTTGGTCGGCCGCGGGTATCAGTGCAGATCTGAACCGTCGCCGACCTCGGGAGGTGAGACGAGGTGCCGACCTACGTCGCGCTGTTCAACTGGACGGATCAGGGGGTTCGCGCCTGCGCGGACACCGTCGCACGGGCCGAGAACTTCGCCGCCATGGTGGAAGACGTGGGGGCGAAGCTCGTGAACCTGTACTGGACCGTCGGCGAGTACGACCTGGTAGGGATCATCGAGGCCCCCGATGACGAGACCGTCTCGGCGGCCCTGCTGCGGAACTGCGCGGCGGGCAACGTCCGCACCACGACCCTGCGGGCGTTCACCCGAGACGAGACGGCCCGGATCATCGCGAAGGCGACGGGCTGACCCGCCCGACCCCAAAGATCACGGAGGCGGTACGGCGCCGTGCGGCGATCGGTGCTCGCACTTGTCGTCGGCGTCGTGCTGTGGAGCCGTTCAGCGCCGTACGCGGAGCCTCAACGGCGAGCGCAGGTCGCCTGCAGATCACCCCGTACGCACGCCATCGACACGGCGGCGCAGATCGTGGAACGCTTCATCAACCGGCTCAAGCAAGGCGTGGCATCGCCGCCCGCTCCTGCGAGGGCGTCCGCTACTACCAGGCCGTCCTCACCTCGGCCGCCCTGATCATGTGCCGCACCGCGGCCCGGGCGGCGCGGCGCAGCCACGACGGAGCACCCTCGCATGCGCCGTGGCGAACAGCTGCTCGCAGGACCTCGCTCACTGATCGTCCAAGGTTGATGACGTAGTGTGGTGTGTCGGGCGCGCGAGGAGGGCCGTCATGCTGACCAGGATGGTGCTCGGGTTCATCAAGGGCCTCATGGCCGTCGTCACGATGTCGATGCCCGCGGCCGTTCCCGCCATCGCGATCGCCGCGACCGCGGGGGGCGTGGCCGCTGTGACGGCGGGATGCGCTTCCAGTGACGACGGGAATGACCGTGACGACGATGGCGGCGACCGAGACAACGACCGCGACAACGACCGCGACAACGACCGCGACAACGACGGAGACAACGACTGACGGGCGAGGGAGCTCCCCGATCATCAAGAGCGGCATGCGGCGGTGAGCCGACCGTCCAGCGGTCAACGGGGCCAGGCTCGGCTGCCCCTGCGGCATCCGGTTCGGCGGGGGCCACGATGCCGCCGCGATGAGGAGGGAACCTGCGCGTCATTGGTGAGCACGTCGCAGCGGGCACCGACTGTCGGGGGGCCGGTAGGCGGGCTCCTGAGCCAGGCGCTGGATCATGCACCGGGCGGGCAGAGCTTCATCAGGAAGCTCGCCATTGTCGGCACCTCAAATCCGAGCCGCGCCTGACACCCGGTCACTTCCGCGGCGTGCGGAACGGGTTCTATCGACGGACCAGGATGCGGCCGCCCCTGGCGTCCGTCTTTGTCGGGACTGGAGCGCTCCTGCTGCAGGAATGTTCAGCCGTGGTGGAAGCGATGGATCCAGCGGCGCTGCCACGGGGTTTCGACGGCGCGGGGGTGGTGGTTCTCACGCGCCCAGGCGACGGCGTCGGATGGGGAGAGGCCGGACAGGACGGCGAGGCAGGCGATGACCGTGCCGGTGCGGCCGACGCCGCCGCCGCAGGCGACCTCCACGGCTTCGCCCGCGTGTGCTCGTTCGTGCAGTCCGCGGATCTGGCGGACGGCGTCGTCCGAGTCGCGGGGGAGGAGGAAGTCGGGCCAGTCGATCCAATGGGACGGCCAGGTCAGCTGGTCCTCGTGGCGGCGGCGCAGCCGACGTGAGCCCAGGTAGAGACCGAAGTCGGGGGTCGGGCCGTCCGGGAGGGGGCGGCGCAGGCCGCGGCCTCGGATCCACGCGCCGTCGGGGAGCCGGATGGCGCCGTGCAGTCGCGGGGCGTTCATCGGACGTCGCTCCAGGCGCCGCCGTGCGGAACGGTCGGGGACGCTGAAGTGGTCGCCGCGCAGGGCGGACAAGCGTCTTGTGCAAGGTTCACGCCGGCGAAATTACTCGATTGCGGGGCGGGTACGACGAGTTGGTGCCGTTTGTTCGCTGCATCTGAAAAACAGCCATCCGCCACCGGCTCTCATTGTCCGTGTCGGCGCATCGGCGGTGACATGGGCGGCAGGGACACATGGGCGGGGGAGGGCGGCAGCGCCGCCGCCGCGATCTCGCTCGGGCCATGCGGCGTGACGTGCGGTCGGTAAGGAGCTGTTCACCTCGTGGCCGCCGGAGCGTTCTTGCGGCGCTCTAGCTTCCCAGTGGCGTTTCTCCGGGAACGCGTGAAGGGCAACGCTGAGACGATGAGGTGCATGAATGACCGTCGACCCTGACGACGTCAGTTCCAACCCGTCCTCCAACGCGACGTTCGGGGAGGTCGTCCAGGCGCGCATGTCGCGCAGGTCGGCGATCCGCGGCGGGACGCTGCTGGCCGCGGCCGGTTTCCTCGGCGCGGGAGCCGGCACCGGGCCCGCGGAGGCCGCGGTGAGCGCCGCCACGGCGACCCGCGGTCGCGGCAAGCGCGGGCTGCTGGGATTCAAGGCCGTCCCGACCGGTACGGCCGACAAGGTCGTCGTCCCCGAGGGCTACACGGCCGACGTGTTGATCCCGTGGGGCACGCCGCTGCACTCGCGCGGCCCCCGGTGGAAGAAGGACGCGTCCAACACCGCGGCCGAGCAGGCGCAGCAGATCGGCATGAACCACGACGGCATGCAGTTCTTCCCGCTGCGCGGGGGACACGAGGGTCTGCTGGTGCTCAACCACGAGTACGTGGACCAGGCGCTGCTGTTCCCCGACGGCGACGACGTGATGACCAAGGAGAAGGTCGACAAGGCCCTGGCCGCCCACGGCGTCAGCATCGTCAAGATCTCCTGGGTGAAGGGCCGCTGGCAGAAGGCCGACTCCCGCTACGACCGCAGGATCACCGGGGCGACCCCCGTGACGTTCTCCGGGCCGGTGCACGCCGCCCACCCGGCGCTGCGGGCCAAGAACAGGCCCATGGGCACGCTCAACAACTGCTCCAGCGGCGCCACCCCCTGGGGCACCTACCTGGCTTGCGAGGAGAACTGGAACAAGTACTTCGGCACCACCGACACCTCATGGAAGCCGTCCCCCGAACTCGCCCGCTACGGGGTGAGCGCCGAGGGCGGCGACTACAAGTGGCACACCGCCGACCCGCGGTTCGACGTCGCCGTCAACCCCAACGAGACCAACCGGTTCGGCTGGGTCGTCGAGATCGACCCGTTCAACCCCCGGTCCACGCCTGTCAAGCGCACCGCGCTGGGGCGCATCAAGCACGAGAGCGCCACCGTCACCGAGTCGCATGGCCGTGTCGTCGTCTACACCGGTGACGACCAGGACGGCGAGTACGTCTACAAGTTCGTCGGCAGCGCCCCCTGGCGGCTGCTGCGCGCGCTCGGCAGGAGCCCTCTGGACCACGGCACGCTGTACGTGGCGAAGTTCAACGACGACGGTTCGGGCACGTGGCTGCCGCTGAAGCACGGCACCGGCCCCTTGACCAAGGCCAACGGCTGGAAGGACCAGGCGGACGTGCTGCTGCGCACCCGCCAGGCCGCTGACGCCGTCGGCGCCACCAAGCTGGACCGGCCCGAGTGGGTGGCCGTGCACCCCGGCACCAAGGACGTCTACCTGACCTTGACCAACGGCTCCGGGTGGGACGACAAGGCCAACCCCCGCAAGCCCAACCCGTACGGGCACATCATCCGGTGGCGGGAGCGGGGCGGCGACAACACCGCCACCTCCTTCCGATGGGACATCTTCCTGCTGGCAGGGGACCCCGCGTACGACTCGAAGACGACGCTGGCGCCCGAGGACGTGTTCGGCTCCCCCGACGGCCTGGGCTTCGATCCCGACGGCCGCCTCTGGATCCAGACCGACGTGTCCAACTCGTCGCTGAACCTGGCGTCCAAGGGCTACGACCGCATCGGCAACAACCAGATGCTCGCCGCGGACCCGCGCACGGGCGAGGTGCGCCGGTTCCTCGTCGGCCCCCGCGGCTGCGAGATCACCGGGTTCGCCATGACGCCCGACGGACGCACGCTGTTCGCCAACGTCCAGCACCCGGGGGAGGCGACCACCGCCTGGGGCGTCCCGACCCCGGACGACCCCCGCGCGGTCAGCAACTGGCCCGACTTCGACCCCGAGGGCCGTCCCCGCTCGGCCACCCTGGTCATCCGCAAGAAGGACGGCGGCGTCATCGGCGCCTGACGCCGGGCGGGCCGTTCGTCGTAGGCGTTGCCTAGCATCGACGCATGGGCAAGGCAGCGGTGAACGGCCCGCGCCACCTGGACACCGGGACGCTGCGCAGGCTCCGGCTGGCCAAGGACGCCATGGACCGGGACTGGGCGGAGCCCCTGGACGTGGCGGCCGTCGCCGCGCGGGCCGGCTACTCCCGCTACCACTTCGTCCGGCTGTTCCGGGAGGCCTACGGGGAGACCCCCGGCCAGTACCTCAGCCGCAGACGCATCGAACGCGCCCAGGATCTGCTGCGTTCGGCCAACATGACCGTCACCGAGATCTGCATGCTCGTCGGGTTCACCAGCCTCGGCACGTTCTGCACCCGCTTCAAGCAGCAGACCGGCATGACCCCCACCGAGTTCCGCGCCCGCGAGCGCCGCACCGACCTCCCGCCGATCCCGGCGTGCTTCGTCCTGTACTGGGCCGGCGGATTCCGCACCCCTGACCAGGGCCGGGGCCCCCTCCCCGGTGATCACTGAGGCCGTCTCCCAACGCCGCAATTTTCGAGAAGGCGCCGGTCACCGGGGGCGCCTAGCGTGGCATCCGCGATCGCGACGCACAACGCACACGCGAAGGAGCCATACACATGATCACCGGACTGGGCATCGCCACCGTCTGGGTGCTGGACCAGGACGAGGCCAAGAAGTTCTTCACCGAGAAGCTCGGCCTGGAGCTGCGCTACGACATGTCGTTCGGTCAGGGCGGCATGCGCTGGGTCACCGTCAGCGCCAAGGACCAGCCCGACCTGCAGCTCACCCTCATGGTCCCCGGCCCGCCCTCGATGGACCCCGAGTCGGCCGAGCAGGTCAAGTCCCTGGTCGCCAAGGGCATCCTGGGCGCCGGCGCGTTCACCACGGACGACTGCCAGAAGACCTACGAGGAGCTCTCCGCGCGGGGCGTGGAGTTCATCCAGAAGCCCGAGAAGCGCCCCTACGGCATCGAGGCGCTCTTCCGCGACAACTCCGGCAACTGGTTCAGCCTCACCCAGCCCACCGGGGAATTCGACCACAGCGTCGACTGGGAGCCCTGCGGCCGGGACGAACAGCAGTGACCGCGAAGGTCGCGATGACGGTGGCCCCGTACAGCACGTGAGGGTCTCCGGGGTCGGTGTGGACTGCGACCACCGCACCGACCCCAGGAGGACCTCATGCCCACCGCGACGCGGCGCTCACGGAGACCCCGGCAGGCTCCCCGCCATATCCGGTGTGGAGACCTATGGCCTAGATCAATGGCTGGGCGCGTCGGCCCGCCGCCGACGGCCCGCACGGACCGTCGGCGGCGACGTGCGCATCTGCGGACGCGGGCCGCAGCACGGCGTTCCGACGGCCCGAGGCGGCCGCCCGCGGGCGCTCAGGAGGACGGCGGCGCCAGCCGCGCGCCCAGCTCGCGGACGACGTCCACCAGCAGCTCGGCGTCGCCCTTGGTGGTGCGCCAGTTGACCAGGGCGGGACGGAAGACGGTCATGCCCCGGTAGGACGACGTCCCCGCGTACACCCGGCCATCGGCCAGCAGCGCCTCGCCCAGACGGGCGTTCAGCTCGTTCAGCCGGTCCTCCGGCACCCCCGGAGGCCGGTACCGGAAGCACACCACGCAGAGCTGCACCGGAGCCATCAGCTCCAGGTCGGGTGCGCTGTCGACGAGCTTGCCGAGGTGCGCCGCCACGTCCAGATGCCGTTCCACCATGGCCCGGTATCCGTCCCGCCCGTAGGCGCGCAACGTCGCCCAGATCGGCAGTGCACGCGCGCGCCGTGACGACTCCGGGCCCAGGGTGTTGTAGTCGATCCGCTCCTCGTCGGCCGGGGCGGATTCCAGGTACGCGGCGCCCCACGCCCCGAACGCCTGCCTCAGGCGCCCCCGGTCACGCACGAACGAGAAACCGGTGTCGTACGGCACGTTCAGCCACTTGTGCCCGTCGGCCGTCACCGAGTCCGCGCGTTCCACGCCCCGCGCCAGGTGCGCCGTCCGCGGCGACAACGCCGCGAACATCCCGAACGCGCCGTCGACGTGAAGCCACGCCCCATGCCGCTCGGCCAGGTCGGCCAACGCCTCGATGGGATCGGAGTCGCCCGTGTTGACCTCCCCGAGGTTCGCCACGATCACCGCGCGGCCCTCGACCGCCGCCAACGCCTCGTCCATCGCCGCCAGGTCGACCCGCCCCGCGTCGTCGCGCGCGAACACCCGCAGGGTGTCGCGTCCGCATCCGAGGATCTGCAGGGCCTTGCGGGTGCTGGCGTGAACCAGCCCGCTGCTGAACACCGGCATGGGCGGCAGCCCCGCCAGGCCGTGCGCGGACACGTCCACCCCGTGCCGCTCCGCCCACCACGACCGCGCCGCCGCCAACCCCGTCACGTGCGCGAGCGTCGCGCTGGGCGTCAGCACGCCTCCGAAGGACGCGGGCAGCCCGAACAGGTCCTTCAGCCACTCCAGAACGGTCGTCTCGAGCCGCGAGGCCAGCGGCGAGGCCAGCCACAGCCCGGCCACCTGGTCCAGCAGCGAGGTCGCCCAGTCCCCGGCCATGGCCGCGGGCGTCGCGCCGCCCACCACGAAATGGAAGAACCGCGGCCCCGACGAATGCGTGGCCGCCTGCGTGCCGACCCGCAGCAGCCTCTCCACCGCGGCCCGCGCGCCCTCGCCCCGCTCCGGCAGCGGCCCCTCCAGCTCGCCGATCAAGGCGTCGGCGCCGCCGTCGTGCACCGGCCTCGACGAGAGGCTCTCCAAATACGGGCCGGCCGCATCGGTCACCATCCGCAGCACCGGAAACGCCCGGTCGCGTTCGTCGAACGGATCAGTCATGCGGACAGTGAACCAGCGCCGTCTCCCCGCATGGAACGGGACAAGCCCCCGCAGTCCGTCGCGAATCAGCTACAGCAGCGCTCGGATCGGCACTCCCGCCAGGTCGCGGACGTCGTGCGCGAGATGAGCCTGATCGGCGTATCCGGCGGCGCATGCCGCCTCGGCCAGCGGCACGCCCGCCCGGGCTTCGCGCAGAGCACGCTGGAAACGCAGCACCCGCTGCAACGTCTTGGGTCCGTACCCGAACGCCGCCACCGCCCGGCGGCGCAGCTGGCGTTCCCCCAACCCCAGCATGTCGGCCATGTCCCGCACCGGCACGCCCCGTGCCGCCGCCCGCACCACGACCGGCGCGATCGGGTCGGGCGGCCCGGCCGCCGCGGCGCGCTCCAGGACGGCGCCGACCAACACTGCGTGCGGCGAGGACGCGGCGGCCACCGCCTCGCCGAGTCGGTCCGCGTCCGCGCCCCACAGCTCCCGCAGGGGCGGCCGCGCGTCCCGGACCGCGTCGGCGGGCACCCCCAGCGCGGGCGGTGCCGCCCCCGGGCCGAACCGGACCCCGACCAGGCGTTCGCCCGGCAGGATCTCGGCCAGGTCCGGGCGGGTGTCGGGGCCCGCCACGGTGATCCGCGCGTCCCGGCTCCACCAGATCACGTCGACGCAGCCGTCCGGCACCACCCGCTGCACATACGGCCCCCCGGCGTCGGGCGCCGCCCCGTGCGACCACAGGCACACCAGACCCGACCCGGGCGGGGCCGGGCCCTCGCGATAGCGCGCGGCGCCCATGACATCCCTGCATACCATCCCCGCGGGCGGGCAGAGGGACCGGTGGCCGACCCGAAGCGAGAAGGAGGTCGCCGTCATGGCCACCGATCTGCAGGGCAGGACCATCGCCTTCCTCGTCGCGCCGGAAGGCGTCGAGCAGGCCGAGCTCACCGAGCCGTGGACGGCCGTCGAGCAGGCGGGCGGCGAACCGCGCCTGGTGTCCACCCGGGCGGGCCGCGTCCAGGCCTTCCACCACCTCGACAAGGCCGACACCTTCGAGGTCGACGCCACCGTCGACACCGTCGACCCCGCCGCGTTCCACGGGCTGGTGCTGCCCGGCGGCGTCGCCAACCCCGACTTCCTGCGAATGCAGCCGAAGGCGGTCGCCTTCGTCCGCGCCTTCTTCGACGCGGGCAGGCCGGTCGCCGCCATCTGCCACGCGCCGTGGACGCTCATCGAGGCCGACGCCGTCCGCGGCCGCACCCTCACCTCCTGGCCGAGTCTGCGCACCGACCTGCGCAACGCCGGGGCCGCCTGGGTGGACGAGGAAGTGCAGATCTGCCGGGACGGCCCGAACACGCTGGTCACCAGCCGCAAGCCCGACGACCTCAAGGCCTTCTGCCAAGCCGCCGTCGACGCCTTCCGCTCCTGACTCTCCGAGGGGTTCCAGAAGGGGCTCCGGCAGCAGACCCGGCCGACGCCCGCGGGCGGGCCGCACAGCGGCGCGGGAGACGGTCTCGGACACGCCGAGGAGCCTATGGTCTAGACCTTGCCCTAGACCAATCGATGAATCTGCGACGACCGTATCCTGCATGAATATCCGTACCGGCAGGTAACTAAGTAGCGTTGTGCACGTGACCCGTCGAGCGAAAATCGTCAGTACCATCGGTCCGGCCTGCTCCAGCGCGGAGCAGATCCGCGGCCTCGTGGAAGCCGGCATCGACGTCGCCCGCCTCAACATGAGCCACGGCGAGCACGCCCTCCACGAGCAGGTCTTCCACCGCGTCCGCGCCGCCGCCGAGGCCACCGGCCGCGGCGTCGGCGTCCTCGCCGACCTGCAGGGCCCCAAGATCCGCATCGGACGCTTCCCCGACGGCCCGGTGCGCCTGACACTGGGGGACGAGTTCACCATCACCACCGAGGACGTCCCCGGGAACCGCCAGCAGGTGTCCACCACGTACAAGGGCCTGCCCGGCGACGTCGCGCCCGGCGACACCATCCTCGTCGACGACGGCCGCGTGTCCCTGCGCGTCATCGAGGTGGACGGCCCCCGGGTGCGCACCACCGTCACCGTCGGCGGCATGGTCTCCGACAACAAGGGCCTCAACCTGCCCGGCGTCCCCGTCAGCGTCCCCGCCCTCACCGAGAAGGACGAGGCGGACCTGCGCTGGGCGCTGCGCCTCGGCGTCGACATGGTCGCCCTGTCCTTCGTGCGCACCCCCGAGGACGCCACCGCCTGCTACAAGATCATGGACGAGGAGGGCGTCCGCGTCCCCCTCATCGCCAAGATCGAAAAGCCGCAGGCGGTGGAACGCCTCCCCGAGATCGTCGCCGCCTTCGACGGCGTCATGGTCGCCCGCGGCGACCTCGGCGTGGAGCTGCCCCTCGAGCAGGTCCCGATCGTCCAGAAGCGCGCCATCGAGCTGTGCCGCGAGAAGGCCCGCCCCGTGATCGTGGCCACCCAGATGCTGGACTCGATGATCTCCTCGCCGCGGCCCACCCGCGCCGAGACCTCCGACGTCGCCAACGCCGTCTTCGAGGGCGCGGACGCCGTCATGCTGTCCGGCGAGACCAGCGTCGGCCAGTACCCGATCGAGGCGGTCCAGACCATGAGCCGCATCGTCGAGACCGCCGAGAAGGCGTCGCTGCAGGCCACCCACACCCTCACCCGCATCCCCGAGACCGTCGGCGGCGCCATCGCCCGCGCCGCGGCCGAGGTCGGCGCGATCGTCGGCGCCGAGGCCCTGGTCGCCTTCACCATGTCCGGCGAGACCGCCCGCCGCCTGTCGCGCTACCGGTCGCCCATCCCGCTGCTGGCGTTCACCTCCGTGCCCGCCACCCGCGGCCGCCTGGCCCACGTCTGGGGCGTCGAGACGTTCATCGTCCCCCACGTCGACCACACCGACGAGATGTTCCGCCAGGTCGAGCAGGCCCTGCTGGAGCTCGGACGCTGCCAGAAGGGCGACCGCGTCGTCGTGGTGGCCGGTTCGCCCCCCGGCACCCCCGGCTCCACCAACGTCCTGCGCGTCCTGCGCATCGGCGACGCCATCGCCGGCGCCATGCGCGATTGACCAGGCCATCGGCGGGGCCGACAGCAGCTAACAACCGCTGAACAGGCGACGATCAGGTCGGTAACGTCCGGCTCTCGCCTCTTCACAGCGGGGGCGTCGACCCCCTACGGTCCAGGAAATCTTTCTCCAAACCTTCGTTCCCCCGGTGGTGCGATGAAGACCATTGAAGATTTCCTGTCCGACGCCAGCGACTTCGTCTGGGGTCCCTGGCTGCTCATCCCGCTGCTGTTGGCGACGGGCGTCTACCTGACCGCCGTCCTGCGCGGCGTGCAGGTCCGCCGGTTCCGGCTGGCGTTCTGGCTCGCGTTCGTCAAGCGCTCCGACGAGGGCGCCGACGGCGACATCTCCCACTACCAGGCCCTGGCGACCGCCCTCGCCGCCACCGTCGGCGTCGGCAACATCGTCGGTGTCGCCACGGCCGTCTCCCTCGGCGGCCCCGGTGCGGTGTTCTGGATGTGGTGCACCGGCATGGTCGGCATGGCCACCAAGTACTCCGAGGCGTTCCTGGGCGTGCGCTTCCGCCGCACCGACGCCGCCGGGGAGCAGAGCGGCGGCCCCATGCACTACCTGCGCCGGGGCATCAAGGGCCCGCTCGGGGTGTTCCTCGGCGGCTTCTTCGCCATCGCCGGCGCCTTCGCCGCGTTCGGCATCGGCAACATGACGCAGGCCAACGCCGTCGCGTCCAACGTCGAGCAGGAGTGGGGGCTGCCGACCTGGGCCACCGGTGTGATCATCACCGCGCTCACCGCCGCCGTGATCCTCGGCGGCATCAAGAGCATCGGCCGCTTCACCAGCGCCTTCGTCCCCGTGATGATCGTCCTGTACGTGACCGGCGGCCTGCTGGTGCTGCTGTTCAACGCCGCGGACGTGCCCGCCGCCTTCGGCACCATCATCGGCGACGCCTTCACCGGCACCGAGGCCGTCGGCGGCGGCTTCGCCGGGGCCGTCGTCGCCGAGGCCGTGCGCTGGGGCGTCGCCCGCGGCATCTTCTCCAACGAGTCCGGCCTCGGCACCGGCGGCATCGCGGCCGCCGCCGCCAAGACCACCCACCCCGTCCGGCAGGCCCTGGTGTCGATGACCCAGACCTTCATCGACACCCTGATCGTGGTCAGCATCACCGGCCTGTGCATCGTGGTCACCGGCGTCTGGAAGGGCAACCCCGACGGCGCGGCGTCCTTCACCGCCTCCGCCTTCGACGAGGGCCTGCCCGGCTCGTGGGGCAGCGCCATCGTCACGATCAGCCTGATCTTCTTCGCGTTCTCCACGCTGCTCGGCTGGTCGTACTACGGCGAGCGCTGCATGGAGTACCTGTTCGGCCGCGCGGTCGTGCTGCCCTACCGGATCGTCTTCGTCGTGGTGTCCTTCATCGGCGCCACCACGACCCTCAACGTCGTCTGGCTGTTCTCCGACGTCATGAACGGCCTGATGGCGCTGCCGAACCTGATCGGACTGCTGATCCTGTCGCCGCTGGTGTGGCGCGAGACCCGCGACTACTTCCAGCGCGGACCGCAGGACGAGGTCCCGGTGAAGACCGCCACCGACTGACCGGCCCTCACCGTCCGCGTCCTCAAGCGCCGCGGCCCGTCCCTTCCCGGCGGACGGGCCGCGGCGTCACCCTCTGATGGCCGCGGCCCCAGGTGGGGCGGGCCGGCCGCGGGCCGATCTCGACGGCGGGAGTGAAGCGGGCACGGAAGTCGGCCGTCCACAGGCCGGTGAAGCCGAGGAACGCGCCGGTGGCGGTGTGCTCGATCGCGCACAGGCCGAAGCAGTGCGGGGACGACGGACGGCCTCCTGGCGGGGACTGCACGGCGTCCTGAGGCCGCCTCTCCAGGTGGCCGCGGCATGCTGCTGGGGACGGCACGGGCCGGGAACAGGACGCCTGTCGAGAGCCGGTCGCCGAGAGGCCGTCGTGGGGCCGACAGAGGGCCCGTCGCCTGTGTCTTGCGGGGGTCCTGCCGGGGGCCGAGCAATGGGCGCCACGGCCCGGCTACGGCGGCGCACGGCCTGGCCCAGCGGTGGCCGGATTTGGGCGGTGCCGCGCTCACCCGGGCCTGCGTCGAGCAGGACTCGGCCGGGCAGTTCGACGGCGAGGTCCGCTACTCGCGGACAGCCGCGAGCTCACGGTGGTGGGCCGAAGCGCGCCCAGGACCGAGCCCGCCTGAGGGCGCGCGGCGTCCGAGGGAAAGGCTTCGGCGAAGAGGAGAGTGGCGCCGCGTCCGCGGCCGCGGCGGAGGGGCCGTCGGCACGCGGACGGGGCGGGGCGTCGAGCGGTGCCCCGAGTGGGATTCGAACCCACACTTGACGGTGTTTGAGACCGCTCTCTCTGCCAGTTGGAGTATCGGGGCGGGTATCCGAACGAATCGGACACACAGGGCTGGGCAGCCCGGCCGTCTCGGCCGACCTGCCGCAGACCAGGGTAGCGGGTCCCGGTAGTCTCGTGCGCGTGACGCAGAGCGCTCGGCGAGTTGTGATCGCAGAAGACGAGGCCCTGATCCGCCTCGACCTCAAGGAGATGCTCCAGGAGGACGGGTACGAGGTGGTCGGCGAGGCCGGGGACGGGGAGGCCGCCGTCCGGCTGGCCACCGAACTGCGGCCGGACCTGGTCATCCTCGACGTCAAGATGCCCGTGCTGGACGGCATCTCGGCGGCCGAGCGGATCTCCGCGGAGCGGATCGCGCCGGTGGTGATCCTCACCGCGTTCTCGCAGCGCGAACTGGTGCAGCGGGCCACCGAGGCCGGCGCCATGGCGTACCTGGTCAAGCCGTTCACCAAGACCGACCTGGCGCCGGCGATCGAGATGGCGGTGAGCCGGTACACCGAGCTGCGGGCGCTGGAGGCCGAGGTCGCCGGGCTGCAGGAGCGGCTGGAGACCCGGAAGATCGTCGACCGCGCCAAGGGGCTGCTGCAGGCCGCCCACGGGTGGACCGAGCCCGAGGCGTTCCGGTGGATCCAGAAGACCTCGATGGACCGCAGGCTGACCATGCGGGCGGTGGCCGAGGCCGTGCTGGCCGGGGCCGCCGGGGGGACGCCCGCCAAGCCCGCGGCGGGCGAGGGCGGCGCCAAGCCCGGTCCGGGCGGCGGCGCCCGGCCCGGCGGCGGTCCCGCCGCGAAGCCCCAAGGCCGCGCCGACGGGGCCGGGCCGCGTCCCAAGCCGGGCCCCGGCGCCGCCGGTCAGCAGTAGACGGCGCCGGCCGCGAGCGGCGAACCCGGCCCCCCAGGGAACCGGACGACTTCCGTCGGTCCGGCGGACGTGACTCAGCGTGATGATCCCTGGTGGCGGCCGGGTTTTGTTGGCCACGGAGCGGTAACGACTGAGTAACCCTTCTGCCCGAGGGTGCTGATCTGCGCAGGCCGGTCGGTGTACGACATACCTGGCCCCCGAGTGACCGATTTCTCCCCCTCGACGTCGGTGCCGGGGAGTGATTTTCGTACCCGATCCCTTCCGGATCCGGATGGAAAGGTTGGCACCTTGCGGCGCAACATGATGAGGGTCACCGGCGCGGTGGCGATGAGCGCGGTGCTGGCGCTTGGCGCCGTCGCCTGCGGCGGCGATGACGGCGGCAGCGGCGGTGGCGACGGCAACAGCGTCACCATCGGGTTCATGGGGGACCTCACCGGTGAGAACTCCGGCCTGGTGATCCCGCCCAAGCAGGGCGCGCAACTGGCGATCGAGCAGTACAACGCCAAGAACCCGAAGGTCAAGATCAATTTTAAGACCTACGACAGCCAGGGCAAGCCGGAGCAGGCCACCACCCTGGTGCAGGGCGCGATCAAGAACGACAAGATCGTCGCGCTGATCGGCCCGGCGTTCTCGGGCGAGTCGCAGAGCACCGGCCCGATCCTGGAAGAGGCCAAGGTGCCGAGCGTGTCGCCGTCGGCGACGAACATCACGCTGGCCCAGAAGGGCTGGAAGTACTGGCACCGCGTGGTGGCCGACGACTCGGTCCAGGCCGAGGGCGCCGCCCAGTTCATCGTCGACGGCGCCAAGGCCAAGAAGGTCTTCACCGTCCACGACAACCAGGACTACGGCAAGGGCCTGGCCGACGCCATCGCCAAGGCCGTGCAGGCCAAGGGCGCGCAGACCCAGACCGACGCGGTGGACGACAAGGCCACCGACTACTCGTCCACGGTCAACAAGATCAACCAGTTCGCGCCGGACGTCGTGTACTACGGCGGCTACTACTCGGTGGCCGGGCGGCTGTTCAAGCAGCTGCGCGAGTCCGGGTACAAGGGCAAGCTGATGTCCGGCGACGGTTCGGTCGCCACCGGCCTGATCGACGGCGCGGGCGAGCAGAACGCCCAGGGCGTGCTGCTGTCGTGCGGGTGCATCATCGACCCGACGGGCAAGAGCAGCCAGACCGCGGCGCAGTTCGCCACCGCCTACAAGCAGCGCTTCGGCACGGACGTGGCCATCTACTCCGCGGAGGGCTACGACGCCGCCACCGCGCTGATCAAGGCGGTCGAGGCGGGCAACACCGAGCCGGAGAAGATCAACGAGTTCCTGAAGACCGTCAGCTTCGACGGCGCGGGCAAGAAGATCCAGTTCGCCGAGAACGGGTCGCTGGCGACCAAGGACATCTTCATCTACGAGGTGAAGGACCGCACGATCCCGCTGCTGGGCAACAGCGCGGAGGCCAAGCCGAGCAGCTGAGGCGCATGACGCCCGGCTTCGGCCGAAGCCCTTCGCGGCACTCGTGAGGGCGAACTGTCGGCGTGGGGGCGGGAGCGCCACGAGCGCTCCCGCTCCTTTCCACAAAGGCTTCTCAAGGTGTTGGAAGACTTCATCTCACAGTTCTGGCCGTCCACCATCGACGGCCTGGCGTTGGGCGCGATCTATGCGCTCGTCGCCCTCGGATACACGATGGTCTACGGCGTGCTGCGGCTGATCAACTTCGCGCACGCGGAGATCTTCATGGTCGGCTCCTTCGCCGCCCTGGGCACCGTGCAGGTGCTCGGCGTGTCGAACGTGGGCGGCCTGGCGCTGATCGGCGTGGTGGCGCTCATGGCCGTGGTGGCCGGGGCGGTGGCCAGCGGCGGCGCGATGCTGCTGGAGCTGGTCGCCTACCGGCCGCTGCGCAAGAAGGGGGCGTCCCGGCTGGCGGCGCTGATCTCGGCGATCGGCGCGTCGATCTTCCTCCAGCAGCTGTTCGCGACGATCGTCATCCCGTGGGTGTTCGGCACGTCCAAGGAAGGCGGGCGGCTGCCGCTCGACGAGCACTTCGTCTCGCGCACCAACGTGATCGACGTGGGACCGGTCCAGGTCAGCAACGACAAGCTGATCATCTTCATCGGCGCGATCCTCATGATGATCGCGCTGGACCAGTTCGTGAACCGCACCCGGCTGGGCCGGGGCATCCGCTCGACGGCGCAGGACCCGGAGACCGCCGTGCTGATGGGCGTCAACATCGACCGGGTCGTGTCGGCGACGTTCGCGGTCGGCGGCGCGATGGCGGGCGTGGCGGCGGCCCTGTACTTCCTCCGGTTCGAGCAGGCCTGGTACTTCATGGGCTTCCTGCTGGGCATCAAGGCGTTCACGGCCGCGGTGCTGGGCGGCATCGGCAACATCCGCGGCGCCCTGGTCGGCGGCTTCGCGCTCGGGCTCTTCGAGATGTACGGCTCGAGCCTGTTCGGTTCCCAGTGGCGGGACGTCGTGGCGTTCTCGGTGCTGATCCTGGTCCTCATGTTCCGTCCCACCGGCATTCTCGGTGAGTCTCTTCAGCAGGCGCGCGCATGAACCTGACAAAGAACCTCAAGGGAAACGGCGGGTCGCGGGCCGGCAGGCTCTCGCTGGACCCGGTGCGTGACTGGTGGGCCACCGCGCCCGGGACGGTGCGCTGGGCGGTGTACCTCGCGCTGATCGTCGGCGCGCTGCTGCTGCCGAGCGAGGCGGTCGGCTCCTTCATGGCGCCGAGCGGCAGCGACTGGGCCACCATGCTGAGCGACCAGATCGGCATCTACGTGCTGCTGGCGCTGGGGCTGAACGTGGTGGTCGGCATGGCCGGCCTGCTCGACCTGGGATACGTGGCGTTCTACGCCGTGGGCGGGTACACGATCGGCATCTTCGCCACCAAGTACGGGTGGAACTTCTGGGAGACGCTGCTCCTGGCGATCGGGCTGGCGGCGCTGTCCGGCGTGCTCCTCGGCGCGCCGACGCTGCGGCTGCGCGGCGACTACCTGGCGATCGTGACGCTCGGCTTCGGTGAGATCATCAAGAAGACCGCGTCCAACAGCGACTACGTGAACGGCCCCCGGGGCATCCAGGGCATCCCGCACCCGCCGTCGCTGTCGGAGTTCGAGATCCTCGGGGTGCAGCCGCTCAAGTACGGGCTGCTCGACTCGCGGCCGTACTACTACCTGCTGGTGTTCTTCATCGTGCTGACGATCATCTTCGTCAAGCGGATGGAGAACAGCCGGGTGGGCCGGGCGTGGTCGGCGATCCGGGAGGACGAGGACGCCGCGGAGCTGATGGGCGTGCCGACCTTCCGGTTCAAGCTGGCCGCGTTCGCGATCGGCGCGGCGATCGGCGGCAGCGGCGGCGTGGTGTTCGCGGCCAAGCAGACGTCGATCAACCCGGAGAACTTCGTGTTCCTGGTGTCGGCGCTGATCCTCGCGGCGGTGGTGCTCGGCGGTTCCGGCAACATCCCGGGCGTGATCCTCGGGGCGTTCATGCTGGCGTGGCTGCCCGAGCGGTTCCGCGAGCTGCAGGACTACCGGATGCTGCTGTTCGGCGCGGCGCTGGTGGCCATGATGGTGTTCCGTCCCGAAGGCCTGTGGCCGTCGCGCCGCCGCAAGGCGGAGCTGGAGGAGGGCACCGGCGGAATGGGCACCATGGGCGCCGAGGTCGCCGGTCCGGTCACCGCGGGCGCGGGCGTCGCGGGCGAGGCCGCGGAGGTGAAGAAGTGAGCGGTGCTGTGCAGAACGCCGCGGCGGGGAACGGCACGCCGGTCCTGGAGCTGCAGGACGTGACGATGCGCTTCGGCGGCGTCGTGGCGCTCAACAAGGTGCGGCTGCGGATCGACGAGGGGCAGATCTTCGCCCTGATCGGTCCGAACGGCGCCGGCAAGACCACGGTGTTCAACGTCACGACCGGGGTGTACCGGCCGACCGAGGGGCACGTGGTCTTCAGGGGCAAGCGCATCGACGGCAAGAAGCGCTTCGTCGTCACCAAGCTGGGTGTGGCGCGGACGTTCCAGAACGTGCGGCTGTTCCACAACATGACGTCGCTGGAGAACGTCATGGTGGGGGCGGACGCGCACCACCGCACCGGGTTCGTGGGCGCGGGCCTGGGGCTGCCGTGGCACCGCCGCGAGGAGCGCGAGGGCCGCGAGAAGGCGCGGGAGCTGCTGGAGTTCGTCGGCATCCCGCACCGCGCCTCGGAGGCGGCCAAGAACCTGCCGTACGGCGACCAGCGGCGGCTGGAGATCGCGCGGGCGCTGGCCACCGACCCCAAGCTGCTGCTGCTGGACGAGCCGGCCGCGGGCATGAACCCGGCGGAGAAGATCGAGCTGCAGGAGCTGATCCGCAAGATCCGCGACTCGGGCCGGACGGTGCTGCTGATCGAGCACGACATGTCCCTCGTGATGGGGATCAGCGACCGGATCGCGGTGCTGGACTTCGGCCAGAAGATCGCCGAGGGCCTGCCCGCGGAGGTGCAGAACGACCCGCGGGTCATCGAGGCGTACCTGGGAGCCGCTGCCGATGCTTCTTGAGATTTCCGACATCCACGTCCACTACGGCAAGATCGCCGCGCTCAAGGGCGTGTCGGCGGAGGTGGAGCAGGGCGAGATCGTCACGCTGATCGGCGCCAACGGCGCCGGCAAGACGACGACGCTGAAGACGATCTCCGGGCTGCGGCCGCTGTCGTCCGGCCGGATCGTGTTCGACGGGCAGGACATCAGCCGGATGCCGGGGCACAAGCGGGTGCTGGCGGGCATCGGGCAGTCCCCGGAGGGGCGGGGCATCTTCCCCGGCATGACGGTGGAGGAGAACCTGCTCATGGGCGCGTACGCCCGCAAGGGGGACGTGTCCAAGGAGCTCAACGAGGTCTACGAGCTGTTCCCGCGCCTGGCCGAGCGCAAGAGCCAGGCGGGCGGCACCATGTCCGGCGGCGAGCAGCAGATGCTGGCGATCGGCCGGGCGATGATGGCCAAGCCGAAGGTGCTGCTGCTCGACGAGCCGTCGATGGGGCTGGCGCCGAAGCTGGTGCAGCAGATCTTCGAGATCATCCTGGAGATCAACCGGCGGGGCTGCACGGTGCTGCTGGTGGAGCAGAACGCGCAGCAGGCGCTGCAGATCGCGCACCGCGCGTACGTGCTGGAGACGGGGCGGGTGGTCAAGTCCGCCCCGGCGCGGGACCTGCTGGACGACCCCGAGGTCCGGGCCGCCTACCTGGGCGGCGACCTGGGCGAGGCCGCCTCGCAGAGCGACGCGGCGGACGACGCCCCGGCCGCGGACGACGCCGAAACCGGAGACGTCCGCAAGGGCTGATCCGTTCCGCCGCCCGTCGCGTTCCGGGGCCTTCCCGGGACGCGGCGGGCGGCGTTCGTTTGAGGGGCGGCCACCCGCGTGCGGCCGCCGGCGGCGAGGCCTTCGGCCGCCCGCGGAGAGGGCGGCGGACCTGACGGGCGCGGGGTGGACGGCCCGTTGGACGGGCGACACGGCGGGCGACACGGCGGGCGACACGGCGGGCGACACGGTCGAGCCGACCGGTGACGGCGACCCCACGACGGCCTGCGCGCGTCGGCGGCCGCCGCTTGGAGCACCGAACACCCTGTGAGCCCTGAAGCCGTCGTCGACGCTCTCAAGCACCTCCTCAAGCACCTCGGCTCTGACCGACCGAAGGAGTCGCCCTGGACGCCCCGGCTGCTGCGGCCGTTCGGCGGCCTCCAGGTGGCGGCGTCGGCGCTCCGGCTCGCCGCCGTCTTCGCCGACCGTCAGGGCAGAGGGATGTCGGCGGGCGGCGGGTCGGACACGGCGCCGACCGGCGGCGAGCCGACGATGCGCAGGCCGGTGACCCGGGCCTGTCCGGGCACGTCGTACCAGAGGTCGAGCTCGACCCGCACGCCCGCGCCGATCGGCAGCCGTTCCGGCTGCCGTTTCACCATGATCGCGTTGACGTCGGGGGAGTGGGCGCGCCCGTCGGCGGTGACCAGCAGCTGCCGCCAGGTGTCGAAGATCTGGATGTCGCGGCCGCGGTTCTCGGCGAGGATCCGCACCCGCACGTACCGGCCCTTGGGCGTCATCGAGGCGTGGGTGCCGAGGATCTCGCGGATGCCGTCGCGGAAGCCGAGGGCGGTGACCTCCAGGTCGGCGCTGCGGGCCCTCCTGCCGTGCAACGGCGACTCGCCCTCGCGGACGGGACGGGGCGGAAGATCGTACGTTGTGGCGGCCGCGCGGTCGGGACGGGGGCCGTCCGAACAGCCCGTCGCGCCTCCGAGGGCGAGCGCGGCGCACAGCGCTGCCGCGACCTGAGCGGCGGCATGGGGACGCATGCGCCGACCGTAGGGCCTCACGGGAGGTTTGAGAACGGGCCGGGGCGTTTCGCGACCGAACCGCGATCAGCGCGCCCGACGGCCGATGCCGCCCGGGGCGGACACGGACAAGGCCCGAGATCACCTTTGGGGCCGTACGAGCCTTCCCCGGACACGTACGTTGTCTACTCAGTGATCTCGGGCCGTTCTGACCAACGCTACCGATCAGACGCCTTCATGCGCAAAGGAACCGCCGTACCGGAAGGAACCCGTTTCGCGGCGTCCGTTTCACCGGGTCGGGGACGACGGCGCGACGGCGTCGCCCCCGGCGGGCGGCCGGTCGCGGAGCATGCAGGTCAGGCGGGCGGTGCAGATCCGCCGCCCCTCGTCGTCGGTGATCACGATGTCGTAGGTGGCCAGGCTGCGCCCCGCGTGCAGCTTGGTGGCCACACCGGTGACGTACCCGTCGGTGGCCGACCGGTGGTGGGTGGCGTTGATCTCGATGCCGACCGCGACGCGGTCGGGTCCGGCGTGCAGCGCGGCGCCCGTCGAGCCGAGCGACTCGGCCAGCACGCACGAGGCGCCGCCGTGCAGCAGCCCGTACGGCTGGGTGTTGCCCTTGACCGGCATGCGGCCCACCACCCGGTCGGGCGAGGCCTCGAGGATCTCCACGCCCATCGCCTTCGGCAGGTGACCCTGGGCCGCGCCGTTGAGCAGTTCGACGAGCTCCCGCTGGTCGTCCGTCATCAAGCCTCCCTCAAACCGTCGTAGGCGCAGACTAGAGTCACACTGTGGCGACCCAAGCATCGACCCCTGACAAGCAGCACGACCGGCTCCTTCTGCTCGACGGCCACTCGCTGGCCTACCGGGCGTTCTTCGCCCTGCCGGTGGAGAACTTCAGCACCACCGACGGGCAGCCGACCAACGCGGTGTACGGCTTCACCTCGATGCTGATCAACGTGCTGCGCGACGAGCAGCCCACGCACATCGCGGTGTGCTTCGACCGGTCCGAGCCCACGTTCCGGCACGAGCAGTACGTCGAGTACAAGGCGGGCCGGCAGAAGGCGCCCGACGAGTTCCGCAGCCAGGTCAGCCTGATCTTCGAGGTGCTGGACGCGCTGCGCATCCCGCGGCTGTCGGCGGCCGGGTACGAGGCCGACGACATCATCGCCACGCTGGCCGTGCGGGCCGCCGCCGCCGGGATGGAGACGCTGGTGGTGACCGGCGACCGGGACGCCTTCCAACTCGTCAACGATCACGTCACGGTCCTGTACCCGGTGCGCGGGGTGTCCGAGCTGACCCGCATGGACCCGGCCGCCGTGGAGAAGCGCTACGGCGTCCCGCCCGAGCGGTACCGCGAGCTGGCCGCGCTGGTGGGGGAGAGCAGCGACAACCTGCCGGGCGTGCCCGGCGTCGGCCCCAAGACCGCCGCCAAGTGGCTCACCAAGTACGGCGACCTGGAGAACCTCGTCGCCCACGTCGACGAGATCAAGGGCAAGGCGGGCGACAACCTGCGCGAGCACCTGGGCCAGGTCCTGCGCAACCACCAGATCAACAAGCTGGACTGCGAGGTCGAGCTGGAGCTGACCCCGCCGCAGCTGACCATGGGCCGCTGGGACCGCGAGGAGATCCACACGCTGTTCGACGCGCTGCAGTTCCGGGTGCTGCGCGAGCGGCTGTACGCGACGCTGGCGCCCGGGCAGCCCGAGGCCGACGAGGGCTTCGAGGTGGAGCTCGTCGACCTGGAGCCCGGCGCTCTGGGGGCGTGGCTGGCCGAGCACGCCTCCGGCGCCGACCGCACCGGCGTGGCCGTGTCGGGCCGGTGGGGCCGCGGCACCGGGGACATCACCGCGCTGGCCCTGGCGTCCCCGAAGGGCCCGGCGGTGCACCTGGACCCGGCCGAGCTGATCGAGGACGACGAGCGCGCGCTGGCCGCCTGGCTGGCCGACCCCTCCCGGCCCAAGGCGATCCACGACGCCAAGGGCCCGATGCTGGCGCTGGCCGCCCGCGGCATGACGCTGGACGGCGTCACCAGCGACACCGCCCTGGCCGCCTACCTGGCCCTCCCCGGGCAGCGCACCTTCGACCTGGCCGACCTGGTGCTGCGCTACCTGCACCGGGAGCTGCGCGACGAGGCCGACGACTCCGGGCAGCTGACCCTGGACGGCTCCGGCGAGGCCGAGGCCGCCCGCGAGCTGGCCGTGCGGGCCCGCGCCGTCGCCGAGCTGGCCGACGCCCTGGACCGCGACCTGGAGCGCCGCGGCGCCACGCGGCTGCTGCACGAGGTGGAGCTGCCCCTGGTCCGCGTCCTGGCCGACATGGAGCGCGCGGGCATCGCCGTGGACACCGGGCACCTGGCGGCGCTGTCGTCCTCGCTGGGCGGCCAGGTCAAGGACGTCGAGCAGCTGGCGCACGCGGCCGTCGGGCACGAGTTCAACCTGGGCTCGCCCAAGCAGGTGCAGCAGGTGCTGTTCGACGAGCTGAAGCTGCCCAAGACCAAGCGCACCAAGACCGGCTACACCACCGACTCCGAGGCGCTGACGAACCTGCTGGCCAAGGAGGGGCACCCCGTCCTGGAGCACATCCTGCGCTGGCGGGAGGCGGCCAAGCTCAAGAGCATCGTCGACTCGCTGATCCCGATGGTCGACGACGCCGGGCGCATCCACACCACGTTCAACCAGATGATCGCCGCGACCGGGCGGCTGTCGTCCACGGACCCGAACCTGCAGAACATCCCGATCCGCACCGCCGAGGGCCGGCAGATCCGCGAGGCGTTCGTCGTCGGCGAGGGCTACGAGTGCCTGCTGACGGCCGACTACAGCCAGATCGAGCTGCGGATCATGGCGCACCTGTCGGAGGACGAGGCGCTGCTGGAGGCGTTCCGGCAGCGCGCCGACTTCCACACCATCACCGCCTCCCGCGTCTTCGGCCTGCCGCCCGAGGAGATCGACTCGGAGCTGCGCGCCCGGATCAAGGCGATGAACTACGGCCTGGCCTACGGGCTGTCGGCGTACGGGCTGTCGCAGCAGCTGCGCATCTCCGCCGACGAGGCCCGCGAGCTGATGGAGGAGTACTTCCAGCAGTTCGGCGGCGTCCGCGACTACCTGCAGGAGGTGGTGGCCCGCGCCCGCCGCGACGGCTACACCGAGACCATCCTCGGCCGCCGCCGCTACCTGCCGGACCTGACCTCCGACAACCGGCAGCGCCGCGAGATGGCCGAGCGCATGGCGCTCAACGCGCCGATCCAGGGCTCGGCCGCCGACATCATCAAGGTCGCCAGCCTCAACGTCGACCGGGCGCTGCGCGAGCAGGGCATGCGCTCGCGCATGCTCCTGCAGGTCCACGACGAACTGGTCTTCGAGGTCGCCCCGGGCGAGCTCGACCGGCTCAAGGACCTCATCCGCGAGCAGATGGTCGGCGCCTACGACCTGCGCGCCCCCCTGGAGGTCTCCATAGGCGTCGGGCGCACCTGGCAGGACGCGGCCCACTGACCCGTCCCGGTGCGGCCCCTGCGGCTCACCGCGGCGCCGTGGTTCCAGACCGCGCGGAACGGCGGGACGGCGGTGAGGATCTGGGCGACGGCTTCGGTGGGGTCGACGCCGTCGGCGAGGACGCCGAAGGTGAGGACGATGCGTGGTCTGGCCGTTGCGGCCGCCTGGCCGTCTGTCGGTGATTTCGCCGTGCCTGGGGCAGTGGGCGGCCGCCGAGCGTGCGCCTGCGCCGCGCAGATGGTGCGCGAGGCGTCGACTGCGCTGCACGCGCCTGGGCGTCCGTTCGAGCCGCAGGCGCTGACGGGCGGCACCTGGGAGGCGCGGAGTCGGCGCAGTGTGAAGTGGGCGAAGTCGGGTGATTCGGCAGCGGTCGTGCGGGTGCGTCGCCGGTCTGGTTCGACCGCCTGTCCGACCGGTGCCCGCTCGCGCCGCTCCGCCGCCCGGCGGAGACGTCGGCGCACCGGCAGACCGGCGTGCCCTGTGGTTCGCGCCGGCCGTCGGCAGGCGCCTCTTTCGAAGACCTTGCGCAGGTCGGGGAAGCGGTACCGGCCGGGTTCGCGGATGGTCGTCTGCTGCCGCACCCGCGACGGGAGGCCTGTCGGGTTGGCGGACCGCTGCGCGCACCCGCGCTACCGCTGTCGGCCAGTGACCTCCGGCTCTGTGTCGGCCGTGCCGAGGCGGCCGATGATGTCGGCGATCTTGCGGGTGCCCGTGTGAGGTGCGCCACAGGCGTCGGCGACCTTGACTTCTGATCGTGTTCGCGCGCTGTGGTGGCCCCGGGGGCGGGGAGGCGAGGCGACACGCGGGTCCAGGAAGAGTGATCTCCCTTCGATCGGTCACTTTTTGCGCTTCGATGGGCACTCTCGGTGGTCATTGCGGGTCAGGGGGGTATGCGGGAAGGCGCGTACATCTCAGCAGGGGCGGGCCGCCGGAGCGGGCGTCGGCGATCCCGGAATGTCGGGTAGGCGTGGCTCTGTCCGTCGCACACCGGGGCGCCGTACGCTTTCCCTGGCCGCGTTCCGTGGGCCGTTGGAGGGGTCGTGCCGCTTCTTCACAAGATCGCCGGTGTGGTCATCGTCTGTGCCGTGATCCTGGGGCTCGTCCTCCCGCGGGAAGAGCGCGGGGACGCGCCCGAACGTGCGGCGGCGCGGGCCGGCGCGCAGTCCGAGCCCCGGGGCGAGTCCGGCGGGCGGAAGGCGGCGGACCCGGCGCGGCGGCAGGAGCGGCCGTCCGCGCCGCCCTCGCCGACGACGACGGTGATCGCTCAGGCGCGTCCCGAGGCGGCGCGGGTCCGGGCCAACGAGCTCGGCCAGATCCCGGTGCTCATGTATCACCGGATCGTAAAAAAGCCGGAAATGTCTCTTGACCGGTCCGTCCAGGAGTTCCGGGACGAGATGGAGCGGCTGGCCAGAACCGGCTATACGCCGATCACGGCCGGCGAGTTCGCCGCCGGGTGGATCAACGTCCCCGCGGGGCGGTACCCGGTCGTGCTGACCTTCGACGACAGCACGCCCGGGCACTTCGCGCTGGACGCCGGCGGCAACCCGGCGCCCGACACCGCCGTGGCGATCCTGATGGAGACGGCGCGCCGCCACCCCGGGTTCCGGCCCACGGCGACGTTCTACCTGAACAAGGAGCTGTTCCAGATGGGCGACCGCGCCGCGGAGGGGCTGAAGTGGCTCGTGCGGCACGGGTTCGAGCTGGGCAACCACACTCTGTCGCACAAGAACCTCGCGGAGTTGTCGCAGTCCGCCGTCCAGAAGGAGATCGGCGAGATCGAGAGCCAGATCACGTCGCTGGCGGGGATCCACACCACGACGCTGGCCTACCCGTTCGGGGTCGAGCCGAAGAAGCCCGCCTGGGCGCACGCCAAGGACGGCTCCTACCAGTTCAAAGGCGTCTTCCTGGCCGGGTGGCGGCCCTCGGCCTCCCCGTTCAGCAAGGACTTCGACTGGCGGCGCATCCCCCGGGTGAGGTCCGAGGGCAAGATCGCCGAGGACGACTGCAAGCGGTACTGCTCCACCGCCTGGCTCGATTGGTTGGACAAAAACCCCGGGGAACGGTACATCTCTGATGGGGATCCGAACACCGTATCGTTCCCCAGGGCCGCGGAACGGAAGCTCGCCGACCGGTTCCGAGCCTACGCCCGTGCCTACTGAGCGCAGGACCGGGGCTCACCCCGCGATTGACCGCGCGCTGTGCGTCCCATATCCTGATCGCTGCGCTGTGGGCCTGCGCGTGTCTCGGACGGAGCAGGCTCGCGCTCGGTCAGGTCGTCGACATCGGTTCGGTAACACTGACGCGGCACGAGCCGCGTCCCTTCCGGTCCTCGGCAGGGCGGAAATGGGCCCGCCGCGCATCCGTCAGACAACTACGCATGTCCGTATCCGGAGCCAGCCGACACATGACGAGTAGCACCGAGGCGACCTCGACCACTCCGCAGGTAGCGGTCAACGACATCGGGTCCGAGGATGCCTTCCTCGCCGCGATCGACGAGACGATCAAGTACTTCAACGACGGCGACATTGTGGAGGGAACGGTCGTCAAGGTCGATCGTGACGAGGTCCTCCTCGACATCGGCTACAAGACCGAGGGCGTCATCCCCTCACGAGAGCTGTCCATCAAGCACGACGTCGACCCCAACGAGGTCGTCGCCGTGGGCGACCACGTCGAAGCCCTCGTCCTCCAGAAGGAGGACAAGGAGGGCCGCCTGATCCTGTCCAAGAAGCGCGCCCAGTACGAGCGCGCCTGGGGCACGATCGAAAAGATCAAGGACGAGGACGGTATCGTCACCGGTACCGTCATCGAGGTCGTCAAGGGCGGTCTCATCCTCGACATCGGCCTGCGCGGCTTCCTGCCCGCCTCGCTGGTGGAGATGCGCCGGGTGCGTGACCTGCAGCCCTATGTCGGCCGCGAGCTCGAAGCCAAGATCATCGAGCTGGACAAGAACCGCAACAACGTGGTCCTGTCCCGCCGGGCTTGGCTGGAGCAGACCCAGAGCGAGGTTCGCCAGACCTTCCTCAACACCCTGCAGAAGGGCCAGGTCCGCAAGGGCGTGGTCTCCTCCATCGTCAACTTCGGCGCGTTCGTCGACCTGGGCGGCGTGGACGGCCTGGTGCACGTCTCCGAGCTGTCCTGGAAGCACATCGACCACCCGTCGGAGGTCGTCGAGGTCGGCCAGGAGGTCACCGTCGAGGTCCTCGACGTCGACATGGAGCGCGAGCGGGTGTCGCTGTCGCTCAAGGCGACCCAGGAGGACCCCTGGCAGCAGTTCGCCCGCACCCACCAGATCGGCCAGGTCGTGCCGGGCCGCGTCACCAAGCTGGTGCCGTTCGGCGCGTTCGTCCGGGTCGAGGAGGGCATCGAGGGCCTGGTGCACATCTCCGAGCTGGCCGAGCGCCACGTGGAGATCCCCGAGCAGGTGGTCCAGGTCGGCGACGAGATCTTCGTGAAGATCATCGACATCGACCTCGACCGGCGCCGCATCAGCCTGTCCCTCAAGCAGGCCAACGAGGGCGCCGTGGGGTTCGACGAGGAGGACTTCGACCCCACGCTCTACGGCATGCCCGCCGAGTACGACGAGCACGGCAACTACAAGTACCCCGAGGGCTTCGACCCGGAGACCGGGGAGTGGCTGCCGGGCTACGAGGAGCAGCGGGAGACCTGGGAGCGCCAGTACGCCGAGGCGCGCGCCCGCTTCGAGGCGCACCGCCGCCAGATCGAGGAGGCCCGCCGGGCCGAGGCGGAGGCCGAGGGCGGTTCCCTCGGCGACGCCTCCTACTCCGGCGGTGACAACGACTCCGGCGGCGCCCTGGCCACCGACGAGGCCCTCGCCGCCCTGCGGGAGAAGCTCTCCGGCGGCGGTCAGTAACCGCGGGAACGTCCGGCCGTCCCGGGCCGCGCGTCACGCCGCGCGCACCTGGGCGGCGGCCTGCCCGTGGGGCGGTTCCCAGGGCCCTGAGCCCTGGGAACCGCCCCACCGGTCGGCCAAGGCTGCTCTCGCGCCCGCATGCGCCGCAGCGGATGTGGTTGCCTAGGACGGACCTCCGGACGCTCAGGAAGGCCGTCAGGACCGTTCAGGGCCCATCTGCCCACCGCTGAATCCGTGAGGGCGGCCCCCCGAGACGCCGCCGGGCCTGGTGGTCGCCTTCCTGCGTCTTCAGCGCCGTCTCACCGCAGGCTCGCCTCGTCCGCGCTCCATGGGCGGTCGAGCAGTCCGTCGACCTCCGTCGGCGTCTCGTGTGCCCTCAGACGGCTTGTGAGGGCGGGTGGAGCCCGTTTTTCGCGTGATGCGCGTCTTCGCCTTGTCGTGGCGTGCGTTCCGAGGCAGCCCCATCGGCTTCCTGACGCGGCAGCCGAGGACGTCCGCCGTCCGGACGTGACCGCAGTAGGCGAAGGGACCTGGACGCGCGCCGCCGCTTGCGGCGTCCGCCGGTCGCGTGCGGCCCGCCCGGCCTGCGTGGCGCGACTCGACGCGGCGGTGCCTTGCCGGCGGCGCCCTGACGGCTTGCCGTGCCGGACAGGGCTGTTCGACGCGCACGACGCCGCCACCCCATCCACACCGCCGACGGGGGGCGCGGTTTCCAGCAGGATGCGCGTGCCCGGGGCGACGCGGTCGGGTGAGACGTGGTGGAGGCGCTGCACCCCACCCCCGCGGTGTTGCGACGCGCCCACTGCCATGTGGCCCGGTCACGGTGGCGTGAGCGCTGCAGTGCGGGGTCGGTGGGGGCGAGGAAGTCGGAGACGATGACGCGCAGGCCGCGGTGGGTCTGGGGTCGCTTCTGCGGGCATGACCGTTGCCGGAAGACGGTGTTCCGGAAGAGGCGCCCTCGTGAATCCCGGGGCTGACCCCGCAGTACGCGATGTTCGCTCAGGCCTGCCTGCGCGGACGTTCCGTGCCTCGCGGCGGGGCGCGCTGAGGGCTGGTGCCCGTTTCCCTCAGGGGACGGGATGACACGGCACAGCCGCATAACATGATCGTTATGCCGCGCCGTCGGCGCGGGCGGCGTCGTCAATTTTGCGGCGTCGTGGCGGTGGGCGGCGTCCGAGGGGTCATAGGATCTCGGCCGGAACCCTCCGGGCCCTTCGACGGCCCGACCGCTCGTCCCGCCCGTTCATGCTCGTCCCCGGGGAGCACACGTTCAATTGGCCAGCACAGAGGTAGGCACCCGGACCGGCGGCCCCGCGCAGGCCGGTCCTCCGATCGTCCCGCAAGGGCCGGCGCGGCTGGCGCTGATCGCCGTCACCGTCGCCGTGCTCGCGCAGACCCTGCGCTTCTCGCTGCCGCAGTTCGACCACTTCGCCCACTCGGTGGGCCCCGCTGCGGCCGCCGTCGTCCTGCTGGCGGTGTTCCTGGCCGGGTTCGCCGGCCCGCTGGTGCGCCGGGCCGCCGGGCCGCGCGGCCTGCTGCTCGTCGGCGTCGGCGGGCTGCTGGCGGTGCGGCTGGTCGCCGAGGCGATCCAGCCGCAGGTCTGGCTGGCGCTCGGCGGGACCGCGATCGGCATGGTCGCGGTGGCCGCGCTGTACGAGGGCGCGCGCGGCCTGTCCGGCGTGGGCTTCGCCACCGCCGCCGTCGCGGGGCTGTCGGCCGACACCGCGGTGCGCATGGCGTTCGGCACCTGGGACCCGGTGTGGCGGCCGGGGGTGTGGCCGTGGCTGCCGTGCCTGGCGTTCGTGGGGCTCGGCGCGTACGCGCTGTACCGGGAGCTGTCCTCCGGGCCGGTGGAGGCGCCGGGGATCTCCTGGCGGGACGCCCTGGGCGCCTCGGCGATCGGCCCCTTCGTCGCGCTGCAGACCCTGGTGCTGTCGAGCCCGGCGTTCGTGGCGTCCTCGGGGTGGCGGTCGCTGACCGTCGCGCACGTCGTGGTCGTCGCCGGGCAGGGCCTGGCGCTGGCGTTCCTGGCGTCGGGCCTGGCGGTCCGGGCGGTGCCCGGCGGCGTGTGCGTGCTGGGCGGCACCGTCCTCGGCGTCGCCGTGGGCGCGGTCGCCGGCACGTACGCGGTCAGCGGCATCGAGGTGGTGCCGGTGGTGATCGTCGGGCAGGTGCTGGCGGCGTGGCTGCTGGCGGTGGCGTGCCGGGCGCCGCTGCGCCGCGCCGGGGCGGGCGGCCCGGTGTGGCGGGTCGACGCGGGCGCCGCGCTGGGCGGCCTGCTGATCGCCGTGATCCTCATCCCGTACCTGGTCAGCGCGATCGAGCCGCTGCCGCTGCCGAACAACGTGCTGCCCGGCCTGGCCGGCATCCTGCTCGGCGCGCTGGCGGCGATCGCGGCGGCGCGGGGCGGCCCGCTGCCGGCGCGGGCGCCGGTGCGGGCGCTGACCGCCGGGGCCTGCGCGCTGGTGCTGCTGCTCGGCACGCTGATCTTCACGTTCACCACGCCGAACCGCAAGGCCGCCGCCGCGGCGCGCCCGGCGGGGCAGGTGCGGGTGCTCACCTACAACATCCACCACGCCATCGACCAGGACGGCCGCCTCGACCCCGAGGGCCTCGCCCAGGTGATCGAGCGGCAGCGCGTGGACGTGGTGCTGCTGCAGGAGGCCGGACGCGGATCGCTGCAGTCGGGCACGACCGACGTGGCCGTCTGGCTGGCCCGCCGCCTCGGCATGTCGCTGGTGTGGGGCCCGGCCGCCGACGGGCAGTTCGGCAACGCGATCCTCACGTCGCTGCCGGTGCGCAGCTCGGGCACCGGCCGGATGGCCAAGGGCGACTGGTCGCAGATCCGCGGGTACGTGTGGGCGCGCCTGGGCGTGGGCGACACGACGCTCGACGTGTGGTCCACGCACCTCGAGGGCGGCGCCGACGAGGAGACCGAGCGCGTCCGGGAGGCGGCCACGCTGCTGCGGGCGTGGGGCGGCGCGCCCCGCACGATCATCGGCGGGGACTTCAACGCCGGCCCCGGCAGCGCGGCGGTCCGGCGCATGCTGGAGGGCACCGAGCTGCGCAGCGCCGCGTTCGGCGACGACCCCTCGCCGACCACGGCGGGCGGCGAGCGGTTCGACTGGATCTTCGGCACCGACGATCTGACGTTCGCCGACTACAAGGTGATCCGGTCGCGGGCGTCGGACCACTATCCCGTCACGGTGACCGTCCGGATCGGACGGTGAGCCGGGCCCGCGTCCCGCGCCCCGCTAGGGTCGGTTCATGGACGAGCCGCAGGTCGTGATCGAACGGGCCGGGCCCGCCGACGCCGGGGAGATCCTCACCGTGCAGCGCGCCGCCTACCTGGCCGAGGCGCAGCTGTACGGCGACCCGTTCATCCCCCCGCTGGTGGAGTCGCTGGAGCAGGTGCGCGCGGTGCTCGACGGCGACGCCGCGGTGCTCAAGGCCGTCGCCGGGCACCGGCTGGTCGGGGCGGTGCGGGCCCAGTTCAGCGGCCGCACCTGCCTCATCGGCCGGCTGGTGGTCGCGCCGGACGTGCAGCGGCGCGGCATCGGCGCCCGCCTGCTGGCCGCGTTGGAGGAGAACGTCGCGGACCGCGCCGACGCCTGCGTCCTGTTCACCGGCCATCTCAGCGAGGGCGGCCTGCGGCTGTGCCGGCGGCTCGGCTACCACGAGACCCACCGCGAACGCGTCGCGGCCCATCTGACGCTGGTGCACATGCGCAAGGACCTCGTCCCCGCCGCGGCCGCCGGCTGACCCGCGCGCTCGGCCGCCGACCGGGCGGTCGTTAGGGTGGGGGCCGTGCTGAAGGTGGGACTGACCGGCGGAATCGGATCGGGCAAGAGCGAGGTGTCGGCGCGGCTCCGCGCCCACGGCGCGATGATCATCGACGCGGACCGGATCGCCCGGGAGGTGGTCGAGCCCGGCACCCCCGGGCTGGCGGCGGTGGCGGCCGAGTTCGGCGAGGAGATCCTGCGGCCGGACGGGTCGCTCGACCGCGAGAAGCTCGCCTCGATCGTGTTCTCCGACGCCGACCGGCGCGCCGCGCTGAACGCGATCGTCCACCCCTTGGTGGGGGAGCGGGTGGCGGAGCTGATGGAGGCCGCCCCCGAGGACGCCGTGGTGGTGTACGACGTGCCGCTGCTGGTGGAGAACGACCTCGCCGGCATGTACGACGTGGTGGTGGTCGTGGACGCCCCCGTGGAGACGCAGATCCGGCGGCTGGTGGAGCGGCGCGGGATGACCGAGGAGGAGGCGCGCGCCCGGATCGCCGCGCAGGCCACCCGGGAGCAGCGGCGTGCGCTCGCCCACCACGTCATCGACAACTCCGGAAGCCTGGACGAGCTGCACGCCCAGGTCGACGCGCTGTGGGACGAGCTGGTCCGCCGCGCCCACACCGCCCCGGCGGGGTGAGACCGGTACGGGGTCCGTGGCCTTCTGCGGCGCCGCGGCCGTCCCGCGGCGCCGCAGAAGGCCGTCAGAACTCCGCGTCCAGGGGGATCTGGTGCACCTCGGGGAGGTACGCGTCGAGTTCCCCCGGCTCGAAGCGGCACATGCCGATGGCGTACCAGAACGCCGACGCGACCTCGCCCTCCCACTTGTAGCGGCCGGACGGCGACAGCGCGGCCCATCCGTCGGGCAGCCCGAGCAGGGTGGCGCGGCGGAACGGCGCGGCGGGGTCCGACACGTCCCACAGGATGATGGCGCCGTCGTCGCCCGCGCTGGCCAGCAGAGCGCCGTCCGGTGAGAACGCCACCGACCAGACGCGTCGGGTGTGGCCGGACAGGACGTGCAGGACGCGCCCCTCATGGGGGTCCCACAACCGCACCACCAGGTCGTCCCCGGCCGTGGCCAGGATGTCGCCCCCGGGGTGGAAGGCGGCGGTCCACAGCCGTCCGGTGTGGCCGGTGAGGACGCGGCGCGCCTGGCCCGCGCGCGGGTCCCACAGCCAGGCGGTGCCGTCGTTGCTCGCGCTGACGAGCGTGTCCCCCGTGGCGTCGAACTGCACCCGGTAGACGCGGTCGGTGTGCCCGCGCAGCGTGAAGAGGCATTCGCCGGTGCGGGGGTCCCAGAGGCGGACCAGGTTGTCGTCGCAGCCGGTGGCGACCATGCTCCCGTCGGGGGAGAAGTCGATGGAGCGCACCCGGCCGCGGTGGTCGGCCAGGTTGACGGTCTGCCGGCCCGTGGTCCAGTACCACAGGCGGACGGTGTCGTCGTCGTTGGCGGTGGCCAGGCGCGTCCCGTCGGGGCTGAACGACTGCGCCCACACGTGGTCGGTCTCGACGTTGAGTTCGCGTTCGAACGTGCCCGTGCCCGCCTGCCACAGGTGGACGCCGCCGTCGTTGGTGGCGGTGGCCAGCTGCCCGCCCTCGGGGTTGAAGGCGACGGACGTGAGGTTGTCGGCGACGCCGTGCAGCTCCCGCACCAGGCGTCCGGTGCGCGGCTCCCACAGCCGCACCAGGCCGTCGTTGCCGCTCGACGCCAGCAGGCCGCCGTCGGGGGAGAAGCACACGCCGGTGACGCGGCGGCCGTGGCCGCGCAGCACGACCCGGCACTGGCCCGTCTCGGCGTCCCACAGGCGGGCGGTGCCGTCGTTGCTGCTGGTGGCGAGCTCGGCGCCATCGGGGCGGAACGCGAACGGCCACACCGCCCCCCGGTGCCCGGCGAGCTCCACGCGCAGCCGCCCCGTGTCGGGGTCCCAGAGGCGGACGGCGCCGGCGCTGTCGGCGGTGGCCAGGCGCCGCCCGTCGGGGCTGAACGTGGCCTGGTAGATGGCGCCGTCGTGCCCGGTGAGGGTGCGATGGTGGCGCCCGTCCCGCCACAGCCGTACGGACTTGTCCGTGGAGCCGGTCACCATCAGGTCGCCGTCAGGGTGGAACGCGATGGCGTACACGCGGCCCGTGTGGCCCAGCAGCTCCTGTTTGATCTCCCCGGTGCGGATGTCCCAGAGGCGCACCACGCCGGCTTCGTCCCCCGCCGCGAGGAGGGAGCCGTCGGGGTGGAACACGGCCCGGTAGACGGAGCCGCGGTGGCCGGTGAGCTCGCGCTGCAGTTCGCCCGTCTTCAAATCCCAGACGCGCAGGACGCCCGCGTAGTCGCCCGTCACCATCAGCGTGCCGTTCGGGTCGAACACCGCCGTGTAGATGGGGGCGGTGTGCCCCGGCAGTTCGTGACGTCGTTCGCCGGTGGCGCAGTCCCACAGGCGGATGGTCCCATCGGCCGCCCCCGCCGCGAGGAGCGCGCCCTGGTAGGGGTCCTCGGCGTCGGGGCGGGGCGGGCCGACGACGACGGGCCACACCCCTTCGGGATGCACGGTGAACGTGTGCGCGCAGTGCCCCGTGGCCAGGTCCCACAGCCGCACGGTGCCGTCGGCCGATCCGGTGGCCAGCAAGTTGCCGGTGCTGTCGAACAGGACCGCGTACGTGCGGTCGCGGTGGCCCAGGAGCATGCGCAGAGGCTTCCCCGTGAGCGCATCGCACACCAGGACGCCTCCGTCCTCGCCTCCCACCGCGAGGATCGACCCGCCGGGGCTGTAGGCGAGGGGCTGAGGAAGCCGGCTGGTGGCGAAGTGGAATCCGTACGGCACCCCGATCCCGGCGGGGGCGACCTGCAGGTCCACCGGGCGGCCCGGGGCGATGGCGGCCTCGCGCAGCTCGGGCGCGGACGCGATGCGGTCCGGCAGGGTCGCGTCGATGAGGGCGGCGCGCGTCCAGCGGCTGCCGTCGACCGTCGCGTCCCGCAGGTCGGCGCGGGCCAGCCGCGCCCGGGACAGGTCGGCGCCGCGCAGGTCCGCGCCGGTCAGCCGGGCCTCGTCGAGCCGGGCCCCGGCCAGCGACGCGTCCCGCAGCACCGCGCGCGACAGGTCGGCGCCGACCAGCTGCGCCTCGGTCAGGTCCGCGCCGGTCAGGTCGACGCCCTGGAAGTCGCGGTAGGACAGGTCCTCGCCGGCCAGCCGGGCGCCGCGCAGGTCGGTGCGCGTCGACGTGCGCAGCCGCGTGGTGATCTTGAGGGCGTTGGCGCGCGCCACGTCGTCCGCGTCGGCGTCCGCCAGCACCTGCGCCGCCCACTGCTGGCAGGCGCGCGTGTCGGCCAGGTCGCACAGGAAGTCGACGGTCAGCTGCGACAGCTGGCCGGTGACGAGCACGCGCGGCGCGGCGGTCCTGCCGAACTCCTCCGCGATGTGCTTGGCGACGAGCCACTCCATCACGGAGCTGTGGATGAACCCGAACAGGCCCTCCTCGGTGCGCACCAGGAGGCTGCCCGCCCCCACGGCGTGGGTCATCTGGTCGCGCGACATGCGCCCCTCGGTGAGACCGGTGAGCGTGTCGGCCACGTCGGTGAGCTCGGCCAGCCGCAGGAACGGCTCGTTGCTCTCCCACAGCCGCAGCGCGAGCGTGCCGACCGCCTCCCACATGGCCTCGACGGTCAGCCCGGTCGGACCGCCCGCGTGGCGGACCCGTTCGGCCTCGTACGCCAGCCAGGACGACAGGATCTCCCGGTACAGGTCGGCGGGGCTGACGGTGTGGCGGGCGTGCGCGACCGCCCGCAGCCGCTCCTCGGGCAGGTCGGCGATGAAGCTGAGCATGCGCGGGTTGCTGGTCAGGCCCAGCAGCTCCTCCAGGCCCGCCAGGATGCGCAGCCGCTCGTCCGCGGTGCGCTCGTCGCCGTAGCGGTTGACGAGGTACGCGCGGACCTGCGCGGGCGTGAAGTCCTCCAGGCTCAGCACCCGGCGGTGCGGCAGCACCCCCACCTTCTCGCCCAGCGCGGTGAGCACCTGCGCCTGCGACTTGAAGTGCTGCGTGCGGCTGGCCACCACGATCTTCGCCTTGTCCTGGGCGGCCTGCAGCAGCGTGTCCAGGTGTTCGGCGGCCTGGTCGTAGGTGACGCGGGTGACCAGCTCGTCGAACCCGTCGAACAGCAGCACGATGCGGCCCTGCCGCAGCATGTAGTGGAACGCCTTGAGGTCGATCAGCTCCTCGCCGTGGTTGGCCAGGTGCGCGGCGACCAGGCCGTCCACCGAGTGGGCCTTGTCGAGGGCGCGCAGCTCGATGAGGATCGGGATGACGTGCGGCAGCTCCTCGGGGATGCGGCGGGCCAGCTCGCGCAACGCGAACGTCTTGCCGCGGCCGAAGTCGCCGAGCAGCAGCACGAACCGCCCGTGGTCGGCGGCGAGCAGGCGCAGCATCTCCCCGACGACGTCGTCGCGCACTTCGTCGCCGGCCGTGTCCGAGGGCTGGCGGTCCACCACCCGGTAGCGCTGCGGCACGTACAGGGACGGGGGGTACAGGTCGCCGGACGACAGCCGCGCCGTCTGCCCCGCCACGTACTCGGAGAGGTCCAGCAACCCCTGGAACTCGGTGAAGCTGCGCACCCTGATGCCGCGGCGCAACGCGTCCTCGCGCAGTGACCGCGGCGGGGGCGGGCCCACGTAGACCAGTTCCGAGCCGTGGTCGGAGCCGTCGGCGTGCACGTGGCGGGCGAACGCGTCCACGTCCGCCTCCGTCACCTGTCCCACGTGGGCGCCGATGCGGTACTGGCGGACGAAGCCGTCCTCCATGTGGGTGAGCAGCAGATGCGGCGCGTCTGTGCCGCCCCCGGGGCGCGGCGCGGGCACCACGCGGCGTATGTTGGCGCGTTCGAACCGCGTCTCGCAGGCCTCGGCGATGCGGTCCAGCAGGCGCGCCGTCGGGTCGGGGGCGGCCTCCGCGCGTTCGTCGCCGTGGGAGCGTTCGATCTGCGGGGTGGGGGCGGGCGGCTCGGACTGCTCGCGCGGCGGGGAGAAGGTCGCGCCGACGAAGGTCCAGGAGCGTTCCAGCCGTTCGGGGGAGCGTCGTTCCGCGTGCTCGGGGATCCAGCGTTCCAATCCGTCGCGCCGTATGACGACGGTCTGGTGGCGGCCGGGACCGAGCGCGGGCACGACGGGCGTCTCGGACGGCATCAGCGGCATCGTGCCCAGTTCCGACGGCGTCCCCTGGAAGAACAGGTTGACGTGCGTTCCCAGCAGGGAGTCGACGACGTCGGGGTCGCGCATCGCGTCCTTCTGCCCGGCGACCGGGCTGTGCGCGACGGCGCCCAGGCGCAGCCAGCCCTCGTCTTCGAAATGCCGCAGCCGCTCGGTGAACCACGCGGCCTGCGCGCGGCCCACCTCCCCGTAGCGGTCCTCCGGACGGTGCGTGATCGGCAGCGTGGAGTTGAGGCCGGCGACGACCACCTTGAGGTCCGGCATGGGGAACAGCGTCCAGGGCTGGGCGCTGTCGAAGATGAGGCTGTCGAGGCCCTGGTAGAACTCCTTGAACAGCCCCGCGAAATGCCGCCATTTGGGCCAGTACGGCGGCTGCGGCTCGATGTCGTCGGCCTCGCAGCTGGAGAAGTACGCCTGGCACGCCGCGCGGGTCACGTCGTGCGGGCCCGGCACGACCACCACGCGCTGCGCCTCCAGGCCCAGCAGCGCCCGCAGGCTCGTCAGGAACGACAGCGCCTCGGCGAACTCCTTGCGGCTGCCCGAGTGGGTCAGATTCCCGGTCACCACCAGCAGGTCGGGGCGCGGCACGCCCGCGTCCGTCAGCCGCGTGACGTCGCTCCAGATGCGATCCTGCAGCTCCGTGGCCGTGGTCGGCTCGTCCGGTTCGGCCAGGGTGCGTCCGAACCGGGGGCCCGACACGTGCAGCACGCTCAGGTGCTCCCGCGGCCGGATGTCGTCACCCGCCGCGCCCGGGAACGCGGGCGGCACCACGGGCGCACGGCGCATCGCGCGCTCTCCCGTGGCCTCGGGCAGCGTCCCGCCGGCGGGTTCCGCCGGGGAAGGCTCCGCGTGCGTCCCGGGCGATCCCGGGAAGGCGGGCCCGGTCAGCGGACGCGCGTGCCCGGTCAGCGCCTCGTTGATGCGGCGCATCAGCAGCGCGCGCGCTTGCGCGGCGTCCTCGACGCCCACCAGGTCCACGTACGTGATGGTCGACAGCAGACCGTCGATCTCGCAGTCCTCGATGCGCACCGTGACGAGCTTGCGCGCGGGGTCGTCGGGGTCGGCGCGCAACGCCGTCATCCACTCCCACCGTCCGTACCGCGACCGCAGGTAGTTGCGCGACAGCACCGCGATGACGACCTTGGCCTCCGACAGGCCGCGGTCCATGAAGTCGATGAAGTTGGTGCCGGGGACGAAGTCCCACGCCTGCATCATCGTCCGGTGCCCCGCCGTCTCGAGCTGCCAGGCGATCCACGCGGCCCAGCGTTCGTCGGCAGGCGAGTAACTGATGAAGAAGTCAGTCGGGCGGTCCTGCCCGTACGGGCCGGAAGGGGGTGTCATGCGGCCAGTATCGCGCGGGCGAACCGGCCCGTGCATCGCCGCAACGCCCGCGCCGCGGGGGATGCGCGGCCATCCGCCCCCATCCGTCCGGGAGAGGAGGGCGGCGCGGACAGTGTGGGATCATGACGGCCGTGGCCCCACCCAGCCAGACCATCAGGCGCGCGCTGAGCGCTCTCGGCGTGCTCGACTGGATCCGCATCGGGCTCCTGCTGCTGGGCCTGGTCTTCGTGGCCACGGGTCTGCTGCCCAGCGCCGACGCGCGCGCCAGCCTCGAACGCATCGCCCCCCTGCTGCTGTTCCTGTTCAGCGTCATCGTCCTGGCGGAGCTGACCAAGGAGGCGGGGGTCTTCGACGCCATCGCCCAGGGCATGGCGCGGCTCGGACGCGGCGCGTACCCCGTGCTGTTCGTGCTGTGCGTGGCGTTCGCCGCGACCACCACCGTGTTCCTCAACCTGGACACCACCGCGGTGCTGCTAACACCGGTCATGCTGGCGTTGGCGGCGCGGGCGCGCATCGCGGCGCTGCCGCTGGCGATGACCACGGTGTGGCTGGCCAACACGGCCAGCCTGCTGCTGCCCGTGTCCAACCTGACGAACCTGCTCGCGGCCGACCGCGTCGCCTTGGAGACGCCCGAGTTCGCCGCGCGCATGTGGGCGCCCCAGCTGACCGTCCTCGCGGTGACCATGGCGCTGCTGTGGGTGTTCTTCTGGCGGCGCGGCATGCGCGGCGCGGAACGCTACGAGCCGCCCCCGCCCGTCCCCGTGCGCGACCGGGCGCTGTTCCTGTCGACCGCGGGGGCGTGCGTGCTGTTCATCGGCTCCATCCTCGCGGGCGTCCACACCGGGATCGCCCTGGGCCTGGCCGCCACCGCCGCGGCGGCGGTCGCGGTGGTCGCGTTCGCCGTCCGCGACCGGTCGGCCCTGCGCCCCTCCCTGATCCCCTGGCAGCTGATGGTGTTCGTCACCGGGCTGTTCCTCGTCGAGCCGACGCTCGAGCGGTACGGGCTGGACGAGGCGATGCGCGGGCTCGTCGGCGCCGACGACGGCCTGGGCGGCGCGCTGCGGGCCGCGTTCGCCGGCGGCGGCCTGTCCAACGTCATCAACAACCTGCCCGCCTACGTGGCGGGCGAGTCGGCCGTCCCGGTCGCCAACCACGACCAGCTGCTGGCCCTGCTGATCGGCACCAACGTCGGCCCGGTGATCACACCGTGGGGGTCGCTGGCGACGCTGTTGTGGTTCGAATGGTGCCGCCGCTGGGACGTGCGGGTGCCGATGGTGAAGTTCCTGGCGACCGGCGCGCTCCTGGCGGTCGCGGGATGCGCCGCCGGCGTGGTCGTCCTCCTGCTCACCGGCTGAACCGCCGCCGGCGCCGGGCCCTCGGTTCACACGGGGCGGGCGCCGTTGACGGTCGCGGCGGCGGTCTCCAGAAGGCTGTCCATGAGGTCGGGACGGGCGGCCACGAAGCCGCGGTCGGCCGGGGGCAGGTCGATGTCGAGCTCGTACGGGGACCCGTCCAGGCGGCGCAGCTCCGCCCCCGCCTCGGCGGCCAGCAGCGCGCCGGCGGGCAAGTCGACGATCTCGGGGCGGTAGCCGACGATGCCGTCGATGTCGCCCCGGGCCAGCATCACCCACGCCACCAACGGCGCCCACAACTGCAGCAGCCGTCCGCACCCCGCCTCGAGCGACGTGCGCAGCCGCAACGCCACCGGGTCGCCCCGCCCCACCTCATGGCCCTGCGTCCAGGCCAGGACGGGATGCCTGACGCGCCCCGGCCCGGTCAGCCGCAGCCGCGCGCCGTCCGGTCCCAGCGCTCCCTGGCCGCGCGCAGCCGACCAGGTGCGCGCCGTCACGGGATCGTGCACCACCCCCAGCACCGGAACCGACCCCGCGCACAACGCCAGCCCCACCGCGTACACCGGCATGCCGATCGCGACGTTGTTGGTGCCGTCCAGCGGGTCCACGAGCCAGACCATGTCGCCGTCGCCGCCGTCCGCGGCCTCCAGCACCCCCGACTCCTCGGCGACGACGCGGTGGCCCGGGTAGGCGGCCCGCAGCCTGTCCAGGATCAGCGCCTCGGCGGCGGTGTCCAGCTCCGTGACCACGTCGACGCCGTCGCCTTTCGCCCGCACCCCCAGCGGCTCGCACATGCGCCTGCGCAGCAGCGCCCCCGCCGCCTCGGCCGCGTCGATGGCGACCCTGCGCGCCTGCATGAGATCGACCGGATCGGCCTGGGACGGGGTACGGGCGCTCATCGGGCCTCTCCAATCGGCAGGCGGCAGTACGTCAGGGGCGCCCCGAACGGCGCGGTGTCGGATCGTCGTCGGGACCCCGTCGGGGCGGGGCGGGCTCGGAAGACTGGCGCGCCGCGCCCCCGCCGGCGCCTCCGGAGGGCGCGGGGTCCCCTCCCGAGGGCAGCGTGACGGACGGCGGCTCCAGCGAGTACTCGGCGGCGATGCGGCGCGCCGAGTGGAGGGCGGCGCGGGCGGCCTCGTCCGGGTCGCACGTCATCCGCCGCACCTGGTGGCTGGGGGTGTCGAGCGGCCCCAGGGACAGGTCGCCGCCGCCCGGGGTCTGGCGTCCCAACGCGACCGTCGCGGCGTCCGGCTCGCCCTCGATGAAGGTGCTGTGGAACGCCCCCGCGGGCAGGCTGTAGGTCTCCCCGCTGCGATGCGTGGCGACGTCCCCCGGGGTGTACCGGACGGTGCGGCCGGTGGCGCGCAACTCGTCCACGTCCCCCCGGCTGAGCACTTCGAACACCCGGTGCGTGGCCGGGCCGTCCTCCTCGACGCGCACGCGCATGTTCCGTACGTTCCCATAAAGAACGAAGCTGACCAGGTCCCAGCTGTGGCAGTGCACCAGGGACGTCGTCGACTCCGCCGGGGCCACCTGCGGCGACCAGATGTGCAGGCACACCCCCAGCTCACCGCGCCGCTCCACGGGCACGCACAGGAACCCCAGGGGATGCCGGACGACGGCGGTGGGGGAGCGTCCCGCGGCGACGTCCGCCAGCACGTCGCGCGCCCACGCGGGCAGGGACCCCGTCGCGGTGCCCGCGGCGATCTCGTCGCGGACGGCGCCGTAGACGCTGCCGTGTCGATCCGAGAAGCGCATCGCTGATCACTCGTAGGGATCCTTGGCGCGCAGCGCCTTGCGGATGATCTCGATGACGTCGCGGTCGGTGTAGGAGCCCGGCAGCTCGATCCCGATGACCTCGAACAGCTTGCGCGCCTCCTCGACGGTCGGCTCGTCGTCCAGCGGGGCCAGCCGCGCCTGCTCGACCGGGACCCGGCGCGCCTGGTCCAGGCTGGTCTGCAGCTCGGCGGCGCACCAGGCGTAGTAGAACTTCCCGCTGTCGACCACCAGCGCCTCGCCGCGCGGGTCGTCCCGCGTGACCACCAGGCGGGACGCGGCCAGGTCGTAGCGCAGCGTGGTCATCGTCTGCGACAGGCCGACGTCGATGTCGAGCATGTTGAAGCGCTGCTTGTGCCAGCAGGCCGCCAGGATCGTGGCGTAGGCCTCCTTGCGGGTGCGGTCCGTCGTCCACGGCTCGCCCGTGGCGTCCGGGCGGTCGGACACCGACCGGCGGTGCCGCGCGTAGGCCTCGCACACGGTGACGTTGGTGGGATCGATGATCTCCAGCCGCACCAGCAGGGTGCGGCGCTCGCGGCGGGCCGCGGCCACGCACTCCGGCAGCGTCCGCGCCCGGATGTAGGTGCCGGTGCCGCCCTTGAAGAACCAGCGGTCGGTGTCGCGGCGGGCCTCGGCGAGCTCCTGCGCCACCTGGGTCCCGTCGATGACCCGCACCACCGACGTCTCGTCCAGGGCGCGCCTGGTGTCGGACACGACGCTCTCGAACCGCTCGATGTCCGCCAGCCGCTCGCTCAGCGCGTCCAGCGTCGCCGAGGACGACCGCAGCGTGTCGCGCACCTCGGTCTCCACCGGCTGGCGGCGGGTGCGGTCGCGCAGCACCGAGGTGGCCAGCAGGCCGATCACCGCGAGGATCGCGCTGTCGGTCACTTCGTCCGGCACTTCCACCCCGAGGCCGATCACGGCGACGCCGATGGCCAGCACCAGGGCGATGAGGGCGTCGGCGTTCTTCCCGAACCAGAGCGCGAATCGGGTCATCGCAACAAATTTTCCCGTCCGTCGGCGGCGTCGTCATCGTAACCACAGCGGCAGAGCAGGGCCACCGGCCCGGCACACGCGAATGTGCGCACCGTAACGGCGCGGGCGGGCGTCCGCTCGGGGGCCGATTGCGGACGCCCGAAGATCCTTGTTGCAGATCGTCGGTGAAAGTGGGATGTCAGTGACGAATTCATCGCACTGTCCCCTCTGTGCCGCCGGGGCGTCGTTATCGGAACGGTCCTGATCGAACTGGGCTATAGGCTCGTTCCATGCGACTCCGGCGCTGGTGGGAGGGGTTTCTGGAGTGGTGGTCGGATTTGTGGCCGACCCGCCGATCCCAGGCGCTCGACCTGTCCCTGGCCGTCGGCATCGCCGTCGTCGACGCGGTCTTCCTCTGGTTCACCCCCCAGGACTTCTGGCTTCCCCCCTCCGTCGTGTCGGGGTGCAGCGTGCTGCTGGGGCTCGCCCTGATCGTGCGGCGCCGCCATCCGGTCGCCCTCGCGCTGTTCGCCCTGGTCCTCGGGACGGTCGCGGGCGCGGGCGCGTTCTCCGTGGTGGTGACCTTGTACTCGTTGGGCGCCTACACCGCGTCACGCCGCATCGTGCTGGTCATCGCCGCGGTGTCCTTCGTCTCTTTCCTGGTGCAACCGGGGCCCACCGCGAACAAGGATCCCTTCCTCGCGCAGGTCGCCGGCGGCGTGACGTTCATCTTGTCCCCGGTGCTCCTGGGCCTCTACATGGGCGCCCGCAAGCAGCTGTTCGCGTCTTTGCAGGAACGCGCCGAACGCCTGGAACTGCAACAGCATCTGCTCGCCGAAAGCGCGCGCGCCGAGGAGCGCACCAGGATCGCCCGAGAGATGCACGACGTGGTCGCCAACCGCGTCAGCGTCATGGTGGTGCACGCGGGGGCGCTCAAGGCCATCGCCGCGCGCGACCCCGCGCGGGCGGCCGAGACCGCGGCGGTCATCGGCGAGATGGGCCGGCAGGCGCTGGAGGAGCTGCGCCAGGTCATCGGCGTGCTGCGGCAGGGCGAGGACGTGCTGCCGCAGTCCTCGCCGACCATGGAGGACCTGCGCGCCCTGGTCGACCAGTCCAGCGCCGCGGGCCTGCGCGTGACCCTGCGCGTCCGGGGGGAGCGGGAGCAGGCCATCCCCCCGGCGGTCAGCCGCGCGGTGTACCGGCTCGTCCAAGAGGCCCTCACCAACGTCCACAAGCACGCAGGCGACGCCGACACCAGCATCGACCTGTGCGTGCGGCCGGAGTACGTCGAGGTCGAGGTGACCAACGCGCCGCCGCGCGCGGCGCCCAGCCACGGTCTGCCCAGCGGCGGCAACGGCCTGGTGGGGCTGCGCGAACGGGTCACCGCCCTGGGCGGGGTGTTCTCCGCCGGACACTGCGACGGCGGCGGCTTCCGGGTCCGCGCCCAGCTGCCGCTCCCGGCCTCGTCCCCCGCAGATCAAACCCCGTGACCTGGGAAACTTCCTTCTGTGCGAGATTGTCGGACCCGCTGCATAAAGTGGGGAGCGGCGGATCGCCCCGGTCCGCCGGTGTCCGGTACGGGGGGAGTCGAGATGCGGCCGATCACCGATCTGCAGCGCAAGGTGGCGCCGTTCAAGGTCGTCACGGACATGACGCCGTCCGGAGACCAGCCCCAGGCGATCGACGAGCTGGCCCGGCGGGTGGAACGGGGCGACAAGGACGTCGTGCTGCTGGGCGCCACCGGCACCGGCAAGACCGCCACGATCGCCTGGCTGATCGAGAGGCTGCAGCGGCCCGTCCTGGTCATGCAGCCCAACAAGACGCTGGCCGCGCAGTTCGCCAACGAGCTGCGGGAGATGCTCCCGCACAACGCGGTCGAGTACTTCGTGTCGTACTACGACTACTACCAGCCCGAGGCGTACATCCCGCAGACCGACACCTACATCGAGAAGGACTCCTCGATCAACGACGAGGTGGACCGGCTGCGCCACTCGGCCACCACCTCGCTGCTCACCCGCCGCGACACCGTCGTGGTCGCCTCGGTGTCCTGCATCTACGGCCTGGGCACCCCGCAGGAGTACGTCGACCGGATGGTCACGCTGCGCGTCGGCGACGAGATCGAGCGCGACGAGCTGCTGCGCAGGCTCGTCGCGATGCAGTACACGCGCAACGACCTGTCGTTCACCCGCGGCACGTTCCGGGTCCGCGGCGACACCATCGAGATCATCCCCCAGTACGAGGAGCTCGCCGTCCGGATCGAGATGTTCGGCGACGAGATCGAAAAGCTCGCCACGCTGCACCCGCTGACCGGCGAGGTGCTGTCGGAGGACGAGGAGGTGTACGTCTTCCCCGCCTCCCACTACGTCGCCGGGCCCGAGCGCATGGAGCGCGCGATCCGCGACATCGAGGCCGAGCTGGAGGAGCGCCTGGCCGAACTGGAGCGGCAGGGCAAGATGCTCGAGGCGCAGCGGCTGCGCATGCGCACCACCTACGACATCGAGATGATGCGCCAGGTCGGCACCTGCTCGGGCATCGAGAACTACTCCCGGCACATCGACGGCCGGCCCGCCGGATCGGCGCCCAACACCCTGCTGGACTTCTTCCCCGAGGACTTCCTGCTGGTCATCGACGAGTCCCACCAGACCGTCCCGCAGATCGGCGCCATGTACGAGGGCGACGCGTCCCGCAAGCGGATGCTGGTCGAGCACGGCTTCCGCCTGCCGTCGGCCATGGACAACCGCCCGCTGAAGTGGGAGGAGTTCCTGGAGCGCATCGGCCAGACCGTGTACCTGTCGGCGACGCCCGGCCCCTACGAGATGGAGCGCGTCAAGGGCGACGTCGTCGAGCAGGTCATCCGCCCCACCGGCCTGCTCGACCCGGAGATCGTGGTCAAGCCCACCAAGGGCCAGATCGACGACCTGGTGCACGAGATCCGCGAACGCGCCGCCCGCGACGAGCGGGTCCTGGTCACCACGCTGACCAAGAAGATGGCCGAGGACCTCACCGACTACCTGCTGGAGCTCGGCATCCAGGTGCGGTACCTGCACAGCGAGGTCGACACGCTGCGCCGGATCGAGCTGCTGCGCGAGCTGCGCACCGGCGAGTTCGACGTGCTGGTCGGCATCAACCTGCTGCGCGAGGGCCTGGACCTGCCCGAGGTGTCGCTGGTGGCGATCCTGGACGCCGACAAGGAGGGCTTCCTGCGCTCGGAGACTTCCCTCATCCAGACGATCGGCCGCGCCGCCCGCCACGTCTCCGGCCAGGTGCACATGTACGCCGACACCGTCACCCCGTCCATGCAGCGGGCGATCGACGAGACCAACCGGCGCCGCGCCAAGCAGCAGGCCTACAACGCCGAGCACGGCATCGAGCCCCGCGCGCTGCGCAAGCGCATCGCCGACATCCTCGACTCCCTGGTCCGCGAGGACGCCGACACCCAGACCCTGATCGGCGGCGCGGGCCGCCAGCAGAGCCGCGGCAAGACGCCCGTGCCCGGCCTGGCCTCCCGCACCCGGGAGGCGGGCCGGCACGCCGCCGACCTGGTCGGCGAACGGCCCCGCGAGGAGCTGGAGTCCCTCATCGAGGAGATGACCGCCCAGATGCACCAGGCCGCCGCCGACCTGCAGTTCGAACTCGCCGCCCGCCTCCGCGACGAGATCAAGGAGCTCAAGCGGGAGCTCCGCGAGATGAAGGAGGCCGGCGTCAACTGACCCGCCCCCGCCCGCGCTTTCGCCGTGCGCCCGTGCGTCCCGGCTGCGCCTACCGCGTCGCTCCGGGGATCTCGACGTCTGTACGAGCCCCCGGCCCGTGAGGCGCCGCCGCGCCGCCCGGTGGCCGGAGGCGAGCGGCGGGTCCGGCGGCAGGCCCCGGCCGAGCCGCGGCCTGAGTAGAGCCCGCGGACGCCGTTCGGGTTCGGGCGGCGTTCCCGCGGCCGGCAACCCGCGCCGGGGGACCGCCCCGGATTCGGCCGCAAGCCCGCCGCCGACGGCCGCGACCGCCGTTCCACCGACGGTTCCCGTCAGCCCGTCCCGGGCAAGCGGCCGCCCAAACCCGCCCTCGCCGCGCGACGTCGCAGCGGGCGAGCGCGGAACGGCCGGCCGGCCGCGAGGCGCCCGCGGTGGATCTCGGTGGTCGCGTGGCCGCCGTTCAATCGACGTCCGCCCGCGCTTTCGCCGTGCGCCCCTGTATCCCGACGGTGCCTGCCGGGTCGCTCCGGGGATGTCGACGCCGGTGTGGGACGGCCGGCCGCGAGGCGCCCGCGGCGGATTCCGGTGGCCGCCGTTCAACCGGCGTCGGGCGGCGGCAGGACGATGGGGCGGCCGGGGGTGGGGAGGCGGAGGCGGTCGGCGAAGGCCGCCGCGGCGAAGGCGGTCTCGACGTCGGCGGGGCCCTCGGTGAAGTGGGCCCAGCCCTCGATGTGCAGCGGGACGACGTGCCGGGCGCCGAGGACGCGGGCGGCCTCGGTCATCGCGGCGGCGCCCAGGGTGAGGTCCGCGCCGGGGACCAGGGGAGTGCGGGCCGCGCCGCCGAACAGGACCGCGACGTCGACGCGCGGGAAGCGCGCCGCGATCTCGCGGACGACGTCCAGCGAGGCGTTGTCGCCGCTGACGTACACGGTCGGCAGGCCGGCGCCGGTCAGCACGAAGCCGGTGACCTCGCCGGTGAGGTGCTCGGTGCCGGGCGGGCCGTGCAGGGCCGGCACGGCGGTGATCCGCACGGGGCCGAGGTCGAAGTGCCGCCACGGGGGCAGGGCGGTGACGCCGGGGACGCGGCCCGCCGCGGCGGTCGTGCTCAGCACCAGCGGGACCGTGCCGAGCAGGGCGCGGCCGGCGCGGTCGAGGTTGTCGGGGTGCTGGTCGTGGGAGAGCAGCACGGCGTCGAGCAGCCCGATCCCGGCGGCGTCGACGGCGGGCGCGGTGGTCTTGGTCAGGGCGCGGTCGCCGATCGGGTAGTCGCCGGGCGGGTCGAAGGTGGGGTCGGTGAGCAGCCGCAGACCGCCGATTTCCAGCACGGCGGTGGGGCCGCCGACCGGCAGGATCGTCATGGTCATGGGACGTACTGTGCCGGGCCGCGCGGAGCCGCAGGAGTGGCGTGAACGCCATGGTCCGATAGGATCCGGCCATGCCCCGGAACCCCAGGACGGTCGGCGTGGTGCTCGGCGACGACGCGCCGATGCTGGAGATCGCCGTGCCCGCGCGGGTGTTCGAGCTGGCGGCGCGCGGCGGCCCCGCGTTCGAGGTGGTGGCCGTCCCCGAGCGTCCCGGCCCGTTGACGACCAGCGCGGGCATCCAGGTCAGCGCCCCGCACCCGCTGACGGCGCTGGACCGGGTCGGCATGGTGATCGTCCCCGGCTGGCGGGACCCGGCGCGGGAGCCCGCCGCGCCGCCGGTGCTGGAGGCGCTGCGCGCCGCCCACGCCGACGGGGCGACCGTGGTCGGGCTGTGCCTGGGCGCCTTCGTGCTGGCCGAGGCGGGCCTGCTGGACGGGCGTCGGGCCACCACGCACTGGCGCTACACCGCCGCCCTCGCCGCCGGGTACCCCGGCGTGACGGTGGTCGACGACGCGCTGTACGTGGACGACGGCACGATCGTGACCAGCGCGGGCAGCACCGCCGGCATCGACGCCTGCCTGTACCTGCTGCGGCGCGAGCACGGCGCGGCGGCGGCCAACGCGGTCGCGCGGACGCTGGTGGTGGCGCCGCAGCGGACCGGCGGGCAGGCCCAGTTCATCGAGCGTCCGGTGCCCGAGCCGCCGGTGGGCGACGCGATCGGCGACGCGGTGGCGTACGCGCTGGAGCACCTGGACGATCCGCGCCTGGACGTCGACCGGCTGGCCGCCGCGGCGCACATGAGCCGCCGCACGTTCGACCGGCGGTTCCGCCAGTCCACCGGCGAGTCGCCGCTGCGCTGGCTGCTGACCCAGCGGGTGCTGCGCGCCCAGCACCTGCTGGAGTGCACGGACCTGGACGTCGACGCGGTGGCGCGGCGGTCCGGGTTCTCCGACGGCGTGGCGCTGCGTCCGCACTTCCGCAGGCTCGTGGGCGTGCCCCCGCAGGCGTACCGCAACGCTTTCCGCGCCTCGTGACGCCGGGAGGCTCGCGTGGCGCGCCCCGATCCCGACCGTTTGCGCGGCGGCGCGATCGGGGACGCGCCGGGCGCGCCGACGCGTTCCGCGGAGGCGGGAAAACCGTTTGATCGCCGCGGGGGCGCGGTCCACGATCTGCGGGTGGACGAGATGCCGCGCCCCGCGCAGCCCGCTGATCTGGCGGGCCTGCCGGCGATCGAGCGGTCGGCGGACCGGCTGTTCGCGCCGCTGGGGATCGTGTTCCCGCCGGGGCCCACCGTGATCGAGGAGTTGATCGGGCGGGACGTGCGGGTCCTCGTCGCGGGCACACCGCCGGTGGCGTTCGCGGCGTTCCGGCCGATGGACGGCGCGACGCACCTGGAGCAGATCGCCGTCCGCGCCGACCGCGTCCGCAAGGGCATCGGCACGCGGCTGCTGCGGGCCGTCCTGGAGCGCGCCGGACGACCCGGTGTGACACTCCTCACGTTCCGGGACGTGCCGTGGAACGCGCCGTGGTACGCCCGACACGGCTTCGCCGAGTTGCCGCAGGACCGCTGGGGGCCGGGCCTGCGCGCCCGCTGGGACGCCGAGATCGAGGCGGGGCTGCACGCGCTCGGCCCGCGGACGGCGATGTGGGGATCGGCCGGGAACCGGGAACGCGGCAGGCTCGTCTGATCATGCGGGGACGAGGGAAGGGAGGGCGATGACGGGGCCGGGCACCTGGCCGCGGCGGGTACGGGACCGCCTCGGAGACAGGGGTCTCGCCATCGCCCTCCTGCTGGTCTTCGTCGCGGCGGCGATCACGCCGCTCGTGGCGCTGCCCGCCGTGCGGTGCGAGGTCTTCGGCAAGGGCTGCCCGCGGACGATCCACACGCTGCGCGCCGAACCGGTCACCTCGACCGCCGCCGTCCGGCTCACCCCCGTCGAGGCCGCCACCCAGGGCGCGTACGTGGCGCTCGGCGACTCCTACTCCTCCGGCCTGGGGGCCGAGATCACGGCGGCCGACCGCAACCCGCTGAACCGGTGCCACCGCACGTCCGGCGCCTACTACCACGAGGTGGCCAAGGCGTTCCGGTTCGCGCGCGGCACCGCGTTCTGGGCCTGCGCGGGCGCGACCACCGCCGACGTCCTGCACGGCAAGTCCGGGGAGCCCGCCCAGCTGGGCCGCGTCGACCGGAACACCAGCCTGATCACCCTCAGCATCGGCGGCAACGACGTCGGCTTCTCCCGGGTGCTGGCCGGCTGCGTGGTCAAGCTGCCGTGGAGCCGCAACTGCCAGGATCAGGGCGGCGACATCGCCGCGCGGATGGCGCAGTTGCGCCGCACCCTGCCCGGCCTGCTGGAGAAGATCACCGATCGGGCGCCGCGCGCCCGGGTGATCGTGATGGGCTACCCGCGGCTGTTCTCCGAGGTCGACAACGCCGCCGGCGACAACATCGACGTGGCCGACCAGCGCTGGCTGAACGCGCGGGCCCGCGACCTGAACCAGCTGATCCGGCAGGCCGTGCGGGAGGCCGACGAGCGCCTGGCCGCCACGGGCGCCGCGGGCAGCGTGGAGTTCGTCGACGCCTACAACGCGGTCGCCGGGCACGAGGCGGGCAGCTCCGACCCGTACATGAACGGCCTGTCGCTGAACCTGTCGGCGCTGGCCGCCGAGCCGCGCAGCTTCCACCCCACCGCCAAGGGGCACCGGGCGCTGGCGGCGCTGTTCGTCGAGCAGATCAGGAACGGCCCCGGCCGCCCGCTCAACCAGTTCCGCTGAGGCGGCGCGGCGGCCGGTCAGCCCTCGGTGAGCGCGTTCAGGCGTTCCACCGCGTCGGCGAACTCCTCGATCATGTCGTAGACGACCTGGCGGGCGGGCCGCACCGAGTTCATCAGCCCCACGCACTGGCCGACGAAGTAGCCGGCCAGCTCGCGGGCGCCCGGATTGCCGGCCTCGGCCGCCTTGGTGATCTGCCGCATCGCGCCCTCGGCGAGGACCATCTGCAGCGGCATGCCGAGCGGGCCGGGGCTGTCCGGGCCGTCCCACTCCTCGGTCCACGCCGACCGCAGCTGCCGGGCGGGCTTGCCGGTGCGCGACCGCGAGCGGACGGTGTCGCGGGACGTGGCGGCGAGCAGCTTCCGCTTGACGACCGGGGGCGTCTCGGCCTCCTCGGTGGTCAGCCACACCGAGCCGCACCACACGCCGGACGCGCCCAGCGCCATCGCCGCGGCCATCTGGCGTCCGGTGGCGATGCCGCCCGCGGCGAGCACGGGGACGGGCGCGACGGCGTCCACGACCTCCGGGACGAGCACCATCGTGGAGATCTCCCCGGTGTGCCCGCCCGCCTCGCCGCCCTGCGCGACGATCAGGTCCGCGCCCGCGGCGACCTGGCGGCGGGCGTGCTCGGCGGTGCCGACCAGCGCCGCCACCGGGACGTCCGCGGCCCGGGCCGCCTCCACCAAGTGCGGGGGCGGCGGGCCGAGCGCGCTGGCGATCAGCCGGATCGGGTGGGCGAGGGCGACCTCGACCAGCTCCGCGGCGCCGCGCTCGGTGACGCCGGGGCCGCGCGCGCCGGAGGTCCGGGCCCGGTCGAAGTCCGGCAGCGGCACCCCGTACTTGTCGAACAGCTTCGCCAGGAACGCCCAGTGCTCCTCGGGGACGGCCGCCAGCAGCGCGTCCAGCCCGCCGGCGCCGCCGCGGGCCGCCTCGTCGATGCGGGCGGGCACCAGCACGTCCACGCCGTAGGGGCGGCCGCCGACGTGGTCGTCGATCCAGCGCAGCTCCTCGTCCAGGCGTTCGGGGGTGAAGGCGACGGCGCCGAGCACGCCGAAGCCGCCGGCGTTGGTGACGGCGGCGACCACGTCCCGGCAGTGGCTGAAGGCGAAGAGCGGGAACTCGATGCCGAACCGTTCGCAGACCTCGGTGCGCATGCACCGACGGTAGGTGACCGAACCTCATTCGGTCTAGGGGGCAGCCGAGTGCGGGGCTCTACCGTGGCTCGAACAGCACGTAGGACTCGCCTTCGGGGGGATGCCGGAACACCGCGCGCAGCGGCAGGCCCTCCCGCAGCCGCTCCGGGTCCACGTCGGTGAGCCGCGCGTGCAGCCACGGCCCCTCGGCCAGCTCCACCAGCGCCAGGCGGACCGGCGGCGGCACGGTGCCGTCGTCGGCCGGGCGGCCGTGCAGGACGGTCCAGGTCACCAGGGCGGCCTCGCCGCTCGCCTCGGCCCAGGCGAGGTCGTCCGAGCCGCAGTCGGGGCAGCCGCCGGCGTCCGGCGCCAGCCACCGGTCGCAGGCCGCGCACCGCCGGATCACCAGGCGCCCGCCGGCGGCGCCGTCGAAGAACGGGTCGGTGCGTCCGTCGCGCCGCAGGATGCCGATGTCCACGGTCAGGCTCCCTTCGGGTGCGGGCTGACGATCAGCGTGGAGTGGTGGTCCAGGACGCCGCCGTTGCCGCTCACCAGGATGACGTCGTTGCGGGGAACCTGCCGGTCGCCGCCGTGGCCGCGCGCCTGGATCACCGCCTCCGACAGGGGCGTCATGCCCCACATGTAGTAGCCCGACAGCTGCCCGCCCCCCGTGTTGGTGGGCAGCGCACCGCCGGGGCCGAGCACCCCGGACGCGACGAACGGCCCGCCCTCGCCCTTGGGGCAGAACCCGTAGTCCTCCAGCGACACCAGCACCGTGTAGGTGTAGCAGTCGTAGATCTGGCAGACGTCGATGTCGTCGACGCTCACCCCGGCCATCTTCATCGCGATCGGGCCGGACACGGCCGCGCCGGTGGTCAGGCCGAAGTCGCTGCCGCGCTCCCTGCGGTGCCCGGGGTGCCCCTGGCCCCAGCCCCACAGGTGCACGGGCGGCTGGGCCAGGTCGCGGGCGCGGTCGGCCCCGGTGACGACCACGGCGACGGCGCCGTTGGACACCAGGCAGCAGTCCAGCAGGTGCAGCGGTTCGGCGACCCACCGGGAGTTCTGGTGGTCGGCCAGGGTGATCGGCTCGCGCATCTGCGCGAGCGGGTTGCGCGCGGCCCACTGGCGGGTGCTGACCGCGATCGCGCCGAGCTGCTCGCTGGTGGTGCCGTAGCGGAGCATGTGCCGCCGGGCGGCCAGCGCGTAGAACGCGTTGACGCTGCGGAACCCCAGCGCGGCGGTCATGCCGCCGTACCCGTACCACTCGGCGGCGTCCCGCTGGTAGGCCGAGCCCGCCGACCGCCGCGGCCGCAGCGGCGCGTCGGCGAACACGCACGCGACGGTGGACGCGGCGCCGCTGAGCACCGACATCGCCGCGTACGCCACCATCGCGCCGGCGGTGGCGCCGAACGCGTTCATCTGGGTGAGCAGCCGAAGGTCGCGCAGCCCCAGCGCGGCGGCCAGCTCGACGCCGGGCGAGCCGCTCGTGCCGTGGCTGACCAGCAGGCCGTCCAGGTCGGCCAGGGACAGTCCGGCGTCGGCCACGGCCCGCCGCACGGCGTCGGCCGCCAGCCGGCGCGGGCTGCGCCCGTAGACCTTGCCGAGCTCGGTCATCCCCAGGCCCGCGATCGCGGCGCCCGCCGTGGATCCGGTCACGCCCCCTCCTTCGCCCTGTCCGCCCCCACGTTACCGAATCAGATTCGGCCGCGGGGGCGGGGGACGAGGACGCGGCGCGGGTCAGGACGCGAGGACGGCCTGCAGGAAGTCGCGGGTGCGCTGCTCGGCGGGCTCCTCGAAGATCCGCTCCGGCGGGCCCTCCTCGACGATCTGCCCCTGGTCGAACATCAGCACCCGGTCGGAGATGTCGCGGGCGAACCCCATCTCGTGCGTCACGCACAGCATGGTCAGGTCGCTGCCGCGGGCGATGTCGCGCAGCAGGTCCTGCACGCCGACGACAAGCTCCGGGTCCAGCGCCGAGGTCACCTCGTCCAGCAGCAGCACCTTGGGCTCCATGGCCAGCGCGCGGGCGATCGCCACCCGCTGCTGCTGCCCGCCCGACAGCTGCGACGGATGGGCGTCGATCTTGTCGGCGAGCCCCACCATGTCCAGCAGGCGGCGGGCCCGCTCGACCGCCTCGTCCTTGGACAGCCCCAGCACCCGCATCGGCGCCTCGGTGAGGTTGCGCAGCACGTTCATGTTGGGGAACAGGTTGAACTGCTGGAACACCATGCCGACCTGCTTGCGCATCTCGTGCAGGTGCTTTTCGTTGGCCGGGACGAGCCGGTCGCCGCGCCGCATGTGCGACAGCGGCCGGTCGCCGATCCAGATGACGCCGCCGTCCACCTTCTCCAGCGTCATCAGCAGCCGCAGGATCGTGGTCTTGCCCGAGCCGCTCGGCCCGATCAGCGTGACCCGCTCCCCGGGCGCGACCTCGAAGTCCAGCTCGCGCAGCACCACGTTCCGGCCGAACCGTTTGACGACCTTCTCGAAGCGGATGCCCGGCGCGTCCGTCCGCTGCGGCGGGACGTCGGGCGCGCCCCGCGCCGTCCCCGCGGGGACGTTCTCCGACGACTCCTCGGGCGTGGCGGGTGCGGTGTCAGTGGGTGGCATAGCGCGCCTCCAGGCGACGGACGACGATGGACGACAGCACGCTCACGATCACGAACAGCACGCCGACGACCGTGATCGGCTCCAGGTACCGCAGCGTCTCGGCCCCGGCGTGGTAGGCCGCGCCGAGCAGCTCCACCACGTTGATCGCCAGCAGCATCGGCGAGTCCTTGAACATGGCGATCAGGTAGTTGCCGAGGGCCGGCACCACCTTGCGGACCGCCTGCGGCAGGATCACGTCCTGCCAGGCGCGGCGCCGCGGCAGGTTCAGCGCGGTGCACGCCTCCCACTGGCCGCGCGGCACGTCGGCGATGCCCGCCCGGTAGACCTCGGAGGTGTAGGTGGAGTAGTGCAGCCCCAGGCCGATCACCCCGGCCGTCAGCGCGCCGAGGGTCAGCCCCCAGCCGGGCAGCACGTAGAAGATGAAGAACAGCTGCACGAGCAGCGGGGTGCTGCGGATGAACTCCACCACCCACCGCACCGTCTGGTTGACGATCCTGCTGGGGGTGCGCCGCAGCAGCGTCCACACCAGGCCCAGCACCAGCGCGATCAGGTAGCCGAGCAGGGTGGCGATCACGGTGACGCGCAGCCCGTCGAGCAGGTCGGGCAGGATCTCTCCGGTGTAGTGCCAGTCCCAGGTCATCAGCCCTTCACCGCCCCCGCGCCGGACGCGTCCGCCGTCCGCGGCAGTGCGTCACGCCGGACGGGCCGCCGCCCCAGCATCCGGTCCACGCGCCGCTCGGCGTACCGCACGGCCAGCTGCAGCAGCTGCGCGATCACGAAGTACATCACCAGGATGACCAGGAACGTCGCCGTCGTCTCGCCCGTGGACGCGCGGATCTGCTGGGCGCGGAACGTCAGGTCCCCGATGGTGATCAGGGAGACCAGGGCGGTGCCCTTCATCAACTCGATGATCAGATTCCCGAACGGCGGCAGCATCAGCGCCACCGCCTGCGGCAACGTCACCCGCACCAGCCGCTGCCACGGGCGGAAGTTCAGCGCGATCGCCGCCTCGTACTGCGCCTTCGGCACGGCGTTCAGCGCGCCGCGCACCACCTCGGCGCCGTACGCGCCGACGTTGAGGCCCAGCGACAGCACCGCCGCGGCCATCGGGGTGAAGCGGAACCCCACGAGCGGCAGCGCGTAGAACAGCCAGTACATCAGCACGAGCGTGGCGGTGCCGCGGAAGAACTCCACGTACACCCGGTTCAGCGCGCGGAGCGCGACGTGCCGCGAGGTGCCGGCCAGGCCGAACGCCAACGCGAGCGCCAGCGCCAGCGCCGACCCGTACACCGTCAGCTGGACGGTGATCCACGCGCCCCGCAGCAGTTGCGGGTAGGCCTCCAGGACGTCCGACACGGCCCGTCACCCCTGGCAGAACCTGGCCGCCGTGTCGTCGGGGCCGGGCAGCTCGGCCTCGGTGAACCCGAACGGCTTGAGGATCGGCAGCAGCCGCCCGGTCCGCTTCAGCTCGGCCAGCTTGTCGTTGAACGCCTGGAGCAGGTCGGCGTCGGCCTTGCGGAACGCGAACCCGCCGGCGCCCTTCTGCTCCTTGCCGTCGATGACCGGGGTGAACGGCTCGGTGAGCTCGAACGGGTCGCCCTTGTGCTTGGACAGCAGGTCGGCCAGCGAGATGCGGGTCAGCGCGATGCAGTCGATGCGCCCGGCCTTCAGGCCCTCGTAGGCGCTGGGCTGGTCGGGGAACGTCTTGATGTCGCCCTTGGGCACGCCCAGCTTCTCGGCGTACCCGCCTTCGACGGCCCCGGTCAGCACGCCCACCCGGAGCTTCTTGCGGGCGATGTCCTCGAACTTCGCGATGCCCGCGGGGTTGCCCTTGGGCACCATGAACGCGGTCTTGGCGACGTAGTCGGGGTCGGAGAACGCGACCGCGCCGCAGCGTTCGGGGGTGATGAACATGCCCGCGGCGATCACGTCGAACCGGCGGGCGTTGAGGCCGCCGATCAGCCCGCCGAAGTCGACCTGGACCCCCTCGATGGTGCCGATGCCCAGCTCCTTGAAGATGACGCGGGCCAGCTCGGGCGCCTCCCCGGTGAGCTTGCCGGAGGTGTCGGTGTAGCCGTACGGGGCCTCGTTGGCGAACCCGACCTTGATCTTGCCTTCCCGCCTGGCCCGTTCCAGGGTGCCCCCGCCCCGGCGCTCCTGCTCGGGGTCGGTCCGGGAGCAGCCGGCGGCGGCCAGCGGGACCGCACCGGCCAGGACGGCCGCGGTGCGCAGGAAGTCGCGTCTCGTCGAGGAAGTCATCGTCGAACTCCTGAGGGGTGAGGCCCCGCGGCCGGTGCGCCCGGGACGCTGCCGCGGGGCGGGGATCGATGGGCTGATCGGCGGCGGGACGGGCGGCCTCGCGCCGGGCGGGGGCGCCCGTCCCGCCGAGGTCCCCGCCCGCGCCGGCCCGTCGGGCCGACCGCGGACGAAGACCCTGGTCAGATGCGGTGAGCCGCTCCTTGGGACGTGGTCAGCGGACAGGGGTGAAGTCGCGGGCGCCGAGGAACGACGGCCGCGGCGCGGGGGCCGAGAACGGCTCGACGCAGGCGTTGTCCACGCTGTTGAACACGATGAACACGTTCGAGCGAGGGAACGGCGTGATGTTGCCGTTGGAGCCGTGCATGCAGTTGCAGTCGAACATCGTCGCCGAGCCCGCGGGGCCGGTGAACAGCTCGATGCCGTGCTTTTCGGCCAGGATCGACAGGCTGCTCTGGTCGGGCGTGCCGATCTCCTGGTTGCGCAGCGACTGCTTGTAGTGGTCGGCGGGGGTCTCACCGACGCACGACACGAACGTCTTGTGCGACCCCGGCATGATCATCAGGCCGCCGTTGAACACGTAGTTGTCGGTGAGGGCGATCGAGATGCTCACCGCGCGCATGCGCGGCATGCCGTCCTCGGCGTGCCAGGTCTCGAAGTCCGAGTGCCAGTAGAAGTCCTTGCCGGTGAAACCGGGCTTGTAATTGACCCGGCTCTGGTGCACGTAGACGTCGCCGCCGAGGATCTGCCGGGCCCGGCCGACGACGCGCGGGTCGCGCACCAGCCCGGCGAACACCTCACTGATCTTGTGCACCTCGAAGATGGAGCGGACCTCGTCGGAGTCGCGCTCGGTGATGGTGCGCTCGTCGGCCAGGATCGCCGGGTCGGCCGCCAGGCGGCGCAGCTCGGCCCGGTAGGTCTCCACCTCCTCGGGCTCCAGCAGCCGCTCGATCGTCAGGTAGCCGTTGGCCTCGTACGACTGAAGGGTGGCCGCGTCGATCGGACCGTCGTCCGGGCCGCCGTACACCACCGGGTCCTGCCGGTACAGCAGCGCCGGTTCGGTCGCCTTGCGGGTGGGATAGGCGTCGGTGCTCGTCGGATGGGACTCGATGACACTCATGCGTCCTCCTCGGTCAGCAGCGGGTAGACACCGTTCTCGTCATGAACCTCCCGGCCGGTGCAGGGCGGGTTGAACACGCAGACCGTCCGTACGTCGGTGTGGGCGCGCAGGGTGTGGCGTTCATGCCCGTCGAGCAGGTACATGACGCCCGGCTCGATCCGGTGCGTCTCGCCGGTCTCCTCGTTGACCAGCTCGCCGTGGCCCTCGATGCAGTAGACCGCCTCGACGTGGTTGGCGTACCACATCCTCGTCTCGGTGCCCGCGTACAGCACCGTGTCGTGCAGGGAGAAGCCGACCTTCTCCTTGGCCAGGATCAGACGGCGGCTCTCCCAGGTCGGCGCCTTCACGTCGCGGTCGGTGCCGATGACGTCCTTCAACGATCTGACGATCATGGATGCTCCTTCTCGGCGGTCGGCGCGGGGACCGGGTCAGGCGGCGACGGCGGTGCGGACGGCCCGGACCGAGTCGGCGAGGATCTCCAGGCCCGCGGTCAGCTCCGCCTCGGTGGTGGTCAGCGGCGGCAGCAGCTTGACGACCTCGCCCTCGGGGCCGGAGGTCTCCATCAGCAGGCCGCGCTCGAACGCCTCCGCGCACACCTTGGGCGCCAGCTCGGGGCTGCGCATGACCAGGCCCCACACCAGGCCCCGGCCGCGCACCGAGTCCACCGCTCCGGCGTGCTCCAGCGCGATCTCGTTCAGCGCCCGCTCCACCAGCCGGCCCTTCGCCAGGGTCTGCTTCTCCAGCTCCGCGTCCGTCCAGTAGTCCTCCAGCGCGCCGGTGGCGGTCACCATCGCGGGGTTGAAGCCGCGGAAGGTGCCGTTGTGCTCGCCGGGCTCCCACACGTCCAGCTCCCGCCGCAGCAGCGTCACCGCCATCGGCAGCCCGTAGGCGCTCAGCGACTTGGACAGGCAGACGATGTCCGGGGTGATCCCGGCCTCCTCGAAGCTGAAGAACGGGCCGGTGCGGCCGCAGCCCATCTGCACGTCGTCGACGATCAGCAGGATGTCGTGGCGGCGGCACAGGTCCTGCAGGCCGCGCAGCCACTCGGGGCGGGCGACGTTGATTCCGCCCTCGCCCTGCACGGTCTCCACGATCACCGCGGCGGGCTTGTCCAGGCCGCTGCCGCTGTCGGCGAGCATCGTCTCGAACAGCAGGAAGTCGGGGGTGCGGCCGTCCAGGTAGTTGTCGTACGGCATCGCCACGCCGTGTCCCAGCGGAACCCCCGCGCCGGTGCGCTTCATCGAGTTGCCGGTCACCGCCAGCGCGCCCAGCGTCATGCCGTGGAAGGCGTTGGTGAAGCTGACGACCGTCTCCCGGCCGGTGTACTTGCGCGCCAGCTTCAGCGCGGCCTCCACCGCGTGGTTGCCCGCCGGGCCGGGGAACTGCACCTTGTAGTCCAGGCCGCGCGGCTTCAGCACGATCTCCTCGAAGCGTTCCAGGAACCGCCGTTTGGCGGCGGTGTACATGTCGAGCGAGTGCACGATCGCGTCGGCCGACAGGTACTCCAGGAGCCGGCGTTTCAGCGCGGGGTTGTTGTGCCCGTAGTTGAGGGTGCCCGCTCCCGCGAAGAAGTCCAGGTACGTCTTTCCGTTCTCGTCGGTGATATGGCTGCCGCGGGCGGTGGTGAACACCGCGGGCCAGCCCCTGCAGTAGCCGCGCACCTCGGATTCGAGACGGGCGAATACTTCCATGCTCTCTGCCTCCGGCATTTGTGCGGTCGAACGAACGAGACAAACGGGCGTACGGAATGGTCGGGAGCGAAATCGTTGAATTGTCGGGCCGGCTGGGAGACGGCGGTGCGGGAGCGGGACGTGCGGACCGGGGAGCGCACGAGGCGAGTGCGGCCGCGTCGGTCGCGACGCCGTGGCCGGAGGTCCGCGCGTGCGTGGCCGCCGACGCCGCGCGGCGCCCGTCAGGGGTGCCTCAGGGGGCCGATGCGGAACAGGATCTCGGGCTCGTGGCCGACGGGAAAGTGCTCGTCGCCGAACAAGGGGCTGCGGACCACCTCGCAGCCGCGGCCGCGCGCGAACGATTCGAACATCGCCTTGCTGGCGGTGTTCCCGGGGGTGACCGTCGCCTCCATGTACCGGCAGCCCAGGGCGGGCATCCGGTCCCCGAGCCGGTCCAGCATGCGCCGGGCCAGTCCCTTGCCGCGGTGGGCGCGGTCGACCGCGACCTGCCACACAAAGAGCGTGTCGGGGCTGTCGGGCCGCACGTAACCGGTGACGAAACCGCACGCGACGCCGTCCGCCCGGGCCACCACGGAGGTGCCCGAGAAATCGCGGCACCAGAGCACGTAACTGTATGGCGAGTTGACGTCCAGCACGTCCGAGTCCCGTGCGAGCCGCCACATCTGGGGGCCGTCGGCCAGTTCCGGCTCGTGCAGCCGGAACGCCGACTTCTCCCCGGGCGGCCGGGATGTCGAGTGCAGGGGTTGCGCTGCCATGTGAAAACAACTTAGCGAACGTTCCTGAACGCGCCGCGGGGATTGTTATCAACGGGATGTTTGGCATTCTCGCGAGCGGGTAGGAAAAGACGCTTGCTTTGCTCGGGCGCGTTCGGTCCGCGGCGCGGGGGCGCGTAGGCGCGCCGTTCTCGCACGTACGCAGGGACATCGGCCCGCCGTCCGCCGGGGGCGGCGGCGCCCGGTTGCGCGATCGCCGAGGGGGCTCCGGAGTGCGGGTCGCGCGGCGCGAATGTTTCAATTGTGTGATCTAAGTCACACAATCTTCATGACAACTCGGCGACCCGTTCGTGCGTCTCGGCGTGTCTTGTGTTACGAAAAGCGATGTCAGTGATATGACGGGCGAACCCGCCGTATGCCCTGGTGCCCGGCTCTCGACGCCGCCGAGCGCGCCGCACCGCCCACCGGGCGTGCACCGCGCCGCCTGCGTTGTATGAGCCGTGTCGGTTGTATGAGCCGTGTCGCCTGTGCGGCATGGGCCTTGCTGCCCGCCGGGTATGCGCCGCGCCCGCTGTCATCCCACTCGCGGGCCATAAGCCGTTGCCGCCGCCCAGGACCTCTCAGGACGCCCGCCAGGCGCGAATAGCGCAGGGGGCGTATCGCCCACTGGCCACGCGTCATCGCGGCGGGCAGGCATGAGCCGGCCGCCGCCGGCTCGTGTCGGGACGCGCCGGGTATGCGCACCGGCGACCCGCGATCTGGGCGCTGCTACTCAAGTCCTGCGATGCATGCATGGGGCGTACAGCGTGCCCGGCATGCGCCGTGCCGTCCGTACGGCATGAGTTGCCGTGCCGTCCGTACGGCATGAGTTAAGGACGACCGCTGCGTACGTGTCGCGCAGGCATGTGCCGCGCCGCCCGCGGGCGCGCGGGCGGCGCGTTGCGGGGTCAGCGGGCGAAGCGGTCGGTGGCCTGGATGAGGCGGTGCAGGATGCCGGGCTCGTCGTAGGCGTGGCCCGCGTCCTCCACGAGATGGAACTCGGCCTCGGGCCAGGCGCGGTGCAGGTCCCAGGCGGTGGCGGGCGGGGTGCAGACGTCGTAGCGGCCCTGCACGATGACGGCGGGGATGTGCCGGATCTTGTCGACGTCGCGCAGCAGCTGGTCGTCCTCGAAGAAGCCCTCGTTGATGAAGTAGTGGTTCTCGATGCGGGCGAACGCCACCGCGAAGTCCGGGTCGCCGAACGCCTCGACCAGGGCGGAGTCGGGGCGCAGCTTCAGCGTCCCCGCCTCCCACTGCGCCCAGGCGCGCGCGGCGGCCACACGTACCTCGCGGTCAGGAGAGTTGAGACGCTCGTGGTAGGCGCGGATGAGGTCCTCGCGCTCATCCTCGGGGATGGGCGCCAGGTACTTCTCCCACAGGTCGGGGAAGATCAGCGACGCGCCCTCCTGATAGAACCAGTACAGCTCGAACGGCCGGAGGGTGAAGATGCCCCGCAGCACCAGCTCGCTGACCCGGTCGGGGTGCGTCTGCGCGTACGCGAGGGCCAGTGCGCTTCCCCACGACCCGCCGAACACCAGCCACTTCTCGATGCCCAGGTGCTCGCGCAGCCGTTCCATGTCCGCGACCAGGTGCCAGGTGGTGTTGTTCTCCAGCGACACCTCGGGGTCGGAGGCGTGCGGCAGGCTGCGTCCGCAGTTCCGCTGGTCGAACAGGACGATCCGGTACGCCTCGGGGTCGAACTGGCGGCGGTGCGCGGGCAGGCATCCCGCGCCAGGGCCGCCGTGCAGCATCACCGCGGGCTTGCCGTCGGGGTTCCCGCACACCTCCCAGTGGATGCGGTTGCCGTCGCCGACGTCCAGCAGCCCGGAATCGTACGGCTCGATCGGCGGGTACAGGGTCGCAAGGTCCATGAGCTGTGATTCTCGCATCACCCGCGACGGCCCGCCGCGGACGGCGCGCGCGGCCTCATCTGCGCGAGAGCGCCGTGAGGATCAAGAAACTAAACCCCAAACAGGGCAAACGCTGCGGTGATCGGCACTAGAGTGCCTTCCAGATGCCAAGCGACGAGCCGCCAGGCGAGGAGTGCAGCGAACAGATGAGCACAGCAGCCCCGCGACCGTTGCTCCGCGCCCGAGCCGCCCGGCGGGTCGGCCGAGAACGGCGAGGAGACCTTGGAGGGCCGGAGTGAGCGAGCTGAACGGGTCGGGCGGCGGGCGCAAGATCCCGGACGCCGCCTCCCCCTGGCCCGTTCCCGCGGCGCAGCAGCCGATCAAGGCCGGCGGGCACGCGGGCGAGGGGGGCCACGGCCGGAGCGACCACGATCTGGTCGAGGCGCAGCCCTGGGACATCGTCGAGCGGCTGCGGCAGATGGCCGATCTGATCGGGGACGCGCTCGCCGCCGGTGAGCGCAAGGTCGCCGAGGCCCACAACGACGCCCAGAACCAGGTCGCCGCGATGCAGGCGGAGAAGGAGGCGGCCCAGCGCGATGCGGCGGCGGCCTGGGGCGAGGTGCAGCGTGCGCGGGGGCAGGCCGAGGAGGCCGACCGGCGCGCGTTGGAGGCCGAGCGGCGGCTGGCCGAGGCGCAGAACGAGGCGCAGGCGCAGATCGCGGCCGTCCAGGCGGAGAAGGAGGCGGCGCAGCGGGACGCGGCGGCGGCCTGGGGCGAGGTGCAGCGTGCGCGGGGGCAGGCCGAGGAGGCCGACCGGCGCGCGTTGGAGGCCGAGCGGCGGCTGGCCGAGGCGCAGAACGAGCTGCAGGCGCAGATCGCGGCCGTCCAGGCGGAGAAGGAGGCCGCCCAGCGGGACGCGGCCGCCGCCTGGAACCAGGCCCAGCAGGGGCGCGCCCAGGCCGACCAGGCCCGCGGGCAGGCCGAGCAGGCCAGGGCCGAGGCCGAGCAGGCGCGCATGCAGGCCGAGCAGGCCCGCGCCCAGATGGAGCAGGCCCAGGCGCAGGCCGAGCAGGCCGAACGCCGGGCCGCCGAGGCCGAGGCCACCGTCCGGCAGGCCATGGCGCAGCGGGACGCGATGAGCGAGGCCCGCGACGACGCCCTGCGCGCCGTCGAGGACGCCGTCAACGGGCGGCGCGCCGCCGAGGCCGAGCGCGACCGCGTCGCCGAGCAGGTCGCCGAGCTGTCCCGGGCGCTGGAGACCGCGCACGGGGAGCTGTCGGCGCTGCGCGCCAAGGCCGCCGACGCCGAGCTGACCGCCAAGAACCTGCAGCAGGTCGCCGCCGCGGCCGCCAAGGAGTCCGAGGACGCCCGGCGCCGCGCCGGGGAGGCCGAGCTGCGGGCGCAGGAGGCGGAGCGGCGGGCCCAGGAGGCCGACCGGCGGGCGGCGCAGGCCGCCAAGGAGCGCGACCAGGCCCTCGACACCGCGGCTCAGTCGCTGGAGGCGGCCAAGAAGGCCGAGCGCGAACGCGACGCCGCCATCCAGGCCCGCACCCAGCTCGAGCAGGCCCGGGCCAAGCTGGAGCAGGCGCGGGAGGCGGCCGAGCGGGCGCGGGAGGCCGCGGTGCAGGCGCAGGCCAAGGCCGAGTCGGAGCTGACGCTGGCCCGCGGCCGCGCCGAGAAGGCCGAGCGCGAGCGGGACAAGGCCGTGGCCGGGATGCGGCAGATCGCCGCCGAGCGCGACGCGGTCGCCGAGAAGCTCGCCGAGCGCGAGCAGTGGGTCGACCAGCTCGCGCAGGCGGTCACCGAGCAGCGCGCGGCCATCGCCGAGCTGTCGCAGGAGCGCGACAGCGCCCGCAACGCCGCCGACCAGGCGCGGTCGCTGATCGACGAGCTCACCCGGCAGCTGCGCACCATCATGCCGACCGCCGCCCCGCGGATCTGACCCGAGGGCGCCGCCGTCCGGAGCCGCCCGGCGGTCCCGCCCGCGGCTCCGGACGCCGAATCGACGGCGCGGCCTCCGTCCCGGGGCCGCAAACGGCCACGGGACGGGGGTGTGCGCCTCCGACCAGGGGCCGTGCGCGGTCCCGGGAGCGCGTCCCGGACGGCGCGGGCACGCGCTGCTGATATCCTGGTGGCCCGTGGACAGTGCGGTGGACACCTTGCGATGAACACGCGATGGACGCCGCCTCAGCAGCGACCACGGGAGCGCCTTCTTTGCCTTCGGCAGACATTGGTAGAACGCGTCCTACCAAGCATTTGTTCGTCACCGGCGGTGTCGCCTCCAGCCTCGGCAAGGGGCTGACCGCGTCCAGCCTGGGGCGGCTGTTGGCCCTGCGCGGCCTGCGGGTCACCATGCAGAAGCTGGACCCGTACCTGAACGTCGACCCCGGCACCATGAACCCGTTCCAGCACGGCGAGGTCTTCGTGACCGACGACGGTGCCGAGACCGACCTGGACATCGGGCACTACGAGCGGTTCCTCGACACCGAGCTGCACGGTTCGGCCAACGTCACCACCGGCCAGGTCTACTCGAACGTGATCGCCAAGGAGCGGCGCGGCGAGTACCTGGGCGACACCGTGCAGGTGATCCCGCACATCACCAACGAGATCAAGGACCGCATCCGCGGCATGGCCGACGGGGACGTCGACATCGTCATCACCGAGGTCGGCGGCACGGTCGGCGACATCGAGTCGCTGCCGTTCCTCGAGGCGGTCCGGCAGATCCGGCACGAGATCGGCCGGGAGAACTGCTTCTTCCTGCACGTGTCGCTGCTGCCGTACATCGGGCCGTCCGGGGAGCTGAAGACCAAGCCCACCCAGCACTCGGTGGCCGCGCTGCGCTCCATCGGCATCCAGCCCGACGCGATCGTGTGCCGCTCGGACCGGCCGATCACCGACGGGCTGCGCAACAAGATCAGCCTGATGTGCGACGTCGACCGCGAGGCCGTCGTGTCGGCCGTGGACGCCGCCAGCATCTACGACATCCCCAAGGTGCTGCACGCCGAAGGCCTCGACGCCTACGTGGTGCGGCGCCTGGGGCTGCCGTTCCGGGACGTGGACTGGGGCGCCTGGGACGAGCTGCTGCGCCGGGTGCACCGCCCGGCCCGGGAGGTCACGATCGCGCTGGTCGGCAAGTACGTCGACCTGCCCGACGCCTACCTGTCGGTCACCGAGGCGCTGCGGCACGGCGGGTTCGGCAACGACGCGCGCGTCAACATCCGCTGGGTCAAGAGCGACGACTGCGAGACCCCCGAGGGCGCCCGCCGCGAGCTGGACGGCGTCGACGGGGTGCTCATTCCCGGCGGCTTCGGGGTGCGCGGCATCGAGGGCAAGATCGGCGCGGTCCGGCACGCCCGGGAGAACCGGATCCCGCTGCTCGGCATCTGCCTGGGCCTGCAGTGCATCGTGATCGAGGCGGCCCGGTCGCTGGCCGGGCTGGCCGACGCCGACAGCGCCGAGTTCGACCCGGACACCCCGCACCCGGTAGTGGCGACCATGGCCGACCAGGTCGACGTGGTCGCCGGGGAGCGCGACATGGGCGGCACGATGCGCCTGGGCCTGTACCCGGCCGACCTGGCCGAGGGGTCGCTGGTGCGCGAGCTGTACGGGGAGGCCAAGGCGTCCGAGCGGCACCGGCACCGCTACGAGGTCAACAACGCCTACCGGGAGACCCTGGAGAAGGCCGGGCTGCGCTTCTCCGGCCTGTCGCCGGACGGCCGCCTGGTGGAGTACGTCGAGCTGCCGCGCGAGACGCACCCGTTCTTCGTCGGCACGCAGGCGCATCCGGAGTTCCGCTCCCGCCCGACCCGGCCGCACCCGCTGTTCACCGGCCTGATCGCGGCCGCGCTGGACTACGCCGCCGCCCGGGACCGCGCCGACGCGGTGACCGCCCCGTGACGGGCGGCCCCGAGCCCGGCGGCGCCGCGCTCGGGCCGGACGACGTGCGCGACCGGCCCGAGCGCTGGGAGGTCGTCGGCAGCGGCGTGGAGTTCGAGGGGCACGTGTTCCGGGTGCGGCGCGACCGCGTCCGCATGCCCAACGGCGACCGCATGGAGATCGCCCAGCGGGACGTCATCGAGCACCCCGGATCGGTCGGCGTCATCGCGCTCGACGACGCCGACCGGGTGCTGCTGCTGCGCCAGTACCGGCACCCCGTCGGCCGGCTGCTGTGGGAGGCGCCCGCCGGGCTGCGCGACGTGCCCGGCGAACCGCTGCACAAGCTGGCCGAACGGGAGCTCCTGGAGGAGGCGGGGTACCGCGCCGCGCGGTGGCACACCCTGGCCGACGTGCTGCCGTCCTCGGGCATGTCCGACGAGAGGGTGCGGATCTTCCTGGCCCGCGACCTGACCGAGGTGCCCGCCGAGGAGATCGACTTCGAGCGGGTGCACGAGGAGGCCGACATGCCGGTGGTGTGGGTGCCGCTGGACGAGGCGGTCCGCAAGGTGTTCGCGGGGGAGATCCACAACATGATCGCCTCGCTGGGCATCCTGGCGGTGCGGGCGGCGCGGGCGCGCGGCTTCCGCGACCTGCGCCCCGTGGACGCCCCGGAGGACTGACCCGCCGCCGCGCCGGAACCGCCGCGACGTGCGGCGTCGCGAGGCGGGGCGCGACATGCCGCCGGGCGGCGCGTCGATCAGGTCTCGCGGAGGCGCCGAAAGCGGCATGATGGGGCAGGTCCCTGTCGGTCACCCCCGCCCGGAAGAGGTGCCGCACTGTCACCGAGCACACCCGGCCGGAACGGCGCGCCCCCCGATGCCGGACAGGGTCCCCCGCGGGGGGCCGCCGACGAGCGCGGCCGCGTCCCGGACGGCCTCGGCGACGGCCCGGACGGCGGCGCGTCCCCGCTGCGGTCCGCCGTGGCCGCCTACCTGGGGCATCTGGCCGTCGAACGGGGCCTCGCCGCCAACACTCTCAGCTCCTACCGCCGCGACCTGCGCCGCTACCTGGCGGTGCTGACCGCCCGCGGCCGCACCGCCATCGACCAGGTCAGCGAGGACGACGTGCGGGCGTTCCTGGTGGGGCTGCGCGAGGGCGACGCCGACCATCCGCCGCTGTCGGCCGGTTCGGCGGCCCGCGCCGTGGTGGCCGTGCGGGGGCTGCACCGCTTCGCGCTGCGCGAGGGCCTGGCGTCCGCCGACCCGGCCCGTGACGTCCGTCCGCCCACCCCGCCGCGGCGGCTGCCCAAGGCCATCTCCGTCGACGACGTCGAGCGGCTGCTGGCCGCGGCCGCGGGACCGGGCGGCGACGCCACCGCGCGCGGGCTGCGCGACCGGGCCCTGCTGGAGCTGCTGTACGGGTCGGGCGTGCGGATCTCCGAGGCGGTCGGCCTGGACGTCGACGACCTGGACCTGGACGAGGGGTTCGCCCGCGTCCGCGGCAAGGGCGGCAAGACGCGCGTGGTGCCGATGGGCGACTACGCGCGCCGCGCCGTCGAGGCGTACCTGGTGCGGGCCCGTCCGGAGCTGAGCGCGGCCGGACGCGGCAGCCCCGCGCTGTTCTTGAACGCGCGCGGCGGGCGGCTGTCGCGGCAGGGCGCGTGGATGGTGCTGCGCGCCGCGGCCGAACGCGCCGACCTGAAGGACGTGTCCCCGCACACGCTGCGGCACTCGTTCGCCACGCACCTGCTGGACGGGGGAGCGGACGTGCGGGTCGTGCAGGAGCTGCTGGGCCACGCGTCGGTGACGACAACGCAGGTGTACACGCTGGTCACCGTGCAGATGCTGCGCGAGGTGTACGCCACGTCCCACCCCCGCGCCCGCGGCTGAGCCCGGCGCGCGCGCCGGTTTCCGGGGGTGGAATGCGCGGAGGGATGAACAGGACGTATCAGGGTCAGACAAAACACGCCCATCGGCGCGCGTCGGCTTGAGAGGCGCGGTGGCAGGCCCTAGAGTCCCCAACCTGGATGGCAATGTCCGGGCCAGCCGGGGAGGGATCTGGTGACCAGCACAGAGGCTGCGGGGGGAGTCCTGTCCTCCGCCACCATCGAGACCGATCCGAGTCTTGCCCTCGGACCGACCCAGCGGCCGGTGCCGAACTTCCCCGAACCCGAGCCCCTGGACGAGCACGGACCGGCCCGCATCGTCTCGATCTGCAACCAGAAGGGCGGCGTCGGCAAGACCACCACCACCATCAACCTGGGCGCCGCGCTGGCCGAGTACGGCCGCCGCGTGCTGCTGGTGGACTTCGACCCGCAGGGCGCGCTGTCGGTCGGGCTGGGCAAGGGCGACCCGCGCCAGCTCGACATCACGATCCACAACCTGCTGCTGGAGCCGGACACCGAGTGGGAGGACGTCGTCATCGACACCGGTGTCGACGGCATGGACCTGCTCCCCAGCAACATCGACCTGTCCGGCGCCGAGGTGCAGCTGGTGCACGAGGTCGGCCGCGAGTACATCCTCGCGGGCGCGCTGAAGTCGGCGGTGCCGCACTACGACTACATCCTCATCGACTGCCAGCCGTCGCTCGGCCTGCTCACCGTGAACGCGCTGGCCGCCAGCCAGGGCGTGCTGATCCCGCTGGAGTGCGAGTACTTCGCCATGCGCGGGGTGGCGCTGCTGATGGAGACGATCGATAAGGTCCAGTCGCGCATCAACCCCGCGCTGCAGATCGACGGCGTGCTCGGCACCATGTACGACTCGCGGACCCTGCACACCCGCGAGGTGCTCGGCCGCATCGTCGAGGCGTTCGGCGACAAGGTGTTCCACACCGTCATCAACCGCACGGTGCGGTTCCCCGACGCGACCGTGGCGGGCGAGCCCATCACGTTCTTCGACCCGACCTCCATGGGCGCCAACGCCTACCGCAGCCTGGCCCGCGAGCTGCTGCAGCGCTGGGCGCAGACCGAGGCCGCCGCCGGCTGACGCGCCCGTCCTCACTCTTGAGAGCGAGGACGGAGCCGGGCCCGCGCGGCGATACTGGAGGACGGCCGCCCTCCCTGAACGAGGAGTCGACGTGGCGTCCCCCACCGTCCGCCTCATCGTGCGCCTCATCGCCCGCGTGCGCCGTCTCGCCGCACGCGCGGGCGCGCCGCCGCCGGGCGCGGTCGACGCTGTCATCGCCGCCGTGTGCGGCGCCTACGTCACCGTCCACGCCGCGGTCGACGGTCGTCTTGCCTGGTGGGTGGCGCTGCTCGCGACGGCGGCGTCGGTGCCGCTGCTGTGGCGCCGCCGACGCCCGTCCCTGGTCGCCTGCGCCGTCGGCGCCGGGACCGTGGCGATGCACCTGAGCGACGTCCTCACCGACCTGCCCGCCGCGCAGCTCGTGGCCACCTACACCTTCGCCGCGCTGTGCCCGCCGGTGCGGCGGCTGGTGCTCGGTGCGGTCACCGCCGTCGTCCTCGCGGCGGCGGTCCTGCTCGGCTCGGCGCAGACCCTCGGCCCGGGCGGAACCGGGGCGAAGCTGCTCGTGGCGGCCGCGCCGTTCGTCGTGGCGTACGCGATGGGCACCTCGGCCCGGGCGCGCCGCGACCGCATCGCGATGCTGGAGGAGCGGGCGCGCCGCCTCGCCGAGGAGCAGGACGCGGCCGCCGCCCGCGAACGCGAGCGGATCGCCCGGGAGATGCACGACATCCTCGCCCACTCGATGAGCATGGTCGCCGTGCAGGCCGAGGCCGGTCCGGTGGCGGTGCGCAGCGACCCGGCCCGCGCCGAGGAGATGTTCGACGCCATCTCCGACACCGCGCGCGAGGCGCTGGCGCAGCTGCGCCGCACCCTCGGCGTGCTGCGCGCCGACGAGCCGTCCCGCCGCCCGCAGCCCGGCCTGGAGGCCCTGCCGGCGCTGATCGCGGGGGTGCGGCGCGCCGGCCTGGACGTGTCGCTGGAGGAGGACGGCACGGCGCGGCGCGTCCCCGCCGACCTGTCCGTGACCGCGTACCGCGTCGTCCAGGAGTCGCTGACCAACACCGTCAAGCACGCGGGGGCGCGCAGCGCGCGGGTGCGGCTGCGGTGGGGCGGCGGCGCCCTGCGCTTGGAGGTGCGCGACGACGGCCGCGGCCCGAACGGCGCGGCGGGCCCCCGCGGGGAGGACGCCGCGGGGACGGGCGGGCACGGACTGATCGGCATGCGGGAGCGGGTCGCCGCCGTGGGCGGCGAGCTGAGCTACGGGCCGGGTCCGGACGGCCGGGGGTTCCGCGTGGCGGCGGTTCTGCCCCTAGAGTGACAGCGTGGCCGTCGACCGTCCGACCCGCCCCCCGATCCGCGTGCTGATCGCCGACGACCAGGCCCTGGTCCGCGACGGGTTCGCGATGATCCTCTCCGAGCAGCCGGACCTGGCGGTCGCGGGGGAGGCCGGCGACGGCGCCGAGGCGATCCGCGCGGCGCGCGAGCTGCGGCCCGACGTGGTGCTGATGGACGTGCGCATGCCGAACGTCGACGGCATCGAGGCGACCGCGGCGATCTGCCGCGACACCGACGCCAAGGTGCTGGTGCTGACGACGTTCGACCTCGACGAGTACGTCTACGAGGCGCTGCGCGCCGGGGCGAGCGGGTTCCTGCTCAAGGACATGCGGCGCCGGGAGCTGGTGGACGCGGTGCGCGTGGTGGCCGCCGGCGAGGCGCTGCTGGCGCCGTCGGTGACGCGGCGGCTCATCGCCGACGTGGTGCGGCGGTCCGGCGGCCCCGCGTCCCGGTCCGCGCCGCACGGCGACGACCCCCGCCTGGCGCGGCTGACCGCCCGGGAGACCGACACGCTGCGGCACATCGCCCGGGGGCTGTCCAACGCCGAGATCGCCCGCGCCATGGTCGTCACCGAGCACACGGTCAAGACGCACGTCAGCAGCCTGCTGAGCAAGCTGGGGCTGCGCGACCGCGTGCAGGCGGTCGTGCTGGCCTACGAGACCGGCCTGGTCCGTCCGGGGGAGACGGCGCCTCCCGCCCGTCCCTGACCCCCTCCTGCGAGGGAGACGCGCCCGCCGCGGGCCCGCTCCTCGGAGCGAGCCGGACTCCGCTCTCAGCGGTGATCCCTTCACCGCCGCTTCGGGCGAGCCTTGAGCCAGTCGTTTCCGGTCGCAAGGCCCGCACGGGCCGATGGAGGCCGTCATGCTTGGCAGAATCTCTGGTTTCTCCACGCGGCGCCCGTGGCTGGTCGTCGTGCTGTGGCTCGCCGTGGCGGCCGCGGGCTTCGGCGTCGGCGGGCGGGTGTTCGGCGTCCTGGTGAGCGACGTCGGCGTCCTGCCCGGCAGCGAGTCGGGCCGCACCGCGCAGTGGATCGAGGACAACTCGCCGAGCCCCGCGAGGCTCACCGCCGTGGTGTCCGGGCGCCCCGCGGACGATCCCGCGCTGCGCCGCGAGGTGGGCGCGGCGATGGAGGCGGTCCGGGCCGTGCCCGGCGTCGTCGCGGTCAACGGGCCGCTGGCGTCGCGGACCACCGGCCGGGCGCTGCTGGTGGAGGTCGCGCTCGCCCCCGGCGAGGGGCAGGAGGCGGCCGCGCGGGCCGCCGCCGACCGCCTGCGCGCCGTGGACGGCGCGACCGTGACCGTCGCCGGCGGACCGCTGTCGGAGCGGGAGTTCACCGAGCAGGCCCAGCGGGACGTGGCGCGCGCCGAGATGCTGAGCCTGCCGGTGGTGCTGGTGCTGCTGGTGGTGGTGTTCGGCGGGCTGCTGGCGATCGGGCTGCCGCTGCTCGTCGCGGTGCTCGGCACGGCGGGCACGTTCGGGGTCCTGTACGCCTTCAGCGCCGTCACCGACATCTCCGTCTACGCCGTCCAGGTGACGACCATGCTCGCGGTCGGGCTGGGGGTCGACTACGCGCTGCTGATGGTCAGCCGGTTCCGGGAGGAGCGCCGCGCCGACCCGGACGTGGCCGGGGCCGTCGCCCGCACCGTCGCGACCGCGGGCCGCACCGTCCTGTTCTCCGGTCTGACCGTGGCGGTCGCCCTGCTCGGCCTCACGGTCTTCCCCGATCCGTTCCTGCGGTCGATGGGGTTGGCGGGCACCGCCGTGGTCCTGGTGGACATGCTCGCCGCGCTCACGCTGCTGCCCGCGCTGCTGGCCCGCTTCGGCCGGCGCATCGCCCCCGCCAAGGCAAGGGAGGGCGGCGCCGGGTTCGCCCGGGTGGCCCGCGCCGTGCAGCGGCGTCCGCTGCTGACGCTCGCGGCGGCCGCCGCGGCGATGGCCGCGCTGGCGCTGCCCGCCGCCCGCCTGCACATCTCCCTCGGCGACCCGGGCATGCTGCCCGCGTCCACCACCACCCACCGGCTGTGGGACGAGCTGCACACCCACTTCCCCGAGCGGGCCCGCTGGTCGGACGACATCCAGGTGATCGCCCACGCCGCCCCCGGCGACCCGCGCGTGGCCGAGCTGCGGCGGACGGTCGCGGCCCTGCCCGGCGTCGCCGAGGTCCGCACCCGAGGGCTCGGACCGGCCAGGACCCTGCTGTCGGCCGTCCCGCGCGGCGACGCCGACGGCCCGGCCGCCCGCGACGCCGTCCGCGCCCTCCGCGAGACGCGCACGCCGGTGCCGGTCGAGGTCGGCGGATACACCGCCCGGCTGATCGACTACCGGGCGATGCTGGCCGACCGGCTGCCGTGGGCGGCCGCCGCGGTGGCGCTCGGCACGCTGGCGCTGCTGTTCGCGTTCACCGGGTCGCTGCTGCTTCCGGTCAAGGCGGTGCTGACGAACCTGCTCGGCATCGGCTCCGCCCTCGGCGTCGTCGTGCGGGTCTTCCAGGACGGGCACCTGGCCGGGCCGCTCGGCACCGAGGGCACCGGCTACGTCCACCTGACGGTGCCGATGCTGATCGGCGCGATCGCGTTCGGGCTGTCGGTGGACTACGAGGTGTTCCTGCTGTCGCGGATCCGCGAGCGGTGGCTGGCCGGGGACGCCCCGTCCGCCGCGGTCGCCGAGGGCCTGCGCCGCACCGGGGGCATCGTCACCGCCGCCGCCCTGACGATCGCGGTGGTGTTCGCCGGGTTCGCGTTCGGCGGGTTCGCCCCGGTCAAGGCGATCGGGCTCGGCCTGGTGACGGCGATCGTGCTGGACGCGACGGTGGTGCGCATCCTGCTCGTCCCGGCGACCATGACGCTGCTGGGACGCCGCAACTGGTGGCTGCCCGGCCCGCTGCGGCGCCTGCACGCCCGGGTGGCCCTGTCCGAGGCCGTGCCGCCGCCGCCCGCCGGGGCGGCCGCGCCGGACGACCGCGTCGGGGTGCGCTGACCCTGGTCGGGGCGGGCCGCATGCGCGGGGAGCGGCCCGCCCCGACCGGCCGCGGGCGTCGTCCCCGTGTCGTCCGCGTGTCGTCCCCTCTGGCCGGTCGACGCGGCCGCGGCCGGACTCCGCTACCGTGAGCGGCGTGGACGAGACGACGCCGGAGCCGGAGGCCGAGGAGGGCCGCGGCTTCCGCGTCCGCCTGGACAACTTCGAGGGCCCGTTCGACCTGCTGCTCCAGCTGATCTCCAAGCACAAGCTGGACATCACCGAGGTGTCCCTGGCCAAGGTCACCGACGACTTCATCGACCACATCCGCTCGCACGGCAAGGACTGGGACCTGGACCAGGCCAGCCACTTCCTGCTCGTCGCCGCCACGCTGCTGGACCTGAAGGCGGCCCGGCTGCTGCCGTCCGGCGAGGTGGACGACGAGGAGGACCTGGCCCTGCTGGAGGCCCGCGACCTGCTGTTCGCGCGGCTCCTGCAGTACCGGGCCTTCAAGGAGGTCTCGCGCTTCCTGGCGGAACGGATGGCCGAGCAGGGGCGGCGGTACCCGCGCCTGGTGCCGATGGAGCCCCGGTTCGCCAACCTGCTGCCCGAGGTGCTCCTCGGGCTCGGCCCCGTCGAGTTCGCCCGCCTGGCGGCCAAGGCCCTCACGCCCAAGGCGCCCCCGACCGTCTCCGTCGAGCACATCTACCAGCCCAAGGCCAGCGTCCGCGAGCAGGCGGCGATCGTGGTGGAGCGGCTGCGCCGGCTGCGCGCCACCACGTTCCGCGTGCTCGTCGAGGACTGCGCCGGCACCTACGAGGTCGTCGCGCGGTTCCTGGCGCTGCTGGAGCTCTACCGCGAGAAGGCGGTCGCGTTCGAGCAGGCCGAGCCGCTCGGCGAGCTGCACATCACCTGGACCGGCACCGACGACGGCGACATCGACGTCGGCGACGACTACGAAGGCTCCCGGGAGCCGGAGAAAGACAAGACCGATGACTGAACCGCCCCGCGAGGACGCCCCGGAGGGCGTCCCCGCCGACCCTGCCCTGCCGCCCGAACGGGCGCGGGACGCTTCACCTCCGGAAGGACCCGCCGCCTCGCAGGAGGCGCCTGATGCGCGGGAGGCCCGCGCCTCGCGGGAGGACACCGGTCGGGAGGACCGGGTCCCCGACGGCCTCGGCGAGGCCGTCGCGTCCCAGAACGGGGCCGAGCCGGCGGAGCCGCCCGCCGCGCAGGCCCCCGAGGACACCGTCGAGGACGCCTCCGAGGAGGCCGAGGGGCCGGGGCTGCGCGCCGCGATCGAGGCGATCCTGCTGGTGGTGGACGAGCCGGTGAGCGAGGACACCCTCGCGCGGCTGCTGGAGCGCCCGCGGGCGGAGATCGCCGCCACGCTCCGGGAACTGTCCGCGGAATACACCGCCCAGGGCCGGGGGTTCGATCTGCGGGAGGTCGGGGACGGCTGGCGCTTCTACACTCGTGACGTGTGCGCCCCGGTGGTGGAGCGCTTCGTCACCGACGGCCAGCAGGCCCGCCTCACCCAGGCGGCGCTGGAGACCCTCGCCGTGGTGGCCTACCGCCAGCCGGTGAGCCGGGCGCGGGTCTCGGCGATCCGCGGCGTCAACAGCGACGGGGTGATGCGCACCCTGATGCTGCGCGGACTCATCGAGGAGGCGGGCCGGGACCCCGAGACGCAGGCGCTCCTGTACCGCACCACCGGGTACTTCCTGGAGCGGCTGGGGTTGCGCAGCCTGGACGAGCTGCCCGACCTCGCCCCCTATCTGCCCGAAGACCTGCCAGACGACACAGTTGAGGAAAAGTGACCGACAACCAGGGCGTACGGTTGCAGAAGGTGCTCGCCGACGCCGGAATCGGCAGCCGCCGCCACTGCGAGCAACTGATCGGCGAAGGCCGCGTCACCGTCAACGGTGAGAAGGTGTTCCGCTTCGGCGAGCGGGTGGACCCCGAGCGCGACGTCATCCACGTCGACGGGCGCCGGGTGGAGACGCGTTCGGAGATGCGCTACTACGCCGTCAACAAGCCGCGCGGCGTGGTCAGCACGATGTCCGACGACAAGGGGCGCAAGTCCCTGGCCGACTTCGTGGACGTGCCCGAGCGGCTGTTCCACGTCGGCCGCCTGGACACCGACACCGAGGGCCTGATCCTGCTCACCAACGACGGGGAGCTGGCCCACCGGCTCATGCACCCCAGCTACGGCGTGCCGAAGACCTACCTGGCGGAGATCCACGGCCCCATCCCGCGCGACCTGGGACGGCGGCTGCGCGCCGGCGTCACCCTCGAGGACGGCTTCGCCAAGGCCGACCGGTTCCGCGTGTACGACCAGGTGGGCCGCCGCGTCCTCGTGGAGATCACGCTGCACGAGGGCCGCAAGCACATCGTGCGGCGGATGCTCAAGCACGTCGGGTTCCCCGTGCAGCAGCTGGCCCGCATCCAGTTCGGACCGATCAAGCTCGGCCAGCTGCGGCCCGGAACCGTCCGGGCGCTGAACGTCGTCGAGATCGGGGAGCTGTACAAGGCCGTGGGCCTGTAGGAGGTGCGAAACGTGGCGGTACGCGCGATCCGGGGGGCGACGCAGGTCGACGCCGACGACCGGGACCAGATCCTGGCGGCCACCGCCGAGCTGGTCACCGAGGTGATGGCGCGCAACGGGCTGACCACCGACGACGTCATCAGCGTGATCTTCACGGCGACGCCCGACCTGACCGCCGAGTTCCCGGCGCTGGCGGCGCGCAAGCTCGGCTTCCACGAGGTGCCGCTGCTGTGCGCCACCGAGATCGGCGTGCCGCACGCGCTGCCCCGGGTGATCCGGCTGATGGCGCACGTGGAGACCGACCGTCCCCGCTCGGAGATCCAGCACGTCTACCTGCGGGGGGCCACGGCGCTGCGCCTGGACATCGCGCAGTGACGCCAGAGGCGGGGAGCCCGCCGGCTCCGTGCCGCGTCCGCGAGGCCGAGCGCACGCGGCGCGGCGGTGACGCGGCGGGCCCCGTCCGCCGGCCACGGGCGGGCGCATCCGCGCGGCGCGGGCGGGCGTCCGGGGCGGCTACCCTTGACGGGTGGCTGAAGAGGGCTTTCCACGGCGCATCGCGGTGATCGGGACCGGGCTGATCGGCACCTCGATCGCCCTGGCCATGCGCGAGCGCGGCGCGGAGGTGGTGCTCGCCGACCGCGACGCCGCCGCGCTGGCGATGGCCGTCGAGCTCGGCGCGGGCACGGCCCTGCCCGCCGACGGGCCGGTCGACGAGCCCGCCGACGTGGCGGTGCTGGCCGTCCCGCCCGCCGCGGTGGCCGTCACGCTGCTGGACGCGCAGAAGCGCGGCCTGGCCGCGGTCTACACCGACGTGGCGAGCGTCAAGGCGCTGCCGCTGCGGCAGGCCCGCGAGCTGGGCTGCGAGCTGGGGACGTTCGTCCCGGGGCATCCGCTGGCCGGGCGCGAGCGCTCCGGACCGGCGGCCGCCCGCGCCGACCTGTTCCTCGGCCGGTCCTGGGCGCTGTGCCCGCCGCCCGAGACCGAACCGGAGGCCGTCGAGGCGGTCACCGCGCTGGCCCGGGCGTGCGGCGCCGAGCCCGTCACCGTCGGCGCCGAGGAGCACGACCGGGCCGTGGCGCTCGTCTCGCACGCCCCGCACGTCGTGTCGGCCGCGGTCGCGGCCCGGCTGACCGGCGCCGACGACATGGCGCTCGGCCTGGCCGGGCAGGGCCTGCGGGACGTGACCCGCATCGCCGCGGGCGACCCGAAGCTGTGGATCGGCATCCTCACCGGCAACGCCCAGCCGGTCGCCGACGTGCTGGAGGCCGTGGCCACCGACCTGGCCGTGGCGGCCTCGCTGCTGCGCGACGGCAGCGAGCGGGCCGCCGCGCACGTCGCCGACCTGCTGCTGCGCGGCAACGCCGGCTGCTCGCGCATCCCCGGCAAGCACGGCGGCGACCCGTCCGCCTACGCCGTGGTGCAGGTGGTCATCCCGGACCGTCCCGGCGAGCTGGCCATGATCTTCCAGGCGGCGGGCGTCGCCGGGGTCAACATCGAGGACGTGCGGATCGAGCACTCCCCGGGCCGCCCCCTGGGCGTGCTGGAGATCTCGGTCAAGCCCGAGGCCGCCCGGCGGCTGGCGGAGGAGCTGCGGTCGCGCGGCTGGTCGGTCCCCGGCCTGGCGTGACGGCCCCGCCGGCCCGGCGCGGCGGCCCGAAGGGGCCGTCGGCACGGGTACGCTGACGCGTCGGGGAACACGGCCGCCGGGTGCGCCGGCGCCGTCCGCGCGCCCGCCGCGGGACGCTCGCGGGCAAGCCGTCTCATCACGGAAAGGGAGCGATCGTGCCGCTCGTCATCGCCATGGACGGCCCCTCCGGGTCGGGCAAGTCCAGCGTCTCTCGGGGCGTGGCCCGCGCGCTCGGGCTGCGCTACCTCGACACCGGCGCCATGTACCGCGCCATGACGTGGTGGATGCTGCGGGCCGGCGTGCCGGTGGACGACGCCGAGGCGGTCGCGGCCCGCGCCGGGGAGCCGGTGATCGAGTCGGGCACCGACCCCGACGCGCCGACCATCGCGGTGGACGGCCAGGACGTGTCCGGCCCCATCCGCACCCGCGAGGTGACCAACGCGGTCAGCGCGGTCAGCGCCGTGCCCCGGGTGCGCGAGCGGCTGGTGGCGCTGCAGCGCGAGATCATCGGCGAGGGCGGCATCGTGGTGGAGGGCCGCGACATCGGCACCGTCGTGGCGCCCGACGCGCCCGTCAAGGTGTTCCTGACGGCCAGCGAGGAGGTCCGGGCCGCCCGCCGCGCCAAGGACCTGGCCCACGACCCCGGCGCCACGGTGACGGTGACGCTCGCCGAGCAGGCCCGCCGCGACCGCCTCGACTCGACGCGGGCGGCGTCGCCGCTGACCAAGGCCGAGGACGCGCACGAGATCGATTCGACCGAGCTGACCCTCGACGAGGTGATCGAGGCGGTCGTCCGCCTGGCCAAGAGCGCGTCCTAGCGGACGGCCCGGGGGTACGGACCGAAGGACGGAAAGGGCGGCCGGCGCCGTGCGCGGCGCCTCGAACGCGAGCGTGGAGCAGTGAGCGAATACGAGATCGAGACGGTGGACGGCCCGGCGGCCGCGGACGAGGCGGCGGCGCCGGTCCCGGTGGTGGCCGTCGTCGGCCGTCCCAACGTCGGCAAGTCGACCCTGGTCAACCGGATCCTGGGCCGCCGCGAGGCGGTCGTGGAGGACGTGCCGGGCGTGACCCGCGACCGCGTCGCCTACGAGGCCACCTGGAGCGGCCGCCGCTTCACCATCGTCGACACCGGCGGCTGGGTGCCCGACGCGACCGGCCTGGCCGCCGCGATCGCCGAGCAGGCGCGGCTGGCGGTCGACCTGGCCGACGTGGTGCTGTTCGTGGTGGACGCGACCGTCGGCGCCACCGACGTGGACGACGCCGTGGTGGAGATCCTGCGCCGCTCCGGCAAGCCGGTCGTGCTGGTCGCCAACAAGGTCGACGACGCGGCGACCGAGGCGGACGCGGCCCTGCTGTGGTCGCTCGGCATCGGCGAGCCGCACCCGGTCAGCGCCCTGCACGGCCGCGGCAGCGGCGACCTGCTGGACGCGGTGCTGGAGGCGCTGCCCGCCGAGCCGCCGCCCGAGACGTACGGCGAGGTCGGGGGCCCGCGCCGGGTGGCGCTGCTGGGCCGTCCCAACGTCGGCAAGTCCAGCCTGCTCAACAAACTGGCGGGGGAGAACCGCGCCGTCGTCGACTCGGTCGCCGGGACCACCCGCGACCCGGTGGACGAGCTGATCGAGCTGGGCGGCCGGGAGTGGCGGTTCATCGACACCGCGGGCATCCGGCGGCGCCACCGCGAGAACCAGGGCGCGGACTTCTACGCCACGCTGCGCACCCAGTCGGCGCTGGAGCGCGCCGAGGTGGCGGTCGTGCTGATCGACGCCTCCGAGCCGCTGGCCGACCAGGACCTGCGGATCATCTCCATGGTGATCGAGGCGGGCCGGGCCCTGGTGATCGCCTACAACAAGTGGGACCTGCTGGACGAGGAGCGCCGCTACTACCTGGAGCGCGAGATCGACCGGCAGCTGCACAACGCCCGCTGGGCGCCGCGCGTGAACATCTCCGCCCGCACCGGGCGGCACGTGGAGAAGCTGGTGCCCGCCCTGGACACGGCGCTGGAAGGCTGGGGCACCCGCGTCCCCACCTCCCAGCTCAACCGGTTCTTCGCCGACCTGGTGGCCGCGCACCCGCACCCGGTGCGCGGCGGCAAGCAGCCCCGAGTGCTGTTCGCCACCCAGGCGGACGTGCGCCCGCCCCGGTTCGTGCTGTTCACCACCGGTTTCCTGGAGGAGGGGTACCGGCGGTTCATCGAACGGCGCCTGCGCGAGGAGTTCGGCTTCCAGGGCACGCCCATCGACCTGGTGATGCGCATCCGCGAGAAGCGCGGCAAGCGCAAGTGAGCCGCCGGCGAGCGCCGGGTTCCGCATTGACGCAGAAACGAGAACATGTTCTCGTTTCTGCGTGAGGTTCCTGCTGTTGCTCGGGTGCGCGGCGGCGTGCGTGGCGCTGAGCTTCGCCTGGCGTGAGCCGTGGATCGGCGCCGTCGGCCTTCTGGTCGCCTTCGCGGCCATGTTCACCGACCGCGACGACGTTCCGCTGGACGACGAGAAGCGCGCCTACGAGCCGACCGCGACCGTGCGCAAGATGCGCGCCCGCGACCGCTGACGCGCGCGGAGCCGCGGCGTCCGGGGCATGAGCGATCGCTCCGTGCGGGCGCGGGACGCTCCGCACGGAGCGGTGGTCCAGGACGCCGCGGACGCCGGGTCAGGGACGGGGTCCGTCCCTGTGCTCTCCGGCGACCCGCTGGTCGTGCCGTTCGACGGGTGAGGCGCCGGCGTGCGGCCGGGGCGCGGACGGCCCTGGTCCCGGCGCGCCGGGTGCGGGCGGAGGGGGCGCCTGCGGCGTTGCGGGCCCGTCTGCCGGCTGGGTCGGCTGAGTGGGCTGGGTGGGCTGCGTCTGCTGGGGCGGCTGCGTCCGCTGGATCGGCTGGGTCGGCGGCGTCGACGGCGGTGGCCCGGCGCCGGGGACGGCTCCGCCGAACCCGGACGCGCGGCTGTACCGGCCGTGCGGCGGTGCGAGCGGCTGCGTCGCGCCGGACTCGCCCGCGGCGGGCCGGGCGGCGGCCTCGCGTTCCGCCGCGCTCCGGGCGGCCCGTCGGGCCTCGCGCACGCCGACCACGGCGAAGCGGCCCAGGGCCGCCGCGGCGAGGAACACGATCACCACGCCGAGGCCGCTGAAGCCCGCCACCTGCTCGGCCACCCGCATGCCCGTGCTCGTCCCGAGCGGGGCGCCCACGCCGTTCGGCTCCCACAGCGGCGCGACCGTGTGGCCGACGACGAACCAGGCGCCGCCGAGCGCGGCCAGCCACGCCCCGAACATCGCGGCCGCGCGGTGCGCGCTGACGAGCAGGATCAGTCCGCCGAGCACCGCGGCGATCCCCGGAAGGACGCTGAGCTGCAGGCGTGCGGACGTGTACACCCAAGGCTCGTCGGGCGCGAAGCCGAAGTGCAGGTACGGGCCGATGAACGGCAGCAGGGCGCCCCACAGCCCCAGCAGCACGAGCAGGAAGCCGCTGAGGACGCCCCGGGTGCGCGGAGCCCGCATGGTCCCAGTCATGATCCCCCTCCTGACCGGGAGGACGTGATCTGTCGGCGAAGGGCCTACCCCCTTGCTCCGCCCCCAAGCACGTTATATGGCCTGCGAAAACGCGTGAAGAGGCTGCTCGGCGAGCAGGCGCCGACGACCCCCATGGGCAGCGGGAGGACGTCGACGAGCGCGCTCCTTGAGAGAGCACTCCGTGCGCCGCGCCGTCCCGGGACGGCCCGGCCCACTGCCCACTCGAATCGATCGCACGGGAGTCGAATGGACCAGCCCCGCACCTGCTGTGCCTTCAGGTCGATTCGCATGGCATCTGCTGTAGGAAACGGCCGATTCCCTTCGAATCGGCGAAGGTCTACGATGGGCGCGTGACGACGTTCCGGATCAGTGAGGCGGCCGCGCTGCTGGGCGTGAGCGCGGACACCGTCCGCCGCTGGGTGGACGGCGGACGGCTGCCCGCCGTCCGCGACGAGCACGGGCACCGGCGCGTCCCCGGCGCCGAGCTGGCCGCGTTCGTCCGCGACCAGGGGCGGCGCGGCGACGGGGAGCCGGGGGAGCGGTTCTCCTCCGCCCGCAACCGGATGCGCGGCATCGTCACCGACGTGCACCGGGACGGGGTGATGGCCCAGGTGGAGATGCAGGCCGGGCCGTTCCGGGTGGTCTCGCTGATGAGCCGCGAGGCCGCCGACGAGCTCGGGCTGGAGGTCGGCGTGGTCGCCGAGGCCGTCGTGAAGTCCACCAACGTCGTCGTCGAACTGCCCGACCCCGCTCGGGCCCGGGGGTGAGGGGCGCCCGCCGGTCGACCGTCCGCCCCGGCGAGCACTCGAGAGGACCGGAGGAACCGTGGTGGAGCGCGTACGGACACGGATCGCGGCGCTGGTCCTGGCGGCCGTGACCGCCCTGGCCTTGGCCGGGTGCGGCGACGTGGAGGACGGGGACGCCTCCGCGGGCGCCGAGCGCGGCGGGAGGACGCTCACGGTGTTCGCCGCGGCGTCCCTGACCGAGACGTTCACCTCCCTGGGCGAGGCGTTCGAGGCCGCCCACCCCGGCGTCACGGTGCGGTTCGGCTTCGGCGGCAGCTCCACCCTCGCGCAGCAGATCGTCCAGGGGGCGCCCGCGGACGTGTTCGCCGCGGCCAGCACCGCCACGATGAAGACCGTCGCCGACCGGGGCGCCGCGTCCGGGCAGCCTCGGATCTTCGCCAGGAACCGGCTGGTCATCGCCGTCGCCAAGGACGCGGCCGGCAAGGTCACGTCGCTGCGGGACCTGGCCGGACGCGACCTGAAGGTCGTGCTGTGCGCCGAGCAGGCGCCCTGCGGCGACGCCGCCGGCAAGGCGCTGCGCGCGGGCGGCGTCCGGGTCGAGCCCGTGTCCCGCGAGAAGGACGTCAAGGCCGTGCTCACCAAGGTCCGGATGGGCGAGGCCGACGCCGGACTGGTGTACCGCACCGACGTGCGGGCGGCGTCCGGGCAGGTCACGGGCGTGGAGTTCCCCGAGTCGGCCGAGGCGGGCAACGACTACCCGATCGCGGTGCTCGCCGAGGCGCCGCAGCCCGAGCTGGCCCGGGAGTTCGTCCGGCTGGTGCTCTCGGGCCAGGGCCGCACCGTGCTGGCACAGGCGGGGTTCGAGGCGCCGTGACCGGGAGGCCCGACACCGTGCGCGCTCCCGCCGGCGGGGCGTCCCCGGAACGCGGGTTCGGACGGCGGCCGCCGTGGATGCTGGTGCTGCCCGCGCTGGTGGGCCTGGGCTTCCTGGTGCTGCCGCCGGCCGGGCTGCTGCTGCGCGCGCCGTGGTCGACGCTGGGCACCCGGCTGGCCGATCCGCGGGTGCTGGAGGCGCTGCGGCTGTCGCTGCTCACCGCCACCGCGGCCACCGGTGTGTGCCTCGTTCTGGGCGTGCCGCTGGCATGGGTGCTGGCGCGCGTGCCGTTCCCCGGCGCCCGGCTGGTGCGGGCGCTGGTGACCGTCCCGCTGGTGCTGCCGCCCGTGGTCGGCGGCGTGGCGCTGCTGTTGGTGCTGGGCCGCCGCGGACTCGTCGGGCAGTGGCTGGACGCGGCGTTCGGCGTCACGCTGCCGTTCACCACGGCGGGCGTGGTGCTCGCCCAGACGTTCGTGGCCATGCCCTTCCTCGTCATCAGCGTGGAGGGCGCGCTGCGCGCCGCGGACCTGCGCTACGAGGAGGCGGCCGCCACGCTGGGCGCCACCCGGTGGACGGTGTTCCGCCGGGTGACGCTTCCGCTGGTCGCCCCCGGGGTCCTGGCGGGCGCCGTCCTGTGCTGGGCGCGGGCGCTGGGCGAGTTCGGCGCGACGATCACGTTCGCGGGCAGCTTCCCGGGCCGCACCGAGACCATGCCGCTGGCCGTCTACCTGGCACTGGAGACCGATCCGGAGGCGGCGGTCGTGCTGAGCCTGGTGCTGCTGGCGGTGTCGGTGCTCGTCCTGACCGCCCTCCGCGACCGATGGCTGGACGTCGCGTGAGCCGCCCTGACACCCCGATGACGACGGGGCGGGAGGAGCGGGCCGCCGGCCGCGGCGGGCTCGAGGCGCGGCTGCTGGTGCGGCGCGGAGATTTCGCACTGGATCTGGAGCTGACGGCCGCGCCCGGCGAGGTCGTCGCCCTGCTGGGCCCCAACGGGGCGGGCAAGAGCACCGCGCTGCGCGCGCTGGCCGGGCTCGTCCCGTTGGCGGACGGGTACATCCGAGTGGACGGCAGGGACCTGCATCGCCTGCCCCCGGAGCGGCGCGGCATCGGCATGGTCTTCCAGGACTACCTGCTGTTCCCTCATCTGAGCGCGTTGGAGAACGTCGCGTTCGGCCTGCGCTGCCAGGGCGTGCGCAAACGCGAGACCCGCCGTATCGCGGCCGAGTGGCTGGAAAGGGTCGGCCTGGCCGAGTACGCGTCCGCGCGTCCGCGCGCCTTGTCGGGCGGGCAGGCCCAGCGGGTGGCGTTGGCGCGCGCCCTGGCCGTGCGGCCGCGCCTGCTGCTGCTGGACGAGCCGTTGTCGGCCCTGGACGCGCACACTCGGCTGGAGATCCGGTCCGGGCTGCGGCGGCGCCTGGCGGGGTTCGACGGGGCCGCCGTGCTGGTCACCCATGACCCGCTGGACGCCATGGTGCTGGCCGACCGGCTCGTGGTGCTGGAGGGCGGGCGGCCGGTGCAGCGGGGACGGCCCGCCGACGTCGCCCGGCAGCCCCGCACCGAGTACGTGGCGCGCCTGGTGGGCCTCAACCTCTACCGGGGCCAGGCCGACGGCCGCACGGTGCGGGTCGAGGGCGAGGGCGGCGCCAGAATGGAGCTGGACACGGTTGACCATGTCCTGGGAGAAGTTTTCCTGGCTTTTGAGCCGACGGCGGTCGCGCTGTACCGGTCGCGGCCCGAGGGCAGCCCTCGCAACGTGTGGCGCGCCCGGGTCGCGGCCGTGGAGCGGCACGGGGACCGCGTCCGTGTCCGTCTGCAGGGGCCGCCGCTGTCCGCGGCCGCCGACGTGACGCCCGCCGCGGTCGCGGAACTCGAATTGACCCCGGGCGCCAGGGTTTGGGCGGCCTTGAAGGCTACCGAAACGCGCGTTTACCCGGCCTGAACTCTCCGCCGCAACGGCGCTCTGCAAGCGCTTTCCCTTGCGGTCGGCTGGTGATATCAGTCACAAATGGGTAGGTCTGCCCCCAATGACCCGCGGCAAGTGGTCCAGACCAAATGGAAAAAACTGGCGGGTTTGTTCATGATGCAGAGATCCTGCGAACTGCTGAAGGAGTAGCCCGTGTCCCACCAGGTCACCGCGTCCTTGGACCAGGCCCCGACCAGTCACCGCGAGCTGATTGACTGGGTGCGCGGGATCGCCGAGCTCACCCGTCCCGACCGGATCGAATGGTGCGACGGCTCGGACGCGGAATGGGAGCGCCTGACCGACCTTCTCGTCGAGCAGGGAACCTTCAAACGGCTCAATCCCGAGAAGCGTCCCAACAGCTTCTACGCCGCCTCCGATCCCACGGACGTGGCCCGCGTCGAGGACCGCACCTTCATCTGCTCGGAAAAGAAGGAGGACGCCGGCCCCACCAACAACTGGATCGCGCCGGACGAGATGCGCGCCACCTTCCGCGAGCTGTTCGCCGGGTGCATGCGCGGACGCACCATGTACGTGGTGCCGTTCTGCATGGGCCCGCTCGGCGGCAACATCTCCCAGCTCGGCGTGGAGATCACGGACTCGCCGTACGTGGCGGTGTCGATGCGGATCATGACGCGGATGGGCACCGACGCGCTGCGGCTGATCGAGGAGCGCGGCTCGTTCGTCAAGTGCGTCCACTCGGTGGGGGCGCCGCTGGAGCCCGGCCAGAAGGACGTCCCGTGGCCGTGCAACAGCACCAAGTACATCTCGCACTTCCCCGAGACCCGGGAGATCTGGTCCTACGGGTCCGGCTACGGCGGCAACGCGCTGCTGGGCAAGAAGTGCTACGCGCTGCGCATCGCCTCGACCATGGCCCGCGACGAGGGCTGGCTGGCCGAGCACATGCTGATCCTCAAGCTGACCCCGCCGGACGGCGAGGTCCGCTACGTCGCCGCCGCGTTCCCGTCGGCCTGCGGCAAGACCAACCTGGCGATGCTGCAGCCGACCATCCCGGGCTGGAAGGTCGAGACGATCGGCGACGACATCGCCTGGATGCGCTTCGGCGAGGACGGCCGGCTGTACGCGATCAACCCCGAGGCCGGGTTCTTCGGCGTCGCCCCCGGCACCGGCGAGGCCACCAACGCCAACGCCGTCAAGACCCTGTGGGGCAACAGCATCTTCACCAACGTCGCGCTCACCGACGACGGCGACGTGTGGTGGGAGGGCCTCACCGAGGAGCCGCCCGCGCACCTGATCGACTGGCGGGGCAACGACTGGACGCCGGACTCCGACACGCCGGCGGCCCACCCCAACGCCCGCTTCACCACCCCGGCCGGGCAGTGCCCGATCATCGCGCCGGAGTGGCAGGACCCCAAGGGCGTGCCGATCTCGGCGATCCTGTTCGGCGGCCGCCGCGCCACCGCCGTGCCGCTGGTCACCGAGTCGTTCGACTGGCAGCACGGGGTGTTCCTCGGCGCCAACGTGGCGTCGGAGAAGACCGCCGCGGCCGAGGGCAAGGTCGGCGAGCTGCGCCGCGACCCGTTCGCCATGCTGCCGTTCTGCGGCTACAACATGGGCGACTACTTCGCCCACTGGCTGAAGATCGGCCGGTCCACCGAGCCGGAGAAGCTGCCGCGGATCTACTACGTCAACTGGTTCCGCAAGAACGCCGACGGCACGTTCATCTGGCCGGGCTTCGGCGAGAACAGCCGGGTGCTCAAGTGGATCGTCGACCGGCTCAACGGCCGCGCCGACGCGGTCAAGACCCCGATCGGCCACCTGCCGACCCGCGAGTCGCTCGACACCGACGGCCTGGACATCGACGACGCCGACCTGGACACCCTGCTCAGCGTCGACGTCGAGGAGTGGAAGCGCGAGGCGGCGCTGGTCCCCGAGTTCTTCAAGACCTTCGGCGACCGCCTGCCCAAGGAGCTGTGGGACGAGTACCACGCCCTGATGCACCGCCTCGGCGAGTGACACCGGCGCGGCGGGTGACACCGCCCGGCGACTGACACCGCAGGGCCGCCGCTCTCCGCGGCGGCCCTGCGCATGCGGCCGTGAGACCGCCCTTTCGGGTGCGGCCTCACGGTCTTTTGCTCTCTTTGCATCCCCTGTGGGCATATTGCGCCGCATCACCGGCGAGAGGAGAGGTCAGGCCCACTTTTCCCGGGGGAGCGCCCATGGACGACCTGCTGGCCCGCGGCTGGTGGACGCTGGCGCTGCGCGGCGCCGTCGCCATCCTGTTCGGCGTGGCGGCCTGGGTCTGGCCCGGCATCACCGTGCTCGCCCTGGTGCTGCTGTTCGGCGCGTACGCGCTGGTGGACGGCGCGGCGGCCGTGGTCGCGGCGGTGCGGGGCGTGCCCGGCGAGTCGCGGGCGTGGCTGGGGCTGACCGGCGCCTGCGGCATCGTGCTGGGGATCGTCGCCCTGCTCTGGCCCGGGATCACCGGGTTGGCGCTGCTCATGCTGATCGCGGTGTGGGCGCTGGTCACCGGAGTGCTGGAGATCGTCACGGCGGTGCGGCTGCGCCGGGTGATCCGCGGCGAGTGGCTGTACGTGCTCACCGGGGCCGTGTCGGTGCTGTTCGGGGTGCTGCTGCTCGTGTGGCCGGTGTCCGGGGCCCTCGCCGTCGTCTGGCTGATCGGGTTCTTCTCCATCCTGTTCGGCGCCGCGATGGTCGGCGCCGCGCTGCGGCTGCGCCGCCTGGCCCGCGAACTGGCCGAACCGGGCATGCGGCCCGGCGGCGCGTCCGCCACCCACTCGTAGCGGCCCGCGCGAACCGCTCGCGTCCGCCCTTCGTGCGCTCCGCGGCGTCGACAGTGTCCAATGAGCGACGTCCGGCGGGCGACGCGGTCGCGACGGAGCTCAACCAATCTTGAGGTCATCTAAGATCGTGGCATGACGCGCCTGGAGCACAGGGTGCACGAGCTCACCGTCGGCCAGCTCGCCGAGCGCAGCGGCGTGTCGGTGTCGGCGCTGCACTTCTACGAGTCGAAAGGGCTGATCAGCAGCCGCCGCACCGCGGGCAACCAGCGCCGCTTCACCCGCGACACCCTGCGCCGGGTCGCCTTCATCAAGGTCTCCCAGCGGGTCGGCATCCCGCTCAGCGAGATCAAGAAGGCGCTGGCCACGCTGCCCGAGGGCCGCACCCCCACGGTGGAGGACTGGGCGCGGCTGTCGGAGCTGTGGCGCGCCGACCTCGACGAGCGCATCGCGCAGCTGGAGCGCCTGCGCGACGACCTCACCGACTGCATCGGCTGCGGCTGCCTGTCGATCAACAAGTGCGCGCTGGCCAACCCCTACGACCGGCTCGGCGACGAGGGCCCGGGCCCCCGCCGCCTGCTCGTCCGCCCCGGGGAGCGCCCCCGCCGCCGGCCCGCGCGCGGCGAGGACGCCGAGACCCCCGACGCTCCCGCGCCCTGCGGCCCCGACTGCTGACGGCGACCGCGAAGAGGCGGGAGCGGACGGCAAGAGCCGAAGGGAAGCGAGGCCCCGCGCGCCTCAGCGGCTGCGGGACAGCGCGCCGCGGTTCGGCTGCGAGCCGCGCGGGGCGCGGTCGCGGCCGTGCGGGTCGACGCGGCGCGGCGCCGGCTCGCGCCCGACCGGCTGGCTGGGCCGCGGGCTGCTCGGCACGTGCGGGACGTCCAGCTCCACCGGCTTGTCGGCGAGCTCGAACTCCTGGTCGTAGTGGTACAGCCGCAGGCCCGGGCCGTCCAGCAGCTCGTAGCAGGCCGACTCCCCGGTCACGGTGACCTTCAGCCGGTTGCCCCGGTAGCGCATGCGGAACGCCAGCCGGCTGATCCCTCCGGGCAGGCGCGGCGCGAACCGCAGCACGCCCTTGGACGCGCGCATCCCGCCGAACCCGGCGACCAGGCCGCTCCACGCCCCGGCCATCGAGGCGATGTGCAGGCCGTCGCGGGTGTTGCGGGCCAGGTCGTGCAGGTCCATCAGCGCGGTCTCGCCCAGGTAGTCGTGCGCCAGGTCCAGCTGCCCCACCTCGGCGGCGATCACCGCCTGGGTCTGCGCGGACAGCGACGAGTCCCGCACCGTCAGCGCCTCGTAGTAGTGGAAGTTGCGCACCTTCTGCTCGTAGGTGAACGCCTCCCCGCACAGGTGCATGGCCAGCACCAGGTCGGCCTGCTTGACGACCTGCTTGCGGTACAGGTCGAAGTAGGGGTAGTTGAGCAGCAGCGGGTAGTGGTCGGGCTTGGTGGCCGCGAAGTCCCAGCGCGCGTGGTTGGTGAACCCCTCGCTCTGCGGGTGCACCCCCAGCCGCTCGTCGTAGGGGATCATCATCGCCGCGGCCGCGTCCCGCCACGACGCCGCCTCCTCGGTGCTGACGCCGAGCCGTTCGGCCAGGTCCGGGTGGCGCATGGCCATCGCCGCGGCCTCGCGCAGGTTCCGCTGCGCCATCAGGTTGGTGTAGACGTTGTTGTCGACGATCGCGCTGTACTCGTCCGGGCCGGTCACGCCGTCGATGCGGAACACGCCCTCCACGTCGTGGTGGCCCAGGCTGCGCCACAGCCGGGCGGTCTCCACCAGCAGCTCCAGGCCGACCTCGCGTTCGAACTCCTCGTCGCCGGTGGCGTCCACGTACCGGACGACCGCGTCGGCGATGTCGGCGTTGATGTGGAACGCGGCGGTGCCCGCCGGCCAGTAGCCCGAGCACTCCTGCCCGCGGATCGTCCGCCACGGGAACGCCGCGCCCGCCAGGCCCAGCTGGTCGGCGCGTTCGCGGGCCAGCCCCAGCGTCATGTGCCGCCACCGCAGCGCGTCCGCCGCCGCCGGCGGGTGCGTGTAGGTCAGCACGGGGAGCACGAACGTCTCGGTGTCCCAGAAGGTGTGCCCGTCGTACCCGGGACCGGTCAGACCCTTGGCGGGGATCATCCGCCGTTCGGCGCGCGCGCCCGCCTGCAGGATGTGGAACAGCCCGAACCGGACCGCCTGCTGCACCTCGGCGTCGCCGTCCACCTCGACGTCCGCGCCGCACCAGAAGTCGTCCAGGTAGGCGCGCTGCTCGTCCAGCAGGCCGCTCCAGCCGGTGTGCTTGGCCGCGGCCAGCGCGCCCACCACCTGGTCGTGCAGCGCGGGACGGGTCCGCCGGCTGGACCACCCGTAGGCCAGGTATTTGACGATCCGCAGCCGCTGCCCCGGCTCCAGCCGCGTGGCCACGGTGAGCCGGGCGACGTCCGGGAAGCTCTCGATGTCGGTCGCCATGTGCTCGGGACCCTCGATCTGGTGGTCCATCGCCGCGGCCATCCGCAGCCCGCTGTGCCGGGTGCGGTGCACCATGACCGCCTTGGTGTGGTTGGTGGTGTGCTCCTCGCTGACCAGCGGGGACTCCAGCACCGCGGCGGTGCGCGGGTCGCGGCCGAGATCGGGCAGCGACTCGTTGGCCACCAGCTCCGACTGCGCCACCACGCGCACCGAGCCGTCGACCGGCTCGACGTCGTAGCAGATCGCGGCGATGGCGCGCTGCGTCAGCGACACCAGCCGCACCGAGGTGATGCGCACCGAGCGCCCCGCGGGGGAGGTCCACTCCACCTGGCGGGTGAGCGTGCCCGCCCGCATGTCCAGGACGCGCTCGTGGAAGTCGAGCCGCCCGTACCGCACGTCGAACGGCTCGTCGTCCACCAGCAGGCGGATCAGCTTGCCGTTGGTCACGTTGATCACGGTCTGCCCCGACTCGGGGTAGCCGTATCCGGCCTCGGCGTGCGGCAGCGGCCGCAGCTCGTAGAACGAGTTCAGATAGCTGCCGGGCAGCCCGTGCGGGTCGCCCTCGTCCAGATTGCCGCGCAGTCCCACGTGCCCGTTCGACAGCGCGAACACCGACTCGCTCTGCGCCAGGCGGTCCAGCCGCAGCTCCGGTTCGCGCACGCACCACGGTTCGACCGTGAACACCGGCGGATCCACCGCGGCGGTGTGGCGGCCCCCGCGCCCATCGCTCACTTGTCCTCCAGAAGTTCGGATAGATCCCCGACCACGACGTCGGCGCCGTGCCGCGCCAACGCCCCCCGATGATCGCCGCCGACCCGGTCGACGCCCACGACGTAGGCGAAGCCCCCCGCGCGGCCCGCCTCGACGCCGGCGAGCGCGTCCTCGAACACCGCCGCCCGCGACGCCGGAACCCCGACCGCCTCGGCCCCCGCGAGGAACATGTCGGGCGCGGGCTTGCCGGGCAGGTCGCGCTCCTGCGCGGTCACGCCGTCGACGCGCGCGTCGAACAGGTCGGTGATGCCCGCGGCGCGCAGCACGTGCACCGTGTTGGCACTGGACGACACCACCGCTGTGCGCAGCCCGGCGTCGCGGGCGGCGCGCACGTACCGCACCGACCCCTCGAAGACCTCGACGCCCTTCTCCTCGAGGAGCTTGAGGACCAGCGCGTTCTTGCGGTTGCCCAGGCCCCGGACGGTCTCGGCGTCGGGCGGGTCGTCGGGTCTGCCCTCGGGCAGCGTGATGCCGCGCGAGGCGAGGAAGGAGCGGGTGCCGTCCTCGCGGCGCTTGCCGTCGACGTACTTGGCGTAGTCGCCGTCGTCGAACGGGACGAACGGCTCTCCGGTGGCCGCCGACCGCGCCTTCAGATACGCGTCGAACATCTGCTTCCACGCGGCGGCGTGCACCGCGGCGGTATGGGTAAGTACGCCGTCCAGGTCGAACAGGCAGGCGGCGACCGATTGCGGCAGTCCCAGCATGGTTCCCCCCTCGCGACTTCCGCGATCTCTACGATGCGTCCCGTTCCCTGATTGGAACAAGGACATGCGGCCGCCGGGTTCACCGAACAAGGGCGACTCTGCCCGCGTACAACGGGCAAGGGGCCTGAACGAAGAGGAGACATGTCAATGACCAAGGCGCGCATAGGTGTCACCGGGCTGGCGGTGATGGGCCGCAACCTGGCCCGCAACCTCGCCCGGCACGGGCATCCGGTGGCCGTGCACAACCGCACCGCTGCCCGCACGAAGGCGCTGATCGAGGAATACGGCGACGAGGGGACGTTCATCCCCGCGGAGACCCCCGAGGAGTTCGTGGCGTCGCTGGAACGCCCCCGCCGCCTGGTGATCATGGTGAAGGCGGGCGCGCCCACCGACGCGGTGATCGAGGAGTTCGCGCCGCTGCTGGAACCCGGCGACATGATCGTCGACGGGGGGAACGCGCACTTCGCCGACACCCGCCGCCGCGAGGCGGCGTTGCGCGAACGCGGGCTGCACTTCGTCGGCACCGGCATCTCCGGAGGGGAGGAGGGGGCCCTGCACGGGCCGAGCATCATGCCGGGCGGCTCGGCGGAGTCCTACGAGGCGCTCGGTCCCCTGCTGGAGGACATCGCCGCCAAGGTCGACGGCACGCCGTGCTGCACCCACGTCGGACCGGACGGCGCCGGGCACTTCGTCAAGATGGTCCACAACGGCATCGAATACGCCGACATGCAGCTGATCGCCGAGTCGTACGACCTGCTGCGGCACGCCGCCGGACTGTCCCCGGCGGAGATCGCCGAGGTGTTCCGGACCTGGAACACCGGCCGGCTGGAGTCGTACCTCATCGAGATCACCGCCGAGGTGCTCGCGCACACCGACGCCGCCACCGGCCGCCCGTTCGTCGACGTGGTGCTGGACCAGGCCGAGCAGAAGGGCACCGGCCGCTGGACCGTGCAGACCGCGCTCGACCTCGGCATCCCGGTGTCGGGCATCGCCGAGGCGGTGTTCGCCCGGTCGGTGTCGGGCCACGCCGAGCTGCGGCGCGCCGCCCGCAACCTGCCCGGCCCGCAGAACGACGTGCGGTACCTGTCCGGTTTCGCCGACGACGTGGAACAGGCCCTCTACGCGTCCAAGGTGATCGCCTACGCGCAGGGCTTCCACCAGATCCAGGCGGCCAGCGCCGAGTACGGGTGGGGCATCGACCTCGCGAAGATGGCCACGATCTGGCGCGGCGGCTGCATCATCCGCGCCCGCTTCCTGGACCGCATCCGCGCCGCCTACGAGGCCGACCCGCGGACCCCGACGCTGCTGACCGACGACCACTTCGCCGAGGCCGTCGGCGCCGCGCAGGACGCCTGGCGCCGCGTCGTCGCCACCGCCGCCCAGCTCGGCATCCCGGCGCCCGGCTTCTCCAGCGCGCTGGCCTACTACGACTCGCTGCGCGCCGAGCGTCTGCCCGCGGCCCTCACCCAGGGGCAGCGCGACTTCTTCGGCGCCCACACGTACCGGCGCGTCGACCGCGAGGGCTCGTTCCACACCCTCTGGAGCGGCGACCGCTCCGAAGTCGAAGCCTGACCCGTCCGCGTCGTCCCCCGGGCGCACGCGCACCCGGGGGACGACGCGGACCGCGTCACCTCTCTGTCGCGTCCTGGACGATCTCCCACCGTCCGACCGTCCGGTACGCCGAGTCGTAGATGTCGCACCCGTCACCGGGCTGCAGGGCGTAGTGCTTCAGGTTCCCGCCCCAGTACCGCAGGATGCGCCCCAGCTCCTCGGCGGCCTTCCCGTCGAAAGCGGTCTCGCCCATATCGACTTCGAGAACGAATTTCACCGGCACCCCTTTTCTGCGTTTTCGTGCACTTCAATCGTCTCATTGAAGTGCTGGTTGGGACTTTCGGTGGCATTCCCCCTGATCGTCGGGGGTTCATCCCCTCGAAAACCTCAACTCGGGGTGCAAGCGGCGGTGTCATCGGAACCGGTCAAAGACGGCAGCTGATCTCCATGCCGTCCTCCACGGGGAACGTCGCACTGTGGTACCCGTTGGCGGGGTCGCGGACGTACTCCAGATAGGGCGCCACGTCGGGCATGGTGACGTCGTCGCCGACGACGAGGGTGCCGGGCGCCAGGCGCGGCTCCAGCACCCGCAGCACCGGCAGATACAGCTCCTTCCAGCCGTCGAGAAGGACGAACCCGGCGGGTTCGTCGAGGGCCGCCAGGGTCTCCAGCGCGTCCCCCTCCAAGAGAGTGATCACGTCGTCCAGGCCGGTCTCGGCGAAGGTGCGGCGCGCCGCGGCCGCCTTGTCCGGGCTGAGCTCCGTGGTCACGACGCGTCCGGTGCCGTTGTCGCGCACCGCGGCGGCCAGGAACAGGGTGGAGATGCCGAACGACGTGCCGAACTCCACCACGGTGCTCGGTCGGACGGCGCGCACCAGGCTGTAGAGGAGCCTGCCTCCCGCCTCCGAGACGGGCATGTAGACGTCCGAGGCGGCGTCGGCGCGTTCGTGCGCGGTCATCGCGGCGAAGGCGTCGAGATCGGCTGCGGCCAGGGCCTCCTTGTCGCGGTCGGCGGCCGCGAACATCCGGTCGAGAGCGTGCGCGACCCGCGGGTCGGCGAGCGTGTTGGCGTACGTCATGCGCGTCAGAGTAGACGCAACGTTGCGTCTAGTCTAGCCGGGTCTATCCTGCGGCACATGACAGGCGCAGCGCACACCGCCCGGCGGCACCACGGCAACCGGCACGGCCGCAGCGAGGAGGCCCGCCGGGCCGTCCTCGAGGCCGCCGACGACCTGCTCGTCGAGAAGGGGTTCGCGGGGGTCACGATCGAGGGCATCGCCGCGCGCGCCGGCGTCGCCAAGCAGACCGTCTACCGCTGGTGGAAGACCAAGACCGACATCCTGGTGGAGGCGTTCCTGCAGGACCTCGCCGAGGACCTGACGCCGCCCGACCACGGCGACCTCGCCCGCGACCTGCGCGCCTACCTGCGCTGGCTGTCCTTCTTCCTCGGGCGCACCGACGCGGGCGCCGTGTTCCGCGCGCTGATCGCCCAGGCCCAGCACGACCCGGCGTTCGCCGCCGACTTCCGCGCCCGCTGCCTCGACCGCCAGCGCGCCCTGGACCGCCTGCCGCTGGAACGCGCGGCACGGCGCGGCGAACTGCCCCCCGACCTGGACGTGGCCGCCGAGACCGAACGGCTCGTCGGGCCCGTCTACTACCGCGTCCTGGTCACCGGCGAACCGGTGGACGACGACTTCATCGACGGACTCGTCGACGCCTTCCTCGCCGGCCTGCGCTGACCCCGAGACGCTCAGCCGACGCTGACGACGTCCTGGAGCAGGCCCCACACGAAGTGGGCCACGTACGACTCCCGGTCGGACGTCGTGAACGTCACGTGCCAGCGGCTCGGCGCCTCGCCCGGATGATGCTGCACGACGTCGAAGCACCGCTCCAGGTCGCCGACGACACAGCTCCACGGCCGGAGATCCGCGACGTCCTTCACCTCAGGTGCCGTCGCCTCGTCGTCCCTGACCAGCCACTCATGCAGCACCGCCCCGTTCGGGCCGACCAGGATCTCGAACCGCAGATCCGGCCACAGCGAGAACGGCGGCCACCACGCCACCTCGCACTCGACGTCACCGATCCGACGTCGCCTCGTGTCGAGCGGCGGACCCAACACGGCCTCGTACCGGCCCCGCCCACGCGGAAACGTCCGCGACCGCACGATGCGCTGCCAGCGGGCGTTCACCTCCCGCATCTCGGTCCGTGAGGCCCCCAGTGACCGCATCGCCTCCGCGACCAGATCGGGCTGGTAGTCGGCCATCCGCCGAAGCAGAACAAGCTGGAACTCCCGCCGCGCGAACCCCTTCACACCCCCAGCCCTACCGCTCCGAGAACGCCGGCACCCCCATGCACGCTCGAATGCCCGCAGAACGCTTCCCGAGACGCAGCTTGTCAAGGAAACCTTGACGCTCCTATGATCATGTCAAGGCAACCCTGACAGGAGGGCGAAGTGAGAACGTTGAGCACGCCGTCCGAGGACCTCCGCTGTTCGTTCTGCAACAAGCCGCACACGGAGGTGGCCAAGCTGGTCGCCGGACCCGGCCTGAACATCTGCAACGAGTGCGTGGACCTGTCCGCGGCCATCATCGAGGAGTACCGCGACAAGCCGGTCGAGATCCGCCTGCCGATGTGGGAGTCGATGACGGACGAGCAGATGCTCGACCACATCCCACGCGTGTTGGCGGCGGCCGATCAGGTCGAAGCCAACCTGCGCTCCTGGGTCCAGGAGCTGCGCCGGCGAGGAGTGACCTGGGCGAGGATCGGAAAGGCCCTGGGCATCTCCCGCCAGGCGGCCTGGGAGCGTTTCTCAGGCGAGGAATAACCCGCGTCCCTCTAGCCGTCAACGCGCACAGCGCCCGAAGCAAGGCGCTGTGCCCCCACGCCGCCACAGGGACGGGCAAGTGTCAGGGGAGGCGGCCGAAGTCTCCGTCCTTGATGCGCTCGAGCAGAACGGCGAACTCTGCGCGGGAGACGGTGAGGTGTACCGCTGCCGGAGCTTTGGAGTCTCGCGGGCCGATGCCCTGCGACAGGCCCGCGACCTCGACGCATGCCTCGTCGTTGATCACGCCGCTGTGGGAGCTCTTGCGCCACCGCACACTCATGGAAGCATCTCCGTGCCGATCGAGCTAGCGTGGCTTGCTGATCGCTGGCTGTCTGCCGCGGCGCTCCTGTTGCGTGTCCAGTGCAGGGGGCAGACGTCCCTGTTCATGGAGTCGATCGAGCGTTCCGTTCTTGATCCTCTCAACGAGAGCTGCGAACTGCGTGCTGGATAGAGGCAGGTGTCCTGCTTCAGGGTTCTTAGAGTCTCGCAGACCGACTCCTTGTTGCAGCACGGCGACCTCGACGCATGCCTCGTCGTTGATCACGCCGCTGTGGGAGCTCTTGCGCCACCGCACACTCATGGATGCCTCTTCAAGTACTGATCAATAAGATTGCGAGAGCCGTCCTCTGCCAGGGCCTTCGCGCCGATACGGTGGAACGTATCCTCTATCTCTCTGACTTCGCTCGGCGCTTCGATCAAGCGGCCGCCCCCTGAGCGCCTGAGTACGCGACGTCGCGAGACTCCTGGCTGATGATCTGTATCGGGCCGTCCATCCCCTGGTACTCGCCTGCCTCGAAGGGCACGACGCGCAGGATGACGTCCCGGCGATCGGCCATCTCCCGCAGATGAGCGAGCTGCGCCCGCATGACGTCCCGCCCGCCGATGGGGCGCGCAAGGACAGCTTCGTCGATGAGAAACCAGAGGCTCGCGAGGTGGTCGTTGGTCAGGATGCATCGCTTGCGTTCGAGGCGTCCGGCATGAACTTTGTCGAGATCCTTGTGCTTGGTCGGCTGAACGAGCGCCCAGGTGTACTCGTCGGTCTGTAGTGGAAGCGGCAGAACCTGCCCGTGGTACCACCGGATGGAATTCGCCGGCCTCTCGTACTGGATGAACTGTCGAAGCCGCTCGAGGTCGCGGCCCATGCGGGCGTACCAGAGGATCGGCTCTAGCAGCCGTCCAGTACCGCAGGACCCGTCGATGATCCTCGCGTGGTCTTCTTGGAGACGGTGTCGCTCGGCTTCAATGTTCGAAACAGTCGAGCGGGCTGCGCACGAAATCGCGCCGGGCATCGCCCATTGCCTGACTCATAGCAATCGTTGCAGTAAATCCTGACATAGGCGCATGACATGGAATCAAGCGGTCACGCATCCGTATGACCGGGCACCAGGCGGGCGGCCAGGCGCCCTCGGAAAGGCCTCACGCGATCAGGATGACCGATCAGGATGAATTGTCCGCTTTTGGACGCCAAGGGCGGTCGCTGCCCTCCCGCGGAGCCGCTCAGGCGTCTTCTATCGCGTAAGCCCCGCTAAGCCACTCTTTGGGAGAAACGGATGAGGAGCAGGCGAAGCGTGGTGGGGGCCGCCCTGGCGTCACTGCTGGCGGTCACGGTCGCGGGGACGCCAGGGGCCAAGGCCGAGCAGGAACCGCCCCGGGTCCTGGAGCAGATCGTGGCGGTGAAGCGGACAGACTGGGCCACGGTCTCCAAGCGGTTCCCGAACACACCGTCGTGGAACCCCACCGGCGACGCCCCCGTGGGAAGAAGCGTCAGGGCGAGGACGACGTACCGTTCGTTCTTCCGCATGGACCTGCGGCCGCTGGCCGGAGCGACGGTCCAGGCCGCAATGCTGGAGCACCCGGTCGTCTCGGCGGTCTCCTGTGACACACCGGCGCCCGAAGTGTGGGCGACCGGCGACATCGACGCCGCCACGACATGGAAGCGGCAGCCGGCCTGGCTTAAGAACGCGGGACCGACGTCTGGCACCTGCTCGGGACACTGGCTCGAGGCCGACCTCGCCGAGATCGTGCGCGACGCGGTCGCGGCCGGGCAGACGCAACTCACCCTCGGCATCCGGGCCGCCGACGAGTCCGACCCGCGCAGCTACAAGACCCTCAGCAACACCCCGATCATCTCGGTGACCTACAACAAGGCGCCCGACAAGCCGACCGCGCTCAGCATGCTCTCGCACTTCAAGCCGTGCGGCCCGGACCGGATGTGGGTCTCGCAGACCGCTCCGCAGCTCAACGCGACGATCACCGACCCCGACCGGAACGAGACCGGCGGCGGGGACCTCGTGACGGGCCGCTTTGAGTGGTGGCGGCCCGGCGGGGAACGGATCGGCGGCGCGGAGTCCTGGACGGGCAGCTCCGGCGCGAACTTCTCCGTCACCGTCCCGGAGGGCCAGCTCAAGGACGGCGAAACCTACGCCTGGCGGGTCCAGGGGTACGACTACGTGACCACCGGGCCATGGTCGGACTGGTGCGAGTTCACCGTGGACGCGACCCGGCCGGACAGGGGGCCGACGGTGACCTCCGACGACTACCCGCCGACCGGCGAGCACGGCGGAATCGGGATCCCCGGCACGTTCACATTCACCGCCAACGGGGTGGATGACATCGTCGAGTTCCACTACGGGGATTCGCCGGATGTCCTGAGGCCGGTGCCCGCCGACCGGCCGGGCGGCTCGGCAACCGTCACCTACACCCCGGTCCGCGCCGGCTGGCAGAGCCTCTACGTGCGCGGCGTCGACCGGGCGGGCAACCCCAGCCCGATCGTGCAGTACGAGTTCACGGTCGCCTGGCCCGCCGCCGCGGGAACCCGAAAGTAACATCCTCGGCCACCGGGCCGGCCGCGCCTCCGGCCCGGTGGCCCTCGGGCCGGAGGTGAGCGATGCTCTTTTCCACCCGTCCGGCAGGTTGGAGACCAACCGTGCGGCGATCTCCTGGAGCCTCGCTTCGCCTTCCTCCTCTGTCAGCGCCATGGTCACTCCCCATCCGGCTTTCCGCGGAGATCTCCACGAGATGCCCTGAGCGGATCAGGTCGGCGATCGAGTCGACCAGGTAGTACCCGCGTCCGCCTTCAACAGGTTCCCCTCGCCTTTCCGTTCCGGGAGACGTTTCGCGTTCGACCGGAAATCCGGGGTAGACGAGCAACGGCCGCTGCACGCGGTACACCTTTCGGGTGTGCTGATGAGGTCCGCCCCAAAGTCCGCGCCTGGAGAACGGGGGTCCGGTGTGAACAGGAAGACGTCGTCCTGTCCTCCGTAGCCGTCCAGCACCGTCCCCTCAAGAAGCTCCTTCGGCATCAGGTCACGCTGCTCACACACTCGGTCACGTGCGTTCGACTTCGAGCGCCACCCGTTCCGACCGCCGACCGCCGGCCGCTGGTCGCCGGTGGTGAGGAGTTGATCGGGTGCCGCGTGCCGTTGGGCGGGGGTCGTTCGGTGGGCGACCTCGGATGATGGGGGATCGTGGCGCGGGCACCCTGTGGGCACGGGCAGGATGGAGGACGTGAGACTCATCGATCAGCTTCCTCCGAGTACCGACGTCGACCCCGATGCGCTGTTCGAGGCGTTCGGACGGTGGGTGTCCGGACGCGGGATCACCTTGTATCCCACGCAGGAGGAGGCGCTGATCGAGGTCGTGTCCGGCGCCAACGTGATCCTGGCGACGCCGACCGGGTCGGGCAAGAGCCTGGTGGCGGCGGGGGCGCTGTTCACGGCGCTGGCGCGCGACGAGGTCGGGTTCTACACCGCGCCGATCAAGGCGCTGGTGTCGGAGAAGTTCTTCGACCTGTGCGAGGTGTTCGGCCGGGAGAACGTCGGCATGATGACCGGCGACGCCAGCGTCAACGCCGACGCGCCGATCATCTGCTGCACCGCCGAGGTGCTGGCGAACATCGCGCTGCGCGACGGCGCCGACGCCGACATCGGCGTGGTCGTCATGGACGAGTTCCACTTCTACGCCGAGCCCGAGCGCGGCTGGGCGTGGCAGATCCCGCTGCTGGAGCTGCCGCAGGCCCAGTTCCTGCTGATGTCGGCGACGCTCGGCGACGTCTCCTTCTTCAAGGAGGACCTGACCCGGCGGACGGGGCGGCCGACCGCGGTGGTGTCGTCGGCCGAGCGGCCCGTCCCGCTGATCTACGACTACCGCACCACGCCGCTGCACGAGACGATCGAGGAGCTGCTGAGCGAGCAGAAGGCCCCGATCTACCTGGTGCACTTCACCCAGGCCGCGGCGATCGAGCGGGCGCAGGCGCTGATGAGCGTCAACGTGTGCTCCAAGCAGGAGAAGCAGCGGATCGCCGAGATGATCGGCGGGTTCCGGTTCACCACCAAGTTCGGCCGGAACCTGTCGCGGTTCGTGCGGCACGGCATCGGCGTGCACCACGCGGGGATGCTGCCCAAGTACCGGCGGCTGGTGGAGCGCCTGGCGCAGGCGGGCCTGCTCAAGGTGATCTGCGGGACCGACACTCTGGGCGTCGGGGTCAACGTGCCGATCCGCACGGTGGTGTTCACGGCGCTGAGCAAGTACGACGGGCACCGCGTGCGCCGGCTGCGGGCCCGCGAGTTCCACCAGATCGCCGGGCGGGCCGGACGGGCCGGGTTCGACACCGTCGGGTACGTGGTCGCGCAGGCCCCCGAGCACGTGGTGGAGAACGCCAAGGCCCTCGCCAAGGCGGGCGACGACCCCAAGAAGCGGCGCAAGGTGCAGCGCAAGAAGCCCCCGGAGGGCTTCGTCGGCTGGGACGAGGACACCTTCCGCAAGCTGCAGGCCGCCGAGCCGGAGAAGCTCAAGTCGCGGTTCCAGGTCAGCCACGCCATGCTGCTGTCGGTGATCGCCCGGCCGGGCAACGCCTTCCAGGCGATGAAGAAGCTGCTCACCGACAACCACGAGGACCGGGCGGCGCAGCGCCGCCACATCTCCCGGGCCATCGCGATCTACCGGTCGCTGCTGGAGGCCGGGGTGGTGGAGGTGCTGGACGAGCCCGACGAGCAGGGCCGCTACGCGCGCATCACCGTCGACCTGCAGGAGGACTTCGCGCTCAACCAGGCGCTGTCGACGTTCGCGCTGGCCGCGTTCGAGACCCTGGACCCGTCCTCGCCCACGTACGCGCTGGACGTGCTGTCGGTGATCGAGGCGACGCTGGACGACCCGCGGCAGATCCTGGCCGCGCAGGAGAACAAGGCGCGCGGCGAGGCCGTCGCCGAGATGAAGGCGGAGGGCATCGAGTACGAGGAGCGGATGGAGCTCCTCCAGGACGTCACCTACCCCAAGCCGCTGGAGGAGGAGCTGGAGGCGGCGTACGCGGCCTACCGGGCCGAGCACCCGTGGGTCGCCGACCATCCGCTCAGCCCCAAGTCGATCGTGCGGGACATGTACGAGCGGGCGATGACGTTCACCGAGTACATCGCCCACTACGAGCTCGCGCGGGCGGAGGGGCTGCTGCTGCGCTACCTGTCGAGCGCCTACAAGGCGCTGCAGCAGACCGTCCCCGAGTCGATCAAGACGGACGAGCTGATGGACCTCATCGCCTGGCTGGGCGAGCTGGTCCGCCAGGTCGACTCCAGCCTGCTGGACGAGTGGGAGCAGCTGGCCCATCCCGAGGAGGGGCCCGTCGAGGAGCCGATCGAGGAGAAGGTCGCCAAGGTCACCGCCAACGCGCGGGCGTTCCGGGTGCTGGTGCGCAACGCGATGTTCCGCCGGGTGGAACTGGCCGCGCTGGAGAAGTACGAGCAGCTGGGCGAGCTGGACCCGGACCTCGGCGCCGACGGCTGGGCCGAGGCGATGGAGGGCTACTGGGCCGAGCACGACGACCTGCTCACCGGCCCCGACGCGCGCGGCCCCAAGCTCCTGATGATCGAGGAGGTGCCGGAGGAGGGCCTGTGGCGGGTCCGGCAGGTCTTCGACGACCCGGAGGGGCACCACGACTGGGGTATCAGTGCCGAGGTGGATCTGAAAGCCTCGGACGAGGCGGGGGAGGCGGTCATCCGCGTCACCGGCGTCGACCGGCTCTGACCGCCGACCGGCTCCAAGGAGGGGATTCCCATGGTCCAGGTGGCCGTCGCGCAGTTCGCGCCCGGGCTCGACAAGGAGCAGAACCTGGCGGACCTGCGCAAGCTCGTCGAGGAGGCGGCGGCCCGGGGCGCCCGGGTCGTGGTGCTGCCGGAGTTCGCCATGTTCACCGCGCCGCGCATCGACGAACGGTTCGTGGCGTCCGCCGAGCCGTTGGACGGGCCGTTCGTCACCGCGCTCGGCGAGCTGGCCCGGCGGCACGGCGTGCACGTGGTCGCCGGGATGGGCGAACGCGTCGACGATCCCGACCGCATCTCCAACACGCTGGTGGCCGTCGATCCCGACGGCGGGATCGCCGCGACGTACCGCAAGATGCATTTGTACGACGCGTTCGGTTTCCGCGAGTCGGACGTGGTGCGGCCCGGTGAGATCGCCGAGCCGGAGACGTTCACCGTCGACGGTCTGCGGTTCGGGATGCAGACCTGCTACGACGTGCGGTTCCCCGAGGTGACGCGGCGGCTGGTGGACGCGGGCGTGGACGTGCTGGCCCTGCCCGCCGACTGGGTGCCCGGCCCGCTCAAGGAGGACCACTGGCGCACGCTGGTGCGCGCCCGCGCCATCGAGAACACGATCTACGTGGCGGCGGCCGACCAGCACGGGCCGACCGGCGCCGGCAACAGCATGATCGTCGACCCGATGGGCGTGGTCGTGGCGTCGCTCGGGGAGGGCACCGGGACGGCGGTCGCCCCGGTGTCGGCGCAGCGGATCGCCGAGGTCCGCGCGACGAACCCGGCGCTGCGGCTGCGCCGCTTCACCGTCGTCCCGCGCACCTGACCCTGCGCCCGCCGCCTACGGGCGGCGGCCGACGCCCGTGACCAGCTCGCGCAGGCGCATCGGCCCGCCGGCGCCGCCCGCCAGCGGGGGCGTGTCCAGGCCCGCGCCGCTGCGCAGCCCGTCGAGGAACTCCCGCAGCGTGTCCAGGGCGTTGCGGCGGGGCCTCCAGCCCAGCTCGGTGTGGGCCCGGGACACGTCCATGATCGGCAGGTGCAGGGCGAGGTCCAGCAGCTGCGGCGAGGCCGGGACCAGGCCGAGCTCCCACGCGACGGTCAGCGCGGCCCGCACGCCGCGCGCGGGCATCCGGACCTTGCGGGCGTGCAGCAGCTCCGCCAGCTCGTCCGGGCCGATCACCGGGTCGGCGGCCAGGTTGAACGGGCCGCGCACGTCCCGGGTGACCGCCAGCCGGTACGCCTCCCCGGCGTCGTCGGAGTGCAGCGCCTGGAACCGCAGCCCGGGGACGTCCGGGACCACCGGGATCAGTCCCGGACGCACCAGCGGGTTCGGCAGGAACGGCCCGGCGAACAGTCGGCGCTGCCCGGACGCCGACTCCCGTTTGAAGATGAACCCCGGCCGCATCCGGACCACCCGGCAGCCGGGGTGCTCGGCCTGGAAGGCGTCCAACTGCCGCTCCACGTACGCCTTCTCCCGGCCGTAGGCGGCGCCGGGCCAGCTGTGCGTGGGCCAGGACTCGTCCACCGGGCGGTCCTTGGGGCCGGGGGAGTAGGCGCCGACGGACGAGGCGTACACCAGGGCGGGCACCCCCGCGTCCGCCACCGCCTGGAACACGCGGGCGCTGCCCACCACGTTGACGCGCCAGGTGATCGACGGGGCCCGGGTGGGCTGGAACAGCCAGGCCAGGTGGACCACGGCGTCCGCGCCGCGGAACAGGCCGGCCAGGTCGGCGTCGGTGACGTCGGCCCGGACCCACTCGGTCTTGTCGATCTCCAGCTTGGGGCGGCGGCGGGCGAGGCCCAGGATCGAGGTGATCTGGTCGTCGGCGGCCAGCGCCTGCACGGTGCTGGTGCCGACGTTGCCGGTGGCCCCTACGACGACGACCCGCATGATGCCCTCCTTCGCGAGGTCGGCTGCAGGTTCTCGCGCCGTACCCCGCGGCGCCCGGCCCATGCGTCCCCCGGCCGGGCCGGGTCAGGCGGCCTCGCCGGTGATCAGCCGCGTCACCTCGGCGCGCACGGAGTCCACGGCCACGCCGGAGGCCTCCAGGATCCGCACGGCGGGGCAGTCCTTGTCGTGCAGCACGCCCAGGAGCAGGTGGCCGGCCTCGATGCGGTTGTGCCGGAGCCTGATCGCGTGCCGCAGGGCCAGCTCCAGGGACTTCTTGGCGCCCTTGCTGAACGGCACGTGCCACCGCCTGCCGCGGCGCCACCGGCCGGGCGGGGCGTCCAGGGCGCCCTCGCCGAACGTCTCCTCCGTCGCCCTGCGCACCGCGTCCAGGTCGATGCCGATGGAGCGCAGCGCCTCGGGGTCGAGGGGGTCGTCGTCGGCCCCGGCGCGGGCGAGCCGGGCCCGCAGCTCGTGGACCTGCACGCCGTGCCCGCGCAGCGCCCGGCCCGCCGGGCCGTCGTCCTGGGCGAGGGCGAGCAGCAGGTGCTCGGGGCCGATGTGCCGGTGGCCCAGCTCCCGCACCGCCTCCTCCTGGGCCAGCGTCACCGCCGCCCGGGCGTCCTTGGTGAAACGTTCGAACATCGCCTCATCGCTCCTTCTTCAGGATCCGCCGGCCGCCGCCGTACTTCTTGTGGACCGCCTGGCGGCTCACCCCCAGGCACACCGCGATCTCCTGCCAGGACCAGCCGCGTTCGCGGGCGTTGGCCACCTGCAGCGCCTCCAGCCGTTCGGCCAGCTCGCGCAGCGCGCGCACGGCCCGCAGCCCGACGGCCGGGTCCTGGCTGCCCGCCTCTTTGGCGAGCGTCACTCCGTCGTCCATGCTGTCAATCTAGGTTGACAAGCGGAGAAGTGTCAACCCTTGTTGACATGCGTTCGGGCGGGCCGCGGGTCAGGCCGGAGCGAGCAGCGTGGTCAGCAGATCGTCCAGTTTGATCAGCCCGGCGGGACGGCCGTCCGCCGCCAGCACCAGGCCGAGCCGGCTGTGGTGGGCGCGCAGCGTCGCCACCGCCCCGGCCACCGGCGTGCCGATCGGCATCGCCGGCACCGGATGGGCCATGTCGCGCGCCGTGGTCCGGGCGCCCCGGGCGAGCGCCACGTACGCGTCCCGGACGTGCACCATCCGCGCGGGCCGCCCAGGCGCGATCCCGCGCACCATGAGGCGGATGAGACCGTGCCGGGCGGCGGTGTCCACGATCTCCCGCGGGGTGGCGGTCGGCGGCACCGCCACGATGTCGCCGATCGGGACCACCAGGTTCGCCAGCGGGGCGCGCGGCGCGTCCAGGGCGGCGGTGAGCAGCCGCACGTCCGTCTCCCCGATCAGCCCCAGCCGCCGCGACTCCATCACCAGGCTGCGCAGCTGCTCGGGCGTGCGCGACACGCTCGTCGTGTCCCGCGGCGGCACGCCCACCAGCCGCAGCAGCAGGTTGGTGGCGGCGTTCAGCGCCGCCAGCGCCGGGCGGGTGACCGCCGAGAACGCCCGGAACGGCGGCGCCAGCAGCATCGCCGACCGCTCCGGATGCGTGATCACCCACGACTTGGGCGCCATCTCGCCCAGCACCATGTGCAGGAACGTCACCAGGCCCAGCGCGAGCACGAACGCCACGGCGTGCGCCGCCGCGCTCGGCAGCCCGGCCGCGTGCGCGAGCGGCACGAGCCTGTCCGCGATCACCGGTTCGGACACCAGGCCCAGCCCCAGCGAGCACATGGTGACGCCCAGCTGAGCCCCCGCCAGCATCAGCGACAGCTCGCGGATCGCCGCCACCGCCGACCGGGCCGCCCGGCTGCCGCGCGCCGCGGCCCGCTCCAGCCGCGGCCGCCTGGCCGCCACCAGCGCGAACTCCGAGGCGACGAAGAACCCGTTGCCCGCCAGCAGCGCCGCCGTCACCGCCAGGCCCGTCGGCAGGTTCACTCCACGCTCCTCTCCCGGCCCTCGCGCGCCGCCGGGACCGCGCGGATGCGGATCGTCTCGGGGACGTGCCGGCGCACCGTCACCACCTCCACCACGGCGCGGCGCGGCGGCTCGTCCAGGCGGGACGGCGGCAGGTCCACGGTGACCACGTCGCCGGGCTCGGCGACCCGGCCGAGCCGTTGCAGCAGCAGCCCGGCGACCGTCTCGTAGTCGCCCTCGGGCAGCGCGATCCCGGTCTCGTGCGCCACCTCGTCCACCCGCAGCCCCGCGTCGGTGACCCACCACCGGCCGCGCCGCCGCGCCGGGACGACGCCCGCGTCCAGCTCGTCGGCGATCTCCCCGACCAGCTCCTCGGCCACGTCCTCCCAGGCGATCAGCCCGGCGAACCCGCCGTACTCGTCGATCACGCAGGCCACGGCGGTCCCCGCGGCCTGCAGCCGCCGCACCACGTCCGGCAGCGGCAGGCTGGTCGGCAGCATCGGCGCGGGCCGCGCCACCTCCCCCACGGGGGTGCGCGCGCGGGGGTCCAGCCGCACCAGCTCCTCCAGGCCCACCACGCCCAGCACGTCGTCGACGCTGTCGCCGACCACCGGATAGCGGCTGTGCCCGGCGGAGGCGATCACCTCGGCCATGTCGGCGACCGGCGTGCCCGCCGGGACGGTCACCACGTCCACCCGCGGCACCATCGCCTCCTCGGCGGTGCGGTCGGAGAACGCCAGCGCCCGTTCCAGCAGCTCGGCGTGCTCGCGCTCCAGCTGCTCGCCGGACTCGCCGATGATGTGGCCGAGCTCCTCCAGCGTGGCGCCGTGGTGCAGCTCCTGCACCGGCTCGACGCCGACCGCGCGCAGCAGCCGCTCGGCCGCGCCGTCGAAGAACCGGATCAGCGGCGCCGCCGCCGTCAGGTAGACCAGCGTGGACGGGGCCAGCGCGCGGGCCAGCGGCTCGGCCTTGGCCAGCGCCAGGTTCTTCGGGAACAGCTCGCCCAGCACCATCTGGACCACCGTGGCCAGCGCCAGGCCCGCGGCGACGGCGAACCCGCCGACCGCGCCCGCCGGGACGCCGGCCGCCGCCAGCGCCGGGGCGATCAGGTCGGCCAGCGCGGGCTTGGCGAGGAACCCCACCACCAGGGCGGTCACGGTGATGCCCAGCTGGGCGCCGGACAGCATGAACGACAGCCGCTCCATCACCCGCACGGCCCGGGCGGCGCGTCGGTCGCCCCCCGCCGCCAGCGCCTTCAGCGCGGGCCGGTCGGCGGTGACGAACACGAACTCCTGGGCGACGAAGTACCCGGTCGCGGCGGTCAGCACCACGACGGCCGTCAGCCCGAGCGCCAGGTCCACCGAGCCTCCCTCCCGTGCGGGGAACCTGGAGATTTTCCATATCCCCGCTCCGCCGTCCACCACTCGGGACGGCGCCGCCGCGGCGGACCGCCCGAGGAAGCGCGAGAAAGCGGGGAGGTGTGTTCGAGGGGCGCCACGGGGAAGGGCCTATTTGGCATTCTGGAGTGAGTTCCGCCATATGCGGGAGGAACGACAGGGCATCGGTTGCATGGTTCCCTGAGCGCCGGGAGTGCCCATGACCGACGACAACAGTCCCCGTCCCGTCTTCGATCCGGCGATCCCGACCGACGACCGGGCGCTGCTGGCCGCGGCGCCGGAACGGCTGACCCCGGCGAGCCTGCCCGCCCCGCCGCCGGCCCGGGCGAGCGCCGCCACGATCCTGGGCAGGGCGATCTGGATCCCGCTGTTCGCGTTCTTCTACGGCGTGCTGCCCGGAGGCTGGCTGCGGGTGCTCTTCCTGACCTCCCTGGACGACGACGACCTGTCGGGCGGGGCGTCCCGGTGGGGCCGCACCGCGGTGGCCGCCATGATGATCACCCCGGCCGTGCAGATCGTCCTGATCCTGCTCGGCCGCGGCGAGCTGGCCGCGCTGCTGGCGGCCGGCAGCTTCGTCGCCTGGACGGTCGGCGCGCTGCGGCACCTGCGGGAGCCCGCCTCCTCCCGGGCCGCCCGCGAGCACCACGGCCGCTACCTGCTGCCCGCCGACTTCGACCGGCCCGCGGCCCGGCTGCTGGTCCGGGCCCAGCGGGCGATCGACACCGTGCTGGCGTCCCGGGCGCACGGCGCCGGGCTCCTCGACGACGTCAACAACGCGGTGGTGCTGCCGCGCCAGGAGTGGGCGATCGCGTGCGCGCTGGCCGAGCACACCCGGCTGCGCCGCGACCGCCGCGCCCAGCGGCCCGAGCTGCTGACCGCGCCCGTCCGCGAGCTGCTGGAGCCGCAGCGCCGCGCCCTGGAGCTGTCGGTGCGGGCGATCACCGAACGGGTCGAGGCGCTGGAGGAGTACGCCCGCCGGGCCCGCTCCGCCGACGACGCCTACCACGAATGGCAGGTGCTGCGGCGGCTGCCCGAGCAGAACGCCCGCTACCAGGACCTGCTGGCCCGCACCGTCGGCCACGACCTGGCCCGCGACGAGATCAGGCGGCTGGCCGACGACGCCCGCCGCGCCGAGAACGCCCTGCGCGACAGCATCCGCTCCGCCCTGCGCACGGGCCGCTTCCTCACCGAGATCCCGGCCTGACCGGCGCCGTCACCCCGCCGTCCGCGGCGCCGGCTCGGCCGCGGCGGCCGCGTCCGCCGTCGCGGGACGGCGGTCCAGGACGGCGCCGAGCGCGACCGTGCCGAGCGCGGCCAGGCCCAGCCCGGCGCCGATCCACCCGACCGCCGGATACCCGGCGCCCGCGTCGATCGCCAGGCCGCCCAGCCACGGCCCCGCGGTGATCCCGACGTTGAACGCCGACACGTTGGCGGCCGTGGCCAGCGTCGGCGCCGCTCCGGCGAGCGCGAACACCCGGGTGTTCAGCGCCGGGGCGCAGGCGAAGCCGAACGCGCCCAGCAGGAAGACCAGCGGCACGGCCAGGGCGGGCGTGCCCAGCGACAGGGCCAGGGCCGCGGAGACGGCGACGGTCGCCGAGATGCCCGCGTACAGCGTGCCGAAGGGGTGCGCGTCGGACGTGCGGCCGCCGATCGTGATGCCGACGAGCGACCCGACCCCGTACAGCACGAGCACGGCCGGCACCCACCGTTCGGCCAGCCCGGTCGTGTCGGTGAGCATCGCGCCCAAGTAGCCGAACGTCACCAGCAGCGCCCCCGTGGACAGGGCCGTCGTGCCGTAGGCGAGCCACAGGCGAGGGGCGGCCATGACGCGCAGCTCGTCGCGAACCCGGGGCGCGGCGGCCGGGTCGGGGCGACCGCCGGGCACCGTCGCGATGACACCGGCCATGGCGAGCGCCGACAGCGCGGCCACCGCCCAGAACGCCGCCCGCCAGCCCAGGGACTGCCCGATGAGCGTGCCGCCGGGCAGCCCGACGATGGTGGCGACCGTCAGCCCGCCCGCGACGACGCTCATCGCCCTGCCGCGCGCGTCCTCGGCCACCAGGCCCAGCGCGGTGACCGACGCGACCGCCCAGAACCCGGCGTACACGAACGCGCCGACCGCGCGGGTCGCCAGCAGCAGCCCGTAGCCGGGCGCCAGCGCGCCCGCCACGTGGGTGAGCGCGAAGACCGCCAGGAAGGCCAGCAGGGCGGCGCGGCGCGACCGGCGCAGGGTCAGCACGGCCAGCACGGGCGCGCCGACCAGCATCCCGGCGGCGAACGCCGAGATCAGCAGCCCGGCCCGCGGGACGGACACGCCGAGGTCGGCCGCCATGCCGGGCAGCAGCCCGGCGATCATCAGCTCCGAGGTGCCCTGGGCGAAGATCGCCAGGCCCAGGACGTAGACGGCGGCGGGCATGGTGCCCCCTCTCGTTTTGAGATGAACAGTCCAAAACTGGCGCGAAAAAAGAGGCGGCTCGGCGGGCCGGGCGGCAGCTCAGCCGAACGCGGGCGTCACAGCGCGTCCAACGCGGTGCGGGCGATCGCCTCGAGGGCGCCGCGGTCGGCGCCGCCGCGCTGGGCCACCCGCATCCCGCCGAGCACGGCGATGACGAAATGGGCCAGGTCGTCGGGGTCCTTGTCCGGATCGATCTCGCCGGTGCGCCGCCCCTGGTCGAGCACCGCGCGCAGCGCCGCGAACCGCCGCTCGTAGTTGCGCCGCAGCCACGCCGCGGTCTCGGGGTCGCGCTGCCCGAGCTCGACGGTCGCGTTGACCACCAGGCAGCCCGCCGGGTCGTCCGGATCCGACTCGACCACGTGCCGCATCAGCGCCCGCACCTTCTCCCGGACGGGCAGGTCGCCGTCCAGGACCTCCATCATCGCCGCGTCCTTGGCCTCGGCGTAGCGGCGCAGGGCGCGGGTGAACAGGTCGCGCTTGCTGCGGAAGGTGTTGTAGATGCTGCTGCGGCCCAGGCCCGTCGCCGCGCACAGGTCCTGGGTGGACGTCGCCTCGTACCCGGCGGTCCAGAACGCGCGCATCGCCGCGTCCACCGCCCGGTCCTCGTCGAACCGCCTCGGTCGCGCCATGCCCGCACGCTAACAGGTTTTGGAACGACCGATGCAAAACCTCAGCGGAACACCTTGCCCGGATTGAAGATCCCGGCCGGGTCGAACGCCTCCTTGACGGCCCGGTGCAGGGCCAGCACCGCCGGACCGGCCTCGTCGGCCAGCCCCCGCATCTTCAGCAGCCCCACCCCGTGCTCGCCGGTGACGGTCCCGCCCAGGGCCAGCGCCTCGTCGATGATCCGGTCGAACGCCCGCTCCGCCCGCGCCCGCGCCGCCTCGTCCCCCGGCGGGACGATCATCAGCGGGTGCAGGTTGCCGTCCCCGGCGTGCGCGACGTTGGCGATCCGGATCTCCTCCTCGGCGCCGATCCGCTCGATCCGGGCCAGCATCTCCGGCACCAGCATGCGCGGCACGCACACGTCCTCGGTCAGCACCGGGCCGAGCCGCTCCAGCGCCGGGTAGACCAGGCGCCGCGCCGCGAACAGCGCGTCGGCCTCCTCCGGGTCGGTGGACCGCGCGCTCCACGCGGCGCCCGCCGACGCGAAGCACGCCTCGATCGTCGCGGCCTCCTCGTCCCCGGCCGCGCCCGGCGCGTCGCACCGCGCCAGCAGCAGCACGTCGCCGCTGTCGCTCAGCCCCATCTGCTTCCAGTCGTCCACGGCGCGCAGGCAGTACCGGTCGACCAGCTCGAGCGCGCTCGGCACCACGCCGGACGACGTCACGGCGGCGACGGCCCGTCCCGCGTCGGTCAGCGCGTCGAAGCAGCCCACGACGGTGCGCTCGGCGGCCCGCGCGCCGCGCAGCCGCACCGTCACCTCGGTGATCACTCCGAGCGTGCCCTCCGACCCGACCAGCAGCCCCGCCAGGTCGTACCCGGCCACGCCCTTGGCGGTGCGGCGGCCCACCCGCACCACCTCGCCGCGTCCCACGACCGCCTCCAGGGCGAGCACGTAGTCGCGGGTGACGCCGTACTTCACGCAGCACACGCCGCCGGCGTTGGTGGCGACGTTGCCGCCGATCGTCGACCACGGGGAACTGGCCGGGTCCGGCGGGTACCACAGGCCGTGCTCGGCGCACGCCGCGCGCAGATCGTCGTTCACCACGCCCGGCTGCACCACGGCCAGCCGCTCGTCGGCGTCGATCCGCAGGATCCGGTCCATCGCCTCGAACGAGATCACCACGCCGCCCGCGACGGCGTTCGCGCCGCCCGACAGCCCGGTGCCCGCCCCGCGCGCCACGACCGGCGCGCCGCGCTCGGCGCAGCACGCCACCACCGCCGCCACCTCGGCGGTCTCCCGCGGCCGCACCACCGCGGCGGGCGGCTCGTAGGGGGCCCAGGCCGCCTGGTCGTGCGCGTAGGACGCCAGGACGTCGGGGTCGGCGACGACCCGGCCGGCGGGGAGGGCCCGTTCCAGCGCGGCAGCGATCTCGGTCATACCGGCACAGTATTCGCTCCGATCGGCGAGCCGGGCGTTTCCTTCGCGGCGGGTCGTCCCCCCGCAGACGGGCACGGAGCCTCGCTATCATGAGGTGATCGGCCGAGGTCCGGACGGTGACCCGGCCGGCGACGGGGCGCCGGGAGCGCGGCCCCCGCCAATCCCCAGGAAGACCGGCTGAGGGCCGGTCCTTTTCGTGCCCGCGCGCCCCCTCGGCGGGGCGGGCGATTCCGTGAGGAGGGTGACGTCCATGTATCCCAGGGACGGCCGAGGGAACGCGGTCGAGGGGAGCCCGTCCTTTCCCCAGGTCGAGCGCGAGATTCTCGACCTCTGGGCCGAGGGCGACACCTTCCGCCGCTCGGTGGAGGCGCGTCCGGCCGGGCGGCGGGGCTCCAACGAGTACGTGTTCTACGACGGGCCGCCGTTCGCCAACGGGCTGCCGCACTACGGCCACCTGCTGACCGGGTACATCAAGGACGTCGTCCCGCGGTACCGCACGATGCTCGGCCGCCGCGTGGAGCGCCGCTTCGGCTGGGACTGCCACGGCCTGCCCGCCGAGGTCGAGGCGGAGAAGCAGCTCGGCATCACGACCAAGACCGAGATCCTCGACATGGGCGTCAAGCGGTTCAACGACGCCTGCCGCGAATCGGTCCTGCGGTACGTGGAGGAGTGGCGGCGGTACGTGACCCGCCAGGCCCGCTGGGTCGACTTCGACAACGACTACAAGACGCTCGACCTGGACTTCATGGAGAGCGTCATGTGGGCGTTCAAGACCCTCTACGACAAGGGCCTGATCTACGAGGGCTTCCAGGTCCTGGCGTACTGCTGGCGCTGCGAGACCCCGCTGTCCAACGCCGAGACCGGCCTGGACGACTCCTACCGGGAGCGCGTCGACCCGTCCGTCACGGTCGGCTTCGAACTGGAGTCCGGCGAGACCCTGCTGGTGTGGACGACCACCCCGTGGACGCTGCCCAGCAACCTCGCCGTCGCCGTCGCCCCCGACGTCGACTACGTCGTCGTCGCCCACGAGGGCAAGGAGTACGTCATCGCCGAGGCCCTCCTCGACCGCTACCGCAAGGAGCTCGCCCCCGAAGGCGCCGAGCCCGCCGTCGCGCGGCGGCTGCGCGGCGCCGACCTCGTCGGCCGCCGGTACCGGCCGCCCTTCGACTTCCTCGCCGGCACCGAGAACGCGTTCCAGGTGCTCGCCGGCGACTTCGTCACCACCGACAACGGCACCGGGATCGTCCACATGGCGCCCGCCTTCGGCGAGGACGACCAGCGGGCCTGCGACGCCGCGGGCATCCCGACCGTCGTCACCGTCGACGACGCCGCCCGCTTCACCTCCCAGGTGCCCGACTACGCCGGGCAGCAGGTCTTCGAGGCCAACAAGCAGATCATCCGCGACCTGCGGGAGCGGGGCGCGCTGCTGCGGCACGAGTCGTACGCCCACTCCTACCCGCACTGCTGGCGCTGCGACACCCCGCTGATCTACAAGGCCATGTCCAGCTGGTTCGTGGCCGTCAGCAAGTTCCGCGACCGGATGGTCGAGCTCAACGACGAGATCCACTGGGTGCCCGGGCACGTCAAGAAGGGCGCGTTCGGCAAGTGGCTGGAGAACGCCAAGGACTGGTCGATCAGCCGCAACCGGTTCTGGGGCTCGCCGATCCCGGTGTGGAAGTCCGACGACCCCAACTACCCGCGCGTCGACGTGTACGGGTCGCTGGACGAGATCGAGCGCGACTTCGGCGTCCGCCCCGCCGACCTGCACCGCCCCACCGTCGACGAGCTGGTGCGGCCCAACCCCGACGACCCGACCGGCAAGTCGATGATGCGGCGCGTCCCGGCCGTGCTCGACTGCTGGTTCGAGTCGGGCTCTATGCCGTTCGCGCAGGTGCACTACCCGTTCGAGAACGGCGACTGGTTCGACGACCACTACCCGGGCGACTTCATCGTCGAGTACCAGGGCCAGACCCGCGCCTGGTTCTACTACCTGCACGTGCTCGCCACGGCCCTGTTCGACCGGCCCGCGTTCCGCACCTGCCTGGCGCACGGCATCCTCCTCGGCGAGGACGGCCGGAAGATGTCCAAGAAGCTGCGGAACTACCCGGACGTCTACGAGATGTTCGACCGGTACGGCGCCGACGCCATGCGGTGGTTCCTGCTCAGCTCGCCGGTGGTGTCGGGCGGGGACATGCCGGTGACCGAGGCGGGCATCCGCGACGCCGTCCGCCAGGTGATCAAGCCGATGTGGAACGCCTGGCACTTCTTCGCCCTGTACGCCAACGCCACCCCGTACGAGGCGAAGTTCCGCACCGACTCCCCGCACGTGCTGGACAGGTACATTCTCGTCAAGACCGGGCGGCTGGTGCGGGACGTGCAGGCCGCCCTGGACGGCTACGCGCTCGGCGCCGCCTGCCAGCACATCCGCCAGTTCCTCGACACGCTGACCAACTGGTACGTGCGCCGCTCCCGCGCCCGGTTCTGGGACGGCGACGCCGACGCCTTCGACACCCTCTACACGGTGCTGGAGACGCTGTTCCGGGTCGCCGCGCCGCTGCTGCCGCTGATCACCGAGAAGGCGTGGCGCGGCCTGACCGGCGGCGAGTCGGTGCACCTCACCGACTGGCCGGACGCGGCCGCCTTCCCGTCCGACGACGCGCTCGCCGACGGCATGGACCGCGCCCGCGAGGTGTGCTCGGCCGCGCTGTCGCTGCGCAAGGCCGCCGACGTGCGGGTCCGGCTGCCGCTGCGCACCCTCACCGTCGCCGCGGCCGACGCCGACACGCTCCGCCCGTACCTGGACCTGGTCGCCGACGAGGTGAACGTCAAGCGCGTCGAGCTCAGCGACGACGCCGCCGAGCACGCCGAACGCGTGCTCACCGTGCTGCCCCGCGTGCTCGGCCCGCGCCTCGGCAAGGACACCCAGAAGGTCATCCGCGCCGTCAAGAGCGGCGACTGGGAGGAGCGCGACGGCCGGATCGTCGCCGGCGGCGTCGAGCTGGAGGAGGGCGAGTACGAGACCCGCCTGGTGCCGCGCGACTCCGGCCAGGCCGCGCTGATCGGCGACGGCGTCGTCGTCCTCGACACCGAGATCACGCCGGAGCTGCGCGTGGAGGGGCTCGCCCGCGACCTGGTGCGCGTCATCCAGACCGCCCGGCGCGAGCTCGGCCTGCACATCTCCGACCGGATCACCGTCGCCGTCGACGGGTCGTCCGAGGTGGCCGCCGCCGTGGAGGCGCACGCGGCGTTCATCGCGGGCGAGACCCTCGCCGAGGACCTCCGCTTCGGCGAGACCGGCCCCGACGCCTACAAGGGCGAGGTCGGCGACGGCGACCCGGTCACCGTCTCCGTCCGCCGCGTCTGATCCGCTTCGCCGCCCGGCCCGCCGCCACGGCGGGCCGGGCACGCTTCCGCGGGCCGGACGCCCGCGTCGTCCAGCACGCCACCGCAGGAGCCGACCCGTTCGGCGGGCTGCGCCATAACCTCGAACCGAGGCGGGCGCGACACAGAGCTCCTCTGCAGCGCCCGTCCGCGGCCGACCGCGATCAGTCGCCGCACCACCTGAAACCGGAACGTCACAGGCGGTCCGCCGTACGTCGTCAGAACGGATAGTGCGCGTGCTGGGTGGCGACGGTGAGCCAGCGGGTGTTGGAGAACGCCTCGATGCCCCAGCGCCCGCCGAACCTTCCGTACCCGGACGCCTTGAACCCGCCGAACGGGGCCTGCGGCTCGTCGGCCACCGACTGGTCGTTGACGTGCACGATGCCGGTGCGCAGACGCCGCGCCACCTTCAGCCCGTGCGTGGCGTTCTCGGTGATGATCCCGGCGGTGAGGCCGTTGTCGGTGTCGTCGGCCTTCGCCACGGCCTCGTCGTCGGTGGCGAACGTGTCGATGACGCAGACCGGGCCGAACGACTCGGCGTAGTACAGCTCGGCGTCCTTGGGCACGTCCGTCAGCACCGTCGCCGGGTGCACCGCGCCGTCCGGCTCACCGCCGCCGACCAGCACGCGGGCGCCCCGAGAGACCGCGTCCGCGACCAGGGCCGCCACGCGGCGCGCCGCGTCCGCCGAGATCAGCGGGCCGATCACGGTGGCCGGGTCGGACGGGGCGCCGGTCGGCAGCCCCGCCGCCTTCGCGGTGAACTTCGCGGTGAACTCCTCGGCCAGCGACGCGTGCACCAGCACCCGGTCGCCGGACATGCAGATCTGCCCGGCGTTCATGAACACGCCGAACACGGCGGCGTCGACCGCGTAGTCCACGTCGGCGTCGTCCAGCACGATGATGGCGTTCTTGCCGCCCAGCTCCAGCAGCGCGGGCTTGAGGTGGCGGGCCGCCGTCTGGCCGACGATCCGGCCCACCTCCGTCGAGCCGGTGAAGTTGACCGCGCGCACCCGCGGGTCGGCGATGAGCGCGTCGGCGACCGAGGCGGCGTCGGCCGGGTCGTTGCTGACCACGTTGAGCGCCCCGTCCGGCAGCCCGGCGTCGCGCAGCACGTCGGCGACGAAGTACCCGCAGGCCAGCGGGGCGTTCTCGCTGGGTTTGAGCACCACGGCGTTGCCGGCCGCCAGCGCCGCCGCCACCGCCCGCACGCCCAGGATGATCGGGGCGTTCCAGGGGGAGAACGCGGCGACCACGCCGACCGGTTCGCGCACCGCCAGCCCGAGCGCGCCCTCCTCCTGCGCCGCCAGCACCTCGCCGCGCGGCGCGGTGATCGCGGCGGCGGCCTCGCGCAGCATGTCGGCGGCCAGGGCCACGTTGAAGTACGCCCACGGGCGGGTGCCGCCGACCTCGCCGGCCATCAGCGCGGCGGCCTGCTCGCGGCGCTCCTCCAGCAGGTCGGCGGCCTTCAGGAAGATCGCCCGGCGGGCGAAGGGGGCGACGTCGGCCCAGCCCTCGAAGGCCGCCTGCGCGGCGTCCACCGCGAGCGCCACGTCCTCGGGACCCCCGGCGGCGACCGTCGCGAACGTCTCGCCGGTGTAGGGATCGAGGTCCGCCGTCGTACGGCCCGACCGCGCGGGGGCGTCCTTGCCTGCGATCAGCAGCTGTCGGGTGGTGGTCATCCTGCCAGCCTTGTGGTCTACGCCACAGTCGTGCAGGATCATCTTCCGCTGAGTGGAAGGCCAGATCGTGACGCGGCGGGCCGACCGGGAAGGCTCCCGCCGCACGGGGCACGGCGGGAGCCTTCAGGAACACGTACGCATCAACGGCCCTCCGCAGCTCGACCCAGCTGATCGCGCGCTTCACGCGGGGGACCCGCAGCCCTTGTCGAACCGTTGCTGCAACGAAGCGACCCGCTGCCGGCAGCCCGCCCGCCGTGATGCCTCTGATTTCGTGGCGGACCGTCGTTGACGACGAAGTGCACAACACGCCAACAGGGGCGTCGCGAGGTTATCCACAGATTCCGGAGTGCCTTCCGTAGAGCGTCGGCCAGAGCGCACCATCATCGGCATGAACGCGCTTGCATCGCCCGGCACCGGCGCCGCCGACCTCACCTGGAGACGCGTCCGGTCCGGTCTGGCCGTCCCCGTCGGCGTCGACACCGCGGTTCCTCTCGAGCGGGCCGACTCCCTGACCGCCCGAGCGGCCGTGATCAGCCGTCTCCTGGCGCCGGACGCGGTCATCGCCCGCAGGACCGCCGCCTGGATCTGGGGCCTGGACGTGCTGCCTCCCGGAGTGGACGAGCGCCGATGGGACGTCGAAGTGGCGCTGCCCGGCCACGGCGAGGCAGGGGACGAATTGTCGGACGAGGACATCGTCGAGGAGGGCGGCGTCAAGGTGACCTCCATGGCGCGTACGGCGCTCGACTGCGCCCGCTGGCTGCCGCGCCGCGAGGCCGTGGCGGCCCTCGACCAGTTCCTGCGGCGCGGCGTCGATCCGGCGTCCCTGGCGGCCATGGCCCGCGGGCTCGCCGGAAGCCCCAACGCCCGGCGGTTGCGCGACGTACTGCGTCTCGGCGATGCCGGAGCCGCATCCCCGGGAGAGAGCTGGACGCGGGTGATGGTCATCGACACCGGCTTTCCTCGACCGCGCACCCAAATCCCTGTCAACGGACCCCGCGCCGAGCCGCTGTTCATCGACCTGGGCTATGAGGACTACCGCGTCGGCCTGGAGTACGACGGCGAACGCCACCACACCGAGGCCCGAGCCCGGGCCCATGACGAACGCCGCCGCCGGTGGCTGCGAAAGGAGGAAGGGTGGGAGATCATCCCCGTCACCAAGAACCTGCTCGTCCGGCCCGCCCCGTACATGGAGGCCCTGCTCACCGCTCTGCTGCGACGCGGGTGGAATCCGGACGACGCCACGATGAACCGCATCGCCACCCGCCTGGCCCGGCTCAACCGCCGCCCGCCGCGTTGACACCGGACAGGAAGCGTCCACGCGACCACCGAACGGGTGCCGCTTCAGACGTCCCGCAGCGACCGGCGAACGCGTTCATGGTGCTGCTCGCTCTGCTAGCGGCCTTCCATCGGGCTTGGTCTCTTCGGCGTGTCACCGCCCCAAGCGCCCGTGTCGCATGCCGGCCGCCTGTCGGCGGTACGCGGCGACCTGCTGACGGTCGGCGGACCGTCCCGAACGGCCCACCAGGAAAGCGGCCCGATCCTTCGCAGTCGTCAGAGCACATGAGCAGGTCGGGAAGTCCCGCACCGCCCAGCCGAGCGAACGCCCCGTCCGAAAAGACACCCCTTCGGGAGCAAAACCGAACGCCCATGGCGAGGACGGACGTCATGGGGCATGCGGGGACGCAAGCTCTCGCGACGCGGGAGGGCGACGGCGGTGGGTCCGCCACGGGCGCGGCCGCATGGCCGAGGCGTCGCTCTGCGGCGCGCCCGGGCATCGCGTCGACCGTGGTCGCGTCAGTTCTGGCGTTCTTCGGCGACCGTGTGGCCCTGCCGCGCCGGACGAACCAGGCACATCAGAGGCCTGTGGGCATCGGGGCGGCGTCTCTGGCGGCGGCGTTCGCGGCCGCCGCGCAGCCCGCCCTGATCATGAGTGGACGTCACACGCGAGCCCCCGGTCGGCACCGCCGAACCCGGTCGCGTCGCCTCCGCGCCCTCCCCGGGTTCGGGGGCGTCCGGCGTGGCGCCCGCCTAGATCACGTAGGCTGTCCTCGCCATCGAATCAGCCGTTCTGAGGGGTCACATGGAATCCGGCGACGGGGACGCCGGGGCCGTCGTCGGCGACGACCCGCTTCTCCCACTGGTGCTGACGGTGCTGGAGCACCACGGTTACACCTGCACGGTGATCAGCGCGAACGAGGTCGAGGTGTCGCGCCCCGACCGCGACGACGGCAACCGGAACCGCATCATGCTCACCAACCTGCGCCAGTGGACCGCGCTCGAGCCGCGCGACCAGTGGCCGGCGCTGGTGGCCGACTTCCTCGGCAGCCTGATCGCCGCGGCCGAGGCCGATCAAGACGACAGGCTCGACCTCGACGACTACGCGGCCGTGCGGTCGCTGCTGCGGATGCGCCTGTACTCCGACGAGATCGGCGACGAGCTGGACATCGTGCACCGTCCCGCGGCGCCCGGGCTCGCCGAGGTCGTGGTGATCGACAAACCCACGACCCTGATGATGCTGACCACCGAGATCGCGAAGGGGTGGCCCGTCGACCGGGACGAGCTGTTCCGCGTGGCACGGGAGAACGTCCGGTCCGACGGGCCGCTGGACGTCGACGTCCAACCCGCCGGCGAGACCCGGCTGGCGGCCCTGTACGGCGACACCGCCTACGTCACCGGGCACGCCCTGTGGGTCGGGGACTATCCGGTGACCGGTCCGTACGGGACGCTGCTCGCCGTCCCCAATCAGAGCGTGGTGCACGCGGCTCCGCTCGACCGGGCGTTCCCCCACGCGATGAACGCGCTGGTCGGACGCGCCTGGGAGGAGTACCTGCAGGGGCCGCGTTCGGTCCGTCCGCACATCTACCGATGGCACGAAGGCACGCTGACACTGGCGGGCCGGGTGGAGCAGTCGGCGGAAGGGTCGCTGGCCGTTCACATCACCCCGGAGTTCCAGGACTGCCTGGAAGAACTGATCCGCGGCTGACCCGCAGCGTGCGGAACGCCATCAGCCCCACCGGCACGGGCGCCCAGTAGGTGATCAGTCGGAACAGCAGGACGGCCTGCACCGCGGGAGCGGCGGCGACGCCCAGAGCGGCGAGCGCCGCGACCAGTGCCGCCTCTGTGGAGCCCATGCCCCCGGGCGAGGGCAGCGCCGTGCCCGCCGCCGCCCCGATCAGATAGGCCGCGAGCAGCGCCGTCATGTCGCCGGTGTCGGCGGCGCCGGGCACGGCGAGCACGCTGATCCCGAACGCCAGTCCGAGCACGAAAGTGGTGCCGGCGGAGGCGGCCAGGGTGAGCGCGAGGTCGCCGGGGCGGCGGCAGAGGTCCGTGACGCCTGCCAGGACCCGTCCCACCGGCGCCGAACGGACCGCGCGACGCCACCACAGGGCCGCGACGGGCACCAGGACCCCGGCCGCGGCGAGCAGCGGCCAGGACGGCAGCAGTCCGACGACGGTGGTGGCATGCGACCCCAGCGCGTCCGCCATGCGGTTCCCGCCGCCGCTCAGGGCCAACACGGCGCCCAACATGAGCAGGTCCGCGGGGACGCCCGCGATCTGGAGGGCCGCGACGGCGACGACCGCGCGCCCCGGCGGCATCCCGCGGCACACCAGGTACCGCGTGTTGACGGCTGCCGCACCAAGGCCGCCAGGGGTGACGCGGTTGGCCGCAGCGGCCGTGAACTGGGCCAACGTCGTCTCGACCATCGGCAGCCGATGCCCGGCCGCCCCTCGCAGTGCGACGGCGGCCAACACGTAGTGCACTACAGAAAGGAGCACCAGTGCCGGTACCAGTTCCCAGCGCACGCCGTGGAAGGCGGTTGCGGCCGTGCGCAGCGGCGCGGTGCCGTACACGAGCACGATCACGCTCACAACGCCGGTCAACAGCAGGCCGACGAATGCGCGCCGCTTCCAGCGCCCCGATCGCACCGGGCCGGGAAACGTCGCCACGGCCGCGGCACCGCCGACCTTCAGCTCGACCTCCTCAGACACCGCCCCCGCAGGCCGAGGCTCCTCGGACGCGAGTACCGCCGGCTGGGCGTCTGCCAGATGGGCTTGCGCAGGACGCGGGAGGCTCGCCCTGGTCGGAGAGCGCTCCGCAAGCTCGTGTGCCGCGGAATCGGCCTCGCCGGCAGTGTCCCCAGCCCGAGGACGAGTAGGCCGCCCTGATGCTCCGGGCGCAGAGCCGGTCGCCGCCGGGATCGCCTGGCCTGCGGCCAGGTCCGTTGATCTCGCGCTCGCAGGCGGCCTGGAGGCCGCGACCTCGAGGGCCGCTTCCTCCGGAGCCGCGGTCCCGACGGACGTCATATGGACGGCGCCGGCGGGGATGGTGTCCACACCTTAGTTGTCGACGTCCTGGCTGAAGGTTATGCAACCAGGCGATTCATCAGAGGCTAACGTTCATCGGATGTCGGGAGGAGGGGGAACCTGCCGCGGCGCCGGAACGTCCGCGCGCTCAACGCCAGTGATTCCTACGCATGCAAGGGGGCGATGATAGGGGAAGTCGAACGGTGAATTCTGCTTGCCACGTGGCTGACGATGCCCGTGCTGTTCGCGTAAGTCGCGTTCCGGAAGTGGGGGAGTGGCGTCCAGGCAGCGGACGCTTTCAACTTTGCGGTGTGCAGGCGGCGTCAAAGCGCCCGCTGTGGACCTGTGAGCCGACGCGTCGGGCATCCCCAGAAATGCGAAAGGCAAAAGAGCAGACCGCAGTATGGCATGGGCCCGACTCAGAACTCCGAAACCGAAAGGGTGCCGCAAGGGTCGTCAAGCGGACAGTTCTTCGGCGAGGGCGGTGACGAAGGCGTCGATCTCCGCTTCCGTGGTGGCGAACGAGCACATCCAGCGGACCTCGCCGGTGTGCTCGTCCCAGGTGTGGAAGGCGTAGCGCTTGCGCAGGCGGGCGGCGGCGTCCCTCGGCAGGACGGCGAAGACCGCATTGGCCTCCACCGGCCGGACGATCTCGACGCCCGGAAGGTCCCGGACCCGGACCGAGTCGGCCAGCCGTCGCGCCATCGCGTTGGCGTGCCGCGCGTTGCGCAGCCACAGGTCGCCGTCCAGGAGCGCGAGGAGCTGGGCGGACAGGAAGCGCATCTTGGACGCCAGCTGCATGCCCATCTTGCGCAGGAACGGCAGGCCGCGCACCGCCTCGGGGTCGAGCACCACGACGGCCTCGCCCATCATCAGGCCGTTCTTGGTGCCGCCGAACGACAGCACGTCCACTCCGACATCGGTGGTGAGCGCGCGCAGGGGGACGTCGAGCGAGGCGGCCGCGTTGGCGAGGCGGGCGCCGTCCATGTGCACGCGCATGCCGCGCTCATGCGCGCACGCGGTGACCGCCGCGAGCTGCTCGGGGGTGTAAACGGTGCCGAGTTCGGTGCTCTGCGTCAGGGACACGGCGGCGGGCTGCGCGTGGTGCACGTCGCCCCACCCCCAGGCGTACCTGTCCACCAGGTCCGGCGTCAGCTTGCCGTCCGGGGTGGGAACAGCGACCAGCTTGATCCCCGCGACCTTCTCGGCGGCGCCGCACTCGTCGACGTTGATGTGGGAGGTCTCGGTGCAGATCACCGAGCTCCAGCGATCCGTCATCGCCTGCAGGCCGACGATGTTGGCGCCCGTGCCGGTGAAGACGGGGAAGACCTCGGCCTGGTCGCCGAAGTGCCGTCGGACGACCTCGCGCAGCCGCGCGGTGTACGCGTCGTCCCCGTAGGCGGGCTGGTATCCGTCGTTGGCGGCGGCCAGGGCGGCGAGGATCTCCGGGTGCGCCCCGGCCCAGTTGTCGCTGGCGAACCCGGCGCTCGGACCGGGGGCGCCGTCAGGCTCCGGTGAGGTCAAGGCGTCGTCCGTTCAGTTCGTCGGCGGGGCGGTCCCACAGCTCGGCCACGGCCTGGGCGAGGTCGTCGACGTGGGTGTGCCGCGAGTAGTCGGCGTCCGGGGCGTCGCGCTTCATGGCGTCGGTCAGCAGGGCCCTGACCACGAAGATCGTCGCCGCCGAGGCGGTGCCGGACAGCGAGTCGGCCAGGGCCAGCGTCCACGCCTCGGCCGCCGCCTTGGCCGCCGCGTACGCGGCGTTGCCCTGGGCGGGGCGCTGCGCGGCGGGCTGCGACACGATCGCGAACCGTCCGGCGGGGGAGCGTCGCAGCTGGTCGTGGAAGGCGAGCGTGGTGTGCTGCAGGGTGCGGACGAGCAGGTCGTGCAGCAGTGTCCAGTCGGCCAGGTCGGTGTCGGCGAACGTCCTGCCGCCGCGCCAACCGCCCACCAGGTGGATCAACCCGTCCGCGGCGCCGTGCTCTTCGGCGGTCCGCTCCGCCCACGCCCGGGTGCCGTCGGCGTCGAGCAGGTCCACGACCGCGGGGTGCACGTTCGGCTCGTCCCACTGCCGCGGGCGCACGTCCCCCGCGACGACCCGTGCTCCGCCCGCCGCGAGACGGCGTACCACGGCCCGACCGGCGGGGCCGCCCGCGCCGGCCACCACGATCACGCGGCCGTCCACGCTCGAAGTCTGTGCCATGCGCTCATTCTGCACGCCCGCCGAACGACGGCCGACGCGGGATCACGCCGACGCGCCACCGGCCGCGGGGTGATCGCAGCTCGATCCGTTGACCAGAAAGCCGGTATCGGCCGCATCGGCCGGCCGCTTGGCGCTCTGATAGGCACGGCCGCTCGCGGCCAGATAGCCGTCGGCGAACCGTTGGATCGGTCAGGACGCCGTTTTCCGGTCTGCGCGAGGGCGGGCGGTCAGGGGGCGCGTCTCACCTCCGACGGCGTCGTCGTCGGAGGTGAGACGGGTGCGCAGGGCGTCGAGGTCCTCGCCGAGGCGGGCCAGATTGGACTGGAGGTCGCGCCACAGGCCGACGCGCTGCTCCACGCGCGACAGACGTGCGCGCAGGTCGCCGACGCGTTGTTCGACGGTCTCCAGGCGGGTGCGGTCGGCCGCACTGTCGCGGCCCTGGCGGAAGACCCCGGAGGCGACGGCGGCGAGGTCGCGTTCGGTGTCGTCCATGCGTTCGTCGAGGCGGGGAAGGACGCGGTCGTTGAGCTGGGCGACGAGCGAATCCAGGTCGGACCGCAGCGAGCGCAGCTCCGCCCGCTGAGCGTCGAGGCTCTGCTCCATGCGGCGCAGGCGTTCCTCGTACTCCTCCCAGCGGGGCCGGTCCGGCCCGAGCCGGGCCACCAGGTCCAAGCCCTGCCGCAGGCGGTGCTCCGCCTCCGCGACGACGTGTCGGACGAGACCTGGGACCACGGCCATGGAGGCTCCTCGAAACGGAAATCGATGCCGAAGCAGGGGACAGTGCCTGAACTCTAGGCGAACTCCTCCTTGACGAATGACGTCGTTTCAGTGAACGTGCGCGGACAAGCGACCCCGCGTCAAGGGCGGGCGGGGTGCGGAGGGCATCTGCCCATTCGGAGACGAACGTTCGTCGGGGAGGGGGACGAGGCGCCGCGCTGCCTCGCGCCGTTCAAAGGACGCAGGGAGTGAAGAGGGCCCGGTGCCGCTAAGGCGTGGTCGGGTCGGTTTCGAAGAGGTGCGCGCGGTCGTCGAAGACGACGGGGCGCAGCGCGTCCTCGCGGCGCCGCCAGCGGGAGACCGAGCAGTTGCCGATCGGCTCCTTCTCGATCTCCATGATCTCCTGCTCGGACAGGCCCTCGATGATGTAGCGGGTCGTCACCACGACCGCGTCGTGCGCGACGATCAGCACGCGCTCGCCCGGCGACGACAGTTCCAGGTCGCGGTAGAAGCTGCGCAGCCGCAGCGCCAGGTCCGCCCATGACTCGCCGCCCGGCGGGCGGTAGTAGAACTTGCCGAGGCGCCGCAGCCGCGCGGCCTCCTGCGGGTGGCGCCGCTCCACGCCGAGCGAGGTGAGGCCCTCCAGGACGCCCTGCTCCCGGTCGCGCAGCCGCTCGTCCACTTCGATGCGCAGCCCGCCCGGCTCGTCCGGTCCGAAGTGGGTCTGCGCCAGGGCGATGCGGGCGGTGTCCTGGGCGCGCAGGTAGGGGGACGCGACGACCTTGGTGGGACGCTCGTCGTCGGGCAGCTTCGCCAGCCAGCGGCCGAGGGCGGCGGCCTGCCGCCGCCCGGTCTCGGTGAGGGGGATGTCGGCGTCGCGTTCCGGGATGCCGGCCTCCTCGGCGCCGGCGGCGCGGGCCGCGCGGTAGGCGGCGTTGCCGGCGCTCTCCCCGTGCCGGGTCAGGATGAGCTCCTCGAGGGCGTTCACGCCGTTCATGATTCCACGGGACCGGACGGCCGGCGCTCTACGACCGCTAGTAGTCTCGGACTGCTATGTCGAGCGCCCTGTCCACCGTGATCATCATTGCGGCCCTGCTCGCCGCCGCCTACAGCCTGGTGACGGCCCTGCGTGATCGCGCGATGGGCTGGGACCACCTGGCCGCATTGGGCGTCCTGGAGGCGCTGCTGGTCGCCCAGATGGCGGTCGGCTTCGTCAAGCTGGCGGGCGACGGGAAGGGCCCCGACGACACCGCCACGTTCGTCGGCTATCTCATCGGCGTCGTGATCATCCCGGTGGTGAGCGCGGGCTGGGGGCTGCTCGAACGGACCCGCTGGGGCCCGGGGGTCATCGTGGTGGCGTGCCTGGCCGTGGCGGTGATGGTGGTGCGTCTCGGGCAGCTGTGGGAGGGCGCCGTTGTCTGAGGAGACGGCTCGGCCGGCGGAGGCGGCCGGGACGGGCGGCGGTCCGGGGCGCATTCTCGTCGCGGTGTACGGGATCTTCGCGCTCGCCGCCGGGGCGCGCGCCGCGGTGCAGATCGCCACCCGCTTCTCCGACGCGCCCGTCGCCTACTCGCTGTCGGCGTTCGCCGCCGCCGTGTACGTGCTGGCCACCGTGGCGCTCGCCCTCGGCGGGCGCACGTCGCGGCGCGTGGCGCTGGCGTCCTGCTCGATCGAGCTGGCGGGCGTGCTCGTCGTCGGCACGCTGAGCCTCACCGACAAGGAGGCCTTCCCCGACGAGACGGTCTGGTCGGTGTACGGCCAGGGGTACGGGTTCGTGCCCTTGGTGCTGCCGGTCATCGGTCTGTACTGGCTGCGCCGCACCGGCCGCCGTCCACGCTGAACGCCCCGCGCGGGCTGGCGGCGCGGGGCGCCCAACGTGGCAGGACGCCGCCGGTCAGGCGGCCTCGGAGGTCATGGTGCGGCCCCCGATGGGCAGGGCGTGCACGGCGGCCCGCGCCACCGTCTCGACGTCCTCGGGGGACAGGGCGGCGTGCGGGTGGCGGACGATCCACAGCAGCAGCCGCAGCGGGCGGGCGAACACGATCCCGTCGGCGGTGAACGGGTCCTTCTTGACCTTTCCGCCGTGCACCGCGTGCAGCGGCACCACCTTGAGCTCCATGCCCGCGCGTTCGGAGATGAGGCGGCCGGCGGTGGCGGCGGTCTCCTTCAGCTCGCGGGTCATCGCGGTGCGGGTGCGGCCGTCGATGAAGAGCCGCCCGCCGAACCTGTTGATCTCGGTGTCGGGATGCCAGGCGTCGTTGCGGATCAGCCACACCCCGCCGGGGCCGACGAGCAGCTGGTCGATGGTGCCGTGGCCGGGGACGGTGCGCGTGTGCAGGACCCGGTGCCCGCGCAGCTCCAGGGTGTACCGCAGCAGCCGGGCCATCCGCTCGTCGCCGCGCAGCCCGCGCCGCCAGACGTGGGACCGGTGGTGCACCCACCAGTGCAGCGCCGTGTCGGCCGCCGCGACCACGAGCGCCGCCGCGACGCCGAAGACGCCGTTGACCAGCACCGCGCCGAGCACGAGCGCCGTGCCGGCGAGAATCGCGCGGGTGCGCAGCCTGGCCTTCTGGCCGCGCTGCCACAGTTCCTCGTACACCGCCTGCGGGGACCCGCCGGTGAAGGCCTCCCGGTCGCGGAAGTAGATGGAGCTGCCGAACATCCCGGTCCTCTCTGCGCCTGCACTGACGAGTTGATTATGGGGATACAGGAGCCCCGGCCCGCTGTCGTCCCCCGGGTGAGGGGGATCGCCCGGGAAGGCAACCGCGGCGGAAGAGATGCCCCTGGTCACGGCGCCGCCGCGGAATATCTGCCGCGTCTTCTCGGCGGCGGCTTTAGAACGTTCTAGCCGCAATGGTGAAATGCGCGGTGCAACTATCACCGCAAGACCCCGCGCCGTATTTTCTACGTGGTATTTCTCACACGGCGGGGCGGTCGTGGGGCGTGACCGCCCCGCGCGGCCCGGCACACTGGAGCGGTGTCCGACGAACGCCTCCGAGCAGCCCTGTCCGACCTGCCCGTGCGCCGCGCGCTGCCCGGGCTGCGCGCCGTGTTGGACGACCGCGGCGTCGCCGTGCTGGCGGCGCCGCCGGGCACCGGCAAGACGACGCTCGTCCCGCTCGCGCTGGCGGGCCTGCTGCCGGGCGACGGCGCCGGCGACCCCGGCGGGAAGGTCGTCGTGGTGGAGCCGCGGCGGCTGGCCGCGCGCGCCGCCGCCCGCCGCATGGCCTGGCTGCTCGGCGAGCGGGTCGGCGGACGGGTCGGCGTCGGCGTCCGCGGCGAGCACCGCCCCGGTTCGCGGGTCGAGGTGGTGACCACGGGCGTGCTGCTGCGGCGGTTGCACGACGAGCCCGAGCTCGCCGACGTCGCCGCGGTGATCCTGGACGAGTGCCACGAGCGGCACCTGGACGCCGACACCGCGACGGCGTTCCTGCTCGACGTGCGCGCCGCGCTGCGCCCCGAGCTGCGGCTGGTCGCCGCGTCCGCCACCGCCGACACCGCGCCGTGGGCGCATCTGCTGGGCGCCGCGGACGGCGAGCCCGCGCCGGTCGTGGAATCCGAGGCGGCCCTGCACCCGGTGGAGGTGATCTGGGCGGCGCCGGAGCGGCCGCCCGCGCCGCCGCACGGCATGCGCGTCGACCCGGCGCTGCTGGCCCACGTCGCCGCCACCGTGCGGCGCGCCTTGGCCGAACGCGACGGCGACGTGCTGTGCTTCCTGCCGGGCGTGGGGGAGATCGCCCGGGTGGCGGGGCTGCTGTCCGACGTGGGCGTGGACGTGCTGCAGGTGCACGGCCAGGCGCCCGCCGCGGCGCAGGACGCCGTGCTGGCCCCGGGGGAGCGGCGGCGGGTGGTGCTGGCGACGTCGGTGGCCGAGTCGAGCCTCACCGTGCCGGGCGTGCGCGTCGTCGTCGACTCCGGGCTGGCGCGCGAACCGCGTACCGATCACGCGCGCGGCCTCGGCGGCCTGACGACCGTGCGGGCCTCGCGCGCCGCTGCCGAGCAGCGCGCGGGACGGGCCGGACGCGAGGCCCCCGGCACGGTCTACCGCTGCTGGAGCCAGGCAGAGCACGAACGGCTGCCCGCCCGCCCCCGCCCCGAGATCGAACTGGCCGACCTGACCGGCTTCGCGCTGCACGCCGCCTGCTGGGGGGACCCGGACGCGGCGGGCCTGGCGCTGCTGGACGCCCCTCCGCGGGCCGCGATGCGCGCCGCGCGGGACACGCTGCGGGCCATCGGCGCGGTGGACGGCGACGGCAGGGCCACCGAACGCGGGCGCGCCTTCGTGCGCGTCGGCGTCCACCCGAGGCTGGCCCGGGCCCTGGTGGACGGCGCCGCGCGGGTCGGCGGACGCGCCGCCGCGCAGGTGGTCGCGCTGCTGTCCGAGCCGCCGCCCCGCGGCGCGGGCGACGACCTGACCGCGCTGTGGCGGACGCTGCGCCGCGGCGGCCCGCCCCCCGACGCCTACGCCGCCCGTTGGCGCGACGAGGCGCGGCGCCTGGAGAACGCCCTCCCCGCGGACCTCCGTTCGGCCTCGCCCGACCTGTCGAACCCGGACGACCCGACGGGGCCCGGGTACGACGACGCGGTGGCGGGCACGGTGGTCGCGCTGGCGTTCCCCGAGCGCGTGGCGAAGGCGCGGCCCGACGGCGGCTGGCTGATGGCGTCCGGCACGGGCGCCGCCCTCGCCGAGGGGTCGGCGCTGGCGGCGGCCCGCGCCGAGTGGCTGGCCGTGGCGGTGGCCGACCGTCCCGCCGGGGCGGCCTCGGCGCGCGTCCGGCTGGGCGTCGTCGTCGACGAGGACGTCGCCCGCCTCGCCGCCGCGCCGATGCTGGCCGAGGTCGAACAGGTCGCCTGGCGGGACGGCGACGTGGCCGCCCACCGCGTCGAACGGCTCGGCGCGATCGAGCTGGCCGTCCGTCCGCTGCCCGACCCCGATCCCGAGCGGGTGCGCGCCGCGCTGCTGGACGGGCTGCGCGCCGAAGGGCTGGATCTGCTCACCTGGACGCCCGCGGCCGTGGCGCTGCGCGAACGGCTGGCGTTCTGCCGGCGCGTCCTCGGCGAGCCGTGGCCGCGGGTGGACGACGAGGCCCTCGCCGACCACGCCGCGCGTTGGATCGCCGAGTCCGGGGCCCGGCGCCGCGCCGACCTGGCCCGCATCGACGTCGCCGCCGCGCTGCGCGCCCTGCTGCCGTGGGAGTGCGCCGCGCGGCTCGACGAGCTGGCGCCCGAGCGCATCGAGGTGCCGTCCGGGTCCCGCATCCGCGTGGACTACTCCGGTGAACGTCCGGTGCTGGCCGTCAAGCTGCAGGAGCTGTTCGGCTGGAACGCCGCGCCCCGCCTGGCCGGGGGACGCGTCCCGGTGGTGGTGCACCTGCTGTCCCCGGCCGGGCGTCCCGCCGCCGTCACCGCCGACCTGGCCTCGTTCTGGCGCGACGGGTACCGGGCCGTACGGGCGGAGCTGCGCGGCCGCTACCCGCGTCACCCGTGGCCGGAGGACCCGGCCGCAGCCGAACCGACCCGGCACGCCAACCCGCGCCGCCGCGGCCGCTGAGCCGGGGCGCGGTCAGCCGCCGCCGACGCGCGAGCGGATCAGGACCTCGACGCCGTCCAGGACGCGGCGCAGGCCGAATTCGAACGCGTGCTCCGGCCCGACGGCGCCGCCGTACTCGCGGGCCGCGGACGTGCCGACCCGGTCGGCGAGCGGGTAGCGGCGGAAGTCGGCGTGCTTCTGGAGCACGGGCGCGGTGGCCTGCCACCACTGCTCGTCGGTCATGCCGGTGCGGCGCTCGGCCTGGGCCACCTCCACCGACGTGCGCGCCGCGCTCTGGGCGAACCCGGTGACCAGGGAGATCACCGAGTCCATCTCCACGTCGCTCAGGCCGAGGCCGTCCACGGCGCGCAGCTCGGCCTCGTACGCGTCCAGCAGGTTCGGGCCGAGCGGCGGCCGTCCGGTGGACACCTGCAGCATCCACGGATGGCGGTGGTACAGCGCCCAGCGTTCCCGCGCCACGTGCTCCAGCCGGGCCCGCCAGCCGCCGGGCACGCCGTCGGGCGGGGTCAGCTCCCCGTGCACGCGGTCCAGCATGACGTCGATCAGCTCGGCCTTGCCCGGCACGTACGTGTAGATCGCCATCGTGGACACGCCGAGCTCGTCGGCGATGCGCCGCATCGACAGGGCCTCCAGGCCCTCGGCGTCGGCGAGCCGGATCGCCGCGGCGGCGATGCCCTCCACGGTCAGGCGCGGACGCGGACCGCGCCTGGGCCGCCGCTCCTGCGCGCCCCACAGCAGCTCCAGGCTGCGCCGCGGGTCCCCGGTCCCGCTGTACTCGGTGGTCACCCGCCCATCCTCGCAAAGCACCGACCCGCGGCGATCATCCGGGCGGACACCCGAACCGGGGCCGCCGAGGCCCGCCCGGCGTCGTCCGCGGGACGCGTCGGCGGCGCCTACCCTGAACCGGTGAGCACCACCCGACGGAACGCTGGCCCCGGCGGCGGCCCTGCGCTGATGCTGCCCGGCCTGCGCGAGGTGTACGACGCGTACGTGCGGGCGGCCGACGAACTGCCCGCCCTCGGCGCCGCGCTGCGGGCCGAGGTGTGGACGTCCGCGCAGCTCGGCACGCTGGAGGCGGCGGCCCCCGACGCCGCGGCGCGCCGCGCCGCCCTCGCGGACCTGATCACCGCCCTGCGGTCCGCCGGAACGCCCGCCGCGCGCCTGTTCCTGCGCGCCCTCGCCGCGATCGGGCCCGCCGAGGCCCGCCCGGCGGCCGCGCGCGCCGCCGGCGGCCCGGACGAGGGCCCGCCCTGGGCTCGGCGACTCGGCCAGGTGGCCCCTGGCCAAGTCTGGCTCGTCCAAGAGGGACCCCTGGACGGCGACAGGATCATCTGCGAATTCCGCTACGTCCCCGACGGGTCCGATCTGCATGCGCTCGCCGTCCGGCTGGGGCACGACGACGTCCCGAGCGAGGTCGTCATCGTGGGGGACGTGCCCGCGCTCATGAACGCCGCCCGCCGGGCGATGCAGGCCGAACTGTGCGTCGTGCAGCCCTGCGACCCGGCCGCGGCAGGGCCGCGGCTGCGCGCCGCCCTCAACACCGACGCGCCCCTGCCCGAAGACTGCTATCCCGCGCTCGCCCTCGCCCGCCATCGCGCCGATCTGCTGCCGTGAACGCGCGCGTCCGAAGAACCGGGAAGGTCCCCGACCTGCGGGCAGAAAAAGAAGGCTGCACGGCCACGAGGACGGAGCCGTGGCCGTGCAGCCGTTCACCCTCGGCCCGGAACGGGGTCGCGGCCGGCCCAAGGCGGGGATGGGCCGGACGCCGCCCCGGGCAGCGCTCCGGGCGGGGCGGAAGGGGGAGGTGCGGCCGCGGGGTCATCCGGCACCTCCCCGGTGGTCTCAGGCGGGCACGGTGAGCAGCGTGCGGCCGCCGTTCCGGCCGATCGTCCGCACCTCGAAGCGGGCGATCTCGTCGGGCGTCAGCGCGGTGCCGCCCTGCACCATCAGCGGGGCCGGGGAGCCCGGCACGCCGTAGCCCTTGGGCGGGACCGACCAGCCGACCACCGTGTGCGCGCGGCCCGTCCGGTCCACGGCGACCAGCTCGCACTGCAGCGGTCCGCGCACCTTCGCCAGGCGCAGCCCCACCCGGCTGCCCCACTGCTTGCCCTCCATCGCGACCGTGCCGGTCACGCCGCTGGCGGAATCGGTGGCCTCGACGCGGCGCCCCTCCCGCATGAGCTTCTCGACGCTGCCGTCCACGACCTGGACCGCGCCGGCGCCGACGGCCGCCGCGCTTCCACCGGCGCCCGCGCCGCCGTCCCCGGCCCGGTCGCCGCCCATGGTGAGGCCCGTGCCGAACGCGCCCGCCAGCAGCACCACCCCGGCCGCCGCGCCGACCAGCGCGCGCGCCACCCGGCCGCGCCGCGCCTTGCGCGCGCGGTACCGCAGCATGTCGGTGACCACCTCGGGCGGCGGCGGGACGGGCTCGGCGTCGCGCGGGTCCTCGATCGGCGGCATGCCGTCCAGCTGCGCCGCCACCCCCCGCAGCACGGCCAGCTCCTCGTGGCAGGGCATGCAGGTGCTCAGGTGAGCCTCGAAGGCGCGGCGGTCCGGCTCCTCCAGCAGGCCGAGCGCGTACGCGCCGACGTCGATGTGCGAAGTGCCCGTGGTCACGGCGTGACCCCCCTTTCCTCCAGGGCCACACGCAGCGCCCGGAGCGCGTAGTAGACCCGGGACTTGACCGTGCCGACGGGGATGCCCAGATGCCGGGCGGCCTCGTTGACCGAACGGTCCCGGAAGTAGGTCTCGTTGAGGATCTCGCGGTGCGCGGGGGACAGCGACTGGAGGGCTTCGGAGACGACGACAGAGCGCAGGAGGTCCTCCAACCCGTCGGGGGCGCGCAGGTTCTCCAGCGGGCCCTCGCCCGCCTCCTGCGGCCGGGCGTTCTTGCGGCGCTGGTCGTCGATGACGATCCGGCGCGCGACGGTGGCCAGCCACGGCAGCAGCGAGGTCGCGTTGGCGTCGAGCTGGTGCGCGCTGCGCCAGGCGCGGATCATCGTCTCCTGGACGACGTCCTCGGCCCAGTGCCGGTCGCCGCCGGTCAGCCGCAGCACGAACGACAGCAGCGGACGGCCGTACACGCGGTACAGCTCGGTGACGATCACCTGGTCGTCCACCGCGTCGACGGGACGCGGACCGCGGAACCAGCTCCAGGGTCCGGCGTCGCCGTCGCCGCCGCGGCGGGCGCGGCGGCGCGACGGCGACACGGCGGTCGAAGATTTGTGGGCCATTGGGGGGTTTCTCCGCTGATGGGGGAACGGGACGTCTGAAAGGGGGAGGGGGTCAGCCGCCTGGGACGGCCCCCGCGCCGGAACCGCCGGGCACCTGGGCCTTGGTGCCGTTGGGCCGGGCGACGAACCAGAGGTTGTTCACCCCCTGGCCGTTCTGGTCGCCGGGCGAGGAGTCCTCGGAGTAGTGGTAGAGCGGCCAGCCGCCCACGGTGACCTGGACGGTCCCGTCGGGGCGCCGGATCCGGCCGACCCTGGTCGGGTCCACGCCGGTGATGGACAGGTTCGGCTTCCACAGCACCGGCGGCCACGTCTGCGCGCAGGGCCCGACGCACCGCGACACCGACGGGTTGGGGCTGTCGCGGTCGTACCGGTACACGGCGCGTCCCCGGTTGTCGACGAGGATCCTGCCGAGCTGGTAGTCGTCCATGGCGCGCAGGCCGGTCGGAGCGGCGGCGCCGCGGGGTTCGATGGGCGGCGTCCCCCGCCAGGGCCACCCTCCGGTGGTGGGCCTGGCCGGGGCCGCCGCGGGCGCACCCGAAACCGGACCTCCCGGCACCGTGCCCCCAGGGACGCCGCCGCCGCTGAACAGGTTGCAGCCCGCGAGCGTCGTGCAGGCCGCGACCGCGCTCCCCATGAGGACGACCCGTCCCCGGACGTTCATGTGCCTCCTCTGCTGTGGCGTGGTGACGCGTCGGCAAGCAGTACGGGGCGCGCCCGGGGGCGGGTTCAACGTTCCGGCGAGGAATTCGGCGGGACGGGCGGCGGCGCCGCGACGGCTACCTTGTCCGGGGTAGGCCGCGCCGCGCCGGGTACGACGAGCGCGGCAGCCCCGAAGCCTCCGCCCGTGCGATGTGGCGCCCGGAACCTCCGCGACACCCTCGGCGGCATGGACACCACGACGCACGTCGCGCAGACGGAACGCCGCCGCACCTCCCCGCCCGCCGGCTCCGCCGGCCCCTCGGCCGGAGCCGACCCCCGCCGCGGTCCGAAGCGGCTGTCGCCGCGCATGCGCAAGCTCACACTGCTCATCCATGTGATCGCGGCGGTGTCCTGGCTGGGGCTGGACGTGGGCCTGCTCACCCTCAGCGTCACCGGCCGGATCAGCGACGACCCCGAGACGATCCGGGCCGCGTACGTGGCGATGGACGTGTTCGGCGACGTCCTGCTGATCCCGGTCGCGCTGTTCACCCTCGTCACCGGCGTCCTGCTGGGCATGGGCACGCGCTGGGGGCTGCTCCGGTACCACTGGGTGCTCACCAAGCTGGTGCTGACCCTGGTCGCGTTCACCGCGACGGTCGCGGCGCTGCGTCCCGGCCTGGAGCAGGCCGCCCGCGACGCCCTGCGCACGCCGCCCGAGGTCGGCGCCGCCGCGTCCGACGTGCTGGTCGCGCCCTGCGTCGCGCTGGCGCTGTACACGTTCATGACGGTGCTGTCCGTCTACAAGCCGTGGGGGATGACCCGCTTCGCCCGCGAGCGGCTCGGCCGTCCCGGCGCGCACGGCGCGGCCCGAGGAAAGTGACCGCATCCCGGGCGGAGGATTCTCCATCCGGGTGGGAGGAACCGCTTCCCCCGACGAATCCGGCCGCACCGGACCCTTTGCCGCTCAGGGGTTGCGTGCGACGCTGGCCGCCATGCCCGATGACGGGGAGGTCACCATGCACGACTGCGAGCCACCCGACCCCGCCGACCCGGAACTGCCCGCCCGAGTGCGCGAAGCCTTGGCCGAATACCGGAGGCTTCTCGCCGAACACGGCCCCACCTGGGGCGAAGACCCCATCCCCTACGTCCGGGAGATCGAGACCAGCGCGTACCTCATGGGCGGGATGGAGTTCTGGAGCGCCCTCCAGCGCGCCGCCGCCGCGCGCCGTCCCGGCGCCACCGACGCCGAGCTGCGGGAGGTCATCGCCGGGCTCGACATCGACGAGATCATCCGGGACGTCCTCGACGGGCGCGTGCTCGACAACCTGGCCGCGCTGCGCCTCACCCCGGACGGCGTCTCGCTGGAGGCCGTCACCCAGGTGCGGCTGCCCGGCACGGTGCCGCGCACCCCCCTGCTCCTGGACTCCTCACGCGACGAGGCCGTCACCGTGGAGGTGGACGGCGAACCGCACCGCGTCCCGCCGCGCGGCGCCCGGATCGTCCCCGTCCGCGCCGACTCCCGCATCGTGGTGGACGGGACGGCGGTGTCGCTCGACGCGCTCTCCCGCCCCGCCGCCAAGGCCCGCCTGCGGCTGCGCGCCGGAGTGCCCTGCCGGTGGAGCGTCGCGGGGGAGAACGGCCAGGGCTGGTACCCCGACGGCGTCCCCCGCAGGCTGGACGCCCACCGCATGCCCTACTTCCACGGCGACGACCTGGTGCTCGACGTCCCCGCCGAACCGCTGACCGTGCGCGTCACCCGCGGCATGGAATACCGCACCGCGGAACTGGTCGTCACTCCCGAGGCCGGGCGCGAGACGCTCGTCGAGCTGACGCCCCAGCGGCTGTACGACGCGGCCGCCCGCGGCTGGTACGGCGGCGACATGCACGTCCACATGAACTGGGCGGGCGACACGGTCGGCACGCCCGCCCACGCCGCCGCCGTCCAGCACGGCGAGGACCTGCACGTGCTCAACCTGGTCGCCGGGAACGTCGCCTCCGAGCGGGTGTACGACCGCGAGGCCCTCGACCACTGGGCCGGCGCGGACCTGCCCTGGTCGGACGCCGCGCACGTGGCCCGCCTCGGCGTCGAGTACCGCAACGACCTGCTCGGCCACCTGTACGCGTTCGGCGTCACCGCGCCGCCCGGCCGCTACCACACCGGGTTCCTCGGCACCGCCGACTGGCCGCCCAACGCCGAGGGCTGCGCCGAACTGCGCCGCCTGGGCGCCGTCCTCGGCTACAGCCACCCCTTCCACATGCCGATCGGCGAGGACGACCCGCCCGAGGCCGCGCTGCGGGGCGGCCGCGACTGCTCCGCCCGAGAGATCGTGGTCGACGCCGCGCTCGGCCTGGTCGACTCGCTCGACGTGCTCAACCACTCGTCCGTCCAGGCCGCCGCGGTCGTCTACCGGCGGCTGGTCGGGGCGGGCAACGCCCTGGCGGTCACCGCGGGCACCGACGCCATGCTGTCGTTCCAGCGGCGGGGCAGCCAGTCCAGCCCGCCCGGCTGGGCGCGCGTCTACGCCCGCGTGGACGGGCCGCTGACCGCCGCCGCGTTCGCCGACGCGATCCGCCGCGGCCGCACCTTCGCCACCACCGGCCCCTGGCTGGAGCTGGACGTCGACGGCCACGGCCCCGGCGACGCGCTCGACCTGGCCCCCGGCGACACGGTCGCCGTCACCGCCCGCACCATCGGCCCCGAGGTGCTCGAGCTGGAGCTGCGCACGGCCGACGGCGTCCTCGCCAAGGATTCCCCGCCCGAGCTGACCGCGGAACTCACCGTCGGCGAGCCCACCTACGTCGTCGCCGTGGCGACCGGCCCGCCGCACCTGCGGTCCATGCACTCCGCCGGCGTGTACGCCCACACCAGCCCCGTGTACATCGACGTCGCCGGGCGCCGCGTCGCGCGCCCCGCCGACGTGCGCTGGTGCCTGGACTACCTCGACGGCCTGGAACGGCTGATCCGCGCGGAGGCCCAGCGCGACGACGAGCGGCAGCTCGCCGACCACCTCGACCTCATCGCCCAGGCCCGCGACGTCTACCGGTCCCGTCTCGCCGACGCCTGACCGGCGCCCAGCCCGGGAAGAGGCACAGCCCGGAAAGAGGCGCGGCCCGGAGAGAGACGCGGCCCGGAGAGAGGCGCCATCTGAAAAGAGACGCGACGCGAAAAGAGGCGCGGCGCGAGGGCACCCCGCAATTCCCTCGCGCCGCGCGTCCGGACGGCCCCGACGCGATCCCCGTCACTTCGCGTGGGGGCCGTACACATCCCACAGCGCGCCGGCGAAGAACCGACCGAACCGCACCAGCGCCTCCGCGGCGTCCTCGCCGGACGCGCGGAACGTCGCCAGCTGGCGGGCGAAGTCGGGCAGCCGGATGTGCAGCACGCCCGCGGCCACCGCCGTCGCGTCCGCGTCCCCGCCCTCGGGCACGTGGCCGTCCAGGATCCGCACGTACAGGGTCGAGGTGTCCGGCCAGATCCGCGTGGGCGGACCGTGCACGACGTTCTTGTGCCCGACCAGGGTGCGGGGCCGGCCCTCGCCGTCGGTGAAGTACAGCCGGTACTTCATCAGCCGGCGATCGTCCGCGCCGCCGGGCGCGAGACAATTGAACCGGCCCCGCCGGACGGTCCGCCGGCCCCCGCAACCGGCGGACTCCACCCACCCCTCGGCCCGTGCGGTGTGCTCGGGCTCGGCCAGGAAACGGTCCACGTCGTCCGCGGTGATGGTGAGGCGGAACGTGAGGCGTTCGCGTTCCTCCGCGACCTCCCCCGCGCGCGGGTCGCTCTCGCCGAACGTCACGAACCCCTTCATCACTTCGGTGAACGACAGCGACGTACGGGCGGACGCCCCGCGGGACGACCCCCGGTCCCGCTCGGGGCTCCCCGAATCCGTGCCGTACGCCGCGCCGTCCCCCGCCCCTTCAGGCGGGCCGGCCTCCCCCGAGGCCGGCCCGGCCCCCGTGCCCTTCGGGTTGCCCGCGTCCGTCGCGGCCCCGTTCTCCTCGGGCGGCCCGAGGACCGTCCGCCGGCGGCCGCCGCGCTCCAGCGCGTGGCTGCACAGGCGGTCGGCCATCGCCGCGATCGTCAGCGAGGGGTTCGGCCCCACCGGGCCGGGCATCGCCGCCCCGTCGGCGATGAACAGGCCCGGGTAGCCGAACACCTCGCCGAAGGCGTCGCAGACGCCCTCGCCCTCGTGGCGGCCCATCGGCGCGCCGCCCAGCGGGTGCACCGTGATGACCCGCTTGCGGAACAGCATCTGGTCGCCGGCGTCGGCGTACTCCGCGCCGAGCACGTCGGCCATGGCCCGCATGGTCTTGCGCAACCGCGCGTAGTGCGCCTCGCTGGTCTCGGCGCTCCACGACACGTTCAGCCGCCCGCCGCGCAGCTCCAGGCGCCCGTCGGCGACGTCGCGCCCCATGCCCAGCAGCGGCAGCGAGCTGACCGACAGCGCGCCGTCGCCGATCAGGTCGGACAGCTCCTTGGAGATGTTGGTGTCCGGGGCGTCCTTGAAGAACTCCACGAACCGCTGCCACAGGAACTTCACGACCCGCACGATCTGCTCGTCGGGCTCCAGCCCCGGCACCATCCAGTCGACGAACGACGGGTAGCCGCCCTCCTGGATGTAGGCGCCGCGGCCGGCGCCCGGCGCGCCGTCCAGGGCGTCCGGCAGCCGGATCGTGCTGGTGATCACCGGTCCGCGGCTGGCGTCCAGCGGCCGGATCCGGTTGCGGTCCTTGGCCTTGAGCAGGAACGACAGCAGGTCGCCGTTGCCGCTGAACCGGGTGCCGAGCGCCGCGCTCAGCTTCGGGAACGCCTCGCGCGACTTCAGCAGCAGGAACGTCGTGCCGTAGGTGCCCGCCGCCAGGATCAGCTGCGAGCACGCGATGGTGCGGACCGGCCGCCTGCCCTTGGGGACGTCGACGTCGTGGTGGACGTAGTCGACCTCGTAGCCGCCGCCGGGCCGCGGACGGATCGCCTTGACCTCGTGCTCGGTGCGCAGGTCGGCCCCGTGGAACGCGGCCGCCGACAGGTACGTGTGGTCGAGGCTGTTCTTGGCGCCGTCGTTGCAGCCGATGTCGCACTCGCCGCACAGCCGGCACGTGCGCCGCTTCACGCCGTGGACGTTGCCGTAGGCGGGCTCGGCGATCGGCAGGCCCACCCCCGGCTCGGCGCCGCGCGACGGCGCGAAGCTGATGCCCAGCGGCGGCAGGCTGTAGTGCAGCCCCAGCTCGGCCGCGGCGTCCTGCATCGCCTGCGTCTTCGGCGTGTCGCGGTAGGGCTCCCGGTCGAGCGGGTAGGGGGCGACGCCGATCATCTCCTCGACCGCGTCGTAGTGCGGGTCGAGATCGGCGCGGCTGACCGGCCAGGGCTCGTACCCGCCGCCCGGCAGGTCGGTGACGAACCAGCGCTCGTCCTTGCGCAGCAGCACGTTGGCGTAGATCAGCGACCCGCCGCCGAGGCCGGACGACACCACCGAGTCGAAGCCCTTGAAGCTCCACACGTCGTACATGCCGTACAGCCCGGCCTCGGGGTCCCAGAACGCGCGGCCGATCTCGGCGGGGCCGCGGGGGAAGCTGCCGGGCGGGTAGGGCCGGCCGCGCTCCAGCAGCACGACCGACCGTCCGGCCTCCGCCATCCGGTACGCGGCCACCGACCCGCCGAACCCCGAGCCGACGACCACCGTGTCGACATGCTCCATCAGGCCACCTGCCGGGTGAGACTGTGCTGCCGGATGTGCTCCAGGATCGCGGGGAAGACGTCCACGTGCGCGTTGCGGCCGACGATCGGGTCCACGTGCGAGTACCGCGGAATGACCTTCAGCGTGTGCCGGCCCGGCGCCCGCCGCGACAGGATCCGGTGGCAGACGATGTTGGAGTCGGTGAAGACCCGGTTGTCCGAACCGGTCAGGAACAACGTGGGCGGCAGGTTCTCGGCGGCGCCGCGCAGGTAGTCGTCGGGCAGCGCGGCGTAGCGCGGGTCACCGGGGCGGTTCTTCACCGCGTGCCCGGCCTTGACCATCTTGTAGATGTGCCGGTAGTAGCTCAGCCCGGTGACCGGGAACAGGTCGGCCCACCGCTGGTGCGTCTCGGGAGCGAGGCTGTCGTGGTCGTAGAACATCGCCGGCCGCCCGGTGCCCCACATGAAGCTGACCATGTGGCAGTCGGGGTTGTCGCACTCGTTGTGCACCGCCGACACCAGACGGGAGATCATGCGGTTGCGGGTGAAGCGGCCCGCCCGCGCCGAGTAGGCGTCCAGCACCGACACGCCGAAGCCGTACTCGACGATCCCGGGGCCGTACTTGAGCTTCAGCCGGGACCAGGCCGGCACGCGGGTGACCAGGGAGACGCTGTTGGTCACCGCGCTGGCGACGTCGGTGACCAACCCCGCGGACATGCTCATGAAGAACGACACGGCGCCCAGGCACTGCGCGACGACGTGCACCCGCCGGCCCCCGATGTGGCGGCGCAGTTCCCGCATGGCGGCGGGGTGGTCGTACAGCGCGATGTCGTCGAGGCTGTAGTGGTTGGTCTCGGCGTTGTAGGGGAACCGGTTGCTCATCCGGAAGTCGAGCGCCCAGACGTCGGTGTACCCGTTGTCCAGCAGGAAGTTCGTCATGTTGCGGTGCTCGGGCATGATGAACATGTCGCTGGACGCGGGCAGTCCGTGCACGAGCAGCACGACGTCGTCGCAGTCGGCGCGGTGAAAGCGCGTCAGGCTCAGCCCCAGACCGTCCTCGGTGGCGAACGGGTGCACCGAGATGTCGGCCTTCTCCACGCCTTCGTGCGTGTAGCGCGCGACGGGTCGCTTCATTCCTTCGACCTCCCCCAGCTCGGGAACAACCATGGCGTCCCCCTCGGTCCGGGGACATCGTGGTAAACCCTGACTTCCGAAGCGTCTTTCACAGCGACGTCTCGTGCGTGTTTATCCGGACGTCCCCGCAGTGTCATTTGACGCGGCGCGCGCCGCGATCGTTTCGACGGCGACCCGGGTCCGCCCGCGAGTGCGGCGCCGCGGCGCCGCGCCCGGGCGGGGCTGCTCGTCCTGCTACTCGGCCTGCTACTCGTCTTGCTGCTCGGCCTGCTACTCGTCCTGCGCGGTGACCTGCAGCCGCGCCAGCGCCTTGACCAGGTTCACCCGGGAGGTGATGTCGAGCTTGGAGAAGATGTGCGACAGGTGCGTCTCGACGGTGCGGACGCTGATGAACAGCCGCTCGGCGATCTGCTGGTTGGTCAGCCCGTCGGCGACGAGCATGGCGACCTCGAACTCCCGCTGCGACAGGCCGAACTGCTCCTCGCCGCCCCGGCGGCCCGACCCGCCGCGCCCGGCGCCCGCCGTGCGGACGCCGAGCCGCCGCTGCTCGTACATGGTCTTGGAGTGCAGCAGGCGGGCGCCGCACGCGGCGAAGATCTCCGCGGCGGCGCGCAGGTCCTCGCGGGCGGCGGCGCGGTCCTTGGCGCGGGCCGCGGCGACCCCGGCGGCCAGCCGCGCCCGGCCGACGTCGACGCGCGCGTAGCACGCCTCGAACAGCGCGGCGGCCTCCCGGGCCAGGCGCGCGGCGTCCTCCGGGGCGGCCGACAGGCGCGCGTGCGAGCGCGCCAGCGTGGCCCGCGCGCGGTCGCTGTCCAGCTGCGGGTCGGCGACCCGCTCGGCGCGGTCGGCCCACAGCGCCGCGTCCTCGTCGCGGCCCCGCTGCGCGGCGACCTCGGCCATGATCTCGCAGCAGGCCAGGCGGGTGTCGTAGTCGAGCAGGATGACCTCGCCGAACCCGTTGCAGGCCGTCATCATCGCCTCGACGCCCGCGTCGACCTGCGACAGGTCGAGCAGGGCCCGGGCCTTGGCGTACTGGGCCTGCGCCCCGTACCACTCGCCGCCGTCGGCGCCCGCGCGCAGCGCCTCCTCGGCCAGCCGCAGCGCCTCCTTGGCGTCCCCCGTCAGGCCGATCGTCAGGGACTGCTGGGTCAGCGCCCCGGCCAGCTGCGGCGCCGCGCCGAGCAGCCGGGCGGTCTCGACCGCCTCCTCGGCGATCATCGCGGCCTCGGTCAGCCGGCCCTCCATGGTGGAGGCCCGGGCCTGCCCGGTCAGCAGGGTGGCGAGGATGTAGCTCTGGCCGGTGCCGCGGGCGACCGACACCGCGCGTTCGAAGTGCCGCCGGGACGCGCCGTAGCGGCCCATCATGTGCTCGGCCCAGCACAGCCAGGCCACCGCGTCCAGCCATTCGGCCAGCTCGTCGTCGGACGCCTCGGCCACCAGCCGGTCGGCGGTCTCGGCGTGCCGGAGCGCGTCGGCCAGGTTGCCCGACAGGAACGACGACATGGGCCGCAGCGCGGTGACCGCCATCCGGACGGCCGGGGGCCAGCCCTCGCCGCCGTTCTCGGGCATGTTCTCCAGGACGGCCCGGGCCGCGCGGAAGTCGCCGCGGAACAGGCTCTCGGCGACCAGCCGCAGCCGCAGCGGGACGCCGGTCGGCGACGCCGGGTCGGGGATGCGGCGCAGCTCGTCCAGCAGCAGCGCCCGCGCCTCGTGCGGACGGCCCAGCAGCCGTTCCATCAGCGCGCACAGCCGCGCCGCGGTGGCGCGGCGGTCGTAGTCGTCGGGCGGCAGCAGCCGCAGCAGCGTGCGGGCCGTCTCCCGGCCCTCGGCCAGGCGGCCGCCCAGCGACTCGACCTGCGCCAGCTCCATGAGCAGGTCCAGCCGGGACGGCAGCGGCGGTCCGCCGTCGGCGGGCTCGGGCGGCTCGGCCATGTTCTCCGGCATCAGGCGCAGCGCGGCCCGCAGCCAGTGCGCCGCGGTGACCGGGGCCTGCCCGGTGAACGTGCGGGCCGCCTCCACCAGCGTGGCGATCGCGGCCGGGTCGCCGACCCGTCCCGACCGCTCCACGTGCCGGGCGCGCTGCGCGGCGGGCGCGCCGATCTTCGCCAGGTACGCGGCGATGCGGCCGTGCGCGGCCAGCCGCCATCCGGCCGCGGCCGACCCGTAGGCGGCGTGCCGCACCAGGGGGTGGCGGAACCGGAACCGCTCGGCCTTGGGCCGCACGATGTCGCGCGCGACCAGCTCGTCCAGCGCCGACAGGGTGGCGTCCTCGGACACCTCGGCGGCCACCGCGGCCAGCGCGGGGTCGAACTCGTCGGCCGCGACCGCCGCGCCCTGCGCCACCCGCAGCGCGGTCTGCGACAGGCCGCTCAGCTCCAGCGCCAGCGCCGCCTGCACGGCGGGCGGCAGGTCGCCGTCGCCCGGTCCGGTGACCGGCGGCCGCGGGCTGCGCGCCAAGGCCTCCAGGTAGAACGGGTTGCCGCCGCTGGCCTGGTACAGCCGCCGGCAGCGCGCGTCGGGCACCCGCAGGCCGAGCAGCTGCGCGACCTCCTCCTCGGTGAGCGGCTCGACCGGGACGCGCAGGGCGCGGGCGTTGCGCACCGCGTGCTCCACCAGCGCCGCCAGCCGCGGCGACGCCTGCGCCGGCCGGTACGCCACGGCGATCGTCACGCGGGCGCGCGGCGGGTGCCGCACCAGATGGTCCAGCAGCTCGATGGTGGCCTCGTCGGCCCAGTGCAGGTCGTCGAGCATCAGCACCAGGCCGGACGCGGCCGCCAGCTCCTCCAGCAGCCGCCGCACCGTCCGGTACAGCTGGTAGCGGGCGACCCGCCGCCCGTCGGCGCTCTCGGCGGCCGGATCGGCGGCCCCGGCGGCGGGCGCGGCGGCCAGGGCCGGGAAGACGGTGGACAGCAGCCGCGTGGCGCCGGGACCGAGGTCGGGCAGGTGCTCCTCCAGGTGGTCGTCGAGGGCGTCGACGACGGCGCCGAACGGCATCTCCTGCTCGAACTCGGCGGCCCGGCCCGCCCGGGTGGGGAGCTTGCGCGCGGAGGCGGCGCCCGCCAGCTCGCTCAGCAGCCGGGTCTTGCCCGCGCCGGGTTCGCCGACGAGGGCGACGAACCGGAACTCGCCCGCGGCGGTGGCGTCCAGCGCGTCTTCCAGGGCGCGCAGCGCGTCCTGGCGTCCGACCAGCGGCAGGGGCGCCGGGAGGACGTCAGGATGCTGGTCCGTACGACCCTCCATGTCCCACACCCCACCAGTAGCGACACGGCGGTCGAGACGCCGCGCTGACGACGTGCAGCCGCTGTCTTGTCCTGATCTTCGGGCAGTCGCAGGGGACACTTTACCGATTCGGCCGGCGACGCGGCCGGTCATGGCGCCGCCCCGTCCGCCACCGGACGGCGCGGCCGCGTCCCCGACGCCCGCCCTCTGTTATCAAGCGTCCGAACCGGTGAAATGTCAACAGTTTTCAGGTAGGGGTTGTCTTCCCGTCGGCTTCCTACGCGCTCCTCGTGATCGTCTTTTCCTGGGTCGTCGTCGCGGCGGTCCGTCAGCCGACGGCGGACCCGCTGGGGGCCACGGCGGGGACGGCGACCACCCGGGCGGACCGGGCCGGGACGAGGGTGACCGCCTTGAGCCGGGCGCGCTCGGGCGCGGCGTCGGCGGGCCGCAGCTCCAGCCGGCGCAGCACCTCGGTGATGATCACCCGCATCTCCAGCAGCGCCAGCTGCGCGCCGGCGCAGTAGCGGCGGCCGCCGCCGAACGGCAGCCACGCCCGGTTGGCCGCGGCCGCGTCCGGGCCCAGGAACCGCTCGGGCAGGAACCGCTCGGGCTCGGGGAACACCTCGGGGTCGGAGTGCACGAGCGGGATCACCGCCGCCGCGGCCCACCCGGCGGGCACCCGGTGGCCGCCGAGCGTGACCGGCTCGGTCAGCACCCGCGGCGTCGCGAGCACCACGGGCCGCAGCCGCAGCGACTCCTTGATCACGGCGTCCAGGTAGGCGCCGCCCTCCCCGGCGGACGGCTCCTCGCGCAGCCGCGCGAGCACCCTCGGGGCGCGCAGCAGGCGTTCGAACGTCCAGGCCAGGGCGGTGGCCGTGGTCTCGTGCCCGGCGACCAGGAGGGTGATCAGCTCGTCGCGCACCTCCCGGTCGGTGAGCGGCTCGCCCGCCTCGTCCCGCGCCGCCAGCAGCTGGGACAGCACGTCGGTCGCGTCCGGATCGGGGGCGCGGCGGCGCCGGGCCATCTCGTCGTAGAGGATCGCGTCGACCTCGTCGCGGACCCGCGCGAACCGGGTGGTGGGGAGGGACCCGGCGCGCAGCGGCAGCGGCGAGGTCAGCGCCCACCGGCGCAGCCGCGGCGGCAGGCGCAGCAGGGCGGCCGAGCCGCCGAGCGCCACCAGCCGCGGCAGCAGCCCGCGCAGCCGGCGCAGCCGTCCGGCGTCGCGGATGCCGAACACCACCTGCATGATCACTTCCAGGGTGATCCGCTCCATCCGGCCGCGCAGCGCGAACGGCACGCCGAGCGGCCAGTGGGCGATCTCGGCGGCGGCGATGTCGGCCACCCGCTCGCTCCACCGCGCGACCGCCCGTCCGTGCAGCGGCGGGGCGAGCAGCCGCCGGTGCCGCCACCACGGGTCGTCGTCCAGCGTCAGCAGGGACGCCTCGCCCACCAGCGGGCCGAGGAACGCGCGCCGCACGACGCCGGCGCGGCCGCCGTGGCCGTCGGTGGCGAACACCTGCTCGGCCAGCTCGGCGGTGGCCACGCACACCTCCGGCGGCATGCCGGGCAGCCGGATGCGGAACACCGGGCCGTAACGGCGACGCCCCTCGGCGAAGAACCGCACGGGGTCGGCGACGAGCCAGGCGACCTGCAGCGGCGGCGGCAGGCGGAAACCGGGGGGAGCGGGCATCGAGACTCCTGCACGGGACCCCGAGACGGGATCCCTCGACGACGGTCACCGAGCGCGGCGGGGTGGGGTCCGCCGCGCCCCTCCGGTCGGACGTCACCGGAGGTCACTTTGATGATCTCCGTCGCACCGGCCCCTGACATCGTGGGAAACCCCGATATCGATGAGTGTCAGATGATTTGTCGCCGCACAGAGGGTGCGGCACACACGCACACCGTCGGCCCACGCCGCCCAAGGCGAGTCGTTCGGCTCGACAAGCTGCCCGAAGAAGCGACCCGGCGATCGCCTCAGGCGAGTCCGATGCGGGCCGCGGCGGCCGACCAGGCGGACTCGTCGCCGCGCGGTTCGTAACGGCGCAGCGGCTGCGTCTCGGCGACCAGCGCCCTCATCTCCGCCAGGTCGCCGACGACGCCGTGCGCGCGGGCCTGCACCAGGGCGTTGCCCAGCGCGGTGGCCTCCACGGGACCCGCGACGACGGGCAGCCCGCACGCGTCCGCGGTCAGCCGGCACAGCAGGTCGTTGCGGGAGCCGCCGCCGACCAGGTGCACCACCTCGACGTCCCGGCCGGACAGCTCCGCCGCCTGCCGGATCGCCGCGCGGTGGGCCAGCGCCAGGCTGTCGAGCACGCATCGCACGATCTCGGCTCGCGTGCGCGGCTCGGGCATGCCGAGGCGGCGGCAGTGCGCGGCGATCCGGCCGGGCATGTCGCCCGGGGGCAGGAACTCGGGGTCGTCCGGGTTGATCAGCGAACGCAGCCCGGGCGCCTGGGCCGCCTCCGCCAGCAGCGCGGGCAGGTCCGGGCCGCCCCAGGCGCGCAGGCACTCCTGCAGCAGCCACAGCCCCATCACGTTGCGCAGGTACCGGACGGTGCCGTCCACCCCGCCCTCGTTGGTGAAGTTGGCCTTGCGTCCGGCCTCCGTGAGCACCGGGGCGGACAGTTCGACGCCGACCAGCGACCAGGTGCCGCAGGAGATGTAGCCGAAGCGCTCCCCGGAAGCCGGGACTGCGGCCACCGCCGAGGCGGTGTCGTGGGACGCGACGGCCGTCACCGGCAGGTCCGCGCGCAGGCCGGTCTCCTCCGCCACGTCACGACGCAGCCTCCCCACCACCTCGCCGGGCTCGCGCAGGTCCGGCAGGATGTCGGCGGGCAGGCCCAGACGGTCCAGCAGGGAACGGGACCACACGCCGTCGCGCACGTCGAGCAGCCCCGTGGTGGACGCGTTGGTGCGCTCGGCGCCGATCCGCCCGGTCAGCCAGTACCCCAGCAGGTCGGGGATCAGCAGCAGCGTCCGCGCCCGTTCGAGGACGTCCGCGGGTTCGGCGGCGAGCTGGTAGACGGTGTTGAACGGCAGGAACTGCAGGCCGGACACCTCGTACAGGTAGGCGTCGCCGAGTTCGTCCCGCACCCGCCGCATGACGCCGTCGGTCCGCGCGTCGCGGTAGTGCACGGGGTTGCCGATCAGCGCCCCGCGCTGGTCCAGCAGCCCGTAGTCGACGGCCCACGAGTCGATGCCCACCGACGCCAGCTCCCGCGGCGCGGCGCGCAATCCGTCCAGCACGTTGCCGTACAGGCCCAGGATGTCCCAGTGCAGCGTTCCCGCCACGCGCACCGGGCGGTTGGGGAAGCGCCGCAGCTCGTCCAGCTCCAGGGTCCCCGGTCCGACGCGCGCGGCCATCACCCGTCCGCTGGACGCCCCGAGATCGACGGCCGCGAACACCGCTGACGACGCGTTCATGGGACGAGCAGAACCTCCAGAGTGCGGGGGCCGTGCACGCCTTCGACGCGCGACAGCTCGATGTCGCTGGTCGCCGAAGGACCGGACACGAAGGTGAGGGGCCGGGACGGGTCGAGCCGCTCGAGCGCCTCGGGCACGTCGGCCGCGACCTGGTCGGCGGTGACGACGATCAGGTGGTAGTCGGGCACCAGGGACAGCGCGCGCGGCCCCTGGCCGGGGCCGTGGTCCAGCACGATGGTGCCGGTCTCGGCGATGGCGGCGGCGCAGCCGGTCACCGCGCCCGCCAGCCCGTCCAGGTCGGCGGGCGCCGGGTCACGCGCGATCCGCTCGGCCGGCACCCGTGCCAGCCACGCGTCCGGCAGCCCGGACGGCACCGCGAACGCGCCTGCGCCGCGCGCGGCCAGCGACTCGGCCACCGCGCCGGGCAGCTCGTCCGACGGCACCAGCCGCACCGCGGCGCGGTAGTCGGCGACCCGTTCGGCGAACAGCGCCAGGACGTCCCCGTCGTGGTGGCGGCGCCGGTAGCCGCGGTCGATCCGCGCGTAGGAGGCGGCGACGTCGGCGGCGGACCGTTTCCCGGTCACCCTCTCGATCCGGCCGAGGATCTCGTCGCGCGCGCTCATGAGGCGCCGCCTTCCCTCCTCATGCGCTCCTCCGCTCGTCGGTCCGGGCGGTGCCGCGCCCCTTCCGGTCCGCTCATTCGCCCTTCCCTCCGGTGCGCTTCCACCAGGCGCGGAACGACTCCTTGGGCGGAGCGGGCGCGTCCCGGGTGTCCGTCCATGCGTTCAGCGGCCCCGGCAGGCGGCGGATGCGGCCGCGCCTGGCCACCACGCGGCGGACGGCGGACGCGGCGCGCTGCGCCAGCGCCAGCCGCGCGGGCGACCGCAGCGTCCACGCCGCGAGGCCCATCGCGGCGCGTTCCACCGGATGCCTGGGCCCCTCCTCCACCGCCCTGGCGCGCAGGTGCACCAGCACCTCGGGGATGTCGATGGCCACCGGGCACGCCTCGAAGCACGCGCCGCACAGCGACGACGCGTAGGGCAGCGACGCGTCCACGTCCGAGCCGATGCCGCGGATCTGCGGCGACAGGATCGCGCCGATCGGCCCCGGATAGGGCGAGCCGTACGCGTGCCCGCCCGCCCGCGCGTAGACGGGGCAGACGTTCAGGCACGCCGAGCAGCGGATGCAGCGCAGCGCCTGCCGTCCGACCTCGTCGGCCAGCGTCGCGGTGCGGCCGTTGTCCAGCAGGACGAGATGGAAGTCCGACGGCCCGTCGCCGGCCGTGACCCCGGTCCACGCGGAGGTGTACGGGTTCATCCGCTCGGCCGTCGAGGAGCGGGGGAGGAGCTGCAGGAACACCTCCAGGTCCCGCCAGGTCGGCACGATCTTCTCGATGCCCATCACCGAGATCAGCGTCTCGGGCAGCGTCAGGCACATCCGGCCGTTGCCCTCCGACTCCAGCACCACGAGCGTGCCGGTCTCGGCGACGGCGAAGTTCACCCCGGACACCGCGACCTTCGCCGACAGGAACTTGGCGCGCAGGTGGCGGCGCGCGGCCTCGGCCAGCTCGGCGGGCGCGTCCGACAGCCCGTCCGGGGCGTCCGGCATGGCGCGGCGGAAGATGTCGCGGATGTCGGCGCGGTTGCGGTGGACGGCCGGGACCAGGATGTGCGACGGGCGGTCGCCGCCGAGCTGCACGATCAGCTCGGCGAGGTCGGTCTCGTACGCGGCGATGCCCGCCTCGGCGAGCGCCTCGTTCAGCCCGATCTCCTGGGTGGCCATCGACTTGACCTTGACGACCTCGGTCTCGCCGGTCGCCCGCACCAGGTCGGTGACGATCCGGTTGGCCTCGGCGGCGTCGCGGGCCCAGTGCACCGTGCCCCCGGCCTCGGTGACCTTCTCCTCCAGCAGGCGCAGGTAGTGGCCGAGGTTCTCCAGCACGTGGTCCTTGATCTGCCGGCCGGCCTCGCGCAGCGCGGCCCAGTCGTCCAGCTCGGCGACGGCCGCCGCGCGGCGCTCGCGGATCGTGGACGTGGCGTGCGCCAGGTTGCGGCGCAGCCGGGTGTCGGCCACCCCGCGCCGGGCCGCGTCGGGGAACGACGGCATCCCCAGGTACGTCGGCATGGCGCCGGGGCCGCGGGCGGTGCCGCCGGTCATGCGTGGTCCTCCTCCGTCGAGGCGAGGATCTCGGCCAGGTGCACCGTGCGCACGCCGGACCGGGTGCGGGTCAGCGCCCCGCCGATGTGCATCAGGCAGGAGTTGTCGGCCGCGCACAGGGCCTCGGCGCCGGTGCGCCGCACGTTGGCGACCTTGTCGGCGCACATCGCGGCCGACACCTCGGCGTTCTTCAGCGCGAACGTGCCGCCGAACCCGCAGCACTCGGCCGCCTCGGGCAGCTCGACCAGGTCGATGCCGCGCACCTCGCGCAGCAGCCGCAGCGGCCGGTCGCCGACGCGCAGCATGCGCAGCGAGTGGCAGGTCGGGTGGTAGGTGACGCGGTACGGGAAGTAGGCGCCCACGTCCGTCACGCCGAGCACGTCGACCAGGAACTCCGACAGCTCGTAGACCTTGGGCGTCAGCTCCGCCACGCGCGCGGCGAGGGCGCGGTCGCCGGAGTCGGCGGCGAGCCGCGGATGCCAGTCGCGGACCATCGCCCCGCAGGACGCCGACGGCGTCACGACCGCGTCGTATCCGGCGAACGCGTCGGCGAAACCGCGCACCAGCGGCACGGCCTGCCTGCGGTAGCCGGTGTTGAAGTGCATCTGCCCGCAGCACGTCTGCGCCTGCGGGAAGTCGACCTCGTGGCCCAGCCGGGTCAGCAGCCGCACGACCGCCTTGCCGGTGCCGGGGAACAGCGTGTCGTTCAGGCACGTGAGGAACAGCGCGACCTTCATCGGCCCTCCTCGGAGCCGTCCGCGCCGAGAGGGGGCGGCGCGGTCCCGGCGTCGTCGGCGACGACGCGGCGGCTGGACTCGCGCACCACCAGCTCCGGCTGGAACATCACCTGCTGGTGGGCGTGCCCGTCGGGGTCGTCGCACTCCTCCAGCAGCAGCTCGGTCGCGATGCGGCCGAGCTGGTAGGTGGGCTGGCGCACCGAACTGAGCGGCACGGCGGCCGCGGCGGAGAACTCGATGTCGTCGTAGCCGATGAGGGCCACGTCGGTGGGCACCTTCACCCCCGCCTGCAGCAGCACCCGCAGCACGCCCAGCGCGAGCAGGTCGTTGGCGCAGAAGATGGCGTCGGGCAGGTCGCCCTCGTCCAGCAGCCGCCGCGCCGCCTCCTGGCCCGCGCGCGCGTTCATCGCGGGGACGGTCAGCTCCCGCATCGCCTCGCGCGGCAGCCCGGCCTCGCGCAGGGCCCGCAGCGCGCCCTTGCGCCGGTCCGCGCACTGCCGCAGCGCCGACGGGCCGGTGACGAACCCGAGCGTCCGGGCGCCGTCGTCCAGCAGCCGTCCCACCGCCATCTCGCCGCCCGCCACGTCGTCGACCGCCACCGAGCACTGGTTGGCGCGGGGCGTGGGATGGTCCAGCAGGACGACCGGGATGCCGCGTTCGCGCAGCCGGTCGGCCTGCCGCCCGTCGTCCACGGGGGTGATCAGCACGCCGCGGACCCGCTGCTCGGCGAACACCCGCAGGTTGCGCCGCTCGCGCTCGTCGGACTCGGCGGACGACGACAGCAGCACCGCGTACCCGTGCTCGCTGGCCGCGTCCTCGACGCCGCGGGCGACCTCGGTGAAGAACGGGTTGGCCAGGTCCAGCACCATCAGCCCGACCGTGCGGCTGTGCCCGGCGCGCAGCGTGGACGCCGAGCCGTGGCGCACGAACCCCAGCTCCCGGATGGCCCGCTCGACCCGCGCCCGGGTCGCGGGGGCCACCCGTTCGGGGCGGTTGAGCACGTTGGAGACGGTGCCGGGGGACACCCCGGCGTGCTGCGCCACCTGCTTGATGCCCACGGTCGCCGGTCCCTTGGCGCCGCTCCGCGCGCCCGGAGGCCTGGCCGAGGACCGGCGCGGCGCGGGTACCTCGCCGGTGCCTTCTGTGCTCATCTGCGCCCCCGGGTCGATACCAGCCGTCATCTGTCTGTCATCTGTGCCCGCTCACTTTGGGGCATCTGGTTAAAACGTGTCAACCCCGACGGTCGGAGCCGCCGACTCCGCGGAGCGGGCGCGCGTCGTCGGCCCGTCCCGCCGACACGGTCCCACGGCCGCATCTGGACGCTGATCCTGCGGTTTCGGCAGAAATGGCCCCTTGACGAGTGGGATCGGCTCCATCTACCGTCCTGCGCAACATCGTCTTAAAACGTTTTTCATCCACCGGACATCGAACCCCCGATCGAGGAGGGCGGCCGTGAGCGCACCCGCTCGAACGGCTCCGCCGGCGCTGGCGCTGGTCGACGTGAGCAAGTCGTTCGGCGCCGTGCGCGCCCTGCAGGGCGTGACCATCGAGCTCCACGCGGGCGAGGTGCACGCGCTGGCGGGCGAGAACGGAGCCGGGAAATCGACCGTCGTAAAAACGTTCGCAGGCGTGCACCGCCCCGACTCCGGGGAGGTGCGGGTGGACGGCCGTCCCGTGACGTTCCACGGGCCCGCCGACGCGCAGGCCGCCGGGGTCGCGGTCATCTACCAGGAGCCCACGCTGTTCCCGGACCTGTCGGTCGCCGAGAACATCTTCATGGGCCGCCAGCCGCGCACCCGCTTCGGCCGCATCGACCGCCGCGCCATGCACGCCGAGGCCGCCCGGCTGTTCGAGCGGCTCGGCGTGGCGCTGGACCCGCAGCAGCCCGCCCGCGGCCTGTCCATCGCCGACCAGCAGGTCGTCGAGATCGCCAAGGCCATCTCCCGCGAGGCCCGGGTGCTGATCATGGACGAGCCGACCGCCGCGCTCACCGGCCAGGAGGTGGCCCGGCTGTTCGCCGTCACCCGGACGCTGCGCGACCAGGGCTGCGCGGTGCTCTTCATATCGCACCGGTTGGAGGAGATCTTCGCGATCTGCCAGCGGGTCACCACCCTGCGCGACGGGACCTACGTCGGCACCGAGGACGTCGCCGACCTCACCCCCGACGACCTGGTGCAGCGCATGGTCGGCCGCGAGGTCGCGGCGCTGTACCCCAAGCAGCACGTCGAACCCGGCGAGGTCGCGCTCAAGGTGTCCCGGCTGACCCGCGAGGGCGTGTTCACCGACGTGTCGTTCGAGGTGCGCCGCGGCGAGATCGTCGCGCTGGCCGGGCTGGTCGGCGCGGGCCGCAGCGAGGTCGCCCGCGCGATCTTCGGCGTGGACCGCTGGGACGCCGGCTCGGTCGAGGTGAACGGCAGGCGGCTGCCCCCGGCCAGTCCCACCGCGGCCATGGCCGCCGGGCTCGCGCTGGTCCCCGAGGACCGCCGCCAGCAGGGCCTGGTCATGGACATGTCCATCGAGCGCAACATGGGCCTGACCCAGCTGCGCCGGCTGCGCCGCCTCACCGGGCGCGGCCCGCTGATCTCCCGCAGGGTGGAGCGCGACCGCGCCGCCGACTGGGCGCTGCGCCTGCAGTTGAAGTACGCGCGGCTCAGCGACGCGGTCGGCGTGCTGTCCGGCGGCAACCAGCAGAAGGTGGTGCTGGCCAAGTGGCTGGCCACCGAGCCGTCCGTGCTGATCGTGGACGAGCCCACCCGGGGCATCGACGTCGGCACCAAGGCCGAGGTGCACCGGCTGCTGTCGGAGCTGGCCGCCGAGGACCTGGCCATCTTGATGATCTCCTCCGACCTGCCGGAGGTGCTCGGCATGGCCGACCGGGTCCTGGTCATGCACGAGGGCCGCCTCACCGCCGAGATCCCGCGCGCCGAGGCCACCGAGGAGACCGTCATGGCCGCCGCCACCGGACGCGACGGCACCGTGGGGGAGGCGGCGTGAGAGAGCCGGAAGGACGCGGCGCCCGGCCCGCCGAGCCGCGCGGGAGCAGGGAGGGGCGGCGCCTTCTCGTTGCCCCAGAGGTGAACGGGGGACGCGCATGAGCACCACTCTCACCAAGTCGCCGGGGGCGCCGTCGGCGACCGGGAAGGCACGCCGCAACCGGAGCCTTGTCGACCTGGTCCTGCGCGCCCGCGAGCTGAGCATCGCCGCCGCGCTGGCGGTGCTGGTGATCGGCACCGCCGTCGTGAACCCGCGGTTCCTGTCCGAGCAGGGTGTCAAGGACATCTTCCTCAACGCCTCCATCCTGGCGCTGCTGGCCGTCGGGCAGACACTGGTCGTCGTCACCCGCAACATCGACCTGTCGGTCGGGTCGGTGGTCGGACTGGTGGCGTTCGTCGTCGGCGACGTCGTCTCCGGCACCGACCGCGGGCTGCTGCCGGCGCTGGCCGTCGGCATCGGCATCGGCGCGCTCTGCGGCGTCGTCAACGGCCTGCTGATCAGCTTCCTGCGCGTGCCCGCCCTGGTGGTCACGCTGGGGATGCTGTACGTGATCCAGGGCGTCGACTACTACGTCGCGCACGGCGAGCAGATCAACGCCGCCAACGTGCCGCAGAGCATCCTCGACCTCGGCAACGGCGGCGTGCTGGGCGTGCCCTACCTGCCGCTCATCACCGTCGTGGTCATGCTGGCGGTGGGGTACTACCTGCGGTCCTACTCCTCCGGCCGGGAGTTCTACGCCATCGGGTCCAACCCGGAGGCGGCGCGCCTGGCGGGCGTGCCGATCCGCCGCCGGGTGTTCACCGCCTACCTGGTCAGCGGGGTGCTGGCGGGGCTGGCCGGGGTGCTGTGGCTGGCCCGCTTCGGCACGGTCGTCGCCGACAACGCCAGCGGCTGGGAGCTGAAAGTGGTCAGCGCCGTGGTGGTCGGCGGCGTGGCGATCACCGGCGGAGTCGGCACCGTCTACGGCGCCGCGCTCGGCGCCCTGCTCATCACCACCATCGGCAGCGCGCTTGTGGTCCTCAAGATCAACGCCTTCTGGCAGGACGCCATCACCGGCCTGCTGCTCCTGCTGGCGATCAGCGTGGACCGGGTGCTGGCGCTGCGCGTGACTCGGGCCTTGAAGAAGAGGAGCCGTCACCATGGCTGACCGGGCCACAGGGAACAGGGGCGACCGGGGTGCGGGCCGGTTCGAAATCGGGCGCCTGGTGCGCTGGGACGTGGTCGTCGCCGCGCTGCTGATCGTGGTGTTCTTCGGCGGGGCCGGCCTGTCCTCCGACTTCGGCAACGCCGACAACATCTCCTTCGCCCTCGGCGACCTCAGCGAGATCGCGCTGATCGCGCTGCCGATGACGCTGCTGGTGGTGTGCGGGCAGGTGGACCTGTCGGTCGCCTCCGTCCTCGGCCTGTCCAGCGCGCTGGTCGGCAGGCTGTGGGACGCCGGCATGGCCATCGAGACGATCATCCCGCTGGTGCTGGCGGTCGGGCTGGTGTGCGGGCTGGTCAACGGTCTGCTGGTGACCCGGCTCGGACTGCCGTCGCTGGCCGTCACCATCGGCACGATGACGCTCTACCGGGGGCTGGCGTACGTGGTGCTCGGCACCGAGGCCGTGTCCCGGTTCCCGCAGCAGTACGCGGACCTGACCGTGACGAACGTGCCGGGCACCCCGATCCCATACCCGATGGCGCTGTTCGCGGTGCTGGCGCTTGCCACCGCCGTCGTACTGCATGCGACCGGCGTGGGACGCGCGCTGTTCGCGATCGGCGCGCAGGAGGAGGCCGCGTACTTCGCCGGGATCCGCGTCAAGCGCCTGAAGCTGATCCTGTTCGCGCTGTCGGGGCTGGTCGCCGCGTTCGCCGGGGTCGTCTACACGCTGCGCTACGGCAGCGCCCGCGCCGACAACGGGCTGGGCCTTGAGCTGACCGTCATCGCGGCGGTGCTGCTCGGCGGCGTGGACTTCGACGGCGGCAGGGGCACCCTGGGCGGCGTGCTCGCCGGGGTGCTGCTGATCGGCGTCATGCGCAACCTGCTGATGCTCAACGACGTCGCCAACGAGATCCAGTCGATCGTGACCGGCCTGCTGCTGGTGGTGTCGGTCCTCACCCCGCGGGTGATCGCCGTCGTCCGCGAGGCCAGAGCCCGAGGGGCCGCCGGCCGGGCGGCCGCGAAGGCCGCGACCTAGCTCCGCGTCCCGTCCCTGCCCCTTTCCCTGCCCCTTTCCCTGCCCCTTCCCCTGACGCTTCCCCGCTGCACACCCACCCCGTCGCATTGCGACCTTGCGAAAGGCGAGAAGAATGACCGTCCGTTTCCTCTCCAGACGTTCGGTGAGCGTCGTCGCTAGCGCCGGCGTGCTCGCGCTCGGCCTGGCCGGGTGCGGCGGCACCACGAAGGACTCCACCGAGGCGGCCGCGGGCGGGGCCGCGGCGTCCTCGGCCTCCGCCGACCCCAACGCGAAGATCAAGAAGGGCCTGAAGATCGCCTTCCTGCCCAAGCAGATCAACAACCCGTACGAGAAGATCGTCGACGACGCGGGGATCGCGGCGGCCGAGGAGTACTCCGGCGAGGCCAAGGAGGTCGGCCCGTCCGACGCCTCGGCGTCCTCGCAGGTGTCCTACATCAACACGCTGATCCAGCAGCGCCAGGACGCCATCCTCATCGCCGCCAACGACCCGAACGCGGTGTGCGGGCCGCTCAAGCAGGCCATGGCGCGCGGCATCAAGGTCGTCTCCTACGACTCCGACACCGCCAAGGAGTGCCGCCACCTGTTCATCAACCAGGCCAGCTCCGAGGAGATCGGCCGCAGCCAGGTCAGGCTGCTGGCCGACCTGATCGGCGGCAAGGGCGAGATCGCGATCCTGTCGGCCACCGCCAACGCCACCAACCAGAACACCTGGATCACATACATGCGGGACGAGCTGAAGAAGCCGGAGTACTCCGGCATGAAGCTCGTCAAGATCGCCTACGGCGACGACGACGACCAGAAGTCGTTCCAGCAGACCCAGGGCCTGCTGCAGGCCTACCCGAACCTCAAGGGGATCATCTCGCCGACCACCGTGGGCATCGCCGCGGCCGCCCGGTACATCTCCGGGTCGCAGTACAAGGGCAAGGTCGTGCTGACCGGCCTGGGCACGCCGAACCAGATGCGCAAGTTCGTCAAGGACGGCACGGTCCAGAAGTTCGCCCTGTGGGATCCCAAGAACCTCGGCTACCTGGCCTCGTACGCGGCGGCCGCGCTGGCGTCCGGTCAGATCACCGGGGCCGAGGGGGAGACGTTCAACGCGGGCAGGCTCGGCAGGCGCACCATCGGCAAGGACGGCGAGGTGATCCTCGGCCCGCCCACGGTCTTCGACAAGAACAACATCGACCAGTACGACTTCTGAGCCGCCGGGAGGAGCCCCCATGCGACGCGTCTGCTTCCTCCTGAAAGTCCGGCGGGACCGGATCGAGGAGTACAAGGAGCGCCACCGGGCCGTCTGGCCGGAGATGCGGGCCGCCCTGCGCGACGCCGGCTGGCGCAACTACTCGCTCTTCCTGCGCGACGACGGGTTGCTGGTCGGCTACCTGGAGACCGACGACTTCGACAAGGCGCTGGAGGCCATGGCCCGCACCGAGGTCAACGCCCGCTGGCAGGCCGAGATGGCGCCGTTCTTCGAGGATCTGGACGGCCGCGCACCCGATCAGGGGATGGTGCCGCTCACCGAGGTCTTCCACCTCGACTGAGCCGCGCGTGGGGGACGCCCCCGCACAGGTCGCACGACCGAGCGGGGGTGCGGGGCGTTCCCCGCACCAGTCGCACGACTGAACGGGGGCGTGGGGGCGTCCGCCTCCACCCACCAGAGGACTGAGACGACGACCGGGCCGTCCCGGCACCCCGGGACCTGGCCCCGCAGACCGGCGACCGTGACACCGGGAGCCGGGGAAAGGAACACATGACCGACATCAGCGCGGTGAAGGAGGCCTTGCGCCGCCAGCACATCGAGACCCCGTCCTGGGCCTACGGGAACTCCGGGACGCGTTTCAAGGTGTTCCCTCAGCCGGGCGTGCCGCGCACCCCCCAGGAGAAGATCGACGACGCGGCTCAGGTGCATCGGTTCACGGGCGTGGCGCCGAGCGTGGCGCTGCACATCCCCTGGGACAAGGTGGACGACTACGCCGCGCTCGCCGAGTACGCCGAGGAGCGGGGCGTCCGGATCGGCGCCATCAACTCCAACGTCTTCCAGGACGAGGACTACAAGCTGGGCAGCGTCACCAACCCCGACCCGGCCGTCCGGAAGAAGGCGCTGAACCACCTGCTGGAGTGCGTCGACATCATGGACGCCACCGGGTCGCGCGACCTGAAGCTGTGGTTCTCCGACGGCACCAACTACCCGGGCCAGGACGACATCCGCGACCGCCAGGACCGCCTGTTCGAGGCGCTGCAGGCGGTGTACGAGCGGCTCGGCGACGACCAGCGGATGCTGCTGGAGTACAAGCTGTTCGAGCCGGCGTTCTACACCACCGACGTGCCGGACTGGGGCACCTCCTACGCGCACTGCCTCAAACTGGGCCCCAAGGCCCAGGTGGTGGTGGACACCGGGCACCACGCGCCCGGCACGAACATCGAGTTCATCGTGGCGTTCCTGCTGCGCGAGGGCAAGCTCGGCGGGTTCGACTTCAACTCCCGCTTCTACGCCGACGACGACCTGATGGTGGGCGCCGCCGACCCGTTCCAGCTGTTCCGGATCATGTACGAGGTGGTGCGGGGCGGCGGCCACGAGCCGGAGGCGAACATCGCGTTCATGCTCGACCAGTGCCACAACATCGAGCCGAAGATCCAGGGGCAGATCCGCTCGGTGATGAACGTCCAGGAGGCCACCGCCAAGGCGCTGCTGGTGGACGCCGAGGCGCTGCGCGAGGCGCAGCGGTCCGGCGACGTGCTCGGCGCGAACGCGGTGTTCATGGACGCCTTCAACACCGACGTGCGGCCCCTGCTGGCCGAGCTGCGCGAGGAGATGGGCCTGCACCCGGATCCGATCGCCGCCTACAAGGCGTCCGGCTACTACGAGCGGATCGTCGCCGAGCGGGTCGGCGGCACGCAGGCGGGGTGGGGGGCATGACCGCCGCGGGCGGCGCGCGCGGACGCCGGGCGGACGCGGCGGCGCTCGGCGCCGCCGCCCTGCTCACCCTCCGCGCCGTGCCCGCGACCGCCGCGTCCCAGCGCAGATCCACCGGAACGACCCCCTCTTCCATCCGCGTGATCGATTTCAGGCTCCCCTCCTGACAGACGGAAGGCGACGGATGCACCCCACCCCCCGGTCCCGGTCCAGATCCCGCCGCGTCGCGGCGGTCGCCACGACGTTCGTCCTCGTATCCGCCCCCGTCACGCCCGTGCACGCCGCAGACGGTCTGCGCGTCGTCGCCCTGGAAACCGAGAACGCCGCCACCCCCTTGGCCGTCGCCGCCGCCCGGCCCCGGCTCGGCTGGAGGCTCGCGTCCGGCGAGCGGGGACAGCGCCAGACCGCCTACCGCGTCGCCGTCGCACTCGACGGCGGCCGGACGGTCTGGGACTCCGGCGTGGTCAAGAGTTCCGCCGACCACGGGATCCGCTACGGCGGCCCCGCCCTCAAGCCCGCCACCCGCTACACGTGGCGCGTCAAGGTCGCCGACGCCCGCGGCCGGTGGACGGGATGGAGCAAGCGCACCTGGTTCGAGACCGCGCTCGCCCGCGACGGCTGGCGCGGCCGGTGGATCGCCGCGCCCGGCGCCGACACCGCCCTGCCCGACCTGACCGGCGCGCGCTGGATCTGGTACCCGGAGGGCGACCCGGCCGCCGAGGCGCCCGCCGCCGCCCGCTACTTCCGCGGCGCGTTCGACCTGTCCGCGGTACCGTCCGCCGCGCGGCTGGTGATGACCGCCGACGACGGCTTCACCGCCTGGGTGAACGGGACCGAGGTCGGCGCCCGGGACCCCGACCCGGACCAGGAGAACTGGCGCCGTCCCATCGTCGTGGACGTCGCCCCGCACCTGCGGCAGGGCCGCAACGTCATCGCCGTCCGGGCCGTCAACGGCCGGACCAGCCCCGCCGGCCTGCTGGCGCGTCTGGAGCTGCCCGGCCAGAGCCCCGCGACGTTCGACACCGACGGGACCTGGCGCACCCTCGACACCGCGCCCGGCGGCGACTGGAAGGCCCCCGGCTACGACGATTCGTCCTGGGCCGCCGCCAAGGTGCTGGCCGAGTGGGGGAGCGGGCCGTGGGGCAAGGTCCACCCGGAGCGTCCGGCCAGGCCCGAGCCGCTGCTGCGGCGCGGCTTCACCGTCCCCGCCAAGAAGGTGGAGAAGGCGCGGCTGTACGCCGCCGCGGGCGGCTACGTCGAGCTGACGCTCAACGGCAGGAAAGTCGGGGACGAGGTGCTGCAGCCGGGGTTCACCCGGTACGACAAGCGCGTCGAATACGTCACGCACGACGTCACCGGACTGCTGCGACGCGGCGCCAACGCGATCGGAGCGCGGCTCGGACGCGGCTTCTACGGCATGACCCAGCAGAACGTCTGGAACTGGCACCAGACGTCGTGGACGGCCGAACCGCGCCTGCTGGCCCAGCTCGTCATCACCTACGCCGACGGCAGCACGCAGACCGTCGCCACCGACGGACAGTGGCGGTACGCCGAAGGCCCCGTCCGCTTCGACTCCCTCTACGGCGGCGAGTCGTACGACGCCCGCGCCGAACGCCCGGGGTGGGACACGCCCGGGTACGACGACTCCTCCTGGCAGCATGCCGCCGAGGTGCGAGCACCGTCCGACAATGTCGTCCCGCAGGAGCACGAGCCGATCCGGGTGACGGACACCCTGCGACCGGTGCAGGTCACCAACCCCAAGCAGGGCACGTACGTGTTCAAGCTGCCGCGCAACATCGCGGGGTGGGCGCGCATCCGCGTCAAAGGCCCGGCGGGCGCGACCGTGCGGTTGAAGTACGGCGAGCGGCTCAACGACGACGGCACCGTCCGCGCCGTCAGCGAGCACGTCACCGGCCGCTTCCAGACCGACGAGTACACCCTCGCCGGACGCCCCGGGGGCGAGACCTGGGAGGCCCGCTACACCTACAAGGGCTTCCAGTACGTCGAGGTGACCGGGTGGCCAGGGCGCGCCCCCACCGTCCGGGACCTCGACGGCCGCGAGGTCCACACCGACCTGCGCTCGGTGGGCTCGTTCCGCAGCTCCAACAGGCTGTTCACCGCCGTCCGCGCCGCCACCCGGCAGACCGTGCTGAACAACTGGCACGGCATCCCCACCGACACGCCGATGTACGAGAAGAACGGCTGGACCGGCGACGCCCAGCTGATGGCCGAGATGCAGATGGCCGAGTACGACCTGCGGCGGCTGTTCACCAAGTGGATGACCGACCACCGCGACAGCCGGCGCGCGTCCGACGGGCTGCTGCCGGTGATCGTCCCCGACAACGGCTGGGGCCTGGGGTCCGGCTGGCACGCCCCGCCGTGGCACGCGTCCTTCTTCGAGATCCCGTGGCAGATGTACCTGCGGTACGGCGACCGGGACGTGCTCGCCGACAACTACCCGGCCATGCGCCACTACCTGGACGACTGGCTCAAGCGCGGTGAGAACGGGCTCTACCCGAGCACGCTGAACGACTACCTGGCGCCCGGCTACGGCGGCAACAGCCCCGAGGACATGCGCCTGGCCGGGACCGCCTACACCTACGCCAACACCGTCACCCTGGCGAACATCGCGCAGACCCTCGGCCACGCCGAGGACGCCGCCCGCTACCGGTCCGAGGCCGCCGTGATGAAGGAGGCCTTCAACCGGGAGTTCCTGCGCGGCGACGCCTACGTCACCCGCTCCGACCCGGACTACCGGCAGACGTCGGCGCTGATCGCGCTGGCGCTCGGCCTGGCGCCGAAGGAGAAGGAGAAGGCGATCACCGACCGGCTCGTCCGCGACATCGAGGAACGCGGCGACCACCTCAACACCGGCGCCCTCGGCACCAAGTACCTGCTCACCGAGCTGACCGCGCGCGGCCACGGCGAGCTGGCCTACAAGGTCGCCACGCGGCGCACCTACCCGAGCTGGGGCTACTGGATCGACAACGGCGCGACCACGCTGTGGGAGCGGTGGGACACCGAGGCCCGGTCCCGCGACCACGTGTTCCTCGGCGGCGCCATCGGGGAGTGGTTCTTCGAGGACCTGGCCGGCATCCGCCCCGCCGCGCCCGGCTTCGACCGGATCCTGATCGCGCCGCGCGTCCTGGGCGACCTGACGTTCGCCGAAGGGTCCACCGCCACGCCGCACGGGGACGTCGCGGTGCGGTGGCGGCGGACCGGCGGCGGCCTGCGGCTGGAGGTGGACGTCCCGGTGGGCGCCACCGCCGAGATCCGCATCCCGGCGGCCTCGGCCGGGGCCGTCACCGAGAGCGGCTCCGCGCTGACCGCCGCCCGCGGCGTCCGCGTCCTGGGCGCGGGCGGCGACGGCACCGTCCGGGTCGAGGTCGGCTCGGGCGCCTACCGGTTCACGACGAGCACATCCACGACATGAGGGGGATCCGACCCATGACCTCCACTCCACCCGAAGTGGAGCAGCTGCTGGAACGCGCCCACACCCTGGGCTCGGACCCGCGCAACACCAACTACGCGGGCGGCAACGCGTCCGCCAAGGGCACCGTCACCGACCCGGTGACCGCGCAGGACGTCGAGCTGCTGTGGGTGAAGGGCTCGGGCGGCGACCTGGGCACCCTCACCGAGGCGGGCCTGGCGGTGCTGCGCCTGGACCGCCTGCGCGCGCTCGTCGACGTGTACCCGGGCGTCGAGCGCGAGGACGAGATGGTCGCCGCGTTCGACTACTGCCTGCACGGCAAGGGCGGCGCGGCGCCGTCCATCGACACGGCCATGCACGGGCTGGTGGACGCCCGGCACGTCGACCACCTGCACCCCGACTCCGGCATCGCCATCGCCACCGCCGCCGACGGCGAGGAGCTGACCCGGCGGATCTTCGGCGACCGGGTGGCGTGGGTGCCGTGGCGGCGCCCCGGCTTCCAGCTCGGCCTGGACATCGCGCAGATCGAGAAGGACAACCCGCGGGCCATCGGCGTCATCCTGGGCGGGCACGGCATCACCGCCTGGGGCGACACCAGCGAGGAGTGCCAGGCCCACTCCCTGGAGATCATCCGCACCGCGGAGGAGTACATCCGGCGGCACGGCAAGGCCGAGCCGTTCGGCCCGGTGATCGACGGGTACGAGCCGCTGCCGGAGGCGGAGCGGCGCGCCCGCGCCGCGGAGCTGTTCCCGCTGCTGCGGGGCCTGGCGTCCACCGACCGGCGGCAGGTGGGGCACTACACCGACAGCCCCGAGGTGCTCGACTTCGTCTCCCGCGCCGAGCACCCGCGGCTGGCCGCGCTCGGCACGTCCTGCCCGGACCACTTCCTGCGCACCAAGGTCGCGCCCATGGTGCTCGACCTGCCGCCGACCGCGCCGCTGGACGACGTCAAGGCCCGGCTGCGGGAGCTGCACGCCGCCTACCGCGAGGAGTACGCCGCCTACTACCGGCGGCACGCCACCGCCGACTCCCCGCCGATGCGCGGCGCCGACCCGGCGATCGTGCTGGTCCCGGGCGTGGGCATGTTCAGCTTCGGCGCCGACAAGCAGACCGCGCGGGTCGCCGGCGAGTTCTACGTCAACGCGATCAACGTGATGCGCGGCGCGGAGGCCCTGTCCACCTACCAGCCGATCCCCGAGTCGGAGAAGTTCCGCATCGAGTACTGGGAGCTGGAGGAGGCCAAGCTCCGCCGCAGGCCCAAGCCCAAGCCGCTGGCCACGCGGATCGCGCTGGTCACCGGCGGCGGGTCGGGCATCGGCCGGGCCACCGCCCGCCGCCTGGCCGCCGAGGGCGCGTGCGTGGTCGTCGCCGACCGCGACCTCGCCGCCGCCGAGAAGGTCGCCGCGCAGATCGCCGAGGAGGGCGGGGCGCTGCGGCCCGGCGACGCCGCCGTCGCGGTGGGCGCGGACGTCACCGACGAGGAGCGGATCGCCGCCGCGGTGCGCGCGACCGTGCTCGCGTTCGGCGGCGTCGACCTGGTCGTCAACAACGCGGGCCTGTCGATCTCCAAGCCGCTGCTGGAGACCACGGCCGACGACTGGGACCTGCAGCACGACGTGATGGCGCGCGGCTCGTTCCTGGTGTCGCGGGAGACCGCCCGCGTCATGATCGAGCAGGAGATGGGCGGCGACATCGTCTACATCGTGTCCAAGAACGGCGTGTTCGCCGGGCCCAACAACATCGCCTACGGCGCGGCCAAGGCCGACCAGGCGCACCAGGTGCGGCTGCTGGCGGCCGAGCTCGGCGGGCACGGCATCCGCGTCAACGGCGTCAACCCCGACGGCGTGGTGCGCGGGTCGGGCATCTTCGCCGGCGGCTGGGGCGCGCGGCGCGCCGCCGTCTACGGCGTGCCGGAGGAGAAGCTCGGCGAGTTCTACGCCCAGCGCACGCTGCTCAAGCGCGAGGTGCTGCCCGAGCACGTCGCCGCCGCGGTCTTCGCCCTCACCGGCGGAGACCTGACCCACACCACGGGCCTGCACGTGCCCGTCGACGCGGGCGTCGCCGCCGCGTTCCTGCGGTAGCGGGTCCTCACCAGCCCGACGGGGCCGGCGCCGGGCGCCCGCAAGCCGCGCCGGCCCCGTCGTCCCACCCCACCCGGACCTCGAGGAGGGCCGAACCATGACGGCGACCACAGAGCCGATGAACACAGGGCCGACGACCGCGGAGGAGGCGATCGGCCGCATCACCGTCCCGCCCGTCCGGGTCGGGCTCGTCGCGGGCGGGCTCGGCGCGTACTGGCCGCAGTTCCCCGACCTGCTGCCGCGACTGAAGGAGTCGGCCGCGCGCGTGTCGGAGCGGATGCGCGGCCTGGGCGCCGAGGTGGTGGACGTCGGATTCATCTCCGACGAGCGGGAGGGCGCGGCCGCCGCCGAGCGGCTGCGGGAGGCCGGCTGCGACCTGATCGTCGGCTTCCTCACCACCTACATGACCGCCACCATGCTCGTCCCGGTCGCGCAGCGGTCCGGCGCCCCGGTGCTGCTGATCAACCTGCAGCCGACCGAGTCGATGGACCACGCGACGGTCGACACCGGTCAATGGCTGGCGTACTGCGGCGCCTGCCCGCTGCCGGAGATGGCCAACGCGTTCCTGCGCTGCGGCGTGCCGTTCCGGTCGGTGTCGGGGCACCTGGAGGACGAACGCGCCTGGGCCAAGATCGCCCGATGGGTGCGCGCCGCCGGGGTGCGGGCCGCGCTGCGGCGCGGCCGGCACGGCCTGATGGGCCACCTCTACCCGGGCATGCTCGACGTGTCCACCGACCTGACGCTGGTGGCCGCCAACTTCGGCGGGCACGTCGAGGTCCTGGAGTTCGACGACCTGCGGGTGCGGGTGGAGAAGGTCACCGACGCCGAGACCGAGGCCCGCAAGCGGCTGGCGCGGGAGGTGTTCGAGTTCGCCGACTCGGTCAACGACGCCGACCTGACCTGGGCGGCGCGCGTGTCGGTCGGCCTGGACCGTCTGGTGGAGGACTTCGCGCTCGACAGCCTGGCCTACTACCACCGCGGGCTGGACGGCGAGGTGCACGAGCGGCTCGGCGCCGGGATGATCCTCGGCGCGTCGCTGCTGACCGCCCGGGGCGTCCCGGCCGCGGGCGAGTACGAGCTGCGCACCTCCCTGGCCATGCTGATCGCCGACCGGCTCGGCGCGGGCGGCTCGTTCACCGAGCTCCAGGCCCTCGACTTCGCGCGGGGGCACGTCGAGATGGGCCACGACGGCCCGGCGCACCTGGCCATCAGCGCGCGCCGGCCGCTGCTGCGCGGCCTCGGCGTCTACCACGGCAAGCGCGGCTACGGCGTGTCCGTGGAGTTCGACGTCGAGCACGGGCCGGTGACGGCGTTCGGGATCATCCAGCGGCGGGACGGGCGGTTCGCCTTCGTCGCGTCGGAGGGCGAGGTGGCGGACGGGCCCCTGATGCAGATCGGCAACACCACCTCGCGCGTCGACTTCGGCTGCGACCCGGGGGAGTGGACGGACGCCTGGAGCGCCACCGGGATCTCCCACCACTGGGCCCTGGCCACCGGCCACCTGGTCCCCGACCTGAAGGCCCTGGCCGACCTGATGGAAATGGAACTGGTCGAGGTCAGACTCTGACGACCGCGCGGTCGGCCGGGAGGCGCCCCGGCCGACCGTCGCCTGAACGCAGCCCGCCGGCTCACGACACGCCAACGTCTACAGCGCGGCGCCCTGGCAGGCGTACGGGCTGATCGGACCCGTGCGGCTTGTCGCCCATACCGAGGCGGCCATCTGCTGAGCCCGCCGCGGTGACGGCGGCGGCCGGTCGCGCGCCGCTTCCCCGCCCTCCCGGCGCGCCCCGTCATGGGGCGGGCTGGGAGGTGGCGACCGGCCGCCGTCATGTCGCCGCCTTGACCGACCGTGCGCCGCCGCTAGGACGGGAAGGTGCGGGCGGGGTCGGCGCCCGTCGTCCACGGGCGGGGCGGCGGGGGCGTTCCGGCCAGCCGCAGCGCGTGCTCGACCAGCCCCACCAGCACGCTCTTGGCGGACGCGCGCCGCCGCGCGTCGCACAGGATCACCGGCACGTGCGGGTCGAGGTCCAAGGCGGCGCGGATCTCCGGCGGCTCGTACCGGTCGGCGCCGTCGAAGCAGTTGACCGCCACCACGAACGGCGTGCCCCGCCGCTCGAAGTAGTCGATCGACGCGAAGCTGGCCGCCAGCCGCCGCGTGTCGGCCAGCACCACCGCGCCGAGCGCCCCGCGCGACAGCTCCTTCCACATGAACCAGAACCGCTCCTGGCCGGGCGTGCCGAACAGGTAGATCGCCACGCCGTCGCGCAGGGTGATGCGGCCGAAGTCCATCGCCACGGTCGTGGTGGCCTTGGCCGCCAGCCCGTCGAGGTCGTCGACGCCGATGCCGACGTCGGTGAGCGCCGCCTCGGTGCGCAGCGGGCGGATCTCGCTGACCGCGCCGACGAGGGTCGTCTTGCCCACCCCGAACCCGCCGGCGACCAGGATCTTCAGCGCGACCCGCGGGCCGCCGTCCGGCGGCCGCTCCTCGAGCGGCCCGCCGGGCGGCGGCCCGGCCGCGGTCGGCGATGGTCCGCCGGCCGGTCCGTCCGGCGGCTCAGAGCGCGCGGATGCCATCGAGGACCCTCCTGAGCAGGTTCGGATCGGTGTGCGGGGCGGCCGGGGCGGACCACCGCCGGACGCCGAGCAGGCCGGCCTGGATCAGGTCCCCGGCCAGCACCCGGATCACGCCGAGCGGCAGGTCCAGGTCCGAGGCCAGGTCGGCGACGGTGTACGGGCGGCGGCACAGCGCCAGCAGGCGGCGCTGCTCGCGCGACAGGCGCTCCGGCTCGGCGGGCGCCGCCCCGGTGGCGACGAGGATGGCCACCAGGTCCAGCGGCTCGCCGGGGGGACGCGTCCGGCCGCGGGTCACCGCGTAGGGGCGGACGATGGGGCCGGCGGCCTCGTCGAGCCACCGCTCCCCGCCCGGACCGGGCGGACCGCCGGGGGCACTGCGGTCCATGCCCGCTCACCCGGATCCCGGCCCCGAGCCCGTCGTCCGCACGTCCTGGCGCAGTCCCGTGGACAGCTGCCGGCCGACCCGCTTGACCAGCATCGTCATCTCGTAGGCGACCAGCCCCGCGTTGGCGCCCACGTCGCTCAGCAGGGCCAGGCAGCTGTTCGCCCCGGCCGGGACGACGAAGAACAGACCCTTGTCCATCTCGACGATCGTCTGCCGGACCTCGCCGGAGTCCAGATGCGGCCCGGCGCCGACCGCCAGGCTGTGGAACCCGGACGCCAGCGCGGCCAGGTACTCGGCGTCCTCGCGGTCGACGTCCCGGGACGCCCCCATCACCAGCCCGTCGCGGGACAGCACGACCACCTTGCGCACCTGCGGCACCCGGTCGACCAGGTCGTCCAGAAGAAAGCCCAGCTGGGCCGCCACGTCCTGCTGCGTCATGGTGACGTTCCCCTTTCCTGCCGGTCGTCCGCCGGCCCCTCGTCCTCCGCCCGGCCGCGCAGCCAGCCCGCCTGCAGGGAGGCGAACAGCTCCCGCGACGCCTCGGCCGAACGCCGCTCCCACGCGGCCAGCGCGTCCTCCGCCTGCGGCGCGGGCGCGGCGAACGGGCCGTCGTCATCGTCCTCGCGCAGCTGCGGCGCCAGGTTCGCCTGCCGCACCCGGCGCGGCAGCGGGGCGCGTCCGCCGGTGCCGCCCGGGCCGTTCGCCGCGGCGCCGTTCCCGGCCGGCGGCAGGTCGGACGCGGCGCCGGCGCCCGTCGCGTCGAACGCCACGGCCCCGTCGAAGGACGGCGGCGGCTCGTCGGGCGGCCGCGTCCCCGACCCCCAGGCGTCGAACGCGGGCGGCGCGTTGAGCATCGCCGTCGACGGGGACGTCGCGGGCGACCAGGCGACCGGCGGGACGTCCCGGCCGCCGCGCCCGTCGGCGCCCGCGGCGGACCGCGCGACGGGGCGCGCGTCGGCCCGCGGGCCCGCCGGCCGGGGCGGCCCGGGCCGCGCGGCCGCCCCGGCGACCGCCTCGTCCTCGGGATGCTCCACCTCCACGATCAGCGACCGCGGGATCAGCACGACCGCGCTGACGCCGCCGTACAGCGACGGCTGGAGCGCGACCTTGACGCCGTGCCGCCCGGCGAGCCGCCCCACGACGAACAGCCCCAGCCGGTCGCTGACGGCCAGGTCGAACTCGGGCGGCTGCGACAGCCGCAGGTTCAGCGCCTCCAGCTCGGACTGGTCCAGCCCGATGCCGCGGTCGACGACGTCGACCGCGAACCCGTTGGCGCCCATCTCGCCGCGCACCAGCACCTCGGTCGGCGCCGGCGAGAACACCGTGGCGTTCTCGATCAGCTCGGCGAGCAGGTGCACGACGTCGGCGACCACCTCGCCGATCAGCGCGGCGCCGCCGGACACCACGACCACCTCGACGCGGGTGTAGTCCTCCACCTCGGCGACGGCGGCGCGCAGGACGTCCTCGACGTGCACGGGCCTGCTCCAGCCCCGGGCCGGGGTCGCGCCGGACAGGATGACCAGGCCCTCGGCGTGCCGGCGCATGCGGGTGGTGAGGTGGTCGAGACGGAACAGGTCCTCCAGCAGCTCCGGGTCGGAGGTGCGGCGCTCCATCTCGTCCAGCATGTGCAGCTGGCGGTGCAGCAGCGACTGGCTGCGCCAGGCGACGTTGAGGAACACGCGGCTGATGCCCTGCCGCAGGTAGGCCTCCCGCACGGCGGTGTCGATCGCGGTGCGCTGCACCTGGGTGAACGCCTCGCCGACCCGTGACACCTCCTTGGTCTTGCCGATGAGCAGGGGCGGCGCCTCGGCCTCCACGTCGACCTCTTCGCCGCGGCGCAGCCGCGCCACCACCCGGGGCAGGCGGTCGTTGGCCAGGTCGAGCGCGGCGCGTTGCAGACCGCGCAGCTCGCGCGACAGCCCGCGCGCCGCCAGCAGCGACAGCACGACGGACGCGACCACCGCGAGCAGGCCGAACCCGCCCGCCAGCACCAGCCGCCGCACGATCCGGTCGCCGATCGGCTCGGCCATGTCGTTCAGCGCCGCGCTCGCCTGGGTGAGCTGCTGCTCCCAGGCCCGCGCCAGCTGCGTCGTGGTCGCCTGCCAGGTCGCCGCCTCCGGCGGCAGCCGCCCCCCGGAGGAGGCGACGATGGCGGACTCGGCGGCCCGGTACCGCCGGTACTCCGGCGAGTCGACCAGGCGCTGCAGCGGCGCGCGGGTGGCGCCGTCCAGGTCCGCCATCCCGGCGTCGAACTCGCGCCGCCCGGCCGCCGCCCACTGGACGAACGCCAGGTGCTCGGCGGGGGTGAGCCGCCCGTCCCGCAGCAGCACCCCGGAGATCAGCGCGTCCTGGCGCATCATGTAGGCGCGCGCGTTGCCCACGCCGATCAGCGCCCGGCCCTGCTCGAAGATCGCCAGGTCGTTCACCAGCACCAGGTTGCTGAACACCTGGATGACCTTGTCCAGGACGGCGCTGTAGGAGTCGATGATCTCCAGCGCGTCCGCGTCGCCGGAGTCGACCCGGCCGCGGTACTGCGGCACCCGGTCCAGCCACCGCAGCGCCTCGGCCAGGCGCCGCTCGGTCTCCGGTTGGGCGGCGTCCCGCGCCTCGTCGGACAGGGCGCTCCTGCGGAACACCTGCTGGACGGCGTCCACCCGCGCCCGCTGCGCCGCCAGGCGCCGCCGGTGCTGCGGGTCGCGCCCGGCCATCGCCACGACGCTCAGCGAACGCTCCTGCTGGAGCTGGTTCACCAGGTACAGGCCCGGCCGGACGATCTTCTCGTACGTCGTCGAGAAGTCGTACTTGTCGAACGCGGGCCCCAGGGTGAGGTTCGCGGCGAACGCCCACAGCGCGATCAGCGACGCCAGCGGGACCACCAGCAGACCGGTGATCCGCAGGCGGATCGAACGCTTGCGGCGGCCGGCGCGGGGCGCCCCGCCCTTGTCCGGTTCTCCCTTGCGTCCGGTGCCCGGCGCGTCGCCGGCCGCGGCGTCCGGCGGGAAGGGCACCGATTCCTCGTCGGCCATCACGTCACTCCTCACCGGTGGCGGCGCGTGCGACCAGGTCGCGGAGCCGCGCGGTGATCATCGCCACCGCCTCCCGATGACCGCGTTCGGCCCGCTCCCGCGTGGTGTACCGGCCGACGTCGACGTGCGTCGTCGGGTCGGATACGAGTGTCTGCCATAGCAGTGGCCTTCCGTTCGCGGCGAATCCCAGGTCGGTCACGGTGAACCAGGTGGAGACGGCCACCACGACCGGCCCGACGCGGATCACGTCCTGGGCGAGCAGGCGCGCGTCCGCGTCGAGCAGGAGCCGTTGCGCCTCGTCCGCCGTGGCGGGGCTCCCGTCCGCCCGGTACCAGTCCACGGACATTGACATCCCCATCGCTGCCGATTCAGCCGTCTCCGTGGCGTTTCTGACGATCCGTAAATCGACATGTAAACCCGCATGGCGCGTCCGTTCCGGAAAGGGGCGGTCACAGTGGCTTCGGCGGTGCGGCAGCGGGGGGCGCGTCGAGCGCCGGACGCCGCGATCAGGCGGGGCCGGCGTGCGGCCAGGCGCGCAGCTCGCACCAGACCGACTTGCCGCGGGCGGTCTGCTCGGCGCCGTGCCGGTCGGCGATCGCCGCGACCAGCAGCCAGCCCCGGCCCGTCTCCTCCAGCAGGTCCACCCGCCGGGTGCGCGGGGCGGACGGGCTCGGGTCGTGCACCTCGATGCGCAGCAGGGCGCCGACGCGCAGCAGGCGCAGCCGGAGCGCGCCGGCGCCCGGGCAGGCGCCGGCGGCGTGGCGGACGGCGTTGGTGACCAGCTCCGACACCAGGATCTCGGCGTCGTCGCGGACGTGGGGGAAGGCGAATCCGGCGCCCTCGGCGGTCAGCAGGGCTCGGCAGAAGGCGCGGGCGCGGGGAACGGAGGCGCTCGTCGCGCGCAGGTCCAGTTCGCCCAGCGGGACTCGGGCGGTGCGGGGAGACGGGGACGCGGGGTGGATCGGGAACGCGGCGGTCGCCGGGGGAGGCGCCTTCGCGCTCAGGGTCAGGGGGTCGCTTCTCGGTCGTTCGATGGTGCGATGTTCGCCCGACATGGTGGACGCCTCCTCGGGGTGGGGCGCTCAGGGGGCGGCGCGGTCATGCGCCCTCCTCGGCTCGGGCCGCGGTCCGCTCGCGCAGCAGCCGCGCGGTGCTCGTGAACCACTCGTAGTTCTCCTGCTCGAACCGCAGGCCCCGCAGGCAGGTGAGATAGGGGCCGATCGGGGAGCCGTGCCGCAGGTACGTCTCCTCGTCCATGTCGCCGCGCAGGTGCTCGAGGGTGCGCCGGAAGATCTCCACCTTGGCGGCGGCGATCTTCGCCCGCTCCTCCAGCTGCTCGATCACGGGCGCCGCGGAGATGTGGTCCACGGCCTGCACCATCACCAGCAGGTTCTCCCGGATGATGCCCGGCTTGGCCGGGGTGGCGGCGAACCGCTCCAGTTCCTCCAACCCGGCCTGGGTGACGGTGTAGACGCGCTTGTTCGGACGGTCGTGCTGGATGACCCGTCGTCCGCGGATGAGCCCCTCGGCCTCCAGCTTGGCCAGCTCCGAGTACAGCTGCTGCGGCACGGCGTGCCAGAAATTGGAGACCGACACGTCGAAGATCTTCGCCAGCTGGTAGCCGCTGTACTCGCCGTCGAGCAGCGCCGCGAGCACCGCATGACGTAGCGCCATGGCCCATGTCTCCCTGCTTGACTCAGGGTGGTGTCCGACGTTAGCACCCACCTATCGGAACAGTCACCGTTTTGACTAAGAAATTCTCAGATGGGCGGAGTGCCGGATGTGGCCGCCCGCCCCCGCGGTCCGCGCCGGCGGCGGCGCCGCGCCCGGTGCGAGGTCCGCGGCGAGCGCGGCGATGCGCCCTTCCAGGAAGTCCCGCCGGGTGAGGCGGCGCTGGATCTTGCCGCTGGTGGTCCGCCGCACCGCGCCCCGCGCGGCCAGCACGACGCTCACCGCGGGCAGCCCGAACGCGCGGGCCACCCGCTCCTTGGTGCGCGCGGCCAGCTCCTCCAGCGGCGTCCCGTCCGCCGCGGCCGGGTTGATCTCCTGCACCACGACGACCTGCTCGGCGCCGCCCGCGTCCGCGGCGGCCGGCTCGTCGGGGGCGTCCAGGCTGAACGCGGCGCTGGTGCGCGCCGCCGGGTGCGCCGCCCGCGCCGCCTCCTCGATGTCGTGCGCGTACAGGTTGCGGCCGTTGACGATGATCACGTCCTTGATGCGCCCGGTGACGTACAGCTCGCCGTCCAGGCGGAACCCCAGGTCCCCGGTGCGCAGGTAGGGGCCGGCCCCGTCGGCCGTCCGGGCGTCGAAGACCGCGCGCGTCGCCTCCGGGTCGCGCCAGTAGCCGCGGGCGACGCTGCCGCCGCGCACCCAGATCTCGCCGACGCGTCCGTCCGGAAGCGGGACGCGGGTGCCCGGATCGACGACGCGCACGTCCAGCGTGACCGGGCGTCCGCTGCTCACCAGCCGCCGCACCTTCGCTTCAGGGAAGGTCGCGTCCGCAGCCCCGGCATCCGCCGAGGACGCCGCGTCGACGCACGCCGAGGACGCGGCGTCGGCGTGCGTCGGGTCTGTAGCGTCGGCGTTCGCAGGGGACACGGTGTCGGTGTGCGTCGGGCGCACGGTGTCGGGATGCGCCAGGGAGACAGTGTCGGCGTGCCCTGGGTCGGCGGCGTTGGTGTCCGTCGGAGACGTGGTGTCGGGAAGCGTCGGGGACGTGGTGTCGGCGTGCGCCGGATCCGCAGCCTCGGCGGGCGTCGCGGACGCGGTGTCGAGGCGCCTCGGGGGCGCGGGAGCGGGACGCGCGAGCGGCGCCGGGACGGGGACGGCCTCGCCGCGGGCGAGCGCCTCGGCGTCGAAGGAGCGGATCACCGGTCCGGAGCCGAACGGCGCGGCGCTGATCAGCAGCGTCGTCTCGGCCATCCCGTAGCAGGGCATCCAGGCCTCCCGCCGGAATCCGACCGGCCCGAAACGCGCCGCCATCCGCTCCAGCGTCGCCGCGCGGACCGGCTCGGCGCCGTTCTTGACCGTCCGCAGCGAGGACAGGTCCAGGCCGTCCAGTTGCGCGTCGGTGACCCGGCGCAGGCACAGCTCGTAGCCGAAGTTCGGCGCGACCGTGATCGTCGCCCGGTACCGGGTGATCAGCTCCAGCCACAGCACCGGCCGCTTGATGAACGCGATCGGCGAGGTGAACACGTAGCGGCACCCGAGGTACAGCGGCTCGAGCAGCTGCCCGACCAGCCCCATGTCGTGGAAGTGCGGCACCCAGCCGACCCCCACGGTGTCGGCCGACCCGCGGATGCGGCGCTTGATCTCCTCTCCGTTGTGAAGGAGGTTCCCGTGGGTGACGACCACGCCTTTCGGGGCGCTCGTCGAGCCCGACGTGTACTGCAGGAAGGCCGGGGTGTCCGCGTCGATGCGCGGCATGGACCAGCCGTCCGGATCGACACCGGCGCCGGTCAAGATCGTCTCGGTGTCCAGACACCGGACCCGCCCTGTCAGCCCCGCCCCCGACAGCCACGCGTCGAGGGCCTCGCGGTGCGCCGCGTCGGTGAGGACGCACGTGATGCCGGCGTCCTCGATGATGCGCAGGGTGCGTTGCGCCCGGCCCGCGTCGAGCTCGGGAAGCGGCGCCGGGACGGCGACGGCCCGCGCGAACAGGCAGCCGAGGAACGCCGCAGGGAACTCCAGCCCCTCCGGGTAGAGCAGCAGGACGGGTGCGTCCCGCAGGCCGCGCTCCTCCAGCAGGCGCGCCAAGGCGCGCGCCCGCCGTTCCAGCTCGGCGAATCCGAGGTCGGCCGACCGGTACCGGCGCCCCGGACCCGGCTCCTCGTCGACGAAGGTGAAGCCCCGCCCGTCGCCGTGCGCCTGGGCGGCGTCCCGGACGACCGACACGAAATCGCTGCGCTCCCGCATCGGTCTCACCTCTCCGGCAGCGGGGACGGCAGGTCGTCGGCCAGGGCCGTCAGGGAGAACCACCGGCGCTCGTCGCGGCAGCGCGCCATCGCCTCCTCCAGCGGCGGCACGTGCTCCTCGGGAAGCGCGGTGTCGGGGCGGACGCGCTGCAGGAGCCGGTGCAGGCACAGCACGAGCCACCGCCCGTCCGCGAAGGCGCCGCCGAACACGCGGCGGTTGTGCAGCCAGGTGAGCATGCACGAGACCATCGCGTGGATCTCGCAGTAGCGCCGCGCCCGGCCGAGCGCAGCGACCGAGGAGCTGTCCTCCGGGGCGGACAGGACGCCCTTGCGCAGGTCGGCGCGCAGGTCGTCGATGACGGACACCAGGTCGGCCAGGGCGGACGCCACGCCCGGGGCCGCGTGCACCGCGGCCTCCGCCACGACGGCCCCGGCGGTCTCCTCGAACCGCGCCCCGATCTCGTCGCGGCCCTCGTTGGTGAGGCGGAGCGCGCGGCCGTCGGGACGCCAGGGCGGCGGCGCCTGCGTCCAGGTGAACAGGTCGGCGAGCAGGTCGCCTCCGGCCTCGCGGTCCGTCGCGCCGCCGGCGGCGTCCACGACGAGGTACGGCAGCTGGGCGGCGACGTTGGCGAGGTTGACGTGCGTCGTCCCCTCGAACACGCTCGCGATGGCGTGGTCGCGCTGCAGCTTCTGGAACGCGCCGTGGGCCACGCCTTCCCGCAGGTAGCCGCGGGCCGCCAGCACGGTGCCGATGGCGGCCACGACCTCCTCGCCCTGCACGGGCACGAAGTACTTGACGATGGACGACCACAGGCTGAGCCGTTCGGGCGCCACCGTCAGCGCCCGCGCCACCGGGAGCGCGGTGCACTCGGCGATCAGCAGGTCGAGGTGGGACTTCAGCAGCAGGTCGCGGATGACCGGGATGCGGTAGATCTCCGCCCCGTAGAGCGTGCGCCGCCGCGCGTAGTCCATGCCGATGCGCACCACCGCGTCCATGGTGCCGAGCGACAGCGCCGCGATGGCGGTGCGGGTGATCTGCAGCGTCTTGAGCGTCTGGACGAGCCCGGCGCCGGGCCGGCCGATGACGCATCCGGCGGGCAGCCGCGCCCCGGCGAACTCCACGCCGCTCAGGTCGTGGCCGCGCAGGCCCACCGTCCGGACCGGCGGCAGCGCCGACCAGCTCGCCGGGTCCAGCTCCTCCTTGTCGACCAGCAGCAGGGAGAAGTCGCGCGGGGCCGTCTTGGCGTAGGCGGTGACGAACCGCCCGCGCGTGGCGTTGCCGACCGGCCATTTGACGCCGGTGAGGACCAGGCCGTCCCCGTCGGCCTCGGCGCGGGCCTCGCACGCCGTGACGTCGCTGCCGTGGTCGGCCTCGGAGACGCCGAAGCAGGCCAGGTCGCCGCGCAGCACTCCCTCGGCGACGGTCTTCTGCTGCCGGGGGTCGCCCCAGAGCCACACCGGGTTGACCGCCAGCAGCCCCGAGCCGTACATCACCGCCACCGTGACGCTCCGCCGGGAGACGGCGCGAGTGACCAGGAACAGCTCCTCCAGGGACGTGAGGCGTCCGCCGAGGTGGCGCGGGACCAGGTAGGCGGGGAAGCCCCAGGCCCGGACCGCCTCGACCGCGCCGGGGGGCAGCTCGTCGCGCTCCTCGGCCTCGACGATGGCCTTGTAGGAGAACGGCCCGGACTCGTCGTCCATCGGGTCGCCCAGGTAGGCGTCCAGGTCGGCGGCGATCCCGTGCGCCGGGGACAGCCGCGCCTGGACGGGGTGCGTGGGCGTGTGCGTCTGTCTGTCCATGAATCCGACCCCCTCGTGCGGGTCCATCGCGTTCGGGGCCGCCGCGCGGTCAGCGGGCGGACGCCGCGGGCCGCTCCAGCCGTCGGCCGACCAGCCGGGCCAAGGTCATCGCCGCGGGCAGCGGCCGCACCATCACCGTCAGCTCGGTGACCAGACCGTCGTCGCCGAACCTCAGCAGGTCCACGCCCTGCACGCGGGTGCCCCCGGCGCGCGCGCGGAAGATCAGCGCGTGGCCCGGCGGCGGACCGTCCGGAGCGGACGGGGCGATGCTCACCAGCTCGTCGATGTAGTGGAAGTCCTCGAAGATCTCCATGAGGACGCGCAGCAGCCGGACGACCGCGTCCCGGCCCCGGTAGGGCCGCACGACCACCGGGCTGTGGAGCTCGATGTCCGGATCCAGGGTCCGAGCGATCGCGGCGAGGTCGCGCGCCTCCACCGCCGCCCGGAACGTCCCCCTCACGACGGCCGCCCCTGCGCCAGGGCGCCCGCCGGGACGTGGGGCGCCGCGGCCCGGGCGAGGTCGTCGGCCCACGCCCGGTAGCCGGCGGGGGAGGGGTGGAAGCCGTCGGAGGCGAACAGCCTCCGGTCGCGCGCCATGGCCTCGTCCATGGGCGCGTGGACGGCGCCGTGCGCGCGGGCCGCCTCCCGCATGATCCGGTCCATGGCGCGCGCCCGGGCGCCGACCACCAGCCGCAGCGGCTGCGGCAGCGCCGGGAACCGGTGCACCGGCGGCATCCCCGCGAGCAGCACCGTCGCGTCGCGGTACGCGCCGCGCACCCCGGTGATGAGGGCGGCCAGGTCGTCGGCCCAGGCCCGCAGCGGGCGCCGCCGGATCAGGTCGTTGATCCCGACGGTGACCACCACCAGATCGGGGGCGGTGCCGTTCAGCGCGGGCACCAGGTCGGTGACCACCCGGCGGGCCGTCGCCCCGCTGCGTCCGGCGACCGACCAGGCCACGCTCCGGCCGAGCCGTTCGCGCAGCGCCGCGGCCAGGAAGCCGGGCAGCGCCTCGGCGTGCGCCGACGCCCCCACGCCCACGGCGGTGGAGTCGCCGATCACCAGCAGCCGGAAGGCGGGCGCGCCGGAGCCCGCGACGCCGTGCTCGGCGCCGGTCGCGGGGGCGAGCCGCGGCGTGCCGCGGGCCGTGCGCCGCGCCTGGACGAGCAGCACCGGCGCGAGCGGCACCGCCGCCGCCGTCCGCCAAATGTCGGCCAGGTGCGAAAAGAAACGGTGATCCGGGCCGGACAAGAAAGAACTTTTCGTCATCTCCACCCCATTCTGGTGCGGTGCACCGGTGTGCCGGGCGTCCGTTCGCCCAGCAGTTCCTCGGCGATGGGCGCGATCACCTCCGCCACATAGGCGTGCCCCGCCGGATTGAGATGGATTCCGTCCGCGCTCCACAGCTCCGGATCGTTCACCCGGGGCAGCGCTTCCGGCGGAATGAACCTCATTCCCCGTTTTCCGGCGGCGCGTCGGAGCTCCTCGTTGAAGGCGTCAATTCTCTGCCGGGTCCGCTTCCTGCGGAACGCCGACATGGGAACCCGTTCCAGTAACGGCGGGCAGGGCACCGGCGCCGCGATCGCGACCGCCCCCGCCCGCCGCGCCCAGCCCAGCACCTCCCCGATGCGGTGCGCGGCGTCCGTCTCGTCGAAGCCCCCGATCGCGTCGTTCATCCCGCAGTTGAGCACGACCAGCCCCGGGCGCGCCGACCGCGCGGCGGGAAGCTGCTCGGCGGCCACCCGCGCGATGGTGGCCTCCGGCCGCCCGAAGTTGGCGACGCGGTCGCGGGGGAGTCCCAGCAGGTCGGCGAGCCGTCCCGCCCAGCCGATCCAGCCGCCGGCCGGGTCCGGGTCGTCCCGCCCCTCCGCGACGCTGTCGCCGAACACCACCAGGCGCCAGGGCGCGGCGCCGGGTCCGGCGGCCATCACGCGACGAGTTCGAGCAGGTAGTCGGTGAGCGACGCGACGGTCCCGCGGCGGCGGGCCTCGGCCACGTCGACCTCCACCTGCAGCCGGTCCTCGATGTCGCTGACGATGCTGAGCGCGTACACCGAGTCCACGCCGTACCGGGCCAGTTCCACCGTGGGGTCGATGTCATCGGGCGGCCGGTCCAGATAGAACGCGATCCGGTCAACAAGCCACATTTGAAGCTCGTCGCGAGAAATAATTTCCGATCCGTTCATCGCGTTCCTCTCCTTTGCTGCGGGGCTTCGGATTGGGCGTGATCGGCGTCGGATGGAAGATACCCGCCTCCTCACTGGCTGTCACGGCCCCGGTAGTGGGCCATTAGGGTGCACTGTTTTCTGCACTGCAAATTGCAGATTCGCCTGCGGAGAAAGGGGCGCTAAACGCGGCTCGCCGACGGGTGCCCGATATGGGCCCAATCCGGTCGCCCGTTGTGGGCCGCCCGCCGGCGCCGTCCCGCCGCCGGCCGCCGCGCGGCGCCCCGACCTTGAGGTTTCCGTCGGCGCCGCGCACCGCATGGCGACGCACCGCTGCCGATATTGGGCGCTTCTCCGCGGGATTTGGGACCGGGTCCGTGCCGGTGCGCGACGCCGTCGGGCGCCCCGACATGACCCGATGGTGACAGCTAGCTCACCTTGCTGGTGGGGCCCGTCCCGCCGCGCGACAGACGACGGAACCGTGTGCGAGAAGGCGTTCCGCACACGGTCCTGCGGCTGGATCGCTCCCGGCGTGGTGCTCCGTTGCGGCCGCGCCGATGCCCGCGCCGGAGGGTCTCCGCCCCAAGCGGCGCCTGGAAGGCGACACACGGGACGGGGCGGCCGGCCGTTGCCGTGCGCGGACCCCGCGCTCAGGTCGGCACGTTGTAGGCGATCAGGCCGACGTCCGCGCCGTCGACCTCCAGCTCGGTGACGGCGCAGTTGCGCACCCGCGGGAACACGCGGCGGTAGCGCGGCAGCGGGATGCCGAGCAGTTCGCAGAGGGCGAGCCGCATCAGGGTGTTGTGCGCGACGACCAGGACCCGCGCCCCGGGATGCGCGGCGGCGACGCGGCGCAGGGCGGCGGCGCCGCGGGCGGCGGCCTCGCGAGGGTCCTCGGCGCCGGGGAACGGGGTGTTCACCGGGTCGGCGCGGAACGCGGCGACCTGGTCGGGAGGCAGTTCGGACAGGGTGCGGCCCTCGGCGGAGCCGAAGTCGACCTCGGCCAGGTCGGCGTCCACGGTGAGGGGCAGGCCGAGGGCGGCCGCGGCCGGGGCGGCGGTGGCGCGGGCGCGGCCGAGCGGGGAGGCCCACAGCGCCTCGATCCCGGCGCGCTCGGCCCAGCGGCCGAGCGCCTCGGCCTGGCGGCGGCCGGTGTCGCTGAGCGCGACGTCGCTGACGCCCGCGTACCGGTTCTCGGCGTGCCACACCGTCTCGCCGTGCCGGGCTACGAAGAGCGTTGTCACGTGGTCGTCCCGTCGTTCTCGCGCGGCGGCCCCGGCCGACCCGCCGCCTGGTTCCCTGGCCTCGACGAACCGAGCGTACGGTGTCGTGCAACGTTCCACGCAGCCGTTCCGCGCTCGTGCGGCGCCCCCGGGGGTTCGTGCGGCCGTCGGTCGGTGCGCGGGCCGCGGCGGGTCCGCGCACCGACAACGAGGGGAACGGCGCGCCCGTCAGATCGCGGTTCGTCTTGTGAAGTTATAGATGTTGAGCGTTAAGACGGCAAGCGGGCCGGTGGAAGGCGCGTCGTCCAGGGGGATCGACCGTCGGTCGGCGAGGACCGGCGACAGTGCTCTCGGCTGGGATGTTGCCGCGACGTCCCGGTGAGATTCACAAATCCGTAACAGACCCTTGACGCTGTGGATCTTCGTGTTACAGGCTCCTGTGAACTCCATCACCTCGGGTGTTATCTGCTGGAGGGCACATGAGCGGGCGTCCCCGCGCCGTCGTCGCCGCCGACCTCGGCGCCGAGAGCGGCCGCGTGGTCCTCGGAAGGTTCGACGGCACCCGCGTCGAACTCACCGAGGTGCACCGCTTCCCCAACGGGCCGCGCCGCGTCGGCGGCCTGCTGCGCTGGGACCTGGAGCACCTGTGGTCGCAGGTGCGCACGGGCCTGGCGAAGGCGGGCGACCTGGCCGGCCGCGTCGACGCGGTCGGCGTGGACAGCTGGGGCCTGGACTACGGCCTCCTCGACGCAGGCGGAGAGCCGCTGGCCGACCCCGTCAGCTATCGCGACCCCCGCACTCGGGGCGTGCTCGCCGAGGCCGTGCGCCGCGTCGGCGCCGAACGCCTGTACGCCGAGACCGGCACCCAGCTGATGGAGGTCAACACCGTCTACCAGCTCATGGCCGAGGCCGACGGCGGGACCCTGCGGGACGCGGCGACGCTGCTGATGATGGCCGACCTGTTCCACCACCGGCTGTCGGGCGCGACCGTCAGCGAGCACACCGCGGTCAGCACCACCGGCGCCTACGACATCACGCGCCGCGCCTGGGCGACCGGCCTGCTGGACGACCTGGGCGTGCCGACCCACATGCTGCCCGAGGTGGTGGACGCGGGCACCGATCTCGGCCCGGTGCTGCCCGCCGCGCTCGACCATCCCGCCTACGCCGGCGCCCGCGTGATCGTCCCCGGGGCGCACGACACCGCCAGCGCCGTCGTGAGCGTCCCGTTCGTCCACCCGGACGCCGGATACGTCTCCTCCGGCACCTGGTCGCTGGTCGGGGTGGAGACCGGCGCCGCGGTCGTCACCGAGGCTGCGCGCACGGCCAACCTGACCAACGAGGGCGGCGTGCGCGGCACCGTCCGGCTGCTGCGCAACTGCATGGGCCTGTGGCTCCTGCAGGAGTGCCGCCGCCAATGGGAGCGCGAGGGACGCCGGTACAGCTACGACGACCTGGTGCGGCTGGCCGAGTCGGCCCCTCCCTCCGCCGGCGTGGTCAACCCCGACCACCCCGGGTTCGTGCAGCCGGGCGACATGCCCGCCCGCATCCGCGACTACTGCCGCCGCACCGGCCAGCCGGTCCCCGACGGGCCGGGCGAGGTCGTGCGGTGCGTGCTCGACAGCCTGGCGCTGGGCTACCGGGCCGCGTTCGACGACATCGCCCGGGTCACCGGGCGTCCCGTGCCCGCCGTGCACATCGTCGGCGGCGGCTCGCGCAACACGCTGCTCAACCGGCTCACCGCCGACGCGACCGGGCTGCCGGTCGTCACCGGCCCGGTCGAGGCGACCGCGCTCGGCAACGTGCTGGTGCAGCTGATGGCGCTGGGGGAGCTGTCCGGCCTGGACGAGGCGCGCGCGGCGGTGCGGGCCGCCGCGCGCACGGGCGAGGTCGAGCCGTCCGACCCGGACCGCTGGTCGGACCTGTACGGCCGCCTGAGGGAATACGCGGCGGCCGACCAAGAGGCGGCGTTGGCCGACGAAAGGAGATCATGATGCGGCTGATCAGGACGGTCACCGTCGGTGTCGCGCTCGCTCTGACCGCGGCGGCGGGCCTCGCCGGGTGCAGCAAGAAGGACGGCGCCTCCGGGGGCTCGGGCGACGGCGAGGTCACGGTGGCGTTCGTGCCGAAGCTGCAGGGCATCCCCTACTTCGAGGCCATGAACACCGGCGGGCGCAAGGCCGCCGCCGACCTCGGCGTGGAGTGGATCTACAAGGGCCCCGCCACGGCCGACCCGGGCGCGCAGACCGAGGTGGTCAAGTCGCTGATCCAGCAGCGGGTCGACGTGCTGGTGGTGGCGCCCAACGACCCCGACTCGATGGCGCCGATCCTCAAGGACGCCCAGTCCCGCGGCATCAAGGTCATGACGTCCGACACCGACGCGCCCAACTCGGTGCGGGAGCTGTTCGTCAACCAGGCCACCGCCGAAGGCATCGGGCACGCCGTCACCGACGCGCTCATGGAGAAGATGGGCGGCAAGGGCAAGTACGCCATCGTCTCGTGCGGGCAGACCGCCGGGAACCTCAACTCCTGGATCGCGGTGCAGCGCAAATACACCGCCGAGAAGTACCCGGACGCCGAGATCGTCGACGTCGTCTACGCGGGCGAGGACGAGGCCAAGGCCACCTCCATGGCCAAGGACCTGATGAACGCCCACCCCGACCTGACCGGCCTGGTCGGCGAGTGCACCACCTCGGCGCCCGGCGTCGCCAAGGCCGTCCGCGAGACCGGCAAGATCGGCAAGGTGTTCACCGTCGGCGTCGGCACCCCGGCGTCGATGAAGCAGTACCTGGAGGACGGCTCGTCCAGCGCCGCCATCCTGTGGGACGTCGAGCAGCTCGGCTACCTCACGGTGTGGGCGGGCGTCCAGCTGAAGAAGGGCGCCCGGCTGCAGGCCGCGAACAAGGTCAACGACAAGCTGACCGCCGTGAAGTACTTCCCCGACCAGAAGATGCTGCTCCTCGGCGACCCGCTGCGGATCACCAAGGACAACGCCGGCGACTACGACTACTGATACGACTACCAAGAGGTCCGGCAAGTGGAGCGGGAGACCGAGGGCGACGAGCGGCCGCTGCTGCGGCTGGCCGGCGTCCGGCGCAGCTACGGCGGCGTGCAGGCGCTGCGCGGCGTCGACTTCGAGGTGCGCGCGGGCGAGGTGCACGCGCTGGTCGGCGAGAACGGCGCGGGCAAGTCCACCCTCATCAAGATCATCTCGGGGGCGGAGGCCGCCGACGCGGGCACCGTGGAGATGGCCGGGCGCGTCCTGCCGGGCGGCAGCACCGCCGCGGCGTTCGAGGCCGGCATCGCCACCGTCTACCAGGAGCCGCAGCTGTTCGGCGAGCTGCCGGTCGCGGAGAACATCTTCCTCGGCCGGGAGCTGCGCCGCCGCGGCCTGGTCGACCGCGCCGCGCAGCGCCGTCGCGCCGAGGAGCTGCTGCGCAGGCTCGGCCTCGACCCCGGCCTGGCCGACGTGCGCGTCGCCGACCTGCCGGTGGCGCGGCGGCAGCTGGTGTCGATCGCCAAGGCGTTCGCGCACGAGGCGAGGCTGCTGATCCTCGACGAGCCGTCGGCCATCCTCACCGACCGCGAGATCGAGGTGCTGTTCGACGTGCTGCGCTCGCTGCGCGCGCACGGCGTCGGCGTCGTCTACATCAGCCACCGCCTGGACGAGCTGACCGTCATCTCCGACCGCGTCACCGTGCTGCGCGACGGCCTGCGCGTCGCCACGCGCCCGACCGCCGAGCTGACCATCCGCGAGATCGCCCGGCTGATGGTCGGGCACGCGCCGGTCGGCGCGTCGCGGCGGCGGCCCGTGCCGGACGGCCCGGCCGTGCTGGAGGCGGCGGGACTGTCGCGGCGCGGCGCCTTCCAGGACGTGTCCTTCCAGGTGCGCGCCGGGGAGGTGGTCGCGCTGTTCGGACTGGTCGGATCCGGGACGGGGGCGATCGCGCGCGCCCTGTACGGGATCGACCCGCCGGACGGGGGCGTGCTGCGCGTGGCCGGGCGGGAGGTCCGCCCGCGCACCCCCGCCGACGCGGTCGCCGCGGGCGTGGCGATGCTGCCCGGCGACCGCAAGGCGCAGGGCGTGTTCGCGTCCAAGAGCATCGGCTTCAACATCTCCGTCGGCCACCTGCCGGCGCTGAGCCGCGCCCGCGTGTGGGTGGACCGGGCCCGCGAACGCGCCGTCGCGTCCGGGTTCATCGACCGCCTGCGCATCAAGGCGCCCGGCCCGGCGACGCCGGTCGGCACGCTGTCCGGCGGCAACCAGCAGAAGGTGGTGCTCGCCCGGCAGCTGGTGCAACGCCCCCCGGTGCTGGTGCTGGAGGAGCCCACCCAGGGCGTGGACGTCGGCGCCAAGGACGAGATCCACGACCTGGTGCTCGGCCTGGCCGACGAGGGAAGCGCCGTGCTCGTGGCGTCCAGCGACCTGCCCGAGACGATCCGGCTCGCCGACCGCGTCCTGGTGGTGCGGGGCGGGCGGATCGCCGCCGAGTTCCCGCGCGGCGCCGCGCAGGCCGACGTCCTGGCCGCCGCCGCGGGCGACGACGCGCCCCGGGCGGACGAGGAGACGGGAGAGGAGCGATGACCGCGCTCGCGCGGCCCCTGGCGCGGCGACCCGCGGCGGGGGCGATCGAGGGCCAGGAGGCGGTGCTCATCGGCGTGATCGCGCTGCTGTGGGCGGCGCTGGGCCTGTCGGTCGACACCTTCTTCACCGCGTCCAACCTGCAGAACATCCTCGCCACGGTGGCCCCCGTGACGATCATCGGGGTGGGGATGACGGCCGTCATCGTCACCGCGGGCATCGACGTGTCCGTCGGCAGCGCCATGGCCGTGGTCATGGTGATCGTGGCGCGGCAGCTGCGCGACGGCGGGCTGGCGTTCGCGCCCGCGGTCGGGCTGGCCCTGCTGATCGGCGCGCTGCTCGGCCTGGTCAACGGGGCGCTGGTGGCCTACCTGCGCGTGCACCCGATCATCATCACGTTCGGCACGCTCAACCTGTACCGGTTCGTCGCGCTGGAGATCTTCGACGGGCGGGAGGTGGCCGGGGTGCCCGGCACCCTCGGCCCGCTCGGCGGCGGCGCGGAGGGCCGCACCCTCGGGCTGCCGCACTCCTGGGTGCTGGCGGTCGCGCTGGCCGCGCTGATGTGGGCGTACATGCGGCACGTCCCGACCGGACGGCACCTGTACGCGATCGGCGGCGACGCGGAGGCGGCGCGGCTGGCCGGGGTCCGCGTGACCCGCCGGCTCCTCGGCGTCTACGCCCTCACCGGGCTGCTGGCCGGACTGGCCGCCTGCTGCGTGATCGGCGGCGGCGGGCTGGTGGCGCAGAGCGCCGGGACCGGCATGGAGCTGCAGGTCATCGCCGCCGTGGTGATCGGCGGCACGAGCATCCAGGGCGGCCGCGGCACCGTGCTCGGCACCGTGCTGGGCGCGCTGCTGGTCGGCACCGTCACCAGCGCGGTCACCCTCCTCGGCTGGCCGAACGAGCTGACCTCGCTGTTCATCGGAGTGTTCATCCTCGTGGCGGTCGGATCCGACCTGCTGCGCGAGCGCCGGAGGCGGTCCCTGTGACGACGACGGCGGAAGAGACGACCCGCGACGGGCAGGCCGTGAAGCGGCCCTCCCTCCCCGCCCGGCTGGGCCGGCTGCTGCTGCACGACCGGGTGGCGCTGCTGTGCCTGCTGCTGGTCGTGCTGGTCGCCTGGATGCAGGTGCTCGACAGGGGCGGGTACCTGCTCGGCCCCTACGACGCCGCGTACATGGCGGCGGCCCTGGAGTCGTTCGTGCCGCTGTGCGTCCTGGCGCTGGCCGAGACGCTGGTCATCCTGTCCGGGCGGGGCGGCATCGACCTGTCGGTCGGGGCGATGGTGAGCCTGACCGGCATGGCGTTCGGGTTCATGGTGGGCGAGTGGGGGTGGCCGCTGTGGCCGTCCCTGGCCGCGGCGCTGGCGTTCGGGACGGCGCTCGGCGCGGTCAACGGGTTCCTGGTGGCCGTGCTCGGCTTCCCGTCGCTGATCGCCACGCTGGCCACCGGCTACGCCTACAGCTCGCTGGCGCTGGTCAGCAACGACAACGCGCCGATCTCCACCAAGCCGATCCAGGACCTGCACGAGCTGACCAGCATGGTCGACCTGCCGTTCGGGCTGCCGCCGGTGCCCGAGCAGTTCTTCACGTTCCTGATCCCGTGCGTCGCGCTGGTGTGGCTGCTGCTCAACCGCACCGCGTTCGGACGCCGCCTGTACGCGGTCGGCACGAACGAGACCGCGGCGCGGTACGCGGCGGTGTCGGTGAGCGGGACGCGGTTCCGCGCGTTCGCGCTGGCCGGGCTGCTGTCGGGGGCGGCGGCGATCGTGACGGTCGGCCAGTTCGCCTCGGCGCGTCCCGACGCGGGGACCGTCGGCAACGGCATGGCCCTGCCCGCGATCACCATCGCGGTGCTCGGCGGGGTGGCCATCACCGGCGGCGCCGGCCGGGTCGGCGGCGTGGTCCTCGCGGCGCTGCTCGTGGTGTGGCTCAACGCCGGGATCCTGCTGTACTTCGAGGGATCGGCGGGCGCGCGCTTCCAGCTGCTCGCCCTCGGCCTGCTGCTGGTCGCCTCCACGTCGCTGAACGCGCCGGCCGGGCGCCGCCGACGGCGGCGACGCGGGCCGGCGGGGCGCACGGCGGGGCGCGCATAGGCCGCCGCAGACGCGAGGATGGTTGCCATGGAGAAAGGGGAGAGCGGCGCGCGGCCGGGCCGGGGCGACACCGCCGGGCGGCGGTCGCAGGGGCCGGCGGAACGGCAGCGGCTGATCGCCGAGCACGTGCTGGCGGAGGGGTCGGCGTCGGCCGCCGACCTGGCCGAGCGGTTCGGCGTCAGCCTGATGACGATCCACCGCGACCTGGACGAGCTGGAACGCCAGGGGGTGGTCCGCAAGTTCCGCGGCGGGGTCACCGCGCAGCCGTCGGGGGTGTTCGAGAGCAACGTCGCCTTCCGCCGCAAGTCGATGCGGGCGGAGAAGGAGGCGATCGCCGCGCACGCCGTGCGGCTGATCGAGCCGGGCATGGCGGTGATGCTGGACGACTCCACCACCACGCTGGCGCTGGCGGCGCGGCTGTCGGAGGTGACGCCGCTGACGGTGGTCACCAACTTCCTGGAGGGGCTGAACCTGCTGGCGCGGTTCCGCGGGATCCGGCTGATGGCGCTGGGCGGCGACTACGACGCCATGCACGACTCGTTCCTCGGCGTGTCCTGCGTGGAGGCGATCGAGTCGCTCAGCGTGGACCTGTGCTTCGTGTCGACCTCGGCGGTGTCGGCGGGCTACGCCTTCCACCAGGAGCAGCACATCGTGTCGGTGAAGCGGGCGATGCTCGCGTCGGCGGCCCGCAACGTGCTGCTGCTCGACCACACCAAGCTGGGCCGCACGGCGCTGCACCGGGTGGCGCCGCTGAGCCGGTTCGAACGGGTCATCGTGGACGCCGGGGCGTCCCCCGAGGCCCTGCGCGACCTCGACGAGCACAAGGTCGCCTACGACGTGGCGCCCCTGTGACCCGGCCGCGGGCCCCCGCGGCCGGGACCCGGATTCCCGGCCGCGGCGGGAGATCTGATATGCCGGTATGTGATCAACACGAGGTTTTCACGCAGGGGGTTTCGTGACCGTTCCCAACGTCACGTTCAACAACGGCGTCACCATGCCGCAGCTCGGCTACGGCGTGTGGCGGGTCCCCGACGCCGAGGCCGAGCGGGTGGTGAAGATCGCCCTGGACACCGGCTACCGCAGCGTCGACACCGCGGCGATCTACGGCAACGAGGAGGGCACGGGCCGCGCCCTGCGCGCCTCGGGCGTCCCGCGCGAGGAGGTGTTCGTCACCACCAAGCTGTGGAACTCCGAGCAGGGGTACGACTCGACGCTGCGCGCCTTCGACGCCAGCATGGAGCGGCTCGGCCTGGAGTACCTGGACCTGTACCTCATCCACTGGCCGATGCCCGCTCGCGACCGGTACCTCGACACCTGGCGGGCGTTCGAGAAGCTGTACAAGGACGGCCGCGTCCGCGCCATCGGCGTGTCCAACTTCACGGTGGAGACGCTCACCCGGCTGATGGACGAGACCGAGGTGGTGCCCGTCCTCAACCAGATCGAGCTGCACCCGTACCTCCAGCAGGAGGAGATGCGCGCCTTCCACGCCGAGCACGGCATCCTCACCGAGGCGTGGAGCCCGCTCGGCCAGGGCAAGGGCCTGCTGGACGACCCGGAGCTCGGCCGCCTGGCGGCCGAGCACGGCAAGACCCCCGCGCAGCTGGTGCTGCGCTGGCACCTGGAGCTGGGCAACGTGGTCATCCCCAAGTCGGTGACCCCGTCGCGCATCGCCGAGAACTTCGACGTGTTCGGCTTCGAGCTGACCGACGAGGACAAGGCCGCGATCGCCGCCCTCGACAAGGGCACCCGTTTCGGCCCGGACCCCGCCACGTTCGACGCGATGGGCTGAGACCCATCACCGCCGTGCCCGCCGACCGCACCAGTCGGCGGGCACGGCGTATTCGCGCACCCGACGACCCCGACGTGTAGTCGAATAAGCGCAGAACGTAATGTTGGCGCATGGGGGCGGATCGGGGGCACGTCGAACGCGCCTGCTGGGTGGGACCCGGCGGGTTGCGTGTCGCCGCCGTCCGGCTGAACGGCGCCCACCGGGTATGGGCGGACGCCGTCGGGATCCCCGCCGAAGTACAAGGCGCGTTCCTGGTCACCGACGGCGGCGCCTGCGTTGGCCGCGGCTACTACGCGACCGTCGAGGAACTGGCCGAGGTCGTCGACCTGGCGGCCCTGCGGCCTTGCGACCCCGAGGCGTGACAAACGGTGGCAAGCTTGACCCCACCGGTGTGCGGCGCGGTCGCGAGGAGGGACGGGTGCCGAAGAAGTTCGACGTCGTCGTGGTGGGGTCGGTCAACGCGGACCTGGTCGTCGGCGTCGAACGGCGGCCGGCGCCCGGCGAGACCGTGCTCGGCTCCGACCTGGCCACCTATCCGGGCGGCAAGGGCGCCAACCAGGCCGTGGCGGCCGCCCGCCTCGGCGGACGGGTCGGCATCCTGGCCCGGATCGGCGGCGACGGGCACGGCGGGCTCCTGCGGGACGCGCTCGCCGAGGCCGGAGTGGACCTGGGGCACCTGCTGGTCACGGAGGGGCCGTCCGGCGTCGCGCTCATCACCGTCGGGCCGGACGGCGACAACAGCATCATCGTGTCGCCCGGCGCCAACGCCCGCCTCACCCCGGACGACGTCGCCCGCGCCCGCGAGATGATCGCCTCGGCGGCCGTCGTGTCGTTCCAGCTCGAGGTGCCCGTACCGACCGTGCTGGCCGCGGCCCGGGCGGCCTGCGACGCCGGGGCGCGCGTCGTGCTCAACCTGTCGCCGCCCGCCCCCGTGCCCGGCGAACTGCTGGCCCTGTGCGACCCGCTGGTGGTGAACGAGCACGAGGCGGCGTTCCTGCTGGGACGGGAGGGCCGGACCGGCGCCGAAGCCGAACGCCGGACGCCGTCCGCGGTGGCCGAGGCGCTCCTGGAACGCGGCCCCCGTTCGGTGGTCGTCACACTCGGCGGGGACGGCGCCTTGGCGGCGGACGCGTCGGGCACCATCGCCGTCGCCGCCCCCAAGGTGGAGGTCGTGGACACCACAGGAGCGGGGGACGCCTTCACCGCCGCGCTGTGCCTGCGCCTTGCCCACGGCGACCCCCTGAAGGACGCCGTCCGTTACGCGACCCGGGTAGGGGCGGCGGCCGTGCGGGAATCGGGCGCCCAAAGCTCCTATCCCACGGCGGACGACGAACTGCCGCTCTGACCGGCGTCCGCGTCCGCGTTCGCACCGCCGTCCGCGCCGGAGCCGCGGCGGCGCCGCCGGACTGCCGCCCACACGCCCACGACGACGGCGACCGCGGCCACCAGCCCCGCCACCGCCAGCGGCGAGCGCCCGAAGAACTTCAGCCAGCCCCAGACGACCGCGTACCCGCCGACCACCCACGGCGGCGTCCACAGCAGCGACCCCAGCGCCGAGGCCAGCAGGTAGCGGGGGATCGGCATGCGGGTCACGCCCGCGCAGACGGGGATGGCGTGCCGGAGCCCCGCGACCCAGTGCGCCGCGAACACCGCCACCGCTCCGCGCCGGGCGACCAGCCGCTCGACGCGGCGCAGCCGCCGTTCGCCGATGCGCCGCCCCGCACGCGACGCGTAGACCCGCGGACCCACCCCGCGGCCGATCCAGTAGTACGCCTGGCCGCGCGCGAAGATGATCAGCACGGAGGCGACGACCGCCGCCCACAGCGGCATGCCCAGGAAGGAGTCCCGCATCGCGTCCCGGCCTCTCGCTCGTCGCCGTGTACCGAGCCGTTCTTAGGTAAGCCTAACCATCGTTGCGGGATGCGGTGCGGCCGCGGAGCCGTTCCAGCTCGGCCGCCACGTCGCGCACGTCGGCTCCGAGGTCGAAGAAGCTGAACAGGAACAGGTCGTCGGCGGTCTCGATCTCCAGCAGCCGGGTGTGCGTCAGCAGCCGCCGCCGCTCGTCCACCCGGACGGCGGTCACGTCGGACCAGGCCAGGCGGCGTCGCCCGGCGTACCCGCGCACCACGGTGACGCCGTCGGCGTCGGCCGCGACGCGCACCGGCGCCAGGACGTCGCGCAGCGCCAGCGCTGCCAGTCCCACCGCGGCGATCCCCGCCAGCAGCAGGAACTGCCGGTCCTCGGCCGACACGGCGGCCATGGCCGCCAGCACGGCGGCGGCCGCCGCCTTGACCGCCGCGTGCGCCGGAGGCACCCGCCAGCGCCGCTGCGCACCGCCTTCCTCGCTCACACCGGTCACGGTAGTCGACGGCGCGCCGCCCGGCGGTGCCACGGCGGCGACGTCCGATCCCCGCGATCACACGACGGGGCGGTCCGATAGCGTCATGGCCATGCGACTAGGCGTATTGGACGTGGGGTCGAACACGGTGCACCTCCTGGTGGTCGACGCCCACCAGGGGGCGCGTCCCCTGCCCGCCTTCTCCCACAAGGAGGAACTGCAGCTCGCCGCCCACCTGGAGGACGACCGGCTGTCGGACAAGGGCGAGCGCCTGCTGCGGCAGTTCGTCGACGAGGCGATCCGGATCGCCGAGGACAAGGGCGTGGAGGACCTGGTCGCCTTCGCCACGTCCGCCGTGCGCGACGCCGCCAACGGGGAGGAGGTGCTCGCCCGGATCCGCGAGCGGACCGGCGTGGACGTCCGCGCGCTGTCCGGCGCGGACGAGGCGCGGCTGACGTTCCTTGCGGTGCGGCGCTGGTTCGGCTGGTCCTCCGGCCGCCTGCTGGTGGTCGACATCGGCGGCGGCTCGCTGGAGATCGCGGCCGGCATCGACGAGGACCCCGACGTGGCGATCTCGCTGCCGCTGGGCGCCGGGCGGCTGACCCGCGACCGCCTGTCCGCCGACCCGCCGCCGCCCGACGAGCTGCGGGCGCTGCGCCGCCACGTCCGCGCCGAGATCGCCCGCCGCGTGGGAGAGGTGGCGCGGTTCGGACCGCCGGACCACGCCGTGGCCACCTCCAAGACGTTCAAGCAGCTGGCGCGCATCACCGGGGCCGCGCCCACGTCCGAGGGCCCCTACGTCAAGCGGGTGCTGCGCCACCAGGAACTGGTCGAATGGGCCGAGAAGCTGGCCCGCATGACCGCCGAGGAGCGCACCCGGCTGCCCGGCGTGTCCGCGCGCCGCGCGCCGCAGCTCCCCGCCGGCGCGGTCGTCGCCGACGCCGCCATGGACCTGTTCGGCCTGCCGGAGCTGGAGATCTGCCCCTGGGCGCTGCGGGAGGGCGTCATCCTCCGCCGCCTCGACATGATCACCGTGTGATCCGGCGGGCCGCTCAGCGCCCGTTGGACAGCCCTTGGAACACCCCGCCCGCGGGCACGCGCGCCCCGGCCAGGAGCTCGGAGACGGTCACGAACGTGTAGCCCTGCCGGGACAGACGGTCCAGGACGCGCGGGACGGCGTCCACCGTGGGGCGGCGCACGTCGTGCAGGAGCAGCACGGCGCCCGGACGGGCCATCGACACGGTCCGGTCCGCGATCGCCCGCGCGTCCCCGCCGGTGTCGTCGTGGACGTCGGCGTTCCACAGCGCCTGCACCAGCCCGAAGGAACCGGCGATCTGCCCCACCGTGCCGTCCGTGGCGCCGTACGGGGGCCGCAGCAGCGTCGGCGCCCGCCCCACGGCGTCGCGGACGACCTGCTGCGTGCGCTGCACCTCGGTGTTGACCTGCAGGGCGGGCAGGCGAGTGAGGTCCCGATGGTGCTGCGTGTGGTTGCCGATCTCGTGGCCCTCGGCGGCCGCGCGGCGCAGCACGTCCCGGTGGACGGTCGCGTTCGCGCCGACCACGAAGAACGTGGCGCGCGCCCCGCGGGCGGCGAGCGCGTCCAGCAGCCGCGCCGTGTCGGGACCGGGACCGCCGTCGAACGTCAGCGCCACGCACTTGGCCCGACGGCAGTCGACGTGCCGAGCCGCCGGGCCCTCGGCGCGGTCCGACGGGGCGGTGTCGGGCGCAGAAGTCTCGGGCGGAAACGGAGGCGCGGTGAACTTCGGCCGGTAGGAGACGGCGGCCTGGCGGGCGCGCTCCCCGAAATCCGACAGCAGGGACGCGAAGTCCGTGTCGTCCAGGGCCACGGCCACCCGTCCGGCCGTCCCGGGGGCGACCGTGTAGTCGCTGAACTCCACGACCAGGTTGCCCTCGGCGTTGAAGCCGATGGACGTGAACAGGTGCGGGGACGGCTGGACCCGTGCGGCGTTGGCCTGGCCGCCCAGGCGTTCCCGGATCCGCTGGGCCAGCGTGGCGAGCGCGCGCGGCCCGTCCACGAGGTCGGTGGACGGCCGCACGGTCCGGGTGGCGCCGTCGTACCACAATGTGACGCGCGACTCGCCGCCCGCCGTCCCCAGGATTCGGGACGTCACCAGACGGACCCCGGCCACGTCGCCCGACGCGGCCGCCAGGGACCATCGCACGTTGAGCTCCGGCACGTCCCCGGTGGGGGACGGCGGCGTGTGGGCGGTCGCGGCGAGGAACGGGTCCACCTCCGCGTCCACGGCGGCGGCCAGCGCCTTCGTCAGCTCGGGGGCCCCGGGGAGCAGCGGATATCCGGTGAAGATCCGGCGGCGGGCGTCCCGCGTGATGCGCGTCGCCGTGGTGAGGCCGGGCACCGCCGACGGATCGGCGGCGCGGATCGCCGCGCCGGAGCTGTCGACCATGGTCGGCGTGGCGGGCTGCGCGGTGCACCCGGTGAGCAGCGCCATCCCGAGCGCCGCCGCCACGGCGCCGCGCCGCATTCCGGGCAGCCCCCGGCGCATACCGCACGACAAGAAGGACCTCCTCGGAAAGCGACGCCGGACAGTGTGGACGACGGCCGCACCCGGACCCCGGGATGGCCGCGCCGACCATGCCGAGATCGACAAGGTCGGACGACGTGCCAGATTAGTAACGCTTTGAGCGTTAAACGCCACAACGCGAAGATTTGACGAGACCTTTAGATCGTCCAGGATCGTGCTTGACACAGGCTTGACCACGCGTTGACCGTGGCTCGGCTGTCGCCGACCTGCCATGGTGCGCACCAGGGACCGTGTCCGCTCAGGCGGGTGCCCCTGTGGGGACGCTGCAGTGACGGCCATTGTGCCGCGCCGCACCGACGGTGAAGCGGGGCGATCGCATGGACGGCATGCGGCCTCGGTTCTTGAGTGCCGGCTCGGAGGAACGCGGCGGCCGACGGCCGGTACGTTCTCGAAGCCGAAAGCGGTGAGGGCGGCATGGGCACGGTCCACCAGGGCGAATGGCACGACCGCCGCCTCCACGATTCCATGGCTGCGATACCAGTGACATGATTCACACCGCCGAGCCTGACGCGTTTCCCTGGCCGGTCACCCGTGCCGGTATCAGCGGCGATCGCTGCTCGTCCCCGCGCCGGCCGTGAGGCGGTGCCCGTGTCCATACCGTGCGCGCATCCCCAGACCCGCACGCCGAGCAGGTCGCCCGGCATGACACCGAGGATGATCTCGAACGCGGAGAGAACGACGAAGCGGCGGAACGACGCCTGGAGCAGCGAGGATTCCTGGGTGCTCAAGCCCTTCGTATCCTGCCGTCATGGGTCATGGTCATGACGTCAGGGCCGTCGAATGGACCGGGCAGGGGTTGCGGCTGATCGACCAGACGGTGTTGCCGCACCGCCTGTCCCACCTCCACGTACAGGACGTCGACGCGCTCGTCGACGCCATTCAGCGCCTGGTGGTGCGCGGGGCCCCCGCCCTGGGCGTCGCCGGCGCGTTCGGCGTCGCCATCGCCATGCTCCAGGCCGAACGGGAAGGCTGGGATGACGCAACCCGCGACGCCGCCATCGATCGCATCAGGAACGCCCGCCCCACGGCCGTCAACCTCGCCGCGGGCGTCGACCGGGTGCGGCCGCTCGTGCCCAAGGGCCTGGACGTCGTCGTGGCCGAAGCCCGGGAACTGCTGGAGGAGGACCTCCGCGGCAACCGCGCCATAGGACGGCACGGCGCGGACTGGATCCTGGCGCGGACACCCGACCGCCCCCTTCGCGTCCTCACCCATTGCAACGCGGGAGCCCTCGCCACCGCAGGCTGGGGCACCGCTCTCGGAGTCGTCCGCGAACTGTACGCCCGCGGCCGCATCGAGCTCGTCTACGCCGACGAGACCCGCCCCCTGCTGCAAGGTTCACGGCTCACCGCCTGGGAACTGCGGCAGGAAGGCATCCCGTGCCTGGTCCAGGCCGACGGGGCCGCGCCCGGAACCATCCTGCGCGGACTGGTCGACGCGGCCGTCGTCGGCGCCGACCGCATCGCCGCCAACGGCGACACCGCCAACAAGGTCGGCACCGTGAGCGTGGCCCTGGCGTGCGCCGAGGCGGGCATACCGTTCGTCGTCGCCGCCCCCTGGAGCACGGTCGACCTGGACACCGCATCGGGCGCCGACATCCCCATCGAGGAACGGGCACCCGAGGAGATCCTCGCTTGGAACGGCGTACGCGCCGCCCCCGACGGCGCGCGCGCCTTCAACCCGGCGTTCGACGTCACCCCGGCACGGCTCATCAGCGCACTGGTGACCGAGACGGGCGTGCTCGAAATCTCCGCGGGCGCCACGCCGGACCGCGCGTTCCCCCGCTGATCTCCGCCGGGGCGTGCGCCGTCACGTCCACGGCAAGGCGGAACGCTCGGCCCAATACTGTTCCGGCGGTACGGCGAGCGCCATGAGCTCCGCCAGTTCCTCTTCTTCAAGCGCAACCGTGACCGCCGCCAGGTTGGACTTCAGCTGTGCCGGACTGACGGCCCCCGACAGCACGGTATCGGCCCACTCCTGAGCCAGCACCGCCGCCAGCGCCACCGCGTCCGCCCCCACATCGTGCCGGGCGGCGACTTCACCCACCGCCTTCGGCGGCTGCACGGCCAGCCTGCCGTTGGCCATGCCCTCCTTCACCAGCACATGAGCGCCGGCCTCGTGCGCCTCCCGCAACGCGTCGCCCGCCGACGGCTCCAGCAGATTCCACGTCGACTGCACCGCGCTGAACAATCGCTGCCCCGCCACCTCCAGTTCCATCGCCTTGCGCACGGTGTCGGCCTGGCGAGGCCCGGACGTGGAGAACCCGACCTTGACGCCGTCGGCCGCCGCCTCGGCGAGCGCGGCCTGCAGGGCGACGTCGTCGAAAAGAGGACTGTCATGGGTCAGCGAGTGCACCTGGTAGAGACTCAGCCGCGTCCCCAACAACCGCTTCGTCTCCGCGTACTGCGTCCTGTAGCGGGCGAGGCTGTGCTCCTTGACCTCGTGGACGTCGGCGTCCACGCGCCAATCACCGACGTAGGCGTAGCCCCACTTGCTCGAGACGGTGACGTCCCCATGCCCGCGCGCATCGAGCCATCCGCTCAGGAACTCCTCGGCCCGCCCGTACGAACGCGCCGCGTCCACCCAACGGACACCCGCCTCGTACGCGGCGTCCAGCACATCCCACGTGGCCGCCCGCATCTCTTCGACGCCGCGCCCCGCAGGCAGCTGATCAACACGCCCCGCATTGATGTACGCGGGACGTCCCAGCGCCGCCAGCCCCAGACCCAGCCTCCGCATGCCTCCACCCTGTCACGCCCTCACCATCCGAAGTAATCCACAGAACGCCGTTCTGCTGCTGCGGCCGCGGTGCGGCGGTGAGCATCGAGGCACGGCGAAGAGGAGGGAGTTCACGATGACCCGCCGCACCGACTACGGCTTCCGCCAGTTCGCCGCCCTGCTGGGCGTGACCGCCTGGCAGCTGCGGCTGGCCCAGGAGCACGACCTGCTGCCCGGCCCCGACCTCGAGGGCCGCCGCTGGTCGGCGGAGCTGGCCGACCGGTACGCCGACAGCGGGCCGCGGATCGTGGCCGCCTTCGGCGAGGACCCGCCGGTCGGAGCCGCCAAGGCGGCGGCGCGGCTGGCGCTGCGGGTCGGCCTCGACGTGGAGCGGGCCGACATCGAGGTCCTCGTCGCCCGCGGCGACCTCACCGTGATCAGCCGTTTCCAGGGCAATCCGGTGTACATGCTGCGGGACCTGGACGCCCTCGACCCCGACACGATCGCCTCCGTCGTCGCCGCCCGGAAGGGCCCGCTGTTCGACAGCGTCGACGCCCGCGGCGCCGCGACGATCCTCGACTGGCCCAAGGGCGTCTTCGAACGGATCGCCGCCGAGCGGCGACTGCCGACCGACCAGCTGGGCCGCTACTCCATCGACCAGGTCCGCGCACTGGCCGCCGACGACGAGATCGCCGACCGGGTCCGCCGCGAGCGGGACCGCACCGCCCGGTTGCGGGCCCGCCGCACCCGGGAACGCTGCGAGAACACGCTGCGCGACTGGCTGCTGCGCTGCAACGCCTACCTCGACGGCGCCGTCACCGAGCCGCCGAAGGTCGCGGAGGCGGGCCGCGCCCTCCGCGCCTTGGCCGCCGCCCGAGCCGCCACCGCCCGAACCCCCGACCCGCAGTCGCCACACAGCGACGACTAATGATCGCGATGCGAACGACTCCACCGGCATGCCGGTGCGGTCCTCGCCGCCGTGGGGGAGGCCCGCCCCGTGATCGACTGCACCGACGACGCCAACGACGACCAGGGCGCCGAACCCGCGGCCGCCGAGGTGGCCGAGGCCGACCCTGCCGAGGCGCCGCGGCCACCGCTTGAGCTGGTCACCCTCGACACCCGCCCCGGCGGTGCAGTCCGCCGACACGCTCCCGCGCGCCCTGGCCCGCGCCAGGGCCCGCGCGGGGCCCGGCAGCTGCTGGCCGAGAGCCGGGTCGCCGGGCGCGGGAACGGCCATGACCGCACCACCATGGTCAGGCGCCCACTGCGTCCACGCCGCTGCACCAGACGCCCCCATGGACATCCGCGCCGCAGACGTGGCAGCACCCCCGAGCGCGGCCCAAACCAGCTCTCCACCACGAGGCCGCCAGGGCCGAGTCCAGCGTGGTCTGACGCCCGGCTTGGCGCAGGTGGTGCGCCAGGCGGTCGTGGTGTAAGCCCAGGCGTTGTCGGTCAGGTCGCGCCGGATAGTGAGCCGCAGGCGGCAAACCAGGCCGCGGCACGGACCAGGAACGGCAGTGCAAGGCGACGGCGATCTCGCCGGTGAGGATCTCGGGTGTAGGTCAGGCGGGAGTACCCGTCGACGGCACAGTGCAGGTAGACGTAGCCGTCGCGGACTCCGGCGGTCTTGGCGCGGGCTACCCGCCGGGCCTGCTCGCGGTGGCGGCCGTGCGCTCGCCGGCCGCCGTCGGGGATGCGGCAGGTCTTCGTGAAGTCCGGTGCACCCTGAGGCCGGTCAGCCCGCGTTGATCGGCCGCACGGTGCGGTTGGCCGTGCCGCCGGGGTCCAGGTCGCGGTGGCGGTTGAGACCCAGGCGGGCCAGGTGGCGGCCCACAGTGCACTCGCTGATCGTGATGCCCTGGCCGTTCGACTCGATGGCGATGCGGCGGGCTGACCGTTTGCGCTCCCGGCGCAACCGTTCGATCCGTGCGATGACTTCGGGTGGGGTGGCAGTGGGCCAGCGGTGCGGGACGCTGGGCCGGTCCAGCAGACCGGTCTCGCCGAAGCAGCGGTAACGGTCGAACCACGTGCTGGCACATGAACGGGAGATGTCCATCTCGGCAGCCACGTGTGCGATCGGGCGCGTGTGGCAGCAGTGGACGAGCTGGCGGCGGCCTCGACCGACGGCGCGTCGCGGCGATACCCGCCAGGTTGGCCGCTTCATGAGCGCGCTCTCTTCAAAGCGAGTTCACTGGAGGCGCGGCCGGGCGCAGGCATGGATGCACCCGCACGCGGAGTTGCGCAGCCGAAGGAACCGCGCGTTCTACCTCCGGGGCCCTCCGAAGGGCGTGGCGACTGCGCTACTGCTTCCCTGGAAGGGCCCGGAGGAAAGGGACGTCATGCCTTGAACGGCGAGTCAGAGTCGCTTGGAGGATCGGGAGCCGCGTCGGCGCTTCTTGGAAGCTTCGGTTTTGACGATCGCGAACAGGCGGTCGCGGGCCTCGGTCCGGGACATGGCGGGAAGACGGCAGGGAAGAGCACCGGCCATGTCCGACGGCGCATCGACGCGACCGTCCTGGTCGACCGACACCCGGTCGCCGGGCCAGTCGCCCAACACCACGGCCGAGACGTCGCCGGCATGCCGCTCGAGAAGCCGGGAAATCCGGTCGGCCTCCTGCTCGCAGTCGGCCACCAGCAGGAGACGGCGCCCGTGCGAGCAGGTCCCCTCCGCGCGCATGGCCAGCTCGGTCTCCAGGTAGGACAGAGCGGAGTCGAGGTTGCCTGGGATGAACAGGCCGTCCGGGGTGTCGTCGAGCAGGTCGTCCTCGGCCAGGCCGAACAGCACCATGGCGTCGGGACGCGGGATCACCACCAGGGCGGTGTCCTGGTACTCCTCCAAGGCCGTCAGCGTCATCACCCGTGTGGTGGCCGGGGCCCCTCTCCGGTCAGGGGGAGCAGCGGCAGTGCGAACGGATCCAACGCCGGCCGGTAGGTGACGCGCACGGTCGGCTTCTCGTCGGCGGGCGCGGCCCCCGCCAGCAGCGCCGAGGACGCGGCCGCGACGATGCGATGGCGAAGCGGATATCCGATGGCGGCCACCGTGGGCAGCAGAAGGCCGATCAACAGCAACGGCTGCAGGGAGGTGGTCCTCGACCTGTCCTCATCGATCTGCGCCTGGGGGGACGGCCGCAGGGAGAGCGGCGCGGAGGGGGAGACGATCGGCGTCGCCGACGTCTTCGACGCGGAAGGCGTGGGGCTGGGACGGGGCGGAGCCGGTGCGGCCGGACGAGTGGATGCGGCGGGGGCGCGGCGCTGCGTCGCGGGCGCCGAGGCCCGCTTCTTCTTCACCGGAAGCCGGACCGGGGGACGGCCGAAACGAGGCCGGTCCGCCCATGATCGGCGCTGCATCGCCTCCCACGTGTCCCTGCAGACCTTGGCGGTGTACCAGTCGGTGAAGTACGGCGCCCGGCGGCAGGCGACGGACCAGTAATACCGTCGATCGGGGTCGGGCCTGGGCGTGGCGTGCGCCTGCGCAGGCGTGGTGAAGGAAACGACTCCTGTCAGGACGACGCTGCCCAACACCCCGTGCGCGCACCGCACGGCCGCTTTCCGCAACGGGCCGACGCGCCTGGGATCTGGCTGAAGGTGCTTCATTCTCCGCCCCGGGGGGTCGCTGCGGACACTCTCAGACTGCCGATCGTAGTAAATTTGACTACGCTGTGTTGACGATTGCTCACACTTGTGTCCCTGGAACTGAGAAAGTTTCGCGTGGTCCCCGCTGAGCGGGAGCAAACTCTGTAGGTCCGCGGCGACGGCGCCGGGCGCACTCTTCCGGCGGGCGCCGTGCCCGAGAAGGCGAGATCGGTTCGCCTGCAAACCGCCTGCCCGTGGCCGACGGCGGACGCTTCGGCTCGGCGCCGCCTCCCGCGATGAAGCTCGCTGATCGGCATGCCGGGAAGGCGGGGGCGGCACGGCCGCCGAACACTCAGACCGCCCATTCACTGCGACTGCTCGGACAGCCAGCGGCCTGCGACTTCAGAGAGGGACGAGAAGGGGGCGTCATTCATCGCGGCGCCGGAGAGGAGCGCACGGACACCGCCCCGAGCGTCGCGACCCGGCGCGCATCGCCGAGTGAGATCACTGACCAGCAGGTCGTCGGGGATCGTCGGAGCGAGAACCAGATCGTCGCCCCAGTATGCCGAGGCACAGCTGTATCGCCCGCTGACCAATGTCGCGACCCGACCGCCACAACCCGTCGCGATGTGGTCGAGCCGTCCGACCATGACGAGGACGGCCCGCGGTGCCGTTCGGTGTGCCGCCACCCCCGCGTGGGCGCCGCGTAGCCGCGCTGACCGCCCGATGCCCGAGGCCGGCCGTGGCCGACGCCGGATCGTCCTTCAGGCGCGGCGTGACGCCGCGGGCATGCCGTGGCGGGAAGGGCGGCAGGGGAGAGCAGGGCCGGCCTTCCGCTCCTCGGCGTCGAGCGGCTCGATGGCCGCGACCGCCCCGCCGCATCTCTGCGGACGGTCGACCGATTCCGCTCTCCTAGACCGACGGGGCGGCGACGATCAATGTGGATTTGCCGAAGCCGCGCCGGACCGGTCAGCCGCCGGCCGTCGACCCGGTGACGTTCAACAACCCAGGTCGGAGAGCATCCAGCCCTTGGCGAGGCGCCCACACGGGTATCGAATGCGGCCACCCGCGTCGTAACGGAACGCATCCCACGTACGTCAACGCGCCGACCTGATGAGGCGCCGCGCAAAGGTCGCACGTGGCGCTCCGTTTCAGGACGACCTCGTCGGCGGTCGCGCGGATCTCGTCAAGCGGGGCCCGTCCATCGGTGACGCGGGCGCGTACGGGGTCGTCCGCGTCGTGGTCGCCGTCGGCGTAGAGCCGTACGGGGAGCTTGTCCAGCAGGCGGACGGGGCGTGCCGCCCCCGGCAAACGCGGGACGAACACCGAGGCGTCCGCAAGAGCCTGCAAGGAGGCAGACGCGCGTCCGCCCGGCCACCGGAGCGGATGGCGTACCGGTGGCCGGGCGGACGTCAACGGGTTCAGGAGTCCCCGTGCTCAGGGTGGCCGCGGAGGCGGAGGATGGACGCGACCAACCCGCCCCAGACGATGACGATGGCGATGACCATCATGATGACGGCGCCGGCGGACATCAGCGCGCTCCCTTCTCCTCAACGGTCTCGCCCTGCGCCGGTGCGACCTCGGGGGTCGCGGCGCGGCGCCACAGCAGCAGGGCCATGACGACGCCGACGACGAGCACGCCGCCCGCGACGCCCCAACCGGCCGCGTTCAGGAACCACGAGGGGTAGCCCTCATAGTTCTCGGCGAACTCGTCGCGCAGGCTGTCCCACATCATCCAGCCCAGCATCAGCGGCGTGATGACGCCCAGGCACAGCCGCCACAGCAGGCCGACCTTGGTCGCCGAGGTGGCGTTGGCGTGGTCCTGCATCTCGGTCAGGCGGCGCAGGATCCAGCCGGCCACGACCACCACCACGAGCGCGGCCAGCGCGATGCCGTACTGGTTGACGAAGTGGTCCACCACGTCCAGCAGGTACAGGCCCTGGTCCGTGGGGAACAGGGCGATCGACACGACCGCCACCGCGCCGCCGACGCCCAGCACCGAGGTGAGGCGGCCCAGGCCGAAGCGGTCCTGCACGGCCGACACCACGACCTGCACGATGCTGATCAGCGAGGTCAGCCCGGCGATCACCAGCGAGCCGAAGAACAGCACGCCGAACAGGTCGCCGCCCGGCATGGACGAGATGATCTTCGGGAAGGCGATGAACGCGAGACCCACGCCGGACGCGGCCACCTCGCCGACCGGCACGCCGCTCGCGGACGCCATGAAGCCCAGCGCGGCGAACACGCCGATGCCCGCCAGCAGTTCGAACGAGCTGTTGGCGAACCCCGCCACCATCGCCGAGCCGCTCAGATCCGCCCGCCGGGGCAGGTACGACGCGTAGGTGATCATGATGCCGAAGCCGACGGACAGCGAGAAGAAGATCTGCCCGTAGGCCGCGACCCACACGCTGCCCTTGGTGATCGACGACCAGTCCGGGGAGAACAGCGCGTCCAGGCCGGCGCTCGCGCCGTCCAGGAACAGGGCCCGCACCACCAGGACGCCGAACAGCAGCACCAGCAGCGGAATGAAGATCTTGTTGATCCGCTCGACGCCGCCCGCGATGCCCAGCGCCAGCACGCCGAGCGTGATCGCCCACACCACGATCAGCGGCCAGGCCACGCCCGCCACGTAGGTGGAGATGCCCCCGGGGGCGTCGGCCACGTGCAGGAACTTGGCGCTCAGGAACTTCTCGGGGTCGTCACCCCATTGCTGCCCGATCGAGAAGCCGACGTAGCGCACGGCCCACGCCAAGACAACGGCGTAGTACACCGCGACCACGAAGCAGATCGCGACCTGCCACCACCCGATCGCCTCGGTGGGCCGCGCCAGCCGCCGGAACGCGGCGGGAGGCGCGCCGCGGAAGCGGTGGCCGATCGTGTACTCCAGGATCAGCAGCGGAATCCCGGCGGTGAGCAGCGCCGCCAGGTAGGGGATGAGAAAGGCCCCGCCGCCGTTGTCGTATGCGACGTAGGGGAACCGCCAGATGTTCCCGAGCCCGATCGCCGATCCGATCGCCGCGAACAGGAACCCCCCTCGACTGGTCCACTGCTCGCGTTGCTGGTCAGGCACTGGCCGACCCTCCCATCTCGCTCGTCGTGCGGTGTGGCCCCCCATTATCGGTCTGTCGTTAAGGTGCTTTTCGCTCGGCTGCCGCGAGTAACCCCTTCGTAACGTATCTGATATCTAGGTCCACTCCGAAGCCCACCCCCCGGGGCCCGGAGCCTGTACCGCTCCACCGAGCCCCGCCCATGCCGGCCCCAGGCGAGCAGGTGACGTCCTGGAACGCTCAAGCGCACCGCGAAGCTCTGGGCGCTGCAGCGGTACGTTCAACCGCCACCGGGCAGCCAGTGCCGCACAGCCTCTCGCGGCACGTTGGCGTCTACGTGCCAAAGCTTCAGCCTTGCGTCCCACCGTGCTTTCACGCGACGCTTGGCCTCGTCCTTTTCCTCGTAGGGCACCGCCAGATACAGGCGGCCGTTTACGACATCCCCTGGAGCGATGCCGTGCGATGAGGCTGCGGCAGGGAGAGTGCGGGCCGGTCGGTCCATCCGGGCCCGGTCCACGATGGTCCGAACCCGCTCGCAGGCGGTCGGGTCGGTGATGCGCATCATCAAGTCGGTGGACCCGGTGTGGGCGAGGAGGTTCAGCGATCCGTGCCACAGGACGCTGTCGTCGATGATCAGCACCTTCTCGTGCATGCGTTCGCGTGCCAGCACCTGGCAGCCGGCCTCCCTCAGGCGTCCGACCAGCGCGGCCTGAGGCGAATCGGCGGGGTGGGGTCGGGTGTGGACGGTGACGCGAACGCCTGCGGCGATCCGCGGAGACAGTCGCCGGAGCCAGAACCGCACCGGATTCGGCGACAGGAAGGCACAGAAGATGTCGATGCTGCTGCGGGCTCGCGCGATGTCCCATTCGACGGCGCGTGCGACCTCGTCGGCGGGAAAGAAGGCGGGGCGGGCGAGTTCCTCTTCGTCCAGTCTGCCGAGCTCGGCCGCTGAGCGGATGGGGACCAAGTCCTCCACGGGCAGCCGCTGCGCATGGCGTTCCAGGTAGTCGAGCATCCGGGCGGCCTCGCTGCCCGCGCGCAGTTCCCCGCGGAGGAATTCCACGTTGGCGACGACGACCAGGTGGTCCTGGGCCCTGCTCAGGGCCACGTTCAGCAGGCGGCAGGTCCGTGAAGACAGCCCGACCTCCTGGTAGAAGTAGCCGAGTTGTCGGCCCGCGCCGGCCACCGTGTCGATCACGACGAGGGGCCGCTGGCTGCCCTGGAAGCGGTGGACGGTGTCGACCAAGCCGTCGTACGCCTCACCGAAGCGGTGTTTCAGACTGGCGTTGAGGATCTTCTTCTGGTTCTTGTAGGGGGCTATGACCGCGAGCAGGTCCGTCGGTCGCCGTCCGTCGGGCAGCTCGGTCCATCCGCGGGGCGGCAGGACGGTGTCGTACTGCAAACCCCGGATCAGCTCGTGGATCACCGCCTCGTGCACGGGATTGGACAGGTGCGCCTGGTTCCCCGTGCCTTTGAGAACGCGGCTGGAGGTGTCGACGAGCACCAGCGGACTCTCGATCAACGGCGACGCGGGCAGGCTGCTGGTGTCGGGTCGGCCGGTGCGCAGCGGGGCGTCGGGGTAGGCGACCTCGTTGACCAGCGCGCAGATCGCGGGACGCATCCGGTACTGCTCGTCCAACGCGACCATCCGGCGGTCGCTCTGGACGGCGCCGCCGCGTGCGTCGACCAGACCCGCGGCATGGAAGGCGTCACGGTCCATCCACAGCTGCGAATGCCGCCGGTCCGCCTCGGTGGCCCGGTGATCGGTCGAGGCGCGGGTCACCGCGGGCAGTTGCCGGAAGTCGCCCGCGACGACGACGCGGCGCGCCGCGATGCCCGCCGCGAACCACACCGACGGCAGGCCCACCATGCCCGCCTCGTCGATGATCACAACGTCCACGGCGCTCATCAGCGACCGGGACTGCACCGCCTTGGAGACCGTGGTGCCCATCACCCGGCAGCGGTCGCGCACCGTCTCCTCGATCCGCCGGCGCTCCTTCTCCAGGTCGTCCAGCTGCTCGTCCAGCCGTTCGGCCTCCCGTCGCAGCCGATCAAGGGACGCCAGGCCGCGCGCACGGGCGAGCAGCGGCGTGAGCTCGGATTCGAGCCTGGAGAGATCGGCCGCGTGCCGCCGGCGATCGGTCTGCGCGTCGTCGTGTCGCCGTCTTGCGTTGTCGTACGCCTGTCGATGCTCGGCCAGCTCCAGGTACAGCGCGTCGAGCTTGGCCTGCTTGCGGCGGGCGAACAGGCCGGACGGCACGCCGATCTCCGTGATCCGGCGTTCGACGTCCCGGGCCCTCCCGGAGGTGACGTGCATCCACCGCTCGGCATCGGCGATCGCTTCGTCGACGGCTCGCAGTCGTCCTCGCAGAGCGTCCAGCTGCGCCGACATCCGAGCCGCCTTCTCGTGGACGGCGATGTCGGCTCGCATCTCCTGCAGACGCCCCGCCACTTGCGTGATCTTCTGCTCCAGGGAGAGGGCCAGCCGGTCGGCGATGCGCTTCGGGCTGATCTGCTCGCCGTATCGGTCGGCCAGCGAGGGGACGGCGATGTCCCCGACTCGTTGGACGAGACCCGAATCGAAGCCCGGCTCGCCGGACAACAGATCGCACATGCGTTCCAATGCCTGGTCCACCGCGACGTGCGTCGGCGCAAGGAACAGGGTGCGCAGGCCCTGCCGGTAGCAGCCCTCCACGATGCACGAGACGACGTCGGTCTTGCCGGTGCCCGGCGGCCCCCACACGAACGTGACGTCGCTGCCCAGCGCCTGTGCAACGGCCTGCCGCTGACGTTCGTTGAGCCGCTGGTAGCGGCTGACGTACCGGTCGGGGTCGGTGCAGCGTCCGACTCGGGGCGTGCCCTGACCGAGCATCCGATTCGCCGTAGTCAGGTTGACCCGACCCTGACCGTCCCGTACCTCCCGCAGCCGCTCGGCCAGCGCCCGCAGCCCCGCCGTCTCGTCCTCCGCCAGCTGCGCGCCCTCGGGCCGCTCGCCGAGATCGGCTTCGGTGATGACGCGGACCTTCCCGCCGGGCAGCCGCGAGGCCTCGGCCTGCGCCCACGGACGACGCGGCCGGGTGGTCCTGACCAAGAGATCCTTGACCTCGAACGTCTCGTTCCAGCGGGTGCAGGAGAACAGGTACTCGCGCTCGTCTCCCGTTCGCCCCACCAGCCGCCCGTCCCGCAGCGACACTTTTTCCGATCCGCTCAGATCGCTGTGCAGGACGGCGGCGATCTCTGCGTCGATCGCTCGCAAGAACTCCCCGACCGGACCGGGCGCCATGTGTCCGTGAGCCAACGCCGGATCCTTCCGCCCTCTCCCCGCCCGCGCGTTGAGGAAGAAATTTACCGTGTCACTGACAGCTCGTCAGTTGGTTTCGCCCGAGTTGTGCAATGCAGGTCGACCGGCATGCGGCCGTTATCCCACACGACATCTGCCGAATGCGGGCGGGCTGGCCTCCGCTCAGCGTCATGCTTCTGGCTGGTGGGCGAGAGGCGCAGATCGGACTGAGGGGAAGGGGGCGCTCGCCAAGAGGCATGCTCACCAGCTCGTCTAGCTTGGCAGTGACACTGCCCAGGGGCCATCAAGCCTGAGCGGATTAAGACCTGGCCACTGGGCACGACCCCCGCCTACCGCCTCTGCCTCCCGGACGTCGAGCAACGGGCACTGCGCGGCCTGAAGTTCAACGAGGCCCTCTCCGAACAGCTCGCCTGCGCCACCCTCGCCGCCCGCCTCGCCGACTTCGACAGCGCTCTCACTGCTCTCAACGAACCGTGAGGTTCGTATCGTCGAGTTGACGAGCTGTCTTAGAACTGCCTGGGGCTACGACGTAGACGACCACCCGCGAATGCCGCAAGTCAACACGGCCACGGACGTTCTCCCTCAAAGGGATGTGCTCGTATTGGAGCACGGTCGCCTCGCCGGGTCACCCGACGAGGCGGGCGAGGAACTCCTGGGTCTCCCTGTCGACCGAGTAGAGGACGGTGCCCATCATCCCTCGGGTGAGCAGCACCTTATAAGTGTTGCGAATCAACCGGTCGGCCTGCGCATCGCTCACGTCGCGCTTCCTCAGAGCGGGATCTCGGCTTGCTTGGCGCACGGTGACCAGGCGACCGTCGCGGTAGACCAGGTCCGGCCCGAGGATGACGCCGTTCCAGTCGTATTCGAATCCCTGGGCCGTGTAGACGCAGCCAACCTGCTCGAACCCGCCGTCCAGCGTCGCCCACAGCGCACTCGGCGGAGCGGAGCCGACTGCGCGGTCGCCCCGAACGTTCCACGGCCGTGCCCAGTCGCCGATGACCACGTCCGGAACGAGCGTCCCGTTGCGGGGGTCGCTCCAGGGCCAGCAGAACCCGGCGGTCATCCGGGCGGATCGGCCGCTGTTCAGGTGGCCGCGCAGCATCGCCTCCATCTCGTGCGGCGAGTCGGCCATGATGACGGTGAAGTTGTCGTCCCCGTCCCAGCGCTCGGGAGTGCCGCCGTCGAGCCCGAGCAGCTTGAGCACCCACTCCTCGTACTTGCGGCTGCCGCCGCAGCGGAACTGTTCATCGAGGGAAATGTGCTGAACGTCCAGCCCCTTGCGCGCGGCATGCTCGCGGATCTGGCGGAGCGTGCCCATTTCACCCGGGCGGACGTTCTGGTGCTCGTCGAGCAGGAAGACCGGCACCCGGGCGGCGTCGATCAGCTCGTCCACCTGCGGACGGCCGGTACGTTGACTCGCCGGCGTGAAGCGGGTGGCGGAGACCTCGCGGATGCGGTGGGCCTCGTCGCAGATGAGGACGTCCAGCCCGTTCTTCTCGGCGGTCATGAAGTCGTTGAAGTACTTGAACATGGCCTTCATGCGCGACGAGCCCTTGGCGACATGGCGACGCATCGTCGTCGTGAACGAGCGCGATCCCGTGGCATGCAGGACCTCGTAGCCGCGGTGCGAGAGCTCACCTAGGAGCGCCACCGCGATGACGCTCTTGCCGCTGCCGGGGCCGCCTGTGATGACCACGACGCTCTTCGAATCCCCCTTGCGGGCCTTGTCGACCTTGTGCAGCACCATTTCGTACGCCAGGCGCTGCTCGGCGAGCAGGACGTACGCCTTCTGATGCTTGATCTCCGCGGCGGCGTGCTCGAGCAACTGCTTGGAGGGGCCCACCCGCTTGGACAGCAGCCGGTCGGCGGCCGCCGCACCCGGCTTCGGCGCGAAACGGTCGCGCAGATAGTCGATGAACGCGCCCCGCGTCGTACGCGTGAACAGCCGCGTGCGGTTGTCGTGCACCAAGTCGTACAGGTCGAGGACGTCGTCGCGAGCCGCGTTGTGAAGATAGGCGACCGCGTGCACGGCGTCGGGCCGGTCGGCCAAGGCGGGCAGGAAATCCAGGAGATAGTCGGAGTAGCCTTTGGCCTGCAGCGAAGGGTGCAACTGAGGGTCGCCCGGCTTGCACTCCACGAGCACCCTGCCCTCGTCCTGGCCCCACACCCGCGCGTGGCTCCACTGCTTGAGCTCGACGACGACGTACGCGTCTTCGCCGGTCCGCCGGTCGACTCCGGCGAGCACCACGTCGGCCCGCTTGCTCGTCAAAGGCAGCTGGTACTCGATGAGCATCTCGACCTCGTCCAGACCGGCCTCCACAAGGTCGTGGGCGAGGACGGGGAGGCTGCGGTCCCAGGAGCGCTTTTCGGCGGAGGAGGCGGAGACGGCGGCGCTCATCCTCAGGTGCTCGTCGAGGATCTCGCTCAGCTTGCCTTCGACCGGAGACAGCAAAGCTTTGGCGGTACGGCGGAAGGCCGTCAACGGACTTACCCCCAGGCAGCACGAAAACCTCGTGCGGTATGGGGGCATGTCCGCCGGCGGAGCCAGTCGGCGGAAGCCCGTCGGACCGCGACACTTCAGGCAGAAGGCTAGCGGCGGCCGCCGACATTCAAGAGCGGTCGAGCGGAGGAGCCTTGCGGGCCGATCCCCGGTAGGTGGCGGGATCGTAGCGGCGTTCGCTCTCGTCGAGTTTGGCGTGCGCCGCCCCGGCCAGGTCGACGCCGAGAACGTCGGCCAGCCGTGTCAGGTATATGAACACGTCGCCCAGCTCGGCCCGCACTCGCGCGGCCGCCTCGGCGTCGTTCATGATCGTTTTGGATTCCTCGGGCGTCAGCCACTGGAACTCGGCGACGAGCTCACCGACCTCCCCCGACAGCGCCATCGCCAGATTCTTGGGCGTGTGGAACTGCTCCCAGTCGCGTTCGGCGGCGAACCCGCGCAACCGTTCAGCCAGGTCGACGATCTCTCTCACGTCCCCAGGCTAGTGGCCCAGCAGTCGGAGGGACGGCCGGCTACGGGAGGGGACTGTGATGCGGGCGGCTGGAGCGGTCGTGCAATGCCGGCAGTAGGCGGCCCACCGTGCGGGGTGGTGTCGCCGAGGCCGCGAAGCGTTCGGCTGCTCGGCGCAGCGGTGGGCCGTCTGCCACGACACCCCGGTCAAGGTGCAGGCGTCCGGTCAGGGGCAACGGGCGTCCTGGTGGGACAGGAGGGCCACCTGCAGCCAGTGCAGATGTCGCAATCCGCACCGAAACCAGCCGACCCTCTTGTCGCCAAGAACCGCCCAAGGCGTGTCGCCTGTCACCAACATCCCCCGACAGCACACCTGTGCCTCCGGCTGCGGGTACTGAGCCGATCAGCGCGGGGCTGGGCCGTTCGCCCAGATTCCCCAGCCAGGCTCGCCAGTTTCACTGGCGTTGATGTAGCCGACCGCCCAGGCGAAGCGGGCGCGGGGGACGGCGGTCACGTCACTGACGGTCGCGCGCTGCCCATTCGGCTGCTCCAGCTGGGTCACGGTCCAGCGGCCGTCGCGGTAGTGCAGCAGCTCAGCCGGCTCGTCCGGCAGCGCCGGAATGACCCAAACGCCGCCGCGGCCGTCGGACGTCACATCCAAGAACCCGTACGGAAGGGGATGGGACGGCGGGACGATCCGCTGCCAGGCGCGGCCGTCGAAGTGCAGCATGAACGGCGCGTAGGTGCCGCTGTCTCCATCCTGGCGGTACTCCTCACCGACGATCCACACATCACGCGACGACTCGGCGTGGATTCCGGAGAACCGCACCCAGTGATCGTCTGTGTTCGGCGGTCCGGGGACGCTCACTTCGGTCCAGGTGCGGCCGTCCCACCGCGCCAGCAGATCGCCGTACAGGTGCACGGGGCTGCCTCCGATGGCCCAGATGTCGTCGGACGCCACGGCGCTGGCCTCCTGCAGATGGCCGACCGGCGTCTCGACCCGGCTCCACGTCCGGCCGTCGAAGTGCCAGGTGCCGATGCTCTCGCCGATATAGCCGTCGCCGAACAGCCACACGTCGCGGGGACCGAGCACCTCGGTGTCGGCTATGTAGGTCCCGCCGGGCCAGCGTCCGGCGACCTGCCATCTGCGCCCGTCCCAGCGGAGGGCGAAGGCTTCCCCACCGGCGGGGTCGCCGCCGCCGAAGGCCCAGACATTGCGAGAGCTGGATGCGTCCGCGGCCGAGATCCCCCTGTTCAGCCCGGACGGCAGCGCCACCGCCGTCCAAGACCGGCCGTTCCACCGGCGGGCCACCGGCTCGGGCCCGCGGTCGCTCGTAAAGGCCATGCCGAACGCCCAGGCGTCGCGCCGCCCGAGCGCGACCACATCAGTGAGCGCGACGTTCGGGTCCTCTGCGCCGAACGCGGCGAGACGCCAGTCTGTCGGACCGGTCGCGGCGCCGGCGGGAGCCGCCCCTACGGTGATCGCGACGGCCGCGATGCCGCCGAGCGCGGAAATACGGCTGATGAATTTTCCTAGCATCATGCTCGTCCTCGTTCTTCCGGAAGTTCTTGAGATGCGAGTGCAGTGCGTTGCCGCGGGACGCCTATCTAAGAGCCGCCTTACTTGAGGCCCGCACCGGTCGTCGGTCGTCCCGTATCGTCCGTTCGAACGTTCAACCCTTCGGCGTGCTCCGTGCTCTGCGGGCAGCGGCCCCCTCGATATGCGTGGCAGCTCAGAATGGGTGTCGTTCTCTTTAAGTCGACAGGTGCTGAGCTTTGCCGCCCGGCGAATCGCAGATGCCGTTCGCCCCTTTCCGTGCATGGACAGCCCAGGGTGTCGGATACCGCAGTACGCAGGGCGGAAGACGAGCATCCTCATGCGCGAGCCTCGCACGTCGCCACCCTCGCGAGGGGGAAGCAGGTCCGGTGGCGAGGGACGCGTCGACCTGTGCCTTGTGGCACGCCACCGGCCCTGTCTCCCTGCATGGCTGGATGCCGAGGCGGGATCGCGGAACCCCGTCGCTGACATGCCATGACCTGCTGGGGCTTCGCATTGCTCCCTCGACTGCTGGTTGGGACGCTCGGGCCAGCGGTTGCGGTGAGACGGTCAGCTTCTGGCAATCGGGGGTCACGGCTTGGGTTGGCGAGGCGATATGCCGTTGCTCCAAATCGTCCAATTCCATGTACCGGAGAGGACGGGCGTGCTGCCGACCGCCCATGCGGAGCGGCGGTGCGGCACGCCGGCGATGGCGCGCACGGTGCCGTTCGGCCCTCCCGGCAAGTCGACCTGACTCACGGCCCACTGGCCGTTGCGGTAGTGCAACAGTTCCGGCGTGTCGCCGATCGAAGGCAGGACCCATACGCCGCCTTCGCCGTCGGAGGCGACGTCGTAGACCCCGTACATGCGCGGCGCGGGCGGCGAGTCGATCTTTTGCCAGCCGTCGCCGTCGAAGTGCAGCAGGAGGAACCCGTAGGTGTCCTTGTCCCCGTCCCGCCGATACTCCCGGCCGAAGACCCACACCTCCCGTGAGGAAACGGCGTGGACCCCGTCGAAGAACACCATGTGGTCGCCCTCGTGAGGAAGCCCAGGGACGTCCACTTCCGTCCAAGTCCGACCATCCCACCGCGCCAATAGGTCATGGTCCCTTCCCTCGGGATGCCTTCCGACGGCCCAGATGTCGTCGGCCGCCACGGCGCTGGCCTCCTCCAGCCTTCCCACCGGTGTCGGCACTTCCGCCCACCGCCGGCCGTCATAGCGCCAGCTCTTGTGGTCCAGGTCGTTCGGATGGAAGCCGAACACCCACACGTCGCGGGGATCGAGAACCTCGGCGTCGGTCAGCCAGGTGTAGCTCGGCCAGTGATGGGCGACGCTCCAAGCTCTGCCGTCCCAGCGCAGCGCGTAGGCGTCGCCGAACGCCGGGTCACCGCCGCCGAAGGCCCAGACATTTCTGGGACTGGACGCGTCCGCGAACGAGATGCCCTTGCCCAGCCCGGTCGGCATCGTGACCGTTGTCCAGGACCGGCCGTTCCAGCGGACGGCGAGCGGGTCGGACCCGTGACTCGACTCGGTTTCGCCGAACGCCCAAGCGTTGCGTGGCCCGATCGCCACCACGTCCCGCAGATTGCTGTTGAAGGGCTCATCGCCGACTGCGGCGATCGGCCATACGTCCAGACCGGTGTCGGCGGCAGCGGGAGCCGTACCCGCGATGACCGCGAGGGCCGCGATTCCTCCGAGCGTGGAAAGTCGCCTGGTGATTGGGCCTGACAACATGCTGGTCCCCGTTGTTCTCGCAGTTTCCCGAGAGTGAGCGGGGATACGGCTGCTCGGGTTGCCATTGCACACGCCGCTATAGATGGGACGTGCGTTGGCGGTGAGCGGTTGACCGCACGCTTTCTTTCACCCGGTGATCAGCATGGTTCGTGTCCAAGGACGCTCTGAGGCTCAGCAGCAATCGGCCTTGACGGCTTGCCCGACGGCAGAGACCGCGGTCGCGAGTGCCGAGACGAAGCCATGCCGGACGCGACGGCGGCACAGCCCAGGCGCCATACCTGATCGTTTTGCCCGGCTGTTCGCCACTCTCATGCTGGCTGCCTCGGTCCACTCCGGCTTCCGTTGGCACCGTTCGTTGGACACGCCCGGCACTGGGGACGTCGCCGTGGCTCCGTGCAGTAAGCGCTTGACATGCGCGGTCAGCCCATGACGGATCGTCACCTGTCACGTGCTCAGAGCAGCTCGTTCGACTTGGTGTTTCGGGCGGACGAAGCCGCCCGAAACACAAGGCGTCGAGCAGCGCTTCCGGGGCGTCGTCTCCGATGAGGCGACGTCACACGACAGTGTCTCGGGAAGGGGACGGGCGTCTCCCACCCTTGGGCTGCTCAGCCCTTGCTTGTTCGGCGGCGAGGCGGCGTTCCAACTCGGTGGGCGATCTTCCCGATGACAGCTGGGGCTGAGGGCGTACGACGTCGTTTCGTTTGCCGCGCGAAGATCGCGCATACTTTCGATTCGCATCTTCGCTTGATGACGCTCGATCTTCTCAAGGGACACTTCCGACTCCGGAAGGGCGATGGTGGGATCAGGCACCAGATCAACGGTGTGCGGTCTTCTGGTGCGCCCGTGCTACTGCTGGGAAAGCTCTGCCGTGAGGGGAAGCCATTCACGTTTGAGGTTTTCCAGAAGTCGATCCCGAACCTCGGTCCGCACCTTCGCCCTGGTGAACACGCAGATCGGATCCAGGCAGTACTGGCACACAGCCTCGTGCTTCGACGGGTCCTTGCACATGACCACGGCAAGAACGCGAACCGGCCATATGAACTCGAAGATGGCGTCGGCTCCTAGCGCACCTCTGACAGCCAGGGGCAATGTCTCAAAGAGCGATCCGGTGGCGAGCCGGATCACCGTCTGCACCTCCTGTCGGCCGAGTCCGGGCGGTTGCCCTAGATGCTCGTCCACCACCTGCAGCACCAGTCTCTCCGCGGTCTCACGGGCACGGGCCAGGAGTACGTCGACCGCCTGCAGGCCGTGCCTGTACACCCGCCGAAGGCTTTCGAGCGCGTGCGCGGCCTGGGCGAGCAGTTCGCACCAAAAGTGCACGTCCACGGCCCAGCCTTGGAACATCTTCGTCCTGTCCGGGCCCAGTCGGTTTTCGATCTCGCGTAGGAGGCGTCCCCGCTCGGGATCGTCTTTGCGGCGGTCGAAGGGCCGTGTCACCTCCTGGGCACCTTCCAGTAGCGCCTTCTCCCGATGCAGCCATCCCACGATGTCGGCGAGCGCGCAGCCGACCGCGGCCTGCGCAACGGTCAGGCTTTTGGGCTTGTTCTGCCAATCCTTTTCCCGGTCGTCCGCGAATTCCCTCGCCCGCCGACCGGTCGGCTCCGCAGCGATGGTGAACGTCCCCTGCCAGCCGTGTTGTGCACCTCCGCATCCTGTGCACCTGCATCCAGGACGCGTCGCCTCAGCGCAGCGGCTGTTGTGGCCCATGTATTCCTCCACGAGAGCGAACAGAGAACGCATTATCCGAAGCGTGGAGGTGTGTGTGAATAGCTGGCTCTGCCAGGTAACGCTCGGCTGACCGAAAAGTGACAGTTCTCCATGAGGCGGTATGCCGACGTGCTGCTTTTCGGGGATATCGATGCTGAGGCAGGGGCGGTCCGAAATTGTGTGCAGTGGTCGTCGCTGGTCAGACCGAAAGCTCTCCGAGGTGCGTGAGCGGCATGGCTGTTGCGCTCGAAGAGGTGCGGGTTGCGAGTCAAGAAGAGATGTTTCTGTGAAGTCCTTGTATGTTAGGTGACAGCAGAAATTTATGCAATCAGAGAACCGGATCCCGGGAGGTGAACGGCTGGGACGGCGGCTCCTGCGTGCTACCGGTGGAGACTGCGCGCTAAGGGACGCAGTCAACGGAGGCGGGAGGCTGAGTGTGCTCCGCTTACCCGAGTTGAGAGAGCCATGGCGATGGTGCTAGGCGACTGAGCGCTGTTTCGAGGCGGGTTATCCGGTGGCGTAAAGCAGAAGCGTCAAGTGATCAGTGTGACTGACGTCAAGATGTGGTCCTCTCGTGTGGAGGAATTCAGGAACGGAGCGATTTCTCGATCTTTGATCCTTCTGAGGTGCTGCGGCCCCCGTTCAGTGGTCCGCAATCGCCTTTCGAGGCAGTGCCCGCTGAGGAGACCGCGGCTGCGCGTCTGTTCAACTTGCTCGGCGCCGTATGGTGATTCGCTCGCCGACCTGGACGCCCGCCCGCCATAGCGGAACTCTTGCAAGCGGCACGTTGTAGTGCTTCCCGGTCGGCTGCCACCGCGGCCGTCCGCTTCGGCCCGCGCGCACTCGCGCCGGCTTCACCACATTCATCGAGGCGGAGGTCGCGCGGTTGGTTGACGGACTCGCCTCAGTGGACGGCTGGCCCGCTACGAGGCCGATGCCGCGACGGCGGACCGCAGACGTGCGCGGGCCGCCGAGGCGAGGCGGCAGCGCGGGGCGTTGGCCTCTGTGAAGTTGAGCGCCATCGTGCAGTGGTGTCGTATGCCGTGCGCTGCCGCCGCTGGTGATTGACCACGAGGAGGCGGTCGATCTGAGCGGGAACGTGTCGTTCACCGCCGTCCCCGGCGACGCGGTCCTGCCCCTGTTGCACGGCGCGCTGCGCACGAACGACACCCGGCTGGTGGCCGCCGCCCTCGGCCGAGGGAGCCATACCGCTACGTGCGCCACACGGCCCGCGCGTCGGAAAGCGCCGGTCGTTCTGGCGAAACCTGAGGGGCATCGGAGTTGTTGGCGGGGTCCTGGGCCGGAGGGAATGCCATGGTGCTGGTGACCCCGCCACGCCTCTTGGCCTGCCAGTCCGGCATGGTCGGGGCGTCAGCGAGGAGGCCGCTGGCAGGCTGGCCTCCTCGCCTTGTCATGCGGGCCGTGGCCCTCTTGGGGCAGAAGCAGGTGATCTCGGGCTCGCTGTGGCGGTGTGCTTGGGATGTGTTGCTCGATGAGGTCAGTGGTGCTGTGGGGCTTGCCCTCGGGGCTTTCGGCGAGCAGAAACCGGGGCTTCTTTTTGGCCACCGAGACGCTGGTGGTCTCGCCTAAGAGGTCAACAGCGGTGCAGAAGGCGATGGTGGACTCATGGGGGAGGGCGGCGTGGGTGGCGTCGATGGCTTTGGGGACCGAATGTCCATAGACGGCGGCGCCGGCCGACATCGGCGATGTGGGCCGGCAGCGGGTCGTCTTGGTGCTTGACGCCGTGTCGTAGCCGCTTGCCCGGCCACAGCGTGGTTGGCGGTTGAACGTCGGCCGCCATCGCAAGCCCTGACGCTGTTTAGAGGAGGCTCTGGCCGTCCGGGCTGCTGTGACGGTCCACGAGAAGCCAGCAGCTCGAAGTGTTCGGACCCGGCGAGGAGCAACTCCGGTCTCTTCGTCCAGCAGGTGGAGGCGTAAGAGGTGTGCAAGCGGTAGCGCTCGTCCTTCTAGCGCCTCCATGCGTGGGTGGAGGTGTCGACGTGTCGCTCTTTCGCCGCCTTCTGCTTGGCGCAGCAGTGGGTTGGGAGAGGGCTGGAGCTTGGGGTGGTGGGTTGTGTGGCGGCGAGGGCTGATCGTTGTGGGCAGGGCGGACGGTCAAGCAGGGGTCGTGGGCGCCCATCTGCCTGAAAGTGCGGGGCGGACGGTTCAGAGCGGATGTGTGGCGGCAAGCGCTGCGCCGGAAGGATGCCCAGCTTGGGGTTCTTGGGCGGGGAGGTCGGACGCGTGGCCGCGGACACGAACCGGCTGAGTTCGTCGGGGTTCTACCGGGGCGCCCACGCACGTTGGTGGAGGTGTCGACGTGTCGCTCTTTGCCGCCTTCTGCTTGGCGCAGCGGGGTTGGGGGAGGGGCGGAGCTTGGGGTGGTGGGTTGTGTGGCGGCGGGCGCTGATCGTTGTGGGGAGGGTGGACGGTCAAGCAGGGGTCGTGTGCGTCCATCTGCCTGGAGGTGCGGGGCGGTGCTTCCAGTGAACGGTTCAGGGCGGATGCGTGGCGGTGGGCGCTGACGAGGGATGCCGTCGGACGGCCCGCGGTGCGCCCCTGCCGGGGGGCGGTTCCGACGGGCGGTGACCGGCGGACGGGGTCTGTGTGGCGTTGGTTCGGGGTGTTTCGGGAGTGCTTGAGCGCTTCATGTCGTTCAGGACGTACATGAGGTGGGGGAGCGGCGTCCGCCGGGGTGGACGGAGGCGCCGGAGGGGCGGGGCGGAGCGAGGCCGGCCCCCAGGTCGTGGCGATCGTCACCGGGGCAGCGGTTGCGGCTCGGCGATCGCCATGGAAAAGTCCACCATCAGTCGTTCATGTGACGATTCGTGCGGCATTGGCGGCCTGTTTGCGGGGAATGTGTAGGTTGGGTAGATCAACAGCGCGCTGAACTGCGGGGGGACGTCCCGCCGAGCAGCCGACAAGCACGTCGATACTGGAGGTACCCGTGGCCCGCACCTTGGCGAGGGGAACCCGAGTGACCGGTGCCGAGCGCACCAAGCTCGCGGCGGAGCTCGCCCCTCGATACGCGTCCGGTGAGAGCATTCGCGACCTGGCCGCCGAGACCGGCCGGTCGTACGGATTCATCTACAACATCCTCAAGGAGGCCGGTGTCCCGCTGCGCGGCCGCGGCGGCAACACCCGGCGCAGGAAGGGCTGACCGTCCGCCGGTCACGGCGCCCGGTCACCGGGGCCGGTGCCGCGCACGCGGCTCACCGGCGGGCGGCGGGCGTTCGCGAGCGGACCGGTTCCGCGATGGCGCCGACGCCGGGGCGTCGCGGCGGCGGAGCGTGCGCGGGTGTCGCCGCGGCGGGCGGTTCGGCGTCCGTCAGGGGGTCCGGCCGGCGATCTCGGAGCGGGAGTCCAGGCTCGCCAGGTCGGCGGCGGCGCGGCCGGCCACCCACCCCGCGTAGTCGGACACCGCGCGGGCGCGGCCTCTGACGAGGTCGGGGAACAGCTCGTCGACCGCTCGGTCGACGGCTCGGTCTCGTGCGGCCAATGCGGGGAGCAGCCGGCCCCGCGCCGGCGCCGCGCCTGCTGCCGCGCTGTCGCGGGCGGCATGCTCGGCGACGTGGAGGGCGCGGTCGGCGGCCTCCCGCAGCCGTTCGCCGATGCGGGCGGCGTAGGCGTTGAGGAAGGCGTGCCGGAACGACCGTGTACGGGATCGGCCGTCGGCGTCCCGCTGCGCCCCGGCCCGCGCCATCGCCGCGGACGTCTGCACCAGCAGGGAGGTGAACAGCATCTCCACGGCGGCCAGGTCCGCCGGGAAGCCGAGCACGGTGGAGAAGCCCAGCTCGCGATGCCACACGGCGCGGCACCGGTCGGCCTCGGCGACCACCGTCAGCAGCGCGGCCTTCGGCGACTCGTACGGGGCGTCGACGGCCAGACGCCGGCCTGCGGGGGCGGAGGCCGCGCCCGTGTCGTCGGCAGCCAGCAGCGCGTGGTCGATGCTGTGACGGGCCATCAGCTCCTGCGCGCGGGCGCTGAGCGCCTCGGCCTCCTCGGGGAATTCGGTCGATTCCGCCTTGGCCAGGAGCGCCCGGACCTTGGCGAGGATCCGCTCGTCGACCGGGGCGGCGGTCGCGCGCGCCGGTTCCCCGGGCAGCGGGCCGAGCCTGGGCAGCCGGGGCAGGGTGGCGAGCAGGTGCAGGACCTCGAGGGCGCAGACCAGCAGGGCGGCCCGGTCGACGCGTTCGCGTCGGCACCAGGCGCTCGGCAGCTCGTCGTCGCGCGTCCACCAGACTCGCGCGCCGAGCGCCGACAGCTGGGCGCGCCACAGGGCGTCCACCGTCGCCGCCGGGTAGGCGCGTGACTCGGCCGCGATCACGTCCACGACCAGACGCCGGTGCCGGGCGCCGTGGCTGCGGCCGGTGTGGCGCGCCACGTCGGCGGGCTGCCAGCCGCGGTGCCAGGCGGCGGTGACCCCTTCCTGCAAGCGAGTCGTCAGCAGCCGGTCGACGAGGTGTTCCCGGCGGGCGGCGAGTTCGGCGGCGCAGGCGCGGAACGCCGGCCCGTCGGTGCGCGACAGCGCCCGCAGGGCCTGCGTCACCAGCGCCTCCACCATCGGTCGTCCCCCGTTGCGAAAGACCGGAGAGCATCCTGCCAGGCGGCGACCGCCGCGACCGCGGGGACGCGCCGTGGCCGGCGGCGGCTCAGGCGCCGTCCTCGCCGCGCAGTTCCTCGAAGACGACGCTCTGGTAGGCGCGAGAGGTGTCCGGGACGTACGTCAGGCGGGCCAGGGCATTGCCGTCCTGATCTCGGATCTCGAAGTGGTAGCCCTCGTCGGCGGGCTGGCCCACCTGGGCGACCGCCTGGTCGTGACGCAGTCGGCACATGGTGTCGACTTTCTCCAGGGCGACCTCGAGGCTGCCGGCGTCGGTGATCAGCCGGGCGGGCTCGCTCGTCTCCCAGATCTCGAACATGGTCGCGTTCCTGTCGGCGGTCGGGGGATGCAGGTGCGTGGACCATAACCGGTCTGCGGGATAGCTTGCGCCGGTTCGCTGAAACTTTCAATCGGCGAACGTCTCGGATTGATCACTTCTCGGGGCGGTGCGCGTTCACAGCGTTATTCGCCTTCGGACGACCGGGCCGGCCGCATGTCCCCGTTGGCCTCGGTGAACGGCGTTCCGAAGCGGACCAATGCGCCTCCGCGGGGCGTTGCGGCCGACTCGGACGGCAATCCGGCGTGGTTCGCGAGAACCCGCACGTCGACCGGTGTTCCCTCCGTGCCGGGCCGACCGGACGCGGCCAAAGGCATGGGAGATTCGCCACACCGGGCGACGCGCACCGGGGCCTTTGCTGCGCGCTGCACGGCGTGAGCATTCCGCATTGTTAGCCATTTCCTGTAAACCTCGGAAGTCGCTTGTGCGTCGGCACATTGCCGGGCGGGGATTGGGGCGGTGCGCGGCCGCCGATCGGTGGGCGTCGGCGGCGGCTGCCGGAGCGGCGTGCTTCTTTGGCGGACGCTCGCCCGAAAGGCTGGCCGAACGGCTGCCCGAGCGTCAGAGGCAGGAGTACAGGGCGTCGATGAGAGCGCGGTTGCGGGGGTTCTGCCAGCCCATGCTCATCTGGTTCGTCACGTACCCGAAGCCCACCTCGGCGTCCGGGTCGCAGAAGCCCAGCGAGCCCGCCGCGCCGAAATGTCCGAACGACCTCGGGTTGGGGCCGAGCGGCCGCTCGGGCTGGGTGAGCTGGAAGCCGAGGCCGAAGCGCGACGGACGCAGCAGCACCAGGTCGTCCCCGGACGCCTGCTCGGCGGTGACGGCGGCCAGCGTGCCGGCGTCGACGACGCGCACTCCGTCGAGCGCGCCGCCCGCCGCCAGCGCCGTGTAGACGCGGGCGACGCCGCGCGCCGTGGCGTGCGCGTTCGTGGACGGCAGCTCGGCCGCGCGCCAGGCGGCCGTGTTGACCGCGCCGAGGCCGGACAGCCCGCCGGGGTTGAAGTAGGCGTTGTGCCGCATCAGCGCGGCGTCGTCCAGGTCGGACGACCGGTCGTCCTCGGGCGGGTCGCCCGGCCAGTGGAAGTCGGCGACGCGGCGGTGCTCGGCGGCGGGCAGGCCGATGTGCACGTCCGCGCCGAGCGGTCCGGCGATCTTCTCGCGGAGCAGGGCGCCGATCGTCCGCCCGGTGGCGCGGCGGACCACCTCGCCGAGCAGGAAGCCGAAGGTGTTGACGTGGTAGCCGTGCGCGGTGCCGGGCGGCCACCAGGGCTCCTGCTCCGCCAGCGCCGCGGTCATGGCGTCCCAGTCGAGCATGGCGCCCGGCGGCATCCGGCGGCGCAGCGCGGGCAGACCGGCCCGGTGGCTGAGCACGTGCCGCACCGTCGCCTCCCGCGCCGTGAAGCCCGGCCAGTGGCGGACGACCGGGTCGTCCGGGTCGAGCCGCCCCTCCTCGAAGAGCCGGGCCGCGACCAGCGCGGACAGCCCCTTGCCGACGGAGAACACGTTGACCAGCGTGTCCGGTCCCCAGCGGCGGCCGCCGCGGGCCGTCCCGCCCCACAGGTCGGCGACCGTGCGGCCGCCGACGGTCACGCACACCGCGGCGCCGAGCTCGCCGCGCCGCGCGAAGTTCTCGGCGAACGCCTCGCGCACCGCCGCGAACCGCGGATCGCACGTCCCGCCGATCATGGTTTCCGCCTTCATTCGAACGAGATTCTAGAGCGGTGCCGGGCGGGGTGCGCGGCGAACCGGTGACCGCGTCCGGCGGCGGCCGGGCGCATGCGGTGCCGGTGCCGCCCGCGCTGGTCGAGGCGTCGTGCGGCGATCTCGGGGATGGCCGGAATCGGACGTCTTGCGGGGTCGTCTGCTGCCGTGGGCCCATGTGGCGATGTATCGTGAGTTGCAATGAGATATATCGCGTTTGGAGGTCTCGTGACCGTTGACGCGGAGTCGGCGGGAGCCGCGGCCCCGGGCCGGCGCGGGCTCCGGGACAAGGTGCTGAATCTGGTGTTCGTGCGCGGCCGCGTCGTGGATGTGCGGCAGGCGGCCCGGCGCATGCGCCTGGTGCGCGTCACGGACGTGCCCGGTCTCGACTGGACGCCCGGGCAGCACGTGCGGGTGAACGTCTCCGACCCCTTCACGGCGCGTGCCTGGCTGCGGGGCATGGCCGACGTCCTGCGCAGCTACTCGGTCTGGAACTACGACGCCGCGACCGGGGTGCTGGAGTTGTGCGTCATGGACCACGACGGGGACGGGCCGGGTGCGCGGTGGGCGCGAACGGTCCGTCCCGGCCAGGAGGTGGCCTTCACCAAGCCCCAAGGCCGGTTCACCGTGCGGGACGACGCGCCCTACCACTTGTTCGCGGGGGAGGAGACGGCGTCGGTGGCGTTCGGTGCGATGCTGCGCGCCCTCCCCGCCGGCGCCGATGTGCACGGCGTGGTGGAGGTGGCGGGCCCTGAGGACCGACTTCGGCTCCCCCTGGGGGAGAAGCTGACTTGGCGTTATCGCGGCGACGCCCCGGCGGCGTCGTCCTCGTCATTGGTCGCGGCGGTGCGGGCGTTGCGGCTGCCGGACGGGCCGCCCGGCGTCGCCTACGTGGCGGGCGAGGCGCGCACCGTCCACGCCGTCCGCGCCCACCTCGTGCGCGAACGGGGGTGGCCGCGTAGATCGGTGCTGGTCAAGCCGTTCTGGACGCCCGGCAAGCGGGGTATGGACTGAACCCGTGAGACGCGTCACCATGACGGCGGAGGAGCGTGAGGCTTTCAGTGGAAGGTGTGACCGATGAGGGATGTGTCACATCTTCCGGGGCTCCGTCGGAGCGCGCTTTCGGTGCAGGTCAGGAGGGGAAGGCGGGGTGACGGCGGGCGGTTCGCGGCGGTTCGGTGAGATCTTTTCTTGATCTGCACGTGCATCGGCTCTTGCACCTGCACGCTATTGCTAGCAGGATTGCCCCCGGACCCCCCCGCACGTGAACTCCCCGGAGATCGCGATGACCGCACACTTGAGCGACAGCGACCGACAGGCGCTGCGCCTCGCCCACGACCTGCGCGAGCAGATGAGGCTGGCTCTGCCGCGGCAGAGCACCGCGCCGTCGGTGTCGCCCTTCGTCGACCCCTCGGGACGCCCCAGCGTCCTGATGCGGATGGACGACGAGACCGCGCGCGCCCTCATGGCGGTGCTCAGTGAACGCCTCGCGGCGCAGGCGCAGGCGCCCATGCAGGCGCAGCCGCAGTTCCCCGCCGAAGCCCGCCGCCCGGACGGCTCCCACGCCGCGCCCCCGCCGCCCGCGGCTCCGGCGCCCCCGCAGCAGCCGGACATGTCATCGCTGCCTCCGACGTCGGCGTTCGCCCCGGCATCGGCCGTCCCCACGCAGGGCGGCCCGCTGCTGCCCACGGCGTTCCCCGCACGCTGAGCCCGCGCGCGGACGGTCCGCCGACGCGCCATCGCGGTCTCCTTGACGCCCGGGGCTCGAAGCCCCGGGCGCGCCGCTATCGTGGCCCCGCCCGGCTGCGCCCGGCGCCCCCCGCCGCAGGCCGGAGCAGCGCGGGCAGCACGCGGCCGTGGCGCCGCCGGAGGCGCGATCCGCGACCGACCGCCCGAGCGCATGTCCGCGGCCGCGTGGTATGCGGCGATGCGACGCGTCGTCGCCCGGATGAGACAGCACCCTGGACGTCCCCCTGCGGGCGGTTCGACGGGCACGGCCGCCGCCCGGTCATCCCCACGCCTCCGCGACCGCCTTGGCCGCCGCGGACGCCTGAGCCCGTCCCGCCCGTGCCGCGGCGGCGCGCCGTGAGGGGTCCAGAGAGTTGCCGCCGAAGGCCCGCCGCGCCGCCGCGTCCGGTGTCACCACCGCGACCCGGGCGCCCTGCCGCCGCAGCTCGGCGACCTGTTCCGCCACGCCCGCGAGCGGCCCGAACCCCCGCGGCGAGGGCGCCAGAACGACCACGCGGCGGCGGCCGGCCGCCAGGTCGGCGTTGACCGGCGACCGCGCCCCGCCGTCGATGTAGCGGACGCCGCCGACGGTCGCCGGCGGCCACACCCCCGGGACGGCGCAGCTCGCCGCGACCGCGTCCACCAGCGGCACCCCTCGGCCGCGGTGGAAGACGGCGAACGCTCCGGTCGTCGCCTCCACCGCCGTGATCAGCAGGGGCCGCCTCGGCCACTCGTGGACGGGCAGCCGCGCCGCGATCACGGCCCGCCGTTCGGCCTCCGGCACCGTGCGCGCCGCCAGCGCGAGCCGGCCGATCCGCGCGCCCGCCTCGGCCGCCGTGCGGGACCGCAGCGCGGCCCACGCCCACCGCGCCAGCACCGCCCTGCCGACGCGCGCCGGGACCTCCCCGTCGGGGGCGGCCAGCTGCGCCGCGTACCGCTCCTCGACCGGCAGCCCGCACGCCACCTGCGCGCCGACGACCGCGCCGGCCGAGGTGCCCACCACCAGTCCCGCCGTCGTCAGGTCCACGCCGGCGTCCGCCAGCCCGGCCAGGACGCCCCACTCCCAGGCGATGCCCGTGACGCCCCCGCCGCCGAGCACCAGCGCCGTGTCGTCCATGCACGCTCCCTTCGCCGTCGGCGGACACCGTATCGGCGGCCGCCGGAGACGGAGGGGGTACGGGGCGGACGGCCCCCGGGATCACTCGTAGGGGTTGGCGGGCCGCTTGATCCGCTTCACGGACGTGCCGTACAGAACGTGCACGCCGCTCTTGGCGGCCCCCGGCGGCTGCCGCCGCCACGTGCCCTCAACCTGCACCCACGTGTCGGCGGGCGGGCGGGGCAGCCCCTTGACGATCACGGGGAAGGGCACGGCGTCGCCCGCGCAGCACGCCATCCGCAGCCGGGTCACCTGCCAGCCGCCGCCGCGGCGCGGCGTGACGAAGCCGGTCAGGCGCACCGGCACGCCCTCGAACGTGGACGGGTCGCCGGTCTGCGCCTGCCACGCCCGTCCGATGAACTCGCCCATCGTCATGGGGATCGGACCGCGGTCGCGCGGCAGCGGCGCGTAGCCCTCCGAATCCCGGCTCGGCGGCGGGGCGGGCGGGCGGTCCGCGCCCCGCGCGGCGGTGAACGACCCCAGCGCGGGCGGCGCGATCACGAAGATCGCCAGCACGGGCAGGCACAGCAGCCACGCCACCCGAGGTCCGCGGGCGTGGTCGTGCCCGTGGGGGCCGGGGTGCCCGCCGTGCCCGGGGTGCGGGTCGGGCTCGGCGGTCGGCTCGTCCGACCACTCGCGGCGCAGGCCCGCCGCGCCCAGCGCCACCAGCGCCAGCGCCGCCGGCACCAGCACGTACCGGAACCCCGGCCGCACGTAGTTGAGATAGTCGTCGGTGGCCAGCGTGATCCACAGCACGGCCCCGCCGACCAGGATGAGCAGCAGGTTCTGCGCGGCGCGGGTCACAGCAGAACCCCTCCCACCAGCGCGCTGGCGGCGATCGCGAGCGCGAACGTCAGCGGCGCGAACCGCACCGCGAACCGCCGCCCGAAGAAGCCCGTCTGCAGCGCCGCCAGCTTCAGGTCCACCATCGGCCCCACCACCAGGAACGCCAGCCGGGCGGTGGGGGAGAACTGGCTGAGGCTGGCCGCCACGAACGCGTCCGCCTCCGAGCAGATCGACATCAGCACCGCCAGCGCCGCCAGCACCAGCACCGACGGCCAGCCGGAGTCGGCGACGCCGCTCACCCATCCGGCCGGGACCACCACATTGATCGTCGCGGCGGCGGCTCCGCCCACCACGAGGAAGCCGCCCGCGTGCATGACGTCGTGCCGCATGGCCTGCCGGAACGCCTCCCAGCGGCCGACGCCCTCGGCGGCCGGGCGGGGCGGGACGCGGATCCACTCGCCCTTGCCGATCAGCAGCCACGTCCACCCGGCCAGCACCGCCACCAGCAGCGACGCGGCGAACCGGCCCGCCACCATCTCCGGGGCGTCCGGGAACGCCACGGCCGTGGCCACCAGCACCACCGGGTTGATCGCGGGCGCCGCCAGCAGGAACGTCAGCGCCGCGGCCGGGGCCACCCCGCGCGCCATCAACCCGCCCGCGACGGGAACCGAGGCGCACTCGCAGCCGGGCAGCACCGCGCCCATCGCCCCCGCCACCGGAACGGCGGCGCCGGGACGCGACGGCAGCACCCGCTTCCAGAACGCCGCCGGGACGAACACCGTGATCGCCGCCGACAGCGTGACCCCGAACACGAGGAACGGCAGGGCCTGCACGCACACCGCCACGAAGATCGTCGTCCAGGCGTCCAGGGCCCGGGAGTCCACCGCCGGGGCCACCCAGAGCCGTCCGGCGGCCAGCACCGCCGCCAGCGCGGCGAAGCCCCAGGCGGCGCGGGTGCCCGGCGCCATCGGCCGGCCGGGCGCCCAGTCGGGCGGAGGGAGGAGATCGTCATCGTCGGCCGTCCGCAGGCCGGCGGGTTCCATCATAAGGATCATGGTCCCATAGGCATCGGCGGTGCGATGCCGTCACACCATTCACATTCGGCGCACCGCCGTCCGCCCGCGGCGCCGCGACCGCCTATATTGATCTATCTGTGATCTGGGCCCGAGCCGGCGCGGCCGCAGACGCCGGGAACCTCGACGGGACAGGGCTTCCGGACGATCCGCCGGTCCCCTCGAAAGATCGTTAAACCGGTGATCTACCCCAGGAATAGTAAAATCCGGCCCGCTTTTGCATGAGCTGGGTAAATCGTCCTATACTCGACAGCGTCCTGGTCAACCAGCCATTGACCTGGCCAATCGCATAGCCGTCGCCTCCCGTCCGCCAGACGGGACCCCCCTCCGCCGGTCCGCGGCCGGCCATGCAACGGCCGCATCTCCACGGGGGCGCCTCATCGCCCCGGCCGGCATCTCACCCGTTTTCTTTCGCCCGCGCACGATCGCGGCCACCGGGGGCCGCTTCTAGATGCGCGCATGCGGTCGACCCTTGCTCGACGGGCGGCCCGCTTCCCACGGGTTCCTCTTTTCACGACGGCCTATCCGAGCTGTGCCTCGGAGCTGATCCCTGCCCTTTTTCACGCCGCCGCGGCGTGCCCAGGCAGGTGACGGCTGCTCCCTGTCCGCCGAACGAAGGATTCCTATGCAGCAGCGTGCGCTCAATGTCGTCATGACCGCCGTGACCGGCTCCTGCCTGGCCGGCATGCTGGTGGCCGGAGTGGCCGCCGCGAGTGACGATGCCGCCGCGCCCAAGACCATGCCGTCCCAGCAGCCGCTGGCGGCTCAGGAGAACAGCGTTCTGGACGTGCGGCCCGGCAAGGCCGCCACGGGGGAGGCCGCCCACGCCGACTCCCTCACCAAGCTCACCAAGAAGAAGACCAAGAAGAAGCGCAAGAAGAAGGCACTTCTGACGGGGTACACGACCGCGTCCTACTTCTGGGACGACGGGTCGGGCATCAACGGTGACACCGGCGCCCCCGCCAGCGGCAAGCCCATGCAGAAGGGCCTGTTCGCCAGCCCGAGCTGGCCCCTGATGACCAAGGTGCGCGTCACCTACAAGGGCCGCAGCCGCGTCGGCTTCATCGGCGACCGCGGCCCGGGCGCTCCCTCTCACAACGGCGTGATGCTCGACCTCGACACCTACACGTTCCGCTACCTGCTGGACGGCGGCAAGCCCGCCAGCAAGTACTACGCCGGCACCGGCGAGGGCCACCTGCGGGGCGTGAAGTACGAGGTGCTCGAGTGGGGCGACGGCCCCGGCACCAGGGGCAAGCCCCGCCCGCTGGGCTGACGCCGCCCGACGGGACACTCGAGGACGTCCGCCGAGGACGTCCCACCGCGGAGTCGACACGACGCCCCGGCGGTCTGCGGACCGCCGGGGCGTTCGCGACCCCGAAGCCGCGCGCGGCGCCGCGCCGGCCCACATGCCCTCCGCGCCGCAGAGGCCGTGCCGTCACCGGCCGGTCAGCGCGGCGACCACGGGGGCGAACTGCTCCATCTGCCCGTCGGGCACCACGTAGTACGAGAAGCCGTACGTTTCGCGGCGCGCGACCATCTGCTCGGCGATGTGGTCGGGAGGGCCGACGAACTGCGACGGCATGTCCGGCACCAGCTCCGCGGACGAGGCTCCCCAGCCGCGCCGCACGGCCGCGCGAGCGGCCGCCGTGCGCGGATCGGGGCCGAAGGCGGGCGACACCAGCATGCTCAGCTCGACGTCGCGTCCCTCGGCCCGCACGCGGTCGACCTTGCGGGCGATCGTGCCGGGCAGCCGCTCAGTGATCTCATCGGAGATCGTGCCGTCCGGCAGGGCGCGGGGAAGGACGCCCACGATGTCGGCGTGGCGCCCCGCGAGCCCCAGCATGCGCATGCCGCCCGCCCCGATCAGCAGCGGAGGCCGCGCCGCGGGCCGCGGGAACACCGCAAGGTCGCGGACGCTGTAATACCGGCCGGTCAGCGTGACCTTCTCGCCGCCGAGCAGGCCGCGCAGCATCTGCACCGACTCCTCCAGACGGTCCACCCGCACCCGCGGCGGGTCGAACGGCAGGCCCGCGCGGAGGTACTCCTCGCGCAGCCGGCCCGCACCGAGGCCCAGCTCGAACCGGCCGCCGGAGACCTGGTCGAGGGGCGCCGCCTCCTTCGCCGGCATCACCGGGTGCCGGTAGTCGTTGGCGAGGGCGAGCGTGCCGACGCGCAGCGCGCGAGTCGCGCAGACGGCCGCCGTCGGCGCCACCATGGGGGCGAGCTGGTCGCCGAACGGCCCGGCGATGACATGGTCGCGCAGGGTCACGGTGGCGTAGCCGAACTCCTCGGCGCGTCGCGCCAGGGCGGTCAGCTCGTCGGCGGACCGGGCCGTCTCGACCACCACGCCGAAGCGGAAGGGGCGTCGTCGATCGGCTCATGCGCCCATGCTGACTTTCGGGGGACGGGGACGACGGGCGGCGGCGCCGGCAGGAATCCGACGTCATGATCGGCGCGCACCGGCGTCCGGCGGGGCCAGTGGTGACGGCGCGAGGCCTGGGTCAGCTGTCCAGGAAAGGGCGTTCTGTCGGCCATGTGGTCCCGCCGGACGCTTTCATGCTGACATCAGAACGCCGTTTCTGGAAGGTGCTCGTCACCCTGTGGAGCGGTCCGATTTCAGACACATCAGGGTGACCATCGAGATATCCCACGGAGGGTGCACGCCGCCGCACCGTGCGCCACCCGGGGCCGGCGCGCCCGCTCGACGGACATGATCGGGCCGCGGGCACGCAGAGCAGGCCGAGCGTGATGGATGCACCAGGTCGCCAGCCTCCTCGGGGCCGTTCCGCGCGGCGTGAGCACCCCGTGAGTGCCCTCTCCAGGAGCACGCAGGGCTTGAAGCAGCCGCTCTGCGCGAAGTGATGGAGGTCCGGGCAGCGTCCCTCGACGGTGTCGGCGCGCTCAGTGCAGGCCGACCGCGAGCTCTCCCGGCAGGCCAGAGCGGTCTCCTTATCGCCGTCCCGCCATCGTGGGGTCCTTCGCGCCCAGCACCGCTGACGCTCGGGCCCGACGCGGGGTTGGGCGCTGCAGCGGCGGCGTGCCGCGTGTGGGCGGTCCAACGGAGGCTTGGCGCCTGTGGTCCCCGTGCCCAGTGGCATCGGCGCTCGGCCCTATCGTGGGGCGACGTCAGGGCTGCGGCGTGCCCGATTCGGGCGGCCCGACCGAGGAACGCCCCTCCCACCGGAAGCTGAACGGGTGCTGGGCGGTCGGGCGGAGGTCGGGAGGGCAGGCGCCGGACCGTTGGCGTCAGGAGGGGCGCAAGCCCGCGAAGAGATCGTCCTCGTGGTCGGGCGCCGGGACGCGGGTGGAGCGCCGCACGAACGTCTCGGTGCCGAAGATGACCTCCTGGATCTCCTCGGGCAGGCTCAGCAGGAAGATGCTGTCGCCCTGGCTGGCGTGCACCTGCAGGGCCTTCCGCTTGCGCCCGGCATAGGGGGTGACGTCCACCACGCTGGTGATCAGCTCGTCGGGGGTGCCGAAGTCGTCGGGCAGGTCCGGTTCGGGCAGGTCGACACCGGACGTTTTCATCAGCTCCGCCAGCCGCGCCACGCCCGAGCGGGGGACGGCCGTGTAGTAGAGCTTGTCCGGAACGCCGCTGAGCTCCGCGGCGGCCATCGCCACGCGGTGGGCCTGGATGTGGTCGGGGTGGCCGTAGCCGCCGTTCTCGTCGTAGGTGACCACGACCTGCGGGCGGTACCGCTCCATCAGCGCCGCCAGCCGCGGCGCCGCGACCTCGACGGGGACGTTGGCGAACGCCTCGGGATGCTCGTTGGCGGGCCAGCCCGCCATCCCCGAGTCGCGGTAGCCCAGCAGTTCCAGGTCGCGGACGCCGAGCAGGTCCGCCGACTCCTTCAGCTCGGCCAGCCGCCGCCGGGCGACCCGATCGGCGTCGTGGCCCGGCTCGCCGGGCTTGGCCCCGTTCTCGTCGTCGCCCTGCTCGCCGTTGGTGCAGGTCACCAGGACGGTCCGCACGCCCTCGGCCGCGTAGCGCGCCAACACCCCGCCGGTGCCGATCACCTCGTCGTCCGGATGGGCGTGGACGGCCATCAGTGTCAACGGATGCTCCACGACGCCACTGTAGGCGGTGCCTGTGACGCAGCCGCCCTCCGCCCCGCGCCGCAGCGCCCCCGGAACGTGCCCCGGCGCCTGGTGCCGGCGCTGACGGGGTCAGCTCTGCGAGGCGGCCTCCTCGGCGGACAGGTCGGCGTCGGTCAACGGATGCGCCGGCGGATCGAACGGGAACATCGGCGCGGCGCTGAGCCCGTCCACCACGAGCAGCTCCCCGGGCTCCAGGAGCCGCCAGCCCGGGTCGTCGTCCATCCGCTCGCTGGCGATCACGTACGCGGGGGCGGTGCGGCGGCCGTCGCCGTCCGGTCCCGCCAGGTCCAGGCTGCCGGGCTCGTGCGGGGACTGCAGGTGCCGCGGGCCGCACAGCCGCGGCGTCAGCGCCCACAGCTCGTTGTGCGCGGGATAGCGCAGCGCCCACAGGCGGCGCGCCTCGGCCAGCACCAGGTTCAGCGAGTAGACCGGCAGTTCGGCGGCGATCCGGCGGATCGCCGCGATCAGCCCGGCGGTGGTGTCGCCGCGCCGGCGGATCTCCGCGGTGACGTAGGCGAACACCCGCTCGGAGTCGGTCTGCCCCTCCGTGAGGACCCTGTCCACATCGGTCAGCCACGTGTCGAGCACGTCCATGCCCTGCACCACGCCGTTGTGCGCGAACAGCCGGTTCTTCATCGCGAACGGGTGGGCGTTGCGCACGGAGACCGGGGAGCCGGACGCGTACCGGACATGCGAGACGAAGGTGTGCGACACCACGTGGCGGGCGTGCGAGGCGAAGTCGGCGTTCGCGTACGCCGCGATCGGCGCCCGGTCGCGCACCGGCTCGTCGCCGAGCGAGAACCAGCCCAGTCCCGTGCCGTCGGGCATCCGGCGGCTCTGCGCCTCCAGGCTCTGCGGGGCGTCCAGCAGCCAGAACGCGGCCCGCACGCGCGGGCCGCCGGTGGTCATCCCGAACAGTCGGCACATGGCGGTCCGCCGGCCGAGGTCACCCGCCCGCGTCGGCGTCGCGGGTCGCGCCCGCCGGGGCGTCGCTCCGGCGGTGCCGGCGCGAGACGAACAGCCAGCCCACGACCAGCGCCGCGGCGATGAACGGCACGGCCATGACGGTCATGTGCCCGGCCCCGTCCCGGTCGAACCACATCAGGACCAGCACGGCCAGCAGGAACGCCAAGGTCAGGGGCTGGGTGACGGGCGACCCGGGCAGCCGGTAGGCGGGCCGCGCCACCCGCCCCTGCCGGGCCCGCCGCACGAACAGCAGGTGCGACAGCATGATCATCGCCCAGGTGCCGAGGATGCCCACGGCCGCCAGGTTCAGCACGATCTCGAACGCCCGGGCCGGCACCCAGTAGTTGAGCACCACCCCGAGAACGCAGATCGCCGACGTCATCAGGATGCCCCCGTAGGGCACCTGGGAGCGGCTCATCGCCATGGTGAAGCGCGGCGCCGACCCGGCCGCGCCCAGCGAGCGCAGGATGCGCCCCGTGGAGTACAGGCCGGAGTTGAGGCTGGACAGCGCCGCGGTCACCACGATCAGGTTCATCACGTCGCCCGCCGCGGGGACGCCCAGCCCTGCCAGAACGGTGACGAACGGGCTTTCGTCGGCCGAGTAGGCGTTCCACGGCAGCAGCATGGCCAGCAGCACCACCGAGCCGACGTAGAACAGCAGGATCCGCCAGATGATGGAGTTGATGGCCTTCGGCACGACCCGCTCGGGGTCCTGCGTCTCGCCCGCGGCCACGCCCACCAGCTCGGTGGAGGCGTAGGCGAACACCACGCCCTGGATGAGGACCAGCATGGGCAGCACCCCGTGCGGGAACACCCCGCCGTTCTCGAGGATCAGCCTCGGCCCCGAGTCGTGGCCGGCCACGTCGTGCCCGGTCACCAGCAGCGCGATGCCGATGAGCATGAACGCCGCCAGCGCGCCCACCTTGACGATGGAGAACCAGAACTCCAGCTCGCCGAAGATCCGCACGGAGATCAGGTTGACCGTGAGCACCACGGCCAGGGCGATCAGGGCGAGCGTCCACTGCGGGATCGCGCTGAAGGCGTCCCAGTAGTGGATGTAGACGGCGATGGCGGTGATGTCGACGATGCCGGTGGTCGACCAGTTGAGGAAGTGCATCCACCCGGCGACGAAGGCGCCCTTCTCGCCCATGAACTCCCGCGAGTAGGACACGAACGACCCCGACGAGGGCCGGTACAGGACGAGCTCGCCGAGCGCGCGCACCACCATGAACGCGAAGAACCCGCAGACCGCGTACGCGATGGCCAGCGAGGGGCCCGCGGTGGCCAGCCGCCCCCCGGCGCCCAGGAACAGGCCGGTGCCGATGGCCCCGCCGATCGCGATCATGCTGACGTGCCGCGTCTGCAAGGACTTGCGGTAGCCGAGGTCGCCCGGATCCACTGGGGCGCCGGTGTGCGCGGACGGGGGCGTCGTCGTCCGCAGCCGGTTGTCGCTCACGCGGCCGTCATCCCTTCCTGCGGGTCATCGTGCGGTGAACCGGTGCAGTCTGGGATGAATGGCTCGAAAATGTCAAAACGGCGCGTCCGAAACCGGGTGCCACTGGGGTCGACGAAGGCGGCGCCCGAGGCGGGACCGGCCGACGCCGCGCCTCTGGCCTGGGTGAATCGACCCGCACTGCCGGCGCCGACCGACGCGGCGGACCGGCTGGTGCGACGCGGCCGACGTCCGGATCGCCTTCGGTCGGCATGTCGGAACCGACGCCGGACGCGGCGAGGCCCCGGCCGGGAGCGTACACGGCGCGGCCGGGGCCTCGACGGGGAGGGCCTGTCCGAGTGGGCTCAGCAGGCGTTGAGGAGGTTGGTCAGCGCCGCCTTCTCGGCGCTGTCGACGCTGAGGTCGTAGCGGTACTTCACGTCGACCCACGAGCGGGCGTACATGCAGCGGAACGCGGCGCGCGGCGGCACCCACTCGGCCGGGTCCTTGTCGCCCTTGGCCTGGTTGACGTCGTCGGTGACCGCCCACAGCTGCGAGCTGGACAGGTCGTTGGCGAACTGCTGGCGGCGGCTGGTCGTCCAGCTGCTGGCGCCCGAGCGCCACGCCTCCGCCAGGGGGACCATGTGGTCGATGTCGACGTCGGACGGGTTGGACCAGGTCGCCCCGTCGTACGGGCTGTACCACGACCCCGAGGTGGGATAGCAGTCCGAACCGACCTGGACGTTGGACCCGTCCCGCTTGAGCACCTCCTCGCGGGTGTTGCAGTTGCCGGAGATGGTGATCCAGTGGGGGAACTTGTCCCGGCTGTACCCCGTGGAGGACCCCTCGGCGGCGACGCGGAGCGACGCCAGGTGCGCCAGGGAAGTGGCCTTGTCGGGCGGGGTCGGCGGGGCCGCGGCAGCGGGGGAGGCCGGCAGCGCGCCGGTCAGGGCGGCGGCTGCGGCGAGGGTGGCGGCGGTGACGGTGAGTCTCCTGCGCCTCACGGGGCTCTCCTTGCTCTCTAGGGAACAGAGCACCCCCTAGTGTTATTTGGCGCGATAAAACTGAAATCGTCCGATTGGTAACGATCAAGTGTGACGATCGTGTGACAGTCCGCTGTTGACACCGAGCGGAGGGATCGTCCACGCCGAGACGCGCCCGGGCACGCCCGCCGCCGGATGTGGTGCGGATGCGGCCCGACTCCTGCGGAAAACGGCGGCGCAGCAGGCGGCGTTCGGTCAGGTCGCCGCGCGTGCCGTGCTCATCGCCCGCGTGTCCGCATACCCCGCCCGGGGAAGCACACGGTCACGGCGAACAAAGGAGACGGCCATGGCGCGATCAGCGCTGCTGGACATGGCGTTCGGCTACATGCCCGCACAGATCCTGTACGCGGCCGTCGAGCTGCGTCTGGCCGACGCGCTCGCCGACGGCCCCCGGACCGCCGAGGAGCTCGCCGAGGAGACCCGCGCCCACGCCCCCTCCCTGCACCGGCTCCTGCGCGCGCTCACGGTGCTCGGCGCCGTGCGCCAGGTCGAGCCGAACCGGTTCGCGCTGACGGAGGAGGGCGAGCGGCTGCGCCCCGATGCCCCCGGCTCCATCTGCGGCCTGGTCGCGCTGTTCTGCGGTCCGGAGGTCTGGCGGACCTGGGGGGATCTGGTCGAGACCGTGCGCACGGGCGAGTACGCCTGGGAACGGATGACCGGCATGATCCCGTTCGAGTACTTCGCCCGCAACCCGGAAGCGTCGGCGACGTTCAACCGGGCCATGGCCGAGGACGCGCGCAACGTCGCCCCCGCCCTCGTCAGGACGCACGACTTCGGCCGCTACCGCACGATCGCCGACATCGGCGGCGGCAACGGCACGCTCATGGCCGCGATCCTGCGCGCCGTGCCCGGGCTCAGGGGCGTCCTGTTCGACCTCCCCGCCGCGCTGGAAGACGCCGGCCGGCCCCTGGAGGAGGCGGGCGTCGCCGACCGCTGCGAGGCGGTCTCCGGAGACTTCTTCGCGTCCGTGCCGGAGGGCGCCGACGCCTACGTCCTCAAAAGCGTGATCCACGACTGGGACGACGAGAAGGCCGCCGCCATCCTGCGCACCTGCCGCGCCGCGATGACGCCCGAGGCGCGCGTGCTGATCGTGGAGCCCGTCCTGCCGCCCCTGGTCACGCCCGAGTACCGGCGCGCGATCATGAGCGACGTCAACATGCTGGTCGCCACCGGCGGCCGGGAGCGCACCGAGGCCGAGTTCCGCGACCTGCTCGCCGCGGCCGGGCTGCGGCAGGTGTCGATCTCCGACCTCTTGGAGCCGACCACGTACCGGATCATCGAAGCGGCCCGGCGGCCCTGACGGCGCGGCACGGCCGGATCGGGGCCAGGCGGACGGGGACCGCGGTCAGGTACGGGTCCAGTCGGGCTGCAGGAAGTCGGCCACCCGGACGTGGCGTCCCAGCAGCACCACCTCACGGAACTGCCAGAGCAGCGCGCCGGTCGGCGCGTGCACGACCCAGTCGGGGCCCAGGCGCATCTGCAGCATCCGCCCGCCGTCCAACTGGGGCACCCAACGCGGCGTGTCGTCTGCGGCCAGCCTCTGCAGCGTCACCAGGTGGATCGAGTGCACCTCGGCCGGGTCGGGACGCAGGGGGCCCGGCGCGTCCAACGCCACCACCACGGGCGTGATGGCGAAACCCGACGCGGCGGGGAAGTCGTCCAATCGGCCCAGGACGTCCTCGGGGGCGGCCTCCAGGCCGACCTCCTCGCGCAGCTCCCGCAGAGCCGCCTCCACCGGAGTCTCGCCCGCGTCCACGCCTCCGCCCGGCAGTCCCCACTGGCCGGCGTTCCGCCCTCGGTAGGCGCGCTTGATGAGCACCACGGACAGGGCGCCGTCGTGCTCCAGCACGCAGACCACCACCCCGGCGCGCCGCAGCCCTGGGGAGTCGGCGACGGTCGTGTGGGAGAAGGCGCGCAGCCGCACGGCGGCGGCCTCCCGGAAGTCCGCCAGGTCGCCGAGGAGATCGCTCATGTTCCGATCGTGCCAGGCGACACCGCGGCCGGAACCCGCGCGACGCGCGCTGACCGCGGCGCCGCGCATGTCGCGTTTCTTCAAGAATTCGGAGGAGTCGACCCCGTAGTGTGGGAACACATGTTCGAGAGGGGGCGACGATGGAACTGAGGACGCTGATGGCGCCCGCCGCGGAGGCCGCCGTGGGCGTCATGGACGCCGTGCCCGCCGACCGGCTGGACGCGCCGACGCCCTGCCCGGAGTGGGACGTGCGGGCGCTGGTCAACCACATGATCTTCTGGAGCGGACGGATCGAGGGCGCCGCGCACAAGCTGACGCCGCCCGCCGAGCCGGGCCAGGACCACGACTTCACCGTCGACGGCGACTGGGCCGGGCTGTACGCCGCGCGGGTGCGCAAGGCCGCCGAGGCGTGGTCGCACCCGGATGCCTGGGAGGGGACGACCCGGCTCACCGGCGAGGGGACGGCCATGCCCGCCCCGTTCGTCGGCGGCATTCTGTTCCTCGAGTGCGTGCTGCACGGGTGGGACCTGGCCGTCGCCACCGGGCAGAGCGCCCGGTTCGGCGACGACCTGGTCCGCGCCGCCTACGCGCAGCTCGACCGCATCGCGGACACCGGCCGCAAGCTTGGGGCGTTCGGCCCGCAGGTCCCGGTGCCCGAGTCCGCTCCGCTGTTGGAGCGGCTGCTCGGCCTCGCCGGGCGCGACCCGCACTGGGAGAGCGGGCGGGCGTAGCGGCGCCGCGCGGCACGGTGGGGGAGGGGGCGGCGCCGCGACCCCACTAGGCTTGGAGGCATGTCTGCCAGCTCTTCGATCCGTGTTCGTTTCGCCCCCTCGCCCACCGGCATGTTCCACGTGGGCGGGGCCCGCTCCGCGCTGTTCAACTGGGTGATGGCCAAACAGTCGGGCGGGACGCTGGTCCTGCGGATCGAGGACACCGACGCCTCCCGCAACCGGCCCGAGTGGACCGAGGGGATCATCCGCGCCCTGGCGTGGCTCGGCATCGACGGCGGCGAGTACGAGGGCCCGTACTTCCAGTCCGCCAACGCCGACAAGCACCGCGAGGCCGCCCTCCGGCTCCGCGAGCAGGGCCGGGCGTACTACTGCGACTGCACCCGCGAGGACGTCGTCGCCCGCACCGGCGACCAGCACCGGGGCTACGACGGACACTGCCGCGACCGCGGGCTGGAGCCGGGGCCGGGACGCGCCCTGCGGTTCCGCACCCCCGACCACGGCAAGACCACGGTCGTGGACCTGCTGCGCGGCGAGCCCACCTTCGACAACGCGGCCCTGGAGGACTTCGTCATCGCCCGCGCGGACGGGTCGGTGACGTTCCTGCTGGCCAACGCCGTCGACGACATCAGCCAGGGCATCACCCACGTGGTGCGCGGCGAGGAGCACCTGTCCAACGCGCCCAAGCAGCAGCTGCTGTGGGAGGCGCTGGGCGCCCGGCCGCCGGTGTGGGCGCACGTCCCGGTGATCGTCAACGAGAAGCGGCAGAAGCTGTCCAAGCGGCGCGACAAGGTGGCCCTGGAGGACTACCGCGCCGAGGGCTACCTGGCCGAGGCGATGCGCAACTACCTGATGCTGCTGGGGTGGGCGCCGTCCGGCGGCCGCGAGATCGTGCCGTGGGAGGAGATCGTCCGGGAGTTCCGGATCGAGGACGTCAACACCTCCCCGGCGTTCTTCGACGTCAAGAAGCTGCGCGCGTTCAACGGCGAGTACATCCGTGCCCTGCCGCTGGACAGGTTCATCGCCGAGTGCCAGCCGTTCCTGGAGCAGGCGCCGTTCGACGCGGACGCGGAGGTCTTCGCCAAGCTCGCGCCGCTGGCGCAGACGCGCATCGCGCTGCTGTCGGAGATCGTGCCCATGGTCGACTTCGCGTTCCTGGACGAGCCGGTGTTCGACGAGGCGTCCTGGACGAAGGCGATGACGAAGGGCCCGGCGGCCGAGATCCTGGCCGACGCCGAGGGCGCCTACCGCGACGCCCCCTGGGAGGCCGGAGAGCTCAAGACCCGGCTGGAGCAGGTCGGCGCCGCCCACGGCCTCAAGCTCGGCAAGGCCCAGGCCCCCGTCCGCGTCGCCGTCACGGGCCGCACCGTGGGCCTGCCGCTGTTCGAGTCCCTGGAGGTCCTCGGCCGCGAGCGCACCCTCGCCCGCATCGCCGCCGCCCGCGCCCGCCTGGCCGCCGAGTCCGGCTCCTAGTCCGCCGGGGACGGTCCCGCCGGGGCAGGCCGTCGCCGGCGGGACCCGCCTCACCTGAGAAGGGCGGGGCACGTCCGCGCAGCCCCGGCCCGTGCGCCTCGTCGATCAGAGCCCGGGCCTCGTCGACGCATGCCGACGACAGGGGCGACGTTGTAGCCGAATCGATGGGTTCCGACGCCCCCCGTTCGGAAGCCGGGTCAGCGGAAGGTGATCGAGCCGGGGTAGTGGCCGGAGGCGCAGACGAACCGGAGACGGCCGGGCCGGGGCGTCCCCAGGTCGACGCGGGTCTCGCCGTCCACGGGCAGGACGAGGTCCACGTTGCGGGAGGGGATGGTGAACACGCGGGTGTGGCCGTGGGTGCCGCGGGTGCGCAGGACGAGGACGGTGTGCACCCCCGCGCGGGCCGTGAGCACGGCGGGCCGGTAGCCGCGGTCCAGGGCCCAGACGGTGACGATCTGCGTGCCGGACGCGTCGCGGCGCACCGCCGCCGCGTCCGCCGCGGCCGTGCCGCCGCCTCCGTCCGCGGGCAGCCACCCGCCCAGGCGCAGCCCCGCCAGCAGCGTCCAGCCCGCGACGGCCAGCAGCGCGACCGCCGCCACGGGCGCCAGCCGGCCGCGCAGCCGCCCGGCCGCGGCGCCCACCAGCCCGAACACCGGCGCACCGCCGACCGCGAACCCGGCCATCACGGCGGCGCCGCCGACCGGGGAGCGGGACGTGACCGCCAGCAGCTCGGCCGACAGGGTCAGCCCGCAGGGCAGCAGCACGGTGGCCGCGCCCAACGCCGCCGGCCGCACAGCCCCTCGGCGCCGCCCCGACGGAGCGGACGCGACGTCCGATGGAGCGGCGTCTCGGACCGCAACCGGGCGGCAGGACGTTGACGAAGGGGAAGTCGCGGTGAGGGCGTGACACCTCCCCTCACCGCCGTGTAATGGGACGTCGTCGGACACGGCGGCGCCCCGGCAACCGCCGAGGCGGCGGGGGAGCAGCCGGCGCACCGGGCGGAACCCGAGAAGGTCGAGCGCGAACAGCAGCAGCGCCGCGGCGGCCAGGCACAGCAGCACGCCCCGCGTACGGGGACCGGGCTGGACCGCGCCGCCCGCCATGCCCAGGACCGCCCCGAGGCACGCGTGGACGGCGAGCCGGGCGGCCAGGAACGCGGCCACGGGACGCGTCGGCCGCCGCTCGCCGCGCACCGCGCCCGCCAGCAGAGCCAGCTGCACGGCCGTGCACGAGGTGACGCCCGCCAGCAGACCCGTGGCGGCGCCGGCGGCGAAGAGGGCGGGGGCGTCCATGGGCATCTCCTCCCGCCGCCGTACCGTCCCCGGCGCGGGCCGCCGCCAAGCCTGACCGGCGGGGCACCTGTCCCTGGCGAGACGGACAGAAAAGACGCGCGCCCCTCCCGGCCGCGGGCCTAGCGGCCGGACGGGGAGGAGTCGTCGCCGGGGGCGGTGAGCGCGGCCCGCAGGTCGGCGAACCGGCGTTCCAGCTCGGCGAACTCCTCCCGCAGAGGCTGCGGCACCCGCTTGCCCACGGCCTCCAGCTGCTCGGTGACGGCGGTGAGCCGCTCCGCGACGTCCTGCCCGTCGGCGGGACGGGTCCGCAGCAGCTCCGCCTGCTCCCGGAGCACCGCGGCCTGCTGCCGCAGCAGCGACGTCTGCTCGCGCAGCTGCTTGTTCTTGTTGTGCAGCTCCACGAACACCGACACCTTGGCGCGCAGCACCCACGGGTCGAACGGCTTGGAGATGAAGTCCACCGCCCCGGCGGCGTAGCCGCGGAACGCGTAGTCGGGGTCGCTGTCGACCGCGGTGAGGAAGATGATCGGCACGTCGCGGGTCTTCTTGCGGCGCTTGATGTCGCGGGCGGTCTCGAAGCCGTCCATGCCCGGCATCACCACGTCCAGCAGGATGACCGCGTACTCGTCCGTCAGCAGCGCCTTGAGCGCCTCCTCGCCGGAGCGGGCCCGCACCAGGTCCAGGTCGAGGGAGCTGAGGATGGCCTCAAGGGCGATCAGGTTCTCCTCGCGGTCGTCCACGAGCAGGATCTTCGCCTTGTCGTCCACGCGTGGCCTCTCTCCTCGATCCGATCCCCGGCCGGACGGCGTGGCCCGCGACCGCCCGGCGCCCGAACCCGGCGCCCCGCCGCGGCACGGACGGCCGCGGCCGCTCCGCCGCGCCCCGGCCGCCGCCCCGATCATCCCACGGGTCGGCGTTCCCCATCAGTGCACAACGTCCTGCCCCGCCCGACGACCCGGCGCCGGCGGGCGGGGCGGGTCAGCGCACGGCCGACGGCTGCAGCCAGCGCCGCATCACGTCCAGCAGCCGGTCGACGTCCACCGGCTTGGGCACGTAGTCCGACGCGCCCGCCGCCAGGCTCTTCTCCCGGTCGCCCTTCATCACCTTCGCCGTGATCACGATGATGGGCAGCTCGGCGAACTGCGGCATCTCCCGGATCGCGGCGGTGGTGGCGTAGCCGTCGAGTCCGGGCATCATCACGTCCATCAGCACCAGCGCCACGTCCGGGTTGCGGTGCAGCAGGTCGATGCCCGCCTGCCCGTCCTCGGCGTACAGCACGTCCATGCCGTACCCCTCCAGGACGCTGGTCAGCGCGAACACGTTGCGCACGTCGTCGTCGACGATGAGCACCTTGCGGCCCGACAGCGCCGTGTCCAGGTAGTCGGCGGGCGGCTCGGGCACGAGCCCGTTCAGCGGGTCCTCGCCTTCGTCGCGCTCCCTGGTCGGGGCGTCCTCGCCGCGGCCGGGCGCCGGCGCCTCCAGGGCGGGCGCGGACCCGGCGGGCGCCGCCGGCACCGCCGGCGGGGCGGCGCGGTCGGCCTGATCGGCCGCGTCGTGCTCGTCTGCCGCGGGGCGCCGCCGCTCGTCCGGCGAGGGGCACCGGGCGGGCAGGTACAGGGTGAAGACGCTGCCCTGGCCGACCTCGCTCTCCACGTGGATCTCCCCGCCCAGCAGCCGGGCGATGTTGCGGCTGATGGACAGGCCGAGCCCGGTGCCGCCGTAGCGGCGGCTGGTGGTGCCGTCGGCCTGCTGGAACGCCTCGAAGATGGCCTGCAGCTTGTCCTGGCTCACCCCGATCCCGGTGTCGATCACCCGGAACGCCAGCACGTCCGGGGTGTTCCACAGCGCCGGGACGGTGAAGTCCATGTCGTCGGCGCGCTCCACGCGCAGCCGCACCTCGCCCTCGCTGGTGAACTTCACCGCGTTGGACAGCAGGTTCCGCAGCACCTGCTGCAGCCGCTGCTCGTCGGTGTACAGGGTCGCCGGGACGTCCGGGGCGACCTCCACCCCGAACCGCAGACCCTTGTCCTGCGACAGCGGACGGAACGTCGCCTCGACGTAGTCGACCAGCGCCGAGACCTCCAGCGTCTGCAGGTGCACCTCCATCTTCCCGGCCTCCACCTTGGCCAGGTCGAGCATGTCGTTGATCAGCTCCAGGAGGTCCGTGCCGGAGTCGTAGATGGTCCGGGCGAACTCCACCTGCTTGTCGGTCAGGTTGCCCTCGGCGTTCTCCGACAGCAGCTTGGCCAGCACGAGCAGGCTGTTGAGCGGGGTGCGCAGCTCGTGCGACATGTTGGCGAGGAACTCCGACTTGTACCGCGAGGAGATCGCCAGCTGCTCGGCGCGCTCCTCCAGCGTCCGCCGGGCCTGCTCGATCTGGTAGTTCTGGATCTCGATCGCGCGGTTCTGCTGGGCCAGCAGCGCCGCCTTCTCCTCCAGCTCGCTGTTGGAGTGCCGCAGCTCGCCCTGCTGGCGCTGCAGCTCGTCGGACCGCTCCTGCAGCTCCTGCGCGAGCCGCTGGGACTCGGCCAGCAGCGCCTCGGTGCGGGCGTTGGCGCGGATGGCGTTCAGCGTCACCCCGATCGTCTCGATCAGCTGGTCGAAGAGCGCCAGGTGCACGTCGGTGAACCGGCTGAACGAGGCCAGCTCGATCACGCCCAGCACGGTGTCCTCGAACACGATCGGCAGGACGATGATGTTGACCGGGTCGGCCTCGCCCAGCCCCGTGCCGATCTTGATGTAGCCGGGCGGCGCGTCGGTGAGCAGGATCCGGCGGCGCTCCCGGGCGGCCTGGCCGATCAGGCCGTCCCCGATGCCGAACCGCTCCGCGCCGATCCGGTCGCGGTCGATCCCGTACCCGGCGATCAGCACGAGCTCGGCGTCGTCGGGGTCGGGGGCCTCCGCGCCGTCCTCGGGGTACTCGGCCATGTAGAACGCGCCGTACTGGGCGCTGGCGGTCGGCGTCAGCTCGTTCATGATCAACTCGGCGACCTGCATGAGGTCGCGGTGGCCCTGCATCAGCCCGCCGATGCGCGCCAGGTTGGTCTTCAGCCAGTCCTGCTCCTGGTTGGCCCGGGTGGTCTCGCGCAGCGTGGCGACCATCAGGTTGACGTTGTCCTTCAGCTCGGCCACCTCGCCGCGGGCCTCCACGGTGATGGAGCGGGTCAGGTCGCCGCGCGCCACCGCCCGGGCGACCTCGCCGATCGCCCGCACCTGCGTGGTCAGGTTGCTGGCCAGCTCGTTGACGCTCTCGGTGAGCCGCTTCCAGGTGCCCGACACGCCCTCCACCTCGGCCTGCCCGCCGAGGCGGCCCTCGGTGCCGACCTCGCGGGCGACGCGGGTCACCTCGGAGGCGAACGCCGACAGCGTGTCCACCATCGTGTTCAGGGTGGTCTTCAGCTCCAGGATCTCGCCCTGGGCGTCGACGTCGATGCGGCGGGTCAGGTCGCCGTGCGCCACCGCGGTGGCCACCTGCGCGATGTTGCGCACCTGGGTGGTCAGGTTGGAGGCCATCCCGTTGACGTTGTCGGTCAGGTCCTTCCACATGCCGCCCGCGCCGGGCACGATCGCCTGCCCGCCCAGGCGGCCCTCGGTGCCGACCTCGCGCGCCACCCGGGTCACCTCGGCGGCGAACGCCGACAGGATGTCGACCATCGTGTTGATGGTCTCCTTCAGCTGGGCGATCTCGCCCTGCGCGTCGACGGTGATCTTCTTGCTCAGGTCGCCCTGCGCCACCGCGGTGGTGACCTGCGCGATGTTGCGCACCTGGGTGGTCAGGTTGTTGGCCATCGAGTTGACGTTGTCGGTGAGGTCCTTCCAGACCCCGCTGACCCCGTGCACTCGGGCCTGACCGCCGAGGCGGCCCTCGGTGCCGACCTCGCGGGCGACGCGGGTGACCTCGTCGGCGAACGCCGACAGGGTGTCCACCATCGTGTTGACGGTGTCCTTGACCTCCAGGATCTCGCCCTGCGCGTCGACGGTGATCTTCTTGGTCAGGTCGCCCTGGGCGACCGCCGTGGTGACCTGCGCGATGTTGCGGACCTGGTAGGTCAGGTTGGACGCCATGCCGTTGACATTGTCGGTCAGGTCCCTCCACACGCCGCTCACGCCGGGCACGCGGGCCTGGCCGCCGAGGCGGCCCTCGGTGCCGACCTCGCGGGCGACGCGGGTGACCTCGTCGGCGAACGCCGACAGGGTGTCCACCATCTGGTTCACCGTCAGCTTCAGCTGCAGGATCTCGCCCTGCGCGTCGACGGTGATCTTCTTGCTGAGGTCGCCCTCGGCGACCGCCGTCGTCACCTGGGCGATGTTGCGGACCTGCGAGGTCAGGTTGTTGGCCATCGCGTTGACGTTGTCGGTGAGGTCCTTCCAGACCCCGCTGACGCCCCGCACGTTGGCCTGACCGCCCAGCTGCCCCTCGGTGCCGACCTCGCGGGCGACGCGGGTCACCTCGTCGGCGAACGCCGACAGCTGGTCGACCATGGTGTTGACGGTGAGCTTCAGCTCCTGCAGCTCGCCCGCGGCCTCCACCGTCACCTTGCGGGTCAGGTCGCCCTTGGCGACCGCCGTCGTCACCTCGGCGATGTCGCGGACCTGCGAGGTCAGCCGGTCGGCCATCAGGTTCACCGCCGCGGTCACGTCCCGCCACCGGCCGGACATGCCGCGCGCGGACGCCTTGCCGCCGAGCCGCCCCTCGGTGCCGACCTCCCGGGCGAACTGGGTGACCTCCCAGGTGAACTGGTCCAGCAGCTCCACCATCGAGTTCGCCGACCGGGCCATGCGCAGCAGCTCCCCGCGCATCGGCCGCCCGCCGACCCGCAGCTCCACCCGCTGGTTCAGGTCGCCCGCGGCGACCGCCTCCACCACCTTGTGGATGCCGGTCGCCAGGTCGGTGAGCTTGTCGATGATCGCGTTGGCGTCCTCGACCACGGTGCCCCAGGTGCCCTTGAGCGCGCCGGGCCGCAGCCGGCCGCGCAGCTGCCCCTGCCGGCCGATCTCGCGCCGCACCCGCGCCATCCCGGTGGCGATGTGCTCGGCGTTCTGGCGGATCTCCTCCAGGATCGCCGCGGCCTCCGCGACGGCGCCCTCACCCGGCACGTCCAGCTCTTTGCGGAGCTTGCCGTCCCGCACCGCCGCCAGCGCCTTGAGCAACGGCGCCAGATCGGCGTCGCTATAGCGCGGCGTGGTGTCATGGGACCCGTTGCGGTAGTTCGTACGGGGAGCGGTTCGGGGCATGCTGCTCATCCTCCTGGCCCGCGACGTGGGTACCCGGGAACGACGGACACCTCCTTCTGACGTGGCCGCACCTGTACTTTACGTTCCACGCCGCCGATGTCAGGCCCGCCGCACGACGGCGGTGCGCCGCACCCGTCGCGTGACGCCTCGAGGTGGCTCGTAGCCTTCGTGTTACGGTCTGTCGTGTTGTGGCGGCCCTGGCCCGCACCTGTCCGCCGGGCCGGGAAGATGCCGTCCCGGACCCCCGCTCACCGGTGGCCCGGTGCCGCGGCCGGGCCCGTCGGCGGCGCCGACCGGGACGCCGCGGCCGGCCCGTCCCCGGGATCCCGCCGCGGGCGGGGACCTCTCCTGGCCGGGCGGCGAACCCGTCTGCCACGATAGCCGGGCCCGGGAAAAGCTCGAAGTGAGGAACGGACTGTTGGATCGGCAGACGGCGGCGCGCACGGCGCGGTCCTCCTCGGCGCAGAAGGTGTCGGCCACCTTCCCCTCCGTCGCCACGTCCGTGGCGGAGGCGCGGCGGTTCGTCCGCCGGGTGCTGACGGGCTGGCACATGGACGAGGCCGTCGACGACGCCGTGCTCGCCACCAGCGAACTGGCCACCAACGCCGTCGCCTACGCGGGCACCTCGTTCGAGGTGATCTGCCGGCTCACCGACGGCGAGATCCAGATCGAGGTCCGCGACCGCCACCCCACCCGCGTCATCGCGATGCCGGGCATGGAGGCCTCCAGCGGCCGCGGCCTCCCGTCGATCGCCGCGCTGTCGGAGTCCTGGGGCGTCACCTACGACCGGCGCGGCAAGGGCGTGTGGTTCCGGCTGCCCCGGCCCGGCGGCGACTCCGGCGCCGCACCCGACCGCGAGGACGCCGCCGAGAAGGCCGCAGGCGCCGCGAGCCCGCCGACCCAGGGCGCCCGCCCCGGAGACAGGACCGCCGCGCGCCCCGCCACGCGCAGGGAAGGGCGGGGAGCCGCGGCCGCCGGGGGCCGCCTCGGCGGCGGCGCCGCGCGCGACGAGAACGACCTCGCCGCCAGGGCCGTGGCCGGCGACCGGCTGCTGCGCTCGACCTCGGCCAAGGAGACGCTGCAGGAGGCGGTCGGCACCGTCCGCAACATGCTCGACGCCGACGGCGCCGCCGTCCTGCTGACCGAACGCGACGGGCGGCTGGTGCTGGGCGCCGCGTCCGGCCTGCCCACCGAGGCCCCCGTGGAGGAGCTGTCGGTGGTCGGCCTCGGCCCGGACGCCCGCGGCGGCGCGCCGTGGGTGGCCGCCGACGCCGCCGACCCGGTCGCCGCGGCCCTGCGCGCCCGCTCCATGGTCGCCGCGCCGCTGGTGACCCAGGGCCGCCTCACCGGCCTGGTCGTCGCCGTGGCGTCCGCCCCCGGCCGGTTCGACGAGGCCGACGCCGCCCGCCTGGGCCGGCTGGCCGAGGAGACGGCGCTGTCGCTGGAGAAGGCCCGCATCGGCGAGCTGGAGCGCTCGTGGCGCGGCTGGCTCAGCTTCGTCGCCGAGGCCAGCGACCTGCTGGCCGGCACCCTCGACCAGGAGCGCACCATGGCGCTGGTCGCCCAGCTGGTCGTGCCGCGGCTGGCGACCTGGTGCGCCGTCTACACCGTCGCCGACGGCGACGGCGAGCGCGACCGCCTCGCCTACGTCTGGCACGCCGACGAGACCCGCGCCGACGGGCTGCGCGACCTGCTCGCCCACGCCGACCTCGCCCCGCCGATGGACGCCCCCGGCCCTTGGAACGGTCTCATGGCCGCCCCGCCGGACGTGCGCGCCGCCGCCGGGAGCACCGCCCGCGACCAGGCCTACGCGTTCCCGCTGATCGCCCGCGGCCGCCGCATCGGCGCCATCGTGATCGGCCGCCCGGCCGGCGACCGCTTCCCGCGCAGCGCCATCGAGCTGGCCGAGGAGCTCAGCCGCCGCGCCGCCCTGGCGATCGACAACGCCCGCCTGTACTCCGCCCAGACCGCCATGAGCCGCGCCCTGCAGCGCAGCCTGCTGCCGCCCGGCGTGCCCGAGATCCCGGGCCTGGAGGTCGCCGTGGTGTACGAGCCGGCCGGCGAGGGCAGCGAGGTCGGCGGCGACTTCTACGACGTGTTCGAGTGCCCCGACCCGTCCGGCGGGCCCGCCGGGCCCGCCCACCGCTGGCGGTTCGCCATCGGCGACGTGTGCGGCACCGGCCCGCAGGCCGCCGCCGTCACCGGGCTGGCCCGGCACGCCCTGCGCATCCTGGCCGCCGAGGACATGTCCGTCCCCGACGTGCTGGCCCGCCTCAACCGGCTGATCCTCGGCGAGGGCGAGCGCGGCCGCCTGCTGACCCTGCTGCACGGCGAGATCACCCCGCGGCCGCGCCGGGACGGGGTGACGATCACGCTGAGCAGCGCCGGGCACCCGCCGCCGCTGATCCTGGACCCCGACGGCGCCGTCCGCGAGGCCGCCCGCCCGCAGCCGCTGCTCGGCGTGTTCGACGACGTGCGGTTCCACACCGACACCGTCAGCCTGCGCCGCGGACAGGTGCTGCTGTGCGTGACCGACGGCGTCACCGAGCGGCGCTCGGGCTCCCGGCTGCTGGGCGACGGGCACGGCCTGGAACGGCTGCTGTCGGGCTGCACCGGCCTGAGCGCGGGCGCGGTCGCCGCCCGCATCCAGCGGGCCGTGCGCGACTTCGGGCCCGAGCCGTCCAACGACGACGTCGCACTGATCGTCCTGCGGGCGTCGTGACCGAGCGGGACCGGGGCGTCACCGGCGGGGGCGTCAGGAGGGCCCGCAGTCGGTATGGTGGGGTGTCGTGGGCCTAGCCTTGCAGACGACGCGACACGACGGCCGCGCGACGATCGCCGCGCGCGGCTCCATCGACCTGCACTCCTCCGAGGAGCTCCGAGCCCGGCTGACCGAGCTGGTCGACGCGGGGGAGCGGGAGGTCGTGGTCGACCTCACCGCCGTCGACTTCTGCGACTCCTCCGGCCTGAACGTGCTCGTCCGCGCGTACAAGCACGCCCGCGCCCAGAACGCCACGCTCGTGGTGACCGGCGCCTACGGCCGGGTGGAGAACGTGCTGCGCACCACCGGCCTCGACCGCTTCCTCATGGCGGACGCGGCGGACGGCGAAGGCGCCGAGGGCCGCGTGTGATGCGCGGCCGCCGCACCGCGCCGTCGACGGCCGACGGCCGGCCCGCCCCCCGAACCGTCCGGCGGTCCCCGCGATGACCGAGACGACGATGCGCGCCGCCCCGCAGACCGAGGCGGTGGAGCACGCGCGCCGACTGGCCACCCGCACCATGCGCACGTGGGCCCTCATGGAACGCGAGGAGCTGGTCACCGCGATCGTCGCCGAATTGGTCGCCAACGCCGTCCGGCACGCCGGAACCGCCTTGGAACTGCGTCTGATACGCGACGACTCCCGGGTCCGCGTGGAGGTCCGCGACCGCGCCGCGCAGATGCCGCGCCTGACCGTCCCCGGCCCCCTGGACGAGTCGCACCGCGGCCTGTTCATCGTCGACCGCTTCGCCACCGCCTGGGGCGCCGAACCCGTCGCCGGCGGCAAGGTCGTCTGGGCCGAGGTCGCCATCTGACCCCCGCCCCGACGCCGTCCGCGCCGCCGCGGCCCGCGGCGAGGCGCGAGGTCAGTGGGTCTCGCGGTACAGCTCGGCGACCATGAACGCCAGGTCCAGGGACTGGCTGCGGTTGAGCCGCGGGTCGCACGCGGTCTCGTACCGCTGGTGCAGGTCGGCCTCGTCGATCTCGTGGCCGCCGCCGACGCACTCGGTGACGTCGTCGCCGGTGAACTCGATGTGGATGCCGCCGGGGTGGGTGCCGAGCGCCCGGTGCACCTCGAAGAACCCGGTGACCTCCGCCAGCACGTCGTCGAACCGGCGGGTCTTGTGCCCGCTCGGCGCCTCGAAGGTGTTGCCGTGCATCGGGTCGCAGATCCAGGCGACCGGCGGCCCGCTGCCGCGCACCTTCTCGATCAGCGGCGGCAGCGCGTCGCGGATCTTGTCCGCGCCCATCCGGGTGATGAACGTCAGCCGGCCCGGCTCGCCCTCGGGGTTGAGCCGCTCGGCCAGCGCCAGCGCGTCCTCAGGGGTGGTGGACGGGCCCAGCTTCACCCCGATCGGGTTGCGGACGTGCCGCAGGAACTCCACGTGCGCGCCGTCGAGCTGCCGGGTCCGCTCGCCGATCCACAGCAGGTGCGCCGACACGTCGTACGGCTGCCCGCTGCGGCTGTCGATGCGGGTCAGCGCCCGCTCGTACTCCAGCAGCAGCGCCTCGTGGCTGGAGTAGAACTCCACGCTGTGGAGCTCCTCGGGGTCGGCGCCGCACGCCTTCATGAACGCCAGCGCCCGGTCGATCTCCCCGGCCAGCCGCTCGTACCGGCGCCCGGCCGGGCTGGCCGCCACGAAGTCCTGGTTCCAGGCGTGCACCTGCCGCAGGTCGGCGTACCCGCCCGTGGTGAAGGCCCGGCACAGGTTCAGCGTGACGGCCGAGCAGTGGTAGGCCTGCAGCAGCCGCCGCGGGTCGTTGCGCCGCGCCTCGGCGGTGAACTCGAAGCCGTTGACGGCGTCGCCCCGGTAGGCGGGCAGCTCCACCCCGCCGCGCCTCTCGACGGGCTTGGACCGCGGTTTGGCGAACTGCCCGGCCATCCGGCCGATCTTCACCACCGGCACGCGGCCCGCGTAGGTGAGCACGACCGCCATCTGCAGCAAGGTCTTCAGCTTGTTGCGGACGGCGTCGGCCGTGGAGCCCGCGAACGTCTCGGCGCAGTCCCCGCCCTGCAGGACGAACGCCTCGCCCCGCGCGACCGCCGCCAGCCGCTCCTTGAGCTGGTCGCACTCGCCCGCGAACACCAGCGGAGGCTGCTTGGCCAGCTCCTCGACCACGGCGCGCAGCTCGGCCTCGTCTTCCCACTCGGGCTGTTGCAGTGCCGGGAGGGCGCGCCAGGCGTCGAGCTCCCCCGTGACGCTAGATGTACTCACGTGCACCAAGGCTATGGCACCGGGGCCGCCCTGACATGGGGAGCGCAGTGTAGGAAACCGGAAAACTTCCGGAAGGTTCCCCATGTGACGACAGGCGGCCGACCGCGTGCATCCGCACCGACCGTCCGTCTGCGTGCGGCTCGCGCGGGGCCACGCGGCGCGTCGCGCGGCGTCATGCCGCCTTGCTGCGAGACGCGGCCGCGCGCACGGCCGCCGCGGTGACCTTGTGCTCCGCGGCCGGGGCGCCCCGCGTCTTCGGGGTCCGAGCGGCCGCCGGCGAGCCGGTGCGGGCGGCGGACGGGACGGCCGCGGCGTGCGCGGGCCCGCGCTGCCCGTTCAGTTCCGCCTCCGCCGCCATCTGGCGCAGCCGCCGCAGCGACCGGTCGGTGATCTGCCGCACCCGGTTGTGGCTCAGGCCGTAGCGGGCGCCGATCTGCGCGTACGACTGCGGCTGGCCGCTGTCCATGCCGAACCGGGCCCGCAGGATCGCCGACTCGCGTTCGGGCAGCCGTTCCAGCAGGCGGCCCAGCCCCTCGCTCTCGTCGAGCGCGAGGATCTCCGCCTCGGGCGTCACCCCGTCGGGGTCCTCCAGCAGGTCGCCCATGGCGGTCTCGCCCGTGTCGTCCACCGCGGCGTCCAGGCTGGCGGGATCGCGGCGCCAGCTCAGCAGCTCGTCGACGTGCTCGGGCTCGGCGCCGACGGCCTCCGCCAGCTCCTCGCGCGTGGGGTCGCGGCCCAGGTCGCGGCCGAGCTGCCGCTCGGCCCGCCGCAGCCGTGACAGCTCCTCCTCGACGTGCACCGGGAGGCGGATGGTGCGGGCGGTGTGGCTGAGGCCGCGTCCGATCGCCTGCCGGATCCACCAGGTCGCGTACGTCGAGAACTTGAAGCCGCGCCGGTAGTCGAACTTCTCCACCGCCCGCATCAGCCCCAGGTTGCCCTCCTGGATGAGGTCGATGAGGGGAAGCGCGTCGGTGGGGTACTTGCGGGCGATCGAGACCACAAGGCGCAGGTTGGCCTCGACGAAGCGCTGCTTGGCGCGCAGCCCCGCCTCGACGATCTCCTGCAGCTCTTCCCGGGTGGTCCCTTCGGGGATCGGGCCTTCCTCCAGGAGCTGTTCGGCGTACAGGCCCCCTTCGATCGCCTTGGCCAGGTCGACCTCTTCCTCCGCGTCCAGCAGGGGGGTGCGGCCGATCCGGTCGAGGTACGCCCCGACAAGGTCCTTGTCGAGGGCGTCGATCCTGTCGCCCTTGCTACGGGTTGCAGCCATCCTGACCCTTCTTCGGTGCGATCTCCCTGAAGGGAGAACGCCAATTACGGCTCTGTGATTCCCACGTCGGGAATACTGCGGGGCTGTCCGCCGCTTCCCTGGCTGATACCCCGAGCGAGGAGAAACCGACATGGCGACGGTCACGCTGACCGCAGACAACTTCGACGACGTGGCCCAGCGCGACGGCATCGTGCTGGTCGACTTCTGGGCCGAGTGGTGCGGTCCGTGCCGCGCCTTCGCCCCGGTCTTCGCCAGGGCCGCCGAAAAGCACCCCGACATCGTGTTCGGCAAGGTCGACACCGAGGACCAGCCCGAGCTGTCGGAGCGGTTCGGCATCTCCTCCATCCCCACGGTCATGGCGATTCGCGACGGCGTGATCGTGTTCGCCGAGCCCGGGGCCCTGCCGGAGGCGGTGCTGGAGAACGTCATCCAGCAGGTGCGCGACCTCGACATGGAGGAAGTGCGGCGCCGCCTGCCGTCCTGACAGGGCGGAGTCACGGCGGCTGGAGTCCCCGTGACGCCGCCCTGAGGGGCTCGCAGCACCATCGGTACGACCAGGTCGTGGGCGAATCGCTTCAGGCGGTGACGCGGCCCAGATCGTCCAGCAGTGGCGGCGCGCCCTCCGGCTCGGAGCCACCGACCGGAGGGCGGTTACTGGGCTGCGCCGAATGGGACGTGGGCTTCCTCGGAAGGCACCCTTCATCGGCGCCACCGAACTGTAGGGCGCCCCAGACCAGCGCGTACCGCCGGAATGAGCCCTTCCGCCGGCCATTTCGCGCCGCCGCCACGAGATCGTCCGCGCCTGGGCGCCAAGCCCGGCGCCCAGGCTTCAGGCAGCCCTCGCCATGTGGCGTTACGGCCAGGGACGACTGGCTCGGCGCGGCCGCCCCTCTGATAGCGCCTCACCCACGGCGCCGCCAGTCCCCTGGGCGTGGCCGTAGGGCGCAGCCGGCCCCGGGAGGGACGCCGGCGAGGCCCAGCGCGGCGCCGCCGCCGACAAGCGGCGCTCAGCGGGACGACCGCGCGCCGTCGGGCCGCATGAGGGTCGATCGCCGGGGCCATACCGGTCCGAAGGCGATGGTGGACACCGGGATGTGGGAGGCGCGGGCGGCGTCGACGGCCTCGGGGACCGAGCGGCCGGTGGCGACGGGGCCGTAGCCGCACCCAGGTCCAGCAGGTCGCCGGTGGGAGGGGGAAGAGGCGCGGTTTCCAACAGGATGCGCGTGCCCGAGTCGACGCGGTCGGGTGAGAACATGCCGCGGTCGGTCTGCAGCCGCAGGTGCACGCCGGGCAGGACGAGGTCGACGGTGGTCGCAGCTCCCGCTCCTAATGGAGGCGTCGCCAAGCCGGGTGCTTTCAGGCGGGAGACGGCAATGCCTGTACCAGCCGCTTCAGAGACCTCAGGCGTGCAGCTCGGGGCGTCCTGTCCAGCGGGTTGACCGGCCTGCTGCGGTCTGGGGTGCCCGAGCGGGCGAGGCTGTGATGGCTGGAGCTTCGTCGCCGTCGCTTCGCAGGGGGCGTCGTCGACGCGGCAGCCGGCTGGTCATGTGGGGCTCCAGAAGCGTCACGCTGGGCGTGGCGGCACCCGCTCGAAGCCGTGATCTCGCAGATCGGCAGCACCCTGCCGCCGCTGGGGCAGCCGATTCACAACCTGACCAGACGCTGGGGCCGGCCAGGCGCTCAGGGCGTCCGGCGGCGGTGGTGTGCACGTCGGGGACGGCCGCGGCCGACTTCCACCCGGCGGTGATCGAGGCGCATCAGGCGGGCGTGCCGATGATCGTGCTGACCGCCGACCGTCCGCCGGAGCTGCGCGACACCGGCGCCAACCAGAGCATCGACCAGATCAAGCTGTACGGGACGGCGGCGCGGTGGAGCTGCGAGCTGGGCGCGCCGGGGAACCGCCCCGGGATGGCGGCGCACTGGCGGTCGGTGACCAGCCGGGCGTGGGCTCTGGCGCAGGCACCGCTGGACGTGACGTCCGCTGGCACGACGCCGAGCCCTTGGAACCGTCTCGAGAACTTTGCGGAGGTCATGACGGGGCAGAGCGGGGGCCGACGATGGCGTCCGCGGCCTCGACGGCGCGCTGAATGGCACCGTGGCCGCCCGCGTCCTCACCTGCGCTGTGCGGTCCGCGACGTCCTCGAGGACGGTCTGGCGTGGTAGACCATGACCCGTGCTGGCTGATGTGGTCGAACGTCTGGCGTGCCCTGTATGCGGGGAGACCCTCGCCCTCAACGGCGAAGGGAAGACCCTGCGCTGCCCCGCAGGACACGCCTTCGACGTCGCCCGCCAGGGATACGCGAATCTGCTCCCTGGAAACGCCCGTCCCGGCACCGCCGACACCGCCGAGATGGTGGGCGCGCGCGAGACCTTCCTACGAACTGGTCACTTCGCCCCCATGGCGAAGGCCGTCGCGGAGCTCATCACCGCAGCACTCGACGCCGTTCCAGGAGGCGGGTGCGTCCTGGACGCGGGAGCCGGCACGGGCTACTACCTGAGCGCGGTACTCGACCAGCCCGGCGACGCGGTGGGCATCGCCCTGGACCTGTCCAAATACGCCGCCCGGCGGGCCGCCCGAGCCCATCCACGCATCGGCGCCGTCGTCGCCGACCTCTGGCGGCCGTTGCCGGTCCGCACCGACGCCGTGGACGCGGTCATCAACGTGTTCGCTCCCCGCAACGCCCCGGAATTCCATAGGGTGCTGCGCGGCGGCCTCCTGGTCACCGTCACCCCCTCGCAACGGCATCTGGGCCCGCTCGTCGAAACCCTCGGGCTCGTGACCGTCGACGAACAGAAGAACGAACGCGTTGATGCGGCCCTCGGAGCCCATTTCACCCTGGAGACGCGGCGCACGCTGGAATATGAAGCGACCCTCGACCACGCGCAGACCGAAGCCCTCGTCGGAATGGGGCCGAGCGCGCACCATGTTCCGGCCGACGAGCTTCGGCAACGCGTCGCCCGTCTCCCCGAGCCGGTCACGGTGCCGCTCTCTTTCGTGGTCTCCGCCTTCCGTCCTGTGCCGTAGCAGATGTCACGGCTGTCCCAGCAGCCGAGCTGCCCCAGTCCTGGTCTGCGGTGGTGACTGCGCAGGCCGGTCACATGATCAGTGGCCACGCAGCCTCGGCACTGCCCACTCGGGGATCAGTACGGCCATTGCGCAGCGCGCCTCGGCGGCCGCCGAAGGGGGAGAAGCGGTCCGGTACGCGTCACCGACAGTCCTGTCGGCAGTGCGGTGCCCGAGCCGCGCGGACCGCGACCGTCGCCGACGACCTTGTCGTCGGCGACGGTCTGCCGCCGATGGGGGAGGCCGCAGCCTCCAGCGCGGACCTGGTGATCGCCGCTCTGCGGGCACGGGCTCGGCACCCTGCTCGACAAGAGGTTCGTCGACGCGCGGGCAGTGGCAGCGGCTCGCGGCTTCTACCGGGACCCGCCGTTGCCGGCGCGCCTGACATCACGTCCGATCGTCCCGTCCAACAGGTTCGAAACTCCGCTCGCGGAACGGGCCAGGCGCCACGGTTTCGCGCCCAGCCCGACCGCAAGGCCAGTGCCGGAGGCGCAGACGAACCGGAGACGGCCGGGGCGGGACGCTCCCAGGTCGATGCGGGCCTCGCCGTCCACGGGCAGGACGAGGTCCACGCCCCAGATGTAGACACCCGTGGAGTCGACTCGACGGCATCCCTTCAGGTGTGGTCGCAGTCCTGCCAGAGCAGTCCAAAAGAAGCGGTTACGCAGCGTTCCGAAGCAGGGCGTTGCCCTGCGCGCGACTCGGGCGCGCAGCGCCTTGACCGATCGGGCTCGCAGCACCGGGACGATCAGGGATCGTGCAACGGTTCCCTCAGGTCATGGCGAGAAGCTGCGGCACGTGCAGGACAGGGGCCCTTCGACCTCGACACATGCTCATCGCGACGGCGGCCGGAATACCGTGCGCAACCGAGAGCAGCGTGGATCTGTAACGGCGGGAACTCCCTCTGATCAACGTGAACGCGGCACGTACCGGTGAGTGGCTGGCCTCTCGGCCACAGTCGAACGACGTGAACGTGACCCGATGCGCGGTCCGCGTGCCTCGGCGCCGCGTCGTCCGGACCACGTGAGCGCCCGTCGCTCCGATTTGACTGTTGCGATCTTGCCTGCCTAAAGTCATCTGCACCCTGAGGGATGCGGGACGCCGCGAGGCGGACGGCCCCAGGGGATCAGATCAGAAGGCGGCCCGAGCGGCGCTCGGTCTGTTGTACACTGGTCTGGTCAGCCCGAGCTGGGTGCTGGTCGCCAAGAGGCGGCCGACCCGATGGGCATCTTCCCCGAGTCGACACCGAGCCGGTCCAGGCTTTTGTTCGGCTTGTGGGATACCCGGTTGCGGACTTCTTTGTCGAATTGGCTCTGAAAAGGGTCGGTTTGACAGAGAAGAAAAGCCGGGTAAATTAAAAGTGTCGCCCCGGGGCGGTGACCGCGAGAGCGGGATCCGCGCGGTGGGTGTCCGTTTCTTGAGAACTCAACAGCGTGTCAAAAGCCAGTGCCTTGTGAGGCCAGGCGATTGTCTGGCC
>PVNI01000001.1 GCA_003001795.1 Actinomadura viridilutea | reverse complement strand
GTGGCCGCGTGGGCCTTCTGCTGGGCGTGGGTCTGCTCCAGCGCCCAGCGCGCGATGAACAGCGGCAGCAGCACCAGCACCGCCGCGAACGTGCCGACGTGCTGCCACAGGCCCGCGATGAGCAGGCCGAACATGCCGTAGCCGAGGCATCCCACCGACAGCTGGCGGCTCTCGCGCACCAGCTCGCGCGGCGCGGCCTGCTTGGACAGCAGCAGGATGCCCGCCATCAGCAGGAGGTTGACGCCGACGAAGGTGACCAGGGCGCCGAGGAAGGGGACGATGACCTGCTCCACCCAGTCGGCCTGGCCGGGACGGGGCGGATCGCCGCCGAGCACGTCGAACACGGTGCCCGCGGCGTACCCGCACAGCGCGAACTGGGCGCCGTTGAACAGCCGCTTCACCGGGGCGAACAGCCGCTGCCCGTTGACCACGGCCGACAGGCCCAGCAGGGCGGCCCCGGCGGGCCCGAGGAGCACCACCGACGCCAGGCTGGCGGCGAAGCTCAGCGAGACCCGCGCGCGTTCGACGTTGAGCAGCGCCGGCGCCGAGTCGCAGACCCAGAACAGGACGGCCAGCACCGCCAGCTTCGACCAGTCCAGCTCGCCGAACGACGACGTCGCGATGAGCCCGGTCGCCAAGGCGACCACGCCGCAGACGTACGCCCAGGCAGCCAGTGGTAGTCCACGCATTGCCGCCCTTTCGGGAAACGGAAACGTGGGCCGCCGCCGGGGCCGGTGGCGCCGGTGCCCCACCTAGACCCAGGACACGCCCTCGGGCATTCTCAGCGACGACGAGGCGCCCCGGGCCCGGTCGAGCCCGGCCGTCCTCACACGCTTGCGCATGGCATTCGCCTCCCCCCGTGAAACCGCCCCCGAGCGCCCAGGCAGCGCGCGACCCGGCCGCCGGGGCATGCGAGTGCTCCCGTCGCTGATTCCGGCACAAGCCTAACGCGAGCGGCGCAGGTCACACAGGCATGCGGCGAATCGTGAGCAAAGCGTGAACTAATCGTCACCTTTGGTGATCACAATTCCCGTGCGCCCCCTGCGGCCGCCCGCTCGCGCGCCCACGCGGCGGTCGCGGCGAGGCCGTCCCGCAGCGACGTTCTCGGCCGCCACCCGAGGACCCGTTCGGTCTCCGCCGGGTCGACGGCCATCGCGGGCAGGTCGCCCGGCCGCGGCGGGGCGAACGCGGGCTCGTCCGGCGCGCCCACCGCCTGGGCGACCAGGGTGTGCAGCTCCCGGTCGGCGGTCTGCAGGCCGGTGCCGACGTTGAAGCGGCCGCCGCCGCCCGCCTCGCCGCCGGCGCGGGCGAACGCGTCCACCACGTCGAGCACGTACACGTAGTCGCGGGTCTGGGTGCCGTCGCCGAACACCCGGGTCGGCCGGCCCGACAGCAGCGCGTCGGTGAAGATCGAGATCACCCCGGCCTCGCCGTCCGGGGTCTGCCGCGGGCCGTACACGTTGGCCAGCGTCAGGATGGTGAAGTCCACGTCGTGCAGCGCCCGGTACATGCGCAGATAGATCTCGCCGGACACCTTGGACGCCGCGTACGGGGAGGCGGGCCGCAGCTCGGCGTCGGGCGGGACGGGCAGCGCGTCCGGCACCCCGTACACCGCGCAGCTGGAGGCGAACACCACCTTGCGCGCGCCCCCGGCGCGCGCGGCCTCCAGCACGTTGGCGGTGCCCAGCACGTTGATGCGCGCGTCGTGCAGCGGGTCGGCGACGCTGGCGCGCACGCTGACCTGCGCGGCCAGGTGGAAGATCACTTCGGGGCGGCGGGCGGCGACGCGGTCGGCGAGCGCCGGGTCCGTCACGTCCATGCGCCACATCTCGACTCCCGGGCGCACGTTGCCGCCCGACGAGAAGTCGTCGACCCCGATGACCTCATGGCCGTCGGCCAGCAGCCGGTCGGCGAGATGGGACCCGATGAACCCGGCCGCGCCGGTGACGAGTACGAGCACGCCGAAACCCTAGATCAGTCGGCGGGGTGCCGCTCGGCTTTCCCGGCGGTCTGCTTCTCCGCCGCGCGGCTTTCGGCGCTCTGTTCCCCGGCGGCGGGCTCGGGGGTCTCCTCGCCGACGGCCTCGGCGGCCTTGAGCTCCCCGCACAGCTGCTCGATGCGGCTCATCACCTTGGCCCGCAGGTCGGCGGGGACCGGCTCGCACCCGCAGGACTTGCCGACCAGCTTCTTGACGGCCTCCTCCAGGCCGTACTCGCGCAGGCACGGCCCGCACTCGTCCAGATGCTGCTTGACCTCGCCGCAGCCCTGCTGGTCGAGCTCGCCGTCCAGGTAGGCGTAGACCCTGGCCAGCACCTCGCTGCACGGCGTCTCGTGGTGGTCGCCACAGCTCATGACGATCCCTCCCCCGCCCGGGTCAACCCGCGCTCCCGGGCGTAGTCCTCCAGCATGCCGCGCAACTGCCGCCGCCCCCGGTGCAGACGGGACATCACCGTACCGATGGGCGTGCCCATGATCTCGGCGATCTCCTTGTAGGCGAAGCCCTCCACGTCGGCGAGGTACACCGCGATGCGGAACTCCTCCGGCAGGTTCTGCAGCGCCCGCTTGACGTCGGTGTCGGGCAGGTGCTCCAGCGCCTCGGCCTCGGCCGACTTCAGGCCGCTGGAGGTGTGCGACTCGGCGCGCGCCAGCTGCCAGTCCTCGATCTCCTCGGTCGCCGACTGCTGGGGCTGCCGCTGCCGCTTGCGGTAGGAGTTGATGAAGGTGTTGGTGAGGATCCGGTACAGCCACGCCTTGAGGTTGGTGCCCTCCCGGAACTGGTGGAAGGACGCGAACGCCTTGGCGAAGGTCTCCTGAACGAGGTCCTCCGCGTCCGCGGGGTTGCGCGTCATGCGCAGCGCGGCCGAGTACAGGGGATCGAGGAACGGCAGGACGTCGCGTTGGAAGCGCTCCCGGCGCTCCTCCACGGTCTCGGAGGCGCCCGACGGACGTTCCGGGGCCGCCTGCGGGTCCAGCGCCCCGTTCCCCTGCGCCGGGTGGGCCAGGCGGTCTTCGCTCTGCTGGCGCTCCGCTGCGGCCACCTGACCACCCCCCTCGTCCGTGACGGCGCCTCCGACGGCGCGGTACGCCACAGACGATATAGGGCTGCGGAGCCGGGCCGTGCCGTCGGGGGCGGCCGGCGGCTGCACCGCGGTGTCCCCCCGGGGATGCTCGGCAACGGCTGTGGTCATCGGGCAGCACCTCCGCTGTGCGTCAAGGTTCCCGTACGGCGCGCCCGTGGCCCCTTCTGGACGGTTCGCTCGTCTCGCGGGTCGAGGGCACCCGTACGCGGACGGTTGTGAGACGGTGCAACGCGCGGACGGCCGCGTCGATTCCCGGGCGGGCGATTCCCGGGAACCGCCGAGGGTGACGCGCGGCACCCGCGGGGAAGAAGTCACATAAAGGGCGAGAACAGGAGCAAACCCGTTGCTACCGCTGCCGGCGCAACCTCCCGAACCCAGCGTCGCGGATCTGCGTGCCGCGCCGGGCGACGGCCGGTCCCTGACGCTGTACTGGTCGTTCTACTGGGCGGTGGCGGCGGCGCAGCTGGCCCGCTGGCTGCCGCGCACGCCCTCGCTCATCCTGGACATCTCGGGGGGACGCACCGGCAGCGCGGCGCAGGCGGCGGCCGCCGGGCACACGGTCCTGGAGATGCTGGACCCGCTGGTGGCCCCGCGGGGCGTGGACGGCGCGGCGGACGGCGACGGCGCCGGGGCGGACGGCGCCGCCGTGGCGCCGCGGCTGCGCCCGCCCCCGGCCCCCGACCTGGCGGGCCCGCGGGCCGTCCATCCGCCCGCCGACCCCGGGGGGCGCGGCGGCCGCGCCGCGCGCCGGGCCCCGTCGGGGGTGGTGCGCCGCGTGATCGCCGACTCGGGTTCTCTGGCGTGCCTGGGGGACGCCAGCGTGGACGCGGTGGTCGCCGAGGACCGCGCGCTGTCGCGGCACCTGGTGACCGAGTCGACGGTCGCCGAGATCGCCCGGGTGCTGCGTCCCGGCGGCCGGGTGCTGCTGTCGGTGGACTCGCTGACGCTGGGGATGGCGCTGCTGGCCGAGCAGAGCCGCTGGGCCCACCTGTCGGACGTGCCCAGCGCCGAGGTGCTGCTCGTGCCGTGGCCGGACGGCACGATCACCCGCTGCTTCTGGGCCGAGCAGCTGCGCGAGCTGCTCACCGACGCGGGCCTGGAAGTGGAGTGGATCAGGCCGCGGACCGCCCTGTCGCCGTCCACCGTCGAGCACGTGCTGGCGCGCGACCCGGGCGCCCTGGCCCGTCTCGTGCGCACCGAGCTCGGCTCCCCCGTGCGCGACGACTCCCTGGGCGTCCACCTGCTGGCCAGCGCCAGGCGGGTGTGACGCGCCGCCGTCAGCGCATCGCCCGGTCGTGCCGGGCCTGGCAGGCGACGCAGCGGGCGGCTTCGGGGCGGGCTTTCAGGCGGCCGTCGGGGACGCGGCGGCCGCAGTCGACGCACTGGCCGTAGGTGCCGTCGGCGATGCGCTCCAGGGCGCCGACGACCGCGGCGCGGTGCCGCCGCATCGTCTCCAGCGCGGCCTCCACGCGGTCGCTGTCGGTGAGGATGGCGGCCGCGTCGGACGGGGAGTTCTCCCGCTCGGGGCTCTCCCCTTTCAGGATCGCGATCGACCGGTCCAGGTCGGCGAGCATCTCCTGCAGGCGGGTGCGGGCGGCGGCGGTGTCCACGGTGCTGCGAACTCCTCCCGGTATGCCCCCGGAGGCGGCGTCCTGGTGTCTGGCCGCCGCGCGTCGGCGACGATCAGAACAGGGTGTCGGAATGGCCGTCAGGTATATCCCCGCTTGGGATTGGCTTTATGAGTTCGGGCCCGTTGTTTCTGACATTGTTGACGGCCGTGGAGACCGGATAGGCCTCCATGGTCCCGGCCATCGCGGGCGCCAGCAGGCCGCGCACCAGGTCGGGGTCGGTCAGCTCCGGGTCCAGCCAGGCGTCCCACCGGTCCGGGTGGACGATCATGGGCATCCGGTCGTGGATGCGGCCCAGCTCGTCGGGCGCGTCCGTGGTGATCACCGTGCACGTCCACACCCATCCCCCGTCCCCGACGTCCGGATCGGGGGACTTCCACAATTCGTAGAGGCCCGCCAGGGCGAGGACGGAACCGTCCTTGGGCCGGATATAGAACGGCTGTTTTTTGGCGCGCTTCTTCTTCTCGCCCTCGGCGCGGTCCGACTCCAGCGTGTACCACTCGTAGTAGCCGTCGGCGGGCAGCAGGCAGCGGCGCCGGGCGAAGGCGCGGCGGAACGCGGGCTTCTCGTGCACCGTCTCGAAGCGCGCATTGATCATGCGGTTGCCGATGGACAGGTCCTTGGCCCACGACGGCACCAGCCCCCAGCGCAGCGTCCGCAGCTGCCGGACGGCGGCCTGCGCTTCGGCGGCGTCCCCGGCGCCCGCCGCGCCGTCCTTGGCCGCGTCCTTGGGCGCCCGGGTCAGGACGGCCGGCACCTGTTTGGTGGGGGCGACGTTGTAATCGGGCTGCAGGTTCTGCTCGGTCGCGTCGTACTGCACCTGGAACTGCTGGATCAGCTCCTGACGCGCCCGTGCCGTGGCGTATCGACCGCACATGGGTCCCATCCTGCCCCCCGCCTGTGACATCCCGCACGGGCCGGAAGGGGTGCTTGACCGCCCACGCGCTGGGCATGTAGGCGACCATGCGACCCATCACCACGCTGGCCCGTCCGTTCGTGGCGGCGCCGTACATCATCACCGGGCTGGAGACCCTCCGCGACCCGGCGCCGCGCGCCGAGCAGGTGGCGCCCGCGGTCAAGCCGATCGCCGACCGGTTCGACTGGCTCCCCACCAAGGACCCGGAGGCCCTGGTGCGCTTCCAGGGGGCGCTGAGCCTGGGCACCGGCGTGCTGCTGCTGACCGGCAGATTCCGGCGGCTGACGACGTTCTTGCTGGCCGCGCAGCTGGTGCCGAGCCTGCTGACCGAGCACCGCTACTGGACCGAGGACGACCCCGAGCGCCGCGCCAGCGAACGCTCGCACCTGCTGAAGAACGTCGGCCTGTTCGGCGCGCTGCTGATGGTGGCCGCCCAGCCGCGCCGCGGCCCCCGGCTGGCCGAGGTGCGGCGGCAGGCGCGCGAGGCGCGGATCCAGGCCGCGGCGGAGGCCAGGGCCCTGCGCAAGCAGAGCGCGGCGGAGATCCGCAAGGCGCGCCGGGAGGCGCGTCGGGAGGCGGCGCAGCGGGTCCGCCGGGCGCGCGCCCGCGGCTCCCGTCCGCTCGGCCGCGTGGTCCGCGCGGTGCGGAGCTGACCCTTTCCCCGAAGAGAGCCTTAAGAGATTTTCAAATCCGTTGAACCCGGCGTCCGTCCGTCGCCGTACTGCCATGCGACCGCCCGTTCCCTCCCCCCGACCGGAGAGGCCCGGACATGGCAGCACCCGGAGCCGCGACGGACGCCGAACGGATCGTCACCGCGCTCTACCGCGAGCACGGTGCCGCCCTGACGGCGTTCGTGCTCAGGCTGACCGGCGGAGACCGGCAGTGGGCCGAGGACGTGGTCCAGGAGACCATGATCCGGGCCTGGCGGGGCGCGGACCGGCTGGACCCCGGGGTGTCGCCGATGCCCTGGCTGGCCACGATCGCGCGCCGTATCGTGATCGACGGTCGGCGGCACCGCCGCGCCCGGCCGCCCGAGGTCGGCGACGGGCCGCTGGAGAACCTCCCGGCGGCGGACGGGCTGGAACGGGTGCTGCGCAAGGTGGTGGTGGCCGACGCGCTCGCGTCGCTGTCGGACGCCCACCGGGAGGTGCTGACCGAGACGGTGCTGCGCGATCGCACGGTCGCCCAGGCGGCGGAGGTGCTGGGCGTCCCCGTGGGGACGGTCAAGTCCCGCGTGTACTACGCGTTGCGCGCCCTGCGCGTCGCACTGGAGGAGAGAGGGGTGACGGCGTGAGCGGACGAGAGCGGCACGGCGTCGCCTGGAGGGGGCCTGTGGCGAGGAGGACGGGGGCATGAGCGGTTCACCGGTCGAGCACACCGATGTCGGCGCCTACGCCTTGGGTCTGTTGGAAGAGGAGGACCGCCGGGCGTTCGAGGCGCACCTGCACGGCTGCCGGCAGTGCCAGGCGGAGCTGAGGCAGATGCAGGGCATGGCGGACGTCCTGTCCGAGCTTCGCGACCAGTCCCCGGCGCCCGCGCCGGAACCCGCCCCGGTTCCCATGCCGAGGCCCGCGCCGGACCCCGTCTCGTCGCCCGCGCCCATTCCCATCCGGCAGGCGCGCGAGGCGCGGCGTGCGCGGCGGCCGTGGCGGTACGCGGTGGGCGCCGTCGCGGCGGCGGGTCTGCTGGGGGCCGGTGTCGCGGCGGGCGTGGCGATCGAGAACGGCGATGCCCAGACGAATCCCCCCGTGGCCGTTCCGACGTGGGGGGAGCGGCACTCCGCGAGCGACCCGGCGACCGGCGCGTCCGGAGCGGTGTCCTTGGAGGACAAGCGCTGGGGCACACGGGTCGGGTTGGAGTTGCGCGGGGTTCGCGGGCCGTTGACGTGCACGCTGCAGGCGGTGTCCCGCACGGGTGAGCGCGCCGTGGTGACGGGTTGGCGGGTGCCGCCCAAGGGGTACGGGGTGCCTGGGTCGCCGGATCCGCTCGTCGCCGAGGGCGGCACGGCGCTGTCGCGGGGGGACATCGCCCGGTTCGAGGTCGTGACGGGCGACGGCCGGACCCTGTTGACGATCCCGCTGTGACCGCCGCGTGACCCTGTTGTGATCTTGTGAGACCGGCCGGGCGCGGCCCGATAACCTTGGCGCATGCCCTCTTCGCACTGGTCCGCGCCGGTCGCGCACGCCCCGGTGGACGCCACCGTCCGGCTGCCCGGGTCCAAGTCCATGACCAACCGGGCGCTGATCCTGTCCGCGCTGGCCGACGGCCCCGCGCGCCTGCGGCGCCCGCTGCGCAGCCGGGACACGCTGCTCATGGCGGCGGCGCTGCGCGCGCTCGGCGCGGCGGTCGACGAGGACGGCGCGGACTGGCTGGTGACGCCGGGGCCGCTGTCCGGTCCGGCGCAGGTGGACGTGGGCCTGGCGGGCACCGTGATGCGGTTCCTGCCCCCGGTGGCGGCGCTGGCCGACGGCGACGTGGCGATCGACGGCGACCCGCGGGCGCGGGAGCGGCCCATGCGGCCGATGATCACGGCGCTGCGCGCGCTCGGCGTGCGGATCGACGACGGCGGACGCGGCGCGCTGCCGTTCACGGTGCGCGGCGCCGGCGCGGTCAAGGGCGGCGCCGTCACGATCGACGCGTCCTCCTCGTCGCAGCTGGTGTCCGGGCTGCTGCTGGCCGCGCCGCGGTTCGACGAGGGCGTCCGGGTGCGGCACGAGGGGCCGCCCGTCCCGTCCGCGCCGCACCTGGCGATGACGGTGCGGATGCTGCGGGAGGCGGGCGCGCGGGTCGAGACCGGTGTCGAGACCGGTGTCGAGAGCGGTGTCGACAGCGGCGTCGACAGCGGCGCGGCCGAGTGGCACGTGGCGCCCGGCACGATCCGGGGCCGGGACTGGGACGTCGAGCCCGACCTGTCGAACGCCGCCCAGTTCCTCGGCGCGGCGCTGGTGACCGGCGGGCGCGTCACCGTGCCGGACTGGCCCGCCGACACCACCCAGCCCGGCGACGCGCTGCGCGACCTGCTCGCGCGGATGGGCGCGCAGGTGTCGTTCGGCCCGGACGGCCTGACCGTGCGCGGCACCGGCGCGTTCGAGGGCCTGGACGCCGACCTGCGCGAGGTCGGCGAGCTCACCCCCGTGCTGGCGGCGCTGGCGGCGCTGGCGTCGTCGCCGTCCCGGTTCACCGGCATCGGCCATCTGCGCGGCCACGAGACCGACCGGCTGGCCGCGCTGGTCCGGGAGCTGAACGCGCTGGGCGGCGACGCCCGCGAGCTGCCGGACGGCCTGGAGATCCGGCCGCGTCCGCTGCACGGCGGGGTCTTCCATACCTACGACGACCACCGGATGGTCATGGCCGCGGCGGTGCTCGGCCTGGCCGTTCCGGGCGTGGAGGTGGAGAACCCGGCCACGGTGGGCAAGACACTCCCGGAATTCACCGAGTTGTGGACAGCGATGGTGCGGCCTGCGTGAACGCCGCGGGAGAGGGAGGCGGGACCACTGGCACGCCGCGTACGCGACTACGACGAGGACGACGTTCGGGTGCGGCCCGGGCGGCGCGGCTCGCGGCCGCGCACCCGGCGCCGTCCCGCCCACGAGGACGCGGTCCTCGGCATGGTGACCGCCGTCGACCGGGGCCGCTACCGCTGCCTGGTCGACGCCGGCACCCCGGATGAGCGCGCCGTGACGGCCATGCGGGCCCGCGAGCTCGGCCGCAAAGGGGTCGTGGTGGGCGACCGGGTCGCGCTCGTCGGCGACGTGTCCGGCGCTCCGGACACGCTGGCGCGCATCGTGCGGGTGGAGCCGCGCACCTCGGCGCTGCGCCGCACCGCCGACGACACCGACCCGTACGAGCGGATCATCGTGGCCAACGCCGACCAGATGGTGATCGTGACGGCGCTGGCCGATCCGGAGCCGCGGCCCCGGCTGATCGACCGGTGCCTGGTCGCCGCCTACGACGCGGGCATGGACCCGCTGCTGTGCCTGACCAAGGCGGACCTGGCCGCCCCGGACCCCCTGTTGGAGATCTACGCGCCGCTCGGCGTCCCGTACGTGGTGACACGGCGCGGCGGCGACCTGGACTCGCTGCGCCGTCACCTGGCCGGGCGCGTCAGCGTCCTGGTGGGGCACTCGGGGGTGGGCAAGTCGACCCTGGTGAACGCGCTGGTCCCGGACGCCGACCGGGCGGTGAGCCACGTCAACGCGGTGACCGGCCGCGGCCGGCACACCTCGTCGTCGGCGATCGCGCTGGAGCTGCCCGGCGGCGGCTGGATCATCGACACCCCGGGAGTGCGCAGCTTCGGCCTGGCGCACGTCCAACCCGAGAGCGTGATCGAGGCGTTCGACGACCTGGCGGAGGGCGCCGCGGAGCGCTGCCCCCCGCACTGCGACCACCTGGGCGAGGCGTGCGGCCTGGACGAGTGGGTCGCCGACGGCCGCGCCAGCCGCGCCCGCCTGGACTCGCTGCGCCGGCTCCTGGCCAGCCGCGAGGGCGAAGCCGACCGCTGACCGGACCGCGGCCGGCTCCGCCCGGCGCGGCTCACGGACGCGCGGGTCCCTCGCCGGCCCCCGTGCGGCGGATGGCCTCGGCGATCTCGTCGAGGTCGGCGGAGGTCAGCTCCAGGGACGCGGCGGGCAGCCAGCCGTCCACCTGGTCGGGGCGGCGGGCGCCGACGATCGCGCCGGTGACGCCGCGCCAGGCCAGCGTCCAGGCGACGGCGACCGCGGCCTGGGTGACGCCGTGCCGGTCGGCGACCGGACGCAGCGCGTCGGCCAGCGCCAGGTTGGCCTCCAGCCCGGTGGTGAAGTCGGGGTGGCGGCTGCGCCAGTCGTCCGCGGGCAGGCTCGCCGCGCGCTCCGTGGAGAAGGCCCCGGTGAGCAGGCCGGACTGCATGGGCGAGTAGACGATCACGCCGGTGCCGTGGTCGGCCGCCCAGCCGATCTCCGCGGCGGCCGCCCGGTGGATCGCCGAGAACGGCGGCTGGATCGCGTCCACGTGCGCCACCTTCTCGGCGCGTTCCAGCCGGGCGACCTCGTGGTTGGACAGGCCGATGGCGCGGACCTTGCCCTCGGCCTTCAGATCGGCCATGACCTGCCAGTACTCCTCCAGCGGGGTGCCGTCGCCGCCGGTGCGGGGGCTGCCGTCGCCGTCGGCCGGGTCGGACGGCTCGGCGGGCCAGTGCACCTGGTAGAGGTCGATGCGCTCGACGTTCAGGCGCCGCAGCGACGCCTCCACCTCGCGGCGCACGCTGGCGGGCGCCATGTCCCGGCGCGGCGCGGCCTCCGGGCGGTCGTCGTCCCAGACCAGACCGCACTTGGTGAACACGTACGGCCGGTCGGCCTCGGGCAGCCCGGACAGCGCGCGGGCCACGATCTCCTCGGAGTGGCCGAGGCCGTAGACGGCGGCGGTGTCGATCCAGTTGACGCCCTGCTCCACCGCGTGGCGGATGGCGGCGACCGACGCGTCGTCGTCCTGGGCGCCCCAGCCGAACCGCCAGCCGGCGCCGCCGACCGCCCAGGCGCCGAAGCCCACGGTGGTGATCTCCATTCCGGTCTCGCCGAGCGGACGGGTGGGAAGCGACATGAGACTCCTTCGGGATGTCAGCCGGTGTTCGCGTACCGCGCGTCCTCATACCCGATTCCGGGACGGCGGCGCGCGGCAAGGGACCGGCGCTCCGCCGTTCGTGGTTCCAACGGGACCACCCTTCTCCCCGGCAGGTCGCCGATACTGGGACGTATGGACAAGCGCGCCGAGCTGACCGAGTTCCTGCGCTCCCGGAGGGCCCGGCTGCGGCCCGAGGACGTGGGGCTCCCTCCGTTCGGCGGACGCCGCCGCGTGCCGGGCCTGCGCCGCGAGGAGCTCGCGCAGCTGGCCGGGGTGAGCGTCGACTACTACGTCCGGCTGGAGCAGGGCCGCACCCGCAACGTGTCGGAAGAGGTGCTGGACGCGGTGGCGGGGGCGCTGCGGCTCACCGACGACGAACGCGCCTACCTGCGCAACCTGGCCCGTCCCGCGCGGACGGCCCGGCGGCGCCCCCCGGCGCGGGCGGAGCGGGTCCGGCCCAGTCTGCGGCGGCTGCTGGAGGCCGCCGAGGGCGTGCCGGCGTACGTGGTCGGGCGGCGCTGCGAAGTGCTGGCGTGGAACCGGATGGCCTGCGCGCTGTTCACCGACTTCGGCGCGCTGCCCCCGGCCGAGCGCAACTGGGCCCGCCTGATCTTCCTGAACGAGGAGATCCAGGCCCTGTTCGACGACTGGACGGTCAAGGCCAAGGACACCGTGGCGTTCCTGCGGCTGCGCGCGGGCGAGTACCCGGAGGACCCGGAGCTGACGGCGCTGGTCGGCGAGCTGTCGGTGAAGAGCGGGCACTTCCGCCGCTGGTGGGCCGACCACAACGTCAAGAACAAGAGGAGCTGCCGCCAGGTGCTGCACCACCCGCTGGTCGGCCGGATCGAGCTGGACGTCGAGATGCTGCGGGTGGCGGACGAGGCCGACCAGATGATGGCCGCCTACACCGCGGAGCCGGGCTCGCCGTCGGAGACGGCGCTGCGTCTGCTGGGCAGCCTGAGCGCCCCGGGCGGCCGGGTTCCCGACGAGGTTCCCCAACGCGACTGAAGGCGCGGATGTAGCGTTCCGCCCATGGAGCGGCGTGCGTTCCTCAAAGCGACGGGACTGGCCGGGCTGGCGACGGCCGCCGGGTGCTCGCAGGAGTCCCCGCCCGTCTCCTCCGGCGCCCTGCCGTCCCGCGGCGGCTCCCCGGCCGCCCGCCCCACCGGCCCGGCGGACTGGAAGGCCCTGGAACGCGGGCTCGAAGGACGGCTGATCCGTCCGGGCGACGCCGACTACGACCGGGCGCGCCGCCTCTACATCCCGCGCTACGACTCCGTCCGCCCGGCCGCGATCGCCTACTGCGCCACGCCCGAGGACGTCGCCGAGTGCGTGGCGTTCGCGACGCTCAAGGAGATGCCGGTCGCGGTGCGCAGCGGCGGGCACAGCTACGCGGGCTGGTCCACCGGGACGGGCCTGGTCGTCGACGTGTCCCCCATGGACGAGGTGAAGGTCGAGGGGGGCCGCGCCGTGGTCGGCGCCGGGACCCGGTTGATCGACCTGTACGCCCGGCTGGCCGACGAGGGCGCGGGCGTGCCGGCGGGCACCTGTCCGACCGTCGGCGTGGCCGGGCTCACCCTGGGCGGCGGCCTCGGGGTGCTGTCGCGCGCGTACGGGCTGACGTGCGACGTGCTGGAGTCGGCGCGCGTGGTGACCGCGGACGGACGGGTGCGCGAATGCGACGCCCGCCGCGACCCCGACCTGTTCTGGGCGTGCCGGGGCGGCGGGGGCGGCAACTTCGGCGTCGCCGTGGAGTTCACCTATCGCACGCACGCCGCCGACGACGTGACGACGTTCTCGGTGCGATGGCCGTGGTCGCAGGCGGCCGCCGTGATCCGCGGGTGGCAGCGGTGGGCGCCGTCCGCGCCGGACGAGGTCTGGACCAGCCTGCAGATCAGCACCAGCCCCCCGGGCGGCGCGCCCGCGGTGGAGGTGTCCGGCGCCGCCCTGGCCGATCCCGGCCCGCACATCGACCGGCTGACCTCGTCGGTGGGCCGCGACCCGAGCGGCCGGAGCGCGCGCCGCCACACGCGTCTGGACGCGATGCGGCAGATCGCCGGATGCTCGGGGCGGACGGTCGCGCAATGCCACGCCCAGGGCGACCTGCCCGGGCAGCGCCCGGAGGGCCGGTTCCCGCGCACCGACTACTCGGGCAAGTCGCACGTGGCGCTGCGCCCGCTGCCGGACGACGCGATCGACGCCCTGGTCGCGCGGTTCGCCGGCGGCAACGACCGCTCGGGGCGCTCGGTGCTCATGGACGCGATGGGCGGCGCGATCGGCCGGATCCGGCCGGGCGACACCGCGTTCCCGCACCGCGGCGGCCTGTTCGTCCTGCAGTACCTGGCCGACGGCGACGACCTGCGCTGGCTGCGCGGCACCCACAAGGCCATGGACGCCTACCTGCGCGGCGCCGCGTACGTCAACTACATCGACCCCGACCTGGCGGACTGGCGCCGCGCGTACTACGGCGCCAACGCGGACCGCCTCGCCAAGGTCAAGGCCGCCTACGACCCCGGGCGGCTGTTCCGCTTCCCGCAGGCGGTCTAGCGCGCGCCCGCGGGCGAGCCCCGATCGCCGGAAAGTGCGCTCCTGTAAGTGTGTCGGCGCACCCTGTGATCGCGATACCGTTGCACGCCGTGGCGGGATATTCCGACGATCTGCGTCTGGCGCACGTGCTGGCGGACGCAGCCGACGACATCACGACCAAGCGTTTCCGTGCGCTCGACCTGACCATCGAGACCAAGCCGGACCTGACGCCGGTGAGCGACGCCGACCGCAGCGTCGAGGAGCAGATCCGCAGCATCCTCAAACGGGCCCGGCCGCGCGACGCGGTGCTCGGCGAGGAGTACGGACGCACCGGCTTCGGCGCGCGGTGCTGGATCATCGACCCGATCGACGCGACCAAGAACTTCGTGCGCGGCGTGCCGGTCTGGGCCACGCTGATCGCGCTGATGGAGGACGACCGGGTCGTGGTCGGGGTGGTCTCCGCGCCCGCGCTCAACCGGCGCTGGTGGGCGGCGCGCGGCGGCGGCGCCTGGACCGGCCGCAGCATCACCCGCGCCAACCGCATCCAGGTCTCGCAGGTGTCGGACCTCGCCGACGCGTCGCTGTCGTTCTCCAGCCTCAGCGGCTGGGAGGAGCAGGGGCGGCTCGACCGGTTCCTCGACCTGACCCGCGCGGTGTGGCGCACCCGGGCGTTCGGCGACTTCTGGTCCCACATGATGGTCGCCGAGGGCACGGTGGACGTCTCCACCGAGCCGGAGGTGTCGCTGTGGGACCTGGCCGCCCTCCATGTGATCGTCGAGGAGGCGGGGGGCATGTTCACCGACCTGTCGGGCAGGCCCGGCCCCGACGGCGGCAGCGTCGTGTGCACCAACGGCCGCCTGCACGCCGACGTCCTGCGGATCCTGGAGGGCGGCGGGCCCTTCCCGAAGATCTAGCGGTCGGCCTCTGGGGCGCCCTCGGCACGCGATATATCGTGGAAAGGGCCCGGATCCGGAACCACCGGCCCGCCACGGCCGTTCGCCGGGTAACAGACCTCGGAGGTGTCGGGACATGCCCAAGGTGGTCCTCGTCATCGGCGGCGTGGCCGTCGGACTCGTCGCCCTGAAGATCCTCGGCCCCCTCGTCGCGCTGCTGATCGTGCTGGGCGTGATCGCCCTGCCCGCGGTCGGTTACCTGATGCTCGACCCGTCGCAGCGGCGCCGCCTGCGCGCCCAGACCCGCAAGCGCCTGGGCAGCTGACCGGCCGACGGGGCCGAGCCCGCCCTGTGATCCGCGTCCGGACGGGTCGTACCGCCGGTCCGGCGGAGGCGGCGCGGGCTCGTTCGCGGCCGCGGACGCGGCGCGTCCGCGGCGCAGGGGCCGGGCGTAGTCTTCGTCAGCGTGAAGGAGATGCGGATCGGCGTCGTGGGCGCCGGGATCATCGGGCTCGCGGTGGCGCGGCGGCTGACGCAGGTGCGGCCGGACGCCCGGGTGACGGTGCTGGACAAGGAGGACCGGGTCGCGGTCCACCAGACCGGCCGCAACAGCGGCGTCGCGCACGCCGGCCTGTACTACGCGCCCGGGTCCCTGAAGGCCACGCTGTGCCGCCGCGGCATCGGCCTGCTCAAGGAGTACTGCGCCGAGCGGGGCCTGCCGTATGTGGAATGCGGCAAGGTCGTGGTGGCGCGAAGCGACCGCGAGCTGGCGCCCCTGGCGGAGATCGAACGGCGCGCGACCGCCAACGGCGTGCCGGGGCTGCGCCGCCTGTCGCCCGGCGAGCTGCGCGAGATCGAGCCGCACGCCGCGGGGGTGGCGGCGCTGCACTCCCCGACGACGGCGATCGTCGACTTCCCCGCGGTGGCGCGGGCGTTCGCCGCCGACGTCGCGGCGGCCGGCGGCGAGGTCCGGCTCGGGTTCGAGGTCGTCGGGCTGCGCCGCGCGGGCGAACGCGTCGTCGTGTCCTCCCGGGACGGCGAACGGCTGACGTTCGACCTGCTGGTGGTGTGCGCGGGGCTGCAGTCCGACCGGGTGGCGCGGCTGGCGGGCGACTTCCCGGCCCCGGCGATCGTCCCGTTCCGCGGCGAGTACTACCGGCTGCGCCCGGACCGCACCGACCTGGTGCGCGGCCTGATCTACCCGGTGCCCGACCCCCGGTACCCCTTCCTCGGCGTGCACTTCACCCGCCGCGTGGACGGCGGCGTCGACGTCGGGCCCAACGCCGTGCTGGCGCTGGCGCGGGAGGGCTACCGGTGGCGCGACGTGCGCCCGGCGGACGTGTGGGACACCCTGCGCTGGCCCGGGTTCCGCAGGCTGGCGCGGCGGCACTGGCGCACCGGCCTGAAGGAGCTGTACGGGTCGGCGGTCAAGCGCGCGTTCGTGGCCGAGGCGCGCTCCTTCGTGCCCGCGCTGACCGCCGACGACGTGGCGCCGGCCCCGGCCGGGGTGCGGGCGCAGGCGGTGGACCCGGACGGCTCCCTCGTGGACGACTTCCGCATCGGCCGGCTCGGCCCCGTGGTCACGGTGCGCAACGCCCCGTCCCCGGCCGCCACGTCGTCGCTGGCCATCGCCGATCACGTGGCGGCCCGTCTGCTCGGCTAGCCCCAGAGCTCGCGGTCGCCGCCGCGCGGGTCCTGGACGACCGGGTCGCCGTCGCCGTCGAACACCCGCACGCGCCGGGTCTCGGCGTCGTAGGGCTCCCAGCCGGGGTCGCCGTGCGCGGCGAAGTCGACCCAGGCGCGGTGCATGGCGTCGGCGAGCTTCTGCGGCGGGTTGGGGCCCGTCATCGGCGTCTCCCCGGCGCCGCGCAGGGTGTCGAACACGAAGCCGAGCTCCAGCGCGTGGCAGGCGCCGAGGCCGGGCAGGGGCGACCGCCAGGCGAACTCGTACATCCAGGTCCGCGCGTGCGCGGACTGCCGCTCGGCGAGCCGGACGGCGGGGACGCGGAACAGGCCGTCGGTGATGATCAGGGAGAGGAGGTCGCCGGGCGCGAGGTCGGCGTGCCGGTCCCGGTAGCCGTCCACGACGCGCCGCGGGACGCCCATGCCGCCGGCCACCAGGTCGACCAGGTCGGGCGTGATCAGGTCGATCAGGCCGGTCGGCACCAGGAACAGCCGGAACTCCTCGGCGGTAGAGCCGGTGAGCAGGTCGACGCCGCGTCCCGCGCCGGCCGCGACCGCCTCCTCGGGACGGCGCGTCAGCAGGTCGCCGTCCAGCACCGGGGCGAGCGCCATGCCGCCGGCGGCGGTGCTGGCGCCCCACCGGTCCGGGTCGGGCATCGCCGCGACCTCCTCCGCGACCGCCGCCTGCACGGGGATGATCTGGTCCGGGGCGAGCCGCGCGAACGCCTCGGCGGTCGGCTCGACGCCGAGCCGCGCCGCCATCTCCTTGGTGATCAGCAGCGCGTCCTCGGCGGTTTGAGCGATGTTGCCCGCGCCGCTCTGTGCGATGGCGCGCTCGAACAGCCCGAGGTCCAGCGACAGCAGCGTGGACACGCTCATGCCGCCCGCCGACTCGCCGAACACGGTCACGCGGCCGGGGTCGCCGCCGAACGCCGCGATGTTGTCGCGCACCCACTCCAGCGCGGCGATCTGGTCGCGCAGCCCTCGGTTGGCCGGGGCGCCGGGCAGGTACGCGAAGCCCTCCGCGCCCAGCCGGTAGTTGATCGTCACGCAGACCACGCCGTCACGGGCGAAGTTCGCGCCGTTGTAGGTGGGCACGGCGCCCGACCCGTTGCGGAACGCGCCGCCGTGGATCCACACCATGACCGGCATGCCGGAGCCACCGGGGTCGGGCGTCCAGACGTTGAGGTTGAGGCAGTCCTCGCCCGGGATCTCCGGGTCGGCCAGCAGCGTTCCGTACTGGCTCTTGTACGCGGGCTTGGGGGCGGTCGGGCCGTAGGCGGTGGCGTCGCGCACCCCGTCCCACGGCTCGGGCGGCCGCGGCGCCTGGAAGCGGTGCGGGCCGAACGGCGGCGCGGCGTAGGGGATGCCGAGGAAGGCCGCGACCCCGTTCTCCGCGCGCCCCCGCACCTTGCCGTACCGCGTCTGGACGACCAGTTCCATGCGTCGTTCTCCCCGACCGGAAAACCAGAATGATCTTCGAGCGTGACCGAGCCTACGCGACCGGTCGGGGCCGCCGGCGCGCGTCCCCGCCGGGCTCAGCGCGGGCGGGCGGGGCGGAGCATGCGGGTGAGGTGCTCGCGGGCGAAGGCGCGGATGTCGTCCTCGTCCTCCAGAGCCAGCCCGCCGCCGGGGACGAGCAGCAGCGACAGCGCCACCCGCAGCAGCACCTCGGCGACCGTCTCGACGTCCTCGCCCGAGTCGGGACGGGCCCGGCGCAGCCGGTCGGCGAGGATGTCGCGGGCGGCCAGCAGCACCGCCCCGCCGTTCATGCCGAGCTGGGCGACGAACGCCTCCGGTTCGCTCTGCAGCACCCGCGTCACGAGCGGATGCGTGCGGGCGCCGCGCAACCCGGTGACGAAGCCCTCGACGACCGCGTCCTCCGCCGTCGGCAGCCCCTCGGTGGCCTCGGCGATCCCGGACAGGAAGCGGCGGACCTCGCGCAGGATCACCGCCTGCAGCAGCTGCTCCTTGTTGGTGAACCGCCGGTAGATCGTGGTGCGCGCGACCCGGGCCCGCTTGGCGACGTCCTCGACGCTCACGCGGCGCAGCCCGTAGGCGGAGAACTCCGCCAGCGCGGCGTCCATGATCCGGGCGTCCAGGTCGTCGGCGTCGGGGGCGCCGGCCAGCAGCCGGTCCACCAGCTCGGCCGGCGCGGACGCATCGGTGGTCATGACCCGAACCCTACCGGTGAACAACGAAGTTACAATTGCTGTTGTTTTGTTGCTTCGCCCTGGGTGGTGCGCATGACGGACGACCACGCCCCCGCCGATCCCCCGCTCGACCCCGCCGCGCTCACCTGGCGCTACTTCGGCGACACCCGGCTGCTGCTCGTGGGGCCGCGCGCGGCCGTCCTGCAGAACATGCTCCCGGCGCTCGGCCAGGGCGTGCGGGACCACTCGGTCTTCTTCTCCGAGACGTCCGCCCGCGTGCGCCGCTCGGTCGGCCCCATCATGGACACCGTGTACGGCGGGCCGGACGCCGAGGCGACCGGGCGCCGCGTCCGCGACTACCACCGCGAGGTCAAGGGCACGCTGCCCGACGGCTCCCGCTACCACGCGCTCGACCCGGCGACCTTCTACTGGGCGCACGCCACGTTCGTCGACCACCTGATGTACGGGATCGACACGTTCGTCCGCCCGCTGACCGACGCCGACCGGCGCCGCATCTACGTCGAGTCGAAGACGTGGTTCCGCCGGTACGGGGTGAGCGACCGGGTCATGCCCGAGGACTGGGAGGCGTTCCAGGCGTACTGGAAGCGGATGCTGGAGGAGGTGCTCGAACCCCACCCCACCGCGCGCTACGGCGTCGGGTACGTCACCAAGGGCCTGCCCGCACCGCGCCGCGTCCCGCGCGCCCTGTGGCGCCTCATCAGCCCGCCGCTGAACGCCGTCGCCCGCTTCATCACCGTCGGCGGCCTGCCTCCGCGCGCACGGAAGCTGCTGGACCTGCCGTGGAGCCCGGCGGACGAACGCCGCTACCGGCGGTTCGCCGCCGTCGTCCGCCGTCTCGACCTCGTGTGGCCCCTGCTGCCGGAGGCCGTCCGTTACTTTCCGCACGCCCGCCGCGCCTTCGCCCGCGACGGCCGCCCCCGGGTGCGCTGACCTGCACCTGGCCCGCAGGCAGCCGCCCGAAGGCGGGACGGTCACTCCGGCGCCTGGGCGCGGATGCGGGCGTCGTAGGCCCTGCGCGCCTCGGGGTCGTAGTCCAGGAAGATGCGGTCGAGGCCGTAGCGGCGGGCGATGGCGCGTCTGAGGGCGTCCGGGAGCAGCGCGCCGAGCCGCACCTGCGCGCCGAGCCGGCGCGGGACGACGACCTGCGGACGGGGCCGGCGGATGACGTCGACGACGGCGGCGGCCACCTCCTCCGGCTCGCAGTTGCGCTGGCCCCGAGGGCTGCGCGTCCCGGCGATGAGCTCGGTGTTGGTGAACGTCGGCAGGACCGCGCTGACGTGCACGCCCCGGTCCCGCACCTCCAGCCGGGTCGCCTCGGTGAACGCGACGACGGCGGCCTTGCTGGCGTTGTAGAGGGCCAGCCCCGGCGTCGGCAGCACGCCCGCCAGGGACGCGATGTTGACGATGTGGCCCCGCCCGCGCGGCAGCATCCGCTCCAGCGCGAGCTTGGTGCCGAGCATGACGCCGTGCACGTTGACGTCCATGCAGCGGCGGGCGTCGGCGTCGCTCTCCCGCGCGACCGGCCCGATCGGCATGATCCCCGCGTTGTTGACCAGCACGTCGACCGGCCCGGCCGCGTCCAGGAACGCGGTGAACGACGCGCGCGAGGTCACGTCCAGCGGCAGCCCGCGCACGCCGAGGCGCTCGGCGGCCCGGGTGACGGCGGCCTCGTCGATGTCGCCGATGACGACGTCCGCGCCCGCGGCGCGGACGGCCCGCGCCGTGGCCAGGCCGATGCCCCGCGCGCCGCCGGTGATCGCCACGACCGCGCTCATCGGGCCTCCCGCAGCCGGTACAGGTGCACGGGCAGGCCGTCCCTGGGCGAGGGAAGCGACGTGGTGTCCAGCGGCCACTCGTACCGGCCCGGCACGCTCCAGCCGTACCGGCACAGGACCTGGTGCAGGATGCTCTTGATCTGCATGCCCGCGAAGTGCATGCCGATACACTTGTGGGCGCCGCCGCCGAACGGCGCCCAGGCGTACTTGTGCACCTTGTCCTCGCGGCGCTCCGGGGAGAACCGCTCGGGGTCGAAGCGGTCCGGGTCCGGCCACCATTCGGCCATGCGGTGGTTGGTGAGCAGCGGCACCACGACCAGGGTCCCGGCCGGGATGTGGTGGCCGAGGATCGAGGTGTCCTTGACGGCGCGGCGCGGCAGCGCGGGCACCGGCGCGACGAGCCGCAGCGACTCCTTCATCACCAGGTCGACCGTCGTCAGCGCCTCCAGGTCGTCGAACCGCAGCACCGGCGTGCCCAGCGCCAGCGACTCCTCCCGCGCCCGCTCCTGCCACTCGGGGTACTTGGCCAGGTAGTACGCCATCGTGGTGAGCGTGATGGTGGTGGTGTCGTGCGCCGCCATCAACGCGAAGATCATGTGGTTGACGACGTCCTCGTCGGTGAAGCGGTGGCCGTCGTCGGTCTCGGCCTGGCACAGCGCGGCGAACAGGTCGTCGCCGCCGTCGCGCCGCTTGGCGGGCAGGTTGCGGCGGAAGAAGTCCTCCAGCACCCGGCGGGCGCGCAGGCCCTTGTGCCAGCGCAGGCCGGGCACGGGGAAGCGCACGTACGCGGTGCCCGCGCGGACGGCGTCGATGAACGCGCCGTTGATCCGGGCGGCCTCGGCGGGGTCGAGCTCGACGCCCATGAAGACGTCCACGGCCAGGTCGAGGGTGAGCCGCTTGACGTGGTCGTAGACGGTGAAGCCGCGGCCGGGCTCCCAGGCGTCCACGCCGCGGGCGATGCCGGGCGCCATCGCGTCCATGTAGGCGCGCAGCCGGTCCCGGGTGAACGCCTGCTGCATGATGCGCCGGTGGTGCAGGTGCTCCTCGAAGTCCAGGAGCATGATGCCGCGCCGGAAGAACGGCCCGATGAAGTAGCTCCAGGCGGGGCCGTTGGCGAACGCCTTGTCCCTGTTGACCAGGACGGTCTCGGCGGCCTCCGGCCCCTGGACGGTCACGGTGCGCTGGCCGAGCAGCCAGCCCCACGAGACCGGGCCGTACTGGGCGTACCGCTTGCGGGCCTGCCCGAACGGATCGCGCATCACCGCCACGGTGTTGCCGATGTACGGCAGGCCGGGCACGCCGGGGACGGCTTTGAGCCCGCTTCCGGGCGGCGGCGGGGCGAGGATGCTGGCGGCCATGGACCCTCCCACGCCCCCGAGGGGACGAAGCTACAAAAGAGCGATATCTGTAGCTTTGTTGTAACGCATGGGTCGAAGGCCGTCCAGGTTCACTCCAGCGGCCGGTACCCGCCCGCGGAGTCGCGGACGAAGGCCCGTCCCTCGCCCGGACGCGGCATCCCCTCCGCGCGCAGCGGGGCGGTCAGCAGACGCCGCCCGCTCGTCACCGGGATGTCGTCCACCACGCGGACGAGCGCGGGCCGCAGCTCCGCCGGCACCCGCAGCAGCGCCTCCGCCAGGTCGACGGCCTTGACCCGGGCGTCCGGGTCGCGGAGGCTGACCGCCGCCGCGGCGATCTCGGTGCCGTCCGGCGCCGGGATCCCGTACACCGCGACCGCGTCGACGTACGGCAGGTCGCCGAGCGCGTCGCTGATCGGGCCGGGCGGGACGATGCCGTCGGCCGTGCGGATCAGCTCGCTCTCCCGTCCGACCAGCCAGTAGTCGCCGTCGGCGTCCCGCCGGAACAGGTCACCGGTGGACAGCCACGCGTCCCCCGGCTCGAACAGCCCGCGCAGCGGGCGCCGCCCCCCGCGGTCGTCCGCCGCCGCGGCCGCGGCGGCCTCGGGCGGCACCCGCACCAGCAGCACGCCGATCTCGTCCGGCGCGCACTCGACGGCGAGCCCGTCGGGGCCCTCCTCCGGCCGCCCGTTCTCCAGGTCGTAGCGCGCCAGCCGCACCTCGGCGCCGCCGGGCAGCGGGCGCCCCAGCGACCCCGGCTTCCTGCCGGTCAGGTTGACCAGGATCGCCTCGGCCTCGGTGGTGGCGTAGAACTCCAGGACGCGCGCGGGCGCGAACCGCTCCTCCACGCGCCGCCACAGCCCGCGCGGCATGCCCGACCCGATGAACAGCCGCACGGCATGGTGCCGCTCCCCCGGCTGCGGCGGCGCGTTCACCAGGTCGCGCAGCAGCGTCCACGTGTAGGAAGCGACGGTCACGCCGTAACGGCGCGCCTCGTCCCAGAACGTCTCCGGGTCGTAGGCGGTGGCCAGCGCCAGCCGGGCCCCGCCCGCCACCGCCCCGCCCAGGCTCATCAGCAGCGCGGACGGGTGCTGCAACGGGGTGATGCTGAACACGGTGTCGGCCGCCGACAGCGACGCCGACGACGCGGTGCCGAACGCCGACAGGGCCCACCGCCGGTTGGTGATCCGGTTGGCGCGCAGACGCTCCCCGTCGCCCGTGAAGCACACGAACGCCAGGTCGCTCGCGCGTCCCGGGTTGGGCCGGTACCAGGCGGGCACCGGCACCTCGTCCGGGTCGATGCGCTCCATGTCGACCAGCGGGAGCCCGCGCGTCCGGTCGTCCCCGCCCGGCCCGCCGGGGCCCGCGCCGCCCAGCAGGTACGCCCGGACGCCCTCCAGCGCCGCGGCCCGCTCGGCGTTCTCCGGATCGGCGATGATCCGGTCGATCCGGCCGAGGCGCGCCTCGCGCTCCAGGTCGCCGTCGGGACGCAGCAGCACCGCCACGGCGCCGAGCCGGTTGATCGCCGCCACCAGCGCCAGCGCGCTCGGCCGCGTCTCCATCAGCACGCCCACCGGGTCGCCCTGCCGCACCCCGATGCTGATCAGGCCGCGCACCACCGCGTCGATGCGCCTCTTGGCGGCGGCCTGCGTGTACGCGCGCCCCCGGTAGAGGAAGAACACGTCGTCGGGGGCGCGTTCGGCCTGCTCGTCCAGCAGCAGCCCCATCGACACGGGCGTGTCCGCCCGGATGCCCTCCAGCCGCGCCAGCCGCGGCAGGTTCTGCCCGGCCTCCCGCGCGATCTGCCGGATCCCGCCGACGGCCCGCGCCGCCGTCGCCACCGCCGAGCGGGCCGCGCTCGCGCCGACCCCGGCCGCCAGCTGCAGGCCGTAGCCCACGGGCCCGCCCGGAGGGGACGGCGCCGCGTGCTCCTCCCCTTCCAGGGGACGCGCGATCTCGGGCAGGTCGCCGTCCCCCTCCCGCCACCTGACCCATCCGGCCACGGCCGGCCAGCTCTGCGCGACGGCCAGGCTCCCCACGACCAGCCCGAAGTGCCCGGCCCGCAGGCTCGCCTCGTACACCCGCGCGCGCGGCGCGGCCCGTCCGATCGCGCGCACCATCTCGGGCGGGGCGATCTCGTCGACCTCGCCGACGAACGCCAGCACCGGGCAGGAGATGTCGGCCAGCGTCACCACCCGGTCCCCGATGACGAACCCGCCGGTCAGCATCCGGTTGTGCGCGACGAACTGGCGGACGAACTCCGCCAGCGCCGGCCCCGGCCACGACACCCAGCCCTCGCGCTCCAGGAACCGGCGCTGCCGCTCGCGCGGCGCCAGCCGCTCCCGGTCGTGCAGCGCGAGCACGAAGTCGATCCGGCTGCGCACCGACTTCACCGGGCTGAGCAGCTGGAACCCGGTGCGCGTCACCCACCCCGGCACGGCGAAGCCGCCGAGCAGCCCCTCGGGCAGCCGCCCCGCGCTCTCGGCCGCCAGCCACGCCGGCACCCCGAACGGGCTCCCCACGCTGGTGTCGGCCGGGCTGCCGAACGTCACCAGCGACGCGACGCCCTCGCTGCGCCGGTACGCCGCCGCCTGGTAGGCGAACATGCCGCCCTGCGAATAGCCCGCGACGTGCACGTCCCGCCCCGCGGCCTCGCGGACCCGGTCGACGGCGTCGCTGACCGCCAGCACGTGGTCGGTGATGGTGCGTTCCAACCCGCCGGGCTCCCGCTCCGGCGCGCCGAAGTCGACCACCCACGGGTCCACGCCCCGCTCGCGCAGCACCCGCACCGCGCTGACCCGCGAGGAGATGTCGTACACCTCCGCGGTGATCATCAGCGGCGGGACGAGCAGCACCACCGGCCGCGCGCCCGCGCCGTCCCCCGGGAAGTAGCGCCGCAGCCGGTACACCCGCTGGGCGGCGACCACCTCGTACGGCGAGGCGTCCTCATCGGTCCGCAGCCCGCCGAACCGGGCCACCTCGAGAGCGTTCTGCGCGGTCGCCCCCAGGCGGGCCCCCAGCCGCAGCAGGGATGTCGTCACGGGCATCGTCGGCCTTTCCCCACGTCATCGGACATCGTGTCCGCACCGACGACGCCGGTCAACCGAGGCTCTACGCCGGCGGGACGATCCGCGCTCCGGGCATCTTCCCCGCCTGGAGCCGTTCCCACATGTAACGGCGGCGCGGCTTGCCGCTGGACGTGCGCTGGATGAGGCCGCCGCCCACCACGATCGTGACCTCGACGTCGGCGCCGAGCCTGCGGCGCAGATGCTCGCGCACCTCCGGCGCCCACGGCGCGTCGTTGGTCTCGGCGAACACCGCCAGCCCCGTCCTGCCGGCGCCGGGCACGCCGACCACGACGATCCGGCCCTTGCCCAGGCCGGTCATCTCGGCGATCTTGGACTCGAGGTCCTCGACGTACACGGACCGGCCGCGGACCTTGATGCTGTCGCCCATGCGGCCGAGCACGAACAGCTGGCCCTCGTGGAAGAAGCCCGCGTCGCCGGTGTAGACGAGCCCGTTCTCGAACCGCGTCGACTTGCCCTCGGCGCCCGCGTAGTAGCCGGCGCACGCCGACTCGCCCCCGACGACGATCTCCCCGAGGTGCCCCTCGGGCAGCGGGCGGCCGTCGTCGTCCACGATCGTCACCGGCACGTCCTCCTGGGGCGTGCCGCAGCCGACCACCCAGCCCGCCTTGGCGCCCACGGACGCGGGCCCCAGCGTGTGGGAGTCGAGGATGCGCACCGGCCGTCCGAACTCCAGCGACTCCGGGTCGGGCCGCACCGCCAGCGGGTCCTCCCGCCGGTTGTCCGCGGTGATCAGCAGCGTGGCCTCCGCCATCCCGTACGCGGGCGTGAACGTGTGCCGCGAGAACCCGAACGGCTCCACCAGCCGGGCGAAGGACTCCAGCGCGTGCGGATCGATCGGCTCCGCCCCGATGATCGCGGTGCGCCAGCCCGACAGGTCCACGCCCTCGAGCTGCTCGGGCTTCACCCGCCGCGCGCAGTAGGCGTACGCGAACGGAGGCGCCGCCGTGTGCTCGGCCTCCGCGAAGCACCGCAGCCACCGCGCCGGGTCCCGGATGAAGTGGTCGGGCCGCATCAGCCGCAGCTCGAACTGCCGGGAGATCGGCGTGATGAAGCACCCGATCAGCCCCATGTCGTGGTACAGCGGCAGCCAGGACGCCACGGTGTCGTCGTCGCCGAACCCGGCCGTCCGGCTGATGAGCTCGACGTTCGCCTCCAGGTTCCGCCAGGTGACCATCACGCCGCGCGGCGCGCCGCTGGACCCGGAGGTGAACTGCAGCAGCGCCAGCTCCCCCGCCTCCCGGACCTCGGCCTCCCGCGGCGCCTGCCGGGGAATCCACGGCCGCCCGTCGAGCCCCGCGTCCGCCATGGCCCGTCCGATCAGCGGCGCCAGGTCCTCGGACGCGACGGTCAGCGTGGGCCGCGCCTGCCGCAGGATCGCCGCGACGTGCGCCACGTACTCGTCGCCGTCCTGGAACAGCGGCGGCGTCAGCAGGCACACCGTCGCGCCCGCCGCCCACACGCCGAAGTACGTCTCCACGCACGTGAAGTCGGTCGGCAGGACGACGCACACCACGTCGCCGGGTCCGACGCCCTCCTCGGCGAGCGCCCCCGCCGTCCGCCGCGCCGCCGCGGCCAGCGCGCCGTAGTCGCGGAACTCCCAGCCTCCGTCATCGGTCGCCAGATGCACGCCGCGCTCGGCGTTCGGCTTGTTCAGCCAGTCCCGCAGGGCAGATGCCATGACGTCCCTTTCCCACCGAGTCGAACTCGGGGGTAACTTCACCAGCGCCGCGGCATCCCGTCAACCGAAACGATCAGCAAACGGACGTCCCGCGCTTCGGAACGTCCTATCCGCTCACCGCGGGCCGCCGCACCATCCGCGCGACGAGCCGCCATCCCAGCAGGAGCAACGCGGTGAACACCGTCGCCACCACGATGAACGCGACCGCCGTCCCCTGACCCGAGACCACCCGCAGCGCCATGCCCACCGCCACGGTGCACGCCACGTTCCCGACGCCCGCGGGCACCAGCGCCTCCGGCCGCCGCCACGCCCGCATCACCAGCCAGCCGACGGCCAGCCCCACCAGGAACGGCCACGCCGTGCCCGCCAGCCCCGTCAGACTCGCCGCCTCGTCATGCGACGCCCGTCCGACAGCCGCGAAGACGAGCACGCACCCGGCGTCCAACAACGCCCCCGCCCAAACCTTCCGCACGCCCCCAGCATAAGAACGCACCACCGCGCCCCCTCAGCGGGTCACCCGCTCAAAACCGCCGAGAGCACGCCACGTCGCGCACGACCAAGTGGCGGGGCGGCACCACGGCGACCTCGCAGGCCACGACCTTCTCCCCGCCGGTGTTGATCAAGCCGTCGGCGCGACCGCGCACGACGCCCAGGTCGGGCGCGAGCGAAAGCTCGCCGGAAGCGAACTGGTGCCGACGCCAGAGCTGCTTCAGTCCGCCGTCCAGCACACTTGGGAGAACATGCGAAGAGGCCCTGCCCGCGAGCGAGCCCGCGAACAGAGCCTCTGACCTAGTAGCGGGGGCAGGATTTGAACCTGCGGCCTCTGGGTTATGAGCCCAGCGAGCTACCGAACTGCTCCACCCCGCGTCGACGCTTCAACTTTATGGGTCCTGAGGGTGGCGCGCAAACCGATAACTGCCGCGCCTTCTGAGACGGCGGCGCGGCCCCCTCCGCCAGTCACGAAGCCCGACGCCTCTGAACAGCCAAGCCCCAGCCGCTCACGCCGGCGCCCCTCCCCAGCCCAACCCCACCGAGACCGCCATAGTTCGACCCCGTCGTCGCCCTTGAGAACCACGCCACGCCCGCCACCACCCGGCGGCGAGTACTCCCAGCAGGGCTTTCGAGCCTGCGCAGCAACGTCGTCACCACGCCTCCGCCAGCCGACCCCCGCCCTACATCTCGACCACTCGCCATCCCACCGGGAAACTCGCCCTGAAGCCCACACCAGCAACCGATGACATCTCCCGAGGCCCCTCCCGTTCAGCGCAGCCCAGGCCCCGTGGACTGAGCCCGCGCAACGTCCCCCGTACGCAACAGCGGCGGGTGCAGCAACTGGGCCGGTCCGCGTCGGTACAGGGCCGCAGGCCTCCCCGTTCCGGGAGTGCGGCGCTCCCCCGTAGGGATGAGGAACCGCTCCGCTCTCGTCACCTTGCGACGGAAATTACTGGGGTCGAGTCGAACCCCCCAGACCACTTCGTACACACGCCGCAGGTCGGCGACGGTGAACGTTTCAGGGCAGAACGCAGCCGCCACCGTTGTGTACTCCAGCCGCGAACGGGCCCTCTCCAACCCCTCGCGAAGGATAACGCCGTGGTCGAAGGCCAGTGCGGCGGACTCCTCCAGCAAAGGCTGCACCGGCACCCACCGCGCCGCCCGCGCGTCCGTGCCCGCAACGGGCAGAGGCATGTCCGGCCCCAACGCAAGGTAGGCGACGGTGACGACACGGCCCCTTGGATCACGTCCCGGATCCCCGTACGCGCGCAACTGCTCCAGGTGGAGCTTGCGCCCGTCCAGCCCGGTCTCCTCGGCCAGTTCCCGCAGTGCGGCCTCGTCCAGCGTCTCGTCGTCCCGGACGTGCCCGCCGGGCAGAGCGAGCCGCCCCAGATACGGCTCCTTGCCTCGCTCGATCACCAGCACATGCAGCTCATCGTCCCGCACAGTGAAGATCACCAAGTCCACGGTGATCGCGGCAGCCCCCACGCGATCTCTCCGAGTCCGGCTGTCCGCCATCGCCCACCCCCTAAAGGTCGTCTTGACCTAAACCTACTCGGCTACTTAAGGTCTGACCTACCAAAACTGGTCTCTGGAGGCGCCGTGGGCGAATCCAAGGTCTCGCTGATCAAGAAACCGGGGGCTGCGCGGCCCCACCGGGGCGATGAGACGACACGGGCGCTGTGCGCCGGCGTGTACCTGGATCCGGAGTTCCGCGACGACGTGATCACCCAAGTCCACAACGCGCCGCGCCGACGCGTGCCACCGTCCTATGGATACGACGTCGTCCCCGTCGTGACCCATGCGTGGAGAGCATGGCGGCTGGAAGCGCTCAGGGACGCCGCAGTGCTCGCCGTGCTCATCGGCGGCTGGTCCGTACGACCGCCGGCATTCTTCGCAGCCGTCGGCGGGTTGGTCCTTTGGCACCTCGTGGGCCAGGTGCTGCGCTCCGCCTCCACCGTCCTAAGGGAATCGACCAAGACGAAGTTGGACGACTGGCTGAGGCGGGACGTGACGCGCCATGACACCAACGATCTGAGCCGGCACAAGCGGACCTTGCTCGTGAGCGCCCGGGGCTGTCTCCTCGCCGTCATCGTGACCGCCCTGACAGCGGGGGCGTATGGACTCTCGCTGCGGGAGGCGATGGCATCGGCGCTCCCGCTCCTGCTGCTCATCACCGCCGCCGTTGCCTTCGCAGAAGTCCAGCGAGCACGACATCTGACGGCGCTGCATCGAGGCGGTCCCGTCCGCCCCAGGAGACTTGGCAGGCGGCTGAAGGCGATCGACGACCAGCAACTCCACCCGCTCGTGGTGTACAGCCGCCCCAAGCCCAAGGATGACAGCGAGACACTGCCGTCCTTGGATCTCTCCGACACCCCCAGCATGTTCGTCGGCAGCGGCAAACTGATTCATCGCTGGGTGCCGCCACTGACCATCCAGCTGCTGAAACCCGCTGCCCCTCTCCCCGACCACCTCCCCCGCCACAGCGCCAATGGCTCGGGCAGAGCCGATATGAGCGACCGGGAGCACGTGACACCGCCGTTCGACGCACACGAACTCGTCGAGCATCTCAAACGGAAGATGAAACCGATCGGCCTCACCGCCGACCCCGTCCACCTGCCCGGCTACTCGGTGACGGATCGCGTTTTCGTCTGCGAAGACGAAATCACCACCGATCCCGTCCTGCTCACGGGCGACTTCGGCCGGGAGCATATGAGAAGGATCATTGACGCGCCGCCCGGTGTCGCACACCACTTCCTGGAAATCCGCACCACTTCGTCCGGAGAGCTGGTCACCACCGTCTTTCTCAGGGTCGCGATCCAGGGACGTTCACTCTGCCTCGACTTCGCGGCCTGCGCGCTGACCCGAACTCCCGCCGAATACCACTCACCAGGATCAGGCCCCTACACCGACGGCACACCCATAAGGCTGGTTCTGCGCAGCCTGTGTGACCTGCCCTACCACGTGGTGAGGTCATTTCGCGTCGCGAAGGCGCCGCTCATCCTCCTGCACACCGGATTCGCCATGCTCCAGGCCAAGTCGACGCATCGTCATGGCCCCTTGACCGCCTCCACGTTCAGCGTCCGCGAGCACAAGGCCGCCGAGTGGAAGGATTCGAGCCTCGACAGACCGACCATCGAAGAGCAACTGAAGATCATCGAACTTCGCCTCCTCGAGGCCACCGAGGACTTCCTCACCGCACACAACGTCGACACGTCGGCATTCAAAAAACGCGCAGAGACCATCATCAGCGCGAGCGTCCTCAACATGGGCGGACACGTCGACATCAACAATTCGGCCGTGGGCGGCAACGCCCAGATCATCCACGGCGGCGCGGCTGAGGCAGCCGCCGCAGCATCCCAGGGAGCCCAGCTTTGACTCAAAAGCACCACGTCGAAGGAATCCTCAACTACGGCGGCACGGCAAACGTCACGTCGTCCGCCGTGGGCCACCGACCGGTTCTGCATGTCAGCACTCCGGTCACGGAACAGGACGGCTCGACGACCTCCCAGCCCGAAAGCCGGCGCGCTGATGTAGGGATCATCACGATCCTGAGCGTCGAGGCACAGGCCGTGGTCACCGCACTGGGCCTGCGCAAGCAGCAGATCGGCGGTCTCCACTTCTATGCCGCGGACGTGCAGGACCGTACCGGTCCCATCAGCGTCGTCGCCATTCGCGCTCTTGAGCAGGGGAATCGTTCCGCCATGGCCGCCTACGACAACCTTCGGCGCCATTTCGATCCGAAGGTGGTCGTGCTGGTGGGCATCGGAGGGGGTTTCCATCGCGATGTCCGAGTCGGTGACGTCGTGGTCGCCACCCGCGTCGTCTACTACGACCTGCGCAAGGAGACCCCTATGGGCATCCGGCACCGAGGCGAGGAGCGGGAGGCGCCCGCAGACATCCGCCACGCGATCAACGCCTTCTTCACCGAGAACGAGCCCGCCGAGTTCCAGGTCGAGGATCCCGCCGGCGTCACGCGCACCATGCGGATGCTGACCGGGCCCATCGGCTCAGGTGATGCGGTCATCGCCGACCAGGACGCCGAAATCCTGTCGTACCTGGCCGGCTTCAACGACAAGATCCTGGCGATCGACATGGAATCAGGCGGTCTCTCCCTCGCCTGCCATGAGAGGACCGCCCAGTCCGGACAGCCTCACGGCTGGGCCGTGGTGCGCGGCATCTCCGACGACGCCGGACAGGGCAAGGACGACTCCTACCACCGCATTGCGTCCTGGCATGCCGCCATGGCCTTGAGGAGACTGCTGCCCTACCTCCGCAACTGACGGACAGGTCGGGCCCCGGGAACACCCCGGGGCCCGACCGACTGCCATGACCAACACGCAGGCAGAGAGTCCAGCGGAAGCGACGAGAGGCAGCTTTTGCGAGGACGCTGCAAGCCTGGGCCGTGGCCAGTCGGGACCGACTCATAGCTCGATCACGACGTCATCAACGGACGCGGCCGTGGTGGCCCGCCGACCCCACTCCTTGAGAACTTTCAGATCCGTGCAGCTGCGGATGCGCGCCCGAACCTCGTCCGACACCTCCACACCACGAGCGGCCAGCACCGTCAAAATCATCTCGGCTTCGCCCTCGACCTTCCCCTCGGCCATGCCCTCGGCTTTGCCGCGTCCGTAGTAGTGGCGGGCGAAATCGCTCTGGAACTCGTAGTTCTTCAGCTTCATCCTGGTTGCCAGGTGATTGCCAGGTGATACGACGGGACGCCATTCTCCAAAGAGCCAGAGCGTCAGGGACATGTGCGGCAATCGTGGACAGGCCCGCAGCGCGTAGGGTTATCCGCGATCTTCAGAAGACGTACGGCCTACCTGCGCGATCACGATGCCACCGAGCCGGGACCGGTGCAGATCGGCTCCGACCCCGAGAAAGTGCCACGCCGCGGCTGGTCAATGATCGGACGCTGGATCGAGCTGGAGATCGTCAATGGACTCGGCCGTCGCGGCCCGTCGCCCCCACTCCTTGAGCACTTCCAGATCCGTGCAGCCGCGGATGCGCGCCCGAACCTCGTCCGACACCTCCACACCACGAGCGGCCAGCACCGTCAAAATCATCTCGGCTTCGCCCTCGACCTTCCCCTCGACCTTCCCCTCGGCCATGCCCTCGGCTTTGCCGCGTCCGTAGTAGTGGCGGGCGAAATCGCTCTGGAACTCGTAGTTCTTCAGCTTCATCCTGGTCTCCAGGTGGCGTCGGACGGCTTCGGGAAGCACCGCTGCGACAAGGTCATGGTAGAGCGCACGGTGATCGGGATCGAGCGCGGCGTAAGCGTCCGGGAGCGCGGCCACCACCTCCATGCCCCCGGGACCGGCACCGTGGGCGAGGGCGGACAGGATGGCGAGCTCCGGAACGCGCGCGGCCTGATCGGGGTCGGTGACGTACGGGACCTCGCGCGGGCCCATGACGAGAGGCGTCAGCGCCATGCCGGGGTGCCCGAGATCCAGCGTTCGGGCGCACCAGGCGGCCGTGCCCTGGTCGGGCGAGACCACCAGCAGGATGACCGGGCACCGCAGGCGGGCGCGTAATCCCATCATGTAGGCGGGCCAGCTGAAGTGCTTGTCGCGGTCACGGTCGAGCTGCACCTCGACGATCACTGCGAACTGCCGCTTCTCCTCCCAGAACTCGATCACGGCGTCCGCGCGGAGTTCGGCTAGGCGGTCATCGGTGATGTTCTCCGACCTCAGGCGGGCATCCCTATACCCCGGAAGCTCGAGACCCAAGGCTCCTTCGAGGACATCGGCGGCGAGTGCCGGACGATGCCGGAACATCTCCGAAAGTGCTTCATGACGGCTGGAGGGCATGCATCGACACTATATGAAGTCAATCGACTACGTATGGTGATTGCGAATGCTGCGGCGGTCACGTGGAGACAGGACGCGCCGAAAACGGGAAATCGCGACAACTTGGACGCGCAGACAGGGCGGCCGCCGCAGTTTCGTGGATGAGTCGGGGCGGCGTGGGGGTGCCGCCCATGCAGTGCGCGGCATCCTGCTGCGGGCGGCCGACTGTGCTCGGATGTGAGTGCGGCCCGCCCGGGGACGCCGGACGGGCCGCACTCACATCAGGAGGGATTTACAGGAGGTGCCGCATGGCCCGCTTGACGAAGTCGTTGCGGGCCTTGGTGGACAGTCCTTCGAGGCCGAAGCCGACGTAGACGGTGTCCTTGGTGACGACGCCGGCGCCTTCCTCGAAGGCACGCTGGCTGCGGGACCAGTCGTTGGCCGCGGGGGACGAGCCCTCGGGCGGGCCGGCGACCGTCCAGCCGCCCAGGTCGGTCTCGAAGGAGGTCTCGGCTATCGTCTCCGAGTCCGCGGTGACCTTGACGTCGTCCACGAACACGCCCAGCCCCTGGGTGGCCCAGTCGCTGACGTAGGTGATGGACACCTCGACCTTCTTGCCGGCGTACGCCGACAGGTCGATCGACCATTCCTGGTAGCCGTTGGACTTACCGGTGGCCGCGTGCCAGGCGCCGGTGGTCCCGGTGGGCGAGCAGTCCTGTCCCTGGTAGTGGTTCAGGTGCGGGTGGAGCGTGCGCCACCCCGAGGCGCAGCTCTGGCCGGTGGCCTGCCGGGTGTGGCCGTTGGCGTCGGGCAGGGTCGTCCAGTCGTCCTGGCCTTCCGTGCGCGCCTCGACGAAGAAGAAGTCCCAGTCGGCCTCCGTCTCGTACGAGGTCTGGAAGGTCAGCGTCCCGCTGCTCTTGCCGGTCAGGTCGATGGTGCGGGTGAGGCGCTTGTACGACACGTCGGCCTGGCCGCTGTAGGCGTACCAGCTGCCGGTGCGCGGGTCGTACGGGGCGCCGCCCGGCCGATCCCACTTGATCGGCGCCTCGGTGGCGAACTGCGGGAACCGGTCCTTCGGCAGGAAGCTGGACGTGCTCAGGAAGGACGCGGTGTGGTCCTGGTTGTTCGCCGAGTCTCCGCCGTTCAGCGTCCCCTGGAACCCGGTGAAGGCCCCGCCGGCGCCCTTGACCGGGTACGGCTTGCCGTCCTGGCCGGTGCCGCCGTCGCTGACGTAGCTGTACGCGCCCAGGTAGTACTGCAGGAAGTCGTTCAACAGCGGCAGGCACGGCGGGTCGGAGAGCTGGGTGCACTCCGGCTGGGCCGGGACGTCGGGTTCGTAGAAGTACGCCCCGTCGGCGCCCTGCGCGAAGCCGGCGTACTTGCCGGTGAACAGCAGCTTGCCGCCCTCGTTGAGGTAGTCGCGGACGCTCAGCTCCAGGTCGAAGGCGAGCTTGGCCGCGGTGCCGGCCGGCTGCCCTTCGGCGCGCGGGATGATGTCGTCGCCGGTCTCCCAGACGACGGCCTTGTAGTGGCTCAGCACGCCCAGGTGGTGCGGCGCCTTGCGGCCGTTCTTGTCGACGTCATAGACGTCGGGGTGGTAGCCGTTGGCCTTCAGGGCCTTGACGTACGCGTCGGCGTACTTGGCCTCCGTCGCGCCCTGCGAGGGGCTGGCGCCGGTGACGTCCTCGGCTGCGAGCACCAGGACGTCGCCGCCGATGTCGTGGGCCACCTTGTAGGTGAACTTCTGGCTGGAGACCTTCGTGTGCTTCTTGCGGGCCTCGAACCAGACCTCCACCCGGTCCCCGGGCTTGGTGCCGCGGACCGTCCCGCGGTACTCGGCGTAGTAGTTGCGGCCCTCATCGCCGTACCGCTCGCCGCCCTTCCACTCGCGGACCGGTGCGGAGCGGGCGCGGCCGCCGTTGACGCGGTAGCGCAGCGTGAGGTTCTTCAGCGAGCGGCGGGCGATGACCGCCACCGGCTGGGTCCTGCCGTGCGAGACGTCGAAGGCGTCCACGACCAGGTCGGGGGTCGTCTTGCCGACGACGGAGACGGGCCGGTCAGGGGTGTGCGCCGACTTCGCCGTGGCGATCGCCAGCGGGAGGTTCTTGGCGAACTCCTGCTGGATGAGCTTCTCGTCGTCCGGGAAGTTGAAGACGCTGGCGCAGTCCTCGGGCTTCCACTGGTCGTTCGGGTCGACGTTGCTGGCCGTCTGGCAGGTCGACATCTCCGGCGTGAACGTCAGCGTCCCGTACCGCTCCGCCATGTGGCCGTCGGTGTCGCCGTTGGTGATGTACAGCTCGGCGCCGAGGTCCGGGTCGTAGCCGGGGACGGCGGGCTTGTCGTCGTCGCCGAGCAGCGCCTGGAAGATCTGGTCGTCCGGGCTGGGCGTCTGCTGCTGCCAGCCGACGCCGTACAGCAGCAGCTCCGCGGCCGAGTGGTAGTTGATCATGTACGTGGGCCGGACCCGCCGGACGAAGGCGTCCTGCGCCTTGGTCTCCGGCTCCGAGCCGGGCGCGGCCCCGCGGTAGGTCTGGCTGTCGGGCGACGGGGACGAGCCCTCGTTGTCGTAACCCCACTTGTAGGGGAAGTTGCGGTTGATGTCGACGCCGTCGGCGGTGGTGAGCTTGCCGTCGCCGTCGTTGTCGCGCGCGTTCTTGCGCCACAACCGGTTGCCGGGCGTGAAGGTCAGGTCGTAGCCGTCGACGTTGATGACGGGGATGAACCACAGGTCCGTGGTGTCGACGAGCTTGGTGATCTCCGGGTTCTTCCCGTAGTTGTCCAGGAAGTAGTGGAGCTGGCGGCGCACGTTCTCCGTCGTGATCCACTCGCGGGCGTGCTGGGTGCCCTGGTAGACCACGGCCGGGCGCGGGCCGCGCATGGGGTAGTGCCGGGCGCCCTTGGTCACCCGGACGGCGGTGATCGGCTTGCCCTGCAGCGAGCGGCCGATGTCGACGGCCTTGGCGATGTGCGGGTGGGCCGCCGCCGTCTTGACGAGCTCCTCGCGGATGTTGCCGGGCCCCGAGTACGGGCGGTACACCGAGCCGTTCTCGGCGAGCGTCCGCGCCCGCTGGCTCGCGGTCTGGCCCTTGATCGTCTTGAGCCGGAGCGGGACGCCCTTGGCGCGCAGCGCCTCGCCCTGCGCCCGGCTCATCGTGACCTCGATCGGGATCTTGCCGCCCGACGGACGGCCGTGCGCGATGTCCTCGTGGTCGAGCCCGAGGGCCTGCAGCTTCCTGAACTGGCCCGCGGTGAGTTCGCCGGTGAAGACTTCGATGGCGTCGCGGTCGCGTGTCCGGTCCGGTGCGGCGGCCGCCGGCGTGGCGACCAGCAGTCCCGCTCCGAGGGACAGCGCGGCGGCCGCGGAGAGTGTTCTGCTCCTCACAGCGCCTCCAGCGAATGGGGGGTTCTCGAGGAGCCCCGCCGGGAGCGCGCGCGGCCCTCCTCGAGCAGCGAGGAGATCGTCATATGAGACGTGTCACATGGTCAATGTGCGAACTTGAGCTTTGTTCACATATGCCAGTTTCGGCGGACGAGATCGTGGAGCCGGTTATGGCCAACGACTGGAAATTCGGCGCGCCATCGGTTCCATGACCGTCGCGGGGGCGGACTCGTCGGTCGTCGACACGGACCGCGGCGACATCCGGCAGCGCCGCCTTCGGGACGGGCCGACAACTGCGGTCCGCCTGGCCTACGACCGTCAGGGCGACTGCTGGGCGATGGCTCGCCCGTGATGCACTGGTCCGACCGCACGACTTCGGCCGCCTCTTTCAGGCGCCCGCCGGACCATGGCGACCTCAACTCGAAGATCACCATCGCCGCCGACGGCAGGGCACCGCCGTGGAGCCCGCGGAGAGTTCTGCGAACCGTGCCGAAGAGGCGTCGTCTCTGGCGAGAAACAACGACGAGGCCCTTGTTCGCGAGCAATCCGCGAACAAGGGCCTCTCCCTAGTAGCGGGGGCAGGATTTGAACCTGCGGCCTCTGGGTTATGAGCCCAGCGAGCTACCGAACTGCTCCACCCCGCGGCGACGCTCTCACTTTAGGGCATCGCGGAAGATCAGCCAAATCGGCGACCGCGCGCGTCGCCCGGCTCGTTCGAACGCGCAGGTCGGGCACGGGTCTCGGGCCCGTGCTCGCCGGGACGCGGTGCCCGAAGCTCAGGACGCCCGGACGCGGGTCAGTTGCAGGTCGGCACCTTGCCCTTGCCGGAGTTGAGGGTGTTGAGGGCCTCGATGGCGCCGTGAAGGGTCTCGGTGCGGACGAGGCGGAGGCCGTCGGGACGCGCCTTCACGGCGTCGGAGCAGTTGTCCGCGGGCGTGAGGAAGACGGTCGCGCCCGCCCGGCGGGCGGCGATCATCTTCTGCTGGATGCCGCCGATGGGGCCGACGCGGCCGTCGGGGCTGATGGTGCCGGTGCCGGCGATGAACTTGCCGCCGGTGAGCGAGCCCGGCGTGAGCTTGTCCACGATCGCCAGCGAGAACATCAGGCCCGCGCTGGGGCCGCCGACGTCGCCGACGCTGATGGTGACCTTGAAGGGGAACTTGAACTGCTCGGACAGCACGATGCCGACGACCGGACGGTCGGGCTCGTCCTCGGCCGCTGTGGTCGCCAGGGTGACCCGCTGCTCGGCGCCCCCGCGCAGGACCGTCACCGTGACCGGGTCGCCGACCTTGCGCTTGCCCATCAGCCGGGTGGCGACGCCGACGCGGCTCACGCGGGTGCCGTCGACGGCGACCAGCTCGTCCCCGGGGCGCAGTTTGCCGTCGGCGGGGCGGCCCTTCTGCACCGACTCGACGACGATCCGGGTGGACACCGGGATCTTCAGCTCGCGCAGCGCGGCGGCCTGGGCGGTCTGCTGCGAGTCGCGCATCTGCCGGGTGTTCTCCTCGTCCACCTGCTTCTGCGACTCGTTGCGCGGGAAGATCGTCTCCTCGGGGACGACCGCGACGTCGCCGTCCAGCCAGCCGCGCAGGGCGGTGAACAGGTCGATGCGGGAGCCCGGGCCGCCGCGGTAGGTGACGGTGGTGAAGTTCAGGTGTCCCGAGTCGGGGTACACCCGGCGGCCCTCGATCTTGACCAGCTCCTCGCCCTTGTCGTTCTCGCCGAGCGTGTTGCTGGTCGGACCGGGCATCAGCGCGACGTACGGCACCGGCAGCAGCGACCCGACCAGCGCCAGCACCATGATCAGCGCGGTGGCGACGGCGAGGGTGACCGCGCGGCGAGACGACATGTGCGGCTCCTTGGCTCCTCGTGTCAAGCGGCCGCCGGAAGGGCGGTCGGATGGTCGTGCGGGCCGTGTCCGGGGAGCGGGCGTCCGGCGGGCGCGGGCGCCGGCGTCGGCCTCCGCCGCCCGGTCAGCAGGCCCCGACCCATTCGTCGCCGCCGTCGGCGAAGGTCTGGTGCTTCCAGATCGGCACCTGGGTCTTGAGGTCGTCGATGAGCCTGCGGCAGGCGTCGAACGCCTCGGCGCGGTGCGCGCAGGACGCGGCCACCACCACGGCCAGGTCGCCGATCTCCAGGTCCCCCACCCGGTGCACGGCGGCCAGCGCCTTGACGGGGAAGTCGGAGGCGACCTTCTCCATCACCGTGCGCAGCTCGCGTTCCACGGTGGGGTGGGCGCTGTAGGCCAGCCGGCTGACCGCGCGGGCGTGGTCGTGGTCGCGGACCGTGCCGACGAACACGGCCGTCCCGCCGGCGGCGGGATCGCGGACGGCGTCGAAGACCTCGCCGACCGACAGCGGAGTGTCGCGGATCGCGGCCAGCCTGATGACGTCGCTCACGTTCCGCAGGTTACCGCTCGCGGGACACGCCCGGTTCGCCTGGAGTGCACCCCGGTTGCGGTCCTGGAGGACGGACGGGGCTCAGGCGGGCTCGGGCTCGTCGGGTTCGAAGGTGGCGATGAGCGCGTCGGCCAGGCCGGGCACCAGGTCGGGGCCGTCCAGGACCTGGTCGTCGGAGTCGTGGCGGCGCAGCCGCAGCGCCGCGTGGCGGCTGCCGTCGCGGAGCACGCCGACCACCATCCGCACGTCCTCGCGGTCGGGGTGCTCGGCGGCCCAGGCGAGGGCCTCCTCCTCGTCCTCGGGGATGTCCTGCTCGGCCTCCTGCGGCAGCACCACCCGTTCGATCACCAGGGCGCAGCCCTCGACCGCCTCCGGCCAGACGATGGCGGCCAGCGACTCCTCCACGGTGCCGCGGTCGGGGAGCGCCTCCTGCTCCAGGGCGGCGAGGGTCTCCACGTCGGGCGCCAGGCCGAGCCGCTCGGCCAGTTCGGGTTCCGCGCGGCGCAGCTCGGAGCTGCGCACGAGCGCGTACAGCTTGGGCGGGGCGTCCCAGCCCTCCTGCGCCGAGTGGCGCTCCAGGTCCAGGACGACTTCTTCGAGAAGACTGCTCACAGGTCCATCTTCCCGTGCCGGCGGCGTGCTCGCTCCCAAAGCCCCCGCGTCACGCTACGCGACCATGCATGCGCGGATCGCGTTCCCTCGCGCGTATTAACAAGAAATACCTGTCGTACAAGGTGCGGGAACCGGCGGCCGACTCGATAAGTTGCTTAAACAGCACCGGCAGGTCGCCGGTGGGGACGACACCTTGAACGGAGGGGCCGCCCTTGACGTTCCGGACACCCGGGTTCGGGCGACGGCTCGGCACGGGCCGGACCCGGCTGGTGCTGCCGGTTCTGGTGACGCTGGCCGTGCTGCTGGTCGCGTTCCTGGTCTTCACGTCGGTCTACACCGACCTGCTGTGGTATCGCTCGATCCACTTCTCGAAGGTCTACACGACCCAGCTGTGGGCCAAGATCCTTCTGTTCGTCGGGACCGGCCTGCTGGTCGCGCTGGTGGTCGGCGCCAACATGGTGGTCGCCTACCGGCTGCGCCCGCCGTACCGGCCGCTGTCGGTGGAGCAGCAGGGGCTGGAGCGCTACCGCGCGGTGGTGGACCCGCGGCGGCGGCTCATCACCGGCGTGCTGCTGGGCCTGCTGGGACTGCTGGCGGGGTCCTCGGTGGCCGGCCAGTGGCCGGTCGTGCTGGCGTTCCTCAACCGCACCCCGTTCGGTGTGAAGGACCCGCAGTTCCACCGGGACGTGTCGTTCTACGTCTTCACCTACCCGTTCATCCGGCTGGTGCTGGGCGTGGTGTTCGCCACCGTGATCCTGTCGCTGCTGGCGGCGGTGGCCGTCCACTACCTGTACGGGGGGCTGCGGCTGCAGGGGCCGGGCGACAAGGCCAGCCCGCACGCTCGCGCCCATCTGTCGGTGCTGGTGGGGCTGTTCATCCTGCTGAAGGCGGTGGCGTACTGGTACGACCGGTACGGGCTGGTGCACTCCGAACGCGGCGTGACGACCGGCGCGTCCTACACCGACGTCAACGCGCTGCTGCCGGCCAAGACGATCCTGGCGGTGATCGCGGTGATCTGCGCCGCGATGTTCGTCGGCAACATCGTGCGGCGCGGGATGATGCTGCCCGGCGTCGGCTTCACCCTGCTGGTGCTGTCGGCGATCCTGGTCGGCGGGGTGTACCCGCTGCTCATCCAGCAGTTCCAGGTGCGGCCGGACGAGCAGGCCAAGGAGCGCCAGTTCATCGAGCGCAACATCCGGTTCACCCGCAAGGCGTACGGGGTGGAGCAGGCCCAGGTCGTCCCGTACGGCGGGCGGCCCGAGAGCGACCCCGGCCGGCTGCGCCGGGCGGCCGACGAGCTGAAGGGCGTGCGGCTGCTCGACCCGGCCGTGGTCGGCCCGACGTTCCAGCAGCTGCAGCGGGTCCGGCCGTTCTACCGGTTCCCCGACTCGCTGGACGTCGACCGCTACAAGGTCGGCGACCGGACGGTCGCGGCGGTGGTGGCGCTGCGGGAGCTGTCCCGGGCCCCGGCGGGCCAGCGCAGCTGGGTGAACGACCGGATGGTCTACACCCACGGCTACGGGTTCGTGTCGGCGTACGGCGACCGGTTCGCGCAGGGCGGCGTGCCGGAGTTCCTCACCAAGGACATGCCGGTCAGCACCGCCTCGCAGATCAAGCTGGACCGCCCGGAGATCTACTTCGGCGAGTACTCGCCCCTCTACTCGGTGGTGGGCGGCCGCGGCCAGCAGGAGCTCAACTACCCCGACAACAGCGAGGACGGGCAGGCGAGCACCACCTACGCGGGCAAAGGCGGCGTGCCGATCGACTCGTTCTTCCGCAAGCTGCTGTACGCGACCAAGTTCCAGGAGAAGAACCTGCTCCTGTCCGGGGCGATCAAGGACAACGCCAAGATCCTCTACAACCGGTCGCCGCGGGAGATGGTGCAGCGGGCGGCGCCGTGGCTGACCCTGGACGGCGACCCCTACCCGGCGGTGGTGGGCGGCCGCATCGTCTGGATCGTGGACGGCTACACCACGTCCAACAACTACCCGTACTCCGAGCGGATGAGCCTGGGCGACGCCACCCGCGACACCATCACCGACACCCGGTCGGCGGTGGCGCGGCAGGCGAACGACCAGATCAACTACATGCGCAACTCCATCAAGGCGACGGTGGACGCCTATGACGGCACGGTGACCCTCTACCAGTGGGACACCGAGGACCCCGTCGCCAAGACCTGGATGAAGGTCTTCAAGGGGACGGTGAAGCCGCGCAGCAGCATCCCGCCGGAGCTGGAGAGCCACTTCCGCTACCCGCTGGACCTGTTCAAGGTGCAGCGCCAGGTGCTGGCGAAGTACCACGTGACGGACCCGTCGGCGTTCTACAACGCCGAGGGCTTCTGGGAGGTGCCGGAGGACCCGTCGGCCAGGGGCCGCCGCCAGCCGCCGTACTACCAGAGCCTGCGGATGCCCGGCGGCAGCACCGAGCAGTTCGCGCTGACGACGGTGTTCAACCCGCGCCGCAACCCGAACCTGGCGGCGTTCATGTCGGTGAACTCCGAGCCCGGCCCGGACTACGGCAAGATCACGATCTTGCAGACGCCGCGGACGCCGCCCACCCAGGGCCCCGGCCAGGTGCAGAACTCCTTCGAGACCGACCAGCAGGTCAAGGAGACGCTGAACCGGCTGCGGCTCGGCAACACCCGGACGATCGCCGGCAACCTGCTGACGATCCCGTTCGCGGGCGGGCTGCTGTACGTCGAGCCGATGTACGCGATGGCCGCGGGCGGCGAGGAGCAGCAGCCGTATCCGCTGCTCGGGCAGGTGCTGGTGCGGTTCGGCGACCGGATCGCGTCGGCCGACACCCTCGACGAGGCGCTGGACAAGCTGTTCGGCGAGAGCACCGCGCCCGCCCCGCCGTCCGGCGACCAGCAGGACCGCGGGCAGCAGGACCGCGACCAGCAGGACCCCGACCAGCAGGCCGGTCAGCTCACCGCGGAGGCGCAGCGCGCGATCAACGAGCTGCGGGACGCGGTCGCCGACTTCGAGAAGGCGCAGCGGGAGGGCGACTTCGCCGGGATGGGCGACGCCTGGAAGCGGATCAAGGACGCGCAGAACGCCCTGGCCTCGGTCCAGCGGTCCGCGGGCGCCGGTCCGCAGCCGTCGCCGTCGAGCAGCCCGACGCCGTCGAGCAGCCCGACGCCGTCGGGGAGCCCGTCCCCGTCCGGGTCTCCGCCGCCCGGCGGCTGATCCGCTGAGGACGGCGTCCACACGGGAGAAGGACCGGGCGCGCGCCCTTTCGGGGGCGGCGCCCGGTCCTTTGCGTTCGCGCAGGTCCGCGAGGCCGCTCAGCGGCGGCGGCGCCGGGCGCGGCGGATGGCGGCCGCGGCGCCGATCGCGGCGACGGTGGCGCCCGCGGCGGTCGCCATGGTCGCCTCCCGGCCGCCCACGCGGCGGCCGACCACCGCGTGCCGTCCGGCGGTCTCCTCCATCAGGACGCGCAGCGCCGTGGCGTTGTCGTAGGCGGGCTTCCAGCCCGCGGCCCGCAGCCGGGCGCAGTCGACCACCCACGGGTAGGCGACGTAGTGCAGGTCGGTGGCGGGCGCCGGGGTCATGCCGAGGCGGTGCAGCCGCTGCGCCATGCCGAAGGTGACGGCGGCGGGCAGCTCGAAGCGCCGCTTGCGGGTGATCTCCTGGACCTCGTCCGGGCCGAGCCAGCCGTCGCAGCCGACCGCCAGCGGCCCGTCCAGGTCCTCGACGACGACGAGTTCCAGCGCGGCGGCCAGGTCCTCGATGTGGCAGAACTGCCAGCCGGGCGCGCAGCCCTTGACCGACAGCAGCCGGGGCGCCTCGAAATGCCGGGTGATCACCGTGTCGACCCCCGGGCCGACCAGCGCGGCGGGACGCACCACGGTGACGCGCAGCCCGGGGTGGGTGACGGCGGCGTTCCCGGCCAGCTCCTCGATCTCCAGGTAGTCCCCGGCGATGCTGGTGTTGGCCTCGGCGGCCAGCGGGGCGTCCTCGGGCAGCGGCACCGGGTTGTCGGGCGACGCCCCGTACACCATGGCGCTGGTGACCAGGACCACGCGGCGCACCCGGGCGGCCGCCGCGGCGGTCACCACGGTCTGCGCGCCGCGGACGTTGTGGGTGCGGCGCTCGCGCGGGTCCACGTCGGGGGACGTCTGCAGGTCCAGGTGGACCAGCACGTCGACGTCCGACAGCCGGTGCGACAGCATGGGGTCGCGGACGTCCACGACGCGCCAGGTGGCGCCCTCCACGTCGCCGCGGTGCCGGTCGACGGCGACGACCTTGCGGACCTCCTCGCGCCCGGCGAGCCGGGCGGCGAGCAGTCGTCCCGTCCCCGCGGCCGCCCCGGTCACGGCGACGACCGGGCCGGTGCTACGCCGAGGGCGAACCTTGCCCGTTGCCACGGAGCTGCCCCCTTCCCTGTGTACGCGAGTTCCCCGGGACCGGCTAACGTTGCGGATATGAGCCCATCATGCATCCCAGGGGCGAACCGATGAGCAACACTCCCTTCGGCTTCAACCGTCCCGGCGACGGCGACGACGACAGAGGCGATAAGGACAAGCCCCAGGATCCGTTCCAGGCCATGGGCGACATGCGGCAGTTCGCCGACATGCTGCACCGCTTCGCCGACATGATCGGCAGCGTTCAGGTCGGGGCGGGGGGCGGCCCGCTGAACTGGGATCTGGCCAAGAACATAGCCCGCCACACCGTGGTGGAGCAGGGCGACCCCTCGGTTGTGGACGCCGAGCGCCGCCAGGTGGAGGAGGCGCTGCGGCTGGCCGACCTGTGGCTGGACGAGGGGACGACGCTGCCCGCGGGCGTGCAGAAGCCGCAGGCGTGGAGCCGATCGGAGTGGATCGAGCAGACCCTGCCGGTGTGGGCGCAGGTGTGCGACCCGATCGCCGAGCGGATGGTCGAGTCCATGGGCGGCGCGTTGGGCTCGAGCGCCATCCCCGCCGACGTGCAGGCGATGGCGGGCCCCTTGATCGGCATGGTCAAGCAGATGGCCGGGGCCATGGTGGGCGGCCAGGCCGGGCAGGCGCTGGGGGCGCTGGCCCGCGAGGTGGTCGGCTCGTCCGACGTGGGGCTGCCGCTCGCGCCCGACGGCGTGGGCGCGCTGCTGCCCGCCGGGGTGGCCGCGTTCGGCGACGGCCTGGAGCTGTCGCCCGAGGAGGTGCGGCTCTACCTGGCGCTGCGGGAGGCCGCGCACCAGCGGCTGTTCGCGCACGTGCCGTGGCTGCGGTCGCACATCCTGGGCGCGGTCGAGGAGTACGCGCGCGGCATCACCGTGGACCTGTCGGGCATCGAGCAGGCCGTGCGGGGCCTGGACCTCGGCGACCCCGAGGCGATCCAGCGGGCGCTCGGCGGCGAGATCCAGCTGCAGCCCGAGGAGACGCCCCGGCAGAAGGCGGCGCTGGCCCGGCTGGAGACGACGCTGGCCCTGGTCGAGGGCTGGGTGGACACGGTGGTCAACCAGGTGGCGGAGGGCCGGCTGCCGAACACGGTCAAACTGGCCGAGGCGGTGCGGCGGCGCCGCGCCACCGGCGGCCCGGCCGAGCGGACGTTCGCCACGCTGGTGGGCCTGGAGCTGCGGCCGCGGCGGCTGCGCGAGGCGGGCGCCCTGTGGCGCTCGCTCACCGAGGTGCGCGGGGTGCAGGGCCGCGACGCGGTGTGGGGGCACCCCGACCTGCTGCCGACCGCCGACGACCTGGACGACCCCCAGGGCTACGTGCACGGCCGGCCGGAGGTGGAGGGCCTGTCCGACCTGGACATCTCCGCCCTGACCAAGGACGTTCCGGACGACGAGAAGGACCGGGGCGACGACGAGGACGACGGCGGCCCGGACGGCGGCCCGGGCTCCGGCGACGACGGCTCCGGGTCCCGATCGTGAGGCCCGGGGGCGGGTACGGCCACGGCTTCGGCGGCGGTCAGCGGGTCAACGGCTGCGTCTACGCGCCGGGGTCGTCCATGGCCGTGATCAGGCGGCGGGGGGCGCGGGCCGCGGGGTTGTGCTGGCAGCGGCCGATCGACCAGGAGCGGCGCCGGCGGCATCCGGCCAACTCCCTGTACCCCCGCGTGGGCAGGATGTGACGCGTCGTCCATGACCGGATCGGAGAACACGGCGCTGCGCGCCGACGCGATACGGGTGCTGGACGCCTGGCGGGCGCCCGACCCCGAGCAGGACCGGCTGCGGCGCGATTTCCTGCGGCATCTGGACGTGCATCCCGACGGCATGTGGCGGCGGTGCGCGGCCGGTCACCTGACCGCCAGCACGCTGGTGCTGGACGCCGCGGCCGCGCGCGTGCTGCTGACGCTGCATCGCAAGATCGGCGCTTGGCTGCAGCTCGGCGGGCACTGCGAGCCGGGGGACGCCACGCTGGCGGACGCGGCGCTGCGCGAGGCGGCCGAGGAGTCGGGGATCGCGGGGTTGCGGCTGGCGCGGCCCCGGCCCGTCCAGTTGGACCGGCACGCGGTGCGCTGCCATCCGCAGGGCTCGTGGCATCTGGACGTGCAGTACGTGGCGGTCGCGCCGCCGGACGCGCGGCACAGGATCAGCGAGGAGTCGGCGGACCTGCGCTGGTTCCCGCTGGACGCGCTGCCCGACTCCGTGGACGAGGTGGTGCGCCGCCTGGTCGCCCGCGCGCGGGCGCTGTCCCTGTGACCTGCCCCTTGTGACCCGGTTCCCGTGATCCGCCCCCTGTGATCTGCCGACGGGGGCGGAGGGTCATCCGGTGAGGGGGCGGCCTTCGAGCAGCGCGCGGGTGTTGTCCCACCCCTCCAGGCCCGGGTCGAGGCGGGCCAGGTCGGCGGGGGTGCGCAGGCGGTGCCAGGCGGGTCCCTGCGGCACCAGGCCGGGGCGGGGCGCGGCGGCGCGCAGCCGCTCCAGGGCGTCGGGGACGTCGAGGTCGACGTCGCGCAGGACGCCGTCCAGCCACCCGGGCAGCGGCAGCCGGGCGGCCAGCGCGACCAGTCCGCCGCCGTCGGCCCGGCAGGCGGAGGCGGGCGCGCGGCCGAGGGCGCGCAGCAGCTTGCCGACGTGCAGCCCGGGAAGATCGGGGGCGTCCCCGGCCAGCAGCACCGCCTCGGTCGCGCCCAGCGCGTGCAGCGCCGCGAACGCGCCGGCCGGGGTGCCGGCTCGGATGATCGGGGTGCCGGGCCAGGTGATCGCCTCGACGTCGGGCTGGTCGGGCGGGTCGAGGACCAGCGCGGGGGTGACCAGGTCGAGCCCGGCGGCGGTCTCGTAGGTGTCCTCCAGCAGGGCCAGCCGGAACTCATCAGGGTCGACGCCCGGGGGGACCGCCGCGTCCCCGGAGCCGTCGTCCCCGCGCAGGGCCAGCACCGCGACGAACGGGGCGCGCCGCGTCGCCTCTCCGCTCACCCGGCGGCCTCGCGCAGCTCCTCGTCCTCGGCCTCGAGGGGCAGGTGGGCGGCCGCCGCGACGCCCTCCAGGTAGCCGCGCGCCCGTTCCGCCTTGGGATAGTTGGACACCAGCTCCCAGAACCCGGGGCCGTGCCCGGGGACGATCAGGTGGGCCAGCTCGTGCACCAGGACGTAGTCGACCACCCAGGTGGGCATGCCGCGCAGCCGCGTGGAGAGGCGGATGGTGCCGTCGTCCGGCGTGCAGGACCCCCAGCGGGAGCGCTGGTTGCCGACCCACCGCACGCTCACCGGCTCGACGCGTCCGCCCAGGTAGCGGCGGGACAGCTCACGGGCCCGCGCCTGCAGGTCGGCGTCGGTGGGACGGCGGCGGCGCTCCTTCTCCGCCAGCCGTTCCAGGATGGTCGCGATCCACTGTTCCTCTTCCGCCTTGGAGAGCCGTGAGGGGAGCATCACGACGACCTTGTCCCCGTCACGGTAGGCGGACACCGTCCGCCTACGTCGGCTGCTGCGGCGGACCTCAACATTTGGCGGCACGCCAGAACGGTACCTAAGTTTTTGCGTCCTCCACAGGGGGTGTTTGATATCGCGGCAGGTCAGAGCCGTGTTTTTTGCCGTCGGCACCGAGTTTCCACAGCCCTTGTGGATCTTGTCCACAGCGCCGCGCCGGGCGCTCCACAGGGCGTTCCACAGCCTTTCCGCAGGCCGCGTCGCCCGCGGCGGACGGCGCTCCCGCCGTCGTGAGATCAGATTGCGCCGCGTCCGGGCCGCTCCACGAGGGGGGAGGCGGGCCGGGGCATTCCGCCCCGACGAGCCGGGTACGTAACGGAACGGTCGCACATCGTAGCGACTCGGCCTCGCCGCTTCCATCACCGGCCGGACTTCGGGGGTGCACAGTGACCAGGTACAGGCGACGACGACGGACCGAAGCCCGAGCGATGCCGCGGCAGGGCTCCAACGGCGCACACCCGGCCCTGCGGAGAGCGCGCGCAGGCCGAAGCGAACGGACGGGAGCGCCGCGAGAGAACGCGCACACCAAGGTCTCGCCCGTCACGAGCCCCCGGACCGGGGGCGCGCGGTGGGCGGCGGCGCGGATCGGCGGCGGCGTCGCCGGGGCCGCACTGGGCAGGCTGGCGAGCCGGTTGCTGGCGCCGCTGTCCCGCCGGACGGCCCGTCGCCTGGGCTTGCCGCAGAACGCCGTCGCCTGGCTGGTGCAGACCGTGATGCCGGTGGTGACGTCGTTGGCCGCCGAACGCCTGGCCGTCCGTCGGCGTCGTCGCGCCGACCGGCGCGACGCCATCCCACGTCACGGAAGGGGGCGCGGTACCCGTCGGCCCCATGGGAGCCGTGAACGGCACGGGCCGCGGCGACGAGGCGAACCGCCCGTCCCCGGTCACGCGCCTCCGTCCCGCGACCCCGGCGGCCGCGGGCGCCGCACCGCCAAGGTGAGCAAGCGCACACTTACATCGTTGTCGCCGGCAGCGCGGCGGTAGCGGGGCCGAGTGCGGCCGACCTCCACGGATCGTTGTGGCGTGAACGACAGTCATCCTCGACAATGGTCGCCGTGAGCGATCTCCCCCGCCGCGCGGTGACGCGGTCCGCGAAACTGGCGTCCCTGCCCCTCGGCTTCGCCGGGCGCACCGCGCTCGGGGTGGGCAAGCGCACGTTCGGCAAGTCCGCCGAGGCCGTGGCCGTCGAGATCCAGCAGCGCACCGCCGAGCAGCTGTTCAAGGTGCTGGGCGAGCTCAAGGGCGGGGCGATGAAGCTCGGCCAGATGCTGTCCATCTTCGAGGCGGCGCTGCCCCCGGAGATCGCCGGCCCCTACCGGGCGACGCTGACGCGGCTGCAGGAGGCCGCGCCGCCGCTGCCCGCGAGCACCGTCCACCAGGTCCTGGCGGACGCCCTCGGCGCGGACTGGCGGGACCGCTTCCGCGAGTTCGACGACACCCCGGCGGCCGCCGCGTCCATCGGGCAGGTGCACCGGGGCGTGTGGGAGGACGGCCGCGCGGTCGCCGTCAAGGTGCAGTATCCGGGCGCGGGCCAGGCGCTGCTCAGCGACTTCAACCAGCTGTCGCGGCTGGCGAAGCTGTTCGCGGTGCTCATGCCCGGCCTGGACGTCAAGTCGATGCTGGCCGAGCTGCGCGAGCGCATCGCCGAGGAGCTCGACTACACCATCGAGGCGCAGTCGCAGCGCATCGTGCACGAGGCGTACGCCGACGACCCCGACTTCTGGGTGCCCGCCGTCGTCGCGCAGGCCGGGGACGTCCTGGTCACCGAGTGGATGGACGGCGTCCCCCTCTCCAAGATCATCGCCGAGGGCGACCAGCGGGAGCGCGACCACGCGGCCCTGCTGTACTGCCGGTTCCTGCTGTCGGGTCCGCGCCGCTGCGGCCTGCTGCACGGCGACCCGCACCCGGGCAACTTCCGCATCCTCGACGACGGCCGGCTCGGCGTGATGGACTTCGGCGCCGTCGACCGCATCCCGCCGGAGTTCCAGTACCGGATGGGGCGGCTGCTGCGCATCGGCACCATGGCCGAGATCGGCGAGATCGAGGAGGCGCTGCGCCGCGAGGACTTCATCCGCGAGGGCGTCGAGATCGACACCGAGGCGCTGCAGGCGTTCCTGGCGCCGATCACCGAGCCGTTCGTCACCGAGACCTTCAAGTTCACCCGCGAGTGGCTGCGCGACATGGCCGCCCGGGTCACCGACCTGCGGCCGACCAACGTGGTGCGCCAGCTGAACCTGCCGCCCGAGTACGTGATCGTGCACCGGGTGCTGTCGGCGGGCACCGGCGTGCTGTGCCAGCTGGAATGCGAGATCCCCGCCCGCGCCGAGTCGCTGCGCTGGATTCCCGGCTTCGGCGACGAGCCCGAGCCGGCGGACCTGATGGACGAGGACGTGACGGACGCGGAGGATCTCGCCGGCTGATCCGGGACCTCGGCGGTGGTCAGGCCCGCCTCGTGGCGCGCGGCGCGCGGCGGGCCTCGGCGTCCGCGCCGTCGGACACGGACACCCGGGGGCCCATGGCGACCGCTCGGCGGCCAGCACCGGGGCCGCCGCGTCCCCGGCGAACAGCTCGGCCGACCGGCTGTCCGAGGAGGTTTCGTCCGGTGACACGGCAGCGGGGCCCCGCGCACCTCGGCGATGCGCGGGGCCCCGCTGGTGTGGAACGCGCGGCGGAGGCGTAGGGCCGCCGCGCGTTCCCGCCGCCCGCCGGGAGGCGCCCGCCCGTCAAACCATCCGAAAGAACGGGCGGCGCCTGCGACCGGCGGGCTCCCGGAACGCGTGCACGTGCCGCTCGGGCCGTCCGGGTCAGCCGAGCAGCGCGCGGCGGACCCGAGCCGCTCGGACGCGCGCGTCGCGGCGGGCGCGGCGCATGGCGCGCACCCGGACGGCGATCCGGCGGCGGGCGTCCTCGTCGAGCGCGAGGGCCCGGCCTTCGAAGGCCCGCTTCTCGAAGACGAGGGCTTCGAGCTCGGGGGCGTCGAAGGCGGGGGCCGGGCCCCGCGCCGCGCGGGCGGGGACCCGGTCCCGGACATCCATGGTCATGGTGTTCTCCCTGGCGGCCGAGGGGCGCGGCCCCGTCCCGGAGCCGCGCTCCCCCGGTCCGCTCGGCCGAGTGTCGGCATCACGATCGTCGGTGCTCGTCGGAGCGTTCACGCCGTCGGGGCGTACCGGCCGTCCCGTCCGGCCGTCAGACCCCGGCGCCGTCCGGCAGCGGGTTCTTGCGCGGACGGCCACGCGGCCGCTTGCGCGGAACGATGACGCCGCGGACGAACAGCTCGCCGCCCCACACGCCCCAGGGCTCCTTGCGCTCCAGCGCGCCGGCCAGGCACGCCTTGCGGAGCGGGCACTCCAGGCAGAGCGACTTGGCCAGTTCGACGTCGGCGGGGTCCTCGGCGAAGAACAGCTCCGGGTCGGTCCGGCACGGAAGCGTGAGGTCCTCCTCGCTCATCGCGAGCGCCCCCTGCATCACGGTCACCCTTGGCTTCCTCTCGTTGGGTCTCAACGGTCGTGTCGGTGGGTTGTCTGGGCAAATGAGAAGGGCCGCGGATCCGGTGTCTGGATCCGCGGCCCTGGGGGCTTGCCGGCACTGCTAGACCGGTCGCCTCCAGGGATACGGACCCGACACGCCACCCTTCAGCTCGGTGAAGGAGGCGCCCACGTGGGCCGTGGCCGGAGCCATGACGTCATTGCCTTCGGCGAGAAGTGCAAAGACACCGCGCCCCTGCTCGATCTGGACACGCTGCGCCTGACGCACGTCGCACGGATCGGCGGACACGCGCAGCCGCAGGGACCACGCGTCGCCGCTGATCAGCGAGGCTTCACCGCCGAGGACGGAGCCCGAGGCGGCGTGCGCGGACCGTCCGCGATACGCCGGTGCGACGCCAGGACGCAGCACGGTCCGGATGCTCTGCTCCGCGACGTTCGAAGTCGTGATCACCGGACTGCACACCACCTCTCTGGCTCCTCGGGGCCCCGGTCCGGACAACAGATGATCCGAGTCGGCAGGGCCGTCTGAATGCTCGCGTTCGAGCGTACGGGTACTCGCTCGAAGCAGGCAAGGTATTTTTGACCTGCAGTTTTGTGGGTGAGTTCACCCGATTTGGAGAGAACCTCGGCGCCGCGGCGAGCGTCTAATGGTGCGGGCAGCACCTCGCGGGCCGCGGCCCGCCGCCCCGTCGGCGACCTCAGTTCCGGGGGCGGCGGCGCTCGCAAGGGGTCGACGCGCGTCGCTACGACCGGTCGCCGACCCGGATCAGCCCTTCCTGCATGACCGACACGACCAGCTCCCCGGAGCGGGTGAAGACCTGACCGCGGGCGAGGCCGCGCGCGCCCCCGGCGAACGGCGTGTCCTGGTAGTACAGCAGCCATTCGTCGGCCCGGAACGGCCGGTGGAACCACATGGCGTGGTCCAGGCTGGCGCCCATGACGCGGTTGTCGCCCCAGGCCAGGCCGTGGTTGAGCAGCACGGTGTCCAGCAGCGTCATGTCCGAGGCGTAGGTCATCAGGCACACGTGCAGCAACGGGTCGTCGGGCAGCTCGCCGTCGACCCGCAGCCACACCTTGGACTCGGGGGTGACCAGGGCGGGGTCCTTGGCGGCCTCCCAGGTGAGCGGGGTGGCGTGCCGCACGTCGAACGGACGCCGGCTCACGAACTCGGCGGCGGCGCGCTCGCCGAAGATCGGGGTCAGCCGCTCCAGCGCGGGCGGCAGCGTCTCCGGGTCGGGCGCGTCGGGCATCGCGGCCTGGTGGCTCGGGCCGTCCTCGACGACCTGGAACGACGCCGACAGGCTGAAGATCGCCTTGCCGTGCTGGACGGCCAGCACCCGGCGCGTGGTGAAGGAACGGCCGTCCCGGACCCGGTCGACGGTGTACACGATGGGCACCGAGGGGTCGCCGGGCCGGATGAAGTAGGCGTGCAGCGAGTGCACCGGCCGGTTGACCGGGACCGTCCGCCCCGCCGCGACCAGCGCCTGCCCCGCGACCTGCCCGCCGAACACCCGCTGCTGGCGCTCCTCGGGGCTGCGGCCGCGGAAGATGTCGTTCTCGATCTGCTCCAGGTCCAGCAGGTCGAGCAGCTCTTTCAAGGACTCCTTCACGGCCGATAGTGTCGCAAACCGACCGGTGTGGTGGAGATCTCACCCATGCCCGGCGAGCGTCCCGCCCTCCGCCATCGCGAGCGCGGACGACGCCGTCGACGCCCCGGCCCCGGTGTGCCAGTCGAGAACGTCGACCCAAGCAATCCGCACGCACAACGGCGGCCGCCCCGCCGCCCCCGATCGCGAGCCCGAAGGACGCCAACGACGCCCTGCCCTGGGTGTGCCCGTCGAAGGTGTCGGCCCCAGGCGATCTGCGCACGCGCAATGGCGATCGTCCCGCCGTCCCCCATCGCGAGCCCGGAAAACGCCGGCGACGCCCCGGCCCCGGTATGCCAATCGAGGACGCCGGCCCAGGCAATCCTCCCGCACAATGGCGCCCGTCCCGCCGTCCGCGCCCGCGAGCGCGGAGGACGCCGGCGACACCCCGCCCCCGGTGTGCCAGTCGAAGGTGTCGGCCCCAGGCGATCTGCGCACGCGCAATGGCGATCGTCCCGCCGTCCCCCATCGCGAGGTCGGGGAACGGCTCGTCGGCCTCGTGGCCGGCGGCTCGGGATCGGCGGCGGTCATCCGGGATCGGCGGGGTCGGCGCCGCGGCACAGGGCGAGGACATCCGATCCGTAGCGCTCCAGCTTGACGCGGCCGACGCCGGGGATGCGGGCCAGGTCCTCCAGGGATTCGGGGACGTGCTCGGCGATGGCCTGCAGGGTGGCGTCGGTGAACACCACGTACGCGGGGATGCGCTGCTCGTCGGCCGTGCGGGCGCGCCAGTCGCGCAGGGCGAGCAGCAGCTCCTCGTTGATCTCCGCCGGGCAGTCCTCGCACCGGCCGAGCTTGCGTTCGATCGCCGCGGTCAGCGGACGCCCGCACACCCGGCACGGCTGCGGGCCCAGGCCGCCGCGCCGCTTGGCGCGGCGGGCGCGGGCGGGGGTCGGCGTCTGCGCCATGGGCGTCAGGCCGTCCAGGAAGCGCGACACCCGGCGCCGGGGCGCGCCGCCCGGCGAGCGCGACAGCGACCAGGAGAGCGTGAGGTGCTCGCGGGCGCGCGTCACCCCCACGTAGAGCAGGCGGCGCTCCTCCTCGATCTGCTCGGGCGTCTCGGCGTAGACGATCGGCAGCGTGCCCTCGACCAGGCCCACGAGGAACACCGCGTCCCACTCCAGGCCCTTGGCGGCGTGCAGCGAGGCCAGCGTGACGCCCTCCAGCGCGGGGGCGTGCTGGGCCGCGGCCCGCTCCTCAAGCTCGGCCACGAACTGGGGCAGCCCCGCGGACGGATCGGCGGCCGCGATGTCCTCGGCGAGCTGGGCCAGCGCGGCCAGCGACTCCCAGCGCTCGCGGGCCGCGCCGGCGCCCTCGGGCGGGCGTTCGCTGAAGCCCGCCCCGGTGAGGACGTGCCGCACGGCGTCGACCAGGCCCATGCCGTCGGTCTCGACGTCGGTCGCGGCCCGGGCCGCGCCGCGCAGCCGGACCACCGCCTCCCGCACCTCGGGGCGTTCGAAGAACCGCTCGGCGCCGCGCACCACGTACGGCACGCCCGCCGCCGCGAACGCCGACTCGTAGGTCTCCGACTGGGCGTTCACCCGGTAGAGGACGGCGATCTCGCGCGCGGGCACGCCCTCGTCGATGAGCTTGCGGGCGCGGCGGGCGACGTCGTCGGCCTCGGCGACCTCGTCGTCGTAGGACACGAACACCGGCTCGGGCCCGTCGGGGCGCTGCGCGACCAGCTCCAGCCGGTGCCGCCGCGCCGCCTCGCCCGCCGCCTGCCCGATGACGCCGTTGGCCAGCCGCACCACCTGCGGCGTGGACCGGTAGTCGCGCACCAGCTTGACGACCTTGGCGTCGGGGAAGCGCTTGGTGAAGTCGAGCAGGTAGGACGGGGTGGCGCCGGTGAACGAGTAGATGGTCTGGTTGGGGTCGCCGACCACGCACAGGTCGTCGCGCTCGCCCAGCCACGCCTCCAGCAGCAGCATCTGCAGCGGGTTGACGTCCTGGAACTCGTCGACCACGAAGTACCGGTACTGGTCGCGGACCTGCCGGGCCACCTCGGGATGCTCGGTGAGCACCGCGACGGTCAGCTCCAGCATGCCCTCGAAGTCCAGCAGGTTGCGCTCGCGCCGCAGCGTCTCGTACATGTCGTAGACGCGGGCGACGTCGGCCGCGTCGACGGGGGGACGGCGCGCGGCGGCGGCCGCCGCGGCGGTGTAGTCCTCGGGGCGGGTCTGGGTGACCTTGGCCCACTCGATCTCGCCGGCCACGTCGCGCAGCTCGGTGCGGCCGTACGGCAGGCGCAGGACGCGCGCCGCGTCCGCCACCAGCCCGATCTTCGACTCGATGATCCGGGGCGGTTCGCCGCCGATGACCCGCGGCCAGAAGTACGTCAGCTGCCGCAGCGCCGCGGCGTGGAAGGTGCGGGCCTGCGCGCCCGGCGCGCCCAGCCGCCGCAGCCGCGCGCGCAGCTCCCCGGCGGCCCGGTTGGTGAACGTCACCGCCAGCACCCGCTGCGGCGCCACCACCCCGGTGAGCGTGGCGTAGGCGATCCGATGGGTGATCGCCCTGGTCTTGCCGGTGCCCGCGCCCGCCAGCACGCACACCGGGCCGCGCACCGCCTCGGCCACGGCCCGCTGCTCCGGATCGAGCCCTTCCAGAACCGCGTCTGCCAACATTCCTCCATCGTGGCAGCAGCCGGGGACCGGATGGTCCACCCGCGCGACCTGTGGATAACCTCCGGAATGCGGCGCCGGCCCGCGGCGTTCGCACTGAGGCGTCCGGCGCGGCCACCGCGGGCGGACGAGCTCAGACGAAGCGACCGAAGGAGACAGAGGCACCGATGGCCACTCCGACCGCCGATGAGACCCGACGGCCCACCGGGCGGGTCACCATGTACACCACGTCGTGGTGCGGCTTCTGCCGGCGGCTCAAGAGCCAGCTGGCCCGGGACGGCATCGAGATGGTCGAGATCGACATCGAGCGGGACCCGAAGGCCGCCGAGTTCGTGATGAGCGTCAACGGCGGCAACCAGACCGTCCCCACCGTGACCATCGGCGACAGCATCGTGCTCACCAACCCCAGCGCGAAGGAGGTCAAGCGCCATTTGGCCGAGCTCGACGGCCAGGGCGCCTGACGGCGGCCCGCCCTGCCGGGTCAGAAGTCGGACGTCCCGGGGAGCGGCCCGCCGTACCAGCGCTTGATGAGCTGGGCGGCGATGGACAGGGGCGGCGGGAGCAGCACCTCGCCCGCCTCCACCGCCGCCCGCAGCTCCTCGCGCGTGTACCAGGCCGCGTCCAGGATCTCCTCCGGGTCGGTGCGCAGCGGGAGGTCGCCGTCGGTGCGGGCGAAGAACCCGACCATGAGGCTGCGCGGCAGCGGCCACGGCTGGCTGCCGAGGTAGCGCACGTCCCGGACGGGGAGGCCGACCTCCTCGCGCACCTCGCGCGCCACGGCCTGCTCCAGGGACTCGCCGGGTTCGACGAATCCGGCGAGGATCGAGCGGCGGTTCTCCGGCCAGGCGGGGCCGCGGGCCAGCAGCACCCGGTCGCGCTCGTCCCGCAGCAGCATGATGACCGCCGGGTCGACGCGGGGGAAATGCTCGCTGCCGTCCGCGGGGCACACGCGGACGTGACCGGCGGCGGCGAGTTCGGTGGGGCCGCCGCAGGAAGGGCAGTAGCGGTGCGTGGAATGCCAGTGTTCCAACGCGACGGCGTGGGTGAGCAGCCCGGAGTCGCGGTCGTCCAGCACCGCCCCCACGTGCCGCAGCCCCGCCGCGCGGGCGCCTTCCACGACGGGCAGGGGCGCTGCCACGGCGAAGTAGGCGACGCCGTCGTCATCGACGCCCAGCAGGTATCGCTCGCCCTGGGGCGCCGCAGCGGGAGGGAGCAGCAGCAGCCGCGGCTTTTCGTCGCCTTGCACGAGGGCCTTGCCGCGCTCCACGACGAGCACGCGCGTCGCCGGGTCCGCCCACGCCTCGCTCAACCAGGCGTCGTCGCGGCGGCGTTCGGCCACGCGGTCGATGTCGCCGCGTGCCAGCGCCAGCCATTCCAGGGTTTCGTACGGCTCCGGCAACGAGGTCCCTCCAGCGGCGGACGAGGCGGTGCGGGGCTTGGACGCCACAGCGGCGCTAACGCAAAGCGGTGGCCAGCTCTTCCCACAGGTAGGCGGACGCCTCCGCGCCCTTGAGCAGCAGCGGCATCTCCACCTTCTCGTTCGGGGCGTGGATCCTGTCGTCGTCCAGGCCCACCGCGAGGAAGACCAGCGGCGCCTCCAGGATGTCGGCCAGGTCCGCCTCGGGACCGCTGCCTCCTTCACGGGTGAACAGGACCGGCTTGCCGAAGGCCCGCTCCATGGCGCGGCGGGCCGCCTGCACTCCCGGGGAGTCGATCGGCGAGAAGCAGGGCCGCACGCCCCCGCCGGGGATTTTGACCTCGGCGCGGATGCCGGGCGGGGTGTTGTCGGCCACCCAGGCGCGGAACGCCTCCTGCACCTTCCGCGGCTCCTGGTTCGCGACCAGGCGGAACGAGATCTTGGCGTGCGCCTCGCGGGGGATGATGGTCTTGCCCCCCGGGCCTGTGTGGCCGCCCCACATGCCGTTGACCTCGGCCGTCGGGCGCGCCCACACGCGCTCCAGAGTGGTGTAGCCCTTCTCCCCGTACGCGGCGCGGCTGTTCCCGGCGGTGCGCAGCCAGGCGTCCTCGTCGAACGGCAGCCGGGCGAACAGCTCGCGCTCCTCGTCGGTGATCGGGACGACGTCGTCGTAGAAGCCGGGCAGGGTGACGCGCCCGTCGTCGTCGTGCAGCGCCGCCAGGAGCTCCGCCAGCGCGTGCAGCGGGTTGGGCACGGCGCCGCCGAACGACCCGGAGTGCAGGTCGGTGTCGGGCCCGTACAGGGAGACCTCCGCCTCGGTGAGCCCGCGCATGCCCGTGCAGATGGACGGCACGTCGGCGGACCACATGGTGGTGTCGCTGATGACGACGGCGTCGCAGGCGAGCCGGTCGCGGTGCTCCCGGAGCAGCTCGGCGAAGTGCACCGACCCCGACTCCTCCTCGCCCTCCACCAGCAGCTTGATCGTCACCGGCGGGGCGGTGGCGCCCGTCGCGGCCAGCAGCGCGCGCAGGCCCAGGGTGTGGAAGAACACCTGCCCCTTGTCGTCGGACGCGCCGCGGGCGATGAGCTGGTCGCCCTTCTCCACGGGGGTGAAGGGGTCGGTCTCCCATTCGTCCAAGGGCTCGACCGGTTGGACGTCGTGGTGGCCATAGACGACCACGGCGGGGGCATCCGGATCGGCCGCGGGCCATTCGGCGAAGACGGCGGGGAGGCCGCGCGTCTCCCACACCTCCACGGTGGGGAACCCCATGGTGCGCAGATACTCGGACAGCCAGTGCGCCGAACGCCGCACGTCCTCCGTGTGCCCGGGGTGTCCCGAGATGGAGGGGATCGCCAGCCACTCTTTGAGGTCGGCGAAGAACTCGGCCTTGTTGTCCTGGATGTATGCGGCTACGTCCATCGACCATGCCCCCTTGCACGGCTCCCTTGCACGTTGTTCCGTCTGGCACTGTAGGGGATCCGTGGGCCGGGACATGGTGGAGGTGTTTTGATCCTCATCGACCCGCCGTTGTGGCCTGCCCGGGGCCGGGTGTGGTCCCACATGGTCAGCGACGTCTCCTATGAGGAGCTGCACGCGTTCGCGGCGCGATTGGGGCTGCCGCCCAGGGCGTTCGAACGCGACCACTACGACGTGCCATCGGAACTGTACGAGACGGCCGTCGCTCTGGGCGCCGCTCCCGTGGGGTGCCAGGAGCTGCTGCGGCGCCTCACCCGCGCGGGGCTGCGCCGCCGCAAGACGGTCCGGCGTTGACGCTCCGCCCGCGGGCGAAGCGTTCCGGCCGTCGTTCAGATCAGCCTTCCAGCAGCGTCAGCTCCGTCGAGATGTTCTTCCGGGCGCGCTCCTCGAAGCGGGCGCGCGCCGTCGGGGTGTGGAACAGGACGGGCAGATCGAGCAGGCTTCTGAGAATCCGCGCGCGGCCCGCCTTGAACACCTCGTCGGGGACGAAGGAGTACTCCTCGCGTACGGCGGCGGCGTAGGCGGCGTAGCGCTCGGGGTCGGAGCCCAGCACGGCGAGGTCCGCGTCGCACAGGACCCGGCCGTTGCGATCGTCCTCGTCGGGCGCGTGCGACTCGGTCAGCTCGACGAGACGGGCCACCTCCTCGACGGCGTCCGGCGTCAGGTCGGTGTCGGCGAGCATGCAGCGGGCCAGGCGCGCGCTGCGCTTCTCGTTGTCGGCGCGGGCGGGATCGTAGACGGCGTCGTGGAACCAGGCCGCGAGCCGGACCAGGTCGGGGTCGGCGGCGAACCGCGCCAGCTCGTCGACCATGTCGAGGACGGCGACGAGGTGCTCGCGGTCGTGGTAGCGGCGGTGCTCCTCCGAATAGCGGGCGACCAGCCGCTCTCCGAGCACCCGGGCCTCGGGTCCGGCCAGAGCGGTCCACCGGTCGAGGAGGTCCATGCGCTCATCTTGGCGCCGTGACGGCGTTTCGCGCACGCGGGGCGGGGCCTCGCCGCTATCGTGTGCGGCGAGTTAGGCAAGGCTTACCTCACTTGAAAGGGGCGCCGTGGCCGCCTCGCTGTACCTCGTCGCCGGCAAGGCGACCGACTCGGTCACCCACGGGTTCCTGCCCGCGGCCGTCCGCCTGGCGGAAGCCCGCGGTCTGGACGTCGTGCTGCTCACCGACCGTCCCGCCCAGCACGCGTACGCCCACCCGGTGCCGGTCGTGGAGTGCGACGTCACGGACTATCGGAGCATCGTCGCGTGCGTGGCCGCCCTGGACGGGGAACCGCGCGCGATCTTCTCCAACAGCGACTTCCTGCAGGCCCCCACCGCCCTGGCCGCCGCCTACTTCGACCTTCCCGCCAAGGACTGGCGCGCGGCCACCCGGGCGAAGAACAAGGCGCTCATGCGCCGTCACCTGGCCGATCTGGACCCTGTCTTCTCCGCGGACGCCGACCGCGTCCCGGCCGACGCCCCCTACCCCCTCGTGCTCAAACCCCGGGAAGGCGTGGCCAGCGAAGACGTCTTCTTGGTGCAGGACCCCGATGAGCTGGCGGCCCGTCGCGCCCAGATCCGGGCGCGCCGCTCCGACTCCTTGGTGGTCGAGGAATATCTGCCAGGACGGCTGCACACCTTGGAGACGCTCGGCGACGGCCGTGAAACGCGGGTGCTGGGCTCGTTCCGCACACGGCTGTCGCCGCCCCCGCACTTCATCGAGGAACGCCTGGAGTGGGCCCCGCCGCCTCCAGAGACCGACCAGGTCCTCGCGCAACTGGACGCCCTGGGCGTGGGTTTCGGGATGTGCCACACCGAGTTCGTCGTGCACGAGGGCCGCGCCCGGCTGATCGAGGTGAATTACCGGCTCATCGGCGACCACTGCGACTTCCTGTTGGCGGACCTGCTGGGCGTCCCCCTGCACGAAACGATCCTGCGGGTGCACCTGGGCGAGCCCCTGCCGCCCATCGAGAAGCCGGCGGGCGGCCATGCGGTAGCGGACGTCGTCATCGCCGACCGGGGCGGCACGCTGGCGGCGGCTCCCGGCGCCGTCGAACTGACCGACGGCCCGGTACGACTGGCCTACCTGCCGCAGCGGTCCGTGGGCGAGACGTTCGAACTGACCCGCACCAACCGCGACTACCTGGGCACGATCCGCGCCATCGGACCGGCCCGGGCCGACGTCGAAGCCGCCATAGCCCGCTTCCGCGCAGCGCACACGTGGACCATCACATGACCGCACCGAATCCGGACGCGTGCGAGCGCGCACTGGCATGCCGCGTACTGGACGCGCTACTGCGCGAGAACTACGGGAACCTGCGCCGTTTCGTAGACCCCGACAAGCGCACTCTGGCGTCGCCGGACTTGCCGCCCATACGGCTGCGCCCCCACCGCTTCCTGTACGACTTCGCCGTGGAACCCGGGCAGGACCTGGGACTGGACGACGTCCTCCGGCTGGCCCGCCACGTGGCGGACCCCCGCGACGACATCGCGTCGTTCGAGCGCGAATGCCGTGACGCGCTCGCCACTATGCGGCTGCACAAGCGCGTGCACCCGGAAATGCTCGCCCGATTGGACAGAATCCCCGGGGAGCGCCGCCGGGGCCCAGGCACGTATTACGACACGCTCGCCGCATACAACGACCACCCTGTCTATCCCACCGGCTTGGCGCGCACCGGCCTGACCGAACAGGACCAACGGGCCCACGCCCCTGAATTCGCCCCGTCCTTCCCGCTGCGCTGGGCGGCGGTCCCACGCGAACAGGTCACGACGACGGGCGTGAAGCCCGCATGGTGGCCTTCCCCCGAAGACGTCGGTTTGGCCCCGGCGATGGCGACCACGCACGAACTCTTCCCGGTGCATCCCCTATCGGCGCGGCACGTCCTCAATCACGATGACGTCATGCTCGCCCCCGATGCCCGGGTAGAGGTCGTCCCCACGCTGTCGATGCGCACGGTTGCCGTCGCCCCGCTCACGCATCTGAAGATGCCGCTGCCGACAAGCACCCTGGGCCTGCGCAATCGACGCACCATCGTGCCGAGGACACTGCCGGACGGGGCACTGGTCGAACGCATACTGCGCCTCGTCCTGGACCGCGAGCCCGGCATGCCCGTCCTGCTCGCCGACGAGCAGACGTTCGGGCACGCCGACTCCCCCATGCTCGGCTACCTCGTGCGCCGGTTCCCAGAAGTCACGGCACACGCCCACGTCGTGCCGGTCGCGGCCCTTCTGGCCAAGGCCCCGGACGGCACGCACGTGATCGAGCAGTGGGACGTACCGGCGTTGTTCGGCGCCTACCTGGACGTGCTGCTGCGCTGGAACGTCACCTTGTTCCGCTACGGCATCGCCCTGGAGGCGCACCAGCAGAACGTGTCCTTGGTCCTCACCGGCGACGAGACACCGTCCCTGCTGCTCAAGGACAACGACGGGACGCTCATCGACCCCGACCGGCTCGCGGGCGCCCTCGGCCCTGCCGCCGACGCGGCCGCCGGGTTCGCCGACCCGCGGATGACCACGCGCGACCCCGAGGCGTTGGCGCGCGTCTTCGTCACGATCACCCTGCACCTGTGCGCCGCGGCCCTCGCCTTCGGACTGGCCGAACGGGGACTGCTGCCGCTGCGGACGGGCCTGGCGATGATCCGGGACCGCTTGGACGCCGCGCTGGGCCCGGAGGACGCGTTCCTGCGCTCCCGCACGCTGGACGCCGACCGGCTGCCCACCAAGGCGATGGTCACCGCGGGGACGCTCGTGGACAAGGCCCGTACAGGGGCCGCCGATATCAACAAGCACTACGGCCCGCCCGGGCCCAACTACCTCCGGGACATCGAACCGTGCTCTTGACGCGAACGACGACGTTCACCGCCGACGACGTCACGGCGACCGCCCTGCTCAACTGCCTGGTGCGCGAGGTCTGCGCACCCGAGCAGCAGGTGTGGCAGGACGACGCGCATCTCGTCGTCCGGCTTCCCCGCGTCGGGGTCGTCCTGCGCGCGCGCCTCGCGCGCCCCTCGGCCGGCCCCTCATACCGCCTCGTCCCCCCGTACGAGGAGCGGCGCGACGACGAATGGCTCGCCGCCCCCTGGGACCGGCTCAGCGACCTCGTCGCCGGTGAACTGGAACTCGCCACCGGTGAAGCCAACCCCGAATTCGCCGCCCAGGTCGCCGACAGCCACGCCGCCCTGACCGCGATCCTGCGGGCGCGAGGCGACTCCCCCTCCGGTGCACTCCCCTCACCCGCCGTCCACCGGTATGTGGAGTCCGAGCAATCCCTCATCGCGGGGCATCGCTTCCATCCCTCCCCCAAGGCCCGCCAGGGGGCGCCTGAGCAATGGCTCCCGTACGCCCCCGAGGCGCGCGCCCGCTTCCGGCCCCACTGGCTCGCCGTCAGGCAGGAACTCGTCGCCGAAGAAGGAGACACGGACGCCTTCTCCGCACTCGAGGCCCTCGGCCCGGCTGTTCCCCCCGGTTACCGGGCGCTCCCGGCGCACCCTTGGCAGCTGTCTCTGCTCGCCGACCGCCCCCTGCTCCGCCGCGCCCTCTCCGAGGGCCTCGTCCACGACCTCGGCCCCTGCGGGCCTGAGGCCGCACCGACGTCCTCCGTCCGCACCGTGTACGTCCCGGACGCCGACCTGTTCTGCAAATTCAGCCTGGACGTGCGCATCACCAACTGCGTCCGCAAGAACTCCTGGTACGAACTGGCCGGCGCCGTCGTCCTGGACCGCCTGCTCCGCCCCGTCTTCACGACGCTCGGCGCCCGGTTCGACGACTGCGTCCTGCTCGCCGAGCCCGCCTACCGCACCGCGGCGCTGGCCGACCGCGCCCTCTACGAGGGGCTGGGCGTCATCCTCCGTCGGGGCATACGCGACCTGCCCGGCACCCCGCTGCTGGCAGGGGCGCTGGCCGACCCGTACGGAACGCTGCTGCCCGGGCTCCCCGCGATGGCCACCCCCGACGGCGCCCTCGCCTGGTGGCGGGCCTACGTGCAACGGGTGGCGCCTCCCGTACTGCACGCCTACGTGGAACACGGCGTCGTCCTGGAACCCCACCTGCAGAACGTGCTCATCGCCGTCGACGACGACGGCATGCCCCTGCGCGCGGTGTTCCGCGACCTGGAGGGCACCAAGCTGGTGGCGGGACGGGCCCTCGCCGACGAACTGGCGGATCTGCCGCCGCGCGTCCGCCAATCCCTCATCTACGACCCCGGACGCGGCTGGAACCGCGTCGTCTACTGCCTCTTCGTCAACCACCTGGCCGAGACGGCCGCCGCCGTCGCCGACCTGCATCCCGACCTGGACGCCGAGCTGTGGACGACCGCACGCGCGGTCCTGTCCGCCCTCGACATCGCGCACCGGCCCGAGCTGAGAGCGCTGCTCGCGGGCGTCCCGCTCCCCGCCAAGGCGAACCTGCGGGCCCGCTGGGCGCGTATCGCTGATCGAGGCGCCGGATACGTAACGGCCCCCAACCCCCTGGCCCCACCGGCGCCTCTCGGGCCATGAGCGGGATGGCCAGACGTGCTGACATCCCGCTCATGGAAGCTCGAAAGGACCGCCGGATGAAGATGCCGCCGCACGTGCTGTCGTACGTCCGCCGTCTCGGTCGCCTTCCCGCCTACGTCTACGACCTGCCCGGGCTGCGCGCGCACGCCGAAGCCATCCGGAACGCCCTGAGAGCGCCGTCGGCGGCCGGAGGGCCGGAGCTCTACTACGCGGCCAAGGCCAACGCGGACGCGCCCATCCTGCGCGTCCTGGACCCGTTCGTGGACGGCATCGAGATCTCGTCGGGGGGCGAGCTCGTCCACGTGCGGCGGACGCTGCCGCACGCGCGGCTGGCGTTCGGCGGCCCCGGCAAGACGGACCAGGAGCTGCGCTTGGCGCTCGACCTGAACGTCGACCGCATCCACGTGGAGAGCCCTCACGAACTGCACCGCATCGCCGCCTTGGACCGGCCGGCCGGCATCCTGCTGCGCGCCAACCTGCCGTTCGCGACGTCCGGCGCCGCCCTATCGATGAGCGGGCCCTTCGGCATGGACGAGGACGCCTTGGAGACGTGCGCCAAACTGGTCTCCGAGCGGCCCTGGCTGCGGCTGCACGGAATCCACGCGCATCTGGCCTCCGGGCTGCACGCCCCCGCCATGCTCGATCTGGCGTCACGCATCCTGGACTGGGCGCTCCCCTGGCTGCGCGACAGATGCGGTATCACCGAACCCGAGGTCAACGTCGGAGGCGGCATGGCCGTGGACTACACCGCCCCCGACACGCTCTTCGACTGGCGCTCCTATGCCGAGGGCCTGGCGTCCTTGACTCCGCCCGGTGTCCGGCTGCGCATCGAACCGGGCCGCGCCGTCACCGCCTACCACGGCTGGTACGTCACCGACGTGCTGGACGTGAAGAACACGAGAGGCGATACGTACGTCGTCCTGCGCGGCGGCACGCATCACCTGCGGACACCCGTCACCAAGGGCCACGACCAGCCGTTCGTCGCGCTGTCCGCCACCGGGGCCGCCGCGGACCCGACGCAGCGGGCGACGCTGGTGGGCCAGCTGTGCACGCCGAAGGACGTTTTCGCGCGAGACGTGCCCGTCCCGCCATTGGAGCCAGGGGACGTGGTGGCATTCGCCATGGCCGGCGCGTACGCGTGGAACATCTCCCACCACGATTTCCTCATGCACCCGAAACCCGACTTCCACTACATCGACGACTGACGCACCCCGGATCTTCAGTTAGGTCGGCGATCGCCGTCCCCGCCCATTCGCGCGACCAATGCCGCGCAGGACACCGCCCAGTCCGCGACCCGCCGCTCGCTGGAGCGTCGCGGTTCAACCGTGGCCTCGAGGGCCACCGCCGCACACGGACCACGAGATGTCCGTGGTCCGAGCGCGCGCAACGTCGGCCTCGGTTCCGACCGCGGCGCAGCATCCGGCCGCTCTGCCGCGGCCTTGACGGCGGTCTGTATGGCGCAAACCCCGCGATGACCGCGCGAGCCGTCGGCATGACTTCTCACCGGGGCTTTGCCGAGCGCTGACCATGCTCGCAGTCGCGAAAGATCGTGCCGAATGTCATAGGCATGCCCAGTCGAACGGCTGCATGCGGCTTGGCCCACATATTCGTCCATTGGTGGGTATGTCACTGAGCGGTCACGTGCGGGCCCGGTGGCGCGGACCGCCGGGGTGTCAGGAGGAGAGCGGCTGTGGTGCTCGACCGGGTGCGGACGGCGGCAGGGCTTGGCGCGCGGGCGGTGCAGGCGGTGCGGGACGTCGGGCTGCTGCACCCCATCCGGCCCGACCGGGCGGTGCGGCTGGTGTTCGCGTACGCACGGTATGGGCCGACGCCGGCGACGCTCGGGGCGATGGCGGCGCTGCGGTTCCCCGACCGGACGGCGCTGTACGACGAGCACGGCGCCCTGACGTATGCGGAATTGGAGCGGCAAGCGGCGGCGGTCGCCACCGCGCTGCGCGAGCGCATCGGCCCGACCGCCGTGGCGGCGGTCGCTGGAGACGAAGCGGACACGCGGATCGGCGTGCTGTGCCGCAACCATCGCGGCTTCGTCATAGCGATGCTCGCGGCCTCGCGGCTGGGCCGTGACGTGGTGCTGTTCAACACGGACTTCTCCGCGGCCCAACTCGGGGACGTCACCGAGCGGGAGGGCGTCGGGCTGCTGCTGCACGACCAGGAGTTCGACGAGGTGGTCGAGCAGTCATCCTTCCGCGGTCGGCGGGTGCACACGTGGACCGACCATGCCGGCGACCCGCTCGTGCCGACGATCGAAGAGCTGGCGGACACGGAGCCCAACGCGTTCACGCCGGAGCGGACCAGCCGTGTCATCGTGCTGACGTCCGGTACCACCGGCACGCCCAAGGGCGCCCGGCATGACGTCTCCGTCGCCGCGCTGGTCCCGGTGGCGCTGAGCCACCTGATGCGGGTCCCGATGCGGTCGGGGGCTCCGATCCTGGTCGCGCCGCCGCTGTTCCACGTGCTCGGGTTCGCGTACTCCCTGGTCGCTCTGGGCTTGGGCATGCCGCTGGTGCTGCTGCGCCGTTTCGACGCCGGGAAGGCGCTGGACGCCATCGACGCCCACCGGGTGGAGGCGCTGGTCGCGGTTCCGATCATGCTGCGGCGGATCCTGGACGCCGCCGGCAGCCGGCCGCTGCCGGATTCGCTGCGGGTGGTGGTGTCCGGAGGGTCGGCGCTGCATCCGCACCTGTCGGAGACGTTCATGGACGTCTTCGGGGACATCCTGCACAACGTGTACGGGGCCACCGAGACGGGGTGGGCGACGATCGCGACCCCGCGGGATCTGCGGGAGGCGCCCGGCACGGTGGGCAGGCCGACCTTCCGGCTCACCGTCAAGATCTTGGACGAGGACGGGCGCGAGCTGCCCGCCGGGGAGATCGGGGAGATCTACACCGGCGGCGGGCTGCGGTTCGCCGGGTACACGGGCGGCGGGGGCAAGCGGGTGCACCACGGCCTGGCGGGCAGCGGCGACCTGGGGCACTTCGACGACGCGGGGCGGCTGTTCGTCGACGGCCGCGCCGACGACATGATCGTGTCGGGCGGGGAGAACGTCTTCCCCGGGGAGGTGGAGAACCTGCTCGGCGATCACCCCGACGTGGCCGAGGTCGCGGTCGTCGGTGTGGAGGACGCCGACTTCGGGCAGCGGCTGGCCGCCTACGTGGTGCGCAAGCCGGGCGCGTCGATCGACGAAGAGGACGTCAAGCGCTACGTCAAGGAGCACCTCGCCCGCTACAAGGTGCCCCGCGACGTGCACTTCGTCGACAAGCTGCCGCGGACGAGCAGCGGAAAGGTGAAGGCGGGCGCTCTGCCCTGACCTCCCCTGACCGCCGACGCGGCCGAAAAGAGCGCGGGCGTCAGGCGGCGCCGGCGCGCTCCTTGGCGGCCATGCAGATGCGGGCCAGGTCGTTGAGGGCCTCGGCGCGGCGTTCGTCCAGGCTGCGGCCGTCGCCCGCGTGCGCCTCCGCCAGGGTGTCGATGACCAGGGAGAACACGGGCCATTCGGCCGGGCTGATGGCGCCTTCGAAGTCGACGTCGCCCTCGGCGAGGTCGTCGAGGTCGATGTGCCGGGCGAAGGTCGCCAGGGCGGCCTCGGCGGCCGCCACACCGATGCGCATGGCCAACGCGGCGGGCTCGCGCTCCGGACGCCGTGCGGGGGAAGAGGCCAGAGCACTGGTAGAACTCATGTTCGACAACATAGACCACAGAAGTCACAGCCGTCGAACGTTTGCTCGAAAATCCCCGGCCTCAGGGTGCGCAGGCGTGCACGAGCAGGTTGGTGTGGGTGAAGCACAGCTCCCCGTCGACCATGCGGGGCCGCATGCCGGTCGGGGGACCGCCCGCCAGCTCGGCCTCCAGCTCCTTGCGGATGCCGATGGCGATGTCCTCCGGCGTCTGCGACAGCCGCAGCCAGGGCTCGAGCGGCCGGACGTGGTCGAAGGTCTCGGTCCGCTTGACCTCGGCGCCCGCCGCCTCCAGAAGCTCGATGACGCGCGCCCGGGTGAGCAGGGCGTTGTGGGACGGGTCGCGCAGCCGCTCGAAGCGGTCGGGGTCGGCGGCGGCCGCGTCGTCCGGCCGGATGATGTCGTGGACGAACAGCGCCCCGCCCGGACGGCTCACCCGGACCATCTCGCGCACCACGGCCCCGGGATCGGCGACCTGGTGCAGCGCGAAGCGGCAGAGGACGACCGTGAACGACCGGGACAGGTAGGGCAGGTCGGCGGCGTCGCCCCGGGCGAAGGTCACGTTGGTGACGCCCTCGCGGTCGGCCTCGCGCTTGCCCTGTTCCAGCATGGCGGGCGTGAGGTCCAGGGCGGTCACGTGCCGGACGCGGCGGGCGATCGCGCGCGCCACCAGGCCGGTGCCCGCGGCGACCTCCAGGACCACGTCCTCCAGGTCCAGTTCGGGTTCCATGAAGTCGGTCAGGCGCGCCAGATGGCGCGTCAGGGCCTCGTTCAGGCGGACGTCGCCGAACGCGGCCGCCTGCTTGGTGAACTCCCGGACCACCGTCTCGCCGTGCGTCGTCGCCAAACCTCTGCCTCCGCTCGTCACCTGCTCCTGCCGCGCCGCCGGGCGCCCGTTGCGAGGCGCGCCCCGGGCCCGCCACTGCGGGTCACGGGCGTGCACAGCATGTAATACCCGTTCTGCGGGACATATCCGTCCTGGACGCTGTTTGTCCGGATCATCCCTGAAATCACGCTCGGTGACCAGAGCGGGATCACCGCGGCGCGGCGGCGACCGGGATCTTCTCCAGGAGGGCGGCCAGGCCGGCGGCGTCGAGCAGGTCGGCCGGGCGGACGGTGAGGTTGTCGGGCACGTAGTGGAAGGCCGCGCTGACCCGCTCGACCGGGACGCCCGCGAGCTCGGCCCAGGCCAGGCGGTAGGCGGCCAGCTGCACCGCGGCGGCCTCGGCGTCCGCGCCGGACGGGGGGCGGCCGGTCTTCCAGTCGACGACCTCGTAGCCGCCGTCGGCGGAGCGGAACACCGCGTCCATGCGCCCCCGCACCAGCCGGTCGCCGATGACGGTCTCGAACGGCACCTCGATGTCCACCGGCTGGCGGGCGGCCCAGGGCGACTCCTCGAACCGCTCGCGCAGCCGGTCCAGGAACGCGTCGTCGGCGGCGCCCTCGTCGGCGGCGCCGGGCAGCTCGTCGGGGTCGATGAGCCGCTGCTGGCCCCAGCGGCTCTCCAGCCAGGCGTGGAAGGCGGTGCCGCGGCGCGCGTACGGGGCGGGCGGGCGCGGCATGGGGCGGCGGATCTGGCGGGCGAGCGCCTCCGGGTCGCGGGCCAGGGAGACCAGCGCCGACACCGACAGGTGCGCGGGCAGCTCGACCTGCAGGCCGTCGCCGCCGCGGCCGCGGTCGCGTTCGGCGAGCAGCAGCTCCACGTCGCGCGCCCAGGCGGTCATGCGGTGCCGGTCGGCGGGGGTGAGGCCCTCGTTCCCGGCCCAGTGCAGGGTGCGGCCGGTCATGGCGTCCTCCACCATGCGGGCGCCCGCGACGATCGCCTCGTAGCGTTCCCGGGCGGACGCGTCGCCCCGGGCGGCCTGCTCGGCGGGCGAGAGCGGCCAGGGCGCCTCCTCGCGGCGCTCCAGCAGCGGGTTGGCGGCGTCCTCCTCGGGCGGCGGCGTCCAGACGGCGACCGTGCCCGCGCCCGCCACGCACACCTCGCGGATCTCCTCCAGGAACGGGGACGGGCCGAGGGGACGACCGGACGACCCCCACCAGTAGCCGGTGGCGATGAGCAGGTGGGACGCGCGGGTGACCGCGACGTAGGCGAGCCGCCGCTCCTCCCGCAGCTCGCGTTCGGCGCACGCCCGGTCGAACGCCTCCAGGTCGTCCTTCTCCAGGCCGCGCAGCTCGGGCAGGTCGGCGCGGTCGCCGCGCAGCGGGAACGGCAGGACGCGCGGGTTGGCGGTCCATCGGGTGGCGTTCTGCGGCGGGGACGGGAAGACCGAGCCCTTGGCGGGCCCGCCGCCCTTGCGCGGCGCGTAGGACAGGCCGGGGACGATCACCACCGGCCATTCCAGGCCCTTGGACGCGTGCACGGTGAGCAGCTTGACGCTGTCGCTCTCGCCGACGCGGCCCGCCTCCAGGCCGAACTCCTCGGTCTCGGCGGCCTGCAGGTAGGCCAGGAACGCGCCGAGCGTGGGGTCCTCGGCGTCCCCGGCGAACTCGGCGGCGGCGTCGATGAAGGCGTCCAGATCGGCGCGGGCGGTGACCGGGTCCAGGCCGGCGCGGGCGGCGACCTCGATGTCCAGGCCGAGGACCCGCTCCACCTCGGTGACCAGGTCGGGCAGCGGCAGGCCGACCTGGCGGCGCAGGGCCCGCAGCTCGTCGCGCAGGCGCCGCAGCCGCGCGTAGCCCTCCGGCGAGTACTGCTCGGGCGGGCCGAGGTCGTCCAGCGCGTCGACCAGGCCGCCGGTCTCCTGGTTGAGCTCGCTGACCAGCTGCCGGAGCGGATCGTCGTCGGGAGGGGCGGCGCCCTGCCCGCCGGCCCCGTCGGCGGCGGACGCCGCCTCATCGGGGGACGCGCCGTCACCGGGGGGCGCGGCGCCGGCGGGCGGGGTGACGTCCCTCGCCGCCTCCTGGGCCAAGGCGCGGGCGCGGCGGCCGAGCGCGACCAGGTCGCGGGGGCCGAGCCGCCACCGCGGGCCGGTGAGGAGCCGGGCCAGGGACGCTCCCGCCGTGGGGTCGTGCATGACGCGCAGCGTCGCCACCACGTCCTGCACCTCCGGGACGGTGAGCAGGCCGCCCAGACCGACGACCTCCACCGGGATGCCCCGGCTCTCCAGCGCCTTGCGGATCAGCGGGAACTGGGAGCGCTTGCGGGCCAGCACGGCGATGTCGGAGCAGCGCAGCGGCTCGTCGCCGTCCCAGGCCCCGCCGTCCGGCGCGATCGCCGGATCGCCGGCGAGGAGCCGGGCCACGCGGGCGGCGATCCGCTCGGCCTCCTCCTCCACCGTCTCGAACAGCGCGCACTCGACGCGGCCGCGCTTCTCCCGCCCCGGCCCCGGCACCAGCCGCGGCACCGCCGACGTCTCGGCGCGCAGCTCGTCCTGCACGCGCGCCGCCGCCTCCAGGATGCGCTCGCCGTTGCGGAAGCTGCGGCTGAGCTGCACGACCGGCGCGGGCACGGGCCGCTCCCCCGGCCGCCGCGCGGGGCGCAGCGGGAAGTCGTGCGCGAACCGCAGCAGGTTGCCCGCGGACGCGCCGCGCCACCCGTAGATCGACTGGCACGGGTCGCCCACGGCGGTGACCGGATGCCCGCCGCCGAACAGGGAGCGGAGCAGGACGAGCTGGGCGTGGCTGGTGTCCTGGTACTCGTCCAGCAGCACGACCGCGAAGCGGGACCGTTCGATCATCCCGACCTCGGGGTGCTTGTGGGCGATGCGGGCGGCCAGCGCCATCTGGTCGCCGTGGTCGATGACCTCGCGGTCGGCCTTGGCCCGCGCGTACGCCTCGACCAGCGGCAGCAGCTGCTCGCGCACGGCCTGCTTGGCGAGGATGTCGCGCTGCGCCTTGAGCGGCTTGCGCAGCGCCGCGAAGCGCTCCTCCAGCCAGGCCCCGACCTTGCGCACGTCGTCGGGGGTGCGCAGGTGCTCGGCCAGGTCGCCGGCCAGGTCCATGACGGCCTTGGTCACGGTGTCCGGCGACCATTCGATCTTGTCCATGGGGCCGTCGTAGGCGTCGACGACGCGCGAGCAGATCTGCCAGGCCACCGCGGGCGAGATCAGCCGCATGGCGGGCTCGAGGGCCTCGCGCAGCGCGTGGTCGCCGAACAGCCGCGCGGCGTAGGAGTGGTAGGTGGCGACCGTCGGCTCGCCGTCGAACACCGCCTCGCCGCCGAGGCGGGCCAGCTCGCTCGCGGGCAGCGCCTCGCGCAGCCGGTCGAGCCGTTTGCGGACGCGGGCGGCCAGCTCGGCGGCGGCCTTGCGGGTGAACGTCAGCCCCAGCACCCGCTCGGGCCGGACGAACCCGTTGGCGACCAGCCACACCACCCGGGCCGCCATGGTCTCGCTCTTGCCCGACCCGGCGCCGGCGATCACCGCCATCGGCGCCAGCGGCGCCTCGATCACCCGGGCCTGCTCGTCGGTCGGCTCCGGGATCTCCAGCAGCCGGGCGAGCTCGCCAGGTGTGATCAACGGCACCCCCCACGGCCGGTCGCGTAGCCGATCGTCACGGCCCCACCTGCCCGCCCTCCTCGTGCACCGGGCAGCAGGACCGTACCGGGCAGGTCCGACACTTGTCGTTGGCGCGGGCCTGGAACACGTCGCTGGCCATCCCGGCGGCGACCAGGTCGACCAGCTTCTTCGGCCAGTCGGGCTCGGGGTCCTCGGTGGGCGGGGGCTGCGTCTGCTCGCGCGCGCGGGCGGCGAAGGCGGCCTTGCCGACCTGGACGAGCTTGGCGCCGCCCGGCTCGATCAGGCCGTGCCGCTCGAACGCGCCGAGCATCACCGCGTATTGGTAGACGCCGAGCTGCGGGTGCCGCGCCAGCTCCTCCTTGGGGACGGCGGTGGACGAGGTCTTGATGTCGATGATCACGGCCCGGCCCTGGGCGTCCCGCTCGGCCCGGTCGACGCGGCCCTTGATGACCACGCGGCCCAGGTCGACCTTGAACGACTCCTCCAGCGCGACGACCTCGTTGGGGTTCTCCCGGTGCCAGGCCAGGAACTTGTCGACCATGGCGGCGGCCTGCGCGCGCTGCTTGTCGGAGTACCAGGCGCTGCGGAAGTCCAGCTCGTTCCAGATCTCGTCGAGCCGCTTGGCGACGTCGACCTCGGTGATCCCGTCGTCGGCCCCGGCCATCTCGGCGACCGCGTGGATGACCTTGCCCATGGTGCTGAACTCGCCGGGCCCGCCCTCCTGGGCGCCCACCGCCGAGGCCAGCAGCCAGCGCAGGCCGCAGGTGGTGAACGTCTCCACCTGCGACGGCGACACGGTGATCTGCTCGTCGTCGCCGAACGCCGGCCCCGGGTCGGACAGCGCGGTGATCGCGTACCACTGGTCGGGGCGGGCCCCGCGCACCCCGGCGCGCGCCAGCCGGGCCAGGTGCGCGGCGGCGGCGCGGCGCAGCGGGAGGGGGCGGGTCGGGTCGGTCACCACCGAGCGCAGGTCGGCGACCAGCGCGGGCAGCGACAGCCAGCGGGTCTTCTCGTCGAGCTGGGCCTGCTCGGCGGCGCCCGGCGACAGCTCGTTGAGGAACCGCGACGGGCGCTCCTCGGTGTCGTCGCCGCCGACCGCCGTGACGACGAGGCGGCGGCGGGCCCGGGTGACCGCGACGTAGAACAGGCGGCGCTCCTCGTCCAGCATCTTGGCGGCCATGGACGCGCCCGCGGCCTGCTCGCCGGGCACCTCGCCGCCCGCGGCCTGCTCGACCAGCTCCTCCACGCCCAGCAGGGAGCCGCGCAGGCGCAGGTCCGGCCACACGCCCTCCTGCACCCCGGCGACGACGACCACGTCCCACTCCAGGCCCTTGGAGCGGTGCGCGGTCAGCACCCGCACCGCCTCGCCGTGCGGGGCCTGCTCGGCGAGCGTGTCCCCGGCGATCTCCTGGGACGCGATCGAGTCGACGAACAGCTCCGGACCGGCCTGCGGCATGCGGTCGACGAACCGGGCGGCGTGGTCGAACAGCGCGACGACGGCGTCCAGGTCGCGGTCGGCGGCCGCGCCCTTGGGGCCGCCCTTGGCGCTCTGCTCCAGCAGCTCGTCGGCCAGGCCGCTCTCCCGCCACACCGCCCACAGCACGTCCTCGGCGCTGCCGCCCTCGCGGGCGGTGTCGCGGGCCACCCGGATCAGGTGCGCGACGCGTTCGGCCGGGGCGCGCACCTTCTCGTGGACGGGGATCAGCTCGCGCGGGTCGGTCACGGCCGCGACCAGCAGCTCGTTCAGCGGACGCTGCCCGCCCGACAGGTCCTCCAGGTCGCGCAGCGCGCGCTTGAGGCGGCGCAGGGCGAGGGCGTCGGCGCGTCCCAGGGGGCCGGTGAGCAGCTCCTCGACGACGAGCTCGTCCAGGAACCCGCGCTTGAGGGCGGCGCGCAGCAGCAGCAGGATCGGCCGGACGGCGGGCTCGGCGATCAGCGGCACCTCGTCGCCCGCCACCACGACCGGCACCCCGGCCTGGGCGAGCGCGCGCCGCAGCACCGGCACCTGGCGGACGGCGCTGCGCACCAGCACCGCCATCCGCGACCACGGCACCCCGTCGAGCAGGTGGGCGCGGCGCAGCTCGTCGGCGACCAGGGCCGCCTCCTGGCTCTCGCTGTCGGCGATGACGACGCGCACCTCGTCGGCCGGTCCGTCGTCGCCCCGGGCGTCCTGCGCGGGCACCAGGTCGCGGTGCTCGGCGGCCAGCGGACCGGCGGGCAGGCGCCGCGCGATCCGGCGCGACGCGGCCAGGATCTCCGGGCCCATGCGGCGGCAGCGGCGCAGCGCGACGACCGGGGCCGGCTCGCCGGTGACCGTGGGGAACCGGGTCGGGAACTGCAGGATGTTGCGCACGTCCGCGCCGCGGAACCCGTAGATGGACTGGTCGGGGTCGCCCACGACGACCAGGTCGCGCCCGTCCCCGGCGAGCTGCCGCAGCAGGTGCTCCTGGGCGGGGTCGGTGTCCTGGTACTCGTCGACGAACACCGCGTCGTAGGCGTCGCGCTCGCGGACGCGCACGTCCTCGTCGGCCAGCAGCGCCGCCGCGACCTGGATCAGCTCGGCGTAGTCGTAGGTCGGCACCGGGTCGACGGCGAACCGGTCGGCGTAGCGCCGCATGAACCGGCCGATCGCCGTCCAGTCGTCGCGCCCCCGGGTCCGGCCGAGCGCGATCAGGTCCTCGGGGCCGTAGCCGCGTTCGGCGGCGCGCAGGCAGAAGTCGCGCAGCTCCTCGGCGAACCCGCGGGTGGCCAGCGCGGGGCGCAGCCGCTCCGGCCAGTCGCGCGCGCCGTCCGCCAGCTCGCCCTCCAGCAGCCGCCGCACCTCCAGCAGCTGCTCGGGTCCCGACAGCAGGCGCGGCGCCGGCTCGTCGTTCGCGACGGCGTCGCGGCGCAGCAGCGCGTAGGCGTAGCTGTGGAAGGTCAGCGCCAGCGGCGTGCGCGTGGTGCGGTGCAGCCGTCCGGCGATGCGCTCGCGCAGCTCCTCGGCGGCCTTGCGGCTGAACGTGAGCACCAGCACCCGCTCGGGGTCGACGCCGCGGTTCTCGATGCGGTCGACGACCGCCTCCACGAGGGTGGTCGTCTTGCCGGTGCCCGGACCGGCCAGCACCAGCAGCGGCCCGCCCGCGTGCTCGACCACCCGGCGCTGCCGCTCGTCGAGCACGGGCGGGACGGCGCGCGTGGGACTGGCGCGCCGGACGAGGCGGTAGGACGCTGACGGCACAACAGACGATTCCAGCAGATCATCGGGGCGGGTCTGACCAGAATCGCCGTTCGAACGGTTGCGTGTCCGGTGTGAAACGGGTGAAACGCCGGGATCCGCGACCCGATGGTCACTCGGCGCGCAGGGCCAGCAGCAGATCGACGCGGTCGTCCAGGGACGACAGGTCGCGGCCGGTGAGCTCCTCGATGCGGCCGATGCGGTAGCGCAGCGTGTTGACGTGCAGGTTCAGGCGGCGCGCGCAGACCGTCCACGACCCCGAGCAGGCGAGGAACGCCTCGAGCGTGGCGAGCAGCTCGCTGCCGTGGCGGCGGTCGTAGCGGATCAGCTCGCCGAGCACGCGGCGGCGGAACTCGCGGCGGGCGTCGGCGGGCAGCCGCTCCAGCAGGGCGGCGTGCGTGGCGGGGGCGTCCCCGAGGGCGCCCGCTTCGGCGTCCAGGCGCCGCACGACGATCGCCATCAGCCGCGACAGGGGCGTCTCGCGGGGCACGGCCACCAGCGGCAGGCCGTAGCGGTCGCAGGCGGCCACCAGGTCGTCGGGGACGGGGAGGACGGCCTCGCCCGCGCCCAGCGCGGCGACCTGCTTGGCGGCCAGCGCGGCCACGAAGGGCGCCGAGTCGTAGGGGCCGCGCCGCCACATCAGCCCGGTGAGGACGAGCTCGCCGCCGTCCAGGTAGCGGCTGGGGTCGGGCAGGTCGGTCACGAAGACCTGCCGCACGGGGCGGTCCAGCCGGTCAAGGCAGGCCAGCGGGCGCAGCCGCAGTTCCGGATCCTCGAGCAGCTCGGCGACCCTCACACCGCACATGCTACGAACCGGACGTTTCGCGACAACGCCCCAAAATGGGCACGTCCGTGTTACGGACGTGTCAGGGCGGCGCTTCCGGGCGTTCGGTCCCCATGTCAGTCCCGCGCGCCGGAGTGCCCGCGTCCGTCCCAGCGGGCCCGGCGCATGTCGACCCGGCGGCCGTCCGGGCGCAGCGGCGTGCCTTCGACGCGGTACTCCTCCAGCGCGCGCACCTCGTGGCCGGGCGGCGGGCTGCCGTCGGCGCGGATCACCCGCCACCAGGGCACGGCGCCTCCGTACAGGGCCATGACGCGGCCGACCTGCCGGGGACCGCCCGCGCCCAGCATTTCGGCGACGTCCCCGTACGCCAGGACTCGGCCGGGCGGTATGCGCTCCACCACGTCCAGCACCGCCTCGGCGTAGTCGTCCAGCGGGTCGGGCGCCGCGTCGGACGTCTCAGAGGAGGTCAAGGGCGACTCCGTCCTTCCTGGGGTCGGACACAGCCAAGTGTGCACTGCGTCCGTCGTTCGTGCGCCGACGCCTCGGGCACGGTCGTCTCAGCTCTCCCAGCCTTCGGACGACGTCTCCCAGCCTCCGGACGACGTCTCCCAGCCTTCGGACGACGTGGCCTGAGGGCCGGGTCGCTGCTGCCTGGGATGGCGGCGGGCCAGGGCCACCGCGATCCCGACCGCGATCACCGCGCCGGCCACGCCCAGCACCGCGATGACCAGGATGAGCGGACGCACCCAGGCGGGGCGGTCGATCACCGCCACCGGGCCGGGCTCGTCGCCGCCGAACCGCTGCCACGGCGGCTGGCCGACCGTGCGGCGCGGCGCCACCAGCGCGTCCGCGGCGCGCACCGCGCGGGCCGCGTGGACCTCGCCGAACCCCACCTCGGGGTCGTAGGTGGCGGGCGGGCCGTAGCGGGTGCTGTTCAGCAGCGCCTGCGTGACCAGCGCCGGGGGCAGCCGGGGATGGCGGCTGCGCACCAGGGCCGCGACGCCCGCGACCAGCGCGCTGGAGTCGCTGGTGCCGTCGGTGACGTAGTAGTCGCCGCCCGGCGCCGCCACGGGCACGCCCGTGCCCGGCGCCGACAGCAGCACCGAGTAGTTGCGGTTGGAGAACGCGGCGCGCCGGTGGCCCGGCTTGGTCGCGGCCACCGCGATGACGCCGGGGTAGGCGGCCGGGTAGGAGTACGGGGCGAATCCGTCCCGGTCCAGCAGCCGCTTCTTGTCCCCGTCGTTGCCGACGGCCGACACCACCACGACGCCCTTGGCGATGGCGTACCCGATGGCCTCCCGCTCCGCCGGGTTCTCGTCCCGCTTGCCGAGCGACAGGTTGATCACGTCGGCGCCGTGGTCGGCGGCGTAGCGGACGGCGCGCGCCACCGCGTCCTCGGCCTCCTCCGACGCGCGGTAGCGGGCGTAGCTGGGGTCCTCCCGCTCGCCGATCGCGCGGATCGCCAGGATGCGCGCCTCGGGCGCGACGCCGATCACGCCGTGCCGGCGGCCCGGGCCGTGCCCGCGCCCGGCGATCAGCGAGGCCATGCCGGTGCCGTGCAGCCGGGCGGGCCGGGCGCCGCGGTCCACCTCGGCCAGCATGTTGGGGCCGGTGACGACCGCCCCGGCGAGGTCCTGCTGGTTCGGGTCCACGCCCGAGTCGACGACGGCGACGGTCACCCCGCGGCCGCGCGTCACCTTCCAGGCCTCCTCCAGCCCCAGCGTCTCGATCACCGGCCGCTGCCGGTCGCGGATCTCGTCCGCGTGCGCGACGCCCGGCGCCAGCGCCGGGCCCGCGCCCACCGCCGCGGCGAGCACGGCGGCCGCGGTTCGCCGAAAGAACGTCATCGGTGCAGGGGTCCCGTCGGCGGCCTCAGCACCGCCACTCGCGCGACGAGCAGTCGGGCAGGGCCTGGGTGGACAGTGCCTTGGCGATGTGGCGGCCGAGCTGGGGGGCGAGCGCGAACGGCGCGCCGGGACGGTCCTTGGCGACCGCGGCCGCGGGGCGGCCGTCGGCGTGCCCGGACGTGGTGAGCACGACGTAGGGGCCGCCGCGGTCGCTGCTGCGGTCCTGGCGGGCGCCGTCGGTGAACCGGGCGGCGGCCGTGCCGGGGAACGCGGCGGCGCGCAGCGCCGGCCGCACTCCGCGGGAACGGTCCGGCAGCGGCGCGGGCAGCTCGCGCAGCGCCCGGTCGGCGCGCCAGGCGTCGTCGAAGGCGACCACGCCGACCGTCACCACCACGCCCTCGAGCTGGTCGGCGTAGGTGGCGCGCAGCACGGCCCGGCAGCCGTGGCGGCGCAGGACCGCGGCGATCTCCTCGTCCACCGCCGTGTCGCACTCGGTCGCCGAGGAGATGCCCTGCCGGGACGCGAACTCGCTGCGTCCGGCGCGCACGCGGTACGGCAGCCGCTCGGGGAAGATCCGCTGCGCGGGCCACGCCTGCCACCGGCGGGCGACCTCGGCGCCGGCCGCGCGCTGCAGCTCGGCGTTGGTCGGCGGGCGGTTCAGCGTGGTCCAGGCGCCGACGAGCGCGACGGCGGTCGCCGCCAGATAGCAGCCGGCCACGACCACGGCGACGACCATCCATTGGCGGCCGTGCAGGCCCAGTACCGTCGGCCGCCCCGGTGCTTCACTCTGCGCGGCCGCCGGCGGGCTCGGCTGGGCGGGCGGCCGGTCAACGGGAGGCAGGAACGCCACAAACGCACAGATTAACCCTGCTTTGCCGCGCTCTGCCCGGACGTTACCGGGGCCGCGCCCTGACGCACGACCGTGAGCAGGGAAAAGGGCCTCTCACCCGAGAGGCCCTTTCTCCCCCACTACAAGGCTTTCGCGTGCGATGCACGCCTGATCGCGCGGCCTTCGCGCCGCGCGACGAGCGGAGCGGATTTTTTACTCGGCGGCGTCACCGCCCCATCATGCGGCGGGCTTCCCTGGCGGCCTCCTTGGCCTTCTCGCCGACCTGCTTCATGTCACCGGAGACGCGGTCCTTTTTGCCTTCCGACTCCAGGTACGGGTCCCGGGTGTGGTGGCCGGTCTCCTCCTTGGCGCGGCCCTTGGTCCGCTGGAACCTGTTCTTCATCTTGTCGAGGAAACCCACGGTTCCTCCTTCGAGGCCGATGTCCGTAACGTGCGGACTTTGCCCCCCATGCGCCGATCTATGCGCCGACGGCGCAGGCGGTCCCCGGCCCGGGGGCCGGGGACCGCCAGGAATGCGCGGCACCCGGCTGCGGGCCGATCCCGCGTCTTCGACGGCCCGGCTTGTTCCGGGTACTGCGCGCTACGGGAATTCGGACGGGCATGGCAAGGTTGTGCCGTGGGAGGACGTTCCCGGCACGGGCTCCCGCGGGGTGTCGCGGCAGCGATCCCGGCGAGGCGCCCGGACGGCCGTCCACCCCTGGTACAGCCGAGCGTCAGCACAGGAGCACCCACCGTGTCGTTGCCACCTCTGGTCGAGCCCGCAGCGGAGCTCACCCGCGACGAGGTCAACCGTTACTCGCGACACCTGATCATCCCGGACGTGGGGATGGCCGGGCAGAAGCGCCTGAAGAACGCCAAGGTCCTGTGCGTGGGCGCGGGCGGTCTCGGCTCCCCGGCCCTGATGTACCTGGCCGCCGCGGGCGTGGGCACCCTGGGCATCATCGACTTCGACGTCGTCGACGAGTCCAACCTGCAGCGGCAGGTGATCCACCGGCAGTCCAGCCTGGGCAAGCCCAAGGCCGAGTCGGCCGCCGCCGCCGTGCGCGAGATCAACCCGCTGATCGACGTCGTGGTCCACAACACCGCGCTGGACCGCGACAACATCATGGAGATCTTCTCCGGGTACGACCTGATCCTGGACGGCACGGACAACTTCGCCACCCGCTACATGGTCAACGACGCGGCGGTGCTGCTCGGCAAGCCGTACGTGTGGGGGTCGATCTACCGGTTCGACGGCCAGGCCGCGGTGTTCTGGGCCGAGCACGGCCCCTGCTACCGGTGCCTGTACCCCGAGCCGCCGCCGCCCGGCATGGTGCCCTCCTGCGCCGAGGGCGGGGTGCTGGGCGTGCTGTGCGCCTCGATCGGCTCCATCCAGGTCAACGAGGCCATCAAGCTGATCACGGGCATCGGCGAGCCGCTGGTCGGCCGGCTGATGATCTACGACGCCCTGGAGATGACGTACCGCTCGGTCAAGGTCCGCAAGGACCCCGAGTGCCCGCTGTGCGGCAAGAACCCGACCCAGACCGAGCTGCTGGAGGACTACCAGGCGTTCTGCGGCGCGGTGTCCGACGAGGCCGCCGAGGCCGTCAAGGACTCCACCATCTCGGTGCACGACCTGAAGGCGATGCTGGACCGGGGCGACGACATCTTCCTGGTGGACGTGCGCGAGCCCAACGAGTACGAGATCGTCTCCATCCCGGGCGCCACGCTGATCCCCAAGGGCGAGTTCCTCAACGGCAACGCCCTGGAGAAGCTGCCCCAGGACAAGAAGATCGTCCTGCACTGCAAGTCGGGCGTGCGCAGCGCCGAGGCGCTGGCCGTGGTCAAGAAGGCCGGCTTCGCCGACGCGGTGCACGTCGGCGGCGGCATCGTGGCCTGGGTCAACCAGATCGACCCGAGCCTGCCCTCCTACTGAGCCCTCCTACTGAGCCCGCGCCAGGTGCGCGACCGCACCCGGCGCCGGAGCCGCACCGAGCGGGGCGCGCCTGCGGGCGCGCCCCGCTCGCGTTCTCCCCTCGTCACCGGCCTCCCCTCGTCACCGGCCGGACGGCGGGCTGTACTTCAGGCCGAGGATGAGCGCCATCTCCTCCAGCATCAGCTCGAACATCGGCTCGGGATCGTCCAGGGCGAAGTCCAGGTGGCCGAAGACCTCCAGGCTGACGCCGCCCTGGAGGCGGATCCAGCACTGCAGGAACCGCAGGACGGCGCCGAGCGGCAGGCCGACGTCGCCCAGCATCTCGCCGCCGTAGCGGCGCAGCTGCTCGCGCAGGTCGGGGCGGATCTCCTCGTCGGACGGGACGCGGAAGGGGCGCTCCTGCCACAGCTCCGCGAACAGGGCGGCGAACGTCCCCCCGAACTCCTTGGCGCACTGCTCGGCGTGGTCGACCGCCTCGGTGTGCCCGACGCCCGGCACGGGCGCGCCGAACAGCAGCTCGTACTCGCGCCGGTGCTTCAACGCCCAGCGGCGGAAGGCGCGGGCGGCGGCCAGGAACTTGCCGTCCAGGTCCCCGGCGGCGCCGATGGCCCGGGTCAGCTCGGCCGTCAGGTCTTGGAACAGGGCGCCGACGACGTACCGGATCAGGTGCTCGCGGCTGTCGAAGTAGCGGTAGAGCGCCGGCGCGGTCATGCCCATCTCCCGGGCGATGGCGCGCAGCGTCAGCGCCTGCGGCCCCTGCTCCACGAGGATGCGGCGGGCGATCTGCGAGATCTCCGCCACCGTCGCCGCGCGCAGCCGGTCGCGCCGGGATTCAGCCACCGTCTCGTCTCCCTCCGCCCGCGTCCGCCGACCCTCCGATGATGTCGCATGAACACCCTTGACGACAGTTAACAGTGTATGCCAACTTAACGGCGTTCACTAGTTAACGGCGTTCATTTCAGTGACGCATCGTCACGGGGGAGGACATCGCATGCTGGAACGATGGGGCCGGCTCGTGCACCGGCGCCGGCGACCGGTGCTGGCCCTGGGCGTGCTCGCCCTGGTCGCGGCGGCGGTCTGGGGCACGGGCGTCTTCGGCGCGCTCACCGCGGCGGGCGGCTTCACCACGCCCGACAGCGAGAGCGCCCGCGCCGCGCGGATCGCGGAACGCGACCTCGGCCGCGACCAGGCCGACGTGGTCGTCCTCTACACGGCGCCGCGGGGCCGCACGATCGACGACCCGGGCTTCCGGTCCGCGGTGACCGGCGCCTTGGCCGCCCTGCCCGCGGACAAGGTCACGGGCGTCGTCACGCACTGGTCCACCGGGTCGCCCGACCTGGTCAGCCGCGACCGCACCGCCACCTACGCCGTGCTGCGGCTGGCGGGCGCCGACCCCGAGGAACGGGCCGACAACTTCGCCGACATCGAGGACGCCCTGCGCCACCCGGGAGGCGCGGCGGGCACGGCCCGTCTCGGCGGCGAGGTCGCCACCGAGACGGCCATCAACGACCGGGTCTCCCGGGACATCGCCCGCGCCGAGATGCTGTCCCTGCCGGTCCTGCTGATCCTGCTCACGGTGATCTTCGGCGGGGTCGCGGCGGCGAGCCTGCCGCTGGTCGTCGGCGGCATGGCGATCCTCGGCTCGTTCGCCGCCCTGCGGCTGCTCACCCTGGGCACGGACGTGTCGATCTTCGCCGTCAACATCACCACGTTCCTCGGCCTCGGCCTGGCCATCGACTACGGGCTGTTCGTCGTCGGCCGGTTCCGCGAGGAGCTCGCCGCGGGCCGCGGCACCGAGGAGGCGCTGGCGCGGACCATGGCCACCGCCGGACGCACCGTCGCCGTCTCCGGGATCACGGTCGCGGTCTCCCTGGCCGGGCTCACGCTCTTCCCCCAGACCTTCCTGCGGTCGATGGGATACGGCGGCGTCGCCACCGTCGTGGTCTGCATGGCCGCCGCGCTGACCGTGCTGCCCGCGCTGCTCGCCGTCCTCGGCCCTCGGGTCAACGCCCTGTCGTTCCGGCGCCGCCGCGCCACGGCGGCCCCGGCCGCCCGCGGGGGCTGGTACCGGCTCGCCCAGAGCGTCATGCGGCGCCCCGTCCTGTACCTGGTGGGGGCCATGGCGGTGCTGCTGTCGCTGGGCACGCCGTTCCTCGGCATCAGCTGGGGCGGCGTCGACGGCAAGGTGCTGCCCGAGGGCACGGAGGCGCGCGTCGTCGCCGAGACGCTGCAACGCGACTTCCCGAGCGGCGCCACCGCCCCCATCGAGGTGATCGTGTCCGGGCGCGTCGACGCCCGGGCGTACGCGCAGCGCCTCGGCCAGGTGCCCGGGGTGACGCAGGCCGCCGTGACCGGCGCCGCGGGGACCACCGCGAAGATCTCGCTGCGCTACGCCGCCGACCCGATGTCGGCGGAGGCCCGTGCGCTGGTCGAGCGGGTGCGGGACGTGCCGGCGCCGCCGGGCGCGCGGGTGTACGTCGGCGGTCGGACCGCCGAGCTGGTCGACCAGCTGTCCGGTCTGGGCGCGCGCCTGCCGCTGCTGGCGGCGACGGTCGGCGGCGCCACGTTCGTCCTGCTGTTCCTGGCGTTCGGGTCGGTGGTGCTGCCGGTCAAGGCGATGGCGGCGAACGCGCTGTCGCTGTCGGCCACGTTCGGCGTCGTCGTGTGGATCTTCCAGGAGGGGCACCTGTCCGGCGTGCTCGACTTCACCGCCACCGGCTCGCTCGCCCCCGCGATGCCGATCCTCATGCTGGCCCTGCTGTTCGGGCTGACCATGGACTACGAGGTGTTCCTGCTGTCGCGGATCCGCGAGCGCTACGACGCCACCGGCGACACCGCCGGCTCGGTCGCCTCCGGCCTGCAGCGCAGCGCCGGCGTGATCACCGGTGCGGCGCTGCTGTTCATCGTGGTCATGGCGGCGTTCTCCACCTCCGGCATCTCGTTCATCAAGATGACCGGCGTGGGGATGGTCACCGCGGTGCTCCTCGACGCCACGATCGTGCGGGGCCTGCTCGTCCCCGCGGCCATGCGCCTGCTGGGACGCGCCAACTGGTGGGCGCCCGGCCCGCTCGCCCGCGTCTACCGCCGCTACGGCATCCGCGAGGACGACGCCCCGGCCCCCGCCGCGGGCCGCCTGGAGCCCGCCGGCACCTGACGGCGCCGGGGCGGGGACGTGTCGGGCACCGCATCGCAAAGAGGACGTTTGTGCAGGTCAAAAGGGATGCGACACGAGCCTTCGCCCGCGTGGGGCGCATGCATTGATCTTGGTTCCACGGGCATCATCGGGCCTGTTGGCGACGTCCTCGTGACGTCACGACCACTCAGGGTGAACAGGGGGACGACCCATGACACTGGTGCGGCGCACGGCCGTCACGCTCACCGCGGCGGGGGCCGCGCTGGCCCTGCTGGCGGCTCCGGCCCCTGCCCAGGCCCGCGGGAAGCCGAGAGACATCCGGGTCCAAGGCCCGACGTACGTGTACGCGAACCCCGCCTTCAGAAAGGTGAGGACCAGCGCGCACGTGTCGTACGGCCGGAACTCGACCGTCGTGCGCTTCCGGGCGACCGGGTTCCCGCGGTCGGCCGTCGGCAAGGCGCTCGGCGTGCACGTCCACAAGAACCGGTGCGGCCGCAGGCCCGCCGACGCGGGCCCGCACTACCAGAACCCGCGGGCCGCGCGGAACGCGCCGCTGCGCGCCAAGGAGATCTGGCTCGACTTCAAGGTGCGGCGCGACCGCACGGCGTACGGCGAGACCCGGGTGCCGTGGCGGGTCGCCCGGGGCCAGGCCGGATCCATCGTGATCCACGCCAAGCCGACCGACCGGCGGACCGGTGACGCGGGCGACCGGCTCGTGTGCACCAACGTCCCGTTCTGAGACCCGCTTCCGACAGGAACCCTCTTCCGACCGGACGCGCGTCCGGAGGCGGCGGCCGGGTCCGCCGTCGCGGCTAGGCGCTCTTGCGGCTCCGCGACGGCGACTTGGCCGCCGTCTTCTTGCCCGCCGCCTTGCCGGACGCGCTCTTTGACGGGGCGCTCTTTGATGGGGCGCTCTTTGACGGGGCGCTGTTGGAAGAAGCCGCCTTGGCCGCGCGTCCCGAGACCGCCTTCTTCCGGGACGCCGGGGCCTTCTTCCCCTCCCGGCTCTTCTTGGCCGCCTCGACGCTGGCGCGCAGCGCGCTGAGCAGGTCGGCGGCCGGCTCCTCCTCGGCCGCCTCCTCGGGCCGCGTCACCTCCCGGCCCTCCACCTTGGCCTCGATGACCGCTTGCAGCGCCTCCCGGTAGGCGTCCTTGTACTCGGTCGGGTCGAACTCCCCCTCCATGGTCTCGATGAGGGAGGTCGCCATCGCCAGCTCCTGCTTGCGGACCTCGATGTCCTCCTCGAGGAACGGGAAGTCGGGGGTGCGGATCTCGTCCGGCCACAGCATGGTCTCCAGGACGAACACGCCGTCGCGCACGCGCAGCGTCGCCAGCGACTCGCGCTGGCGCAGCGCCACCTTCACCAGCGCCACCCGCCCCGACGCCTCCAGGGCGTCGCGCAGCAGCACGTACGGCTTGGTGCCGTGGGCGTCGGGCTCCAGGTAGTACGACTTGGCGAAGTAGATGGGGTCCACCTCCTCCTCCGCCACGAACTGCAGCACGTCGATGCGGCGGCTGGTGGACAGCGGCAGGTCGGCGAAGTCCTCGTCGGTCAGCACGACGATCTCGCCGCTGGGCAGCTCGTACCCCTTGGCGATGTCGGAGTAGGGGACCTCCTCGCCGTCGATGCTGCACACCCGGCGGTACCGGATGCGCCCGCCGTCGGTGCGGTGCACCTGGTGGAAGGCGACGTCCCGCTGCTCGGTCGCCGAATACACCTTCACCGGGATCGTCACCAGCCCGAACGAGATGGCGCCCTTCCAGATACTGCGCATGGCCAGTCCTTACCCCGAGATCTCCTCACTAGCGTCGCAAGCGGCCCCGGTTTCCGCCAGAGCCCCGCGGTGCACCCGAGGGTCACCCCGCGTTCCCGGCGCACGGTGACCGGCCGTCCCTATCGGGAGTGAATCTTTTCCGTCCGGGCGGGCACGGGTAAGAGCCCGATATGACGATGCCGTGGCCGGTCCAGCCGATGATGGCCGAGACCGGGGACCTGCCCGAGGACACCGCCCGGTGGGGTCTGGAGATCAAGTGGGACGGCGTCCGCGTCATCGCCTACGTCTCCGCCGACGGCGTGCGGGCCACCGGACGGCGCGCCACCGAGCTCATCGGCCGCTACCCCGAGCTGACCGGGCTGGCCGACCTGGTGCCGCACCACGACGTGGTGCTGGACGGCGAGGTGGTCGCCTTCGACCGCGGCCGGCCCAGCTTCGAACGCCTGCAGCGGCGCATGCACGTCAGCCGCCCCGACCCCCGGCTGGTCCGCGCGGTGCCGGTCCGGTACGTGGTGTTCGACCTGCTGTTCCTGGACGGGCGGGTGCTGTACGACCGGCCGTACGCCGAGCGGCGCGCCCTGCTGGCCGAGCTGGACCTGACCCCCGCCGGGCCCGTCGAGGCGCCCCCGTACCTGCACGGCGGCGACACCGCCCAGGTCGCCGAACTGCTGGAGTTCACCCGCGAGCAGCGGCTCGAAGGGCTGATGGCCAAGCGGCTCGACTCCCCTTACCGGCCGGGCCGCCGCGTCGACTCCTGGCGCAAGGTCAAGCACTACCTGACCCGCGAGGTGATCGTCTGCGGGTGGAAGCCGGGCCGCGGCCGGCGCGCGGGCGGTCTGGGGTCGCTGCTGCTCGGCGAGTACGACGCCAAGGGACGGCTGTGCTTCGTCGGGCACGTCGGCACCGGGTTCTCCGACCGGGCCCTCGACGACCTGTACGCGACGCTGTGGCCGCTGCGCCGCCCCACCAGCCCCTACGACGAGCCGATCCCCCGCGAAATCGCCCGCGACGCCCAGTGGGTTGAACCGCGCCTCGTCGGGGAGGTGGCCTACAGCCTGCGCACGCGCGACGGGCGGCTGCGCTTCCCGTCCTGGCGCGGGCTGCGCCACGACAAGGACCCCGTTGAGGTGACCCGTGACCGCTAAGAAGCTCGGCGTGCACGTGCAGGGCCGCGAGCTGCGGCTGTCCAACCTGGACAAGAACCTGTACCCCGCGTTCAGCAAGGGGGAGGTCCTCGACTACTACGCGCGCGTCGCCCCGGTGCTGCTGCCGCATCTGAAGGACCGTCCGCTGACCCGCATCAGGTACCCGGACGGCGTGGACGGCGAGTCGTTCTTCGAAAAGAACACCCCCTCGTACACGCCCGAGTGGATCCGCACGGTCACGGTGTCCTCGCCCGGCAGTTCGCGCGGCCGCGACACCGTCGACTACATCGTGGTCGACGACCTGCCCACGCTGATGTGGTGCGTCAACCTGGCCGCGCTGGAGCTGCACGTGCCGCAGTGGAAGGTCGGGCCCCGCGGCAAGCGGCACGCGCCCGACCTGATGGTGTTCGACCTCGACCCCGGCCCGCCCGCCACGATCATCGACGCCTGCCGGGTGGCGTGCCTGCTGCGCGACCTGCTCGCCGCCGACGAGCTGGAGTCCTACCCCAAGACCAGCGGCAAGAAGGGCGTGCACCTGTACGTGCCGATCAAGGAGGACGACCGCACGTCCGCGTACGCCAAGCGGGCCGCGCAGACCCTGGAGTCCGCGCATCCCGACCTGGTGGTCAGCAAGATGGACAAGCGGCTGCGCCGGGGCAAGGTGCTCGTCGACTGGAGCCAGAACAACCCGGCCAAGACGACCGTCGCGCCGTACTCGCTGCGCGCCGCGTCCGCGCCGTCGGTGTCGGCGCCGGTCACCTGGGACGAGCTGGAGGACGCCCGCGCCCCCGACGACCTGGCGTTCACCCCCGACGAGGTCCTGAAACGCGCCGACAAGCACGGGGACCTGCTCGCCCCGCTCCTGGAGCGCCGCCAGCCGCTCCCTTAGCCGCTCCGGAGCCCTCGCCCCGTCGTCGGCGGTCCCGCCGCCCGCGCCCGGAGGGCCCGGCCGTGAGCCGTATGTGTTCGAACCGGCACGCAGGGATACCGGATTCCGCCACCATGGATGCGGACGGGGGCCATCCAGACCGGGCGTGGAGGGATGCACGTTGGATCGGAACCATCGCTACGACGTCGTGGTGCTCGGGGGCGGCACCGCGGGCGGCCTCGTCGCGACCGAACTGGCCCAGAGCGGGCGCGACGTCGCCTTGGTGGAGAACCGGCTGGTCGGCGGCGAGTCCCCGTACTTCGCCTGCGTGCCGTCCAAGTCGCTGCTGCTGTCGGCGCGGCGGGGCGAGACGTGGGAGCTGGCGATCGCGCGGCGCGACGAGGTCACCGGGCACCTGGACGACGACCGCGCGGTGGCGCGCCTGGCCGAGGAGGGCGTGACCGTGCTGCGCGGCCGGGGCCGCGTGACGGGCCCTGGAACGGTCGAGGTCGACGGCGTCGAGCACCGCTGCACCGACCTGGTGATCAGCACCGGCAGCGAGCCGGTCGTCCCGGCCGTGCCGGGCCTGGCCGACGCCCCGGTCTGGACCAGCGACGAGGCGCTCACCGTGCCGGACCTGCCGCGCCGCCTGGTGGTGCTGGGCGGCGGCCCCGACGGCTGCGAGCTGGCGCAGGTGTACGCGGCGTTCGGCTCGCAGGTCACGCTGGTCGAGCCGGCCGGGCGGCTGCTGGCCGACGAGGCGGCGTTCACCGGCGAGGTCCTCGCCGACGCGCTGCGCCGGATGGGCGTCGACCTGCGGCTCGGCGCCGACGTCCTGCGGGTCGAGCGGGGCGAGGGGGGCGCGGGGGCGCGGCTGTGGCTCGCGGACGGCGGCGCGCTCGCGGCCGACCGCATCCTCCTGGCGTGCGGCCGGCGGCCCCGCGTCGACGGGCTCGGCCTGGAGACGCTCGGCGTCGCCGTCGCGCCCGGCCAGGGGCTCCCGGTGGACGAGACCTGCGCGGTGGCGCTCGGCGACGACGAGCAGGAGACGCCCCCGCAGGGCGGGGTGTGGGCCGCGGGCGACGTGACGGGCGTGGCGCGCACCGCCCACGCCGCCCGCTACCAGGCCCGCGTCGTCGTCTCCAACGTGCTCGGCAAGCGCCGCGAGGCCGACTACCGGGCCGTCCCCCGCGTCGTGCACACCACGCCGGCCGTCTACGCGGTGGGCCTGTCGCCCGCCCAGGCCGAGGAGCGCGGCATGGACCTGCTCACCGCCGGGTACGACCTCGCGGCCACCACCCGCGCGGCGGTCGAGGCCGACGACCGCGGCCGTGTCGAGCTGTACGCGGACCGTGCGCGCGGGCTGCTGATCGGCGCGGCCGCCGTCGGGCTCTACGCTGAGGAGTGGATGAGCGAGATCGCCTTGGCCATCCGGGCGCAGACGCCCCTCGGGGTGCTCACCGACGTCGTGCACGCCTTCCCGACGTTCGGTGAGGCGCTGGAGGCGCCGTTGCGCGAGCTGGCCGGACGGCTGTGACGCCGAGGTCCGACCGGGCGATGTCGATGGCGACGGCGATGGGGATGTCGCAGGGGATCGATGGGAGGAGTCGTCCATGACCGAGACCAACGGCCCCGAGCCGGATCTGCGCTTCGAGGAGCCGGAGGCCGACGCCGCCGAGCAGCGCGCGGCCCTCCGCGAGGACGAGGACGCGCCGGTGCTGCCGTCGCATCTGCCGCTGGACGCCAACGAGGCCGACGCCACCGAGCAGAGCCTCGAGGTCGAGTTCGACGAGGACGAATACCGCTGAACCGGGCCGGCTCCGTCGGCGCGGGACCGCTCGGGCCGCGCCGGCCGGAGCGCGCGGCGCGGCGGGGCGGCGCCCCGGAAATGGGGAATCATGGAAGCGAGCGGGAGGTTCCAGTGAGCGTACGATCGTGCGTGCGTCGTGGTGACCGCCGTGGTTACCGGCGCGTACGATGATGGGATCAACGTCCGGCGACGATTCCGGGGCGGGCCGCCCCGCCGTCGCAACGATCGGTGATCGGAGAGTGTGGTGACCGCGACCCCGGACGCACGCCCCCGCGGCACGCGGCTGCCGCGGCTGGCGCGCCGCAGACAGCTGCTCGGGGCGGCCCAGGAGGTGTTCGTCGCCCAGGGCTACCACGCCGCGGCGATGGACGAGATCGCCGAGCGCGCCGGCGTCAGCAAGCCCGTGCTGTACCAGCACTTCCCGGGCAAGCTCGAGCTATACCTGGCCCTGCTGGACGAGCACGCCGAGGCCCTCGTGCGCACGGTGCGCGACGCGCTGGAGTCCACCACGGACAACAAGCAGCGCGTGCAGGCGGTGATCGCCGCGTTCTACGACTTCGTGGCCGGCGAGGGCGAGGCGTACCGCCTGGTGTTCGAGTCGGACCTGCGCAACGTGGCGCCGGTGCGGGCCCGCGTGGAGCGCACCAACCAGCAGTGCGCCGAGATGATCGCCCAGGTGATCGCCGAGGACACCGACGCGCCGCCGGACGAGGCGCACCTGCTCGGCATGAGCCTGGTCGGCATGGCCGAGGTCAGCGCGCGGTACTGGCTGTCGCAGCACCGGGCCATCCCCAAGGACACCGCCGAGAAGCTCATCGCCCGCCTGGCCTGGCGCGGCATCTCCGGCTTCCCCCGCACCAGCTGATCCGACCGATCCGACGTCTCACTCAGGACGTCTCACTCAGGGAGCGCAACGCGTGCAGGTTCGCATCGGCGTCCAGTCCGTCCCCAAGGAGCTCGTGGTCGAGACGGCGCAGTCGGCCGACGAGGTGCAGAAGGCGCTGACCGTCGCGCTGGCGGAGGAGGGCGGCGTCCTCGTGCTGAAGGACCAGCGCGGCGGGCGGGTCGTCGTCCCCGCCGACCGGATCGGCTACCTGGAGATCGGCGAGGAGGAGAACCGCACCGTCGGCTTCGCCACCCGGTAGCCGCGGACGGCGGCCCTGGGACGGGGCGCCGCGCGGCGCGCCGCGGCGGCGCCGGCGCCCGTTCCGCGCGCACCGGCTCCGGCATTTTGTTTATCTCGCTCATGGCGGGCACATCGACCACCGACTGCGGGTCGCGTTCGCCGCGGCCCCGAACGACGGAATGGTGGTCGACAATGCTCACGACGATCCTGTGGTTCATCGTCGTCGGCGCCGTCATCGGCGCCCTCGCCAGGCTGCTGGTGCCCGGGCGCAACCCGATGGGCGTCATCCTGACGATCCTGGTCGGGATCGCCGGTGCGATCCTCGGCGGCCTGGTGTCCAACGCCCTGGGCGCCGGATCGGTGGTCGCCTTCATCTTCGCGGTGGTGATCGCCGCGGTGGCGGTGGCGCTGATCACGGGGGCCTTCTCCGGCGGCGGTGGCGGCCGGTCGTGGGGCCCGCGGCGGCGCACCTTTTGACGGCTCCGCCGGCCCGCCGCCCCGGCCGTCCGGCCCGCGGCCGCACGTGGCCTCTCCTGGCCATCTCGGGCACCCGCCCGGCCGGAGACGGCTCCGATCTTGGACGATGCCGGACGACCCGGGAATACCACGGGCCCGGGCGGCGTTGCCACTGCAGTTCGGCTATTGGTGTAGCGAAACCATGGTCGGTACACTGCGTCGCGGAGAGTGACCGCACGCAGCCACAGCGAGTGACTGCGCAGACCCCTGACGCGGTCACCGGGGAAGTTTTGACTGACGGCTGGTCCCTCCCGCGCGAGCGCGCGGCCACGCGACACGACCGGCGGGGCGCCGCCCGGCCGGTGCGCATCGTGGCATCTGCAGCTGCGCCGCGCGAGCGAGCGTCGACCCCGCACTTTGGAGGCTGGAAGCCCTGACTACGTTCCATGAACTCGGGGTCGTCCCCGAGATCGCCGATGCCCTCGCCGCCGAGGGCATCGTCGACGCGTTTCCCATCCAAGAGCTCGCCCTGCCGATCGCGCTGGGCGGGCACGACATCATCGGACAGGCCCGCACCGGCACCGGCAAGACGCTGGCGTTCGGCGTGGCGCTGCTGCAGCGCATCGAGCACGGCGGCACCCGCCCGCGCGGGCTGGTGCTGACCCCCACCCGCGAGCTGGCCCTGCAGGTCACCGACGACCTGCTCGTCGCGGGCGGCAAACTGGGCACCCGGGTGCTGGCCGTGTACGGCGGCCGGGCCTACGAGCCGCAGATCGAGGCGCTGCGCGAGGGCGTCGACGTCGTGGTCGGCACTCCGGGACGGCTGCTGGACCTGGTCAAGCAGCGGCATCTGGACCTGTCCCGCATCGACGTGCTGGTGCTGGACGAGGCCGACCGCATGCTCGACCTGGGGTTCCTGCCCGACATCGAGCGCATCGTCGACCTGCTGCCGGAGAGCCGGCAGACCATGCTGTTCTCGGCGACCATGCCCGGCGAGATCGTCGCGCTGTCGCGCCGCTACCTGCGCCGCCCCACCAACGTCCGGGCCGAGGCGCACACCGAGCCGGAGCCGGCGCCGCAGGTCGTCCAGCACGTCTGGCAGACCCACCAGCTGGACCGCCCCGAGGTGCTGGCGCGCGTGCTGCAGGCCGAGGGCCGCGGGCTGACCATGGTGTTCTGCCAGACCAAGCGGACCTGCGACCGGGTGGCCGCCGACCTGGCGCGCCGCGGCTTCGCGGTCGCGGCCGTGCACGGCGACCTCGGCCAGGGCCAGCGGGAGCGGGCGCTGCGCGCGTTCCGCAACGGCAAGATCGACGTGCTGGTGGCCACGGACGTGGCGGCGCGCGGGCTGGACGTCGACGACGTCACCCACGTGGTCAACTACGAGTGCCCTGACAGCGCCGACACCTACGTGCACCGCATCGGCCGCACCGGCCGCGCGGGCCGCACCGGCACGGCCGTGACCCTGGTGGACTGGGCGGAGCTGCCGCGCTGGAAGCTGATCAACAGCACGCTGGGGCTGTCGTTCGGCGCGCCGCAGGAGACCTACTCCACCTCCGACCACCTCTACGAGTCCCTCGGCATCCCGAAGGACGCCACCGGGACGCTGCCCAAGGAGCAGCGCGGCGAGCGGGCCGGGCTGGCCGCCGAGGAGCTGGAGGACATCGGCGAGACCGGCCGCGCCCGCTCCGCGGTGCGCGACCGCGAACGCCGGCGGCCGCGCCGCAAGCGCAACCGGGTCCGCACCCGCGGCGGCAAGCCGGTCGACAGGGCGGGACGGCCCGAGGACGCCTCCGCGTCCGCCGAGCGGCCCGCGTCCGACCGGTCCGGCGACGCGGCGGAGGGCGCGGCGGACACCGTGGTGAACGCCGTGGCCACCGAGCGCCGCCGCACCCGCCGTCGCCGCCGCCGCACCCGCGGCGGCAAGCCCGTCGCCGCCGACGACACCACGCAGACCGCCTGACGACCGCGCAGACCGCCTGACGAGACCACGCAGACCGCCTGACGGCGCCGCCGGGCTCACCCTCGGCGACGCCCGTGGGCGTCGCGGAGCCGCAGCGCGGTGTGCGGATGGTCGGTGACGATCACGGCGACCCGGGGGTCGGCGAGGAAGCGGCGCAGGAGCGGACGGGCGTTGACCGTCCAGACCATGGCCGGCACCCCGGCGCGGGCGCACTGGCGCAGCACGCCGACGCGGGCGAGCCGGTGGTTGAGGGCGACCATGTCGGCGCCCGAGTCCAGCAGCGGACGCACCGGCGCGAAGTCGCCGACGGCGCCGCGCTCCCACAGGCCGCGGCCCACCGACAGGGCCGTGGTCACGGTGGGGTACGCGTCCTTGATCAGGGCGACGGAGTCGGGTTCGCGGGTGGTGACCAGGAACCGGCCCGGGCCGAGCACGTCCAGGGCGAGCGCGACCGCCTCGTGCTCGCAGCCGTGCTCCTTGAGGTCGAGGTGGCCGAAGGAACGGCCGGCGATCATGTCGAGGGCGTCGGCGTACCGGGGCACCGGGCGCGGCGCCAGCGCGCGCACGCGGGCGTAGGTGCATCGGCTCAGCGGCAGCCCGGCCACGGTCCGGTCGTGGTGGACGACCAGTTCGCCGTCGGCGGTGCGGCGCACGTCCAGTTCGACGTAGTCTGCACCTGAGGCGATGGCCGTCCGCAGACCCGTCAGGCCCGCCGCGTCCCGGCGGTGCGCAGAAATGGCCGTCACGACGGTGACGCTACCACCGAACACCCTTCACCGGTGTTCCGGACTGCATATTTAGTATGGTGGCGACCTGTGAGTACGCCCCGGTTCCTGACCCTGCCCCCGAACGTGCACAGGACGTACGTCGAGACTCCCCGAGGCAGGTTCGCCGCCCTCGAGGGCCTGCCGGGCTCGGGCGTACCGGAACGCTGTCCCGCCCTGCTGGTCCCGGGCTACACCGGCAGCAAGGAGGACTTCCTCGCCATCCTGCAGCCCCTGGCCGACGCCGGGCGGCGCCGCGTGGTGGCCATCGACATGCGGGGGCAGTACGAGTCCCCCGGCTGCGACGACCCGTCCCGGTACACCTGCGGCGCGCTCGGCGAGGACGTCGCCTCGCTGGTGCAGGCCCTCGGCCCCGATCCGGTGCACCTGGTCGGCCACTCGTTCGGCGGCCTGGTCACCCGCGAGACGGTCCTGTCGGGGCAGGTGCGGCTGATGTCGTACACGCTGATGAGCTCGGGTCCGGCCAGTGTGGGCGGCCCGTCGGCGGCCAAGGCGCGGGCGCTGATGGAGGCGATCCCGCAGCTCGGCATGGACCGCATCTGGTCGCTCACCCTGGAACCGGACGCCCGCGCGCGGGGTCTCGCCCCGGAGATCATCGACTTTCTGAAGGCGCGCACGCTCGGCAACTGCGAGCTGGGCCTGCGCGCCATGGCGGCCGAGCTGCTGTCGGCCCCCGACCGCGTGGACGAGCTGGCCAAGGCCGCGGACGACGCCGGACTGCCGATCCTGGTGCTGTACGGCGAGGACGACGACGTGTGGGAGCCGCCCGAGCAGGCCGCCATGGCCGAGCGCCTCGACGCGGCCAAGGTCGTCATCCCCGGCGCCGCGCATTCGCCGGCCGTGGAGGCGCCGGAGACCACCGCGGGCGCCCTCACCGACTTCTGGAACCGGTCCGAGCGCAGCTGCCGCTCGCTGTGACGGGGTCGCTGTCACGGGGTCGGTGACCGGGGCGCTGTGACCGGGTCGTTGTGAGGGGGCGGTGAGCCTCGTCACACGGGTCTGTCGTCCCCGCGGATGTAATGACACACTTACTTTCGTTCGTCTCATCCGTGGCGAGCCCGCGCGAGGTGGCGTATGGCGGCGACCGTCCAGCCCCCGGAGAGCGTGACGTGGCGGGTGCACCTCGACCGCACCATGTGGGTGGGCGGGGTGCGCAGCCTCATGCTGCAGGCCCTGCACCCGGTGGCCATGTGGGGCGTGTGGCAGAACTCGACCTTCCAGGAGGACCCGATCGGCCGCCTGCAGCGCACCGCCGACTTCGTCGGGACCGCGACGTTCGGCAGCCCCGAGGAGATCGACGCGCTGGCCGCCCGGGTCCGCCGCATCCACCGCAGCCTGCGCGTCCTCGATCACGACACCGGGAGGCGGGAGCGGCTCGACCAGCCGGAGCTGCTGCTGTGGGTGCACTGCGCCGAGGTGTACTCCTACCTGGAGGTGGCGCGCCGCGCCGGGCTGCCGCTGACGGACGCGATGGCCGACCGGTACCTGGACGAGCAGCGCCGCACCGCGACCTTCGTGGGCCTGCGCGCCGACGAGGTGCCCGGCAGCGTGGCCGAGATGGAGGCGTACTTCGCCGAGATGCGGCCGCGGCTGCGGGCCACCGAGGAGGCGAGGGCCACGGTGCGGTTCCTGCTGTGGCCGCGCCTGCCGGACAACCTGAAGTTCCTCAACGCCGGGAAGCCGGGCTACTTCCCGTTCGGCGCGCTGTGCTATTACGCGCTGCCGGACTGGGCCCGCGCCATGTACGGGATCCTGCCCGAGGTGCCGCAGGCCGCCGTCACCGCCGCGCTGCGCTCGTTCCGCCTGGCGATGAACGCGCTGCCCGAACGGCTGCACGACTACGCCTTCGCCAAGCCCACCCGGGACATGCTGGAGCGCGCCCGGCGGCGCCTGGCCGCCGAGGGCTACGACGTGAGCCGCGGCCTGATCGGGCTGCGCGACCCGCGCCGCTGGCCCTCGCGCCGCGCCGCGGCGGCCTGACCGCGCACCGGTGCCCCCGGGGCCCGCTCAGTCCTCCGGGAGCGCGGCCCAGGGCTCCTTCGGAGCGGCGGCCTGCCGCCCTTCCGGGCAGTGCCGCAAGTAGTCGCACCACGCGCACAGGTTCCCGGGACGCGGCGGGAAGTGCTCGTCGTACGGGCCGTGCTCCACGGTCACCGCGTCGTCGCCGCCGTGACGCTGCTCGCTCCGGCGCTGCCGGGGCACCGCGTCCCGGAGGCGGGTGCGGTAGGCCTCGTCCGCGGCGGCGGCCTCGGCGGCGATCTGCTCGGCGCGGCGCAGGTGCCGGGCGAGCGACTCGTCGGTGTGCTCCCACACCGCGATCTCGCCGCTGGGCAGGTGGTGCAGCTCGACGCGGCGGCACGGGCGGCGCAGCACGCGGGACGCGGCCAGCGCGTACAGCGCCAGCGCCATGGAGCCGCGCGCGTCGTCGGCGGTGAGCACGTGGCGCCCGGTCTTGTAGTCGACCACGACGAGCTCGGCGCCGCGGTCGTCGAGCCGGTCGATCCGGCCGGACACGGCGATGCGGTCGGTGCGCGTCGCGACGGTGCGCTCCACGCCCACCGGCTCGTCGTCGGGGTCCAGACGGGCGACGTAGCGCTCCACCATCTCCCGGGCGCGCTCGCGGTAGCGATCGGACTGCTCGGCGTCCCGGAACCCCTCGGTGAGCCAGCCGCGCACCAGCAGCCTCCCCGCCGTCTCGGGGGTGCGCTCGGACCGCGGCAGCCGCCACCACGCGGCCAGCGCGTTGTGCACGCTGGCGCCCAGGCTGTTGTGCGCCCACGGCGGCCCCTTCGGCGGGGACGGACGGTCCAGGTAGGTCATCCGGTACCGGCGCGGGCAGTCCAGCCAGGCGTTCAGCCGTGACGGGGTGCACGTGTAGAGCCGCTGCGGCATGCCCGCGAGCGGCAGCTGCTCGGCGCCCACGGCGCGGCCGCGGTCAGCGGCCTTCGCCGTCCGCGGCGAGGGCGCCCCACGTCTCCCAGCGGGCGTCCTCGTCCCCCACGGTGGTCTCGTCGCCCTGGCCGGGCAGCACCCGCAGGTCCTTCGGCAGCGGCGTCAGCAGCGCGCCGATGGAGTTGAGCTGCTTGCGCAGGTCCTCGTAGACCCCGCCGATCGACCCGGGACGGCCGCGGTGCAGGGTGTCGCCGGAGAACAGCACGCCGAGCTGCTCGCTGATCACGCAGACGCTGCCGGGGGTGTGCCCCGGGGTGTGCACGATCTCCAGCTGGGTCCCGGCGATCTCGAAGACGCCGCCGTCCTCCAGCCAGATGTCGGGCTCGAGGGAGCGCAGCGCCTCGGCGTCCTCCTCGTCCTCTTCGTCGCGGGCCAGCCGCCCGAAGTAGTCGCGCCACAGCAGCCGGTCGCCGCGGTGCAGCGCGATCGGCGCCCAGTTCTCCTCGTCCTCCTCGCCGGCGGCGGCGACCTCCAGCACCGTCGACAGCTTGTGCTCGTTGCCGTCGGTGCAGATCACCGCCATGACCTCACGCTCGCCGACGGCCTTGAGCACGGCGTCGGCGTCGTGGGCGGGGTCGATCACGATCACCTCGTCGTCGTCGCCGACGATGTAGGTGTTGTTCTCGACCTCGTACTCTTCGTCGTCCAGGGTGACCTTGCCCGTGGTCACCACTTGATCGATGCGCGCGTCCACGTTCCGCACCCTACCGCGCGCACCCGCGCGGAATGACCGACCGACGTGGCACGCCGGGGCCTTTTCATCCGGTGACGGGTTCGCCGGAGGCGGCGTCCAGCAGCGCCGCGTACGCGTCCGGCGAGGTGGTCTCGCAGCCGATGCGGTCGCCGGTGAGCGCGCCGTGGTCGTCGCTGGAGCCGGTGACGAGCAGGCCGAGCGCGGACGCCAGGTCCCGCAGCCTCTCGCGGGCGGCCCCGTCCTGGTCGGGGTGGTCGACCTCGATCCCCGCCAGGCCCGCCTCGGCCAGCCGCTCCACCACCGCGTCGGCGACCGCCGGGCCGCGGCGCGGCCGCGGGTGCGCCAGGACGGCGGCCCCGCCGGCGTCGCGGATCAGCCGCACGGCGCGCACCGGGTCCAGCGCGTAGCGGTCGGCGTACGCGCGGCCGCCCGCGCCGATCCAGTCGCGGGTGAACGCCTCGTCGACCGTGCGGACCGCCCCGGCCTCGACCATCGCCCGGGCCACGTGCGGACGTCCCACGGCCTCGCCGCGCGCCAGCTCCCGCACCCGCTCCCAGGTGACGTCCACGCCCAGCGCACGCAGCCGGTCCACCATCGTCCGCGCCCTGACCACCCGGTCGTCGCGGATGCGGGCCAGCTCGGCGGCCAGTTCGGCGGCCGACGGGTCGAACAGGTAGCCGAGCAGGTGCAGGCTCTGGCCGTCCTGGTGGCACGACAGCTCGACGCCTGGCACCAGCGTCATGCCGGGGGCCAGGGCGGACGCGGCCTCCTCCCAGCCCGCCACCGTGTCGTGGTCGGTCAGGGCGAGGACGTCCACGCCCGCCGCCCGGGCGCGCCGGACCACCTCGGCGGGCGGGCGCGTGCCGTCGGAGACGTCGCTGTGGCAGTGGAGGTCGATGCGCATACGGGACGAGGCTACTCAGCGCGGGCCGCTCGGAGCAGGCCCACGGCGCGGGACGTTCAGGCGTCGAGACGGGGGCTGCTCGCGCCGTACGGCAGGTCGAGCTCCATCCCGGGGTCGCGCAGGTCGACCAGGTGGGTGCGGTCGGCCAGGAGGATCCCGGCGTCGGCGGGCCACAGGATCGCCCACAGCCAGTTGCCCATGGCCTCTCCGACGTAGACGGCGCGGTCCGGGCCGCCCGGGATCGCCCACATCGGCACCGAGTGGTCGCACGCCGCGAACGGGCCGCTGACCTCCACCTTGGCGGGCGGGGGCCCCTTGTCGAAGCCCTCCCCCGGGTCGGGGCCGGCCAGCCCGGCGTAGTAGGCGCCGAGCCCGACGCCCGGCTCCTCGGCGACCAGGAGCATGTCGACCGGGCCGCTGACCAGACCGGGCCCGGACACCGCGACGGCGCAGGCGCGGGTGCCGGTGCGATCGTCCCCCGCGGTCGCGAAGCCGGTGACCAGCCAGCCGAAGGGCAGCGGCCAGGGCACCCACACGGGGACGCGGCAGTCGCGGACGGTGGCGGCGAGCCCTTCGGGGCCCGGGCGGCGGGTCGGCTGGCGCGGCAGCACCGCCCCGTGCACGGCGCACCTCCAGTCGTTCGACCAGAGGTTCGGCGCGCTGACGCGCTGACCGCAACGCGGGCACGTGGGCTCCGCCCTCATGGTTACCCACAGTGCGGGCCTCACCTGGGCCGCGTCAAGGTCCGCACGGTGGCCGCGCACGCAAAACAACGACAAAATGGACGGTGACGCAGGCAAGGGAGTGGCCATGCGGGTGCGCTGCGTGGGCGGGATCGTCCGCGACCAGGAAGGACGGCTGCTGCTGGTCCGGCGGGCCCGGCCGCCCTCCGCCGGGCGGTGGTCGCTGCCCGGGGGACGCGTCGAGCCCGGCGAGACGGACGTGGCCGCGGTCGTCCGCGAGCTGCGCGAGGAGACCGGCCTGCGGGTGGCCGTCGGCCCCCTGGTCGGGTCGGTGGAGCGTCCGGGGCCGGACGGCGTCGTCTACGAGATCGCCGACTACCTCGCCACGCCGGTCGGCGGCCGCCTGGCCGCCGGGGACGACGCCGCCGACGTCCGCTGGGCCGCCCCTGAGGAGCTGCTGCGCCTGCCGACCTCGCCGGGCCTGCTGGAGGCCCTGACCGGGTGGGGAGTGCTCACCGTCCCCGGAACGGCCTCTCCGCCCGCCGACCCCTGGTCGGACTCCGGCAGCGTCGTCCGCGACACGCCCTAGCTAGGGACCGGGGACGCCAGAGGGACCGTAGGCGTCCGGCCCGTCCGCGGCGCCGGGAGCGCCGGGGACGCCCGGGACGCCGCTCGGCGCGTAGGGGGCGGCGGCAGGGATGCCGGCGGGCTGCCCGGATACGGGCGGCGCGTGAACCGGCGCGTCCCGCGGGTCCGGGTCACCGGTGACGGTCTCGACGCGCAGCCTGCGCGCCAGCCACACCACGACCGCCGCGTACAGCAGCAGCGGCGTCACATCCGCCACGACGAACTGCCACGGGACGTCGCCCTGCTCGAATTCCAGCCGTCCGGCGGCCGCGGGCAGCAGGAAGGCCATCAGGTTGTTGAAGACGTGCAGGGCGATCGCCGCCTCCAGGCCGCCCGTGCGCACCGTCAGCCACGCGGCGATCGCGCCGAACGCGAAGATGTCGAGGATGCCCCAGCCGGTGTAGCCGTGCCCGGCGGTGAACGCGGCCGACGCGATCACCAGGCCGGGCCACGGCGTGCGGAGCACCGCGCTGAGCGCGCGGCCCGCGCGGCCGCCGCTGCCCTCCAGGGTGCACGCGCCGATCGCCTGCGGCAGCCAGCCGCGGAAGATGTACTCCTCGGCCGACGCCTGGAACGGCACCAGCGCGATGATGATCAGGGCGGGCGGCAGGAAGTCGGCCCACCCGACCCACTCGTCGCCGCCGCCGATCGGGGGCTCCGCGAAGTGGCCCGCCACCCAGCCGGCGCCGAACGACACGGCGCAGAACCCGACCGCCACGGCGCAGCACACCAGCAGCCAGCGCCGCCGCAGCCGCCCGGTCACCGACGACAGGGTGCCGGGGCGGCGCCGCTGCGCCAACCACGGCACGAACAGCACCACCGGCAGCAGCAGCGCGATGGCCGCCAGGTTGAAGGCCAGGTCCGCGACGGGCTCGCCGAAGATCGACGTCTCCGAGTCCGACGGCGCCGGCACCTCGCCGGTGGCCAGCGCGTAGCCGACCGTGCCGACGACCATCAGCGCGAGCGTCGCGAACAGCGCGCCCGCCACGAGCGCCAAAGTGCCGACCAGGGGTCGCCACCACCGGTGCACGGCGGTGCGGGCCAAGCGGTGGTACGGCAGCCCGGCCGGGACCGGCACTGTCCACGAGCTCTTCACCAGCGGCTGCAGGTATCCCGCGTATCCGTAGGGACCCGCGTATCCGTAGGGACCCGCATATCCGTTGGGCTGGTGGGGCGGCGGGCCGTGGTAGTGGGGCGGCGGCATGCCGTAATGCTCCGCTCCGGTATACGGGGGCGGCACCGGATGACCGAAGGGCTGCGCCTGGGGACTGTTCTGGGAAGGGACGGAGTCAGGTGGCGCCCAGCCGTGGGCGTCCGCTGGTTCCGGCACCGATCGACCCCCTCTTGACGACTGCCTGCACGTTTGCTTGCGTCGCATGCTATGTGCAGGTCGGTGCGCTTCGCGCCACAGCGCACACGACCGGTACCGGACGGAGAGGGTCAGGACGGCGGCTCGAAACGCCGGGTGCGGGTCAGGCCCGCGGCCCGGCCCTTGGCGGCGATCACCTGGGCCATCTTGCGGGACGCCTCGTCGATCATCTCGTCGCCGAGCAAGGCCGCGCCGCGCCCCTCCACCGTGGTGTGGTACTCGTACGCCTCGAGGATCAGCTCGGCGCGGTCGTAGTCCTCCTGCGTCGGCGAGAACACCGCGTTGCCCGCCTCGATCTGCGACGGGTGCAGCACCCACTTGCCGTCGAAGCCCAGCGCCGCCGACCGCCGCGCCGCTCGGGCGAACCCCTCGACGTCGCGGATGTTGAAGTACGGCCCGTCGATGGCCTGCAGGTCGTGGGCGCGGGCGGCGGTGAGGATGCGCATGAGGATGTAGTGGTAGGCGTCGCCCTCGGTGTAGCCGGGCGGCTGCTCCCCCACCACCAGCGTCTTCATGTTGAGCGAGGCCATCAGGTCGCCGGGGCCGAACACCAGGGTCTCCAGCCGGGGCGAGGACGCGGCGATCTCGTCCACCCCGGCCAGGCCGCGGGCGTCCTCGATCTGCGCCTCGATGCCGATGCGCCCCGGCTCGTACCCCATGGCCAGCTCGATCTGGGTGAGCAGCCGGTCCAGCCACTGCACGTGGGACGCGTCGCGCACCTTGGGCAGCATGAGGCAGTCGAGGTTGGCCCCGGCGCCCTCCACGACCTCGATCACGTCCCGGTACGCCCAGGGGGTCTCCACGTCGTTGACGCGGACCACGCGCACCTTCCCCGACCAGTCGCCCTCGTTCAGCGCCGCCACGACGTTCTTGCGCGCCTCGTCCTTGGCGGAAGGGGCGACCGCGTCCTCAAGGTCCAGGAACACCTCGTCCGCGGGGAGCCCCTGCGCCTTCTCGATGAACCGGGGATTGCTGCCGGGGACCGCCAAAGTGGTACGTCGTGACCGCATGGCCGGATGCTATCGGGGGCGTTGTGAGACGCTGAGGGCATGGGCGAGCTGAAGGCGCTGGTGGAGGAGGCCGCCAAGAAGTCCGGGCTGATGTGGCTGCACCTGCCGGGGCTGCCGCAGCCGCGGGCGGCCTGGCACGTGTGGCACGACGGCGCGGCCTACGTCCTGACCGGCGGCGAGGGCGAGCAGCCGCTGCCCGGTCTGCCCGAGGCCGACCGGGTGCGGGTGACGCTGCGCAGCAAGGACAAGGGCGGGCGACTGGTGTCGTTCGTCGCGGCCTGCGAGCAGGTGCGGCCGGGCACCGACCTGTGGGACGAGATCACTCCCGTCCTGGCCAAGGAGCGCCTCAACGCCGCGACCCACGAGGGGCAGGTGGAGCGCTGGGCGCGGGAGTCGTACGTCGTGCGGCTCACCCCGACCGACGAGGTGATCGAGGCACCGGGCCGATACGACGAGGACTACGCCGCCGTCCGCCCGGTGCCCACCCCCGCGGCCACGGCCGGCCCGCCGCCGCGGCTGGTCGGCGGCAGGCGCCGCCGGGCCGACCGGTGACCCCGGCCGCGCCCGGGGGCGCGGCGCGGGGCCGCGTCGGGGTCACGTCGGCAGGGTCCGCCCTTCGGCCACCGAGCGCAGCTTGTCGGGGTTGACGACCAGCAGCACCTTGCCGATCCGGCCGGTCGCGTCCACCTCGGCGGTCACGGCGCACAGCGGACCGGCCGGGCCCTCGAAGACCAGGCCCGGTTCGCCGTTGAGCTCCACCCGCCGGACCCGCATGTCCTCCGGCTGCACGCCCTGGTACGGGTCGTCCGACACGCCCCGCAGCCAGCGGCAGACCTTGTCCGCGCCGTGGATGACGCGGCGGGCGGCGCGGGCCTTGCCGCCGCCGTCGGTCCACAGCGCCACGTCCGGCGCGAGGATCTCCATCAGCCGGTTGAGGTCGCCGCCGAGCGCCGCGTCGAAGAACCGCTCGGTGACGGCGCGCCGCTCCCGCCGGCCGGCCGAGAACCGGGGCCGCCGCGCCTCCACGTGCTTGCGGGCGCGGGTGCCGAGCTGGCGGACGGACGTCTCGCTGCGGTCCAGCGCCTCGGCGATCTCCGCGTACGGGAAGCCGAACACCTCGCGCAGCACGAACACCGCCCGCTCCAGCGGGCTCAGCGTCTCCAGCACCACCAGCAGCGCCATGGACACCGACTCGGCCAGCTCGGCGTCCGCGGCCACGTCCGGGGACGTCAGCATCGGCTCGGGCAGCCACGGGCCGACGTAGGTCTCGCGCTGCGCCCGCGCCGACCGCAGCCGGTCCAGCGCGATGTTGGTGACGATCCGCACCAGGTACGCCTTGACGTCCGCGACGTCGGCGCGGTCCGCGGCCGACCAGCGCAGCCAGGCGTCCTGGACCGCGTCCTCGGCGTCGGCCACGGTGCCGAGCATCCGGTAGGCCACCCCGAACAGCAGCCCCCGGTGCTCCTCGAACACCTCCGCGGCCACTCCGACGCCGCGCTCCTCCAGCCCCGCGCTCATCCCGCGTCCCCGCTCGCCTCGGCGGCGACGCGGCGGCGCCGCTCCCCCACGCTCGCGCCGCGCCGCACGCCGTCGGTCCGCGCGGCGGTCCAGGCGGCGCCGCGCCGCCCCGGCTCGCTCATGTTCCGCCTCCTACGCCATCGCCTCGGCGCATACCGTCGCCGGGCGCTCCTCCTCGCTGAACACGTCGCCGTCGCGCCGCCGCGGATCGCCTCCGGCCCGCCCGGCGGAGCGCCGCGGGCGTCCGCCTCCGAGGCGGGGCGTCGACGCGCCGTGCGCGGCCGGTGCGGCGGCGCCTTCCGCCGCGGCGGTGCCCGGCTCCAGCATCCCGCACGAGCGGCCGACCGCGCGCCCCGGCGGGGGCTCCGCGGCGCGGCGGCGGCGCGCCCGCCGGGCGGAGCCGCGGTGGCGCGGGGGCCCGGGAGGATCCCGCGGGATGCGGGCCACGACGCCTCCTTCACGATCGCGACGGACACCTCATCCCCAGGACGAGCGAGCGGCCGCGGATGTGACATGCCGGCGGGCGCCCGGCCCGGAACCGCCCGGAACGCCCCGGATCACCGCCAAGATCGCGGGTAGCCTGCGTGGCATGAGCGCGACTCCGACACGGGTGTTCATCGCCCGGCTGGCCGGGATCGCCGTGTTCGATCCCGCGGGCGACCAGGTCGGGCGCGTCCGCGACGTGGTGGTGGCGCTGCGTCTTGGGGCCCGTCCGCCGCGGGTGCTCGGCCTGGTGGTCGAGGTCGCCTCGCGCCGCCCGGTGTTCCTGCCCATCACCCGGGTCACGATGATCGAGGCCGACGCGGTCATCTTCGACGGCCGGCTCAACGTGCGGCGGTTCCAGCAGCGCGAGTCGGAGACGCTGGTGATCGCCGAGATGCTGGACCGCACCGTCACGCTGACCGAGACCGGCGAGCGGGTCCAGGTGGTGGACGTGGCCATGGAGCCCACCCGCACCCGGGACTGGCTGGTCGCCAAGGTCGCCGTCAGCCGCGACCGCGGCCGGGGCCTGCGCCGCCGCCGCGGCGAGGTGTTCGTGGTGGACTGGGACGCGGTGACCGGTTTCTCGGCGGTCGAGCACGGCCAGGGCGCCGCCGGGCTGATCGCCGCGTTCGAGCGGATGAAGCCGGCCGACCTGGCCGGCGTGGTGCACGAGCTGTCGCGCAAGCGGCGGGCCGAGGTCGCCGTCGCCCTCGACGACGAGCGGCTGGCCGACGTGCTGGAGGAGCTGCCCGAGGTCGACCAGATCGAGATCCTCGGCGCCCTGGACGCCGACCGCGCCGCGGACGTGCTGGAGGCCATGGGGCCCGACGACGCCGCCGACCTGCTCGGCGGGCTGCCCACCGAGCAGCGCGAGCGCCTGCTGACGCTGATGGAGCCGCGCGACGCCGCGCCGGTGCGGCGCCTGCTGACCTACGCCGACGACACCGCCGGCGGGCTGATGACCACCGACCCGGTCATCGTCTCGCCGGACGCCACGGTGGCCGAGGCGCTGGCGCACATCCGCAACCCCGACCTGAACCCGGCGCTGGCCGCGCAGGTGTACGTGTGCCGCCCGCCCACCGCCACCCCCACCGGCCGCTACCTGGGCACGGCGCACTTCCAGCGGCTGCTGCGCGAGCCGCCGTCGGCGCTGGTCAGCGGGATCGTCGACACCGACCTGGCCCCGCTGCGGCCGACCATGTCGCTGCAGGCGGTGGCCGCCTTCCTGGCCGCCTACAACCTGGTGGCCGCCGCGGTCGTCGACGAGGACGGCCACCTGCTCGGCGCGGTCACCATCGACGACGTGCTCGACCACCTGCTGCCGCAGGACTGGCGGGAGACCGTGATGGACGCGTCGGCCGTCGAGGGCGCCGACCCGGAGGAGGAGGCGCTGCGCGGCGCCGCGCATCACGACGCCCGCGACGATCACGACGACCCAGACGACGATCCAGACGACGATCCAGACGGCGATCCAGACGGCGACACAGACGGCGACGCACTCGACGACGCCCGCGAGCCGCGGGCGGGCGGAAGGGGAAGGGGATGATCGACTCTCGCGGAGAGCCGCTGATCGGACGCCGGACCCGGCGGATGGCCGCCCGGCTGGACGAGCCGCGGGAACCGCCCCGGGCGCTGCTGCCGCGCCCGCACTACGACCCCGAGTCGTTCGGGCGGCTCTCGGAGCGGATCGCGCGGTTCCTGGGCACGGCCCGGTTCCTGGTCTACATGACGGTGTTCCTCTGCGTGTGGCTGAGCTGGAACACCCTGGCACCGGCGCAGTGGCGGTTCGACCCGTACCCGTTCATCTTCCTGACCCTGATCCTGTCGGTGCAGGCGTCGTTCGCGGCCCCGCTGATCCTGCTGGCGCAGAACCGGCAGGACTACCGCGACCGCGTCCAGTACGAGCAGGACCGGGCCCGCAACGAGCGCAACATCGCCGAGACCGAGTACCTCACCCGGGAGATCGCCGGGCTGCGGCTGGCGGTCAGCGAGCTGGCCACCCGCGACTACCTGCGCTCGGAGCTCGAACGCGTGCTCAAGGAGCTCAACGGCGAGCGCGCCGCCAAACCGTGACCTTCAGCGGGAGCCGTGACTACGCGGTGACGGGGGCCCGGCGGCGCCGCGCCCGCGGGACGCGCGGCGGCGGGGACGGCGCGTCCAGCAGCTTGCGCAGGATCGCGTCGAACCGCCGCAGGTCGCCCTCGTCCAGGCGGCCCAGCACGTATTCGCGGACGCCGCGCCGGTAGGTCGGGGTGGCCTCCTCCACGCGGCGCCGCCCGGCCGGGGTGAGCACCGCGTACAGGCCGCGCGCGTCGCTGGCGCACGACTGGCGCGCCACCAGGCCCTCCCGCTGCAGGCGGTCGACCAGCCGGGTCAGGCCGCTGCGCGACAGCAGCACCCGGTCGGCCAGGTCGTTCATCCGCAGCCGCCCGCCGGGCGCCTCGCTCAGGTGCGTCAGCACCTCGTAGGAGCCGAGCGGCAGGTCGTGGTCGGCGAGCAGGTCGGCCTGCAGGCGGCGGGAGATCTGCACCTGGGCGCGCAGGAACGTGCGCCACACGGCCAGCTCCGCGGCGGAGGTCGGAACGGACGGCGGTGTCACGGGCCGATGCTACTCCCGCGGGCGGCGCGGCCGCGGCTACGCCGGGGCCGGATTCGTACGGCCCGAACCGAGTTCATACCATGGGGCCATGGCCTCGCAGCTGACGACCGAGCAGGTGACCGCGGCCCTCGCCACGGTGCTCGACCCCGAGATCCGCCGACCGATCACCGAGCTCGACATGGTCAAGAACGTCGACATCGCGCCCGACGGCACGGTGCGCGTCGGCATCTACCTGACCGTGGCCGGCTGTCCGATGAAGGACCGGCTGTCGCGCAGCGTCACCGAGGCCGTCTCCCGGCTCGACGGCGTCGCCTCGGTCCAGGTCGAGCTGGACGTGATGAGCGAGGAGCAGCGCAAGGCGCTGCAGACCCGGCTGCGCGGCGGCGCGCCGGCCAAGGAGATCCCGTTCGCCAAGCCCGGCTCGCTGACCAAGGTGTACGCGGTGGCGAGCGGCAAGGGCGGGGTCGGCAAGTCCTCGGTCACGGTGAACCTGGCGGCGGCGCTGGCCGCGCAGGGGCGCAAGGTCGGCGTGGTCGACGCCGACATCTACGGCCACTCGGTGCCGCGGATGCTGGGCGTGGAGCACCCGCCCACCAAGGTGCAGGACATGATCATGCCGCCCGCCGCGCACGACGTGAAGGTGATCTCGGTGGGCATGTTCACCGCCGGGAACCAGCCGGTGGTGTGGCGCGGGCCGATGCTGCACCGCGCCCTGCAGCAGTTCCTCGCCGACGTGTACTGGGGCGACCTGGACGTGCTGCTGATGGACCTGCCGCCGGGCACCGGGGACATCGCGATCTCGGTGGCCCAGCTGCTGCCGGCGGCGGAGATCCTGGTCGTCACCACCCCGCAGCAGGCCGCCGCCGAGGTGGCCGAGCGGGCCGGGGCCATCGCCGCGCAGACCCACCAGCAGGTCGTCGGCGTGATCGAGAACATGTCGTACCTGACCTGCCCGCACTGCGGCGAGCGGCAGGAGGTGTTCGGCTCGGGCGGCGGGCAGCAGGTCGCCGACGCGCTGACCCGCACCCTGGGCGCGCGGGTGCCGCTGCTGGGGCAGGTGCCGATCGACCCCCGGCTGCGCGAGGGCGGCGACGCCGGCCGTCCGCTGGTGCTGGCGGACCCCGACGCCGAGGCCGCCAAGGTGCTGCGCACCATCGCCGACACGATCGCCAGCCGTTCGCGCGGCCTGGCGGGCATGTCCCTCGGCATCACGCCCAAGCGCCGGTGACCGCCGCCGACGCGGCCCGCGTCGGCGCACAGCGCACCTGAAAAGGGCCTCGGGAGACCCCGGGGCCTTTCGCGTTCCGGCTCGCGCCCCGGGGGCGCGGCCCGCTCAGGTGGCCTCGTTGTCGAACGGCGGGCGTTCGCCGTACTCCAGGCCGCCCGCACCGGCGTAGGCGGGCTCGTCGTCGAAGACCGGGCCGCGCACGGGGGCGCCGTCGTCGTCCAGGTCCTCCAGCAGGTGCTTGCGGACGAACGTCCTGGGGTGCAGGTCGGCCAGGTCGAAGTCCTTGAACTCCGGGCCGAGGCCCTCCTGCAGGTCGGCCTTGGCGCTGTTGGCCATCTGCCGCAGCTGGCGCAGCGCGCGTCCCGCCTGCGCGGCCGCCTGGGGCAGCTTCTCCCCGAAGATGACCAGGGCCAGCACGACGAGCACGACCATCTCGCCGAGTCCGACGTCGAACAACCCGTCCTCCCACGTGCCAAGGGAACCGGGCCCGCTTGGATCCGGCGCACCTAGAGTAACCCCGGGCCGGGCGAGCCCACTACGCGCGGTTCGGCCGCCCCAGGAGCACATGCGCCGATCGCTCCCCGGACGTCCGGGCCGCGAAAAACCGGACGGGGCGGTGCGCCGCACCGCCCCGTCTCACGCGCCGTCCCGCGCGCCGGCCGTCACGAGCCGAGGGTGACCTCGACGGTCGTCTCCTTGCCGTCGCGCTGGTAGGTGACCTTGACGCGGTCGCCCGGCGCCCTGCTGCGGATCTGGGCGATCAGGTCGGCCGCGCCCTCGATCGGCCGCCCGTCGATGGCCGTGATCACGTCGCCGGGCTTGATCCCCGCGCGGTCCGCCGCGCCGCCCTTGGTCACCGGCTCGTGCCCCTGGACCGGGGTGTCCATGATCCGCGCCCCGGGGCCCTGGAACTGCGGATCCGGAAGCACGCCCAGCTTGGCCTGCCGGACGGTGCCGGTGTTGATGATCTCCTCGGCCACCCGGCGGCCCTGGTTGATCGGGATGGCGAAGCCCAGGCCGATGCTGCCGCCCTGGCTCTCCCCGGTGATGCCGCCGCCGCCGAGCGTGACGATGGCGGTGTTGATGCCGATCACCCGGCCGCGGGCGTCCACCAGCGGGCCGCCGGAGTTGCCGGGGTTGATGGCCGCGTCGGTCTGGATCGCGTTGAGGTACGTCGACTCGCCGCCGCCCTCGCCGCGGGTGGGCACCGCGCGGTTCAGCGCGCTGACGATGCCGGTGGTGACCGAGCCCTGCAGGCCGAGCGGGGAGCCGATCGCGATCACCGGGTCGCCGACCGCCAGCTTGCTGGAGTCGCCCAGCGTCACCGGGGGCATGGAGTGGTTCCCCTCCGGGCGCAGCACGGCGATGTCGGAGCTGGGGTCGCGGCCCTTGATCGAGGCGGGCACCACCTTCTTGTCGTTGAAGACGACCTGGATCTGGCCGCCGGAGGCCACCACGTGGTTGTTGGTGATGATGTAGCCGTTCTTGACGATGAAGCCGGTGCCCCCGGACTCCTCGCCCGTCGGCGACGCCACCCGGATCATGACGACGCTGGGCAGCACCCGCTGCGCCACGCCCGCGACCGAGTCCGGCGGCCGGGCGGGCTGCTGCGCGCCGCCGCTGTCGGAGCTGGTGCCGAGGCTGACCGTGCCGTCGTCGTCGGCGGCCATGACCCCGATGCCTGCGCCGATCCCGCCGGCCACCAGCGCGACGATCAGCGCGATGACGGTGATCAGGCCGACGCCGGGGCCGCCCCGGCCCGCCGACGGAGGCGAGGGGACCGGCGCCCAGTTGGGGGCCGCGCCGAACGGCTGCCCGAAGGGGCCGGACGGGCCGCCCTGGCCGGGGCCCGACGGCGGCCCCGCCGGCGCCACGCCCGGCGGCGGGGTCGTCGACACGGGCGGACCGGTCGGCGGCGGAGGCTGCTGGTGCCCCTGGGGCGGCCAGGCGTACGGGTCGGGCCGGGGGTCCTGCTGGTCGTACGGGACGAACCCGGGCCGCCGCCGCGCCCGCTCGTCGTCCGCGGCGGGCTTGTCCAGCAGCGTGGGCGGGGCCGTCGGGGACGCGGCGTCGCCCCTGGGCTGGTCGGGGGGCGCGAACCCCTGCTCGTCGCCCTGGCCCGCGGCCGCCTCCCGGGAGCCCTCAGCGGCCGACCGCGCCTCGCCGGGTTCCGGCCGCTCGAACCCGGCGCCGGCGACCAGGTCGTCGTCCTGCCCCGACGCCCTGACGGGTCCGCGGCTGTCTTCCGTCATCCCCATCTCTCCTACCGGGCATGGTTCTCGCCGAGCATGTTCACGTTTCCAGCCTCATGGTGCCCATCGGGGCATGTGGTGAGCATAAGACTTACCCGAAGGGGTTGACCCACGAAGCCAACCTGCGCAGTCCGCGGCCCAGCCTGCCCCAGAAGTCCCGTCCGCCGTGCGGGAGCGCCGCCACGGCTCGCTCGGCCGTGGCCGGGTGGCCGTCGGCGACCACCGTGTAGACGTAGCCGTCCCTCGCCCAGACCGCCCACCGCCGCAGGGCCTCCCGGCGGAAGACGGTGTCCCCGCGGGCGACGGTGCGCCTCCAGGCGGCGAAGCGGCGTTCGTCCAGGCTGCCGCGCTGCACGAACACCGATACCGACTCCAGCCCGTCGGAGAACGTCAGGTGGACGACGCCGTCGGCGGGCCGGGCGGCGGCGGAGCGGCGGGCGTCGGACAGGCTCAGGCCGGGCAGGGAGCGCGGCAGCGGCCAGCCCCGGTCGCGCAGCTCGGCGAGTTCGGCGGGTTCCAGGCGGTCCTCCCACGGGGAGACCGGCGACGCCGCGGGGCCGGGCGCGGCGCGGCGCAGGGACGGCGCGTCGCCGCTCATCCCGCGCTCGGGCGGCCGCCCGGGCGGCGCGACCCGCACCTGGTCGAACCCGGTCGCGGCGACCGTCCGCCCGGCGCCGTCGATCAGCTCGCGGTGCAGCAGCAGGCCGGTCTCGGCGTCGATCCAGAAGCGCCCGGCCGGGGTGCCGTCGCGGCGGCGGGCCTCCACGACCCGCGCGGCGCGGCCGCAGACGGACGCGTCCGCCACGCGCAGGAGCGCGAAGTTGCGGGTCAGCAGCGCCAGCGTCTCGGCGGTGAACCCGGTCGGCGCGCCCCCGTGGGCGGCGGCGTCGGGCTGGTAGGAGGCGCGGCCGCCGTGGGCCGCGTCGACATGCGCGTCGTTCTCGGGGGTGACATAGGTGCCGTCCCCAGGGGTGTGGACGACCTTCACCCGGGCCGTGACCGCGCCGCCGCGGTTCCACGTGGTGACGACCTGCACGCCTTCGTAGGGGACGCGGCGGGCCGCGTCGGCGGCGTCGCGCAGCAGCCGCACCGCCTCGGGGTCGCTGCCCGCCCGGCGGGCCGCGACGGCGTCCCCCGCGAGCGCGCAGGCCAGCGCCAACGCGCCGGCCACGCCGCAGGCGAGCGCGGTCGCGCACCGCGACCTGCCGTAGCGCCGCGCGCCGCGCCCCGGTCCGCCGCGGGAGCGGCGGCGGTGGGCGGTCCGGTACCGCCGCGCGGTGGGTTCGGTCGCGGTCCAGGTCCGCGCGGTCACGGCTCCGGAGAGGTCGGGACGGCCTGCTGCAGCAGCGGATCTGTGATCGGCACGTCGCCGGAGGTCAGCGCGTGTTCGACGGCGAACCGGTCGAAGGCCGGGTTGACGGTGGGCGCGTCCCGCTCCCCGCCCGCCAGGTACGAGGCGGCGCCGAGGCCGAGGAACAGGGCCGCCCCGGCGGCCAGGTAACGGCGGCGCGGACGGGCCGGGCCCGGTCTGCCCGGCGGCCAGGGGGCCGATGGGGCGGTGAAGGCCGCGGCCGCGGCGGCGACGGCGGCGGCGTGCGCGCCGTCGCGGGCGGGGCCGGCGAACGGTCGGCGGGTCCGGCCGGAGCCCCGGTCGCCGTCGCGGCGGCGCGTCGGCGCGGGCGTCGCGCCCGCCGGCGGACGCGACGACGGCGGAGGAAGATCATCGGGGCCGGGCTCGTCGTGCCGCGGGCGGCCCAGCTCCTTCAGGCGGGCCACGAAGTCGCCCGTCGGGAGGTCGTCGGCGTCGGCGGAGGCCGGCAGATCCGACAGCCCGCGCAGCCGGCTCTTGAGCCGCCGCAGGGCGTCGGCCTCGGCCCGGCACCGCGCGCACCCCGCGAGGTGGGCCAGCGCGCGGTCGCGCTCGTCGTGACCCAGCTCACCGTCGACCAACGCGGTCAGACGCTCCCCCAGACAGCTCACGCGGCTCCCTCGTCGATCACGTCGGCCGCGCGCGGCGACGCGCGCGGCGAAACCTCAAGCGCCCTCCGGCCGCGCGGGCTCGCCGGTGCGGATCGACGCGTCCCCCGTGGCCGGCGCCGCGGCGGGCACCGCCGCGACCAGGTCGTCGTCGCGCCGGTCGCCCTCCGCGGCGCCGCGGCGCTGCGGCGCGCGGTGCTCCAGCGCGGCGCGCAGCTGCGCCCTCCCCCGATGGATGCGGCTGCGCACGGTTCCCAGTTTGACACCCAAGGTCGCGGAGATCTCCTCGTACGACAGGCCTTCGATGTCGCACAGCACCACGGCGGCCCGGTACTCGGGCGCCAGGGCGTCGAGCGCGGCCTGGATGTCGGCGTCGAAGTTGCGGTCGTCGTAGGCCTGCGCGGGCGTCGGCTCGCGGCCCTGCAGGCGCTCGGCGGCGTCGTCGGCCAGTCCCTCGAAGCGGATGCGCTGGCGGCGCCGCGCCATGTCGAGGAACAGGTTGGTGGTGATGCGGTGCAGCCAGCCCTCGAAGGTTCCAGGCGTGTAGTTCGACAGCGAGCGGAACACCCGGACGAAGACCTCCTGGGTGAGGTCCTCGGCGTCGTGCTGGTTCCCGGTCAGCCGGTAGGCGAGCCGGTACACCCGTCCGGAATGCGCGCGCACCACCTCGTCCCAGGAAGGAGGCGCCCATTCGGCCTCCGGCGCGTTCTCGCGGTTGCGCGCGGCCGCCGTGGTCCCGAACCCCTTGCGGGGGCCGACCCCCACAGCGCCCTTAAAAGTCAGTGCTGCCACTCCCATGGTGCTGGGTTGTTCCTCTCTGGTGGCCAACGCTCTCGCTTTGGAACGACACGGTCGACCCTGGGCTGGGGTGGTACTGGACCGACGACTTCTACAACGTGCTGAAACGGCGTTTGGTTCCCGGTCAGCGATAAAGTCTGTTCCCGGGGATGCGGGGGCCGTCCCCTGCACCGATAGCGTCCGGCCAGCATGAGCCAGGCGGGGGTCCCGCGAGGAGGCAGCCATCGACGCCATTCAGGCCACCCTGGCCTATGTGGAGGAGTACCTCCCCGAAGACGAGGCGCTGGTGAACGCGCGACGGCGGGGCGAGGAGGTGGGGGCGACCCCCATCGGCCCGGCCGGCGGGGCGGCCCTGCGGTTCCTGGCCGCGGTGATCGACGCCCGGACGGTGGTGGAGATCGGCACCGGCTGCGGGGTCTCCGGCATCTGGCTGCTGCGCGGCATGCGCAAGGACGCGGTGCTGACCAGCGTGGACGTCGAGCCGGAGCACCAGCGGCTGGCCAAGCTCGCCTTCGCCGAGGCCGGGCTGGGCGCCTCCCGCACCCGGATGATCGTCGGGCGGGCGCTGGAGGTGCTGCCGCGGCTCACCGACGGCGCCTACGACATGGTGTTCTGCGACGCGCTCAAGCACGAGTACCCCGAGTACCTGACGGCGGCGCTGCGCCTGCTGCGCCCGGGCGGGGTGCTGGCCTTCGACAACGCGCTGTGGCACCACCGGGTGGCCGACCGGAGCCGGCGCGATCCCGAGACGCAGGCGATCCGCGAGGTGCACCGGATGATCCGCGACGACGAGCGGCTGGTGCCGCTGCTGCTGCCGGTCGGCGACGGCCTGCTGTGCGCCGTGAAGCGCGGATGAGTCCGCCGGCGGAGGGTCGCCCGACGGAGGCCTTCCGCGTCCGGACGCGGCCCACGCCGCGGGCCGCCGGGCAGGCGGTCGCGCTGGCGCTGCTGGTGGCCGCCTCGGCGGGGTTCGTCGTCGGCGGTCTGGCGGGCCGCGCCGGGTTCGGGGCCGTGCTGTTCGTCGTCTTGGGCGTGCTGGGGCTGGTCCTGTTCGGCGCCGGTCTGCTGCGGGCGGTGGGCGTCCTGCTGGGGCGCCGCCCCGTCCTGGAGATCGACGAGACGGGCGTGCGGCGTCCGGCGCGCTGGCCGCTGCCGCGCCGGGCCGACCGGGTGCTGCCGTGGCAGCGGGTGGCGGCGATGTGCGCGCTGCGCCGCGGGGTCGCGGGCACCCGCCGGGGCGAACAGGACTACCTGGTGTTCCTGCCGTCGGCGGAGCTGGCCGAGGCTGCCCGTACGGCGCGGCGGTCGCTGCTGGTCGCGCTGACGCTGCCGGACGCGCCCGCGACGGCGGCGCTGCCGGGGGCCGGGGAGGCGGCCGCGTGGTGCTTCCCCGTGGAGCCGTCGTGGGACGCGTCTCTCAAAGAGGTCGTGTCGGCCGTCCGCAGCCGCCGTCCGATCCCGGTGATCGACCGGCGCCGGCGGTGATCCCGCGGCGTCCGCTCAGGCGGACGCCTCAGCCGAACGTCTCGGCCGGACGCCTCAGCCGGACGCCGCGCCGAGCCAGGTGAGCAGCAGGCGGGTGCCGAAACCGGTGGCGCCCTTGGTGATCTCGGCGTCCTCGCCGGTCGCCCGCGCGGGACCGGCGACGTCGAGGTGGGCCCAGCGCCGCCCGCCCGCGAACTCGCGCAGGAACAGCGCCGCCATGATGGAGCCGCCGCCGAAGCCGCGGCGCTCGATGTTGGCCACGTCGGCGACGTCGGAGTCGATGCCGGGCCGGTACTCGTCGATCAGCGGCATGCGCCACAGCGGCTCGCCCGCGGCCCGCCCGGCGGCGAGCAGCGCGTCGGCCAGGTCGTCGTCGGTGGCGTACAGGGCGCCGTGCCGCAGCCCCAGCGCCACCTTGGCGGCGCCGGTGAGGGTGGCCACGTCCACGATCACGTCGGGGTCCAGCTCGGCCGCGGCGTAGGCGAGCGCGTCGGCCAGGACGAGCCGTCCCTCGGCGTCGGTGTTGAGCACCTCGGAGGTCCGGCCGCCGTAGTGGGTGATCACGTCGCCGGGGCGCATGGCCGACCCGGACGGCATGTTCTCGGCCGCCGCGACCAGCCCGGTCACCCGGGAGCGCACGCCGAGGCCGCGCAGCGCCCCCATGACCGCCATGACGGCGCCGCCGCCCGCCATGTCGGTCTTCATGGTCTTCATGTTGTCGTTGGGCTTGAGCGACAGGCCGCCGCTGTCGAACGCGATGCCCTTGCCGACCAGCACCACGTGGCGTCCGTCGGCGTCCTCGGGCCGGTAGGACAGCTCGATCAGCCGCGGCGGGCGGGGCGAGCCCCCGCCGACGGCCAGCAGCCCGCCGAAGCCGCGCTCGGCCAGCTCCTTCTCGCCGAGCACGCGCAGCTCCAGGCCCGCCTCGGCGGCGATGTCGGCGGCGCGGCCGGCCAGCCAGGACGGCCCCTTGTCGGTGGACGGCTGGTTGGCCAGGTCGCGGGCGCGCGCGGCGGCGCGGGCGAGGGCCTCGCCGCGGCGGACCGCGGCCCACGCGTCGGCGCCCTCGACGGCCAGCGCCAGCGTGCCCGGCGGACGCTTGCCCTTGCCGGCTCCGGCGTCCTCGTCGTCGCCGGAGCGGATCGTGAACTCGTACGCGGCGAGCAGGGCGCCCTCGACGAAGGCGGCCAGCCCGTCCGAGGAGGCCTCGGGCAGGCCCGCGACGAGCGTGTCGCGGCCCCGGCCGCGCCGGGTCAGCGCGGCGCCCGCCTTGCGCAGATCGGCGGGCGCGGCCTCCCCGACGCCGTAGAGCAGCAGCTCGCACAGCCGGCCGTCCAGCCGCACCGGCGCGGCGACGATCTCGCCGGGCTCGCCCTTGGCGCGGTGCAGGGCCAGCAGCTCCTCGACCGGGAACGGCAGCTCGGGCAGGGCGTCGGCGGGCGCGGTCGGACCGGGCCGCACCGGCAGGGCCACCGCATCGGCGCCCAGCGGCGCCACCGCCTCGACCGGCCGTCCGCCCGCCTCGCGGACCCGGGTCTGGATGGGCATGCCGCTGGTCCCCCTGTCCCTGCCTGCTCGTCTGCTCGCTGCGCGACACGGGCCGCGCGGCCGTCAGGCGGCCGGTCGGCCCGATGCCCGGGGCGGCGCGGGTCCCCGGCGTGACGCCGGGGACCGCCACCGCACATACCGAACGTACCGGGATCGGCACGTCATACGGGGATTCCCGGGAGCCGCCCCCTGGGGAACACCGCGGGCCGCGGCGACAGCGGGCCCCGCTCACCGGGCACGCTCCGCCGGCCACGGGGTTCCGGGTGGCCGCCCCTGGGAGGGAAGGTTCGGCTCAGGCCGTCAGCCGACGACCTGCTTGAGGGCCTCGCCGAGTTCCTTGGCCTCGTCGGCGGACAGCTCGACGACGAGGCGTCCCCCGCCTTCCAGCGGGACCCGCATGACGATGCCGCGTCCCTCCTTGGTCACTTCAAGCGGACCGTCTCCCGTCCGCGGCTTCATCGCCGCCATGCGTGCATCCCCTTCCTGCCTAGGGCCGCGTGGGGGCCTCCGGGCACCGTTGGCCGCGTGGCCGCCTGTCGCATCCGCGTCATCAGTAGTGGTCCATTATCCCGTGTTCGGGGCGCGAAGTGGTAACGATCAGCGACCGGAGGCCGGACGCCGGGCGCGCCGGGGCTCTTGCCTGCGGCGACTCCGGTCGTCGATCGTTGCCTGAACAGCCCAGATGAAGAAGGCGAGGACGATGGTGTCTGAGGTCTCGCAGACCGTGCTGTACGAGGTCGCCGACGGGGTGGCCACGATCACGCTGAACCGGCCGGAGGCGATGAACTCGCTGACGGTCGAGATGAAGGAGGCGCTGCGCGCGACGTTGGAACGGGCCGCCGCGGACGGCGAGGCGCGGGCGGTGCTGCTGACCGGGGCGGGCCGGGCGTTCTGCGCCGGCCAGGACCTGCGGGAGCACGCCGACAACCTCGCCGCGGGCCGGGGTTTGGACGACACCGTCCGCCGCCACTACAACCCGATCGTGCGGGCGCTGACCGAGCTGCCCAAGCCGACGGTGGCGGCGGTGAACGGGGTGGCCGCCGGCGCCGGGGCGGGGCTGGCGTGGGCCTGCGACCTGGTCGTCGCGTCGGAGAAGGCGACGTTCGTGACGGCGTTCACCGGCATCGGGCTGGGGCCCGACACCGGCATGTCGTGGACGCTGCAGCGCCTGGTGGGCCGCGCCAAGGCCGCCGAGCTGCTGCTGCTCGGCGAGCCGGTGAAGGCGCCGCAGGCGCTGGAGCTGGGGCTGGTCGGACGGGTCGTTCCGACCGACGAGCTGGCGTCCGCCTCGATGGAGCTGGCGCGCCGTCTGGCCGCCGGGCCGACCGTCGCCTACGCGGCCGTCCGGTCGGCGTTGGACCACGCGGCCTCCCACGACCTGGCGGCCAGCCTGGAGAAGGAGGCCGAGCTGCAGGAGCGGCTGGCGGAGACGGCCGACCACCGCAACGCCACGGAGGCGTTCCTGAAGAAGGAAAAGCCCGTCTTCGAGGGGCGTTAGCGGCGCCCGGTCGCGCGGAGGGCCGCGGGTCAGGCGCGGGCCCGCGCCGCGGAGGTGGGTGAGCACGGTCGGCACCCGGCGGTGGTCGTCGGGCGTCTGGTGCAGGTCGGGCTCGGCGAAGACGGAGCCCACGTGCTAGACCATCGCGGCCTCGCTGACGACCGGGGCGCGGGCGATGGCCCCGTTGGACCGGCCCTCGGCCATCAGCGCCGGCACCTGGCGTTCGCGCTCGGTGAGCCGGTCCAGCGGGGAGCGCTCGCGGCGGCGGGCCGGCAGCCGCCGCACCACCTCACCCTCCACATGCCGCCCGATCTGCGCTTTCACCGCAGACCAGGCAACCGCGAAGGAAGCCGGAGATCACTGCGTCTGGATGCCGTTCGGGGGCAGACCCGGCCCTACCCCCGGGCCTCCACCGCACTGAGGTGGGGCTGTCCCCACTCGGGATTCTCCGGCGCGCGCCAGTGTGCGGCGCCGGCCCGGGGCGGTTGGCTTGACGGCATGTCCTCCCCCATCGCCCCGCCCACCGCCGAGCACGTCCGCGGCGATCTGGCCGCGATCGCCACGAACGTGGTCAAGACCTACGGGACGGGCGACGGCGCGGTGACCGCGCTGCGCGGCGTGTCCGCGGCGTTCGCCCGCGGCCAGTTCACCGCGATCATGGGTCCGTCCGGGTCGGGCAAGTCGACGTTCCTGCACTGCCTGGCCGGGCTGGACACCGTCACCTCCGGCACGGTCGTGATCGGCGGCGTCGACATCACCGCGCTGTCGCGGACCCGGCTGACCCGGCTGCGGCGCGAACGGATGGGCTTTGTGTTCCAGTCGTTCAACCTGCTGCCGATGCTGACCGCCGAGGAGAACATCCGGCTGACCGCGCGGCTCGCGGGCCGCCGCGCCCGGCGCGCGGGCGGGGCGTGGGGACGGCGCGGGGACGGCGTCGACCAGGAGTGGGTCGACCAGGAGTGGTTCGACACGATCGTGGACGCCCTCGGCCTGCGCGGGCGGCTGCGCCACCGGCCCGCCGAGATGTCGGGCGGGCAGCAGCAGCGGGTGGCCGTGGCGCGGGCGCTGCTGACCCGCCCGGACGTGCTGTTCGCCGACGAGCCGACCGGCAACCTGGACTCCCGGTCCGGCGCCGAGGTGCTGGGTTTCCTGCGCTCCGCCGTCGACTCCTACCGGCAGACGGTGGTCATGGTGACGCACGACCCGGTGGCCGCCGCGCACGCCGACCGCGTGCTGTTCCTGGCCGACGGGACGATCGTCGACGAGCTGGCCGCCCCGACCATCGACGCCGTGCACGCCCGCATGCGCCGGATGGAGGGCTGACGCGGTGTGGCTGATCGCGCGGCGTTCGTTCGCCGAGGGCTGGGTCCGGCTGGTCGCCACCATGCTGGCCGCGCTCGGCTCCATCGCGCTGATCGCGGGCTCGCTGCAGTTCGCGCTGCGCGCGCAGGAGGCGGTGTCCGGCAGCGACGCCAGCGAGTACTTCCGGGCCGACGTCCTCGTGCAGGGCGGCACCGTCGACCCCGACGACCCCTACGCGCCGCCGGACGGCCGGGTGCGGCTGGACCGGGTCGCGTCCCGTCCCGGCGTGGCCGCCGCCGTCGGGGACGCCCTGGTGCCGGTGACGGCCGCCCGTCCCGACGGCGAGCCGATCGTCGCCCCGGCCGGGGGGCGCACGCTGCTGCGCCCGTGGGTGTCCGACGCCCGGCTGAGCCCCTACCGGCTGGAATCGGGGCGGGCGCCCGCCGCGGACGGCGAGGTCGCGATCACACGGCACGCCGCCCGCGCCGGGCGGCTGGACGTCGGCGGCGCCATGACGCTGCTGCTGCCGCACCGCGTCCAGCGGGTGACGGTCACCGGGATCGTCACCGTGCAGGGCCGCGGCGCCGTGGCCGCCGGGCACCTGGTGCTGGCGCCGCCCGCCGCGGTCGCGGACGCCGCCCGGCTGCCCGCCGGCTCGTGGCAGAGCGTGTGGGTGAAGACCGCCCCGGGCGTGCCCGCCGACCGGCTGCGCGGCGAGCTGGCCCGGGCCCTGGACGGCGCGGCGACCGTGCGGACGGCCGCGTCCGTGCGGAACGCGCAGACCGCCGACGTGCGGTCCGCCGGCGCGTCGATCGGCGGCGCCATCGGCATGCTCGCCTCCGTCGCGATCTTCGTGGGGCTGTTCGTCGTCGCCAACACCTTCGGCACGCTCGTGCGGCAGCGCGCCCGGCGGCTGGCGCTGCTCAGCGCGATCGGCGCCACCCCCCGGCAGGTCAAACGGCTGATCAGGCTGGAGGCGCTCGTGGTCGGCGCGGTCGCCGCGGCGGGCGGGGTGGCCGCCGGATACCCGGTGTCGGCGCTGCTCACCCGGCTGTTCGCCGAGGAGGGATTCGACATCTCCGCCGCCGACGCCCAGTTCGGCTGGATAGCCCTGCTGGTGCCCGCGGCGGCCGGAATCCTCGTCACCCAGCTCGCCGCGTGGCGGGCCGCGCGCCGCGCCGCCGGCATCTCGCCGATCCAGGCGCTGCGCACCGCCGCCGCGGAGACGCGGGGCCGCCGCCGACCCCGGCTGCTGGGCGCGGCCGTCGTGTTCGCGGGCGCGTGCGGCTGGTACGGCCTGTCGCTCGCGGTGCGCGCCGACGAACCGCCCGGCCCCGACCGCACGGTCGCCGTCGCGCTGATGATCCTGTTCGCCACGCTGACGGCCGTGGCGGCGCTGGCCCTGCTCGCCCCGTTCTTCGTCGGCCCGCTGGGCGGCCTGGTCGGCCGCGTCGCGATGCTGGTCGCCGGCGAGACCGGACGGCTGGCCCGCGCCGCCGTCACCCGCAGCCCGCTGCGCGTGTCGTCGGCCGCGTCGGCGCTGATGCTGGGCGTGGCGCTGGTCGTCGCCACCGCGCTGATCGCGCTGTCGGTGCACGCCCGGTTCGACGAGGCCGGACGGCGGGTGCTGGCGGCCGACCACGTCGTGGCCGCCACCGGCGTGGCCTCCGACGGCGCCGGAGCCCCGCTGCCGCGCGACACCGCGGACCGGGTCGCGGCCGTCCCCGGGGTGTCCCGAGCGGTGGCGCTCACCCAGACGGAGGTCAAGCTCGTCGCGCCGGCGCGCCGCCCGTCCCCCGACGAGGACGCCAAGCCGTTCGTCTTCACGGTCAGCGGCGTCGAGCAGACCGGGATGCGCGACGTGCTGCGGCTCGGCGGGCGGCTGCGCGCGCTGCGTCCCGGCGAGATCGCCCTGTCGTCGACCGTCGTGGCGGCCCAGCGGCTGCACCGCGGCCAGCGGATCACGGTGCGCGGCGCGACGGGCCGGGTCGCGCTGACGGTCGCCGTCGTCTACCACGACCCGTCCCACCTGTTCGCCGACCAGGCCCTGGCGGCGCCCGCGACGATGGACCGCATCGACCCCAACGCCGCGACGCAGGCCGTGCTCGTCCGCGGCGGCTCGGCCGACGACCTGGCGCGGGCCGTGGCGGGGGTGTCGGGCGCCCGGGTGCTCGACCGGGCCGCCTACGTCGACCACGCCGCCGGCGCCGCCACCCGAGGGCTGACGCTGATGTACGGGTTCCTCGGCATGTCCCTGCTGCTGGCCCTGTTCGGGATGGCCACCACCGTGTCGATGAGCGTCTTCGAACGCACCCGCGAGTTCGGGCTGCTCGGCGCGGTCGGCGCGACGGCGGGTCAGATCCGCTCGATCGTCCGCTGGGAGGCGGCCACCGTGGTCGTCCTCGGCACCCTGCTCGGCGTCGGCGTCGCGGTCGGCGCGGTCGCCCTGCTGCACGTGACGACCGGGAGCTCCTTCCTGCGCCCGCAGCCGCCGTGGTGGCTGTTCCCGCTGGTCGCCGCCGGGGCCGCCGCGGTCACCCTGGCCACCTCCGCCTTGCCCGCCCGCCGCGCCGCCGCCGTCCCCGTCCTGGAGGCCGCCAAGGCCGAGTGACCCGGGCGCCCGCCGCGAGGGGCGAGGGTCAGCGGTAGGCGCCGCGGCGGTGGCAGTCGACGAGGTGGTCGTCGACCAGGCCGCAGGCCTGCATGAGCGCGTACACGGTGGTCGGGCCGACGAACCGGAAGCCGTGCTTCTTCAGCTCCTTGGCCAGGGCCTGCGACCCGGGGGTGGACGCGGGGACGTCGGCGGTGGTCCGCGGGGCGGGCGCGTCGGGATCGGCGTACCGCCAGACCGTCGCCGCCAGGCCGCCGGGCAGGTCGAGCGCGGCCCGCGCGTTGGCGATCGCGGCCTCGATCTTCGCCCGGTTGCGGACGATCGCCGCGTCCGCCATCAGGCGCTCGACGTCGGACGCGTCGAACGCGGCGACCTTCTCCAGGTCGAACCCGGCGAACGCGGCCCGGAAGCCCTCGCGCTTGCGCAGGATCGTCAGCCACGACAGGCCCGACTGGAACGCCTCCAGGCACAACCGCTCGTACAGCCCCCGGTCGTCGCGGACCGGGCGGCCCCATTCCTCATCGTGGTAGGCGACGTAGTCGGGCGCCGACACGCCCCACGGGCAGCGCGCCAGACCGTCCTCGCCGAGAATCGCCGTGCTCACCGCTTCGTTCTACCGCACGCCGCCGACATTTCGGCCGCTCAGGCCGCCTCGGTGCGGTGCCGGGCCAGTCGCGCCAGGCGGCGGAGGGCGACGCCCATGAACGCGCGGACCACGGGGCCCGCGACCAGCCAGGCGGCGCGGCCCAGCGGGCCGAGGGGCAGGTCCAGACGCTCGGCCCAGGTGATGCGGCTGCCGCCGCCCGGGAGCGGCGCCACCGCGAAGAACGCCTCCCCCCGGACGATCCGCCCGGTGTGGCGGACGGCGACGCGGCGTCCCGGCCGCCACTCGGTGATCACCATGGTGTCGGTGACGCCGACCGGGCCGACGCCGGTGCGCGCCACCAGCGCGGCGCCCTCGCCGCGGCCGCCGCGGGCGCGCGTGAACGGCATCCACTCGGCGTGCCGGGGCCAGTCGGTGAGCACGGCGAACACGTCCTCGGCCGCCGCCGGCGCGGCGGCCTCGGCGTGCACGGCGACGCGGCTCACCGGGGGCCCTCGTCGTCGCGGCGCCCGTTCAGGTCGATGGTGCCGTCGCCGGGGTCGTCCCAGCGCCGCGGCTCGGCCGGCCCGTACAGCTTCGGTTCGATCTCGGGGTCGTAGGACGGGTACGGGCGGTCGGCGGGCGCGCCGCCCGTCTCGCCGAGGCGGCGCCGCAGCGCGTCCACCTGCCGCTCCAGCTCGGCCACGCGGACGTTGCGCTCCGACAGCGCGTACGCCAGCCGGTGCAGCGTCTCGTCCGCGACCTCCACCTGGTAGCCCCACAGGCCGCGCGGCAGCCGCAGCAGCGCCGGATCCGGCGCGGCGAGCCCCGGCGGCAGCCGGAACGGCGGGTGGTCGGGACGGGCCGGGGCCAGCTCGCCGCCGCGGCCCATGGCCACGACCACGACGGCGCCCAGGACGGCCAGGCCGGCCAGGACGAGCACCACAACCACGATCTCGCTCCGATCTGTCTACGCCTCCCCTGACCGATCGTGCCACGATCTGGGCATGGAGGTGCATGCGCAGCGCGTCGTCCCGGCGGACGCCGAGGTGCCCGAGGGCGTCGCCGACGCGGGCGTCGCGCCGTCCGCCGACCGGGTGGCGGAGCTGGTGGCGACCGGTCGGCCGGTGCTGGTGACGCTCGAATCCGAGGACCCCGGCCCGGACGCGGGGCTGCTGGCGGCGGCCGCCGTCTACGTATGGCTGGGGGTGCGGACGCTGCGGGTGCCGGAGGCGCAAGTGGCGGCGGTGCAGCAGGTGGTCGACATGGTCGACTCGATCCGGGGGACGCGTCCCCCCGCACTCGCGCGCCGCGGTCTCGCCTGAGCGCGCGTGAACCCGCCGCCGGCAGCGCAGTCGGCGGCGGGCCCGTTCTTCGAAGTCGGCGGACGCGCGAGCGGCGGCCGTCACGCGCGCAGGCGGTGCCAGGGGCCGGTGATGGCGAAGGTGACGCCCGGGTCCTGGCGGTTGGCGAACAGCGTCCGCCCGTCGGGCGAGAACGTCACGCCCGTCATCTCGCTGCCGTTGAAGGCGTTGCGGGCGAAGGCGAACGGCCTGCCCTTGCGGGTGGTGCCGACGAGGTACTGCTCGCCGTCGCCGTCCTCGGCGAGGATCACGCCGCCGCCGTACGGGGAGACGGTGATGTTGTCCGGGCCGTCGAACCGGCCGCCCGGCTTGAACACCAGCTCCAGCTCGATCGTCTGGCGGTGCGGGTCGTACGTCCAGACCTGCCCGGCGTGGTCGGCGGCGGCGCCGTCACCGGTGCGGGAGTAGCTGGCGACGAAGTACGCCTTGCCGTGGCCCCACCAGGCGCCCTCCAGCTTCTGACTCCGCGTGATCTTGTCGAACTGCTTGCGGGTGGAGGTGGCGGCGGCCGACGGGTCGGGCACCTTGAGCCACTTGACGCGGAACACGGCGCCCGGCTCCTGCACGACGGACAGGTCCGGCAGTCCGGGGACGTACATGGCCTCCAGCCGCCCGCCCGCCATGTAGCTGCCGTAGCCGCCCCGGTGCACCCGCGGGGTGAACCGGTAGAACAGCCCGAACGGGTTCGCGGCGTCCTCGGTGAGGTAGGCGACGTGGGTGCGCGGGTCGATCGCGACGGCCTCGTGCGCGAACCGGCCCATCCCCTTGATCGGCTCGGGCCGGGTGAGGCGGCCGGACGGGTCGACCTCGAACACCCAGCCGTGGCTCTTGGTCTGCCCGCCGAACCCCTCGGTCTCCTCGCAGGTCAGCCAGGTGCCCCAGGGGGTGCGGCCGCCGGCGCAGTTGGTGGCCGTCCCGGCGAGGCTGACGTACTGCGAGATCAGCCTGCCGTTGCGGTCCACGTCCAGGGTGGTGGTGCCGCCGTACGCGGCGGGGTCGTACACCAGCCGGGCGGGCGCGGTGGGCTTGACGCCGCTGTCGGTCTGCTCGTGGTTGCGCACGAGGCGGGTGACCCCGGGGCGGGGGCCCTTGAACGTCGCGGTGCCGTCGTGCTTGCCGGGCACCAGCCCGCCGCTCTCGATCGTGTCGCCCTGGGCGGAGAACGCCGTGTACGAAAAGCCCTTGGGCAGGTCGAGCACGCCCTTGGGGTCGGGCACCAGCGGGCCGTAGCCGTACGCCTCGCCGACGTCGGCTCCCGCGGACGTCTGGAAGATACTGTCGAGGCTTCCTGCCAAGGCGATCGACAGCGCGCCGACGGCGCCGCCCTTCATCACCCCGCGACGAGACACGGACATCGGTTCTCCTTAGGTGTCGTGCTCAGGCCACCGGGGAGCTTCGCGGCCCCCGGTGAACCCGCGGTGAACCGATCCCGGCAGGGCGGGAAAACATGCGGGACGCAGTCCGCCCGGCGGGCCGCGGCGGCCCCGCCGGGCGGGCAGGGATCACGGTCCGGGGCGGCGGCGTCCCCGGCGCGCCGGGCCGGCCGCCGCCCGGCGCCGGGTCACGGCTCGGCTTCGGCGTAGTCCTCGGCGGTCGCCTGGATCAGCGGCTGCGACCGCTCCAGCAGGTCGAACGCCTCGGTGACCGACCCCGTCCAGCCGATCGCGTCGAAGATCTTGGGGCGGGCGAACCCCTGGTCGGCGAGGCGGCTCATCAGGTGGCGCAGCGGCTCGTACACCCCGTACGGGTCGAGCAGCACCAGCGGCTTGCTGTGCATGCCGAGCACCCGGGACGTCCAGATCTCGAACAGCTCCTCCAAGGTGCCGATGCCGCCGGGCAGCACCAGGAAGGCGTCGCTGCGGCGGTCCATCTCGCCCTTGCGGGTGCGCATGTCCGGCGTGACGATCAGCTCGTCGCTGTCGTGGTCGGCGATCTCCAGGGCGGCCAGGCCCTCGGGGATCACCCCGACGGTGCGGGCGCCGCCCGCCCGCGCGGCGCGGGCCACCGCGCCCATGCACGACACCTGCCCGCCGCCGCTGACCAGGGTGTGGCCGCGGCGGGCCAGTTCGGCGCCGACCTCGGCGGCCAGGTCGATGAACTTCCGGTCGATCCGGTTGCTGGACGCGCAGAACACGCACACCGCGAGGCCGGAGCCCCGCATGTCGGACTCGGCCATCAGGTGCCGTCCGTCCCGGCTTCGGCCGCGGCCGCGCGCGCCGCCGCCTCCTCCTGCAGCGTCCGCTCCTGCTCCCGGTGCGCCTCGACGATGACGCGCACGACCTCCTCGGGGTCGTCGGTGAGGCGCACCAGGTCCAGGTCCTCGGGGGAGATCTTGCCGGACGGCAGCATGGTGGCCTTGATCCACTCCAGCAGGCCGCCCCAGAACTCGGTGCCGACCAGCACGATCGGGAACTGCGTGATCTTGCGGGTCTGCACCAGGGTGATCGCCTCGAACAGCTCGTCCAGCGTGCCGAACCCGCCGGGCAGCACCACGAAGGCCTGCGAGTACTTGACGAACATCGTCTTGCGGACGAAGAAGTACCGGAACTGCACGCCGATGTCGAGGTGGTCGTTGAGCTTCTGCTCGAACGGCAGCTCGATGCCCAGGCCCACCGACAGGCCGCCGGCCTCGTCGCAGCCCTTGTTGGCCGCCTCCATGATCCCCGGCCCGCCGCCGGTGATCACGGCGTAGCCGGCGTCGTGCAGCCGGGCGCCGATCTCGACGGCCAGCTCGTACTCCTCCGAGCCGGGCTTGGTCCGGGCGCTGCCGAACACGCTCACCGCCTGCGGCAGCTCGGCCAGCAGTCCGAAGCCCTCCACGAACTCCGCCTGGATCCGCAGCACCCGCCACGGGTCGGCGTGGACCCAGTCGGCCGGCCCGCGGCTGTCGAGCAGCCGCTGGTCGGTGGTCGTCTGCGGCACGGCCCGGCCCCGCAGCATCGCGGGTCCCTGACGTCGCTTCCGGGGACTCACTTCCGAAGTCATGCCCCTCACCTTGGCATCCACCACGCGGTCCGAGCCAGGGAATTACCACCTGCCGGACGGGCCGGAAGGTTGCTACCCCGGGCGGTCGGCGCGTCGCGGAGCCGTCCCGCAGCCGATCAGGACGTGAGCCAGGCGCGCATGCGCCGTTCGCACTCGGCGATGAGCGGGATCTCGACGTACTCGTCCTTGGTGTGGGCCAGCGTCGGCTCGCCGGGGCCGTAGTTGACGGCCGGGACGCCGAGCTCGGCGAACTGGGCCACGTCGGTCCAGCCGAGCTTGGCCCGCACCGGGGCGCCGGTGGCGGCGACGAAGGCGGCCGCCGCCGGGTGGGTCAGGCCGGGCCGGGCCGCGGGCGCCCCGTCGACGACCGTCACGTCGAAGCCCGCGAACAGGTCCCGCAGGTACGCCACGGCCTTGTCGAGCGACTTGTCGGGGGCGAACCGGTAGTTGACGGTGACGACGCACTCGTCGGGGATCACGTTGCCGGCGACGCCGCCCCTGATGAACACCGCGTTCAGGCCTTCGTGGTACTCCAGGCCGTCCACGACGGGACGCGCCGGCTCGTAGGAGCGCAGCACGTCCAGGATCGTTCCGGCCGCGTGGATGGCGTTGGAGCCCATCCAGGCGCGGGCGCTGTGCGCCCGCGCGCCCGTCGCGGTGACGTCGACGCGCACGGTGCCCTGGCACCCGCCCTCGATCTGGGCGGCGGTGGGCTCCATCAGCACCGCGAAGTCGCCCTCCAGCAGCTCCGGACGCGCCGCCGCCAGCCGTTTGAGGCCGTTGCGCTCGGCCTCGACCTCCTCGCACTCGTAGAACACGTAGGTGACGTCGCGGCTCGGCTCCGGCACGGTGGCGGCCAGGCGCAGCGCCACGGCCACGCCGGACTTCATGTCGGTGGTGCCGCACCCGTACAGCCGGTCGCCCTCGACCCGCGACGGCAGGTTGTCGTTGAGCGGCACGGTGTCCAGGTGCCCGGCGATGACGACGCGTTCGGCGCGCCCCAGGTCGGTGCGCGCCACGACGGTGTCGCCGTCGCGGTCCACCGACAGGTGCGGCAGGGGCCGCAGCGCCGCCTCGACCGCGTCGGCGAGGGGCCCCTCGGAGCCGCTCACCGACGCGATGTCGACGATCGCGGCGGTCAGGTCCGCCACGTCCGCGTGCAGGTCGAGCCGCATGCCCCGTCCTCAGGTGTTGATGCCGTGGTCGCGCAGGATGTCGTTCAGCTCGGCCTTGTCGTGCCGCTGCCCCGGCTCCAGCCGCTTGAGGACGAGCACGGCGGGCAGGCCGAACGTGCCGCCCTTGAACTCCTTGATCCGGGTGCCGCCGACGGCCACGCACCAGTCGGGGATGCGGCCGCGGCTGATCTCCTCGCCCGTCTCCACGTCGATGACCGGCATGGACGCCGACAGGTTCGTCCCGGAGCCGACCACCGCGCCCTTGCCGACGCGGGCCCCCTCGACGATCATCGACCGGCTGCCGATCATGGCCCCGTCCTCGATGACCACCGGCACCGCGTTCGGCGGCTCCAGCACGCCGCCGATGCCCACGCCGCCGGACAGGTGGACGTTCTTGCCGATCTGCGCGCACGAGCCCACCGTCGCCCACGTGTCGACCATGGTGCCGGAGTCGACGTAGGCGCCGATGTTGGTGAACGACGGCATGAGCACCACGCCGGGCGCGAGGTAGGAGCCCCAGCGGGCGATCGCGCCGGGCACCACGCGCACGCCGTCCAGGCGGCTCTTCAGCGGGATCCGGTCGTGGTACTGGAAGTCGCCCACCTGCGACCGCACCATGCCGAGCACCTTGAAGCTGAGCAGGATCGCCCGCTTGGCGCGCTCGTCGACGACGACCTCGTCGCTCTCCGGGTCCACCTGGGCGACCCGGGCCCGCCCGGTGTCGATCAGGTCGACGGCCTCCACGATGGCCGCGCGGGCCTCGGAGTCCTCCGGAGAAAGGTCGGCTCGCCGCTCCCACAGCTCGTCGATGACGCCGGAGATCGGGCTGGTGAACGTTTGGGTCATGGCTCTTGAGCTTACTGGTGGCCATTCCCCGGTACGGTCGACGCGTGACCGCATGGGCGAGGAGGTTGAAGACCACGCGGTGGCGCTGGGCCACCGTCACGCTGGTGGTCGTCGTGGGGCTGGCCGCGGGCGGGTACGCGCTGTACTCGCGGGTCCGCCCCTACCTGCACGGTTCCAACTGCGAGGTGCGCACGACGCTGGGCAAGAAGCCGCTCGACCTCGAGCAGGCCGCCAACGCCGCCACCATCGCCGCGGTGGCGTACCGCAAGCAGCTGCCCGAGCGCGCGGCGGTGATCGCCTACGCCACCGCGATCCAGGAGTCGCACATCCGCAACCTGCCCTACGGCGACCGCGACTCGGTCGGCATGTTCCAGCAGCGCCCGTCCCAGGGCTGGGGCACCCCCGACAAGCTGCGCGACCCGGTGCAGTCCACCAGCAAGTTCTTCGACGCGCTGGTCAAGGTGAAGGACTATCTGGACCGCGACCTGCACGACGCCGCCCAGCGGGTGCAGCGCAGCGCCGACGGCCGCGCCTACGCCCAGCACGAGCCGGACGGCAAGCTGCTGGCGCGGGCGTTCACCGGCCGGGAGCCGGCGGCGGTGCGCTGCTGGTTCTCGCCCGACAAGCGCACCGCCCCGCGCCGCGCCGAGGCGATCCGCGAGATGCGCCGCGCCTTCGGCAGCCGCCTGCAGGTCGACACGCCGCCGCGCCTGCTGGGCGGCGGGCACGCCAACGCGAGCGCCCGCGACTTCGACGCGATCCGCGTGACCACCCCCCGCCTCGGGTGGGCGGTGGCCTCGTGGGCGGTCACCCACGCCCAGATGTACGGCCTGACGGAGATCAGGTACGACGGCAAGCACTGGACCGTCGACGAGGGCCACGACGGCTGGACCGGCGACGCCAAGGCCCCCTCCGACAAGGTCATCATCCGCTGACGCCCCGGCCCGCCCAGCCCTCACCGTCGTCCCTCACCGTCGGCGACGTCCGAGCACTGCGAGTCGGCCCCCTCCGGCCGGTGGTGGCATGAGAGGCGGCATGGGCAGCATGCGCGAGCCCACTCGGAAGTACTCGATCACGTTGCCCCGCGACATCGCCGAGGCGGCTCGCGCCCGCAGCGGACCGTCGGGGTTGTCCGCCTATGTTGGCCTGGGCGCGGTCGCGGCGGCCGCGGCCCGCCGGTTCGAACGGGACAACCTCGACGAGCTCATCAGCGTCGCGGAGGCCGAGCACGGACCGATCAGCGACGAAGAGATCCAGGCGAAGCGGGATCTGCTGAGGAGGGCCCGCGAGCAGCAGCAGGGGCCGAGCACGGCATGACCCGCCTGTCGGCGGTCCCCCGGTGACGCTCCAGCCCCCGTCCTCGCGGCGCTGCACGCCACGACGCCTTCGGCGCCGGGGGGCGGCCGTCGAGTCCCGACGGTCACGCATCCCCGGCACTTGACATTCATCACCGAAGGCCGCCTTGCCGAGTTGGCTCTGACATAGACAGCACGCACTTTCAGGACTTATCCGCTGATATCTCAGGCGACGGCGACGCGAATGGAACCTGACAGGGCGCCGAGCGCTCGACCAGTGGGAAGTCGACCGTTCTTCCGCACTCGAAATCGCCGGGCGTGGATGCTATGTCAGCTATTGCGAGAGAAGTACCATCGCGCCATTGACAACCGCACAGTAGGAGTTGGGCCCCATGACGGAACGCGCATCAGGCTCCGACCTGCCGCCGTCCTCCAGGATCGACACGTCCGTGCCGCATTCGGCGCGGATCTGGAACTACTGGCTCGGCGGCAAGGACAACTACCCGGTGGACAGGGAGGCCGGCGACCGGTATCGGGAGCTGGCGCCAGGGGTCGTCGACATGGCGCGGGCGTCCCGGGTCTTCCTGACCCGCGCGGTGCGGTACGTCGCGGCCGAGGAGGGCGTGCGCCAGTTCCTCGACATCGGCACCGGGCTGCCGACCATGGACAACACGCACGAGGTCGCCCAGCGCGTCGCCCCCGAGTCGAAGATCGTCTATGTCGACAACGATCCGCTGGTGCTCGTGCACGCCGAGGCGCTGCTGACCAACACCACTCCCGAGGGCGTCACCACCTACGTGGAGGCGGACCTGCGCGAACCGGACACGATCCTCGCCGAGGCGGCCAAGACCCTGGATTTCAGCAAGCCGGTCGCGCTCATGCTGATGGGCATCCTCGGCCACATCGAGGACTGGGACGAGGCCAAGGCGATCGTGCGGCGCCTGCTGGACGCCCTCTGCCCCGGCAGCTTCTTCATCCACTACGACGGCACGTACGAGGTGCAGGGCGAGGCGCTGAAGAAGGCGCAGCAGGAATACGACGACACCGGCGCCGTGCCCTATGTGCTGCGCGAACCCGCCCAGCTCGCCGAGCTCTACGAAGGGCTGGAGCTCATCGAGCCGGGGCAGGTGTCGTGCCTGAAGTGGCGGCCGGAATCCACCGCCTTCGGCGAACCGGAGGACGTCGACGTGTACGGGGCGGTCTGCCGCAAGCCCTGATCACCCGGCGTCACACGCCGAGGGAGCGCCCGATGATTTCCTTCATGATTTCGGTGGTGCCGCCGAAGATGGTTTGAATGCGCACGTCCTGGTAGGCCTTGGCGATCGGATATTCGGTCATGTAACCGTATCCGCCGTGGAGCTGGACGCACCGGTCGACGACGCGCTTGAGCAGTTCGGTGTTCCAGTACTTGAGCATCGCCGCCTCTTCGGCGGTCAGTTCGCCGCGCGATTCCTTGGCGATGCATTCGTCGGTGAAGCTGCGGGTGACGGTGAGTTCGGTCTTCATCTCGGCGAGGGTGAAGCGGTTGTACTGGAACTTGCCGATGGGACGGCCGAAAGCCTCGCGGGTGCGGCAGTACTCCAGGGTCTGCTCGAACGCTGCCTCCGCGGCGGCCTGCGCGCCGACGCCGATGGACAGGCGTTCGCGGGCCAGGTTCTGCATCAGGTAGATGAAGCCCATGCCCTCCTCGCCGAGGAGGTTCTCCTTGGGCACCCGCACGTCGTTGAAGAACAGCTCGGCGGTGTCCTGGGCGTGCATGCCGACCTTCTCCAGGTTGCGGCCGCGTTCGAAGCCCTCCATGCCGCGTTCGACGACGAGGAGGCTGACGCCCTTGTGCCCGGCGGACGGGTCGGTCTTGGCGACGACGATGACCAGGTCGGCGAGGATGCCGTTGGAGATGAAGGTCTTGGAGCCGTTGAGGACGTAGGCGTCGCCGTCGCGGATCGCGGTGGTGCGGATGCCCTGCAGGTCTGAGCCGGCGGCGGGCTCGGTCATCGCGATCGCGGTGATGATCTCGCCGGAGCAGTAGCCGGGCAGCCAGCGGCGCTTCTGCTCCTCGGTGGTCAGGCGCAGCAGGTAGGAGCCGTTGATGTCGTTGTGCACGGCGAAGCCCGGCCCGGTCACGCCCGCGCGGGCCAGCTCCTCGTTGAGGACGACGTAGAAGCGGTAGTCGGGGTTGCCGCCGCCCCCGTACTCCTCGGGGACCTCGATGCCGAGCAGGCCCTGCCGCCCGGCGGCGAGCCAGACGTCGCGGGAGACGACGCCGTCCCGCTCCCACTGCTCGTGGTAGGGGGCGATCTCCTTGGCGATGAACGACCGCACCACGTCGCGGAACGCCTCGTGCTCCTCGGTGAAGATGTCGCGCGCCATCGCTGTCCCCGGCTCCCTCGATAAGTGCTTGCTGATCCCCGTTCAATGTAACACTGGAACTGTCACATAGGGGGAGGGGCCGGACGGTGGACGACCAGGAGCTGACGGTCGACGAGCTGGCGGCGCGCGCCGGGCTCACCGTGCGCACGGTGCGCTTCTACGCCGGTCGCGGCCTGCTGCCGCCGCCCCGACTGCGCGGCCGCACCGGCCTGTACGGGCCCGTCCACCTGGCCCGGCTGGAGCTGATCCGGGAGCTGCAGTCGCTGGGCCTGACGCTGGCGGCGATCGAACGGCACCTGGCGCGGCTGCCCGACGACGCCTCGCCCGAGGACCTGGCGCTGCACCGGGCGCTGCTGTCGCCGTGGGCTCCGGAGGCCCCCGAGGAGGTCGACCGGCACGAGCTGGACCGGCGGACGGGGCGGCGGCTGGACGACGACGCGCTCCGACGGCTGCAGGCGCTCGGGGTGGTCGAACCGGCGGGGGACGGCAGGGTGCGCATCGTGAGCCCCGCGCTGCTCGGCGTCGGCGCGGAGCTGGCCGACCTGGCGATGCCGATGGAGACGCTGCTGGCCACGCATCAGGCCGTCGAACGGCACACCCGGGCGCTGGCCGAGGAGCTGCAGCAGGTGTTCCAGGACACGGTCGTCCGCCCCTACCGGGAGCGCGGCCGTCCGCCGGACGAGCGGCGGCGGCTGATCGAGCTGGCGGGCAGGCTCAAACCGCTGGTGATCCAGTCGCTGGTGACCGCGTTCCGCCGCGCCGTCGACGACACCATCCGCAAGACCGTGTGAGCGTCCACCGGCACCGCCGGGGTCACGCGCCGACGCGCGTGGGGGCGCGGGTCAGAGGCGGGAGGCCGCGGCGGCGACGCGTTCGTCCGTGGCGGTGAAGGCGATGCGGACGTGCCGGGCGCCGCCCGGCCCGTAGAAGTCGCCGGGGCCGACGAGGATGCCGAGGTCGGCCAGGTACGCGACGGTGTCCCAGCAGGGCTCGTCGCGGGTGGCCCACAGGTAGAGGGACGCCTCGGAGTGGTCGATGCGGAAGCCGTGGCGTTCGAACGCCTCGCGCAGGACGGCGCGGCGGCGGGCGTAGCGCTCGCGCTGGGCGTCGACGTGCGCGTCGTCCTCGAACGCGGCGATCATCGCGGCCTGCACCGGCGCGGGGACGATCATCCCGGCGTGCTTGCGGACCTCCAGCAGCCGCTTGACCAGCGCCGGGTCGCCGGTGACGATCCCGGCCCGGTAGCCCGCCATGTTGGAGCGCTTGGACAGCGAGTTGACCGCCAGCAGCCCCTCGTGCGAGCCCTCGCACACGTCGGGGTGCAGGATCGACACCGGCCGCCGCTCGGGGTCGGGGTCCCAGCCGAACTCCAGGTAGCACTCGTCGCTGACGACGATCGCGCCGCGTCCGCGCGCCCAGGCCACCACCTTGCGCAGGTGCTCGACGGGCAGCACCTTGCCGGTCGGGTTGGACGGGGAGTTGACCCAGACGATCTTCGGGTTGACGGGGCCGAGGGACAGCAGCCCGTCGGCGGGCACCGGCTCGGCGCCGGCCAGGCGCGCGCCCACGTCGTAGGTCGGGTAGGCCAGTTCGGGGAAGACGACCCGGTCGCCGGGGCCCGCGCCGAGCAGGGTCGGCAGCCACGCCACCAGTTCCTTGGTGCCGATCACCGGCAGCACCGCGTCGGGGTCCGCCCCGGTCACCCCGAGGCGGCGCCGCAGCCAGCCCGCGACGGCCTCGCGCAGCCGCGGGGTCCCGTAGGTCTGCGGGTAGCCGGGGGCGTCCGCCGCCGCGGCCAGCGCCGCGCGCACGGGCTCGGGCGTGGGGTCCACGGGCGTGCCGACGGACAGGTCGACGATCCCGCCGGGGTGCGCCCGGGCGCGCTCCCGGTAGGGCTGCAGCCGATCCCACGGGAAGTCCGGCAGCGTGAACACCACTGATGCTCCGTTCTGCGCAGGTGGTCGGACGGTCACGATCATCCGACGAGTTCGGCGGACGCATGCACCCGACACGCGGGAGGACACGCGTCCGGGAAGCGTGAAGGCCGTGGCCCGACGTCCGGGCCACGGCCTTGAGCGTACGCAATCGGCGCCGGTGCCGCGCACACGACGGGGCCGCCCCCGGCCCCCGCGTCAGGGGTCCTCAGGGGTCCGTCCCCGGACGGGCGCTGCGTTTCCGGCGGAACGGCGGGCTCACGGGCTCGCCACGGCGCAGGGATCCCCGGCCTCGGTCGGGGGCACGCCGTCGTCGGCGGGTCCTACTCCTGGTTCTGCGGGGGCAGGGCGGCCACGATCGGGTGGTCCCTGTCGATCTTGCCGACCTTGGACGCGCCGCCCGGCGAGCCGAGCTCGTCGAAGAACTCCACGTTCGCCTTGTAGAAGTCCTTCCACTGCTCCGGCGTGTCGTCCTCGTAGTAGATGGCCTCCACCGGGCAGACCGGCTCGCACGCACCGCAGTCGACGCACTCGTCGGGGTGAATGTACAGCATTCGCTTCCCCTCGTAGATGCAGTCGACAGGGCACTCCTCGACGCACGCCTTGTCGAGCACGTCCACGCAGGGCTGCGCGATGACGTAGGTCACGTTCGTGACTCCTCTCGGATCCTTCGGCCCCGCCGTACGCCACGGCTCACCGCAAGCTCGCTGTGAATAGTATTGCCACCACGGCGTAGTCGATTCGACATGGGGGGCCTCACATGTCAGACCGTCGCGCCGCGCGGCCGCTGGTGTCGATCACACCGGCCGACGCGGGGCAGCGGATCTCGCTGCGCCGTCGGCTGCCCACCGGGGAGTACAGCGACGTGGTGGGCATCCTGGAATCGTGGTCCGGTCGGCTGCTGCGGGTCCGCCGGCGGCACGGCGAGGTGGTCGAGGTGCCCGAGGACATCGTGGTGGCCGCCAAGGTCGTCCCGCCCGCTCCCCCGCCCCGGCGCGGCCGTCGCGCCTGAACGGCGCCCGCGGGCAGGAAGGCGCGGGCTCAGCGTTCGGCGTACCGGCGGCCGGGCGCGAGGCGGCGTCCTTCAAACAGCTCCGAGACGGTGACGAAGGTGAAGCCGCGCCGTTTCAGCCCCTCCAGGATGGTCGGCACGGCGGCGACGCTGGGCCGGTGGATGTCGTGGAACAGCACGATGCCGCCCGACCGGGGCCTGCGGACCCCGACGACGATGTTGCGGCGGACGTCGCGGTGCAGCCAGTCCAGCGAGTCGACGCTCCACAGGATCATGGGCATGCCGACGGTGCGCGCCACCCGCGCGTCGATCGCCCCGTACGGCGGGCGGAACAGGACGGGCGCGACCCCGGCGGCCTCCTCGACGGCCCGCTGGGTCCGCAGCACCTGCGCCCGCACCTCCCCGGACGGCAGCGTGGTCAGGTCGGGATGGGACCAGCTGTGATTGCCCACCTCGTGCCCCTCGCGCACCATGCGGCGCACGAGGCGGCGGTGCCCGGCCACGTTCTGCCCGAGGAGGAAGAAGGTGGCGCGCACGTCGGCGGCCCGCAGCTCGTCGAGCAGGCGGCCGGTATAGGGGCCGGGTCCGTCGTCGAACGTCAGCGCCACGCACTTGACCACCGAGCAGTCGACCGGGGAATGCAGCCTTCGCGGACGCGGCTCGGGCGTGGCCGGCATCGACGGGCCGGGGTCGTGCTGTTCCGCGGACGCCTCGTTCCCCTCCGAAGCGGAGGGTGAGGACGACCCCCGTCCTGGCCCGGCTGATGAGGCGGACGGGCCCGCGTCGTCAGGGCCGCCGTCGGCGTCCTTCGCCCCGGCCGGTCCGGCGCGATAGGACGGGGCCGGGCCGCACCCCGCGGCGAACATCAGCCCGAGAACCGCGAGGACGACGAAACCCCTGCCTCGCACCGCACCCCCCGAAACGCATCGCTCTCCCGCCTGCCGCTGGGCGCTGCATACCCCGCGTCAAGCGGCGCACACCACGGCGTTTCATGGGCGAATCGGCCAGTCCGGGACTTCCTGCGGGAGGTCGGTCGTGACTTTCATGGGGAATGCGGCCTCGCGCTTCTCCAGGAACGCGGTGACCCCCTCTCGGGCGTCGGGGGCGCCGCCCAGCGCGGCCATGAGGCGGGAGTCGGCGACGTGCGCGTCCCACGGGGACGACGCCGACAGCCCCGACCACATCAGGCGGCGGATCGCGGCCACGGACACGGCGGAGGTGTTGTCGCGGATCTCGGCGGCCAGCGCGTAGGCGGCGGGCAGCAGCTCGTCGGGCGGGACGACCCGCGACACCAGGCCGCCGCGCAGCGCCTCGGCCGCGTCGAACACCCGTCCCGTCACCGCCCACTCCATGGCCTGGGAGATGCCGACCAGACGCGGCAGGAACCAGCTCGACGCGGCCTCGGTGACGATGCCGCGCCGGGCGAACACGAACCCGAACTTCGCCGTGTCGGCGGCCAGCCGCACGTCCATGGGCAGCGTCATCGTGACGCCGACGCCGACGGCCGCGCCGTTGAACGCGACGATCAACGGCTTGAGGCAGCGGGCCGCGCGCAGCGCGACCGTGCCGCCGCCGTCGCGGGGCGTGCCGTCGTCCAGGACGTCGTCCTCGCCCGCGAACATGTCCTGGGACTTCTCCCGGTCGAAGGTGGCGCCGCCCGCCCCGAGGTCGGCCCCGGCGCAGAACGCCCGGCCCGCGCCGGTCACCACCACCGCCCGCACGTCGTCGTCGGCGTCGATCGCGTCGAACGCGTCGAGCATCTCGCGCCGCATGGTGAAGGTGTAGGCGTTCAGCCGCTCCGGCCGGTTCAGCGTGAGCGTGGCGATCCCGTCCCGCACCCGGTAGTCGATCTCGCTGTACGACACCTGCGCCCCTCTCCCGGAGACGATTGTCGAACAGGATTCTAGAAAGCGATCCGGTGGCGCGGGAGCGGGCCTGCGCGCGGGTCTCGACGGCGTCTCTCGGACACGGGCGTGTCCGAAAGCGACCTCAGCGGAGAGGGCCCGTCAAGAGCGGGCGGAGGGGAACAGCCGGAAGACGACCTCGCGTCTCCACTCGTCCACCCGGCCGGTGAAGCCGTCGGGAGGTCCGGGCACGAGATGCCCCTCGCCGGGCGCCAGGCTGAACGCCACGTCGGGCGCCAGTTCCACGTCCCCGGAAGGCGGGCCGCCGGACGCGGCGACGCGTCCGGCGAGCGCGGCCAGGATGCGCGCCCACCCCTGGCCGAGGTAGGGCGCGAGACCGCGGACGCGCAGTTCGGGCAGCCCGCGGGAGGCAAGGCCACGGGTGCGGAGCTCAAGACCGTCGGGACGTTCGGCGCCCACGACCCGCACCTCGCCGAGCGTCCCCGCGCGTTCGTCCATGGCCCCGACCGTACGCGACCGGCGCCCCTCGTCCGGCAGGGGGCGCCCGACCACGGAACGTGGACGGTCGTCGCCATCAGTGAAGCCGATCACTCTACGCCGCCCGCCTGCTGCAACGCCACCCCGCGAGTGGCCGTTTTTCGGATAAATTACGACGGTGAATTGGGCCGTCACGACGTACGACTCCGCTTTCGGGTACGTCTCCGCGCATGGCGCGCCCCTGGTCGATCTGCTCGACCCCCAGCCCGGTGAGCGGATCATCGACCTGGGGTGCGGCACGGGCACGTTCACCGCGCAGATCGCCGAGCGCGGCGCCGAGGTGCTGGGCATCGACGGCAACCCCGAGATGATCGCCCAAGCCCGGGCGCTCAACCCCGGTCTGTCGTTCGCGGTCGGCGACGCCCACACCTTCACCACCACCGAGAAGTACGACGCCGTCGCCTCCAACGCCGCCCTGCACTGGATGAACCGCGATCCGGACGCGGTCATCGCGCGGGTGCACGCGGCGCTGCGGCCCGGCGGCCGGTTCGTCGGCGAGCTGGGCGGGGCGGGCAACTGCGCCGAGCTGATCGCCGCCATGCAGACCGCCTGGCGGGTGTTCGGGCTCGGCGAGCCGGAGCTGCCCTGGTACTTCCCCAGCCCGGCCGAGTACGCCGCCAGGCTGGAGGCGGGCGGCTTCACGATCCGGCTGCTGGAGCACGCCGACCGCCCCACCCGCATGACCGAGGGCCCGGACGGCGCCGCGGACTGGGTGCGCACCTACGCCGCGGGCGCCCTCGCCGAGGTGCCGCCCGAGCTGGTCGAGCCGCTGCTGGCCCGCATCAACGACCTGGCCGCGCCGGCGCTGCGCCGTGAATCCGGCTGGGTGGCCGACTACGTGCGGCTGCGCTTCGCCGCCGTCCGCAAGGCCGACACGGCGGCCGCTGCCCCCGAGGCGCCGCCCGGCTTCTAGCCTGGGGGCATGCTGCGGCTGCACGACCATCGCACCGGACGGGCCGAGGAGGTCGCGCGCGGCCCGCTGCGCGTCCACGTCGCCGCCGGCGCCGACCGGGCGCTGATCGTCGCCGATCTGCTGCGGCGCGTGGCCGAGCGCACGGGCCGCCGTCCGGTCGTGGTGACCCGTGCCGAGGGCGTGGAGCCGTCGGCGTACGGGTTCTCGGACCTCAACCTGCCGGACTTCCCCGTCGCCCCCGCGCCCGCCTCGGACACGGCGGTGTTCGTCGGCCCCGCCCCCGGGCCCGGACTCTCGGTAGTGGTGCCCGACGCCGCGCCGGCGGGGGACGATCCCCTGTGTCTGCGGCTGGGGGTGCTGCGCGTCCGCTACCGGGAGCCCGCCGACCTGGCCGCCGCGGCCGAGCGCGCACGGGACGACCTGTCGCGCTGGCGCGGGCTGATGGCCGAGTGGGCCCGCTCCCCGGGACGTCCCATGGACCCGACCTATGCGGCGCGAGGCCAGGACGCCCTGGCCGACGACCTGAACAGCCCCGCCGCGCTGGCGACACTCGACCGGCTCGCCGAGGATCCGGACGTGGCTCCGGGCGCCAAGCTGGAGACGTTCATCCATCTCGACCTGCTGCTCGGCCTGGACCTGGTCTCCCAGATCGGCTCGGCCTGACCCGGGGCCGCCCCGCGGCTCATCCGGGCGGCGGCGGGACGTCCCGCACCTCCGCGAGAACGCCGTCGGCGACCAGATCGCCCACGGACCGCGCGAACACGTAGGCGGTGCCGCCGCCGGGTTGGTCGAACCACGGAATGGCGACCCCCGACAGCGCCCGCACCGGCCGCTCCACCCGGTACAGGTGGTAGGGCCGGTCGACCCAATCCGGGGGGAGCGAACGCTGCCCGAACGGAATGCGCGCCGCGTACAGCACGTTGCCGTCGGCCTCTCCGAACCGGTCCACGGTCGCGCCTACCTGCAGCTCGACCTCCGCCTTGTCGCGGAACAGGCTGAGGGGCGGCTCCCCCGGCATCGGTTCGAACACCGGCGGCCGATCCGCCATGGTGAGCGGAGCGCCCGCGGTACCGGCCGGGCCGTCCTCGCTAGACGGTACGTCTGCCATGGTCAGCGGCGCGCCCTCATCCCCAGGCGGCGTGTTGGCGGGCGGGGCGTCCGCAACGCTGGACGGCGTGTCCACCATGGTGAGCGGGACGCCCGCGGTACCGGCCGGGCTGTCCGCATTGGGCGGCACATCTGCCATGGTCAACGGCGCACCCACATCCCCCGGCGGTGTGTTGATGGGCTGCGCGTCCGCGACACCAGTGGGCGTGTCCGCCATGGTGAGCGGAGCATCCCCAGTGCTGGGCGGCACGTCTGCCATGGTGAGCGGGGCGTCCGCAACGTTAGGCGGGACGTCCGCAATGGTGAGCGGCGTGCTGGGCGGGGTCTCGGCGCTGGTAGGTGGGGCCGCTGGGACGTTCGCAGCCGTCGCCGGCGCGTCCCGGACATCGTTCCGGGGGACGAGCAGCAGGGCCCCCAGCAACTGGGCGGCGGCCTGCTCCCCGCGGTCGAAGACGGCCTCGTTCCGACGCTCCCCCTCCTCGTAACGGAACACGGCCCAACGCAGACCGTCCTGAACCAGGCACCACGCGCCCTCGGCCGTATCCCGCAGCCGGTACGCACTCGGGTCGACGCCGAGTTCCTCAAGCCGCTGCTGCACCCGAGAGAGCCAGACCTCGCCCTCCGGCTTCAGCACGAACGTCCGCCACCGGTACCCGCCGTCGCCCGCGTTGCGCTCGGCGGCAGGCGATTCTTCGGAGGCGGCGCCGGAGTCGTTCGCGGCGGCGGTCGTCGGCTCCGGTGTCTTCTCGTCAGGTGCGGGGTCCGTGTTCGCCGCATGACCGGCCTCTGGGGCAGGCGCGTGCTCTGCCCCGTGCGGCGGCTGCTGCCCGGACGCGTGCTCGGGCTCGGCAACCGCACCGGAATTCGCGGCGGGGCCGGCGTCCTGAAAGGCCCCGCCGGAATCCGGGGCAGAGGCAGACGCATAGGAAGGGCCGGGAACAAGCCCTGCTTCCGGCCCCGCCGGAACCGCTTCGGCAGTAGGCGGTGCAGCCGCAGACGCAAAGCCTGACATGGGCCCCTGCTCCTGCGGCGGCTCGTGCACGGGTGGCGCTTGTCCGGCGACGGGGACCGCACCCGGCGGAGCAACGGAGGAGTACGCGGACACCGGGTCAACGGGCGGCGGCGCCGCGGCGGGCTTGCCGGACAGGGCGGCACCGGCGGCCTCCATGGCGGCGTCGTCCACCTCGGGGACGCGGAACCCCTGGGCGCGGATGTGCTCCACAAGGTCGGGCTCGGGCGGGATCCCGTGCTCGCGCAGGTAGTAGCCGACCGCGCCGGCCCAGACCCAGGTGCCGTCAGTGTGAAACGTCAGCGGCACCCGGTCACCGCGTTCGGGGGCGAGCTGGTCGGGGGCGTACGAGCGGGCGGCCCGCACCAGCGGCGCGCTGTTCAGGTAGTCCGCCAGACGGTCGATCTCTTCGGGGGCGACGGGCGGACGCGACACCGAGGGCGGGGCGCCGTCCGATCCGGGATGGTCGAAGACGCGCGCCTTGCGCGGCGTCCGCGCCGCGGGCTGCGGGGACGCGGCGGCCAGGCGGCGGCTCATCCACTCGGGGACCTTCTCCACAGGGAAGCGCTGCAGCTCCTTGCGGACGTCTTCGGCGGTGGGCTCGGTGGTCCAGGCGGGTTCCGCGTCGCCCGCGTGGCTTCCGTCGACCAGCACCCTGCCGTCCTCGAAGCGCACCTGGAAGTCGAACCGCGACCATGTGGCGCCCCCGTACGCGTACATGCCGGCGCGCAGGCGGTCCAGCAGCGCCCCGACGGCGGCGGGCGGCGCCCACGGACGCGTGGTGCCGTCGTCGAAGAACACCGTCACCGGCGGCAACTCAATGTGGTCGCCCACCGCCTGGTAGCAGCCGTGGAGGCGACGCCACAGCGCCGGAGCGCGGTCGGCCAGCGCCACCGCCAGATCGCGGGTGACCAACTCCGTTTGCCGGATCGGGTCGAGCGGCTCGGGGGCGGCGGGTTCGGGCCGGTGCTCCGGCTCGCGGCCGTCCAGGCGCGCCCGCAGCCATGCGGGCATGCGGTCTGGGGCGCGCGGCATGACCTCCTGGTCGCGCTGGAAGCACTCGGCGGGGATCGGCGGGTCCCAGCCGGGGTCGAAGTCGCGGTTGTAGAGCCGCTCGACGCGGCCGCCCGGCTCGATCAGGAACAGTGCGGAGAACCAGGTGCCGTCGTCGGGTTCGTAGTGCGCGCGACGCAGCTCCATCAAGAGCTCGGTGAGCCGGGCCGGCACGGTCTCGGACGGGACGGCCGCGCCGTCGGCGGTGAGCACGGCCACGGTCACCTCGCTCACCGCCACCGTGGCCGCGCAGCGCAGGTCGATGCGGCGCCATCCCGACGGCGCCGTCCCCTGGACGAACTCGACGACCTGCCGTTCCAGTTCGGCCGCGCGGTCACCCGACCCCGACACGGGCATGTCCCCCCATCACCACCGTTGCCGGACCTTGGGCAGGGTATCGGGCTCTACGGACACCGCGGTGCGTTCCGTTCATCCGCAAATGCGTTGCCCGTCCTCGGCCGGGTGCCCGATCCTCGGGGGCATGCGCATCGAGCAGCTGATCGAGCTGGAGCGGCGCGGCGAGCTCCCGGAGTTCGTGCTGTTCTGGGGCGGCACGAAGCCGAAAGGGTGCCTCAGCCAGTGGTATCCGTCACCGTTCACGGTGGACGGCGTCACCTACGCGACGGCCGAGCACTACATGATGGCCGAGAAGGCGCGACTGTTCGGCGACGTGCAGGCGGTCGAACGGATCCTCGCCGATCCGGACCCGGGCCGGGCCAAGGCGCTGGGGCGCCGGGTCAAGGGTTTCGACGAGGACACGTGGGCCCGGCACCGGTACGACATCGTCGTCGCCGGCAACAAGGCCAAGTTCGGCGCCCATGAGAAGCTGCGGGACTTCCTGCTGGGGACGAACGGGAAAGTGTTGGTGGAGGCCAGCCCGTTCGACACGATCTGGGGCATCGGCCTGAGCGAGGACCGGCCCGAGGCGCGGCGGCCGTCCCAGTGGCGGGGGTCGAACCTGCTGGGCTTCGCCTTGATGGACGTGCGTGAGTCGCTGCTGCACCCCTCGCCCTGAGGGATACGGTCGGTTCTCATGTCGGACGAAGCGGTCTCTGTCGCCGAGCCCCCTGTCACTCCTCCAGCCCGACGTCGCCACCGCGGTGGACGAGGTCTGCTGACCGCGGCGCTGGCCGCCGTCGTCGTGCTGGGCCTCGGGACGACCGGGGCCGGCTGGTACTTCTCCGGTGTCGCCACCGAAGTGTCGCACGACAAGCAGTTCCCTCTGACCGTGCTGGACGTCGGGGACGGCACCGTGACGCTCCCCCGGGACGAGGCAACCGTACGGCCGGGCACGTGGGGGTTGGCGTGGAAAGGCGGACGCGCGCTGCTGGGTCCAGTGGTGAGCCAAGACGCGCGCAGCGTCGTCCGTAAGGTGACGAGCGTCTCCCACGGCACGCTCGTCAAGGGCGCACGCGTCCACTTCGACCACTGGGTGTACGAGGGGGACCCCCGGCGCGCGCTGGGCTTGGAGTTCCGGGACGTCACCTATCCCACGCAGGTCGGCGCGATGCCCGCGTGGTTCCTGCCTGGCAGGACCTCCCGGACGACATGGGTCATCGCGGTGCACGGACGCAACGCGGACAGAGCCGAAACGTTCCGCGCCATGCCGGCCGTGCACCGCCTGGGGCTGCCCATGCTGTCCATCGCCTACCGCAACGACGTCGGGGCGCCCCCTTCACCGGACCGCCGCAACCACCTGGGCGACACCGAATGGCGGGATGTCGCGTCCGCCGTGGCGTACGCGCGCTCCCAGGGCGCCACGGGGGTGGTGCTGTACGGATGGTCGATGGGCGGGGCGATGGTGATGACGACCCTGCGCCGCTCCGACGACCCGGGGTTCATCCAAGGCGTGGTGCTCGACTCCCCGGTGATGGATTGGAACGCCACCCTCGACAAGCAGGCCTCCGCCCGTAACCTGCCGGGCTTCGTCACCGCGGCGGCCAAACGCGTCCTGCAATGGCGTACCGGCATCGACCTGGCCGACTACGACCAGCGCCGGTACGCCCCCGACCTGAAGACCCCGGTGCTGCTGTTCACCACGGACTCCGATTCCATGGTGGACAACCGCCCGTCTTACGAGTTCGCCGAACGCGCGCCCAAAGGGCTGGTGACCCACGTCTCGGCCCGGGCGGACCACACCGAGGCGTGGAACGTGGCCCCGGCCGCCTACGAGCGCGCGCTGCACACCTTCCTCACCGGCCTCAAGCCGCGAGCAGACGCGCCGTCTCCCCCAGCAGTTCGATCTGGCGCAACGGGTCTCCTCCGAAGGGCAGGCCGATGACGCGGTGCGCCCCCGCTTCCGCCAACGCGGCCACGCGTTCGGCGGCCTGTGCGGGGCTTCCCACGGCCAGCGCGTTGCGCGCTGCCTCTTCCGGCATGCCGTACTGCATCAGCCCTCGCACCTGGGCGTCGACCACGGACGCGGGAAGGCCTCCCAGGCCGATGCTGACGCTGGCGGTCAGCTTCGGTGCCGGGCGGCCCTGCTCGGCGGCCAGTTCCGCCAGCCGCGCCGCCGCGTCCTTGAGGGCGCCCGGCGTGGGGAACCCCGCGTACCACTCGCCCCCGAACCGCAGCAGGCGGCGTGTCGTCCCCTTGCCGAGCCCGCCGCCGATGAGCAGCGGCGGCATGGGCGCGCCCGGCTCCAGCGTGACCTGTTCGCCGTTGACGATCGCGGGCCTGCCCTCGACCAGGTCCGGCAGGACCTCCAGCGCGGCGTCGGTGCGCCTGCCGCGTTCGGCGTAGGGGACGCCCACGGCCTTCCATGCCGCGTCACCGTGCACGGCCCCGCCCGCGCCGACGCCCAGCAGCACCCGCCCGCCCGACAGGTGCTGCAGGGTCGCGATCTGCTTGGCCGCCCACGCGACCGGACGCAGCGCCAGCACCATCACGCCGAAGCCGAGCTTGATGCGTTCGGTCGCGGCCGCGGCCGCGGCCAGCCGCAGCGTGCTGTCGAGGAACGGCTTCACCGCGATCAAGTGGTCCCCCGTCCACACCGACTCCAGCCCGGCCTCCTCGGCGAGCCGCGCCTGCGGGATCAGCCGCGGGTCCGCCGACGACAGTCCGACCCCGACCTTGAGCCTCTCCATCACCGCACCTCCAGCAGGGTCTTGCCGACGGTCGCGCGCGCCTCGATGGCCGCGTGCGCGTCCGCGGCGCGTTCCAGCGGGAACCGCTGGCCGATCAGCGGACGCAGCCGTCCGGCGGCGGCCTCGGCGAGCGCGCTCTCGGTGCTCTCGCGCAGCAGCTCGGGCGTCACCTGCGGCTTGACCAGGGTCACGCCGCGCTCGGCCGCCTCCTCCTCGGACACGTCGGCCCACTCGCCGCTGGCAAGGCCGTAGCTGACCATGCGTCCCCCCGGGCGCAGAAGCCGGAACGCGGCACGCGCCACGGCGCCGCCGACGCCGTCGAAGACGACGTCCACCCCGTCGAGGTGCTCGGTCCAGTCCGGCTTCAGGTAGTCGACGGTCTCGTCGGCGCCGAGCTCCCGCGCCACCTCCAGCTTGCGCGGACCGCCCGCCGCCGCGACGACCGTCGCCCCGGCCGCCTTGGCGAGCTGCACCAGCAGCGTCCCGACGCCTCCCGCGGCCGCCTCCACCAACACGCGCTCCCCCGCGCGCGGGGCGCCGGCCCGCAGCTGCAACATGGCGGTGCGCCCGTCGGCCAGCAGTGCGACCGCGGTGTCCATCTCCAGCGCGTCGGGCACCACGTACAAGCCCGCCGCGTCCACCGCGACCCGTTCGGCGTACCCGCCCGAACCGCCGGTGCCGGTCACCACCCGCTTGCCCACCAGCCCCGGGTCAACGCCGTCGCCCACCGCCGCCACGACACCGCCGACGCCGTTGCCGAGGATCATCGGCGGCTGCGCCTTGAACGGCCCGTCGCCGGTCGCGCGGAACCGCGTCTCTATGAACGTGATGTTGGCGAACGCCACGTCGACGACCGCCTGCCCCGGCCCCGCCGCGGGGTCCGGGGCTTCACCTGCGACGAGCACCTCGGGCCCGCCGAACTCCTTCAACCACACCGCTCGCACGGTTGAGCCCTCCCGTTCGGGAACCTCGTCCCGACGAGGCTGCAACCTCAAGCGCGGTTCAGGTCAAGCGGGGCCTCAGGTGATGTCGCGGCGGACCGTGGTGACCGCCGCGATCGCCGCGAACACCAGCCCGTAGGCCAGAAGCAGCAGCACACCGCCCCACACGGGCAGGGTGTTCAGCTCGTCCAGGCCGCCGAACCCGCCGGTCGTCCTGGTGACCGCGCGCACCGCTCCGCCCGGGAGCCACTGCCCCACCTGCGGCACCGCCACCGTCACGATCGCCTCGACGATCTGCACCCAGCCGACCGCCACCAGGATCGCCGCGACCTGGTTGCGGATCAGCGCGCCCAGCCCGAGACCGACCAGCGCGTACAGGCCCATCGCGAGCACCGTCCCGCCCAGGATCGTCGGGACGTCGTGGTCGAGCAGCGACGCCGACCCGCCGCGGATCGCCAGCCCGGGCACCGCCACCGCCACCGTCGCCAGCACCGTCGCCAGGCCGAACCCCAGCCCGAACACGAAGTACGACACCAGCTTGGCCGCCAGCAGCCGGCCCCGCCGCGGCGTCACCAGGAACGCCTGCGTGATCGTCCCGTGCCGGTACTCGCCGCTGATCCCGATGATCCCGAGGATCATCATGAACAGCACCCCGCTGCTGGCGCTGGCGTAGATCGCGCGCACCATGTCCGGGTCGGTGACCGGCGGCAGCGACTGCCCGCCCTCCATCTCGACGCCCGCGAGCGCGAGGTAGAACCCCAGCCCGAGCAGCGAGAACCCCACGCTGAGGCCCAGCATGCCGAGCCACATCCGGGTGGACCGGATCTTCAGCAGCTCCGCCCGAATCAACCGGATCACTGCGTCTCCCCCATCTCCGCCCGGGTCAGCTCCAGGAAGACGTCCTCCAGCCCGGACCGCTCCTCGACCAGCTCCGTCAGCACCGCCCCGACCTCCAGCGCGGCGCGCCCGACCCGCTCGGCGTCCACGCCGCTCACCCGCAGCAGGCCGTCCTCGGCCCGCACGGCGGCGCCCGCGTCCTCCAGCGCCCGCCGCAGCTCCTCGGGCTGCCGCGTCCGCACCGTGAGCTCACCGCGCCGGACCAGCTCGGCCAGCGGCGCGTCCCGCAGCACCCGCCCCCGCGCGACGATCACCACGTGGTCGGCGACCTGCTCCACCTCCGCCAGCACGTGGCTCGACACCAGCACCGTGCAGCCCTGGCCCGCCAGATGCCGCAGGAACTCCCGCAGCCAGTGGATCCCCGCCGGGTCCAGGCCGTTGGCCGGCTCGTCCAGGATCAGCACGCGGGGCTCGCCGAGGGTCGCCTCCGCCAGCGCCAGCCGCTGCCGCATGCCCAGCGAGAACCCGATCACCCTCCGGTCGGCCGCCTCCGCGAGCCCGGTCGCCTCCAGCGCCTCGTCCGCGCGCCGCAACGGCAGCCCCGCCGCCATGCACGCGACCTTCAGGTGGTCGCGCGCGGTGCGCCCTGGGTTGAACCCGGTCGCCTCCAGCGCGGCCCCCACCTCCATCACGGGCCGTTCCAGCTCGGCGTACCGGCGCCCGTTGATCAGGGCCCGCCCGGACGTGGGCGTCACCAGCCCGAGCAGCATCCTGAGGGTCGTCGTCTTGCCCGCCCCGTTCGGCCCGAGGAACCCGGTCACCTCCCCCGGCCGGGCCGTGAAGCTCACACCGTCCACGGCCCGGACCGTCCCGAACCGTTTCGTCAGTTCCTGCACTTCAATCACGGACACATCGTGCCAGTTCGGACAACACCGTCGCTTTACCTTTTCGCGTCCATGACGGGGCATGCCAACGAAGCTCTTTTCCGCTCTCCAGCCCCTCTGTAAGCTTGCGGCCGTACTCCGCCCCGTTGTCGGCTGCGTGATCAGGGATGGCGATGCGCGCCCGGTTGATTGGCCTGTTCCGCGACTCCGGGCCCGCCCGCTGCGCATGCCTCGCCCTCGTCCTGACCGTCGCGACGGCCGCCTGCGGGCGGTCATCGTCGTCCGACGGCGCCTTCCGGCCGAGCGGCACCTTCGGCGGCGCCTCCGCCCCGCCCGCCGCGACCGCCGCCCCGCCGTCGGCCCTTCCGACCGCCCAGGTCGACCGGGTCGTCCTGCAGCGCTACCGCGAATACCAGCGCGTCTACAAGCAGGTGTACGAGACCAACGACCCCGCCCCGCTCGCGGACGTCGCCGCCGACCCGCTCCTGTCCACCGTCACCGAGGACGTGGAGCGGACCAAGGCCAAAGGCGAATTCTGGCGCTTCACCAACGTCCTCAATCCGAAGATCCAGGGCCGCAGCACCGACGGGACGCAGGTGATCGTTCTTGACTGCGTCCGGACCCTCGGCGCCTACCGCTACTCCGCCAAGACCGGCGAACGGCTCGGCAGCCTGCCCGGCGGTACGGCGCTCTACCAGGTGTTCATGAAGTACGAGGCGGGCACCTGGAAAGCCTTCAAAGCCACGCTGGGGAAGAAATGCTGACCACTCCGACGCGGCCGACCGCCGCCGCCCTCGCCCTGAGCCTGCTGCCCGCGGGTGCGCTGCTCCTCCTCCCGCGGACCGCCTCGGCCGCCCCCTGCGTCGACCAGGGCGGGCGGACGGTCCGCGTCTGCGCCGGCGGCGGCTCGGTCCGCCCGGGTTCCGGCGGCGGAGGCGGTGGCGGCGCCCCCACCGGCGGCGGCGCCGTCCCCGTGGACGAGGACCTCGGCTGCCCGGAGGAAGAGGGCGCCTTCGCCTGCAACCTCGTCGACGACACCCCGGAGCCCGCCGAGGTCGTGCCCACCGCAGCCGTCGCCGAGATGGCGCGCGACCAGCTCACGATCCCGACGCCGACCATCCACACCGCCCCGAGCCCGCGCACCTACGTGAAGGTGCGCACCTCCCTCTGGATCGACCGCCAGGACTTCGCTCCACGGGTGGCACGGGCCTCGGCGGGCGGCCAGACCGTCACCGCCACGGCGGAACCGCAGTCGGTCGTCTGGAACATGGGAGAGAACACGGTCACCTGCACCACCGCGGGCTCGCCGAAGGGCACCGACTGCGGCTACACCTACAACCGCTCCTCGGCGGGCCGCCCCGGCGGCGCGTACACGATCAGCGCCACCATCACCTGGCGGGTCAACTGGACCTGCACCGGCGCCTGCGACCAGGCCGGAGGAACCCTGGACGACATGTCCTCGACCTCCACGTCCCCCCTCATCGTCAGCGAGATCCAAACCAACACCCGCGACTAGCCCCCGCCCCGGGTGCGCACTGAACAGCGCACATGCTCGGACCGCTCATGCAGTTGCGTGGCACCCGCCACTGGATTCGTCCGCAGCGCTCCGTCTTCAGACCGCAGGTGTGCCCTGCGGAGCAGGCAGGGAGCCCGGTCAGCGGACGGAGTGGCCGTAGGCGGCGGCCAAGGGGGTGAGGTCGGGGTCGCCGTAGCGGGAGCGCATGCGGGCGAACTCCCGGGCTTTGGCCTCGCCGAAGCGGCTGATCTTCTCGGTGAAGGCGGCGGCGGTGACGAACACGGGCGGCGTCGTCTTGCTGTGGAACTTGTCGGCGTACATGACGAGTTCCTCTTCGGCGGTCTCGGCGACGTAGTCGCCCGGCGGGATGGGCAGGCACTGGGCGACGATGTCGTCGCGGGTGATCCCGACGCCGGTGTGGCAGGAGCAGAAGCGGCACAGCACGTCGGGGTATCCCAGCTCTCGCAGCAGCTCGTGGCCGAGGACGCCGTGGCGGACGTAGGTCGCGTGGTCCAGTTCGCCGGACGGCGTGTACAGCTGGTAGACGCCGATGTCGTGCAGGAGGCAGCCGGCGCGCACGAGGTCGGCGTCAACGTCCAGGCGCTGACGCGCCATGAGCTGCTCCGCCACCTCGCAGACGATCCGGCAATGCGTGTAGACCAACTCGAACGCTTCCTGGGTCGGCGCGTACTTCTCGTGCAGGGCACGGATCTGTTCGTCCGACGGAATGCGCGTGGAGGGAAGTCCGCGAGACGTCACCGTTCGAGTGTAGGGAGGTGTCCGGGCGGCGCTCGGCCGCCCGGACGGCCTCTTCGTCAGCGGATTCGGCAGGTGCCGGTCGAGGTCTTGGTGGGGTCGCTTTCGGACGTGGCGGTCAGTTTCACGTCGGCCTTGCGGGACGCGCCGGGGGACGGCTTGGCCCAGACCTCGACGGTGGTGGAGGCTCCGGCCTTCGCGGTGGCCAGGGCGTTGGGCAGCCACGTCTCCCACTTCGCGGAGCTCGCCTTCAGGCGGAAGACGTCGGCGGCGCTGTAGCCCGTGCCGCCCTTGCCGGTGTTGCGCAGCGGGAGGGTGCACTTGACCCAGCCGGAGCGGGCGGACCGGACCGTGGCGGAGCCGACGCGGACGCCGCGGCGGGCGGGGCCGGCGCCGTCCAGGGAGCGGACGGCGACGGTGTACGAGAGGACACCGCGCTTGTCGCGCTTCAGGTCGATCACGTAGAAGTGCAGGCGGTTGGCCTCGTCGACGTACTCGAACTCGCTGCCGGAGTCGGTGCCCGCGTGGAACAGCGCGTCCGACAGCTGCCGGTAGTCGCCGATCGTCAGCTTCTGCGGCCGGCCGTCCGGCAGGACGTAGTCGACCTTGTCGATGTCCTGCGGGTTGGCGTCCTTCACCCAGATGAACGGGGCGTTGTCGCGGTCCTTGGTCTTGGCGATCAGCACGCCGGAGTCGGGCGTGAACGAGTCGAAGCCCATCCGGTCGACGACCTCGACGGTGTAGTTGTCGTAGCCGCCGCCGTCGCACAGCGGGTCGGCGGCGGGGTCGCAGGCGGGGCTCTTGTCGCCGCCCTCGCCGAGCTTGAGGTTGATGCCCGCCAGCTCGCCCTTGCCGGGCTGGACGGCGCGGGCCGTCACCTTGGCGACCACGACACCGGACGCGGCGAGGGCGTCCCGGCTGATCTGCAGGACCTTGGACTCGTCGACGATGCCGAGCTTGAGCTTGTTGCGCAGCATGTGCTGGGCGCCCATGGAGCCGCCGCCGGTGGCGGGGATCGTCCACCGGCTGTGCGGGCCGCCGGGGCCGTTGAACGAGCCGCGGCTGAGCATCTCCCACGGGCCCGAGTACGAGCGGCGGGGCGGCTCGCCGTACGGGTTGTTGTAGTTGTCGCCGATGCCGAGGATGTGGCTGAACTCGTGGGCGAACACGCCCATGCCGGAGCTTTCGGCCTGCGTGGAGCTGCCGGTCACCGCGTTCGGCCAGATGGTGGAGCCGGCGGCCCAGGACGTCCAGTCGACGTAGCGGGTCTTCACCCAGTTGGGCAGGTTCGGGTCCTGCGGCCCCCACTCGGGCGGGACGTCCTCCTTGGAGGCGAACTTCATCCGCCCGAACTCCTCCCAGGTGGACGACTCGTCCTGCCCGGCCGACAGGTAGAAGACGAAGTCGAACTCGGCGGCCTTCTCCTCGCCCACGTCGGCGATCCAGGCGGCGCGGGCGTCGCGGCGCAGGTCGCGGCGGCAGGTGTCGCCGGTCGGGCAGCCGGTGCCGCCCTGCATGGAGTCGACGCCGTACTCGTGGTCCTTGGCGGGCATGCGGTACACGCCGAACGCGGTCAGCTCCACGCCGTAGCGTCCGCCGGAGTCCTCCATCCAGTACTCGTGCAGCGTGTGCCCGTGGTTGAGGGGCTGCGGCTTGTTGAGGAAGTCCTGGTAGAACTGCGGGACCTGCTCGCGCGGGATGTTCCCGACGAGCGAGGGGTTGCCGAAGATGGTGGAGTTCTTCGGCTGGGTCACCACGAACGGCTGGTTGGGGTAGTCGACCAGCACCACGGCGCCCTTGAAGTTCCGCACCGAGCCCTTGCGCGAGGGGTCGGCCCAGTTCGTGCCTGGGACGGGCTTGTAGTCGTCCCACGTCATCGTGTCGGGCAGCTCGTAGTCCTGCGGGTCGATGGGGCGCGGACGCCCGGCCGCGAAGGTGCGCGTCCGCTGGCTCTCCTGCCACGGCTGGGTCTTCGGCCAGTGGCGCATCTGCCAGGGGTTGGGGGTCGGCTCGGGAATCTTCGGTCGCGGTTGCGCCGCGGCGGGCGCCGCCAGCACGGTCGCCAGCGCCAGCCCCGCGGCGGCGGACGCCGCCAGTCTGTTTCGGGCGAGCATGTCTCCCCTGCCTCTCAAAGGTCGGTGAGACGGTAAAAACGCCCGGTTTGCGGGGCAATAGCCGACTTCAACGATCTTGTCGTGCCGCCCCTGGCAGCTCCCGACAGGAGGCGCGGGCGAGCTGGGCGGACGGCGGTTCAGCGGGGCACAAGGCGGTCGCCGAGGAGGCGCCGGAATCGGGCCGCCAGGTCCCGTCCCGCGGCGCCGCGCGCCGTGTACCGCGCCCGGGCCCCGTTGGTGAAGTGCAGCGTCACCGCGACATCGGCGCCGTCGGCGGTGACCTGCGCCTGCGCGACCCACCCGGCGTGGACGAACCCGGGCCGCTCCCGCAGGGGCGGCCGCGAGCCGAACAGCCACCGGCGGTACGCCGGGATCAGCAGGAGGGGCAGCGACACGATCGCCACCGCCCAGGCGAGCGCCTCGCCGGCGGCGTGCAGCAGGACCCCGACCAGGAAGTACAGCAACAGCAGCAGGGGCGGTGCGCCGACCGCCATGACGACGGCGTCGGACTCGCCCAGTGCCTTGACGACGCCCATGGCGGGGAAGGACAGCAGGATCGCCAGACCCAGCGCGATGAGCAGCTTCTTGGTGCCGAACAGCCGCCGGGCCCAGCGGTCCAGCGCGTCGTTCCAGGTCTCGCCGTCGGCCGCGAAGCCGTCGGGTCCGAACGAGAGCACCACGCGTCCGCCGCGTTCGGCGCGCACGTCCTTGATCACTGTCATGCCCGGTCAGACCGGGGAGCGGCGCGCCCCGTTCCGCGGCTCTTCGCCGCGCGGCGGGCTCAGCTCAGCAGGTCGCGTTCGGCGAGGACGATGCCGTCCTCGTCGCTGTAGAGCCAGTCGCCCGGCCGGAACTCGACGCCGCCGAAGGCCACCGGGACGTCCACCTCCCCGGCGGCGTCCTTGGCGCTCTTGCGCGGGTTGGAGCCGAGCGCCTTGACGCCCAGGTCCAGCGTGCGCAGCGCGGCGACGTCGCGGACCGCGCCGTTGATCACGACGCCGGCCCAGCCGTTGCGGACGGCGGCCCCCGCGATCAGGTCGCCCATGAGCGCCGTCTTCAGCGAGCCGCCGCCGTCGACGACGAGCACGCGCCCGTCGCCCGGGCCGTTCAGCAGCCGTTTGACCAGGCCGTTGTCGTGCCGGCAGCGCACCGTGGCGACCGGGCCGGCGAACGTCGTACGGCCCCCGTACTGGCGGAACTGCGTCTCGCAGCTGCGCAGCTCGTCCCCGAACTCGTCGATCAGATCGGCGGTGGCGAACTCCATGCGTGGAGCTTACCGCTCGGTAACTTCGGCGGGCCGCTCGGGGGAGTCGGTGGGACGGCCGATCAGCCGCGACAGCACGATGGCGGTCTTGGTGGCGGTGATGTTGTCCTCGCGGCGCAGCCGCTCCAGGGCCTGCTCGAGGTGCTGGATGTCGCGCGCGCGCACGTGCACCAGCGCGCTGGCGTCGCCGCTGACGGTGTAGGCCGCGACCACCTCCGGATGCTTGCGGATGCTGGCGTAGATCTCCTCCGGGGACGTCGCCCCGGTGCAGAAGATCTCGATGAACGCCTCGGTGGTCCAGCCCAGCGCGGCCGGGTCCACCACCGCGGAGAACCCGGTGATCACGCGCTCCGCGCGCAGCCGGTCGACCCGCCGTTTCACCGCCGGGGCCGACAGCCCCACCGCGTCGCCGATCTGCGCGTACGAGGCGCGGCCGTTCTCCAGCAGCTCTGCAACGATTCGACGGTCGATCTCGTCAAGACGCAACGAATATCTCCCTCGAAGTCGACTTTCCTCAATGGTCGGCGGTTCCTCCCGAACATACGCTGTGAGTGGACCGCCGGCCACCGTCCGGCGCACCGGGCACCGCCCGCGCACGGGTCGAGGCCCGCCCGCGCCCGCCCCGCGGCGGCGCCGCGTCCGCCGCGCCCGTCGCCCGGAGGGTCGCCGCGCACGGTCCCGCATGTGCCATAACGCGTCCACACCGCTGTAAGGAGCTTGCGTGTCTCGTACCGAACGGCTGCGGGCCATGTCCGAGGCGCACGGCGCGCACACCTACCACCCGCTCCCGGTCGTGATCGCCGAGGCCGAGGGGGCGTGGGTGACCGACGTGGAGGGCCGCCGCTACCTGGACATGCTGGCGGCGTACTCGGCCGTCAACTTCGGGCACCGCAACCCGCGGCTGCTGGCCGCGCTCACCCGGCAGCTGGAGCGGGTCACGCTGGTCAGCCGGGCGTTCGACCACGACCAGTTCGGGCCGTTCGTCACGGAGCTGGCCGAGCTGTGCGGCAAGGACATGGTGCTGCCGATGAACAGCGGCGCCGAGGCGGTGGAGACCGCGCTGAAGACCGCCCGCAAGTGGGGCTACGAGGTGCGCGGCGTGCCCGCCGACAGCGCCACGATCATCACGTTCGAGGGCAACTTCCACGGCCGGACGACGACGATCATCAGCTTCTCCACCGACCCGGAGGCGAAGAACTCCTACGGCCCCTACACGCCGGGCTTCCGCACCGTGCCGTACGGGGACGTGGCGGCGCTGCGCGCGGCCATGGACGAGACCACGGTCGGGGTGCTGATCGAGCCGATCCAGGGCGAGGCCGGGGTGAACGTGCCGCCGAGCGGGTTCCTCACCGCCGTGCGCGAGCTGTGCACCGAGCACGGCGCCCTGATGATCGCCGACGAGATCCAGTCGGGCCTCGGCCGCACCGGCGCCACGTTCGCGGTCGAGCACGAGAACGTCGTCCCGGACATGTACCTGCTGGGCAAGGCGCTGGGCGGCGGCCTGGTGCCGGTGTCGGCGGTGGTGGCCGACGAAGACGTGCTGGGGGTGTTCAAGCCCGGCCAGCACGGTTCCACGTTCGGCGGCAACCCGCTGGCCTGCGCGGTCGCCCGGGAGGTGATCGCCATGCTGCGGACCGGCGAGTACCAGGAGCGCTCCCGCGAGCTCGGCGCCCACATGCACCGGCGGCTGGGCGAGCTGCCGTCCGACCTGGTGCGCGAGGTGCGCGGCCGCGGCCTGTGGGCGGGCGTCGAGCTGTACGGCAAGGCCCGGACGGTCAGCGAGCGGCTGATGGAGCTGGGCGTGCTGGCCAAGGAGACCCACGAGACCACGCTGCGGCTGGCGCCGCCGCTGGTGATCGAGCAGGCCGACCTCGACTGGGCCCTGGACCGGCTGGAGGAGGCGCTGTCGTCGGCCGCCACGTCCGATCCCGCCCGGTCCGCACCGCGTGAGGCGGTCGTGTAAGCGGCGCGGCCGACACGAGCCACGAGGGCTTCCCACAACGGCGTGGGGAGCCCTCGTCGCGTTGTGGGCCCGCATCATGGGCTGTGGTCCGCGTCACGTCCGCGGCGGCATCGTCGACCTGCGGCCGGAAGACGAGGTCGTCCTGCACCTGCAGGCCCGGTGCACCGCGCTTGAGTTCCTGCTGGGCGGGCACCAGAACGCGTATGAGGCGCTGCGCAAGCGCGGCGTGGAGCGGTACCGGCTCCTGGACATGGAGCTGAACATCGCCCGCGTCCGCACCGAGCCGCAGTACGTTCGGGCGCTCGTGGACGACCTCGCCGAGGGGCGGATGACCTGGGCCGACGATGACCGACTGACCACCTGTCGCCCGCGCGGCGACAGGTCGGACGAGGAGACCTCGCAATGACGCGCTGGCGCGGCGACCCGTGGGCGGTCCTGCTCACGCTGTCGCTCGGGTTCTTCATGACGCTGCTCGACCTGACGATCGTGAACATCGCGATCCCGAGCATGATCGACAAGCTGGGCGCCTCGCTGGACGAGACGCTGTGGGTGCTCAACGCCTACGTGCTGGTGCTGGCCGTGCTGCTGATCACCGGCGGCCGGCTCGGCGACCTGGTGGGCAAGAAGACCCTGTTCATCACGGGGGTCGCCGTGTTCACGCTGGCCAGCCTGGCGTGCGGGCTGGCGCAGGACCCGGCCTGGCTGATCGGCGCGCGGTCGGTGCAGGGCCTGGGCGCGGCGCTGCTCATGCCGCAGACCATGGCGCTGATCATCGACACGTTCCCGCCCGAGCGGCGCGGCGCCGCGCTCGGCGTGTGGGGCGCGGTGGCGGGGGTGTCCACCATCGCCGGGCCGACCGTCGGCGGCCTGCTGGTCACCGCCCTGGACTGGCGGTGGATCTTCTTCGTCAACCTGCCGATCGGCGCGCTGGTGCTGGCCATGGCCGCGGCGATCCTGCCCGCCCGGCGCCGCACCGTGCGGCACCGCTTCGACGTGACCGGCGTGCTGCTGGCCACCGCCGCGCTGTTCTGCCTGACGTTCGCGCTCACCGAGGGCGAGAAGTACGCGTGGGCCCCGTGGATCTGGGGCCTGATCGGCGCCGCCGCCGTGCTGTCCGCCGTGTTCCTGCTGCACCAGCGCACCCGGCAGGACCGCGAGCCGCTGGTGCCGTTCGCGCTGGTGCGCGACCGCAACTTCGCCGTGCTGACGTTCGTCGGCGCCACCGTGTCGGTCGGCATGATCGGCATGTTCCTGCCGATGACGATCTATCTGCAGTCGGTGCTGGGCCACAGCGCCCTGGGCGCCGGGCTGATCATGGCGCCGTCGGCGGCGGTGTCCGTGCTGCTGGCGCCGCTGACGGGACGGCTGACGGACCGGTTCGGCGGCAAGTACATCCTGATGGGCGGGCTGGTGCTGTACGCGCTGGGCACGGTGTGGCTGGCGGCGGTCGCGCGGGTGGGCGCCTCCTGGCCGGTGTTCCTGGCGCCGCAGCTGCTGTCGGGCGTCGGGATCGGCGGGGTGTTCGCGCCCATGACCACCGAGGCGACGCGCAACGTGCCGCCGCGGATGGCGGGCGCGGCCGCGGGCGTCAACAACACCGTCCGGCAGGTCGGCTCGGTGCTGGGCAGCGCGGTCGTCGGCGCCGTCCTGCAGAACCGGCTGGCGTCGGCGCTGCGGGACGAGGCGGTGGCGCGGTCGGGCGCGGTGCCCGCGGCGCTGCGGGACCGGTTCGTGACCGGGTTCGCGGACGCGGCCAAGGGCGGGCTGGAGGTCGGCCCCGGGCAGACCGGGGCGCACCACCTGTCGGCGGGCGTGCCTCCGGCCATCGCGCAGCGCGTGCACGACACGGCCGCCCAGGTGTTCGCGCACGGGTTCGTGCACGCGCTCAAGCCGACCATCGCGGTGCCCGTCGCGGCCGTCCTGCTGGGCGCGGTCGCGTGCCTGGGCGTCCGCGGCTACCGCGCTCCCGCGCGGGCCGTGGAGGCCGACACCACCCCCGCGCCGCTCGCCGGCTGACCCGGCGCCCGCCGGGCCGAGCGGGCCCGCGGGGGCTCAGGCCCAGGAGATGCCTCGGTACTCGCCCTCGTAGTAGAGCAGCGGTTTGCCGGACGGGTCGGGCGTGTCCAGGTCGAGGACCTCGCCGACCACGATGCTGTGGTCGCCGCCGTCGTGCACCGCGTACGTCCGGCACTCCAGCGCGGCCACCGCGCCCGTGAAGATCACGGCGCCGGTGGCGGCTCCGCGCCGGTGCCCCCAGGCGCGCAGCCGGCCGTCCACACGGTGCCCGCGGGTCGCGAACCAGCGCGAGACGTCCCGCATGCCCTCGGTCAGCACCGACACCGCCCACAGCCCGCTGTCCAGCACCATGTCGTGGAAGCGGGCGGTCCTGTCGACGCAGAACAGCACCAGCGGCGGCTCCAGGGACACCGAGGTGAACGCGTTGACGGTCATCCCGTGGTCGACGCCGTCGGCCACCGTGGTGACGACGGCGACGCCGGTGGCGAACCTGCCCATCACCTGCCGGAACCGCAGGGGGGCGACGTCGGGGGCGGCGCCGGCGGGGGCGACGTCGGGATCGGGGCGCTGCGCACTGGGGTCTGTGTTCACGGCCCGACCACTCTAGGACCGGGACCTGCGCTCGCGGGCGCGGCCGTGGCCGATCTCACGACCCTCGGGACCCCGGGGCCGCGCCCGCCCCGGCGCCCGCGTCCCCCGCGGCGGGCTGCGCGCCGCGCAGGAGCCACTGCCCCGGCGGGCGGCGGCCGGGCTGCAGCGCCGCCGCGACGACCGCCGCGACGAGCCCGCCCACGATGAAGACGTAGCCGGACAGCGTGCCGGGGATCGTCAGGTCGCCCTCGGAGCGCGGCAGCGACATCAGCAGGACGACGACGCCCCACCCCGTGGCGAACACCACGCCGCCCAGCGGGGAGCGCATCGCCCAGGCCGCCAGGCGCACCACGCCGAAGTTCACCGCGACGAGCACGATCGCGGCCACCGGCACCGAGCCGACCAGCCAGCCCTGCGCGAACGACCCGATCAGGCCGAACACCAGGCCGAGCACGCCGAGCGCCGCGTAGGCGGCCCCCGTCAGGACAGCCTCGGCCGCCTGCCCGGCGACATGCCCGCCCGGCGGCCCGACCGGCACCCCGCCCGGCGGCCCGGCCGGCGGGACGGCGGGCCCGGCGACGAACCGGCCGTCCGCGCCCCACGGCTGGGGCGCCCCGGCCTCGGGCGGCCGCTGCTCTCTGTCCACGCCGTCAGGGTAGCCTCCGCCGCGCCGCCTCCGCGAAGCGGCCGCGGCCGGCGTCAGGCGGACTCGGCGCGTTCGGCGGGTTCGGCGAACAGGTCGGTCTCCCGGCCGTTGGGCCCGGTCGGCCCGAGCTCCCCCGCCAGCAGGATGAAGTACTCGGTGCCGAACGCCTGCTGGCCCAGGTTGTTCGACAGCGCGAAGAACGGGCCGACCTCGTCGGGCGCCACCGTGATCTGGGTGCGGTGCGCGCGCAGCGCCGCGATCTTGGCGGGCAGGTGCGCCCGGGCGTCCACCTGCGTGGTGACCATGTGGTCGGGGACGCCGGAGCCGAGATCGTCCAGGCTGGCCACGCGCGGGAACGGCAGGCGCGCCTCGCGCATCACCGCGACGGAGCGCGCCAGCACCGACCGGGGCATGGCGTAGGCGTAGAACTTGGCCACCTTCCAGGGCTCGCCGCCGTCCCGGTACGCCGGGTCGGCGGCCAGTTCGAAGGCCCGCCAGGTCACCCGGTGCGCCTGGATGTGATCGGGATGGCCGTAGTTGCCGCGCTCGTCATAGGTGACGATCACCTGCGGCCGCACCTCCCGAATGATCTTCACCATCTCGGCGGCGGCCTCGTCCACATCGGCCCGCCAGAAGCAGCGCGGATCGTCGTTGGACGGGGTGCCCATCATCCCCGAGTCGCGCCAGCGGCCGGGACCGCCCAGGTAGCGGTGGTCGCGCACGCCCAGCGCTGCGCACGCCTCGGCGAGCTCGCCGACGCGGTACTCGCCGAGCCGGTCCTCCTTGTCGGCGGCCAGATGGCGCAGCTCGCCCGGGATGACCTCGCCCTCCTCACCGAGCGTGCAGGTGACCAGGCAGACGTAGGCGCCCTCGGCCGCGTACTTGGCCATGGTCGCCCCGGTCCCGATGGACTCGTCGTCCGGGTGGGCATGGACGAACAGGATGCGCGGCTCCTTCATAACCTCCGAGCGTACTCAGCTTTCGATCCCTCTAGGGGTGACGGGCAGCACGCCCGCGCCGCGCGATCCGGCCGTGGGGACCGCCCTGCCGCCTCCGGGCCCGGCGGCCTCGGGAGGGGCGGCCGGGCGCTATTCGCCGGTCCCCTGCCCGGGGCCGGAGCCGCCGCCCCCGCCGCCGGTGTTGCCGCCGCCGTTGTTGCCGCCGGTGCCGTCGCCGTCGCCCGGCCCCGTGCCGCCGTCGCCCGGCCCCGTGCCGCCGTCGCCCGGGCCGCCGGTGTCCGGCGGGTTCGCGGTGTCCGTCGGCGAGAGCGTCGGACGGGTGGGCCGCTGGGTCGGCGTCGTCGGCTCGAGGGTCGGACGGGTCGGCGTGTGACGCGTGCGCGTCGGCACGTCGGGCGTGTCCGGAGCCTCCTCGGTCTCGGTCGGCTCCTCGGTCGGAGTGTCGGGCGCCGACTCCGAGGCGGTCGGGGTGTCCGGCGAGGCGGGCGCCTTGTCGCGGCTGGACATCACCACCATGCCGATGACCAGCGCCAGCACCACGACCGCCGCGACGGCGGCCACGACCGGCCAGCGCGAGGACCGGCTCTCCTCCGGCGGGTATCCGCCGTAGCCGCCCGCGGCGCGGTGCCGTCCCCGGCCGGGCGGCGGGCCCATGGGCGGCTCCACCGGCGGCAGCGCGTCCCGGATCGCCTGGGTCTCGCTCACCGGACGCGTCGAGTGGGTCGGGCCCATCGCGCGGGTGGCGTCCAGCGGCGGGGCGCCGTGGCCCGCGGCCAACTGGGACCCCTCGGCGAGCAGCGTGGTGGCCTGCGCCGGGTCGTCCATCCGGGTCTGCCCGGCCGGGCCGCTGCCGATCAGCTGCATCATGAGCTGCTGCGCGGTGGGCCGCCGGGTCGGCTCCTTGTCCAGGCACGCCGCCAGCAGCGGCCGCAGGTCGTCGGGCACGCCGTCCAGCATCGGCGGCTCGTGCACCACCCGGTTGATCACCGCGACCACGGTGTCGTCGCCGAACGGCGGGCGGCCGGTGGCGGCGAACACGATGGTGGCCGCCCACGCCCAGATGTCCACCGCCTCGGTGAGGCTGGCGCCCGCGACCTGCTCGGGCGCCATGTACGAGGGCGTCCCGATCGCCTTGGTCGCGGCGGTCTGGCCGGTGTCCAGGGCCCGCGCGATCCCGAAGTCGATCACCCGGGGCCCGTCCGGCGCCATGATCACGTTGTGCGGCTTGAAGTCGCGGTGCACGATCCCGGCCTGGTGGATGGCCACCAGCGCGGTCGCGGTCCCGATCGCCAGCCGCTCCAGCGCGGCCCCGGTGAGCGGACCGTCCTCGTTGATCTGCCGGTGCAGCGACTTGCCCGGCACGTACTCGCTGGCGATGTACGGCTGGTCGCCCGCGACGTCGGCCTCGAGCACCTGGGCGGTGCAGAACCGGGCGACCTGCTTGGCGGCCTGGGCCTCCCGGACGAACCGGTTGCGGGCCGAGGCGTCCGCGGCCAGGTCGGCGCGCAGGAGCTTGATCGCGGCTTTGGTGCCCGTGGACGGATCCACCCCGAGGTACACCACGCCCTGCCCGCCTTCTCCGAGCCGTTCGACCACGTCGAACGAACCCAGCCGCCGGGGATCTCCCGGCTGCAGCTCCGGCATGGACCACTCCTTACAGCCCGCGACGACAAGTGCGATGGGGAAGCCTTGAGCTTACGCGAGCCCGGCGCCGGGGGCGGGTCCGTTCCCGCACCGCCGCCGTACGGCCTGCGGGCGGCGGCCGCCGTTTCCGGGCACGCGTCAGCCGGCCCCGTCCTGTCTAGAGCACGCCCCGCCCCAGAGCAACCGGCATGCCGGAATCCGCCTTTGATCACACCGTAACGCCCGCCCGGACGCGCGTGCCGCCGGGCGGCTGGCAGACTCGTTACCCGTGAGCGGCCGCCCGCGGGCGACCAGGAGGCAACGTGGTGGGGGAACAGGTCTTGAGCATCAGCTTTCCACGGCAGAGCGCCCGTACGCGACGCTTCACCCTCGGTGTCCCGCGGGCCTTCCAGGTGGCGCCGGACGGGTCGCGGGTGGCGTTCCTGCGCACCCGGGCGGGCGACGACCCCGTGACATGCCTGTGGACGCTCGACCCCGCGTCCGGCGAGGAGCGGCTGGTCGCCGACCCGAGGGCGCTCGACCTGCCCGGCGAGGAGGACCTGCCGCCGGAGGAACGGGCCCGGCGCGAGCGCGCCCGCGAGCAGGCCGGCGGCATCGTCGGCTACGCGGTGGACCGCGACGTGCGGCAGGCCGTCTTCACCCTGGCCGGACGGCTGTTCCTCGCCGACCTGGCCACGGGGGACGTGCGGGCCCTGCCCGCGGCGACCCCGGTGTTCGACCCGCGGCTCGACCCCGCCGGCCGGCGCGTGGCCTACGTGTCCGGCCGCACCCTGCGCGTCCTGGACGTGGCGAGCGGGGAGGACGCCCCCCTGGTGACGCCGGAGAGCGAGCAGGTGTCCTACGGGCTGGCGGAGTTCATCGCGGCCGAGGAGATGGGCCGCTTGCGGGGCCACTGGTGGGCGCCCGACGGCGAGACCCTGCTGGCCGCGCGGGTCGACGAGACGCCCGTGCTGCGCTGGCACATCGCCGACCCCGCCAACCCCGAGCGGCCCCCGACCGAGGTCGCCTACCCGGCGGCGGGCACGCCCAACGCCATCGTGTCGCTGGTGCTGCTCAAGCTGGACGGCCGCCGCACGGCGGTCGCCTGGGACCGCGGCGAGTTCCCCTACGTGGTCACCGCGACCTGGGACGCGCACGGCCTGCTCGTCGTCGTGCAGACGCGCGACCAGCGCGCCCAGCGGCTGCTCGGGGTCGACCCGTCGTCGGGCGAGACGACGCTGCTGCACACCCTGCACGACCCGGAGTGGACGGAGATCGTGCAGGGCGTTCCGGCGCGGCTGGGCGGCGGCGAGGTCGTCTGGGTCGTCGACGACCGCGACACCGACACCCGGCGCCTGACCGTCGAGGGCAAGCCCGTCACGCCGCCCGGGCTCCAGGTGCGGTCCGTGCTGGCCGTCGAGGGCGAGACGGTGCTGTTCACCGCCTCGCAGGAGCCGACCGAGGTGCACGTGTGGTCCTACGGTCCGGAGGGGACCGTCCGGCTCACCGAGGGCGCGGGGGTGTTCTCCGGCGCCCGCTGCGGCGAGGTCGCCGTGCTGACCGGGTCGCGGCTGGACCGGCCGGGCGTGTCCACCGAGGTCCGCGGGCCCGGCGGCGCCGTCCACCCGATCGCCTCGCGCGCCGAGACCCCGGTGGTCGAGCCGAAGCCGCGGCTGCTGCGCGCCGGGGAACGCGAGATCCGCACGGTCGTGCTGCTGCCGACCGGCTGGCGGCCCGGCGACGGGCGGCTGCCGGTGCTCATGGACCCCTACGGCGGCCCGCACGCCCAGCGGGTCCTGGCCGTGCGGCGCGCCTACAACGAGGCCCAGTGGTTGGCCGACCAGGGCTTCGCGGTCGTCATCGCCGACGGCCGGGGGACGCCCGCGCGCGGTCCCGCCTGGGAGCGCGCGGTCCACCGCGACTTCGCCGGGCCGGTGCTGGAGGACCAGATCACCGCGCTGGAGGAGGCGGCCCGCCGCCACCCGGACGCGCTGGACCTCGGCCGCGTCGGCATCCGCGGCTGGTCGTTCGGCGGATGGCTGGCCGCGCTGGCGGTGCTGCGCCGCCCCGACGTGTTCCACGCGGCCGTGGCGGGCGCCCCGCCCACCGACTGGCGCCTGTACGACACCCACTACACCGAGCGCTACCTCGGCCACCCGGACGAGGAGCCGGAGGTGTACGCCGCCAACTCCCTGCTCGAGGACGCGCCGCGGCTGGAGCGCCCCCTGCTGCTGATCCACGGCCTGGCGGACGACAACGTGGTGGCCGCCCACACGCTGCGCCTGTCCAGCGCCTTGCTGGCGGCGGGCCGCCCCCACACGGTGCTGCCCCTGTCCGGCGTCACCCACATGACCCCGCAGGAGGTCGTCGCGGAGAACCTCCTCAACGTCCAGGTCGCCTTCCTCAAGAAGGCCCTCGCCGAACGCGCCGACTGAGAACCGCGCCACGCGCCGCACAAACGTGCGCGAGGAGAACGGGGCGGCCGCATACGCGGCCGCCCCGTTGGACTATGGCGAGGGTTGTTTGTCGCCGTGCCAGGAGGACCATAGGGCGGCGTAGGAGCCGCCGGCGGCGATGAGCTCGTCGTGGGTGCCGAGCTCGATGACGCGGCCGTTCTCCACGACGGCGACGCGGTCGGCGTCGTGCGCGGTGTGCAGGCGGTGCGCGATCGCCACGACGGCGCGGCCGTCCAGGACGGCGGCCAGGGAGCGTTCGAGTCGGCGGGCGGCGCGCGGGTCCAGCAGGGACGTCGCCTCGTCCAGCACCAGCGTGTGCGGGTCGGCCAGGATGAGCCGCGCCAGCGCGAGCTGCTGGGCCTGCGCCGGCGACAGGGGTTCGCCGCCGGAGCCGACGACCGTGTCCAGACCGGGCCCGTCCCAGTCCACGGCCCGCAGCGCCGCCTCCGCCTCCTCGTCGGTGGCGGGCCGCGCCAGGAGCAGGTTGTCCCTGACGGTGCCGTGGAACACGTGGTGGTCCTGGGTGACCAGGGCGACGCGGCCGCGCAGCTCGTCCAGCGGCAGGTCCACCAGCCGCACGGCGCCCGCGCCCTCCCCCACGGTGACCGTGCCGACGCGCGGCTCGTCCACCCCGGCCAGCAGGCGCCCCAGCGTGGACTTGCCCGCCCCGCTCGGTCCCACCACGGCGAGCCGCTCGCCCGGACGCAGGTCCAGGTCCACGCCGTGCAGGACGTCGCGGCCGTCGCGGTAGGCGTAGTGGACGTCCCGGGCGGCCAGGCGCTCCCCCGCGGGGCGGGCGTCGCCGGGGGAGCGGTCACGCGGGACGTTGCCGACGCCGAGCAGCCGGGCCAGTGCCGCGCCGCCCAGCTGCAGCTCGTCCAGCCGCGTGAGCACCAGGTCCACGGGGCCGATGACCTGGTGCACGTACAGGGTGGCCGCGGTGACCTGGGCCAGCGACGCCATGCCGTGGATGTGCAGCAGCCCGCCGATGAGCAGGGTGGCCACGATGGGCAGCGCGAACGCGATGTCCACCACCGGGAAGATCACCGTGCGCAGCCGCAGCGTGTACCGCTCGGCTCGGTAGGACCGGGCGATGTCGCGGTCGCAGCGGCGCAGCCGCCGCTCGGCCAGGCCGAGCGCCTCCACGGTGCGCGCGCCGTGCACGGTCTCGGCGAGACCGCCGGTCAACGCGCCCCAGGCCGCCATCTCGCGCAGGTACCCGGGGGCGGCGCGCCGCAGGTACCAGCGCATCGCCCCCCACAGCAGCGGGACGCCGACCAGGCACGGCAGCGCCACCAGCGGCCCGGTCAGCACCAGCGCGCCCAGCGTCAGGACGATCATCACGGACGAGACGAGGATGTCCGGCACGGCCCGGCGGACGGTCTCCGACAGGGCGTCCACGTCCCGTGAGGTGCGGCTGACCAGGTCCCCGGTGCCGGCCCGCTCCACCCGCGACAGCGGCAGGGCCAGCACCCGCTCGACGAACTCCTCGCGCAGCTCGGCGAGGATCCGCTCGCCGACGCGGGCGGAGGCGTCGTAGGCGTACCGGACGAGCACTCCCTGGGCGATCAGGAACCCGGTGATGGCCAGGGCGACCGCGTCGATCTCGACGTCGCCGCGCCGCACGCCCTCCACGAGGTCGCCGAGCAGCCGGGGGGCGACGAGGCCGGCCGCCGCGGCCAGCGCGTGCAGGGCGAGCGCGCCGAGCAGGGCGCGGGGATGGCGCCGCAGCAGCAGGTGCCGCGCGTGCGCGCGCACCTGCGTCGGCGTCGCCACGGGCAGGATCTCGTTGCTCACGTCCGACGGTCTCCTGGAACGGGCGGTCAGGGGGAGTCCTCGCCGCGGGTGACGGCGGCGGCGTAGCGGGGCTCGGAGAGCAGCAGGTCGCGGTGGCGCCCCTCGGCCACCACGGCGCCGTTCACGACGAACGCGACGTGGTCGGCGCGGTCGAGCATGAGCGGGCTGGTCGTGCACACCACGGTGGTGCGGCCGGCGCGGGCTGCGCCGAGCCGGTCGGCGATGCGGGCCTCGGTGTGCGCGTCGACGGCGCTGGTCGGCTCCACGAGGACCAGTACCTCGGGGTCGGCCGCGAGAGCGCGGGCCAGCCGCAGCCGCTGCAGCTGGCCGCCGGAGAACTCGCGTCCGGCCTCGGCGACGCGGGCGTCCAGGCCCGTGGCGGCCGCGACGTCCTCGGCGCAGGCGGTCCGCAGCGCCGCGTGCAGAGCCGCGTCGTCCACGGGGCGGAAGCCGGGGGTGAGGGCGTCGCGCAGCGTCCCGGAGAACAGCCGGTCCTCGTTGAGGGCGACGACGATCCGTTCCCGCACGCCGGCGACGTCGCGCAGCGGGACGCCGCCGTAGGCGACCTCGCCGTCCGCGTGCCGGCCGAGGCGGTCGGCGATGGCCTGGGCGTCCCTCGGGTCGGACGCGGCGATCGCGGTGACCCGTCCCGGCCGCACGACCAGCCCGGACGCGGCGTCGACCAGTTCGGCGGGGCCGTCCGGGACGACGGTCCCGGTGTCCGGCGGCTCGGGCTCCAGGCGCAGCAGCCGCACGACCCGGCCGGCCGCGACGTGGCCGCGGGTGAGCGTGCCGGCCGCCTCCCCGACGGTCTTCAGCGGCGTGATCAGGAAGACCGCGTAGCCGTAGCAGGCGACCAAGTCGCCGACGCTGATCGCGCCGGACGCGGCGGCCCGCGCGCCCGCCCAGGTGACCAGGGCGACCAGCAGGCCGGGCAGCAGCACCTCCGCGCCGCGCAGCCGCGACGCGGCCGTCGCCGCCGCCACGCCCGCCCGGCGCACCCGCTGGGACTCCTCCCGGTACCGGTCGGCGAACAGCGCCTCGCCGCCGATGCCGCGCAGCACCCGCAGGCCCGCCACCAGGTCGGCGGCGCGGCTGTTCAGCTCCCCGACCAGTTCGCGGTGGCGCTGCTCGCGTTCGCGCAGCGGCCGCAGCAACGGCCCGGCCGCCGCCAGGATCACCGGGACGCCGATCAGCACGACCAGGCCGAGCCGCGGCGAGGCGGCCCACATCAGGCCGGTCACCAGCCCGATGGCGGTGGTCGCGCCGACGGCGCGGCCGAGGATCTCCAGCGCGTCGCCGATGTGCTCGACGTCCGTCACGCCCACGCTGACCACCTCGCCGGCGGCGGTCCGCCGCGGGAGGGTCCCGCCGAGCCGGACCGCCTGCCGGGTGACGATCTGGACGGTGCGGTAGGCGGCGGACAGCCAGCCGAGGACGAGCGTGCGGTGCCGCAGCACCCCGGTCGCGGCGACGCCCCCGCCGAGCGCCAGCACCACCGCCGACCACGCCGCGAGCGCGGACGCGTCCCGCTCCGCCACGCCCTCGTCCACTGCCTTGCCGATCGCGGCGAGCATGAGCGCCTGGCAGGCCGTCCAGCCGACGTCGAGAAGCGCCCCGGCGAGCACGGCCCGCCACTGCGCGCGGGCCGTCCAGATCAGGTAGCGGGTGGGTGAGCGGCCGTCGGGGACCCCGGGGTCGGGAACCGGTAAGCGCTTCACGGGGCCGAAGGGTATGTGGCGGACGTTCGGGAATTCGACTGGTTTTTTCGTCGCAAACCGGCTCTACCAGCGGTCTCTTGACGAGATCGGGGGGTGCGGGCCGGCGATCGGAGACGCTAAGGTCGGGTGTGCACGGAGCGGCTCCGCGCCGCTCCGCAGAGCCGCGATCCGGCCCGGCCGCGATCCGAAGGGGCGATGCGCCCGCACGCGGTCCGGCCCGGGGTCGCGGGTCGGCCTGTCCACCGTCCGTGCGCCGTCTCCGGGGGCACCGCGCGTGCCCCGTGCCGTCCATCCCGCCGACAGTCCGGAACCTCAGTGAGCGCGATCAGCCAGCACACCAGTCCCGCGGCACCGCCGGGCACCGAGGACGGCATCGACCTGCTCCTCATCGACGACGACCCGGGCAACGTCGGCGTGGTCGAGAAGATGCTCGCCGAGGCGGGTCTGGACATCGCCATGTCCGTGGCCGGCAGCCTGGACGAGGCGCGGCGGCGGCTGACCCGCCGCACCCAGTGCATCCTGGTGGACCTGTCCGCGCCGGGCATCGACCACCTGGGCGTGCTGCGGCAGGTGCTCGACATGGCCGAGCGCGCGGCGGTGGTGGTGCTGACCGGCCTGTCCGACGCGCACCTGGGGGTGCGGGCGGTCGCCGCGGGCGCCGAGGACTACCTGGTCAAGCAGGAGGTGGACGGGCCGCTGCTGGCGCGCGCCATCCGGTACGCCATCGAGCGCAAGCGCGCCGAGGAGAGCGAGCGGCGGCTGGTGGAGGCGCGGATCATGGGCCGGGAGAACGCCCGGCTGGAGCGCGGCCTGCTGCCGGTGCCGCTGATCGACGACCCGTCCCTGCGGCACGACACCCGGTACCGTCCGGGCCGCCGCCGGGCCCTGCTCGGCGGCGACTTCTACGACACCGTGCAGACCGAGGGCGGCGCGGTGCACCTGATGATCGGCGACGTGTGCGGGCACGGCCCCGACGAGGCCGCGCTCGGCGTGCAGCTGCGCATGGCCTGGCGGACGCTGGTGCTGGCCGGGCACACCGGCGAGCAGCTGCTCGGCATCCTCGACACCGTCCTCGGGCACGAGCGGCGCAGCGAGGAGCTGTTCACCACGCTGTGCATGGTGACGGTGGCGCCGTCGCGCCGCACCGCCCGCATGCACCTGGCGGGGCATCCGCCGCCGCTGCTGTTCCGGCGCCCCGCGGACGGCGCCGACGGCGACGTCGAGGTGACGGCGCTGCCCGACTACGCGCACGGCCCCGCGCTGGGCCTGGTGCCGGGCGCCGAGTGGCCCACCACCGAGATCGACCTGGGCGAGTCGTGGGAGCTGATGCTCTACACCGACGGGCTGATCGAGGGGCGGGTCGGCGCGGGCCCGGACCGGCTGGGCACCGAGGGCCTGGTGGGCCTCGCGCGCAGCGCCCGGCGCCGCGGCCGCACCGGCCGCGCGCTGATCGACGAGCTCGTCAACGAGGTGGAGGCGCTGAACGGGGACGCGCTCGCCGACGACCTGGCGGTGCTGCTGCTGTCGCACACGCCGTCCGAGTGACGCCGCCGAGAACGGCCGCCGTACCGCTCGGTAGGGACGAAGTTCCCCAAATGAGTGTGAAGTCCCTCACGTTCCCAGTCGAGCCGAATGGGCGAAATGCCCGGCCCTGCACGGCCTATAGCCTGAGGCTATCGAAACGAGTGTCGTGATGACTTGGTGGTCTTACCGCAGGCAGGCGTAGCGTCGCGCGCGTGGCTATAGCGATACCCGCGATCTATCGGAGCACTGTCGGCAAGAAGGCCGTCATGGCCGTCACCGGCGCGATCCTGGTGCTCTACCTGATCGCGCACATGGTGGGGAACCTGAAGATCTTCTTCGGCGCGGAGGACTTCAACCACTACGCGCACTGGCTGCGCACCATCGGCACGCCCGCCGTCCCCCGGCGCACGGTGCTGACGCTCATCGAGGCGGTGCTGGCCGTCTCGGTCGTCCTGCACATGTGGTCGGCGGTCTCGCTGGCCCGGCGCGCCTCCGCCGCCCGTCCGGTCAAGTACCAGGCCAAGCGCAAGTCCCACGCCCAGGGCTACGCCGTGCACACCATGCGGTACGGCGGCGTGATCATCCTGCTGTTCGTCATCTGGCACCTGCTGGACCTGACGTTCCTCGTGGTGAACCCCGAGGGCTCGGCCGCCACCCCCTACGAGCGGATGGTCGCCGACTTCGCCCCCGAACGCTGGTTCATCACGCTCTGGTACGTGCTGGCCGTGGTCATGGTCGGGCTGCACCTGCGGCACGGCATCTGGAGCGCCTTCCAGACCCTCGGCCTGCGCACCGCGCGCAGTGACGGCGCGCTGCGCGGCCTGGCCACCGCCCTGGCCGCGGTGGTGACCGCGGGCTTCCTGTCCGTGCCCCTGTCGATCACCTTCGGATGGGTGAGCTGATCATGACCGACGACGGTTTCTACACCACCGGCGCCCCCATCGCCGACACCAAGGCCCCGTCCGGCCCGATCGAGGAGCGGTGGACCAAGCGCCGCTTCGAGGTCAAGCTGGTCAACCCGGCGAACAAGCGCAAGAAGACGATCATCGTGGTGGGCACCGGGCTGGCCGGCGGATCGGCGGGCGCCACCCTGGCCGAGGCCGGCTACCACGTGATCCAGTTCTGCTTCCAGGACAGCCCGCGCCGCGCCCACTCGATCGCCGCGCAGGGCGGCATCAACGCCGCCAAGAACTACCGCAACGACGGCGACAGCGTGTACCGGCTGTTCTACGACACGGTCAAGGGCGGCGACTTCCGCTCCCGCGAGTCCAACGTGCACCGGCTCGCCGAGATCTCCACGCAGATCATCGACCAGTGCGTGGCGCAGGGCGTGCCGTTCGCCCGCGAGTACGGCGGCCTGCTCGACAACCGCTCCTTCGGCGGCACCCAGGTCTCCCGCACCTTCTACGCCCGCGGGCAGACGGGCCAGCAGCTGCTGCTCGGCGCCTACCAGGCGATGATGCGGCAGGTGGACGCGGGCAACATCGAGCTGTACCCGCGGCACGAGATGCTCGACCTGATCGTGGAGGACGGGCGGGCCCGCGGCGTGGTCGTCCGCAACCTGCTCAACGGGGAGATCAAGCACTTCACCGGCGACGCGGTGGTGCTGGCCACCGGCGGGTACGGCAACGTGTTCTTCCTGTCCACCAACGCGATGGGCTCGAACGTCACCGCGACGTGGCGGGCGCACAAGCACGGCGCGTACTTCGCCAACCCCTGCTTCACGCAGATCCACCCGACCTGCATCCCCTACAGCGGCGAGCACCAGTCGAAGCTGACGCTGATGTCGGAGTCGCTGCGCAACGACGGCCGCGTCTGGGTGCCGAAGAAGGCCGGCGACACGCGCAAGCCCGCCGACATCCCCGAGGAGGAGCGCGACTACTACCTGGAGCGCATGTACCCCTCGTTCGGGAACCTGGTGCCGCGCGACATCGCCTCCCGCGCCGCCAAGAAGGTCTGCGACGAGGGACGCGGCGTCGGCCCCGCCGGACAGGGCGTCTACCTGGACTTCGCCGACGCGATCAAGCGGATGGGCCGCAAGGCCGTCGAGGCCAAGTACGGCAACCTGTTCGAGATGTACGAGCGCATCACCGGCGAGAACCCCTACGAGACGCCGATGCGCATCTACCCCGCCGTCCACTACACGATGGGCGGGCTGTGGGTGGACTACGACCTGCAGTCCAACCTGCCCGGCCTGTTCGTGATCGGCGAGGCGAACTTCTCCGACCACGGCGCCAACCGCCTCGGCGCGTCCGCCCTCATGCAGGGCCTGGCCGACGGCTACTTCATCCTCCCGGTCACCATCGGCGACTACGTCGCCCGCACCAACGACCTGCCGCCCGTCGGCGAGGCGGCGATCGACGAGGCCGAGACCCGCGTCCGCGAGCAGATCGACCGGCTGCTGTCCATCGACGGCGACCGGACCGTCGACTCCTTCCACCGCGAGCTCGGCCACATCATGTGGGAGTACTGCGGGATGGAGCGCACCGACGAGGGCCTGCGCAAGGCGCTGCAGCTGATCCCCGCCCTGCGGGAGGAGTTCTGGACCCGCGTCAAGGTCACCGGCACGGGCGAGGAGCTCAACAAGGAGCTGGAGAAGGCCGGGCGCGTGGCCGACTTCCTGGAGCTGGCCGAGCTCATGTGCATCGACGCGCTGCACCGCACCGAGTCGTGCGGCGGCCACTTCCGCGCCGAGAGCCAGGACGAGGACGGCGAGGCCAAGCGCGACGACGAGAACTTCTCCTACGTCGCCGCCTGGGAGTGGGCCGGGCCGGGCAAGCCGCCCGTGCTCCACAAGGAGCCCCTCGAGTTCGAATACGTCAAGCCCACTCAGAGGTCGTACAAGTAATCATGAAGGTCACACTGCGCATCTGGCGCCAGAAGGGCCCTGAGGACAAGGGCAGGATGGTCGAGTACCAGCTCGACGACATCTCCCCCGACGCCTCGTTCCTGGAAATGCTGGACGTGCTGAACGAGCAGCTCATCCAGAAGGGCGAGGACCCGGTCGCCTTCGACCACGACTGCCGCGAGGGCATCTGCGGCATGTGCTCCCTGGTCATCAACGGCACCCCGCACGGTCCCGAGCGCAACACCACCACGTGCCAGCTGCACATGCGCAAGTTCAAGGACGGCGAGGTCATCACCGTGGAGCCGTGGCGGGCCAAGGCCTTCCCGGTCGTCAAGGACCTCGTCGTCGACCGCTCGGCCTTCGACCGCATCATCGCCGCCGGCGGCTACATCACCGCCCCCACCGGCACCGCGCCTGACGCCCACTCGGTGCCCGTCCCCAAGGCGGACGCCGACAAGGCCTTCGAGGCCGCCGAGTGCATCGGCTGCGGCGCCTGCGTCGCCGCCTGCCCGAACGGCTCGGCGTCCCTGTTCCTCGGCGCCAAGGTCACCCACCTCGGCCTGCTCCCGCAGGGGCAGCCCGAGCGGTGGGACCGCGTCGTCAACATGCTCGAGGCCCACGACGCCGAGGGCTTCGGCGGCTGCACCAACACCGGCGAGTGCACCGTGGCCTGCCCCAAGGGCATCCCGCTGGACGTCATCGGCCGCCTCAACCACGACTACCTCAAGGCCACCGCCGGCGGGAAGAAGAAGTAACCCAGGCGACTGCCTGATGCACGGCCTTGGCGGAGCGCGCGTCCCGACCTCGGGGCGCGCGCTCCTTTGTGCGCGAGAACTCAGGCGTTGACGAGGGCCTCCACCCCGGCCGGGAGGCTTCCCGCCAGGGCCGCCTCCACCAGGAAGGTCTGCAGGGTCTCCTGGAAGGCGCGGGCCGCGTGGGTGGGCTCGACGTCCTTGCGGTGCGCCAGCGCGACCGTCCGCAGCAGGCCGGAATTGCGGCCCCGGCGGGACGGGTCGAGGTCGGAGTCGTCCATCACCAGGGGCGTGCCGCGCAGGCCGGGGCGTCCGGCCAGGGCCATGCTCGGGACGACGGCGACGCCGAGCCCGGCCTCGACGAAGCGCAGCACCGCGTCCATCTCGCCGCCCTCGACCGCGAAGCTCGGCTCGAACCCGGCGGCCCGGCAGGCGCTGATCGTCGCCTCGCGCAGGTCGTACCCGGAGCGGAACATCACCAGCGGCCGGTCGCGCAGGTCCTCGATCCGCAGGTAGGGGCGGCGCGGCAGCAGTCCGCGGTGCGCCCGGTCCCCGCCCTCCGGCCCCGCCGGGGACGCCACCACCAGGTTCTCCCGCAGGATGGGGACGGTGTCCAGCGGCGGGTCGCCGGGCAGCGGCAGGATCACCAGCGCCAGGTCCAGGGAGCCGCGGGTGAGCTCCCGCACCAGGTCGCGCGACCCGCCCTCCTCGACGATGAGCCGGATGCCGGGGTAGGCGTCGTGGAAGCGGCGCAGGACGTCGGCGAGCAGCCCCGCGCACAGCGACGGCGTGGCGCCCAGCCGGACCCGGCCGCGGCGCAGGCCCGCCAGCTCCTGCACCTCCAGCCGGGCGGTGTCGACGTCGGCGAGGATCCGCTTGGCCAGCGGCAACAGCGCCTCGCCCGCCGGGGTCAGGGTGATGTTGCCGCGCGCCCGGCTGAACAGCGGGGCGCCCAGCTCGGCCTCCAGCGCCCGGATCTGCTTGGACAGCGACGGCTGCGCCACGTGCAGGAGCTCCGCCGCGTGCGTGAAGTGCCGGACCTCGGCCACCGCGACGAAGTAGGCGAGCTGCTGCAACTGCACCTTGCAAAGGGTACGACGCCCGCGATCGCCGACCGGCGTCCGGCCCGGCCGTCAGACGCCCGGCGCGGCCGCGGGGTCACCGGGCGTGGCGGCGGAGGGCCTGCAGATCGTGGATGATCACGCGGCGCCGGCCCGTCTCGATCCAGCCGTGGCGGCGCAGCGTGCGCAGGGCCTTGCTGACCGCCTCGCGGGAGGCGCCGACCCACCCGGCCAGTTCCTCCTGCGACAGGCTGAGGGTGATGCGCACGCTCTGGCGCCCGTCGCGGCGTTCCGCCGCGGCGCCGGCCGCGGGACGGCCCCGGCCGGACGGCTCGTACGGGACGCCGAACCGTTCGGCCAGCTCCACCAGGCGCTGGGCGACCCGCCCGGTGGCGTCGAACATGCCGAACTCGATGCGCTTGCGGTCGGCGTCGCGCCACCGCTGGCACAGCATCCGCATCATCAGCAGCGACACCCGCCCGTTCCCCTGCAGGAACGCCATGAACTGCGGGGCGGTGAGGGTGAGCGCCCGCGCCGGCTCCAAGGTGGCGACCGTGGCCGAACGCGGGCCGCCGTCGATCGCGGCGACCTCGCCGAGCAGCGCGCCCGGCCCCCGCACCGCCAGCAGCGCCTCCCCGCCGTGCTCGCGGTGCGAGTACGCCTTGACCCGTCCCGACAGCAGCACCGCCACCCACGTGGACGGCTCCCCCTCGGAGAACAGCACCTCGCCGCGGGCGAAGGCGCGGACCCGGGCGCGCCGTTCGAGCTCGGCGCGTTCGGCGGGCGTGAGCTCGGCAAGGAAGGAACCGGGCTCCAGGGGGGAGTTCATATCTCCACGCTAGAGCGGACCGGCGCTCCTTGTGAGCCGCCGCAAAATCACGAATCCGTCACGCGTTCTGTGTACTTCTTCCTATACACCGCGCCCCCGGTCCGCGAAGGTGGGGGCGGTCTGTGCGGTCCGCACGCCGCACCGCGAACCTTCATGGAGACGGCGAGCGCGGCGGGCGGCGGCGACGGGGGCTCGCCGCCCGCCGCGCCCGCGCGGCCGCGCGGCCGACGGACGCGTCCCGCTCACGCGGACGGGGTGTCCTCCCCCTTCTTGACGATGCCGAGCTTGGACCCGAGCCACACCAGCGGGTCGTACCGGCGGCCGACCACGCGCTCCTTGAGCGGGATCAGCGCGTTGTCAGTGATCTTGATGTGCTCGGGGCAGACCTCGGTGCAGCACTTGGTGATGTTGCAGAAGCCCAGCCCGTGGTCGTCCTGAGCGATCTTGCGCCGGTCGGCGGTGTCAGCCGGGTGCATCTCCAGCTCGGCGATGCGCATGAGGAACCGCGGCCCGGAGAAGTTCGGCTTGTTCTCCTCGTGGTCGCGGATGACGTGGCAGACGTTGTTGCACAGGAAGCACTCGATGCACTTGCGGAACTCCTGCGAGCGCTCCACGTCCTCCTGCTGCATCCGGAACTCGCCCGGCTTGACGTCGCCCGGGTCGAACGCGGGGATCTGCCGCGCCTTCTCGTAGTTGAACGACACGTCGGTGACCAGGTCGCGGATCACCGGGAAGGTGCGGATCGGGGTGACGGTGACCGTCTCGTCCGGCGCGAACGTCGACATCCGCGTCATGCACATCAGCCGCGGCATGCCGTTGATCTCGGCGGAGCAGGAGCCGCACTTGCCCGCCTTGCAGTTCCACCGCACCGCCAGGTCCGGCGCCTGGGTGGCCTGCAGCCGGTGGATGACGTCGAGGACGACCTCGCCCTCGTTGACCTCGACGGTGTAGTCGCGGAGCTCGCCCTCGCCCGCGTCGCCGCGCCAGACCCGGAACTTGGCCTTGTAGCTCATCGGTCGCCCTCCTCGTCCTCGTCACCGGCGGCGGCCTCGGCCGGGAGCTCCTCGGCGGTGAGGTACTTCTTCAGCTCGTCGATCTCGAACAGCGCGAGCAGGTCCTCGCGCATCGGCTCCATCTCCTGGCGCTTGAGCTCCACGCGCAGGTCGTCCGGATCGCCGGCCAGGCGGACGACCAGATTGATCTTGCGCCATTCGGGCGACATCTGCGGGTAGTCGTCGCGGGTGTGCCCGCCGCGGCTCTCCTGCCGCTCCAGCGCCGCCTTGGCGATCGCCTGCGACACCAGCAGCATGTTCCGCAGGTCCAGGGCCAGGTGCCAGCCGGGGTGGTAGCCGCGTCCGTCGTTCACCGCGACCGGCTCGACGCTGACGTCGCGGACGCGTTCGCGCAGCTTGTCCAGCGCCTCGAGGGCCTGCTTGAGCTCCTCCTCCTTGCGGATGATGCCGACCAGGTCGTTCATCGTCTGCTGCAGCTCGGCGTGCACCGCGTACGGGTTCTCCCCGCCCTTGCGCTCGAACGGCGCCAGCGCCTCGGCGACCGCGGCCTCGACCGCCTCGTCCGGCACCGTCGGCCGCTCGCCCAGGGAGTCGACGTACTCGGCGGCGCCGAGCCCGGCGCGGCGGCCGAACACCAGCAGGTCGCTCAGCGAGTTGCCGCCCAGCCGGTTGGAGCCGTGCATGCCGCCGGCCACCTCGCCCGCCGCGAACAGGCCCGGGACCAGCGCGGCGGCGGTGTCCGGGTCGACCTCCACGCCGCCCATCACGTAGTGGCAGGTCGGGCCGACCTCCATCGGCTCGGTGGTGATGTCGACGCCGGCCAGCTCCTTGAACTGGTGGTACATCGACGGCAGCCGCCGCTTGATCTCCTCCGCGCCGCCGGGCATCCGGTCCACGACGGTCAGGTACACGCCGCCGTGCGGCGAGCCGCGTCCCGCCTTGACCTCGGCGTTGATCGCGCGGGCGACCTCGTCGCGGGGCAGCAGCTCGGGGGGACGGCGGTTGTTGTCCGGGTCGTCGTACCAGCGGTCCGCCTCCTCCTCGGAGGTGGCGTACTTGTCCTTGAACACCTCCGGGATGTAGTCGAACATGAACCGCTTGCCCTCGGAGTTCTTCAGCACCCCGCGGTCGCCGCGCACCGACTCGGTGACCAGGATGCCCTTCACCGACGGCGGCCAGACCATCCCGGTGGGGTGGAACTGGACGAACTCCATGTTCAGCAGCGTCGCCCCGGCCAGCAGCGCCAGCGCGTGCCCGTCCCCGGTGTACTCCCAGGAGTTGGACGTCACCTTGAACGCCTTGCCGATGCCGCCGGTGGCCAGCACCACGGCCGGCGCCTCGAACACCACGAACTTGCCGGTCTCGCGGACGTAGGCGAACGCGCCGCAGATCCGGTCGCCGTCCTTCAGCAGCCGGGTGACGGTCGTCTCCGCCCACACCTTGATGCGGGCCTCGTAGTCGCCGTACTCGCGGTGGTCCTCCTGCTGCAGCGCCACGACCTTCTGCTGCAGCGTGCGGATCAGCTCCAGCCCGGTGCGGTCGCCGACGTGCGCCAGCCGCGGGTACTCGTGCCCGCCGAAGTTGCGCTGGCTGATCTTGCCGTCCTTGGTGCGGTCGAACAGCGCCCCCCAGGCCTCCAGCTCCCACACCCGGTCGGGGGCCTCCTTGGCGTGCAGCTCGGCCATCCGCCAGTTGTTGAGGAACTTGCCCCCGCGCATGGTGTCGCGGAAGTGGACCTTCCAGTTGTCCTTGGGGTTGACGTTGCCCATCGCGGCGGCCGCGCCGCCCTCGGCCATGACGGTGTGGGCCTTGCCGAACAGCGACTTGGAGATGACCGCGGTCTTCTTGCCCTGCATCCGGGCCTCGATCGCGGCGCGCAGCCCGGCACCGCCCGCGCCGATCACCACGACGTCGTAGGCGTGCCTTTCGATCTCACTCATGACCTGCTCCCCGGTCCCGTCCGGTCGCCTTCGCGGCGCGCCGCCGCGCCGCCCTGCCTGCCCGCGGTCGCCCCGTCCGCCCGCCGCGCCCGCGCGCGGGGTCCCGCGGCCGTGCTTGCGCTCGTCCCCATGGCATGCCCGTCCTCAGTTGAAGATGCGCAGGTCGGAGATGGTTCCGCTGGCCACGAGCGCGATGTACAGGTCCGTCACCACCAGCGAACCCAGCGTGATCAGCGCGTACTGTCCGTGCCGCTGGTTCATCCTGGAGACCTGCTGCCACATCCAGTACCGCACCGGGTGCTTGGAGAAGTGCTTCAGCCGCCCGCCGACGATGTGCCGGCAGGAGTGGCACGACAGCGTGTACGCCCACAGCAGGATCAGGTTCACGAGCAGGATCAGCGTGCCCAGCCCCACGCCGAACCCGCCGTCCTCGCCGCGGAACGCGCGGATCACGTCCCAGGTGTTGATCAGCGAGATGACGACCGCGGCCAGCCAGAAGTAGCGGTGCAGGTTCTGCCCGATCAGCGGGAACCGCCGCTCGCCGGTGTACCGCTTGTGCGGTTCGGCCACCGCGCACGCGGGCGGCGACGCCCAGTACGACCGGTAGTAGGCCTTGCGGTAGTAGTAGCAGGTCAGCCGGAACAGCAGCAGGAACGGCAGGGACACCGCCGCGAACGGGATCCAGCCCCTGGTCGACGCGGGCAGGAACGTGCCGAACTCGGCGGCCTCGCCGCAGATCTCGTTGACGCACGGCGAGTAGAACGGCGTCAGGTAGTGGTACTCGGGCACGTAGAAGGCCGAGCCCCAGAACGCGCGTACCGTCGCGTACGCCACCCAGGCGGTGAACGCCACCAGGGTGGTGATCGGGTACACGCGCCAGTTGTCCCGCCGGAGGGTCCGTTCCTTGATCTTGGCGCGCGCTTTGGCGGGCGCCTCCACAGTGCTCATCGCTCGCACTCCTGAGTTCGGGTCATCCGGTCCCCGTACCACGGCCGCGCGCACCGCGCGGCCGCCGCGCCTCGGCCGCGACAGGCGGTGACGCCTCGTGCGCGCTTTCGGTCAGGCGACCTTACGTCACCACAGTGGCACTGTGACATACATAACAGCCAGCCTTTGCTGTGACCCTGGCCACAGATTTTGGAAGGCCGCAACCCCGGAGAACCCATAACCAGGGGTTATGACCCCCGGGAATCGAGACGAGCGCGAATCAGCATCGAATCGCCTCCGCCCCGCCCGCCGCCGCTCCCCGCCCCGGCCCGAACAGACCCCGCCCGGCCGATCCGGCGCGCGCAATTGGCCGAATGCGGCGCCCCGCCGCTTCAGCACCCCTGACATCGGCGGCACCTGCATAAACTGACAGCTATTGACAATCCAACGCCCTGGCAGGGCCTGCTGAAACGGGACCGATGAGCGACAACGACCCCGGACGCGACGACCTCGCGAAGGACCCCGCCACCAGCGACACCCCCGGCGCCGCTCCCGCCACGAGCTCCCCCGGCTCCACAGCCGCCGAAGGCGCCCCGGGCTCCGAGCCCGCCACGGACTCCACCGACACGCCCGCGTCCGCCGACACCCCCGAACCGGCCGACACGACGAGCACAGCGGCCGACGATTCCGAACCGACCGACGCGCACAAGACCGCACCCCGCAACACGACGGACCGCGATAACGCGTCGGACGCCACGGCAGACGACGAACCCACGTCGACCAAGGACAAGAACGGCGCCACCACCGACCCGAGCGCCGACCGGAAGAACACTCCCGGCACGTCCCCGGCCGCAGCCGGCACGACGAACGCAGCTGCGGCCTCCGAAACGGTCGGCACAGACAAGACCGCAACCGACAACCAGGCGGACCACGACAACGAGTCCGTCTCCCCCACCTCCGGCCGCAGCACGTCGCCTGACGCCAAGGCAGACGCCGAAACCACGACGGCCAAAGACAAGGACGGCGCCTCCGCCAAGGAGCCCGCTGAACCCGCCGCGACCGCCGACCGAAAGAACACGCCCGCAGCAGACACGGCGAATACAGCCGCTGCCTCCGAACCGGCCGCCTCAGACGCCACGGCAGACGGCGAAGCCACGTCGACCAAGGACAAGGACGGCCCCACCACCGAGAACACATCCGGCACGTCCGCGGCAGCAGCCGACGCGACTGACGCAGGCGCCGGCTCTGATCCGTCCGCCCCAGACGCGCAGACGGACCGCGACAACGCGTCCGGCGACGGCGAAACCACGTCGGCCAAAGACAAGGACAGCACCGCTGCCGAGAAGTCCGCCGCACCCGCCGACCGCAAGAAGCGGCGGCGCAGGATATGGCGGCGCGTGGCGATCGGCGCCACCGCGCTGGTCGCGGCGGCCGCCGTCGGCGTCTACTGGCTCTACGCCGACCTGATGGGCGGGATCGAGAAGAAGGACGTCACCGACCAGCTGGGCACCGACCGCCCCAAGAAGCTGAACAAGTCGCTGAACATCCTGCTCATCGGGTCCGACACCCGCGAGGGCGAGAACGCCCGCTACGGGGCGGCCGCGGGCTTGACGGGCGCGCGCTCCGACACAGCGATCCTGCTGCACCTGTCCCCGAACCGCGACCAGGCCGTGGGGATCAGCTTCCCCCGCGACTCGATGGTGCAGATCCCCGACTGCAAGAAGGAGAAGGGCGGCACCGTCCCCGGCCGGTTCGGGATGCTCAACACCGCGTTCGCGTTCGCCGGTCCGACCTGCACCTGGAAGACGCTGGAGAAGCTGACCGGCATCCACATCGACCACTTCGTGCAGGTGGACTTCGCCGGGTTCAAGCGGGTGGTGGACGCGCTGGGCGGCGTGGAGATCTGCGTCGACCGTCCCGTCAACGACCCGCGCGCCGAACTGGTGCTGAAGGCCGGCAAGCAGACCGTCAAGGGCGAGCAGGCCCTCGGCTACGTCCGCGCCCGCTACACGCTGGGCAACGGCTCGGACCTGGAACGCATCGAGCGGCAGCAGAAGTTCATGGCGTCCGTCGTGGACAAGGCCACCAGCAGCGAGGTGCTGACCGACCCGGCCAAGACCTACAAGTTCCTCAAGGCCGTCTCCAAGTCGGTCACCACCGACGAGGACCTCGATTTCCAGGCCATGCGGAAGCTGGCCGAGGGGCTGCGCGGGTTGAAGGCCGGCCAGGTGCGGTTCGTCACGGTCCCGGTGGAGCGTTACGAGCCCGACCCCAACCGCGTCCAGTGGAACGAGGAGCGGGCCAGACCGCTGTTCGAGGCGATCCGCCACGACAGCGAGCTGCCCGCCGAGCAGCCGCCCGCGCCCAAGCCGGCCGTCCCGTCGCCCGACAAGGTCAAGGTGACGGTGGTGGACGCGGGCGCCAAGGACGCCCGCGGGGTCGCCCGTCGGCTGCGGAACCGCGGCTTCAAGGTCGACAAGAAGATCAAGAAGGAGGCCGAGGCTCCGGAGAGCCGCATCATCTACAACCCGTCGGCGGAAGGCCAGGCGTCCGCACTGGCGGCGGTCGTCCCCAACGCCGTCCTGACCGCGGACGGAAACGCCCCCGCCGACCACATCACCCTCGTCATCGGCAGACCCGGCGTCCGCCTCGCCCCGCCCGCCATCGACAAGATCGCCGGCGGCGTCAAGGCGGGCAAGAACCCCTGCAAGTGAGCCGACCGGCGGGCGGGACCGCAAGGTTCTCTTCCGCCGGTCAGCTCACGCGCGCACGAGCACTCCAATCGGCATGAACGGCCCCAAGGGCATCGCGGCACCTCGGCCCCCTGCGCCTGAGCACGACCAATTGCTTGAATACAAGCTGCCTGGGCAGCTCCCGAGTGCGCCACATGCGGGGAGCAGGCCCCTACTGCGAGAACGGTCGCACTCGAAGCTGACCAGCCACGTCACGACGGCGCCCAACGGCCAAACTCACCGACTCCGTCCACACGCGGGCGACGGTGAAGTCGACGTGGACGCACTTCCCCGAGATCGGGGAGGACAGCCGCAAGCAGGGCGAAACAGCATCTGCGGTCCTCCTTCATCCCGTCTCGCCTGAGACGCTCGCACAGCCAGCCACTCACCTAACGGGCCGGCGTGGACCACAGACCGTTCCCCCAGATGCGCATCAGCTCCACCATGGTGTCCAAGGGCGGCCTCTGCGAGGGAACGGTCACCTTTTCCCGCGCGAACACCGCCCCGCCCGGTGGACGTCCACTTCTGGGTGCGCGGAAGCCTGGGAAATATCGGTCAGCCCCCGGAAGCGAACGGGTCGGATGGATCAGACGCGGCCCGGGCGCGGATGTCGTCCATCGTCAGAACGCTGTAATCGGGCCGCAGGATCAGCAGCAGCGCCCATTTCGCAGCCAACGCCTCAAGGAATTCCAGAGCGAGCCGCTGCGACTCCTCGGTGTCGAAGACGTCCAAAGCGAACGAGTGATAGGGCGGCGCGCCCAGGAGAGCGAGATGGCCGCGCAGGCGATCCGCGTTGACATCCGAAGGCATGACCCCCGGTTCTCGAAGACGCACCCAGATCCGCGCGTTCCCGCGCGTCAATGACGCGTCGGCATGGTCGTCGGGATGCATCGCCGCGCCGATCGACATCAGAAAGCGCTCGACCGTGCGCGGTTGCGCCTGCGCGGGCAGCAGCACCTCGACCGAAATGGCCCGGGCCTCCCGGAGCGCGCGAGGGGATGCGTCATAGCCCGGCCAGAAGAAGCCGCTGTGGCGCTCGGCCAGCCTGGTGTGGAACTCATCGAGCGTGACGACCTCGTCGGCGAAATCGTCGATGACGAAACGGCCGTCCCATTTCTCCTCTGCCGCCAGGACGAACTCGGCCGCCAACCATTCACTGCCCGTGGCCCGCGCCACATGCACGATGACCCTTCCCCGCGGCGGCGCTCGGAGCGCCTCCGTGTAGAGGGGAATCCAGCGGGGCGCCAACTCCAGCCGGTCCGGCGGGTATCCGTGCACCAGTATCCAGGCACGGCCGCGCGAGATGCTGACCTCGGCGGGGGCGTCGACATTTCCGGTGGAAACGCCTCCGAACGAGGAGACCAGATCGAACAACTCCTCCGGCGGCACCGGATGAGCGAAGATCAGGTCCAGTGTCCGCATGCCCAGCAGAGCCCTCTGCGCTTCAGGTTGTTCTACAGATGATCGATACTACCACCCGAACACTGTATTCCCGCTCGAACCGCTTGCAGCCGGCAATGGACACATTCGGCGCCAGGACGTAAACCCGCCCCCTGCCTCCGCCATTCACCTCCGGATGTGTCTTGCATCTTCGATGATCACCTCGCGTGCACAGATGTCGATTTCTCCGCTAACGACGCCATCCTTGGATGGCCGAACGGGAGATTGTGCTGGGTGACGCACGACATGAAGATCGAGCTCTTCAGTCATCCTGGGGACAACGACGACCTCATATGGGCATGAACCGGGCATGATAACCGAGCTCGCGAAGAAACGACATGTGATCCTCGTTGACGGGATCGATGTGCAGCGGATTGCCTGCCCGCTCCAACAGCACAAGGCACGTCTTGAGGACGCCGCCGACCATCATCCGATACAGCGGATGCGACGTGGAGAAGTAGCCATTGACCAGTTCCTGGGCGAACGCGCGGAGCTCGCCGTCATCGATGCTGTAGGTATCGTCGGGAATGACGGCCGTCACGCCCGACGGGAGCCCAGCGACCGCCTCCAAGGCCGTGACCGAGTGAATGAACACCCGGCCGACGCCCATGGCCGGATTCCAGATGGTCCGGTCTCCATGCTTGATGTATATGCTCACTCTTCCATCCCACCGTCTGCTCGGACCTCATAACCTGATTAGCACAGCCAAAGGTGAAGCCAGGACACCGCCCGCGACACAGTGATCATGTAGCGCACGAATGAGGGGGCTCTCCGGAGGAACGTTGGGCGATCAGGCCGTGACGAAGTATGTGGCTGGAGGCGCGTGAGACGGACGGCGCGCCGGCACGACCGCTACGCCCTTCCCTCCAGGGCGCTGCACATGTCGCCGCCCCTGCGCGGGTGCAAGTGGTCGGTGACGGCGCGGTGAACATCAAACGGTACGCGGCGGACGCGTCGATGGCGGGTATCGGTGATCTCTGCAAGGCCCGCCGCACCGGCGCGCCTGTCATCGAGGTCTCCCGCAAGCCGTCCCAGGTCCATACGAAGACGCCAGACAGCTCGACGTCACTCAGCCCGTGGCTGCTCGGCGCCATCGGAACCTTGTGCACACTCGCACGTCCGGGGTGGTGTGCGCGGAGCGCCGGATCGAAGCCGGCCAATGTCTGCATGCCGTGCCTGCAATTAGGCGTGCACGAGCACTCCCACGAGCGCGCCGAGCAGCATGAACGGTCCGAACGGAATCGTGGCTTTCCGACCCACGCGCCTGAACACGATCAATCCGATCGAGTACAGGCCGCCCAGGACGAACATGGCCAGCACACCGAGCGTCCAGGCGTCGAACCCCAGCCAGCCGAGATACAACCCGAGAACGCCCGACAGCTTCACGTCACCGAACCCAAGAGCGCGGGGGACCACCACCCACTGAAGGAAGAAGAGCCCCCACAACACTCCCAGCCCAATCAGAGCGTCGATGAAACGACCGCCGCCGTCGGTAGTGCTCGGTGCAGCCGCGCTGAGCAACACCATGCCGATGGGATAAGAAGGCAGCGTAAGCGGATCGGGCAGGCGCCGCAGAGCGACGTCGACGACACCGAGCACCACGCCGACGCAGCCGAGATATGCGAACGCGACCAGGTCGGCTCTCAACCCGATCCGCCACGACAGCAGCGCCAGCACTGCGGCCCCCGCCAGCAGCACCCGCACCGGACTCCGCCTGACCGGTTCCGTCCAATCCGCACGGAGGGACCAAGCACTCGCACCCGGGCGATCGGCCGCACTGGTTTCGCCGGCGCCCGACGTGTCTGCGCTCACCTCGCTATCACTCCCGCCTCCCATCCCAAAAGCTCGATCTCCATGCGGCGTCCACACACCATGCTCAATCCCGCACCTACATCCCAGTCGCGTCGAACTCCTCTCGTGGAGCACGCACGGTCAGAGCCAGCATCGTCCCGCCCTTGGACAGGGCGCACACCTCGATGCTGCACACCTTGGCCGTGGCACCCGGTGGGCGTCCTCTACTCGGCCTCCAACCGCCCCTTCCAACGTTGATGTCATAGGTATCGTCGGGAATGGCAGCGCTCACCCCTTGAAGCCTGCCCCGCAAACAGCCTCCAAGGCCATGACCGAATGTATGAACACCCGACCGCCCTATGGGCGGATTTCAGAGGCTACGCCCGCCGCACTCGACGTAGACGATCACTCTCCACTCCGCCGGCACCGAACGCCGCCCGCGGCCCGAAATCTGAAACGGCGACAGGAGCCGCGGAATCAAAAGTAGCGGCCGGGCACGAAATAGGAGCGCGCCGCGCGGGTGTTGACCAGCACGAGGATGATACCGGGCAGGATCAGCCCCAGGACCCCGGTCACGTCTCCCTGCCCGATCCTGCCGAAGGCGATCAGGACCCAGACGACCTCGAGAATATTGATCCACAAACGAATGCGCGGGCGTTCGGGCCGGATCTTCACGGCCAGGGCAAAGCTGAAGGCGCCGGGGAGGAGCTGCACCATGGCCGCGCCGACGTTCTCGGACGTCACGCCGTAGCCGACGAGGAATGCCACAACCCACAGCGCCGACAGCCCCGCCACCATGAACATCAGCACGCGTGCCGTGGTCAACGCCGCCGGCATCTGAGCGACACGGGACCTGCCCACTTCACTCCTCCATCCACCCGGACGCGGCGTCGCCCCACGTCATCTCGAAGACCAGATCGTCGACGGTCTGAAGCCGCACCATCACGGTTTCGAACTGCAAGACGAGCCCTTCGCGGTCATCGTCTCCCTTGAACGCCCGGAAATCGGTGAGCGTCCGGCCGATGGCGTCGGCCACGCGCGGGTCATCGCCGATGTCGTGGAAATACCACTCCACATCGTCGGTGAGAAGCTGCGCCTCCGTGAAGCCCTCCACTTCGGAGTGGCTCTCCCCGGATCCGGGAGTGTGCGGGCCCTCCTCTAAACGCAGCCGCCCCTCGTACCCGGCCCAGATCTGCAGCGCCGTGCCGTCTTCGAAGGACAACTCGAGCATCTGCTCTTCCGGAGGGCCGTCGTGCTGCCGGACGAACCCTGTGCGGACGCCGGACAAACGACGTCCACGGCGATCCCAGATTTCTTCCGGCAGGTCGTCCCCGTGCGGATGGGCCGCCTGCTCCAGCCGCCGCAGACACGCGGCGGCGCTGCGTCGCGCCGCCTCCGCCGTCCGGGGATGCCGCTCGATGCACAGCAGGTAGGCGGCTGTCTCCATGCTGCCCGTCAACTCCAGGTGGGTCACCAGCGCATCGCCGTAGTCCCCAAGGTCGGGGACCACGGCCGCCAGAAGGGCGAAATAGCGCCTTCGGTGATCCTCCGAGCCCCCCAGCCTCAGCCGTTCACTCAGCCAGCCGCTCACCTGACGCGTGAGGGTGGGCCACAGATCCTCCGCCCATACGCGTGTCAGCTCGACCAGGACGTCCAGGGACGGCCTGTTCCGTGGGACGGCCACCACGCCCTCTTCGGGGAAGACCGCCTTGACCTGGGGAGAGACCTCCACTTCGGCGCGCCGGACCAGCGCCGCCACATTCGACACCCGTATGTCGTCCAGCGTGGGCATGGCCGTCTCCAACGGACGCAGCCACTCGGCCCACGCTTCGCCCATCCCCGCCAGCAGCGCCGACTGCTCCACCCGGGCGGTCATGTCGAGCGGCCGAGGATGGGCGGCGGCCCTGCGGCGGCAGCGTTCCAGGACGTCGAGTGCCTGCTCGACTGAGGCGGTCGTCGTGTCCTGTTCGCGCGCCACGATCATTCTGACGGTCGCGTCGGTCAGGCACCATGGCGAGCTGATCCCCCTCAGCTCCTCCGGTGCCAGCTCGTCCCCGGTCACCACGCTCCTCTCCTCCGGCACCCTACGATGGGCGCCGACATCAGAAGTGTCCACGAGCCTGCGCCGCCCGCAGCGCCGCGGAGTCGTACTCCTTGCCGGCGATCTCCACCGGGATACCGGAATCGATCAGCTGCTGGAGCTGGGTCCGGAATGCCGGCTTGAAGAGGTCGTCGGCACCGTCCGCCGACATGACCACGAACTTGGCCTTGCCGTTGCTGGAGGCCTCCCAGTTCTTGTACTTGTCCAGCTGCCCGCCGTTCTCCTTCTTCAGGGTGCTGATCAGCGCGTTCATCGTTTCCTTGACCTCGTTGAGGTGCACCCGCCCGCTCGCGTCCACGTAGGCGACGTCCGCGTCCACGCCCGCGGGAAACTCCACCTTGTGCCCGCCGCCGAAGTCGGTGCCGCCCTTCGCACCGATCGCGATGCGGGTTCCGGGCTTGACCTGGCCCGAATCGGCCACCCTGCGGGCGTGGCTCACCTCGGCCGCCAGCGAGGGCAGCGCCCGGTTCTCGGCGTTGAGGGGCTGTCCACTCGCATTCTTGAGCCGGGCGATCACACCCTGGATGGACTGGTTGGTCAGACCGTTGCGTCCGGCGAGGCCCGCCAGGTCCCCAAGCGCCTCGGTGATGTGACGCGCCTTGGCGGCGTCGGAGGTGGCGTCCAGCGTCTTGCGCAGGGCGTCGAGGGAGCCCTTGTCGGTGTCCTTGATCTTCCCGAGCAGGGCGTCGATATCGGCGTCGCTGAGCCCGAGCGTCTTCAACCTCGTCTTCAGAACGGCCTTGGCCGCTCGGCCGGCCTGGCGCCGGGCCTCCTTCGCGCTCTTCGGCGGGCACTCGTCACCCTCGAGGGAAACGGGCACCGCCAGACCTTGGTGAGCGCGCGTCGGCACGCCCGCGCCCATGCGGCCGAACAGGACGCTCCCCAGCTCGCCCGGTGGAGCGAGCGAGCCGACCCTGCAGCCGTTTCTTCGTGCCTCCGCCTCAGCTTCGTCGGCCTTCCGCGCGGCCTCGTCGGCGGAGCGCTGCGCCTCATCGACCTTGCCCTCACGGGCCAGCCGCTCCGCGCGGTTCGCGGCGTCCTTCGCTCCGTCGGCCAGCTCGTCAATCTTGGAGAGCGCTCCCTCGGGAATCTTGCCGAGCTTGCCGAGTTTGCCGAGCTTGTTGAGGCCTTTGGTCCCGACGAGCGACCCGATGAAGCCCGTCGCGCAACGCGCGACGTCCTCGTTGCTCCACTTCCGACAATGCTTGGTCATCTCGTCCCAGAGAACCGGGATGGTTTCTCTGGGATCGGTGGTGAAGAGGGCTCCTATGGCACTCCAATTGCTCTTGAAGCCGTCATGGCTGCAGATATGAAGGAGGCAGCCGGTGAAGGTGACTCCCTCCCAGACTCCCGTTCCGATGTCCCAAAGGCCCAGCCCGAAGCCTTTGAAGCTCATCCCGGTCGGGTAGATGATGTCGTTCCAGAACGCCTTGCCGACCCCGCCCAGGAAGTTCCCAGTGTGACAGAGGCCCTTCTGGAAGACATTCCCCTCGCAGTCACCGTCGTCGCCGTCACTCGCCTTCGGGTTTTGGCCGGCGTTCGGCTGACCGCTGTTTACAGGCCCTCCACAGTCGGAACCGCCAAGGGCCTTACAGATTACGGACCCGGTCCTGGACAGGATCTGCTCAGGGACATCGGCCAACACCAGGGCCGCGATGATTCCGGAAACCACGGCGAGAAGCGCCGCGTACTCGAAGAACGATGCACCTCGATCAGCAGGGCGCTCAGCAGCCCTACGCCAGAAGTTCATCACGGCCCGTGTTCCTCCGCGCTGGACTGCCTACCTCGGGACTTAGACTGACATAGACCGACTTTCGATGTTATGCCGAGGGCTGATCATGCACATGAGCCTCAGGGCCCAAAAACGGACCCAAACTCGAGGCCCGCGTCACTGCGGGATCGCGTCATAAGGCAACGTCATCCGAAGAGGATCCCGATCAGCGTTCCCGCCAGCATGAACGGGCCGTACGGCATCTCTGACTTGCGGGAGGCTCGGCGCGTCAGCATCAACCCCACGGCGGCGACCCCTCCGAGAAGGGCACCGGCGATAACGCCGTAAAACCAGGCGTCCTGCCCCAACCAGCCCAGGTAGAGCCCAAGTACACCGGACAGCTTCATGTCTCCGCGCCCGATGGCCTGCGGAACGAAGAAGTGCTGGAGGAAATAGATGACCCACAGCACTGCCATTCCGACCAGGGCATTCAGCAGATGGCGGAGTCCATCGTCGACGAAGGGTACGGCCACAGCCATGAGTGCCGCACCGATTCCGTACGACGGGAGGGTGAACCGATCCGGCAGCCGTTTTACCGCGAGGTCGATGAAGTTCAACAGAGTTCCGACCGCACCGAGATATAGGTAGGCGGCAAGTATCGGCGATGCACCGAACCGCCAGCCCAGCGCCGCGCAGACCGCAGCGGTGGTTCCCGCGACGACCCATCGGCGCGCGGGGGTGAACTTCACTTCATAGCGTTCGCCCTGCGGAGCCAGGCAATATCCGACGACGAGACCGACCGCGGCTGTCGACAGGACGACCCCCCAACCGCTCATCGCCGCCCCGGCGCCGGAGTGAATGCGCCCATCAGGCGGTTCTGCTCTCGTTGTAGGGGCGCACGAACGCGATGGGCCCGCGAGACTTGTAGTTGGCGTATTCGACACGGGCACCCGTGTGCGGCGCGTGGATCATGATGCCCTTTTCCGGGTCGACGACCAGCCCGACGTGCTCGGGTCCTCTCGGACCGGGCCGGAAGAACACCAGGTCACCAGCCTTCTCCTGCCCTGGGGCAATTCGCCGTCCGTAGTTGACCTGATCATAGGTGACGCGCGGGATCGCGATGCCCGCGGCCCGGTAAGCCATCTGGGTCAGGGAGGAGCAGTCGCAATTCGCGGGGGTGGGGGCGACACGACTCGCGTTGGTACAGGTTCCGCCCCATTGATACCACGTCCCGAGCTGCGCCACGGCGAATGCGATCACTCGTTTGATCATTTCCGGCGTACCCTCGGGCAAAGGCCCCGGGTCCGGCATCGGACCGCCGATTCCGGGACCGTAGGGCAACCCCGTGTAGGGCTGAGGGTCCTCTTTGTCGACCAGCCTGACCTTGAAAAGTTTCGACACCTTGCTGCGGTTTCCGTTCGGCCAGACCTGTACGTTGTTGCAGAGGAGTCGCGCCGGCAGCGGCGAGCCGCCGCCGTCCGGACTTCCCTCGCCCGGCATCCATTCGTACGAGCAGGTCGGGGGGAAGAACTTGGCGATGGCGGTCGCACCTGCCCTGCGACCTATTCCCTTCTTTCCCTCAGTGTCCGTGCAGAGGTTGCGTCCCGCCTTCAAATCATCCCGCTCTTGAGGGGTCAGCTCCCTGTCGTCCTTGAGTTGGCAGTACTTGGTCTGGACGGTCGCCTTGGCCACGTAGCCGAGCATGCTCGTCTGCCGCACCTTGCCAACGAGTTCGGTGTCGTTCTTGACCGCGTATTTTTCGGCAGCGGCTGTGGCGTCCGCGCCGGTGACCCAGTAGCCGATCATGTCCGGCGGAATGCCTTGCAAGGCCAAGTTGACGGCCTCATCCCGTAGCGGGGCCAGTGCGCCGAGCGCCGCAGCGTCCGCACCTTCCTGCGCCCTGGTCCGGAAGTCGTTCAGCTGGGTGATCTTGAAGAACATGGCCGCCCCGAAGGCGAGAGCGATGGACATGCCCGCCAACAGGATCGTTGTTCCCCCGCCTTTGTCGTCGTGGCGACGGGCGCCGACGCCCCGCAACCGCTGAATCATCCGTCTTCCCCGTTGAGCAGGTCCCGCATCAATCGAGAAGGCTCCCCGCCGAGGGTAGGGCGACCGGAAATCCGGAGAACAGGGCCCAGGGACCCAACTGCAGCTAATCCTGCTCCCGGAGCGAATTGGCGATCAGGAGACCGAGAACCGCTCCCAAGAGCACGTCGATCACGTACATCAGGGCTGCCAGGAGCGTGGAGGCCGCGGGTGTCCCGAGCACCACCCCGGCCACGGCACCCGCAATCGGAACGAGCAGGATCGCGCACGACCGGTACATCCCGTCAGGTGCCTCACGGTGATAGATGCCGGCGACCACAGTCCCCAGGAAGCTGGTGAGAATCCACGGAAGGTGCAGTCGGAGCACCTCTCCCAGCTCGTTGACCGGAACGGTGCCTTTGGGCGAAGGCGCCAGATCGGCCGCAACGATCGCGCCGATGGTCCATACCCCCACCGCTGCGCCCCATGAGACGAAAAGGCGCGCCACGGCGGCGGCTCGTCCGACCCTGCGCCCATTCGAGGAGGGCACCCAACCGATGTCCGTCTCAGGACCGCGGGGCGCGCCCCAGCGCACAGTCGACCGTCCTGCGCCCAGCGAGCCGCCTTCCGGACGCTGCCACCCCCGAGGGCGCTGCGTGGACACGGCCGACTCGTCCGCGGTGCTCCCGTCCTCGAAAGGAGCCGTGCGCTTCGGTGGAAGGACGCGGTCTTCTCTCCGCGTATCCGAACCTTGCTGCGTTCCCGGTGACGACTCTGCACCCGGTGAGAACTCCCCGGCCGCTCCGGCGTCCTCGGCACGATTGGACCCACCGACGCTCATGGTGCGACACGGTAGGCTCTTTTCCCTTCTTCGCCCAGGGCCCGTGGGCTTAGGTCGGGGCCCATTTTGGCACGACATTCTCAGGGCGTTTCTGGTGGCGACCACTAGAGATCAGTAAGACCACGACCCGCCGGCAGCCTGGATACGCGAGCGCAGCAGCACAGCGACGCCCAGGCCGCCGAGCGCCCCTTGCGCAGTCCAGGCAATCAGGCCGAGGAAGTCTCCCGCCGACGGCCCGCCGAGGCCGGCGAGCAGGCTGAGCGTGACCATCAGGAGCAGGAAGACGGCATAGCCGACGGCACCGGACAGTGCGGCGGCACCGATCACTAGACGGGCACGGCCGGCGGACACCGTCCGCCAGGCGGCCAGGGCTCCGCCGGCGGCACGCGCCGCCGTCCCCAGGGTCCAGGCGATCACGTTCGAGCCTACGCCCGGCTCGGCCCCCTCCTCGATCAAAATGCCGACAGTGATCGCCAGGATGAGGCTGGCGAGCAATGACCCGATGGCGCCCATCATCACGGATTTGACGCGCATCACGTTCCCTCGGGGGCCGCGACAACGGCGGTGGCGAGCATTCGAGCGACACCGGCCTGATCGAAAGCATTCTGTGCGGCCCCGTACCGAATGGCGTACTGCGGGCCGGCGGTCGTACCGATCACGACATCGACCTGTCGCGCAGGTTCTCCATTCTCCGTGAAGGATGTCTCCAAGAGTCTGGCTTCGACTGCTCCCCGAATTTTCACTTCACGTTCGGCGAATCGGGCGCCCGGAGCCTCGACCGACAGCTTGGCCCGGATCACTCCGACCCGGAAGCGCACAGAACCTACGTCCCTTCCGGACTTGTACACCATCAGCCCAGGAGGCGGCGTCCGCGAAACGGACGCCCGCGCCGTGGCCCCATCCAGCACGAGTTGAAGAGCCACCTCGGAACGGCTCGGGGCGACCCTCCGCATTCGATCAGGCGGGACGAAAGACAGCGTGTCAACGGTCACGGAACCGGCCGCGGGCGATGCCCCAGCGCTCTTCCCTCCACCCCTCGGTGCGCCATCGCAAGCGGATGCGACGATCACCATGACCAGGAGGCCCCTGAGGACGCGCACTGCTCGTCTCCGTTCAGCCACCGCCGCCCTCGCTATCTGCAGTTCGCCAGCGGAACCCATCCGAGATCAGGGTGCCGGCGATCGAAGTAATGACCCGACCGATAACGGGCCCGGGTCGTCTCGTCCGTCCATCCGATGCCGAACCCCTTCTTCTTGATCCCCTTCTCTCCGCTGGCCCCCTCACTCCCCAAAGTGGCGCCGAAGGTATCGTACTCGAACTTCACCTCCTGGCCGTTCTTGTCCATGGCAGTACGGAACTTCACCAGCTGTTCGATGTACTTGGGATCTCCATAGGAGAAACTCCTGGGCACGGCCACCAGGCCGCCAGGGGTCGCGAACAACCCTTCGAAGGCGTCCAAGTTCTCCTTGTTCTCCGGGCCGGAGAGCTCGAGGTTGTAGATGTGACTGTACCTGCGCCCGACGTTGCCATCTCCTTTGACTTCACCGGTCTTGGCGGGATCATTCTGCTTTCCCTGGGGGACTCCGACCTTCACGCCACCTCCACCTTTCACTTCTGTGTCCAGCTGGAACTGCACACGCAGAGGGTTGCCTTCCTTATCGAAGACCACCGTGTATGTGACCGTTCGCCCCTTGGCCCCCTGCAGCTGAACTTTGGCCGCCGCCGGGAGAATATTGCTCAGATCAAGCCCGCCATCGACCTTGAGGTTGTCGTCGAGTGTCCCTTTGTTGGTATAGATGCGCATGCCGCGGTTGGGCCCCTCAGTGAACACGGTCAGGTCCCCCGACAGCGCGCCGTTCAGGCCGGCTTCGCCGCTGGCTTTGCCCTGCACCTTATTGTCTGCGCCCAATGTGCCGCTCCACTTGGCGCTTCCCTTGGCTTCACCTCCCAGCCTGATGATGATCGCATTCGGCGCAAGACCCTGCTCATCTGCGACCTTGGCGGGGTCGCCGCCGGTCAACCACGCCCAACCTTTTCTCACATATTTGTTCAGCGTGGCGAGTCCGTTCTCTACCGCATTTCCGGTAGTACCCGACAGGCCGCTGACGACCCGTTTCCAGTCGGCACCGCGCCGCCCGTTCAAGAAGCGCTCGGCCTGCTCGACGTCATCAAAGTCGTACCGCGAGCCGAGTTCGCCGTTGATTCCAGCGAACACGGAAACATCGAACTTCCCTCGCTGCCTGCGCTTCAAACGCTTATTGATGTCATCGAGGATCGGCACGTCGTCACGATCACCGCTTTCCACTCCGAGACCGGATTTGCCGGTGAGTATCACCGCCGCGGTCTTCTTTCCGGTGACGGGATCCACCTGTTCGATGAGCTGATCCTTGCCGGAGTTCTCTCCACGGATACCGCGATAGGACGCATTGAAGCCCAGCGTTCGATTCTGATCGAAGATGGTGCACTTGGTGAAATTGGGATCTCGCTGACCGATGTGCGGGTTCGTGGAGCTCGGGCAATCACCGCCGAACGCCCGGCAGATGGAAAACCTCACGCTTTCGATGATCGGTCCCGCGAGCACGGCGAACGCACCGCTCACCGCGGCGACGACCGCTATCAGGGCGACATACTCGTAGGTCGACGCCCCTCGTTCCCCTTGGACGCCGCGCACTCGCATCATGGGCAGGGACAGTAGAAGGCACCTGGAGATTGTTTAAGAGCCCCAGGGCCCAAACGGGGACCCAACGTGCTGACCTGCTATCCGATCCGCCAAAGGCAACGCGAATCGAACCAACCCGTAAACTACAGCGGGAATCGCCATCAGCATGAGAAGCAGGATGCCGATGCCGCCCTTTCGACAGCCGGAGACATAAAATTTTTCCGGCCGTGCGGGATCGTACCGGACAGCGACCTCCTCGCCGGCAGAGAGCCTCCCGTGGCGCTCCGGGATGCCTCGGACTGCACGCCCGTCTTGGGCTGTGAACGACAACACCGGCTTCCAATAGATTTCAGGTCGCCCGCTCGAGTCGAGCTTCCTGCGCTCGAGCACCTCAACGACGACCGCCCTGACCTCCGGCCAGTTGCGCGACCGCCAGCGCTCGACAAGGCTCCATATCAACAGAAGCCAACCCACCGTGAGAACTGCGACGACAGCCCATCCCACCAGCTGCACCATCAAGTGTCCCCCACACGCCCCACCGCCCCGAACGCCGTGACAGAGCGTCGATGACAGTCTTGCTCTGCCGCGTGGGAAGTCCAGACTGTCAGTTCGATCACCTTCGAGTTCAGTCGACGTCACCGACGAATTTTTCGTCTACGACGGCAGATTACCGTGGCCCATTCGCCTGCCATTAGCGCCCGCAGACGATCAGATTGGTTGTTTGACCGGACTCCCGAAAATGAGCGGCCACACTCAGCGGGGGCGTCCTCAAAGGTTCACCTCCACGGCTCACGGCAATCGTGAAAGGCCATCGTCTATGGCGCACCGGCATACTTCGCGCTGCTGTAGAGGCTGGCCCGGTGACCAGTGTTCTCGAAGGCGGCGCGCGCACCCCACGCCACGTGCTCGCGCCGCTAGACCACGATCACCCTCTGACTGAAGACAGCCGTGCATCAACTCGCCGAAAGTCCGCCGATGCGCGGAAACTTGGCGATCTCAACACTGAACGTCGAGGCGGCCGGCGGCAGCGGCACGACCGCCCAGAAGTCCCGTGACTGCTGAGGCTTGACCCTTGCGTCCCAGGCGCCGGCCGTCGGGGTCGCCAACGTCGCGTACTCGTTGTTGCCCGGGTAGTCCGTGGGATAGATCACGGGCCAGTACTTGCGCTTGCCGGCGGGATCGACCAGGCCGACGTTGTTCGCGAAGAACTGCACCTGGTTCTTCCAGTCCGAGCCGTAGTTCAGGGAGCTCATGGGGCTCTCGGAGGAGCCTTCGTTGGTGAGGCGGTAGGTGAGCAGCCCGAAGCCGTTCCCCAGCTGCTTCACACCCGTCACCTGGGCCGCCATCGGCGTGCCCTCGATGGTCAGCTTCACCGGTCCGGCCTGGCCCGAACTCGGCGCCGAGGAAGGGGTCTGCTGAGCGGGCTGGGGCCTGCTGAAGGTCACGGTGACCCTGCGATTGCGACGGCGCCCTTCCTCCGAGTCGTTGCTGTACAGAGGCTGCTGTGCTCCATGCCCCCTCGCCTGAAAGGTGACGCCCGAGCGGGTGACCATTCCTTCCAAGGCCTTCTTCACAGTCTCCGCGCGACGCTGCGACAGCGGCTGGTTGATGGCGTCGTTGCCGGTGTTGTCGGTGTGCCCGTCGACCTCCACCGTAGTGTCCGACGACGCGTCGATCTGCTGCGCGATGTCCTTCAGCACGGCGTGAGCTTTAGGAGACAGATCGGCCTTGTTCAGCGCGAACAGCACATCCGCCCGCAGATTCACCTTCACGTTCTGGCCGTCGTCGAACGTCTCATCGGTGTCGTCGAGCGCCTCGGTAGTGGCCACCATCGCATGACTGACCGCCTGGGCGCCCGGTCCCGGAGTGGGAATCGACTGACCAGGCGGAGCGCTGGGAGCCTCGTCGCTGATCGGTACGTTGGGAATCGGCGGCGTGTCCGGAGTGACGACGGTGGCGGTCTTCGCCCCCTGAGCCGGCGCGGGCACGACCGCGAAGAACGTGGCGTGCTCCCCGGCCTCGAGCACATCCCGTCCCGCCGAGCTGTTCCCAGAGGAGCACAGGCATGCGTCGCCCTGCTTGTAGGGAAGGAGCACCCGGCGTGCGGCCGTATCCAGAAGACCGATGCCAGAGGCCTGGTCACCGCCTTCGGTCGCGTCATTCGGTACGGCGATGTCCTGCACCATGTACTCGGTGCCGTAGGGATCGGATCCGGTGTTGGTGTATCGCAGTTGCACGACCACGTGCTGGCCGCCGAAACGATTGAGGCCGACCAAGTCGACCTTCACTTTCGGATCCTTGAAGCTGCGTACCGAGGCGATGGCCTCTCTGGTATCCGCACCTGTCTTGCCTGCGCCGGCGGGAGAGCTGTTCTCCTCGCCATCCGACTTCGAACCGGAGTCGCTGCAGCCCGATGCGAGCGACGCCGCAAGGGCCAGCGTCAGTACCGCCGGACGCACTCGCACGTACGTTCACCCACTCCTCACACCGATCTCCTGGACACCAGGAGCGTACATGGTTTGGAGGGCCTCTGAGAAAGGGTCTACGGACCTAAGCCGAAGAAGCTCCCACTTCACCATCACGCCGGCGGAGGGGCTCCGGGGAGCCCCTCCGCCGCGATTGTCTACTTCAGCTTGTCGAGGAGCGGGTTGAGCTTGTTGGTGATCTTCTCGCCGAGGTTGAACTTGTGCCACACGCCGATCATGCCGGCGATGACGGCGATGAGGGCGGCGTACTCGAAGAAGCTCGCCCCCCTGTCGAAGTCCTTGCGCTTCTCCAGGTAGGTGTCGACGCGGTCCTGCAGGAAGAGCGAGGCGGTCACATACAGGGGAATGAGCAGATTCATGTATGCCTCCCGTATTTGTTCCCCGTCCGTCAAGGGAGAACCTACTGAAGCGCGACGCCATCTCCCAGGGTCCACGAACCCAATTCAGCACCGTCGGTCGATTGGGGCCTGGGGCCCTGCTTGTGGGCCCGAGACTGGGTCCTCGGAGCCCTGTGCGGTTCCCAGCCAGCGCGCGATAGCGGCTCCTCGGGACGTGACCGCGAGCTTGGCATAGATGCGATTGATATGGTTTTTGACGGTTTTCTCCGCCAAGTAGAGGCGTTCGGCGATTTCGCTGTTAGAGCAGCCCTGGCTGATGAGGTCCATGACCTCGCACTCACGCGCGGACAGACCGTACGTGCTCTTGGAGAGCCTTACCTCTTGAGAGACTTCCGGCATGTGCGCAGAGCGCGACTCGGCGTGTTTCCTAGAAGCATCGGCTCGGAACCGGCTCATCGGTGCTGCGAGCGTCTCCACGGGTTGCTGGCGCAGCGTCCCCACCAGGACGCTGGCGACGGCAGGTGAAAGCGGATTGCCGCCGTGCGCCGCATCTCGTACAGCCTTGAGAAGCTCATCCTCCGAGAAGGTGTCGTGGACGAGATAGCCGGCGGCGCCGTTGGCCAACGCGGTCCGGATCACCTCCGGCTCATCGGTGTACGTGAGCATCAGCACGCGAGTGTGCCGGGAGATCACAGTGGCGGCGTCCATTCCGTTGACCAGCGGCATCCGCACGTCGAGGAGCACCAGATCCGGCCGGAGCCGCTCGGCGGCCTCGATGGCGCTCTGCCCGTCGCCGACCTGTCCGACCACCTCGATGCCGTCCGCCTCGAGCATGGCGGTCAGCCCCGTCCTGACCACAGCGTTGTCATCGGCTACCAGTACTCTGAGCGCTGACATTTCACCCCACCTCCGCCAGCGCCTGACCTGATGTTCTGCCGGTCGTTCCGGTGGGCAGCCGCACCAGCACCGTGGTGCCCGCCCCAGGCTCGCTGCTCACCATCAGTCGGCCTCCCACGCGCTCGGCGCGCTCGTGGAGCCCCACAAGCCCGTAGTGGCCCGCACGTGCGAAATGCTCGAGCGTCCCCATGTGGAAGCCCTTGCCGTCATCGCTAATGGTGAGCGTCGCCGTGTCCCCGTCACGGAGCAACCGGACAATGACGCTCGCCGCCTCAGCATGGCGTTCGACATTGGTGAGCACTTCGGAAAGAATCGCGAGAACTTCGTAGCGAACGCGCAGTTCGACATCGATATCGGCATCAACCTCGCACCGCACGGTCACCCCGCTGGTCACTGCCCACCGCTCAACGGCCTCCCGCAACGTCTCGGGAAGCGGACGGGTGACGTTGTCCGTGCGCAGCTCGTCGAGCAAGTTGCGGGCCTCCCGCGAAGCAATCGCCGTGGCCGCGGCGATCCCCTCCGCCTCCGCAGCGGCGCGCTCGGGATCTCTGCGCACCCACTTCGGAAGCGCGGCCGCGGCCATCGCGATTCCCCGCAACGTCTTGGCCAGGGAATCATGCATTTCCCGGGCCAGGCGCGCTCGTTCCTCCACCGCGGCGGCCGTAGCCTCCGCTCGAGCGCGCGCGATTTCCTGACGCACCTGCTCCTCAAAGAGCCTGCGCAGCGCGACACCCGCGTACCCGACAAGAGGATAATAAACGGGATGGCCGAGGACCGTCTGAAACGTGGCCAGGTCGACGCCCTCTCTGTCCATGGTCAGAATGAAGGCGATGTAGTACCCCGCAACCTGCAAGCTCGAGATCACCAACATGCCACGCCAGCCGTAGAGCAGCCCTCCGATTGCAGCGGTCACCACGGTGGCGAGCAGAAACGGTCCTGAACTTCCGCCTATGGCGAGTACGACGAACGACAGCACGAAGTCGGCCAACGCGGCCACGGGATAGCGAAGCAGCCACGGCACGATGACCCGCCATCGCCGCGACGCTTGCCAAGAGGCGATCACGAGGATTGCGACCAGCACGAACTCTTTGATCGAGACGTGGCCGGCGGGAATCAGCCCGAGAGTGATGGCCGCGACCAGCATTCGCACTTGCATCAGCAGACTGAACGCGCCGCCGATCCGCTCGATGATCATGGAGTCATCGGGCGCCGTGCCGTCAGGGAGAGCTGATCCCACCTAGACCACCTCCGTTGGTCCCGATGAACATCGCTCCAGCCATGACCGCCAGGAGGGCGGGCATCACCAAGAACGCAGTCACCGCGGTGACCTGCGGTGAGATGCGCTGGGCCCGCTGCTTGGCCCACTGCGCCGCCTCGCGCCGCATGTCCAATGCGATGTCGTTCAGCGCGCTCGACAGCGGCGCCCCGAGCTCTTCCGCCTGCAGGATCGCGGTGACGAACTGGCCGATCGCCTCCGAGTCATTGCGCTTCCGCAGGTCCTCGAACGCCTGCCGACGGGGCACACCGAGATCCATTTGGCGGAGGGCGATCATGAACTCATCGGCCAGGGGCCCCGGCATGCTCTCGGCCACTCGGCCGAGCGCGTGGCGGAAGCTGAGGCCGGCGGACACCGTGACCGCGAGTACATCGAGGAAATCCGGCATGGTGCGCTGAATCTCATCCTGCCGTTTGCGCATCCTCGCCCTGATCATTCCTTCATGCTGCAGGGCTCCCAGCATGCAGGCGGCGCCGAACAACAGCTCCCCCTGGAGCATCAGGAACCCGCCGACCGCGCCGAAGAGCACGGCGAACCCGGCCGTCTGCCGACAGTAGGATTCGTAGGTCATTCCGTCAGGGCGCCCCGCCGCCTCGATCCGTTTGACGATCCGTGCTCGCTGCGGGGCCAGCAGCTCCTCTACGAGCCTGGCGAAAGGAGCCCCCAGCCGATCGGCGATCCGCACCAGTGGCGACATGTCGCTCTTTTGTCGCTTGGGGACCGGGGGGACAGCCGAGGCGGCGACCTGTTCTCCGGCACGGACAAGATATACGCCCCACACGCCGAGGACGACACACAGTGCGCCGCCCACGCCAAGCAGATATACCGCGATCATGATCTTAGAGGTCCACTCTCGTGAGGCGGCGGATGATGATCACGCTGGCCGCGAAGGCTGCCGCGGCGGCGCCCAGAATGACCTGCCCGACCAAGTTCTCGCTCATTGCTCTGAGCGAACCGGGCATGATCACGTTCAACATGGCCAGACCGCCGACGCCCATGAAACCGACTGCGTAGTTGGTGACGACCACCTCGCCGGTGATCGTCTTGACCTGCCGGTTGATCTCTTTGCGCTCGTCCAGGGTGTCGGCGATCGTCCGCAACGAAGTCACCAGCGATCCGCCGGCCCGACTCGACACGACGAGAGTCGACACCAGGACCGCCAATTCTCGGGACGGCAGCCGCTCTCCCAGATCACGGAGGGCATCTTCAAGAGGCTGCCCCAACTTGAGGGCGTCGGCGGTGCGCCTGAGTTCGCTGCGGGCCGGTTCGTCCAATTCCTCGCTGGCCAGATCCAGGGCGGTGCGCATGGCGAGACCGGCGCTCGTGGCGTTCGACAGCACTCGGGCCAGTTCGGGCAACTGAGCTACGAACTCCTCTCTCCGCCTCTCCTCCTTACGCCGAAGGAAGGCGAGCATGAGGAAGACCACGCCGACAGCCGCGGCGACCCCGAAAACCGGGGCCATCCACTGACCGATGAGCAGAATGGCCGTGATCGCCAGACTTGCCGCCAGCAGAAGGAAGGTGGCGACCTTCATCTGGATTCCGGACGCCGTGATCCGGCGATTGATCGCCCTGCCGAGCTCCGTCCTCCGCAGATGCCGGTCCAGTCGGTGGAGCAGGCTGTTCGCGACGCGCTCGGTGTCGTCCATGGCTCCACGCGCACTGAGAATCCGGCGGTGCTCAACGCCGCGGAGGTACTCATAGAGGCCCCAGGTTCCGACGGCGAGCACCAGCGCGAGAGCGATGAGGACGGCTGGAAGCGGGATGTTCACGATGCCTCCCCGAAAGCGGATGGCGCATCCCCCGTCTGGAATTCGGGAGGTACCTCCAGGCCGGCGGCGTAGAGGCGTTCCGAGATCGTCTCCGGGAGAGGGCGCCGGCGGAACCGCCCCCGCACGCGCCTGTCCGCGGTGAGCGGCTCCTGCTCGAACTGGTAGATCGGCTCGAGCCGGAAATCCTCCTGCCTGCAGGAGGCGACCACGGAGATCTCGCTGATCCGGCGTGATCCGTCGACGCCGCGACTCAGGTGGATCATCACGTCGATGGCCCCGTTGATCTGATCACGGATCGTCTCGAACGGCAGCCGAACCTCGCTCATGCTCGCCAGGGTCTGCAGCCGGTAGATCGCGTCTTCGGAGGAGTTGGCGTGCACGGTCACCATCGACCCCTCATGGCCCGTGTTCATCGCCTGGAGCATGTCCAGGGTCTCGGGGCCGCGGACCTCTCCCACGATGATCCGGTCAGGCCGCATCCGCAGCGAGTTGCGAACCAGGTCTCGAATGGTGATCTGCCCTGCCCCTTCGATGTTCGGGGGCCTTGACTCCAGCGAGATCACATGCTCCTGCTGGAGCCTGAGTTCGGCGGAGTCCTCGATGGTGACGATGCGCTCCCAGTCCGGCACGAATGCCGACAGCGCGTTCAGCATCGTCGTCTTCCCGGTGCCGGTTCCGCCGGAGATCACCAGGTTGAGCCGTGCCTTGACGAAAGCGGCGAGCAGCTTTCCCGCAGCTCGGTCCAGGCTTCCCATCTGGATCAGCTCGTCGATCGTGAACGTCCGCGGGAAGCGCCGTATGGTCAGGACGGGCCCGATCAGCGACAGCGGCGGGATGATGACGTTCACTCGTTCACCGCTGGGCAGGCGCGCGTCCACCATCGGGCTGGATTCGTCCACCCGCCGATTCACCTGGGCGACGATTCGGTCGATGGTCTGGTAGAGCTGGTCTTCGCTGGCGAAGGTGGTCTCGATCCGCTCGACTCTGCCGTCCCGCTCCACGTAGATGTCGTTCGGGCCGTTCACCATGATCTCTGTGACGTTGGGGTCGGCCAGCAGCGGCTCGAGGACCCCCAACCCGAGCGCCTCATCGACGATTCGACGGATCAGGGCAGCGCGTTCCCGGGCTGACAGCACGGGGCCTTCGCGACTGATGATGATGTCGCTGATCTTCTCCAACCGGGCCCGACGCTGGGGAAGATCGAGCGCGGCCAGCTCCTCGAGGTTGACCTCTTCCAGCAGCCGCGCCCGCCACTGTGACACACCGCGTGAGTTGTCGCGCCGTAGAACCGCGCGATCCTGCTCAAGCCGATCCCGAAGTCCCATAGCTCATCCCAGGGGCATTGTGACGGTACGACGCATGGTGAAATCCAATGGAATGCCTTTGAAGAGCACAGGAACCTTCGCCTCTACGCGACAGGAAACACCACCGTCGTTTACAGATGCCGCCACCTTTTTCTCGTTCAACCAGGCGGGCATCGCCTCCATAGCGGCGCGTTCACACTGACTCGGCTCCTGCTGCTGGGAGGCTATCCGCGCACCAGTGCGCGCAGCGTTCTCGACCCGTTCTACGGTGAGACCGGCCATCATGAATTCCAGGCAGAACAGAATCACAAAGAGCACCCCCGGCAGAACGCCGGCGAACTCCACACTGACTCCGCCGTGGTCTCCTGCCCGGTGGACGTGATTCTTGCGGCCACGGCCCACAAGTGCGGCGATCACGGCGTCCCCTCGTCTACAATCCTGGCTTGCGCCTGCATTTTGAATGGAACATGCACGTTGGGCAGGACTGCCGGCGCGTCGAGGCTGACCCGCGCGTATCCTTCCGTGACACTGATGTGCAAATGCTTATCGGGCTCCCATCCGCCCGGTATTCGCTTCTCCGCACGCCGTCGAACTTCGGCCCGCGCCTCAGGGGTGTCGTAACCGAGCACGGCAACCGCACGCGCCGCCTCGTTGGCGGCGTGCCCGACGAACATCGAAGTAAGACCGAGCAGGGCGACTTGCCAGCACATCAGCAGAAGAAACAAGATCATCGGAAAGATGCCGGCGAACTCCGTCAGCGCGGCACCTTTGTCCCTGTCGTTCTTTCCACGACCTCCCCTCCGGCCGGGCACAGAGGAGCCGAGCCCTTCGGGGACGATGCCCGTCTCGACGGCGAGCTGACCGATCGCCTTGCGGAACGCGGCGTTGTCCACGGCTTTTGGCGAGCCGGTGTTCGCCGCCTCCTCCAGACTGCGAAAGACCGCGGGCACCACAGTCTTCAGCATGGGCAGCCCCAATACTTTCCGAGCGAAGTCGGGCTGAATCTCGCTCTTGCGGTCGTGTCGGACCAGCACCACCGAAATATCGTCCGGTTTGCGCAAGCCCAGTCGGTCCCACATTGCGGCGTGCCGCTTCACCGCACGCAACGCAGGCAGGTCGGGAGTGGCGGTGACGAGGACCCTGTCGGCGAGTTCTACCGCCATCGCGCTCCCATCGGTGACGAAGGCGCCGCAGTCGACGACGACAACGTCGTATCGAGAACGCAGTGCGGCCAAGATCCGCCGCGCCGCCTTCGCGGTGATCTCGTCTGCCCGCTCGCTCTCGGCAGGGGCGAGCAGCACGTGAAGGCCGTCCGGATGCACGTACAGCGCCTCAGCCAGGATCGAGCCGTCGAGTTCGTCGGCGGCGTCGATGAGGTCAGCGATGCTCCTTCGATGTGTGACGTCGAGAAAGCTCGGGATATCCCCTTTCTGCAGGTCCATGTCCACGAGACAGACGGTTTGCCCGACAGTGACTGCGGCGCTGGCCAGATGAATGGCCAGTGTGGTGGTTCCAGTCCCGCCCTTGGCTCCGGCGATCGCCACCAGCTGACCGCCGCGATCCGGGAACGCGGGATTCTGTCCAGGCTCAAAGTGCCGCTTCATGCTGCGCGCCCACTCGGCCGCCGCCTCGATCCGGCTTTGCAGTTCGGCCAGAGTCGGGTCACGCGGAACCACGGCACGGGCTCCGGCGACCATCGCCTGGCTGATGAACTCCGCCGACGCGTTCGCCACGATGAGGACGAGGCCGAGCTGTGGATGGCGGAGGGTGATCTCCCTGACGAGGTCGAGCGCGGGCAGTCCCCCGATCTCCTGGTCGATGAGGACGACATCGAGACCCGGAGTGCTGTTGATCGCCCCCAGGACGTCAGCAGAGGTCCGCTCGACGTCGACGAGTTCCACGTCGGTGAGCTCGCCCAGCTGAGTGCGCAGGCCGGCGACCGTTCCGACGTCGCTCGCTCCCAAGAGGATGCGGATGCTCACACGATCTCCTATCTGGACGGCGTGGCCTGGCACACCGGCTCGAGCTTGGGAGTGGTCGGCTCTCCTCCAGCACCGATGAGGGCCAGTCGCACCTTGCTCGCGAAGCTCTCGGCGTGCGTGAGCTTGAGACTGTCGGCTGCAGACAGCGCGAAGGTGATCGGAACCACCTGGTCCACTTCGTTAGGAGCGTCGCCCCGCTGGGTCCGCAACTGACCGACCGAGATCACCTGGGCTCTGCTGATGACTCGCACCGCGCAGTTCTTCTGCTGGTTCTGCTGCTGCTCTTGGAAGGTCCCATAGATGTCGACGAACATTCCGGCGCGAACCTTGCCCGCGACGCCGGTCTCGGCATTGATGAGGATGGCTACTTCACGCTGGCCCGGCCGCAGCACCGGCGCATCGATGACCATTCCCTGCTGGATGTAGGTGTCCGCCGCGATGTCCGCGGCCGCGACTTTGCCGTTCAGCTGCGCGGGATCGCTTATCATCGACTTCGATGCCCATTTCACGGGAATCTCCATTTTTCGCAGCATCGCAGGCGAGATGGGCTGGTAGGCCTTCACAGGTCTGGTGAGCTGCAGCACTTGGGTCATCTGACCCACCTCGGCGCGGACCGAGCCGACATATCCCACCACACTGATGAAGACGAAAACCGCACCGAGAGCGGCCAAGATCATCAACAATACTCCGCGTCGCTGCCGGGGGTTCATGTGACTCCGATCTGGGGCGAGAAACTCGAATGACGGCTAGGGTTTCGGCACCCGCCGGAACACGACCGTTTGCGTCCTCCCCGGCCACTCGACTCTGTTCGGACCGGGGATGCCGTCTGGCATGCCCGCGTTGTTGTCGGCGGCAGGCGGCGCCGATGGTTCCGGCTCTCTCTGCTCCTTCACCCGGGCGAACGGCACGTCATCCCGCGTAGAGCGGAGCCCATTGCCGACGGAGGGAGTACGTGCTGGGACGTCACCGACGGGTGGGCGCTTCGGAAGCGTCTTCTCCGTTCCACTGATCGAGGCGCGCGTCTGCTCCGCAAGGTCTGAAGACTGCGCCGTCCCCGAGTGTCGCGGCGATGGCACCCCTCGAGTCGAGTCCGACCGCTGGCGCCCATCCTGAGCAGGCCAGTAAGTCCGAGGCCGCTGCTCCTGTCGTTGCTGCGCCGGTTGGCCGAGTGGCTGAGGCGAGGCCGCCGACCGCCGAGGCGGTTGGAATTGCTGCGTGGAACCGTTGTGCGGTTGTCGATCCGCAGCGGCGAAATGCAGGGGAGAAGAAGCGGACACTGTTTGCCCGTACCCTGTCGCCATAGGCGACTGTTGCGGCGCATGTCGAACTTGCTGCCCAGGCTGAACCATGGAGCAGAAGGGGCACTTCGCAAGCGCTGTCGGCTCCTCACACCACCCGCATGGGCGGCAGACGGTCAGCCGCAACAGCCCCTGAAACGCCTGTGGGTGACCGCTGAAAGCAACGAACTCAACATATTTCTTGGTGCCCCAGAACTTCGGACTAAGCGGCTGGGCAGCGCTTTCAATGATTGATGCGACGCCCATCGCGGGCACCAGCCGCTGCCGAACCCAATCCAGGTCGCCATTCCCGTTGGCGACCAGCAGCAGCACCGGATCCACGGGACGACGGGTGATCGTCGGAACCGGCTCCGATGAGCTGATCCGGTGGACCTCCGCAGCGGGCGCCGCGGTCACCGAGAAGCCACTGCCAGGCAAGTAGGAGGAGAGGTGCGCCCCCAGCCCGATGGCGATGTGGTCCAGATTGGCGACACTGTTCACCCAGGCACCCGCGAACACCTCACCCGCCAACCGAGGAGCCATGCTCGCAAGCACCCCTGGTCTGACGTACTGGGAGACGAACGCGAGTTGGTCTGCCACAAGAGAGAGCGCCAGCGGAGGGAGATCCAGGGGCATGCCGGCGATGCGATCGGTGAGCAAGACGCCCCGGGCCAGGCTGATCACCCTCCGTGCCGCCTCGGCCTCCCAGGAGGGGTACACGACGAGGACCGCTCCATGCCCCCGTAGCGCATGGGCCATCCGATCGATGAGCCACGGGAGGCCCTCTGAAGCCGCGTGCACGTCAAGCCGTTGGGCTGCCGCAGCCCCGAGGAGCCCCGTGCTAGGCAGGTCACCGAGCAGCATCACGGCAGTCACACGCGCTCCGGATGGTTCGTCAGCCTTCTCATGACGGCCCGCCCCGTTCCCGTCCGGGCACAGCCGCGCCCCCGTACCCCGCTTACTTGTATTTCAAGCGGGATGACAATAGCTGTCACAACTGTCACCCCTCAAGGTTCTTTCCTCCACGGAGCCTTCAGAGGCCGAATCGGACCCTGCAGGATCTGACGCGAACCCCTCCGCCTCGGTTCAGGGGCCTAGCGATCTTCATATCTCTCCCCGCCACCCTCCTATTACCGGCATGAACAGGCACGATGCGGGGCGCTTGCACGTGGGCCGCCTCAGCGGAGCCGCCTTCCGCCCTCTTCATCACTTCGACGAAATGCCTGGTCACAGCGACCTGGGCGCGTCAGGAACGGCTGTCCGGCCACGGCAGCGACCAGGACAGGGCTCTACGCAAGTGTCCACATTCGGCCATTCGTAGAAACTTCAAAATCCTTGGACGTCGCCAACATGCCATATTTTGTGACAGAGAGTAACGAATGCTGTCGAGCGACTCGAGACCACGACAGGGGCGCGATCGTCTCCACAGACGATCCGGCGTCCGAGTCGGCACGCCCCAAAGGAGGATTGCGGACCGGACAATCTTCACAAACATCGCGTTCGACGCCGGCCGACATGTGGGCCGACATGTGGATCGACGGCGCTGTTCGATAGCTGCGCCGCATTGTGAGCCATCGCTCGTGAACGGGATGAGGCAGCTCGAAGTGCGCACACCCATCACTGAGCACTTGAGGTGGGCGTTCGCCCAGTTCTCTGGTCGACCCCCTGGCCCGAAGCGCGCAACGGCATCCCTGGCCGCTTCAGATCAGCCCCAGTGAGTCGACCTGCAGTAGGAGTCGAGTGAACGACGGCTGACGGGTCAGGCGAGGGCGAAGGACGAGGCGATCTGGTCGGCTTCGGGGGGCATGGCGCCCTGGCGGGCTTCGATGTCGACGAAGCAGAAGCGGTCGGCCGACAGCGAGACGCGGACCGTGAGGCCGCTGATGGGGCCTGACTTCTTCGTCGACTCGTAGGTGGCCTTGAAGGCGGGTTTGCCGCTGACGGTCGTGTCGGTGATGCGGGAACCGGGTTCCAGAGCCTGCTGCTTGCGCTTGAGCTGCTCGAGGGACGCGCCCACCGCGCCGCCCCGGTCGCAGCCGGCCGACAGGTGGGGGGCGTAGCCGGAGGTCGCCGCGCCCGGCAACCGGTGCCGGTCTCGCAAGCCAGCTTGAACTGCGACTCCTCCGCTCCATGAAGGGAGCGGCTTCTCGCTGAGCCGCTGGTGCGGCGTCGCGAAGGGCAAGCCCTGCCCTCAGGCTGTTGATCGCGGCATCCACGTCGGCGTGCGCGGCATGCCCGCACGCCGTACACGCGAATGCGGATTGGCTCACGCGGTTCTCCTTCGCGACGTGGCCGCAGCGGGCGCACATGCGAGAGGTGTTGCGGGGCTCAACCGCGACCAGCTCGCGACCGGCGCTCTCAGCCTTGTCCGCAAGCACTCGCAGGAACACCCCCAACCCGCGTCCAGGATGCTCCGGTTCAATCCCGACTTGGCGGCGACGCCCCAGCCGGGCTGCTCGACCGTGCCGGACGCCGAGCGGGTCATGTTCGCAATCCGCAGGTCCTCGTGCACGATCACGTCATACGCGCGGACCAGCGCGAACGCGGTCTTGTGCGCATGGTCGAGGCGCTGGCGGCGGATCTCGGCGTGCAGCCGCGTGCTCGAGTGCGGGCGGGCACCCCCATAGGCTCGTACTCTGAGCGCCTTTCCACAGAAGACCGGCCACCTCTGGGTGCGAGGAGATGATGGAGTCGGCCGACGGAAGAACGACGGACGACGACAAGGTCTGTCCCGACTGCGGGCAGGGGGTCATTTGCCGTTACCGGGTGCGCACCACCGGCGAGCACTTCTGGCTGTGCGAGGAATGCGATGCGGTCTGGCGCCTCGACGCCGACCGTTCGGTGGCCGACTTCTTCTACCTGTCCGACTTTCTGCCCGCGGAGCCCAACCCGTGGAACGTCATTGAAAGGGCAGCCGAGGCGCAGCAGTCGGAAGCCTTGCAGGCCCTGGTCGCCCTAGTGGCAGGGGGCGAGCTGTCCGGGCTGGCGCTGGGCATGCATCGCAGCGACGCTCTCGTGGTGGTCGGCGTCCCACACGACGCCGCGTCTCTCGGGGGCGTTGCGGTAGGTGACATTTCTCTGACCTTCGAGGACGACACATTGGTGGGGTTCTCGGTGCGGTTGCCGCTCACCGGCGTCCACTGGCCTGGCCTGATGTCCACAGCACGCGCTCCCCGTCTGGCTCCCGTCTCCCGAACCGAGGCCCTGGCTGCTCTGCGAGACGCAGGATTCGGAGGCCTGCCCGACGACCGTGCCGCAGAGTTCCGGACCACTGGACGGCGCGTACGCCTCGAGTTCGACCGAGATCTGCTCAGCGCCGTCGCCGTCTCCACCGCACGCAACTGACCACCGGGTCGCCGGGCGCGTCCCCACTGTCGCGAAGCGGGGGTGTGGCGAGTCGGGGGTTGGTGCGGTTCGGTCACTCGGCCGGGGAGGCGCGGCGGCCTAGAGTCTTCCTGTAGGGCGGAGCTAGCGGGAGTCGAGGCGATGACGAATCCTTCTGATCCGGGGCGGCAGCAGCATTCCGCGGTGCCTGGGCCTCACGGGGGGCAGTACGGGCCGCCGGCGCAGCCGCAGCATCCGTCGTACGGCGGTCCCGGGCAGGCGGGGTACGGGCAGCAGCAGGAGTGGCGGCCGAGGCCGGAGGACAAGGGGTTCCTCGGGGCGCTGCTCGACACCAACTTCGACCATCTGGTGACGCCGAAGCTGATCCGGCTCTGCTACGTGCTGGCGCTGCTGCTGGTGACGCTGTCGGCGCTGATCGTGCTGGTCGTCGGCGTGTGGGTGTTCCAGCTGCGCAACGGCTGGCTGCTCGGACTGCTGATCATGCTGAGCGCGCCGGTCGTCTGGATCTTCGAGGCCGTCCTGGTGCGCATCTTCATGGAGGCGGTGGTGGTGCGCTTCAAGGGCGTCGAGCATCTGCGGGCCATCAAGGACAAGATCTAGACTCCCGACGAGTCACGCGACAGAGACGGGGCAGGGCAGGTGGCCGACTTCGACCCTCACGGCGAGGACGCTTCCCCGCGCCAGACACGGCGAGACCCCGCTGTCACGCGGCGCGATCCGTTCGTGCCGGGTCCGCGGCCCGGGGAGACCCGCAGGGACGGGGCCGCGGGCGGCGCTCCGCTGGTGCGGCTGCCCGCCGTTCTGGCGGAGCGGTTCGAGACGGTGGCTGAGCTGCCCGTGCAGGGCGCCGAGTCCGACCTGCTGCTGGTGCGGGACGCGCGGGGCGGCCAGTTCGTGGTGAAGCTGTTCCGCCGCGGGTTCGAGGCCGACCGGGACGTGTGGGCGAAGCTGCCCGACCTGGACTCGCCGCACGTGGTGAAGGTCCTGGAGACCGGGCGCGCCGAGGGACGCGACTACGAGATCACCGAGTACGCGCCCGGCGGCAACCTGCGGGCGCTGGCGGACGGGCCGCTGCCGCCGGACGTGGTCGCCGAGGCGGCGGCCCAGCTGGCCGACGGGCTGGTCGCGCTGCACCGGGCGGGCATCGTGCACCGCGACCTCAAGCCCGAGAACGTCCTGGTGACCGGGACGGACCCGCTGCGGGTGGCGATCGCGGACTTCGGGTTGAGCCGGGTCATCGAGCAGAGCGTGGTGTTCGCCTCGTCGTCGCGCACGCTGGCGTACGCGGCGCCCGAGTCGCTGTCGGGGCAGGTGTCGCCGGCGCGGGACTGGTGGTCGCTCGGCATGATCCTGCGGGAGCTGGCGACGGGACGGCCGCCGTTCGCGGGGCTCAGCGAGACCGCGGTGATCGACCATTTGGCGACGCGTCCGGTGTCGGCGGACGACGTGGCCGACCCTCGGCTGCGGCTGCTGTGCCGGGGGCTGCTGACCCGCGATCCGCGGAAGCGGTGGGGCGCCGAGCAGGTGGCGCAGTGGTTGGAGGGCGGGTCGCCGCCGGTGGCGGAGGCGGCGGAGGCCGTGGACGTGCGGGGGCCTGGCCTGCCTTTCGCCGGACGCCGCTTCACCGATCGTGCGGAGCTCGCGCGTGCGCTCGTGGAGAAGTGGGACGAGGCCGCGCGTTTCTTCTTCGGCGGCGGCCAGGAGGCGTTCCGCGTCCTGCGGGAGTGGCTGGCGGGCCTGCCGGACGACAGCCGGATCGAGCTCATCGACGGGCCGTTGTCGTCGAAGCTGCCGCCGGACGTGAAGCTGCTGCACCTTGTGCGCTGGCTCGACCCGTCGTTGCCTCCGCACTATCGGGGACGGCGCGTCGCGGCCGGGGATCTGGCGGGGCTCGCCGCGTTGGCCGATGACGCCGCGCACCCCGACCACCGCACCGCCTGCCTGCTGGGCCGGGATCTGTGGGAGCACCGGCTGCTGGACGTGTTGGCGGGGTTCGACGGCGCCCACGATTTGGCGCGTGTCGACGAGCAGTGGCGCGCGCACGTGACCGCCTGGAATGAGCTCGTCCGATGGCTGCGTTCTCAGGACGCGCTGCCGGCGGGAGCCAAGGCGCGGTTGCCGGATGCGGGCAGCACGTCGTCCGACGTCCGTGTGGCCGGTCCGCCGGCACCTGCGGACGACCCGCCCGTGGTGCTGCTGACGTTGCTCGCGCTCGCCGCCGATCCGGGTCGGACGCGCCGGTTGGTGAGCGATGCGGCCGCACGCGCACGTGCGGGGCCGCAGGAGAAGGTGCCGTGGCTGGAGTGGCTGGCGGAGGGCGCGGGCGACGATCCGCTCCGTCTGCTCGCCGTGGCCCGCACCGGACCCGAGGCCGTCCTGGAACTGGAGGCCCGGGAGCGTGAGCTGAGGGCGGCCGAGCAGCGCGCCCAGGCGTTGCGCGCGCGGTGGGCGGAGCGCGAGCGGCAGCGGTTGGCCGGACGCGGCGCCGCGGCGGCTCGCGCGGTGGCCTGGTCGCTGCCTCTGCTGCTGCTGTGGCTGTTCGGCAGCTGGGTCGTCGGCGCGCTGTTCGGCGGGGGCGACGGCGGAACGCAGGCGGTCGGCGGGTTCCAGCGCAGTTCGGGCGTGCCGTTCGGGGCGCTCGCGGCGTTGTCCGTGGTCGCGTGGGCCGTGCAGTGCGGCAGTGAGGTGCTGCTCGCCCGCGCCCAGGGGCGCGACTATCTCCCCTACGGGCCGTGGTCGTGGCTGTCTCGGGTGCTCGGGGCGAGCGGACGCGGCCTGTCGAAGGCGTCGCAGACGATGTCGGGAGCGGTGCGGCGCACCGGCGGGCGGGGCTGCGGGGTGCTGCTGCTCGCCGGGACGGTCCCGCTCCTGCTGATCCTCATGCTCATGGCGGTCGTCACCTCGGTGGCGAGCCTGCTGTGGACGCTGCTGCTCGTCGCCGGTCCCGCCGCGCACGCGGTGGCGGCGGGGGTGCGGCTGCACCGCTGGCGGCAGCGGCACGCGGAGGAGGAGCGGAGGGCGCTGGCGTGACGCCCCGCGTCCACGGCCGCCGGCGGACGATGTCGGGGGCGAGGCAGCACGGCCTTGGAGGAGCATCATGAGCAGTGGCGTCGAGGCCGACATCGCGTTGGACGCGGCGGTGGTCCTGACCCTGGGGATGAACCGGGCGCTGGGCCGCGCGGCGGGCGCGGCGGGACGCGGCGCCGAGGCGATGGCCGCGCTCGCCGCGGCGAAGACGGAGGAGCGCGCCGCGGCACTGGCCCAGGCGGAGGCGTACGAGCGCGCGCTGCGCCGGGTGCTCGAACGCAACGCGCGCATCGCCGCGCTGGCCGAGACGGGGCGGCGTCTGGGCGCCGACGTGCCGCTCCCCCGGCCGCTCCAACCGACCGAGCAGGACGTCGCCGAACTGGACGCGTGGTGCGCCGCGACCGACACCGCCCTGGACGAGGCGGAGGCGAGCCTGTCGCAGCACCTGGCCGCGCAGATCGGCGAACAGATCTTTCCCCGAGCGGCCGCGTCGCTGGGCGCGGACCTCGGCCCGCGCGCCGAGACGCCGGCGCCGGGCGAGGCGCACGAGTCAGTCCGGCATCGGCTCGAACGGGTCGTGGGGCGGCTGCTGCCCGACGTCTCCGCCGAGGACCGGCGTCGGGTCGCCGAGGCCGCCGCGCTGCTGCCCGACGCGTCCGGTGAGGCGGAGGCCGAGGCCGTGCTCACCGAGGTGCGGCTGCGGGTGCAGGCGGCCAACGCCCGAACCCGGGAGCGTCGCGAGGAGGAGCGGCGGCGCGCCGCCGCCCGGGAGGCCGCCGAGCAGGCCGAGGCGGAGCGCCGGTACGTCCTGGAGTCGGTGACCGCGGCGTTCGAGGAGCTGGGCTACGAGGTGCAGACCGGGTTCGAGACGCTCACCGCCGCCGACGGCGAGGTCGTCCTGACCCGCGGCTCCTGGGCCGAGCACCGCGTGCGCATGCGGGTGGACGACGCGGCGCAGATCCGCGCGGCGATGGTCCGCACGCGGCCCGCCGAGAGCGAGGACGACCGCAGGCTCGACGTCGAGCGGGAACGGGAGTGGTGCGCGGCGTTCGAGGCCGCGCGGGCGCGGCTGGCGGACGCCGGCGTGCGTTCGAAGGTCACCTGGCGGCTGGAGCCGGGCGTGCGCGACCTGCCCGTCACCGATCGCGCACGGCGGTCCGGGACCCGTCAGGCCCGGCGGCGCGAACGCCATCGCGAGCACGGGTGACGCGACGCGGGACAATAGGACCCGCAAGGCAGGACGCGAACCACCGGGACGCGCGACCGGCCCCGCGTGACCGACCGGGGCGCGGGACCGCGGACCGTGAGCGGAGCGAGGCATGAGCATTGATTCACCGACCCTCGGCGGGCGGCTGCGCGGCTGGCCGCCGTTCATCCGCGAGCTGGACGCGACCCTGTCGGTGCACTCCCAGTACGTGCTGTCGGGCAACCTGTACGACAGCTTCCTGGCGCCGTCGCTGGACGCCGCCGGGCCGGCCCGCCTGCTCCCGCTGCGCGACCTGCTGTGGGAGTCGCTGCGTTCCAGCGGTTTCTCCTGCCTGGTGGTGTACGACCCGGTGGACGGCCTGCAGGTGCACCCCGACACCGACGACGAGACCGGCGAGGAGGCGGCGGAGGCGGCCGAACGGCTGCTGGGCAAGCTGAAGGGCGAGCGCAAGCCGTCCCTGGAGGGGCTGACCAAGCATCTGGCGGCGGTGGCGCGGCCGTCGGTGGACGTGCGCGCCGCCGTGCTGATCGACTCGGCGTCCCGGATCGCCCGCAGCCCCACGGACCTGGAGCCCGCCGAGCGCGACTTCTTCCGGTTCTGCGCCAAGCTGTCGCGCACCGCCCGGCCGGTGCGGGTGGTGGGGGCGCGGCCCAAGCCGCTCTACAACCCGATCATCTGGCTGGTGGAGCGTCCCGGCGACCTGCCGCCGTGGCTGACCGCCGACAACGACAACATCCGCGAGATCACCATTCCGCGTCCGCACCTGGGCGACCGGCAGGAGACGGCGCGGCTGCTGGCCCGCGCGTTCGGCATCAGCGACGTGGACGCCGACCGGGCCGCCGCCGAGGCGTGCGACGCGTTCGCCGAGCAGGCCGACGGGCTGACCCTGCAGTCGATGATCGAGGTGACCCGGCTGGCCAAGGAGCGCAACGTGGCGCTGGCGGACCTGCCCGACGCGGTGCGCACCTACAAGCTGGGCGTGCTGGACAACCCGTGGAACCGCGGCCACCTGCGGCGCCGCGTGCTGGAGGGCGAGCGGCGCGTCCCCGAGCGGGTGATCGGGCAGCCGCAGGCCGTCACCAAGACCCTGGACATCCTCAAGCGCGCCGTGCTGGGCCTGTCGGGCGCGCAGGCCGCCCGGTCGGGCAGCCGGCCGCGCGGGGTGCTGTTCTTCGCCGGCCCCACCGGCACCGGCAAGACCGAGCTGGCCAAGGCGATCACCCAGCTGGTGTTCGGGGACGAGTCGGCCTACCTGCGCTTCGACATGAGCGAGTTCTCCGGCGAGGGCTCGGGCGACCGGCTGATCGGCGCGCCGCCCGGGTACGTCGGCCACGAGGCGGGCGGGGAGCTGACCAACGCGGTGCGCGAGGACCCGTTCCGGGTGATCCTGTTCGACGAGATCGAGAAGGCGCACCCGCGGATCCTGGACAAGTTCCTGCAGATCCTGGAGGACGGCAGGCTCACCGACGGGCGCGGCAACACCGTCCACTTCTCCGAGTCGATCCTCATCTTCACCTCGAACCTGGGCATGTTCGCGCGCGGGCAGGAGATCGGCCCGGACGGCGCGCCCGTGCGGGTGCGCAACGTCGCACCGGGCATGTCCTACGACGAGGTGGAGCGGCGCATCAAGGCCGCCGTCGCCGAGCACTTCACCGAGGTGCTGAACCGGCCGGAGCTGCTCAACCGGTTCGGCGACAACATCGTGGTGTTCGACTTCATCGGCCCCGAGGCCGCCGCCAAGATCTTCGACCTGCAGCTCGCCAACATCTGCCGCCGCGTCACCGAGGAGCACCGGGTGGAGCTGACGGTGGACGACGAGGTGCGGGAGACGCTGCGCGAGTGGTGCACGGCCGACCTGGACCACGGCGGCCGCGGCATCGGCATGAAGTTGGAGTCCTACTTCGTGAATCCGCTGGCGCGGGCGCTGTTCGACCGGGAGCTGACACCGGACGAGCGCATCGCCGTGACCGGCGTCCGCCGCGAGGGCAGCATCGTCCACCTGGACCTGAAGTGAGCGGGCGACCCGGGGACGCGCAGACGCTGCTGCTGGCCAAGGCGCACTATCCCGTCACCACGCTCGGGCCGGGGGTGCGCGCCGGCATCTGGACGCAGGGGTGCACGCTGCGCTGCCCCGGCTGCCTGTCGCGCGACACGTGGGAGCCCGACCCGGGCAAGGCCGTCCCGGTCGCCGCGGTGCTGGGCTGGCTGGAGTCCCTGCCGCGTCCGCTGGACGGCGTGACCGTCTCCGGGGGCGAGCCGTTCCAGCAGCCCGAGGCGCTGGCCGCGCTGCTGCGGGGCATCCGCGCGTGGCGGGACTCCTCCGGACATGAGACGATCTCCTTGGACGTCCTCGTCTATAGCGGATACGCCTATTCGCGGCTTTTGCGTTCGGCGCGGACGAGCGCGATCCTGGAGCTGTGCGACGCGGTCATCACCGGGCCGTACGTCGACCGGCTCAATCCGGGGGGGCGACACTCCCCGGACGGCTCTCTACTCTGGAGGGGGTCGTCCAACCAGCGCATCGTCCCGCTGTCCCCGCTGGGGCGCGAGCGGTACGGGGCGCTGGCCGACGGCTCTGACCAGACCGGTCGGGACACAGGGCCCCGGATCCAGGTTTCCGTGGACGAGGGGCCGGAGGGAAGGCGGGTGTACTACATCGGGATCCCGCGAAGGGGTGACATGGAGCACCTCACATCGAGGCTCGAACGTGCCGGCGTACGTGCGGGGGAAGTGTCATGGCGACCTTGAAATGTCCTGTCTGTGACGAGCCCTACCAGCAGGGCGACCTGCTCTGCCTGAGCTGCGGAGCGAACCTGGCCCGCAGCGGGGGCGCGCGTCGCCAGGGCGCCGGGTACCCGCCGCCCCAGCAGGGCTCTCCGCAGTACCCCTACCAGCAGCCGTACGAGCAGGCGCCGTACGACCAGGGGCAGCCGCAGCACCAGGCTCCGCCGCCGTACCAGCAGGACCCCGGCCAGTACCAGCAGGGGCCGGGCGGCCACCCGCAGCACCAGGCCCCGCCTCCCTACCAGCAGACGCCGCAGCACCAGGCGCCGCCGCAGGACCCGTGGGCGCAGCAACAGCAGCAGGGGGCGGAGGCGTGGAACCCGCCGGTGCAGGCCCCTGCCCCGCCGCAGCACCAGGCTCCCCAGCACCAGGCGCCGCCGCAGGACCCCTGGGCGCAGCAACAGCAGCAGGGCCCGGGCGGGGGCGGCCAGCAGATGGACAGCCCTTGGGGGCAGGCCACGCCGCCGCCCATGCCCGAGCAGCACTGGGGGCCGCCGCAGCAGCAGGCGCCGCCCGCGCACGAGCCGCACCAGCAGCACGGCCCGGGTCCGCAGCCGCACGCGCCGGCGGACAACCCGTACGCTCCGGCCGATAACCCGTACGCTCCGGCCGACAACCCGTACGCGCCGCCGTCGCACCAGCCGGAGTCCCGGGCCCCGATGCCGCCGACGTACGGGCGCGAGGCGACGCTGGTGCCGCCCGAGGCGCACCAGCAGCGGTCCCCGCAGGGCCGCCCGGACAGCACCGCGCTCATGTGCCCCTATTGCGAGGCGGTGCTGAGCAACCCGGGCGCGGCGCAGTGCGACTCGTGCCTGCGTCCGCTGCCGTCGTCCCAAAGCTCGCCAGTGCTGCGCGTGCAGTTCCCCAGCGGGGAGATCAAGGTGACGGTGGGCCAGCACCTGGTGCTGGGCCGCGACGCGGGCCAGTCCCCCGTCGCGTCCACCTTCACCCAGTACGACAACGTGTCCCGGCGCCACTCGACGGTCTGGCTGGACCCGTCGGGCACCGCGTGGGTGCGTGACGAGGGCTCCACCAACGGCACCTTCGTCAACGGCGAGCGGCTTCCGCGGGGCGTCGAGGCCCCGCTCCGCGACGGCGACCAGCTCCGCCTCGCCGCCGACGTCACCGGCACCGTGAGCCTGAAGTAGACGCCGACGCAATCGTCACCGGGCGGCGGTCCTTCCCCACGGGAGGGCCGCCGCCCGCGCGCACGCACGCACCCTGCCCACTCGAAGGCGCGCCGCGCCTGATCGGCGTGTCGGAGCGGATCAGCCGCCGGAGCGCTTGGTGCGGGCGCGGATGCGTTCGCGTTCCTTGGCGTCCAGGACGACCTTGCGCAGCCGGACGGCCGACGGGGTGACCTCGACGCACTCGTCCTCGCGGCAGAACTCCAGGGCCTCCTCAAGCGACAGCTGCCGCGGCGGGGTGAGCCGCTCGAGCTCCTCGCCGGTGGACGAGCGGATGTTGGTGAGCTTCTTCTCCTTGCAGATGTTGACGTCCATGTCGTCGGCGCGGGAGTTCTCACCGACGATCATGCCCTCGTAGACCTCGGTGCCCGGGCCGACGAAGAACGTGCCGCGCTCCTGCAGGTTCAAGATGGCGTAGGCGGTGGCGACGCCGGACCGGTCGGCGACCAGCGAGCCGGTGGGACGGGTGCGCAGCTCGCCGAACCACGGCTCGTAGCCCTCGAACACGTGGTGGGCGATGCCGGTGCCGCGGGTCTCGGTGAGGAACTCGGTGCGGAACCCGATCAGGCCGCGCGCCGGGACCAGGAACTCCAGCCGGATCCACCCGGTGCCGTGGTTGGTCATGTGCTCCATGCGGCCCTTGCGGACGGCCATGAGCTGGGTGACCGCGCCCAGGTACTCCTCGGGGATGTCGATGGTGAGCCGCTCGACGGGCTCGTGCTTCTTGCCGTCGATGTCCTTGGCGACGACCTGGGGCTTGCCGACGGTCAGCTCGTAGCCCTCGCGGCGCATGTTCTCCACCAGGACGGCCAGGGCCAGCTCGCCGCGGCCCTGCACCTCCCACGCGTCGGGGCGGTCGGTGGGCAGCACCCGGATGGAGACGTTGCCGACCAGCTCGCGGTCCAGGCGCTCCTTGACGAGCCGGGCGGTGACCTTGGTGCCCTTCTCGCGCCCGGCCAGCGGACCGGTGTTGGTGCCGATCGTCATGGAGATGGCGGGCTCGTCCACGGTGATCAGCGGCAGCGGGCGCGGGTCGTCCGGGTCGGCGATGGTCTCGCCGATCATGATCTCGGGGATGCCGGCGATGGCGATGATGTCGCCGGGCCCGGCCTCGTCGGCGGGCTTGCGCTCCAGCGCCTCGGTCATCAGCAGCTCGCTGACGCGCACCCGTTCGACGCTGCCGTCGCGGCGGCACCAGGCGACCTGCTGGCCCTTCTTGATGGTGCCCGCGTGCATCCGGCACAGCGCGATGCGGCCGAGGTAGCTGGAGGCGTCGAGGTTGGTGACGTGCGCCTGCAGCGGCGCGTCGGGGTCGTAGGACGGCGGCGGGACGGTGTCCTTGATCACCTGGAACAGCGGTTCCAGGTCGGGCGAGTCGGGCAGCTCGCCGTTGCCGGGGGCCTGCAGGGACGCCCGGCCCGCGCGGCCCGAGGCGTAGACGATCGGGAAGTCGATCTGGTCGTCGTCGGCGCCGAGGTCCAGGAACAGCTCGTAGGTCTCGTCCACGACCTCGGGGATGCGGGCGTCCGGCCGGTCGGTCTTGTTGATGACCAGGATGACCGGCAGCCGGGCCTCCAGGGCCTTGCGCAGCACGAACCGGGTCTGCGGCAGCGGGCCCTCGCTGGCGTCCACCAGCAGCACCACCCCGTCGACCATGGACAGGCCGCGCTCGACCTCGCCGCCGAAGTCGGCGTGGCCGGGCGTGTCGATGATGTTGATGGTGAGCCCGCCGTGCCGGACGGCGGTGTTCTTGGCGAGGATGGTGATGCCCTTCTCCCGCTCCAGGGCGTCGGAGTCCAGGACGCGCTCGTCGACGTCCTGGTTCTCGCGGAACGCCCCGGACTGCCAGAGCATGGCGTCGACCAGCGTCGTCTTGCCGTGGTCTACGTGAGCGACGATCGCGACGTTGCGGAGGTCGTCGCGGGTGCAGATGGGCATGCGCTTCTCGCTCTGGTGGAGGATCCGGGAGTCGCTGCGGACCCGCAGCCTTCCCGATTCTACTTGCCGGTCCGGAAGGCCCCGCCGGACCGCCCGACCCGTTTCACCCCATATGCCCTGGTTGCCGCACTTTACGGTTTCTTTGTACTCTCTGCGGACCCGGTCGTCCGGAGCCCGCAGGACGACGCGCGGGCTGCGGCCGGGCCGCCGAATCCCCCCAGCGGGGAGCCGGGGAACCACGTCCGAGGCGCCGTCCTCAGGACTCGGGGTGAATCGACGCAGGTCGCACCGTCCGCGGTGACGCGCGCGCCTGCGCGTAGGGCGAACTCCCGGCCCGAACCCGTCAGCTAACCCGGCAGGCGGACGAGGAGAGGAGTGCACGACCTTGCCCCCCGGTCACCGTGCACGGCGCGTCGCCGTGTCCACCGTCACAGCCACCGCCGCGGCGGTCGCCCTCAGCTGGGTCCTCGCGCCCGCCGCCACGGCCCCCACCGGTCCGCTGCGGCTCGCCGCCGCGGCGGCCCCCGCCGATCCCGGCCGTCCCACCGAAAGAGAGCTGCGCAAGCGGCTGGACGAGCTCAACACCGAGGCCGAGCGGCTGACCGAGCGGTTCAACAAGGCGCGCGTCGAACTGGCCAAGGCCCGGCGCGCCGAACGGGACGCCGCCAAGACCGCGGCCGAGCTCGAGGCCAAGGCCGCCCCCGCCCGCGCCCAGCTCGGCAGGCTCGCCGCCGCCAGCTACATGAGCGGCGGCCCCGACGCGCTGTTCCTGGCGAGCGGCGACGCCGAAGCCCTGTCCGCGTCGGCGTACCTGGTGCAGAACCAGACCGCCGCGCTGGGCCGCCTCCAGGCTCAGATCGACCAGGCCGACCGGGCGCAGCGGGTCGCAGCCGCCAAGGCGGCGCAGGCCGAGCAGGCCGCCGCCCAGGTCAAAACCGCCCGCAAGGCGGCCAAGGCCAAGGTGGACGAGGTCGTCAAGCAGCTCGACAAGCTCACCACGACCAAGGCCAAGGATCCCCGCACCGGCCTGACCGCCACGGTCAAGGGCTCCGGCCTGCCCGCGAAGATGGCGCGCAAGGCGCTCACCAAGCTCGGCAGCCCGTACGTTTGGGGCGCCGCCGGCCCGAACAGCTTCGACTGCTCGGGCCTGGTGGTGTGGGCGTACGCGCAGGTCGGCAAGAAGGGCCTGCCGCACTACACCGGCGACCTCTACCAGCTGGGACGCAAGGTGTCGCGCAGCGAGCTGCGCTCGGGCGACCTGGTCTACTTCGGCTCCGACCTGCACCACATGGGCATATACCTGAGCGACGGCAAGTATCTTCACGCCCCGCAGACGGGCGACGTCGTCAAGATCTCCAGGCTGTCGGACCGCTCCGACTACGCCGGCGCCAACAGGATCTCGTAGAAGGGCCCCGTGTGATGGGGAGCGGCGGAGCCGCGCATTGGGATGCGGTTGACGCCGAGGCGACGTAAACCGCATCCCAATGCGCTCTCGAAAACCGAGGTTCTCTTCGAATACTGAGAAGTCCCCGTCCATGCCGGTCTGACGGCCTCAAGTCTGAGGAAGGTAATCCCGCCAGAACGGGACGGTCGCCCGCGGCCGCCACTCGTCCGTCAATTCAGGGCGCGGCTCCTGGAACTCTTGGTCGATGTAATCGACCAGGTCGGTCCCGTAGTAGACGATGTCCCAGCCGCGCATCGAGAGCACCGGATGCCCGAAGGTGCCGCGCCCCGCGGGCAGGAACCGGTGCGCATAAACCGGGACCATGGTGGGCACCTGCGCCAGCTCACGCCGTGCCGTCTCCACGGCTTCCTCAACGTCGTCCGGCCGTACTCCCCACTCGTGCCGCCAATGGCCGTGCCGAACGTCCCACAGCAGGGAGTCGACCGGCCAGTTGAGGTGTTCCCGCAGCTCATCGGGGTCGCCATTGCGCCAGTCCGGCCAAGGCCGCTCCCACGTCTGCCCTTCCTCCGGCGGTTTCCACACCGGCAGCCCGGCCGCCAGAAAGGCCCGGTGATCGTCGGCGAATTCGAATCCGTACTGCTCCTCGATGCGGGCGAACTCTTCGTCAGTCAGACCGGGTTCGATCACGCAGCAGCCCAATTGCGCCAGGCGACGCGCGGCCGCCTCCCCCAACCGGAGGCCCTCATCGCTGATCACCTGCACACGGTAACGCGCGACGTCGTATCCCGGCATCTGATAAAGGTCCGACTCGTGCCCGCCTGGCCCTGCAAGGCTCCGCCGTGTTTTCTTCGCCGGGGCCGGCCCCGACGCCTACAACTCGCCGCGCAGGTACCGGCGGTAGTGTTCGGCCAGTTCGCCGGTGGGCAGGTCCGGCCAGCGGGTGAGCGCCCCGGTGCGCCGGTCGACGACGAGCAGGCCGTTACCGCCGGGAACGGGTCGGGCGACGAACCCCTCGGCGAACTCTTCGATCACCAGCGGCACGCCGCGCGACCCCAGGTGCTCGTCCGCCCGGCGCCATGCGACGTTGTACAGCTCGTGGGGGCGAGCCGGCGCCGCGCCAGATGGTCCGAGCGGGTGCGGCTCGCTCTCGATCAGATGGGCCGTCCACACCCGCAGGACGCTCCCGCCGCCCAGCGCCAGCGGCCAGTCCCCGCCGATCCGGCAAGCACTGAGGCGACGCCGACATTGTTCTTGGACACATGCCTGGGGCAACGCTCCCGACTGAAGTCGGCCTGCTCCGACGCCGACAGCGGTCAGAGCCGACGCCTCCAGCGTTGGAAACCTGCGCCACAAGCGCGGCCTTCGAGCGCCGCCACGGCAGATGACAAAGTTTTGTCGTGCGGCGCGGAGTGTCTTCAGCTGACACCGAGAAGCGGAAAGCGCTCGCCGCAACATTATTGATTGACAGCCGATGACCACCTCTTGAAACTTTCTACCTGAGGACCGGGTCGAAGGGACCGCACGTGGCGCAGCTCGCGATCGCCAGGGAGTTCTTGACCGAGTACGCACGGCTGGAACGGCCCGTACGACGTGCCGTCGAACAGGCGATCAGCAAGTTCCAGGAGCATACGAACGCAGGGCTTCATCTTGAGCGCGTACGGAACTCCCGCGATCCGCGCATCCGCACGATCAGGATCGACAAGTTCTGGCGGGGCGTCGTGCTGGCTCCGGAGTCCGGTGACGTGTACTGCCTGCTGCGGGTCCTTCCGCACGACGACGCGTACGCCTACTGCCAGAGCCGTCGCTTCACGGTGAACCAGCGGCTCGGCGTGCTGGAGAGTCGCGATGAGCTGCAGTTGGAGACCATGGAGCCCGCCCTGCGCAAGGCGGCCGACGCGGCGGACCGGCGGCTCTTCGATGGCATCAGGGACTCCGACCTCAAGCGACTGGGCATCGATGAGGACGTCCTTCCGATCATCCGGCTGCTGACGCGCGAGGATCACCTGGAGGCGCTGCAGAAGCTGCTCCCTGCCGTGCAGTATGACGCGCTGCTGGCGCTGGCCTCCGGCATGACGGTCGAGGAGGCATGGGCGGAGGTCAGCAAGAACCTTGTCGATCCCGTCCCGCCCGAACGGGTGGATCCCGACGACCTCACCACGGCGATGGCCAGGACACCTGAGCGCGTGGTGTTCGTCGAAGGCCCGGAGGAACTCACCAGAATTCTCGCGCATCCGTTCGACGTCTGGCGTGTCTTCCTCCATCCCCAGCAACGCAGGATCGCCTATCGAGACGAATACAAGGGCCCCGCCATGGTGACCGGCGGCGCCGGCACCGGGAAGACCGTGACCGCCGTCCACCGGGCCGCGTTTCTGGCACGCCGGTACCAGAGCACGATGGAAACGCCGATTCTCCTGACGACCTACGGACGCGACCTGACCGACGCACTGCGCGACCAGGTGGCCCTGCTGGTGGACGACCCTGAGATCAGGGACCGCATCGAGGTCGCCACTACGGACAGGATCAGTTTCCGCGTCATCAAGGAGGCGCAGGGCGGCCGCGCCCCCGAACCGCTTACCGACACGGACCTCCGCAATCGTTGGAACGACGAAGCGGCCGAACTCGGCCTTCCCTACAGCGGGACTTTCTTGCTGAGCGAATGGGAACAGGTCGTATTGGCCCAGCGGCTGACCACCGAGCAGGCGTACGTGGCATGCGACCGGCGAGGACGCGGCAAGAGGCTCCCGCCCGGGGAACGGCCCGAGGTCTGGCGGGCGATTCAGACGATCGTCGCTCACATGCGCCGCGACGGCGTGTGGTCCTTCAAACAGATGGCCGACGAGGCCGCCCGGATACTGGACGCAACGGACCGGCGGCTCTACCGGCACATCATCGTCGACGAGGCCCAGGACCTCCACCCAGCTCAGTGGCGGCTGCTGCGGGCGGCAGTTCCCGACGCTCCGAACGACCTGTTCATCGTCGGCGATCCCCACCAGCGCATCTATGACAACCGTGTCTCGCTGCAGAGCCTGGGCATCAAGGTCAGGGGGCGCAGCCGCAAGCTCACCGTGAGCTACCGAACGACGCACGAGATCCTCTCGTGGGCCGTGCGCGTCCTGGACGCCGGCATCCCGGTCACGGGCATGGACGACATCGAGGACACACTCGCCGGTTACGGCTCTCCCATGCACGGGCGGCGTCCTGTGGTGCGGCGGTTCCCCGACCGCGACGCCGAGTTGGACGCTCTGGTGGCCCAGGTCCGCTCTTGGATGTCGGACGGTGTGGAGCCCAAGGACATCGGGGTCGCGGCCCGCCGCAACGACATCGCCGAACAGGTGAAGCGGAGGCTGAAGGCTGCAGGCGTTCCCGCGTACGCGCCGTCCGCGAAGACCAACGGGGTCAAGGCCGGGTCCATGCACAAGATGAAGGGCCTGGAATTCCGGTGCATGGCGGTCGTGGGCGTCGATGAGGACCTGATCCCGCTGATGACGACGGTGCCCGCAGAGGAGGACGACCCCACCGCCCACGAGCAGGCACTGCAGCGGGAACGGTGCCTGCTTTTCGTCGCCTGCACCCGCGCCAGGGACGCGCTGTACGTGTCCCACACCGGTCGTCCCAGTCCGTTCCTTCCGCGCTGAGCCCACCCGATCGAGGAGCTTCTCGATGCGTCCTCTCCGAGTGTCCGTGCGGAACGTGCGCGGCGCGCGCGCCGCCGAGCTGCACCTGCGGCCGTTCAGCGCCCTGATCGGCCCCAACAATGCGGGCAAGTCGACGCTCCTCGACGCGATCAGGCTGTTCTATGGCGCGCTCGCCTGGGACCCGCGGCGCGACAGGCCATGGGACCTGACCGGTGACGACCCGACATGGGTGGAGATCAGCTACGAGCTGACCGAGGCCGACCTCAAGGCTTTGGACCTCGATCCGGACGAGCTCGCGGGTGACGAGATCCGCCCGCTGGACGGCGGCGTGCTCACCGTCCGCCGCTACCTCACCGACGACGCGGACCACCGCCAAGGGGACTACTACTTCGTCCCGGCCAACGACGAGGAGGCCATGGTCGCCACGGGCTGGCGCGAGCCGCCGGCTCGGCTCGGCCAATGCGTGTACGTCCCTGCGGTCACCAGCGTCAAGGACCAGACAGCGTTGAGCGGCCCTTCGCCGCTGCGGGACGTGATGCTCCTCGCCTTCACCGACCCTCGCGTGGACGGGTTCCTAGGGACGATCAACCACGGTCTCCAGGGACTCCGGCAGGCGATGGAGGCCGGCCCGGTCCGCCGCCTGGAGGAGCACCTGGAGGATGCGCTGCGCCCCTGGGGACTGTCCGCCCGGGTGCGCGTCGGCGCACTGACCGACGAGTTCATCCTGAGCAATCTCATCGAGCTGACGCTCTCCAGCGGCGGGAACCTCCATTCGATGGACGCCGAGGGATCGGGGGTGCAGCGCGCGCTCATCGCAGGACTCATCCAGGCAGCGGCCCAATTGCGCAGCAACGAAGCCCAGGACGACTTCCGGTGGATTCTGTTCGAGGAGCCTGAGGCGTTCTTGCATCCGGCGCAGGTGACCAGGCTCGCGCACGACCTGAGGCGCATCGCTTCCGCCGGGAACGCGGCCGTGACCGTCACGACCCATGATCCGAAGCTGCTGTCGGCCTCCAGGACACCGCCCGAAGGCATCGTCCGCGTGCACCGCCCTGGTACGTCGATCCGGGTCACCTCGCACTCCCCGAGCCAGGTGGAGACGCTGCTGGCCCAGGTGCGTCAGCGGTCGCTCTACACGCGGGCCTCGCACACCTGTTTCAAGGATCCGCCGCAGGCGCCTCCCGGCGACGAGCGCACGCGCGTCCTCTACGAGCTGGATCCGCGACGCGCGGCCGCGTTCTTCGCCGACCGCGTCATCGTCGTCGAAGGCTTCAGTGACGTGGCGTTCTTCGAGTGGTTGGAAGGCCAGGGCCTTCTGGAGAGGCTGGGGCCGAATCTCGGCTTCCTGGACGCGGGCGGGAAGTACGAGCTGCATCGCGCCGTCGCGACTCTGTCCGCCTTCCAGATTCCACACGTGGTGCTGTGGGATGAGGACGCGCCGATGAAAGTGCCCGGCTCCGCCTCTGAGCGCAAGGCCGCCTGCCGTGACCGTTGTTCGTTGGAGGCGCTGTCCGCGGCCGCCGATTCCCGCTCCACTCTCGGTGCGATTCGTTTGAACGGCACCATCGAGCGGTGGCTGGGCGTACCCGAGGAGCAGACCGGAGCCTGGAAGGCGATCAACCTCGGGGTGGCGCTTGCGGACGCGTACGCGGACCCGACCTCGCCCGTTCCGGCCCGGGTGGAGGCACTGCTGGATCTGATCGGCGTGCTGTTCGACGGGGGCGACCTGGCTCGCCAGCGCAGTAGACCGGAGTTCGCCGGATGCCTGATCACTGAGACTCTGCCGGTCTGCCTGGTGAACTTCGCCGCGGAGGTGGCGTCTCTGCCTTCGCCGTCGTGCCGCTGCCTGGCTACGCCGTGACGCCGGCCCGCTCGGTGTCCACCGCAATCTGCCGGGCGAGGTCGGCGACCTGCGCGAGCAACGCGTCGGGCGGCAACGACACGTCGACCACAGCCTCCACGATCCGCACGCCGCCCGTGCCGACGATCCGGTGCACCCAGGACTCGGCGTCGCCCGCCGCGTAGACCAGGTGACCGGATCGCAGTCCCATCACGGTGCAGTAGGCCAGCATCTGGTAGAGGTCCGCCTCGTGCTCGCCGGGCCTGCCTTCGATCTTGTACTTGGCGTCCACCACGGCCACCGGTTCACCGCCGGCGTCGTAGTACACCAGGTCCGGCCGGAGCGGCACATTGCGATCGTGGTCGAGGTGGTGCCTCCTGTCCTGCATTTCGCTGCGGCCGCCGTAAGGTCGAAGCGCGTCCGACAGCGCGACGGTCAGGAAGTCTTCGAAAACCCGCCACATCTCAAGGAGAAGGCCGTCGACCCGGAGGGTGCGGCCGTCGTCGAGCTCGTAGGACGCGCCGCGCAGAACGAGCTCCGCCAAGCCGAGCGCAGTGTGGTAGCGGGCGTTCAACCGTGTGGGGGTCCACTGCGGAAGCGCACGCCCCGGCACGATCCGCTCCACGCCGTCCAGCCGCACCAGCAGGTGCCGCAGCAGTCTGCGCGTGCCGGCCGGGATGCCCGGCAGGCGCAGCAGACGGTAGGTCGCCGAGAGCAGCAGCCGGTTCTCCGGGATGTCGACGGTGTAGTCGTCGTAGCGGACCTCCACCGGGACGATCTGTCCGTGGCGGCGCCGGATCTGGTCGGTCTCCCGGATGCGGCCACGCACGACTGTCAGCGCCTCCTCGGTTTCCCGGTAGCCGAGCAGGACTCCCTGACGCAGGGCCCGTTCGGCCGCGCGTGCGAACGCGTACGCCAGCGCGGGCAATAGATCCGGATGTTCGCCCGCGTCCACGTCCTCCTGGCGCCATCCTCGCTGCTTGTGCGCGTACCCGAGCAGGAAGAAAAGGCGGTCGATCGGGGTCTTCGGCGCGATGCGCACCTCGACGGGGTCGTGTGCGGGGCCGATACGGGCCGCGCCCACGAGCCGGTTGTCGCGGACGCGCCACAAGCCCGTCCGCGGGCCCGGTGCGATGCGCACCACCTCGCTGGCGGCCAATACGGCGGCGTGCTCGGCGCTGAGTTCCCACTCTGTCCACGGTCCACCCTCGCGAAGCCTGATGACGGTCATGACAGGCTGCGCCGGAGTGCGTCGAGACCGTACCGCGCCTTCACGTCCGTTCCGTCGCCGTAGTGGTGCTCCTCGAGCAGCGGCAGGATCTGCGTCCGCCAGATGCGCCGCAGACCTTCCTCGGTTTTGGCGCTCTCCCGCATCAGATACGAGGGACCGATCCGAAAGTCACGGTCCTCGATGCGCCTGTTCAGCTCGTCCAGCAGCCGGGCGGGCTCGTCGGAGGGGAACTGCTCCCGCCTGAGCCACTTGCGAAGCATCTCGCTGGTGGGCGGCTCGTCGGGGTGCAGTTCGACGAACCAGAACCGGCGCCGCATGGCCGCGTCCACCAGCGCGATCGACCGGTCGGCGGTGTTCATCGTGCCGATGATGATGACGTTGGGCGGCATCGTGAACTCCTGCCCGCCTTCCGACTCGTACAGCAGCTGGACGGACTCGCCCTTGCGGTATTCGAGCAGGAAGTACAGCTCCCCGAAGATCTTCGCCAGGTTGCCCCGGTTGATCTCATCGATGATGAGCACGTAGGGCTGGTTGGGGTGGGCGTGCGCGGCCGCGGCCATTCGTCGGAACGGACCGCGCACCAGCTCGAACCGGATCTGGCCGTCGTCGGCCGTGCGCGGCCGGAAGCCCTCGAAGAAGTCCTCGTACGAGTACGCGGGGTGGAACTGGACGAGCTTGACGGTCTCCGGCTGACCACCGGTCAGGTACCGCGCGAGGTGCTGCGCCAGGTACGTCTTGCCGGTCCCCGGCGGCCCATAGAAGATCAGCTGAGGCCGCTCCCGCAACAGTTCCACGCACTCCTGCAGCCATTCCCGGCCGACCAGCAGGCGTTCGGCGAAGTCGGACGTCACGTCGGGCAGCCGCATCTCCCGATCAACGACATCGGCGTCCTCGCCCAGGAGCTTTCTGAAGTCCTCGTAGAACTCGGTCACCTCGATGAGCTCCGCATCCGGGTTGCTGATCCGGGCGGAGAACTCGTCCGGCAGGTCCTCGGTGTAGTCGAACGGGGCGCCGGCGTTGCGCCACTCGACGCTGCGCTGAAGGTTGGCGCGCCTCTTGACGCTGCTGACGAACATCGGCGGCCCGACCACGACGCCCACATAAACCTTGGCGCCGTCGTTAGTGACGACGATGTCGCCCTCTCGCATCCGGGACAGGAAGGCGTGGTACTCGGCGGTGAGACGGGCCCGGTCCTGTGCGCTCGCGCCTGAGTAGTCCTCGTCGATCGCCGCCTTGACCTGCTCGATGGGCGCCTCGGGCGGCAGTTCACGCAGGCGGGACGCCGGTAGCGAGCAGATCCCGTCTTGCAGCCACAGGCCCCGGATCAGGTTCTCGCCCAACACGTTGGAGCCGCGCACCAGCCACGCGCGATGCGGCATCTGCTCCACGGAGGTGACCAGTTGGCGCAGGTCGCTGCCGGGAATCCGCTGTGACGCGTCCGCCCGACCACTCGTGACGTCGATGTCCTCCTCCTCAAGCGCCCTGAGCCATTCTCGGCGGTCGTCCTCGTTCAGGTGCGCCGCGGCGGGCAAGTGTCCGCCGTCATCCAGGACACGGCGCCAGCCTTCCGGCCGCGCCCCCTGGAGCCAGGCGACAAGGGCATCGGCCTGTAGGCCCGTCTCCTCCGCCAGTTCTGAGGCCGACGCCCACGCCCCTTCGGGGATCGCCTCGACCAGACGCTGCACCATGGCGAACCCCGCCTTGTTCCGATTCCAATAGTTGTACCTTCCTTGGGCTGCTTCATAAAACGTTTGCGGGTCGGCGTATAGGCGAAGCGCGTGACGGCCGACCGGCGTGAGAAACCATCGGCGGCCGGTCTTCGTCAGCCACCCGGCCTTGACCAGATCAATGCTGCCGAAGCTGAACTCCTGACGGACGGTGGTGGAGCCGCCGCCCCGCAGCTCGGAATACTCCCGCTCGGCCGTGGGAAGGCGCTCGGTCACCATCTGCCATAGCTCTCGCTCGCGAAGCCCTTCGGGGTGCTCGGCGAGAATGGACGCGCCCATGTGTTCAAGCCGCGCAACGAGTTCCCTCATCGTGCTCACCGCTACGCCCCGTCTCCGTTCCCTAAGACCCGACCGGCTTGATCACGGATTGAGCGTAATCGGCACCTTGAACGCAGGGGGGAACATGTCGCCACGTGCCGGATTCGGCCACGACGGGCAGACGGCGGATCCGCTCGACGGCCCCTGCCTACAGTTCGCCGCGCAGGTATCGGCGGTAGTGTTCGGCCAGTTCGCCGGTGGGCAGGTCCGGCCAGCGGGTGAGCGTCCCGGTGCGCCGGTCGACGACGAGCAGACCGTCCCCGCCGGGAACGGGACGGGCGACGAACCCCTCGGCGAACTCCTCGATCACCAACGGCACGCCACGCGACCCCAAGTGCTCGTCCGCCCGCCGCCACGCCTCCGCGCGGTCCACGGGCGACGGATGGATCGAATACGCCGCGAGGGCCTCCGCGATGGCCTTGAGCGTGGGACAGGTGGACGTGCCGCAGGCCCGGCAGATCTCGTGCCCGTACGGATCCTCGCCCGGCCGATGCCGGTTCAGCACGGCGCTCAGCCCCGCTGCGCAGCCGAGCGTCAGCCGCCGCGCGTCGCGTACGAAGGCGCGGGTCCGCCAATCCGCCCGGCCGTCGCCCGCGATGGTGTGGATCGCGCGGACATCGGACCGCATCGCGATCAGCATCACCGCCTGAACCTGCTCCTGAAGTCTCTTGTGCTGCACCGCCACGCCGCCGTTCACGCGTCCTTCTCCTCGGTGAAGACGGCGGTCACCGTGCGACCTTCGTCGTTGCCGTGCCAGCCCCAGCTGTCGGCCAGCAGGGAGAGGGTCCGCAGGCCGCGCCCGGTCTCGTCCCACTCGGACGCGTCCGCCGGGACGGGCACACCCGGGCCGCCCTGGTCGGCGACCGACACCGCCACCTGACCGTCGGTCCGCAGGACCTCGACGGTGAACGAGCCGCCGTCCTGGCCTGACCTCGTGTGGCGGAGCGCGTTGGCGACCAGCTCGTCCGCCGCCAACAGAACGTCGTCCAGGTACGGGCAGCCTTCCAGCAGGCAGGCGACGAACCTGCGCGCGCGGGCGGCCTGCTCGGGACCGCCGGGGAAGACACGGCGCCAGTGCAGCGGCGCGGCGTCGGTCGTGGGGAGCGCCGTCGGGGGCATGGGACTCCTCGGATGCTGACGAAGTCTGACGGAGCGTCGGGGTCTCCCCCTTCGCCTCACGCACATCGTCACAACGCGTGGCCGTTCGAGCACGAACAATCGGCGACCGCGACCGGCCGGCGCCCCAATTGGCACGAGCTCGCCTCGCAGCTCCGCCCCACGCTCATGCCGCCATCGAACGGTGCGTTCGCGCACGTGCGCGATCCGCACGTTCATCTCGCGCATGTGCGGATTTCGGCCCGGCTCACCGAAGAGGTGGAAAACAGGGACGCACGACCGCAACCGGCCATTACCTTGCATAACCCAGGTCTGTTGCAGAAAGTCACTGATCCGTACGCAGTGTCATCGCCTGGAGGGAGAGCGGTCATGCCGAGCCCTTATGTCCGTCGCCGCCGACTCGCCGCCGAACTGCGCAGGCTCCGCGAGGAGCGCGGCCTGACCGCCGAGGAACTCGGCCAGGTCCTGTTCCACTCCCGCACCAAGATCACCCGACTGGAGAACGCCCAGGTCCGCCCGAACCTCGCCGAGATCATGGATCTCCTCGAACGCCTCGAGGTGACCGGTCCCCGATACGACAAGATCCTCCGCCTGGCCCGCGACGCCGCCGCCAAGGGCTGGTGGGACCGCTACGGCGCGTCCATGGGCCCCCGCCAGCGCCTCGCCGCCGACCTGGAATCCAACGCGGACACCATCCGCGGTTATGACCAATCCGCCTTCCCAGCCCTGCTCCAGATTCCGGAGTACGTCGACGCCTTGGTCGAACTGGACGAGCGTCAAGGAACGCTGGACTACCGGCCAGACCGGATGGCTCACGCACGCACGCAGCGCCAGCAGCGTCTGCTACAGCCGGGCGGCCCCACCTACGAGGCGATCCTGGACGAGAGCATGATCCACAGGCTGGCGGTACCTCCTGAGATCAAGGCCGCCCAACTCCGCCACATAACCACCCTGGTCTCATCAGAGGAGCACATCAGGGTGATGGTGCTGCCGTCTGACAAGCCGATTCCGGGTGGGTTCCTGCCCAAGGCGTCGTTCTACCTCTACACCTTTCCCGAACCAGGAGACCCGCCACTGGTCGTCGTAGACACGATCACCACTGACCTCATCCTTACTCAGCGCAACGAGGTGAAGCGGTATACCGATATGTATGACCGTCTACGAGAGGCCGCACTGTCTCCGGACGACAGCATCGCCTTCCTCAAACGGGTAGCCGATCGGCTGACAGACCAGGCAGGATCAAGAACATGACCAAGCACTTCAACACCTGGCGCAAATCAAGCCACAGCGAACCTAATGGTCACTGCGTCGAAGTAGCTCGCGCCTCCGACGGCACCATCGCCATCCAAGACTCCAAAGCCCCAGGCAACCCCCTGGAACTGACCCCCAACGAATGGCGCGCCCTCCTCAACACACTCCGCGAACACCACTGACACAACCACACCGGCCTTGAGACCAAAACACTGGCCTCAAGGCCGGACCACTTTCACGACACCATCGCCCCGTCTCGCCGTACTGTCACCGGTAGACCAGCTCAAACGCACAGGATCAAGAGCATGGCCTCTCATTACGGAGAATGGCGAAAGTCGAGCTACAGCGAGGCGAACGGCGACTGCGTCGAGGCTGCTCGCGCCGCCGATGGCACCATCGACATCAAGACTCGAAGGCTCCAGGCGTCCCCTCGAACTCACCCAGAAGCAGTGGCGTGCCTTCCTGAAGTCGGTTTACTCACTCCCCCGTTGACGCAATGCCCACACTCACCAGCCTTGAGGTGATATCAACTAACTCAAGGTCGAGGTGTTTATGAAGCCGACTGCACCTGAATATCTGGGTGCCGAGGACCTTCCCCAGGTGGTGGATCAAGGATGGTTTTGTACGGCTCCCCGGTCTCTATGGCCCGCGCCATCGCGTCGTAGATCTCCAGGATCAACACCTTCGTCCGCGTGAACCGCCCTGGATCATTCCTGCGGAACGCCCCAAAACTGTCCATGATGTACTCGACGTCATCGCGAGCAACACCATAAAGATGGAAGTAGGCGGCATCCAACTCCGCCCGAATCGCGAAGCGCCGCTCCTCATCCCAAACAAAAGGCGCTCCATCACAACCAACATCTGCAGCAAAACCTTTCATATCCCAGGATGTATACACCAATTCACGCACGCGCCAAGATATCCAGTCATGCAGAGTCGCGCCAGCCTTCCAGGGCGACTGCTTACCATACTCCCTTGGCGGGATGACCGGAAGCTGCCTGAGCACAAAATATGCTACCGAAGTACCTGCCGACTTCTGCCGACAGATATAATCCACAACAAAACTGCCAAGATTTGCGATCAAGCACTCAGCCCGCGATAGAACGAAGAGCAAAGGCAGTTTGTGCCCCACTGCGACAAGCGGCAGTGGGGCACATATCAGCGTACGTTCATCCGTGCTACGGGCGACGTCTCGCCAACCGATAAGCCACCCGCGATCCCACTTGTCACGCAGTCGTTCCTCAACTTCTCGCCCATCCACCCAGTAGCGGGGCATCGTCACACATTCTGGATCACGCTTTTGCTCCAAGGTTAGGCGCGGCAGCGTGCCCATATTCGCTTGCGCTTCGGTCTGCCCTTCGTACGTCCCAAGCCGGTGATCGAAGTGGTGGACCATCTTGGCCTCGTAGAGCGGAAGCATCCGCTCCTCACCTCGAACAAAGACGTTGCCCCGAAGAGTCCAACCCTCACTTTCCAACTCTTCCCGAGTTCTGAACAAACCGGAGTCTGTAGCCATATTGAACAGGCCTTGCATGAACGAAAGGCCCCACGAATTATTGTTCGGCCGCTCCCTCCAAAGCACAGGCACCCGACGATAGATATCGAGCGTTATCTGTGCATCCCGTCTGGAGCGAAAGAGGGGAACAGTTCCCGTGTTGGGATTGATGAGCAAGATATCTTCGGGCGACATCGTGAACCGACGACTTTCAACGTCCGACATTCTCCGAACCCCAAATGAGAAGCTTGCTTTCTCAAGCTTGACTTGCCGCCCCAACGTACTCAACAGACAAAACCGCGTGGAATGATGCACCGCCCTGCTTAGCAGAAACTCCTCGTTTTCAAACTCCAAGAAGGTGGCAAGGTGGCCATTGGTCACCAAATCCTTAAAGAAGAAGGCCGTAGTGGCATCAGTTGCGATGCCAGTTGGAAGGACAAGACCACTGCGACCGAGCGGACTTATGATCGTCTGAGCAGTCTCAGCAAAGACAGCGTAGGTATTAAGTCGCCCCTGCCCCGTACGCTCATAGCGCTTGGAGCCACGGAGAAACAGACTTTCTCCAGCAATCCTTCTAAATTCTCGGCTGTAGTCTAGATATAGAGATCGATCGTTCCGATCGTCACTTTTTTCTAGCGCTTTGATCAGCTTCTTTCGTTCGCTGGCATTGGGCGCCTTTGCAATCTTCTCGCTTCGTGAGGCGAAGAACTCCTGCTCCTTGAGTTCGATTTTCTCCCACGGTGGGTTGCCGAGGACGCAGTCGAAGCCGCCCTGCCAGCCGGTGTCAGGGTTGGCGTCGCGAGCTTCGTCATCGCCGACGCGGAAGACGTCGGGGAACTCCAAATGCCAGTGGAAGAAGCCGTACTGCTCGACGATGTCGTCGAGCTCCCGTTCCATCTCCGGGGTGGGGCGGGAGCGGGGATAGAAGCCTTCCGTCTCGCGATCGCCGCCCATGATTTTGAGGGTGGCGGTGGTGATACCGCGGGGCGCGGTCGCGTTCTTGGGGAAGACGAATGCGGCACACCAAGCGTCGGCGATGCGCTTGCGGAGCTGCAGGTCTGGCGAGCCGATCAGGGCGCGGAAGCGGCGGGCCTGCTCGCGGATGTCGGCGATCGAGCGGACGCGCATACTGTTCAGCTCGGTCGCGGCCTTGGTGAGCGAGGCCGTTCCCTCTGGGCCGATCTGCTCGGAGGTATCCCAGAGTTCGAGCTGGCCGCCGCGCTCTTGGGCGTTCTCGCGGCGGAGCTGGGCGGCGATCTTTTTGTCGTCGTCGCCGATGGGCTTGTACGCCTCGTCCGGGATGCCCTTGAACAGGAGCGCGGGCGTGGTGCCGAGGAGGGAGTTGCCGACCTTGATGTGGGAATCCAGGAAGGCCAGTGGGAGACCGGGCTGGAGGGATTCCAGCCAGAGGGAGACCTTGGCCAGTTCGACGGCAAGGGGGTTGATGTCCACCCCGTAGATGCAGCTGCGGACGACCTTGTGCATCGCCTCGCGGATCGCCGCCGGGGTGGGCTCGTCATCCCCGTACGCCATGGCGGCGTAGCGCTTGGCGATGCGGCGGGCGGCGGCCACCAGGAAGTGCCCGGAGCCGCAAGCCGGGTCGCAGACCTTGATGTCCAGCAGGTCGTCGGGGTGGTGCCGGCGGTTCGCGTACTCGGCGACGACCGGATCGAGCGTGGTCTTGAGCAGCTCGTCGATCAGGTCCGTAGGCGTGTAGTAGGAGCCGGTGGTCTTGCGCTTGTTGCCCGGCAGTTCTTCCAGCCAGAAGCGCGGCTCGGCGTTGTCGACGCGCGGTTCGAGTTCCAGCAGGGACTCGTAGACGCTGCCGAGTTCTTCGGCGTCGAGGTGCTGGTAGTCGACGCGGTGGACACGGCCCTTCTTGTCCTTGAACGTCGACAGGTGGCGGATCGCGGACAGGAAGCGCTCGTTGGTCAGGTCGCAGGCGCGGAGCAGGTCGGGGGCTACGTCGTCGGTGGCCAAGGGGTCGCCCGCGCGGAAGAACAGGCCGCCGAGGGCGGGGAGGGCGAGTTCGGGGCGGCCGTCTTCGCAGCCGAGCGCGTCGAACACCAGGACCTGGGTGCGCCAGAGGTCGGTGTGCCGGTCGCCTCGGCGGCGGGTGGAGATCCGGCGGAGGCGGGCCGTGGAGAAGTAGGCCGTGTAGCGTTCGCGGGCCGCCTGAAGTTTAGCCCGTTCGTCCGGGGTGGCGTTCTCGGGGTCGGGTCGCAGAAGGACGTTCCTGTCCTCGGCGACGAACAGGAAGATCAGCTGGTAGGCCAGCCGAAGCAGTTCGTGGTGGAAGTCCTCTCGGGTGAGGCGTCCGGACGCCAGCTCCTCGCGCAGGCGGGGGTTGGCTTCCAGGAAGCCGGTGCCCAGCTCGTTGAGGGCGCATTCGACTCCCTTGCGGAGCTGTTCGCGGGCGCGGGCTCCGGTCTCGATGGCATGGTTGCGCCAGCGTTCCAGCCAGCAGTCGGCGGCCGTGGGCTCGGCGTCGTCCTCGCGCGGCAGAAGTTCCCAGCGGGAGGAGTGCAGAAGCGCAAAAAGCAGGACGAACTCGGAGAACAGGTCGCCCTCGAAGATCGCTTCAAGGTCGAATTCGATGTAGGCGGAGCCGATCAGGGCGGAGGAGTCGCGCAGGATGCGCAGGACGCGGCCGTTCGACAGCACTGCCCACAGGTGGCGCTCGCTTTCGTTCAGGAACTCCTGCACCATCGACTGCGGGGCGCGGCCGGTCTCGCCTTTCGCTCTGGTCCGACGGTCGAGATCGGCGTTCCAGCCGAGCAGGTGGACGGCGACGTGCTCGCCCCACTGGTGCGAGATCGGGTACGTCTTGTCGCCGACGGTGATGCCGCCGCGCAGGTAGGTGAGGCGCCCGAAGCCGAATTCGTCGAACAGGCGCAGCAGCCAGCGTTCGCGAGTCTCGGTGGTGGCGGGGTCGGTCTCGGGGAGCGCGGCGAGGCGTTCACGGAACGCGCGGTAGGCGCCGGTCAGGTACTCCCACTTGCGGCTGGCCGCCTCACCGAGGCGTTCACCCGCGGCCAGGTGGTAGTCCTCGGGCCGATTGCCGTCCAGATCGCGGTCGGCGGCCCTGATGCGTTCGATAAGGTCGGCGGACAGGAGGCCGCCTTCGATCCGTACGGCGGTGTAGGGGGAAACGGTCGTCACCGGCCACCTCCGGCGGGAAGGTAGACGTAGACGCCGAGCACGTCGGCGTGATCGTGCGGGATGACTTTCAGGCCGCGGCGGATCGCGCCCACCGAGCTGCGCACCCGCCGGTGGGTCCTGAGCAGCCGGTCGGCGAGCTCGTGGCCGCGTGCGTCGAGATCGGCCTGGACCGAGCCGGCCGGCGCGGGCTCCCCCGGGCGGGGCGGGGCACCGAGTTCGGCGATCGAGGTTTCCACGGCGCGCTGCACCAGTTCGGGCAGCACGTTGGCGTCGGGTCCGGCGCCGAGCAGCGTCGCCACCTCCTCGTCGTCGAGCCAGCGGCGTCCCTCAGGGGTCGGATGGTAGGCGACGATCTGGGCGTCCTCGGCGACCAGAGCACGCGGCTGCGCTCGGCCGGGCACGTGCAGATGGAAGCGGTATCGGACGAGGAGCAGGGTCGTCCGGACGGTGACGGCACGGGTACGGATGGCGCCGCAGCGGCGGGCGGGCCGGTGCCCGTCGGGGATCTCGGGGTCGAGAGCCGCGTCCACCACGTACCGGGCGAGCGCGACGACGGCCGGGTCCGTGCGGACGAGGGCGTGCTCGCCGCGCGAGACGGGAAGGTCGTGCCGAAACACCAGCTCCGGGGCCTTCGCCTCGTCGTCGGCCGCGCCGATCAGGCCGAGCGCGTGCCGCACGCCGATGGGCAGGCCCTGGGTCTGCACGGTGAATCCGTCTTCCCGAACCTGGATCGCGCCGCCGAGCGAGGACAGCGACTCGCGGACGAAGCGCGCCACGTCGGTGTGGCGGCCCAGGGCGGTGCGCGCCTCGGTGGCCTCGCGGCGCACCTCCTCCAGCTCCTTCACCCCGGAGTGGGCGTACTTGGTGAGCACCTTGGACTCGCGGGCCGCTGCACTCTCCCATTCGCGGTGCAGCTGGTCGCGGTTCTGGGCGACCTCGATGTCGATGGCGAGTTGCTCAGGGCTTCGGTCGCGCAGCAGCAGCCCTTCGACCAGGGCCTTGACGACCGTCTCGTTGCGTTCGGGCACGGGAACGGCGACGCCGGTCTGCCGGGCGATGGTGGCGTGCTTGCGGATCAGCACGTCGAGCACGACGCCGTCGATGCCGTTGTCGATGCCATAGAGCGTGACCGCTCGGACGATCTTGCGACGCTGGCCGAACCGGTCGACACGGCCCTCACGCTGCTCGTGCCGGGTCGGGTTCCAGGCGAGGTCGTAGTGGACGACCGCCTGGAAGTGCTCCTGCAGGTTGATGCCCTCCGCCAGACAGTCGGTGGCGACGAGGATGCGCCGCCCCTTCTGTTTGGTGAGACGCTCGATCCGGTCCAGCCGCACGCTAGGAGGCAGGGTGCCGGTCACCGACGCGACCGTGGCCTTGCGGCCGAACGCCTTGGCGAGGTGTTCGGCGACGTATTCGGCGGTGGGGATGTACTTGCAGAACACGATCGGGTCGTAGCCGTCGGCCTGCAGCTCCTTGAGCACGTCGATCAGCTTGGCGAGCTTGGCGTCGTGCTCCGGCCCTTCGAGGGACTTGGCGGTGCGGGCCATGGCGCGCAGCTTGTCGCGGGCCGACCTCGGCAGCGCCTCATCGTCGGCGCCGGGTGCGGCGTCGATGCCTTCGATCGCCTCGTCGTCCACCAGGTCCATGACGCCTGCGGCGCCCAGTCGGTCGGCCTCGGCAGGCGTTTCCGCAGCCGCCGCCGCCGCACGGGTCTGCAAAGTCTCCGCGGCCGCGCGGGGAGAGGAGGCCATGGAACGCAGCAGCGCCAGCGCCGACCACCAGCGCACCGGACGGCGGTCGGCCCCGTACGACCGGTCGTTCACCGTCTTGCGCGCGTAGTCCAGCGCCTGGCGCATGAGCTCGGCGTACTCGCTGGACTGCTCGTAAGGTTCTTCCCTGAACTGGCGGTCCTCGGGGAAGAGCGTGTTCTCGTCCAGGTAGCGCCGGATGTCGCGGCGGCGGCGCTGCACGTAGTGGCGGGCGAGCCGGTCACGGCCCTTCTCGGTCTCCAGGTCGACCTTGGCCAGTTCAGGGTCGAGGAGCCCGATGAGGTCGCGGAACGCGTCCTCCTTGCCGCTGTGCGGCGTCGCCGTCACCAGGACCAGGTGCCGGTCGGGATCCTGGGCGAGGCCGCTCAGCAGCTCGTACCTCTTCTGCCGCTGGTCGCCCCCGGCGCCGTCGGCGGGAACGCAGGTGTGCGCCTCGTCGACGATCACCAGATCGGGGCAGCTGCGGAGAAACAACGCCCGACGCCGCTCGGCCTTGATGAAGTCGGTGGACACCACCGTGTACGGGTACTTCTCGAACAGCGACTCGTCGCTGCGCATGCCGCGCTGCAGCTTGGCCACGGTCGAGGGCAGGACGAGGGTGGCGTCGATGGCGAACTTGTCGCGCAGCTCGGCCTGCCACTGCTCGGCCAGCGCCGGGGAGCACAGCACGGTGAGCCGTTCGGCCTCGCCCTGCTCCAGCAGTTCTTTGGCGATGAGCGCGGCCTCGACGGTCTTGCCGATGCCGACATCGTCGGCGATCAGCAGCCGTACCGTGTCCATGCGCAGAGCGAGCAGCAGCGGCAGCAGCTGGTACTGGCGCGGCTCCACCGCGATGGAGGCCAGCGACCGGAACGGCCCCGCGGCAGAGGTGAAGCCGATGCGCATGGCGGTGCGCAGCAGGCCGGCCGCCACGCTGTCGCCGATGTCGCGCGGGTCGGCGGTGGGCCGGGGGAAGCTGGCGGGCTCCACCTCGTCGGCGAACAGGCCGGTGGTGAACTCCCCGTCCCCGTTGAGCGGACGGGCGACGATGAAGTCGTCGGTGCTTTCCGGCAGGACCACCCATTCGCGACCGCGCGCGGTGACCAACGAGCCCGGCGCGTACCCGGTCCCCGCCATCAGCCCTTGCTCCGACCAGGGCCGAACACGCTGGGGTACTTGCGCACGATCTCGCTCCACTCCTCGTCATGCCCGAACCTGATCACCAGCCAGCCGAGGTCCAGCAGCCGGCCCTCCGCCTGGACGTCGCGTTCCCACACCGCCTCATGCCGGTGGTGCGGGCCGTCCACGAACACCGCGACCGGCCCGGCGGCCAGGTGGTAGACGAAGTCGGGGCGGGCCAGCGCGTCGGGGACCAGCATCTGGGCCTCGTCCGGAAGACGATAGTCGCCCTGTTTGAGGAATGTGACGAATCGGCGCTCCAGCTCGCTGCCCGAATCGGCGGACAGCCCTCCGGCGTGCTCGTCGAGCGTGCCGGTCTGGGCGCGGCGGCCCCTGGTCGTGGCCCCGGCCAGCTCGGTGAGCAGTCCGACGACGGTGTGCCGGTCGATGAACTGGTGGAACAACTGGTTGGTGTAGGAGAGCAGACAGTCGTAGCAGCCGCGCTCGCAGCGCTCCCGCGCGCCCGGCGCGCCGCCCTTGTCGCTTCCGTCCACGGGGTCGATATGGATGATCTCCAGGGCGGCCTTGGCGACCTCCGCGAGGATCTCCGGTTCGTCGTGCAGGCGGCGCAGCGCGCCGGCGCCGCCTTCGGCGCTCTCCACGAACAGCATCCGGCCTCGGCTCTCGGGGTCGGGCAGCGACTCACTGGTCAGCTCGGAGTCCTCCAACTGGAACAGCGCCTCCATGCCGCGTTCCAGGGCGTAGCGGAGAGTGACCGCCTCGATCTCCGAGACGCTGCGGGCCAGGCGGAGCACGCAGATGTTCTTGTGGTCCTCAACGAACGGGATGACCTTCACCGCGCGCACGGCGTCCTTGAGGGACCCGAGCTCGGCGTCCTCGGGGGTGAGGTCGGCCGCCTGGCTCTCGCTCAGCCAGCGGCCACGGATGGGGTCCAGCCAGAAACCGACGTCGCTGGGGTCCCTGCGGCGGCGGCGCCCCCGGTTGATGACGCGGATGGCGGCGGCGTCCCCGTACACCAACTCGGCGAGCTGCGTGCCGTCGCCGGCCTCGACGGTGGCGTGGAGCCGCCCGGGCCGGGTGCCATGGGTGCTGAACCGGTAAACGGTCTGCAGTTCGAAGCCCGCGCGGCGCCGTTCCTCCTCGTCCGAGGAGATTCGCTGACGGCGGACCGTGTGCACGGTCTGCAACTGCATCAATCCGGAGAGCGCGCCGCCGAGTTCGGCGCCGCACTCCTCGCAGCGGTCCGTGCCCGCCGCGCGGGAATGCCAGTAACCGCAGGAGCCGCAGATGCGGGCCTCGGTGGTGGCCACCTCGCCCGCTTCCGCCCCGGCGGGCACCTGAACCCTGCTCACCTGGTAACGGGCGCCCTCGTGGTAGATGAGCGCTCCCGGGCCGAATTCCCCGACGGCGATGAACCGGGGCCGCTGGATATAGGTGCCGCGCCTGCGTTCCCCAGGAATGTACGCGGCAAGCGGAAGCCGTGGGAACGAATAGCCGGGCAAGAACCCTTCAGACGCGAAGTAGCGGTAGGTGTAGAAATCGCTGAACTGCTGCTCGGAGTCTTCGTTCTTCAGCAGCTTGAGCTGGTTCTCGGCGTCCATCCGGCGACGCTGCGCCTGCTGACGCGCCTTCGGCGACGTCGCGTAGTCGAGAACGCGACGGTTCTGCTCGCGCTGCTCGGCAAGAGCCGCCCGGTACAGCTGCCGCCAGCGGTCGCAGGCGGCGTCGAACCGGTCCGCCGCCCCGCGGACCACGTCGTGCACCCACTCCTCATACCACCACGAGGTGTCCTTGATGGACGGGCGGTCGGGCCCGGCGACCATCAGGTCCTCGAGCACCCGGACCGCGCGGTCGATGGCGCGCCGACGGGCGTTCTCGTCCCGGAACTGGTCGAGCAGGTGCGGATGAATCTCCAGGGACGGCTCCTCCCCCGAGATGTCGAGCACGTCGCCCATCCGAGCGCCGAGCGAAACCCCGGTCTCCGCCAGCCAGATCGCGTGGACGTGGGAGCGCAGCAGGTCCTCGTTCGTCAGATCCAGGCGGGGCGGCTTCACGCTCCCGGCGACCATCTGCTCGGAACGCCGGAAGTAGTACTGGTCATGCGCGCGGCCCGTCGAGCAGTAGGTCGTCACCAAGGCGGGCTGCCCGCTGCGTCCGGCGCGACCGGAACGCTGGGCGTAATTCGCCGGGGTGGGCGGCACGTTGCGCATGCCGACCGCGTTGAGGGTCGCGATGTCCACCCCGAGTTCCATGGTCGGCGAGCAGTACAGCAGCGGCAGCTTCGCCTCGCGGAAATCCTGCTCGCGTTGCATCCGGTCCTCGTTGCGGACCTGCGCGGTGTGCTCGCGCGCCTCCAGGCCCCGCAGCTGGACGGCCGTCTCCCGGTAGAGATCGCGGAAGAACTCGTTGACGCGAGCGCCGACCTCAGGGTCGACGACCTTGCGCAGCGGGTCGGGCGCTCCCGATGTGCCGTCCCCCGCACGCCAGATCAGCGCCGACGCCTTGAGTCGGTACCCGGGCACGCCCTGCCGGTTCTCGGTGACGGTGGTGAGCAGGCCGTAGGTCTCCAGAACGGTGAGAAGGTCGGTGATGATCTCCTGAGCGTCGGCGACCGAGAGCGTCCCGCGCAGGTTGGGGAACTCTTTGGGCCTGCGCAGGTAGCTGCCCAGCGCCGTGCGGCCGGTGAAGTGGACGCTGTCACGGCTGCCCCCGCGGCCCGCCGGGCAGGCGAAGACCGTTCGCGCGGGGATGCGCGGTTCGCCCGGTGCAAGCGCCCACGGGCCGGTGAGGAGCTGGTCGGACAGGTTCTGGAGGCGCTCGAAGCCCTCCTGCGTCAGCACCTCGATGTCGACGGCGAGAGCGCGGCGCATCTCGTCGAGCAGGATGTGGGCAAGCTGCTGACGGTGGGCGGGCTCGTCCTCGCGCAGCGCGCAGTGGGTTCCCTCCCAGCACTCCTCGTCGGCCGCGATCTCTGCCAGATCCACGTAGTCGAAACGGATCAGGCCAGTCTGTTCGAGGTTGGGCATGGTGACGCGCCAGCCGCGCTCCAGGTCGGCGTAGATCCGATAGGAGAGCACCTGACGCAAGGCGCGGCGGACGTTCTCCTTCTGGCTGAACTTCACCTCGGGGTTCTGGGCGAAGTCCCGCATCTCCAAGCCCAGGGCCTTCTCCACGGCCTGGGCCACGGTCTCGTGCGTCAGACCGGCGGCACCCGCCGCCTCGGCGGCGCGGTACAGAGCTCCCCGGATCTGGGTGACCTGCACGAAGTCGTTGAAGAACCCGGCCTGCAGGCTCGCGTCCTGGCGGTTGTCGACGAAGGTCAGCAGCTTCTTGGCCTTGTCGTCCAGCCCTTCCTGGGTGCGCAGGCTCCGCACGATGCTGGAGCTGATCACCGAGACGGCGGAGCTGCGGCCCTCGGCGCTGAAGGAGGCCAGCTTGGCCAGGTCCTTGCCACGTGTCTGGGAATGGGACACGCGACAGCGCAGGCAGAAGCGGAAAGGAGTGGAGAAATAGGCGGCACGCAGGCCCTCGCCCTTGGGCTGCTCGCTTCCGTCCACCCCCAGCCAGACCTCCCGCGGCAGATGGTCTCGGAACCGGGGCAGCACATAGGGCTCGCCGTCGTCACCGGTGTCGTACCAGGAGTCCGGCAAACGCCCCGCTTTGATCGGGTCGTCGGCGGGCCACGGGTGGTCGGAGCTGATGTAGAGGTAGCCGTTGGCGGTGTCGCCTCCGGCCGCGTCCTGCTCGTAACGCGGGGTGTAGAAGACGCCGTCGGCACGTTTCGTCCGGGCCACCACCAGGTACTCCTGGCCGCATTCGCGGCAGAACGCCAGCGGAAGAAGGATCTTCTCGCGGTGACCCGGCACGCTGACCTGGTACTGGCTGGTGATGTGCCGTTCGTCCTCCGGCTCCAGGCTGACGTAGACGGTGTCGCCTTTGGTCAGGAACTGATGCAGCCGGAACGCGAACAGCGGCCGGCCGGTCTCGGGATGCCGGACACGTGCCCCTTGCTGCAGCGCCGCCTGGATCGCCTCCGCGCAGCGCTCCGGTGTCTCCCCCGTCACCTCCGCCAGTTCCCTGGCGGCGGTCGGCAAGGTCTTGGGACGCTGGCGGACCAGGCGACCGGTGCCTTCTTCCTCGGTCAGGCCGAAGGCGGTCTCGATCCACCCTGCCAATGGGTCGTCGACGAGCTCCTCGTACCGGCGGGAGGCGCCGCGCAGCACGGCGTCCATGCCGGCGCGGAGGGCCGCCGCGTCCGGATCGGTTCTCGTCGTCGCACGGCGCAGCGTCTCCCCGATGACCCGCTCCGCCCGGACCGGCGTGCCGAAAAGACGGCTCGCCACTTGCGCGATTTTCGCCTGGGCAGCGGCGAACGTGGCGTCGGTGGCCATCGTCGCCGACGTGCCGATGCACTGCAGGTCGGGGACCTCGCAGGCGTCCCGCAGCCGCCGGACGAGCATCGCCACGTCCGCCCCCTGCCGCCCCCGGTAGGTGTGCAGCTCGTCGAGTACCAGGAAGCGCAGGCCGCGGGCGGCTCCGATGAGCTGGTCCCGTTCGACCGGCCTGGTCAGCAGGTACTCCAACATCACGTAATTGGTCAGGAGGATGTCGGGTTTGCCTCGCAGCACCCGGTCGCGCTCCTCATCACCCTCCTGGCCGGTGTAGCGGGCGAACGACACGGGACGCTCGTCGGACGCCAGCCCCCAGTTGAGGTACTTCTGCAGTTCGTGCAGCTGGCTGTTGGCGAGTGCGTTCATCGGATAGACGACGATCGCCTTGATGCGTCCGGGCTCGGGATCGCGCAGCACCGAGTCCACGATCGGCAGGATGTAGGTGAGGCTCTTGCCGGAGCCGGTGCCGGTGGTGAGGACGTAGCTTTCGCCCGTCCGCGCCGCCTCGATCGCCTCACGCTGGTGCCGGTGCAGCGTCAACGTCCGCCGCCCCGGATCGTCCTCCCCCTCTTTGGCGCGGAAGAACCGGTCGCAGAAGGGGTGCAGCAGGCCCTCGGCGACCAGCTCCGACACCGTTCCGCCCGGCTCGAAGTTGGGGTTGAGGGAGAGCCAAGGATCGGGCCAGCGCACCTTGTCGGCGTTCTCCTTGCGCAGGTGGCGAGCGATCCGCTCGTCGCGCACCTGGACGAGCGACGAGGTGAAGGCGGCGTAGTCGTCGATCAACCGCTCATGCACCTGGAAGACGTCCACCCCGCGCCCCTTTCGCTTCCCCGACCCCGACGCCACTGCCATCTCAAGTGACGCCTGAGGTGATCTCCAGGATGACAGGCCGTCCGCGTGGTCTCACTGTACGGTCAGACGGCCATTGCACGGCAGGGTCGCCATAATCGCCGCACGGGTCCTGCGATGGCAAATTCATTAGGGGCGCCCGCACGCAACGACGACTGAATGGCTCCGGAATCGGATTCGCTCGTTCACTGAGCGCACACACTTGAGGCGCCGCTGGCGTCAACCGGGCTCCGCCCCTCGATGGAGAACGACAGAGAAGATCATCTACAGCTGTGGGGATTGTCTTACTGCGTGGTTATAGTTCTTCCCCCCGCCACAGGCGAACGAGGGGAGCGAGATGGTCGATCGGGCGGCGGTCATCGCCGCAGAACAGCAGGCGGTGGACTACGCCTACACCTGTTACGAACGGCGGTTCCGCGAGAACCGCGAGAAACTCAAGCCGAACCAAACGACCGATTCCCACGCCGGAACCGACTTCATCCCGGAAGCGGCGCCGGAGATCCTGCGCGAGGACGACCTCGGCGGAGAGGCACTGGTCGTGGCGCGGGTCGACGTCGTCGAAGACGGCGCGGAGCGCACCTGGTACATCGGTCGGCGGCTGGTACGGGACCCGGACTTCGAACCGGTGGTCATCAACTGGCAGAGCCCGCAGGCCAAGGACTGGTTGCTCCGGCCGCCGAACAAGGCGAAGGAGATAACGCTGCGCCGCAGGCTCCGCTGCGACGGCCGGACCGTCCGCGACTACCAGGACGAGATCGGCACCGAGCCGGTCAAGCCCGAGCGGCTCCGCGACTTCCTACTGGAAGACCTGGAGCGGGCACGCGACGGCACGATGCGCGACATCGTCGAGACGATCCAGCGGGAGCAGCTCCTGCTGGTGTCGGACACCCCCCGGGGCGTCATGATCGTGCAGGGCGGGCCGGGCACCGGCAAGACCGCGGTCGGGCTGCACCGCATCTCCTGGCTGCTGTACAACAAGCACTTCAGGACCCAGGACGTTCTCGTCGTCGGCCCGCACCGGCGCTTTCTGACCTACGTCCGCGACGTCCTGCCCCGCCTCGGCACACGTGGCGTCGTCCCCGTCGAGACGAGCCGCCTGTGGGACAAGCCGCGGGGCAGCGACCCGCTGCCCGCCCGGGCGGTGAAGGCGGACGCGCGGATGGCCGCGGTGCTGGAGCGGGCCGTCCGCAATCTGGGCGGCACCCGGGCTCTGGCCAGGATCGCCCGCGACGGCAAGTTCGGGTTCGACTTCGAGGGCTCCGTCATCTCGCTCCCACGCACGGAACTCGAAAGCCTCCTGAACGCTGAGGATGCACCGGGCCCCTATCTGACGAGGCGCCGCTGGTTCGGCACCCAGGTGGTCAACCGCCTGGCCAAGGCGGCCGCGGAAGCGCGGCCCGGCCGCCCGGACCCGAGGATCCGCGCGAGGATCGAACGGCATCCGCAGGTCGCGCGGCTGATGAACGTCCTGTGGCCGAACGTGAGCCCGGAGGCCGTGCTGCGCAAACTCCTCGACGACCCGGACACCCTGCGGGCGGCCGCCGACGGCATCCTCACCGAAGAGGAGCAGCGGGCCATTCACCGGCCCCAGGCCGCGCGCATGGCGGACGAGCCGTGGTCCCTGGAAGACCTGATCTGCCTGGAGGAACTGCGCGTCCTGATCAGCGGGGACGGGCCGCAGCGGTACCGGCACATCGTGGTCGACGAGGCCCAGGACCTGACGCCGATGCAGGCACGCGCGCTGGCGCGGCGCTGCCCGAGCGGCTCTATGACCATCCTCGGCGACCTCGCCCAGACCACCGGCGTCCACCGGTACGCCGACTGGGCGGAGCTGGCCGGCCTGCTCAGCGGCGAGGAGGGCTGGCATCTGGAAGAGCTGACCATCGGATACCGCGTCCCCCGCGAGGTGATGGAGTTCGCGCGGCCGCTGGGGGCGGCGGTCTCGCCGGGCACCGCCGCCCCGCGTTCGATCCGGCCGGGCGGGGACGGCGTGCTGCGGATCGCCGCCGCCGACCACGCCGAGCGGGTCGCCGAGGCCGTGGCACGCGCCTTCGAAATCCTCGGGAAAGAGGCGCACTCGCGGCGGTCCGTCACGCTGATCGTGCCGGACGCGCTGGCGGAGCAGACCCGACAGGCCGTTTCGGCCGTCGGCGGCAAGCGCCTCCCGCTAGTGATCGCCGCGCCGGACGCCAAGGGGCTGGAGTTCGACCACGTGGTCGTCGTCGAACCGGCGATGATCGCCCAGCAGGAGCCGTCGGGACTCGGTCAGCTCTACGTCGCCATCACCCGATGCACCCAGTCGCTGACCATTGTGCACGCCGATCCCATCCCCGCCGAGCTGATGCCGTCCGCCGCACCCGAGGAATCCGCCGCACCTGAGGAAGCCGAGGAAGACACCGTGACGCCCGTACCCGTCGTCGACGCCGACGCCGCCGACCAGGCGGCGGCCGACCACACCGCCGGATTCCAGCCGTTCATCTCCGCGCTGGAGCAGACCGTGCGCGAGGAGCGGCGCTGCCACGTGCACGAGGAGGTCCGCTTCTCACTGCTCGCCGAGCTGCACCGGGCGCAGCTCACCCCGGTCTCCCACTCGCCGACCGCCGACATCCTGTGCGAGACACCTGCTGGAACGGTCCTCTACGAGGTCCTCGGCAAGGGCGAGACCACCTATGCGCGCCTGCGCGAGGCGGTGCTGAGGATCATGGAAGTCCAGTACGCCGAGGGGCAGCCCGCCGACCAGCGGTTCCTTGTCCTGCCCAGCGCGCCCGCCGACCCCTGGTCCGTGGACGTGCTGTCGGAGGCGTTCGACGTCTCGGTGATCTGGCGGACGGCCGACGGATGGGAGGGACCGCAGGTGGGCATTGCCCTCGGCGGCAGTGTGTGAACGATCAGCTCAGGTAGGGGCGAATGGCTTCGACGATCGGGAGGTCGCCCGGCAGCCACGCCACGTCGTACAGCTCGTGCGGAGCGAGCCAGCGCAGCGCCAGATGCTCCAGCGGCTGCGGCTCGCCCTCGACCAGCTCGGCCGTCCACACCCGCAGGACGCTGCCGACGCCCAGCGCCAGCGGCCAGTCCCCGCCGATCCGGTCACCCAGGGCGATCTTGACGCCGAGCTCCTCGTGGCACTCCCGGATCAGGGCGTCCCGGTCCGACTCGCCCGGGTCGACCTTGCCGCCGGGGAACTCCCAGCCCCCGGCCAGTTCCGGGGGTTCGCCGCGCTGCGCGGCCAGCAGCCGTCCGCCGGCGATGATCGCCGCGCCCACCACCACGTTGATCGTGACCAGCCCCCTTCTCAGGACGCGGCGCCGTTCAGCGCGCCGCTCGCCCCTGTTTCCGGCGGCGCGCCGGGCGACGGGGCCGGTCGGGCGGCGCGAGCCGCCGCGACCGTGCGCGCGGCCTCCTGGACGATCCTCTCCAGGTGGTCGCCGTGCGCCCCGCGCCAGTAGACCTGGCCGCACTCGGTGCACCGACCGTACACGTCGTAACTGCGCCGGGTCCCGTCTGCCAGCTCGGGCGCGACCTCTTCTTTGCCGACGGGCACCAGCCGTCCGTTGCAGGCGGTGCAGCGCGTCCACGGCGACAGCGTCGGCGCGAACCGCTCGAGCAGGTCGCGCAGCTGGTCGTCGGGGCGGGCGCCGCGCACGTACGCTCCGAACCACAGGGCGCGGCGGCGCAGCAGGCCGCGGTCCTGGGTGAGCAGCACCCGCCGCTCCTCGTTGGCCTGGACGACCAGGGCCGGGTCGTCCATGTCGTTGTGGTAGGCGGTGTCCAGGCCGAGCAGCCGCATCCGCCGCGCGAGTGTGCCCAGGTGCACGTCCAGCAGGAAGCGCGGCGCCTCCTGGCCCGGCTCCAGCGGCACCGGCTGCGGACGCGGAACCGCCGCCACGTGCACCCGCTCGTCCGGCTTCGGCAGGTGCGACGGATCGACCCGTGCGCCGTCGACCGTCAGCGCGCCGACCTCGGGCAGAGGGACGCCGAGAGCCTCCACGACGTGCCCGAGGGACGAGGTCCCGTCGCACGCCACCGTCTGCTCCTCGCGCCTGCGCGCGGCGGGCAGGAAGAACAGCAACTCCGGGTCGATCCGCAACCGGATCTCGGGTGTCCGAGGCTCTGGCTCCACTCGGCCAGCATGCCACGCGAACCGGCATCCCCCATCTGTTTTATGGGCGGATCAGACGATGATCACGCGGCGTCTCTTTGTGCCTGAACGCGAGGGTTTTCCGCTTCTACGTGCTCGGATTGCCGCTTCACGGCCGAGCCCGCAGAAGCGGAGATTTCCCCTTTCGCTCTCCACATTGTCACTGTTCGGTCATGTTCGGCGTGCGGGACGCCAACGTGGGGCGCCATGACCACACCGCGCCTGTCCCTTCCGGATTCCAGTCGACGACGCGACCAGGACGCCCCCGGGCGGCCGCCGTCGGCCATGGGACGAGGTTCACACTCTTCGCGACGCAGTGTCCGCCCGCTCCGGCGTGACGAGGACGGCTCAACGAACTGCGCACCCGCCGACTCCGCGGTGTGCGCGTCCGGGACGCTCAGCGGGAGCGGCCGTTCAACTCGGCGAGCTGGCCCTTCAAGCCATCGATGGCCGGCCACCATCACGGACACCGCACCCGACACCGCGGCATCCGGCCCGGGTGCACGTCCCGAACGCTCAGCCCAACGGCCGTGCTCGGCGCGCCGCCTTGTCACGTCCGCGGACGTTCGGTCAGCGGGAGGCGTACAGTTCGGCGAGCTGCCGCTTCAGGTTGTCGGTGGCCAGCGGCCGCGTGGTGCCGACCCAGTCGGAGCGCTTGTACGGTTTCACGCCGATGTTCGGCACGCACGTCGCGCAGCTCGCCACGATCATCTTGTTGTCGCCGATGACCATGCCGACGTGCCCGGGGTTGTCGGGGCTGGTGCCCGGGCCCGAGTTGAAGAACACCAGGTCGCCGGGCCGCTCCTGGCCCTTGGGGACGCGCACGCCGAACGGCCACTGCTCGAACGTGGTGCGGGGGATCCGCAGGCCGACCGAACGGTAGGCGCCCTGCATCAGGCTGGAGCAGTCCCACGCGTCCGGGCCGTTGGCGCCGAAGATGTACCGCTTGCCGCGCTGCGCCATCGCGAACGCGATGATGCGCTGCACCAGGCCGTCGACGCCCGGGGGAAGCTCGTTGTCGTCGCACTCGATGCCGTTGGACTGGACGACCTTGAAGTCGCCGTCCGCGTAGCGCTGCGCCCACTCCAGGACGAGGTTCACGTAGTCCCAGGAGTGGTTGTACATGAAGATGGCGGTGCGCATGCGCTCCGGGGCGCCGTTGTGCTTGAGGTAGCGGGCCGCGGACGGGATGGCGTCCGCGGGGTCGTAGCGGTCCTTCTTGTTGTCGTTGTTGCCGTCGACGCCGAACTCGCGGAACGTCGCCTCCAGGAACTGCATGGGGCCGCCCGCGCCCGCGTAGTTCTCCCCGCTGGTCACGCCCGGCAGCCGGGAGGTGCCGTGGTTGGTCTCGACCTTGCCGATCCCGGCCAGCACGTTCCAGGGGATGCCGTACTCCTCCCCCGCCTTCTTGTAGAGCGCCAGGTAGTCGGCGGGGATCGAACGGGCGTCGGACGCCTCGGCGGGCTGGACCCCCGCCTGGGAGGTGTCGACGCAGCCCGCGCCGCCCGCGCCACCGCCGCCGAACAGGACCTGCGTCGAGCCGAACAGCACCGGGACGACCAGCAACGTCAGGAACAGCATGCCCACCGCGCCGAACGCCGTGGCCAGCAGCACCGTGCGACGATTCATTCCCGTTCCCCGCTCGCTTCCAGGTCCGCGAGGCCGGTTCGGGCGGCGCGGCGGCCGCGCCCGACCTCGCCGCTCCTTCGCCGCGCGCCGGTCCGGACGCGGGCGCGTCCTGCCGGCCCGCTCACCCGGTGTCCCCCGCCTGTCCCACGTCGGCGGGCGCGACGGCGTACACGCGGAGCGACCCGCCGTCCCGCGCGACGGTCACCGCCCACTGCCGGCTGTCGTCGCGCTTCTCGTCCCCGCGGGTGATCCGCTGCTTGCCGGTCACCAGGAAGATGATCGAGTTGTCCTCGATGTCGCGGATGCGGTCGAGCGTGGCGGTGCACTCGGCGGTCTCCCGCTGGCGGCGGCGCTCCTCCAGCCGCCCCGGCGAGCTCTCGCCGCGCACCAGCTCGGTCAGCAGCTCGTCGGTGACGAGGCCGGACAGCCGCTCGGCGTACGCCTCCGGGCCCTCGTCGTACCGGTACGTGCCGTACGCGGCGATGAACCGCTGCGCCAGGTCGGCGGCCGTGGCGAACTCGCGCTGGGAGAACGGCAGCAGCCGGTAGATGTCGAAGCCGCCCGGCGACACCGGCGACGCGATGCCGGGCGGCGGGGAGGCGGGCCCGGTCGGTCCGGTCGGGGCCGGCAGGGCGACGGTCCCCCGGTCGCCGCCGGACCCCTCGTCCTCGTCGCCGCCGGGCGAGGCGACCGTGAGGTACACGCCGACCAGGGCGAGCACCACCACCAGCCCCGCGAACAGAAGTCTGCGCTGACGGTCGGTCAGGTTCATCTACTCGTCCCGTTGCGGCTCGCGTTCCACCGGGCGGAGCCAGAACGGCATCGGCGGCCCCTCGTCGGGGGTGCGACGCGCCCACAGCGGCGGAGGCTTCGGCCGGCCTTCAGCGCCCGCGCCGCCGGAGCCGCCGCTCGACGCTCCCGAACGCGGCCTGGGCACGCCGGCGGCCGTGTTGCGGGGACGCCGGGCACCGACAGAGCCGCCGCTCGACGCCCCGGAGCCGCCGCCCCCGGTCCGCGGCCGGCCGCCGTTCGACGATCCGCCGCTCGGCCGCCCGCCGTTCGACGACCCGCCGGTGGAGCGGCCGCCGCCGGCGAACCAGCCCGCGCCGCCGGACGACCCGCCGCCGCCCGACGACGTCCCGTCGCCTCCCCCGGCTCCGCCGCGGCCCGTCCACGAGGTGGGACGGCCCGTGCCGCCGCCGGACGAGGCGGCGCCGTCGGAGCCTTCGCCGCCCCGCGCCGTGACCGCGCGGTCGGACAGGCCGCCGCGCGACGGCAGGTTGAGCGGCGGAGCGCTGCGCCGGGACCGTCCGGCCGCGGCGCCCGCGGTGCGCGGCTTGGCCGCCAGCACCGGCGCCGCGTCCGGGGACGCGCCGTCCCCGGCCCCGGCCGCGGCCGCGCCGACCCCGCCGCGCCGGTCCGCCACGCCGGCGCCGACGGACGCGTCCGCCAGCGACGCCCCGTCGGCCGCCGCGTCCCGCTTGGCGAGGCGGCCCAGCCGGTAGCCGGCCGCGCCCGGCACCACCGCGGTCGCCAGCGCCGTGGTGTTCTTGCGCGCCTCGATCACCGACTTGTCGAGCTGCGCCTCGCTCTTCTCCCGCGCCCCCACGGCCGAGTAGCCGACCGCGGAGAACAGGTGCTGGAACGGCTTGCGGTAGACGAATGCGGCGAACGTCACCAGCGCGATGAGCAGGATCTGCAGGCCCCACGGCAGCGTCTCGCCGAGGATCAGCCCGTACGCCCACAGCAGCAGCGACAGCACGCCGATCAGCGCGGCCTGCTTGAGCAGCATCGACAGCAGCAGCTCCAGCCAGCGCACCGCGATCACCCGGCCGACGCCCGGATGGATGCCGATGCCCAGGAAGATCGGCCCGGCCACCAGCAGCAGCAGGAACGCGATCTTCACCACGATCAGCGCGATCGCGATGACGAGGATGAGCAGCCCGGCGACGAGCGCGGCGAACAGCCCGCCGAACGCCACGGCGAGCCTGCTGGTCCAGTTCTTGCCCTGGAACAGCGGGTAGACCCCGGCGTGCTCCTCCTTGATGTTCTTGGCCACGTCCTTGTACGCGTCGGCCTTCTTGGCCAGGTCGACCCGCTGCCCGCCGTGCGTCTCGGTCAGGTCCACCGCCTGCGCCCACAGCAGCTTGTCGGCGTTCTCCTTGACGATCTTGGCGTTGGGGTCGGTGGTGCCGAACTCGCCCATCAGCCACGGCTTGCACACCAGCGCCACCCACAGCCCGTTGGCGTTGCGGGTGGTGGCGTCGACGTTCGCCGAGGCCGCCGGGTCGGGCTTGCCGTCCGGCCGCGGGATGCAGGTGCTGCCGCGGGTGTCGCTCTGCGGCAGCGCGGCGTTGAACGCGGCGCTGGTCGCCTCCGACACCTTGGTGCCCAGCGTGGTGAAGTCCGACGGCCGGGCGATCAGCCAGATCAGCGCCACCATCGCCGCGACCATCCAGATCACGCCCTCGGTGACCTTGCTGGCCCGCTTGCGCACCAGCCCCCACCAGGCCAGCCACATCGCGCCCAGGATCACCACCCAGGACCAGTAGCGGGCGTTGAACGTCTTGCCGATGTCGCTGATGACGCCGTCGACGGTGTTCTTGAGCCAGCCGAGCAGCGCGTCGGACGCGGCCGCCTGGTACACGCTGATCGTGGTGCGGTCGATGGCGCGCACCAGCGTGAACGTGGTGTTGGCCAGCGCGTTGCCCATCATGGCCATCGCGTCCGAGCAGCCCATGTCGACCGCGTACCAGGTCTGGCCCGCCGTCCCGTACCGGTCGTAGTAGGTCAGCTGGTCGGCCGGCGTCCGGCGCAGCTTCTCATCGGGGTAGTTCGGCGGCTTGATCAGCCCGTCGGTGCCGGACCCGTACTGCTCGGGCGCCGGGGCGTCGGCCGGGCGGCACGCGTCCCCCGGGCTCGGCAGCGGGATCGACGCCCCCGCGGGCGCCACCGGGCTGAGCAGGAACACCGCCAGCAGCGACAGCAGCACCGCCGTCCGGCGGCGCGCCGGACGGGCCCGGCGCCGCCGGCGCGGGAACCGCGGCCGCCGCGACGCGAGCACGGCCGGGTCCAGCCCTTCGGCCGGGGACCGCTGCACCCGGACCCGCGCCGGCCCCGCGGGCCGGCGCCGCGGCGCACGGAGGCGACGGGCCGCCGTCGCCGTGCGGGGACGCCTCATCGACCGACCTCCTCGACCTCTGCCCCCGCCGTGGTGAGCTCGGACCCGGGACGCGACCGGGTCGGGTTGGTGTCCAGCCAGCGCAGCAGCTCCTCGGAGATCAGATCGACGCCGATGCGACCGGCCCGCCCGTCCAGGTCCCGGAAGATGCACTCGCCGTTGCCCAGGTTGCGCAGCACGGCCCTGTGCTCGTCGGAGTTCTCCACCCCCAGCAGCGACATCACGTTCTCGACCTCCACCCGTTCGGAGGAGCGGAACGAGAACACCGACGACAAGCAGTTGGTCACCTGTTCATTCAAAAGGTCTCCGGCGTTCTGCGACACGAGGATGAGGGCCGTGTTGCGGGACCGGCCCATCCGCGACACCTCGGGCACGAGCTTGGCGCCCTCGGGCGTGGAGGTGATGGCCCACGCCTCGTCGAGGAAGATGGCCTTGGGCAGCCGCCGGTCCAGGCCGTGCATCAGCCGCCGCGCGAACTGCGACACCAGGTACATCAGCGCCACCGACAGGCGCTGCTCGTAGGAGTAGTCGTCCCGCGAGATCGCCATGTCGGGCAGGGTCAGCCCGCTCAGCGTGAACACCGTGGTCCAGCCCTCGGTGTCGATGCGCTCCCCGCCGGACGGGTCGAAGCACAGCCGCGCCAGCCGCATCTCCGACATGGACCGCAGCACCGCGCCGAGGTTCTTGGACGCCGGGTCGTCGGACTGCTCCAGGTAGTCGACGACCTTGCCGAGCGACGGCCGTTCGGCGTTGGCGACCGCGCCCACCGCCTGGATCATCGCCGACTCGCGCTCCTCGGACATGCGCGGCAGCAGCAGCCGCAGCGTCTCGGTCGCCATCGTCTTCTTGGCGGCCAGGTCGTCGTCGAACGAGAACGGGTCCAGCAGGCCGGGCGCGGCCGACCCCAGCGGCAGGATCCGCGCCTTGCGCCCGCGCCTGCGCAGCAGCTCCACCAGCGACTCGGCGTCGCCCTTCGGGTCGATCGCCGCGATCGTCACGCCGCGCAGCGCCATCTGGTAGAGCAGCAGCAGCGCCAGGGTGGTCTTGCCGCCGCCCGGCTCCCCGGTGATCGCGACGGCGGTGGGACGGTTGCGGGCCGCGGCGACCAGCGGGTCGAAGTGCACGATGGACCGGGCCCGCCCCAGCGTCTCGCCGATGTACGGGCCGACCCAGCCCTCGGAGTTCTCGTCCGGGCGGTCGCCGAGGTCGACGGTCGCGGTGGGCATGCCGCCCGCGATGGTGCGCAGCGGCTGCCGCTGCGCGTAGGCGTTCAGCCGGATCCGGTCGCCCGGCAGCGACTCGCAGAACAGCGAGAACTGGTCGCCGGTGGAGTTCACCACGTCGATGCCGATGTCGCGGTAGTGCTCGACGACCGCGTCCACCCGCTGCGCGAGCAGCTCCTCGGTCGGCGCCGACACGATCAGCCGGTGCCACCCGTACACGAACGGCAGCCGCTCCTTGGTGATGCCGTGCTCCAGCATCCGCGCCGCGTCGATCTGCTCGGCCAGCGCGATCGGCGCCTCCGCGCCCGCCTCCCGGATGTGCTGGTCCATGTCGCGGGCGTGCGCCAGCTTGCGGGAGACGTCCCGGGACGCCTTGGCGGGCGGCACCAGCTTCATCCGCGAGCTGATCTCGACGGGGAACGGCAGCGCGTCGGCGTAGTGCATCCACGGCTCGCCGTCGGGGAACGGCATCATGTCCGGGAACCGCGCGAACGACAGGTACGCCACGTAGGACTGCGCGGTCGCGCCCGACCCCACGCCGCCCGAGTTGGGCTGCTCCACCCGCAGGTACGAGCGGCCGTTGTGGATGGCGCCCTCGACCAGCGCCTCGATCTCGCCCTTGCCCCACGTGCGGCGCGGCACCGCCGACGGCGGCGGGTCGGCCAGCGACGCGGTCACCGCGTGCTGGAACAGCCACGCCACCTCCGTCGACGTGGCGTGCCGGGCGCGCAGCGCCGACGACGACAGCGCCCGGCCGATCCGCTCGGCCTGCTCGGTCCAGCGCGCGATCTCCTTGTCGTCGATGGCGTCGTCGTCGATGCCCAGCACCTTCTCGCTGCGCTTGTAGAAGCCGAGCAGCTGCGAGAGCACCCCGCCCGACAGGTGCGCGCCCACCCCGCGCGGGCCGAGCCGCACGCCCAGGTAGACCTCCTTGGTCCAGAAGTCCTTGGCCCAGACGTGCGCGTAGGACTCCTCCAGGTACTCGCGCCAGCCGGGCCCGCCGTCGGACGTGCGGTCGAGCGCCAGCGCCCACTCCGCCGCCGGGTACGTGCGGTGCGCGATGCGCAGATGGATCTCGGCGTCCGGCATCCGGATCCCGGCCAGCGCGATGGTGATGTTGGTGGCCAGCGCCTCGCGCTCCTCGGCGGTGGTGAACTCGTACGACACCGTCGGCAGCCGGAAGTACGCCCACGCCGCGCTGTCGGTGAGCAGCACCCGGTCGTCGAAGTACCGTACCGCCAGCCGACTCGTCCGAGCCTTCGATGCCCTGCTCATCGCCCCGCTCCGCTCGCCACGCGAGTCGCGTCTCGCCGTGCCTGACCACTACCAACGCACACGATGTTCGCCGTCCGGCGCGCGCCGCGCGACTTCACCACGCGGCTCGCGCCGCACCGGTTCACGTCTCGCCGCGTCCGGCGGCCCCAGGCGGCCGCTCCCGTCTCGGCGGCGGGGCGCGCGCACGCCTGCATGACGCGCTCCTTTGCCGCCGCGCGCACGGACGCCGCGGCCCGGCAGGGCGGCCTGCAGGGGGTGCCGCCCGACAACCGAGCCGACAACGCACATCGTCCCGACGCCGCGACATGCACAGGCCGCCGCGTCTTCCGCATGCACGCCGCGCCCGCGCCCATCGCCGACGTCACGCCCGGACGAACGTCCGTTCCCAAAACCTCCGCACACCTCGACGCACGAGGCGGAACGAGCGCCGAAGCAGAAGCCCCGCACATCGACGGGTGGGGGGTCGCACCGCTCGGCGCACCAACCGCACAACCCGACGCCGACACGAACGCCCAGGTCGCACCAGCCGTCGCACAGACCGACGCAGAAGCCGTCTCGCATCTCGACGAGCAAGTCGGCACAAGTGCCGACGCAGTACCCGATGTCCACATCGACACGCACGTCCCCGCGCCGATCGACGCGCAAACCGATGCGCGGCTCGGCACCGACACGGACACGCGGGTCCGCGTACCGGCCGTCGCGCTGACCGTGCCAGAAGCCGTCATAGGGCTCGACACACGGGTGGGCACGAGCTCCGGCGCGAGGGTTGATGCGCAGCCCGACGCGCACATCGCCGCGCGGGGCGTCACACCGGTCGGCGCACCAACCGATACGCGAGTCGCCGCGCAGCTCGACGCACACAGCGACGCCCAGGGCGTCACACCGGTCGGGGCATCCACCGAAGCGAAGTTCGGCCGGCGCATCGACGCGCAGGGCGTCACATCGGCCGACGCACCGAACGACGCGGAGGTCGGCGGGCGCATCGGTGCGCGGGGCGTCGCATCACTCCGCGCGCAGGCCGACGCGGAGGTCGATGCGCAAGTCGTCGCGGCGTCGCCGGGGCCGTAGCTGGACGAAGGCCGCTTCGCACGCCGTGCCGGGAGGTCTGCCGCCGCGGGACGCGGTCGGGCATCGGACGGCCGCACGCCGCGCATCGAGACCGGGATGTCAGGACCGCCCGACACGGCCGTTGCGGGGCTGGTCGCGAGGTTCATCTCGGGCGGCTCCGGTGGGCGGGGCGCGGGCTCATCGGGCGGCCTCCTGCTCCTGCTGCGGCTCCTGGTAACGCTCGGGCACGACGGTGAACCCGCCGGCGACCACCCCGGCGAGCGCGAGATAGGCGCGCCGCGTCGGCGCGCGCAGCGACCTCAGCTCGTTGCGCGGCGCGCGGTCCATGCTGAGGTGATCGTCCCACGGGATGCGCACGAGGGCCCGGCAGCGGCCCCGGGCGACCGCCTCGGCCTGCTCGACGTCGTCCATGCTGCGGCGGCTGACCCCGTTGATGACGGTCACCGCGCGGGAGCGCAGCTCGGCGTAGCCGTGCCCGTCCAGCCACTCGAACGTCATCGCCACCGCGCGCGGCGCGTCCGCGCTGGCGGGGGCCACGAGCACGAGCTGGTCGGCGTAGGGCAGCACGCGGGCCACCACCGCGGCGGCGGCGTCCAGCAGCGTCACCGAGTAGAACTTGTCGATGGTGCGGATCGCCAGCGCGTAGTCGCGGTCGTCCAGCGCCTGCAGCGGGTTCTTGCCGGCCGCGATCACGTCCAGGCCCGACTTGGCCTGCGAGGTGTAGCGCCGCATCGCGGTCAGGCTGGTCACCTGGTCGGCGCGCGTGATGAGCCCGGTGAGCGTCTCGTTGGTCTCGCTGCGGGTGCGGCGCGCCAGCGCGCCCGGCCCCGGGTTGATGTCGATCGCCACCACCGGCTCGCCGTTGTGCTGGGCGAAGGTGTGGCCGAGCATCAGCGCGGTGACGGTCTGCCCGGCGCCGCCGGTGCAGCCGAGCACCACGATGTGCCGGGTGCCCTGGAACGGCTGCTGCAGCCGCGCCTGGTACTCGGCGTCGGCCTCGCCGTGCCCGCCGCCGACCGCCTGGAGCAGTCGCCGCAGCCCGCCGGGCGACGCCTGCTGCTGCTCGGGGTCGGGCGGCGTGATGGCGGGACCGTGGGCGGGCGGCTCCGGCGGAGGCGGGACGGGCCGCGGGCGCACGCGCGGCTGCGCGGGCGGCGGCCCGGGACGAATCGGCGACGCGGGCCCGGAACGCACCTCGCGAGGCGGCTCGTGCGGCGCGGTCCGCGGGGCCGCACCGGCGGACTCCTGGGGCCGCGGCGCGCCCGTCCGCCCCTCACCGGGCCGGGGCGCTCCCGCCTGGGGCTCGCCCGGGCGGGGCTCGGGAGGCGCGGGCGGCCACACCAGGGCGTCGGTGGGCGCCGGACGCGGCGGCTTGGACGGCCCCTTCGCCCACGGCGTCTTCGGAGCGGGCGGCCGCGCACCCTGCGCGGGCTGTTGCGGCGCCGGCTGCTGCTGCCGCGCGGGCTCCGGCGACCGCGGAGGTCCGGACTGCGCGCCGCCTCCGAAGGCGCCCGGCACCGTCGGCATGTCGGTGCGGGTCTGCCGAGCGGCGTCCTCGCGACGCGGCGGCTGCGCCGGACCGCCCGGCCGGGCGGCCGGGGCGGGCCGGGTGACGCGCGGAATGTCGGAGCGGGTCGCGGCGGGCTGCTGCGGGGCGACCGGCCGGGTGGCGTCCGGACGGGCCTGCGGCCGCGGGATGTCGGGACGCGTCGTCGGCGGCTGCGACGCCTGCGCGGGCCGCTGCCGCCGTGTCTGCGGATCCGCCGCCTGCCACAGCTCCGCCGGTTCGCCCGGACGCCGCACGCCCGAGGCGAAGGCGCGCTTGCCCGACCCGGCGGGGGTTCCGGCGCCGCCGTCGTGGCCGTCGGGGTGCGCGTCGAGCGTCGGCGTTGCGGGCGGCCGTTCGAGCTCGCTCGGCACGCCGCCGTCCGCGGCTTCGGGGCGCGCCACCCACATGTCGTCCTCGTGCGCGATGTCACGGGTGGTGCGCCGCCACGGCTTGTCCTTGCGCTTCGACCGCGTCTCCGGACCGGCGACGCGCACGTCGTTCTCGGTGCCGACCACGTAGGTCCGGCGGGGTGCCGCGGGATCCGGCGTCGCCGCCTTTCCGTCGTCGCTCGCCTGCGGCGCGTCGCCGTCCCGCGCCGGGGAGCCCGCACGCGCCACTGTGCCTTCTCCGCCCGTCGACGCGTCCGCGGGGGAACCGCCTGGGCGGGACGGCCTTCCGGTCGCGGCGGAGCTGTGGGCGGGCGCGGAGTCCACGGCCTGCGCCTCGGAGGCGGTCAGGGCCGCGTTCTCGTCGGCGTGCGCCCCCTCCTGGGGCTGCGGGGACGCGGGGGCGGTGGACGGCGCCGGGGCGTCGGCGGCCCGTGCACGCGCCGCCTCCCCCGCGCCTGCTCCCGCGACGTCGGCCTGAGCCGTCTGCGCCCACGGCGACGTGCGCGGCCCCCCGCCCTGGCCGGAAACCCCCGCCTGGGGCGCCGCGCCGTCATGTGCGGCGCGAGCGCGCGGGGAGGCGGTGCCGGACGCGGCCTGGGCAGGAGCGGTGGACTGGGCGGACGTCGTCTGCGCCGCTGGACGCGCGGGAGTGTCCGCCGTGGAGGGCGCCGGTCCGGCGGCGTCCGTCCACGGGGTGCGCGCGCGAGGCGCCGGGGCGGGGGGACTTCCGGCGGCCAGGGCGCCGGAGCGGACATGGCCGCTGTCGCCGGCCTCAGCGGAGGTCGCCGGGAGGGCGCCCGCGGAGCCGTACGCCGCCTCGGGCGCGGCGGCCCGGCGTTGCGCGGCGTACTCGGCCAGGGGCTGCGGAGCGGAGGCCACGGCGGGGCCCGGCACCGGCACGGGGACCGGCGCCTGCTCGACGGCCGGCTGAGAGCGGCGGGCCTTGCGGCGCTGCTTGCCGGCGGCGCGCTCCGGTGCGGCGGCGCGGCGCCACACGCGCGCCACGACGACGACCTCGCGCGGTTCGCGGATGGGGGTCAGCCGGCACCAGGTGCGCGGCTCGGCCAGGTAGCGCGCCTGCGACAGCAGCAGCTCGGTGAGCCGCTTGCCCTCGATGACCGGACGGGTGGCCAGCCACGTCAGCACCCCGGGCGGGACGATGTAGAGCACGTGCCAGGGGGACTCGAAGGGGACGCCGATGAACCGGAGCAGGACGATCCACGGCACGAACACGCCCGCGAACACGCCCACCTGGACGAGCGGCAGGGGCATCGGAAGCCGCAGGTCGTACAGCTTGTACAGCCGCTTCTCGATGCGCCATATGTTCGTGTACGTGGGTAGGTCCACGCCCCAACTCCCCTAACCGTGCAAGCACAGTGCCGCTTGCGGCCCCGCGCGGGGCCGTTCCGACCTCCCTCGGTGACCGCGGCCCCCGGTCAGGTCAAGTCGACGCCGAGGGCCTTGGCGATCGCCTTGGCCGTGGTCTCGATGATGTTCGGAACGTAGAAGACCACCCCGATCCCGATCGCCAAGACGATGAATTGCACGAAACGCGTGATCTCTCGGGTGAACAGAAAGAAGATCGCCACAATGGAGACGATCACAAGGAACAAAGGTCCGAATATCTGGCGCAGCCAGTCCGCGAGCTGATCGGTCCGCAGCTCGTCGTTCGGCGCCGCCACGACCTCCGGCGGAATGGACGCCAAGATGTGCTGCAGCATCGACGGACTACCCTCCTGGTCGTGCGGCCCGGCCCGAGGTCGGGCCCCGGTGTTGTCTCACGTCGTGGCCTCTCATGATCCGCTCAATGGGGTGGCGCCGCGAATGCTCCGCACATACCAGTTCGCCCCCTTCTTGACCATCGCCAGCTCGTAGGTCTGCTCCAGCTCGCCGCCGGCGCCGCCGGGGCCGGTGCCGGGCAGCTGCCAGGCCACGGTGGCGGTGACCGTCCGCTCGCCCGCCGGCCCCCGGGGCGCGACGATCTCGCGGACCTGGAAGAAGGTCACCGCGCCGGCCAGCCCGCCGATGGCGGCGCCGTCGGAGAAGCGGGCCAGCGACTCCTGGTTGCTGCTCGCGTACGCCTGGAAGAAGGTGCCGAGGACGGGCTGCAGCTCGCTCTCCAGCGCGCTGTCGCGGTCGCGCACCCCCTGCTGCGGGGGAGCCGCCTTGGCGGGCGGCGGCAGCAGGGCGGGCCGGCCGGAGACGACCAGCGACGAGGCGTTGGCGGCGTAGACGGGCACGGCCAGCCGGAGCCACTTGTCCTGGCTGCGCGCCAGGACGGTGACGACGCCGTTGTGGTCGTCCCTGACGTCCACGCCGGCGACGTTGACCGACTGGACCTGCATCTTGCCGACGCCGTTCCAGCCGAACTGCCCGTCGGCGCCCTCGGGCAGGAAGGCGCGCAGCTGCTCCTCGCGCGCCGGCGCGTCCTTCTGGTCGTAGTTGAGGTAGACGTTGGCGAACTGCAGCGCGAACGCGCTCGCCGCGCTGGTGGGGAAGCGCGTGCCCTTCTCGGAACGCTGCGTCCCGGACGCGCCGGAGTCCTCGGCGGTGAAGCGCTCGAAGGGGGCCCGCACCCCGTTGACCACGATGACGATGATCAGCGCCCAGAGCACGGCGCGGCCGACCCAGACCCACCAGCGGCCGCCGGAGCCGCCCCAGCGGCCTCCCCGCGGGCCGGAGCCGCCGCCGGAGCGCTTCCCGCGCCCGCGGCCCCGCGGCGGGTCCCACGGATCGACGGCCTGGCCGAGCGCGGCGCCGCCCGGCGCCGTCTCCTCGACCACGGCGGTCTCACGGCCGTGTCCCACGGCCGACCTGCGAGCCATCCTGCCTCCGCTCGCGCCTCGCCCCCGGTCGGCGCGGTCGTGTGCCTGTGCCTGGTCCTGCTCTGGTCCTGTCCTGGTGCGGCCCTCACCCGCCCGAGGGGCGGCGTGGCGGTTTCCGGACCCCACTAAGGGCCCAGGGTAACCACGAGCGTCAATTGTTCCAGCGCATCGCGGCGAAGCACAGCCCCGGCACGCGGTTGTGGATAATGCAATCCACCTCAGTCGGAACGGGGAAGTTGACCAAACGGTGACGATCCCCTATCCAGGGTTCCGAACGGCGCGCCGCCGCCTGTTCTGGACGAGCACCGCGGCACGCAGGACACTTCGCCTCCAGGTCGCGCCGCAGTTCAGCAGGCGATCACCAGAGAATCAGACATCAGACCATCAACTGGACATACGACCTGTCTTTGTCGCCACGCAAGCACCGACACGGAGGCAAGAGCGTTCCGACCTTCCGGCTCGCCGCCCGCGGCCCGCTCCGCGCCGACGCGCGCGACCGCCCGACGGCGCACGGGCCGGGCGCGTCCGCAGGTTGCGGTGCAACTGCACGAAGGACGGCCGTACGAGGGGCGGCCCGCCCGTCCGCGCGGGCGCCCCGCTTCGAACCCCCAGGTCAGACGTTGAAGCGGAACTCGACCACGTCGCCGTCCTGCATGACGTAGTCCTTGCCCTCCATGCGGACCTTGCCGGCGCTGCGGGCGGCCGCCATGGAGCCCTCGGCGATCAGGTCGTCGTAGGAGACGATCTCGGCCTTGATGAAGCCGCGCTGGAAGTCGGAGTGGATGACCCCGGCCGCCTCGGGCGCGGTGGCGCCCTTGCGGATCGTCCAGGCGCGGGCCTCCTTGGGGCCGGCGGTCAGGAAGGTCTGCAGGCCGAGGGTGTCGAAGCCGATGCGGACGAGCTGCGCCAGGCCGGACTCCTGCTGGCCCATGCCCTGCAGCAGCTCCAGCGCCTCGTCGTCGGGCAGCTCGATGAGCTCGGCCTCGATCTTGGCGTCCAGGAAGATCGCCTCGGCGGGGGCGACCAGCTCGCTCAGCCGGGCGCGCAGCCCTTCGTCGCCGAGCTCCTCCTCGTCGAGGTTGAACACGTACAGGAAGGGCTTGGCGGTCAGCAGGTGCAGGTCGCGCAGCAGCGACAGGTCGATCCCGGCGGGGGCGGCGCCCGCGAACAGCGTGACGCCCTCGTCGAGCACCTTCTGCGCGGCGGTGACCGCCTCGACGACCTCGAGCTTGTCCTTGTCCTTGGTGGTGCGCGCCTCCTTCTCCAGGCGCGGCAGGGCCCGCTCGATCGTCTGCAGGTCGGCCAGGATCAGCTCGGTGTTGATCGTCTCGATGTCGCGGGCGGGCGCCGGCTCGCCGTCCACATGGGTGACGTCCGGGTCGTCGAACACCCGGATGACCTGGCAGATCGCGTTGGTCTCGCGGATGTTGGCGAGGAACTTGTTGCCCAGCCCCTGCCCCTCGGAGGCGCCCTTGACCAGGCCGGCGATGTCCACGAACTCCATGGTCGCCGGCACGATCCGCTGCGAGCCGAACATCTCGGCCAGCCGGGCCAGCCGCGGATCGGGCACCCCGACCACGCCGACGTTGGGCTCGATGGTCGCGAACGGGTAGTTGGCGGCCAGCGCCTCGTTCTTGGTCAGCGCGTTGAACAGGGTGGACTTGCCGACGTTGGGCAGCCCGACGATTCCGATGGAAAGGCTCACGACCGTCAAGTCTATGGGGCCCGGCAGGTTGGACGGGCCTCGGCCGGGCCCGCCGGCGGTGGCCGCGGTCGAACGGCCGGCCGCTTGACCGACGATCGACGAACGGCCTGTTCAGGCCTCGACGGCCCGCAGGAACTCGGCGACGTGCCGGAAGGCCGCCTTGCCTTCGGGGATGAACTCGGCGAACACCGGAAAGACGTGCGTCATGCCGTCCCATTCCTGGTGGACGGCGTGCACGCCCGCCGCGCGCGCTCGTGCGGCCAGATCGCGGGCGTCGTCGCGGAGGATCTCCGAGCCGCTGGCCATCACCATCAGCGGGGGCAGGCCCGACAGGTCTCCCCGAAGGGGCGAGAACAGGGGGTCGTCGTCCTCCTTCTCCTGGCAGTACAGGCGGCCCAGCCAGGCGAGCTTGTCCGCTGGGAGGAGGCAGTCCGTGCGGCGGTTGAGACGGTGGGAGTCGGCCTCGCAGTACAGGTCGACCCACGGGGACAGGCATACGGCGGCTGCGGGAAGAGACGTGCCGTGCTCCTTCAACGCCAGCAGCAGCGCGAGAGTCAGGTGGCCCCCTGCCGAGTCGCCGCCGACGACGACGTCCTGCGCCCTGTAGCCGCTGCCCAGCAGGAAGCGGTAGGCGGTGAGCGCGTCGTCCAGGGCGTCGCCGGGAGTGTGGCGCGGCGCCAGGCGGTAGTCGAGTGCCAGCACAGGGCGTCCCGTGGCGGCCGACAGCCGCCAGGTGAACGGACGGTACAGACGGGGGCTGCCGAAGAAGTAGGCGCCGCCGTGCAGGTACAGGATGACGCGGCGTTCGTCGGGCGTGCCGGCGCGCACCCACTCGGCCGTGCACGCCCCCAGGTCCTGCGGTGAGATGGACACCCCGCGCGGAACGGCCAACAGGCGGCCCAACAGGTCGGTGGCGCGTTGCATGCGCGTCATGCCCGCCTCGGAATCGGGCGTGCAGCGCCAAGCCGTCATCAGCACCGCGCGGATGACCTGGTTGGCGATCCGGGCGCGCAGGGTCGGCGGGCCGCCCGGTTCCATCGCCAGCGTCCTGGCGACTTTGCGCTGTGCCGCTGTGGCCGCGACGAGACGAAGCGTCTCGGCACTGATGCTGGTCGTCATGCTGCCTCCTCGAGGACGGCCGCGCCACGACGGCACCGGACGCTACCGCGCCCGCTTCGCGCGCGTAAGTGGCCGCTGAGGGCGATGTCCGGCGAATGTCCGGGGCGGGGTCGTCTCGGCGCGTCGTCCCGGTGGGGGCGGGCCGCGCTGTCACGATGAACGAATGGATCTCGCGCTGTTCGCCGGACTGGTGGTGGGGGCCGCCTTCGGCGTGGTGGTCGGCTTCGCGCTCGCCACCGGGCGCCAGGCCGGTCTGATCGCCCGCGCCAAGGCCGCCGAGGAGAAGCTGGCGTACGCCGAGGAGCGGATGGCCGAGCACTTCGAGAACCTGTCCGCGCGGGCACTGGACGCCAGCAACGAACGCTTCCTCGAACTGGCCGACGCGCGGCTCAGGGCGGCGGGGGCGGAGGCCGCGGGCGAGCTGGAGCGCCGCAAGCTGGCGGTGGAGCACCTGGTGGCCCCGTTGCGCGAGACGTTGGCGAAGGTGGAGGAGCAGCTGCGGGAGGTCGAGACGGGCCGCCGCGAATCGCACGCCATGCTGGCCAAGCAGGTGGAGTTCGTCCGGCAGAGTTCCGAGCAGCTGCGCAATGAGACCCGCGCGCTGGTCAAAGCGCTGCAACGCCCCGAGGCGCGGGGGCGGTGGGGCGAGCTGCAGCTGCGCCGCGTGGTGGAGCTTGCCGGGATGACGCACCACTGCGACTTCGACGAGCAGGCCGCGGCGTCCACGGTCGACGGGACGACGGTGCGTCCCGACATGGTGGTGCGGCTCGCGGGCGGCAAGAACATCGTCGTCGATTCGAAGGTGTCGCTGGCCGCGTACCTGGAAGCCGCCGCCGCCGACGATCCCGCCGTCGAGCGCGCGCGCCTGGACGCGCACGCGCGGCACCTGCGGGAGCACGTGGACCGTCTCGCGGCCAAGTCCTACTGGCAGGCGTTCAGCCCGGCCCCAGAGTTCGTCGTGCTGTTCATCCCCGGGGAGGCGTTCCTGGCGCCCGCGCTCGACCGCGACCCGGGCCTGCTGGAGTACGCGATGCGGCACCGGGTGCACATCGCCACGCCGACCACGCTGGTCACGATGCTGCGGACCGCGTCGTACGCCTGGCAGCAGGCGGCCCTGTCGCGCAACGCCCGCGCGGTGTTCGAGCTGGGCAAGGAACTGTACGAGCGGCTCGGCACGATGGGGCGGCACATGGACGAGCTGGGCCGGTCGCTGACGAACGCGGTCCGGTCCTACAACCGGACGGTGGGGTCGCTGGAGACGCGGGTCCTGGCGAGCGCGCGGCGCCTGAACGAGCTGGGCGTGGTGGAGGCGGCCCTGGACTCCCCCGGCCCGGTGGAGGAGACCCCGCGCGCCCTGTCGGCCGCCGAATTCCGCGACGCCGGCGAACGGGAGGCCGACGAACGGGATCACAGTGAACGGGACCCCGGCGGCGACGTCGGGACGGCCCGGGACGGCGCGCGTTCCCGGCCGGACCCGGCGACCGAGCCGATAGGTTTCGGCAGGCGGGCCATCCCTGATCAGATTGATCGGCGAGAGAGGTGGCAATGAGTTCATCGACGGTACGCGACGCGTCGGGGGACGCCTCGCCTGCCGCGGGGAGGGCTGTGCGACGTGCGAACCGGCGCGGTCGGAGCGCCGCGCCACGGCCCCGCTCGGGCGGGGGCTCGCCGGTCGCGCTGACGGCCCGCGGCGGCATCGTGGTGATCTTCGCCGCCGGACTGCTGGGCGCGCTGCTGTCGCGCTGGCTGGACTGGTCGCTGCCCGCCGGCGCCGGGTTCGTCGCCGGGTGCGTCCTGGCGGTCCTGACCACCCGTCCCGCCGACCTGCTCACGCTCGTGGTCAGCCCGCCGCTGGTGTTCCTCGTGGCGACCGCCCTGGCCGAGTTCCTGACCTCGCTCGGGGAGGAGTCGCTGCTGCGCGGCGTCACGGTCGGGCTGCTGACGTCGCTGGCCACGACCGCGCCGTGGCTGTTCGGGGGGACGCTGCTGGTGCTGCTGCTGTCGCTGCCGCGCGGGCTGCCGGACAACGTCCGGGAGCTGCGCGCCAAGCTGGCCCGGATCCGGCTCTTCGAGGAAGAGGAGAACGAGAACCCGGTGAGGTGGGAGGAGGCGCCGGCCTCCCCCGGCGACCGCCGCCTCCACCACGGCGACGTCGACTGACCCGGCCGCGCGCCGGTCACGCGGCCGGGCCGGACGCGCCTTGCCGCAGGTCAGGCCGAACGCCGGTCCGTGCGGTGAACGCGCGCAGCGGAACGCGGAACAAAGGCCGGTTCAAGCGGCGGTCGGCGCCTGTCAGGCCGAGCGGAGATCCTTGCGGAGCTCGTGCGGCAGAGCGAAGCGCATGCTCTCCTGGACGGACTCGATCTCCTCGACGTCGCCGAAGCCGCGTTCGGCCAGCCAGGCCAGCACGCCCTGCACGAGCTCCTCCGGGACGGAGGCGCCGCTGGTGACGCCCACGGTGGTGACGCCCTCCAGCCATGCCGGGTCGATCTGCTCGGGGTAGTCGACGAGGTAGGCGTTGTCGGCCCCGTGCTCCTTGGCGACCTCCACCAGGCGCATCGAGTTGGACGAGTTGGCCGAGCCGACCACGATGACCAGCTGGGCGCGGGCCGCCATCTCCTTGACCGCGGTCTGGCGGTTCTGGGTGGCGTAGCAGATGTCGTCGGACGGCGGGTCGATCAGCTTGGGGAACCGCTCGCGGAGCTTGGCGACGGTGGCGGTCGTCTCGTCGACCGACAGGGTGGTCTGCGACAGCCAGGCGACCTTCTCCGGGTCGCGGACCTTCACGTTGGCGACGTCGTCCGGGCCGTCCACCAGGTGGATGTGGTCGGGCGCCTCGCCGGTGGTGCCGATGACCTCCTCGTGGCCCTCGTGCCCGATCAGGAGGATGTCGTAGTCCTCCTTGGCGAACCGGACCGCCTCCTTGTGCACCTTGGTGACGAGCGGGCAGGTGGCGTCGATGGTGCGCAGGTTGCGGCTGCGCGCCTCCTCGTGGACGGCGGGGGCGACGCCGTGGGCGGAGAAGACCACGATGGCGCCCTCGGGCACCTCCTCGGTCTCGTCCACGAAGATCGCGCCGCGCTCCTCGAGGGTCTTGACCACGTGCACGTTGTGGACGATCTGCTTGCGCACGTAGATGGGCGGCCCGTACTTGTCGAGGGCGATCTCGACCGTCTGCACGGCGCGGTCCACGCCCGCGCAGTAACCGCGTGGTTTGGCGAGCAGGACCTTGCGCTGGCTGGTGGAGGTCATGCCCCTATCGTACGGGGCCGCGTCGGCCGCTCCCGTACCGCCGCGGGCGGCGGCGCCGCGCCGCGGCGGGGGGCGGGGCTCCGGCCGGGTCCCGCTGTGATCGGCTCCACGGCCCGTCGGGCCCGGAATCCGTCGGGCCGGGGTGACCGGTCTCCCGCCCATGCGGCAGAGTGAAATGTGACGAGCGGGTAGGAGCCGAGCGACCGATCCGAGGATCCGGACAGCAGGGAGTGGATGACGATGACGAGATCGCCGCGCCGCCTCAAGGAGCGGGTCCGCGACACCGTCGGCGAGCAGGTTCGCGACCTCCCGCTGCACGCCGTCCGCCTGGCCATGTTCGGCGTGGGCCGGGCCCTGCTGCTGAGCGACCGGTTGACCAGGGACTACAAGGAGCTGACCGAGGGCGGCGGGATCCGCCCCGTCCTGGGCCGGCTGGGCACCGACGTCCGGCGCACCGCGGAGAAGGTCGTCGGCCACGTGGTCGAGCGGGTGCGCGGCGGCGAGACCGAGACCGCGCCGCCCCCGGCGAGCGCCCGCACCCGGGTCGCCGAGCCGCCCGCCAGGCCCAAGCCCGCGGCCCGGCCCGCCGGCGGGGAGATCTCCGTGGGCAAGCCCGCGGCTCCCACGCCCGAACCGAAGCCCATGCCCGAACCGAAGCCCGCGGCCCGGCCGAAGCCCGCGCCCGAACCCGCGCCCGAGAGCAAGGCCGAGCCCGAGGCCGAGACCAAGCCCAAGGACGAGACCAAGCCCAAGGACGAGACGAAGCCCAAGGCCGAGACGAAGCCCAAGGACGGGGCGGAGACCGAGGTCGCGGACAAGTCCGCGTTCGAGCCGAGGCCCGAATCCAAGCCCGCGGCGCAGGCGGAGGCCGAGAAGCTCGCGGAGGACCTGCCGGTGCCCAACTACGACCAGGCCACGCTGCCGCAGCTGCGCGCCCGGCTGCGCGGCCTGTCGGTGGAGCAGGTGAAGCTGCTGCGCGAGTACGAGAGCAAGCACGCGGCCCGCGCCGACGTCCTGCGCATGTACGAGCGCCGCATCGCCAAGCTCAACGGCCTCTCCTGACCGGGCGGCGACGTCAGCGACGACGGCCTCCGGGACCCGGTCCCGGAGGCCGTTCGGCTTTCGGCGGCTACGCGCTGCTGGGCACGGGAGCCTCCCGGGAGGCGGGCGCGTCGTGCGCACGATCCAGTCCCCGCAGGTGGCGCCGCCCCAGGAGGAGGATCAGCGCGGCGATCAGGCAGCTGACCACGGCGACGTAGTACGGCAGGTCCGGGCTGATGTCCTCGCCGAGCCGTCCGGCGGCGTAGGGGGCGATGACGCCGCCGAGCCAGCGGACGAAGTTGTAGCCCGCCGAGGCGACCGGACGCGGCGCCTCGGAGACCTCCATGGCGGCCTCGGTGAAGGCGGTGTTGTTCAGCCCGATGGGGACGCCCGACAGGACCGTGGACACGATGATCCCGGTCTTGCCGGTCAGCGCGAGGCCGAGCTCGCACAGCACCAGCAGGCCCAGCGCCAAGTGCATGACGCGGGTCGTCCCGATGCGCCGCTGCAGGCGGGGCGCCGCGAACACCGAGGCCAGCGCCACCATGACGCCCCAGCCGAAGAACACCAGGCCGATGCCGTGCGCGTCCATGCCCAGCACGAACGGGGTGAAGGCGAGCACGGTGAAGAAGGCGTAGTTGTAGAACAGCGCGGCGAACGCGGTGGTGGACAGGCCGCCGTGGCCGAGCGCCCGGATCGGGTCCGACAGCCGGGTGCGCCGCTCGGGCGGGGGCGTCTTCCCGAGCAGCACGGCGATCAGCACGAATCCGGCGGCCATGAGGGCGGCGGTGCCGAAGAACGGGTAGCGCCAGCTCATGTCGCCGAGCAGCGCGCCCAGCAGCGGCCCCGTCGAGATGCCGAGGCCGAGCGCCGCCTCGTACAAGATGATCGCCGACTCGGCGCCGCCGCTGGCCGCGCCGACGATCACCGCCAGGGCGGTGGCCACGAACAGGGCGTTGCCGAGCCCCCAGCCGGCCCGGAACCCGACCAGCTGGGCCACCGTGTCGGACGTGCCCGACAGCGAGGCGAACACGACCACCAGCGCCAGTCCGAGCAGCAGCGTGCGGCGGCCGCCGATGCGGCTGGACACCCACCCGGTGAGCAGCATGGCCACCGCCGTGATCAAAAAGTAGCTGGTGAACAGCAGGGAGACCTGGCTGGGCGTGGCGTGCAGGCCCTTGGCGATGGCGGGCAGGATCGGGTCGACCAGGCCGATGCCCATGAAGGCCACGACGGCGGCGAAGGCGGTCGCCCAGACCGACAGGGGCTGGCGCAGGATGCCGCCGCGCCGCGCCGCCCGCTCGGGGGCGGACGGGGCGCCGGGGGGCGTCGTCTGCATGAAGGTCCTTTCAGGAGACGGTGAGGAGCCGTTCCAGGGCGGGCAGCGCCGCGGCCAGGGCCGCGCGGTCCTCGTCGCTGAGGGCGGCGAACCGCCGGGCCAGGAACTCCAGGCGGCGTTCGCGTCCCGCGCGCAGCCGCTCGGCGCCCGCCTCGGTCAGCCGCACGGCGACCACGCGGGCGTCCGCGGCGTCCCGGCCGCGCGCCACCAGCCCGTCGCGCTCCAGCCGGTTGATCTGGGCGCTCATGGTCGGCAGCCGGACGCCGTGCTCGGCGGCGAGCCCGGTCATCCGGCGCGGCCCGGCCTCCAGCGAGCCCAGCACCGCCAGCTGCTGGGCGGTGACGGGCTGGTCGGCCGACGCCCGGCGCAGCAGCAGGACGACGTCGCGCAGCCGGCGGTTGAACTCCTGGGCCAGGGCGCGGTCGGCCGCGGTCGGCTCGGGCGCCCGGCCGGGCGCGGGCGGCGGCGCGGGACGGGACGAACGGTCGGACGCTGTCACGAACGGTCACCTCGCGGACAATTACTTAGCCAGTCTAAGTTAGTGGACCTAACTACTCGCGGGAGCCCCCGGTCGTCTCGCCGCGCCGGGCGTCGGCGAGGCGCGCGGCGGCATAGGCTGCCAGCATGGCGATGGAGACCTCGGCGGAGTCGCCGGTTCCGGTCCGCACCGTGCTGCAGGCGGTCGGCGGCTGGATCGGGCGCCTGGGGCGCATCTGGGTCGAGGGGCAGATCACCGACCTGAACGTCCGCGGCGGCACGGTCTACCTGACGCTGCGCGACCCGGTGGCGAACATGTCCGTGCGGGTCGTGGGGCCGCGCGCGGTGTTCGAGGCGGCCGGGCCCGCCGTGGCCGACGGCGCCCGGGTCGTGCTGCACGCCAAGCCCGACTTCTGGATCAACCGCGGGACGTTCTCGCTGGCCGCCCTGGAGGTGCGCCCGGTGGGCGTCGGCGAGCTGCTGGCCCGGCTGGAGCGGCTCAAGCGGGTGCTGGCGGCCGAAGGGCTGTTCCGCCCCGAGCGCAAGCGGCCGCTGCCGTTCCTGCCGCGCAAGGTCGGGCTGATCTGCGGGCGCGACTCCGACGCCGAGCACGACGTGCTGCGCAACGCCCGGCGGCGCTGGCCCGCCGTGGCGTTCCAGGTCGAGAACGTCGCCGTGCAGGGCTCGTACGCGGTCGGCGAGGTGATGGAGGCGCTGCGCCGGCTGGACGCCGACGCCGAGATCGACGTGATCGTCATCGCCCGCGGCGGCGGGTCCATGGAGGACCTGCTGCCGTTCTCCGACGAGGCGCTGGTGCGGGCGGTCGCCGCGTGCCGCACCCCGGTGGTGAGCGCCATCGGGCACGAGCAGGACACCCCGCTGCTGGACCTGGTCGCCGACGTGCGCGCGTCCACGCCCACCGACGCGGCGAAGAAGGTCGTCCCGGACGTGCGCGAACAGCTCCAGTACGTGCGGCAGCTGCGCGACCGCGGCCGCCGCTGCCTGGCCGGCGCGGTCGAGCGGGAGCTGGCCTGGCTGAAGGCGATGCGGTCGCGGCCCGCGCTGGCCGATCCGATCCGGGAGATCGAGCGGCAGGACGAGCGGGTGCTGGCGCTGCGCGACCGGGCCCGCCGCTGCCTGGCCGCCGCCCTCGACCGGGCGGGCGACGAGCTGACGCACACCCGGGCCCGGCTGGTCGCCCTCTCCCCCGCCGCCACGCTGCAACGCGGATACGCGATCGTCCAGCGCGAGGACGGCGCGGTGGTGCGGGAGGCGGCCTCCGTCTCCGCCGGGGAGCGGCTGTTGCTGCGCCTGGCGGACGGCCGCGTCGCGGTCACGGTCTCGGACGGCGATCGGGACGGCGACTAGGCTGGAACGGTGACCCAGGAGAACCCTGAGCAGCGCGACGGCTCCGGTGAGCGGCTGACCTACGAGCAGGCGCGCGACCAGCTGGCCGAGGTCGTCCAGCGCCTGGAGGCGGGCGGGCTCACGCTGGAGGAGTCCCTCAGCCTGTGGGAGCGCGGGGAGAAGCTCGCCGGGATCTGCGAGGAGTGGCTGGAGGGCGCCCGCGCGCGCCTGGCCGCGGCCTTGAGCGAGTCCGGGGAGGGGGACGGCCCGGCCGCGCCCTTTTGAGGCCGCCACGGGGCCGGCCCCGTCCTCAGGACGGGTTCGCCGGGGAGGACGCGGGCACCGCGCCGCCCTTGGGCTGCGGTTTGAGGGACGCCGCCAGCACCGCCAGCTCCTCGTAGGAGGCGGTGCCGGTCACCACCAGGCTCACCCCGTCGGGCAGGGTGCGCGCCAGGGAGTTCGCCTTCTTGTCCTTGCGGTGGTACTTGGTCCAGGTGACGCCGTTGACCTGCTGGGTGCCGATCGGCTTCTTGTTGTTGGTCATCCTGGGGACGTACTCGGACGCCTTCTCGTTGCTCTGCTCCAGCGCCGCGTACTCCTCGCTGGGCGTGATGAAGCCCAGGTGCCACGCCACCGGCCCCTTCTTCTTGTCCCCGCCCAGGCCGTGCACCCGCGAACTGGTGGGACGCCACGTGGGGGGCAGCCCTTCGGGCGCGTACACGGTGTAGGGGGCGCCGGTGCGCATCGCCCAGAGGTGGCTCCGGTAGTCGATGGTGGGCAGGACTTCCTTGTGGCTGCGCGGCGTGATCAGGTAGATGGCCCCGACGAGCAGCAAGCAGACGCCCATCGCCAGGCTGAACCCGCCGAGCCCCGAGGTCAGCCGCTTGTAGACGGCGGGACTCACCCGGACCGGCCCCTGCGCGGCGGGAGTCGTCGCCTCCCCCGCCGCCGAGCCCTCGCCCGCCGGGCCCTCGCCGACCGCGCCCCCGTCCGCCGCGGCGTCGCTCGCGGCGGACCGCGCCGGCGCGTCGTCGCGCGACGCGGTCTCGGACGGCGGCGTGCCGCCTGACGCGGCCGCCTCGCCGGACGCGGCCGCTTCCGGCCGCGGGAGGTCGTCGGTCGCGTCTTTCGTCGGTGGGGTCTTCTCGCTCACGTTCCCAGGATCCCGCACCCTCAGCGCCGCTTCGTCCGGGGGTTGTGGATCGTGGAGATGATCGCCATGACGTCCTCGGCCAGCCGGCGGGAGGCCGCCTCGTCGTCGCTGAGCGAGATCTCCGAGACCGCGCCGGCCATCGCCCCGGTGAGCACGACGACCAGCGCCTCGTCGACGCCCCCGTCGGCGGTGTGGAACAGGGCGGCGTTGCGGCGGGCCCACGTGTTGAGCCGCTGGCGCATGACGCGGTCGAACCCGGGCGGCCCGTCGCCGGAGATGAACAGCCGGGCCACGTCCCGTTCGGCCAGGCAGCCGTCCAGGTAGGCGCCCGCGCCGGCGATGAACAGCCGCATCGGGTCGCTCTCTCCGGACTCGCGCGCCCGGTTCACCGCCTCGCGGGTGCGCTCCTGCTGGCGTCCCTGGAACTCCTCGAACAGCGTGAGGTACAGGTCGGCCTTGCCGTTGAAGTGGTGGTAGAGGCTGCCGACGCTGGCCCCGGCCTTGGCGACGATGTCGGTCACCGCGGCCTGGGCGAAGCCCGCCTCGCAGAACACGTCCCGCGCGGCGGCCAGCAGCGCGCTGCGGGTCGCGGCGCCGCGGTCGGAGGTGCGGGCGGGCGTCTCGGCGGCGGCGTCCCGCGCCGACGCCCCGGCCGCGCCCGCCGCGGCGGCGACCCCGCCGGAGGGGACATCGATGTCGCTGCTCATGAGCCCTGAGATTACGCCCTATCGGCCGGTGGGGCGCGATCCCCGCGGCGTCCGGTCCGTCAAAGGCGGGCCGTTCGGGGTATGTGACCCCGCATGCGCCGCGTCTGGTCTGGTCCAATTTGTCCGCCTGGACGGGGCGCGCGGACAATCCACGGAGATCATCGACCGAAAGGCCGTTACGCCATGTCGCATGACACCACCGTCCAGTCCCCGCTCGTCACCGAGCCCGCGGCGCCGGACCGGAACCTGGCGCTGGAACTGGTCCGGGTCACCGAGGCCGCCGCCATGGCCGCCGCGCGATGGGTCGGCCGCGGCGACAAGAACGGCGCCGACGGCGCGGCCGTCAACGCCATGCGCCAGCTGATCAACACCGTCGCCATGCGCGGCGTGGTGGTGATCGGCGAAGGCGAGAAGGACGACGCCCCGATGCTCTTCAACGGCGAGCACGTGGGCGACGGCACCGGCCCCGAATGCGATGTGGCCGTGGACCCCATCGACGGCACCCGGCTGACCGCCATGGGCATGAACAACGCGATCGCCGTGCTGGCGGTGGCGCCGCGCGGGTCGATGTACGACCCGTCCGCGGTGTTCTATATGGAGAAGCTGGCGACCGGGCCGGAGGCCGCCGACGTGGTGGACATCGAACGGCCGATCGCCGACAACATCGCCGCGGTCGCGCGGGCCAAGGGCTCCTCGCCGCACGACGTGACCGTGGTGATCCTGGACCGGCCGCGGCACGAGGACATCGTCCGGCAGGTCCGGGCCGCCGGCGCGCGGATCAAGTTCATCACCGACGGCGACGTCGCCGGGGCGATCATGGCGGCGCGCGAGGGCACCGGCGTGGACCTGCTGCTCGGCATCGGCGGCACCCCGGAGGGCATCATCGCGGCCTGCGCGATCAAGGCGATGGGCGGGATGCTGCAGGGCCGGCTGTGGCCGCGCAACGATGAGGAGCGCGCCAAGGCGCGGGAGGCCGGGCACGACCTGGACCGGGTGCTGACCACCGACGACCTGGTCACCTCCGACGACGTGTTCTTCGCCGCCACCGGCATCACCGACGGCGAGCTGGTCGACGGCGTCCGCTACCGCAAGGGCACCGCGGTCACGCACTCGCTGGTCATGCGGTCGCGCAGCGGCACGATCCGCTCCATCACCAGCGAGCACAAGCTGAGCAAGCTGCGCGCCTACAGCGCCATCAACTTCGACACCGCGCAGTGAGGGCCGGGCCGCCGCGCCCGGCGCCCGCGCGGCCGGCCGTCCGGCGGCGCCCGCGGCGCACTTCAGCGGCGGCGGCCGAGGCGGCCGCGGACGCGTTCGCGCAGTGAGCGCTTGGGCGCGCGGGCCCGCACCGAACCGAAGATCATCGTGCCGCCGATCTCGACCGTGGGGCCCTCGCCGTAGGGGCGGGTGCGCACGTCGCGGGTGCTGAGGACGGTGCGACCGGTGACGTCCACGCGGACGCCGTCGGGCACCAGCAGGCGGATGCGCCCGCCGAGCACCAGCGCGTCCAGCACGACGTGCCGCCGCTGCAGCACGGCCTCGCGCAGGTCGAGCTCGACGGTGCCGAACAGCGCCAGCAGCGGCAGCCGGACCGGCACCACCCACCGGCCCTCCCGGCGCACCCGGCCGAACATGACCGTGACCGGACGGTCGTCGACCAGGATCGGCTGGCTCTCCCGGGGGACGAGGTCGGCGGTGAGACCGGTCAGTTCGCCGAGGGTGCGGGCGGCGTAGGCGCGTTCGGTGCGTTCGGCGTGCTCCTCGACGGTGAGCCGTCCGTCGGCGAGCGCCTCCCGCAGCACGGCCGCCACGCGTTCCCGGTCGGCGTCGGAGGCGCGAAGGTCGCGCACGCTCGGCGCTTCCGGGGGGCGTCGGCCGGAGATCTCCACGTTTTAGAGGGTAGCGGCCGCCTCCGCCGCTCCGGCCGCGCCGCGGACACCGCGCCGCCGGGGCACGGACGGGGAAAGGGGCGTCCACGGCGGGAAAAACCTCTGGGGTTCGTCCGGCCCGCCACCTACAGTGGCCGCATGATCGGCGAGCGTGATGCGCGGAGCTCCGTCCGGGAGCCGGCGGGCGAGGGCGCGGCCGCCGTCAGCCTGCGCGGCGTCGTCAAACGCTTCGGCGACTTCACCGCGGTGGACGGCCTCGACCTGGAGGTGGCGCCGGGCACCTGCCTGGGGCTGCTCGGCCCGAACGGCGCCGGCAAGTCCACGACGATGAAGCTGCTGACCGCGCAGGCGATCGCCGACGAGGGGACGATCCGCGTGCTCGGGCTGCCGGTGCCCGCCGAGTCCAAGCGGGTGCGGGCGGCGATGGGCGTCGTGCCGCAGCAGGACAACCTTGACGAGGAGCTGACCGTCCGGGAGAACCTGGAAGTGTTCGCGCACCTGTACCGGGTGCCGCGGCGCGAGCGGCGGCGGGCGGTGGAGGACGCCCTGGCCCTGGCGCATCTGACCGGCCGCGCGCACACCAAGGTCGACGACCTGTCGGGCGGCATGCGCCGGCGGCTGCTGATCGCGCGCGGGCTGGTGCACCGGCCCGCGCTGGTGCTGCTGGACGAGCCGACGGTCGGCCTGGACCCGCAGGTCCGCGCCGAGCTGTGGGGGCTGATCGACGGGCTGCGCTCGCGCGGCACGACGGTGCTGATGTCCACCCACTACATCGAGGAGGCCGAGCGGCTCGCCGACGACTGCGCGCTGATGTCGCGCGGCCGGGTGGTGGCCCGCGGCGCGCCCGCCGCGCTGATCGCCGAGCACGCCGGGCGGCGGGTCGTCGAGCACTCCGGCCCGCCGGAGCGGCTGGCGGAGGTCGAGCGGCTGGCGCACGCCGCGGGGCTGCCGACCCGGCGCACCGGCCCGTCGGTGTCGGTGCTGAAGGCCGAGTCGATGCCGCCGTCGCTGGCCGACGAGCTGGGGCCGGACGGCGCCTACCGCGCCGCGACCCTGGAGGACGTGTTCGTGGTGCTCACCGGGGAGAAGGTGGAATGACCGCGTCCCACGGGACGGCGGGCGGCGCGGCGGACCGGCCGGCGCCGCCGCGGCCGCTGCGCGCGTTCGAGCTGGCGCCCATCCGCGGCATCTGGCGGCACGAGCTGGCGCTGTTCCGCCGCTACTGGAGGTCGCAGACGTTCGCGGCGACCGTCGAGCCGACGTTCTACCTGCTGGCGTTCGGCTACGGGTTCGGGTCGCTGGTCGCGGTCGTGTCCGGGATGCGCTACCTGGACTTCATGGCGACCGGCGTGGTCGGCATCGCGGCCCTGTTCACCGCCGTGTTCCCCGGCATGTTCAACGGCTACATCCGCAGGGTGTTCCAGCACACCTACGACGCGATCCTGGCGACGCCGGTGGACGTGCACGAGCTGGTCACCGGCGAGGCGCTGTGGATCGCGGCCAAGTCGTCGGTGTACTCGTGCACGCCGCTGCTGGTGGCGCTGTTCTTCGGCCTGGACCCGTCGCTCGGCATGCTGCTGGTGCCGTTCGTGGTCTTCTGGCTGGCGCTGGGGTTCGCGCTGTTCGGGATGTGGACGTCCACGGTGGTGCCGTCCATCAACTCGTTCGACTACGTCATCACGGGCGTGGTGACGCCGCTGTTCCTGGTGGCGGGCACGTTCTTCCCGGTGGACGCGCTGCCGGAGTGGGCGCGGTACGTGGCGCTGGCCAACCCGCTGTACCACTGCGTGCAGCTGGTGCGGCACGCGGTGTTCGGGCTGCGTCCGCTTGCCGACCTGGGGCATCTGGCGCTCCTGGTGGTGTTCTCCGCGCTGATGTGGCTGCTGACCGTCCGCGGCATGCGCCGCCGCCTGATCGACTGATTCCCGCAGCCTTCCCCCGAAGCGGCCGTTTCGCTGGCGCCGCGCTGCCGGTACCCTGGCGCACTGCCACCCTGACGCGAATTTTTCTCACCTTCGGCCCGGTGGCAGGAAGGCGGGCGCCGCATGACCGCGCAGATCACCGGACGGGACCGGCGGGCACGGCTGGCCGCCTCCACCGCGTTCGCCGTGCAGGGACTGTGCTTCGCGACGCTGGTGACGCAGGTGCCGCGCGTGCAGGACGCCCACGGCCTCAGCGACGCCGCGCTGTCGCTGGTGCTGCTGATGGTGCCGGTGATCGCCGGGCTGGGCAGCGTCCTGGCGGGGGCGGTGTTCGCGCGCGCCGGCAGCGGGCCGGTGCTGCGCGTCACGCAGCCGGCCGTGTGCCTCACGGTGGTGCTGATCGGGGCGACCGGCGGCGACGCGGCGCTCTACGCGGCGGCGGCGCTGTTCGGGCTGTTCGTCGGGGCGGTGGACGCGGCGATGAACGCCCAGGCCGTCGCGGTCGAGCGCCGCTACGGCATGAGCCTGATCACCGGCTGCTACGCGGTGTGGAGCGTCGCCGGCATCCTGGGCGGCCTGTGGGCGTCGCTGTCGAACCGGATCGACCTGCCGCTGCCGGCCTGCTTCGCGGCGGCCGCCGCGGTCGGCCTGGCGGGGACGCTCGGCACCGGGCGCCTGCTGTACACGCGGCACGAGGAGGGCGACGGACCGAGCGCCGAGGAGCTGAAGGCGGCCGGGCGGCGCGTCCCGTGGCGGCCGATCCTCGTCGTGGGCACCGCGATGGCCGTGGCCTATCTCGCCGACGCGGCCCTGTCCAACTACGGCGCCAAGTACCTGGCCGACGAGCTGTCCGGCGACGGCTGGGTGGCCCCGCTGGGCTATGTGGCCTACCAGATCGCGATGGTGGTCAGCCGCACCGCCGCCGACTTCGGCGTGCGGCGCTCGGGCCCGGTGCGCGTGGTGCGCGCCGGCGGCGCGGTCGGCCTGGTCGGCATGGCGGGCGTGGTCGCCGCGCCGAACGCGGCCGTCGCCATCGCCGCGTTCGCGGCGGCCGGGCTGGGCCTCAGCGTGATCGCCCCGGTGGCGTTCTCGGCCGCGGCGAAGGTGGACCCGACGGGGCTCGGCGTGGCCGTGGCGCGCGTGAACGTCTTCAACTACGTGGGGTTCGTCGCCGGCGCGGCCGTGGTGGGGGCGATCGCGCCCGTCCACCCGGACCACGGGCTGCGGCTGGCGTTCATCGTGCCGACGGCGCTGGTGCTGCTGGTGTTCGCCACGGCCAAGGGCTTCGACCCCGTGGCGGACGCGACCGCGCGGCCGGGCGCTCCGGCGATGGAGCGCCCGGCCGTCTGAGCACGCGACCCGACGCTCACGGCCGGGCCTCCCGAAACGGGACGCCCGGCGGTCGGGCGAGTCGGCCGGACGCCGATCAGGCGTCTTCGAGGGCGATGACGGCGCGTTCCCCGGCGGCCTGCGCCTCCTCGGGGGTCATGTCCTGCAGAGCGCGGGCCAGGGCCGCCTCGGCGGCGTCCACGGCCGCCCGGGCGGTGACCGCGTGCTCCTGAGCCCTTTCGAGGTCTCCCAGCCCGACGCAGTCGAACGCCACCTGCGCGTCGTGCGCGGCCATCTTCAGCTGCCGCGCGGCCTCGTCCAGACTCATCACAGACCTCCCTTGGGGGCGGGAGTCTCTTCCTACCCTCCGGCACCCTCCGTAACCGCCTTACCCAGCAGTTCGGCCGCGCGCGCGAGGCGCGCCTCCGGCAGCCGGGCGTAGCCGAGCACCAGCGCGGGCGCCTGCCCGGCGCGGGCGGCCGACCACAGGGGCGCGGCCCCGGCCACCGCCACTCCCGCGCGGGCGGCGGCCTCGACGACGGCCTCCTCGTCGCATCCCCGGGGCAGTTCCAGGTACAGGTGGATCCCGGCGGAGATTCCCCGCACAGTCGCATCGGGCACGTGGACGCGCAGCGCATCTACTAGGGCGTCGCGGCGGGCGCGGTACTGCCGCCGCATGACACGCAGGTGCCGGTCGTATGCGCCTTCGGAGATGAAGCGCGCCAGCGTGTACTGCTCCACCACCGGGTGCCCGAGGTCGGTGCGGGCGCGGTAGGCGCGCAGCCGTTCGGCCATGTGCGGCGGCGCCACGACCCATCCCAGCCGCATGGCCGGTGCCAGGGACTTGCTCACCGACCCGAACAGGACGACGCGTTCGGGCGCGATGCCCTGCATGCACCCGACGGGGTCGCGGTCGTAGCGGAACTCCGCGTCGTAGTCGTCCTCCAGGATGACGGCGTCCGACTTGCGCGCCCACGCGACGAGAGCGGCGCGGCGTTGCGGAGCCAGCACCACGCCCGTCGGGTATTGGTGCGCGGGCGTCACCAGCACCGCGCGCGCCCGGGTGCGCGCGAGCGCGTCGACGTCCAGGCCGTCGCGGTCCACGGGGACGCGCACCACCCGGATGCCCGCGGCCTCCAGCATGGGCAGCTGCCGCACGCTCGCGGGGTCCTCGACGGCGAGCACGCGGTGCCCGTCCTCGACGAGCAGCCGCACGGCGGCCGCGATCCCCTGGGCGACGCCGTTCATCACCACCACCTGCTCCGGGCCTGCGTGCGCGGCGCGGACGCGGCCGAGGTATCCGGCCAGCTCGGCGCGCAGCGCGGGCACCCCCGCCGGGTCGGCGTAGTCGAGCTCGTCGTTCGGCAGGTCGCGCAGCACCGCGCGCATCGTCGCCAGCCACCGCGTCCGGGGGAAGGCGCCCAGGTCCGGAACGTTGGGCCGCAGGTCGTAGGCGAACGCGCCGTCGGATCGCCGCGCGTCGGCGGCGGGCGTCTCCCGGGCCGGCGGCGGCTCCTGGACGGGCGCCTTGCGCACGGTCGCCTTCGGCGCCGCTGACGCGACGTGCCGAGACCGCGGGCCGCGCCGCGGGGAGTCGTCGGGGTGGGCCAGGGGCGCGACCCGGGTTCCGTCGCCGCGCCGCGCGAGCAGGAAGCCCTCGGCGACGAGCTGTTCGTAGGCGGCGACCACGACGCCGCGGGACACGTCGAGGTCGCGGGACAGGTCGCGGCTCGAAGGCAGCCGCGTCCCGGGGGCCAGCCGTCCCGAGCGGATCGCCGCGCGGAAGCCGGCGGCGATCTGTGTGGCGAGCCGCCCGGCGGACCGGTCGAGGGGAAGATGCAGATCCGTCACATCAGGTTCAGCGTTCGGGACGCCGATTCCCGTCACGCGTGGACCAGCGGCCCGTCCCCCTGCGCCGTGCCGCGACGCGGCGGTCGTACGCTGTAGGGCGGCCCACCCACGTCGCGGGCGCGCCCTGCCGGGTGCGCCCGCGAGCATGAGCGCGCGAGGTTCATCGATGCCCGAGTTCTCCTACACGGACCTGCTGCCGACCGGCCCGGACGACACCGAGTACCGGCTGCTGACCTCCGACGGCGTGTCGACGTTCGAGGCGGGCGGGCGGAGGTTCCTGCAGGTCGAGCCGGAGGTGCTGCGGCTGCTCACCGAGACGGCCATGCGCGACATCGCGCACCTGCTGCGGCCCTCCCACCTGGCGCAGCTCCGCAAGATCCTGGACGACCCGGAGGCCAGCCCCAACGACCGGTTCGTGGCGCTGGACCTGCTGAAGAACGCGGGGATCGCCTCCGGCGGCGTGCTGCCCATGTGCCAGGACACCGGCACCGCCATCGTCATGGGCAAGCGCGGCCAGCACGTGCTCACCGACGGCCGCGACGAGGAGCACATCTCCCGCGGCGTGTTCGACGCCTACACCCGGCTGAACCTGCGCTACTCCCAGATGGCGCCGCTCACCATGTGGGAGGAGAAGAACACCGGCACCAACCTGCCCGCGCAGATCGAGCTGTACGCCACGTCCGGCGGCGAGTACAAGTTCCTCTTCATGGCCAAGGGCGGCGGCAGCGCCAACAAGTCGTTCCTGTACCAGGAGACCAAGGCCGTCCTGAACCTCAAGCGGATGATGGCCTTCCTGGAGGAGAAGATCCGCTCGCTGGGCACCGCGGCCTGCCCCCCGTACCACCTGGCGATCGTGGTCGGCGGGACGTCCGCCGAGTACGCGCTCAAGACCGCCAAGTACGCGTCCGCGCGCTACCTGGACGCCCTGCCCACCGAGGGGTCGCCGCTCGGCCACGGCTTCCGCGACCTGGAGCTGGAGGAGCAGGTGCTCGAGCTGACCCGCGAACTCGGCATCGGCGCGCAGTTCGGCGGCAAGTACTTCTGCCACGACGTGCGCGTGGTGCGGCTGCCCCGGCACGGCGCGTCCTGCCCGGTGGCGATCGCGGTGTCGTGCAGCGCCGACCGGCAGGCCCTCGCCAAGATCACCGAGGAGGGCGTGTTCCTGGAGCGGCTGGAGACCGACCCGGCCCGCTTCCTGCCGGACACCACCGACGACGAGCTCGGCGGCGAGGTCGTGCGCATCGACCTCAACCGGCCCATGGACGAGATCCGCGCCGAGCTGAGCCGCTACCCGGTCAAGACCCGGCTGTCGCTGACCGGGCCGCTGGTGGTGGCGCGCGACATCGCGCACGCCAAGATCAAGGAGCGGCTGGACGCGGGCGAGCCGATGCCGTCGTACCTGCGCGACCACGCCGTCTACTACGCCGGCCCCGCCAAGACGCCCGACGGGTACGCCTCCGGCTCCTTCGGCCCCACGACCGCCGGGCGCATGGACTCCTACGTCGAGCAGTTCCAGGCGGCGGGCGGCTCGCTGGTCATGCTCGCCAAGGGCAACCGGTCGCAGCAGGTCACCGACGCGTGCAAGAAGTACGGCGGCTTCTACCTGGGCTCCATCGGCGGCCCGGCCGCGCGCCTGGCGCAGGACTGCATCAAGAAGGTGGAGGTCCTGGAGTACCCCGAGCTGGGCATGGAGGCGGTCTGGAAGATCGAGGTGGTCGACTTCCCGGCGTTCATCGTGGTGGACGACAAGGGCAACGACTTCTTCGCCGACACCACCGGTCCTCTCCTGACCATCGGACGGCGCTAGGCGCGACGTGCCAATTCCGGCAAGGGCCAGTCACCCACCTAGAGCTGGTCACTCCGGTATCTTGTGCGCCATGTCTCAGTCAGAGCGCCTCGTTCTCGCGACGCGCTACCGGCTGGTCTCGGAGATAGGCCAAGGCGCCAACGGCACGGTCTGGAAGGGGCACGACGACCTTCTCGACCGGGCCGTGGCGGTCAAGGAACTGCGGGTGCCCGACGACCTGTCCGAGGAGGACCGGGTCGTCTTCTACCGGCGCACCCTGCGGGAGGCGCGGGCTCCGGCCCAGCTGCGCACCCCCTCGATCGTCGAGGTCTACGACGTCGTGATCGAGCAGGGGCGGCCGTGGATCGTGATGGAACTGGTCGAGGCGCCCAGCCTGGAGCAGATCATCCGGCAGTCCGGCCCGCTCCCGCCCGAGCGGGTCGCGCCCATCGGCCGCCAACTGCTGGAGGCGCTCGAGGTCGCGCACCGCGCGGGGATCGTCCACCGCGACCTCAAACCCAGCAACGTGCTGCTGGACGGCGACCGCGTGGTGCTCACCGACTTCGGGCTGTGCCACTCCGACGGCGCGGCGAGCCTGACCAAGTCGGGTCACTTCATGGGGTCGCCCGCGTACGTGGCGCCGGAGGTCGCCGCCGGCGAGAAGGCCACCCCGCGCTCGGACCTGTGGTCGCTGGGCGCCACGCTGTTCGCCGCGCTCGAGGGCCGCCCGCCGTTCGAACGCGACAACGTGATGGCGACCCTGAGCGCGCTGGCCAACGAGCCCGCGCCGATCCCGCGCAACGCCGGGCCGCTCACCCCCGTGGTGACCGGGCTGCTCGAGAAGAACCCCACCCGGCGCCTCAGCCACGCCCGCGCGAAAGACCGGCTGGAACGGGCCATGACCGGGCCGCGCTCGAGCCGCCGCCGCCCGCCGCCCCCGCGGCTGCGCATGGTGGCGGCGCTCGCGCTGGCCGGGGCGACGGTGGCGTCCTGCGGCATCGGCGCCACCGCGCTGATCATCGGCATGTCCCGGGAGGGCTCGGAACCGCCGCGCGCCGGGTCGTCCGCGACCGCCACGCAGTCCCCCGCCGCCGAGGACGACGGCGCGGCCCCGCCCGGCGCCGCCTCGGCCACGCTGGTCGTGCGCGCCCGCACCGACCGGTGCAAGATCTTCGTGTCGGTGCCCGGCCCCACCACCGACGTGCTCACCGACGAGACGCTGCCGCGCGGCGCCGCCCGCCAGTACGACCAGCCCCGCCTCAACGCCGTGATCCACGACGCGTCCGCGTGCGACGTGTGGGTCAACGGGGAGCGCAAGCCGCTCGGCCGTCCGGGCGAACGGCGGACCTACACCCTCACCAAGGAGACCCCGAGGAGCTGATCGGCCCCGGGGCCGCCCCGCGCACGCGCCGGACGTCCCCGGGAATCCGACCGACCTCCCCGGCATGTCCCGGACGTCTCCGGGAATGTGCGAGGCCGTCTCGGAAGCTGCTCACAGCAGAACCGACGTCAGACCCGAGAGGCCGTCATGAGCGAGCACGCACAGTTCCGGATCGAGCACGACTCCATGGGCGAGGTGCGCGTCCCCGCCGACGCCAAGTGGCGGGCGCAGACGCAGCGGGCGGTGGAGAACTTCCCGATCTCGGGGCGGACGCTGGAGCCCGCGCACATCGCGGCGCTCGGACACATCAAGGCCGCCGCCGCCACCGTCAACGCCGAACTCGGCGTCCTGGACAAGGACATGGCGGAGGCGATCCGCGAGGCGGCCCTGGAGGTCGCGGACGGCCGCTGGAACGACCAGTTCCCCGTCGACGTGTTCCAGACCGGGTCCGGCACGTCGTCCAACATGAACGCCAACGAGGTCATCGCGACGCTGGCGCAGGAGCGGCTGGGCCGCCCCGTGCATCCCAACGACCACGTCAACGCCTCCCAGTCGTCCAACGACGTGTTCCCGTCGTCCATCCACATCGCCGCCGCCGGCGCCGTGATCGGCGACCTGATCCCGGCGCTGCGGCATCTGGAGGGGGCGCTGGGGCGCAAGGCCGCCGAGTTCGCCACGGTGGTCAAGGCGGGCCGCACCCATCTGATGGACGCCACGCCGGTCACGCTCGGCCAGGAGTTCGGCGGGTACGCCGCGCAGGTCCGCTACGGGGTGGAGCGGCTGGAGGCGGTGCTGCCGCGGCTGGCCGAGCTGCCGCTGGGCGGCACCGCCGTCGGCACCGGCGTCAACACGCCTCCTGGCTTCGCGCCGCGCGTCATCGCCGAGATCGCCCGGAGCACGGGGCTGCCGCTGACCGAGGCGCGCGACCACTTCGAGGCCCAGGGCGCCCGGGACGCCCTGGTGGAGACCAGCGGAGCGCTGCGCACCGTCGCGGTCGGCCTCACCAAGATCGTCAACGATCTGCGCTGGATGGGCTCGGGGCCGCGGGCGGGGCTGGCCGAGATCCGGCTGCCCGACCTGCAGCCCGGCTCGTCGATCATGCCGGGCAAGGTCAACCCGGTGATCCCCGAGGCGGTCGCCCAGGTGGCCGCCCAGGTCATCGGGAACGACGCGGCCATCGCGTTCGGCGGCGCGTCGGGCAGCTTCGAGCTCAACGTCATGCTGCCGATGCTGGCCCGCAACCTGCTGGAGTCGATCGCCCTGCTGGCCAACGCGGCGCGGCTGCTGGCGGACCGCTGCGTGGCGGGCATCGAGGCGAACGCGGAACGGCTGCGCGAGTACGCCGAGTCCTCCCCGTCGATCGTCACGCCGCTCAACCGGTACATCGGCTACGAGGAGGCCGCAAAGGTCGCCAAGCAGGCCCTGGCCGAGCGCAAGACCATCCGCGAGGTGGTGCTGGAACGCGGGTACGTCGACGAGGGCAGGCTCACCCTGGAGCAGCTCGACGCCGCCCTCGACGTGCTGTCGATGACCAACGCCGAGCCGCCCCGGGACGCCTGACCAGAACGTCCCGGGGCGGTCGATCGACGGTCGTCAGTACCAGCCCTTGGTCTGCGAGTGCTGCCACGCACCGCACGGCGTGCCGTGCCGGCTCTTGATGTAGCCGAGACCCCAGCGGATCTGCGTCTTGGGGTTGGTGCGCCAGTCGGCGCCCTCGCTGGCCATCTTGGAGCCGGGCAGCGCCTGCGGGATGCCGTAGGCGCCCGAGGAGGGGTTGGTGGCGCGGTAGTTCCAGCCGCTCTCCTTGTCCCACAGCTTCACCAGGCAGCCGAACTGGGTGTCGGGGTCGAACCCGTACTTCGGCATGATCGCCTTGGCGTACGCCTGGGCCTCGCCCACGGGCATCGGGTTGCCCGCCGTCGGCGCCCCGCCGTCGTCGTCCGACTCCTCCGGCTTCTCGGTCGGCAGCGGGGTGCCCTTCGGCATCAGGACGGGCCGCCGGGCGGTCTCCTTGCGCGCGTAGCGGGAGGCGCGCTCCACCGCCTGCTTGTGCCGCGCGGCGGCGAGGGCCTCCACGTCCACTGTCGGCTGCTTGGGGGCGTCGGCCAGCGGGGACGGCTGCACCACGGCCTTGTCGTCGTCGCCGCCGCTCGCCACGAGCGCCGCGGCCGCACCGCCGCCGACCACGACCAGCGCGCCGGCCGCCACCGCGGCCACCTTCAGCCCGGTGCGTCCGCCGTTCTGCCCGCCGTTCCGCCCGCCGCCCTCGCCGGCGGCGCCGGCCGCCGCCTGGGCCGCGGGCGCCTTGTTCCGGCGCCCGGCCTTGGCGGGCTTGCGGGCCTTGGCGGGCTTGCGGGCCTTGGCGGGCTTGCGGCGCGGTGCCGGCACCTCGGGCGTCCCGGGGCCGACCTCGATCTCGTCGCGGACGGCCTCGGGCGCTCCGTGCGCGTCCGGGGCGCCGTACGGGTCGTGCGGAAGCTCGTCCATGGGGACGGCCTGCATCGTGGCGGTGTCACCGCCGGATCCGCCGAATCCGTCGGCGGGACGGGCGGCCGCCCCCGCCACGCGCACGTCGGTCTCGTGGGGGTACTGCCGCGAAGGCCGGTAGGGAGCCGTCTGGAAGGGCGACTGCGGCTCCGGCTGTGGGGACTGTCGATCGTCTCGCCTAGGGGACCCGGGGCGGTCTCCGTACAAGGCGGTCCTTCCGACGGTCGCACGCGCATGGTCACGCGCACGAGCTGCTTCCACCCCCGGCCCACTCGGGGGGTGCTTACGGGGAGAACAATGCCGGAGGGAAAGGGAGGCTTCGCAACAAGAATGAGACGAATGCTGCTTCTGTGGCGTTTGTCAACCCGCCGGTAACACGCGCCGAACCCCGACGAGACCTGCGATTCCACTAAAGATCGCTATATCTTGTGACGTTATTCACATGACACGCAACGGTGTCCGGCGGTCACGCTGCGCGCCCGCAATGGTCCGGAAGAACGACGCGCCCCGGCGGTCCGCACAGGACCGACGGGGCGCGCGTCCGGCTTCGACGCGACCGTCAGACTCCGATGTCGCCCAGCAGGTCGGTCACCAGCTCGGCGATCGGCGACCGTTCCGAGCGCGTCAACGTGACGTGCGCGAACAGGGGGTGCCCCTTGAGCCGCTCCACCACGGCCGCGACCCCGTCGTGCCGTCCGACCCGCAGGTTGTCGCGCTGGGCGATGTCATGGGTGAGCACCACCCGCGACCCCGAGCCGATGCGCGACAGCACGGTCAGCAGCACCCCGCGCTCCAGCGACTGCGCCTCGTCCACGATCACGAACGAGTCGTGCAGGGACCGGCCGCGGATGTGGGTCAGCGGCAGCACCTCCAGCATGCCGCGGTCGAGGACCTCCTCGATGACCTCGGGCGTGGTCACCGCGGACAGGGTGTCGTAGACGGCCTGCGCCCAGGGCGACATCTTCTCGTTCTCGGTGCCGGGCAGGTAGCCCAGCTCCTGGCCGCCGACGGCGTACAGCGGGCGGAACACCACGACCTTGCGGTGGCGCCGGCGCTCCAGCACGGCCTCCAGGCCCGCGCACAGCGCCAACGCGGACTTGCCGGTGCCGGCCCGGCCGCCCAGCGACACGATGCCCACGTCCTCGTCCATGAGCAGGTCCAGCGCCACCCGCTGCTCCGCGGAGCGGCCGCGCAGCCCGAACACCTCGCGGTCGCCGCGCACCAGCCGGACCGACTTGTCGGGCCGGACCCGCGCCAGCGCCGAGCCGCGCTCCGACAGCAGCCGCAGGCCGGTGTGGCAGGGCAGGTCGCGCGCCTCCTCCAGGTCGGCCGTGCCGTGCTCGTACAGCTCCTCGATCCGGTCGGCGGGCACCTCCAGCTCGCGCATCCCGGTCCAGCCGGACTCCACCACCGCCAGTTCGGCCCGGTACTCCTCGGCCGCCAGGCCGACCGCCGACGCCTTGACCCGCATCGGCAGGTCCTTGGACACCAGGACCACGTCGCGGCCCTCGCGGGCCAGCCAGGCGGCCACCGACAGGATGCGGGTGTCGTTGTCGCCCAGCCGGAACCCGTCCGGCAGCACGCTGGAGTCGGAGTGGTTGAGCTCGACTCGGACCGTTCCACCCATCTCCCCGACCGGCACCGGGTCGTCCAGCCGCCCGTGCGCCATCCGCAGGTCGTCCAGGGCGCGCAGGGCCTGCCGGGCGAAGTAGCCCAGTTCGGGGTGGTGGCGCTTGGCCTCGAGCTCGGAGATGACGACGACGGGGAGCACCACCTCATGCTCGGCGAACCGGGAGATCGCCCCCGGGTCGGCGAGCAGGACGCTGGTGTCGAGGACGTACGTGCGCCGAACCGGACCGTCGGTCGCGGGCCCGGAGGAGCCCCCGGCAAGGGGCCGACGCGAGGAGGTTGTGGCCACTCGATCTCCCTGTGCAGAGGGGAATTGCCGGTGGCGCCGCAGTCCGCCCCCGTCGCGTCCGGGACGCGGCCGTCTCCCGGACGAGCCTGGTCGCCGGGACGCCCGGGGCGGCGATCGACGGGAACGGCGGGTGTCCCCGCGGGTGATCCTCAGGAACCGAAGCGCCGGTGCCGCGCGGCGTAGGAGCGCAGCGCCCGCAGGAAGTCGACCTTGCGGAAGTCCGGCCAGTGGACCTCGCAGAAATAGAACTCCGAGTGAGCGCTCTGCCACAGCAGGAAACCCGACAGCCGCTGCTCGCCCGAGGTGCGGATGACCAGGTCCGGGTCGGGTTGGCCGCGCGTGTAGAGATGCTCCGCGATGTGCTCGACGTCGAGGACCTCGGCGAGCTCCTCGATGCTGGTGCCTTTGCCCGCCTGCTCAAGCAGCAGTGAGCGCACCGCATCAGCGATCTCACGCCTACCTCCATACCCAACGGCGACGTTCACAATCAGGCCGGGAGCGCCGGATGTGGCCTCATAGGCGTCTTTGAGGACACGTGCCGTCTTGTCGGGCAGGAGGTCGAGCGCGCCGACCGGCTTGACGTGCCAGCCGGCGGCGGCGAGCTTCTGCACGGTGTTCTCGATGATCTCCAGCAGCGGGTCGAGCTCGGCGGCGGGCCGCGACAGGTTGTCGGTGGACAGCAGCCACAGCGTGACCACCTCCACCCCGGCCTCGGTGCACCAGTGCAGCAGGTCGGTGATCTTGTCGGCTCCCGCGCGGTGGCCGGTGCTGACGTCGGTCAGGCCCATGGAGCGGGCCCAGCGGCGGTTGCCGTCCAGGATCACCCCCACGTGGCGGGGGATGTTGTCGGTGGGGAGCGACGCCTCGAGGCGGCGCTCGTACATGCGGTAGACCGCGTCGCGGACCGCCGCGTACGGCCCGCTGCGGCGGACGGCCGCGATCACGCGCGCGCGGCGGCCGCCCCTGTCGCGCCGCGAGCCGCCGTCCGCGCCGCGACGCGTGTCACCCCACCGAACCCCCATGTGGGCTTCCCTTCGCGCAACCGTCTGCTGTGAGAACGAGGCTCAATTATTGCTCGTGAGCAGGGGCCGTCCTACCAGCTCGGACGTTTGCCACCGCATGCGCGTTTTAAGCATATTTCGCGGCAAACGCCGCAAACCCCCATCGCCGGGCGGCGCGAAGGGCGTCGTCGCGGCCGAGGCGGGCGCGTCCGGACGGCGATCGCGTCCGGACGGCGATGCCTCCGGACGGGGACGCGCCCGCCGGACCGCGGGGGGCGGCTACGCCTTGGGGCCCGCGGCGCGCGCCCGTTCGACGTGCTCCAGCGCGGCGCGCAGCTCGGCGAGCCACTTGTCGGTGTGCTTGCCGACCAGCCGGACGCACCAGGCGAGCGCGTCGCTGCGGCTGCGCGCCACGCCGGCCTCGACGAGGGTGTCCAGGACGCGCCGCTCGGGCTGGCGCAGCCGCGTCATCACCGGCACCGACAGCGTGGTGAACATCTCGCGGACGTCCCCGCACACCACGCCCCACGACACCTTCTGCCCGAAGCGGTGCTCGGCCTCGCGGGCGATGGCGATGCGCCGCTCCCGGGTCTCCTCGCGGAAGCGCTGGACGTGACCGGCCAGCACGGCGGCGCGCTCGGTCTCGGAGACGCCGCGGGCGGCCGGGGGCTCGGGCAGGCGGCCGACCACGCTGATCTCCTCCCGGTCGAGGACGATCTCGACCGGCCCCTCGAACCAGTCCTCCGGCAGGCGGCCGGTGAACCAGCCGCGCACCTTCTCCACCGCCTCGCTCGAAGTCATGTAATCAAAATTACGCCGCATGCCCCGCCTCGGCCACCCCCTCCGCCGCTCGGCGGCGGCCGTCTCCCGAGAGCCGCCCTCACGTCATCCGGACGTCATGGGGACTTCTTTCAGACAGGGCCGCGACCGTCGTGCGCGTTCAGTGGAGGCCCCCGGGTGTCGGCGCCGCGCCGGGCGCGTCGGCGTCGTCCCGCGGCAGGAGCGCCCTGGGCTTGCGGCCGCGCGGCGGCGGTCAGTACGCGATCTGCGCGGCGCGCCGCGGGTTGACGCGCACCGCGCCCCTGAAGTTGCGGAAGTAGACGTCCTGCACCTGCACCACGGTGCCGCGGCGCGGGGCGGCGATCATCTTGCCGCCGCCGATGTAGAGCGCGATGTGCGAGATGTAGCCGGGCGCGGTCGGGTCGTTGGCCCAGATCAGCAGGTCGCCCGGCCGGGCCTTCTCGAAGGGGATCACCCAGCCGGCGCGGGCCTGGTCGGCGGCCACGCGCGGCAGGCGGATCCCGGCCTGGGCGAAGGCGTACTGCATCAGGCCGGAGCAGTCGTAGCCGCCCTCGGCCTCCGACTCGCCGCCCCAGACGTACGGCCAGCCCAGCCGCGACCGCGCCGCCTCGATCACCGTCCGCACCTGCCGGGCGGTCATCACCTGGCCGCCCGCGGACGGCGCCCCGGCGCTCGGGTAGTCGACGGCGGGGTCGATCACCACCGCCTTGGCCCGCTTGGGCAGCACCCCGGCGCGCAGGCGCTTGACCAGCTTGGCGGGGTCGACCTTGGGCGCGGAGATCAGCACGGCGTTGCCGGAGGGCGCGCCCAGCGCGCGGGCCGTGTCGCGGGAGACGACGGCGTCGACGTCGGCGATGCCCATCGTGGCGTACGCGCCGACCCGCACCTGGCTCTGCCGCTGCCTGCCGCCGATCGGGACCCGGCTGCCGAGCTGCAGCCCGCCGTCGCTGCCCATGGCGAACGACACCGCCACGTCGCCCGCGGCGATGTTGCGCCACAGCGCGTCGGACTCGGCGGTCGGCTTGGGCGTGTAGTTGCGGAACGTGGACGGGTCGACGCCCAGCAGCCCCACCCGCTTGCCCGCGACCACGGCCTGGACGGCGTCGACGACCTCGACGCCCCGCACGCCCTTCATCCCGCGGATCTTCTCGACGACGTCGGCGGGCAGCGTGTCGGGCGCGGCCACCAGCACGTGCGGGGTGAGCCGCTTGCCGAGCGGCGCCACCGCGGTCGGCGAGAGCGCGACGCTGCCGGACGCGGCGACGAACCGGCCGGCGACGCGCGTCTGCGGGCGCGCCCCGGGGGACGACGAGGAGCCGTGGGCCAGCAGGACCGCGACGTCGACGGCGAGCGTGGTCGCCGCCGTCACGCCGATGATCATCGGTAGCATCCGGCGGCTCGGCTCGCGCACCCGACCACTCCCTCGTCCGTCTCCCGGCCGGCCCCCAGAACGCGGCCATGGCGGCTATGACCGATCTTGGCGGCCGGCGTCCAGATACCCACCGTAACCAGCGTCACTCGGGCCGGTCGGCCCGGAGAACGTCAGGTCCGCCTCAGTTACTCATAGGTAACACTCGCCCGTCGACGCGAGCAATCTCACATTGCCATAAAAAGCGATCTTCATCCGCGGAAGTCGGGTCCGTGTCCACAACCGGACCTAGGAATGCAGCTCCCGGGTGAGGTCGGCGGGCGTGGTCACGGGCAGGCGGCACGCGAAATTGCGGCACACGTAAGCGGCGGGGGCGCCGTCCACCGGTCCGCGGCCCTCCAGCAGCGGCACCCGCTCCGAGGCCCCCGGCTCCCCCACGCTCACCACGGCGCCGGGGGCGGACGACATCAGCGCGGTGCGGTGCAGGGCGAGGGTCCGCTCGTCGTCCCGCTCCCCCACGATCGCGATCTCCACCGGGCCCGCGAGGTACGCCTCGGCCACCGCCAGCCCCCACCCGGCGAACCGGGCGTGCCGGGCCGCCAGCAGGGCGGCCGGCGCCAGCGCCGCCGCGGCCGCCTCCCGGTGCCGGGACGACCCGGTCAGCGCCGCGTACGACAGCAGCGCCCCCGCGGCGGCGAACTGGCCCGAGGGGGTGGCGTTGTCGGTGGGGTCCTGCGGCCGCCGGAACAGCCGCTCGGCGTCGTCGGCGGTGTCGTAGAAGCCGCCGCCGCCGTCCCCGAACCGCTCCAGCACCGTGTCCAGCAGCCGACCGGCCAGCCGCACGTGCGCGGCGTCGCCGGTGACGGCGTGCAGCGCCAGCAGCCCCTCGGCCACGTCGGCGTAGTCCTCCAGCACGGCCGCGTTGGCCCCGGCCGCGCCCGCCCGCGAGGTGCGGGCCAGGCGGCCGTCGCGCAGGTGCACCCGCTCGATCAGCCGGACGATCTCCGTCGCCGCCGCCACCAGGTCGGGGCGGTCGAACAGGGCGCCGCACTCGGCCAGCGCCGCCACCGCCAGCCCGTTCCAGGCCGCCACGATCTTGTCGTCGCGGGCCGGGGGGACCCGCCGCCCGCGCGCCCGCAGCAGCGCGTCGCGGACGCGGCGGTGGCGCTCGGCGTCGTCGGGGTCGCGGCGCAGCTGCAGCACCGAGGCGCCGCGTTCGAACGTGCCGCCCTCGGTGACGTGGAAGATCTCGGCCGCGTACGCGCCGTCCTCGTCCCCGAGCGCCTCCCGCAGCTGCGCGGGCGTCCACACGTAGTACTTGCCCTCCACGCCCTCGCTGTCGGCGTCCAGCGCCGACGCCAGGCCGCCCTCGGCGGTGCGCAGGTCGCGCAGCATCCAGTCGCAGGTCTCCAGGGCGATCCGGCGGGCGAACGGGGCGCCGGTCAGCCGCCACCAGTGCGCGTAGACGCGCGCCAGCAGCGCGTTGTCGTACAGCATCTTCTCGAAGTGCGGCACCACCCACGAGTCGTCCACCGAGTAACGGGCGAAACCGCCGCCGAGCTGGTCGTAGATGCCGCCCCGGGCCATCGCCTCCAGCGTGTGCCCGGCCATGGCCAGCGCCTGCTCGTCCCCCGTGCGGGCGTGGTGGCGCAGCAGGAACTCCAGCACCATCGACGGCGGGAACTTGGGCGCGCCGCCGAACCCGCCGCGCGCCGCGTCGTACGACGCGGCCAGCGCGCGCACCGCGCCGGCGAGCTGCTCGTCGCCGGGCGGCTCGGCCCGCGCCCCCAGCGGGCCCCGCGACGTCAGGGCGTCGACGACCTGCCGCCCCTGCCCGACGACCTCGTCGCGCTTCTCCGTCCACGCCTTGTGGACGGCCTGCAGCAGCGCCTGGAACTGCGGCCGGGGGAAGTAGGTGCCGCAGTAGAACGGATGCCCGTCCGGCGTCATGAACACCGTCATCGGCCAGCCGCCCTGGCCGGTCATGGCCTGCGTCGCCTCCATGTAGACGGCGTCGATGTCGGGGCGTTCCTCCCGGTCGACCTTGATGTTGACGAACATGTCGTTCATCAGCCGGGCGGTCGCCTCGTCCTCGAACGACTCGTGCGCCATGACGTGGCACCAGTGGCAGGCGGCATAGCCGACCGAGAGCAGGATCGGCACGTCGCGGCGCCTGGCCTCCGCGAACGCCTCCTCGCCCCACTCCCGCCAGTCCACGGGGTTGTCGGCGTGCTGCAGCAGGTACGGGCTCGTCGCGTCCTTGAGGCGGTTCATGTCACCGATCCTGCCCGATCCCCCGCGGCCTCACCCTCCCTGCCGGCGCCGCGCCGCGGCCCGCCGGCGGCGGGGCAGGGGGACCCGGTCCAGGTCGTGGGCGATGACGATGTCGCCGGCGAAGCCCGCGGCGGCGGCCTGCTCGGCGAAGCGCGGCTCGTCCTCGGCGCGGTAGCGCTCGGAGAAGTGGGTGAGCACCAGGCGCCGCACGCCGCCGGCGGCGGCGACGCGCCCGGCCTGCCCGGCGGTGAGGTGGCCGTACTCGGCCGCCAGCGCGGCGTCCTCGTCCAGGAACGTCGCCTCGATGACGAGCACGTCCACGCCGTCGGCCAGGTCGTAGGCGGCCTGGCACAGCCGGGTGTCCATGACGAACGCGACCTTCTGGCCGGGGCGCCGCACGCTGCACTCCTCCAGCGCGACCGTCCGGCCGTCGGGCGCGGTGACCCGCCCCTCCTCCTGCAGCCGCCGGACGAGCGGGCCGCGCACGCCCCGGGCGGCCAGCTCCGCGGGCAGCATGGTGACGCCGTCGGGCTCCTCCAGGCGGTAGCCGTAGGCCTCCACGGGGTGCGACAGGCGCCGCGCGGTGAGCGTGAACGGGGCGGTGGCGACCACCGCCTGGTCGCCGGAGATCGGCACCTCCTCGATGACGGCGGTGTCGACGAACGCCGTGGCGTGGCGCAGCCGCTCCCAGTACACGGCGCCGCTCGCGGGGAAGACCGCGCGCACCGAATGCGGGACGCCGTCGCGGGCGATGCGCTGGACGACCCCCGGCACGCCCAGGCAGTGGTCGCCGTGGAAGTGGGTGAGGCAGATCCACGTGACGTCGTGGGCCGAGACGCCCGCGAGCGTCATCTGCCGCTGCGTGCCCTCCCCCGGGTCGAACAGCAGCCCGTGCCCGTCCCACCGCAACAGGTAGCCGTTGTGGTTGCGGAACCGGGTGGGCACCGCGCTGGCGGAGCCGAGGACGAGGAGATCACGTGCGGACATGACCCCATCATCGTCCGCGCCCGGGGGTGGTAAGCGAGCGTTTATTCTGGCGGCGTCGTCGGTGTCGGACCCGGGGAGGGCCGGTGGGCGGGAACAAGCGCGAGCAGATCAAGATGACGCCGGAGGAGGTCGCCGACTTCCTGGCCGCCTCGTTCAAGGTGCAGGTCGCCACGATCGGCCCCAAGGGCGAGCCGCACCTGGTGACGATGTTCTACGCCCTGCTCGACGGCAAGATCGCCTTCACCACGTACCGCAAGTCCCAGAAGGTGCAGAACCTGCGCCGCAACCCCACCATGACCTGCCTGGTCGAGGACGGCGTCGAGTACGGCGAGCTGCGCGGCGCCGTGCTGTACGGCACGGGCCGCATCGTCGAGGACCCGGACGTGCGCCTGCGGGTCGGCGCGGCGGTCGGGGCGCGCATGGCCGGGCTGCCCGTCCCGGAGCCGGGGCGGCCCCTCGACGCCGAGTTCGCCGCGGGCCTGGAGCGGTCGCTGGCCAAGCGGGTCGTCGTCGTCATGGAGCCGGACCGGGTGGTCAGCTGGGACCACCGCAAGGCCTGACGACGGCCGCCCAGGCCGGTCGCCCAGGCCAGTCGCCCAGGCCAGTCGCCCAGGTCAGTCGCCGCGGGCGCCGTTCGCGGTCTTCTCCTCCTCGTCCTTCTGGGCGCGCTCCTGCTCCTGCTTTTCGAGCTCGGCCGCGCGCAGCGCCTGGACCTTGCGCAGCCGCTTGTTCATCGACCGGAGCAGCAGGAACGTCGCCGCGCCCAGGGCGAGGAAGAAGCCGAACCCCAGGAAGCCCGGGGTGACCGTGTCGTCGTTGAGCGGAATGGCAAGCGAGATGGCCGTGTCGAGCGGAACGGCCGACGGAGTTATCACGACAGACACCTCTCCCGTATGCCGGCGAACAAGTCGTCCTCCGGCAGTTCGGTGTCCACCAGGGACCTGGCCAAATGGTAGTCCTCCGTCGGCCATGCCTCGCGCTGCAGGTCCAGCGGGCAGGCGAACCAGGACCCGTTGGGGTCGATCTGGGTGGCGTGCGCCAGCAGCGCCTTGTCGCGCGTCTCGAAGTAGTCGGCGCACGGCACGCGGGTCGTCACCTCCCACAGCTGCGGCCGCTCGTCGAAGCGGGCGATCCAGTCGCCGTACGGCGACTCCAGCCCGGCCTTCTCCATGGCCTCGTGCAGCGTGAGGATGCGCTCCCGGTTGAAGGTCATGTGGTAGTAGAGCTTGAGCGGCTGCCACGGCTCCCCCGTCCCGGGGTACCGGTCCGGGTCGCCGGCGGCCTCGAACGCCTCCACCGAGATCTCGTGCGTCTTGACGTGGTCGGGGTGGGGGTAGCCGCCCTTCTCGTCGTAGGTCAGCATCACGTGCGGCCGGAACTCGCGCACGGCGCGCACCAGCGGCTCGGCCGCCTTCTCCAGCGGTTCCAGCGCGAAGCAGCCCTCGGGCAGCGGGGGCGGCGGGTCCCCCTCGGGGAACCCGGAGTCGACGAATCCCAGCCAGCGCTGCTGGACGCCGAGGATCTCGCGGGCCCGCGCCATCTCCTCCTGCCGCACCCGGGCGATGTTCGCCCGGATCTCCGGACGCTCCATCGCCGGGTTGAGGATGTCGCCGCGCTCGCCGCCGGTGCACGTCACCACCAGCACGTCCACGCCCTCGGCGACGTACCGGGCCATCGTGGCGGCCCCCTTGCTCGACTCGTCGTCGGGGTGGGCGTGCACGGCCATCAGCCGCAGCCGCCCGCCGTCCGGGCCGGCGGGCCCGTCCGATCGTGAGCCGGCCTGCGCGCCGGCCGGCGCGGTACCGTCGATGAGCTCGGACACCTGGGGTTCTTCCTCTCAGCACGGCGTGTACGGGCGTTTCGCGGGCCCCGGTACGGAGCACGCGCCGCCACAGAAGAGAATTGTCCCTGACAACGTCCACGGATCGCACGGAGATTCCCGCATGGCCCTTAGCGCGCCTTCCGCCTCCTCCGCCCCCGAGCGGCCGCGCCGCGGCGGGCGGCTGGGCTATGCCGTCATCGGTGTGCTGGCCGCGGTGATGGCGGTCGGCTGGGCAGTGATCGTGGCCAACGTGGGCCAGACGCCGGGAATAGCGGCGCAGACCGTCGCGTGGTCGGTCGTGGACGATTCGTCCGTTCGCATCAGGTACCAGGTGGCCAAGCCGAAGGACGCGGAGGTCCGCTGCGTGGTGGACGCCTTCGACACCGACTTCGCCGTCGTGGCGTACAAGGAGATCACGGTTCCGCGGGGGACGTCCGGGATCACCCGGAACGACGTTCTGCGGACGTCCCGGCGCGCCACCGGCGCCCGGATCAAGGACTGCCGCAAGATCTGAACCGCGGTCCGCGGACCGCGACATGTGACCTTGGCGATTGGCAGATTACCTACGGCGCCCTGAGGGAACCTTTACCCGCACACATCGCATAGGCTAGAGGTTTCACCTGGCCGCATTACATGTTGATGTGGCGCTCTCCCTCGGGCGAGCGAGAATCGCAACGTGTGGATGAGGAGTACCCGTGACCGAGACCCGCGCTGACAACGTCACCTGGCTCACCCAGGAGGCGTACGACCGGCTCAAGGCCGAGCTGGACCACCTGTCGGGCCCCGGCCGCATCGAGATCGCGCAGAAGATCGAGGCGGCGCGGGAGGAGGGCGACCTGCGCGAGAACGGCGGCTACCACGCGGCCAAGGAGGAGCAGGGAAAGATCGAGGCGCGGATCCTCCAGCTCCAGAGCATCCTGGAGAACGCCCGCGTGGGCGAGGCCCCGCGCACCGAGGGCGTGGTCGGTCCCGGCATGACCGTCACCGTGGCGTTCGAGGGCGACGACGAGGAGGTCACCTTCCTGCTGGCCTCCCGTGAGGAGAGCGGCGCCCCCATCGACGTGTACTCGCCCAAGTCGCCGCTCGGCGCGGCCATCATCGGCAAGAAGGTCGGCGAGAAGGCCACCTACACGCTGCCCAACGGCCGCAGCATGACCGTCGAGATCATCGACGCGACCCCCTACCAGGGCTCCTGACCGTCCGGACGGGACGGGCGGGCCCGGCGGCCCCCGCTCACGTCCGCCGCCGCCCGTGACGGCCCCTTCAGGGGCCGCTCCCTGGATCTTCCGACCGGAACCGGTCGACGAGCGCGACGGCCCGCCGCCCGCCGAGGGGCGGCGGGCCGTCCGCCGTCACGCGCGCGTCCCCGGCCGGGTTCCGCGGGGACGGAGGCCGGGCGGCTCGGCGCCGCCGGGCCCGACGGCGCGGGACCCGACCGCGCGAGGCTCTGCCGGCCGGGACTCTGCCGCCCGGGACTCTGCAGCCCGGGACTCGGCGGCGCGGGCGGCCTGGCGGACCAGCGGGAGGGTGCGGTAGGGCACCTGCGTCGCCAGCGATATCACCGTCGAGGCGCGCTCCACCCCGCGCACGTCGACGACCAGGTCGATGACGCGCTGCAGGTCCTGGTTGCTGCGGGCGACGATGCGGCAGAGCATGTCGCCCGGCCCGGTGATCGTGTGCGCCTCGATCACCTCCGGGATCGCGGCGAGCCGCTCGGCCACCGGGTCGTGCCCGCCGGGCTGGCGGATCTGCAGCGTGACGAACGCGGTCACGCCGTAGCCGAGCGCGGCCGGGTCGATGTCGGGGCCGTAGCCGCGGATGACGCCGCGCCGGGCCAGCCGGTCCAGCCGCGCCTGCACGGTGCCGCGCGCCACGCCCAGGCGGCGGGACGCCTCCAGCACCCCGATGCGCGGCTCGGCCGCCAGCAGCTCGATCAGCCGTCCGTCCAGGCCGTCGACGGGCTCCGCGGGCACCGCGTCCTCCTTCATGGTCATCCTGTACAGGCGGGCCCGGATTTCCCGCGCTCCGCTGTGCAGATTGTCCAGTGATCTGGACCACTCTTGCGCACTCTGTACCCGTCTGTCGAGATTGGCGCCATGGACGAATTTCCGGTCAAGGGCATGGACGCCGTCGTGTTCGCCGTCGGCAACGCCACGCAGGCGGCGCACTACTACTCCACCGCGTTCGGGATGCGCCGGGTCGCCTACCGCGGGCCCGAGAACGGCAGCCGGGACGAGGCGGTGCACGTGCTGGAGTCGGGTTCGGTGCGGTTCGTGCTCCGCGGTCCGGTGCGGGCGGGCACCGACCTGGGGCGGCACGTCGCCGAGCACGGGGACGGGGTGGTCGACCTCGCCCTCGAGGTGCCCGACGTGGAGGCCGCCTATCGGCACGCGGTCGCCAAGGGCGCCAAGGGGCTGGAGGAGCCGCACGTCCTGCAGGACGACTACGGCAAGGTCGTGATCGCCGCGATCGCCACCTACGGCGAGACCCGGCACTCGCTCATCGACCGCTCTAACTACACGGGGCCCTACCTGCCCGGCTTCGTCCCCGCCGACCCGATCGTCGAGCCGCCGCAGAAGCGGTACTTCCAGGCGATCGACCACTGCGTGGGCAACGTCGAGCGCATGGACGAGTGGGTGGACTTCTACCACCGCGTCATGGGCTTCACCGACATGGCCGAGTTCATCGGCGACGACATCGCCACCGAGTACTCGGCGCTGATGTCGAAGGTGGTGGCGGACGGCACCCGCAAGGTGAAGTTCCCGCTGAACGAGCCCGCCGAGGGCAGGCGCAAGTCGCAGATCGAGGAGTACCTGGAGTTCTACGGCGGCCCGGGCGTGCAGCACGTGGCGCTGGCGACCAACGACATCCTGGCCGCGGTCGACCAGATGAAGGCCGCCGGGGTGGAGTTCCTCGACACCCCCGACTCCTACTACGAGGACCCCGAGCTGCGCGCGCGGATCGGCACGGTGCGGGTGCCGATCGAGGAGCTGCAGAAGCGCCGCATCCTCGTCGACCGGGACGAGGACGGCTACCTGCTGCAGATCTTCACCAAGCCGGTGCAGGACCGCCCCACGGTGTTCTTCGAGCTCATCGAGCGGCACGGCTCCATGGGCTTCGGCAAGGGCAACTTCAAGGCGCTGTTCGAGGCGATCGAGCGCGAGCAGGCCCGCCGCGGCAACCTGTGATCATCGATCGGTAAACATTCGCCGGTCCCGGGCGCGGCGAGGTTTGGCGGGCGGGCCGGGCGCCGACCTTCACGGCATGACCCAACCGCCGCACGACCCCGCGCCCGGGGAACGGCCGTCCGGGGAACGGCCGCAGGAGGAGCCGTGGCGCGCCCCCGGCGAGCCGGAGGCGCAGCCGCCCCCGTATCCCGGCGCCTACGGCGGCCAGGGCCCGTACGGCGGAGTCCCCGAGCACGGCGCGCCGCCCGACCGGGGCGGGGACCGCCGTCCCCCGGGCGCCGCCGACCTGGCCAGTCGCTGGGCGCGGCTCGGCGCGGGCATCGTCGACTCCGTCCTCATCAGCCTCGTGATGCTGCCGATCTGGTGGACGGTGGTGGACTGGAGCCGGGTCGCCGATCCGGCGCCGAACGCGCCGGTGGCCGACCGCGACCGGCTGCTGGCCAACCTGGCCGCGATCGCGATCGCCTTCGTCTACTACTGGCTGATGCACCTGCGGTTCGGGCAGACGCTCGGCAAGATGCTGCTGCGGATCAGGGTGGTGCGGGCCGACGACGGCGGCGCGATCGACGCCGGCCAGGCCGCGGGCCGTTCGGCGTTCTACACCGTCCTCGGCGGGGTGTGCGGCTGCATCGGCCTTCTCGACATCGCGTGGATCCTGTGGGACGAGCGCAAGCAGGCCCTGCACGACAAGGCCGCCCGGACGGTCGTGGTCAAGGCCGGCCCGGGGACGCCCAACCCCTACGCCCGGCGCTGACCGTGTCCGGCCTGGATCGCGGCACGGCGCGGTTGCCTCCGCTCCCTTGCGCGGGCAGGCTGGACCGCGTGCGCCTCGACCGCGTCCGCATCGCCGCAGACCAGTCCCTGCCGTCCCGCCGCCGCGGCCCGCGGCCCGTCTCGCGCGGCGCCGCCGCCCTGACCGCCGCGGCGCTCGCCGGGACGCTGACGGCCTGCCTGGGCGGCTCCGGCGACCGCGAGCCCGGCGGGCGGATCCCCGCCCCGCCGGAGGCGGCCGCGCCGCAGCAGCACACCATCGGCGACCCGTACGTCCCCGGGGACGGCAACGCCGGGTACGACGTCCAGCACTACGACCTCACGCTGGCCGTCACGCCGGGGGGCGTCGCGGAGCTGGACGGCACCGCCGAGATCACCGCGGTCGCCCTGCAGCGGCTGCCCTCCTTCAACCTCGACCTGAGCGGCCTGCGGGTGTCGCGGATCACGGTGAACGGCGCGCCGGCGCGGCAGCGGCGCGACGGCGACGAGCTGATCGTCTCGCCGTCCCGGCCGGTGGAGAAGGGCGCCCGGTTCACGGTGCGGGTGCGCTATTCGGGGACGCCGCGTCCGGTGAGCGACCCCGTCCTCGGCCGCTACGGATGGATCCGCACCCCCGACGGGGTGTTCGTGGCCTGCCAGCCGAGCGGCGCGCGCACCTGGTTCCCCGCGAACGACCATCCCAGCGACAAGGCCACGTTCGACTTCGAGATCACCGTGCCCGACGGGCTGACCGCGATCGCCAACGGCGAGCCCGGCGCCCCGCCGGACCGGGTCGGCGGCTCGACCGGGTCGGACGGCGCTCCGGGCGGCGGGGGGAGTCCGGGGGTGTCGCCGATCTCCGCGCGGCGCTCGACCACCGCGACGTGGCGGGTGAAGGAGCCGATGGCCACGTACCTGGCCACGGTCACCGTGGGCCGGTTCGAGGTGAAGAGGGACCGCACGCCCGGCGGCGTGACCAACATCTCCGCCGTCGACCCGTCCGTGCCGACCGCCGACCTGGAGCGCTTCCACGCCAAGAACGCCGAGATCACGGACGAGTGGGCGCGGCGGTTCGGCCCCTACCCGTTCTCCTCCACCGGCGGGCTCGTGGACAACGCGCAGGTCGGTTTCGCGCTGGAGACGCAGACCCGGCCGGTGTACGGGTCGTACGGCCTCGACGACACCCTCCTCGCGCACGAGCTGGCCCACCAGTGGTTCGGCAACAGCGTCAGCGTGGCGCGCTGGAAGGACATCTGGCTGAACGAGGGCTTCGCCACCTACGCCGAGTGGATGTGGGCGGAGAAGGCGGGCGGCCAGTCCGTGCAGTCCAAGTTCGACGAGCTGTACGCCGACGCGGACAGCCGGGAGCTGTGGGACGTGCCGCCCGGAAACCCCGGCCGGGCGCGGATGTTCGGGCGTTCGGTGTACGACCGGGGCGGCATGACCCTGCACGCGCTGCGCACCAAGGTCGGCGACGACACGTTCTTCACCATCCTGAAGACCTGGACGAAGGAGCGGCGGCACTCGTCGGCCACCACCGAGCAGTTCATCGAGGTGGCCGAGCGCGTGTCGGGCCGGCAGCTCGATTCCTTCTTCGACGACTGGCTGTACAAGCGGGGCCGTCCCAGCCGCTGACCGCGGCCGATCCGCGCCGCCCGACCGGGCGACCGTCAAGCGGGCGTCAAGCGCAGGCAAGCACTCCGCAACGTCCGGCCTGTCCGCCGGGCGCCGCGCCGCCCGGCCGCGCACAGTGGCACCGATGAACCGGGCTTGGATGCGCGTGACCTCGGCGGCGACCGCGGCCGTCCTGCTGGCGACCACGAGCGGCGGCGCCGCGTCCGCCGTGCCGCTCCGCGGCACCGTGTCCGCCGCGCCGCTCCGCGGCACCGTGTCCGCCGTGCCGCTCCGCGGCACCGTGGAGCACAAGACGCCGGGCGGCCCCGGCCTCGGCGACCCGTACTTCCCGAACGCCGGCAACGGCGGCTACGACGTCCGCCACTACGACGTCGTCCTCGACTACCCGGGCGCGCGCGGCGACGTCGACGCGACCGTCACCGTCAACGCGCGCGCGACCCAGCCGCTGTCGGCGTTCAGCCTCGACTACCGGGGCCCGGAGATCTCCTCGGTCACGGTGGAGGGCAGGCCCGCCGAGTACCGGCGCGACGGCCAGGAGCTGACGATCACCCCGTACGCGGAGATCCCCGCCGGGCAGATGTTCACCACCGTGGTGCGGTACTCCGGGCGTCCCGGTCCGCTGACGAACGGCCCGCTCGGCACCTACGGCTGGGTGCCGACCCGCGACGGCGCGGTCGTGCTGTCCCAGCCGGACGGCGCGCCCACCTGGCTGCCGGTCAACGACCACCCCAGCGACAAGGCGACCTACTCGTTCCGGATCACCGTGCCCAAGGACCTGCGCGCCGTGGCCAACGGCAGGCCGGGCCGCGTCATCCGGCACGAGGACAGCACCACCTACGAGTGGTCCGAGGAGTCGCCGATGGCCAGCTACCTGGCGATGGTGGCGATCGGACGGTTCCGGGTGCGGCACGGCAGGGTCGGCCGCATCCCGGTGATCACGGCGGTGGACCCCGCGTACGCCTCGTCGGCGAAGCGCGTGCACCGCACCACGATCGACGCGGTGCGCTGGGCGGCCGAGACGTTCGGGCCGTACCCGTTCTCCACCGCGGGCGCCGTCGTCGACGACCCGAAGCTGGACTACGCGCTGGAGACCCAGGAGCGCCCCGTGTACGCGGGGTTCGCCCCCAGCGAGGAGTTCATCGTCCACGAAGTGGCGCACCAGTGGTTCGGCAACAGCGTCAGCCTGCGCAACTGGCAGGACATCTGGCTGAACGAGGGCTTCGCCACCTACGCCGAGTGGCTGTGGCGCGAACGGGACAAGCGCAACCGGAAGGCCGCCGACACGGTGTTCAAGCGGTACTACCGGCTGCCCGGCAGCTCTCCCGTCTTCAACCCGCCGCCGGGCGACCCCGGACGTGACGCCATGTTCGGCTTCTCCGTCTACACGCGGGGCGCGATGTGCCTGCACGCGCTGCGCAAGCGGGTCGGCGACCGCAAGTTCTTCACGATCCTGCGCAAGTGGGTGCAGAGCCACCGCGACGGCACCGCCACCACGCCCGAGTTCGTCAGGCTCGCCGAAGAGGTCTCCGGCCGCGAGTTGGACCGGCTGTTCCGCGTGTGGCTGTACGAGAAGGGCAAGCCCCGCCGCTGGTGAGGCCGGGCCTCCGGGCGCCCGCGTTCCGCCGTCCGCTCCATCGGACATCGAGGGCAGAGCGGTATAACCGGAGGTAATGGATGCCCACCTCCGGGAGCTGCGCTACTTCGCGGCCATCGCCGACGAGCTGAGCTTCACGCGCGCCGCGGCGCGGCTGTCGGTCTCCCAGCCGGCGCTGTCCAAGCAGATCCGGTCCCTGGAGCGGCGGCTGGGGTTCGCGCTGTTCGAACGGCGCGGCCGCGAGATCGCCCTGACCCGGCAGGGCGCGGCGCTGCTCCCGGCGGTCCGCGAGGTCCTCGCCTCGTGGGACCGCGCCTACGCCGACGTCCGCGCGCTCGGCGGCCCCCGCACCCTGGTCGTCGGCATGCAGACCGCGGTCGGCCGCGAGCGGCAGCGGCACGCGCTGCGGCGGTTCCGCGAGCAGGCGCCCGACTGGACGGTCTCGCTTCGGCTGGTCGGGTGGGACGACCCCACCGCCGGGCTGGCCGACGCGTCCAGCGACGTGGCGTTCGTATGGCTGCCGGTTCCGTCCCCCGACATCCGCACCCGCACGCTGGCGGCCGAGCGCCGCCACGTGGCGCTCCCCGGCGACCATCCCCTGGCCGCCCGCGCCGAGATCGCCTTCACCGACCTGCTGGACGAGCCGTTCATCGCCCCGCCCGCCGCGGCCGGTCCGCTGCGCGACCTCTGGCTGGCGAGCGACGCGCGCCGGGGCCGCCCCCCGCGGATCGCGGCCGAGGCCGCCTCCCCCGACGCGGCGCTCGACGCGGTGGCGTCCGGGGTGGGCGTCGCCCTGCTCGCCGAGGGCGACGCCCTCCTCTACCAGCGAACCGGCGTCGTGTGCCGCCCCGTCCGCAGCCTGGCGCCCGCCGAGCTGGCCGTCGCCTGGCGGGCCGACGACACCCGCGAGATCACCCGGCTGTTCGTCGCCTCCCTGCGCCCCGAGGCGTGACGGCCGCGTTCCGTGACCGGGGGGACGGATCGGTCCGGCGGCGGGACGGGGAGGAACGCGCCGCTCCGGACCAACGGATTCGATACCGAAACGAGCTTGATCGACGCGGATGGCGCTGCCAGCGTGAGGGAGGTCGTCACTTTCCGAAGGACGAAGCCATGAACAATTCCCCCAGAAAGGTCGCCGCGCTGGCGCTGGGCGTCGCCGCGAGCCTGGTGGTCACGGCCGCGCCCGCGGGCGCCGCCGCCGTGCGGTTCACGCCCGGCGCGCCCGGCGCGGGCGACCCCTACTTCCCCGACATGGGCAACGGCGGCTACGACGCCGCGCACTACGACATCGCGCTGAGCTACGACCCCGCGTCCAAGGGGATCTCGGCGGTCACCACGATCAAGGCGCGGGCCACGCAGCACCTGTCGCGGTTCAACCTGGACTTCCAGGGGCCCCTGACGATCTCGGCGCTGACCGTGGACGGGAAGAAGGCCGCCTACCGGCGCACCGGCGCGCAGGAACTGGAGATCACCCCGGCCAAGGGGCTGCGCAAGGGCACCCGCTTCACCGTCCGGGTGGCGTACTCGGGCGTCCCGCAGGGCGTGGACGACCCGGCACTCGGCCGCTCCGGCTGGATCCCCACCGAGGACGGCGCGATCATGCTCAACCAGCCGATCGGCGCCGCCACCGTCTACCCCGTCAACGACCACCCGACCGACAAGGCCACCTACACCTTCACGCTGACCGCGCCCGACGGCCTGACCACGCTCGCCAACGGGGACCCCGCGGGCCGCTGGAGCAAGGGCGGCCGCACCACCACCCGCTGGGTGATGAACCGCCCGATGGCCAGCGAGCTGAGCATGATCGCGATCGGGAAGTACGCGGTGCGGACCGGCCGCACCGGGCGCGGCGTGCCCAGCGTCACCGCCACCGACAGCCGCATGGGCATCTCCGAGCAGCTCGCCAAGGACTTCCACGACCAGACCGGCCAGTACCAGGACTGGCTGGCGAGCCTGTACGGCCGCTACCCGTTCTCCTCGACCGGCGGCATCGTCGTCAAGGCCGGGGTGGGCTACGCGCTGGAGACCCAGGGCCGCCCGGTGTACGCCCTGGGACATCGCCCGGGCACCATCCCGCGGCCCGACCTGCTCGTCCACGAGCTCGCCCACCAGTGGTTCGGCGACAGCGTGACGCCCGAGCGGTGGGCCGACATCTGGCTCAACGAGGGCTTCGCCACCTACTCCGAGTGGCTGTACTTCGAGAAGTTCACCGGCAAGAGCGCGCAGCAGACCTTCGACGAGCTGTACGCCACGCCCGCCGACGACGACCTGTGGAAGCCGGTCACGGCCGACCCCGGCCGCGACGACATCTTCCACTCGACGGTCTACGACCGGGGCGCGATGACCCTGCACATGCTCCGCAGGACCATCGGCGACCGGGCGTTCTTCCGGCTCGTCAAGCTGTGGCCGACGGTCAACCGGTACGGCACCGCCTCCACCGCCGACTTCATCGCCTTCGCCGAGAAGGTCTCCGGCAAGCAGCTCGACGACCTGTTCAAGAAGTGGGTCTACACCTCGGGCAAGCCGTCCCTGTGACGTCCCCGTGACGTCCCTGTGCGACGGCCCGCCGACCGGGCCCGGGGCGCGGCGCCCCGGGCCCGGTTCATGTCTGCACGAGGGTGTAGCCCTTCTCGCGCAGCCGGGACAGCACCTCCTCGCAGTGCTCGGGGCCGCGCGTCTCCAGGTGCATGAGCACCTCGGCCTCCTCGACGTGCAGGCGGGCGGCGACCCGTTCGTGCATGACGTCCAGGACGTTGACGCCCAGGTCGGCCAGCTCGCCGAGCAGGGTGACCAGGGCGCCCGGACGGTCGGTGAGACGGCACCGCACGACCAGGTAGCGTCCCGCCCCGGCCAGGCCGTGCCGCAGCACCTTCGACAGCAGCAGCGGGTCGATGTTGCCGCCCGACAGCAGGACCACCACCGGGGTGCGCACCGCGTAGGAGTGCTCCAGCAGCGCCGCCACGCCCGCCGCGCCCGCGGGCTCCACGACCTGCTTGGCGCGTTCGAGGCACAGCAGCAGCGCCTGGGAGATCGACTCCTCGGTGACGGTGACGACGGCGTCCAGCAGCTCGGTCACCAGGTCGTAGGTCAGGTCGCCGGGGCGGCCGACCGAGATGCCGTCGGCCATGGTGGGCTGCACCTCGACCCGCACGGGCCGTCCCGCCGCCAGCGACGGGGGGAACGCCGCCGCCCGCTTGGCCTGCGCGCCGACCACCTTGACGGCGCGTCCGCCGCTCTCCTCGGCCGCGCCCTTGAGCGCCACGGCCACGCCGGACATCAGCCCGCCCCCGCCGACGGCGCCGACGACGGTGCGCACGTCCGGAAGCTGCTCGAGGATCTCCAGTCCGATCGTGCCCTGCCCGGCCACCACGTCCGGGTGATCGAACGGGTGGATGAGCACGGCGCCGTGCTTTTCGGCGTGGCGCTGCGCGGCGACCAGGCAGTCGTCCACGGTGGGGCCGGGGAACACCACCTCGGCGCCGTAGCCGCGGGTGGCGGCCACCTTGGGCAGCGGCGCGCCCTCCGGCATGTACACGGTGGCCTTGGCGCCGAGCATGCTCGCCGCCAGCGCCACGCCCTGGGCGTGGTTGCCCGCGCTGGCCGCCACGACGCCGCGGGCGCGCTCGGCCTCGCTGAGCCGGGCGATCCGCACGTACGCGCCGCGGATCTTGAACGAGCCGGTGCGCTGCAGGTTCTCGCACTTGAGGTACACCGGGCCGCCGATCAGCTCCGTCAGCACCCGCGAGTGCACGAGCGGCGTCGGCGCGATCACGTCGCGCAGCAGCTCTCGCGCCGCCCGGACGTCGTCGACGGTGACCGCGGCCCGCACAGGGCTGGGGGGCGCACCCCCCGATGACAGTGCCATGCCTTGATCCTCCCACGCGCCGCGGGCGGCGGCGCCGGTCAGTCGGCGGCCCAGTACCGGTCGCCGGCCAGCACCAGGGCGGCGGCGCCGATCAGACCGGAGGCCTGGCCGAGGGCGGTGGGGACGACGCGCAGGCGCCGCGCGAAGTCCATGCGGGCGTGCGCGTCCAGCGTCTCGCCCGCGGCGTCGAACAGCGGCGCGCCGACCTGCGACACCCCGCCGCCGATCACGGCGGTGTCCAGGTCGCACAGGTGGACGGCGGACGCCAGCGCGACGCCCACCGCGCGGCCCGCGCGCCGCAGCGCCGCCGCGGCCACGCGGTGCCCGGCGCGCGCGTCGGCGGCCAGGTCGGCGCTCGTGGCGTCGGGGTCGTCCGGGCGCCAGCCCCGCTCCCGGGCCCAGCGGACCAGGGACGGGCCGCTCGCCACGGCCTCCAGGCACCCGCGTCCCCCGCACGGGCACGGCGGCCCGTCGGGCTCGACGACGATGTGACCGACGTGCCCGGCGTTGCCGGACGCCCCGTCCACGAGGCGGCCGCCGAGCACCAGTCCGCCGCCGACGCCCGTCGACACCACCATGCCGAGGACGTTGTCGCGGCCCCGTCCGGCGCCCCGCCAGTGCTCGCCGACCGCGACGCACACCGCGTCGTTGTGCACACGTACCGGCAGCCCGGGGTAGCGTTCGCGCAGCCGCCGGCGCAGCGGGAACCGCCGCCAGGCCGGGACGTTCAACGGCGACACCTCGCCGTCCGGCCAGGTCATGGGGCCGACGCAGCCCACCCCCACCCCGGCGAGCGGCGGGGCGCCCGCGTCGGCGTGCACGGCGTCCAGCAGGTCCGCCAGCGCCTTCCACAGCACCTCGGGGCTCTCCTGGGCCAGGGTGGGCGTGCGGCGGTCCGCGACGATGCGGCCGTCGCCGTCCACCACGGCCGCGGCGATCTTCGTGCCGCCGATGTCGACGGCCAGGACCGTCGGCGCGTCGGCCCGCTCGCCCGCCCGCCCGGTCACCGGCTCAGTCACCGGCCCCGGAAGGGCCGAACGCCAGGATCGACGCGGTGAAGCCGTGCACGTGGTTGCGCCCGGCGACCGGGCCGATCTCCCCGGCGGCGAAGAACCCGCTGACGCCCGCGGATCCGAACGCGCGGGTCAGCATCTTGGCGTCGTGGTCGGAGTCGGGGAACATCGCCCGGCCCCGCCCGTTGCAGGAGAACAGCAGCGCCCCCTCCACCGGGTGCAGGTCGAACCGTTCCAGCAGGTCCGCGAGGTCCTGGTCGGCGGCCCCCGCGTCCCGCACCTGGAACCGCACGGTGCGGCCGACCTCGACCACGTCGCCGATGGCGATGGCGCCGCTGTCGGTGTCGGCGCCCACCACCCCGCGCACCAGGAAGTCGCCGTACTCGTGCTCGTCGGCGTACTCGTCCATGGCCAGGCCGATCAGCAGGCCGCGCCCGGCCAGCTCCTGCTCCTCCTCGGGCAGGCCGAGCACGATCTGCTCCAGTTTGTCCAGCGCCGGGGTGCCCGCCAGCTCGTACACCAGGTTGTCGTCGGCGCGGGTCACCACCATGTCCGGGCCGATCGGCCGGGCGCCCTGGCTGACCACGGTCGCCGCGGACACCGGCCCGCCGAGCACCACCCCGACCGCGCCCGAGTCGTGCACCTGGCCGTCGACGAACAGCCGGGTCGCGCCGCGGCCGCCGCCGTCGGCCATGCCGCCGATCAGCGGCAGCCCGGGCAGGGCCTCCGCGGACCGTTCCACGAACGCGTCGACGGGGAAGGAGTACGGGTCGGCCAGCAGCACGCCGACCACGTCGTCGTCGCGGGTCTCCGGCATGCCGACCACGACCAGGCGGTCCTCGGCCCGGAGCGTCTCCAGCCGGAACGGCTCCAGCCGCGCCCCCGGCAGCTCGGCCGCCCACGCGCTGACGGCCTGCTCGTCCTCCACCCCCCGGCCGCCGCCGATCACCCCGGTGGCGCTGCAGCCCACGGCGACGCGGGCGCCCGCGCCCCGCATCGCCCGGCGCGCGGCCTCCTCGACCTCGTTCGGGTCCAGCCCGGACACGAACAGGCACAGCAGGTCCGGGCGGCGGCTCAGCGGGGCGATCGCCTGCTCGACCGCCGACTCGGCGGCGGCCGCCAGGTCGGCGCCCACGGCCAGCCCGTCACCGACGCGCGTCATCGGCGCCCCCTCCCTCGTCCGCGGCGTCCCGCGTGTCCCAGTGTCCGGGGTTCCCGCACCGTCGTGCGTTCACCCTTCCAGTCTCCCCCGCGCCCGCCCGCGTTCCCAACCCCTGTTTCGGGGGTGCGACGGCGCGCGTCCGCGACGTAGTGTCGATCGCGTGCGTCCTTCCACACCACCAGACACCACGCGGGGCGGGCTGCGGGAGAGCGGCCACGTCCACCGGTCGGTGAAGGCCGAGATCCGCAAGAACCTGCTCGCCCGGCTCCGCTCGGGCGAGCCGCGCTTCCCGGGCATCGTCGGGTTCGACGACACCGTGCTGCCGCACGTGGAGCGGGCCCTGCTGGCCGGGCACGACATGGTGCTGCTCGGCGAGCGCGGGCAGGGCAAGACGCGGCTGATCCGGACCCTGTCGGGCCTGCTGGACGAGTGGACCCCGGTCGTCGCCGGCTGCGAGATCAACGACCACCCGTACGCTCCGGTGTGCGTGCGCTGCCGCCGCCTCGCCGACGAGCTGGGCGACGACCTGCCCGTCACCTGGAAGCACCGCGACGAGCGGTACGGGGAGAAGCTGGCCACCCCCGACACCGGCGTCGGCGACCTGATCGGCGACGTCGACCCGATCAAGGTGGCCGAGGGCCGCACGCTGGGCGACCCCGAGACGGTCCACTTCGGCCTGGTGCCGCGCACCAACCGGGGCATCTTCTGCATCAACGAGCTGCCCGACCTGGCCGAGCGCATCCAGGTGTCGCTGCTCAACGTGCTCGAGGAGCGCGACGTGCAGGTCCGCGGCTACGCGCTGCGGCTGCCGCTGGACATCCTGCTGGTGGCCAGCGCCAACCCCGAGGACTACACCAACCGCGGCCGCATCATCACGCCGCTGAAGGACCGGTTCGGCGCCGAGATCCGCACCCACTACCCGCTGGAGCTGGACACCGAGCTGGAGCTGATCCGGCAGGAGGCCGACTTCGACTTCTTCGTCGGGGACGGCTCGCCGCTGTCCGCGGCGGCGGCCGAGCTGCCCGCCGAGGTGCCGGCCCACCTGCTGGAGGTCGTGGCCCGGTTCACCCGGCTGGTGCGCGAGTCGACCGCGGTGGACGCCCGGTCCGGGGTGTCGGCGCGGTTCGCGCTGGCAGGCGCGGAGACCGTGGCCGCCGGGGCGGTGCGGCGCGCCGCGCTGACCGGGGAGGAGCACGCCGTGGCCCGGGTGTGCGACCTGCCCGCCATCGTCCCGGCGCTGATGGGCAAGGTGGAGTTCGAGGTCAGCGAGGAGGGCCGCGAGCAGGAGGTGCTGGAGCACCTGCTGCGCCGGGCGATCGCCGAGACCTGGCGGCGCGCCCTCGGCGGCGCCGACCTGTCCGGGCTGCTGGAGAAGTTCGACGCCGGGCAGAGCGTGGAGTCCGGCGAGCTGGTGCCCGCCGCCGAGCTGCTGCGCCGCATCGGCCACGTGCCCGGCCTGGCCAAGATCATGGAGCGGCTCGGCATGACCGGGGAGTCGCCGGGGCAGGCGGCCTCGGCGCTGGAGTTCGTCCTGGAGGGGCTGTTCCTCACCCGCCGCCTGTCCAAGGAGACCGCGCCCGGACGCGGCGACGGCACCGCCACGTACCGCACGTGACCGTCCCCGAGAGCCTGGGGGTTCGATGAGCCGCTACCGGTACGGGGCCTACCAGGGCGGGCCCGACCCGCTGGCCCCGCCGTACGATGTGCGGGCCGCGCTGGACGCGATCGGCGACTCGGTGCTGGAGGGCACCCGGCCCGAGGAGGCGCTGCGCGAGCTGCTGCGGCGCGGCCTGCCGGGCGCGCAGGGCCGCCGCGGGCTGGACGACCTGCTGCGGGAGGTGCGGCGGCGGCGCCGGGAGCTGCGCCGGCGGGGCCGCCTGGACGGCACCCTGGAGCAGGTCCGCGCGCTGCTGGACACCGCGATCGGGCAGGAGCGGGCCGCGCTGTTCCCCGACCCGAGCGACGAGGCCCGGCTGCGCGAGGCCGAGCTGGACGCCCTGCCGTCCGACACGGCGCAGGCGGTGCGGCGGCTGGCCGACTACGACTGGCGGTCGGACGCGGCCCGCGCCACCTACGAGCAGATCAAGGACCTGCTGCGGCGCGAGGTGCTGGACGCCCAGTTCCAGGGCATGAAGCAGGCCCTCGCCGGCCAGGACCCGCAGGCCCTGCGGCGCGTCAAGGACATGATGGCCGCGCTGAACGACATGCTCGACAAGGACGCCCGGGGCGAGCACACCCAGGAGGACTTCGACCGGTTCATGCGGGAGTACGGGGACTTCTTCCCGGAGAACCCGAAGAACCTCGAGGAGCTCGTCGACCAGCTGGCCCGCCGCGCCGCCGCCATGCAGCGCCTGCTGGACTCGCTGACGCCCGAGCAGCGCGCCGAGCTGGCCGGGCTGATGGACCAGGTCATGCGGGACGCGGGCCTGGCCCTGGAGATGACCCGGCTGACCGACGCGCTGCGCGCCCGCCGGCCCGACCTGGCCTGGAGCGGGCAGGAGCAGATGACCGGGCAGGACCCGCTCGGCATGGGCGACGCCACCACCGCGCTCGCCGAGCTGGCCGACCTGGCCGACCTGGAGGCCGCCCTCGCCCAGGACTACCCGGGCGCGCGGCTCGACGACATCGACGAGGAGGCGGTCCGCCGCGCGCTGGGCCGCCAGGCCGTCGACGACCTGGCCCAGCTGCGCCGCATCGAGGCGGAGCTGGAGCGCCAGGGCTACCTGCAGCGCCGCCGCGGCGGCCTGGAGCTGACCCCCAAGGCGGTGCGCCGCCTCGGCGAGACGGCGCTGCGCCGCGTGTTCGCCCGGCTCTCCTCCGGCCGGCAGGGCGACCACGACCAGCGCGACGCCGGGCAGGCCGGAGAGCTGACCGGCTCCAGCCGGCCGTGGCGGTTCGGCGACGAGCAGCCCCTCGACGTCGTCCGCACGGTGAGCAACGCGATCCGCCGCAGCGCCATGGAGGGCGCCGCGCCGGGCCGCGGCGTGCGGCTGCACGTCGACGACTTCGAGGTGCAGGAGACCGAGCGCCGCACCGCCGCCGCGGTGTGCCTGCTGGTCGACCTGTCGTACTCGATGGTGCTGCGCGGCACCTGGGCGGCGGCCAAGCAGACCACCCTGGCCCTGCACACCCTGGTGACCACCAAGTACCCGCAGGACGCGATCCAGATCATCGGGTTCTCCAACTACGCCCGGGTGCTGCACCCCGCCGAGATGGCCGGGCTCGACTGGGACATGGTGCAGGGCACCAACCTGCACCACGCGCTCATGATCGCGGGCCGCCATCTGGACCGGCATCCCGACTTCGAGCCGATCGTGCTGGTGGTCACCGACGGGGAGCCGACCGCCCACCTGCGCCCGGACGGCCGGTCGCTGTTCGACTACCCGCCGTCCCCGGAGACCCTGGTGCTGACCCTGGCCGAGGTCGACAAGATGACCCGGCGCGGCGCCAGCCTCAACGTGTTCATGCTGGCCGAGGACCGCCGCCTGGTGTCGTTCGTGGAGGAGGTCGCCCGGCGCAACGGCGGCCGGGTGTTCGCCCCCGACGCCGACCGGCTCGGCGAGTACGTGGTCAGCGACTACCTGCGGGTGCGCCGCCGGCGCCGCTGAGAGGGCCCCGTACTAGTGTCTGAGCCATGTCGACGACCGACCGGCTGCTGCTCTTCCTCCACATCGGGTTCGCGATCTTCACGTTGGGGCCGCTGACCGCCGCCACCATGGCCAGCCCGCGCTACATCCGCAAGGGCGACGTGGTGGTGCTGCGCTACCTGATCCGGATCACCCGCATCTACGGGCTGGGCTCGCTGGGGATCTTCCTGTTCGGGCTCTTCCTGGCCAAGGGCCGGTTCGACCAGATGTGGCTGTCGGCGTCCATGACGCTGTTCGTCGTGGCCCTGGTGCTGTTGCTGCTGGTCGAGCGCGACCAGCGCAAGGCGGCGCACGCGCTGGAGCTGGCGCGGGCCGAGGGGGCGGCGTCGGCGGCGCCCGCGGAGGAGGCCGGCGAGGCCCAGGCCGCGCGGGACGCCGACGCGGGCGGCTCCGGGACGAAGACCGGCCAGGCGGACGCCGCGCCGTTCGAGCACGTGGCGCAGGTCGAACGCGGCCGCATCGCCGCGCTCTCCGGCGTGGTGGCGCTGCTCTGGCTGGTGATCCTCGTCCTGATGATCTGGAACGGATGATCCGGAACGGCTGACGTCGCGGCCGGGCGGCGCCCGGCCGCGCCGGCTCAGCGCGCCGTCCGGTCCTTGAGGAAGGACAGGATCCGCGGGTAGACGCTCGGGTCGTTCATCAGCTCGAGCCCGTGCATGCGGCCCGGCACCGTGGCCACCGTGGCGGGCACGCCCGCGCGGTTCAGCGCCCCGGCCAGACCGGTGCTCTGCGTCCGCGGGACGAACTCGTCGGAGCCGTGCATGAGCAGCATGGGCGCGTCGCCCGCCGAGGCGTGCGCGGCCGCGCTGGAGTCGTCCACCTTCGGCCAGCAGGCGGGGTTCTCCGGACCGGGGCGGCAGCCCAGCAGGGTGACCACCGCGCGGCGCAGCTTGCGCTGGCCGGGCGAGGCGGTCGGCCCGCCGCCGACCTGGTAGGCCAGGTAGGGCGTGTTGACGGGGGACAGCGCGACCACCCCGCGGACGCGGCGCGCGCCGTCGCCGTGGGCGCCGAGCTGGCTGGCCAGCAGCCCGCCCGCCGACGAGCCGATCACCACGATGTTGTCCGGGTCGACGTTCCAGCGCCGGGCGTTGCGCTTGACGTAGGCGAGCGCGGCCTCGGCGTCGTCGCGCTGGGCGGGCCAGGCGGCGGTCTGCGCCAGCCGGTAGTTGGCGGCGAAGACCGCGTACCCCTGCGTGGTCAGGCGGCGCGCGAAGTACTTCCAGCCGCTCTTGTCGCCCTCGAGCCAGTAGCCGCCGTGCAGCAGCAGCACGCCCGGGCGCGGCCGCTCGGCCTGCCGCCGCCGCTGGGTCCCCGCCGCCTGACCGGAGGCCGACGACGGCCGCCAGTAGGCGTCGAGGCGCTGGCGCGGGGCGGGCCCGTAGGCGTAGGTGGCCGTGCGCGGCGGCGTGGGCGTCACCATCACCGCGCGCGCAGACGTCACCGAGTCGGTGTCGGTGTCCGCGGAGGCCGCCGCCTCCGGCGAGTCCGCGGGCTGCGACGGCGCCGACGACCCGGACACGCCGGACTCGGGCGGCGAGGGCACCGCGGGCGACCCGGAGGGGGGCGCCTCCACCGTGGCCGATCCGCCGGGCGGCGGCGTCGGCGCGGCGGCCTCGGCCGCCCCGCCCGGAACGGCGACGGCAGCGACGCAGGTCGCCGCGAACGCGGCCCCGCTCACCAATGCCTTGCGCACCCCGGACCCTTTCTTTAAGAGATCTTGGTGCGCACATCATATAAAGCGCTTGCGCGCGGCGGCGGGCCAATGCGGGACGGCGCCCGTCAGTCCAGCGCCCGTCAGTCCAGCGCCCGCCGCAGATCGTCCAGCAGGTCCGCGACGTCCTCGATGCCGACCGACAGCCGCACCAGGTCGGCCGGGACCTCCAGCGGCGACCCGGCGGCCGACGCGTGGGTCATCCGCGCCGGGTGCTCGATCAGCGACTCCACTCCGCCGAGCGACTCGCCGAGCGTGAACAGCTTCGTCCGCTCGCACACCCGGACGGCGGCCTCCTCCGAGCCCATCCGGAACGACACCATGCCGCCGAAGGCGCGCATCTGCTTGGCGGCGACCTCGTGACCGGGGTGGTCGGGCAGCCCGGGGTAGAGCACCTGCTCGACCGCCGGGTGCGCGGTGAGCATGTCGACCACGGCGGCGGCGTTGGCGCAGTGCCGGTCCATCCGCACCGCCAGCGTCTTGATCCCCCGCAGCGTCAGCCAGGCGTCGAACGGCCCGGCCACCGCGCCCATGGCGTTCTGGTGGAACGCCAGCCGCTCGCCCAGCTCGGCGTCGGCCGTCACCAGCGCGCCGCCGACCACGTCGGAGTGGCCGCCCAGGTACTTGGTGGTGGAGTGGACGACCACGTCGGCGCCCAGCGTCAGCGGACGCTGCAGGTAGGGCGAGGCGAAGGTGTTGTCGACCACCAGCAGCGCCCCGGCCTCGTGCGCGACGCCGGCCAGCGCGGCGATGTCGGCCACGCCGAGCAGCGGGTTGGTCGGCGTCTCCACCCAGATGATCTTCGTTTCGGGACGGACGGCGGCGCGCACCGCCGCCACGTCGTCGAGGGGCACCGGGTCGTACGCCAGGCCCCAGCGCTCGAGCACCTTGGCGAACAGCCGGTACGTCCCTCCGTAGGCGTCACCGGGGATGACTGCGTGGTCGCCCGGCGCGCACACGGTCCGCAGGAGGGTGTCCTCGGCGGCCAGCCCGGAGGCGAACGCCAGCCCCCTGGCTCCCCCTTCCAGCGCGGCCAGGCATACTTCCAGCGCGGTACGGGTCGGGTTGGCCGAACGGGAGTACTCGTAGCCGCCGCGCAGCCCCCCGATGCCGTCCTGCTTGTACGTCGAGACCTGGTAAATCGGGGGCACGACCGCCCCCGTCGCCGGGTCGGGCTCCTGCCCGGCGTGAATGGCCAGCGTCTCGAATCCCTGGTGAACCTCGTCGTCCATGAGCACGAGGCTATCCGCCCTCGGCCACTCCTTCGGGAGGAGGAGGTCCCCCGCAGGTATCACCGCCCAATTCGCCTCGGGGGTTGAACACTTCTCAAGGAGCGATCTTTACGGTTGAAGCGTATCCAGAGAGGCTGACCGATCCCGTCCGACGCCCCCGGCACACCGGACGGGGCCCGGCTCGGCGAGCCGCGTGCTCGCCCAGCTCCGCTTTCCCCCAGTCGAAGGAACGCGCATGTTCGCACGCCTGGCCCGCGTGGTGGTCAAACACCCGTGGCTGACGCTCCTGACATGGGCGGTGGCCTGGGTCGCCATCGTCTTCCTGTCCCCGACGCTGAAGACCGAATCCGATCAGGGCGAGTTCCTGCCGTCCTCCTACGAGGCCGTGCAGGCCGCCGAGCTGGCCAAGAAGGCGTTCCCGCAGCAGGCCGACGCCACCACCCTCATCGTGGTCAAGCGGTCCGACGGCGGGCAGCTCACCGCGGCCGACAGCGCCAAGATCTCCCAGGCCGCGCAGGCGCTGACCGCCAAGAAGTACCCGACCGTCCAAGGGTTCCTGACCGGCCCGCAGACGATGGCCCCCAAGCGGGACCTTCAGTTGATCACCGTCCCCATGAAGGGGATGAGCCCGGAGGAGCAGACCAAGCAGAGCGAGGCGGTCAAGGACATCCGCAAGGACCTGCCGGGCGTGCTGGGATCCGGGCTCACCGCCAAGGTCGGCGGTGACGTCGCCACGTTCACCGACAACGAGGACTCCTTCCAAACCTCGCTGGTCCTGGTGAGCGTCGGCACGTTCGTGCTGATCATCGGGTTGATCCTGCTGATCTTCCGGGCGCCGATCGCGGCGGTGCTGCCGATCATCGTGATCATGCTGACCGAGGCCATGGCGAACGGCCTCATCGGCGCGGCCTCCCGGCTGCTGGACTTCACCGGCGACGACAGCCTGCAGATCATCATGACGATCGTGCTGTTCGGCATCGGCGCCGACTACTACCTGTTCGTCCTGTTCCGGTACCGGGAGCGGCTGCGCGCCGGCGACGACAAGAAGACCGCGATGGTCGTCGCGATGGAGCGGGTCGGCGAGGTCATCGCCTCCGCCGCGGCCGCGATCGCGGTGACCTTCCTGGTGCTGATGCTCGCCTCGTTCGGCATCTTCGCCGCGTGGGGCCCGTCGCTGGCCATCGGCGTGCTGGTCATGGGCATCACGTCGCTGACGGTGTTCCCGGCGATCGTGTCGCTGCTGGGCCCGGCGGTGTTCTGGCCGTCCAAGTCGTGGAAGCGGCAGCCGCGGGCCCGCGTCTCCGCCGGTCTCGGCCGGCTGGTCGGCCGGCGCCCGGCGCTGGTCGCGCTCGTCTCCGGCGCGCTGCTGGCCGCCCTGGCGGTCGGGGCGGTCGGCTTCAAGTCCGACTACGACTTCCAGGCCAGCTTCCCGGACAACACCGAGTCCGCGCGGGCCATGAAGGAGATGCAGAGCGCCTTCCCGGCCGGCCTGACCAAGCCCGTCCAGGTCTACCTGCAGTCCGAGAACGGGCAGCCCATCCCCAAGCAGACGATCGAGTCCTTCCGGCAGCAGGCCCGGTCGCTGCCCGGCGTGGGCGGCGTGCAGCCCGCCCAGCCCTCCCCGGACGGCAAGGTCGTCCAGGTGGACCTGCTGCTCAAGCAGAACCCCGTCTCCAACGACTCGATCAACCTGGTCAAGGACGAGCTGCGGCCCGCCGCCCACAAGATCACTCCGGAGGGCACCCGCATGCTCGTGGGCGGCGAGACCGCCATCTACGGCGACATCAACAAGGTCGTCAACCGCGACCTGTCGGTGATCCTGCCGGTGGCGGGGGTGCTGATCGCGCTGATCCTGCTGCTCCTGCTGCGCTCGGTGGTCGCCCCGCTGTACCTGGTGCCGGCGGTGCTGCTCGGCTTCGCCGCCACCATGGGCGCCGCGGTGTACGTCTTCCAGGGCCTCCTGGGGCAGGCCGGCGAGATCTTCCACCTGCCGATCATGCTGTACCTGTTCGTGCTGGCCATCGGGACCGACTACAACATCCTGATGACCGCGCGGCTGCGGGAGGAGGCCAAGGAGGGCCGCGATCCGCGCGGCGCCGCCGCCCTGGCGGTGCAGCACGGCGGCCCCACGGTCGCCGCGGCGGGACTGATCCTGGCCGGGACGTTCTCGGTGATGCTGGTCGCCGAGGTGTCGATGCTCCAGCAGATGGGCTTCTCGATCGCCATGGGCATCGCCCTGTCGGCCTTCGTGATGTCGGTCTTCCTCGTGCCGGGCGTCACCGCGCTGATCGGCCATCGGGCCTGGTGGCCGGGGTACCGGGCGCGTCCCGTCCCCGCCGGGAAGGCCGACCCGGAGGAGGAGTTCGCCGGAAGCGGGGCCCGCGCCTAGCGGCCCCCGCCCGGCGGCCCGCCCCGGGCCGTCTCGGCCCGGGGCCCGGCCCCGTGACCGTGAGAGACGTTGGGCCGCGGATCGCCGGTCGACCAAGCCGCCCACACCGCCGGCGGGCCGCGGCCCAACACCCGGGGAAGGAACGAAGCGCCGGAGCCCCGCGCGGGGCCCGGCGCTTCGTCGTTCCGTGCGCCGGCGCGGCCCCGCGCATCGGGGACGCCGCCGGGCGACGGCTCAGCTCGCGAGGAAGGCGAGCAGGTCCTGGCGGGTGAGCAGGCCCTTGGGCTTGCCGTCGACGAGGACGACCAGCGCGCCCGCCTTCTCCATGACCTCCACGGCCTTGCTCACCGGCTCGCCGGACCCGACCGTCGGCAGCGGCGCGGACATGTGCTTGTCCACGCTGTCGCCGAGCGAGCCGCGGTCGCGCACCAGCACGTCCAGCAGGTCCCGCTCGGCCACCGAGCCGACCACCTCGGCCGCCATGACCGGCGGCTCCTCCTTCATCACCGGGAGCTGCGACACCTCGTACTCCCGCATGATCGAGATCGCGGTCTCCACGGTCTCGTGCGGGTGGACGTGCACGAACTCGGGCAGCTGCCCGCCCTTGCGGTTCAGCACCTCGCCCACCCGGGCCTCCTCGGTGGAGGGGGTGAGGAAGCCGTAGTCCGCCATCCAGTCGTCGTTGAAGATCTTCGAGAGGTAGCCGCGGCCGCCGTCGGGCAGCAGCACCACGATCACCGCGTCCTCGTCGGCCTCGGCGGCGACCCGCAGCGCGGCCGCCACCGCCATCCCGCAGGACCCGCCGACCAGCAGCGCCTCCTCGCGGGCCAGCCGCCGGGTCATGGTGAACGACTCCTTGTCGGAGATCGCGATGACCTGGTCGCAGATCGTCCGGTCGTAGGTCTCCGGCCAGATGTCCTCGCCGACGCCCTCGACCAGGTAGGGGCGGCCGGTCCCGCCCGAGTACACCGAGCCCTCGGGGTCGGCGCCGATCACCTTGACCCGTCCGCCGGAGGCCTCCTTGAGGAAGCGGCCGGCGCCGCTGATCGTGCCGCCGGTGCCGATGCCCGCGACGAAGTGCGTGATCCGCCCGTCGGTCTGCTCCCAGATCTCCGGGCCGGTGGTCTCGTAGTGCGAGCGCGGGTTGTCCGGGTTGACGTACTGGTTCGGCTTCCAGGCCCCGGGGATCTCCGCGGCCAGCCGGTCCGACACCGAGTAGTACGACTCGGGGTGCTCGGGCGGCACCGCGGTCGGGCACACCACGACCTCCGCGCCGTACGCGCGCAGCACGTCCAGCTTGTCCTTGGCGACCTTGTCCGGGCACACGAAGACGCAGCGGTAGCCGCGTTCCTGCGCGACGATGGCCAGCCCCACCCCGGTGTTGCCGGAGGTCGGCTCGACGATCGTGCCGCCCGGCCGCAGCTTGCCGGACTTCTCGGCGGCCTCGATCATCCGGACCGCGATGCGGTCCTTCACCGAGCCGCCGGGATTGAAGTACTCCACCTTGGCCAGCACCTGTGGGCGCAGCCCGGCGGTGACTTTCCGCAGCCGGACGAGCGGGGTGTCGCCCATCAACTCGACCAGCGAATCGTGTACCTGCACCGCGACATCCTTGTCGAATCACTTCGTCACATCCCTGTTCAACCAGCGTGTGCCGCCCGGGGCAGGGATGTGGCTTCGGATAGATTCCAATTCTTGACGGTAGCCCAGTAAGACGGCGACGGGCACGTTCCGGTGACCCGGACGCGCCCGCCAGTTACGGAGGGTTAACGTACGATGCTCAGAGCGTTGACGGCACGCCGGATCGCGACGGCGGCCGCCTACGGGGGCGGGGGCCTCACCGCCCTGGGCGGCTTGACCTTCGCACTCATCGTCGTCGAGGCCAAGCTCGCCCGCCGGATCATTCAGGCCAGGCCCAACGGCGACCCGCCGGTCGCCGACGGCCTGTACGGGGGCGGTGCGGCGAACGCCGAGGCATCGGCGGAGCCGCTGTCGTTCGTGATGCTGGGCGACTCCACCGCGGCGGGGCTGGGCGTCCACGAACCCGACGAGACGCCGGGGGCGCTGCTGGCCGCGGGCCTGTCGTCGATTGCCGGGCGTCCGGTGCGGTTGACGAACGTGGCGCTGTCGGGCGCCCGTTCCGAGGCGCTGCACGGCCAGGTGGACAAGGCGTTGGCCGCCCGTCCCGACATCGCCGTGATCATGATCGGCGCCAACGACGTCACCGCCCGCGTGCCCGCGGCCGAGTCGGTGCGGCACCTGGCCGCGGCCGTGGAGCGGCTGCACGCCGCGAACTGCAAGGTGGTCGTCGGCACCTGCCCCGACCTGGGCACGGTGCAGCCGGTGATGCAGCCGCTGCGGTGGATCGCCCGGCGCGCCAGCCGCCAGCTCGCCGCCGCGCAGACCATCGCCGTGGTGGAGCGCGGCGGGCGGACCGTGTCGCTGGGCGACCTGCTCGCCCGCGAGTTCGAGGCCGACCCGCGCGAGATGTTCAGCGCGGACCGCTACCACCCGTCCGCCCGAGGCTACGCCGCGGCGGCCGCCGCCGTGCTGCCGTCGATGGCCGCCGCCCTGGGGCTGGAGCCCGAACCCGAGGTGCTGCCCGACGTGCGGCGCGGCCGGGGCGTCCTGCCCGTCTACCTGGCCGCCGCCGAGGCGGCCGAGGAGCCCGGGACCGAGGTCGCGGGCACCCGGGTCGAGGGCCGCGAGCGCGGCCCCCGGGGCCGCTGGGTCACCCTGCTGCGGCGCCGCCAGGTGCCCCAGGCGGCCGAGGAGTCCGGCGGACCCGCGGCGGTCAAGCCCGGCGTCGCCTGATGCGGTGGACCAGGTCAGGCGCCGCCTGACCTGGTCGCCCGGGATTAGAGCCGCGTTCGGACGGCGGATCGAGGCCTGTTACATTGCACGTGACCAGCGGGTAACGACCGGCATCGGCCGCTGAGACGAGGAGATCCGCAATGCCCGAGGCTGTCATCGTCGCGACCGCGCGCTCCCCCATCGGACGCGCCTTCAAGGGGTCCCTGAAGGAACTGCGTCCCGACGACCTCACCGCCGAGATGATCAAGGCGGCCATGGCCAAGGTGCCGCAGCTGGACCCGGACCAGGTCGACGACCTGCTGCTCGGCTGCGGCCTGCCCGGCGGCGAGCAGGGCTACAACATGGCCCGCGTGGTGGCGGTGCTGCTCGGCTGGGACCGGGTGCCCGGCGCCACGATCACTCGGTACTGCTCGTCGTCGCTGCAGACCACCCGGATGGCCTTCCACGCCATCAAGGCGGGCGAGGCCGACGTCATCATCTCGGCGGGCGTGGAGATGGTGTCCCGGTTCGCCAAGGGCAGCAGCGACGGCCTGCCCGACACCCGCAACCCGATCTTCGACGAGGCGGTGGAGCGCTCCGCCAAGCGCGCCGAGGGCGGCGCGGACGTCTGGCGCGACCCGCGCGAGGACGGGAAGATCCCCGACATCTACATCGCCATGGGGCAGACCGCCGAGAACGTCGCCCAGCTGCGCGGCGTCTCCCGCAAGGCGCAGGACGAGTTCGGCGTCCGCTCGCAGAACCTCGCCGAGAAGGCCATCGCCAACGGCTTCTGGGCCACCGACATCACCCCGGTCACCCTGCCCGACGGCACCGTGGTGGACAAGGACGACGGCCCGCGTCTCGGCACCACGTACGAGAAGGTGGCGGCGCTGAAGCCGTCGTTCCGCCCCGACGGCACGGTCACCCCGGGCAACTGCTGCCCGCTCAACGACGGGGCCGCCGCCGTGATCGTCATGAGCGACACCAAGGCCGCCGAGCTGGGCATCACCCCGCTGGCCCGGATCGTGTCCACCGGCGTGTCCGCGCTCTCCCCCGAGATCATGGGGCTGGGCCCGGTCGAGGCGTCCCGCCGGGCGCTGGCGCGGGCGGGCATGACGATCGACGACATCGACCTGGTGGAGATCAACGAGGCGTTCGCCGCGCAGGTGCTGCCGTGCGCCGAGGACCTCGGCATCGACCTGGACAAGCTGAACGTCAACGGCGGGGCCATCGCGGTCGGCCACCCGTTCGGCATGACGGGCGCCCGCATCACCTCCACCCTGATCAACTCCCTGCGCTTCCACGACAAGCAGTTCGGCCTGGAGACCATGTGCGTGGGCGGGGGCCAGGGCATGGCGATGGTGCTCGAGCGGCTGTCCTGAGCCCGCCGGCCGCGGGCCGCGAACGATCCGGCGGCGCGCGGCGCCCGTCCGCGAGCCTCGCGGCGGGCGCCGCGCGCCGTCGCGTTACAAATGATCTACGTTACGCAGAAGATAGGTCCCTGTTAGGGGGTTGTCACTTTCGTCGGCGTGTTGCACAGTCCAAGGAAGAGCCCCGCCGACCTGGAGGTGCCAATTGTCCCTGAACCACTCGCCGGAGACGCACAGCAAGCTGATCGCCCGCATCCCCCAGGTCACAGGACGTGACCTCCCCGAGTGGTTCACCACCATCGAGAACGGCCCGGCGTTCCTGCGCCGCGAGGAGCGCTGCAACTGGCTGGTCGAGGAGCACGGCATCTCCCACGGGTACGCCGCCGCCCTCGTCCGCGAGCACGAACGCGTCCGCCGCGCCCGGCACTACTGACCGGGCGTTTCGCGCGTTCGGCGAGGGTCCGCGCGCCACGTCCGAACAGCATGGCCCGCGGTCCCGCCCGCCACCGCGGACCGGTCTCCACCGGACGGCGCCGGGAGGCGCGCTGATCGGCGTTCACCCGGCGCTCACCCGGTGGCGTGCGCGGCGGCCCGCCGAACGCCGACGGTCCGACGTGACGGGACGGGCCCGCCCGAGGTACGCCCCCGCACGCCGTGGCGCCGCGCGCCGCGGCCCGCCGGCGCAGAGCCCGTCCCGTGACAGGTCCGCCCCCGCACCGGCCTCGCACCGGTACGGGGGCGGATCGTCGTTCTCGGGGTTCTCGCGTGAAGCGGCTCAGTCCCTGCCGGAGAAGTAGGAGATGAACCGCAGCAGCTCCAGGTAGATCCACACCAGGCTGAGCACCAGCCCGAACGCGCAGTACCAGGCGAACTTCTCCGGCGCCCCGGCCCGCACGCCCTGCTCGATGGAGTCGAAGTCGAGCAGGAGGAACAGGCAGCCGAGCAGGATGGCCGCCACGCTGAAGACGTAGGCCAGCGGGTTGCCCGGGTCGCGGATGCCGATGCCGTCCTCGACGCCGAACAGCTGGACGACCAGATTGATCAGCATCAGGCCGACCAGCGCGAAGCCCGCCCCGATGACGTACTTGGTGAACTTGGGCGTGACGCGGATGATGCGCAGCGAGTGGACGGCGAGCATCGCCCCGAACGCCAGCGCCGTGCCGACCACCGCCTGGAACACCACGCCGTGGTAGAGGTCGTTGTAGGCGTGGCTGATGATGCCGACCGCGACGCCGTACACCGCGGCGAACGCCAGCACCAGCGGGGCGTTGGCCTTCTGCCCGAAGGTGATGAACGCCCAGATGCCCAGCTCGGCGATGACCGCGACGGCCAGCACCGGCAGGGCCAGTTCGGTGGGCACCAGCGTCCAGGACAGCGCCGCGGCGACCACCAGCGTCACCAGCGAGAGGAAGCCTCGGACGACGACGTCGTCGATCGTCATGGGCCGGACGGCCGGCGGCGCTGGCGGCACGTACGAGGGCGCGTTGTACATCTCGTGCAGCTGCTGGGGCGTCGGCGCGCCGTAACCGTACCCTCCCGCCTGCCGCCCGAAGGCATTGCCCCGGAAGGCGGGGTTCCTGCTTTCCATCGGTGCCTCCACAGTGGCTGACCTCTCCGATCAGTCTAGACGCGGGAGGCGTTCCCGGTGTTCCCCGAAGATATGTCAGCTTGATATCAGTCGCGCGTCCTTCGGCCGCGGACGCCGGGCGCGCTCGGCGCATCGACCGCGGACTTCTTCTCGATCATCGACGGCGCATGGGCCATGCCGGACACGACGACGCCGCACCGCGGACACGGTGCGGCGTCGTCGTTCCCGGACGGTCGCCGCGGGCGGCGGCGAGGGCGCCCGACGCCCGCCCGGCGCGCCCCGACTCGTGCCCCCGGTCGGATTCGAACCGACACAAAAGCTCTTTTAGGGAGCCTGCCTCTGCCATTGGGCTACAGGGGCGGCGTCATCATACCCAGGTTCTTCGAACACTCTGCGGGCGAATTTTTCAACCAGACCGACGATTGTCGCAAATCGGGCGACGGACGTTTTACAGCGAATCGGGCCGTTCCGGCGACCGGCACGAACCGGCTGGTCAGCGGGATGATCTGCGACCGGTGGCGGTCGTGCGGTCGCCGGACGCGAGATCGGGAAAAGACACGGCTCAGCCGCTCATGACCGCTCGTCCCTCCACCAGGGTAACGCCGGCGCGTCCGTCGCGGTCACGGCGAATGGCGCAGATTTCGTGGACGCCGATGCGCCCGCTCTCGCAGGCCAGGGCGGACGCGGCCAGGTAGAGCAGCCACACCCGGACCCGGCCGGGGCCGGCCAGCTCGGCGCACTCGTCCCAGCGGCGCTGCAGGTTCGCCGCCCAGGCCCGCAGCGTGCGCGCGTGGTGCTCGCGCAGCGCGCCGACGGAGCGCACCTCCAGGCCCACCTCCTCCAGCGCGCTCACCAGCTCGGCCAGGGGCCGCAGCTCGCCGTCCTCGGGGAACATGTAGCTGGTGGTGAAGGTGCGGCGGACGCGGTGGCGGCCGGGACGGCGCACCGGCTGCTGGATCACCAGCCGGCCTCCCGGGGCCAGCAGGTCGTACAGCCGGGGGAAGACCCGGTCGAGGGTCTCCAGACCGGCCAGGCCCACGATGGCGTCGTAGGGGCCGTCGCCCGCGCCGGTGAGGTCGGCGTCGCGCAGGCCGACCTCCACCAGCTCGGCGACGCCCGTCTCCTCGGCGCGTTCGCGGACGTGGTCGACCTGGGCTCGGGAACGTGCCAAAGCGACCACCCGGGCGCCGTGCGCGGACGCGGCCGGGAGCGCGAACGCGCCCCACCCGCAGTTGAGGTCGAGCACGCGCGCCCCGGGGAACAGCCCGAGCCGCTCGATGACCGAGTCGAGCGCGGCGCGCTGGGCGTCCTGCAGGTCGACGGCGTCGTCCCACAGCCCGGTGCCGTGCGCCATGGTGGGGCCGAGCAGGCGGGAGAAGAACGCGGCGGACTCGCGCAGCGGCCCGTCCACGTCGCCGCGGCCCGCGGTGGGGAACTCCTCCGGCGGCGGCTTGGGCTCGGGGCCGACCGCGCCGAGCGTGACGGCGGTGCGCACGATCTCGCGCTTGTCGTCGCTGCTCAGCCGGATCGGCTCGTCGCCGCTGCGCATGACGCGCTGCACCGCGCCGAGCGCGGCGAACACGTCGCCCTCGATGTCCAGTTCACCGGCGACGTACGCGCGGACCAGGCCCATCTCGCCGGGCTTCCACAGCAGCCGGCGCAGCGCCCTGCGGTGTCGGATGACGAAGGTGGGCGCCCCCGCGGGCCCGATGGCGCTGCCGTCCCAGGCCCGGACCCGGATCGGCAGATCGTCGGCGGCCTGCCCGTCCTCGTCCGCCCCCAGCATGATGCGGGTCAGCAGCGGGGCGAGCCGGGCGGCGACCCCGTCGTTCCTCACCTCGATTCACCGCGCATACCGGGCGCGCCTCCTCTCACGGTGTCGCGTGGCCGGTGCGCCGCGGCCGGTCCGCCCCCCACAGCTCGGCGGGCCGCGCTCACCGGTCGAGCTGCCGTCGACCGGCCGCCAGTTCGAACTCCTTGCGCGGAGCCTGCAGCGCACCGAGCGAGACGATCTCTCTCTGGAAGAACGCCGCGAGCGTCCAGTCGCCGGTGATCCGTATCTTACGGTTCAGCGTGGGCATCCGGGACAGGTGGTAGGTCCGGTGCAGGAACCACGCAGGAGCGCCCGTGAGCTGGATGCCGTAGACGTTCGCCACGCCCTTGCGCAGCCCCAGGCTCGCCACCGAGCCCACGTACTTGTGGACGTACGGCTTGCGCGGCAGGCCGCGCAGGTCGGCGATGATGTTGTCGGCCAGGCGCTTGGCCTGCCGGACCGCGTGCTGGGCGTTCGGGGCGGTGTAGGCGCCCGGCGAGGTCAGGTCGGGGACGGCGGCGTTGTCGCCCGCGGCGTAGACGTGCGGGACGCCCTCGACGGTCAGCTCCGCGGTGGCCTTGAGCCGCCCCTTGTCGTCGATCGGCAGGTCGCTCTCCCGCACCACCGGATGCGGCTTGACGCCCGCCGTCCACACCAGCGTGCCGGCGTCGAACGCGTCGCCGTCGCTGAGCACGATGCGGTGGTCCTCGGCGGACTTCAGCAGCGTGTTCAGCCGGACCTCGATGCCGCGGGCGCGCAGCGCCGCCACGGTCCAGCGGCCCATCTCCGCGCCGACCTCGGGCAGGATGCGGTCGGTGGCCTCGACGAGGATCCAGCGCATCTCGCGGGCGTCCAGCCCCGGATACCAGCGGCAGGCGTCGCGGGCCATGTCCTCCAGCTCGCCCAGCGCCTCCACGCCGGCGAAGCCGCCGCCGACGAACACGAAGGTCAACGCGCGCTGCCGGGCCCGCGGGTCGCGGACCGACGCGGCGATGTCCAACTGGCGCAGCACGTGGTTGCGCAGGTAGATGGCCTCTTCGACGGTCTTGAAGCCGATGCCGCACTCGGCCAGCCCGGGGATCGGCAGGGTGCGCGAGACCGACCCGACGGCCACCACCAGGTAGTCGTACGGCACGTCCACCAGGCCGTCGGGGACGGCGTCCGCCCCGGCCGGGCACACCGACACGCACCGCCGGGCATGGGAGATCCGGGTCACGTGGCCGGTGACGACGCGGCACCGCCGGAGGATCTTGCGCAGCGGCGCGACGACGTGGCGCGGTTCCAGGTTCCCGGCCGCGGCCTCCGGGAGGAACGGCTGGTAGGTCATGTAGGACTGCGGGTTGATCACCGTGATGACGATCTCCCGCCGGGTGAGCGGCCCTTTGAGCCGGCGTTGCAGGCGGAGGGCGGTGTACGTGCCGACGTAGCCGCCGCCGACGATCACGATGCGCGTGGCGCCGTCCGGGATGGACTGAGCAGACATACGGCAGCGGTACCCCCGATTGCGTCCGGATCACGCCGAGCCGCCTCCGATTGCGGCGACTCGCCCGAACCCGCGGCCCCGTCCCGGCATCTACAGGGATGTACCGCACGGAACGGCGGAGGCGGCACCGGGCAGAGTCCAACGGGGGCGGCTCTGCCCGGTGCCCGCGCCGTCCGGGCCGCGGCGGCGGTCACCGCCCCGCCCGAGGGCGGCCCCTCACAGCCCGGCCAGCGCCTTGGCCTCGGTGAACACCGCGTCCAGCATCTCTTCGGTCAATCGGCCCGTGAACGTGTTCTGCTGGCTGGGGTGGTAGCAGCCCAGCAGCGTCACCGCGGGCCCCGCGCCCGCGGGCGGAACGAGCTCGACCCGCGCGCCGTGCCCGAACGGCGGGCGCGGACGCGGCAGCCCGTACCCGGCCTGCTTGAGCGCGGGCCACACGCCCTGCCAGGCGTACCCGCCCAGCGCGACGACGCAGCGGACGCTGCGCGCGACCTCGGCGACCTCGCGCGCCAGCCACGGCAGGCAGGCGGCCCGCTCGGCGGAGGTGGGCTTATTGCCGGGCGGGGCGCAGCGCACGGTGGCGGCCACCCGCGCGCCCAGCAGCCGCTGGCCGTCCCCCGCGCGCACGCTGGTGGGCCGGGCCGCCAGGCCGACCCGGTGCAGCGACGCGAACAGCCAGTCGCCGGAGCGGTCGCCGGTGAAGATCCGTCCGGTGCGGTTGCCGCCGTGCGCGGCCGGGGCCAGCCCGACGATCAGCAGGCGCGGCTCGGGGTCGCCCCAGCCGGGCACCGGCCGCCCCCAGTAGCGCTGGTCGGCGAACGCCCGGCGCCGCTCGACCGCGACGCGCTCCCGCCATTCGACGAGCCGGTCGCAGGCCCGGCACACCGATTGGCGGGCGCACAGCTCGGCCAGGTCGGCCGCCTTGTCCGCCAGCTCGGCGACCTCCTGCGCGGTGTGCGCCACGGGCGTGTCGGGGGTCGCGGGGTCCTCCGGCCACCCCGTGCCGGGCGGAACGAACCGGGCCCGGGCGGACGAACCTGCGTTCGGGGCGTGCGGGCTGGTCATGTCCCGATCCTGCCACGCGGGGCACGCCGTTCAGGCATCGTGCGCTGACCTGCTTCTCGGTACGATTCGACTCGCCGGTCGGGGAGGCGGTGTCCGGCACGGCATGAGACGCGGAGGCATGCCTTGTCGCAACCAGGCTGGTACCCCGACCCCTACGGCACCGCAAGTCTGCGCTGGTGGGACGGCCAGAACTGGACCCGCCACGTCAACCCGCAGCCGCCCGGGGGCCCGCCGGAGGATCCGCCGCACCAGGCCCCGCCGCCCGGGCAGGACTCCGGCGGCGCCGCCCCGGCGGCGCGCTCCCAGCCGCTGGACGTGGTCGTGGACGGCGTCGCGCTGCACGCCGACGACGACGTGGTCTCCTACGGCGCCTCCGTGCTGGCGTGGTCGCTGGTGGAGTGGGTGGCCTACTGGGCGGTCACCGTGCCGGGCGACCCGCACGTCGCCGTGTCGGCGCACGGCCCCGTCGCCACCTTCGTCTTCCAGGCGGGCCGGTACCCCTTCCACGGCGGGCCGCGGGTGCAGGTGGTGCTCGACTCCGCCCGCCTGCCGGGCGGCGAGGCGGAGGCGGTCTGGACGCGGCTGACCGAGCTGTGCCGCGAGCGCGCCGAGCGGCGCCTGGTCGCCGAGCTCGCCGGACGGGTGCGCGCCGGCCACCCGGTGGACGTCGCCGAAGGACTGACCGTGCATCCGGGCGGGGTGCACGGCCTTCGTGTGTCGCTGCCCTGGTCGGCGATCGGCGGCGCCGTGGTGGACGACACCCGCGTGTGGATCGAGCCGTCCGACGGCGGCGCGCCCCTGCTGTACGTGCCCCGGCAGAACCCCAACGCCGTGCTGATCCCCGAGCTGCTCGCCGCCGTCCGGCCCGTCGGGCGCTAGGCGCGCCGGCCGGCGGGGCCGGGGGCGTCGCGCGGCGCCGACCGCCTGACGGCCGCGGCCCGCTAGGCGAGCGACCAGGCGATGCCGTCGAGGATGTCGTGCTCGCTGACCACCACGGCGCCGAACCCGTACTCGCGCATGATCCGGTCCAGGATGAGCGCGCCCGCGCCGATCACGTCGACGCGGCCGGGGTGCATGACGCCGATCGCGGCGCGTTCGGCGCGGGTGGCGTGCAGCAGGTCGCGGGTCACCTCGTGCACCTGCGCGGCGGTGATGCGGGACCGGTGGATGCGGGCCGAGTCGTATTCGCTCAGGCCGAGCGCGATGCCCGCGACCGTGGTGACCGAGCCCGCCAGCCCCACCAGCGTGCGCGCCTCGTCCACCGGCACGGTGCGGCGCACCTCGTGCAGCGCGGCGTCGATGTCGGCGGCCGCCGCGCTGATCTGCTCGGGCGAGGGCGGGTCGCCGTCGCGCAGGTGCCGCTCGGTCATCCGGACGCAGCCGATGTCGACCGACCGGGCCGCCTGCACCGTCGAGCCGCCGAGCACGAACTCGGTGGAGCCGCCGCCGATGTCGACCACCAGGTAGGGACGGGCCGGACGCAGCTCCGCCAGCTCGCGGGTGGCGCCGACGAACGACAGCTCGGCCTCCTCCTCGCCGCTGATGACCTCCGGGACCACGCCGAAGATGTCCACGACGCCCTTGGTGAACTCGTCCCGGTTGGCGGCGTCGCGGGTGGCGCTGGTGGCCACCACCCGCACCTTGACGGACCCCTCCCCCGACTCGGCGCCGTGCCGCTCGATGAGCTCGGCGTAGCCGCGCATCGCCGCGAACGTGCGCTCCAGCGCCTCGGGCGCCAGGCGGCCGGTGCGGTCGACGCCCTCGCCGAGCCGCACGATCTCCATGCGGCGCTCCACGTCGGTCAGGGTGCCCTCGCCGGACGGCCCGTCGGGCACGACGTCGGCGATCAGGAGGCGGACGGAGTTGGTCCCGCAGTCGATGGCGGCGACGCGTGTCACTGTTCCCTGCCTTCCCTGTCGTCCTGCTCCCGGTCGTCCTGCTCCCGGTCGTCCCGCGCGGTGTCCTGCGCCGAGGGCCGCTCTTCGGCGTCGCGCGGGGCGTCGCGGCGGTCGGCGGGCGGCTCGCAGGCCACGCAGGGGCCCTTGCGCCACCACTCGGGCAGCGCGTCCAGGGCCTCGCGGCCGAACGGGTTGACGCCGGGCACGGCCAGCTCGTGCGCGACCAGCGCGTGCAGGCACTTGACCCGTTCGGGCATCCCGCCCGCGCTCTGGGTGCCGGGCGGCAGCGGCTCGACGCCCTCCTCGCGCGCCGCCTCGTCGCGGCGCCGCAGGTAGTCGTCGTGGGCGGCGGCGTACGCGGCGCGCAGAGCGGGATCGTCGGCCAGCCGCCCCTGCATCGCGCGCATGATCCCGCTGCCCTCCAGCGTGCCGACGGCCGAGGCCGCCTTCGGACAGGTCAGGTAGAACAGCGTGGGGAACGGCGTGCCGTCCGGCAGCCGCGGCGCCGTCTCGATCACGGCGGGCAGCCCGCAGGGGCAGCGGTAGGCCACGCGGCGCAGGCCGCGCGGCTCGCGCCGCAGCTGGGCCGCGACGGCGGCCCGGTCCCGTTCGTCGATCGTCTTCTCCCCCACCGTGTCTCCCCGCCGCGGATCCGGCCCGCCGCGCCCTCGGCCCTGGATCAGCGCGGGCGGTCGGCCTGCTCGACCGACCGCCAGAGCGTCACGTACCACGGCTCCTTGCGCGCGGGGCCGGCGGGCTTGGCCTGCTCTCGTTCGGCGCCGCCGCCGTCCAGGACGATGAAGCAGCGCTCCCCCGGCATGCAGTAGTGGAGGCGCCGCTTGGCCTCCCGCTCAATGTACGACTTGTCGCCGAGCTGCCGCTTGCGCCGCTCCAGCTCGGCCACCTCGCGGCGCGCGACCCGCTCCTGCTGCCGGAGCTCGGCGATCTCCTGGCGCTGCGCCACGTACTCGCGCACGGGGTAGGCGAGGCTGAGCGCGATGGCGCACATGACGACCGCCAGGATGGCGGCACGGCCCGTCAGCGCCGTGCCGCCCCTGCGGCCGGGGCGCGCGCGCTCCTCGCCGCCCTCGTCGTCCCGCCGGCGGGCCACCGCAGCCTCCCCGTCCGCGCTCAGCCCTCCCAGGAGAACCGCGGGAACGCGGCGGCGCCGGCGTAGCGGGCGGCGTCGTCGAGCAGTTCCTCGATGCGCAGCAGCTGGTTGTACTTGGCGACGCGGTCGCTGCGGGCGGGCGCGCCGGTCTTGATCTGGCCGCAGTTGGTCGCCACGGCCAGGTCGGCGATGGTGGTGTCCTCGGTCTCGCCGGAGCGGTGGCTCATCATGCAGCGGTAGCCGTTGGTCTGGGCGAGCGACACCGCGTCGAGCGTCTCGGTGAGCGTGCCGATCTGGTTGACCTTGACCAGCAGCGCGTTGGCGACGCCGCCGTCGATGCCGCGGGCGAGCCGCTCGGGGTTGGTGACGAACAGGTCGTCGCCGACGAGCTGGACCTTGTCGCCGACGGCGTCGGTCAGCGCCTTCCAGCCGTCCCAGTCCTCCTCGCTCAGCGGGTCCTCGATGGACACCAGCGGGTAGGACGCCAGCAGCTCGCGGTAGTACTCGGCCATCTCGTCGGCCGACTTCTTGCCGCCCTCGAAGGCGTACACGCCGTCGGAGAAGAACTCGGTGGCGGCCACGTCGAGGGCCAGCGCGATGTCGCGGCCGGGGGTGAACCCGGCGCGGCGGATCGCCTCCATGATCAGGTCGAGGGCCTCGCGGTTGCTGGGGAGCTCGGGGGCGAAGCCGCCCTCGTCGCCCAGGCCGGTGGCCAGGCCCTTGCCCTTCAGCACGGCCTTGAGCGCGTGGTAGGTCTCCGAACCCCAGCGCAGCGCCTCGGCGAAGGTGGCCGCGCCGATCGGCGCGATCATGAACTCCTGGACGTCGACGTTGGTGTCGGCGTGCGCGCCGCCGTTGAGGATGTTCATCATCGGCACCGGCAGCAGGTGCGCGTTCGGCCCGCCGACGTACCGGAACAGCGGCAGACCCGCGGACTCGGCGGCGGCCTTGGCCACCGCCAGGCTCACCCCGAGGATCGCGTTGGCGCCGAGCTTGGACTTGCCGGGCGTGCCGTCAAGGTCGATCAGCAGCTGGTCGATGAGCCGCTGGTCGGCGGCGGGGATGCCGACGAGCTTCTCGTCGATGGTCTCGTTGACGGCCTTCACCGCGTTCTGCACGCCCTTGCCGCCGTAGCGGTCACCCCCGTCGCGCAGCTCGACGGCCTCGAACTGGCCGGTGGACGCGCCGCTCGGCACGGCTGCGCGCGCCTCGGTCCCGTCGGCGAGCAGCACCTCGACCTCGACGGTCGGGTTGCCGCGGGAGTCCAGGATCTCCCTGGCGAGGACGGCCTCGATCGACGACACGGGCATCTCCCTGATCTACGGTGCGGTCGACTTGCCCCCTGAGCCTATCGATGCCCTCAGTCGCTCAGCCAACGGACACGGAGGGTCCCGGACTTGACGAAGGTATTACCTACCTTATCTACTGTTCACGTCAAACCCACTGATTTAGTAGGGATCTTGGGCATGCGTCGCACACTCCGATCGTCCGGCCGGCGGCTCCCCCGTCGACTCGCGGCGGCGGCCCTGGCCGTCCTGCTCGGCGCCGGGACGCTCGGCGCCTGCGGCGGCGACGACGAGGGCGGCGGCTCCGGCGGCGCCGCGGCGCCGCTGCGGCTGGGCTACTTCCCGAACATCACCCACGCCACCGCCCTGGTCGGCGTCCAGCGCGGCATCTTCGCCAAGCACCTGGGCACCGCGCCGCGCGTCTCGACGTTCAACGCCGGCCCGTCCGCGGTGGAGGCGCTGTTCTCCGGCGCGGTCGACGCCACGTTCATCGGGCCGAACCCGACCATCAACGCCTGGGCCCGGTCGCACGGCAAGGCCGTCAAGGTCATCTCGGGCGCGGCGTCGGGCGGGGCCTCGCTGGTGGTCAAGCCGGAGATCACGTCCGTTCAGGACCTGCGCGGCAAGACGATCGCCACGCCGCAGCTCGGCAACACCCAGGACGTGGCGGCGCGCCACTGGCTCAAGCAGAACGGGCTGACCGCCAACAAGGACGGCAGCGGCGACGTCAAGATCGTCCCGCAGGAGAACGCGCAGACCCTGCAGACCTTCGCCCAGGGCACCGTCGACGGGGCCTGGGTGCCCGAGCCGTTCGCGTCCCGCCTGATCCTGGAGCACAAGGGCAAGCGGCTGCTCAACGAGGCGTCGCTGTGGCCCGGCGGCAAGTTCGTGGTGACCAACCTGATCGTCCGGCAGGACTACGCCAAGGAGCACCCGGACCAGGTCAAGAAGCTGCTGCAGGGCGTGGTCGAGGCCACCGACTTCATCAACGCCAACCCGGACGAGGCCAAGAAGTCGGTGAACGAGCAGCTCACCAAGCTCAGCGGCAAGCCGCTCAAGCAGGAGATCCTGGACGCCGCCTTCAAGGAGATCACCTTCACCACCGATCCGGTCGCCTCGTCGCTCGCGCAGGGCGCCGAGCACGCCGAGGAGGTCGGTCTGCTGGAGCCGGTGGACCTGGACGGCCTCTACGACCTCGGGCCGCTCAACGAGGTGCTCAAGGCGAGCGGGAAGGCACAGGTCAGCGACAAATGACTCAGGCCGCCACGGCCGCCCTCAGCCGGACCCCAGCGCCCGCGGCGGTCCGGCTGAGCGGCGTCTCCAAAGCGTTCGGAAGCGGCGACGCGGCCCTGCTCGCGCTCGACGACGTGTCCCTGGAGGTCGCGCCCGGCGAGTTCGTCTGCCTGCTGGGCGCGTCCGGCTGCGGCAAGAGCACCCTGCTCAACCTGATCGCCGACCTGGACACGCCGACGGCCGGCACGATCGACACCGGCGGCGCCCGCGTGGCGCTGATGTTCCAGGAGCCGGCGCTGTTCCCGTGGCTGACCGTCACCGCCAACATCGAGCTGGCGCTGAAGATGCGCGGCGTGCCCAGGTCCGAGCGGCGCGAGCGCGCCTCCGCCCTGCTCGCCTCGGTGCACCTGAGCGGATTCGAGAAGAAGCGCCCGCACCAGCTGTCGGGCGGCATGCGCCAGCGGGTCGCGCTGGCCCGCGCCCTCGCCCTGACGGTGGACGAGACCGACGGCGGCCAGGGCACCCTGCTGCTGATGGACGAGCCGTTCGGCGCGCTCGACGCGATGACCCGCGACCTGCTGCACGACGAGATCGAGCGGATCTGGCGAGAGCGCGGGCTGACCGTCCTGTTCGTCACCCACAACGTGCGCGAGGCCGTCCGGCTCGGCGACCGCGTGGTGCTGCTCAGCAGCCGTCCCGGCACGGTGGTGGAGCAGTTCCCGGTCGACATCGCACGCCCCCGCCGGATCGACGCCGCGCCGGTGGCGGCGCTGGCCGGCGAGATCACCGACCGGCTGCGCGAGGAGGTCGGCCGCCATGGCGCTTGAGACCCGCACGAACGCACCGGACCCCGGCGCCGGCGGCGCCGCGGCCGGCGATCCCGCGCTGGAGCGGCAGATCGCCGGGCTGGACGCGCTGGAGCTGGCCGCGGGCGCGCGCCGCGGGCCGCTGGCGCGGCTGTGGTCGGCGCTGTGGCCGATGCTCACGGCCGTGGCGATCGCGCTGGCGTTCTGGCAGGCGGTGGTGTGGAGCGGCTGGAAGGACCCGTGGGTGCTGCCCGGGCCCGCCGACACCCTGCCGATCTTCTGGGACCAGGTCACCAGCGGCCGGTTCTGGGAGGCGGTCGCGCTGACCATGCGGCGGGCGCTGGTCGGGTTCTCGGTGGCCATCGTGATCGGCGTGCTGGTCGGCGCGCTGGTGTCGCGGTTCCTCGTGCTGCGGCGCGCGTTCGGCTCGCTGATCACCGGGCTGCAGACGATGCCGTCGATCGCCTGGTTCCCGCTGGCGATCCTGCTGTTCCAGCTCAGCGAGAGCGCGATCCTGTTCGTGGTGGTGCTGGGCGCGAGCCCGTCCATCGCCAACGGGCTGATCGCGGGCGTCGACTACACCCCGCCGATCCTGCTGCGGGCCGGCAAGGTGCTCGGCCTGCGCGGCCTGCTGCTGTACCGGCACCTCATCCTGCCCGCCTCGCTGCCGTCGTTCGTCGCCGGGCTCAAGCAGGGCTGGGCCTTCGCCTGGCGCAGCCTGATGGCGGGCGAGCTGCTGGTGATCATCGGCGACACCACCTCGCTGGGCGTGCTGCTGTCGCAGGCCCGCGAGCTCAACAACACCGCCGACATGATCTCCTACATGATCGTGATCTTGATCATCGGCGTCGTCATCGACCAGCTCTTCGGCGTGGCCGACCGCGCGCTGCGCACCCGCTGGGGCATGGACGTCGACTGACCGGGCCCGCCGGCACAGGAGCACGGCCCGCGCCGCCGCGACCCGGACGCGCCCGCCGTGCGCGGTGGGGGCGGGCCTGGGGCGCGCGATCCCGCCCCAGGCCCGCGCGGCCGGTCGCCCGGGCACGCGGCCGCCGACGCCCCGCCCCGGGGCGTCCCTAGACGCTGTCGAACCCTAGACGCTGTCGAAGCGGAAGCGCTGGTTGGCCGTGCCCCGGCACCGGTACTGGATGATCGGAACGTTGTTCGCGGTGCTGGCGCCGCGGACGTCCAGGCACTTGTCGTGCAGGGTGCGGATCTCGTACCGGCCGTTGCGCACCCGCCGCAGCCGGAACTTTTGGTTGGCCGTGCCGTCGCAGGCGTACTGGATGATCGCGGTCTCGTCCCTGGCGCTCTCCCGGGCGACGTCCAGGCACTTGTCGTGCAGGGTGCGGATCTCGTACCGGCCGCCGTCCGCGGCCACCAGCCAGAACCGCTGGTTGGCCGAGCCCTGGCAGGAGTACTGGATGATCGGCGTCCCGCTGGCGGCGACGCCGCCGCTGACGTCCAGGCACTTGTCGCTGAACGTCACGACTCTCACGCGGTGCGCGTTCCGTAGTCGGCTCGTCTCGGAGGCGTCGGCGACGGGGCTCGTCAGGGGCGTGACGAGCGCGAGCAGGGCCGCCGCCGCCAGGCCGCGGCGCGCCGTGACGGGACCGGCGGGGCTGGTCAGGGGGAAACGCATGGCACACCTCTCAGGTGAACGGATGTCGCGCCCGATCTCCATCGGACTACCTCAAGTAATCATCTCGTCGCTCTAGGTGTGCAGAGTTGTCCAGGCCACAACCTTCTTGCGCGAGAGGTAGCCAACTCCCGCCGCGGCGGAAGCCCCCTCACCTGCGCGGGAACTCCCTAAACCTTGTCGAGGGCGGCGTCGATGGCGGCGCTGAAGGCGTCCACCTCATGCCGCCCCTCGTACAGCTCCCCGTTGATGAAGAACGTGGGGGTGCCGCCCACGCCGCTGCGTTCGCCGCCTTCCATGTCGGCGGTGATGCGGCGGCGGTGGCGTTCGACGTCGGTCCACAGGGACACGCCCATCGAGTCGGCGTAGGCCGTGAGATCGGAGTCGGACAGGGCGAGCTGGTTGCGGAACAGCGTGTCGTGCATCTCCCAGAAGCGGCCCTGGTCGGCCGCGGCCTCGGCGGCGAGGGCCGCGGCCATCGCGCGCGGGTGCACCTCCGACAGCGGGAAATGCCGGAAGACGATGCGCAGCCGGTCGCCGTAGCGTTCGCGCAGCTCTTCCAGAATCGGATGGGCGCGGCCGCAGTAGGGGCACTCGTAGTCGCCGTACTCGACGAGCGTGACCGGCGCGTCGGCGGGACCGCGGATGTGGTCGGCGTCGGTGACGGGCGGCAACGGCTCGGCCTCCACCGGGATGTCCGCCTCGCGGCTCGGGGACGCGCACACGGCGCCGCGATTCCACGCCAGGCGGAACACCACCCAGCCGAACCCGGCCGCCAGCAGCGACCCCGCCAGGATGCCGATCTTGGCCTGGCTCTGCAGCGCCGGGTCGTCGGCGAACGCCAGATCGGTGATGAACAGCGACACCGTGAAGCCGATGCCGGACACGGCCGCGCCGCCGAGCACCTGCCCCCACACCAGGCGGCCGGGCAGGGCGCCCCAGTCGAGCCGCAGCGGCAGCCAGGTGCCGACGACGATCCCGAGGAACTTGCCCGCCGGCAGGCCCACGGCCACGCCGATCGTGACCGGCGAGGAGGCGGCGGCGCGCAGCGCGTCGCCGTCCAGCCGGACGCCCGCGTTGGCCAGCGCGAAGATCGGGACGATGACGTAGCTGGTCCACGGGTGCAGCAGCAGCTGCAGCCGCTCGTTCACCGAGACGGTGCGCTGGACCGTGCGCCCCGCCTCGACGGCCAGTTCGGGGGTGGGGTCGCGCGACAGCTCCCGCAGCAGCTCGCTCGCCCGCAGCATCTTGTACCCGCTGGGCGCGTACACCACGACCAGGGCGCCGAGCAGGATGCCCGCGAGCGTGGGGTGGACGCCGCTCTCCAGCATCGCGGCCCACACGCCGAGGCCGAGCAGCAGGTAGGCCGGGGCGCGCCAGAGCCGCAGCCAGCGCGCCGCGACGATCAGCCCGGTGAGCAGCACGGCGACGAGCAGCGCGACCACCGACAGCGACTCGGTGTAGAAGACCGCGACGACCAGGATCGCGCCGACGTCGTCCACCACGGCCAGGGTGAGCAGGAAGGCGCGCAGCGGCTCGGGGCAGCGGCTGCCGATCACCGCCAGCACGCCGAGGACGAACGCGGTGTCGCTGGCCAGCGGGATGCCCCAGCCCGCGGCGCCGGGGCCGCCGGCGTTGAACGCGGTGTAGACGAGCGCGGGGATCGCCATCCCGCCGAGCGCGGCGACGGCCGGCACGGCGACCAGCCGGCGGTCGCGCAGCTGGCCGATGCGGACCTCGCGGCTGACCTCCAGGCCGATGACGAAGAAGAACAGCGCCATCAGCCCGTCGTTGACGACGTCCCGCAGATCCAGGGCGGCGGTGTGCCCGCCGACCCGCACCGCCAGCTCGGTGCGCCAGAACGCCTCGTAGGTGTCGCCGAACGGGGAGTTGGCCCACAGCAGCCCCGCGATCGTGGCCGCCAGCAGCACGCTCGTGCCGCCGACCTCGGTGCGCAGGAACGACCGCAGCCCCGGCGGCACCGCCCGTGCGGCGATCGAGATCTCGCTCATGTGCGCCGCCCCGGCCGTTCGCGCGTCATGCCCCCACCCATCGCGGGCTACAACCACGCACGTCAGGGACTTGTTCCGGCGCGTCCCGCCCCGTCGTCGGCCACGTCGCGGGGCGACTCGGGATCGCGGAACGGCCACGAGTCGCGGCGCGGGCCGTCGCCGCCGCGGCTGACGCGCAGGATGACGGTGCCGTCCGGGCCGGTCGACATGCTCGCCACCGTGCCGGGCGGGTAGACGTCGGACGCCACGGCCGAGCCGAGGCGCGCCCGGAACCCGGTCTCGCGCAGCCGGGCGAGCGCGGCGCCGAGCCGCATGCCGCGCACGTCCGGGGCCCGGTCGAGCTCACCGCTGCCCCGGCTGAAAAAGCGCGCGGGCGGCCGCACGAACGAGGAGGCGGGGCGTCCGGCCAGCGCGCCGACCATGGTGTCGCGCCAGATCGGCGCGGGGATCGTGGCGCCGTACACCGCGCCGTAGCAGCGGCCGTTCATGCACAGGTCGGTCATCGGGTGCTTGTAGCCGCCGCGCGGGTCCCCCACCCACACCGCCGCGGCCAGGTCCGGCGTGTACCCGGCGAACCAGGCGGCGGAGAAGCCGTCGACGGTGCCGGTCTTGCCGGCGGCGGGACGGCCGATGCCCATCCCGCGCGCGGTGCCGCGGGTCAGCACGCCGCGCAGCACGTGGTTGACCGCGTCGGCGACGCCCTCGTCGATCACCTGCTCGCAGCGGGCGGGCGGCACCTTCAGCTCCCGGCCCTGCGCGTCGGTGATCTTCGTGATGGCGATCGGCTCGCAGTAGCGGCCCCGGGCGGCGAACGCGGCGTAGGCGGCGGCGAGCCGCAGCGGCGACACCGGGTTGAAGCCGAGGGTGAAGGAGGGGTACTGCTCCAGCGGCTCGCCGTTGGCCTGCCGCATGCCCAGCTTCTCGGCCATCTTCACCGTGTCGCACAGCCCGACCCGGCGCTGCAGCGCCAGGAAGAACGTGTTGACCGAGTGGTGGGTGCCGGTGACCAGGCTGAACTCGCGGCCGCCCTCGCCGTCGGCGGCGTTGCGCAGCGGCTTGGTGTCGCCGACGCGGCGGCCCTTGCAGTCGCGGTAGCCCGTGGGGACGAAGGAGCGCGGCGCCATGAGGCGGGTGCCGAACGGCATGCCGTCCTCCAGCGCGGCGGCCAGCGTGAACACCTTGAACGTCGAGCCGGCCTGCATGCCGATGCTCGAGCCGTGGCTGGCGTCCGCGGCGAAGTTGATCCACGTCTTGCCGCGTTCGCGGTCCGACCCGAGGTCGCGGTCGACGGCCATGCCCCTGATCGCGCCGGTGCCGGGCTCGACGAGCGCCTCGGCGGCGGCCTTGCCGGCGGAGTTCGTCGGGGGGACGTGCCGGTCGACGGCGCGTTGCGCGGCCCGCTGCGTCTGCGGGTCCAGGGTGGTGTGAATGGTCAGCCCGCCGCGCTTGAGCAGCCGTTCGCGGGCCTTCCGCGTCGGGCCGAACACGGGATTGGTGAGGATCTCGCGTTGGACGTAGTCGCAGAAGAACGGGGCCTTGCTGACCACGCAGCCGTTGGGGGTCCGCTTGACGCGCAGGCCCAGGGGGCGGCGCGCGGCGGCCTCGGCGGCGGCGTCGTCGACCCAGCCGAGCTCGGCCATGCGGCGCAGCACGACGTTGCGGCGCTCGCGCGCGGCCGCCGGGCGGCGGGTCGGGTCGTAGGCGTGCGGGTAGCGGATCACCCCGGCCAGCAGCGCCGCCTCGTGCAGCTCCAGCCGCGCCGCGGGCTTGCCGAAGTAGTGGCGGGACGCCGCCTCGATGCCGTAGGCGCCGTCGCCGAAGTAGGCGATGTTGAGGTAGCGGCGCAGGATCTCGTCCTTGGAGAACCGCTTCTCCAGCGCCACCGCGTACCGCAGCTCGCGGATCTTGCGGGCGGCGGTGATCTCCTGGGCGGCCCGCCGCTCCTCGGCGTTCTCCGCCTGCGTGATCAGCAGGTTCTTGACGTACTGCTGGGTGATGCCGGAGCCGCCCTGGGTGACCTCGCCGGACGACAGGTTGCTGGCCAGCGCCCGCAGGGTGCCCTGGGAGTCCAGGGCGCCGTGCTCGTAGAACCGGCTGTCCTCGATGGCCAGCACGGCCCGGCGGGCGACCGGCGCGATCTGGTCCAGCCGCACGTCGATCCGGTTCTGGGTGAAGAACGTGGCGATGAGCGAGCCGTCGGCGGCCAGGATCCGCGACCGCTGCGGCACGCCGGACACGTCCAGGTCGTCCGGCTCCTCCTGGAACCAGCGCGCGGCGTCGCGGGCGCCCATTCCCGCGGCGCACACGGGGGGCAGCAGCATCAGCGCGACCAGCACGCCCGCCAGCGCGCCGAGCCCGCCCAGGCGCCGGACGGCCCGCAGGCGCGCGGCGGCCGCGCTCTTCGCGGTACCGCCACGGGAGCCTCCCAGCACGCGCCAAGAGTAGACGCGGCGACCGCGGCTCACCACCCCCGGCGGGATCTCGCTCCGCGGCGGGGACGGGTCACTCGGCCGCCCGCGTCCGCTCCCATGCCTTGACACGATCGCGGAATACCCTGCAGACGGCACGCAATTCCGCTTCCGCATCACGGCCCTGCGCCCGGCTCTCCCGCACCAGCCGGAACAGGCGCGCCCCCAGGGCGCTCTCCTCCCCGGCGTCGCCGGGGGACACGGAGGGCTGCTCCTCCGCGGGCGGCTCGGGGAGGTCGAACAGCTCGGGCGGGGCGCCGGCGCGCTCCGCGCGGCGCTGCAGCTGCGCGGCCAGGGTCAGCGCCGGCTGGCCCATGGGCACGCCGTCCAGCACCGACGCCTCGCCGCCGTTCTTGGCGGCGCGCTCGGCGGCCTTGATCTGCTCCCAGTTGGCGTTGACCTCGTCGGCGCCGGACACCGTCACGTCGCCGAACACGTGCGGGTGGCGGCGCACCAGCTTGTCGACGATCGCGCCCGCCACGTCGTCGATGGTGAAGCGGGTCTCGTCGGTGCGCTCGGCGGCCACCGCGGCGTGGAACGCCACCTGCATCAGCACGTCCCCGAGCTCCTCGCGCAGCGCGCCGAGGTCGCCGTCCTCGACGGTGTCGGCGACCTCGTAGGCCTCCTCCAGCAGGTACGGCACGAGCGAGGCGTGCGTCTGCTTGGCGTCCCACGGGCATTCGCGGCGCAGCGTGTCCATGACCGACACCAGGTCGAGCAGCCGGGCGCCGGGCAGGTCGTAGGAGCCGTGCAGCACCTCGACGGTGGGCGGGTCCTGCCCGGGGCGGGGGGACGGCCCCCCGCCCCCGGCGCCGTCCACCACGATCTGGCCGATCTCGCGCATGAGCGCCTCGTCGCCCTCGGGCGCGGCCACCCACACCACCTGCGCGGCGCGGGCGGCCTCGACCAGGGCGGCCGGGTCGGGTTCGGCGACCTCCTCCGGCCGCACGCCCGCCTCCCGCAGGTACGGCAGCAGCGGGTGGCCGGCCGGGGCGAGCACGCGATCGGCCGACCGCAGCGTGTCCCACGCCTTCCACGTCAGCAGGCCGGGAGCGACGCGGTGCGTGGTGGCCAGCAGGGTCAGGCTCATGGTCAGCGGGTCCCCGGTTCGGGAGCGGACAGACGCTGCCGCACCGGCTCGATGGCGACCTGCCGCGGGTCGAACGACCCGAACCGCGGGTTGACCCGGATGTCCATGTCGGCGGCGGTGCGGACGAACTGGTCCACGACGCCGCGGTACGCGGCGGTGCTGCGCGGCCCGCGCGGGTCGGCGGGGTCGGCGCCGAGCCGGGTCGCGAGCTGCTCCTGGACGGTCAGGTAGCGGGCCAGGTCGCGGGTGTAGCGGGCGGGCAGGCCGTAGGCCAGCGTGACCGAGCGGGCGCCGCCGCGGCGGTCCAGCTCGCCGACGGTGCGGTCGACCGCGCCCTCGTTGATCGCCAGCCGGTTGCGGCGGGCCACCTCGTCCGCGACGCGGAACTTGATGAGCATGGTGAGCGCGCCGCGCATGTCCGACTCCGACAGCTCCACGGCCAGCTGCTGGTCGGGGCCGCCGGGGGCGGCGCGCATCTGGTTGGCGATCGGGTCGGCGCGGAACTGCCGCTGCCAGTCGCGCACCGCGCCGTTCAGGGCGGCGGTGCTGATGCGGTCGTCGCCGATGAGGGCGGCCGCCCCCGCCTTGGGCGGAGCGCCGCCGCAGCCCGCCAGCACGGCCGCGGCCGCCGCCGCCAGCGCCGCCGCCTTGACCGCCCCGGCGGCCCTCACGGCCGCACCGCCTTCACGGTTGTACCGAGCACGGAAATCCTCGATCCTCTTGCGTTCCCCTACAGAATCCGATCTTGGTCAGCCTAGGCCCGGGCCGGCTCCAGCAACAGGGCCTCGACCAGGTCCGTGGCCCATTTCAGCAGCTCCTGATCGCGCAGCGGACGGCCGCCCAGCGGTTTGGTCTTGGGCACCGGCACCAGCAGCGTCCGCACGGCGGGCTTGAGCACGCTCTTGGGGTAGAGCCGCTGCAGCCGCACCTGCTTGGAGTCGGGCAGCTCCACCGGCGCGAACTTGACGAAGTTGCCCTGCAGGGCCACCTCGGTCAGCCCGGCCTTGCGCGCCCGCACCCGGAACCGCGCCACCGCCAGCAGGTTGCGCACCGGCTCGGGCGGCGGGCCGAACCGGTCGCGCAGCTCCTCGTGCACCTGCGCGACCTCGTCGTCGGAGGTGACGGCGGCGATGCGCCGGTAGGCGTCCAGCCGCAGCCGCTCGCCCGGCACGTACTCGTGCGGCAGGTGGGCGTCGACCGGCAGCTCCACCTTGGTCTCGGGCGTCTCCTCGACGGCGCCGCCCTCCTTCAGCTCGCGCACCGCCTCCCCGACCATCCGCACGTACAGGTCGAACCCGACGCCGGCGACGTGCCCGGACTGCTCGGCGCCCAGGATGTTGCCCGCGCCGCGGATCTCCAGGTCCTTCATCGCCACGTACATGCCCGCCCCGGCCTCGGTGTGCTGGGCGAGGGTGGCCAGGCGCTCGTGCGCGGTCTCGGTCAGCGGCGTCTCGGGCGGATAGAGGAAGTAGGCGTAGGCGCGTTCGCGGCCGCGGCCGACGCGTCCGCGCAGCTGGTGCAGCTGCGCCAGGCCGTACATGTCGGCGCGGTCCACGATCAGGGTGTTGGCGTTGGGCACGTCCAGACCGGACTCCACGATCGTGGTGGCCACCAGGACGTCGAAGTTCTTCTCCCAGAAGTCCACCATGACGCGTTCGAGCTCGTGCTCGTTCATCTGGCCGTGCGCGACCGCGATGCGCGCCTCGGGGACCAGCTGCGCCAGATTGGCGGCCACCCGGTTGATCGACCGGACCCGGTTGTGCACGAAGAACACCTGGCCGTCGCGCAGCAGCTCGCGGCGGATGGCGGCGGCGATCTGCTTGTCGTCGTACGGGCCGACGAAGGTCAGCACCGGGTGCCGCTCCTCGGGCGGGGTCAGGATCGTCGACATCTCCCGGATGCCGGTCAGCCCCATCTCCAGCGTCCGCGGGATCGGGGTGGCGGACATGGCCAGCACGTCCACCTGGGTGCGCAGCCGCTTGAGCTCCTCCTTGTGCTCGACGCCGAACCGCTGCTCCTCGTCGATGATCACCAGGCCGAGGTCCTTGAAGCGGGTCTGCGACGACAGGATGCGGTGCGTGCCGACGACGACGTCCACCGTGCCGTCGGCCAGCCCGCGCAGGGTCTCCTCGACCTCCGCGTCGCTCTGGAACCGGCTGATCGGCTTGACCACCACCGGGAACGGTCCGAACCGCTCGGAGAACGTCGACAGGTGCTGCTGGACGAGCAGGGTGGTCGGCACCAGCACCGCGACCTGCTTGCCGTCCTGCACCGCCTTGAACGCGGCGCGCACCGCGATCTCGGTCTTGCCGTACCCGACGTCGCCGCAGATCAGCCGGTCCATCGGGACGGGCCGCTCCATGTCGGCCTTGACCTCTTCGATGGCGGCGAGCTGGTCGGGCGTCTCCACGTACGGGAAGGCGTCCTCCAGCTCGCGCTGCCAGGGGGTGTCCGGCCCGAACGCGTGGCCGGGGCTGGCCATGCGCGCCGAGTACAGCCGGATCAGCTCGCCCGCGATCTGCCGGACCGCCTTGCGCGCCCGCGACTTGGCCTTCTGCCAGTCGGCGCCGCCCAGCCGGTGCAGGGACGGCGACTCGCCGCCGACGTACCGGGTCAGCTGGTCGAGCTGGTCGGTGGGGACGAACAGCCGGTCGCCCTTGGCGTACTCCAGGATCAGGTATTCGCGGGTGGCGCCCTGCACGGTGCGGCTGACCATCTCCACGTACCGGCCGACGCCGTGCTGCTCGTGGACGACGTAGTCGCCGGCGCGCAGCTGCAGCGGGTCGATGCCGCCGCGCCGCCGCGACGGCATGCGCCGCATGTCCTTGGTGGACGCCTTCTGCCCGGACAGATCCGCCTCGGTGACGACGGCGAGCTTGATCGAGTCCCAGGTGAAGCCGTGCTCCAGCAGGCCGGTGGAGACGCTGACCAGGGCGGGGGCGGGCGGTTCGGCCAGGTCGGTGAGGGCGGCGCCGATGCCCTCCTCGCCGACGAGCTGCGCGAGGCGTTCGGCGGGGCCGTGGCCGGGGGTGACCAGGACGACCCGCCAACCGTCGCCGGTCCACCTCTTCAGGTCGCCCATGACGCGGGCGGTGTCGCCGCGATACGCCTCGGCCGCGTGCACGCCGAGGTTGAGCGCCTCGCCCTCGGGGGTCAGGGCGGTGACCGTCCATCGGGTCAGCCCCAGCTCGGCGGTGTGCCGCTGAACCTCCTCCAACGAGCGGAAGGCGGCCGCGCCCAGGTCGATGGGGGCTTCTCCCCCTGCCGCCGCGGCCACCCAGCTGGCCTCCAGGAACTCCTGGCTGGTGCGCACGAGTTCGGCGGCGCGGCCGCGGATGCGCTCCGGCTCGCACACCAGAAGGTGCGACCCCTGGGGAAGCAGGTCGGTGAGCAGCTCCATCCGGTCGGCGAGGACGGGCGAGAACGCCTCCATGCCCTCGACCGGGTCGCCGTCGGCGATGCGGGTGAGCACGTCCTCCAGCGCCGGGTGCTCCTCGGCCAGCAGCTTGGCCCGTTCGCGCACCCGCTCGGTCAGCGGCAGCTCGCGGCACGGCGGCGCCCACAGGCCGTCCTGCGCCACCTCAAGGGAGCGCTGGTCGGCGGCCTTGAAGTAGCGGATCTCCTCGACGGTGTCGCCCCAGAACTCCACGCGCAGCGGGTGCTCCTCGGTGGGCGGGAACACGTCGAGGATGCCTCCGCGCACGGCCAGTTCGCCGCGCTTTTCGACCAGGTCGACGCGGGTGTATCCGGCGTCGGCCAGGCGGCGGACGACGTCGTCCAGTTCGGCCTCGTCGCCCGGCCGCAGGCGCACCGGCTCCAGGTCGCCGAGCCCGGCCACGATCGGCTGCAGCACCGCCCGCACGGGCGTGACCACGACCCCCAGGGGCCCGCCCGCGCCGTCGCCGGCGTCGGGGTGGGTCAGGCGGCGCAGGACGGCCAGGCGCCGGCCGACGGTGTCCGAGCGGGGCGACAGCTTCTCGTGCGGGAGCGTCTCCCACGCCGGAAAGCACGCGACCCGGTCGGGGTCCAGCAGGCTGGTCAGCGCGGACGCCAGGTCCTCGGCCTCGCGTTCGGTGGCGGTGACGGCCAGCACCACTCCCCCGTCGGCGGTGCGGCGCGCCAGGGCCGCGGCCAGGATCGGCCACAGCGCGGGCGGCGCGACCACGTCGCGGTCGACGCGCGCGTTCTTCAGCGCGGCGCCCAGGTCCGGATCGCCGCACGCCAGGTCAACAAGTCCAGAAAGCGTCATGTTCGCCCGCTCGTCGATGCTCCTTGCGGTGGCGGCCCCGCCCCGCCTTTGAAGAGATCCCGCCGCCTGGCCCGGCGCCCGCCCGGCCCCCCGCCGGCGGACGGCCCGCCGCGGGGCAGCCCGAAGCCCCGGGAATCCTCTGGACCCCGGAGCGCCCTATCAGCCTACGCGCCCTCATACCGTCCCGTACGGACCATGCCGGGATCGTTGGAGCCGCCAACATCGGGGGCGGGGCCGCGGCGGGACGCGCCGCCCGCCCGCGAGGTTGGTCGCCTCACCGCATGCGGCATTCCAAGAAGGTGCAAATAGCAGACAGTGCGCAGTCGCGCGGTTACGCTGCGAGATTGTGACCGATCTGCGTACGCCGCCGCTCAACGATGGTGATCTGTTCTCCGAACGCGTCCGGCAGTACGCCCACGACCGGCCGCTGCGGCCCGTCCACATCCTGGAGGCCGGATGCGGATGGGGGCGGGGCCTGGACCTGGGCGACTGCGAGCATCGGGTCACCGGTGTCGACATGGACGCCCCGGCGTTGCGCGCGCACACCGCGGGGCGCACCGACCTCGACGAATGGCACCTGGGCGACCTGCGCACCGTGCCCATGCCGCCGCGCGCCTACGACGTGGTGCACGCCCCGTTCCTCATCGAGCGGGTGCCGCACGCCGAACTGGTGCTGGACCGCTTCGTGGCCGCCCTGAAGCCCGGCGGGCTGCTCCTGGTGCGGCTGCGCGACCGCGACACCGCGTTCGGCTTCCTCGACCGCCGGCTGCCCCGGTGGCTGCGGGACCCGCTGTGGCGCCGCCTGGCCCGGAACGGCCGGACCGAGCTGCTGCTGGCCCCTGAGGCGCTCGCCGCCGGGGCGGCGCGTCGGCGGCAGGACGCGGACGCCCCCGGCGAGGCCGCCGACCGGTCGGACGCGGCCGCGTCCGACGCCCCGGAGGCGGAGGCGGGCGGCGCCGCGGCGTCCGAGACGGCCGCGCGGCGGCGCGCCCGGCGCGCGGACGCGGGCGGGCGCGCCCCGGAGGTCGGGATGCCGCCGCCCGCCGTGTACGAGAAGGTCGCGTCCCGGCAGGGCATGCGCTGGTACTGCGTCATGCGCGGCCTGGTGATCGCCGAGGAGTACGCCACCCGCGCCTCGCTGGACGCGCTCGGGGCCGGGACCGGCCTCGTCGGCGGGCTGTGCCGGCTGATCGCCACCCTGTCGCGCGGGCGGCTCACCGCCGAGCACAGCGAGGTCACGCTGGTCATCCGCAAGCCGGAGAACCGTTTCGCGCGGGTCATCTGACCGCGGGCGCCCGGCCCGGCCGCGGCGGGCCGAGGTGCGCACACCGTGCGCGCTCGGTAGATTTTTTCGCGGAACCCCCTGACTGACCTGCGTCGGCCCGGTTCCCCGCCCGGGCAGGATCGGAGACCGCGTGACCGCCGAGACGGGCCTTCCCGACACGCTGCGCGATCTGCCCGCATACACGCCGGGCACAGTCGAACTGGCCGATCTGGAACTGCTGCTGGCCGGGGCCTACGCCCCGCTCACCGGATTCCTCGGCTCCTTCGACACCGCCATGGTGATCGCCGGAGGTCGCCTGGCCGACGGCACGCCGTGGCCCGTTCCGGTCACCCTCGCGGTGCCCGAGGAGCTGACCGGCCACGAGCGGCTCGTCCTGCAGGACCCCGAGGGCGTGCCGCTGGCCGTGCTGAACGTCGCCGAGGCGTGGCAGGACCCCACCACGCGCGGATGGCGCCTTGCGGGCCCGCTGGAACCCGTGCGGGCGCCCGCGCACGGACCGTTCCACCGGCTGCGCCGCCGCCCCGACGAGCTGGAACGCCCCGACGGCCCGCTGCTGGCCGTGGCCACCCGCGAGCCGCTGCACCGCAAGCAGCTCGGCCAGGCGCGGCAGGTGGCCGAGCAGCTGGGCGCGCGGGTGCTGGCGCTGCCGCTGCTGGGCGGCGGACACGACGAGTCCCTGGTGCGGGCGCTGCTGGCGGTGCGCCGGGAGCTTCCGGACGGCGCGCAGGTCGTGCCGGTGCCGCTGCCGCCGCGCGAGGTCGACGGGGAACGCGACCTGCTGCTGCGCGCGCACGTCGCCGCCGCCTACGGCGCCACCCACCTGCTGGCCGACGAGACGCAGGGCGAGACCGCCGAGAAGATCGCCGAGAGCGCCCCGATCCCGGTGGTGGTGCCCGAGCCGTGGGCCTACGACGCCGACGTGGAGGTGTGGCGCCCCGTCGCCCGCATCGAGCCCGACCACGTCCAGGCGGAGCTCACCCCCGAACAGCTCGGCGAGCTGCTGGACCGGGGGGACCCGATCCCCGACTGGTTCACCCCGCCGGCGGTGGCGGCGGAGCTGGCCGCGGCGCGCCCGCCCAAGCACGAGCGGGGCCTGACGGTGTTCTTCACCGGGCTGTCGGGCTCGGGCAAGTCGACCGTGGCGCGCGGGCTGGCCGACGCCCTGATCGAACGCGGCGGCCGCACCGTCAGCCTGCTGGACGGGGACGTGGTGCGGCGGCTGCTGTCGGCCGGGCTGACGTTCTCCCGCGCCGACCGGGACCTCAACATCCGCCGCATCGGGTTCGTGGCGGCCGAGATCACCCGGCACGGCGGGGTGGCGATCTGCGCGCCGATCGCGCCGTACGCCGCCACCCGGGCCGAGGTGCGCCGGATGGTGTCGGCGGTCGGCGACTTCGTCCTGGTGCACGTGGCCACGCCGCTGGAGGAGTGCGAGCGGCGCGACCGCAAGGGCCTGTACGCCAAGGCCCGGGCCGGGCTCATCCCCGAGTTCACCGGAATCTCCGACCCGTACGAGGAGCCGGACCCGGACGTCGACGGGGGCGCCGACCTCGTGCTCGACACCACCGGGATGGAGCCCGACGAGGCCGTGGGCCGGGTGCTCGACCTGCTGGTGCGGGGCGGCTGGGTGCGTCCCGAGCAACCGCCCAAGTAACACCGAGTAACAGCGCCGACAGCGTCACCGCCGGAGACCACGGCCTTTTCGGCAGGACGTTCCGCCCCCCTGCTCTTCGCACATCCCGTCGGGCCGTCTAGGCTGGTTTCTCGGCTTTCCAGATATACCCGGTAGGTCATGCTGATGGACTTCGATTGGACGATGGCGCTCGGCTCCTTCGTGGTCGCCGTCGTCGTCGGGCTGACCGGCATGGGCGGGGGCGCCCTGATGACGCCGATGCTGGTGACGTTCTTCGGCGTCAGTCCGCTGGCCGCGGTCTCCAGCGACCTGGTCGCGGCGGCGGTGATGAAACCGGTGGGCAGCGCCGTGCACTACCGCCGGGGGACCATCCACCTGCCGCTGGTGGGGTGGCTGTGCGCGGGCTCGGTGCCCGCCGCGTTCTGCGGCGTGCTGGTGGCCCGGGCCCTCGGCGACGGCGACGACGTGCAGCGCGTCATCCAGAAGGCCATGGGCGTGGCGCTGCTGCTGGCGGCCGCCGGGCTGATCGCGCGCGGCTCCATGGCGCTGGCCGACCGGGCGGCGCGGCGCGGCGCGGGCGAGCGCCGCACCGCCGCGCCCGGCGAGCCCGCCGCCGTCGCCGCCCCGCGCGTCACCGTCCGGCCGGTGCCGACCGTGCTGGTCGGCGCGGTCGGCGGACTGGTGGTCGGCATCACCTCGGTCGGCTCCGGTTCGCTGATCATCGTGGCGCTGCTGGCGCTGTACCCGACGCTCAAGGCCAACCAGCTCGTCGGCACCGACCTGCTGCAGGCGGTCCCGCTGGTGTTCGCCGCCGCCCTCGGCCACCTGCTGTTCGGCGACTTCCACCTGGAGGTCACCGCGGCGCTGCTGGTCGGGTCCGTCCCCGGCGTCTACCTGGGATCGCGGATCTCCTCGCGCGCGCCGGGCGGCCTGATCCGCCGGGCGCTGGCGTTCGTCCTCGTCGCGTCCGCGCTGAAGATGTTCGGCCTGGGCCCCGAGGCCATGGCCTGGACGCTCGTCGGCCTGGCCGCGGCGGGCGCCGGGGCGTGGCCGCTCCTGCGGCGCCGCCACGGCCTGCCCGCCCTCGGCTTCGCCGACCGGCGCGCGCGGGCGCCGCGGCCCGAGCCGCAGGCCCCCGCGGCCGCCCCGGCGGGCAGGCGCTGACGGCGGCCGGTCAGCGGGAGCCGGTGAGAAGCGCCCGCAGCGCGGTGCTGGACGTGTGCACCGTGTACGGGAAATAGACGACCCGGACGCCCACGGCGGCGAGGTCGGCTTCGAGCTTGTCGCCCTTGGGGGTGCCCTTCCAGTCGTCGCCCTTGAACAGCACGTCGAAGCGCAGCCGCTCCCACATGACCACCTTGTCGGCGGACACGTCGGTGACGACCTCGTCGACGCAGCTCATGGAGCCGACGATCGCCATCCGCTCGGCGTGCGGGACGATCGGGGCGCGCCCCTTGACCTGCTCCAGCACCTCGTCGGTGACCACGCCCGCGATGAGGTGGTCGCACTCGGCGCGGGCCCGCCGGAGGATGTTGAGGTGCCCGATGTGGAACATGTCGTACGCGCCGGGCACGTACCCGACCACGCCCGCGCGCCGGCTCACCGGCGCACCCCGGTGTCCACCGCGGGCGCGGCGGACGCCCCGGCGGACGGCGCGGCGTCCAGCCCGGCGACCTCGCGGAACCACTTCACCGAGGCGGCGAGCAGGAACAGCGCGTTCCCGGCGAACAGCAGCGCGTAGACCGGCGCGAACACGCTCGGGAAGCCGAGCAGCAGGAACGCCACGCACAGCAGCCCGTAGTCGGTGGGGACCACCAGCAGCGACCGCAGCGTCGACGGCGCCGCCGGGGCGGGCGCCGGACCGGTGCGGCGGGCCCGCGCCAGCAGATCCTTCAGGATCATGCCGAAGAACATCACCGCGGCCACGATGGTGAACCCCAGCGGCACCAGCAGCCAGGCGGGGTCGTCCAAGTCGTGGAAGCGGTACCACGACACCAGCACGGCCGAGTGCAGCGAGGAGATCTTCGCCGCGTCCACCATGTGGTCCAGGTACTCGCCGGACGCCGAGCCGCCGCCGCGCAGCCGGGCCAGCTGGCCGTCGGCGGAATCGAAGGCGTACCCGACGACCAGCGCCAGGCACACCGCCGCCCCCAGCCACGGCGCGGGCTCGACCAGCGCGATCAGGGCGATGCCGGTGAAGGTGAAGCACGCGCTGATCGCGGTGACCTGGTTGGGCGTCAGGCCGAGCACGTACGAGACGGCCGCCAGGACGCGGCCCAGCTTGCGGTTGACGAACCGGGAGTAGGCCGGGGCGCCCTTGGCGCTCTTCTGCTTGGACGCCAGCCGGTGCAGCGCCGCGCGGAACCCGACGGGCGCGGCGGCGGGGTTCTGGACGGGCTGCGCGCTCACGCGACCCGCCCCCCGGCCTCCGGCAGCGTCCCGGACGCGGCCGCCCCGGCGCGGGCGCGGCGGACGCGTTCGCGCAGCACCGGGCTGCTCGTCTCGACCACCTCGGCGAACCGCACCACGCGCACGCCGGTGCCGGCGAGCTCGCGTTCGGCGGCCTCCGGCAGGGTCGAGTCGGCGCCGGCGAACACCACGTCGAAGCCGACGGCGTCCCGGACGGGCAGCAGCGCGGCGTCCTCCAGCGCGACCACGTCGTCGACGTGGCGCACGTTGGCGACGATCTCCATGCGCTCCAGCAGCGGCACCAGCGGCGGCACGCCGTGCAGGCGCTCGGCCAGCTCGTCCGCGCACACCCCGACGACGAGCCGGTCGCACAGCTCCGCCGAGCGCCGCAGGACGTCCAGGTGACCGACGTGGAAGAGGTCGAAGACCCCCGACGTGAAGCCGATCACCCCGTGCATGCAGCCCCCTCGCCCCTGATCGCGGGCCCGCGGCGACGTCCGTCCTGGAACGCAAGTACGCTAGCAGCTCTTTGCTCGCCCGTTGTCGCAGTTCTATGTATTGCTTCCATGGCGTTCACCTGGTGTTTTTTCACGTCGTCCTGAGGTGCGCCGCGTGCTGTTCGGACGGCGCGGCGGCCGTCGGCGACGCGGCTTCGGCGGGCGGATCAGCGGGGGAAGCAGCGGGGGGATCAGCGGGGCGGTCAGCGGGGGGATCGCCGCGGCGCAGCATCCGCCACAGCAGCGCCGCCGACACGGCGCCGCCGGCGCCGAGGCAGAACGGGGCGATCGAGGCCGCCCGCGCGTCCAATGCGAGCAGCGCCGCCAGCACCGCCAGCCCGACCAGGCTCTCCACCCCGCGGATGGCGAACACCGACCGGGACCGCTTGCGGGCGGTGGCCAGGCTCGCCAGCGGCAGCGTGCACGCGAAGCACACGGCGTACACGCCCCACCCGACCACGGCCGTCCCGTCCACGGAGAACGAGCCGCCGGTCACCATCGGGCCCAGCGGGCCCGCCAGCAGGATCCCGGCGAGGCTCATCACCAGCGCGATCCCCGCCATCAGCGCGCACGCGCGCACCGCCTGCCGGGACCGCATGGGCCGGCCCTCGCGCTCGGCCTTGGCGAAGTCGCCCAGCAGGAACCAGCCCGCCCCGTTGACGAACGTCAACGCGGGGGCGAGCAGCAGCCGCCCCGCCTCCACCGCGGCCAACGCGGCGGTGGACGCGAAACCGGCGATCATCATGCGGGCGACCAGCAGCGCGGTCGGGCGGATGGCCGCCTGGATCGACCGCCACCACGCGAACGCGGCGATCTCGCGGAACGCCGTGCCGCGCAGCGGCGCGAGGGAGTACTCCTCGGCGGGCAGCCGCACCAGCGCCAGCAGGATCGAGAAGGCGCAGCCCTGGCACATCGCGCCGAGCAGCAGGTCCAGCGTCGCGCCGCCCTCGAGGGTCTGCCACAGCGCGAGCACGCCCAGCGTGACGACCAGGTAGGAGCAGTCGTTGAGCGCCAGGCGCCAGAACTCCATCCGCGCCGTGAAGATCCGGCGGCAGGTCTCGTTCGTCAGCCACAGCGCCACCAGCAGCGCGAACAGGGCCGTGCCGGAGGCGTCCGCGAGGCCCATCGCCACCGAGATCACCGCGCCGACCGCGGCGCCCGCCGCGACGGTGCCCGCGACCGACAGCAGCAGCGCGCCGCGCACCCGCGGGTCGAACCGGTCGAAGACGGTCAGGGTGTCGCCCACCCACGCCGTCTGCACCGCCGTGATCATGACGAGGACGGCGGTGAACAGCGCGTACGCGCCGTAGCCGTCGGCGCCGAGGCCGCGGGCGGCCAGCGCCTGCACGACGAGGCTGCCGCCCGCGGTGACGAACTGGACCGTGACCGCGCCGCCCGCGGACGACAGCAGCCGTCCGACCTTGCCCGCGACGCGGCCCGCTGCGGCGCGGCTCACCTGTCGAGGTCGTAGCGCATCAGGGTGGACTCGCTCTTCCCGGAGCCGGCCTCCTTGGCCAGGTCGTCGAGGGAGAACGAGTCCTCCGCGGTGCGGCCCGGGTCGCCGGAGCCGTCGCGGCCGCCGCCCCACAGCTCCGGCGGCAGCTCGGCGCCCTTCGCGCGGTCGGCGTCGGCGGCGCCGTCGGCGCGCTTGCCCGCGGCGGACGCGCCCGCGGCCGGCTTGGCGGCCGCCGACTTGGACGCCCCCGTGCGCGCCATCCGTCCGGAGGACGGGGGCGCCGGCGGCACGTCACGGGACGCCCCGGGTCCGACGTCCCCGCTCGCGGCGCCCCGACGGCCCGTCCGCGCCGCACGGCGGCCGTCGCCCCGGGCCGCCGACCGTCCGTTCCGGGAGCCGTTCAGCTCGCCCCGGCCGGTCGAGGCGAGGGGCGGCGGCACCGGCGCCTTCGGCCCGTCGTCGGACCACGCCCGTCCGCCGCGGTCGGCCGCCGGGTCCACCGGCGCGGACCGGCCGCGCGACCGGCGCGCCGGCTCCGGCGGCACGGGCGGCACGGCGCCCGCCTGGTCGCCGTGGTCGCCCGGGCCCCCCGCGGCGACGGCCTCCGCGCGGCGCGGGCGCAGCGACGAGGCGGCCCGCAGGAACGACGCCACGCACGCGATGATCAGACCGATGGCGAACCCGATGGCGGCGTTGCGCGGCAGCTTGCTCGGCTCGGAGGCGTTCGGGTCGGCGGTGTCGACGAACTGCACGCCGTCGTTGGTGTTGGCGCGCGCCGACAGCACGCCGCTCTCGTCGGCCTGCAGCTTGGTCAGCCGGTTGGACAGCAGCCGGTAGTTGCGGCTGTTGACGGGCGTGGCCTCCAGCTGCTGCTGGACCTGCTGCTGGGTCTGCTGGATGGTCTTGAGCTGCCGGTCCAGCTTCTCGACGTTGGTGGCGACCGTCACCTCCTGGTAGGCGGCCACCACCGCGTTGGCGACCATCGCCGCCTCGCGCATGTCCGAGCCCTTGGCCTCGACGATGACCACGCCGCCGTCGGACTTGCTGGAGGTGGAGACCCGGCCGCGCAGCTGCGCGCTGGTCAGAGCCGGGCCGCCCTTGCGCTTGATGATCTCGGTGGCCTTGGTGAGCACCGGCGTGGACCCGGCGAACGCGGCGCGCTGGGCGGTGTAGGTGGCGAAGCCCTGCCCCGACACGACGCCCATCCGCAGCACGTTGTTCTTGTTGGTCGGGTCGGTGACGGCGAAGCGCGCGGTGGCCGTGGCGCCGCCCAGCAGCAGCTGCGTGACCGCCGCCGAGACCAGCACGGACACGAGCACGATGATGAGCGACATCGTCCGGAAGCGCCACACCGCCTCGACGAGGCTGATCTCCGGCGTGGCCGGGACGGAGGCCGGAACGGGGGTCTGTGCTGTCATCGGCTGCTCTGGGTCCTCGGGGAGTCGGATGTGGTGACGTCGGAAACGGGGGCGGTTCGGGAGCCGACGAGGACGCGGACGGCGTCGCGCAGCTCGCGGTGGTAGCGGTCCTCGCCGAAACGCCGCGCGGCGTCCTCGCGGGCCCGCTTGGCCATGGCCAGGGCGCCGTCCCAGTCGTCCAGGAGGCGGGCGATGCCGTCGGCCAGGGCGGCGGGGTCGTCCGGGGGCACGAGCACGCCGTTCTCGCCGTCGGTGACGATCTCGACCAGCCCCTGGGTGGCGCTGGCCACCACGGGGCGCCCGGCCAGCATCGCCTCGACGGCGACGTTGCCGAACGGCTCGACCCGGGACGGCACGATCGCCACGTCCGCGGCGGCGAACGACTCCCAGACCGAGGGGCGGAAGCCGGCGAACTCCACCGACGGGTCGCCGGCCGCCAGCGTCCGCAGCTCCTCCTCGTACCACTCGTAGCCGGAGAAGACGTCGCCGACGAGCGTCAGGGTCACGTCGCGGCCGCGCTCGCGCAGCAGCCGGACGGCGCGCACCGCCACGTCCGAGCCCTTGCGCGGCGACAGCCGCCCGACCAAGGTCACCCGCACCGGCGGCTCGAGGACGGACCGCGGCTCGGTCACCTGGGCGGGGTCGGGTTCGGCCACCCCGTTGTAGACGATCTGCGCGCGGCGCCCGACCGGGCCGAGCGCGGCCGCGCTCGCCCGGCTGTTGACCAGGACCGAGCGGGCCAGCCGCAGCGGCGCCGCCAGCGCCGCGCGCACCGGACGGGGCACGCCCTCCTCGGCCTCGTGCACGTGGCACAGCGCCGGAACGCGGGCGAGGCGGGCCGCCGCCAGCCACAGCGGGATGGTGACCGTGTTCACGTACAGGGCGGCGGCGCGGGTGCGGCGCAGCAGCCGGACGGCCCGCGGCAGGGCCCGCAGCGACGCGGCCGCGAGCCGCACCACCCCGCCCGGCGACATGTACGCCTTGCGCAGGACGGGAACGGGCAGCACCACGACCTCGGCGCCCGCGTCCCGCAGCGGCTCCGACAGCGGCCCGTCGGCGGGCAGGGTCACCAGCACGCGCCACTCGGCGGCCAGCGCCCGGACCGACTCCACCAGCATGCGGTCCGAGCCGTAGAGATCGGGCGACGGGTGCGCGAGCACCACCACGGATCTCTCGTCACCCTCGTCCACGGCCCCCTCCTTCCGGCGCCGGATGCGCACAGTCACCGCCGTCGCGCCAACCCTCAGATTAACCGCGCTTTACTAACAAGACGCGCGAGACGGCCGCTCGCCTTACGCTGACCAAATCGAACCGTGCCGTTCTACGACCGCGGCCGGATCTTCGGTTCAACAAGGTAACGCTCAGCGAGGGGATCCAGGGTGCGCATCGCCATGGTGGGAACGCGCGGAGTGCCCGCGCGGTACGGCGGCTTCGAGACCGCCGTCGAGGAGATCGGACGCCGGTTGGCCGCCTCCGGCCACCAGGTGACGGTGTACTGCCGGGGCGAGCGACATCCCGAGCGGGAGTACCTGGGCATGCGGCTGGTGCACCTGCCCGCGGTGCGCGCCAAGGCCGCCGAGACGCTCAGCCACACCGCGCTGTCGGTCCTGCACACCGCCGGCCGCCGGATCGCGCGCCGCGGCCCCGACGTGGCGCTGGTGTTCAACGCGGCGAACGCGCCGCTGCTGCCGGTGCTGCGCGCGCTGCGCATCCCCGTCGCCACGCACGTCGACGGCCTGGAGTGGAAGCGCACCAAGTGGAGCGGCACCGGGCAGCGCTACTACCGGGCCGCCGAGCGCCTGGCGGTGCGCTGGTCGGACGCGCTCATCGCCGACGCGCGCGGCATCCAGGACTACTACCGGGAGCGTTTCGGCGCCTCGTCGGTGTTCATCCCGTACGGCGCGCCGATCCTCACCGAGCCCGACAACGCCAAGCTCGCCGAGGCCGGGTACGAGCCGGGCGGGTACCACCTGGTGGTGGCCCGGTTCGAGCCGGAGAACCACGTGCACCTCGCCGTCGAGGGCTACCGGCTCAGCAAGGCCGAGCGTCCGCTCGTGGTGGTCGGCTCGGCGCCGTACTCCGACGAGTACACCGCGCGGGTGAAGGAGCTCGCCGGAGACGACCCGCGCATCAGGTTCCTCGGCGGCGTCTGGGACCAGGATCTCCTCGACGCGCTGTACGCGGGCGCGCTCACCTACATCCACGGCCACTCGGTGGGCGGCACCAACCCGTCGCTGCTGCGCGCGATGGGCGCGGGCGCCCCGGTCGTGGCGTTCGACGTGAACTTCAACCGGGAGGTGCTGGGCGAGGAGGCCGGGCGGTTCTTCACCGGCCCGCAGGACCTCGCCGCCGAGATCGAGGCGGCCGAGCGGGACCCGGGCACGGCCGCCGACCGGGGCGCCGCCGCGCGCAAGCGGGCCGCCGAACGCTACGTGTGGGACGACGTGGCCGCCGATTACGAGCGTCTCTGCGAGGACCTGCTGGCGCGCCGGCTGACCCGCAGGACCGTCCGCGGCGGCGGGTGAGTCCGCGTCGGCGTTCGCTGCCGGGCACCGGTCGTCCGCCGCCACGTGAACGGGCCGCGTTCCGGGACGGATCTCCCGGAACGCGGCCCGTCGCGTTCTCTCCGGTCTGTCCTGGCTCTCCGGTCTGCCCTGGGCGTCTCCGCCGGGGTCAGCGCGCGGCCGTCACTTGGTCACCGCGTTGGACGCGGGGCTGGTGACGGTGTTCCCCAGGGGGTCCTTCACCCGGATCTTGTAGGTGTGCTTGCCGCGCGGCGCCTTGGTGTCGGTGAAGGTGAGGGTGGGCAGCTGCCAGAACGTGGACGCCCGGCTCACCGTGCCGACGGGGGTGGTGCCGTTGTCGCGCAGCACCTCGTAGGTGAGGTTGGCGTTGTCCATGTCCCAGGTGGCCTTCCAGGACACCCGGATGGAGCCGTTGGCCGCCTTGACGGCCTTGGGCGCCGCCACACCCGACTTCTGCGGGCCGGACTTGTTGGGCGCCTTGGCCTTGACGGCGAACCGCACGAGCCCCTGCTGCGCCACGCCGTTGACGCGCGGGAACTCGCCGCCCAGCGCGATGTACTCGGAGTTGCCCGTCACCGCCCAGGCGGCCTGGGACTGGCCGGTGAAGGTGCCCGCCGACAGGGTCGGGAACCAGTGCAGCAGGCTCGGCACCGGCTGCCTGCGGTAGTTGCTGTTGGACCCGGGGGGCGCCTGGTCCTTGCCGGTGGCGTAGGTCGTCTCGGCCAGCGCCCGGTGCCACGACGGCGGGTTCGTCTCGGGGAACGCGCCGAGCGAGGAGCAGTCGTGGGCGTGCGACACGCTGTAGAGCGACTTGCCCTGCGCGTACACGCCGTAGGTCGCGCCGTAGCAGTTGTCCAGCCAGATCAGGTCGCCGTTCGACGCCTTGGCGGCGAACCGCCCGTCGAACCAGTGCAGCCCCTCGCCGTTGGCCGACCCGTACACGGTGTCGCCGGACACGAACAGGTCGGTCACGTACGAGTAGCGGCTGCCCTGCCGCGTCGGGATCGGGCGGCTGTTCCACGTGGCGGTCGCGCCCGTGGTGGTGTTGACCGCGCCGATGCCGACCTTGGCGACGCCGTTGAGCTTCTGGAACCGGCCGCCGATGATGACGCGGTTGCTGCCCGCCATCGCCATGGCGAACACCTCGTCGTCGTCGGCGGTGGGACGCCAGGCGTCGATGAGCGACCCGTCGGACGCCTTCACCGCGGCCAGCCGCGTCCGGGACTTGCCGTTGACGTTGAAGAAGTTCCCGCCGAAGTAGACGGTCGAGTTGGTCGCGGCGATGGCGCGGACCTTGTTGGAGACGCGCGGGGCGAAGCTCGTCACCAGCTTGCCGGTGGCGGTGTCGAACGCGGCCAGCCGCGACCGCGCCTTGCCGTCCACCTCGGTGAACTCCCCGCCCACGTACACGCGCTTGCCGTCGGGGGACCGCGTGATCCGCAGGCCCTGCCCGTTGAGCGAGTGCTTGAAGTTCTTGACCGGGTTCCCGGTGCGGATGTCGAACGCGAAGATGTTCTTCGCGTCGATCTCCTTGCTGCTTCCCGGCGCGGTGCCCGGGGGCCGCGCCTTGGTGAACTTGCCGGTCGCGTAAACGGTGTTCCCGACCGTCGTCATGCTCCACACGACGCCGTTGACCTGCCAGGTCGGCAACGCGTCCGCGCTCACCGTGGCCGGCGTCCCCGAGGGCGGCGCCGTGTCGGCCGCCGCGGGGGCGGCGGAGACGCCGAGGACGGCGGTCGAGGCCGCGACGGCGGAGGCGACCGCACGACGACGTCGAAGCGAAGGACTTGTCACGAGTCAGATCCCTTGCCAGATGGCCCCTGTGACCCCTGCGGTCACTTCGATCCGGAGATCGTAATGCTCGGCCGCAGGGGACACAGCGACAACGGACGAAATTGTCTGCATATCGGGAGGCGCCCCGTCGCGGCGGGTCAGCCGTCCGGCGCACCGCCGCGGCGGGGCGCCCGTCACTCGGCCGCCCGCGCGGTGAAGTCGTCCACCGCCAGGACGACCGGCGCGTTGGTCGCGCTGCCCGACAGCTGGGAGCGCAGCCCGACGCCGCCGGACGTCTGCAGCCCGGAGGTGGCGTCGGTGCCGGTGACCTGCCAGTCGGGCTCGGCGGCGCCGTCCGCCCACACCTTCGCGCTCAGCGTGGTCGGCGCGGTGCCCGTCACCCTCAGGCGCAGCCGCAGCGGGACGCCCGGCGTGTAGGTCAGGCCGGAGACGGTCTGTTCGGCGCCGATGACAGTCTCGCTGTTGCCGGCGTCGGTGCGGCTGATTTGCAGGGAGACGACCCCGGATGGCCGCAACCGGACACGCGCCCGGTAGTCGCCCGCGCCGGCGACGCGGCGCCCGGCCACCCAGAAGTAGACGCCGTTGCCGGTGCCCTCCTTGTCGACCGACAGCTTGACGGTGACGTCGGTGCCGGCGGCGGACACGCCGTTGAGGTACGCGCCCATGGCCGCGCCGGGGGCGCCGAGCGTCATCTTGCCGACGCCGCCGCCCACGGACAGGCCGCTGACCGTCCCGACGCCCGACCACGGACCGCCGATGTCGGCGGTGCCGAACCCGCCGCTGACGGTGCGCTCGAAGCCGTCCGAGGCGAGGGTCTGCGAGCGCGCGGTGACGGTGCGCTCCGTCTCGTCGGTGGCGCCGTCGTCGTCGGTGACGGTGAGCTTGACGGTGTGGTCGCCGGGGCTGGTGTACGTGTGCGTGACGGTCGCGCCGGCGCCGGTCTTCCCGTCGCCGAAGTCCCACGCGTACGCGGTGATCGACCCGTCGGCGTCGGTGGAGCCGGTGGCGTCGAACGTGCAGGTCATCCACTCGCACTCCGCGGTGAACGCGGCCGTCGGCGGCTTGTTCGGGGTGACGGCGCCGGTGCCGACGCCGTAGTGCTGGGCGACCTGCTCGGCCGTCAGGGCGCGCGGGTACACCGCCACCTCGTCGAGCGTGGCGTTGAGGAAGTTGCTCGTCGGGCGGTTCGGCCAGGAGCCGAGGTTGTCCCCGCCGACGCGCCAGTAGCCGGAGAACTTCTCCCCGTTCTTGACGGTCGGGTCGGCGGCGACCTGCTGGCCGTCCACGTACAGCCGCATCCCGTCGGACGCGTCCAGCGTGCCGACGACGTGGTGCCACCGCCCGTCGTTGAGCCCGGCGCCGCTCTGCACCGTCTTGACGGAGTCCGCCGGCTTGGCGCCGAAGACGACGCGGCCGTCGTTGGTCATGTACAGGTGCCGGTCATAGGCGGTGCTGTTGCCGGAGTTGCGGTTGCCGTAGCCGATGATCTTGCCGCCGGAGGTGCTGGTGGTCTTGACCCACGCCTCCACGCTGAAGTCGCCCGGCGTCGGCACGGCGGGGGTGCTGGACGTGCCGGTGGAGGTGCCGTTGAACCGCATCGCCCGGTCGGAGTCGTTCGCGACGGCCCCTGCCTGGCCGCGCGTCACCCCGGACTGGAGGGTCAGGTCGTAGGGGCCCGCGTGGTCGTAGGCGGGTCCGCTGCCGCCGTCGCCCAGGCGCCAGTGGTCGGCGGGTCCGTCGCCGGCGATCGTCTGAGCGTACGCGCTGGGCGTCGCGGACACCGCGGTCACCGCGTTGGACGCGGCGCTGGTGACGGCGTTGCCGAACGGGTCCTTGGCCCGCACCTTGTAGGTGTGGGCCCCCGACGGAGGGGCCGCGTCGACGAACGCGGCGCTCGGCATGTCCCAGAAGGTGGACGCCTTGGTGACGCGTCCGATCGGCGTGCTGTCGCCGTCCCGCAGGATCTCGTAGGTGAGGTTGTTGTTGTCCATGTCCCAGGTGGTCTTCCAGGACACGCGGATCCTGCCGTCGGGCAGGGCGACCGCCTGGGGCGTGCCGAGCTCGGACTGTTCCGGACCGGTGTTGTTGGGTGCCTTGTCCTTGAGGGCGAACCGCACGAGCCCCTGCTGCGGCACCCCGTTGACGCGCGGGAACTCGCCCCCCATGGCGATGTAGTCGGAGTTGCCCGTCACCGCCCACGCGGCCTGGTACTGACCGGTGAACGTGCCCATGGCCAGCGTCGGGAACCAGTGCAGCAGGCTCGGCACGGGCTGGCCGGAGTAGTTGCTGTTGGAGCCGGGGGGCGCCTGGTCGGTGCCGGTCGGGTAGCTGGTCTCGGCCAGCGCGCGGTGCCACGTCGTCGGGTTCGTCTCGGGGAACGCGCCCAGAGACGAGCAGTCGTGGGCGTGGGACACGCTGTAGACCGACTGGTCTTGGACGAAGATGCCGTAGGTCGCGCCGTAGCAGTTGTCCAGCCACACCAGGTCGCCGTTGGACGCCTTGGCGGCGAACCGCCCGTCGAACCAGTGCCACCCCTCGCCGTTGGCGGACCCGTACACGGTGTCACCGGACACGAACAGGTCGGTGACGTACGAGTACCGAGAGTCTTGCCGCGTCGGAATGGGGCGGCTGGTCCAGGTCGCCGTCGCGCCCGTGGAGGCGTCCACGGCTCCGATGCCGACCTGGGTGGCGCCGTTGAGCTTCTGGAACCGGCCGCCGATGATGACGCGGGTGTCGCCCGGCGCCATCGCCATCGCGAACACCTCGTCATCGTCGGCGGTGGGACGCCAGGCGTCGATGAGCGACCCGTCGGACGCCCTCACCGCCGCCAGCCGCGTCCGCGACTTGCCGTTGACGTTGAAGAAGTTCCCGCCGAAGTAGACGGTCGAATTCGTCGCGGCGATGGCGCGCACCTTGGCCGACACCGTCGGCGCGAAGTCGGGGACGAGGGCGCCGGTGGCGGTGTCGAACGCCGCCAGCCGCGACCGCGGCTGCCCGTCCACCTCGGTGAACTCCCCGCCCACGTACACGCGCCGGCCGTCCGGGGACGCGACGATCCGCAGACCCTGCCCGTTCAGCGAGTGCCGGAACGACGTCACCAGCTCGCCGGTGCGGATGTCGAACGCCACGATGTTCCGCGCGTCGACCTCCTGGCCGCTGCCCTCCGCCGTGCCCGGCGGACGCGCCTTGGTGAAGTTGCCGGTCGCGTAGACGGTGTTCCCGACCGTCGTCATGCTCCACACGACCCCGTTGACCTGCCAGGTCGGCAATGGGTCCGCGCTCACCGTCGCGGGGGTCCCGGCGGGTGGTGCCGTGTCGGCCGCCGCCGGACCCGCCACGACGCCCTGGACGGACGTCGCGGCGAGCGCACCCGCCGCCGTGACGGCCGCGACGCGGCGCGTGAAGCCGCGCACGAGACATTTCATAGGAAGCAACCTCAAAGTCGTATTACTCCGGACTGTGACAGCCCGGTCACCCCACCAGGTCGCCAATACTCGACCGTCAATCATTGCCGCTCTTTTACACTGTTGGCCACCCCAGGGGACCTGCTTCGCCTGCAGCACGCCCGCTCCATCCGCCGGCGTCCGTGCTCCCCGATTCCGCGACAACCGAGGAGATAGCCGCATGCCCCGTTCGGGTTCGCGTCCGGTCCGGCCGATCCGGCAGGCAGGCCGCGTGGCCGGTTCCGGCCTGACGCTCGCATTGGCCCTCGCGCTGGCGCTGTCCGGATGCTCCGGCGACGACAAGAAGAAGAAGGAGGAGGCGGGTCCGCCGCCGCCCCCGCCCAGCCAGCAGTCCGAGGCGGACGCCAACGCCGCGCCCGGCGCGCAGAGCCTGCGGCTGTCGCAAGGGCTGCGCAAGCCGGTCACCTACGACGACAAGATCACCGTGCAGGTCACCGGCATCCGCAAGGTGCGCAACCAGAACAAGGGGCCGGGCGAGATGACGGGCCGCGTCCTGACCATCTTCACGCTGCGCTTCACCAACGGCTCGCCGCGCCCGCTCGACCTCAACCAGGTGCGCGTCGTGGCGCGCTACGGCCCGCGGAACACCGAGGCCAGCCCCACCTCCTACGCCAACCTCAACGACTTCTACGGCACGGTGGCGCCGGGCAAGACCCGGTCGGCGTCCTACGCCTTCGACCTGCCCAGCTCCGGGTACGGAAAAGTGACGCTGGGGGTCAAGTTCAGCGACACCCACAAGGTCGCGCTGTTCACGGGGGCCATCGAAGCCTGATCCGGCGCACAACGGCCGTTCACGGTCGCGTCCAATGCGCGCCGGTCGCCGGGACGAGCGGTTAGTGTTCGCGTCATGAGCGGCAGCACCCGTAGGACGTGGATCATCAGGGCCATCGCCCTGCCGGCGGCCGCCGCCGTCGCCGTCCTCGGCTGGCTGGCGCCGCGGGACGAACGGCCCGCCGAGACGGTCGCGAGCACCGTCGGCGCCGCCCGGGTCGGCAGCACCCGCTACCCCGCCCCGGACGGCGCCCTCTACGTCGCCCCGACCGGCCGCGACTCGGCGTCCGGCGACCGCGGCGCGCCGCTGCGCACCGTCGCCGCCGCCATCGCCAAGGCGCGCTCCGGCGACACCGTGGTGCTGCGCGGCGGCACCTACCACGAGTCGGTCACCGTGCCGCCCGGCAAGAAGCTGACGCTGCAGGCGTACCCGGGGGAGGCGGTCTGGTTCGACGGCAGCTCCCCCGTGACCGGATGGGTGCGGCGCGGCGACGCGTGGGCCGTCGACGGCTGGACGGCCTTCTTCGACTCCACCCCCGGCTACACCAAGGGCGCGCCCGAAAGCTCCGATCCCGCGTTCCGGTTCGTCGACCGCGCCCACCCGATGGCCGCCCATCCCGACCAGGTGTGGATCGACGGCGTCGCGCAGCGGCAGGTCGGCTCGCTCGACCAGGTCGACGAGGGCACCTTCTACGTCGACGAGAAGGCCCGCCGCCTGTACATCGGCACCGACCCGCGCGGCCGCGCGGTGCGCGCCAGCACCCTCGCCGAGGCCATCACCGTGCGCGGCGCCGGGTCCGCGCTGCGCGGCATCGGCGTGCGCCGCTACGCCACCTCCATCCCCCAGCTCGGCTCGGTGAAGGTGGCCGCGCCAGACGTCACCGTGGAGAACGTGGCCGTCACCGACTCGGCCACGACCGGGCTGAGCGTGGTGGCCCCGCGCGCCCGCGTGCGCCGCGTCACCGCGACCCGCAACGGGATGCTCGGCGTGCACGCCAACCACGCCGACGACCTGCGGCTGGAGTCGGTGCGCGCGGCGAACAACAACACCGAGCGCTTCAAGCCCTCGCCCGTCGCCGGCGGCATCAAGATCACCCGTTCCCGGAGGGTGGCGCTCGTCGGCGGCGCCGCCGTGGGCAACCGCGGCAAGGGCGTCTGGCTGGACGAGTCGGTCTACGACATCACGCTCACCGGATACCGCGTCGCCCGCAACAGCGACCACGGCGTGTCCCTGGAACTGAGCGCCAAGGCCGTCGTCGCCGACAACGTGATCCTCGGCAACGGCGGCGACGGGCTGCGGCTCAACGACACCGGGGACGCCGAGATCTGGAACAACACCGTGGTCGGCAACGGCCGCGCCGTCCACCTGGTGCAGGACCGGCGGCGCGCCGCCGACCTGTCGGTCCCCGGCCACGACCAGCGGCAGAAGCTGCCCGACCCGACCGTGCCGTGGCTGGTGCGCAACGTCGCCCTGCGCAACAACGTCCTCGCCGACGCCCGCAGCGGCGCCCCGTGCCTGCTGTGCGTGCACGACCACTCCGAACGCCCGCGCGGCGCGGAGCGCATGGGCATTTCCGCCAACGGCAACGTGTACGTCCGCCCCGGACGCGGCACCCCGTTCTTCCTGGTCGTCTGGCAGCGCGACGGCGCCGCCCCCGCGACGTTCGCCGGGCTCGAGGCGTTCCGGGCGCAGACCGGCCAGGAGAAGAAGGGCGTGGCGTTCGACGACCCCGCCGCCGCCGCGCCCGACGGCTCGCTGTCCGCCGCGGCCGCCAAGCGCGCCCGCTCCGCGCCCCTCCCCCTCCCGGCCCGCATCGCCGAAAAGGTGGACCGCCGGGCGGGCGCCCGCCACGTCGGCTCCTGGGCCGTCGCGCACGGCTGACCGGCGTCCGCCGCGCGGGCCGCGCCGGAGGCGAAGCGGGCCTATTCTGAGGGCGATCCGTTCTCGGGAGCGCCGTTGAAGGTTGCCAAGTTCTCCGTTCTGCCGCACCGCCGCACGCGGCCCGCCGTGCCCAGCGCGGGCTGGTGGACGGTGCTGCTGCCGCTGGCGTTGATGCTGTCCAGCGACTACAAGCTGCGCAGCCGCGAGGTCGACCAGGCGGTCAGCGGAAGCGCCGACCTGACGGTGCTGGTGGAGATCGCGATCTACGGCTGCACGGCCCTGTACCTGCACCACCGGTTCCGGCTGCGGCCGCCGGCGCGGCGGCCCAGCGGGGTGCTGCTGGCGGCCTGGGGATTCGCCGGGTACGTGGCGCTCTCGGCGCTGTGGTCGCCGTACAAGGAGCTCGGCGTCGTGCGCGGCGTGCAGCTGCTCGTCACGATGACGCTGATCTACACGATCGCGACCCGGGCGCAGCCGCGCGACCTGCACCGGCTGGCGCACGCCTTCATCGTGATCGTGCTGCTGTCGGTGGGCATCGGCGTGGCGCACCCGTTCCCGCGCACCGCCCACACCCAGGAGCGCTTCAACTGGCTGTACGTCCACCCCGTCATCGCGGGCGTGTACCTGGCCGTGGCGGTGCTGCTGGTCATCGGCTACCTCACCCGCCGCGAGCATCCCGAGCACCGGCTCTGGCATCCCCTGGCCTACGTCGTCGCCCTGGCGGTGCTGTCGGGCGCGCTGGTGGCCACCGGGACCCGCGGGGCGGCGCTCGGCTGCGCCTTCGGGGTCGTCGTCCTGCTGGCCACGGCGCGCGGCCCGCACGGACGCGCGGACGTCATCGTGGTCGGCGCGGCCGTGGCGGTGCTGGCGACGCTGGCGTTCTCCGACAAGATCATGGCGTTCGTGGCGCGCGGCGAGACCGCCGAGAAGCTCGCGTCCCTGAACTCGCGCACCGACCTGTGGGAGCTGGCGCTGGTCGCCTACGCCGAGGAGCCGCTGTTCGGACGCGGCCTGGGCGCGTCCCGAGGGCTGTTCCTGGAGGACATCGGGCTGGGCGGCGGCCACAACGCGTTCATCAACGCGCTGGTCGACAACGGCGCGTTCGGCGCCCTCCTCTTCGCGGCGCTGCTGATCGTCCTCGCGTACACGCTGCTGCTCCTCGCCCGGCACCGTCCGCTGCGTCCCGACGCGGGGCTGCTGCTGGGGCTGCTGGGCTTCTTCCTGGTCGACAGCATCACCACCGAGGGCCTGGCCACCCCGGCCAACGTCTCCGGCATCTGGCTGCTGATCATGGTGGCGTGGACGGAGACGCTGCGCCGCCAGGCCGCCGTGCTGACCGCGGCGCCGGCGCCCCAGGCCGAACCCGAACCCGAGCGGGCGTCCGCCCCGGTCTGACCGCTGTGGCATCCTTGCGCGTGTGGAACCACTGGGCATCAAAGGCGCCTTCTCGTTCACCCCGCGCATACACCGCGACCACCGCGGCTCCTTCCACGAATGGTTCCGGGCGGACGAGCTGCGCGCGCAGGTCGGCCACGAGCTGAACCTCGCCCAGGCCAACTGCTCGGTCTCCGCCCGCGGCGCGCTGCGCGGCGTGCATTTCGCCGACGTCCCGCCCGGGCAGGCCAAGTACGTCACGTGTCCGCGCGGCGCGATCCTCGACGTGGTGGTGGACCTGCGCGTCGGCTCCCCCGACTTCGGCCGCTGGGAGGCCGTCCGGCTCGACGAGGAGAACCGCCGCTGCCTCTACCTCGCCGAAGGGCTCGGCCACGCCTTCCTGGCGCTCACCGACGACGCCACCGTCATCTACCTGTGCTCCCAGCCGTACGCGCCCGAACGCGAGCACGGCGTGCACCCGCTGGACCCCGACCTCGGCATCGCCTGGCCGCGGGACGTCGAACCGGTGCTGTCGGCCAAGGACGCCGCCGCGCCGAGCCTGGCCGAGGCGCAGAAGTCCGGCCTGCTGCCGGACTACCGCGCCTGCCTCGACTACTACGCCGCCCTCGGCCTGCCGACCTGACCCGACCTGACCGGACCCGACCCGCTCCCGCCCGCGGCGGGCGTCGCCCGGCGCGGGACGGCGCCAGGGTCAGCTCAGAGACGGCCAGGCCGCGTGCAAGGCCTCGCGCCAGTCGCGCATGGGCTTCAGCCCTACCCGCGTCCACCGGTCGTGGCCCAGGACGCTGTAGGCGGGACGGGGCGCCGGACGCGGGAACCGGTCGGTCGTGGTCGGCCGCACCCGGTCCGGGTCGAGACCGAGCAGGGCGAACACCTCACGGGCCAGGCCGTACCAGGTGGTCTCCCCCGCGTTCGTGCCGTGGTAGACGCCGGGCGGCGCGCCCGACCCGACCAGCGCGATGACCTGTTCGGCCAGGTCGCCGGTCCACGTCGGCTGGCCGCGCTGGTCGTCGACCACCTCGACGGTGTCGCGTTCGGCGGCCAGACGCGTCATCGTGCGGACGAAATTGGGGCCGTGCGCCCCGTACAGCCACGCCGTGCGCACCACGTAGCCGCGCCCGGTGTCGAGGACGGCGCGCTCCCCCGCGAGCTTGGTGCGGCCGTACGCGCTGACCGGCGCGGGCGGGGCGTCCTCGGGGTAGGGACGGTCGGCCCGCCCATCGAACACGTAGTCCGTGGAGATGTGCACGAGCGTGGCGTCGACGTCCCCGCACGCGGCGGCCAGGGTGCGCACCGCGTCGCCGTTGACCGCCAGCGCGGCGTCCTCGTGCGCCTCGGCGTCGTCGACGGCCGTCCACGCCGCGCAGTTGACCACCGCGTCCGGGCGGTGCCGCCGCAGGGCGTCGCGGACGGCGGCCGCGTCGCGCACGTCGAGGTCGGCGCGGGTCAACGCCACGACGTCGCGGCCGCGCCCGCGCAGCCGGCGCACCAGCTCGGTGCCGAGCATGCCGCCGGCGCCGACGACCATCCAGGTCATCCGGCGTCCTCGGCGCGCTTCTTCAGCGGCTCCCACCACGCCCGGTTGTCGGCGTACCAGCGGACGGTCTCGGCGAGGCCGTCCTCGAACGACACCCGCGGCGCGTACCCCAGCCGGCGCAGCTTGGCGTCCGACAGCGAGTAGCGGCGGTCGTGGCCCTTGCGGTCGGGGACGTGCTCCACGCGGCTCCAGTCGGCGCCCACCGCGTCGAGCAGCCGCCGGGTCAGCTCCCGGTTGGTCAGCTCCGCGGTGCCCGCGATGTGGTACACCTCGCCGGGCTCGCCGCGTTCGACGACCGTCTGGATGCCGCGGCAGTGGTCGGACACGTGGATCCAGTCGCGCACGTTGCCGCCGTCGCCGTACAGCGGCACGGTGCGGCCGTCCAGCAGGTTCGTCACGAACAGCGGGATGACCTTCTCCGGGTACTGGTACGGCCCGTAGTTGTTGCCGCACCGGGTGATGCACACCGGCAGGCCGTGCGTGCGCGCGTACGCGCGGGCGATCATGTCGCCGCCCGCCTTGGACGCCGAGTACGGCGAGTTGGGCGCGAGCGGCGCGTGCTCGTCCCACGACCCCTCGTCGATGCTGCCGTACACCTCGTCGGTGGACACCTGCACGACGCGCGGCACGCCCGCGTCCAGGCACGCCTGCATGAGGGTCTGCACGCCGAGCACGTTGGTGCGCACGAACTCGCCCGCGCTGTCGATGGACCGGTCGACGTGCGACTCGGCCGCGAAGTTGACCACCACGTCGTGCCCCGGCACCACCTCGGCGAGCAGGGCGGCGTCGCAGACGTCGCCGCGCACGAACGTGAACCGCCCCTCGACCGGCTCCAGGTTGGCCAGGTTGCCCGCGTAGGTGAGCTTGTCCAGCACCGTCACCTCGGCGTCCGCCCACTCCGGATAGCCCCCGGACACCAGCTCGCGCACGTAGTGCGAGCCGATGAACCCGGCCCCGCCGGTGACCAGGATCCGCCGCGCCCTCATTTGCTGATCTGCACCTTGCTGTGGTCTCCCAGTACGAGACGGTGAGCCCTGGGCACGGGCGGAGCGGGCGTCACCCGTGCCTGCCTTCCGATGAGCGAGCACTCGATGCGGCCGACGCCGTCGATGGACGCGCCGCGCAGCACGATCGAGTACTCGATCTCGCTGTCCACGACCGAGCAGTCCCGGTCGATGGAGGTGAACGGCCCGATGTAGGAGTCGCGGACCACCGCGCCGGGCCCGATGACGGCCGGGCCGACGACGCGCGACCCGGTGACCCGCGCGCCCTCCTCGACCACCACCCGGCCGATCAGCTCGCTGGACGCGTCCACCTCGCCGGCCACCGAGGGCTCCACGCCCTCCAGCACCAGCCGGTTCACCTCCAGCATGTCGGCGACGTTCCCGGTGTCCTTCCAGTAGCCGGACACCATCGTCGACTCCACCCGGCGGCCCCGGTCGATCAGGCCCTGGATGGTGTCGGTGATCTCCAGTTCGCCGCGCCGGGACGGTGTGAGCCGCGCCACGACCTCGTGCACCACCGGGCTGAACAGGTAGACGCCGACCAGGGCCAGATCGCTCTTGGGATGCTCCGGCTTCTCCTCCAGCGCCACCACCCGGCCGTCCGCGTCGAGCTCGGCCACGCCGAACGCGCGCGGGTCGGACACCTTGGCGAGCATGATCTGCGCGTCCGGCCGCTCCCGGCGGAACCGGTCCACCAGCTCCGTGATGCCGCCCACGATGAAGTTGTCGCCCAGGTACATGACGAAGTCGTCGTCGCCGAGGAACTCCCGGGCGATGAGCACCGCATGCGCCAGCCCGCGCGGGGCGTCCTGCCGCAGGTACGTCACCTCCAGGCCGAACCGCGACCCGTCGCCGACCGCCGCCCGGATCTCCGCCTCGGTGTCCCCGACCACCACGCCGACCTCGCGGATCCCCGCGTCGGCGATGGCCTCCAGCCCGTAGAACAGCACCGGCTTGTTCGCCACCGGCACCAGCTGCTTGGCGAAGCTGTAGGTGATCGGCCGCAGTCGCGAGCCGGACCCGCCCGCCAGGACGAGCGCCTTCACCGGGCGCCCCGCACCGGCGGGAGCGACGAGACGGAGGGTTTCAACGACGGCTCCAGTGCTGCCAGGAACGTCAGTGACGCGACTTCGACATCGACATTACCGGCACCTGACCGATGACGGCCCCGCATCGTCCCACCTCGGACACCCGGTCAACCCGGACGGCGCCGCGGGCGTCACGACGCGCCGCTGATCATTCCGGCCGCGACCGTGTTGTTGGTGGCCTCGTCGATCAGCACGAACCCGCCGGTCAGCCGGTTGCGCGCGTACTCGTCGACGAACAGCGGCTGGGTGACGCGCAGGCTCACCCGCCCGATCTCGTTCAACCCGAGCGCGCCCGCCTGCTCGTCGCGGTGCAGCGTGTTGACGTCCAACCGGTAGTGCAGGTCCTTCACCAGCGCCTTCGCGGTGCGGGTGGTGTGCTTGATCAGCAGCTTGGTGCGGGGCGCCAGCTGCCGCTCCGGCGTCATCCAGCACACCATCGCCTCCAGGTCCTGGGCGACCTGCGGCCGGTTGTTCGGACGGGCGATCATGTCGCCGCGGGAGATGTCGATGTCGTCGGCCAGCCGCAGCGTCACCGACATCGGCGCGAACGCCTCGCTCACCGGCCCGTTCGGCCCGTCGATGTGGGTGATGACGGTGGTCAGCCCGGACGGCAGGTGCACCACCTCGTCGCCCGGCTTGAGCACGCCGCCCGCGACCTGCCCGGCGTACCCGCGGTAGTCGTGCAGCGCCGGATCGGTGGACTTGTGCGGGCGGATGACGTACTGCACCGGGAACCGCACGTCGATCAGGTTCCGGTCGGAGGCGATGTGCACGTGCTCCAGGTGGTGCAGCAGCGACGTGCCCTCGTACCACGGCATGTTCGCCGAGCGCTGCACCACGTTGTCGCCGTGCAGCGCCGAGATCGGGATGAAGGTCAGGTCCGCGACCTCCAGCTTGGCGGCGAACTTGGTGAACTCCTCGACGATGTCCTCGAAGACCCGCTGGTCGTAGTCGACCAGGTCCATCTTGTTCACCGCGACCACCAGGTGCGGCACCCGCAGCAGCGTCGCCAGGAACGCGTGCCGCCGCGACTGCTCCAGGATGCCCTTGCGCGCGTCCACCAGGATGATCGCCAGGTCGGCGGTGGACGCCCCGGTCACCATGTTCCGGGTGTACTGGATGTGCCCCGGGGTGTCGGCGATGATGAACTTGCGGCGCGGCGTGGCGAAGTAGCGGTACGCCACGTCGATGGTGATGCCCTGCTCCCGCTCGGCGCGCAGCCCGTCGGTCAGCAGCGCCAGGTTGGTGTACTCCTCGCCGCGGTCGGCGCTGGTGCGCTCCACCGCCTCCAACTGGTCCTCGAAGATCGACTTCGAGTCGTACAGCAGCCGCCCGATCAGCGTGGACTTGCCGTCGTCCACGGACCCGGCGGTGGCGAACCGCAGCATGTCCATCGGCTTGCCCCGCCGGTCGGACGGCCGGGCGGCGGACTCGGTGGCGGCCATTTAGAAGTAGCCCTCCTTCTTGCGGTCCTCCATCGCGGCCTCGCTGGTGCGGTCGTCGGCGCGCGTCTGGCCCCGCTCGGTGATCCTGGTGGCGGCGATCTCCTCGATCACCTCGTCCAGCGTGGTGGCGGTGGACTTGACCGCGCCCGTGCAGGACATGTCGCCCACCGTGCGGTAGCGCACCATCGCCTCGAACACCGGCTCGTCCTCGCCGCGGTTGGCGTACGGGTTGTCGTCCAGCAGCAGCCCGTCCCGCTCGAACACCCGCCGGGTGTGCGCGAAGTAGATGGACGGGATCTCCAGGCCCTCGCGGCGGATGTAGTCCCACACGTCCAGCTCCGTCCAGTTCGACAGCGGGAACACCCGCACGTGCTCGCCCGGCCGGATCCGCGTGTTGTACAGGTTCCACAGCTCCGGCCGCTGGTTCTTCGGGTCCCACTGGCCGAACTCGTCGCGGAACGACACCACCCGTTCCTTGGCGCGCGCCTTCTCCTCGTCGCGGCGCGCCCCGCCGAACGCGGCGTCGAAGCGGTGCTCTTCGATGGCGTCCAGCAGCGTCGTGGTCTGCAGCCGGTTGCGGGACGCCCACCGGCCGGTCTGCTCCACCACGCGGCCCTTGTCGATCGACTCCTGGACCGACGCGACGATCAGCCGCACCCCCAGCTCGGCCACCCGCCGGTCGCGGAACTCCAGCACCTCGGGGAAGTTGTGCCCGGTGTCGACGTGCATCACCGGGAACGGGATCGCCGCGGGCCGGAACGCCTTGTGCGCCAGGTGCAGCATGACGATGCTGTCCTTGCCGCCCGAGAACAGCAGCACCGGCCGTTCGAACTCGGCCGCCACCTCCCGGATGATGTGAATCGACTCCGCCTCAAGGACGTCCAGCTGTGACAGCAGGTAATCGCAGCGCTGCATGGTCTGGGGTTCTCTCCACGCTCTCTGGCAGATGCACCGGTGGCCGGGATGACACCGTCCCCGCCGGTCGGGGGCGGCGGGTCCGGCAGGTCAGCTCGGCGGGACCGCGCCCACGTCCCGGATGCCGGTCAGCAGCATCGATGCCGACACGGGGTGGCAGACAAGGATATCCGGCAGCCGGGGATCCTCCTGGTTGTAGCGCGGCGCGGCGCCGTCGACGCGCGACACGTGCGCGCCCGCGGCCAGCGCCACGGCGACCGGCGCGGCCGAGTCCCACTCGTACTGGCCGCCCGCGTGCACGTACGCGTCGACCTCGCCGAGCAGCACCGCGCAGATCTTCGCCCCGGCCGAACCGATCGGCACCAGCTCGACCTCGGCCTCCACGCGGTCGGCCAGCGCCTCGACGAACGCGGGAGGGCGGGTGCGGCTGACCGCGACGCGCAGGCGCCCCGGCGCGGGCTCGAGGACGCGCAGCGCCCGGCCCGCGGAGCCGTCCCACGGCTCGACGAGCGCGCCGTCCGGCGCGGTGCGCAGCGTCACGCCGCGCGCCGGCAGCGCGACCGCTCCCGCGGCGAGCCCGCCGGACCGCCACAGCGCCACGTGGACGGCCCAGTCGGCGCGGCCCTCCTCGGCGAACTCGCGGGTGCCGTCGAGCGGGTCCACGATCCACACCCGGTCGGCGTCCAGCCGCGCCGGGTCGTCCTTGCCCTCCTCCGACAGCACCGCGTCGCCCGGCCGGTGCTCGGCGAGCGCCGCGGCCAGGCGCTCGTGCGAGCGCATGTCGCCGGCCTTCCTCAGGGCGTCGGCGTCGGCGAAGCCGACCTCCTCGCGCACCTCCAGCAGCAGGCGTCCGGCGTCGCGGGCCAGCCGGGCCGCCAGCGCGTGGTCATCCCGCGGGCTCTGCGTCATCACTCGCCATTCCCGGGTCGATCGATCGGTTGGATCACCATTGTCGCCTATGCCGCTCGCCCGCTTCGGGCCGCCCCCCGCCCGTCGTCGCGCAAGGGACCGCCCGCGAGAAGACACTGCAGGCCGGACGCGGCGAACCCGGGTGGCGTCCCACCGGGCGGGACCCGTCCCGCCGACCGCTGAACGGCGACCTCAGTACGCCGACCGCGGTACGCCGACCGCTGTACGCCGTCCGCTGTACGCCGACCTCAGTACGCCCCGGACCCGCGGACCACCGCCGACCAGGTCTTCCACAGGATCAGCAGGTCGAGCGCGAGCGACCAGTTGTCCACGTAACGCAGGTCCAGCCGGACCGACTCCTCCCACGACAGGTCGGAGCGCCCGCTCACCTGCCACAGCCCGGTCAGGCCCGGCTTGACGGCCAGCCGCCGGTACACGTCGCCGCCGTAGCGGGCCACCTCCTCCGGCAGCGGCGGACGCGGCCCGACCAGGGACATGTCCCCGCGCAGCACGTTGATCAGCTGCGGCAGCTCGTCCAGCGAGTAGCGGCGCAGCTTCCGCCCGATCGGCGTGATCCGCGGATCCTTCCTGATCTTGAACAGCACGCCGTCGTGCTCGTTGTGCACCAGCAGCTCGGTCTTGCGGGCCTCCGCGTCGACCACCATGGTGCGGAACTTCAGCACGGTGAACTCGCGCCCGTCGCGGCCCACCCTGGTCTGCCGGAACAGCACCGGCCCTTCGCTGGTGAACTTGATCAGCAGCGCCACCACCAGCAGCAGCGGGCTGAGCACCACCAGCGCCACCAGCGCCATCACCCGGTCGAACAGGTCCTTGACGACCTGCCGGCCGCCGTCCAGCTCCGGATGCTCCACGTGCAGCAGCGGCAGCCCCGACACCGGGCGGATGGAGATCCGCGGCCCGGTCACGTCCATCAGCGCGGGCGCCACCACCAGCTCCACGTCGTCGCGCTCCAGCTGCCAGGCCAGGCGGCGCAGCGCCACCCCGTCCATCTCCGGGCACGCCAGCACCGCCACCGAGTCGGCGCCCACGCGCTCCACCACGGCCGCCGCCTGCCGGAAGTCGCCCAGCACCGGCACGCCCTCCACCTCGTCGACCGCGTCCTCGCCCTCGACCAGCGCCGGCGGCAGGCACACCGCGACGATGTCCATGCCGTGATAGCGCTTCTGCCGCAGCAGGCGGATCAGGTCGGCCACGGACGTGCGGTGCCCCACGGCGACCACGCGCCGCATGTACTCGCCCTCCCAGCGCCGGCGGTGCAGCCACTTGCGCAGCCGGTACCGCGCCACCAGCCCGAAGAACGTGCCCAGCGGCAGCGCCATCACCACGTACCCGCGGGCCACCTCGGTCTTGGTGGCGTACGCCACGATCGCCACCGTGGCGGTGAGGATGAACCCCGCCCGCAGCACCCGGTGGAACTCCTCGTACCCGACGCCGATGTAGCGGGGCTGGTAGGCGCGGCACAGCGCCAGGATCGGCAGCCACGCCAACGGCAGGGCCACGGTCAACGCGACGTACGGCAGGGTCAGCTCGCCCGGCATGCCCGGAAAGCGCAGCACGTACGCGACCGCGCCCGCGACCAGCATGCTCAGGAAGTCCAAGGTGAGCGCACGCCGACGATAGGTCGCCGTCCAATTGACGGAGTGGCGCTGACGCGGCCCGTCCTTCGCGGACGCGTCCGCCACCTGGACCTTGTCGACGACGGCCATAGACGTCTCACCACCCCTGCCACATGCGCCCCGGAAGACGTGGTCCAACTCGGAGACGGCTGAACGGCCTTTGAGGTTCACATGCCACGCGAACCCCGGACGGCCGCATCTTACGGACGCATCTCCCCGACGGACGCCCAAAACGGGCAGTGCGCTGCGGTTTTGTTACCTGGCCTAATGGATCACCTCACCGCCGGGCAACAAAAACACCCCCGGCGCGCCCGGCGGGGGCCGCCGCCGCGCCCGGCTCAGGAGGCGTGGAAAACGTTCTGCGCCGCCGCCAGCCCCCGCGTGAGCAGCGCCTCCACCGCGTCGGCGGCGCGCTCCACGTTCAGATCCAGTTCCTTGCGCTCCGCGGCCGAGAAATCCTTGAGAACGTACACCGCGGGATCCATGCGCCCCGGCGGACGCCCCACACCGAACCGCACCCGCAGATAATTCCCGCCGCCCAGCGACTTGGTGATCGAACGCAGCCCGTTGTGGCCATTGTCGCCGCCGCCCTGCTTGAGCCGCACCGCGCCGTAGGGGATGTCCAACTCATCGTGAACGACGACGAGCCGCTCCACGGGAACCTTGAAGAAATCGCGCAGGCCCTTCACCGGGCCCCCCGAATCGTTCATGAAACTGCGGGGCTTGGCGAGCACGACCCGCTCCCCCGCCAGGCGCCCCTCGACCGCCTCCGCGTGCACCCGGCGGTGCGCCTTGAACCGCCCGCCGACGCGCCCCGCCAGCGCGTCCAGCACCATGAACCCGGCGTTGTGCCGAGTGCCCGCGTACGACGGCCCCGGATTGCCCAAGCCGACCACCAGCCACGGCTCAGAACCCGTCACCGCACCTCCCTACCGCGAAACCCGACGGCCCCCGCCGGTGCACACCGACGAGGGCCGTCGACAACCACATGGCGCACGCCGCGACACGCGCCCCGGCGGAACCGCCCGCCTACTCGGCGGACTCGCCGGCGGCGCCCTCCGCCTCCTCGGCCTCCGCGCCCTCGGCCGGAGCCGTCGACGCCGACGCGTCGCTGATCTGCAGGACCAGCGTCTCCTCGTCGGTCGCCAGCGACACCCCGGACGGCAGCTTGACGTCCCGCGCCAGGACCTGCGTGTCGATCTCCAGGCCGGTGACGTCGACCTCCACCGCCTCGGGGATGTGCGTGGCCTCGGCCTCCACGGCCAGCTGCACGACCTCCTGGGCCACCCGGCCGCCGGCCACCACGTCGCCGACCACGTTCACCGGGACCTCCACGGTGACCTTCTCGCCGCGCTCGACCAGCAGCAGGTCGACGTGCTCCAGGAACCCCTTGATCGGGTCGCGCTGCACGTCCTTCGGCAGCGCCAGCTCGCTGCCGCCGTTCAGCCCCTCCACGCGCAGCAGCACGTTCGGGGTCTTGAGCGCCAGCATGAGCTCATGGCCGGGCAGCGAGATGTGCTGCGGGGCGGTGCCGTGGCCGTAGAGGACGGCGGGCACCTTGCCGGCCCGGCGGGCGCGCCGTGCGGCCCCCTTACCGAACTCAGTGCGCGGCTCGGCGGCGATGCGTACCTCGGACACGGCGAAAACTCCTCGTTCTTGCGATCCACGGCCGTCCGGCACGGACGTCCGCTGCGGACAAAGCGATCAGGCGGGTGCTCGATGCGTCGGGCGCCTCGAAGACTTCGTGCGTACCCCGGGGAGCGGAGATCCGACGCGGAGCCGCACTGAACGACCCGGGGCATACGCGGGTTCCCCGAGTCTAGCCGATGCGCGACCGCCCGAACGCCCGCAGGGGCGCCCGTCCCGGGACGCCGGTCAGCTGTGGCCGCCGAAGAGGCTGGTCACCGAGCCGTCGCTGAACACCTCGTTGATGGCGCGGGCCACCAGCGGCGCGATCGACAGCACCGTCAGCTTGTCGAACTGCTTCTCCTCCGGGATCGGCAGCGTGTTGGTCAGCACCACCTCGGAGATCGGCGAATTCTTCAACCGGTCCACCGCCGGACCCGACAGCACCCCGTGCGTGGCCGCCACCACGACCCGGCTGGCGCCGTGGTCGAACAGCGCGTCCGCCGCCTTCACGATGGTGCCGCCGGTGTCGATCATGTCGTCCACCACCACGCAGGTCCGGCCCGCCACCTCGCCGACCACGTCGAACACCTTCACCTCGTTGGCCACGTCCGGGTCGCGCTTCTTGTGGATGATCGCCATCGGCACGCCGCCCAGCCGGTCGCTCCACCGCTCGGTCATCCGCACCCGCCCGGCGTCCGGCGCCACCACCGTGACCTGGGACAGGTCCAGCCGCTTCTCGAAGTGCGAGGCGAGCAGGTCCAGCGCGAACAGATGATCGACGGGGCCGTCGAAGAACCCCTGGATCTGCGCCGTGTGCAGGTCCACCGTGATCAGCCGGTGCGCGCCGGCGGTCTTGAACAGGTCCGCCATCAGCCGGGCCGAGATCGGCTCGCGCCCGCGGTGCTTCTTGTCCTGACGGGCGTAGCCGAAGAACGGGGCCACCACGGTGATCCGCTTGGCGGACGCCCGCTTCAGCGCGTCCACCATGATCAGCTGCTCCATGATCCACTGATTGATGGGAGTCGTGTGGCTCTGGATCACGAACGCATCCGAACCGCGGACCGATTCGAGGAAGCGCACGAACGTCTCGCCGTTGGCGAAGTCGTACGCGGAGGTCGGCGTCAGCTCGACCTGGAGGTTGTCGGCTACTTCTTTGGCCAGGTCCGGGTGGGCGCGGCCGGTGAAGAGCATGAGCTTCTTCTGGCCGCTCGCCTTGATCCCACTCACCTCTGACAGCTCCCCCTCAATGGATGGTTCTCATGTGGGTGTTGTCCCCACTCCCCGCGCACCGAAAGAAGCGGATTCGGCGGCTCACGGGACGTCTTCTGTCGTTGTGCATGGGGACGACCCCCACCCGCCCACCGACCGGCAGACCCGGCCGACCGGCCTCACGCGCGGACGCGCGGCGGGACGCACCCGCACTCCGCCGACAGACCCCTTCCGTCGGCCGGCGGACGATTTCACGGCGAGACGCACGCGCCCCACCCTCCCCCCGCCCGGAACGGTCCGGACGGCGGACGTCACTCGGCCTCGCGGCAACACCCGGCCTCGCGACCGGACGCTAGGCGTCGCCGCCCTTCTCCTCGGCGGCGCTCCTCTCTTTGGCCCGACGGGCCGCCTCCGCGGCGGCGGTCCCCGGACGCCTGCGCTCCACCCAGCCCTCGACGTTGCGCTGCCGCCCGCGGGCGACCGCCATCGCCCCCGGCGGCACGTCCTGCACGATCACCGAGCCGGCCGCGGTGTACGCGCCGTCCCCGATGGTGACCGGGGCGACGAGCATGGTGTCGCTGCCCACCCGCGCATGGTCGCCGACCACGGTGCGGTGCTTCTTGACCCCGTCGTAGTTGACGAAGACGGTGCTGGCGCCGATGTTGCTGCCCTCGCCGATCTCGGCGTCCCCGACATAGGTCAGGTGCGGCACCTTCGAGCCCTCGCCGACCTGGGCGTTCTTCATCTCCACGTACGTGCCCGCCTTCGCCTTGCGGGCCAGGCGCGTGCCGGGCCGCAGGTAGGCGTACGGGCCGACCGACGCCTCCGGCCCGATCTCGGCCTCCACGCACACCGCGTTCACCACCGTGGCGTCGGCGCCGACCCGGGTGTCGGTGAGCGTGCACCCCGGGCCGACCCGCGCGCCCTCGGCCAGATGGGTGCGCCCGCGCAGCTGGGTCCCGGGATGGACCTCGACGTCCGGCTCGATCGTCACGTCCACGTCGACCCAGGTCGTGGCCGGGTCGACGATGGTCACCCCGGCCCGCATGTGCGCCTCCAGCAGCCGGTCGTTGAGCTGCCGCCGCGCCCGCGCGAGCTGCACGCGGTCGTTGACGCCCTGCGTCTCCACCCAGTCCGGCGTCAGGTGCGCGCCGGCGCGGTGGCCGTCGCCGCGCAGGATCGCCACCACGTCGGTCAGGTACTCCTCGCCGCCGGCGTTGTCGGTGGTGACCCGCTTGAGCGCGCCGCCCAGCAGGGTCCCGTCGAACGCGTACATGCCGACGTTGATCTCGCGGACCGCGCGCTGCTCCTCGGTGGCGTCCTTGTGCTCGACGATCGCGGCGAGCGAGCCGTCGGGGGCGCGCAGGATCCGACCGTAGCCCGTCGGGTCGGGGATCTCGGTGGTGAGGACGGTGGCGGCGTTGCCCTCCTCCTCGTGGGTGCGCACCATCGCGGCGAGCGTGGCGCCGCGCAGCAGCGGATGGTCGCCGTTGGTGACGACCACGGTGCCGCGCAGCTCGCCGACCTGCTCCAGCACGGTGCGGACCGCGTGCCCGGTGCCGCCCTGGCGCTCCTGCACGACCACCTCGGCCTTGGGCCAGCCCTGCTCCAGATGGGCGATCACCTGCTCCCGGCGGTGCCCGACGACCACGATCAACCGCTCGGGGTCCAGCTCGGCCGCGGCGGTCAGCACATGGCCGAGCATGGTGCGCCCGCACAGCTCATGCAGGACCTTGGCGGTACGGGACTTCATCCGGGTGCCCTCGCCCGCGGCGAGGACGATGACGGCAGCCGGGCGGCTAGCGCTCACTGGGAGGCTCCTCGGCATCGCGGTTAAGAACTCGGCACGGGCGCAACCGTATGGAGAGGTCCAACAGGCTGGCGACCTGCCCGTCATGGGGGCAGGCGGCAGGCCGCGGCTCACCCGACAACCGGAAGGATACCGCCCGTCCGTCTTGTGTCACCCCGGGGGCAGCCCGTCCTGCCGGATCGGCTCCCAGGTCAGGCGTGTCGCGACGCGTTCGGAGCGGTGGACGGGTCGGTATGCGGAACGGTGTGCGGAACGGCGTGCGGTCGGGGGGCGGCACGGAAGAAAGACGCGGACGGGCGGCGCCGGCGGACGCCCCCGCCCGGCGCCTCCGCGGCGCCATGGCGCCTCATTCGAACAAGGAGCTCCGCCGCCAGGATTCGAACCTGGAATCTTTGGGACCAAAACCCACTGCGTTACCAATTACGCCACGGCGGAACAACTCGGACATCCGACAGTCCGGGCCTTGACAGAGGATACAGAGTCCGACGCAGCGGCAACACATCAGTTTTCGGCCGTGTCCCGAGCGCGCAAGGTCCTGATCAGAGCCCGTTCGGACCGGTCGGCCAGATACGCCCGCGCGTGCTGCGGCCCGAGCATGGCGCCGTGCGCCCACCCTTCGATGCGGCGGTAGAGGTCGGCGCTCTTCCGCACGGCGATGTGCAGACAGCCGCGGTACTCGTCGCGGAGATTCTTCCTGACGGTCTTCGGGTTGTGCCTCTTGAGGACGGTCGTGCCGAACTCCTCCGGCGCGGCCCCGACGAGGTCCGCCCAGTACCGCACGGCGGCGTCGACGTCGGCGTTCTCGTGGATGTGCAGGCTGAAGCGGACGCAGTCGCGCGACACGCCCGCCGCCCGCAGAAAGCGGAGGAAGAAGAGGACGATCGCCGGATCGCTGTTGATGAACCTGACCCTCTCGGAGCGCCGGTAGATCTTGTCCTTGCCGCCTTCGCACCAGTAGACGAGGGCGCCCGCCACGAGGATCTCCCGATCGCCGAGCTCTCCGACCTGCTCGCAGGCGGCGAGTTTGGTCTCCAGTCGCCGCCGTTCGGCGCGCCGGTGGTAGGGCTCCCACCGGCTCTTCCACATCGCGGCGATCCGTTCCTGGGCGTACCCGGCGCGTTCCGGGGCGGGGACGTCGCGGAGGTAGCGAGAGCAGGTGCCGATGGAGATGCCGAGGGACCCCGCGATCTCGCGGCAGGTCCAGCCCTCGCGACGCAGGGAGATGGCCTTTTCTTGCAGTTCGGGGGGAAGTTTCTTGACCATGCGCCGCACTGTACGAGCGGGCGCTGACATTCCGATTATGGCCGAGCACGAAAAGTGATCGGGCGCGTCCCGACATTCAGTGACCAGCGGCGTGTTTAGGACGCGATAGGGCGAGCACGTCACAAGCGTCCGGCTCGGCGACGAGGCCGATCGGCACACCGCACCCGTCCGTCACGGACTCCCCTGGGAGGCCGCGGACGGGCACTCCACCACCGTGGCGCGCGGCGTCGCACACCGACCACGGGGTGTGAGCTTTGTGACCAGTGCGACACGGTTCCCCCCGATTTTACTTTTCGAGGCCTGTCCAACTTACGGCAGCGTAGGTTACGGTGGCGTAGGTAAGGCTGTCCCGACATGCAGGAAGTGGTGACCCATGACCAAAGCCCCCGTCGTCGACCCCCCGCTCCGTGACCGCCGGCCCCTTCCCGAGATCGACCCGGAGCCGCAGGGGACGTTCGAACGGGTCCTCGTCGCGGTGTTCACCGGTGTCCCGTTCCTCGCCCTGCTCGCCGCCGTTCCGATGGCCTGGGGCAGCTTCCTGGGCTGGACGGACGTGGCGCTGACCGCCGTGTTCTACGCCGTCTCCGCCGCCGGGATCACCGTCGGCTACCACCGGTACTTCACGCACGGCTCGTTCAAGGCCCGCCGCTGGCTGAAGATCGTGCTGGGGGTGTCCGGCAGCCTGGCCCTGGAGGGACCGGTGATCACCTGGGTGGCCGATCACCGGCGCCATCACAAGCACTCCGACAAGGAGGCCGACCCGCACTCGCCGTGGCGGTTCGGAAGCGACTGGAAGGGCCTGACCAAGGGCCTGCTCTGGGCGCACTACGGCTGGATGTTCGACGGCAACCGCACCTGCAAGGAGCGGTTCGCCAAGGACCTGCTGCGCGACCGCGACGTCGTGCGGATCCACCGCTCCTTCCCGGCGCTGGTCGCCGTGTCGCTGCTGCTGCCGGCGGCGCTCGGCGGTCTGCTCACCATGTCCTGGCAGGGCGCGTTGACCGCGTTCTTCTGGGCCGGGCTGGTCCGCATCAGCCTCGTGCACCACGTGACCTGGTCGGTCAACTCCATCTGCCACGTGTTCGGCAAGGAGGACTTCGAGGTCCGCGACAAGTCCCGCAACGTGTGGTGGCTGGCCATCCCGTCGCTGGGCGAGTCCTGGCACAACCTGCACCACGCGGAGCCGACCTGCGCCCGTCACGGGGTGCTCAAGGGCCAGGTCGACATCAGCGCCCGGATCATCCAGGCGTGCGAGAAGGCGGGCTGGGCGTACGACGTCCGCTGGCCCGACCCCGAGCGGCTGGCGGCGAAGCGGACGAAGCAGGCCGCCTGACCGACACAATTGGATGTGTGACAGAACCAGCCCCCCGGTCGAGGCGCAAGCGCATGACCGGAAAGGAACGACGGGAACAGCTGCTCACCATCGGACGCACGCTGTTCGCCGAGCGCGGCCTGGACGGCACGTCGGTCGAGGAGATCGCCGCCGCCGCGGGAGTGTCCAAGCCGGTCGTGTACGAGCACTTCGGCGGCAAGGAAGGGCTGTACGCGGTCGTGGTGGACCGGGAGTTCGAGAAGCTGCTCGCTCTCATCACCGAGGCGCTGACCTCGGCGATCCACTACCGCAGCAAGCTGGAGAAGGCCGCGCTGGCGCTGCTGGCCTACATCGAGGAGAACCCGGACGGGTTCCGGATCCTGGTGCGCGACTCCCACGGCGGCACCGGGACGGGCAGCTTCGCCAGCCTGCTCAGTGAGATCGCGGGCGAGGTCGAGTACGTCCTCGCCCGCGAGTTCGACCGCCACGGCTACGACGACAAGAACGCGCCGATGTACGCGCAGATGCTGGTCGGCATGGTGGCGTTGATCGGCCAGTGGTGGTTGGACGTGCGCAAGCCGAAGCGGGAGGAAGTGGCGGCGCACCTGGTGAACCTGGCGTGGAACGGCCTGTCCGGCCTGGAGGTGCGTCCGTCCCTGGACCCGAAGCGGCGGCGCAAGGAGCAGGAGCGCAGGGAGAAGGCCGCGGAGAAGGCCGCCGCCAAGGCCGAGAAGGCGCAGCGGAAGGCGCGCCGGGCCGAGCAGGGCTGACTCCGCCGCACCGTCCTCCGGCGGCCGGGCCGACGAGCTCGGCCGCCTCTTTCATGCCGTCGCCTCGAAGACCCTGACCCGCCGCTGGGCGACCAGCACATTCGTGTAGACCCCGGAGCGCTTCCAACACATGCGCCAGGTCCGCCCTCAGCAGGAGCCCCACGAGCGCTTGCTTTGGCCCCGAGACGGGGCGGCTGGTGCGCCGCCGGTGCTCCTTCACGACCTCGTCTTCTGCCCCTCCGGAGGTGGGCGGTGAGGCGGTGCAGAACGTAGCGGCGCACGGGTGGCCGGCAGGCAGGGCTGGGTGGTCGAAGTCGTCGCGGGGGTCGCGGATCTGACGCGGCGGCTTCCCAGGCGAACCGCGGCAGTCCTCCTGTCAGCGACTCCTCAACCCGCCGTTGGGGGCGTGGGCGCTGGTGGGGCGGGGATGGTGGGGAGCCGGTGGCCGCGTGAAGGTCGTTCGTGCGGCCACCGGCCGGGGTCGCCGGGCTCGGGTTGCGAGTCCGGGGTTCGGGAGGCGCGCCGGATCGGGCGCGCGGATGCCGCCCGCCGCGCGAGTCGGCACACCAGGGGAAAGGGTTCGGCTCCCCGCGCGGCGGACGGCATCGCGTCTCAGGGGTCTTCGCGGGCCGCCACGACGAAGATCCGGCGGAACGGGAAGACGGTTCCGTGCGGGGTAGGCGGGTACGCGCCGCGCAGGCACGCGCCGTAGACGTCGAGGAACTCGTTCGCCTCGGCGGGCCCGAGCGCGGAGAGCACGGGACGCAGGGTGGTGCCCTTCATCCATTCGAGCACCGGGTCGTCTCCGTGCAGGGTCTGCACGTAGGTGGTCTCCCAGGCGTCGACCGCGCAGCCGTGCCGGGTCAGCAGGTCGTGGTACCCGGCGGCGTCGCGGACGGGGCGGCCGGGGGCGAGGCCGCCGAGGCGGTCGCGCCAGCGGGGCGACGCGCACAGCTCGCGCAGGATGGCGTGGCTGGGCGCGTCGAAGTTGCCGGGGACCTGGAAGGCCAGGCGGCCGCCCGGGGCCAGCGCCTCGGTGGCCCAGCGGACGAGCAGGTCGTCGTGGTCGGGCACCCAGTGCAGGACGGCGTTGGACACGATGAGGTCGAGCGGCGCCGCGGGCCGCCAGGTCGTGACGTCCCCGACGGTGAAGCGCAGCCGGCCGGGGATCTCGTGGGCGCGGGCCGCGGCGACCATGTCCGGGGAGGAGTCGAGCGCCTCGATCACCGCGTCCGGCCAGCGGCGGGCCAGCGCGGCGGTCAGCTCGCCGGAGCCGCAGCCCAGGTCGGCGACGCGCCGGGGCGCGGCCAGGTCGACGCGGGCCATGAGGTCGGCGAACGGGCGGGCGCGCTCGTCTCCGAACACGCCGTACTGCGCCGGATCCCAGACGGCGGCCGCTGCTTGTCTCGACATCAAGAGACATGATGCCCGCGGCTGTATCTTGATGTCAAGAAAGTCTTCTCGATATCGAGACGAGTAGGCTGTGCGCATGCAGGATGAGGTCGACCGGCTGGTCGAGGCGTGGCACGCCGAGCGGCCCGATCTCGACGTGCGGCCGCTGCACGTCCTCAGCCGCGTGTCCCGGCTGGCCCGCCATCTGGACCGCGCCCGCCGCGCGGTGTTCGCCGCGCACCGGCTGGAGCCGTGGGAGTTCGACGTGCTGACCGCGCTGCGCCGGGCGGGCCACCCGTATCAGCTCAGCCCGGGCCGGCTGCTGCGCGCCACCCTGGTCACCTCCGGCACCATGACCAACCGGATCGACCGGCTGGCCGCGGCCGGGCTGGTGGAGCGGCACCCCGACCCGCAGGACAAGCGGGGCGTGCTGGTGCGGCTCACCGCGGCCGGTCAGGCCCGGGTGGACGCGGCGTTCGCCGATCTGCTGGACCGCGAGCACGCCATCCTGGAGGCGCTCACCCCCGAGCAGCGGGACACGCTGGCCGGGCTGCTGCGCACGCTGCTGATCCCGTTCGACTCGGACGGGGCGCCCCGGTCGTGACGGCTCAGCCGACCTCCTCGGCGAGCGTCAGCCATTCCTCCTCGACCTGCTCGGCCTCGGCCTGGACGGCTTTCAGCTCGGCGTCGAGCTCTTGGAGGCGCTCGTAGTCGGTGGCGTGGGCGGCGAGGAGCTCGTGCAGCTCCTCCCGGCGCTCGGCCAGCTTGTCCAGGCGCCGTTCGAGCCGGTCGAGCTCCTTGCGGGCCCGCCATGCCCGCGCGGAGTCCTTCGGCTTGTCCGGCTTGGCGGCCGGGGCCGGGGACGAGGCGGCGGACGGGCGGGTGGGCGCCCGGCCTCGGCGGCGGCGGTCCAGGTACTCGTCCACGCCGCCGGGCAGCAGCGACAGCCGTCCGTCGCCGAGCAGCGCCACCACGTGGTCGGTGACGCGTTCCAGGAAGTAGCGGTCGTGGCTGACGACCACGAGGGTGCCGGGCCAGCCGTCGAGCAGGTCCTCGACCTCGTTGAGCGTCTCGATGTCCAGGTCGTTGGTGGGCTCGTCGAGCAGCAGGACGTTCGGCTCGTCCATCAGCAGGCGCAGCAGCTGCAGGCGGCGCCGCTCGCCGCCGGACAGGTCGCCGACCGGCGTCCACTGCCGTTCGCCGCGGAAGCCGAGGCGCTCCAGCAGCTGGACGGCGGTCCACTCGCGCTTGCCGACGGTGACGCGCCGCCTGATCTCCTCGACCGACTCCAGCACGCGGCGGCGGGGGTCGAGCTCGTCCAGGTTCTGCGACAGGTGCGCCAGACGGACGGTCTTGCCGCGGACGACGCGTCCCTGCGTCGGGGCGACCGCGCCGTCCAGCAGGCGCAGCAGGGTGCTCTTGCCGCTGCCGTTGACGCCGACCACGCCGACCCGGTCGCCCGGGCCGAGCCGCCAGGTCAGGCGCCGGAAGAGGGCGGTGGAGCCGACCTCGACGGTCGCGTCCTCCACGTCGATGACGGTCTTGCCGAGCCGGGCGGTGGCGAACCGGGTCAGCTCCACGGTGTCGCGGGGCGGCGGCTCGTCGGCGATGAGCGCCTGCGCCGCCTCCAGCCGGAACTTGGGCTTGGACGTGCGGGCCTGGGGGCCGCGGCGCAGCCACGCCAGCTCCTTGCGCAGCAGGTTCCGCCGCCTGACCTCGGCGGCCGCGGCGAGGCGGGCGCGTTCGGCCTTGGCCAGCACGTACGCCGAGTAGCCGCCCTCGTAGCGTTCGACGCGGCCGTCGACGACCTCCCAGGTGCGGTCGGTGACCTCGTCGAGGAACCACCGGTCGTGCGTGACGACCAGCAGCGCCGTGCCGCGGGCCTTCAGGTGCCGGGCCAGCCAGTCGATGGCCTCGATGTCGAGGTGGTTGGTGGGCTCGTCCAGGACCAGCAGGTCGGACTCGGGCGCCAGCAGCCGGGCCAGGGCGACGCGGCGCCGCTCGCCGCCGGACATCCCGGCGACGGGCGCGTCCAGGTCCACGTCGGCCAGCAGGCCGGCGAGCACGTCGCGGACGCGGGGGTCGCCCGCCCATTCGTGCTCGGCGCGGTCGCCCAGCACCACCGAACGGACGGTGGCGCCGTCGGGGAACGCGTCGCGCTGCGGCAGGTATCCCAGGCGCAGGCCGCGCGCATGGACGACCCGTCCCTCGTCCGGCTCGACGCGCCGCGCGATGATCGAGACCAGGGTGCTCTTGCCGCCGCCGTTGCGCCCGACGACGCCGACGCGGTCGCGGTCGTCGAGTCCGAGGGACACCCCGTCCAGCAGCGGGACCGGGCCGTACGCCTTGCCGACGTTCTCCAGATTGATCAGGTTCACGACGTCCTCCAGGCTACCGACACCGCGCCGCGCCCGGCGCCGGGCGGCTCAGGAGCCGGAGCCGGTGGGGCCGTCGCCGGGAGGGCTGGAGGAGCCGTCCGGCGAGTCGCCGCGGCCCGGGTCGGGGGACCCGCCGGACCAGCCGCCGTCGGATCCGTATCCGCCGCCCTGCGCCTGGTAGGGGTCAGGGGCTTGGTAGGGGGCAGGGGCTTGGTAGGGGTCCTGGGCCTGGTACGGGTAGTGCGCTGCGGGGTCCGGCGAGGCGCCGTAGAACGGCGCGTCCGTCCCGTAGTACGGCGGGCCGCTTGGGCCGGGGTACGGCGGCGCGCCCCACCCGGTCGGGGGCGGCTGCTGCCCGCCGTTCTTCGTCACCGCGATGACGAGCACCACGGCGCCGACGACCACGGCGATCGCGAGCACCACCAGCACGAGGAAAAGGAGAGAGGCCAACGTGCCCGCCTTTCGGCTGTTTTTCCATCAGACGCGGCCGCCTCGGACGCGGTTCGCGGGCGCCCCGCCGCGCGCCGGGGCGCCCGCCCGCGGTCACAGGACGGTGGCGCCGGGGGCGGGGCCGGTCGCGCGCAGCGTGGAGGCGGCCACGCCGCGTTCCGCCAGGGCCGCGGCCAGGTCGGCGGCGTGCCGGTCGGACTCGGCCAGGAACGCGCACGTCGGACCGGAGCCGGAGACCAGCGCGCCCAGGGCGCCGAGGTCGCGGCCCGCGTCGAGGGTGCGGCGCAGGTCCGGTCGCAGCGACAGGGCGGCCGGCTGCAGGTCGTTGTGCAGGGCGGCGGCGAGGTCCTTGGCGCTGCCCGCGGCCAGGGCGGCGGCGAGCTCGTCGGACGCCTCGGGGGGCGGGACGCGGCGTCCGGCGCGCAGCCGGTCGCATTCGGCGTAGACGGCGGGGGTGGACAGTCCGCCGTGGGCCATGGCGAACACCCAGTGGAAGGTGCCGCCGGTGGGCAGCGGGGTGAGCCGCTCGCCGCGGCCCAGGCCCACGGCGGTGCCGCCCATCAGGGCGAACGGCACGTCGCTGCCGAGCTCGGCGGCCAGCTCCATCAGGTCGAGGCGTCCGCCGTCGTCCCACAGCCGGGCGCAGGCGAGCAGCGCGGCGGCCGCGTCGGCGCTGCCGCCGGCCATGCCGCCCGCGACGGGGATGGCCTTGCGGACGCGCAGCGCGACGCGGGGCTCGACGCCGAGCCGCGCCGCGACCAGGCGCGCCGCCCGCACGGCGAGGTTGCGGTCGTCGACCGGGACGTCGGCGACCGGCACCGGCGAGCCGGGGGCGGCCTCGACGCGCACCTGCAGCCGGTCGGCCGGCGCGGCGGTCACCTCGTCGAACAGCGACACCGCGTGGAAGACGTTGACCAGGTCGTGGTACCCGTCGTCGCGGAGGGGCCCCACGCTGAGCCCGACGTTGACCTTGGCGGGCGCTCGAACGGTAATGGCGGTCACGGGACGAACCCTATGCCAGGCGCTCACTGCCCGCCGGTGACGGGCAGGTTGCGGGGGTTGAAGTACGGGGCGGTGGCGAACTCGCGCAGCGCCGACACCGCGTGCTTGTCGCCCGTCACCGAGTACTTGCGGCGGTCGTCGCGCGGCTCGGTGGCGTGCTCGTCGGAGTTGAAGTACACCACGGCCTTGACCTGCGGGTGCTGGAGCGTCTGGGCGGCCTTGCGCAGCCACTCGGCGCGCCGGTCGCCGTAGGAGCGCGGCACCCCGAACTCCGCCACCATGATCGGCTTTGCGCGGCCGTCGGCCCATTCCAGGAAGCCGCGGATCGGCTCGGACAGGTCGCGGTACTCGTAGTCGGCGCCGGGGTAGACGTCGGCGCAGATCCAGTCGACCTGGTCGTCGCCGGGGTAGAACGGCTCGGCCTCGCCGGAGGAGAACCCCCCGGCGGTCGGGCACCACACCCACGCCACGTTGGCGACCCGCTCCTGGGCGAACACCGACCGGATGTGCTTCCACGCGGCCACGAAGTCGCCCGGCGAGTGGATCTTGGTGTTGCGCAGGCTCTCCTTGTCCATGTCGCGCTGCCAGCGCAGGAACACCGGCTTGCCGAGGGCCTTGACGGCGCGGGCCCGCTCCCGGATCAGCGCGTCGTGCTCGCCGCGGACGATCTCCCGGGTGTCGGTGCCGGACCAGGTGAGCAGCAGGTACCGGGAGCTGCGCGCCACGGCGGCGTCGGTCTCGTCGGGGAACTTGGACTTCCAGCCGTGGAAGGTCTGCACGATGTCCAGGCTGCGGCCGAGCCCGCGTTCGAAGCCGGCGACCGCCGCCATGCCGGGGCCGCCCGGCGCGTCGTCGGCGTCGTCCGCCGCGTCGCCGGTCAGCTCGTCGGGGGACACCCAGGCGCCGAAGTAGGCGCCCTTGCCGGGCGGTGTGGGGGCGACCCCCGCCCGGGCCGTGGTCTTGATCTTCGGTGTGGAGACCGCGCCGCTGCTACTGCACCCGGCCGCGACCGCCGTCACGGCCAGAGCCGCCACGGGCGCCAGTGCCCGCGCCGCCCGCGAACGCGCCTTGAACATGATCCTCCGCCTCATTCCGGTGACGCCCGGCCGGACCGCGCGGCTCCGCGTCGGACGCGTCGGTCCCGGGCGCGTCCGCGGGAGGCGGGTCCGCCGCTGGCGAGTCCGCTTCGGCCGGCCCCTGCCGGCCAGTGCCGGGGCCGGCGCACCGGTCGCCCGCCGGTTCCGGCCCGCTTCCAGGACCATACTGGGCAATGCGGGCGAAGGCGGCCACGTCCAGAGCTTCGCCTCGGGCGCGCGGGTCGACGCCCGCCGCCCGCAGCGCCCGCTCGGCGGCGTCCGGGCCGCCGGCCCAGGCCGCAAGCGCGGCCCGCAGCGTCTTGCGCCGCTGCGCGAACGCGGCGTCGACCACGGCGAACACCTGCTCGCGGGTGGCGGCGGTGGGCGGCGGGTCGCGGCGTTCGAACGCCACCAGGCCCGAGTCGACGTTCGGGACCGGCCAGAACACCGTGCGGCCGACCGGTCCGGCGCGGCGCGCCCGCCCGAACCAGGCCAGCTTCACCGACGGCACGCCGTAGATCTTGCTGCCGGGCGTCGCGGTCATCCGGTCGGCGACCTCGGCCTGCACCATCACCAGGGCGCGCCGCAGCGACGGCAGCGCGGCCAGCAGGTGCAGCACCACGGGCACGGCCACGTTGTAGGGCAGGTTGGCGACCAGCGCGGTCGGCTCGGGCCCCGGGGGGCGCGTGAGCTTCAGCGCGTCGGCGCGCACGACCTCGAGCCGGTCGGCGAGGTGCGGCGCGCGTTCGGCGACCGTCGCGGGCAGCGCCGCGGCGAGCACCGGGTCGATCTCCACGGCCACGACCCGGCGCACGCGGGGCAGCAGCGCCAGCGTGAGCGAGCCGAGGCCGGGCCCGACTTCGATCACCACGTCGTCGGGCGCCACGTCGGCGGCGCGGACGATCCGGCGCACCGTGTTGGCGTCGACGACGAAGTTCTGCCCGAGCGTCTTGGTCGGCCGCACGCCCAGCCGCGCGGCGAGGTCGCGGATGTCGGCGGGGCCGAGGAGCGGGCCGTCCGCCGTGCCGTCGGTGTCGTCTGTGTCGTCCCCCACCCGTCCAGTGTCCCAGTGTTCGGGGGGTCGTCGGTCCCGGCCGGCGCGCTCGCGGCGCCCGAGGAGGGTCACGGGGTCACGTGAACAGGCGGCTGCCGCAGTGGGGCCACTGGCCCTGCCAGCGGCCGTTCACCTTGACGTAGAGGAGCTGGGCGCGGTAGGTCTGCTCGGCCGGGCTGGCGTCGCTGGGCTTGCCCTTGCCGCCGACCGACGCCCACGACTGCAGGGAGAACTGGTAGAGGCCGTAGTACCCGGCGGGGTTGACGGCCTTGGGGTTGCCGCCGGACTCGCACTTGGCCAGCGCCGCCCAGTTCAGCCGGGCGGCCGCGCCCACGCCCTCGGGCTTCGGGCCGACCGCGAGGATCTGCGCCACCGGCTTGCGCTTGACCTTCTCGGCGATGACGACCAGGACCTTGCGGCCCTTCCGCCGGACGTAGGCGGTCTTCACGATCTTGATGCCGGGGCGGCCCTTGCGCAGCACCTTCTCGGTCCACGGCTCCAGCGACGGCTGCGTCTTGCGGACGACCGGCGCGGGCACCTTGACGACCTTGACGACCGGCTTGGACAGCAGCCGCACCACCTTGATCAGGTTCCCGGCGGGGGCGTTGCGGGGCGGCGCCACCAGGTCGTAGGGGCCGAGCGGGATCTTGGCCTGGGCGAGCACCTCGTCGACCGTCCGGCCGGTGGTCGTGACCGTGGTCTTCTTCTTGTCCACCACGATGACGACCTGGCGGGGCGGCGCGCTGGTGCGCGGGGCGTCCGCGGCGGCGGCCGTGTCGCGGGGCGCGGGCTCGCCGCCGCCGCAGCCGGCCGCCGACAACGCGAGGGGCACCGCCAGGAGCATGCAGAACGCCGAGGTACGGGGGGAACGACGCACCTTCTCCTCCACCGATGCCGAGAGGGGCATCAAGGCACACAAAACGCGTTAACGGCGTAGCACACTAGAGCCACTCGACCACCGTCCGCCACTCAGATCACTAGATATGGCGATACGAGGGTGCGTTCGGGCGGCGAGAAGCGTCACCGGGCCGCGGAGGCGGCGGCACCGGCCGGGCGGGAGGAGAGGGTCACCAGGGGCCGAAGACGCGCTCCCCGGTGGCGGCGATCGCGGCGCACAGGTCGTCCACGTCCACGCCCTTGACCTCGGCCATGAAGCGGACGGTGTGCGGGATCAGGTACGAGGAGTTCGGCTTGCCGCGGTGCGGGACGGGCGTCAGGAACGGCGCGTCCGTCTCCACCAGCAGGAGGTCCAGCGGCGCGGCCCGCAGCGCCTCGCGCAGCGGCTCGGCGTTCTTGAACGTCACGTTGCCCGCGAAGCTCATCACATAGCCCTGGGCGGCGCATTCCTTGGCCATGGCGGCGTCCCCGGAGAAGCAGTGGAAGACCACCTTCTCGGGGGCGCCCTCCTCGCGGAGGATGCGCAGCACGTCGTCGTGGGCCTCGCGGTCGTGGATGACCAGGGCCTTGCCGGTGCGCTTGGCGATGTCGATGTGCGCGCGGAACGAGCGGTGCTGGTCGTCCTTGGGCGCCCAGTCGCGGTAGTAGTCCAGGCCCGTCTCCCCCACCGCGCGCACCCAGGGCCGGGCCGCCATGTCGGCGATGTCGTTGAGGACCGCGTCGCTGACGCCGGCGGTCTCGTTGGGGTGGATCGCCACGCCCGCGTACACGTCGTCGTGCGCGGCGGCGACGTCGGCGGCCCATTGCGAGGAGGCCAGATCGCAGCCGATCGTGACGATCCGAGTGATGCCCGCCGCCTTGGCGGCCGCCACGGCCTCCTCCACCGGGACGTCCAGCATGTCCAGGTGGCAGTGGCTGTCGAAGACAGGCACCGGCAGCGGGTCGGGCAGCGGCGGGAACCGGCCCGCCGCGTACCCGTCCGTCGCACCGCGTCCGGTCACCGGCCGGCCTCCTCCAGGCGCGCCAGCTCCTCATCGATCACCGAGGAGTCCAGCTTCTTGAACAGCGGCGTCGGCTTGGACAGCGGCGTGCCCGGCCGGATCGGCCGCGACTCCCACACCGCCTCGGTGTCGTAGGACCCGGTGAGCACCGGGTAGGTGTTGACGTCGCCGTCCTCGCCCTCCTCGGTGACCTCCTTCAACTCGGGCATGCCGCTCCACACGCCCTGCCCGCCGAGCATCTCGTAGACCTTCTGGGACGACTTCGGCAGGAACGGGGTGAGCAGCGTCTTGGCGTCGTCCACCACCTGCAGCGCCACGTGCAGGATCGTCTTGACCCGCTCCGGGTCGTCCTTGAGCTTCCACGGCGCCTGCTCCGACAGGTACTTGTTGGCGTCGCGGACGACGTCCATCGCCTCGCCCATCGCGTTCTTGAAACGGGACCGGCCGAGCTCGGCGCCGACCGCGTCGAACGCGGTGCGGCTGCGCTCCAGCAGCGCCCGGTCGACGTCGGTCAGCTCGCCCGCCTCCGGGATCCGCCCGAAGTTCTTGGCGGCCATGTTGATCGACCGGTTGACCAGGTTGCCCCAGGCGGCCACCAGCTCGTCGTTGTTGCGGCGGACGAACTCGGCCCAGGTGAAGTCGGTGTCGTTGTTCTCCGGACCGGCCACGGCGATGAAGTAGCGCAGCGCGTCGACGTCGTAGCGCTCCAGGAAGTCCTTGACGTAGATGACCACCTGGCGGGACGAGGAGAACTTCTTGCCCTCCATCGTCAGGAACTCCGACGACACCACCTCGGTCGGCAGGTTCAGCGCGCCCATCGAGCCGGGCTTGCCGCCCTTGTCGCCCTTGCCGCTGTAGCCGAGCAGCATCGCCGGCCAGATCTCGGCGTGGAAGACGATGTTGTCCTTGCCCATGAAGTAGTAGGACAGGGCGTCGGGGTCCTGCCACCAGGCCCGCCACGCCTCGGGGTCGCCGGACCGGCGCGCCCACTCCACCGACGCCGAGAAGTAGCCGACGACCGCGTCGAACCACACGTACAGCTTCTTGGCCGGGTTGTCGCGCCAGCCGTCCAGCGGGATCGGCACGCCCCAGTCGAGGTCGCGGCTGATCGCCCGGGGCTGCATGTCGTCCAGCAGGTTGAGGGAGAACTTCAGCACGTTGGGCCGCCACTGCCCCTGCTTGGACCGCAGGTAGCGGCCGAGCGCGTCGGTGAACGCCGGCAGGTCGAGCATGAAGTGCTCGGTCTCGACGAACTTCGGCTTCTCCCCGTTGATCCGGCTGACCGGGTTGATCAGGTCGATGGGGTCGAGCTGGTTGCCGCAGTTGTCGCACTGGTCGCCGCGGGCGCCGTCGTACCCGCAGATCGGGCAGGTGCCCTCGATGTAGCGGTCGGGCAGCGTCCGGCCGGTGGACGGCGAGATCGCGCCCATCGTGGTCGTGGTGAAGATGTAGCCGTTGTCGTACAGCCCCTTGAAGATCTCCTGCACCACCGCGTAGTGGTTGCGGGTGGTGGTGCGGGTGAACAGGTCGTACGACATGCCGAGGCCGAGCAGGTCCTCGGCGATCACCCGGTTGTAGCGGTCGGCCAGCTCGCGGGCGGTGACGCCCTCCTTGTCGGCCTGCACCTGGATGGGCGTGCCGTGCTCGTCGGTGCCGCTGACCATCAGGACCTTGTTCCCCGCCATCCGCTGGTAGCGGCTGAACATGTCGCAGGGCAGCGCGAAACCGGAGACGTGCCCGATGTGGCGGGGCCCGTTGGCGTACGGCCAGGCGGGCGCGGTCAGGATGTGCCGACTCGACGAGGACATGCAATCAAGACTACGGCCCCGCCGGACGCGCTCGTCCCCAATCCCGAAGTGTCGCCCCCCATTTGGGCCCGGTTAGCCGTGCCCTTCCGGCTTCAGCCGATAACCTGCGGGAGGTTCCGACCCGGACGCGGAGAGCAGCAGCAGGATGACCAAGACCACGGTACGTGAGTCGGCCGCCTCGCCGAGCCCGTCCAGCCCGCGATCATCGGACCGGTGGGCGCGGGCGGCGTCGCGGCTGCGGCGGATGCCGTCGCGGCGGCGGGCCGTGCTGCTGTCGGCGCTGGTCGCCGCGTGCGCGGTGCTGGCGCAGTGGGTGCTGATGGTGCCGCCGCTGTACTTCGACCCGTACTACGTGTGGGAGGCGGCCCGGCGCTGGCCGGACATCCCGCTGGACCAGTGGCCGTTCAACGAGGTGCCGCACCAGGTGACGCGGATCGGGCTGGTGCTGCCCGCCCGGCTGGCCATGGAGGTGTTCGGCGAGGGGCAGGCCGCCTACTTCGTGATCTCGGCCGTGGGCGGGTGCCTGTTCTTCGTCGGCTGCTACCTGGTCGTCCGGTCGCTGTTCGGGGACCTGGCCGGGGTGGCGTCGGCGCTGCTCCTGGTCGTCCACCCGTTCTTCACGATCACCAACCCGTTCGGCCACGAGATCACCTGGTCGACCGGGGTGATGCTGCCCGACATGCCCGGCGCCGGGCTGTTCGCGATCGGGATGGCCGCGCTGGTGACGGCGAGCCGCCGGACGGGGCGGGCGCAGACCCGGCTGCTGCTGGCCGCCGGGCTGTTCATGGGCTCGTCGTTCCTGGTCCGCGAGTTCCTGGCGTTCCTGTTCCTGCCGATCCCGGTCTACCTGTGGCTGCTGCGGATCCCGTGGCGGCGCAACCTCGTCGTGGCCGCGCCGATGGCGGGGGTCCTGGCGTTCAATCTGGTGCACAACGCGCTGGTATGGGGCAACCCGATGGCGGGGCTGCGGTCGGCGGCCGGGCACGGCGGTGAGCCGAACGAGCCGGTGACGCGGCCGTGGGCGGCGGGCTCGTTCGTCCGCGCCATGGCGGACTGGCACTGGCTCGGCACGATCTTCCTGGTGGCGCTCGGGCTCGCCGTCGTGGGCTGGGCGGTCACCCGGGACCGGCGGCTGGCGCTCGTCCTGGTGTGGTTCCTGGCGCTGTGGGCGCCGATCACGCTGCTGTCGGGGGTGCTCGACCCGCACGACATCTCGCTGCGGGGCTGGCTGCTGCGGTACTGGTTCTCGGTGCTGCCCGCGCTGCTGGCGGGCGGGTTCGGCGCGATCGTGCTGCTGGTGCGGCGCCTGGCCGCGGACGGCGCGGCGCGCGACTGGGTCCAGGTGGTCGCGGTGGCGCTGGCGTGGGCGCTGGTGGGGGCGTACGCGGTGACGGCGGTGCGGGCCGTGCCGGACCTGCCGCGCGACCGCGCCTGGAACGAGCTGCGGGTGTGGCTGAAGGGCCGCGACGACATCCCGGTGATCTGGGCCGACCGGCGCCTGGCGCAGACCATGACGTTCTACACCCGGTCCATGTGGGGCGACGTGCAGTGGCACGGCCGGATCCACCACTTCCAGCACGTCGTCCCGGCCCTGCCGGAGGGCGCGTACCAGGCGCCGATGCTCTACACCCGCTGGCGCGGCATGGAGCTGCAGATCGCCGGCGGCTACCGGCCGAGCCCGCGGGACGGCTGGCGGCTGCTGTGGCGGTCGTCCGACGGCGTGCTGGAGATCTGGGACCACTCCGGCCGGTACCGCTGAGTCGGGCGCTCAGTCCGTGGGGCGCTGCCAGGCGACCCAGTCTCCCTCGGGGGTGCGGTGCTCGGCCACGACGCGCCAGCCGGGCGGCGCGGTGCGCCAGGTGGCGGACGCGGGCATGCTCTTGTCCCACGCCAGGATCACCAGGTCGACGTCGGTGGGCGGGGCCTGGTTGCGGCCGTCGAAGCCGCGCACCTCCGTCCACCACACCCAGTACATCTGCGGCAGGCGGATCTTCCACGCGACCGTCCAGTCGATCGCCACGGTCCGCTGGTCCCTCGGGTCGGCGATCGGACGCAGGTCGGTCATCGCGGTGTAGTCGCGGACCATCGGCCGGGCGATGTACCAGGTGGCGGTGGTGTTCATGGCCAGGTGCAGGCAGCACAGCAGCGCCGCCGGCAGGACGGGGCCGTGCCGGGGGATCCGGGCCGCCGCCACCGCCGCGGCGAGCAGCGCCAGACCGGCGAACGTGACGGGCCACAGCCGGAACTCGTTCCAGTTCCAGGCCAGGAAGGACGGCTCGGGGAAGTCGTACTGGGTGAACGTGTAGGTGGTGAGCCGGTCCCCCGCGTACCACTGGACGATCCCGGCGGTGAGGACGGCCAGTCCGGCCGCCGTCCCCGCCGCCGCCAGCACCGCGGGACGGGATCCGCGCAGCACGAACGCCGCCCCCACGGCGAACAGGATCGGCGTCACGCATGCCAGATAGCGGCCGTAGGCGTAGTTGCCGACGCGGTACTCGTCGGGCAGCGCCGCGGAGGTGGCCAGGGCGATGCCGCCTACCAGGGCGAGCAGCGCCAGGGCCAGGGCGCGCACCTGCGGCGCGGTCCCCCGCCGCACCGCCACGGCCGCCGCGGCCACCAGGCCGACGCCCGCCAGGCCGGCCGTGACCGCGATCTGGTACCAGACCTGGCCGGTGGCCAGCGACAGCGCCCACCCCCAGCCGTCCACGGTGGTGAGCCGCTGCACGAAGTTGGCCTCGAGGTTGTTGTCCCCGTTCGGGTACATGTGCGGCAGCAGGTACCCGTTGAGCTTCGTCCCGGCCGCGGCGGCGACGACGAGCGGAACCGTGCCGAGGGCCGTCCACTTCCAGGGCCGCCAGCGGCACAGGACGGCGCAGCCGACCAGCCCCGCGTGCACCAGCACGAGGATGATCCCGCGCGTGTGGGCGGTGTAGGCGTAGGCGGCGAGCAGGCCGGCGCCCGCCCCGTACAGGGTCGTCCGCGCCGGAGAGGAGTCGGCGGTCAGCCAGGAGTGCGCGAGCAGCAGCCAGCCGAGCAGCACCACCGGCAGCACCGCGTCGGTGAGCACGAACTCGGCGTAGAACACCACGGCGGGGAGCAGCGCGGTGGCGTGCGCGAACGCGTACGCCACGCGGCGCGACAGCCGCAGGCGGCGCAGCAGGACGAAGGACAGCGGCAGCATCCCCGCGCTGACCAGCGCGTTGATGCCGATGGCCAGGCGGTAGACGGCGACCGGCTCGTCGGCCAGCCAGAACGCGGGCAGCAGGAGCAGCGGGTAGCCGCCGCGGTAGATGGTGCTCCACGACAGGTCGGCGTCCGGGCCGCCGGTCAGCACCCGGGCGGCGAACAGGTAGCCGGTCTCGTCGGGGGTGGCCACCGGCATGGTCTGGCGCGAGGCCAGCCACAGCCGCACCGCCACCTGCCCGAGCCAGCCGAGCAGGAGCAGCAGCCCCCAGCCGCGCAGCAGGCGCCGCGCCGTGCGCCCGGTACGAGGCGGGGCGGTCCGGACCGGCGACTGCGCGACCGGCGGCGCCGCCGTCTGCGGGCCCCCCATCACGGCGTACCGGACGGGTCGCCGGGGCTCACGAGCAAGGGATCCATCGCCGGGTCAGCCTGTCACAATCCGGGCGCCGAGGCGTACACGGGCAGGAAACGCTCAGGAAGTTCTCGGCTTCGAGCGCGCCGAGCGACGCGACGGTCACGCAGCGCCACGGCGCGGCGGCGGATGGATTCGCGGGAAGACATGACGGTTGGGAGCTCGCGGTGCGACGGGGCGAAGGAGACGGCCCGGGCGCGGCGGGCGCGCGTCGGCGTCAGGCGTCGGTGTCCTTGGGCTTGACGTGCACGACCTTGACGTTGCCGGAGCCGAACTCCGTCGGCTTGGCGGTGCCGGACTCGGCGGCCTTCCCGCCCTTGCCGGACTTCGCGGCCTTGGTGCTCTTCCCCGCCTTCGCGGTCGCGGCGGCCTCGGCGGGCTCGGCGTCGGCGGAGGTCTCGTCGTCCGCGGCGAGCGCGTCGCCCTCGCCGGACACGCGGCGGGCGGCGGCGTCCACCACGCCCGCCGCCTCCTCGGCCACGTCCACGGCCGGCGGGTGCTGGCGGCGGCGGATCTGCAGGATGCTCAGGAACAGCGCGGCGAACACCGCCTGGAGGCTCATCATCAGGGCGGTGGCGGCGGGCACCACGATGCGCAGCGACTCGCGCGGGTTCAGCTCGCCGAAGTTGTTGATCCGCCAGTGCAGCAGCGAGGCGATCAGTCCGGCGAAGCCCGCCAGGGCGAGCAGGCCGCCGACCACCAGGCCGCGCTCCAGGCTCAGCCAGTCGACGACGCGCTTGACCCGCGGGTCGTGCGGCAGGAACCCCTCCTGCATCGCGTAGACCTTGGTGAGCAGGGCGAAGATCACCGACTGGAAGCCGATGATCATCGCCGCGGCGGCGCCGACCAGGGTGTCGACGTCGAAGGCGATCTCGCCGACCCGCACCGGGCCGAACGACAGCGCGATCCCGGCGATCAGTCCGAGCGTCATAAAGACGAGGCCGGGGATCAGGAACAGCCACCGCGGGCTGTAGAGGAGGAGGAAGCGCAGATGACGCCAGCCGTCACGCCAGGTGTTCAGGTGCGGCGGACGCGAGCGCCCGTCCGGCGACAGCGTGGTGGGCACCTCGCGGATGTCGTACTTGGCCAGCGTGGCCTTGACGACCATCTCGCTGGCGAACTCCATGCCGCCGGTCTGCAGCCCGAGCCGCAGGATCGACTCCCGGTTGAAGGCGCGCAGCCCGCAGTGGAAGTCGCCGATCTTGCTGCGGAAGAACAGCCGGCCGATGAAGCTGAGGACGGGGTTGCCCACGTAGCGGTGCAGCCAGGGCATGGCGCCCGGGGCGATGCCGCCCTTGAAGCGGTTGCCCATGACCAGGTCCGCGCCGTCCCGCAGCTCCTCCAGGAACGGCATCAGGGTGGTGAAGTCGTAGGAGTCGTCGGCGTCGCCCATGGCCACGTACTTGCCGCGGGCGGCGCGGATGCCGCCCATCAGCGCGTTGCCGTAGCCCTTGTCGATGACGGGCACCACGCGGGCCCCGGCCTCGCGGGCGAGCTGCTGGCTGCCGTCGGTGCTGCCGTTGTCGGCGACGACGACCTCGCCGTCGATGCCGTGCTTCTCGAAGAACCCGACCGTCTTGCGGACGCAGGTTGCGACAGTCTCGGCCTCGTTGAGGCACGGCATCACTACGGAGAGTTCCACGCGATCTCCTTCGTTACCCCTGGTGACCGTCTGCGGTATTTTTCACTAATCTCGTCATGTCCCGCCGGGCGGCCCGTCCTACGCCATGATGCCTGCCGGAGAGGGGCGTTGCCCGCCGCTCCCACCAAGAGCGCCCGTATCGTGTTGCCCAGATGCAACTCAAACACCCGCTCCGCAACGGTCGCGGGAGGCAGGCTAGGGGCACAAGCATACGGGCACCGCGGCCCGGAGGGTGTGGTTCGGCCGTGTGGCGGCATGGCTTGACGGCGCGGCGAGGCAGTGCCGCTGTTCGGGGAACCGGCGACGGACAACGAGTGGGAGGTGCGGCCGTGGCGGGAAACGCGGCGCGGGGCACGGTGCTCGGTGAGGACGCGGAGGCCACGCGATCCGCGGGGGACGCCGACGGGGAGCCGCCGCGGACGCCGGGCGCGTCGCGGGCGTCCCGAACGCGGGGCCTGGCCGGGCGTGTCGGCTCGCCGTCCTGGCGGCAGGCCGGGCCGTGGGCGCTGCGGGCGGCGCGCGGCGCGTCCCGCGCGGCGGCGCGCGGCGCGCTGCGGGCCGGGCGCGCCCTGCGCCCCTCGGCCGTGTGGGCGTCGGCGCGGCGCCACCCCGCCTTCGCCGTCCTGCTGACGGTCGCGGCGCTGCTGCGCGCGGTGGCGATGGTCGGCTACCAGCCGGTCCTGTTCTTCAACGACAGCTTCGACTACCTGCACGTGGCGATGAAGCCGTACCCGCACCCGCTGCGGCCGGACGGGTACGGTTTCCTGCTGCTGCTGCTCAAGCCGCTGCACAGCTTCGCGCTGGTGGCCGCCGTCCAGCACCTGATGGGGCTGGCGATGGGCGTGATGATCTACGCCCTGCTGCGGCACCGCTTCGGACTGCCCGGCTGGGGCGCCGCGCTGGCCGCCGCGCCGCCGCTGCTGGACGCCTACACCATCCAGCTCGAGCACCTGGTCCTGTCGGACACGCTGTTCACCTTCCTGGTGATGTGCACGGTGACGCTGCTGCTGTGGCGGGACCGGCCCGCCCCGAAGGTCGCCGTGGCGGTGGGGCTGCTGGTCGGGCTGGCGTGGCTGACCCGCTCGGTGGGCATGCCCGTGCTGCTCGGCGTGCTGGTGTACCTGGTGGTCCGGCGCACCGGGTGGCGGCTGACGGCGGCGGTGCTGGCGGCCTGCATGCTGCCGGTGGTGGCCTACATGGGCTGGTTCAAGGTCGAACACGGCAAGTTCGCCATCACCGAGAGCAGCGGCATCTTCCTGTACGCGCGGGTCTACAAGTTCGCGGACTGCCACAAGATCGACCCGCCGGTGCAGGAGATCCCGCTGTGCACCGAGCCGCAGAACCGGCTGCCCAACTCCCAGGACGGCATCTGGAACGCCGCCTCGCCGCTCAACCGGTACCCGGGGCAGCGGTTCAGCCCCGAGCAGAACGCCACCGCCGCCTCCTTCTCCAAGCGGGCGATCCTGGGGCAGCCGCTGGACTACCTGGGCGTGGTGGCGCACGACTTCTTCCGCGTGTTCCGGTGGAAGCGCACGGTCTTCCCCGACAAGGCCACCTACCAGCAGTACGAGTTCGGCAAGACGTCCACGGCGCTGCCGAACTGGCGGATGGACCACGACACCACGGCCGCCGAGGAGGCGGTGGCCTATGAGCGCGGCCGCGCCCGGCCGCGGGTGGTCGAGCCGTTCGCCGGCGTGATCCGCGGCTACCAGGACGTGTTCTACCTGCGCGGCACCATGGTGGGCGTCCTGCTGCTGGTCGGTCTGGCCGGGCTGGCGGCGATGTGGCGGCGGCTGGGCGGCGCGGCGTTCCTGCCGTGGACGCTGGCGACCGGGCTGCTGCTGGCGCCCGCCGCCACGGCGGAGTTCGACTACCGGTACGTCCTGCCGGCCGTGCCGCTGGCGTGCCTGGCCGCGGGCATGGCGTTCGCGCCCGAGGCGCGGGCGCGGATGGCGGGGCTGCTGCGGCGCCGCGGCGCCGAGGCCGAGGAGCGGCCCGTCCCCGAGCTGATCGAGGAGAAGGTCCCCGAGATCGTCGCGAAGTGACGCGCCGGGGCTACCAGGCGTGCAGGCGGCGCAGGCGGAACACCAGTTCCAGGTCGTCGGCGCCCTGGGGGTGGGCTTCGGCCTGCCTGCGCCTGCGCGTCGCGGGGAACGTCGTGACGTTCTGGCAGCGGCAGTTCGGGCAGACGTGGTCGGCCCAGGGCGTGGTGCACGGGTACCCTTCGTGCGAGTACGCCACCACCTCGCCGCCGTGGCCGTCGGCGGTATGGGTCACCTGGAACTCCTCGGCCCAGGTGGTCAGGCAGTTGAGGCACTCGTAGACCCAGCTTTCGCGGCTGGCCCATGTGTCTCGCACCGGCCCCACCTCCCCGGTGAACGCCGTCTCGCGTCCCGGGCGTGTCCCGCGGCGCACTGACTCTGATATTCCCCCCAACGCAGCCTTTCGACCACGCAAAAGAGGGTCAGTGTCCGCTTCCGCGGCGGGGCGGCGCCGCCGTGTCGGCGGCGCCGCGCTTTGCGGCCACGACCGCGTCGTAGACGTCCCGCCGGGGCACTCCGGCGGCCCGGGCGACCTCGCCGATGGCCTGCTTGCGGGGCGTGCCGGCGGCCTCGCGGGCGGCGACCGCGGCGGCCAGGTCGGCCGGTTCGGCGGCGCCGTCCGGCTCGGGCGCCCCGCCGACGACGAGGGTGATCTCGCCGCGCACGCCGCCCGCCGCCCAGTCGGCCAGTTCGCCGAGCGTGCCGCGCCGCACCTCCTCGTAGGTCTTGGTGAGCTCGCGGCAGACGGCGGCGGGCCGGTCCGCGCCGAACGCCTCGGCCATCGCCGCCAGCGTGGCGGCCAGCCGGTGCGGCGCCTCGAAGAACACCATGGTGCGCGGCTCCTCGGCGAGCGCCGCCAGGCGCCGGGCCCGGTCGCCGGGGCGGCGCGGTGGGAAGCCCTCGAAGCAGAACCGGTCGGTCGGCAGGCCCGACACCACCAGGGCCGCGGTCACCGCGGACGGGCCGGGCAGCACCGTGACCGGCACCCCCGCGTCCACCGCCGCGCGCACCAGCCGGTAGCCGGGGTCGGAGACGCCGGGCAGCCCCGCGTCCGTGATCACCAGCACGTCGCGTCCGGCCCGCAGCTCGGCGAGCAGCTCGGCGGCGCGGGCGCGCTCGTTCTGGTCGTAGTACGACACCACGCGGGCGCGGGTCTCGACGCCGAGGTCGGCGGCGAGCCGGCGCAGCCGCCGGGTGTCCTCGGCCGCGATGATCTGCGCGTCGGCCAGGGCGGCGCGCAGCCGCGGCGACGCGTCGTCGACCCGTCCGATGGGCGCCGCGGCCAGCAGCAGGGTGCCCGTCGCGCCGTCCGCCTCGTTCCCCGTCACCCTCCCATTGTCCCGTCGGCGCGGCGCCCTCGGGACGACGCGTCGGCCACGGAGGGTTTGCGACGGTGTCATCGGGTTACCGTCCCGCCCGTACCATGGCGGAATGGCGATGACGGATTCGGCCCCGGCTCTGGCCGCCGACGAACCGCGGAGGACGCCCACCCTGCGCGACCGGCTGTCCCCGCCGGTTCCCGGCAGCGCCCTGCTGGGCTGGTTGGGTCCGCTGTTGGTGACCGCGTTCGCCGCCTTCCTGCGGTTCGACCGGCTGAGCGTCCCCAAGGCCGTCGTGTTCGACGAGACGTACTACGCCAAGGACGCGCTCGCGCTGCTGAAGTTCGGCTGGGAGCACAGCACCGTCAAGGACGCCGACAAGCTCCTCATCAACGATCCCGACGCGCACATCTGGGCGGAGGGGCCGTCGTTCGTCGCGCATCCCCCCGGCGGCAAGTGGCTGATCGCCGTCGGGGAGTGGCTGTTCGGCGCCACCCCGTTCGGGTGGCGGTTCATGCCCGCGCTGTTCGGCACGCTGGCGGTGCTCGTGCTGTGCCGGGTGACGCGCCGGATGACCGGCTCGACCCTGCTGGGCTGCGCCGCCGGGCTGCTGCTGGCGCTGGACGGGCTGCAGTTCGTCACCAGCCGGGCCGCGCTGCTCGACGTGTTCGTGCAGTTCTGGGTGCTGGCCGGGTTCGCGTGCCTGGTGAACGACCGGTTCCGGGCGCGCCGGCGGCTGGCCGAGCGGATCGAGGCGCGCGGCGGGGCGGAGGCGGTCTCCCCGTTCGGGCCGTTCCTGGCCCACGGGTGGCGGATCGCGGCCGGGCTGTGCCTGGGCATGGCCTGCGCCACCAAGTGGACCGGCGTCTTCTACGTCGCCGCGTTCGGGCTCATGACGGTGTTCTGGGACTACGGCGCCCGGCGCGCGGCGGGCGTGCGGCGGCCGCTGGCCGGGGCGCTGCTGCTGGAGTCCGCCCTCGCGTTCGTGCAGCTGGTGGCGGTCGCGGCGGTCGTCTACCTGGCGTCGTGGTGGGGCTGGATCTTCCGGCCGGGCGGCTGGGGGCGCGGCGAGGTCGCCGCCAATCCGCTGCTGCGGCCGTTCGAGGCCCTCCCGGAGCTGTGGCACTACCACGCCGAGATGTGGAACTTCCACAACGGCCTGGACGCCAAGCACCCCTACCAGTCGTGGCCGTGGGACTGGCCGATCCTGCGCCGCCCGGTGGCGTTCTTCTACACCGAGCCGAAGGGCGCCTGCGGCGAGGCGGTCCGCTGCTCGCGGGAGATCCTCGGCATCGGCACCCCCGCGCTGTGGTGGGGCGGCCTGATCGCGCTGGTGGTGGCCGCGGGCCTGTGGCTGGTGGCGCGCGACTGGCGGGCCGGGGCGGCCCTGCTGGGCTACCTGGCCGGATGGGTGACCTGGTTCCCCAACGCCTTCGCCGACCGCACGATGTTCCTCTTCTACACGACCCCGATGATCCCGTTCATGGTGCTGGCGGTCGTGCTGACGCTGGGCGTGCTCATCGGGCCGCGGCCGTCGCGCGCCGCCGCGCTGAGCCACCTGCCCCGGGTGTACGGGGCGGCGGGGGTCGCCCACGCGGAGGCGGCCGCCCGGATCGGCGGCGTGCTGACCCGCATGGAGACGCGCCGCATGGTCGGCGCCGCCGTGGCGGGCGCGTTCGTGCTGGTGGTGCTGGCGAACTTCGCGTACTTCTACCCGGTGCTGGCGGCCAAGGTGATCCCGTACGACGAGTGGCACGCCCGGGTGTGGTTCAGATCCTGGATCTGAGGCCCCGGCGCGGGGCGTCCGCGGGACCGGCGATCGGTCAGACCCGGGCGGTCGTCGCCCGGGCGGCGCCGGACGCGCGCGGGACGAACGTCCGGCGGCCGAGCAGGCAGCAGGTCAGCGCGAGCAGGCCGCCGACGCCGGCCCCGGCGAAGGCGCCGGCGACGCCGGCGAGGTCCTGGCCGACCCCGGCGACGGCCGAGCCCGCCGAGCCGCCGACGCCGAACGCGGCCACCACCCAGGCGAACGCCTCGGTCACGGTGCCCGTCGGGGCGAGCCGGTCGACGACGGAGAACGCGCACGCGAGCATCGGCGCCAGGAACACGCCGCTGAGCAGGGCCAGCACGGTCATCAGCGGCAGCGCGGGCGCCCACATCAGCGGCAGGTAGCCGGCCGCGAGCGCGCCCATCAGCCAGGGCAGCCGCCGGTGCTGCTCGCCCCGCCACTGCCGGGCCCCGTACACCAGGCCGCCGACCAGGGCGCCGGCGGCCATCGCCGCGAGCAGCAGCCCGGAGGCGGCGGCGTCGCCCTCGCGTTCGGCGTAGGCGACCACGGCCACCGCGTACACGCCGAGGGCGGTGCCGGCGCAGGCCAGGGCGAGCAGCAGCACCCGCAGGCCGGTCGAGCGCAGCGGGCCCGCCCAGTCGGCGGCCCGGGGCTCGCCGCGCCAGCGGCGGGACGGCCGCGACAGCGTGACGACGAGGGTCCCGGCGATGCCGAGCGCGCCGGTGAGCAGCAGCGCGGTCTCGGTGGAGACCGCGGCGGCGGCCACCACGAGCAGCGGCCCGACCGTGAAGAGGATCTCCTGGGCGGCGGCGTCCAGCGCGTACGCGGCCTCCACCTGCGCCGGGCCGGGCAGGACGGCGGGCCACAGGGCGCGCAGCCCGGCCTCCAGGGGCGGGGTGGCGAAGCCCGCGACGACCACCGCGGCGACCGCGGCCGGCAGCGGCGCGGCGCCGACGGCGGCCAGCAGCGCGTACCCGGCGGCGGCGAGCAGGGCGGCGGGCAGCAGCACGCGGGGCTGGCCGTAGCGGTCCATGGCGCGGCCGAGCACCGGCTGCCCGGCGGCCGTGGACAGGCCGTACACCGCCGCGAGGGTGCCCGCCAGCGGGTAGCCGCCGCCCTCGTCGCGCACATGGAGGACGACCGCCAGCATGCCCATCCCGTTCGGCAGGCGGCCCAGCAGGGTTCCGCCGAGCAGGCGGGCGGCGTAGGGCGTCCGCAGGAGGCCGACGTAGGCGCGCATTCCACTCCCGGTTCGTCATACGTATTACGTGAGGGTCATACGTACCACTTCCCGCCGCGTCCGCTCTAGCCTGTTTCCACTGCGGTCCGCCGCGGCGGGCGGATCGGGCCGACCGAAAGCCGACGGCGAGGAGGCGCTGTGCCCACGACCAGGCGCCCCACCAGCAGGGACGTCGCCCAGGCGGCCGGGGTCTCGCAGTCGACCGTCTCTCTCGTCCTGGGCGGGAAATGGCCCGGCCGCGTCTCCCCCGCCACCGCGGGCGCGGTGCGGCGCGCGGCCGAGCGGCTCGGCTACCGTCCCAACCTGGCCGCGCGGAACCTGCGGCTCGGCACGACCCGCACGGTGCTGCTCGTGGTGCCGACGCTCAGCAATCCCTTCTTCGGCGACGTCTACACCGGCGCCGCCGAGGTCGCCGCGCGGCACGGCTTCCGCGTCGTGGTGTACCCCTGGCCGGACGGGGCGTGGCCCGGCGACCCGTGGTCCCCCGGCCACGCCGGCCCCTTCGCCTCGCCCCGGGAGGCCATCGACGGCGTGCTGGCCACCGCGCTGGCCGCCGACGTGCTGGAGGAGTTCAGCGACACCCCGGCGGTGATGCTCGACAACGATCCGGCGGGCGCGGCGCCCACCGTCGACTTCGCCGTGGCCGACGGCATGCGGGCCTTGGTCGCGCACCTGGGCGGGCTGGGGCACCGCCGCTTCGGGCACGTAGCCGCCGCCGTGGACCAGTGGACGTTCCGGGAGCGCGGCGGCGCGCTGGCCGCGGCCGTGGACGCGCTGCCGGGCGGCGCGCTCGTCCGGACGACGGCGGCGATCGACGCGGGCGCGGCCAAGGAGGCGGCCGGACGGCTGCTGGACCTTCCGGACCGGCCCACCGTGCTGGTGTGCGACGACGACCTGATGGCGGCGGGCGCCTACAAGGCCGCGCGGGCGCGCGGCCTGGACATCCCGGGCGACCTGTCGGTCACGGGGTTCGACGACGACGTGCTGGCCACCGCGTTGGAGCCGGAGCTGACGACGGTGCGGCTGCCCGCCCGGCGGCTCGGCGCCGAGGGCATGGCGGCGCTGCTGGAACTGCTGGACGGCCGCCGCCCCGGGCCGCGCTCCCTCCCCGGGGAGCTCGTCGTCCGCGCCTCGACCGCCCCGCCGCCCCGCCGCTGACCGTCCCCGCGTCCCGCGGCAGGCGTCCGGCCGCGCGGGCGGCATCCGGCCAGAAAAAGATCTCGTGCGCATCCGGCTGCCGATCAATGGCTTTGACCGGCATCGATATCGATTTCTAGATCGTTGCGGCGGCCATATCAATATTGGACTCGGACGCTCCGCTTCTGGTCTTCTTCCCTCGTCGGACATTGTTGACCGAGAGCGTCGACCGAGAGCGTCGACCGAGAGCAGAGCGAGGGATCCGAGCATGGGCGAGAGGGACCGCGACGACGAGCGCCGCCGACGGCCATGGCGGCGGCTCGGCGCGGCGGCGCTGGCGGCGTCCCTGGTCTTCGGGGGGACGGCCTGCGGCGCGACCGACGGCGAGGCGCAGACCAGGGCGGCCGTCCGCGGCGCCGCGTCCGCGCAAACGCCGGCGGCGACCGGGCAGGCCGAGGTCACCCGGCGGCTGCGCGAGCTGGAGGCGTCCTACCACGGGCGGATCGGGGCGTTCGCCATCGACACCGGCACCGGCCGGACCGTCGGTCACCGGACGCACGAGCGCTTCCCCAGCAACTCCACCTTCAAGGCCGTCCTGTGCGGCGCGATCCTGCACAAGGCGCGCACGGCCGATCCCGGCCTGATGGAGCGGAGGCATTACTGGACGGCGGAGGAGGCGAAGAAGGCGGGGCACGCCCCGGTCACCAGCCTTCCGGAGAACATCGAGAACGGGCTGACCACGGCGGAGCTGTGCCACGCGACCATCACCGTCAGCGACAACGGGGCCGCCAACGTGCTGCTCAAGCAGATCGGCGGGCCGAAGGGGCTGACGCGGTACTACCGGTCGCTGGGCGACCCGGTCGGACGGCTGGACACCTACGAGCCCGAGCTCAACGAATGGGAGCCCGGCCAGAAGAGCAACACCATCATGCCCGCGTTCATGGCCCGCGACCTCGCCAAGCTCACCACCGGCGACGCGCTGGTGCCCGAGGACCGGCGGCAGCTGAACGAATGGCTGAAGGCCACCACGACCGGCGGCACGCGCATCCGCGCCGGGCTGCCGGACGACTGGACGGTCGGCAACAAGACGGGGACCGGCGGCGGCACGTACGCCACCGCCAGTGACATCGCGGTCGCCTGGCGGCCGTCCGGCGCGCCGCTGATCTTCGCGGTCTACACCCACCGCGACGGCCGGCACCCCGAGATCGACGACGGTGTCATCGCGCAGACCGCGTCCATCCTGGCCCGCGGCCTGGGCGCGACGTCTTGACCGTCTCCGCCTGCGACCGCCCGCCGTCCGCCTCCGGCGACCGGCGGGCGGTCGTCGTGCTCGTGGTCGGCTTCCTGGCGGCCGGGCTCGGGTTCTACGCGGTGATGGCGCACGTCGTGGCGCACCTGCGCGACGACGCCGGGCTGGCCGCCGGGACGATCGCGCTCGTGCTGGGCGTGCGCGTCGGCGTCCAGTACGCGCTGTACCTGCCGGCCGGTCCGGTCGTCGACCGCGTCGGCGCGGCCCGGGCCGGGATCATCGCGTGCCTGCTGCGGACGGCGGGGTTCGCCGCGCTCGGCGTCGCGGGCGGCCTGCCCGGGCTGTTCGTCGCGGCCGTGCTGCTGGGCACGGGCGGCGCGCTGCTGCAACCCGCGACGCGTTCGCTGATGGCCGGGCTGCGCACGCGGCACCGTTCGCACGTCTTCGGCGCCTACATCGTGGCCGGGCAGGTCGCGGCCGTCGCCGGCCCTCCGGTGGGGCTGATGCTGCTGGCGGACGACGTGCTCGGCGTCCTGGCGGGCGGATTCGGGCTGCTGTGCGGCGCCGCCGCGGCGGCGTGGGCGGCGTCCGCCGCGACGTTCGCGCTGCTGCCGCGGCCCGCGCGCACGCCCGCGGACGGGGCGGCGGGCACGCGTCCGGCAGGGGTGTGGCGTTCGTGCCGGGCGGTGCTGCGCGACCGGGCCTATCTGCGGTTCACCTTGCTGGCCGCGCCCACGACGCTGCTGCCGACCGAAGCGATGGCGGTGGTCCCGCTCAAGGGGTTCGAGGCTGGGGTCACGACGCTGTACTTCTGCGTGTCGGCGGCGGTGTCGGCCGCCGTCCAGCCGTGGTGCGCGGCGACCGGCCGTCGCGGCGTCGTGCGCGCCGGACGCGGCTGGGCGCTGCCCGTGAGCCTGGCCTCCTCGGGCGCCGGGTACCTGCTGCTGATCCCCCTGGAGGAGCGGGGCGCCGCGTCCCTGGGCGCCTTGATGGGCGTGGCGGTGCTGCACGGCTTCGCGAACGGGCTGCTGGAGCCCGCGGTGTTCCAGAACGTCACGCGGCATGCCCCGCTTTCGCAGGTCGGCGCCTACTACGGGGTGATGGCGTTCGTGTCGGGCGTGGTCGCGTTCGTCGGCGGCCTGGTCGTGGGCCGTCTGTTCGACGCGGGGCCCGCCGGGGCGGCGGCCGCGCTGGCCGGGCTGGGCGTGCTGGCGCTCGCCACCGCCGCGTGGCCCGCGGCGGAGCGCGTGACGTGTCGCGTGACGGGTCGCGTGACGGGTCGCATCACAGGCCGCCCGACGGGTCACGCGGCGGCGCGCAGGAACGCCGCCGCGATGGGCGCGGCCGCCTCGGCGCCGGTCCCGCCGTCCTCGACGATCACCGCGAAGGCCAGGTCGCCCCGGTAGCCGATGAACCAGGCGTGGGTCGGCGGGTTCTCGCCGGAGCCGAACTCGGCCGTCCCGGTCTTGCCCGCCGTCCCCGGCGGGAAGTCGACGTCCTTGGCGGTGCCCTCGCTGACCACCGCGGGCATCAGGGTGCGCAGCGCGGTCCGCACCTTCGGCTCCAGCCGGTGCGCCGGCTCGGGCCGGCGGCCGCCCGCGTCCAGCGCCTGGGACGCCAGGGCCGCGTCCACCAGCCGCGGCGAGCGCCAGGTGCCGCTCGCCGCGGCGGCCGCCACGCTCGCCATGTTGAGCGGGCTGGTCAGCACCTCGCCCTGTCCGAAGGAGGCGGCGGCGAACGCGGTGTCGTCCTTGACCGCCGGGAAGGAGGCGCGCACCGCGGGCAGCCCGCCGATGATGGGCGCGTTGAACCCGAACTGCTCGGCGACCTGCGCGAGCCGCCGCGGCCCGAGCCGGTCCACGGCCAGCCGCGCGAACGTGGTGTTGCACGAGTGCGCGAACGCCTCGCGGAACGGCACCGTCCCGAAGTCCTCGTGCCGGTAGTTCTTGAACGTGCGGCCGCCGACGTCGGTGGTGGCCGGGCAGGCGACCGGGCTGGTGACGCTCAGCCCGTCGGCGACCAGCGCGGCCGCGGTGACGACCTTGAACGTCGAGCCGGGCGGGTAGCGGCCCATCAGCGCCCGGTTGTAGCCGCCGGGCTTGTTGGCCACGGCCAGGATCTCGCCGGTGGAGGCGCGCACCGCCACCAGCGAGGCGGTCTTGTCGACGTCGGCGAGGGCCCGGCTGGCGGCGCGCTGCGCCTTCGGGTCGATGGTGGTGCGCAGCGGCGTGCCGGGGGCGCCGCCGAACCGGTGCAGCGTCCGCACGGCCTCGCCGTCGGCGTCGACGATCTGCACGGCCAGCGCCGGGGTGCCGGCCAGCCGCTTCTCGTACTGGCGCTGCAGGCCGTCGACGCCCGCCAGGTCGCCCGCGCGGTACGGGGGGCCCAGTTCGCGGGCGGTCTTGGCGTCGATCTTGCCGAGCGAGCCGACGATCTGCTGCACCGAGCCGGACGGCACGGCGTCCAGGTCGCTGCCGTCGGCGGCCTGCACGGCGGCCCGGTCCGGCCAGACCCGGGCGGCGCGCAACCGCTGCCCCTCGCGCAGCATCGGGTGGACGACCCGCGGCGACCACGCCACGAGCCAGGCGTCGTCGCGCTTGGTGAACGGCAGCGTCCCGGTGTACGTCCAGACGCGGCCGCCCGCCAGCGTCAGCTCCGCCCGGAACGAGCCGCTCGCCGCGCCGTCCTCCGGGTCGCCGATCGCCGTCACCCGGTACCGCTGCCGGACGAGGCCGAGGTCGTCGCGCATCCGGGCGAACCGCTCGCGGAAGTCGGCGGGCGGATCGGCGGTCAGCCTCCGCATCGCGTCCAGGTCGCCGCGTTCCCAGGCGGCCAGGAAGCGTTCGGCGGTGTCGCGCGGGCCCTCGTCGGCGCGCAGCACCCACACCGCCACCCCCGCGACCAGGGCCGCGGCCGCGATCAGCGCGACCGCCACGACCCCGCGAGATCGGCGCATCGCTCCTCCCCTGTTCGTGTCGCTGCCCCGACAGCACACCATCCGACCAGCGAAAAGTCCAAGATCGATATGGGTGTCGCAGCCATAGCCGAATCGATATGATCGCTGCTCGTGAACCTCGTGGCCCATCTGCAGTGCTTCGTCGCGGTGGCCGAAGAACTGCATTTCGGCCGGGCCGCGGAGCGGTTGGGGATGGCGCAGCCGCCGCTCAGCCAGCGCATCCAGCGGCTCGAACGGGAGCTCGGGGTGCGGCTGTTCGAGCGGTCCAGCCGCCGCGTCGAGCTGACCGTCCCCGGACGGCTGCTGCTGGACGAGGCCCGTGAGATCCTCGCCCGCGTGGACCGCATCCGCTCCCTGGCCGACCGCGCCCGCCGCGGGGAGCTCGGCGCGCTGCGCGCGGGCGTGGCCGCCGACCTGACCGGCGCCGTCGTGGCCGCGCTGATCGCCGAGTTCCGGGAGCGCTGCCCCGAGGTGCGGCTGGACCTGCGCGAGATCGGCACCGCCGAGCAGATCCGGGCGCTGGCCGAGGGCGCGCTGGACGTCGGGGTCGTCCGCCATCCGTGCGAGGTGCGCGACCTGTGCCTCGGGCCGATGCTCGGGCAGCCGGTCGGGGTGCTGCTGCCGTCCGGCGACCCGCTGGCCGCCGCGCCCGAGGTGCACCTGGCCGACCTCGCCGGACGCGACCTGGCGCTGTTCCCGCGCGAGGAGTCGCCCGGCCCGTACGACGAGCTGCTGGCGGCCTGCCGCCGCCACGGGTACGACCCGCCCGCCGTGCACGAGGCCCGGCAGCCGCAGTTCGCCGTCGGGCTGGTGCTGGCGGGGTCGGCGGTGGCGCTGACGCCGCGTCCCCCGGACGCGTCCGGGGTCACGTGGCTGCCGCTCGTGGGCGAGCCGCTGCTGCTGCGCGTGTCGTGCGCGTGGCGCCGCGACAGCGAACGCGAGCACGCGGTGTCGGAGTTCACCTCCGCCGCCACCGCCGTGCTGTGCGCGAAGGCCGGGATGACGCCGCTGCCGTCCGCGCCGCCGCGCCGCGTCGTGCCCCGTCCGGCCTCGGGGTTCCTGGCATGAGCGGGCCGGAGCGCGGCAAGGGCGCCGCACGGGCGGGCCGGGGACGAGCGAAGGAGCGCATGGACGGGGACGTGGAGCGGATCGAGGCGGCGTTCCGGGACGCCGGCGTCACCGGGTACCTGCACGCCCTCGACGTGGACTCCGGGCGGGAGATCGGTCTGCGCTCGGACGAGCCGGTGGTGCTGGCGTCGGTGTTCAAGGTGCCGCTGCTGGTGACGTTCTTCCGGCACGTCGCCGCCGGACGCCTCGACCCCGCCGCGCAGGTCACGCTGCGTCCCGAGGACCGCTGCGCCGGCCCGACGGGCGTGTCCGCGCTGCAGGACGAAGTGCGCATGTCGCTGCGCGATCTCGCCTGCATGATGATCACCATCAGCGACAACGCCGCGGCCGACGCGCTGTTCGCCGCGGTCGGGCTGGACGCGATCGACGCGACGGTCGCCGAGCTGGGGCTGCGCGCCACCCGCGTCGTCGGCACCGGCCGCGACCTGCACGAGGCCATGCTGGCGGACGGCGGCGTGCGCGACCTGGGCGAGCTGTGGGCGCGGCTGGCCGAGCCGGGCGTGCTGGAGCGGCTGCGCGCGCTGGACCCGATGCGCACCAGCCGCAGCACGCCCCGCGAGATGGCCCGGCTCATGGCGATGATCTGGCGGGACGAGGCCGCCCCGCCCGCCGAGTGCGCGCAGATGAGACGGTTCTTCGGCCTGCAGGTGTGGCCGCACCGGCTGTCGTCCGGGTTCCCCTACGACGACGTGCGCGTCAGCGGCAAGACCGGGACGCTGCCCACGATCCGCAACGAGATCGGCGTCGTGGAGTACCCCGACGGCGGCCGCTACGCCGTGGCGGTGTTCACCCGGTCGCCGCTGCCGGCCGCGGTGCTGCCGCAGGCTGACGCGGTCATCGGCACGTCCGCGCGCCTGGCGGTGGAGGCGCTGCGCCGTCCGCGGCAGCGGGTGGTGCACGCGGGCGCGTAGCCGCATCGGTTCGGCCGCATTGGTTCGGCCGCATTGCTTCGGCCGCATTGGTTCGGCCGCATTGGTTCGGCCGCATCGGCCCGGCCGCCGCGCGCGCCGCGCCGGGGTTTGCGGGGAAAACCGCCGCGCCGACCCGGTACGGTCGGGCTATGCCTGATCGTGTGCTCGCCGGGCGGTATCGCCTGATCTCTCGTCTCGGCGGCGGCGGCGCGGGGTCGGTGTGGACGGCGACGGACGAGACGCTGCGGCGCGAGGTCGCGGTCAAGGAGATCGTGCTGCCCGACGGGCTCGACCCCGACCGGCACCGGGTGGCCTGCGAACGCGCGCGGCGCGAGGCCCGCGCCGCCGCGCTGATCGACCACCCGAACGTGATCACCGTGCACGACGTGCTGGTCGAGGACGGGCGGCCGTGGATCGTCATGGAGCTGATCCGGGGCGAGACGCTGGCGCAGGCGGCGCGGCGCGGCCTGACGCCGCCCCAGGTCGCCCGGATCGGGCTGCAGGTGCTGGACGGGCTGTGCGCCGCGCACGCGCGCGGCGTGCTGCACCGCGACGTCAAGCCCGGCAACGTGCTGCTCGACCGGGGCGGCGAGCGGGCGGTGCTGACCGACTTCGGCATCGCCGCGCTCGAGGGCGACCCGTCGCTGACCAGCACCGGCACGGTGATCGGGTCTCCGGGCTTCATCGCGCCCGAGCGGCTGCGGGAGGAGCCGGCGGGGCCGGAGTCCGACCTGTGGTCGCTGGGCGCCACCCTCTACGCGGCCGTGGAGGGACGCCCGCCGTTCGAGCGCGACAGCCCGATGGCCGCGCTGGGCGCGGTGCTGTCGGAGGAGCCGCCGCCTCCGCGCCGGGCGGGCTCGCTGGGGCCGCTGCTGTGGTACCTGCTGCGCAAGGACCCCGACGACCGGCCTCCGGCGGACGTCGTGCGGCAGGTGCTGCGCAACGTGGCCGAGGGCAGGCCGTCCGGGCTGCCCGCCCCGGCGCCGCCGGGCGCGGCGGCGACCGCCGCGACGCATCCGGGAACGCCGCCGGCACGGCGCCGGCGGATCTGGCCCGTCGTCGCCGTCGGCGTCGCGAGCGCGGCGGCGATCGCTGCCGGCGTCGCGTCCGGCCTGCTGGAGGCGGACGACCCAGGGCCCGGTCCCACGGCCCGGGCGGCCGGAAGCCCGGCCGCGCAGGCGGCTCCGCACACCACGGCGCCCTCCCCGTCCCCGACCGCCACCGCGTCCTTCGACTACTGCACCACGCTCACCAAGGCGCAGGTCCGCCGACTGCTCCCTGGCGGCGAGCCGTACCGGAGCAAGATGGACGACGGCACCTGCATCTGGGCGATCCAGGACCGCGGGATCAGCATCGGCGACGTCATCCGGCTGGCGGGCGACCCCGGGCCGTCCTCGGAGGAGGAGGCGCACACCAGGTTCGTCAGCCAGCGCAACCAGAACGCCAAGGGCTCGGACCTGGTGGTGTGGGGCTGGGACGAGATCGGGGCGCGCCGCGTGCGGGCGCGCAAGTCCCCCGCGTCGACGCTGCGCGGGGTGGGCGATGAGGCGTTCACCTACACCTACACCGGGACGAGCGCGGCCATGGACAAGGTCTTCGTCGTGTTCCGGCAGGGCAGGGCCGTCGTGGAGGTCCAGGTGTCCCACCGGCGCGGCACCGGCGGGCTCGACGACGCGGTGCAGGCGGCGCGCTGGGCCGCCGCGTCCCTCCGGAGCCGCGCATGACGGGCGCGCGGGTGCTGGCCGGCCGGTATCGGCTGGTGGAGCGGCTCGGCCAGGGCGCCATGGGGGTGGTGTGGCGGGCCCGCGACGAGGAGCTCGGCCGGGAGGTCGCGGTCAAGGAGCTGCTGCTGCCCGGCCACCTGGACGCCGCCCAGCGCGAGCACGCCGCGTGGCGCGCCATCCGCGAGGCCCGCGCCGCCGCCGCGCTCGACCACGAGTCGATCGTCACGGTGCACGACGTGGTCATGGACGAGGGCCGCCCGTGCATCGTCATGGACCTGCTGCCCGGCCGCTCCCTGGACGCCGTCCTGGCCGACCGGGGTGCGCTGCCGCCCGACCAGGCCGCGCGGGTGGGCCTGGACGTGCTGCGGGCCCTGCGCGCGGCGCACGAGCGGGGCGTCCAGCACCGGGACGTCAAGCCCGCCAACGTCTTCCTGCGCGACGACGGCCGCGCCGTGCTCACCGACTTCGGCATCGCCGCGCTGGAGGGCGACGCCACGCTCACCCGGGAGGGCTCGCTGATCGGGTCGCCCGCGTACATGGCGCCCGAGCGGGCCCGGCACGAGCGCGGCGGGCCGGAGTCGGACCTGTGGTCGCTGGGCGCGACGCTGTACGCGCTGGTGGAGGGGCGGCCGCCGTTCGCCCGCGCCACGCTGATGGGGACGCTGGCGGCGGTGCTCACCGAGGAGCCGGCGCCGCCGCGCGCCGCCGGCCCGCTCACGCCGGTGATCATGGGTCTGCTGGTGAAGGACCCGGCCGCGCGGCTGCCGGCCGCCGACGCCGAGGACGCGCTGCGGGCCGTGGCGTCCGGCGGGGCCCCGCCGCCCCTCCCGGCCGAGTTCCGGACCGTTCCGCCGCGGCCTCTGCCGACCGTGCCGACCGCGGCGCCGTCCGGGCCGCCCGTGTCGGCAGGGCCGACCGTGCCTTCTGGGCCGTCGGGGCCGGCCGTGCCCTCTGGACCGTCGGGGCCGGCCGTGCCGTCCGGCGCCCGGCGGCGGCGCGGCCGGGGCCTGCTCCTGCCGCTGGCGACCGGGGCGGCGGTGACCGCGGCCGCCGTGGGGATCACGATCGCGGTGGTGCTCCACGCGCAGGAACGCGTGCAGTCGCGGGAGAGGACCCGCTCGCCGGGCCCGTCGAGGTCGGCCGGCGCGGCCTCGTCCGAACCGGTCCGCTTCACCGCGCCCCCGTCCGCGTGCGGGACGATCAGCGCCGACCAGGCGGCGCGGCTGGTGCCCGGCTTCTCCGCCCAAGCCGACTCCTCGCCCGAGCATTCGACCGGCCTGCCGAGGTCGGAGTGCCGGTGGAGCGACGTGGGGTCGAGCGCCCGCGGCGCGCCGAACCTGCGCGTCACCCTGGTCGCCGACCGGACCGTCGCCGCCGCGCGCACCCGCTACCGGAACGAACGCGACAGCGCCCAGCCGCCGCGGACCCCCGACCCGGAGCACGCCTTCCGCGACGTCTCCGGGCTGGGGGACGAGGCGTTCCTCGTGGAGGACCGGCCGGAGGAGCGGCGCGCCACCGTCGTCTACCGCGTCGCCAACCTCACCGCCGAGATCGAGTACGAGGCGGGCGGCAGGACGAGCGGCGAGCTGCGCGAGCAGGCCCTGCGGGCCGCCCGCTGGGTCGAGGCCGCCGTGGAACGCCGGCGCTGAAAGCCCCGGCCCCGGCCGGCCCCGGACGTCGCCTCCGAAACGTCGACTCCGAAACGTCGACTCCGAAACGTCACCGCTTAACGACGTTCCCACACATCCGGAAAACGTAGGCTGTTACCCGGTTTGATCACTATTGGGGAGTGTGCGTTGCGGCTGCCGGAGCACCTGGAGCTACTGCTCACCGACGAGCCGGTCCTCGACGTCTACGCCTACGGCCCGTGGCGGGTGCCCGACGGGCTGTTCGAGGAGATCGGGGCCCGGATCGACGCGCTGGCACGCGATCCGCGCTGCGCGGACCTGACCACCGACGAGCACAAGCTGCTGACCCTGCCCGCGCCGCTCGTGGTCGCGGAGATCTTCGGCATCCTGGCGTTCCTGCCCGGCGGCGGCGCGATCAAGGGCGGGTCGTGGTCGCAGCTGCCGGAGCGGCTGCTGCGCCGCCACATGGTCAACCCCGGCCCGCTCAGCACCCGGATGACGCGCTGGGACGCCCCCGGCGGCCGCTGGCGTCCCCCGGTGGACTGGCTCGTCGAGGCGCCGGACCGCGCGCTGGCGATCGAGCTGGCCCGCGAGTGCCTGACCGTGCTCGAGGGCATCGAGCCGCTGGAGCGGCGGCGCACCGCGCTGCTGCGCCTGTACGACGACCCGCCCCCGTGCGAGGTCAACCTGCCGAAGATGGAGCTCCGGGAGAACTGGAACGCGCACGCCGACGACGACGTCCTGGCGGCCGTCCCCGAGCTGCTGGGGCCGGTCGGCTACCTGGAGTGGGTGTGCGCGGGGCTGCTCGCGGCGCACGAGGCGCTGCTCGCGGCGGCGCCGCGCGACGAGTCCGTCGAGGTGCACCTCATCCACCTGATGCTGCAGGGCAGCATCGAGCAGGTGCCCGGCGAGCTGGCCGTCGCGCTCGGCGAGGACCTCTACGGCGAGATCGCCGCCCGCTTCCCCGCCGAGCAGCGCGGGTTCAAACCGGGCCCGTGGCAGGAGGAGACCCGCGCGTGGCTGGTGCGGGCGCTGGTCGCGGGCGCCGCCGACGCCTGCCGCGCCTGGCTGGACATGGCCATGCGGTTCGTGGCGACCCTGCAGGGCCTGCCCGGCGACCCGTGGTTCCCCAAGCCCGAGTGGATCCCGGTCGGGCAGTTCCAGACGGACCTGCGGCGGCTGTTCGCGCCGCGCCGCCGCGTCGTCAACCCGCTGGTCTCCCGGTTCAAGGCCGAGGCGCGGGCCGCCCGCGAGGACGCGCAGGCCGACGCGCGGCCGTCCGGGGACGGCGACGGCGGCGAGACCGTCGTCGACACCCTCGTCGGGCAGCCGGAGGTGTCGGCCGTCCTGGCGGAGATCGGCCGCGAGCGCGCGCCCGTGCGGCTGCTGCTGGCCGGGCCGGACGGCACCGGCAAGCGCGACGCCGCCCAGGAGGTCGCCCGCATCCTGCGGCTGGGCCGCGAGCCGCTGTGGATCACCGACAACCTGCTCGCCGGGCAGCGGCTGGCGGACGCGGTCGCCAAGCTGCACGCCGACGTCCGCGACTGCGCGTGGGAGCGGCTGCTGGTCATCGAGGGCCTGGACGACATCGCCCTCGACCCGGGCAACGGCGAGGCGCTGACCGAGGAGCTGCACCGGCTGCTCGCGGTCCACCCCGACGTCAACGTGGTCGCGCTGTGCGACGAGGACGGCGACGAGCGCGTGCGGGAGGTCAACCCGGCGCTGCTGCAGCGCTTCCGCGTCGCCCGCACCCGCCCGTTCACCCCCGAAGGGCACGCCGAGCTGTTCCGTCGGGCGCTGCGGCGGCACGGGGCGCGCGCCACCCGGCAGGCGCTGACCGCGGCGGGCCAACTGCTGGCCGCGACGCCGCCCATGCAGACGCTGCGCAACGCCCGTCTCGCCCCGCACCTGGCGGACCTGGTCGTCGCGTCCGTGCGGGCCCGCACCGGCCCGGACGAGGAGCTGGTGGTGCGGCGCAAGGACATCCCGCGCACCCTGGACACCGCGCCCGGCGCCGGGGACGCGCTGGCCGAGCTGAACGGCCTGGTCGGGCTGGAGAACGTCAAGCAGGAGATCGCGCTGCTGGTCGCGAGCACCCGCGCCGAGCAGCTGCGCAGCGCGTCCGGGCTGTCGGTGACCCCGCCGACCCGGCACATGGTGTTCACCGGCAACCCCGGCACCGGCAAGACGATGGTGGCGCGGCTGCTCGGCCGCATCTACAAGCAGCTCGGCGTGCTGTCGTCGGGGCACCTGGTGGAGGCGTCCCGCGCGCACCTGGTCGGCGAGTACATCGGGCAGACCGCGCCGCGCACCCGCCGCCTGGTCGAGCGGGCGCTCGGCGGCGTGCTGTTCATCGACGAGGCCTACACCCTCACCCAGTCGCCGATGCGCGGGGACTACGGCCACGAGGCCATCGCCGAGCTGGTCAAGCTGATGGAGGACCACCGCGACGACCTCATCGTGATCGTCGCCGGCTACGAGCGGGAGATGGCCGAGTTCCTGGCCGCCAACCCGGGCCTGGACTCGCGCTTCCCCAAGCAGCTGCACTTCCCCGACTACACCGACGACGAGCTGGTCGCGGTGTTCGAGCAGCTCGCCGCCGCCGACGGGTTCCGCCTGGCGCCGGACGTGGCCGACCGGCTGCGGGCCATGCTGCGGCGCGCCCCGCGCGGGCCGTCCTTCGGCAACGGCCGCCTGATGCGCAACCTGCTCGACCTGGCCGTCGCGAACCAGGCGCAGCGTCTGGCCGCCCGCGTCTCCCCGGAGTCCGACGGGACCTCCCCCGCCGGGAAGGCCGCGCCGAACGGGAAGGCGGCGCCGAACGGGAAGCCGCCCGGCAAGAAGGAGCTGGTCACCCTCACCGCCGAGGACATGCCGCAGATCTTCGACAACCCCGAGGAGCTGTTCGGCCTCTACCTGTGAGCGGGCTCCGCGGCGCGGTCAGCCCCGGGACGCCGCGCAGCGCTCCGCCGCGGCGAACAGCACGTGCTCGGCCCCGGCCCGCCCGACGAGCTGCGCGCCGACGGGCAGGCCGCGCACGAACCCCGCCGGGATGCTCAGCGCGGGCACCCCGGCCACGTTCCACGGGCACGTCAGGGACACCAGCGCGGGCTGCAGCGGCCCCAGGTCGCTGTCGCGCTGCCCGATGAGCGGCGCGGTGAGCGGGACCGTGGGCAGCACCAGCACGTCGTAGCGGCCGAGCAGGTCGGCGACGGCGCGGGTGAAGTCCTCGCGTTCCCGCACGGCCCGCACGTAGCGCCAGCCCGGCGTGCGCCCGGCCCGGCGCAGCCGGTCGAGCGTCGGCGGCTGGTACAGGTCCGCGGCGCGTTCCACCCGGTCGGCGTGCACGTCGTAGGCCTCCGCGTCCTGGATCGCGGCGAACACGCGCCGCGCCGCGCGCAGGTCGACGCGCTCGACGGGCAGGTCCGGGAACGACGCGCGCACCGCCTCCTCGACCTGCGCGTCCATCGGCACCATGCCGTCGACCCAGGCCATGCGCACCTCGCGCGGCGCGGGCGGCTCGGCCGAACCGGTCAGCGCCCGGTACGCCGTGCGGCAGTCCGCGGCCGTCGCCGCGAGCACGCCCACGTGGTCGAACGAGGGGGCCAGCGGGAAGACGCCGTCGACGGGGAACGTCCCGAAGGCGGGCTTGAACCCGGCGATCCCGCACAGGGCGGCGGGGATGCGCACCGAGCCGCCGGTGTCGGTGCCCAGCGCCAGCGGCACCATCCCCGCCGCGACGGCGACCGCGCTGCCTCCGCTGGAGCCGCCCGACGCCCGGGCCGGGTCGTGCGGATTGCGCGACGGGCCGGTCGCCGACACGTCCCCGCTCGCGCCGTAGGCGAACTCGTGCGTCGTCGTCTTGCCGACGATCACCGCGCCCGCCTCCCGCAGGAGCCGCACGCACGCCGCGTCCTCGGCGGCCACGTGCCCCGCGAAGTGCGCCGAGCCCATGCCGGTGGGCAGGCCGGCGACGTCGATGACGTCCTTGACCGCGACCGGGACGCCGTGCAGCGCGCCGCGGTCCGCCCCCGCCGCCAGCTCCTCGTCGGCGCGCCGGGCCGCCGCGGCGGCGCCCTCGGCGTCGACGGCGGCGAACGCGTTCAGGTCCGGGTCGATCGACTCCAGCGCCCGCTCCAGCAGCGCGGCGGCGCTCGTCCGGCCCGCCCGCAGGTCCCGCCCGAGGTCCGCCAGCGTGCGGCCGGCGAAGAAGCCCTTCATGCCCTGCCCTCCCCTGCCGGTCCCTTCTGCCGCCCCTTCCTACCACCCAATTCGCGCGTTTCCGGCGGAACGCCCGCGACTTCGACCGCTCGTCGCATCCGGGCGACCGCTCGTCGACTGCCGCCCCGGACCCGCGAACCCGCGGCGCCCATCACGGCTAGTTTCTTCGCACCAACGGAGCGTTCCCGCGGCGCATTGGGGGGCGGGGCGGCAACCCCGGACGGCTGCCGCCCCTGACGTCGGGGAACGGCTCCGCGGCAAGCGGGGGGGAGCGGGTCACGGCGGCACGGCCGGGGGACGGCGTGCCGTCCGCCGTGGCCTACCGCGTCCGGGCGGCCCCGCGCCGTCAGTCCTCGGCGAGCAGCCGCCGCAGCGTGTCGAGGCTCTTGGGCGGCGAATCGGCGTCCACGACCAGGCGGTTCATGATGTCGGTGTAATGGTCGACGTCGGCGCGCCGGTCCGGGTAGTGCGCGGTGGTGAGCTGCTCGAGGTAGACGACGTCGGGCAGATCGGCCTCCTCGAACCGCAGCAGCGTGATCGGCCCGCCGAGCGCGCCGTGCCCGCCCGCGCCGAACGGCAGCACCTGCACGGTGACGTTGCGCAGCGCGCACACGTCGATCAGGTGCCGCAGCTGGTCCCGCATGACCTCGCGGCCGCCGAACGGGCGGCGCAGCACGGCCTCGTCGAGCACCGCCCACAACCGCGCCGGGTCGTCGCGGGTGAGGATGCGCTGCCGCTCGCGGCGCAGCGCGACGCGCCGTTCGATCTCCTCCTCGGACGCGCGGGGGTGGGTGAGCCTGATCACGGCGCGCGCGTAGTCCTCGGTCTGCAGCAGCGCGGGGACGACCTGCACCTCGTAGCAGCGGATGACGCTGGCGCCCTGCTCCAGCCCCAGGTAGGGCTCGAACCAGGGCGGGACGATGTCGTGGTAGCGCTGCCACCATCCCGGCACCGAGGCCGCCCGCGCCAGCTCCACCAGCGCCTCGCGCTCGTCCGGGTCGGTGACGCCGTAGAGGGTGAGCAGGTCCGCCACGTCGCGCTCCTTGAAGCCGACGCGGCCCAGCTCCATCCGGCTGATCTTGGAGGCGGATCCGCGGATCTCGTAACCCGCCTGGTCGGCCGATATCCCGGAGGCCTCGCGGAGTTTGCGCAGCCGCGCGCCGACCACCATCCGCAGCACCGTGGGCCCGGCCCGCCGCAGGCCGACGGCCTGCTCCTCCGCCGCGAAGTCCACTGTCGCTCTCCCTTGGCCGATGTTCGCGTTTCCCAGCGTGCCATCTCCGGCGAGCGGTGCACAGCAAACCGGAGACCGCGGGGACGTCAGGGGCCGCGGGCGGCGCCGGACGGCGCGGACGCGCCCGGCGAGCCGACGAACGGGCAGGCCCGGGCGCCGCCGCCCGGACGGCGCCGCACCGTGCCGGGCCCGCTCCGGGCCGTCGCAGGAGAGGTCATCGTGACTTTTCTCCCAGTCGGTCGAACCAACCGTTGCCGTCTAACCTAACTCGGCGGCCCCATCCTGCCGCGGTCCAGTCGCCGGTCCGGCCGGACGCGCCGCCCAGAGAAGCCGCCGGACAAGGCCCTCCGGACGGCGGCGGTCCTGCCGCCGTCCTCCGCACGCGCGCCGAGCACATCCTGAGGGCATGCTCCGACATCGGGACGTTATGCGCGCATCCGGCAACCGGTGAGCGATTCGCCCCGGACCGCCCCGGGCAGCCGAGGAAAGCGTGAAAGGCGGGATTGACCGCCGCGGAGCGACCGGGCTACCACACGAAGAGCGGAAAACGCTTTCCTAATCCCGTCGACGCCCAGGAGGGCCCATGACCACCTCACCCGGCCGGCGCACCCGCCGGCGCGCCCGCGTCGCCGTCCTCGCGGCGGCATCGCTCGCCGCCTCGGGCCTGACGATCGGGGTTTCGGCGCCTCCCGCGGCCGCCGCCTGCGGCGACCTTCCGACCTACCACGCCGAGGCGGTGCAGAGCGGCGGCACCTGGACCGCCCGCAACGGCTCGCGCACCGTCTACAGCGGCGGCGACATGCGGGCCGCCGTGCAGGCGGCGATCGACAGCCTGACGGCGGGCCGCACCGCCAAGGAGTGGGTGGTGGTGCGCGGCAGCGGCTCGATCAGCGCCGGGTCGCGGATCTCGCTGCGCGACCACACCGGGATCGACGTGTGCGGCACCATCGACGTCACCGGCTCCGGCTCCGGCGACCAGGCGCCGATCTACGCCCGCGGCGTGCGCGACATCGAGGTGCGCCACCTGAACGTCACCGGCTCCCCGCTCTACGGGATCTTCATGCGGAACGTCGAGAACGTCGTCCTCGGCGACATCCAGCTGCGGCTGTCCGGCGGCCTGGGCGTGCGCATCGACAACCACGGCGACCGCTCCGTCCGCTCCCGCGACATCAGCATCGACCAGGTGTACGTGTCGGGGACGTCGTCGCACGGCGTCGAGACGTACGGCGTCGACGGGCTTGCCATCAACCGCGTCACGGCCCGCAATACCGGGGGTTCCGGGCTGCTGTTGAACGACACCATCAACGCGACCGTCACCCGGGTCGACGCAGACGGCGCGGGCACCGGCACCGGGTACGCCGCCCTGCGCTTCGCCAACCGCAACGGCCGCGTGGGCGACTCCTACCCGATCAACATCCGCGTCGGCAGCGTGAAGGCGCGGGGCGGCGGACGCGGCGTGTTCTGCGTCTCCGAGAGCGGCGGCGCCGTGATCGACGAGGTGGACATCGCGAACACCGGCAACAACGCCATCCTGCTGGAGAACTGCTACAACATGACGATCGCGGGACGGTCGGGGACGGTCGACGGCGGCGGCGAGGTCCGCATCGCCGCGCGCACCGAGTTCCCGCCGTCGCGCGACATCACGCTGCAGAACCTGACGGTGCGCAACACCGCGATCCGCTGGAGCCCGTGCACGGGCAGCGACATCGTGCTCCGCAACGTCACCCGCGAGAACTCCGCCCTCTACTGGTGTTGAACGTCCGCCCCCCGCACGCGCGTCCGGGGCGGCCCCGGCCGCCCCGGGCGCCGCGCCTCAGACGCGGACGATCTCCGGGCCGGCCGCGGCCAGCTCGGCGGCCAGCTCGGTGTCCAGGCCGGTGTCGGTGATCAGCACGTCGATGTCGGACAGGTCGGCGAACCGCACCAGGTAGTCCTGCCCGATCTTGGTGCGGTCGGCCAGCAGCACCCGGCGCCGCGACGAGGCGATCATCGCCCGCTTCACCGCGGCCTCGGCCTGGTCGGTGGTGGTCAGGCCGCGGGCCGTCGAGCAGCCGTTGGTGGCCATGAACGCCACGTCCACGCACAGGTCCGCCAGCGGCCGCAGCACCCACTCGTCCACGGTGGCCAGGGTCCGGCCGCGCACCCGCCCGCCCAGCATGATCACGTTGAGGTTGGGCCGGGCGGCCAGGACGGTGGCGTGCGGCGGGGAGTTGACCACCACGGTCAGCTCCCGGTCGGCGGGCAGCAGCCGCACCAGCCGCGCCGTGGTGGTGCCCGCGTCGATGATCACCGAGCCGTCGCGCGGCACCTCCTCCAGCGCCGCCTTGGCGATGCGCTCCTTCTCCTCGGTCATCACCGCGTCCCGCGCGGCCAGCGCGGGCTCGAACCCGAGCCGCTCGACCGGGATCGCCCCGCCGTGGACGCGCCGCAGCGTCCCGGCCCGCTCCAGCACGGTCAGGTCGCGCCGGATCGTCTCGGTCGTCACCGAGAACTCCTCGGCCAGCGCGACCACGTCGACCCGGCCCTTCGCCCGCGCCCGGGCCAGGATCTCCTGCTGCCGCTCTTCGGCGTACATGCCCGCTCCCCTGCCTGGGTTCGTGCCGTGGAGCCCCATTGTCCTGCACGCACGTCCGCGGCGCTCCCCCGCCCGCTCGCCGCCGCCGGCATCCCGGCGGGCCCGTCGCGTTCGGCGAGCGCGCCGCCGGAGCGCCGAGACCGTGCCATGATCATTGCCGTGCTGGACGTGGATCTCCTCAAGGCGCTGGCCAGCGTCCGCAGGCAGCAGATCCTGGCGTGGCTGCGCGATCCGGAACGGCATTTCCCCCCGCAGCGCGACGGCGACCTGGTCCGCGACGGGGTCTGCTCCCTGTTCATCGCCGAGAAGCTGGGCGTCAGCCAGCCCACCTGCGGCGAGCACCTCAAGATCCTCGCCCGGGCGGGCCTGGTCCGCAGCAAGAAGATCAAGCAGTGGGTGTTCTACCGGCGCGACGAGGACCGCATCGCCGAGGCCAAGCGGAGTCTCGGCGGCGACTGGTAGGGCGACTGGTAACACGGCCGGCGGGCGGACCGTTCGCGGGCCGGCGCCCGCTCAGCGGGCCGGTTCGATGACGGCCAGGGGCGTGCCCAGCGGGTCCCTCATGATCGAATAGCGGCCGGGGCGGATGTCGCGCGGGGCCACCGCGACGCGGGCGCCCAGCTTCGCCGCCTTGGCCACGCACGCGTCGCAGTCCTCAACGGCGAAGTACGGCATCCACTGGGGCCGCTCCAGCGGCCGCAGCGGACTGTCCAGCACGACCATGCCGCCGACGGACCGGTCGGCGACCCGCCAATAGGAGTAGGTCAGGCCCTCGTGGTTCCGCTCCACGAACGTCCAGCCCAGGACGTCGCCGTAGAAGCGCTGGGCGCCGTCCAGGTCGCGGCAGCCCAGCTCCAGCCAGCACAGCGCGCCGGGCTCGTCCACCACGCCCGCGCCCTGGAACGCGAGTCCCTTCCACAGCGCGAAGCCCACGCCGTCCGGGTCGACCGCCAGCGCCAGCCTGCCGAGGTGCGCGACCTCCGCGTCCTCCACGATCACCTGGCCGCCCGCCGCGCGCACCCGCCGCACCGCGGCGCCGAGGTCGTCGACGGCGAAGTAGCACGTCCAGTGCGACGTCTGCGCGGTGCCGGCGAGCGCCCGCATCCCGGCCACGCGGGGCCCCTTGGGCTTCCCGAGCGTCCACGTGTGGTAGTCGCCGAAGTCGTAGCTGTACGAGTGGGAGTGCCAGCCGAACACGCCCCCGTAGAACTTCCTGGCCGCCCTGATCTTGGGGCTGGCCAGCTCCACCCAGCACGGCGCCCCGGGAGCGTACCCGGATACCTCGGTCAACAGGCCCCCTCCCTCCCACACGCTACGCTACGAGAAGGCCGTCTCACCGATCGTGGCTGGTACCCAATCCCCTCCATCGAACTCCGCAAAACTTCGGCAGGCCGCCGTCCCCGAAGCCGCCGACCGTCTGCTCGGGCGAAGACGGACACGCCGCTCAGGCGAAGACGGACACGGCGCGGGCCGCGGCGAGGCGGCGGGGCCGACCGGGTCAGGCGGCCAGGGGTGAGGCGGAGCCCCGGCCCGCGAACGCGTCGCGGACGTCCTGCCAGTGGCGGGTCCACCAGTCGAGCATGCGGGAGTCGCGGACGAACGCCCGGCCGCAGGCGTTGAGCCACCAGTCGAGGGCGCCGGGGCCGGACCGGTGCGGGTGGCCGCAGCAGTGGCCGTAGTAGTACTCCAGATGCCAGTGGTCGCACATGGTGCTCCACCACACGCGGCGCACCGCGTCGCCCAGGGCGCGCTCGTCGACCGGCGCGATGGAGCGGTAGCCGTTGGTGAACGCGGCCAGGCGCGGCAGGTCGATCACGCCGTCCTCGCGGGCGAACAGCGCGAGCGCGGCGCGGGCGAGCTCCTCCATCAAGGGGCGCACGGCCAGCCGGTCCCAATCGAGGACGGCGACGACCGCGCGGTCGCGCCAGAGGAGGTTGTCGGCGCGCAGGTCGCCGTGCGTCCAACCGTACGGCCCGGGAGGGCGGTCCCGCGCGGGACGCAGCGCGCCGTACCGCCGCAGCAGGTGGGTGCGCCGCCGCAGGTGGACGACGAAGGTCAGGTCGGCGGTCTGCGGGGAGCGCAGCGAGGAGATGTGGTCGAGCAGCCGAGCCGTCCGGGCCAGCGCCCGCTCCGGGCATTCGACGGCCGCGGGACGCGGCGCCCGCGCGGACGCGGACCCGGGCGCGGGCGGGGTGCGGAGCAGGGCGTGGTGCAGGCGGGCCACCAGTGCGCCCAGGTCGGCGGCCTGGCGCGGCGCGAGGTCGGTGCCGGCGACGTGGACGCCGTCCGTCCACGGGAACGCGCAGTAGCCGTGCCCTCCGACCTCGACGACCAGGGCGCCGTCGGGCGCGGGCAGCGCGGGGCGGACGGGCAGGCCGTCCTCGGCCAGGGCGGCGAGCGCGGCGAGGTTGCGGCGGGCGGTGCGCAGGTCGACGTCGAGGATCCGGCGCAGGTGGAACGCGCCGCGGGCGGTGACCAGCCGCCAGTTGCGGTTCATCATCCCCTCGGGGATCATCTCCGCATTCTCCACGGCGCCCAACCGGAACATTTCCGCCGGCGCGAGGATTTCGCCCGGAGTATCACCCACTCGGTGTTGAGACACCGTGCCACGTTACCGGGGACGCCGATGCCGCCGCGATGAACAATACCGTGTCGGCGCACTCGATAAAGATCGACAGCGGATCCGCGGCCGCCGCGCCGGGCCGATCCGCCCGATCCTGCGTATTGTGCCGCGGAACCTCCGCAGAAGTGATTGCTCCGAGCCCTGACCCGGCGATTACCTGACGCGCCAGCGAAGAAGTCGACGCGAGGGCCGCCGGTGCGCAATGGTTTCTCTCATGGATGCACGAATTCGAGGGGGCGCCGCGTCCGGTCCGGCCGAATGGCTGCTGGCCTTCCTGCGCGCCCGGGAGAAGACGAGACGAGCCCGCACCGGCCGCGCCGCGGGGCCGGCGGAATGGCTGCTGGTGTTCCTGGAGGCCGAACGCACCGAAACGGCCGCCCGGCAGCGTCCGTCGGTGCTGTCGAGGCGCGGCAAGACCGAGGAGTACGCCTTCGGGCGGTTGAACGCGCGAACGGCGTGACGGGACGGAGAAAATGATCATCGAAATGTCGTCCGCCGCCCTGATCGGGGGCGGATTCGGTGCCGCCGAACTGATCGTCCGCTACCGCGACAAGCCGCTGGCGGCGTTCCTTTCGCCGGCCGGACTGCTGTACGTGTTCGTCAATACCGCCGCGTCGGTCCTCACCCTGATCGCGATCACCGCGGCGGGGTGGACGTTCGGCCTGCCGGAGACCATGCACCCGGTGAGCCTGCTGATCGTGCGGGTGATGACGGCGGGCCTCGGGTCGGCCGCGCTGCTGCGCGTGTCGTTCACCTTCGCCCTCGACCGGGGCGTCGGCATCGGCCCGATCACCGTCCTCAACGGCATCCTGCGGATCCTGGACGGCGAGCTGGAGCGCAAGCGCGCGCTCAGCCGGCTGTCGCACAACGATCTGGCGGGGCTGTCGTTCGAGCGGGACCACGCCGCGCTGACCGAGCTGTGCTGCCACCTGCTGCGCGAGTTCGACCTGGCCGAGGCGCAGCGGCTGGGCAGCCTGGCCGCCGATCTCAGCCACCGCGACGACCTCACCGACGCCGACAAGCTCGACTGCTTCGGCCTCGAGCTGAACCGCCTGGTCGGCGAGCGCGCGCTGCGGCAGGCCGCCGCGCGCCTGCGGGACCGTCCGGACCACGGGCCGCACCCGGCCCACCACCAGATGATCGAGGACGAACGGATCGCCCCCGTGACCATGGAGCACGAGGTCGTCGCGGAGCCGCCGCGGTCGGCGATGACCAAGCCCTCGCGGCTCGCGCCGGGTTCCAACGGCAGCAGGCTGGAGCGCAAGGCCCTCAGCGACGTGTGAGCCCCACACCCGTCCGACGACGAAAGCCGGTGTGCTCCGGGATTTCCCGGGACACACCGGCTTTCCGCTGTCGTGGGCTGCTTTCTGGGCGGTGCTCGGTTCGCGTTCGTCGCCGCGTGTGCAGTCGCGGAGCCGCTCCAGGACGCGTCCAGAACGGTTCTTCTCATGGCCGCCGACAACGCCGCGGAATGGTCGGACGCGGTGAGGATCGGGTCAGTCGGCGTTCGGGCGTTTGATCCCGGTCCGCTGCGGACCGGCGTGGTTCTCGATGGCCGCGGCGATGCGGTGCAGAGCTTCGGCCATGGACACCAGCGCCTCGACTTGGGCGGCCGCCATCATATTCTCCGGGGACGGGTCGGCGGCCTGGGCCTCCGCCGCTGAATCGCGGGCCTGCTGAATCCACCAATGCACGTACCGAATCATAGTCCCGGCGTCAGCCGGTTGGCAGTGCATGACCGCGCGAGTTTCTTCGCGAGAAGGCCGCCGCAGAACAACGCCGCCGTCTCCGGAAAGCTTTGCCTTCTGCGCATAGATGGCCCGCCATGAGCCATCGGACAAACGTTTCATAGATGTCGCGCGCGGGAGCGGCGAATTCTGATCAAGAAGGCGGGGAAACAGAATCCGGTCTCCGTCGCGGATGGATTTCCGAGACGGAGACCGGATCGGACGACGTCCGGGGCGAGGTGGCCGACCGCGGATGCGGCGGGCCCGATCCGAATCCGCGGATCACCGTTCGGCCGGACGGTGATGCCTCGCACCGGGGCGTCTTGTGTCGTTCGGCTCCGTTCAGGCCGGCTCGGCCGCGGGCGGGCGCGGCCGGCGGCCGACGCGAACGCCCTGCCGCGGGACGGTCAGGACGCGGCGCGGTGGTCGCCCGGCTTGACCAGCTTGGTGAGGAACGCGCGGAGCCCGCGCTCGGCGGCCTGCGGCTCGACCGCCGCGGCCGCCTCGGGCTGCGCCGCCACCCGCACCGCGGCCTCCGGCGCGGGCCGCGTCAGACGCCGGGTGGACGGCAGGGTGCCCGGGGCCGCGTACCAGGCGGACCCGCGCCGCGGGCTCGTCCGCCCCTTCCCCCTCGCCTTGGCCTTGTGCGCCTTGTGCTTCTTCGCCTTGTGCGCCTTGTGGGCCTTCGCCTTGTGGGCCTTGTGCGCCTTGTGAGACTTGTGCGCCTTGTGCGCCTTGTGAGACTTGTGGGCCTTGTGCTTCTTCGCCTTCTTAGCCTTCTTCGCCTTGTAGGGCTTTGACTTGTACGGCTTGGCGTCCTCCGAGCCGTAGTCGTCGTAGTAGTCGGCGTTGCAGCTGTTGCAGGAGCTCCACTCACCCCTGGGGGAGGAGTCGTCGCCGTAGGACTTGGCGATGTTCACCAGCGCCACGGCGTCCCCGGACGCGTTGACGGGCCCGTTGAAGGTGCCGCCCAACGCGCTGATCCCGTCCAGGCCCAGGTCGTCGTCGCCGTCCGACGAGCCGTCCACGTCGTTCAACGGGCAGTCGATGTTCGCCCTGGCGAAGATGCCCGCCAGGTCGCCGCACCCGCGGAACCCGTTGGCCGAGCGGATCCCCTGGGCCTGGATCTGGTCGATGTCGGCCGGCTGGGCGACGCTCGCGGCGGCGCCCCCGACCGAGACGCTCGATCCCAGCACCACGGCGCCCGCGGCGGCCACGGCCGCGCGGCTGAGGTTCTTTCTCCAGTTCCGCATTCGTGTACTCCTGTCCTGTGTGTTCCTGATCGATGCACTTGCTGGACGGCGCGAGGTGCGCCGTGCCCCGGCGACGGTGCAGGGCACCATTGCTCCGGTGGTGGGTGGTCTTCGGCGCGGGCCGGGATGTGCCGGCGCGGTTCCGGCGCCCGCGTGGACGTCGCGCCGTCCGCGCCGCCGCCCGCGGCGTCCCGCGGCCGCGCGCCGTCGGCGTACTGGGGGCGACATATCGGCCTGCCGGGACGCGTCGGGACCTGGGGCCCGGGGGAACGCGCCCGGCCGGTTGCGCGGACGGCCCGGCGGGACGGCTCGGCGTGAGGCGTATTAATCGGGGACGGCGGCCAGATCCTCGACCGCGATCATGTCTTGCAGGGCGACGTAGGGAACAGCCGAAAAGCCGCTGTCGCGAGGCGCTTTCAGCGGCTGGGCCTGGAAGATCCCGGCGAGGGGCAGCTGCGCGTGCCCTCCGGACACACTGGACACATCGGCCGGGGCGGGGCGGTCGATGGGGAACGGAAGAAGAGGGGACGGCGGCTCGCCTTTGGTGCGGCAGGACCGGCAGTCATGGACGGCGGGCTGCACGGCGACGTCCGGCGAGGCGACCCGCGGTTCGAGACCGACGTCCGCGGAGGAGGACGCGTCCTCCTCCGGAGGCGCCGTGGCCTCGACGGCCCTGTCGGCTGCCCCGTCGAAGCCGGGAGGCGATGCGGCCGACTGCGCCGAGGCTCCCGGAGCGACCGGCCCTCCCGACGGCGCCGGCGGCACCTGAGCGTCGGCGCCGCCCATCGGTTCCGGCACCGACACCGTCATGTCACCGGAGACCGCGGCATCGACCACGGGCCGCAGGTCGACCGGGACGAACGCGTCGGCGGGCCGGGAGACGTCGGCGAGCATCCTCACCGTCCGCCACAGCATGGCCGCGTCGTCGACGGAGTCCGCCTCTCCGCCCGAGAGATCGTCGTCCAAGGCGCGCAGGAGCGACTCGGCGGTCAGCAGACCGCCGCGGTCCATCAGACTCCACGTCGGACGGTCGCCGCGGTCGGCGCGGCGGTCGGGCTCCGCCGGGTCGGGCAGCCGCGCGGGCGGCTCGGCGTGCCGCGCCCGGTGCCGCCGGACGGTGTCGGCGGCCGGCGCCTCCGGCGCCGTGGCCGCCTGCTCGTCCGGCGCGTCCACCAGGCGCGACACGCCCCGCAGCACCTCGTCCACGATCTGTCGGTGATACCGCTGCCCCGCCGCGGGTCCGCCGCCCGCCTCGGTGAGCGCGACCTCGTCGGTGTCGGTGACGGCGGCGTCGGCCGCGTGCGTCAGCAGCGCGGCGGCGATCCAACCCGCCAGCGCGAGACCGCCGACGATCGCGATGCGCGCCGCGAGCGCCGGCCGGGCAGGGCGGAGCCGATCCGCGGGGCGCCGCGCCCCGGACGGGATCGCTTCCGGCCACATCACCCTGGCTCCTCACTGACGATTCACCGACGCCGTCTCGGACGCCGTCTCACCGGAGCGGGCATCCGACGGCTCCGGGCGGAGCATGGCCGCCGCAACGGCCGGCCCAGCCCGCGCGATCGCCGGCTGCCCGCACCATCATGGCGTCATCATTGTGTTCTCGGCGTTTTCCGGAATGCCGAACACCGATCCGGCGAATCGACATGGATCGCCCCGCCGTCGCCCGGAATGGTCCGGCGGGGCGGCCCCGGAAAGAACCGAATCCATGGCGGACCGCCGCTGGACCCGCTCAATCGAGAGCCGATGGGCGAGCCGACGGGTCTGCCAAGCAGAAGGTAACACCGCTCCACCGGCGGATCTCAGAGAAATGTCTCGATCGCGGCCATCGTTTACCCGATTCGGCGGACTGTTTTACGGTGGCGGAGAGAGGCGGTTCCGGCGAACCGGACGCGTCCACCGTCGACGGCAAATCGGAATGCCGCAAAAAATGACGACAGAACGCCCCGCCTGCGGCATTCCCTCCCGCACCCCGCCCCGCCGCCTTCAGTAGGGCCCATGACAAGCGGCGGCCAACAATCCACCACGGGCACCACTTTTCAAAGGCGCCATACCCCCAATACCACAGAGCTTTGGGACGGGCCGTAATAGCCTTCTTCTGATCATCCGGAGCGCTCGGGCGGAACGTACGGCGCACGTCCGGCGGGGAGCGAAGCGAGGTATCGAGCGTCATGGGTTTCGGGCTGACGAGGGCACCTGCGGAGGCGGTCGCGAAGACCGCCGCGTCCGGACGGCGGATCTCCTGGCCGCACCTGCTGGCCGGCGGCTGGCTGCTGCAGTTCCTCGTCCGCCTGGCGCTCAGCTGGGCGCACCGCCTGCCGCCCGTCATGCCCGACGAAACGGGATATCTGGTCGCCGCGCGATTCATCGCGGGAAGAGAAGGAAGCAACCTGTCGGGCCTCGTGCTGTACCAGGGCGGCTATCCGCTGCTCATCGCCCCCGCCTACCTCATCACCGAGGAACCGCTCACCGCGTACCGGATCGCGCTGGCCATCAACGCGTTGATCGGCGCCTTCCTTTTCCCGCTCGCCTACATCGCCCTGCGCCGCCTGGAAATCACGAAGGGCAAGGCGTACGTGGCGGCGATGGCCACTGCATTGATGCCCTCAATCCTCCATCACGGGCAATTCGCGCTGACGGACGTGGTGCTCCCCGTGGCCGTCCTCGGCTGGCTGCTCTGCGTCCATTCGTGGCTCACTCGCGCCGGAATACGCTGGGCCGTCGCCGCCGGCGCGCTCGCCGCCTACACCTTCGCCACGCACAACCGCGGCGTCGTCATCGTCGTGATGCACGCCGCGCTGCTCCTGGTCGTCCTCGTGCGCGACTGGGCGGACAAGAACGAGACCCTGGCGTCCGCCGCGACGCTCGCCGGCGGCGGGGTCGTCGGATGGCTCATGAACGCGTGGCTCCTGCTGCGGCTCTACCCCGCCGGCGCCCAGACCCTGGACGGTCTGGCCAAGGAACGACTGACCAGCCTGGACGGATGGGCCTGGACGCTCACCCTCGTCACCGGGAAGCTCTGGTACCTGCTCACCTCCACCTGGGGCATCGCCGGTGTCGGTCTGATCGCCGCCGTGGTCGTCGCACTGCGCTCCGGTGAACCGCGGGCCGTGCGGGCAGCGGCCGCGCTCCTGGTGGGAACGACCGCCGGTATCGCAGTGGCGACCTCCGCGGCGATACCGAACGAGGGAACGGTCAGCAATCTCGTCTACGGCCGATACCTGTCCTGTGTCGCACCGGCGCTCTTCCTTTCCGGCTTCGCCGTGGCGTTCCGCGCGCGGTGGGCGAGCACCCGGTGGGCGGTGCTGGTGACGGCGGCTCTTGCGCCGCTGAGCGCCCTCGTCGTCTGGTGGTACTCCGACGGGAAGCTGTCCGACAAGATCTTCGTGCTGTTCGACTTCCCGGAGATGAGCGTGCTCACCCGCACCTGGCACGACCTCCGGCTGGGCTGGGCGACCTGCCTCGTGCTCCCCGTGCTTCTGCTGATCCCGCTGCTGCGGCACCGCAGGTTCTGGCCGGCCGCCCTCGGCGTCGTCATCGCCCTGCACTGCGCGGTCGCCACACTGGCCGCGCTGGAGATCAGCCGCACGCTGAGCAAGCAGATGGACCTCACGACCTCGCTGGCGCCGGCCGGGCTCAACGAGCGGGACGTCGTGGCGATGGACCCCGTCGGCATGGACCCGCGCGTCATCGTGTCCCAAATCTTCCAGACGCGCAGGCATCTGAGGGCGTTCGACCGCACCAAGGCCGGGTCCGTGTCGAAGGACGTGACGCTGGTCATCGTCCCCTTGGACCCCAAGCAGCCGGCCGCCAAGAGCTGGCCGACGGCGCCGCACGACTTCTCGATCGTCCACACCCACAATTTCTACTGGGCGAAGTGGGTAGCCTGGCGTCGCGTTCAATAAGGCGCTTCATATGCGACAGGGCGATCTGCCCGCGATAACGCGCTTCGGGGAATTTGCCGGCCGACGGAATCAGCAGCGGACCGCCCTGCGCCGGTCCGGCTCGATCAAGCGTTCACCACTATTCCAATGCGCCGACAGGTCGGCGCCCGACCGCGACGCGGCATGGCGGTCACGGTTCACCGCGGCCGTCGGCGGCGATTCGCGGACACGCGCGGCGCGCCTTTGACCGCTTGCAGAAGCGGCTCGGGTGCGCTTCAGTCCGCTACCTCGCACCCCCTGATGACCCCCGATACCGCCGAGAGGGACGCGGTTCCCGTTTTGTCGCCGTACATCGGCGCCAGTGTCGCATCGACAACGGCCACCGGTCCACCCGTCCCATCCACACTGGACGATTCACATCAACGGTGCGTGAGCCCGACACGGGCCGACCCGTCCGATTCGACGGCCGCGGCCACCAGTCGGACACCGCCCAGGCGCCTGCGCGCCGACCAGGGACACCGCCTCCTCAAGCCGGGAGGATCCACCCGCTTCCGGCTTGGGTCCTGACAACCCCCACGTTCTTCTCCGCACATGACAAAGGGGGTGCTGGGACGTTGCCGTCCCAGCACCCCGCTCTGCCGGTCGATCACATGCCGACCGCGTCTCGTCGCGATCGGATGGATCAGAGCGACGTTGCTTGCCTCGACGACCGGCTCAGATCACGCCGCCGGACAGGAGGCTGGCGTTGGCGGTCGCCGTCGCCGTCGCCGTGTTGGTGTTCGTGTTGGTGTTGGTGTTGTTGGCGGTGATGGTCACCGTCTGCCTCTGCGCTTGCGCGTTGATGTCCTCGCCGCCGCGCGGGGCAGCCTGAGCGGGCGAGCTCAGGAGCAGAGCCCCGGCCGCCGCGCCGATCGCCAGGCCAGCCGCAGCACAGGCCTTCTTCAGCATCGTGGTTCTCCTTCACCTGTCGTGGACAAGTTGTTTGATGGGGACGCTCTCGTCATGCGTGGTGCTCACGACTCGGAGAGCATCGATGTCCACCGTCGCGATCAAGAGTATTGGCGGCGATGCAAAGACAGGAAAAAGAGCACGAAAAACCGGTCAGAGTGAATCATAAATTGATCGCATGAACCTCGGGGCGATCAGCACCAATCCAGCAATCTGGACATAGCTCCACCCGCGGCCGGTAACGCGTCTTTCGGCCGATGACCGCCCGCCAATCGCACCGGAGAATGACTTTCGCGCCTTTTGGAATTCACAACGAGACGTGCGGCGGAGACGCACTCGGCCATTCCGATTAGCGGGATGCGCCGCGCGACTATGCGTCATCGCCGCCGCCGGCGGGCGCTTCGACAGGCTGCCGGGCGTCTATCGGGGGCCTCGCCCGGCCGTTTGCATACGGGGCCGTGAAGTGCAGCGCCTTCGGGGGCACGGCATGCCTCCGGCGACCATGGCGAGCCGCCGAAGGCATGCCGTCCGTGACCACACGATCCGATCGTGGCGCCGTTCCAGTGACGCCCGGCGTTCTGCAGGCGGTACGGAGGACGGATGTCGCCCTACGCACGAGGGCGAAGCGGTCAGGGAACCACCGCAGCGCCGCCCGCACGAGCATCAGCGGACGCCCTCCAGTGAAAGCCGCATGCTCTGCCGCCTCTCCTGCCGGGGCCGCACATCCGCGATCTGTGGCGCCACCCGCTCGACCGGCGACGTTCGCAGTGGCAGCCGCAGCCGTCCGGACTGGCCAGGCTCGCACCAGGAGCGCGGACTGAACGGGGAAGCACAGCCGGACTCCTCTGCGCGCTGCGGCTTGTCCGCCACACCTATAGACCATGGTGCGGACGGCGCGGCGCCATAAGGAGAGATGCCGGAACGCGATCGTTCCGGCATCCCAGGATCAGGCTGTTGAGCGGCTTACGCCGATCTCGGTGTCACAACCCCGGCATCGGCAGCCGGGAGCGCACCGCTCCGCGTCCGCCCGGAACGCGGTCACAGCTCCAGGAGCGACAGCAGGCCGGGGACGCTCACGGTCGCGGTGGCCGAGTTGTTGTTCGTGTTGGTGTTCGTGTTGGTGTTGTAGATGATGATCACGTTCTGCGGAGCGTCGGTCTGTTCGTCGGCGTGCGCGGGCGTGGACAGGAACAGGGCCCCGGCGGCCGCACCGACCGTTAGACCCGTGGCCGCGAAAGTCTTCTTGAACATCGTGATTCTCCTCCGTCAGTCGCGGCGAGGCGACGTACGCCTCACGGACACCGCCCCCGCCGTCTGGGAGCGCCAGCAGAACCTAGCCTGCCGACCCGATGTTTCAATAAAAGTAAACTGACACTCCCCGCTCGAAAAAATTTGCACGGTGAGATCAGTCCGTCACGACATGACTGCTAAAGATGACGCCGCCATATAGGCGGACGACTTCAAGCTGGGCGTACGTACGGCGACGTCGGCACTTCTCCTGCCGTTCCCTTTTCTTAGCGGTATCGCGGCATCTCGGCGGGCCGCCCCACCGACTCCGCCGCAAACCGAATACCCCTCAGATCCACGACATTCCGGAATCGACACCCGTCGGCGAGTCCGCGGCTCTCCCCACCACGCCCCACGCCCTCCCCCTCGACGGCCATCTGACTGCCGCACCGGGCGGCAAGCGGTTGGCGGGTACGAGGGATCGAACAGCCGGGACCTACCCGGTCCGTTGATCGCCGACCGGTCCGCTACGACCGATCCGCCCACCCGTCCAAGCGCTGACCTGCCCGAGCCCACCGCCCCATGGTCAACGGACACACGCCATCAACGTGACCATGCCGGATGACGAATCAGACCGCTCTGGTCGACCTCGCTCGCACGGACGGCGAGCTGATCATTTGCGACGTGCGCCAGGCGTTGACCCGCTACTTCGCCCACCGTCGGCGGCCGACAACCTCTCACGCGAAGGCGCGCCAAGGCCACCGCGCCGCCTCGCACAGTCGCCTCTCCCCCTTGGCGAAGTGCGCACCAGGCGCCGAGCGGCCTCGGCCCCCTGGTGGCGCTCCGTCCGGCCAGAACGGCCACGGCGATCAGCAGGCGCCTGGACCGGACCGCCATCCCCGCCGGCTGAGACGGCCGCGGCCAGCGTCCCCTCTCGCCGCCTCGCATGAATGTGCCACCGTGAAGGCCTCCTTTGCGCCGGGATACGGCCTTTCTCCCACCAGAACGGCCCTTCTGCCCCTCAGCCAGGCCGCGGTAGCCGCTCTCGACATCCCGCCGATGGTCTACTGGAGCGACCGCCATCCGGCCCTGGACCTGTCGCAACTTCGAATTTTTGAATGGGTCCAGGGCTGGAAAAACAGTGTTCCTACATGGACGCCACAGCTGATCAACTCATGACCATGACAGGGTGGTTCAGTCGGGGATGAGGCCGCTGACCACCCTGACGGGCTCCGAACCGACGGTGATCGTGCCGGTCACCGTGTTCGTCGCCGTACTGATCACCGATACGCTGTCTGAAAGGCCATTTGTCACGTAGACCCGAGTACCACCCGGAGTCACCGCCACCCCTAGAGGATTGGTGCCTACGGTGATCGTGTCGGTCACCGTGTTCGTCGCCGTACTGATCACCGACACGTTGTCCGAACCGACATTGGCCACGTAGACCCGAGTACCCCCCGGAGTGACCGCCAGCCCCTCCGGAGACACGCCGACCGTGATTGTGTCGGTCACCGTGTTCGTCGCCGTACTGATCACCGACACACTGTCAGCCAGTTGATTGGTCACGTAGACCCGAGTACCTCCCGGAGTGACGATCGGCGCCACCGGGCCGTCACCCACGGTGGTCGTGTCGACGATCGTGTTCGTCGCCGTACTGATCACCGACACGTTGTCCGAGCCGCCGTTGGCCACGTAGACCCGAGTACCACCCGGAGTCACCGCCACCCCCACCGGATCGTCCCCCACGGTGATCGTGTCGATCACCGTGTTCGTCGCCGTATTGATCACCGACACGTTGTCCGAGTCGCGGTTGGCCACGTAGACGCGGGTGCCACCCGGAGTGACCGCAAGCGCCCACGGGGTGTCACCGACGGTGATCGTGTCGACCACCGTGTTGGTCGAGGTGTCGATCACCGACACATTGTCCGAGTCGGCATTCGCCACGTAGACCCGAGTGCCCCCCGGAGTGATCGCCAGCCCCCGCGGAGCGTCACCGACGGTGATCGTGTCGACCACCGTGTTGGTCGAGGTGTCGATCACCGACACATTGTCCGAGGTTTGGTTGGCGACGTAGGTGACTTGCTGTTGCTGCTGCCGCTGGGCAGCGGTCGTGGCCGGCGCGGGCGCGGTCATCGCCATCGTCATGCCGACCAGAACGGCTGCGGCGACCAGCAGGCGCCTCGGACCGGACAGCGATCCCCGTCGGCGAAGACGGCCTGAGCCGGCTTCCCCTCTCGCCACCTCGCGTGAATGTGCCATCTTGAGACCTCCTTTGCGCCGGGATACGGCTTTTCTCCACCAGAACGGATCTTTCTGCCCCTCAGCCAGGCCGCGGTAGCCGCTCTCGACATTCCGCCGATGGTTTACTGGAGCCACCGTCTTCCGGCCCAGGATCTATCGCAACTTCGGATGAGCGATCGATTGGGGGCCGGAAGAACAGTGTTCCTAGATGGACGCTGCAGCTGGTCCGCTGACGACCACGACAGGGTGGTTCAGTCGGGAATCAGGCCGCTGTCCACGCCGACGGGTCCCGTACCGACGGTGATCGTTCCGGTCACCGTGTTCGTCGCCGTACTGATCACCGACGCAGTGCCCGAGACGAAATTGGTCACGTAGACCCGAGTACCACCCGGAGTCACCGCCACACCGAGCGGGCCGTCACCCACGGTGATCGTGTCGATCACCGTGTTCGACGCCGTACTGATCACCGACACATTGTCCGAGACATTGTTGGCCACGTAGACCCGAGTACCACCGGGAGTGACCGCGAGCCCCTCCGGAGCAGCACCGACGGTGATCGTGTCGATCACCGTGTTCGACGCCGTACTGATCACCGACACACTGCCTGAACCGGCATTGGTCACGTAGACCCGAGTACCCCCCGGAGTGACGACCGGCGCCACCGGGGCGGCACCGACGGTGATCGTGTCGACCACGGTGTTCGACGCCGTACTGATCACCGACACGTTGTCGGAGCCGAGATTGGCTACGTAGACGCGGGTACCACCCGGAGTCACCGCCACCCCCGTCGGGTCGTCACCCACGGTGATCGTATCGATCACCGTGTTCGACGCCGTACTGATCACCGACACGTTGTCCGAGTCGCGGTTGACCACGTAGACGCGGGTGCCACCCGGAGAGACCGCTACCGCCCACGGTCTGTCACCAACGGTGATCGTGTCGACCACCGTGTTGGTCGAGGTGTCGATCACCGACACATTGTCCGAGTCGGCATTCGCCACGTAGACCCGAGTGCCCCCCGGAGTGATCGCCAGCCCCCGCGGAGCGTCACCGACGGTGATCGTGTCGACCACCGTGTTGGTCGAGGTGTCGATCACCGACACATTGTCCGAGGTTTGGTTGGCAACGTAGGTGACCTGCTGTTGCTGCTGCCGCTGGGCAGCGGTCGTGGCCGGCGCCGGCCCGGCCATCGCCATCGTCATGCCGACCAGAACGGCCACGGCGATCAGCAGGCGCCTGGGCCCAGACCGCCATCCCCGCCGGTGAAGGCGGCCCGAGCCGGCTTCCCCTCTCGCCACCTCGCGTGAACGTGCCATCTTGAAGACCTCCTTTGCGCCGGGGCACTTCCCGATTGGAAGGCCCATAGTCCGTTGATTTACATGCATGGGCTACGTTCTAGTCAATCGACAGGTCACATGTCGAATGGGACCGGGGAAGGTTGCAAATGATTGAGTTGAGCGAGACGGTCGACAGATTTCAACGACATCTGTCTAGCTCCGGTCCGAACTGTAGCGGCCTAGGTCGGTTTCCTGACTGTCCTTCCCGCAGCGGTGACACCTTCCGGCCCTGCGCCCCTCGAGACCTCGCGATCCCGATCTTTCGAGGGCCGGAAGGCCACCTTCCCCGCTGCGTCGGGGGCATTCGCCGACGGCTGGTGAGCTGAGATCAGTTCAGGATCTCCGTGTGCGTGCGCGGCGATGCTCGGGTGACGGGCTGCGGTACGCCAGCCGCCGCCGGCGGCTCATTCAGAAATGAGCCCGCTGTCCGCCGCGGTGGGCTCCGTGCCGACGGTGACGGTTCCGATCACCGTGTTCGACGCCGTACTGATCACCGACACATTGTCCGAGCCGAAATTGGGCACGTAGACGCGGGTGCTGCCCGGAGTGATCGCCAACATGCGCGGATTGATACCGACGGTGATCGTGTCGATCACGGTGTTCGACGCCGTACTGATCACCGACACATTGCCGGAATCGTGGTTGGCCACGTACACCCGAGTACCACCCGGAGTCACAGCCACACCCCCTGGCCGGTCACCCCCGGTGATTGTGTCGATCACCGTGTTCGACGCCGTACTGATCACCGATACATTGTCGGAATCGGTGTTGGTCACGTATACCCGAGTACCACCCGGAGTCACGGCCACCCCCACCGGGTTGGTGCCCACGGTGACCGTGTCGATCACGGCATTCGACGTCGTGCTGATCACAGACACGTTGTTCGAGGCGAAATTGCCCACGTAGACGCGGGTGCCCCCCGGAGTGACCGCCAACCCCTGTGGATTGGTACCGACGGTGATAGTGTCGATCACCGTGTTGGTCGCCGTGCTGATCACAGACACGTTGTTCGAGTTGAAATTGGTCACGTAGACGCGGGTGCCGCCCGGAGTGACTACCAGTCCTTGCGGATTGTCACCGACGCTGATCGTAGCCGTCACGGTGTTGGTCGAGGTGTCTATCACCGACACATTGTCCGAGTCGGAGTTGGCGACGTAGACCCGAGTGCCCCCAGGGGTGATCGCCAGTGCAGCAGGATTGTCGCCGACGGTAATCGTGTTGATGACCGTGTTGGTCACGTTGTCGATCACCGACACATTGTCCGAGCCGGAGTTGGCGACGTAGGTGACCTGCTGTTGCTGCTGCCGCTGCACAGCGGTCGTGGCAGGTGCCGGCGCGGCCATCACCATCGTCATTCCGGTCAGGACGGCCGCCGCGACCAGCAGGCACCTGGGACCGGACCGCCATCCCCGCCGCTGGAGACGGCCTGGGCCGGCCTCCCCTCTCGCGACCTCGCGTGAATGTGCCACCTTGAAGACCTCCTTTGCGAAGGGGACAGGACATTCTCTGATAGCAATGGATTTAGTTGGTTCAATGGAACGCGCGGGCGCGAATCACTCAATGGATGAAATGGACGGATCTGATGCCGTGAGACACAGAGATAGGGCACTACTGGTTGAGTTCGACCAGCCGATCGACGAAATCCACCACTTTCGTCTAGCTCCCGTTCCAGTTTATGGAGGCCAACTTCGGTTTCCTGACCGTCCTCCTGCAGCGGAGGTGCCTTCCGGCCCTGCGCCTCTCGAGACCTCGCGATGCCGTTTTGAGGGCCGGAAGGCCACCTTCCGCGCTGCGTCAGGGCATTCGCCGACCGCTGGTGAGCGAGATCAGGTCAGCTCTCGACGTCTGTGCGCAGGGGTGCACGAAGTGACGGGCTGCGGTACGCCAGCCGCCGTCGGCGGTTCACTCGGGAATGAGCCCGCTGTCCACCCCGATGGGGGCGTCCCCTACGGTGATGGTTCCGGTGACCGTGTTGGTCGCCGTACTGATCACTGACACATTGTCCGCGCCGGTGTTGGTCACGTAGACCCGCGTACCGCCCTGAGTCACCGCCACACCCTGCGGATTGTCACCCACGGTGATGGTCGTGGTGACCGTGTTGGTCGCCGTACTGATCACGGACACATCGTCCGTCCCCTGATTGGTCACGTAGACCCGCGTACCACCCGGAGTCACCGCGACCGCTCGCGGGGCGTCACCGACGGTGATCGTGTCGGTCACCGTGTTCGTCGCCGTACTGATCACCGACACGTTGTCCGAGCCGGAGTTGGCCACGTAGACCCGGGTGGCGCCCGGAGTGACCGCCAGCTCCTGCGGATTGTCACCGACGGTGATCGTGTCGGTCACCGTGTTCGTCGCCGTACTGATCACCGACACGTTGTCCGAGCCGGAGTTGGCCACGTAGACCCGGGTGGCGCCCGGAGTGACCGCCACCCCTATCGGGGCGTCACCGACGGTGATCGTGTCGATCACGGTGTTGGTCGAAGTGTCGATCACCGACACATTGTCCGTGTTGGTATTGGCCACGTAGACGCGGGTGCCGCCGGGAGTGACCGCCAGCCCCGTGGGATTGGCGCCAACGGTGATCGTGGCGATCACGGTGTTGGTCGAAGTGTCGATCACCGATACGGTGCCCGAGGTGGCGTTGGCCACGTAGACCCGAGTGCCCGCCGGGTTGATCGCCAGCGCGCTGGGACCGTCGCCGACGGTGATCGTGTCGATCACCGTGTTGGTCACGGTGTCGATCACCGAGACGCTGTCCCCTCCGCTGTTGGCGACGTAGGTGACCTGCTGTTGCTGCTGCTGCGTAGTGGTCTTGGCCGACGCCGGCGCGGCCGTCGCCATCGTCATGCCGGCCAGGACGATGACGGCGACGAGCAGGCGCTTGGGACCGGACCGCCATCCCCGCCAGTGGAGACGGCCTGGCGAGGCGGAGCCGGACGCCCCGCCCGCTTTCCTGATCGAAGGGGTCATCATGAGACCTCCTTTGTGGTAGGACAAATCGTTTGTACTCTTCGAATTAGAGTTCGCCATAGCTGATCTACCGAAAGCGGACCGTAATTTGGTCAAACCGTGTGGCGCATATGCCGCTTAACGAGCGTCACGGGCACAATCAACACATTGAGGGCATTTGGCGCAAAAAGTACAAATGTGTCGTCATCGGTTCGTTGCTCCGTGGACTCAGCGCGTCCGCTGAAGAGACGTCCGCATGATCCATTTCGCGGGTCGGGTCCACGCGCAGCGCTCAGTCGCGTGATCCGCAGATCATGGTTGCGACCTCTGCCCACGGCCATACCGTGAGCGAGCCGAGCCTGCCGGGACGCATTCCCAGCTTCGCCTCTTCCCGGCCACTCCCCCTGCCAAGGCGCTTCAGCCCGTGTCGTCTCGGTGCCATGGCCACGTGACGGGGCAGGTGGACGTGCTGCTTGGGAACCGGTGGTCTCGCAGCAGTGCGGGCGGGCTGCCACGCCCTACGTAAGTCGAGTTGAAGCAGCGTTCAAGCGTCCTCTGTGGTCGCAGGCCCGATGGATCACAGTGATCGGCCCGCTCCGAGAGCAGCCGCATCTCATGTCTTTCGGTGTCGGCGACGTGCCGGGCGTGCAACGACGCGTCGATGTTCTCTAGCTGCGTCGGCGCAGGCCCGGGCGGCCTGCGTCATTCGGCGGAGGTTGTGTCGAAAGCCCACCGGGAGAAGCGAGTGCGCAGGAGCCGCCACTCGGTGGCGCTCGGACACATCACACCAGCCACTGGGAGACGGTCCACTGGCCGCCTCTGGGCGGCTTGTCGTCCAGGCGGGTCACCCCAAGCGACGTCGATGCCGGCGGATCTACCTTCACCGCCTGGTTGTCCAGGGCCTCGGCAAAGCTGCTGTGGTGGTTGCAGAAGAGAGGCTTCCGGCCCTGGTGGTCTGAACTTCCGCGTTTGTGACACTCCAGGGCCGGAAGACCTCCATGAGGAGAAGGCTGGGGCTCTGCGCTCGCCGTCAGCGTGCCGAGGACGCTGTGATCTCCCAGCAGTCGAGAGCCCCGAGATCTACGTCGGTATTCGGGTGCTCCTGTCCCGCCGCGGTCGGCGGCTCATTCGGGGACGAGCCCGCTGTCCACCCCGAAGGGTCCGTTGCCGAGCGCGATGGTGCTCGTCACCGTGTTGGTCGACGTGCTGATCACTGACGCGTTCCCCGAGAGATCATTGGCCACGTAGACACGAGAGCCGCTGGGAGTGATCGCCAAACCTCGGGGGCTGTCGCCGACGGGGATCGTGGTGCCCACGGTGCCGGTCGCCGTGTTGATCACTGATACGTCGTTCGAGCCGCTGTTGGCGACGTAGACGCGAGTACCGCCCGGAGTGACATCCAGTGCACGGGGCGCGGCGCCGACGGGGATCGTTCCGGTCACGGTGTTGCTCGCAGTATTGATGATCGAGACGTCGTCAGAGATGAAGTTGGCGACGTACAGGCGCGTGCCGCCCGGGGTCACCGCGACCTCCACGGGGCCGTTCCCGACCGGGATCGTGGCCGTCACCGCATTGCTCGACGTGCTGATCACCGAGACGTCGCCCGACGAGAAGTTGGCGACGTACACACGAGTGCCGCCTGGAGTCACCGCCAGCCCGCTCGGAGCGCTGCCGACGGGGACGGTACCGATCACCGTGTTGGTCGACGTGTTGATCACGGACACGGTGTTCGAACTGAAGTCGGCGACGTAGACGCGCGCGCCGCCCGGGCTGACCGCGACGTCCAGGGGCGTGCCGCCGACGGGGATCGTGGCGATCACGGCATTGCTCGACGTGTCGATCACCGACACGTCGTTGGAGTCGGCGTTGGCGACGTAGACGCGTGTGCCGCCTGGGGTGAGCGCCAGGCCCGCGGGGCCGTCGCCGACGGGGATCGTGGCGGCCACGGTGTCGGTCGCCGCGTCGATCACCGAAACGGTGTCCGAGTCGGAGTTGGCGACGTAGGTCACCGTCCGCTGCTGCTGCCGCTCGGCGGACGCGGCCGACGTCGGCGGCGCCATCGTCGCCGTCATTCCGGCCAGGACGGCCGCGGCGACCAGCAGGCGCCCGGGACCGAAGCGCCGTCCCCGCAAGCGGAGACGGCCTGACGATCCGGGACGGGGCGCCCCGCCCGCTTTCCTTATCGAAGGGGCCACCTTGGAGACCTCCTTTGCGATGAGACGAATCTTTTGTACTCTCCAGATGACCTCAGGAACAGTCGATCTACCATAAGCGGATGAGAATTTACCTTGACACTGGACGCGGCGACCATGAGAAGTGAAGCGCGATTTGCGCCCGATCAGGACATACCCACATAAACATCAACTGCGATCTTCAACAGATCACGCGCCCGCCCGCTGTCTGCTGATTCACCTCGCAGCTGCCCCGAGAGCACACGCTGATCAGACCGCGCTGTTCGGCGACATCCGCTTTCGAGCGACCGCGTCCATGCAGCCTGCCGGTGAATGACCGGTACAGGAATTTTCGTCGCTCCCCTTATCAGCTCGACGGCTTCACGGACACGCCAACCGTCCATTTTCGGTTGAGACCTCGAGGGCTGCGGGATCGTAGTAGTCCGCACGATCTGCTCGGCGGTCTGGGACGCCCCGGCCGTCACAGCGTCGCGTCACCTCCGAGGACGACCATTTGCGGCGCCCGAATGTCCCTATGGTCGCCAGGCACCTGTCTGAGGCGCGATCTCTTCATGGGCGCGGACAGGACGGAGTGAACGCGGGGCGGCATGCATGACCTGCGCGGTGGCACCCGCGTCCGCCGGCGACGGCTTTTGGTCGGCGCTGAGGCGTGCCGGCCGCAGATCGCCGAGCGTGGGGGCTCGGCGGCCGGCAGACCGGGCACCGCCTTGGGACGCCGGGGGCTGAGACAGGCCGGCGCCGCCACAAAGATCGTTCAACCGCCCCCTCGAACGGACAGCACGGGCCATTCAATTGAGATCAATCGACCAGCGGGACGGAACGGCGCCGCATCAGGAAATGACCTTCATCTGAAGGTACGACGCTGTGATCAGATCACCCCGACCGATCAATATCCGATCCGGACGGAGGTTTTCAAGATTCATTTGCGGAATCTCAGAAGAATCAGTTTGCCCGCCTTCGGCGGCGGGAATGTCGCCGTCGTGGGCACACTGGTCCGATACGAGTTGAGGTGAGACTCTTCGATAGCAGGTGAACAAATCACCTCTCGCCCCTTCGGGGCGGTCTCATCCAACCGGCGGACGGCACAGACGACCCCCGCGTCCCGCCGCTCCGGCGGGATTCTCCGCCGATCAGTGCCGCGCGCCGGGTTCGCCGCGGCGGCGATCCCGGCGCATCGCCCCGAACAATTCCAGGACGCGTCATTCGATCGCGTTCGATCAGTTCCGTTCTACCGGAAAAGGAGAACCCCTCATGGCCGTCATCACATCCCTCGCCTGCGGGCCGCAGGCGACGAACCAGGGGAACGCGGGACAGACGCTGCTCATCAACGGCACCGATCTGACGGGAGCCACCACCGCCAGGATCGGCAGCAGGACGGTCCCCGCCACGGTCAACGGCGACGGCACCCAGGTCACCTGCACCGTCCCCGGCGGCTGCGGCATCCAGAACGTCACCGTCACCGCCACCAGCGGCACCAGCAACGCGCTGCCCTTCTACTACATCGCGGCCCCCGTCCTCAGCGGCGTCAGCCCGGCCGAGATCTCGGCCGAGACCCCGGGGTCCGTCACCATCTCCGGGAACGGCCTGCTCACCACCAACCAGGTGTCCTTCAACGGCGACCCGACCGCCGCCACGCCCACGATCAACAGCGACGGCTCGGTCACGGTGACACCGGACGCCCTCACCCCCGTGGGCGCCAACCCGTGGTTCCAGCCCGTGAGCGTGGCCGTCCGGACCGCGGGCGGCACGGCGACGCTGGCGAACGCGGCGACCGCCTACGACACCCCGGTGATCGACTCGCTGGACCCCGCCACCGGTCCCGCCGGGATCGAAGTCGAAATCGAGGGCGAGGCCTTCGTCAGCGACGCCATCCAGGTCACCTTCGACGGCGTCCAGGCCGCCTTCACCGCCGTCTCCGACACCCAACTCCTCGCCATCGCGCCCGCCGGGCCGACCGGAGCGGTCGACGTCGTGGTCATCACCCCCGGCGGGACCAGCGCCCCGGCCACCTTCACCTACACGTAGGCCACGGTCACCGGATCGTGCGCGAGCACAGAACCCGACGCAGCCGCGTCCCGGCCGCCCGCCGGCCGGGACGCCGGTTCCACGGACAGGACGCGAGGTGCAGCATGGCCCGACCCGTGGTCAGCGGGCTCGACCCCTCCCAGGGGCCGGTGAGCGGGGGCAACCTGGTCGTCATCACCGGCAGCGGATTCAGCACGGTGGGGCGGGTCGCCTTCGGCGCCGCCTCCGCCCCCTTCATCATCAACTCCGACACCCAGATCACCGCCGCCGCTCCGCCGGCCACCGGGCCGGCCACCGTCAACGTGACGGTCAGCGGCCCCCTCGGCACCAGCACGGACCAGGCGCCCTATACCTACGTCGCCGTGCCGCCCCAGCCCGTGGTCACTTTGATCGCCCCTGACGCGGGCCCGGAGCTGGGAGGCAACACCGTCACGATCCGCGGCGTCGGGCTGAGCCAGACCACCGCCGTTCACTTCGGGACGACGCCCGCGCAGTCGTTCGCGGTCGTGTCCGACAACGAGGTGACGGCGACGGCGCCCGCCGGAACGGGCACCGTCCAGGTGACGGTCACGACACCTGCCGGAACGAGCCGGACGGAACCGTTCACCCTCTACAGCTATCTGGGAATACCGACGGTCGTCAGCGTGCAGCCGACCCAGGGAAGCTCCTTGGGGGGCGAGTCGGTGCTCATCGTCGGCTCGTCGTTCACCCATGCCGCCGACGTTCTGTTCGGCAGCGCCCTGGCCGTCTTCACCGTCGTCTCCGACACGCAGATCGTCGCCAGGACTCCCGGCGGTACGGGCACGGTCGCCGTCACGGTGCTCAACGTCCTCGGCGAGGGGTCGTCCACGGCGACCTTCACCTACGTGTGAGCCGACGCCAAGGGCGGAAGCGGCGGCCGGTCGGGCGAAGTCCCGTGTCAACGCCGTGTCAATGTGCGTCCCGTGAGAGGCCCTCACGGTACAAGCCGGAAGAAACGACGTGCGTCCGTGGTGACAGGGTCGCGCCGCTCGGTGGCGTTCCGGCGCGCGCCCCAGGATGCTCTCGGGCAGATGGCGAAGATGCGGCTCTGCCCGAGAGCTGGGAAGTGACCGCTCCGGGACCCTGGTGTCGGGCACCCCTGCCCGGCCGAGAAGCCGTCCGCTGTAACGCACCGCGGACTCACCAGGCAGGGGCGCGTCACCGATGCACCTCCACGGCGGCCTCGCTGACCGGCGTGGCCGAGTAGCGGGTGGCAGCCTCGAGCCTCGTGAGATCCAGCGACCAAGCGATGTCAGTCACGTGCAGACGGACCTCCCTTGTCAGAACGCCTGCCTGCCTACGAGCGGCAGCACGGTACGGCATCACCAGGCAGGGGCGATACGTTCGACGCGTTACCGATGCACCTCCATCGCGGTTTCACCGACCGGTGTCATCGTGTCACCGGAAGGAGACCCGGCGTGCATCGTCGCGGTGAGGTGGCCGACGATGCGGCGGGCCGCGAAGTCGGCGCCGTAGACGAACCGCATGACCGGGCCGAACGTCGCCGCCGCGGTGAGCCCGGCGAAGTACAGGCCGGGCAGCGACGACTGGAAGTGGGCGTCGAGCGTCGGCGACAGCCCGGTGCGGCGCAGGCGCCGCCGCAGGTCCGGGTCGAGGAGAGCGATGCGGTTCACGTCGGGGACGTAGCCGGTCGCCGCGATGACGTGGTCGGCGCGCACCTCGGTGCGGTCGCCGTGGCGGTCCTCGGTGACGATCCGCACCCGCCCGTCGTCCAGCCTTGCCGCGTCCACCACGCGCCGCCCCAGCAGCCGCGTCACCCGTCCGTCCAGGCGGTCGCGAAGCCACCAGGCGCCGGCCGGGCCGAGCGTGTTCTCCACGAGCCGCTGCCGGGTGCGGACCGGCAGGTAGCGGACGACCTGCGGGCGTTCCGACAGCACCCAGCTGCGCCACCCGCGGCCCAGGCCGTGCCGGGGTCCGCGCACTACGGAGGTGAGACGTTCGGCGCCCTTCACCGGCAGGTCGTTCCAGGACAGCTTCGGAGTGCGGGCGAGCAGGACGGGCCGGGCGCCGCAGTCGGCGAGAAGCACGGCGGTCTCCAGGGCGGACTGCCCGGCGCCCACGACGACGACCTCCTTGCCGCTGAACCGGTCGAACTCCCGGTGGTCCATGCTGTGCGACACCAGTGACGGAGGCAGGGCCGCCAGCTCCGCCGGGACGTGGCAGAACGGGCCGACCCCCACGCTCACCACCACGGACCGGGCTCTGACCTCCTCGCCGGTGGACAGCATCACCCGGTAGCGGGGGCCCGGCGTGTGCTCGACGCGCAGCACTCGGGACGGCTCCGGTTCGGGAACGGCGTGCTCGGTGAACCACAGGCCGTAGGAGACGAAGGTGTCGACAGGAATGGGCAGCCCGTCCGGCCATCCGCCGCTGTACTCGCGGAAGCCGAGGCCGGGGACCGGACTTCCCAGGCTGGAGGCGAACGGTTCGGACTTCAGAAACATTCCGGCCGGCATGTTCTCGCGCCAGAACTGCATGGGAATGCCGATGACCCGCACCTGCAGGCCCGCTTGACGCGCGTAGGCGCCCACGGAGAGGCCATAGGGGCCCGCCCCGACGACGAGCACGTCAATGACCGAGTCGTCCATTGATTTCCCTCTATTTCCGATGTCGTCTTCTCAGTCGCCCGGAGGGTCGGATGCCGGGCACCGCCGCTTCTCGGGTGCCTTGCTCTTACCCCGGCGGGAACGGGCGATCCGCGAAGTGCGCAGCTTTTCCGCCGCGCGTACGACACTTTGCGCACCCATAACGAGGAATGGTGCGGGATCGTCTCGGCACAGCCACGCGTACTCGTCGGCCTTGCGCAATTCGTGTGCTCTGGACGCGCCTTTGAAGGAGCGCAGCACCGACGGGCGCAGATAGTGGTTCTCGACGACCATGGTGCGTCCGTAGTCGGGCCGGACGTACGGAACGGGCCGTCCGGACAGGTCCAGGTGCATGACGCGCGCCAGGTCGAGTCCGCGCCGGTCGGTGAACAGCCGGAACTGCGCGCCGAGCCGCGGGTTGAAGTCGAGCAGGAAATAGGTGCCGGTCTCGGGCAGCAGCCGGAAGTCGAGGTCGACCACGCCGCGGTAGCCGAGGACGCGCCCGAGGGTGCGGCCGATCTCCTCCAGTTCGGGATTGGGCGTCCATTCCCCCAGGACGGTGTGTCCCGACTGGGGCGGGCAGGCCAGCTTCTTGCGTCCGGTGCCGGCGAACAGGCATCGCGACGCGTCGTCGAAGTACCCGTGGAAGAACCAGTCGACGGCTCGCGGGGAGGCGATCCGCTGCTGCAGGATGAGCGGTCCGGCGCCGGACGGGTCCGCGGCCATGGACATGAGCTCGTGGGCCTGCTCCCGCGTGTTCACCACGGACGTGCTGCGCCGGCCCGGCCGAAGCCGCCAGGGGCGCGCCCATTTCGCGATGATCGGCAGCCCCCATTGTTTGAGCGCTTCGTCCACGTCGTGCGCGGACAGCGGCAGCCGGCTGTCGGGGCAGACGACGCCGGCCTCGGCGCATTTGTCCGCGAGGGTGGACTTGTCCGCCAGCGACCGGGGCAGCGCGGGCTCCTGGCGCGGGAACACGAAGTGCTCGGAGAGCGCGACGGAGTTCTCGGCGATGAAGATCGCGCCGCCGTCGTCCATGGGCACGAGCAGGGCGCGGCGGCCGATCCGCCGGGCGATGCGTTCCAGATGCGCGACCAGCGCGGCCGGGGCGCCGTCGGGGGCGGGCGGCCCCCAGGGATGCCGTTCCCGCAGATAGCGGGATGCGGCGGCGGGAGCGCCGGGCCCCTCCAGGACCGCGTGCACCGGCACGCCGGCGCGGCCGAGCGAGCGGATCACCCCCAGGGTGCCGTGGTGGAACATGTTCCGATCGGTCCGCAGCACCAGAACCGGGAGGTCGGCGTCGAATTCCCCGCCGACCGGGTCGCGGCCCCTCATCGCCACCACCCCGAACGGACAATTGCCGGACACTTCACATTCGGCCGCACATTCACTCCCAAAATGCTGGACGGACAGGGAATCGGCGTCGTGTTGTTTCGCGCCGTCGACGCCTAGGGCATAGATCAGTTATGACTTTCGGTACAGCCGGCCGTGACGACGGCTCTTTCCCGCGGACCCGCGCGCGGTACGTTCTGCCGAAACTCGGCTGCGCGGCGCTCGCCGCGGCGACGGCCGCCGTGGTCTGGGCGGCGTCGACGACCGCGATCCGCTACCACAGGCACGCGTCCGCAGTCCGCACCGGCGCCACCGGCACGCTGCCGCCGACCGAGCTGCCCCGCCCGCCCGTCCCGCTGGGCGCGTTCGTCGGCTCGGGACCGGAGGCGGTGGAGCGGCTGGAGGGTTTCGAGAAATGGCTCGGCACTCCGGTCACCGTGGGCCACACGTATCTGCCCGGGGAGACGTGGCGAGGCATCGAAGGACCGGCCGATCTCATCAAAGCCTGGGGGAAATGGCGCGCCGCCGACCCGCGGCGGATGCTGGTGATCAACGTGCCCATGCTGGCGCCGAACGAGGTGTGGATGCCGGACGTGGTGGTGTCCGCGCTGCTGCGCGGCGCCGCGTCCGGTTCCTACGACGTGCACTTCTCCCGGCTCGCCGAGCGGCTCGTCGCCGCGGGCGCCGGAGACGCGATCATCGTCCTCGGCTGGGAGATGAACGGCATCACCTACACCGGCCGCTGCGCGCCGAACCCGGCCATGTGGAAGATCTACTGGCGGCGCATCGTGGCGACGATGCGGTCGGTGGACGGGGCGCGTTTCCGGTTCGACTTCACGCCCAGCAGGGGACGGGACGCGATTCCCTGGACCGACTGCTATCCGGGCGACGACGTGGTCGACATCATCGGCATGGACTCCTACGACCAGCCGACCGGGATGACCTTCGCCGACTTCGTCACGGAACCCTACGGACTGCGGGCCCACGCCGACTTCGCCCGCGCGCACGGCAAGCCGATCTCCTTTCCGGAGTGGGGCCTGTTCCGCAATTCCGACAACCCCGAATACATCCAAGGAATGCACCGATGGTTCGCTTCCCATAACGTGGTCTACCAGACCATTTCCGACTACTGCCCGCACGGGGTGTGGCGGTGCGCCGACAATCCCCGGTCCTCGGCGATGTACCGGCTGCTGTTCGGCAAGCCGCCCCTCCCTTCGCCCGGCATGCCGCCCGTTCCTTCCCTCGGCGGCCCTTCCGGCCCGTCCTCGGGTCCGCGCGGCTCCGCCGCGTCGCCGACCGTGCCGACCGTCTCGCCGACCGTCTCGCCGACTGAGTCCGGCATCCGCTAAGGCCCGGGGTCCGCGTCCATGCCCGGCGCCGGCCCCGCCGCGGCGATAGCGGGGTCGGCGCCGGGCGCCCGCTCCGACAGGCGGGCGGTCCTTCGCGCGGTCGCCACCGGGTACGCGGCGGTGGCGAGGCCGTACGTGATGGCGGCCAGACGGGCGAAGGTGCGTGTGGCGTCGAACTCGAGGGCGCGGCGGGCCGCCGCCTGGCCCTCGGCTTCGGCGAGTTCCCGGACGAGCAGTCTGCGGGCCACCTCGGCGGCGAGCGCCGAGGGGTCTTCGGCGGGGACGAGCGCGCCCACGCGCGGGGTGACGACCTCGATGAGTCCTGGGATGGCGGTGCCGACCAGGGGGCGGCCCATGGCGAGGGCCTCCAGGGCGACCAGCGGCAGCCCTTCCCAGCGGGACGGCATGACCACCACGTCCGAGGCGGCGAGCCAGGGGCGGGGGTCCTCCACCGCGGGGACGAACCGTATGCCGTCGGTGGCGTACCCGCGGAGCCGGGGCAGCATGTCGCCGTCGCCGACCAGCACCAGTCGGGCGTCGGGGCAGCGCGCCCTGACGCGCGGCCACGCGGCGATGAGGACGTCCTGGCCCTTCTGGCGTGTGACGCGGCCCAGGCACACCGCCAGGGGCGCGTCGGACGGTACGTCCAGCAGCTTGCGCGCGGCGAGCCGTTCGGACGCGTCGGTCCGCGTGAACCGTTGCAGGTCCACGCCGTTGCGCACGACCGTGTAGAGGGCGTCGACTCCGGCCGTCTGCCCTTGGTGGAGTTCGCCTTGCCCCACGCAGATGACCGCGTGGGCGCGGCGTGCCGCGAAGCGTTCCCAGGCGATTCCCGCCGTGCGCTGCGCGCCGCGCGTCGCGAGCCAGGACCATCCATGCGGCTGGAACATCACCGGTATGTCGGGGCGGGGGCGCAGGCGGCCCGCCAGGCCGGCCTTGGACGAGTGCAGGTGGACAATGTGCGGGCGGTAGCGCCGGATGATGCGGTGCAGCCGTCTGCACTCCGCCAGTGTCCCCGGCCCCGGCGAGCGTCCCGCGGCCCAGGCGATGTGCGGCACTCCCTGGGCGTGCAGCCGCCCCGCCAGGGAGCCCTCTGCGGGGCATGCCACCGCCACTTCCCAGCCGCGCTGAAGCTGGTCTTGGGTCGCCTGGGCGATGTAGCCGGCGACACCGCCGTGCGTGGGCTGCGACACGTGGAGAACGCGGATCGGTTCGGCTCGGCCGGTCACTTCTGCCTCCTGGACTTGCGGGACTTCCGTGTCGGCGTGTGGCGCTGCCGTGCCGTCGCGCGGCCCACTCGTGTCGGCGTGGGGACCTCTCCTGCAGAAGTGTTGTCCCGCGGTGCCGTGGACGCGTCGACAGGCGGCTCAGGGCCCGTGTCGGACGACGGCCGGGGCTCCTCCGAGTGGAGGCGGCGGTATTCGCGGAACTGCCCGCGTATCCCGGACGCGATGGCGCCCGCCAGCCCGGCCAGGAGAACCCCGGCGGCCGTTCCGACCGCCAGGCTCAGCGGCAGGTCGGGCGACGTGGGGCGTGTCGGACGGTCCGCCGGGCTCATGAAGGCGACGCGGACGCCGGTCTCCCCGGAGAGGCTCGTGCCGTAGCGGACGAGCGCGTCGGCGGCCGCGTTGGCGTACTGGACGGCGCGCTCGGCGGTACGGGCGGACCCGGTGAGCTGGATCAGCGGGGTGTCCGGCGACGTCGACGCCTTCACGTGCTTGGGCGCGTCCGCCCCGCGGCTCGGCGGCACGGGGTCGACGGCCCAGGCGAGGGTCTGCCGTTTGGCGGCGAGCCGTCCGTACGCCTGGGCGAAGTTGACCGCCATCCGGTCGGGCCCCGAATTCGTCGGCACCACGATGACGTGGGCGGTCGCCGTGTACACCGGGGGCGCGTTGAGCGCGTAGACGAGCCCGCCCAGTGCGCCGAGCAGGACGATGAGCAGGTACGGGACGGCGCGCAGGGTCAGATGCAGCATGAACCTCCACGCGCCGGGCCGCCGCGCTCCGGAGCGTCTCGTCTTGCGGCGCGCGGACCGCCGCTCTTTCCGGCGCAGGGGCCTCGGCACCGTCGCCAGGCGCGGCCTCGGGACGTCGGTCGACTGCTTGGACGACGGGGTCGGCAACGGCTTGAAGGCGGCCAGTTTGAGGCCGAGTGACCTAATGTCCGGCATTCTGCGCCCTTTCCTGCTGCAGTGCCACGACGGGTTCCGGCCGCGGGCCGGTGGCCGACCGGTGGCTGCTCTCGTACAGTTCGGCGAGCGTCTTGGCGTGGACGCTGATGTCGTAGTGCCATACGGCATCGGGCGGGACCGTTCTTCTGCGGCCTTCGCTCATGCATCGGGCCAGCGCCTCCTGCCACTCAGGCAGCCGGGCGGGCACATGCCGGGCGCTGTCGGGGACCATGCCGGGCGGCAGGTCGGCCAGGGCGGGGCACTCGGTGTAGAGGACGGGGAGCCCCGCCGCGAGTCCTTCGACGACGGAGAGGCCGAACGTCTCCTGCTCGGAAGGCGCCGCCAGCGCGTCCATGGCGCTGAGCACGCCGGGCACGTGGCCCGACTCCCCCATGAAGATCGTCCGGGAGGCCGCGCCGGTGCGGGCGGCGAGCTCCTGCAGCTCGCCGCGCTGGGGCCCGTCCCCCACGATCAGCAGCGCTCCCTTCTCCAGCCGGGCGAACGCCCTGATGAGCAGGTCGAAGCGCTTGGTGGGGACGAGCCGTCCGACGGCGCCGAAGACGAACTCGTCGGGGGCGATGCCCAGTCGGCGGCGGACGCCCAGGCGGAGTCCGGGATCGAACGCGAACGCCGCGGCGTCGATGCCGTTCGGGATCACCACGATGCGGTCGGCGGGGACGCCCCAGTCGAGCAGGCGCCCGGCGACGGTCGGTGACACCGCGACGGTCACCGTGCCGAGGCGTTCGGTCGCGATGTACAGCCACCGCACCGCTGCCGATGTGGAGCGGCCTTCGATGTGTCCGTCTCCCAGAGAGTGCTCCGTCGCGACCACCGTCCGCACCCCTGCCAGCCGGGCGGCGATGCGGCCGAAGACACAGGCCCGGTAGAGATGGGTGTGGACGACGTCGTAGCGGCCGTCCCGCATGAGCCGCGCGAGTCTGGGCAGCGCCGACAGGTCCCGGTTGCCCCGCATGCCGATCTCGTGCACGCGCACCCCCTGCGCCCGCAGGGCGGCGGCGACGGGCCCCGGCCGGGTCAGCACCGCGACCTCGGTGTCGACCGAGCCCGGCATGTGCCGCACCAACTGCAGGAGCTGCTGCTCGGCGCCGCCGCGTCCGAGCCCGGTGATGACGTGCAGGACCCGCGTCATACCCGCGTCCTCCACCGCAACCGGTGCTGCCAGAGCTTGGCGTGCATCCGCAGCGCGCCGTCCCGCTGGCCGATGTAGGCGCGGGCCAGGGCGTGGTCTTGGGGCTCGTCGGGCCAGATGGCGCACGCGTACTCGTACCCGGCGGCCCGGACCGCCTCGATCTCGCGGCGGCCGGCGTGCCCGTACGGGTAGGCGAAGCCCGTCACCGGCTCGTCGAGGATGTCCTCGAGGAGGGCGCGGCTGCGGGTGAGTTCGATGGACAGCTCGTCGTCGTCCACGTCGGGCAGGGAGACGTGGCGCAGCCCGTGCGAGGCGACCTCCATGCCCACGCCGCGCACCTGGCGGAGCTGGTTCGCCGTCATGAGCGGCTTGCGCGGGCCGTCGTCCCAGACGTTGTGGGAGCCGATGCACTCGGCGACCACGAACACCGTGGCGGTGAACTGGAACCGCAGCAAGGTGGGCACCGCCCGGACGGCGAAATCGGCGTAACCGTCGTCGAACGTCAGGCCGACCAGGCCGCCCGCCTCGCCCTTCTCCTCGGCGGCCCGCAGCTCGCGGATGCTCACGCCGCGCAGCCCGCGCGAGGCGAGCCACCGCATCTGCCGCATGAACCGCGCGGGCGACACCGTGATCCGATGCGGATCCTCATTGGTGTGCGCCACCGAGTGGTACATCAGTACCCACGGCACCCTGTCGCGCGCTCTGCGCGTCGGCTGTGTCTGGATCACTGGTCTTCCCCCGATCGAAACGGCTGATGACACGGCTGGCGGAGCGGATGACGAGGGGGCAGAAGAGCTCCAACGGGCTCGCGTCCTGCCCCGCTGCCGTCGCCGCATGCCTCGCCTTGGTGAGCCCTCGGCACGCGCACGCCATCATGAGGGTCGTGCCGTACACCGCCAGGACGGCGATCCCGCCGATCGGCAGCACCAACGCGGGCGGTGCCTTGTCCGCGAGTCCGGCGTGGACGAGGAGCCCGGTCGCGGTGGCGACGGCGGCCGCCATGGCGAGCGTGAGCAGGTCGTGCGCGACGTGGCGCAGCGAGATGGCCGCCAGGCGTTTGCGCAGGCCCACCAGCAGCAGGGTGGCGGAGACGCTGACGCCCGCGGCGTTGGCGGCGGCGAGCCCGCCGACGCCGAAGCCCTTCACCGTGGCCACGCCGATGGCGGCGGTGGCGCCCAGCCCGAGGGCGACGCACGAGACCGGGTACCAGGACGGCGTGCCGCGGGCGAAGAAGCCGCGTCCGGCCACGGCGACCATGGCCTGGGCGAGCAGCCCCACCGCGTAGATGCGCATGATGGACGCGGTGCTCTGGGTGTCGCCGCCCGTGAAGCGGCCGTGTTCGAACAGCACCGTGATGATGGTCGGGGCGAACGCCACCACGAAGGCGGTGGCGCAGAGCACCATGCCCCCCACCGCGACGATGTCGCACTCCATCCGCCGGCGCACCATGGTCAGGTCGCCCGCGGCCGTCGCCCGCGCCAGCCGCGGGAACGTCACCGCGACCAGCAGCAGCGACAGCATCACCGGCGCCTGGGCCACCCGCTCGGCGTAGTTGAGGTGGGAGATCGACCCCTCGGACAGGGACGACCCCAGGAAGCGCTCCACCAGGACCTGCCCCTGACGGAGCAGGCTCCACAGCACGATGGGCGCGATGGCGGCCAGGCCGAGCGCCGCGGCCCGGCCGGCCTCGCCCTCCAGCGCCGCCCGGTGGGGCACGTGGGCGGGGGCCAGGCAGCGCGCGAAGACCGGGGCCTGCACGGCGATCATCAGCAGGCTGCCGAACGCGACGCCCAAGGCCGCGCTGGTGACGCCCAGCGGCTCGTGGAACACCGCGATCATCGTCAGGATGCCCGTGTTGTAGGCGGCGTAGATGCACGCGGGCGGCCCGAAGCGGTGGTGCGCGCGCAGCGTCGCGCTCATGAAGCCGACCACCCCGAACGTCAGGATGGTGAGCGAGGTGAGCCGCACGCAGCGCACCGCGTCGTCCGGTCGGCCGATGCCGGGGGCGAGCATGCCGACCAGGACCGGCGCCGCCAGCGCCGACAGCAGCGCCGCGACGGCCAGGACGGCGGCGAGGCGGGGCAGCGCCGAGGCCACGAACGCCCGGGCGTGGCCGCGCCGGTGCAGGGCGAGGCTGACGGCGGGCACCACCGCCAGCGCCATCGCGTCCTCGATCAGCAGCGACGACACCGTCTCGGGGATCGTCCAGCCGACCAGGAAGGCGTCGGTGCCGCCGCTGGCCCCGAACTGGTGCGCCATGACGAGATCGCGTACGAACCCCAGCGAGGTGCCCGAGGCCGTGAGGAGGGCGGTGACGGCCGTGGCGCGCCCGATCGACACTCTGCGCGCCGGGGCGGCCTCAACGGCTGTCATGGGCGCCTCCCGTCGTGCGGCGGCCGCGGGGCCGAGCGGATTCGGCGTCGGATGCGGGGACGGTTGCGGGGACGGTCTCGGGGACGGTCTCGGGGACGCGCGGGACGGGGCCGTCCGGGCCGCGCGACGGCCCGAGCGCGACCACGGCGGTCACACCAAGCATTACCGACGTCAGCACGGACGTCGGCCCGCCGAGGTCCCCGTACAGGAAGTCCACCAGCACCACCGTCATGAATCCCGTCGCCACAAGCCACACGGCGTCCCTCCGCGCGCTTCTCCCCGGCATCGCCGGCGGGCGCGCCAACCCCGCTAGCAAGAAACCCAAGAGCACGGCGAACCCGGCGATCCCCACAAGGCCCTGCTCGCTGAGGACGAGCAGGTACTGGTTGTGCGGGGACAGCAGCTCCTGCCGGACGTAGCCGTTGACCGGGTCGCTGGTGTCGCTGGCCCCCGACAGCTGGATCGGCGCGTATGTGTCGCGGTAGGCGGCGAAGTTCTTGACCCCGACGCCCGTGGCCCTGTGGTCGCGCCAGATGTGCAGGGCCGTGCTCCACAGGCTGTACCGGTCGACCACCGACTGGTCCGGCGTGCTCGTGGACGCGGTGATGGAGCGGGCGCGTTCGACGACCGTCTGCGCCCCCGGCCCGAGCGCGCCGCCCGCGACGACCGCGACCGCGCCCGCGGCGACCGCGACGCGCAGGGCCAGCATCCGGTCGCGCAGCACCGTCATCAGCGCCGCCGCCGCGCCGACGGCGATCCAGCTCCCCCTGCTCAGCGAGAGGACGAGCGCGGCGGCCTGCACGGCCAGGACCGCCCACAGCAGGGCCGTGACCGCGGCGGGTCGGCCGCGGGACGGCCTGGCCAGCAGGAACGCGAGCGTGACGACCGTCCCGTACCCGACGACGGTCGCCAACGCCATGACGTCCAGGGCGCCGAACGTCCCGACGGCGCGCACGTTGCGCCCCTCGTACGACGCCCCCGTCCCCGTCGCGGCCTGGACGATGCCGTACCCGGCCTCGAACACGGCGGCCGCGACGACGGCGGCGCAGACCGGCGTCAGGTCGCGGCGGTCCCGCACGAGCGTCATCACCGCCAGCGGCACCAGGACGAAGATCTGCAGGAAGCGGACCGCGCCGGGCAGGCTCGCGGCGACGTCCGTGGAGCACACCGTGGTCACGCCGACCGTGACGATCACCGGGCCGAACGCGAGGAGCGCGCGCGGGGGCAGCCGCCGGCGCGCCGCGACCACCGAGATCGCCGCGACCGCGACGACCACCGCGCTGGCCACGTCCGCCGGCGTCACCTTGACGGCGCCGTCCGAGGCGCCCCGCCCGGCGGGCGCGCACACGCACAGGACGGTGACGGCCACGAGCGCGCCGGGGCGGACGACCGGCGCGCGCAGCCGTCCCAGGCCGCGCCGCCGGACGCCCTCCGCGTTTCCCGCCGCCGGCGCCCGCGGCGGCGCCGGCATGCCGTGAGCGGACGGTGCGGACAGCGCTCCCATCACGGCGCCTTCACCATGAAGACCGCCTGGATGGTCAGCAAGAGGATCTTCAGATCGCCCCAGAAGGACCAGTTGTCGATGTAGTGGTTGTCGAATCTGGCGCGGAGGGCGATCGAGGTGTCGCCCCGGAGCCCGTGGACCTGCGACCAGCCGGTGATGCCGACCGGAACGCGGTGGCGCATGGCGTAGCCGCTGTACTCGTTGGAGAACCGCTCCACGAAGTGGGGGCGTTCGGGACGGGGCCCGACCAGGCTCATGTCGCCCCGCAGGACGTTCCACAGCTGCGGCAGTTCGTCGAGCGAGGTGCGCCGCAGGAAGCAGCCGACGGGCCCCATGCGCTCGTCGCCGTCCACGCTCCAGCGGGTGTCCGCCTCCTCCTCGTCCGCGGGCTTGAGCGTGCGGAACTTCAGCAGCACGAACGTTCGTCCTCCCATCCCCACGCGCCGCTGCCGGAACAGCACCCCCGGGCCGCCCTCGATCCGGACGGCGATGGCGCAGGCGACCATCAGCGGCCAGACGACGGCGAGGGCGAGAGCGGCCGCGACCACGTCGAAGGCGCGCTTGGCGTACCACGTCGGGCGTCCCTGCGGACCGTGCGCGAGGGTGACGCAGGGGATGCCGCACAGGTGCTCGGCGCGCTCCCCGGCCCCGGAGAGCAGCTCGACCGCCGTCGGCACCAGGAGCACCTCGCAGCCCAGGGCGCCGCAGAGGCGTGCGACGACCTCGACGTGACGGCGCGGCACCTCCTCGCCCACGATGACGACGTCGGTGACGCCGCGCGTCCGGATGACCCGGCGCAGCTCCGGGAGTCCGCCGAGGATCGGGCCGCTCGCCTCCCGGGGCGGCACCGATCCGGACGGATGGATCCGCCCCACCGGCTTGAGGCCGAGTTCCGTGTGCCGCCGCAGCATGTCCAGCACATGGCCGGTGAACGACCCGCCTCCGATGACGAGCGCGGACGGCGGGGCGTTGCGCCTCCTGCGCCAGGCGCGGACCGCGACGTAGCACAGGGACCGGCCGGTGAGCGCCGTTATGAAGTAGAGGACGGCGACCCAGAAACCGATGGCGCAGGAGTCCGCGAGGGGCGTCCACGGGCCGTCCAGGAACGCGAAGGCGACCAGCATCCCGGCGACGAGGGCGGGGATCAGCATCGCGCCCGCGTCGTCCAGAACGGAGAGCACGCGGCGGCGCCGGTAGAGGCCGCCCGACGCCGCTCCCGCGGCCACGGTCAGGGCGGCCGCGCCCAGCGCGGCGGCGGGGCGCCCGGCCCCCGCGGCGAGCGCGGCGGCCGCCATCGACGCGCCGTCGACCAGCGCGAGGACCAGCGGGAACGCGCCTCGTCCGCGGTGAGCGCCGCGCGGGGGGCGCGAGGCCTCCGGGACGGCGAGCGCCGGGACGTCGGTCTGGACGTCCTGCGGCGGCGCGGTCAGCGGGACCGCCTGGCCGGAGGGGTGGGGTCCGGTGCTCGCACTCAGCCCTTGGGCTCCCATCTCGCGCTTCCCTTCACAGACAAGAACTCACCGGCGAGTGACGTCCACAACCGAGTTCAAGATCACATACGAATGCCGTACAAAACGCTGCCGTCGCGCGTGTCCGGCGGTGCTCGCACCGTTTCGTTCGGCACCGTCGTCAGGATGACACCGGAGCGGCGAAGTACTCCTTCCGGCCAGGTTTCTTTAACAAGGAGAACCGTCTGTTTGATCAAGCGGACCGCCCGCTAAGGCGTCCGTTATCGGAGACTACGCCGACGGCCACGGCGCCCCTTTTCCAGATTTCTCGAAATCGAACCGTCGCCGCATGCTCCTCATTCTGGGTGAGCACGGCGGCTCCCCCTGGCACCGGACATTTTTCTCGCCGCCCCCGAGGCCGTCCAGCCGGACAGAAACGGAAATCCGCACAGCTCGCCGGATCTCCCGGAAAAGGGCGCGCCGGATCATTCCCGCCACGAATGCGAAGCCGCCGGAATTTGCTCGGCTGCGGACGCCCCGGACGCGTGCGCTCAGACCGGGCCGAGACCGTCCAGGTCGGCGACGTGCCCGTTGCCGTTCCACAGCACCCGGGCGGCCGTGCGTTCGACCAGCTCGGCGGCGAGCGCGCGGGCGAGCGGATCGTCGGCCGCGCCGATCGAGTCGAGGAACGCCAGCGCCTGCGCCAGCTCGTCGGCCGTCAGCCGCCGCAGCGGTTTGCGCGCCCAGCTGAAACGCTCCAACCGATCAGGGTCAAAGCCGTCCACGCCGCGTCCTTCCGCGCCTCGGCCGGGATCGCGTCCCCGCCTTTCCGTCGCCCGAGCGCAGATCGGTCCGACCCGCCCCAACATTTGTTCTCAGCTTCATTCGGCAACACCCGCCCCGCTCGTCGCGGCGCCATACGCTCCCCAACCCCGGCAATCAGTCCGCCAACAAGGCGCCAATGCGGCCGAGCCGCCCTGGATCATGGGTACGTCCATGCACGCCAGGTCCGGCGTTCGGGAACCGGCCGCCGGATTCCGGTCGGTTCCCGCGAACCGACGGACCATTTCAGGCTAGTGGCATCGCACCCCGTGATCGGCGACCCGGACGGCCGGTGCGTGCCGCCGCTTTCTTCTCGCGTTCGGGTTGGAAGTCCCCGGTTGGATGTCCCATTGTCTGTGCACTGGTTGGTCAGGCTCGGCGTCGCGGCCGCCCTGGTCTGCTCGGGCGCGGCGGTCGTCGCGCCGGCCGCGTCGGAGGCGGCCGCGCCGGCGGTGACCGCGGCGTCCGCGACACGGGCGGTCGCGCCGTCCCGCGGCGCGCCCCGCCGCGCCTCGAGGACGTTTCTCACCATTCCGCGGCTGCACGCGAGGCTGCGCGTCAGACGGGGCGTGTCGCAGCGCGTGCTCGCCAAGGGCCCGGGCTACTTTCCCGGCACCGCGCGGCCCGGGGAGATCGGCAACATGGTGATCCTCGGACACCGCACGACGCATTCGGCGCCGTTCCGGCGCCTCCACCGGCTGCGCCGCGGCGACCGGCTCATCGTGTCGGCGCGCGCGCGGCGGTACGTCTACCGGGTGGACGGGAAGCGGATCATCTCCGCGCGGCGCCGGTCGGTGCTCGCGCCGGTGCCGTTCCGGCCGCACGCCGAGCCGCACGCCCGGAGGCTCACGCTGATCACGTGCCATCCCCCGGGCTCCGACCGGCAGCGGCTGGTCGTCCTGGCCAGGATGGGCGCGCGATGAGCGGGGGCCTGACCGCGCGGCGGCGCCTCGGGGGCGCGCGGGGGCTCTCCATCGCGCTGGCCCTGACGGCGCTGGCGCCGGGCGGCGTCGCGGCGGCGTTGGGGCCGACGCCGCGCGCGCCGGCGACGGTCGGGTACGCGGCGCGGGCGCCGGGCGCCGCGGCGGGCTCCGCGGCCATCGCCACCGAGCCGTGCGCCGCGGGGACGCTGCTGGTCACCCGCGTGCCCTTCGTCATCGACATGACCCGGTGCGACCCGCGGTCGATCCTGCTGAAGGGGCCGAGCGGCCTGGGCGTGATGGTGCCGCCGGACGGCAGCTCGGTGGAGGCGTCCGTGCTCGGCGGGCGCGGCATGCAGTCGCTGGTCGTCGACGTCGACCTCACCGAGAAGCGGGTCACCGTGTCCGGCGACGAGCCCGGCGGCCCTTGGGACGCGCTGCCGACCACCCTGGACGATCCGACGGGCGGCAGGGCGCACGCTCCCCTGCCTCCGCCTCCGGCCCCCTCGGCCGCGTCCTCCCGTGAACGGTCGGCCGCCGCCCCCATTTCCCCGTGCCGGGACGCGGCGTACCGCAGCGACGGCGCCCCGCTCCCGTCCAAGGGGCGCCGCCGGCCGGTCCTGAAATGGTGGTACTACCCGGGGTGGGGCCCGGTGGCCTATCTGAACGCCAGGCAGCGCAAGCGGGCGTTCCTCCGCGGCACCCGCATCGCTGTGCGAGGACAGAACAACTGCCGTCTCGGACGGGTCTCCATCCGCCAGGTCTACAAAGGGTCGACGTGGCGTCCGCCCGGAGTCCTGAGGTCGGGCGCCTGCGGCAGGGCCGACGGACGCAACGTCCGAGGCTGGATGCGCTTCCGCCCCGGCGAGACCATGCTCGGCCTCACCTGCAAATGGTTCCGCAGGGGCAAGATGGTGGAAGGGGACATCGCGCTCAACGCCAGCGGAGCGCGCTGGGCGACCAGCAAGAAGCGCTGCCGCGCCGACGCCTATGACGCCGTCGGCGTCGCGGCCCACGAGACCCTGCATCACCTGGGCCTGGCCCATGTCAAGGGCGCCCGGCACCGCAAGCTCACGATGTTCCCGGCCATCGACACGTGCGAGTTCCACTGGCGCACGCTGGGCCTCGGGGACTTCCTCGGGCTGAAGAGGCTGTACGGCAGGCGCTGAGGAGGGCCGCCGCACCGGGCGCGTCACCGGCGGGTCACGCGCAGACCGATCACGTCCCAAGCGCCTGCCGAGAGGGACTCGCGGACCGGTTGCGCGTCCCCGCCGACCGGCGCGGCGACGCGAGGGGCGGAACCTGCCGGACCGCGCGGCGGGACGCCAGCACCCCCGCCCGCCCTTAACGAAGATCGGCCCGTAACCTGGCGCTCATTTTGATCCGTAACAGTTTGAACACGACCCGTCACAGAAAGGTATCTGGCGCGGGCCTCGTTCACTCTTCGATCTCGCTTGATCCCGGAACCGAGGCCGTAACCGTCCACTTCCGCCACGGGGGCGTGGCCGTCATGCCCTGCGTGCGGACAACCCTGCTCATGAAAGGGACGCGCGATGAAGGCGAACAAGGCACGCAAGTCGTCGAACCGGGCTCGCAGGCAAGGGAGGGCGTCGCGGTTCGGCAGGGCGGCCAAGTGGGGCGCCACGGCCGTCACCCTGGTCGGTTCCATCGCGGCGATCGCATTGCTCCGGTCCTGGTTCGCCCGGCCGAGCACGCAGCGCCGCGACTGGGCGGCGGCCACCACCCAGGGCGACCGGCGGGACGGCGCGCACCGCGCGTCCATGTGAGCGCACCGGACGGCGTCGCGGGACAGCGTCAATGCGCAGGGTCGGGTCGATGCGCAGGATCGGGTCGATGCGCAGGGTCGGGGTCGATGCGCAGGGTCGGGAGCGTCTTCCGTGGTTCCGTCGCGGTGCGCCGTCATCCGCACCCCCGCACATTGCGAAAGTCCTTTCCTTCCCCATCGCGGTGACCGGCCGACGGTGGCCGACCGGTCGGGCGGCCGCCGTCGGCCGGGCCGGCGGGTGACGGCCCGGGCCGCGCGACTGGGGCCGACTGCTCCCGGAGGTGACCCCGTGAAGATCGCCATGATTTCCGAACACGCCAGCCCGCTGGCCGCCCGCGCCCGCCCGGGCGAGCAGGACGACCCCGGCGACTGCGCCGCCGAGCTCGACGGGCTGAGCGTGTTCGTCGCCGATCTGGCGGCCGGCCTCGGCGCGCAGGGGCACCACGTCACCGTCTACACCCGCCGCGACGACCCGGACCTGCCCGCGCGGGTGCGGCTGGAGCCCGGGGTGACCGTCGAGCACGTGCCCGCCGGGCCGGCCAAGCCGATGCCGCGGGACGAGCTGCTGCCCTGGATCCCCGACTTCGGGCACTACCTGCGGGAGCGCTGGGCCGACGATCCCCCCGAGGTGGCCCACGCGCACTTCTGGATGAGCGGGCTCGCCACCGTCCAGGCCATCCGGCATCTCGACGGGCGCCGCGTGCCGATGGTGCAGGCCTACCACTCGCTCGGCACCGTCGAGCACCGCCACCACGGCGGCGCCGGACCGGCCGGACGCATCCGGTTGGAACGCGCCATCGGCCAGGCCGCCGACGCCGTGATCGCCGCCAGCTCCGAGGAGGCCGAGGAGGTGGTGCGCATGGGCGTGCCGCGCGACCGCGTCACCATCGTCCCCTGCGGGATCGACCTGGAGTTCTTCAGCCCCGACGGCCCGGCCGACCCGTCCGGGCGGGGGCGGCGGCTGCTCATGCTGACGCGGCTGCACGAACGGCAGGGGGTTGACACGGCGATCCAGGCGCTCGGCCGCGTGCCCGGCGCGGAGCTCATCATCGCCGGCGGCCCGCCGTTCGAGCGGCTCGACGAGGACCCGGACGTGCGGCGGCTGCGCCGGGTGGCGGAGGAGGCCGGGGTCGCCCGGCGCGTGGCGTTCCTGGGACGGGTGAGCCGGGCCGAGGTGCCCCGGCTCCTGCGGTCGGCGGACCTGGTGGTGGCCCTGCCCTGGTACGAGCCGTTCGGCATGGTCCCGCTGGAGGCGATGGCCTGCGGCGTGCCCGTCGTCGCCACCGCCGTCGGCGGCCACCTGGACACCATCATCGACGGCGTCACCGGCGTCCACGTCGCGCCCCGCACCCCCGAGCAGACCGCCCGCGTCATCCGCGCCCTGCTCGCCGACCCGACCCGCCGCGCCGCCATGGGATTCGCCAGCAGCGACCGCGCCCGCTCCCGCTACTCCTGGGACCGCATCGCCTTGGAGACCGTCAAGGTGTACCGTCGGGCCGTGGCCCGCTCGAGAGTGCCCGCCTGAGCCGCGCCACCCCGATCAGGTAAAAATTCAGGTAAAAATTGCCCCGGCCTCGGGGAGACGCGCAGAGCGCGCCATCCCCCGTCCGCACGGGGGCTTCGCACGCGGCGCCTCTGACACGCGCGCCGGAAAGTCGGTCAAGCGACGGACAAGACTTGCTAACGTCGACGCCATGCGAGACAAGCCGTCGCATGCCCTGGTCGACGTGGCCCGGAGCGTGGGGACAGCCGGGGTGACCGCCATGGCGAGCATACCCGGGCTGCTGGCCGCGGTGGACCAGCACGCCGCCGCGGTGCGCGACCTTCTCTCCGCATCCGGTCAGACGCTCGACGCCGAGTCGCTCGGCGAGTACCTGGTCAGCTTCACCGAGTCCGCGCTGCAACGCGGCTGGACCCCGGGCGACACGCGCGACTGGGAGTTCGTCCGCATCGTCGCCATCTGCTGGTTGATGACCCGCCACGACTACTGACGCGCCCGCCGGGCGGCGTCCGCTCCCCCCGACTCCGCCGCGCGATCACGCGACCGCTCGTCGCATGTTTTCATCCGCTCGTCGCACGTGACCGACACCGCGTAACCCTACCGGGGCGTAGTGCCTATGTTCGTGGCAGCCGCTCGGCGGCCCGGCCGCAGGGGCCCGCGGGGGGAGGCACCGCCGGCACCGCCGGCAGATGACCGTCCCACATCGGTGCCTACTGGGCCCGCAGGCCTGGTCGCCGCGGCCACGTAGGGGGGAGGGGGCACGTCCCGCACACCGACCCGCGGACGTGCCTCCTCCGCCGCAGCGCGGCGCGCCCCCGCCGACGCGCACGGTTTCCTCTGATCCCTCCCGGTTTATGCCCGTCTTTTGTGGATAGCGGGACGCTGAGGAGGAACGAGGAGTCATGCCGAAAACCACGAAGACCGGCAAACCGCGCAAGGACGAGTTGCCGAGCACCCTCCAGCGTTCCGACAAGGAGGCGCAGGAGACCTTCGCCAAGGCCCACGACAGCGCGGTCGAGACGTACGGCGAAGGGGAGCGGGCGCACCGCACCGCGTACGCGGCGCTCAAGCACAAGTTCGAGAAGAGGGGCGACCGGTGGGTCAAGAAGGCCCGCAAGGGCCCCTCCGACCCCCGCGCGAAGAACCCGAAGGCCCGAGAGAACAAGGGGAAGAGCTTCGGCGGCGTCGACGTCGAGGGCCGCTCCAAGCACGACCTGTACCAGCAGGCCGCCGAGCTGGACGTGCAGGGGCGCTCGCGGATGTCCAAGCAGGAGCTGGCGGAGGCCATCGCCCGCAAGCAGGGCTGAGAGCGGCCATGCCGATGGCCGAGCGCGCCAAGGCGGCGGTGCGCGCTCCTGGACCGCCACCCCCGCGGATGCGTCGCCGAGGAGACCGGCGCACGACCGCATCCGCAGGGCCGCCCGGGTCTGACCCCGGTCCGCCGTCCGGAGCCTCCGACCCGGGCGGACGCGCGGGACGAGGGTCCTACTCGCCGTTCCACCAGCGGGTGATGGCGTCCATCAACCGCCGGGGAACGGGACCGGACGGCGCGGGCGCCGCCTGCTGGGCGGCTCCCGCGGCGGCGGGCACGGCGGCGTGCTGCGCCGGCGTCGCCTCCGCCTCGGCCTCGCGGTCCTGCTCGTCGTTCTGCGCGTGCCACGCCTGGTCGGGGTCCCGGACCGGCGGGAACGTCACCGGAAGCGCCTTCAGCGACCGGTGGAAGGGGCCGGGCCGCCACTCCAGTCGGTGCTTGGGCACGGCGAGCTGCACGTCGGGCAGGCCGTCCAGGAGCCGTTCGATGGCCACCGACGCGATGAGCCGCGCGTGGCTCTTGGCGGGGCAGGCGTGCGGGCCCGCGCCCCACGAGACGTGGGCGCGGTTGCCGACCCGCTGGTCGGTGGCCTTGGACGGGTCGGTGTTGGCCGCGGCGAAGCTGATGACGATCGGCTGGTTGGCCGGCAGGACCGTGCCCATGTACTCGGTCTCGCGGTCCAGGAAGCGGGCCGCGTAGTTGGCGATGGGCGGGTCGGTCCACAGGACCTCTTCGATGGCGTCCTCGACGGGGACGCTGCCGCCGGACAGGTCGCCGGCGAACCGGTCGTCCGACAGGAGCAGCAGCAGCCCGTTGGCGATGAGGTTCTGGGTGGGCTCGGTGCCCGCGCCCAGCAGCAGCACCAGGTTGTGCAGCAGCTCCTCGTCGTTCAGCCGCGCCGGATGGGCGATCAGCCACGACGTGACGTCGGCGCCGGGCCGCTCCCGCTTCATCTCGATCAGCCGCCGGGCGCCGTCGCTCAGCGCCGCGTTGCCCTTCTGGACGTCCTCCACCTGGAAGATCGCGCTCACGCCGTACATCAGCTGCTGGGCGATGTCCGGCGGGCAGCCGAACAGCTCCATGAACACCAGCAGCGGCAGCACGACCGCGTAGTCCTTGAGCAGGTCCGCCTCGCCCATCGGGCCCATGAGGCGGATGAGCTTGTCGGCGTTGCGCTCGACGTAGCCGCGCAGGGTGGTGGTGTCGATCCGGGCCATCGCGTCGGTGATGGCGCCGCGCAGCCGCGCGTGGTGGGTGCCGTCGGTGTGCAGCGCGTTCGGCCGGTACCCCATCATCGGCAGCACCGGGCAGTCGGGCGGCACCGTCTTCTGCCAGCCGCGCGGGTCGTGCTTGAACGTCAGGTCGTCCCGCAGCACCTCGAGGACGGCGTCGTACCCGATGGCGAGCGTCGCGGGGACGCCGGGCGCCAGCTCCACGGGCGCGAACGACCCGTAGCGGCGCAGCTTGGCGTAGGTGGCGTGCGGGTCGGCCGCGAACTCGGGGCCGTACAGCGGCGTCCGGCCGGTCGTCGTGCGCGCCGCGCCCGCCTCGTCCCGCGTCGGCGCGACGGGCTGCGGCTGGGCGCCGGTCTGCGCCGCGGCGAACTCGGGCTCCCCTCCGGCGGGTTCGGACGCGGCGCCGGTCTCGTCGTCCAGGCGTTCGGTCGTCATGACTGCTCCCGTTCGGTGGCGATGAGATGGTCCACCAGGGCGATCAGCGCCCGCGCCGACGACGCGCGGTCGCGGGCGTCGCAGGTGACGAGCGGGGTGGCGGGATGCAGGTCGAGGGCCTCGCGGACCTCCTCGTCGGGGAACACCGGGGCGCCGTCGAAGGCGTTCACGGCCACCGCGTACGGCAGCCCGTGCCGCTCCACCAGGTCCATGATCTCGAAGGACTTCTCCAGGCGGCGGGTGTCGACCAGCACCAGCGCGCCCAGGGCGCCGAGCGACAGGTCCTCCCACAGCCGCTTGAAGCGGCCCTGCCCCGGCGTGCCGAACAGGTACAGCACCAGCCGGTCGCTGAGGGTGAGCCGCCCGAAGTCCATGGCGACGGTGGTGTGGGTCTTGTCGGGGACGCCGGTCAGGTCGTCGATGGGCGCCCCGGCCTGCGTCATCCGCTCCTCGGTGCGCAGCGGCCGGATCTCCGACAGCGTGCTCACGAACGTCGTCTTGCCGACCGCGAAGTGCCCCACGATCAGCAGCTTCACCGACCTGCGCACCGTGTCGCGCACGTACATGCCGCCCGCGGCGGCGCCCGCCCCGGGGGCCGCCGGGGCGGAGCTCTCAGAGGAGAGCACGGAGTCCATCGAGCACCTCCTGCAGGAGCTCCAGCTCCTCGGGCCGCGATTCCGGGCCCGCGGCCCGGGTGGTGATGTGGCCGCTGTCCACCAGGTCGGACAGCAGCACCTTGGTGACGCTGACGGGAAGCTGCAGATGGCCGGCCACCTCGGCCACCGACAGGGCCCCGCCCCGGCACAGCGTCACGATGCGGCGCTTCTCCGGGCTGAGCCCGGTCAGCGGCAGATCCCCCGCGGCCGTCACCAGCGTGACCAGGTCGAAGATGTTGCGGCTCGGACGCGCCCGACCGCCGGTCACCACGTGCGGCCGGACCAGCGCCCGCCTGTTGCGCGGCGTCATCATGCGTCGGCGCTCCGCGGCGGCGAGGACAGCTCCTTACCGAGCCGCTGCACCAGCTCCTGCAGCCGGAACGACACCGCCTCCATGTCCACGTTCGGGGTCGCCGAGACCGCCAGGTACGCGCCGGGCCCGGCGGCGACCAGGAACACGTACCCGTCGTCGAACTCGCTGACCGTCTGCCGCCACGTGGTGCTCGGGTTCCCGCAGAACTCGGCGGTGCTGCGGGCCAGCGACTGCAGGCCCGCCATCCCGGCGGCCTGCCGCTCCGCCTCGTCCCGGTCGATCCGCGCGGAATGGGCGATCAGCAGCCCGTCGGCCGACAGCAGGATCGCGTACCGGGTCTCCGGCATGCGCAGCGCGTCATCCAGCATCCAGCCGAGCTTGTTGTCCATGAAATCGGTCATGACCGGCTGTTCCCTTCACTGTCGGCTTCGTGCTGAGCGGACGGCCCCTCCGCCCCACCGGAGACGGACGCGGCGCGACCGGACCGGGTTCCGCGCTGCCAGGCGCCCAGGCCGGCGGCGCTGCGGCGCGACGGCGGCTCCGCCCCGACCCGCGCCTCGGGCGCGGCGCCGCTCCCGGCGGCGGGCTCGCGGGGCCCCTGCCCGGGCGCGGCGGCGCTGACCCGGCGGCGCTTGGGCAGCCCCCCGGCGGTGGTGGCCCCCACGGCGGCGGGCTCCTGCTGTCCGGCGGACGGGTCCGGCGCCGCGGCGCCGGGGGCGGACGACGCGTCAGGCTCGGGCGACACGGCGGGTCCCTCCTGCTCGTTCGTCGGGACGGCGGTCAAGAGCGCGTTCGGCAGGAACACCACCGCGCGCACGCCTCCGTACGGCGACCTGGTGTCCACCGACACGGTGAACCCGTAGCGGGCCGAGAGCACCCCGGCGACCGCGAAGCCGACCTGCGGCGGGTCGCCGATCCGGTTGATGTCGACGCTTTCGCGTCCGTTCAGCAGCCGGGTGGCGCGCTGGATCTCCTCCCCGTTCATCGCCACCCCGGCGTCGTCGATCATGATGGCCACGCCGTTGTGCGCCATCTGGAAGTTGACGTCGACCTTCGTGTTGGGCTGCGAGTGCCGCGTCGCGTTGTCCAGCAGCTCCGCCAGCACCAGCACCACCGGCTCCACGGCGCGGCTCACCACCGCGACGTTGACCTCCGAGCTGATCTGCACCCGCAGGTAGTCGCGGATCCGGGAGATCGCGCCGCGCACCACGTCCGACAGCGCCGACGCCTGGCGCTGCTGGCCCGGCCAGGACCCGCACAGCACCGCGGTGGCCTGGGCGCGCCGTCCCAGCTGGGCGTTCATGTGGTCCAGGCGCAGCAGGTCGGCGAGCACCTCGGGGTCGTCGTGCCGCTCCTGCATGTCGCTCAGCGCGAGCTGCTGCTCGTTGGCCAGGCTCTGCACGGTCCGCATCATCGACCGCAGCGTGACCTTCGCCGAGCGGTCGGCGCGGACCCGGGCGCGCTCCACGCTCTCGGTGAACAGATCCAGCACCGCCTGGACGTCCTGCCCGAACGGCGTGCCGGTCAGCCACTGCTCGTGCAGCGGCTTGGACACCGTCACCGGCCGCCCGTCGAGCTGGTCGCGCAGCTCGGGAAGCCGGGTACCGACCAGATGCCGCAGTTCCTCGTCCCGCCGCCGCAGATCGTCAAGCAGCGCCTCGACCTGCCCGCGGTACCGCTCGGTGATGTGCCGCTGGCGCATGTGCACGACCGCGAGGACGACGATGACGATAGCCGCGCCGGCGAGCGCCGCCACCAAGAGGGGTTGCTCCATCAGGTCCTCAGTAGGGGTGGAATGGTCCAACGTGGCGATTGGGCGATTATGTCGCGAATCACAGTGGTTCGCGGGCGAAACGGCGCGTGTCCTCGCCCAGGACCGCGAAGCGGTTCCGCGGTCCTCCCGCGGCCGGGCCGTGCCGCACCGCCCGTCCCCGCCTCGTTTGCGCATGTGACACCGATGTTCCGCGCGGTCGGCCGCGTCGCCGCAACGCTACCGATGCCACCTGTCTCCTTCCCGTGCCCGGGGTTCCGCCCATGACGTTGTACGGCCGCCCGCCGGAGTCCCGCCTCACAGGGCGCGGACGCGCTTCACCACGGCCGGGCGAGCCGGCGCGCCGCGGGGACGCCTTCCGATGACGCGCCCCGGGAACGCAGTTCGTCACCGTACCGGTCGCGGAACTCGTCCTCATATGCGCCCCACGCTTCCCCCGCCCTCCCCCACCCACATACCGCCCGACCACTCCCCCAAGCCCCGCCCCCAATCCCCCGCCGCACGCCCGTCCACTGCGCCAGCCCATCCGTGACGTTCGACGGCCCCGCCCGCGCTCGCCGCCCTGGCGCGAACCGGCAGAACCCGCATGCACGGGAAACAAGCCATAGGCCGCCGAGTCGAAGTTCTGACCGCCGCGCGCTGCTAACCGCAGCGAGACTTCGCCCACTCGGGGCGCACCACCCCCATACATGACCCACCTCATCAGCCGCGACCGCGTCCACACGTCAACCCCACATCCTGACGAGGCCAGTCCCCCGCCTACATGAGGAAGCCACCAACACTGTCCCGCGCCCGTCGACCGACCAATTCCATCCGTGACGTTCGACGGCCCCGCCCGCACTCGCCGTCTGGCGCGGACCAGCAGAACCCGCATGCACGGGGAGCAAGCCGTAAGCCGCCGTGTCGGGGTCTTGACTGCCGCGCTGCTCACCGCAGCGGGATTCAGTTGAACGGCGCAACCCCCCAGCGCGAGTCGACACAGCGACCGCGTTCAGACACGTCAAGCCCACATCTGGCCAGGGCCACTCCCGTGGTCGCGCGACCGAAACCACCGGCATCGTCTCGAGCCAGCCCACCAGGCGAGCCAATCCGTGACGTTCGACGACCACCACACGCGCTTGTCGGCCCCAGCGCGAAATCACACAGGCCGTACACACGATCGCCGGGAAGCAAGCCATAGGCCGCCGCGTCGAAGTTCTGACCGCCGCGCTGATCAACGCAGCGGGTCACCACCAGACCGGCACAACCACCCGTATACGCAACCCGCCGCATCGGCAAGCGCGTTCGGGCACATCAGTCCATGTTCCGCTCCACCCCGCCACGGATCGAAGCCCCGACATCGTCCGGCGCCCGTCAACTGGGCGGGCCGATCCGTGACGTTGGGCGCGTCTCCGCCTGTCACTGATCGTCGGCTTGGTGCGAGACTGGGGGATGCCGGACGGACGACCGCTGGGGAGCAGCCTTTGACCAGTCGCAGGCCGCGGGCCGCGTCGGTGATGTGGTGGATCGTGACCGCGGTGCTGCTCGCCGCGGCGGGATACTGCCTGACGGGCGCGATCACGCAGGGCACCGCCACCCGCAAAGCCGCCCACGGGCAGGGACGGCCGGGCACGTTCCTCGCCGAGACCTGGGAATGTTCCAAGACCTGCTCGTGGTACGGGACGTTCACACCGGACCTCGGCGATCGGGGCGTCGTCCGCCACATCGAACTGCGCGGCGCGGACGAGGACTCGATCGACGCGGGCCGCCGCGTGCGCGTGCGGAACGTCGGCGCCTTCGTCCAAGCGGAGAACGGCGCGCCCGAATGGGGCTCCACGATCGCCAACTCCATGGGCACGTTCATCCTCGCCCTGTTCGCGGTCGGGACGTGGTGGGCCTCGATCGCCAGACGGTCGTGACGTCGTGTCCGCCGCCCAGCCTCTTCTCGCGCCTCAACGCACATGACCGCGCTCCCCACCCGAGTGGACGCCGAGGGGCGGCGGGCCAGTACGGCGTGGACGCGGCGGCGCGCGACCGCTTTTCGTGCGCCGATCAAGGCTGCGTCATGCGTTGCAGAACGTTCAGCCTGACCGGTGGGTCGTTGACGCCGTCGATGACGGCGCCCCGGTTCAGCGTGCAGCAGGACTGCGGCGCCGCCGTGCGCCTTTCCGCCCACTACTCGTTCGACCGCGACAACATATTGACGCCGTAGTCATCGGCAATTTATTTTCTTCTGGTATCCTGGTTTCAGATTCTCTGATCTGTCATTTAGCATCGCGTTCCCCAAGGCAAGGGAAGGAACGACGATGCACGAGGGACAGCCCAGTCGGACCGCGCTGACGACCGCCGCGGCGCGCGCCGCGCACCTCATTGTCGACAGCGAGCCCCATATTCTCCATGACACCGTCGCGGCCGCACTGCTCGGCGGCAAGGCCGAGGAGATGCTCGGTTACCACCGCACGCACGGCGACCACCTGGTGCTCTCCGGCACCCGCGCGCTGGTGACCGCGCGCAGCGCCTACACCGAGCGGCTGCTGGCCGACAGCGGCGCGGACCAGTACGTGATCCTCGGGGCGGGACTGGACACCTTCGCCTATCGCAATTCCGGAATCCGCGTTTTCGAGGTCGATCACCCGGCCACGCAGGAATGGAAGCGCTCACTGCTCAAGGACGCGGGATTCGCCGTGCCCGAGCACCTCGCGTTCGTCCCGCTCGACCTCGAATCCGGCGGCCTCCTCGACGGGCTCACCGCCGCCGGCTTCGACCCCGGCCGCCCCGCCCTGGTCGGCTGGCTGGGCGTCGCCGTGTACCTCACCCGCGACGCCATCGCCTCGACGCTCGCCGAATTGGGCCGCATGGCTCCCGGCTCCGACGTCGTCATGGAGTACGCCCTGCCGCGGGAACTGCGGGACGAGACGGGCAAGGCGTACGGCGACATGACCGCCCAGGTGGTCCGCGAGAGCGGCGAGCCCCACCTGACCTTCTTCACCCCCGACGAGGTCACGGAGCTGATGAAGGAGCACGGCCTCGAGGTCGTGGAACACGTCGGCATGCACGACGCCGTCCCCGCGTCCTTCTGGGACCGGGCGGACGCCCTCCGTCCGTTCGACTCCATGCGCCTCGCCCACGCCGTCGTCCCCGCCCGTGACGGCGACGCCGTAACGAGCGACTGACCGGTCGATCGCAAGCCGGGCGCGGACCGAGTCCGCACCCGGCTCCCGACCTGGACGGCCCGGTCGGCTCGCGCGTGGTGCCAGCGCGAACCGACCGGGCCGTTGCGTGCACCTGGGTGTCACTGGGGCGGGGCCGCGGGCGGCGGCTTATCCGGTCGCGCTGCCGATTCGACACGACGTCGGAGTCAACCGGGCCGACATCGGTGGCTGAAGATCGAACACCGCGACGTCTCGGCTCGTTTCACCGGCTCGGCCCTGCTGTTCGCGCCGACCGTCGACGGCCGTGGTGCCCCGACCGTCCCTTCGCCGCCCGGTTCGTGTTCCGCCCGGTTCGTATTCCAAGCGATCGCACCGGACGACACGACGGCCGCCGAGCCGGGCCACCGCCTGGGCGCGTCCAAGCAGATCGCAGGAAAGACGATCGAGCGCCTGGAACACGGGCCGGCAGATCCGCCGCACCGGTACGTGGGTGCCGAAGGCGATGGTGGACACCGGGAGGTGGGCGGCGTCGACGACCTCGGGGACCAGTGGGGCCCTGGCCGGTCGACACCGGCGGGCTCAGTGGCGCTCCCAGCGCGTCAGGCGACCGGTTCGGCGGCGCAGCCGGCCTCGGGGTCGGCGTCGAACTGGGTGCGGTGCAGTTCCGTGTAGCGGCCTCCGGCGGCGAGCAGCTCGTCGTGGGTGCCGCGTTCGACGATGCGGCCGTCCTCGACCACGAGGATGAGGTCGGCGGCGCGGACCGTGGACAGGCGGTGGGCGATCACCACGGCGGTGCGGCCCTCCAGCGCCTCGGCCAGAGCCTCCTGGACGGCCGCTTCGGAGGTGGAGTCCAGGTGGGCGGTGGCCTCGTCCAGGACGACCACGCGGGGGCGGGCGAGCAGGAGGCGCGCGATGGTCAGGCGCTGACGTTCGCCGCCCGACAGGCGGTAGCCGCGTTCGCCGACGACGGTGTCCAGGCCGTCGGGCAGGCTCGCGACCAGGTCGTCCAGGCGGGCGCGGCGCAGGACGTCCCACAGTTCGTCGTCGGTGGCCTCGGGACGGGCGAGCAGGAGGTTCTCCCGGATCGACTCGTGGAACAGGTGGCCGTCCTGGGTGACCACGCCGACGGTGTCGCGGATGGAGGCGAAGGACAGGTCGCGCACGTCCACGCCGTTGAGGCGGACGGCGCCGGAGTCGACGTCGTACAGGCGCGGCAGCAGGCCCGCGATCGTGGACTTCCCCGCGCCGGAGGAGCCGACCAGGGCGACCATCTGCCCGGGCTCGGCGCGGAAGGAGATGCCGTGCAGGACCTCGGCGCCGCCGCGGGTGTCGAGGACGGCGACCTCCTCCAGCGACGCCAGGGAGACCTTGTCGGGCGAGGGGTAGGAGAAGCGGACGTCGTCGAACTCGACCGCCACCGGCCCCTCGGGCACCGGGCGGGCGTCCGGGCGTTCGGCGACCAGCGGCTCGAGGTCGAGGACCTCGAAGACGCGCTCGAAGCTGACCAGGGCGCTCATCACCTCGACCCGCGCGCCGGCCAGCGCGGTCAGCGGCGCGTACAGGCGGGTCAGCAGCAGCGCCAGCGCGACCACCGCGCCCGCGTCCAGCCGGCCGCGCAGGGCGAAGTAGCCGCCGAGGCCGTAGACCAGGGCGAGGGCCAGGGCGGACACCATGGTGAGGGCCGTGATGAAGACGTGCTGCACCATCGCGGTGCGCACGCCGATGTCGTGGACCCGCCGGGCCCGGACGGCGAACTCGCGCGACTCGCGGGAGGGCCGTCCGAACAGCTTCACCAGCGTCGCGCCGGGCGCGGAGAACCGCTCGGTCATCTGGGTGCTCATGGCGGCGTCGTGCGCCGCGGCCTCGCGCTGCAGCCGCGCCAGGCGGGTGCCCATGCGCCGGGCGGGCAGCACGAACACCGGCAGCAGCAGGAGCGCCAGCAGCGTGATCTGCCAGGAGAGGCCCACCATGACCGCGAGCGTCAGCGCCAGGGTGACCAGGTTGCCGACCACTCCGGACAGGGTGTCGCTGAAGGCGCGCTGCGCGCCGATCACGTCGTTGTTGAGGCGGCTGACCAGGGCGCCGGTGCGGGTGCGGGTGAAGAAGGCGACCGGCATGCGCTGGACGTGGTCGAACACGGCGGTGCGCAGGTCGAGGATGAGGCCCTCGCCGATGCGCGCCGACAGCCACCGGTTGAGCAGCCCGATCCCGCCCTCGGCGACGGCGATCACGGCGATCAGCACGGCCAGGCCGACCACGGTGCCGGTGGCGGCGCCCTCGCCGATCGCGTCGACGACGCGTCCGGCCAGCACCGGCGTGGCCACCGCCAGGACGGCCAGGACGACGCTCAGCAGCAGGAACCACGCGAGCTGCACGCGGCGCGGCCGCGCGAACGCCCAGATGCGGCGGAGCGTGGCGCGGGAGAAGGGCCGCCGGTCGTCTTTGGCGTTCATCGCGTGGTGCAGGGACATCCACGCGGTGACTTCCATGCTCATGGGGGGCACCGCCGATCTGGTCGGAGAAGAGTCGTCCGACCTCCGATGATGGAACCTCAACCAGACTTGAGGTCAATCTCGCCGTCGCGGGGCATCCTCTCGTACGGGTCCGACTTTTTGCGCGGCCGGGGCCGCGCGGTTCGAGCGACGGGAGCGAGCGTGGGCATCGACATCGACAAGGCACGGGCCGACACGCCGGGGTGCGCGCGGGTCGCGCACTTCAACAACGCGGGCGCGGCGCTGCCGCCGCAGCCGGTGATCGACGCGGTCGCGGCGCATCTGGAGCTGGAGGCGCTGACCGGCGGCTATGAGGCGTACGAGCAGGCGTCGGCGGCGGTGGAGCGGTTCTACGACGCGGTCGCCGGGCTGCTGGGCGCGGATCGCGACGAGATCGCCTTCGTGGAGAACGCCACGCGGGCGTGGGACATGGCGTTCTACGCGATCCCGTTCCGGCGCGGCGACCGGATCCTCACCACGACCAGCGAGTACGCCAGCAACGGCGTCGCCTACCTGCAGGTCGCGCGGGCCCGGGGCGTCCGCGTCGAGGTGGTGCCGGACGACGCCGACGGCCAGATCTCCCTGGAGGCGCTGGAGGCCATGCTGGCCGAGGGCGGCGTGCGGCTGGTGTCGATCAACCACGTCCCGACGCACAACGGCCTGGTGAACCCGGCGGCGGAGGTGGGACGGCTGGCGCGGGCGGCGGGCGCGCTGTACCTGCTGGACGCGTGCCAGTCGGTCGGGCAGCTGCGCGTGGACGTCCGCGAAATCGGATGCGACATGCTGTCGGCTACCGGCCGCAAGTTCCTCCGCGGGCCGCGCGGAACGGGCCTGCTGTACGTGCGGCGGGACGTCCTGCGCACGCTGGAGCCGCCGTTCCTCGACCTGCTCTCGGCCGCCTGGACGGCCCCGGACGAGTACGTCGTCCGCGACGACGCGCGGCGCTTCGAGACCTGGGAACGCCATGTCGCGGGGCAGATCGGGCTGGGCGTTGCCGCCGACTACGCCGTCGCGCTGGGCCTGGAGGCCATCGAGGAACGCGTGACGTCCCTCGCCGCGACGCTGCGGGACGAGCTGTCGGCCCGCCCGGGGGTGAGGGTCCTGGACCGCGGGGCGCGTCGGTCCGGCATCGTCACGTTCACCGTGGACGGTCACGATCCCGCCGACGTCAAGCGCGCGCTGCGGGAGCACGGCGTCAACGTGAGCGTCACCAACGTCGGGCAGCAACGGTTCGAGCCTCGCGGCGCCGCCACCGCCGTACGCGCGTCGGTGCACTACTACAACACCGAGGACGAGGTGGAGCGCCTGCTGCGCGCTCTGCCACGCCCCGCGTGACCCTGCGCGGCCGCCCACGAGCCCGGTCGATTCCCAGGGAAACGCCCTTAGTCGGCAAAAGGCTCGCCTCGGCCCGCGATCCGCCGAAGGACGCGGGAAGGCCGAGCGCATGACCACCGTGCTCCAGGGCTGCCTGGCGATCTTCGGGACGGGAGCTGCGGCGGTCGCGGTGGCGCTGCTGCTCCAGCGGTCGGTCCCCGCGCGGACGCGGTACGACTTCGGAAGGTACGGGACGGTCACCTCCGTCCTGGTGGCGTCGGTGTTCATGCTGGCGGTCATCACGAGCGCCCTGTTCGTCTGGACGGCCTTCAACCAGGCGGGCCGGGCGGTGCGGCAGGAGGCGAACGCGGTCACGGAGCTGTACTGGTTCTCCCGCACGATCGGCGGCGCGCAGGCGTTACCGCTGCGCACCGACGTCCGCGACTACGTCACCAACGTCGTCCGCCTGGAATGGCCGGCCATGGCCGAGACGAATCAGATGAGCCCCCGCTCCTGGCAGTTGGCGAACCAGCTGCGCTACGACGTCGAGCGGCTCTCCCCCAGGGAGGGCGGGGAGACGGCGCGCTACCAGGACGCGCTGCGAGCGGTGGACGGACTGTTCGCCGCCCGGCGCGCACGCGCCTCGGCGGCGGCGACCCGCATCCCGACGCTGATGTGGGCGGCGGTGGTGTCCACCGGGCTGCTGGTGGTGCTGCTGCCGATGCTGCTGGGCGATCCGCGTCCGGCGGTTCGCATCGTGTTGTCGTTCGTCGGCGCGACCACGGTCGCGTTCGTGGTATTCCTCCTCTACGAGGTCAACGTGCCCTTCGCCGGCAGCGTCAAGGTCACCCCGGTGCCGTTGGAGGACGCGCTGCGCTCGTTCGCCGACATCGACGCGCTGTGGGGCGACCGGCCCTGACGAGCGTTCGGACCGAGGGTGTGAGGGTGTGAACCTGGGGGCCGGACCGCGCATCTCCACAGAGGCACGGGGGTCGTCGGCGAGACCGTTCCGCCCGCCTGCCCGGTGGTTTCTCCGTCTGCCCGGTCGAGATGTCGAGGAGGTCGCGCCGTGAAGGACGCGTCGGGTGTGCTGGACGACGACGCAGAGCACGAGGCCGCCGGGGCGTCCCCGCAGGACGACCCCGACAGCGGCGCCGAGGCGAGACCGGACACCGGCTCCGATACCGCACCGGACACCGCCCGCGACCAGGAAGAATCGTCGGAAACCCCGCAATCTCCGCAAACCGCGGACGGGGCGGAGGAAGCGCCGGAGGCGACGACGGAAGAAGAGCCGTCCGCGTCCGAGGATGACGAGTCCTCAGCGGGCGGAGACGGCGAACGCGCCCAGGACGACGCGCAGGCGGACACGGGCCACGACGACGACCAGGACGAGGACGAGACGCCGGCCGAGCCGTCCTCTGAGTCCGCCGGCTCCCCTGATGCCGCCGAGGCGGCCGAACGGGTCGGCGAGACGACGTCCGACGACGTCCCTGACGACGCTCCAGAGGACCGTTCGCACGACGCCTCGTCCGACGAGCAGGCGGACGAGCCCGAAGCCCCCGAACCCGAGGACGAGTCCCGCCCCGCCGGAACCGACGGGCATGAAGCCGGCAGGGACGAGGGGAGGACGCCCACCGCGGAGTTTCGGCTGCCCGAGCGGGAGTCCACGCCCGCTTCCGGCCAGGTCACCGTCCCGGACCTGCCGCGCCCGGTGTTCCCCGAGAGATGGGCGGGCGACACGGAATTCGGGACGGGCGCCACCCGTGGCCGAGTTTCTGAAGAGAAGCCGCGGCCCGCGCCCCAGGCCGCCGCACCGCCTCGGCCGGCGTCCGAACGCCCCTCCGCCCGCGTCTCGTTCTCGGCTCACCCGACGGTCGAGGACAAGCTCCCCGAGCGCCCCTTCGCACCCGGGGACACGTCTCCCGAGCCGACTGCGCCGACGTACGCGGCGGCTCCCCCTCAGACGGCTCCGGCCCCGCCGTCGGCGGCGCCGCCCGCGCCCGCACAGCCGCCGATCGACGGGGCGCCCGCCGAGGCGCCGCAGCGCAAGCGGCGGCGCGGTCCGGTCATCGCCATCGCGGCGCTCGTGCTGCTGGCGGGACTGGTGACCGGCCAGCTCGTGCGGCCCGTGCCCGAGCCGACGCTGCACCTGACGCTGCCGACGACCCGGTACACGTTCCAGGGCGCCGCCCCTGTGCTCCCCTGGCCCCAGCACGGGCAGGCGGCCGTGTACGTGGAGGGGCTGGGGACGATGGGGTCGTCCGGCGGGCAGGCGCCGACCCCGACCGCCAGCGTCGCCAAGGTGATGACCGCGTACGTCTTCCTGCGCGACCATCCGCTGCGGCCGGGCGAGCAGGGGCCCACGTTCCGGATCTCGGCGGAGGAGGCCGCGCAGCTCCCCGCGCGCAAACGGCGGGGCGAGTCGCTCGTCGAGGTCGTCGCGGGGCAGCCGTTCACCGAGCGCAAGGCGCTGGAGGCGCTGATGATCGTCTCGGCGAACAACATCGCGCACGAGCTGGCCCGCTGGGACTCGGGCGACGAGCGGGCGTTCGTCCGGAAGATGAACGAGACGGCGCGGTCGCTCGGCATGACCAGCACCACCTACACCGACCCCAGCGGCTACGACCGGGGCACCGTCAGCACCGCCGCCGACCAGGTCAAGCTGCTGACCGCGGCGATGAAGATCCCGGCCTTCGCGGAGATCGTGAGCAACCGCACCTACGTGCCCAACGACGGGCGGCCGCCGCGGCCGGGCGGCAACATCCTGGTCGGACGGTACGGGGTGATCGGCGGCAAGACCGGCTACACCGACGCGGCGGGCGGCAACTTCGTCTTCGCCGCCCGCAAGCAGGTCGGGAACGTCCCGACCATGATCGTGGGCGCGGTGATGGGGCAGCGGTCGTCCAGCGCGATGGGCGCGCTGGTGGTCGCGCAGCGGCTGGTCGTCGCCGCGCAGAACGCGCTGACCTCGGCGACGCTGGCGCCGGCCGGGGCGGAGGTCGCGGCGGTGGACGACGGGTTGGGCGGGCGCACGCCGCTGCGGGCCGCCGCGCCCGTCACGGTGGTCGGCTGGGGCGGGCTCAGCGTGCCGGTCCGCGTCACCGGCGATCCGCCGCGCCGCGCCGCCGACGGCACGCGGGTCGGCGCCGTGACGGCGGGCGCGGCGAGCACTCCGCTGGCGGTGCACGGCGAGCTGAAGGAGCCGTCCCTCTTCAAGCGGCTCCTGCGCCTGGCCTAGGCGGCGGCCGCCGGGGACGTCACACCGTGCCCGCGTAGAGGGCGGAGAGGAAGCGGACGAGCAGCGCCTCCCGCGTGCTCGGGGGCAGGGAGTCCAGGACGGTGTTCACCACGGCCATGCCGGGGCCGCCGTCCAGGTCCACGCCCGCCGAGGCCAGCAGCGCCCCGAATCCGGCGTCGTCCAGCGCGTCGAGCGCGGCGGGGTCGAGGTCGGCCAGCACGGCGGCCAGCCCGTCGGGGATCTTCGGGGGGCCGGCGGCGCGGGCGGCGGCCGCGGCGTCGGCGAGGACGCTCAGCAGCGCGTCCACGCCCGCGAGGCTGACGCCGGTGAGGGTGAAGTGCAGGTTCGGCGGGATGCCGCGGTACGACAGCTGCGGCTGGAAGAACCAGCCGCGCGCACGGGCCTCGTCGGCGACGACGAACACGTCGAGCGCGGGGTCGTCGGACGCGATCGCGACGAGCGGCGCGTCCGGGTCGCCCAGCACCCGCAGCCCGGGGATGTCGGCGACGCCGTCGATCAGCCGGCGCGCCGCGGCCATCGCGGAGGCGGCCAGCTCGCGGTAGCCCTGCGCGCCCAGGGCCATGAGCGTCGCCCACGCGGCGCCGAGCGGACCGGCGCCGCGGCTGCTCTGCGCGGTGGCGTTGATGACGGTGTAGCCGGGCCATTCGGCGGAGGCGAAGTAGGCGTTCCTGCGCATCGCCTCGTCGGCGAACAGCACCACCGAGGCGCCCTTGGGGGCGTAGCCGTACTTGTGCAGGTCGCAGGAGATGGACGTCACGCCCGGCACGGACAGGTCGAACGGCGGCACGGGCCGGCCGGTGTCGCGCAGCCACGGCAGCACCCAGCCGCCCACGCACGCGTCCACGTGGCACGGCACGCCCGCCTGGGACGCCACCGCGGCGATGTCGGCGACCGGGTCCACGACGCCCTGCGGGTAGGACGGGGCGGACGCGACGACCAGCGCCGTGCGGGGTGTCAGCGCCCGCTCCACCGCCCGCGGGTCGGCCCGGAACGTCTCCGGGTCCACCGGCACGCTCACCAGGTCCAGGCCGAGGTAGTGCGCGGCCTTGTGGAAGGCGGGGTGCGCGGTCACCGGCGCGACGATCTCCAGCCGGTCGGGTCCCGGGCGGGCGTCGCGGGCGGCCTTGACGGCGAGCAGGATCGACTCGGTGCCGCCGGAGGTGAAGACGCCGGGGGTGCCGGCGTGGCCGCCGAGCCGTTCGGCGACGGCGGCGACGACCTGGCGCTCCAGGGCGACGACGCTGGGGAACGCGGTCGGGTCCAGGCAGTTGACCTCCAGCATCTCCAGGTAGGCGCGGGCGGCCGCGTCGTGGACCTCGGGACGTCCGGCGTCGTAGACGTAGGCGGCGACCTTGCCGCCGCGCACGGGCAGGTCCCCGGCCCTGAGCCGGGCGAGGTCGGCGAGCACGTCGGCGGTGGGGCGGCCCGTTTCCGGCAGGGCGCCTTCCAGGGGTGCGGTAGGGGGCGTCTCGTGCGGCATCTGCGGACTCCTGTGTGCGGGGGGGCGGCCTCGGGGGGCGTTCATTCAGGGAGCCGCAGCATGGCGGCGACGAGCCGGTGCAGGTGGGCGCGGAACCGGGCGACGGCCCTCGGGTCGTCCAGGCCGCGGCGCCGGCCCTCGGCGTCCAGGACCCCGCCGGTGCCGAAGCCGTGGGTGCACCAGATGACCGTGGCGACGGCGAAGTCCACGTCCACGTCGTCGCCGACGGCGCCGCGGACGCGCTCCCCGATCTCGTCGAGCAGCGGCCGGACGTAGCGGCTCTCCAGGTGCGCGATGTCGGCGGCGTCCGACAGCCAGCGGTGCATCCACAGCGCGGGGATCTCCGGGCGTTCGACGCAGAAGTCCAGGTAGCGGTCGACGAGCCGGTGCACCCCCGCGGCGTCGGGGGTGAAGTCCGCGAGGGCCCGCTCCAGCGCGGCGCGTTCGGCCCGGTGGGCGCGTTCCATGACGGCCAGGTAGAGGTCGCGTTTGCCGCCGACGTGGTAGGCGACGGTGGCGACGTTGAGGCCGGCGGCCTCGGCGATGAGCCGGGTGGACGTCCCGTCGTAGCCGAGCGCCGCGAACAGCCGGGCGGCCGCCTCCAGGATCCGCTCCCGCGCCGGCTCGTCGGAGCCCTCGCCGGACGCGGCGCCGGAGGGGAGCCCGTCGGTCGCGCCTCCGGTCATGCCGCCGGGGGTGTCGCTGCGCACCGCTCCACGCTAGGTGACGCCCCGTGCACCGGTCAATCGTTTGATGGAGAGGGCCGTCAGGTGTCGGCGGCGGCGCGGGCGGCGGGCGCCCCGCGGCGCGGGCGCTCCAGCGCGATGACGTTCTCCCGGTCCTCCTCGGCGGTGTCCGGCGGGCTGAGCCAGACGGTCAGGACCATCTCCAGCTCCAGCCGGGCCTCGGGCGCGTACAGCCGGTCGCCGAACAGCTGCTCCAGCTGGTGCAGGCGGTAGCGCACGGTCTGCGGGTGGACGTGCAGCCGGGCGGCCACCTCGGTGGCGTTGAACCCGTTCTGCAGGCAGGCCAGCAGGGTGCGCGCGAGGCGCTCGCGGTGCCGGGGGCGCACCGCCTGCAGCGGCGCGAGCCGCTGGTCGGCGATGGCGCGCACCAGCTCCTCGTCCTTGAACACCACCAGGGTGGGCATGTGGTCGGCGCAGCGGATGAGCCGGTCGGACGGCAGGATGCCGCGCCGCGCCAGCGGCAGCGCCTCGCGTGCCCAGCGCAGCGACTTGGCCGCGTCCTCGGTGCGCACGGTGGGTCCGAGGGCGGCCACCCAGTTGCGCAGGGCGTTCTCCAGCATGCGGGCGCGGCCGGGGCCGTCCGGGTCCGGGACGAGCAGGCAGGGTTCGCGCCGGTTGACGTCCGACAGCACGTCCGGCGGCAGCGACGGCTGGCGGAACGGTCCGCGGCCCCGCTCGTGCAGCACCACCGCCGCGACCGTGCGCGGGACCCGCCACCGCGCCAGGCGGGCCATGTCGGCGATGGCCTGCGGCGCCGCGGGCGGCTCGGCCAGCAGCAGGTCCAGCAGGCGACGGCGGCGGTGCTCCAGCTCCCCCGCCTCCTGCTCGCGCGCCTTGGTGTAGCCCTCGGCGGCGGCGCGGGCGATCTCGTCCAGGAACGCGAAGACCGCCTCGGCGAGGCTGGCCAGGGCGCGGCGGGGGATGTTGTAGTGCTCGGACTCGGCGGCCAGCCGCCGCCAGGCCACCCGGGCGCCCAGGCGCAGCGAGGTCTGCAGCACGTCCAGGCTCCGCCCCTCGCGCGCCTCGGCCATGCCGATCTCCCGGTAGACGGCGGCGACCGGCTCCCACGACGCGTCGGGGTCGACGATCAGGTCGACGAACTGCCGCAGCGCGCCCTCCACGGCCAGCCGCACCAGCCGGGCGTACGTCTCGTCCTGCGGCCGGGCGTACTCGGGCACGCCGCGCAGGATCTCGTCGATCATCTCCTCGGCCAGGGCGTCGAGATGCGGGCGGAACACTTCCCCGATCTCCGGGGGGACCCCGGCCCAGGGTTTGAGGGGTGAGCGCTCTTCGATGGGCGTGGTCACCGTCCGCACCTCCGGCCCGTGCTGAAGCAGGGACCATCGAAGGTAGTCGGCCGCATGGGAGAAGACTTCTGCCGGATCGCACCATTGGACCGGGCCGTTTGTCAGCGGAATGACAAACGGCCCGGCGCCGTGCCGCGGAGGCGTCAGAGGGGCCGCGGCCCGGTGAGCACGGCGGCGGCGCCGAGGCCGAGGTAGACGACACCCGAGGCGTGCCGTTGGCGCCGCCGGAACGCCGGGCGCTTCCGCAACCAGGCGCCGACGGACCCCGCGGCCAGCGCGTACGCCATGTCGCCGACCGTTCCGATCAGGGCGGTGACGAGGCCCATCACGGCGATCTGCGCGGGCACGGGGACGGCGGCGCCGCGGTCGATGAACTGCGGCAGGAACGCCAGGAAGAACAGCACCACCTTGGGGTTGAGCAGGTTGACGAGCAGACCGTCGAGGTAGGCGCGGTGGGGCGGCCGCGGCGGCGGCGCCGGGGCGTCCCGGTCGTCGCGGGCCCGGAAGGCGCGCACCGCCAGGTACACAAGGTAGGCGGCGCCCGCGTAGCGCAGCGCGGAGAACGCGGTGGCGGACGCGGCGATGAGCGCGGACAGCCCGGCGGTGGCCGCGGCGACGTGCAGCAGCGTGCCGGTCTCGACGCCGAGCGCGGAGGCGACCGCGGCGCGCCGTCCGTCGGCGACGCCGCAGGTGACGATGTACAGGTGGTTGGGGCCGGGGATGACGACGAGGATCGTTGCGGCCAGCAGGAACAGCAGCGGATGACTCACGTCATGGACGCTAGGGCCGTCCCGCGGTCCGGCTGAAGGTCCAATCAGACTCCGCGAAAGTGGTCCAAACGGGGCAGATCGGGCACATCCGGGCCGCTAGGCGGGCGGCGGCGTCGGGACGTCGTCGCCGACCCCGGGGCCGGCGGGCTCGGACGCGAGCGCCCCGGTGAGCACCAGGCGGCCCGCGGTGCGCACCATCGCGGCGACCTCGTCGACCGGGCGGCGCAGCAGCGCCAGGCTGACCAGCGCGGCCAGCAGGACGTGCCCGAGCACGACCTCGACGTCGCCGCGCTCGGGCAGCGGCTCGCCGATCGCCGCCGACAGCCGGTCCCGCACGAACAGGAACAGCACCGTGCGCGCGTCGTCGACGCTGGAGTCGTCCGAGGTCACGGCCTGGATGATGGCCGAGGTGAGGGAGAGCTCCTCGGCGGCCGTGCGCACGATCCGCTCCAGCAGCGCGGTCAGCCGCTCCACCGGCGTCTCCCCGACCGCCAGCGCGTCGATGTCGGCGGTGACGCGGTGCGCCCACGTGGCGGCCACCTCGGTGAGCAGGTGGTCCTTGGTGGCGAAGTACCGGTACACGGTGGCGCGGGCCACTCCGGCCAGGTCGGCGACATCGTGCATGGTCACGGCCTGGTAGCCGCCCTCGTGCGCGAGCCGGCGGGCCGCGTCGAGCAGCCGTTCCCGGCGGGCCTGCTGGTCCTTGCTCAAGGTCCGCGTCACGGTGATCCGCACATCGCCGGTCAAGGGCGCCTCCTCGGGTGGGACTCCCCCATCCTCTCGCATCCGCGGCGCGGCGGATCTCCGGTGCCGTCGGCGCATCGGGCGGTCGGCGAAGCCGTCCGAACGGCGGCGCGAGAGGTCTCCCCGAGGAGGCCGTGACACGGACGAGGAGCAAGGAGACGGGACGCCGAAAAAGGCCGGCACGGTCCGCGCACAGGGTCGCCGGGCCGCGATCGCGGGTTTCCGAGGGCTCTTCTCTCGCGGCGGCTCCCGGCGTCCCGATCAGCTTGAGCGGACCCGGCGGAGCACCACCGGAAAAATGTCAGGAGACGTCGATCCGGTCGCGCCGACGCGCCCATTCCAGAGAATGGCGGATGGCGTCCTCGATGCTGTATTCGGGCTTCCAGCCCAGCAGTTCTTCGGCCTTCGCGGGATCGACGTAAGCGCCGACCACGTCGCCCGGTCGCCTGGCGGCGTGGCGCACCTGGAATTCGTCACCGACGACGTTCCGGAAGGCGTCGACCAGCTCCCGGACGGTGGTCCCCTCGCCGGTGCCGAGATTGATGGCCTCCTAGCCGCCGGAGGGCCGGTCGGAATCGCCCGGCGGAATGATCGAATCGAAGCGCACCGCCGCCTCGTAGAACGCGCGGGCGATGTCCCAGACGTGAATGTAGTCGCGGACCGCCGTGCCGTCGCGGGTGGGCCAGTCGACCCCGGTGATGGTGAACGGCTCCCCGTTCTCGTAGCATTCGATCATCTTGCCGAGGGCGTGCGTCGGCTTGCGATGCTGCAGGCCGGTGCGCAGCTGGGGGTCCGCCCCGATCGGGTTGAGATAGCGCAGGGAGATGACCCGCAGCCGGTAGGCGGCGGCGAAGTCGGCCAATGCCGTCTCCGCCATCATCTTCGACCGGGTATAGGGGTTCTGCGGTTCCAGCGGAGAGGTCTCCCGGACCGACAGGTCGTCCTCGGGCCGGTACATTCCGGCGGTGGAGGCGAATATCATCCGGTCGCAGCCGTTGCGCACCAGATGCCCGGCGAACTCGATGGTCTTCGACAGATTGACCTGGTAGTACCGGAGCGGATCGGCCATCGACTCGGGCACCACGATGAGCGCCGCGCAGTGCACCGCCGCCGCGATGTCGGGATGGTCGAGGAAGATCTGGTCGATCAGCGCGCCGTCGCCCACGTCGCCGCGGTAGAAGATCCGGCCGTCGGCGAATTCCCGCCGCCCGGTGACGAGGCTGTCCAGCACGACGGGCGTGATGTCGCGTTCGACGAATACCGAGGCGATCGTACTGCCGATGAAACCGGCGCCGCCGGTGATCAGAATTTTCCCCATCGCATCCCCCAGACTCGTGCGCTTTTCGACACGAGAAAGCTTCGGCGGGCGCCCGCGCGGGGGTCAATGTCGCTCTTCGCGCCTGACCGGCTTCGGACCGCCGTCAACCTCCGGGCCGCCTCAGGCGTCCGCGCGGATTCTCTCCCCGCGCGCCCGGGCGGGTGCGCGGCACGCCGCCGCCCTGGTTACGCCCCGCTTCTGACCCGCCGCACGGCATGCCCAGAACCCGGTCCGCGGGGCGTCACTGTGCGTACTCGCGCATAGTACGGCGTTCACAGGATTCGCGCGGGCCGCCGAGCGGGCATCGTCCTGCCATGCAGCCCATCCGCGTCCTGATCGTGGACGATCACGCAGTGTTCGCCGAGGCGCTCGCCGCCCGGCTGCGCCGGGAACCGGACCTGGTCGTGCTGCCGGTCGCCCCCGACGGGCGGCGCGCGCTCGCGCTCACCGCCACCGAACGCCCCCACGTGCTGGTGCTGGACCTGGCCCTCGGCGCCGAGAACGGCCTGGACGTGCTGGACCGGGTGCGCGAGCGGCATCCGCACGTCCGCGTGGTCGTGCTGTCGGCGACCGACGAGGTGGACGCGATCGTGCAGGCGGTGCGGCGCGGCGCGGTCGGCTTCCTGGCCAAGACCGAGAGCGCGGAGCTGGTGGCGCGGGTGGTCCGCGGCGCCGCCCGGCGCGGCGGCTGGCTCCCCCCGGACGTGCTCGGCGACGTGCTGCGGCGGCTGCTCGACGGCGGCGCCGAGCGGGACGGCACGCGGCTGCCGGCCGGGCTCACCCCGCGCGAGCGCGAGGTGCTGCAGTGCATGGTGGACGGGCTGAACCGCGCGCAGATCGCCGAACGGCTGGGCCTGTCGGCCAACACCGTGCGCACCCACACCCAGAACCTGCTGGCCAAGCTGGACGTCCACTCGGTGCTGGAGGCCATCACGCTGGCGATGCGCGCCGGCATGCGGCCCGGCCGCCGCGACTGACCGCCCGCGCCCGCACCCCGCGAATCCCCCCAAGCCCCTGCAAAAGACGTAGTCGGCGCTCGTATCGATGGGTGATCCACCGCGCGGCGACCGCTGAGACGCTCGGCGCAACGACGCCGAGGGGATGATCGTGGAAATCGACGAAGTCGCCGCGCGGATCGTCCGCGGCTACTGGATGCTCCTGCTGGGCATGCTGGTGGTCCCGCTGGTCGTGACGGCGGTCGTGGTGGGACGGCAGGACCCGCAGCACACCGCGACGGCGCGGCTGCAGGCGAGCGGCCGGGCCGCCGACGCCGCCGCCGGCGACGCGGGCGTCAGCATGGTCGTCAGCCAGGTCAAGGCGTTCGCGACCAGCCGGCCCCTGCTGGAACGGGTGCTCGCCGAGCAGCGCGTCGCCCGGACGCCGGACGCGGTCGCCAAGCGCGTCTCGGCCTCCGGCCTGGGCGCCTCGACGGTGGTCGAACTGTCGGTCAGCGACACCGACCCCCGCGTGGCGCGGCGGCTGACCGACGCGCTGGGCCGCGCCGTCGTCGACGAGATCAACCAGTCCAACCGGGGCGCGATCACCGCGGAGATCGCCGACGTCGAGCGGCGGATGCGCGACCTGCAGCAGCGGCTCGGCCCGCTGTCGCGGCGCGCCGCGGCCACGCCGCCCGACATCGACGCCGCCAACGAACGCGAACGCGTCCAGGCCGAGCTGAGCGACCTGCGCACCACCCGCACCGAGCTGCGCGCCCAGCTGTCCGCCGCGGGAGCCGCGTCGCTCGTGCAGCCCGCGGTGCTGGAGCCGCGGTCGGACCCGGCGGTGATGATGTCGGCGGTCGCGGGCCTGACCGGCCTGGTCGCCGGGGTGCTCGTCGCGGTCGCCGTCGAGATCTTCCGGCCCACCGTGCCGGGCCAGCGTCGGGTGGCGCGGCGGCTGGGCGTGCCGCTGCTCGGATGGGCCGACCGCGGTCCCGCGGCGCTGGCCGATCTGGGCCGCCGGACGCGGCTGTCGGCCCGGCGGCAGCTGGTCCGCCGGGTCGTCCTGGTCACCACCGGCTCCCGCCCGCTGCCCGCCGACCTGGTCTCCGCGGTCGCCGCGGCGGTGTCCGGGGACAGGGCGGGCACCGCCGCGGCCGCGCCGACCGCGCCCAACGGCCGCGTCGCCGGCGACGGCTCCGGGGCCCCGTCCGGCGCGGACGACCGCGAGGAAGGCCCCGGCGCGGGCGCGGCCGCGCCGGTCGCGCGCGGCGGCACCGCGCTGAAGAGCAAGCCCGCCGCGACCACGGCGCCGAGCGAGGCGGCCCTGCCCGGTCCGTCTCCCGACGCGTGCCGCGTCCACGCCTTCGAGGACGTCGACGTCGGCGCCGACGAGCGGACGGGCGTGATCGCGGTGGTCGGGCCGCTGACGCCGCTGTCGGCGCTGGAGTCGCTGCGCGACCTGGTCGACGCGTCCGGCTGGCCGCTGCTCGGAGTCGTCGCCGTCTCCCGCGCCTCGTCCCTGTCCCGCGGCCCGTCCCGCGGCACGTCCCGCGGCACGTCCCGCGGCACGCGTCGGATCACCGCGCCGGACCACCACGCGCCGGATCACAGCAAGGGGTGACGCACAGCATGAGCACCAGCAGCGGTCAGACCGCCGTCCCGTTCTCCCTGCCCTCGTTCGCCGCCGACGTCGGCGACGCCGTCGTCAAGGTGCTGGACTCGGGGTGGGTGACCACCGGGCCGCAGACCGCCGAGTTCGAGCAGGAGTTCGCCGACTTCCTCGGCGCCGCGCACGTCGTCGCGGTGGCGTCCTGCACCGCGGCGATCGAGCTGAGCCTGCGCGCCCTGGAGCTGCCGCCCGGCTCGCCGGTGCTCACCCCGAGCCTGACGTTCTGCGGCGCGATCAACGCGATCCTGCACGCCGGGCACCGCCCCGTGCTGGTGGACATCGACGAGGACACCCTGGTGCCGTCCCCCGCGACGGTCGAGGAGGCCGCGGGCCGCGTCAAGCCCGCCGCGATGGTCGTGCAGAACCAGGGCGGCTTCCCGGTGGACGTGCCGGCGCTGGCGGAGGCGGCCGGGCTGGACCGGTCGCGCGTGGTGGAGGACGTCGCGCACGGCCCCGGAGGGGCGCGCGGCGGCGTGCCCGTCGGCGCCGAGTCGCAGGCGGCGTGCTTCTCCTTCTACGCCACCAAGAACCTGCCGATCGGCGAGGGCGGCGCCGTGGCCACCCGCGACGCCGAGTTCGCCGACCGGCTGCGCGCGCTGCGGCTGCACGGCATGAGCAAGGACTCCTGGCGCCGGTACCTGCCCGGCGGCAGCTGGTCGTACGACGTGAAGCGGCTCGGCCTCAAGGCCAACATGACCGACGTCCAGGCCGCCATCGGACGCGCCCAGCTGCGCCTGCTGCCCGAGTGGCAGCGCCGCCGCGCCGAGCTGGCCGCCCGCTACGACGAGGCGCTGCGCGACCTGCCCGGGCTGGTGCTGCCCCGCCGCGACCTCGGCGAGGACGTCCGGCACGCCTGGCACCTGTACCAGGTCCGCGTGCCCGAGCGCGAGGCGGTCATCGCCGACCTGGAGAAGGCGGGGGTGTCGACGTCGGTGCACTTCATCCCGGCGCACCAGCTCAGCGTGTACCGGGAGCTGCTGGACGAGCGCGAGCTCGGCTCGCTGCCCGCCACCGACCGGGTGGCGGACGGGCTGCTGTCGCTGCCGCTGTATCCGCGGCTCAGCGACGCCGCGCAGGACCGGGTGATCGACGCGCTGGCCGACGCGCTGCGGTCCCGGGGCTGACATGTGGAGGTTCGCGCGCCGCCGTCCCGCCGCCTCCCGCGGCGGTCCCGGCGCCGCCGAACGGCGGGCCGATCCGCTGGCCGCGCTCATGGGCCGCGCGGAGGTCGCCGTGCCGGACGCGCGGGCGCGGCGGCACGTGCGCGGGCGCCGGGTGCTGGTCACCGGGGCGTGCGGGACCGTCGGGTCGGCCCTGGTCCGCCGCGTCGCCGCGCTCGGACCGGCGGCGCTGTGCCTGGTCGACAAGGACGCCGGCGGCCTGGCCCGGCTCGCCCGGGAGCTCGCGGCCCCGACCGGCCCGCGGGTGCGCGCGGTGCGCGCCGACGTGCGCGACGGCGACGCCGTCGCGCGGATCCTCGGCGACGCCGAACCCGAGCTGGTGTTCCACGCCGCGCGGCGCAACGACCTGGCCGGCGTCGAACGCGACCCGTGCCGCGGCGTGCTGGACAACGTGGTCGGCGCCCGGCACGTGGTGGAGTCGGCGCTGCGAAGGGAGGCGGCGCGGCTGGTGCTGGTGTCGTCGGACAAGGCCGCGGACCCGACGTCGGTCTTCGGCGCGACGATGCGCCTCGGGGAGCTGCTGCTCCAGGCGGCGGCCGGCGGCCCCACCCGCTTCGCCGCCGTGCGCGTCGGCCACGTGATCGGCGCGCGCGGGACGCTGCTGGACGTGCTGGCGCACCGCATCCGCTGCGGCGAGGTCGTCACGGTCGCCCATCCGGAGGTGGCGCGGCACTTCATGACCGCGGCCGAGGCGGCCGGGCTGGTGCTGGAGGCCGCCGCGCTCGCCGAGGAGGCCGAGACGTTCGCGTTGGACGTGGGCGCGGTGCCGGTCGTGGAGCTGGTGCACCGGTACGCGGCGCAGCTGCGGCGGCCCGACGTGACGATCCGGTTCGGCGGGCTGGGGCCGGGCGAGAAGCTGACCGAGAAGTCGTTCGGCGACGGCGAGCGCCGCGTCCCCACCGCGCATCCGCGGATCTGGGGCACCCGGCCGCCGCCCCCGCCCGCCGGCCTGCCGCCGCTGCTGGACGAGCTCGCCGACGCGGCCGCGCGCGGCGACGAGGCGCGGGTGCGGCTGCTGCTGCGGCGCCTGCTGCCCGAGTACCGGCCCGCGCGGCGCCCGTGCCCGCCCGGCGAGCACCTGCCCGACGGCCCGTCGCCGCTGTGCGCGGCGGGCCGCGGTCCCCATCCGCCCGGCCGGTGAGCCGCCTCCGGTGAACCGGCCCTGCCCTGTGAGGTGCCCGTGCGAACCGACCGCAAGCTGAGAGTGGCGACGGTGATCACCCGCTTCAACGGCGGGGCGGGTCATGTCGCGTTGAACGGGCTGCTCGCGCTGGCCCCGGACGCCTACGAACGCACCGTGTTCACCGGCGGCGTGGGCATCGACGGCCAGGCGGGCGACGCGTCCGGATACCGGCGCGGGGTGCGGTACGGCAAGGACGCGGTGGCGGGCGCCTCGACCGGCGACCTCATCGAGCGCGCCTACGCGGCGGGCATGCAGGTGGCGCAGGTGCGGCCGCTGGTGCCGCAGATCTCCCCGCGCGACGACGTCGCCGCGCTGCACACCCTCACCCGCGTCCTCGCCGAGGGGCGGTACGACGTCGTGCACACCCACAGCTCCAAGGCCGGATTCGTGGGGCGGCTCGCGGCGGCGCGGGCGGGCGTGCCGCGCATCGTGCACACCTGGCACGGGTTCCCGTTCCACGACTACCAGTCGTGGGCGCGGCGCCGCGCCTACATACGGCTGGAGCGCATCGCGGCCAAGCACACCGACGCCTTCCTCGCCGTCGGGTCCCAGACCGCGGTCACCGCGCTGCGGCTCGGCCTGGCCACGCCCGAGCGGATCCGGCTGACGTGGCCGGCCGTGGACGTCGACGCGTACACCGCCGACTCGGGCGCGCGCGCCCGGGCCCGCCGCCGGCTCGACCTGCCGCTGGGCGTCAAGGTCGTCGGGGCGGTGGGCCGGCTCACCCGGACCAAGGGGCCGCACCTGCTGGCCAAGGCGCTGGCGCGGCTGCCGGAGGACGTGTTCGGGCTGTGGGCGGGCGGCGGCCCGCTCGCCGAGGAGATGCCCCGGCTCAGCGCCGACCTCGGCGTCGCCGACCGGATGCGCTGGCTCGGCCACCGCGACGACGTGGCGGAGGTGCTGCCCGCCTTCGACGTCATGGCGCTGCCGACCTACACCGAGGGCCTGCCGTGCGTGCTGGTCGAGGCGATCTGCGCGGGCGTCCCGCTGGTCACCACGGCGGTGTCGTCCAACCACGACCTGGTGCTGCCGGGCGAGACCGGGCTGCTCGTGCCGCCGGACGATCCCGCGTCGCTGGCCGCCGCGATCACCGCGCTGCTGGACGACCCGGCCGCCGCCGCGCGCATGGCGGAACGCGCCCGCGCCGCCCTGGGCGACCGGTTCAGCCCCGGGTACCTGGGCGCGGTGCTCGACGAGACCTACCGCGGCGCGTCCGTCCGGCCCCACCGGCGGTGACGGGGGCGACGCCACGGTGATCACGACGACGAGGGCGGCCGGGCCGGCGGCGGCGCGGGCGTCGCGCGCGGGCGGGGCGCCCGACGCGCCGCGGCGCCGGCCGGCGGCCGCGGCGGCGGTGCTGGTCCCCGCCATCGCCTCGCTGCCGCTGCTCATGCCGTTCGGGCTGCCGCCCGGCCCCGGCAACACCGGCCTGCCCGACCTGGCGCTGGTGGCGCTGACGGCGACGACGCTGCTGTGGGCGGCGTCGCGGCGCGTCCCGGTCCGCTGGCCGTACCTGGTGCCGACGCTGCTCACGGTCGCGGCGGGCGGCATCGCCGCGCTCGCCAACGGCGTCGGACCGCTCACGCTGGTCCAGGACCTGTTCGTGCTGCTGTGGGCGGTGAGCCTGGCCAACCTGGGCCGGGACCCGCGGCTGCTGCGCACGGCTTTGCGCGCCTGGGTGTGCCTCGGCACCGCGTCCGCGCTGCTCATGATCGTCGGATACGCGGCCGGCCTCGACGCGCTGTCGGGCAAGCAGCCGGACGGCGAGCGCCTGCAGTTCACCTTCGGCGACGCCAACTACGCCGCCAACTGGCTGATCTGCGTGCTGTTCATCGCCCGGGCGGCGCGGTTCCCCGAGACGGCGTGGCGCCGCCGGGCGGTGTGCGCCGTGCTGATCGCCGCCGAGGTGCTGACGGGCTCCAACGGCGGCGCGCTCGCCCTGATCGTCGCCACCGTGGCGGGCGGGCTGTGGCGGATGGTCCGCGAGGGCAGGGCGCGGCACGCCGTCGCCGCCGGATGCCTGGTGACGCTGCTCGGCGGCGGCGCCGCGGCCGCGCTGACGCAGATCGACGTGCAGCCGTACCTGGACCGGGCCAGTGCCGCGTCGCCGATCCTGCGCGACTCGATCGGCCGGACGACCGGGGAGAGCACCGAGTCGCGCAGCACGGTGACCGCGATGACCGTCCGCATGATCCGGGAGCAGCCGCATCCGTGGGGCATCGGCCCGGCGCAGACCGAGGCCCGGACGCTGGCGAACCAGGAGAGCTACGTCCGCGAGGCGCACAACGACTACATCGCGGCCGTGCTGGAACGCGGGTTCCTCGGCGGGATCGCGCTGATCGTCCTCGTCTTCCTGCTGCTGCTGAAGTCGGTGCGCATCGCCCGCCCGGGCGCGCTCGACCCCGCGTACGCGCGGCTGGTGCCGCGGCCGGAGCTGTTCGGCGCGCTCGTCGTCGTCTTCCTGATCTCTGGGCTGTTCTACGAGGTGCTCCACTACCGGCACGGCTGGGCGTTCTTCGGGCTGCTCGCCGCGGTCGAGCTGTTCGGCCGCCGCGCCCCGGCCGCGCCCGGTCCCGCCGGTCCGCGGGCGCACCGGGAGGGAGCGCGATGAGCGGGGCCCGTCCCAGGCCCGCGTCCCGGGCGGCCGCCCCCGCGCCCGCCGCGCGGCGCACCGTCACGGGCAGGGTGCTGGCGCTGATGGCGGGGAACATGGCCGGACGCGTCGGCGCGCTCGCCTCGCTCGGCCTGGCCACGGTGCTGGTCGCGCGGATCGGCGGGCCGGCGCTCGTCGGCGCGTTCACGCTGGTGCGGATCCTGCCCGCCCTGATCTGCCACCTGGCGGGCGCCGGGCTGCCGGTCGCCGCGCCGTACTTCCTGGCGGGCCGCGAGCACGACGGGACGCGGGTGCGTCCCACCCTGGTCTGGCTGACCGTCGCCGGCGCGGCGCTCAGCGGTCTGGTCTGGCTGACCGCCGGGCCGCTGCTGCACCGGGTCTTCTTCGCCGCGTTCCCGTACTGGGTGACGCTGGCGGCCACCGCGCCCTGCGTGACGCAGGGGTTCGTGTCGGTCGGCAAGGGCCTGCTGCAGGGCGGCGACGACCTGCGCGGCGCCAACCTGGCGATCGCCGTCGAGGAGTTCGTGTTCCTGCCCTTCTACCTGCTGGTCCTCGTCGCCTGGCACGGTCCGGGCGCGCTGATCACGGCGCTGGTGCTGGCGGACGTCGCGGCGGCCGCGTGGATCGGCGCGCGGCTCGCCCGCCGCGGCTTCTTCCGCGGGTGGGGCCGCTTCGACCCGCGGCTGGCCCGCAGCATGGTCGGGTACGGCTACCGCGGCTACCTCGGCCAGCTCATCGACCTGCTGCAGCTGCGGTTCGACATGGCGCTGCTGGGCGGGCTGGCCGGGCCGAAGGCGCTCGGCGTCTACACGGTCGCCAGCAAGTTCGCCGAGCTGGTGCAGCTGCCCGGCCTCGCCGTCAACTACGTGCTGTATCCCGACTTCGCCCGGGAGGACCGGGCCGAGGCGATCCGGCGCACCCGCCGCCTGATCCTGCCGGCGCTCGGCGTGTCGGTCGCGGCCGCGCTGCCGCTGGCGCTGGTCGCGGGCACCGCGCTGCCGTGGGTGTTCGGGGACGTGTTCGCCGACGCGGTGACGCCCACCCACATCCGCCTGGCCGGGGTCGCCACGTTCGGCGTCACCGGGCTGGTCATGGCGTGCCTGTACGGGGTGGGGCGGCCGGGGGCCGCGTCCATGGGCCAGGCCGTGGGCCTGGCGGTCGTGGTCGCGTGCGGCTCGCTGCTCATCCCGCGCTACGAGGCGGTCGGCGCCGCCGTCGCCACCTCCGTGTCGTTCGTCGCCACCACCGCGGCGCTGCTGGCGTGGTTCGTCCGCGTCCAGCGGACCGCCGGTCACGAGGGAATCACAGGGAAGAGGTGACCGCATGCCGGTCTCGGAAGGCGGGCTCGTGGCCCGTCCGGTCGACCCGTCCGACGGCATCCCGCCGTCGCGCGCCCGCCGGCTCCTGGACGTCGTCGGCGCGGCGGCGGGTCTGGTGCTGCTGTGCGTGCCCATGGCGGTGCTGTACCTGCTGGTGCGCGCGACCAGCCGCGGGCCCGGGTTCTTCCGGCAGGTCAGGGTCGGGCAGGGCGGACGTCCGTTCACCATGTACAAGTTCCGCACCATGCGGCGGGACGCCGGGGGGCTCACGGTGACCGCCGAGCACGACCCGCGCGTGACGCGCCTGGGCCGGCTGCTGCGCAAGTGGTCGCTGGACGAGCTGCCGCAGCTGGTCAACGTGCTGCGCGGGGACATGACGCTGGTCGGTCCGCGTCCGGAGACCTACGAGCTGGCGGTGTACTACGACCCGGCGCACCGGTGGGTGTTCGACCACCGTCCCGGCATGACGGGCTTCGCGCAGGTCCACCTGCCCGACTACGACCTGTTGACCCCCGGCCGGGAGGTCGACCTCGCCGAGTACATCGAGCGGGTCGTGCCGACGCGCGCCGCCATCGACGCGCTGTACCTGCGGGAGCCGACGCTGCGCGCCACCCTGCGGACGCTCGCGGACACCGCCCGGCTGGTCCTGCGTCTGCCGCTCGCTCCCCCGCCCGAGGTCAGGGCGATCGTGAGCGGCGTGACCGCCGACGCCGCGACACCGCACGCCGCGCGGGCGGGCGTCGCACGGTCCGATGCCGCGGAAACCGGTGACGCGCCATCGCATGACACCGGGTCCGCTGTCACGGGAACACCGATGGTGAAGGTCCGCCGACCTGCCGGAGACTCCGGTTCGGCGGCCTGACGGCGTCGGAGCAAGTCCTCGGGAGCGCGCGATGGGCGTCGGGTTCAAGGTCTGGGCGGCGGTGGCGGCGCTGGCGGCGGCGCTGTCCGCGGCGCTGGTCGTGGTGCACGCGCGGCGCGGCCCGTCCGACGACGGGCCGTACCAGGGGCCGCCCGCCGCCCCCGGCCGTCCCGCCACCCGGCCCGGCGCCACCCGGCACATCGCCCTCAACGCCGAGCCGGACGACTTCCCGCGCCTGCGCGCGCTCGGCTACGACCTGGTCGACGTCCACCCGGACGACTGGTCGCTCAGCCGGGTCCCGGACGGCATGCAGGCGCTGCTGTGGGTCGGCAATACCACGTGCGGGCCGTTCGAGCTGCCGTTCGAGGAGTTCGCCGCGACCGTGCGGCGCCTGGCCCGGCACCCGAAGGTGTACGGGTGGTACCTGTCCGACGAGCCGAACCCCGGCGAGTGCCCGGAGGTGGCCGGGGAGATCCGCCGCCGCGCCGACCACATCCGGCGGCACGCGCCCGGACAGGTCTCCTTCGTGTCGCTCACCGACTGGCAGCCGATGCGCGCGGTCGCCCCCGCCCGGACCGGCGTCGACCTCGTCGGGCTGGACCCCTACCCGTGCGAACGCAAGCGCCCCGGCTGCGACATCGGCCAGATCGACCGCATGGTCCGCATGGCCGACGAGGCCGGGATCCCGCGCCGGGTGATCGTCCCGGTGTTCCAGACGTTCGGGCAGAGCTGCACCGACGGCACGTACCGGTTCCGCCTGCCGACCGAGGCGCAGCTGCGCGCCATTCTTCAGCGCTGGTACCGGCTGGCGCCGAATCCGCCCATGGACATCTCGTACTCGTGGGGCCGGCAGCGCGAATGGGCCTGCCCCACTCTCGCCGACGCCGACGGCCGGGGCGGACTCCCCGACCTGCAGTCGGTCATGAAGGAGCACAACGCCCGCTGACGTCGGCGCGGGTCGCGCGGAGTGGCCGGCGGACGGGTCTCAGCGGCCGCCGCCGCCCGCCTGGTCGGCCACCGCCTGGCCCGTGGGCAGCGGCAGCTCGAACGCGCCGAGCTGCAGCGCCGCGGCCTCCAGCCCCACCACGACCAGCGCCAACGCGGCGATCAGCAGACCCAGCCGACGGCGGGGCATCCGCCGCATCGCGCGCGCCGCCATGTCGATACGGCGCCCCATCGCACCAAGCCCGCGCACTCGTTCCCCCCAGCACCCACAACCCTGTCAAGCAGGGAAAAACCCTACACTTTGCATGATCGACCCGCATGCGAATGATGCGGACGCACGGGATCGTCACGCGGTGACGACCGTTCCGCCTTCGTCGTCCTGATCGTCCAACGCGTCGCCGGGGCGCCGAGTGCCCGGCGGACGCGCCGACGTGGAGCGCGGACGCGCGGCCGGCCCGCCGCGACCCCGCGGAGGCCGGGGTCACGGCAGGGGCCGACTGGTGAGGTTGGTGGAACGGGCGTTGACGCACTCGCCGGTGGCGAGGTCGAAGACGAAGTTGTGGGCCAGGCAGTGCAGCCGGCCGTCGCTGACGACCGCGCCGACGGAGAGGTCCTCGCCGGCGTGCGGGCAGTAGCGCGGGATGTCGTAGGAGCGGCCGTCGCATTCGACGACGATGCGCTCGGACTCGTCGCGGCCCGTCTCGTACTCCTCGACGGCGCGCAGCGCCGGGGCGTTGGCGTGCTTGAGCAGCCCGACCAGATGGTCGTTGTAGACGTCGGGGTCGCGGTAGAGGCTGAGCCGGAAGGAGATGAACAGGTCCTCCCAGGCGATGCGGCCGTCGAGCACCCCGTCCACCCAGCGCCCCGCGGTGGTGATGCGGTAGTGCGGGCGGACGTCGGGGGAGGCGTCGTCCACCGTCACCCCCTCGGGCGCGAACCGCACGTCCCACACCCCGCCGTGGGGACCGGTGATGTCGAACCGGACGGTCATGGCGATGCGCCGCAGGAAGTACTCGTTGAGCCCGCCGAGGTGGCGCATGTGGGCCGCGAACCGGTCGGCCAGGCCGGGGCCGGGCTCGGGGAGCTCGGCGACCGCCTGCTCGATCAGCGGGGCGCGGTCGGCGGCGTACCGCGCCAGGTAGCCGGGCCGGAACGCGTCGTCGTAGGAGAACTCGGCCGACACCGGGTCGCGGGCGATCTCCCCGGTGTCCAGGTCGAGGACGTCGCCGGGCTTGAAGTGGTCCCAGCGCTGGGCGGGCAGGTGCTCGCGCAGCCACTCGACGGACGCCTCGGGGTCGCAGAACGCGCCGTCCCGCCGGTCCAGCACCCAGTTGAGCGGGGCGACCTCGTCGTCCAGGAAGCACGGCGGCCCGGCGAACGGCACGGCCAGCTCCGGCCCGGTCTGCCGGACCAGGCGCTGGACGGCGCGCAGCTTGGACACCCGCTTCTCCATCGACACCCGGGCCATCTCGTCGGGCGGGTACTCGTAGCAGATCGGATGCCAGGACGCCCCGGAGGTCTGCACCGCCATCAGCTCCAGACGGCCCCCGGCCAGGTGCTTGGCCCGCCGCGCCTGCGCCGCGGTCAGCCGGGCGTCGTTGCAGTTCAGCACCGCGCGGCCGTCCGCCACGATGAGAAAGGCGGCGTCGTGGCACATCGGCGACAACTCGGGAATCGCGGTGATCCAGGAACCGCGATTGTCCAACGGGAATTGCTCCCAGGGTTCGAGTTCTATGACCTGGCGGGACCCGGCGGCGCGCCGCATCCGATCGCGGAAGGCCGGTCCGGGATAGCGCGGAATGAGGATGCGGGTGCGCTCGGACAGCCGTTCGATGACCCAGGGGTCGAAGTGATCGAGATGTTCGTGGGAGACGGCGACCCAGTCGGCCTCCAGCAGTCCGGAAACGTCGAGATGATCGTTTCTCGGATACTGGTGCCACGACCCCAGAAAGGCTCCGGTGGGGGCCAGCCACGGGTCCGCGAGCAGGAGGAACGCCCTCGCCTGGACCGCCAGTCCGGCGTGTCCGAGAAAAGTGATCGTCGCCATGCGGCGATTGTCTGCGTCCGCCGCGGGGGCCGCACCCGCCGATATGCGCATCCCGTCTACGCCGAAGGGAGGAAATAATGGCGGCGCGGCTAGGGCAATCGCCTCTGCGACTCTCCATCAATAAACCTGGTTTACCCAATCTTTAACATGTCCGCTTCCGGTCAGCGCCTGGTCGGTTGCGGCCAATTGACTGGACATCGCGACGGGCCGCGGGTGACGGTCGTTTGGGTGCTGAAAAACGGGACGGGGGTCCTTATGAACGACGGGCAGGTTCGGTCGTCCCCGACGGAACGGGCGCGGTCGGCGGCGCGGTGCGCGGGGACCGCACCGCTCGCCGACGCCGACGGGCCGCCCGCCGCGGACCTGCGGCGGCGCCGGCTGCGCCACGACATCCGCCACGGCCTGGGCACCATCATCATGCTGGCGTCGGCCGTGGCGGTCGCCGACGACGTCGGCGCCGCGAGCCGCGCCCGCGTCGAGCAGCTGCTCGGCGAGACCCGCTGGCTGGACCACCTGCTGCGGCGGCTGGAGGCCGCCGACGACAACGACGACGACAACGACGACAACGACGCGGCGCACGGCGCGCCGCCCGAGCCCGCCCCGGAGCCCATCCGGGTGGACGAGCTGGCCGCCGAGGCCGTCACCGGTATACGCCTGGCCACCTCGCACCGCGTCCTGTTCGACGGCCGGGAGGCGTGGGCGCGCGCGGATCCGGTGGCGCTGTGGCGGGCCCTGCGCAATGTCCTGGACAACGCGTGCCGGATGGCGGAGGGCCGCGTCGAGGTGCGGGTGGAGGCCGCGCACGGCTGGGTGGTCGTCCAGGTGGACGACGACGGCCCCGGTTTCGGCGGGTACGGCGGCGCGGCCGCGGACCCGCCGCGGCACGGGGCCGAACCGGGACGCTCGCCGCTGGGGCTGGGCATCGTGCACGACATCGTGTCCGGCCACGGCGGCGCCCTGGAGATCCGCACCTGTGAGATGGGCGGCGCCCGCGTCCGCCTGCTGCTTCCCGCGGCGCCGCCCGCGCGGGCCGCCGCCTCCGCCGCCGTGTCCTCCGCTGTGTCCTCCACTGTGTCCTCCGCTGTGTCCGCCGACGCGGGACGGGCGCGCCCATGAGGGTCATCGTGTGCGACGACCACGCGATGTTCGCCGACTCGCTGTCGCTGGTGCTGGCCGACGCCGGGCACGTCGTGGTGGGCGTGGCCTACTCGCCGCCGGAGCTGCTGCCGGTGCTGCGCACCCGCGACGCCGACGTGTGCCTGGTCGACCTGCGGTTCCCCCAGGGCGACGCGCTGCAGTGGATGCCCCGCCTGCTGCGCGCGGCGCCGCGCACGCGGTTCGTCGTCCTCACCGGCTACCTGGACCGGTCCGTGCTGGACGCGGCGCTGGCGGCCGGCGTGCACGGGGTCGCGCACAAGGGCCGTCCGACGGGCGACATCCTCGCCGTGCTGCAGCGGGTCGCCGCGGGCGAGACCGTGGTCGACCAGGCCGTGGCGCGCGGCGGCGCCGAGGGCGCCCGGCCGCGCGGCCCGGCGCAGCAGGCGGCGCGGTTCCTCACCCCGCGCGAACGCGAGGTGCTCACCCGGCTCGCCCGGGGCGAGTCGACGCAGACGCTCGCCAAGGCCATGGGCGTGACCCGCAGCACCGCCCGCAGCCACGTGCAGAGCGTGCTGAGCAAACTGGGCGTGCACTCGCAGCGGGAGGCGGTGATCGAGGCGGCGCGGCACGGGCTGGTGAGCGTCGAGACCGGCGAGTGGCTGGCGGGCTGACGCGGCCGGACCTCCAGGGGGCGGGCTGCCCGGGGGACGGCTACACCGCACGGAGTACGGGCGATCCCTCCCGCGAGCCGATGACCCGCCGCCCGGCCCCGGCATAACCTGCAGGAATGAGCACTACCGCGGGGGGCGCACACATCCGGCCGCACCCGCCGTCGCACCCGCCGTCGCCGTCGCGGTGGCCGGTGTGGGTGGTGCCGCTGTTACTGGCGATCTTCCAGGTCGGCGGCTCCTTCGGCGCGCAGGGCGGAGGCGGCGGCAGGGGTCCGCAGGGAGGTCCGTGGGGCGACCCGCATCCGTTCGGGAACGGGCACGACTACCCGTTCCAGTACCTGGACGGCTTCGGCGTGGCGCTGCTTCTGGCGGGTCCGGCGATGCTGCTGCTGCGGCGCCGCCGTCCCGTCCTCACCCTGGCCGTGGTCGGCGTGATCACCGGGCTGTACTTCCTGCGCGCCTACACCATGGGCCCGGCGCCGGTCGCGATGGCCGTGGCGCTGCTCAACGCCGTGGTGGCGGGCCACCGCGTGATCGCCTGGGGCGGCGCGGGCGCCGCCGTCGCCGGATACTTCACCCTCACCGCGTTCATCGGCGTCCCGCTGGAGCGGCGCGGCCAGGGCGACCGGCTGTTCCCGGTGGAGCAGCCTAGCCTTGGCACCGTCACGTTCACGGTGGCCTGGGCGCTGGTGGTGCTGACCGCCGCCGAACTGATCCGCATGCGCGGGCAGAAGCTGGCCGCGGCCGCCCGCACCCGCGCCGAGGAGGAGAAGCGGCAGGCGAGCGAGGAGCGGCTGCGCATCGCCCGGGAGCTGCACGACGTCCTCGCGCACAACATCTCGATGATCAACGTGCAGGCGGGCGTGGCGCTGCACCTGATCGACGGGGATCCCGGGCCGTCCGGGACGGCGGCGGCGCGCACCGCGCTGACGGCGATCAAGGAGGCCAGCAAGGAGGCGCTCACCGAGATGCGCTCGGTGATCGGCGTGCTGCGCGCGGAGGGCGAGAGCGCGCCGCGCTCCCCCACCGCCGGGCTGGACCGGCTGGAGGAGCTGCTGGACCGGGCCCGCTCGGCCGGGCTGGACGTCCGCGCCGAGATCACCGGCGAGCGGCGGCCGCTGCCCGCGGGCACCGACCTGGCCGCCTATCGGATCGTCCAGGAGTCGCTGACCAACGTGTCGCGGCACGCCGGGCCCGGCCCGGTGACCGTGCGGGTCGCCCTCGACTACGGCGAGCGCGAGATCCGCGTGCGGGTCGAGGACGACGGCCGGGGGGTGTCCCTGCTGGACGACCACGCGGGCGGCAGCGGCATCCGCGGCATGCGGGAGCGCGCCGCGGCGCTCGGCGGGACGTTCGCGGCGGGCCCGGGGCCGAGCGGAGGGTTCCGCGTCCGTGCGACACTGCCCATCACCGAGGAGCCCGCTCCGGCCCGCCCCGCCGGCGGGGACGCCGCGCCCGACCCGCGGGCCGCCGCGCCCGCGGACGGCCCCGCCGCCGCCGACGACCGCCGACCGGACACCCCAGGGAGTGCCGAGTGATCAGAGTCGTGCTCGCCGACGACCAGGTGCTCGTCCGCGCCGGCTTCCGCGCCCTGCTGTCCGCCCAGCCCGACATCGAGGTGGTCGGGGAGGCCGGGGACGGCGAGGAGGCCGTGGACGCCGCGCGGCGGCTGCGCCCCGACGTCGTGCTCATGGACATCCGGATGCCGCGCCTGGACGGCCTGGCCGCGACCAAGCGGATCTGCTCCGACGAGCGGCTCGACGGGGTGCGCATCGTCATCCTCACCACCTTCGAGCTGGACGAGTACGTCTTCGAGGCGCTGCGCAACGGCGCGTCGGGCTTCCTGGTCAAGGACACCGAGCCGGTCGAGCTGATCCACGCGGTGCGGGCGGTGGCGGCCGGGGACGCGCTGCTGTCGCCCAGCGTCACCCGGCGGCTGATCGCCGAGTTCGCCGCCCGCGCCAAGGAGCCGGCCCCCTCGTCGCGGCTGAACGTGCTCACCGACCGCGAGCGCGAGGTCATGGCGCTCGTCGGCGAGGGCCTGAGCAACGAGGAGATCGCCGAGCGGTTGGTGGTGAGCCCGGCGACCGCCAAGACGCACGTCAGCCGCACCATGGTGAAGCTCGGCGCGCGCGACCGCGCCCAGCTCGTCGTGCTCGCCTACGAATCGGGACTTGTCAAACCCGGCTGGCTGCCCTAGAAATTCTCAATCTGTGCCGATTTCATGTCCGACGCGAGCTGTCCGAACGGCGTACGGACATGACAGGGTTGGACGCGATCGTCCCGCCGGGTTGAGGGAGTCAGGTGACGCACGCCACGAAAATCCTGGCCGTCGACGACCGCGAGGAGAACCTGGTCGCCCTCGCGGCGGTGCTCGACGCGCTGCCGGTCGAGGTGGTGCCGGTCTCGTCCGGTCAGGCCGCCCTCAAGGAGCTGCTGAACGACGATTTCGCGTTGATCCTGCTCGATGTCGTCATGCCGGACATGGACGGGTTCGAGACGGCCGCGCACATCAAGTCCCGGCCCCGCACCCGCGACATCCCGATCATCTTCCTGACCGCGGCGGGCTCGGCCGAGGAGCAGGTGTACCGCGGCTACCAGCTCGGCGCCGTCGACTACGTGACCAAGCCGTTCGACCCGTGGCTGCTGCGCGCCAAGGTGCAGGTCTTCGTCGAGCTGCACCGCCGCCACATGGGGCTGCGCCGGCAGGCCGAGCTGCTGCGCCGGGCCGTGGCCGGCGGCGATCCCGCGACCGGTGAGGGCGACCGGCTGCTGCGGTCGCTGGGCGAGCGGCTGGCCCGCGTGGAGGAGGACGTGGCGCGGCTGCGCTCCCGCCGCGGCGGCGCCGCGGTCGAGGACGAGGACCTCGACCGCCTGGACGGCCACGTCGCCGATCTGCGCGAGGCCCTCGACGCCCTCTTCCCCTCCGACCAGCCGCCGCCTTGACTTCCGGCAGCGACGCGCCGTCCCGACGCCCTGTCCCGTGGTCGGGCCCGACGCCGGGTCCCGGCGCGGTTCTAGCCGCCGGTGAGCTCGCCCTGCAGGAGGTACGCCCCGACCAGCACGGCGGCGACCACCACGAGCACCACTGTGACGAACACCGCCGTGCGCAGCCGTTCGCGTCCGCCGTCACGTCCCGGACCGGAGGACGGCTGCCAGCGCGGGTAGCTGTCGCCGGGCCGCTCCCACGGCTCCGGCGTCACGGGCGGCCGCCGCGGCCGGACCCAGTCGCCGTCCAGCACCGTGCGCACACCCGGGTCCCCGCCGCCGGACGGCCGGGAGGCGCCGGACGGGCGCCCCGCGTCCGCCGGGCGCGCCGCGCCCGGGCCGTACGGCGCCGAGTCGGTGTCGGGACGGGTCGGCACCTCGATCCCGGCCGAGTCGAGCACCGTCTCCTCGGCGCCGTGCCGCGCCGGAGCCGGAACCGACGCGGCGCCGAACCGTTTCACCGGCTCGTCGACGATCGTCTCGTCGACCACCGTCTCGTCGGCGCGCCGCGCCGCGGACGCGCGGGGGGACGCATGCGGAGACGCGGGCGGAGGCACGGGCGGGGACGCGGGCCGGGGGGCGGGCACCCGCGGCGCCGGCCGGGTCGAGGCGACCCTGGTGAGCAGCGGTATCGCCTGCTCCGCGGTCATCCGCTGCGCCGGTTCGCGGGCCAGCAGCCCGTCCAGCACCGGCGCGAGCGGCCCCGCGTTGCGCGGCGGCGGCACCGGCTCGCTCAACGCGGCGGCCAGCGACGACATCGCGCCCGACCGCTCGAAGGGAGAGTGCCCCTCCACCGCCGCGTACAGCGTGGCGCCCAGCGACCACAGGTCCGAGGCGGGCACGGCGCGCTCGCCGCGCGCCCGCTCCGGCGGGATGTACGCGGGCGAGCCCATGACCAGCCCGGTCTGGGTGAGGGCGGAGTCGCCCTCGGCCTGCGCGATGCCGAAGTCGGTCAGCACGACCCGGCCGGAGTCGGTGATCAGCACGTTGCTGGGCTTGACGTCGCGGTGCAGGATGCCCTTCTCGTGCGCGGCGCGCAGCGCCGACAGCGTCTGCAGGCCGATCTCGGCGACCCGGTACGGCGGCAGCGGCCCCTGTTCGATGAGGTCCTGCAGGGAGCGGGCGCGCACCAGCTCCATCACGATCCACGGCCGCCCGGACTCCTGCACCACGTCGTGCACGGTGACCACGCACGGATGGTTGAGCCGGGCCGACGCCCGCGCCTCCCGGAACGTCCGCTCGTACAGCACGTCGCGCTCGGCCGCGGTCAACCCGGGCGGCAGCACCACTTCCTTGATCGCGACGTCGCGGTCCAGCATGACGTCATGGGCCCGCCATACCGTGCCCATGCCGCCCCGGCCCACCACCTCCTCGAGCCGGTAGCGGTCGGCCAGCAGTTGACCCTCTCCCATGACCTCATGGTCCCCCGTCGCGCCGCACGCCGCATCGGGCCCGCACCCGACGCGCACGTCGCGGACATGTGTGGTTCCGGGACGCCTCAGGTCGTCCCGACGTTCATCGCACCCCCGTCGGGCGGAACGTGTCGAGGACATTGTTCACGGTTCCCCGGTATTCGTTCCACCGCGAAGCCGGAACCGCGACGAACACCGCGTACGCCCGCCCGCCGGCGTTCACGCCGCGGTCCACCCCGCGCATGCGGCCGCCCGCGTCGAAGACGAACTCCAGATCGGCCGCCGGGTGCCCGGCCACGGCGGTGCGGCGCAGGGCGATGCGGCGGTATCCGGGCGGGCTGTTCTTGGCGATGACCTCCTTCTCCCACTGCTCCCAGTGGGCAACCGGGTCGCCCGGCCACGGGGTGCGGTCCACCTGGACGTACGCGCCGGTCGCCGGGTCGTTCCAGTACGTGCTCGCGCCGCGCTCTGTGCGCGTCCACCCGACCGGGACGGCGAGCGTGTAGCCGGGGCCGCTCACCGTGCGGAACCCCGGCGGAGGCTCGGGCGGCGTCGAATCCGGCGCGGACCCGGTCGCGTCGGTCGCGGACGGGGTCGCGGAGGGCGTCTGCGGGCCGGGCGAGTTCACCATCGGGTTCGCGGAGGGCCGGGCGAGCGGGCCGCTCGCGGCGCCGGTCGGGCGGTCCGGAGGCGTGTCGGCGCTTCCGCCGTCGGGCCACAGGACGACCGCGACGGCGACCGCGGCGGCCGCCACCGCGACCACGGCCCCGGCGACCAGCGGCACCAGCCGCCGACCGCGCTTCGGCGCCCCGGCGCCCGGGGACGCGGCGTCCTGCGGCGACCACGCCTGGCCGCCGTCGGCGAACCGCGCGGTGGCGTCCGCGGCCGGGACCGTCGCGGACACGGCGGTGCCCGCCGGCGCGGTCGCGACGGGGTCGACGACCGTCGCGCCGGCCGCCACCTGCGCCAGCAGCGGCTCGGCCTGTTCGGCGGTCATCCGCGCGGCCGGGTCGCGTTCCAGCAGGCCCCGCAGCACCGGCGCCAGCGGCCCGGCGTTGCGCGGCGGGGGCGGCTCCTCGGTCATGATGGCCGCCAGGACGGCCATGGCGTCGGGACGCTGGTGCGGCGGCCGGCCCTCGCACGCCGCGTACAGGGTGGCGCCCAGCGACCACAGGTCCGACGCGGGCGTGGCGCGCTCGCCGCGCACCCGCTCGGGCGCCATGTACGCGGGCGAGCCCACCAGCAGGCCGGTCTTGGTGAGCGTGGCGTCGCCCACCACCTGCGCGATGCCGAAGTCGGTCAGCACCGCCCGGCCGTCGTCGGCGACCAGCACGTTGGCGGGCTTGATGTCGCGGTGCAGGATGCCCGCGCCGTGCGCGGCCCGCAGCGCGGACACGATCTGCCGTCCGACCTCCGCCGCCCGCTCCGGCGGCAGCGGGCCGTCCTCGTCGACCAGGTCCTGCAGGGACCGCGCGCGCAGCAGCTCCATGACGATCCACGGGCGGTCGTCCTCGTCCACGACGTCGTGGACGGTCACCACGCCGGGGTGGTTGAGCCGGGCCGACGCGCGCGCCTCGCGCAGCGTCCGGACGTGCCGCTCGCGCCGCTCCTCCTCGCTCACCGCGGCGTGCAGCACGACCTCCTTCACCGCGACGTCGCGGTCGAGCGTCTCGTCACGGGCCCGCCAGACGGTGCCCATGCCGCCGTGCCCGACCGCCGACAGCAACCGGTAGCGTCCGGCCAGCAGTCGGGCTCCGCCCGATCCCGTGTTGTCCCCCTGCGACATGTGTGGCGACACTACCGATCTTTGTTGACGAATCCGCTCGAATCGCTGGAATCTCGAATCGCTGGAATCGAATCGCTGGAGTACGGCCGTAAGCGGGCGCGCAGCCCGTTGGAGCGATCCGAGCGGTCCGGGCGGTCAGTCGTCGGACTCGAACTTCTCGTAGACGGGGGCGAGCTCGGCGAACGTGCGGGCCCACGCGTCGTCCGGCGCCACGAGCAGGATCGCGAAGCCCATGCCGTCCATGACGAACCCGCGGTTCAGCGCGTGCATGCGCCCCGACTTGCCGTCGTAGGTCCACTCCCAGTCGGCGGCGTCGGCGCCCGACGGGTCGCTGACCGGCTCCCCGTCCGCCACCGGCGCGATCTTGATCTCCCGGTAGCCGGGGAACCGGCCGCGCGCCTGCGGCGCGAACCGCCGCCAGTCCTCCAGCGCGCTCTCGTTCGGGTCGGAGGTCTGGTCGATCTGGATGTAGCCCTCGCCGCTCGGCGGGGTGAAGAACACGCTGCTGGGCGACGAGCTGCGCCGTTCGGGCCCCTTCCAGTCCGCGGGGATCGCGGTGGAGAAGTTCTTGCCGCGGTACAGCCGGAACCCGGCCGGAACGCCGGACTCGGCCGTCGGCGCGGCCGGCGACGAGGAGGTCGGGGCGGACGTCGCGGCGGACGTCCCCGGCGCCGACTTGACCTGCACGGAGGCGGACGGCGCCGGCGGCTGCGTGGTCCCGCTCTTCGTGGCGCGCCGGTTGTCGTCGCCGGCCTTGGCCAGGGCGTATCCGGCGATGCCGACCAGCACGATGACCACCAGGATGAGCGCGATCAGCACGCCGCGGCCGACCGTCGGCGGACGGCGCGCGGCCGCGGTCGGCGGGGCGCCGTCCGCGGTCAGCGTCCCGGACGCCGGACCCGCCGACGCGGGGTGCGCGCCCGCCTCGTCGAGGGCGGGGCCCAGCCGGGTCGGCGCCGCGCCCTCCGCCGACCTCGGGTCGGTCGCCGGGGCGCCCTGGTTCCACGCGTGCGGCCGGGTCTCCAGCGCCGACGGCTCGCCGGGGTCGCCCTCGCCGGACGGCTCGGCGCCGCGCGGCGGTTCGTCGTACAGGTCGCCGTAGGGGTCCGAAGAAGAGTCGGCGTACGGCCGTCCCGTGCCGTACGCCTCGTCCACCGCGGTGCCGGCCGGGTCGTCCGCGGCCGGTCCGGCCCCGTCTCCGGGCGGCCGGTTCCGCCCGAGCGTCTCGCCCAGCGGAACCTCGACCGCGACGGTGCGCTGGGCGTCGACGGTCTCCTGGCGGACGATGTCGTCCAGCAGCGCGCCCGCCTCGATGGCGTCCATGCGCTGCTCGGGGTTCTTGCGCAGCAGCCCCTCGATCACCGGGGCCAGCGGGCCGGCGTTCGCGGGCGGCTCGGGGTCCTCGGAGATGACGGCCACCAGCGCGGCCATCGGCTCTTGGCGTTCGAACGGCGACTTGCCGTCCAGCATCGCGTAGAGCGTGACGCCGAGCGACCACAGGTCGGAGGCGGGCCCGGCGCGGCGGCCACGCGCCCGCTCCGGGGCGATGTAGGCGGGCGAGCCCATGACGAGCCCGGTCTGGGTGAGGGTGGCGTCGCCGGCCGCGGTGGCGATGCCGAAGTCGGTGAGCACGGCGCGGTCGCCGCGGCTGACCAGCACGTTGGACGGCTTGACGTCGCGGTGCAGCACCCCGGCCTCGTGCGCGGTGTGCAGCGCGGCCAGCATCTGGCGGCCCAGCTCGGCGGCGCGGCGGGGCTCCAGCGGCCCCTCGGTCTTGATGATCTGGTCGAGCGACGGCGCCCGGAGCAGCTCCATGATGATCCAGGGCCGGTCGTCCTCTTCGACCACGTCGTAGACGGTGATGACCCCGGGATGCCCCAGTCGGGCCGCGGTGCGCGCCTCACGGAACGTGCGCTTGTGCTGGAGGGCGCGTTCCTCGTCGGTGAGACCATGCGGGAGGATGACCTCCTTCACCGCCACGTCACGCCCGAGGACCTCATCGTGCGCATGCCAGACCGTGCCCATGCCGCCGCGGCCAACCGGGGTCACCAGTCGGTAACGGCGGGCGAGCAACCGCTCCCCGGTGGTCTCATTCGGCATATCGGCGACCATATCGACTTTTGCGGACAACCTTGGACCCGACGCGGCGGCCGGACCCCCACGAGGTAGGACGTCCGCCGCGCCCGCGAAGTTCGCAGCGATCACGGGTGGATCTGCTGACATGCGGCCGCGGGCGTGTCGCGGCGCGCGACACAGACACACGGACGCAGACGCACGGACGCAGACGCAGGGACGCAGGCGCACGGACGCAGACGCACGGACGCAGCCACACGGACAGAGACGCACGAACACACTCGCAGAGGACAGAGTCCCAACCCACAGAGGCGCAACGCGCGGCGGACAGGCGTGAAGGCGTCGCAGCCGGTACAAAAGAAGGCGCTGCATGGTCGGCAGCATGGTCGCGATGGGAGCAGCATGACGGACAAGGGCCTGCCCGGTGCGTGGCGGAGCCTGATCGAGTCGGTGCCCACGGTGTTCTTCTGGTACACCCGGCTGTCGGGCATCTTGTCGATCGTCTCGTGGCTCTCGTCCGACCTCATCCTGCGGATCGCCGACATCTGGGCGCTGCGCTGGATCTACTACCTCGGGCTGTCGCCCAGCCTGCCGCTCGGCCTGCTCTACATCCTGCTGTCGATGGGGATCCGGCGGCGCAAGAAGGCCGCCTGGCGGATCCTCATGGTGCTGTTCGGGCTGTACGCGGCGTACACGGTGCTGATCCTCATCGCCGTGGTGCTCGACCCGGCCGAGCCGACCGCCGGCGGCGAGATCGTCACCGCGGCGGCGTACTGCGCCGTGCTCGGCCTGCTCGTCGCGGCGCGCGGGCAGTTCACCACGCTGCCCGACCGGGCCAACCGGCGCCTGGCCGCGATCGTGTTCTCCGGGTGGCTGGCGGTCAGCGGCGGCATCGGCGCGCTGCTGGTCACCGTCACCGACCGGGACGCGGCCGGCGGCTGGTGGACCCACCCGGTCTACGTGGTGCTGCAGACGGTGCTCGGCGCGGGCCTGACCGGCGGCGACCTGGACGTGGACGTGCCCGGCTGGGTCGACACCATCATCGGCGTGCTCGGCACCGGCCTGCTCATCATCACGTTCTGGGCGATGTTCCGGCCGGGACGGCGCGATCCGGTGCTCAGCGCCGAGGAGGAGCTGGCCGCGCGCAGGCTGCTGGCCGAGTACGGCGACCAGGACTCGCTCGGCTACTTCGCGCTCCGCCGGGACAAGGACGTCATCGTGGCGCCCAACGGCAAGGCCGCCATCGCCTACCGGGTGGAGGGCGCGGTGTCGCTGGCCAGCGGCGACCCGCTGGGCGATCCCGAGTCCTGGGACCAGGCGATCGAGGCGTGGCTGCGCGAGTGCCGGGCGCACGCGTGGATCCCCGGCGCGGTCAGCGTGGGCGAGCGCGCCGCGCACGCCTACCGGCGGCACGGCTTCACCGCGCTGGAGCTCGGCGACGAGGCCATCATCGACCTGACCGAGTTCAACCTCGACGGCCGCGAGATGCGGCAGGTCCGGCAGGCCGTGCGGCGGGTGGAGCGGGCCGGGTACACGGTGCGGATCCGCCGGCACTCGCAGATCCCCGACGCGGAGATGGCCGACCTGATCCGCAGCGCCGACGCCTGGCGCGGCGAGGAGACCGAGCGCGGGTTCTCCATGGCGCTGGGGCGCCTCGGCGACCCGACCGACGGCCGCTGCGTGATGGTGGAGGCGTTCGACGCCGAGGGGAGGCTGCGCGGCCTGCTCAGCTTCGTCCCGTGGGGCCGCACCGGCCTGTCGCTGGACCTGATGCGCCGCGACCGCACCGCCGAGAACGGGCTGAACGAGTACATGGTCGCCAAGCTGGCCGAGAAGGTGGCCTCGCTCGGCGCCCAGCACCTGTCGCTGAACTTCGCGATGCTGCGGTCGGCGTTCGAACGCGGGTCGCAGATCGGCGCCGGACCCGTGGCGCGGCTGTACTACCGGTTCCTGTCGTTCGCGTCGAAGTTCTGGCAGCTGGAATCGCTGTACCTGGCCAACGCCAAGTACATGCCGGAGTGGCGGCCGCGGTTCATCTGCTACGAGCAGAACCGCGACCTGGTGCGGCTCGGGCTGGCGTACGCGCGCGCCGAGGGGTTCCTGCCGAACCTCAACCGGCCCAAGCTGGAGCGCGCCGCCCGCACCGTGCCGCCGCCGGACGTCGTCGCCAAGATCCAGGAGATCGAGGAGGCGGCGCAGACGCCCCGCCCGCCGCAGCGCCGGCTGTCGGAGCAGGAGCGGGTGCGGCACGCCAAGCTCGACCTCATCCGCGCCGAGGGCATGGACCCCTACCCGCTCGGGTTCGCGCGCACCGACCACGCGGCCGAGATCCGCGCCCGCTTCCCGGACCTGCCGCCGGACGCGCGCACCGGCGAGCGGGTCGCCGTCGCCGGACGGGTGGTGCTGGCCCGCGAGCACGGCCGCCTGGTGTTCGTGACGCTGCGCGACGAGACCGGCGACCTGCAGGTCATGCTGGCCGAGGACGCGGTCGGCGCCGAGGCGCTGCGGCGCTGGAAGTCCCTGGTGGACCTCGGCGACCTGGTCGGGGTGACCGGCGAGGTCGTCACCTCCCGCACCGGGGAGCTGTCGGTGCTGGCCGCGTCGTGGACCATGACCGCCAAGTGCCTGCGGCCGCTGCCCAACAAGCGCACCGGCCTGGCCGACCCCGAGGCGCGGGTCCGGCAGCGGTACGTCGACTTCATCGTCAACGACGAGGCCCGCCGGATGCTGCGGATGCGCGGCGACGCGGTGGCCGCCGTCCGCGACGCGCTGCGCGAGCGCGGCTTCCTGGAAGTCGAGACGCCGATGCTGCAGCCCATCCACGGCGGCGCGGCGGCCCGCCCGTTCACCACCCGCATCAACGCCTACAACATGCAGCTGTACCTGCGGATCGCGCCGGAGCTGTACCTCAAGCGGCTGCTGGTCGGCGGGGTCGGCAAGGTCTTCGAGCTGAACCGCAACTTCCGCAACGAGGGCGTGTCCAACAAGCACAACCCCGAGTTCACGATGCTGGAGGCGTACGAGCCGTACGGCGACTACGACTCCATGGCGGTGCTGACGCGGGAGCTGGTGCTGGCGGCGGCCAAGGCCGCGCTCGGCACGACGACGGTGGTGCGCGACGGCGTCGAGTGCGACCTGGCCGAGCCGTGGCGGGAGATCACCGTGTACGGGTCGGTGTCGCGGGCGCTCGGCGAGGAGATCACCCCGGACACCCCGCGGCGGGCCGTGCGCGACCTCGCCGAGAAGGCGGGCGTCAGCGTCGACCCCGGCTGGGGCCAGGGCAAGATCGTGCAGGAGCTGTTCGAGGCGCTGGTGGAGGAGACGCTGGACGCGCCCACGTTCGTCCGCGACTACCCGGCCGAGACCTCGCCGCTGACCCGGCCGCACCGCGACGACCCGCGGCTGGCCGAGAAGTGGGACCTCATCGTGTTCGGCCTGGAGCTGGGCACGGCGTACTCGGAGCTCATCGACCCGATCCTGCAGCGGCGGCGGCTCACCGAGCAGTCGCTGCAGGCCGCGGGCGGCGACCCGGAGGCCATGGAGCTGGACGAGGACTTCCTGCGCGCCCTGGAGTACGCGATGCCGCCCGCCGGGGGCATGGGCATGGGCATCGACCGGCTGCTCATCACGTTGACCGGCAAGAGCATCCGGGAGACGATCCCGTTCCCGCTCGTCCGGCCGGGGTCGTAGCGGCCGTCGCGGGCCCCTCGGGCCGGGGTCACAGGGTTCGCGGACCGGGACGGTAGCCGCGTTCGGCCAGCCACCGGCGGGCCCGTCCGCGCCGGGCCTCCTCGCCGCGGTCGCCGCCGGGCTCCCCCCACAACGCCAGCCACCGTTCGGGCTCGTACTCCAGGCTCTCGGTGAACGACGGGCCGGCCTCCTCGGCGGGAAGGACGTCGCCGGTGCGCAGGTCCACCGCGTACGGCGCGTCGTCGTCCAGGGCCGCGGCCAGCGCGCCGAGGTCGACCGGCGCCTCGGCGAGCTCCGGGCCGCGCGGCGCGCCGAGCGCGGCCGACAGCCGGTCGGCCAGTTCGGCGTCGCCGGGCAGGCCGCGCCCGTCCAGCTCCTCCAGGCACTTGCGGGACAGCGCCTCGGCGCCGGGGACGCCCTGCTCGAGGGCGGCGATCAGGACGTCGCCGGCGTACTGGAGCACCCGGCCGAGCGGCCGGGAGCGCAGCGCCTCCACGCCCGCCTCGCCGTCCCACCGGTACGCCGCCGCGCGCAGCCGCGCCAGCGACGTCTCGTCCCATCCCGTCACACGTCCGTTTCTACAGAAACGGCGGCGCCCTGTACCCGAAACGCGATTTCTGCGCGTCTAGCATGACGATCATGACTTTGAAGATCGCCGGTCCGGACCGGTTTGGCACGATCGAGCTTCCCGACGGACGCGCGCTCGGCTGGGCCGAGCGGGGCCCGTCCGACGGCGTGCCCGTGCTGCTGTGCGGCGGCGCCGGGTGGAGCAGGTGGCTGGGGTTCGACGCGCCGGGCGTGCGGCTGGTGACGGTGGACCGGCCGGGGCTGGGCGCGTCCAGTCCGCAGCCCGGCCGCACGCTGCTGGACTGGGCGGACGACGTCGCGCACCTGGTGGCCGAGCTCGGGCTGGACGCCCCGCGCGTGGTCGGCTTCTCCCAGGGCGCGCCGTTCGCGCTGGCGTGCGCCGCCCGCGGGATCGCGTCGGCGGCGGCGGTGGTGTCGGGCGGCGACGAGCTGGCGCATCCGGCGTTCGCCGAGTGCCTGCCGCCGGACATCCGCGGGCTGGTCGACCTGGTGGCGTCCGACCCGGCCGCCGCGGAGGCGGAGTTCGCCGCCTTCGGCGACCCGGACACCATGTGGCGGCTGAGCGTCGAGGGCAGTCCCGCCGTCGACCGCGCCGTCTACCTGCGACCGGACTTCGAGGCGGCGTTCCGGCGGGCGCTGAGCGAGGGGTTCGCGCAGGGCGCGGGCGGCTACGCGCGCGACACGGTGCTGCACCTGTCGCGCTGGCCGTTCGCCGTCGAGGACATCGCCGTCCCCGTCGACCTGTGGTACGGCGGCCAGGACACCAACCCCACGCACTCACCGGACTTCGGCGCGACGCTGGCCGGTCGCATCCCCGGGGCGCGCCGCCACTTCCTCCCCGAGGCGGGCGGCGCGCTGCTGTGGACGCACGCCGAGCAGATCGTGCAAGTCGACGCGTAGGCGAGACGTCCCGGCGGGCCCGGCGCGGGAACCGCCGGGACGTCGCAGCTCTCCGAGATCGCGGTGAGCACAGTGCAACGAGCAGTGCAAAGGGCAGAGCAAAGGACAGAGCAAAGGGCAGAGCAAAGGGCACGGACCCCCGCCTGGATTTCGGACTGATCGTCGGCGACGGACAACCGTCCCAATCGTCAATCATTGGTTGACGCCCCCTGCGCGTCAACCTATGGTTGACGCATGGAACACCTCCCCGTACGACTCGACGACCTGATCGAGGTCGTCGTCGCGGCCTCCCCCGAGGACGCCGGGCCGCTGGAGCACCTGGCCACGGCCATGCTGCTCTCCGAGCGGCTCGGCGAGCTCGCCGACCATCTCATCGGACACTTCGTCGACCAGGCCCGTCGGTCCGGCGCGTCCTGGACGGAGATCGGCCGCAGCATGGGCGTCAGCAAGCAGGCCGCCCAGAAGCGCTTCGTGCCGCGGGCCGACGGGCCCGACCCGCTGGAATCCGGCATGAGCTCGCGGCTCACCCAGCGGACCCGCCGCGTGCTGGAGCAGGCGCAGGAGGAAGCGCGCGGCGCCGGGCACGGACAGGTGGAGGGCGTGCACCTCGTGCTCGGCCTGCTGCACGAGCCGGAGGCGCTGGCCGCCAAGGCGATCGAGGCGCAGGGCGTGTCGCTGGACGCGGTGCGGACGGCCGCCCGCGAGGCGCTGCCGCCGTCCGCCGGCGCCACGGTGACCGGCCACGTGCCGTTCGGCGTCGAGGCCAAGCGGTTGGGCAACCTGACCGTCCGGGAGGCGCTGCGGCTCGGCCACAACTACCTCGGCACCGAACACCTCCTGCTGGCCCTGCTCAGCGACGAGGGGTCCGGCGGGCGCGTCCTCGCCGACCTGGGCGTCACCAAGGCCGCCGCCGAGCAGTGGATCACCGAGGCGCTCGCCGAGATCGTGCGCCGGCGCGACGAGAGCGCCTGAGCCCGCGCACCGCCCCCAGGTGGCCGCCCGTCATCCGTGTGAACTCCAGACGCGGCGAGACCGCACCGTGCGGTCTCGCCGCGTTTCGCCCCCAGCGGCGGATGCCGGACGACGGCCCTCCGGCGGAGCGCAGGCGGGCTTTTCGCGATATCCCGATCACCGGGGCGGACGGGCGCGCCGGACGCCGGCGGCGAAAATGACCTCGAGATCAGCTCAAATGATCAGGAGAAAATAACGGGAAATCGAGATCGCGGCGGTCTCGGCCCTGCTAGAAACTCGTACCGATCCCGGTCGCGGCACGTTTCACGGGGGATCGTCACGGGGGATCGGAAACCGGGGGAACGCGACGCGGGGTCTCGGGCCGGGCGGCGGCCATGGCTGGGGGGAACTCGGTGTCCGGCCGCGCGGGCTCTGGGCGGCACCGACGGGGGCGTCGCCGGGGCGCGCCGCGGGCCGGGGGTTCAGGCTCCATGGCCGCCGCCGCGCGCCCGCCGTGGCTCAGCGGGTGCGGGCGGCGTACTTGTCCTCGCTGGGCAGCATCACCCACAGGATGAGATAGACGACGAACTGCGGTCCGGGCAGCAGGCAGGACAGCACCGCCAACAGCCGGACCGTCCCCGCGCTCACGCCGAAGCGGCGCGCCAAGCCGGCGCACACCCCGGCGATCATTCGCCCGTCGCGAGGGCGGTAAAGGCCTTCCATTTGCTTTCGTCTCCCCGAGGGAACCGGGCCTGTCGGCCGGGCGCCCCGCCGTTTGCGGGTCGCGTACACCACGCTACGAACGGGGCGTGCCGGCCGAATCACCCGAACGGCCTGTTCTGGCCCCCTACCCACGGACTAGGGGATGACCCTTACGGGACGACGCCGCCCGTCGGGGAGACCGCCCGGCCGTCATTGTGCGCGGCGACGAGTTCGGGGAGCGCGGTGAGGTCGTCCAGGACGAACTGGCAGCGCCGCAGCGCCTCGTCGTCGTTGTGGATGTGACCCCACGGGCCGCGCCGCAGGAACGCGACCCGCATGCCGTAGGCGAGGGCGGGCCGCACGTCGTTGTCGATCCGGTCCCCCACGTACAGCACGTGGGCGGGCGGCACGCCGGCGTGCTCCGCGCACCGGGCGAAGAACTCCCGGGCGGGCTTCTCCACCCCCCACAGCGCGGAGATGCCGACCACGTCCGCCTCCAGCCCCAAGGTGGCGAAGTGCTCCGCGGCCTCGGCGGGCTGGTTGCCCGCGACGCCCACGTACAGCCCCTGCGCGCGCAGCGCGGACAGGCACGGGCGCGCGTCCGGGTAGAGGTCCTCGGGACCGAACCCGTTCGGCACGCCCGCCTCGGCGCGCTTCTTCTCTTCCGCGGCCAGGTCGAACCCGGGACGGAAGTAGGCGAACAGGTCGTTGTGGTCGCCGCCCGCGGCCAGCACCGCGCCGAGTTTGGCCAGGAACGTGTGCCGGGGCACGCCCAGCCAGTCGGCCCAGCGGCCGTAAATCTCGCCCTCGTTGACGAGGGTCTCCCCGATGTCGAAGAAGACCGCCTGGATGGGCTTCACGACGAGCCGAGTTCCACCGACTCGCCCGGCTCGAGGCGCCGGAAGTCCTTGCCGGCCTCCTTGCCCGCGTTGGTGACGTGGTTGACCATCACCTTCAGGCCGTTCTCGTTGAGCAGCCCGTCGTGCACCACGAACGCCCGTTCGGGCCGCACCTCGCGGACGTAGGCGTACATCTCCGGGACCTTCATCCAGGGCGCGTTGCCGGGCAGGCACAGGGTCGGCACCGGCTCGCTGGGCACGGTCAGCGCGTCCCCCGGGTGGAAGACCTCGCCGTCGATGAGGAACCCGACGTTGGGGATCGGCGGGACGTCCGGGTGCAGGATCTCGTGCTCCTCCCCGTAGACGTGGACCTCGAAGCCCGCCACCGTCACCGCGTCGCCGTGCCCCACCTGGTGCACGCGGCCGCCGAGATCGGCCAGGCTCTCGGCGACGGCCCGGGACGTCCACACCTCCAGGGACGGGTCGTCGTTCATGGCCTTGCGCAGCCGGTCGGCGTCGAAGTGGTCGAAGTGCTCATGCGTGATGAGGACCGCGTCGGCGCCCGCCAGGGCGTCGGCCTCCGGGGTGAACGCCCCCGGGTCGATGACGATGGTCCGGTCGTCCTTCTGGATCCGCACGCAGGCGTGTCCGAGCTTCGTGAGACGCATTCCACCAGTGTTTCATCTCAGCGCGGCGGCGAACGCGCCGATCGCCAGCGCGAACGCGATCGCCGTGAGCAGGAAGAAGCCCGCGACCACCGCGCAGGCCAGGCCGCGCGGCTGGTCGCGCCACGAGGACCCCACCCGGCCAGTGTCCCAGAAAAGAGCGCGCCGGGACGCCGGTCCGGCCGCGGCCGGATCGGCGTCCCGGCGCGTCCACCGCCGTCCTGATCGAGCGCCGTCCTGATCGAGCGCCGTCCTGATCGAGCGGGGTGACCAGGCGCGCGCCGCCGCGCCCGCGGCGGCCTCGGCGGGTCCTCGGACGGAGCGGTCAGGCGGTGGCCTGGGCGAGCGTGAACGCCACCTCGCCCTGCGCGTCCACCTGCGCGTCCAAGGTCTTGTCGGACAGCAGCTGGGCCACCTGCGGCTCCAGGTACACCCTGGCGCCCTGCTCCTCTACGATCTCGTCGCCTTCTTCGGGGGCGGACGCCACCGACAGGCGCAGAGCGTCCGAGCCGTCGACGCCGGATTCGATGCGGATTCCGGTCTCCGGCGGCAGTTCGGGGTCGGCGGTCACGGTCCGGATGACCTGGACGGCCCCGCTGGTCAGCGTGAGCACGATGGGCTCCTCACGTCTCGGTTGCTTGCCAGGCCGGCGCGAGGGCAGGCCTGCGGTCTGTCCGACCCACCCTCCCCGGTCATCGGCAGCCGTAAACGTCGACCCGCCGAAATCTCCGTTCGGGCCCTCCGGACCTCGGCGGTCAGGCGCCGGGCGCCAGGGCGCGCACCGCCTCGGCGGGCGACAGCCCGCCGCCGGGCATGACCGCGAGGATCGGCGTGGTCAGCCCGCTGTCGACGTACTCGCGGACGCGCTCGCGGCACTTGTCGGGCGGGCCGTGCACGAGCAGGTCGTCGACCACCTCGTCGGGGATCAGCTCCAGCGCCTTCTTGCGGTCGCCCGCGGCCCAGGCCTCGTTCATGGGCGCGAGGGCCTCGCCGCGCCCCAGCCACTCGTGGAACGCCCGGTAGACGGGGACGGTCAGGTACGCGGCGATCATCCAGCGGCCGACCGCGCGGGCCTCCTCGGGGTCGGCGGTCGGGCACACGAACAGCCGGGCGATCAGCTCGGGCTCGTCGCCGAGCACGGCGCGCACCTTCGGCACGTCCGCGGGCGCCAGCCAGTTGGTGATCGCGCCGTCGGCCTCGCGGGCGGCCAGCCGCAGCATGCCGGGGCGCAGCGCCGCCAGCACGATCGGCGGCGGGACGTCCGGGGCCTTGTCCAGCTTGAAGCCCTTCACCGAGAAGGTGTCGTACTCCTCGGTGACCTTCTCGCCCGCCAGCGCGCGGCGCAGGAAGCGCAGCGTGTCCCGCGCGCGCTTGTACGGCTCGTCGAACGCGATGCCGTTCCAGCCTCGGACGATCGTCTCCGACGAGGTGCCGATGCCCAGCACGAAGCGTCCGGGCGCCAGGTCGGCGAGGGTGGCGGCGTGCTGGGCCAGCAGCGCGGGGCCGCGCGTGTAGACCGGCACGATCGCCGGGCCGAGGCGCAGGTCCGGCGCCCACTGCGAGGCGAGCGCCAGCGGGGTGAACGCGTCGGCCCCGTTGGTCTCGGCGGTCCAGACGTCGGTGTAGCCGAGGTCGGCGAGCCCGGCGACGATCTCGCGGTGCTCGGCCAGCGGCACCCGCGCCATCGGGATGGTCATCCCCCAGCGGGACATGCGCTCTCCTTTCCGGATCCGCGGTCGCCCGGGGTCAGGCGATCGACGGGCGGATGCTGGATCCGCCGTCCACGACGATGGTCTGGCCGGTCATCCAGGACGCGGCGTCGCTCGCGAGGAACACCGCGGCGCCGGCGATGTCCTCCGGCTCGCCGATCCGGCCGAGCGGCATGTACTTGCTGATCTGCTCCTCGTTGTTCTCCCACAGCGCGCGGGCCAGATGCGTCTTGACCAGGCCCGGGGCGATGCAGTTGACCCGCACCTTCGGCGCCAGCTCCATGGCGAACTGGCGGCTGAGGTGGATCACGGCGGCCTTGGTGGCGTTGTAGTAGCCGATGCCGTGCTCGGTGGCCAGTCCGCCGACCGAGGCGATGTTGACGATCGCGCCGCCGCGCTCGCTCATCGACTTCTTCCACGCCAGGCTCGTCCACTGGACGATCGCGAACTGGTTGACCTGCACGGTCTTGTCGGCGCGGGCCCGGTCGATGTCGACCATGGGGCCGAAGTAGGGGTTGGTGCCGGCGTTGTTGACCAGCACGTCCAGGCCGCCGAACTCGGCGACGGCGGCGTCCACGCAGGCGGCGGCCTGGTCGGCGTCGCCCACGTGCGCGGCCTTGGCCAGCACGCCCACGCCGGGATGCGCGGCGCGGATCTCCTCGGCCACGGCGTCCAGCGCGTCCTGCTTGCGCGAGGACAGCACGACGTTGGCGCCCTCGGCGGCCAGGGCCATCGCGATGGCCTTGCCGATGCCCCGGGACGCCCCGGTGACCAGCGCGGTCTTCCCCTCCAGTCCGGTCCGCATGCGCACTCCTCCTGCTCTGGGCGGGCGGCCGCCGTACCGGCCGAATGCGACTCGGTTTCCTGCCACTGTAGCGAAGTGACTGACGAGTCAGTTAGACCCCGGACCGTCCAGGACGAACCGGCGGAAGCGTTCGACGACGGGTGGGCGCGTGCGCCCCGCCGCCCAGATCAGCCCGATCGTCCGCGTCGCCCCCTCGTCGGCCAGCGGGACGTGCCGCGTTCCGGGCGGACCGTCCGCGGGCGGGACGATCGCGACGCCGAGCCCGGCCGCGACCAGGCCCCGCACCGTCCCCAGCTCCTCCGCCTCCACCGCGATCCGCGGGCGGACGCCCGCCGCGGCGAACAGCTCCTCGGAGATCGCCCGCAGGCCCGCGCCGCGCCGCAGGGCGACCAGCGACTCGTCCTCGATGTCGGCGACCCGCGCCCGGCGCCGCCGGGCCAGCCGGTGCGCCGCCGGCACCGCCAGATGCAGGCGCTCGGTCACCAGGGGATGCCATTCGAGGTCCGGGTCGTCGGGACGGGGGCCGGTGATGCCCAGGTCGGCGCGCCCGTCCCGGACGGCCGCCGTGACGATCCCGGCCCGGTCCTGGTGCAGCCGGAACGACACCCCGGGGTGCCGCTCGCGGAACCGGCGGATCAGGTCCGGGACGAACGACGGCCCCTGGGTGTGCAGGAACGCCAGCGCCACCTCGCCCCGATCCGGATCGGCCGCCTGCGCGAGCGCGCGCCGCGCGGCCTCCTCCTCGGCCACCAGCCGCCGCGCGTGCTCGGCGAACACCTCGCCGTACCGGCTCAGCACGAGGGCGCGGCCCACGCGGTCGAACAGCGGGACGCGCAGCTCGCGCTCCAGGCGGGCGATAGCCCGCGACAGCCCCGGCTGGGAGACCCGCAGTTCGGCGGCGGCGTTGGTCATGTGCCCGCGGTCGGCGACGGCGAGGAACCAGCGCACGGTCGTCAGATCCACGACTCATGCATATCGCGCATCGGTTTCCCAACGAAGTCTCATTGGACGCATCACCGTCGGCGGTCCGACCCTGGACACGATGTCCGTCTTCGAGTCGGCCTCCGACGCGTCCGCCTCCGATGCCGCCCCCGCCGCCGAACGACACCGGCTGGGCTCGCCCGGCCTGCGCCGCGTCAACCTCGCGCTGTTCGCCGCGGGGCTGTCGACGTTCATGTCGCTGTACTGCGTGCAGGCGCTGCTCCCGGAGATGTCACGCGACTTCGGCGTCTCCCCGACCCGGGCCAGCCTCCTGGTGTCGCTGGCCACGGGCGCGGTCGCGGTGGCGGTGATCCCGGTCAGCTCCCTGTCGGAGCGTTTCGGCCGCACCCGGGTGATGCTGGTGTCGTCCGCGGTCGCGACCGCGGTGGGCCTGCTGCTGCCGCTGTGCCCCACGTTCGGCGCGCTGGCCGCCGTGCGGACCGTGCAGGGCGTCGCGCTGGCGGGCGTCCCGGCCGTCGCCATGGCCTACCTCGCCGACGAGGTGGACCCGGGGTCGCTGGGCGGCGCGATGGGCCGGTACATCGCCGGGACGTCGCTCGGCGGGCTGCTCGGCCGCGTCCTGCCCGGCACGCTCACCGACGCGGTGGGCTGGCGGTGGGCGGTGGCGTCCTCGGCGCTGGCCGTCCTCGCGTCCACCGTGCTGTTCTGGGCGCTGCTGCCGCCGTCGCGGTTCTTCCGGCCGTCCCGCATCGAGCACCGCGCCCTGCTCCGCCACCTGGCCGACCCGAATCTGCGCCGCCTCTACCTGATCGCGCTCGTGCTGATGGCCGGCATGGTGACGGTCTACAACTTCCTGCCCTACCGCCTGCTGGCCGCCCCGTTCCACCTGCCGCAGGCGGTCGTCGGGATGATCGCGGTCATGTACCTCGGCGGGTCGGTCGGGTCGGCCCGGGCGGGCGGGCTCGCCGACCGGGCGGGCCGCCGTCCCGTGCTGCTCGGCGCGCTGGCGCTGACGGCGGCCGGGCTGGCGCTGACGCTGCCGCCGTCCGTGCCGCTGATCGGCCTCGGGCTGCTGGTGTTCACCGTCGGGTTCTTCGCCGCGCACTCGGTGGCCAGCGGAGGCGTCGGCGCGCACGCCGCGACGGCCAAGTCCCAGGCGTCCGCCCTGTACCTGTCCGCGTACTACCTGGGCAGCAGCGTCGGCGGGACGGCGGGCGGGCTGGCCTACGAGCACGCCGGGTGGACGGGCACCGGGCTGTACGTCCTGGCGCTGCTGGCCGTGGCCACGGCCGCCGCCCTTGATTTGAGCGGTCGCTTGCTTGTTAAGCTGCGTCGGTGAGCACCACCAAGCAACGGCGTCCCGCCGTCGAGGGCTGGTTCGCGGTGCGGGACGGCGCCGTCCGCCTGCTCGGCACCCGGTGCACCGTCTGCGGCACCCCCTACTTCCCCCGCAACGACCTGGCCTGCCGCAACCCCCGCTGCGCCGCCCCCAAGGACGGCTCGGAGCTGGAGGAGCACGCGCTGTCGCCCCGCGGGCGCATCTGGTCCTACACCGACGCCCGCTACCGACCCCCGCCCCCGTACGTCGCGGCCGACCCGTTCCGCCCGTTCGCCATCGCCGCCGTGGAGTTGGAGGCCGAGCGGATGGTCGTGCTCGGCCAGGTCGTTCCGGACGTGACGGCGGACGACCTGGCGGTCGGCATGGAGGTCGAGCTGACCGAGGGCGTCCTGTACGAGGACGAGGAGGCGCAGTACACGGTCTGGATGTGGCGGCCGGGCGCGCGGGCGGAGGAGGACGCATGACCGACGCCGTCGCCGTCCTCGGGGCGGGCATGCACCCCTGGGGCAAGTGGGGCCGCCCCTTCGTCGAGTACGGCCTGGCCGCGGCGCGCGCGGCGCTGGCCGACGCCGGGGTGGCCTGGCCGGAGATCCAGTTCGTGGCCGGCGCCGCGACGATCCGCAACGGCTACCCCGGCTTCGTCGCGGGCGCCGCGTTCGCCCAGGCGCTCGGCTGGTCGGGCGCCCGCGTGTGCAGCGCCTACGCGGCGTGCGCGTCCGGCGCCCAGGCGATCGACGCCGCCCGCGCCCAGATCCTCGCCGGGCGGTGCGACGTGGCGCTCGTCGTCGGGGCCGACGCCGCCCCCAAGGGCTTCTTCCGGCCGGTCGGCGGCGACCGGCCGGACGACCCGGACTGGCTGCGCTTCCGGCTGCTCGGCGCGTCCAACCCCGTGTACTTCGCGCTGTACGCGCGGCGGCGGATGGCCGTGCACGGCGCCACGCTCGACGACTTCGCCGCCGTCAAGGTCAAGAACGCCCGGCACGGACGCGCCAACCCCAACGCCCGCTACCGCAAGGAGGTGACCGCCGAGGAGGTGGCCGACTCCCCGGTCGTCGCCGACCCGCTGCGCCTGCTGGACATCTGCGCCACCAGCGACGGCGGCGCCGCCCTGGTGCTGTCGTCGATGGAGTTCGCGCGCTCGCGCGGCGTCCGGTCCCCCGTCCGGATCACCGGGCTGTCGACGGTCACGCCCGCGTTCCCCAAGACGGTGCTCGACCTGCCCGACTTCGCCACCGACTCGGCGCTGGCCGCGGCGCCGCCGGAGCGGCCCTTCCGGTCGTCCATCGCCCACGCCGCCTACGCGGAGGCGGGCATCGGCCCCGAGGACCTGTCGCTCGCCGAGGTGTACGACCTGTCCACGGCCTTGGAGCTGGACTGGTACGAGGACATCGGGCTGTGCGAGCCGGGCGGCGCCGAGGACTTGCTGCGCTCGGGCGCCACGGCGCTGGGCGGCCGCGTGCCCGTCAACCCGTCCGGCGGGCTGGCGTGCTTCGGCGAGGCCGTCCCGGCGCAGGCCATCGCGCAGGTGTGCGAGCTGACCTGGCAGCTGCGCGGCCGGGCCGAGGGCCGCCAGGTGCCGGACGCCCGCGTGGGACTGGCCGTCAACCAGGGCCTGTTCGGGCACGGCTCGGCCGTCGTCGCCGTCCGCTGAGTCCGCGGTGGAGAAGGCGGCGTCCTGTGCCCGACCCCTGCGACCGCGCCCGGCGCTCGGGGACGATGAAGTTCGTCCTCTTCCGGCATGCCCCGTCCCGCGCCGGGCGTGAGAAGATCCCCGGGAAGGACACAGCCGCGGGTCGGGGCGTCCAGGGAAGTGATGAGCGAGGCAGACGCAGGCGCCGCAGGGGCGCGGAACGTGGCCAAGCTGCCCTCCGGGCGGCACAGCCTGTCTCGCGACTTCGTCGCCAGACACCAGATCTCGCGCATCATCGCGGCCGTCATCGAGGTCACCGGAACGGCCGGATACGCGCACCTGACCGTCGATTCCATCATCGCCCGCGCCGGCGTTTCCCGGGCCACTTTCTACGTCCATTTCAAGAACAAGGAGGACGCTTTTCTCCGGGCGTACGACGTGACCATCCAGCGATTGATGGAACACGTCACCCGCGCCTATCAGGGGGAGGCGGACGCGCCCGGCAGGCTGCGCGCCGGGCTCGCCGCGTTCCTGGAGTTCCTGGCCGCCGAGCCGCTGACGGCGCGCACCTTCATCGTGGAATGCCTGGCCGCCGGCCCCGCCGCGGCGGCCCGCCGGGACGCCGCCAAGCAGGAGTTCGCCCAGGTCGTGGTGGACAACATGCGGGAGCTGTTCCCCCACTATCCCGAGCCGGAGCTGATGGCCGAGACGATCGTCGGCGGCATCTACGAGGTGGCCTACACCCGCATCCGCCGCGGCGAGACCGCCGAACTGCCGAACCTGCTCACCGGTCTGCTCGCCGCGTTCGCCGTCCCCGACCCCGACCGCTGGGGCCCCGACGCGACCCCGGACGAGTAAAACGGGCCACGCGTCGATTTAGGACGCCCGCCCAAATTCCTCACCTGCCCTGACGTTCCGGGCGGTTTCGCGTCACCTTCAAGACGTCGATGCCGAGTTCCCCGCGTTCAGCGACGCGTGTGCCGGGTCCAATCCACCACCGCGCAAGTCCGCGCGACTGGCTCCCGTGACGAGCGCGTCGGCGGCCGGTGGCACGTCGTCGGGTTCGCGTCTGCGCGCGTGCAGGTCCGTCATCGTCCGGTCCGGTGAGCGCTCGGTGACGCACAGGAGGCGCGGGCGGCGGTGATGCGGCGGCCACGCAGCCGGCCCCGTGACGAACCGAAGGGCGCAGCGCACGCATACGGGCGGCCCACGCGCCGGGCGTCATACCGCGAGCGGCGCCGCGGAGGAGGCCGGATCAGCGGGTGGCCGTTTGCGGCCACGTTCCCGATCCCCAGGCACGACCGTCGGGCCGCGGACGGGGACGTGACGCGAGCCACAGCAGCCTGCGCACACCTACGCAACGTGGCACGGCTCACACCGCACCGTCACCGATATCGCTCGGCCACGAACCCGGTTTTACGCCCGCACAAATGGCCCCGCCGACCTTACCGGCGGGTAGACGGCGCTTGATAAACACCATCATTCATGATTCTGTCCCCATTGCCCCGATCACCGGGACGGCCGGGGCCCAGACCGTTCCGGCGATCATCTCCCTCTCCCCCCATTCCGTCGGCCGAAGTGAGGCAGGAATGAAGAAGTTCGGCAGACTCGCTCTCCCCACCCTGGGCGCCTCGGCGCTCGTGATCGCGTCCGCCACCGCCGCGCTCGCCTCCGCGACGATCACCACCGTCGACGGCACCCCGTACACCGGCGAGGTCCGCGCCACCAACATCGGCAACGTGACCCTGACCGGTGTCAGCTCGCTGGGGCCGATCATCACCACCTGCACCAACGCCACCCTCGACGCCTACATCGAGTCGGACGGCACCGGCGGCGAGCTGCGCGACGTCGTCCTGAGCGGCTGCACCAACAACCGCGGCGGCACCACCACGATCACCGCGATCGACCTGCCGTACTCCGGCGGGCAGGTGGACTACGCGCCCGTCGCGGGCGGCCGCGACTCGAAGCTGACGATCTTCGCGCCCAACCCCAAGGCCCACGTCCAGGCCGTGCTCACCCTGCCCGCTCTGGGCATCCCGTCGCTGACCTGCCACTACGGCCTGACCACGTCCACCCCGCTGGTGCTGGACCTGTTCGCCTATGACAACGCGAACAAGCCGGTGCCGAGCAACCCGCACGGCCAGGGCCAGCTGCTGGGGCAGTCGCTGCAGCGGCTGCCCGACCCGACGCCCGACAGCCGCTGCCCCACCTCGGTCTCCGCCAACGGCAGCTTCCAGGTCGTCGCGCATCCGAGCGGCCAGGACCTGGTGGTCGGGCCCTGACGCCGCGCACCCCCGGGACGGACGCGGTCCCGTACGCCGCGTTCCCGGGCCGACGGGTCCGCCTCGGTGAGGCGTCCCGTGACGGACGGGTCGCCTCGCCGAAGGCGGCCCGTCCCTCTTCCCTCCCTTCCCTCACCGCCTCCGCCACCCCGAGTCCCGTGGAGGACGCATGAGATCATCCCTGCGGCGCCTGCTGGCCACGGCGTCCGGCCTGGCCCTCGGCGCCGGGCTGCTGGGCGGTGTCCTCGCCCCGCCCGCCTCGGCCGAGGACCTGCCCGACTTCAGCTTCGCCGACTGCCCCGAGCTGCCCGAGGGCGCCGACCCGAACTTCTGGCTGTGCAACGTGGCCGTCACCTACGGCGGCACGTTCAAGCTCGGCAACCTCGACCAGAAGATCACCGAGCCGATCACGCTGACGTACGCCAACGGCTTCGACCCGGTCACCCTGGAGGAGAAGGTCGTCTTCGGCGGGTTCAAGGCCGACCGGATGCTGGTGCAGCCGGGCCTCTTCGGCGACCCCATCTTCACCGCCGTCTACGCCCGGCCCCGCTACGCCGGATCGGTCGGGCTCAAGGACGGCAACCTGCAGCTCGCCCTCAAGCTCAGCGTGATCAACCCGCTGCTCGGCAGCAACTGCTCGATCGGCACGGACGCCGACCCGATCAAGCTGGACCTCACCGTGGGCACGACGAACCCGCCGCCGCCGAACAAGCCGATCTCCGGCTCCCCGCCCGAGGTCGTCCAGAACGACCCGCCCGTGCTGAAGACCACCGTGGTGGACAACGCCTTCCGGGTGCCGGGGGCCAGCCGGTGCGGGGCGGGCGGCTCGCTGAACTGGGCGGTCAACCTGTACGCGGGGCTGCCCTCGGCGGCCGGTCGCAACACGGCGGTCTTCAACCAGTACGTCAGCTTCAAGACGTACACCGAGCTGCAGCGCTGACGCCCGAGCTTCCCCGCTGATCCCCGCTGCAACGCACAGGAACGGGCGCGGTCCGCCCGCGCCTTGCGGCCCGCGGCCCCGGCCCGCCGGGGCCGCGGGCCACGACCCCTTTTGGAGCACCTATGAGAAGACCGTTCAACCGGCGGTGGGCGGCGGCCGCCGCGGCGGCCGCGCTCACCGCGTCGGCGCTGGTGGCGACGGCTCCCCCCGCGAGCGCGCGGGACGCCGCGCCGATCCCGCCGGAGGTGAACCTGAACGACTGCCCCACGCTGAGCGAGCTGCCGAAGGGCGCCGACCCGAACTTCTGGCTGTGCACCGTCGTGGTGATCACCGGCGGCCGGCTCCAGTTCGGCACCATCGACCAGAAGATCGACAAGCCGATCGCGCTCACCTACGCCAACGGCTTCGACCCGGTGACGCTGGAGCAGTCGTTCGTCTTCCGGCCGCTCAAGGGCGAGCCGCTGAAGGTGGCGGGCGGGGTGCTGGGCATCCCCGGCACCGACGTGCTGCCGTTCCTGGAGCTGTACGCGCAGGCGCAGCTGGCCAGGGACCCCGAGGTCAGCCCGGTGGACGACCCGAACGTCGCCTACCGGATGCACATGAAGATCAAGAACATCAATCCGCTGCTCGGCGACACCTGCTACGTCGGCTCGGACAGCGACCCGATCACGCTGAACCTGACGTTCGGGACGACCAACCCGCCCCCGCCCAACAAGCCCATCACCGGCCGGGGCATCGAACCGCACCCGGACGACCCGACCGTGTTCACCTCCACGGTCGTCGACAACGCCTTCAGCGTGCCGAAGTCGACGGGCTGCGGCCCGTGGGGGCTGCTCAACGGCATCGCCGACTTCCGCGCGGGCCTGCCCGCCAAGGCGGGGACGAACACCGCCGTGTTCGAGACGATGGCCAAGTTCCGCGGCTACAGCGAGCCGACGGCCATCAACAGCCTGACCAAGCTCCGCGCGGCCCAGGCCAAGATCGAGGCCAAGGTCGAGCAGGCCCGCTGACGCGCTCGTCTCCTCCCCCCGGTGCTCCCGCCGCCTCCCCCCGGCGGCGGGAGCACCGCCGCGTGCGATGAATCCGGCGGCGCTCGGCGGTCGGCATTCACATGACCGACACTCACAAGACCGGCGCGCCCGCGGCCGGCGCGAACGCACTCGCACGCCTCGAACCGCTCGTCGGCAGCTGGACGATCCGCCTGCACGTCGAGGGCCTCGGCGCCGGGTGCGCCGCGCGGACCGAGTTCACCTGGCAGGACGGCGGCGCCTACCTGCGCCAGTACTCCGACATCCCCGAGATCCCGGCCGCCGCGCCCCAAGGGTGGCGCGACAACTCCCCCTTCCCCACCACGGCGCTCATCGGGCTCGACGACGCCACCGGCGAGTTCGCCATGCTGTACGCCGACGCCCGCGGCGTGCACCGCGTCTACCGGATGACGTTCGCCGACGGCGTCTGGCGGATCTGGCGCGACGCCCCCGGCTTCCACCAGCGCTTCACCGGGACGCTCAGCCCCGACGGCGCCGCCATCGACGCCCGCTGGGAGGTCTCCGCGGACGGAACGGCCTGGGACCTCGACTTCGCCCTCACCTACACCCGCGCCGACCAGGGCTGACGCTCCTCGAACCCGCACATCGCGCGCCGACGCGTCGCGGAGCGGCCGGCGGCTCCGCGGCGCGTCCGCCCGTCGCGGTCAGTCCTCTTTCTCCAGCGCCTCGGGCTTGTGCACGGCGGTGCGCCCGGACGCGTCGCTGCGGACCTCGTACTGCGGCTCCTCCGGGGACGCCGCGACCGTCCGCCCGGCCGCCTCGGTCCGTTCGGTGATCTCGCGCTCGACCTCGCCGTGGGCCTCGCCGCCGTGGCTGCGCCAGGAGACCCGGTCGCCCTCGCGCGGCTTGTCCTGCGCCATGTCCATCCCTCCTCTGCCTGTCCGCGTCCCATACCCGCAGGTCGGAGACCACGCGTCGGGCGGTGTGGCCGGTCTCACCGGGCGGACGGGACGGAGCGGGCGGCATCCGACGCTAAATTTGCACTGACTGGTCAGTTCAAATTGCGGAGGACGCCGCCATGACATCGGAGCCGACCGCCACCCCCTCGGGCGGGGGGCTCGCCGTCGAGGCCCGCGGCCTGTCGGTGCGCGGACCGCGCGGCTGGGTGTTCCGCGACGTGGACCTGACGGTCCCGGCGGGCGGGCTGGCCGCCGTCGCGGGGGCCGCGGGCTCGGGGCGCACGTCCCTGCTGCTCACCCTCGGCGGACGGATGAAGCCCACGTCGGGCACGGTCCTGTTCGGCGGTCGGCCGCGCCGCCCGCGCGACGTGCGGCGGCGGGCGGCGCTGGGCGTGATGGCGGGCGTCAACGAGCTCGATCCCGCGCTGACCGTCCGGGAGCACGTCAGCGAGGCGCTCGACCTGCGCGAAGGGCTGTGGGGCCGGCGGCGCGGGCGGGACGCCCGGATCAGGCGGGCGGTGGAGCGCGTCGGCCTGGACGTCGACCCGCGCACGCTCGCCGGCGACCTGACCCCCGAGGAGACCTGCCTGCTCGGCGCCGCGCTCGCGCTCGTCGGCGAGCCGGAGCTGCTGCTGCTGGACGACGTCGACGAGGGGCTGCCGTCCGAACGGCGGAGCGCGCTGTGGCGGCGGCTGCGCGCGATCGCCGACACGGGCGTCACGGTGATCGCGACCTGCCATGACGCGGCCCCCGCCGACGGGACGGCCCAGCGCGTCCCGCTCTCGGACGACGACGGGGAGGCCCGGCGATGAGGCTGCCCTCCGTGTCGACGGCCGGCTTGGAGCTGCGCCGCTTCCGACGCAACCGGCCGACCCGGGTGGCGCTCGCCGCGCTCGTGCTGCTGCCGCTGCTCTACTCAGGGCTTTACCTTTGGTCCTTCTGGGATCCGTACGCGCGGCTCAGCCACGTTCCGGTCGCGCTGGTGGTCGAGGACAAGCCCGCCCAGGCCGGTGACGGGACGAACGGCGCCGGCGACCAGACCGTGCACGCGGGCGCCGACCTCGCCGCCGAGTTGAAGAGGCGGAAGGTGTTCGACTGGCGCACCGTGGACGCTCGCGAGGCGCGCGAGGGCGTCCGGTCGGGCCGCTACTACATGGCCCTCACGATCCCGTCCGACTTCAGCGCGCGGATCGCCTCGCCGTCCCGGGACGGCGCCCCCGCGGCCGCGCAGCTGCGGCTCCGGCTCAACGACGCCAACAACTACGTGATCGGCTCCCTCGCCGAGGCGGCGTTCAAGGAGATCAGCGCGGCGGCGGGCGCGAAGGCCACCCGCGGCTACCTCGACCAGATCTTCATCTCGTTCGGGAGGCTGCACGGCGAGCTGGGCAAGGCCGCCGACGGCGCGGGACGGCTCGCCGACGGCGCGGGCCGCGCCGGGCAGGGCGCGGACCGGCTCGCCGCCGGAGCACGCGAGGCCCGGCGGGGCGCCGGGCGGCTCGAGAACGGCATCGGCCGGGCGCACTCCGGCAGCCGCCGGCTGACGTCCGGCCTGGACACGCTGCACGACGGCACCCGGCGGCTCGCCGAGGGGAACCGGCGCCTCAACGCGGGCGTGCAGCAGCTCGTCGCGCGCGTCGACGAGGCCGCGGACGCGGCCGTCCCGCTGCTGCGCGAGAACGCCCCGCGGATCCGGCGGGACGCCCTGGCGGTGGCGGAGGCCGCCGACGCCCTCGCCGACGCCGCCGACGCGCTTCCCGCCCGGACGGGCCAGGCCGTCCGCCGGGCCGAGCGGGCGCAGGCGGAGGTGGAGCGGATGCTCGCCCGGCACACCGAGATCCCCGCGCAGACCCGGCGGGAGCTGCGGCGGGCGGCCCGCGACGTCGTGGCCGTGGCCCGGCAGGTCGACGCCTACGTCCGCGCGCACACCGGCGACCTGCGCAGGGTCGCGGCGCAGGCCCGTTCCGCGGAGCGGGCGGCACGCAAGATCGCAGCCGACGCGCCGCGCCTCGCCGACCGGGTCGAGAAGGCGCGGCGGGACGTGGACCGCCTCGGCCGGGGCGCCGCACAGGCCGCGGCGGGCGCGGCGCGGGTGAACGCCGGCACGGGCCGGCTGCTGTCGGGCGCGTCCGAGCTGACCGGCGGGCTGGGCGCGCTGTCGGACGGCGCGGGCGAGCTGCGGTCGGGCCTCGGCCGGCTCTCCGGCGGCGCCGTGGACCTCGCCACGGCCCTGGCGCAGATCTCCGACGGCGGCCGCCGGCTGGCGGACGGGCTGGAGGAGGGCGCCGGGCGCGTCCCGGCGTACGGGAAGGACGAGCGGCAGGCACGCGCCGAGATGATGAGCAGCCCGGTGCGCCTGGCCAGCGCCCACGACAACAAGGTCGCCAACTACGGCACCGGTTTCGCGCCGTTCTTCGTGCCGCTGTCGCTGTGGGTGGGCGGCATGGTCGTCTACATGCTGCTGCGTCCGCTGAACCCGCGCGCGCTGGCGGGCACGGCGCCCGGCTGGCGAGTGGCGCTCGCCGGATGGCTGCCCGCCGTGGCGATCGGCGTGGCGCAGGTCGGCGTCGTCCTGGCGGTGCTGCGCTTCGGCCTGGGCCTGCACGCCGAGCACTGGCCGGGTCTGGTGGCGTTCCTGGCGCTGACGTCGGCGGCGTTCCTCGCCGTGATCCAGGGGGTGAACGCCCGCTTCGGCCCGGCCGGCAGGATCGTCGCGCTGGCGCTGCTGATGCTCCAGCTCACCTCGGCCGCGGGCACGTACCCGATCGAGACCAGCCCGGCGTTCTTCCAGGCGGTCCAGCCGTGCCTGCCGATGTCGTGGGCGGTGCGCGCCGTCCGGCACCTGATCGCGGGCGGCGACCCGGCCGCGGTGTGGCAGGGTGGTGCCGTGCTCGCGGTGTTCCTGGCCGGGGGTCTGGCGCTGACCGCCCTGGCCGCGCGGCACAACCGGGTGTGGACGGTCGCGCGGCTGCACCCGGCGCTGAAGCTGTGACGCGGTGGACGACAGGCGGGAGCGTGAGCGATGGGCCGGACGGCGACCCGGGAGCGGCTGTTCACCGCGGCGGTCGAGCTGATCGCCGAGCACGGGTTCACCGCGACCACCGTCGACCAGATCGCCGAGCGCGCCGGGGTCGCCAAGGGCACCGTCTACTACAACTTCGGCAGCAAGGCCGCGCTGTTCTCGGCGCTGCTCGACTACGGCGTGGACCGGCTGGGCGCCTGCCTGCGCGAGGCCGCCGCGGGCCGGCCGCCGCTGGCGGCGCTGGAGGCGGTGGTCGGCGCGGAGCTGGCGTTCATCGGCGAGCACGAGTCGTTCGCCCGGCTGCTGATCGCCGAGGCGTGGCGGTCGGGCGGCGGCGCCTGGCACCAGGCCGCCCTGCTGATCCGCGAACGCGCCATCGAGGTCGTCGCGGACGTGCTGCGCGCGGCCGTGGCCGCCGGGGAGCTGCGCGCCGACCTGGACGTCGAGACGGCCGCGGCCGCCGTGTTCGGCATGGTGCTCACGGTCGCGCTGCACTGGCGCACGCTGGAGCCGGGCCGCCCGCTCCAGGACGTGCACGCCACGCTGATGGACCTGCTGCGCGGCCGCATCGCCGGCCCGGCCGCGCCCTAGTCCCCAAGGGGTCCCCGGGGTCCTAGTCCTCCAGACGGCGGATCTCGTCGACGACGGCGGGCACGACCGCGTTCATGCCGCGGGCCCAGTCGAGCAGGAAGCGCAGCTGCTCGTCGGACAGGGAGGCGACGCGTTCGCCGAACACGCGGGCGATGGGCTCGAAGTAGCGGGCGAGCCGCGCCACGTTCTGCGGCACCGGCTCGACGATGACGCGGCGGCGGTCGTCGGGGTCGCGGGTCCGCTTGACGAAGCCGGCCTTCTCCAGCCGGTCGATGACGGCGGTGATCGCGCCCCCGGTGGTGATGCCCATGAGCTGGGCGAGCTGCCCGGGGGTCTGCGGGCCGTCCAGCAGGAGCGCGTTGATGGCCTGCGCGTCGGTGACGTTCAGCCCCGCCCTGGAGGCGGTGGCGTGGTGCAGCAGCACCGTCCACATCGTGCTGCGCCGGGTGGCCTCCGCCAGTTCGCGCTCCAGCCGCTCCCGCTCCGGGCTCGACACGCCTTCACCCCATCCAACGGAAATCTCGCACAGCGAGAGACTCTTGCTCGGAGCCGCGTCCGCGACGCCATCCTAGTGGCTCCGCGGATCACCGTCGCAGGGGGCGGCGCGTCGGCCGCGTCACGTCCGCCGCCCGGCCTCCTCGGCGATCCGCCTGGCCCAGCGGTAGTCGGCCTTGCCCGCGGGCGACCGCTTCACCTCGGCGACGAACGCGTACGTGCGCGGCACCTTGTAGCCGGACAGGTTCGCGCGGCAGTGCGCGTCGAGCTCTTCGGGGGTCGGGGCCGCGTCCCCGTAGGGCTGGACGACGGCGGCGACGCGGCTGCCCCAGCGTTCGTCCGGGACCCCGGTGACGACCGCGTCGAACACCTTGGGATGGCCCTTGAGGACGGCCTCGACCTCCTCCGGGAACACCTTCTCCCCGCCGGTGTTGATGACCTGCGAGCCGCGCCCGAACACCGTGATGCTGCCGTCCTCCTCCACGGTGGCGATGTCGCCGGTCAGCAGCCACCGCCTGCCGTTCACGACCGGGAACGTGCGGGCGGTCTTCTCCGGGTCCTTGTAGTAGCCGCGCGCGATGTGCCCGGTGCGCGCGACCTGGCCGATGACGCCGGAGCCGGGCTTGACGGGTTCGAGCCGCTCGTCCAGCACCGCCACGTCGTCCACGTCCGCCGCGAACCGCAGCCCCTTCTCCGGCGCGGACCCCGCGACCGCCTCCGCGGTCGACCCCGACTCGGTGGAGCCGAACCGGTCCATGATGGCGACGCCGGGCAGCAGCTCGCCGAGGCGGTCGCGCACCGCGCCGGTCAGGATCGCCCCGGTCGACACGAACACCAGCAGCGACGAGGTGTCGTACGACCCGCGCGCCAGCGCGTCGGCCATGGGCCGGGCCATCGCGTCGCCGGTGACGGTCAGCGAGTTCACCCTCTGCCGCTCGATCGTCCGCCACACCGCGTCCGGGTCGAACCGCCGCAGGTAGACGATGGTGGCCCCCATGAACCAGCCGATGAACGTGGCCATCTGCGCGGCGCCGTGCATCAGCGGCGCCACCGGCATCATCACCAGCGGGCCGCCGGACCGGGCCTGCTCCACCACGTCCTCGGGGCGCTCCGGACGCGGCAGCGTGGGGTTGTAGAAAGCCAGCAGCAGGTCCTTCATGCCCCACATGACGCCCTTGGGCATGCCGGTCGTGCCGCCGGTGTAGATGATGTAGGTGTCGTCGGCCGACCGCGGCGGGAACCCGCGGGTCGCGGGCCGGCCGCGCAGCGCCTCGTCGTAGGCCACGGCGCCCGGGATGCCGGGCGGGCCGCCGACGGCGATGAGATGGCGCAGCCGCGGCGCCGCCGGGGCGGCCGCCGCCACCCGCTCCTCGAACTCCACGTCGTACAGCAGCGCCGCCGCGTCGGAGTCCCGGTAGAGGTAGCGCAGCTCGCTCTCCACGTACCGGTAGTTGACGTTGATCGGCACGGCGCGGATCTTCAGCGCGGCCAGGATCGCGGCCGCGTACTCCAGGCAGTTGTAGAGCTGGACGGCCACGTGCTGCCCGGCCCGCACCCCGGCCGCCTCCAGGTGGTGGGCGAGCCGGTTGGCGTGCGCGTCCAGCTCGGCGTACGTCAGGCGGGGCCCGTCCCCGTCGGGCCCGGCGCACACCAGCGCGACGCGCTCCCCGATCGCGTCGGCGATGCCCTCGAACAGATCGGCGTGGTTGAACTCCATCGGGGCGCCTCCCGCGGGGCGGTTCGGTCGTCGGGGGCCTGGGGTCGTAGGAGGTCAGGGCTTGTCGGAGCCGACGATCCACATCGAGAAGAACTGGGCGCCGCCGCCGTAGGCGTGCCCGAGGGCCCGCCGCGCGCCGTCCACCTGGTGCTCCCCGGCCATGCCGCGCACCTGCAGCGCCGCCTCGGCGAACCGGATCATCCCGGACGCGCCGATCGGGTTGGACGACAGCACGCCGCCCGAGGCGTTCCAGGGGATGTCGCCGTCCAGCGCGGTCGCGCCGGACTCGGTGAGCTTCCAGCCCTCGCCCTCCCCGCAGAAGCCGAGGTTCTCCAGCCACATCGGCTCGTACCAGGAGAACGGCACGTAGACCTCGGCCACGTCGATCTCGCGGCGCGGATCGGTGATCCCGGCCTGCCGGTAGACGTCGGCGGCGCAGTCCCGGCCGGCCCGCGGGTTCACCGCGTCGCGCCCGGCGAAGAAGATCGGCTCGGAGCGCATCGCGGTGCCGTGCACCCAGGCGGGCGGGTGCGGCGCCCGCCGCGCCGCCCGCTCCCCGGCCAGCACCATCGCGCACGCCCCGTCGGACGACGGGCAGGTCTCCAGGTAGCGGATCGGCTCCCACAGCATCGGCGTGGACTCGACCATCTCCCGCGAGATGCCCGGGATCTTCAGGTGCGCGTACGGGTTCTTCAGCGCGTTGAGCCGGTCCTTGACGGCGACGAGCGTGCCGATGTGGGCGGGGGCTCCAGACCGCCGCATGTACGCCCGGATGTGCGGGGCGAAGTAGCCGCCCGCGCCCACCACCAGAGACGTGGAGAACGGACCGCTCACCGTCAGCGCCCACGTGGCGTTGGACTCCGACTGCTTCTCCCACGCCACCGTGAGGACCCGGTCGTGCACCCCGGCCTGGATCAGGCTCGCCGCGACGATCGCGGTGCTGCCGCCCACCGATCCCGCCGTGTGCACCCGCATGACGGGCTTGCCGCGGGCGCCCAGCGCGTCCGCCAGGTACGCCTCGGGCATCACCACGCCCTCGAACAGGTCGGGCGCCTTGCCGATGACGACCGCGTCGATGTCCTTCCAGGTCAGCCCGGCGTCCTCCAACGCGCGCGCCGCGGCCTCACGGACGAGCCCGGCGATCGACACGTCCCGCCGCCTGGTCCGGTACGCGGTCTGCCCCACCCCGATGACGGCGCACGGCTCACCCATCGCTCTCTCCCGACAGGACGCACACGAGGTTCTGCTGCAGGCACGGGCCGGACGCGGCGTGGGCGAGCGCGCGCGTGGCCGTCCCGTCGTGGATCCGCGCGGCCGCCTCGCCGATGCGGATGAGCCCCGTCGCCATCACCGGATCGGCGGACAGGGGCCCGCCGGACGGGTTCACCGACACCGACTCGTCCAGTCCGAGCGCCTCGCGCAGGATCAGCTCCTCGTGGCTGTACCGCGCGTGCAGCTCGGCGACCTCGACGCGGTCCGCCCCCGCTTTGCGGGCGGCGATCCGCGTCGACTCCGACCGGGTCAGGTCGCGCGCCCCCGGCGCGTGCGCCTCGGCGCGATGGTCGACGCCGCTGATCCATGCGGGGCGTTCGCACAGCTCGCGGGCGGTGTCGCCGGCGGCCAGCACGATCGCCGCGGCGCCGTCGGCGACGGGCGCGATGTCGGACGGGCGCAGCGGCGCGACCTCGTAGCCTTCGTCGTCCGGGTCGGGCAGGTGCAGCGCGTACGGGTTGGCGCGGCCCGCCGCGCGCGACCGGGCGGCCACCGCCCGCAGGTCGTCCTCCTTGACGCCCGCCCGGTCCAGGTACGCGCGGGCCTGCAGCGCCGCCAGCGACACCGGGTCGACGCCGAGCGGCGCCAGGTAGTACGGGTCGAGCTGCTGGGTGAAGATCTCCCGCAGCGCGCCCTGGCTGCCCTTGCCGAACCCGTACACCAGCGCGGTGTCGACGTCGCCGTGCCGCAGCCGCACCCACGCCTCGTACAGCGCCCACGCCGCGTCCATCTCCACGTGGCTCTCGGAGATGGGCGGCCACGCGCCCACCGCGTCCAGCGCCGACACGAACGAGAACGGCGTGCCCGCCAGGTAGTCGCACGACCCCGAGCAGGTGAAGCCGAACCGCGTCAGCCCGGTCCGCTCCTTGATCTCGCCGATGACGGGCGCCAGCATCTCCACCTCGGTCAGCCCGTCGTCCTGCGCGGAGTGCCGCGTCTGCGCGAACGCGACGACGGCGATGTCCCGGTTCATGGCCTCGCCTCCGCCCGGCGGCTCATACGTAGTCCTTGATGCGTTCGAAGAGGACGTCGGGCTCGTCGAGGGGCTCGAACCACTTGATGTTGTCCAGGGTCGGGCCCCACTCCTCCCGCGGCCGCCACACGGCCTTGACGCGCATGCCGATGCGCACCTGGTCGGCGGGGATCCCGGCGACGAGCGCGAGCATCGTGAGGTCGGCGCCGTCCAGCAGGACGTAGGCCGACACGAACGGCACGTCCGGGGCGCGCGGGTCGGGCAGGTTGTTGACGGCGAACGTGGTGACCGTGCCGGTGTCGGCGACCTCCACCTCCTCGGAGGTCGGCACGCCGTCGCGCGGGCACAGCCCCTTCATCGGGACGATGACCTGGCCGCACACCGGGCACCGGTGGCCGAGGATGCGGCCCTCGGCGATGCCGGCGAGGAAGCGGTCGAGGGCGCGGCCGCCGCGCAGCCGGTACTCCAGCCGCGTCGGCGCGTTGATCATCGTGACCTCGGGCCGGAAGCATGCGATGTCGCCGATCCCGCCGGTGCGCTCCGCCCGCCACTTGGGCCGCACGCGCAGGCCCGCCTTGAGGTAGCGGGGCGGGTCGGCGCCCTCCTCGAACTCCCCCAGGTCCAGCGCGTGCAGCAAAGCGGTGTCGGCGCCGTCCGGCCGGATCAGCGCCCACGCGAACGGGCGGTCGAGCGGGTGCGCGGGGCGCGGCCGCGGCACCCACGACCAGCTCGTGACCGTGCCCGCCGGGCCCACCTCGACGAACTCGCCGGTCACGGCCTCGCCGGTCTCCGGGTCGTACTCGGTCGGCGGGACCAGCACCCGGCCGTCCGCGGTCCGCACCCCCACCAGGCGGCCGTCGCGCAGCTCGGTCAGGAACCGTCCGATGACCGGCCCCACCGACCGGGTGTACCCGCCGGGGAACTCGACGACGTGGTTGGGTTCAGATGACACCGCCGCGTCCCTCCCAATACGGGTCGCGCAGCTTGCGCTTGAGCAGCTTGCCGTTGGGGTCGCGCGGCATCGCGTCGATGAAGTCGATCGACTTGGGCCACTTCATCTTCGCCAGCCGCCCTTCCAGGGACGCCAGGATCTCCGCGGCCAGCTCCGGCCCGGGCCGCACGCCCGCGGCCGGCTCGACGACCGCCTTGATCTGCTCGCCCCACTCCTCGTCCGGGACGCCGAAGACGGCCACGTCGGCGACCTTCGGATGCAGGATGATCTCGTTCTCGATCTCGGCCGGGTAGATGTTGGCGCCGCCCGAGATGATCAGGTCGGTCTTGCGGTCGGACAGGAACAGGAAGCCGTCCTCGGTCAGATACCCGATGTCGCCGACGGTGAAGAAGCCGCGCAGGCGGTTCCTCTCGGTCTTCTCCCGGTCGCCCTTGTACTCGAAGTCGACCCCGGTCATCTTCATGTAGATCGTGCCGGGGGTGCCGGGCGGGACCTCGGTGCCGTCGTCGTCCACGATCAGCAGCTCGGTGATCGGCCACGCCTTGCCGACGGTTCCCGGGTGCTTGCGCCAGTCCTCCGGGCTGGCGATCGTCCCGCCGCCCTCGGTGGCCGCGTAGTACTCCCAGATGCAGTCGCCCCACCAGTCGAGCATCTGCTGTTTGAGCGGCACCGGGCACGGCGCGGCCGCGTGGATCGCCCATTTCATGGAGGACACGTCGTACCGCTCGCGCACCTCCTCGGGCAGCGACAGCAGCCGCTTGAAGTGCGTCGGCACCATGTGCGTGCTCGTGATCGCGTATTTCTCGATGAGACGCAGGCACTCCTCGGCGTCCCACCGGTCCATGTAGACCAGCGTGTGCCCCATGTGCAGGGACGTGCCGCCGAACTGGGTGACGGCGGTGTGGTAGTTGGGCGACGTCACCAGGTGCGCCTGCGGCGACCCCCCGGCGGGACGCCCCGGTGTCATGCCGAACAGCGTGAGCAGGAAAGTCTGCAGTTCGCAGCTGTCATCGGGATCGATCCCCGCCAGTGGACGCCGCACCCCTTTGGGGCGACCGGTCGTCCCGGACGTGTAGTGCATGGTGGCGCCGTTGCTGCGCCCCTCCGGCAAGGTGTCCGGCTGCCCGTCCACCAGTTCCTCGTACGGCCGGAACCCCGGCACGTCGCCGAAGGCGAACCTGCGGTGCGGATCGAGCCCGGCCTCCTCGGCGGCCCGCGCGCCCTCCCGGGCGTACCTGGGGTGGACGAAGAACGCCTTGGCCTCGCTGTCGGCCACGATGTACCCGATCTCCGGGCCGGTCAGATGCCAGTTGATGGGCGTGTAGTACCAGCCCGCCTGCAGCGCCGCCAGGTAGAGGACCAGGCCGTCCACGCCGTTGGGCATCAGCCCGCACACGCCGTCGCCCTTCTCCAGCCCCAGCCCGCGCAGCCCGTGGACGAGCCGGTTCGCGCGGGCCAGCAGCTCGCCGGCGGTGTGCTCGGCGCCGTCCGGGTCGACGGCCGCGATCCACCCGGGATCGGCCTGCGCCAGCCGCCAGAAGCCCAACGATCCCATCGGCTCTCCCTCGGCGATCGCTTCGGTCCGCTCCGGACGCGAAGGCCCGGCGAAAAAAGTAGATCACGTTCTCATTTGTCCCGACAAGCCCTGTCAGTAGACCGATCTTGTTACTAGAATCCGTTCTCGTTTAGGAGGAACCATGCTGCCCATCTCCACCGAGCACTGCACGGTCGAGCAGGACGGCCACGTCGTGACCGTCACGATGAACCGCCCCGAGGCGCGCAACGCGCTCAGCTCGGCCATGCTCGTCGGCCTGGCCGAGGCCTGGGCCTACATCTCCGCGACCCCCGAGGTCCGCGTCGGCATCCTCACCGGCGCGGACGGCCACTTCTGCTCGGGCGCCGACCTGAAGGCGATGGGCGCGCCGCCGTCCGACCCGCGCGTCGCCGAGCGCATGCGGCGGATCCCCGACTTCCACTGGAAGGGCCTGCTGCGCGACGGCCGGCCCACCAAACCCCTGATCGCCGCCGTCGAGGGCTACGCCGTCGCCGGCGGCACCGAACTGCTCGTCGGCACCGACCTGCGCGTGGCCGCCGAGGACGCCGTCCTCGGCCTGTACGAGGCCCGCCGCGCCCTGTTCCCCATGGGCGGCTCGGTGGTGCGCCTGCCCCGCCAGATCGGCTACGCCAACGCCATGGACCTCCTGCTGACGGGCCGCTCCGTCACCGCGCAGGAGGCGCTCGCCATGGGCCTGGTCAACAAGGTCGTCCCGTCCGGCGGCGCCCTGGCCGCCGCCCGCGAGCTCGCCGACCAGGTCGCCGCCTGCGGCCCGCTCGCCGTGCAGGCGATCCTGCGCGTCTACCGCGAGACCGAGCACCTGCCCGAGCCTGCGGCCCTGAAGGTCTCCGACGAGCTCGGCTGGCCCGTCATCGGCTCCGAGGACGCCAAGGAGGGCGCCCGGGCCTTCCGCGAGAAGCGCCCCCCGGTCTACCACGGCAGATGATCACAGCGGCCCGTCGCGCGCGGGGCGCCGCCGCGCATGGAAAGGGCATCCGAGACCGTGCGGCCTCGGATGCCCGGGCGGCTGGGCGCCGGCGGCTACCGGCCGTCGCGCAGCCGCAGTCGGTCGAGCGCGATCGCGGCGACGATGACCGCGCCCTGGATGATCAGCTGGTAGTACGACGACACGTTGAGCAGCGTCATGCCGTTGACGAGCACGGCGATGAGCATCGCGCCGAGGAGCGTCCCGCCGATGCCGCCGCGGCCGCCGCTGAGGCTGGTCCCGCCGAGCACGACCGCGGCGATCGCCTGCAGCTCGTAGCCGCCGCCCAGGTCCGGGACGGCGGACTGCAGGCGGGCGCCGACGATCACTCCCGCGATGCCCGCGCACACCCCGCTGATCACATAGACCCGGGTGAGCACCCTGGGCACGGACACGCCGGTCAGCCGGGCGGCCTCGGCGTTCGCGCCGACGGCGACCACGTGCCGCCCGAACACCGAGCGGCGCAGCAGCAGGCCGCAGCCCGCGAAGACGGCGAGCGTGATCAGCGCGGGCATCGGGACCCCGGCGACCGCGCCCTGGCCGAAGAAGGCGAACCAGGCGTCCTTGGTGAACACCGCGCCGCCGCTGGTGCCGACGTACACGACGCCGCGCAGCCAGGTGAGGGCGGCGAGGGTGACGACGAACGCCGACAGCCCGGCCCGCGCGATCAGGGCGCCGTTGACCAGTCCGACGAACGCCCCGGCGGCGACCGCGAGCAGCAGCGCGACCACGGGCGGCAGCCCGTGCGCGGAGGCCGCGACGGACACCAGCGCGGTCAGGCCGACCAGCGAGCCGACGGACAGGTCGATGCCGCCGGTGAGGATCACCAGGGTGGCGCCGGCCGCCAGGATCGCCGTGACGGCCACCTGCCGGGTCACGTCGAAGAAGTTGCCGAGGGTCCGGAACTCCGGCGAGACCGCGGCGAACACGGCGACGAGCAGCAGGAACGCGATCGCGAGGCCGAACCGCTGCGAGCCCAGCGGCGGGCGGCGGCGCCGCGTTCCGGGCCGCGGCGCGTCCGCGCCCTCGGCCGTCGCCGCCCCCGTCTCCCCGGGCGTCTCCATGGGCGTGTCCGTGGGCGTCTTCATGCGCGTCTCCATGGCGTTGTCCCCCCTGGACGCGTTCATGCCGCGGGCCGCCCGGGAGCGGTGTCGGCACCGGTCGCGTACTGCATGACGATGTCCTCCTTGAGCAGGTCGCCGCTCAGTTCGGCGACGATGTGTCCCTCGCGCATCACCAGGACGCGGTCGCTGAGCCCGAGCACCTCGGGGAGCTCGGACGAGACGAGGACGATCGCGACCCCCTGGGCGGCGATGTCGTCGATGAGCGCGTAGATGTCGGCCTTCGCGCCGATGTCGACGCCGCGGGTGGGCTCGTCGAGGATGAGCACCTTCGGGTCGAGCGACAGCCACTTGGCGAGGACGGTCTTCTGCTGGTTCCCGCCGGACAGGCGGCCCACCGGCTGGTCGACGCTCCGGCAGCGGATGCCGAGCCTGGCGACGAGCGGCCCGGCCGCCGCGCGCAGCCGCCCCGGCCGCAGCATCCTCGGGGGACGGCGGGTGAGGCCCGCCAGGGCGATGTTCTCCGCGATCGACAGGTCGAGGAAGAGCCCCTGGTCCTTGCGGCTCTCCGGCACGAGCGCGATGCCGTGCGCGATGGCGTCGGCGGGTCGGCGGACGGCGACCCGCCGGCCGTCGACGGCGACGCTCCCGGAGGCGGCCGCGTCGGCGCCGAAGATCAGGCGGACCAGTTCGCTGCGGCCCGCGCCCACGATCCCGGCGATCCCGAGCACCTCGCCGGCGCGGACCTCGAACGAGGCGGGCCGGACGTACCCGCCGTCGGTCAGGCCGGTCACCCGCAGCCTGACCTGGTCGCGCGGCCGGGGACGGGCCCGGCGGTACAGGGCGCCGATCGGCCGTCCCACCATGCGGGTGACGATCGCCTCCGGCGTCGCCTCCTCGCGCCGCAGCGAGGCGACCACCCGGCCGTCCCGCATCACGGTGACGCGGTCGGCCAGCCGCTGGATCTCCTCCATGCGGTGGGTGATGTAGAGGACGGCGATGCCGGACGCGCGCAGCGACTCCACGAGGTCGAGCAGGGCGGCCGCCTCGCGGGCCGACAGCGCCGCGGTCGGCTCGTCGAAGATGAGGACGCGGGCGCCCTCCGCGACCGCCCGGCCGATCTCGACCAGCTGCTGCTCGCCGGTGGACAGCTCCCCGACCTCGGCGTCGACGGAGAACCGCGCGCCGAGCGTCGCCAGCACCCGCGCGGCCTCGTCGCGCGCCCGCGCCCGGGCGAACAGCCCCGTCCGGGTCCGGTGCTCGCGGCCGAGCACGATGTTCTCGGCGACCGAGAGGGTCGGGGCCAGGGTGAGCTCCTGGTGGACCATCGCGATGCCGTGCCGGCGCGCGGTCGCCGTGTCGGGGATCGACACCGCCGCGCCGTCGAGGAGGATGCGGCCGGAGTCGAGCGCGTGGACGCCGGCGAGCGTCTTCATCAGCGTGGACTTGCCGGCCCCGTTCTCGCCGGCGACGACGTGCACCTCGCCGGCGTGCACGTCCAGGTCGGCGTGGTCGACGGCGGTGAATCCGCCGAAGCGCTTGGTGACGCCCCGCATCCGGACGAGCGGCTCATCGGTGCGGAGCGGCTCAGGTGTGCGGACCGGCATCGCTCATCCCCAGGGCGTGTACGACGCGGCGTTGTCCTTGGTGACGAGCGTCGCCGGGACCAGGACGGTCGTCTGGCTCGGCGGCTTGCCGGCGGCCAGCTGCATGCCGATCGCGGCGCCCTTGGCGCCCATGCCGCGCGGGTCCTGCGCGGACGTGCAGCCGATGAGCCCGCCGCGCGTGATCGACTCCACGGCCGCCCGCGCGCCGTCGACGCTCGCGATGACCACGTCGGTGCGGCCCTTCTGCTTGGCCGCGAGCTCGACGCCGGCGGCGGTGGGGTCGTTGATGGCGAAGAACCCCTTGATGCCGGGGTTGGCGGTCAGCATGTTGGTCGCGATGGGCAGCGCGGAGTCGCGGCTGTTGAGACCGCGCTGCCGGGCGACCACCTTGATGTCGGGGTACGCCTTGAGCGCCGCGAGGCACCCCTCGATCCGGTCGTTGACCGCGGTGATGTTGGTGCCGTCGAGGATGGCGATCGGGCCGCTGCGCACCCGCTCGCCGAGGTGCTCGCAGGCGATCCGGCCGGCCTGCACGTTGTCGGTGGTGACGGTGGCGTCGGCGCCGTCGGCGCCGACGTCGATGGCGACCACCGTGATGCCCGCCGCCTTGGCCCGCGCGACCGCCGGGCCGATGCCGTTGGAGTCCACGGCGTCGACGACGATCACGTCGACGCGGCGGCGGATGAACGCGTCGATCTGGTCGGACTGCTTCTGGACGTTCTGGTCGGCCTGCTCGACGAAGGCCTGGCCGTTCAGCCTCTCCACTTCGGCCTTGGCCCCGTCGGCCTCGGCGACGAAGAACGGATTGGTGAAGGTCTGGACGGTGATGCCCACCTTGAGCTTCTTCGACGACGAGCCCGCTGCGGAGCCGTTGTCGGAGGCGGTGGTGGTCGCCGTGCACCCGGCGACGGCGAGGGCGGCCGCCACGGCGGACAGGGCGGCGGAACGGTGACGGATCACGGGTACTCCATGGGGGTGGGTGTTAGAAGTAATTTCGATCATGAATTCATGACTTCGAAATTATTTCTGCGATCGTTCCATCGGCCCCATGCGGTGTCAAGACCCGCGGGGAGGCTCTTCGCCCCGTTGCGGAGCGGTCATCCGTCAGGCGCGTCTCCGCCTCCGGACAGGCGAGGACGGAGGGGCATCGAGCAAAGCGCCGGCGCCCCTGTCGCCGCGCCTGAGAAGGCGATCAGGGCGGGAAGTGAAGCCCGGTATGCGCGGGCACGCTCGGCACAGCCTTCGGCGGTGCGCAGGGCGAACGGCGCCTGCGTGTGCCGCGTGTGAAGCCCGCACACAGCAGCGGGAACTGGACGAGGCCTGCCGCCAGTGGGCACGGGGCGGACGCAAGAAGGGACGGCACAAGACGTAGATCAGGCGCCGCTCCCGGCGTCGATCGCGGCAGCGCGGTCTGTGCGGCCTGCCCGCCGCGAACGCGTACTTCACGGGCTCGGGCCGAGGGTGACGGCCCGGCCCCGTGCGCGTCAGGACCGCGTGTGCTGGATCGCCGCGGTATAGGTCTCTTCCAGATGCGCCAATGCCGCGTCGGCGTTGCGGGCGGCGAACGCCGCATAGAGCATGTCGACGATGAGGATCTGCCCCCACTTGGACGTGACCGACTCGCCGTAGAGGCCGCCTCCGATGGCCGAGCTGGAGGTGTAGAGGACCACGTCCGCGTGCGCGCAGACCGGGGAGTTCTCGTTCGACGTCAGGGCGATGGTCGCGGCGCCGTGCTCGGAGGCGAGCCGGAGCACCTGGGCGACCACGGTGGTATGGCCGGAGTCGCTGATGCCGATGACGACGTCGCGCTCCGTGGCGTTGGTCGCCGCCATGATCTGGCCGCTCTGGTCGCGGAAGAAGATGCACTTCTTCCCGGCGCGCATGAAGCGCATGACGCCGTTCTCGGCCGCGATCGCGGACGAGCCCATGCAGCAGAAGATCACGCTGTCGGCGCGGTCGATCAGGTCCACCGCCCGGGTCAGGGCGTCCACGTCCACCCGCGCGGCGGTCTGCCGGACCGCGTGCTGGCTGCTCCGCTCGATCTTGGCGATGATCGTGGCGATGTCGTCGTCCCGGGTGATGCCCTCGTACACCACCTGCTGGTCGCCCGCCTCGCCGCCCTTCGAGCGGCTCTGGAACACGGCCTCGGCGACGCGCAGCCGCAGGTCCTGGTAGCCGACCAGCCCGAATTCCCGGACGAACCTCGACACGGACGACTCGGCGACCCCGGCGGCGGCCGCGAGCTGGGTGATCGTCATCGTCTGACACTCTTCGGGGTCGCCGAGGATGAGGTCGGCGATCTGGCGGAGCGCCGGAGCCAGGTATCGATACTTGCTCGATATGCGCTGAAGAATATTGCCGTCTTCGATGCCCTGGGCTGTCATCTTCGACTCCGGTCCCTAGTGGACGACTGTCGTCGACACGTTCACGTGCCGCTTCCGCCTGCGCACCCCGCGCCCTCCACGGCGAGCCGCCGCCCGTCCCGGAGCGACGGCGCCCGCGCCCCCGAAGGCGCCGGCGGCATGGTGGAGAAGGGCGTGCCGAGGCGATACGCACGGTACTTCATCGCGGCCCGGCACGCCCCATGCCTCCTCCCGCCGGGCCGCCGGTCCGGCGGTCCGGCGGCGGTGCCGGCGGTCAGGCGGTTCCCGCCCGCGCCGCGGACCGCGCGATCTCGGACAGCCGGTCGAACTCGGGTCCGGACGTCGGGATGTCGATTCGGAACACCTCCGCGATGACGCGCGTCCAGCCGTGGATGAAGTAGGTCCAGCCGTTCTCCACCCGCACGCCGCGGTCCGAGTCCCGCGCCTGCCGGAGGAACCGCAGGTCGCCGCGGTAGTTGAAGTCCCACGCGATGCCCTCGTCCGGGAACGTCGCGGCGTCGGTCAGCGGGGAGCCCGGCCGGTCCTTCCCGAGACCGGTCGCGTTGACCACGAGGGACCCGGGCTTGAGCGCGCCCGCCTGGGCGTCGTTGTGCTCGGGGGTGGGCGCGACGTGGTAGTCCGCCGGGATGGCAAAGCCGATCTTCTGGTGCACGGCCCGCATCTCCTCCAGGCGGTGCGGGCGCCGGTTGGTGACGATCACTCGGGAGGGCACGTCCCGGCCCTCCGCGGCCCGCCGGTGCAGGTACAGCGTGAGCGCGAGCGCGGAGCCGCCCGCGCCGAGGAGCAGCAGCTCGGCGCCGGTGCGCGCCCAGTAGCCGTCCGGCACGATCGCCTCCAGGGACAGCCCGCTGCTGATCGGGTCCATCGCGTTCCCCCACAGCAGACCGTCGCGCTTGGCGATGCCGCTGACCTCGTCGAGCAGCGCGGCGTCCGCCCCGACCCGGTCGAACAGGTCGCGGGCCGCCTTGAACAGGTTGAGCTTGTGGGTGGTGACGAGCGCGCCGAGCGACAGCGGATCGTCCTTGATGAACGCCACGACCTCGCGGTAGCCGTCGGGCGTGTGGTCGATCGGCAGGTCGATGCCGCTGATCTCGGCGTCCAGGCCGAGGGCCTGCGCCCAGGCGGGGAACACCTTCATGATGGACGACCGGCGTGTGGTGACCCCGATGAAGTACATCGTCGGTCGTGTCGCGGGACGGTAGGCGGCCACGGGCGAAGGCTCCTTCCTGGACGGGGCGGCGGGCCGTTGCGGCGGGCGGGCGGACGCGTCCATCAGTGCTCCGCCCAGTCGCCGACGCGGGACACGGCCTTCTTCCAGCCGGCGTAGAGGCGGTCGCTGGTCTCCTGGTCCATCGACGGCTCGAAGCGGCGCTCCAGCTCGAACGAGTCGCTGAGCTCCCGCTGGTCCTTCCAGAAACCGGTGGCGAGGCCGGCCAGGAACGCGGCGCCGCGGGCGGAGGACTCGGTGACGGTGGGACGAAGCGCGGGAACGCCGAGGATGTCCGCCTGGAACTGCATGAGGAAGTTGTTGCAGGCGGCGCCCCCGTCGACCCTCAGCTCGCGGGGGGAGATCCCGCTGTCGTTCTCCATGCAGCCGATGACGTCGCGGATCTGGTAGGCGATGGCCTCGAGCGTGGCGCGGATGATGTGGTTGCGGGTGACGCCCTGCGTCAGCCCGAGGATGGCGCCCCGCGCGTAGGCGTCCCAGTAGGGCGCGGCGAGCCCGACGAACGCGGGGACGAAGTAGACGCCCATGGTGTCGGGGACGCGCCGGGCCGCGTACTCGGTGTCCTCCGAGTCCCAGACCAGCCTGAGCTCGTCGCGCAGCCACTTGACCGACGCGGCGGAGACGAAGATGAGGCCTTCGAGGGCGTACTCGACGCGGCCGTCCAGGCCCCAGGCGATGGTGGTGAGCAGACCGCTGTCGGACAGCACGGGCCGGTCGCCCGTGTTCATCAGCAGCGACGCGCCCGTGCCGTACGTCGCCTTGACCTGGCCTTTCGAGAAGCAGGCCTGCCCGAACAGCGAGCCCTGCTGGTCGCCGACGACGGCGGCGACCGGGATGCGGGTGCCGAAGAACAGCGACTCGGCGGTGTGGCCGTACACCTGGCTGGTGGGCCGCACCTCGGGCAGCATCCGGCGGGGGATGTCGAACTCCGCGAGCAGCCGGTCGTCCCAGTCCAGCCGGTTGATGTCGAACATCATGGTCCGGGACGCGTTGGAGTAGTCGGTGACGTGGCTGCGGCCCTCGGTGAGGTTCCAGACCAGCCAGCTGTCGATCGTGCCGAACAGCAGCTCCCCGCGCTTGGCCCGCTCCCGCGCGCCGGGGATCCGGTCGAGCATCCACGTGAGCTTCGTCGCGGAGAAGTAGGAGTCGATCACCAGGCCGGTGGTCGTCCGGACGTGGTCCGCCAGATCCCCGGAGGCCTTCAGCTCGTCGCAGTAGCCGGCGGTGCGCCGGTCCTGCCAGACGATGGCGTTCATGATCGGGGCGCCGTTGTCGCGGTCCCACACCACCGCGGTCTCGCGCTGGTTGGTCACGCCGATGGCCGCGACCTCCTCGGCGCTCGCCCCGGCGTCGGCGAGGGCCTGCTTGGCGACGGTGATCTGGGTGTTCCAGATGTCGAGCGGGTTGTGCTCCACCCATCCCGGCTGCGGGTACAGCTGCGGGAACTCCTGCTGGGCGATGGCGACCACCCGCCCGGCGCGGTCGAACAGGATCGCCCGGATGCCGGTCGTCCCGGAGTCGAACGCCATGACGTACTTCTTCATCACTTGGCTCCCGTCGGAGTGCGCCCGTCCCCGAGCCCGGCCCCGTCGGGGACGATCATCGTCTTCATCCCCGATCCCGAGGCCGCGTGCGCCAGGGCGTCCCCGATCTTCCCCACCGGGAACGTGGCGCTGACCAGCGAGGACAAAGAAAGGTTCCGGTCGCGGACCAGCCGGAGCGACCGACCGTAGTCGACATTGCTGGCCCCCGTGGTCCCGGTGAGGAGGAGGCCCTTGTAGTGCACGCGGTCGGTGTCGATCCGGGGCGGCTCCGCGCCGCCGAGGCCGGAGAAGAAGTTGATCCGGCCGTGCGCGGCGAGCAGGTCGACGGTCTCGGCCTGCACCTGGGCGCTCGACACGGCGGTGATGGCGACGTCGACGCCGCGGCCGTCGGTCTCGGCCATGACGACGTCGGCGAGCCGCTCGGCGGTGACGTCGACCACGACGTCGGCGCCGAGCCCGCGGACCGCCTCCAGCCGGGCCCGGGACCGCCCCGCCACGATGATCTTCCGGGCGCCGGCCAGCCGCGCGAGCATCGTGTGGAAGGCGCCGATCGGGCCCGGCCCGACGATCAGGACGACGTCCTCGCATCCCACGCCGAGCTTGCGCTGACCGCTGTAGCAGCAGGAGAAGGGTTCGATGAGCGCCGCGTCGGCGTAGCCGACCTCGTCGGGCAGGCGGAAGACGTTCCCCCGCCGCAGCGCGAAGGCCGGGACGCGCATGTACTCCTGGAAGCCGCCGTCGATGCTGACGCCGAACGCCTCGTACCGCGGGCACATCTGGTTGTGGCCGGCGCGGCACATCTCGCACCGGCCGCAGCCGACGTTGGGCGCCACGGCGACCCGGTCGCCGACCGCGACCCCCTCGACCGAGCCGCGCACCTCGACGATGTCGCCGCTGACCTCGTGGCCGAGGACCCGCGGCCGCCCCTCGGGGATCTTGAAGTGCCCGTGCTCGAGGATGCGCAGATCGGTGCCGCAGATCGACGCGGCGCGGACGCGGACGAGCACGTCGCCGTCCTGCAGCGCGGGCGTCTCCACCTCGTCCAGGCGGACGTCGCCGGGGCCGTGGAACCGCGCCGCCTTCATGGCCGGGCTCCCAGGGGCTCGCCCGAGCGGCGGGCCCCGTTCCCCGGCCAGGTCGCGGCGCGGTCGGCGGCGGGCGCGACGCCGGGGAGGTCCAGCTCGGCGCGGGCCTCGTCGGCCACGGCGAAGACGACCTTGTTGTACCAGACCCGCCGGTTGACCAGGTCGTCGAAGACCGCGTCGGCGTCCGCGAGCGACGGGGTGTGGCTGATGAGCGGCGCGACCTCCAGCCCGCGGCCGAGGCAGGTGACCACCATCTCCCACTCGCTGCGCCCGGCGGGGGTGATCTTGGAGTTCCAGGTGCCCAGGATGCGGACCTCGCGGCGCAGCAGAGACGACACCAGCGGCTGCGGGAGGGTGACGTCGCCGCTGAGGTCGCCGAGCATGATGACGGTGCCGAGCGGCGCGACGGCCTCCAGCGCCTGCACCAGGGTCAGCGGCAGCCCGCTCGCCTCCACGGCGCAGTCGACGCCGTGCCCGCCGGTCAGGTCGCGCACCGCCGCCACCGTGTCGCCGGAGGCGTCGACGACCTCGAACCCGAGCGCGGCCATCACCTCGCGCTTGCGCGGGTCGACCTCGGCGACCAGGACGCGCGTCCACCCCAGCAGCCGCAGCCACTGGGCGGCCAGCGCGCCGATCGGCCCGGCGCCGATGACCAGGGCGGTGCCGGACGCGGGGACGTCGCACTTCAGCACGGCGTGCAGCGCGACGGCCGCGGGCTCCACCATCGCGGCGTGCACGAGCGGCATGTCCGGCGGCACCGGGATGAGGTTCGCCTCGGGCACGTGGAGGCGCTCGCTCATGGCGCCGTCCCTGCGGGAGCCGTAGTAGTCGTAGCCCCGGCCGAGGGCGAGCTCCCCGATCCGGGTGAACGGGTCGTCCGGGTCGGCGAGCAGGGGGAAGACCGCGACGCGGTCGCCCGGGGAGAACCTGCCGCCGTCCGGGGCCTCCTCGACGATCCCGGAGAACTCGTGGCCGAGGACGAGCGGGTAGCGGTAGGCCTTGCCCCGGCCGTAGCGCAGCACGTCGGACCCGCACACGCCGACGGCGCCGATCCGCAGGAGCACCGACCGGTCGCCGACCGGGCTCGGCTCCGGCACCTCGGTGAAGGCGATGACGCCCTGCTCGCGCAGCACTGCCGCCTTCATCGCGTCACACCTCCATCCCGTAGCGGTGGATCTTGTGGGTCGGGTACAGCGAGATCGTCGGGATGGTCACGTCGGGCGTCCGCGTCGCCACGTAGAGCGCCACCTCGGCGACGTTGGAGACCTCGATGCAGCTGGCGTGGACCCCTTCGGCGATCTCCTTCTCGTCCAGCCACCCCTCGAGGTAGGCGGGGATGTCGCCGTCGTACAGGCCCCGGTCGATGATCTCGGTCATCGGCGTCTTGACGTGCGAGGGGTTGATGACGGTGACGCCGATGTTCTTCTCCTTGCCCTCCAGCAGGAGGTTCTTGCTCAGGCCCATCATCCCGTGCTTGGAGGCCCGGTACGGGCTGTGGCCCGGTCCGGAGGCGACGCGCGCCGACGACGAGCCCATGTTGATGATGCGCCCGCCGGTCGGCTGCTCCTGCATGATCCGGAACGCCTCGCGGCAGCACAGGAACACCGCGGTGAGGTTCGGGCCGATCGTCTTGTTCCACTCCTCGAGCGTCACCTCGGTGACCGGCGGGGACAGGGAGTCGCGGCCGGCGCTGTTGACGAGCAGGTCGAGCCGCCCCCACCGCTCCACGGTGGCGCGGAACACCTCCTCGACCTGCTCCTCGTCGGTGACGTCGGCGCGAAAGCCCGCGCAGTCGCCGCCCGCGGCGGCGATCTCCTTGACGACCTCGTCCAGGCGGTCGCCGTTGACGTCGACGAGCGCGACCCGGCACCGGTTGGCGGCGAAGATGCGGCTCACCGCGTCGCCGATTCCCGACGCGGCGCCGGTGACCAGCGCGACCTTGCCCTCCAGAGCGGTGCCGGGGGCGGGCTCGTACACGGAGTTCATCGGTGTTTACCTCAATCGCTCGTTCTGAGGAATCGCTCGTTCTGGGAAATCGCTCGTTCTGGGGAAGCGCCACGGTCGGCGCCGGGAGGGGACGGGCGTGGACGTGCCGGCGGGTGGCGGGGACGACGCCAGTATCGCAACAACTTCCACGTCTGTGAAGTAGCATCGAAGAAATTTCTACTTGCGCGGGGCGCGCCGTCTGGGCAGGATGGCCGCCGTCCCGACCTCTCCCACGCCCGGAGGCTCACGTGCCAGAGTTCGCCACAGCTCCGATCAGCCCGATGCGGATCACCCTCGACGTCGCCGCCGCGACCGTCGATCCGGCCGGTCCGGTGCTCACCCGCCGGATGTCCGACCTCGAAGGGCTGTTCGCCGACCGGACCGAGTGGAAGCGGGCCGTGGAGGACGACGCCGACCCGGTCGTCTACACGGTCTCCTCGTCCCCGGTGCCGGAGATCGACCGCGAGCTGCCCCAGTCGATCACGACGATCCGGCCGGGCACCTGCGGCGGGGAGTTCTTCATGACCAAGGGGCACCAGCACCCGAACCCGCAGGGCGAGATCTACCTCGGTCTCAGCGGCGTCGGCGGCCTGCTGCTGTTCGACGGGCAGCGGACCGAGTGGATCGACATGGCCCCCGGTGTCATCGGCTACATCCCGCCGCACTGGGCGCACCGCAGCGTGAACGTCGGCGACGAGCCGTACAGCTTCCTCGCCGTCTACCCCGGCTGCGCCGGCCACGACTACCAGTGGGTGCTGGAGCACGGCATGGGCGCGCGGGTGATGCGCGCCCCGTCCGGCTACGAACTCGTCCCCTTCCAGCGCTGAGCCGCGGCCGCCGCCCCGCGCCCCGCCTTCCTGCCCGGGGCTGCGGCCGCAGACACAGGACCGCCGCCGGGACGTCCGGCGGCGGTCACGACGGGCGGCGGGGCGGCGGGTCCCGCCCCGCCGCCCGCTCAGTCGGCGGCGGTGATGGCGTTGAGGCGTTCGATGGCCTCGACGTATTCGGACATGAGCTCGTAGACGACCTGGGCGGCGGGCTTCACCTGGTTCATCGACCCGACGATCTGCCCGACGGGGAAGGTGGCCAGCTCGCCGTCGCCGGACCGGTTGATGCGGCGCAGGGCGTCGGAGATCAGCATGAACTGCAGCGGCATCGGCAGGGGGCCGGGCGACTTCTCGCTCTCCCACGCCTCGGTCCACGCGGTCCTGAGCATGCGGGCGGGCTTGCCCGTCCAGGAGCGGGAGCGGACGGTGTCCCGGGAGGTGGCCCGCAGGAGCTTGTCACGCTGCCTCTCCGGGGTGTCGGCCTCGTCGACGGTCAGCCAGATGGAGCCGGTCCACACGCCGTCGGCGCCCAGCGCCATGCCCGCGGCGACCTGGCGGCCGCGGCCGATGCCGCCGGCGGCCAGGACGATGGTGTCCTCGCCCACCGCGTCGACCACCTCGGGGACCAGCACCATGGTGGACACGTCGCCGGTGTGGCCGCCCGCCTCGGTGCCCTGGGCGACGATGATGTCGACGCCGGCCTCGACCTGCTTGCGGGCGTGCCGGGCGTTGGAGGCCAGGCCCGCGACCTGCACGCCGTGCGCGTGGGCCTGCTCGACGACGTCGACGGGCGGCGGGCCGAGGGCGTTGGCGAGCAGCGCGATCGGATGCCGGAGGGCCACCTCGACCTGCGGACGCCCGGTCGCGTCGGTCCAGCCGAGCAGCGCCTTGCCCGCGCCCTCGTCGCCGAGCGGCTCCACGCCGTGCTCGGCCAGCAGGTCCTCCACGAACCTCTTGTGCCGCTCCGGGATCATGCTCTGCAGCCGGGCGAGCAGCTCGGACGCGTCCCCCAGGTCGGCGCCCTCGTACTTGGCGGGCATCACGACGTCGACGCCGTAGGGCCGGCCGCCGACGTGCTCGTCGATCCACGACAGCTCGATCTCGAGCTCCTCGGGGGTGAAGTACAGGGCGCCGAGGACGCCCATGCCGCCGGCGCGGCTCACCGCCGCGACGACGTCGCGGCAGTGACTGAACGCGAAGATCGGGTACTCGATGCCGAACAGCTCGGTGACTCGGGTCCGCACAGCCTCGACAGTAGGTGCCGCACCCGGAAACTGCAACGGGTTCTATTTGAAGTCGTCGACCACGCGAATCCCTCGCCGGCGTTGTCTAGAACAGGTATCAGCGAGGACGCGCGTCGGTGGCGGGCGGAACCCGGGGGCCGGGCGGGTTCTTCTTCGCGGACGCGCCGGGAGCGCGCGGTGACGGGGACCCGGCCGCCCGCCCCGCGGCGGACCGGGCGGCGGCGCCGGCGGACGCCTTGGGGGCGGAGGGCTTCGTCGTGAAGCGGCCGTCGGGGCGTCGGGGCGGCGGAGGCGGGGCCGGACGGCGCGAGGCGGCGGTCAGGGCGAGCCACCCGCCCGTCGCCAGCAGGCCCAGGCCGACGGCCAGGGAGCCGACGGGCAGGTAGCGGCGCACCGCGGCGGCCTTGAGCGCGGTGGTGTTGGCCAGGTCGACCAGGGCCTTCTGGTCGCGGTCGATTGTCATCAGGTCGGCCTGCGCGGCGACCATGCGGCCGCGGCCGTCGGGCGTCTGGACGGTGCTGTAGACGTTCTGCCGGTGCCGCACCGGGATGCCGGTGCGCGGGTCCACCCAGACGGTGTTGGTGGACTGGGTGTAGCGGTCCACCTTCTGCGGCGGGCTGTCCTCGCCGAGGCCGAGCAGGCGGCCGGGCAGCTCGGTGTCCAGCGACGCGGTCTTGGTGGTGGGGATGTGCTGGACGAACCGGTAGACGTTCAGGCCGTGCACCGTGTCCTCGCCGTCGTATCGCATCGGCGCCAGCCGCCGGGTGGTCATGTCGAAGAACGGATAGTCGACCTTCTCGACCCCGGTCAGCGGGAACAGCAGCCCGTACCCGGACATGCGGACGCCGCCGTCGCCGTCGACGTTGGCGCCGCAGCAGTTGACCAGCTCGGCGGTGCGGCGGTCGAAGGCCATGCGGTAGCTCTGGAGCTGGAGGGGCCGGTCGGGGTCTGCGGTGTCGACGATGTTGGTCGTGGAGTCCCAGACGGCGATCCGGTCGTTGCCGTTGTTGGCGCGCACGTCCCCGCGCAGGGTGGTGGTGGCCAGCAGGGTGGCGCCCGTGCGGGTCTTGAGGGTGGAGGTGTCGAAGTACGTCGCGTTGCGCGCCTCCAGCCGCGTCACGGAGTACCGGTTGAGGGGCGCGAGGACGACCTTGTCGGCCACGTAGAGCCGGATCAGCGGGCCGAGGGCCAGGAAGAACGCGCCCAAGCCGATGAGCAGCATGCCGACCGGTCGTCGCACGTACACCTCCCGGAGGACCGCCGCGTCCGGCGTGGTGCGCGTCACCCTACCGGACCTGTCGGACCGTCCGTCCAAGAGACCGCGACCAGGAACGCCATTTGGGGCGAACCGAATCGCGGGCTTCGGTCGCTGAACTGAGGAGACGCCGCGACCGGAGGCTACCGACAGGTAAGCTCCGGCCATGGTCGCCGCGCAGCGCCCCCCTGCCTCGACCTCGCAGGACCGCCCCGACACGCGCACGCCGCCCCGTCCGCACCGCGCCACGCTGGCCCGTTCGGTACGGCTGCTGCGCGCCTTCCGCCGCGAACAGCACGCCCCCGCCGACTTCTACCGCCTCCTTGCCCGCGACACGGTCGAGCAGGTGCGCGGCTACGCGCGACTCGACGGGGCGACGGTCCTGGACGTGGGGACGGGCACGGGTTTTCTCGCGCGCGAGTTCCACGCGGCGGGGGCCCGATGCGCCGGCGTGGATCTCGACGTGGAGCAGCTGACCGCGCTCGGGTCCGCCGCGGGCTGCATGCTGGCGGGGAGCGCCATGGCGTTGCCGTTCCAAGACGGCGCCTTCGATGTGTGCGTGTCGTCCAACGTGCTGGAACACGTGCGTGAGCCGTGGCGGATGGGCGCGGAGATGATCCGGGTGACGCGCCCCGGAGGTGTCGTGTATCTGGCGTTCACCCCCTGGCTGTCGCCCTGGGGCGGGCATGAGACCTCGCCCTGGCACTACCTGGGGGGCGAGCGGGCGGCGCGACGGTATGAACGCAAGTACGGGCGACCTCCCAAGAACCGTTTCGGCGAGACCCTCCATCGGGTGACGGTCGCAGAGGCGCTCACCTGGGCGCGTGCACAACGGGACGTGGACGTGCTGGACGTGATTCCGCGCTATCACCCGAGCTGGGCCAAGGGCGTCGTCCGCGTCCCAGGGCTGCGTGAGTTCGCGTCGTGGAATGTGGTGCTGGTGCTGCGTCGGCGCCACGGGGCGAACTGATGGCCAGTCCCCCGGGGGGCGACGACGGCCTGCCGCAGATCTCGGGGCGGCAGGGCACGCTCGACGGTGTGCGCGCCGTCGCGGCGTTGGTCGTGGTGTTCTACCACGTGGCCAGCACGTCCGGCGTCATCGGCGACTACTGGCTGTTCAACGGCGGCCAGGTGGGCGTGCCGCTGTTCTTCACGCTGTCCGGGCTGCTGCTCTACCGCCCGTGGGCGGCGGCGGTGCTGCTCGGGCACCCCGCCCCACGCGTACGCACCTATTTCCGCAAACGCGTGCTGCGGATCCTGCCCGCCTACTGGCTGGTGGTCGTCTGCTTCATGGTGCTCGTCGCCGACGACCACATCCGCGACACCGGCACATGGGTGTACCTGCTCACCCTGACGCACACCTACCTGCCGGACCCGTGGTGGGGGCTGAGCCTGGGGCCGCCGCATCTCGGCCAGATCTGGAGCCTGTCGGTCGAGGTCGCCTGGTACGCGCTTCTGCCGGTGACGGCGGCGGCGGTGGGGTGGTACGCGCGGCGCGTCCCGTCCCAGGACGTCGACGCGCGCGCCCGCAGGTTGCTGGTCGGCCTCGCCGCCTACGCGCTGGTGTCGGTGGCCTACACGGTGGCGATGTTCGTCCCGGAGCCGCGTCCGTTGCTGGGCCTGTGGGTGCCGCGGTTCTTCGTCTGGTTCGCGATCGGCATGGCCCTCGCCGTGGTGACGGTCTGGGCGCGCTCCCCCGGGGCCGCGCCGGTGGCGGGCGTGTGCCGCGCAGTGGCCGACGCGTGGGGCGCGTGCTGGCTCGGCGCCGCCCTGCTGTACGTCATCGCCGCGACGCCGGTGACGGGGCCGATCGACCTGGGGACGCCGGACACGCTGTGGACCTCGCTGTTCGACCTCGTGCTGTACGGCCTGTGCGCGGTCGCGTTCGTGGCGCCGGTGGCGCTGGCTCCGCCGGGGCACGCCGCGATCGGCGCGGCGCTCGGCAATCCGGTGATGCGCTTCCTCGGCCGCGTCTCCTACGGGCTGTTCCTGTGGCAGATGCTGATCATCGTCGGTTGGTACGAGTGGCGCGACCGGGTGTTCCACGGTGGTCTTCTGCCCGATCTGCCGCTTCTGCTGGCGGCGACCATCGCAGCGGCGACGGCGACCCATTACCTGGTGGAGCGTCCGGTCCAGTGGGCGGCGCGGACGTGGGAGCGGCGGGCGGCCCGTCGCCGGGCGGACGACCGGGCGACGGCGTCCCGGCGCGCGGAGGACGGCCGCTTCGCGGCGGCCGCCGATCCGGATCCGCGGGATCGGCCGCCGGGTCGGGCGGCGCCGCCCAGCTGATCCGCACGGCGCCGCCCGTGCGGCGGCGCGCCCCGGGCCGCCACAGGTCGACGGCCAGGCGTCCGACGATCGCAAGGCCGAGCAGCTGCGGCACCAGCCCGCCCAAGACGCCGGACGGCGAGGCCGGGTTGGCGAGGGCGTCCAGCTGGAGCGCGGCCACCAGGCAGCCCGTGCCCGCGAGCATCAGCGCGGCGGCCACCCAGGGCGAGGCGATGAACCGGGCGTATGCGGCGTCCCGGGTGCGCGCCCAGCCGCACACCAGCGCGACGGCCGCCGCCGTGGCGAGCCCCGGCAGGCCGGACATCAGGCCGCCCAGCGCCGCCGCGAGCGCGATCGCCGTCCAGGCGGGCCAGCCCGCGCCGGGGGGCGGCGGGACGGGCGCCGCCCTGCGGCGGGCGGGCCACAGCGCGAGCAGGAGCAGCGGCGCCAGGAGGGCCAGCCCGCCCGCCACCGAGGCGCGATGGGCGCGGTCGGGCTCGTAGGTGAGCCGGACGACGCCGTGCGTCCCGGCGGGCACGACCCACCCCTGCTTCCAGCCGTCCAGCCGGACGGGTCTCAGCTCGGCGCCTGCGATCTCGGCCCGCCAGCCGTCGTTGAAGTTCTCGTTGACGGTGAGGAACGACCTGCGGTCGGCGTCGACCTGGACGCGTCGCGTCCCGGCCGACCAGTCGAGCACCCGCACGGGCCGGTTCGCCTCGCCGCCGTTCGAGGGGACGGGGTCGCCGACGACGACCGTCTCGACCCGGTACGCGTCGGACGGCGCCGAGGCGAGGCGGTTGAGTCCGGCCTGGAGCGTCACCTCCTCGCAGGCGGTGAACCGCATCGGACGTCCTTCGAGAACGTCGCCGAGCGTGCCCTCCACCCGCGTGCGCACCGTCGCGCCGCCGAGCCGCAGCTTCGGGCCCGAGCCGCAGTCCGCGGCGAACGGCACGGCCCGGATGTCGGGCAGCGGGCGCAGGCCCGGGATCTGCACCTCGCTGATCTGGACGGGCTGGAGGCGGCCGTCCCGGGGGAAGGTCAGGGTGAGCCGGTCCGTCGTCATCGGCGCGAACGTCAGCCGGCCCCGCGCGTCGGTCACCGCCTCGCGGGTCTGGCCGCCGCGCCCCTCGACCCGGACGCGCACCGGGCCGCTCGCGCCGGGCGGCCGCCGCAGCGCGACCGTGGAGACGCGGATCGGCCGGCGCCAGCGCAGCAGGTAGGCGGGGGCGGGGTCGTCCGGATCGGCGATCCAGGCGGTGGCGGGGTCGCCGTCGAACGCCGACCGCGGCTGGGCCGCCGGATGGTCGGAGATCACCGAGTCGGCGGTGACCCAGGGGCCGCGGCGCGGGGCCGTGAGCCGCCGGATGAGACGCCGGTCGACGAGCACGGCCGTGCCGGACAGCCCGGCGCGCCGCGCCGCCCCGACGGTGAACGTGCGGTCGAAGCCGCCGCCCTCCTCGTCGCGGACGCCGAGGTCCGGGGAGCACACCCAGCGCTGGGCGCCCTTCATGCACTCGGCCGCGCCCCCGGGGATGCGGCGCAGCACGTACGTCGACGCCGGGACCTCCGGAAGGCGGTAGGTGCGGTCGACGGCCAGGCCGTCGACGGACAGCTCCGCCACGCCCGCCCGGGTCAGCGCCGGGAACGCGGGCGGCGCGGCGAGGCCGGTGATGCGCACCCGCACCCACCGGGTCGCGCCGGGCGGGACGCGCAACTGCTGCGGGGTGTTCTCGGGACGGACGGCCTGCTCGACGGAGCCGCGCTCGGTCTGCACGGCGACGCGCGTCACCGCGGGTCCGAGCCTGTCGTCGCGGACGAACGCGGCGGTCAGCACGCCGATGTCGCGCGGCCGTTCGAACTCGACCTTGAGCCACTGCCCCACCGGGCCGTGCCAGCCGCCGGTCTGCCAGGCGGTGGCGGGGTCGCCGTCGACGGCGGCGTACGGGGCGGCGGACGGGGTGTGCAGCTGCGGCACCGCGTCCTCGTCGGCGGCCGACGACGACGCCGTGACGTTGCGGATGCCGGTGTAGGCCGCCGCCGTCGCGTACCGCGTCCAGTCGTCGTCCAGCACGTCGGACGCCGCGCCGCGTTCGGCGGCGGTGAGGGTCTGCGAGGTCTGGTGCAGCTCGCCGAAGTTGCGGCGCAGCAGCCGCGGCGAGTCGCCGACCACGCCGGGCCCGTACAGGTCGGGCGCGTCGTCGTCGAGCAGGACGGGACGGTCCGGCAGCACTCCGCCGTCCGCCATCGCCAGCAGCGACTCGGGGCCGCCGTACACGCGCGGCGGGGCCTCGGCGTCGGCGAGCGTGACCGCGGCGTCGGCGTCGGACACCTCGTACACCTCCAGCGGCGGGACGCGCTGGTCGCGGGCCGAGACGGCGTCGTCGACGGCGTCGCCGCCGACCGGGGGGCCGAAGGAGGCGACCTTGCGCAGCCCGGGCGAGGAGTCGAGCGCCTGCCGGACCCGCGCGGGCCAGGCGCCGCGCAGCGTCTCGCGGCGCAGGTCGTTGCGCACCAGGACGTACCGCACGCCCATCCGCGCCAGGAAACGCGCCAGCCCCGGCGAGCCCTGCCCCGACCTGACCTGCTGGTCGACCGCGTCCAGTACGCGCGTGTAACCCGGGGAGCCCGCGGGGACGAGCTGGCGGACGCCCCAGCGCGCCGACAGCAGCGGCTGGACGATGTCGTCCATCGGCCGCCCCCACACGTACTCGCCGAACGACGCCCCCGGCAGCGCCAGCACGCCCTGCTGCCCGGCCCGCGCGTTGAGCCAGGCCGCCGCCTCGCGCCAGTACTTGGGCACCTCCGGGAACGCGCCCGGCCCGGACAGCCCGTGCCTGACCGCCGTCGCCCCGATGCCGCCCAGCGCCACGACCGCCGCCGTCTGCGCGGTGAGCAGCGTCCGCGCGCGAGGCCGGAGCCCGGACGGGGCCGCGGCGCCGCGCCGCGGCCGGGCCGCCGCGACCGGCAGGTGCGCCAGCCCCAGCGCCAGCGGCAGCCGCACCACCGCGTCGAACTTGTGCAGGTTGCGCAGGGGCGCCAGCGGCCCGTCCAGCAGGTCGCGGATCTGCGCGGCGAACGGGCCGGGCAGGTCGCCGCCGTGGCCGGCGGTGATGATCGCCAGTCCGCACAGCAGCGTGACCAGCAGGAAGGCGCGTTCGGGCAGCAGGCGGCCGAGCAGCCCGGCCAGGCCCAGCGCCGCGACGACGCCCGTGCAGATCACCGGAACCGCGTGCAGCGACAGCGCGTTGCCGAGGGGCCACCAGACCGTGCCGTCCACGACCAGGTAGCCGATCCAGCGCTCCGCGCCGCGCAGCACGTTGACCAGCCCGGTCGGCCCGGTGGTGGTGGCGGCCTTCTCCGTGTAGGTGAGCCAGGAGAACCCGTAGGTGCCGGTGAGCAGCAGCGGCACCAGCCACCACGCGGTCGCCGCCGCCACCGCCGCCGACCACCAGCCCAGGACGCGCCAGCGGGGCGCCCGGCGCGGCCGGGTCAGCAGGTAGAGGACGGGGACGACCAGCACGGCGACGGTCGCGGTCGCGTTGATGCCGCCGCAGCAGGCGACGGCGAACCCCGACCGGGCCGCCGCCCGGATCCGGCCGCCGCCCTCCACCGCGCGGACCAGCGGCAGGACGATCCACGGCAGCATCGCCACCGGCATGTACTCCGACGACAGCTGCCCCAGCGCCGCCAGCGCGCCGGGCGCCAGCGCGTACGCCATCCCGGCCGTCAGGCGGCTCGCCGGGGTGCCGACGCCGAGCCGCGCGGCCAGCTTGCGGACCCCGAGGAACGCCAGGCACATCAGCAGCGACAGCCACCACCGCTGGGTGATCCAGGCGGGCATGCCGGCCAGGTCGCCGAGCGCGTAGAACGGCCCCATCGGGAACAGGTAGCCGACGGCCTGGTTCTGCAGCTGGCCGAACTGCTCGGGGTCCCACAGGTGCAGCGACCGGCCGAGGAAGCCGAGCGGATCGACCGGCATGTCGATCTTGGTGTCGGCCAGGATCATGCCGGGGCGGGTGCAGAACGCCAGCGCGGTCAGGGCCAGGCAGCACACCGCGGCCCGCAGCCGGTCCCGCAGCCGCGCCGCCGCGTCGCGCTCGTCCGGCTCGGCGGCCGACGGCAGGACGGCGGGAGACGCGTCCGCCTCTCCCGTGGCCATCTCGCCCCTTTCGTCCTCGCCGGTCCCCCACATCTTCGCCTGCGGCGGCACCGTCAGGGACTGCCGTCCTCAGGTTCGGGGAGCGGGTGGCCGAGAAGACGCTCCAGCGGCGTCGCCGTTCGCAGCACCTGTACCGCGGTGTCGCCGCCCAGGAGCAGGTCGCGGACCGGCCCCTCCACGACCTGGAGCGAACCGTCCCCCAGGTCGACGACCAGCGCTCGCTTGTCTTTCGTGGCAGCCGTCCCCCTATGAACGGCTGCGGTGAGGAGGCGGGCCATGCGGTCGGTGGTGCGTTCCCAATCGAATGCGCTCGCCCATTGGCGGCACGCGTCCGCGACCTGCTCCCGCCGCAATGGGTCGTCCAGCTCCTTGAGGGCACGTTCCACGGTGTCTGTTAGAGGCTCGTCGGGGGCGGCGAGCCAACCGGTCACGCCGTCGCGCACCGCGTCACGCAGACCATCCACGTCGTAGGCGACCGTGGGCACCCCGTGCGCCGCCGCCTCGATGACGCTGAGCCCCCACCCTTCGCCTTGGGACGCGCTCAGGTGCAGGTCGGCGCGCGCCACCAGGGCCGTCTTCACGTCTTCTGAGACGTAGCCGTGCAGCGTCACTGTGTCGCCCAGGCCGCGGCTGGCGACCTCAGCGGCGAGGGCGGCGCGCTCCGGCCCGTCCCCGACGATGTTCACGCGCATGCCCGGATACCTCGCGACCAGCCCTTCGGCCAGATCCAGCAGGCGACGCGTGCGTTTGTGCGGGACGAGACGCGTCACGCACACCAGTTCCGGGTCGCCGCGTTCGGGCAGCCCGTCCACCTGTGTGGGCGCGGGCGTGACCGCGCCGTTGGGGACGACATACGTCGGGCCGTCCCAGCCCAGCCGGTCCCGCACCGCACGCAAGGTGGACGGCGACACCACCACGAACGCGTGCCTGCGGTACACCCACCGGCTGACGGGCCCCTCGAGAAAACGGCCGAGCCGCGCCAACCATGCCGGGAAGTACAAGCCGAACTGCGCGTCGTGCACGTGGTGCACCACGCAGAACACCGGCACCCGGCGCGGCAGCGCCAACGGAGTGAAGAACGGGATGCCGTTCTGGCAGTCGATCACCACGTCGAAGGGCCGCAGCCGCGCCGCCATCCAGGCGAGCACCAGCGGATAGACGGTGAAGCGCCCGCCCATCCGCGCGAAGCGCACTCCGTCGACCCGCTTCCGACCGCGCTCCCCGCGGCGTCCGTCCCCGCCGCGCCGCGGTGCCCGGCACGTGACGTAGCGGACGCGCGCGCCGCGCGCCGCGAGCCTGCGTGCCAGCTCCCAGGCGTACCGCTCGGCGCCGCCCGCCGCCGGATGCCAGGGATCACGCCAGTTGACGACCGCCACCCGCAGCCCGTCGACCGTCCCACCGGCAAGGTGCACGCTCACCTGTCCCCCGCCCTGTTCTCCTGCCGGCTTCACCTCTGCCCGGCGCCCGGGGCGGTGGGCACCGGCGCGCCGTCCGCCCGCGCCACGGGAACCGGCACCGGCAGCCGGACGCGGTCGCGCCGGGACAGCGCCGCCAGCTCCGCCCGGATCCGGATGAGATCGCGCAGGCATTCCAGCGAGTGGCGGCGCACCGAGAACGTGCTGCCCGGACGGTCGTGCCACACCACGGGAATGTCGGTGACGGTCGCGCCGCGCCGCACGCAGTGCGCGAGCAGCTCCACGTCGAACGCGAAGCCGGTCGTGCGCAGGTCGGCCGCCGCCGCGCGCGCCAGCGGACCGGCGAAGAACTTGAACCCGCACTGGGTGTCGGCCACGCCGTCCGCCAGATCGCGGACGAGCCGGTTGAACGTGACGGCGCCCAGGCGGCGCAGCGGCCGGGCGTACCCGTCCACGACCGACTCCGGGTGCCGCCGCGAGCCCACCACGACCGGGCGTCCCGCGTTCAGCAGCGCCAGGACGCGCCGCAGCGCCGACAGCTCGGTGGCCATGTCGGCGTCGCAGAAGCCCACGTACGGCGCGCGCGTGGCGAGGATCCCGGTGCGGACGGCCGCGCCCTTGCCGCGCCGCTCGCACGACAGCAGCCGCACCGGGACGGGCCCGTCCCAGCCGCGCACGATCTCCGGTGTGGCGTCGGTGCTGGCGTTGTCGACGACGAGCACGCGCGCGGCGCAGGGCAGGGCGGCCAGCTCGGCGCACAGCCGCGCCAGTCCCGCCGGGAGCCGCTCGGCCTCGTTGTAGGCCGGAACGACGATCTCCAGGGCGGCGGGACCCGGGGTGGGGACGGCCATGGGCCCCTCCAGAGGGCGAGTGCGGACGTCGCGCCGCGGTCAGCGGGAGCCGTAGTTGTAGAGCGGCTTGATGACCGGGTCCTGCTGCGACGCGTTGGCCAGCTGCACCGCGCCGAAGGATGCAGCGGCTGCGAGCAGAACGCCGACCAGAGCGGAGATCGCGATGCGCATCAGTCGACCCTTCGCCGGAGGTTACGGGCGAGTAGCGGGGTGCCCAGAGTAATGCGTGAGCCCAGACATGACCAGACAATCGCCACACTCGTGATGAGCCAGGCGACGACGACGGCCGCCGGCGGCACCCGTTCGTCGCGCACCTGCGCCGCCCCCTGGATGCGGTAGAGGACGAGGTCGCGGCCTTCGAGCACGGTCTCGGCCCCGGCCAACCGCCTGGCCGCGTCGGCGCCCGCGTTCGCCGGGTCGTCGACGGCGACGTAGCGGACGCCTTCGCGGCGCAGCGCCTGCGTCAGCGTCGCCCCCGATCTGACCAGCGCGTCGAGGCGGACGGCGCGCGGGTCCTCGGGCGCGACGGTGGTGCCGTCCACGGTCACCGCGTCGTTCATGATGACCCTGCGGTGCAGGTAGCGGGGCAGCGGGTCGAGGACGCGGCGCCCGTGGTTCCACTCCGGGCTGCGGTAGGCGGCCCAGGGCAGCAGCAGAACCGCCCCGGCGGCGTCGTCGGCGTGCACGATGTCGCGGGCGCGTTTCCAGTCGGCCGGATAGTGGACGGCGCGCAACTGCCCGGCGGCCCCCCATGCCAGCGACGGCAGAAGCACCAAGGGGGCGAGCACCGCACCCGCGGTGACCATCCCCAGGCGCGCCTGCGCGGCACGGTCGGCGGCCACGCCCAGCCCCACGGCGACGACAACGGCCAAGGGGGCGACGAACTGCTGCCCGTCCCGGAACACGGCGAACCCGGACCACAGTCCGATCAGCCCGCGCAGCACGGGCGCCGCGACGGCCCCTAGAGCCGCCACCGCGAACCCTACGGCCGCCGCCCCCGCCAGACCGCGTTTCCATGGACCGTCCGCGCACCACCGCCCGTAGGCGAACAACGCCGCGAGGACGACGGCCAGCCACAGTCCCGCCGTGATGGCGTTCCCATAGGCGGTCGGCACGGTTTCGCCGTTCCACACCCCGCCCAGGAGCAGCAGGCTGCCCAGCGTCCCGAACGGCGTGTCCGCGCGCGCGGCGAACGCCTCGACCGCACCGCCGTCCCCGGGCACGCCCCCGGAACGGAGCAGCCCCGGAACGAGCCACGGAAGGCTCAGCACGGCCAGCGCCGCGGCGACCCGTCGCACCGCCGCCGCGCGCCCCCGCACCGCCGCCACGGTCAACGCGGTGACGCCGGACACGGTCAGCGCGGCGAATCCGCCGACCGCCGCGGGCAGCAGCGCGCGGACGAGACGGCGCCCGCCGCCCCGGGCGTCGGCGTCCGCGGCGGCCGCCACCACCCACGGCAGCGCCGCGTAGCCCAGCAGCAGCGCCCACTGCCCCAACAGCAGCCGCTCGGCCACGAACGGGTTCCAGGCGTAGCACACCCCGGCCGCCAGCCGCGGCAGCGTCCGCCGCGAGGGGACGAGCGAGGCCGCCGACGTGCACGCCATCACGAAGACGGCGAGCAGGATGAGCTTCTGCGCCGCGTCGTCCGGCAGCACCGCGGCGAGCGCCGCCGCGAACGCGTCGCTGGGGACGTGCCGGGGCACCGTCCCGACCGCGCCGAACGTCACGGCCGTGAACGCCGGGTCCGGCACGAACACCATGTCGTACGACAGGACGAACCCGGGCGCGAGCCCCGGCCCCAGCGCCAGCAGCCCCAGCGCCAGTCCGGTCGCCGCGGGAACCGGCCACCCCGCGCGCCAGGCCGTCGCCATCGCTCAGTCGCGGGGAAGGCCGAGGATGCGTTCGCCGATGACGTTCAGGTTCACCTCGGTCGTCCCGCCGCCGATGGTCATCGCGCGGGACGCCAGCAGGTGGCGGGTCCAGCGGCGCCGCAGGTCGGACTTCCAGCCGCCGGTCAGGGCGCCCTCGTCGCCCAGCAGCGTGAACCCGTACTCGGTGACGCGCTGGCCGTGCTCCATCGCCACCAGCTTCCGGACGTTGGCCGTCGCGCCCGGGTCGGTCCCCGAGATCTGCTTGAGGGTGGCGCGCAGGCCGAGCAGCGCGAACGCGTGCTCGTCGCAGGCGAGGTCCCCGAGCGCGTCCCGCACCACGGGGTCGTCGGCCACGCCCAGCTCGCGCGCCAACTGCACCAGCCCGGGCAGGTCGCCGCCGAGCTGGAAGGTGGTGGTCAGCCCGACCCGTTCGTTGGCCAGGGTGGTGCGGGCGACCCGCCAGCCCTCCCCCGGCTCGCCCACGACCAGCTCGTCGGGCACGAACACCCCGTCCAGGAACACCTCGTTGAAGACGGCGTCACCGGTGCATTCGCGCAGCGGGCGGATGTCGATGCCGTCGGAGGCCATGTCCACCAGGAAGTAGGTGAGGCCCTGGTGCTTGGGACGGTCGGGGTGGCTGCGCGCCAGGCAGATGCCCCACTGCGCGTCCCGGGCGAGCGACGTCCACACCTTCTGCCCGGTGATCCGCCAGCCGCCCTCCGCCTTCTCGGCGCGCGTGGACAGTCCGGCCAGGTCCGACCCGGCGCCCGGCTCGCTGAACAGCTGGCACCAGACGATCTCCCCGCGCAGCGTCGGCGGCAGGAACCGCTCCTGCTGCTCGGGCGTGCCGTACTGGACCAGGGACGGCACCACCCACGCCGCGATTATCAGCGGGACCGGCCGGACGCCCGCCGCCTTCAGCTCCTGCCGGATGACGAGCTGCTCCACCGGACCGGCGTCGCGGCCCCACGGCCGGGGCAGGTGCGGGACGACCCAGCCGCCCTCGGCCATCGCCGCGCGCTGGGCCTTCTCGTCCATCGCCGCCATCTCGGCGATCCGCGGCCGGACCTGCGCGCGCACCCGTTCGGCCTCCTCCTCGGGCAGGTCCACGTCGACCGGGCGGCGCACGCCCGCGACCGCCAGCTCCGCGACCCGCGCCCGCGCCGCGCTCGCCCGCCCGAGCAGCGCGCGCAGCGTCAGCGCCCGCCGGTAGATGAGGTGCGCGTCGTGCTCGAAGGTGTAGCCGATGCCGCCGTGCACCTGGATGTTGCCTTCGGCGCACGTCACGGCGGCGTCGGCGGCCAGCGCGTCGGCGACGCCCACCGCGTAGCCGCGCTGCTCGGGCGCGTCGGCGCCGGCCAGCGCGCGGGCGGCGTCCCACACGGCGGCCCGGGCGCGTTCGACGGCGATGAGCATCCGGGCGCAGCGGTGCTTGACGGCCTGGAACCGCCCGATGGGGCGGCCGAACTGCTCGCGGGTCTTGGCGTAGGCGACGGCGTCGTCGAGCGCGCGGCCCGCGACGCCGCACGCCTCGGCGCCCAGCAGCACGACGGCGATGGCGTGCACGTCCACGCCGGGGGCGAGCAGGCGGTCGTCCGGGACGTCGGCGAGCCCGGCGGCGGCCGCGACCTCCGCGACCGGACGCGTCAGGTCCAGGCACTCCGTTTCCCGCACCTCGACCTGGTCGCGGTCGAGGACGGCCCACCGGTCGCCCGCCGGCACGACGAGCACGTCGGCGGCCGCCGCGCCCAGCGCCGGCCGGCCGAGCCCGCCCAGCGCCACGCAGCCGGCGAGCGAGCCGTCCGCCAGTCCCGGCAGCAGCGCGTCCTTGAGCTTCTCGGAGCCGGCCGCGTCGATGACGGCGGACGCCAGCACGGTCGGCAGGTACGCGCCGGGCGCCAGCGCCCGGCCCAGCTCCTCCAGCGCCACGGCCTGTTCCAGCAGGCCGAAGCCCTGGCCGCCGTACCGTTCGGGAAGGTGCAGGCCCGGCAGGCCCTGCGCCGCCAGGGCCGCGCGCAGCCCGCTGTCGTCGGCGTTCCGCACCGCCTGGGACGAAAGGTGCCGTCCGACGACCCCGCGGACGCTCTCCGCGAGCCGTTCGTGCTCCTCGGTCAGTCCGATCGCCATGCCCGACCCCTCTCCTCGGCGTCGGCCACAGCCTAAAAGAACGCCATTCGGTTGCCGAGGGGTCGCGGACGAACGGCGGCGCGGTCCGCGCGCACGGTCAGGCGGTGCCGGTGCGCGGCACCGGCTTCAGCCCGGACAGGAACTGATTCACGTCCGGCCACAGCTTGCGGTGCGTGTTGGGGATCGACACGAACACCACCGCCGGGGCGGGCCTGCCCGTGTCGATCACGGCGGTCGCGACGACCTCGCCCGTCGCCCGCACGCCCGCCCGCTTGTAGGTCAGGTAGGAGGCGATCAGCCAGCCCTTGCGTCCGCCCACCGGCAGCGCCTGCGACGCCAGCGGCGCGGTCTTGTGCGGGAACTGGTAGTAGACGGCCTCGTGGTTCTTGGCGGCCAGGCCCGCGACGGTCTTGACGCTGTCCGGCCCGTCGTAGGCGCCGCGCAGCGCCGGGGCGAGCGTGCCGGTGAGCAGCTGCCCGTACCAGATCCGCCCGCCGGTGCGCTCGGTGACGAGGATCTGCTGGCCCGACCAGCCGGGCACCGCCAGCCGGTTCTGCTTGGTCGGCACCTGCCACGGCCGCGCCAGCCGCGGGTACGACAGGCCGGCGTGGGGGTCGGCGACCTGCGCCAGCACCTTGCTGGGACGGCCGGGGAAGCGGCGCAGCGGCCGATCCGGGGGCAGGGCGACCGCGGGCTCCTCCACGCCGCGCGTCGTCGCGCCCTTCTCCGCGCCGGACTCGGACTCGTCGCCGCCCCGCTGCTTGACGTAGTAGACGGCGCCCGCCGCGAGCAGCGCGAGGGCGAGCAGCCCGACCCCGCCGTACAGCACCAGCTTGGACCGGCCGCCCTCGTCGTCGGCCGCGTCGGCGGTGCCGTGCAGCTTGGCGTCGGCGCTCTGCTCGTCGGCCATCCAGTCCGGCATCCGCCAGTTGCCGCTGCTGGGCCGCCCCGGCTTGGCCGGGCCGCTCGCGCCCGACGTGGGCGCCTCGTACCGCGGGTCGGCCGCGCCGCCCGCGTCCGGCCCGGCGCCGTCGAACAGCTCGCCCTCCCACCGGTCGCCCTTCTCGGCGCCGTCGGTCGCCGCCGGCCGCTCCGCGGTGTCGCCCACCGCCGCCTGCTCGGCGGTGTCGGACACGGCCGCCTGCTCGGCGGTGTCGGTCACGGCGGGCTGCTCGGCGGTGTCGGTCCCGGTGGCGGCCGGGGCGGAAGGAACGGGCGCGACCTTGACGTCGTCGGCCTCCGGCGGCGTGGCGCCGGAGCGCTCTCCCTTCTCGCTACCGTCGCTCATCTCGGTCCAGCGCGCGTCGCGCTCCCCCTGATCGGACATGCGGCCCACGTTACGCGAAGATCAACACGGTGCACTCCGGCACCTCATCACACTCAGGACACAATCAGTCTCTCGCGCACCATGAGCGTGGCCCCGGCCACGGCCGGGGGCATCATCACCACCGCCGCCAGCGGCACGAGGAACACCACGAACGTCGCCACGCCGAATCCCAGGACCAGCGGCCGGTGCCGGCGCAGCACCGCGAACCGGTCCCGGCGCAGCAGGCCGCGGCGCTCCAACGCGATCGAGGTCAGCTCACCGGCCAGCAGGCAGCCCGACACGCAGGCCGCCGCCACGGGCACGACCGTCTGCCCGGCGACCGGGATGAACCCGCCCGCGAAGAAGACCACGCCGAACAGCAAGGCGATCAGGCCCAGCACGACCGCGTCGCCGATCGCCCGCCCGATCTGGGTGGGCAGCGGCACGTCCGGCTCCGGCGGGGCGCCGCCCTGCGACTCCTCCACCCGCACCGAGATCGCCTCGTAGAACGGGTCGCCCACGAGCAGGGTCACGGCGGTGAACGTCACCACCGCCAGGAACAGCGCCGACCCGTAGATCGCCACACCGGCGATCACCCGTGCGGCGTCCCGCAGCCCGGACGACCAGTCGTCGGCGAACGGCGTCGCCCAGCGGGCCATGTCGCCCAGGTTCCACGCCAGCGCGATCAGCCCCGCCGCGTAGACGGCCAGCACGATCAGCGCGGGGACGAGCCCGAGCAGCCACTGCGCCGGGTGCCGCGCCGCCCACGCCAGCCCCCGGAACAGGTAGCCGACCCCGTTGAACAGGTCCTTGAACCACGACGGGCGGGGCGCGTCCGCGCCGCCCGTCGTGTCCATCTGGCCCATCGGCCCCTGCGGGCCTGCCGGGCCGTGCGGGCCCGCCGACACCGGTCGCCCCGTCCGGCCGGGGGTCGCGCCCGGCCCGTGCTGCTCGTACGGCTGAACCACGCCCCCAAACTAGCGGCCTCGGGATCACTCCGCGATCGGGGCGTCGCGCTGCGCCGTCGACCCGCGCTCGCGGAGGCGCCCCCGGGGGACTTATGCGATCATGGTCTGAATCACATCTCCCCGCGCCGTTGAGGGTGATGCGCATGTCCGGCGCCCTGGACCGACGTCTTGAGTCGCCCTCGGTGGCGTGGGCGGTGGTTCTCACCGCACTCGCGTTCGCCGTGTTCGGGCTGGGTCAGGCGGTCCGCGAGCACCGCGCGGCCGACCGCGCCGCGGCCGGTGACGGACGCGCGGGCGTGTTCGTCGCCGACTCGCAGAGCTGCGGTCGCGACGGATGCCACTGGTACGGGACGTTCACTCCCGACGGCGCCCCGCAGGACGGCGCCTCCGGCGTCCGGCTGCGCGGCGTGGACGCGGACGCCGTCGCCCGCGGAGACCGGATCCCCGCCCTCGACGTGGGGGCACCCGACTCCGTGTACGCGGCGGACGGCTCCCCGGAGCGGGGCGAGGCCATCTCGGCACTGGTGTTCGGGCTGCTGTTCGGCGCCATCAATCTCGTCGCCGCGGCGGTCCTGGCCGTGCGGACGCCGTGGGCCGAGCTGCCCGGGCGCCTGCGGGCCGTCGACCCGGCCGCCGCCATGCGCACCTGGGCGCGTGAGCTGTTCACCGCGGACCGCTGGAGCTGGAGCGCCCGGGGACCGTCCGCGGTGCCGGTGAAGATCGTCCGAGCGCCCGCGCGGACCTTCGGCTGGGCGCTCGCCTACCCGTTCGTGCTGCTGGCGGCGATCGGCTCCGCCGGGACGGGCACCGAGCTGCTGCTGCACGACGACCCCGCCGGTTTCGACGAACTGCTCTTCAACCTGTTCCTCGCCGCCGCGCTGGCGGTGCCCGTCACGTCGGCGGTGCAGATCGGCCGGATGCTGCTGCTGCGGCCGAGGCTGCGGGTGCGCGACGACGAGATCGTCATCCGTGACAGCGTGCTGCTGTGGAAGACGGCGCGGATCCGGCGCGCGGACATCGCCGCCGTCCGGGCGACCGGCGGGAACCCCGGCGGCCGCCTGGGCGCGGACGGGCACGCCGAACTGACGCCGTTCCGGGAACCGCTCAACCTCGACCTTTTGCTCCGCACCGGCGTGCGCCTGCCGGGACGGCGCCGCAGATGGGGCAACTGGACCTGGCTGATCAGCTGGGGCACGGACCGGCGCCTGGCCGACCGCCCCCGGCTGCCCCGGCGCGGCGAGCGGTACCGCCGGATCTCGTTGCGCGTCAGCGACCCGGAGCGGGTGGCGGACGACCTGCGCCGCTGGCTGGGCGTCCCGGAGACGCCGCCCCGCCAGCCGGGCTTCGAGCCCGCCGACCACTTCCTGGACGGCAGGCGCGCCGTCCTCACCGGCACCGGCGACCGGTCCCTCACGATCAAGGAGACGTCGGCACCGCAGCCCGTGCTCGCCGAGATCGCCAACGACGGCGCCGCCCGTGTGCGCGTCCTCGCGGGCCGCTCCGGCCTGCGCGCGGGGGCGCCGCTGGCGTCGGTCCCCGGCGGCGGGTCCGCCCGGTTCGTCGTCGACGGCGGGGCGCGGCTGCGGGTCAAGGCGGCGGGCGCCTGGACGGTGGCGTTCGGCGGCCCGGAAACGGCCCGCGCGTTCGACCGGACGATCTCCGGCCGCGGACGCGACGTGGTCAGGTACGAGGGGCCGCCCGGCATCGGCATCCTCACCGAAGGCGAGGCCGACGAGGTGCTCCTGCGCGGCCCCGACCTGGCCCTCCGGCACAGCGTGGGGCAGGTCGTCCCCGTCGAGCGGCGGGGACCGCAGCCGGCCGCGCTCGCCTCCGTCTGCTCGTTCGCCGTCCCGGCCGGAGCCGTTCTGGAAGTGCGCGCGGACGGCGCCTGGACCATCGACATCCTGCCGCTGTGGCAGATACCGGGCACCCCGGACCTGCTGGACGGGCCGGGCACGGACCATGTGCACCCGTTCGGCCTCTTTTCCGTGCAGGGCGCCCACCCGGCGGTGCTGTTCTACACCGGCCCGGCGGCGCGTCTGGAGACGTCCTTCCTGGGGAAGGGCGGCATCGCCGTGCACCGCCTCACCGAAGGGCTCGCGCCGGCCGCCGACGGCGACGCGCCGATCGACCTGCCGCCGTGGACGCTGCTCCAGGTCAGCACCAGCGGCTCCGGCCGCTGGCGGCTGCGCGCGGCCGTCACGGCGGGCACCGCCCGCCCCGCCGCCTCACAAGCCCGGGAGGACGCGCCCGCGCGGTGATCCGCGCCCGCCGAGCCGGAGCGCGTCACCGGGTCACCACTGCTCGGCGCGCTCCTCGGCCGGCAGCGGGGCTTGGCGATGCGGGCCCGGTAGGGGGCCAGAAGGGCGTTGATCCGCATGGCTCCGTCCCGGTCGTCGAGGTCGCGGCCCGTGGCGTAGCCGTCGCCCAGGACGCCGCCGGGCACCGGTCGCCGAAGAGGACCAGGGCGTCGCGGCCCCCTTTGCGCTCGGAGGGCCAGATCAGGCCCTGCGCCGCGGGCGCCTGGTTCAGGGCGTTGATCGCGGTGTACGGGGCGGCGACAAACGGATCCGCGAACCTCGACCGACGGGCGTCCCGCACGGCCGCGCCGCCCGGGACCGCCCCACCCGCCGGGCCGCCCGGTCCCGGCATGCGCTGCTCGTATGGCCGAACCACGCCCCCAACTGAGCGTCCGACGGCATCGCCCCGCTATCACCGAGGTGCACCGGTTGCCGCGTCTATGTTGACCTGCACAAACATGACCGAGATGACAACTGCCCTCCGCACCGTGCGGACATAGCCTGAAAAAGCGACGGCATTCGGGGGGCCATCATGACGGGCATCGAGGTCAAGAGTTTCGACAAGCCGGACGAAACTCGCATGTTCGAGAGCAAGGGCTACGTCGACATAGTGACGCTGGCGGGCCGTCCCGTCGGCCGCGCGGTGTTCGAACCCGGCTGGCGGTGGTCGGCCGATGTCAGGCCGATCGCCGGCACCGAGCGGTGCGAGGTGTCGCACCTGGCCTACTGCGTGTCCGGGCGGATACGGATCCACATGGCCGACGGCTCCGAGCAGGACGTGACCCCGGGCGAGGCCGTGGCCATAGCGCCGGGCCACGACGCCGAGGTGATCGGCGACGAGGCCTGCGTGATGCTGGACTTCGGCGAGATCTCCCAGTACGCGCGGCGCGGCTGACGGTCGGTCACCGGCCGGTCACCACTGTTCGGCCCGCTCCTCGGCGAGGCGGACCAGTCCGGCGCCGGTGAGCTCGTAGCGGTTCATCACGGCCAGCGGCGGCGAGTACACGTGCACGCTCACGGCGGGCGCCGTCGAGGTGTTGCGCACGTCGTGGATGTAGTCGGGGCCGAACGCGCGCGTCTGCCCCGTGCCGACCCGCCGCGTGCCGCCCAGGTCGTCCTCCTCCAGCTCCCCCAGGGCGACGGCGAACGCGCCGCGCGAGCCTCCGTGGTCGTGCAGGCCGGTGGACTGGCCGGGCAGCCAGCTGATCAGCCACACCTCGTGGTCGTCGTCCCGGTGGAGGCGCTCGTACCACCGCCCGTCGGGGTTCAGCCGCACCCGGCGCAGCCAGTCGTCCGGGGCGGCGGCCAGGGCGCCGGCCATCTCGGCCAGCCTGTTCTCGGCGGGCGCGGTCGTGCTCACGGTCATCTGCGTGCCGTCCTTTCCCTCGTCGCTTCGGCTCGGCTCAACGTCGCTTCGGCTGGCTCAACGCTGGGCTCGGCGACACAGGTCGCTCGCCTGCCGCCCGAAGTCGACGTGCAGGCGCGACCAAAGGGAAGGCCCGGGACGCATGGCGACCAGCATACCGTCTTCCCGACTAAGTCGGTATGGATAGTCCACTACTGTGCGCCCGTCCTCCTCCGCGCGTCCGGAATCACCAGGAATCCCTGGTGAAGGCGGCTATCGCGACGCGGTGTTCCGGGGCTTGGCGATGCGGGCCCGGTAGGGGGCGAGGAGCGCGTTGATCCAGACGGCTCCCTCCAGGTCGTCGAGGTCGCGGCCCGTGGCGTAGTCGTCGGTCAGGACGCCGTCCGGGCACCGGTCGCCGAAGAGCACCAGGGCTTCGCGGCCGCCCTCGCGTCGGGAGGGCCAGATCAGGCCCTGCGCCGCGGGCGCCTGCTCCCTGATCCAGCTCGCCCAGCGCCGGGTGGCGTGGTAGTCGGCCGGATCGGCCTGGACGAGCCAGGTGTCCTGGGCCACCGCGGCCAGCGCCTCCCCCGAGCACAGGTCGACCAGCGTCAGGTCCTCGGTGGTCTCGACGACGCTCGCGCGGCGGTCCTGGACGGAGGCGCGCCTGATCGTCCGGTACCCGCGGTCGTTGAAGGGCACGCCGCGCAGCAGGGTCTCCGCCAGCGCGGTCCCCGCCTCCAGGGCCGCGTAGTAGGTGGAGTAGGGGTCGCGCTCGGTGCCGTCGAAGCGTCCGCCGCCGAAGTTGGGGTCGGCCAGGCGGGGGTTGAAGTCGGTCGCCTTGTGGTTCCGATGGTGCACCCGCCACAGGCGCGTGCCGGCCGGGAGCGTGCGCAGGCGCGGGGTGGCGCGAAAGCGCGTCGGAGGCGGGACCTTGGGCATCTCAGACCTCCGCCTCCGCGCGCGCCGCGGCGATCAGCCGCTCGTCCGGAACGCTGCCGATCAGCCGCGCGGGCACGGCGCCCAGCCATCCGTTGGCGCCCAGCCACCAGTCGGCCGCGCCGAAGGGGTCGCCGGAGGCGTCCAGGATCCGGTTGACGGTCCGGACGACCGGCGGCACGGAGCCGTCGGGGGCGAACTGGAAGTCCGGCCAGCGGACGGAGCCGTCGGCGGCGTCCAGGCGGATCAGGTCCGGATCGCCCGGGTCCTGCCCGCCCGCGCGCAGCTCGTCGGCGCCGAGCGCGGGGACGGCCAGCAGCCGCTCCGCGGCCGCGCGTTCCACCTCGTCGGCCGTCGGCGGCGGATCGGCGCCGACGAGCCGCGCCCGCAGCGGCTCGGCGAGGCGGAACCAGGCGGCCAGGTCCGCCGCGCGCCGCGCCCGGTCGGGCGCCAGGCGCTCCTCGCGTCCGCGCAGGGCCGCGAGGAACGGATGGTCCCCCGGAAGCAGGTCGCGCAGCAGGTCGGCGATCTCCTCGGCGATCTCCTCCGAGGCCGCCCGGTCGCCCTCCCGGGCAAACTCCTCGACCAGGGCGCGCACCTCGGCGACGTCCTCGGCGGACAGCCGGTCGCGGATGTCGTCCCACTGCTCGGCGAGCACCGTCAGCGCGTGCCGCAGTCCCATGCCTCTCCTCCGCCGGTCGGTCAGGAAATGATCTCGTGCCGCGCCACCGCGGCCTTGGCCTTGTCGACGTCTTTGCGGTCCATGCCGCCGATCTGCAGGTCGAAGCGGACGTTGCGGCCCGACCGGGGTTCCACCGCCGCCACGGTGAGCAGCCCGGTCTCGTTCATGGAGAAGGTGATCTGGATGGGCGTGCCCTTCGGCAGCCGCGGCGGCAGGTCGCGCAGCTTCCCCCGCCCGATCAGCGTGTTGTCGGCGAGCTCCTCCGAGCTCTCCGGCCCGTTCTGCTCCCACACCTCCACCTCGAGGCCGGGCTGGTTGTCGAACGCGGTGAAGAAGGTGACCGGCCCGGTGTCGGCGGGCAGCGGCGTGTCGGCCGGGAGGAGATGGACGATGTAGTAGCGCGCCCGCATCGGATCGGTGGCCGCGCGCGGGTCGTTGTGGTCGATGACCTTCACCCCGAAGCCGCGGGGGACCACGGTGGTCACCCGGCGGTTCCGCATCGACTCCGCCTGGGCGGCGGTGATGCCGAGCCTGTCGGCGACCTGTTCGGCGGACCGGTCGGCGCCCTCCTTCTGAACCCGTCTGATCATGGCGAACAGGGCCGCGCCGCGGGCGACCGCCAGGTCCGGCTCGTGCCGCCAGGGCTTGGTGCCGACCAGTTCCTCCAGCCGCGCCGCCACCGCCGGCATCCGGGACATGCCGCCCACCAGGATCACCTCGTCGATCCGCGGCGCCCCCTGGGCGCGCGCCTTCTCCACCGTCCGCTCGGTGATCGTCAGGGTGCGCTCCAGCAGGTCGGCGGTGAGCTCCTCCAGGCGCTCGCGGGTCAGCTCCACCTGGGCGACGGCGCCGGCGAAGCGCAGGTTGCAGCGCCGGGACACCGCGGTGCTCAACTCCCTTTTGATCTTCTCCGCCTTGATCCACACATCCTGCATGAACTCCTCGTCGGCCGTGGGGTCGAGCCGGGGATGGCGTTCGGTGAACGCGCCGACCAGGTAGTCGCGGACGCGGGCGTCCCAGTCGGCGCCGCCGAGCTCCCGGTCGCCGCCGGTGCACAGCACCTGGACGTCCTCGCCGTCCATGCGGATCACGGTGGTGTCGAACGTGCCGCCGCCCAGGTCGTACACCAGCACGTGCCGCGCGCCCTCGACGGGCTTGTGGTCCTGGCGGGACAGGGCGGCGGCGACCGGCTCGGCGAGCACGTCCAGCACGGTGAGCCCGGCGATCTCGCCCGCCCGGCGGGTGGCCTCCCGCTCGGCCACCCCGAAGTACGCCGGCACGGTGATCACCACGTCCTCGACGGGACGGCCGAGGCGGCGGCGGGCGCCGTCCGCCAGCTCCTTGAGGATGAGGGCGGAGACGGTCTCCGGGGTGTAGGTCTCGCCGTGGAAGGGGTACGTCACGTCGTCGCGGCCCATCTGCCGCTTGACCAGCTGCACCGTCAGGTGCGGCGCCAGCAGCGCCGCGTCCTTGGCGGCGTCGCCGACGACGACGCGGCCGCGCCGTTCGAAGTAGACCACCGACGGGGTGGTGTTCTCGCCGACGGCGTTGGGGACGACGACGGGCCGTCCCACCTCCTCGTCGACGTAGGCGATGCAGGAGTTGGTCGTGCCGAGATCGATGCCGAACGCGGTCAACAGGGCCCCCTCAACGGCCTTGGTAGGTGAACGCCGCCCAGGTCTCCGGCTCCGCCAGCGCCGCCGCGTCCAGCCCGGCCAGATCCGCCTCCACGGACGCGGGGACGGACCGCCGCGGGTTGAGCATCCACGACTGGGCCGCGCGCAACGCCACCGCCGGATCCGCGTAACCGGCGTTCAGATAGTGGTGGAACATGGTCATGAACAGCAGGGTCGGCAGGTCGTCCACGGGCCAGCGGGCGCCGACCACGCCCACCGCGCCGGCGGCCGCGAACGCCGTCGCCAACGTCAGCGCCTCGTCGTGGTGGCGGCCGGTCAGGTCGCTGCCGCACGCCGCCAGCACCACCAGGCCGCCCGCGGCGCCGGGCGGACGGGACCGCGCCTGCCGCAGGATCTCCGTCATGCCGAGCACCTCGTCGCCCGCCAGCCGCAGATGCGAGTCCACCGGACGCGGCGCCGACCACGCGTGGCACCCCAGATGCAGCAGCGACGCCCCGGCCGACTCCGGCCCGGGCAGCAGGGCCAGCACATTGGCCGCCGTGGCCGGCCGCGAACGGCGCCCCGACGCGCGGCGGCGGCCGCCGAGCAGCTCCCCGTCCGCGTAATGCCGCCGGTGGATCTGCTCGACCTCTTTCGACGACCAGTACAACCCGCTGCCGCCGACGCGCACCAGCGCCGGAGCGCTCCCCCACGGGCGCGGCTCGGCCCGCCGGGCCTCGACGAACTGCCGCGCCGACGCCGCATACGTGATCAGGGCGTCCTGGCAGGCGTGGCGCGGTGCGCCGTCCGCCACCGTCCGCCGCGCCGCATGCCACGGCACCGCCCCCAGCTCCCCCACCGGCACCAGGACCAGCCGGGGTGCGCGGCCGGGAGCCTCGACGACCGCGTCCAGCAGCGGCTGCATCGCCGCCGTCCACGCCCAGTCGCACAGGTCGCCCAACGCCGAGCGCCACCGGTCGCGGGCCCGCCTCCCTTCGGGCGACTCCGGATCGGCCTGCCAGCGGTCGCGCTGCGCCTCCACGAACGCCTCGACCCGGCTGCCCGGCCCCGTCGCCAGCCGCGGCAGCGCGATCCGCCGCGTCCGCCCGCCGGCGTCGACCACGAGCGCGAATCCGCCGCTTCCGTCTCCGTGGGGGACGAGGTACGCCAGCGCGGCCGCCCCCGCGCCGCGCAACGCCGCGGCGATCTCCGCGGGCACGGCGGGGCTGAACAGCCGGCGTTCCAGCCGCGTGCCCTCGATCGCCGCCATGACGCGTTCCCGCAGGTCGCTGGGGATGGGCGCCTCAAGCAGGTCGCCGAGGGGCGGCCCGGCGAGTCCCGGGGCGAGGGTCTCCCACGGTGCGGGGACGGGCTCGGACGACGCCGCCTCCCACTCGTCGGCCAGGTCGTGCAGGCCGCCTTCGCGCAGCAGGGCGGGAAGCCCCACGTCGGTCGTCGCGGTGTGCAGCACCATGGCCCGGCCCCATTCGAGCGCCTCGACCGCCGTCTCGGCGAGCCCGTCGTCGACGAGGAACCGGGCCACTTCGGCCGCCTCCCCGGAGGCGGCGACGGCGGCGTCGAAGGCGCGTTCGGTGCTGCTCTGCAGCATCACGCCCCGGGCGCGGGCCCGCAGGGAGGCCAGCCCCGTCTCGGCGGCGCGGCGCCGGTCGTCCAGGTTCGCGTCGCCCCGCAGGTGGTAGGCGTGGGCCAGGGAGTTGAGGATGAGCGGCGTCGCGGTGCCGAACATGCTCGTCTCCTCGGACCGCAGCGCCTCCTCCAGCCGGTCGATCGCCCCGTCCAGGTCGGCGCGGTCGCCGCTGAGCGTGTACCGCATGAACAGGCAGGTGCCGAACGTGAACAGCAGCTGCGACCGCAGCGGGGACAGCGCGTCGGCCGCCCGGTACGCGTCGGCCGCCATCGCCAGCCCTTCGTCGACGAGTCGCATGTTCCGGCTTGCGATGCCGTGGAGGACCTTCGCGTTGCCCGCGGCGCTGAACTCGGCGGCATAGAACGGGCTTTCCGGGGAGGCGTTCCGCGCCGAGAGCAGGGCCTCGGTGTGCTCGGCGAGGCGCTCCGCTTGGATCTGGACGGACCGCCCATGCAGACCGAGGCCGTGCGCCGCGGCGTCGACGAGGCGGCGCCAGGACGCCAGCGCGCCGGCGTCGCGCTCGACCCGGTGCCGTATCTCGTCGTCCTCCGGGAGACTCGCGGCGAGCCCTTCGAGCGCCTCGGCCGCCTCGCCTATCCGGTCCGGCTCCGGCAGGTACTGGGCCTTGAACATCGGCGAGGCGGCGAGAAACCACCGCAGGGCGTTCTTCCATCCGCCGTCCTCGGCCAGGTCCTCGTCCTCGACCATCCTGCGCGCGTAGTAGACCGCGGCGTCGAGGTTCTCCAGGCCGCCGCGCCGCGAGAACCGCTGGGCCAGCAGGGGCGTCAGCAGTCCCGCGGCCATCCGGCGGAGCTGGTGACCCGGCGGCAGCAGGGACGAGACCCGCTTCACCCTCTCGATGAGGTCGTTCATCGACGGGGCCTCGTCGCCGCCGAGCATGCTCTGGAAGGCGTCCACGAGGATCAGCAGGAACTGGTTGACCGCCTCGTTCTCCCGGTCCGCCGCGGGACGCGCGACCGCCTCCCGGAGCAGCTCGCGCACCGTGCGCAGCCGTTCCGGGGAATACCGGTGCTCCAGGTTCCGCGCCAGGGTGACGCTCAGCTGCAGCAGGATGAAGGCCCGGTCGGGATGGTCTTCGGGAAGCTCCCGGAGAACGTGCTCCAGGAGCTCCAAAGCGGCCTCGCGGTCCTCCGGGGCGACCGCGTCCGGGGTGGGGCGCGTGGTGGAGGCTCTGTCGAGGAGTTGGGCGGTCACTCCCCGCAGGGCCTCGCGGACCGGGTGCCGCTCATCGAGCGCCTCAACCGTCTGCATGATCCTCTCCGCCGCCGCCTTCAGGTTCTCCGGGCCCCCGTGCCGGATCGCCTGGACGGACCGCAGGAGGTCTCCCAGCCCCCGCAGCTCGTCGGCCCCGTCCTCCTCGCCGGCGACCCGGTCCAGGTGGGCGACGGCCTGGGCGTAGTGCTCGTCGGTCAGCTCCGTGCCCCCGGCCGCCAGCGTGGCCATGGCCCGCAGCGACGGCGCCATCGCGCGGAACATGGGGTCCGATTCGGTCACCTGCTCCAGATGCTCGAGGGCGACGCGGGCCTCCTGCGGGTCGGTGACGCCCCCCGCCGCCAGGACGCGGGCGACGTTGCGGAGGTCGGGCGCATGGCCCCCGCGCCGGAACTCCGCGGGAGCCGAACGGTAGAGCCGGAGGAAGGCGATGAAGAGGTGGCACGCGTTCGCCGCGTCGCCGTCGCACTCCGGTTGGTCGAGCAGGGCCTCCAGCCCCTTCAGCGCCGCGTCGCGGTCGTCCTCGCCGGCGCCCAGGTGGAGGAAGCGGAGCGCGTGCGTCATCGCCTGCCAGTACCGCACCAGCGGCCGGTACGGATCGTCGGCGGGCATGTCCCGCAATCCCTCGTCGAGGGTGTCGAGCACGGCGGCCGAACGGTCGGCCAGGTCCCGCCACGCCTGCTCGTTCCCGGGCGTGACGGGGTCGAGGTCGCTGATGTCCTCCTGCACGCCGGCGGCGAGCACGATCCCGAGCCTGCCGGTCAGCAGGCCAGCGGCGGGGTGGCCGTCGGGCAGCAGGGCGACCGACCGCCGCAGCGCCTCCTCGGCCAGACGCACCTCCGCGCGGGACTCCGCCGGGACGCGAAGGGACCGCAGGAAGTGGCTGATGCCCAGAGTGCAGTACGCCGAGGCGAGGCGGGCGTCGGGTCTGTCCGGCTGCGGCAGCTCGGCGAGGGCGTCGCGCGAGTACCGGATGGCCGCCTCGAGGTCGTCCACGCTCCCGTCGCGTTCGCCGCGGTCCGCCAGGAGCCTGGCGAGCTCCAGCCGGGCCCAGGCGGGCTCGGCTTCCGGGGGAGCGGGCGCGTCGTCGGCCATGCGCAGAGCCGTGATGGCCTCGTCGCGGTCGGCGGCGTCGCCGTCCCGGGCGTACCGCGCGGACAGCAGCGCGCCCAGCTCGACCAGCGCGGCGAAGCGGTGCTCCTCGGGGAGCCCCTGCTCCACGAGCGCGCGAAGCTCGTCGATGAGCTCGTCGATGAGCTCGTCGGGGTCCTCGACGGGCTCGTCGGCCGCGACGCCGTCCTCGACTCGAACGTCGTCGGCTTCGACGTCGTCGCGTGCCGGGCCCACGGCGCCGGGCGCCGGGTGGTCCGCCGCGTTCATCGGCGCTCCAGCCGCTGGCCGGTCAGGGCGGCGAAGACCGAGCCGTAGATCAGGCCGAGCTGGTCGGCGTTCCGGAAGCTCCGCACGGCGGCGTGGCGGAACCACGCGTGCCCGTCCAGCATCGGCGGATGCTCTTCCTCCGGCACCACGAGGGAGATGTGCCCGTAGTGGGCCCGCCAGATCAGCGCGTCCAGCTCGCGGGGCGGGTCGAACAGCTCCCCATCGCTGATCACCATCAGGCCGCACGCCTCGGGCGGGACGGGGGGCCGCTTCGCGCGCAGCCGCATCAGCAGATGGAGCGCCGGCGCCAGAAGCGTGCCCCCGCCGACGTCTCTGGCGGGGCGGTCGGTGACCCGGCGCAGCTTACGGACGTCGACGGGCGGCACCAGCACCGCCGCCCTGTCGGCGAACGCCACCGACGTCAGCAGGTCGCCGGCGGCCATCTCGCGGCGCGCGAAGTCGCGCAGGGCCGCCAGCGCCGCCCGACGCAGCTCGGCGTACCGGTACATGGAGCCGGACAGGTCGACCGCGACTTCCAGGCTGACCGGGCCGCGCGCCGTCCGCTCCCCGACCAGCCGGGCGGACGCGAGGTTCGCCGGGGGCAGCCCCCGGACCGGCCGCTTCCTGGCAGGCTTCGGCTCCCCAGCGGGCTTCGACGTGCCGTCCGGGGCGGCTTCCGCGGCCGTCTTCGAGCCGTCCGACGCTGGCTTCTCGGCGGGTTTCGGACGGGCGAGGGCCGCGCGGCGGCGATGGTGGTCGAGCGCGGCGGGACCGAGCGTCCGGGCGATGGCGGCCTCGTCGGCGAGACCGTAGCCGATCTCGCGGAACCACCAGCCGTCCGCGCGCCGGTAGCACTCGCCGAGCAGGTGCACCGGGTCGGGGCTGTTCTCCCCCGCGGCGGCGCCGGACAGCACGGCCAGGTCGGAGCCGTCGTCGCCGCGGACCGCGCAGCGCAGCCCGCGGACCGCCGACACCGGCCCGTCGGCGACCTCGACCGCCAGGACGACGCGGTCGGTCCCGGCGGGCGCGTCCGCCAGGCCGATCAGGAGCCCGCGGTCGTCCGCGACCGTCGCCAGGCACCGGCCCTCCGCGTCGAGGAACACCGCGACGAGCGACGCGCGGCCGGAAGGGTCCAGCTCGAACGCCGCGGTCGACGTGCGGGAGAGCGGCACGTTCTGCGCCTTGCGCAGACCTGTCCCCGGCATCGCCTCCTCCTCAGGTCACGAGGGACAGCACGAACGACAGCAGCAGGAAGGCGACGTAGAGGGCGGCGACTCCGCAGACCACCGCGAAGATGCCGAGCCGCCAACTGCGGTAGGGGTCGGGCTGCATGAGGGCTCCTTCCACGGTCATGCGGAGTGGTGGACGCGCAGGCCCTCTTTGACGAGGATCCAGCCGGACAGGTCCAGGACGCTGTCGGGTATCTCGCCGTCCGTCAGCCACGACGAGGTCCGGAAGAACCGCACCTCGTCGAAGGACCGGCGCATGGCGCGGACCATGCCGTCGAGCCCGGCCGGGCCCTCCAGCCAGCGGCGGATCTCGTCGCTGCCGTCGCCGACGTCCTCCAGCACCGGGCAGGCGCGCACCAGGTCGTCCTTGGTGAGGGCCACCGCCAGGCGGGCCCGCCCGGTCTGCACGCCGAGGCCCTCGATGTTCTGCACGATCTGACCGAACACGAAGTCCGGCGCCGCGTCCGAGCGCAGCTGCGCGAACCGGGTCCGCTCCGCGGGGTCCAGCGACTCCCAGACCGCGTCGATGGACAGCGGGTCGAGGGTGAACAGGAACGTGCGCGCCGCCCGCATGTAGCGCAGCTCCCGCAGCAGCTCGGACTTGCCCACGAGCTCGCCGGGCGCGTCGAACACGTGCAGCAGCCGGGGCCCGCCCGTGGGCGGCCGCAGGTGCAGCGAGTAGGCGCGCAGCGGCGCGTCCCGCGCCTTGATCGTCTTCCAGGTGTGCACGCCGGCGCGCAGCTTGTCGGCCAGCCCCCGGTAGGCGTTCTCGGACTCCTCGTCGGCGAACTCGGTGGTGGCGCCGTGCCCCCCGGGCCCCTCCAGCAGGCCCATGACCAGCGCCGTCATCAGCCGGGTCTTGCCCGTGGTGGCGGCGCCCAGCACCGGGATCACGATCTCGGGCATGGTGCCCGCGCCCTTGGACATCGTCTCCCCGCAGTGCGGGCAGCGCGCCCGCATCGCGGCGCCGCCGCTCATGATCAGCAGCGTGGGCAGCCGGGCGCCGCAGCCGCACCAGCGCTTGAGGATGCCGTAGCGCCCCGGCCGCACGTCGCGGTGGCGGCGGCCGCACCCCTCCGCGGCGCATTCGAAGGAGGGGAACGGGACGGGCAGGTGGCAGGACTGGCAGCGGGTCCGGATGCCCTTGACGCGCCGCATGGCCCGGTCGACGACGCGCAGCACCTGCCCCGCCGCGAGCACGGTGATCGCCAGGGCCAGCACGACCGTCACCTGCAGGACGCACAGCATCCCCACCGCCATGACCCCGGCCATGACGCCGAACGCCATGCTGATCCACACCATGATGCCGATCGGCACCATCAACCACGGCGGCTCGCGGTCCTGGAAGGCGCGGCGGATCCACAGGTCGTAGGCCCTGGCGACCTCGGCCGGGGCGGGGAGGGCCGTCTTCGCCGCGTGGCGCAGGTCGACCAGGGCCGGACCGAACAGGTAGTGGGTGTACGCGGGCTCGGCGCGTCCGGACGGCCGGTCCGGCGGCGGGGGTATGGCGGCGGGGGCGGCCCGCGGTCCGATGCCCATCGCCGAGGCGAGCCGCGACAGGTAGGCGTACAGGCAGTGTCCGGCGGCTGCCAGGCCGGTCAGGGCCATCGCCGGGACGATGAGCCAGGACAGCAGCACCGCCGCGACCAGGAGGACGAGGCAGCCGCAGCCCACCGCGAACCCTTCGCCGGGAGGGACCGGGTTGGTCCGGTAGCCGTAGGGCGGGGGCGGGTAGCCGCCGCCCGCCCCGTACGGAGGTCCCCCCGCGTAACCCGACATTCTCAGTCCCTCCCGGACGTGGCATCGACGGACGAAGACGGCGAACGAAGACGGCGGTGCACCGGTCAGTGCGGTTTCGACCAGACCGCGAGCCAGCCGCGGCGGGGGCGGCAGTGCCGCGACCGCCAGCGTTTGAACTCCTCGGCCATGCGGACGGACCTGCGGCGCACCTCGCGCTCCACCGCGTTCAGTCGGCGTTTGCGCCAGTCGGGCAGGCGGTGCAGCAGGACGGCCTGGAGGCCGTCGGCGACCTTCTTTCCGTCCTTCCGGCGCGCCGCGGCGCACAGGGTGGTGAACGCCGCGCCGGCGACCGCGACGGCCGCCGCCTCGTCGCCGTCCAACCCGCGCTCCACCTGGGCGAGGTGGTCGCGGACGACCTCGTCCGGAGCGCGCACGAGCAGGGCGGCGCGCAGGTCGTGCGGCAGCGTCGGCAGCAGCGCGGCCAGACGGATGCGCAGGTAGTCCCGCGCCGGCTCGACGACGGGCGCGTCGTACGCGGCCAGCAGCGCCTCGCCCGCGGCCAGGCTCTCCGCGTCCCGCCGCTTCCGCACCGCCTCGGCGAACCGCCGTTCGGCCTCGCGGATCGTCGTCATCGCCTTCAGGCGGTCCCGCAGTCCGGTCTTCAGCATCGCGGCCAGGGGCAGTTCGGCCAGGGTGTCGCACAGGGCGCCGTAGGCGTCGGCGTCGCCGGGGGTCAGCCGCTCGTGCGGCAGCCGCTCCACCCACGGCACGAACACCGAGTCGCCGGCGCACCGCTCAGGAAGCCGCGCGAGGAGGGCCCGCGCGTCGTCGAACGACCATCCGTCCGGCCACAGCGCGAGCAGCAACGCGTTGTCGATCCGGCCGGACGGCCCGCGCATCGACAGCACCTCCAGCGCCGTGTCCACGCGCCGTTCGGGGTGCCGCCGGGCGCGCGCGACCAGCCGGGCCTGCAGAAGCGACGGCATGCCGGCGAGTTCGTCCGCGGGGACCGCCCGCTCGAAGCCCGCGTCGAACAAGGCGAACAGGCGGGAATCGCCCGGGAACCGGCCGAGATGCTCCAGCGCGCCCGTCCGCAGCTCCGACCACTGCCGTACGGCTTCGTGCAGACCGGTGTCGGTGGGGGTGCTCAGCAGCTCGGGGCCGACCACCCGCAGGCCGCAGTCGTGCAGCACGAGCGGATCGGGGCTCACGCCGTGGGCCTCGGCCATGCCCAGCAGCCGCACGACGGCGTCCGCGTCGGCGTCGGCCAGCAGTTCGGTGTAGCGGCGGGCCGCCAGGTCGCGCGCCGCCGCCGAACGCAGCGTCGCCACCTGCCGCGCCGTCGTCGGCGCCGCCGCCAGCTGGTCGGCGACCAGCCGCTTCTCCGCCAGGGCGAGCAGCTCGCCGACGCCGCTCGCGGCCGCCGCGTCGGCGAGCCGGGACAGGTGCGCGGGCGAGGCGGCCTCGTGGTCGAGGGCGGCGGCGCCGACGCGGCCGACGACGTCGCGGCCGAGGCGCGGCGCGTGCTCGCTCAGCCAGGCGCAGACCGCGTCGAGGTCCGCGGGCCCGATGCCCAGGCCCCCGTCCAGCAGCGCCGCGGCGACGACCGGCGGGTACCAGTCCGCGAGGCGGAGCTCGTCGCCCGCCGCCAGCCGCGCCGCCGTGCGCCACAGCGGCTCGGCGGCCGCCGCGCCGGTCGCGGCGAGCAGCTGCGCCGGCGGCCCGGCCTCCACATCGGACGCGCCCCCGGAGGCGAAGTCGAACAGGTAGAACGCCTCGAAGGAGCGCTCGTCGAGGGCGATCTCGGCGCCCGGGACGGTGCCGATGACGTGGTGCCGGCTGTAGGACGGCCGGAACTGGTAGGTGGCGAACGACATCCGCGCGGCCAGCGGCGGCGGCAGCAGGAACGACAGCGCCGCGATCCACCGCGCGACCTCGTCGGCGTCGCGTGCGTAGATCACCACGGACCGCTCCTGGTCGAGGACGGCGCGCTCGGCCGCCGCCAGGAGGGCGGGCAGCCGCGCCCGGCCCGCGGCCCGGTCCAGGAAGTCGTCCACGGCGCCGCGGTCCAGGGGGCCCGTGGGCAGCGGTCCGCGCAGCGGCGGCAGGTCCGGATGCGCCGCGGTCTCCTGCGTCCACAGGGGCGCCCGCCATAGTTGGATCGGCGGCGGCCCCTCCCAGACCGTGCCGTCGGCGGGGACGAGCGCGTGCGCGAAGTAGTTGCCGAACCGGCCGGAGTAGTCGGTCCCGGTGAAGGCGACGTTCGCCACGATGGGCCGCGGCCCCGGCACGAAGCACAGGTTGACGGGGCAGGCCGCGATCTGCTCGGGCGTCGGCGAATGGCCCAGCGTGGCGGGCGGCTCGTACGAGCTGAGCGCCTCCACCTCGTTCATCACCTCCGGGGACACCCCGGGGGTCACCGCGTTGAACTGGTAGCCGGCGTAGCCCGACAGGCCCGATCGGCACGAGGTGTAGTAGAGCTGCTGGAACTGCATGTCACCCCTTCGTCGACGGGACGGCGCCGAACCGGCTCAGCAGCCACAGGAACGGGTCGGCCACCCGGTAGGGGTGGATGCCGCGGGGGTCGACGCGGTTGTCCGCGGTCGGGCTGCCGCCCAGCGACGACAGGCCGAAATAGCGGAACGCCGCGTAGTTCCGGCGCATGATCTGGTCGATCTGCGCGCCGTCCCACTCGTGCAGCAGCGCCCGCACGTGGTCGTGCACGGCCAGGCTGTCGGTCTGGTCGAACACCGGCCGGTCCTCGGGCGGGTCGCGCAGCAGCGGGCTGTCGGGCGGGAAGGCGTGCCGCAACGCGTCGATCTTCGAGAACGCCACCGCGACCGGCACGTCGATCCGCCGGCTCGGCCCCAGCCCGTGCGCCTCGTGCAGCACCTCGGTCACCCGGGTCAGCACGTTGACCGGGCTGTCGGTCCGCTCGTCCAGCTCGGGCAGCGGGGTGCCCGGCCGCACGCCCGCCCGCGCGCCGCGCATCTGCAGCGGGTCGAGCAGCAGGATGATCCCGTCCGCGGCGCGCAGGTACCGGACGTTGAGGTCCACGCTCCGGCGGGAGATCAGGTCCTCGCCCGCGGTGTCGAAGAAGGACGTGATGGTGTGCCGGTCGCGGGCGCGCAGCAGCCTCCGGCCGCCGTCGAGGGTGACCTTGAACACCAGGGGGCGCCGCAGCTCGGCCTGCCCCGGCCGGGTCGTCCCGGGCAGGACGTTCCGCCGGTACAGGGTCTCCTCGTACTTCTTGGAGAACTCGCTGCGGGTGTGGTCGTCGGAGCCGACCACGGCGGCGTCGAAGCGCCGGCCGACCGAGTGCATCAGCTCGTGCAGCAGGACGGTCATGTAGACCGTCTTGCCGCTGCCCTTGGCGCCGATCAGCGCGATCAGCCGGCTGTCCACCCGGCCGAAGTGCACCGGCAGCTGGCTGTGGCAGTGCGGGCAGACCCGCAGCGTCGACTCGCCCCCGCAGCGCGGGCAGCGGGCGGCGGTCCGCAGCGCGTTGACGACGGGCAGGCGGCCGCCGAACACCGGCGGCAGCGGCTCGTTCATCCCGAACCGCCGCGACAGCGCCGGGTCGCGCGCCGGCGCGCACCGCTCCCCCTTCGGCCCCAGCAGCCCGGTGCAGCGGAACAGCACCTTGCGCGCCGGGAACGGCTGGTAGCAGTACGGGCAGATCAGGTTCGACGCGAAGGACGGCATCACCAGGCTCCGGGCAGTCGGATCAGGGTCACCGCGTCGGCGGCGTCGGCCGCGGCGAAGCACGCCAGCCGGGCCGGACCCGGCGTGGCCGGGACCTTGAACCGGACGACGAGCGGGTCGTCCGGGTCGAGGTCCCGGGCCGGAATCTTGTGGATCACCTCGCCCTGCTCGGGGCGCAGCGGCAGGACGTCGCCGGCGCGGTGCACGACGACCAGCGGCGGGATCCGGCAGGGCCGGTCCGCGGTGAGCACGAGGACGGCCGACGGCGAGCCGCGCCGCGCCAGCCGGCGCCGGCGGAACTCGTAGCGGACCTTCGGGCCGGTCCCCGGGACGAACGCCGTCACCGGGCGGGAGCACAGCTCGTCGGCGCCGTCGCGCACCACCGCGCGCACGGTCACCCGCGCCGCGCCGGGCCCGACCGTCAGGCGGCAGCCGTCGTCCTCGTACGCCCGGCGCCTGATCTCCACGGCGTCCTCCGGCTCGGGGGCCGGTCCGGCCGCCTCGTCGTCGACCGGCGCCCACGCCACCCGCACGAGCTGGGCGTCGGACGGCCAGATCCAGCTCAACGCCACCGTGTCGCCCTGCCGCCGGGCGGTCAGCTCCCGCACCGGCTCGACCAAGGCCAACGCGGCGGAGGCCCCCACCACCGCCAAGCCCGCGCCCAGACTCACCGCGACGAAGTGGCTGCGGGCCGCGGTGTCGACGCGCGTGGTCAGCGTCATGCGTCCGTCGGCGCCGCGCGCGGCCGCGCCGGGGACCTCCCGCCCATACCGCTCCGCCTCCTCCTGCGGGATGCGCGTACCGGGAGGCCAGGGCGGTCTCTCGTCACAAGTGCGGATCACCACGCGGCCGCGGGACGGCGCGATCCACGTGATCCGGGCGACCGGCGGTCCGTCCCCCTCGGTGAGGTCCACCGCCAGGTCCCGCACCGGCTCCGGCGGCGCCTCGGGCAGCGCGGTGACGACGACGCCCCGCGACAACCTGCGGGAACCGTCGGACCGCACGTACGCCACGCGGATGCGGTAGCGGTGGAGCCGTCCGGGGGTCACCTCGGTGTCCGCGAATCCGCCCCGGTCGGCGGGCACCGTCCGGGACGGACGCCCTTCCGCCCGCTGGTCGGCGCCCTCGTCCAGCCGCGTCACCACGGCCTCGGCGGCGCCCGCGGGGAACCGCCACGTCACCGCCACCTGCCGCTCCTCCGCCCGGACGGACACGTCGCCGACCTCCGGCAGGACCGTCACCGGGCGGCCCGCGGCAGGCGCCGACCAGACGCCTTCCGCCCGGCCGGCGAACACGCTGTAGTACAGCTCCTCGGCGGGCGGCGGATCGCGGTCGACCAGCTCGTTGGCGTCGGTCTCCCCGATCGCCGCGCCTGCCGAGGCCCCGCCCGCGGGCGCCCCGACGGTCCGCACCACCCGGTACCGCACCGGCCCGACGCGCACCGCGCCGGGCGTCCACGCCACCGACACGCGGCCGTCCTGCACGCCGACGCGCACGTCGCCGGGCGGGGGCGGCGGCAGCGCACGCAGCCGGTCGGCGATCGCGTCGTCGTCGGCGGCGACGCGCGACGCCCGGTCCAGCAGCTCGGCGGCGGCCTCCGTCCGCCCGGCCGCCCGCTCCCGGGCGGCCTGCTCGGTCCACGCCGCCACCTGCCGCGCCTTCTCCTCCACCTCGGCGCGCAGATCCCGCTCCTCCTCGGCGGGCAGCGCGGACAGCAGGCGCTCGGCGGCGCGCAGCCGCCCGTCCTGGAGCGCCTCCCGGACGCGTCCCGCCGCACCGGCCGGACGGCCGCCGCGGTCCAGCATCGCCAGCGCCAGCTCGTCGGCCTCCTCGCGGACCAGCCCGAGCTCGGCGGCCCGCGCCGCGAGCACCTTGGCGGGCAGCCCCGCCTCCGCCTGCGGCCGCAGGATCTCCATGACCTCCCACAGCAGCAGCGCGTCCAGCCGTCCCGGCTCGCGCGCCGCCTCGGCCAGCACGGACAGCACGCCGTCGGTCGCGGCCTTGCCCTCGTCGCGCGCCCGCCCCGCCGACCGCCGGATCGCCGCGGCGATCATGTCCTCGGTCAGCGGCCCGGCGGGGCCGGCCGCCGACGCGGTCGTCAGGCGGAACCCGTCGCGCAGGCGAAAGCCCCGCCGGACGGCGTCCGCCCCCACCACCGCCTCGGCCGACAGCCGCAGGCCGAGCTTCCCGAGGGCGTCGCGCAGCGTGCGGTACGCCGGCAGCGGGCCGGCGTCCGGCAGCTCCCAGGACCGTTCGGCGACGCCGACGCCGTGGTCGGCCAGCACCTTGCGGACCCGGGCCTCGGAGCAGGCGCCGCCGGTGTCGGCCACCAGGTGGTCGAACGCGGCGCGGCTGATCAGCGAGGTCGTCGTGGCCAGCCCGCGGACCGTCTCGGCCAGGCGGTCCTCGGCCGCGGCCACCCGCCGCCGCGTCTCCTCGTTCAGCCCCTCCCAGGTGAGCAGACCGGCCCTCGCCAGCTCGCTGTGCCCGGCCAGCAGGGCGTCGACGAGCTTGGCGTAGGTCCGCTTCTGCTGCTTGAGGGTCCGCCAGTACGCGACGACCTGCGCCAGGTGCTCGTCCAGCTCCGCGGGCCCCGGACGCGGCGACCCGCGCAGCCCGTAGCGGACCAGAAGGTCCGGCGGCGGCGTGTTGCCCAGCGCGCGGGCCGGGTCGAGCACCGCGCGCCGATAGGCGTCCTTGTCGAACACGGCGTCCCTCGTCCGTCATCCGCGGGCCGGCGGCCGGCCGTCGTCGGCGGGCGCGGTCACTCCGAGACCGAGTACCGCGCCACGGCCTGCTTCGCCTGGTCGACCTGCTGCTCCGACAATCCCTGGATGCGCACCTCGATGTTCAGGTCCTTGCCCGTCTGCAGCTCGACGGCGTGCACCTTGAGCGTGCCGAGCTCGTCCATGGCGAAGGTGATGTCGATGGGGGACCCCTTGCGCAGCGGCGGCAGGCCGGTGATGACCCCCTCGCCGATCTTCGCGTTGTCCGCCAGGTCCTCCGACTCCACCGCCCCGGCCTGCTCCCAGATCTCCACCTTGATCTCGGTCTGGTTCTCGTAGGCGGTGGCGAACCGCTCCGGCCCCGGCTCCGCGGGCAGCGGGGTGTTGGCCTTGAGCACGTGGCTCACCGAGAACACCTCGCTGCCGTCGTCGGCGAAATCGACCGTCTTGACGCCGAACGCGCGGGGCACCACCGTGGTCACCCGCCGGCCCGCCAGCATGCGGACCTTCTCCGGCTCCATCCCGAGCTGCTCGGCGGCCTCCGCCACCACCCGCTCGGCCTCGGGACCGGACGCCGCCGCGCCGTCGCCGTCCCCGGGCAGCCGCACCTTCACGGCCTCGATCTCCGCGTACCGGGCGGCGCCCTTGGCCACCGCCAGGTCCGGGTCGTGCAGCTTCGGCTCGAACCCGAAACGCTCGCGCAGGCCCTCGGCCACCGCGGGCATGCGCACCGCGCCGCCGACCAGCAGCACGTCGTCGAAGCGGTCGATGCCCTGCGCGGCGGCGGCCTCGATGGTGCGCCTGGTGATCTCGAAGGTGCGGCCGAGCAGGTCCTCGGTGAGGCGTTCGAACGTCTCGCGGGTCAGCTCCACCCGGGCCGTGCCGCCGTCGAAGCGCATGTTGTACCGCCTCGACACCGTCGAGCTGAGCCCCTTCTTCAGGTCCTCGGCGGCGATGGCGAGCTCCTGCAGGAAGTCCTCGCTGTCGGCCGCCGACGAGCCGGGGTTCTCCGCCAGGAACGCCTCCAGCAGGTGGTCGGAGATCCGCTCGTCCCAGTCCGCGCCGCCGAGCCGGTGGTCCCCGTCGGTGCACACGACCCGCACGTCGTCGCCCTCCAGGCGGATGACCGTCGTGTCGAACGTGCCGCCGCCCAGGTCGTACACCAGGATCGTGGACTCCCCCTCGCGGGACAGCGCGTCGTAGTGCAGCGCCGCGGCCACCGGCTCGGGGATCAGGTTGAGCACGTTGAGCCCGGCGATCCTCCCCGCGTTGCGGGTGGCCTCCCGCTCGGCCACGCCGAAGTAGGCGGGCACGGTGATGACGACGTCGCGCACCTCCTCGTGGGTGTGCTCGGCGGCGGCGCGCGCCAGCTCCTTGAGGATCAGCGCGGAGATCGACTCGGGGGTGTGCGTCGTGCCGTGGAAGGTCAGCTCGAACTGCTGCCCCATCTGCCGCTTGATCAGCGAGACGACCTGGTCGGGGAACAGCTTGGCCGAGTTCTTGGCGTCCTGCCCGACCACCACGTTGTCGGGGGTCTCGAAGTACACCACCGACGGAGTGGTGTCCTGCCCGAGGGCGTTCTTGGCGACGACGGGCCGGCCGGTCTCGTCGACGTACGCGATGCACGAATAGGTGGTACCGAGATCGATACCGAAGGTTGGCATGTGCGGTGGTCCCCTCGTTCCGTCCGGGTAACGCTGTCGGGCGCCGCCGTCAGGACGCGTCCGCGACCGCGTCCGCGTCCGACGTCCCGCCGCCGGCGCCGTCGCTCTCGGAGGCCGTCGGCTCGGCGGGCGTGAAGCGGTGGAAACGGGCCCGCACGGGACGGCGCACCCGCCCCGTCTCCCGCTCGACGAAACCGGTCGCCACGACCTCGGCCACCGTGTTGTCCAGCGCCTCGTCGTCCACCGGCACCACCGCCGCCGCGGCGTGCCGGCCCACCTCGAAAGGGTCGCCGGGCTGCGCGGTGAACTCCTCCAGCCCGCAGCGCTCCAGCATCAGCAGCGTGTCGTCGGCGAAGCTCTCCAGCAGCCGCCCGACCGCCGGGTCCCCCTCCTCGGTCAGCCGGTCGGCCTCCCGCCGCAGGGCGTCGTACATGCGCATCAGGTCGGTCACGACCGGGTCGAGGATGGTGCGGTACAGGCCCCCGCGCAGCCGCTGGTTCTCCTCGTGCAGCCGGTCGATGACCGACTCGCGGTGCGCCGACCTGCGGTGGAACTCCGCGACCGCGCTCTCGATCGCCGCCAGCCGCTCGGCCAGCTCGGTCGGCGAGACCCCTGGCGGCGCGGCGTCGGTTTCGGCCGGTGCCGCCGACTGCGCGCGCTCCTCGTCCCGTTCGGAGGTTTCCGACTCGTCGACGGCCATGGAGCCCTTCCTCCCAGTAGCGCCTACACGGTTACCGCGCTGCGAGGCGGCCCCCGTTACAGTCGATGTCGGTAGTCAGTCTCACATCCAACAGCAAAGGCGTCTTTTTCTTCCGGAAATTCCAGCCACCGACCAGGATCCGCCCCAAAGCCGACCACGTTCCGCCCATCGCAGCCATGCAGCCCCCACGCCACGACGAACTCGCCGCCGACCTCAGGACTCTGCGCGAACGGGGGCTGACCCGGCTGCGCGACAGCCGGCTCGGCGCGCTGCAGGCCGCCGCCCAGCTGTGCGGCCTGGACGCCTCGGCCGACGCCTACCGGCCCGCGGCGATCGAGGAGGTCCTGCGCCGCGCCGTGGCCGACCTGGGCGGAAACCTCGCCGCCGCGGCCGCCTACACCTTCGGGCTCGCGGACGGCACCCGCGACTGGCCGATCGGCGAACGCCGCAGGAAGGCCGCGCAGATCTACGGGGTCAGCACCGAGCGCTTCCGCAAGCACCACGAACAGGTCGTCGTGGACGAGACGGCCGAGGCGATTTTGCGGCTGTGCCTGCCGTCCCGGGTTTCGCGCCACGCCCGCGTTCCCCGCAGCCCCGCCGTGCTGCCTCTCGGCCCGGTCACGCTGAACTACATGCCGGTGGAGATGATCCAGGGCGTCGACGTAATAGTGTCCTCAGAAAACATCTATTTGGAAGCGTCCAAAATCTTCCGGAACTCGCTGTCGGCCGCCCTCCGCCGCGCCTGCGCCGAATACGGCGAAAGCGGCGAACTTCTCAACGACGTCATCCAGGCGGAGCTCACCCGCTGGAAGCAGACCCACGGACGCCTCGGCCTTCCCGTCGCCCCCGGCACGGTCGCGGCGACCGACCCGGGGCGGCTGCGCGAGGCCGGAGTCCGCCGCGTCTACCACGCCGCGGTGGCCGTCCCCCGCCCCGACGGCGACGGCTACGAGTTCTCCCCGGAGGCCATGTCCCGCGCCGTCCACAACGTCTTCCGCCTGGCCGAACGGGAGAAACTGCGGTCGATCGCCTTCCCGCTGTTCGGCGCCGGCCGCGGCGGCCTGGACCCGGCCGAGAGCCTGCGCTGGCTGTGGTCGGCCATCGACCGCGAACGCGCCGCCGCGTCCCGCTGGGACCTCCACCTCATCACCCACACGCCCCGCGACGCCGAAGCGATCATCGAGCACTTCACCCGGTCGACCTAGCGCATCGATGTCACTCGGTGCCGGAGCCGACCTGCCACAGCCGCACCGTGTGGTCGACATGGCCGGTGGCCAAGGTCCTGCCGTCCGGGCTGAACGCGAGCGACTCGACCGTCATGACGCGGACCTTGTAGGCGGTGGGCCGGTTGGTGGCCAGGTCCCACACCCAGGTCGTGCCGTCGGCGTCGCCCGCGGCCAGGTACTTGCCGTCCGGACTGTAGGCGAGCGACTTGATCCAGTTGGCGGCGTTGTCGAACGTGCCGATCATGCGCTTGGTCGCCACGCTCCACAGCCGCACCTTGTTGTCGCCTCCGCCGGACGCCACGGTCTTGCCGTCCGGGCTGAACGCCACCGCGAAGGTGCCGTCATCGTGGCCGCCGAGGTTCGCGATCTCGCGCGCGGACGCCACGTCCCACAGCGTCACCGGGTGCTGGTTGCTGCCGATCGCCAGGATCTTGCCGTTCGGGCTGAACGCGACCGACTCGGCGTTGTAGGCCAGGCCCCTCAGCTCGGCGCGCACGCGTCGAGTGGTCATGTCCCACAGCCGCATGGAGGGCCCGCCGCTGTCGGCGACGGCCAGGATCTTGCCGTTCGGGCTGAACGCCAGGGACGCGATCCTGGTGCCCTCGTCCTTGAGGACGGCGAGGGCGCGCCTGGTCCTGGCGTCCCACAGCTGCACGCCGTCGCCCATCCCGGCGCCGGCGAGGATCCGGCCGTCCGGACTGTAGGCCACCGCGTCGATCTCTTTTCCGTAGTCGTCCAGGACGGCGACCGCGCGCTCGCCGTGGACGTCCCAGAGCCGCACGGTACCGTCCTGGCCGCCTGAGGCCACGGTCCTGCCGTCGGGGCTGAACGCCACCGCGAGCACGTTGTCGGTGTGCCCCTTGAGAGTGACGTTCTCGGGCTCCTCGGAGGTCAGCATGTTCGCCGCCCACCAACCGCCTCCCGCGGCCGCACCGAGCAGGACGACCCCGCTGATCAGGAACGCGCGGCGCCCCGTCTTCGTGGGCGGCGGAGAGCCGCCCTGCGGCACCCCGGCCGCCGGCGGGGTCATCGGTCCGACGCCCGCCGCGGGCACGGCTCCCGCCGCCGGGGGGACGTTCGGGGCAGGTGCGGCACCCACGCCCGGCGGGACGCTGGAGGCGGGGACGGCGCCCACCGGCCACGGCTGCGGTGTCTGCACGCCGGGGGCGGGTTGGACGGGCTGCGGCGCACCCGGGTACGGGGCGGCGGGGGCCGGATTCACCGGCGGGGGCACCGGAGCCGCGTTCGGGCTCGGAGGCGAGGACGGGTGCTGTACGGGCGGCACGGGACGGCCGGAGGCCAGGGCCCGCAGCCGCTCGGCCACCTCCTCGGCCGAGCCGGGCCGGTCGGCCGGGTTCTTGGCGAGCAGCCACAGGACGAGCCGGTCCAGCTCCGGCGGGATGTCGGGTCGGTGCCGCGACGGCGGCACCGGTGCGACGGTCAGGTGCTGCCGCATCAGCGCGGGCACCGTCTCACCGTCGAACGGCGCGTCGCCGGTCAACAACGCGTACAGGGTACAGCCGAAGGCGTACAGGTCGGTGCGGGCGTCCGCGGGCCGCCCCTCGTACTGCTCGGGCGCCATGTAGGCGGGCGTGCCCAGCATCCCGCCGGTGGCGGTGAGCTGCCCGGTGGCGTCGACCGACCGCGAGATCCCGAAGTCGCAGATCTTCACGCCGCCCTCGGCGAGCTCCATCAGATTGGCCGGCTTGATGTCGCGGTGCACCACGCCCCTGCGGTGCGCGTAGGCCAGCGCGTCCGCCACCGCGGCGCCCGTCTCCAGAACCCGGTCGACCGGCAGGCCGCGGGGGTTGCGAGCCAGCATCTCGGTGAAATCGGTGCCGTCCAGCAGCTCCATCACGAAGAACGGGTGGCCGTCGTGCTCCCCGATGTCGTGCACGACGGTGATCCCCGGGTGCTGCAGCTGCGCGGCGTTCTCGGCCTCCCTCCGCAGCCGCGCGACCACCGCGGACGAGTCGGACATCGCCGCCAGGACGATCTTCACCGCGACCCGCCGCCGCAGCTGCGTGTCCTCGGCGGCCCACACCTCTCCCATGCCGCCCCGGCCGAGCCGCTTGGTGAGCCGATACCTGCCGGCGAGCACCGATCCGGATTCCACGCCCGTGTCCCTCCCTGGCAAACCGCCCCCGTCGCCGGGCGGGATAAATCACACCATCGGCCGCCGACGTTCCGCAAACACAACGCGGCCGTGCATTCATGCCATCACGCCCCCGTCGCACATGTTCTACACGGCACCGGCGACGAAGAAGCAATCACCCTCCGAAAGGAGAGACCCAATCCAGTGGTGACCTGCACCATTTCCGTTATGATCGCCCGATCACCGAACTGCAATGGTTCGTCAGAACACCCACTGAATCTGACGCTTTCACCGACCAATGAGAGCGCCCCTGCCATCCATGCAGTTCGTCACCGAAACAAACGCGACTGGACGAACGACAGCGCATCGAGAGGTCGGCACCACCGGGTCCTGCCTAGCACACTCTGCCCGTCTGGACCGACGCGGTGAAGAGGCGGCGAAAGTCACGGCGGGCTCTGCGCCAGTCGCTCTCTCCAGCTGAGGGTTCACGCTGCTCACGTTCAACCGCATGGCGCCGCGCCAGCTCAATCCTGGAGGCCATCCTCGCCGCAGACTTCCTCGACATCGCCCCGCGCAGATGCTCGTGGACGTCGCGCACGACCTAGAGACCGGCAGCACCAGGCAGGACTCGCCACCGCGTCCCTTGATGGACGGTTGCACGAGAGACCCGCGACCGACGTCACCGCGACGCTTCGCCCTCCCTCGCCGCCATGCCGGGCTGCCGAGCCGGGCGACCGCGCCCTCACTGATCGTTACGAAGTCCCTTCCATTCACCGGAAGGCGATCCGCGGCAGCACGCTGACCTGCGGAGAGCATGGACGCCACCCCATTTCATGAGGCAGTTCACAGGAGGTCGTGCATGGCGTCCCCGTCCCACCCCGCTCGTTCGTGGGCGCTGCCGCTCTGTTGGGCAGCCGTGCTCCTGGACGGCTTCGACCTGGTGGTGCTCGGCACCGTCCTGCCCGTGCTGCTGCGCGAGCACGTCTGGGACCTGACACCGGGCACCGCGTCGGCGGTGTCCACGGTGGGCCTGGTCGGCATGACGATCGGCGCGCTGGCGATCGGTGCCATCACCGACATCGTCGGTCGCCGCAAGGCACTGATCGCCTCCGTGATCGCTTTCTCGGTGTTCACCGGCCTGTGCGCGGCCGCGCCGTCGGCCGCGGTGTTCGGCCTGCTGCGCTTCCTGGCCGGTCTCGGGCTGGGCGGCTGCCTGCCCACCGCGATCACGCTGGTCGGCGAGCATGCCCGGCGCGGCCGCAGCAGCAGCGCCACCACGACGATCATGACCGGCTACCACGTCGGAGCCGTTCTCACCGCACTGCTGGGCATAGCGGTCATCCCGTCGCTGGGCTGGCGCACCATGTTCGTGGTCGGCGCCCTGCCCTCGCTGGTGCTGGTGCCGCTCATGGTGCGGTACCTGCCCGAGTCCACCTCGTTCCTGGCGGCCCGCACGTCTGGTGCGGCAAAGGCGACCACCGGCGTCACGGTGGGAGCCCTGTTCAAGGGCGGCCTGCTGCGCACAACACTCGCGTTCTGGGTGGCCTCCTTCATGGGGCTGCTGCTGGTGTACGGCCTGAACACCTGGCTGCCGGAAATCATGCGGCAGGCCGGCTACCCGCTCGGCGCCGCGCTGGGTCTGCTGCTCACCCTCAACGTCGGCGCCGTCGCCGGTCTGCTCCTTGCCGGATATGTGGCCGACCGCAGGGGCGTCCGGCCGGCCACGATCGCCTGGTTCGGCGCCGCGGCGGTGTTCCTGGCGCTGCTCAGCGTCAAGCTGCCGAGCGTCGGCCTGTACGCGGCGGTCTTCCTGGCGGGCTGCTTCGTGTTCAGCGCGCAGGTGCTGGTCTACGCCGCCGTCGGCCGCGCCTACCCGGTGGCGAGCCGCGCGACCGGCCTGGGCGCCGTGGCCGGCGTCGGACGCATCGGCGCGATCTGCGGCCCGCTGCTCGGCGGCTCCCTGCTGTCGGCAGGTCTCGCCTACCCCTGGGGCTTCTACGCGTTCGCCATCATCGGCGCCCTCGGCGCGGCAGCGATCTCCCTCACGGTGATCCGCTCCGACGACACAGCCACAGAACCCCACCCCACCCCGGCGACCGCCCGCTCCTAACCGCAATCACACACCCCGGCCGTCCCCCACACCGACGGGGGGCACTCTCCCCCGCCACAAGTTCGCCTCCACACATTCGCCACATGCAAGGAGAACTCCGCATGCGCGAAGTCGACCAAGACCGGTTCGTCGCGGCGGTCTACGCCCGGTGATCATCCCGCGTGCACGGGGCCGACACCGTAAGCGCCGTACGTTGACTCGGTGGCAGCGAACCATCCCCGCGGGCGCGGGGCCGACGTGGCCCGAAGGGCCATCGCGAAGCGACGCCGCGGACCATCCCCGCGTGCGCGGGGCCGACTCAAGACCGCGTTCACGGCGGCGTGGGCGGTCAGGACCATCCCCACGTGCGCGGGGCCGACGTGTCACCGAGCGGCGGCCGGCCCGCCGAGGTGGGAGCATCCCCGCGTGCGCGGGGCCGACAGCTTTACCGGCGCCCGGCAAGGCCCGGCAGGAGGAGCATCCCCGCGTGCGCGGGGCCGACATGTCGCCGGAGCGCCTCGGCTCCGCTCGTCAGGGAGCATCCCCGCGTGCGCGGGGCCGACGCAGTCATCGCCCTGACAGTGCTCTCGATGCTGGGAGCATCCCCGCGTGCGCGGGGCCGACGTGGAGACGTCCACCCGCGAGGCCGCGCAGGCGGGAGCATCCCCGCGTGCGCGGGACCGACTCGCCCAGGATGTTCCAGGCGCCGCCGATGCTCGGAGCATCCCCGCGTGCGCGGGGCCGACCGTGACATCGGTGGGCGGGGCGCTTTCGCTGTGGAGCATCCCCGCGTGCGCGGGGCCGACCGCTCGCACCCCGCCCGGCAGTAGATCAGCAGCGGAGCATCCCCGCGTGCGCGGGGCCGACAATTTGAAATTCGCGCTACTCTCCGCAACGAGAGGAGCATCCCCGCGTGCGCGGGGCCGACGATCCCCATTTCCGAGAGGACACAGAGGAGTCGGGAGCATCCCCGCGTGCGCGGGGCCGACACCGCTGGCGCCGACGATGAGGGCTCTGCGGCGGGAGCATCCCCGCGTGCGCGGGGCCGACCGGCAGTAGCCATGGGACAGATGATGGCGCAAGGGAGCATCCCCGCGTGCGCGGGGCCGACCGGCACGATCCCGAGACGCCCGACAGTGATCGAGGAGCATCCCCGCGTGCGCGGGGCCGACTACTCAGCGGATAGGGCCCGGTAGTCAGGGAGCGGAGCATCCCCGCGTGCGCGGGGCCGACCCGGACATCGGGGACGCGATCGACATGACGAAGGGAGCATCCCCGCGTGCGCGGGGCCGACGGAACGCGGCACCGAGAACCGTACGCAGAACGGGGAGCATCCCCGCGTGCGCGGGGCCGACCCCGAGCAGCGGGTCCTCGGGTATCTCGCCCTCGGAGCATCCCCGCGTGCGCGGGGCCGACGCGGCAGACGCTAGGCCGAACCGGTGATGCCGGGGAGCATCCCCGCGTGCGCGGGGCCGACGCAGGCTCAGTGACGTTGATGCACACAGCCCGCGGAGCATCCCCGCGTGCGCGGGGCCGACGTGACAACGATGCCGGAGGTCGGGTCCCACCAGGGAGCATCCCCGCGTGCGCGGGGCCGACACTTGCTCCCCAGCGCATGGGCGGTCGCCTGCATTTCGGCGAGGGAGCATCCCCGCGTGCGCGGGGCCGACACCTCATCCTCGGTCACGCCCGACCCGATGATCGAAGCATCCCCGCGTGCGCGGGGCCGACGAGGACCCTGCGCATAAAAGCCGGTGTCGTTGTGGAGCATCCCCGCGTGCGCGGGGCCGACACTTGCTGACCTGCGAGTCTATGACGGCGGAGTCGGGATTTCATTCAGTTGGATTCGTAGACTCTGGCGGCCGGTCGGCCTTTCACCCGTCGGCGACCTTAGGCTGCACGACACACGCAGGTGGCGCACCAGCCTGGCCAGCAGTTGCACCGCGGCGAACCGTGGCTACCGTCCACGGGCCGGTCGGCGCACACCGCCGTCACCACAGGCGCGATCGCGGACCGACGCTGTCGTGTCTGCCCGAACGGATGAGGTGCTCGGCCGGCGGGAGGTGGGTGGATAGCAAAAAGCCGCTGGCCAGAGCGTGTCTGGCCAGCGGCTTGTGGAGTTGTGGAGGTGGCGGGAATCGAACCCGCGTCCTTCGGTGATGAGCCAGGGCTTCTCCGGGCGCAGCCTGCTAGGCGGTTTCTCGGCCCCGGCGCTCTCGCAGGCAAGTCGCCGACGGGCTCAGTCGCTGTGCGCTGTCCCTACGCACCCCGCGACCGGGCGCGCAGGTGGAGTCTCCTCATGATGCCGGATCCCGGGTCGGAGACGCTCCCGGGCCGACAGAGTCGCTCCTCGCTCAGGCGGCGAGGGCGAACTCGGACTGCTTCTGGTTGGCAGTTATTGGTTCGCGGTCACGGGATTTACGAGGTCACGACCGCAACCCTCGGCCCGCTTCCCCTGTCTCGACCAGCCGAAGTCGAAACCGGTCACCCCCATGTTCAGTTGTCAACCGGGACACGTCCCGACGATGACGCTACAAGGATAACGCGGACGGCGCCACGGAAAATCCCCCCAGACAGTGTGATGCCCCGGTGGGCGGCGAGAACCGCTCGCCCACCGGGGCCGACCGGCAGGGTCGGGCCGGTCCGGACAGCAGAGCCTCCCCCGAGACGAGGCTCTGGTCTCATCACGGCGACTGAGTCCGCAACCCCCCAAGCGGTTCCTCAGTCACCCATAAAGACGAGCGGGAGCCCCCGGATGGTTGCGCCCCCAGAGTAAAGAGATAACAAAGCTGCAACGACCATCCGCGAGGCCGTAACACGGGCCCGCGGCCCGGCGATCAGCGGGCCGCGGCGCCGCCCACGGGCGTCGACGGGATGCCGCCCCGCAGGAACGTGGCGGCGAGCTGGGCGGCGTTGTACTGGCCCTCCACGGCGATCGCGAAGGCGGTGTCGGCGCGCGAGCCCACGAACCACGAGACGACCTTGTCACGGCCGTTCTCCTTGTACGTGACCGTGGCGGCCACGCCCGTCACCTTGCCGCCGCCGGGCACGTTGGCGGCCCGGGCGGTGCCCTCGAACACCGAGCGCCGCACCAGGTCCTTCAGGTCGGACGTGGCGACGGGCGGCAGGGTCTGCGGGGCGGCCATCGTGGGGTCCTGCGGCTCGCGCAGCAGGTACGGGGGCCGCCAGGTGCCCGTCTCCACCGCTCCGGCGACCAGGGCCATGGCCAGCGGGCTGACCCGCACCCCGCCCTGCCCGATCGCGACGGCGGCCTTCTCGGCGTCGTTGCGGGGGCTCGGGACCGTTCCGGTGAACGCCGGCACGGTCAGCCCCCAGTCCTTGCCGAGCCCGAACCGGCCCGCCTCGGCCAGCAGCGTCGCCGCGTCCAGCCGGGTGCTGAGCTGGGCCAGGGTGGTGGCGCAGGAGTAGGCGAAGTTCTTCTGCAGGGGCCGCTTGCCGCCGGCCTTGCCGCCGGGGTTGGTGAACGTCTGGCCGCCGACGGTGGCGGAGGCGGGGCAGTCGGTGGGCGTGTTCTTGGTCAGGCCGCGCTGCAGCAGCGCCTCGGCCGAGACGATCCCGAACGTCAGCCCGGGCGGGTAGCTGCCCTCCATCGCCAGGTTGCGGCCGCCCGTCAGCTTGTTGTTCGCCACGGCCAGCACCTCGCCCGTGCTGGGCCGCAGGGCCACCATGGACGCCGGCGCCGGCACCCTGGCCAGCGTCCGGTCCGCGCTGCGCTGGAACGCCGCGTCGAGGGTGGTGCGGACGGGCTGCGGCTCCTGGCCGACCCACGAGCGCAGCTCCTGGACGTTCCGGCCGGACGGGTCCTGCGCGACCACCCGGACGGTGGGCGTGCCGGCCAGCCGCCGCTGCAGCAGCAGCTGGATGCCGCTGACGCCGATGGTGTCCCCCGGCTGGTAGGGCGCCCCGACCTGCTGCAGCCGGTCGGCGGTGGCCGGGCCGAGCTCGCCGACCAGCTCGGGCGCGGCGGCGGAGGCGATCGGCGCCCAGACCGTCTGCACGCGCAGCCCGGCGCCCTGCGGCATCCGCTGCGCGATCGCCACGCCCTGCGGGTGCCGCAGCGTCAGCAGCGGCAGGAACCGCTCCGGCGGCGCCGAGTTGACCCGTCCGACCAGCCGCTCGGTGTCCAGCTTGCGCCCGCCGTCGATCTTGGTGACGCGGGTGAGCTGCTCGAGCATCTTCTCCGGGTCGCGCAGCTGCCCGGGGTACACGCCGACGATGTCGGTCCGGACCTTGCGCAGCATGCGCCGGTCGTCGGCGTCGTAGATCGGGGCGCGCGGCGACACCTCGGTCAGCACCGCCAGCCGCATGCCGTCCCGCAGCCGCGGATGGATGATCGACGGGTCCCAGATCACCTTCCAGTCGCCGTCCACCCGGCGCAGCCGCATCCGGCCCTCGTAGGTCCACGGCTGGCCGTTCTCCCCCAAGTCGATCTTCACCGCGAACCGGGCGACCGCGTTGTCGCCGTTCTTGGTGATCGCCTTGGCGGGCGTGCCGCCGGGCGGCACCGGCAGACCGAGGCCGAGCCGCAGGGACGCCGCGTCCAGCTGCCGCCGCAGCGAGCCGAGCTGCTCGGCCACCGCCTTGCGGTCCGCGCCGATCGTCTTGCTCGCCGCGGCCTCGTAGTTGCCGACCTCCCAGGCGATCAGGAAGTCCCGCACCGTGGGCATGGCGGACGGCTCGGCGAAGCACCCCGACGTCATGCTCGCGACCAGCAGGCCGCAGCCCGCCACCGAGACCACCCGGCGCGGCCTGGACATCCCGGGACCCCGCCGGCCCCATCGCCTGCCGCGCGCGCGGAAACGCCGTCCGGACCCGCGCGACGCGCTACCCGGGCTGTTCATCGACACCCTTCACCGTCTCCTGAACCGTGCCGCGGCCGCCCGCCGCATCTCCCGGTCGGCTTCGCGCTTGGCGATGGCCTGGCGCTTGTCGTAGGTCTTCTTACCACGGGCCAGACCGATCTCGACCTTGGCCTTGCCGTCCTTGAAATACAGCGACAGCGGGATCAGCGTCCACCCCGCCTCGGCCGCCTTCCCGGCCATCTTGTCGATCTCTCGCCGGTGCAGCAGCAGCTTGCGCGGCCGGCGGGGGGCGTGGTTGGTCCAGGTGCCCTGCAGGTACTCGGGGATGTGGACGTTCTCCAGCCACACCTCCCCGTCCTTGATGTGGGCGTAACCGTCGGCGAGCGAGGCACGGCCGGCGCGCAGCGCCTTCACCTCCGTGCCCATCAGCACCAGGCCCGCCTCCCACGTGTCGTCGATGTGGTAGTCGTAGCGGGCACGCTTGTTCTGCGCGATGAGCTTGCGCCCTGTCTCGCGTGGCACGTGATCAGCCTCGGTCCTTGTCCAGCACGCTGCCCGCCGCTGGTCTGGGCAGCGTGGCGAGCAGCCCGCGCAGCACCTCCTGGGCGCGCCGCTCGGCCTCCTTGGGGGGACGGTTCGCGGAGACGGCCACGTCCGGCTCGATCCCCACGCCATCGAGGTTACGGCCGCTCGGCGTCCGGTAGCGACCGACGGTCAGCTCGATCGCCGAGCCGTCGGCGAGCCGGATCGGCTCCTGCACCGACCCCTTCCCGTAGGTACGGGATCCTACGATCACCGCGCGGTCGCGGTCGCGCAGCGACCCGGCGACCACCTCGGCGGCGCTGGCGGTGCCCGCGTCGACCAGCACGACCAGCGGCGTCTCGGCGTCGCCCGGCCGGGTGACGTCCCGCCGCTCGCTGATCATGCCGTGCTCGCCGCGATGCTCGTAGATCACCACCGGTCCGCCGGGCAGGAACGCCGACGCGGTCTCCACCGCCTCGTCCAGCAGCCCGCCGGGATTGCCGCGCAGGTCCAGCAGGAGGCCGCCGCGGGGCGGGCCGGCGGCGCCGGCCACCGCGCCGCGCACCTGGCGGCCCACGCCCCGCGTGAACGCGCCGACGCGGATCAGGCGGGTGTGGTCGGCCAGGTCCGCCACGGTGACGTCGTTTCCGGCGACCGGGGTGCGCACGAGCCAGAACCGCTGCGGCGCGCCGTCGCGTTCCACGGTCAGGGCGACGCCGGTGCCCGGCCGCCCGCGCAGCTGCGCCGCGATCCGCGCGGCGTCCCAGCCGGTGACGTCGGTGGAGCCCACGTGCGTGATGAGGTCGCCGACCCGGACGCCGGCGCGCTCGGCCGCCGAGCCGGGCTGCACGCTGGCCACCCGGACGCGCCGGTCGGCGTTCCGTCCCGCGCCGCCGTCCTCGACCGTGCCCAGCCACAGCCCGACGCCGCTGTAGCGGCCGTTCAGCCTGCCCTGGAAGTCGTCGAACTCCTGCGCCGAGTAGTGGCGGGCCCACTTGTCGCCGAGGGAGCGCAGCATCCCGTCGATGGCGGCGCGGTCGAGCGTGCCGCGATCGACCGGATGCGCCGCCGCGCGGCCGATCCGCGTGGCCGCCTCGTCCAGCAGCGACGGCGCGGCCGACTCGTCCGCGCGGCGTTCCACGGGCGGCCCGCCGCCGGTGATCATTCCGGCGGCGTAGGCGCACACCACCGCGACCACGACGGCCGACACGCGCAGCACGCGACCGGTCAACCGGAACATGCGGCCAGTGTAAGCATCACGCCTCCGGCGGGTCGGCGGTACGGGGCGGGCGGTGCGGAGCGGCGGCCTGCGGCCCGGAGCCGGTCAGATCTTCAGGTAGCGGCGCAGGGTGAGGAACGAGGCGATCGCGCACAGCAGCACGCCGAAGCAGATCGACACGATGGTGACGGCGATCACCGTGCCCCAGCCGAGCTTGCTGGCGAACTGCATCTGGCTGGCCACCCGGTCGATCAGCATGAACTTGCTGGCCACCAGCAGCAGCGAGGCGAACATGCCGCCGATCAGGCCGGCGATCGCGCCCTCCAGGATGAACGGCATCTGGATGTAGGTGTTGGACGCGCCGACCAGCCGCATGATGCCGGTCTCCCGCCTGCGGTTGAACGCCGACAGCCGGACCGTGTTGCCCACCAGCAGCACCGCCGCGACCACCTGGATCAGCGCGATCACCAGCGCCGCCCCCTGCAGGCCGCCCAGGATGCGGAAGAACCGGTCCAGGATCTGCTTCTCGTTGATGACCTGGTCGACGCCGGGACGGCCGAGCATCGCCTGCGCCACCGACTTGTAGTTCTCCGGGTCCTTCAGCCGGATCCGGAACGAGTCGGGGATGTCGCCCTCGCGGGTGCTCTGCACGAACCCCGGGGTGGTGGAGAAGCGCTCCTTGAAGCGCGCGTACGCCTGCTGCTTGCTCTCGTACTCGACCTTGGCCACCTCGGGCAGCTTCTCCAGGTCCGCCTTCAGCGCCTGCTTCTGCTCCTCGGTGGCGTCCTGCTTGTTGCAGGCGGGGTTGGAGCTGGTCTGGGCGCACAGGAAGACCGAGACCTCGATCTTGTCGTACCAGTAGCTCTTGGACGCCTCGACCTGGGCCCGCACCAGCAGGCCGGTGCCGAAGAGCGCCATGGCGATGGCGACGGTGATGATGAGGGAGACCGTCATCGTGAGGTTCCGGCGGAGACCGATCCAGATCTCCTGGAGAACGAACTGTACGCGCATGCCTCGCTGTCCTTGCTCGCCTGTGCCCCGCCGGGAGCGTGCGTCCGGTCAGGCTCTGTCAGTCTCTTCGGTCGGTCCGGGTGGGTTCGGTCTCGTCGATCGAGGCGGGCCCATCCCATGCGACGGGGGGTACGCCGCGGGCCGACGGCGGGTTCACGCCCGGTCGGCCCGTCAGTACGCCTGGCCGTAGACGCCCCGCGACTGGTCGCGGACGACCCGGCCGTCCTCGAGCTCCACGACGCGCTTGCGGAACGCGTCGACGATGGCGGCGTCGTGGGTGGCCATGACGACGGTGGTGCCGGTCCGGTTGATGCGGTCCAGCACCTTCATGATGCCGATGGAGGTGGCCGGGTCGATGTTCCCGGTGGGCTCGTCCGCCAGCAGGATCATCGGCCGGTTGACGAACGCCCGGGCGATGGCCACGCGCTGCTGCTCGCCGCCCGACAGCTCGTGCGGCATCCGGTGCGCCTTGCCCTCCAGCCCGACCAGGTCGACCACCTCGGGCACGACCTTCTGGATGAAGCGCCGCGGCTTGCCGATGACCTCCAGGGCGAACGCCACGTTCTCGAAGACGTTTTTGTTGGGCAGCAGCCGGAAGTCCTGGAACACGCAGCCGATGCGGCGGCGCAGGTGGGGCACCTTCCAGTTGCTGAGCCGGTTGAGGTCCTTGCCGGCCACGTGCACGTGCCCCTGAGTGGGACGTTCCTCCTTGAGGATGAGGCGCAGGAAGGTCGACTTGCCGGAACCGGAGGGGCCCACCAGGAAGATGAACTCACCCTTTTCGATGGCGACGTTCACATGCTGGAGTGCGGGCCTGTTCTGGTTCTTGTAGACCTTGGTGACGTTGTCGAAGTGGATCACGGCGGTTCAGCACCATTCCTGCGAGGGACCCGCGCGGTCGCGAACGGGAGGAATCGCGTCTTCCATCTTGTCGCCGCACGAAGCGGACTGTAGTTTGTCGGTAGCAATTCGTGAGCGGAGGCCGCGAACACCCGCGGGCCGTTGCGCCTGCGGGGCCGCGGAGCCGCGGCGTGCGCTCCGCATCATCGGGCCACCGGTCGAACGCCGGTCGAGCCTGCCGCCCTCCGGGCCGTCCGTCAACCCGCCTGCGGCCGCATGATACTCCGCCGGAACCCGCCATGGTCGCATACCGAAGGCAGGCTCCCCGGGACGCACCGCCCCTTTTCCAGGAGGAGGACCCCCTGGAGCCTGCGCGGCGCCGACCCGGCACGGGCGCACACCGAAAGCACGAGGCCCGGCACATCTCCCGAGGGGCGGCCGCCGGAGCCTCCGCCGCCCGTGGCGAGGTACGGTCGTGCGTCTTGTTCGACTCACTCCCCACCTCATCTCGGTCTCGCCCAGGGACGCCCCCTAGGCCCCGCTGTCGTGCGAATGCTGCGGGCGCGAGCCTCGGACTCACTCCCCACCTCGCTCCCGGCAGTCCCGCCCGCGGGACGGCTCCGGGAGGACGCGCCCGCCCGGGGTCTCGCCCGCGCCGGCCGCGTCCGGTGCGGGTGGCCCGCCAGGCGGAGGGACGTCACGGCCCCGACGTCGGACCGTTCGGTCCCCGTGCAGTGTAGGGGCGGGAAACGATCTCCTCGACCGGTCTGCGCCCTGGCACGCATAGGGACTTTACAGTCGGGATAGGCTGAATGTTGGCGAACAAGTGCTTTGGTTCTCAAGAGAGGCAGCCGGATGAGCTGCGAACATCTGATCTGCGCCCGCTGCTCGGGCCCGGTGGTCGAGGGCCGCTGCCCCACCTGCCGGACCGCCCGCGCGGAGATGCACCGCCACGGCGGCGCCTCCTCCCCCACCGTGGTCCTCGCGGTGCTCGTCCTGCTGTTCTGCCTGGCCATGGCCCTGCAACGCCTGTACTGAGCACCCAAGGCCGCGCTCCCAAGGCCACTCAGCCTCGGCCGCTCACCCCGCCCCCAGGCCGTGAGATTTCCCGCGAAGCACCCACGCCCGACCCCGCGTCTCTACGGCACGAGCCCGGACGCGGGAGCCGCTCTCACACGCACCCCGCTGCATCGACCGCAGCACGGCGCACCGTAGCCGCCCAGCAGACGACACTCCTGCCACTCCCCCCGGATCGCTCGACGTCGCTCTAAAACGCGCGTGGTTCCACGACAACCTTCAGGAGTTGCGGGGTGGGGGGGTGCTGGCCTTGGAGATGCTTCCGGCTTGGGCGATGATGTCGGCCTTCGCCTTGCCCTTCTTGGAGCGCGGCGGGTCGATGGCGGCGAACTGGTAGAGCTCCGCCATGGTGATGTCGGTGCCTTCGACGGTCCCGTCGAGCAGGTGGGCGGCCTCGGGCGGGATCGGCGGCTTGGCGCCGCTCTTTTTGTCCTTGACGGTCAGCAGGCTGTTGCGCGCCAGGGAGTACAGGATCAGGCCGCCGTCGTCCTGCGTGCGCAGCGCGAAGATGGGGAACGGCGTGGCGACCGTCACCTTCTGCAGGGACAGGTCCTTGTCCTCGGCCTTGCGCTTGGCCTTGCGGACCTCGCTGTAGTAGCCGGTGGTGTACTTGCCCGCCTTCATCACCTTGCGGGCCACGCTGCGGGGGCCCTCGGAGGCGATGGTCGCCTGGATGCCGGGCACCTCGCGGGGCCGGATCAGCATCGAGGTGTCGGCGACGTTCAGGGCGGTGGCGTAGCCGTCGTCGTCCACCGTGATCTTGGGCAGTTCGGCGTCCGGCAGCAGCTCGGCGGTCATGCAGAGGCGCCAGCGGTCGCCGGGGCCGCGCCGGATGAACGTCATGAGCGCGGTGCGGGTGCTCTTCGGCTTGCCCTGGACGCTGCGCGGCACGACGGCCACGAACCAGTGGGGGTAGATGTCCAGCTTCAGCTTCGGCACCAGCAGCCGGGGCTCGCCGTACTGGTAGCGGGCCACCGGGTCGCCGTCGTAGGCGGCCTTGCGGAACTCGGCGGCGGTGAGCTGCGACTGCCCGTCGGACGTCCAGGTCAGGGCGAGCCGTTCGTCGCCGGCGGCGCGGGCGACGTCGTCGTTGGTGATGAACGCGCGGAACTCGCGTTCGGCCACCTCGTGCGTCAGCAGCTCCGGTTCGGGCGTGGTCGCGGTGACCAGCACGGTGGGACGGGCCTTCGGTTCGCGTCCGGCGCAGCCGACCGCCGCCAGCGCGGCCGCGGCCACGGCGAGCGAGCGGAAGGCGCGCGAACGGGAGCGGAACGGCCTGCCCACCGCGTTCGCCGTCACGCCTGCCCCCGGCTCCTCCGAGCGGTCCGTTCCGCTGATCCGATCCGCCATGCTGATCCGTGATTCTGCCATCCGCGGCCCATTGATCGGACTCGTTGATCGAATCCGCTGATCGAATCCGCTGATCGAATCCGCTGATCGAACCGGCGGGCGCGGTCGCCCGGGGCACTGCCGGGACGGCGATAAGCTCTCAGTGTGGCAGCCATCGACCCCGAAGACCGGCTCAAGGAGCTCGACTCGACGCTGACCGGCATCGAGCAGGTCCTCGACCTGGACGGCATGCGGCGCGACATCGCCGACCTGCGCGAGCAGTCCGCCGATCCCGAGCTGTGGAACGACCAGGAGCGCGCGCAGAAGGTGACGCGCCGGCTCTCGTACCTGGAGGCCGAGCTGGGGCGGGTCGAGGGGCTGCGGCAGCGGCTGGACGACGTGGCCACGCTGTACGAGCTGGCCGCGGAGATGGACGACGCCGACACCCGCAAGGAGGCCGACGAGGAGCTGGCCGCGCTGGGCAAGGAGATCCAGCAGCTCGAGGTCCGCACCCTGATGTCGGGCGAGTACGACGAGCGCGAGGCGCTCGTCACCATCAACGCCCAGGCGGGCGGGGTGGACGCGGCCGACTGGGCGCAGCAGCTGCAGCGGATGTACCTGCGCTGGGCGGAGCGGCACGGCTACCCGACGGAGATCTACGAGACCTCCTACGCCGAAGAGGCCGGCATCAAGTCGACGACGTTCGCGGTCAAGGCCCCCTACGCCTACGGCACCCTGCGCGGCGAGCACGGCACGCACCGGCTGGTGCGGATCTCCCCGTTCGACAACCAGGGGCGGCGCCAGACCTCGTTCGCGGGGCTGGACGTGGTGCCGGTGGTCGAGCAGAGCGACGACATCGAGATCGACGAGAACGAGCTGCGCATCGACGTGTACCGCTCGTCCGGGCCCGGCGGCCAGGGCGTCAACACCACCGACTCGGCGGTCCGGATCACCCACCTGCCCACCGGGATCGTGGTGTCCTGCCAGAACGAGCGCAGCCAGCTGCAGAACAAGGCCACCGCGATGAGCGTGCTGAAGGCCAAGCTGCTGGAGCGCAAGCGGCAGGAGGAGGCGGAGAAGATCTCCTCGCTGCGCGGCGAGAGCACCACCAGCTGGGGCACGCAGATCCGCAACTACGTGCTGCACCCGTACCAGATCGTCAAGGACCTGCGGACCGGCGTGGAGGCGGGCAACCCGGCCGCGGTGCTGGACGGGGAGATCGACGAGTTCATCGAGGCGGAGATCCGCTGGCTGCGGCAGCGCGAGGCCGAGGCGGAGGCCAAGGCCGACCAGGAGTAGGCCCCCCGATCCTCCGATTCGCTGCGTGATCTTCCGATCACTCTGCGATGATGGCGGGCGGTTCTGCAGTCGTCCTCATGGGGGCCTGCCATGCGCGTCCGCCCTGCCGTCGCCCTGTCCGTCCCGGTCGTGCTGCTCGCCGCGGCGTGCGGGGGCGGCGACTCCCGTCCCGGTCCCGCGCTGACCAAGGACGAGGCGCGCCGAGTCCTGGCGCGGTACGCCGACGCGGCCAACCGGGCCGGGCAGCGTCTCGACGGCGCCGCGCTCGCCGCCGTCGAGACGGAGCCGCAGCTGTCCATGGACCGCGCGGCGTTCAAGCTGGGCCGCGCCGCCCGGCAGCCGTTCGTTCCGGTCCGGTTCGTCAAGTCCACGTTCTATATCCCGCGGATGGACGGGTACCCGCGGTGGTTCGCCGTCGACGCGACGACGTCCGCGACGCCGCCCGGCGACACGCAGCCGCGCCAGACCCGGCACGCGCTGGTGTTCACGAAGGCCGGGCCGAAGGCGCCGTGGCTGCTGGCCGCCTCCCCGCGGCCGGGCGGCGACGAGCTGTCCTCGGTGCGGCTGGACAAGGAGGGCTACGCCTCGACGGTGGCGCCGAGCGCGTCCGGTCTTGCGGTCGCCCCGTCCGCGGTCGGCGCGGCGCACGCGGCGCTGCTGACCGAGGGGCCGCGGGCGCCGGGAGCGTCGGTGCTGGCGCCGGGTCCGCAGACCACGCAGTCCTATGACGCGCTGCGGCAGGTGCGGGCCGGTCTGCGCAAGAACGGCGTCACGCTGCGAAGCCGTTTCGTGCCCGACTCCTCGCCCGTCTACGCGCTGCGCACCAAGGACGGCGGCGCGCTGGTGTGGTACGTGCTGCGCCAGCACGAGAGCTACCGGTCGCCCCGGCGGGGCAAGCTGGCCGTCACCGGGGACCTGACGGGCCTGGCGCCCGCCAAGGCTGCCCGCACCCGCCTGGACGCCACCGTTCTGGTGCAGTACCTGGCGACCGTGCCCGCGAAGGGGCACGCCGCCGTCGGCGGCATGTACCGCAAGGCCGTCGCGGCGCACGCCTCCTGAACACCGTCGGGCGCCGGGGCGGCGCCCCTCGTCATCGACCGCTGCTGTGGATCCGCACCGGCGCCCGACGGTCACCATGCCCGCGTCACGCCCCGGGGCGCCCCCGCACGGGACGCCCCGGGCGCCGTTCACGCCTCCGTGGACGGCAGGGCGCTGGTGGTGACGAGGGTGCGGATGGCGCCCAGGGCGACCGACAGGGTGGCCAGGTCGAAGCTGTCGCTCTCCCAGATCTCCGACAGGGTCTGCTGGGCGCGGCGCAGCGCGACGCCGTTCTTGTCGGCCCACAGCGCCAGGCGCTGCTCGGGCGGCGTGCCCGGCCCGCTGGTGACGAGCACGTCGCGGGTCAGCGCGGCGTGCGCGGCGTACAGGTCGTCGCGCAGGGCGGAGCGGGCCATGGAGCGCCAGCGGTCGTCGCGCGGCAGCGCGATGATGCGCTCGCGCAGCCGGGACAGCTGGAGCCGGTCGGCGACGTCGAAGTAGACCTCGGCGACCTCCTCGACCGGACGCCCGGTCTCGTGCGCGATCTCCACCAGGTCGAAGGTGGAGAAGGCGGGCACCATCATCGCGGCGGCCTCGGCGACCTCGTCGGGCACGCCGCGTTCGGCGAAGTCGTCGCGGCGCTGCTCGAACGCCGCCAGGTCGAGCCCGACCAGCACCTTGGGCAGCAGCGCGCCGAGCGTGCGGGCCCCGTCGGCGAAGAAGTCGATCGTCTCGCGGATGTCGTACGGGGGCCGCCGGTTGTACAGCAGCCAGCGCGCGCCGCGCTCGGTGAGCTTGCGGGCCTCCAGCCGCATCTTGATCTGCGTGGACTCGTCGACCTGGTGGGTGAGCGCCTCCACCGCCCGCCAGAACCGCGGCATGTCGAACACCTCGCGCGACACCAGGTAGGCGCGGGCGATGTCGGACGGCGACGCGCCCGTCTCCTCGTTCATGCGGAACATGAACGTGGTGCCGGAGTTGTTGACCAGGTCGTTCACCACCGCCGTGGTGATGATCTCGCGGCGCAGCGGGTGCCGGTCCATGTACGGCCGGAACCGCTCGCGCAGCGGCGTCGGGAAGTACCGGACCAGCCAGGACTCCAGGTACGGGTCGTCGGGCAGGTCGGAGGCGTTCAGCTCGGCGTCCAGCGACAGCTTGGCGTAGGCCAGCAGGACGGCGAACTCCGGCCCGGTCAGCCCGTGGCCCGCCTGGCGGCGCTCGGCCAGCGCCTTGTCGTCGGGCAGGAACTCCAGGTCCCGCTTGAGGTGGCCGTCGCGTTCCAGCTTGCGCATGTACCGGGTGTGGACGTGCAGCATGGACTGGGCCTGCGCGCGGGAGGCGGCGAGCACCACGTTCTGGGCGTAGTTGTCGCGCAGCACCAGCTCGGCGACCTCGTCGGTCATCTCGTACAGCAGCTGGTCGCGCTGCTTGCCGGTCAGCTCGCCGTCCCGCACCGCCTGGTCCAGCAGGATCTTGATGTTGACCTCGTGGTCGGAGGTGTCCACGCCGGCGGAGTTGTCGATGAAGTCGGTGTTGACCAGGCCGCCCCGCCGGGCGAACTCGATGCGGCCGAGCTGGGTGACGCCGAGGTTGCCGCCCTCGCCGATCACCTTGCAGCGCAGGTCGCAGGCGTTCGCGCGGACCGCGTCGTTGGCCTTGTCGCCGACGTCGGCGTTGTTCTCCGTGGACGCCTTGACGTAGGTGCCGATGCCGCCGTTCCACAGCAGGTCCACGGGCGCGCACAGCACGGCGCGGATCAGCTCGTACGGGGTCAGCCGGGTCACGCCGGGCTCGAGCCCGAGCGCCTCGCGCACCTCCGGGGTGATCTTGATGGACTTGGCGGTGCGGGGGTACACGCCGCCGCCCGGGGAGATCACCTCGGGGTCGTAGTCGGCCCACGAGCTGCGCGGCAGCTTGAACAGCCGCTGCCGCTCGGCGTACGAGCGCTCCGGGTCGGGGTTCGGGTCGAGGAAGATGTGCCGGTGGTCGAACGCGGCGACCAGCTTGATGTGCCGGCTGAGCAGCATGCCGTTGCCGAACACGTCGCCGGACATGTCGCCGATGCCGACGACGGTGAAGTCCTCCCGCTGGATGTCCTTGCCCAGGCTGCGGAAGTGGTACTTCACCGACTCCCAGGCGCCGCGGGCGGTGATGCCCATCGCCTTGTGGTCGTAGCCGACCGAGCCGCCGGAGGCGAACGCGTCGCCGAGCCAGAACCCGTAGGAGGCGGCGACCTCGTTGGCGATGTCGGAGAACGTGGCGGTGCCCTTGTCGGCGGCGACGACCAGGTACGGGTCGTCGCCGTCGTGCCGCACCACGTCGGGCGGCGGCACCACCTTGCCGTCGACGAGGTTGTCGGTGATGTCGAGCAGCCCGGAGATGAAGTCCCGGTAGCAGGCGATGCCCGCCTTCATGTACGCCTCGCGGTCGGACGCGGGCGGCAGCTGCTTGCCGACGAACCCGCCCTTGGCGCCGGCCGGGACGATCACGGTGTTCTTCACCGCCTGCGCCTTGACCAGGCCGAGGATCTCGGTGCGGAAGTCCTCGCGGCGGTCCGACCAGCGCAGCCCGCCGCGCGCCACCGACCCGAACCGCAGGTGCACGCCCTCCACCTTCGGCGAGTACACGAAGATCTCGTAGGTGGGGCGGGGCTGCGGCAGGTCGGGGATGCGCGCCGGGTCGAACTTGATCGACAGGTACGGCTTGTTCTGGAAGTGGTTGGTGCGCAGGGTGGCCTCGAACATCGCGAGGTAGGCGCGCAGGATGCGGTCCTCGTCGATGCTGTCGACCTCTTCCAGCAGGCCCTGCAGCTCCTCGTGGATGGCCTCGCTGCGCTCCTCCTCGCCGCCGGCCAGCGCCGGGTCCAGGCGGCTCTCCCAGAACCGCACCAGCAGCCGGGTGATCTGCGCGTTGCGCAGCAGCACCTGCTCGATGTAGCGCTTGGAGAAGTTGGTGCCGATCTGCCGCAGGTACAGGGCGTAGGCGCGCATCACCATCGCCTGCCGCCAGTGCAGCCCGACGTGCAGGACGAGCGCGTTGAACCCGTCGTTCTCGATGTCGCCGCGCCACAGCGCCATGAAGGCGTCCTGGAAGAGGTCCTTGACGTCCTCCTCGGGCACGCCGTCGGACGGCTCGTAGCGCAGCCCCAGGTCGTAGATCCAGGCGCGGGGGCGGTCGGCCGGGCGGATCTCGTACGGCCGCTCGTCGATCACCTCGACGCCCATGTTGTGCAGCAGCGGCAGCACGCGCGACAGCGAGATCGGCGGGCCCTGCCGGTAGATCTTCAGGCGGCGCTCGCCGGGCTCGGCGCCGTACGGCTCGTACAGGTTGATGGAGATCTCGCCGTCCTCGGTGAGCTCCTCCAGGCGGCGCAGGTCGGCCACGGCGGTGCGGGCCGGGAAGTCGGCCTTGTAGCCCTCGGGGAAGGCGTCGCCGTACCGGCGGGTCAGCGCGCCGGAGCGCTCCTCGCCGCACTGCTCGACGATGGCGTCGGCCAGGTCGTCCGCCCACGCGCGGCAGGCGCCGGCCAGCCGGGCCTCCAGCTCGTCGACGTCCACGTCGGGCAGCTGGGCGCCGCGCTCCACCCGCACCACCACGTGCAGCCGGGCCAGGATCGACTCGGTGACGTTGGCGCTGTAGTCGACGGTGACGCCGTTGAAGGCGCTCTTGAGGATCTCCTGGATGCGCAGCCGCACCTGGGTGGTGTACCGGTCGCGCGGCAGGTACACCATGCAGGACATGTAGCGGCCGTAGGCGTCCTTGCGCAGGAACAGCTTCAGGCGGCGGCGTTCGCGCAGCCGCAGCACGCCCAGCGCGATCGTCAGCAGGTCGTCGACGGAGATCTGGAACAGCTCGTCGCGCGGGTAGTTCTCCAGGATCTCGATGAGGTCCTGGCCGTCGTAGCTGTCGGGCGGGAATTCGGCGCGTTCCAAAACCTCGGACAGCTTGCGCTTCAGGACGGGGATCTGCGCGATCGACGCGCTGTAGGCGACGTGGGTGAACAGGCCGAGGAAGCGCCGTTCGCCGACCACCCGGCCGTCCGCGTCGAACTTCTTGACGCCGATGTAGTCCAGGTACAGCGGCCGGTGGACGGTGGAGCGGGAGTTGGCCTTGGTCAGCACCAGCAGCTGCTTGTCGGTGGCGCGCTCGCGCACCTCGGGCGGCAGCGCGGCGAAGCTGTCGGACTCCTGCTTGTCGGCGCGCAGGATGCCGAGGCCGGTGCCGGCGACGGGGAGCAGCGCCGCGCCGTCGTCGCTGAGGGTGTACTCGCGGTAGCCGAGGAAGGTGAAGTGCCCGTCGGCGAGCCATTCCAGCAGCTCGACGCCCTCTTCCCGCTCCTTGTCGGGCAGCGGCGGCGGGTCCCGGCGGATGTCGGCGGCGATCTCGCCGGCCCGCGCGCGCATCTTCGGCGCGTCCTCGAAGGCGACCCGCACGTCGTGCAGGACGCGCAGCAGGTCCTTCTCCAGCTGTTCCAGGACGGCCCGGTCGCTGGTGCGGTCCACCTCGATGTGGATCCACGACTCGTCCAGGTCGGCGGGGCTGTCGGCCTTGCGGCGGAACGCCTTGAGGTGCCCGGCCACGTCGCGGTCCACCCCGAGCAGCGGGTGGACGATCATGTACGTGGTCAGGTGGTGCCGGTTCAGCTCCATCGTGACCGAGTCGACCAGGAACGGCATGTCGTCGGTGACGACCTGCACGACGGTGTGCCCGGGGTCCCAGCCGTACTCGTCGACGGTGGGGGTGAACACCCTCACCTTCGCCCGGCCCTGCGGCCGCTCCTCGCCGAGCAGCCGGTGCGCCATGGCGGGACCGAAGATGTCGACCAGGTCGCGGTCGAGCAGGTCCTCCGGCGCCACGTGGCGGTAGTAGAGCCGGAGGTACTCGACCGCGTCGTCGAGGTCGATCCCCTTGCTCCCCGGCCCGTTCACGTAGGTTTCCGCCGCGCGTCTGAGCAGGTCGTCCTTTGCCTTGTCGAGCTTGCCGCCCATCGACTCTCCCCATTGAGACTCTCGTCCCCCGGCCCCGGAAGGTCGGGGGCGTGGGAGGGCGTCCCCCCACGAGCACGCCACCTCGTTGTGGCGCCGCTCACTGCGTCAGCGTAACGAGGAAAAGCCGCAAAGCCGACCTGCGATTCCAGGACCGCACCGTGGCCTTCCCCACGTCGTCCTGGCGGTTTCGATGCCCTCTCAGGGCGCGTTTCACCATGCCGGGCGGCCGTTTTCCGGAAACGGCCGCCCGACTCCGCCCGGTCGGCGCCCCGGTCAGTCGCCGGAGCCGCCGCCGGAGCCGCCGCCGGTGCCGTCGCCGGGGCCCGGGTCGGTCGGCTTCGGCTCGGGTTCGCTCGGCCCCGGATCGGTGGGCTCCGGGTCGGTCGTGCCCGGGTCGCTGGGCTCGCCGGTCGGCGTGTCGGTCGGGGTGTCGGTCGGCGTGGGCGCGGTCGGCGTGCCGGTCGGCTCCGTGGTCGGCTCGTCGGACGGCGTGCCCGAGTCGGTCGGCTTGGACGACGGCCCCGTGTCGGTCGCGGTCTTCTCGGGCGTGGGCTCGGCGGTCGTCGGGCCGACCTTCGGGGCGGACGGCGTGACGCCGGCGGGCGACGGCCCCTGGTCGTTGTCGCCGACGGTCTTGCCGGTCTTGTCGCCGCCGCCGAACGCCAGCACCGCCGAGGTGATCAGGATGGCGACGAGGGCGGCGGCCGCCCCGGCGAGCGCGGCGAGCCTGCGGCGGCCGCCGTGCAGCACGGCCGGCCCGCGGCGCGGTCCGGGGTGCGCGGCGGGCGGCAGCGTGTCCTGCGTCGCCCATTCGGCCGGCGTGGGCAGCCGTCCGGCCCCGTCGCCGTCCGTCTCCGCGGAGGCCGCGCCGACCGCCTGGGTGCGCGCGGACGCCGGGTCGCGATCGGCGGTGCGGTCCGGGGCGTCCTCGGCGTCGCCGGCTCCGTCGGCGGCTCCGTCGGCGGGGCCGTCGGCGGTTCCGTCGGCGGTTCCGTCGGCGGGGCCGTCGGCGCGGGCGCCCTCGGCGTCCGCGACGTCATCCGCGTCGTCGGCGTCGTGGGCGAGCTCGGCGGCCAGGACGCTGCCCGCGGCCAGGATCGCGGTCTCCTCATCGTGCCGGTCGGGCACCGAGGGGTCGTCCGCGGCGGCCGCCTGCGACGGCCGCGGCGCCGCGGCCGTGCGCCCGGCGCGCTCCTCGTGCCCGAGCAGCCGCATCAGCACCTGCCGGGCGTCGGGCCGTCCCGCCGGGTCCTTGTCCAGGCACTCGGCGACCAGATCGCGCAGCGGCCCGGCCAGGTCGCCCAGGTTCGGCTCCTCGTGCAGGATCCGGTTGATCACCGCCGGGATGGTGTCCTGGCCGAACGGCGGCTCGCCGGTGGCCGCGAACGTCAGCGTGGCGCCCCAGCAGAACACGTCGGCGGCGGTGCCGACCTCCTCGCCCTTGAGCATCTCGGGCGCCATGTACGACGGGGTGCCGATGACCTTGCTGGTCAGCGTGGTGGAGCCGCTGACCGCCCGGGCCACCCCGAAGTCGATCACGCGCGGGCCGTCCGGGCCGATGAGCACGTTGTGCGGCTTGAAGTCGCGGTGCACCACCTCGGCCCGGTGGATGGCGGCCAGCGCGGTGGCGGTGCTGACCGCCAGCCGGTCCAGCGCCGCGCCCGACAGCGGGCCCTTCTGGGTGACGTACTGATTGAGCGACGGGCCGGGCACGTACTCGCTGACGATGTACGGCCGGTCGCCGTCGGCGTCGGCGTCGATCACCTGCGCCGTGCAGAACGGCGCCACCCGCTTGGCGACCTCCACCTCGCGCAGGAAGCGCGCCCGGGCCTTGTCGTCGGAGGTCAGCTCGGCGTGCAGCAGTTTGATCGCCACCTGCCGGCCGTCCGGTGACTCGCCCAGGAAGACGCTGCCCTGGCCGCCCTCGCCCACCCGGCCGATCAGGTCGTAGGACCCCAGCCGCTTCGGGTCGCCGGCCCGCAGGGCACCAACTTCCATGCGCGGAACCGCCCTCTCTCGTCGCGCTGTTCACCCGTCCCGTGGTTCGGCGACGCCGGCGTACGCCGGTCCGCCGGACCGGCCGCAGGACGGGACCTCGGGGTTCGAATCGTAGGGAATGTACGCGTCGGACTTCGACCAATGGGACGCCCCACGCCACCGGGGAGTTGACCCGGACGCGATGCGCACCGCTGTCCGGCCGCGGTCTCCGACAGGGCTCGGGGCGGGTCCCTACCTTAGTCCGATTCGTGCCGTCACATAGGGTGCACAAGCGAAAACGCTGACATTTCCGCAGGTCACAAGTTGTTTTCTTAGTGATTTCAGGAGTGTGGGGACGGCGTGCCGGGTAGACAGCGGCTTGACGATCTTCGTGAGGAGGTACATCGGCATGTCGCTTCCGTTAAGGACCGCGTGCTGCGCGACGACGCTCGCCCTGGCTCTCACCCCGGGCACCGCCGTCGCGCAGCCGCTGAAGAACCATGACCGACCCGAGAAGATCCAGAGCGAGCAGGGGCCGCGGGCCTCGCGGTGGGCCGCGATGCAGAACCGCCGCGTCAGGACCCACGGCAAGGCGCGCGGCGTCCACGGCCGGGACCGGGCCGGAATGCTCGCCGCGCTGCAGCGCTCGGTGCGGCTGCGCCGGGCGCAGATGGTGGCGAAATGGCAGCGCCGCGCCGACCGCGCGGTCGCCTACGCACTGCGCCAGCGGGGACGCCCCTACGTGTGGGGCGGCACGGGCCGGTACGGGTTCGACTGCTCCGGGCTGGTGCAGCGGGCGTGGCGGCGCGCGGGAGTGAAGATCCCGCGGGTGGCCGCGTCCCAGTACCGCGCCATCAACCCGAAGATCAAGCGTCACGACCTGCGTCCCGGCGACCTGGTGTTCTTCAACCGGTTGAACCACGTCGGCATGTACGTGGGCCGGAACCGGTTCATCCACGCGCCGCGACCGGGCCGCCGGGTGACGATCGAGCGGCTGCGCGGCTACTACCGCTCGCGCTATGTCGGCGCGGTGCGCCCGGCGTGGCGGCCGCTGCCGCCGGTGCCCTCGCGGCTCTACTGAGCCGCCCGTGCCCGACTCGGCGCACGCCGACGACGACGCCGTCTGCGGCGGCCGAGGGGCGCCCGCAGGACGGGGACGCGGGGGCGGTTCCCGTCGCGATCACCTCACCCGGATCGCGTCCTCGCCATGGACGCGATCCGGGGCCATTGAAGGGCCGGTGCGCGGGCGCGGCGGCCTCAGGCCACGGCCGGAAAGGCGGCCGGGAGGGCGGCCCGCAGAGCGCCCCTCAGAGCGACCCGCAGAGCGACCCTCAGAGCGACCCTCAGAGCGACTACGACGCCGACTGCGGCGTGAAGTGCTTGAGCACGTCCGGGTTGGCCAGCGAGTCGGGGTTGGCGGCCTTCTCCACCGGCGTGCCGAGGAGGATCTTGCGGACCGGGACCTCCAGCTTCTTGCCCGACAGGGTGCGCGGGATCCCGGGGACCTCGTGGATCTCGTCCGGCACGTGCCGCGGCGACAGCGCGCCGCGCAGCGCGGAGCGCAGCCGGGACACCAGGTCGTCGTCCAGGACGGCGCCGGGCGCGAGCTGGACGTAGAGGATCAGGCGGCCCTCCTGCCCGAGGCGGCCGGTGTCGATGACCAGGCTGTCGGCGATCTCGTCGAACGACTCGACCACCCGGTAGAAGTCGGCGGTGCCCATGCGCACGCCGCCGCGGTTGAGGGTCGAGTCGGACCGGCCGTAGATGACGCAGCCGCCGTCGGGGCGGATCTTGATCCAGTCGCCGTGCCGCCACACGCCCGGGTACATGGAGAAGTACGACTCGCGGTAGCGCTCGCCGTTCTCGTCGTTCCAGAAGAAGACCGGCATGGACGGCATCGGCTCGGTGATGACCAGCTCGCCCACCTCGTCCACGACCGGCGTCCCGTCGTCGCCGTAGGACTCGACCTTGGCGCCGAGGCCGCGGCACTGGATCACCCCGGCGCGCAGCGGCAGCAGCGGCGACGGGCCGACGAAGCCGGTGCACAGGTCGGTGCCGCCGGAGAACGAGCCGAGCAGCAGGTCCTTGCCGACGGCGTCGTACACCCACGCGAAGCCCTCGGGCGGCAGCGGCGAGCCGGTGGAGCCGATGCCGCGGATGCGCGACAGGTCGAGCTCCTCGCCGGGGCGGCGGCCCTCCTTCGCCGACGCCATGATGTACGGGGCGCCGACGCCGAAGTAGGTGACGCCGGTGTCGGCGGCCAGGCCCCACAGGTCGGAGGGCGCGCCGTCGTACATCACCACCGTGGCGCCGACGAGCAGGCCGCCGATGAGGTAGTTCCACATCATCCAGCCCGTGGTCGTGTACCAGAAGAACACGTCCTCCGGGCCGAGGTCCTGGTGGAACGTCAGCGCCTTGAGGTGCTCCAGGACGACCCCGCCGTGGCCGTGCACGATCGGCTTGGGCAGCCCCGTGGTGCCGGACGAGTACACCACCCACAGCGGGTGGTCGAACGGGACGTCCTCGAACTCCAGGTCGTGGCCGCTGCGGGGCAGGTCCCGGTAGTGCACGCCCGCGCGCAGGCCCTCGGGCGCGGCGGCCGGGTCCAGGTACGGGACGAGCACGGTGGCGCGCAGCGACGGCAGCGCCGCCTCGATCTCGCGGACGACGTCGCGCCGGTCGAACCGCTTGCCGTTGTAGGCGTAGCCGTCCACGGCGAGCAGCACCTTCGGCTCGATCTGGGCGAACCGGTCGACCACGGAGGAGGACCCGAAGTCCGGGGAGCACGACGACCAGATCGCGCCGAGCGAGGCGGCGGCCAGGAAGCAGATCAGCGCCTCGGGGATGTTGGGCAGGTAGGCGGCCACGCGGTCGCCGCGGCCCACCCCGAGCGCGGCGAGCCCGGCGCGGACCTCGGCCACGTGCCGGGCCAGCTCCCGGTAGGTGAGCACCCGGTGCCCGCCCGCTTCGGAGCGGAACACCACGGCGGTGTCGTCGGGCGCCTGCTCGGCCCGGCGCAGCGCGTTGGCGGCGTAGTTGAGGGTCGCGCCGGGGAACCAGCGCAGCCCGTCGACGGGCATGGGCCCGCCGGACCGGACCGGGCCGTCGCCGCGGCGGCCGACCACGTCGAAGTACTCCCAGATCGACTCCCAGAAGGCGTCGATCTCGGTGACCGACCAGCGCCACAGCTCGTCGTAGCTCTCGGTGGCCACGCCGCGGTCGCGCAGCCAGCGCTGGTAGCGCGTCACCTTGGCGTCGGCGACGACCTTTGCGGACGGTTCCCACAGCGGGGCCCCCTCGGGGGTCAGCCCCGGGGAGCCGTCGGACGCTCCGTCGCCTGCCATCGCAGCGGCCTCCTCACGTTTCGCACGTCGTCCGCCTGCCGGACGCTCCACAGGATCGGACCCGCCGACCCGCCTTGGCAAGTTCGTCGATCGTACGCCCCTGGTCCGCGGCCTCCCCATGGGGGCCGCCCACGTCCCTCGCGCGGCGGGGACGTGGCCCGCCCACACCTCAGGAGCCGGTGAGGCGGGTGACGGCGGCGACGACGGCGTCGGTGTCGGACAGGTCCGGCAGGACGACCTCGGCGCCCGCCGAGCGCAGCTCCGCCTCGGTGGCGCTGCCGGTGGCGACCGCGATGATCGGCGACCGGGCGATGTGCGCGGCCTGCACGTCGCGCGGCGAGTCGGCCACGTACACGGTGTCGGACTCGCCGAACGTCACGCCGCGGGCCTCGCCGGCGCGGCGCCGCACCAGCTCCAGCGTGGCGGCCTTGCTGTAGACGCCGGTCTCGTAGCCGCCCGCGTCCAGGTCCAGGTGCCGGGCCAGGCCGAGCTCGGTGACCTTGATCCGGGCCACCGGCTCGATCGAGCCGGTCAGCACCGACTGGACGGTGCCGGGCAGGCGGCCCAGCGCGGACAGCGCCTCGGCCGCCCCCGTCAGGATGCGGCCGTGCGTCCGCAGGTCGGCGCGGCGGGTGTCGAACGCGGCGGCCAGCGCCTCCATGAACGCGGGCAGGTGGTCGTCGGTGGTGACGATGTCGTTGAACGCCAGCGTCTCGAAGATGATCTCCGATTCGGTGCGTCCCGGCATCGGCGCCAGCCGGACCATGGGCCGTCCGGTGGTCCGCCGGAACGCCTCGGCGTAGCACTCGCGGGCGACGCGGCCGACGTCCACGAGCGTGTGGTCGATGTTCCACAGGACGAGACGGTTCATGCCGCGTCTCCGGCCGGACGCGGAGCGCCGTCACGCGGTGCCGTGCGTCCCGCCGCCGTGAGCACCGCCGCCGTGTGCACCGCCGCCTTGCGTGTCGCCGCCTTGTGTGTCGTCATCCCGTTCCCTGCACGTCCCGAGGGGGCCGCGCCGCCGTCGCGCGGGCGATCGGCCCCGCGCGGCGCCCGGCCCCGCCCCACCGCCGACGGTCGGGCGAGCATATCGTCGGCCCTGCCGCCCGCTCGCGCAACCGCGCGGGCCGCGGGCGGCGGGGCCGGACACCGCGGCGGAGGTCAGCCCATGTGCGGGTAGCGGTAGTCGGTCGGCGGGAGGAACGCCTCCTTGATCGACCGGGTGTTCACCCAGCGGATCAGGTTGAAGACCGACCCGGCCTTGTCGTTGGTGCCGCTGGCGCGGGCGCCGCCGAACGGCTGCTGCCCGACCACCGCCCCGGTCGGCTTGTCGTTGATGTAGAAGTTGCCGGCCGCGAAGCGCAGGGCCTCGGTGGCGGCGGCGATCGCGGCCCGGTCCCGCGCGACGATCGCGCCGGTCAGGCCGTACTCGGCGACGCCCTCCATCTGGCGCAGCATCGCGTCGTAGTCGCCGTCCTCGTAGACGTGCACGCCCAGGATCGGGCCGAAGTACTCCTTGGTGAAGATCTCGTCTTCGGGGTCGGTGCACTCCAGCACGGTCGGGCGGACGAACCAGCCCTGCGCGTCGTCCAGCTCCCCGCCGACAAGGATCGTGGCGGTGTCGAGGCCGCGGGCGCGTTCGATCGCGGCGCGGTGCTTGGCGAACGCCCGGTCGTCGATGACCGCGCCCATGAACAGCGACAGGTCCGCGGCGAGGTCGCCCATGGTGAGGGCGGCGACCTCGTCGCAGAAGTCGTCGCGCATCCGCTCCCAGATCGACCGCGGGATGTAGGCGCGGGACGCCGCCGAGCACTTCTGGCCCTGGTACTCGAACGCGCCGCGGATCAGCGCGGTCTTCAGCACGTCGATGTCGGCGGACGGGTGCGCCACGACGAAGTCCTTGCCGCCGGTCTCGCCGACCAGGCGCGGGTAGCTCTTGTAGCCGGCGATGTTCTCGCCGACCGTCCGCCACAGGTGCTGGAAGGTGCGGGTGGAGCCGGTGAAGTGGATGCCGGCCAGGTCCGGGTGGGTGAGCGCGACGTCGGACACCGCCTGCCCGTCCCCGGTCACCATGTTGATGACGCCGGGCGGCATCCCGGCCTCCTCCAGCAGCCGCATGGTGTAGTGCGCGGCGAGCTGTTGGGTGGGCGACGGCTTCCAGACCACCACGTTGCCCATCAGCGCGGGCGCGGTCGGCAGGTTCCCGGCGATGGCGGTGAAGTTGAACGGGGTGATGGCGAGGACGAAGCCCTCCAGCGGCCGGTACTCCATCCGGTTCCACACGCCGGTCAAGGAGTTGGGCTGCTGGGTGTACAGCTGGCGGGCGTAGGCGACGTTGAACCGCCAGAAGTCGATCAGCTCGCAGGCGGAGTCGATCTCGGCCTGCTGCACCGACTTGGACTGGCCGAGGATGGTGGCGGCGTTCAGGGTGGCGCGCCACGGCCCGGACGCCAGCTCGGCCGCCTTGAGCAGGATGGCGGCGCGGTCGTCGAAGGACATGGCCCGCCAGGCGGGCGCGGCCTCGCGGGCGGCGTCGATGGCGGCGCGCACGTCGTCGTCGGTGGCGTTGCCCATGCGCCCCAGCACGTGGTGGCGGTTGTGCGGCTGCACGACGTCGATGGGCTCGCCGCCGCCGAGGCGCCGTTCGCCTCCGATCGTCATGGTGAGCTCGGCCTGTCCGGAGGCCAGGTCCTTGATCTTGGCTTCCAGCGCGGCCCGTTCGGGGCTGCCCGGCGCGTACGACTTGACCGGCTCGTTCACCGGCTCCGGCACGGTGGTGACGGCGTCCATCTACTGCTCCCGAAAGTCCGACATCGTCGTCGATACGCAGGCATCGTCGCACAAAGAGGGAGGCTTGCGGCATTCGCCGTTGATCGCCCCGCGACGCCGCAGGTGTCCCCGCTTTCGCATACCCGCTCCCGCCCTCGGCGACGCGGCCGCACGCGGCCCGAATGCGCGAGCCTGGGCCCCGGCGTTGCGCGGGCATGCGACACGGGAGCCCGCGACGGGATGCCGTCTCAGGAGAGCAGGTCGCCGAGCTCCTGGGTGGCGAACCAGAGCAGTTCGTGGCCTTCGGCGCCGTCCACGGTGAACTGCGCGTCCTCGTCGCCCGCGTCGGCGGCGGCCAGGGCGTCCGCGGCGGCGCCCACGTCCGCGGCCGCGTCCTCGGCGTCGACGTGACCGGAGGCGATCTTCCGCCAGGGGATCGGGGCGGTGACCAGCACGCGGGCGCGGGCGCCCTCGTCGCCGACGGCCGCGTCCCCGCGCGGGCGCTCGACCGTCCGCTCGGGCACCTCCGCGGCGAGCACCACCCGGCGCCGGGGCGCGTCCGGGTCGTCGGCCAGCAGCCGCAGGGACGCGCGGGCGGCGGCCGTCATGGCCGCGTACTCCAGTTCCTCCTCGTCGCCCTCCGCGTACCATTCGCGCAGCGCGGACGTCACCGCGTACGCGGTCAGCGGGGCGGGGCCGATCTCCCGCGCCGCGTGGACGCGGGCGAGGCCGGACAGGGTGGCGGGCACATAGACGCGCATGACGATCAGCCAGTGTGCCAGATCGTCCCTGCTCAGTCAGGCGGCCGGGCGGCGCGGCGCCGGCGGCCTCACCGGCGCGTCACCGGCGGCGTCACCGCAGGACGCCGAGCTCGCGCAGCGCCGCGATCGTCTCGTCGGCCTCCCGGTGGTGGATGGCGACCATCCCCACGGCCTCGGCGGCGCGCACGTTGTGCGTGATGTCGTCGATGAACACGCACTCGGCCGGGGTGAGGCCGAGCAGGTCGACGGCGTGCCGGAAGATCCGCTCGTCCGGCTTGCGCATGCCCACCTCGCAGGAGATCACCACCGCGTCGAACAGCTCAGCGAACTGGTCGCGCGGGTAGTCGTTGCCCCACGAGTTCGACAGCAGGGCCGTGCGCGCGCCCGCCGCGCGGACGCCGCGCACCGCCTCGTACATCGCCTCCACCGGGGCGAACGCGGCGAACATGCGGGAGAGCAGGCCCTCGGCGGGGACCGGGCCGCCGTCCACGGTCACCAGCTCGGCGGCCAGCAGCCGCTCGAACTCGGCCGGGTCCAGCGTGCCCTCCTCCAGACCGTGGACGGGGTTGCGGCCGTCGCCGTCGTAGGCCTGCCGGACCCAGCGGCGCATCACCGACAGGTAGCGGTCGGCGTCGATGCGGTCGGCGGCCAGCCACGCCTCGATCGCCTCGTCGAGCGGGGAGGTGAGCACCCCGCCCCAGTCGGTGATCACTGCTTTGACGGTCACGCCGCCGATGGTAGGCCATGCCCCGGTCTGGGCGGAGGGCCCGTTCTGAGGGAACATGGCGTCGTGCTCACCGCGTATCTGGGGCTCTGCCTGCTGATCACCCTGACCCCCGGGCTGGACACCGCCGTCGTCACCCGCAGCGTGCTGATGCGCGGCACGCGGGCCGGGCTGCTGACCGCGGCGGGGTGCGCGCTCGGCCTGCTGGCGCACGCCTCCGCCGTCGCGCTCGGGCTCGCCACGCTTCTGGCGCGCAGCGCCGTCGCGTTCGAGGCGATCAAGCTGGCCGGGGCGGCGCTGCTGGTCGTCTTGGGCGTGCGCGCGCTGTGGGACGCCCGCCGCCGCGGCGGGACGGCTCCGGACGGCCACGCCGACGACCGGGCCCTCGGCGGCGACGCCGCCGCAGTCGCCGGCCGGCCCGGCCGCGGGGAGCGCTGGGCGTTCGCGGCCGGGTTGTTGACCAACCTCACCAACCCCAAGGCGACCCTGTTCTTCCTGGCCGCGCTGCCGCAGTTCCTCCCGGACGACCCGGCCGGGGCGCTGCCGACCGCGCTGGGCCTGGCCGCCATCGCCGTCGCGTTCAGCATGACCGGGCTCGGCCTGTGGGCGCTCGCCCTCGGCCGCGTGCGCCGGTTCGTCGCGTCGCCGCGCTTCCGCCGGGTCCAGGAGCGCCTGCTGGGCGTCACGTTGATCGGCCTCGGCGTCCGCGTCGCGACCGAATGACCTGGCGACCGCTCACCCCCGTGGTACCCGCACACCCCCGTCGTGTCCGCACACCCCCCGTAGCCACGAATGATCCCCTGGCCGCGCGGCCCCGCCGCACGGCGTCCTCGGCCCCGCCGTCGGCCGCCGTCACGCGGACCGCAGCCGCTGCAACGCCTCGCGCACCCCGCCGTCCGCTTCCTCCAGCACCACCGTCGCGCGCGCCGCGGGCACCTCGCCCAGCAGCGACACCAGCGCCACGCGGGTGTCACCGCCGGCCTCGGCCAGCGCCTTCTCGCAGGTGCGCGCGTCGAGGCCGGTGGCCTCGATGAGGATGCGCACCAGCCGGGCCCGCAGCTTGGCGTTGAGCGCGTTGACGCTGACCATCAGGTTGGAGTAGGTGCGCCCCAGCCTGACCATCAGGGTGGTGGAGAAGGAGTTGAGCACCAGCTTGGTCGCGGTGCCCGCCTTCATGCGGGTGGACCCGCTGATCACCTCCGGCCCGGTCGCCAGGCCGATGTGGATGTCCACCTCGTCGCCGTACGGGGTGTGCGGATTGCAGCTGATCAGCGCGGTGTACGCCCCGGCGGCCGCGGCCGCGCGCAGCGCGCCCACCACGTAGGGCGTGCGGCCGCTGGCCGCGATCCCGATCGCCACGTCCCCGGCGGCGACCTCGGCGGCGTCGCGGGCGCCCTGCTCGTCGTCGTCCTCGACGTGGGACACCGCCTGGGCGAGCGCCCCGGGGCCGCCGGCGTGGTGCGCCACCACCCGGCCCCAGATCCCGAACGTGGGCGGCAGTTCGGCGGCGTCGAGGGCGGCCAGCCGCCCCGACGTGCCGGCGCCGAAGTAGTGCACCCGGCCGCCGGCGCGCAGCGACTCGACCGCCGCGTCCACCAGCCGGGCGATCTGCGGCAGGACGGACGCCACGACCACGGGGACCGTGGCGTCCTCGTTGTTGATCAGCCTGAGCACCTCGAGGGTGGGCAGCGTGTCGACGTCGAGGGTCCGCGGGTTGCGGCCCTCGGTGGGCAGATCGCAATCGATCACCGACGCCTCCGGTCGGCTCGCACGGTCCGGCCGCGGACCGCCTCGTAGGTGGCCTCCAGGGCCTTGCGGGTGGGCCCGTAGGTGCGCTGCGCCACGCCGACGAACACGCAGTCGACCACGGTCAGCTGCGCCAGCCGGCTGGCGGTCGCCCCCGAGCGGAACGTGGTCTCGCGCGCCGCGGTGGTGAGGACGAGGTCCGCCACCTCCGCGATGGGGGACTTGGGGAAGTTGGTCAGGGCCACGGTGGTCGCCCCCCTGTTGGCGGCGACCTCCAGCGCGTCGATGGTCTCCATCGTCGCGCCGGTGTGGGAGATGCCGATCGCCACGTCCCCGGGGCCCAGCACCGCGGCGCTGGTGAGCATGATGTGGGCGTCGGACCAGGCGTAGCAGACCCGGCCGATGCGGTGCAGCTTCTGCTGGAAGTCCTTGGCGACGAAGGCGCTGGCGCCGACGCCGTAGACGTCCACCCGGTCCGCGGCGACGATCGCGTCCACCACCTGCTCGAGCATCTTGATGTCGAGCTGCGACGCGGTCTCCTCCACGGCCCTGGCGTCGGCGAAGGTGACCTTCTCCACGATCTGCTCGAGGGAGTCGTCGGGGCTGATGTCGCTGCCGATGACCCGGCCTCCGGCGGCGCTCTGCGCCCGGCCCGCCTCCGTCGCGAGGGTCAGCCGCAGCTCCGGATAGCCGTGAAACCCGATCGCCCGGCAGAACCTGATGACGGTGGTCTCCGAGGTGCCGCAGGCCTGGGCGAGTTCGGTGATGGTGGAGTTGGCCACGCCCTCCGGATCGTCGATCACCCGCTGGGCGACGCGCCGCTCCGCCGGGGGGAGGGAGGGCAGCAGGGAGCGCACCCGCACGACGGTGCTGAGCGGCGTCGCCTCCTTCTGCGCCTCCTTTGATGCCGCTTCGGTACGGGGTGCACCGGACTCTGCCGATCCCCCCGCCTCTGGGCTGGTGGGTTTCCTCATGGAAGAAATTTTCTTACTGCTGGGATGTCACGTCAACGGTAGAAAGGGCTACCGTCGGCATGTGTTGACCCATTTGGCCGGTCCATACGTGATCGGTATTGACGCGGGTGGCACGAAGACCCGCTGTGTCGTGCTCACGCTCGGGGGAGCGATCGCCGGAGTGGGCATGGGCCCTGGCGCCAACCCCAACTCCGGGGGCGACACCGCGGGGGCGCTCACCACTGCCCTGCGGGAAGCACTCGGTGACCTGGACCGTTCCCTGATCCTCTCCGGCGTTTTCGGGATCGCCGGGGCGGGGTCGGCGGGCCGTCCCGCCGCCGTCACGGCGGCGCGGCGGGCCTGGCAGGCGGTCGGGCTGCGCGGCTCGCCCGCGGTCGTGACCGACATCGCGGTGGCGTTCGCCGCCGGGACCACCGCGTCCAAGGGCATCGTGGTGTTCTCCGGCACCGGCGCCGGGGCCGCGGTGATCAGCGACGGCGCCATCGTGCAGCGCGCCGACGGCTACGGCTGGCTGGTCGGCGACGAGGGCTCGGCGGTGTGGCTGGGCAAGGAGGCGGTGCGGGCGGCGCTGGCCGCCTACGACGGCCGCGGCTCCCCGACCCTGCTGACCGAGTCGGTGCCCCGGGCGCTGCTCGGCGCGGCGGTGGTCGCCGAGCTCACCGCCAGTCCGCCCCGGCGGGCGCCGCGGCGGCGGACGCTGGCCCTGGCCGGCGCGTCGTCGGCCGGGTCCTCCGGCGGCCGCCGGCCCGGCACGGCGGTGCTGGACGGCGCCCCGTTCGGATCCGGCGGGCGGGCGGACGAGGACCTGGCCCCGGACGAGGCCGCGTCCGCCGTCATGCGGACCGAGTGCCGGCCCAACCCCCGGCTCGCCCAGGCCATCATCAAGGAGGTCTACGGCCGTCCGGTCGCGGCCCTCGGCCGGCTCGGGCCGGTCGTCGCCGCGGCGGCGGACGCGGGCGATCCGGTGGCCCGGCGCATCACCCGCGAGGCCGCCGAGTGGCTGCTGCGGGACGTCGACGCGGTGCGTCCGGCCCTGCCGGACCCGTGCGCCCCGGTCGTCATGCACGGCTCGGTGCTGCGGGACGGCCCCGTCGCCGACGCCGTGCGGGACGGGCTGCGCGCCCGGTTCGCCGCCGATCCGCACCGGGCGGGCGACGGCGCCGTCGGGGCGGCCGGGCTGGCGCTGCGCCGCCTCGGCTTCCCCCTGCCGCCCAAGCCCGGCTGACCCGCGGACCGACCGCCGACCGACCGCCGTTTCCGAGCCGAACCCCCCGCGGTCCCGCCGACCGCCGACCGCCCCGCCCGCGCCCGTCCGCGGGCCCGAGTGCCGCACACCCCGCGTCACCTGCGCTGACATCGCGCTGAGACCGGCGAAGCGCCCGCCGGCTGAGCGATCCGCTCCGGCCGCGACGCGCCGCCTTTGATCCCGAACGAGCGCGCCGCGCCGGATCCTTCGGCCGATCGCCGCGCCGAGCGCCCTCCCCCGACGCCCCGCGCACAGCGACCACGGCCATGTCCTGAGCCGAGCATGCCCGAAAGCAGGTCGGATGCGCGCCGGGAGCCGCCCGGCGCCGACCTGACCACCAAGGCGCATACCCTCGTATTACCTGCGGGAGACGGAGTTCACTCCCCGAGCGCACGGCCGCTCTCGGCCTTCGGCCGCCCGAACCGGCGGCCGGACGGGGCCGTCCGCCCGGCGGAAGTGATCGACGGCATCCGATCAGATCGTTGACCGGCGGCGGGTCGACACGGTCCCGGCCGCGGGTTACCGTCGCGGGGATCCTTTCGAAGCGGACAGCGGACGACCATGTCGGGGGGCTTGGTCCAGTGCGTGCTCCACGTTCACTCGCGCTCCTCACGGCGGTCGCGGCGGCGCTCGGCCCCTCGCTGGCCGGCTGCAGCGGCGGCGCCGAGGACGAGGCCGCACCGCGGGCCGACCGGACCGCGAGCGCGGCGGGCCGGCCGTCCGGGGCCGCCGCGTCCCGCACTCCCGCCCGGCCCCAGGGCTCCTGGATCCCCGGCTTCGTCGCCGCGATGAGCGTGCGCGAGAAGGTGGGGCAGCTGTTCGTCCCCGCCTTCCCCGACGCCGAGTCCGCCAAGGAGATGGTCGAGCGCTACCACGTCGGCGGGCTGATCTACTTCCCCCGCAACCTGCGCTCGCCGCGGCAGACCGCCGCCCTGTCCAACGAGCTGCAGCAGGCGTCGAAGATCCCGCTGCTGCTCGCCGTGGACGAGGAGCAGGGCACGGTGACGCGCGCGCCGTTCACCACCCGCTTCCCCGGCAACATGGCGCTGGGCGCGACCGGCCGCCCCGACGACGCGCGGGCCGCCGCCCAGGTCACCGGGTCGGAGCTGCGCGCGGTGGGGATCAACCAGAACTTCGCGCCGGTCGCGGACGTCAACGTCAACCCGGCCAACCCGGTGATCGGCGTGCGGTCGTTCGGCGCCGACCCCGCGCTGGTGTCGCGGATGCTGGCCGCGGCCGTCGCCGGCTACCAGGCGGCGGGCGTCGCCGCCACGGCCAAGCACTTCCCCGGGCACGGCGACACCGACACCGACAGCCACACCGGCCTGCCCGTCATCGAACATTCGCGGGCCACCTGGGAGCGGGTCGACGCGCCGCCGTTCCGCGCCGCCGTGGCGGCCGGGGCGGACGCCATCATGACGGCGCACATCGTCGTCCCCGGCCTCGACAAGTCGGGCGCCCCTGCCACGCTGTCGCGCACGGTGCTGACCGGGCTGCTGCGCGGCTCCCTCGGCTACCGCGGCGTGATCGTCACCGACTCGCTGCAGATGGAGGGCGCCATGGTCCGGTACGGGCCGGGCGAGACCGCCGTGCGCGCCGTCAACGCCGGGGCCGACCAGCTGCTCATGCCGCCCAGCCTGCCCGCCGCCTACGACGCGGTTCTGTCCGCGGTGCGCGACGGGCGGATCCCCCGAAAGCGGCTGGACGAGGCCGTCACCCGCATCCTGCAGATGAAGGAGCGGCGGGGCCTGTTCCGCGGCGTCGAGGCCGACGAGGCGCGCGCGGACGCGGCGGTCCGCACGGCGGCGGGCCGGGCCACCGCCCAACGCATCGCCGAGCACTCGATCACGCTCGTCACCAACGACGGCGGGCTGCTGCCGCTGAAGAACAAGACCGTGCACGTCACCGGCCCCAAGAGCGCCGCCCTGGCCGCGGCGCTGCGCGGCCAGGGCGTGCGCGTCGCCGACTCGCCCCGCGCCGCCGACGTCGCGGTGCTGACCACCGTCGACGCGGGGAAGGCGACGGCCGCCAAGGTGCGGGAGCTGCGCCCCAAGCCGGTCGTCGTGGCCGCGCTGGGACGCCCCTACGACCTCGACTCCGCGCGGGGCGCCGCCGCGACGCTGGCCGCCTACTCCACGGCCGCGGTGTCGGTCCGGGCGCTGGCCAAGGTGCTCACCGGCGCCGTCAACCCGACCGGCAGGCTCCCGGTGAAGGCGGGCGGCCACCCCATCGGGCACGGCCTGTCCTACCGCTCCGCCTGACCGGCGCGGCGGCGCGGCCCACCGATCCCATAAACGCAAGCGTCGGCTCGTCCTCCGGCAGGGGAAGGACGAGCCGACGCCTGTTAGGGACGGGCCTCTTACAAGCCGAGTTCGGCCAGGCCGGGAAGGAGGGCGCGGGCCGCTTCGCGGGCCGCCTGCGCCGTCCTGGCCCCCAGCGCCGCCTGCGCGGCCTCGCGGCACTGGTCGAAGGTGTGCCGGGCCAGCGCGGCGCGGACGAGGGGCAGCGACGGCGCGCTCATCGACAGCGACGTCGCCCCCAGCCCCACCAGCACGCACGCCAGCGCCGGATCGCCCCCCGCCTCGCCGCAGACGCCGCAGGACCGGCCCGCCTCGGCGGCGGCGCCGGCGGCCAGCGCGACCAGGTCGAGCACGGCGGGCCGCCACGGGTCCTGCAGGTGCGCCAGCCCGCCGATCTGGCGGTCGGCGGCGCAGGCGTACTGGGTGAGGTCGTTGGTGCCGAGGCTGAAGAACTCCACCTCGGCGGCCAGGTCGCGGGCCCGCAGCGCCGCCGCGGGCACCTCGATCATGACGCCGGGGTGCGCGATGCCGGCGTCCCGGCACGCCCGCGCGAAGAACGCCGCCTCCTCGGCGTCGGTCACCATCGGCGCCATCACCTCGAGCCGGGCGGTGAGCCCCTCCGCGGCGCGGGACAGGGCGCCGAGCTGCGCCTCCAGCACCTCCGGGTGGCGGCGCAGCATGCGCAGGCCCCGTTCGCCGAGCGCGGGGTTGGGCTCGTCGCCGGGCGGCGGCAGGAACGCCAGCGGCTTGTCGGCGCCGGCGTCCAGGGTGCGCACCACCACCTTGCCCTTGGGGAACGCCTCCAGGACCTTGCGGTACGCCTCCTCCTGCTCGGCGGCCGACGGCGGCGTCGCCCGGTCCAGGAACAGGAACTCGGTGCGGTAGAGCCCGACGCCCTCGGCGCCGTTGGCGACGGCGGCCTCCACGTCCTGGGGGCCGCCGATGTTGGCCAGCAGCGGCACGGGGTGCCCGTCCTTGGTGCCGCCCGGCCCGGCCGCCGACGCGATGATCGAGGCGCGCGCGGCCGCGGCGTCCTGCGCGGCCCGCACCTCGTCGTCGGACGGGTCCACACGCACCGTCCCGGCGGCGCCGTCCACCAGCACCCGCGTGCCCTCGGGCAGGTCGGTGCAGCCGGGGCACGCCACCACGGCCGGGACCCCCATGGTGCGGGCGAGGATCGCGGTGTGGCTGGTGGGGCCGCCCTCCAGGGTCACGAACGCGACGACCTTGGCCGGGTCGAGCACGGCGGTGTCGGCGGGCGCCAGGTCGCGCGCCACCAGCACGAACGGCTCGTCCGACTCCGGCACGCCCGGCACGGGGACGCCGAGCAGCCGGGCGACGGCGCGGTCGCGGATGTCGTCCAGGTCGGCGACCCGCGCGGCCAGGTACTCCCCCGCGCCGGCGAGCATGTCGCGGTAGGCGCCGAACGCCTCGTAGACCGCCCGCGCCGCCGCCGTCCCCTCGCCGATCTTCGCGGCGACGCCGTCGGCGAGGCCGGGGTCGCGGGCCATCAGCGCCTGCGCGTTCAGCACGTCCCGGCCCTCGGCGTTGCCGACCTCCTCCGCGCGGGCCGCCCGCGCCTCCAGGTCCGCGGCCACCGCTTCGAGGGCGGCCAGCGCGGCCGCCCGTTCGGCCTCGGCGTCGCCGCCGTGCCGCGCCCCGGCGGGCGGCTCGGGCACCGCGGCGGCCACCACGCGCACCGGTCCGGCGCCGACGCCCGGGCTCACGCCCGCGCCGCGCAGCGTGCCGCCCGCGGGCGCGGCGGCCTCAGGCACTTTCCGGCTCCGGCTGCTTGAGCACGGCCTCCAGCGCGTCCAGCAGCTCCTCGGCCCCCTCGCCGTCGGCGCTGATGACGACCTCCTCGCCGTGCCGGGCGTCCAGGCCCAGCACCGCCAGGATGCTCTTGGCGTTCACCGGCTTGCCGCCCGGCTTGGCCACGGTCACGTCGCCATCGGCCTTGGCCGCGGTCTGCACGAACAGCGCGGCCGGGCGCGCGTGCAACCCCACCTTGGACTCGATCTTGACGGTGCGCTGGCTCACAGATACTCCTCATCGTCGCCGCGACCGGGGTCGTCCCCGCGCGGTCGGCCCCCGAACACCCGCAGGACGGGTCCTGGCGAGAGCTCCACTTCCTTCAGGTTCGCCACCAGATGGTCGGCCCCGGCGAGGGCCCGCGCCGGCTGGGTGGTCGTCACGCCGACGCACGTCATGCCCGCGGCCTTCGCGGCGGCCACCCCGGCCGGGGCGTCCTCGAAGGCCACCGTCTCGGCGGGCGGCACGCCGAGCATCCCGGCCGCGGCGAGGAAGCCCTCCGGGTCCGGCTTGCCGGCGGCCACGTCCCCGGCGGTCACCGTCGCCGCCGGGAGCCCCCGGATGCCGAGGTCGTCCAGGACCGCCTCGGCGTACGGGCGCTGCGCGGAGGTGACGATCGCCGTCGGCACGTCCGCGTCGTGCAGGGCCCGGACGAGCTCGACCGCGCCCGGCACCGGCGCCGCGGGCGGCAGGTCCGGCGCCGCGCCGTATGACACCACCTGCGCGAACAGCTCCTCGGCGGTGCGGCCGGGGAACAGGTGCGCCAGCTCGTCCAGCACCTCCAGGCCGCGGCGCCCCGCGAACGAGGCGATGAGCGCCTCGTCGTAGGGGGCGCCGTGCGCCTCGAACAGCCGGATCCACATGGCGCGGTTGCGCGGCTCGGTGTCGACGAGGGTGCCGTCGAGGTCGAACACGACCGCCCGCAGCGGCAGCCGCGCCGGGCCGTCCGCCGCGGCGCCGCCGCGTACGCCGGGCGGGTCCTGCTCGCTCAGCGCCATACGAAGAGCTCGGCTCCCTTCTCGACCTCTCCCGACTCCCGGACGTCGGACAGCGCGTCGGCGGCCGCGTCCAGCGCCACCACCGCGCACACCGGCGACCGGCCGCCCGCCTCGATCGCGGCGGGGTCCCAGCCGACCAGCGGCTGCCCCTTGACGACCGCGTCGCCCTCGGCGGCCAGCAGCTCGAACCCCTCGCCCTTGAGCTGGACGGTGTCCACGCCCAGGTGCACCAGCACGCCGTGGCCCTCGTCGTCGACGACGACGTAGGCGTGCGGGTGCAGCTTGACGACCGTACCGGTCACCGGGGCGATGGCCTGCCCGGGGGTGCGCTCGGGGTCGACCGCGGTGCCCGGACCGACCATGGCCTGCGCGAACACCGGGTCGGGCACTCCGGCCAGGCCGACGACGCGGCCGCTGACCGGTGACAGAACTCGCGTCATCGCGGGGTCTCCGGGGTCAGTCGAGGAGGTCTTCGATGTCGCTGGCGATGGTGTCGGCCTCGGGCCCCACCACCACCTGCACGACGTTGCCGCTGCGCATCACGCCGAACGCGCCCGCGGCCTTCAGCCCCGCCTCGTCCACCTGGTCCGCGTCCGAGACCACGGTGCGCAGCCGGGTGGCGCACGGTTCGATCTCTTCGATGTTGTCTGCGCCGCCCAGCGCGGCGATGATGGCCTCGGCCTTGTCCATCCGCTCGTCCCTTTCCTGGATGTTTCCGGGGAAACCTGGCGGACCGGGGAGTCCGCCTAGTCGGTCTGCGTCACCTTATTGAGCCCGCGCGGCACGTCGGGGTCCACACCGAGGTCGCGGGCCAGGGCCTCGACGACGAGCTGCCCCGGCACGATCAGCCCCAGCGGCGCGACCCATTCCGGCAGGTCGGGGCCGGGCAGCGCGCGCGAGCACGCGCCCGCCAGCCCGTCGCCCCCGCCGATGCCGTACGCGCGGGCGCCCGCGCCGCGCACCCGGCGGGCCAGCGCGATCGTCCCGGGCAGGGTCGGTCCGGAGTCGGCGGCGACCAGCAGGGCGGGGGTCCGCTCGTCCACCACCGCGATGGGGCCGTGCAGCAGGTCGGCGTACGACAGTCCCATGGCGTGCAGGTAGCACGCCTCCTTGATCTTCAGGGCCAGCTCGAGGGCGGTGCCGAACGCGATGCCGCGTCCCGACACCACCACGCCCTGCACCGCGGCCAGCTCCGCCACGATGGCGGGCAGCGCCTCGTGCGCCTCGGTCTCGGCGATCAGCCGCCGCACCTCGTCCGGCGCCCGGCGCAGGTCGGCCCGGTCGACCCGCGCGCCGAGGCCGAGGGCCAGCACGGCCAGCGCGGCGAGCTGGGTGGTGTAGGTCTTGGTGGCGGGCACGGCCAGCTCGTCCCCGGCCTCGGTGATCAGCGCCACCTCGGCGGCCTCGGCCAGCGGGGACGCGGCGCCGTTGGTGACCGCGACGGTCCGGGCGCCGCAGTCGGCCGCCCACGCCAGCGTCTCGACGATCTCCTCCGTCTTGCCGGACTGGCTGATCGCCACGGCCAGCACGCCCGACAGGTCGACGCGGCTGCGGTAGGCGGTGGCGATCGACGGAGCGGCGAGGGTGGCCAGCCGCCCGGTGTGCGACTCCACCAGGTACCGCCCGTAGACCGCGGCGTTGTCGGAGGACCCGCGCGCGATGAACAGCACCTGGCGGGTGTCCCGGGCCAGCAGCCCGACGTCGGACGCGCGCGGCAGCAGCGCCTCGATCGTGCGGGCCAGCGCGTCCGGCTGCTCGTCGATCTCGGCTCGCATGCGGCTGGTGGTCATGAGGCCCCCTGGAAGACGACGCGCCCCCCGACCCAGGTGGTGCGCGCCCGGTGGTCGGGTCCGAGCCACACCAGGTCGGCGGCGGCGCCGGGCGCGATGCGGCCGAGGTCGCCGCGGCCGATCAGGTCGGCCGGGACGCGGGCGGCGGCGTCGACCGCGGCGGCCGGGTCGACGCCCAGGGCGACGGCGTTGCCGACGGCGGCGTCCAGGCGCAGCGCGGACCCGGCGATCGTGCCGTCGGCGCGCAGCGGCGGCCCTTCGGCGGGCAGTTCGATCGGCTCGCCGCCCAGCTCGTAGGCGCCCGGCGGCATGCCCGCGGCGGCCGCGGCGTCGGTGACCAGCACGACCCGTCCGGCGGCGGCCGCGAACACCACGCGGGCCGCGACGGCCGACACGTGGTGCAGGTCGAGGATGAGGCCGGGGTGCAGCCGCGGGTCGGCCAGCGCCTGCGCGGCGACCCCGGGCTCGCGGTGGTGGACGCCGCTCTGCGCGTTGAAGATGTGGGTGACCTTGCGCGCGCCGGCGTCGGCGGCGCGGGCGACCTGCTCGGCGGTGGCGTCGCTGTGCCCGACGCTGACCACCACGCCGTGCTCGACGAAGGTCCTGATCGCGTCGAGGGCGCCGTCGCGTTCGGGCGCGAGCGTCACCAGCTTCACCAGGCCGGTCTCCAGCTGCGTCGCGACGGCCTCGGGCGTGGGGTCGGCGAGCCAGTCGGCGTTGTGGGCGCCCCGGCGCTTGGGCGACAGGAACGGCCCCTCCAGGTGAACGCCCAGCACGCGGGCGCCCGCCGGCAGGCCGGGCAGCAGGTCGCGGGCGCGGCGCAGCGACTCGGCCTGCGCCTCCACCGGCGCGGTGATGAACGTGGGCAGGAACGCCGTCACGCCCGTCTCCGGGAGCCGCCGGACGACCTCGTGCCATCCGGCCTCGTCCGCGTCCGCCAGGTCGTGGCCGAAGCAGCCGTTCACCTGCAGGTCGACCAGGCCGGGGGCGAGCGTTCCGTCCGGCAGGTCCGCGTCCGGCGGTCCGGGCGGCTCGCCCTCGCCGACCTCGGCGATCACGCCGTTCTCGACGCGGACGAATCCCGGGGAGAGCACGCGGGTCGGGCCCCCGCCGGGGGCGGCGATCAGGTTCTTCGCGGCGAGGAGCAGTGATGGCATGGGGGGTGCTCTCCAAGGCGAAGGGCGAGGCTTCAGGACTGGTCTAGTCCGGCCTAGACCAGTTGTCACCATACTCCACCAATCGGACAGAGCAGAAGAGCCCGCCCGCAACTCCGCACGGCGGCGCGACCGCCGAATCGTCCGCCGGCCCGCCCGGCGGCGGCGCGGATTCGGACGCGGTCACGGCGCCTCCACGGCCCGTCACCACGGCGGTTGACCTGCTGTTTCGCGGCGTTCTGGCGTGATCCGGCCGTTATACATCTGTGCATTGACATGACGTTTATGGCTGTGGTCTAGTCCGGCCTAGACCAGTTCGTACCCAGGCCTCAGGTCCGCACCCCGAGGACGACGACCCCGTGACAGCCATCGACCCGCACAGCCCCGTACCGAAGTACTCCCAGCTCCGGGCGATCCTGCTCGAAATGATCGAGTCGGAGGAGCTGCCGGTGGACGCGCCGATCCCGTCGGAGCGCGAGCTGTGCGTCCGGTACGGGCTGTCGCGGATGACCGTCCGGCAGGGCGTCGACCAGCTGGTCTCGGAGGGGCGGCTGTACCGCGTGCCGGGCAAGGGCACGTTCGTGGCGCGACCCAAGATCGAGATGCCGCTGCGGCTGGTCTCGTTCACCGAGGACATGCTGGCGCGCGGGATGCGGCCGGGCGCCATCGACCTGGACCGGCGCACCATCGCCGCCGACGCCCACCTCGCCCGGCTGTTCGACGTCGAACCCGGCACCCGCATCCACGTCATCGAGCGGCTGCGCACCGCCGACGGCCAGCCCATGGCGCTGGAACGGGCGCACATCCTCGCCTCCCTCGCCCCCGACCTGCTGGACCGCCGGCTGGCGGACCGCTCCCTGTACGGCGTCCTCGAGGCGGTCTACGGCGTGGTGTTCGACGCCGGAGACCAGACCATCGACGCCGCCGTGGCCGACGCCACGGAGGCCCGCCACCTGCAGATACCCCGCGGCAGCGCCGTCCTGCTCCTGCGGCGACGCTCCTACACCGGTGGCGTGTGCGCGGAGCTGGGCGTGTCGACCTACCGGGCCGACCGCTACCAGATCCGCACGTCCCTCGGAAACCCGCCATCGCGCACGTAGCACTCCCCCGGCTACAAGGAGGAAAACCCCGATGAGTTCCACAACCGCAGTGGGCGGGACCGCGGCACCAGGCCGCGGATCGGCCGCCCTGGCCGTCCTCCAGCGCATCGGCCGCAGCCTGATGCTCCCGATCGCCGTCCTGCCCGCGGCCGGCCTGCTCCTGCGCCTCGGACAGCCGGACGTGCTCGGCACCGACGAGGCGGCGGATCCGTGGATCAGCTTCAGCGGCGCCGACCGGGTCGCGCAGGTCTTCTCCGGCGCCGGGGGCGCCCTGTTCGACTGGATGCCGCTGCTGTTCGCGGTGGGCGTCGCCGTGGGCTTCGCCAAGAAGTCCGACGGCTCGACCGGGCTGGCCGCCGTCGTCGGCTACCTGGTCTTCCACTACGTCAGCATGAACATCTTCTTCGTCCGGTTCGACGACGAACTCAAGGCGAAGATCGGCAAGCAGCTCTACAACCCGGACAACCCGAGCCAGCCCGACCTCGTCCTCGACCTGGCCACCCAGAACCCCACCAGGGTCCTCGGCGGCATTGTGATCGGGCTCACCACCGCCCTGCTCTACCAGCGCTTCTACCGGGTCAAGCTGCCCACGTGGCTGGCGTTCTTCGGCGGCCGCCGCTTCGTCCCGATCATCACCGCGTTCACCTCGATGATCCTCGGCGTGGTGTTCGGCTTCATCTGGCCGGTGCTCGGCAAGTGGCTCACCTCCTTCGGCGAGTGGATGGCCGACAACAGCACGATCGGCGCGGGCGTCTACGGCGTGATCAACCGCCTGCTGCTGCCGCTCGGCCTGCACCACATCCCCAACAACGTGGTGTGGACGCAGATCCCCGAGTGCACCGTCAACGGCAAGACCTACGCCGGCGACCTCAACTGCTACCTGAACGGCGCCGACGGCGCGGGCTGGTCGATGACCGGCTACTTCCCGGTCCTGATGTTCGCGCTGCCCGCCGCCGCGTTCGCCATGTGGCGCGCCGCCCCGGCGCACCGCCGCTCGGCCGTCGGCGGCATCATGTTCTCCGCCGCGCTGACCGCGTTCGTCACCGGCATCACCGAGCCGATCGAGTTCGCGTTCGTGTTCGTGGCGCCGATCCTGTTCGGCGTGCACGCCGTGCTGACCGGCGTCTCCATGGCGGTCGCGGACGCGCTCGGCATGAAGCTGGGCTTCAGCTTCTCCGCCGGCGCCATCGACATGCTGATCAACGGCTCCAAGGACAACACCCACAAGCTGGTGCCGCTGATCATCATGGGCCTGATCTACGCGGTGATCTACTACCTGCTGTTCAGCTTCCTGATCAGGAAGCTGAACATCCCCACCCCCGGCCGCGAGCCGGAGGGCGTGGAGTCGGTCGCCGCCGACCCGGCCACCTCGCCGGAGGTGGCGGGAGCGTCCAAGAAGTCGAGCCGCTCGAAGAAGGGCGACGCCGCGCAATCCGGCGCTTCGTGACCCTGCCGGGACGACCGGCGTTCTTCTAGGGCCGTCCGACGAGTCCCCGTGTCCCCGCCCACTGGGGACTCGGGCCGCGGCGGCGGGCGTGACGCCCGCCGCCGCGGTTTTTCTGTTCACGGGCAGGTGCTCGCCCTCGCTCCCGCATGGCCCGTGTTCGCCGCACCCCCGCATTCGTTACGCGGGTCGACCGGAAGTGGCCACCACGTATCAAACGGGCCGTCTCCGGCTCCTTGTAGTCGGCGCCCTTTTGCGTCCCGGCGCCCTGACACGAGGAGACCACCATGCGCGAGCAGTCCCGGCAGTTCCACCCCACCGACGGCGCCCTCGCCCTCCGTCCGACCCCCTCCACACCCGGTCCGCGCCCCGTCCGCGCCGTCGCCTCCCCGTCCCGCACCCGCGGTCAGGCCCCGCTCCACGTGGCCGGACGTCCGCCGCAGGAAGACCTCCGCGGCGCGGCCGCCGCGATCGTCCACCTGGTCACCGAGGTCCTCGCGGGGACGCGCACCCTGCGGCACCTGTCCCGGCGGGCCGCTCCGGAGGTCTGCCACGGCCTGGCCGCCCATGCGCTCCCGCTCGCCTCCGGCGCACGGACCGCCCCGCCGCGGGTCCTGACGACCTGGCTCCAGGAACCGGCCCCGGGCGTCGCCGAGACAGGCGCCGTCGTCATCGTGGCCGGACGCGTCCAGGCCCTCGCCGTCCGCCTGGAACGCCACCGAGGCCGCTGGCGATGCACCGCAGTGGAGACCACCGCACCGCCACGCGACCGCGCAGGTCGCCCGGCCCAGCCGCGACCTCCGCACGGCCGCCCACGGCGATCACCGCAGCCGAGACCGCCCCGCAGCCGCAGCGCCTGACCGTGCTACCTCAGGGCTGACCAGCCACTAGAGCGGCGGGTGCGGCCAGCACGGCCGCACCCGCCGCGACCGGCCACCACCAATCGGTGGTCGGCGTGCACGTAACGAACCGGCCGGGCGTGGCCCCACAGAGCGCACCACAAAGCGCTCAGCGGACACGCCCGGCCACGGCACGACCGCGGCTCACTGCCCAGGTGCCGCAGAAGCGACTCCCAGCCGACCCATACATCACACCCAAGCGCCAACAAGGCCCTCATGGCGGCAATCACACCGGGGGACGATTGCGGCACAGCAAGCATGACCGCCGACCACGACGGGACGCCCGCCAGACGGCGATCAGCGCACCTCCGTCCACGCAGCGGAGCGGCCGGGCGTGTCACCGCAGAGTGCCCCTCAGCGCACTCAGGGGACACGCCCGGCCACACCCCAGATCAAACGCCCAGCGACTCCCCACCCAGAGCGACGCAAGACCAGCACCTAGAGCTCAGCCACCCGCGCACCACGGCCGAGCACCGGCGGGCCGCTCCCCCGCCGGCCGCACATAGCCGCATCGCTTGATCGCCACCTGCGCCACCGCGTTCCGGGCAACGCGCCCAGCAGTTCTTCGCCTCCTGCCGGATCACCGTCCAGCGCGTGCCGGCCGACAACGGCCCGTGCCACCGCTCACGGCTATGGCACCACCCCCTGGCCGCCGCCGACATCGCCCACCAGCGTCATTTCGGCGGGTCAGCGTGCGGCATGGGGGCCGGAAACGGGGAGCGGCCCCCAGGGCTGGTGCCTTGGGGGCCGCTGTCAGGTCGTGCGGGTCACTTGTTGCGCGGGTCGCCGTGGCAGCGCTTGAACTTCTTGCCCGAGCCGCACGGGCACGGGTCGTTGCGGCCCACGCCCTCGTACGGGTCCTTGACCTCTTCGCTGTGGTGCTCCACACCGCCCTCGCCGTCGACGGTGGGCGCGGAGTAGTCCAGCTTCTTGGGACGCTGCGGCTGCTCCAGCCCCTTGGCGCGGATGGTGGGAGTCTCGTGCTCGCCCTCGCCCTTCTCGGACGAAGCGGCCTTCTCCTCCTCCGCCGAAGCCCCGCCCGCGGCGGCCTCCTCCGCGGCGGCGCCGTCCGGGGCCGTCTTGGACACCTCGACCGGGGCGGTGCCGACCTTGGGAGTCTGCGGCTGGTCCTCGATCTCGACCTCGAGGTTGAACAGGTAGCCGACCGACTCCTCCTTGATGCCGTCGAGCATCGCGTTGAACATGTCGTAGCCCTCCCGCTGGTACTCCACCAGCGGGTCGCGCTGCGCCATGGCCCGCAGGCCGATGCCCTCCTGCAGGTAGTCCATCTCGTACAGGTGCTCGCGCCACTTGCGGTCGAGCACCGACAGCACGACGCGCCGCTCCAGCTCGCGCATGACCTCCGAGCCGAGCTCCTCCTCGCGCCGGTCGTAGGCGGCCTGGGCGTCCTTGCGGACCCGCTCGGCCAGCGTCTCGGCGTCCAGGTTGGAGATGTCGCCGCCGACCTCCTCGATCAGGTCCTCGACGCTGAACGAGATCGGGTACAGCTGCTTGAACGCCTTCCACAGCTTGTCGAGGTCCCACTCCTCGGCGAAGCCCTCGGCGGTGGCGCCCGCCACGTACCCGTCGACGACCTCGTCGATCATCTTGCGGACCTGCTCGTCCAGGTCGGCGCCCTCGAGGACCTTGCGGCGCTCGGCGTAGATGACCTGGCGCTGCCGGTTGAGCACCTCGTCGTACTTCAAGACGTTCTTGCGCATCTCGAAGTTCTGCTGCTCGACCTGGCCCTGCGCCGACTTGATCGCGTTGGTGACGATCTTGGACTCGATCGGCACGTCGTCCGGGATGTTGAGGCGCGTCATGATCGCCTCGACCCGGGCGGAGTTGAACAGCCGCATCAGGTCGTCCTCCAGCGACAGGTAGAACCGGGACTCGCCCGGGTCGCCCTGCCGGCCGGACCGGCCGCGCAGCTGGTTGTCGATGCGCCGCGACTCGTGCCGCTCGGTGCCCAGCACGTACAGGCCGCCCAGTTTGACGACCTCCTCGTGCTCGCCCTTGACGGCCTCCTTGGCCTTCTCCAGCGCCTCCGGCCAGGCCGCCTCGTACTCCTCGGGCGTCTCCAGCGGCGACAGGCCGCGCTGGTGCAGCTCCAGGTCGGCGCGGAAGTCGGGGTTGCCGCCGAGCATGATGTCGGTGCCGCGACCGGCCATGTTGGTGGCCACGGTGACGGCGCCCTTGCGGCCCGCCTCGGCGACGATCGCCGACTCCTTCTCGTGGTGCTTGGCGTTCAGCACCTGGTGCGGGATGCCGCGCCGCTTGAGCATCTTCGACAGCCGCTCGGACTTCTCCACGGACGTGGTGCCGACCAGGACCGGCTGGCCCTTGGCGTGCCGCTCGGCGATGTCCTCCACGACCGCCTCGAACTTGGCCTGCTCGGTCTTGTAGACCACGTCAGGCATGTCCTTGCGGATCATCGGCTTGTTGGTCGGGATCGGCACGACCCCGATCTTGTAGGTCTTGTTGAACTCGGCCGCCTCGGTCATGGCGGTACCGGTCATGCCGGCCAGCTTGTCGTACAGCCGGAAGTAGTTCTGCAGCGTGATCGTGGCGAGCGTCTGGTTCTCGTCCTTGATCGGCACACCCTCCTTGGCCTCGATGGCCTGGTGGATGCCCTCGTTGTAGCGCCGGCCGTGCAGGATGCGGCCGGTGAACTCGTCCACGATCAGGACCTCGCCGTTCATCACGACGTAGTCCTTGTCGCGCTTGAACAGCTCCTTGGCCTTCAGCGCGTTGTTGAGGAAGCTGACCAGCGGCGTGTTCTCCGGCGCGTAGAGGTTGTCGATGCCGAGCCAGTCCTCGACCTTCTCCACGCCGGACTCGGTGATGCCGACCGTGCGCTTCTTCTCGTTGACCTCGTAGTCGCCGGGGCCGTACTTGTCGACCTCGCCGGGGATCGGCTCGGCGCGCTTGAGCCGCGGGACGAGCTTGGCGAACTCCACGTACCACTTGGAGTTCTGCTCGGCCGGACCCGAAATGATCAGCGGGGTCCGGGCCTCGTCGATCAGGATCGAGTCGACCTCGTCCACGATCGCGAAGTTGTGGCCGCGCTGGACGCACTCGTCCAGGCTCCAGGCCATGTTGTCGCGCAGATAGTCGAAGCCGAACTCGTTGTTGGTGCCGTAGGTGATGTCGGCGTTGTAGGCGGCGCGCCGCTCCTCGGTCGACATCTGCGGCAGGATCACGCCGACCTCGAGGCCGAGGAACTGGTGCACGCGCCCCATCCACTCGGCGTCGCGCTTGGCCAGGTAGTCGTTGACCGTGACGATGTGCACGCCCTTGCCGGACAGCGCGTTCAGGTACGCCGGCAGGACCGCGGTGAGCGTCTTGCCCTCACCGGTCTTCATCTCGGCGATGTTGCCGAGGTGGAGCGCGGCGCCGCCCATGATCTGCACGTCGAAGTGCCGCTGGCCCAGCACGCGGCGGGCGGCCTCGCGAGCGGTGGCGAACGCCTCGGGCAGCAGGTCGTCCAGAGTTTCGCCGTCGGCGAGCCGCTCCCGGTACTTGTCGGTCAGCTCGCGCAGCTCGGCGTCGCTCATCTCCAGGAAGTCTTCTTCGATGGAGTTGACCTGATCCGCGAGCTTCTTGAGCTTGCGCAGGGTTTTTCCTTCGCCCGCACGAAGGATCTTGTCGATGACCGGTGGCACTCAAGGCTCCTTGCAGATCGCGGGTCACCGCCGCTCGGCGGTACGCACACCACACGTACGATGCCATCGTAGGCGAGTCTCAGGATGGTCTAGGTCACTGCGCGGCGCAATCCAGGACGCGCGCCGTTTGACCTTTCCGTCCCCGAGGAAGGTCTTAGGCCATACCCGAGGGGAGGCGTTCGATGACCGAAGAACGGCCGCACGAAGGACATGGCTCGCACGCCGGACGGCCCGGCTCGTGGGCGGCCGTCGGCATCATGATCAGCGGTTTCGTGGTCGGCGGCGTCGCCCTGTGCGCGGGCCCGGCCTGGGTGGCGTTCTGGGTCGGCGTGGGGATCGTGGTGATCGGTTTCATCGTCGGCGGGATGGTGCACATCTTCTCCGACGTGGTGGTGGACGCGCCGCGGGTGATTCCGGAGATCGTCGACTACTCCGTCTTCGGCACCCGCACCGACAAGCGCCGCGGCGGCCCCTCCGGCGAGACGATCGACAAGCCCATCCGCACCGACAGCCAGAGCACCCCCCACGGCTGATCGTCCACGCGGGAGGCCCCTGCGGACGGCGGTGCGGCCGGACGAGGACACGAACGTAAAATTTCACGGCCCTTTCACGGGACGGCCCCTGATCGCCGCTGAGACCTAACGCGCCAACTCGGTGTTGACGGGGGCGAGAAGCTCCGCCGGAGTCATCCGCTCGACGCGGACGGCGTCGCAGCCGACCCACTCGGCGGCGCTCCTCAGCGCCGCGCACAACGCGGCGACGGACGACTCCGTGCGTCCGGCCGTGCGCGTCGCCCACGGTTCCAGCGACGCCTGACGCGCCACCAGGGTCGTGCCCTCGCGAGCCGGGTCGACGCGGCCGATGAGCCGTCCCCCGGCCAGCAGGGGCATGGCGAAGTAGCCGTGCACGCGCTTGGCCTTGGGCACGTACGCCTCCAGCCGGTGGTCGAACCCGAACACGCGGGACGTGCGGGCACGGTCCCAGACCAGCGAGTCGAACGGGGACAGCAGCGTCGTGACGTGCCGTCCGCGCGGCGGGACGGCGAGCGCCTCGGGATCGGCCCAGGCCCCGTTCCGCCATCCCGCCACGCGCACCGGCACCAGCCCGGACGCCTCGACCACGGCGTCGACCTGCTCGGCCTTGATCCGGAAGTAGTCGGCGAGGTCCGCGCGGGTCGCCACGCCCAAGGCCTGGCCGGCGTGCCGGACCAGGCGGGTCAGGCACGTCTCGTCGTCCGGCTCCTCGGCCAGCAGCTCGGCCGGGACGGCGCGCTCCGCCAGGTCGTACACGCGCCGCCAGCCGATCCGCCGCACGCACACGACCTCGCCGATGTCCAGCAGCCACTCGATGGCGATCTTGTGGTCGCTCCACTGCCACCAGTCCGCCCCGGCCTTGGCGCCGCCCAGCTCCTTCGTGGTGAGCGGCCCGTCGACGCGCAGCCGCTTGAGGATGTCGTCGCACACCCCCTCGGGGACTTTGTGCCAACGCAACCCGCGGCGGCGGAACTCGCGGCGCCGGAAGGCGAAGAACGGCCATTCCGTCATCGGCAGCACGGACGCCGCGTGCGCCCAGTACTCGAACCCGGTGCCGCCGCTCCAGTACGCCTTCTCGACCGCCGTCCTGCCGACCGGACCGAGACGCGCGTACGGCACCAGCTCGTGCGAACGGGCGAGCACGGAGATCGTGTCCAGCTGGACGGCCTTCAGCCGCTGCAGAACACCGGGCACGCCGCCCCGCCGGCCGTCCGCCCCGAGCAGCCCTTGCGCGCGCAGCTGCAGCCGCCGCGCCTCGTCCGCGCTGAGTTCTATGTCCGTCACCCCGGCGATGTTAGGTCACGACACCGACAAAACACGATAGCCGGTGACACCTCCATCGCACCCCGATCCCCACAACCCCGCGATCACGGCACCCCGGCCCAGCCCCCGACGCCATCCCACCACGTCACAGCGAACTCGCCCGTCGTCGCACGCGTGCCGCCGCGAACAGCATGGGATACCTGTCGCATTCACCCGCACCAGCAGTGGCGGACGGGCCTGAGCTGATGCGGGTACCGCCGCGCACTCCGTCCCACGTTCCGCCTCTCCTGACCCCGGCCAAGAGCTCCATCGCGGACCACGAACCAAGTGCCGGGCAAGCGGTTCGATCCGGCTCGATACGGGCGTAGACACGGGCCCACAGCCCGGCCGTCTCCACCAGCCCGGCGGCGCGATGTGAGAGTCGCGGTGATTGCCGTGGGGAGCCCGGGTGGTGCGCGGGCTACAGCGGAAGTGCGGCGGTAGAGGCGGAGTGCAGGCAGAGGTTGCCGACTCCGGGATCAGTTCATGGCGGAACTTGCAGTGGGAGCACAGGTGAAGGCGGGAGGGCACCAAGGTAAGGCGGAGCGCGCAAGCGGACCGGCTCGGAAGGCGGCGGCATGACCCGCGACGTCCTCGTGGCATGACCAGGGGCAAGCCGCAGGGGTGGAATGTGGCGGCACCCGTATCAGCCCAGCGCCCCCTCCGCCACTGCTGGCGCGGGTGAATGCGGCGGGTCCCCCAGACTGCGTGCGTGACGGGGTCCGGCCGGGTGGCGGGCCGAGGTGGGTGATGGCTTCGTGCTGCGTTCGCCGGAGTTCTGCCCTGGTGCCGCCGGGGGTCACGGAAGCGGTGACGGAGGAGCCGCTGCGGCTGGAGCCCTCGACGTCGATCGTCAAGCGCTGCGCAACCCGGGACCGCAGAGATCCGTTTCTGGGTGGGTGACGTTCGGGTGGAGGCGGTGGGCGGCCTGGCGGGAGTGGAGTGGCGGAGGGGGCTGGGCTGATGAGGCATGACCGCCTGGTCGGGTGAGGTCAGTTCATGGAGTGTGGGGGCGCACCCGGGGCGGGAACCGGGGCGCCCACGGCTCGGACACAGGTTGGAAGCAGGCGTGGCTTCGGGTGCTTGAGGAGGGTTGGCGGCATGCCAAGGTGGGCTGCGCCGCCCGTGCTGTCCGCCGCGAGAGTCGTGTGGGCGACGTGTCCCACTGCGGTGTGAGGCGAGGCCCCGATGCGGCTCACGGTCGACGCGAGGCGCGGGGGCGGCTGTCGGGACCGGTCGGGGCGGCCGCGTCTCGAGGGTGGTGCCGGGGCCGGTCCCGCGGGCTCGTCCAGGACGGCCGCAAAGACGTCGGTCAGGTGATCTCCAGAAGCTTCTCCCGGACCGCGTAGACGACCGCTTCCATGCGGGAGTGCAGCTGCAGCTTCTCCAGGATGTTGCGGACGTGGTTCTTGACGGTGTTCTCCGAGATGAACAGCTCGCGGGCGATCTCCCGGTTGCCCAGGCCGCGGGCCACCAGCCGCAGGACCTCCATCTCGCGTTCGGTGAGCTTGGGCGCGGGCACCTGCTGCTGGCGCTCCTCGCTGCGCTTGGCCAGCGCCGCGAACTCGGTGATCAGCTTCGACGCCATCGAGGGGCTGATCAGCGACTGGCCGCCGTGCACCGCGCGGACCGCCTGCGGGACCTCGTCGATGGAGATCTCCTTGAGCAGGTAACCGGTGGCGCCGGCCTTGATCGCCTCGAAGAGGTCCTCCTCCTCGTCGCTGATGGTCAGCATCACGATCTTCGCGCTGGGCGCCGCGTCCTTGATCGCCGTGCACGCCTCGATGCCGCTGCGGCGGGGCATGCGGATGTCCATCAGGACGACGTCCGGGAGGAGATCGCCGGCCATCTCGACCGCCTCGTGGCCGTCCGCGCCCTCGCCGATGACCTCGATGTCGGGCTCGCTCTGCAGCACCATCTCCAGGCCGCGGCGGAACAACGCGTGGTCGTCCACGATGAGCACGCGGATGGGGTCGGAGGAGGTCTCCGCGCCACCCTTGCCGTTGCCGCCCGCGACCTGACGGGGCACCGCGGCGGCGCCGCGAGCCTCGGGATTCTCGCTCACCTGAGTCGCGGCGTGGAGGAGAACGCCGCTTCCCCCCTTCGCTGTCCGTGATCTGGTCTTCCGGAGGGTTCCGCGGAGCGGTGGCCTCGGGCGACGCGGCACGAGGCGCGAGCCGCGCGCCGCGGGCGCGCGCACGCGCCCCGCCGCCCCGGACCACCGCGTCCGCGGCTTGCCGAATTTACGCCTTTCTAGATCATGACATGACCCGGCCGGTGACGTGCCGCAAGTGTCGCATCACTCTTCGACAAGGCGGATGACTCCGTAGTTCCAGCCGCGCCGCCGGTAGACCACGGAGGGATGGCCGGTGGCCTTGTCGCGGAAAAGGTAAAAGTCGTGACCCACCAGCTCCATCTCGAACAGGGCCTGCTCGACGCCCATCGGCTCGGCCTTGTGGAACTTCTCGCGGACGACGACCGGGCCGTCGCCCTCCATGGGGATCGGGACGAGGTTCTCCTCGGGCTCGGCGGAGGACTCCGAACGCGTCTCCCCTTCGGCGGCGGGGGCGTCGGAACCGGACGCGGCGGGCGCCTCGCTCAAGGGGGGCTCGGGGAGCGGCTCCATCGTGGCCAGCTTGGCCGGGGACCGGCTGCCGTGATGCACCTTGCGCCGGTCGCACTGCCGACGCAGCCGGTTCTCCAGCTTGTCCAGCGCCAGATCGAGGGCCTCGTAGCGGCCCTCGGCCGCGGCCTCGGCACGGATCACCGGACCTCGCGACCGGATCGTGAGCTCGACCCGCTCGCGCTGGTCCGCCAGCCGCGGGTTGCGCTCCTGAGAGACCTCCACGTCCACGCGGATGACCTTGTGGTTCAGCCGCTCGATCTTTGCCAGTTTTCCGTCGACGTGCCGCCGGAACCGGTCGTCGACATCGGTATGACGGCCCCTGACGGTGATGTTCACGCGGGACCCCCCTTCTCCCGGATGACGGAGTCGCGTTGTCGGGGTCGCACCCGCCCGGCCGACCTGGTCTTCGTCCCCACATCCGCCTGCTGAGGGTCTCGCAGCGCTCTCGCCACTACTCCCCTTCTCCCTGCTCGGGGGATGTCCGATCCCCCGACGGGGCAGGACTTACCTCTAAGGCGCACCGTGATCGGTCGACGAGAAGTCGCCTTACGTGGGCCGTTTCGCCTGCGCCTGGCATCGGCTAGCCGGACTGGCGGACATGCTCGCGACGAGCACCGCAGTCCGACGCAACCACGGACCCGGGCGGGTGCCATGTCAGGAACGCTAATCGGTAACGCCACGAATGTCAGGGGGGTGACGAGAGGAAATACTCACAGTGCGTCATCACGGAACCTCCTTCCGGTGCGCGCGCTCACCCTCGGGGGCCGCCCGCGCCCCGCGGACCGCCGCGCCCGCGGGGACTCGAGCATGATCAAGACCTCGCAGGTCAGGGCGACCTCCCGAGACGGTGAGACTTCGACGACCGCCTTCTCATCGCGATACGGGGGGCGACCCCGGCGTCGCGATCGACCCGGCTCCCAGCGGTGACCCGGGTCATTCATGGTTACGCTCGGCAACGACCTACGGGTTCAGTCGTCCGCATGAACAATCTCACCTCTCTTCCCGGTGACCTTCGTAGGCGATCGCGTCGCCGCTGGTCCGAGCGCCGCCAGCACAGCGCTGGGCCTCTGCCGACCGCTTCCGGACGCACCCGAACGCTCCCTTCCTGCCGTTCCGCCCCCTGACGGCCGCACCGATAAACTCGCCGCTTTCGCCCTCAAAGGCACCCTGCCGTTCGTCCTCAGAAACGCGCCGAACGTCCTCTGTGAGAAGACGGTCCAGGACGCCGCTGCCAAGCCGCCACACCCCCGCGGTGCCGGTGTTGGCGGTGGCAGGCGATTTGGGCGACGCGTCGGGCTGTGCGCGGGGCAGGGGCGTGGATTCCTCGGGCTCTTGGGGGTGGATCAAGGTGGGTGGTGGCGAGGGGTGGCGGCTACGGTGGCGGCGGCGATGACGGTGGCGCCTGCTTCGGTCAGGGCGCGGGTGGCCTCCGCCAGGGTGGCGCCGGTGGTGACGACGTCGTCCACGACGACGAGGCGTCGGCCGGGAAGCGGTCGCCTGGCCGTCAGCGCGTTCTCGAGGTTGGCGGCGCGTTGGGCGGCTGTGAGGCCGGCCTGGTCGGCCACCCGGCGGCGGTGCCGCAAGGCGTCCACGCGGACGGCCGCCATCCCAGTAGTGCGCAGCTCCCGGACGGCGGCGTCGGTCATGCGCCGCGTCGGGTCGTGACCCCGGCGCCGGACGGCGGACCGTGCCGACGGCACTGGAACGAGGGCGACGGGCGGGTCCCTCGGGGCGCCCGGATGCTCGGCCAGGGCGGCGCGCACGGCGCGGGCCAGGGCGGCGCCGAGGGGGCGCGCCAGTGCCGTTCTGCCGTGCTCCTTGTGGGCGACGAGCATCGCTTGGACGGGGCCCTCATAGACCGTGACCGCCCACGGGCACGGCGCGCCCGAGGAGCGCCCCACGCGGCGGGCGGGGGTCTCCAGCCGGGACGCGCAGCGTCGGCACAACAGTCCGGCCGCCAGGCCGCAGCCCGCGCAGGTCTCCGCCAGAACCAGGTTGATCAGGTCGTTGAGCAGCCGCATGCCTCAACGCTGCCCGGCGGCGCGTCCCGACCGCCAGGGTGCGGAGAGATTGTGGATAACTACTGGGCGTAGGTCGGGTCGCTGCCCGGGATGGCGCAGACCCATTCGCTGAACTGGTCGCGGTAGGAGCGCTGACGGCACACGCGCCTCTGGTGGGACGAGCGGGTCCCGACGAGAACCGGGCTCTTGGGGGCCGCGGCGATCGTCTGGGGCAGGCCCAGGGCGCCGACGCCGAGGGAGCTGATGGCGCCGCCGCTCACCGGGACGAGGTAGGGCAGCGGTTGCGAGTCGGACTTGGCGCGTCCGAGGACGGCCAGCGTGCCGTAGTCGCGCCAGGCGAGGTCGATGGCGTCCTGAAGCTCGGAGCTGACCGGGAGGAACGAGCCGACCTCGACGCCTCCGTCCGGGCGGTGGACGATGCGGCCGATGTGGACCTGGGCGCGGCGGTCCATCTTCACGATGGCGGCCACGCGGACGCCGTCGCGGGCCACGCGCAGGGCGAGCACCTGGCGCCCGCCCAGCCCCCAGTGGGCGGCGCGCACGGGGGCCCGGCCGCGCGGCCGCACCCACAAGGTGGAGCCGTCCTTCGTGCTCTCCACCGTCCACAGCATGCCGTTGCGGTCGAAGGACGGGGCGGTGAAGCGGGCCTTCGGGTCGCGGCGCGTCAGGATGGGCCGGATGTCGGTGGACCCGGCGACGAGGGTCCCGACCAAGACCTCGCCCGAGTCGGGGCTGAGCCCGGCGACCTCCTGGTGGTCGGGGGCGACGGCGGGATGGACGAGGCGTCCGGCGGTGCCGGTGACGATGGGCTGCGGCACATCGCCGGCGAGCCGGCTCAGATGGCCCGCGGCGCCGATGAGGTAGGCGCTCTGCGGGACGGAGCCTTGCTCGGACGACTCGCCGTCGGGGGCGTTGCCCGCCCACGCGCGGACGGACTGGACGGAGCCGACGCCCTCGGGCGTGACCGTCTCGCCCTCGATCTGCAGTTTGAAGTGCTTGACCTCCGACAGCTGCCGCAGCGTCCAGCTGAGCTGCGCGGACATGCGTTCGAGGCTGCCGGAGCGGGCCTGGCCGGTCAGGTCGACGACGGCGACGTCCTTGCTGATCGTGACGCCGCCGCGCAGCCGGGTGCCGGGCGGGAACGCGCTGCGGACGGCGGGCGCCAGCCACGAGGTGGGGCCGACGAGCAGGGCCTGGACGAGCCGGGTGGGCAGGTCCTGCCGGTTGGCCAGCGGCAGGAACACGGCGTTGGGCACCAGGGTCCGCCCGTCCGGGCCGAAGTAGTAGAGGTTGACGGTCCGGAAGGCGCGTTCCACGTCGGCCTTGGTGAGCAGCAGGCCGCCCCGCACCTCGGTCGGCAGTTCGGTGATGCGCCACACGCCCTGCGGGGTCTTCGCCAGCTGGAAGGTGACCTCGAGGTGCTTGGGGTCGGCGGTGTACTGGCCGTCCGGTCCGATGGTGCCGAGCTGGTCGCCCTCCACCCGGACGGTGGCCTGCGCGCCGCTCTCCTTGACGAGGACGGGCTCGTCGCGGTCCTGGAACACGGCCACGGCGGGGCGCAGGCCGGGCCGCCACCCGGCGGACGGGGAGACGTACTCGCGCGCCACCTTCTGGTCGTCGTCGAAGCTCGCCGAGGCGGACAGGAACCCGGACACGATCTGCGCCGGGCCCCACTCGGGGCGAGGCCGCACCGGCACCAGCCGCACGTACGAGTCGTCGACCTGTTCGGACCGGTCGGCCGGCTGGCCGGACACGACGCGGCCGCCGGTCGGCACGGTGGCGCAGCCCGCGGTCATCAGCAGCGTCACGGCCGCGGCGAGCACGGCGCGCACCCGGGCCGTTCCGATCACCCGTCGGCCCCTCCCGTCGGGACGTCCGGTCACTCCCCCGCCTCCAGTTCGGCGAAGACGGCGCGCGAGTCGCGGACGCCGGGCGGGACGAGCGGCAGCGGGGATCCGCGCAGCTCGGCGCCCGCCACGCGCGGCAGCGACAGCCGGAACTGGGAGCCCTTGCCGGGCTCGCCCCACGCCTGCAGCCAGCCGCCGTGCAGCTGGGCGTCCTCCTTGGAGATCGCCAGGCCGAGCCCGGTGCCGCCGGTGGTGCGGGCGCGGGCGGGGTCGGCGCGCCAGAACCGGTCGAACACCATCTGGCTCTCGCCGGGCTTGAGGCCCACGCCGTGGTCGCGCACCGCCACGGCGACCGCGTCGCGGTCGGCGGCGACGGTCACGACGATGTCCTCGCCCTCGCCGTGCTCGACGGCGTTGACCAGCAGGTTGCGCAGGATGCGTTCGACGCGCCGGCGGTCCACCTCGGCCATGCACGGCTCGCCGGGCAGCTGCAGGACGACCTTGCTGCCGGTGCGCTCGGCCAGGCCCTGGATGTCGCCGACGGCGCGCAGCACCAGGTCGCGCATGTCGAGCGACTCGGCGTCCAGGGTGGCGGCGCCCGCGTCGTAGCGGCTGATCTCCAGCAGGTCGGTGAGCAGCGACTCGAAGCGTTCGAGCTGGCTCTGCAGCAGTTCGGCGGAGCGCGCGACGGCCGGGTCGAAGGTGTCGCGGTGCTCGTAGATCATGTCGGCGGCGATGCGGATGGTGGTCAGCGGGGTGCGCAGCTCGTGCGAGACGTCCGACACGAACTGCCGCTGCACCTGCGACAGGTTCTCCAGCTCGCCGATCTTCTCCTGCAGGTTGGCGGCCATCTCGTTGAACGAGGTGGCCAGGCGCGCCAGGTCGTCCTCGCCGCGCACCCGCATGCGCTCCTCGAGCCGTCCGGCGGCCAGCCGCTGCGCGCCCTGCGCCGCGAGCCGCACCGGGATGACGACCTGCCGCGTGACCAGCGAGGCGATGGCGGCGAGCAGCAGCACCAGCACGGCGCCGACCGCGAGCAGCGACCACGCCACCCGGGTGAGGGTGCGCTCTTCCTGGGTGAGCGGGAACAGGTAGTACAGCTCGAACTGCCCGGTCTTCCCGCCGACGATGAGACCGGGTTCGCGGTCGCGGCCGATATAGGACAGCTTGCCGAAGGTGTAGACGCGCGCCCCGGACGGCCCGCGGCGCAGCTCCTCGCGCAGCCGCTGCGGGACGCTCTCCTGACGCAGCTCGTTGGTGGCGAAGCCGTCGTAGTAGGGGTTCTTCGCGTCGCGGATGTAGATCTCGTAGAGTCCGGACGGTCCGCTGCGGGCCTTGAGGGCGTTGACGACGCTGTCCAGCCGCCCGTCGTCGTCGGAGGAGGGGCCGCCCAGGTCCCGCTGCACCCTGCCCAGGCCCTCGTCGAGCTGCAGCATCGCCGCCTTGATCTTGCTTTCCATGAGGGCGGCGGAGATCTGCTGCTGCAGGAACGCGCCGAGGATCGCCACCACGACCGCCGAGATCACCAGCGTGGAGGTGACCACCCGGACCTGGATGGAGCGGCGCCAGCGGGTGTAGGCCCGTCCGACCGCGCGGCGCAGGACCCGCCGCGACGCCCGCAGTCCGCGCCGCGCGATCCGCTTCGCCGCGTTCATCGCCGCACCCCTCCCCCGAGGGCGCACGGCGTCCTCCCCCGCGACGCGCACGCGACCGCAGGGTCGGGGCGGTTCCATGGCCGGGGGGTGGGCGGGGCCTCGACCGTCACGGGGGGACTGCTCATCGGGTCGTCGTCGCCGTCACACGGATCGGATCACGCGGGACCGGCCTTGTAGCCGACGCCGCGCACCGTCACGACGATCTCCGGGTGCTCCGGATCCTTCTCGATCTTGGCGCGCAGCCGCTGGACGTGCACGTTGACCAGCCGGGTGTCGGCGGCGTGCCGGTAGCCCCACACCTGCTCCAGCAGCACCTCGCGGGTGAACACCTGGCGCGGCTTGCGGGCCAGCGCCACCAGCAGGTCGAACTCCAGGGGGGTCAGCGGGATGGTCTTGTCGCCGCGCTTGACCGAGTGCCCGGCCACGTCGATGGTGATGTCGCCGATCTGCAGGGTCTCGGGCGCCGGCTCGTCGGTGCGGCGCAGCCGGGCGCGCACCCGGGCGACCAGCTCCTTGGGCTTGAAGGGTTTGACGATGTAGTCGTCGGCACCGGACTCCAGGCCGAGCACCACGTCGACCGTGTCGCTCTTGGCCGTCAGCATGACGATCGGGACCCCGGACTCGGCGCGGATCTGGCGGCACACGTCGATGCCGTCGGCGCCGGGCAGCATCAGGTCGAGCAGCACCAGGTCGGGCCGGGTCTCCCGGAACGCCTCCAGCGCCTTGTCGCCGTCGTGGACGAAGGATGGCTCGAAACCCTCGCCCCTGAGCACGATGCCGAGCATCTCGGCGAGAGCGAGGTCGTCGTCGACGACCAGTACACGTCCTCTCATGGCCCTCATCGTCGCAAAATCGGGGTTCGGTGGGATACGGCAAGCGCGTCGCGCACGTGATCGACGCCCCCGTCGCGCCCCGGACGGCGGACCGGCCCCACCTCGCCAGGGAGACAAATGCCTTGGCAGGCAAGGTTACCTGCGTTTGCCTCGTCCATGACCCCTCCCGACCGGCGATGGGGCGGCGTGCACCCGGCCGCGTCCGAAGAAACGGATTCTAGACACGGGTGCGCCGCCCAACCCGTGGCGCGTCCGATAGCGGCCGTTCGGTTCCATCGTCGAAGTAGCGTCAAGAGGAGGCAATCACTGAGCCTTGCCCGTGACAGGATGGCCGGACGGGCCGTCAAGCGGGCGGGCGTCGCGAATCGGGCATACGGAACGGGGCTACGGACGGGGAGTTGAGAATGTCGGTACCGAACGGCTGGGCTGCTCCGGGCGACCGAGAGACCCCGGCCGCGCCCGCGCCTTCCGCCCCCACGTCTGCTTCCCCATCGGAGGCTTTGTCCCTTCCTGCCCCGGACGCCGCTTCCGCACCCGCGTCTCAGCCCGCGGCCGCCGCTTTGAAGACGCCCTTGGCGGACGCAGATCTCCTCGGGGGCGACATCCCATTCCGGCCGCTGTCCATTTCGGAGATGCTGGACGGGGCCATCGCCTGTATACGGCGACATCCACGGGCGACTTTGGGGCTGTCCATCGCCGTCTCCACCGTCATCCAGGTGACGGGGTCGCTGCTGGCGTACTACTTCATCGGCCCCGAGGCCCGTGAGGAGCTCACGCCCAGCATCCTCATCCGCACCGTGGGGACGCAGTTCGTCCTGGGCGCCATCGGGCTGGTGCTGTCGGCGTACGGGATCCTGCTGCTGGCCGGGTTGCTCGCGCCGCTGTTGGGACGCGGGCTGCTGGGGATGCCGACCTCGCTGCGGCGGGCGTGGCGGGACGCGCGGCCCCGGATGGCGCGGCTGGCCGGCGTCGCCGCGGTGATCATGACGTGCTCGCTCGCCGCGCTGGCGCTGCCGAGCGCGCCGCTGCTGATCCTGGTCGCCGTCGAGGGGCCCGTCCCGGCGATCATCATCGCCGGGATGCTCGGGATCCCGCTCGGCCTGGCCGCGATGACGTGGGTGTACGTGCTGCTGGTGCTGGCCGCGCCCGCGGTGGTGATGGAGCGGGAGAGCGTCGGCGGCGCGCTGCGGCGGGCCCGCGCGCTGTCGCGCGCCCGCTGGTGGCGCACCTGCGGCACGCTGCTGCTCGCCCTGATGATCACGGTGTTCATGGGGCTGCTGGCACTGCGCGTGCCGTTCCTGTTCGTGCAGGTGATCGTGTTCGGCGACGCGGAGGGCACCGGCGCGACGGCCGGGGCGCTGGCGGTCGACACGCTGGGACGCATCGTGAGCTGGTCGGTGGTGCTGCCGTTCGACGCCGGCGTCATCGCGTTGCTGTACGTCGACCGGCGGATGCGCCGCGAGGGCTTCGACCTCGACCTGCGGACCCGTGCGCGCCCCGCCGCCCAGGGCGGCGCCCCCGCCGCGTCCGCCCCCGCGGACGGCCGCGCGGACGAGGTGGCTTCGGACGACGGCTTCTTCGACCTGTGGCGGCCGGATCCGATCGTCGCGCGAGCGCGGCCGTCGCGGCCCCCGAAGCCGCCTGTGTACATTCCCCTGCCGCCGCCCGTACCGCCGCCGCAGCCGCCACCGCAGTTCCAGCCCTATCTGCAGCCGCCGCAGGCTCAGCCGCCGGCCCCGCCCGGCCCGCCTGCGCCGCAGGCGCCGCAGCAGCCGCCGCAGACCTGGACGTCGACATGATCATCGACAGGATCGCCGCCGTGCTCACCGCCCTGACCACCGATCCGATCGGCCGGGAGGAGGCCCGCGAGCTGGCCCGCCGCGAGCTGGAGAAGCCGATCTACCACCGGGACCAGCCGTCCTTGCTGGAGCGGCTGCTGGTGCGGATCTTCGAGTGGCTGCGGGACCTGCTCGACCGGTCGCCGAACCCGACCGTGCCGCACAGCGTCGGCTGGATCTCCTGGATCGTGATCCTGCTGCTCGTGGCGGTGGCGATCGGCCTGGTCGCGTGGCTGATGCGCAGCCGCCGCAACACCCGCGGCTCCCGGCGGGCGCTGCTGGACGACACGCCGTCCACCCCGCAGAGCCATCGCGAGCGCGCCGAGGAGCACGCGGCGGCCGGACGCTGGGCGGAGGCGATCCGCGAGCGGCTGCGCGCCATCGCGCGCGATCTGGAGGAGCGGGCGGTGCTCGGGCCGCGTCCGGGCCGCACCGCCGACGAGCTGGCGGCCGAGGCGGGCCGGGCGCTGCCGGACGTGGCGGCGCGGCTGCGGACGGGCGTGCGGATCTTCGACGACGTCTGGTACGGCGGGCGGCCCGGCACCCCGGAGGGGTACGCGCAGCTGCGCGACCTGGACGAGCGGATCCGCGCCGCCAAACCGCGCCCGCTGGGCGAGACGGGCGGCTCCTCCGAGGAGAGCGCGCAGCCCGGTCTCCCCGTGCCGGCCATGCTCTCCACGAACTCCGAGCTCTCCACGGACTCTGAGCTCTCCACGGACTCCGACGGCGGTGATCGCCGGTGACGTCGACGTTGACTCCCGACGCTCCCGACGCGCCGCCGTCGTCCGGCGGCGGCGCGGAGCCGACCGCGGGGCAGGTCGCCCGGCGTCGCTGGCGGGCCTCGCGGGGCGTCCTCGCGGTCGTGCTGGCCGTCGTCGCGGTCGCGGTGATCCTGGCGGTGCTGCGTCCCGGCGCCGCCGAACAGGACCTCGACCCGCAGTCACCGGGCCGGGGCGGCACCCGCGCGCTCGCCGAGATCCTGCGGCAGCGGGGCACGCCCGTGGCGGTGTCGCGCAGCGCCGCGGACGCGGCCGAACGGGCCACCGCCGGATCCGTCACGGTCGTCACCTGGTCGGGACGGCTCACGCGGGCCGACATCGACCGGCTGCGGAGCATCCGGGGCGACCTGCTGCTCGTGGCGCCGACCCGAAGGGTCCTCCACGCGCTGGCGCCCGGCGTCGAGAAGGCGGGCACCAGCTTCGAGAAGACCGACGAGCCCGGCTGCGCGCTGCGGGCGGCCGCCTTGGCGGGGAAGGTGCGGTTCGGCCGCTCCGAGACCTACCTGCCCCCGTCCGGAGCGACGGCGTGCTACCGCGACGAGGGCAAGCCCCGGCTGGTGCAGGTGGCGCTTGACGGCGGAGCCCGCACGGTGACGGTGCTCGGGTCGCCCTTCCCTCTCACCAACGAGTTCCTGGACGACGAGGGCAACGCGGCCCTGGCGATGAACCTGGTCGGGGCCCGCTCCTCCGTGGTGTGGCTCATCCCCGACCTTCCGGAGCCGGGCAGCGGCAGCGGCGACGCGACGTTGGGCGACCTGGTGCCGTTCGGCGTGAAGCTGTTCTTCCTGCAGCTGGTGCTCGCCGTGGCGGCCGTCGCGGTGTGGCGGGCCCGCAGGCTGGGGCCGGTCGTCGCCGAGCCGCTGCCGGTGGTGGTGCGTTCGGCGGAGACCGTGGAGGGCCGCGCCCGCCTCTACCGCGCCCACCGCGCCCGCGGCCGCGCCGCCGACGCCCTGCGCGCCGGGGCGCGCGAACGCCTCGTCCCGCTGCTCGGGCTGCCGCGCAGCGCGGCCCAGGACCCGAACGCCGCCCAGGAGGTCGTCGCCGCGGTGGCCGAGCGGGTGCGCGCGGCCGGGGCGGGGGCGCCGCCCGGGGCGGCCCCGACGGGGACGTTCCGCACCGGCCCGGACGGCCGCCTGCTCTACGACGAGGCGACCATCGGCGCGGCCCTGTACGGTCCTGAACCGGCGGACGACGCCGGACTCGTGTGGCTGTCCGACGTTCTCGACGACCTGGAAAGGCAGGTACGGCAATCGTGAACCACCCGGCACCGCTCGCCAAGGACGGCGCGCCCGGCGTCGGCCCCGCTCAGGCCCAGCAGGCCCGGCAGGCTCTGACCGCGCTGCGCGGCGAGGTGGCCAAGACCGTCGTGGGCCAGGACTCGGTGGTGACCGGTCTGGTCATCGCGCTGCTGTGCCGGGGCCACGTGCTGCTGGAGGGCGTGCCCGGCACCGCCAAGACGCTGCTGGTCAAGACGCTCGCGCACGCCCTGGACCTGGACTTCAAGCGCGTCCAGTTCACCCCGGACCTGATGCCCGGCGACGTGACCGGCTCGCTGATCTACGACAACCGGACCGCGGAGTTCGAGTTCCGCGAGGGCCCGGTGTTCACCAACCTGCTGCTCGCCGACGAGATCAACCGCACGCCGCCCAAGACGCAGGCGTCGCTGCTGGAGGCGATGGAGGAGCGGCAGGTGTCCGTGGAGGGCGCGGCGCGCGCGCTGCCCGACCCGTTCGTGGTGTGCGCCACCCAGAACCCCCTCGAGTACGAGGGCACCTACCCGCTGCCGGAGGCCCAGCTCGACCGGTTCCTGCTGAAGCTGACCGTGCCGGTGCCGTCCCGCGACGAGGAGATCGCGATGCTGGAGCGGCACGCGGCAGGGTTCGACCCGCGCGACCTGTCGCAGGTGCAGGCGGTCGCCACGGCGTCCGACCTGGCCGCGGGGCGCGCCGCCGTCAACGCGGTGCGCCTGGACTCCAAGGTCGCCGCGTACGTCGTCGACCTGTGCCGCGCCACCCGCCAGTCGCCGTCCCTGCAGCTGGGCGTGTCCCCTCGGGGCGCGACCGCGCTGCTGGCCACCTCCCGCGCCTGGGCGTGGCTGTCCGGCCGCGACTACGTCACGCCCGACGACGTGAAGGCGCTGGCCCGCCCCACCCTGCGCCACCGCGTCCAGCTGCGTCCCGAGGCCGAGCTGGAGGGCGCGACCGCCGACGGCGTGCTCGACGGCATCCTCGCCCACGTCCCGGCTCCGCGCTGATCCGGCACGGCATCGTGGCGACCGGGGAGCACGTGATGAGCGAGCCGATGGGACGCGGCGCCGCCCGGGCGGCGGAGCCCGCGGCGCGGGAAGGCGGTGCGCGCAGGGCGTCCCGGGGGCGTGCGGGGGTCATGGCATGGCGGTGACGGGACGGCTGGGGCTGCTGGCGCTGATCGGGGCGGTCGTGCCGATCGTCCTGCCGAGCTGGTGGACGCTGGCGGGCCTGTGGGGCGTGCTGCTGGCCGGCGTCGCGGTCGACCTGGCGCTCGCCGGGAACGTGCGGGCGCTGCGGCTGCACCGCGAGGGCGACGCCAGCGTGCGGCTCGGCGAGACGGCGCGGGTGTCGCTGATCGTGGAGAACACCGGACGCCGCCGGGTGAAGGGCCGGCTGCGCGACGTGTGGCCGCCGAGCGCGGGCGCCGCCGGACCCCGCGCGGTGCGGCTGGACGTCCCGGCCGGGGAGCGCCGCCGCATCGAGACGACGCTCGTGCCGACCCGGCGCGGCGACCGGCAGGCGGTGACCGTGGCGATCCGCTCGTCGGGCCCGCTGGGACTGGCCGCCCGGCAGCTGTCGCGCCGCGCGCCGTGGACGGTGCGGGTGCTGCCGGCGTTCCCGTCCCGCCGCCACCTGCCCGCCAAGCTCGCCAAGCTGCGGGAGCTGACCGGGCAGCACGTGGCGCAGATCCGCGGCCAGGGCACCGAGTTCGACTCGCTGCGCGAGTACGTGGACGGCGACGACGTGCGCTCCATCGACTGGCGGGCCACGGCGCGCCGCCGCGAGGTGGTGGTGCGCACCTGGCGTCCCGAGCGCGACCGCCGCATCTACCTGGTGCTCGACACCGGCCGCACGTCCGCCGGACGCGTCGGCGACATCCCCCGCCTGGACTGCTCGATGGACGCCGCGCTGCTGCTGGGCGCACTGGCCTCCCGCGCGGGCGACCGCGTCGACCTGCTCGCCTACGACCGGCGGGTGCGGGCGCGGGTGGAGGGGGCGTCCCGGACCGACCTGCTGCCGGCGATGGTCCGCGCGATGGCCCCGCTGGAGCCCGAGCTGATCGAATCCGACGCCGCCGGGATGGTGTCCACCCTGATGGCGCGGGTGCGGCAGCGCTGCCTGGTGGTGCTGCTCACCGAGCTGAACCCCGCCGCGCTCGAGGAGGGCCTGCTGCCGGTGCTGCCGCGGCTCACCGCCCGCCACCTGGTCATGGTGGCCGCCGTCGCGGACCCGCGCGTCGGCGAGATGGCCGCCGCCCGCGGCGACCTGGCCGCCGTCTACGACGCCGCGGCCGCCGAGCGCGCCCGCGCCGACCGCCGCCGCCTCACCGCCGAGCTGCGCCGGTACGGCGTCGAGGTCGTCGACGCGCCGCCCGACGAGATCGCGCCCGCCCTCGCCGACGCGTACCTGGCCCTCAAGGCCGCCGGCCGTCTCTGACCGGCACCGGCGCGGCGGACGCCCCGGAACGGGCGGCCGGAACGGGTGGCGCGGCCGCGCCCGCACGTGGCGCCGCGGTTTCGGCGGCGCCACGCTCAGGCGGACACGGGGGCGGTGTCGGGGCGCAGGTCGGCGTCGCCCTGATCGCCCTGGCGGACGGCGCGGCGGCCGAGGACGATCACGTACGCCAGGAAGGCCGCCTCCGCGACGACGCCGATGCCGATGCGCAGCCAGGTGATGTGCACCCAGCCCGTCACGAAGCCCTCGATGAGCCCGGACACCAGCAGCACCCCGACCAGGCCGATCGCGATCGCCACGCACGACCGGCCCTCCTCGGCCAGGGCCTGGCCGCGCCGCCGGGGGCCCGGGTCGATGATCGTCCAGCCGAGTTTGAGGCCGGCCGCGCAGGCCAGGTAGACGGCGGTCAGCTCCAGCAGGCCGTGCGGCAGGATCAGGCCGAAGAAGATGTCGCCCTTGCCGTGGGCGAACATCAGCCCGCCGGTCAGTCCGAGGTTGAGCTGGTTGACGGCCAGCACGTAGACCGTGGGGACGCCCAGCAGGATCCCGCTGATCAGCGCCGTCGCCGAGACCCAGGCGTTGTTGATCCACACCTGGAAGGCGAACGAGGCCGCCGAGTGCTCGACGTAGTAGTTGGCGAAGTCGTGCTCGACCAGCTCGCGGATCTCGTGGGGGGTGGCGATCGCGGCCTGCACATCGGGGCTGCGCGCCACCCAGATCCCCAGCGCCAGGGCCAGCAGGTTGCCCAGCAGGGCGTTGCCGAGCCACCACCACTTCAGCCGGTAGGCGACGGCGGGGAACGACCGGGCGGCGAAGCGGCCCACGTCGCGCCACAGCGGCGCCTGGGCCCCGCTCACCGCCGCCCGGCCCCGCGCCACCAGCGACGACAGCCGTCCCACCAGCATCGGGTCGGGCGCGCTGGAGCGCACGACGGACAGGTGGGTGGCGGTGCGCTGGTAGAGCTCGACCAGTTCGTCCACCTCGGCGCCGGTGAGCCCGCGGCTCTTGTTGATCAGCTGTTCCAGGCGCTGCCACTCGGCGTTATGGGCGGCCACATAGGCGTCGACGTCCACCCGGCGAGAGTAACGCCTGCCCGGCCACCCGCGCGGAGCGGGCAGAATGGTGGGGCCCTGCCCCCGCGCTGGAGGACCGCCCATGGCCGCTCTCGTCACCGGTGAGGCCGTCGCGCTGGACATCCGGGTGGCGCGGCTGGCCAGCCGGGGCTGCGCGTTCCTGCTGGACCTGTTCTTCCAGGTCACGATCCTCAACGTCGCCCTGAACCTGGTGAGCGTGACCGCGCTGGTGGCCGACGAGGCGTGGACGGCGGGGCTGAGCATCGCGACGACGGCGGGGGTGCTGGTGGGCTACCCCTGCCTCTTCGAGACGCTCAGCCGCGGCCGCACGATCGGCAAGCTGGCGCTGGGGCTGCGCGTGGTGGCCGACGACGGCGGGCCGGTGCGGTTCCGGCAGGCGCTGGTGCGCAGCCTGGCCGCGATCGTGGAGTTCTGGACGCTGGCGGGCGTCCCGGCGCTGCTGACGTCGCTGTGCAACCGGCGCGGCAAGCGCCTGGGGGACCTGTTCGCCGGGACGATCGTCATCCAGGAGCGGGTGCCGCAGGACCCGGTGTTCGGACCGGTCGCCGTGATGCCGCCGCAGCTCGCCGCGTGGGCGCAGCGGCTGGAGCTGTCGCGGCTGCCGGACGGCCTCGCGCTGGCGGCCCGCCAGTACCTGGCGCGGTTCTGGGAGCTGCTGCCCGAGGTGCGGGACGCCCTCGGCGCCCGGATCACCCAGCAGGTGTTCGCGGTGGTGAGCCCGCCGCCTCCGGCGGGGGTGCGGCCCGAGATCGTGCTGTCGGCGGTGCTCGCCGAACGCCGCCGCCGCGACGAGTGGCGGCTCGCCCAGCGCCGCGCCCGCCGCATGCGGACGGCCGTCCCGGCGGCGTCCGTCGTCCCGGCGGGGGAACCGGCGATGGCGCCGGCCGGCCCGCCTCCGGCCGCGGCCGCCCCGCAGGAGCCGCCTCAGCCGCCCCCGTTCAGCCCGCCGCAGCCGGGGCAGCCTCAGTTCCTTGCTCCGGCCGATTACGGCTCCGGGCCCTACCGGCACGTGCTCCAGCAGCAGAACGCCCCTCACGGCCCCGCTTACGGGCCCACACAGCCCTTCCCCATGGCCCCGCCGCACCCGGCGCCCGCGCAGAGCGCACCGCAGGACGCCCCTCAGGCTCCGTATGGCGCTCCGCCGACTGCCCCGCAGACATCTGCGGCGGAAGACGGCCAGGGGTTCCCGCAGGGCGGCCCATCGGCGCGGTGACGGTGCGGGCCGCAAGCGCGTCGTTCAGCGTGGTTCGGGGACGGCGCCGGACCGTCGGTCGGACCGCCCGATAAGCCCGGTCACAGGCCGAGATCACCCAGGTGGGGCGGGGAGTCCAGGTCGGTCAGCTCGACGCCGGGCGCGGCGACCACCACGTCCCCCGCGATGTGGATCTCGTCCGTCTCGCCCGTGGCCAGGTCGACGACCTCGTAGCGCGCGACGGGCAGCGGCTCGGTCTCGGTCTCGTAGGCGGTGATCTCGCCGAGCCGCCACCGCTGCGCGACCGTCAGCGCCGACAGCGCGGGACCGCCCAGCCGCACGAGCCGGACGTCGGCCCGGCCGCCTTCGGCGAGGCGCAGCGACCGCGCGACCGTCACCAGGAACCCCGGCGACTCCCCCAGGAACCCGTGGGCGCGGGCGCCGTGCTCGGCGGCCTCGCCCGCCTCGTCCTCCGAGTGCGCGCCCCGCACCCACGCCACGTCGTATCCGGTGACGCCGCCGCGGATCCACCAGCCGGGGGCCAGCACCTCGACCCGGATCTGCCGCCACCGCGCGTCCACGACCAGGTCCACCCGGCGGCCGTCGGAGCGCTCACCGATGTAGCGCCAGCCGCCCGGGCCCGGGGCGCACTGGAAGCGCTCCTCGACCTTCTCCTCGACGTGCAGGTACGTTCCGCGGGGCACGCCAGAACGCTACCCCGCGCTCGGGAACCCGCGCTCAGGAGCCCAGGCGCCAGGAGTGCAGGTACTCCTCCTGCTCGGGGGTCAGCGCGTCGATCTCGATGGACATGGACGCCAGCTTCAGCCGCGCCACCTCGGTGTCGATCTCCTTGGGCACCTGGTGCACGGCCGCGTCCAGCGAGTCCGCCGCGGCGGCCAGCCACGCGCAGGTCAGCGCCTGGTCGGCGAAGGACATGTCCATGACGGCCGCCGGGTGCCCCTCCGCGGCCGCCAGGTTCACCAGGCGGCCCTCGGCCAGCAGCACCAGCCGGCGCCCGTCGGCCAGCACGTACTCGTCGGCCTGCGGGCGCACCCCGCGGTGCACCTCCACCGCCAGGTCCTGCAGCGCCCGCACGTCGATCTCCACGTCGAAGTGCCCGGAGTTGGCCAGGATCGCCCCGTCCTTCATGACCGCCAGGTGCTCGGCGGCCACCACGTCGCGGTTGCCGGTCGCGGTGATGAACACGTCGCCGTGCTCGGCCGCCCGCGCCATGGGCTGCACCGCGAACCCCTGCAGCGCCGCGTCCAGCGCCTTGACCGGGTCGATCTCGGTGACCACCACGCGCGCGCCGAGGCCGCGGGCCCGCTCGGCCAGGCCGCGTCCGCAGTACCCGAACCCCGCGATCACCACGGTCTTGCCCGCCAGCAGCGTGTTGGTCGCCCGGATGATGCCGTCCAGCGTCGACTGGCCCGTGCCGTAGCGGTTGTCGAACATGTGCTTGGTGTCGGTGTCGTTGACCGCCACCACGGGGAACCGCAGCGCGCCCTCGCGGGCCATCTGGTGCAGCCGGATCACCCCGGTCGTGGTCTGCTCGCAGCCCGCGCGGACGGTGCCGATGAGGTCCGTCCGCTCGGTGTGCAGGGTGTTGACGAGGTCGCAGCCGTCGTCCAGCACCAGGTCCGGGCCGGTCTCGAGCGCCTGGTGGATGTGCCGGTAGTAGCCCTCGCGGTCGATCCCGGCGCGGGCGAACACCTCGGCCCCGTACTCGCGCACCAGGGCGGCCGCGGTGTCGTCCTGCGTGGACAGCGGGTTGGACGCCGCCAGCGCCACGCTCGCCCCGCCGGCCTGCAGGGTGCGGATGAGCCCCGCCGTCTCGGTGGTGACGTGCATGCACGCGGCGATCCGCATCCCCTCCAACGGCCGCTCGGCGGCGAAGCGTTCGCGGATCTGCCGCAGCACCGGCATGGCCCGGTCGGCCCACTCGATCCGCTTGACGCCCTCGTACGCCAGCGACACGTCGGCGATGTCGCTCACCCGCACACCTTCCCTTCGGACCGTCCGTCTCGCACGATCGGAACGATCTTCACACGGGTTCCGTCCCCCGTGCGCTCACACCCCATCAAATCGTGCGGATCCCCTCGGGGTGCGCGCGGGGAGTGCCGGCCGGGGCGAGAAGCCGCGCGGCGGCCGCCCCCGGAGCGAGGCCGGCCGCCGACAAGCGGGGAGGGGACGGCGCCGCGGCCGTCCCCTCCCCGGTGTGCCGCTCAGTAGCGGTAGTGGTCGGGCTTGTACGGGCCCTCGACGTCGACGCCGATGTACTCGGCCTGCTCCTTGGTGAGCTTGGTCAGCTTGACGCCGAGCGCGTCCAGGTGCAGGCGGGCGACCTTCTCGTCCAGGTGCTTGGGCAGGGTGTACACGCCGACCGGGTAGTCGTCGGTCTTGGTGAACAGCTCGATCTGCGCGATCACCTGGTTGGTGAACGAGTTGGACATCACGAACGACGGGTGCCCGGTCGCGCAGCCCAGGTTCATCAGGCGGCCCTCGGCCAGCACGATGATCGAGTGGCCGTCCGGGAAGCGCCACTCGTGCACCTGCGGCTTGATCTCGATCTTCTCGATGCCGGGGATGCGGGCCAGCCCGGCCATGTCGATCTCGTTGTCGAAGTGCCCGATGTTGGACACGATCGCCTGGTGCTTCATCCGCTGCATGTGGTCGGCGCGGATGACGTCGCGGTTGCCGGTCGCGGTGACGAAGATGTCGGCGGTCTCGACGACGTCGTCCAGGGTGGTGACCTGGAAGCCGTCCATCGCGGCCTGCAGCGCGCAGATCGGGTCGATCTCGGTGACGATCACCCGGGCGCCCTGGCCGCGCAGCGCCTCGGCGCAGCCCTTGCCCACGTCGCCGTAGCCGCACACGACCGCGACCTTGCCGCCGATGAGCACGTCGGTGGCGCGGTTCAGGCCGTCCACCACGCTGTGGCGGCAGCCGTACTTGTTGTCGAACTTGGACTTGGTGACCGAGTCGTTGACGTTGATGGCCGGGAACAGCAGGGTGCCGTTCTTGGCCATCTCGTACAGGCGGTGCACGCCCGTGGTGGTCTCCTCGGTGACGCCCTTGATGCCCTCGGCGGTGGCGGTCCACCGGCCCGGCTTCTCGGCGATGGTGCGGCGCAGCGTCTCCAGGACGACCTTCCACTCCTCGGGGTCGTCCTCGGCCGGGGTGGGCACGGCGCCCGCCTTCTCGTACTCGACGCCCTTGTGCACCAGGAGGGTGGCGTCGCCGCCGTCGTCCAGGAGCATGTTCGGGCCGGTGCCGTCGGGCCACTGGAGGGCCTTGGCGGTGCACCACCAGTACTCCTCCAGGGTCTCGCCCTTCCAGGCGAACACCGGCACGCCCTTGGGGTCGTCGACGGTCCCGTCGGGACCGACCACGACGGCGGCCGCGGCGTGGTCCTGGGTGGAGAAGATGTTGCAGCTCACCCAGCGGACGTCGGCCCCGAGCTCGACGAGGGTCTCGATGAGCACGGCCGTCTGGACCGTCATGTGCAGCGAGCCCATGATCTTGGCGCCGCGCAGCGGCTTGGCGTCCGCGTACTCCTTGCGCACCGCCATCAGGCCGGGCATCTCGTGCTCGGCGAGCCGGATCTCCTTGCGCCCGAACTCGGCCAGCGACAGATCGGCGACCTTGTATTCCATGCTTTTCGTAGCTCCTTCGGTGAACTGGGAAACCGCGTCCGCCGCGCCGGGTGATCGAGCACCGTCCCCCGGCCGGCCCTGTCCGGCGGGAGCGGACGAGAACGGTTCGATCAGGGGCGCCGGTCCGGTCTGTTCGCGAGTCTAGGCGCGGCACCCGCCCGCTGGCACGACCGGAGGCGACTTTCTGACACTCATTTGTCAGAATCGGTGGCATGCGTATCACTGAGGCGGCCCGGCGGCTCGGCACGTCACCCCGGATGCTGCGCTACCGGGAGAGCCTGGGCCTGCTGCCCGCCACCCGCGAACCCGCGCCGCGGCGTCCGGCCTCCGGACCCGGCGGGGACCGCCCGCAGGCCGCGTCCGGGCGCGGCGCGCGCCGCGGCGGCGGCCACCGGCAGTTCGGCGAGGCCGAGCTGCGCGCCGTGGCGCTCGCCCTCGACCTGGAGAAACGCTACGACATCGGTCCGGCCGAGCTGGCGTTCGGGCTGCGCGTCCTGGCCGAACCGGAGGTGCAGGCGCGCGTCCGCGAGCTCGGCGAGCGGATCGGCCGCCTCTCGGCGCCGCCCGCCCGCGCCCTCGACTTCGAGAAGGAGAAGGCCCTGCGCCTCCTGCAGCGCCGCCGCTGACGCGCCGGCGCCTCCGGCCGTCCGAGGCGCCGGGCGCCGCGGGGCTCCCAGGCTGCCCCGCGGGGGTCAGTTGCGGGGCAATTCGTTCTCGCCCGGGACGACGACGCCGGACTCGTAGGCGAGCACCACCGCCTGGGCGCGGTCGCGCACGCCGAGCTTGGTGAAGACGCGGGCCACGTGGGTTTTGACGGTGTGCTCGCTGACCACCAGCCGTTCGGCGATCTCGCTGTTGGACAGGCCGCCCGCGATCAGCGTGAGCACCTCGGTCTCGCGCGCGGTGAGCGTGGACAGCTCGGCCGGGGGCCGCGGACGGCTGCGGCGCTGGCGGGTGAACTCGCGGATCAGCCGCCCGGTCACCTGCGGCGCCAGCAGCGAATCGCCGCGCGCCACCACCCGCACGGCCGACACCAGCTCGTCGGCGGTGGCGTCCTTGAGCAGGAAGCCGCTGGCGCCCACCGACAGCGCCTCGTAGACGTACTCGTCGATGTCGAAGGTGGTGAGCACGAGCACCCGCACGTTGTCGGCGCCCGGACCGGACACGATGCGGCGGGTGGCCTCGATGCCGTCCATGCCGGGCATCCGGATGTCCATGACCACCACGTCGGGGCGGTGCCGCTCGACCAGCCGCAGCGCCTCGCGGCCGTCGCCGGCCTCCCCCACCACCGAGATGTCGGACTGCGCGTCGAGCAGCGCGGCGAACCCGGCGCGCACGATCGTCTGGTCGTCGACGATCAGCACCTTGATCAACGCGACCTCCCCCGAGAGCCGGCGGCGGCGATCACGACAGCGCTCCTCCTCCCGCCGCGGCGCGGTCCGCGCCGTCCCGCATCAACCGGCCCTCCTCGTCATCCCGGTCCGCCTCCCGCGTCCGCCGGCGCCGCCCTCGACACCGGCAGCTCGGCCTCCACCACGAACCCGCCCTGTTCGGACGGACCGGCGGAAAACCTCCCGCCCAGCATGGTCGCACGTTCCCGCATCCCGAGGAGGCCGTGTCCGCCGCCCGATTCCATCGACGGCGCCTCTTCCAAGCGGGTGGGCTCTTCGGGACCCGCGCCGGGGGACTGGGGATCCAGCACCGCGGTACGGGACGACGCCCCGTTCCGGTTCATCACCATGGTGGGCGCCGACCCCCCGTCGTCCACCACCCGGACGGCCAGCCTGTCGGGCAGGTAGGTGAGCTCCACCTTGACCTCGGCGCCGGGCGCGTGGCGGCGGGCGTTGGTGAGGGCCTCCTGGACGATCCGGTACGCCGACAGCTCGACGGTCGTGGACAGCGTGCGCGGCTCGCCCCGGACGGTCAGCTCGACCCGGCCTCCGGCGCCGCGGTGCTTTTCGATCAGGGCGGGCAGCTCGTCCAGGCGCGGCTGCGGGGCCGACTCGGGTTCGGCCTTGGCGTCGGCGCGCAGCACGCTGAGCAGGCGGCGCATCTCCACCAGCGCCTCCCGCGCGGTGCGGGCGATCTCGGCGTAGCCCTCGCGGGCCTCCGGCGACAGGTCCCGCACGGTGTACGGGGCGGTCTCGGCCTGCACCGCGATCATCGAGACGGAGTGCGCGACCACGTCGTGCAGCTCCCGGGCGATGCGGGCCCGTTCCCGCATCACCGCCTGCTCGCGCTGGACGGCGATGAGCCGGGTCAGGGTCTCGCTGGTGCGCTCGTTCGCCTCGGCCTCGGTGCGTCCCGCGGTCTCCCGGGTGCGCCGGGCGTCGCCGAGGCCGACCGCGGCGAGCACGACGAGGACGGCGGCGAACCAGGGGATGTGGTCGAGGGTGTTCGCGGTCAGGTAGACGACGGCGATGGTGACCGCGCCGCCGACCGCAAGCCCGCCCGTGGCCTGCCGGGGCAGTCGGCGGGCCAGCGAGTACAGGGTGTAGAGCGCGGCGAACGCCGTGGTGACCAGGAGCGCCTGCCCGGTGAGCAGCGCGGCGGCGTACGCGCCGAGCACCATCGCCGCCACCGGCCGCAGGAACTCCTCCCGCCACACCAGCGGCAGCGTCGAGGCGATCGCGAACCCGCCGGCCACGCTGATCGGCGACTCGGTCCGCGGCGCCAGCTCGGCCAGCGCCGCGAGGGTCAGGGCCAGGCCGGTGAGCGGGGCGTAGTACCAGGACGCGTGGAACTCGTGCCACGCGTTGATCCAGCGGGGCAGCGGAGCGGTCGCGTCCACGGGCGGCGCGACGCGGGTGCTGCCGTCCCGCGCCCCGGGACGCCCGGGGGCGCCGGGGGCGCCCTGCGGCGGGCGGCGCGCGGTGCCGTACAGCTTGGCGCCGATGCGGGCCGCCAGCGGACGCAGCAGGCCGCCGACACCGGTCAGGGCCCACAGCAGCAGCTGGCCCAGTCCCGCGACGACGCGTCCGGACAGCCGCCACGCGTGGCGGGCGAGCGTCGGGCCGAAGTTCGTCGGCGGGGCGTTCTGCTGGCGGTGGTCACTGGTCACGCCTTCCATACTGGCCGGTGCCCGCCCTGACGCACCTCACCGTGCGGGGCTACGCCGCCGGTCCGGATCCCCCTGGAGGACGACCCCGGTTCCCTCCTCTGGGACGACGTGCGCGACGGCGGCCCACACGTAATGTCGTGTCCGTGACCGAGAACGGCAGACCCGCCGGCGCAGGGGGTTCGGCGGGGCTGCCGCGGTCACGCCAGACCGTCCGGATGCAGGGGTCCGGGCGGGCGCTTGGGAAGGCGCCCTCGCCGGTGCGGCCGTGGGTCTCCGCGGAGGCGCTGCCGGTCATTCCTGGGCTGGGGTCGACCGGCACGGCCTCGGCCGACCGGCGAGGGGGGCTGCCTTCCCATGTGTGCGGACGTCGTGCGCGGACGCCGGCGAACGGGCGCGCCGCCCGTCAGTTCTCCGCCGCGGCGGGCGCCGCGTCCCCGGTCTCGGCGCCGTCGGCCGACACGCCGGGGGTTTGGTCGAGCGCCGGCTCCAGGTAGATCAGGCGCGCGTGCGGGAACCGCTGCCGGACCTGGGCCTCGGCGGCGTCGATCCCGCGGGCCACGTCGGCGGCCGTGTCGTCGTGGTTGACGGCGATCTTGGCGGCGATCAGCAGCTCCTCGGGGCCGAGGTACTCGGTGCGGATGTGCATGACGTGGTCGACCTGGTCCACCGACTCCAGCGCGTCGATGATCTGCCGCTCCACCTCCGGGCCGGCGCCCTCGCCGATGAGCAGGCTCTTGGTCTCGATCGCCAGGATGACCGCGATGGTGCCGAGCAGCAGGCCGATGGCGATCGTGCCGACGCCGTCCCAGACCAGGTTCCCGGTGAGCGTGGCCATGGTGACGCCGCCCAGGGCCAGGATCAGGCCGACCAGGGCGCCGAGGTCCTCCAGCAGCACGACCGGGAGCTCGGGGGCCTTGGCGTGCCGGATGAACTGCCACCACGACTTGTCGCCGCGCAGCGGGTTCGACTCCTTGATGGCGGTGCGGAACGAGAACGCCTCGAGGAGGATCGCGACGATCAGCACGCCGAAGGCCCACGCGGGCGACTCCAGCTCGTGGTCCGGATGCTCGAGGGCGTCGTGGATCTTGTGGTAGCCCTCGTACAGCGAGAACGCCGCACCGACGGTGAACAGGACCACGGCGACGACGAACGCGTAGAAGTAGCGCTCGCGGCCGTAGCCGAACGGGTGCTGCGGGGTCCGGGCGCGCTGGGAGCGCTTGCGGCCGAGCAGCAGCAGCACCTGGTTGCCCGAGTCCGCGACCGAGTGGATCGACTCGGCCAGCATCGACGACGAGCCGGTGAACGCGAACGCCACGAACTTGGAGGCCGCGATGCCGAGGTTGGCGCCCAGCGCCGCGACGATCGCCTTGGCTCCGCCTTCCGCGCTCACCGCGCACCTCCCTTCCGCATCCCGCGCACGGCGGGGACAGCCCTGGTCGCGAACCGTCGGCTCCGCGGTCGGCGCTCCGCCGCGGGGGGCGCCGTCGTGAGGGCGGCGCCGGACGGGGTCGCAGGCCGCACAGCTCTCATTCCACAATCCTCGCTTTGAGTTCCTGGATGGCAGGCACGGGCGTGGGGTCGACGCCCAGCGCGATAGCCAAGTAAACCGTGACGTAGTCCGACAGCGCGATCAGCGTCGCGATCCGCTCCAGCGGATGCGCGCCCTCGGCGGCGATCTCGGTGACCGGCACGCCCCGGGCCGCCGCCAGCTCGACGGACGCCTCGCGGCGCTTGCTCACCTGGGGGTGCTCGTCCGCGTCCCGCAGCACCACCAGGTGCAGGCCGTGCTCGGCCTCCTCCGCGCGGTCGCGGAAGAAGTCGTCGGCGTCGGCGGCGGAACGGGCGAAGTACCCGTCGAACGCCATCACCTGATTGTGGTCGACCTCCGGAAGCTCCCCGAACACGCCCGGATACTTGGCGTTCTCGTTCAGCTGGCAGCAGAACCGGTAGGCCGCGACGCCCGCGAGCGGGGACGTGCCCCACACCAGCGGGACGTCGCCCTTGAGGTCCAGAGCGATCCGCTTGGCCGGGTTCATGAAGGGCTCGCTGGCGGGACGGCAGCGGTGCGCCACCTCTTCCAGCCGCCCGGCCGCCGCCTCCAGCAGCGCGTCCGGCACGTCCGCCACGCCGAGTTCCCGCGCCGCGACCAGCAGCGGGACCGTCAAGCCCCACAGCGTGGCGCGGGGCTGGCCCACGGACCGCACCGGCACGAACAGGGCCCGGGTCCGCGCGGCCAGGTCCGCCAGCGGCGAGTCGGCGCCGCCCACGAACAGCAGGCGGCAGCCGCGCCGCGCCGCCTCGGCCGCCACCGCGAGGGTCTCCTCCGTGGCGCCCGAGCACGACACCGCCGCGACCAGGTCCGCGGCGCCCACCCAGCCGGGCAGCCGGTAGCCGCGCACCGTGACCACCGGGACCGGGCAGCCCGTGCCGCAGACGGCCGCCAGCACGTCCCCGGAGATCCCGGAGCCGCCCATGCCGGCGACCACCACCGCCCGGGGCCGTCCGTCCTCGGCCAGCCGCGCCACGCCCGCCTCGACGGCCCGCCGCCGCGCCTCCCTGATCTGCGCGGCCGACGACGCCACCTGCCGCAGCATCCCGCCCGGGTCGGCGGCCTCGATCGCGGACGGATCCTCCAGCCCGCCCGCCCCGTCCGGGTCGCTCATCGCGTCTCCGCTCGCCTCCGCGACGCCCCGCGGGCGCCGTCCTCAACCAGCACCGGCGCCCCGGCCCCGCCGCGGCCGCCTACTTTCCGGACGCGCACGCCGCCGCCGGCGTTCCGGACCATAAGGGAAAATGCGGTCGGACGCGATCATCGTCACATCGGCTCGGGGCGTCGGCGCGGCGCCGCGCGTCAGGACGCGGGGGCGCGGGCCTCGTCCACGAGGAGCACCGGGATGTCGTCCCGCACCGGGTAGGCGTAGCCGCAGTCGCCCTGGCACACCAGCTCGGCGGCCTCGTCGTCGGGGCGCAGCGAGCCCTTGCAGTTGGGGCAGGCCAGGATCTCCAGCAGCCAGGCGTCCAGCTTCACGGTCACTTCTCCCTCACGATCGCCAGCACCTCGTCGCGGATCCCGGCCATGGTCGTCTCGTCCGCCGCCTCCACGTTCAGGCGCAGCAGCGGCTCGGTGTTGGAGGGCCGCAGGTTGAACCACCAGTCCTCGGTGCCGACGGTGAGGCCGTCGAGCTCGTCGACGGTCACGCCGGGCCGGCCCTCGAACGCCGCCCGGACCCGGGCGGCGGCGGCCGCCTGGTCGGCCACCTCGCTGTTGATCTCGCCGGACGACGGGTAGCGGTCGTACTCGGCGAGCAGCCGCGACAGCGGCTTGTCCGACTGGCCGAGCGCGGCCAGCACGTGCAGCGCGGCCAGCATCCCCGAGTCGGCGTACCAGAAGTCGCGGAAGTAGTAGTGGGCCGAGTGCTCCCCGCCGAACACCGCGCCGGTCTCGGCCATCGTCTGCTTGATGAACGAGTGGCCGACCCGGGTGCGCACCGGGGTGCCGCCGTGCTCGGCGACGATCTCCGGCACCGCCTTCGACGTGATCAGGTTGTGCACGATGGACGCGCCCGGGTGCTTGGCCAGCTCCCGCACCGCGACCAGGGCGGTGATCGCCGACGGCGAGACGATCTCGCCGCGCTCGTCCACGGCGAAGCAGCGGTCGGCGTCGCCGTCGAAGGCCAGCCCGATGTCGGCGCCGGTCTCGCGCACCTTGGCCTGCAGGTCGCGCAGGTTCTCCGGGTCGATGGGGTTGGCCTCGTGGTTGGGGAACGTGCCGTCCAGGTCGAAGTACAGCGGCACCAGCTCGAACGGCAGGCCGTCGAACACCACCGGGACGGTGTGCCCGCCCATGCCGTTGCCCGCGTCCACGACGACCTTGAGCGGCCGCACGCCCGACAGGTCCACCAGCGTCTTGAGGTGGTCGGCGTACCCCTTGAGCAGGTCGCGGGAGGAGACGGTGCCGCGCGGACCATCGTGGGCGGGCACGCCCTTCTCCACCAGCTCCCGGATCTCGGCCAGGCCCGTGTCGCGCCCGACCGGCTTGGCGCCCGCCCGGCACAGCTTCAGCCCGTTGTACTTGGCCGGGTTGTGGCTGGCGGTGAACATCGCGCCGGGCAGGTTCAGGCTGCCGCTGGCGTAGTAGAGCATGTCGGTCGAGCCGAGCCCGGCCTGGATGACGTCGGCGCCCTGCGCGGTGGCGCCGCGCGCGAACGCCTCGGCCAGCGGCACCGACGAGGTCCGCATGTCGTGCGCGGTGACCACCGCGTCCGCGCCCGTCACCCGGACGAACGCCGCGCCCACCGCCTCGGCGGTCTGCGCGTCGAGCTCCTCCGGTACGACGCCGCGGATGTCGTACGCCTTGAAGATCTTGGCGAGATCGCCCACTCCAGCTCCCCTGTCCGACTCGCTGTGTCCGTTCCCAGGGGACGTTCCCTGGCTGCCGGCACCCGGCCTCGAGCCTACCGGGCGCGCCCGGCCCGCCCCGCGAGGGCGACCACGACCGCACGACCGCGCGCGGCGTCCCCTCGGCGACCGCGCGGTCGTTCGCGCACGCCGGAAGGGACCGCCGGTTCCACGGCGTCCTGCCCGGCGCGAAGGGCTCAGTCCCGGCCGGTCTTCTGGGGGCCTCCGGCGGGCTCGGAGCGCAGGACGCGGAGATGACCGCGGCGGCCGACCTCGGTACCCTGCCCGACGGGCTCCTGCCGTCCCCCGGGGGCGGGCTTGGCGGCCTCGCGGACCGCGTCGGCCAGGGCCTCCAGGTCGTCGGCGCTGGGTTCGGTCTGCTCCTCCACCGGCAGTCGCACCAGTTCCCAGCCCATGGGGGCGGTGAGCCGCTCGGAGTGCTCGGCGCACAGGTCGTAGCAGTGCGGCTCGGCGTACGTTGCGAGCGGCCCCAGGACCGCGGTGGAGTCGCGGTAGACGTACGTGAGCGTGAAAACTGCGGGCTCCTTGCACGCGGTGCGGGAGCAGATGCGGACGGGGCTCACGATGGCCGACCGTACCCCGCTCCCGCCGCCTCCGCCACCACCCGGAGGTACGTGTCGCCGTTACCGGCCCAATTACGTGAGAACGATCACAATCCGTACGTCGCCCGCTGCGCAGCGCACCTTGTGTCCGGGTCTGTGTGTCCGGGTCTGTCCCGGGGGCGCCGGAAGGTCAGCGGCGGGCGGGCGGCGGGGAGCCCGCGATGCCCAGCCAGCGCGCGATGGCCGCGCCGCGGGTCCGCACGCCCATCTTCGCGAAGATGCGGTTCACGTGGTTCTTGACGGTGTTCTCGGACACCATGAGCGCGTGGGCGATCTCCCGGTTGGCGTGGCCGCGGGCGATCAGCTCCATCACCTCGACCTCGCGCGGCGACAGGCCCAGGGCCCGCCGGTCGGGCCCGGGCTCGGCGGAGGCGCCGCCCGCGGCGCGGCGAAGCGCTTCGACGACGGCTTTGCTGGCGGCCGGGGAGAGCGGGCTGGCCCGGCCCGCGACCGTGTCGTGCACGGCGGCCACCAGCTCCTCCGCGGTGAACGAGCCGTGCACCAGGTAGCCGGACGCGCCGTCGCGGATGGCCGCGCCGATCACGTCGACGTCGGTGTCGTACGACAGCATGAGGACCTTGGCCAGGGCGCTGAGCGGCCCGACGGCGGCCGTCCCGTCGACGCCGGGCATGTGCACGTCCAGCAGGACGATGTCGGGCTGCAGGCGCTTGGCCTGCTCGATCGCGTGCGCGCCGTCGACCGCCTCGCCGACGACGTGCACGTCCCCCGCCTCCAGCAGGGCGACGAGCCCGGCGCGGACGACGGGGTTGTCGTCCACCACGAGCGCGCGCACGCGGCGGGTTCCGGCGCCGCTCACCGTCGCTCCCCCGCAGGTGGTCCGCCCGCCGCGGGCAGGGCGGGCTCGGCCGCGTCCCAGAACGTCCGGGCGTCGGCGGGGGCGCCGGACCAAGGCAGCTCCATGGTCACGGTGGTGCCCTCGCCGGGCGCGGAGTCCACGGTGAGCAGGCCGCCGACGCGGCGGGCGCGTTCGGCCATGCCGACCAGCCCGTAGTGGCCCTCGCGCGCCAGCAGGTGGAGGGCGCCGTCGGGCGGCGGCGCGAAGCCCTTCCCGTCGTCGCGCACGGTCAGCTCCAGCCGCCCGGCGCCGCACCGCAGGCGGACCCGCACGGCGTCGGCCCCGGCGTGCCGTTCGACGTTGGCGAGGGCCTCTTTGAGCACCGACACGACCTCGTAGCGGACGATCGAGGGCGCGTCCATCGCCCCGGCCGCGTCCGCCAGGTCCGCGTACGCGGTGATCCGGCTGTCGCGGCTCCACGCGGCGACGACCTGCCGCACGGCCAGGGGGAGCGGCAGCCCGTACGCCTCCTCCCGCAGGTCGGCGATGAGCCCGCGGGCCTCCCGCGTGGCCGTCTCCAGCGCGGACACCAGGTGGCGGGCGTCGCGTTCGGCGCGGTCGGGCGACGTGCGGATCCACACCGGCAGCGCCGACGCCGACAGCACCATGCCCTGCAGCGTCTTGGCCAGGGAGTCGTGCATCTCCCGGGCCAGCCGGGTCCGCTCGGCGGCCGCGGCCACCGCGGTCTCGATCCGGCGCCGCTCCTCCTCGGCCTGCGCCCACTGGTCGAGCACCCGGCGCAGCAGGGCGCCGGCGCACGCCGTGAGGGGGTAGAAGGCCGGCAGGCCCACCAGCGCGTCGGCGCCCGGCGCGGGCTCCGCCGCCATGGCCAGGCAGCACAACGCGATCTGCGCGAGGCACACCGGCACCGCCCGCCGCCACGGGTACAGGACGCCCGCGACGCCCGACGTGATGACGGTCAGCAGGAAGAACTCTCCGTACACGCCTCCCTGGGCGAGCACCGCGTACACCAGCAGACCGTCCAGGCAGCACAGCAGGGGGGAGCGTCGCAGGCGGGGCAGGACGGTGCGCCAGGCCGCCGCCGCGAGCGCGGTCTCGGCGGTCAGCGCGGCCACAGCGGACGCGAGTCCCAGGTCCAGGCGGGCGGCGGGCATGAGCACCAGAGCCATCGCCAGCAGCAGGCCCCGGAACAACAGAAGCAGCTGGAAGGTCACCCCCAGCGGCGACCAGGCGGTTCTCCGCGCCATCGGCCACGCGGGTCTGTGTGCCACGCTCGGTAACTTTAATCACTGAATTCGCAACAGAGGTACAGGAAACGCCCGCCGTTCGCGGACGCCCGCGCAGACCGCTGCCACCAGGCCCGATGCCGGTCGCGCCCGCCCGCAGAGCCGCCCCGACCCGGCGGGGTACTCTTGGTGACGTGCGATCCCGTGTGGCAGGCGTACGCCGCCGCGACCGGCACGGTCGCGGCCTCCGCGGCCCTCTGGCGCCTCCGCAGGCGCCCCTCTCCCGTTCCCGCGCCGAGCGCTTCGACGACCTCGTCGCCGACGAGGTGCGCCGTCTGGGGCAGCGCTGGGGCCGGGAGCTGGCCCGGGTGGAGTTCGCCGTCGAGGAGGTCCCCGAGCTGGAGCCGTGGTTCGACGGCCCGGTGCCGCTCGCCCAGACCCATCCCGGCACGGCGTCGCGTCCCGTGCGCATCGTGGTGTTCCGCCGCCCGGTGGAGGCCCGCGGCGGCGGCGAGCGCGAGACGGCCCAGATCATCCGCGACGTCCTCGTCGAAGAGGTGGCCGATCTTCTGGGCCTCTCCCCCGAGTCCGTGGACCCCACCTACGAGTCCCACGACGACTAGCGGGGCGACGCGCGGAGGGCGATCAGCGGGGTGCGAGGACCGCCCTCCTCACGCACGCGCAACGTTCGCCGTGGTCTCTCGGGGAACTGGGCTCTAGGGGAACACCGCCCGCTGCGAATCGTCGGCGGGGGGAAGCAGCATGGTGGTCCAGGCGGGGTTGACCGGCAGAACCGTCACCAGCCCCTCGTCGCCTTTGCCCGTGGCGAGCACGCGGGCCGCGTAGACGGGTCCGGATCCCGGGCGCGGCGCCACGAGCACGGCGTACCCGCCGCCGGCCCCCTGGGGCGCGGAGAGCTTCGCCTCGGCCGTCCCCCCGGCGGGGACCTTCACCTCCTGCGCATTCCCCGCTCCCGAGGGGCCGACCGGGGTGACGCGCACGGTGGCGCCCGCGTCAGGGGCGGTCAGCAGGAGCGAGGCGGCGAACCGGTTGTCGGCCACCAGCCCTCCGTCGGCGCCCAGGGGACGCGTCGCGGCCCCGTAGGCCACGTCGGCGCCGCGTTCGGCCGCGAAACCCGCGACGATGGGCCGGTCGGACTGCAGCCGCACCGCGGCGGGCTTTCCCGACAGGGCGCGGCCGAGGTCCAAGGCCGTGACCGTCTCGGCGGGGGCGTCGAGCACGTCCTGCCCCTGCGGGGCGAAGGAGCCCTTCGGGGTGACGACCTGGACGCGCACGCGGGCGTCCGCCTCACCGGGAACGGCCACCAGCAGTTGCCTACGGCCCGACCCCCCGGGCACTCCGGGCACCACCACGGACGTGGCGGGCTGGTGCGCCTGCGGCAGCCACTCGATGCCCTTGCCCTCGTCGATGCGCACCCGCACGGCCGCCGCCACCCTGCCCGTGGTGGCGCGCACGCGCAGCGACAGGTCGCGGGCCATCGCGACGACGTCGCCCAGCCCTTCCCCGTCGTCGCCGATGCGCACGATCTTGGTGGTGTAGGGATCGACGGGAATGCCCCGGCCTTCGGTCGTGTCGAGCGGGCCCTCCCCTGAAAGGGCGATGACGTCCACGGAGGCCGGCTGGGCGTCCACGTTGGTGAGGTACAGCTCGATGCGCTCGGCGGCCATCGGCCCCGGCCCCACGAACCACATGTCGGTCGCGGGGCGTGCGCACTGCGTCCCGGCGAGGCCCCGGTCGGCGCCCCCGGGCCAATGGATGGTGCGCTCCGCCTCAAGCCCCGGCGCCAACGCGCCGGAGGCCCGCACCGTGTAGGAGCCCTGGTCGGTCTTGAGGCCGTCCTTCATCCAGAACGCCCCCGGCGTTCCGAGCGAGGCCACGCCGGTGCCGTCGTGCGTCTCCACGACGTCCGCGCGGCCCGCCGTCCGCATCCGGGAGGACGACGCGAGGCTCAGCCGGCCGCGCTCCCCCGCCGGGCACACCATCACGGTGGACGTGACCGGCGCGGCGGCGGCGCGCGCCTTCTCGGCGGACCCGCCGGGCCGAGACAGCGACGCCACACCGTACAGAGCCGCCAGTGCCGCCACCACGAGCACGGCGGTCGCGTAGCGCAGTCCCAGGAAACGCAGGATCTTGTCCATGCTCAGCGCCGCTCCTCGCCTTCAGAGGCCGCCTCGCCCGCCGTGTCCCGCTTCGCACCGCCGACGGCGGCTTCTTCACCGCCGTCCGGGGATGCGGATCGTTCGCCTGCCGCGGGAGCCGCGTCGCCGCCCGTCGAGTGCTCGCCCCGTACGACGGCCCTCGCGGCGCGGGCCGCGTCCACGGCGGCCTGAATGGCCGATCCGCCGCGCCGGAACGCACCCGTGAGAGACGACTTCCCGAGCGGTGAGACCGCGGACTCCCGAGGCGGCGCTTCGTTCGCCTCCGTTTCACCGGACGATGCCGCAGAACCCTCCGCGGCATCCGCACTGCCCGGCTCCTCCTGGTCACCGGAAGACGGCGTCTGGGGCGCGGCCGACTCCTCAGGCACGCCGGCCTTGGCAACGTCCTCAACAGCGGAACCGCCGTCCGCCGGCGCTTCGACGACAGGCGTGGGAGCCGTGGTCGAAGCGCCGCCCCCGCCAACGGCCTCGCCGGTCGGGGCGGGCTCGGCAGGAGTGGCGGGGGATGCCGTTCCTCCGCCGGGGGCGGCACCGCCGGTCTCACCGCCGGATGCAACCTCTGCGGGCTTCTCAGCTTGCGAGAGGGCCGTCTGGTCAGGTTGAGAGGCGGCGCCGGAGGCCGCAGCGGTCCCAGCGCGCGTGGTCAATCCGCGGCGGCCTGGACGGCGCCGGGGACGCGGCGGAGCGGTCCGGGCACCTGGGAGGGCCAGTGCGGCCACCACGAGGACGGCGACGGCCTGGATGGCCACCCACATGTGGCGCAGGACCATGCCGCGTGACAGCTCGAACACGCCGCCGGACGCGGGGATGTCGTACGCCTGCGCCCAGCCGTCCACGGTCTTGCCCTTGAGGTCGCGTCCGTTGAGGGTGGCGTGCCAACCGCCGTCGGCGGGTTCGGCCAGCAGGAGTGTCCTCGACCCGTTGCCCGGCGGGATGCGGACGCGGGCGTCGACGCGCCCCGCAGGGAGAGTGGTGACCGCTGCGCCGTCCAGGAGCATGAGGCGGCCTGCGGAGGGCCGCAGGCGCCACACGCCATAAGCGGCGGTGCGGTTCAGCCGGGTCAGTTCGGGGTTGGCGTCCAGGACCGGGGTGAGGGGGTCGCGGGTGGGACGCGGCACCAGCACGTACTGGATGCCCATGCGGGTCAGGGCGGGGCCGTCCCCGACGCGGCCCGCGGCCATTCCGGCGACGACGTTCCGGAGGCGATCGGAGCCGGGGGTCTCGTTCTCCCCCAGAACGGGTTCGGCGCCGCGCAGCACGGTGTAGGAGACCCGTCCGCTGCCTTCTTTGCGCAGGACGAGCGTCCGCGGCCCCGTCGGCCCGTCGACGAACAATGGAACGCTGTTGGGCACGCGGCCGACCGCCCCGTCAGTGCCGTTCAGGACCCAGGCGCCCGCGGCGAGAAGGGGCGTGGCCACGGCCGCGACGCAGATCAGGCCGCCCGCGGCGGTGGCGACCAGGTGGCCGCCGGCCACGACCTCCGCCGCCCGCCGTACCGCGACGGCGGCCGCGAGCAGGATCCCGGCCGCGGCGAACGCCAACGCCACGCCGGGCCAGGCGGGCGCGCGGTCGGCCCCCTTGGTGACGGTGGCGGCGCTGACGAGGATGGCGGTCAGCAGCCCGAACAGGCCCACCGCCCAGCCCGCGGCGACGACGGTGCGGCGGCCGCGCAGCAGCAGTGCGCACAGCGCGACCAGCAGCAGCCCGTACATGGTCCAGCGGGCGGGGGCGCCCGGCCCGCCGGGAACGAGCGCCATCAGGTCGCGCGCGTCGGGGAAGGGCGGCGCCGTGGCGTGCATGCCCGCCTCCAGCAGGAAACGGGACGGGTGCAGCAGCAGGCCGACCGTCCACGGCAGGAGCAGCAGCGGCGGCACGCCCAAGGCGACGGCCAGGCGGGTGCGGACGCGGGGGCTGCCGAACAGCAGCCACGACAGGCCTCCGGCGGCGAGTGCGAGCGGCCAGGCGAGCGGCACGAACGCCATCGCGATCGTCAGCAGGAAGGCCACGGCCCACGCCGCGCGGTCGGCGCGGCGGGCGTCGGTCGTTTCGCGCGGCACGCCGTAGAGGCGGAGGGACTGCACGGCGATGAGCGGCAGCAGCACGATGACGACGGCCGTGCCGAACCGTCCGTTGGAGACGGCGCCGGTGGCGGACGGCAGCAGCGCGTAGGTGGCGGCGAACCACACGCGCACGGCGGAGGTGGGCACGCGGCGGCGTTCGCGCGCTCTGCGGCCGATGCGCGGCAGCTGCGCCATCAGGGTGCGGGACGCGTGGTAGGCCGTCAGCCCCGCCAGCGGAACGCTCGCCAACAGCAGCAGCGTCATCGCCAGCCAGGGCTTGCCGAACAGGACCGTGGACAACGCCGCCAGCACCGCGATGTACGGGGGGCTGCCGGTGTCGGATCCCAGGCCGACGGGATGCCAGCCGGAGATGTACTGCGTCCACAGGTCGCTGGCGCCGCCCGGGGCGGGCAGCAGAGCGCCCCCGCCGAGACGCCCGCCGGCGGTGAGCAGTGAGCGTTGGGCCGCCAGGGTCACGGCGGTGAGGGCGAGCGTCAGCATGACCCCGGGGCGGGCCAGCAGCCGACGCATGCGCCCGGCGCCTTGGGCGCTGGACGCCTGCTCCTCGTCGTCGTCCCGTGGGGACAGGCGGTTGAGGATGTTCTCGTACACACGCCGGGGGGCGACCCGGCGCGGCATGAGGCGGCGGATGCTGCGGTAGACGTGTCCGCGTCCTTCGCGCCGTGCCTTGCGGGCGCTGAGCAGCCGCCGGGGGCTGCGCAGCACGTCGACCATCGCGGCCAGTTCGTCGCGCGCGTGCCGAGGGTGTTTGAGGAGGAGCAAGTACAGCGTCCGCGCCAGGGCGATGAGGACGTTGCTCGCCAGGAGCCGCGGGAACGCGCTGAAGGGGACGTTCGCCAGCAGCGCGTGGAGGGCGTTGCGCCGGGCGCGGCGGCGCCGGGACTCGGTGAACATGCCGATGTCCCGCAGCCCTCGGTGGGACGCCTCGACGTGGTAGACGACGGCGTCGGTGACGACGAGCACGCGGTGCCCGGCGGCGTGGGCGCGCCAGCAGAAGTCGACGTCCTCGGCGAACAGGCCGAAGCCGGTGTCGAAGCCGCCGAGCCGGTCCCACACGTCGCGGCGCACCAGCATGCCGGCGCTGCCGACGGCCAGCACGTCGCGGACGCCGTCGTGCTGGCCCTGGTCGAACTCGCGGCGGTCCAGGCCGGTCTCGCGGCGGGCGGCGCCGTCGACGGCGACGCCGACCTCCAGCAGCACCCGGCGGTCGTACCAGTCGCGGGCCTTGGCGCCGAGCACGGCGGCGCGGGGATCGGTGTCGGCGACGCGCAGCAGCCGCGCGAGCGCGTCGGGGGCGGGGGCGGAGTCGTCGTGCAGCAGCCACACCCACTCGGTGCGGGGCTCGCCGGGACGGTCGTCCGGGACGGGCAGGGACGCGGCGGGGTGGCGCAAAGCCTCGGCGACGGCCTCGCCGTAGCCGGTGGCGCGGGGCAGGGTCAGCACGTTCCCGGGGCCGGCGACCTCGGTCAGCACGGCCGGGCCGCGGTCGCGGCTGCCGGTGTCCACGGCGACGAGCCGTTGCACCGGCCGCGTCTGCGTCAGCAGCGCCTTCAGGGTCTCGGGAAGCCAGCGCGCGCCGTCATGGGCGACGAGGACCGCCGTGACGACGTGGCGATCGACAGTGGGCGACAAGGGTCCGCTCGATCTGTGGGGTGACAGTCAGCAGCCGTGCCGACCAGGGGTCGACACGGCTGACAACTGTACGCGCGCCCTCGCGGACGTGCCCGGGATCTCCCCGGATCGGCGGGCCGCGGTGCGGGCCGCGGCGGCGTCCGCGCGGCGCCGTCGTCGGCGTCGGCCCTCCCCGGCTCCGGGGGCCCGGGGAGGGCCGGATGAGTCAGACGGCCTGGCGCTTCAACTTGCGACGCTCCCGTTCCGACAGTCCTCCCCAAATACCGAAACGCTCGTCATGCTGCAGCGCGTACTCCAGGCACTCGGCCCGAACCTCGCATGCGCGGCACACCTTCTTGGCTTCGCGAGTGGAGCCGCCCTTCTCCGGAAAAAATGCCTCCGGGTCCGTCTGCGCGCACAGCGCGCGCTCCTGCCAGCCCAACTCTTCGCCTTCTGTGCCGTGCGCCAGCGGGATGACCACCTCGCTCACAGCGCACCTCCTAGCCCGTGGAGCCCCCCTGGTCACTGCCTTCCCTCGAGCTCCATCCCCCGAGAAGGCATAGAACTACACCCACGAAATTACACGCGTGTAGCGCCCGGTCCGTCAAGCGGAACGAGTTTCCGAGGGGACAAAGAGGTTTTTTTGGGTATCGCTGCGATCGGATTTGGTATGGAGATCAGATAATCGCGTCGCGGGTCACTGTGAGGGCCGGTTGTCGCGGTACCAGTCGCCGCCCTCATCGGACCGCTGCTCGCCCTGCTGCTGCGAACCATAGCCGGTCTGGCCCGCGGAGTGGCCCTCCTGACCTGCGCCGCCGCCACCGTACGCGCGGGTCCAATCGCCGACGTCCTCACCGCTGGAGGACTGCTGGGAGGCCTCCTGGGAGGGCTGCTGGAAGCCCCCGCCCTGCCCGTACTGCTGGCCCTGCTGGACGCCCCCCTGCTGGTACCCCTGCGGCTGGCCGTACTGCTGCTGCTGTCCGTAGCCCGGCTGCCCGTACTGCTGCTGATAGGGCTGCTGGTACGGCTGGGCGTAGGGCTGCTGTCCCGGCTGCCCCGCGGCCTGCCCCGGCTGGAGAGGCTGCCCCTGCTGGTACCCGTAGCCCGGGTACGCGGACGGCATCTGCGCCACCCCCTGGGGCCGGGCCGGCTGCACGCCCTGGAACACCGTGAAGACGAACCAGCCGCCCGCGGCCGCCACCGCCAGCTTGGCCGCGCAGTACAGGAAGACGGCCAGCTTGGAGCCCGCCGTCACGATCGTGGAGTCCACGAAAAGCGCGCCCAGCAGCACGATCACGCCGAACAGCGCCACGCCGCCGAGCACGCCCAGCGCGCCCATGGCGATGGTGCGGGCCTGCGGCGTGGGGGCCTGGCCCCACGTCGTCAGCGCGACCGCGAGCACCGCCAGGCCCGTCACGGTCACGTGCGTGAAGAACCCGTCGGCGGCCTCGCTGTACGCCCGGGCCGAGAAGCCGTTGCCTCCGCCGATGAACAGCATGATGATGCCAGCGAGCAATTGCAGTCCCGCTGCGGCGACCAAAATCCACGCGGCCGGTTCACGCAGACGTCGGACGGCTTCGGTGTTCACCACGACCTCTCCAGACGTACGCAAGGGGTTGCTCTGCAAAGCTTTGCACATCGCGTGCCCCGCCGTCTCTTCCACAAACCGCCCCGTACCGGGCCTTGGCCCGCGGGCAAGGTCCGTCCTCCGGGAGCCCTAGGCTGGGGCGCATGAGGATCGTGGCGCTGGCGGGCGGCATCGGCGGGGCCCGCTTCCTGCGCGGGCTGCGGCTGGCGGCCCCGGACGCGGAGATCACCGTCATCGGCAACACGGGCGACGACATCTCACTGTTCGGGCTACGGGTCTGTCCCGACCTCGACACGGTGATGTACACGCTCGGCGGCGGCATCAACGAGGAGCAGGGCTGGGGACGCGCCGACGAGACGTTCACGGTCAAGGAGGAGCTGGCCGCCTACGGGGTGGGGCCGGGCTGGTTCACCCTGGGCGACCGCGACTTCGCCACCCACATCGTCCGCACCCAGATGCTGGCGGCGGGGTACCCGCTGTCGGCGGTCACCGAGGCGCTGTGCGACCGGTGGAAGCCGGGCGTGCGGCTGATCCCGATGACCGACGACCAGGTCGAGACCCACGTCGTCATCGACGACCCGGACAAGGGCCGCCGCGCCGTCCACTTCCAGGAGTGGTGGGTGCGGCTGCGGGCGTCCGTCCCCGCCCAGTCGATCGTTCCGGTGGGCGCGGACGACGCCAAGCCCGCGCCCGGGGTCCTCGACGCGATCCGGGACGCCGACGTCGTGCTGTTCCCGCCGTCCAACCCGGTGGTGAGCATCGGCACGATCCTGTCGGTGCCGGGCATCCGCGACGCCGTGGCGGCCCGCACTGTGGTGGGCGTGTCGCCGATCATCGGCGGGGCGCCCGTCCGCGGCATGGCCGACGCGTGCCTGACCGCGATCGGCGTGGAGACCTCGGCCGCGGCGGTCGCCGCGCACTACGGCCCGGACCTGTTGAACGGATGGCTGGTCGACGAGGCCGACGCCGGGGTGGAGGTGCCGGGCATCGCCGTGCGCTCCCGGCCGCTGCTGATGACGGACGAGCGCGCGGCCGCCGCGATCGCCGAGGCCGCCCTCGACCTGGCCCGCGAGCTGGACAAGGACGCCGCATGAAACTGGAGATCTTCGGCATTCCGGGGCTGCCCGAGGTCGTCGAGGGCACCGACATCGCGGCCCTCGTCCCCGCAGACGCCGTCGCCGACGGCGACGTCGTGGTCGTCACCTCCAAGATCGTCAGCAAGGCGGAGGGGCGGGTGCTCGTCGCGGACGACCGGCAGAAGGCGATCGACGCCGAGACCGTCCGCGTGGTGGCGCGCCGGACGCACCCCGGTGGCGAGACCCGCATCGTGGAGACCCGGCAGGGGCTGGTGCTCGCCGCCGCCGGCGTCGACGCGTCCAACACCGCCCCCGGGACCGTCCTGCTGCTCCCCGAGGACCCGGACGCCTCCGCCCGCCGCATCCGCGCGGGCATCCGCGAACGCACCGGCAAGAAAGTCGGCGTCATCGTCTCCGACACGTTCGGCCGCCCGTGGCGCAACGGCCTGACCGACGTGGCGATCGGCGCCGCGGGCCTGACCCCGCTGCGCGACCTGCGCGGCCGCACCGACGCGTACGGCAACCGCCTGGAATCCACGGTCACCGCCGTCGCCGACGAGCTCGCCTCGGCGGCCGAACTGGTCAAGGGCAAGCTCGACGGCGTCCCGATCGCGGTCGTCCGCGGCCTGGACGGCCTGGTCACCGAGGACGACGGCCCCGGAGCCCGCGCGCTGGTGCGTCCGGCCGCCGAGGACATGTTCCGCTACGGCTCGTCGGAGGTGCTCTACGCGCGCCGCACGATCCGCGAGTTCACCGACGAGCCGGTGGACCCGGCCGCCGTGCGCAGGGCGGTCGCCGCGGCGGTCACCGCGCCCGCCCCGCACCACACGACCCCGTGGCGCTTCGTCCTGCTGGAATCTCCCGAATCCCGCACGCGCCTCCTGGACGCCATGCGCGACGCGTGGGAGGCGGACCTGCGCCGCGACGGCCTCTCCGACGAGAAGATCGCCAAACGCCTGCGCCGCGGCGACGTGCTGCGCCGCGCCCCCTACCTGGTGGTGCCGTGCCTGGTGATGGACGGCTCCCACGACTACCCCGACGAGCGGCGCTCCCAGGCGGAACGGGAGATGTTCGTCGTCGCCATGGGCGCGGGCGTGGAGAACCTCCTCGTCGCCCTGGCCGTGGAGGGGCTCGGCTCCTGCTGGGTGTCCAGCACGATGTTCTGCCGCGACGTCGTCCGCGAGACCTTGAACCTTCCCGCCGACTGGGACCCGATGGGCGCCGTCGGCGTCGGCCATCCCGCCGCCCCGCCGCGCGAACGTCCGCCCCGCAGCCCCGACGCCTTCATCGAGGTCCGCTGAGTATGACAACTCCATTGACGGTGGATGGCGGGGTGCGTCAGCCTACTGTCTGCTGATCACACCCTGTTGCGGGAAGGCAGGGCTCGGTGAGCGCACCACCGGGGTGGTACCCCGATCCGCAATGGATGGGGCGCGAACGCTACTGGGACGGACAAGGCTGGACGGACCAGTCACGCCCGTGGACCGGCAAGGCGAAGGCCATGACGGAACACGTGACCGTGCCCGCCCGGCGCCTCCCCTCGCGCAAGGCCCTGGCCCGAGGCCGTCCGGACCGCTCCCCGCAGCGGACGGCGACGGCGCCGAGCCGCACTCCCCACCAGCCGACGCCCGCCGCACCCGCCGCGCCCCACCGGACCTGGTGGCCCACCACGGTGACCGTCCTCGCCGCGCTGTCGCTGCTCGCCAGCGAACTGGCGATCGTCGGCCCGCTCGCCTACGTGGCGCACCGGGCCTGGCCGGTCTGGGGCGCGGCGGTGCCGTTCGCCGCGTGGTGCGCACTCGCGCTGCTCACCTTCCTGCCGCCGGCCCGGAACCTCGCCGCCCGCGCCTGCGGGTGCCGTCCCGCCACCGGCCCCGAACGCGCTCGGCTGGACTGGACGTGGCGCCAGGTCGTGCGCCGCGCCGGGCTGCGTTCGTATCCGCTCATGGTGGCCGATTCCGAGGAGCTGAACGCCTGCACGCCGGTCCCGGGGATCGTGGCGGTCACCACCCATTCCGCGGGCTCGCTGTCCACGGCGCATCTCCAGGCGGTCTTGGCACACGAACTGGGTCACAAGCGCGGCCCGCAGGCCCTGCCCGCGTTCGTCACCGCCCATCTCGCCGTGCCCAGCAGGGCGCTACGGTGGACGCTGCGAGCGCTCTGGTCGCCGATCGTCCCCCTGTGGAAACGAGCGGTCGCCTGGCACCGCCCGATCGGCTTCCTCATGGTCTTCCTGCTCGCCGCCGTCGCCACCGCGGTCACCGTCGCCGCGGCCCTACCGGCGGCCGCCGCTTACGCCGCAGCGGCCCTCACCCGGCTCGCCGCCCCGCATCTCGAAGCCCAAGCGGACGCCTTCGCCGCACGCCTCGGCCTGGGCCCCGACCTGCTGGCCGCGATCGAAGACCACATCGAAAGCCGCCACCAGGCTTCGGGGTCGCTGCCGCTCCCCCTCGTCCAACGCGCCCACCACCTACGCCGCGTCCTGGCGTAACACCCTCAACGCAAAACACCAGCTTCGAGCCCGGCGGGTTCCTGGAGCCGCGGACGGCGAGACCAGCACGCATGCGCACGACCTCGACACATGCGTTGTCGCCACAGCTGTAGCTGCCCAGACCCCCTCAGGGCTGAGCGAACTTCGCCTCCAAGGGCACGACTCGCTCCACCTGACTACAGGTCGTACCTGCCCCGCCGCACACTCTCAGCGAACCTGGCGAACTCTTGGCGGCTCAACGTCAGTTTCGGCCCCGACGGGTTCTTGGAGTCACGGACGGCGACACCTACACGCATGCGCGCAACCTCGACGCAGTCCTCACCGCTCCCCGTGCTCCGACTGGCCTTGCGCCATAGCTCCGCAGGCAAAGAGACAAGGGCGAACTCGACGCATTCAACGCCAGTCCCCTGACTGCGTTCAGCCTTCCGCCAGACCACACATGACGAGCCAGCGAGTCTCCAAGAGCTACCAGGGACCGGCCCTTCCCCCGCCGCCCGCGCTCCCAACGGCACGACGTTCAGGCTGTCTACAGGTCGTACCTACCTTGACGCACGGCCTCAGCGAACCGGACGACCTCGTCTCGTCCGAACACCAACATCGGCCCGAAGGCGTCCTTGGAGTCACGGATCGCGATGCCATGACGCATGCGAGCGACCTCGACACATGCGTTGCCGCTACCGCTGTAGCTGCTCTTCCGCCAGACTGCGGCCTTCAGCTCAGGGACGCGTTCGTACATGACAGGATGCACCTCTAATCTCCGGCGGCGGCATCGATCAACGCCACCGACTCCTCGGGGCTGAGCGCCATCTCACAGAGCTCCTCAAAGGCGAGGGTACAGCGTTTGATCTCCTCCGGGCTCTCAAGGTAAACGTCGCCGTAGATTCCCTCGGTGTAGACCACGTCTGGATCGGACTCTTCTGGGAAGCTCAGCACGATGAACAGCCCCTCGAGGCCAGCGTGAGCGCCCACTGCGAACGGGAGTACCTGAAGGGTGACGTTGGGACGCCTGGCCTCTTTAGACAGATGACGCAGTTGATCTTTCATCAGGTCCCAGCCGCCAATCGGCCGACGTAGGATCGCCTCATCGAGGACCGCGTGAAGATGTGGCGGCTCTGGCTCCCTACGCAACAAGGTCTGGCGCGCCATCCTGGCCATGACCCGTCGCCGGAGTTCATGCTCGTCAACGTGGGGCCTTCCTGCCCTGATGACCTCACGAGCGTAGTCCTGCGTCTGCAGCAGCCCTGGAACGATCTGAGGCTCCCACTCTCGGATGAGTGACGCTTCGTCCTCCAGCGCCACATAGCTGCCAGTGAAGACGTCGGCGTAGTTGGTCCACCAACCACGCCGCTCTGCTTCTCGTGTGAGGGTGAGCAGCGCATCTCGCTCGGGGCTGGTGATGCCATAGAGGGTGAGCATCACCTCGACGTCCTCTACACCGGGTTTCGTCCGACCGTTCTCAATATGGCTTATTTTGGGCTGACTCCAGCCCAGCCGAGCTGCCGCTTGCACGGCAGTGAGCCCGGCTCGCTGACGGGCCTCCTTCAGACTCCTCGCCAAGCGGCGGGCACGCACCGAGGGCGCGTACGTCAGGGCTGACTTCGTTGCTGCCATCGGGAGGATCCTCTCTCTTCATCGACAGAGCGCACACATATGGCCACACATGGCCACCGAATCTGAATCATTCATGCTGTCGATGAATATTCATGGCTACTATGACTCCGTATCGACACGCTCACAGAGCGTAGCGAGAGCATCTCGAGCGACGTCCCACTCACACGGAGGCGCTCCCATGAGTGACAACCCCCTCCACCTTGCTCACGGAGGCGCATGCGCCTGGCGGCTCTCGGCGGACGCCGGCTGCGCCGCCCAGGCCCGGTCGGCGCTGGGCTCAGTGATGAAGACGCTTCGGTTCCCGGCGTCCAGCATCGACGACGGGACGCTCGCGGTGAGCGAGCTGGCCACCAACGCGCTCTGGCACGCGACGAATCCCTATGCGACCGGCACAGAGGCCCCCAGTCGGCTCACCGCCCCGGAGCTGTGGACCTGGGCCCGCATCGCCCCGCAGCCCGAACTCGTGGTCGCCGTGTTCGACGCCGTCCCGGAGTTGACACCACAGCTGCGGGCCGAAGACGTGATGAGCCCGCAAGGCAGAGGACTCGGCATCGTTCAAGCCCTCACGTCAGCCTGGGGCTGGCGGCGTTCGCGGTCACGCCTTGCCTCGCGGCCGATCTGCGGAAAGGCGGTGTGGTTCTCCCTGCCGCTGCCCTCCACTTGGCCGCGACCGCCCCATCGCATCCCGCCGACCGTTGCCGCCCAGCATTTGACAGCGCACCTCGCCCATCGAGGGATCACCGCCGATCGGTGCAGCGACGCGACCGGCATCTCCGTCGTCACCACCCGCGTGCTCAACATCTGGGTGTGTCACGAGGCGTTCTCGTGGACCGGCGGCGACGGCACCCATCACCGCCATCCGCTCATCGACCTGCAGGAGACCACCGAGCACGTACTCCACGCCATCGACCGGTCTCGGCACCCGACCACTCGTGGCGAAGGGGCATGCGGTGTCACAGCGTGACAACGACAGCCAGCCGCCGGAGCTGTTGAAGACCAGCGAAGTCGCACGGCTGCTGGGCGTTTCAAGATCGACCGTGTTGTCCTGGGCCTACCGTGGCCTGCTCTCCTATGCCCGCACTCCGAGCGGCCAGCTGCGTTTCCATAGGCAGCAGGTCGAGACGATCCGCGCGGCCACGACCACACCACCCGTCACGCCGGACGAGATCGAAAACTAGGACTGCAGGTCACGAACGTGCACTGGTCACCACCATGAATCTGACGCATCGAACCCGCCGAAGGAACGGTATGGCGGGCTGTACTGATGCGCCGGATCCGGTTCACCGCGGACGAGGCCCAGCTTCAATGGCTTGACGTTGACCGGGGGCTCCCACTTATGCGTCTCGAAGATCTTCCGCAGCTCAACATCGAGGATCGCTGATGCGCCGGAAATCGCAACGCGCTCCAGCGCGTCCGTGGTGTATCCCCGTGCGGCCTCCTCCTTGACGCGCCTGCCGGCGCGCACACGCCGCCAGTGCCACACCGCAGCGAACCGCGAGGTGGGGAGCAGGCGTCGTTCTCGCAGTCGTTCAACGATCTCCTGCACAGCGTCGGACTCAGCGACCAAGCGCATGGTGAACCCCAGCACTCGCCCCACGTCGGGAACCGCAGCGAGAACAGCCGACTCGACCGCTTCATGGGCCTCCGCCCGCACCGTGTGGACGCGGTGCCGATCCGAGGTGATCCGCACTCGGCCGTCGCGGCACAGCGCGACCAGCGCGACCATGGCCACCCGCTCGCCCCCGCCGCACAGGTAGGCCAGCTCGTAGCGGTCGAGTTCCAGCCTCTCCACCGGATCACCTCCGCTTCCAGCCGACTGCTCGGTCATGCCGAAGTGCAAGGCCACACCGATCCCCTGACGAGCCGGAATGTCATGCACTCATGCCCGACCTGGTGCCAGTAGGACGCAGCCGCTCCTCGACTGGTTGCAGAGATGAAGGTCGACCTATTTCGCTACTAGGCGTCATCAAGGTAACGGACAGACCGAAACATGAGCTGCGCCCGCGCTCGTCTACGCCAGCCGAATGACCGTCAGCCAAAGGATGCAGGCTGATCGCTCATCCTTCATCGATCCCCGATCGCACCACTATCGGCCTGCCGATTACGTTGTTCTTCAGGGACGAGTTCTTCATATGACTCGAGGAGATCTTCATCCCCTGGACGGAGCTCGAACCTGACCCTATTATCCCCCGGATAAGGGTTGCGGTGATCGAACCCCCCTGGCCAAATATCGGAGGGTATACGCTCCGGGAAGGCCGCACAGTAACGTATGGATACCGTGTCCGGCGACTGGCCATCATGCTCAGGGTTCAGACGTTCTCGCAGGTGGACGCACGCATCGCAGATGGTCACCGGCCTGGCCCGTACCACAGAGCCACCTCCTCAAGAGCACAGTAGGCACGCGATCGACTTCACGCCTGCTTCTACGATCCATCACCCTCGCAACAATGCACGACAAGGCAGATCTTCTGACGCTAGACAATAGCCTGTAGGGGCCCTTTTCTACGGGGATCGCTGCCTGAACGACAGTCAGCCGTTGATGCCGAACTGCGTGCCTCGATCGAACAACTACTGCCCAAGCCGGTTACGACGCTCTTCAGGGACCAGCCTTTCATATGACTCTAGGCGCCGTTCAGAGCCTGGCCGGAGCTCGAACCTGATCCCGCCGTCTCCAGGATAAGGCCTGCGATGGTCGAATCCTTCCTTCCAAATATCGGAAGGTATGCCATCGGGAAAGGCAGCGCAGTAATCTATGAACACCGTTTCCGGTGACTGGCCATCATGCTCGGGATTGAATCGCTGTCGCAGGCGGGCGCACGCATCGCATATCGTCACCGGCTTGGCCTGCCTCACAGAGCCATCACCTCGAGACGCACACGATGGACTTCACGTCTGCTTCTACAACCCATCAGCGCGGCAATGTCCCACGACAGGGCAGAGCTTCTGGCGACAGACATAGCCTGTTGGGACCCCCTTCTTCACGGGATCGCAGTTGCTTCCGGCGTCATCCGGCACATTAGCTCAATCCCCACGAACTCCGTATAAAGGAGCATTCACGTCCGGATCCGTGGGCTTGGCTCACTGCCACTGATTGGCCACCTTTTGAGCCGATTCCAGAAGCTCGTCCAACGCAGAGTCATCCATATTGGCGTCAGAAACCAATGCCATCAGCATCACGAGTTCGGCATGCACCTTTGCTTTGTCACCTGCCTTGTCGAGCACCTCACTGTTGACCTCATCACCCAGTGCGCGACACATCAGGCTTTCAGCCACCCGAGCATCTATCAGACTGGCTTGTTCGCCAAGTGAAGCTCGCACGCTGGCCACGTACCGAATCACCTTGTCGACCGACCAGGTCGGCGAAAATTTCCTGCGAACCAGCAGGGCGAACGCGGCCCAGATTAGCGACTCGTGCCCTTCGGCACGCCCGGACGCAAGTAGCCTCTCGTGCACCGGAATCCATACTTCTGGGTCCCCGGAAAGATAGGACCGCAATGCCTTGACGTGCTCATCGGTCACTTGCATGCGCGGCCCATCAATCAAGGATTACTGAGCCAGCCGTCAGCCGTCTTTCGCGCTTCAGCGAGAAACTCGTCCAGCGCCGCACCATCGAGTTCCTCATCGAGAACCAACGCGGTAAGCACCCACAGTTGAGTGCTGATCACGGTTTCGTCGTCGAGGTCTGCATTCACCTCATCACCGAGTGCGGCTCGTATCATGAGCTCGGCAGCAGTCGGGTCGATCTCCGTTCCGCGCTCGTCAAAACGTGCGCGCACCTCGCCGACATATTCCACCACATCGGCGTTGTTGAGCTGCCCGGAGAATCGCCGATCGACTGCCTCGAAGAATGCGGCTGCGATCAGAGCTGTATAGCCCTTGGCGGCAGCTTCCCGATCCAGCTGAGACCACAGACGCTCGTATTCTTCGAAGTCCCCTGCCAGATGGGCGCGAAGGACCGCAACCTCCTGGTCGGTGACAGCCATCTTTATCCAACCTTTCTACTACGCACTTTCTTTCGGACCCATCGGATACCTTCACCGGCCAGCACACCCGCAACCAGAGCTGAGGTCACCACGTTCGCAGCATCAAGCCCTAGATGGGGTGCAGACACTATGTGATCGCCAGTCCGCACCTCAGTCTTGCCCGTCGGGGGGCGCCCCTTGAGCATGTCCTGAATCTTGCCAGCCGTCTTTCCGGCGCGATCGACCAGTCGTTCGCCTTCTCGATGGAAGGCCCTGCGGAATGCGTCACTTCTGGATTGTTTGTCATTCTCCGACTTCGCGATCCGGTCCCCCGTTCGGTCAGTCGGGTCTGGGACCTGATCGCCGACCTCTCCCCAACCGCCATATGCTCCGACGGGGTCGAGGTACTCCCGAATGGGGCGGCCGTCGACCTTGAGTTCGATGCGCCTGGGAGCATCGTTCGACGCCGGAGGCTGCTCAGAGCCGCGTTCGTTTTCTGTTGTTGCGGGTTCGGGGCGTTGGGCGTCCGGCTCGGTGAGCGGGGTCGGCTCGTCCTCGGATTCCGGCGCGTCGGCGTCGCCGACTGGCGGCTTCGCATCCGCGTGTTGAGCGGGATCTTCGGCTGCGTCATCGGGTCCAGTCTTGCCTGGATCGATGACGTCGCGCGACTGGTCCGACACATTAGTGTTGGACTCGCCCACGTTGCTGGGCGGCTGGTCGGCCTTGGGCTTCGCCGGTTCGGCGGCGGAAGGCGGCGAGTCACTGGCGGCGACGGGTTGCGGGGTTGGCTGGTCTGTGGGGCCGCTTGTCTTCGCCGCGGTGTCGGCGTTCGCGGCTTCCTTGGGCGCGGGTTGGGGCTTGTCAGCGGCCGCAGGGGCGTCAGGTGACGGCTGCTGATCGGCGGGAGCTGTGCTGGAGGGGGCGTCACCAGCGGCGCGAGGCTCCTTGGCGGGCTCGGCCGGGTCGTCGAACACGCCGCTGGTGGCCTGGGCTGGACGGCTGGTGGCGTCGTCCGCGCGCGGGGTGCGGTCTGGTGCGGGCTCAGTCCGTTCCGCCTTCTCCGTGGGGCGTCCGGTCTCCTTGGAGGGGGACGCTGTGCCTTCGGTGAACTCGCGGGCGCGTGGGGTCTCCTTCGACCGCTGGTCCTGCTCGGGCTTGCCCGCTTCGGCACGTGGTGCTGATGCGGCGGCGTCCTTGGACGCACGGCGCGGGCCTTTAGAAGCGTCCGTTGTCTCTGGCGATTGCTTGCCCTCGTCCTCGCGTTCGGGCCGAGAGGTGGTGGCGTCCTGAGGGCGGCTGGCGGCCTCTCGGGACGCTCGTCGTGGGCTGAAATCAACAGGGGCCGACGCCTTTGGCGGTGCCGTGGCCGGTGCGTCCTGGGGACGGGCCGCGGCCTCGCGGGAGGCGTGGCGCGGGGTCAACTCGGTTGACGTAGTGACGCGCAGGTCCGTACTAGTCGGCTTGCCCTGTGGAGCACTACTCGGCTTGTCGGACGGCTTCGTAGCGCTCTTCTCCGGCGGCGCCTGGGCGGCGGCGCGGCTCTCGGCCCGTGATGGCCGGCCTGGGGCGCCTGGCCTGTCGGGTGGGATCGGCGGGGGCTTCTCCGGGGTTCGGGGCTTGTCCGCCGTCTCGGTACGGGTGTCGGGAGTGTTGGTGTGCTCGACGGCCATCCTCATTCCTTTCCGCCGAACAGAGGCGGGGGGCCTTGGCGGGGCGGGGTGGGCCCCGACGGTCGGCGGCGCGAAGGCGGCGAGACCCGGGGGTGCTGGGTGAAGGGTTCCTCGCGGGGGCCGGTGTGGTAGCCGGGGGGCGGGCCCGGGTCCTGTGGGAGGGGCGGACGAGGCGTCGGTGCGGCGGGCGGGCTCAGCCACTGGGGCGCCGCGTCGGCCGCGGAGTCCTGCGGAGTGGTGCTCACGCGGTCGAGGGTGATGATGGCGGGGTCGCATTCGACGGGCGTGAGGGTGCGGCCGCCGCCGGGATCGGACTCGACCAGGAGGAGGGCGTGGTCGGGCAGGTGCTGGAGGGCGACGGGTTCGACGGCGTACTCGTAGACGCGTTGGATGCTGTCGGAGTCGCTCCAGTTGGTGCCCGTCGCGTAGGCGTAGGCGGCCGACCAGTTGCGTGAGGTGGACACGGAGCGGCTCTCCGAGTCGCTGGTGCTGCGTGAGCGGCTCCGGTTGCCGCCGGAGCTGCGCGAGGTGGAGCCCTCGGGGAAGAGTCCGCCGCCGGTGTAGGAGGCTCCGGAGGAGTGGGACGTGCCCCAGCTGGTGGACGTGCCGGTGGTGTGGCTCGTGCCGTACGTCTCGCCGTCGCTTTCGCCGGTGGTGTCGGTCAGCGTGTGAGACTCGTTGCCGCCGACGTTCTTGGTGATCTGGGACAGGACGAAGCGGTGGTCGCGGCCGATGAAGTCGGCCGCGCGGGTGGCGTCCTCGTGGTTGCCCAGGCGCATGAACGCGACGGCGCCGCCGCCGATGAGTTCCGCGGACGTGTCGCGCAGGCGGCGGAACATGAACGTGAGGGGCACCCCGCGGCGTTCACACGCGTCCGACAGCCGCTCCAGGTGGCGGCGGGCCAGTTCGTCCGCGCCCGCGACGACGAGGGCGGGCGCGGAGGCGTCGGACGCGGTGATGCGGTGGGTGACCCACTGGACGATCAGGTCGGTCAGCAGTTCGGCGCGGACGTTGCGGGCCTGGCTGTCCAGGGCGATGCGGGTGAGGTAGCCGGCCCGAGGGCTGGGATCCGCCGCGGTTCCGAGGTCCTCCAGCGGGTGGATGTAGGACTCGATCCGCGACAGGTTCGCGTGGGCCTGGCGCCGGTACTCCACGCTGAACAGTTCGTTGAGGATGTGGCGGCGTTCGTCTCGGGTGAGGGCGTCGGAGTTCTCGGGCTCCCCCATCAGGACGCGCAGCGCGGCCGCCATCCTGCGGAGGGTGACGTGCTCGCCGAGCGCGTCGCACACCTTGGTGAGGATGCGGTCGTCCATGCTGCGTTCGGAGCGCGGGGCGTCCGGTGTGCCGCCGTGCATGGATTCGACGATGGCGTCGACCAGGTCGCGGGGCGGGAGTCCGGACAGGAGGGTGGACGACGCCTGGCCGCTGGGGAGAAGTTGCGTGTCCACGTCCAGTCCGGCCTGTTCGGCGAGGGCGACCAGTTCGTCGCTGACCAGTTCGCGGGACAGGTCGAGCACCAGCAGCGGCTGGGCGGCCAGGGCGGACGTGCCGTAGGTGGTGAGCAGCGCCTCCCACGACCAGAGCGTGCCGCCGAACACGTCCAGGCGGCGCGACGGGCGGGGCACCGGGTTCCATTCGGGACGGGCGTCGGCGCGGGCGTGCTCCGCGGCCTCGTGCGCCTGTTTGCGGTCCTGCCACTGCCGGAGTTCGGCCTGATAGCGGCCGGTGGTCTGCCGGTAGGCCAGCTCGTACGCCTGGCGCGCCTGGTCTCGGTGGCGGACGGCGGAGAGGGTGAGCGCCGATCCGGGGGCGGCCACCGACAGCGCCAGCAGCGCCACGCCGACGGGGACGGCGGCGCCGGACGACGCGGCGGCCGTGCCGGCGGCGAGCAGGGCCAGCAGCGCGGCGGAGGTCAGGGTGAACGGGAGGGTGCGGCGCAGCCGGCGGTGCGCCAGCTGCTCCGTTTCGGTGACGCGTCGTTCGAGGTAGGCGGGCAGGCGCCGTTCCTGCGGCGGGGGTTCGGAAAAAGGCCGGACGGACGCGCGTCTGTCCCGGAACACCCAGCCCAGACGGGGCTCGGGATTGAACAGCAGGGTGCGGCGGGCGAGCAACTCTTGTTGATCGATCGGTGCGCCGGTCACCTCGCTGCGCCCCCGTTTCCCGCTCTCCCGTCTCGATCTTCCTCCGGCCAGCGGAGCGATTGCCGCAAACAACCCAAGCAGATTGACAGGGATCTTGTCACCACGTCTGTTCGGAATCGGGGGTTCACATTGGGTTTCTTGCTCAATAGCCTGACCTGGCTCGTCACGGTGAGGGAGGATCCAGGCTGCGATGACCGGGCGCTCGGTGTGGGATGTGGTGTCGGCCGTGCCGGTGTGCCGCCTGCTGGAGGTGCCGCGGCGGTCCCGCGAGGAGCCCGGGACGGACGGGCGGGACGAGTGGCGCGAGCAGCGGATGGCGGCGCTGGTGTCGGCCTACCACTCGGGCGGCGGCGCGGTGCTGGTCGGGTGGCGGCGGGCGCAGGCGTTCGGGCCGACGGAGGTGTTCGTCGGCGGGGACGCTCTGATCACTGACGGCGGGGACGGTTCGGTGATGCTGAGCCTGCCGGCGGGCGGGCGCGGCGCGCCGCTGCCGGACGGGGCGGTCGCGGACGCGATGGGCGCCTTCCCGCACTGGGTGCGGATCGGCGGCATCGCGGACGGGCTGCTGGCGGATCCCGCCGGGCCGGGCGCGGACGAGGCGCGGCCGTCGTTGGAGGAAGGGCTGCTGTCGGTGTGGACGCGGCCGTTCGCGTGGCTGTTGGTCGCCGAGCCGGTGGGGCCGGAGGACGCGGCGCGGCTCGCCGACGACGTGGCCGATCGGCAGCAGCACGCCCGGTCGATGGCGGAGCTGTCGCCGGAGAACGCGGTGGCGGCCGACCGGCTGGAGCGGCGGCACCGCGAACTGCGGCAGGCCGCGACGTCGGGGCTGTGGCGGGTGCATCTGATGGCCGGGGCGTCGTCCCCGCAGGAGGCCGCACAGGTGGCGGCGTTGCTGTGCGCGTCGGCCGATCTGGACCGGCTTCCTTATGCGCTGGTCCCTGAGCCCTCAATCGGTGAGGCGGCGTTTCCGTTCGAGGCGAGCACGCAATTGGTGGCGGCGCTCGCGCGTCCTCCGATTCGGGAGGTCGCGGGGGTGCGCTTTGTCATGCGCCCGGAATTCGACGTGACGCCCGAATCCACGCCCGATCCGGCGGCCTCGGTGCGTCTGGGGCAGGTTTTGGACCGCAATCGCCGCGAGGTCGGTCCGCTGGTGGTGCCATTGTCGAGTTTGAACAGGCACACGTTCGTGTGCGGCGCCACCGGGGGCGGCAAGTCGCAGACCGTGCGGGCGCTGCTGACGGCCGTGAGCCAGGCCGGGCTGCCCTGGCTGGTGGTCGAGCCCGCCAAGGCCGAGTACCGGTTGATGGCGGCGCGTCTCGCCGGCACGGCGGAGGTCGTGGCGATCCGGCCCGGGGACGCGGAGGCGATCGCGGCGGGCATCAACCCGCTGGAGCCCGCGATCGGGCCCGACGGGCGGCCGTTCCCCCTGCAGACGCATGCCGACCTGGTGCGCGCGCTGTTCTTGGCGGCGTTCGAGGCCGACGAGCCGTTCCCCCAGGTGCTGTCGGCGGCGCTGACGCGCTGCTACGAGCAGCTCGGCTGGGATCTGGCGTTGGGCGAGCCGGTCGTCCCGGGGACGCGGCCGCGTTACCCGACGCTCGCCGACCTGCAGGCCGTCGCGGAGCAGGTGGTGGACGAGATCGGCTACGGTCAGGAGATCACCGACAACGTGCGGGGGTTCATCCGGGTGCGGCTGTCGAGTCTGCGGCTCGGCACCACCGGGCGGTTCTTCGAGGGCGGCCATCCGATCGACTTCGACCGGCTCCTGGCGCGCAACGTGGTGCTGGAGATCGAGGACGTGGGGGACGACCGCGACAAGGCGTTCCTCATGGGGACGGTGCTGGTCCGTCTGGTGGAGCATCTGCGGCTGCGGCAGCGCCATGACGGCGGCGCGGGCGGGGGGCTGCGGCATTTGAGCGTCTTCGAGGAGGCGCACCGGCTGCTGCGCCGCAGCGAGGAGGCGGGCCCCGCCTCGCACGCGGTGGAGACGTTCGCCAGCCTGCTGGCCGAGATCCGCGCCTACGGGGAGGGGCTGATCGTGGCCGAGCAGATCCCGTCCAAGCTCGTCCCCGACGTCATCAAGAACACCGCCGTCAAGATCGTGCATCGGCTGCCCGCCAAGGACGACCGGGACGCGGTCGGCGCCACGATGAACATCACCGACGCCCAGTCGCAGTTCCTGGTAACGCTGACTCCCGGGGAAGGCGCGGTGTTCACCGACGGCATGGACTTCCCGCACCTGGTCCGCATGCCGGACGGCACCCGGATCGAGAACTCCGTCCCGGCCTCCACGGCGTCGCCGGCTGTGCTCGTAAACCCCCGCAGCGGCACGTGCGGGCCTGACTGCCAGGGCTCCCCCTGCACGCTGCGGGACATGCGTGCGGCGCAGCGCCTGTTGAGCGAACACCCCGAGTATGTGCTGTGGGCGGAGCTGGCGGCCGCTGCCCACCTGACCGGCTGGGGCGCTCCGGTGCCGGACGACGCGATCGTGCATCCGCTGCGGGAGTTGCCCGCGCGCGTGCGCGACTGCGCGATCTCCCACGCGGTGGACGCCGCCGTCGCCGCTCGTTCCACGGCGATCCCGCCGACGTGCGATCCGGGAGGCTTCGCCGACCACCTGGCGGAAGTGTTGCGCGCACGCCTCGACGGCAAGGTCGTGTGCGTGGGAGAAGAGCCCCAGTACTTCGCGACCCCGTACCGGTGGTGCGTGGTCGTGGAGGAGCTTCATGGCGCCTATCAACAGGCGCCGGACGCCGGGCGGCATCCGCGAAGCGACGAGTGGGAGGCCGCGTACGGGCGGGCCATCCCCGGTGCCACGCTCGCCGAGCAGTTCACGCACGTCAACGCCTGGTGGAACCGCGACCAGCGCGACCTGGACACCCGCGGCGCCGCCCTCTGGGGCACGGCCGCGCCGTCGGCGATCGAGTCCGCCGTGGGCGCCCGCCGCGACGACGGCGACTGGGCCGAGCGGCTGCGGGAGGCCACGGCCGCGTTGGGCAACGTCGACGGCCTGCTCGGCTCGTATCTGCCGCCGCAGCCCGAGGACGCCGAGGGATGACCGGTGCGGCTGGACGGCGAGTGAGCGCCGTCCAGCCGCGGGTCGTCCTCGTTCAGGCCTGCACGAGGGGCAGTTGCGTACGGCCGGCGGACTTGCCGAAGTGGCCGACGCCGTCGGTGCGGCGGGCCGCCTGGATCCGCTCTTCGGGCACCTCGCCGTAGAGGGTGGTGCGTTGGCGGGCGGGGCGGCCCGCCCGGGCGGCGATGGCCTCCAGCGAGCTGATCGTCTTGAAGGAGCCGTTCTCCGACCCGGCCATGCGGCTGATGGTCTCCTCCATCAGGGTGCCGCCCAGGTCGTTGACGCCGCCCTGCAGGACGCGCGCGCACAGCTCGTCGCCCAGCTTCACCCAGGACGTCTGGATGTTGGGGATGGCGCCGTGCAGCAGGATGCGGGCGAGGGCGTGCACCGCGATGTTCTCCCGGACGGTGGGGCCCGGGCGGGCGAGGCCCGCCAGGTAGATCGGCGCGTTGTGGTGCACGAACGGCAGCAGCACGAACTCGGTGAACCCGCCGGTGCGCTCCTGGATGGAACGCAGCAGCTTGATGTGGGCCACCCAGTGCGCGGGCGTGTCGACGTGCCCGTACATCATCGTGGACGTCGTCGGCAGGCCGATCTCGTGGGCGGTGGTGACGACCTCGATCCACTGGTCGGTGGGCAGCTTGCCCTTGGTGAGCACCCAGCGGACGTCGTCGTCCAGGATCTCGGCGGCGGTGCCGGGCAGCGAGTCGACCCCGGCGGCCTTGGCCTCCTGCAGCCACTCGCGGATGGACATGTCGGTGCGGGCCGCGCCGTTGACGACCTCCATCGGGCTGTAGGCGTGCAGGTGGATGTCGGGGGCGCGGCGCTTGACCTCGCGGGCGAGGTCGAAGTACGCGGTGCCGGGCAGGTCGGGGTGGATGCCGCCCTGCATGCAGATCTCGGTGGCGCCCGCCTCCCAGGCCTGGTCGACCCGGTCGCCGACCTGTTCCAGCGACAGCGTGTAGGCGTCGGCGTCGGTGCGGCGCTGGGCGAACGCGCAGAACCGGCAGCCGGTGTAGCAGACGTTGGTGAAGTTGATGTTGCGGGTGACGACGTAGGTGACGTCGTCGCCGACCGCGTCGCGCCGCAGGTCGTCGGCGATCTTCTGGAGCGCGTCCAGTTCGGGGCCGTCGGCGTGCAGGAGGGCGAGGGCCTCGTCGTCGGAGAGCCCGGCGGGGTTCTTCTCGGCGGCGGCGAGCGCGGCCTTGACGTCGGCGTCGAAGCGGCGCGGGGCGTGCACGCGGTCGCGCAGCGCGTCCCAGTCGCCGTAGACGGAGTCGAAGTCCTCGCGGCGGTCGCTCGTGCGGCCGACGGTGTCGATCTCCACGTGCAGGTCGGTGCGGCCGGACGCGTCCAGCCCGCCGTCGGGCTCCTGCCAGGGGCGGCCCACCGGCACGGCGTCCTCGCGGGCCAGGCCCGTCGCGGGGTCGGCCAGCGCGGCGACGTGGGCGCGCAGCCGCGGGTCGAGCCAGGGCTCGCCGCGCTTGAGGTACTCGGGGTAGATGGTGAGGCGTTCGCGCAGCTGGAAGCCCGCGGCCGCGGTCTTGGCGGCCAGCTCGTCGATCTGCGGCCAGGGGCGTTCGGGGTTGACGTGGTCGGGCGTGAGCGGCGACACGCCGCCCCAGTCGTCGATGCCGGCGCGCAGCATGAGCGCGTACTGGTCGTCCACCAGGTTCGGCGGGGCCTGGATGCGGGCCTTGGGGCCGAGCACGAGCCGGGCGACGGCGATGGTGGCCGCGAGCTCCTCCAGCTCGGCGTCCGGCGTGTCGCGCATCTTGGTGTCGGGCTTGGCGCGGAAGTTCTGGACGATCACCTCCTGGATCGCCCCGTACTCGCGCATCGTCCGGCGGATCGCGAAGATCGCGTCGGCGCGTTCGGCGGGGGTCTCGCCGATGCCGATGAGGATGCCCGTGGTGAACGGCACGTTGGTGCGGCCGGCGTCCTCCAGCACGCGCAGCCGCACGGCCGGGTCCTTGTCCGGGGAGCCGAAGTGCGGCCCGCCCCGCTCGGTGAACAGGCGGGTCGCGGTGGTCTCCAGCATCATGCCCATGGACGGCGCGACCGGCTTGAGCCGCTGGAAGTCGCGCCAGCTCAGCACGCCCGGGTTGAGGTGCGGCAGCAGCCCGGTCTCCTCCAGCACCCGGATCGCCATCGCCCGGACGTAGGAGAGCGTGTCGTCGTAGCCGTGCGCGTCCAGCCACTCGCGGGCCTGGCGCCAGCGGTCCTCGGGCCGGTCGCCGAGGGTGAACAGGGCCTCCTTGCAGCCGAGCGCGGCGCCCCGGCGGGCGATCTCCAGCACCTCGTCGGGGCTGAGGTACGGCGCGTCCAGCCGGTGCGGCACGGTGGCGAACGTGCAGTAGCCGCAGCGGTCCCGGCACAGGCGGGTGAGCGGGATGAAGACCTTGCGGCTGTAGGTGATGATCCCGGGTCGCCCGGCGGCGGCCAGGCCGGCGTCGCGGATCCGGGAGGCGTGGTCGAGCAGGGCGTCGAGCTGCGCGCCGCGGGCGTGCAGCAGGGTGGTGGCCTCGTCGAGGTCGAGCGTCTTGCCGTCGCGTGCCCGGGCGAGGGCCCGGCGGAGCGCGGACTCCGTTACAGCACCAGCGTCCATGCCAGGCACTCTATGCCAAACGTCATATTTTGCGGGCATGGGGAGGGGCGGAAACGCATCGACGGTGAAGGGAGCCCCGCGGACCTTCTTCTTATTCCCCGTCGGCGGCCTTTGCGCCCTTTGTCTCGCCCTTTGTTACGCATCCGGGCGCCGGCGGGCCTCAGACTCGGCGCCGGCGTCCGGGACGCCCCGGACGAGCCCGGGACGGCGCGCCACCAGCAGGTCCGCCGAATGCCGCAGCGCCTCCAGGACGGCCCGAACCGAGGGCCGCACGTCCGCGCCGACCCGCGTCCACATCACCATGCGCCGGCTCACCGGGGCGTCGGCGATGTCGCGCACGACGACGTCCTCCTGGTCCTCGGCCAGCGACAGGTCGGGGACGAGCGCCGCCGCGCAGCCCTGCGCGACCAGCGCGAAGACCACCATCAGGTCGTTGGAGCGGTAGCGCACCAGCGGCCGGAACCCGCCCAGCTCCACGCAGGTGCGCTCCAGCAGGTCGGCGTGATTGGTGCCGTGGTGGCCGGTCGCCCACACCTGCTCGGCCAGCTCGGCCATGCGCACCGGGCCGGGCCGGGCCGCCAGCGGGTGCGCGGCCGGCAGCGCGATCCGCATCCGCTCGCTGATCAGCACCTCGGCGGCCAGCTCGGGGCGGCGCGGCCGGGGCAGATGGGTGTACTCGTCGGTCAGCACGAGGTCGATCTCGCGCAGCACCAGCGCCTGCAGCACCCGCACGAACTCCTCGTCGAGCACCTCGACCACCAGGTCGGGGTGCTCGGCGGCCAGGCGCGGCAGCGTGGGGGCGACGACGTGCAGCAGCGCCGTCTGGTACGCCACGGCGCGCACGGTGCCCGCGACGCGGCCGCTGGCGGCGAGGGTCTCCTCCTCGGCGCGCTGCGCCTTCGCCAGCAGCGTCTCGGCGTGCTCGGCGAGCACCTCGCCCGCCTCGGTCAGCCGCAGCCGCCGCCCGGCCCGCTCCACCAGGGGCACGCCCACCTCCCGCTGCAGCTGCGCGAGCTGCTGGGACACCGCGGAGGGGGTGTATCCGAGGGCGGACGCGACCGCGCTGACCGTGCCGCGCAGCTTGAGCTCGCGCAGCACCCGCAGCCGACCGAGATCCAACATCGTGAAGAGATTCTTACATGAATGGTGCAGAAATAGTCGCTGGACCTGAAAGGTGGACGAAGTCAAACTGAAGATGCGTCCGGCAGACGGCGGGGACCCCGCCACCGGAGCCGGAGAGCGGCCGCACCGCACCGCGCGCAGGCGCCGCGACGAGCCCCTGGCCAGGGCCCGCACCGAAGGTCGACCACGCACGCCATAGATCACAGCCGTCGATCACGCACGCCGTCGAAGGGTTCCGCCATGCTCTACATGCTCATCGCCATCGCCGCCCTGGGCCTGGTCGGCCCGTGGCTCGGCGCGGACAGCAGGGACGGGCTCGACTGGGCCCCGAACAACTTCTGGCTGCGCCGCCGGGGGACGACGCCCCCGGACCTCAGAACCTCCGGTAGTCGCGCACGGGCATCCGGGGGCCGCGTCGCGGCCGACCCGCGCCGAACGGCACCAGCAGCCGGGTGACGCGATGCCGATGCCCCGCGTACGGCTCCAGCAGTTCGAGCATCCCCGCGTCGTCCACCTCGCGGCCGATCAGGGCCCGGCCCACCAGCCCGGGCAGGTGGTAGTCGCCGACGGACACCGCGTCGGCGTCGCCCACGGCCCGCTGGCGCACCTCGGCGGCCGTCCACGGCCCGATGCCCGGCAGGGAGCGCAGTCGCCGCTCGCTGGGGTCCTCCTCCAGCCGGGCGGCGACGCGGGCGGCGCCGATGATCGTCCGCGCGCGGACCGGCTCGGCGCCGGAGCGGTGCCACTCCCACGACGGGATCCGGGCCCAGACCTCCGGCGGCGGCGGGACGCGCAGGGGCCCGCCCGGCAGCCCCTCGGTGCCGGGCGCGGGCTCCCCGAACCGCCGCAGCAGGTACCCCCAGGCCCGCCACGCCTCGGCGCCCGGCACCTTCTGCTCCAGCACCGCGGGGACGAGCGCCTCGAACACCCGTCCCGTCCGGCCGATGCGCAGCCCCGGCCGGAGCCGGACCGCCTCCCGCACCACCGGGTCGAGGGGCCGGAAGCCGTCGGCGGGATCGCTCGCACCGAGCAGGTCGGGCACGCCCTCCAGCAGCGCGTCCGCGCCCGGCCCCCACGCGGTGGCCTCGACGACGTCTCCGGAGACGCCGTTCCCGGACGCGTCCCGGCGCATGCGCAGGCGGAGCGTGCCCGGCCCGTCGGGGGTGAATGAGGCGCGCCAGATCGCGCCGTCCGCGTCGACGCGGAACGCCGGGTCGTGCGGTCCGCGCCGGTGCGGGTCCAGCGTCGTCCGCAGGTCCAGCGGCCACGGCGGGCGCCAGTGACGCACCTTTCCAGGCAACGCCCCGGCGGCGCCGCCGGCAAGCGCTCCCTGTCCCATGGCGGCTCAGGCGTCGGTGGAGAACCGCACGGCGGTGGGCGGCAGCTCGATGCCCGGCCAGACCCGCAGGCCGCCGCGCAGCTCGTTGCCCGGCCCGACCACGGCGCCGTCGCCGAGGACGACGCCCTCCAGCACCGCGCCGGGCCCCACCCGCGCGCCGCGGCTGAGCACCGAGTCGCACACCGTCGCGCCCTCGGCCACGACCACCTCGTCCAGCAGGACGCTGCCGGACACGGTGGCGCCCGCCTCCACCACCGCCCCGCGCCCAACGGTGGTGCCGCCCCGCACCACCGCGCCCGGCGACACCACCGCGCCGTCCAGGACGAGCCGCTCGCCCGGCTCGCCCGGCATGGCGGGCGAGGCCAGGCGGCCCAGCACCAGGTCGCAGGAGCCCCGCACGAACGCCTGCGGCGTGCCGACGTCCATCCAGTAGCCGGTCTCGACGTGCCCCATGACCACCGCGCCGGACGCGATCAGCCCGGGGAACGTCTCGCGCTCCACCGACACCACCGTGTCCGCCGGGATCGCGTCGATCGCCGAGCGGCGGAACACGTAGCAGCCGGCGTTGATCCGGTTCGTGACCGGGTTCGGGGTCTTCTCCAGGAACGCGGTGACCCGGCCCTCGTCGTCGGTGGGCACGCATCCGAACCGGGACGGGTCGTCCACCTCCGTCAGGTGCAGCGTGACGGCGGCGCCCGTCTTCTCGTGCAGCTCCACCTGCGCCCGGATGTCGTGCCCGGACAGGATGTCGCCGTTGAGGATCAGCACGGGGTCGTCCGGGCCGCACGTCAGGGCCCGCGCCGCGTTGCGGATCGCCCCGCCCGTGCCGAGCGGCTCCTCCTCGCTGACGTAGACGAGTTCGACGCCGTGGGCGCGCCGCCCGAACGCGGCCTCGAACATCTCCGCGCGGTAGGAGGTGGCGAACACGATCCGCTCGACGCCCGCCGCGTGGGCGCGCGCGAGCTGGTGCGCGAGGAAGGGCACTCCGGCCGTGGGAAGCAGCGGCTTGGGCGTGGAGATTGTCAGCGGTCGCAGCCGGGTGCCCTGGCCCCCGACCAACAGGATGGCTTCCAACAGGCTCCTCTCACGACTGGCCGGGACGCGGGCCCGTCGCGCGCGGCGGCGGCGACGGGACGCGGCCCGGCTCCCACGGCGTCAGGTCCGAGCGAGCCTAGTGGCAATCCCGCGAAAACGGCGAGGTCACGTACCTTTGGGCATATCTAGGGTGCTTCTCCTCCGGCGGAGGAGGCGGCGGCGTACTGCTCCACGGCCCGCCGGTAGGACGCCAGATGGTTTTCGGCGGAGGCCGTCCAGGTGAAGCGGCGGGCGCGTTCGACGGCGGCCTCCCCCAGGGCGCGGCGGCCGGACGGGTCGTCGATCAGCGCGGACAGGGCCGCGGCGATGCCGTCGGCGTCGGGCTCGGTGTAGGCGACGGCGTCCCCGCCGACCTCCGGCAGCGGGCCGCGCCGCGTCGTCAGCACCGCGGCGCCGCAGGCCATGGCCTCCAGGACGGGCAGGCCGAAGCCCTCGCCGCGGCTGGGCAGCGCCACGGCCAGCGCCCCGCCGAAGAAGCCCGGCAGCGCCGACCACGGCAGGTACCCGGGGCGGACGATCTTGAGGTGCGGGGGGACGGCGGCCAGCGCGGCGTCGATCTCGTCGTCCCAGCCGCCGCTGCCCGCCAGCACCAGCGCGGGCGGGTCGTCGCGCCGCGCGCACGCCTTCGCCCAGCCGCGGATCAGGTTCGGCACGTTCTTGCGCGGCTCCAGGGCGCCCAGGTAGGCGATGTACGGGCGGCCGTGCAGGCCGAGCCGGTCGGAGACCCGCTTGGCCTCCTCCTCCGACGGGCGGTGGAACAGCCCGTGGTCGACGCCGTGGTAGGCCACGTCGATGTGGGACGGGTCGGCGTCCAGCATCCGCACCAGCCCGTCGCGGGTGGCGCGGGACGGCGCGATCAGCCGGGTGGCGCGGCGGACGGCGGTGCGGGTCGCCGACTTGACGTAGGTGGCGCGGATCGGGTCGTCGCCCGGCTCGGTGAACAGCGTGACGTCGTGGATGGTGACCACGGTCGGCAGGTCCGCCGCCATGGGCATGGCGTAGGCGGGGACGTGCAGCACGTCGGCCCCCACCTGCCGCGCCAGGTACGGCAGTCCGGTCTGCTCCCAGGCCAGGCGGGACGCGCGGTGCGCCAGCGCGGCCGGCCCGGGCACGACGCGGGCGCCGGGCACCAGGTCGGCGTAGCGGCGTTCGTCGGCGCGCTGGCAGGCCACCGCGAGATCGGCGCCGAGCGCGTGCAGCGCCGCGAGCAGGCCGTCGACGTACCGGCTGAGCGCGCCGCGGTCGGCGGGCACGGCGGTGGCGTCGAGCAGAATCCGATGCGTCACGGGTCCACCCCTATTCCGGTTCGGTGGAAGTGACGGGGATCACTCCTCCCCCGCAAGCCTACGCCCACCGCGGCGGCCGGGCGCGGACCCCGACGTGATCATCGTTTGCGCGCGTGGACCAGCACGATGCTGCCGCGCTCGTTGGGGGCGCGCCGGTCGGCGAGCGCCACGAGCGGCGTCAGCGGGGCGGCGGCGTTGAAGCCCACCCGGCCGCCGTAGGCCGACAGCGACAGGTACAGGCGCTCGGCGGCGGCGGTGCGGAACTGGTAGGAGTGCCGCACCAGGTCCAGGTCGCGCTCGTCCATGAGCTTGCGCAGCGACTCGTGCGTGTAGGTGTGCTGGACGTGGTACTTGGCCTTGTGCGCGTCGCGCAGCTTGGGCCAGGCGTCGGCGCGGCTGAGCACGTCGGCGGACATGAAGATCTCGCCGCCGGGCTTGAGCACCCGCGCCATCTCGTCCAGGGACGTCCCGCCGTCGTCGAAGTGCTCGATCGCGCAGACGGACAGGATCGCGTCGAACGACGCGTCGGCGAACGGCAGGCGCAGGGCGTCGCATTCGATGAGGGCGGGCGCGTCGGCGAGGGTCCGCCCGTACAGCATCTTCTTGCGGGACAGGTCGATCGACACCGCCTGGGCGCCGCGCCGGCGGGCCCGGCCGGCCCAGTAGCCGTCGCCGCCGGCCACGTCCAGGACGCGCTTGCCGCGCAGGTCGCGGCCCATCCAGTCGAGCAGCGTCCCCGCCTCGCGGAACCGGCACACGTGCACCTGGTGCCCCATGAAGGCGACCACATCGGAGAGTTTCATCGTCAGCCCACAATAGGGCGCCTCGCCGATGGCCGGGGGCAGCCAGGAAGAAGATGGCGCGTCTGGGGAACCACCGGAGGGCTTCGCCCCCCGGGGACGCGCCCTCGGTGGGGCGCGTCAGGTCCGCCGTCCAATTCGCCTAGTCTGGGCGGGTGACTGTGAAGGCCGTGGCGATGCGGGCGGTGCGCGTCCTGCTCGTGCTGCTCGCCCTGGGCTTTTGCGCCTACAGCCTCATCAGCCGGTGGGACGAGACGGTACGGGCGTTCCAGCAGATGTCCTGGGCGACGCTGCTGGGCGCGTTCGCGGCGGGCCTCGCCGGGTTGTTCTCCTGGATGGTGGCCTGGCGGGCGCTGCTGGGCGGGCTGGGGTCGCCGTTGCCGCTCGGGGTGGCCTTCCGCATCAACGCCGTGTCCCAGCTCGGCAAGTACGTGCCGGGCAAGGTGTGGGCGCTCGTCACCCAGGTGGAGATGGGACGGGCCTACCAGGTGCCGCGGCTGCGCAACTTCAGTTCCGTGCTGCTGGCGGTGGCGACGACGTGCGCGTGCGGGCTCGCCGTCGCGTCGGTGACGCTTCCGCTGACCTCGCAGGCGGCCCGCGACCGGTACTGGTGGCTGTTCCTGCTCGCGCCGCTGCTGCTGGGCGCGCTGCATCCCCGGATCGTCACCTGGTTCCTGAACACGGCGCTGCGGCTGGTGCGCCGGCCGCCGCTGGAGCACGCGGTCGGCCTGGGCGTGACGCTGCGCGCGGTGGCCTGGACGATGCTGGCGTGGGCGCTGTTCGGCGTGCACACCTGGCTGCTGTGCGCGGCGGTGGGCGGCGAAGGGGCCGGGCTGCCGTTCGCGGCGACGGGCGCGTACGCGCTGGCGTTCGTGACGGGGTTCCTGGTGTTCATCGCGCCGTCCGGCCTGGGCGCCCGCGAGGCGGCGCTGGTGCTGGTGCTGTCGTCCTGGCTGCCCGCCGGGGCGCCGATCGTGGTGGCGATCGCGTCCCGCGTGCTGCTGACCCTCGCCGACCTGGTCAACGCGGGCGCGGCGCTGCTGACCGCCCGCTCGCCGGGCGGCGCGGGAGCGCCCGGCGCGGACCGGCCGGGCCTTCGCCCGCGCGGCGCGGGGCGCGGGAATGCCGCACGCGATGATCGCCTTGTTCCCGGTACGCCGTCGAGTAAGGAGTGAACGTGACCGCTCCCATCACCGTGACCGACGACACCTTCGACGAGAAGGTGCTCAAGAGCGACCTGCCCGTACTGGTCGACTTCTGGGCCGACTGGTGCGGCCCGTGCAAGCAGCTCGCTCCGGTGCTGGACGAGATCGCGCAGGAGTACGCCGGCCGCCTGACCGTCGCCAAGATCGACGCGGACGCCAACCCGCAGACCGGCGCCCGGTACGGCGTGATGAGCCTGCCGACGCTCAACCTCTACAAGAACGGCGAGCTCGTCGAGCAGATCGTCGGCAGCAAGCCCAAGCGGGCGCTCCTCAAGGTCATCGACGAGCACGTGTGAGGCGCGTGCGAGGGCCGCGCCCCCGCTGCCCGGAGCGGTCCGGGAGGGCCGGGACCTAGGAGGACTGGGTGAAGGGGCCCGTGAGCGCCTCCAGGTAGGCGGCCCACACGGGTTCGTGGTCGACCGGGCGGACGCCGGAGCGCAGCCGCTCCGGCTCCCCCGGCGCGTAGAAGCGCTTGAGGGCGTCGGCGAGCGAGCCCGGGTCGTCGGGTTCGCAGATCAGGCCGTCGACCCCGTCGCGGACCTGGTCGGCGAAGCCGCCCACCCGCGTGGCGATGACGGGCACGCCGTGTTCGTAGGCCATCCACACGTTCTGCGACGCCGTGGCCGACCGGTACGGCAGGACGAGCGCGTCGGCCGCGGCGAACAGGGCCGGGACGTCGGCGGCGGGCACGTACCCCGGCCGCAGCTCCACCCGGTCGGTCAGCCCGAGTTCGGCGATGAGCGCGCGGGTCTCCTCCAGCCCGCCCCAGAACTCCCCGGCCACGGTGAGCGACACGTCCTCCGGACCGGCGGCGAGGGCCCGCAGGAGCACGTCCAGCCCCTTGTAGGGACGGACGATCCCGAAGAACAGCAGCCGGCGCCGGACCCCCTCGGGCCTGTCCGTCTCCACCCGGGGCGTGGGCAGATGCGCGGGCATCTCCGCCGCCCGCACCGGACGGTCGGTGAGCTGACGCGCGAGCGCCGCCTGCTGCTCGGTGTGGACGAGCACCCCGCCGACCCGGCGCAGCAGCGCCTTCATCAGCGGCCGGTCGTAGGGCTTGCGCTCGTGCGGCAGGACGTTGTGGCAGAGCGCCACCGCGCGGGTCCGCCGCCCCAGCCCGCCGAGGATGCCCAGGTACGACGGGACCTGCACGGGGCTGAGCACGGCCAGCACGACCAGGTCGTGCGAACGCAGGGCCCGGCCGGTGCGCCACCAGCCGTCGGGGCGCCGCCAGTCGAGGCGGCGGCGCGTCCCGGGGAAGGGCTCGCCCTCGGGTTCGGAGATGGTCTGCTGCCCCGGGTACAGGAACGACGGGTACTGGGCGCGCCACGACTCGATGACGACGTCGTGCCCGGCCGCCGCCAGGCGGTGCGCCAGTTCGGTGGTGTGATGGGCGCCGCCCCCCTTGTAGGGGAACGCGGGCCCCACGATCGCGATCTTCATGCGGCCCCGCGTCTCACGTGTCGCCGCGCGAGCGCACGATCAGGTCGGCCAGCAGCGCCAGCGAGGCGATGAGCAGCCCGCTGATGAAGATCATCACGGTGTTGTTGGCGAAGTACCCGAAGTGCACGACCATGTCGAACACGCCCTTGACGATGCCGATGCCCAGGAGCCACAGGGCGGGCGGCATCAGCACCTTCAGCGGGTTGAAGTACATCACCATCCGCAGCACCTGCAGGATGTAGCGGTAGGCGTCCTTGGTGAAGTGGAACTTGGACTTGCCCGCCCGCTTGAAGTAGTCGATCGGCACGTACCGGATCGGGTGCTGGTTCGACAGGAACGCGATCGTGATCGTGGTGACGCAGGAGAACCCGGGCGGCAGCAGCCGCAGGTAGGGCTTGGCCACCTCGCGGCGGAACGCGCGCAGCCCGGAGTTCAGGTCCGGGATCTTGGTGTTGGTGAGCCGCTCGGCGACCTTGCGGATGAACCACTTGGCGGGCACCCGCAGCAGCTTGTGCGTGCCCTCCTCGGTCTTGCGGGCGCCGACGACCTGGTCGATCGACGGGTCGTCGTCGAGGATCTCGACCAGCTCGGGGATGCGGTCGTTCGGGTAGGACATGTCGGCGTCGGTCCACACCACGATGTCGCCGCGCGCCTGCTGGGTGCCGATGCGCCGCACGGTGCCCGAGCCGCTGTTGTGCTGGAACGCGATGACCCGCATGTTCGGGAAGCGGGGTTCGGCCTCGCGCAGGCGCTCCAGGGTGGCGTCGGTGGAGCAGTCGTCGATGGCCAGCAGCTCGTAGGACTGGCCGCTGTTGTCCATGGCCTTGCAGATGCGCTCGACCTCGTCGATGACGTGGTCCTGCTCGTTGTAGCACGGCAGGACGATCGTCACGTGCACGTTCTCGGGAGGCTCGGCGGGCACGGTGGGCTCGGGCTCGGTGCTCACGCAGGGCGAGGATACTCGCCCGGACGGCGCGGGTCGGCCACCATGGGCCGACCGCCGCGGGCGACGCCGCCAGCCGGCCGCCGTCCGCGGCCGGGAGACGGGCACCGGCGCCGGGGACGGGTCAGGGGCGGGGCGGCTCGGCCATCCACACGTCGACGGACATGCTCCAGGTGCCCGTCGGCGCCTTGGTCAGGGTGCGCTGGTCCTGGCGGGTCCGCAGGTGCAGCACCCGCACCGGCCGCCCGTAGGGCGCCACGTCGGACGCCGCGCCGCCGAGGATCGCCGGGCGCCGTCCCGCGTCGTAGATCCGGCGGACGATCCGGCGGACGTCGCCGGCGCCGGCGTCGGGGACCGTGCGCGCGGCGGGCAGCCCGCACATGCCGCGCACGACCTGGGAGAAGCGGTCGGCGGTGGCGCGTTCGACGATCACGACGGAGCGTCCCGGGCCGAGCCGGTCGCACATCCCCCGCACGGCCGCGACCTCGCCCTGCTCGGTGCGCACCGCCGCGTACGCCGCCGACATGATCATGATGGGGGCGACGATGAGCACCGCGCCGCCCGCGGCGGCCGCCCGCACGGCCCGCGTCCCGTGCCCGGCGCGGCGGATCCTGCGCGGCGCCCATGCGGCCGCCCACAGCGCGAGCAGCAGCATGCCCGGGATGACCACGGCGATGAGCCGCCGCGACGCCCACGGGTGGTCAGGGGTGATGGCCGGACGCAGCAGCGTGGTGACGGTCGTCCACGCCACGACGGCGAACGGCAGCGCCCATTCCGGGGAGCGGCCGCGCAGCAGGCGGCGGACCAGCAGCGCCGCGCCGAGCGCGGCCAGCAGCGCGGCCGGCACGCCGATGTACCAGACGACCCAGTGGTACGACAGCTCCGAGTACTGCCGGGTGCCGTCGATCGGCAGGTGGTTGATGCGCTGCACCTGCGCGATGAAGTCGGCGTTCAGCCGGTCGTCGGCCGTGCGCGGCTCCCGGCGGACGGTCTGCAGCAGCGGCCGGACGGCGAACGCGGCCACGACCAGCACGGTGAGCGCGGCCGCGACGTCCGGCAGCCGCCCGCGCGCCACGGCCGCGCCGAGGCCCCGCAACCGCCGGCCGGTCGCGTCCCACCGCAACGCGACCGCCATGAGCAGGGTCGCGACCACCAGCGCGGCGGCGATGTACAGGAGCGGGTTCAGCGACGCGTGCAGGTATTCCAGGTAGGGGCGGGACAGGACGAACCCTTCGACCAGTCCCGCGCCGGCGCCGATGAGCAGCCCCAGGCCCAGCGGCCATCCGGTCCGGCGCCCGAGCCCCATCAGCAGCCCGGCGAACACGACGACCGGCAGCACGTCCCGGAGCGCGTCGATGCGCACGAGCACGATGAGCCCGAACGCCAGCCCGGCCAGGAACGCCTGCGTCCGCACCTGGCGGCGCTGGGCGTCGTGCACCAGCGCCAAGCCGCCCAGCAGCAGCACCAGGGCGGGAAGCTCGCTGTAGGTGGAACGCGACACCCACAGCATCGGCAGGGTCGACGCGAGCGCAAGCGCGCCGAGCGGCGCCCAGTTCGGCCCCACCAGACGCGCGGTCAGCCCCCCGAACGACACCACCGCGCAGGCGCCGAGGAGGGGCGCCATCAGCAGCATCCCGTGGGTCCCGGCGATCCAGCCGCCCAGCGCGAGGAGCATCGGCAGTCCCGCCATGAACTGCGGGACGATGACGCCGCCCCTTTGGTAGAAGGCGGGGCTGTCGTACGTCAGCGCGGGGTCTCCCCCGCCGAACGCCCACCGCATCTGCGGAATGGGCAGCGAGCCGTGCTCGCTCAGCCAGGTCGCGAACTGCACGTACGACGCCGGGTCGCGGCGCACGATGATCTGCTCGGAGGCCATGACGGCCTGGAAGACGAGGAAGACGGCCCCGACCGCGAACACGCCCCCCGCCGCCCGCCAGGTCACGGGCCGCGTGTCGTCCTCGGCCGGCGGCACGCGCAGGGCGAGCCAGAGCGCCGCCGCCGCGGTCGCGGCGAACAGGGCGACGGCCGGGCCGGGGCGGAAGGCGCCCGCGAGCAGCAGCGGCAGCGACGCCGCCAGCCACGCCGCGATCAGCAGGGCCGGGACGACGCCGGCGCGCGCCAGGACGCGCCCGGCGCTCATCGGCTCTTCCTCGGTCGAATCATCGGTGCGGAGCGTAGCGGGCCGCGACGCGCGGCGCGGGCGCGCCGTGATCACCGGGGCAGCCGGGCGATCGGCGCCGCGGGTTCTACGCTCGGGACACATGACCGAGATCGGACCAGCCGAGCTGCTGCGTCGACGGGTGGCGACGGACCCGTCCCGGCCCTTCGTGACGTTCTACGACGACGCGACCGACGAACGCGTCGAACTGTCGGCCCGGACCTTCGACAACTGGGTCGCCAAGACCGCGAACCTGCTCGTCGACGGGCTGGGGGCGCAGCCCGGCGACCGGGTGGTGCTCATGCTGCCGCCGCACTGGCAGACCGCGGTGTGGCTGATGGCCTGCTGGTCGGCGGGCCTGGTAGCCGAGCCGGTCCCGCCGCCGGGCGACCCGGCCACGGCGGGCGCCGAGCCGGGCGGCGAGGCGGGCGAACCGGCCGTCCCGTCCGGTCCGTACCTCCTGGCGGCCGCCGAGGAGGTGCTGGACACGGTGATCGACGACGCCGGGACCGAAGAGATCGTCGGGTTGTCGCTGCACTCGCTGGGCGGCCCGCTGGCCGCGTGCCCGCCGGGCGTGGTCGACTACGCGGCGGAGGTCCGCGCCCACGGCGACCGGTTCACCCCGGACCCTTCGGTCACTCCGGACGATCCCGCCCTCACGGTACCGGGGAGACTTGTGACAAAAACCACACTCAGCGCGGCAGGTGTGACATACGAGGCGCGCGCGGCGGTGGAGAAATGGGGGCTGGGCGCGAGCGACCGGATCCTGGTCGATCTGCCCTTCACCACACTGAACGGGGTTCTGTGCGGGCTGGTCGCCCCACTGGCCTCAGGAGCTTCCGTCATAATCCAACGAAACCCGAACAAAGCAGCCGTAGATCGCCGAGTCATCCTGGAGCATGTGACAGCGGTGGCGGGCGTGTCCGGATGGAATGACGCAACCGGGTCCGTGCGCCGCCTCCTTTGACCTAACCTTCCCCTTGTTTCCGACCCCTGAGGGGCGGCAGAGCCCCACCACGGAGCCGATGAGCAGCAACCCGATGTACATGGAGTACGTCGACGACGCCGAGCTGCAGCCCGAGCCGGCGCGTCGACGCGGCTGGCGCATCCTGGGCTGGGTGTCCATCGGACTGTCGGCGGCCATGGTCGTCGGGAGCCTGACCGCCTACGGCTTCTACCGCCAGGCGTTCGGCAACATCACGCACGAGGACACCGACGCCCTGGTCGGTCCCAACCGGCCGAAGAAGCTGAACAACGCGCTGAACATCCTGCTGCTCGGGTCGGACACCCGCGAGGGCGCCAACGCCAAGTACGGCCGCAGCCTGAGGAACGACCCGCCGCGGTCGGACACCATGATTTTGCTGCACCTGTCGCCGGGCGGCGGGCAGGCGATCGGCGTGAGCTTCCCGCGCGACCTGATGATCCCCATCCCGTCGTGCACCCGCAAGGACGGCACCAAGACCCCGGCCCGGTCGCTCGACCAGATCAACAACTCGTTCACCTACGGCGGCGCGTCCTGCACGGTCAAGACGATCGAGCACCTCACCAAGATCCACATCGACCACTTCGTGCAGGTCGACTTCCAGGGGTTCAAGGCCATCACCGAGGCCGTCGGCGGCGTCGAGGTGTGCCTGCCCAAGGACGTCAACGACCCCAAGTCCAAGCTCCGGCTGTCCAAGGGCCGCCACGTCATCAAGGGCGAGACGGCCCTGGCGTACGTGCGCGCCCGCTACGCCCTCGGCGACGGCTCCGACACCGCCCGCATCAAGCGCCAGCAGAAGTTCATGGGCTCGCTGGCCAACAAGGCGCTGAGCGCGGGCGTGCTCACCAACCCCAGCCGCCTGTGGGCGCTGATCAACGCGGGGACCAAGTCGCTGACCACCGACGACGACCTCACCCCGCGGGTGATGATGCAGATCGCCCAGGGGATGCAGGGCCTGACGTCGGGCAAGCTGCGCTTCGTGACGGTCCCGTCCGGTCCGTGGGTGCAGGACCCGAACCGGCTCCAGCTCACCCAGCCCGCCGCCGACCAGTTCTTCACCGCGCTGCGCAACGACAAGACCGTGCCGAGCCAGCGCAAGCAGAACGCCGGCCCCAAGATCCCGCCGAGCCAGATCCGGGTGCGCGTCTACAACGCCAGCGGCATCAACGGCCAGGCGCGCCGGGTCGCCGACGATCTGGAGGAACAGGGCTTCCAGGTCAGCGTCGGCGGCAACATGCCCGCCTCACGGACCACCAAAGTGCTGTACGGTGCCGGTGCCGACCAGCAGGCGCAGACGCTGGCCGGACTGATCCCGAGCGGGCCCAAGCCCGCCCCGCGCATGGGCGACGCCGTCCCCGGCACGGTGGACCTGGTGGTCGGCTCGGACTGGCAGGCGCTCAAGACCGCCCAGGGGGTGCAGACCGGCATCCCGCGTCAGCAGGGCGAGATCCGGGCGACCGACGACATCTGCAAAGAATGACCCCAGCAGCCAACTAGGGAGAATCCCGCACCCGGGCTCATGACTCATCCGACCAGGCCGAGCGCAGCTCCGCAGAACGACCCCGCACCGACCGCGACACCGGAGAACGGGGGAGGTCCCCCCGCGCCCGGCCGGCACGAGCCCGTCCCCGCCCCCGCGGCCCCGCGCGACGACACGCCCGGCGGCCCCTTCGGCGGCGCGGCCGTGCCCGCGCAGGGCGGGCCGTCCTCCGACACGGTGGTCTACTCGGGGAAGGCCCCGTCCGGCGGCGGAGCCGCGACCAAGGGCAAGCCGGGAGCGGGAGGCGGCGGCAAGGGCGCGGCGCCGCGCCGCAAGGAGCGCGACCCGTTCTTCGACAACGCCAAGTTCCTGGCGATCCTTCTGGTGGTGGTGGGCCACTCGATCGCCGGCCTGATGGAGGTGCCGCTGGCCAAAGGCCTGTACATCTTCATCTACATGTTCCACATGCCGCTGTTCATCGTGATCACCGGCTACTTCTCGCGGCATTGGTCGGCCTCCCCGGGCAAGGCGCGCAAGCTCATCACCAACGTCGGCGTGCCGTACGTGGTGTTCGAGACGGCCTACTCCACCTACGACTGGCTGGTCGGGCGCAACGAGCTGGAGATCAGCCTGCTCAAGCCGTACTACCTGACCTGGTTCCTGTGCGCGCTGTTCATGTGGCGGCTGTCCACGCCGGTGTGGCAGCAGATCCGGTGGCCGCTGGCGGTGGCGTTGGGCTTCTCGCTGATGTCGTACATGAGCGAGATGGGCGGCACGTTCAACATCCACCGCGTCATCGGGCTGCTGCCGTTCTACGTGCTGGGCCTGATGCTGCGGCCCGAGCACTTCGAGATCATCAAGCGCCCGCTGTCGCGGGTGTTCGGCGTCGTCGTGCTCGCGGGCGGGCTGGGCTGCGCCTACCTGGTCATGAACCGCATGTCGCGGGACTGGATCTACTGGAAGGACCCCCACTCCGAGCTGGGCGTGGACAACGTCACCGGCACGCTCATGCGGCTCGGCATGATGGTCTGCGCGACGGCGCTGGTGTTCGCCTTCCTCTCGGTGGTGCCGCGGCGCCGCACCTGGTTCACCAAGCTCGGCGCGTACACCCTGTACACCTACCTGCTGCACGGCTTCTACACCCGGCTGCTGAAGTTCCTCGGCTGGTGGGACCTGCCCTGGATGAACACCACGCCGGGCGTGCTGGCCATCATCGCGATCGCGCTGGTCGTCGGCACCGTGCTGTGCACCAAGCCGGTGGTCCGCTGCATGAGCTGGGCGCTGGAGCCGAAGATGACGTGGGCGTTCACGCGGTTCCGCCACCTCGGGGCCGGCCCCTCGGCCAAGTCCAAGGCCAAGAAGCCGCGTCCGCCGCAGGCGTCGGGCCCCTCCACGACGGCGGACTCCTCCGCGAAACACGCGGAACCGGTCGTTCGTTAAGCGGTTGGCTACTCTGCCAGAGTCCCCCGAGCGCCGCCCCGCCGGCCCGGGTCGCCCCCAGCGTCCAGTGTCGGGCGCACCTCCGTCGGGAAAGCCGAGAAAAAAGTGTCACCACTGCTGAGCGTCGTCGTCCCCTTCTACAACGTCGAGGCGTATCTCGAGCCCTGCCTGGAGTCCATCGCCGGGCAGACCCTGAGGGATCTGGAAGTCATCATGGTGGACGACGGGTCCACCGACGGCAGCGCGACGATCGCCAAGGACTTCGCCGAACGCGACTCCCGGTTCCGGCTCGTCCAGCAGGAGAACCAAGGGCTCGGCCCGGCGCGCAACGCCGGCGTGCCGCACGCCACCGGCAAGTACCTGGCGTTCGCCGACAGCGACGACATCATCCCGCGGTACGCCTACGACCTGATGGTGTCGTCGCTGGAGGAGACCGGCTCGGACATCGCGTGCGGCGCGGTGCGGCGGTTCGGCGTCGACGGGCTGACGCACTCGGGCGTGCACCAGAAGATCTTCCCGGTGACGCGCAAGCGCACCCACGTCCGCGAGTTCCCCGAGCTGCTGCGCGACCGCACCGCCTGGAACAAGGTGTTCCGCCGCTCGTTCTGGGACCGGCACGGCTTCGAGTTCCCGTCGGGGCTGTACGAGGACGCGCCGGTGACCATCCCCGCGCACGTGCTCGCCAAGCGGGTGGACGTGCTGCACGAGGTCGTCTACCACTGGCGGGTCCGCGAGACCGGAGCCCGGTCCATCACCCAGCGGCGCACCGAGCCGGGCAACCTGGCCGACCGCATCCGGTCGGTGCGGTCGGCGTCGCAGTTCCTCGCCGAGCACGCGTCGGACCTGAAGAACGCCTACGACGCCTCGACGCTGCGCGACGACATCCGCATCTACGTCAACATCGTCGACCAGGGCGACGACCAGTACCGCGAGACGTTCTTCGACATCGTCAACGAGTTCCTCGACACCGTCGACCCGAAGCTGTACGACGACCTGCCCGCCATCGACCGGCTGAAGTTCCACGCGGTGCGGCAGCGGATGATGCCGGAGCTGGTGGAGATCGTCTCGTTCTCCAAGCGGCACCCGCAGCGCACCAGCGCCATCCGGCGGGAGGGCGCGCCCGGCCGCTGGTACGGCGACTACCCGTTCCTGGGCGACCCGCGGTTCCCCGACCGGCTGTTCGAGCTGTCGGAGGACGAGCTCCAGCTGAAGACCGGCATCGACGAGGTGTCGTGGCGCAACGGCAGGCTGCGCATCGAGGGCCACGCCTACATCGACCGGCTGGACGTGTCGTCCCCCGACGACTCGGTGATCGAGATCGAGCTGCGCCGGCGGCTGCTGCGGCTGTTCCCCAAGGTGATCCGGCCCGAGGTGCAGCGGGTGCGGCGCCCGGACGTGACGGCTGGCAGCGGGCAGGCCACCGCCGACCTCGACTGGTCCGGGTTCGTGTTCGAGCTGGACCCGGCCAAGCTCGGCCCGGGGCACGGCAACTGGCACGTGTTCGTCACCGTCACCACGCACGGGGAGAAGCGGCGCGGCCGGCTCGCCGGCCCCAAGGGCGCGGGCCTGTGGCCTCCGGCGCACGAGGTCGCCCCCGGCCGCCAGGTCAAGCCCAAGTACACCCAGGCGCGCGAGCTGCTCATCGGCGTGCAGCCGATCCGCGCGCAGGTCACCGACGTGCGGGGCGGCGACGGCGCCATCGAGCTGACCGGGTGGGTGCGGCGCGAGGACGCGGCGTACGTGACCGGCGGGCAGCTGCTGGTGTCGTTCCGGCAGGGCAAGACCTCGGTGAAGTTCCCGGTGCGGCACACCGGGACGGGCGTCGGCGGACGGGTGGAGTTCACCGCCGCCATCGAGCTGGCCAAGCTGGTCGAGCAGACCGGCGCGGCCGAGGCCGCGGTGACCGGCGACAGCATCGACTGGGACGTGTCGCTGCAGGTCAAGGGGCGCGGCAAGCTGCGCCTGGGCGTCGAGGCCGACCTGCTCGGGCTGCGCGAGACCGTGGCGGGCCGCGAGTACGACGTCATCAGCACCAAGTACGGCAACCTGACGCTGGTGGAGCGGTCGCCGCGCCTGGTGGTGACGGGCGTGCGCTGGCTGGAGGGCACCACGATCGAGCTGCGCGGCGCGTGCGCCGACCCCGGCACCCGCCCCGACCGCCTGGTGATGCGGCGGCGCCGCTCGAGCACGGTGCACGAGGTGCCGCTGACGTGGGACGGCGCGGAGTTCACGGCGCTGCTGGACGCCCGGTGGACGTCGTTCGACGGGCCGCTGCCGCTGCCGAGCGGCCGGTGGGACTTCTACGCCCCGGGCCCGAACGGCGACGTGGCCGTCGGGATCGACCGGCAGGCCCGCGCGTCGCTGCCCGAGCCGCGGTTCGTCGGCGTCCACGAGCTGGCGCTGCAGGTCAGCCGGGACCTGCTGCACCTGTGGATCCGCCCGGCGCTGTCGGACGACGAGCGGGGCCCGTACGCGCAGCGCAAGCTGCAGCGGCGGTACTTCTCCGCGTCCAACACCGCGCCGCTGCGCGACGTGGCGGTGTTCGAGAGCTACGCGGGCCAGCGGTACGCGTGCAACCCGCAGGCGATCTACGAGGAGCTCAGGCGCCGCGACACGGGCCTGGAGCTGGTGTGGTGCACCTCCGACGGGCAGTTCCGGGTGCCGGACGGCGGGAAGACGGTGCTGCGCGGCAGCCGCGAGCACCACGAGCTGACGTCGGCGGCCCGGTACATCGTCAACAACGGCCCGCAGATGCAGGGGTTCGAGAAGCGCCACGGCCAGGTGTACCTGCAGACCTGGCACGGCACCCCGTACAAGCACATCGGCTACGACCTGGTGCGGGGCGGCCGGATCGCCGGGGGCATCGCCACGCTCGGCCGGTTCGTCGAGGACGTGCCCTTCTGGGACGTCCTGCTGTCGTCCGGCCCGCACGTCACGCAGGTGCTGCGCAGCGCGTTCCGCTACGAGGGCGAGGTCTGGGAGACCGGGTATCCGCGCAACGACCTGCTGTTCGCCGCCGACCGGCATGAGCGGGCGCAGCAGGTGCGCAAGCGGCTCGGGCTGTCGGCGGGGCGCCGCACGGTGCTGTACGCGCCGACCTGGCGAGAGGACGTCTGGCAGACCGCGGGCCGGAAGGCCGAGCTCGTGCTGGACGTCGACCGGCTCGCCGCCGCGCTCGGCGACGACCACGTGCTCCTCGTCCGCCAGCACCACCTGGTGGCCGACCGGACCGTCGGCGTCGGGGACCGGGTGGTGGACGTCACCCACTACCCGGACGTCACCGAGCTGTTCCTGGTCGCGGACGTGCTGATCACCGACTATTCGTCGGCCATGTTCGACTTCACCGCGACCGGTCGGCCGATCCTCCTCTACACCCCCGACCTGGACTTCTACCAGGAGGAACTGCGCGGGGCGTACTTCGACCTGGCCGCGGAGGCGCCGGGTCCGCTGCTGCGCGAGCCGGACGAGGTCGTGGACGCGCTGCGCCGCGTGGACTCCCTCGCCCTCGAGCACGCCGCGGCCTACCGCGCCTTCCGCGAGCGGTACTGCCCGAAGGACGACGGGCAGGCCGCGGCGCGGGTCGTCGACCGGCTGCTGTCGCTCTGAGGGGCCTTCGCCCGTCGCCGTCGGCGGCCCCCGGTTCCCGGCCGGGGGCCGCCCGGCCGTCGGGGGTCCGCCGGGCGCCGCGAGGCGTTATTGATCACCATAAGATGACGAATCGCGCGTCTCCCCGGCGGACACCCCGTGTCAGGGCGATACCATCGAGCCCCCGGTCGGCGGGTGCGCGCTCGCAGCCCCCCGCGGCCGATGGCGCTCGGAGCCGCCGAGCGGGCCACCTGGACGGTCGCCGCGTCTTGGGGTTCGCGTGGATCGACGGCGGGAAGCCTCCAGCCACAAGTTGAAAGGACAGCTCTCCATGGCGAACTTCACGCTCGCGGACGTTCGCGAACGGACGTACAAGGCGCGTGACGCATGGTGGACCGTGCTGCTGGTCGACCCGCTGGCATCCCGCCTGGTGCGTTTCACGGCGAACCGCACCAACATCACGCCCAACCAGCTCACCGTGGGCGCGCTGATCCTGGGGCTGGGCGCGGGCGCCTGCTACGCGGTGGCGGAGTGGCAGTTCCTGCTGCTCGGCGCGGTGCTGTACCACCTGTCGTTCACGCTCGACTGCATGGACGGCAAGATCGCCCGGCTGAAGGGCACCGGGTCGGTGTTCGGCGCCTGGCTGGACTACATCTTCGACCGGGTGCGGGTGCTGGCCTGCGCGATCGCGCTGATGGGCGGGCAGTACGCGGCCACCGGCAACGTCGCGTACGTGTGGACCGGGCTGGCCGTGGTGTTCCTGGACATGCTGCGCTACATGGACGCCCTGGAGATCTACAAGGTGCGTTCGCAGATGCGCAACAAGCTGCGCCAGCTGCAGGAGGAGGCGCGGACGCTGGAGGAGGCCGCGCGGCGCGCCGAGGGCGGGGCGGCCGCGGCCACGGCGGTGGACCAGGACCTGGCGTCGGCCCAGGGCGCGCTGCGCCCGGACCCGGAGGCCGACATGGAGGACCGGGTCGTCGGCGACACCACCCAGCAGGCCAACCTGCTCATGCAGCAGGAGTTCAACCGGAAGTTCCCCTGGTACGCGCGGATCCGCAACGCCCTGCTGCGCGGCCGCATCCGCCCGCACCTGATCAGCGGCATCGAGTTCCAGATGGGCGTGTTCATCGTCGGCCCGGTGATCGCCGCCGCGGTGCCGGGCGCGATCATTCCGGTGACCGTCGTGGCCGCCGCCGGGCTGCTGGCCTTCGAGCTCGTGATCATCTACAAGTTCTGGCTGTCCAGCCGGGACTACAGCCGCGCGGTGACCAGGCTGGAGAACAAGATCGCCGAGTATCGGGCGCGCTTTCCCGAGCAGGTGACGGTCGTCGACCACGTGTGAGCCCGGCGGACGCGCCGTTCGACGGCGCGTCCGCGCACCGCCCGTCCGCCTCGCGCGGACGGGTTTTTCATGTCGCGGCGCCGCCGTCCCGCCCCCCGCGCGGCGCCCGGCGGGCGCGTCGGCGCGTCGAACCCCTGGGGGGCGCGCCGCGTATTGCTGGACGTGCTGAGATGTACGGCCTGCGCGCGCGGAAGGCCGGTCCGGTGAAGCCGGAGCTGCGGCTCGCCGAGCGCTACCGGCTGATGGAGCGCCTCGACGACGGGGACGCCATGGAGGTGTGGCGCGCCTGGGACGAGGCGCTGAGCCGCTCCGTCGCCATCAAGCTGCCCGACCCGGTCCGGCTGGGGGGCGCCGACCGCGTCCGCGACTTCGACCGGCTGGCGAGCCGGGCCGCGGGCGTGCCGCACGCTGGTTTCGCCGCCATCTACGACTGCGACCGCACCCGCGACGCCGCCGGACGGTCCGTCCCCTACCTCGTCACCGAGTACCTGGAGGGCGAGAGCCTGGCGGCGCGCCTCGACCGCGCCCCGCTGCCCGCGGGCGAGGCGCTGGAGATCTGCGCCAGGGTCGCCGCCGCGCTGGCGGTCGCGCACCGCGACGGGGTGACGCACGGCGACCTGACGCCCCGCCGGGTCTTCCTCACCCCCGGCGGCGTGAAGATCGTGGACGTGGGCATCGGGGCGGTGCTGCGCTCCGCGCCCGCCCGCGCGTGCGAACCGGCGGAGCCGGCCGCCGGCACCGCGCCCGTCGAGGCGCGCGTCGGTCGAGCCGCCGCCGAGGCCGACGACGTCCGCGCGTTCGGGGAGCTGCTCGCCGCCTGCCTGGACGCGGGCCCGGCGGCGGCGCGCGTCCCCGACGAGGTCGCGCTCCTCCGCGACGAATGCCGCGCCGCCGATCCCGGGGAGCGGCCGCCCATGAGCCGCGTCGCCGACGTGCTCACCCGCGCGGCGGCGCCGTCCGCGTCCGTCCGCGACCGGATCGACCTGGCGAGCCTGTCCGCCGGGCGCGGCGACGCGCCGCGGCCCGGTGCCGACGGCGGCCGGGACCTCGCCGGGGGACGCGGCGACCAGCGGACCGAGCTCTTGGACGCTCCTCCCCCGCCCGGCCCGCCGCCCGCGGACCGGCGGCCCGTCCTCATCGCGGCGGTCGCCGTCGCGGCCGCCGCCGTCATCGCGATGATGATCGCGCTGAACCGCCCCGCGCCCGCGGCCAGGGAGGTCGCCGCCCCGCAACCGCCCCCGGCCGGCGGCGTCTCCGCGGCGCCCGCCGAGACGCCCTCCGAGGCGCCGGCGCCGGACACCGAGCCGTCCGCGCCCTTCCCCTCCGCGCCTTTCCCCTCCGCGCCCTTCCCCTCCGAGCCCGTCCCCTCCGAGCCCGTCCCCTCCGAGCCGCCGGCCGCCCGCGAGGCCGCGGACACCGGGCTGCTCGGCCTCCTCGGACGGCTGCAGCCGATCGTGGACGGCGCGCAGGCCACCGGGCGGATGCGGCCGGACGTGGCCGTCGACCTGAACAACCACATCAACAATCTGCGCAACGAGCTGGTCACGGGCCACGCCGTCGACGCGGACTCCCGCGTCGAGGAGCTGCGCCGCAGGATCGACACGCGGCTCCGGGAGCGCGCGCTGACCCCGGACGCCGCCGCCGAACTGACCCGCGTCCTGGACGACCATGACGGCTGAGACGGACCGGGGAACGGACACCGGGCGGCGCCCCGCGCCGACCGACGAGATCGTCGAGCCTCTCGACCACCGCGCCGCGCCGCCGGCCGCCGGCGGCCGTCCGGCCGGGGTCCGCGCCCGCGGGCACCGCGTCCTGCGGATGCTCCTGCCGATCGCGGGCAGCCTGGTCTCGACCGCCACCGCCGCGACCGTCCTGTACGCCGGGATCGACCTGACCCCGCTGGACCGCAGCCAGCCCACCCTCGCCCCGCCGCGCACGTCGACGCCCGGAACGCCGCCCCCTTCGTTCCGGCCGCCCGCGACCTCGACGCCCTCCTCCCCCGTCCCGGACCCGCCCGACGACGACTCCGACCGGCCGCGGAAGCGGCGCGGCTCCGAGTGGAAGCGGGAGCACGAGGACGGCGACGCGCTGCTGCTCCTGCGCATGTCCGTGCAGAACGGCGTGGAGGCCCGCGAGATCCGGCCCGACGTGGGCCTGGACCTGACCAACCTCATCGACGCCGCCATCCGGGAGGCCCGCGCGGGCATCGAGCGCAGCGTGGACGCCCGCATCGAGCAGCTCCGCGCCACCGTCGTCACCCGCGTCCGCGAGCGCACCATCACCCCGTGGCGCGCCTCGCGCCTGCAACGCCTGATCGACGATGCCGACGCCCAGCACTGAGCGCCTCGGCGGTCGCATCGGCAGATCGCAATTCCCCAGAAGGCCCCATTCTTTCGGGGGGGCGGGCACTGGCCCGAAAGGAGGAGAATCCCGTCTCGCGGCGGAGGCCGATGATGTCACCGCCGGAGGCATTGCCCAGGCGCCGGCCCATTCCCCGCTCACGATGGTGATCTGTGGAAACACGGGACGGGCGTCCCGTGCCGTGCACGGAACGCCCGCCATTGTGATCACTTGTGGACGGCGTCACCAGCCCCAGCCGCCGAAGCCGCCGAGACCGCCCCAGCCGCCGAAGCCGCCGAGGCCGCCCCAGCCGAGGCCGCCGAGGCGCTTGTGGCCGCGGGTCTTGACGCTGAAGCCGCGCTCGCGCAGCTCACCCAGGGGGCCGAAGTAGTAGCGCTTGTAGCCCCAGGTGTGGAAGCTGCGGTGGCAGCGCTTCCTGCCGCAGCGGTGCGACGTGGCGGTCGCGGTGGTCGCCTTGGCGGCGACGGCCGTGGTGGTGCCGGCGACGGTGGACGCCTGAGCGGCGGGCGCGACCACGGCCGCGCCGCCCAGCACGAGCCCGGAGATGCCGAGGGCAGCTCCCGTGCGAATGTTCATCCGCATGTCTCCCCCTATCTGGGTTCTCGACCGCGGCGAGATATCGCGGAATTCGCACCATCTCGCCGTGACGAGGGATGCCCGTACTTTCTTGTACAAATGCCTCCAGATCAGCAAAAAGAAGCAAGATTACCCATGAATCAATCACTAACCCCTGAAATTAGGTGCTTGACGGCGAATCATGACACAGCGTGACGTACTAGCTACAATGCGTAGTCACCTGGTGGCGTGATGTCGCCGAAGAGAGTCACCGAGGAGGGCGGGTGTGAGGGAGATGTGGGGAGACGGGTCAAGGACCGCTCGCGGTACGGAGTTGCGCCGACGACGTGCGCCGACGTCGGGCCGTACGGCGCTCGCTGGGCTTCGTCGTCTGACGGTCGCCCACCCGCTGCGGCCCCTCCGACACGGCCCCGGTCTGTCGTCTGGCGGCCGGCAGGCGACGCGGCCGGTCGGGGTCAGGACGTGAACGGCGACCGTGACCAGGTGAGCATGGTGATCGGGTTCGCCCGGCCCGCGACCGGCGTCACGCTCCCCCGCGACCGCACGGCCGCCATCGCCTTGTCGACCGGCTCGGTCGACCGGCTCGGTCGACCAGCTCGTCGTGAGCGCCGCACTGCCGCCTTCGCCTGGCCGCCGTCGCGCGGCGCACCATGCGGCGGTGGTCGCCGCGCACGGAAACGGGCGTCCCGTGCCGTGCCGCACGGAACGCCCGTTTGCGGAGTTACGCGTCAGCGGCCGTTGGAGCCGATGCCCCCTTGGGCGAATCCTCGCCCGTAGTTCCAACGGCCGTCACCGCGCCAGAAGCCGAAGTTCCGGTTGAAGCCGAGGTTCCGGTTGTAGCCCCAGCCTTGGTTGCCCCAGCCGGTCCAGCCCTGGTTGCCCCAGCCCTGGTTGCCCCAGCCGCGGCAGTACCAGCGGCCGTCGCTGCCCCAGTAGCCGCGGCCGTACTGGCATCGCGGCGCGCGGTCGGCCGGAGCGGCCGCCTGGACCGCGGCGACGGCGGCGGTGTCGGCGACGGCGGCGGCCCGAGCGGCGGGCGCGACCACGGCCGTGCCGCCCAGCACGAGCCCGGAGATGCCGAGGGCAACTCCCGTGCGAATGTTCATTCGCCTGTCTCCCCCCATCTGGGATGTCGACCATGACGAGACATTGGAATTTCCCCACCATCTCGCCGCACCGAGGAATGCCCGTCCCCTTATGCACAAATGCTTCTAGGGCAGCAAAAAGAAGCAAGATTGCCGTGACGCCGATCGATTATCGGAATCGAGCGTTTAATCGCCGCGCTTCAGCACAGAGTGTTCAAGCGACCACTCTGTGTGATGACGCGGCGAGGGCCGCCGCCGTCCCTTCAGGAGCCGACCTTCGTGTCGGCCACGGCCGGTCCGGAGGCGTCCGCGGAGTCGCCGGGCCCAGGCGGCGACATTTCCAGCGGCGACGGCTCTGGCTCGGACGGACGCGGCTCGGCCTCGGCCTGCGGCTCAGGCTCGGTCCGCGACGGTTCGGGATCGGTGCGCGGCGGCTCGAGTGACAGCGCCTTGGCGCCCGCCGGGGTCGCGGCGGCCGCGCGGGGACGGCGGGAGCGGGGACGGCGGGAGAAGGTCACGCCCGCGCCGAGCGCCGCGAAGGGGATGGCGGGCAGCACGTACCGGTAGTCGAAGTCGGCGGTGGCGGCCGGGACGACCAGCAGGGCCAGCGCCACCGACCACGGGAGCAGCACCTCGCCGCCGAGCCGCCGCACCCGCACCAGCACTCCCAGCAGCCCCACCGCCATCAGCACGCCCAGGTAGGGGCCGCGCACGAACACCCTGTCCTGGTAGTCGCGCATCCAGCCGGCGTAGGGCTCGACGACCCGGGCCTCGGCCGTGTCGCCGCCGTACGGGTAGGCGCGCAGGGCGTGGTCGTCGCGCAGCGCCGCGCCGACCGGGAATTCGTACTCCTCCACGGTGCTCTTGCGCGGGTAGGGCTTGCGCTCCCACTCGAACGCGCGGAACGTGTCGCGGACGATCACGCGGGCGTAGTCGCCGGGCTGCTTGGTGATCGCGGCCATGGCGAACTCCCCCGCGATCCGGTTGGCCTCCGGGTCGTACATCCAGCCGGGCAGCTGCTTGAAGCCGGAGTCCTCGCCCCACAGGGCCTGGAACGCGGGCGCCGTCCCGGGCTCCGGCGGCAGGTGGTCGCGGCACAGGACGGCGACGTCCGGGGCGGGCTTGATGATGTCGCAACGGGCGAAGTCGACCGTCCGGCCGTACAGCCAGATCTTGTCGGTCGTGGTGATGGCGTACTTGCCGTGCACGGAGTGGAACCACGACATGTACAGCGCCACCGGGACGGCGGCCGCCGCGACCGCCGCGGCCATGGCCCGCCGGCCCGAACGCATGACGAGCATGCACACCAGCAGCACGATCAGCATCGGCAGCCCGACCGACCGCACCATCGCCGCGGCGGAGATCAGCAGTCCGGCCAGCGCCCCGGCCCACCAGCTCAGCCTGCGGGGCCGCGCGTCCGGCGTGCGGGGGGCGCCCCATCCGCGCCCGCCGGCGTTCCACAGCACGACGGTGATCGCGGCGGCCAGCAGGAAGGTGAACACCCCGTCCGACACGAGCATGTGCTCGAGCTGGATCTGGTACGCGTCGTACAGCACCGGGACCGACACGAGGGAGGCGACCAGGCCCGGCAGCCAGACGCCGCGGCGCGGCCACCCGGCGCGGAACGCCCGCCACACCAGCGCGTACACCATGAGCCCGGTGAGCACGCCGAGCGCGTGCTGCGCCGCCAGCACGACCAGGAAGCTGTGGAACGGCTTGAGCAGCCACAGGAACACCGAGTAGCCGCCCGGCCGCAGCGGGGACGGCTCGAAGCGCAGGGCGCTCTCGAGGTAGGTGTTGGAGTCGCCGAACCACAGCACCGTCGGGTACCCCAGCACCGCGATCCAGCGAACCGCGACCGCCCCGGCCAGCACGACCAGGAACAGGCCGTGCCCGACGAGAAATCGTCCCAGGCCACGCATCGTTCGGCTCAAGCCCTGCGCAATTGTGGCCTCGTCGCTCACTCCAGCTCCGCGTTTTCCGTCCATGCGGCCGGTTTCGGCCACCTCCCCGCCCCCGGTTTCGCGCCCCCTCGCGAAGCATAGCCGTCCCCTGGACGCCCGATATGGCGGAATTCAACTTAGAATTCGGGCATTAACCGCCATTTGCGCGCTGGACGGGGGTGCTCATGTCGACGCGCATCCTGCCGGAGCGCGCCGCCGGGAGAGCCCGAGGGTCCGCGAGCGCCGCCGCCTACGCCGTCGCGCTCCCCGCCGTGGCGGCCCTCGTCGTGCACCTGTGGGCGCTGACGCGGCCGACGCTGTGGCGTGACGAGGCCGTCACCATCGCGGTGGCGGAGCGTTCCCCGTGGGACATCCTGCGGCTGCTGTTCCACGTCGACGCCGTGCACGTCCTGTACTACCTGCTCATGCACCCGGTGGTGGCCCTGTTCGGCGCGGGCGAGGCGGCCGTGCGGGTGCCGTCGGTGCTGGGCGCGGCGGCCGCGGCCGGGCTCACCGCCCGGCTGGGCCTGCGGCTGGCGGACGCGCGGGTCGGGCTGGCCGCCGGGCTGCTGGTCGCGGTGTCGCCCGCGATGTCGCGGTACGCGCAGGAGGCCCGCCAGTACACGTGGGTTACCGCGCTCGCGGTCGCGGCCACGCTGCTGCTTCTCCGCGCCTTGGGACGGCAGGACCACGACGACCGCCGCCGCCGGGAGTTCACCGCGTACGCCGTGGTGGTCGCGGTGATGGGCTGGCTGCACATGTTCGCACTGCTGCTGGTGCTGCCGCACGCGGTGCTGGCGCGGGGCGCCCTGCGGCAGTGGGCGATGGCCGTGGGCCGCGCCTTGGCGGCGGTGCTGCCGCTGGCGGCCCTGTCGGTCACGCAGCGCGCGCAGGTCGACTGGATCACCCGGCCGGACGGCGCCGACCTGCGGCAGCTGCTCGACATGCTGGCGGGCGCCCGGTGGCTGATCCCGCCGATCGCCGCGCTCGTCGTCCTCGCGCTCTGGCGTCCGCGCGCACGCCCGGCCGAAGCGTCGGCGGGCGCCGAGGCGGACGCGCGGTGGGGGCTGGCGGCCTGGCTGGCGCTGCCGCCGGCGGTGCTGCTGGCCGTCTCGCTCGTGGTGCCGGCGTACCTGTTCCGCTACGTCCTGTTCTGCCTTCCGGCGGTGGCGCTGCTCGCCGCGCTGGGCCTGCGGCGGCTGCCCGTGTGGGCCGCGGTCGCGGTGCTCGGCGTGGTCGTCGTCGCGGTCGTGCCGGAGCACCGGCAGATCCGCGCGCCCGACGCGCGCGCCGACGACCTGCGCACGCTCAGCGCCGTCGTCCGCGCCAATAAGCGGCCGGACGACGCGATCCTGTTCCACCAGCGGTACTACCGCCGCGCCATGGGCGCCTACGCGGACGCGTACGAGGGGCTGCGCGACATCGCGATGGCGCGGACGGGCGCGCGGTCGGGGACCATCGACGGGGAGGAGGTCGGGCCGGCGGAGCTGGCGCGGCGCCTGGCCGATGCGAGACGGCTCTGGTACGTCCACCGGTACACCGCGAGGGCGGACGCGCACGACCGAGCCAAGGACGAGCTGGTCCGGCGGTCCGGCGCCTTCCGCATGGTGAAGCGCTGGCGCTTCAAAGGCGGCACCGTGACGCTGTACGAGAACCGGCGTCCCGGCGTCGTGCCCGGCGGCGAGGGCGGCGAGCGCGCCCCCTGACGGCGCGGGGGCCGCCGGCCCGGGCGGCCCGGTCAGCCCCGCAGGCGGCGCGCGAAGCGGCGCGCGGCCTGGGCGGCCCGCGCCGGGGTGATCTTCACCGACAGGCCGCCGCGTTCGGTGCGGTACGGGACGGCCTGCCGCAGCCTGCCCGCCGTGCCGGACGGCGGGAGCGACGCCGGCGCGGGAGGACGCAGCCGGATGACCGTGCCGTCGACGGTGACCTCCACCCAGGGCGTCCACCGGCCGGGAGCGCAGCCGCGCAGGTCGAACTCGGCGGTCAGGTTCAGCGCCTCGGGGACGCACGACGCCTGCACCCGCGCGGGCACGACGGTGCCGTCCTGCCGCCGCACCAGCTCGGCGGCGGCCTCGACCGGGTGCCCGGACGGCAGCGCGCTCGGCAGGTGGCCGGTGACGCGCAGCACCCCGTCCGCGGCCCACCCGGCCGTCTCCAGCGTCATGAAGGATCCGCGCTGCGGCGCGGACACGCGCAGTTCCAGGCCGTCGCCGCGCGGGGCCGGGGTGAGGAAGCGGCCGCCGCGCATGAGGCGCCGCTCCGGCAGCTCGAGGCCGTCGGCCGGGCGCAGCGGCCGCACGACGGTCAGCTCCTGCACCCGCATCTCGACGTGCAGGTCCCAGCGTCCGTCGGCGAGCGGCTCGTCGGCGGCCAGGTCGACGTCGGCGCGGAACCGGTCGGGGGCGACGGCGCGGGCGGGCACGCGGCGCTCCTCGGCGGGCTCGCCCCGGCGCCGCAGCAGCAGCGCGGTCTCGTGCCGCTCGGCGACGCCCGACAGCGTGGCGCGGCCGGTCAGGCGAAGGCCGGACGGCGTCCAGGACGCCTCGGCCGCCTGGGTCTGCGCGGGGATCCGGTCGGTGATGTCGTACAGGTGGTCGGGCAGGGCCGTGGCGGGGTCGCGGAAGCGGGGGTAGGCCTGGAACGCCTTGTCCTTCTCCACGACCGTGGGCGGCGGGACGTCCGGGTCGGTCGCCACGATCTCGGCCAGCACGTCGTCCAGCCGGTACCGCAGGCAGTGCATGATCAGCCGGGACCGGGGCCACAGCCGGGCCTCGACCCCCGGCGTGTACCAGGCGTCGACGAGCCGGCGCGCGCCGACGCGGGTGAGCGCCTGCTCCTCCTCCGGCAGCTCGTGGTAGCGCCGGCCGAACCGGGAGACGATCTCGTGCCGGAAGTGCCGCAGCATCAGGCGGTCGCGCAGCGGGCCCGGCTCGACCCGTCCGGCCAGGAAGCTCATCACCTCCGAGATGGCCGGGAAGTAGCGCTCGGCGGGCGCGCCGCCCTGCTGGAGGACGCTCGTGCCGTCCTCCCGGTCGACCCAGTAGTAGCAGTCGTAGGTCGCCAGGACGGAGATCCCGTCGGCGCCGAAGTACGCCTGGGCGGTGAAGAGCATGTCCTCGTGCGAGAACAGGCCCTCGACGAACCGCAGCCCGAGCCGCTCCAGCAGCGAGCGGCGGAACAGCTTCAGCGGCGACAGCGAGTTGTACAGCAGCGGCGTCTCGGCCACGGTGGTGCGCGGCAGGTCGCGCGCGAACACCGGCCCCTGGCGCCCGACGCCCACGTACTGGCCGACCACCACGTCGGTGCCGTTGGCGTCGGCCATCGCGCACATGCGCTCCAGCGCCTCGGGCGCCAGGTAGTCGTCGGCGTCGAGGAAGAACACGTACTCGCCGGACGCCCGGTCGATGCCGACGTTGCGCGGCGCGCCCGGGCCGCCGGAGTTGGGCTGGTGCACCACGGTCAGCCCGGGATGCTCCTCGGCGAGCCCGTCGAGTTCGGCGCCGCTGCCGTCGGTGGACCCGTCGTCCACCGCGATGACCTCGATCGCGTCGGGGCCGAGCGAACGCCGCAGCGACTGCTCGAACACCGACTCCAGCGCCCGTCGCAGCGTGGGGCGACAGTTGTAGACCGGCACGACGACGGTGACTTTCGACCCCTGTCCCACACCCACCCCGTGTGTCCGTAATATCGGTCACTTGTAGAACTTCACCAGGCTATCGACCGCCCCGCCGCGCCGCGCCGTCTTTGCCGGGGCTGCCGCCCGGCGCCGCGCGCCGCGAGCGCCGAGCCCGCCGCCGACCACCGCCGATGTCCCAGTTGCTGCTAATTGGCAACATTTGTCAGCCATGCCGTACCGTAACCACATTGCGACGATGTGCAGTGAAGGGCGAGCTGCCCCAAGATGTGAGCTGCGTCCTCAGGAAACGGCGAGGTACGCGCGGTTGACTTGCGGCTAAAGTCCGTACAGCCACCCATTCACGGCCGACCGCTGGACTACCCCTTTCGGAGCAATGGCAGAGACCCCCGGTCACATCCCCAACGGACACGCCGACCCGAGCCCGGGCGCCCCCGTCTCGCTCAGCGTGGTCGTCCCCGTCCACCTGGCGCAGGGGTATCTGCGCCAGTGCCTGGACTCGATCCTGGTGCCGGACGTGCCCGACCTCGAAGTGATCGCGGTGGACGACGCCTCCCCCGACCACAGCGGCCGGATCCTCGACGAGTACGCCGAGCGCGACCCGCGGGTGCGGGTGCTGCACATGCAGCGCAGCGTCGGCCCGGGCGAAGCCCGCGACATCGGCCTCGACGCGGCCGCCGGCGACTACGTGTGGTTCGTCGACAGCGACGGCTGCCTCCCGCCCGACGCGCTCGGCGCGATCCTGGAGCGGCTCTCCGAGGACCAGCCGGACGTGCTGCTGTTCGACCACGCCCGCGAGTACTGGCACGGCAAGGTCAAGCGCAGCGCCGACCACGCCCTGTTCCGCGACCCGGAGCCCGCGGTGTTCGCCTGCGCCGAGCGGCCCGACGTGCTGCGCGTGACGCCGGCGCCCTGGAACCGGGCCTTCCGCCGGCGGTTCCTGCTCGACCTGGGGGTGCGGTTCGGCGGCGGCGACTTCGAGGAGGTCGGCGTCGCCTACCCGGCGCTTCTGGCCGCCGAGCGGATCAGCCTGCTCGACCAGGTCTGCTTCATCCGCCGGGAGCGGCGGCGCGGCGCGGCCGCCCGGGCCGCCGGCGCCGGGCGCTTCGACGTGTTCGACCAGTACGACAAGGTCTTCGCGTTCCTCGACGCGCGGGGCGCCGCCGGCGAGCCGCTCCGGCCGCCGATGTTCGACGCGATGATCCGGCACCTGCAGACCGTCCTCGAACGCGGCGGCCTGGTGAACCACGAGGACGGCCCGCGCTTCTTCGAGCGCATGGCGCAGACCTACGCCCGATACCGGCCCGCCGGGCACGAGCTTCCCCGCGACGAGCGGCTCGCCAAGAAGTACGCGGCCATCGAGAAGAACGACTTCAAGGGCTACCAGCGGCAGCTGGCCGGCACGTCCGGCCCCGCCAAGCCCGCCAAGGCCGCGGCCTCCATGTTCCGCAAGCGGCAGCGCGCCGCCGTCAACGCCGCCAAGCGCACCGGCCTGAAGCAGTACTACAAGGCGCAGCTGCGGCTGCCCATCGACGAGAACCTCGCGGTGTTCGCCGCGTACTGGTACCGCGGCTACGCCTGCAACCCGGCGGCCATCTACGAGAAGCTCAAGGAGCTGGCGCCGAACATCCACGGCGTGTGGGTGGTCAAGCAGGAGAACGTCAAGTCCCTGCCCAAGGGCGTGGACTACGTGGTGCGCGGGTCCAAGGACTTCTGGCGCGTCATGGCGCGGGCCAAGTACTTCGTCAACAACGTCAACTTCACCGACGACATCGTCAAGCGGCCCGGCCAGGTGCACGTGATGACCCACCACGGCACCCCGCTCAAGAGCATGGGCCTGGACCAGATGAAGTACCCGGCCAGCGCCAAGGGCATGGACTTCAAGCTGATGATCCGCCGGGCCGACCGGTGGGACTTCGTGGTCTCGGCCAACCCGCTGTCCACCGAGGCGTGGGAGCGCGGCTTCCCCTGCAAGTACGAGATGCTGGAGATCGGCTACCCGCGCAACGACCGGCTGGTGCGCGCCACCGCCGAGGAGAAGGCCGAGCTCCGCCGCATGCTCGGCGTCCCCGAGGGCAAGAAGGCCGTCCTCTACACGCCGACGCACCGCGAGTACCAGCGCTCGTTCAAGCCGACGTTCGACATCCGCCGCTTCGCCCGCGAGCTCGGGGACGAGTACGTGCTGCTGCTGCGCGCCCACTACTTCTACAAGCCGGGCGCCCGGCAGTGGGACCCCGAACGGGTCATCGACGTGTCGGCGCACCGCTCGGTCGAGGACCTGTGCATCGCCTCGGACGCGCTGCTCACCGACTATTCGTCGATCATGTTCGACTACGCGGTGCTGCCCGACCGGCCGATCGTGCTGTTCGTCCCCGACTGGGAGACCTACCGGCTCACCCGGGGCACCAACTTCGACGTCACCGCCTTCCCGCCGGGCGCGGTCGCCTTCGACGAAGAGGAACTGATCAAGACGTTCCGCTCCGGCAGGCCGTGGCAGGACGAGGAGGTGGCGCGGGCGCGCGCGGCGTTCCGGGCCCGCTTCTGCCCGTGGGACGACGGGCACGCGGCCGAACGGGCCGTGCGCCGCGTTTTCCTCGGCGAGGACGTGCCGAACCCGCCCTCCCCGGCCTAGACTCCGGCCACCCCCGTCTCCCCGCCCTCCCCCCGGCAAAAGGAGATCGCCTTGGTGCCCCACCGGATCAGCGTCATCGTCCCCGCGCACGGCACCGCCGCCGAGCTGAACGACACGCTGCGATCGCTGGCCGCCCAGACGTACGGCGACCTCGAGGTGCTCGTGGTGGACGGCGGGACCGGCGCGGCCGCCGAGGCCGACCTGCCCGACGACCGGTTCAGGCTGATCCGGCGCGGCGCGCCGAGCCGCGGCGCGGCCCGCGGCATCGGCGTCGCCGAGGCGGAGGGCGAGTTCCTGGCGTTCGCCGACGACGGCGACGTGCTGCCCAAGGACGCGCTGGCCGCGCTGCACTCCTCGCTCACCACCAGCGGGTCGGACTTCGCGGCCGGGAACATCGCGGTCCGGCGGGAGGGCGGGTCGCGGCCGTCGCGGCGGCACCGCGAGGCGTTCGCGTCCGCGCACCTGCGCACCCACGTGCGCAAGCATCCCGCGCTGCTGGACGACCGGCTGGTCACCGGCAAGCTGTTCCGCCGCGCGTTCTGGGACCGGCACGCCCTCGCCTTCCCCGACGTCAACCGCGACGACGACCTGGCCGTGGCGGTGCCGGCGTACTTCCTGGCGGAGGCGGTGGACGTGCTGCCCGAGGTGGTGCTGCGCCGCGCCCGCGACACCGCGCCCGAGCCGACCGCCGATCCGCAGGCCGTCGCCGACGGGTTCGCCGCCGTCGCCGCGGCGCTGGCCGCCCTGGACGGCCGCTGGACCGCCCGCGACCGCCGCCGCTTCCTCGCCTCGGTGCTGAACGCCGAGCTGCGGGCGTTCCTGGACGCGCTGCCCGACGCCACCGACGAAGACCGCGCCGCCGTGGTGAAGCAGGCGGCGGCGCACGCGTCCTGGCTGGACTCCGAGACGCTGGCCGAACTGCCGTCGATCACCCGGCTGAAGTGGCATCTGGCGGGCCGGGAGCGCCGCACCGAGCTGGTCAAGGTGGTGCGGTACGCGCGGGGCAAGCCGTCCCCCGCCATCGTGCGCAGCGGGCTGCGCCGCTACGTCGTCCACCCGTACTGGAAGGACGAGAAGGTCGGCGTCCCCGACGAGGTGTACCTGGCGCGCACCGAGGTGGCGCTGCGCAGCCGCACCCACGAGGTGGCCTGGCGCGACGGCAAGCTGTTCGTGACCGGCGAGGCGTACATCAACGCGGTGAGCATGCGGCGCCGCTGGACGTCGGTGAAGAGCGTGGTGCTGCGGTCCGGCCGGCGGCGCGTGGTGCTGCGGGCCCGGCAGACCCGCAAGCCCGGCAAGGCGTCCGGGCCGTGGACCGGTTTCGAGTTCGTCCTCGACCCCAAGAAGCTGCGGCGCGGCGGCGCCTGGACGGACGGCCGCTGGGACGTGGAGGCCGTGGTGTTCAACGCGGGCGTGCTGCGGTCGGCCCGGCTGCGCGGCGGCAGCAGCGGCAGCGCGGCCCGCCCGCCGTACCACTACGTCGACGAGAACGTGCGGATCGTCCCGCAGGTGGTGGACGGCACGCTGCGCATCGACGTGGAGACCGTCACCGCCAAGGCCACGGCGCTGCGGTGGGACGACGACGCGCTGGAGATCGAGGGCCTGCACGGCGGCGGCGAGCCCGCGCTGGGCCTGGCGGTCGGCGACGAGGTCGTCCCGGTGTCCGCGACGGTGACCGGGGAGCGGTTCACGGCGCGCGTCCCGCTGCCCGAACCGCAGCGGATGACCGACCCGCGAGCCATCGACGACACCTGCGACTGGGCGGTGCTGATCGACGGGCGCCCCCTGGTGCTGGCCGAGGGCGTCGACGGCATCGAGCGGTTCACCGGCGGCCGCGAGCTGACCGCGGGCCGCGACGCGTCCGGGTACCTGCGGGTCCAGTCGCGGTCGGCGCGGCTGACGGTGACCGAGTGCGCGTGGCGACCGGACGGCGCCCTCGTCCTGGCCGGGACGCACCGGGCCGGTGACACCGGCGAGATCGTGCTGCGCAGCCGGGGCCGCCGCAAGGAGTACGCGTTCGGCGTCGTGCGCGGCGACGACGGCGTGCTGCGCGCCGAGATCCCGGTCGCGGCGGTGCCGAGCGTGGCGGGCGTGCTGCCGCTGCGCCAGGGCCGCTACGACCTGCTGTTCCGCACGCCCGGCGGACGCGCCCTGGCCGTGAGCGTCGACCCCGCGGTGTCCTCCTCTCCGCCCGCGGCCGTGGAGGTCTCGCGGCGCGGCTACGAGGTGGAGCTGCAGCGCAAGGGCCTGGTGGTGCGCGTGACCGGCGACGTGCCGCCGGAGGAACGCGCGGCGGCGACGACGCTGCGCGCCGAGGCGCGCCAGCGCGCGGCCAAGGAGGGGCTGCGCGACGCGGTCGTGTTCTCCTGCTTCAACGGGCGCCAGTACTCCGACAGCCCCAAGGCCATCCACCTGGAGATGGTCGCGCGCGGCCTGGCGGACGAACTGGAGCAGCTGTGGGTCGTCAACGACCAGCAGGTGGAGCTGCCCGACACGCTCACGCCGCTGCGGCTCAACGGCCGCGAGTGGCACGAGGCGCTCGCGACCTCCCGGTACATCATCACCAACCACCGGCTCGGCGACTGGTTCCAGCGCCACCCCGACCAGGTGGTGCTGCAGACCTGGCACGGCACGCCGCTGAAGAAGATCGGCCGGGACGTCAAGGAGGTGCACTTCGCCTACGCGCCCGGCATGAAGCAGGCGTACCGCTCCCTGGCGAAGGCCAAGGGCAAGGGCGAGGAGCCGCCCGCCCCGCCGTCGCTGCCGGAGTGGACGCACCTGCTGTCGCCCAACCCGTTCAGCACCGAGATCTTCCGCCGCGCGTTCGCGTTCGAAGGCGAGATCATCGAGGCCGGGTATCCGCGCAACGACCTGCTGTACCACCCCGAGGCCGACCGGATCGCCGCGCAGGTGCGGGCCCGGCTCGGCGTGCCCGCCGGCAAGCGGGTCGTGCTGTACGCCCCGACCTGGCGCGACGACCAGTACTACAGCCGGGGCCGGTACAAGTTCGACCTGCGCCTGGACCTCGACCGGGCGCGGGCGGCGCTGGGCGAGGACCACGTCCTGCTGGTCCGCCTGCACAGCAACGTCGTGGACGGCGTGCCGGAGGACGGCGAGTTCGTCAAGGACGTCTCGCTCTACCCCGACATCACCGACCTGTACCTGATCGCCGACGTGCTGGTCACCGACTACTCGTCGGTCATGTTCGACTTCGCGGGGACCCGGCGGCCCATGCTGTTCTTCACCTACGACCTGGCCGACTACCGGGACCGGCTGCGCGGCTTCTACCTGGACTTCGAGGCCGAGGCGCCGGGGCCGCTGCTGGAGACCTCCGACGCGGTCATCGAGGCGATCCGCGACATCGAACCGGTCGCCAAGGAGTACCGCGACAACTACGACGCGTTCGTCGAACGGTTCTGCCCGCTGGACGACGGCAAGGCCTCCGCCCGCGTCGTGGACCGCCTGTTCCCGCGCTGAGCCCCGGCCGGTGCCCGGCTAGGCGGTCAGGACGCCGGCCAAGAGGTCGGTCCACCGTCGGCAGACCTCGTCCAGGCCGTAGGCGCGCCGCACCTGGTCGCGGGCCGCGCGCCGCTCGGTCTCCCACAGGCCGCCGCGGACGGTCGCGGCGATCGACGCGGCCATGGCGGGCGCGTCGTCGTGGATCCACCGGGCGTCGTAGATGGTGTCGGCGCCGGGCCAGTTCCGCACGACCGGAACGGCGCCGGACGCCATGCCCTCGGCCGGGGCGAGGTGGAAGCTCTCGTCGTCGCTGGTCGACAGGACGAACCCGATGCGGCGCAGCCACGCGGCCACGTCGCGGCCGTAGGGGTCGAACACCACGCCGCCCGCCAGCAGCGGGGACCGCCGGATGCGGCGGAACACCTTCTCGTAGTGGGCGCGCTCCTCGTCGCGCTGCCAGATCCACCAGTACTCCCACGGCAGCTTCGACTTGACGAACAGCGTGAACCGGAGGTCGTCGCGGCGCAGCTCCTCGACGACGTCCAGCGCCAGGTCGAGCCGCTTGCGGGACGGCGCGATGCCGATGATGCCGAGGTGGTGCTCGGCCCCGGCCAGCTTGGGCCGGTCGAGCTGCCGGTCGTCCACCCAGTTGGGCACCACGACGATCTTGTCGGGGGACCAGCCGGTCGTCTCGCGGGTGAGCCGGGCGTAGTGCGGGCTGACGCAGACCACCCGGTCGACGGCGTCGATGTCCAGCTGCTTGGGCCATCCCGCGTACAGCTCGAACCGGTGCAGGCGCACCAGCAGCCGCTGGCCACGCCGCTTGTGCCGGGCGTACCAGAGGGCGTTCGGGCCGCACCACTCGCACACGATCACGTCGGCCCATTCGACGAGCTCCTTGCTGCGCTCGGCGTCGTGCGCCTTGAGCGCCGCCCACTGGTCGACGCGGACCTCCATGTCCGGCCTGGACTTGAGGTAGTCGAGCAGGCGGGTGAAGAACTTCAGGTCGTGCCCGGCGACGCCGACGCGCAGCGGACGCCGCTCGGCGCCGCCCGGCGCCGCGGCGGGGACGGACGTGCCGGCCGCGGCCACCGTGACCGGGGTCGCGGCCGCGCGCGCCTCCGCCGCGGCGCGGGCGGCGGCCAGCACGGTCTCCGACGGCTCGGGGAACGTCCGCTCCAGGTGCGCGGCGATGCGCGCGGCGGCGGCGTCGAGGGTGAAGTCGGCCGCGGCGGTGCGACAGCGTTCCGCGGCCAGCCCGTACACGTCGGGGTTCTTGCCGATGAGCGTCAGCGCGTCGACCACGTCGGTCTCGGACGTCACGAACAGCGGATAGTCGGGGCCGAACAGCCGTTCGTGCATAGGGGTGCGGTTGAGCACGACCGGCACGCCCAGCGCCCCGCATTCCAGGATCTTGGTGGACAGCTCCAGGCTGGCGTCCATCTCCGGGTGCCGCCACGACAGGCCCACGTCGCACCCGGCGGTGATCCGCATCGCCTCGGCGCGGGGGTGGCCGCCGTGCCACACCACGCCCCGCGCGGTCTCCAGGGCGGTGCGCATGCGCGCGGCGAACCCCGGGTCCCGCGGATCGTCGTGGATCTTGTCGCCGACCATGTGCAGCTCGGCGTCCACGCCGCGCATCGCCAGCAGGCGCGGCAGCGACGTCATCTCGTAGGTGTTCCAGCGCGGCGCGAACTTGCCGGTGTACACCAGCCGCAGCGTCCGCCCCCGCGGCGGCTCCGGGCTCCGCGGCGCCAGCCCGTCCGGCAGCACCACCACCGGCGGGAACAGCACGCACTTGCCCGCCGTGGCCGGGACCGCGCTCTCCAGGAAGGAGCGCAGCTCCTCGGTCTGGCACAGCAGCACGCGCGAGGCGTCGGCGATGCGCCGCAGCTCGCCCTTCGCGGACCGATCGAACGCGCTCGCCGACTGCGGGACGTCGGTCAGGTACGTCCACAGGCGCCCGGCCAGCGGCGTGTGCGCCAGCTTCCCGGCCAGCCGCCGCCCCCGCACCACGACCAGGTCGTGCGGGCGCTCGGCGTCGATCTCGGTCAGCACGACGGCGGCCTGGCGGGGCGTCATGCCCTCGCCGCCGCCGATCCGGCCCTCGGCGTGCGGGCTGCGCACGGTGACGCCGGGCAGGGCGCGCAGCGGGTCCACCAGGCGTCCGGTGCGGATCGGCGCCTTGAGCACGAGGGTCGCCTCGCACCCGGCGCGCGCCAGCACCTGCACCATCCCCTGGGCCCAGATCGCCGAGCCGTCGATCAGGTTGAGATCGACGTCGCCGTAGACGAGCGCGCGTGGTCGCACGGGCATTCCCTTCCGGTCGTCCATCGGTTCAGGCGGACTCGAACGTCGGCGCCAGCTCGGCCAGCCGGGCGGCCGCGGCCGTCCGCGCGTCCCAGTCCAGGACCGCCAGGCCGGGCGGCGGCGCCTCGCCCCACAGCACCAGCGGCAGGCCGCGCAGGCGGGCCAGCTCCCGCACCTCGTGCAGGACCTGTTCGCGGTCGTACACGCCGGGCGTCCCCAGGTACGCCCACGGGCCGCCGGGCTCGCCCGCCGCCGCGTCCACCACGACCATGTCCACGTCGGCGGCGTCCAGCACGAGCCTGGCGTCGTGCGGGTACAGGTGCACGATCTTGACGTGGTCGGCCAGCGCCGCCGCGGCGGCCCGGCCGAGGATCCCGGCGATCACCACGCGCTCGCACGGCGCCGCCACCAGCAGCCGGTCCTCCGGACGCTCCACCCGGTCGACCTGGACGCGGGTCCTGCTCTCCCGCGCGGTCGCCGAGGCGGCCGCGGACGCGGGCGCGTGGCGCTTCTTCCACAGCCGGTACAGCTCGCGCGGCAGCCGCGGCGCCCGCCGCCGCGGGTTGCGCGCCGCCCCGGCGACCAGGCGGCCGAACTGCAGCGCCGCCGACGCCTCCAGGGCGGCCAGCCGCTGCTCCAGCTCCTGGACGCGGGCCTGGCTCTCGCGCAGCGCGGCCCGCAGCCGCCCCACCTGGTAGTGGGCCCGGGCGAGGTCGGCGGCGCCGGGCGTCGTGGGGTCACGCGGATCGGTCACCGAGAAACTCCATGATCACTTCGGCGATGCGGGGGCCGGCCTTCCCGTCCCACAGCGGCGGCCTGCGGTCCGTCCGCGGGGACGCCTCCCCCGCCTCGAGCGCCTTGCGGGCCTCGGGCACCAGCTCCTCGAAGCCGACGAGCCGGTTGGTGCCGTGGGTGATGGTGATCGGCCGTTCCGTGTTGGGCCGGACGGTCAGGCACGGCACCCCGAGGATCGTCGTCTCCTCCTGCAGTCCGCCGGAGTCGGTGACGACCGCGGCCGCGCCGCGCACGGCGGCCACGAAGTCGATGTACCCCAGCGGCTCCAGCACGCGCACGCGCGGATGGTCGTCCAGCCCGGCGGCCAGCAGGTTGGCGCGGCCGCGCGGGTGCACCGGGATGACCAGGTCGGCCAGGTCGGCGACGCCGTGCAGGTGCCGCACCAGCGCCGCGGCCGTCTCCGGCGCGTCCACGTTGGCGGGGCGGTGCATGGTGGCCAGCGCGTACCGCTCCGGCAGGCCGTGCTTCGCCCGCACCGCGGCGGTGTCGAACCGGTCCAGGTGGGCCAGCAGGGTGTCGATCATCGGGTTGCCGACCAGGTGCACCCGCTCCACCGGCACGCCCTCGCGGGCCAGGTGCCCGACGGCCTCCGGGCTGGTCGCGAAGCACAGCCGCGACAGCTGGTCGGTGAGGCGCCGGTTCACCTCCTCCGGCATGGTCATGTCGAAGCTGCGCAGGCCCGCCTCCACGTGGGCGACCGGGATGTGCAGCTTGGCCGCGACGAGGGCGGCGGCGATGGTCGAGTTCACGTCGCCGTACACGATGACGAGCGCCGGTGAACGGCGGGTGAACTCCGCCTCCAGCGCGGTGAGCAGCGCGGCGGTCTGCGCGGCGTGGCTGCCCGAGCCGACCCCGAGATTCACGTCCGGTTCGGGTAGTCCCAGCTCATGGAAGAAGACGTCCGACATCCGCTCGTCGTAGTGCTGGCCCGTGTGCACCACCGCCTGGTCGGCGCCCGCGGCGCGCAGCGCCCCGATCACCGGGGCGGCCTTGACGAAGTTCGGCCGGGCCCCCAGGACGTGAACGATCGACCCCAACACGATTTCCCTTCTGTTCATCGGGGTTGCTTACGCTCGCCCGCCGTGCTCAACCGACATGCCCTCGTGCCGCCCCTCAAGGCGGCCGTCTACCTGCTGGGACTCTCGTGGCGGCAGATGCGCGACGACCCGCGCCGGGCCGCCCGCCTGGCGCTGCGGCTGCTGCTGCGCGCGCTTCCGGCCGGGGCGGCGGCCCGGCTGCGGCGGACCCGGCTCGGCCGGCTGACCGTGCCGCGGCCGCGCGATCCGCGCCGCGAGGCCGCCGACCTGCGCCTCCTGCTCGACCATGACATATCCGGACCTACCCCTACATCGATCAAGAGACGGTCGGATCCGGTCAATAACGGGTCCGTTTGCGTCCTGCAGTTCGTGACGAACGCACTGCCGCGCACGAGCGCCGGGTACACGGTCCGCACACAGCGGATCGCGCTGGCGCAGCGGGCGATGGGCTACGACACCCACGTGGTGACGCGCCTCGGATACCCGCTCAGCCAGGGCATCGCCGACCTGCGCGCACGTGTGGAGGTGGAGGGGGTGCCGTACCACCGGCTGCTGCCGTGGCTTCCGCCGGGCACGCCCGTCGAGGCCGTCGCCAAAAGCGCGGACCTGGCGGGGCGGCTGGTGCGCGAGCTGCGCCCGTCCGTGCTGCACGCGGTGAGCGACCACCACAACGCGGCCGTCGCGCTGGAACTGGGCCGCCGCCACGACCTGCCGGTGGTGTACGAGGTCCGCGGGTTCCTGGAGGACTCCTGGCTGTCGCGCGACCCCGCGCACCGCGAGACCGACGACTTCTACCGGCTGACCCGCGCGCTGGAGACGCGGCGCATGGCCGCCGCCGACGTCGTGGTGACGCTGGGCGAGGCGATGCGCGCCGAGATCGCCGACCGGGGCGTCGACCCCGACAAGATCATCACGGTGCCCAACGGGGTGGACGAGGAGTTCCTGGAGCCGCTGCCCGACGGCGCCGCCCTGCGCGCCGAGCTCGGCATCGGCGCCGACGACCCGGTGGTGGGCCTGACCTCGTCCTTCTACGGCTACGAGGGCATCGACACGCTGATCGACGCGGCCGCGCTGCTGCGCGAGCGCGGCACCGAGGTCGTCCTGCTGCTCGTGGGCGACGGGCCGGAGCGGGGCGCGCTGGAACGGCGCGCCGCCGACCGGGGCGTGCGCGCGGTGTTCCCCGGCAGGGTGCCGATGTCGTCGGTACGTCGGTATCACGCGGTCCTCGATGTGTTCGCGGTTCCCCGGCGGGCCGACCGCGTCTGCCAATTGGTCACGCCCCTCAAGCCCGTCGAGGCGATGGCCGGGGGAATTCCAGTAGTAGCAAGTGATGTCAAGGCATTGCGCGAAATAGTGGAACCGGGCGTGACCGGCACGTTAACTCTTCCAGAAGACCCGGAGGCGTGGGCGGACGCACTCGGCCGGCTCATTTACAGTCCCGAACTACGCCGGAAAATCGGACGGACCGCTCGGGAATGGGTCCGAGCGGAGCGCACCTGGCGAGCCGTGGCGGACCGGTACCGGGACGCCTATCCGGTCTCGCCGCGGGTGCCGTGACAGGAAGCCATGACCGTGCCGCGGCCCATGTCCGTGACACGGAGGCCCTGTCCGTGACACGGCCGTGACCGTGGCGCGGAGGACAGGACGGCAGGGTGCGGGCGATGCCGGCGCCGTGGACATCGCGTGAAGGGAGCCGCCGGTGGATCTGGTGGTCATCGGGCTCGGATACGTCGGACTGCCGCTGGTGCGCGAGGCCTGCCGCGCCGGCCTGCGGGTCGGCGGGCTGGACCGCGACCC